>NZ_CP130153.1:0-5548004 GCF_030505655.1 Klebsiella ornithinolytica
GTGTCACTTTCGCTTTGGCAGCAGTGTCTTGCCCGATTGCAGGATGAGTTACCAGCCACAGAATTCAGTATGTGGATACGCCCGTTGCAGGCGGAATTGAGCGATAACACGTTGGCACTGTATGCGCCAAACCGTTTTGTGCTCGATTGGGTAAGGGATAAATACCTCAATAATATCAATGGACTCCTCAATGATTTTTGCGGTGCTGATGCCCCACAGCTGCGATTTGAAGTCGGGACCCGCCCGGCGGTGCAGGCGCAACGCGGTGCGGTAAATACGCATGTCGCGACCGCTACACCGGCAGCGCAGGTTCAAACGGCGCGCGTCGCGCCCACGATCGTGCGTCCTGGCTGGGATAACGTCCCGGCCCCGGCGGAGCCGACCTACCGCTCTAACGTCAACGTTAAGCACACCTTCGACAACTTTGTTGAAGGTAAATCTAACCAGCTGGCTCGTGCGGCGGCGCGTCAGGTTGCCGATAACCCGGGCGGTGCATATAACCCTCTATTCCTTTATGGCGGTACCGGTCTGGGTAAAACCCACCTGTTGCACGCGGTTGGTAACGGCATTGTTGCGCGCAAACCCAACGCCAAAGTGGTCTATATGCACTCGGAGCGTTTTGTTCAGGACATGGTTAAAGCGTTACAGAACAACGCTATTGAAGAGTTTAAACGCTACTACCGCTCCGTCGATGCCCTGCTGATCGATGATATTCAGTTCTTTGCCAATAAAGAGCGTTCTCAGGAAGAGTTTTTCCACACCTTTAATGCCCTGCTGGAAGGTAATCAGCAGATCATTCTCACCTCGGATCGCTATCCGAAAGAGATCAATGGTGTTGAGGATCGTCTGAAATCCCGCTTTGGCTGGGGGCTGACGGTGGCGATCGAGCCGCCTGAGCTGGAAACCCGTGTTGCGATCCTGATGAAAAAAGCCGACGAAAATGACATTCGTCTGCCGGGAGAAGTGGCCTTCTTTATCGCCAAGCGTCTACGCTCTAACGTACGTGAGCTGGAAGGGGCGCTGAACCGCGTTATCGCCAATGCCAACTTTACCGGCCGGGCGATCACCATCGATTTCGTGCGCGAAGCGCTGCGCGATCTGCTGGCGCTGCAGGAAAAACTGGTCACCATCGACAATATTCAGAAGACGGTGGCGGAATATTACAAGATTAAGGTAGCGGATCTGTTGTCGAAACGCCGCTCCCGTTCGGTGGCGCGTCCACGCCAGATGGCGATGGCGCTGGCGAAAGAACTGACCAACCACAGTTTGCCGGAAATCGGCGATGCGTTTGGCGGTCGCGACCATACCACCGTGCTACACGCCTGTCGTAAGATTGAGCAGCTGCGTGAAGAAAGCCACGATATCAAAGAAGACTTTTCCAATTTAATCAGAACATTATCCTCGTGACGCTATGAAATTTACCGTAGAACGTGAACATTTATTAAAACCGCTGCAACAGGTGAGCGGTCCCTTAGGGGGTCGTCCGACGCTGCCAATTCTCGGTAACCTGCTGCTTCAGGTCTCGGATGGCGCGCTGTCGCTGACCGGTACGGACCTCGAAATGGAAATGGTGGCGCGCGTTGCGCTGATTCAACCCCATGAGGCGGGTGCAACGACCGTTCCGGCGCGAAAATTCTTTGATATCTGCCGCGGCCTGCCCGAAGGCGCGGAGATTGCCGTTCAGCTGGAAGGCGATCGGATGCTGGTGCGTTCCGGACGCAGCCGTTTTTCGCTGTCGACCCTGCCCGCTGCCGATTTCCCGAATCTTGATGACTGGCAGAGTGAAGTCGAATTTACCCTGCCGCAGGCGACCATGAAGCGCCTGATTGAAGCCACACAGTTTTCGATGGCGCATCAGGATGTGCGTTATTACTTAAACGGCATGCTGTTTGAAACCGAAGGTGACGAACTGCGTACCGTTGCCACCGACGGACACCGTCTGGCGGTCTGTTCAATGCCGCTGGGTGAATCGTTGCCTAACCATTCGGTGATCGTGCCGCGTAAAGGGGTGATTGAGCTGATGCGTATGCTTGATGGCGGCGATACGCCGCTGCGCGTGCAGATTGGCAGCAACAATATTCGCGCCCACGTCGGTGATTTTATCTTCACTTCGAAGCTGGTTGACGGTCGTTTCCCTGATTATCGCCGGGTATTGCCGAAGAATCCGGATAAACATCTGGATGCGGGCTGCGATATTCTTAAGCAGGCCTTTGCCCGCGCGGCGATTCTGTCGAACGAAAAATTCCGCGGCGTGCGTCTCTATGTCAGCGAAAATCAGCTGAAAATCACCGCCAATAACCCGGAACAGGAAGAAGCGGAAGAGATTCTCGACGTTTCCTACTCCGGCAGCGAGATGGAAATCGGCTTTAACGTCAGCTATGTGCTGGATGTGCTTAATGCGCTGAAGTGCGAAAATGTGCGTATTTTGCTGACCGATTCGGTATCGAGCGTGCAGATTGAGGATGCGGCGTCGCAATCGGCAGCCTACGTTGTCATGCCCATGAGGTTGTAGAAAATATCGGGCTATCTTACTTGTTATTCTGGCTCCGGGCAGTGCTCGCAATCCTCACGTACTGTAGTACGCTGCGGTTGCTGCGCGCTGGCCGTAACCAGACTAACTGCGACGATAACGCCCTGGCTATGAGTTGATATGTCGCTATCCCGACTCCTGATTAAAGACTTCCGCAATATTGAAGATGCGGATCTCGCTTTATCTCCTGGCTTTAACTTTCTGGTTGGCGCCAACGGCAGCGGCAAAACCAGCGTGCTCGAGGCCATCTATACGCTCGGCCACGGTCGGGCGTTTCGCAGCCTGCAAATTGGCCGGGTGATTCGCCATGAGCAGGAGTCGTTCGTGCTACACGGGCGACTGCAGGGCCAGGAGCGTGAAATCTCTATCGGCCTGACTAAAGATAAACAGGGCGACAGCAAGGTCCGTATTGACGGTACCGACGGTCACAAAGTGGCTGAACTGGCGCACCTGATGCCGATGCAGCTGATTACGCCGGAGGGGTTTACATTACTCAACGGCGGCCCCAAATACAGAAGAGCGTTCCTCGACTGGGGATGCTTTCACAACGAAGCCGGATTCTTTACTGCCTGGAGCAATCTGAAGCGCTTGTTGAAGCAGCGTAATGCCGCGCTGCGCCAGGTTGGCCGCTATGCGCAGATACGTCCCTGGGATCTGGAACTGATACCGCTGGCGGAACAAATCAGCCGCTGGCGTGCCGAATATAGCGCCGCTATCGTCGAAGACATGGCGGATACCTGTAAACAGTTTTTACCTGAATTCTCTCTGACCTTCTCCTTTCAGCGCGGCTGGGAGAAAGAAACGGATTATTCCGAAGTGCTGGAGAGAAACTTCGAGCGTGACCGCATGCTGACCTATACCGCCCACGGCCCGCACAAAGCGGATTTCCGCATTCGTGCCGATGGTGCGCCGGTCGAAGATACTTTGTCACGTGGGCAGCTTAAACTCCTGATGTGCGCGCTACGACTGGCGCAGGGTGAGTTTTTAACCCGTGAAAGCGGGAGACGCTGTCTGTATCTGATAGATGATTTTGCCTCGGAACTTGATGACGCGCGGCGCGGGCTGCTTGCCAGCCGCTTAAAAGCCACGCAGTCACAGGTTTTCGTCAGCGCGATCGGCGCTGAACACGTAATGGACATGTCGGACAAAAATTCGAAGATGTTCACCGTGGAAAAGGGTAAAATAACGGATTAACCTAAGTTTAAATGAGCGAGAAACGTTGATGTCGAATTCTTATGACTCCTCCAGTATCAAAGTCCTGAAAGGGCTGGATGCGGTGCGTAAGCGCCCGGGTATGTATATCGGCGACACGGATGACGGCACCGGTCTGCACCACATGGTATTCGAGGTTGTGGATAACGCTATCGACGAAGCGCTCGCAGGTTACTGTAAAGACATCGTTGTCACTATCCATAGCGATAACTCTGTCTCCGTACAGGACGATGGCCGCGGTATTCCGACCGGTATTCACCCGGAAGAGGGTGTGTCGGCAGCTGAAGTCATCATGACCGTACTGCACGCAGGCGGTAAATTTGATGATAACTCCTATAAAGTCTCCGGTGGTCTGCACGGCGTGGGCGTCTCTGTCGTTAACGCCCTGTCACAGAAACTGGAGCTGGTGATTCAGCGCGATAACAAGATTCACCGTCAGATCTATGCCCACGGCGTACCGCAGGCACCGCTGGCCGTCACCGGTGATACCGAAAAAACCGGTACCATGGTGCGTTTCTGGCCGAGCTATGAAACCTTCACTAACGTCATCGAATTCGAATACGAAATCCTGGCAAAACGCCTGCGTGAGCTGTCATTCCTGAACTCAGGGGTGTCTATCCGCCTGCGCGACAAGCGTGATGGCAAAGAAGACCATTTCCACTACGAAGGCGGCATCAAGGCGTTCGTTGAGTATCTCAACAAGAACAAAACGCCGATCCACCCGAATATCTTCTACTTCTCCACCGAAAAAGACGGTATTGGCGTAGAAGTCGCGCTGCAGTGGAACGATGGTTTCCAGGAGAACATTTACTGCTTTACCAACAACATTCCACAGCGCGACGGCGGTACGCACCTGGCGGGCTTCCGTGCGGCGATGACCCGTACCCTGAACGCCTATATGGATAAAGAGGGTTACAGCAAAAAAGCGAAGGTCAGCGCCACCGGCGACGATGCGCGTGAAGGCCTGATTGCCGTGGTTTCCGTGAAGGTTCCGGATCCGAAGTTCTCCTCACAGACCAAAGACAAACTGGTCTCCTCCGAGGTGAAGACGGCGGTAGAGCAGCAGATGAACGAACTGCTGAATGAATATCTGCTGGAAAACCCGTCTGACGCCAAAATCGTGGTTGGCAAAATTATTGATGCGGCCCGTGCGCGTGAAGCCGCGCGTCGTGCGCGTGAAATGACCCGCCGTAAAGGTGCGCTGGACCTGGCTGGCCTGCCGGGCAAACTGGCAGACTGCCAGGAACGCGACCCGGCGCTCTCCGAACTGTACCTCGTGGAAGGGGACTCGGCGGGCGGTTCTGCGAAGCAGGGCCGTAACCGTAAGAACCAGGCAATCCTGCCGCTGAAGGGTAAAATCCTCAACGTCGAGAAAGCCCGCTTCGATAAAATGCTCTCTTCTCAGGAAGTGGCGACGCTGATTACCGCGCTTGGCTGCGGCATCGGTCGCGACGAGTACAACCCGGATAAACTGCGTTATCACAGCATCATCATCATGACCGATGCGGACGTCGACGGCTCGCACATTCGTACTCTGCTGTTGACCTTCTTCTATCGTCAGATGCCGGAAATTGTTGAACGTGGCCATGTCTACATTGCACAGCCGCCGCTGTACAAAGTGAAGAAAGGCAAGCAGGAACAGTACATCAAAGACGATGAAGCGATGGATCAATACCAGATCTCTATCGCCCTTGATGGCGCAACGCTGCACACCAATGCCAGCGCCCCGGCCCTGGCGGGTGAACCGCTAGAGAAACTGGTTGCCGAGTTCAATGCGACGCAGAAAATGATTGTTCGCATGGAACGTCGCTTCCCGAAAGCGCTGCTGAAAGAGCTGATTTATCAGCCGACGTTGAACGAAGCCGATCTGTCTGATGAGCAGACCGTGACCCGTTGGGTGAATTCGCTGGTGACCGACCTGAATGAGAAAGAGCAGCACGGCAGCCTGTGGAAATTCGATGTTCACGAAAATGCCGAGCTGCATCTGTTCGAACCGGTTATCCGCGTGCGTACCCACGGGGTGGACACCGACTATCCGCTGGATCACGAGTTTATCACCGGCGGTGAGTATCGTCGTATTTGCACGCTGGGTGAGAAACTGCGTGGGCTTATCGAAGACGACGCGTTTATCGAACGTGGCGAACGCCGCCAGCCGGTGGCCAGCTTCGAGCAGGCGCTGGACTGGTTGGTGAAAGAATCCCGTCGTGGTCTGTCTATCCAGCGCTATAAAGGGCTGGGTGAGATGAACCCGGATCAGCTGTGGGAAACCACCATGGATCCGGATAGCCGCCGTATGCTGCGCGTGACCGTGAAGGATGCGATTGCTGCCGATCAGCTGTTCACCACCCTGATGGGCGATGCCGTAGAACCGCGCCGCGCCTTTATCGAAGAAAACGCCCTGAAAGCGGCGAACATCGATATCTAAGCTTATCTGCTGGTCCCCGGTGGCGCGATGCCGGCCGGGGCGACGGAATATGCTGTCCGGATAGGGTGCCTGGCGCCACTATCCGGGCGTTCCGCTGGCCTAAAAGAGGAATTCCTCGTTTCGATCCTATCCTCGTTTTCCCCTTCTTCTGTTGCTGTTTTTTGAGCGGAATCGCGTTAGCATGGCCCAGGACTCATCTTACCTGGGGATCTCATGGCTATAAAACTGATTGCAATTGATATGGACGGTACGCTGCTGCTGCCTGACCATACCATCTCTCCTGCTGTTAAAACCGCGATTGCCGCGGCGCGCGCGCGTGGCGTCAACGTTGTGCTCACCACCGGCCGTCCGTATGCCGGTGTGCATAGCTATCTGAAAGAGCTGCACATGGAACAGCCGGGAGACTACTGCATCACCTACAACGGCGCATTAGTACAGAAGGCAAGCGACGGCAGCACCGTGGCGCAAACAGCGCTGAGCTATGATGACTACCGCTATCTTGAACAGCTTTCCCGCGATGTCGGCTCCCACTTCCATGCTCTCGATCGCAATACGCTGTATACCGCGAACCGCGATGTGAGCTACTACACGGTGCATGAATCCTACGTGGCGACGATTCCGCTGGTCTTCTGCGAAGCAGAAAATATGGACCCGAATATCCAGCTGCTGAAGGTGATGATGATCGATGAGCCGGCAATCCTTGACCAGGCTATCGCCCGTATCCCGGCGGAAGTCAAAGAGAAGTATACCGTGCTGAAAAGCGCGCCGTACTTCCTCGAAATCCTCGATAAGCGCGTCAATAAAGGAACCGGCGTGAAGTCTCTGGCCGATGCGCTGAATATCAAGCAGGAAGAGATCATGGCGATTGGCGATCAGGAAAACGACATTGCGATGATTGAGTTTGCTGGCGTCGGCGTAGCGATGGATAACGCGATTCCGACCGTGAAGGAAGCCGCTAACTTCATCACCAAATCGAACCTTGAAGATGGTGTAGCCTGGGCGATTGAGAAGTACGTTTTATCCTGACCCGATCTTCAGGCCCGATGATTTCGGGCCTGACTCCACCTTGACGATGCCTAAAATGAACCACTTCGTCATTTTTTGCCTCACTGCACGCCAGTCCGCACAGAAGTCTCCCCTTCATTATTGCAAATTCGATAAGCTTTCCTTCTTAAATTGATGAATCCGTACCGCCCTCGAAAAGTCATGCTGGATGCCAACTATACTCAAACCCGACGCGATTTCGCATTGCGGGCCGTCATCACCTTTATCCCGGAGAGAAACGTTTTTGAGCACGCTGCGTAGCGTCATTCTGTGTTGTACCGCATGCTCTTTTATCGGGCAGGCGCAGGCGCAAGCATTGAGCCGGGAACATATTGATGACTGGTTAAAAAACCTGGGCGCCAGCGACCAGTTCGATGCTTCGAAAGGGATCGACTGGGGCGTAATGCCCGGACCGTTCTACACGCCGGAGCTCGGTCTGGGAATCGGCACCGCGATTGTCGGCATGTATCGTCCCGATCCCGCCGATACCGTTAGTCAAAACTCGACGTTAACGCTCAGCGGTTACGCCAGTTCCACCGGCGCCTTTGGTATTAGCGTAAAAAACTACGCCTTTTTTGCCGACGATCTCTGGCGCATCTTCGTCGAAGGTTCGCTGGCCAATACGCCAACCTATTACTGGGGACAAGGTTTCACTGCTGCCGATAATGACGGTGGCAAAGAGAAATATACCGCGCAGGTACTGACGCTGCGGCCCACCGTGTATCGACAGCTGGTGGACAATGTGTATCTTGGCGTGGGCTGGTCACTGGCCGCCCAGAATGCCGATGAGATGGACCGCGACAATTTGCCCAAAATTGAAAGCACTCCTCAGGGGCCCTCGGTATTCAGCTCTGGCTTCAGCATCGATGTGAACTGGGACGATCGGGATTTTGTTCCGAACCCTCGTCAGGGCCAGTATGCGGACCTCCGCTATACCCACTATGCTCCGGGGCTGGGGAGCGATACCCGATTTGATGAATGGCATCTTCACTACAGCCGCTACACCGCGCTCAGCGAAAAAAGCGTCCTGGCCTGGGAGGCCGACGGAGTATTTACTCAGGGCGATGTCCCCTGGAGCATGCTGCCGCTTCTCGGCAGCGATGAACGCATGCGCGGTTATTATCAGGGGCGCTATCGCGATAAAAATGTGCTGAGCGCCCAGCTGGAGTATCGTCGCCAGCTGACCTGGCGCCATGGCATTGTTGCCTGGGTTGGCGCAGGGACGATGGGACCTTCCGTTGATTCTCTGAATGACGGCCGTTGGCTACCGACGGCGGGCGTTGGCTATCGCTTTGAATTTAAACCTCGGGTGAATATTCGCCTGGACTATGGTATCGGCAAAGGCAGCAGCGGCTTTTACTTCCAGGTTGGTGAAGCCTTCTGATCGTTTTGTACCTCGCCCTCTTATTCTGACTTCCCTTCTGACTGCGGCCTTCCGGTTCGCTTTTTTTATTTTATCAATTGTTCTTTTTGTGATCTAAATTGTAGTACAACATTGTTGTTTGGTACTACTATGTGGCACGGCAGATGGCGAAGAGCATCACGTTTGTACTGCAAAGGTGAGGTAAAAACCGGCAGTCAGGGTAAAGTAAGGCAGAGTGACTTCTTAAAGGACATGCCATGAACCTGACTAAAACCGACCGCATCATAGTGACGCTGGGTCGCCAGATTGTAGGGGGCAAGTACGTTCCCGGATCGGCACTGCCGGCTGAAGCGGAACTGTGTGAAGAGTTTGAAACCTCACGCAATATTATTCGCGAAGTGTTTCGCTCTTTGATGGCGAAGCGGCTGATTGAAATGAAGCGTTATCGTGGTGCTTTCGTCTCGCCGCGTAACCACTGGAATTACCTGGATACCGAGGTGCTGCAGTGGGTGCTTGAGCATGATTACGACCCGCGCCTTATCGGCGCTATGAGCGAAGTCCGTAACCTGGTTGAACCGGCCATCGCCCGTTGGGCTGCAGAGCGCGCAACCTCGAGCGATTTGGCACAAATTGAAGATGCGCTCAACGACATGATCGCCAACAACCAGGACCGGGACGCGTTTAACGAAGCCGACATTCGCTATCACGAAGCGGTGCTGCAGTCGGTCCATAACCCGGTGTTACAGCAGCTGAGCGTGGCAATCAGCTCGCTGCAGAGAGCGGTATTTGAACGAACCTGGATGGGGGATGAAGGCAACATGCCGAAAACCCTCCAGGAACATAAGGCGCTGTTTGATGCCATCCGGCATCAGGATAGCGAAGCGGCGGAGCAGGCGGCGCTCACCATGATCGCCAGCTCAACACGAAGGCTGAAGGAAATCACATGACATCTCGCTACATCGCAATTGACTGGGGATCGACCAATCTGCGCGCCTGGCTTTATCAGGGCGATGAATGCCTGGAGAGCAGGCAATCAGAAGCTGGCGTCACTCGCCTGAACGGCAGGTCCCCGGCGGCGCTGTTTAGCGATATAACCGAAAACTGGAGGGATGGTGCGACTCCGGTAGTGATGGCGGGAATGGTGGGCAGTAACGTGGGATGGAAAACCGCCCCTTATCTGCCGGTTCCCGTCAGTTTTTCGGACATTGGTCAGCAGTTGACGGCCGTTGGCGACAATATCTGGATTGTCCCAGGCCTGTGCGTCTCTCGTGATAATCACCATAACGTGATGCGCGGTGAAGAGACGCAGCTGCTCGGGGCGCAGACCCTTTCATCCACTTCTGTTTATGTTATGCCCGGCACCCATTGTAAATGGGTGCAGGCCGACAGCCAGCAGATCCATGATTTTCGCACCGTCATGACCGGTGAACTGCATCATCTGCTGCTGCGCCATTCTCTGGTCGGCGCAGGGTTACCGGAGCAAATATTCGCACCCGCCGCATTCCGTGCCGGGCTCGATCGCGGGCTGACGTCTCCTGACGTATTGCCACAGCTTTTCGAGGTTCGTGCGGCCCATGTGCTGGGTTCGCTTCCACGTGAGCAGGTCAGTGAGTTTTTATCCGGCCTGCTGATTGGCGCTGAAGTGGCCACGATGAGTGAACAGTTTGCCGGGTCGCAGGCGATAACGCTGGTTTCAGGATCGTCGTTGGCCTCGCGCTACGTTCAGGCATTTCATGCTCTTGGGCGCGACGTGGCGACGGTCGATGGCGATGCGGCATTTCAGGCGGGTATACGCTTCATTATTCAATCTGCCTCCTTGCTAGATCCGGGCGCGATTCGTCCCGCTCCTTATCCCTGACGCGCCCGCTGGGCGCAGTGTTCCAGTCTGTTCCTGAGCGACGGGGCTACCCGATCGCTGAATTGAGTGTACGTCTGAGGATTTTCAGGCGGGCGTCTTGACGCATTCTTAATGGCTTTGTGTAACTAAGGAGCATCGCAAATGCAGTGGCAAACAAAGATTCCACTCATCGCAATTCTGCGCGGCGTGACGCCGGAAGAGGCGCTGGCCCACGTTGGCGCAGTGATTAACGCCGGATTCGACGCCGTCGAAATCCCGTTGAACTCTCCCCGTTGGCAGCAGAGCATTCCGGCGATTGTTGAGGCGTTTGGCGAACAGGCGCTGATTGGCGCAGGTACCGTGCTGCAACCGGAGCAGGTTGATGAACTGGCGAAAATGGGCTGCCGGCTTATTGTGACGCCCAACATTCAGGCAGACGTCATTCGCCGGGCGGTGGGCTACGGCATGACCGTCTGTCCGGGATGCGCTACGGCTACCGAAGCCTTTACCGCGCTTGACGCAGGCGCGCAGGCGCTGAAGGTCTTTCCATCCTCTGCGTTTGGGCCGGACTATATCAAGGCGCTGAAAGCCGTATTACCGCCGGAGATTCCTGTGTTCGCCGTTGGCGGTGTAACGCCGGAGAATTTGTCGCAATGGATTGATGCCGGTTGTGCCGGTGCCGGGCTGGGCAGCGATCTTTATCGCGCCGGACAGTCCGTCGAGCGTACCGCCCAGCAGGCAACCGCATTTGTTAAAGCGTATCGGGAGGCAGTGCAATGAAAATAACCAAACTCACCACCTATCGTTTACCCCCGCGTTGGCTGTTTCTGAAAATTGAAACGGATGAAGGCGTTGTTGGCTGGGGTGAACCGGTGATTGAAGGACGTGCGCGTACCGTGGAAGCGGCCGTTCACGAGCTAGGGGAATATCTGATTGGCGCGGATCCGGCACGCATCAACGATCTGTGGCAGGTGATGTACCGGGCCGGTTTTTATCGCGGTGGCCCCATTCTGATGAGCGCCATTGCCGGTATTGACCAGGCGCTGTGGGATATCAAAGGTAAGGTGCTGAATGCGCCGGTCTGGCAACTGATGGGAGGCCTGGTACGTGACAGCATCAAAGCTTACAGCTGGGTGGGCGGCGACCGTCCTGCTGAAGTCATTGATGGTATTAAAAAGCTGCGTGAAATTGGTTTTGATACCTTTAAATTAAATGGCTGTGAAGAGATGGGCGTGATTGATAATTCACGCGCGGTGGATGCGGCGGTGAATACCGTGGCGCAAATTCGTGAAGCGTTCGGCAACGAAATTGAATTTGGTCTCGATTTTCATGGCCGCGTTAGCGCCCCGATGGCCAAAGTTTTAATTAAAGAGCTGGAACAATATCGCCCGCTGTTTATTGAGGAGCCGGTGCTGGCAGAGCAGGCGGAATATTATCCGAAGCTGGCGGCACAAACGCATATTCCTATTGCGGCCGGTGAGCGGATGTTCTCACGTTTTGAGTTTAAACGTGTGCTGGAGGCGGGGGGGCTGGCTATTCTGCAGCCGGACCTGTCACATGCCGGCGGTATTACCGAATGCTATAAAATCGCCGGGATGGCGGAAGCGTACGATGTGGCGCTGGCGCCGCATTGCCCGCTGGGACCCGTGGCGTTGGCTGCCTGCCTGCATATCGATTTTGTCTCGCGCAATGCGGTATTCCAGGAGCAAAGCATGGGGATTCATTACAACAAGGGTGCCGAGCTGCTTGATTTTGTGAAGAATAAAGAGGACTTCAATATGACCGGCGGTTTCTTTAAACCGTTAATGAAGCCGGGGCTGGGTGTAGAAATTGATGAGGCCCGGGTAATCGAACTCAGCCAAAATGCGCCGGACTGGCGTAACCCGTTGTGGCGGCATGAGGATGGCTCCGTCGCGGAATGGTAAATGCTCTTCATATTTCACGCCACAGGTGCGTTGGCTGCGATTGCGCACCCCGGTCACTTACTAATGTAAGCTCCCGGGGATTTGCAATCTTGCCGCCTTCCTGCAACGTGAACTATTTAGAGCATTCGTAAGCAAAAATATAAATTTTAAATACACCCTCTGTAAACTACAGGGCATGGTGAGCGGCTTCGCTATGCCCAAAATCTGGAGACAGATTGCTATGGATATTTCAGTAACTGCTGCAAAACCTGGGCGTCGTCGTTATCTGACGCTGGTTATGATCTTTATTACCGTCGTCATTTGCTATGTTGACCGCGCCAATCTCGCCGTAGCATCCGCCCATATTCAGGAGGAGTTTGGGATCACTAAAGCGGAAATGGGCTACGTTTTTTCTGCTTTTGCCTGGCTTTATACGCTTTGTCAGATTCCTGGCGGCTGGTTTCTGGACCGGGTTGGCTCGCGTCTGACCTACTTTATTGCGATCTTCGGCTGGTCGGTGGCCACCCTGTTTCAGGGGTTTGCCACCGGACTGATGTCATTGATTGGTCTGCGGGCGATTACCGGAATATTTGAAGCGCCGGCCTTTCCGACCAATAATCGGATGGTGACCAGCTGGTTCCCGGAGCATGAACGTGCTTCCGCGGTGGGGTTTTATACTTCCGGGCAGTTTGTCGGACTGGCTTTCCTCACGCCGCTGCTGATCTGGATTCAGGAAATGCTAAGCTGGCACTGGGTATTTATCGTGACCGGCGGCATCGGTATTGTCTGGTCATTAATCTGGTTCAAGGTCTATCAGCCGCCGCGTCAGACGAAAAGCATCAGCAAAGCGGAGCTGGATTATATTCGCGACGGCGGTGGCCTGGTGGATGGCGATGCGCCCGCGAAAAAAGAGGCGCGACAGCCGCTGACCAAAGCCGACTGGAAGCTGGTCTTTCACCGTAAGCTGATAGGCGTTTATCTGGGGCAGTTTGCCGTGACGTCCACGCTCTGGTTCTTCCTGACCTGGTTCCCGAACTACCTGACGCAAGAGAAAGGTATTACCGCTCTGAAGGCCGGCTTTATGACCACGGTGCCTTTCCTCGCCGCATTCTTTGGGGTTCTGCTCTCCGGCTGGCTGGCCGATCGACTGGTGAAAAAAGGTCTCTCGCTTGGCGTGGCCCGTAAAACGCCGATTATCTGTGGTTTGCTGATTTCAACCTGCATCATGGGTGCGAACTACACCAATGACCCGGTGTGGATCATGGTACTGATGGCGGTGGCGTTTTTCGGTAACGGTTTTGCCTCTATTACCTGGTCGCTGGTCTCTTCGCTGGCACCGATGCGTCTGATTGGCCTGACGGGCGGGGTGTTTAATTTCGTGGGAGGGCTGGGAGGGATTACCGTTCCGCTGGTTATTGGCTATCTGGCTCAGGACTATGGCTTTGGCCCGGCCCTGGTCTATATCGCTGCGGTCGCCTTGATGGGCGCCCTGTCCTATATCCTGCTGGTGGGCGATGTTAAACGTGTAGGCTAATCCTGTCCGATGCTATACCCTGATGTGAACGTTGTGCATCAGGGTATCTCTATGAAACAAGTCACCTTTGCTCCCCGCCATCATCAGCTAACCAACACGCGCACCTGGACTGCGGACAGCCAGTGGCTGGTTTTTGACGTTCGTCCGTCGGGAGCCTCCTTTACCGGGAAGACGATTGAACGGGTCAATGTGCAAACCGGGGCCGTAGAGATCCTCTATGGTGCGCAACACGGGGCTCATGTCGGTGTGGTGACCGTTCATCCTGCGATGGATAAATATGTCTTTATACACGGTCCGGAACATCCGGATGAAAACTGGCAATATGATTTCCACCATCGTCGCGGCGTGGTGACGTATCAAGGCGCGACGCACAACCTTGATGCGATGGATATCACCGCACCGTATACGCCGGGTGCGCTGCGCGGCGGCACTCATGTCCATGTCTATAGCCCAAACGGGCAGTTCGTCAGCTTCACCTATAACGATCATGTCCTGCATCAACGCTCGGCCTCCCTTGACCTGCGAAACGTCGGCGTCGCGACCCCTTATGGCCCGGTCACGCCGCGCGGGCAGCATCCGCGTGAATATGGCGGCAGCCACTGGAGCGTTCTGGTCAGCCGAACAACGCCGACGCCGGTGCCGGGCAGCGATGAGATTAACCGTGCATACGAAGAAGGCTGGGTGGGGAACCACGCGCTGGCCTTTATCGGCGATACGCTGTCGATCAATGGCGCCAGAATCCCTGAGCTGTTTATTGTGACGCTACCGGAGAGCGAGCAGGACTGGAAGCAACAGGGCGATGCACCGCTGGCCGGTACGGAGACCACCATGCCTGCACCGCCGGCCGGAGTAATGCAGAGACGTTTAACCTTTACCCACCATCGACGCTATCCGGGGCTGGTCAATACGCCGCGGCACTGGGTGCGGGCCAACCCGCAGGCAACGCAGATTGCCTTCCTGATGCGCGACGAGGCGGGAGTGGTGCAGCTATGGCTGATTTCACCCCAGGGGCGCGATCTGCGGCAGCTAACCCACAATGTTAATGATATTCAATCGGCTTTTAACTGGCACCCGTCAGGGGAGTGGCTGGGATTTGTGCTGGATAACCGCATGGCTATCTGTCATGCCCGGAGCGGTGAAATTACATTTTTGACTGCCGATCATGAAAACCCACCTTCAGCGGATGCTGTGGTGTTTTCACCGGACGGGAAACACCTTGCCTGGATGCAAGATGTGAATGGCTATCGACAGCTGTGGATAACCGACGTCGAGTTTTAAATCAAGGCGCTGGCATTGCCGCTGGTGGAATCACGGCGTTGGTCGCCAGCGAGTCCTTCTCGCTTTTCTCGACGCGTGATTTTATCGAGCTGTCGGTACGGAACATATCCCACGGCAGCAGCAGCGTGTCCATCACCGCGGTGAAGGGCATATCGAGTGCGACCAGGGATTTTGTTCCCCAGTTGGCATCACTGTTACCCAGCATTTGCGCGCTGGCGCGAGTTCCCGGATAGCTTCCTTCCTTTCCGCCGGTATGTGACATCACGCTGGAGCAACCGCTCAGACCAACCATCCCGCTGAACAGGATCAGCTTTAACAGACCGCTTTTCATCATTCTTCCATCGTTGTTTCGGGCATTGAGGTAACCGTTATATCGGTTATATCGAGCCATTCCATGAATGCCTAGCGTTATTGCACCGCACTGTGGCAGGCATCGCATTTTGCCTTTTGTGCTTTCCACCCAGTCTAAGCAATCGACAGGAAACTGCAAAAAAAAATGGTTTTTGGCGCTTGAAAACGGCGGAATGAGCCACATTTTAGCAATGTGACCCGATGAGGATACGCCTGCGGGGTATTCCGGGTAATAACGACCTGTCCATGATGGAAGGTCATAAATTCTCGCTGATTTCAGGAGCTTTTTATTATGCGTAATTTCGATCTTTCTCCGCTGTATCGTTCTGCTATTGGTTTTGACCGCCTTTTTAATCTGTTAGAAAACAATCAGAGCCAGAGTAATGGCGGCTACCCTCCGTATAACGTTGAGCTGGTAGATGAAAACCATTATCGCATCGCTATTGCCGTGGCCGGTTTTGCCGAGAGCGAACTGGAGATCACCGCGCAGGATAATTTGCTGGTCGTCAAAGGCGCCCATGCAACCGAGCAGAAAGAACGTACCTATCTTTATCAGGGCATTGCGGAACGCAACTTTGAGCGCAAATTCCAGTTGGCGGAAAATATCCATATCCGCGGTGCAAATCTGGTGAACGGCCTGCTGTATATCGATCTGGAACGCGTGATTCCGGAAGCAGACAAACCGCGCCGTATCGAAATTAACTAATTTTATCCGGGTCGCCGTGCGGCCCGATACTGCAAACTTGCTCGCCGTCAGGGGGCAAATGCGAATCCACAGGATTTGCAGAGATTAACTCGCTTCATAGAAGGAGAAATACATTATGCGTAACTACGATTTATCTCCACTGCTGCGTCAATGGATCGGTTTTGACAAACTGGCCAATGCACTGCAAACCACCAGCGAAAGCCAGAGCTTCCCGCCGTATAACATTGAAAAAAGCGACGATAACCACTATCGCATTACCCTTGCGCTGGCCGGTTTCCGTCAGGAAGATCTGGATATTCAGCTGGAAGGGACGCGCCTGAGCGTGAAAGGTACGCCGCAGCAGGCTGACAAAGAGACGAAATGGCTGCACCAGGGGTTAGTCAGTCAGGCCTTTAGCCTGAGCTTTACCCTGGCTGAAAATATGGAAGTCTCCGGCGCTACCTTCAATAACGGGTTGCTGCACATTGATTTAACCCGTAACGAGCCGGAAGTGGTTATCCCGCAGCGTATCGCGATTAGCGAGCGTCCGGCGCTCGACAGCTAAGTCGACACGACAGATAAAGCCCCGATCATCGGGGCTTTTTTTTGGGCCGTTATAAAGGGCGTCCCGCCGTTTTTCGCAGATCCAGGCCCGCCGATTATTGTGCGCCAGGCTGCATACAGGCCCGGAGGCTTAAGCCATAATCCATGATATTGATAATGTTATTCACAGGGAACAGACGATGAGTGATATAGCATTGACCGTCAGCGTTCTGGCGCTGGTGGCGGTAGTCGGATTGTGGATCGGTAATGTCAAAATTCGCGGCGTCGGGTTTGGCATTGGCGGCGTACTGTTTGGCGGCATTATCGTTGGCCACTTTGTGGACCAGGCGGGTATCGCTCTTAGCAGCCCGATGCTGCACTTCATTCAGGAATTTGGCCTGATTCTCTTCGTGTATACCATCGGCATCCAGGTGGGGCCGGGTTTCTTCGCCTCTCTGCGCGTCTCCGGGCTACGGCTCAATCTCTTTGCCATCCTGATTGTCATCCTTGGGGGGCTGGTGACCGCAGTGCTGCATAAGCTCTTTGATATCCCGCTGCCGGTGGTGCTCGGTATTTTCTCCGGTGCAGTCACT
The DNA here is from genome assembly GCF_030505655.1 of Klebsiella ornithinolytica. Lineage (NCBI taxonomy): Bacteria > Pseudomonadati > Pseudomonadota > Gammaproteobacteria > Enterobacterales > Enterobacteriaceae > Klebsiella > Klebsiella ornithinolytica. The sequence goes on from NZ_CP130153.1 coordinate 17,300, forward strand.
AATACGCCAGCGCTGGGGGCCGGGCAGCAAATTCTGCGCGATCTGGGCGTACCGTTTGACGTTGTTGATCAGATGGGGATGAGCTATGCCATGGCCTATCCGTTTGGTATTTGCGGCATTTTGCTGACTATGTGGCTGGTGCGTCTGTTCTTTCGCGTTAACGTCGAAAAAGAGGCTCAGCAGTTTGATGAGAGCAGCGGAAACGGACACGCGGTTCTGCAAACGATTAACGTCCGGGTTGAAAACCCGAACCTGAACAACATGGCGATTCAGGACGTGCCGATGCTCAACAGCGATAAGCTGATTTGCTCCCGTCTTAAACGTGACGAGCTGCTGATGGTGCCGGCTCCGGGGACCTTAATTCAAACCGGCGACCTCCTGCACCTGGTCGGGCGCCCGGAGGATTTGCATAACGCGCAGCTGGTTATCGGCAAGGAAGTTTCCACCTCGCTTTCAACCCGCGGCACGGATTTGAAAGTTGAGCGGGTGGTGGTCACCAATGAGAAGGTATTAGGTAAGCGGATCCGCGACCTGCATTTTAAACAGCGCTATGACGTGGTGATTTCGCGGCTTAATCGCGCCGGGGTTGAGCTGGTAGCCAGCAGCCATGCCAGCCTGCAGTTCGGTGATATTCTTAACCTGGTTGGCCGCCCGGAAGCCATTGATGCGGTTGCCGCCGAGCTGGGTAATGCACAGCAAAAATTGCAGCAGGTTCAGATGCTGCCGGTGTTTATCGGCATTGGCCTCGGGGTTTTACTGGGGTCTGTTCCGCTGTTTGTTCCCGGCTTCCCGGTGGCGTTGAAGCTGGGGCTTGCCGGTGGACCCCTGATTATGGCGCTGATCCTCGGGCGAATCGGCAGTATCGGGAAGCTCTACTGGTTTATGCCGCCGAGCGCCAACCTCGCGCTCCGTGAGCTGGGGATTGTGCTCTTTCTGGCGGTCGTCGGGCTGAAGTCCGGCGGTGATTTTGTCGTCACGCTGACCGCAGGCGACGGGCTGAGCTGGATAGCCTACGGCATTTTTATTACCGCAATTCCGCTGCTAACGGTTGGCATTCTGGCGCGGCTGCTGATGAAGATGAACTACCTGACCCTGTGCGGCATGCTGGCCGGGTCGATGACCGATCCACCGGCGCTGGCGTTCGCCAACAACCTGCATGCCACCAGCGGAGCCGCGGCGCTCTCGTATGCCACGGTCTATCCGCTGGTGATGTTTTTGCGCATCATTACGCCGCAGCTACTGGCCGTGTTGTTCTGGGGGATGAGTTAACGGCGTCTCCAGGTGGACGCGCCGCAGATGGTAGTCCACCTGGTATTCACTGGCGTTGCGGAACATCACCGAATAGTTCAGAAACTCACCGCTGTCGCTGTAGGAAAGCGAGGTAATCCGCAGCAGCGGCGTCTGTTCCGGGACATTCATTGACCGGGCCAGCTGCTTGTCCGCCAGCACCGGCGTCAGGCTTTCATAGTTGCCGCTAATGGTTATCCCGCACTCTTTCTCAATGTAATCGAATTTTGACCCTTCCAGATGCACCAGCGACAGGTTACGGAACAGTTTGACCGGCATATAGCTGTCTTCCAGCATCAGGGGTTTGCCGTCCACGTAACGTACCCGGCGCGAGAAGTAGATCCGTTCATTGATTTGTATTCGTAGCTGGCTGGCAATTGCCGGCGGCGCCGGCATGACTTCGAATATCAGCACCTCGCTTACCACCTCTTTACCCTGCTTGCGTAACACTTCCGCCAGACCGGTGAGGTTAGTGGTCTCGTGATGCACATCTTTGCGGGCAACAAAGGTACCGGATCCGTGGCGGCGAACGACCAGTCCCCAGCTAATCAGCAGTTCGATAGCTTTACGGATTGTCATCCGCGCCACGCCGAACTCTTCCGCCAGTTTTTTCTCTCCCGGCAGCGGGCTGCCGATATTGAAATCGGAGGAATTTAACCGAAGGCGCAATCTGTCTGCGATGGATTTATAGATCACCAGTAGACCTCTGTTCCACTTTTCAAAAGGGAAGGTTAACAATGTATATTGTTAATAATGTCTTTAAATACATAAAGATATGATTTATTCATTCTGCTGTTTTAATCAGCGCAATTCATGATGTCTATTTTTAACTCAAAAAGTAGACAACATTGTGGAAATTAAAACCATGAATGCGATCACGAATCGCAACGCCATCGCATGTTGTCGGACGGGTAAATTCCTATTCTCGCTTTAGGCCGATACTCAAGACAAATAAGGCCTCTTACCCTACTGGTTGTTAAATGAGGATTTTAAAATGCTCAGTCAAATACAACGTTTTGGCGGTGCCATGTTTACCCCGGTTTTACTGTTTCCTTTCGCCGGGATCGTGGTGGGTATTGCCATTATGCTGCGCAACCCGATGTTTGTCGGCGAAGCGCTTACAGCACCTGATAGTTTATTTGCCCAGATTGTTCACATTATTGAAGAAGGCGGCTGGACGGTATTTCGTAACATGCCGCTGATTTTCGCCGTCGGCTTACCGATTGGCCTCGCGAAGCAGGCGCAGGGACGAGCTTGCCTTGCCGTGCTGGTGAGTTTCCTGACGTGGAACTACTTCATCAACGCCATGGGCATGACCTGGGGCCACTTTTTCGGCGTCGATTTTTCGGCCGACCCCACGGCCGGTAGCGGCCTGACGATGATTGCCGGCATTAAAACGCTGGATACCAGTATCATCGGCGCGATTGTGATTTCCGGGATCGTCACCGCGCTACATAACCGCTATTTTGATAAACCGCTGCCGGTGTTTCTCGGTATTTTCCAGGGCTCTTCATTTGTCGTTATCGTTGCCTTCCTGGCGATGATCCCCTGCGCCTGGCTAACGTTACTGGGGTGGCCAAAGGTGCAGATGGGCATTGAATCGCTGCAGGCTTTTTTACGCTCTGCCGGGGCGCTAGGGGTCTGGGTCTATATTTTCCTTGAGCGCATTCTGATTCCCACTGGCCTGCATCACTTTGTCTACGGACCGTTTATTTTTGGCCCGGCGGTGGTGGAAGGCGGTATCCAGGTCTACTGGGCCCAGCATCTGCAGGAGTTCAGCCAGAGTACGGAACCGCTGAAAGCCCTGTTCCCGGAAGGCGGTTTTGCCCTGCATGGCAACTCCAAGGTCTTTGGTTCGGTCGGGATTGCGCTGGCGCTCTATTTCACCGCCGCGCCGGAAAACCGCGTCAAAGTGGCCGGGTTGCTGATTCCGGCGACGCTGACCGCCATGCTGGTGGGGATTACCGAACCGCTGGAGTTCACCTTCCTGTTTATCTCCCCGCTGCTGTTTGCCGTGCACGCGGTGCTGGCGGCCACGATGGCGACGGTGATGTATATGTGCGGGGTCGTCGGCAACTTCGGCGGTGGTCTGCTTGACCAGTTCCTGCCGCAAAACTGGATCCCCATGTTTCACAACCATGCCTCGATGATGTTCATCCAGATAGGGATCGGGGTGTGCTTTACCGCTATCTACTTCGTTATCTTCCGCGCCCTGATCCTGCGTCTGAATCTGAAAACTCCGGGCCGCGAAGAGAGTGAAATCAAACTCTACAGCAAAGCGGATTATCAGGCGGCGCGCGGCAAAACCAGCGCCGCGGGTGCCACAGAGTCCAAATTAGGCCAGGCCGCAGGCTTTCTGCAGGCGCTGGGCGGCGCAAGCAATATCGAATGCGTCAACAACTGCGCCACCCGACTTCGCATCACGCTGGTCGATATGGCGAAAACACAAAGCGACGACGTCTTTAAAGCGCTGGGCGCTCACGGGGTGGTGCGTCGCGGTAACGGGATTCAGGTCATCGTGGGCCTGCATGTTCCCCAGGTTCGCGACCAGCTGGAATCCCTGATGAAAAATTCTCTACAGACCGAACAAACCACCATGACGGAGGCAGTATCATGAAAAAATTCTCAGTTGTTATCGCAGGCGGCGGCAGTACATTCACACCAGGTATCGTATTGATGTTGTTAGCAAACCAGGACCGTTTCCCGCTGCGGGCACTGAAATTTTATGACAACGACGGCGCGCGTCAGGAGACCATCGCCGAAGCGTGTAAAGTGATTCTTAAAGAGCAGGCGCCGGAAATTGAGTTCAGCTATACCACCGACCCGCAGGCGGCCTTTACCGACGTGGATTTTGTTATGGCGCATATTCGCGTTGGCAAATACCCGATGCGTGAAAAAGATGAAAAAATCCCGCTGCGCCACGGCGTGCTGGGTCAGGAAACCTGCGGACCTGGCGGTATCGCCTACGGCATGCGCTCTATCGGTGGCGTGCTGGAACTGGTGGACTATATGGAAAAATACTCGCCGAACGCCTGGATGCTGAACTACTCCAACCCGGCGGCAATTGTCGCGGAAGCCACGCGCCGCCTGCGTCCGAATGCGAAAATCCTGAATATCTGCGATATGCCGATCGGCATTGAAGGGCGCATGGCGCAAATTGTCGGCCTCAAAGATCGTAAACAGATGCGGGTGCGTTACTACGGGCTGAACCACTTCGGCTGGTGGACGTCGATTGAGGATCTGCAGGGTAACGATCTGATGCCGAAACTGCGCGAACATGTGGCGAAATATGGTTATGTGCCGCCTTCTAACGATCCGCATACCGAAGCCAGCTGGAACGATACCTTTGCTAAGGCGAAAGATGTGCAGGCGCTGGATCCGGATACCATGCCAAACACCTACCTGAAGTATTACCTGTTCCCGGATTACGTCGTCGAGCACTCCAACCCGGCGCGTACCCGCGCTAACGAGGTCATGGATCACCGCGAGAAAAATGTCTTTAGCGCCTGTCGGGCAATTATTGCCGCGGGTAAATCTTCTGCCGGCGATCTGGAGATCGACGAGCACGCTTCATACATCGTGGATCTGGCGACCGCCATCGCCTTCAACACCCAGGAGCGCATGCTGCTGATCGTACCGAACAATGGCGCTATCCATAATTTTGACGCCGATGCGATGGTGGAAATTCCGTGCCTGGTCGGCCATAACGGGCCAGAGCCGCTGACGGTCGGCGATATTCCAAACTTCCAGAAAGGGATGATGAGCCAGCAGGTGGCGGTAGAGAAACTGGTGGTGGATGCCTGGGAACATCGTTCTTATCACAAGCTGTGGCAGGCGATTACGCTGTCGAAAACCGTGCCCAGCGCATCTGTCGCGAAAGCGATACTCGACGACCTGATTGAGGCCAACAAAGACTACTGGCCGGAACTGCATTAATCCTCACCTCAACCGGCATCCATCGGGTGCCGGTTCTTGCGCTGCTCCCCTGTTCGTTACAAATTACGCTATGCTGAAGCCTGCTCGCGCTACGAACAAGGAACCCTGATGAAAATTTCTCGCGTCGGCGAAGCGCCGGATTACCGCTTCTCGCTGGCCAACGAACGTACTTTTCTGGCGTGGATCCGCACGGCATTAGGTTTTCTTGCCGCCGGGGTTGGCTTAGATCAGCTGGCGCCGGATTTTGCCACGCCGCTGATTCGCGAAGTGCTGGCGCTATTGCTGTGTCTGTTTGCCGGCGGCCTGGCGATTTATGGCTACCTGCGCTGGTTGAGTAACGAAAAAGCGATGCGCCTGAAGCAGGATCTGCCCTACACCAGAACGCTGCTGGCGATCAGTCTTTTGTTGGTGATTGTGGTGGTGGTGGTGATGGGTCTGGTTATGTATGGCGGATAAGCGCCGGGCGCGGCGGGAAAGCGATCCGGGGCTGCAGCCGGAACGGACATCGCTGGCCTGGTTTCGAACGTTGCTGGGCTACGCGGCGCTGATGGCGCTGGCGATTAAACATAACTGGCATAGCGCGGGGGCGCTGTTCTGGCTATCGATTGGCGTCCTGGCGATAGTGGCTGTTGTGCTGTGGGGCTATACGCGGCGCCGTAATCTGATGGATGTTGACGAGAGTGATTTTGTTCAGCCGCAGGCGATACGTGACAAGTTTTTCATTGCCGTCGCCGTTCTTTCACTGTCGCTGATGTTTGCGGCTACGCATCTGCGGCAGATCGCGTTATTTCTGCAGAGTGTGACATAGCGGAAAGTGGGCCCAACGGCGTATCCTCCGCCGCTGAGCCCGTGGTATTAACGCCCTTTTGCCAGGTACTGCGCCATCTCTTCTTCCGGCACCATACCGCCGCCGGTCGCCCAGACCAGATGCGTAGCGTTGTCCATCTGGCGGGTCGTGAAGCCGTGCATCTGCTGATATGTCTCGCTGGCGCAAACGCGCTGCGGTCCGGCCATGCCGGCCAGCGCGGACGGCTCCAGGCGGATATTTTCAGCTTGCGCCAGCCAGCCCAGCATGTCGTACATCGTCTGGTCGCTGAGGGTATAGAAGCCATCCAGCAGACGCTCCATGGCCCTGCCGACAAACCCGGAAGCCCGACCAACGGCCAGGCCGTCGGCGGCAGTCAGGTTATCAATACCCAGATCCTGGACCGAAATCTCATCATGCAGGCCGGTATGGACGCCGAGCAACATACAAGGAGAGTGCGTGGGTTCAGCGAAGAAACAGTGTACATGGTCGCCGAAAGCCAGCTTCAGACCAAACGCAACCCCGCCAGGGCCACCGCCGACGCCGCACGGTAGATAGACAAACAGCGGATGATCGGCATCGACCACGCGTCCCTGGCGGGCAAACTGCGCTTTCAGGCGCTCGCCTGCGACGGCATAGCCGAGGAACAGCGTGCGTGAGTTCTCATCATCGATAAAGAAGCAGTTGGGGTCCGCTTCGGCGGCTTTACGCCCCTGCTCGACCGCGACGCCGTAATCCTGTTCGTATTCAACCACCGTAACGCCGTGGCTGCGCAGCTTCGCTTTTTTCCATGCCCGGGCATCGGCAGACATATGCACGGTGACGTTAAAACCGATACATGCGCTCATGATGCCAATCGACATCCCCAGGTTGCCGGTGGAACCGACGGCGATGCTGTACTGGCTAAAGAACTGCTTAAATTCCGGGGTCAGTAGCTTGCGATAGTCATCTTCGGTGGCAAGTAACCCCGCTTCCAGCGCCAGCTTTTCAGCGTGGGTCAGCACCTCGTAAATACCGCCGCGGGCCTTGATGGAGCCGGAAATCGGCAGATGACTGTCTTTTTTCAGCAGCAGGTCGCCGCTGACGGGCCGGGCAAACGCCTGCTCCAGCCGTGCTTTCATTGCCGGGATAGCGACCAGTTCGGATTCGATAATCCCACCGGTGACGGCGGTTTCCGGGAATGCCTGCGCCAGATATGGCGCAAAGCGCTCAAGGCGGGCACGGGCGTCCTGGACATCGTCAGCCGTCAGGCCAACGTACGGTAAACCTTCCGCCAGCGAAGTGGTTGCCGGGTTAAACCAGGTGGTTTCTTTCAGGTCAACCAGATCCTTCAGCAGAGGGAACCGGGCAAGTAAAGTGGTCATGTCAGCGTTTTTCATATTACGTCTCTTTGCGCTCAGATGATGAAAGAAAGCAGGAACGTGCAGGCTAGTGCAAGTAAGGATGCGATAAATGTTGCCGTTGTATAGTATTTGAACGTCTCACTCAGGCTCGCACCGCAGTATTGTTTAACCAGCCAGAACAGGGAATCGGTAACGATCGTGCAGCCAATTGCGCCGGAACCAATGGCAATGGCGATGATCTCCGGACTGACGCCAGGGTAGAGCGGCAGCATCGGCGCAACGATGGCCGTGGCCCCCATCATGGCAACGGTGGCAGAACCCACCGCCGCGTGCAGAATCAGCGCCACCAGCCAGGCCAGCAGAATCGGGTGCATATGCAGACCGGAGAGAATAACCGCCAGCGAATCAGCCAGGCCGCTGGTTTTCAGGACCGCGTTGAACGCGCCGCCTGCGCCGATAATCAGCAGGATATTGGCAATAGAACCAAAGCCCTTTTCGGTATGGGTCAGCAGCGTGGCCATGCCCATATTCTGACGGATGCCGAGGACGTAGTAGGCCACGAAGACGGCGATAAACATGGCGGTAATCGGATTACCGATAAACTCCAGCAGCATATACAGCGTGCCGGTTTTGGCCATATTCAGCTCGGCGATGGTCTTCACCAGCATCAGAGCGATCGGCAGCAAAATGGTCAACAGCGTGGCGCCGAGCGACGGCAGCGTCTCTTCTTGACGAACTTCCAGATTGGCAAACTCGGCAGGAACCGCTTTGAACGGCAGGCGGTTGCCCAGCAGCTTCAGGAACAGCGGGCCGCCAACCAGCGAGGCCATCAACCCAACCAGTAAACCGTAGACAATCACGGTACCGATATCGGCACCCAGCTTATTGGCGACGAACAGCGCAGCCGGGTGCGGCGGTACGACGCAGTGTACGGCCATTAACGCGGTACACAGTGGAATCGCCAGCTTCAGCAGGGAGGTGTGGGTCTTTTTGGCAATCGAAAAGGCCAGCGGAATTAGCAGTACCACGCCAACTTCGACAAACAGCGTAATCCCGCAAATCAGGCCAACCAGCACCATGATCACATCGACCGACAGCCAGCGGCAGCGCTGAAGCGTCAGGCCGATACGTTCGGCGGCGCCTGAGATCTCCATCATTTTGCCAAGAATGGTGCCGAGGCCGATCACCGCCGCCAGGAAACCGAGGGTTCCACCGATCCCATTTTCAATGGCGTTGACCATGTCCAGCGGGCTCATCCCCATCATAGCGCCGACGAAGAAACTGGCTAACAGCAGCGCCAGAAAGGGGTGAAATTTCAGTTTTACGATAGTCAAAACAATCAACACAATGCTGATTAGTAACGTGCTCACAACCCAAATCTGAGATTCCATACCCCACCTCGCCCGTGAATAAGATGGGGTTATTGAACAGAAAAACGACACCGGCTGACAAACGATATAAATGGCGCTTCAGGTGAATTAGATTGAATCAAAATGGTGATTAAAGTCTAAAAATGGCTTTTATTTGCGTTATAAGTCACTTTTTTTCATCTTTAAACCCATACACAGCGACCATTTTTCTTACAATCAGCGGTAAAAAATCAGGGGAACCGAACGATGGATGTCGCTAAAGAGATAGGTAACCGGCTGCTCAACGGCTGGCAGCTGTCAAAGCTGTATACCTTTGAGGTCGCCGCACGGCATGAATCTTTCGCATTGGCGGCGGAAGAGCTGTCGCTGACCCCCAGCGCCGTGAGCCACCGGATGAATCAGCTGGAGGAAGAGCTGGGTATTCAGCTTTTTGTGCGCTCTCATCGGAAAGTGGAGTTAACCCATGAAGGGCGGCGGGTGTTCTGGGCGCTGAAATCCTCGCTGGACAGCCTGAACCAGGAGATTCTGGATATCAAAAACCAGGAGCTGTCAGGTACGCTGACCGTCTACTCACGCCCGTCGATCGCCCAGTGCTGGCTGGTACCGGCGCTCGGGGACTTTACTCGCCGCTATCCGTCGATATCGCTTACTGTCCTCACCGGCAACGATAACGTGAATATGCAGCGAGCGGGTATCGATCTGGCGCTCTATTTCGACGATCTGCCTTCATCGCAATTAACCCACCATTATCTGATGGATGAAGCAATCGTACCGGTTTGCACGGCGGACTATGCCCGGCAGCATCAGCTCCAGCAACATCCCGACAATCTGCAACATTGCACCCTGCTGCACGATCGTCAGGCCTGGAGCAATGATTCTGGCACCGACGAATGGTTTAGCTGGGCGCAGCACTTTGGGGTTAACTTGCCGCAATCGTCGGGTATTGGCTTCGATCGTTCAGATTTGGCGGTGATTGCTGCCATGAACCATGTTGGCGTGGCGATGGGGCGTAAGCGGCTGGTTCAAAAGCGTCTGGCGAGCGGAGAGCTGATTGCGCCCTTTGGCGAGATGACGCTGAAATGCCACCAGCACTATTATGTGACCACGTTAGCGGGGCGGCAGTGGCCGAAAATAGACGCGTTTATTCACTGGCTACAAAGCCTGGCGCAATGATTTTCCCCGGACGCGAAGCGGACGCCTGAATCAGGCGCAGGCCGCTATCCGGGGAAATTGCGGCGCTTAAACCGGCTGCTGGTGGCGGCTGAAGCGTGAAGCCAGCGGTAGCCAGCACAGTAGAATCAGCAGTCCCATTAGCATCATCAATAGCCCCAGGCTGCTTTGACCGGTCTGCGGCATCATCGCCGAGAGCCAGGCCAGGACGCCGGAGCCGATATTTTGCAGGCCGCCCACCAGCGCGCCTGCCGTCCCGGCGAGGAACGGGAAGGGTTCCATCGCGCCGCTGGTCGCCAGCGGGAATAGCATGCCGGCGCCGAAGAAAAACAGCGCTGCAGGCACCAGCAGCGTCCAGACGGTCATGATGCCCATCAGGCCAGGGATCCACATCATAATGCCCGCCAGCAGACAACAAATCACCGATTGCCACATCAGGGTCGGGAAACGTTTATGCGGGCGTCCGGCAAACCAGGCACCGAAAAAAGCCGCCGGGATGGGCAGAATAAACAGAATACTCACCGCCATGCTGCTTAAGCCCAGCACGGCGCCCATCAGCACGCCGGAACAGGCTTCGAACACGGCGATTCCGGCGAGACCGCCAATCAGCATCAGCAGATAGCAGTTGAACGCGGTATTGCCGAAAAGCGTTTTGTAACTGGTCGCCAGTCGGGAGCGCGGTGCGCCAGCAGGACGGGTTTCAGGCATCCAGCGCGCCATGCTAAAGGTCACGCCCGCGCACAAAATCAACAGGAAAGCGTAGCAGGCACGCCAGCTCCACAGCGTATTGAGGATACCGCCAATCAGCGGTGCCAGCAGCGGGCTGACCAAAATACCCATATTTAACAGGCTGTTGGCATGTCTGAGCTGGGCACCTTCATACAGATCGCGCGGCAGCGTGCGCGCCATTACACCGCCGACGCCGGTTCCCATACCCTGGATGGCGCTGGCGATAATCAGCACCGTCAGACTGTGAGTGGTGATAGCAACCAACGTCGCCAGCATAAAGATAGACATCCCGATGAGGATCACCGGACGTCTTCCTACGCGGTCAGACAGCGGGCCATAAAAGAGCTGAGAGACGCCATAGGTCAGCAAATAGGCCGCCATTACGCTCTGCACGGCCCCTTCGCGGGCGTTCAGCGAGATAGCCATGTCGGCGATCGCCGGGATATAAATGGTCTGCGCCATCTGGCCAACGGCCACCAGCAGTACCAGCATCAACAACAAAGTGAAGTTCTTATGCCGTTTCATGTCGATGAATACTTCGTGAGTAGAGGTAAATGAAGAATATGTGACTGGCACATCCCTTAAATTCTGGAGGAATCTACCACATAAAAATGACAGTACAACTATATGACGATGATTGAGGAGGGATTTCAGGCAGGTTTTGTAAACAATAATCGGCAACAAATGTTGCCATTCTGCACTAGGAGAGACGCAGCAGAATAGCGCCCGCCGCAATGCCGCAGGCGGCGACGATTCGCAGGGCGATAAGCTTCTCTTTGAGCAGCGCAAACGCGATGACGGCGCCGAATAAAATCGAGGTTTCTCGCAGCGCGGCCACCACGGCCAGCGGTGCCTGGGTCATCGCCCACAGCGCCAGGCCGTACGATCCCATGGTACTCAGGCCGCCGATGGCGCCTTTTTTCCAGTGCTGACGTAGATAGCGGCTGGCTTCCTGGCGTCGATAGACCATAGACCAGCTCAGCAGACAGCAGCCGTTCATAAAAAAGGACCATAGCGTGTAGCCTAGCGCCGTATCCGATAACCGCACGCCGGTACCATCAAGCAACGTATAGCCGGCGATAAAACAGGCGTTGATCAGTGCGAGGGTGATGCCGTAGCCGGAGCTGGCCCGGCCGTTGCAGGCCATGGCGAGGATCGCCAGACAGATTACGCCAATTCCCGTCCATGCCAGCGGCGACAGCGCGTCGCCGAGGAACGCGACGCTAATCACCGCCACCAGCAGCGGCGCGGTGCCGCGCATCAGTGGATAGGTCTGGCTCATGTCGGAGACCTGGTAGGTTTTGGCGACCAGAACGGTGTAGACCACCTGCAATGCGCTGGAAAGTACCAGATACGGCACGCTGGCCAGGGAGGGCTGCGGCGCGAAAGGCAAGGCCGCGAGGGCGATAAGCGCGGCAGAGCCGCTCACGCCAATTGCCGCGTACAGCTTATCTCCACTTGCTTTGACGATAGCATTCCAGCTGGCATGCAGCAGAGCGGCGAACAGCAGAACGCAGAAAACGGTTATCGTCATGACAGGGGTGCGGGTGAGTGGCCGGGTCCTGGAACTGTAACACGGGCGTTTTCACCCGGCCAGCCGCGCTTAAAGCGAACAGAACAGGCGATGAGTGACCCGCGGCTCATCATAAACCGGGCGAAATCCAAGCGATTCATAAAACGGCCACGCCGACGGCGGCGCATGAGTGTTGAGAAAATCAAACCAGGTGCCGGAGTGGGTGATGACGGCCACCAGCAGCTGCTGGCCAATTTTCCGCCGACGAAAGGCGTCGCTGATGTATAAATGGCGGATGCGTCCGGTTCGCAGCTGCGGGCTGAAGGGGTCAACATTCAGCCCGCAAACTCCCACCAGCTGACCGCCGACAAAGGCGCCCAGCAGTTTTTCACCTGGCGCACTGAAGCGGTTTTTCCCGCTTTGCCAGTTCTCCGCCAGGCGGCGCAGCATATTGAAATGTTGGGCGAGGCTTTCACTGCGCAAAGCAAGAAACCCGGGGTCGTCGGGCGTGGTGGCGGCAATCAACAGCGGTGGCATGATTTTCTCCAGCAAGTCAGCATAAGGTTAATGGGAACCGCCTGTAGAGGGGCGGTTTCCCGCCCCTCTCAGGTGCGACTTGAACCTGAATCAGCGCAGCTGTTTCAGGACAGCATCAAGCAGTTGCAACACGGCAACCATGAGTTTCAGGATAAGAACAACAATATCCACGGCACCCATACGCGTCTCCTCTGGTACAGGAGCACGACCGGCTGGCGTACCTTTCCGCCGCCTGTTGCCAGCCAGGGTATACGCCGTCTGCCGGGACACGTTACCGTGACCAGAAGACATTAGCGTATTTGTTGACGTAACACAGTGTGCTCTCTCGGGGTTAAGGCGCTGACGGCACCACCCGTTTCAGCCAGGACTTTATTGCGCCGGTGATACATGCGGCCCCGAATGACACAACGTGAACGTTTTCAGTATAAACAAATACTGTATGTATAAACAGTATTTTCTCGACAAAATTGCGCTCGCCATCCATACTCTACTTTGGCAAAAACCGGGGTGAAAATTGCGTGAACGTCTGCGCGCGCGTATACTTTCAGCGTTGACGTAATACAGTGTACTTGCGGTTACCAGCCGTAAACATACTGAGAAAAACCTCGCTCCGGCGGGGTTTTTTGTTTTTTTCGACCGGTTAGAAATTGTGATCCTTCACACAAATCCTCGTGGATGAAAATAAATCCGTTGTTTAATGGCGGCGGCTGTGTTTGTATAAATTCAGTTAAATTTTCGACACAACAGGTCCCTAATGAACGCTTCCATTCTGACTTCGACTCTACTAAAAACCGCGCCTGCCGCGGTGGTCGTCGTGCGTGTGGTGGTCGTCGTCGGCAATGCGCCGTAGGGTCCGGAACAACACGATTCCAAACCCCGCCGGCGCAAACCGAGCGGGGTTTTTTTTCGACACTCGCCCGGTAAGTCGGCTCAAAATAAAAGGACTGGAGCATGGCAAGTTCGGGCACAACATCAGAAAAAATGCGCTTTACCGGCGCACAGTTAGTTATTCATTTACTGGAACGCCAGGGGATTACGACCGTTGCAGGCATCCCGGGCGGCTCTATCCTTCCCATCTATGACGCATTAAGCCAAAGCACGCAGATTCGCCACGTTCTGGCGCGTCACGAACAGGGCGCGGGCTTTATCGCTCAGGGGATGGCGCGTACAGAGGGCAAACCGGCGGTCTGTATGGCCTGTAGCGGCCCGGGCGCCACCAACCTGATCACCGCCATCGCCGATGCGCGTCTGGACTCGATTCCGTTGGTGTGCATTACCGGCCAGGTTCCGGCATCGATGATTGGGACCGATGCGTTCCAGGAAGTCGACACCTACGGTATCTCTATCCCCATCACCAAACATAACTACCTGGTCCGCGATATTGCTGAACTGCCGCAGGTGATGAGCGACGCCTTTCGCATCGCCCAGTCCGGCCGCCCGGGTCCGGTGTGGATAGATATTCCTAAGGATGTGCAGACGGCGACCATCGAGCTGGAGGTGTTACCGGAGCCGGGTGCGCGCACCGCACCGCCGACATTTGACAGCGCCAGCGTCCACGACGCGGCAGCCATGATCAATGCGGCTAAGCGCCCGGTACTTTATCTGGGCGGCGGCGTGATTAACGCGCCTGAGCAGGTGCGTGCGCTGGCGGAAAAAGCGAACCTGCCTACCACGATGACCCTGATGGCGCTGGGGATGCTGCCGAAGGCGCATCCGCTGTCGCTGGGCATGCTGGGCATGCACGGCGCACGTAGCACTAACTTTATTCTGCAAGAAGCGGATTTACTGATTGTTTTAGGTGCGCGTTTTGATGACCGGGCGATTGGTAAAACCGAGCAGTTCTGCCCGAACGCGAAAATTATTCACGTCGATATCGACCGTTCCGAACTGGGTAAAATCAAGCAGCCGCACGTGGCGATTCAAGGGGATGTGGCCGACGTTCTGGCGCAGCTGACGCCGCAGGTCGCCGCCCAGCCGCGCGACGAGTGGCGCCAGCTGGTGGCGGACCTGCAGCGTGAGTTTCCTTCCCCGATTCCGCAGGAGAGCGACCCGCTCACGCATTATGGCCTGATCAACGCCGTTGCCGCCTGCGTTAACGATGAAGCGATCGTCACCACTGACGTTGGTCAACATCAGATGTGGGTTGCGCAGGCTTATCCGCTGAATCGCCCGCGCCAATGGCTGACTTCCGGTGGGCTGGGAACCATGGGATTCGGTCTGCCGGCAGCGGTCGGTGCGGCGCTGGCGAATCCACAGCGCAAAGTCATCTGCTTCTCCGGCGACGGCAGCCTGATGATGAACATTCAGGAGATGGCCACCGCGGCTGAAAACCAGCTGGATGTGAAAATCATCCTGATGAATAACGAAGCGCTGGGGCTGGTCTATCAGCAACAGAGCCTGTTCTATCAGCAGGGGGTATTTGCTGCGACCTATCCCGGAATGATTAATTTTATGCAGATTGCCGCTGGCTTTGGTCTGCAAACCTGCGATTTAAATCACGAAGCCGACCCGCAGGCAGCGCTGCAGGCGATCATCGATCGTCCCGGTCCGGCGCTGATTCATGTGCGTATTGATGCGGAAGAAAAAGTGTATCCGATGGTTCCGCCGGGAGCGGCAAATACAGAAATGGTGGGGGAATAAACCATGCAACAGCAGACTCATGACAACGTTATTCTGGAACTCACCGTCCGCAACCATCCGGGAGTGATGACCCACGTCTGTGGCCTGTTTGCCCGCCGCGCGTTCAACGTGGAAGGTATTCTCTGTTTACCGATTCAGAACAGCAACCACAGCCGCATCTGGCTCCTGGTGAATGATGACCAGCGGCTGGGGCAGATGATCAGTCAGATTGAAAAACTGGAGGACGTAGAGAAGGTGGCGCGTAACCAGTCCGATCCTTCCATGTTTAATAAAATTGCCGTCTTCTTTGAGTAAGAGCCTGGCCCGGCAGGCTATTTGATGTGCCACTCTGGCCCTGGGCAGTGCGCCAAATCATCACGTACTGCGTGTACGCTCTGGTTTTTCCGCGCTGTCCGTGTCCAGACTGGCTGCAACAATCTACGTCTGGTGGGATGGCGCTAAGTTATTCGCTTTCAGAGTCCGGCGTGATGACTTTTACCGACCCGTTCCGGCAGTGCGTGGCATAGTCTGCCGGTAACGGACGATCGCTGATCAGCACATCAAATGCTGGCAGCGGCGCAATACTGGCAGGCGCAACATCGTCGAACAGCGCATAGCGCGCGAGCAGGATTTTTCGCAGGCCGCGATCCATCGCTTTACGTTTCGTGGCGAGGTCGTCGGGGTTAAACCAGCTGACGCCAAAATGTTCGTGAACGCCGCTGGTGGAGATAAACACTTTCCGCGGATTGAGTGAATCCAGCGCCGAGGGGTTGCCGGTATCGTAGAAGGCATCGCTCTTCGCCCGATAGGTGCCGCCGCATAAGATGGCGGTGGCGTTGGGCTTTTCATTTAAGGCCATAAACACCCGATGTGAATAGCAAATGCCGGTAAAGGTAATGTCATCGGGGATCATATTGATGACCAGCGGCATTTCGCTGCCGTTATCAAAAAAGACCAGGTCGTTTTCGCTGACCAGGCCGGCGGCGAGGATGGCAATGGGCAGATCGTCGCGATGATGGGCCGGTTTTGTCGCCAGCGCTGGCGTAACGGAAGGCGATGAGGGTTTGTTGACCATCACCACGTAGCCGCCTAGCAGCGTGAGCGGCAGCGGTTCGTCGTTTTCCTGGCTGAGATCCCGGCGAATCGTCATCACAGAGACCTCCAGCATACGCGCGGCGTCTTTAAGATGGATTCGGTCGGTTTTCTTCAGCAGTTCCATCAGACGACGTATACGTTCTTTTTGCTTGGTCTCCATTCACACTCTCCGCAATTCATTTGGCAAATGTTCCTTTGGTAACATTTTTGTCCCTGCTGAAACATTATGCATTCACATTACTATACTGCGGCCCCTTGCGAATTAAAAGTCCGTTCGATCTCGTTTTTGTCAAAATAATCTGTTTATTTTCAGTTTGTTATATTGTGTTTTTTGATTTTTATTTTTCTTCCTCTCTCGATTGCCCACATTTTTCTGGATGATAAATAAACACGGAATGATACTGCAATCGCGATCATGGTCACAAATGGTACTAAAGTAACATGATAATGTTACGATAATATCATTGTTGTGTGATTGTTTCTGAGAGGTAGTAAAATGGATATCGCGGTTATTGGCTCCAACATGGTGGATCTCATCACCTACACCAACCAGATGCCGAAAGAGGGGGAAACCCTTGAGGCGCCGGCGTTCAAAATTGGCTGCGGCGGAAAAGGGGCCAACCAGGCCGTTGCGGCCGCGAAGCTCAATTCGAAAGTGCTGATGTTGACCAAGGTAGGGGATGACATCTTTGCGGATAACACGATTCGCAATCTTGAGTCCTGGGGCATCAATACCACCTATGTTGAGAAAGTCCCCTGCACCAGCAGCGGCGTGGCGCCGATCTTTGTGAATGCCAACTCCAGCAACAGCATTCTTATTATTAAAGGCGCCAACAAGTTCCTCTCTCCTGAAGATATCGATCGCGCCGCCGAGGATTTAAAAAAATGCCAGCTGATTGTTTTACAGCTTGAGGTTCAGCTGGAAACGGTATACCACGCTATCGAATTTGGTAAAAAGCACGGCATTGAAGTGTTATTAAATCCGGCGCCGGCTCTGCGCGAATTAGATATGTCTTATGCCTGTAAATGTGATTTCTTTGTTCCCAATGAGACCGAGCTGGAAATATTAACCGGCCTGCCTGTTGATACTTACGATAATATTCGTGCCGCCGCCCGGAGCCTCGTTGAAAAAGGTCTCAACAATATTATTGTGACCATGGGTGAGAAAGGCGCGCTGTGGATGACGCGCACTCAGGAAGTGCATGTCCCGGCATTTAAAGTCAGCGCGGTAGATACCAGCGGCGCAGGCGATGCCTTTATCGGTTGCTTTGCTCACTATTACGTCCAGAGCGGAGATGTTGAATCCGCCATGAAAAAAGCCGCTCTCTTTGCCGCCTTCAGCGTCACCGGCAAAGGCACGCAATCGTCTTATCCCAGTATCGAGCAGTTTAATGAATATCTGTCGTTAAACGAATAATCACCCTGCACTGTAAAAGGTAGCACTATGAACGATAAAAACATCATTCAGATGCCTGACGGCTATCTGAACAAAACGCCTCTGTTCCAGTTTATTTTGTTATCCTGCTTATTCCCGTTATGGGGATGTGCTGCGGCCTTAAATGATATTTTAATTACGCAGTTTAAAAGCGTATTTGCATTAAGTAACTTTGCCTCCGCGTTGGTCCAGAGCGCATTTTATGGCGGTTATTTTTTAATTGCGATTCCGGCGTCGTTAGTGATTAAAAACACCAGCTATAAGGTCGCTATTCTCACGGGGCTGACGCTTTATATCGTCGGCTGTACGCTCTTTTTCCCGGCTTCGCACATGGCAACCTACACCATGTTCCTGGCCGCGATTTTCGCGATCGCCATCGGCCTGAGCTTTCTCGAGACGGCAGCGAACACCTACAGTTCGATGATCGGCCCGAAAAGCCATGCCACGCTGCGCCTGAACATCAGCCAGACCTTTTATCCGATTGGCGCGGCAGCCGGTATTTTGCTGGGTAAATATCTGGTCTTTTCCGATGGCGAAAGTCTGGAAAAACAGATGGCCGGGATGAATGCCGAGCAGATTCATAATTTTAAAGTTCTGATGCTGGAAAACACCCTTGAGCCTTACAAGTACATGATCATGGTACTGGTGGTGGTTATGGTGCTGTTCCTGCTGACGCGCTTCCCGACCTGTAAAGTTGCGCAGACGGCGAACCATAAACGCCCGTCGGCAGCCGACACGCTGCGCTACCTGGCCACCAACGCACGTTTTCGTCGCGGAATTGCCGCCCAGTTCCTGTATGTCGGTATGCAGGTCACCGTCTGGTCGTTCACCATTCGCCTTGCGCTGGAACTGGGTGATATCAACGAGCGCGATGCCTCAACGTTTATGGTCTATAGCTTTGCCTGCTTCTTTATTGGCAAGTTTATCGCCAACATTTTAATGACCCGCTTCACGCCGGAAAAAGTGCTGATTCTCTACTCGGTTATCGGCGCACTGTTCCTTGCGTACGTGGCGCTGGCGCCGAGCTTTAGCGCGGTCTACGTGGCGGTGCTGGTGAGCGTGCTGTTCGGGCCGTGCTGGGCAACCATCTATGCCGGTACGCTTGATACGGTGGATAACGAACATACTGAAATGGCCGGTGCGGTGATTGTGATGGCGATTATTGGTGCCGCCGTCGTCCCAGCGATTCAGGGCTTCGTGGCGGATATGTTCCACTCGCTGCAGGTCTCTTTCCTGGTACCGATGCTGTGCTTCATCTACGTCGGCGTCTATTTCTGGCGTGAATGCAAAGTCCGCCGTGCGCTGACTGAAGCGACGGCATCCTGAGGAGAACGATCATGACGACACGCTTACCTTTATGGCGCCAGCTCTTTAGCGAGCAACCGCGCACGCTGCTGGCGAATGATGACTTCACGGTAACGGCTTTTCGCTATGCCAGCGGCGTAGAGGGGCTGCGGGTGGAAAATGCGCGCGGCTATCTGGTGATTTTGCCCTGGCTTGGGCAAATGATCTGGGATGCCGAGTTTGACGGCCACGATCTGACCATGCGTAATATGTTCAGCGAACCGAAGCCGGCAGCGGAGGTGGTGGCCACCTATGGCTGTTTTGCTTTCCATTCAGGACTGTTGGCGAACGGCTGTCCGTCGCCGCAGGATACCCACCCGCTGCATGGTGAAATGGCCTGCGCGGCCATGGATGAAGCCTGGCTTGAACTGGAGGCCGACTGCCTGCGCGTGGCGGGGCGCTACGAATACGTGATGGGCTTTGGTCATCACTATGAGGCGCGGCCGACGGTGGCCTTACGGCGAGCCAGCGCGCTGTTTGATATCCAGATGACGGTGACCAATCTTGCCTCTGTCGCCATGCCGCTGCAGTACATGTGCCATATGAACTATGCCTACGTAGCCCAGGCGACCTTCAGCCAGAATATCCCGGATGAAGCGCTCTCGCTGCGCGAGTCGGTACCGGCCCATGTACAGCCGACGGAATCGTGGCTGGCGTTCAATCAGCGTCTCCTGCAAGGCGAGGCCTCGCTGACCACGTTATGTGAGCCGCAATATTACGATCCGGAAATCGTCTTTTTTGCCGATAAGCTGGATCGCTACACCGACAGCCCGGAATTTCGCATGATAGCGCCGGATGGCACCACGTTTGTCACGCGGTTCTCCAGCACTGAGTTCAATTATGTTACCCGCTGGATCCTCTATAACGGCGATCAGCAGGTTGCCGCCTTCGCGCTGCCCGCCACCTGTCGGCCCGAGGGATTCCTCGCGGCTCAGCGTAATGGCAGTCTGATTTCGCTGGCGCCGCAGCAAACCCGGAGCTTCACGGTGACCACCGGTATCGCCTGAGGCGGATAATCCTGCGCAAGGCTTGAACAACAACGTGCTTATCGTTAAGGTAAGCGCGTTTTTTAACCCGCCAGGACACGTCATGACCACCATTGCCCTTATCGACGATCATCTTATCGTCCGCTCCGGATTTGCGCAGCTGCTGGGGCTGGAAGCCGATTTCCAGGTGGTTGCCGAATTCGGTTCCGCCCGCGAAGCCTTGACGGGACTCCCCGGGCGCGGCGTACAGGTCTGTATTTGTGATATCTCGATGCCGGATATGTCAGGACTTGAGCTGCTCAGTCAGCTGCCGAAAGGCATGGCGACCATCATGCTCTCTGTTCACGACAGCCCGGCGCTGGTGGAACAGGCGTTGAATGCCGGCGCCCGCGGTTTTCTCTCCAAACGCTGTAGCCCGGATGAGCTGATCGCCGCGGTCAGAACGGTGGCGGCCGGCGGCTGTTACCTGACGCCGGATATCGCCATGAAGCTGGCGGCAGGCCGCCAGGATCCGCTCACCCGCCGCGAACGGCAGGTGGCGGAAAAGCTGGCGCAGGGGATGGCGGTAAAAGAGATCGCCGCCGAGCTGGCATTATCGCCAAAAACCGTACATGTGCATCGCGCGAATCTGCTGGAAAAGCTGGGCGTCAGCAACGATGTTGAGCTGGCGCGGCGTATGTTCGATAGCTGGCAATGAGACCGTTCCTCTCCCGGCTGCTTTCGGTGGCCGGCTGCTTCTGTATTTTCTCCGCCGCGTGGTTCTGCCTGTGGAGCATCAGCCTGCACCTGGTCGAACGACCGGATCTTGCCGTCCTGCTGTTCCCTTTTGGCCTGCGGCTGGGTTTGATGCTTCAGTGTCCGCGCGGCTACTGGCCGGTGTTACTGGGCGCTGAATGGCTGCTGATCTTCTGGCTGGCGCAGGAAGTGGCGCTGGCGCATCCGATAATATTGATGATCGGTAGTGTGCTGGCGCTGCTGCCGGTGGCGCTCATTTCACGCTATCGTCACCAGCGCGACTGGCTCACATTGCTGCGTCAGGGCGGGGCGCTGATTGCCGCCGCGCTGCTGCAATCGCTGCCGTGGATGAGCGAAGGGAGCGACGGACTGAACGCGCTGCTGCTGACGTTAACCGGCGGCCTGACGCTGGCCCCGACCTGCCTGGTTATCTGGCACTATCTCACCAGCACCGTCTGGCGACCGCTGGGGCCATCGCTGGTTTCACAGCCGATCAACTGGCGAGGGCGGCATCTTATCTGGTATCTGCTGCTGTTTACCGTCAGCCTCTGGCTACAGCTGGGACTGCCCGCCGAACTCTCGCGTTTCACCCCTTTCTGCCTGGCGCTGCCGATTATCGCTTTAGCCTGGCATTACGGCTGGCAGGGGGCGCTGATCGCCGCGCTAATGAACGCTATCGCGTTAATCGCCAGCCAGACCTGGCACGATCACCCGGTGGATTTGCTGCTCTCACTGCTGGCGCAGAGCCTGACCGGGCTGCTGTTGGGCGCCGGTATTCAGCGTCTGCGCGAGCTGAACCAGTCGCTGCAAAGCGAACTGGCGCGCAACCGGCGGTTGGCGGAGCGGCTGCTGGAAACGGAAGAGAGCGTGCGCCGGGACGTCGCGCGCGAACTGCATGATGACATCGGCCAGACGATCACCGCGATTCGCACCCAGGCCGGAATTGTGCAGCGTCTGGCGCCGGAAAACGGCGGCGTGAAACAGAGCGGCCAGCTTATTGAGCAGCTCTCGCTGGGGGTTTACGACTCGGTTCGTCGGCTGCTGGGTCGTCTGCGCCCGCGTCAGCTCGACGATCTGACCCTTGAACAGGCGGTACGTTCGCTGATGCGCGAAATGGAGCTGGAAGATCGCGGGATAGTCAGCCATCTCGACTGGCGCATTGATGAGGCCGCCTTAAGCGAAAACCAGCGCGTGACGCTGTTTCGCGTCTGCCAGGAAGGGCTGAATAACATCGTTAAGCATGCCAGCGCCAGCGCGGTGACGCTGCAGGGCTGGCAGCAGGGTCAGCGGTTGATGCTGGTACTTGAAGATGATGGCTGCGGGCTGCCGCCGGGTACCGGGCAGCAGGGCTTTGGCCTGACCGGCATGCGCGAACGTGTGACGGCGCTGGGCGGCACGCTCACTATCTCCTGCACGCACGGCACCCGGGTCTGCGTCAGCCTGCCGCGCCGTTATGTCTGAGGAGTTATGATGCTGAGCTTTCTGAAATCCCCGCCCGATGCGGCGCCGGTTGCCGATAAACAGGCGCTGGATGAACGCTACCGCTACTGGCGGCGTCATATTCTGATGACCATCTGGCTGGGCTATGCCCTGTTTTATTTCACGCGCAAAAGCTTTAACGCCGCGGTACCGGAAATTCTCGCCAGCAACGTCCTGACCCGCAGCGATATTGGCCTGCTGGCGACGCTGTTTTACATCACCTACGGGCTGTCGAAGTTTTTCTCCGGTATCGTCAGCGACCGTTCCAACGCCCGTTATTTTATGGGGCTGGGCCTTATCGCCACCGGCGTGGTCAATATTCTGTTTGGTTTCTCCACCTCGCTATGGGCGTTCGCTCTGCTGTGGGCGCTGAACGCCTTTTTCCAGGGATGGGGGTCACCGGTGTGCGCCCGTCTGCTGACGGCCTGGTATTCGCGAACCGAGCGCGGCGGCTGGTGGGCATTGTGGAATACCGCGCATAACGTCGGCGGGGCGCTGATTCCGATGGTGGTCGGCGCGGCGGCGCTACACTACGGCTGGCGTACCGGGATGATGATTGCCGGGATGCTGGCGATTCTCGCCGGGCTGTTCCTCTGCTGGCGACTGCGCGACCGGCCGCAGGTCGTGGGGCTGCCAGCGGTGGGGGACTGGCGGCATGACGAGCTGGAGATTGCCCAGCAGCAGGAAGGGGCGGGGCTGACGCGCAAAGAGATCCTCACCAAATACGTGCTGCTGAATCCCTATATCTGGCTGCTGTCGCTGTGCTACGTACTGGTATACGTGGTGCGGGCGGCGATTAACGACTGGGGCAACCTGTATATGTCGGAGACGCTGGGCGTCGACCTGGTGACCGCTAATTCGGCGGTGACGATGTTCGAGCTGGGCGGTTTTATTGGCGCGCTGGTCGCAGGCTGGGGATCGGATAAGCTGTTTAACGGCAACCGTGGACCGATGAACCTGATTTTCGCCGCCGGCATTTTGCTCTCGGTCGGCGGTTTGTGGCTGATGCCTTTTGCCAGCTATGTGATGCAGGCGGCCTGCTTCTTTACCACCGGTTTCTTTGTGTTTGGCCCTCAGATGCTGATTGGCATGGCGGCGGCGGAGTGTTCCCACAAAGAAGCGGCGGGCGCGGCAACCGGGTTTGTCGGACTGTTTGCCTATCTCGGGGCATCGCTTTCCGGCTGGCCGCTGGCGCAGGTAATGGAAATCTGGCACTGGAGCGGCTTTTTCGTGGCGATTGCTATTGCTGCCGGCATTTCTGCGCTGCTGCTGCTGCCGTTTTTAAACGCTCAGGCGCCAAGAACCGCCAGCGAAGCGTGACCTGCCTCTCCTTTTTACCCCGAGTGGGGCAAAACTAAGAAATTTTCCCGGTTCCGCCGGGACACTGTCTCAGGCCAGTCTCCGCGCGGCTTTTTACAATGCCTGCCATTCGCAGGTATAAAAATTAGCCCGGAGTGTCCTATGCTGGCCTTTCTAAACCAGGTGCGCAAGCCGACCCTGGATCTGCCGCTCGATGTGCGGCGTAAAATGTGGTTCAAACCGTTCATGCAGTCCTATCTGGTGGTCTTTATCGGCTACCTGACGATGTATCTGATCCGCAAAAACTTTAACATCGCCCAGAACGACATGATCTCCACCTACGGGTTGAGCATGACCCAGCTGGGGATGATTGGCCTGGGCTTCTCGATCACCTACGGCGTGGGTAAAACGCTGGTGTCCTACTACGCGGACGGGAAAAATACCAAGCAGTTCCTGCCGTTTATGCTGATCCTCTCCGCCATCTGTATGCTCGGCTTTAGCGCCAGTATGGGGGCCGGTTCAACCAGTCTGTTCCTGATGATCGCCTTCTATGCGCTGAGCGGTTTCTTCCAGAGCACCGGCGGTTCGTGTAGCTATTCAACCATTACCAAATGGACGCCACGTCGTAAGCGCGGCACCTTCCTCGGCTTCTGGAATATCTCTCACAACCTTGGCGGCGCGGGCGCTGCGGGCGTGGCGCTGTTCGGCGCGAACTATTTGTTCGACGGCCACGTTATCGGCATGTTCATCTTCCCGTCGATTATTGCGCTGATTGTCGGTTTTATCGGTCTGCGTTTTGGTAGCGACTCTCCGGAATCCTACGGCCTCGGCAATGCCGAAGAGCTGTTCGGCGAAGAGATCAGTGAAGAGGACAAAGAGACGGAAGAGAACGCCATGACCAAATGGCAGATTTTCGTCGAGTATGTCCTGAAAAACAAAGTCATCTGGCTGCTGTGCTTCTCCAACATCTTCCTCTATGTGGTGCGCATCGGTATCGATCAGTGGTCGACGGTCTATGCCTTCCAGGAGCTGAAGCTCTCCAAAGAGGTGGCGATTCAGGGCTTTACCCTGTTTGAAGTGGGCGCGCTGGTCGGAACGCTGCTGTGGGGCTGGCTGTCGGATCTGGCGAACGGCCGTCGTGCGCTGGTGGCCTGTATCGCGCTGGCGTTAATTATCGCAACCCTTGGCGTTTACCAGCATGCCAGCAACCAGTATGTCTATTTGATGTCGCTGTTTGCCTTAGGCTTCCTGGTCTTTGGCCCGCAGCTGCTGATCGGCGTTGCGGCGGTAGGGTTCGTCCCGAAAAAAGCTATCGGTGCGGCGGACGGTATCAAAGGCACCTTTGCTTACCTGATCGGCGACAGCTTTGCCAAACTGGGGCTGGGAATGATTGCCGACGGCACGCCGGTCTTTGGCCTGACCGGCTGGGCGGGTACCTTTGCGGCGCTGGATGCGGCAGCTATCGGCTGTATCTGCCTGATGGCTATCGTCGCGGTCTTTGAAGAACGTAAAATTCGTCGCGAGAAAAAGAAACCCGTTTTGCAGAATGCCTGAGTGATACGTATGGGTAACGTTGCCCGGCATTTATGCCGGGCTTTTTTATTACATCATCAGTGAATGACTCAAATGGGCGACGACATCGTTGAGTGAAATTTGTACCCAATCATGATTTTCTTCGTCGTAAAATGTCACTTCGGTCTCATTGCCATCAATAAGTAAAATAAAGCGCGCGCCCTGACGCTGGGCATTTTTTTGTCTGGTTGCGAGCCGTAAAGAAGAACAATCATTCAGAATGCTTAAATGTGGAAAACTGCGGCGTAAGCGCCGGCTCAGGGTCAATGCCACGCTGCGGGCTCTTTCCTGACATGGAATAATCACCAGATCAATATGCTTGCCGGGTAAGTTAACTTTTTTGGTACTGCTGAGCAGATGCATGATGGGTTCCAGCATAAAAGCAAACCCACAGGCGGACACAGGGTGGCCAATCAGCTGGCTGGCAGTATGATCATAGCGTCCTCCCCGGCATAACAATTGATGGCGATACGGGGCGTCAGAGTGCCACTCAAAAATAAGATCATTGTAGTTATTCACGGGGAAAAGTTTGCGGTCGTGAGTAAACGGGATATGCAAGGCCGTCAGGGTGTCACAGAGCCGGGTGAATCGCTGACGTGAGCGGGCTGATATCCATGACTCTAATTGAGGAGCCGGTTCCGCAAGACGCTGCATTAAACTGTCTTTATCCGTTAATAAACGTTCCGGACGGGTGTTGAGCCAGTTAAGTTGTTGGGCGTTCAACAGGGCGGCGAAAGGACGGTAGTATTGTTGTAGGGCATGACGAAAATGCGCAAACTCTTCCTGATTTCCGGTAGTGTTAACTTTGAGGTCGATGAACGGTAATAACTGAAGAGATTTAAAAAAATCGTACTGCAGGGAAATAAGTTCGATTTCAATGCCAATATCGGAATAGCCGAAGGTCTCAACACCCAGCTGGTGAAACTGGCTAATATTTTGCTGATGCTGACGACGAAACATGGTCCCCTGATACCAGACTCTTGTTTCAGTTTGCAAATTTCGATGCTGTGACAGTAGCCGTAAGCACCCCATGGTGCCATCACCGCGAAGTAATGCCTGATGATTTAATAAAAGCTCGCCGGAGTCAGAACAAAAAGACTGAGTTAAATCTTCCTCAAGTTTTTCCAGCAACGGGGTTCGTATTTCGTGATAACAATACTGGCGCAACAGGTATTCTGCTTTTTTTTCTAGCCACTCCCAGGTTGCCGCGGGATTGTGGTCATGTTTCCTGGGGCGGCCTATTTTCCGCGGACGTAAATTCCGTTGGAGTTTTTCCTCAAGTGATTTAGAGTATGCGGTGGTAGCCAGCAGGCAATTTTGGGTTAATGCAGATTCAATCCGCGTTATTATTGCCGGACTCATGCTGCCGAGGCAAAACTGTTGGTAAATATTGCGACGTTGTAATGCATTTTCACCCAGACGTAAATACTCGTCATGAGGTGTAATTCGTTGCTGCGGCGCATCGGCAGAGCTGTGATGGGAAAACTCATCAGTGCAGTGACATTCAATATATTTTTTAACGAGTAAAAAATACGCATTGGGTTCGACCGGGCTGCAATCGTAACGGCTATCCCACAGCGTGCCATGCCGCTGATGTCGGTGGTTGAAATCATGCGCGTAACCTTTCCCAAGGTGCTGCATGAAACGTCCCAGGCTTTCTTTGTCCGGGGCAGAAAGGAGCAATGTTATTTTTTGCAACGACAATGAATATGCATGTAGTTTTATGCTGTAAATAGCTAATGCATTATCAACGCAATGATAAAGATTGCTAATGTCTTCGTCATCTTTAAATATAACCTCATCATTATGCCCTGACAGTTTTACAAGATGAGGGATGCCATCAATGAATAATCTGTTTTTTCGCGGCATAGTTAAATTACTTAATTTAGTGATTGATAATATAAGGAGGGAGGCAGGATGTTTGTTTTATTATGATTGTCTTAATGTTAATCATTCTCACTCCCATATTTGAAGATCTTACAGGAGCTACCAAAAAACGACAAGGGTAGTTTGATAGCTCACTTTTTTATTTGTGACTAATTTCTGAAATCTGTAATTTTACCTGCTCTATACTCATGGATTCTTGCTGATTATTTTGTAAATTCCACAGCCGAAGATTCTCGTCATAATTAATTGTAAGAATGTATTGGCAACCACTTTTAAGCGCATTTTGATGTTGCCGCTTTAATTTCGCGCCGCTGCAATCAGTCAATACGTTTAAACCAGGCAGGTCTCTGCGTAACTGACAAGCCAGCATCTGTGCGCGGATACCACCATCATTTAGCTCGCTGGTAATAGCAATATCAGGTGCCGATTGCCATTGTGGGTTCTGGCCGTCACAAACGGTTTGTAGCAGCAAGAGTAAGCGTTCGATACCGATGGCAAAACCACATGCGGGAAGTTTCTTGCCGCTAAACAGTTCTGCGAGGCCATCGTAGCGGCCACCACCACAAACGGTACCCTGAGACCCTAAATCATCAGTAACCCATTCGAAGACCGTCCGAGAGTAATAATCTAAGCCGCGTACCAGGCGGGGGTTAATTTGATAGGTAATTCCTGCATTATCCAAAATCGTCCGTAGGGTATCAAAATGCTGGCGAGACTCTTCACCTAAAAAATCAAGCAGACGTGGAGCATGTTCAATAACGTTCTGAAGGTCAGGATTTTTACTGTCGAGAATACGTAAGGGGTTGATGGCAAGACGTTTCACGCTATCTTCATCGAGCATAGCGGCATGCTGAGTGAACCATTTGACCAGCTCTTCGCGGTGCGCCTGCCGTTCTGCGGAGGTGCCGAGGGAGTTTATTTCAAGGCGGACGTTCTGAGTAATATTTAAATCTTCAAAGAGATCCCGAACCATAAAAATGAGCTCGGCATCCACGTCGGCGCCGGACATGCCGAATGCTTCGATGCCAAATTGTGTAAACTGGCGCAAGCGGCCTTTTTGCGGACGCTCATAGCGAAACATCGGTCCTTGATACCACAAGCGCTGTGACTTGTTGTAACACATATTGTTTTCCAGCACGGCACGCATACAGCCGCTGGTTCCTTCAGGTCTAAGAGTGATATGTTCACCACTTTTATCTGTGAAATCATACATTTCTTTTGAAACGATATCGGTCGCCTCACCCACCGCTCGTTCGAACAGCGTCACGGGTTCGAGCAGTGGCAACCGCATCTCCTGATATCCGTAACGAAATGCCATATGGTGGAGCTTTCTTTCCAGCCACTGCCACATGGGGGTTTCATCGGGAAGAACGTCTCTCATACCTCGTATAGCCTGGATCTTGTTCATGACAACTCCTTACTTAAATTAGAAAAAGAGGGTTTTGTTGGGCGTGTTTCTGAGACGTCATTTTTTTGACGATGACGCCTGGCAATGTAGAAAAGATAAAGAGGGAGAGTGGCCAGCTGTAAAACGATTCCCCACACCACCGTTGCCGAACTTTCTGTCATAAGGGCTAATGTGATGAAACAAAGCGCAACGAAGCTGAGGCAGCAGTAGCAATAGAAGTTTGTATGTTTCTTCTGGCGATTGATGACCATCATTACCGGGAGTGAAATGGCAGCGAAAGCGTAGGGTAGAAGGCTGGCGGAGATGGCCAGGGTAATAATGGTTTTGAACTGGCTTTGTAAATCGGGTGACAGCGTTAGCAGCAGGAGCAGGGTCATCAAAGATGCAGTGAAAACGAGCCCTGCCCACGGAACACCATGACGGTTTATTCGGGCAAAAAAATCCGGTAAAAGTCCATCCTCTGCGGCGGCTCTGGGGACTTCTGTCTGGAGAATTTGCCAGCCAGGCATTGCGCCAAGACAGGCGATAACCACCATAGCGGAAATCAGAGAGCCGGCGACTTTCCCCCACATCGCGGCAGCGCTGTCGGCAAAGGGGGAGGATGAATTCACCAGAACATCATGTGGCAGTATGCCCATCATGACATTGGTGGATGTGGCATAGCATAACCCCGCAATGGCTAAGCCCAGTAAGGTCGCCAGAGGGACGGTGCGACGGGGATTTTTTACCTGCCCAAAAGAGACTGATGCCGATTCAATACCGAGGAATCCCCATAACGATATCGTGGCGGCGTTGATAATGGCCTGCAGGTCGCTATGGTTACTGACATTCCAGCTCATCTGATAACGCCCGGCATCAAAATGCCACCAGCCCAGCATACCGATGCTCAGGATGACCACCACCATGCACCCACCGGTAAACAGCTGAGCGTATCCCACCAGCTTTGCACCTCTTAATCCCCACAGGACAGAGAGCCATAACAAGATAATACAAGCGCTGGTGCCGTAGAGGGGGTTATGCAGTGCGGGGAAGAAATAGGAGAGATAGCCCACGCCGGCAAGTAGCAAGGCGCAATTGCCAATCCACGTTGAAAGCCAGTAAAACAGGGTCATTTGCAGGCCAACGAAAGGGCCAAAACTCGCCGTTATACTGGCAATAATTCCCCCATTTCGTGGAAATAACTCACTCATTTTGCAAAAGATGAGTGCCAGTGCAGTAATGGCTAAAAAAGCGACCCCCCATCCCCACACGGAAATCGCACCGATACGTGCGAGTGTGGCGGGCAGCATAAAGACCCCGCTTCCCATCATATTTGATGCTGTCATCACGGTCAGGGCAAGCAGGCCCATCTGATTGGTTCTCGCGCAGCATTTACTCATGCCAGTCCCCATTAGGTGGATGATGAAAAACAGTCGCAGCGGAGTCTGATGTCTCCCCGGCGAATGTCTCAGGCACAATTTTGTCGTTACAACATATCGACAAAGCGGTAATCTGAATTAAGGCTCCGTAGAAACAGAGCCTGAAGGACGCACCGATATTGATTGGTCTCGGCATCGGTGACGTCTGTCCTGGAGGGCAGTGAGTGATTATCACTGCCCTTTTACTATGCGGCCTGTTTTTTCAGGTCGGCGATCACGTCATCAATCAGTGCATCAATTTTGCTGGAATCAAGGTGGTGCGCGGTGGCGATGAGGTGGGCAATATCGCCAGATGTAGCAAGACAGTGTTTCTTCCAGACGGCCTCTGATGGGCAAGGGAAGACGACGGTGATGGAGTTTTTGTTGCGCCAGGCATCAATTCCCGCGGACTGAAAACGGTCAACGGCATATTGCGCCATATTCAGGCTGCGTTCGATGCGACGCCGCCACTCCTCCCATGAATGGCTACGAATTGCCTCCCACATCATGAGTGGGGTATGACCGTTACGCGAACCTGAAATGGTTTTATCGTGAGCAGAAATATAATCAATCTCTACAGAGATCCGATCGACATTTTTCTTTTTAGCAACAACAATGCCGCAAGGAATCGGTGAGCCAATCATTTTGTGTCCGGAAACACCAATGGAATCAATGCCATCTGCGAAGTTAAACGGCTGTGGATTATCCACAAAAGGTAAGATCATTCCGCTCAGCGCCGCGTCAGCGTGAAGATAATAATCTTTGCGCTCAATGCCCAGTTCGCTAATTGATTGCTGAATGATGGCAATATTATCAATAGCTCCGCGAACGGTAGTCCCGATATTTGCAAAAATAATGGGGTGCTTTTCATTGTCGCGTTTTATTTTTTTGATTAAATCGGCATAATCCATCTCACCATTGGGCTGCGATTCAACAAGCGTCGATTTTATGCGCAACAGCTTGACGATTTTTGCCACGGAGTAATGGGTATCTTTCGAGTAGTATAGTGTACCGTTGGGGAAAATCTCCCGACCCAGATAGCAGCCAAACATATTGCCTTCGGTACCGCCATTGGTCACATACCCCCAGCTTTCTTCAAATGGGATTTTAAATAGCTGGGCGAAATACTCCATGACCTCTTTTTCAAAATCAAAGGAGTTTAATAAGTAGTTGCAGTATTCCCCCCAGTCACCACAGTTGTTGATTGAGAAGCGCATGAAACGTTCAAGGATGGTGTAATCAAAATCTGCCGATTCAGGATATCCGATATTAAAATATTGGTTTTTTACACAATATGACCAGAAAGAATCAAGTTTATTTTGATCGCTAATGGATAATGTCATTTTAAACTCCTTGGTGTTCTTATTTATATATCTGGATTTACTTGTCTAAATAGAGAGTGGTTTGGCCTTTTTTGCTTTTTCCTGCAGCCACGAAAGAAAATAAAGGAATAGTCACCATCATCATAAGTATTCCCCAGAACATGGAATCGCTACCTGACCCCAGTAAGGCGAAAATACAGTAGATCATGCCAATGACGACAAGCGTGCAGTAAAACATAAAGGTGCTGCCGCGGTTCATTTTCTTTGATACGAGAATGATCGGTAAGGAGATCAATGCATACATATACGGGAGCAAAGAAGCGAATACTGACATTAAGATAATGACTTCAAACTGCTTGGCGAGGTTTGGTGAGGCGGTAAGCAGTAATACAATGCTCATCAGAATACCGGTGAAAATAAGACTTTTCATCGGGACATCCTGTTTATTGGTGTCAGAGAAAAATTTCGGGAACAGGCCTTGCTGAGCACCTGCACGTGGCCCTTCTGACTGCAAAATGAGCCAACCCGAGATTGAGCCGAAGCAGGCAATAATACTCAAGGCGGAGGCAATGTTACCCGCCATATTACCGAACATGTAGCGCGCGGCGTCTGCGAATGGCGCAGCCGAGGTGATCAGAACATGATGCGGAACCAGGCCCATGATGACGGTGCAACTCCCGACATAGCATACAGAGGCGATAAGCAGTCCCATTACCGTCGCACGAGGTACGGTACGCTCAGGATTTTCAACTTGCCCTGTTGAGACGACAGCAGATTCAATTCCTAAGAATCCCCAGAGAGCAATCGAGGATGCAGAAATAATTGCGGAGGAATTACTGCGCCCGGTCGCATTATAAACTTCGGAATACATTTCTGGGTTAAACCAGAACCAACCCACCAGGCCCACGCCTAAAATAACGACAAGGCCACAGGTTGCGGTGAAGGACTGTGCCCGACCGGCGACCCTGGCACCGAAACTCGCAAGGAATACAAATGCCCACAAAATAATAATGGCAGCGATACAGCCATAGACCGGGTTTTTTAATTCAGGGAAAAAGAAACTTAGATATCCAACGCCAGCAACCAGTAAGGCAACATTACCAACCCAGGCGCTTATCCAGTAACAGATGGTAGTTTGAAATCCGATAAATGGCCCAAAAGCATCGCTGGCATAAGCAACGATCCCTCCGGTTCGTGGTGTAATGAGACTGGTTTTAGCAAACACTAATGCGAGGGCAATAACACCGATAATGGTAAATACCCATCCCCATATTGAGATAGAACCAATGCCTGCTAAATTAGTTGGTAACATAAATACACCTGACCCCATCATATTCGATGCGGTCACTAATGTCAGGGCAATGACTCCCATTTTATGAGCAGAGCCTGAGCTAACTGTTCCCATAATGGTTTCCTATTAATTTTGAATTTTACGATAAGTGAAAGTTCGTACTGAAGTCGGGGGTATTTTTATCAACGAGAAGGTGCTTTTTTTGTGATGGGGGTCAAAAATGAGTATTAAGTAGATTATTAAACGCTGAAGATCTGGTGGTTATTTGTTCAATTGTGGCGCAATTGACTCTGTCCCCTTTTATTTAAACTATTTGTGCCGCGGTTTTATAATGCTAAGGCGCCGCTGCGACATGAACAGATAAAAGGGCTGAAGCAACGGTTGTGTTAAATAATATGCGTTCATGTGCCTGTTTGTGGTTTATTTTGTTTCTTTTTAATCTGTTTATTTACTTTTGCTGATTAGTCCTGAACAACAGCTCCCTCAGCCACTGTTGCGCCGGGTCGCGATGGCTACGTTCATGCCAGGCCATGCTTTTGCTAAATCCGGGTATTGTCAGCGGCGGCGGGGCGATGCGCATCCCGTCGGCCATCTTCGCCAGCCGGCGCGGCACCACGGCTATCATGTCGCTGATCGCCAGAATCTCGGGCAGCACCAGAAAACTACTCACCGACAGCCCCACTCGCCGCGAACGTCCCAGCGCCGCCAGCGCCTCATCGGTTACGCCACGAAAGCTATCGCCTTGCCAGGAGACCAGCACATGTTCCAGCGAGCAGAAAAGATCGAGGGTTAACGGCGCGGCGGCCAGCGGATGGTCTGCCCGCATCAGACACACGTACTCTTCCTGATACAGCGTCCGGCTGTGGAGATCGGGCGGCGTGGAATGAGGCGTCAGCAGTGCAATATCGACATCACCCCGCTCGGTCTGGGCAAAGAGCATCTGCGGAGAGTCCGGAATAACGCGAACGCGAATGCACGGCGCCCGTGTTTTCAGCGCGGCGATAAACGGCACGATCGCCGCTTTGAGCGCGTAGTCGGTCGCCGCCATTGTCCAGGTAAAATCCGCCTGTAGAGGGTCGAAGGTGGCCGGATAGAGCAGCGCTTCGGCATCCGCCAGCAGCTGCTTAACCGGCGAAGCCAGCGCCTGCGCGCGCAGAGTCGGCACCATACCGTGTGGGGCGCGGATAAACAGCGGGTCGTTAAAGGCTTCCCGCAGCCGGGTAAGCATGCCGCTGACCGCCGGCTGCGTCAGGGAAAGCCGCGTCGCAGCCCGGGTAACGCTGCGTTCATCGAGCAGGGCATCCAGCGCTTTCAGCAGATTCAGATCGAGGTTTCTGATATCAGATTTCATGATGAAGGTCCGCAGCGGCGATAAGTCACATTATGGTATGCCGGGGAGTCGACAGCGCGCAAATTCCCATTATGATAGTGGGGCTGCGGTAGATTGAGAGGAAGCATGATCTGGTTAGGATTAGCCACGCTGGTGGTTGTATTTGTTGTCGGTTTTCGGGTGCTTACCTCTGATTCACGCCGTGCTATTCGCCGCTTGAGCGAACGGTTAGCCATTACCCCGGTGCCGCTGGAGTCAATGATCGATCAGCTGGGAAAAACCGCCGGAAATGAGTACCTTCATTACCTTGAGCGCCCCAATGAGGCGCATCTGCAAAACGCCGCCCAGGTCCTGTTGATCTGGCAGGTGGGAATCGTGGATAGCGGTGAACAGAACCTGCACTACTGGTATCGTCTGATGCAAAAGGCCCGCCTGGCCGCGCCAATTACCGATGCGCAGATCCGTCTGGCACAAGGATTTCTGCGCGAGCTGGACCCGGATCTGAGCGAGATTGTCGCCCTCCAGCAGCGCTATAACGCGCTGTTTTTACCCGAAGACGGCGTGCACTGGCTGCATTGATATCACGGTACGTGATATTCACCATCAATGATGGTGATTAGATTTATATCACTTCCGGACAGATGATAGATCTCGTGAAATCACATAGTTACGAGGTCTTTTATGACACAGTCAATGCAACAAAGCGCCATCGTCTGGCCGGAAGCATACCTGCCCGGTACCACCGATAACTTCGCCTCCAACGAAATCATTGTCAGCGGCCTGACGGCGGCAGATGTCTGGGCGCAGCTCAACGACACCACGCTGTGGCCAACCTATTACAGTAACGTGGCCGATATCCATTTTCATGATGGTAGCGGACCGATGCTGAGCGCCAACGCCCGCTTCCGGTTCGCCACTTTTGGCTTCCCGATTGAAGCGCAGGTCACCGAATATGTTCCGCCGGTGGCCGGGCAGGCGGCGCGCATCGCCTGGCACGGCTGGGCAGAAGGCGATGAAACCACGCGTCTGGACGTGATTCATGCCTGGCTGTTCGAAGACTTACCCGGCAATCGCGTGCGCATTCTGACTCAGGAGTCGCAAAAAGGCGTACCGGCACGGACCCTGGCGCAGACGCTACCGAACCCGATGATCAATGGTCACCAGGAGTGGATTTGCGGCCTGGCCACGGCGGCGAGAAAAGCGCTGCGCGCTTGATGCTGCTGTCTGAGCGTTGGCGAGCCTCGTCTGACCGGCTCGCCACCTCATCAGCCACAATAATCAAGTTTGAAGTTGTCAAAACGTTAAATTAGTCACACACAAAATGTTACACTGCGCAGCTTTTCCGCCATTCAACCTTGCAGGTAACTGATGACTCCTCTGAATGAAGCCAAACAACATGCCAGCGAACACGCGCGGCCAAACTGGTCGGCGGTCTTCGCGGTGGCCTTCTGCGTGGCCTGCCTGATTACCGTTGAGTTTTTACCGGTGAGTTTGCTGACGCCGATGGCCCAGGATCTGGGGATCTCTGAAGGGCTGGCCGGCCAGTCGGTCACCACCACGGCGTTTGTGGCGATGTTCGCCAGCCTGTTTATCACCTCCATGATTCGCAGTACCGATCGCCGCTATGTGGTGATTCTCTTCTCGGTTCTGCTGACGGTATCCTGTCTGCTGGTCTCTTTCGCCAATAGCTTTGCGCTGCTGCTGGTGGGCCGAGCCTGTCTCGGGCTGGCGCTGGGCGGCTTCTGGGCGATGTCCGCCTCGCTGACGATGCGCCTTGTCCCGATGCGAGTGGTGCCAAAAGCGCTATCGGTTATCTTTGGCGCGGTGTCGATTGCGCTGGTGATTGCCGCGCCGCTGGGTAGCTTTCTGGGCGGCGTTATCGGCTGGCGTAACGTCTTTAATGCGGCGGCGGTGATGGGCGTACTCTGTACGCTTTGGGTACTGAAGGTGCTGCCCTCTTTACCCGGCGAAGCGCCGCATCAACAGCAAAATATGTTCGGCCTGCTGAAACGCCCCGGTGTGATGGCCGGGATGTGCGCCATCTTTATGGCCTTTGCCGGGCAGTTTGCCTTCTTTACCTATATTCGTCCGGTCTATATGACCCTCGCCGGTTTTGATGTTGATGGCCTGACGTTAGTCTTGCTGAGCTTCGGTATTGCCAGCTTTATCGGTACCTCGCTGTCGTCGGTCATCCTCAGGCGCTCGGTGAAGGCGGCCTTAACGGCTGCTCCGCTGGTACTGGCGACAAGTGCGACGGTGCTGGTGCTGTGGGGGGAAAGTCAGGTGGTGGCATCGGCGGTGGCGATAATCTGGGGCTTTGCTTTTGCATTGATTCCGGTTGGGTGGTCAACGTGGATCACCCGCTCGCTCTCCGACCAGGCGGAGAAGGCCGGATCGATCCAGGTGGCGGTCATTCAGCTGGCCAATACCTGCGGTGCGGCGGTAGGTGGCGTGGCGCTGGATCATCTTGGCCTGCTATCGCCGCTGGTAATTTCCGGCGCGTTGATGCTGTTGACCGGCCTGCTGGTGGCTGTCAAAGTCCGGGTGTAGTCGGGACTGCGTTTCACGGACGAGGCAACCCGGGCAGGATGCGTATGACGCCGCCCGGGAACAGGCAGTGAAATCTATGGGCGTTCGCCTTTTGCCAGACGGGCGTTAATATCGGCAATTACTTCCGGCAGGTCGGCCAGCGTATCAACCACATAATGCGCTCCCGCGGCATACAGCTTGCTTGCTGCACTCTCGCGGCGGGTGGCGATCTCTGCCGTCGTCATTGCCTGATATTCTTCCCAGGTGGCGCCAAACTCGTTGCCGGACACCGCCAGGCCGACGCTCCACATGCCGGCGTTCAGCCCTTCGGTAATCCCTGGAGCAGCATCGTCCACCTTCACACAGTGAGCGACGGCATCAATACCCAGAGCAATGACGTTTTGCAACGCCATCCACGGGCCTGGACGGCCGCCGGCGGCGAGGTCGTCGGTGGCGACCCAGTAGTCCGGCGCATAGCCCTGGGCGGCGGCGGCGGGCACCAGCTTCTCCATCACCGGGCGCGGGTAGCCTGAACAGGAACCCACTTTCAGCCCTTCAGCACGCAGTGCGGAAATCGTCTCAACAACCCCGGCAATCGGTGCAGAAAAGTCGACAACTTTGGCGATTTGCAGCGGCATAAACGCGGCGTAAATCGCATCAATATCAGCCGCGGTCATCGCCCGGCCAAATTTCGCCTGCCAGCGGGCATCCACGGAAGGTAATTTACCCAGCGCTTCAAT
Source organism: Klebsiella ornithinolytica (assembly GCF_030505655.1). Classification (NCBI taxonomy): domain Bacteria; kingdom Pseudomonadati; phylum Pseudomonadota; class Gammaproteobacteria; order Enterobacterales; family Enterobacteriaceae; genus Klebsiella; species Klebsiella ornithinolytica. Next base: position 54,458 of record NZ_CP130153.1, read on the forward strand.
ATGTTGCCACTTGCCGAGCCCCATCGGTACGCGGGCTTCTGCCAGGGTGATATCAACATCAAATGCCTGATGAAAGGCCTCGACGAAAATTTGCGTCGGCGCAAATGAGCCGAAATCCACGGTGGTGCCAGCCCAGTCAAGGATCAGTGCGGTAATACGGTTCATGGCGGTTCCTTAGTGAGTCCAGTACATGGCGTTGTCGATAGCGGTCAGCAGGGCGGTAATGTCGGCGGCATACACCTCGCCAATATTGCCAATACGGAAACAGTCGCTCTGAGAGACTTTGCCCGGGTAGATAACGAAGCCCTGCTCTTTCAGCTTCTGATAGAACGCGTTGAAGCGGTACTGCGGCGCGTCCGGAGAGTAAAACGCGGTAATGATCGGTGAGTGCAGGCTGTCGTCCAGCAGCGGCTGGAAGCCCAGCGCACGCATCCCGGCGACCAGACGGCGCTGGTTGGCGCTATAGCGCTGGTGGCGTGCGACCACGCCGCCCTCTTCGGCCAGCTCTTTCAGCGCCTGGGCAAAAGCCAGCACGGTGTGGGTGGGGGAGGTAAAGCGCCATTTTCCATGGTTATCTTCCATGCATCGCCACTGGGCATACAGATCCAGAGACAGCGAGCGCGAGCGGCCTTTACAGGTCTCCAGTTCGCTCACGCGGGCAATGACGAAAGCGAATCCCGGCACGCCCTGAATGCATTTGTTGGCAGAGCTAATCAGGTAATCGATGTTCAGCGCGGCGATATCCAGCGGAATACCGCCGAAGCTGCTCATGGCATCCACGATGTAGCGTTTACCATAGCGCTGCGCCAGTACCGCCACCTCTTCGATGGGGTTAAGCATCCCGGTCGTGGTTTCGCTATGAACCATGGCAATATGGGTGATCGCCGGGTCCGTCTGGAGGATCCGTTCGATCGCTGCGACGTCTGGACGGGCGACTTCGCCGCAGTCATACGGGTGACAGGCAACGCCCATCATTTCCGCCATTTCAATCATCCGCGCCCCGTAGGCCCCGTTGCTGATGATCAGCACTTTGCCCTGCGGGCCGATTGCGCTCCCGAGTACCGCTTCGACCGCGTAACTGCCGCTGCCCTGCAGCAGAACCGAGGTGTAGCCTTCGGCCGGGGTAGCCAGCCGTACCAACTGCTGGCGAATGGTTTGTACTACGCCGAGATTGTAATCATCATCCCAGGTACAGCTATCGAACAGCATGGCCTCTTTTACCGTACGGGAGGTGGTCAGCGGGCCGGGGGTCAGCAGCAGGTAATTGCGTGAAGTCATTTATCTCACCATTGGTCTATACCAGATTGATATTATGATGCTGATAAGAGATGCCAAAGGTCAAAGAAAAGATCGTGCTGCAACAAAAAATTCATCTCCATGGGTATAATGGCGCTATCAAATCTGTTTGCGAGTCAACATGAAATCACCCTCTGGCGAAACGCCGCAATACCTGCTGATTAAGGCGCAATTACAGGCTCGTATCGAAAACGGGGCGTTAAAAAGCGGCGATAAACTGCCCTCAGAACGCGAGCTGTGCGCTATTTTCAATACCACGCGGATTACGGTGCGCGAGAGCCTGGCGCAGCTGGAAGCCAGCGGCGTGATTTATCGTGCAGATCGCCGCGGTTGGTTTGTGACCCCCGAGCGCCTGTGGCTGGATCCGACGCAAAACACCAACTTCCATAAGCTATGCCTGGAGCAGGGGCGAGAGCCGAAAACGGTTTTGCTAAACGGTCGGTTGGCCGCGGTGCCGCTTGATGTGATGGCGCCGCTGGCGCTACAGCCGTTCGATCAGGTTTATCTGCTGACGCGCCTGCGGTATGCCGACGGACGGGCGATTTGCTACAGCGAAAACCACTGCCTGCCGGCGCGAGTGCCGGAGCTGCTGCGTCACGATCTGAACGGCAGCCTGACCGAGATTTATCAGGCTCATTACGACCTGATATATACCAGTATGCATTTGTCATTCTATCCAACCTCCATGCCACCGCAGGCGGCGGAGGCGCTGGGGGTGATGGAAGGGCGTCCGGCACTGCTGCTGCGCCGTCTGAATTACGATCAGCACGGGCGTATCCTGGATTACGATATCGAGTACTGGCGTCACGATAGCCTGCGCATCGAAGTCGATACCCACTAATTTTGTTGTTCCTGTGAGGCGCTCCCCGGCGGCATTACGCTGACCGGGGCTCCGGTTCACCACCGTCAGGCCGGCCTGACAAGGCGCGGCTGGCGCCGCCTCCAGGGGAAATGCCTGCATCGGTTTTACCCCGTCGCTCTCCTTCCGCCTTTCATCTTTTTGACACCGCGCATTCATCGTTTTGTCATAAATCCCCGGTAGCGTGACAATCAATCTGGTATAGACCATTTAAAATCACCATCCGATGAGGCTTACACGATGAAACTTTCCCGACTTGCTCTGCTGTCCGTTTTCGCGCTGACCAGTTCCCCGGTTTGGGCCGATGGGGTGGTCACCGTTTATTCCGCTGATGGCCTGCATGACGGCGATAACAGCTGGTATCAGAACCAGTTCGACGCCTTTACCAAAGCGACGGGCATCAAAGTGCAGTATGTGGAAGGCGGCTCTGGCGCAATCGTTGAGCGGCTGGCGAAGGAGCGTACCAACCCGCAGGCCGACGTGCTGGTAACCGTTCCGCCGTTTATCCAGCGTGCCAGCAAAGAAAATCTGTTGGCTGAGTTTACGCCGCAGGGCAGCGAACACATTCCCGGCGCCAATGCCCGTTACTCGCCGCTGGTGAATAACTACCTGACTTTTATCTACAACAGCCAACTGCTGAAAACCGCCCCGGCCAGCTGGCAGGAACTGCTGGACAGTCGCTACAAAAACAAATTGCAGTATTCGACGCCGGGCCAGGCCGGTGACGGTACTGCGGTAATGCTGCAGGCCTTTCACAGCCTCGGCGGCAAAGAGGCCGGGTTTGCCTATCTCGGGAAACTGCAGGCCAATAACGTCGGCCCGTCCGCCTCTACCGGCAAGCTGACCGCGTTAGTGAATAAAGGTGAACTGTTTGTGGCGAACGGCGACCTGCAGATGAACCTGTCGCAAATTGCGCGAAACCCGAATGTGAAAATCTTCTGGCCGGCGGACGATAAGGGCGAGCGCAGCGCGCTGGCCCTGCCGTATACCATTGGTCTGGTCCAGAACGGGCCGCAGAGTGAAAACGGTAAAAAGCTGATTAACTTCCTGCTTGATAAGCAGGCGCAAAGCAGCGTCAGCGCGCTCTCCTGGGGCCTGCCGGTGCGTAGCGATGTGACGCCAACCGACAGTAACTATCGGGCGGCAAAAGCGGCGCTCGACGGCGTGACAAGCTGGGAACCGAACTGGGACGATGTTGCCGTATCGCTATCGGCGGATATTGCCCGCTGGCATAAAGTGACCGACAGCGAGTAAGCCTGATGTTGATGAAAACGACTGCCTCCCACTCCCCGTCAATGACGGGGACTTCGGGGATAACCCTCGATTCTCTGCGCGTTGCGTACCACGGGAACGTGGTACTAAAACCGCTGTCGCTGACCATTGAGCCGGGCGAAGTACTGGCGCTGATTGGCCCCTCTGGATCCGGAAAAACCACGGTACTGCGGGCCATTGCCGGGTTTGTACAGCCGGCGGGTGGACGCATTTTGATTGGTGATACGGATGTGACCGGGCTGCCGCCTTACAAGCGCGGTCTTGCCATGGTGGTACAAAACTACGCTCTGTTTCCGCATATGAAGGTCGAGGATAACGTCGCCTTCGGTCTGCGGGCACAAAAGCAGCCGAAAGCGTCGATCGGTGAACGGGTGACCGAAGCGTTGAAAATTGTGGGCATGGCCGAGTACGCCACGCGCTACCCGCACCAGCTCTCCGGCGGCCAGCAGCAGCGCGTCGCCATTGCGCGAGCCATTGCCGTTCGCCCGCGGGTGCTGCTGCTCGATGAGCCGCTCTCGGCGCTGGATGCGCAAATTCGCCACAACATGGTGGAAGAAATAGCCCGTCTGCATCGCGAGCTACCGGAGCTAACCATTCTTTATGTCACCCACGATCAGACCGAAGCGCTGACCCTGGCGGATAAGATTGGCATTATGAAAGACGGGTCAATGATTGCGCATGGAGAAACGCACCGGCTTTACCATTATCCGCCTAACCGCTTCAGTGCCGAATTCCTCGGCCGCGCCAATATTCTGCAGGCCACGGCGCTGACGGATACCTCCGGCCCAGGGCTGGTCAGCGCCAGCTGCGGCGGCGGGTTGGTTCAGGCTTTCAGCCAGGGCGGACAGCATGGTAATAACAAGCTGCTGTGCATTCGCCCGCAACATATGAGCCTGGCGCCGCGCTCGGCGGCCAGCAACCGGCTTTATGCCACGCTGACGTCAGTACACTGGCAGGGGGATTTGACCCATCTGCTGTGCGACGTGGCCGGCGAATCGGTGCGTATCGTAATGACGCATGTTAATCCGCTGCCGCGCGCGGGCGATAAGCTGGCGCTCTACTTTGAACCCAACGATGCGGTCCTGATTGAGGTGTAATGATGTCGCAGACGTTAACGCTGTCGCGCCCGCTGCCGAACCTGCGTCCCTTCCTGTGGCTCCTGTTGCCGCTGCTGGTGCTGGCGACGCTGTTTTTCTACCCGCTGCTGCTGATCGCCGAACAGGCGTTGCGCGATACCCGCGGCCATTTGAGCCTCGGGACGTTCTGGCAGGTAATGGAGTCCCGCCGCTTTATCGGCGCCTTGCTAAATACTTTGCAAATTGCGGTTTTTGCCACGCTTGGCTGTCTGGTGCTGGGCAGCCTGATGGCGGTGATTCTGGTGTTTATCCCGTTCCCGGGTAGCCAGCTGATTAGCCGGGTGATTGATACTTTTATCGCCCTGCCGACCTTTCTTATCACCCTCGCCTTCACCTTTATTTATGGCTCGGCTGGCCTGCTGAACGGCACGCTGATGTCGCTGTTCGATTTTGCGCTGCCGCCGGTGGATTTTCTCTATTCGATTCAGGGCGTGATTCTGGCGGAAATCACCGTATTTACGCCGCTGGTCATGCGTCCGCTGATGGCCGGACTGCGGCAAATTGATAAAAGTCAGCTGGAGGCGGCGAGTATTCTCGGCGCCCACCCGTGGCGGGTCATTGCTGAGGTGATTTTCCCGGCGGCGCTGCCGGCGCTGATGGCGGGGGGCAGTCTGTGTCTGCTGTTAACGACGAACGAGTTCGGCATCGTACTGTTTATCGGTGCAAAAGGGGTGAACACCCTGCCGATGATGGTCTACAGCAAGGCGATTCTTGAGTCTGATTACAGCGTGGCCTGCATGATTGCGTTGATTAATATTCTGCTGTCGCTGGGGCTGTTTATGCTCTACCGGCTGGCGGCTGCGCGTACCGGCGTGAGGAGCTAACGATGTTAATTTGGTCGCATAAAGGCCGCGCGGCGGCGGGAACGCTGGCGGTGGTGTTGTTTGCCGGGTTCTTCTTCCTGCCGCTGTCGGTGATCCTGATGTCCAGTCTGAGTCAGCAGTGGAACGGCCTGCTGCCGTCCGGATTTACCTTCGGGCATTTTGTGAATGCGTTTCGCGGAGCGGCCTGGGATTCGCTGTTCTCAAGCCTGGTGGTGGGGTTTTGCGCCAGCTTGTTCGCGTTGCTGTGTGGCATGTGGGCGGCGCTGTCTCTGCGCCAGTTCAGCGCCCGGCTGCAAAAATATCTTGGTCTGGCGTTTTATCTTCCCAGCGCGATTCCTTCCGTGTCGGTGGGGTTAGGGATTCTGGTGGCTTTCAGTCAGGGACCGCTAAGGATGAATGGCACTTTCTGGATTGTACTGGCGGCCCACTTTGTCCTGATTTCGGCATTTACCTTTAGCAACGTCTCCACCGGGCTGGCGCGTATTTCGCCGGATATCGAAAATGTCGCCTCTTGCCTGGGCGCCTCGCCGTGGTATCGCCTGCGCTACGTGACGTTACCGCTGATGACGCCGTGGATGATCTCCGCGCTGGCGCTCAGTCTGTCGCTGTCGATGGGGGAGCTGGGGGCAACGGTAATGATTTATCCGCCGGGTTGGACGACGCTGCCGGTCACCATTTTCAGTCTGACCGATCGCGGGAATATTGCCGATGGCTCGGCGCTGACCATCGTGCTGGCGGGGGTGACGCTGCTGCTGATGATTAAGCTTGAGCGCATCGCTCGCCGATTGAGCCTGAGATAAGATTTCCCCGGTAGCGTGACGCTTACCGGGGGGAAGTACCTTGTCAAGCGGACTGGCGTCACACGCCGCCTCCGAGGCAAGCTATAGCATCAGAACCACGCTTCAAACATGCCGCCGACGTTCAGGGAGTCCAGCTGCTCGTCGCGGGTGCCGTTCACCTTCGCGGTATGGTTATTATCGACCTGACCGCCGGTGACGTAGAAGCGCAGCATCGGACGGAACTCCGGCCCCATCCCGATGGCGATGTTCTGCGACAGCGTCAGCTTCCAGCCGTGGTTATCCCCGCCCTGATCGTAATCAACGCGCTGGTAGCCCGCTTCCAGCCAGGTGGAGTGCACATCGTTCCAGAAGTACATCGGACGGACGATGGCGCCGTAGTTCTTGCGGTTGTCGGTGTTGTCCTTGCTGTTGTCATAGTCATGGAAGGCCAACAGGTATTCGACCTGCGCCTGCCGGGTGAACTTATAGTTACCTTCGAAGCTGGCGTAGACGGTGGTCAACCCGTCCGTTTTGTTGTAAACGCTGTTATCGGCGTTATCGGAATAGCGCAGGATAACTTTGTTCACGCCGCTGTCGTCGCTGTTGGCGTGGCTCAACAGCAGGCCGCCCTGCCAGGCATCAATCTGCGCGTCGTTGTCCACCGCTTTGGAGTCAAAGCCGTAGTTGGCGTAGACCTCGACATCGATGGGGCCGGCCTTAATGTTGTGGGTTTTGGTGGTCAGCGCATAGTGACCGTCGTCGCCGGTCCCGGAGCCGCCGGTACAGGTGATGCGCGACGGGTTAGACTCATCGGCCATGACTTCCGGACTACAGGACTCGACCTGCGAAACCGCGGCGACATCGAACTGAACGCCGCCGATATCGAAGTTTTTCACCCCGGCGCCCTGGCCGTCGTGGTTCATCCAGAAGTAGTCGTTGATCCCCTGCTGTGGACGCTGGTGGAAGTCACGACCGGCCCAGATATAGGCGCCGGGATTGGATGCCAGCACGTTGGTGACGCCAACATAGGCCTTCTTGAGGTTAACTTCGTCGCTCCAGTGGTCGAACATCACATTGATATCCCAGATGGCGCCCTGGCTGCTCTTAAAGGCTTTGGTAATCTGGAACTCGCCGCCGTTGCCTTCGTTACCCAGACGACCAATCGCCGAGGCGCCGTTATAGGAGCCATCGACGCCAACGAACTTCTGATCGCCGCTCTGGAACTGGGCGCCGTAGCGGGCGTAGCCGCTAAACTTCAGACCGAACGGAATCGCCATATCCGGCGAAGCGGCGGTGGTTTGCGGGTTGGTCATGACGTCCACTTTCTTATTGGCGGCGGCATCAATTTTAGTCTGACGATCCGCCAGCGCCTTATCGACGGCTTTCGCCACAATGGCGTCAATTTGTTCCTGAGTAAAATCTTGTGCAAGTACAGAAATTGGACACAGCGCGGCGACGACCGCCATTGCTAATGGCAGCATTTTTACAGTTTTCATCATTATCTCGCTTTTAATAATTCATATATATCCTAAATAGTTCGAGTTGCAGGAAGGCGGCAAGGGAGTGAATCCCGATGAGCTTACTTTGGTCAGTGATTCGGGTAAGCGAGCGCAGCCAACGCACATGCAGCTTGAAATATGACGGATATATTCAGATAATAGCCATCCCGCCAGGATTAGCTGGTGTATTTATTTCGGGCGCAGTTGTTAAGTATTTATATAAATTAACGCTGGTATAAATGAATTAATTCTTCTGAAAATTCACGCGCCAGCAGTGAATTCATTAAATGATCCTGAGCGTGCACCATAATTAACGTCATTGGCTGGTGCGCCTCACCGGCGTCCTGCTCGATGAGCCGGGTCTGCATCAGGTGTGCGCGGCGGGCATAGCCGTCGGCTTCATTCAGGAGTAATTTGGCTTCATTAATATTTCCGCTACGGGCGGCATGTAACGCTTCAAAACATAATGAGCGTGACTGTCCCGCATTCACGATAATTTCCATTACCGCTTCTTCTAGATCAATCATAATATTACCTGAGGTGATTAGCTTTATTATTAAAAGAATATAGCGAAAATTCCTTTTTCGCATTATTCCGGGAATGGTGATGTTTTATTATTTAAATTTTACGGAAAACAGGCCGCCAGCGGTATTTCCCCTGATTACTGGCTAACGGTTTCGGCAACCGGTACGGTATTTTTTGCTTTTTCTACTTCAGTTTTCATTAAAGAGCGTTCATAGGCGCGCAGGAACGGCAGGTAGATAACCGCTGACATCACCATGCAAATGAGGCACATGATGACCGGACTTAATGTCCAGTTAGCCGCCCATGAGGCGCCGACAGGAGCTGGCGTGGTCCATGGCGTCAGCGAGACAACCTGTGTCAGCCAGCCGAGACGGGTGGCGCCATAGGCCAGGATAGCGTTGATCATCGGGACGAAAACGAACGGGATAAACATCATCGGGTTCATAATGATCGGCGCGCCAAACAGGATCGGCTCATTAATATTGAAGAAGCTCGGCACGATGCCCATTTTGCCGATGGTCCGCAGGTGCGCCACGCGGCTACGCAGCAGCAGAAACGCCAGCGGTAAGGTCGACCCGACGCCGCCAATCAGGAGATAGTGGTCCCAGAAACCTTGCAGATAAACGTGCGGCAGGGCGGCACCGGCTGCCAGAGCCGCCTGGTTTGCCGACAGGTTTGCCATCCAGAACGGGTTCATAATGCCGGTGACAATCAGCGAGCCGTGGATCCCGGCAAACCAGAAAATCTGGCACATCAGCACGGAAAGCAGAATCGCGGGCAGGGAGTCGGAAGCGGAGACCAGCGGTGCCAGCAGGTGCATAATCGCCTGCGGCAGAATCATTCCGGTCTGGGCTTCAATAAACAGATTCAGCGGATGCAGGGTACCAATCACCACCAGTACCGGGATGAGAATTTCAAACGAACGGGCGACGCCGGTTGGCACCTCTTTCGGCAGGCGAATGGTGATGTTGTTCTGTTTCAGCCACGCGTAGACGCGGGTGGAGTAAATGGCGGTAATCAGCGCGGTGAAAATTCCCTGACCTGACAGGTACTGCGTCGAGATTTTACCGTCAGCATAAGGGGCCGCCACCAGTAAAAAGGCCATAAATGCCAGCAGGCCGGACATCACCGGGTCGAGTTGAAACTGGCGTCCCAGGCTGGCGCCAATACCGACGGAGATAAAGAAGGTCATCACCCCCATGCTCAGGTTGAACGGCAGCATCAGCTGTTCGCGGTACTGCTGCGAGAAATCCAGCCAGCCGCGGGCAAAACCGTTGGCGGTGTCCGGTGAAAAGGGGGGAAAGATAAATACCAGCATGAAAGAGCCGATGATCATAAACGGCAATGCGGCAGTGAAGCCATCGCGAATAGCGATAACGTACTTCTGCTGCCCAAGGCGTCCTGCCAGCGGAGTAATAGATTGCTCGATCACGGCAATCATGGACTGATACAGAGAGCTCATTTGCACACCTCTTATTGCGCCGGATTAATCAGCGACAGCGCATAATCCAGGACGTTATCTCCCCGTTGCATCCCGTAGTCCATGGCATTAATGGGCTGGACCGGAATATTCAGGGAGGCGGCTTTTTCTGACAACGTTTTCAACATGTATTTCACCTGCGGGCCGAGAAGCACCACCTGGTACTGCGGAAACTGCATGTCAAATTCGGAAACGCCGTAGGCGTCAATCTGCACCGGCAGGTTACGTTCTTTCGCCACGTCGACCATCTTCCTGACCAGTAAACTTGTGGACATCCCGGCAGAGCAGCACAGCATAATCTTGAACATCGACACTCATCCTCAAAATGTAAAAAGTTATTGCGTGGATGATTTGATATCAGACGGAAACCGGTTTCCATTCATAAAAAACAGAACTGTGATGACTGTCAAGATCTTCTCCTTATAGCGCTAATTAATTGGATTTTGCTCACAGATTTCGGCCGGTTTGGCGCTGTTTTTCCATGAAACGGAAAATCGGTTTCCAAATGAAAATGGAAACGGATATACTGGCGATGGTTATAATTGAAGCGATTCAGGGCCGGGGATGTACAGGGATCGGACGGGCCCTGTCAGGGGATAATGATGTCTACAATCAATGATGTATCACGTTTAGCAGGGGTGTCCAAAGCCACTGTCTCTCGGGTATTGAGCGGTTCGCGCGGAGTCAAAGAGGCCAGCCGTCAGGCGGTACTGCAGGCGGCAGAAGAACTCAATTACCGGCCCAATATGATAGCCCAGTCGCTGCTTAGCCAGAGCACCGGCTGTATCGGCGTGATTTGTGCTCAGGATAATATTAATCAAACGACCAGCTATCTGTATGCCCTGGAAAAACAGCTGAGCCTGCATCAGAAGCATCTGCTGCTCCGCTTTGCCAACACGCGCGCCGGCGTGATGAGCGCCCTCGAAGAGCTCAGCTGCGGCCTGTGTGATGATGTGTTGATTATCGGCGCGCGATTTCCATTAAATATTGACCGGCCGGATGTGGCGCTGATTGACTGCCTGGAAAGCGAAGGGGTGAACAATATTCAGTTTGACCACGCATTTGCGGCGGAAACGGCCTGTAACTACCTGATTAGCCAGGGGCGCCGACAGATTGCGCTAATTCATCCTGAAGGGAGCGGCTTTGCCGACCAGGTTTTGCTCGGCTACAAACATGCGCTGGAAAAAAATTTCCTGCCGTTTAATCGCAACCTGGTATTCCTCGACAGCACCTCGCCGTCGGTGGCGGTGCAGGAGCTGGTGAACAATGCGACAACCTTGAATTTCAATGCGTTACTGGTTGCCGATGAGCAACAGGCTCAGCACATTGTGCCGCAGCTGCTGGCGTTCAACCGGGCGGTGCCGGAAAAAGTCATGGTATTCAGCCTGGCCGGATCGTTACAGCTGCCCGGCATTCCGACCATTCCGGCGATTGAGTATTCGATGGACGCCATGGCGGCGCGCATCGTCAGCTGGCTGACGGAAAAAACCCAGATGCTCGGCGGCAGCATGTTGCGCGGTGATTTAATTATTCCGAAGCGCTGAGCGCCCTTCCTGAATCCTGCCGCGTGCGCTTTTCAGGAGGGCCGCCGCGCTGGCACCGTTCGACGGCAAAGCGTTGGCGGCAAAGCTGAGGCGATTATGTTTCCGGGCAGCTGATTTTATCGATGGCTGCCTGATAACCCTTCTGGTTATTTCGCTCTTTCGCCAGCGTGGCTTCCCGGACATATTCCTGATTTGCCTGAGAGGCGAGGATTTTATTGGCAAAATCGGTATCGCTCAGGGTCGTTTTTGGTGCGCATTTCTCTTTCACCGCTTTCAACACCAGCTGCTTTTGTTGCTCGAACTGCAGGCTCTTCAGCGGTGATTCGGCCCAGGCCGCCGTCGCGCTGAGGGTGGTAACCAGGCACAATATCCAACACGCTTTCATGGTGCTTCTCCTCAAATAGTAGCTTCAGTCAACTATATGCGCAGGATGCGAAACACGCAAATTATCAGGAAGTTAAGTTGTTTAAAATCAGATCTATGCTACCCGAACCCGGCGTCGGGAATCCACGGCGATCAGCACCACGGAGGAAAGAATCAGCAGAGTACCGAGCCAGTCCGGTAGCGTAAAGGTGATGCCCAGTAGCATGAGCGACAGCAGCGCGCTGCTCAGCGGTTCGGCGCAGCTGAGAATCCCCGCTTTCGCGCCGCCAATTTTCTGTGCCCCGTTTAAATAGAGGCTGAAGGTCAGCGAAGTGCCGATCACCACCAGATAGAAGAAAGCCAGCAGCAGACGGCCATTGACCACAAAGTGGGTACCCTGGCCACCGTAGAACGGCAGCAGCATTGCCCCTCCCAGCAGCATACTCCAGCCGACGATCGGCAGGGTGCCGTATCGGGCGATGAGCGTTGACGGCCAGGTGGTGTAGAACGCGGCGGCAAATGCTGACGCCACTCCCCAGAGCAGCGCCGACGGCGAAATGGACAACGTGGTGGGATTGCCGTGGGTTACCAGCAGGAACGTGCCTGCCAGCGATGTCCCGATGGCGGCCAGCACCAGCGGCCCCGGTCGTGTTTTGCGGGCCAGCGCAAACCAGGCGACGATAATGGTCGGCGACAGGAACTGCAGCACCGTCGCGGTCGCGGCGTTCGATTTCTCGATGGTCATCAGGAAGGTGTACTGCACGGTCAGCGCGCCACACAGCGAGAAGAACAGCAGGCTGAAGGCATCTTTGCGGTTTTGCAGGACGCGGAAAATTTTGTCGCCGTGCACAAAGGAGAGCATCAGGAGAATCAGGCCAGCGAACAGCAGACGCGTCATGGTCAGAAACGGCGATGACATCTGGCTTTGCTGCATAATGTACTGTGCGCAAACGCCGGAACTGCCCCATAGCACCGCGGCTATCAATACGTTCAGCATCCCTTTTTTGCTGGAGCCCATCTTTTCCTCGAATGAAATAGCGCAAAGGACGCATCATAGCATGAGCCAGCGAGGAGCAACGGGCAGGAAATGGTAGTCGGGCAGCAAACTGCATGGGGCTTAGTGGCAGGAGAAGTTAAATCCCGTCAAAAAGAAAATCTATTGATGCTTTAACGACTTCACGTTGGTGATTGAGATGACAAACCTCTTCCCCCAGAACGCGTTGTGGGATGCTGGCGAGTTCGTGAGTCATCACGACGTATTCTTCCCCTTCTACGGTGACAACTGGTGTTAAACGATCGGCGCGCGGACCTTTGTAATTTCTCAGCGGGAATAGTGGGATCACGACCCGGGTATTGCGCATTCCAATAATGTCACTTTGTACATCAAGGAGATAAGGATACACAGTAATTCGACCGGTATTTTTATAAACGTAATACTGTATCGTTAAAACGTCCTGTATTCGTCAGAGAGAAGTCCATTTTCCTCTGTTAAATCATTGAGGTAGTCGATTGCCCTGGCATTTTCTTTTTGCCAGCGTGCCATTTCGATGCTGTGGATTTCGCTTTTTAGAGCGCTCGTCAACGTTTGAGAAAGATTGATGCCGATCTCACGAGCCTGTTTGACCAGTATAGGATCCAGCGTCACGCTGACATTCTGCTTATTGTGTTTTACGGCTGGCATGGGGAATCTCCAGGTGTTAGTAACACGTGTAGATTATACGGAAAAAAATAAACCCGCCATGTGGCGGGTTAAATAATGTACTCCCTGATATATCCGATCCGCGCGCTAGCTCAAATCGACGTTTTTGCTGCCGAACAGCCAGGTGCAGATGAAGCCGCACAGATAGGCCACCGCCAGACCTGCGGCGTAAACCGCCATGCCGGCGTAGATCCCGCTCGCGGAGGTCATCAGCGGTAGCGCCACGAGGCCAGAAGGGCCAAAGACCGTATTCAGCCCCACCGGCAGGCCCAGCCACGCGATCAGACCGAGGAAAAAGCCGCCGCAGGCACCGCCGATACAGGCGGTGATAAACGGCTTCATGCGTGGCAGGGTTACGCCATAAATCAGCGGTTCGCCGATACCGAGAAAGCCGGGAATGATCGCCCCTTTAATCTGGGTCCGCAGCATCGAGCCGTGCTTCGCCCGCCAGTACAGCGCCAGCGCGGCACCGACCTGCCCGGCCCCTGCCATCGCCAGAATCGGGAACAGCGAGTTAAATCCTTGCGCATCGACCAGCGCAAAATAGACTGGTACGAAGCCCTGATGGACGCCGAACATCACCGCCAGCAGGAACAGACCGGCGAGCACCGCGGAGCCAAACGGGTTGCCGTTGAGATGGAGGAACAGCCACGACATCCCGGTAAACAGCCAGCCGCCGATGGGCATAATCACCGTAAAGGTCACCGCGCCCATAATCAGCAGAGTGACTGCCGAGGTCAGGATCATATCGAGGTTGGCCGGCATCACGCGGCGTACCTGCTTTTCCACCCACGCACCGAGAATCGAGGCAATCAGCACGCCGATAATGTTGCCGCGCGGGTCGATGCCGTGACCGAAGAAGGTGGTGATGCCGGAGAAGAACCCGCTGGTGGCTTCGGGGTTATAGCCGAGGACGAACAGCGACGCGATAATGGCGCCGTTGACTCCGGAACCGCCAAACGCTTTCTGCGCGTTATAGCCAATCAGGATGCTCAGGAAGGTGAACATCCCCTTGCTGAAGACTTTCATGTAGCCGATTAGCGCTACCAGCGAGGCGCTGGGATGGGCGTTCTCCAGCACGAACATCTGTTCTGCCAGCGTCGCGAAGCCGAGCAGCAGGCCGACGGCGATAAAACCGGGAATCAGCGGGGTAAAAATAGTGGCGAATTTGGCAAGAAACTTCTGCACGCCGCTGGTTTGCTTGCTTTTCAGCGCCTGTTTTTTCTCTGCCGCCACCGCCGCCAGAGACGGCGCATCGGCCGGCGCCTCTTCCAGCAGTAGGTTCATCATTTCCGCGGCGGTTTGCGCTTTACCGGGGCCGAGCACCACCTGAAACTGCTCATCGCTGACGATAACCCCCATCACCCCTTCAATCTGGCGGATGGCGGCGCTATCGGCGAGCTGCTCGTCACGTAGGGTTAAACGCAGGCGGGTCATACAGTTCCCCGCCTGGGCGACGTTTCCGGCCCCGCCAACATGCGTAAGGATCCGCGCTATCATCTCTTTATTTATTTTTGCCATTGCACGTTACCTGGTTGTCGGCGCTTAGGTGTTGCTCAGCGCTTTGCGGATAAAACCGTTATTTTGCGCCAGCAGGGATTTTGCTTCTGCAGCGCTCAGATTCGCCAGCACCATAACAATGGCGGTTTTACAGTGGCGACCGCAGGCGTCCAGCGCGGCCTGCGCGGTGGCGCGATCGCAGTCGGTTGCTTCCATAACGATCGATACCTGACGCTCAATCAGCTTCGCGTTGGTCGCTTCAACGTCAACCATCAGGTTGCTGTAAACCTTACCAACCCGGATCATGGCGCCGGTGGAGATCATGTTCAGCACCAGCTTCTGCGCGGTTCCCGCCTTCAGACGGGTAGACCCGGTGACCACTTCCGGACCCACGACCGGGGTGATGGCTACATCGGCCAGACGGGCCATTTCACCATGCGGGTTACAGCTGACGATGGCGACAAAGGCGTTCTGGCTGTGGGCATACTCCATGGCGCCAATGACGTACGGCGTACGTCCGCTGGCGGCCAGGCCAACCAGCACATCGCGGTTGCTGAAGTTAAGATTTTGCAGGTCCAGGGCGCCCTGCGCTTTGTTGTCTTCGACGTTTTCGACGGCGCTCAGAATCGCTTTGTGGCCACCGGCAATCACCCCGACCACCTGCTCCGGACGGGTACCGAAAGTCGGTGGACATTCGCTGGCATCGAGGATCCCCAGGCGACCGGAGGTCCCGGCGCCAATGTAAATCAGGCGTCCGCCGGCTTGTATCGCCGCGGCCACTTTATCTACGACCTGAGCGATTTGCGGTAAATAGGGGGCGATCGCGTGGGCCACCTGCTGGTCTTCCTGGTTAATGACCGTCAGCATCTCGACGGTGGACAGGGTGTCTATATTGGCGCTATTGGCATTGCGGCGCTCGGTCAGCAGCGCGCTCAGGTCGATACTCATACACAAACCTCTTCAATCACAGTTAAGCCAGATTCTAAGGAATTAATTATTCCAATCATGTGAAGGTTATCACGATTAACACTCAACGGATAATAAGAGATTTGCAGGCAGGTCGGGAAGCGATGCAGTAATAAATTTGGAATATTTTATTACTGCATTCGTTCTTAACGGGTCGGGTGGTTTTTTTGCAGGCCGAAGAACAGGGCGATCAGATAGCTAATGGTCATCGCGAGGCTCATTTTCAACATCGTTTCACCACCGAGCCCGGCCAGCGGCGCGGCGATGCCGCCGCAGACAAACATCAGGGTCCCCATCAGTGCCGAGGCGGTACCCGACTGCGCACGGCTGACCTCGCTCATCGCTTTTGATCCGGCAACGGTGCTGATCCCGCTCATGAACGACACGGTGAAGAACAGGCCGATTAGCGCCGGCAGCGGCAGGTGTTGCCAGGCGAGAAGCAGGGTGATGACTGCGCAGAGCACCGCCAGACTCAGTCCCCCGCGCAGCAGCGTATCGGCGCTATAGCGGCGCGAGAGGCGGGAGAAGATCTGCGCGGCGATAATCAGTCCAATGCCGTTTACGCCGAACAGCAGACTGAACTGCAGGGCCGTCATGCCGTACTCGCTCTGAATCACGAACGACGACGAGCCGATGTATGAGAACAGCCCGGCCATCATAAAGGCCTGAATCAGGCAGTAGCGCATAAAGGGACGGTTTTTCAGCACCGGGCCGTCGCTTTGCTGCTGTGTCGCGGCCGGACTTTTACCCGGCAGCGTTTCGCGCAGTACCGTCAGGCTCAGGAGCAGCAGTACGCCGCCGATAGCGGCCATCGTCCAGAACAAAATTCGCCAGTCGAACGCGGTAATGATGTAGCCGCCAATCACCGGCGACACCACCGGGGCGATGCCGTTGACGGTCATCAACAGAGCGAAAAACTGGGTCAGCTGAGTGCCCTGATATTTATCGCGAGCAATCGATCGGGAGAGCACTGAACCGCCAGCCCCGGCAAAGCCCTGCAGAAAACGCCAGCCGATCAGCATATGAATATCGTAGGTCGCGGCGCACATCGCCGACGAAAAAATAAACAGCAGCAGCGAGAGCGCCAGCGGTTTTTTGCGCCCGATGCGGTCGCTCAGTGGACCAAAAAACAGCTGACCGAGACCAAGGCCAATCAGCGCTGCGGTCAGCGAGAGCTGGGTTTGCGTGCCGCTGGCGTTCAGCTGCTGGGTTATATCCGGCAGCGCGGGCAGATAGAAATCGGTGCACAGCGGGCCGATGGCGGTTAACAGACCGAGAATTAACGCCCAGGAGAGGGAGATGCGCGGCATAAAAACTCCTTTAGCATACCGGGCGTTGCCGCCCGGTTGATATTGATTTAGCTGGCGCCGCCTCCCAGCGACTGCCAGAGCGTGATGCGGTTTTCCAAATCGGTTTGTTGCAGAGAAATTAACGTGGCCTGCGCCGACCACAGCGTGCGCTGGGCGGTCAGGACCGACAGATAATCGCCAACGCCGGTCTGATATCGCTTCAGCGCAATGTCCAGCGACGTCTGCTCGGCGGCGACATATTGCCGCTGGGCATCCAGCTGTTCGCTCAGCGTTTCCCGGCGCGCCAGCGCATCGGCCACGTCTTTGAAGGCGCTCTGAATGCTTTTCTCATAGGTGGCGATCAGTCCTTTTTTCTCCGCTTCCGCATAGCGTAGCTGGGCCAGATTGCTGCCGCCGGTAAACAGCGGCAGACTGATCGATGGGGCGAACGACCACACCTGCATTCCGTGGCTGAACAGGGAAGAGAGCGCATCGCTGCCCACGCCAGCGCTGGCGGTCAGAGAGATAGTCGGGAAGAAGTTGGCCCGCGCCGCGCCGATATCCGCATTGGCGCTCTTCAGATTATGCTCTGCCTCCTGAATATCCGGGCGGCGGAGCAGCACCGACGAGGATACGCCGGCCGGTACCAGGCGAATGCTGTGGTCGCCGAGGCTTTCCAGGGTGCCGGGCAGCAGACTGTCGGGGACGGTTTCACCGGCCAGTAAATTGAGCGCATTTTTGTCCTGCGCCACCTGGGTGCGATAGCTGGCGACGCTGGCACGCGCCTGCTGGTAAACGCTTTCGGCATCGCTGAGGTCGCCCGCGGAAGCGGTGCCTACCGCCATCTGGCGGGCGACAATTTTGCGCGAGTTCTCAGCGCTGGCCAGGGTCTGCTGGGCCAGCGCCAGATTGCTGTTATCCGCTGCGAGCGTGACCCACGCGGTGGTCAGATCGGCAATCATCGTCAGGCGCGTATTCTGCGCGGTGTATTCGCTGGCAAGCCAGGTCTCCCGTGCCGCCCGCGATAAACTCTGATTCTTACCAAACAGATCCAGCTCGAAGCTGGAAACCGCACCGTCGGCCTCTGCGGATGAGGTGAGGCCGCTGGCGACGGTTTTACTGCGGGTATGGCTAAGTTCAGCATCAACGGTGGGGAACAGCGATGCGCGAGCTTCGCCATACTGCGCCCGAGCGGCCTCAATGTCGGCAATCGCTTTCTGCAGATCGCGGTTGCTGGTCAGCGCCATGCTGACCACTTTTTTCAGCCGCGCATCGTTGACAACCTGCTGCCAGCTGCCGACCACCGCAGTGGCTTCGCCATGAGCGCCAGGGAGCGTCGCGGGAACCGGCGCCGCCGGGCGGCTATAGTCCGGATCGAGGGAAACACAGCCTGCGGTCAGGAGCGCAACAAAAACCAGGGTCAAACGAAACATAACTTACTCCTGAGTAGGGCGTTGGCGGGTGAACAGACGCTTCACCAGCACAAAGAACAGGGGAACGAAGAACACCGCCAGCAGCGTGGCGGTCAGGGTGCCGCCGATAATACCGGTCCCGATCGCCACACGGCTGTTGGCGCCGGCGCCGGTCGCTACCGCCAGCGGCAGGACCCCGGCGACAAACGCCAGCGAGGTCATCACGATGGGGCGCAGACGGGTTTGCGCAGCGCGCAGTGCGGCACGTGACAGCGAGTAGCCCTCATCCACCGCCGCTTCGGCAAATTCAACGATCAGGATGGCGTTCTTCGACGACAGGCCGATGGTGGTCAACAGTGCGACCTGGAAGTAGACATCGTTACTCAGATCGCGCATCCACGCCGCCAGCGCGGCGCCGAGCAGGCCCAGCGGGATCACCATGATCACCGAGAAGGGGACCGACCAGCTTTCATACAGCGCGGCGAGACACAGGAACACCACCAGAATCGAGATGGCATACAGGCTCATGGCCTGCCCGCTGGCCAGCTTTTCCTGAAGCGACATGCCGCTCCACGCCCAGGTGGTGCCTGCCGGCAGGCTGTTGGCCAGCGCTTCCATTTTTTCCATAGCCACGCCGGAGCTGAAGCCGGAGGCATTTTCACCCTGGATTTCGAAGGCGGCGGAGCCGTTGTAGCGCACCAGGCTTTCCGGGCCATATTGCCAATGGGTGGTGGCAAAGGCGGAGAACGGCGTCATGCTGTCATTGCTGCTGCGTACGAACCATTTACCGAGATCGGACGGCACGGCGCGGGCGTCGCTTTCTCCCTGAATGTAAACCTTCTTCACGCGTCCGCGATCGATAAAGTCGTTCACGTAGGTGCCGCCCCAGGCGCTGGAGAGCGTGTCGGTGACATCGCTCAGCGACAGTCCCAGGGAAACGGCTTTGTCATTGTCGATATCGACCTGCAGCTGCGGCATTTGCGGCAGGTCGTTGGCGCGGACCGACTGGAGTTCCGGACTTTGACTGGCGGCCGCCAGCAGCTGGCTGCGCATTTTCATCAGGCTATCGCGATCGGTACCGCCGCTGGCCATCAGCTCAAAGGTAAAGCCGTTGCTCTGCCCCAGGCCGTCCACCGACGGTGGGGTCATGGCAAACAGCGAGGCGTCGCGAATGCTGCTCAGATCCTGGGTGGCGCGCAGGGCAATCGCCTGGGCGGTGTTCTCGGCGCCTTTACGTTCGGACCAGTTTTTCAGCGACACGAAGGCCATCCCGGCGTTTTGTCCGCTGCCGCTGAAGTTAAAGCCATCGACGGTGAAAATAACGTTGGTATTGGCTTTTTCTTTGCTGAGGAACCAGTCGGTCACCTGGCGACGTACTTCGGCGGTACGCACGGCGGTGGCGCCCGCCGGGAGGGTGTACTGGACCATGATTTCGCCCTGATCCTCTACCGGCAGGAAGCTCCCCGGCAGCTTCCACATCGCCAGCGCCATGGCGCCGCAAATCAGCACAAAGGCGCCCATCATCATGGCAGAACGGCGTAGCCCGCCGAGCACGCGATGCTGGTAGCCCTGTTCGGTACGGCCCCACAGACGGTTAAACGCCCCGAAGAATCCTGTGGTATGCGGTTTAGAGTGGGAGAGCAGCGCGCCGCACAGCGCCGGCGTTAAGGTGAGAGCCACCACCACCGACAGCATCATCGCCGAGATAATCGTCACCGAGAACTGGCGATAAATCACGCCGGTCGAGCCGCCAAAGAAGGCCATCGGTAAGAAGACTGCCGACAGCACCAGCGCAATCGCGATCAGCGCCCCGGAGATTTCTCCCATCGATTTTTCGGTGGCTTCGCGGGCGGGCAGGCCCTCGTCGCGCATAATACGCTCGACGTTTTCCACCACCACGATGGCATCATCCACCAGCAGGCCGATGGCCAGTACCATCGCAAACAGGGTCAGGGTGTTGATGGAGTAGCCGAACAGGGCCAGCACGCCAAAGGTCCCCAGCAGTACCACCGGCACCGCCACCGCCGGAATCAGCGTGGCGCGGAAATTTTGCAGGAACAGGTACATCACACAAACCACCAGAATGATGGCTTCAAACAGCGTTTGAATAACATCTTCAACCGAGATTTTAATGAACTCGGTGCTGTCTTTCGGATAGGCGATATCGTAGCCCTGCGGCATCTGACGCTGATATTCAGCAATTTTACTTTTCACGCGCGTGGCGGTATCCAGCGCGTTGGCGCCCGGGGCCATCATCACCGCGATACCGGCGGCCGGGTGGCCGTTGAGGTTTGACGTGGCGGTGTAATCTTCGCTGCCCATCTCAACACGAGCGACGTCGCCCAGCCGCACCACCGAGCCGTCTGACTTGCTCTTGACGATAATATTTTTGAACTGATCGACCGTTTGCAGCCGCGACTGGGCGCGGACGGTGGCGGTTAGCTGCTGCGCGCTGGATGATGGCAGCGCGCCGATTTTACCCGCGGAAATTTGCACGTTCTGCGCTTCAATCGCCGTTTGTACATCGGAAGGCATCAGCGCGTAGGAGGCCAGTTTCGTTGGATCCATCCAGATACGCATCGCGTATTCTGCGCCGAAAACGCGCAGGCTGCCGACGCCCTCAACGCGCGCCAGCGGGTCCTGCATGTTACTGACCAGCCAGTCGGAGATATCGGAGCTGGTGGCTTTGTTATTTTTATCGTACACCGCGAGGATCAGCAGGAAGTTACTTTGCGATTTCACTACCGTGACGCCGGACTGTTGCACCTCGCTCGGCAGACGCGATTCCGCCTGCTGGACCTTGTTCTGTACCTGCACCTGGGCGGTATCCGGGTCGGTCCCCTGCTCGAAGGTGACGGTAATATCTACCGAGCCGTCAGAGCTGCTGGTGGAGGTGAAATAGAGCAGGTTATCCAGCCCGGTCAGCTGTTGTTCAATGACCTGAGTGACGCTGTTTTCCAGGGTTTCCGCAGAGGCCCCGGTATAGGTGGCCGAGATTTTTACCGCCGGAGGGGCGACGTCAGGATATTGCGCCACCGGCAGCGTCCGGATGGCGAGCACCCCGGCGAGCATGATCAGAATGGCGATAACCCAGGCGAAAACCGGGCGGCGCACAAAGAAGCGGGAAAACATCAGGCGTTGCCTCCGTCATTGTTGACTTCGACGGCTTTGACCTGCTGACCCGCAGCGACTTTGCTGGTGCCTTCAACGATCAGCTTATCGCCGCTTTTCAGGCCGTTCACTACCAGCCATTTGTCGCCGTATGCGTCACCGGTTTCGACTTCCCGTTGTTCTACTTTGCTGTTGCCATCGACGACGAGCGCGGTGGCATTGCCTTTGGCATCACGGGTGATGCCCTGCTGCGGCGCCAGGATCGCGTCGTCCATCACCCCTTCATCGACGTGGGCGCGCACGAACATTCCCGGTAACAAGACATGCTGTGGGTTCGGGAAGACTGCGCGTAGCGTGACCGAGCCGGTGGATTCGTCCACCGCCACTTCGGTCAACGCCAGATGCCCTTTTTCGCTGTAGGTGCTGCCATCTTCCAGGGTCAGGGACACGCTAAGCGTATTGTCGTTGGTCGCCAGCGCTTGTTTGCGCAGGCGCAGCAGATCGACGCTGGAGCGAGTGAGATCGACATACATGGTGTCCAGCCCGCGGATCGTCGCCAGGGCGGTATCCTGGTCGGCGGAAACCAGTGCGCCGGGGGTGACGGAAGAGATCCCGATACGTCCGGCAATTGGCGCGGTAACGGTGGTCCAGTTCAGGTTAATACGCGCGCTCTCCAGCGCCGCCTTTTTCGACTCCACGCTGGCTTTGTCCTGATTACAGGTCGACAGCGCATCGTCGGCATCCTGACGAGATACGCCGTTGTCTTTGACCAGCGCCGCGTAGCGCTGAGCTTTCTGACAGTCGGATACCACCAGAGATTGCGCCTGCTTCAGGGCGGCGGCGGCTTCGTTATAGGCCGCGCGATAGCTGGACGGGTCGATTTGATACAGCGCCTGGCCGGCTTTCACCATATCGCCCTCGGTGAACAGGCGTTTTTGAATGATGCCGCCTACCTGCGGGCGCACTTCGGCGCTGAGTGAAGCCGTGGTACGACCGGTCAGTTCGCTGATCACCGACACGGGCTGGCTTTTCAGCGTGACAACGCCCACTTCCGGCGTCACCTGTGGCGGGGCTGATGTTTGGGCATTATCGCATCCGCTCAGGATGAATAAGGCCGCTGCGATGGGGAGCATGGTATATTTCATTATATTTTTCTCAGGATGAACGACGTCCTCCCTGCTAATTAAATAGCAGGGTTCAGGCCAGCTGATGACGCATTTCCGATAAACGGAAACGACAAAAAGGGAATTTAAAATTCCCTGTTTATTAATTGCAGTTAATTATTTATCCATTAGCAACATAGCGGTTATTTCCCGATAAAGTTTCTCGAGGACTTCTGGTGCCACCGTCTGTGGAACAAGACGCCGGTAAATCGTCCCTTCCATCATCACCGCGGTGATCTCAACGCAGCAGCGGATGCGTTCGTCGCTCAGATGCGGATGCGCTTTGCGTATATGCGCACAGGCGTTGGCAAACATGCGCTTGTCGGCTTCCACCATCATGGCGGCGATTTGCGGGTTGCGGGTCGCTTCGGCGGCCATTTCCAGCATCAGCGCGTCATCATCTTCATCCAGGGTCTGTCGCCAGGCGAGCAGCCGCGGAATTTGGTCGGTCTGCGTTTTTCCGTCCATCTCGGCAATACGATAATCGATGATGCGGCGGATCATTTCCGCGATGATGGCGTCTTTATTGGCGAAGTAGCGGTAGATTTGCCCGACGCTCAGCTTCGCTTCGCTGGCGACCTGGGCCATGCTGGCTCCGTGAAAACCATGACGACGAAAGCAGTGACGTGCGGCAGCGATGATTTCATCCTGCCGGATCTTTTGCCGGGCGGCCAGTGCGTTGCTCATGGTTTTCTCCGTGGGGTCATAAAGTGAGAATGATCATTCTCATTTTTCCTTCATTATACGTTTCCAGCGGATGATGGAAAGGTTTTTTTAATTAAAAATAAGCACGGAAAATTTAGACAAGAAATAATGGAGAAAATAAGTATTTTTTGTGAAAGTAAGCGCAGAGATATCTTCATAATATTGAATTAAGGAGAATACAGATGGCATTGATTATAACTAAAAGTATTAATCCCGCGGATCAGGAAGAGTTGCTGGCAGGATTACGTGAATACAACCTGCGCTATCTGGATGCGACGCAGTTTGCTGACCTGGGCGTGTACCTCCGTGATGACGCCGGGGTCATGCTGGGCGGTTTGATTGCCAACAGAAAGGCCAACTGGCTCTGTATTAAGTATTTGTGGGTCAGCGAAGCTTCGCGCGGCAGCGGGCTGGGCGGAGAACTGATGCGCGCGGCGGAAAAGCAGGCGCGCGACGAGGGCTGTCGCCATGTTCTGGTCGATACCTTCAGCTTCCAGGCCCTGCCGTTTTATCAAAAGCAGGGCTATCAGCTGCAGATGTCGCTCCCTGATTTTCCGCACGTCGGGATGGCGCGCCACTACCTGTCAAAAGCGCTGTAGCCCCGGCGGGCAGCCGACAGCGCGTGGCTTAACCAGCAATTCCCCGGCGGATCAGCGTCAGCGCGTGGCTGACAATGGTCTGTCGGGTGACGGAGGTTAAGCGTGTGTCGCTACGCAGGCGGGAGAATGGCACCAGAACCAGGCTAATCAGGGTGGTGAACAGCAGCTCCGGCGACAGGGCCGGGTTGAGTTTGCCCTCTTCCTGCCAGCGCTTCACCGTTGTCAGCATCCGGTGATATTTATCTTCGCCAAAGCGCGCGTGCATATGCTGGCGCAGTATCGGCATTTCGCCAATCACCTCCTGCATCCACAGCGGCGCAAACCAGGTGTGCTTCTCCGCCAGCGTCCCCAGCGCCTCGATCAGCAAGGTGAAAGCGGTCACCGGATCTTGCGGATGGTCGATAAAAATCTGGCCTATCTCACTGCGCAAAGGCATGAAGCGCTCTTCCAGCAACTGGTCCACTAACGCTTCCCGCGAGCTGAAATAGTAGTGCAGCATCGCCGGCGTCACGCCTGCTTCTTTCGCAATCGCATTGAGCGAAGTATGGGCGATCCCCTGGCGGGCAAACAGCATCAGCGCAATATCCATAAGCTGCTCGCGACTGGCCGTGCCGGGCTTTTTACCCCGCGGGCGGCCCGGACGACGAGGGACATCATTGTCTTTTTGTGCGGCCATTTCTTCATCCTCTCTTGACGGGATTCATCATTTCCCTAAATATTAATTATACATTTAATTAATTTCAAGCGAGTGATGTGATGACATCTCAAGTCGCGACCCAACCGGCACCGTCGATCCGTCTGCTGTTTAGCGCGCTGATGCTGGTTATGCTGTTGTCGGCCCTGGATCAGACCATTGTGTCGACGGCGCTACCCACGATTGTTGGTGAGCTCGGCGGGCTGGATAAGCTCTCCTGGGTGGTCACCGCCTATATTCTCAGCTCGACGATTGTCGTACCGCTGTACGGTAAATTTGGCGATCTCTTCGGTCGCAAGATTGTGCTCCAGGTGGCAATCGTGCTGTTCCTGGTCGGTTCCGCGCTGTGCGGCGTCGCGCAGAATATGACTCAGCTGGTGCTGATGCGCGGGTTACAAGGGCTGGGCGGCGGCGGTCTGATGGTGATCAGTATGGCGGCGGTGGCCGATGTGATCCCCCCGGCCAACCGCGGCCGCTATCAGGGGCTGTTCGGCGGGGTATTCGGCCTGGCGACGGTGATCGGGCCGCTCATCGGCGGCTTCCTGGTGCAGCACGCCTCATGGCGCTGGATTTTCTATATCAACCTGCCGCTGGGGCTGTTTGCGCTGCTGGTGATCGGCGCGGTTTTCCACAGCAGCAATAAACGCAGCCAGCACCAGGTCGACTGGCTGGGCGCGATTTACCTGAGTATGGCGCTGCTGTGTATCATTCTCTTCACCTCTGAAGGCGGCAGCGTGCGTGCGTGGAACGACCCGCAGCTCTGGTGCATTCTCGCCTTCGGCGTGGTGGGGGTTATCGGATTTATTTATGAAGAACGGATCGCCGCGGAGCCGATTATCCCGCTCTCCCTCTTTCGCAATCGCAGCTTTCTGCTGTGCAGCCTGATTGGCTTTGTCATCGGGATGTCGTTGTTTGGTTCGGTCACCTTCCTGCCGCTCTATCTGCAGGTGGTGAAGGCGGCGACGCCGACCGAAGCCGGGATGCAGCTCATTCCGTTGATGGGCGGGCTGTTGCTGACGTCGATCGTTAGCGGGCGCATTATCAGCCGCACCGGCCGGTATCGCATGTTCCCGATTCTTGGCACGCTGTCAGGGATGGTAGGGATGGTGCTGCTGACGCGCATTACCATTTACTCGCCGATGTGGCAGCTGTATCTGTTTACCTCCGTGCTGGGAATGGGTCTGGGACTGGTGATGCAGGTGCTGGTGCTGGCGGTACAGAACGCCATGCCGGCGCAGATGTACGGCGTGGCGACCTCCGGCGTGACGCTGTTCCGTTCGATCGGCGGTTCCATCGGAGTCGCGCTGTTCGGCGCGGTGTTCACCCATGTTCTGCAAAACAACCTGCAGCGTCTGCTGCCGGCAGGGACGGAGCTGCCGCGGGCGCTGAATCCGGCCGCGGTGCATAACCTGCCGTCGGAGATCCGCCTTGATTATCTCGATGCCTTTGGCTCGGCGATTCATGCCGCCTTCCTGATGGCGGCCTGCATCATGGCGGTGGCCTTTCTGCTCTCATGGCTGCTGAAAGAGGCGCCGCTGAAAAAGGTGGCGAACTAGCCGGTTGCCGCGATGCGCGTCAGCGCCTGGCGCAGCATCGGCGTGGCGAAATCGAGAAATTTCCGCAACTTAAGAGGTGCCAGCCCGCGGGCGGTATACAGCAGGTGTACCGGCGCAGGCTCCGGTTCCATCGCCTCCAGTATCAGCGTCAGTTCACCGCACGCCAGACCAGCGATGGCCTGGTAGTGCAGCAGGCGCGCTACGCCGGCCCCCAGTCGCGCGGCATCGGCGGCGCTTTCCGGAGTGGTCACGCAGAGCACCGGCTGAAGCACCACGTGCCGGTCTTCCGCCATGGCCGCCTTAAACCGCCAGCCGCGATAGGGCATCGGTGATTCAATACGAATGGCCGGCAGCGTGCTCAGCTCACGCGGGCGCTGCGGGTGTCCGTGTTTTTCCAGCAGCGTCGGGTGGGCGCAGGTGACGATACGCATCTCGCCCAGGCGGGTGGCAACCATTCCGCTATCCGGCAGCGGACCAATGCGCACCGCGAGATCGATATGCTCGTCGAGCAGATCGGCATTACGATCGCTGAGCAGTAAACGGACGCGAATTTGCGGGTAACGTGCGAGAAACGCGGTGACAACTGGCAAAACATGCTGTCGGCCAAACATCGTCGGTGCCGCGATCGTCAGCTCGCCCTTCGGCTGCTGATATTCCCCCGCCGCCTGGCGTTCGGCCAGGTCAACCTCTTCGAGAATCCGCCGTGCGGCGGCGACATAATCGATGCCGGCGTCGGTCAGCGTCAGCTTGCGGGTGGTGCGGAGCAGCAGGCGCACGCCGAGCGTGCTCTCCAGCTCGGCAATATGGCGGCTGACGGTGGTCAACGGCATATTCAGCGCCCGTGCTGCCGCCGACATGCTGCCCAGTTCAGTAACTTTTACCAGCAGCGCCATGGCGCTCAAGCGATCCATAATTATCCCGTTTTCCGGAAAGATGATTGTCAGTATCGCAGTATTATCATTTATGGCGGCAGAGTCCATGATGAGCGCAGTAATCGCGCGTTCGGAGGATCTATGCCGGGGGACTTTCTCGATATTGCCATCACGCCTGATGTGATGGACGTTCAACATGAAATGGGGAGCGATGGTCTGTGGCAGTCGCCGTATCGCCAGCGCAGGGGAGAACGTTTCGGCGCCAGTGAAGAGGAGATGATCGCCACCCGCGACAGTGTTTATCTGGCAACGCTATCGCAAACCGGCTGGCCCTATATTCAGCATCGCGGCGGGCCGCCGGGTTTTCTCCATCTGCTGGATGACGCCACGCTGGCGATGGCGGATTTTGGCGGTAACCGGCAGTACATCACCACCGGCAACCTGCGCGGCAGCGACCGTGCCTGCCTGTTTTTGATGGATTACCCGCGCCGCGCCAGGCTGAAAATCTATGCCACCGTCGAGGTGCTGGCGAAGGACGATGATCCGGGGCTGCTGGCTCGGGTCACGCCGGACAATTACCGCGCCAGGGTGGAACGCCTGTTTCGCTTTCATCTGCAGGCGTTTGACTGGAACTGTCCGCAGCACATTACGCCGCGCTACAGCGCCCGGCAGGTGGCGGAGTATAGCCAGACGCTGCAGCAGCGTATCCAGGCGCTGGAGCAGGAAAACCTACAGCTACAACAACAGTTAACGCTAAAAGGAGAGTGACCATGACCGAAGTTCGCCCGCCGCTACCGCCGTTTACACGGGAAAGCGCGCTGCAAAAAGTTCGCGCCGCCGAAGATGGCTGGAACAGCCGCGACCCACAAAAAGTGGCGCTGGCCTATACGGCCGACAGCCAGTGGCGCAATCGCAGTGAGTTTGTCCATGGACGCGCGGAAATCATCGGCTTCCTGACGCGAAAATGGCAAAAGGAGCAGCAGTACCGGCTGATTAAGGAGCTGTGGGCATGGAACGATAACCGTATTGCGGTGCGTTTCGCCTATGAATGGTGTGACGACAGCGGCAGCTGGTTCCGCTCATATGGCAATGAAAACTGGGAGTTTGATGAGCATGGCCTGATGCATACCCGCTACGCCTGCATTAACGATCTGCCAATTGAAGCGCAGGATCGCCTGTTCCATTGGCCCCAGGGGCGCCGCCCCGATGACCATCCGGGATTGAGCGAGCTGGGGCTATAAACAGGCGATGTTATGGGTTAATCGGCTTTCGGGAAGTCGACGACCGTATCATTCACCCGGTTCACCATATTGGTGAACAGAATGGCGCTCACCGCGCTGATAATCTCAATCACCTGCTGGTCGCCGAAGCCGGTGTTACGCAGTGCGCTGACGTCGGCTTCCGGGAGCGTGCCGCGAGTGCGCACCAGGGTCTGGACAAACTTGACCAGCGCGTCGAGACGGGCATCTTCAGCAAACTCGCCGCGGCGCAGGGCATGGATTTGCTCGCCGCTGTAACCCGCTTTTTTGGCCATTAACGTATGCGCCGCCAGGCAGTAATCACAGCCGGTGGCTTCGCTCACGGCGAGGTTAATCGCTTCCAGCTCTTTGGCATTCAGGCTGCTTTTACTCAACATCGCGTTATGCGCCAGCGCTTGCTGCAATGCTGCCGGTGAATGACCGCCGATGGTCAAATAGGCATTGGGCACTTTACCCATCGCTTTTTTGATCGCCCCGAAAATTTCTGCGGCTTTACCGGTGACGTCTTGTTCACGAATATCAGCTAAACGGCTCATGGTGTGCTCCTGTGTCTGTGAGGGTGTGATGTGGCAATGGCGACATCTTAGGGATATGCGGCGTGCTAGACTGAGGCTCTTCGTCTCATTTTTTAGTCTTATCGTCTCAGGAGTGGCATGGACAGTCTCAGTCATCTGCTGGCGCTGCTGGCGCCGCGCTGCGAAGTGAATCTGCACTGCCGGTTTGGCGGTCGCTGGCAGGCCGGGCATGAGCAGATGCGCAGCGGCGTGGTACCCTGGCATTTTGTGTTGCGTGGCGAGGGGCGACTGATGGTCGGCAAACAAACCCGGCAGATGCGGGCGGGCGATGTCATCTTGCTCCCGCACGGCTCGCCGCACCTGATGGAAAGCCTGGTGGAGTGGGGGCAGATCCTGCCTGTCGCCCACCGCTTTAACGGGACCCTGACCGAGGTCCGAACCGGTACCGACCAGGATGCGCTGGAGATGCTGTGCGGCGAATTTTACTTCGGCCCGCACGTCAGCTGGTTGTTTGCAGAACCGGCGGACTTGATTCATCTGCACACCGACGAGCGGGCGGAGTGCCCGGAACTGGAGCTGCTGCTTAACGTGCTGGTACGGGAGAGCCTGATGGCGCGCCCCGGCGGCGGGGCTATCGTGCGTAGCCTCGGCGACACGCTGCTGGTTTTGCTGCTGCGCACGCTACTGGGTAGCGAAGCGCCGCCGGCAGGGCTACTGCGACTGATGAGCGATGAACGGCTGATGCCCGCTGTTTTCGCGGTGCTGGAAACGCCAGAGCAGCCCTGGACGCTGGAGAGTATGGCCGCCCGCGCTTTTTTGTCGCGCGCCACCTTCGCCCGGCATTTTGCCCGCGCGTATCACCTTACGCCGCAGGCCTGGCTTTCACAGCTGCGGATGGCAATGGCTGCGCGTCTGCTGCGCGTGGAGCGGCAGACCAACCTTGATGTGATTGCCGGGCGCTGTGGGTTCCAGTCGCAGGCCTCGTTCTCGAAGGCGTTTAAAAAACTGTATGGCGTGACGCCCGGCGAGTGGCGGCGTCGGTAAGCGGCTTGTCGCCGATGATCCTCGTGGCGGCCGGTGCCGCCAGAGGCGTAAACAAAAAATAGTCGTCCGGTTTTCGGTTGTGACGCCCGGCACGCGCGGGCCAGAATCCGCCATATCACTAGCGAACCGGAGGACTGATGGGTTTCGCACAACAGCAGCAACAGGCGACGCCTGTGCTGCTGGCGCATGAAGCCAACCACCGGTAGATGATTTTATTTCCGGTTGCTGTTTTTGCAGTTTAAAACCTGACCATAAAGTCGTTATAGTTTTGGACGAAAAATAATAACGACTTCTATGGACTGACAGGGTAAAAATGATGAAATTGCGTTTACGGACAGCCGCCGCCGTGGTGCTGGCGGGTCTGCTGCTGGCAGGCTGCGACCAGCAAGGTAGCGATGCGAAACACATTAAAGTCGGCGTCATCAACGGCGCGGAACAGGATGTCGCGGAAGTGGCTAAAAAGGTCGCCAAAGAGAAATATGGCCTGGATGTCGAGCTGGTGGGCTTCAGCGGTTCGCTTCTGCCTAACGAAGCGACGAACGCCGGCGATCTGGATGCTAACGTCTTCCAGCACCGGCCGTTCCTGGAGCAGGATAACAAAGCGCACGGCTACCATCTGGTGGCGATCGGCAACACCTTCGTGTTCCCGATGGCGGGCTATTCACGCAAAATAAAATCGGTGGTCGATCTGCAAGACGGGGCGACTATCGCCATTCCGAACGATCCCACCAACCTGGGGCGCGCGTTGCTGCTGTTGCAAAAAGAGCAGCTGATTACCCTGAAGGCGGGGACTGGCCTGCTGCCTACGGCGGTCGATATCACCGCCAACCCGCGTCACCTGAACATTATGGAGCTGGAAGGGGCGCAGCTGCCGCGCGTGCTGGACGACCCGAAAGTGGATGTGGCGATTATCAGCACCACCTATCTTCAGCAAACCGGTCTCTCGCCGGTGCATGACGGGATTTTTATTGAAGATAAAAACTCGCCGTACGTGAATATCATCGTGGCCCGCGAAGAGAATAAAGACGCGGAAAACGTGAAGGAATTTATGCAGTCCTATCAGTCGCCGGAAGTCGCCAGGGCGGCAGAGACTATCTTTAACGGTGGTGCGGTTCCCGGCTGGTAATCGTCAACACAAGGAGAGGTGAATATGGTCCGGCAGCGTCAGGCGGATTTACTGCTGGTAGCCGCTACGGTTATCGCCGCATGTGGGTGGATATTTTCTCGCGAAGCCATCGCGGGGATGCCGGTTTTCGCCTTCCTTGGGCTGCGTTTCTTTTTTGCGGCGCTGCTGCTGCTGCCGTTTTGTCGCGGCTTCCACGTGGAGAGGCGACACTGGCGGCAGATGACGATCGGCGGGCTGTGGTTTGCGCTGAACCTGTGTCTGTGGATCTACTCGGTCTCGACCACCGCCTCGCTGGGCGAGGGGGCGTTCATCATGAGCCTGTCGATGCTGTTTGTGCCGCTCACCGCATGGGTGATGATGAAAACACGCCCGGCCCGGGCATACTGGGAGTGCCTGCCGGTCGCGATCGTCGGCCTCGGGCTGCTGAGTCTGCATATGCCGATTGCCTTCCACCCCAGCCAGGGCTGGTTTCTGCTGACCGCGCTGGTGCAGTCGATCTGGTTTTGCTACACCAGCCGCTGCGCCCGCGATGTGCCCCTGATCCCGCTGACCACCGTGCAGCTGGCGATTACCGGACTCGTCGGGCTGGGGATCTCCGCCGCCGTCGAAACCTGGGACCAGCCGTTTACGCTACCCACTTTCGGCTGGCTGCTGGCCAGTATTGTTATCGCCACCAGTCTGCGCTTCGGCCTGCAAATGAAGGGGCAGAAGTACGCGGCGGTGGCAAGCGCGGCGATTATCATGGTGCTGGAGCCGCTGTTGACGGTTATTGCCGCCGCGCTGTGGTACGGCGAACAGCTGCCGTTGCAAAAGATTATTGGCGGTATGTTAATCCTGGTGGCCCAGCTGTGGTTTCGCTGGCGGATGCTCAGGCCGTTACGCTAAACCGTGATGCTGCTGCGCCATCAGATGCAGCAGCGGCACCAGCGACAGCCCGTCAGGCATCTCGCCACGGGCGATCAGCTGGCTAATTTCGGCGAAGGTAAACCAGCCTGTTTCCATCACCTCATCCTGATCCTCATCCATTCCGACATACGTCAGATCGCGGGCAAGCCAGGTGATAAACAGCTGGTCGCTGCTGCCATAGGAGGGGTTGTAGCGGATAATTTCTTCGGCCTGTTTCGCCTGATAGCCGGTCTCTTCCCGTAGCTCGCGCAGGGCCGCCGCGCGCGGCTCTTCCCCTTCATCAATACCGCCGGACGGAATAGCCCATACCACCTTATCGATCAGATACCGATAGTGGCGGATCAGCAGTACTTTGTCCTGCTGCATGGCGACAATCCCTACCGCCGGGCGCGGATAATGGACAGAGTAAAAATCGCGGCGCTCGGCGTCGGTGACGTCGATGGCCACCTTACGCATGCTGAACCACGGAGTGTGCGCAATCACTTCGGCGCCGTGCATATCGGCGACGGTCAGTCTCTTTTTCATCGTAGCCACTTCCTCAGAAAACGAGCGTTCAGGACATCATAGCCAGAGGCGGATGGCAACCGCAGAAAGTTGGCCCAATCTCATCGATCATTGCCCAAATGCCCATATTGCGCCAGGCTGGTGGGACGTACGATGTTCGCCAGATAACCGCGAAGAGGAGTGAACATCATGAAAATGACCCATATCCGTAACTCAACTCAGATTATTGAATATGCAGGAAAAAAGTTCCTGATTGACCCGATGCTGGCGGATCGTGGCGCCTGGCCGGGATTCCCGGGCACCGCCCGCGCAGAGCTGCGTAACCCGTTGGTCGGGCTGCCTTTTTCCCTTGAAACTATTATTGATGTCGATGCGGCGATCGTCACCCATACGCATGATGATCATTGGGATGAGGCGGCGATCGCCGCGATCCCGAAGACGCTGCCGGTTTTTGTCCAGCATGACGGTGATGCCGGACTGCTGCGTGGACAGGGATTTCAGGATGTCCGCCTGCTGTCGGAAGAGAGTGAGTTTGCCGGCATCCGCTTACAGAAAACTACTTCCGGGCAGCATGGCAGCGACCGCACCTATGCCGTGCCGGCTATGGCGGAGCGCCTGGGCGAAGCCTGCGGCGTGGTGTTTCGCCATCCGCAGGAGAAGACGCTGTGGCTGGTGGGCGATACCATCTGGCGCCCTGAAATTGAGGCCGATATGCTACGGCTGCGTCCCGATGTGGTGGTGCTGAATGCCGGCTACGCGCACGTGATTGGATTCGGGCCGATTATCATGGGCAAAGAAGATGTGCTGAAAGCCCATTTTACCCTGCCAGAGGCGAAAATTGTCGCTATCCATCTTGAAGCGGTCAATCACTGCCTGCTGAGCCGCGAGGAGCTGCGCGAATACGTGGCGGACAATCAGATTGCCGATTCTGTCAGCATCCCGCAGGATGGGGAAAGTATGATCTTTTAAGCCCGCCGCGAGGAACGGAGAGGATGATGAAATTAACCGATGTCGCAATTGTTGCCGTGGACGGGTTCAGCCCTTTTCACTACTCGGTTCCCTGCATGTTGTTTGGCGATAGCGTCTCGGAAACGAAACGTTTTAAGCTGCAGATTTGCGCCGAACGGCCGGGATTGTTGACCGCGCCCGACGGCTTTGCGCTCAACGCCAGCGCGGATTTCACCGCCCTTGAGCAGGCTGATATCGTGGTGGTGCCTTACTGGGGAGCGGTGCATCAGCGTCCGCCCCAGTCGTTGCTGGATAGCCTGGTGCGGGCAAGGGAGAACGGCGCTGAAATCGTCGGGCTATGCCTCGGCGCCTTTGTTCTCGGCTATGCCGGGCTGCTGGATGGCAAACGGGCGGCGACCCACTGGGAGTTTGAGCAGGCGTTTCAGCGGCAGTTTCCCGAGGTGCGGCTGGATATCAATGCGCTGTACGTCGATGACCAGCGGATCATTACTTCAGCGGGCACCGCGGCGGCGCTCGACTGCTGCCTGTATATCATTCGCCAGCGTTTCGGCAGCCTCGCGGCGAATCAGATCGCCCGGCGTATGATCGTGCCGCCCCATCGTGAAGGGGGCCAGGCGCAGTTTATCGCCCAGCCGGTACCGAAAAATACCCGCGACGCGCGGATTAACGGCCTGCTGGAGTATCTCCAGCAGCATATCGCCGAACCGCACAACCTCGACTCGCTGGCGCAGGTGGTAGCAATGAGCCGGCGCACGCTGACTCGTCACTTCACCAGGGCTACCGGCATGAGCATTGCCGACTGGCTGACCATTGAACGTCTGCGGCGCAGTCAGCTCTTGCTCGAAACGGGGAATATGCCCGTCGAGCAGGTGGCGGAAAGCGTTGGATTCCGCTCCGCCGTGACCTGGCGCCAGCAGTTTAAATCCCGCTTTGGCGTCAGCCCGGCGGAGTGGCGGCGCACCTTTCGCCGCGGGACTTAACCGGCGAGCGTCGCGCTGTCGATCACGAAGCGATATTTGACATCGCCTTTGACCATACGCTCCCAGGCTTCGTTGATCTGATCGGCGCGAATCAGCTCAATATCGGCGACGATGCTGTGTTCGGCGCAGAAATCGAGCATCTCCTGAGTTTCCGGGATCCCGCCTATCATCGAGCCCGCAATCGCACGACGGCGAAATATCAGATTAAACACTTCCGGCGAAGGATGCGGGCTGGCCGGCGCGCCGACCAGGGTCAGAGTGCCATCGCGTTTGAGTAACGTGGTGAAGGCATCGAGATTGTGCGGCGCCGCTACGGTGTTGAGGATGAAATCGAAGCTTTTCACGTGGGCGGCCATTTCATCCTCGTTGCGTGAGACAACCACCTCATCCGCGCCCAGCGCTTTTGCTGCTTCCCGCTTCGATTCTGAGGTGGTAAAGGCCACCACGTGGGCGCCCATGGCATGGGCCAACTTAATTCCCATATGTCCCAACCCGCCAATACCCACAATGCCGACTTTTTTCCCCGGCCCGACGTTCCAGTGACGCAGCGGAGAGTAGGTGGTAATCCCCGCGCAGAGCAGCGGCGCCACGGCGGCGAGTTGTTCCTTCGGATGGCGAATATGCAGCACGTAGCGCTCGTGTACCACAATCTGCTGCGAATAGCCGCCGAGGGTGTGTCCAGGCGCGTCTGCCGTGGGGCCGTTGTAGGTGAGAATCATATGGTCGCAGTAGTTTTCCAGTCCTGCTTCGCACTCTTCACACTGTTTACAGCTGTCGACCATACAGCCGACGCCGACCAGGTCGCCAACGTTGAACCCCGAGACCTGATTGCCGATGGCGGTCACCTGGCCGACGATTTCATGCCCCGGCACGCAAGGATAGAGCGTACCGGCCCATTCAGATCGTGCCTGATGAAGGTCGGAGTGGCAGACGCCGCAGTAATCGATGGCGATCTGCACATCGTGGGGGCCCGGGTCGCGGCGGGAGATAGCCATCGATTTCAGCGGTTGGGTGGCGGAGTACGTACCAATAGCATTGATCTGCATAGCGAAACCTCTTTCTGAATGAACGTGCTGGATGATTCGGAGGGGATGACCTGCTTTTTGGCGGCAACGGTAAGCGTAGCCTGGCCAGCGCGGGGCGTGGGGCGATTAGCTCAGAGTGTTAAACAGAAAAGGGAAAAAGAGACGGGGTAAAAAAGACGGGATAAAAAAGGAAGGGGGTAAAAGAGGCGGGATCCCTGCCTGACAGGGAACCCGCAGCGTTGAGGCGATTATTCAACCGGTGTCAGATAATCCAGGCGCAGCGGTTCAGCCAGCAGGCTGTCCATTTGCGCGATAAAGGCCTGAAAGTGCGGCAGGGCGATGTGCGCCTCCAGCGCGGACGGGTCACGCCACGACTCGCGCATGTAGAAGGTGT
Source organism: Klebsiella ornithinolytica (assembly GCF_030505655.1). NCBI lineage: Bacteria > Pseudomonadati > Pseudomonadota > Gammaproteobacteria > Enterobacterales > Enterobacteriaceae > Klebsiella > Klebsiella ornithinolytica. The sequence goes on from NZ_CP130153.1 coordinate 90,323, forward strand.
CCGGCGCATCGCGCAGCTGAAACAGGGCGTAATCCAGATTACCCGCTTCCTGACGGGTCGGCTGTAACAGCGCTTTCAGCGCCTGCCGCAGATCGGCCGTTTTTCCCGGTTTGGCTTTCAGAACCGCAATGGCAGATACCGTGTCGCTCGTCATCTTAAAACCCTTCCAGCACGATTTTGCCGACCGCGCGCCCGGTTTCCAGCTGGGTGTGCGCTCTCTGCAGGTTACTGGCGTTGATTGGACCGTAATGCTCGCCCAGGGTCGTTTTGATGGTCTTATCGTCAATCAGGGCCGCCACCCGGGTCAGCAGCTGATGCTGGGCCAGCATATCCGGTGTTTCAAACATCGAACGAGTGAACATAAACTCCCAGTGCAGCGAAATGCTTTTGGCCTTCAGCGGGCGGGCATCGAGGGTTTCCGGATCGTCAATCAACGCCAGCTTGCCCTGTGGGGCGAGGGCCGCAATCAGCTGCGCGTAATGTTGTTCAGTACTGTTGAGGCTGGCGACGTGCGTCACGGCGTTTACCCCAATCCGCGCCAGTTCTTCGCTGAGCGGCTTGCTGTGATCGATAACATGGTGTGCTCCGGCATCAAGTACCCATTTTTGGCTTTCCGGGCGCGAAGCGGTGCCGATGATCGTCATACGCGTCAGTTTGCGCGCCAGCTGCGTGAGAATGGAGCCGACGCCGCCCGCCGCGCCGACAATCAGCAGCACATCCCCGGCGTTGCCGCCTTCCTGCACGCCAAGACGGTCGAACAACAATTCCCATGCGGTGATGGCGGTCAGCGGCAGGGCGGCGGCAGAGGCGTTATCCAGCGAGCGCGGCTTCAGGGCGACGATCCGTTCGTCGACGAGCTGAAACTCGCTATTACTTCCCGCGCGCCCCAGCGCACCGGCATACCAGACTTCATCGCCCGGCGCGAACAGCGTGACCGCCTCGCCAACCGATTTTACGACGCCAACCGCATCCCAGCCCAGCACGCGCGGGGTATCGCCGGTAAATCCGGCGCGGACTTTGGTATCCACCGGATTCACGGAAATCGCCTTCACTTCAATGAGCAGGTCATGCCCTGCAGCAACCGGAACCGGCAGCTCGATGGCGCTTAAAAATGGGACGTTACTGCCTGCGGTAGCGGCGCGGGTAATGGCAATCGCTTTCATATACTCTCCGGTTTTAAATGGGATTTCTGTGGGAATCCATTAATGGTAGACCCCTGATGGGAAGGGAAAAACGGGGCCTGGGCGATAAGAGTTATATTGAAAAGCTGAAAATCGGTTTGGGGATAGATTTTGAACTTCCTGCCAGAATGACTGAGTCGTTTGGAAATCGCACCACTCTGCCCTGATGCATTCATTAGAATTTATTCGACCTCAGGCATCTCCTGATGTTTGAAGCCGTGAGACGCTAACATCAAGAGCAGACCGATGTGAGAAAGGTAAGACGATGAGTATGCGCAGCAATCAGGGATTCTCACCAGTATGAGAATGCCCTTTTCCAATATCAGCTTATTGCACCTAATGTACATTCAACTTTTGATTTTATCTCCGCGGCATCTTTCTTGCTGACTTCAATAAAGCCCTGCGCATCATATGGCACTTGCCTTGTTTGCTCGTCTTTAAACACCTGTGGGCTAATATCTATCCATGCTTTATCTTTCAGTTTTCTGGCATAGAAAGACAACTCATGATTGTTATAGGTAATTTTTGCCAATACTTTGCCTTGAGCTGTCCTGAAATCGCTATAGCAAACCGCCTTATTATCCAGTGTTATTTTGGTCGGGTCTGCAGGAGTGAGTTTTGGCGGGGTTGGTGTTTGGGTGCTCAGTTGCTGATTTCTGACCAGCGCAGCGCCAGAATGTTTACCATTGTCGTAGCAGATGGAGCCAATGGCCAGAAAGAGAGCAAGCGTAATGATGGATTGTAGCCAAAATCTATTGCCCGCTTTCTCTAATTTAGCTTGTTGTTCTTTCACCTTTGCATTCAGGTTAAGAACTTCTCTGGCTAATTCCCGGCTTTCTACCTGGACCGTCGCTAAAGCCTCTATGCTCTTATTTGCTGCCTTCAGATTGTTAGTCGCGATGGCGTATTGATCGCGTAAGTTTGAGAGTTTTAACGCATTCAGATCGGCTTCTCTTTTGCACTGTATCGCAACACGTTTAGTCTGGTGGAGATCGTCTTCAAGAGCGTTAATTTTACGCTTCAGCCCGTTAACTTCTGCTGTGTTATCCGCATGCCGATCCTCGTCTTCATCGACTTTCAGACGCAGCAAATCAGCAGGATTAATCCCGAGTTTTTGCATATTTGCTGCCGCCATTTTTAAGGCGGTGGCTGCTTCATTGGCACTACTATTATGAAGTGCAGAGCTAATAAGTTTCTTTATTCTTTTCATTTATATGGTTGGGATATATTTTTACAGCATTTTACGCTTTTAAATTTTTTGGATAAGGTCGGTTTGATCAAAAAACAACGCAATCTCTAGACGAATCCTATAACCGGCAATGAAGGAAGAACGCATCAAATAATACGATTCATCACCAGGAACGAAGGCAATGCGCGACATCCTGTTCTGGGTTTGGCGAGCGTTGCAGATGATGGTGTATTTTTTGCGCGGATGTCAGCAACCATCGATGGTCGCCTATGGACGATAGTTTTCTTCGCGTATTTTTTAATGAGAAAGTGACGAACGGGGGAGCATTTTGGCGGAAGATCACAGGAGTTGAACCTGCCCGGGACCGCTGGCGGCCCCAACTGGATTTGAAGTCCAGCCACCTCACCGGAGATGACGATCTTCCGCGCCTCGATTGCTACATGGAGGCGGGGCGCATTATAGCTACTTTCAGGCATTTACCACATACCTGAACGCACTTTTTTACTGTTAAAACTGGACTTTACAGAACAGTCTGACACAAACCCTCGTAAAATCAGCGGGTTACACTTTTATATTTTTTCTGCGAGGGCGATCTGGCAGGAAAAAACGACGCTGGAGAGATACGCAGCCGCCACCTTACGTCTCAGCCAGCAGGGCGCATGCATGCCATGTCGCTATTCGTCCTTTCCTGCCAGTGAGTTCCCCCACAGACACTCTTGCCGTTTGGTGGTAGCGTAATCTGCCGCTGAGAGGAGCCCGCCATGGACTTAGAAAATATCTTTCGTGACGTCAAGCTGAGCAAAACGGAAATGACCGTGCTGCGTTTTATCCAGAATGACCCTGAGCAGTGTGTGCGGGAAGGTATCCGCAGCGTCGCTGAGCGCTGCTATAGCAACCCCTCCTCGCTGGTGCGGCTGGCGAAGAAACTGAAGTTCAGCGGCTGGCTGGAGCTGGTCTATTTTATTAAATTCAATATCACCATGCCGAAACTCGATGTCACCAACGACATCGACTACATGAGTATTCAGCCGACAGAGCGGCTGGCGCCGCTGCTGGAAAGCCTGCAGCAGCACCGCATCCTGGTTCACGGCAGCGGCTTCTCGCAGCTGATCGCGCAATATATTTATAATAAGTTTCTGGTGACCGGCGTAAACGCCAGCCTCGCGCTGTGGCCGGATTATGAAATTCTCGAGCAAAAAAACGCCGCCAAATTTGACTCCATCTGGATCGTCTCAAAATCCGGGCGCAGCAGCTCGGCTCTGAACTGGGTTAAGGCGCTGGAAGGGAAAGAGATTAATCTGGTCTGCTTTACCGGCGATTATCAAAGCCCGTTGGCGCAGGCGGCGGATACCGCATTTATTATTCATGACCCGCAGAAGTTCGACGATGATATTTACTGGAGCAACCCGTTTTTTGGCTACTGCATATTAGGTTTTGAACGATTGCTGAAGATGTGGTTCATCGAAATGCGAAAAGAGACGCTGACTCCCCCGGTATGACTGGCTATTGATTCAGGCGCCCCGCTGAGAGAAAGCGGGGAAAGCCCGGGAGCCGATGTTCCCGGGCAAGTGCAGGTTTTCTTCGTTACCGACTATTGCCAGTCGGCGAACTGCGCCTCGTCGAGATAGGCCTCGACAAGGGCTTTGGCCAGCGAAAAAGAGCCGATCAGCGGGTGCGCCATTAATGCGCGTATCGCCAGGGATTTATCGCGCTGCAAAATGGCCGCCACTGCCAGCCGCTCATACTCTTTCACGCTGGCAATCATGTTCTTCTGCGCTGTCGGTACGTGCGCTGGCGTCACCGGTTTTAAGCCGTCTCTGCTCAGATCGCAGCTGATCTCAATCACATCGTCAGGACGCAAGAAATCGAGAGTGCCATTATTGGGCATAGAGACCACGATTCGTTTGGTGGTGCGGCTGTTGACCGCCTCCAGAATATCCAGCGCTACCCCGGCGTAGCCGCCGGTATCCGGCTCCTCGATAAACTGGCGCAGGGTTAACGGTTCGCGGGTATGGAATTTCTCCTGCTGTGACTCGTTCTGCATGTAGCTATTTTCCCGGCGCAGGTAGTGCGTCATCCACAGAGAAAACGCCGCCTGCGGATCGGCTTTCACATCAATGCCGCGCAGCGCGTCCCGCATATCGCGATTGATACGGGCAATCTGCTCGCCGCGTGTTTCGTCCGCGTCCTGAATCGCTTTTAACGCCACTTCGCGATAATAGTAATAATAGAGGTACTCGTTGAGTAATTGCTTATCACACAGCTGAACCAGCTCCGGCGAGAAATACTGCATCGCCGTTTTACGGTATAAATCCGGGTTGGCGATCAGGCGTTCGGTCACCTCTTCCCCACGCACGGTAATGTGGGTAAACCAGGAAAAATGGTTCAGCCCGTAGCACTCGACGCTGAGATCGCGCTCGTCGCAGCCGAGAATCTCGGGCAGTTCGCGAATCAGCTCCGACGGCGCATCGCAAATACCGTACACGCGGCGCTTAAAGCCGGACTTGATGATCGCCTCGGTGACCAGCCCCGATGGGTTGGTAAAGTTAAACAGGATCGCATCCTCGGCGGCATGCTCTTCGATCAGGCGACAGTAGTTGAGGATCGCCGGGATCGAACGCATCGCCATGGCAAAGCCGCCCGCGCCGGTAGTCTCCTGGCCTAAGGTATTATGCTCAAGCGCAATACGCTCATCGCGAATACGACTCTCATCGCCGCCAACCCGCAGGGTGGTAATCACATAATTTGTGCCTTTCAGCGCAGCGACCGGATCGGTGGTCGTACTGAACGCAATATCCGGACGAATCGTATTAAACACGTAACGGGCAATTTCACCAAACAGGGCCAGATTATCTTCCGAGCTGTCCAGAAATACGACTTCCGTTAAACCTATGCGGTGGGCATTATAAGCCAGAGATTTCGCCAGAAATGCAGAGCGAACGCCGCCCCCGCCTAATACGGTTAATTTCATACATCACTCCCAATTAATTTTCTGCCAGCCAGCTATCAACTCGGGAACGAACCTGTCCCACTTTGACGCCATAAATAACCTGAACTTCATTACGATTTCGTACGACGCCATTAGCACCGGTGCTTTTCAATATGAGATCATCAACCAAATCCATATTTTTAATTACCACGCGCAGGCGAGTGAAACAGTTGTCGACCGAAATAATATTTTCTTTGCCGCCGAGGCCACTAATAATCTCATCGGTCACCGACTGCGGATTACCGACCTTTTTACGATAATCTGCTTTGCTGTAGAGCTTCACGTTATCGTCGTCTTCACGGCCCGGTGTTTTTAAATTCAGCTTCACCACCAGGGTGCGGAAAATAACGTAATAAACGGCGAACTGACCGATACCGATAAGTACATACCCAGGCCAGCGCGTTAATGAGACCGGCAGCGGCAGGTTGTAAATCAGGAATTCGATAAGCCCGGATGCGCCCCACGGCCGAACGGTAAAGATGTCACAAACCGCTTGTGACGCGGCGGTCAGGGTGGCGTGAATCACCCAGAGCAGCGGCGACACGAACAGGAAGGTGAACTCAATCGGCTCCGTAATACCGGTGAGCATTGAGGTAATAATGGCGGGCAGCAGAATCGCCTTAGCCATCATTTTTTTCTCCGGTTTCGCCGTGTGATAAAAGGCCAGCGATGCGCCAGCGAGGCCGAAAATCGTGGTCATCCCCTGCTGCGAGAAACGTAGCGCATCGTTCATGACCGGGGTCAGATCCGGGTGGCGCATATAGGCGAGGAAAATCGCCTGGGTACCGGAAACGACCTGCCCGTCAACGTTTAGCGTACCGCCGATTTGCGTGAGCTGGAACGGTGACCAGACAAAATGGTGCAGGCCGGTGGGGATGAGGAATTTTTCAAAGAAGCCATAAACGAAAACCCCCGCCACGCCGGCATTTTTCATAAATCCGGTTAACGCTCCAATACCGTGGGTCATAAACGGCCAGATCCAGGTGAAGGCGATGGCATAGAAAATCACCACCGGAGTCATGGCGACCAGGGTCAGCTTGGCGCCGCCGTACATTGACAGCGCGCCGGGTAGTTCGATGTTCGAAACTTTGTTATGCACCCAGGCGATGGTACAGCCGAGGATAATGCCGAGGAACACCCCCATATCGACGACCACAAAACCGAGCAGTTGCGTCTGACCGGTGCCGTAATATTCGCCATTAATTTTTTCGGCGATGCCGTGGGTATGTTCCAGCCACGAATGGTTGGCGCCCAGAAACATAATAAAACACATCACTGAAACCAGTGCGACTTCTGTTTTTTTATCTTTCGCCAGTCCATAACTAATACCGACGCAAAAAAGTAATCCAAGATTGCCAAACAGCGGCCAGAACGTATCACCGAGTAATTGTCCTAGCTGATGTAAAAAACTGGTTTCAGAAATTAATGTCGGGTTGGTTAAGACAGAACTGAGTGCCAGAATCAGGCCAATGACGGGCAAGAACAAGACTGCACCGATCATTGCTCTGGAGAATTTTTGCATATTCTCCAGAATACGTTGACGTATTGCGGACATAGTCGTTCCTTTATTTTTATATTTACATAGGGTTTTTAATTGTTATCTCTACTTCCAGTATTTTGTTTATAGCAACTCCGATCTTTGAAAGAAACAGGTTGCGGGAAATAGGTACAGATAGCCGCAAAATGCACACAGGTTTCGCAGAGAGAAAGGAGTGCCTGAGGGGCCGATGGACGAAGAGCAGAGCGAGGCCCTCTCTCCGGCGAAGAGAGGGCGGAGGGCGATTACGGTGCTGGCGGGGGAGCGATCGGCTGAGCCGGCTCGCTGTTTAGCTGGCCGTTGCGCATTACTTGCGCAACCTGCTGTTTCTCCATATTCACCGCGCTGAGCTGGCCGTTAACCGTCGGTTTCAGCGGTGCATCGGCCTGCACGCTGCCGCTGGCGGTCAGCTGGAAATTACCGTCGCCGGAAACCGGCAGGGCGGGCCAGCCCCAGGCCTGCAGAATGTTCAGCGGTACGCCGCGGCCGTTCAGGCTCAGCGTGACCTGGCGCTGGGGAAGCTGCGACACCGCGGCGGTGGCCTGCAGAATACCGCGCTCGGTAAAGGCGCTAAGCTCGGTAATGTTGACCGTTGAGGCGTTGGCGCTGAGCTTGAGCGACGGGCGCCGGACGTCAACGCGATTAAACGTGGCGGCGGCGGCGTTCAGCGTTGCGCTGCCGCTCCATACGCCCCAGCGTCGATCCTTCACCAGCTGCAGCTCGCCGCCGTAACCGTCAAGGGCGGTGATCTGCCACGGGAACGTGGGGTCGATATCGATAACCAGGTTGCGGCTGGCGCTGAATTTCTTCAGCGTCAGGCTTTCCAGCCACGTGGGCAGCGACTCCATCCACAGCTGTTTCCAGTTTTCCGGCAGGGTATATTCCAGTCCGGCAAAGGCGGTGTCATCCAACACCAGCGCGTTACCCGCGCGCAGCCAGTTGCCAGAAGTCCGTACCATTCCGCCTTCCCAACGTGAGGAGAACTGGCGCAGCGCGATGCCCTGTGGGGAAAATTCGGCATTGGCGATGGGATCAAGCAGATGCAGCGATCCGTTAATAAATTCGCTGGCGTTCATCGACAGCGTGCCGTCATCGCTTTGCCATCCGCCCTGGCTCAGGGTCAGGTTGCGCAGATTAAGGTCGAGATCCGTCACCGCCCAGTCCGGCCCCTGCAAACGGGCGTCGGTCACGTCGAGACGGCCAATTTGCAGTGAAGGGACGCTGGTCAGCGGGGTAAAGAATTCTGTCAGCGATTTATCGCTCTGCAGGCGAATTTCGTTGAGCTGCAGATTATCAACCCGCCAGCTGCCGTCGGCGCTGCGTTTGGCGTTGCCGGTGAGCGTTCCGCGGGCAATATCGGCGCCCAGCGTGGATAACGTCACTTCACCATTATCAAGGCTTCCCTGGATCAGCACGTTACTGGCATCCACGCCGTTCAGGGTCAGCGAGCCTGCGCTCATCTGAATCTGCGCTTTTTTCCCCAGTACGTTGCCTGCTTCCGGCGCCCACGGGCTGACGCCGCCGGTTACCCGCTGCGCGCTCAGGTCCCAGCCGGTTTCCGGGCTGTTAAACGCCATATTGCGCAACTGCAGACGATCGGCGGCAAAGGGTAAAGAAGCGGAGGACGGCGAGAGATTTAACGTCCCGTCGCTCAGCACAATCTCGTCGGCGTGCAGCGGATCGCTGAACTGGCGGGTACTGAAGCCAATATCCACCGTTTTAGCGACCAGCGTCGGCGGTTTGCCGTCGCGCCCGAAAGTGACATTTTGCAGTTGCAGGTGGAGAGGTGAAGAGAAACTGTGATCCATCGCGTCGAAGGAGACCTGCCAGCCGGTGCCCTCGCTCAGCCAGGCGCTGGCCTGACGCGAGCCCCAGTGGGTCTGTAGCAGGAACCAGGCGGCAACGATGGCGACCAGCAGGGCGGTCAGCAGCCAGAGAATCAACTTTCCAGGAAATTTCATGGTCTTACATCCTGAGCGAGGCACATAAGGCTGTTATGCCCGAATTATGCGCAATCCTCAAGACAGGAATTGTGTAATCAGATGATGTGAGGGGCCAGGAGGGTCAGACTTCAGGCTGCCCCGGCCGCGCGCGACCGGGGAGCGGGGGAGGATCAGCTTTTCTCTGGCGGGAAGACCAGATTCAGCACAATCGCCGTAATACCGCCGGCGGCAATCCCTGAGGAGAGCAGGTTCTTCAGCCAGTCGGGGGCAAACTGCAGGATCAGCGGCTGCTGGGAGACGCCGAGGCCCACTGCCAGCGACAGGGCGATAATCAGAATCGCACGGCGGTTCAGCGGTTCGCGGGAGACGATACGTACCCCGGATGCGGCGATAGTACCGAACATTACCAGCGTTGCGCCGCCGAGCACCGGTTCCGGAATATGCTGGACAAAGCCGCTGACCGCCGGGAACAGGCCCAGCACGATCAGCATCAGCGCCACCACGAAGCCGACATAGCGGCTGGCGACACCGGTCAACTGAATCACGCCGTTATTCTGGCCGAAGCAGGAGTTCGGGAAGGTATTAAAGACGGCGGAGACAAAGGAGTTCAGGCCGTTAGCCAGCACGCCGCCTTTCAGGCGCTTCATATACAGCGGACCGGAGACCGGCTGTTCCGACACGTCAGACGTGGCGGTGATATCGCCGATGGTTTCCAGCGAGGTGATCATAAAGACCAGCATCAGCGGCAGCAGCAGGCTCCAGTCGATGCCCAGACCGTAATAGAGCGGGGTGGGCACGGTAATCAGACTGTCGTTCGCCGGTGCGCTGTTGGCCGGCAGCATATCGAGCAGCCAGGCCGCCAGATAACCTGCCGCCATGGCGATCACCAGCGACGCGATACGCAGATACGGGTTGCGCTGGCGGTTAAGAATAATGATTAGCGCCAGAACGATACCCGCCAGCAGCAGGTTTTTCGGCGCGCCGAAGGTATGGTCGGCCATGGCCGAGTAGCCACCGCCGATGGAGGTCAGCCCGACCTGAATCAGCGACAGGCCGATAATCATCACCACGACCCCGGAGACCAGCGGGGTAATAACCCGTCGGGCCAGGTGCAGGACGCGCGAGATGACCATTTCCGTGCAGCTTGCCAGCATCAGGGTGCCGAACAGCGCGGCCATCATCGTCGGCACGTCGGCGCCACCGGTTTTCAGCGCGGTACCGCCCATAATCAGCGGGGCGACGAAGTTAAAACTGGTGCCCTGAATCGAGAGCAGCCCGGAACCGACCGGTCCCCAGGCTTTAATCTGAATGATGGATGCCACACCGGAGGCGAACAGCGACATACTGATGATGTGCTGAGTGTCCTGAGCCGGAAGGCCCAGCGCCTGACAGATTAACAGCGCCGGCGTGATGACCGCGACAAACATCGCCAGCAGATGCTGAAAGGCGGCGAACAGGGTTTGCGGCAGCGGCGGGCGGTCTTCGAGGCGGTAGATTAATTCGCTGGTTGTTTTATGCGCAACCGGTTGCGCAGCTTCTGACTCGGCGGTGTTAACGGACATCACAAACAATCCCAAGGTGGCAAAGCGGGAATTTTATCGGACTGTAGTACAAAAGCAAACGTTTGCCAGCGTTTGCTGAGAAATATTTATACAACTAACCGGGGGGGGACATTAATTAACATTTTGTATGCTTGATCGCATCAATATCAAAACAAAATATCTTTTCCTGTCATTTTTTGCGCGGTTCTGCTTAAAATCCCCGTCCGATTCCTCAAGATGAGAAGTAATCGACACCGGGAATACCGACGCGTGTGAATGGATCATGCGCCTTTAAGGAGCTCTTTTTATGTTTCATCTCGATACCTTATCGACGCTCGTTGCCGCAACATTGGTGCTGCTGTTGGGCAGACAACTCGTGCAGAATGTCCCCTTCCTGAAAAAATACACCATCCCTGAACCCGTTGCGGGCGGCCTGCTGGTGGCGCTGGCGCTGCTGGTGCTGAAAAAAAGCATGGGTTGGGAAATCGACTTTGATATGAGTCTGAAAGACCCGCTGATGATGGCGTTCTTTGCGACCATCGGTCTGAACGCAAATCTCTCCAGCCTGCGGGCCGGCGGCAAAGTGGTGGGTACCTTCCTGATTGTGGTGGTGGGACTGCTGCTGCTGCAAAACGCCCTCGGCATCGGGATGGCGAAGCTGTTAGGACTGGACCCGCTGATGGGGCTGCTGGCTGGCTCCATTACCCTGTCTGGCGGCCATGGCACCGGCGCCGCGTGGAGTAAGCTGTTTGTTGAACGCTACGGCTTTGCCAACGCCACCGAAGTCGCAATGGCGTGCGCCACCTTTGGTCTGGTGCTGGGTGGGTTGATTGGCGGCCCGGTGGCGCGCTATCTGGTTAAACACTCTTCTTCACCGGACGGAACGCCGGATGATCAGCTGGCGCCAACCGCCTTCGAAAAACCGGATATGGGCCGCATGATCACCTCGCTGGTGCTGATTGAGAGCATCGCCTTAATCGCCATCTGCCTGACGGTAGGGAGGGTGGTTGCGCAACTGCTGACGGGCACCGTCTTTGAACTGCCCACTTTTGTCTGCGTACTGTTTATCGGGGTGATCCTCAGCAACGGTCTGGCGCTGTTAGGTTTCTATCGCGTGTTTGAGCGTGCGGTATCGGTGCTGGGCAACGTTAGCCTGTCGCTGTTCCTCGCCATGGCTCTGATGAGCCTGAAGCTGTGGGAGCTGGCTTCGCTGGCGCTGCCGATGCTGGCGATCCTCGCGGTCCAGACGGTGGCGATGGCGCTGTATGCCATCTTCGTAACCTATCGCATGATGGGGAAAAACTATGATGCCGCGGTACTGGCTGCCGGGCACTGTGGTTTTGGTCTCGGGGCGACGCCGACGGCGATTGCCAATATGCAGGCCATTACCGACCGCTTTGGCCCGTCTCATATGGCGTTTCTGGTGGTGCCGATGGTCGGCGCGTTCTTTATTGATATCGTGAATGCGCTGGTGATTAAGCTGTATCTGCTGTTGCCGATATTCGGCTGAATCCCCGCCGTCTTTCAGGCCACAGGTGCGTTGACTGCGTTTGCTTGCCCCGGTCACATCGTTATCTATGTGACCGGGGATGCATGCACTTGTCGCCTTCCAGTGACCCGAAATCCATTGGGGATTGCCGGATAAAGGTCTGTCGCCCGGTCAACGTTGCGCCACCGGGCAGTCCTGTGGTCGCGGTTACTCGTGTTCTTCCCACGCCAGCGCGCGTTTCACCGCTTTTTTCCAGCCGTTGTAGCGGTAGTTACGCTCGGTAGTTTCGATACCCGGGCGGAACTCGCGCTCAATCACCGCTTTCTCCTGCAGCTCATCCAGATTTTGCCAGAAGCCAACGGCCAGACCTGCGAGGTAAGCGGCGCCCAGCGCCGTCACTTCACGCACTTCCGGACGTTCTACGCGGGTGCCGAGAATATCGGACTGGAACTGCATCAGGAAGTTGTTGGCCACGGCACCGCCGTCGACGCGCAGGGCGTGCAGACGAATCCCTGAATCTGCCTGCATAGCTTCCAGTACATCGCGTGTCTGATAGGCAATAGACTCCAGCGTGGCGCGAATAATATGGTTGGCGTTCACCCCGCGGGTCAGGCCAAAGATGGCGCCGCGCGCATACGGGTCCCAGTAAGGCGCACCGAGACCGGTAAAGGCCGGAACCACATACACGCCGTTGGTATCTTTCACTTTAGTGGCAAAATATTCGGAATCGAAGGCGTCGTTGATCAGCTTCATTTCATCGCGCAGCCACTGAATCGAGGCGCCGGCCATGAATACTGCGCCTTCCAGCGCATAGTTCACTTCCCCACGTGGGCCGCAGCCGATAGTGGTCAGCAGGCCATGCGTTGAGGTTACCGCTTTTTCCCCGGTATTCATCAGCATAAAGCAGCCGGTGCCGTAGGTGTTTTTTGCCATCCCTTCTTTGACGCACAGCTGGCCAAACAGCGCCGCCTGCTGGTCACCGGCGATACCGGCGATAGGAATACGCGTGCCGCCTTTACCACCGATGTTGGTTTGACCGTATACCTCGGAAGACTTGCGCACTTCCGGCAGCATCGCGCGCGGAATATCCAGCGCCTCCAGCATTTTGTCGTCCCAGTCCAGCTCGTGGATGTTGAACAACATGGTACGCGAGGCGTTGGTGTAGTCGGTCACGTGGACGCGGCCCTGGGTCATTTTCCATACCAGCCAGGTATCCACGGTTCCGAACAGCAGTTCGCCGCGTTTTGCCCGCTCGCGGGCGCCTTCCACGTGATCGAGAATCCATTTTACTTTGGTACCGGAGAAGTACGGGTCAACCACCAGGCCGGTGGCCTTGCGAATGTACTCTTCCATGCCGTCACGTTTGAGCTGTTCACAGATCTCTGCGGTACGACGGCACTGCCAGACGATAGCGTTATAGATCGGTTTACCGGTTTCCCGCTCCCACACAATGGCGGTTTCACGTTGGTTGGTGATCCCGATTGCGGCGATCTCGTCGGAGCTAATATCGGCTTTTGCCAGCACTTCAACCAGCGTGGAGCTTTGCGACGCCCAGATCTCCATCGGGTCATGCTCAACCCAGCCTGGATGCGGATAAATTTGTTCAAATTCTCGCTGAGAAACGCTGACGATATTGGCATCGTGATCCATCACAACGGCCCGGGAGCTGGTGGTGCCCTGGTCGAGCGCAACGATATATTTTTTGTCGGTCATAGTATGAGTCCCGTAGTCAGATTACAGCGAAGCGTTGTGTTGCGTAGTCGAGGTGCTTTCTTTCTCTTCCTCGACACAGGTGTCGCAAGGCAGATGGCGGCCGATCAACTTACGATAGCTGAACGCGCCCAGCGCGGCGCCCACCACCGGTGCGCACAGCGGCACCAGGAAATAAGGAATATCTTTACCGCCGGTGAAGGCGACGTCACCCCAGCCGGCAAGCCAGGCGAACGTTTTTGGTCCAAGGTCGCGAGCCGGGTTCATGGCAAATCCGGTCAGCGGTCCCATAGATGCGCCGATAACCGCAATTAACAGGCCGATCAGGAGCGGCGCCAGCGGGCCACGCGGAATCCCATTACCGTCATCAGTCAGTGCCAGGATAACGCCCATCAGGATAGCGGTAATCACCATTTCTACCGCGAAAGCCTGCACAAAATTGATATGTGGGTTCGGGTAAGTGGAGAAAATACCGGCCAGCTCAAGACTTTCGACGCTGCCGCGCACCATATTGTGGCTGTGTTCGAAATCGAAGAAAAGATTGTAGTAAAGCCCGTAAACTAACGCCGCTGCGCAAAAGGCGCCTGCGAATTGAGAAATGATAAAAGGAACAACTTTACGCCCGTCGAAGCAGGCAAACAGCCACAATGCGATAGTGACCGCCGGGTTAAGGTGTGCACCGGATACGCCCGCGGTCAGGTAGATAGCCATGGCCACCCCCAGACCCCAGATGATGCTGATTTCCCACTGACCGAAGCTGGCTCCCGCAACTTTGAGCGCCGCGACGCACCCAACGCCGAAAAAGATCAACAACCCGGTACCTAGGAACTCTGCGATGCACTGGCCTTTTAATGTTGATGTTTGGCTCATATCGAATCCTGAAGCGAAGTGGTGATTATTGTATGTATGAAGGTCGTAGACGACCACGCTGCCTTGTAGGCATAGTGTTAATTTATCGTTAACGAACAAAAACGAGAAATATCGAAATATAAATGTGTGTGCTGCGTCAAGAAAATGAGCGTTTTCGCGCCATAAACGCGTGTTGTGACACATTTGCCCCGCATTTCCGGCGGATTTTGTTAACCCATTGATTAACAATTGCCGGATAACTTCCACAGAAACGCGCCGAATGCGCCAGGTAAAGACTGAAAAGTGTTGCAAACCGCAATCTGCGCGGGTTGTCGCTGGACAGGGAAGGCGGGGATTCATACAATCGACTGCATGACCACTGTAGTGCGCTTATTTTCGTTAAGGCGTCACCGCGTAGGTACACAACATCATTCGGGATGTGTCAAAACGGCAAGCGAATGAATCCTCGCCGCTTACTTCGGTAAGTGTTCGGGAAGAACCCGCTAACGCAGAAGCAGCTTGAAGGACGACGTGTACGGGATAGTACTCTATCAACGCCTTGCAAGTTCAGGAGAGGTATGACGATGTCATTAGAAGTGTTTGAGAAATTAGAATCAAAAGTACAGCAGGCGATTGATACCATCACTCTGTTGCAGATGGAAATCGAAGAGCTGAAAGAGAAGAACAACACGCTGGCGCAGGAAGTTCAGGGCGCACAGCACGGTCGTGAAGAGCTGGAGCGTGAAAACGGTCAGCTGAGAGAACAGCTGCAGGGCTGGCAGGATCGTCTGCAGGCGCTGCTGGGTCGCATGGAAGAAGTGTAACCCTCTCGCCCTCACCCTCTCCTCTCCTGGAGAGGGTAAGCATTCCCCTCCGGTTTACATATACTCGCAAGTTATAGCCAATCTTTTTTTATTCTTTAATCATTGTTTCGCTTTCTGGCACGCTTAACTCATCACAACACGACATAAAGAGAGCGGTGCGATGAACAAGTGGGGCGTTGGGTTAACTCTGTTGCTGGCATCCGCCAGCGTTCTGGCCAAAGACATTCAGTTATTAAACGTATCTTATGATCCAACGCGCGAGCTGTACGAACAGTACAACAAGGCATTCAGCGCGCACTGGAAACAAGAAACCGGCGACAATGTGGTGATTCGTCAGTCGCATGGCGGCTCCGGCAAACAGGCGACGTCGGTGATCAACGGTATCGAGGCTGATGTCGTGACGCTGGCGCTGGCCTACGATGTTGATGCGATCGCGGAACGCGGCCGTATCGATAAAAACTGGCTGAAACGTCTGCCGGATAACTCCGCGCCGTATACCTCCACCATCGTGTTCCTTGTACGTAAAGGCAACCCAAAACAGATTCATGACTGGAACGACCTGATTAAACCGGGTGTGTCGGTGATTACGCCAAACCCGAAAAGCTCCGGCGGCGCACGCTGGAACTACCTGGCCGCCTGGGGCTATGCCCTGCACCAGAATCACGGCGACCAGGCAAAAGCCCAGGAGTTTGTGAAGGCGCTGTATAAAAACGTCGAAGTGCTGGACTCCGGCGCGCGCGGTTCGACCAATACCTTTGTTGAACGCGGGATCGGCGATGTGCTGATTGCGTGGGAGAACGAAGCGCTGCTGGCGGCGAACGAGCTGGGCAAAGATAAGTTTGAAATTGTGACTCCGAGCGAATCGATTCTTGCTGAACCGACCGTCTCCGTGGTTGATAAAGTGGTCGATAAAAAAGGCACCCGCCAGGTAGCTGAAGCTTACCTGAAGTATCTCTACTCGCCGGAAGGCCAGGAGATTGCGGCGAAGAACTTCTATCGCCCACGTGACCCGGCAGTCGCGAAGAAATATGCCGATGAGTTCCCGAAACTGAAGCTGTTCACCATCGACCAGGAGTTTGGTGGCTGGACGAAGGCACAGAAAGAGCACTTCTCAAACGGCGGTACTTTCGACCAAATCAGTCAGCGTTAATCGTTCCGAACGCCCGGTTAAATAACCGGGCGTTTTTATTTAGTCATCAAACTACGCTACTCTTCCGTTTCTGGCTGGACAGGAAAAGATGATGAGAAGAGTACGATACCTTTTATGGCTGCTGCTGGTGCTTGTACTGGCAGCGGCGGCCGGCGGCTGGTACTGGCTGCATTCCGGTAACCCTGACGCGCTGCGACAGATTGTTTTGCAGCAATGCGTTCCTAATCAACAGCAGCACCAAACTCCCTCGCCGTGTGCCGACGTCAATCTGCAGGGCGGCTACGTGCTGTTTAAAGATCGCAACGGGCCCTTGCAGTATCTGCTGATGCCGACCTATCGAATTAACGGCACCGAGAGCCCGCTGCTGCTCGACCCGTTAACGCCGAACTTCTTCTGGCAGGCATGGCAGGGGCGCGACATCATGAGCGAACGCCGCGGTTCAGCGGTACCGGATAACGCCGTGTCATTAGCCATTAACTCCCGCAGCGGACGCACGCAAAACCATTTCCATATTCATATCTCCTGCTTACGCGAAGATGTGCGCGCCCGGCTGGATAACGATGCCGCCGCTATCAGCAGCCGATGGCTGCCGCTTCCCGGTGGTTTGCTCGGCCATGAATATCTCGCGCGGCGAGTCACTGAGTCCGAGCTGGCGCAGCGTAGCCCGTTTCTGATGCTGGCGGAAGAGGTGCCGGAGGCGCGTGAACATATGGGGCGCTTTGCGCTGGCGATGGCGAAGCAGAGCGATGGCTCGCTGGTGCTGCTGGCAACCGAGCGCAACCTGCTGACCCTGAATCGCGCCTCTGCTGAAGAGATCCAGGACCATCGCTGCTTGATTCTGAAATAACCTTTATTGCTGAGCCATGCAGGTTCCTGCATGGCTGGCTATTTTTTGATAGGTTTACCTGCCTCGCCCCCGATCGTATTCTTGCTGAAAAAACGACAGGAGACAGGCATGTCGCTCTGGTTTTCTCACCCTCTGTTTCTTCCCTCGCTGATTATCGCGATAACCATTGTGCTGTGGGCGACCTCGCTGTTGCCGGAGTTTATGACCGCGCTGCTGTTTTTCGCGGCGGCGATGATCGCCAAAATTGCGCCGCCGGAAGCGATCTTTGGCGGGTTTGCCTCGTCGGCATTCTGGCTGGTATTCAGCGGCTTCGTTCTCGGGATTGCGATTCGTAAAACCGGGCTGGCGGACAGAGCGGCACAGGCGCTATCGGCGCGACTGACGGACTCCTGGCCGTTGATGGTGGGTAGCGTCGTGCTACTCAGCTATGCGCTGGCCTTCGTGATGCCGTCGAATATGGGACGCATCGCGCTGCTGATGCCCATCGTGGCGGCGATGGCGAAACGGGCCGGTATCGCAGACGGTTCGCGGGCCTGGTATGGCCTGGCGCTGGCGGTGGGTTTTGGGACCTTTCAGCTGTCGGCGACCATTCTGCCCGCCAACGTCCCGAACCTGGTGATGAGCGGCGCGGCCGAAGGTTCTTACGGGATCCACCTTAACTACCTGCCGTATCTGCTGCTGCACACGCCGGTGCTGGGCTGGCTAAAGGGGGGAGTATTAATTGCCCTGATCTGCTGGCTGTTTCCTGGCAAACCGCATCCGCCGCGCGAACTGATCCCGCTTCCGCCGATGAGTCGGGACGAGAAGCGCCTGGCCTGGCTGCTGGCCGTGGTGCTGGTGCTGTGGGTGAGCGAGAGCTGGCACGGTATCGGGCCAGCCTGGACGGGGCTGGCAGCGGCAGTCGTCACGCTGCTGCCGCGGGTTGGCTTTATCAGCGGCGAGGAGTTTTCCAGCGGGGTGAATATTCGTACCTGCATTTACGTCGCCGGGATCCTCGGACTGGCGATTACCGTGACCCAAACCGGCATCGGTGAGGTGGTCGGCAATGCGCTGCTGCACGTGATGCCGCTCGACAAAGAGAGTCCGTTCACCAGCTTCCTGGCATTAACCGGCATGACCAGCGCCCTGAACTTTATTATGACCGCCAACGGCGTACCCGCGCTATACACCACGTTTGCCCAGAGCTTTTCCGATGCCACCGGTTTCCCGCTGCTCAGCGTGATTATGATTCAGGTATTGGGCTATTCCACGCCGCTGCTGCCGTATCAGGCGTCGCCGATTGTCGTGGCGATGGGGTTAGGGAAAGTGCCGGCAAGGGCGGGAATGCTGCTGTGTATCGCCCTGGCGGCGGTGAGCTATTTGATTCTGCTGCCGCTGGACTATCTGTGGTATCAAGCGTTGGGGAAATTGTAGCGGCATAAAAAAGCCCGGATGCGGCGCCTGCGCGCGTTGTCCGGGCTCCTCGTATTGCGTTATTCCTTCGCCCCGGTAAGCGGTACGCCGCCGGGGCCGGACTTAGCGCAGGTTACGCTTTTTTCGCTGCTTCAGCAGCTTTCACGATCACCGCGAAAGCGTCTGCTTTCAGGGAGGCGCCGCCAACCAGCGCGCCATCGATGTCCGGCTGGGTGAACAGTTCTGCTGCGTTAGATGCGTTAACGGAACCGCCGTACTGGATGATGACCTGCTCAGCCACTTTCGCGTCTGCTTTCGCAATGTGATCGCGAATGAATTTATGCACCGCCTGAGCCTGTGCCGGAGTCGCTGATTTGCCGGTGCCGATTGCCCAGACCGGTTCGTAAGCGATAACCACGCCTTCGAATGCCGCAGCGCCCTGAGTTTTCAGAACGGCGTCAATCTGACGTGCGCACACTTCTTCCGTTTTGCCCGCTTCGTTTTCTGCTTCAGTTTCGCCGATGCACAGAACCGGAATCAGACCCTGTTCTTTCAGAACCGCGAATTTCTTAGCGATGAACTCGTCAGACTCGTTGTGGTAAGTACGACGCTCAGAGTGACCGATGATGATGTATTCAGCACCGACATCTTTCAGCATTTGAGCAGAGGTTTCACCGGTGAATGCGCCGGACAGGTTCAGGTCAACGTTCTGCGCGCCCAGGTGAATGTGGCTACCTTCTGCCGCATGCTTAGCCAGATCGATGTACATTTCTGGCGGAGCGATTGCAACGGCACAGCCAGAAACGCCAGCCAGTTCGGTACGCAGGTTAGCAACCAGTTCGTTTACCATATGGCGGCTGCCGTTCAGTTTCCAGTTACCCATCACTAAAGGATGTCGCATTTTAATTCTCCACGCTACGTTAAGCGAATTAAGGAATATAGCCACCCGTCAGGGCAGCATGGTCTGTCAAACAGTATAGAGATTCATCGTTGGAAAGGCTTTGCTTTTTGTCATTTATTATTGCTCTCCAGCGTTTCAGATAGCGCCAGCTTAATCGGTTCAACAGCGAAGGTCAGCCCTTTTTCACCGTTGTCTGCGACAACATAACGTATCGCGCCTTCCGTTTCAGAGAAGTAACGTTTTCCCTTGCCGGCGGCGAGCATTTTCTGCAGTTTTTGCTGGCTCTGAGCCACGCTTAAGGTGGGCGCGAACATGCGTAACACGGCGCTCATATACTCCTGCGCTTTGGCCTTCGCCGCTTTCTGCTCGGGCCCCTGAATAGGGAGCCAGGTCACCTGCATCGATTTTATTTTCAGGGTGCCGCGCTCCAGCGCCGTGGAGGCGTAAAGATTTTCATTAATTTTGCTCGCCGCACGCGTCAGATTTTCTCTGTCGCGGCTGGAGGCAATGGCGCGAAATTCATTCAGCTGAAGCTTCGGATTCGCCGCGTTGAATTTTTCCCGAAAGTCGCTGATAGACATATCAAAGGTAGGGGCGCCCGCCAGCAGATAAGGGGCCGTGGCGGAGGATTCGGGCACCGCGGACAACGCCTTCGGGCCGACGGATAAGGCCGTCAGCCCAATAAAACATACAGTCATCCACGTCTTCATGCCGGTCTTTCCTTTTTTTGCCTGCAGACGATTAAAACGGGAACCGTCGCGCTTGTCAAAAAGTGACGGCTTCAGGGTAAACTACGCGAATGATGATGATAAGGAATAAAACATGACCCTACAGCAGTGGATGTTCTCAATTAAGGGGCGTATCGGGCGCCGTGACTTCTGGATCTGGATGGCCATCTGGGTTCTTGCCATGAGCGTGCTCTTTACCCTGGCCGGCACCAATTTGCTCAATGTGCAGACCGCTGCGTTTATCCTGGTGTGCCTGCTGTGGCCGACGGCGGCGGTGACGATCAAACGCCTGCACGATCGCGGTAAATCGGGGATCTGGGCGCTGCTGATGATTCTGGCGTGGATGCTGCTGGCGGGGAACTGGTCGGTGCTGCCTGGCGTCTGGCAATGGGTTGTCGGGCGGTTTGTGCCGACGCTGATTATCGTCATGATGTTCATCGACCTGGGCGCGTTTGTCGGTACCCAGGGCGAGAATAAATTTGGTAAAGATACACAGGATGTTCGCTGGAAGGCGGAGCCCTGATTACCAGTATTGCTCGGCGGTCATGTGGCCCGGCCGGCGGCGTAAATGTTTCGTCATCTGCCGGGTTTCTTTCAACAGCTGCTGGGTATCACGCACCATCTGCGGGTTTCCACACAGCATCACGTGGCTATTATCGGCGTTCATCGGCAGGCCAACGGCCTCTTCCAGGGCGCCGGTGTCGATAAGAAACGGAATCCGTCCGGCCAGCGAACCGGCGGCGGTTTCACGGCTCACGATGGTCTGAATCCGCAGCTTGCCGCCATAGCGCTGTGCTAATTCGCGCATCAGCGGCAGGTAGCTTAAATCGGCCTCATAGCGCACGGCGTGGACCAGCACCAGATTTTTGAAGCGCTCAAGGTCTTTACCTTCCTGCAGAATTGACAGATACGGGCCGAGCGCGGTGCCGGTCGCCAGCATCCATAAGGTCTCGCAGTCAGGTACCTCTTCCAGAACGAAGAATCCCGCGGCCTCGCTGACCAGCTGAACGTCATCGCCCGGTTTGAGCGCCGCAAGGCGTGGGCTGAGCTTACCGTCCGGGACGGTGACCAGATAGAACTCCAGATCGGGATTGCCCGGTGCGTTAACGTAGGAATAGGCGCGCTGAACGCGCTCCCCGTCAATTTCCAGCCCGAGCTTGGTAAATTGCCCGGCGGTAAACGGGTGAACCGGCGCGTGGACGTACAAACTGAACAGCGTATCGGTCCAGAACTCTATTTTTTTTACTTTACCGTTAACCCAGTCCGCCATCATCTTCTCCCGTTGCGCAAAGCGTTGCCTTATCTTCGTTGCACGCGGCAAAGATTTCCAGCCTGACGGCGCCGAAAAGCTCTATTGATCAAATATTCTCGTCATACTTCAATTGCCTGTGCGTTGGCGGCAGCCGTTTTCGGCCCGTCCCTGGGCCTGGCGCCAGCGTGCAATCCGCACGCGCGATCGGAGGCTTACAGAATATGCAGCTGAATATCCGGGTCTTTACGGTCGAGATAATGAATGGACTGAATGCGGCGAATCGTACGGGATTTACCGCGGATCAGCAGCGTTTCGGTGGTGGCCATATTGCCCTTACGGGTAATGCCATCCAGCAGATCGCCTTTGGTGATCCCGGTTGCGGAGAACACCACATTATCGCTGCGGGCCATTTCGTCCAGGCGCAGCACTTTGCCTGCTTCGATGCCCATCTCTTTGCAGCGCGCCAGTTCGTTCTCGCCGATACGACGGTTTTCTGCGGTATCGCCTTTTACATCGTGACGAGCCAGCAGGCGACCCTGCATGTCGCCGTCCAGAGCGCGGATCACTGCGGCAGAAACTACCCCTTCCGGCGCGCCGCCGATGCCGTACAGGACGTCTACTTCGCTGTCCGGCATGCAGGTCAGAATCGACGCCGCTACGTCGCCATCCGGAATGGCGAAGACGCGAACGCCCGACTGCTGGAGTTCGGCAATCACCGCGTCGTGACGCGGTTTGGCCAGAATGGTGACGGTCAGCTCGGCCAGCGGTTTATTCAGCGCCGCGGCGACATTACGCAGGTTCTCCGCCAGCGGCAGATTGAGGTCAATCGCCCCTTTTGCCCCTGGGCCGACAATCAGTTTTTCCATGTACATATCCGGCGCGTTCAGGAAGCAGCCTTTATCGCCGACCGCCATCACCGCCAGCGCATTGGCCTGGCCCATGGCCGTCATGCGCGTCCCTTCGATAGGGTCAACGGCGATATCCACCGCATCGCCGTTGCCGGTGCCGACCTTCTCACCGATATACAGCATCGGCGCTTCATCGATTTCACCTTCGCCAATGACGATGGTGCCGTCGATATTAATCAGGTTGAGCATAATGCGCATGGCATTGACGGCGGCGCCGTCGGCGGTATTTTTATCGCCGCGGCCCAGCCATTTATAGCCCGCCAGCGCGGCAGCCTCGGTGACACGCGAAAATTCGATGGCCAGTTCTCGTTTCATAATCCACTCGTTGTGAAGATAAATTGCGCGAAGCGTCCTGGTCTGGCCCTGCGGGACAGAGTCGACGCTAGGCGTTGGAATAGCGTTCGGTTTCCGGCATCCAGCGTTCAATAAGCGCCTGGGCCTGCTGAGAATAACGTTCGTGAATATGGCGAGCAATGCGCTGAACGTCAGGGATCATGGCCTGATCGCGCAGCAGATCGGCGACTTTAAACTCGGCGGTGCCGGTTTGTCGGGTGCCGAGCAGCTCGCCGGGGCCGCGGATTTCCAGGTCTTTCTGGGCAATAACGAAACCGTCGTTGCTGTCGCGCAGAACCTGCAGGCGTTTCTGCGCCGTTTTTGACAGCGGTGATTTATAGAGTAGCACGCAGTGGGAGGCGACCGCGCCGCGCCCGACGCGTCCTCTGAGCTGATGCAGCTGCGCCAGCCCCAGACGTTCCGGGTTTTCGATAATCATCAGGCTGGCATTCGGTACGTCGACCCCAACCTCAATAACCGTGGTGGCGATCAGCAGGTGCAGTTCGCCCTGCTTGAAGGCCTGCATAACCGCCTGTTTATCTGCCGGTTTCATCCGGCCATGTACGAGGCCGATATTCAGCTCCGGCAGCGCGAGCTTAAGCTCTTCCCATGTCGCCTCTGCCGCCTGCGCTTCCAGCAGATCGGACTCTTCAATCAGGGTGCAGACCCAGTAGGCCTGACGCCCTTCCTGAGTACAGGCGTTGCGAACCCTATCAATAATATCGTGGCGACGAGTATCGGGGATGGCCACCGTGGTGACCGGCGTCCGGCCCGGCGGCAGTTCGTCGATAACCGAGGTATCAAGATCGGCATAAGCCGTCATCGCCAGGGTTCGTGGAATCGGGGTAGCGGTCATGATCAGCTGATGGGGATGGAAGCCCTGCTGCTGGCCTTTTTCCCACAGCGCCAGACGCTGGTGAACGCCGAAGCGGTGCTGCTCATCAATAATGACCAGCGCCAGACCGTTGAACTGCACCTGTTCCTGAAAAATGGCGTGAGTGCCGACGATCATCTGTACCTGGCCGCTGGCGATGGCCTCCTGCTGCGCCTGGCGGGCTTTCCCTTTCTGTTTGCCGGCCAGCCAGCCTACTTCGATGCCCAGCGGCGCGAACCACTGGCGGAAGTTATTGGCGTGTTGTTCCGCCAGCAGTTCGGTCGGCGCCATCAGCGCTACCTGTTTGCCGTGAGCGATCGCCCGCAGCGCTGCGAGGGCGGCAACCAGCGTTTTACCGGAGCCGACGTCGCCCTGTACCAGACGCATCATCGGCACATCAAGCGCCATATCGCGTTCAATTTCGGCGGTGACTCGCTGTTGTGCGCCGGTTGGCTTAAAGGGCAGGGAGGCCAGCAGCTGGTTTTTGAATGTGTCGTTCGCACCGAGTGCCAGGGCATGATAACGCTGGGCGCCGGCGCGTAGCGCCAGCATGCTCAGGTTATGCGCCAGCAGTTCTTCCAGAATTAAGCGCTGTTGCGCCGGATGCTTACCGCTTTCCAGGTCACTGAGCTGCAGCGACGGCGGCGGACGGTGTAATGTGCGTAGCGCCTCCGGCAGGCTCATCATTCCCTGCGCCAGTTCGGGTGGCAACAGCTCGGCGATGGCACAGGTATCCAGTAATTCCAGCGCCTGATCGGTGAGCTTGCGCAACGTCGCCTGCTTGATGCCTTCGGTGGTGGGATAAACCGGCGTCAGCGTTTCCTGGAGATCGGGGGTGCTCATGTCACCCTGCACGCGGTATTCCGGGTGAATCATCTCCGCTCCGTATTTCCCCCGTTTGGCTTCTCCATAGGCCAGCACGCGCCGGCCGGTCGCCAGGCTGTTTTTCATGGCGGCGTTGAAGTTGAAAAAGCGCATGGTGAGAATACCGGAACCGTCGCTGATCTGGCAGGTCATCATTCGGCGGCCGCCGAAGGTGATGTTGCTGCTGAGAACTTCACCTTCAACGGTGGCGTAAACGCCCGGTAGCAGCTCGCCTATCTGATAAAGATGGGTGCGGTCTTCATAGCGTAGCGGCAGGTGCAGAAGGAGATCCTGCACGGTATGCAGGCCGATTTTCGCCAGTTTGTTGCTTTGCGCCGCTCCAACGCCGGTGAGCGAATTGAGCGGGACGGCATCTAACAGGCGACCGGCCATTTACCCTTCATCCTTCAGACTGCATCTTGTCTGGCCTGCTTTGGCACGATTGTCGCGCCTGCTAGCGTGAGCGGTACCGGAAGCCTGCATGGTTGCCCACCACGCGTCATCGGCTTCGATTTCGCCCTGCGCATTCACGTAGGGGTAAGGCAGACCTTTTTGTTTTGCCACTCTGGCCAGTACCGGATACCCGCCTTCAAACAGCAGGCGCTGCTGTTCTTCTTCCGGCAGCATGCTGTTCTCACGCTTATACATCCCCGCATTTTGCCGCTGGCGCTGGGCTTCATACAGAATCAGAGCCGAGGCGACGGAGACATTTAGCGACTGCACCATGCCAGTCATCGGAATGATGATGTCCCGATCGGCCAGCGCCAGAGCTTGCCGGGTAATGCCGGTTTTTTCCTGACCCATCAGGATGCAGGTAGGACGGGTATAGTCGATTTCACGGAAATCGACGGCTTTGTCAGAGAGGTGAGTGGCCAGGATCTGCATGCCCTGGCCCTTTAAATGGCTGACGGCATCGTCAATTGAGCGGTGGGTTTTAACCTGCACCCAGCTATTGCTGCCGGCGGCGGCTGAGGCCATCGTGCGCATGCGGCTGCTGGGCCAGATGGCGTGGACTTCATGTACGCCAACGGCGTCTGCGGTACGAATCACCGCAGAGACGTTATGAGGTTTATGGACCTGCTCCATGCAGACCGTCAGGTCAGGCTGGCGCCTGGCGAGCATCTCGCAGATACGCGCATAACGCTGTGGATTCATAAACACTTCATCCTTCAAATTGCCTCGGCGTTAGCCGTACTCATTACCCCCGGTTACGTACTCCTGTACGGGACGGGTAATTCATTCGCTCGCCGCGCGATCCGGCTGACCGCCCGCCCCTTCGGGACCGGTACCCGTGCGGTGCAAAACGCGAATGATTTTGTGCGCAAGGCTAGTTTCGGTTACGGGTGACTTTTATTACATCCGGCATAACGCGAATTTTGCGCATAATATTCGCCAGATGTACGCGATCGCGCGCCGTCAGGCGGATAAACGCGCTGTACACGCGACCATCTTTTTCTTCGGTATTCAGACTCTGAATATTAGAAGAGGCGGTATTAATGGCCGCGGTGAGGTTCGCCAGTGCACCCTGGTGGTTAAACATATCCACCTTAATTTCGGTGATAAATTCCTGCGCGGTCTCTTTATCCCACTCGACGGCCATAAACTTCTCTGGCTCTTTCTGATAGCCACGAATGTTACGGCAGGACTCATGGTGAATGACCAGGCCTTTGCCAGGGCTGACATGGGCGATAATCGGGTCGCCGGGAATCGGACGGCAGCACTTCGCAAAGGTAATCAGAACGCCGTCAGCGCCTTTAATCGGCAGATGACCATGGCCTGAAGAGGCGCCTTGCGCCGGTGCGGTGACGGTCTCGCCCTGTTGCAGGTTTTTGGCTACCACCACGCTCATCGCGTTGCCGAGGCCAATTTCCGCCAGTAGATCGTCAAGGCTGGCCAGCTTCATGCGTTCCAGTTCACGCTGAATGCTCTCCTGCGGGATTTCAGCCAGTTTACGGCTACCGCCGAGGGCGTGGTTGAGCAGACGGCGACCCAGGCTGACGGAGTCATCGCGCTTAAGGTTTTTCAACAGCTGGCGAATTTTGGCGCGCGCTTTTGAGCTGACGACAAAGTTCAGCCACGCGGCATTCGGACGTGCGCCCGGTGCGGTGATGATTTCCACCGTCTGGCCGCTGGAAAGCGACTGGGACAATGGATACGGCTGGCGGTCGACGCGTGCGCCAACGCAGGCATGGCCGATATCGGTATGTACCGCGTAGGCGAAGTCCACCGGCGTGGCGCCAGCGGGGAGTTCGACAATGCGCCCTTCCGGGGTGAAAACGTAAATCTCATCCGGGAACAGATCGGATTTGACGCTCTCGATAAATTCAAACGAGCTGCCTGCGCTTTGCTGCAGCTCCAGCAGGCTCTGCATCCAGCGCTGGGCGCGGATTTGTGCGGTGGTGCTGCTTTCGCCGCCGTGCTCTTTATAGGCCCAGTGCGCCGCAACCCCCATTTCTGCCATCTGGTCCATGTCTTCGGTACGAATTTGTACTTCAACCGGGACGCCGTGAGGGCCGATCATCGAGGTGTGCAAAGATTGATAGCCGTTCGCCTTGGGAATGGCGATGTAATCTTTCATCCTGCCAGGACGAGGCTTGTAAAGGCTATGCATCTGGCCAAGCACGCGGTAGCAGGTGTCAGCATCATGCACAATCACGCGGAAGGCGTAGATATCCATAATCGAGTGAAAACGCTGCTCTTTCAGCACCATTTTGCAGTAGATGGAGTACAGATGCTTCTCGCGACCGCTGACGCGACAGGGGATTCCCGCTTCCTGTAAACGCCCTTCGATTTCAGAGAGGATCTTTTGAATCATCTCTTTACGGTTGCCGCGCGCTGCTTTGACGACTTCTTTGATGACGCGATAGCGGTTGGGATACAGCGCTTCAAAGCCCAGCTCTTCGAGCTCGGTTTTGATGTGGTGGATACCTAAACGGTGGGCCAGCGGGCTGTAGATCTCCAGCGTTTCGCGGGCAATGCGGCGGCGTTTATCCGGGCGGAGTGAGCCCAGGGTGCGCATGTTGTGCGTGCGGTCGGCAAGTTTGATCAGGATGACGCGGATATCCTGCACCATCGCCATAATCATTTTGCGAAAGTTTTCGGCCTGCGCCTCTTTCTTATCGCGGAACTTGAGTTTATCAAGTTTCGATACCCCCTCTACCAGCTCAGCAACGCTTTTGCCAAAGAGCTGCTCCATATCCTGGTAGGTGGCAGGGGTATCTTCAATCACGTCATGCAGTAGCGCAGCCATCAGCGTTTCATGGTCGAGTTTCATCTCGGCCAGAATGCAGGCTACCGCTACCGGGTGCGTGATATAAGGTTCACCGCTTGAACGTGTCTGGCCCTCGTGAGCGTCACGTGCAACGAGATATGCCTGCCGAAGACGCTTGATTTGCTCTTCCGGCAGGTAATTTTGAATCAGCTGATTCAGGCTTTCAAACAGATACAAGGGCTACCCACTGCGTGATTAACGACGGCCTTCGGCAATAGCGGTAACGGCTTGTAATTCAGCGGCTTCCTGCTCTTGCTGCTCTTGACGATCGCGGACGTCGAGGATCTGATTGTTGATCAGACCTTCTTCGATTTCGCGCAGTGCAATAACGGTAGTTTTATCGTTTTCTTCCGGTACCAGCGGATCTTTTCCGCCAACCTGCATCTGACGAGCGCGACGCGCGGCGACCAGTACCAGGTCAAAACGGTTACCAATTTTCTCTACAGCGTCCTGAACAGTTACGCGTGCCATACTTAAAATGCTCCACAGATGAAGAAATGACTGGGCATGATACTGAATGTGGGTTCAGTCTGCCAACAGTTTGGTGATTAAAGCGCCATGTCGCTGCTTTTGGCGGCTCATGCGCAGACGTTCGGCGCGAATAATGTTTTTCAGATCGCTCAGGGCGGTATCAAAATCATCATTCACAATAAGGTAATCATATTCCGCGTAATGACTCATTTCTGCAACAGCCTGAGCCATACGTTTTGCGATCACCTCTTCGCTGTCCTGGCCGCGGCCACGCAGGCGACGGTCAAGCTCATCTTTTGACGGCGGCAGAATAAAGATGCTGCGCGCGCCAGCCATTTTTTGACGGATTTGCTGAGCGCCCTGCCAGTCGATATCCAGGAAGACGTCGACGCCGGTTGCCAGTACCTGCTCGATGGTTTCGCGCGAGGTGCCGTAATAGTTGCCAAAAACTTCCGCGTGCTCAAGAAATGCGTCTCTGCTAATCATCGCCCTGAAATCGTCGTGATTAACGAAGAAATAGTGTTCGCCGTGCACTTCACCCGGACGCGGCGCGCGCGTGGTATGTGAAACAGAGACCTGGGTGTCGTACAGCGGTTGGGTTTTCAATAAAGCCTGAATCAGGCTGGATTTACCCGCGCCACTTGGGGCGGAAACAATATAAAGCGTGCCTTGAGCCATGAGAGTCTTTTGTATGTGATTGTCGAAAGAGATACTACATACGAGCCTATTATACACGGCGCCGCACCGTGACGCAGTCCCTGTCACACTTTTTGCTTCTGTTTCTTTCATTTTGCCAGCCGTTTCCCTGATTTCGCCGTGTATTGCGCAGCAGGCAAACAAAGTCTGGATGTCCGATCGCAGCATGATAAATCCCTCGTCGCCGAATAAAACCGCTCTCCTGCAGAATGTTTGCGGGTAAACAGGAGGTGGAGTCATGCATAAATGGATCTGGATGATTGGCGCGTGGGCGGTGGCTGGATACGGACAGGCTACCTGTCCTGAATGGCCGCAGGCACAGGCCCGGCAGGAGGTACATCGTCTCAATCAACAGGTGACGGCCTGGAACAATGCGTACTGGCGACAGGGGAGCAGTGGGGTCAGTGATGAAGTATACGACCAGCTTTCGGCGCGACTTATGCAGTGGCGGCGCTGTTTTTCGCTGCTATCGCCTGCGGATAACGATGATGTGCCGCCCGCTACCGGAGAGGTCAGGCATCCGGTTGCCCATACCGGCGTGCGTAAACTGGCCGATAAATCGGATGTTGCGCGGTGGATGCGCGATAAAACGGATCTCTGGGTGCAGCCGAAAGTGGACGGTGTCGCCGTGACGCTGGTGTATCGCCACGGGCGGCTGGCACAGGCCATTAGCCGTGGCGATGGTCGAGCCGGGGAGGATTGGACCGCCAGGGTGAGGCTGATTCCGGCCGTGCCGAAGATGACGGAGGGCGAGCTGGCGAACAGCGTGCTGCAGGGAGAGATTTTCCTGCAGCGCGACGGGCATGTGCAGAAGCAAATGGGGGGAATGAATGCCCGGGCGAAAGTGGCCGGTACTCTGATGCGCCTCGATACCCCGGCGCAGCTTGCGGAACTGGGGATCTTTATCTGGGCATGGCCAGATGGCCCTCAGGACATGCGCCAGCGTCTGGCTCTGTTGCGCAAGAGTGGATTTCTCCACAGCACCTCTTTTACGCATCCCGTTACGGATGCGCGGCAGGTGGCACGGTGGCGAGAGCGCTGGTTAACCTCGCCTCTGCCTTTTACTACCGACGGCGTGGTCGTGCGCCGCGGCCACGAACCCGGCGGGCGATTGTGGTCGCCAGGGCAGGGTGAGTGGGTCGTTGCGTGGAAATATCCGCCGGCATCGCGGTTAATGGAAGTGCGCGGCATTCGCTTTCAGGTCGGGCGCAGCGGCAAAATTTCCGTCGTCGCTCTGCTGGAGCCGCAGCGCCTTGACGACAAACGGGTTAAGCAAGTCAGTATTGGCTCGCTTTCTCGCTGGAAGCGCCTGGATATTGGCCTCGGCGATCAGCTGCAAATCAGTCTGGCGGGCCAGGGCATTCCGCGCCTCGACAGCGTAGTATGGCGATCGGCGCAGCGTACGAAACCGCAGCCTCCCCCGGAACGGTTTACCCCGTTGACCTGCTATTTCACCACGCCGGGGTGTGATGCGCAGTTTCTCTCAAGGCTTATCTGGTTATCGTCAAAACCGGTTCTGAATCTTGATGGCGTGGGTGAATCAGTATGGCGCACGGTGCAACATGCGCGCCCGCTGGCGCATCTGTTCTCGTGGCTGGCATTGACGCCAGCGCAGCTGCAGGGGATTCCGGGGATAACCTCCGGGCGCGGGCAGCGGCTTTGGCACCAGTTTAACCTGGCGCGCGAGCAGCCCTTTCTGCGCTGGGTCCAGGCGATTGGCGTACCGATTCCCCGGGCGGCGCTTGCCGGTCTGGCGAGGGAAAACTGGCAGCAGCTACGAGAACGTTCTGAAGAACAGTGGCAGCGTCTGCCGGGCATGGGGGCAGGGAGAGCGAGGCAGCTGGTTGCCTTTCTCCAGCACCCGGATGTTGCCGCGCTGGCGCAGTGGCTCAGCGGGCAACATATACCCGGGTTTTGAGAGGATCAGTGGGCGTTATGGTTGTAGTGGAAGACGGGCAGCCCCAGCTTCCAGCGCAGCGCCAGCATGCGAGCGGTGAAGCCAAACAGCAAGGTGGAGATCACCACCACGTCGTGGCTGCTGACGTAATGCTGCAGGGCAATATAGAGAATTGCGGCCGCAAACGAGATGCCGGCATACAGCTCCTTCTGGAAAACCAGCGGAATGCGCTTGCAGAACATGTCCCGCAGTACGCCGCCAAATACGCCGGTAATCACGGCGGCGATAGAGGCGATCACCGGTCCTTCTCCCATATCCAGCGCGATTTGCGCGCCGATAATTGAGAACACCACCAGCCCCAGGGCATCCAGAACCAGAAACAGACGGCGTAGATGGGGCATGACCGGCGCAGCAATAGTCGTTAACACTGCCGCGACGGCGACGATAATGACGTATTCCGGATGTTTTACCCACCCCAGCGGGTAGTGGCCCAGCAGAATATCCCGGACTGAGCCGCCGCCCAGCGCGGTGGCGGTAGCAATGATGATGACTCCAAAAGTGTCCATCCGGCGGCGACCGGCCGCCAGAGCGCCGGTCATCGCTTCCGCAGTAATACCGATTAAATACAGAATATGAAGCAGCATAAATCCCCCACAATGATGTCGGGCAGATTAGCGATTTGTGCGTAAGATCACGATTGAGATTTTCTAAGGTGAATCATTTTCCCCAGGAAAAACTAATGTGAGAGGTGTTTTATGAGTAGTAGTGCAGGGAGATGTTGATCGACGGATGATAAAAACAGATAAGTAAAAGTAATGCTGGCTCACAACAAGAGGAGCCAGCAAAAGAGATTACTCGATGTTCTGGATCTGCTCGCGCATTTGCTCGATCAGGACTTTCAGTTCGATGGCGGAATTGGTCACTTCGGCATTAATGGATTTCGATGCCAGCGTGTTCGACTCGCGGTTAAATTCCTGCATCATAAAGTCAAGACGGCGGCCAACGGCTTCTTTCTTCTTCAGGATGTTCCAGGTCTCTTTTACGTGCGCTTCCAGACGATCCAGCTCTTCGGCGACGTCGATACGCTGCGCCATCAGCACCAGCTCTTGTTCGAGACGGTTGTTTTCCAGCTGCACTTCCGCATCTTCCAGTCGGGAAACCAGGCGCTCGCGCTGCCACTGTAAGATTTCCGGCATATGGGCGCGCACTTTGGCGACTTCGGCGGTGACGCCTTCCAGACGCTGCTCAATAAGCGCTTTCAGCGCCTGACCTTCGGTCTCGCGGGCAACGATAAAATCATCCAGCGCACCGTTCAGGGCCGACAGAATATCGGCGGCAATCGCATCGAGATCCTGTTCCTGAGCAGCCATTACGCCAGGCCAGCGCAGAATATCAACCGGGTTGATTTCGCCTTCGTCGCTCTGCATCTTGACCCAGTTGGCGGCATTGACCAGCTGTTTTGCAAGGCTTTCGTTCAGAATCAGCTCGCCCTGGGCGCTGGGATCCTGATCAAAACGTAAGGTACATTCAACTTTGCCACGGGTCAGGCGAGAACGGATGCGCTCGCGCACGACAGGCTCCAGGCTACGGAACTGCTCCGGCAGACGGAAATAAGTTTCCAGATATCGTTGGTTTACCGAGCGCAGTTCCCATGCGGCGCTGCCCCATTCACCCTTGATTTCACGCCGGGCATAGGCGGTCATACTGCGGATCATAGACGTTCCTGTTTTTAAAGGAGAGTGAGGTGGATTATAGCTTTCAGGGCCTTATCAGGATAGGAATAAGCGAGCATTATCCGTATATACACGTTATCCTTCTGGCAGCCCCTCTGTTGGCGGCATTGCTCAGCCCTGAGCGCCAGTTATCTACGCCGTCAGAGGCGCGTCACCTCATGCATCCCGCATGATTTTGTGTATAATGCGCGCCACATTCGTTTCAAGCCGGAGAGATCATTATGCGTCCAGCAGGTCGTAGCGCTAATCAGGTGCGTCCCGTCACCCTGACCCGTAACTATACAATACACGCAGAAGGCTCCGTGCTGGTCGAATTTGGTGACACTAAAGTGTTGTGCACCGCATCGATCGAT
Organism: Klebsiella ornithinolytica; assembly: GCF_030505655.1. Lineage (NCBI taxonomy): Bacteria > Pseudomonadati > Pseudomonadota > Gammaproteobacteria > Enterobacterales > Enterobacteriaceae > Klebsiella > Klebsiella ornithinolytica. The sequence continues at coordinate 123,245 of NZ_CP130153.1, forward strand.
GAAGGCGTGCCGCGCTTCCTGAAAGGCCAGGGCCAGGGTTGGATCACGGCAGAATATGGCATGCTGCCGCGCGCAACGCATACCCGTAACGCGCGTGAAGCCGCGAAAGGGAAACAGGGCGGCCGTACTATGGAAATCCAGCGTCTGATTGCCCGTGCGCTGCGTGCGGCGGTCGATCTGAAAGCGTTGGGCGAATTCACCATTACTCTCGATTGTGATGTTTTGCAGGCTGACGGTGGCACCCGTACCGCATCCATTACCGGGGCCTGCGTGGCGCTGGCCGATGCGCTGAATAAGCTGGTGGCGGCCGGCAAGCTGAAAAGCAATCCAATGAAAGGGATGGTCGCCGCGGTTTCCGTTGGTATCGTCAATGGCGAAGCGCTGTGCGATCTGGAATATGTCGAGGATTCAGCGGCGGAAACCGATATGAACGTGGTGATGACCGAAGATGGTCGCATCATTGAGGTACAGGGCACCGCGGAAGGCGAGCCGTTTACCCACGAAGAGCTACTCACCTTGCTGGCGCTGGCCCGCGGGGGTATCGAATCCATTGTCGCGACGCAGAAAGCGGCATTAGAAAATTAATTTTAAGGGCGGCTGATGAGTCGCCCTTTTTTTTACGTTTTATTCTTCATGCGGTCTTTCTCGGCTGCCGCACGCGACCGGCTCACAGCGTTATCGACGTATCTGTGCCGCCTGATGACGCGTGAAGAATTTGGCGTAAACCTAAATGATGAAAAGTAAGATAAGGAGCGAATCCATGAAACCGTATCAGCGCCAGTTTATTGAGTTTGCGCTTAACAAGCAGGTACTTAAGTTTGGCGAATTTACGCTGAAATCCGGGCGTAAGAGCCCCTATTTCTTCAACGCCGGCCTGTTTAATACCGGGCGCGATCTGGCACTGTTAGGCCGTTTCTACGCCGAAGCGCTGGTCGATTCCGGAATTGATTTCGATCTGCTGTTTGGGCCGGCTTATAAAGGGATTCCTATCGCGACGACTACCGCGGTTGCGCTGGCGGAGCACCATGACCTGGATTTGCCTTACTGCTTTAACCGCAAAGAAGCAAAAACCCACGGTGAGGGGGGCAATCTGGTCGGCAGCCCGCTGCAGGGGCGCGTCATGCTGGTTGATGATGTCATTACCGCAGGTACCGCGATTCGCGAGTCGATGGAAATTATCCAGGCGCACGGCGCGGAACTGGCCGGCGTGCTGATCTCTCTGGACCGTCAGGAGCGCGGCCGCGGCGAAATCTCGGCGATTCAGGAGGTCGAGCGTGACTACGGCTGCAAAGTGATTTCTATCGTGACGCTGAAAGACCTGATTGCCTATCTGGAAGAGAAGCCGGAGATGGCTGAACATCTGGCGACGGTACGTGCTTACCGCGAAGAGTTTGGTGTATAAGTCGAAAGCCCCGGAGGCGATATGCCTCCGGGATTTCCGCTACTGCAGCTGAGCGGCGACCAGCGGCCAGCGGGCGTCAAAATCATCCGTCGGACGATATTTAAACTCGCTGCGAACAAAACGCGACAGCATGCCTTCGCAAAATGCCAGCAGCTGGCTGGCCAGCAGCGCCTCATCGATGGTGTAACCTTCACCTTCCCGCATTTTCTTCTCACGCATGACCTGGCGCAGCTGAACCTCGATACGCTCAAACAGCTGGTTAATCCGCCCCTGGAGACGATCCTGTTCGAACATCAGCGCATGGCCGGTCAGAATTCGCGTCAGCCCAGGATTACGCTCACCAAACCCAAGAATCAGCAGCACAATCAGACGCAGGCGCGCCGACGTGTCTTTTTCATCTTTTAAAATCAAATTGATGCGCGTAATCAGACTGTCTTCGATAAACTCGATCAGGCTATCGAACATGCGGGTTTTACTGGGGAAATGGCGGTACAACGCCGCTTCGGATACCCCGACAGACGCCGCCAGTTTCGCTGTGGTAATGCGCTGACTTCCATCGCTGGATTCAAGCATCAGGGCCAGAGACTGAAGTATTTCTTCGCGACGATTCCTTTTCGCAGTTTGTTTTTCTGCCATGTTTTAAAATACCCCTGAAAATAAGCACTTGTCAGGCAGACATCCACAAAGTGACCGCAAACGGTCGTTTGCGGCGATGTTATTGCATTAGTGCACTTTGGGATGCGGATTCGATGTGGTCGGGCTTATGCGCGCCCTGAGTGACCAAAGCCACCTTCGCCACGTTCGGTGGCGTCAAAATCTTCCACCAGGTTAAATTCCGCCTGTACGACGGGTACAAAGACCATTTGAGCGATGCGCTCGCCAGGTTCAATCGTAAAGCTCTGCTGGCCGCGGTTCCAGACGGAAACCATCAGCTGCCCCTGATAGTCGGAGTCGATAAGACCAACCAGGTTGCCCAGAACCACGCCGTGCTTATGGCCCAGCCCGGAGCGCGGCAAAATCACCGCCGCCAGAGAGGGATCGGCGATATGAATAGCCAGACCGGTCGGCAACAGCGTGGTTGCACCCGGCGCCAGCTCTACGGCGTCGTCGAGACAGGCTCGCAGGTCAAGTCCGGCGGAGCCGGAGGTGGCATAGGTCGGCAGCGGAAATTGCTGGCCAACGCGCGGGTCCAGAATCTTAACGTCGATTTTTTTCATCATAACGGGTCACGATCTCGTCGAGTAATAATTGGCCAAGGAGTTCTTTACGCTCAAGTGGCAAGCGCTTATCTCCATCCTGCCAGAAAAGGTGTAATGCGTTGCTGTCGCTGTTAAAGCCTTGATCAGGCTGCGAAACATCGTTAGCGCAAATCAGGTCGAGATTTTTGCGCGCGCGTTTTTGCTTCGCGTATTCTTCCACATTATTCGTTTCGGCGGCAAACCCTACGACAAAAGGCCGATTAGCCGCGAGTGCCGCCACCCCGGCAACAATATCCGGATTTTTGACCATTTTGAGGGTGAGTTCATCACCTTGCTTTTTAATTTTTTCTTCAGCGATGGCGACGGCACGATAGTCTGCTACGGCGGCACAACCAATAAAAATCTGCTGCTGCTGGGCGTTTTGCTGGACCGCAGCTTCCATTTCCAGCGCGGTCGTTACATCGATTCGCTGTACAAACGGCGGCGTCGGCAATGTAACCGGCCCGCTCACCAGCGTGACGTTTGCCCCGCGGCTTGCGGCCGCGGCGGCAATGGCAAACCCCATCTTGCCGGAGCTGTGGTTAGTAATATAACGCACCGGATCCAGAGGTTCACGCGTGGGGCCCGCGGTAATCATGATGTTGAGATGTTGCAAATCTTTGACAGGCGAAAAATGCGCAGCGGCTAAATCAACAATCGTCATCGGATCCAGCATGCGGCCAGGGCCAATGTCGCCACAGGCCTGGCTACCGCTGTCCGGCCCCCAGAGCAGCAGGCCGCGTGAGGCGAGTACCTCGAGGTTATGCTGCGTGGCCGCTGCGCGGTACATTTGCTGATTCATCGCCGGGACAACGGCAACCGGAGAGGGGGTCGCGAGGCAGATAGTAGAAACCAGATCGTTGGCCATACCGGCCGCAACGCGGGCAATCAGATCGGCGGTTGCCGGGGCGAGGATAACCAGGTCCGCCCATTTGCCCAGCTCTATGTGACCCATCGCCGCTTCCGCTGCCGGATCGAGCAGACTATCGGAGACCGGATAGCCAGACACCGCCTGCAGGCTCAGTGGCGTAATGAAGGCTTTGGCGGCTTCCGTCATGGCAACACGCACATCCGCGCCACGGTCACGCAGGCGGCGCACCAGTTCCGGCGTTTTATAAGCAGCAATGCCGCCGCTCACGCCAAGAACGATCTTTTTACCAGCCAGACTCATCATGATTCTTTCCTGTTGCAGTACACCAGAATCCGCGCATATTACCACAATCCCGTCGCCGTCGCGTGACTGCCAGGCATTCACTTTGCGAGGCGCTACGCAACAGGTAGATACGGCAGTCGGCAGCACCGTCGGGCTGTGCCAGGATGGGGACACGAGAAAGGAGAGGCCCTATGGATGCACCGGAACCCCTGATGCCACGGGAAAAAATGTGGCTTTACGGCATTGAAACGTTGTCGGACGTTGAGCTGCTGGCGCTGTTTTTACGCACCGGGACGCGGGACAAAGATGTCATGGCGTACTCGCATGACCTGTTACAGCGTTTTGGTTCGCTGTATGGCCTGCTGTCAGCGAATAAAGCACAGTTTGAGACGGTCGACGGGATTGGCCTGGCGAAATATGCTCAGCTAAAAGGAGTGGCTGAGCTGGCGCGGCGCTATTTTAGCCTGCGGCTGGTTGAAGAGCCCTCTCTGGTCACGCCGATGATGACGCTGGAGTTTTTGCAAAGCCATCTCTCCGATGAAGAGCGGGAGATCTTCATCGTGATCTTTTTAGATAATCAGAACCGGGTATTGAAACATAGCCGGCTTTTTTCTGGTACTCTTAGCCACGTAGAGGTGCATCCGCGAGAAATTGTACGCGAAGCCATCAAAGTGAACGCCGCTGCGGTGATCCTTGCACATAATCATCCGTCCGGTAGTCCCGAGCCGAGTAAGGCCGACAGACTGATGACCGAACGTGTGGTAAAGTGTTGTGGTTTCATGGATATACGAGTACTCGATCATCTTGTAATCGGCCGCGGTGCGTACGTATCTTTTGCCGAACGCGGCTGGATTTAGCCCCGATCACGCGATCCAGCGGGATCTTTGTCTGTTCGGGACTTGAGCACATCGCCGAGTCAGCGTATACTACGCCACCTTTGAGAATCTCGGGTTTGGCATTTGGGCCTGGCAATCGATGGTTCACTTAGAACTGCGATGACCGGGCTGTAAAGCCTGACGAGGCGCCGATACCCCATACGAAGCTCGAGCTAATTTGATTTTTGGAGAATAGACATGTCCCGAGTCTGCCAAGTTACTGGCAAGCGTCCGGTGACCGGTAACAACCGTTCCCACGCACTGAACGCGACCAAACGCCGTTTCCTGCCGAACCTGCACTCTCACCGTTTCTGGGTTGAGAGCGAAAAGCGTTTTGTCACCCTGCGTGTATCTGCTAAAGGTATGCGTGTTATTGATAAGAAAGGCATCGATACAGTTCTGTCTGAACTGCGTGCCCGTGGCGAAAAGTACTAAGTACTAAGAGGAAATAAATCATGGCTAAAGGTATTCGTGAGAAAATCAAGCTGGTTTCTTCTGCTGGTACTGGTCACTTCTATACCACCACGAAGAACAAACGTACTAAGCCGGAAAAACTGGAACTGAAAAAATTCGATCCAGTTGTCCGTCAGCACGTTTTATACAAAGAAGCTAAAATCAAATAATTTTAGTTTCCTTGTAAAGAAAACCCCGCTCCGGCGGGGTTTTTTGTTTTTTGTCCGGCAGAACCCGTCGGATAAACCCTGCCGGGAATTTGCTTCCCTGTCGTCTGTTGCTGCAGCACAATACTCTGGGTTAACGGAGGAAAACGAATGCCTGAATTACCTGAGGTAGAAACCAGCCGGCGTGGCATCGAACCATACCTGGTGGGCGCAACCATTCTGCACGCCGTTATTCGCAACGGGCGTCTGCGCTGGCCGGTCAGTGAAGAAATCTATCGTTTGAGCGACATACCGGTGCTGAGCGTGCAGCGCCGTGCCAAATATCTGCTGCTTGAGCTGCCCGGCGGCTGGATTATCGTCCACCTTGGGATGTCGGGAAGTCTGCGAATTCTGAGTGAAGAGCTGCCTGCAGAAAAGCACGATCATGTTGACCTCGTGATGAGTAATGGCAAGGTCCTGCGCTACACCGACCCACGCCGCTTTGGCGCCTGGCTGTGGACCCGCTCGCTGGAAGGGCATCCTGCGCTGGCACATCTTGGCCCAGAGCCCTTGAGCGATGATTTTAATGCCGACTATTTGCAGCAGAAGTGCGCGAAAAAGAAAACCGCTATTAAGCCCTGGCTGATGGATAACAAACTGGTGGTCGGGGTCGGCAATATCTACGCCAGCGAATCGCTGTTTTCGGCCGGGATCCATCCCGATCGGCTGGCGTCTTCGCTTTCACGCGAAGAGTGTGAACGGCTGGTAAAAGTGATTAAAGCGGTGCTGCTACGCTCGATTGAGCAGGGGGGCACGACGCTGAAGGATTTCCTGCAAAGTGATGGCAAGCCGGGCTACTTCGCCCAGGAGCTGCAGGTTTATGGCCGCAAGGGCGAGCTTTGTCGCGTTTGCGGCACGCCGATTACAGCCAGCAAACATGCTCAGCGGGCAACATTTTATTGCCGCCAGTGTCAGAAGTAAGGTGCTGATGTCGCCACGATCCCGGTGACGCCTCGCCAGCCAGGTACGGGTTCACGCGATTGCTGGCGGGTAGCCCGGACGGCGCAAGATTACAGCTTTTTCAGCAGCGCCTGGTGTACGTTGGCCGGCAGGAAGTGGGAAACATCGCCCTGGTGGCGCGCCACTTCCTTCACCAGCGATGAAGAGATAAACGACCACTCTTTGCAGGGCATCAGGAAGACGCTTTCCAGGGTTGGCATCAGGTGGCGGTTCATATGTGCCAGCTGCATCTCATATTCGAAGTCCGCCACCGCACGTAAACCGCGAATGAGGATATTCGCCTGCTGCGCGCGGGCAAAATTCGCCATCAGATCGCTGAAACCAACCACCTCGACGTTGACCAGATGCGCCGTTGCCTGCTCCGCCAGCGCAATACGCTCGTCGAGGGTGAACATCGGTTTTTTGCTCGGGCTGGCGGCAATGGCCAGCAGCACCTTGTCAAACATGCTGGCGGCACGCGTGACGATATCGATATGCCCGTTGGTAATGGGGTCGAAGGTGCCCGGATAGATCGCTTTTGTGCTCATAATTACACTTTCTCTGAGTAGCCGCGGCTCAGCGCCCACAGCTCGGTGTATTTATTAAACGTATACTGCGCGTTGACCACGGCAAGTAGCCAGCCCTGTTTACCATCCAGCACGCCGCCGCGTAGCAGCAGCGTTTTCACAAAAGCCCCCAGCGTATGGCCGAAAATGCTCGCCAGAGAGGTCTTCTTCCCCTTCTGGTGGCGCTCCCGTGCCCAGGCAGAGGCATAGGCCAGCTGCTTTTGCTGGAAGCCGGAGAAGTCGCGGCAGGTCAGATGCAGTAAATCGCCCGACAGTTCGATAACCTGCGCGCCTTTGGCATCGAGCGATTCGTGCACCAGATTATTGTTATAGCGGAAACGGCTGCGTTCGTACAAACGCATGACGCGGTCGGGATACCAGCCGCTATGGCGCATAAAGCGGCCAAGGAAATAGTTACGCCGGGCGATGCTGTAGACGGCACCTTTTTGGGGCGCCTCCAGTACACGGCGAAGTGAGCAGGCCAGCTCCGGCGTCACGCGTTCATCGGTATCAATCATCAACACATAGTCGCCGGTCGCGTAGTCCTGGGCGCGCTGACGCTGAATACCGTAGCCTTGCCAGTCGCTGTTGATGTAGACCGTTGCGCCGAGGCGACGGGCCAGTTCGACGGTGTTATCGCTACTGCCGGAGTCCAGCAGCACGATTTCATCGGCCCACGCTACCGAGGCCAGGCAATCAGCCAGCAGATCCGCCGCATTTTTGGCGATCATTACGACGGACAGTCGGGTCGACATTAGTGGCTCCGCTGCGGCAGATAGGGTTGCAGTAAATGTAGCAGACGCGAGAGCGCGCCCTGGTTTTGATGCAACACTTCTACCGCGTGGCGGCCGTACCACAGACGATAGTCTTCATCGGTGAGCAGATTGGAGACCTGGGTGACCAGCGAACTGACGTCGGTGACCGTAATCAGGCCATCGTCCTGCTGCAACTTGGCGCAAATATCTTTGAAGTTGAACGTGTGCGGGCCCATCAGTACCGGGATGGCGTGTGCCGCCGGCTCCAGCGGGTTGTGACCGCCGCGTTCGACCAGGCTGCCGCCGACGAAGGCGAGGTCGGCAATGCCGTACAGCAGCATCAGCTCGCCCATGGTATCGCCGATCACCACCTGGGTACTGTTCGACGGGATTTCGCCGGTGCTGCGTAGCGTGAAGCTCATCCCCGCTTTCTGCACCATTTCTCGTGCATCGGCGAAGCGCTCCGGGTGACGAGGGACGAGAATCAACAGCAGATCCGGGAAAGTATCGAGCAGCTTCCTGTGCGCCTGCAGGATAATTTGTTCTTCACCGTCGTGGGTGCTGGTGGCGATCCAGACTTTGCGGTGCGGCGCCCACTGGCGGCGGAGGGTAATTGCGCGCGCGGCCAGCTCTGGCGTCACGGAAATATCAAATTTGAGGCTGCCGGTGACCGCCAGCTGGTTGCGCTTCAGGCCCAGAGCCAGAAAGCGATTGCCGTCTTCTTCATTCTGCGCCGCAATCAGCGTGATGCGACTGAGCAGCCGACGCATAAATTTCCCCAGTTTCGCGTAGCCTTTGGCGGAACGCTCCGACAGACGGGCGTTGGCGATGACCAGGGGGATTTTACGTTTGTGCAGCGCGGCGACCATATTTGGCCACAGCTCGGTTTCCATCACGATAACCAGCTTCGGTTGCACCGTGTTGAGGAAGCGGTTCATTGCGCAGGGCAAATCGTAAGGCAGATAGACATGATGAACATCTTTGCCGAAGGCGGACATGGCGCGTTCTGAGCCGGTCGGCGTCATGGTGGTGACGGTGATAGGCAGCGAGGGGTAGCGGTGGCGCAGCGCGCGCACGAGCGGGATAGCAGCAAGCGTCTCACCCACGGAAACGGAATGCAGCAGAATCCCATCCGGCGCTACCTTGTTCTGACAGAAGCCATAACGTTCAGCCCAGCGCTTTCGGTAGGCAGGGGCCTTACGGCTGCGCAGCAGCAGTCGCAGCCATACCAGCGGCTGAATAAGATAGAGTAGGGTGGTATAAAGCAATTCCAAGCGATTTATCCGATTTATGTTTTAGCGGGCAAATTCTAAGCATTTAGCCCGCGTAAAGCTATCTCTTTGGCGGAAACAACGGGATTCAGAGTCAGGTCGCGTCGCGATAGCGTTTAATGCGCAAATAGCGTCGGCCAAGGCGCCAGCGTAAACGGAAGGTACGCGCATTTTTCCAGATCAGACGCCAGATGCCGCGGTCAAAGAATTCTTTAATGATAATATGCTTTTTTGACTCATCTTTCATGCTATCAAAGGTATGAATAATTCCCAGCCCCTCTTTGGCAATTTGCCAGCGGCAGGCGGAAATATGACGCACCTTATCAGGATAGCGTTGGTTGATGGCCTCCAGCATCTCCAGAATTTTCATGTAGTGGCGCGCCGAGCGCATCAACGTATCGTCATTGTCCGGTTTGTGCGACACCGATTCCGAGTGAATATAGTAATCGTAGAACTGTTCGCTGGTGTACTGCACGCGTTCAGCCGCCAGCAGCGCTTCGGTGGTCCACGGAATGTCCTGATGACGTAATCCGGGCTCGAAGTGGAACTTGTGCTGCATGATAAATTCGCGGCGATAGATATTCAGCCAGGTCACGTGCAGGAACTTGCGCGAATCCAGCGCCTGTTTAAGCCAGACGTGGCCTGGCAGGATGCCGGTCGACGGCAGACGGTCCGGTGGAAGAATAGGGTGGATATCTTTGCGGGTTTCGTAAACGTAGCGGCCGTTACAGGTGGCGACATCAAGGCGGCCCTTTTCGGCCATCTCCAGCAGCGTACGGTACATCCCGGGATAAAGCTTATCGTCAATATCCGGGAAGGCCAGGTACTTGCCGGTTGCCACCGCCAGACCGGTATTACGCGCGACCGAGACGCCCTGGTTTTCCTGTTCCAGCACGATAATATGGGGTAAGCGCGCTTTCCATTCGTCGATAACCGCCAGGCTACCGTCCGTCGAACCGTCGTTGACCAGGATCAGCTCATAGCTTTCCAGCTGCTGTTGTTCAATGCACTCAAAGAATTGCGCAAGGAATTTTTCGCCGTTATAAACGGCAGCCACAATGCTCAGTAAAGGCGTTTGACTCATAAATCATTCGATCCTGGTTAAATAGCGGCGTCAGCCGCGACGCAGCTGACGGTACTGCTGACAAATCGTATCCACGCTGAATTTTTCCAGTGCGGAAGGTTCGATAGCTGGTGGGTTATGGTAAATGCTTTGCATCGTCCGGGCCAGCGCCGGGCTGTTCAGATCGGCCAGGCCGCTGGCTAATTCGCCGGTGAGAATTTCCGTCACCCCGCCAGGACAGCGGGTGCTGGCCACCGGGGTATTTAGCAGCAGCGCCTCAACCACCACGTTACCAAAGCCTTCGCTGTCGGAGCTGAGCACCAGCATCCGCGCATGCTTAATCCACGGCAGCGGGTTTTTCTGAAAGCCTTTAAACAGAACACGATCGGCAACCTGTAGCTGCTGCGCCAGCTGGCGCAGGCGCTGTTCCTGCTCCGGTTTACCCTGACCCAGCAGCACCAGCGGCGCGGTGATTCCGCTTTGCGCATAGGCTTCGATCAGGCGATCGTGGCGTTTCCCCGGGTGGAACCGACCGACGTGAATAATATAATCCCCCGCGGGCTGCTCGCCAGGCGCATCGGCGGCGGCGCGCAGAGCGGGAATATCGAACGGGTTATAAATGGTTTTTAACTGTGCCGGGCGGATGGCGAACTGTTCGACCAGATCCTGACCTACCGCATCGGAGACGGTAATGACGTTGCGTCCCTGATAGACACGCTTAATCTTCTGCTGTTTCATCCAGCGATCAAATCCGGTGCGATGGCCCAGATATGATGTGGAAAAGACGCCATGCAGGCAGAACCAGACGTTCCGGTTTTTCAGCGACCGGCTGCGGGCGACAATGCGATCGGTTTTATGCAGGTTGGAGAGCACCAGATCGAATTCACCCTGCTGTTCGGCTGTGACGATGGCGGCATCCAGCTGGCGGGCGCGGCGCGAAAGTTCGGTGATTTTGCGCCAGGGTGTCCGGCTGCGGTCACTCACAACCTGATAATCCAGCCCTTCCGGCAGCGCATAATCGCAGACGTCGCGCAGGGAAAACAGTGAGACCCGTTCGCCCTGGCGCAGAAAATGCTCAGCCAGGGTCAGCACGACCTTCTCCGCCCCGCCGCCGGGCAGGCCGTCGATCACAAACAGTATACGCATCGTTATTTCACCAGATCCTGATAGAGGGAGAGCAGCTGCGTCGAGAGTCGTTCGCTGGTGCAGGTCATGATGCGCTCGCGGGCGCGTTCCCCTTCCGCAGAGCCTAACGCCCGGGCGGGCAGGGCGCTAACCGACTCCTGCAGGGCCGGGATATCCAGCGCATCGCAAACGTAGCCATTGCTGCCCTGAACGATAAACTCCGCGCCGCCGCAGCCGGTGGTGGTAATGACCGGCAGGCCGCAGGCCATCGCTTCGAGAATAACGTTGGGGAACGGATCGTACAGCGTCGGCAGCAGCAGGCCGTCGGCCATCTGATAGAACGGCAGGGTTTCCGACTGCATGCCGAAAAAGCGGACCCGCTCCTCGCAGTTGAGGGTTTTCGCCAGCGACTGATAGCGATTCTGATCTTTGTCTTTACCGACGACCAGCAGATAGCGATCGGTGGGGGCGATGGCGCGGATCGCCGCATCCAGCCCCTTGCGCTCAAAGCCGGAGCCGACGTAGATCAGGCAGGTCGCCTGCAGCGGCAGATTCCATTGGTGACGTAGCGCAACAAAGGCCGCTTCCGTAGGCGGCAGAAAACGCTGGTTATCAATGGCGTTATAGATAACGTGGATTTTCTCCGCCGGCAGGCCGAAGTCTTCAATAATCTCGCGTTTTATCATCTCCGCGTTGCAGATGACGCCGCGCAGGTGCGAGTCCTGGTACATTTCGCGCTCAGCCTGCATGACATAGCGATGGTAGCGGTCGGCAAACAGCAGGCGGCTTTTCCAGCCGGGCAAAATGCGCGAGCGCTGCTGTAGCCAGCGGCGGTGCACGCCGTCCCCGGCGCGGTACAGGTCGCAGCCGGGAATGCGTTCGTGGCTCTGCACCAGATCGAAATGTTCGCTCTGCCACAGCCGGCGGGCGGCGTCGGCGAAACCACGTTCGCGGCTGATCCGCCCCCACTTACGCGGGTTGCAGATATGAATATTCCAGTCGGGTTTCACCGGCCCTTGCCATTCGCGAGTAATGACGTTCAGTTCAAGATTGCTGCTATCAAGGGCTTCCAGCGCGCGGGAGACAAAGCGCTCCGCGCCGCCGTCCGGGCGATATTTCTGTCGCACCAGGGCCAGCCTGAATTTGCTCATGCCAGTACCTTTTTCGCCGCCGCGATAACCGCGTCGGTGGGAATTAAATCGAGATAACGTTCGTCTGTGCCGGTGTCGATATCATCCGGGTCGGGAATAGCGCCGAAATCACCTGCCCAGATCACCTCACCTTTCGCCTGCCATGGACGCCAGAAGGTGAGTTTGGAGGGGCCGAACAGCGCCACCAGCGGCGTACCCAGCGCGGCGGCCATATGCATCGGTACGGAGTCGACGCCGATAAACAGGCGGCCATGATCGATGACGGATGCCAGCTGGCGCAGAGTCAGCTGACCGGCGAGGGAGTGCAAACGAGCATTGGGGCAGCCCGCCATAATGGTGTCGATCATCTGCTTCTCTTTGGCATCGGGACCGGAGGTCAGCACGACCGGGTAGCCTGCGTCAGAGAGGGCGTTAATCAGGGCGCTCATTCGCTCTTCGCGCCAGCACTTAAAGAACCAGCGGGAGGTCGGTTGAATGACGATATAGTTGTCCTGAAATCCTTCCGGCAGCAGCGCGCGGCTGACGTGCCAGTCCTGCTCGCTGTAGCCCATTTTCGCCGGCGCGTCATTCATCTCCAGCCCAAGCGGCGCCAGAATCGACAGATTCTGCTGCACGGTGTGCTGCTGGTTATGCTGCTGTGTTGAGGCGAGAGCGGTATGACAAAAACGCCATGCCGGGTGACGACGCTTCGGGAAGTCAAAGCCGATGCGGATTGGCGCGCCGGTCAGTTTCGTGATAATTGCGCTTGGCCACTGATCGGCAAGATTGAGCACCATATCGTAGCGCTGCTGGCGCAGCGCACGAATCAGCTGCCACTCCATCTTGAGCTGGTGGCCGGTGCCCTGTTTTTTCCAACGCCGATCAATGGCGAAAATCTGATTGATATCAGGATTGGCGGCGAGCATATCCCGGGTTTCTTCATACAGCAGGACATCAACGTTGGCCGCGGGATATTGCTGTTTGAGGGCGTGAATGAGCGGCGTGATCAGCAGCATATCGCCATGATGGCGCAGCTTAATAACCAGGATTCGCGTCGGGGTCACAGGGCCGGAAGAGCGGGTTTCAGGCGTCATTCTCTGTTCTTCATTCAATATCAGGTTTCCGATTCTAGGGGATCAGACTGATTGAGAGAAGCGTTGTATTGCTCTACCATGACCCGATACGTATGCTCTGAGGACGTTTTCGTGCACAATCCCGCATTTCTCATCACGATTGATACAGAGGGCGATAACCTCTGGCAAAAACATGACAGCATTACCACCGAGAATGCGCGCTATTTACCGCGTTTTCAGCAGCTTTGCGAAAAGTATGGTTTTAAACCGGTCTATTTGACCAACTATGAAATGGCGATCGATCCCTTTTATATCGAATTCGCCAAAGATGTGATTGCCCGCGGGACGGCGGAAATCGGCATGCACCTCCATGCCTGGAACAGCCCGCCGACGGACCCGTTGACCGATGACGACTGGCGTCATAAACCCTATCTGATTGAATATTCCGATGCGGCGATGCGCGAAAAAGTCGCTTACATGACGCATCTGCTGGAAGACACTTTCCAGACGAAAATGGTCAGCCATCGCGCCGGACGCTGGGCGTTTGATGAGCGCTACGCCCGCCTGCTGGTGGAGCATGGCTATCTGGTTGACTGCTCGGTCACGCCGCGGGTCAACTGGAAGACGGCGAAAGGCGCCCCGCAGGGGGACGGTGGTACCGATTACCGTCGTTTCCCGCAGCATGCCTATTTCCTTGACGAGAACGATATCAGTCGCGAAGGCGGCTCTTCGCTGCTGGAAGTGCCGATGAGCATTCAATATAAGCACTCCGGCTGGATGAACAGCGTGAAGCAGGGCTACGATCGCTTGCGCGGCAAAGTGCGTTCGCCTTCCGTTCACTGGCTGCGCCCGATGGGGGGAAATGTCGACACCATGAAGAAAGTGGTGCAGCAGACATTGACTCAGGGCAATGATTACGTCGAATATATGCTGCACTCTTCTGAGTATATGCCCGGCGGCAGCCCAACATTTAAAAATAAACAGGATATCGAGCAGTTATATGTCGACCTGGAAGCATTTTTTAACTGGCTGGCGCCGCAGGTGAAGGGGATGACGTTGGCAGAATATTACCAGCGGAAACACACACAGCGATAAAAGGCACCCTAAGGTACCGTATGCGTATCCTTAAACAACTGACGCGGAAGAAAAATGCTTTTTTCCGCGACATTAAATTTAATTTAATTAATTTTCGTTATAGAAATAAAGCTGAGCGCCAGCCGTTCAATCCCGCTCAGGTGAAGCGCATTTTATTACTGCGTCTGGATGATAAAGTCGGCGACATGGTGGTAACCACCGGCTGTGCCAGACTTCTCGCCGAGCACGGCTATAAAGTTTCTGTCCTCACCGGTCCTGTATGCATGCAAATATTAGCAGGCTCAATATTTCTTGAGAATGTATATTTGTATAAACCGCGCATGTCACTCGCGGCGTTACGCGCACTTAATTTTGATGCGGTTATAGATTTTGATGACGTGAAAACCTATGAACGGTTTAAGTTTCTCTCTGATTTACGCGCGCCCTGCGTCATTGGTTTTAATAAAGAGAAATATAAGCTGTATGACCAGTCAATCACCTTTTATGATAGCAAAAGCCATATTTCCGCCCGCTATAAACAGGTGGTTAAGCTTTTTGGCGTGAGAGATGAGCACTATCATTATCACGTTCCCGGCGATATACGCGAGCGCCAGCGAGTGGAAAAGTTACTGGCGACAGAAAGTGACAGACAGCTATGCGTGGCCATCAATCCTTTTACCGCCTCAACAGATAAGGATTTCTGCCGTCATCAGGTCGCCGCGCTCATTGAACGGCTCCGTCAGCTCCCCTATAAAGTGAGCGTGGTGATGGTCGGTCGCAGCGAGAAAATCCGTCAGCTTGGGCTGGATATGGCCCTGTATCTGGCTGACAGCAATATCAACTCGGCGGTAGAAGTTATCCGCTGCTGCGATCTGGTGATTACCGCTGACACTTCCATTGTGCATATTGCCAGGGTGTTTGATAAGCCGATGGTGGCGGTCTATAACAAGCGCAAGCTCAAGGATACTGGCCTGCCGGGTTATACCATTTGGGCTCCGGGTTATGCTAAGGCCAGGCAGATTGTCTGCGAGGAAGAGAACGTGGCGGATGTCCCGATTGACGCCATATGGCCGATGATCCAGGAGCAGGCTGATAGTCTGGTTGCCACGCGTTTGCGGTAATAAAAAAGGGCCCGGACGGGCCCTTTTCGGTTACGCTTTCACGACGGCCTTACGGCCGTTTCGCCGTCAGGCTGTTGCTCAACGCAATCCCGAGCGGTAGCCAGAACAGCACCCAGGTTTCTCGCGGGTTGCTGACGATAAACATCCCCTGCGACGCCATAAAAATCAATGCATACATGAAAATCGCCAGGCTGTATCGGCTGTCGCCGCGGCGTTTGCACCATGCCCGCCATAATCCGCTGGCGATGACCGCCAGCAGCAGCAGCAGGCCAATGATGCCGCCTTTCAGCAGCGAGCCGAGATAGACGCTGTGGGTGGTGGTGATGTGTTCACCGCTGTAGTTAATGAATTCGAGTCCATAATCGAACCCCCGACCCAGCCAGGGATGGTCCGCGATTTCCGCCAGCGTATGGCGCCAGATACTGAAACGTAGACCACTCTGTGTCCCCATCTCCTCAAAGCGGGCTAACAGCAGGTCGCCAACCGGCGTCAGGAAGAAGACCAGCCCGAGCACCACCGCCAGCGTGGCGACGATCGCTAAATTACGGCGCGTAAATACCTGCAGATGCAGCGTGCAGCAGAAGGCCAGCGCCAGGGCGATAATCGGCCCGCGACTCTGGGTAAAGACCATCATCACCAGCAGGATAGCGATCGGCACATAGAGATAATGGCTGGCTTTCTCTTGCAACAGCAGGCAGCAAATTAAGATGGCGATGCCACAGTATCCTGCCAGGTCGATAACGTTGGTCGGGCCTGGGTTTTCCGCTGAGACTTCGCGTAAGGTCAGAACCAGCGTATGGTCTATCGCCAGCGTCCAGACAGACAGCACGGTGACTCCGGCAACCACGCTGAGCAGCGCCAGATGCCGGGTGCGGGGATGGCCCATCAGGGTGGTGAGCAGCAGCAGGTAGAAGATGAGGTAGGTGCCGTGAGTCAGCGGCGAGTCAATATGTTGCGGCGTATGCCCCCAGAGATTGCTGAGCGCATAGTAGACAAAGAAGACCACCAGCAGCGCATAGGTCAGCCATTGCTGGCGGGTGCTCTCCGCCAGCGCCTGGCGATGGTCTTTGTTCAGTAAAGACAGCAGGAACAGCAGAATCGACAGGTGGAGCAGGTTATTCGTCCGGGTGGAGATGCAAAAAATAGCGCTGAAAAATAAAAATAAGGGAAAGAAAATGGAGTAACCCTGAATGGCATAGTTACTTATTTTTAAAGTACGCATCAAAAGAAACCTTTGCAAAAATCGATTCCGGCACCGCGCTCTCCTGGGAGAAATTGATGACCCGAATATGGTTTTGTTGTAGCACACAAGCGGCGTGCGAAAAGGACGGCATGACCAGGTCATCCACTTTGTTTGCCAGGTAGGAAGGCAGTTTATTCTGTTGTGTTTCGTAGAACCGCGGTTCGTGGAAATTATTCATGTCCAGCCCGCTGATAAGAATAGTGTCGAACCCCAGCCAGGCGAGGATCTGTAAGGACCAGTAGACCACGGTGCCGGCATCAAAGACCCCGTGGCGGATATCGGTGCTAAAGCAGATATCCTGGCGCTCAGGGTGGAAGCGCAGCGCTTCGATATGCTGATAGGTTTGCCGCATCATGCTGCTGGCGACTTTAGGCTGGTAAATTTTATAGCAGCCGTCTTCAATCAGCGCCAGGCGGCAGCGCAGATCGGCCGGATAGCGATCGTAGATTTTGGCGATCCCGTGCATGGTGGTAAACAGCACAAGATCGGGCTGGCCGATCACCGAGCGAATAATGTCGGGTTGCTTGTCGTAAAACTCCATATCGACAATGGTGTAGAACGAAAACCTGAGCGTATCAGAGAGAAACCAGGCGCCGTTGACACCCATCACCGGCACGCTCTCCGGCAGCCGTGAAAAATCAATACGGCGGGTGGAGGGGCCGGTCGCCGTCAACAAAACCTCGCCATGCGCGCTGTTTTTTAACGCGCTCAGGCTGACCAGCGGAACGTGTTGACCTTTGTACTGCAGCGTGCGGATTTCACCGCTTTCGGCACGGGTGATTTTGGTATACGGCCAGAGATTTTCGTTATGGCGAAAAGCCCGCGGACGCGTGTAGCGGTAAATTTGCTTGTACAGTGAACCCATTAAATCAGCCCCTGAGATTGCAGCAGCTGCGCGATACGGGCGGCGGAAATATCCCCGGTACTGTTGCCGCTTTCCGGACGTACGACATACTGATTTTTACCGTAACCGCCAATCAACCCCGGGTCGGTGGGACCATATAACGTAAAATTGGTTTTATCGAGCGCGGCGGTCAGATGGCTCAGGCCGGTATCAACGGAAATCACGCCTCTGGCGCCCGCCAGAACCTGAGCGACCTGCTCCAGACTCATGCGCGGCAGTACTTCGACAAAGTCGTGGCCATCCGCCAGCCGTTTGGCCCGCGCTTCTTCATGCGGGGCGCCCCACGGCAACTTAATCTGCAGGCCGCTGTCGGCCAGCAGAGCGATAAGCGCCTGCCAGTGGCTTTCTGGCCAGTGTTTGTCATCGCGGGTCGTGGCATGGAGGAAGACGAGATACGGCACCGCAGAGGCGGCATCCTGGCGGGTAAAGTGGCGGGCGATGGCATAATCTCCCTGACTCTCCGGCCGGGTGTAGCCCAGGCTTTTGGCGAACAGTTCGCGGGTGCGCTCAACGGCATGCTGCTGCTTCGCGATATGGTGACGGCGATTGTAGAACAAGCTGGCCAGCGGCTCGCGGGCGGTTTGCCAGTCCATACCGTGCTTCACGCCGTGCGCCAGCCGGGTGACCAGCGCGGCGCTTTTGACCAGACCCTGAGCATCGATAATCGCGTCATATTTCTGTGCCCGTACGGCATCGCGAAAGGCCTGGCGTTCGCCCCTGATGGGGGCAGAAAACCAGGCTTTACGCCAGCGACGAATGGCGACGGGAATCACCCGATCGACCGCTTCATGCCAGGACGGGATCTGTGCGAACCCCTCCTCGACGACCCAGTCAAAGCGAATGCCGGGAAAAGCTTGCACAGCATCGGTCAGCGCGGGCAGCGTATGCAGGACGTCGCCCATGGACGAGGTTTTTACGATCAATACCCGCATCCGCT
Source organism: Klebsiella ornithinolytica (assembly GCF_030505655.1). Taxonomy (NCBI): domain Bacteria; kingdom Pseudomonadati; phylum Pseudomonadota; class Gammaproteobacteria; order Enterobacterales; family Enterobacteriaceae; genus Klebsiella; species Klebsiella ornithinolytica. Next base: position 141,773 of record NZ_CP130153.1, read on the forward strand.
ACGCTTCCTCTTTATCGGTTTTTTCCTGCAGGAGCGCGTTTAGCTCTTCCTGTACGCGCTGTGGCGTAATATCGATCAGGCTCTGATGATAACCTTCCGCGGCATCGCCCTTACGGACTTTGTGGTAGCCGCTAATCAGGCGAATCACCCGCGCTTTGTGGGACAGCGGTGGGGTGAAGTCGGGGCTGCTTGGGCCATACAGCGCCACCAGCGGGCGGTTCAATGCCGCGGCAACATGCATCAGACCGGAATCGTTACTGACGACGGCCGTACAGGCGGCAATCAGGACGACCGCCTGTTCAAGCTGGGTTTCTCCGGCCAGATTGCGACACCATGCCTGCTGCCGGGTATTCAGCGCGGCAAGGATATCGTTGCCGGCGTCATGGTCTTTGGCCGAACCGAACAGAACCACCTGATACCCCTCGTCGATAAGCTGCTTTGCCAGCTCGGCGTAGTGGTAGTGCGGCCAGCGTTTTGCCGGGCCAAACTCCGCTCCGGGGCAGAAGCCGATGATCGGACGGTCGGCAGAGATGTTGAATGCATTGCAGACCTGCGATTTTTCCCCGTCAAAAACCTGCAGCTGCGGCCACAGCAGCGGCTGCGGCAGGTCTTTGGCGCTGAGCATGACCCCTTTGTCATAGGCCAGCGCGACATAGCGTTCAACCATCAGCGGCCAGGCGTCTTTATCCAGCACCCGCGCGTCGTTCAGCAGACCGTAGCGCATCTCACCGCGCCAGCCGGTGCGGTGCGGGATGTTGGCGAAGAAGGGAACCAGCGCCGATTTAAATGAGTTCGGCAGCACGTAGGCGCGGTCGTAGCGTCGTTCGCGCAGACTGTGTCCGAGCTTACGGCGCTCGCCTATCGCCAGCGCGCCATGGCCGAGCGGCATCGGGATGGCTTCGTTGACTTCCGGCATTCGTGACAGCAACGGACGGCACCATGCGGGTGCCATCACGTCGATGATTGCCTGGGGATAGCGCGCTCTGAGCGTGCGATAGAGACTTTGCGACATCATCATGTCGCCCACCCATGACGGGCCAACCACCAATATTTTCATTCACTTCATCCTTCAAGCCATCTCTGCGTTGGCTGCCTGCGTTCATCCCGGTCACTGACTTTAGTAAGCCCCCGGAGATTTACTTCGTTGCCGCCTTGCTATCGCTTGAATGATTTTGTGAACCGGCGTCAGTTTCGCGATTGAGCCAGGCCATATATTCCGTTACGCCTTCGGCAACGGTCTTGAACGGCTTGTCGTAGCCCGCAGCGCGCAGGTTGGTCAGATCCGCCTGGGTAAATGCCTGGTAGCGGCCTTTCAGCTTTTCCGGGAACGGGATGTATTCGATGCTGCCTTTCTTATGGTATGCCAGCGTGGCATCGGCTACCGCCTGGAAAGATTCCGCACGGCCGGTGCCGAGGTTGAAAATGCCGGATACGCCGTTTTCCCAGAACCACAGGTTTACCGCGGCCACGTCGCCTACGTAGACGAAATCGCGTTTGAAGCCATCGCTGCCTTCGAACAGTTTCGGGCTTTCGCCGTTATTCAACTGGGTGTTGAGGTGGAAAGCCACGCTCGCCATGCTGCCTTTGTGCCCTTCGCGCGGCCCGTAGACGTTGAAATAGCGGAAGCCAACGATCTGCGAGTCGGCTTCCGGCAGGATCTGGCGGACGTATTCGTCGAACAGGAATTTGGAGTAGCCATAAACGTTCAGCGGCTGCTCATATTCACGGGATTCGATAAAGTCGCTGGTGCGGCCGCCGTAGGTTGCCGCCGACGAGGCGTACAGGAACGGAATCTGACGCTCCAGGCAGTAATGCAGCACCTCTTTGGAGTACTGATAGTTGTTATCCATCATGTACTTGCCGTCCCACTCCGTGGTGGAAGAGCAGGCGCCTTCGTGGAATATGGCTTCAATTTCGCCGAACTCTTCCCCGGCCATCACCTGAATCAGGAAGTCTTCTTTATCCATGTAATCAGCGATATCCAGGTCTACCAGGTTAGCAAACTTGGTGCCGTCTTTCAGATTATCTACGACCAAAATGTCGGTAATGCCTTTGTCATTCAGGGCTTTAACGATGTTGCTGCCGATAAACCCTGCGCCGCCGGTAACGATGATCATAACTGTAACCTTTGAAGTATGGAGTCCAGAGACAATCCGGACATGAATACTCATATCATATCACCACATGGAGCAGGCTTCAGCCATTCGCCGAAAAGCGGTTGGCGAGCGTGATTTATGCTGCAAATAATTCATCCAGGCATGCATCATCTCGTATCAGCGTATAGCTTTGGGTAATATGTGCCAAATTTTGCCAAATCTGGAGAGTTGCAATGCGTGGTGATTTTTACGAACAGTTGACCAATAGCCTCGAGACCGCTCGCGCGGAAGGGTTATTTAAAGAAGAACGCATTATTACGTCGGCGCAGCAGGCGGATATTACCGTCGGCGGCAGCAACGTGATTAACTTCTGCGCCAATAACTATCTGGGTCTGGCTAACCATCCGGAGCTGATTGCCGCCGCGAAAGCGGGGATGGACAGCCACGGTTTTGGTATGGCTTCCGTGCGCTTTATTTGCGGTACGCAGGATAGCCACAAAGCGCTTGAGAAGAAGCTGGCTGAGTTCCTCGGCATGGAAGATGCGATTCTCTACTCCTCCTGTTTCGATGCCAACGGCGGCCTGTTTGAAACCTTGTTGGGCCCGGAAGATGCCATTATTTCTGATGCCCTGAACCACGCTTCCATCATTGATGGCGTGCGTTTGTGCAAAGCAAAACGCTACCGTTATGCCAACAACGATATGCAGGAGCTGGAAGCACGTCTGAAAGAGGCCCGTGAAGCCGGCGCACGCCACGTGCTGATCGCCACCGACGGCGTATTCTCCATGGACGGCGTGATCGCCAACCTGAAAGGCGTCTGCGATCTGGCGGACCAGTTCGATGCGCTGGTGATGGTCGACGATTCCCACGCCGTCGGCTTTGTCGGTGAAAACGGCCGCGGCTCTCATGAATACTGCGATGTGATGGGCCGTGTCGATATCATCACCGGGACATTAGGTAAAGCGCTGGGCGGCGCATCCGGCGGCTATACCGCTGCACGTAAAGAGGTCGTTGAATGGCTGCGTCAGCGTTCGCGTCCGTATCTGTTCTCCAACTCGCTGGCCCCGGCGATTGTTGCTGCCTCTATCAAAGTGCTGGAGATGGTGGAATCCGGTGCTGAACTGCGCGATCGCCTGTGGTCCAACGCGCGCCTGTTCCGCGAAAAAATGACCGCCGCGGGCTTTATGTTGGCCGGTGCCGACCACGCGATTATCCCGGTTATGCTGGGCGAAGCCGTGATTGCGCAAAACTTTGCGCGCGAGCTGCAAAAAGAAGGGATTTACGTCACCGGGTTCTTCTATCCGGTGGTACCAAAAGGCCAGGCGCGTATTCGCACCCAGATGTCTGCGGCGCATACCCCTGAACAAATTGAACGTGCGGTAGAAGCCTTTACCCGCATCGGTAAACAACTGGGCGTGATTGCCTGAGGGCGTGAGATGAAAGCGTTATCCAAACTGAAAGCGGAAGAAGGCATCTGGATGACCGACGTACCGGAACCGGAAGTCGGCCATAACGATCTGCTGATCAAAATCCGCAAGACCGCGATTTGCGGTACCGACGTACACATTTATAACTGGGATGAATGGTCGCAAAAAACCATCCCGGTGCCGATGGTAGTAGGGCATGAGTACGTGGGTGAAGTCGTGGGTATCGGCCAGGAAGTACGCGGCTTTAAGATTGGCGATCGCGTTTCCGGCGAAGGGCATATTACCTGCGGCCACTGCCGCAACTGCCGTGCTGGCCGTACACATCTGTGTCGTAACACGATCGGCGTAGGCGTGAACCGTCCGGGCTGTTTCGCGGAATATCTGGTCATTCCGGCTTTCAATGCCTTCAAAATCCCGGACAATATTTCTGACGATCTGGCGTCGATTTTTGACCCGTTTGGCAACGCGGTCCACACGGCGCTCTCGTTCGATCTGGTTGGCGAAGATGTACTGGTATCCGGCGCAGGCCCGATTGGGATCATGGCGGCTGCGGTCGCGAAACACGTCGGCGCACGTAATGTGGTTATTACTGACGTGAACGAATATCGACTGGGTCTGGCGCGTAAAATGGGCGTGACGCGTGCTGTGAATGTTGCGCAAGAGAGCCTGACCGATGTGATGGCCGAACTGGGGATGACCGAAGGGTTCGACGTGGGCCTGGAAATGTCCGGCGCGCCGCCGGCATTCCGCACCATGCTGGATACCATGAACCACGGCGGTCGTATTGCGATGCTCGGTATTCCGCCGTCGGATATGTCCATCGACTGGACAAAAGTTATTTTCAAGGGGCTGTTTATCAAAGGGATTTATGGCCGGGAAATGTTCGAGACCTGGTACAAGATGGCCGCACTGATCCAGTCCGGGCTGGATTTGTCACCGATCATTACCCACCGTTTTGGCATCGATGAGTTCCAGCAGGGCTTTGATGCGATGCGCTCCGGCCAGTCCGGAAAAGTGGTGCTGAGCTGGGATTAAATCTGATAAAACGGCAGCCCGGCTGCGGCCGGGTTTTATGCTGAGATACGCTGAGCGCCTGCGGGCGCTTTTTTTTATTTAGATTTGGATAACATTTCACAGATCCTTCATCGTGAACGCACTTTTTCTAAATCGATTTTTGGCCTATTCGTTTATACAGTTCGTTTAACTACCGTTTAATTTTATAAACACCATGCTTAAACTCTCTGTATGCTTACTGACCTGTAATTCTGCCCGCCTGCTAGGCCAGGTTTTACCTCCGCTCCTGAAGGTGGCGGATGAGTGCATTGTTGTGGATTCAGGCAGCACCGATGCGACGCTGGATATCTGTCGCCAGTTTGGGCTGACGGTACATCATCACCCCTACACCGCTCACGGGGCGCAGATGAACTACGCGACGACGCTGGCCAGCCATGACTGGGTGCTGTGCATGGATAGCGATGAAATTCTCGATAATGAGGTTGTCGCTGAGATTCTGAGGCTTAAGGCCGGCGAGGATCTCGACCCCGCCTGTGCCTGGCGCCTGCCGCGCTACTGGTATGTGCTTGGCGAACCCGTCAGGACTATTTATCCCGTCTCATCGCCGGATTATCCGGTTCGCTTATTCAATCGTACTACGGCGGCCTTTAACAACCGCGCGGTTGACGATCAGGTGGTTGGTCACGCCCGATCCCTCAAACTCCCGGGTCGGGTGCGTCACGATACCTTTTATTCGCTGCACGAAGTCTTTAGTAAGCTCAATAGTTATACCACCCGGCTGGTGAAACATCAGAAGATCAGGCCCTCTCTGGGCCGCGGGATCATCAGCGCGATTGGCGCCTTTTTTAAGTGGTATCTGTTTAGCGGGGCATGGCGGAATGGGAAGGTGGGGGCCGTGACCGGGCTATATGCAACCCTGTACAGTTTTATGAAGTATTTTAAAGCCTGGTATGCCTTTGAAGATAAACGGGAATCTGCCGCTGAAAAACGAACAGATTCCCGATCCGCTTAGTTCGTTGGGTTGTCCCAGCCCTGCCATTTCAGCTGGTAGTACTGCACCAGAGGGCTCTGGCGGATACTTTCGCTCAGGATGCTGAAGAAGCGGCTGGCGTATACCGGCTCCGGCGGATGCTTCGGTTTACAGAACTTCACGCCGCGGAACGGGTTACGCGGCGATGTTGGCGGCGTCGTTTTCGACGGCGGTAGCCCGCTGTCGGGCCTTGAGGTATCGACCTGCGGCTCGTTCAGCAGGTTGCTCGGACGCACCAGGGTGATATCCGGCGGCAGGTTATAGACCATTTGCTGCAGGACGCGCACCGTGGTGGGGTGCGGATGACCAATAGCAATGGCGGAACCGTTGCGGCGCGCCAGCGCGATGGCACGGTTGAACTGCACGCGAATATCGGCCTCATTCTGCGTGTCATCGAGGAACACCTTACGCTTGATCACCTTCACCCCGGTACCCTGCGCCGCGCGCATGGCCTGGGTGTTGCCGATGGTAACGCTGTCGAGGAAATAGAGATTGTAGCGCTCCAGCGCCTGCATCACCTTTTGCATTCCGAACAGGCTGGAGGTCATCGCGCTGCCCATATGATTGTTCAGGCCCACGGCGTACGGCACTTTGCCATAGGCGTCGCGGATGATGCGCTCGATCTCGTCGCTGCTCATCTCCGGGCGCAGCGTATCTTTTTCCAGCGGTTGCTTGCTGAGCGGCGCCATCGGCAGGTGAATAAGCACCTCGTGGCCGAGATTGTGCGCTTTAGTCGCCATTTCACGGGCGTGTGGCGCGTTGGGTAAGACGGCGACGGAGATGGTTGCTGGCAGCGCCAGTACCTGATTTTCAGTCTGTGGACGATAGCCAAAGTCGTCAATAACAATGGAGAGTTTACCGGCAAATGCCGGCGATGCCATAGCCAGCGTACCGGCTACCGCGAATGCAATTCTGCGAAATTGAAGCAAAACTTATCTTCCCAACCACGGCTGTGGATTGACCGCCTGACCCTGGCGACGAATTTCGAAATAGAGCGACGGACGGCCCTGACCGCCGCTGCTGCCTACGAGAGCAATCGGCTGGCCCGCCCGGACCTGAGTGCCGACGCTGACCAGCGCGCTTTGGTTATAGCCGTAAAGGCTCATATCGCCTTTACCGTGTTCAACAACCACAACCAGGCCATAGCCCTGTAGCCAGTCGGCGAGAATCACCCGGCCATCGGCAATTGCCTTGACCTCGGTACCTTCAGACGCAGCGATAACCATCCCTTTCCAACGTAGTTCACCTTGCAGCTGTTCGCCATAACGATGAAGCAACGTTCCGCGAACCGGCCAGTAGGCCTGACCGCGCGGAGAGCCCAGACCGCCGGTGCGGGACATCAGCGAACGCTCGCTTTCGGTCGGTTTGTAGGTGGTACCTTTACGGGATGCATCCTGCTGACGATCGCGCACGGCCTGAGCCTCGCGAGCTTCTCGCTCTGCGCGGGCCTTCGCTGCGGCTTCTGCTTGCGCGATCCGACCGCGCAGGCGCGATTCGTTGGCCCGCATTTCGCCCAGCTGCTGCTGACCTTGCTGAATAGACGATTCAAGGCCTGAAAGGGTTTTCTTACGTTCGTTCCGCGCCTGTTCCAGTTTTGCCTGCTGTGCGCGCTGCTCGTAAACCAGCGTCTGCTGTTGGCTCTGCTTTTCTTCCAGCTCCGCCTTTTGCGCGGCGACCTCTTCACGCGTCTGTTTCAGCTGGGCGATGGTCTCCTGGCGGGCCTGGTTAAGATAACCGTAGTAAACCTGCATGCGCTGGTTACGCTGACCCTCTTCACCGCTGAGGATCATTTGCATCCCGGTATGCGGCCCCTGACGGAACGCGGCATCAAGCTGCGCCGACAGGTTACGCTCCTGAGTGGCGCGCTGACGTTCCAGCTTTGCGATTGAAGCGTTCATTTCGTCAATCTGCTTATTCAGCTGGTTCAGGGTATCCTGGGTTTCACGCAGTTTGCGGGCGGCGGCAGAGATGGCCTCTTCCTGTGCTTTGAGCTGGGCAAGCAGGGAGGCGCGTTGCTGTTGCTGTTGCTTGATCGCCCGCTGCTTTGCGGCGATATCGGCCTGAATAGATTTGAGCTGGTCGCGGTCATCCGCCTGAGCAGGTGCGGCGCACAGCAATACGCCAGCGCTGAGTGCGCTGGCGTAAAGGACGGATCGAACAGCCGTTGCGATCCATGTATTTGAATAAGTCGCCTTTCCCCTCATGGGGAAGGATTATTCCACGATGAACAGCGGCTTGCCAGTCATCTCTTGCGGGATTTCCATTCCCATCAGCGACAACATGGTTGGCGCGATATCGGAAAGCTTGCCACCTTCGGCGACTTTCACGGCTTTATCGCCAACGTAGATCAGCGGTACCGGCAGGTTGGTGTGGGCCGTGTGGGCCTGGCCGGTTGCCGGATCGCGCATCTGTTCAGCGTTACCGTGATCGGCGGTAATCAGCAGCTGGCCGCCGACGGATTCTACCGCTTTGGCAACCTGATCGATGCAGTTGTCCAGCGTTTCAACGGCTTTAATTGCCGCTTCCATGACGCCGGTATGACCGACCATATCGCCGTTCGGATAGTTACAGATGATGGTGTCGTACTGACCGCCCTTGATAGCAGCAACCAGTTTTTCGGTCAGCTCGGCGGAGCTCATTTCCGGCTGCAGGTCGTAGGTTGCGACTTTCGGCGAGTTAATCAGAATACGATCTTCGCCTTTGAACGGCTCTTCAACGCCGCCGTTAAAGAAGAAGGTCACGTGCGCGTATTTCTCGGTTTCGGAGATGCGCAGCTGAGTCTTGTCGTTCTTTGCCATCCACTCGCCGAAGGTATTGGCCAGGGACGCCGGCGGGTATGCGCAGGCGACTTTAATGTCGGCGGCATATTCGGTCAGCATCACGAAGTCGAGTTTGACCTCTTTCTTACGGGCGAAACCGTCGAAATCGGCGTTGACGAAGGCGCGGGTGATTTCACGGGCGCGGTCAGCACGGAAGTTCATGAAAATCAGCGCGTCGCCGTCTTCCATCGCGGCATCGGCCTGGCCTTCGGCACGGATCACGGTCGCCTTCACGAATTCATCGTTTTCATCGCGAGCGTAAGCGGCCTGCAGACCGGCAACGGCGGTGTCGGCCTGGAACTCGCCCTTCGCCAGGGTCATCAGATCATATGCCTGCTCAACGCGGTCCCAGCGATTGTCGCGGTCCATGGCGTAGTAGCGGCCAATAATGGAAGCCACGCGGCCTTTACCGAGAGCGGCAAATTTTTCTTCAAATTTCGCCAGTGAGTTTTCAGCGCTGCGCGGCGGCGTGTCGCGGCCATCGAGGAAAGCGTGCAGGTAGATTTTTTCTGCTCCGCGCTCGGCGGCCAGCTCTACCATCGCCATAATGTGGTCTTCGTGGCTGTGAACGCCGCCAGGGGACATCAGGCCCATAATGTGCACGGCTTTACCCGCAGCAACGGCTTTGTCGACCGCGGCGGTCAGCACCGGGTTTGCAAAAAACGTGCGTTCTTTGATTTCGACATCAAGACGGGTCAGATCCTGGTAAACGATACGACCGGCGCCGAGGTTAACGTGACCCACTTCAGAGTTGCCCATCTGGCGATCCGGCAGACCAACCTCCAGGCCAGAAGCATCAATCAGCGTATGGGGACGTTTCGCCCACAATGCGTCCATGACTGGCGTTTTCGCGCTATAAATCGCGTTATCCTGCTGGTCTTCACGATAGCCATAGCCATCCAGAATGACCAGTACCATCGGCTTTTTAGAATTCGACATTGCGACAACCTCATGCTCAAAGACAGAAAATTTGCGTAATTTTACTACAGCTGAATCGTTCAAAGCACCGTAAAAGATCAAAGAAAGAGAGCGTCGGGCCCGCACGAAAGTCGTCGGAAGGGGATTTTTTCGTGACGGGCCGCAGAAAATACATTACATCGCGCTCACTGGCTGTATTTGCCGCAATGCACAGGTATACTCCTTCCCTGGTTTTTTTATCACTTAGTCGGGAGTTGTAACCCCCCATGCAAGAAATTATGCAATTCGTCGGCCGTCACCCCGTCCTGAGCATCGCGTGGATCGCGCTGCTGGTGGCGGTGCTGTTCACCACCTTTAAGGGGCTGATGTCGAAAGTTAAAGTCATTACCCGTGGTGAAGCGACGCGTCTGATCAACAAAGAAGATGCCGTGGTTGTCGACCTGCGTCAGCGTGACGACTTCCGTAAAGGCCATATCGCGGGCTCCATCAACCTGCTGCCGACCGAAATCAAGGCAAATAACGTTGGTGAGTTGGAAAAACACAAAGCACAACCCATTATAGTGGTAGACGGTTCCGGTATGCAGGCGCAAGAGCCTGCCAGCGCGCTGAATAAAGCCGGATTCGAAAAGGTCTTTGTACTGAAAGAAGGCATCGCTGGCTGGAGCGGCGAAAACCTTCCGCTGGTACGCGGCAAATAAATTTACCCACGTCTTTATGACGTAGTCAGGTTTCCCCCGCTGCGGCGATCCGTTGGGGGCAGCCTTGTCTGCGGCGTAACATCCTGCGGGTAAAAACAGGAGTGAAGTCATGGCCAATATTGATATCTACACCAAAGCGACCTGTCCGTTCTGTATCCGTGCGAAAGCACTGCTGAACAGCAAAGGCGTAACGTTCAATGAACTGCCGATTGATGGCAATGCCGCGAAGCGTGAAGAGATGATTCAACGCAGCGGTCGCACGACGGTTCCGCAGATTTTTATTGATGAGCAGCACATTGGCGGCTGTGACGACTTGTATGCGCTTGATTCACGTGGTGGACTTGATCCCCTGCTGCGCTAATTTTGCGTCCACCCAGGCCGGGTAGGCGTATTTAAGGACAACACGAAAGGGTTTTACTATGTCAGAACAAAACAGCACCGAAATGACTTTCCAGATCCAGCGTATCTATACCAAGGATATTTCCTTTGAAGCGCCAAATGCGCCGCAAGTTTTCCAGAAAGACTGGCAGCCGGAAGTTAAACTTGATCTGGACACCGCTTCCAGCCAGCTGGCTGAAGGCGTCTACGAAGTGGTGCTGCGCGTAACCGTAACCGCTGCGCTGGGCGAAGAAACCGCGTTCCTGTGTGAAGTACAGCAGGGCGGCATCTTCTCTATCGACGGCATTGACGGCAACCAGATGGCGCATTGCCTCGGCGCATACTGCCCGAACATTCTGTTCCCGTATGCTCGTGAGTGCATTACCAGCCTGGTGTCTCGCGGTACCTTCCCGCAACTGAACCTTGCGCCAGTGAACTTTGATGCGCTGTTCATGAACTATCTGCAGCAGCAAGCTGGCGAAGGTGCCGAACAACATCAGGATGCCTGATGAACGCACTTAATGCTGCAATGACTGTGATCGGTGCCGGCTCATACGGCACCGCTCTTGCCATCACACTGGCAAGAAATGGCCACGATGTTGTGCTCTGGGGCCATGACCCGAAACATATCGCGACGCTGCAACATGACCGCTGCAATGCCGCTTTCCTTCCTGACGTCCCTTTCCCTGACACGCTGCATCTTGAAAGCGATCTGTCTGCCGCGCTGGCTGCCAGCCGCGACATTCTGGTTGTGGTGCCAAGCCACGTCTTTGGTGAGGTTCTGCGACAGATTAAACCGCTGATGCGTCCGGATGCGCGCCTGGTCTGGGCGACGAAAGGCCTTGAGGCTGAAACCGGTCGCCTGCTGCAGGATGTCGCGCGCGAAGCGCTGGGCGACACGATCCCGCTGGCGGTTATTTCCGGCCCGACCTTCGCCAAAGAGCTGGCGGCAGGGCTGCCGACGGCCATTTCGCTGGCATCCACGGAGCCGCAATTTGCCGACGACCTGCAGCGCTTGCTGCACTGCGGTAAAAGCTTCCGCGTCTATATCAACCCGGATTTTATCGGCGTGCAGCTTGGCGGGGCGGTGAAAAACGTCATCGCCATTGGCGCCGGGATGTCTGACGGCATCGGCTTTGGCGCCAATGCGCGTACGGCCCTGATAACCCGTGGTCTGGTTGAAATGTCGCGTCTCGGTACCGCGCTGGGCGCCGATCCGGAAACCTTTATGGGGATGGCGGGGCTGGGCGATCTGGTGCTGACCTGTACCGATAACCAATCGCGTAACCGCCGTTTTGGCATGATGCTCGGCCAGGGTATGGATGTGCAAAGCGCGCAGGATAAGATTGGCCAGGTGGTTGAAGGCTATCGCAATACCAAGGAAGTTCGCGTTCTGGCACAGCGTTTAGGTGTCGAAATGCCAATAACCGAGGAAATTTATCAGGTATTGTATTGCGGAAAAATTGCGCGCGAGGCAGCATTGACTTTATTAGGCCGCGCACGCAAGGACGAGCGCAGCAATTAAGCTTAAAGGAACCTTTGTCACCTCGATGACCCGGTCAGCGTAGAACTGGCCGGTCATTCTGCTATCGCCTGGAGTCAGCAATGCCGTGTGAAGAACTGGATATCGTCTGGAACAATATTAAAGCCGAAGCCCGGGCTCTGGCCGACTGTGAGCCTATGCTCGCCAGTTTTTACCACGCAACGCTCCTCAAGCACGAAAATCTGGGCAGCGCCCTGAGCTATATGCTGGCGAATAAGCTGGCGTCGCCGATTATGCCCGCCATCGCCATTCGTGAGGTGGTGGAAGAGGCCTATGCCGCCGATCCGGAGATGATCGCCTCCGCCGCCTGCGATATTCAGGCCGTGCGCACCCGCGACCCGGCGGTCGATAAGTACTCCACGCCGCTGCTGTACCTGAAAGGTTTCCACGCGCTGCAGGCCTATCGCATTGGCCACTGGCTGTGGAATCAGGGGCGCCGGGCGCTGGCGATTTTCCTGCAAAATCAGGTTTCCGTTTCTTTCCAGGTGGATATCCATCCGGCGGCGAAAATTGGCCGTGGGATTATGCTCGATCACGCTACCGGTATTGTGGTTGGCGAAACGGCGGTGATTGAGGACGACGTGTCGATTCTGCAGTCCGTGACCCTCGGCGGTACCGGTAAAACCAGCGGCGATCGTCACCCGAAAATCCGTGAAGGCGTGATGATTGGCGCCGGCGCGAAGATCCTCGGCAATATCGAAGTGGGTCGGGGGGCGAAAATTGGCGCCGGTTCCGTGGTGCTACAGCCCGTACCGCCGCACACCACCGCTGCCGGCGTACCGGCGCGTATCGTCGGTAAACCAGAGAGCGACAAGCCGGCGATGGATATGGATCAGCACTTTAATGGTATTCACCATACCTTTGAGTACGGCGATGGTATCTAGAAGCGGGTTATCCCGATAACGCGCTGCCTGCGTAGCGAGGATCGGGCGCCTGCGCCGCTATCGCGGAATCCGCTGCCGTACTGCTTTCCCCCGGCTGGCGCTTAGCCGGGCTACGGACCCGTGACATCGGGTCGCCCGGATAAGGCGCAGCGCGCCGCAATCCGGGAATAACTCAGGCTAACTGCGCAATAGCGCGCCCGGGTACCCCAGCTGGCGCCAGGCCTCGTACACCACCACCGACACCGCATTTGACAGGTTCATACTGCGGCTGTCCGGCATCATCGGAATACGGATTTTCTGCTGTGCCGGCAGGGCATCAAGAATGCTGGCCGGCAGGCCGCGCGTTTCCGGGCCAAACATCAAAAAATCGCCATCCTGATAGCTGACCGCGCTGTGAGCCGGTGTGCCTTTCGTGGTCAGGGCGAACAGGCGCTGCGGCCTGGCGCTTTCCACGAAGGCAGCATAATCACGATGGCGCTGAACGGCGGTAAATTCATGGTAATCCAGCCCGGCGCGACGCAGGCGTTTATCGTCCCAGGTGAAACCCATCGGCTCAATAATATGCAGATTGAAGCCGGTGTTGGCGCACAGGCGGATGATGTTCCCGGTATTTGGCGGGATCTCAGGTTCGAATAGTACAATGTTCAGCATGCTGCCCTGTCTCATTAGGCTCTTAATCGCGCGGGCAGAATAGCAGATATTTGCCCGGCCCTCATCCCTGTGGGTGAGCGCCGGGCGGGGGGATTACGCAGCGTTACCCTGCTTAATCGCATTGAAGGTTTGCAGCGCGTCGGCGTTCTGAACCAGAGAGTCGCGGCTGATTTCACCGATGGTTTTGGTTCCGGTCAGGGTCATCGCCACCTTCATCTCTTTCTCGATCAGATTCAGCAGGTTGGCTACGCCCTGCTTACCGTGGGTAGCCAGCGCGTACAGATAGGCGCGGCCCAGCAGCACGCTATCGGCGCCCAGCGCGATCATGCGCACCACATCGAGACCGTTACGAATACCACTGTCGGCGAGGATGGTGATATCGCCTTTTACCGCATCGGCGATGGCCGGCAGCGCACGGGCTGAGGAGAGAACGCCGTCGAGCTGGCGGCCGCCGTGGTTGGAGACCACGATCCCGTCGGCGCCGAAGCGCACCGCATCCCGCGCATCCTGCGGATCGAGGATCCCCTTGATCACCATCGGGCCGTCCCAGAATTCGCGGATCCACTCAAGGTCTTTCCAGGAAATGGACGGATCGAAGTTGTTGGCCAGCCAGCCAATGTAGTCCTCAAGTCCGGTCGGCTTACCCAGATAGGCGGAAATATTGCCGAGGTCATGCGGGCGGCCGTTTAAGCCAACGTCCCATGCCCACTGCGGATGGGTCATCGCCTGCCAGTAGCGGCGCATCGCCGCATTCGGGCCGCTCATGCCGGAATGGGCATCGCGATAGCGGGCGCCCGGCGTCGGCATATCAACGGTAAAGACCAGAGTTGAACAGCCCGCAGCCTTGGCGCGCTCCAGCGCATTGCGCATAAAGCCGCGATCGCGCAGGACATACAGCTGGAACCACATCGGGCGCTTGATGGTCGGAGCGACCTCTTCAATCGGGCACACGGAAACGGTGGAGAGGGTAAACGGAATGCCTTTATCATCCGCGGCGCCTGCCGCCTGTACTTCACCGCGGCGAGCGTACATCCCGCATAGCCCGACCGGTGCCAGCGCCACCGGCATGGAGAGCTTTTCTTTGAACAGCGTCGTCTCCAGGCTCAGGTCCGACATATTCTTCAGCACCCGCTGGCGGAGCGCCACATCAGACAGGTCTTCAACGTTGCGGCGCAGCGTGTGCTCGGCATAGGCGCCGCCGTCGATATAGTGGAACAGGAACGGTGGCAGGATTCGCTGTGCGGCTGCGCGATAGTCGCTGGCGGCTGAAATAATCATCACGGGTTCTCCCTGGCATTTTCATTGTGGTCACCGGGCAGGCGGGTAATTCGCGCCTGGCGGGCCTGGTCTTCATCAAAGTGTTTAATCGTGGCGTGGACAAAGCCTAAATGCGCCATCATCGCCTGACGCGCGCCTTCGGCGTCACCGGCGAAAATGGCCTCCATCACGGCCTGGTGCTGCTCAGTCAGACGGGCGAATACCGGCGGGACAAGGTACATCCGCTGGCGGCTCTGTTTGACCGAGGATTGCAGGAGATCGAAAAAGCCGCGCATGGTTTGTAGCAGCACCACATTGTGCGAGGCTTCGGCAATCGCCAGATGAAAGCGAACATCAGCCTGCGAGGCCAGGTCCGGGTCTTCGCTCTGGGTCGCTTCAAAGCACAGGCGAATGCGCTCTTTTTCGGCGTCGGTGGCGCGCATCGCCGCATGCCAGGCCGTGCTGGCTTCGATGGCGTGGCGGGCTTCCAGAATATCAAAGCTGTAATCGGGATCGTCGGCAAGCAGCGTTTTTAGCGGCTGAACGATATTCTGTTCCGACCACGCTTCGTGCTGCCAGCGCACGAAAGTCCCGCCGCCGCGGCGGCTGACCAGCAGGCCTTCGTTCACCAGCATCGCCAGCGCTTCGCGCAGCGAGTTGCGCGATACGCCAAGCAGGGCGGCCAGCTGGCGCTCGGCGGGCAGTCGCATGCCCGCCTCCAGCTTCTGTTCTTCAATCAGCGCCCGCACACGACGGGCTACATCGTCTGCAAGGCGCCGGGGCATCACTATCATGGGATCATCCAGGTTAAGACATAGGCCTGTAGCGTGGTAATAACGCCAACCATGCAGGTAAAGATCAGGCTGTGTTTTACGGTAAAGCGGAACAGGTCCGACTCTTTCCCCACCAGGCCTACCGCCGCACAGGCGATGGCAATGGACTGCGGCGAAATCATTTTGCCGGTGACGCCGCCGGTGGTGTTGGCCGCGACCAGCAGAATATCGGAGACGCCGATCTGCTGTGCCGCGGTTGCCTGCAGCGCGGCGAACAGCGCGTTAGACGAAGTGTCTGAACCGGTCAGGAACACCCCCAGCCAGCCGAGGAACGGCGAGAAGAAGGTAAACGCGTGGCCGGTGTGCGCCAGCGCGAGGGCCAGCGTCGACGATAGCCCGGAATAGTTTGAGATAAAGGCGAACGCCAGCACCATGCCGATGGAGTAAATCGGCAGAGCCAGTTCTTTTAACGTGCTGCCAAAGGTGACCAGCGCATCTTTTGGCTTCATACGCAGCCAGACGATGGAAAGTATAGCCGCAAACAGGATGGCGGTGCCGGTGGCAGACAGCCAGTCGAACTTATACACCGCAGCGTAAGGGGTGGCTGCGCTGACAACCGGCGGCATGCGGGCCACCATTTTATCGAGGAATGGCACGGAGATATTGATGACGAAGTCATACATCGCCCCGCCGGGAGCAAACAGGGCCTTAAACGGCGGGATGCTCCACAAAGTCACGGTGGCGGTCAGGAACAGGAACGGCGACCAGGCGCGGACGACCTGCCCGGCGCTGTAATGGGTGCGCGCCAGCGTTTGATCGACCTGGGCGGCGCCCATATCGCCGAAGCGGAAGATACGGACCGGCTGCCAGCGTTTGAGGAACAGGGTCAGGCAAACCAGCGACACCAGAGAGGAGATGATGTCCGGCAGTTCCGGGCCAAGGAAGTTAGAGCTGAGGTACTGCGCGATGGCGAACGAGCCACCGGCGACCATGACCGCCGGCCAGGTCTCTTTGATACCGCGCCAGCCGTCCATAATCGCCATAATCCAGAACAGGACGATGATGGTCAGGAACGGCAGTTGACGACCGACCATCTGGCCGATGGCAAAGCTGTCGATACCGGTGACCTGGCCGGCGACCAGAATCGGAATGCCCATCGCACCAAAGGCCACCGGCGCGGTGTTGACAATCAGACACAGCCCCGCCGCATACAGCGGGTTAAAGCCCAGGCCGACCAGCAGCGCGGCGGTAATCGCCACCGGAGCGCCAAAGCCGGCCGCACCTTCGAGGAAAGCCCCGAAGGAGAAGCCGACAATCAGCATCTGCAGGCGCTGGTCAGGGGTAATCGAGAGAATCGACGAGCGAATAATGTCGAACTGTCCGGTCTTGACCGAAATTTTATAGACGAAAACCGCGGCGATAATAATCCATGCGATGGGCCACAGGCCGTAAAAGAAGCCGTAGACCACGGAAGTCAGCGCGCGGTCAACGGGCATCTTATAGAACAGCAGCGCGACCGACAGCGCAATGGCTACGGTCCATGTCGCCGCCAGGTACCCTTTGAGCTTGAGCTTTATCAGGGCAAAAAAGAAAAACAGAATCGGTAACGAGGCGATAAGACTTGAGAGCCAGATATTACCGGCCGGATCGTAATTTTGTTGCCAGAGGTTCATGCAGGTCTCCATCGGGCCGCAAAGATGTGGTGCTGAGTCTGCGCTCCTTGCAGATCACATCTTTTGTAAAACTGGCCCAGCCAAAATTGAGTTGTAGGGTTAACGACAACGAATGGTTAACCAAATGTTATTGGCAGGCAATATATCTGTGACTAAAAATGATGGATATGTGAACCGTTGAGTGGTTTAAGAAATAATTGGTAGGGCCAATAGGGCAGGGAGAAAGATCATGGATGTGAATGACAGGTGAATCAGCGCCTGTCCGGCCAGCGACTGGCTGCGAATGTGTTTCCGTAGCCCCGGTGAGCGTAGCACTACACGGGAGGGAGGGGGGATTCCCGGACATGGCGCCTGATACGCCTGTCCGGCCAGCGGCTGGCAGCGAATGTATTCCCGTAGCCCCGGTGAGCGTAGCACTACACGGGAGGGAAGGGGATTCCCGGACACGGCGCCTGATACGCCTGTCCGGCCAGCGGCTGGCAGCGAATGTGTTTCCGTAGCCCCGGTGAGCGTAGCACTACACGGGAGGGAGGGGGGATTCCCGGACATGGCGCCTGATACGCCTGTCCGGCCAGCGGCTGGCAGCGAATGTGTTTCCGTAGCCCCGGTCAGCGCAGCGCCACCGGGGAGGCCTCGGGACTAAAAGATTAGAACTCGGTTTTAGCGAAGCCGGTCATTTCTTTGAGGTTCATCTCGCGACCGAGGGCGGTCATCGGATGAACAATCACCAGTCCGCGAACGCTTTTCTTCAGCTTGCCCATATCGGCCTGCTCTTTTTTCGTAATCGCGCGGCGATGCGGCAGGCTCATCAGCTTCTGCGCTTCTTTGCTCAGTTTCTGGCCCTGAACTTCGCGCAGGCGAATAATTTCGGCTTCGAGGGTCGTTTTTTCTTTTTCCAGCTCGGCGTATTTGTCCGCAGCTTCCACCAGAGACAGGTCTGCCTGCTGGTGGCGGATGGCGTCGAGGCGGTCGCTCAAACGCTTGATTTCATTCTTTTCGACTTCTTTCATGATGACTTGATCTATTAATAAAGGGATTTCGACAACATATAGTATGTGCTGTGACTTCTGTTGTGGGTAGTCATTTATCCACAATCCGGCGTTTTTTCCGCGGAAGTCTCAGAGGTAATGATTTCTAATTATATGAATGTTAATAATATTATGACTAAGAGTGGCCTGTTTTTCATCTCTGTGAAGTCTGTCGTCTATACCGCACGTTTTCCTCAACCCTGACCTCGCTTTTCGCTAATCCTTTACAGGATGATCCCTGAAAACTGGAGGGCGAGATGGCAAAAATCGGTGACGGCGTACCGCGTATTATCGACAAGACAGTTGATTTTATGGCTTCAAGCCAGGCTTTTATGGAGTATCTGAAAAAATCCCCGCGTTTGCAGAACGTGCCGCGGGAAATTCCGCAGAACAAAGAGGCGCTGTATCTGAGTCGTCTGGAGTATTACAGGCAGCTTTACCGGCCGGCTTGTGACCAGGTGGAATCCGGGTCAGAGCGTTGATTTCTGAAAGGCTTTTTTCAAGCTGATTCGGGAAATCAGCTCGGTCAGAGACAGCATCATTGTTGAACGTACAACCTGCTGGTAGCGCAGCTTCTGCATTGCCAGCAGTTCTTCGTCGCTGTCATCAAACAGCGGCGTCGGCGGCAGGGCGGTCACACAATGCAGTTCGCCAAAAGGCCCAAGAATCTCATCATCGGTAAAACTGTACTCATTTCCGTCGTGATTCAACTCTTCACGCAGGGCCATCAGCAGCTCGGCGTCTTCGTATTCGGCGCGGCTAATCACCCCAAGGCCGTAAATCAGCTTCAGGCGTACAGAAAGGTCCCCCAGCGGCCCATCGCCATCCAGCAATGGCTCCACTGCGTATTTCACCGCGTAGTCGTCTTTACGGAACACCTGAAGCACCAGAATATTGACCGCTTCCGTGAGTAGCTCGACGGTGGCGATCAGGAAGCTTCGTACGGTTTTGCCAGCATTCAGACGCTCAAGCACGCGGTTTTCAAATGCCTGTGTTTCTTCCATTATTGCCTGCATATCTGACAGGAGTAGTAATGGGCGCGGTTCGTACCGCGCCAGGTCTTGCCTCATTTGGTGGCGTTGTAGTCGTTAACGGCCTCGGTCACCACGGCACTTGCTGCATCCAGACCAGAAATCTGTGCCAGCGCAGCCTGGGGGCCCTTCTCGTTAATCAAGGCTGCCAGCTCCTGCGCCTGCGGGTCTTCTTCGCTGCGGAAGTGCATTGCCGCAGCGATCCCTTTGACCAGATTGACGTGCGGCAGAGCATATTCCAGCGTACCAAGCAGCGGCTTAATCAGACGATCGCCCGCGCTCAGTTTACGCAGCGGCTGACGACCTACGCGCTCAACGTCATCTTTCAGGTACGGATTCTCGAAACGGCCGAGGATTTTCTGGATGTAGGCGGCGTGCTTCTGTGCATCAAAGCCGTAGCGCTTGATCAGTACCGCGCCGCTCTCTTCCATCGCCCCTTTCACCACGGCGCGAATGTTCTCATCGAGAATCGCGTCGCGGATCGTCTGGTGCCCGGCCAGTTTTCCGAGGTAGGCGGTTATAGCATGTCCGGTGTTTAAGGTGAATAGCTTACGTTCGACAAATGCCATCAGGTTGTCGGTTAATTCCATGCCAGGGATCGCCGGCAAAGTGCCTTTAAACTGAGTTTTATCGACGATCCACTCGCTGAAGGTTTCCACGGTCACTTCCAGCGGGTCATGCGTCGCAGAGGCGGACGGGGGAACAATACGGTCAACGGCGGAATCGACAAAGCCGACGTTGGCTTCTACCCAGGCTTTGTCTTCTTCCGCCAGAGCGTTAAACACGTGGCCTTTAAGCTGCGTGGTTCCGCGCACCATGTTTTCACAGGCAATGATGTTTAGCGGGGCGGTGATTCCCTGCGCTTTACGCTTCGCCAGCCCCTGCGCTATAGCCGGCGCAATGCGCTCCAGCACAACCGGGCCGACGGCGGTGGTGATCAGGTCAACGCGGGCAATCAGGTCAATCACTTCATCGCCGATGCTGCTGACGGCATTGACGCCGGAAACGGTATCGACCTGCTCGTTTTCACCGACGACGTGAACCTGATAGCTATGACGGGCATTCAGGGCGTCAAGTACCACCTGATTCACATCGGCGAATGTTAACGCGATCCCCGCGTCAGCCAGCAATTTGCCGATGAAGCCACGTCCGATATTACCTGCGCCAAAATGTAATGCATTCATAGTATTAACCTTCATTAATGTTTTTACCTGAGAGGGTTCGGGTGAGGCTTGCCCCTCACCCGAACCCTCTCTCTCCAGTCAGAGAGAGAGGGTGATTCGTCTCCCGGCGTGGCCGGGACCGTTTACGCTTTGGTGCCTTTCAGCAGCGCCAGCACTTCTTCAACGCTGGTGGTGCGGGTCAGGCGCTCAATCACCGACTCATCATCCAGCGCGTTAGTCAGGCTGGTAATCACGTGAATGTGCTCGTTATTGCGTGCCGCGATACCGATAACCAGACGGGCTACGTCATCTTCGTCTTCGCCAAAGCGAACCCCTTCCGGATACTGGCAGAACACTACGCCGGTCTTCAGGACGCGATCTTTAGCTTCAATCGTGCCGTGTGGTACCGCGATGGACTCGCCCAGATAGGTGGAGGTCAGTTTTTCACGATCCAGCATCGCCTGGACATATTCAGGCTCAACGTAGCCGCCTTTCACCAGCTGCTCGCCCGCGAAGCGGATCGCCTCTTCTTTGGTCGCCGCTTTGCGACCGAGGAAGATATTCTCTGCGCCAAGCTTAAACAGATTTGTATCGGCGGCCTCGAAGCTGTCTTTCAGACTGCCGCGGACTTTCTCTTCGTTGTCAGTATGGCGCTGCGCCGCAACCAGACGCTCGGTCAGGCTGGTGTACAGGCCGCTGTCGAGGAAGTTGGTCAGCGAAATGTGCTGGGCCTGCGGCACCTGGCGCATCGCCCGCTCGGTCAGATCGCGGTGGGTAATCACCAGGTCGACATCCGGCGGCAGGTTGTTAATGGCGCAGTTGGTGACGGAGATATTGCCCAGCCCCGCATCCTGCACTTTTTTACGCAGCACCCCGGCACCCATGGCGCTGGAACCCATGCCGGCATCGCAGGCCACGATGATTTTGCGCACGTGGCTCAGATCGTTAGCCACGGTACCTGCAGACAGCGGAGTAGCCGCGCCTTTGGATTCAGCTTTCATATCCTGCATGCGACGGGTCGCAGCATCGATATCATCTTCTTCTTTCACTTTGCTGGTTTTCAGCAGAATGGCGGAGACCACAAAGGAGACGGCCATTGCAGCAATAATGGCCGCGATGTTAGCGAAGTACGCCCCTTTCGGCGTCATCGCCAGCACCGCAAGGATAGAACCTGGGGAAGCAGGAGAAACCAGACCGCCGTTGAGGATAGTCAGGGTGAACACGCCGGTCATACCGCCGAGAATAACGGCAAGGATCAGACGCGGGTTCATCAGTACGTACGGGAAGTAGATTTCGTGGATACCGCCCAGGAAGTGGATGATTGCCGCACCGCCTGCAGACTGCTTCGCGTTACCGCGACCAAAGAACATGTATGCCAGCAGTACGCCCATCCCCGGGCCCGGGTTGGCTTCAATCAGGAAGAAGATTGATTTGCCCAGCTCATGAGACTGCTGAATACCCAGCGGCGAGAAGATACCGTGGTTGATAGCATTGTTCAGGAACAGGATTTTCGCCGGTTCAACGAAGATAGATGCCAGCGGCAGCATGTCATGGACAACCATGAAGTTAACGCCCGCCGCCAGAATTTTGGACAGGACTTCAACCGCCGGGCCAATGCCGAGGAATGCCAGAATGGCGAGGATCATCCCGATAATACCGGCGGAGAAGTTGTTCACCAGCATCTCGAAACCGGACTTAATCTTACCGTCTACCCAGCTATCAAAATGTTTAATCGCCCAGCCGCCCAGTGGACCTGCGATCATGGCGCCGAGGAACATCGGCATGTCCGCGCCGACGATGACGCCCATGGTGGTAATGGCACCGACGACGCCGCCACGCTCACCGCCAATTAACTTACCGCCGGTATAGCCGATAAGCAGCGGCAGCAGGTAGGTGATCATCGGGCCGACTAACTTCGCCAGCGTCTCATTCGGTAACCACCCTGTCGGTATGAATAATGCGGTGATGATACCCCACGCGATAAACGCGCCGATGTTTGGCATCACCATATTGCTGAGGAAACGACCAAAGCTTTGCACCTTGATCTTGATATCGGATGACATAAAACACCCCTTCTTCTGTTTTGCTTATCGCGTAGGCTAAAAGCCCGAGGCTTGTTGTGAATATGGCGGCAGAGGTCGCCGGACCCTGATTGATAAAGCGAATCTGGCACTGAATCGTTAAACTGTCCAGTCGGTGGGTTTTAGTGTGATTCTGATCACATGAATATAGGTATCTGGCAGGTATTTGTAGTGATGTGCATCACAAAATGGGTGTGCAAAAAAAAGACAATGGGTCAAAATTCGCCTGATTAGGCTAATTAATGTGAATTGCATCACATAATATTGTTTTCGATTTGTCTCGATATTGTGACTTTGTTCACAAAAAATAATTCGCTGAATTTTGCGGATGTGATCGCCGGCAAACTCTGTTCGCTCGCACTATGGCCGGCGTCGGTAAACAGGCTGCAGAATGAAAAAACATCATCGGCGTACCGTATGGAAAAAAGTCAGAATGTGGCTTAAGCTCAACATGTAAAGATAAGTCTATAGTTCTTCAGGATATATTTTGTCACGCTTAAAAACTTGCAAGGAGAATAACTAAAAACAATACTCCCCGGCCTTAAATTATAAGTGCATTTTCCTTTTACTTAAATTTCATTAATTAATTTGGTTGCTTACCATTTTATATCATTGATGAGCTGACGTCGTGTTTAGTGAGGCACATATGTTTCTCAACTATTTTGCGCTGGGTGTATTGATCTTCGTTTTTCTGGTTCTCTTTTATGGAATTATCGCGATTCATGATATTCCCTATTTAATGGCTAAAAAACGTAATCATCCCCACGCTGATGCCATCCATACCGCCGGGTGGGTGAGCCTGTTTACGCTGCATGTTATCTGGCCATTCCTGTGGATCTGGGCCACTCTCTACCAGCCTGAGCGCGGGTGGGGAATGAAATCTCATCTTCCTCCATCTGAACGCGATCCCGATATCGATCGGCTTTCACAACGTGTTGCCGAGCTGGAAAAAAGACTGGGTGCGGTGCCCTCATCCGCAGATAAAGAGACCCCGGAGCGCTAATCATGGATCTGTTAATTGTATTGACCTATGTGGCGATTGCATGGGCGGTTTTTAAGATATTTCGCATTCCGGTTAACCAGTGGACTCTCGCCACGGCGGCATTAGGCGGTATATTTCTCGTCAGCGCCCTTATTTTATTAATGAACTATAACCATCCTTATACATTTACTGCACAAAAGGCGGTTATTTCGATTCCCATTACGCCACAGGTGACCGGTATCGTCAGTACCGTGACGGATAAAACGAATCAACGTGTTAATAAGGGTGATGTCCTGTTTACGATTGATCCCGTGCGCTATCAGGCCCGGGTAGATAGACTGCAGGCCGATCTGGTGACCGCGCTGCACAGCATCAACACTCTGAAGGCGCAGCTTTCAGAAGCGCAGGCAAACACGGTGCGTGTTTCCGCCGAGCGCGATCGGCTCTACAAAGACTACCAACGCTACCTGAAAGGCAGCCAGGCGCGGGTCAACCCGTTCTCTGAAAGCGATATCGATAATGCCCGGCAAAACTATCTGGCGCAGGATGCGTTAGTAAAAGCATCGGTTGCCGAGCAGGCACAGATTCAGAGTCAACTGGACAGCATGGTGGGCGGTGAGCAGTCGCAGGTTGTCAGTCTGCGCGCGCAGTTGGCGGAGGCGAAATATAACCTCGACCAGACCGTTATTCGCGCGCCAAGCAACGGCTATGTTACCCAGGTGCTGATCCGTCCCGGCACCTATGCGGCAGCGCTGCCGCTGCGCCCGGTGATGGTCTTTATCCCGGAACAAAAACGGCAGATTGTTGCTCAGTTCCGCCAAAACTCGCTGCTGCGACTGAAGCCAGGCGATGATGCCGAAGTGGTCTTTAACGCGCTGCCGGGCCAGGTATTCCATGGCAAGCTGACCAATATTCTTCCGGTGGTCCCGGGTGGATCTTACCAGGCTCAAGGGGCATTACAGTCGCTGACGGTCTTACCGGGAACCGATGGCGTACTGGCGACAATTGAGCTGGATCCCAACGCGGATGTCGACTCGCTGCCGGACGGTATTTATGCTCAGGTGGCGGTCTATTCCGACCACTTCAGCCATGTATCGGTCATGAGAAAGGTCCTGCTGCGCATGACTAGCTGGATGCACTACCTCTACCTGGATCATTAATTGCGATGAAGGCAGGCTGACGTTAAGTCTGACCTGCCTTTTGCCTGCGCCTGAACCATACTTATACCCGTCATACTTCAAGTTGCATGGTCGTTGGCAATACTCGGCCCATCCCTGGGCCTTGCCCTACGGGCGCTGCGAACAGCGTTCAAATTCGTTCCTGACGAATTTGTCCTCGTTCACCCCAGTCACTTACTTGAGTAAGTGACTGGGGGTTCTCTGCGTCGCCGCGTTACTCGGCCTTCGGCCTCGCCCCTGTGGGGGCAGCGTAAACGCTGTTCAACAACGTCGAAAACGTTGTGGTCCTGCAACTCGAACTATTTTGGCTATAGAGCCTGTCCCATCAGGCTTCTACTTTTTTGTTGGCGAAAGGAGCAGGTAATGAAACTGATCGGCAGCTACACCAGTCCCTTTGTGCGTAAAATCTCCGTCATTCTGCTGGAGAAAAACCTCCCCTTCGAATTCGTCAATGAATTTCCCTACCAGGACGTGAACGGCGTCGGGAAATACAATCCCTTGGGTAAGGTGCCGGTGCTGGTCACGGACGGCGGCGAATGTTGGTATGACTCCCCCATTATCGCGCAATACCTTGATCAACTCGGCGCTGCGCCGGCAATGGTGCCAGCGGACCCGAAAGCGGCGTTGAAAATGCGTCAGCTGGAGGCGCTGGCCGACGGCGTAATGGAGGCGGCGCAGGCGCTGGTGCGCGAAAAGAGCCGTCCGGCTGCGCAGCAGTCAGAAAGCGAGCTGCTGCGCCAGCGGGAGAAAGTGACCCGGGGACTCGATGCGCTGGAAGCCTATGTCGCCGATGGCAGTCTGCGTATCGACGAGGTCAATCTGGCCACGATTTCAGCGGCGTGCGCGATTGCCTATCTCAACTTTCGGCGGGTTGCGCCCGGCTGGTGCGCGACGCGGCCTCAGCTGATTAAGCTGGTCGATGCGCTTTTCCAGCGCGCCAGTTTTGCCCGTACCGAACCGCCAAGGACTTGACCCAGGCAGGTAACAGTTTCCTCCCGGAGACGTTACAATCACCGCTGATTTGTTGACTCCCTCTCCCGTCGGGAGGGGGGTAAATAACTTACCGCCAGGTCCATTCATGACTACCGATATTCGTGCGCTTTACACCCGGCTGCCGGCCACCGACCGTTTGCTTCGCGATCCCGCTTTTTCTGCTGTGCTGGCCCGCTATGGCCATGCTCAGGTGGTGGCGCTGTTGCGCCAGATGCTGGAGGAGGCGCGGGAATACATTCGTCAGCAGCAGGCGCTGCCGGCCTGGTGCGATGACTGGCCGCAGGAAACCGGGCGACGGCTGGCGCAAACGCTGCAAAGCGCGCTGCGCCCGGTGTTCAATCTCACCGGCACGGTGCTGCATACCAACCTGGGGCGCGCAATTCAGGCAGAAGCGGCGGTTGACGCAGTTGCACAGGCGATGCGTGCGCCGGTCACGCTGGAGTACAGCCTGGATGATGCCGGGCGCGGCCACCGCGATCGGGCGCTGGCGGAGCTGCTGTGCCGCATAACCGGCGCGGAAGATGCCTGCATCGTCAACAATAACGCTGCGGCGGTGCTGCTGATGCTGGCGGCCACCGCCGGCGGTAAAGAAGTGGTGCTCTCGCGCGGCGAGCTGGTGGAGATCGGCGGTGCATTCCGTATTCCCGATGTGATGCGCCAGGCGGGTTGTATCCTGCATGAAGTCGGCACCACCAACCGCACCCATGCGAAAGATTATCGTCAGGCCGTGAATGAGAATACCGGGCTGTTGATGAAGGTCCATACCAGCAATTACAGCATCGAGGGCTTCACGACGGCCGTCGATGAGGCCGGACTGGCGGCGATTGGCCGCGAAACGGGGATTCCGGTGGTGGCTGATTTGGGCAGTGGTTCGCTGGTTGACCTGAGCCAGTATGGTCTGCCGAAAGAGCCGATGCCGCAGGAGATGATCGCGGCGGGAGTCAGTCTGGTGAGCTTCTCCGGCGATAAGCTGCTGGGTGGTCCGCAGGCGGGGATTATCGTTGGTGAGAAGGCGATGATTGCCCGTCTGCAGCAGCACCCGCTTAAGCGCGCGCTGCGAGCGGATAAAATGACCCTTGCCGCGCTGGAAGCCACTCTGCGGCTCTATCTGCATCCGGAAACGCTGGCCGATCGGCTGCCCACCCTGCGCCTGCTGACCCGCACGGCGGAGGCGATTCAGGCGCAAGCGTTGCGCCTGCAGCCGTTGCTGGCCGCGCACTACACGCAGTTTGAGGTGCGGGTGGAGCCATGTCAGTCGCAAATTGGCAGCGGTTCGCTACCGGTAGACCGTCTGCCTGGGGCGGCGCTGACCTTTACGCCGCGCGATGGTCGTGGCAGTCAGCTGGAGGCGCTGGCGGCCCGTTGGCGCGGGCTGACGATCCCGGTTATCGGACGGATTTACGATGGGCGTCTGTGGCTGGACTTGCGCTGTCTTGAAGATGAACCCCGGTTTATGGAGATGTTATTACAATGATTATTGCCACCGCCGGACATGTTGACCACGGTAAAACAACGCTGCTGCAGGCGATTACCGGCGTTAATGCTGACCGCCTGCCGGAAGAGAAATCACGCGGGATGACGATCGATCTGGGGTACGCCTATTGGCCGCAGCCCGACGGTCGCGTTCTGGGGTTTATCGATGTGCCTGGCCACGAAAAGTTTTTGTCTAACATGCTGGCGGGCGTGGGTGGCATTGACCACGCGCTGCTGGTGGTGGCCTGCGATGATGGCGTGATGGCGCAGACCCGCGAGCATCTGGCCATCCTGCAGCTGACGGGAAAGCCGTCGCTGACCGTCGCGCTGACCAAAGCGGACCGCGTCGAGGCGCAGCGCGTTGAAGAGGTGCGTGGCGACGTGACGGCGGTGCTGGCAGAATTTGGTTTTACCGACGCCACGTTGTTTGCCACCGCGGCTACTGAAAACCAGGGGATCGCCGAACTGCGCGAGCATTTACTGCAGCTGTCCGCCCGTGCGCACCCGCAGCACCAGCGTTTTCGCCTGGCGATCGACCGGGCCTTTACGGTTAAAGGTGCCGGGCTGGTGGTGACCGGAACGGCGCTATCGGGCGAGGTCAATGTGGGTGATACGCTGTGGCTGACCGGGGTCGATAAACCGATGCGCGTGCGCGGTCTGCACGCCCAGAACCAGGCCGTCGGGCAGGCCTGGGCAGGCCAGCGTATCGCCCTGAATATTGTTGGCGATGCGCAAAAAGAGGCGCTGAATCGCGGCGACTGGCTGCTCTCGGTGCGGCCGCCGGAGGCTTCTGAACGGGTGATCGTTGAGTTGCAGTGCCACACGCCGTTGACGCAATGGCAATCTTTGCATATCCATCATGCCGCCAGCCATATTACCGGACGCGTATCGCTGCTGGAGGGGGATCTCGCCGAACTGGTACTCGATACTCCGCTGTGGCTGGCAGATAACGACCGCCTGGTGCTGCGCGATATCTCCGCTCGCGTTACCCTGGCGGGTGCCCGCGTGGTGACGCTAAATCCGCCGCGGCGCGGCAAGCGTAAGCCTGAATATTTACAATGGCTGGCGGCGTTAGCCGCGTCGCAGGGGGATGATGCTCAGGCGCTGGATATTCATCTGCAACGCGATGCCGTCCGTCTTGATGATTTTGCCTGGGCGCGCCAGCTCAGCGATGAAGGCCTGAACGTGTTGATTAACCGCCCGGATTACCTGCAGGCGGGCAACAGTCTGCTCAGCGCCCCGCTGGCGGCGCGCTGGCAGCGCAAGCTGCTTGATGCCCTGGCGCGCTATCACGATCAGCATCGCGATGAGCCGGGTCCGGGCCGCGAGCGTTTGCGACGTATTGCGCTGCCGATGGAGGACGAAGCGCTGGTACTGCTGCTGATTGAGCAGATGCGCGCCAGCGGGACTATCGATAGCCATCACGGATGGTTACATCTGCCGGAACACAAAGCGGGCTTTACCGAAGAACAGCAGAGCATCTGGCTGCGGGTTGCCGACCTGTTTGCCGACGAGCCCTGGTGGGTACGTGACCTGGCGAAAGAGGCGGGCGTTGAAGAGGCGCTGATGCGCGCGGTGCTGCGTCAGGCGGCGCAGCAGGGGATGATTACCGCGATCGTCAAAGATCGTTATTACCGCAACGATCGGATCGTGGCCTTTGCCAGAATGATCCGCGATTTGGATCAGCGGCGCGGTTCAACCTGCGCCGCAGACTTCCGCGACACGCTGAATGTCGGGCGCAAGCTGGCGATTCAGATTCTTGAATATTTCGACCGGATTGGCTTTACCCGCCGACGTGGCAACGACCATATCCTGCGTGATAAGGCACTGTTCCTGTAGCCAGGGAAATCCCGGAGGCGGTGCTTGACCCGCCTGTCCGGGCTACCAGACCGACCCGGTAGCCCGCTCAGCGCAGCGCTACCGGGAAATCTGAATCCGCCAGTGGTTCAGCGACAACCTTCGCGCTTATTCCTCTGCTTCTTTTACCCAAATGCGCATCTCGCCTTCGCCACGGTTGGCCCAGCTAAACCACGGAATAAAGGTCAGGGTCTGCGGCTGGCGGGTTGTCGGCGCACGATCATAATGCCATAGCGCCTGCTGGCCGGCGTCTTCCGCTGTCTGCTTATAACCTGGCGCCTGCAGGATCACCTTGTGGGCAAAAATCCCTTTCCCTTCAAAGGCGCTGAACCCGGCGTTGCGCGGCAGCTGCAGGTTATGCAATTGCTCGCCGTTATCCGCCTGCTCCAGGCAGTACACTAGCGGACCGCGCTGGACAGCGACCTGGCCGGCCTGATGACGCACCAGCGGATTACCGTAAAGGCGGCGCACCGGCATCGGCAGCGTTAACAGAAGCGTGTCGCCTTCCTGCCAGCGATGGCTAATATGCAGATACCCCTTGCGTACATCCTGGGCCACTGGCTTGCCGTTGAGCGTCACCTGCGGGTTATCGCACCAGTCCGGCAGGCGCAGCGCCAGGGTGTGATTGATCGGCGTCGGTGAGTCGACAGCTATCTTCACCTGCTCCTGCCACGGATAGTTACCGCTGATCCGCAGGCGCAGGGTTTCATCACCCACCGGGATCTCCGCGCTGTTACCCACGTACAGGTTGATGTACAGCGCATCCTGATGCGGCGTGTAGATATAGTGCCCCAGCGAGGTCAGTACGCGGGCTATGTTTGGCGGGCAGCAGGCGCAGCCAAACCAGCGTTGACGCACCGGCTTCACGTGGTCATAGATATGGTTGAATTTTAACGATGTCGGGTGCACTTCCAGCGGGTTAACGTAAAAGAAGTGTTTACCATCCAGCGCCATCCCGCCCAGCACGGTGTTATACAGCGCACGCTCCATCACATCGGCATACTGGCTGTCGGCTTCCATCTCCAGCATCCGACGGGCAAACATCATCAGTCCGATAGACGCGCAGCTTTCCGCGTAGACCGTGTCGTTTGGTAGGTCATAGTCGCTGCTGAAGGCTTCGCCGCTGCTCTGCGAACCAATGCCGCCGGTAATATACAGCTGGCGCTGAGCCATATTGTTCCACAGGCGCAGGCAGTCCTGACGTTTGCCCTCGTCCTGACTTAAGCGGGCGAGATGGGCGACGCCGGTCATCAGGTAGACAAAACGTACCGCATGGCCGATGGCGACAGGCTGTTCGGAAATCGGCTGGTGCGCCTGGCTGTAGGGCTTATCCATCACCATCCAGGCCGGGCCGTAGGTATTCCAGTAGGAGGTTTTGCCACGCTTTTCATATTCGATATCGTAAAAGTGCGGCTGCGTGCCGCGCTCTTCAACGAAATAGTTCACCAGCGCCAGATAACGCGGCTCCTGGGTAATGTCGTACAGGCGCATTAACGCCAGCTCGATCTCCGGGTGGCCAGGGTAGCCGTGCAGCTGGTTGTCGCCGGGGCCGAACACGTTGTCGATATGATCGGCAAGACGGCAAACGACCTCCAGAAGGCGGCGTTTGCCGGTGGCCTGGAAGAAGGCGACGCCCGCTTCAATCATGTGGCCCGCGCAGTACAGCTCATGACATTCTGCAAGGTTAGTCCAGCGTTCCGCCGGGGCTTTGACCGTGAAGTAGGTGTTCAGGTAGCCATCTTCGCACTGGGCAGCCGCCACCAGTTCAATCACCTCGTCAGCGGTTTTTTCCAGTTCGGCGTCCGGCTTCTGACATAGCGACCAGGCAACGGCTTCCAGCCATTTAGCCACGTCGCTGTCCTGAAAGACCATGCCGTAAAATTCTCCTTCCTGCTGCCCTGCGGCAATCCGGAAGTTTTCGATTGCATGGCTCGGATCCGCCTCGGCAATACGGTCGTTTAGCGCATCCCATTGATACGGGATCACCACATCGCGCAC
Source organism: Klebsiella ornithinolytica (assembly GCF_030505655.1). Lineage (NCBI taxonomy): Bacteria > Pseudomonadati > Pseudomonadota > Gammaproteobacteria > Enterobacterales > Enterobacteriaceae > Klebsiella > Klebsiella ornithinolytica. The sequence continues at coordinate 172,718 of NZ_CP130153.1, forward strand.
CAGCTGCTGGTACTGGCCGAGGAACGGGTCGTTGATTTTCAGTTTGTGCAGATCGACTTCCATAACAGACATAACGGACTCCTTAAGACTGGACGTGACGCGTGCGCAGGTCGCTGGCAATGCGCGCCATCATAGGATTATTAAGCTTGCAGGCGCGAATGGTGAAGGCCAGCAGCAGGTGGAACAGGGCCGGCAACAGGGTCTCCATGCTGGAGATGCCGGCCAGCGATGATGCGGTTTGGTTTTCCGCGCCCGGCTGATAGGCCACATAGATAAACACCAGGCTGATAATGCCGGCGCTGGAGGCCCATGCCAGCTTGATGAAGAACAGGTTAAAGGCGAAGTTCATGCCGGAAGAGCGCACGCCGGTTTTCCATTCACCGTAATCGTCGGAGAAGGCCATCAGCGAGAAGTGCAGCGGCAGGGTGAAGCCGAGAATGATGCCGTTACTGAGGATCACCACCAGCCATAAGGTCTGGTAGGCCGGGCCGGTCGGTAAAAACCACATCGCGAAGGCGATCGCGGCTAACACCAGGTTGGTGTAGTAATAGAGTTTGACGGTATCAAAGCGGCGCGACAGCAGGTTGATAATCACCGAGCCGCCAATCGAGGCGAAGGTCACCATGGTGAAGAACAGCGAGGTATAGCCGGTCGAGCCGCCCAACACGTAGGTGATGAAGTACATGTAGCCGCCGCCGCGGATATTAAAGACGTTGATCAGCAGGAACGACATCACCAGCATCAGCAGCAGCTGGTCATTCTGGCGCAGTCCGGCGATATGTTCGCGCAGGGTGAATTTCCCCATCATGTCCAACGAGACGCGTTCGCGAACCCAGAAGAAGCAGCACAGGAACATCACCACCGCAATGGCGCAGAGTACGCCGACGCCATACTGATAGCCCTGTGCGGTGTTGCCCTGACCGAGCGCCTTCACCAGCCACGGCAGCCCAACGGATACCAGGAATCCTGCCACGCCGCACAAGACAAAACGCCACGCCTGACACGAGATCACTTCGCTGTGGCGCGTGGTCATAGTGTTAATCAGCGCGCAGTAGGGCACGTTAATCGCGGTATAGCTCACCGACAGCAGCAGATACGTGCCGAAAGCCCAGGCGATTTTTACGCCCATACCGGCATCCGGCACGGTAAAGGTCAGTACGCCGATAATGCCGATGGGCAACGCTATCCATAGCTGCCACGGGCGAAAGCGTCCCCAGCGGCTTTGGGTGCGGTCGGCCAGCACGCCCATGATCGGGTCGGAGATGGCGTCAAACACGCGCAGCGCCAGGAATAGCGTCCCGACCAGCGCCGGCGTCAGTCCAAACACGTCGGTATAGAAGAAAGTTAAAAAGTTCATGATCAGGCAGGTAATGACCGTCCCGCCCGCATCGCCCAGGCCGTAACCGATTTTTTCACGGAGCGTGAGGGAATCGTCCTGAGTGCGTTGTGCTAAATCACTTGTGGTAATCGGAGCCGAAGTCATAAATAACTCCCGGAGATGATGTGCGGAATAATATCCCGCTGAAGTGCGGGCTTTTATTTGTCATTTGCAAAGTACGTTATTTATTCTGCACTAAATACCTGGGCTAACAAGGGAAGGGAAAAGTATAAAAAGGTGACGATTCCGACTTCATGATAAAAGTGTGATTGCGATCCTGAATCATGCTGTTTTATCGTGAATAATCAAAGGGAAAGAGAATATCTGGTGATGCAAATAGCGGGGATTTTCATATCTATGCTTGAATTATCCATGTCTTTACCGATTAAAGTCCAAAATGGCGGGTTATTTATTTCTCGCGGTATTGGTAGCCATCCGGCACGACAGCTTCGTTCCTGGGAAATTATCTTCGTTGAAAAAGGGACATTAACGATTCGCGAAGATAACGAGGTATTTAGCGTGAATGCCGGGGAAAGTTTGCTGCTGTGGCCAGAGCGCTTGCATGTCGGGGTAGGGCAATTTCCGGCGGATTTAAAATTCTACTGGCTGCATTTCGAAGTGGTAGCAGACGAGGCCGCCTCGCCGCCCGAAGCGCTGCTGGCGGTGCCCCAGCACACGCGGGTGAGTGAGCCGCAATATATTATCTCCCTGTTCAGGCAATTCTTGCATGAACAGGAAAATATTCATCGTAGCGTCGCGCTGGAGCTGATCCTGCTGCTGATTTTGCAGAAGATTGCGGCGGCGGCCAGCGAACAGCCTGCCGATAGTCCCGGCACCGCGCTGGCCTGGAAAGCGCAGCAAATCATCCTCACCCGGTTTCATCTGCCCATTTCTGCCTCCACGCTGGCGAAGGAGCTGCACTGCAACGCGGACTACCTCGGGCGCGTCTATCGCCATGCTTTCAGGCTGACGCTAACCGAAGCGCTGCATCGCCAGCGGGTGAGGGCGGCGGAAAAGCTGCTGATCAGCGATTCGCTGTCATTGACCGACGTGGCGTCGAAATGCGGGTTTAATGATGTGGGCTATTTCCGCAAAATTTTCCGCAAGCACACCGGTCTGACCCCGGCGGCATGGAAGCGTCGCTACTGTAAGGAGCACGTGAATTCGGCGTAGGAACGGCCTCCTCCGGGCGGAGAAGGCGCGGTGGTAGGGTGGTCAGTTTTGCCCGTAATAGGCATTGGCGCCGTGTTTACGCAAATAGTGTTTATCGAGCAGTTCAGACTGCATATCAGGCAGTTGCGGGGCCAGCTGGCGCGAGAACAGCCCCATGTAAGCGCACTCCTCCAGCACCACCGCGTTATGCACGGCATCGGCGGCATCTTTGCCCCAGGCAAACGGGCCGTGTGAGTGGACGAGGACCGCCGGAATTTGCGCCGGATCCAGCCCGCGCTCTTCAAAGGTTTTAATGATCACTTCGCCGGTCTGATATTCGTATTCGCCGTTAATTTCGTCCACTGTCATCAGACGGGTACAGGGAATGGCGCCGTAGAAATAGTCGGCATGGGTGGTGCCCCATGCCGGCAGGTCAATGCCCGCCTGCGACCAGATCGTCGCGTGGCGGGAATGGGTGTGCACGATCCCGCCGATCTGCGGATAGCGGCGATAGAGCGCCAGATGGGTCGGGGTATCGGACGACGGTTTTTTGCTGCCTTCAACGACCTTGCCGCTGGCTAACTCCACCACCACCATATCGTCGGCGGTCATTACCGTATATTCGACACCGGAAGGTTTGATGACCATCAGCGTGCGCGTGTCATCGACCGCGCTGACGTTGCCCCAGGTAAACGTCACCAGCTGGTGGGCCGGCAGCGCCAGGTTGGCAGCCAGGACCTTGGCTTTGAGTTGTTCTAACATGTAAATCCTCCTTCCTGCATCCGCGATTCAATCCAGCGACGTGCCTGGATAATTTCCAGCACCGGTTCGCTGGCTTTCTCCGTCCACATTTCAATCAGAAACGATCCGCGATAGTTCAGTTCGTGCAGGGTTTTGAAAATGCCAACAAAATCGACACAACCTTCGCCAAACGGCACGTCACGAAACTGTCCGGGACTGTGCGCGGTGACCGGCTGGGTATCTTTCAGGTGGATGGCGGCGATGCGATCGATACCCAGTTTGAGTTCGGCGGCCACGTCGTTGCCCCAGGCGCTGAGGTTGCCGACGTCCGGATAAACGGTGAACCATGGGGAAGAGAGCATCTCATCCCACGCTTTCCACTTGCTGATGGAGTTCATAAAGGCGGTATCCATGATCTCCACCGCCAGCATCACCTGCGCAGCTGCGGCCTGTTCCACCGCCCACGCCAGCCCTTCGGCAAAGCGCTGGCGGGTGCCTTCATCGTGCTCCTCGTAGTAGACGTCATAGCCCGCCAGTTGAATGGTGCGGATGCCCAGATCGCGCGCCAGACGGATGGCTTTGGTCATGATCTCCCGCGCCCGCTGGCGGATGGACTCATCGCGGCTGCCAAAGGGGAAGCGGCGGTGGGCGGAGAGGCACATCGACGGAATGGCTACTCCGGTCTCCAGCATGGCGGTCACCAGCGAGGCGCGCTGAGCGGGGCTCCAGTCGAGGCGTGACAGGCGTTCGTCAGTCTCATCTACCGACATTTCGACAAAATCAAACCCGCAGCTTTTTGCCAGCACCAGCCGCTCCGGCCAGCTGAGATCTTTGGCCAGCGCTTTCTCATAGATACCTAACGGATGATTACGCATGCTGTTCTCCCCAGATGGCGTCAATCTGTGCGTGGAATTCGGCGGCAACCTGTGCCGGGTGGGCGGCGCCTGATAATGCACGTCCGGCAATAAACGCTTTAACGTTAATATCACGGAACAGCGCCAGGTCAGCGGGGGTGATCCCGCCGGTAATCGACAGTTCGAGGCCAATATCCGACAGCGCCTTCATGCGCGTCAGATCGGCGTCACCCCACTGTTGCCCGCTGGCCTGGGCGTCGCGTCCGCGGTGGTAGATCGCCTGACGAACCCCGGTGCGATACCAGCCACGGGCATCCTCCAGCGTCCAGTTGCCGAACAGCTCCATCTGAATTTCTCCGCCGCAGGCCTGCGCCACGGCGTGGCCTTTCTCTACCGTGGCGAGCGGGGCGGCGCAGATGATAGTCATCCAGTTGGCGCCGGCGTTAAACGCCTGCTGTGCGAGGGTTTCGCCGGCATCGGCCACCTTCCAGTCGGCGACGATAATTTTGTCCGGACACTGGGCGCGCAGGGCGGTCACCGCGCGCAGCCCTTCGGTAAGGCACAGGATCGTGCCGGCTTCGACGATATCGACGTGGTCCTGTAACAGGGCGACATCGTGCTGTGCCGCCTGAAGATGGGTATGGTCGAGCGCCAGTTGCAGTAATGGACGGCTCATAGTGCGTGCTCCTTAATGCGGGCGTGATAGCCCTGCAGTGCCTGAATCAAATGTTGGTATTGCTGGTATTTGTGCTGGTAACGCGCGTACGCGGCCATGTCGGGCTGCAGCGTGCGTACCGGATGTTGTAAATCGTGCTGGGCGTCCTGGAAGGTGCGGTAGACGCCGGTCCCGACGCGTGCGGCAAGCGCCGCGCCGAAGCACCCGGTCTCCTCGACCTGCGGCAATTCGATGCACAGACCGCTGACGTCGGCCAGCATCTGCATCCAGACGTCAGAGTGCGCCGGGCCGCCGGTGACGCGCAGGGCGTGAACATCGGTAAAGCGTTCACGCATGCGGTTCAGGTGGGTCATATGGCTGAAGACCACTCCTTCGTAGACCGCCTGCAGCAGATGGGCGCGGGTGTGCAGCGCCTGCAGGCCGTAAAACCCGCAGGTCATCTCCAGCCCGGCGTTGCTGCCATAGAGAAACGGCAGGAAAAAGAGCTGGCCGTCGGCTTTCGGCAGCCCGGCGACGGCCCGGTTGATCTCATCGAAAGAGAGGTCGCCCCATTGGGCCGTGAACCATTCAAGATTGCCGGAAGAGGTTGGGCTGGCTTCATGAACGATGTACTGCCCGTCATTGACGTAGCGACCGTAGACGTAAGGGTGGGCCTCGTGATTGCGCAGGCCGTGGGTTATTCCACTGGTCACCGCCCAGGTCCCCATTACCGCATTGAGGGTAAACTCATCTTCGATACCCGCGCAGAGTGCGGTGGAAACCACATCAAACAGACCGCCGACGACGGGAGTTCCCGCCGCCAGACCGGTGATAGCGGCTGCCTGAGCGGTGATTTCCCCGCATATTTCTGCTGAACCGACGATGGGCGGTAAGGCGTTATCGATTTCACTGATGCCCAGCCAGCGGGTCAGCTGTGGGTCGTACTGGCCGGTTGCCATGTTGTAGAGGTTGGACTCGGAGATGTTGCTCTCCTCGCAGCCTTTAACGCCGGTTAAGCACCAGCGCAGGTAGTCGTGGCCCATCATGACGCTGCCGATTTGCGCGTAACGCTGAGGTTCATGCTCTTTTACCCAGCGCAGCAGCGAGGCCGGATGCCCGGTCCACAACGTCTGGCGGGTGACCGGATACAGCTGCTCAGGGATGCCGTCCTGCTGCCAGCGCTGGACGATATCCAGCGCCCGGCGATCGGAGGAGAGCATGGCATTGCCCAGTGGCCGATCCTGTTTATCCAGGAGAAACAGCCCCTTGCCCTGCGCCGAAATACCGATCCCGGTAATCTGTTCGCCCACGACGCCGGTGCGTTGTAGTAGCCCGGCAATGGTCGCCACGCACTGTTGCCAGAGCTGGTGCATGTCGCGTTCGGCATAGCCCGGCAGGGGCGACGCCGTCTGCAGCGATTGCCGATGAATGCCATGCTCATGACCTTTGGCGTCATATAAACCGGCTTTCAGATAGGTACCACCGCAGTCGATACCGAGCCAGAAGGTCTTTTTCTCACTCATCTTTGCATTCTCTTTGTTGCCGGGAGGCGCAGACCCCCCGGCAGGGGTTACGCCGCGTGTTTACGTGGGCTCATCGTCTTTACCGGGGCTGCGCCGGTATCGCATTTCGACGGCAGCAGAAGGGCCATCAGCGCAGCCAGCGCCAGGGAGATCGCCAGGCAGTAAACGCCGGCGTCTTTGCTGTAAAGGGTGATCAGTACGCCCACCGCGTAGGGACCGCAGAAGCCACCGAGGTTGCCGAGGGCGTTGATGACGCCACGGGCGCCGCCGGCCATTTCAGCGCTGAACAAGCGGGCCGGAATGGTCCAGAACACCCCCGCCGCGGACTGCAGGAAGAAGCCACAACCCACCAGCGCGGCATAGGCCAGCCAGACGTTGTTTTTCAACGCCACCGACAGGAACATGCACAGGGCAAAGCCAACCAGCGGCAGGCAGACGAACAGTTTGCGTTTTCCGGTACGGTCAGAGAGGGAAGAGAACAGGAACATCCCGGCAATCGCCCCGACGTACGGCAGGATAGCGAGCATCCCAACCTGCCCCATGCTGCTGTGCGTCAGCTCTTTGAGAATGGTGGGGAGCCACAGGGTGTAGCCGTAAATACCGGTCTGATAGAAGAAATTCAGGGCGATCAGTTGCCACATGGTTCTGTCGGCCAGTACAGCGCTGAGAGACGCATTTTTGACGGTGGTTCCGGCGATGGCGCGTTGTTCGGCGGCGAGGGTATCGACCAGGTAGCGCTTTTCGGCTTCAGAAATCCACCGGGCTTCCTGCGGACGGTCGTAGACGGTATAGGCCCACAGGGCTAATACCACCACTGAGAGCAAGCCTTCAATAATGAACAGCCAGCGCCAGTCGAGGATGGTAATGATCCATCCGGAGAGCGGGGCGGTAATAATGCCGGCAATCGGGACAAACATAATCACAATCGCGTTGGCGCGGCCACGTTCAGCATCCGGGAACCAGTTGCTGATCATCGTCAGCACCACGGGCAGCATGCCCCCTTCGGCGACACCCAGTAAGAAACGCAGGACCAGCAGCTGATACTGGTTGGTGATTAACCCGGTCAGGACCGAAATGACCGCCCAGGCGACCAGCGACCAACCAATAAACTTCTTGCCGCTGCCGTGGACCGCGATTTTCCCGCCCGGCACCTGTAAAAACAGATAGCCGATAAAGAATATCCCGCCCGCAAGCCCTGCCATGGTGGCGGAAATACCGAGTTCGGCATCCATCCCGCCGGGCATAGCAAAGGCAATGTTGACCCGGTCCATATAGGAAATAATACACGCGATAAGAATAGGGGGAATAATTCTTAACCAGCGTTGGCGCGGAATATCCGTGGTTGTAGCGTAAGAGGAAGTGTTCATATTAATCTCGTGTTTAAAGTAACTGACGTTGCGATTAAATTGACGCTTTATATTTATTGTTGGGCTATGTTTAACGCGTTAATGCCATCGCGTAATATGGCTATGCGATGATTCGCATCAGCATTCTCATCAATTTCCAGTAACTTAATACCGGCAAACTGTAATTTTGCTGAATCAGCCACATTAAATAATTCTTTGGCGTGCGCCGCCGTTAACAGGCTGTGCGGGCAGAACGGGGCGAACGGTGTGTGCAGGTCAGTCCATTCGCCATACGGCCCTTCGGTCGCGGTGCCAGAGAACATCAGCGCCCCCAGTTTTCCTGCGGCATGTACCGCCTGAGCGTGCGTCAGCGGCAGGGCGGCGTTACGCCCTTCAATCGCCGACCGCGCCCAGTTGATACAGATATCAATGCGGTAACCTGCCAGGACCTCCAGCACGTTTTCCAGCGGCAAAAAGCCTTTGCGTGGCGCCGGCTGGTTCATGGCATCACAATGTTCCAGTACGAGTGAGCATGACCAGTCCCAGGCCGCAATCTCTTTGATTGAGCGGGCGAAAGCATCGGTTGCCTGCTCTACGTTCGCATTGCCTGCAAGCGGCGCCGCCTGCAGTTCCAGGGCGATCACCTTGCCAGCAAAACGTTTGTTTAGCGCATTGATTTTGTTGTGTAAATGACGATGGAATTCGATGCATGCCAGGCGCTGTTCTTCATCGCTGGAGGCCAGGCCGAAAGCCGTGTTGCCGCCGCCACGGCGACGCATGGTTTCCGGGATGGCAGTCACCACCATCTGCCACTCCTGCGGCGTATGCTGGAGCAACCACTCATCGCCATAGGGGTGAAAATTCTCATGGCATGGCTGCTCGAGCCCACGGATGTGGGGCGTGTCCGCGAGTAAGCGCCAGAATTCCGTCTCTTCTTGTTCGCTCTTTTGGTGAAATGAGGGCGCACAAGGATATGCGCCGATGATATAACCGGCGTCATTTCTTTCCATTTTTCACTCCTTTTATTTATCGTCGTGCGACAAATAAATTACGGATTAATCTAAAGCGGAAATAGCAACTTTAACCACTATTTTCCTGATTGCCGTTGCCCGGTGTTTATTACAGGCTGGTCGGTGAACATCCTGCGGGAAAAATATGGCGTAGTTCCCCGGCCTCATTTCTATTAACGATTCATTTTCGCTGTGGTGATAGAAAATAATATCCCGCTGCTCAAGTAATTCTTCACTGACGACATTATTGCCGGTATCGATAGCAACACCGATCTGCTCTTCACCGGAATATAAAAACTGGATATCCAGGTAGCGGCGGTGTACTTCCGGGCGCAATTCATCGTGCGGGCGGGTGGTCAGGTCGAGGATCTGCGCGAAGATCGTGCGCCCCTCGATTTCGACCACCCCGGTCTCCAGCTTGCTGAAGTCCGTGGTGCGCAAAAAATCCAGTGCTTTTTCAATCGCCGCCGGGTACCGGCAGGCGTTGGGTTGGGAAATATGTCCATAAATCATGATGATATTCCTTACAGCGCTTTGATTTTTGCCCACACGCTGTCATCAACGGTGATGCCGTTGCGGCGGTTCTCTTCCAGCAGACGGGAAAACTCATGACCGGGCAGACGGACCGGCACGTTTTCGTCGGCACGTTCGGCGCTGGTGATGTAATCCATGATGCGTTGCAGCTTGGCGTCGCGAGTGGCTCCGTCGATCAGCTTGTCCACTTCGATAGCGATAAAGACTTGCGAAATGTTGAATTCGTCACTGTTGTCTTCAGTTACTGCAGCAACGGAAGCGCCATCGGAGAGCAGGGTGGCGATCATGTCCAGCACAATGGAGAGGCCTGAACCTTTCCAGTAGCCCATCGGCAGAATACGGCGGTTTTTCTCGATGGGTGCCGGGTCTTTGGTCAGGTTGCCTTCGTCATCGAAGCCGCCGTCAACCGGCAGCTGGCGGCCCGCCAGACGGTTCACTTCCAGCATGCCGTAGGAGAACATCGACATTGACATGTCCACCATGGTGATCGGCGTCGACGGAATAGCGACGATCAGTGGGTTCGTCCCGATGCGGCACTCTTTGGCGCCCCACGGCGGCATCACGGCAATGGAGTTGGTCCAGCAGATACCGATGTAGCCTTTTTCCGCCGCCTGCCAGCCGTAGCTGCCGCCGCGCATCCAGTGGTTGGCGTTGCGTACCGCAACCAGACCAATACCGTGGTCAGAAGCCAGTTCAATAGCCCGATCCATCATTTTTTTCGCCGTCAGGTTACCGATTGAACGCTGGGCATCCCACTGCTCAATTGCCCCCAATGAAGCGGTACGTTTTGGCAGGGCCTCCGGGATGATATCGCCGTTTTCCAGCTGCTGAATAAAGCGCGGGAAACGGTTTACGCCGTGTGAATAGACCCCTGACTCGGTGGTGCGAGCGAACATTTCTGCACAGGCATCGGCAGTTTCAGCCGCCACGCCGCGTGCCAGCAGGACACGGGTAAACTCATTTTTAAGGTCAGAAAAACTCAATAACATACGTTTTCTCCATTACATCTTATGTTTCACATAGTGGAATGTGATTCCACTAAATAGTGTCGGGTTGCAAAAACACGCCGGCAGGACCGGTGCGTGTCGGTGTGATTCTGGTTTATCCCTGAAGGCGGGACGGGGTGAAGGTCACCCGGTACAGCGATGTCGTCGCCGTAATAAAAAGCGCATTCCCGTCGGGGCCACCAAAGGTGCAGTTAGAGACGCGCTCGGGGACCGCAATGGTGTCCAGTAATTCGCCTGCGGCGGAGAAAATCAAAATCCCCGTTTCGCAGCTGCAGTAAATATTCCCGTCCTGGTCGACGCAAAATCCGTCCGGAATACCCGGTTTGACCTGGGTTACAACGTGGGAAAATAGCGCGTTATCGCCTTCAAGACGGTAAGCACGAATTTCCCGGCGACCCTGGCTCGGAAAATCAATAACCGACATATCTGCCACGTATAGCCATTTATCATCTGGCGAAAAGGCCAGCCCGTTGGGGCGCTGGGTATCGCTGATGGCAATAGCGACCTGGTGACGCGCTTCATCAAAGCGATAGACGTAGCAGCCAATGACCTGACTTGCGGCGCGATAGCCCTCTTCGTCACCGACGATGCCGTAGGGCGGATCGGTAAACCAAATCGACCCGTCCTGGCGCACCGCGATATCGTTGGGGGAGTTAAAACGCAGCCCATCGACTTTATCCACCAGCAGGGTGTGATTGCCTGCGGCGTCGGTACGGCTGATCCCGCGCCGACCGTGCTCGCAGGTTAACAAGCGCCCTTGTAAGTCCCGCGCGTTGCCGTTGGCAAAGTGGGATTCGGCACGAAACACGCTGACGCCATTTTGCGCATCCCAACGGAACATTCTGTTGCCTTTCACATCGCTGAAAATCAGGCACTGCTGGTCTGCCAGCCACACCGGGCCTTCCGCCCAGATCGCCGGTGAGCACAGGCGTTCAATACTTCCCGTGACGGCTAACATTTCACTTCACGCCCCAGATGGCTTTGTAGCGATCGCGATAATGGTTGTCCGGGTCGAATTCGTTGTTCTGGCCGCCGTCGGCGGCGATGTTCTCTTTGGTTACCAGATGCGCCGGGGTGACATAACCAGACGGCGCTTTGCCCGCGAAGGCGCGGTTAAATTCATCCAGCAGCTGCCAGCCGTGCAGTTTCAACGGTTCTGGTACGGTTGCGATCTGCGCTTTGCCTTCACGTACGCGCTGGTAGGCGGTGACGGAACCGTCGCCAGCGGAGATGTTGTACGGTGGTTTATCTCCGCTGCCTTTGCCCGCGGTTTGCAGGGCAGGGGCCATAAAGTCGAAGTACAGGTCGTTAATCGCCAGCGAGTATTCGAATTTATCGCCATATTTTTGGATCAGGCTGTAGGTCATGCCCGGCATGCGGTTGGAGGTATCGGCCAGCGGGGTATCGATAAACTCCACCACCTGGCAACCGCTGCATTGCTCAATCACCTTCTTCATCGCGTTGGCTTTATCCAGCGCGATTTGGTACAGCGAGTCGGTGAAAATCAGCACTTTGGCGGTGCCGTTGGATTTCGCCACCGCATACAGCGCCGCCATGCGCGAAACGTCATTCGAGTCGGAGGTCACGTTGTAGAAAATGTTGTAAGCCGGAACCGGGCCAGGCGCGGGAACCGCGTGCCATGCGGTCAGCACGATGCCCTCTTTCACGGCTTTTTTCAGCGGAATTTTGGCGACGTTCGGGTTCCAGCCGCCAATGACGATACCGTCCGGTTTACGGGCGATCGCCTGGTTTAGCGCCGCCAGTTGATCTTTCACCGAACCTGCACCATCCAGTACATCCAGCTGCCAGCCTGCGGCTTTCACCGCTTCCTCCAGTCCCTCTTTAACGCCCAGCACGCCGCCGTTTTTCATGTCCGAGGCGATGAAAATGATCTTCTTATTCGGCTGCAGCGCCGGACCTTGGGTTGGGCCGTCCCATGTGGTGACTGGTGCGGTCGCTTTGGCAATCGCCGTTTTCGCTTGCTGAACAAAGGCATCGTCGGCGAGGCTGAAACCACTTGCCATCATCAACCCGGCAGCCAGACAGCATTGAACTATTTTTTTATTCATTTTCAGTTCCTTACGCGAGAGTCATTGGGTAACGGAGGAGCCCGATGCTGGCGATTGTGCCCGCTGCACCAGTTTTTTATTTAATGCCCGACGGCGTTGGGCGTAGCCTGCCAGGGTAATCGACAGCAGCAGCGTCGCGCCGTTAAACAGTGGTTCGACCCAAAACGCGCCGCCGAACTGCTGGATACCCGCAATACCTATCGCCAGCACCGCAATACCGACCACCGTGCCCCAGACGTTCACCCGGCCAGGACGAATGGTAGTGCTGCCAAGGAAGGCACCCACCAGAGCCGGGAGCAGATAATCCATCCCGACGCTGGCCTGGCCCACACCCTGCTCGGCGGCGATGATCACCCCGGTAAAGCCGGTTAAGGTGCTGGAAGTCATAAATGCCCCGATGATGTAACGATTAACGGAAATGCCGTTGAGCGCTGCGGCGACGGGGTTGCCGCCCACCGCATACATGCAGCGACCAATCGGGGTATGTTCGGTGATGATCCACAACACCACGGCGGCAAAAAGGACGTAGAAGGCCACCACCGGAATGCCGAACAGGTCGGAGTGATGCAGGGCGATAAAGGCGTCCGGTAAGTCCCCGACGATCTGCCGACCGCCAGAGTGCCAGAGCGCGATGGCGTACAGCACCGTACCGGAACCCAGGGTCGCAACAAAGCTGTCGATATCCGCCAGCGCCACCAGAATACCGTTCAGCAAACCGTAGAGCGCAGAGAGCACCAGCACGATCGCCACAGCGACGGGCCAGGAGAAACCATATTCAACCTGCAAAGTAATGGCGAGGATGTGCCAGAGCACGATGCCGAAGCCGACGTTCAGGTCGATTTTGCCAACAATCATCGGGATGGTTGCTGCTAGCGCCAGCAGGGCGATTTTCGATTTGCTATCGAGAATGGCCTGCAGCGTCAACAGGGAAGCAAACGAAGGCGTTGTCAGTGAAAAAACGATAACCAGCACCACGCAGATCGCGGGTAAACCGTAACGCGTGGTCAATTGTCCAAGCCAGGTAGCCGCACCGTGTTCATGAAGTGATACGCGTGATTCCAGGGCCGTCGATTTCATTGATGTTTTAGCCATAACGCACTCCGACTTAATGTATGGTGCCGCTGCCTGATGCCAGCTCAAGCAATCTGGCAAAGGTGACATCCTGGTTGAGAAGTTCGCCGACGATCTGCCCGCGGTTAAACACCAATGCCCGGTTACAGATGTGCGCTACCTCTTCCAGGTCGTTGGAGATGACCAGAATGGCAACGCCGTTTTGCAGCGCCTGATTGAGTAAATCGTAAATTTCTGCGCGTGCGCCTACATCAACGCCAGCAGAAGGATCTTCCAGGATGAGCAGCGGGGCATTGAGCGAGAGCCAGCGTGCCATGACTACTTTTTGCTGGTTGCCGCCCGACAGCGCACTGATTTCAATATTTATCTGCGCAGGGCGCACGTCGAACTGGCGGATTTTCTCCCGGCTCAGCGGCGCTTCGCTTTTTTCGTTATAGCGGGAAAACAGCGCATGGCCGTGTTTACAAGGGTTCATAAACAGGTTTTCACGCACCATCATGCCCGGAATCAGGCTTTCATGAAGACGGTCGCCGGCGACAAAAGAGATGCCTGCGGACATCGCTTCCCCTGGTGTTGTCGCCGTAAACGGCACGCCACTTAACGTGATTTGTCCACTCTCCTGCGGCCTGCAGGCAAACAGTAAACGTCCAATCTCTTCCTGACCGGCACCCCGCAGACCGGCGAGTGCCACCATCTCACCGGCACGCAGCTCAAAGGAGACCGGCCCGGTATCGCCCACTTTGACGTTGTCCATTTTCAACAGCACCGGCGCGCTGGCATCGGGTAAGGCCTGACGCCGATCGCCGCCGAGGCTTTCGCCCACAATCAGCTCGACCAGACCACGCAAGCTATAGCGAGCGATATCGCCGCCCCCGGCGTAGCAGCCGTCGCGCATCGCGCAAACGGTATCCGCCATCTCCATCACCTCATCCAGGCGGTGGGTGATGTAAATCATGCCAACCTGCTTCTCGCGCAGGATGTTCATCACGCGGAACAGGTGGCGGACATCGTCGGCAGGCAGTGAGGCTGTCGGTTCATCGAGCACCAGCACCGAGGCGTCAACTGCCACCGCGCGGGCAATCGCCAGCAGGGATTTTTCGGTGCGGGAAAGATCAAACACGCGGTCATCCGGGTCGAGCTGAATGCCGATATCTTCCAGCGCTTTTTGCGCCTGGCGTTTGGTGGCCGCCCAGTCAATCAGGCCGAAGCGACGGGGGAAACCCATCACCAGCGCCATGTTTTCGGCGACGGTCATCCACTCTACCAGGCCTAAGTCCTGATGAATAAAGGCGATAGGCTGTTCGTTACCCTGACGTAACGCGGCGGCGGAATCCACCGGCTGACCGCGAAACAGGATCTCGCCACCATCGCGGGAATAGACGCCCGCCAGCACCTTAATCAGCGTCGATTTACCGGCACCGTTTTCTCCCAGCAGTGCCACAACCTGGCCCGGATAAATATCCAGACTGACGTTATTGACCGCCACATTTCCACCAAAGCGCTTGATAATGTGGCGCATGGATAACAACGGAGACAACACTGCTGCTTCTGCCATTTAAGGTGACCTCCCGCCGTGTGGGAAAGAACGTTTTGCACGCTATAAATTTCACTATGCGAAATCTGATTTCAAATATATCGATCATGATTTCACAAAGCAATCGAAGAGGTTGTTTTTGAAATTCAATAAAATCAGTCAATTACAAAATTTCTGTTCAGATCGTGAAGTGAAACACACTTTGCGCTACCATCAGTGCGGGTCGAAAAGGGGAGCTGACGCGATGGACACAAAAGAGAGAGAAATGACGCAAGACAAAGAAAGGCCTGCGGGAAGCCAGAGCCTGTTCCGCGGGTTGATGCTGATTGAAATCCTCAGTAACTATCCGAACGGTTGCCCGCTGGCGCACCTTTCGGAGCTGGCGGGCCTGAACAAAAGCACCGTCCATCGCCTGTTGCAGGGGCTACAATCCTGCGGCTATGTGACGCCCGCACCCGCAGCCGGTAGCTATCGGCTGACCACCAAGTTCATTGCGGTGGGGCAAAAAGCGCTCTCCTCGCTGAATATCATCCACGTTGCCGCGCCGCATCTCGAGACGTTGAACCTGGTTACCGGCGAAACGGTGAACTTCTCCAGTCGGGAAGATGACCACGCCATTCTGATTTACAAGCTGGAACCCACCACCGGGATGCTGCGCACGCGGGCCTATATCGGCCAGCATATGCCGCTGTACTGCTCGGCGATGGGCAAGATCTACATGGCCTTTGGGCACCCTGACTATGTCGAGAACTACTGGGAAACTCACCAGGATATTATTCAGCCACTGACCCGGAATACCATCACCGGGCTGCCCGCAATGCATGATGAGCTGGCGCAGATCCGCGAGCGCAATATGGCGATGGACCGGGAAGAGAACGAACTAGGCGTCTCCTGTCTGGCGGTCCCGGTGTTTGATATCCATCGTCGGGTGCCTTATGCAATTTCTATCTCCCTGTCGACCTCGCGCCTGAAGCAGGTGGGCGAAAAGAACTTGCTGAAACCGCTGCGCGATACCGCAGAGGCGATTTCACGTGAGCTGGGTTTTGCCGTACGGGAAAGCTAAGGCAGATCCAAATTCCGCTGACGTAACGGAAAAAAACCGCTGACTCCATTCAGGATCAAGGCGCGCAGGAGGATATTTCTGGCACGCTGCCGTTTTATCCCCAATGGAGCAGTGGATGAACCGTTTTATCATCGCGGATGCCCAGAAGTGTATTGGCTGCCGTACCTGTGAAGTGGCCTGCGTGGTCTCCCATCAGCACGACCAAAGTTGTTCGACGGTTTCTGCGACTCAGTTTGCGCCCCGTATCCGGGTGGTGAAAAGCGATGCGCTGTCTACGGCCACCCTGTGCCGGCAATGTGAAGACGCACCCTGCGCCAATGTCTGTCCGGTTGAGGCTATCCAGCGCGACCGTGGGGTCTGGCGCGTCGACCAGCGGCGCTGTATCGGCTGTAAAAGCTGTATGGTGGCCTGCCCGTACGGGGCGATGAGCGTGATGATGACCGGGGAAGGGGTGCAGGCGCTGAAATGCGATTTATGCAGCCACACCGACGAAGGCCCGGCCTGCGTGGCGGCCTGTCCGACCCAAGCGCTGCGCTGCATGGAACCGAGCGAGCTGGAAAGACTTAGCGCCGAGCGTCGCCAGCGCATGGCGCTGGCGATGTAGCGATGATGCTTGCGGCGTGTTCCCCGGAAGCGGCGCTGGCGCGCCTGTCCGGGCTACGGGTTGGCCGATGGCGATGAGCCGGTTACGCGGCGCCCTGTTCACTCCAGGCCCGCTCAATCTCTTCGGCGAGGATTTGCACGCCCGCTTCGATTTTTTGCGGATCCGGCACGTAGTTCATACGCATGCACTGATGCGTGTGCGGCCAGGGTTTATCCAGCCCCGGGAAGAAGTAGTCGCCCGGAACCATCAATACACCGCGTTTTTTCAGCCGCTGGTACAGCAGTTCGGTGGAGATCGGCAGATCTTTAAACCACAGCCAGAGGAAAATCGCCCCTTCAGGTTTATGAATCAGGCAGCGTTCTTCCGGCAGATAGCGACGGATAATGGCGATAGTTTCCTGTACGCGCTGATAGTAGAACGGCTTGATGACCGTTTCCGACAGGCGCAGCAGGTCATGACGTTTGATCATTTCGCACATCATCGCCGGCCCCATTCCGCCCGGCGCAAGGCTGATAATCCCGTTCATGTTGCTGATGGCGGTAATGATTTTCTCATTGGCTATGATGATCCCGCAGCGGCTGCCCGGCAGGCCCAGCTTGGACAGGCTCATACACAGCACAATATTCGGGTTCCAGAGCGGCCTGGCGTCGCTGAAAATAATTCCCGGGAAAGGCACGCCATACGCGTTATCAATCACCAGCGGGACGCCGTGTTGGTGAGCCAGCGCATCCAGTTTGATCAGCTCTTCGTCGGTAATCACGTTACCGGTCGGGTTGGTCGGGCGAGAGACACAAATCATCCCCGTCTCTTCGGTGACCTGCAGATGCTCGAAATCGACGTGGTATTTAAACTGGCCTTCTGGCAGCAGCTCGATATTCGGGCGGGTGGCGACAAACAGATCCTCTTCGAGGCCCGAGTCGGCGTAGCCGATATATTCCGGCGTCAGCGGGAACAGGACTTTGCGGGTAGTGCCATCCGCACGGCACCCGGCAAAGAGGTTAAATAAGTAGAAAAACGCACTCTGACTGCCATTTGTTAGCGCAATATTCTGTGGTTCGATCTCCCAGCCCAGCTCTTCACGCAGCATCTGCGCCAGCACGGTCAGCAGCTCGCTTTTTCCCTGCGGACCGTCGTAATTACAAAGCGCATCAAGGGCTTTGCCGTTGGCGAGCATGTCAGCCAGCAGGTTCTGGAAGTATTCGTTCATTTCCGGGATCTGCGCGGGATTACCGCCGCCCAGCATGATTGCGCCCGGCGTGCGCAGGCCGTCATTGAGGTCTTCCATCAAGCGGGTGATGCCTGAATGACGGGTGAATTTGTCGCCGAAAAGTGAAAATGTCATTGCGGATAATCTATCGGTCTTCCTGGAAAGTGGATAACCATAACGCCAGCCTCGACGCGGTGCAAATCGGCAGGAAAGTCGAAGATTTCATTTTTATGCTGGATTATCGATGGGGATTAGTTTTTTATTCTGCAAAGGCTCCCCAAAGAGATCGGGGAGCCATCAGAAGCGGGGCTATCGTTGGCCTGCCCATACCACCATGACTTTGTCATCGGCGTTTTCACGGACGAAACCGTAACCTTGCGGCATAGAGAGCGTGGTTTGTTTACCCATCCCGATTGCCGGGTGGCGGGCGCGGAACTGGCCGAGTTTCTGCCAGTGGGTGACGCTGAGCGCGGCTTTACCCTCGACGTCCTGCCAGTTCATATCCGAACGTGTCCCCTGCAACGGATCTGAGCCGGTAGGTCCGAATGGCCGCGCGGACTCATCGCCATAGAAGAGCTGTACCGCGCCTGGTGCGAGCAGCAGCAGTTCTGCCGCAGTGCTGCCGCCTTCGCGGAACAGGCGCGTGTCGTGGGAGGAGAGGTAGCTCAGAACGTTAAACGTCTGCAGTTTATCCGCCATCTGCTGCCAGGTCAGGTCAATACTGGAGAGACAGCCTGACGCTTTCGCCGCCTGATCCTGGTAGTCGAAGTTAATCATCGCATCAAAACCGTGGCGGTAGTAATCGCTCTGCATTACCCCATGACCCCAGGCTTCACCGGTCATCCAGAAAGGCGCGTTATCCAGCGCTTTATCCGGATTGGCCTTTTTCCATTCCGCCAGCGCCGCAGTGGCCTGGGTTTTCAACTGCTGCCAGGCAGCCTGCTCGACGTGTTTGGCGGTATCGACGCGGAAGCCGTCAATGCCGTAATCACGTACCCACTGACTCAACCAGTGGGTCAGATAATCGCGCGGCGTATAGCCTGGAATCACTTTTGCCGCCGTATCAGGCTTTTGTTGATAGAAATTCGGCAGCCCGGAAGGGGCGGTTGATTCGGTTTTCAGATCCGGCAGAAAAGCCAGGGACATGGTCAGATCGTCAAAGCCTGGGTTGTCGTAGTCGCCGATATCGGTACGAATCCATTTTTTCCCCCACCATTTTTCCCAGCCGGCTTTATCGCTGAAGTTGATGTAGTCGTTGAAGCTGTGCCAGGTCTGTCCCGGGCCGGGTTTCCAGTTGGTCCAGTGTTCCCCGAGCGTTTTTTTCAGTTCGTCGCCCTGCAGATACAGCGAGCCGAATTTGAACGTCTGCATATCGGCGAGGGTGGCGTAGCCGGTGTGGTTCATCACCACATCGAACAGGATGCGAATACCGCGCTTGTGCGCCTCATCGACAAGGCGACGCAAATCCTCCTCAGTACCCATATTGGCATCCAGCTTTGTCCAGTCCTGGGCGTAGTAGCCGTGGTAGGCGTAATGCGGGAAATCGCCCTTGGTTCCGCCGCCGACCCAGCCGTGAATTTGTTCCAGCGGCGAGCTTATCCACAGTGCGTTAACGCCCAACGCTTTCAGGTAGTCGAGTTTGCTGGTCAGCCCTTGCAGGTCGCCGCCGTGGAAGGTGCCGATTTCCTGCATACCGTCTTTGTGGCGTCCATAGCTGTTGTCGTTGGCCGGGTTACCGTTGACGAAACGGTCGGTCAGCACGAAATAGACGGTGGCGTTATGCCAGTTGAAAGGCGCGTCGGCGGTGGTTTCCGCACTTTCAAGCAGCAATAAACCATTGCTGTTGGGGGCCGGCTGCAGCGTAATTTTCCCGGCGCTGACCGTGGCGACATTGCCGCTGTAGAAATCACGGACTTTGCTGCCCTCGGCAAAGGTCTTGCTGACATCCAGCGTCAGCGGCTTACCATCCCATTTTGGACACTGACGCAGCTGCGGCGCGGAAGCTGTCGCCGCCTCTTTTTCCTCCAGAGAAAGCATCAGCGTCGGCGTACCGGAGCGAGTATCGACTTCAAGCGTGTAGCGACCTTCGCGGAAGACCCGCCACTGTGCAGGGGTGCCGCGGCAGGGTTCCATGGAGAGCATCTGGTTGAGTTTGATGGCGCCGACGGGCTGCCAGCACTGTTGGTCAAAATTAATTTGTAGCGGACGTGTACCCTTCGCCACCTCGTTTTGACTGATAAACCTGCCGGTGCCCTCTTCGGTAAAGGCCGGAAAATCGGCGGTGGTCCAGGCGGCGAAGGCCATTCCTGGCAACAAGAGCGACGCTAGCGCAGCGAGTTTCATTCTGGAGTCCTGTGAGCGGTTTTTTGTTCAGTTTGCCCGGCAAAGCGGGTAATGAACTCATCCCATCTGCGCTTTTGCAGGGATGACAAAAAGGGGTGAGTGACAGCGGTCAAAAAACAGGCAAAAAATGAGACGGCGCTAGCATTTTTGCCCCCTGATGACGGCGCGGAAACCGATTTCAGATGACAGCTTTTAGGAATTGGACTATTTCTGTTAGTGCTCTCACTGGGTATTTTTGATACTATTCGCGACTCAATTAACGTTTTTTTGCGTAAAACAAGGTGTTGGAATGATTAAATCCGACCAGGAGACCTAATGATATCGATTCCCATGCGACGATATGGGGCTGCGATACTCATGTTACTTACCTGCATATTTTCAGGTAGTGTGTTGGCAACAACCCACACAGCAACAACGAGTCATAAAGCCTCACAAGTAAAGAAAAGTAGTCAAGTTAAGGTAAGCAGTAAACAAGAGTATTCTCGCAATAGTGTAAAGAGTAGTTCACTTCCTGATTTGCGAAAATACCCTTCCGGAACCCCAAGGAAAAAAGCGTTTCTCCGGACAGTAATGCCTTATATTACTAAACAGAATCAGGTGATTACCGCCGATCGTAACTGGCTTGTTGCCAAGCAATACGACTCGCGCTGGTCACCGACAGAGCGCACGCGTCTGAAGGATATTACGGCACGCTATAAGGTGAAATGGTCTGGTAATACGCGCCATATTCCCTGGAACACGCTGATGGAACGCGTTGACATCATTCCGAACAGTATGGTGGCGACCATGGCGGCGGCGGAAAGCGGCTGGGGGACGTCCAAACTGGCGCGGATGAACAACAATCTGTTTGGTATGAAATGCGGCGGCGGAAACTGCCGCGGTGCGATGAAAGGCTACTCCCAGTTTGATTCCGTGGAGGAGTCTGTACAGGCTTATGTGACGAACCTGAACACGCATCCGGCATACAAGTCCTTCCGTAAATCCCGCGCGCAGCTGCGTAAAACGGATCAGGAAGTGACGGCCAGCACCATGATTCATAAGCTGAAGGGCTATTCGACGAAAGGGTCGAGCTACAACAACTATCTCTTCGCGATGTATCAGGACAACCAGCGGCTGATCGCTGCCCATATGTAATAGCGAATGCCCGGAGCGTAAGCCCCGGGCATTTTCTTTTCATCTCACCGGCCCTACATCATCACTTCACTGTGCCGATCCCGGTACTCCTTCGGCGTCACGTCGTACTCTTTCTTAAATACCGAATAGAAATATTGCAGCGACGGATAGCCGCACATTTGCGAAATTTCATTAATCGATAGCGTGGTGGAGACCAGCAGGCTGCGGGCCTTTTCGAGTTTCTCTCTGTGAATGATGGAGTGAATGGTGTCGCCGACCTCCTCCTTGAAGCGCTTCTCGAGGTTAGAGCGGGAGATACCGACGGCATCCAGCACCTGCTCGACCTTGATGCCTTTGCAGGCGTTATTGCGGATGTAGTGCATCGCCTGAATCACCGACGGGTCGGTGAGCGAACGATAGTCCGTAGAGCGTCGTTCAACGACGCGCATCGGTGGCACCAGCCGGCGCTGCAGCGGCAGCGGCTCTTTATCCAGCAGTCGATGCAGCAGCTTGGCCGCCTGGTAACCCATCTGCCGGGTTCCCTGCGCGACGGAGGAGAGCGCCACGCGCGACAGGTAGCGGGTCAGCTCTTCATTATCAATACCGATGACGCACAGCTTTTCCGGCACCGGAATATGCAGCAGCTCGCAGGCCTGAAGCACGTGGCGAGCGCGGGCATCGGTCACGGCGATGATTCCGGTTTGCGGGGGGAGCGTTTGCAGCCAGTCCGCGAGACGGTTCTGCGCGTGTTGCCAGTTTTCCGGCGCGGTCTCCAGCCCCTGGTAAACCACGCCGCGATATTTCTCCTTCGCGACCAGCTGGCAAAACGCGTGTTCGCGCTCGACAGCCCAGCGTTTTCCGCTGGAAGTGGGCAGCCCGTAAAAGGCGAAGCGCTGGACGCCCTTTTCTTTCAGATGCAGGAAGGCGCTTTCGACCAGCGCGGCGTTATCCGTCGCAATATAGTGCACCGGGGGATAGCATTCGGGGCGATGGTAGGAGCCGCCGACGCCGACAATCGGGACCTCGACGTCGGCCAGCAGTCTTTCGATTTCCGGGTCGTCATAATCAGCAATCACGCCGTCGCCCAGCCACTCCCTGATATTCTCGATACGCGCCCGAAAATCCTCTTCGATGAAGATATCCCATTCCTGTTGCGATGCCTGTAAATATTCTCCTACCCCCTCGACCACCTGTCGGTCGTAGGCTTTGTTGGCATTGAATAGCAGCGTAATACGGTGGCGCTTTGCAAACATAGTCTCTTTTCCTGGTCTCTCTTTCTGGCCATACAATACCGGCCAATGCCCGAATCATGACAAGCGTCTTATGCGTAAATCTGGTGGTAGCGCATAGAATTCGGGCATTCTTCCATTAAGCGGGCTTACGTTCTGCGCTTTGTCGCCGAATCCATCCATACCGCCAGCAGTAAAATGGCACCTTTGACGATGTACTGCCAGAAGGTGGCGACGTCCATCATGCTCATACCATTATCCAGCGCCGACATGATAAATGCCCCCATGACGGCGCCGGCGACGCTGCCTACCCCGCCGGCGAGGCTGGTGCCGCCGATAACGCAGGCGGCGATAGCATCCAGCTCGGCGATGTTACCGGCTGAAGGCGAACCGGCACCGAGACGCGAACTGAGGATCAGACCGGCGATGGCCACCATCAGACCATTGATGGCGAAAACGGCCAGCTTGGTTCGTTCAACGCTAATCCCCGACAGGCGTGCCGCTTCCAGGTTACCGCCAATGGCATAAATTCGCCGGCCAAAGGCCGTTCGGGTGGCCATAAACATCCCCGCCAGCAGCAGAGCTGCCAGGATGAGAACCGGCGTCGGGACGCCGCGATAATCGTTTAATAGCCAGATGGCGCCGAGCACGATAACCGCGGTAATGCTCTGGCGTGCCACCGTCGAGGTTGGCGCTGATGTGGTTAATCCCAGGGATTGACGACGCAGGCGACCGCGCCATTGCCAGACAATAAAGGCCGCCATACCAATGACGCCGATACCGAAACCCAGGCCGTCAGGCAGATAGCTTTGTCCAATTTGCGACATGGCCGGGCTGGTGGGGGAGACGGTGGTGCCGTTGGTTATCCCGATCAGAATACCGCGGAACGCCAGCATTCCGGCGAGGGTGACGATAAACGACGGGACTTTACGGTAGGCGACCCACCAGCCGTTCCAGGCGCCGAGTACCAGCCCCATCACCAGGGTGACCGCAATGGTCAGCGGCAGCGGCCAGCCGAGCCAGACGTCAAAAATTGCCGCCGCGCCGCCGAGCAACCCCATCATCGAGCCCACGGAAAGATCGATTTCGGCGGAAATAATGACGAACACCATCCCGACCGCCAGGATGCCGGTGATCGCCGTCTGCCGCAGCAGGTTAGAAATGTTTCGCGCGCTTAAATAGGCGCCTTCGGTGGCCCAGGTGAAGAACAGCATAATCACCACAATCGCGGCGATCATCACAAAAACCTGAAGGTTCAGCCCTTTGAATCCAGACAGACCGGCAGGGGCGGGCGGGATGATTTTTATCTCAGACGACGTGTTTTTCGACATGGTGTTCGCTCCTCAACGCGGCTTCCATCACCTGCTCCTGGGTCAGATGATGATTGACTAAATTGGCTTTCAGCTTGCCTTCATGCATGACCAGCACCCGATCGCTTAACCCGAGAACTTCCGGCAGCTCTGATGAGATGACGATGACGGCGATCCCCTGCTGCACCAGCTGATTAATCAATTTGTAGATTTCGTATTTCGCACCGATATCGATACCGCGAGTGGGTTCATCGAGAATCAGGATGCGCGGATTCAGCAACAGGCAGCGGGCCAGAATCGCTTTCTGTTGATTGCCGCCGCTCAGGCGGCCAATGGCCAGCTCTGGCGATGACGTTTTGATTTTCAGCCGCTGGATAGATTGCTGGATACAGTGCTGCTCCCCGGCGTCATCCAGGCTGCTCAGCGGGCCGGTAAACTGACTTAACGCCGCCAGAGTGATGTTCTTACCTACCGCCATCACCGGCACGATCCCGTCTTTCTTACGGTCCTCAGGGACCATGGCAATACCGTGGGCGATAGCCTGCTGGCAGTGGTGGATAGCCACCGGTTGACCGTCAATAAACACTTTCCCTTCCCAGCGTCCCGGCCAGACGCCAAACAGGCACTGTACGGCCTCGGTACGCCCGGCGCCGACCAGTCCGGCAATGCCGAGGATTTCACCGCGACGCAGTGAAAAAGAGATATCGTTGACCCGCTTAATGTGCCGGTTGACCGGGTGCCAGGCGGTCAAATGCTCGACGCGTAGAATTTCGTCGCCGCAGGCGTGCGGCTCGTTCGGGTAGAGGGCGGTGAGTTCGCGGCCAACCATCATGGTTATCACATCATCTTCATTCATGCCGCTGGCGTCGCGGGTGCCGATATGCTGGCCGTCGCGAATGACGCAGATGGTGTCTGAGATGGCTTTCACCTCATTCAACTTGTGGGAAATATAAATACAGGCGATGCCGTGGGCCTGCAGATCGCGAATGATATCCAGCAGAATGGCCGTTTCCTGCTCGGTTAATGAGGCGGTGGGTTCATCAAGTATTAATAAACGCACCTGCTTATTGAGCGCTTTGGCAATTTCAACCAGCTGTTGCTGCCCCAGCCCGAGATCGCCGACGCGGGTATCGGGTGAAATCGTTAAATTCACCTGCGCCAGCAGCTTCTGGCAGCGCAGGGTCATGGTTTCATAATCAAGGAGACCATAGCGGGAGATTTCCGCGCCAAGAAAAATATTCTCCAGAACGCTCAGGTGCTTAACCAGCGCGAGCTCCTGGTGAATAATGGCGATACCTTTGCGTTCGGTGTCGCGAATATGATTGGGCTTAAGCGTTTCACCGGCGAAAATAATTTCACCGTCATAGCTGCCGTGCGGATAAATTCCGCACAGGACTTTCATGAGCGTGGATTTACCAGAACCGTTTTCGCCGCAAAGTGAGACAACTTCTCCGGCGTTAAGCCGCAGGCTGATATTGTCTACCGCCTTCACGGTCCCGAAGGTTTTGGTGATATTTTTCATTTCTAGTAACCAGGACATAGATGCTCCGCATAAGCGATATCCGGCTGGACGAGAATGACGCCCCGGCGAGGGGCGTCAGGAATTATAATTCGCTCTTTTTGTGGAAACCGTCTTTGATGACCGTCTGTTCAATATTGTCTTTATTCACTTCGATCGGGGTGAGCAGGCGGGACGGGACATCTTTAAGTCCGTTATTCAACGAGGTATCAGCATGCGGCGCTTTATCATTGCCGAGCTCGACAGCAATTTCAGCGGCGGTGGTGGCAAGGGTGGTAATCGGTTTATAGACGGTCATGGTCTGCGTGCCGGAAATAATGCGCTTCACGCCAGCAAGGTCGGCATCCTGGCCGGAAATGGCGACTTTCCCCGCCAGACCCTGCGCGCTTAATGCCTGAATCGCGCCGCCGGCGGTAGCATCGTTGGAAGCGACAACCGCATCGATTTTGTTATTGTTAGCGGTGAGGGCGTTCTCCATAATTTTTAATGCATTTTCCGGCAGCCAGCCGTCAACCCACTGGTCGCCAACGATCTTAATTTTACCTTCGTCAATATAAGGCTTGAGGACTTTCATTTGTCCGGCACGGAACAGCTTGGCGTTATTATCCACCGGAGAACCACCCATCAGAAAGTAATTTCCCTGAGGGGTTTTATCCACCAGGCTTTGGGCCTGCATTTCGCCCACTTTTTCATTATCAAAGGAAATGTAGAAATCAATATCTGCGTTGTTTATCATACGGTCGTAGGCCAGAACTTTAATACCTTCCTGTTTCGCTTCTTTAATCACATTGCTTAAGACCTGACCGTTGTAGGGAATAATAACCAGAACATCAACGCCGCGGTTTATCATATTTTCAATTTGCGACATTTGTGTTTCTTCATTACCATTGGCGGACTGAACAAATACTTTCGCGCCTAATGATTCGGCTTTGTTGACAAATATATCGCGGTCTTTCTGCCAGCGCTCAAGGCGGAGATCGTCAATGGCCATACCAATCTTAACTTCTTTCGCAATCCCCGCCATACTGGTCAGCAGGAGCGAAGCACAGAGCGTGAGGCAAAGGTTCTTTATCTTCATAATAATCAGCCTTTTTTGTAAAGTGCAGGATAAGACGAACGGGGTAAAGAAACGGCCTGATACGTAGTAGATTCTTAACAGTGAACGGAGGACTGGCAATTATCTGTGCTTATTTTGGGATTACGAAATTTAGTTTGTTTTCTGATTTATGACCGCGATCTGGTTTTTAAAAATAAATAAAACAGCTATATCGTTGATATGTCATTGAAAGGATGGTGGAGAGGGCGTTGATAATATTCAGTTGTGCGATCTGGCGCACGTTTGTGGATTCTCTCAATCGCGGTGTGAAATAACGTAATTGAGGAAAGTAAAACATGAATTCTATATTGGCTTATGACTTGTTACCCGCCGCATTCCCTGAATATGGAGTTCATTATGCAAACCTATTTCGATCAACTCGATCGCGTTCGTTATGAAGGCCCAAAAACCACCAACCCGCTCGCGTTCCGTCACTATAACCCGGACGAGATGGTGCTGGGCAAGCGCATGGAAGAGCATCTGCGGTTTGCCGCCTGCTACTGGCATACCTTCTGCTGGAACGGGGCAGATATGTTTGGCGTGGGCTCCTTCAATCGTCCGTGGCAGCAGCCGGGCGAGGCGCTGGAAATGGCGAAACGTAAAGCCGACGTCGCCTTTGAGTTTTTCCATAAGCTTAATGTGCCGTACTACTGCTTCCATGATGTGGATGTCTCTCCGGAAGGGGCGTCGTTGAAGGAGTATCTGGACAATTTTGCCCGGATGGTCGATGTCCTGGCGGCGAAGCAAGAACAGAGCGGCGTGAAGCTGCTGTGGGGGACGGCAAACTGCTTTACCAACCCGCGTTACGGCGCTGGAGCGGCAACCAACCCGGATCCAGAGGTTTTCAGCTGGGCGGCGACTCAGGTGGTGACCGCCATGAATGCCACACACAAACTGGGCGGGGAAAACTATGTTCTGTGGGGCGGCCGCGAAGGCTACGAAACCCTGCTCAATACCGATCTGCGCCAGGAGCGCGAGCAAATTGGTCGCTTTATGCAGCTGGTGGTGGAACACAAACATAAAATCGGCTTCCAGGGCACGCTGCTGATTGAGCCAAAACCGCAGGAACCGACCAAACATCAGTACGATTATGATGCCTCTACCGTCTACGGTTTCCTCAAGCAGTTTGGCCTCGAAAAAGAGATCAAACTGAATATCGAAGCGAACCATGCGACCCTGGCCGGACACTCCTTCCACCATGAGATTGCGACCGCTATTGCGCTGGGTCTGTTCGGCTCCGTGGATGCCAACCGCGGCGATCCGCAGCTGGGCTGGGATACCGATCAGTTCCCGAACAGCGTGGAAGAGAATGCCCTGGTGATGTATGAAATTCTTAAAGCCGGTGGCTTTACCACCGGCGGCCTGAATTTTGATGCCAAAGTTCGTCGTCAGAGCACCGATAAATACGATCTGTTCTATGGTCATATTGGGGCGATGGATACGATGGCGCTGTCTCTGAAAGTGGCGGCCCGTATGATCGAAGAGGGCGAGCTGGATAAGCGGGTCGCGAAACGCTATGCCGGCTGGAATGGCGACCTGGGTCAGCAAATCCTGAAAGGGCAGATGACGCTGACGGAGATTGCGCAGTACGCGGCGCAGCATAATCTGGCTCCCCAGCATCAGAGCGGCCATCAGGAGCAGCTGGAAAACCTGGTTAACCATTATCTCTTTGATAAGTAATAAGGATACCCGGCGTTGCCGGGTATGAGTGAGAGCACGCTTTCTTGCGCCACGGTTAGCCGTGGCGCACTGTTAAGGAGAGACCGTATGTACATCGGGATTGATTTGGGCACCTCGGGCGTCAAGGCCATTTTGCTCAATGAGCAAGGTGAGGTGCTGGCTTCGCACACTGCGCCCCTCACCGTATCGCGCCCACACCCGCTATGGTCCGAGCAAGACCCGGAGCACTGGTGGCAGGCGACGGACCGCGCAATGAAAGCGTTGGGTGAACAGCACGCTCTGCGCGATGTAAAAGCGGTAGGGATCGCCGGGCAGATGCACGGCGCAACGCTGCTGGATAAACATCAGCGGGTGCTGCGCCCGGCTATTTTGTGGAATGACGGCCGCAGCGGCGACGAGTGTGTCCAGCTGGAAAAAGCGGTAAGCCGCTCGCGGCAAATTGCCGGTAACCTGATGATGCCGGGGTTTACGGCGCCAAAATTACTTTGGGTGCAGCACCATGAACCCGATATCTTCCGCCAGGTCGATAAGGTGCTGTTGCCGAAAGATTATCTCCGCCTGCGCATGACCGGTGAGTTTGCCAGCGATATGTCGGACGCCGCCGGGACGATGTGGCTGGATGTGGCCAAACGCGACTGGAGCGATGAGCTGCTCGCCGCCTGCGGCCTGAGCCGCGATAATATGCCGGCGTTATTTGAAGGCTGTGAAGTGACGGGAACACTGCGCCCCGCTATCGCCCAGGCGTGGAATATGCCGCAGGCGCTGGTGGTCGCTGGCGGCGGCGATAATGCTGCCGGTGCGGTAGGCGTCGGCATGGCGGATGCCGGACAGGCGATGTTGTCCCTGGGAACCTCCGGGGTCTATTTTGCCGTCAGCAATGGTTTTCTCAGCAAACCTGAAAGCGCCGTACACAGCTTTTGCCACGCCCTGCCGGGACGCTGGCATTTGATGTCGGTGATGTTGAGCGCCGCTTCCTGCCTCGACTGGGCGGCAAAACTGACCGGTCTCGGTACGGTGCCTGCGCTGCTGGCGGCGGCGGAATCGGCGAGTGAAAATGCCGATCCCATCTGGTTTTTGCCCTATCTTTCCGGCGAGCGCACGCCGCATAACAACCCTCATGC
Organism: Klebsiella ornithinolytica; assembly: GCF_030505655.1. Lineage (NCBI taxonomy): Bacteria > Pseudomonadati > Pseudomonadota > Gammaproteobacteria > Enterobacterales > Enterobacteriaceae > Klebsiella > Klebsiella ornithinolytica. Next base: position 201,877 of record NZ_CP130153.1, read on the forward strand.
TAAAGGCGTGTTTTTTGGCCTGACGCATCAGCACGGCCCGGCAGAACTGGCGCGTGCGGTACTGGAAGGGGTGGGTTACGCATTAGCAGATGGGATGGATGTGGTGCATGCCTGCGGCGTGACCCCGCAGAGCATCACTCTGATTGGCGGCGGCGCCCGCAGCGCCTGGTGGCGGCAGATGCTGGCTGATATCAGCGGCCAGCAGCTGGATTACCGTACCGGCGGCGACGTTGGACCTGCGCTTGGGGCCGCCCGGTTAGCGCAGCTGGCGCAGCACAAAGAGGCGGCTTTTTCAGATCTGCTGCCGCAGCTGCCGCTGGAACAGGCTCATCGACCGGATGCCGGGCGTGTTGCTCGCTATGCGCCGCGCCGCGAAACGTTCCGGCAGATTTATCAGCAGCTGCTGCCTCTGATGTCGTCATAAACGTCCGCCCCGGATGGGGCGGGTTAACGTTTACGCCGCGCTAGCTGACCAGGCGTCGGCTATCCAGGCGCTGTACCAGCATCGACAGCAGCAGGCTGCCCCCCAACGCTGCGCCGAAAATCCAGAAGATATCCAGCAGCGGCCAGCGCGTCAGCTCCAGCCCGCTGGCGCGTAACGCATGAATAATCAGGGCATGAAATCCGTAGATCCCCAGCGAATGGCGCGCAATCAGCGCCAGGGCAGGAAGCGGACGTGTATTAAGGGTATTCTTCACCAGCGTGAGCAGGGTTATCGCGCAGACAAAAACCGCCGGCCCGCAATACAAGTACCAGGTATCGCCGAAGTCGCCGCGCCACTTCAGCTCATGCAGTGTCCCGCGGGAAATGACCCACACCGCGGTAGCGAAAAGCGCGGCGCACAGCAGCGTGAGCCACTTTTTATCGGTATCTATCATGCCGATCGCCCGCCCCAGCACGCCATACAGAACATAGTAAAACGTATCGCCGTTGATATAGAGATTGAGCGGTAGCCATTCGATGCCGCCAGCCTTAACCGACACCATGTTGGGGTTTGCCAGAAGACCAATTACCAGCATCAGAATCAGCAGCATCTTGCCGCTGACCTGCTTAACCTGCAGCAACGGTGAGAGCAGGTAAATGACGATAATCGCGAAGAAAAACCACAGATGGTAGAACACCGGCTTTTGCAGCAAATGCTTCAGCGACAGCACCACGTTGATATGGGTGAACAGCGTGATGTAGAGCAGGGACAGGGCGCTGTAAAACACCACGCACAGTACGATCCGCAGAAAATGTCGCGGTTGGGCGCTGCGCTCACCGAAAAACAGATAGCCGGAGATCATGAAAAACAGCGGAACGCTGACGCGGGAAGCCGAATTAAGCAGGTTGGCGATGTCCCAGTTCAGCAAGCTGATGGCATGAGGGTGAGTGATATACCAGGTTGTGCTGTGAATCATCACCACCATCAGGCATGCGATGCCGCGCAAACTTGTTATCCAGTTTATTTTTTCCTGCATCGGTACCTCAGTTGCTCCTTCTTAAAGAGGGTCTGACTCCTCCAGGCCGGCCACGTCGCAATGGAAAATTCCGAGTTTGCCGCGACGCTCTTGTAGAGATGCGGAGAGATTCGCACAATGCCCCGGTAATTTCACGTAACCTGCACGATAACAATTTGCTAACAAGGCGGTTGAGGAAAATAGTGATGAAATATTTCTTTTCTGGACTGTTATTGCTCCTGCTGGCGGGCTGCAGCCAACAGCCGCCTCAGCCGGTGCAGAAAGCGCAACGTGCGCGGATTACGCCGCAAATTACCCTGAACATGGAGCAACTTTGCAAGGATCAGGCGGCAAAACGCTACAGCACGGGGCCCCGCATGGTCGACGTTAGCCGCTTCGAGCAGTTCCAGGGGAGCTACGAGCTATCGGGGCTGACATCGCAGAATGAGCACTTTATCTGTTCTTTCGATCCAGACGGGCAGTTTTTACATCTTTCTATGCGCTAAATCGGCCCCTGATGCCGCGTGATGGCGTTAATTTCCGCAATTTTATTTAAACAGCGCCGTTTCGTACTGTATATCTCGCAGCCAGCGGGTATACTGATCCCTTCCTTTAAATCCACACGTATCCAGCACGAAATAATATGCAAAAGTTTGATACCAGGACCTTCCAGGGCCTGATCCTGACCTTACAGGATTACTGGGCTCGTCAGGGCTGCACCATTGTTCAACCACTGGACATGGAAGTTGGCGCCGGCACCTCTCATCCAATGACCTGTCTGCGTGCGCTGGGGCCAGAGCCGATGGCGACTGCCTATGTGCAGCCTTCCCGTCGCCCGACCGACGGCCGCTACGGCGAAAACCCGAACCGCTTACAGCACTACTATCAGTTCCAGGTGGTCATTAAGCCCTCGCCGGACAACATTCAGGAGCTGTACCTCGGGTCTTTGAAAGAGCTGGGTATGGATCCGACCATTCACGACATCCGCTTCGTGGAAGACAACTGGGAAAACCCGACGCTGGGTGCCTGGGGTCTCGGCTGGGAAGTGTGGCTGAACGGGATGGAAGTGACGCAGTTCACCTACTTCCAGCAGGTCGGTGGCCTGGAGTGTAAGCCGGTGACCGGCGAGATCACCTACGGTCTGGAACGTCTGGCGATGTACATTCAGGGCGTTGACAGCGTTTACGACCTGGTCTGGAGCGACGGTCCGCTGGGTAAAACCACCTACGGCGACGTGTTCCATCAGAACGAAGTGGAGCAGTCCACCTACAACTTTGAATACGCAGACGTCGACTTCCTGTTCTCCTGCTTCGAGCAGTATGAGAAAGAAGCGCAGCAGCTGCTGGCGCTGGAAAACCCGCTGCCGCTGCCTGCCTACGAGCGCATTCTGAAAGCCGCCCACAGCTTCAATCTGCTGGACGCGCGTAAAGCCATCTCCGTCACCGAGCGTCAGCGCTATATTCTGCGCATTCGCACTCTGACCAAAGCCGTGGCAGAAGCGTATTACGCTTCCCGTGAAGCCCTGGGCTTCCCGATGTGCAACAAGAATAAATAAGAGGCGGCCATGTCTGAAAAAACTTTCCTGGTGGAAATCGGCACCGAAGAGCTGCCACCAAAAGCCCTGCGCAGCCTGGCGGAATCTTTTGCTGCGAACTTTACCGCGGAGCTGGATAACGCTGGCCTCGCTCACGGCAACGTCGAGTGGTTCGCTGCTCCTCGCCGTCTGGCGCTGAAAGTCGCTGGCCTGGCGGCGGCTCAGCCCGATCGCGAAGTCGAAAAACGCGGCCCGGCGGTTTCTGCTGCGTTCGACGCGGAAGGCAAACCGAGCAAAGCGGCCGAAGGCTGGGCGCGTGGCTGCGGTATCACCGTTGACCAGGCCGAGCGCATGGTCACCGACAAAGGTGAATGGCTGCTGTATCGTGCGCATGTGAAGGGCGAAAGCGCGGAAGCGCTGCTGCCGAACATGGTGGCGACGTCGCTGGCAAAACTGCCGATCCCGAAACTGATGCGCTGGGGCGCGTCCGACGTGCAGTTCGTGCGTCCGGTTCACACCGTGACCCTGCTGCTGGGCGACAAAGTCGTTCCGGCAACCATTCTGGGCATTGCCTCCGATCGCGTGATTCGCGGCCATCGCTTTATGGGCGAACCGGAATTCACCATCGACAATGCCGATCAATACCCGCAAATTCTGGTTGAACGCGGCAAAGTCATTGCTGACTACGAGCAGCGTAAAGCCAAAATTAAAGCCGATGCCGAAGAAGCGGCGCGCAAAATTGGCGGCAACGCCGATCTGAGCGAAAGCCTGCTGGAAGAAGTGGCCTCTCTGGTGGAATGGCCGGTGGTGCTGACCGCGAAATTCGAAGAGAAATTCCTCGCGGTACCGGCAGAAGCGCTGGTTTACACCATGAAAGGCGACCAGAAGTACTTCCCGGTTTATGGCAATGACGGCAAACTGCTGCCGAACTTTATTTTCGTCACCAACATCGAGTCGAAAGATCCGCTGCAGATTATCTCCGGGAACGAAAAAGTGGTTCGTCCGCGTCTGGCGGATGCCGAGTTCTTCTTCAACACCGACCGTAAAAAGCGTCTGGAAGATCATCTGCCGCGTCTGCAAACCGTGCTGTTCCAACAGCAGCTGGGTACGCTGCGCGACAAGACTGACCGCATTCAGGCCCTGGCGGGCTGGATTGCGGGCCAAATTGGCGCAGACGTGAACCACGCCACGCGTGCGGGCCTGCTCTCCAAGTGTGACCTGATGACCAACATGGTGTTCGAGTTTACCGACACCCAGGGCATCATGGGCATGCACTACGCGCGTCACGATGGTGAAGCCGAAGATGTGGCGGTGGCGCTGAACGAGCAGTATCAGCCGCGCTTTGCCGGTGATGACCTGCCGTCTAACCCTGTCGCCTGCGCCGTGGCGATCGCCGATAAAATGGATACCCTCGCGGGCATCTTCGGCATCGGCCAGCATCCGAAGGGCGATAAAGACCCGTTTGCGCTGCGTCGTGCCGCGCTCGGCGTGCTGCGTATCATCGTTGAGAAGAACCTGAACCTGGACCTGCAAACGCTGACCGAAGAAGCGGCGCGTCTGTACGGTGATAAGCTGACGAACGCCAACGTAGTCGATGACGTCATTGACTTCATGCTGGGTCGTTTCCGCGCCTGGTACCAGGATGAAGGCTACACGGTCGACACCATCCAGGCGGTACTGGCACGTCGTCCGACTCGTCCGGCTGATTTCGACGCGCGCATGAAAGCGGTGTCTCACTTCCGTACGCTGGAAGAAGCGGCCGCGCTGGCAGCAGCCAACAAGCGCGTGTCCAACATCCTTGCGAAATCCGAAGAGACGCTGAACGACGCCGTCCACGCTTCCGTGCTGAAAGAAGCCGCAGAGATCAAGCTGGCGACCCATCTGGTGGTACTGCGCGACAAACTGCAGCCGTTCTTCGCCGAAGGCCGTTATCAGGAAGCGCTGATCGAACTGGCTTCCCTGCGTGAACCGGTAGATGAGTTCTTCGAAAACGTGATGGTCAATGCGGAAGACAAAGAGGTCCGTATCAACCGTCTGACGCTGCTGTCGAAACTGCGTGACCTGTTCCTGCAGGTGGCGGATATTTCCCTGCTGCAATAATCGCCTGTTTTGCATAACAAAAAACCTGCCCTGGGGCAGGTTTTTTTATGCCGGTAAGCGACTCTCTCGCCCACCCGGACGCCTTTCGGCGGCCAGATTTACTGCAAATTCCCCGCGGTCAGACTCTCTTTATCAAAAGCGTGGCTGACGTTAATACGGTTCTGATGCACTGAGGTATCCATGTTGGACCCGGCTTCCGGCTGCGCGGGGCGATGCTCTGCGGCGATGGCACCGGATGACAATGAAGCGGCCAGAAACAGGGCAGCGATCGCGCTGAGATTTTTCATTTTATCTTCCTTTTCATCGTGCTGTCGTTGTCGCCTGTCTGGTTAACCTTCGGCGGCCCGGCAGAGCAGATTGCGTTATTTGGTCAGTTCTGCGGTCATGTGCACGCGGTTATTGAACTGGGCGCTGGTAATTTTATAAGAGGCACCTTGTTCTGCGGCCTGGGCGGCAATTTTTGCTTCAGCGCGATCCAGCGTGGAGGCGGTGGAGCTGACGCTCTGTGCGAAAGCACCGAAAGACATCAGAGAAAGAGCAGAAACTGCAACGAAAGTTTTGATGGATTTCATGGTCGTATTCCTTAAGTGATTTTGTTTGATATAGAGCGTTGTTGCTCTGATGTGATAAATAATAGAACGATTATCGATCGATTAAAATTGGAACAATTTGCGCATCTCATTCAAAAAAATAGAATGAAAAGTAAGCGTGTAAAACGGGGTGATTTCGAGGTCGTTTGACGTTCCTGCTGCGGGAGAACCGCTCAGCCCGAACGCGTTTGCTGAAAAATTCATCTTGAAATGAAGGGGCGAGTATGGCTATCCTGTGCCCCGACGAACCCCTCGTCTCACAGAGAGCACACTGAAAATGGATAAACACACCTGCTGAATTCGGTCCTTGCTGGCGCACTGCGTCTGTAGGGGAAGTATGAATTTCATTCAGGAGTGCTTATGGCCCATTGTGCCCAATCCCCCTCTTTTATTTTGCATCAGGTCACCTGTCAGTTTGCGACGGGAGAAACGCTTTTTGGCCCGTTGAATGTCTCGCTGGAAAATTCCCTCTGTGGCCTGGTCGGGCGTAATGGCGTCGGGAAAACCCGCCTTCTGCGCCTGCTGGCCGGTATCGATACGCCTTCTGGCGGACATATTGAACGGCCCGTTTCTCTGGCCTGTGTTGCTCAGCAGCACACGATAACCCCGCAGACCACGTTAGCCGCACTGCTGGGCTACGGACCACACTTTGCTGCCTTGCAGCGCCTCGGGCGCGGTGAGGCCCTGGCTGACGATGTCGATTGCCTCGAAGGTTTCTGGGATCTCCCGGATCGCCTGAGTGCAGGTTTCCGCCAGGCCGGTTTAGCGGATTTCGATCCTGACCGACCCGCATCATCATTGAGCGGCGGGGAGCGGGTGAAAGCTCTGCTGTGCGGCGCCTTTCTCTCCGCGGCCGATTACCTGCTGCTGGATGAGCCAACCAATCACCTGGACAGGCAGGGGCGCGACTGGCTGTATTACCAGCTTGAATGCTGGCCTGGCGGGGCGTTGATAGCCAGTCACGATCGCGCGCTGTTGGCCCGCATGTCGCGCATACTCGAACTGACGCCCGGTGCGTTGCGAAGCTACGGCGGTAACTATGCCGATTATCAACTGCAGCGCGATGCGGAGCAGCAGGCGGCGCGCGCGGCGCTAGACCATGCCGCCACCGAGCGTCGTCGCACGCGCGCGCGGATGCAAAAAGAACACGATGCCAGCCAGAGGCGTTCTGCTCAGACGCTGCGCGTGGTGGATACGTTGAATATCGCCTCTTTTGAACGGGTAAAATATAAAGGGGCGGCGAAGGAGCGGCCTGGCACACTGCATCGCCAGCACCGGGAGCAAAATAGCGCGCTGAATGCCGCGGTTGTCCAGGCCCGTGAGCGGGTGGAGGAGGACGCCGCGGTGATGTTCACTCTGCCGGGAAGCCAGGTTGCCGCTGGCAAACAGGTGTTGGTCCTGGAAGCTTTGCAGCTGGCATTCTCTGCCATGCCACCACTCGACTGGCGTCTTGACGGGCCGCTGCGCGTGGCGTTACGTGGCCCCAATGGCTGCGGGAAAACCACGCTGCTGAAAACGTTGGTCGGTCTGGAATCACCGCTATCCGGCGAGTGCCGGGTGTCGGTGCAGGCGGCCTGGCTGGATCAGCATCTCACGCAGCTGGACCTGTCGCTGTCGGTAATGGCGCACCTTAATCTTGATGATACACCGCTGGAGGCGGGTGTATTACGCAGCCGCCTTGCCCGGCTGCAGCTGGGCGCGGATAAAATTAATCTGCCGCTGTCGGCTTTAAGCGGCGGCGAACGGCTCAAAGCCGCGCTGGCCTGCGTGCTGTGGCGGCGTGAAGCGGCGCAGCTTCTGCTGCTGGATGAGCCGACAAACCATCTTGATTTGGCTTCCGTTCGGGCTATTGAGTCGGCTTTAGCCACCTTTCCTGGCGCGATGATTGTCGTCTCTCATGATGAGGATTTTTTGCGCGGCCTGCGGCTGACCCACTCTCTGGCGTGGCAGGAGGATGGCTGGCATTTCTCAGCGCTTTAAAGACAAAAAACCGCCCTCTGATGAGCGGCGGTTTTTTATTAGCAGATAAAAAAAATCCCCGCCGCGAGGCAGGGATCTTAAATTCTGAGCTTAATTTAAGCTTACAGGCTGGTTACGTTACCAGCTGCCGGGCCTTTAGCGCCGCTTTCGATGGTGAAGGAAACTTTCTGACCTTCATCCAGAGATTTGTAGCCATCGTTCATGATAGCGGAGAAGTGTACGAATACATCTTTAGAACCGTCATCAGGAGTGATGAAGCCGAAGCCTTTGTCAGCGTTGAACCATTTTACGATACCAGTCATTTTACCGGACATAGCGAAATACCTTTAAATAATAAATGAACCTTTCGGCGATACGGTCTGGACTACAGATTTGAAGCTATAAAGGGAAAGTTCACTACCGGGGTATCTATGATAACCGCTCAAGGACTACTCTATACTAATGCTCTGTGGTCTGTACATCAAACCTGCGAGCATTAACTCATTTTTGCGGTGCGATAGCAAACCTTTTTTCACAGAAATAAAAACGGTCCCGATATAAGGACCGTAACCAGACCTGATTCTTATTATAGAACTTTAGTCAATAAGCTGCCTTGAAAGCTGCGGGTTTGCCTGAATCAGGCGCATTAATTTGAGTTCCGTGGGTGAGGGCTTCACCCGTCTTGACTCCCACTCTTGTACCATCGCCACGCTGACGCCCATGGCATTGGCAAAATCATCAATTTTCAGGCCAGTGCCTTTGCGAAGCTGTTCAAACTCGCTACATGCGGTCTGCTTACGAGGCTGGGCGATCGTTTGCGAAATATCTTTAAAAACAATTTGTTCCAGGCTGCTAAGCAGTTCAAACACGGGATCTTTATATTCCATTGAGAACTCCTTCTGTCACACAGCAAAAGAGATATTTAGTGAAGCCTATTAAGAATAGTCAGAAAAAACGCAAAAAATAGTCACGGGGGTGATTATGTGCAGACAGCCTATCGTCTGAACGGGTATTCGGGGATGAAAACGGCAGATAAGGTGATGATTAATCATCAGACGTGTCGCAAGAGAAAATTTTTGTAAACAGAGAAGAAATCTGCAAGGCCAGCGGTTGCCCGCTGGCCTGAGGGTCAGGCTTTTTGCATATTGTCGGCTTTCGCCTGCGCAGATATCGGCTGGCTCTTGCTGGTCTTATATTTCACCAGCAGCGCGATGGCGGATAAAAACGCCGGAATCGACAGCAAGGTAAAGATGGTCACGAAGGAGAGCTGCGCCTGCATCAGGAAGGCGCCGCTGAAGGCACCAAGGATCCCGCCAAACCGGCCGATGCCCAGCATCCAGGCGACGCCGGTCGCCCGGCCCTGGGTGGGATAAAATCCGGCGGCCAGGGCCGGCATTGATGATTGCGCGCCGTTCATAATGCTGCCGGCAATAAAGACCATCACGCCCATTAGCACCAGACTGTTGGTTGAGAAGCCGACCAGAAAGACGAAAACGCCGGTCAGCAGCCAGCCTACGGCGACCACTTTATTGGGGTTAATCTTGTCCATCAGGGCGCCGAGGATCAGCACCCCGATGCCGCCGCCCAGCGGGAACAGCGCGGTGATAATCGAAGCCTGGCTCATTGACGCGCCGGTTTCGCGAATCAGCAGCGGAAGCCAGCTGGTCAATAAATAGAAAATCAGCAGCCCCAAAAAGTAGGTCATGCACAGCATCAGGGTACCGACGAGATAACGGGGGGAGAAAATAACCGCAAGGGCCGATTTGTCTTTCACCTGGCCGGCTTCGCGCAGCTCGAATTCAACCTGGTCAGGCAGCGGGGCAATACGGCGCAGAATGGCGGCAATGCGCTGCGATGGCTGGCGCTTGACCACCAGATAGCGCGCCGATTCCGGCAGTAAGAACACCAGCGCGACGGCAAGCAGCAGAGGCATCACGCCGCCCAGTATCAGCACGCTTTGCCAGCCGTAATGCGGAATCATCCAGGCCGAGAGGAATCCACCCAGCGAAGATCCCATCGGGAACCCGACGAACATCAGATTGACCAGCAACGCGCGACGGCGTTCCGGCGCATACTCGCTCATCAGCGTTGCCGCGTTTGGCATGGCGGCACCCAGCCCGAGGCCGGTCAGAAAGCGCAACAGCGTCAGTTGATTCAGGCTGGTGGCGAAGGCAGTTAACAGACTAAAGCTACCGAAAACCACAATCGACATAAGCAGCACTTTTTTTCGGCCAATGCGGTCGGCCAAGGGGCCTGCGGTCAGCGCGCCCACCGCCAGACCGACGAGCGCAGCGCTCATCACCGGGCCTAACGCGGATTTTTCCACGCCCCATTCCTGCACGAGGTCAGAGGCAATAAAACCGATGATGGCGGTATCAAACCCGTCCATCGCGACGGTGATAAAACACAGGGCCAGAATCATCCACTGGTACTTCGTAAACGGATGTTCGTTGATAAAAGCCTGAATATCGATGGTTGTTTTATGCATACAGCATTCCTGGCAGCCAGAGCGGGGGACGGAGCCGGGCGATTATCGCCTCCCTCGCTGTCGTTAATGTGATGTGTGCGATAATCGAACGTATCGCCGTTAATCGCTCATTTATCAAATCACTGAACCTGGCTTCAGGCAACGCAGTCGGCCCAGGAAGCGTGCGATTATCGTTCGCTTTCACGGGTTAGGTCCGCAATAATGATTTTATTTATAATGAAATCAATTTGTTGCTGGTCATTTTTCTCGGGCGAGTTATGGCGTTAATTGTGATGGGCTTAACAGACGCCCGCGTTCACCCGTCAAACGCCGCGAACGGTACTTTTCCTGCGTAAGATTGTCAGGAAAGAGTATCCTGCAAGGCCGACCTGGACTATCCTTGTCAGCGTCTGGCACGTGTGTGTCTGTGTGCGCTTTTTTTGGCTGAAAGGAGTAAAAAAATGGCGACAGGAAAGTCCTGCTCTCGCTGGTTTGCGGCTATTGCGGCCTTATTAATGGTGGTTAGCCTGAGTGGGTGTTTTGATAAAGAAGGCGATCAGCGCAAAGCGTTTATCGACTTCCTGCAAAATACGGCAATGCGTAGCGGCGAACGTCTGCCGACGCTGACAGCCGATCAGAAAAAACAGTTCGGTCCTTTTGTTTCCGATTACGCGGTGATTTACGGCTACTCACAGCAGGTAAGTCAGGCGATGGATGCGGGTCTGCGTCCGGTCGTAGACAGCGTGAATGCGATTCGCGTTCCGCAGGATTATGTGACTCAGCGTGAACCGCTGCGCCAGGCAAACGGCGCGCTGGGCGTGCTGAGCCAGCAGCTGGAAAATGCGAAAATGCAGGCCGATGGCGCACATAGCGCGCTGAAGCAGAGTGACGATCTGAAACCGGTCTTTGACCAGGTTTACAATAAAGTCGTGACCGCACCGGCAAACGCGCTGCAGCCGCTGATTCCAGCCGCGCAGGTCTTTACTCAGCAGCTGGTGCAGGTGGGTGATTTTATCGCTCAGCAAAATACTCAGGTGAGCTTCGTGGCAAACGGGATTCAGTTCCCGACCTCGCAGCAGGCCAGCCAGTATAACGCTCTGATTGGCCCGCTGGCTGCTCAGCATCAGGCTTTCAACCAGGCGTGGACGGCGGCAGTTAACGCAACGCGTTAACCGGTTCGTCAACCCGGGTCAGGTATTGACCTCGACCCGGGTGACTTCAGCTTACCTTCACTTCACCTGCGGATTGACGCAGTTCTTCTCGACCTGACCATTCAGCGCATCAATCAAATTATCGACCGCACACGCCGCCATATTGTAGCGGGTCTCATGAGTGGCCGAACCGATATGCGGCAGCGCGACGACGTTCGGTAGCGTGAGCAGCGGCGACTCTTTCGCCAGTGGCTCCTGCTCGAAAACGTCCAGACCGGCCGCGTGGATTTGGCCCTTTTGCAAGGCCGAGATCAGCGCCTTTTCGTCGACAACCGGGCCGCGGCCCGCATTAATAAAGATGGCGGAGGGCTTCATTTTCGCGAATTTTTCCGCGTTGAACAGGTGATGAGTCTCGGCGGTCAGCGGCAGGATCAGACAGACAAAGTCGGCTTCCTGCAGCAGCGTATCCAGATCGCAGTAACGCGCGTTAAAGCGTTCTTCCGCCTGCGGGTGACGGCTGCGGGCGTTATACAGAATCGGCATGCCAAAACCGGCGTGCGCGCGCTGCGCCAGGGCCATCCCGATACGGCCCATGCCCACGATCCCCAGCGTTTTATGGTGCACATCGCTGCCGAACCAGTCCGGGCCGATGCTTTTCGTCCACTCCCCGGCTTTCACCCGGTTGGCGACTTCCACCACCCGACGGGATGTGCTGAGCACCAGCGCCATCACCGTATCGGCTACGGTTTCAGTCAGCACGGTCGGCGTATGCATCAGCAGCACTTTGCGTGCATTCAGCGCCTCTACATCGAAGTTGTCATAGCCGACGGAAATCGTGGAGGTCGCACGAAGCCTGGGCATTTTCTCCAGTAACGCGGCATCAACTTTTTCGCTCGACCCCAGCAGACCTTCCGCCTGGGCAAAGGCTTCCGCGTGCTGCTGGACGGTGTCAGGGCTCAGGTTTTTCACCTGAGTGACGGTAAAGTGTTTTTCCAGACGTTGCTGCAGGTCGTCGGGAAGCGTTTTATAGAGAATAACGGACGGCTTCATGCGGATCTCCGTAAGTTGTAAAAGTCAGGCGTGACGAGCGCCGATGGGGAGCTTTTGATTGTTAGCAGGCTTAACAATTAAAGTAAGCCATACCGAGGCGAAAAGCGCCACTCCCATGAAAATGTATGAGGCTGACGGGCTGCCGGTGGTGCCGTTCAGGTAGCCCACGAACCACGAACCAAAGAATGACCCTAATGCCCCCATGCTGTTGATGAGCGCCATTGCGCCGCCGGCGACGTTACGCGGCAGCATTTCCGGAATAATGGCGAAGAACGGGCCGTAAGGGGCATACATTGCCGCACCGGCAATCACCAGCAGGGTATAAGAGGCCCAGAAATGGTTAGCGCCGACGGCCCAGGAGCCAATAAAAGCCAGTCCGCCAATCAGCAGCAGCGGCCAGACGAACAGTTTACGGTTCTGCATTTTATCGGAAGCCCAGGAGACGACGATCATCGCAATAGTCGCGGCCAGATAAGGCACCGAAGAGAGCCAGCCGACTTCCACCATCCCCATATTGACGCCGCCGCTGCGGATAATGGACGGCAGCCACAGAACAAAACCGTACACGCCGATGCTCCAGGCAAAATATTGCATGCACAGCAGAATGACGTTGCGTGAGCGGAAGGCTTCGCCGTAGTTACGCACGGCTTTAATACCCTGCTGCTCGCTCTCCAGCTGCGCCTGCAGCGCGGCTTTTTCGTTTTCCGACAGCCAGTTCACCTGCGACGGTTTATCTTTGACCAGCACCCACCAGCAGAAAGCCCAGAGGACGGCCGGCACGCCTTCAATAATAAACATTTCACGCCAGCCGAAGGACTGAATCAGGTAGCCGGAGACCACCGACATCCACAGTACCGTGACCGGGTTACCGAGGATTAAGAAGGTGTTGGCGCGTGAACGTTCTGATTTGGTAAACCAGTTACTGATGTAAATCAGCATTGCTGGCATAACGGCCGCTTCAACGACGCCGAGAATAAAACGGATCGCCGCCAGCGCGGGGATATTGTGCACCATCCCGGTCAGCGAGGCGCAGGCGCCCCACAGGATCAGGCAGATGAAAATCAACTTACGTACACTACGGCGTTCAGCATAAATCGCCCCCGGGATCTGGAAGAAGAAATAGCCGAGGAAGAAAAGGGCGCCAAGGAGCGACGAGATGCCTTTGGTAATGCCTAAATCTTCCGTAATGCCCGCTGCCGAAGCAAAGCTAAAGTTTGCGCGGTCGAGATACGCCAGGCTATACGTGATAAACACGATAGGCATGATGTACCACCAGCGTTTCGTTGCATTGGTAGAGCTGTTCATAGGCTTGCCTCTAAAGTTGAGGTTCATGACGCCGCCGCCGTATGTAGGGTACAGAGGAGGCCGTTATTATGACGCGGGTCCGGGCTATTCGCCCAGCGCCTCGCGTGTGGGTAATCCTTCGCTGTCGCCCTGGACCTGAATGGCCAGCGAACCAATTTTATTGCCGCGCCGTATCGCCTGCTGCAGCGTTCTGCCCTCGAGCAGAGCGCTAATCACGCCGACGGCAAAACCATCGCCGGCGCCCACGGTATCCACGACGTTATCGACTTTGATGGCTGCGACTGCGCCCTGTTCGCCCGCGGCGGTTTTGTACCAGGCGCCGTCGCAGCCGGTTTTAATGATCACGGCCTGAACGCCGCGCGTGAGATAGAAATCGGCAATCCCCTCCGGGGTCCGTTGGCCGGTGAGGATCATGCCCTCTTTGATACCCGGCAGAACCCAGTCGGCCTGAAACGCCAGCTGATTAAGTTTTTCCACCATTTCGGCTTCGCTTTTCCACAGCACCGGGCGCAGATTCGGATCGAACGAGATGGTCTTCCCCTGGGCCTTCATCGTGGTGGCCGCCTGCTCCAGCAGGGCGTATGAACTCTCCGACAGCGCAGCGGCCACGCCGCTAAGGTGCAGGTGGCGAGCGCTGGCGAAGTATTCGGCGCGAAAGTCTTCGGGCGACAGATGGCTGGCGGCAGAACCTTTGCGGAAGTATTCCACAATGGGATCGGTTCCATTTTCAACTTTAGATTTCATCTGGAAGCCGGTTGCATAGCGGCTGTCTTCGCTGACGCCGCGCGCATCAATCCCTTCTTTGGCCAGCGAATGAAGCACAAAACGGCCGAAGCTGTCTTTACCCACGCGGCTAACCCAGCCGACTTTCAGCCCCAGACGAGCCAGGCCGGTGGCGACATTCAGCTCTGCGCCGGCTACGCGTTTCATAAAGTGTTCTACTGCGGCCAGATCGCCGGTTTCCGTCGCGACAAACATCGCCATCGCTTCTCCGATGGTGATGACATCTAATGCGTTTTCCATGGCTTACTCCTCGCGTAACAAATTCACATAGCGACGGGTTACGGCCGTCAGATCGTGACCCACCAGCGGAAATTCGATACCGCGCGGGGCATCGGCGGGCAGGTTGTCGAGCAGCGCCAGCCAGCGTGCCGGAGCTTCATCGGGCGGGACGGCGCGAAAGTGCGCATGATGCGGCTCTGCGGCTTTGACATGGATATAGCTGACGGCGGGAGCCAGATGCCGTGCGGCCTCTTCCGGCGAATCGCCGACCCACAGCCAGTTACCCATATCGAAAGTTAAGGTAACCGGCAGCTGATTCACCCGACAGGAGGCTTTAAAGCGCTGCATCGGCGCCAGCTGGCCGCAGTCGGTCTGGTCGTTTTCCACCACCAGCGCCATGCCGCTCTCCTGCAGGATGCGGCGCAGCGATTCGAGTTCGTTGTTATGGATAAAATGGCCGAGCGACAGTTTTAACCACAGGGCGTTGAGGGTCTGCGCTTCGCGCAACAGCGCCGGCAGGCGCGGGTTAAGGGCGCCATCCGCTTCAAACAGGGCTTCCGGCGCAGAGTAGCAGGCCAGCAGGTTGTGGCGCTCGATGGTGGCGGCCAGCGCCGGCAGCTGGTTGAGCTCGTCAGCGCTGAATAACTCACGGCGGATTTCCACGCCGTCGGCGCCGGAGCCGGCGATAAACGGCAGTACGGCGGACTGCCCGCCAAGTTCTTTAATGCAATCATGACCATAGGCGGCGGTCACGACAATAATTTTTCTGGCCATCTGACAAACTCCCGGTAGCGCTGTAGCAAATCACTCTATTACGCTAGATGGTACCGGTTCCAAAGGAAAGGAGAGGATGTCTGATTTATGATCACCATCACGAAGGAGAGTTATCGGGAGGTCGATCCGCGCACGATCAGTTCACCGGAGAAGACCCGCTCGCAGATGGGGTCGTTAGTGCCTTCAATTCGGCGCACCACCTGCTCAACCGCGGCATAGCCAATCTGCCACGTGGGCTGTTTGAGCGTAGTAATCCCCACGCCCGCCAGCTCCGCCCACTCCAGTTCGTCGAAGCCGAGCAGGCCGATGTCGCTGCCCCAAACCAGGTCGATTCGCTTGAGCGCGCGCGCAACCTGTAGCGTCAGGGCGCCGTTGGCGGAAATCAGCGCCTTGCGCATGCCGCGGTGGCGGGAGTGAAACTGGCGCAGCACCGTATCGAGCATAGCGCCGTCGTTAAGCGGAACTTCCGCGTTTTCCGCGACGATGCCGGCGTAGCGCTGGAGGGTGGCGCGAAACGCGCTCAGACGTTCGCGACGGGTGTTCACCGAACCGAGCGGCTCGCTGAGGAACAGCAGGGCTTCAAACCCTTTCTCCACCAGATGTTCTGTGGCGGTCGTCGCGGCCTGGGTGTTGTCCAGACCGACGACATCGCAGGCGAAGTCCGGAATCTTGCGGTCAATGAGCACCATCGGCAGCGCCGACTGCTGCAGGCGATTCAGCCCCTCTTCGCGCATCCCGACGGCGTTGACCACGATCCCCTCAACCTGGTAGCTGCGCAGCAGGTCGAGATAGTGCAGCTCCTGGTCGAGCTCGTTATTGGTATTACACACCAGCAGAGTAAAGCCCTTTTCGCGACAGGCCGCTTCGATGCCGCTGAGGACATTGACCGAGTAGGGGTTGGTGATATCGGCGATGATCAGACCAATCAGCCGGGTACGGCCATGTTTCAGGCCACGGGCCATCAGGCTGGGGCGGTAGTTAAGTTCGGCAATCGCTTTTTCAATGCGCGCCAGCAGGTCGTCGGAAAGCAGGTGCTTTTCGCCATTGAGGTAGCGTGAAATGCTGGTTTTTCCGGTCTTTGCGGCTTTCGCCACATCGCTAATGGTTGCTCGCGCCGCTTTCGCCATGATGGCTTCCTTTGCTGAAATCTGGAGAACACCTTAGCGCGAAAATCTGCTATATCAAGCATTTTGCCCGGCAAGCGGCGCTTACCGGGCGAAGGATGCGGTGGTCGGGGTCGACCGCCGGACTTACTGGAGCGGGCTCAGGGTGATCTCTACGCGACGGTTTTGCGCTTTCCCTTCCGCCGTGGTGTTGCTGGCGATGGGGTTCGCCGGGCCCATGCCGCTGGTGCGAATACGGTTTGCCGCCACGCCCTGGGTGATGAGGGCGCTGGCAACGCTGTCGGCGCGCTGCTGCGACAGGCGCATATTCAGATCCTGACCGCCGGTGCTGTCGGTGTAACCCACGACGTTAACCGCGGTTTTCTCATACTCTTTCAGCACGATGGCCACGCCGGTCAGGGTGTTCGCCCCGGCCGGTTTCAGGTTGGCGCTGCTGCTGTCAAAGGTGACGTTATTTGGCATGTTCAGCACGATGTTATCGCCATTTCGCGTCACGCTGACGCCCGTTCCCTGCATTTTCTCGCGCAGTTTTGCTTCCTGCACATCCATGTAATAACCGATGCCGCCGCCCAGCGCCGCCCCGGCCGCTGCGCCAATCAGCGCGCCTTTGCCGCGATCTTTTTTCGACGAGGAGAGTGCGCCGACGCCCGCGCCGACCAGCGAGCCGATCCCGGCGCCGATGCCGGATTTCCCCGCTTCGCGTTCGCCGGTA
The DNA here is from genome assembly GCF_030505655.1 of Klebsiella ornithinolytica. Lineage (NCBI taxonomy): Bacteria > Pseudomonadati > Pseudomonadota > Gammaproteobacteria > Enterobacterales > Enterobacteriaceae > Klebsiella > Klebsiella ornithinolytica. Next base: position 219,084 of record NZ_CP130153.1, read on the forward strand.
TACGGATTGGTGGTACAGCCAGAAATCGCCAGGGTGCCGCTAACCACAGCCGCAATCATGAGTACGCGTTTTTTCATGTTATTTCCTTAATCCTTTTTATTCTTTGTCACAGCGCGCGTGACGGTTGATTATGACGCCCAATTACGTAGAAAATTCCCCGGACCGGCTCTCTTTTTGTAAATAACATTGAACGGTCGTGTCACTGACCGTCACAACACCTGCATTCGCTGACCAGGAGCTCGCTTTGCCAACCTCATCTGCAACCAAAACCATCTTAACCGCGGCTCACTGGGGGCCTATGCTGGTTGAAACGGATGGTGAAAATGTCCTCTCTTCCCGCGGTGCGCTGGAGACCTCTTTCGCCAACTCCTTGCAAACCGCGGTGCGCGAGCAGGTACACAGCAAAACCCGCGTCCGCTATCCGATGGTACGTAAAGGTTTCCTTGCTTCGCCGGATAGTCCGCAGGGCGTGCGTGGCCAGGACGAGTTTGTGCGGGTGAGCTGGCAGGAGGCATTGGATCTTATCCACGCACAGCATCGGCGGATTCGGGAAAGCTACGGCCCGGCATCGATTTTTGCCGGCTCCTACGGCTGGCGTTCTAACGGCGTACTCCACAAGGCGGCGACGTTGCTGCAGCGCTACATGAGCCTGGCTGGCGGATATACCGGACATCTGGGGGATTATTCCACCGGCGCGGCACAGGCGATCATGCCCTATGTGGTTGGCGGCAATGAGGTTTATCAGCAGCAGACCAGCTGGCCGATGGTACTGGAACATAGCGATGTGGTGGTACTCTGGAGCGCCAACCCGCTGAATACGCTAAAAATTGCCTGGAACGCTTCCGATGAGCAGGGGATCCCATGGTTCGATCGGTTGCGCAAAAGCGGGAAGCGGGTGATCTGCATCGATCCGATGCGATCGGAAACGGCGGAATTCTTTGGCGAGGCGGGCGAATGGATCGCTCCGCATATGGGTACGGATGTCGCGATGATGCTCGGCATTGCCCATACGCTGGTGGAAAACGGCTGGCAGGATGAGGCGTTTCTCGCCCGCTGTACCAGCGGCTATGACGTTTTTGCCCGCTATCTGACCGGTGAAAGCGATGGCACGCCGAAAACCGCAGAGTGGGCGGCGGAGATTTGCGGCGTCAGCGCGGATAAGCTCCGCGAGCTGGCAGCGCTATTCCATGACAATACCACCATGCTGATGTCTGGTTGGGGGATGCAGCGCCAGCAGTTTGGCGAGCAGAAGCACTGGATGCTGGTGACCCTTGCCGCGATGCTGGGGCAGATTGGTACCCCCGGCGGCGGTTTTGGCCTTTCCTACCACTTCGCCAACGGCGGCAACCCGACCCGCCGGGCGGCGGTGCTGGCTTCGATGCAAGGCTGCGTGGCGGGCGGTACCGAGGCGGTCGAAAAAATACCGGTGGCGCGTATTGTGGAAGCGCTGGAAAACCCCGGCGCGCCGTATCAACACAGCGGAATGGACCGGCATTTTCCGGATATTCGCTTCGTCTGGTGGTGCGGCGGCGCGAACTTTACCCACCATCAGGATACTAACCGCTTGATTCGGGCCTGGCAGAAGCCGGAGCTTATCGTCATTTCGGAGTGCTTCTGGACCGCCGCCGCCCGCCATGCCGATATTGTCCTGCCGGCGACAACCTCGTTTGAACGTCACGATATGACCATGACCGGCGATTACAGTAACCAGCACCTGGTGCCGATGAAGCGCGTGGTAGCGCCGCGCGATGAAGCCCGGGATGATTTTGACGTTTTTGCCGATCTCAGCGAGCGCTGGGAAGAGGGAGGGCGCGCGCGTTTTACCGAAGGGAAAACCGATCTACAGTGGCTGGAGACCTTCTATCAGATTGCCGCGCAACGCGGGGCGAGCCAGCAGGTGACGCTACCGCCATTTGACCAGTTCTGGCAGGCTAACCAGCTGATAGAAATGCCGGAAAATCCGGAAAATGCCCGTTTTGCCCGTTTCGCGGCATTTCGTGCCGATCCGCAGGCCAGTCCGCTGAAAACCGCGAGCGGCAAAATTGAAATTCACTCTCCAACGATTGCCGGCTTTGCCTACCCGGACTGTCCACCGAATCCAATGTGGCTGGAACCGGACGAGTGGCACGGCAATGCTCAGCCCGGCCAGCTGCAGGTGCTGTCCGCTCATCCGGCGCATCGTCTGCACAGCCAGCTGAACCATACGTCGCTGCGAGAAAAGTACGCAGTTGCCGGTCGTGAGCCATTAACCCTTCATCCGCTGGACGCACAGGCGCGCAATATTGCTGACGGCGATGTCGTGCGGGTGTGGAATGCCCGCGGCCAGGTGCTGGCCGGTGCCGTGGTGACGGAAGGTATTCGTCCAGGGGTTATCTGTTTACACGAAGGGGCCTGGCCTGATATCGACCCGCAGGCCGGTATCTGCAAAAACGGCGCGGTGAATGTTCTGACCAAAGATATTCCGACTTCGCGGCTGGGCAACGGCTGCGCCGGGAATACGGCGCTGGCGTGGCTGGAAAAATATGACGGCCCTGCGCTGACGCTTACGGCGTTTGATCCGCCGGCCAATGCATAATCCAGGTCGGCTGTAGCGTATCGTCCTGCCATGCGCAGTCTTCTATCCGGAAGCCTTGCGCATGGTAGAAATTCACCGCCTGAACGTTTTTCTGGTAAACCTCGAGACTGAGCCAGCGGTAATGCTGTTTGACCTCGTCCAGCAGCGCGCTGCCGATGCCGCGGCGAATTGCGTCCGGCGCGACAAACAGCGCACCGATAAAGCGGGACTCCATCACGCTGACAAAACCTTTTATCGTCGCGTTCTCTTCCCACACCCAGGTGCTGGCTGCAGGCAGGTAGACATCGCGTACAACGGCGACACTCTCGTGCCAGTACGTTTCGTTGATAAAGGGATGGGCATGAATCGTGCTTTCCAGCCACAGCGTGAGCAGCGGCCGGGTCTCTTTAGCGTCCCACTTGCGGATCATCATCGCCTCCCGGGTGACAGAAGCAGCTCGTCAGGTGATCGTTGACCAGCCCGCAGGCCTGCATAAAGGAGTAGCAGATGGTGGAACCAACAAACTTAAAACCGCGCTTTTTCAGCGCCTTTGAGAGGGCGTCGGAGGCCGGTGTGGTGGTGGGTATCTCCGCCAGGGTGGCGGCATGGGAGATCTGTGGCTGATTCTCGACGAAAGACCAGACAAAGTCGCTAAACGATTCGCCGCTCTCTTCCATGGTCAGGAAGGCGCGGGCGTTGCCAATAATGGCCTGAATTTTCCCGCGATGGCGAATAATTCCCGCGTCCTGGAGCAGGCGCTCGATATCTGCCTCATTCATGGCGGCGACGCGAACCGGATCGAACTGATGAAAGGCCTGGCGATAATTTTCACGCTTTTTCAACACCGTAATCCACGACAGACCGGCCTGCTGGCCCTCAAGGCAGATCATTTCGAACAGTTTGTGGGCATCTCTTTGCGCAACGCCCCACTCGTTATCATGGTACTGGATGTAAAGCGGGTCCTGGCTTACCCAACCGCAGCGCTGCATGTCACTCTCCCTTTAGCAATAAAACTTACGCGTTCGCCTTGACGGCTGAAAGATAAAGATAATAGTTAATACAGGGATACCACTCTCAAATATACCCGCCATTATTCAGGTTGCATGTGCATTGGCTGCATTCGTTCGCCCAATCACATAATTCAGGGTATTCAGGGAAGCCCGTCCCATAAAAACACAGCAATAATGCCGGTTTGGCTCTTTTCTGGAGTCGCATTAATGATAATAAAGAAATGCAATGGCCTTCGGGGGATTATGCTCCCGGCGTGCGCAGTTGTCTGGGTCTCGTTTATCAGTGGCGCGAATGCCTGGCAACAGGAATATATCGCTATCGATACCAAAAGTAATACCCCTGAACGCTATACGTGGGATAGCGATCACCAACCCCGCTATGAAGATATTCTGGCGGAGCGGATGAATGCGTCCGGCGATCTTCCCGGTATTGCGCTGAATCAGGCGGTGGCGCCGCCGGATAGCGGCCGCGGGATGAGCGTGGGATGGAATTTTACCCTGGCCAACGGCGTCACTTCCGGCCCGGTGGCGAGTTTGCGTAGCGAAGTGATATCGACCGCACCCGCGCGCCGCGCGCCAGACAACCCCTACGTGAATACGCTTGGCTGGCGTATGGATTATCAGGCGCTATGGGGCGTCCATCCGTGGGCGCAGGTGAGCTACAACCAGCCGCTCTCTTCGGATCTGATTGGCCCTAATCGCGGTCAGGATGGCGCCTGGCGCGATGTCACCTTCGGGGCGGATATGGCCCTCAATTCACACCTTGCGGCCTGGGCGGCATTATCGCAGGCGGAGAATACGACAACGGGCGCCAACTATCTCTATGTGATGGGGGTGAGCGCTAACTTTTAGCCTTTATTTAGCATGCGTGAAACGTTCTTGTTACCTAAAAAACACAGTAATGGCGCATTGTTGTAAGATAGTGGTCACTAACTTATTTCTGCTGCGGTCATGCGCCTGCCTTTTTCAATGTCATTCATTCCGGCTCACATGCATTTCATTCCTTGCTGATGGCATTTCATGCCTTTTTTACCCTGGCGTTCAGGTGACTTCGCTATTGTGGCGGCAGTTAATTATTCAGGATATCTGCTATGAACGCTGCAAACAGTCAATATACCCGCTGGCTTACGCTTGCCGGCACGATCGTCACACAATTCGCGCTGGGATCGGTTTATACATGGAGTTTGTTCAACAGTTCCCTTTCCGCAAAACTGGACGAACCGGTAAGCCAGGTGGCTTTCTCCTTCGGTCTGTTAAGCCTCGGTCTGGCGCTATCCTCTTCTGTCGCCGGTAAACTGCAGGAACGCTTTGGCGTCAGACGCGTCACGATGGCATCCGGTGTTCTGCTGGGGCTCGGCTTTTTCCTGACCGCTCACGCCAACAGCCTGATGATGCTCTGGCTCAGCGCAGGCCTGTTGGTGGGCCTGGCGGACGGCGCGGGCTATCTACTGACGCTCTCCAACTGCGTGAAGTGGTTCCCGGAGCGTAAAGGGCTGATTTCCGCCTTTTCCATCGGTTCCTATGGCCTCGGTAGCCTCGGGTTCAAATTTATCGATAGCCACCTGCTGGCCACCGTCGGGCTGGAGAAAACCTTTATTATCTGGGGCGCCATTGTCCTGGTGATGATTGTCTTCGGCGCCACCTTAATGAAAGATGCGCCGAATCATACCGCCGCCTCGCATAATGGCGTGGTGGAGAATGACTTCACGCTGGCCGAGTCGATGCGTAAACCGCAGTACTGGATGCTCGCCGTGATGTTCCTGACGGCCTGCATGAGCGGTCTGTATGTTATTGGCGTCGCGAAAGATATCGCGCAAGGGATGGTGCATCTGGATGTCGCGACGGCGGCGAATGCGGTCACCGTTATCTCTATCGCCAACCTGAGCGGACGTCTGGTTCTGGGGATTCTGTCGGATAAAATTTCCCGTATCCGCGTCATTACTATCGGTCAGGTGGTTTCCCTGGTCGGCATGGCTGCGCTGCTGTTCGCGCCGCTGAACGCCACAACCTTCTTTGCCGCGATTGCCTGCGTCGCCTTTAACTTCGGTGGAACGATTACCGTGTTCCCGTCGCTGGTCAGTGAATTTTTCGGTCTGAATAATCTGGCAAAAAACTACGGCGTCATCTATCTGGGCTTTGGTATCGGCAGCATCTGCGGATCGCTGATTGCCTCGCTGTTCGGTGGGTTCTACGTGACCTTCTGCGTTATCTTTGCCCTGCTGATTCTCTCCCTGGCGCTCTCGACGACGATTCGCCAGCCGAAAGGTGAAGTTTACAGCGAAGCCCACGCCTGATACGCCCTCTTCGCGGCGTCATACCGATATTCCTGAGCTATTTGTGCCTGTCCAACCAAATGTTTTGTAAATGTTTGGTTGGATCACACTCCCACCTGGTACTTTTTCCTTTCTCTGTGGTCTACTTAGCGCGCTTTGTAGAGGTTTCTTATACTCTCCGTCCTTCAAACTGCCTTATTGTTGACTGCGCTCGTTCGCCTCAGTCACTTACTTGAGTAAGCTCCAGAGGATTCACGAGCCCGTCGCCTCAAGGCATCTCGAATGGGTTTGAGTAGTTAATCAACCTGAACGCACCCTATTAACCTGCCCGCTTATATCGCGTAAGTCAGGTGGTTTTATCTCTTCTTTTTCCAGGTTTCATGCATGAATTATATTAGAACGATGACACAGCAGAAAGTCAGCCTTTGGCTGGCGCTGTACATCGGCTGGTTTATGAACGTTGCTGTGCTTTTCCGTCGCCTTGATGGTTATGCGCAGGAATTTACCCTCTGGAAAGGGCTTTCCGGGATTGTGGAACTGGTTGCCACCGTGCTGGTGACGTTTTTCCTGCTACGTGTTCTGTCGCTGCTGGGGCGGCGCGTCTGGCGAATACTCGCCACGCTGGTGGTGATTTTCTCCGCTGCCGCCAGCTATTACATGACCTTCCTGAACGTGGTGATTGGCTACGGCATCATTGCGTCGGTGATGACCACGGATATCGACCTCTCTCAGGAGGTGGTGGGTTGGTATTTGATTCTGTGGCTGGCGCTGGTCAGCGCTCCGCCGCTGCTGCTTATCTGGAGTAACCGCTGCCAGCATACTCTGCTGCGGCAAATTCGGACGCCGGGCCAGCGGGTAAAAAATATCGCCATCGTTGCTCTCGCCGGGTTAATGGTCTGGGGACCGATTCGCCTGCTCGAACTGCGGCAGAAGGATGTTGAGCGTAGCTCTGAAGTCGATATGCCGAGCTACGGCGGGGTGATTGCCAACTCGTATCTGCCATCGAACTGGCTTTCCGCGCTGGGGCTGTACGCCTGGGCGCAGGTGGATGAGTCCTCAGATAACAAGTCGTTGATAAACCCTGCCAAAAAATTCACCTATGTCGAGCCGCAGGGCCTGGATGATACCTACGTGGTGTTCATTATCGGTGAAACCACCCGCTGGGACCATATGGGGATCCTGGGTTATAACCGCAATACCACGCCGAAGCTGGCTCAGGAGAAAAACCTGGTGGCCTTCCGCGGCTACTCCTGCGATACCGCGACCAAACTCTCTCTGCGCTGCATGTTTGTGCGTGAGGGTGGGGCGGAAGACAACCCGCAGCGAACGCTGAAAGAGCAAAACGTCTTTGCTGTCTTGCACCAGCTCGGCTTTACCGGCGACCTGTATGCGATGCAGAGCGAGATGTGGTTCTACAGCAATACCATGGCGAACAGCATTGCCTATCGTGAGCAGATTGGCGCTGAACCGCGTAACCGCGGCAAAAGCGTGGACGACATGCTGCTGGTGGATGAGGTTAAGCGCTCTTTGATGAAGAATGACCATGGTAAACACCTGATTATTCTCCATACCAAAGGTTCGCACTTTAACTATACCCAGCGTTACCCGCGCAGCTTTGCGCAGTGGCAGCCGGAGTGTGTGGGCGTGGACAGCAAATGCTCGAAAGCGGAGCTGATCAACTCTTACGATAATAGCGTGACCTATGTCGATCACTTTATCGTGAGCGTGCTGGACCAGCTGCGTGATAAGAAGGCGATTGTGTTCTATGCCGCCGATCACGGGGAGTCAATCAACGAGCATGAACACCTGCACGGTACGCCACGTAAGATGGCGCCGCCGGAACAGTTCCGTGTGCCGATGATGGTGTGGATGTCGGATAAATATCTGGCCGCGCCGGATCATGCTGCTTCGTTTGCCCGCCTCAAAGAGCAGGCGGCGATGAAAGTCCCGCGTCGTCATGTTGAGCTGTATGACACCATCATGGGTTGTCTGGGCTACACCTCGCCGGACGGTGGAATTAATGAGCATAACAACTGGTGCCGCGTTGCCGATGCGGGGAAAACCGTGGCGAAATAGCGGGAGTGGCGAGTTTCTCGCCGCTTGAGCTATTTTTTCCAAATAAGGCATTGACGGGTGTGAGTCTCAGCAGTAAGATGCGCCCGCATTCGGTGATTGGCGCAGCCTGGTAGCGCACTTCGTTCGGGACGAAGGGGTCGGAGGTTCGAATCCTCTATCACCGACCAAATTTAAAAGCCTGCTCAATGAGCAGGCTTTTTTGCATCTGAAGCCGGTGAGGATGAGAATCTCCGGGGACAGAGGCTCGACAATGCCTGCGGCCCTGACCGGTCATGTGTACCTCAGCAATTTTTAGCTGGCTTAACGCCCCTCAGGTCTATTTGCCGGTCTCCCTCTGCCGGCAGGAAAAACAGGCCTCTGCCCAAACCACCGTAAAAATGAGATCCCTTGCATCAATGGCGTTGAGCAGCGCGCCGGGCGCCACGATGTCGGAGTGTGATAGTTAACCAAAGTCACAAAAAAAGCACGAATCCTTGTTTCATGTTGTCTGTTAACTATTTTGTGACATCTTCCATTGTATTTTTTTATATATCTAAGGTTCTTTTTTCGCGAAGCTTATGGATAACTGCAGCATTTTCCGCTGTGCGTTTTAACGTTCGCGCTATTAATCGCTCACATATTGGCCACATCGTAATAAATTTTCACCATTTACCAGAATTGCTTATCACTAGCTGTTAAGAAGTATTAAGACATTTATGCTGCCTGCTCGCCGCTAGCATAAATTTCTCTGCTGAAAATAGCGTCTTGAAGTTTTTTTAATCTTTGCCTGCTGATTCTCACCCCGGATGTAAAACCCGGTTGGCTGTATTGACGTTTACGCATTCTGTTGACAGATTGTAGGGCATGAGGGGCATTTCATGGAGAATCCGCACTGCAACTCAGGCGTTTTTGTGAAAGGAATCCCCATCTCTCATCCAGGCCTTCGGGCACCACCGACCAGACCGGGTAAAAAATAAATAAAGGCCTGGCGGATATATGCAAACAACATCACATTTGGAGCAGAATAATGAGTATTTCCTTGAAAAAGTCAGGGATGCTGAAGCTTGGTCTGAGCCTGGTCGCCCTGACCGTTGCAGCAAGCGTTCAGGCTAAGACCCTGGTTTATTGTTCTGAAGGTTCGCCGGAAGGCTTTAACCCACAGCTATTCACTTCTGGTACAACCTATGACGCCAGCTCGGTGCCCATCTATAACCGCCTGGTTGAATTCAAAACCGGTACTACGGAAGTTATTCCGGGGCTGGCGGAAAAATGGGAAGTGAGCGAGGACGGCAAAACCTATACATTCCACCTGCGTCAGGGCGTGAAGTGGCAGGATAATAAAGACTTTAAACCCACTCGCGACCTGAATGCCGACGACGTTGTATTCTCGTTCGATCGCCAGAAAAACGCGCAAAACCCGTACCATAAAGTGTCCGGCGGCAGCTATGAATACTTCGAAGGGATGGGCCTCCCTGACCTGATTAGCGAAGTGAAGAAAGTCGACGATAAAACCGTCCAGTTTGTGCTGACCCGCCCGGAAGCGCCGTTCCTCGCTGATCTGGCTATGGACTTCGCCTCTATTCTGTCCAAAGAGTATGCCGACAATATGCTGAAAGCCGGTTCGCCGGAAAAAGTGGACCTGAACCCAATCGGTACCGGGCCGTTCCAGCTGCTGCAATACCAGAAAGACTCCCGTATTCTCTATAAAGCCTTCCCGGGCTACTGGGGCACCAAGCCGAAGATCGATCGCCTGGTCTTCTCCATTACCCCTGATGCTTCCGTGCGCTATGCCAAACTGCAGAAGAATGAGTGCCAGGTGATGCCGTACCCGAACCCGGCCGACATCGCGCGCATGAAAGAAGATAAGAACATTAACCTGCTGGAACAGCCGGGCCTGAACGTCGGCTATCTCTCCTTCAACACCGAGAAGAAACCGCTGGATAACGTGAAAGTCCGCCAGGCGCTGACCTATGCGGTAAATAAAGAAGCGATTATCAAAGCCGTTTACCAGGGCGCTGGCCAGTCCGCGAAAAACCTGATTCCGCCGACCATGTGGGGCTATAACGACGACGTTAAAGACTACACTTACGATCCGGAAAAAGCGAAAGCGCTGCTGAAAGAAGCCGGCATGGAAAAAGGCTTCTCCATCGATCTGTGGGCAATGCCGGTACAGCGTCCGTACAACCCGAACGCGCGCCGTATGGCTGAGATGATCCAGGCTGACTGGGCCAAAATTGGCGTCCAGGCCAAGATCGTCACCTACGAATGGGGCGAGTATCTGAAGCGTGCGAAAGCAGGCGAGCACCAGACCGTGATGATGGGCTGGACCGGCGACAACGGGGATCCGGATAACTTCTTCGCTACCCTGTTCAGCTGCGCAGCAGCAAAAGACGGCTCGAACTACTCTCGCTGGTGCTACAAGCCGTTTGAAGATCTGATTCAGCCGGCACGTGCCACCGATGACCACAACAAACGTATCGAGCTTTATAAGCAGGCTCAGGTTGTGATGCATGACCAGGCTCCGGCGCTGATCGTCGCTCACTCCACCGTTTATGAGCCGGTGCGTAAGGAAGTCAAAGGCTACGTGGTTGACCCGTTAGGCAAGCACCACTTCGAAAACGTCTCTGTCGAATAATAAACAGTATGTTTCCCCTCTCCCTTAACGGGGAGGGGGGATTTCATTTGTGAGCAATACAGACGTCCTGTCACCAGGCGGGGCGTCACTATAGAGAATCCGGGTTATGTTGCAGTTCATCCTCCGACGTTTGGGACTTGTCATCCCGACATTTATCGGTATTACCCTTCTCACCTTTGCCTTTGTGCATATGATTCCCGGTGACCCGGTGATGATTATGGCGGGCGAACGTGGTATTTCCCCTGAACGTCACGCTCAGCTGCTGGCTGAAATGGGCCTTGATAAGCCGATGTGGCAGCAGTATGCCCACTATATCTGGGGTGTCTTGCATGGGGATTTAGGCATCTCGCTGAAAAGCCGTATTCCCGTGTGGCAGGAGTTCGTGCCGCGCTTTAAAGCCACGATGGAACTGGGCGTGTGCGCGATGATTTTCGCCGTTATCGTCGGTATTCCGGTGGGCGTACTGGCGGCGGTCAAACGCGGCTCTATCTTCGATCACACCTCCGTCGGCCTCGCGCTGACCGGTTATTCCATGCCGATCTTCTGGTGGGGAATGATGCTGATCATGCTGGTTTCAGTCCAGCTCAACCTGACGCCAGTCTCCGGACGTATCAGCGATACCGTGTTCCTTGACGACACCCTGCCGCTGACCGGTTTTATGCTCATCGATACCGCTATCTGGGGCGAGCCGGGCGATTTTATTGATGCCTTAATGCACATGATTCTGCCAGCCGTGGTGCTGGGCACTATTCCGCTGGCCGTTATCGTGCGTATGACCCGCTCCTCGATGCTGGAAGTGCTGGGCGAAGATTATATTCGCACCGCGCGCGCCAAGGGATTGACCCGGATGCGCGTCATCGTGGTCCACGCGCTGCGTAACGCTATGCTGCCGGTGGTCACGGTGATTGGGCTACAGGTAGGGACGCTGCTGGCGGGCGCCATTCTGACCGAAACCATCTTCTCCTGGCCTGGTCTAGGGCGCTGGCTGATCGATGCGCTGCAACGCCGTGATTACCCGGTGGTTCAGGGTGGGGTACTGCTGGTCGCGACGATGATTATCCTCGTCAACCTGCTGGTCGATCTGCTGTACGGCGTGGTGAACCCGCGTATTCGGCATAAGAAGTAAGGGGCCATCATGTCACAAATTACTGAAAATAAAGTTGTCGCCGCACCGGTGCCAATGACCCCTTTGCAGGAGTTCTGGCACTATTTCAAACGCAACAAAGGGGCGGTTGTCGGCCTGGTCTACGTCGCGATTATGATTATTATCGCCGTGTTCGCTAACTTCCTCGCCCCTTATAACCCGGCGGATCAGTTCCGCGACGTGCTGCTGGCGCCGCCGGCCTGGCAGGAGGGGGGAAGCTTTGCGCATCTTCTGGGGACCGATGACGTGGGCCGCGATATTCTGTCGCGACTGATGTACGGCGCGCGCTTGTCGCTGCTGGTTGGCTGTCTGGTCGTGGTGCTGTCGCTGATTCTCGGCGTGGTGCTGGGCCTGATTGCCGGCTACTTCGGCGGGGTGATCGACTCCATCATCATGCGTGTTGTCGATATCATGCTGGCGTTGCCGAGCCTGCTGCTGGCGCTGGTGCTGGTGGCTATCTTCGGCCCCTCGATCGTGAACGCTTCGCTGGCGCTCACCTTTGTCGCCCTGCCGCACTACGTGCGATTGACTCGTGCGGCGGTGCTGGTGGAAGTGAACCGCGACTACGTCACCGCTTCACGGGTGGCAGGCGCGGGGGCAATCCGTCAGATGTTCATCAACATTCTTCCTAACTGCCTTGCTCCGCTGATTGTTCAGGCGTCGCTGGGCTTCTCTAACGCCATTCTCGATATGGCCGCTCTTGGCTTCCTTGGCATGGGTGCGCAGCCGCCGACACCGGAGTGGGGCACGATGCTCTCCGACGTGTTGCAGTTCGCGCAGAGTGCCTGGTGGGTCGTCACCTTCCCGGGTGTCGCGATTCTGCTGACGGTGCTGGCATTTAACCTGATGGGTGACGGTCTGCGTGACGCGCTCGATCCCAAACTGAAGCAGTAAGAGGTTCGAGATGGCGTTATTGAATGTGGATAAATTATCGGTGCACTTCGGCGACGAAGGGACACCGTTTCGCGCGGTAGACCGCGTGAGTTACAGCGTGAACCAGGGTGAAGTGGTTGGCATTGTCGGCGAGTCCGGCTCAGGTAAATCGGTCAGCTCACTGGCGATCATGGGGCTGATTGATTATCCCGGCCGCGTGATGGCGGATAAGCTGGAATTTAATGGCCGCGATCTGAAGCGTATCTCAGAAAAAGAGCGCCGCCAGCTGGTGGGGGCGGAAGTGGCGATGATCTTCCAGGACCCGATGACCAGCCTGAATCCGTGTTACACCGTCGGCTATCAGATTATGGAAGCCATTAAAGTACATCAGGGCGGAAATAAGAAAACCCGTATCCAGCGGGCGATCGATCTGCTGACGCTGGTTGGCATCCCTGACCCGGCATCGCGTCTTGATGTCTATCCGCACCAGCTTTCCGGCGGGATGAGCCAGCGCGTGATGATCGCCATGGCGATTGCCTGCCGGCCCAAGCTGCTGATTGCGGATGAACCGACCACCGCGCTGGATGTGACCATCCAGGCGCAGATCATTGAGCTGCTGCTGGAGCTGCAGCAAAAAGAGAACATGGCGCTGGTCCTGATCACCCACGATCTGGCGCTGGTGGCTGAGGCGGCACACAAAATTATTGTGATGTACGCCGGTCAGGTTGTGGAGACGGGCGATGCGAAGGATATCTTCCGCGCACCGCGCCATCCTTATACTCAGGCGCTGCTGCGCGCGCTGCCGGAGTTTGCCCAGGATAAAGCGCGGCTGGCGTCGCTGCCGGGCGTCGTGCCAGGGAAATATGACCGCCCCAACGGCTGTCTGTTAAACCCGCGCTGCCCCTATGCCACGGATAAGTGCCGCAGCGAGGAGCCTGAGCTGAACCGCGTCGACGGCGCCCGTCAGTCGAAATGCCACTACCCACTGGATGATGCCGGGAGGCCTACGCTATGAGTACCCATGAGGCCACCACGCAACAGTTCTTGTTGCAGGCCATTGATCTGAAAAAATATTACCCGGTGAAGAAGGGGCTGTTTGCGCCGGAAAGGCTGGTTAAGGCGCTGGACGGGGTCTCCTTTACCCTCGAACGCGGGAAAACGCTGGCGGTGGTTGGCGAGTCCGGCTGTGGAAAATCGACGCTGGGCCGTCTGCTGACGATGATTGAGATCCCGACCGGCGGCGAGCTTTACTATCAGGGTCAGGACTTATTAAAGCCAGACGCCACGGCGCAAAAGCTGCGTCGGCAGAAAATCCAGATTGTGTTCCAGAACCCCTACGGCTCGCTGAATCCGCGTAAGAAAGTGGGCCAGATTCTGGAAGAACCGTTGCAGATCAATACGTCGCTGAGCAAAGAACAGCGCCGTGAAAAAGCGCTGGCGATGATGGCGAAGGTCGGGCTGAAAACGGAGCATTACGATCGCTATCCGCACATGTTCTCCGGCGGTCAGCGGCAGCGCATCGCGATTGCCCGTGGTCTGATGCTGGACCCGGATGTGGTGATTGCCGATGAACCTGTCTCCGCGCTGGATGTGTCGGTCCGCGCGCAGGTGCTGAACCTGATGATGGATCTGCAGCAGGATATGGGGCTGTCGTATGTGTTCATCTCCCATGACCTGTCGGTCGTGGAGCACATTGCGGATGAAGTGATGGTGATGTATCTCGGCCGCTGCGTGGAGAAAGGGTCCAAGGATCAGATCTTCAACAATCCGCAGCATCCGTATACTCAGGCTCTGCTGTCGGCCACGCCACGCCTGAATCCGGACGATCGCCGCGAACGTATTAAGCTGACCGGCGAACTGCCGAGCCCGTTGAATCCGCCGCCGGGCTGCGCGTTTAACGCCCGCTGCCGCCGTCGTTTCGGCCCGTGTACCCAGCTACAGCCGCAGTTGAAAGATTACCGGGGTCAGCTGGTCGCCTGTTTTGCCGTTGACCAGGATGAAAATCAGCAAAAACAGCTCGCCTGATGTTCCCTGCTGCTGTCGAAGGCGTCAAAACTTTCGGCAGCAGCCGCTTATTATGCCCGGAGAAGAATCAGGCTTGAGAAAGTACCTGACTGCTGTTTTTCGACTTAAATAATTAATTTGACCTATTTATACAACGATATAAAAAGTCTAAAATATATTCCATCACGCATCATAGTTATTTTGTTCTGCGCATTATCTAAAGATCAATTAGAGAAAAACCTGGTTATTTTAAGGGGGCGCTGAGCTCAGGTTTGGTGGGATCACAGGACCTCCTAAAAAATGGAGCTATCATTTCTTATAAGAAATGATAGGGTAACCGCAAAATTATCAGTGATTTACGCCACCTTGAACGATACTCCTCTACAACGTCATTGTATTGTTGGTCATTCTGACCAACTTAAGTTGATGAAAAACAATAAAATAAACTATGCTCTAAAGGCGTAGTATCAAAATAAAAACAGCTAAAATATTATTTATTAGAATCATGAGGTTATCCATGAACCATTATGATGATTTGCAGCGCTTCAAGGAAAAGACTCGTACGCAAAGTCTGGATTTCAAGGACCTTTCATCACACGCAGCCGCCAGAGAACAGGGAGATTGGGTTATTCTCAATCAGCTCTCTCCTGGGGAAGAAAAAGAATCCTCGCTGGCCATGGGAGGATCGGTATCGTTACCGATACCGCAGCCGGTGCCGACGGATATGTTTCATTGGGTCGAGGCAGAATCCGCGCACACGCCGCAACCAACGTCACCTACAGCCCCGGCTCCGGTCATGCCACCCCCTGTCTCCGTTTCAGCGCCACATGACCCCCTTTCGGTTGCAGAACATACGTGGGCAGCAGAATCTGTGCCGGCAATGGCCGTACCCCATACGCCTGCTCCCGCTCCAGCCGCTGCTCCCGCTCCAGCCGCTGCGCCCGCTCCAGCCGCTGCGCCCGCTCCAGCCGTTGCGCCTGCTCCAGCCGTTGCGCCCGCACCAGCCGTTGCGCCTGCACCAGCCGTTGCGCCTGCACCACCGGTAGCGGTTCGCCCGGTCGTGCCGTCTGCACAGGCGGCGGAAGGCTATGCTCATTTATTTGCGGCAAAAGCCGTTGAACCGGTGGCGAAAAATAAAGATCAGCCGCTGAAATCACTTTTAGAAAGGATTGCGACATGCCGTTGATCTGCGTGTGTTCTCCCAAAGGCGGCGTAGGAAAAACGACCCTCGCGGCAAATCTGGCCTATTCATTAGCTCGCGCAGGCAGCAAAGTCCTGGCGATCGATTTTGACGTGCAAAATGCGCTGCGTCTGCATTTTGGCGTCCCTCTTAGCGATGAGCGCGGCTATGTTGCGAAAGCGCTGGAGCTTCATGACTGGAGCCAGTGCGTACTGAGCGCGGGCAGCAATATTTTTGTCCTGCCGTATGGCGACGTCAGCGAGGCGCAGCATCAGGCTTTTGATGAACACCTTGCCACGGACGCCCATTTCCTCACCCGCGGGCTGGCGGCATTATTGAATTATCCCGGATTAATTATCATCGCCGACCTGCCACCCGGCCCTTCACCGGCGCTGACGGCCTTAACGCCGCTGGCCGATCTGCACCTGGTGCCGCTGCTGGCGGACACCGCCTCGATGTCGACCCTGTCGCACGTCGAAAAGCAGCGTTTAACCGGCGGTAAGCTAAACCACAAACTTGGGCACTTTTTCGTGCTGAATCAGAGTGATAACCGCCGTCAGGTCAGCCGTGACGTCACCGCTCTGATGGAGGATAAACTGGGCGATCGTCTGTTGGGTATTATCCATCGTGATGAGAGCGTCGTTGAAGCGAATGCTTCCCAGAAGTCGATTCTCGACTTTAGCTCTTCCTCTGCAGCCGCCTTTGATATTGAAATTATGGCAAAAAAAATCTCTGCGCTGTTGGGTATTAAAATTGGCGACGGCACGGTGCACAGCCAGCCTCGTATGTCAGGGCTTTAACTTATTGCAGGGCTGCTGAATGAAAAAGTCTCTTTTCTGGTTGCTGGCACTGGTGCTGTCGCCGATTGCCGTTCTGGTCATTATTACGCCGATGGACAGCCAAAAGCAGTATCTTTTTGGTCTGTTAAGTATCGGTATTCTGTTCTTAATGGGATTTAGCAAAAAGCGCAGTATTTCGGTCATTATGGTCGTGACTTCGCTGCTGATGTCTACCCGCTATATGTATTTTCGCCTGACGCAGACCCTGCATTTTAACTCCACCATTGAGACGGTGCTGGGGATGGGGCTGTTTCTGGCGGAAGTCTATATCTGGGTAATGCTGCTGCTGAACTACCTGCAAACGGTCTGGCCGCTGAAGCGAGAAATCGTCCCGCTGCCCGATGATATGAGCACGTGGCCGACGGTCGATATTTATATTCCCAGCTATAACGAACCGCTGGAAGTCGTGCGCGATACCGTGTTGGCTGCGCAGTGTATCGATTACCCGGCGGATAAAATGAAAATCTATCTGCTGGACGACGGGAAACGTAGCGAATTTGCGGTGTTCGCCGCCGATGTCGGCGTCGGCTATATCACCCGTAATGATAATAAACACGCCAAAGCGGGTAACCTGAACCACGCGATGACCCTGACTCAGGGAGAGCTGATTTGCGTCTTCGACTGTGACCACGTGGCGACCCGCGTGTTCCTGCAGGCGACGGTTGGCGGCTTCCTCAAAGACCCGATGCTGGCGCTGGTGCAGACCCCGCACTATTTCTATTCGCCGGACCCGTTTGAACGCAACCTCTCCGTCGGCCGCAACATCCCCAATGAAGGGATGCTGTTCTATGGCCCGATTCAGCAGGGCAACGATAACTGGAATGCGACCTTCTTCTGCGGCTCCTGCGCCGTGATTCGCCGTAAAGCGCTGGATGATATCGGTGGTTTTGCGGTGGAAACCGTGACCGAAGATGCGCACACCGCGCTTAAATTTCAGCGCCTGGGCTGGAAATCGTCGTTTCTCGATATTCCGCTGGCAGCGGGTTTAGCCACCGAGCGTTTAGTCGTGCACGTCATTCAGCGGACCCGCTGGGCGCGTGGGATGACGCAAATCTTCCGCCTCGATAACCCGCTCCTGGGCCGCGGGCTGACCTTCCAGCAGCGCCTGTGTTACCTCAGCGCCATGCTCTACTATCAGTTCGCCCTGCCACGGGTCGTGTTTGTCACCGCACCGTTAGCTTATCTGTTGTTTAACCTGAATATTATCTACTCCTCAGCGAGCCTGATTGTCTCGTATGCGCTCCCGCATCTGTTCCTTGCGATTTATGTCGGCTCGCGGATGAACGGCCGCTATCGCTACAGCTTCTGGGGGGAAATCTATGACATCGTGCTGGCATTCCATCTGGTGCTGCCGACGCTGGTGACGATGATTTTCCCCAAACGCGGTAAATTCAACGTGACCGACAAAGGGGGGCTGCTGGATGTGGGCTACTTCGACTTTACCGTCGTCAGGCCGCATCTGGTGGTGGCGTGTTTGCTCGCGGTTGGCGTGATTGTCGGTATTGTCAGGGCCATTGGCCATGACTATTTCGGCTCGGATCCTAACGTTATCGCGCTGAACGTTGGCTGGGGGCTGTACAGCCTGATCTTCCTGCTGGCGGCGATTGCTGTCGCGCGGGAAACCCGCCAGGTGCGGAAAACGATCCGTATCGACGTCAATATTCCGGTGTTGATTCACTACGCCAGCGGCATCGTGTCGCGTAGCCACACCGCAGACCTGTCGATGGGCGGATGCCGCATCGCGGTCCCGGACGATCGCCATCTGCAGGATGATATCGAAGAGATTGAGCTGATCCTGCAATCTGGTGCGATTTGTATTCCCGCCGAACAGGTGACCGCGGATGAAAACTTTATTCGCCTCAAGTTTGATGAAAATATTCCCCTCTCGCTGCGCCGTGAACTGGTGCGAGTGGTGCTGGCGCGCGCCGATGCATGGATTAACCCGCCGCGTCCGCAGGACAACCCGTTCCGGTCATTTTTCACCATCTTACGCTGCGTGTTTGAACTGTTCTGGCTGAGCTGGAAAACACGACGCGGCCGTCGCCAGCAGAAACCTGTCGCCAGTACCGCGCAGGAGGATGGCCAATTATGAAGCGATTAACCACGCTTGCGCTGCTGGCCGGCATGTTTTCCATACCGGCGCTGCACGGTGAAGAGGCGCCGGCCGATCGTTCTGCGCCGCTGAATTTCCCGTTACCGGGCGCGACCACGGGCGGCCTTCCCGCCGATGAGTCGGCGTCGACCGCCGCAGCGGAGTCGTCGGCCGCAGCGGAGGTTCCGGTGAACTCAGAACCCGCTGTCGCGTCCGAGTCGTCGATCGCATCGACACCCGCGACAGCAGAACCCGCGGCGGCGGATCCGGCCGCCTCGCTCCCCGTCATGCCACCGCCGACTCATACGGCAATGCCGGATGTGGCGCCGTTAACGCCGGTGGTCGGGGGCAGTCTTAATCTGGCTCAAATGGGGATGCCGGATGGCATTATCCTCAGCGGCGGCCAACAGCAGGGCGGCGCGGGGTTTACGCTGCCTTCAGACCAGGTGGTGACCCATGCCGAGCTGATGCTGGATGTTCAGGTCTCGCCGGATATGGCCACCCGCAACGCCACGCTGCAATTGATGCTCAACGGCCAGCCTTTAGGCACGGTGCCGCTGGGCACCGACGGGGCGGACATTTCTCACTATCAGCTGGATATTCCGGCGGCGCTAATGGTCTCCAGCAACAACCTGAGCTTTAAGGTGAATGATGGCGACAACATGCAGTGCCAGCTCAACATGCATGACACGTCGGGCGTCACGATTTTACCGGCTTCGCGTTTTAACTGGGAAAGCCAGCCGCTGAATCTCAGCAACGATTTGAGTCACTTCCCGCGTCCATTCTTCGACAGCATGCAGATGACCCCGGCGGACATCGCGGTGGCCTACCCGGAGAAATCGGGAGCGGATATCTTCAGCGCCGCAGCGCTGCTCTCGTCGTGGCTGGGTATTCAGGCGGATTATCGCGGGATTGCTTTTAGCGCGCTGCGCGACCGTTTACCGGAGCGTCACGGTATTATTATCGGCCATCCGGGTGACCAGGTCGGCGGGCTGACGCTGCCGCAAACCGATAAACCGCTGCTGCAGATTGTCGATAACCCGGGTAACCCCACCTACAAACTGCTGCTGATCGTCGGGCAGAATGATGCGGCGCTGCGTGCGGCAGCCTGGCGGCTGACCCGCGGTAATATTGCCGCGCAGACCGCGAGCCTGAGCGTGGATCCGCAGGCGATCCCGATCGGCAAGCCGTATGATGCCCCGCGCTGGATCCCAACCGATCGGCCGGTAAAAATCAGCGAGCTGCTGCGTAAAGATCAGAGTATGACCGTAAACGGCGTCTGGCATGAACCGCTGCGCGTGGCTTTCCGCGCGGCGCCGGACCTCTATCTGTGGGACGGAGAAACCATTCCCTTGCAGATTGGCTACCGTTTCCCGTCGGAAAACTGGATTAATGAGGAGCAGTCGTTATTAAGCGTGACGCTCAATAACACTTTCCTGCACAACCTGCCGCTGAACAAGCAGGGGCCGCTGGAGAAATTATGGCGTCATCTGGGCGGCGACGTGCGTCAGGAGCGGTTTACCATTCCGCTGGCGCCGTATCTGATTTACGGGGATAACCAGCTGTCGCTCTATTTCAACGTGGTGCCGAAACAAAACGCCCCCTGTTCGGTGGTGCTTAATAACAATATCAAGAGCCGGATTACCGATGATTCGTGGATTGATTTGAGCAATACGCGACACTTCTCGCTGCTGCCGAATCTCTCCTATTTCGTCGGCGCTTCGTTCCCGTTCTCGCGGCTGGCGGACTATTCACAAACCACGCTGCTGCTGGCGGAAAAACCGTCGGAAACGCAGGTCGCTACGCTGTTAAACCTCGCCGCCCGATCGGGTAATGCCACCGGCACGGCGCTGGCGAACAACCGCGTTGTTTTAGGCATCCCCAGCGGTGGCGCCGGCCTTCAGTACCTGCACAATCGCGATGTGCTGGCGGTCAGCGCCCTCGATCAGAAAACGTTTAACCAGCGCTTGTTAGAAGATTCTCCTTATTATCAGGCGGATAATCAGCTGGGCGTACGCGAGTCGGGACTGAGTTCAAAAGTACAGCGGTGGCTGGCCGGCGACTGGACATCCGCCAGCCTGGATGCCGATCGCTATCTCTCTTCCAGCAGCGCCTGGCGCGGCTTTATCAGCTACCGTTCACCGTGGAATCCACAGCGCACGGTGGTGGTGGCGATGGCCAGCAACGATGATCAGCTGACGAAGCTGAAAAGCGACCTTGATTCACCGCGAATCAACGCCGGTATCCGCGGCGATACGGCGGTTATCACCAGCGATAATGGGGTTCGCAGCTTCCAGGTGAGTACGCCATTCCCGAGCGGGCAGATGCCGTGGTACATGATGGCCGTTTGGTATGCCAACCAGCACTCCGGTCTGCTTGCGCTGCTGGGACTGCTTGCGACAACGATCATCGGCCTGGCGCTTACCGCCATGTTTAAACGCCATGCACGCAAGCGCCTGAGTTCGGGGGATAGCCAATGAAACGAGCCATTAAAATGAACAGCAGGGCGACCCGCAGATTATCCACGTTTTGCCTGTCCGGCGCGCTGACCCTCGGCACCCTCGGTGATGCCATGGCTGCGGGGAATGATGCCGCATTGCAGGCGCTGTTTGCCCAGGCGAACTACTGGCACGAAAAATCGCACGATGAGCTGGCGATGGAATCGCTGCAGAAAGTTCTGTTGGTTGATGCCAATAACACGCAGGCCATGTATCTGATGGCGCTGTGGGCACAGCAGGGCGGCGACCTTCAGGCGGCGGCCCAGTGGCGGGCGCGGTTGGCGAAAGTGTCGCCAGAGAGCCCAAACCTGCAGGAGCTGGATAATGCCAAAAAAATGGCGCAGGTGCCGCAGGGGCAGCTGAGTCTGGCCAGACAGCAGGCGCGCAGCGGCAATATTCCGGCTGCGCTGACGACCTGGCGCAGCATGTTCAACGGCAACACCCCGCCACCGGGGCTGGCCGGTGAGTACTACATGACCATGGCCAGCGACAAAGCGCTCTATCCCCAGGCGGTCAGCGAACTGCGTCAGTACGTGGCGCGGTATCCGCAGGAAAACGCCCCGCGCGTGGCTTTAGGTAAGGCGTTGACCTGGCGGGAAGATACCCGGCGGGAAGGGATTTCAATGCTGGAATCGATGGCCAGCGGCAGTAAAGATGCCGACAGCGGTCTACGCCAGGCGCTGCTGTGGCTGGGGCCGCAGGAGGGCGATCGGGCGTTTTACGATACCTGGATGCAGCGTCACCCGCAGGATACCGAAGTACAGAATTACTATCGTCAGCGGATAAGCGGCCAGGCGCGCGGTCAGGGGTTCGTTAACCTGAATAGCGGCAATACCGCGGCGGCGAAGCAGCAGTTTGAACAAGTGCTGCAAACCAACCCGCAGGATGCGGACGCGCTGGCCGGGATGGGATATATCGCCCAGCGCAACGGTGACTTCCAGGCCGCATCGCAATATTTAAGCCGGGCGGCGGATCTCGGCGGTAATGATTCAGCGGCGCGCCGTCAGCAGGCGGCGGACGCGCTATTCTATGGGCAGCTGGCCCAGGCTCAGCAGGCGTACAAGCAGGGCAATATTAGCCAGGCGCTGGCGCTCTCTGCTCCGCTGGCTCAGCAGAGCGGGACGCGCGGCACATCGGCCAAACTGTTCCGTGCCGATGTATTGCGTCATAACAAAGATCTCCCTCAGGCCGAACAAACGCTGCGCTCGCTGCTCAGCGAGCAGCCGCAAAATGGCCCGGCGCGCGAGAACCTTTACTACATCCTGCGCGAGCAAAATAAAACGGCGGAAGCGCAGGCGATGTTACGCACGCTGCCGGAGAGTTTGCAGCAAAAACTGCAGCCGCGCATCGTGACCGGTATGCCGGGAGATTCGCTTCGTCGCCAGGCGCAGGAGCAGGCCAACAGCGGCAACGTCAGCGGCGCTATCGCGACATTGCGCCAGGGGGTCTCCCGCTATCCGGATGACGCCTGGATGCGCCTCGACTTAGCCCGGCTACTGCAAAAATCCGGCAATGACAGCGAGGCCGCGTCAACGATGGCCGCCGCCTATCGTCCCGGCGCCAGCAGTAACGCCCTCTATGCCGCCGCGCTGTTTGCCAGTGAGAACGGCGGCTGGCAGCAGGCGCAGACGCTGCTGGGGCGGATTCCCGCCGCCAGCCAGACCAGCCAGATGCGCGACCTGCGTCAGCGGGTAAACTACAACCTGCAGCTGACCACCGCGCAAGATTATCTCGCCCAGGGCAATACGGTGGCGGCGTCCAATACCCTGAAAGCGATGTCGGCCACGCCGCCAAAATCACCGGCTGACGTGGGGAAACTGGCGCGATTGCTGGCGCAGAGCGGCGATGTTTCCACGGCGGTAACGCTGGTGCGCAACAATATCAGCGGCGGAATCACGGGGAACGCCGGCGACTATGCCGATCAGGTGGCGGTCCTCAACCAGGCGGGGCTGACCAATGAAGCGCAGACGCTGCTGTCGAACCCGCAGCTGCAGGCTGGCAGCACGCCAACGCAGCTGGCGAGTATCCGCAACGGCTATGTGATCAACGAAGCCGATCGACTGCGGGAGCAGGGCAACTACGCCGCGGCGTATGACAAGCTGATGGGGGCGATGCAAAGCGATCCGCAGAATACCGATCTGATGTTCGCGATGGCGCGCCTCTACCAGAGCGGCAAAATGAACAAAGAAGCCGGGGTGGTCTATGACTACCTGATGACCCGCGATACGCCGGATCAGGCGGCGCGATCCGGCGCTATCGATGTTGCGCTGTCGTCCGGCGATAACGACCGGGCGGAACAGCTGGCCGGCGGATTGCGTCAGGACAATACACCGGATCGCCTGCTGCTGCTGGCGCGCGTCGCGGAAGCGCAGGGACATCATCAGCAGGCGATGACGTATCTGCGCAGCGCGCGCGGCAAACTGTTGGGGCTGCAGAGCAGCAACAGCGCACAAACGCCCACCGTTGGCGGCGTGCTGGCGGCGGATAACCCCTTTGTGGGCGTCTCCCGCACGCCGTCCACGACGCGAACGGCATCGGCTTACGGCCAGTATATGCCATGGCAGGTTGCCCAGGTGTCAACTGGCAGCGGAACCACGCTGCCCGGCATCCAACGTCCCGATCTTCCGGTGGAGACCGCGCAAACCCGCATGCTGCGTCAGGTCGATACCATGATGGAGTCGTTGCAGGAGAAAACCGGCACCTGGCTCCAGGGGGGAATGGAGGTGCGTGGGCGCGACGGTGAATCCGGGACCAGTAAGCTGACCGAGATGAAAACGCCGCTGACCTGGTCTTCATCGCCGTTTGGCGACTCGCGTTTTGACTTTACCGTGACGCCGATTTCGCTGAATGCCGGCACCGCCAGCGGCGACGCCTGGCGGCGCTACGGCGCGAATCCGCTCTCCAATGCGGTGTCCAACATGATTTCCACTGCCACCAGCGAACAGGCGGCGATTGCGGCGATGACGGATACGGAGCGCACGGCGTACTTTGCCAGCAATCCGGGGGCCGAAGCCTTAAGTTCGCTGGGGACGCTGAATGCGGCAGACTTTAACGCCACGACCAGCAGCGGGATGGAGAATCTGGCGAAACTTGGCGCCTATGACTCCGGACAGGTCGCCAGCTATCTGGCCTCTTCCAGCCAGAAACCGAATGTCGATCAGACCAGCGGTTCGACGGATTCGCAGAAGGCGAATGGCGTCGAATTAGCCCTGGCGCTGAGCGGCGATGATTATCGCGTGGATATCGGCAGCACGCCGTTGGGCCAGGATCTCAACACCGTGGTCGGGGGGGTGAAATGGTCGCCGAAACTCACCAACTACCTGTCATTGATCTTCACCGGTGAGCGCCGTTCGTTGACCGACAGCCTGCTCTCTTACGTGGGGCTGAAAGATAGCTACTCCGGGAAAACCTGGGGGCAGGTGACGAAAAACGGCGGCACCCTGCAGCTCAGCTACGATGATGGCGACGCCGGTTTCTACGTCGGCGGCGGGGGCTACAGCTACATTGGCAGCGACGTGGCCAGCAACACCAGTGTCAACGCCAATGCCGGGGTCTATCTGCGGCCTTATCATGATGAATATCGCCAGCTGCAGGCCGGTTTGAGTATGAGCTACATGGATTACTCGAAGAACCTGAGCTACTTCACCTATGGTCAGGGGGGCTACTTCAGCCCGCAAAACTACGTGAGCGTTTCGCTGCCGGTTAACCTGACCGAGAAGTATGACAACTGGACCATGAAGCTCGGTGGCTCGGTGGGGTATCAATCCTATAGTCAGGATAAGAGCGCCTACTTCCCGACCAATTCCGAATGGCAGCAGACCCTGGAGACCGCGGTAGCCAACGGTTTTGCCAAAGAGGCGTACTATTCAGCGACCTCGAAGAGCGGCATCGGCTACACGCTGCGCGCCGGGGCGGATTACAAGGTGAACAAACAGATGACGCTGGGCGGCCAGATTGGCTACGACACCTTCGGTGATTACAACGAGAGTACCGCCGGTCTCTATATCCGCTATATGTTGGGAGATAACTGATCATGACGGACAAAAACAACGCGGAAGTCATGGCCTGGTTTCAACAGCAGCAAACCCCCGCGGGATGGTTTGATCTGCTGCTCATTATGATTGACGGGATGCTGAACAATGCCGGCGAGCTGGAGAGCCAGCCATTTTTACGTCAGATGGGTGAAGCCCTGGCCGATCGCTACCCGCTGCCCGAGTCAGAAACCGTCGGTCAGCTGGAGGCCAATATCAACCAGCTGCTCAGCCGCTTTCAGTGGGGCGTCGTCAGCGTGGATGTGGGCGATGACGGCCTGCGCTTACGTCATCGCGCGCTGCCGGTGAGTCGTGACGATGCGCGCCGCGTGCGCTGGTGCAATGCATTTTGTGCCATACTCGAGGGGCTTTATTCTCGCTGGCTACAGGGACAAGGGGGCGGTGCACATGTGGTGTTACAGCGTGAGCGGTTGTTCTCGGTGTCTGATGTTCAGTTCCTCTACTTCCATCCATAACGGGTGAACATATGTCTTTGCGTGTTGTAATCGCAGTCATGGTGACGATGGTGCTGCTGCCCCGCGCGTGGGCAGACACCGCCTGGGAAAGCTATAAATCGCGTTTTATGATGGCTGACGGGCGCATTGTGGATACGGGCAACGGTAACGTTTCGCATACCGAGGGGCAGGGATTCGCGATGCTGCTGGCGGTGGCGAAAAACGATCGGCCGGCCTTCGACAAGCTATGGCAATGGACCGATAAAACGCTACGCAATAAAGACAACGGGCTCTTTTACTGGCGCTATAACCCTGTGGCGCCGGACCCTATTGCCGATAAGAACGATGCCACCGACGGCGATACCCTGATTGCATGGGCGCTGCTGCGCGCACAGCAGCAGTGGGGGGACAAATCCTACGGTAACGCGTCTGATGCCATTACCGCATCGCTGCTGAAAAATACGGTGGTGACCTTTGCCGGCTATCAGGTCATGCTGCCTGGCGCCAAAGGCTTCAACCGCAACGACCATCTCAATCTTAACCCCTCCTACTTTATCTTCCCGGCATGGCAGGCGTTTGCCGCGCGCACGCATCTGATCGCCTGGCGTAAGCTGCAAAGCGACGCTCAGGCGCTGCTGGGCAAAATGGCATGGGGCAAAACCCAGCTCCCTACCGACTGGGTTGCGCTGAAAGCTGACGGTAAGATGGAGCCGGCGAAAGAGTGGCCGCCGCGGATGAGCTATGACGCGATTCGTATCCCGCTGTATCTCACCTGGGCCAATCCACAGAGCCCGCTGCTGACGCCGTGGAAAAACTGGTTCCAGAGCTATCCGCGGCTGCAAACGCCGGCGTGGATTAACGTCAGCACCAATAACGTCTCTCCGTGGTTTATGACCGGCGGCCTGCTGGCGGTGCGCGATCTGACCATGGGCGAGACGCCGGAGGATCCGCAAATTACCGCCCAGGATGATTACTACTCCGCCAGCCTGAAACTGCTGGTCTGGCTGGCAGGGCGCGATCGGTAATTTTAGCGCCTTCGCCAGGCGCTATGGCTTGCTGAAGGCGATATCGACAGCGGAACGGCTCAGAACGGGATAATTTCGTCCTGGCGTAGCGTCAGGACTTCTACGCCGTCGGCGGTAACGGCGACGGTGTGTTCCCACTGCGCCGAGAGCTTCTTATCGCGGGTCACTACGGTCCAGCCATCCTTCTTGATTTTTGTCCGGCTATCGCCCTGATTGACCATCGGTTCGATGGTAAAAACCATCCCCTCTCGCAGCACGGCGCCTTCACCCGGCTTGCCGTAGTGCAGCACCTGGGGCTCTTCGTGCATCTCCTGCCCGACACCGTGACCGCAATACTCCCGCACGACGCTGTAGCCGTTGCTTTCGACATAGCTCTGAATCGCATGGCCGATATCACCCAGCGTGGCGCCGGGCCTGACCACCTTGATACCTTTCCACATCGCTTCGTACGTTTTCTTCACCAGTCTACGGGCCAGCGGCGAAACGTCGCCGATTAAGTACATTTTGCTGGAGTCCGCAATCAGGCCATCTTTTTCCAGCGTAATGTCGACGTTGACGATCGCGCCTGATTTCAGATGCTCCGTTTCTTTTGGCATGCCGTGGCACACCACTTCATTCACCGACGTATTTAAGACGAAAGGATAATCATATTGCCCTTTGCTGGCCGGTCGGGAATGGAGCTGGTTGACGATAAAATCTTCCGCCAGGTTGTTGATTTCCATGGTGGTTATGCCGGGCTGAATATGTTTATCCAGCATGTCGAACACCGAGGCCAGCAGCGCGCCTGCCCGGCGCTGTCGGGCTAATTCGTCCGCCGTTTTAATGGGAATTGATGGCATTGATCACCTCCAGTAAACGATCGGATCCCGATTTAAGCATCATCATCTTGATTTGCTGGTGGTTAAGCTCCGGGTAGAGTTCGCTCATCATCCCCAGCCGAATCCAGTATTCCGCCTGAGCATTCACTGAGCGTGACATGGCCTTGCTGGCGTCGCGGATGTCGTCATGCAGCAGGTCGGAGATTTTTACGATTCCCATATATATGTTCCGTAATGATTCATATATATATCGTATATCCCCGGGCGGACGCTGTCACGGCGTTTTTGCCGGCGGCGGTCGTCCGGAGTGCGCCATCAGAGATAGCGACCCTGGGTGGTGATTGGAGTTTTCAGCGGGGAATTCGCGAGGGGCAGTTGACCTGCTGGCGTATCATAGCCGCAGGGAACGCCCCTGCGGCCATTGGCGGGATTACTGCGGGTACGGTACCCAGCTTCCGCCGTTCAGCTGAACGTAAGGTTTCCCCTGGTACTGCACAACGATGGCGTTGGCGTTTTCCGATACCGCGGCGCTTTGCGGCAGGTTGGCGGTGTACTGCTGCCAGTCCACGTTATCTTCGGTAAACATCTTGCCGTCCAGCGCGCGAACCACCAGCTCCGACACGGCCAGGTAACTGGTCGGCTGGTCGATAATCAGCGGGGCCCCCTGATGCGGTGCCTTCATCCCGAAGAATTTCACCGCCGTCGGCACGTCGGTAATGGACGGGCTCGGGATATCGCGCAGGCCAGAAACCTGCATTTTGTCGCCCTTCAGCGCGCCGCCGTGCTCCGGTACGACCACGACCATCACTTTACGGCCCGATTTTTCCAGCTCGGTAAAGAAGTTATCCAGCTCGTCGAAGAGTTTCTGCGCGCGAACTTTATAATCCGCCGTTTTGCTCTGGCCCGGGAAGTGGTTGCCGTCGTGCAGCGGCAGGATGTTGTAGAAGGTGGCGTTGCGGGCGTTACCCTGTTTATTTTCGGTTTCCAGCCAGCGGTTGAGGGTCGCTAAGTCGTCATAGACCGGCGAGCCATCAAAAGCCTGCAGGCTGACCGGCAGCCCCGTTTGATCCATCAGCGGACTTTGCATCCCGCCTAAGCTACGCAGCTCTTTCAGGAAGTCGCCGAACTGACCGTTATGGCCGAGCATCAGCTGTTGGGTAAAGCCGAGTTTGGCCAGATTTTCGAACAGGTAACAGTCGTTGCCCGACGGTTGATAGAGGTTCGAATGCGACAGCTGGCCGCAGCTTGCGCGCAGCAGCCGTACCGCCGCCGGGCCGCTGTAGGAGGTCGCCGAGTTAAAGTTTTTGAACACAATATCAAAATGCTTCCACAGCGGATGATCCATCAGCCCGGCGGCTTCGATATCGGACCACGACAGCGAGCAAATGTTGATAACCAGCAGGTCAAACGGCTGGGCATCGGCCGGAAGCCGATCCGGGAACGGCGTTTTGCGCTTCTGCTCTGCGGCGTAAAACGCGTTCAGCCAGTTGGTCAAATTCGCCGAGGTGGGCGGTTCGGTCTGTGCCGGAATATCGCTGCTGGCGGCAGAGGTGCCCGCCGGGGCCGCCGTCGTGGTCGTGGTCTTCACGGTGGTCGCCGCTGCCGTCGGCTGGCCCGCAGGCCATAACGTAAAGGCCGGAAGCAGTGGGCTGACCGCCAGCCACACCATAATGGCGGAGACCACTACCGTGACGCGCAGCCACTGGCTGATGAACATCCACAGAACCAGCAGCAGGAAGAAGGCGCCGACCATATTCCAGTTAATAAAGCGGGTGACCAGGTCCCAGATATAAGTGGCGCTGAAGCCAGCAAGCTGCGAACCCTGGCTGAAAATACTTTCCGGCCCCGGTAGCCAGGTATCATGCCAGAACAATCCGATGCCGATCGGAATAGCAATCCAGTGCCGCAGACGGTGCAGTTTATATTTCGGCAGCGGGACCAGTAAAAACGCGAGAAAGACCAGGTTGAGCATGGGATGAAAATTAAGATATCCCGCCCAAAGCAGCGCAAACTTCACCAGGAAGTAAAAATTCCAACCGGCCAGGCCACGCCAGTATTGCCAAAGCGGCAGCGGCGTCGCATTTGTTTTTGGATTCGTCATTTATTCAGTTTGCCTTGCTGAGTTGTTGCTTCCCGGCGTAATACGCCAGCCGGTTTGACATAACGAGGTTTAAAGAACATTAAGCGTAAGGTGGTGCGAATTCGACGCTGATAATGGCGCGTCAGGTATCCCAGCGGAAAAAACAGCAGGGCACAGAGTACGATCAGCTGAAGAATATCACTGATGGACATCATGACGTTTTCTCCCTGTCGGTAGACAAACGATGCGGCTGCGGAATGCGTCGCCAGCTGCGTCCGTCATGGGCCGCGTTAATGGGGTTGTTTTTCTCCATCGTAATAGGCAGCGGCGTGTTCCACTGCGCCGGCGAAATACCCCGCATCAGCCCAATTTCCGCCGTGATTTGTTTATCTTCAAACCAGACCATGCGGTTGGAAAAAATATCGCCGGTGGGCAACGGGAAAATATGGTTTAGCGCGGTGTCCAGGTCATTGACGCGACAAAACGACAGGAACAGTACTAATCGGTTGTTACCGATCGTCATGATATCGCCCATACGGTTCGGCCGGCACAGGGTCAGCGCTTGCTCGACGCGCAGCCCCGGAGCCGGGCGCAGCGCCACCATCACGCCCTTGCTGTCCGCAGGCAGCATGGTGTTGGCCATAATGTTATGTACCGCGGCGCAGAAATCCCCCCACTTTTGGTAGCCGCGTAGTTTGAGCGGCTGACTCCAGGTCAGCAGGGTGGCGAACTCTTCCGGAATATGGCGGGTGAACTTTTGTTTTTGCACGCTTTCCACTAGCGTCAGGCAGCGGGAAAGCGGTGCGCTGAAGGGGATCACCATATTCGCGCCGCTGCTGAGCAGCAGTCGCTCATCGGTGGTACGCAGGCTGGGGAGCTGTTCGCGCACCACAATTTTCAACGCGCTGCCGCGTTGCCGGCGCAGGGTGTGAATATAGCGACCCAGCTGCTCAATCTGTTCGTTCTGGGTCACGGAAAATAACAACGTTGCCGCCTGCGCGGTGCGGGCGGCATTAAACACGCCGTCATTGGTATCAAACAGCGTCCAGTATTCAGACAGGGCAGGCGCGCCTTCGAGGACTCGCAGGTTACTCAGGATAACCTTCTCATCGCTGCGCGGCTGCACCGTGGCCTCTTCTTCTTCTGCCAGTCGCCAGCCGTCGTCATCCTGGATTACCGTCAGCTGCTGCTGTGCGCTCATTCCTTTTTCGCTGCCCCACCAGGCAATATCAAACAGAAAACTATCGCCCTGATAACGAATGCTCGCCAGCCCGGAAAGGGCGCGGTACTCGTGTAATAATGGCGAAAGCTGCTTGTCTATATCATTATCGGAATTAAGAATTAATAACGAACACTTATGATATTTAGCCCATTGGTGAGATTTTTCAACCCATGCGCTTATTTTCTCACTTTTTATGTTTTTCCATGCATTTTCGGCACACAGCAAAATAAAAAAGTAATTGGCCGGATCGACCGAGCAGAGTAAATCACGATGCATTTCTTCCAGCCCTGCCGTCAGGTCAGGCATGCTGAATAATGCCACTTTTTCCGGGCCGCAATCTTTTTTTAATGATATGATTTTATTTGGTTTCTCACCCATGACGATGGCGGCGACTTTGCACTCTTTATCCTGGGCCACCAGGGTTTGATTGAGCAGGCTTACCGCGTCAGGATAGCGATCGACGTTAAGCCACCACACGCCCCCGACGGGCATATGACAGACCTCGTCCCATAATGATGAAATACCTAAAGTATAAACGATATTCACGTCGTTCCTCGTCAGCCCTGATTCATACTGGATCAGTTTACTAGCGAAAGCGTCAGAGTAAACCTAACATTGAATTTAAAGGGTATCAGTTTTAGCATATATAGGTGAGTTAAGACTGAGCCTATTATACATCGGGTTTTATTTATGTGTTTTTTTGAATGGACAGCGAAATGCCGGGAAAAGAGCCTTCAGTACCCTCAGATGCAACGCTGGGTTATACCTTTCAAAATGATTTCCTGGCGTTAAGCCGGGCATTTTCCCTGCCCGAAATTGATTACCACGACATTTCCCGGCGCGAGCAGTTAGCCGCGGCGCTGAAACGCTGGCCACTATTGGCGGAACTCGCAGAGAAAAAGTAAGGACGCCGTCGATGGCTATTCTTGGATTACAGGGTATCCGCGGTGGCGTGGGCACCACGTCGATTACCGCCGCGCTCGCCTGGGCATTACAGCTCCTCGGGGAAACGGTTCTGGCGATCGACGCCAGCCCGGATAATATGCTGCGCTATTTTTTCAACGTTGATGCGACGCATCGCGACGGTTGGGCACGTTCGTTAATTGACGGAGGCGACTGGCGCGACGCCGGCATCCGTTATACCTCGCATATTGATATTTTGCCTTTTGGTCTGCTTTCGCCCGGTGAAAGAGAGAACGTTGATAAGCTCTATCCAATGCTGGAATCTTTTGTCGGCATGGTGGAGAAGCTGGAGCAGCAGGGCGATCATCGCTGGCTGCTGCTGGATTTACCGGAAGGTTATTCCCCGCTGACGCGTTCACTGCTTAGCGCCTGCGATCGCACGCTGGTGGTGGTGCATCCGGACGGCAACAGCCATATTCGCCTGCATCAACAGGCGCTGCCGGCAAAAGGCGATATTCTGATTAACGATCTGCGCGTCGGTAGCCAGCTACAGGAAGATTTATACCAGCTGTGGCTGGAGAGCCAGCGCCGTATTTTGCCGGTCACGGTCCATCGTGATGAGGCGATGGCGGAGTGTCTGGCGGCGAAGCAGCCGCTCGGGGAATATCGTTCTGATTCGCTGGCCGCCGAAGAGATCCTGACCCTCGCCAACTGGTGTTTGCTGCACTATTCCGGCAAGGGGGCGCAATGATGCGCCTGAGTACCCTGCTACTGGCGCCGCCGGTCGCGGAACGTCTGAGCGAACGCTACAGCGATTATCGCCGCCACGGCGCATCGTGGCTGTCCGCATCGCTGGGCTGCCTGTGGGCGTCATTGGTCTGGGCGCTGATGCCGCTGGAAACACCGCGCTGGCAGGCGATTCTGAACAACCATCATGACTACTTCCCGCATATTAATCCCCATCGCCCGCGGCTGCTGGATCCGCTGCGCTATCTACTGCAGTCCCTGTGGCTGCTGGTGACGCATGTACCCGGGGCGGATAAAAAGGCGAACTGGCGTTCGTTTGCCGCCATCAAAGGGGTTCACGGGCGCTATACCCAGTGGCTGGATACGCTTCCCGAACGGACGAACAGCCGCACAGCCCATCTGAATAAACACAAAGAGCTGGCGCACGTCAGTCCGAAACTGCGCAAGGCGATTCTTGGCGTGGTCGTCACTTTCTCGCTGGTGCTGTCGCTGCTGTGTATTACCCAGCCCTTTAACCCGCTTTCACAGTTTATTTTCCTGATGTTGCTGTGGGGCGTGGCGCTGCTGGTACGCCGTATTCCCGGCCGTTTTTCGGCCCTGATGCTGATTGTCCTCTCGCTGACCGTCTCCTGCCGCTACATCTGGTGGCGCTATACCTCGACGCTGAACTGGGACGATCCTGTCAGCCTGGTGTGCGGCATTGTGCTGCTGTTTGCTGAAACCTATGCCTGGCTGGTGCTGGTGCTGGGCTATTTCCAGGTGATATGGCCATTGAATCGCCAGCCGGTTCCGTTACCTAAAGATATGGCCGAGTGGCCGACGGTGGATATTTTCGTTCCCACCTACAACGAAGATCTTAACGTGGTGAAAAACACCATTTATGCCTCGCAAGGTATCGACTGGCCGAAAGATAAGCTCAATATCTGGATCCTCGATGACGGCGGGCGCGAAGAGTTTCGTCAGTTCGCCAAAGACGTCGGCGTGCATTACATCGCCCGCACCACCCACGAGCATGCCAAAGCCGGGAATATCAACAACGCGCTGAAGTACGCCAAAGGCGAATTTGTGTCGATCTTCGACTGCGACCACGTGCCGACACGCTCCTTCCTGCAGATGACCATGGGGTGGTTCCTGAAAGAGAAAGAGCTGGCGATGATGCAGACGCCGCACCATTTCTTCTCGCCCGACCCGTTTGAACGCAACCTGGGACGTTTCAGGAAAACGCCGAACGAGGGGACCCTGTTTTACGGTCTGGTGCAGGATGGTAACGATATGTGGGACGCCACCTTCTTCTGCGGATCCTGCGCGGTCATTCGTCGTGCCCCGCTGGATGAGATTGGCGGTATCGCTGTGGAAACGGTGACCGAGGATGCCCACACCTCCCTGCGTCTGCACCGTCGCGGCTACACGTCCGCCTATATGCGTATTCCGCAGGCCGCGGGCCTGGCGACCGAAAGCCTTTCGGCGCATATTGGCCAGCGTATTCGCTGGGCGCGTGGCATGGTGCAGATATTCCGCCTCGATAACCCCTTGTTTGGTAAAGGGCTTAAGTTTGCGCAGCGGCTCTGTTACGTCAATGCGATGATGCACTTTTTATCCGGCATTCCCCGGCTGATTTTCCTCGTCGCGCCGTTGGCATTTTTACTGCTGCACGCCTATATCATCTATGCGCCGGCGCTGATGATCGCGCTCTTCGTCTTGCCGCATATGATTCATGCGAGCCTGACGAACTCGAAGATTCAGGGCAAATATCGCCACTCTTTCTGGAGCGAAATCTACGAAACGACGCTGGCCTGGTATATCGCGCCACCGACCTTTGTCGCGCTGATTAACCCGCATAAAGGGAAGTTCAACGTGACGGCGAAAGGGGGGCTGGTGGAAGACGAATATGTCGACTGGGTCATTTCCCGTCCCTATATCTATCTGGTGCTGCTGAACCTGGTGGGCGTGGCGGCGGGGATCTGGCGTCACCTCTACGGCCCGGAAAATGAGATCCTGACCGTTTGGGTCAGCATCGTCTGGGTGTTCTATAACCTGATTATCCTTGGCGGCGCGGTGGCGGTGTCGGTGGAAAGTAAACAGGTCCGTCGCTCGCATCGCGTCGAAATGAGCATGCCGGCGGCAATTGCGCGCGAAGATGGCCACCTGTTCTCCTGTACCGTACATGACTATTCCGATGGCGGGCTGGGGATCAAAATTCACGGTAAGGCGCAGGTGCTGGAAGGGCAAAAGGTGAATCTGCTGCTCAAACGCGGACAGCAGGAATATGCCTTCCCGGTCCGGGTTGCGCGCGTGAATGGCAGCGAAGTCGGTTTGCAGCTGATGCCGTTGACCAATCAACAACATATTGATTTTGTACAGTGTACGTTTGCCCGTGCTGATACGTGGGCGCTTTGGCAGGATAGCTTCCCGGAAGATAAACCGATGGAAAGCCTGCTGGATATCCTGAAGCTGGGGTTCCGTGGATATCGTCACCTGGCGGAGTTCTCGCCGCCGTCGGTGAAGGTTATTTTCCGCTCGCTCACCATGCTGGTTGCCTGGATAGTCTCGTTTGTTCCCCGTCGGCCTGAACGTGCCGCGGCGATACTCTCTTCAGAACCAGAAATGGCTCAACAATGATGATAATGCGATGAAAAGAAAACTCTCCTTGATTTGTGCAGTGGCAGTGGGAATGGCTGGTTGGTCATCCTTCGCCTCTTTTGCGGCGCCGGCGACAGCCGTGGCTGCGGCGCCAGCGCCTGCGGCGACGGACCCGCTAGCCGGGGGCCTGACGGCTCCGGCCCCGGTCATTGCCGACAGCCAGCCGACGGCAACCCTTGCCGCGCCGCCGGCGCCTGCGGTGGTCATGGAGAATGTTCCGTCCCGCGACGTGAAGCTCTCTTTCGCCAGTATCGCCCCGGCTCCGGGCAGTATGATACTGCGCGGGGCGCATCCCGACGGCTCGGTGGAGTTTGGTATGCGCAGCGATGAGGTCGTGACGAAAGCCCTGCTGAATCTCGACTATACGCCGTCCCCTTCGCTGCTGCCGGTGCAGTCGCAGCTGAAGGTGTACCTCAATGATGAGCTGATGGGCGTCCTGCCGGTTACCAAAGAGCAGCTGGGTAAAAAAGTCAGCGCGCAGATCCCTATCGATCCCCTGTATATCACCGACTTTAACCGCGTGCGTCTGGTGTTCGTCGGCCATTATCGCGATGTGTGTGAGAACCCGGCCAGCAGTACGTTATGGCTGGACGTCGGGCGTGACAGTAACCTGGACCTGACCTATCAGGCGCTGGTGGTGCGTAACGATCTGTCCCATTTCCCGGTGCCGTTCTACGATCCCCGGGACAACCGTTCGCTGACGCTGCCGATGGTTTTCGCCTCCTCACCGGATGCGCAGCAGCAGCAGGCGGCGGCGATTGTGGCCTCCTGGTTCGGCAGCAAAGCCGGCTGGCGCGGCCAGGCGTTCCCGGTACTGTTTAACAAACTGCCGGATCGCAACGCCATCGTGTTTGCGACCAACGATAAGCGCCCGGACTTCCTGCGTGAACATCCGCCGGTGAAGGCGCCGACCATCGAAATGATTAACCATCCGGACAACCCTTACGTCAAGCTGCTGGTGGTCTTTGGGCGCGATGACAAAGACCTGCTGCTGGCCGCGAGGGGGATTGCGCAGGGCAATATTCTGTTCCGCGGCAGCAGCGTCGTGGTCGACGATGTCAAAGAGCTGCAGGCGCGCAAACCGTATGACGCGCCGAACTGGGTGCGTACCGATCGTGAAGTCACCTTCGGCGAATTGAAAACCTACGAACAGCAGCTGCAGTCCAGCGGTCTGGTGCCGGATTCCATTAACGTGGCGCTGAGTCTGCCGCCGGATCTCTATTTGCTGCGTGCCAACGGCATCGACATGAGGCTGAACTATCGCTACACCATGCCGCCGATCAAAGACAGTTCGCGCATGGATATCAGCCTCAACGACCAGTTCCTGCAATCCTTCAGCCTGAACAGCTCTCAGGACGTGAATAAATTGATATTGCGTCTGCCGGTGCTGCAGGGGCTGCTGGATGGTAAGACGAACGTCAGTATCCCGGCGCTGCGCCTCGGGGCGATGAACCAGCTGCGTTTTGATTTCCAGTACATGAACCCGATGCCGGGCGGCTCTATCGATAACTGTATTACCTTCCAGCCGGTACAGAACCACGTGGTGATTGGTGACGATTCAACCATCGACTTCTCGAAGTATTACCACTTTATTGCCATGCCGGATCTGCGCGTGTTTGCCAATGCGGGCTTCCCGTATAGCCGGATGGCCGATCTTGCTGACACGCTGATTGTGGTGCCACCCGCACCGACTGAGGGTCAGGTGGCGACGCTGCTGGAATCCGTTGGCGGTATCGGCGCGCAGACTGGTCTGGCGGCTATCAATGTGCAGGTCACCGATGATGGCAGCAAAATTAAGGATAAAGACGCCGACCTGCTGTTGATTGGCGCGATTCCGCCAGCGCTGAAAGATGAGACCAAAATTAGCCTGCTGGTCGATGCGACAAAGAGCTGGGTGAAGATGCCGATGCGCCATTACGATCTGCCGAGCATCTATCCGGATGATGAGGCCAGAACGCCCAATACGCGCACGGATATCACCTCCTCCGGGCCAATGGCGGCCATTATCAGCTTCCAGTCGCCGTATTACGATCAACGCAGCGTCGTGGCGCTGCTGGCGGACAGCCCACGCGGTAACGAGCTGTTGAACGGTGCGCTGAACGACAGCGGCAAGCGGGCGGCGATGTTTGGCTCCGCTGCGGTGATTCGTGAATCCGGAGTGAACAGCCTGCGGGTGGGCGACGTCTATTATGTCGGACATCTGCCGTGGTTTGAGCGAATCTGGTTTGCGCTGTCCAGCCACCCGGTGCTGCTGGCCATTCTGGCTGCGGTGAGCATTGTGCTTCTGGCCTGGGTGCTGTGGCGCATGCTGCGTATTGTCAGCCGTCGTCGTCTCCACCTTGATGATGAGTAAGCGATGATGAACCCGATTCGCGGAGTCATCCTGTCGGTTCTGATGCTGGCGGCGGCACAGGTAAGCGCCGCCTGCCAGTGGCCGGCCTGGGAGCAATTTAAAAAAGAGTATGTGAGTACCGAAGGGCGGGTGGTTGATCCCGCCGATTCGCGAAAAATCACCACCTCCGAAGGGCAAAGCTACGCCTTGTTCTTCGCGCTGGCGGCAAACGATCGCGACGCTTTCGGCAAGCTGTTCCAGTGGACCCAGAACAACCTGGCGGCGGGCGATCTGCGTGCGCACCTGCCGGGCTGGCTGTGGGGCAAAAAGAGCGATGAGGAGTGGACGCTGCTGGACAGCAACTCCGCGTCCGACTCCGATTTATGGATAGCCTGGTCGCTGCTGGAAGCCGGGCGGTTGTGGCAGATGCCGCAGTACACCGAGGTGGGCAAGGCGCTCTTGTCACGTATCGCCGATGAAGAAGTGACGGATGTGCCGGGTTTCGGACCGATGGTGCTCCCCGGTAAAGTTGGCTTTGTCGACGATAAAGGCTGGCGCTTTAACCCCAGCTACCTTCCGCCACAGCTTGCCAGCTACTTCAGCCGGTTTGGCGCCCCGTGGCCGAAACTGCGCGACAGCAACCTGCGTTTTCTGCTGGAGACGGCGCCCAAAGGTTTTTCTCCTGACTGGGTGCGTTACGAAAAAGGACAAGGCTGGCAGCTGAATGCGGACAAACCGATAATCGGCAGCTACGACGCGATTCGCGTCTATCTGTGGGTCGGGATGCTGGATGATGGGGATAAACAGAAAGCGCGACTGCTGGCGCGTTTTAAACCGATGGAAGCGCAGACGATTCGCCAGGGCGTACCGCCGGAAAAAGCGAATATCGCAACCGGGAAAACGACCGGCAACGGCCCGGTCGGATTGTCAGCGTCGATGCTGCCGTTTTTACAAAATGACGACGCCCGGGCGATACAGCGCCAGCGCGTCGCAGACCACTATCCGGGCGCCGATGCCTACTATAGTGCGGTCCTGACGCTTTTTGGCCAGGGATGGGATCAACATCGTTTTCGTTTCACTGCGGGTGGCGAATTACGACCTGACTGGGACCAGGAATGCGTAAGTTCAGATTAAGTATTATCACCTTGTCTCTCGGGATCGCCCTGCTGCCGCTGGCGCAGGCGGCGACAACCCCTGCCCAGGAGCATCTGCTGGAGCAGGTCCGGCTGGGCGAAGCGAGCCATCGTGAAGATCTGGTTAAGCAATCCCTCTATCGCCTGGAGCTGATTGACCCGAATAATCCGCAATTAATTGCCGCGCGAATGCGTTACCTGCTGCGCCAGGGCGACACCGACGGCGCCAAAAAACAGCTCGACAGGCTGGCAAAACTGGCCCCCGATTCCGCAGAACTGAAATCCTCCCGTAGCGAAATGAACCTCAACACCGGCGACGGGAGGCAGGAGCTGCAGCAGGCGCGCCTGCTGGGAGTGTCGGGACGTGTAGAAGAGGGGGTGGCCGCCTTTGAAAAATTGTTCGGCGGCGTGCCGCCCGATCAGACCCTCGCGATTGAATACTGGGCGCTGGTGGCGCGCCTCCCGGCGCGACATAAAGAAGCCGTTGCTCAGCTGAAGAAGCTGGATGCCAGCTCCCCGGGCAATGCCGACCTGCAGGCGGCGTTGGCCAAACAGATGTTTGCTGACGATAAACCGGCGGAAGGGTTTGCCTATTTAGAACAAATGTCGCGTTCGGCCGCCGGTCGCGGCGCTGCGGCCGATATGTGGCTTAGCGAAATCAAAGATATGCCGGTCAGCCGGGCCAGCGTGCAGCAACTGCAGCGTTTTCTGGTCCTGTTCACCACCGGTGAATCGGCAGCGAATGCCCGCGTGTTGCTGGCTCAGCAGCAGGCGCAACTTCAGGATCCGGCATTTCGCGTGCGTTCCGAAGGACTGGCGGCGGTCAAAAATGACAACCCCGCCCAGGCCGTGGCCAATTTACAGCAGGCCGTGCGGGCCGATGCCAGGGACAGCGATGCCGTGGGCGCGCTGGGCCAGGCCTATTCGCAGCGTGGCGACAGAGCCCGTGCCGTCGCACAGCTGAACAAAGCGATCGCGATGGATCCGAAAAGCCCGAATCGCGATAAATGGGACAGCCTGCTACAGACGAACCGCTACTGGTTGTTGATCAAGCAGGGCGATAATGCGCTGAAGGCCGGCGAGCTGGATCGGGCACAAAACTATTATGCGCAGGCTCAGCGGGTCGACAGTAGCGATAGCTATGCGGTGCTTGGGCTGGGGGATGTGGCGGCAGCGCGCAAAGATAATGCGGCAGCGGAGCGCTATTATCAGCGTACCCTGCGGATGGATCGCGGCAACAACCTGGCGGTTCGCGGGTTAGCTAATCTTTATCGTGCGCAATCGCCGGAAAAAGCCAGCGCCTATATCGCCAGTCTGTCGCCTGCCCAGCGGCGCAGCATTGATGATATCGAGCGCAGCCTGACCAATGAACGACTGGAAAAACAGGCCGAAGCGCTGGAGAGCCAAAGCAACTGGGCGCAGGCGGCGGAGGTCCAGCGTCGGCGCCTGGCGCTTGACCCGGATAGCGTGTGGATTACCTATCGTTTATCCCGTGATTTAGTCAGCGCAGGCGAACAGGCGGAGGCCGATACGCTGATGCGTAATATGGTCAGCCGTAAGCCGGGGGATGCCGAGCGGGTTTATGCCTGGGGTCTCTATTTATCCGGCAATAATCAGGACGATCTGGCGCTGGCGCAGCTCGCTACTCTGCCGCGCGGCCAGTGGACGGATAACATTCGTGAGCTGGATGCGCGCTTACAGAGTGATAAGGTGATACGCCAGGCTAACCAGCTGCGCGACAGCGGCCGGGAAACACAGGCTATCGCCCTCATTCAACAGCAGCCGCCGTTGGTTCGCTACCAGCTTACGCTTGCGGACTGGGCGCAGCAGCGCGGCGATAGCCAGACGGCGATTGCGCAGTACAACGCGGTGCTGAGTCAGGAGGCCGACAACGGTGATGCCCGTCTGGGACTGGCGGAAGTCTATCTTGCCGAAGGCGATAAAAATGCCGCGCGCGCGCAGGTCAGCCAGCTGAAAGGCGGAGAGACCGATTCCATCAATATGCAGCGGCGGGTGGCCCTGGCGAATGCGGGGTTTGGCGATACAGCCCAGGCACAGCAGATTTTTAACCGTATTATCCCGCAGGCGAAAGCGCAGCCTCCGTCAATGGAAAGTGCGCTGGTGCTGCGCGATGCGGCCCGGTTCCAGACCCAGAACGGCCAGCCGCAGATGGCGCTGGAGAGTTATAAAGATGCCATGGTGGCTTCTGGCGTGACCCCGGTCCGCCCGCAGGATAACGATGCCTTTACCCGCCTGACCCGCAACGACAGCAGCGATGACTGGCTGAAGCGCGGGATCCGCAGCGACGCCGCGGATCTCTATCGCCAGCAGGATCTTAACGTCACCCTGGAGCATGATTTCTGGGGATCCAGCGGCACCGGCGGTTATTCCGATCTCAAAGCGCACACCACGATGCTGCATGTGGATGCGCCGCTCGCCGACGGACGCATGTTCTTCCGTACCGACCTGGTCAATATGGATGCCGGCAGCTTCTCAACGAACAGCGACGGTAGCTATTCGCCAAACTGGGGGACCTGCGGTGAAATTGCCTGCACCAGCGGTAGCAAAAACCAGACCGACGGTGGCGCCAGCGTTGCGGTGGGCTGGAAGAACGAGACCTGGAGCGCGGATATCGGTACCACTCCGATGGGCTTTAACGTGGTGGATGTGGTAGGCGGCCTGAGCTACAGCAACGATCTCGGGCCGATCGGCTACACCCTCAATATGCATCGCCGGCCGATTTCCAGCTCGCTGCTTGCCTTTGGCGGACAGAAAGACAGCAGCAGCCATACCGGGACAACCTGGGGCGGCGTCCGGGCTGACGGCGGCGGCGTGAGCATGAGCTACGATAAGGGCGAGGCCAACGGCGTCTGGTCTTCGTTGGGCGTCGATCAACTCACGGGAAAAAACGTGGCCGACAACTGGCGCGTGCGCTGGATGACCGGTTACTACTATAAAGTCATCAATGAAGATAACCGCCGCGTCACGGTGGGCCTGAACAATATGCTCTGGCACTATGACAAAGACCTGAGCGGCTATACCCTCGGCCAGGGCGGCTACTATAGCCCGCAGGAGTATATCTCGTTCGCGGTACCGGTCACCTGGCGGCAGCGGACGGAAAACTGGTCATGGGAACTGGGGGGATCCGTCTCCTGGTCGCACTCGCGTACCAAAACCATGCCGCGCTACCCGCTGCTGAATTTGATTCCCTCAGACTATCGGGCCGATGCCAGTCAGTTGACGGAACAAGGCAGCAGCAGTCAGGGCTTTGGTTACACCGCCCGGGCGCTGGTTGAGCGACGAGTTACCGGCAACTGGTTCGTGGGGGCGGCGGTGGATATTCAACAGGCGAAGGATTATACCCCGAGCCATGCGCTGCTCTACGTGCGCTATTCGGCCGCCGGCTGGCAGGGTGATATGGATATGCCGCCACAGCCGCTGGTACCCTACGCGGACTGGTAGCAGAATAGCCTGAATTACGCGATCGGGCGTCACTCCAGCCGCCGGTTCGCGTATACTCGTCAAACTTCGCCCGTCTTTGTTCATTCTGGCCGTCTTTCCCTCGGTGGCGCTACGCTTACCGGGGAGAGAGACCCATGCTGTCGCCTGGCTCCGGTAAGGGGGCAGCGGCAATCCGGGAAAATAACCCGCAGACGTCACGTCACCCCTTGCGGACGTGGGCGAAGGATTTAAGTATATAATCAGCCTGAAAACGACCGGTTTTGATGGAATGAAACCGGGTAGGTGTTAAGTATCAGTGGAGAACCCAGTTGCGCGTCAGCCGCTCACTTACAATTAAACAGATGGCGATGGTCGCGGGCGTGTCCATGGCGTTTGTATTGGTATTTTGTTCTATTTTGCTGTTTCACTTTGTGCAACAGAGTCGCTTCATTACGGCCACGCAATTAGAAAGTATCGCTCGTTCCGTTCGCGAACCCCTGTCGGCGGCTATCCTGAAAGCGGATATCCCCGAGGCGGAAGCCATTCTGGGGCGTATCCAGCCTGCTGGTATTGTCAGCCGGGCGGATGTGGTGTTGCCCAATCAATTTC
The DNA here is from genome assembly GCF_030505655.1 of Klebsiella ornithinolytica. NCBI lineage: Bacteria > Pseudomonadati > Pseudomonadota > Gammaproteobacteria > Enterobacterales > Enterobacteriaceae > Klebsiella > Klebsiella ornithinolytica. The sequence continues at coordinate 261,677 of NZ_CP130153.1, forward strand.
AGGCGCTGCGGATGCGGTTTATCCCGGAGCGTCCGGTACCGGTGATGGTGACCCGCGTTTTCGAACTCCCGGTACAGATCTCCCTGCCGATTTACTCCCTGGAGAGGCCAGCCAACCCGCAGCCGATAGCCTATCTGGTGCTGCAGGCCGACTCCTGGCAGACCTACAAATTCGTCATGAGCGTACTTTCTACGTTAGTGACTGCTTACTTCTTGCTGGTGCTTATTCTGACGGTGGCTATCACATGGTGTATCAACCGTCTGATCGTCCGTCCGCTGCGTAAGCTGGCTCGTGAGCTCAATGATGTTGCGCCGCAGGACCGGCTCGGGCACCAGCTGACGCTGCCGCGTCTGCACCATGATGATGAAATCGGCCTGCTGGTGCGCAGCTATAACCGAAACCAGCAGACCCTGCTGCGTCAGCACGATGAGCTGACCTTACAGTCCACCCGCTTCCCGGTATCCGAGCTGCCGAATAAGGCCTTTTTGATGGCCCTGCTGGAGCAGACCGTCGCCCGGCCGCAAAGCTCAGCTTTGCTGGTTATCGCCTGCGAAACATTGCAGGACACCGCGGGAGTACTGAAAGAGACCCAGCGCGAGATCCTGCTGCTGACGCTGGTGGAGAAGCTGCGGGGGATCATCCCGCCGCGGATGGTGCTGGCTCAGATTAGCGGCTATGACTTCGCCATTCTGGCCCACGGAATGAGCGAGCCGTGGCACGCGGTGACATTAAGTAAGCAAGTGCTCACTGTCATAAATGAACGGCTGCCGCTGCAGGGTATTCAACTGCGCCCCTGCGCCAGCGTGGGTATTGCGATGTTTAACGGCGAACTGAGCGCGGAACAGCTCTATCGTCGGGCATTTTCTGCCGCCATCGCCGCGCGGCATAAAGGTAAAAACCAGATTGAATTCTTCGATCCGGCCCAGATGGAAAAAGCCCAGCGTCGGCTGATGGAAGAACACGACATCCTTACCGCGCTGGATAATCATCAGTTCGCTATCTGGCTCCAGCCACAGGTTGATGCCGCCAGCGGTGAGGTCTGCGGAGCGGAAGTGCTGCTGCGACAACGCCAGCCCGACGGAAGCTGGTCGCTCCCTACGGATCTGATTGAACGCATTGAAGCCTGTGGGCTGATGGTGCCGGTGGGTTACTGGGTGATGGAAGAAGCCTGCCGCCAGCTGGCCGCATGGCAAAGCCTGGGCATCATGTTGCCGCTGTCGGTGAACGTTTCGCTGCTGCAGCTACTGCACCACGATCGCGGTACCGAGATGCTGACATTACTGGATCGCTATCGCATCGCGCCTGGGACGCTGGTGCTGGAGATTACGGAAAGCCGTCATCTGGACGACCCGCAGACGGTGGTGTCGCTGCTGCGTCCGCTGCGTGAGGCGGGCGTGCGGATTGCGCTGGATGATTTCGGGATGGGCTACGCCGGGCTGCGTCAGCTCCAGCATATGAAATCGCTGCCGGTCGATATCCTGAAAATCGATAAAGCCTTTATCGATATGTTGCCCGAGGATACCAGCATGGTTCCGGCGATTATCCAGCTGGCACGCGGCCTTAATCTGCGCATCGTGGCGGAAGGAGTTGAAAAAGAAGCGCAGTATCACTGGTTGCAGGCGGCCGGTGTGGATGTTGTTCAGGGGTTCCTGTTTGGTTGCGCTTTGTCGCAGGAGGCCTTTATGACGCAGTTCTTGCGCGGCAAGAATGAAGGGGGTGCAAGCTTGTAACGCGGGTGGTGAACTTGTGCGTGTCAGCTCAAAGTTTTTAACAATTCCGTTGCATTTTTGCGGTTAGTTATTTCTGAAATGTTTCCCTGGTGTTACTTTTAAGCCACAGACAGCCTATACCCCTTCAAGGTCTGTGGTTTTACCCAAAGGACACCCTATGAAAACCTCTCTCTTCAAAAGCCTCTATGTGCAGGTTTTGTCGGCCATTGCGATCGGTATTCTGCTGGGCCATTTCTACCCGGAACTGGGCGCGCAGATGAAACCTCTCGGCGATGCCTTCGTTAAACTGATAAAAATGGTTATCGCGCCGGTTATTTTCTGTACGGTTGTGACCGGCATTGCCGGGATGGAAAGTATGAAAGCCGTCGGCCGTACCGGTGCGGTGGCGCTACTCTATTTCGAAGTGGTCAGTACCGCTGCGCTGATTATCGGCCTGATTATTGTTAACGTGGTGCAACCCGGCGCCGGAATGAACGTCGACCCGGCGACCCTGGATGCCCATGCGGTAGCGGTCTACGCCGAGCAGGCGAAAGAACAGGGCATTGTCGCCTTCCTGCTGGATATTATCCCCGGCAGCGTCATCGGCGCCTTTGCCAGCGGCAATATCCTTCAGGTACTGATGTTTGCCGTGCTGTTTGGCTTTGCGCTGCATCGTCTCGGGAGCAAAGGCCAGCTCATTTTTAACGTCATCGAAAGTTTCTCGCAGGTGATCTTCGGCATCATCAATATGATTATGCGCCTTGCGCCAATCGGTGCTTTCGGGGCCATGGCCTTCACCATCGGGAAATACGGTGTCGGCACCCTGGTGCAACTGGGCCAGCTGATCGTCTGTTTCTATATCACCTGTATCCTGTTCGTGGTGGTGGTACTGGGTTCGATTGCCCGCGTGACCGGGTTTAGCATTTTCAAGTTCATCCGCTACATCCGTGAAGAGCTGCTGATTGTCCTTGGGACCTCTTCGTCCGAATCGGCGCTGCCGCGTATGCTGGACAAGATGGAGAAGCTGGGCTGTCGTAAATCGGTCGTGGGGCTGGTGATTCCAACCGGCTACTCTTTTAACCTCGACGGGACCTCGATCTATCTGACGATGGCGGCGGTGTTTATTGCCCAGGCGACGAACAGCCATATGGATATTTTCCACCAGATTACCCTGCTGGTCGTGCTGTTGCTCTCCTCAAAAGGAGCGGCGGGGGTGACCGGGAGCGGCTTTATCGTTCTGGCGGCAACGATTTCTGCGGTCGGGCATTTACCGGTCGCCGGTCTGGCGCTAATCCTCGGGATTGACCGCTTTATGTCTGAAGCACGCGCGTTGACCAACCTGGTGGGCAACGGTGTGGCGACTATCGTGGTGGCAAAATGGGTGAAAGAACTGGACAGCAAGCAGCTGGATGATGTCCTGAATAATCGCGAGCCGACCAACAAATCGCACGAATTATCCTCTTAAATCCTTCTGTTAGGCCCGTTGTCCTTGCTGGACTCCGGGCTCCTGCGCATAATTAGGTATCATTCCCCGCCGCAGGGGAATGATACGAAATGATTATTTTACGTCTCCGTGCGACATTTTCATCTCCGCGTGGTCTAACCGACGTACTTCGTTCACCATATTTTTTGGCAGCCCGTGCGCGGGTTGCTTTTGTAACCAGGAATGTTCATCAGGGGTTCACATGCAGGGCACAAAAATTCGACTGTTAACGGGTGGTTTGCTGATGATGGCAGCAGCCGGTTATGTGCAAGCAGAAGCGCTCCAGCCGGACCCGGCCTGGCAACAGGGGACTCTCGCTAATGGACTTCAGTGGCAGGTTTTAGCCACGCCGCAGCGCCCTAGCGATCGTATTGAAGTCCGTCTGTTCGTAAATATTGGCTCGCTGAGCGAAAGCACTCAGCAGAGCGGCTTTAGCCACTTTATTCCTCGTCTGGCGCTGACGCAGAGCGGCAGTCTGCCGACAATGCAGGCGCGTTCGCTATGGCAGCAAAGCATTGACCCCAATCGTCCGATGCCGCCCGCGCTTGTCTCGTATAACTACACCATGTTTAATCTCAGCCTGCCGAATAACCGCAACGATCTGCTGAAAGAGGCGTTGAGCTGGCTGTCGGATGCCAGCGGAAAGCTGGTCGTGACGCCAGAGTCGGTGAATCATGCCCTGCAGGGAGATGACATGGTGGCGACCTGGCCGCTGGACACGAAAGATGGCTGGTGGCGCTATCGCCTGAAAGGTTCCACGATGCTGGGACATGATCCAGGCGCCCCGCTGAAAAAACCGGTCGATATTGCCCAGCTGAAGGCGTTCTATCAGAAATGGTATACCCCGGATGCCATGACGCTGATCGTGGTGGGGAACGTCGATAGCCGCAGCGTGGCGGAGCAGATCAACAAGACCTTTGGCGAGCTGAAGGGCAAACGCGAAACGCCGGCGGCGGTGCCGACGCTGGCGCCGCTCCCGACGACACCGGTGAGCATCATGACCAGGACGGTGCGTCAGGATAAGCTGTCGATCATGTGGGATTCCCCGTGGCAGCCGATTCGCGACTCGGTGGCTCTGCAGCGCTACTGGCGTGACGATCTGGCGCGTGAAGCGCTGTTCTGGCATGTGCAACAGAGCCTGAGCAGGAGCAACGCGAAAGACGTTAACCTCGGCTTTGACTGCCGGGTGCTGTATCAGCGTGCTCAGTGCGCCATTAATATTGAATCACCGGGCAACAAACTCAACGCAAACCTGACCGCCGTCTCCCGCGAACTGGCGAAGGTACGCGATAACGGCTTGCCGGAAGAAGAGTTTGATGCGCTGATTGCGCAGAAAAATCTGGAGCTGCAAAAGCTGTTCGCCACCTACGCGCGCACCGATACCGATATTCTGATTAGCCAGCGTATCCGTTCGTTGCAAAACCAGGTGGTGGACATCGCGCCGGAGCAGTATCAGAAGCTGCGTCAGGAGTTTCTGGACTCTCTGACCGTGGATATGCTGAACCAGTATCTGCGCCAGCAGCTGTCGCAGGATATGGCGCTGGTACTGCAGCAACCGCAGGGTGAGCCGGAATACAATATGAAGGATCTGAAGGCGACATGGGAAAGGCTGATGATGCCAGCCCCGGCTGCGGCAACCAGCGGCGGCGCGGCTGACGTGCATAACGATGCCTCGGATATCCCCTCAGCGCAGTAATGCAGCCACAGCCCGGGAGTTCCCGGGCTGAAGCGTAACGCTCTTTCCGGGATTACTGCGGCATCGCGTCGCGCGGGATAATCGCCCCACGATACTGAATGACCGTGCTGGCCGTCAGGTGGCCGCGTCTGGCGGCAGACTCCGCATCACCGCCGGTCAGACGCACCGCCAGATAGCCGGCGCTAAACGAATCGCCTGCCGCGGTGGTATCCACTACGCACTCTTTTGCCAGTTTCACGGCCGGTACGTCCAGCAGCGGCTGGCCGGCGATCGCCACCAGGCATGAATCCGCGCCGCGCTTCACCACCACCTCTTGCACGCCTGCGGCATGAGTACGGGCAATCACTTCATCGACCGGCTTTTCACCCCACAGCGCATCTTCGTCATCCAGCGTCAGGAAGGCGATATCGGTGCAGGCCAGCATTTGTTGATAGACCTCGCGAGTCTCTTCCTGGCTGCCCCACAGGCGCGGGCGGTAGTTATTATCAAAAATGACCTTCCCGCCGTTAGCGCGGCATTCGCGCAGCAGCGTCAGCAGCTTGTCGCGGCTGGTCGGGCTGAGGATGGCCAGGCTGATTCCGCTGAGATAGAGATAGTCAAAGGTGGCCAGCTCTTCGCAGATTGCGGCTGCCTGCCCGCTCTCCAGCCAGAATTTTGCCGCCGCCTCGTTACGCCAGTAATAAAAGGTGCGCTCGCCGGTATCGTCGGTTTCGATGTAGTACAGCCCGGGTAAGCGGTCGGCCATACGCTGAATCAGGTTGGTGTGGACATTCTCCTGCTGCCAGGCGTCCAGCATCTGCTGACTGAATCCATCCGTACCGAGCGCGGTAACGTAGTGGACGGCAAGTGCGCTGGCATCGGTCTGGCGCGCAATATAGACGGAAGTGTTTAAGGTATCGCCGCCAAATCCGCGGTTTACCGCCGCGTTTTTCTCTGACAGCTCAATCATACATTCGCCAATGACGGCAATTTTTTTAGACATAATCATGACCTGAGATGGAATCGAATGCGCGCCAGTGTGCGCCGCGCCGTTTTTATGGTCAATTATATTAAAACAATGTTCCATTATTTTTTTGACCTGACGCGTGGAATGTGACGAAAAGCGCATTTGTCAGAGAAAGATGTGCTTTTCAACTATATTCAGGACTGACGAGACGCAAAAGGAGCGGAGAGGGGATGACCAGAACCCGTAAAACGATTGCCATTATCTCGGGAACGATACTCGTAGCGATCGTTCTGTTTTTCATCGTGCTGGCGACCTTTGACTGGAATCGCCTGAAACCGACGATCAACCAGAAGGTCTCAGCCGAGCTGAATCGTCCGTTTGCGATTCGCGGCGACCTCGGCGTTGTCTGGGAGCGCCAGCCTGGCGAGCGCGGCTGGCGGCGCTGGATCCCCTGGCCGCACGTCCATGCCGAAGATATTGTTCTCGGCAACCCGCCGGCGATCCCTCAGGTCACTATGGTGCATCTGCCGCGAGTTGAAGCCACCCTGGCGCCGCTGGCGCTGCTTGCCAGAACCGTTTATCTGCCGTGGATTAAGCTGGAACAGCCCGATGCCCGCCTGATTCGGCTGTCGGAAAAAAATAATAACTGGACCTTTACGCTGGCCTCCGACGCCGCGTCTACCGAGCACTCCGCCTCTTCCGGCTGGTCTTTCCGCCTGGATAATATTCTGTTCGATCGCGGACGGATCGCCATTGATGACAAGGTGACGCGCGCGGATATCACGATCCTGGTCGATCCCCTCGGCAAGCCGCTGCCCTTCAGCGAGGTGAGCGGCGAGAAGGGCAAAGAGGGGGCGGAAAAAGCCGGAGACTATATTTTTGGTCTGCAGGCGAAGGGGACCTATAACGGGCAGCCGCTGCAGGGCAGCGGTAAAATCGGCGGCATGCTGGCGCTGCGCAGCGAGGGGGAGCCGTTCCCGCTGCAGGGGGACTTTCGCTCCGGAAATACCCGGGTCGCCTTTAGCGGCACGGTCAGCGATCCCCTCAATCTCGGGGGCGTGGATCTGCGCCTGAAGTTCTCCGGGGCGTCGCTGCGGGACCTGTACGACCTGACCGGCGTCGTGCTCCCGGATACGCCGGCCTTCTCGACCGACGGTCATCTGCGGGCCACTTTTCAGGATCCGCAAGGCGCACGTTTCGCCTATCGTGATTTTAACGGGCGGATTGGCGAGAGTGATATCCACGGTTCCTTGACCTACAGCACCGGCAAACCGCGGCCGAAGCTGGAGGGCGATGTTGCTTCACGACAGCTACGGCTGGCGGATCTCGGCCCGCTCATTGGCGTGAATGCGAGCACAAAAGCCGCCGGAGGCGAGCAACGTAAAGGCACGGCCTCAGCGCAGCCTGCCGGGAAAGTGCTGCCCTACGATCGCTTTGACACCGATAAATGGCAGCTGATGGACGCCGATGTGCGCTTTAAAGGCGGGCGAATTGAGCACGGCGGCAGCTTGCCGATTAGCGACCTTTCTACCCATGTGATCCTGCAACGAGGTGACCTGCGTCTGCAGCCGCTGCGCTTTGGTCTGGCGAACGGCACCATTGCCGGCAGCCTCCATCTGCAGGGCAATAAGAAACCGCTGCAGGGGGAAGCCAACCTGCAGGCGCGGCGTCTGAAGCTGAAGGCCCTGATGCCGAAAGTCGAGATGATGCAGAAGACGCTCGGGGAGATGAATGGCGACGTACAGCTACGCGGGAGCGGTAATTCGGTGGCGGCGCTGTTGGGCAACAGCAACGGGAATCTCAAGCTGCTGATGAACGACGGTCTGATTAGCCGCAACCTGATGGAAATCCTCGGCCTGAACGTGGGTAACTACGTTATCGGGCAGATATTTGGTGATGATGAGGTCCGGGTGAACTGCGCGGCGGCAAACATCAATGTAACTAACGGCGTGGCGCGGCCGCAGATTTTTGCCTTTGATACCGAAAATGCGCTGATTAACGTGACCGGTACCGCCAGCTTTGCTTCGGAACAGCTCGATCTGACCATTGATCCGGAGAGTAAGGGGCTGCGTATTATTACCCTACGTTCTCCGCTGTACGTGCGCGGGACCTTTCAATCGCCGAATGCCGGGGTGAAGGCGGGGCCGTTGATTGCGCGCGGCGCGGTAGCGGCGGCGCTGGCGACATTAGTCACGCCGGCGGCGGCCCTGCTGGCGCTGGTATCGCCTGCGGAAGGGGATGCCAATCAGTGCCGGGCGATTTTATCGCAGATGAAAAAGTAAGCGGACGGAGGACGCGTGCCCGGCGCGGCGCGCCGGGCAGTAAGGGATTACAGCGACTGATGGCGCGTTTCGTGGGTCAACAGCAGCGCAATCAGCGTCAGCCCGGCCATGGCCGCGAGGTAGAGGCCGACCGCCATCAGACCATAGTTGCCCTGTAGCCAGGCGGCAATATACGGTGCGACGGAGGCGCCGAGAATCGACGAAACGTTATACGAGAACGAGGCGCCGGTGTAGCGAACTTCCGTCGGAAACAGCTCCGGCAGCAGCGCCCCCATCGGGCCGAAGGTCAGCCCCATCAGGCTCAGGCCCAACAGCAGGAAGGCAAAGACGAGCACCGGCTGACCGGAGCCCAGCAGTGGTTTGAAAGCAAACAGCGCGAAGAGGATGATCATCGAGGTAATCACGATCATGCTCTTACGACGACCAAACGCGTCGGCCAGCAGGCCCGCCACCGGCACCATCACGCCGAAGCCAATCACCGCCATCATCAGCATCCACAGCACTTCGTTCCGCGGCAGGCCGAGACCCACCGGCGCGGCGCCGGTACTGAACGTCATGGAGTAGACGGTCATGATATAGAACAGGGTATAGGTCGCCAGCATGATAAAGGTGCCCAGAACGGTGACGCGCACATGCCTGGTCAGCAGAGTTCCCAGCGGAATTTTAACCTGTTTCTTCGCGGCGGCGATTTTGGCGAACACCGGCGTCTCGTGCAGCGACACACGCACATACAGCCCGATAATCACCAGCACAGCGGAGAAGATAAACGGTACGCGCCAGCCCCATGCCATAAACTGCTGGTCGGTCAGCAGCCAGGAGAGCAGCAGGAAGGTGCCGTTGGCGAAGAAGAAGCCGATAGGCGCACCGAGCTGCGGGAAAGAGCCGTACAGCGCGCGTTTGCGCGGAGGGGCGTTTTCAGTCGCCAGCAGCGCCGCACCGCCCCATTCGCCGCCCAGTCCCAGACCCTGGCCGAAGCGCGCCAGCGCCAGCAGCATCGGTGCAAGAATACCAATGCTCTCGTAGCCGGGCAGCAGGCCGATAACCACCGTGGAGATCCCCATGGTCAGCAGCGAAGCGACCAGCGTGACCTTACGGCCAACGCGATCGCCGAAGTGGCCAAATAGCGCAGAGCCAATCGGACGGGCGATAAAGGCAATGGCAAACGTCGCCAGCGACTGTAGCGTAGCTGCGGCCGGGTCACCTTGCGGGAAGAAAATATGCGGGAAGACGATCACCGCGGCGGTGGCATAGATATAAAAGTCGAAGAACTCAATGGCGGTGCCGATGAGGGAGGCGACGACGACTTTATTGCGCGAGTTAACCGGAGCGGTTTCCTGCGGCTTGTCGAGTGTGGTGGCTGTGGCTTGCATAGATCTTTCTTATTTTTTAGCGAACGAAAGGTCATATAGCCACAGCAAAAGGGACATTTCAATCTGTAACAGAGGGCGCTGTCGGTGAAAAAATGGCCAAAAAGCGGATAATTTGTGTGCCGGAAAAATAACTTCTATGAAATGCTTCACATAAATAAAACAATAGTAGATAAAACCAGTTTTGAGTTAAATAAAAGTTACACGTTGGATTTATCTGCTGAAATGATGATTCGGGCTGAATTTTGTACCTCTCTTCAGCCCGAAACGGCGTCAATCGTGGGCTTTGCCCGGCATCCGACGGTCATCTTTGTAGTCGGCCGTGGCGATCCACGCCGCACAGAACAGCGTCAGGCGGGCGAAGAAATAGAAGAAGGCCATCAGGCCTAATACGGAGCCAAAGGCGGCGCCGGAAGGCGATTTCACCAGCGCGGGCAGCGTCCAGGTCATGATCATTTTTATGATTTCAAAACCGATAGCCGCAATCAGGGTGCCGCGAATCAGCGCCTTGCGCCGCGGGCGGTGGCGCGGCAGACGCCAGAAGATCCAGAAAAACAGCAAATAGTTGGCGAAGATGGAGATAGCAAGGCCGATCAGCCGCCAGGCCGGTTTTAACCACTCAATATTATCGAGATAGAGCGCGGAGATGATCATCTGCTGCGCGGAACCGGCGACGGAGGTTATCGATAACGTCACCACCAGCGCCACCAGCAGGCCGATCAACGAGATAAAATCGCGGAAGTATTTCATCCAGATCTTTTCCTGGTCCTGCGGCGCTCGCTCCCAGACGTCGCGCGACTGGGCGCGAATCGCCTCCCGCAGGTTGCCCATCCAGTTAATACCGGAATAGAGCGCGACCAGCAGACCGACCAGGCCAACGGCGGTGCGTTGCTGGATGGCGGTATTAATGGTGTTTTTCAGCGTGGCGGCCAGCGTGGGGTCGCTGACATTCAGCAGGATTTTATCGAAAATATCCTGCAGCAGCGTCGGGTGCCAGGCCAGCACAAAACCGGCGGCGGCGAAGGAGACCATCAGAATCGGGATCATCGACAGAAATGAGAAGTAGGTGATGGCGGCGCCGAACTGGTTTCCCATTCTGTCGTTAAAACGTTCGGTTGCGCGCAGCAGGTGCGCAATAATCGGGTTTCTCTGAACTTTTTCTGCTGTTCCGGTGACGGTTTTTAACGCCTGATTCGCCTTCTGCGCCACGGCAGAGTCGTTGATGGCGGCCAGCGGGCTTTTACTTTTTTCCGGCGGCTGGCCCGGATCCTGGGTCGGGCGTTTCGCGTCGTTTTCCGATGTCATGAGTGATTTCTTCCTTTATTTACAGCGAGATTCTTCAAAATTATATACGTAAAATCCTTCATCGACCTGTGAAGCGTCCGCACGACAACCTGGGACCCGGCGGATAAAGGGCGGCGTCGCCTAATCGACGTACTCTTTCATCACGCTCCCCAGCCACTCCATAAACAGATGTACCCGGCGGGAAAGGTTGCGTCGGTGCGGATAGATTAACGATACCGGCAGCGGTTCCGCGCGATACTGCGGCAGGATGTCAATCAGCTCGCCGGTGCGCAGCGCTTCGCGGACGCCGGTACGTGGAACCTGGATAATCCCCAGTCCGGCCAGGCAGGCGGCCTGATAAGTTTCCGTACTGTTGACGGTAAGCGTGCCGCCGGTTTTCACCCACTGGACGACGCCATCGCTCATCACCTCAAACCCCAACGGGCGGGCGCCGGGGGCGCTGGCATAGTGGATCAGGGCATGACCGGCCAGATCGTCGAGCGTGGTCGGGTAGCCGAAGCGTGATAAATACTGCGGGCTGGCACAGTTAATTTGCGTCAGCTTACCCAGCGGACGGGCGATCAGGCCGGAGTCTTTCAGCGTGCCGACGCGCACCACGCAGTCAAATCCCTCGCGAATCACATCCACCAGCCGGTCGCTACTGCTCAGCTCCAGTTCAATCCCCGGGTACTGCTGTAAAAAAGCCGGCAGGCGCGGAATGATCAGTTTCCTGGCCAGCCCGACCGGCATATCCACCCGCAGGCGGCCGCTGATGGTGGCCGGATCGTGCTGAAACATGCCGTCCAGCTCATCGAGATTGCTGAGCAGATCTCTGGCGCGTTCGTAATAGACCATCCCGTCCTGGGTGAGCTGAACCCGGCGCGTGGTGCGGTGCAGCAGGCGCACCCCCAGATGGTTTTCCAGCGCCTGAATCTGGCGCGAGACGCTCCCTTTAGGCAGGCTTAAGGTTTCGGCGGCGCGGGAAAAACTCTCCAGCTCAGCGACGCGGATGAACAGCTGCATTGCGTGAATTTTATCCATACCGAAACCCTATTGTTGTTAATACTGGAACAGTAAAACGTAATTTAGCGCATTTATTGTTTCGCTGGCAGCTAATAAGCTCTTTCACCAGACAAACGCAACTGAGAAGGGGTTTTCTGATGACACAACGTATCGCTTTAGTGACCGGCGGCAGCCGTGGACTGGGAAAAAATGCAGCGCTGAAGCTGGCAGAGAAGGGAACCGATATTATTCTCACCTGGCATAGCAACCCGCAGGCTGCCCAGGACGTCGTGGATGAAATTGAGCAAAAAGGGGTGAAAGCCGCGGCATTGGCATTGAACGTCGGTGATACGGCGAGCTTTGACACTTTCGCTCAGAATGTGGCTCAGCTGCTGCAACAGCGCTGGCAGCGCGATACCTTTGATTATTTATTAAACAATGCCGGGATCGGTTTAAACGTCCCCTTTGCAGAGACCAGCGAAGCACAATTTGATGAGCTGATGAATATCCAGTTTAAAGGACCGTTCTTCCTGACCCAGCGCCTGCTGCCGCTGCTGGCGGATAAGGGACGTATCCTCAACGTGTCGAGCGGGCTGGCCCGCTTCGCGCTGCCGGGCTATGCCGCCTATGCGGCGATGAAAGGGGCGATGGAGGTGCTGACGCGCTACCAGGCCAAGGAGCTGGGAGGGCGCGGGATTTCCGTTAATATTATCGCGCCAGGAGCGATAGAAACCGATTTTGGTGGTGGGGTGGTACGGGATAATGCTCAGGTTAATCAGCATATTGCGGCGCAAACGGCGCTGGGTCGGGTAGGGCTGCCAGATGACATCGGCGATGCGATCGCGGCATTGTTGAGCGATGACCTTAGATGGATGAACGCGCAGCGCGTGGAAGTTTCCGGCGGCATGTTCCTGTAATCGTAATCGCCTCTCCGTCTGCGGAGAGGCGCCGCGTTCAGCTTATATCTTCAGCGTGTGATAATCGCGACGCAGCAGGCCAAACAGCCAGTCATTATGCCAGCGTCCGTTCAGCCAGTAGCATTCGCGCAGCTCACCCTCCTGCAGGAAACCGGTTTTCTGCAGCAGATTTCGCGAGGCTATATTTCCGGCGGTGACCGTGGCGGTCAGCCGACGTACGCCTCCGGCGCTGAAGGCAAAATCACAGAGCGCACGCAGGGACTCATAACCATAGCCGCGCCCCTGCGCGGCCGGGGTAAATAAAAAGCCCACTTCGGCGCAGCCGCCTTCATGGTGCAGGTAGCCGGTCAGACCCAGCGGTATGCGGGTTTCCCTGTCGCGCACGACCAGGCACAGCCACTGTTTTGCCCCTGGCGACCACGGTGAAATACGCGAATCGAAGGCCTCGCGTATTTCAGACAGCGGACGTGAATCGGCTATATAAAGCATCACCTGCGGATCTCTCTGCAGAGCGAGAAAAAAAGACCAGTCCTCCTGCTTCAGCTGTGAACAGTGCAGCCGTGGCGTAAGCAATTCGGTCATGAAAACAATTCCTGCGGAATGAGATGCTATGACCATAGCAGGACATGAATTGTCGGAACAGCACCTGGTTATAAGGGTTCGCCGTACAGCCCTATCAGCCGGCGCACCACGCCGTTGGTCCAGCCGAAGCCATCCTGTAACGGGTATTCACCGCCACCGCCTTCGTGGGCAACACCGCCGGCGATGTGGTACTTCTCAATCAGCTTATGGTGCTGCTTGTAGAAATGGTTCACCGTTTGCAGCCAGCTGTGGGCAATTTCGTCGCCGAGCGGGTCCTGGCCGTACAGTTTAAAGCCCTGGATCGCCATCCACTGTAGCGGCGCCCAGCCGTTGGGCTTATCCCATTGTTCGCCGCTGTCATATTCGGTGGCCATGATGCCGCCGGGGGTCAGCAGACGAGCGCGTACCGCATCGGCGAGCCGTTCTGCCTGTTGGTGCGTGGCCATGCCGACATACAGCGCTACGATGCTGGCGGCGGAGAAGAGCGCCTGCTGTTCGCGTCGCCAGTCGTAATCACGAAAACAACCGCCCTCTTCATCCCATAAATAGCGGTTTACCGCTGACCGGCGATCGCTGGCCTTCTGGCGAAAAGCCGCTTCCGTTTCCCGGTCGCCTTTCAGGCCGGAAAGATTGGCGATGGTGTTTTCCAGTTTGAATAAAAAGGCGTTTAAATCGATCGGAATAAACTGGGTGGTACGGATGCTCGCCAGCCGGGTGATATCACGCAGCCAGCGGCTGGAATAGTCCCAGCCGGAGGCCGCACCGGCGCGCAGGTCCCGGTAGACTTCGTTGGCCGGGCGGCCCGAGTGTCTTGCCGTTTCCACATCTTCCCGCCACGATTCATCCCGCGGCGTATCGCGGTCGTCCCAGTAGCGATTGAGTAACGACCCGTCCGGCATACGTACCGTGTGGCGATAGGCCTGATTGGGAATTAATGAATCCGCGCCGTCCATCCAGAACTGGTACTCCAGCTTCAGATGATCGAGGTAGCGCCGCGCACCGCGCACGCCATCCTCTTCAAACAGCTCTACCATCAGGGCAAACACCGGCGGCTGCGAGCGGCTGAGATAGTAGGTGCGGTTACCGTTAGGAATATGGCCGTAGGTCTCAATCATCCACGCGAAGTTATCCGCCATACATTTCAGCAGGTCTTCGCGGCCACTTTCCGCCAGCCCCAGCATAGTAAAGTAGGAGTCCCAGTAGTAGGTTTCGCTAAAGCGCCCGCCGGGCACGATATACGACTGCGGCAGCGCCAGCAGCGATGACCAGGGAATATGATCCTGCGGCTCGCGGGTGAGAACCGGCCAGAGGTGATCGATATGCTCTTTCAGCGATCGCCGGGGATCTGACACGTAGTCGTCAGTGCGGTTGTCCGGCATCCAGAAGTGCTCTTCAACAAACTGGCGCAGGTCGAATCCAGGCTGGTGCTTCACCCGCCGATAGTGGATCAAGATATCCAGCGGGTCTTGCTTTGGCGCGCAGTCGGGGAAGGTTTTGCTGTCGGCAAAGATGCGTGATTTCTGCACATGCGTAAAGAGTTCCAGATAGCGGTCGGCGGGCGTCAGGGCATCAGAGGCCGGCAGGCCTTCGATGATCTCCGGCTCCGGTTCGGCATCGAACATTTCATCCAGTTTTAACTCATACGGATCGGCTTCATAGCACAGATCGCGCCCGATCTTCGGTTCATCGCCATTATCGTTGCGTAGTGTCTGGCTGGACATAGTGATACGGACCTCCGGTTCGCGTCAGTTCAGGGCGCCGGGCCTCTCCCGGCCTGACTATTAAGCTTAGTCATTCGCTTCGGTGTCCGGAAGAAAACTGTGCGTCAGGTCACGATTTTTAGCGATGTACTGACGCAGGGATGTTGTTAATTTATTGATTTTTTAAATTAAATTTCCACGAGTTGAAAACGGAAATTCGGAGCAATCGATTTGCAACAAAATCTAATTATGCCGGATAAGACCTGACCTCACTCCCACGCCGCTTCCAGCATCTCCAGCAACTGCTCGCTATCCAGCTGCACCGGATTCGCTTTCATTGATGAGGAGCTGCTGGCTGCCAGCGCCGCAGACTCCAGGGCCTCGTGCGGTACGCCCAGTTCGCGTAGATTCCCCAGTCCGGCGCCGCGGCTCCATTCGCGCAGGCTATCCCAGGCGGTCTCCGGCTCGACGTCCAGCCCGTCGGCCAGCCACTGGCGGACCTGGTCAAAGCGCCCGCGGATAGCCCTGTTGCTGATCTGCGACTCATTGAGCGCCAGGCCGTAAGGCAGCAGGCTGCCGCAGAGTGCGCCGTGGGAAGCATTGCTCAGTCCCCCCAGCGGGCCGGCAAGTCCATGAATGACGCCAAGACCGGCATTGGCCAGCGCCAGTCCGCCGCACAGGCTAACCCAGGCCATCTCATCGCGGCTGTCCGGGCACTCTTTTTCCATCAACGTGCGGAGCGCTTTGATTCCGCGCGGAATAGCAGCCAGGCAAAGTGCATCGCTAAAAGGATTGGCGCGGGTACAAAGCCAGGGCTCAATGAGCTGGGTAATCGCGTCAAGGCCGGAGCCGAGCGTTACCGCGCGCGGGGCGTTATCGGTCAGCGCCGGGTCGACGATGGCCAGGTCCGGCAGCATACGATCGTCGCGCAAGCTGACTTTTCGCTGCTGCTGCGTGACGTTAATCACCGCATTTTTCGTGACCTCAGCGCCGGTACCGGCGGTAGTCGGGATAGCGACAAACGGCAGCGGAGGCCCTTCTAATAGCCGCCCGTTGCCCACGACTTCCAGATATTCCATCACCGGACCCGAGGCCGGCACCAGCGCGGCAATCGCTTTTCCAGCGTCGATAACCGCGCCGCCGCCGAGGCTGACCACCGCCCCGATGCCGTGTTCCCGCGCCAGATGCACTCCCTGTTCGATATCTTCCAGGCAGGGCTCATGGGCAACGGATAGCGTAGTCACGTCAAGATGATGGGCGTGCAGCCCGGCGAGTAAAAAACCGGCCCGCTGCGGGCTGGCGCCGTGGACCAGCAGCACCTTCGCGGTACGCTGGGCCAGCCAGGGGGCAGCGCTCCCGGCAAGACCTCGGCCAAAACGAATATTGCCCGGAGTGAAAACAGTAAACGGAGTCAGCATGGCGGGTTCCCTGTGTCAGCAAAAAAGGCTGAAATCAACTATACACATTATCCGGCAGGCTGCCTCTTTGTCGCCGGATAGAGTAGGGTGGAAGTCACGTTCCTTTGCTTAAGGATGTCACGATGCTAAAAATACTGGGCAAACGCTCATCAATTAACGTTCGTAAAGTGCTATGGACCTGCGATGAAGTCGGTCTGACTTATCAGCAGGAGGATTACGGCAGCGGTTTCCAGCCGGTCGATACCGCCGAATTTCGCGCCCTGAACCCAAATGGCCTGGTGCCGGTGCTGCTTGATGATGATTTTGTGCTGTGGGAGTCAAACAGCATCTGTCGCTATTTGACGCGCAAAACCGGGCGTGAGGATTTGCTACCGGTTACGCCTCAGGGCGCAGCGGATGTCGAGCGCTGGATGGACTGGCAGGCCACGGAGTTTAACAATGCCTGGCGCTATGCCTTTATGGGGCTGGTGCGTAAAGACCCGCGTTTTCAGGATCCGGTGGCGATAAAGGAGAGCATTGCGGCCTGGACCCGCTGCGTGCAGATCGTGGAATCACAGCTGCAGCGCACCGGCGGATGGATCGCCGGCCCTCAGTTTACGCTGGCGGACATCGTACTGGGTCTGTCGGTACACCGCTGGAAAATGACGCCTTTTGCCCATCCGGAGCTGCCGGCGGTAGAGCGCTGGTATATGACGCTTAATCAGCGACCGGCGTTTATGCGCCATGGCAATAATGGTACCGCCTGAGGACACAGGAAAAGACGGCCAGGCTGGCATCATTGCGCCGATCATTTCAGCCTGTTCGCTTTGCAATGATCGTTGACAGTCGCTACGATCCCGGCGTCTTTAATTCCCCTCATTGGTTTCAGCACGGCAGGAAGGTATGGTTTGAACAGGCAGTTGAGCCCTGTGCTATTGGCGTCACTGCTGCTTGTAGGATGCTCCGGAACGCTCTCGCAAATGAGCGCCCCCTCTGAGGCAACCGCGCTGGTCGGGCAAAATGGCCGTGCGTTGCCCATCGATACCCTTGTCGGCCGTTATATGCAGCAGAAACAGGTCAGCGGCGTGGTGGTGGCGATCATCCAGCGTAATGGCCCGGCGGAGTTTCACTGCTACGGTGTGACCGATGCCAAAAACCGCTACCCCATCACCCCGGATACGCTCTTTGCGCTGGGTTCCCTGAGCAAAGGAACCACCGCTGAAGCGATCGCGTTACTGGTCAACGAAGGGCGGCTGCACTGGGACGACACGCTACTCACGCTGCTTCCGCCGGGGACACCGCTTAGCGACGATGCAAAGAAAATCACGCTGCTGCAACTGGTGACGCACACGTCGGGTCTGCCGCGTCAGCCGATGAACCTGCTGTCGCTTGAACATTTGCTGGTCTATCTGAGCGATGGTGAAAACTTCTATCACGAGCTCGATAGCGACAACGTGCTGGGCTACCTGAGCACCTTTGACGCGCCGCTCACCCGCGAGCCGAAATACTCCAATCTTGGCTACGCGATTCTGGGTTACCTCCTCACCTATCAGACCGGGGAGTCGATAGAAAGTCTGGCGTGGCGAAAGATTTTTCAGCCGCTGGCGATGCAAAGTACCAGCTATCGGCCGCAAACGCTGCGCGGTTTTTCCCGGCGGGCGCTCGGCCATGCGGGTGATCAGCCCAGGTTTAAACCTCGCGGCGCGCTGACTCCTGACTGGCAGTTCAGCAACAACATGGTGGGCGCGGCAAGTCTGTACAGTAACGCCCGCGACCTGATTGAATATGCCCGCGCTCATTTTTCTCCGACCCATCATGCCGCGCTGGATAAGGCTTTTGCCGACGTCAGCGTTGATTACTATCCACGGGAAAAAGAGGCGGCCAATATCGCCTGGGTGACCGATACGCTCGGCGGGCAAAGAATCACCTATCAGGTGGGCTATATCGGCGGCTATTCCAGCTATATCGGTTTTGATAAGGCTAATCAGAATGCGGTGGTGGTGCTGCAAAACAGCTTTAACTGGAGTAACTACATCGGGCAGGCGATTTTGCAAAATCAGGTCGCAAAACCGTCCTATACGGCAGGCGATGAGCGCATAAAAAAAGCCCCGTGAGAACACGGGGCTGAAGAGATTAACGCATGGTCACGAACTCTTCCGCGGCGGTCGGGTGAATCGCCACGGTATTGTCGAAGTCCTTCTTGGTTGCGCCCATTTTCAGCGCCACTGCAAATCCCTGCAGCATTTCATCCATGCCGAAGCCGATACCGTGAATGCCGACAATCTTCTCTTCCGGGCCGACGCATACCAGCTTCATGCGACACGGCTGGCGGTGCGAAGTCACGGCGGTATACATCGCGGTAAAGGACGATTTATAGACCTTCACGGCGTCATCGCCATACTGCTCTCGCGCCTGCGGCTCGGTTAAACCGACGGTGCCGATCGGCGGATGGCTGAAGACCACGGTCGGGATATTGCTGTAATCCAGATGCTCTTCCGGCTTGTTGTTGAACAGGCGTTCGGACAGGCGACGGCCCGCGGCTACCGCGACCGGCGTCAGCTCCACCGCCCCGGTGTTATCACCCACGGCATAGATCCCCGGCACGTTGGTGTTCTGGAATTTATCCACCACGATATAGCCTTTGTCGTTGGTTTTTACGCCAGCGGCTGCGAGGTTGAAATTATCGGTCTCCGGCTCACGACCAATGGCCCAGATCAGGCAATCCACGGTCTGACTCCGGCCATCTTCCAGCTGAAGCGTCAGGCTGCCGTCCGCGTTTTTCACTACCGCTTGCGGAATGGCGTGAGTGTGCAGCTGCGGCCCTTCGGTGTTCATCACTTCGACCAGGGTATCAACGATCAGCGGATCGAAGCTGCGCAGCGGCGCATGTTTACGCACGAACAGGTGCGTTTCGGCGCCGAGGCCGTTAATGACGCCAGCCAGCTCAACGGCAATATAGCCTGCGCCCACCACCGCGACGCGCTTCGGCAGGGCCGGCAGCTCGAAGAAGCCGTTAGAGTCGATGCCATACTCAACGCCCGGAATAGACGGATGGCTCGGACGGCCGCCGGTGGCGATCAGGATATGATCGGCGGTGATCGTTTCGCCATTCACTTCCACGGTTTTGGCATCCACAAAACGGGCGAAGCCTTTGATGACATCCACCTTATTTTTGCCTAACACGTTGTCATAGGAGGTGTGGATACGGTCGATATATGCGCTGCGGCTGGCTACCAGTTTGTCCCAGTCGAAGTGATTAATCGTGGTATCGAAACCGTAGTCCGGGCCATACAGATGAATCGCTTCGCGAATTTGCGCCGCATGCCACATGATTTTCTTCGGTACGCAGCCGACGTTGACGCAGGTGCCGCCCAGATCTTTAGCTTCAATCAGCGCGCACTTCTGGCCATACATTGCCGCACGGTTGATGGAGGCGATGCCGCCGCTGCCGCCGCCGATAGCGATGTAATCATAATGTTTGCTCATAGCCTGTATCCTTAGAAGACCTATCCTGGTAGGCCCTTAATCGTTGAATGACCGCGATTGTAGCGCGAGGCGTAAAAGGTTCCACCGATGGCTGTGATTACTCCGGTACGATCCAGCCGACGGTGGCATGTCCGATGCCGGTCGGCGAGAGCTTCTTATGCAGCCACGGCAGGACGTTGTTCATCTGCTGTTCCAGCTTCCACGGTGGGTTAATGACGATCATCCCGGAAGCGGTCATGCCGCGCTGATCGCTGTCCGGACGCACGGCAAGTTCAATCTGCATGATTTTGCGAATGCCGGTCGCTTCCAGATCTCTGATCATGCGCTTAATCTGCGCGCGCAGTACCACCGGATACCACAGCGCATAGGTGCCGGTGGCAAAGCGTTTGTAACCTTCGTGGATACCGGCCACGACCGCCTGGTAGTCGCTTTTAATCTCGTACGGCGGATCGATAAGAATCAGGCCGCGACGGGATACCGGCGGCAGCTTCGCTTTCAGCTGCAGGTAGCCATCGGCTTTTTCCACGCGGGCACGGGCATCTTTTTGAAATTCCGAACGCAGCAGCGGAAAATCGCTCGGGTGCAGTTCGGTCATGTGCAGGCTGTCCTGCTCGCGCAGCAGCTGGCGAGCGATCAGCGGAGAACCCGGGTAGTAGCGCAGTTGGCCGCTACGGTTGAAATGCTGGATGACGGAAATGTAGGCTTCCATCTCGGCCGGCAGGTCGTCCTGCTGCCAGATACGGGAAATGCCTTCCAGGTATTCACCCGTACGTTCGGCGTGCTCGCCGCTCAGCTGATAGCGGCCCGCGCCGGCGTGAGTGTCCAGATAGAGAAACGGTTTTTCTTTCTCTTTCAGCGATTCAATGATCAAACTCTGAACGGTGTGTTTAAGGACGTCGGCGTGGTTGCCTGCGTGAAAGCTGTGGCGATAACTGAGCATGGATGCAGAGATTCCGGGAATTAAACAAGATGACCGATAGTTTACCGCAGATCCGTACAGATTACCGCTGTAGCACCGCGCTGTTTCAATGAGGTCAAAAGCGTTGCAAAACATGACCGCGTCATAAAAACGTCAAATATCAGCGCTAGCGTCGCGTGAAGGCAAGGTAATTGTTTGAATAAAAGGAAAAATAATGAAATTGCAAATCACACTCCTGACCTCAGCGTTAATCCTGGCGCTGCCGGCTCTGGCGAAAGAGGTTCCGCTGAACCAGGCGGCGGCGATCGCCGGTAGCGTGACGCCAGCGGCGGCCAGCCAGGCGTTTGACGGTCTCGAAGGTCAGGCGCTGACGCAGCTGCGCGCTGCGCTGAAGGGCGATGCCGCCACGCTCAGCCGCGGCCAGCTCGCGCACGCAAAACAGAGTAAAACCCAGGCGGATAAGGCCTGGCTGAAGGCCAGCGGCTACGATTTTGAGGAGAAAGCGAATCAGCAGGCGGGTATCGCGCTGCTGGCCGCCTTCAGCAAGCTCCCGGATTCGGTGGTGAAGGATAACCTGGCGACGGTGACCGCGATCAACCGCGATGCAACGCAGGCTACCCGCCATCAGGCGCTGGCGGATGCGGAAGGGATTAGCTATCTCTATTTCCTCAGCGATGCGCTGGGCCCGCGGCTCGGCAAAGCCTTCCTCACGGCCTACGACAAAGGCGAGCTGGGTAAAGCCGCGGCGCTGATTAAGGCCAGTGAAGTCAGTACGGGGGCGGCGAAAAAGCATTATAACAACCCGCGACCGTTCCTGATTCAGGGCAATACCATTCATCTGGTGCCGGACGATGTGGTGATAAAGGACAACCAGCCTTACACCGCTGACGGAGGTTCCTTCCCCAGCGGACACACCAACACCGGTTACACCGATGCGCTGCTGATGGCTGAAATGATCCCGGAGCGCTTTGATGCGCTGGTGACCCGCGGCGCGCGCTACGGCTATTCCCGCATTGTGCTTGGCGTCCATTACCCGCTGGATGTGATGGGGTCGCGGATGGTGGCGCAGCGTAACGTCGCGCATTACCTCAACGACGCGAAGTATCGTGCGCTGTTCAATGAAGCGCGCGATCAGCTGCGAACGGCGCTGGAAAAAGAGTGCGCGACTTCACTGGCCGAGTGCGCGAAGCCGGCCGGAAAAGACGACCCGTACCGCGATCCGGCGATGAACGCATTTTACGCGTTCACCATGACCTACAACCTGCCGCAGCAGAAGGGGGAAAAGTCAGCGCTGACGGTGCCGGAAGGGGCAGAGGTTCTGCTGGAGACCGCGCTACCTCATCTGTCCGCCGCCCAGCGCCGGGCGCTGATGGTGAAAACCGCGCTTCCGGCGGGCTATCCGCTGTCGGGCGAGACCGCCGACCAGCAGTTCTGGCAGCGGGTGAATCTGCCGGCGGCATATCAGATGGCGCTGAAAGCACATTAATCCACCCCGTCCGGTTTGTCGGATGACCATATCCCCGGCCCACATAGCCGGGGAAAACCGGCGCCAGTCAGGCAACCACTGAGGATCTGTCTTATCAGGACTCTTGTGCTTGCCAGTTTGAAGCCGGGCGGTGCTCATAACGATATATCTTTGAACGCCCTTCAGGGTGACCCGAAGGGTGAGCGAAGCGAATCAAATCCTCATGTACCAGGCGTAAGCTCCGGTTTCTCCGCGCTGTGCGGGTTCAAACTGCCTGCGCCAATAACGCCCACTTATTGCAGCAATACCCGGCGTCTGGCACGGTGTGACATTGAAATTCCCGTCACGATCCCCCATTCTAGATCTCATGCTAAAGCGCCGGAACGCGCGCTTCATTCACCCTTTTCAACAGGACTGCGCATATGACCAATCCATTATTGACGCCTTTTTCATTGCCGCCTTTTTCTGCGATCAAGCCGGAACACGTCGTCCCTGCGGTTACCAAAGCGCTGGACGACTGTCGGGCCGCGGTAGAAAGCGTGGTCGCGCAAGGCGCGCCGTACAGCTGGGAAACGCTCTGCCAGCCGCTGGCTGAAGTGGATGATGTGCTGGGACGCATCTTCTCGCCGGTCAGTCATCTGAACTCGGTCAAGAACAGCCCCGAGCTGCGCGAAGCCTATGAACAAACGCTGCCGCTGTTGTCGGAATACAGCACCTGGGTCGGTCAACATGAAGGGTTGTATCAAGCCTATCGCGATCTGCGCGACGGTGACCATTACGCCACGCTGAACACCGCGCAGAAAAAAGCGGTGGATAACGCGCTGCGCGATTTTGAACTGTCGGGGATTGGCCTGGCGAAAGAGCAGCAGAAACGCTACGGCGAGATTGCCGCACGCCTGTCTGAGCTCGGCAACCAGTACAGCAACAACGTGCTCGACGCCACCATGGGCTGGAGCAAGCTGGTCACTGACGTCGCTGAGCTGTCCGGGATGCCGGAAAGCGCGCTGGCGGCAGCCCAGGCTCAGGCCCAGGCGAAAGAGCAGGAAGGCTATCTGCTGACGCTGGATATTCCGAGCTATCTGCCGGTGATGACCTACTGCGACAACCAGGGGCTGCGTGAGGAGCTGTATCGCGCCTACTCCACCCGCGCGTCGGACCAGGGGCCGAATGCCGGCAAATGGGACAACAGCCCGGTGATGGCAGAAATTCTCGCGCTGCGCCACGAGCTGGCCCAGCTGCTGGGCTTTGACAGCTATGCCTCCAAATCGCTGTCGACCAAAATGGCGGAGAACCCGCAGCAGGTGCTCGACTTCCTGACCGACCTGGCGAAACGCGCTCGTCCGCAGGGCGAGAAAGAGCTGGCTCAGCTGCGCGCCTTCGCAAAAGCGGAGTTCGGCGTCGACGAGCTGCAGCCGTGGGATATCGCGTACTACAGTGAAAAACAGAAGCAGCATCTCTACAGCATCAGCGATGAGCAGCTGCGCCCCTATTTCCCGGAAAACAAAGCCGTTAACGGCCTGTTTGAAGTGGTGAACCGCATTTACGGGATTAGCGCCAAAGAGCGTACCGATGTGGATGTCTGGCACCCGGAAGTGCGTTTCTTCGAGCTGTATGATGAGAACAACGAACTGCGCGGCAGCTTCTATCTCGATCTGTATGCTCGCGAGCACAAACGCGGCGGGGCGTGGATGGATGACTGCGTCGGGCAGATGCGCAAACTCGACGGCTCGTTGCAAAAGCCGGTGGCCTACCTGACCTGCAACTTTAACCGCCCGGTGAACGGCAAACCGGCGCTGTTTACTCACGATGAAGTGATCACGCTGTTCCACGAGTTTGGTCACGGTCTGCACCATATGCTGACCCGTATCGATACCGCCGGCGTCTCCGGCATCAGCGGGGTGCCGTGGGATGCGGTCGAGTTGCCGAGCCAGTTTATGGAAAACTGGTGCTGGGAGCCGGAAGCGCTGGCATTTATCTCCGGCCACTATGAAACCGGTGAACCGCTGCCGCAGGCGCTGCTGGAAAAAATGCTGGCGGCGAAAAACTATCAGGCCGCGCTGTTCATTCTGCGTCAGCTGGAGTTCGGCCTGTTCGACTTCCGTCTGCATGCGGAGTACCAGCCGGAGCAAGGGGCGAAAATCCTCGAAACGCTGGCGGAAATCAAAAAGCAGGTCGCCGTGGTGCCAGGGCCGTCCTGGGGTCGTTTCCCACATGCCTTCAGCCATATTTTTGCCGGGGGCTATGCGGCAGGCTATTACAGCTATCTGTGGGCCGATGTCCTGGCGGCGGATGCTTTCTCGCGCTTTGAAGAAGAGGGGATTTTCAACCGTGAAACCGGCCAGTCGTTCCTCGATAACATCCTGAGCCGCGGCGGTTCCGAAGAGCCGATGGTGCTGTTCAAACGCTTCCGTGGACGCGAACCGCAGCTCGACGCGATGCTGGAGCATTACGGGATTAAGGGCTAATTTCCCCGTCATTCCTCAGGCTGCCTCTTTGGCAACGGTACTCACTCGCCCTGGCCGCATACTCTGTGCGTGGCCAGGGATTCGTTCTTTTGTTGTCTTGATGCAACGCGCATTCTTTAGGGTAAAGTGGACGTGAAAATCTGCTTAATTGATGAAACGGGCGCCGGAGACGGCGCCTTATCTGTTCTTGCCGCTCGCTGGGGCCTGACGCAGGATGATGACAACCTGATGGCGCTGGTTATGACCCGCGAACATCTGGAGCTGCGTAAACGCGATGAGCCAAAGCTCGGCGGGATCTTCGTTGATTTCGTCGGCGGGGCGATGGCCCACCGACGTAAATTTGGCGGCGGTCGCGGCGAGGCGGTAGCGAAAGCGGTGGGCGTTAAAGGCGACTATTTGCCGGATGTGGTGGATGCGACGGCAGGACTGGGTCGCGATGCCTTCGTGCTGGCCTCGGTGGGCTGCCGGGTGCGCATGCTGGAACGTAACCCGGTAGTGGCGGCCCTGCTTGATGACGGGCTGGCTCGTGGCTACGCTGACCCGGAAATCGGCCCGTGGCTTCGGGAGCGTTTACAGCTGATTCACGCCTCCAGCCTGACGGCGCTGACGGACATTACGCCACGCCCGCAGGTGGTCTATCTTGACCCGATGTTCCCGCATAAGCAGAAAAGCGCGCTGGTGAAGAAAGAGATGCGCGTATTTCAGTCGCTGGTGGGGCCGGATCTGGATGCTGACGGACTGCTGGAGCCAGCGCGTCAGCTGGCGACCAAACGGGTGGTGGTGAAACGTCCGGATTACGCCCCGCCGCTGGCGGATGTCGCCACGCCGAACGCGGTGGTCACCAAAGGCCACCGCTTTGATATTTACGCCGGGACGCCCGAGTAACGCTTCAGTCACCATCGTTCCCCCGGATGGCGGCATACCTGCCTTATATCCGGGCGACCGTTCATCGCTCCGGTAAGCGCAGCGCAACCGGGGCGTTTCCTGGGTTCAGACAAACGGCGCCAGCGGGTCAGCAATCTCAAAGGCTACCGCTTTCTCAGCCTTCGGCGGATAGATAAGCTCGCTGACGATCGACACCTTCAGCTTTTTCGCTTCCTCCCGGGTCAGCTTCACCTGCTGATCCCACCCTTCGGTATAGACTGCACCCCAGGCGCCGAGATCGAGGCAGGTGACGTAGTTTTCCTGGCGATACGGCAACGGCGCGACATCCAGCAGACTTGCCGCTGCGTTGTTACCGGCAAATTTACCCAGCAAAATAGCGTGCTGACAGGTCATTAACGCATGGTTTCCCTTGTCATCGGTCGCCGCGTAGGCCACGTCGCCGGTGGCATAGATATCGTCATAGCCGACCACCTGAAGCGCCGTGTTCACATGCAGACGACCCAGGCGATCGCGAGGCGCTTCAATTTGTGCCGTCAGGCCGTTTGCCTGCACGCCAACCGTCCAGATAACGGTGCGGGATGCGATCTTCTGCCCGTCTTTAAGCATGACGCCATCGGCATCAATCCGCTCAACTTCAGTATTGACCCGCCATTCAACACCGAGCTCTGCGGAGGCCTGGACGATAACGTCGCGTAGCGCTTCGCTGTAACGCGATCCCGGCAGCGGACCGCGTTCAACTACGACTACTCTGGTCTTAGCATTCTCACCCAGAATCTCGCGCAGCCTGCCGGGTAACTCCATGGCCATCTCAATGCCGGTGAAGCCACCGCCGCAGACAACAACGGTATTGCGTGGCTCGCTATCGGCTTCGTGAGCCAGTGATTGCAGGTGCTGTTCCAGAACGCTGGCGCTCTCCAGCTGGTCGAGATCGAAGGCATAAGCATCGGCGCCGGCCACTAACGAACGGTTCACATGGCTGCCGCTGGCCAGGATTAACCGGTCGTAGCGCTTCTGCTGTGTTTCACCGTTGGTATCCGTCCAGACGACGGCTTTGCTGGCCGGAAGGAGCTGTGAAACGGTGCCGCGCAGGAAGTGCACGCCGGTAGCATCAAACAAAGGTTGCAGCGGCGCAACCAGCGTTGGTACCGCTTTCTCATAGAAGCGTGGACGCACGCGCAGCTCTGGCTGCGGCGCAATGACGGTGATATCCACGGCCTGATGTTGATATTGATCGGCCAGGCGGGCGGCGCTAAGCGCAGCCCACATTCCCGAAAAGCCGGCACCGACAACCAGAATTTGTTTACGCATGATGGTTTCACTCATTGTTAACGACGATATTTTTACTCGGATTTTATTTGTCGTAGTATGAGTTTGCAATGTGATTTGTGCTGCGGTCTGGGTTTTATCCCTTGATTTGCATTCATCACGTTGATAAAAAACAAGTTTAAATTTTTCATCTTAACTTGTTATTTTATCCTTCTGGCACGGTTGGGGCGAAAAAGCTACAATAACTCAGATTCTTTTTGGCTGAGATTAGAGCATGGCATTTTACAGTTCCGGAGTTGAATACGGCATCCATAGCCTGATGTGTATGGTGGATAGCAAAGGTGATGCCCGCGAGATGAGCGTGCGGGAAATTGCCGATCTGCAAAGCGTGCCCTACGACTATCTGGCCAAAATCTTCACCCGCCTGTCTAAAGCCGGTCTGGTGCGCAGCATTGAGGGTAAGGGCGGCGGGTTTCAGCTGGCAAAACCCGCCGAACAGATAACGGTCCTGGATGTGGTCAACGCCATCGATGGTGATAAGCGTATCTTTGAATGTCGTGAAATTCGCCAGCGGCTGGCGGTGTTTGACGCACAGCCGCCGGAATGGGCCTGCGAAGGGATCTGCGGCGTGCGATCGGTGATGGATATGGCGCAGCAGCGGATGGAAGAGGCGCTAGGGCAACATACTATTCTGGACCTGGCGCGTAAGATGTATCGCAAAGCGCCGGACGAGTTTGTCATAGAAGTGCGGGACTGGATTGCCGCGCGGAAAGGGTAACCTCAGCGACACCCGCCGCTGAGGTTAAGCAGGTTATTATTTGTCGCTCGACGGCGTATTAATCATCCGGTTGAGCCACGGTACCAGCATCGCCATCACCAGGGTCACACCCAGCGTCACCAGACCAATCTTGCTAAACACGCCGGTATAAACCGGCAGGGTTTGCAGCGGGTCGGTGATATTGTCCGGCACGGCGGTGAAGGTGGCGACGTATCCCCCCATCAGGAAGGCGGCTGCCTGAGTCAGAAACCACATGCCCAGAATAAAGCCCATCAGATGCTGCGGCACCAGCGCGGCGACCATTGCCAGCCCCAGCGCGCTGATCAGCAGCTCTCCCAGACTCTGGAACAGATAAACCAGCACGATAAACCACGGCGACGTCAGCCCCTGAGCATCGGCAAACCAGATTCCCGCAGCGGCGGCGGTCAGGAAGCCCAGCGAACATAAAAACATGCCGAGGGTAAATTTCATCGGCATGGTGAGGTCTTTGCCTTTGTTGCCAAGGCGGGTATAAATCGCCGCCAGCACCGGACTGGCCACCACCACCCAGAACGGGTTCAGGGCCTGGAAGCTGACCGGGTTAATGGTCATGCCGAGGATCTCGTGGTGAACGTTATTGATGGCGAAGAAGTTTAGCGATGTCGGCATCTGCGCGTACAGAATGTAGAACAGCACCGCTTCCAGCATCAGGATAAAGGCGACAAACATTTTGTTGCGCCCGGTTTTATCCAGTCTGAAGGCTTCGCGGAAGAAGAAAATAATCACGATGACAGAGAGGACAATCAGCACCAGGTTAGCGATTTTGACGTTATGCATCAGCCAGGCGCAAAGGAACACCATTGCCACCGTGCCGACCAGCACGTACAGCAGATTGCGCACAACAAGCGGCCGATGATCCGGCTCTGAACCGATATCTTTCACCATTCCACGGCAGGCGAAATAGACCAGCAGGGCGATAATCAGCCCCACGCCGCACAGGTTATAGGTTACGGCATAGCCAAATTTTTCCGCGATCACCGGCGCCAGAGAGAGCGACAGCAGCGAGCCGATATTAATCGACATATAAAACAGGGTGAATGCGCCGTCGAGACGGGCATCTTTGGGTGGATAGCACTTTGACAGCAGGCTGGCGGGATTGGCTTTAAATAGCCCGTTACCGACGGCAATCGTCCCGAGGGCGATAAAAATCAGGTCGGGTTTAAGTAGCGACAGCCCGGTCATGAAGTAGCCCAGCGCCAGCACCACGGCCCCAAGAACCAGCGTGCGTTTGGTGCCGAGCAGGTGGTCGCCAACATAGCCGCCGATGGAGATCAGCCCATAAACCAGCGCGGCAAAGGCGCCAAAGGTAATAAACGCTTGTTCCTGAGAAAATCCAAGTTGTTTAACAAAAAAGACCGCCAGGATCCCCTGGACGCCGTAATAACCAAATCGCTCCCATAATTCCACAAAAAAAATCATGAAGAACGGACGAGGTTGCTGCAACAGCCCCGTAGGTGCAGTAGTTTTCATATTCCTTCGCCTTGTAGTGCAATCCCAAAAAAGTATGAACGCGTATGCCAGAACGCGCTGAAAAAGTATGATGAAGCGCAATGATGCGGCTATTGGCTTTGGGAGTAGATTATTATATAGATTATTTTTCTAATAATTGGTTGATCACACTAATCGTTAATAAATATTCGGTTTGATATCCTGGCGGTAAAGGCGGGTTAGTTATATTTGCATCGGCCAATGGACGCAGGCAATGGGCGCTGGCAAATAGGCCCTTCGTAAAAAACGACAACGCCCGCAAAGGCGGGCGCTGGCATTCTGATGGTTAACCGCGCGAACGGTTATTCGTCTTCTTCATCGCGCAGCGGCACAATCAGCATATCGACGTGAACGGTGTTGATGAGCTGACGTGCGGAAGACATCAGCTTGCTCCAGAAATCCTGATGGTGACCGCAGACCACCAGGTCCATATCGTATTTTTTAATTGCATCAACCAGCACCTGGCCGAGATCGCCGCTGCCGCTCAGGGTTTCGGTAATCGGATAGCCCGCATTGGTAGACAGCTCGCTCAGCGCGTGGTGCGTCTCTTCGGAAATCCGTTTCTGCATGTCGCCCAGGTTGACATCGATCAGACCGGTGTACAGGTCAGAGTAATTAACATCCACGTGAATCAGAGAGACTTTGGCATTATAAGGACGCGCCATAGAAACGGCTTTCTCTACCAGAACCTTGCTTTCCGGGGAGAGGTCTACTGCAATAAGAATATGTTTGTAAGCCATAGTGTTACTCCTTCCATAAGTTGTCGATGACCATTGGACCAGACAGCTGGTGCTGCCGCTTCGCCCGCGTCCTGCGTGCTAATCCGCGGGGGTTCAGCCCTTTAAGGACTTAATTGTAGAAGATATTTCTACCTTATAGCGCCCCTCGCGCTCCGTCAATGCACCTGGTTCACCAAAAGTTAAACAAATATATTCATCTTACGTATTGATAACGATTAACCTTGTGGTAAAAAAATTGACTGATCTCCTACACTATTTAATGAGCCGATCGGATAAATAAACGTGATCGGAATCGCACTCTCATATTGTATGTTGGGTTGGGTATTGGGAAGCGCTAGCTCCGGAGATGTCTCCGAGGGCGGGTCGCCGGGGAGGACGTATGATCAGCACTATTGCGCTGTTTTGGGCCCTGTGTATCGTTTGTGTGGTGAATATGGCACGCTACTTCTCATCATTGCGTGCATTATTGGTTGTGCTACGTGGTTGCGATCCCTTGCTTTATCAATATGTTGATGGCGGAGGCTTTTTTACTTCGCATGGGCAGCCGGGCAAACAGGTGCGCCTGGTCTGGTACATTTATGCCCAACGTTATCGCGATCATCACGATGATGAGTTTATTCGTCGCTGCGAGCGGGTACGGCGGCAGTTTATTCTGACCAGCGCCCTGTGTGGTCTGGTGGTGGTGAGTCTGATCGCATTGATGATTTGGCACTGAGCATAAGAAAGGCGAGGCGAGTCTCGCCTTCTTTGCATCGGGGTCAGGGCTTAACTGAGAATCTGAGGTCTGAGATATTGTCCTGGAGTGAGATAACCTTCCCGCTGTAAGAGAGGTTCACTTCCCCGTTTTTATCTATGCCGGCACTCGTAAGACTCCCTGTCCCCTCAATCACCGGGCTCTTCTGCGTAAGCTGCTGGATAATTTCTGTATTGTTCCCTGCTATCTCATGCGACAGATAGCAACGATAGATTGTAGGCACCGTTGCGTCACCTCGGTTGTTAACGGTCATGTAGAGCCAAACGCCGTCAGACAATTTATAAACACGCTGGAGCTCATCGCTATTTCGCGGATCGAGATGGTGGTTGAGCCACACAAATCCGACGATCAGGGCCAGAAGTGCCAGCGTAACAAGCCGATGGAGCCATCTAATAGCCGTTCTGAATGGCATAATCTATCCCTTCTCTGATATTGCGCTGATCCGTAGGGGCATCTCCATAGGGAGGTTTTTCATACCATTTCCCCCATTCGGGTTTTGAGGTTCCCGCACGACCCTGCGCCCAACCTGCGCCCATAAGAAGGATGTTCGCAGGAATACCTGCGGCAGTGCCGGTAGCCCCAAAATTGAAATTACCGAACGCGGCGAAATACGGGGCGAATTTTTTATCATCCCACGGGCCGCCATTTCTGACTTTTTGATAAAACCAGTAGTACGTTCATGGGGTAGCCATATTACGTGACACTCCTTGACGGCGTGCTTCGCGCATATTGCTCGCTATAACGATTGAACCAGGTCCTGGGATGGGGACAGAAGCCATACATTCTCCGCTGTGAGGTATTTTATCCTGGCCGGGATGATATTTTTTTTCCTCCATGTTTTTGAACAAAAAATGTTCAGATTTTCCTCATGCCAGAAAAAGATTAAGTAAAACAACGGATATAAAAAAAGCGGGTCAGTTTCCTGACCCGCTTTTTTGTCGCTTTCAGCTTCTTAGATAATCTTCAGCGCTATCCAGTACAGCCCGCCGGACAGCAGAATCGCCGCCGGGAGAGTAAGCACCCACGCCATCAGAATACTGGTGACGGTCTTTCTCTGCAGGCCGCCGCCATCGACGAGCATCGTCCCCGCTACGGAGGAGGAGAGCACGTGGGTGGTGGAAACCGGCATACCGGTGTAACTCGCCAGACCAATCGAAACCGCCGCGGTCATCTGGGCAGACATACCTTGTGCGTAGGTCATACCTTTCTTACCGATCTTTTCACCGATAGTGGTCGCCACGCGACGCCAGCCGATCATCGTGCCGATACCCAGCGCCAGCGCCACGGCCATAATGATCCAGATTGGCGCGTACTCGATGGTGCTCAGCATATCGGTTTTCAGTTTCTTCAGCAGGCGCTGATCGTCAGCATTCACTTCCGGTAACTTCGCGACTTTATCGGTGGTGTCGGAAATGCACAGCATGATGCGACGCAGCTGACTACGCTGATCAATGGAGAGCGAGTCGTAGCTTTCAATACCGGTCAGCGCCGTCTTCACGCGATTCAGCGCGTTGATGGTATTCGCCGGATGGCAATGGAACTCACCGCCGCTGGCGGCCGTCCCGGCCTCCGGAGACGGAATCAGCTGGTCAACGCCGGTGGCCTTTTTCAACAGCTCAGGGCGCTGTTCGAAGAAGGTTTCCACGTTGTTCACCGCATCGCGGGTCCGGGTTATTTCATAGCCGGAGGCATTCATGTTAACCACGAAACCAGCCGGCGCCACGCCGATCAGCACCAGCATGACCAGACCAATGCCTTTCTGGCCGTCGTTAGCACCGTGCGAGAACGATACGCCAATGGCGGACAGAATCAGGGCAATACGGGTCCAGAACGGCGGCTTTTTCTTACCGTCTTTCTTTTCACGTTCTGCAGGCGTCAGGTGAATACGGGCGCGTTTTTTGGTACCGCTCCAGTAACGACGCAAAATGAAAATCAGGCCGCCAGCGACCACCAGACCAACAATCGGTGAGATGATAAGTGAGCCAAAAATACCGATGACTTTCGGGATATTCAACGCGTCGACCACGGACGTGCCGGTCATCAGCGCATTGGTTAAACCAATACCGATGATAGCGCCGATCAGCGTGTGCGAGCTGGAGGCCGGAAGGCCAAAATACCAGGTACCGAGGTTCCAGATAATCGCTGCCAGCAGCATAGAGAACACCATGGCGAGGCCATGTGCGGAACCCATGTTAAGCAGCAGGTCGGTCGGCAGCATATGCACGATGGCATAAGCGACGCTGAGACCACCCAACAGAACGCCGAAGAAGTTGAAGAGGGCCGCCATCGCAACCGCAAGTTGTGACCGCATTGCGCGTGTGTAAATCACAGTAGCAACAGCGTTTGCGGTATCATGAAAACCGTTAATCGCTTCGTAAAACAGCACGAAAGCTAAAGCAAGCAATAGTAATAGCCCGGTATGTAAATCCAGACCGGCAAATAAATGTAGCATAGGACGTTACGCCATTTTGAGGACATGAACGCGGCGCATTATCAGTGACTTTAGCGGCGCGGGCAAAGTGAAATATAGACTTTTTTTGATTTTCTTCCTGTCTGGATTTTACCTGCTTGAGAGTAATCCTATATCTTTCAATGATGTACATGAATACATCGATTTTCGTGCTGGTGCGACCAGCGTGAAAAATTTACAATTCCCGACAATCGGGATATGAGGAAAGTTGTGTGGAAAGGTTTGATGCCATTGTAATTGGCGCCGGAGCGGCGGGAATGTTTTGTGCAGCGCAGGCGGGCCAGGCGGGGCTGCGCGTGCTGTTGCTGGATAATGGCAAAAAGCCAGGCCGTAAAATCCTGATGTCCGGCGGCGGTCGCTGCAACTTTACCAATATGTATATTGAACCGGCCGCTTATCTCAGCCTGAACCCGCATTTTTGCAAATCTGCGCTGGCGCGTTATACCCAGTGGGATTTTATCGAACTGGTGGGCAAACACGGTATTGCCTGGCATGAGAAGACCCTCGGCCAGCTGTTTTGTGATGATTCCGCAGAGCAAATCGTCAACCTGCTGCTGGCGGAATGTGACAAGGGCGGCGTGCAAATTCGCCTGCGTAGCGAAATTATCAGCGTAGAACGCGACGATGAAGGCTACAGACTGCAACTTAATGGCGACGAGGTGGCGGCGAAAAAACTGGTGGTCGCCTCCGGCGGCCTGTCGATGCCCGGACTGGGGGCATCGCCGTTCGGCTATAAACTTGCCGAGCAGTTTGGTCTCAAGGTGCTGCCGACCCGTGCGGGGCTGGTGCCCTTTACTCTGCATAAACCGCTGCTTGAGCAGCTGCAGGTGCTCTCGGGCGTTTCGGTGCCATCAACCATTACCGCACAGGACGGCACGGTGTTCCGCGAGAATCTGCTGTTTACCCACCGCGGGCTCTCCGGGCCGGCGGTACTGCAGATTTCCAGCTACTGGCAGCCGGGCGAGTTTGTCACCATCAACCTGCTGCCTGATTGCCATCTTGATGATTTCCTTAACGAGCAGCGGAGCGAACATCCGAATCAAAGCCTGAAAAACACCCTCGCTATGCAGCTGCCGAAGCGGCTGGTGGAGTGCCTGCAGCAGCTGGGGCAAATTCCGGACGTCACGCTAAAACAGCTCAACGTGCGCGAGCAGGAAATGCTGGTGGAGACGCTGACCGCCTGGCGCGTGCAGCCCAACGGCACCGAAGGCTACCGTACGGCGGAGGTGACCCTCGGCGGCGTAGATACGCACGAACTGTCGTCGCGAACCATGGAAGCACGCAAGGTGCCGGGGCTCTATTTTATCGGTGAAGTGATGGATGTGACCGGCTGGCTGGGAGGGTACAACTTCCAGTGGGCATGGTCTTCTGCCTGGGCCTGCGCCCAGGCGCTGGTAGAAGCGTAAGACAGGGGCAGCTTCTCTGCTACGGGAAGCTGCCCTCGGTTTATCAGTTCAGACCAAGAAAGTGCTGGGCGATTTTGAAGTAGATAATCAGCCCGGTGCCATCAATCAGCGTGGCGATAAACGGCGCGGAAACGACCGCCGGGTCGATGCCCACGCGTTTAAGCGTCAGAGGGATCACTGACGAGACCACCGCGCTCCACAGCGTAATGCAGACCAGCGTCAGGCTGACAATCAGAGTGATCTCCATGCCGATGCCCATCATCCAGGCGCGCAGGCAGCCCGCCAGACCGAGAGTGAGGGCAATCAGCAGCGACGTCGTCATCTCTTTACGAATCACCCGGCCCATATCGCGCAGGCGTACTTCCCCGAGCGCCATGGAACGGACCAGCGTGGAGGTGATCTGCGTACCGCTGTTACCGCCGGTGCCGATCAGCAACGGAATAAAGAAGGCCAGCGCAATGGCGGATTCCAGCGCCTCTTCAAAATGTTGAATGACGCTGCTGGTGTAGGCTTCTGCCACGAACAGCAGCAATAACCACACCGAACGTTTCTTCCACAGCGTCCACGGGCTGATCTCCAGATAGGGCTTCTCCAGCGGGAGCGTTGCGCCCTGGCGATGCACATCTTCGGTGACGTCGTCCTCCAGCAGATGGGCAATCTCTTTCTCCATCAGGCAGCCAACCAGCTCACCTTTTTCAACCACCGGCACCAGGTCGAGTCCGCGTTCGCTCAGTTCGGCGACCACCTCCTGACGCTCATCATCGGGTTTCACGCGGAACAGGCAGCTGTCCATCAGATAGCGAATGGATTGCGCCGTATCGCTCTCCTGAAGCAGCTTTTTAATGGATAAACTGCCGCGCAGCTTCTTTCCGGCCACCACAAAGACCTGGCCCGGAATATCATCGCTGGTGAGTTGCGAGACAAAGAGCTCCCGCGCTTCATAGACGCTGAGGTGCTCGGGCAGAGTGATAAAATCGGTACGCATGTACTGGGCGATCGCATCGCCGTCGAAGGCGGAAGTGGCCAGGTGCGCGGCGCAGTGTTGCATTGAAGACATGGTGTAATTCCCTATAAAAAATCACTCATAGGGGCGAACAAGACAGGATGAGCACAGGCAGATCCCTACGTCCTGGTTTTAGCACTGCACAACGTATCTGTCCGGCATGAACGCCGTCAGAAGTTACCTTGGCAACACCTTGATTCGATGGATGCCTGTATTTCCCTGAGTGGTCTCTCTCGATACCAGCAGGGCGGTAACTTGTATTTGTGCAGGAGCCTCGCCATAACGAGATCGTTAAATGAGCGGCCATTATAGGAAGGTAGACAAGTTGTGAAAGCGTATAATTTACGTGGTTTATCAACGGTTGATAAACCACGTAAAATTGGTCGGTTTTCCGGGCTATACGTCGAATGGCATTGCCGCCATTATCGGCGGGTCAGTCGTGCGAACCCTCGTCTTGCGCGGTTAAGCAGTGCAGATGCCCGTGACGTACGCCGCGCTGGGCAATCACCTCATCGGCAAAATGCCGCACCTCGCCCATTTCACCTTTAAGGACGGCAATCTCCAGACAGTCATCATGGCTGATATGCACGTGCAGCGTCGCAACGGACAGATCGTGATGGTGATGCTGCGTGGCGATCAGTCGGCTTGCCAGCTCGCGTTTTTCATGTTCATAGACATAGGAAAGCACCGCGTAACCGCGCTGTTCGGGCTGTTGCGCATGCTCATGCATCAACGAATTGCGCAAGATATCGCGCACCGCCTCCGAACGGTTGTGGTACCCGCGCTGGGCGCTCAGCGCGTCCAGGGTCGCCAGAAGATCGTCATCAAGAGTCAGGGTTACGCGCTGCATGGTCGTTTCTCTATGGCAAGGGAAGGTGGAAAAGCGGGAAGGACCGCACGCTGGAGTGTCCGGCCCGCCATTGACTGAAGACGCAGCGGTGTGTTGACCGCCGTGGTTTCCAGAATCTGCCCGCTCTCCATCACCATCACCCGCTGACAAAAGCGCTCGACCAGCCGCAGATCGTGGGTGATAAACAGGCAGGCGGTAGAAAACTGTACCTGCAGACGCTTCAGCAGCGCAACGATCTCCGCCTGTAAAACGAGATCAAGATTCGAAACGGCCTCATCGAGGATCAGTAAGGGGGGACGCACAACCAGCGCCCGGGCCAGGCAGACCCGCTGCAGCTGCCCGCCGCTGAGCTGGTGCGGGCGTTTGTCGAGCAGGTGTGGAGAAAGGTCCACCGCCTGCATCATCGCTTCGACCCGCGCCTGGCGCTCATCGCGCGCGAAGCGGAACAGATGGCGCAGCGGCTCGCTGATGATCTCATTCACCGTTTTGCGCGGGTTCACCGCGCTTTGTGCATCCTGGAAAACCAGCTGGATATCGCGACGAAATGCCCGCTGCGCGTCGCCTTTTAACGTCTGAATCGGCGTTCCGCGCCAGGTTATCTCGCCGTGATCCGGTGTTTCAAGGCCGACCAGCATCCTCGCCAGGGTGCTTTTACCGCAACCGCTGCGTCCGAGCAGCGCCACCGTTTCACCCGCCTGGATACTCAGGCTGACGTCGCGCAGCACGCCCGGATGGTGCGGGTAATCGTGGCTGACGTCGGTCACGTTCAGTAGGTTCATCCTGCAAACTCCATTCCGTACAGCGCCAGGTGTGCCGCCAGCAGCCGTTGACTGACCGGATGTCGGGGAGCGCTAAACAGGGTGTTGACGTCGCAACGCTCGACGATGCGCCCGTGGTCCATCACCGCGACCTCATGCGCCAGCCGCGCCACCACGCCCATGTCGTGAGTGACCAGCAGCAGGCCCTGGCCGCGGCTGGAGACAATCTCTTCCAGCAGATCCAGAATGCGCCCCTGCGCCACGGCATCGAGGTCGGTGGTAGGTTCATCGGCGAAGATAAAGGGGGCTTTACTCAGCAGGGCGAGGGCGATCATCATTCGCTGCAACATCCCGCCGCTCATCTCGAAGGGATAGCGTTTCAGGAGCTGAGACGGGTTTTCCAGACCGACGGCGGTCATGGCGGCAATAAGCGCCGCCTCATCCGCGGGCTGGCCGGTGGCGCGGCAGGTTTCCCGCGCGTGAGTTGCCATCGTATACAGCGGATTAAAGGCGCTGCGCGGATTCTGCATAATCGTGGCGACGGTACCGCCCCGCAGCTGTTCGCCGTGCACCGGAATGCCGTCCAGCAGCAGACGCCCGGCGGTTTGCCGGACACCGGGAGGCAGAACGCCAAGCGCTGCGGCGCAGGTCAGCGATTTTCCGCAACCGCTGCTACCCAGCAGGGCCAGCACCTGCCCGCGACGCAGGGTCAGCGACAGCGCCGTCACCAGCGGGCGGCCGGCGCACAGCGTCAATTGTTCTAACTGGATCTTTTGCGGCATCAGTGGCTGTGCTCCGCGATTAGGTGAGGATCGAGACGATCGCGCAGCGCGTCGCCCACCAGGTTAAAGGCCATCACGCTGATAAACAGCGCCAGGCCGGGCCACAGCATCTGTAGCGGCTGGGTCCAGATAAACTGCCGCGCATCGTTAATCATTACCCCCCATTCCGCCGTGGGGGCGCTGACGCCAAGACCGAGGAACGACATCCCGGCGACGTGCAGCATCATATGACCGATATCGAGGGTGGCGAGAACCAGCAGCGAGGGCACCACCGCGCCGGCCAGGTGATCGAGGAAAAGCCGCCAGCGATTTGCGCCGCTCAGCCGCGCGGCGAGAATAAACTCGCGCTGGCGCAGGGATACCACCAGGCTACGAACCATGCGCGCGTACCAGGCCCAGTGAGACAGGGCGATAGCGATAATCACGTTGGTCAACCCGGTCCCCAGCACGCCGACCATAAAAAACGACAGAATGGAGGTAGGAAAGGTCATAAACATATCGGCCACCCGCATGGTGAGCTGATCGACGCGCCCGCCCATGAGTCCGGCACAGCCGCCAACGAGAAGCCCCAGCGCCAGAACCAGCAGTAAACAGGCCATCACCGCCCCCAGTGACACCCGGGTCGCCGCCAGCAGACGGGAGAAAATATCGCGGCCAAGATGGTCGGTCCCCAGCCAGTGCTGGCCGTCAGGTGGCAGCAGACGGGAAGGTAAATCAATGGCCTGCGGATCGTACGGTAGCCACCACTGGCTGGTGAGCGCCACCAGCATCAGCAGAACGATAATGACCAGCGCCGCGCGCACCGAACCGCGCGCTGAGAAGAAAAAGCTCATGAGTGCGCTCCTTCATGACGACGAATACGCGGGTCCAGCGCGGCATTGACCAGATCGACCGCCAGATTGCACAGGGCGAATACCACCACCATGATAAGCGTAAAGCATTGAATCACAGGATAATCACGGTTAAAAATGGCCGAAACGGCATAGCGCCCGACGCCCGGCCAGGCAAAGATATTTTCGATGATCATCGTCCCGCCGATCAGTTCGCCAATGTGCATTCCTACGGCGGTAATCATCGGTAGCGAGGCGTTGCGCAGAATGTGACGACGTTCGATTTGCCTGGCATTCAGGCCGCGCAGGCGAGCCCAGGTGACATGGCGCTGTCCGGCGACTTCCAGCATGCTGGCGCGCAGGAGGCGGGCGTTAATCGCCAGCGACATAAACGCAATCGACACGGCCGGCAGGACGATATGCTGCCAGCTGCCGTAGCCCAGAGCTGGCAGCCACTGTAAATAGACCGAGAAGAACAGCACCAGCAAAAAGGCGAGCCAGAAGTTAGGCATCGACACGCCAAGAAAGGCGATGAGCCGCACGATGAAATCCGGCAAATGCTCGCGGTGACGCGCGGCCCAGATACCCAGCGGTACGGAGGTCAGCAGGATCAGCACCAGCGCCGCGCCCGCCAGCTGCAGCGTTGCGGGCAGGAAGCGCAGCACATCGTCAAGCACCGGACGCTGGGTGGCAAATGATACGCCAAAATCGAGATGTAGCGCCCGCCAGAGCCAGCGGCCGTACTGGACGACGAGCGGCTGATCCAATCCGAGCATCGTCCGCGTAGAGGCCACCATATCCGGCGTGGGCGGCAGGTTTGAAAGCCGCAGATAGTCGAGCGCCGGGTCACCGGTGCCGAGGCGAAGCATCAGGAAGATAATCACCGAGGCGGCAAAAATCATCGGAACCATCAGCAGTATGCGTCGCAGCAGATAACGTTGCATCAGGGATTCACCGGCTGGATCTGTTCGAACGGAATTTCAGCGGTAACCGCTGCGTAAGGAATCGCTCCCAGCTCGGGTTTCGCCACCACCATCATTGAGATATAGCTGACGGGCAGATAGACCGCGTCGTTGTGCAGACGGGTGAGAATATCGCGATACAGCGCCTGACGTTGCGCATCGTCGCTGGTGGTCAGAACCTGGCCAATCTCTTTATCAATCAGCTGCTTGTCCGCTAGCCCTTGCTGCGCCTGGTAATCGGCATGCGAGGGGACGCGCATTGAGCTCATAAAAGCGTGCGGGTCGTACGGCGCGCCCCAGGTACGGTTAAAAATCATGCCAAAGCGGCCGTCGCGCTGGCGGGCGTAAATGCTGCTCTCCTCTTCGCCAACCAGCGCCACATCCACCCCGACCTGGCGCATATCCGCCTGGATTATCTCCGCCATCGACTTACTCAGGGCATCGGTACCGATAAACGACAGTTCGATGTGCAGCGGCTGGCCATTCTTCTCGCGAATCGCTTTGCCCGCGGGCCTGACCCAACCGGCCTTTTCCAGCATGGCGTTGGCCTGCTGTGGGTCGTAGTGGCGCGGTTTCAGGCCAATATTGGCGTATGGCACGGAAGGGGCGAAAAGCGTGTCGGCCACCTGCTGTGTACCGTACAGCGCATTGTCGATCAGCGATTTTTTGTTCACCGCGTAATTCAGCGCTTCACGCACCGCCAGTTCGTTCGTGGGAGCTCTGGCGGAGTTCAGGGCCAGCATCACCGTTTCGACAGGCTGAGAGAGCTGGGTACGCCAGGCCGGGTTATGGCTGAAACGAGCGAAGGTATCCAGCGGCAGCAGGCCTTCGTTGCCGTAAAGCAGATCGATATCGCCGGTTTCAAAAGCGACGGCGCGGGTCATCGGGTCCGGAATCACTTTCACGGTCACCTGGCGGATCGCCGGTTTGTCACCCCAGTAGCGGTCGTTACGTACCAGCACATCATACTGGTTGAGCTGAGAGGTTTTCAGCACCCAGGGGCCGGTGCCGATCGGCGCTTTGATACCGTGCTGTGTTCCCCCTTCAACAAATTGCGAAGGGGCGATAAAACGGAACGGGCGCGGCAGCGCCAGCTCCTGCAAGAAAGGGTAGTAGGCGCTTTTGAGCGTAATCTGCAGCTGCGTATCGCTGAGCGCCCGTACGTCGGTAATCTGGTTGGTCAGCTCCAGCCAGGCATGGCGCTGCCGGTTAGCCAGCACCGCCTGGAAGTTGGCGACCGCGGCCTGCGCATTGAACGGCTCGCCGTTAGAAAACTGCACATCGTTACGCAGGGTAAAGAGCCACACTTTCCCGTCCGCAGAGTGGCTCCAGCTGCTCGCCAACCACGGCTTGACCGAACCATCCTGCTGATATTTGACCAGCGGCTCGTAGACCATGCTTTGGGCAAACATTTGGTTGGGGGTATACAGATGCGGATTCAGCGGACCCACGTTCACCGGCCAGGCGGTGGTGATGTCGTATGAAGCGGCGGCGGTCAGCAGAGGTGCGCAGGCGAGAAGCGCCAGCAGCGTGGTGCGGAAAATAGACAAGGTCTTTATCTCAACAGGAAGGAAAGTATGATGATTTTAATAATTCATCATACTTCAGGCCTAACCTGGATCAATCTCAGGACGGAAAGTATAAGAATTTCATATACCCACTTCGTCCGTCAGGTTGTCTGCCGGTCAGCCAGGTCGAGACAACGTAAAGGATTCGTGGCCCGAAGGCTCGCGCAAGCGGGCGATTCAGGGCGCCCGGAACAGCGCCAGCAGCGTGGCGAGCTGCTCATCAATGGGCGCCAGATCGCGTTTGACGATCAGGTGCAGCGGCGTGGCGCGTCGGGCGCCGTGGCTGAGCGGCAATATTTTCAACAGACCCTGATCCAACCGGGAGCGGATGCGCTCTTCCGGGAGCCAGCCGAAGCCAACCTGATAGAGCACCGCATCGATAGCGGCATCAATGGTGGAAAATGTCCACGCATCGCGCCCTGTCTGCGGGTCGTCGCTGCGATCGGCGATACGCACCAGCGGCCAGGAGGCCAGCGCACTGTCGTCGAGGGGGCCGCTCAGTCTGGCAAGCGGATGGTCCCGGTGGGCAACGGCAACAAAATCAATGTTCATCAGCCATTCGCCGCGTCCGGTAATATCCTGGCGGCGGGTGAGTACCATCACGTCGGCTTCGCTGCGGGCCTCCTGCTCATCTTTCATGTTTTCGAGGACTTCGGTCAGCCTCACCTGAGTCTGCGGATGGCGTTGCTGAAACTGGCGCAGAATGGCGAACAGCCGTTCGCGAGGGAAAATACTGTCCACAACCAGGTCCAGACGGGTTCGTGCGCCGTTGTGCAGGGTCGCCGCGCGGGTTTCAACGTATGAAAATGCCTGCAGGAGCGGTTTTACCTGGCTTAGCAGCAGCTCCCCGGCCGGAGTGAGTACCGCGCGGCGGCCAGAGGGGTGCAGCAGCGCGACACCCAGTCTTTCCTGCAGCAGGGCGAGGTTATAGCTCACCGAGGACTGGCTGCGATGAGTCTCTTCTGCTGCTTTTGCGAAGCTACCCAGCTCGATGACTTTTTCCAGCAAGGCCCACTGTTCCAGCGTCGTTTTTTGCATGATTTATCGAAAAAGTGAATGAATTTCATCAAAACATAGCGTTATTAATCCATTTTTTAAAGCAGTATGCTTGTTCTCAACACATAGAGGAGAACAGATTATGAGCACATTTGACCAACATGACCTGAGCGGTTTTATCGGCAAACATCTGGTTTATACCTACGATAACGGCTGGAATTACGAAATTTACGTGAAAAACGCCCACACCCTGGATTACCGCATTCACAGCGGTATCGTCGCGAATCGTTGGGTGAAAGATCAGCAGGCTTACATCGTTCGCGTCGGCGAAAGCATCTACAAAATTTCCTGGACTGAACCGACCGGCACTGATGTGAGTCTGATCGTAAACCTCGGCGACAAACTGTTTCACGGCACCATCTTCTTCCCGCGCTGGGTGATGAATAATCCGGAAAAAACCGTCTGCTTCCAGAACGATCATATCCCGCTGATGGTTTCTTACCGTGAAGCCGGACCGGCTTACCCGACGGAAGTGATTGACGAGTTCGCCACCATCACCTTTATACGTGATTGCGGCGCGGATAATAACAGCGTCATTAATTGCCCGGCTAATCAATTACCGGCTGACTTTCCTGCAAATTTGTCATCTACCGGAAATGATTTTGTGAGCTAAGATGTGTTTTTGAAATTCAGATTGCAGAATAAAATTCTATTTATTGTTTAACTGTTTAATGTCTGTTTACTTTACTACATCGTGCTCCTGTTTTGCCCATAAACGGGAGCCGGTTTCCCACTCTTCCCCCGCGTTGTCATTTGTAAATTCCATTTAAAAACAATTGATTATTGTCTATTCGGCAAATTATATTAATTTCTTAATATTATCCTAAGCAACCCCGTCTAAATTTAATAACGTCAAATACCCTGGAATGAAAAGTGGCATTGAAGAGATTCCATTTTCATTTTGTTTAAGTCCGCTGGCGCAGGATATTTTTTCTATCGACCCGCAACCCTGAAAGGGTCATATACAGAACAGGAAAATGATGAGCGAATTTTTGCCGTTTTCGCGCCCGTCGATGGGCGACGCAGAGCTGGCTGCGCTGCGTGAAGTTTTGCAATCGGGCTGGATTACTACCGGACCGAAAAACCAGGCGTTGGAAGAGGCATTCTGCACGCTGACCGGCAACCGTCACGCCGTGGCGGTGAGTTCGGCGACCGGTGGCATGCACGTCACGCTGATGGCGTTGGGCATTGGCCCGGGCGATGAAGTCATCACGCCATCCCAGACCTGGGTTTCCACGCTGAACATGATCTGTCTGCTGGGCGCGACACCGGTGATGATCGATGTCGATCGCGACAATCTGATGATTACCGCCGAGGCGGTTGAAGCGGCGATTACCCCCAACACCAAAGCGATTATTCCCGTGCACTACGCGGGCGCGCCTGCGGATATCGACGCGATTCGCGCCGTGGCAGAACGTCACGGTATCCCGGTGATTGAAGATGCCGCGCACGCGGCGGGAACGTATTACAAGGGCAAACATGTGGGCGGTCGCGGCTGCGCGATCTTCTCATTTCACGCCATTAAAAATATGACCTGCGCCGAAGGCGGACTGATCGTGACCGATGACGATGCGCTGGCATCGCGCATTCGTAGCCTGAAATTCCACGGTCTTGGCGTCGATGCCTATGACCGTCAGACGCATGGTCGGGCGCCGCAGGCGGAGGTGATTTCGCCGGGCTTCAAATACAATCTGGCCGATATCAACGCCGCGCTGGCGCTGGTACAG
Source organism: Klebsiella ornithinolytica (assembly GCF_030505655.1). Classification (NCBI taxonomy): domain Bacteria; kingdom Pseudomonadati; phylum Pseudomonadota; class Gammaproteobacteria; order Enterobacterales; family Enterobacteriaceae; genus Klebsiella; species Klebsiella ornithinolytica. The sequence goes on from NZ_CP130153.1 coordinate 305,739, forward strand.
CTGGATAAACTGGCCCATGCCAACCAGCGTCGTAGCGAGATTGCCCAACGCTATCTGCGCGAGCTGGCGGATACGCCGTTTAAGCCGCTGGCGATACCGGAATGGGAACACCAGCACGCCTGGCACCTGTTTATTATTCGCGTGGATGAAGCGACCTGCGGAATCAGCCGCGATGCGTTGATGGAAAAACTGAAAGCCATGGGCATCGGCACCGGCCTGCACTTCCGTGCGGCCCACACGCAAAAATATTACCGCGAGCGTTTCCCGACGCTTTCCTTACCGAATACGGAATGGAACAGCGCGCGTATCTGTTCACTCCCTTTGTTCCCGGATATGACCGACGATGACGTCACTCGGGTCATTTCCGCGCTGCACCAGCTGTCAGGATGTTGATATGTTTACTTACCCACCCGTGAAAAAAGTCTCGGTCGTTATTCCGGTTTATAACGAACAGGAGAGCCTGCCTGAGCTGATTCGCCGTACGGATGCCGCCTGCGCGACGCTGGGCCGCCAGTATGAGATTCTGCTGGTCGACGATGGCAGCAGCGATGATTCTGCCCGCATGCTGACCGAGGCTGCTGAATCCGAAGGCAGCCATGTGGTCGCGGTGTTGCTTAACCGCAACTATGGCCAGCACTCGGCCATTATGGCGGGATTCAGCCATGTGACCGGCGATCTGATTATTACCCTTGATGCCGACCTGCAAAACCCACCGGAAGAGATCCCGCGCCTGGTGGCGAAGGCGGACGAAGGTTACGACGTGGTCGGTACCGTTCGGCAGAACCGCCAGGACACCTTCTTCCGTAAAAGCGCGTCGAAGATGATCAACCGCCTGATTCAGCGCACCACCGGTAAAGCGATGGGGGACTACGGCTGCATGCTGCGCGCCTATCGCCGCCACATTATCGACGCGATGCTCAATTGCCATGAACGCAGTACGTTTATCCCGATTCTGGCAAATACCTTCGCGCGCCGGGCGGTCGAAATCCCGGTGATGCACGCGGAGCGTGAATTTGGCGATTCCAAATACAGCTTTATGCGCCTGATTAATCTGATGTACGACCTGGTGACCTGTTTGACCACCACGCCGCTGCGTCTGCTGAGCGTCTTCGGCAGCGTGATTGCCCTGCTGGGCTTCGCTTTCGCCTTCCTGCTGGTGTTCCTGCGACTGGTATTTGGCCCGCAGTGGGCGGCGGAAGGGGTGTTCATGCTGTTTGCCGTACTGTTCATGTTCATCGGTGCCCAGTTTGTCGGCATGGGGCTGCTCGGGGAGTATATCGGACGCATCTATAACGATGTCCGCGCCCGTCCCCGCTACTTTATTCAACGTGTTGTTCGTCAGCCGGAAACGGCGTCTCAAGAGGAAGATCGTTCATGAAAGCTGTAGTCTTCGCTTATCACGATATGGGTTGTGCTGGCATTCAGTCTCTGCTGGATTCCGGGTATGAAATCGCCGCTATTTTCACCCATCCGGATAACCCTGGCGAAAACCATTTCTTTGGCTCGGTTGCGCGTATTGCTGCTGAACAAGGTATCCCGGTGTGGGCACCTGAAGATGTTAACCACCCGCTGTGGATTGAACGCATTCGCGACATGAAGCCGGACGTCCTGTTCTCTTTCTACTATCGCAACATGCTGGGCGACGATATCCTCAGCCTTGCACCAAAAGGCGGCTTTAACCTGCACGGTTCTCTGCTGCCGCAATATCGCGGCCGCGCGCCGCTGAACTGGGTGCTGGTTAACGGTGAAACGGAAACCGGCGTGACTCTGCATCGCATGGTCAGCCGTGCGGATGCCGGCGCTATCGTGGCGCAGCAGACGGTTGCTATCGGCGCGGATGATGTCGCGCTGACCCTGCATCGCAAGCTGTGCGCCGCGGCGTCAGAGCTGCTGAACCAGGCCCTGCCGGCGATTCGTGAAGATAAAATCCAGGATCGTGCGCAGGATGAAAGCCAGGCCACCTACGTTGGTCGCCGTACGCCGGAAGATGGCCGTCTCGACTGGGACAAACCTGCGCTGACGCTGCATAACCTGGTCCGCGCCGTTTCCGATCCGTGGCCGGGCGCGTTTGGCTATGTTGGTGCGAATAAATTTATCGTCTGGAAATCCCGCGTGCGCCAGGACCTGGCCGCGGCGAAGCCTGGAACGGTGATGTCGACCTCTCCGCTGGTGATCGCTTGCCAGGATGGCGCGCTGGAGATCGTAACCGGTCAAACCGAGCGCGGCGTTTACATGCAGGGTACGCAGCTGGCGCAGGCGCTGGGGCTGGTATCCGGTGCGGTACTGAGCAGCAAGCCGGTTGTGGCGATTAAACGCCGTACCCGCGTGCTGATCCTTGGCGTGAACGGTTTTATCGGTAACCACCTGACCGAGCGTCTGCTCGCCGACGACAACTATGAAATCTATGGTCTGGATATCGGGTCGGACGCGATCGGTCGTTTCCTGGGCAACCCGCGCTTCCACTTCGTTGAAGGCGATATCAGCATTCACTCCGAGTGGATCGAATACCACATTAAGAAATGCGACGTGGTACTGCCGCTGGTGGCCATCGCGACGCCAATCGAATATACCCGCAACCCGCTGCGCGTGTTCGAGCTGGACTTCGAAGAGAACCTGAAGATCATCCGCGACTGTGTGAAATACGATAAGCGCATTATCTTCCCGTCGACCTCCGAAGTGTACGGCATGTGCACCGACAAAAACTTCGACGAAGACACCTCAAACCTGGTGGTGGGCCCGATCAACAAACAGCGCTGGATTTACTCGGTATCGAAGCAGCTGCTCGACCGCGTTATCTGGGCCTATGGCGACAAGTCCGGCCTGCGCTTCACCCTGTTCCGTCCGTTTAACTGGATGGGACCGCGTCTGGATAACCTGAATGCCGCACGTATCGGCAGCTCTCGTGCGATTACTCAGCTGATCCTGAACCTGGTTGAAGGTTCGCCGATCAAGCTTATCGAAGGCGGTAAACAAAAACGCTGCTTCACCGATATTAGCGATGGTATTGAAGCGCTGTTCCGCATTATCGAGAACAAAGACGGCCGCTGCGACGGGCAGATTATCAACATCGGTAACCCGGAAAACGAAGCCAGTATTAAAGAGCTGGCGGAGATGCTGCTGGCGTGCTTCGAGCGTCATCCGCTGCGCAATAACTTCCCGCCGTTCGCCGGTTTCCGCGACGTCGAGAGCAGCGATTACTACGGTAAAGGCTATCAGGACGTGGAGCATCGTAAGCCGAGCATTCGTAACGCGAAGCGCTGTCTGAACTGGACGCCGACGGTTCCGATGGAAGAAACCGTGGAGCATACGCTCGACTTCTTCCTGCGTACGGTTGAGCTGGTGGACGACAAGACATCATGAAACAGGTCGGCTTACGCATAGATGTCGATACCTTTCGCGGTACCCGGGACGGGGTACCGCGTCTGCTGAGCCTGTTGGGCCAGCACGGGGTTCAGGCAAGCTTCTTCTTCAGCGTTGGGCCGGACAATATGGGGCGCCATTTATGGCGCCTGATAAAACCGAAGTTTCTGTGGAAGATGCTGCGCTCAAACGCCGCTTCGCTGTACGGCTGGGATATTTTGCTGGCCGGCACCGCATGGCCTGGGCGACGGATTGGCGCGGGTAATGAAGAGGTTATCCGTGCGACGGCGCAGGCGCATGAAGTGGGTCTGCATGCCTGGGATCATTACAGCTGGCAGGCATGGAGCGGCGTCTGGCCACAGGAACGGCTGGCGCTGGAGGTCGAACGCGGCCTGCTCGAGCTGGAGCGGATCATCGGCCGGTCGGTCACCTGTTCCGCGGTGGCGGGCTGGCGCGCGGATCAGCGGGTGATTAAAGCCAAAGAGTCCTTCAATTTCCTCTACAACAGCGACTGCCGGGGCTCGCGCCCCTTCCTGCCGTTGCTGGGCGATAAGGTGACAGGTACGGTGCAGATCCCCGTTACGCTGCCTACCTGGGATGAAGTGGTCGGCAGTCGCGTCGATGCCGGGGGCTTCAATCGCTATCTGCTGGATTGTATTCACCGGGATAGCGGTACGCCGGTCTACACCATTCATGCTGAAGTGGAAGGCATTGCCTTCGCGCAGCAGTTTGATGAACTGCTGACGATGGTCGCACAGGAAGAAATCCAGTTTTGCCCGCTGAGCCAACTGCTGCCCGCAGATTTTAGCGAGCTGCCGCTGGGTAAAGTGGTTCGCGGTGAATTGGCCGGCCGGGAAGGCTGGCTTGGGCGTGAACAATTATTGAGTCAGGACGTATGAAAAGCATTCGTTATAGCGTCTCTTTAGTGGTGTTATTTGCGCTGTATTATCTACTTCCGTTGAATTTCCGACTGCTCTGGCAGCCTGATGAAACGCGCTATGCGGAGATCAGCCGCGAGATGCTGGCGTCCGGTGACTGGGTGGTGCCGCATTTTCTCGGGCTGCGCTATTTTGAAAAACCAATTGCCGGATACTGGATTAACAGCATCGGGCAGTGGTTGTTTGGCCACAATAACTTTGCCGTGCGCTTTGGCTCGGTCTTCTCCATTAGCGTCACCGCGCTGCTGATTGCGTGGCTGGCATGGCGCATCTGGCAGGACAAACGGGTGGCGATTCTGTCCGCCGTGATCTTCCTGACCGCACTGCTGGTCTACGGTATTGGCACCTATGCGGTGCTGGACCCGATGATCACCCTGTGGATGGCGCTGGCGATGTGCAGTTTCTGGGGCGCCGCTCAGGCGCAGACCCGAAACGGTAAAATCATCGGCTACGCGCTGCTGGGGGCGGCCTGTGGAATGGGGGTGATGACCAAAGGCTTCCTGGCGCTGGCGGTGCCGGTTGTCGGGGTTCTGCCGTGGGTGATTGCCCAGAAGCGCTGGCGTGAAGTGCTGACCTACGGCTGGCTGGCGGTGGGGGTCTGTATCCTGACGGTGCTGCCCTGGGGCCTGGCTATCGCCAAACGCGAACCGGACTTCTGGCGCTATTTCTTCTGGGTGGAGCATATTCAACGCTTTGCCGAGAAAGATGCCCAACACAAGGCGCCGTTCTGGTATTACATCCCGTTCCTGTTCGCCGGAAGTCTGCCGTGGCTGGCGCTGCTGCCCGGGGCGCTGAAGCGCGGCTGGAGCGAGCGCGATGACGTGCGCGGCGCGCTGTATCTGCTTGGCTGGGTGGCGATGCCGTTCCTGTTTTTCAGTATCGCCAAAGGGAAACTGCCGACCTACATTCTGCCGTGCTTCGGGCCGCTGTCGATTCTGATGGCTCGCTATGGGCTGGATGCGGCGAAGGCGGGAGCGAAGGCGCTGCGTATTAACGGCCTCATCAACCTGGTCTTTGGCCTGGTGGGTCTGATTGCCGTGCTGGTGGTGTCGCCGTGGGGCGTGATGCATAAACCGGTCTGGACGCAGATTGAGCTGTATAAATGTCTGCTGGCGGCGATTGCGTTTGCCGTCTGGGCGCTGATGGGCTGGCTGGCGATGAAAGATAACGGCCGTCGCTGGACATTAGCCGCCTGCTGTCCCCTGGGGCTGGCGCTGCTGATTGGCTTTGCCATTCCTGACCGGGTGATTGATAGTAAGCAGCCGCAGTTCATGGTAGATATCATTGGTGAATCGCTGGCGCCAAGCCGCTATGTGCTGAGCAACAACGTCGGCATTGCCGCCGGTCTGGCGTGGGAACTCAAGCGTAACGATATCATCATGTATGACAAGCAGGGCGAACTGAAGTACGGTTTAGACTGGCCGGATGCGAAGAATGGCTTTGTGAGCCAGAGTGAGTTTGCCAGCTGGCTGGCAGCGCATCGCCAGGAAGGACCGGTATCGCTGGTGCTGCTGATGGACAAAGGAGAAAACATGGCCGATTTACCTCTACCGAAACCTGACAACACCTACGTGTTGGAGCGGGTTGTGTTTCTCCAGTATCTGCCGCAATGAGTACCTGGATCTGCCTGGCGCTGGCGAGCCTGTTAAGCTGCGCCGGGCAGCTGTGCCAGAAGCAGGCGACGCGCCCGTCTAAATCACGGCGGCGCGGCCGCCATATTCTCGGCTGGCTGGGCCTTGCGCTGCTGGCGCTCGGCGGCGGTATGCTGCTGTGGCTGAGCGTGCTGCAATCCATTCCGGTGAGCGTGGCCTATCCCATGCTGAGCCTCAATTTTGTCTGGGTGACGTTAGCGGCCTGGGGGATCTGGCGAGAGCCGGTAGCCCGGCGGCACTGGGTCGGCGTCGGGCTGATTGTGGTCGGCATCGTGGTGCTCGGGAGTAGCGTCTGATGGGCTTAATCTGGGCGTTATTCAGCGTCGGGCTGGTCAGCGCCGCACAGCTTCTGCTGCGCGGGGCGATGGTTGAGCTGCCGCCGCTGAGTGACCTGTTCGCGTTTCTCAATCATCTTTTCCATCTGCGTGCCGGAACTATCGGCCTGGGGCTGGGACTGAGCGGCTACCTGCTGTCGATGGTCTGCTGGTACTTTGCGCTGCATCAGCTGCCGCTGGCCAAAGCCTACGCGCTACTCAGTCTGAGCTATATTCTGGTCTGGGCCGCCGCTATCTGGCTGCCCGGCTGGCATGAACCTTTCCACTGGCGCTCCCTGCTGGGGGTGCTGATTATCATCGCCGGCGTGCTGACAATCTTCTGGCCGGCGAAGCGCAAAACCTGAGTCAGCGGATCCTGTCGGCCTTCAACGCAAACGGCGTTGGTGTGCAGACCGCCAGACTCAGATTGGCAAGCTGGATCTGACTGACCGGGAACGCCGCGCCGCGCGTGCTGTCGACGCTGGCAATCTGCCAGGCGCTGCCGCCGCGCTGCTTAACCATCGCTTCTTTGCGCGTCCAGATACGCCAGAAGGCGTCGAGCTGCCGCTCCGGATGCTCCGCTTCTACTTCCGCATGCTCCCCAGGACTGAAAATGGCGTTAGCCAGCCTGCGCCAGTTCGGGCGAGGGCGAATCACTTCGATATCGCAGCCGACCTCGCCTTCATCGCTGAGCAGCAGGGCGATATCATCGCCGCTGTGGCTGAGGTTAAACCAGAGTCCCGTCTCGCCGGAGAACCCCGGTTTACCGTGTTCAGCGTAAATAATCTCAGGCAGCGGCGACACCGCCTGCGCTAACAGGACCCGGCCCGCCAGCCAGCTTGCGCGACGACTGCCCTGCGGCGCCTGAGCCGCGAGCTTATGCGGCAGAGGCCGGGTGCTTAACGTCGAGATTTTTCCCAGGAAAAGTCGATACATATCAGGGCCAGCGCTGAATAATGATGGACGTATTGATCCCGCCGAAGGCGAAGTTATTACTCTGGATAAATTCGCAATCAATCCGGCGGCTCTCGCCCATAATGTAATCCAGCTCGCCGCACTGCGGGTCCGGCCGGCGCAGGTTGAGCGTAGGGGCAAACCAGCCCTCCCGCATCATTTGCAGGCTCATCCAGGCTTCCAGCGCCCCGCAGGCGCCCAGGGTATGGCCAAAATAGCTTTTTAGCGAAGAGATCGGAACGCGGTCGCCAAACACGGCGGCGCTGGCCTGGCTCTCGGCAATATCACCGCGATCGGTCGCCGTGCCGTGCGCCGAAATATAGCCAATATCCTGGGCGCTTAAACCGGCCATTCTGAGCGATTGCTCCATGCAAATTTGCATGGTTTCCCGCTGCGGCTGGGTAATATGCGCCGCGTCGCAGTTGGTGGCGAAGCCAATGATTTCACCGTAAATCGTCGCTCCCCGGGCTTTGGCATGTTCCAGCTCTTCCAGCACAAAGGTACCGGCGCCTTCGCCAATCACCAGACCGTCACGGGCTTCATCGAACGGCGATGGTGTGGTTTTCGGCTCATCGTTGCGCTGGCTGGTCGCGAACAACGTATCGAAAATAGCCGCTTCCGACGGACACAGCTCTTCAGCGCCGCCGGCCACCATGATGGTCTGATAGCCGTGACGAATCGCCTCCCAGGCATAGCCAATCGCCTGGCTGCCGGAGGTGCAGGCGCTGGAGGTGGGAATGACCCGCCCGCGCAGGCCGAAGAACAGGCCGGTGTTCACTGCGGTTGTGTGCGGCATCATCTGGACGTAGGTCGTGCCGGTGATGTTATTGGTATGCTTTTCCGTCAGCATGGTCGCGAATTCGCTGACCGGACCGGTGCTACCGGTAGAGGAGCCGTAGGCAATACCGGTTTCGCCATTGGTGAGAACCGCCTCGCCAGTCAGTCCGGCCTGCTCCAGCGCCAGCTCGCTGGCGCGGGTGGACATCAGCGAGACGCGGCCCATGGCGCGAATGCGCTTGCGCGTATAGTGCTCCGGCAGGGTGAAATCGTCGATGGGGGCGCCGAGTAGCGTATGCAGACCATCATAGATTTGCCACTCCGGCATTGTGCGCACGGCGTTCTCGTAGGCCTGTAGCCTGGCGGATACCGCCTGCCAGCTTTCGCCGAAGGCGGTGACGCCGCCCATACCGGTAATGACGACGCGACGAGTCATAGCATACCTCCATTGATGGAAATCACCTGACGCGTCACATAGCCCGCAATATCCGACATTAAATAGCTGGCGAGTCCGGCGACTTCTTCGGCCTGACCCATGCGTTTCATCGGAACGAGCGACATCGCCTCTTTGAGGGCGGCCTCTTCCATGGCGATCATCCCGGTATCAATCAGCCCTGGGGCAATGCAGTTGACGGTGATCTTGCGTTTTGCCAGCTCAATGGCCAGCGCTTTGGTCGCGCCGATAATGCCCGCTTTGGCGGCACTGTAGTTAACCTGCCCGCGGTTGCCCATGACGCCTGACACCGAAGAGAGCGTGATAATCCGTCCGCCCTGGCGGGCGCCGATCATCGGCATGATGCATGGCTGAATGACGTTATAAAAACTGTCGAGATTGGTGTGGATCACCGCATCCCAGTCGCTGTCGCTGAGCGCCGGGAAGGCGCCATCCCGGGTAATGCCGGCATTGCTCACCACACCGTACCACGGCCCATGAGTCGCGATATCCTGCTCCAGCACCTCGCGGCACTGCTCACGGTTGGCGACATCAAAACTCAATGTCCGGCCCGCTCCCCCGGCGGCGCGGATGCTCTTCAGCGTCTCCTGCGCACCCTCTGCGTCACGATGATAATGGACGCCGACAATAAAGCCATCGGCCGCCAGCTGGCAGGCGATGGCACGCCCGATACCCTTGCTGGCACCGGTCACTAATACGGAACGACTCATGGTTTCTCTCCCTGATTAAAAAGCGTCGTTAACTCTTCCTGGGTGGGCTGGAAGGTGTTGATGCGGCCCGTTGCCAGCGTGTCATTCCCGCAGCAGATCGTGCAGTCGAAGCTACCGAAACGTTCATCCTGCATTAATAAGCTGACCGCGATGGTCAGCGTTTGCCCGGCGGGCAGAACGCCGGCGGCGCACACCAGTTCTCTGGCTCCCAGCACCATACCGAGGGCGATGTTGCCCAGGTTTTTCTGATGACGATGCCAGCCGGACCAGACGCCAATGGTCTGCGCCATCAGCTCCAGCGCAAACCAGCCCGGCAGATCGCCGTTGGCATCAAGAAACGGCGTCAGTACGCCCCCGGAGGCGACGGTCACGCGGCAGGTGGCCGTTTCCTCGGACACCTCCAGCACCTCTTCGAGCAGCAGCATCGGGGCATCGTGCGGCAGATAGGCGCCGGGCGCCAGGTAATGGCTCATGAAAGTCTCCCGAGCAAAATGCTGGCGTTGTTGCCGCCAAAAGCAAATGAGTTGGACAAAATCAGCGGGCGTTCCAGAGGCTGCGACGTCGCGATGATACCGCACTCCGCCAGCGCCGGGTCGCGCGGCGAGAGGCTGAAATCCTGCGCCGGCAGTGGCAAATGACGCTGCAAAATCAGCATACCTATTGCCGCTTCGGTGATCCCGGCGGCGCCGAGAGTATGTCCGGTGAGGTGTTTGGTTGAGCTGCACGGCACGGTGTCGCCAAACAGCTGCTGCACGACCTGCGACTCCACCCGATCGTTAAGCGGCGTGGCGGTGCCGTGCAGGTTGATATAGCCCACCGCCCCGGCGGTGATGCCGGCATCGTCAAGCGCCTGGGTAATGGCGCGGATGGCGCCTTCGCCCTGCGGATGCGGGGCCGAAATATGGTGCGCATCGCTTGATTCGCCGACGCCCAGCAGCGCGATCGGCTGCGGCTCGCGCGTCAGCAGCATCAGCGCCGCCCCTTCACCGATGGTGATCCCGCAGCGGTCGCGGGCAAAGGGCTGGCATCGCGTCACCGAAAGGGACTCCAGACTATGAAAACCGTTCACCGGCATCCGGCTCAGCGTATCGGCGCCGCCGACAATAGCCACGTCGGCGAGGTCGGCTTCAATCAGCCGTCGCCCGCTGATAATGGCCCTGGCGCTGGAGGAGCAGGCGGTGGAGAGGGTGAACGCCGGGCCGTCCAGCGCCAGCCAGTGGCTCAGAAAGCGCGACGGATCGCCCAGCTCCTGCTGCGGATATTGCCAGCCGGCGCTGGTCCCGCCGTTCAGCGTGGCAGCCACGTGAATATCGCCCTCGTCGAGGCCGGAGGTGCTGGTGCCGAGCACCACCGCGACGCGGTCGCTTCCGAAGCGCGCGATGGCCTCGTCGACCTGGGGACGGATCTGGGTTAGCGCCGCCAGCAGCAGCTGGTTATTACGCGATCGGTGGGCCGCAAAATCATCGGCAATGGCAGGCAGGACGGCATCCACGCCGCCGAGTACCGCTGCGGGCTGTCCCTCTAGCCAGCCCGGACGCGGGCGCATACCGGGGGCAATGCCGCGCGTCAGATTCGCGGCGATTTCATCGCAGTTGTCACCCAGCGCATTGATCATGCCGACAGCAGAAATGTAGATCATCTCAGTCACCCAGATATTGAATGGTGATGTGGTATTTAAAGGCCCGCTGCTCAATGCCGATCGGCTCGCGCTTACCCTGCCGGTTGAGGTAGGCGATCGCCGTCACCAGCTGCCCGCGGGCGTTGCGTAGCTCGCGGCGGTCGCCGGTGTCGATCAGGGTCCAGCCCTCCGGCAGCTGCGGTTGCCAGGCGGCGACAGGCCAGTGGCTGAGCATCACATCGGCCAGCACCTGACTTGCCGGCGGCAGCTGCGGAGCGACGATAGACTGCTCGGTGTGCAGCCCCTTTTCATCATAGGTCACAAGAAACAGGCGGATCCCCATCGATGAGAGACCGGCGAGAGTGACTTTTTGCTCATCCGCGTTGAGCATCACCAGCAGCGACTGAGTCTGGCCGTGAAAACGCCCGGTAAGCAGCTGCTGGGCATTCAGCGGCGGGGTGATGCCTGGCGCCGGTAACGTCACGCGGGTTCCCGGCTCCAGCCATGCCTGCGGTCGCCCTTGCCCGGGGCTGGACGAGTGGCTGCACCCGGCGAGGATGAAGGTGGCGGCCAGCGCCGCGGCGCACCAGAGTCTGTGTTTGATCATCGTCTTTTTTTCTCTTTTTTACCGGGCATCGCCAGCGGGGAGAGCAGGAAAGCGGTGAAAATACCGCTGACCAGCACAATGCCAAAACTGCTGATGGCCTGGGTGGCGCTGAAGACCAGCATGCCGAGGGTCAACAGGGTGGTCATCATGGCGAGGATGATGGCCAGCAGCGACGTCAGCGGCGTTCCGCGCGGGTTGCTGAAAAACAGGGTGTAGTTGATACCAATCCCCAGCACCAGCACCAGCGCCAGCAGTGAAAACAGGTTCACCGGGTGGCCGCTGAAGGCGAGGGCTGCCAGCCCGCAGCCTAACGACAGCACGGAGGGCACCAGGCCGATCGACCCTTTGCGCCAGCCGAGACGCAATATGGCGCCACAGGCGATGACCGCCAGCGCAACGACCAGCAGTCCCGTCAAAATATGGCGATAGAGAGTAAACAGTTCGTCAAAGGCACTTTTTCTGTCTACCCACGCGACGCCGGGCTGCTTTTCACTCAGGGCCCGTAGCGCCGCGCTTGTTTTCACGCCGTCAACCGGAACCAGCACGCCGCTCTCGCCCGCTGGCAGCGTCAGCCACAGCAGGCGCCAGCCTTCGCTGGCCGGGCTGGCAAGCCAGTCATCGACCGTGACCGGCATGGCCGACAGATCCGCATCGACTGTTTTGAGCCCGGCGTTTTGCAGCGCGGCGGTGACCGCCGGTGCTGCCGCGTTGAGCAGCGCCAGATCCTGGCGTTGACGGGCCAGCGAATTGAGCGGAAGCGTGCGATAACCGCTGAGCATCCCCTGACGTTTCGCCTCGGCAAGGGCAGGTGCAAAGGCCTCCAGCCGCTCCAGCGTCTGCTGCGGCGTCGCACCGTAGACCACGAACCATTTCTGATCAACGCTCTGGCCGGTCAGGGCGACGATCGCTTTTTCTTCGGCCAGAAGATGCTGCGGCAGCGCCTGGAGCTGTGAAATATCGTCATCGACCCGCAGGGTGGCGATACCGGCCAGCGAGAAGAGCGCCAGCGTCAGCGGCAGGCCAATATACAGTTTTTTGTTGCGTCGCCATGCCGCCAGCCAGCGAAGCATGAGCCCCATCGCCGGCACCGGGCGAACCGGCAGACCGCGGGACAGCAGCGGATGCCAGAAAATCACCGTCAGGCAGGAGGCGCTCAGTCCGACGGCGGCGAACACCGACATCTGGCGAATACCGGGGAAGGGGGCGAGCATCATGATGAGATAGGCCACCACGGCCGTCAGCAGCGCCAGCAGCAACGTGCGGCGGACTTTGGCAAGGCTTTGCCACGGCGTGGCATCATGCCCGTGGACCATACGTTCCGTGAGATAGTACAGCGTATAGTCGGCGGAGATACCGATAATGCTCATGCTCATCACCAGCGTCATCAGATGCAGTTCGCCAAACAGCAGCAGCGTGGCGACGGTGCCCGCCAGCCCGCCAATGCCGACGGAAATCACGCACAGCAGCAGCGGCCGAAGCGAACGGAAGGTCACGACGATAAGCAGGATCACCCCAAGCAGCGTGGCGATGCCGAGGGTGGAGATATCCTGCTTCGCCTGCTGGCTGGCGTAGTCGCTGTAAAACACCGTCCCGCGGGTGAGCACCTGTGCCTGCGGGTAGCGCGCTTTTAATTGCTCTTCCAGCTCCGCGAGGGTCGTCACGACGCGGTGCGTCTGCTGCATATCGAATGAGGAACCTGCCAGCTCGCCGTGGATCAGATACCAGTCATTTCCCTGCTTATCCAGGGTTACCAGCCAGCCGTCTTTGAGCTGCAAACGCTGGCCGTTTTGCGCCATCGCCAGCTGCGAGCCGCGCATCAGCATCAGCGGATCGTTTTGCAGCTCTTTGCCGCTGACGCCGGAAAAGGCGGAGTAGAGCTGGGAGAGGACCCACTGCGCCTGCGCCGCGCCGCCGTTTTGCAGGCGAGCGCGGGTGGCATCATCGATAAGCCCGTTGCGGTGCTGCCAGAAAAAGGTTCCCCACGCCTGCTGGCTGGCGGCATCCATTGGGCCTTTCACGTCCGCGAGAGCGTTCGATTGCTGAAGGAGAGTGAGCCATTCGCCTGCCGCCTGAGGACCGGCCTGCTTGCCGGGGCTCACCAGCCAGACTATCTGCCGGTCCAGCCGCTGCATAAAGCCATCGTTCAGGGCCGGGGGAATAGCGCCAAGGGTCTGCTTCGGCAACATCGCCAGCACGCTGCTGTTGACCCGCGATTGCGGCAGCAGCGTCAGCAGAACGCCCAGCATCAGCAGGCAGACGCAGCCCCACAGCAGCGCGATGCTCCGGCGGTTACGGTGCAGCAAATCGTTGTCGTTCGTCATCGGTCAGTTGCGCGGGCGTCAGTTGATGTTGAGAGAGGACGATATCGGTACGATCGCCTTGTTTATCATTGAGTTGAATATTTTCCAGGTTGCGCTGGCCCGCCAGGTCGATGGTGGCGAAGATTTTATCCAGCGGTGTGGTTTTCGGCGTCAGGCGCAGGGTCCATCGCCCTTCGCCGGTATCGGCAAACTCGACGCGGAAGTTCTGCTCCAGCACCTGACGGTCGGCCTGAAACAGCGCGCGCAGCAAATGGTTGAACTGGAACATCTGCGGGTTGTTCTCGGCGGTGATCGTCTGCGGCGGCTGGCCGCCGATCGCCTGTACCATCCGTTTATCATCCAGCAGGAGCTGCATCGGGAACGGGGCGGTCTGATCCCACAGCAGCCCCTGGTCGCGGGCGATCAGCATCTGGCCCTGGGATCGCAGCGGCTGCGGCAGATCCTTAATGGTACGGGTTTGATCGAAGTGGGCGCGGATCACCGGCTGTTCGGTCAAGCGCTGCTGCAGATCGTCAAGCGTCAGGGCGCTGAGCAACGGGCTAATCAGCAGCGCCAGCAGGGGCCACCATCTCATGGCTTCACCCCCATGCGCTCAAACAGGATGTCCGGGCTGACGAAGCTCATCTCACGGCTTTTCTCCTCCACGGCGACCTGGATGGTATAGCCGGTGGTGGTGCGTTTTCCGCTGTCGGCGGCGAAAATTTCATAGCCGATGCGCAGCCGGTTTTCGTACTCTTCTATCCGGGCGCGCACGCGAAAACGTTGTTCAAAGGTCAGCACGTCGCGATATTTCACCCGGGTATCCACCACCGGCCACAGATAGCCGGATTCTTTCATCTGGCGGTAGCCATAGTTGAACTGATTGAGCAGCGCCTCGCGGGCAATCTCAAAGTAGCGAAAGTAGTTGCCATGCCACACCACGCCCATCATATCGACGTCGTGAAACGGTACGGTCAGCTCTACCTCGGCAGTAAAACGGGGATCGTTAAGCACCCTTTACTCCTTCTCTTTGGCATCCGGCAGCTGCCAGAAATCGAAAAAATTGAACCAGTCCAGCGGCGACTGCAGCGCGTAGTGCTCAAGGCGCTGTGCATAGCGGTCAATGGCATGCTGTAACGCCGCCTGGCGTTCTGCGCGAGGCAGCGTCAGCGGGTCGGCGAAGGGTTCGCAATGAATATGCAGTTTGCCCTGCTGGCGCAGCGCAAAAATCAGCTGCACCGGACAGCGCAGGATCGACGCCAGAATAAACGGCCCCTGCGGGAAAGGCGCGGGTTGTCCCATGAACTCACTCCAGCAGACGCGCCATTCGCCGCCGCGCTGGGGCGTCACGGCGATGCGGTCGCCGACGATAGCCACCCATTCGTTCCGCTCCAGCTTCTCTTTGAGCAGCATCGCGGTCTCCGGGCCGATATCGGTCACCGGCATCAGGTTGATCCCGGCCTGCGGCGCCATCTCCTCCATGATCTGTTTAAAGCGGCGGGCGTTATCGCTAAACACCAGTGCGTTAATGACCTGACCGCCCTGCAATTGCGCCAGCGCCCGGCAGGCCTCGACATCGCCGAGATGGGAGGCCAGCAATAGCTTGCCGCCGGGAGTCCTGTTGCTGAGCGCTTCTTCCGCTCCGGGAGCGAAAACCACATCGCGTCCGAAGCGTAATTCGCCGCGCCAGCCGGCGATTTTGTCGAGCATCGCCTCGCCAAAGCGCAGAAAATGGCGATAGCTGTTGAGGTGCGCGGGCAGCGGCTGCTGACGGGCGGTAAGCTGCACGCGCACGCGCGACAGCCAGTTTTGCGAGGCCTGACGGGCGCGGTGCGCGATCAGCCAATAGACGGCCACCACCGGGTAGAGCAGCCACGAAAACGCCCTACGCCCCAGCAGTCGCCAGACCAGCAGCATCAGACGCATTCCCCACAGCCCTTTGACCTCCTGCTGCTGCGCCCAGTGGATTGTCCGACGGCGAAACAGCAGGGAAGGGATACGCGGCAGCATGCCGAGGAACAGGCGAGTGTGCATCCACGAGATGCGACAGTTGTCCTTAAGCGCATCAAAATGAGACAGCCCGTCCGCGGGATAGGTCACGCGGGTCGCAACAAAATGGCTGTCATTACCCTGCCAGTAGAGACGCACCATAACTTCGGTATCGAAATCCATCCGTTTACCCAGCGCCACGCGCTGCGCCAGCTGTAGCGTTGGCGCAATCGGGTAGACGCGAAAGCCGCACATACTGTCTTTCAACTGGAGCGAGAGCGTTTCTATCCACACCCAGATGTGGGTAATCCAGCGGCCATAGAGGCGTGAGCGGGGGATCGTGTTGTCGTAAACGGGACGCCCGGAGATCAGCGCGGTCGGGTGCGCTTGCGCGAGGGTCAGCAGTTGTGGAATATCCTCAATGGCGTGCTGCCCGTCGGCATCCACCTGCACGGCGTGGCTGAAACCCGCCGCGGCTGCGGCCTGCAGACCGCGGATCACCGCCGCGCCTTTGCCGGCATTTTCCGTCAGGCGAATCAGCGTCAACCCGGGATCCTGCGCCGCCAGTTGTTCCAGCACCCGGCGCGTCGGCGCGTCGCTGCCATCGTCGACCACAATGCACGGCAGATTGCAGGGCCGTAAACGGGCCAGTACCCGGGGCATCATCGCGCCGTGGTTGTAGCAAGGGATCACCACACAGGGCGCGAAGGTTACTGACATAGACGGATTTTCCCGCTGCTGGCGATATGTCGCGCTTCGCCATCGTGGCGCTGATAGTTGAAGGTGAGTATCTGGCGCGCTTCCTGCCAGTGCAGGGTGAGCGTGACGGTCGCATCCGGCAGGAGCGGCGCCTGGAATTTGACGTTCTGAATGCTGTGGAACCGCCAGCCTGGCGCCAGCAGCGTGGTGGCGTAATGCATGACCCAGTCCAGCTGGGCAACGCCGGGCAGCAGCGGCTGTACGGCAAAATGGCCGCTAAACCAGAAAAGGCCCGGATCGAGGTACAAGACAATCTCAACCTGCTGCTGATGCGCCTGATTCCCTTCAATTTCATGGGGTTTCATGAAATAACTCCTGTAATTGCGCATATACGCGCTTGTTCATGCTGTTCACCGGGATCTCGTCGATAATGCGCCAGTAGCGGGGAATGGCGACCGACTCAAGCTTTGGCCGAAGCGCTCGTCGCCACGCCTGCTCAAGGGGTTTATTGGCGGATTGCCACTTCTGACGGGTATGGTCATTGAGCACCAGCAGGACACCGATGGCCTGGCGGCCACCGCGGCTGACGGGTAAAGCCACCGCGTCCTGAATTCCCTCCAGTTCCAGCAGGCGCTGTTCAATTTCGCTGAGTGAAATCCGCTTTTCTTCAATTTTAACCACCCGTCCCCGGCGTCCGGCCAGACGAAACTGTCCGTCATCGGTGAATTGCAGGGTATCGTCGAGTAGCAGGCCATCTTGATGGGCAATCAGCGGCGAAAATACGCGAAACGCTTCGCCTTCGGGGAGAAAGCTGACCCCGGGGAAAGGCCGCCAGTCGCCTTGCTCCTGCTCGCGGCAGCGCCAGGCAAGGATGCCGGTTTCGGTACTGCCGTAAATCTCATCCGGCCTGCATTTAAGCCAGTCGTTCGCCCCGGTCACCTGCTCCCAGGGCAGTACTCCGCCGGCAGAGAACAAGATCGCCACCGGCGGCGGATTCAGTCTGGGGTCAAGGCGCTTCAAAAAGGCCGGACTGCTGATAAACGCATAGCGATGCCGGGGATCCAGCGCGCTGAGTTGCTCGGCATAATTCAGCATTGCCGCGTCTAGCGGCAGGCCGAGCGCCATGGGCAGGAAAATGCGAAAGGTCAGGCCGTAAAGATGCTGGGGTGCTACCGACGCGACAATACGACAGCCGGCCAGCCGGTCGGCAAAGTGCGTGGCCAGCAGTTCAGCCTCGTGGTCGAGAACGGCCAGCGATTTGATAATTCGCTTCGGTTGCCCCGTCGAACCTGAGGTGAACAGCTCAATGGCGGCGTCATCAGCCAGCGGGTGAAAGGTGACCGTCTGCGTGGGAGAGCGTCGGGAACGGCTGATGACCCATGTCGGGCCGCTCCAGCCAAGGGGCTTTTCACTGAGCACGCCATCGAACAGCGCGCGTTGCTCTTCCAGCTGAGAGAGGCGGCTGTGCCCCGGGATCACCGGCGTTTTGTGGGCATGCAGCGTGGCCAGCAGCGCGACCAGAAACAGATAGCTGTCGTCAAAACAGAGCGCCCAGCGTTGACCCTGGTGCTGCTGCAGCCGCTCCACGCAGCGCGCAACGTCATTGCGCAGATGACCCAATGTCCAGAACTGGTCTCCCCGCCAGGCCACGAGGGTGTCGGCCGAACGCGGGGCACTCAGCCAGCGGACCACAGAAAGAGGCGGCATCATAAGGATTCTCGCTTCATCACCCGACGGCGTACCAGCCACTCTCCGGCCATCAGGGCGCCGATCAGCAGATAGGCGATCATGCCGTTCCACGCGGTCCAGAGCGCCATATCACCGTACAGCGCCGTCAAGAGGGCGATACTGCCATTGACGATAAAAAACAGGCACCAGATCTGCGTGACCCGACGGGTATAGCGCACGGCGGCGGCGGGGAGGTGAGGCTCTCGTATGCGGGCCAGGCGTTCCACCAGCGGCATGGTTGTCCACAGCGAACCGCCGAACGCAGCCAGCATCACGGCGTTGACCACCAGCGGGTAAAACAGCAGCAGCTGGTGCGTTTTCAGCAGTGTGCTGGCCACGCAGAGGGCGATCCCCGCCAGCGCGACCACCTGGGTGACGATGCGCAGCGGACCCGCCTGCCGCCGGGTCTGGCGCAGGCGTAAATAGAGCAGCAGCGCCATTAAAGGGAGCAGCCAGCGCAGGCTGTTATGCGCGAGGCCCAGCCAGATGACGCCAGGCCAGGCCAGCAGGAGCAGGCTTGTCAGCAGCAGAATACCCTTGCGTGGAAGTGCCCCCGACATGCGGATCAGGCTTCCCGGGACAGGCGTTCGAGGGCATCAACCACATCCTGCACGGTACGCACGGCTTTAAATTCTTCTGCTTTGATTTTCTTGCTGGTTTTCTTCTGCAGGTGGACGATCATATCGACCGCGTCGATGCTATCCAGCTCCAGGTCTTCGTACAGCCGCGCTTCCGGTTTGATGTCTTCAGGATCGATCTCGAACAGCTTAACCAGCAGTGCCGAGACGTCGGCATAAATATCATGTGATTCAGTCATGGGGCGAGCCTCAGGTACGTTGAGCGTCGATAAACGCGGCCAGGGTGGCAACGGAGAAGAAATGCTGGCGCATCTCGTCGCTTTCGGCGGAGAGCACCACGCCGTAGCGGTTTTTTACCGCCAGCCCCAGCTCCAGGGCGTCGATGGAATCCAGACCCAGGCCATCGCCAAAGAGTGCCGCATCGGTGTCAATGTCGTCAGCCGACAGTTCTTCCAGATTCAACGTAGTAATTATGAGATTTTTAATTTCAAGATAGAGCGCTTGCATCATTAATTCCTGAAGTAGGCGTAGTACCTGATTGTAATTGAAGCAAAAGATGCCGATTTAGCTGCCGTGCCGCCAGCGATGGCGTCTGTGAGCTGGCATCGAAAAACTGGTTGATACGTATCCGCTCCCGCACCTCAATCGTAAACAGAGGTTTGGTGGGCGGCGCATCGTACCATTTGCACTGCTTGCCAAGCATGTGCTCGCTGCAGCGGATTGTCACGACCCGTAAATCGCTGGCGCAGCGCACGGCAATATTGGCCGCGCCGCGCTGTAACGTCATCTGTTCACCGGGGCGCGTCCGCGTGCCTTCGGGGAAAATCAAAATGGTATCCCCCTGCTGAAGGCGGCTCAGACTGGCGGGCAGCAGCGAATCCGCCTGGTCATTAAGCAGATAATCCGCTGCGCGAATCACGCCGCTGACGAACGGGTTCTTCAGCAGGCTGCTTTTTACCATGCAGTCGGTTTCCGGCATGATCGAAGCCAGCATCACGTAGTCGATCAGGCTGGGATGGTTGGCCACCACCAGACAGCCTCGCTCCTGGCGTAGAATATCACCGCCTTCAATGCGGTAATCCAGCACGCCGACGGCTCTGACCACCGCCAAAAAGAGGCGGAAACTGGCGGCAATGCTGCGCCGCGCCAGGCGACGGCGACGGGGTTTGTTCCTGATAACGATCAGCAGCAGGTTGAACCAGATGAGGGACAGCAGCAGTCCACCAAGACCGAACAAGGCGAAACAGACGCCGGTCATGGCTCCCCGCCAGACCCGGTTCAGACGTGCCAGGATAGGGTTCATGCGCGGCTCCATTGCCACTGCACGCGCTCGCCGGGCAGGGTAAAGGTGGGGCTGTCCTGCAAATAGTGTTGTAAAAATAACAGGCTTTGCGGTAGCGCGGTCTCTGCGGACGTTTCGCCGCGACGGGTGACACAGCGCAGCGCCGTCCCGGCTTCAATCACCAGCGCCAGCGCATAGGGCCAGGTCGGCATTTCTGGCGATAGCTGCGGATGATAAAACTCGGGCAGGTAGCCGTCGAAATCCACCATTAATACCCGCTGATAACCTGCCTGCAGCAGGCACATGACTTCGCATAGCCCTTGCTGGAAGGTATCCCGCCCGGCCGACAGAGAGGAGGAAACGATCGGCCGCTGTGCGGCAATCGTCAGATTGCCCACCGCCGAATTATGGACGGAGAGGGCAAAGTCGGTCGGGGAGATGGCCTGCTGCGTCGCCAGGGCGTGGAGAATACGATAATTGCGTTCAAGTTCGCCGTGGCGACTGGTGTACAGTATGGCGTCGATTTGATGACGGCGCAGCATTGCCAGCCCGCACTCAACGGCGAGTTTACTGCCGGAGCTAAGACGTCTGGCGGTCATCATCGGTAATTCGGTTAATTTTGCCTGCGGGGCTGAGGGATCGAAGGCGTGCGGATGCCGTGACCATTGCTGCCACTGTGTCGCTTCGCTCATTCCCGGGGCTCTGCCCTGCCAGTCAACTATGTTTAGTGCAAATTTCATCAACGCGTATCCGCGATAAATCGGTGATCTTAGTGCCATTTTTAACGGCACTTTTTATTTTTGTTGTGGCACGCGTATACAGTATGGCTAACGCCTGGACCAACGATGTATTACCGGCCTGGATTGTTTACCGTTCCGCTTTTGGCCGACCGGATATCCGGCCTCAGAATGAGACTGAGGACATATCGGCAAGCGTATTCACCGTATGGCAATTTATGCGGCGAAGTCAGGGCGTATTTTCGATATTTTCACATGCCAGCGCAATTTATTATGGTAACTATTCGCGCCTGAGAGAGATATTCTGTTATTCCATCAACAGGTCTGTGACCTGACTCTGACATTTCCGCCACATATTCTACCGGGTGGCAAACGAATACATAGGATAATGCCGAAACCGGTCTCGCATCAGAATAGTCTCTGATCCTGTTCCTCTTCAGGAGTCAGCATTTGCGCGCTGACTCCTGAATCAATGATGGGCTGAGATGACGTGGACAATCACAGGCTCGAACCAGCGGCTAAATTTACCTGAATATCTTTATCCAGATTGTGGACCCAGCGGTTATAGTTTTTATGGATTTTCCCACCGGAGGCCATCATATTGCTGCTGCTGACGTAGTGAATAGAATAACCGCTGGCGGAGTAATTAATACGGACCTCAACGACATGGTCGCGAGCCTGCTGACGCGCGGCGATCGCGCCAGGCGCGGTTTGCGACATGATCCACTGGCGCTGCACGCCGGCCCGCAGAATGGCCTGTTTCACCTGATCCTCAGTATGACCGGCGCTCACGGCGGTCTGGATTTGCTCCACCGGCGCGGTGCGCGCACAGCCGGCCAACGCGCCTGCAACCGCAATAGCGGCGAACCACTGCACATACTTTTTCATGAACACTCCCTGTCAAATTACCGGTAATACAATGAAATGGCTGACGTTAAAAATGAATGTCAGTCGCCATATCGTTCCGGATAAATATCCGGTATGGATTTCCGTGTTGTCTTAAGATGAGACGGTTTTCATCATAAAGGATAGCGAGCGAGGCCACCAGCAGTTATGAGTGATAATGAATGGTTTGATGAGGTTGAATTTTAACGGCATGGCGGGAATTCCCGAAGCTTATACCCTTGACATTATTATTCGCCAGACCGTTAATTCGCGGGGGATATTCAGGTATATCGCTGACGGTATTTAAATAAATATGTCGTAGATTGCCAGTGGCATGTGTGTTGGCGACGTCCGTTCACTCCGCTGACCGGGTTATCGGTGTTCCCGGGCGAGTTTTGCTCCTCACCCGACGCCGCCTTCGGCTATTCACATTTGCTCCTGACGAATGGGGCTCTCTTGCCGGCCTGTTCCGGCTAGCGACAAAAACATTCATCCCGTGGCGGAGCGAAAATGACCGTCAGTTATCCTCTGGCAGCACTTGCTGGCAGACGCTGTACTCGATGCTGAGATTGACCGTGCGGCCCGTCGAGCGCGAATTTCTGCGCCGCGGGCTGCTTTTGAGCAGACGACGTGGTAATAGTGAAACATTGTTGTAAAAGTCTGGTGGACCCAATGCCCGAACCCGTTGACGAACCGGCGCTCAATGGAGTGCGCCTTAATCTGCGGATTGTCTCCGTGGTGATGTTTAATTTTGCCAGCTACCTGACAATTGGCCTGCCGTTGGCCGTTCTGCCGGGCTATGTCCATGATGTGATGGGATTTAGCGCGTTCTGGACCGGCCTGGTCATTAGCCTGCAATATTTTGCCACTCTCCTCAGCCGCCCTCATGCCGGACGCTACGCCGATCTCCTTGGGCCGAAAAAGATCGTGATCTTCGGGCTGTGCGGCTGTTTTCTCAGCGGTTTGAGCTATCTGCTGGCGGCCGTCGGCAGCGGCTGGCCGATCCTTAGCCTGGCTCTGCTGTGCCTCGGCCGGGTGATTCTCGGTATCGGGCAAAGCTTTGCCGGTACTGGTTCAACGCTATGGGGAGTGGGGGTGGTGGGCTCGCTGCATATCGGGCGGGTGATTTCGTGGAACGGAATCGTGACTTACGGGGCGATGGCGATGGGGGCGCCGCTCGGCGTGCTCTGTTACTCCCTTGTCGGGCTGCCGGGGCTGGCGTGGGCGATTATGGCCGTGGCGCTGGTCGCTATTCTGTGCGCGCTGCCGAGGGCGGCGGTCAGAGCGACGAAGGGCAAAGCGATGACGTTTCGCGCCGTGCTGGGCCGGGTCTGGCCGTATGGGATGGCGCTGGCATTGGCTTCCGCCGGGTTTGGCACGATCGCGACGTTTATTACCCTGTTTTACGACGCCAAAGGCTGGGACGGCGCGGCGTTTGCGCTGACGCTATTTAGCTGCGCGTTTGTTGGCACGCGTCTGCTGTTCCCCAATGGCATTAATCGTCTGGGGGGACTGAACGTCGCGATGCTGTGCTTTAGTGTTGAGATTGTCGGACTTCTGCTGGTGGGGTTGGCTGAGACTTCAACGATCGCCAAAGTCGGGACCTTCTTTGCTGGCGCCGGTTTTTCACTGGTCTTCCCTGCGCTGGGGGTGGTGGCGGTGAAGGCGGTGCCGCAGCAGAATCAGGGCTCGGCGCTGGCGACCTATACGGTATTTATGGATCTGTCTTTAGGCATTACCGGGCCGCTGGCCGGGCTGCTGATGGCATGGGCCGGGATTTCCACCATTTATCTGGCGGCGGCGGGGCTGGTGGCGGTGGCGCTGTTGCTGAGCTGGCGGTTAAAAAAACGGCCCCCGGCGGTGTCACCGGAGGCCGCTACGTCAGGCCAGTAGTTACTGGATGACGAGGGTATTGATGATGTTTTCAGCTGCGCTTTGCGCCTGCTGCTGATTGTCTGCCGGCAGCGTGATCTGCAGGGTCAGCAGCTTATCGTCAACCTTGCCGAGAATGACGGAAGACCAGGCGGTCTGGCCTTTGGCGGAGATGATGCTGTCCAGCTGCTGCAGCGTGTGGCCTTTGATATCAATCGATTTATTGGTGACAACCTGCAGCTGTGGATCGCGGCTGCGCTGCTGATCTTCCAGGCGTTGAGCCAGCACGCTCAATTCTTCATTGGTGCTGTCACCAACAATCACGATCACCGCTTTCTGTCCGGTGGCGTCAGAATAGACGTGCATGTTATTGGCCTGGGTACCCAGCTTGCCGCTCTGATCGGTCATTCCTGCTGGCAGGGAAAAACTCAGCTTGCCATCCAGCAGGCTGATATTTTGTCCGCTGGCATTGCTTTCCGCAGCAGCCCCGGCAGTCGGCGTTTTTGTGTCGCTGTTATCACAGGCCGCAAGCCCCATAACCAGCAGGCCAATACCGACATATTTAACCAAATTGCGCATTGACATCTTCCTTTCGATAAACGGCCATTAACGGCTCATTCGCTTATCTTATCACATCAACCTGCGAGTACTCTTAACCTGGCTGCAATGCGGATAAATCAGATTTATCTGCCAGTTTTTTCAGCAGCATATTCAACAACATGCCATACATCGGCAGGAAGAAAACAATGCTAATCAGTACCTTGAAGCTGTAGTCGACAATCGCGATTTCTCCCCAGTTCGCCGCCATAAACGGGTCCGGACTACGCCAGAAAGCGATGAAGAAAAAGGCCAGGGTATCGCTGACGTTGCCGAACAGGGTCGAGGCGGTCGGCGCCAGCCACCAGCGGCGGTTTTGACGCAGGCGGTTAAAGACGTGGACATCGAGGATCTGGCCCAGCGCGTAGGCCATGAAACTGGCGGCGGCGATACGGGCGACGAACAGGTTAAAGTGGGTCAGCGCGGCAAAGCCTTGCCATTCGCCCATATAAAACAGGGACGAGATGCCATAGGAGATCAGCAGCGCCGGGACCATCACCGCCAGGATAATGCGTCGTGCCAGCGGCGCGCCGAAAATCCGCACCGTCAGATCGGTGGCGAGGAAGATAAACGGAAAGCTGAACGCGCCCCAGGTGGTATGAAAACCAAAAATGGAGATCGGGAGCTGCACCAGATAGTTGCTGGAGGTGATAACCAGCAAATGAAAAAGAGAAAGCCAGACCAGCGCTTTTTGACGCTGTGACGTTGTAAATGGACTCATATTGTGACCTTTTTAGTGATTGGGGTGAGGGAACCCAATAAATCAATACTCGTGCCGTGTTTTGCCAACCCACGAGTACCAGTTTGAAGCGGCAGAATGATACTGCGTTGAGCGGGTATTGCAATGGTTGTTTTTCGCGCAAACGTTAACCTGACTTGCGTAGCGGAAAAGTGGGGGTAAACTAGGGCCGTTTTGTTGATGTGAGATGAAAATGACCGAACTTTTCTCCAGCCCTGACCACACTCTGGATGCTCAGGGCCTGCGTTGCCCGGAGCCGGTAATGATGGTGCGTAAGACCGTACGTACAATGCCGGTGGGCGAAACGCTGCTGATTATCGCCGACGATCCGGCGACAACCCGTGATATTCCGGGTTTTTGCCGCTTTATGGAGCATGAGCTGCTGGCGCAAGAAACCGCGGCGCTGCCCTATCGCTATCTGATTCGTAAAAGCCATTAAGCACGGGTTTGCGTGCCTCTCCCGGAGGCGGGGCAATGCCCCTGTCCGGGCTACAAAATCCAAAGACCGCACGCTCCCGTAGCCCCGGTAAGCAGCGCGCCACCGGGGGTAAACGGTGCGATTGCCGCAGGCCGTCTTCCCGGAGGCGGGGCTATAAAGTCCAAAAACCGCACGCTTCCGTAGCCCCGGTAAGCAGCGCGCCACCGGGGGTAAACGGTGCGATTGCTGCAGACCGTCTTCCCGGAAGTGGAGCTACCAAATCCAAATATCGCACGCTTCCGTAGCCCCGGTAAGCAACACGCCACCGGGGTCTTTCCGCTTACTTCTTACGTAACAGTCGCAGGGCGTTAGCGGTCACCAGCACCGTTGCCCCCGTATCGGCCAGCACCGCCAGCCACAGCCCGGTCAGTCCGAGCAGCGTAGTGATAAGAAAAATTCCCTTTAAGCCAAGCGCAATCGCAATGTTCTGCCGAATATTGGCGTGGGTGGCGCGGGCCAGGGAAATCATCTGTGCCAGACCGGTTAAGCGGTTATGCGTCAGGGCGGCATCGGCGGTTTCCAGCGCCACGTCGGTTCCGCTGCCCATGGCGATACCAATGGTGGCGGCCTTCATTGCCGGCGCGTCATTAATCCCGTCACCGACCATCGCCAGCGGCGCAGCGGCATTGAGCGCCGTGACCGCCTCCACTTTATCGGCCGGCAGCAGCCCGGCACGGAATTCCAGCCCCAGTTCCCCGGCAATGGCGGCAGCCGCCCGCGGGTTATCGCCGGTCAGAATTACGCCCTGCACCCCCAGACGATGCAGATCGTCGACCGCCTGACGGGCGTCGTCTCGCAGCGTATCCTGCAGCGCCAGAATGCCGAGCAGAGACTGTTCGCGCAATACCAGCACAACCGTCTGACCCGCGCTCTCCAGCTGCTGAATCTGCGCCTCATGCTCTGCGGCGGCGTCGTTGCCTGCCGCGCAAATCAGTATCTGACGACCGTCGACCTCGGCTTCAATGCCCGAACCCGCCAGTGCGCGCTGACCGCGGGCAGACGGAATCGTCAGCTGGCGCTGCTGGGCTTCGCGCACGATGGCCTGCGCCAGCGGGTGGCTGGAGCCTTGTTCCACTGCCGCCGCCAGCGCCAGCAGGTCATTTTCATCCACGTCATTCAGGGCGATGGCGGCGGTGACGCGCGGTTGGCCGACGGTTAGCGTCCCGGTCTTATCAAAAGCCACCTGACGTATGCGACCCAGTTGCTCAAGCGCTGCGCCGCCTTTAATCAGGGCACCGCGACGCGACGCCACCGCCAGCCCGGAAGTAATGGCCGCCGGAGTGGAAATGACCAGCGCACAAGGACAGCCGATCAGCAGCAGCGTCAGACCTTTGTAGATCCACGGTAGCCAGGCGGCGGCAAAGAACAGCGGCGGTACGATGGCGACCAGCAGGGCGACGACCATAATGGCCGGTGTGTAAATCCGGCTGAAACGATCGATAAAGCGTTCAATCGGCGCCCGACGTTCCTCCGCTTCTTCAATCAGCTTCAGAATGCGGTCAATGGCGCTGTCGCCCGGCTCAGAAATCACCGTCAGTTGCACCAGGCGGTCGACGCTGGTGGCGCCTGCCGCCACGCGTTCTCCGGAGCGGCGCTCGACCGGCACCGACTCACCGGTTAAGGCACTTTCATCGAAGCTGGCGAACGGCGTGCGCAGCTGACCATCGGCGGGCAGGCGACCACCTGCTGCGACTTCAATTACGTCTCCAGGGCGGAGATCGCGCTGGGCGACGGTTTCCCGCACGCCGTCACGCAGGCGAGTGGCGGTATCGGGTTTTAACGCCATCAGCGCGCTTACCCCCTGGCGGGCACGGCTGGCCGCCCAGCCTTCAAGGCGCTCGCCAACCATAAACAGCAGCAGCACCATCGCGGCTTCGGCCGTTGCGCCGATAAACAGTGCCCCGATGGCGGCGACGCTCATCAGTGTTTCAATGGCAAACCAGCTACCGCTGCGGATCAGGCGCAAAGCCTGACGAGCGACGGGCCACAGACCCACAAGCGTGGTGGCAATGAATGCCAGCTCGCCGAAGGGGTGGTTGAGCTGCTCCAGACCCCAGCTCAGCGCCATCAGTAGTACCAGCGTTATCAGCGGCAGGTTCTCGCGCAGAGGTGAGGTTTCCGGCGGCGGGGCGCTTTCATCGCGCAGCGTATAGCCCGCGGCACGTACCGCGCTTTCGACGGCAGTGCGAATATCGGCATCGGCGTTGACCAGCAGTTTTTCGGTGGCAAACAGAACCTGCACCTGGTTGACGCCGGGTACCTGGCGCACCGCCGTTTCGACTTTACGGGCGCAGGCGGCGCAGTCCATGCCTTCAACCAGCCAGCGATAGCGCGCCTCGTTTAACCCCTCGCTGTCGGCGGCGTTATCGGCGGCACAGCCAGATTCCGTGCAGCAGCTGTCAGCCTGGGCGACAACCGGCTTTAATTTGAATGACGAGAACTGTGGGACTTTTTTATCCTGCGTTTCTGGAGTCGACATGGGACCCTCCCGGTAATGATAATTTTCTCATTACCAGAAGGATACACTCTGGAGTCGACTCCAGAGTCAAGCGCAAAATTACAGATACAGCGCGCGGACGATCAGAAAGTGGCCGGCAAAGTAGAAGGCGGCGGCGATGGCGTTATCGGCGCGGAAGCGACGGCGATAGTGGCTGATCAGCCAGACAATATTACTC
This sequence comes from Klebsiella ornithinolytica, assembly GCF_030505655.1. NCBI lineage: Bacteria > Pseudomonadati > Pseudomonadota > Gammaproteobacteria > Enterobacterales > Enterobacteriaceae > Klebsiella > Klebsiella ornithinolytica. Next base: position 333,682 of record NZ_CP130153.1, read on the forward strand.
AACAGCAGGAATGTCGCACCGGCGAAGCCTGAGAATGCGGTATCCGTCGGGCGGAAGAACCACAGCTCACCGGCCAGCCAGACCATCACCAGGGTCATGCCGATAAAGGTGAAAACCGGCATGCGCAGATCTTCCAGCCGGCTCCAGATGACCGCAAGCAGCAGCGCGCCGATAACCAGCAGCACCAGCGGCAGCGGCCAGAAAAACGACATCGTCATCTGGCTGGCAAACCAGATCGTGTACAGCAGATGCGACAGGAAAAAGGCCCCCACCGCATACATCACCCGCTGGCGCGGCAGCAGCGTTAATGCATCGCCCAGCAGCGAAGCGCACAGCCCGGCGAGTACCAGGTAGCTGATAGCGTTGAACATTGGCGCCTGCCAGGCCAGCAGCAGCAGCAGGATCAGCGTGACGGGTTTAAAAACCCAGCGCTGCCACGTGGGGCCGCGATAGGACGCATCGACGAAAAGCCATGCGGAGAAACAGACAGCAATAAACGACCAAAGCATAGTAAGTCCTTGTATCTGTTATTATTAAGTGAGTGGTGTATTGGCAGTACTGAAACTTAGTGTAGTGGTTCGGGCGGGCAGATGACAACGTTAATCAAGGCGCGGTATGCTTATTCCTGAGAATTCTTATGGGTGAGATGAATGAGCAAGGTTCCCCTGTTTTTTATTATCGTCGTCGCCATTATTGTGGTGGCCGCATCGGTCCGCTATGTACAGCAACGACGGGAAAATATGGCTAACGACGCCGCGCCGCTGCTACAAAAGCGGGTGGTGGTGAGTAACAAACGGGAGAAGGTGATCAACGATCGCCGGTCGCGCCAGCAAACCGTAGCCCCCGCCGGCAGCGATATGCGCTATGACGTGAGCTTCAGGCCGGAAACCGGTGGCCTGGAAGTCAGTTTTCGGCTTGAGGCGGCGCAATATCATGCGCTCAGCGTCGGTGACCGGGGAACGCTGAGCTACAAAGGCTCAAGGTTTGTCGCGTTTACGCCAGAACCTTGAGCCCACGAGGTTACTTCTTACGCAGCGTGGCCTTGAGTTTTTTCTGCCAGGCCACCAGTTCAAACACGCCAAAGATAAAAATACGGACCTGTTCAAAACGGCCCAGCGGCGGGGCATCTTTCGGCTGAGTGGCCTTCAGCAGCGTCAGCTGCAGACCGTGCATCAGGATCATAAAGATCAGAGCAACGTTAACGAAGATGTTCAGCGGCTTCGGGAAAGGCTGAAACAGGTTTAATAATAAAAATGCCCAGACGCACAGCATCAACACGCGGCCAAAATTAATCAGCATGATTTTCTCCTTTTGCCTCACGTTGATAGAGACGGTAGGCGACCTGTCCGGCCACTTTCTCACGATACAGATGCCAGCATGCCGGCACCGGCGGTAAGCCATTTTCGACTTCGCTCTCAACGTAGATGAGCGCTTCATCGGCGAGCCAGCCGTTATTTTCCAGCAGACGCAGCGTCTCTTCCAGCAGACCTTTGCGGAAAGGCGGATCGACAAACACGATATGGTGCGGCGTGCCTGGCTGATTAAGGTAGCTGAGCGTATTGGTATTGACCACCTTGCCATGGCTGGCTTTCAGGGTCGCCAGGTTTTTTTGCAACTGTTGAGCGACGCCGCGCTCCATTTCCAGCAGCGTGGTGCTGCCCGCATAGCGCGACAGCGCTTCCAGCCCGAGGGCGCCGCTGCCGGCAAAGCAATCGAGGCAGTGCGCATCGACCATGACAGGCGCCAGCCAGTTAAAAAGGGTTTCACGGACCCGGTCGGTAGTCGGGCGCAGGCCCGGGCTCTCGGGCACCGGTAATTTCCGCCCCCGCCATTGCCCACCAATAATACGGATCTGGCCGCTGCCCGTGTGGTTTGGTTTCTTCATCTCGTTGCTCAGGTCTCCACTTTCAGCCCGCTATTCTAGCGATCGAACGCGGATGACGAAACCTTAATCCGGGGGCGGTGATGCGAGTTAAGTTAAGTGATAGACTATCCGACTAATTTCATCATTTTTCAGCTTCCGCTATTGTTATGCCGAAGCTGTGCCATGAATAAACAGCGGGAGTGTCGTCGCAAATGGCAAAAGAGAAAAAACGTGGCTTCTTTTCCTGGCTGGGCTTTGGACAAAAAGAACAGGCGCAGGAAACCGAGACCGAACAGAAAGTAGAAGGGCAAACCGACGTTGCCGAACAGCATTCGGCTACAGCGTTGCCTGCTGAGACGGTGGCGGCACCAGAAGCGGATACGGTAAGCGCTTCTACGGTGGAGAAAGAGGACGCGGAAGCTTTTGCGGCCGATGTCGTTGAGGTGACTGAACAGGTTGTTGAGAGCGAATTACCGCACTCTGAGCCGGTGACGCCTGCGGTTGAAGCCCCGGCCGAAGTCGAAGCGATCCCTCAGCCGCACGCTGCTATTGACGAAGCGCCAGCCGCCAGTACGTGGGTCGAAGAGGCTGCCGTTGAACAGGTTGTGGCTGAGACCGCTGCTGAAGAGACGGTTGCTGAAAAGCTGCCGGCGGAAGACCTCGCTGCTCCGGAGTCGCTGGTCGAAGATGCGATCGCTCAGCCGGTTGTCGCGGAAGCGGTAGCAGGGCAGACGCCGGAAGCGGTGACGGATGAGCCGCAAGTCGCTGCCGTGGACGACGCGGTGAGTGATGAGCCGCGCGGTGAGGAGCAGCCTGAATCTGCTCTGTCTGATGAAGAGCTTGAAGCTCTGGCGCTCTCCACTCAACCTATTGATGATAAAGAGGTTGTTGAAGCGGAAGAACAGAGTCAGCCGGATGATTCCGCTCAGCAGGAGCAGGAAAAACCGACGAAAGAGGGCTTTTTCGCCCGTCTGAAACGCAGCCTGATTAAAACCAAACAGAACCTCGGTTCCGGATTTATCAGTCTGTTCCGCGGCAAAAAAATCGACGATGATCTGTTTGAAGAGCTGGAAGAGCAGCTGCTGATTGCTGACGTCGGCGTGGAAACGACCCGTAAGATCATTACCAATCTTACCGAAGGCGCCAGCCGTAAGCAGCTACGTGATGCGGAAGCGCTGTATGGCCTGCTGAAAGAAGAGATGGGCGATATCCTTGCGAAAGTGGATGAGCCGCTGAATGTTGAAGGGAAAACGCCATTTGTTATTCTGATGGTGGGCGTGAACGGCGTGGGTAAAACCACCACTATCGGTAAGCTGGCGCGTCAGTTCGAACAGCAGGGTAAATCGGTGATGCTGGCGGCCGGGGACACCTTCCGTGCCGCGGCGGTAGAACAGCTGCAGGTCTGGGGTCAGCGCAACAACATTCCGGTGATTGCTCAGCATACCGGCGCGGACTCGGCATCAGTGATCTTCGATGCTATTCAGGCCGCGAAGGCGCGAAATGTTGACGTGCTGATCGCCGATACCGCGGGTCGTCTGCAGAATAAATCGCACCTGATGGAAGAGCTGAAGAAAATTGTCCGGGTGATGAAAAAACTGGATGAAGATGCGCCGCATGAGGTCATGCTGACCATCGATGCCAGCACCGGGCAAAACGCGATTAGCCAGGCCAAACTGTTCCATGAAGCCGTTGGCTTGACCGGCATCACGTTGACTAAGCTGGACGGTACCGCGAAAGGTGGGGTTATCTTCTCGGTCGCCGACCAGTTCGGTATTCCGATTCGCTACATTGGCGTCGGTGAACGTATTGAGGATCTGCGTCCGTTTAATGCGGGCGACTTTATTGAGGCACTTTTTGCCCGAGAGGATTAATCATGATTCGCTTTGAACAAGTCAGCAAAGCCTATCTCGGTGGGAGACAAGCGCTGCAGGGGGTGAATTTCCACCTGCAGTCGGGCGAGATGGCATTTCTGACCGGCCACTCCGGCGCGGGGAAAAGTACCCTGCTTAAGCTTATCTGCGGTATTGAACGGCCGAGCGCCGGGAAAATCTTATTCGGCGGCCACGATATTAGCCGCCTGAAAAGCCGTGAGGTGCCGTTTTTGCGCCGTCAGATCGGCATGATTTTCCAGGACCACCACCTGCTGATGGACCGTACGGTGTTTGATAATGTCGCTATTCCGCTGATTATTGCCGGCGCCAGCGGCGATGATATTCGTCGCCGTGTGTCGGCGGCGCTGGACAAGGTCGGGCTGCTGGACAAAGCGAAAAACCTCCCTATTCAACTCTCCGGCGGCGAACAGCAGCGCGTGGGGATTGCCCGCGCGGTGGTCAATAAGCCTGCGGTGTTGTTGGCGGATGAACCTACCGGTAACCTCGACGAGGCGCTCTCGGAAGGGATTTTACGCCTGTTTGAGGAGTTTAACCGCGTAGGCGTAACGGTTCTGATGGCGACGCACGACCTGGGGCTGATTTCCAGCCGCTCGTATCGCATGCTGACCCTGAGCGACGGTCATATGCATGGAGGCCATTGGGGTGAATAAGCGCGACGCAATAAACCAGATTCGCCAGTTCGGTAGCAGGCTCGATCGCCTCCGCAATGGCGCAGGCGCGGGCGGCGGCGGTGGGCGTAATGCGCCGAAGCGGCCAAAAGCAGCGCCGGGCCCGGCTTCCCGTAAGAGCAACGTCTTTAACGAACAGGTTCGCTATGCCTGGCATGGCGCGGTCCAGGATTTAAAAAGTACGCCGCTGGCTACCTTCCTGACCATTATGGTTATCGCCATTTCGCTGACGCTGCCAAGCGTGTGCTACATGGTGTACAAGAACGTCAACAGCGCGGCGGCGCAGTACTACCCGTCGCCGCAGATCACCGTTTATCTTGAGAAAACGCTGGACGATGACGCGGCGGCGCGAGTGGTTGGCCAGCTCCAGGCAGAACAAGGCGTAGAGAAGGTGAACTATCTGTCGCGGGATGAAGCGCTTGGCGAGTTCCGCAACTGGTCTGGCTTTGGTGGCGCGCTGGATATGCTGGAAGAGAACCCCCTTCCGGCCGTCGCGATTGTCGTGCCGAAGCTGGATTTCCAGAGCACCAATGCGCTGAATACGCTGCGCGATCGCGTGACGCACATTCAGGGCGTGGACGAAGTGCGTATGGATGACAGCTGGTTTGCCCGCCTCTCCTCGTTGACCGGGCTGGTGGGCCGGGTGTCGGCGCTGATTGGCGTGCTGATGGTGGCGGCTGTGTTCCTCGTTATCGGCAACAGCGTACGCCTGAGCATTTTTGCTCGTCGCGATACCATTAACGTGCAAAAACTGATTGGCGCGACCGACGGCTTCATCCTGCGTCCGTTCCTGTATGGCGGTGCGCTGCTGGGCTTCTGCGGTGCCTTTTTGTCGCTGATTTTGTCGGAAATTATGGTGATGCGCCTGTCGTCCGCGGTGACGGAAGTCGCGCAGGTGTTTGGAACTAAGTTTGAACTCAGCGGGTTAGGCTTCGACGAGTGTCTGCTGATGCTGATTGTCTGCTCGATGATTGGCTGGGTGGCGGCCTGGCTGGCTACCGTGCAACATTTACGTCACTTTACCCCCGATTAAAAAAAGTCTGATATAATCTTTCCCTGCACTGATGAATGTCTCTCTGCAGGGAAAGAGTCCCTGTTGTCTCTTCCCTACGTTTCATTTCCATGTCACATTTTGTGCGTAATCTATTCACATCGTTGCATGGAACTTGTGGATAAAATCACTGTCTGATACTAATGTGGGTGATATTCTCGTTGCTCATAAACGCTGGCATGTTTGTTGCTCATCTCATGGGAACCATCACGTCAGACGATATCGATTGAGAGGATTTGAATGACCAAAGATATGCAAACTTTAGCTTTAGCCCCCGTTGGTAACCTGGAATCGTATATCCGGGCTGCGAACAGCTGGCCGATGTTATCGGCTGATGAAGAGCGGGAGCTTGCTGAAAAGCTGCATTACCAGGGCGATCTGGAAGCAGCGAAAAGGCTGATCCTGTCTCACCTGCGCTTTGTTGTTCATATTGCTCGTAATTACTCGGGCTATGGCCTGCCGCAGGCGGATCTGATTCAGGAAGGCAACATTGGCCTGATGAAAGCCGTGCGTCGTTTCAACCCGGAAGTGGGCGTGCGTCTGGTTTCCTTCGCCGTACACTGGATTAAGGCTGAAATTCACGAATACGTTCTGCGTAACTGGCGTATTGTGAAAGTCGCGACCACCAAAGCGCAGCGTAAGCTGTTCTTTAACCTGCGTAAAACTAAGCAGCGTCTGGGCTGGTTTAACCAGGATGAAGTCGAGATGGTGGCCCGTGAGCTGGGCGTGTCGAGCAAAGACGTACGTGAAATGGAATCCCGTATGGCGGCGCAGGACATGACCTTCGACATGTCGTCGGACGACGAGTCCGATAGCCAGCCGATGGCACCGGTGCTCTACCTGCAGGATAAAACGTCTAACTTTGCCGATGGCATTGAAGATGATAACTGGGAAGAGCAGGCGGCCAACAAGCTGACCGACGCGATGCAAGGTCTGGACGAGCGTAGCCAGGACATTATCCGCGCCCGCTGGCTGGACGAAGACAATAAGTCGACGCTGCAGGAACTGGCGGATCGCTATGGCGTGTCGGCTGAGCGCGTGCGCCAGCTGGAAAAGAACGCGATGAAGAAACTGCGTACTGCCATCGAAGCATAACGCAACAGCGTACATACTCGCCTCTGTGCAGGCACCCGATAACGCCCCACATTACGTTGGGGCGTTTTGTTTTTCTGCGTCTGCTTTTTCGGCCAGCACCTGCGGGCATAGCGTCTGCAGACATGCCAGCAGGATACGGAAGGCCGGCTCCATTTGCGCTTCTGCCAGGCTGGCAAAGCCCATCAATAGCCCCTTCTTACGTTCTTCCGTCAGATAGTAGCGCGAGAGCGGACGCACCAGAATATTGTGGGCATTGGCCTGTCTGGCGATCGCGACATCGTCCGCGTCGTCTGGCAAGTTGAGGATCAGATGCAGACCGGCGTTATCGCTGAAATCTGACAGCGCCTGCGGGCTGCAATAGCGCTGAATCAGCTCGGTCAGGCAGGCGCGACGGCGGCTGTACAGCAGGCGCATTCGTCGGATATGGGCGGAGTAATGGCCCGCGTTAATGAATTCCGCCAGCGCCATCTGAATCAGCGAGTGGCCGCCGCGATAGAGTTCGGCATGGGCGCTTTTCAGATCGCCAATCAGCGGACGCGGCAGCACGACATACCCCAACCGCAGCCCCGGGTAGAGAGTCTTACTGAATGTTCCGATATAGACGACCGGCGCGTCGGCAATCAGTCCCTGCAGCGCCGGAATCGGCTGGCCGGAAAAGCGAAATTCGCTGTCGTAATCATCCTCGACGATCCAGCTGCCGTGCTGGCGCGCCAGAGCCAACAGGCGCTGACGGCGCTCCAGGCTCATCACCGCCCCCAGCGGATACTGATGCGATGGGGTGACAAAAATCAGGTGCGGCGCCGCCTCAACTGTCTCCGGCGGGCACAGGCCGTTGGCATCGACGGTAATGGGATTGACCCGCACATCATTCATCGCCAGCACGTGACGGATCCCCCAGTAGGAGGGCTCCTCGACCCACGCCAGATCGCCACTATCGCAGAGCATACGCGTCACCAGATCGATTGCCTGATGGATCCCTTCCGTAATAAGAATTTGATCTGCCTGGCAGTGAACGCCTCGGGACACGCGCAGGTAATCCACTAACGCCTGCTGCAGTTCCGGCGTACCGCCGTTACAGCTGTAGCTCAGTCGCTCGGGTTTCGGGCGGCGGCTGATACGGGCCTGAATCTTGCCAAATAGCGGGTGGGGGAAAGCATTGACGTCCGGTACGCCAGGGATAAACGCTCCCCACTGGCGCGGGCTGGCGCTGACGTGGCTGAGCAGCTGTTGCCCGCGGCGCGACAAAAAGGGGGTTGCCGTCAAGTCGCTGCTGTTTTCGGCGATGCTGCCAGTAGAAAGAGAAATATCCGGCCCGGTTTTCGCGACGAATGTGCCGCTTCCGCGGCGGGAAACCACATATCCTTCCGCCTGCAATTGTTCATAAGTTGTTAATATGGTGTTTCTTGAAACGCCGAGCTCCCCGGCCAGATCTCGCGAGGGGGGCAGGCGGCTATGGGGCGCTAAAGAACCGTCCAGAATCGAGCGACGAACCGCATTGTATAAGCGTTTATGCAGCAGCGGGTCTGTCTCCTCCTGCAATCTGACCAGCACAAGGTCACCGACGAGTGAGCGCAATTGGATCCCTCAGATAATCTAAATTGGTACTCGATTATAGGGCCAACTCCTGTGTAAATAAACGACATAGTTTCGAGATTGTTGCGATAACGTGACACACATGACAGGAGATTCGAGGGTGAAAAGTTCAGAACTGAATCAACGTCGCCAGCAGGCGACGCCGCGCGGCGTAGGCGTAATGTGCAATTACTTTGTTGAGAAGGCGGAGAATGCCACGCTGTGGGATGTGGAAGGTAACGAGGTGATTGATTTTGCTGCGGGAATCGCCGTGCTCAATACCGGCCATCGCCACCCGAAAATTGTTGCCGCCGTCGCGCAGCAGCTGGAGGCCTTTACCCATACGGCGTATCAGATTGTCCCTTACGAAAGCTATGTTTCGCTGGCGGAGCGCATTAACGCGCTGGCGCCGGTCGATGGCCCGGCCAAAACCGCTTTCTTCACCACCGGTGCGGAAGCCGTGGAAAATGCGGTGAAGATTGCCCGCGCTTATACCGGCCGTCCGGGACTGATTACTTTTGGCGGCGGCTTTCACGGGCGTACCTTTATGACCATGGCGCTGACCGGTAAAGTCGCGCCTTACAAAATCGGTTTTGGACCGTTCCCTGGTTCGGTTTATCACGGGGTATACCCGAATGCTGCCCACGGCATCACCACCGATGAGGCGATGAAAAGCCTTGAGCGTATCTTTAAAGCCGATATTGCCCCGGACCAGGTGGCGGCAATTATCCTCGAGCCGATTCAGGGCGAAGGCGGTTTTAACGTCGCGCCAGCGGAGTTTATGCAGGCGCTGCGTACGCTGTGCGATACCCACGGCATCCTGCTGATTGCCGATGAAGTGCAGACCGGTTTTGCCCGCACCGGCAAGCTGTTTGCTATGCAGCATTACGATGTGAAGCCGGACCTGATGACGATGGCGAAAAGCCTTGCCGGCGGTTTCCCGCTGTCAGGCGTAGTGGGGCGCGCCGAGGTGATGGATGCGCCGGCGCCGGGCGGACTGGGCGGCACCTATGCCGGTAACCCGCTGGCGGTCGCCGCGGCTCATGCGGTCCTTGACGTCATTGAAGAAGAGCAGCTGTGTCAACGTGCGGAACAGCTTGGCAGCCACCTGAAAGAGGTGCTGAATCAGGCGCGCGAGTATTGTCCGGCGATTGTTGATGTTCGCGGCCAGGGCTCAATGGTTGCCGTGGAATTTAACGATCCGCAGACCGGCGCGCCGTCACCGGAGTTCACCCGCCACATTCAGCAAAAGGCTCAGGAAAATGGTCTGCTGCTGCTGAGCTGCGGCGTCTATGGCAACGTTATCCGTTTCCTGTATCCGTTAACTATCCCCGATGCGCAGTTTACAAAAGCGCTGGATATTCTGGCGCGCGTCCTGAAGGGATGATGTGCCCGACTCCTGTGCGGCGGCAGGGAAGCCAGATAAAACAGGATGCCGCACACGAGTTTTCATACTCAGCGTGAGTGGTTTATCACCCTGATATCACCTTTTTTTCGGCGGCGCCTGTCGCCGGAATAAAACGGAAAATATTATGTCTGAACATTCCACCTTTTCCTCGGTTCTCACGAGCCGGGAGCGTACCGCTGTACCTGCAAAATCCCTTAGCTTCGTGGAAGGGGTCTCGATGATCGTCGGCACCAATATCGGTGCCGGGGTTCTGTCTATCGCCTATGCGTCCAGCAAGGCCGGCTTTTTACCGCTGTTGTTCTGGCTGGTGGTGGTCGGCAGCCTGACGACGGTCACCATGCTGTATGTCGCAGAATCGACGCTGCGCACCCGTAAGCATTTACAGCTGAGCGGGCTGTCGCATCGCTATGTCGGGCGCTTCGGGGCGCTGATGATGTTCCTGTCGGTTTGCGTGAACAGCATCGGCGCGCTGACGGCCTATATGACCGGAAGCGGTAAGCTGCTGCATTCGCTGTTCGGTATCTCTCCGGCGCTGGGGAGCGCGCTCTTTTTTATCCCGGCGGCAGGCGTGCTTTATCTCGGGCTGAAGGCCATCGGGCGAGGTGAAAAATTCATCAGTATCGGCATGGTGGTCATGATCGCCGTGCTGGTGGCGGCGACGCTGCTCAAAGAGACGACCCAGGTCCGCTATCTGCTCGACGGCAACTGGCTGTATATGGTGCCGGTGTTCAACGTGGTCGCATTCTGTTTCTCGGCGCAGTATATCGTTCCGGAAATGGCCCGCGGGTTTGCGGATAAGCCGGAGAAATTGCCGAAAGCCATTATGGTGGGAATGGGGCTGACTTTCTGCCTGCTGGCGCTGGTCCCGCTGTCGGTGATCGCCCTGAGCGGGCTGGATAATATTTCCGACGTGGCGACGATCTCCTGGGGCAGGGCGCTCGGTGAGTGGGCCTTTTTCTCCGCTAACCTGTTTGCCCTGTGTGCGATGCTGACTTCTTACTGGGGTCTGGGGGGAAGTTTCCTGACGAATATTTTCGATCAGTTCCGCCTCGGCAACGATGAGCAACCGCGCAAGCGCCTGATGGTGCTGACTATCGTGGCCATCCCGCCATTTATTCTGGCATACAGCGGCATGGTGTCGTTTGTGAATGCACTCTATTTTGCCGGCGTCTTTAGCGGCGTGATTTTATCCATCATGCCGATTCTGATGCTCAAAGGCGCCCGGCAGCGCGGTGATATCACGCCAGGCTGGAGCTGTCCGCCGCTGATAACCCATCCGCTGATCCAGACCTTCATTGTGTTGCTTTACCTGTGTAGCGCCGTTTACGCGATAGCTTCCGCATTGGGCTACCTGCCCGCCGGTTGGTAATCTGGCGCCTGACTCCACCGCGTCCGGTTCATCCTGACGCGGTTTTTTATTTGTCACTTATCTGTTACATAACCCGCAATTTTGTCATTTCAAATTCTCCTGAATGGCGGTATGTTTAGCATAGTGTGCTGCAAAAGCGCAGGCGGCAGACCTAAAAGTAGATGTCATATGCTTTATTTATGACTTAAATTAGAATAATGCGCTAACAAACAACATCACAACAAATGCAAAAAACCATAATAATGGGGAGCCTCAGGATGAACATGAAGGGTAAAGCGCTACTGGCAGGATGTATCGCCTTAATTATGAGCAATGCCGCGCTGGCGGAAGATATCAAAATTGCCGTGGTTGGCGCGATGTCTGGCCCGGTGGCACAGTACGGTGACCAGGAGTTTACCGGTGCTGAGCAGGCGGTTGCCGATATTAACGCGAAGGGTGGGATCAAAGGCAATAAGCTGCAGATCGTGAAATATGATGATGCCTGCGACCCGAAACAGGCGGTGGCCGTCGCCAACAAGGTGGTTAACGATGGCATTAAGTACGTTATCGGCCATTTGTGCTCGTCCTCTACCCAGCCGGCGTCCGATATCTATGAAGACGAAGGCATTCTGATGATCACCCCGGCTGCGACAGCGCCGGAGCTGACCGCCCGCGGCTATAAAATGATTCTGCGTACCACCGGTCTCGATTCTGACCAGGGGCCGACGGCGGCGAAATACATTATTGAGAAGGTTAAACCTCAGCGCATCGCTATCGTGCATGACAAACAGCAATATGGTGAAGGTCTGGCGCGTGCGGTGCAGGATGGTCTGAAGAAGGGCGGCGCTAACGTGGTGTTCTTTGACGGCATCACCGCCGGGGAGAAAGATTTCTCTACCCTGGTTGCGCGCCTGAAGAAAGAAAACATCGACTTCGTCTATTACGGCGGCTACCACCCGGAAATGGGGCAGATTCTGCGTCAGTCCCGCGCGGCAGGTCTGAAAACGCAGTTTATGGGACCGGAGGGCGTCGCCAACGTCTCCCTGTCTAACATTGCCGGTCAGTCTGCGGAAGGCATGCTGGTCACGAAACCGAAGAACTATGACCAGGTCCCGGCGAACAAACCGATTGTTGACGCGATCAAAGCGAAGAAACAGGATCCGAGCGGCGCCTTCGTCTGGACAACCTACGCGGCAATTCAGTCGCTGCAGGCGGGCCTGAATCAGTCCGAAGACCCGGCGGCGATCGCGAAATACCTGAAGGCCAACTCTGTCGATACCGTTATGGGGCCGCTCTCCTGGGATCAGAAAGGCGACCTGAAAGGCTTCGAGTTCGGCGTGTTTACCTGGCATGCCGATGGCACGGCGACCGACGCCAAATAATTTAACCTTCGCCTTTCACGCTACAGGTGCGTTGGCTACGCTCCTCAACCCCGGTCGCTTACTCATGTAAGCTCCCGGGGATTTCACAGCTTGCCGCCTGCCTGTAGCGCGAAATTCTCGGTTAAATCAATGGCCGCTTTGTTGCCATGAAACGCGGGGATTCCCGGTTAAATCAATGGCCGCTTAGTTGCCATGAAAAACGGAGATCCCCGGTTAAATCAATGGCCGCTTAGTTGCCATGAAACGCGGGGATTCCCGGTTAAATCAATGGCCGCTTTGTTGCCATGAAACGCGGGGATTCCCGGTTAAATCAATGGCTGCTTTGTTGCCATGAAACGCGGGGATTCCCGGTTAAATCAATGGCTGCTTTGTTGCCATGAAAAACGGAGATTCCCGGTTAAATCAATGACCGCTTTGTTTTTAATGCTTTTCCCAACCGCCGTCCCGGGCGCTGAAGCCTAGCGCTTGCATAAACGCTGACATGACGCGGTGGTCTTCAATTCCGGTATCGGCCATCCGCCAGCGACCGATTTCTGGATTTCTTTGCAGCACTTCTTCCACCAGATACTGCCCGACGCCGCGCCGACGAGTGACTTCGCGTACGCACAGCGCGCTGAGCTCGCCTTCATTGCCACGTAGCGTGACGCGCACGGCACCCAGCAGACGCTCGTTAAAGCGGGCGGCGTAAATTCGGTGACGATCGTCCAGAGGGATATCGTCGGGATCCTGCGACGGCCAGATTTTCCCTAAGTCAATGCGATCCTGATCGCTGAAAAGTGGTAATCGAATAATGGTCAGTTTCATGCGCGACAAGTCCAGTCAAAACGGATGGGGCAGTGTACCCAAATTTGCTGTCGGAAGGGGCGCTGTTTTTTATCCATTCATTAGGGGATTCGTTCTTCTGGCGAGTGCAGATTAGAGCAATCCGTCATGGATCGAAAAATAAGCAGAATTTTAACCTAATGTGCAGCGTTTTATTCCGCCTTATGTATCGTTATTTTATGCTGTGAAGAGGACTTTTTTTTGTTTATCTTCGCTTTAATACAGAATATTATCTTTGCTTAATCGCCTGAAAAATAGAGATTTTAATCTCAATTCAGGCAAAAAACATCGCTAAACCATTAAAGATAATGGTAAAAGTAGCGTTGTTTAATAAAAGCACAGAATGCTTTTTAACCATAAAAATACAAAATATTTACACCACATCACGAACGGGGTTCTGAAGCATGAAAAGGAACGCAAAAACCATTATTGCGGGATTCGTTGCACTGACGATGTCTCACGCGGTCATGGCTAAGGATATTAAAGTTGCCGTGGTCGGTGCGATGTCCGGCCCGGTAGCTCAGTGGGGCGACATGGAGTTCAACGGCGCGCGGCAGGCCATTAAAGACATTAACGCGCAGGGCGGAATTAAAGGCGATAAGCTGGTTGGCGTTGAGTTCGACGATGCCTGCGACCCGAAACAGGCCGTGGCGGTAGCGAACAAAATTGTTAATGAAGGCATCAAGTACGTTATCGGCCATCTGTGTTCCTCTTCTACCCAGCCGGCGTCCGATATCTATGAAGATGAAGGTATTCTGATGATTTCTCCGGGCGCGACGAACCCGGAACTGACCCAACGCGGCTATCAGTACATCATGCGTACCGCTGGCCTGGACTCCGCACAAGGGCCGACCGCCGCCAAATACATCCTGGAAAAAGTGAAACCGCAGCGTATCGCCATCATCCATGACAAACAGCAGTATGGCGAAGGTCTGGCGCGATCCGTACAGGAGAGCCTGAAGAAAGGCAAGGCGAATATCGTCTTCTTTGATGGCATCACCGCCGGAGAGAAAGATTTCTCCGCGCTGCTGGCACGCCTGAAAAAAGAAAATATCGACTTCGTTTATTACGGCGGCTACTACCCTGAAATGGGGCAAATGCTGCGTCAGGCTCGCTCCGTGGGGCTGAAAACCGTCTTTATGGGACCCGAAGGTGTCGGCAACGCGTCGCTGTCAAATATTGCCGGCGCAGCCGCGGAAGGCATGCTGGTAACAATGCCGAAACGCTATGACCAGGATCCGGCGAACAGCGCTATCGTTGAGGCGCTGAAAACAGAGAAGAAAGATCCGAGCGGTCCGTATGTCTGGATCACCTATGCTGCCGTGCAGTCATTGGCGCAGGCGATGGACAGGAGCAGCAGCCAGGAGCCGCTGGACTTAATCAAAGATCTGAAAGCTCACGGGGCGAAAACCGTGATTGGGCCGCTGAATTGGGACGAAAAAGGCGATTTGAAGGGATTTGAGTTTGGTGTCTTCCAGTGGCATGCGGATGGATCATCCTCTGTCGCAAAATAAGATGCGTTATCCCACCGCCCGTGTGAAGCGGGCGGCATGAAAAAGGTTACCTTATGTCCGAGCAGTTTCTCTACTTTCTGCAGCAGATGTTTAACGGCGTCACGCTGGGCAGTACCTATGCGCTGATCGCCATCGGCTATACGATGGTGTACGGCATTATCGGCATGATTAACTTCGCCCATGGCGAGGTATACATGATTGGCAGCTACGTCTCCTTCATGATCATCGCCGCCCTCATGATGATGGGGATTGATACCAGCTGGCTGCTGGTGGCCGCCGGGTTTATCGGGGCGATTATTATCGCCAGCGCCTACGGCTGGAGCATTGAACGCGTGGCCTACCGACCGGTGCGCAGCTCCAAGCGCCTGATTGCGCTGATTTCCGCCATCGGGATGTCGATCTTCCTGCAAAACTACGTCAGCCTGACGGAAGGTTCGCGCGATATCGCGCTGCCGAGCCTGTTTAACGGCCAGTGGATTATCGGGAGCAGCGAAAACTTCGCCGCCACCGTCACCACGATGCAGCTGGTGATTTGGGTCGTGACTTTTGTTGCGATGCTGGCACTGACGCTGTTTATCCGCTATTCACGCATGGGCCGCGCCTGCCGCGCCTGTGCAGAAGACCTCAAAATGGCGAGCCTGCTCGGTATCAATACCGACCGGGTGATTGCGTTGACGTTTGTTATCGGCGCGGCAATGGCGGCGGTCGCGGGCGTACTGCTGGGCCAGTTCTACGGCGTTATCAACCCGTATATCGGCTTTATGGCCGGGATGAAAGCCTTTACCGCTGCGGTACTGGGCGGCATCGGCAGCATTCCTGGCGCGATGATCGGTGGCCTGATTCTGGGCATCGCCGAAGCGCTCTCGTCTGCCTACCTCAGTACGGAATATAAAGACGTCGTCTCCTTTGCCCTGTTGATTCTGGTGCTGTTGGTGATGCCTACCGGCATTCTGGGTCGTCCGGAGGTCGAGAAAGTATGAAACCGATGCATATTGCTATGTCGCTGCTGTCCGCGGCGATGTTCTTTGTCCTCGCCGGCGTGTTTATGGGTGTGCAGCTGGAGCTGGACGGCACCAAACTGGTGGTGGATACCGCAGCCGATATCCGTTGGCAGTGGATCTTCATCGGCACCGCGGTGGTCTTCTTCTTCCAGCTGATGCGTCCGCTGTTCCAGAAAACCCTGAAAAACGTCTCCGGGCCGAAGTTTATTATGCCGGCCATCGACGGTTCGACGGTCAAGCAGAAGCTGTTCCTGCTCGCACTGCTGGTTATCGCCGTGGCGTGGCCGTTTATGGTGTCGCGCGGGACGGTGGATATCGCCACGCTGACCATGATCTATATCATTCTCGGTCTCGGGCTTAACGTGGTGGTGGGGCTGTCCGGTCTGCTGGTGCTGGGTTATGGCGGCTTCTATGCCATCGGTGCCTACACCTTTGCGCTGCTGAACCACTATTACGGTCTTGGCTTCTGGACCTGTCTGCCGCTGGCAGGGCTGGTATCCGCAGCCGCGGGCTTCCTGCTGGGGTTCCCGGTACTGCGTCTGCGCGGCGACTATCTGGCGATCGTCACGCTTGGCTTCGGCGAAATCGTCCGTATTTTGCTGCTTAATAACACCGAAATCACCGGTGGCCCCAACGGCATCAGCCAGATTCCAAAACCGACGCTGTTTGGCCTTGAGTTTAGCCGCAGCGCCCGCGAAGGCGGCTGGGATACTTTCAGTAACTTCTTTGGCCTGAAGTACGACCCGGGCGATCGGGTGATTTTCCTCTACCTGGTGGCGCTGCTGCTGGTCGTGCTGTCGCTGTTTGTGATCAACCGCCTGCTGCGTATGCCGCTGGGACGCGCATGGGAAGCGTTGCGTGAAGACGAAATTGCCTGCCGCTCGCTGGGCCTTAGCCCTACGCGCATCAAGCTGACCGCCTTTACCATCAGCGCCGCGTTTGCCGGCTTTGCCGGTACGCTCTTCGCCGCGCGCCAGGGCTTTGTCAGTCCGGAATCCTTCACCTTTGCCGAGTCGGCTTTCGTGCTGGCGATTGTGGTTCTGGGTGGAATGGGCTCGCAGTTTGCGGTGATTCTCGCCGCGGTGCTGCTGGTGGTATCGCGCGAGCTGATGCGTGATTTCAACGAATACAGCATGCTGATGCTGGGTGGGTTGATGGTACTGATGATGATCTGGCGTCCGCAGGGTCTGCTGCCGATGACGCGTCCGCAGCTGAAGCTGAAAAAAGGTCAGGCGAAAGGAGAGCAGGCATGAGTCAGCCATTATTATCCGTCAGCGGCCTGATGATGCGCTTTGGCGGCCTGCTGGCGGTCAACAACGTGTCGCTGGAGCTGCACCCACAGGAGATCGTGTCGCTGATCGGTCCTAACGGCGCCGGGAAAACCACGGTCTTCAACTGCCTGACCGGTTTTTATAAGCCGACCGGCGGGACCATCATGTTGCGCGATCAGCACCTGGAAGGGTTGCCGGGTCAGCAAATCGCCCGGATGGGCGTTGTTCGTACCTTCCAGCACGTGCGTCTGTTCCGCGAAATGACGGTGATTGAAAACCTGCTGGTGGCGCAACATCAGCAGCTGAAAACCGGGGTCTTCTCCGGGTTGTTGAAAACCCCGGCCTTTCGTCGCGCGCAGAGCGAAGCCCTGGATCGTGCCGCTACCTGGCTTGAGCGTATCGGCCTGCTGGAACATGCGAACCGTCAGGCGAGCAATCTGGCCTACGGTGACCAGCGGCGTCTGGAGATTGCCCGCTGCATGGTCACCCAGCCGGAAATCCTGATGCTGGATGAACCCGCTGCGGGTCTGAACCCGAAAGAGACCAAAGAGCTGGACGAGCTGATCGCCGAGCTGCGCAGTCATCACAACACCACCATCCTGCTGATTGAGCACGATATGAAGCTGGTGATGGGCATTTCCGATCGTATTTATGTGGTAAACCAGGGCACGCCGCTGGCTAACGGTACGCCGGAAGAGATCCGCAATAACCCGGACGTGATCCGCGCATACCTTGGTGAGGCATAAGTATGGAAAAAGTGATGTTATCTTTTGACAACGTAAGCGCCCACTACGGCAAGATTCAGGCGCTGCATAACGTCAGTCTGCATATTAATCAGGGGGAAATCGTGACCCTGATTGGCGCCAACGGCGCGGGGAAAACCACGCTGCTGGGTACCCTGTGCGGCGACCCGCGCGCCAGCAGCGGGAAGGTGGTGTTTGACGGTAAGGATATTACCGACTGGCAGACCGCGAAAATCATGCGCGAAGCGGTGGCGATTGTCCCGGAAGGGCGGCGCGTCTTCTCGCGTATGACCGTTGAGGAGAATCTGGCGATGGGCGGTTTTTTTGCCGACCGTGACCAGTTCCAGACCCGCATCAAATGGGTCTATGAACTGTTCCCGCGCCTGCTTGAGCGCCGTATTCAACGTGCGGGCACCATGTCCGGCGGCGAGCAGCAGATGCTGGCGATTGGTCGGGCGCTGATGAGCCAGCCGCGCCTGCTGCTGCTTGATGAGCCCTCTCTGGGACTGGCGCCGATCATCATCCAGCAGATTTTCAACACCATCGAACAGCTGCGCGAGCAGGGGATGACCATCTTCCTTGTCGAGCAGAACGCCAACCAGGCGCTGAAACTGGCTGACCGCGGCTATGTGCTGGAAAACGGCCACGTCGTGCTGGAAGACACCGGCGATGCGCTGTTGGCTAACGAGGCGGTGCGTAGCGCCTATCTGGGCGGATAGTGAAGATAAAACGCCCGGCATCTGCCGGGCGTTTTACTTGGCTCCTACAGCTCCAGAGAGCGTTTCCACAGCATAAAATCATATTGTTCGAGCGCATCCGCTTTGGTACGCCAGCTTCCGCTGGCGGTGGCGATGATTTTCTCGAACAGGCCGTCAGCGATATCCGCCAGCGGCGTACCTTCGATAATCGGCCCGCAGTCATAATCGATAATATCCGGCATCTTTTTTGCCAGCGCGGTGTTGGTTGAAACTTTGAGAACCGGAACGATAGGGTTCCCTGTCGGCGTACCTAACCCGGTTGAGAAGATCACCACGTTGCACCCGGCCGCGACCAGGCCCGTTACCGCGTCCACATCGTTGCCCGGCGTGCAGACCAGCGAAAGGCCGCTTTCTCCCATCGGTTCGGCATAGTCGCATACCGCGCTAACCGGCGCTCTGCCGCCTTTTTTCGCCGCGCCGGCGGATTTTATCGCGTCAGTGATCAGCCCATCGGCAATGTTTCCCGGGCTGGGGTTATCGGCGATGGTGGTGCCGAAGAAGTTCGCGACATGCTCATAGTTTTTCATCAGCGACAGAAACTTCTCTTTCAGTTCGCGGGTCGCGCAACGTTGAACGATATCCCCTTCCGCGCCGCACAGCTCGGGGAATTCCGCCAGCCCCGACGCGCCGCCGAGGGCGACAAGGCGGTCTGACACTTCGCCCATCGCCGGGTTTGCGCTGATCCCCGAGAACCCGTCAGAAGCGCCGCACTTGACGCCGATTTTCAGATGGGAGAGCGGGACGTCCTGCCGCTCGGCGACGGGGGCTTCGCGGATCGCGTTATAGGTTTCGGTCAACGCATCCTGCATCATTTTTTCTTCGCTACTCCAGTCCTGCTGCCTGAAGTAAATAATCGGTTTGCTGAAGTTTGGGTTACGCTTCGCCAGCGCGGCGTTGAAATCAACAATTCGCGCTTTTTCACAGCCGAGAGCAAAAACCGTCACGCCAAGAACGTTGGGATGATCGGAATAGGCGGCCAGCACGTCGCACATCGTCATGCTGTCCGAGGTGGCGCCGCCGCAGCCGGAATTAACGGTAATACAGCGAATACCGTCAAGATGCGGAAAGGGCAGATGCCGGGTATCGTTTAAAGCCCCTGCCGATGTCACCTGGCGAGCAAAATTTTTCAGGCCGTTATTGGCGTAGCCAAGGGCGTCGTTCAACGCATCGGTGACGCGCTGAACGTTGCGGTTTTCACAGAATACCAGCGGAATGACCAGCCAGTAGTTCGCGGTGGCGACCCGGCCATCTTCACGCACGATTCCCTTAAACGTCCGCTTTTGCCAGGCGGAAACATCCGGCTGCTGCCAGTCATAGGGGGCGACATCGTCAAGCGTAACCGGGGCCGCGTAGTGTTTGATATTCTCCGTTGTGATGGCTTCGCCCCGGGTGATGGGGCGCGTCGCTTTACCGACCGGTACGCCGTACAGTGAAACGATATCGCCGGGCGCAATATCCTCGGTGGCAAATTTATGTTTGGCTTTGACATCGCTACGCAGAACGTAGGCCTCATCGTTCCAGTGAACCCGCTGTTCTTTGCGTAAGTCCTGCAGCGCAACGATTAAGTTATCAGTAGGGTCAATCTTTAAGATGGTCTGCATGTTATTTATCCTTTGTTATAGGCGCATCAGGACTTAGTGATGAGTGACCGCAACGCCGTTTGTCGCTTTTCTGCCGGCAAGAGCGGCAATAAGCAGCGCACAGCAGATGGTAATCAGCGACAGTGCGACCAGGCCCGCCGAATCGTTGCCGAAGAAGGTATCGACCTCAACGCGAATGAGCGGCGCCAGGAAGCTACAAAACGCGCCCATGGTGGTGCAAAAGCCGATACTGGCGGCCAGCGCCGAGCCTGACACAATCTGCGCCGGGAAAGTCCAGAAAATGGGTTGCACGGAGAGAAAGCCGATGGCTGACAGCGACAGCGCGGCAATGGCGAGCACCGGGCCGGACCAGGCAGAAACAAACAGCCCCAGCGCCGCAGCCAGCATACAGATGACCGAAATCAGTACCCGGCGAGCCGGCATTTTGTCCGCCAGACGCGGAATGTAATAGACGCCGACGGCGGAGCAGGCCCATGGAATGGCGGCGACCAGCGACTCTTTAAAGCCGAGCGTGGAACCCATTAGCGAGGCGACTTGCGAAGGCAGGAAGAACATCAGTCCGTACACGCTGATCTGGATGGTGCCGTAGATCAGCGCCAGGTGCCAGACTTTAAGGCTTTTCAGCGCGGTACCGACGCTGCTGGTTTCCGTCTGCCTCTGCTCCTGCTGTAGCTGGGCAGTCAGCGCCTTTTTCTCTTCTTCGTTCAGGAAGCGCGCTTTGGCCGGCGTATCGTCGAGCCAGAACCAGGCGAAGATCCCCATGATGACCGCCGGAATGCCTTCAATGAAGAACATCCAGAACCAGCCGGGTTTACCGAGGAAGCCGTGCATTTCCAGAAGCGCGCCGGAGATGGGCGAGCCTAAGGTCAGCGCCAGCGGTACGCCGAGTACGAAGATACCGACTACGGATGCGCGAACTTTATTGGGAAAGTAGATGGAGGCCAGCAGCAGAATACCGGGATAAAAACCGGCTTCGCCTAATCCCAGTAAAAAGCGCAGGACAATAAACTGGGTTTCCGTCTGTACCAGTCCGGTGAGGGCAGAGAGGACGCCCCACAGAACGGTGGTGATACTTAACCATTTTTGCGCGCCAATTTTATTCAGAATCAGGTTCGCAGGAATGCCAAACAGCGCATAGGCGGCGAAAAAGATCCCCGCCCCGAGGGCGAAGGCGGAATTGGAGAGCCCAATATCCACCTGCATCGCCTCTTTGGCGAATCCCACGTTCACCCTGTCGATAAAGGCGATGAAGTACAAAATAAACATCAGTGGCACCAGGCGCTTCCATGATTTGGTAATCGCGGAATTGAGGGCCGGATTGTCGTAAGCTGTGATGGTTTTCATAATACCTCCGCGTGGGGGTCAGGCATTAATTTCAATACCAGCGCGGGAAAGTATCCGCAGAATACTTTCGGTCTGGCAGGTGGCGAGCGAGCTAAACGGTGCCGTGCAGCGGTCGGACTGAATAATTCCGCGCAGCTGTAGCGCTTTTTTAAATGTTGGAATGAACGGATCGTTAACCGCGTAAATATCCATTAACCCATCCACTTTTTGCTGATACCGCGAAATTTTCTGCAAATCGTTATCGCTAAATGCCTGCATCCAGTCGCGGAATATTTCAGGGCAAATATTGGATAACCCGCCGATACATCCATCGCCCCCCGCCAGGACATTGTGCGCGAAGTTATTGTCATAACCGGCATAGACTTCAAAATACGGTAGTTCAGATTTTACCTGGCGAATCACCTGCGACGTATGATTGGTGTCCGGAATGGTGTCTTTAAGACCGACAATGTTTGGGAACTCTCTGGCGAGTCGTAAACAGACCTCTGGCGAGACGCAATAGCCGGTACGTTCCGGGAAGTTATAAATAAATATTTTGGCGGCGGTGCGGCGAGCTATCTGGCTATAAAATGTATAAATGCCTTCATCAGTCAGGCGGAAGTACCACGGGCTGATAATCATGACGCCATCCAGTCCGCACTCATCTGCATAGTTTGCCAGCTCTACGCACTCGTCAATATCCATGCGGCTGGTACCTGCATAGGCCTTTATTCCCTCGCGCGGGAACTCTGCCGCCATTTGAATGACCTGACGGGATGTTTTCATATCCAGCGAGAAAAACTCACCGGTACTACCCATGACGACAAATCCCGATACGCTGCTTTTAATGAAATCGTACAGGCGAAAGTTGCCTTCAGGATCCAGCCTGCCCTGCTCATCAAAAACCGTTATTGCCGGGGTGATGTAACGACTTTGCATATTAAACCTCTTTGTTGTTCGTATATACAAACAGCGTCTGTATTTGCGATTAAGCATAAGTAAACACGCCATCGACGTGAAGTCAAATGGCGCCAAAGTCGTGCGGATAATTGATTAACTCAATGAATAGATGGGGAATTATGCAGAATAGTCGGGCGCCACGGTGGATCATTAAATATCGGCATTGTGTGGGTAATCACAATTCCGAAGGCGCCGTTGGCAAATAAATCAGTAATTTTTAATATCAGGCAGCTTATTCAGCACGCTTTCGATACGACCCTTGGCCTCTTTTAGCGCATGAATAACCTGCTGCGTTTTTTCATCGCTGGCGCGGAAAGAAGGCAATGAGACGCTGATCGCCGCCAGAATAATGCCTTTCTGCTGCAGGGGGACGGCGAAGCAGATGGTATCGTCGTTGATTTCCCGATCGTCCATGGCATAACCGTTGGCGGCGACCATATCCAGCTGCTGACGAAGCTGGGCCATATTCGTTACGCTGCGGGCGGTAACGCAAGGAAAACCCTGCGGAAAGAGCTCCAGTATCTCTTCGTCACGATGTTTATGCAGCAGCGCCTTGCCCAGGGCGGAACAGATCGCCGGAAGGCGAGTTCCTACCTTAGAGACCAGCTGCACGGTTTGATCGCCCTGGACTTTATCAACATAAAGTACCCAGGCGTCATCCAGAATGCCGAGCTGGCAAACTTCGTTGCATTCATTGACCACCGCGTGCATTTCGCTATTGATCGTTTTCAGCCAGAACTCTTTTTCCACCGTTGAGCTGGCCAGAACCGCGCAGGAGATCCCCAGAGTGTAAATCCCGTTGCGAGCGTCGTGACTGATATATTTGCGATACTGCAGTGATTTGAGGATCGGGAAAATGGTTCCCTTGGCGATATCCGTTTTGAGCGATAGCTCGGAAAGCGTCATTCCATCCGCGTTGGCTAAGGTTTCCAGAATGAGCAAAACGCGCTCGGTAGGTTTATGAAGCGTCTTCATATTTTTTCCTTTTGACGGCTCGCCGTAGAGTGCTCTTTAACGCACTCTATTTAACTACAGATCCCCCTTTATCTGTAGTCTGCGCCGCCTCTCTTTTTCCCTTGCCATTTCCCTGCCACTTTTTTTTCACCGTTTCATCATGTTTTTGCCAATTTATTGTAATATTTTTGTAATGCAATAGTTATTTTTCTGTCATTCGAGCATGTCATGTTACCCCCGCGAACATAAAACGCGTGAAATCGCGCATCTGGAACAACAAGAGAGATAACCGATGATATCGTTACGACATACAGCTTTAGGACTGGCGCTCAGCCTGGCATGTGCCGGTCAGGCGCTGGCAGTGACCAATATTCCGTTCTGGCATTCCATGGAAGGGGAGTTGGGTAAAGAAGTTGATTCTCTGGCGCAACGTTTCAACGCGGCCAATCCGGATTATAAAATTACACCGGTGTACAAAGGTAACTATGAACAGAGCCTGAGTGCCGGCATTGCGGCATTCCGTACCGGTAATGCGCCGGCGATCCTTCAGGTTTATGAAGTAGGTACTGCGACGATGATGGCTTCGAAGGCCATTAAGCCGGTATATCAGGTGTTCAGCGATGCGGGTATTAAGTTTGATGAATCGCAGTTCGTCCCGACCGTTTCCGGTTACTACACCGATTCCAAAAGCGGCCATCTGCTCTCCCAGCCGTTTAACAGCTCCACACCGGTGCTGTACTACAACAAAGACGCCTTCAAAAAAGCCGGTTTAGACCCGGAGCAGCCGCCGAAAACCTGGCAGGAGCTGGCAGCCTATACCGATAAGCTGAAAGCCGCCGGGATGAAGTGCGGTTACGCCAGCGGCTGGCAGGGCTGGATTCAGATTGAAAACTTCAGCGCCTGGCATGGCCTGCCGGTGGCGACCAAAAACAACGGCTTTGACGGTACCGATGCGGTACTGGAGTTCAACAAGCCGGAGCAGGTCAAGCATATCGCCATGCTGGAAGCGATGAACAAGAAGGGCGATTTCAGCTACTTCGGGCGTAAAGATGAGTCCACCGAGAAGTTCTATAACGGGGACTGCGCGATAACCACCGCCTCTTCCGGTTCGCTGGCCGATATTCGCCAGTACGCGAAGTTCAACTACGGCGTGGGGATGATGCCGTACGACGCCGACGTGAAGGGCGCGCCGCAGAACGCCATTATCGGCGGGGCCAGCCTGTGGGTGATGCAGGGTAAAGATAAAGAGACTTACACCGGGGTGGCGAAATTCCTGGAATTCCTCGCTAAACCGGAAATCGCTGCGGAATGGCATCAGAAAACCGGCTACCTGCCGATTACCACCGCCGCTTATGACCTGACCCGCCAGCAGGGCTTCTACGATAAGAATCCAGGCGCGGATATTGCCACTCGTCAGATGTTGAACAAGCCACCGTTGCCGTTCACCAAAGGGCTGCGTCTGGGCAACATGCCGCAGATCCGCACCATTGTGGATGAGGAGCTGGAAAGCGTGTGGACCGGGAAGAAAACGCCACAACAGGCGCTGGATTCAGCGGTACAACGTGGTAACCAGCTGCTGCGCCGCTTCGAGCAAGCAACCAAATCGTAATCTGTAACTTGCCCGGTGGCGCTGCGCTTACCGGGCCTACGATGTGCCCTATGTAGGCCGGGTAAGGCGTAGCCGCCACCCGGCATTGTTCAGGAACCCAATCTCAATGTCATCATCCCGTCCGGTATTCCGCTCGCGCTGGCTGCCTTATGTGCTGGTCGCGCCGCAGCTGATTATCACCATTATTTTCTTTATCTGGCCCGCGGGCGAAGCGCTGTGGTACTCACTCCAGAGCGTCGATCCGTTTGGTCTTTCCAGCCAGTTCGTTGGCCTGGACAACTTCGTGACCCTGTTCCACGACCCGTACTATCTGGACTCGTTCTGGACCACCATTAAGTTCAGTAGCCTGGTGACCTTCAGCGGGCTGATGATTTCTCTGTTCTTTGCTGCGCTGGTGGATTATGTCGTGCGCGGCAGCCGCTTTTATCAAACCCTGATGCTGCTGCCCTATGCCGTGGCGCCAGCGGTGGCGGCGGTATTATGGATTTTCCTCTTTAACCCCGGCCGTGGACTGATAACCCATTTCCTCGGCGAGATGGGCTATGACTGGAACCATGCGCAGAACAGCGGCCAGGCAATGTTCCTGGTGGTCTTTGCCTCGGTATGGAAGCAGATCAGCTATAACTTTTTGTTTTTCTTCGCTGCATTGCAGTCGATCCCGCGCTCGCTGGTTGAGGCTGCCGCCATTGACGGCGCCGGGCCGATTCGCCGCTTCTTTAAACTGGCGCTGCCGTTGATTGCGCCGGTCAGCTTTTTCCTGCTGGTGGTCAACCTGGTCTACGCCTTCTTCGATACCTTCCCGGTGATCGATGCTGCCACCGCCGGCGGCCCGGTACAGGCGACCACTACGTTGATTTATAAGATCTATCGCGAAGGTTTCGCCGGGCTCGACCTGTCGGCGTCCGCCGCCCAGTCGGTGGTTCTGATGTTCCTGGTGATTGTGCTGACGGTCGTTCAGTTCCGCTACGTTGAAAGTAAGGTGCGCTACCAATGATTGAGAACCGTCGCGGGCTGACGATTTTCAGCCACACCATGCTGATTGCGGGGATCGCCGTCATCCTGTTCCCGCTGTATGTCGCGTTTGTTGCCGCGACGCTGGATAACAAAGCCGTTTTTGAGACGCCGATGACGCTGATTCCCGGCGGACATCTGCTGGAAAATATGGCGACCATCTGGACCCAGGGCGTTGGCGTGAACAGCGCGCCATTCTGGCTGATGATGCTCAACAGCTTCATCATGGCCTTCGGTATCACGGTCGGGAAAATCGTGGTCTCAATGCTCTCCGCGTTCGCCATCGTCTGGTTCCGCTTTCCGCTGCGTAACCTCTTCTTCTGGATGATTTTTATTACCCTGATGCTGCCGGTTGAGGTACGTATCTTTCCCACCGTGGAAGTGATCGCCAATCTGAAGATGCTCGACAGCTATGCCGGGTTGACGCTGCCGCTGATGGCCTCCGCGACCGCCACCTTCCTGTTCCGCCAGTTCTTTATGACCCTGCCGGACGAGCTGATCGAAGCGGCGCGTATCGACGGCGCCTCACCGATGCGCTTTTTCCGCGACATCGTGCTGCCGCTCTCGAAAACCAATCTCGCGGCCCTGTTTGTTATCACCTTTATCTACGGCTGGAACCAGTATCTGTGGCCGCTGTTGATTATTCAGGACGTGAATCTTGGCACCGCAGTGGCGGGTATCAAAGGCATGATCGCCACCGGAGAAGGCACCACCCAGTGGAACCAGGTGATGGCGGCGATGCTGCTGACGCTGATTCCCCCGGTTGTTATCGTTTTAGCCATGCAGCGTGCGTTTGTGCGTGGTTTAGTGGACAGTGAGAAGTAGGTTGTATCCCTTGATTGTTCGTGGCGTCGACGCTGAGCCGAAACCGCGTAATCAAGGTGGAGGATGATGGACATAGTGGGCCTA
This sequence comes from Klebsiella ornithinolytica, assembly GCF_030505655.1. Lineage (NCBI taxonomy): Bacteria > Pseudomonadati > Pseudomonadota > Gammaproteobacteria > Enterobacterales > Enterobacteriaceae > Klebsiella > Klebsiella ornithinolytica. The sequence goes on from NZ_CP130153.1 coordinate 360,438, forward strand.
TGTCCAAATCCGACAACGCAGAGTACGCGGTTTCGGCACGCGTCCCGAAGGGCTGGGGCCATTTTTGCCCGGTACCGCGTTACTCGCGTCTTATTTGGGCCCACCAAACTGCGACGCTTGCGCCTTGCCCCGAGCAAAAATAGCCGCCAGCGACGTTCATGAACAATCAAGGGATACAACCTTTTATGGCAGGTTTAAAACTACAGGCAGTAACCAAAAGCTGGGATGGCAAAACCCAGGTCATTCAACCGCTGACGCTGGACGTCGCGGACGGGGAATTTATCGTTATGGTCGGACCGTCCGGCTGCGGGAAATCAACGCTGCTGCGCATGGTTGCCGGGCTTGAACGCGTGACCAGCGGCGACATCTGGATTAACCGCCAGCGCGTCACCGAGATGGAGCCGAAGGATCGCGGGATCGCGATGGTGTTTCAGAACTACGCGCTTTATCCGCACATGAGCGTGGAAGAGAACATGGCCTGGGGGCTAAAAATACGCGGTATGGGCAAAGGCCTGATCGCCGAGCGGGTGCAGGAAGCGGCGCGTATTCTGGAGCTGGATGGCCTGCTCAAGCGCCGCCCGCGCGAGCTCTCCGGCGGCCAGCGCCAGCGCGTGGCGATGGGCCGCGCCATCGTGCGCGACCCGGCGGTATTTCTGTTTGATGAACCGCTATCGAATCTCGATGCCAAGCTGCGCGTCCAGATGCGTCTTGAACTTCAGCAGTTGCATCGTCGTCTGAAAACCACCTCGTTGTACGTCACGCATGACCAGGTGGAGGCGATGACGCTTGCCCAGCGGGTGATGGTGATGAACAAAGGCATTGCCGAACAAATTGGCACCCCCGTCGAGGTGTACGAGAAGCCGGCCAGCCGCTTTGTGGCGAGCTTTATTGGCAGCCCGGCGATGAACCTGCTAGACGGGCGCGTCAGCGAAGATGGTCATCGTTTTGAGCTGGAAGGCGGTCTGCGTTTACCGATGAATGGCGAGCATCGCCGCCATGCCGGGCGTAAGATGACGTTAGGTATCCGCCCGGAGCATTTTGCATTAAGCTCCCAGGCGGAAGGTGGCGTACCGCTGGTGATGGATACGCTGGAAATTTTAGGTGCCGATAACCTTGCCCACGGTCGCTGGGGCGAGCAGAAACTGGTGGTCAGGCTGCCGCATCAGCAGCGTCCGTCAGCAGGCAGCACGCTGTGGCTGCATCTGCCCGAGGATCATCTGCACCTCTTTGATGGTGAAACAGGACAACGCGCATGAGTCACTGGCCTTATCCTCACATCGTCGCCCATCGTGGCGGCGGGAAACTGGCGCCGGAAAACACCCTGGCGGCCATCGACGTCGGCGCCCGTTTCGGGCATACGATGATCGAGTTTGACGCCAAGCTGTCGAAAGACGGACAGATTTTTTTGCTGCATGATGACAATCTCGAGCGCACCAGCAACGGCTGGGGCGTCGCCGGCGAGCTGGCCTGGAGCGAACTGCTGAAAGCCGATGCCGGCAGCTGGTATAGCCATGAATTCAAAGGCGAGCCGCTGCCGCTGCTGGCCGAGGTTGCCGAACGCTGTCGTCAGCACGGCATGATGGCGAATATCGAGATTAAACCCACAACCGGCACCGGACCGCTCACCGGGAAAGCGGTGGCGCTGGCGGCCCGGGAGCTGTGGCAAGGTATGACGCCGCCGCTGCTCTCATCGTTCGACATTGACGCGCTGGAGGCGGCGCAGCAGGCGGTGCCTGAGCTGCCGCGCGGGTTGCTGCTGGATGAGTGGCGTGAGGACTGGCGCGAGCTGACCACGCGCCTGGCGTGCGTTTCGATCCACCTTAACCATCAACTGCTGGATGAGTCGCGAGTGGCCAGCCTGAAAGCCGCGGGTCTGCACATCCTCGTCTATACCGTCAACAAACCCCAGCGGGCGGCTGAGCTGTTGCGCTGGGGCGTGGACTGCATTTGTACCGATGCCATTGATGTCATCGGTCCTGACTTCCACGCCTGATCCTTCGGCAGACGGCCGTTATGGTGTCGTCTGCCGTTGCAACATCCCTCCGTTATTATTCGGCAACATCTGCTGGGACGAATTCAAATTACCGCTCTGGATGACCCGCTGCTGGTTGTTGTTGAGCTGCGTCTGGAGATGCTGCTGCTGGGCGCGCGTCTGGCTCTGCATATCCTGCTTCAGCATGCTCTGGTGCTGCTGCTGTTGCACCTGCATCTGATTTTGCATCCGCTGCTGGCTGGGGATGACGTACCCCGGCTGATTGGGATTATTGGTGGTGTTGAGTGGCTGCGCCAGGACGCTCAGCGGCAGCAGCGCCGCCAGAAATAATAGTGCTTTCATGGTTCTCTCCTCCCGTGCGTGGGATCACTTAAGTGTACCTCCTTTTCAGCATAACAATGATTTTTTAGGACTTATCAACCAGGCTTAAGCGGGGAAAAAAACACTTCAGGAGTAAGACAATGATAAACACGCGTTCCTGGCGTCAGGTGGTCATCGCTGCTTTGCTGGCCGGCGGAAGTTTTGCCGTCAGCGCAAATCCCACCCCGCCGCCCGTTTCTTATGGTGTCGAAGAAGATGTCTTTCACCCGGTTCGTGCCCGGGAGGGGATGGTGGCCTCGGTAGATGCGACGGCGACCCGCGTCGGGGTGGATATTCTGCGTCAGGGGGGCAACGCCGTCGATGCCGCGGTGGCCGTGGGCTATGCGCTGGCGGTTACGCATCCACAGGCCGGTAATATTGGCGGCGGCGGGTTTATGATGCTGCGTACCAAAGACGGTAAAACGACGGCGATTGATTTTCGCGAAATGGCGCCTGAGCAGGCCACCCGGGATATGTTCCTTGATGATCAGGGCAACCCGGATAGCAAAAAATCGCTCACTTCACATCTGGCTTCTGGTACGCCGGGCACCGTGGCAGGCTTCTCATTAGCGTTGGAAAAATACGGCACCATGCCGCTGAACAAGGTGATCCGTCCGGCGATTAAGCTGGCGGAAGAGGGCTTCACGGTGAACGATGCGTTGGCCGACGATCTGAAGACCTACGGGAGTGAAGTCATCCCCAGTCACCCGAACAGTAAAGCCATCTTCTGGAAAAACGGCGAGCCGTTGAAGAAAGGTGACAAGCTGGTGCAAAAACAGCTGGGCAAAAGCCTTGAGCTGATCGCGGAGCATGGCCCGGATGCGTTTTATAAAGGGGCGATTGCCGATCAGATTGCCGACGAAATGCACAAAAACGGCGGCCTGATCACCAAAGCCGACCTTGCCGGCTACAAGGCAGTCGAGCGTACGCCGATAAGCGGCGAATATCGCGGTTATCAGGTGTTTTCGATGCCACCGCCTTCGTCCGGGGGGATCCACATCGTACAGATCCTCAATATCCTCGAAAACTTCGACATGCATAAATATGGCTTCGGCAGTGCAGACGCCATGCAGGTGATGGCGGAAGCCGAAAAACATGCCTATGCCGACCGTTCGGAGTATCTCGGCGATCCGGACTTCGTCAAAGTGCCGTGGCAGGCGCTAACCAACAAAGCCTACGCCAAATCGATTGCTGAACAGATTGATATCAACAAAGCCAAACCTTCGAGCCAGATTCGTCCGGGCAAGCTGGCACCGTATGAAAGTAACCAGACCACCCATTTCTCGGTGGTGGATAAAGAGGGTAACGCGGTGGCGGTCACCTATACGCTGAATACTACCTTCGGGACCGGTATTGTGGCGGGTAGCTCCGGGATACTGATGAACAACCAGATGGATGACTTCTCGGCGAAACCGGGCGTTCCGAATGTCTACGGGCTGGTGGGCGGTGATGCCAACGCCGTCGGGCCGAAAAAGCGTCCGCTGTCGTCGATGTCGCCGACTATCGTGGTGAAGGAGGGGAAAACCTGGCTGGTGACCGGCAGTCCGGGCGGTAGCCGCATCATTACCACCGTACTGCAGATGGTGGTCAACACCATCGATTTCGGTATGAACGTGGCGGAAGCCACCAACGCGCCGCGCTTCCATCATCAGTGGCTGCCGGATGAGCTGCGGGTGGAGAAGGGGTTTAGCCCGGATACGCTGAAGCTGCTGGAGCAGAAAGGGCAGAAAGTGGCGCTGAAAGAGGCGATGGGAAGTACCCAGAGCATTATGGTCGGCCCGGACGGGACGCTGTATGGCGCGTCCGATCCGCGCTCGCCCGGTGATTTGACGGCGGGATACTGATTGATGTGCCGGGTAGCGGTTGACGCCTTACCCGGCCTACAGATGATGCAGAATCACGGGCCCGGCTGGCGTGGCGCCACCGGGCCATATTTAGCGGTTACTTGAGGCGCGCCATGAAATGCGCATCCACATACTCGCCGTTACGCAGGGCAAACTTCCGCGCGGTCCCTTCGACGACAAAACCGTGTTTGCGATAGACGGCAACGGCGGCGGCGTTATCGGCAAATACCGTCAATTCGATGCGCTCGACCCGCAGCCAGTTATCGCACAGGTTAATCATTTCGCGCATCAGCGCGCTGCCCACGCCACGCCCGTGGAACGCTGCGTCAACGCTCATTCCGAAGGTGGCAACGTGGCTCCGGCGAGGTCGCGGCTCGACGCTGAGCATCAGGTGACCGACGACGCCATTGTCAAGAGTGGCGACCAGATGGTGGCTGTGTGGCCTGGGCTGTAGACGTTCTTGCCACATTTCCATCGAGGGATGAGGAAGTTGTAGTGTGTCGTGATAGACCTCCGGGTGGGCCGTCAGCTGGCGTAAAGGTTCTGCATCGCGCGGTTCAGCGTGGCGTATCACTATGTCACTCATTTCTCTTCTCCTGTGCCGCGGCATCGCGGTCTTGATCCCCTTTATTGGCCTTTTAAACATCCCTGACTTTAAAAAATGCGTCAACGGCTAATTTTTGCAAAAAGAGGTAGACAAGTGCGAATGAGAATGATTATTATTGTCCTGCATTCAGGGAGACCCTTGCGGAAAGCCTGAAAGCACGACATTGCTCACATTGCTTCCAGTATTACTTTAGCCAGCCAGGTGCTGGCTTTTTTTTTGGCTTTTTTGCCGGACATTTCCACCATCCTGAATAGGTTAAGAGTTAAGTTCGTCGCCGGGGTGCGCTATGGTTAGCAGCAGAAACCTCAACAAAGGACGGCTTTATGACTCTGCACTGCGCGTTTATTGGGTTTGGCAAAAGCACCACCCGCTACCATCTTCCTTATGTTCTGCACCGCAAAGACCGCTGGCACGTCGCGCATATCTATCGCCGCAGCGCGAAGCCGCAGGAGCAGGCGCCGCAGTATTCTCATATTCATTTCACCAGCGATCTCGACGATGTGCTCAACGACCCGCAGGTAAAACTGGTGATTGTCTGTACTCATGCGGACAGCCATTTCGAATATGCAAAGCGGGCGCTGGAGGCCGGTAAAAATGTGCTGGTAGAAAAACCGTTTACCTCCACGCTAGCTGAGGCAAAGTCGCTCTTTGCGCTGGCGAAGAGCCGGGGGTTGACGGTGACGCCATACCAGAACCGCCGCTTTGATTCCTGTTTCCTGACGATGAAAAAGGTGATTGAGAGCGGCAAACTGGGCGAGATCGTGGAGGTTGAGAGCCATTTTGACCTCTATCGCCCGGTGGCAGAAACACAGCCCGGAGTGCCGCAGGATGGAACATTTTACGGTCTTGGTGTGCATACGCTGGATCAGCTCATCTCGCTGTTTGGCCGCCCGGACCACGTGGCTTATGACATCCGCAGCCTGCGCAACAAAGCCAATCCGGATGACACCTTTGAAGCCCAGCTGTTCTACGGCGACCTGAAGGCCATTGCCAAAACCAGCCACCTGGTGAAGCTGGCGTACCCGAGGTTTACCGTCCACGGGCATAAAGGCTCCTTTATCAAATATGGTATCGATCGGCAGGAAACCAGCCTGAAAGCCAATATTATGCCGGGTGAGCCAGGATTCGGCGCGGACGATACGTTTGGCCTGCTGGAGTACGTCAATGAGGCGGGTGAAACCGTGCGGGAAGAGATCCCAATTGAAACCGGCGACTATGGGCGGGTCTATGATGCGCTGTATGAAACCCTCGTTAACGGTCAGCCAAATTACGTCAAGGAATCTGACGTTCTCACGAATATGGAGATCCTCGGGCGCGGGTTTGAACAGCCCTCTCCGGCCACGATAACCTTAGATAAATAAGCCTTCCTGGCTCCTTTGTAGTCATTCATATTTTTTGAACAGAGGAGTCAATTTTCACCCTCTATGATCGTGAGCAGATTGAGTCCACACTGACTCTATCGAAAACATACGGGGGTGCAACATGATCTACTTACGCAAAGCTAATGAACGCGGTCACGCTAACCACGGCTGGCTGGATTCCTGGCATACTTTCTCTTTCGCTAACTATTATGACCCGAACTTTATGGGCTTCTCGGCGCTGCGGGTTATCAATGATGACGTGATTGATGCCGGTCAGGGCTTCGGTACCCATCCGCACAAAGATATGGAAATCCTGACCTACGTGCTGGAAGGGGCGGTTGAACACCAGGACAGCATGGGTAACAAAGAGCAGGTTCCGGCGGGCGAGTTCCAGATCATGAGCGCAGGTACCGGGGTTCGTCACTCCGAGTACAACCCAAGCGATACAGAAAAACTGCATCTGTACCAGATCTGGATTATGCCAGAAGAAAACGGCATCACTCCGCGCTACGAACAGCGTCGCTTTGATGCTCTGCAGGGCAAACAGCTGGTTCTGTCGCCGGATGCCCGTGACGGTTCACTGAAAGTGCACCAGGATATGGAACTGTACCGCTGGGCGCTGCTGAAAGATGAACAGTCGGTGCATCAGATTGCCGCGGAACGCCGCGTGTGGATCCAGGTGGTGAAAGGCGAGGTGACGATTAACGGTACCAAGGCGACCACCAGCGATGGCCTGGCGATTTGGGACGAGCAGGCGATTTCCGTACACGCCGACAGCGATAGCGAGATCCTGCTGTTCGATCTGCCGCCGGTCTGATTCAGTTCTGAAGATGTTTAAATAAATTGCGCAGCCTTCCCGGATGTTTGGGAAGGTTGCGCTTTGTCCGTGATAAACTGGGAAAATGTCTCCCCGTTATCACAGTCAGGACGATGAAAAAGAAAAGACCCGTACTGCAGGATGTAGCCGATCTTGTCGGCGTGACCAAAATGACGGTCAGTCGCTTTTTACGTAACCCGGAACAGGTTTCCGAGGCCCTGCGTGGCAAGATTGCCGCTGCTCTCGATGAACTGGGTTATATTCCCAATCGTGCGCCTGATATCCTCTCTAATGCCACCAGCCGCGCCATTGGTGTGCTGCTGCCCTCGTTGACCAACCAGGTCTTCTCGGAAGTGCTGCGTGGGATTGAAAGCGTCACCGATGCCTTCGGCTACCAGACGATGCTCGCGCACTACGGCTATAAGCCGGAAATGGAAGAAAAGCGTCTCGAATCCATGCTCTCATGGAACATTGATGGCCTGATTCTCACCGAACGTACCCATACCCCTCGCACGCTGAAAATGATCGAAGTTGCCGGTATCCCGGTGGTTGAGCTGATGGACAGTCAGTCGCCGTGCCTCGATATCGCCGTCGGTTTTGATAACTTTGATGCCGCACGCCAGATGACCGCCGCAATTATTGCCCGCGGCCATCGCCACGTGGCCTATCTGGGGGCGCGCCTTGATGAACGTACTATCATCAAGCAAAAGGGCTACGAACAGGCGATGCGCGATGCCGGCATGACGCCGTATAGCGTGATGGTTGAACAATCTTCGTCCTATTCGTCAGGGATAGAGCTGATGCGCCAGGCGCGTCGCGAATATCCGCAGCTCGATGGCATCTTCTGTACCAACGATGACCTTGCGGTCGGTGCCGCCTTTGAGTGTCAGCGCCTGGGATTGAAAATTCCGGACGATATGGCGATCGCCGGTTTCCACGGCCATGATATTGGTCAGGTGATGGAGCCCCGACTGGCCAGCGTGCTGACCCCGCGTGAGCGAATGGGACGCATTGGTGCCGAACGGCTGCTGGCCCGTATTCGGGGTGAAGTCGTGACGCCGAAGATGTTAGATTTAGGTTTCACATTGTCACCGGGCGGATCAATTTAGACTGACAAGTTTGAAGTAGATCACACATATTCATTCCTGGCACGAATGGTGATTGCTTATCGCTAAGTCCGGCATGACAATGTTACCGATAACAGTTACCCGTAACAATCAATCGGTATACGAGTCTTCACGCTGTATTCTTGCAGCCAGTACGGCTTCGTATATGTGTCCAGTGGGAGGAAGCTTTGAGCACGACTAACCATGATCACCACGTCTATGTCCTGATGGGCGTTTCCGGCAGTGGTAAATCCGCTGTCGCCAGCGAAGTGGCGCATCAGCTGCATGCCGCGTTTCTCGATGGTGACTTTCTGCATCCGCGTAGCAACATCAACAAGATGGCCTCCGGCGAGCCGTTAAACGACGATGATCGTACGCCGTGGCTGCAGGCGCTGAACGACGCCGCTTTTGCCATGCAGCGTACAAATAAAGTTTCGCTGATCGTCTGTTCCGCTCTGAAAAAGAGCTATCGCGATATTCTCCGCAAGGGCAACCCGAATCTCTCTTTCGTCTACCTGAAAGGCGATTTCGACCTGATTGAAAGCCGTCTGAAAGCGCGTAAAGGCCATTTCTTTAAAACCCAGATGCTGGTGACCCAGTTTGAAACGCTGCAGGAACCTGGCGCAGACGAAGGCGATGTCTTAATCGTCGATATTGATCAATCGCTGGAAGGCGTGGTCGCGAGCACCATTGAGGTGATCAACAAAGGCAGTAACTAGTGAGTACATTAACGCTTGTTTTAACAGCAGTAGGATCCGTTTTGCTGCTGCTGTTTTTAGTCATGAAGGCGCGTATGCATGCTTTCGTGGCTTTGATGGTGGTTTCTATTGGTGCCGGTCTCTTTTCCGGCATGCCGCTGGATAAAATTGCGGCGACGATGGAAAAAGGGATGGGCGGGACGCTGGGCTTCCTGGCGATCGTCGTGGCGCTTGGGGCGATGTTTGGCAAGATTCTTCATGAAACCGGCGCTGTCGATCAGATTGCCGTGAAGATGTTGAAATCTTTCGGCCACAGCCGCGCTCATTACGCGATTGGCCTCGCTGGTCTTATCTGCGCGCTGCCGCTGTTTTTCGAAGTGGCGATCGTGCTGCTGATCAGCGTGGCCTTCTCCATGGCGCGCCATACCGGCACCAACCTGGTGAAACTGGTTATCCCGCTGTTTGCTGGCGTGGCGGCCGCGGCGGCGTTCCTGCTACCCGGGCCGGCGCCGATGCTGCTGGCATCGCAAATGCATGCTGACTTTGGCTGGATGATCCTGATTGGTCTGTGCGCGGCGATTCCGGGAATGATTATCGCCGGGCCGCTGTGGGGCAACTTCATCAGCCGTTACGTTGAGCTGCATATTCCTGACGATATTAGCGAACCAAGCCTGGGTGAAGGCAAGATGCCGTCCTTTGCCTTTAGCCTGTCGCTGATTCTCCTGCCGCTGGTGCTGGTGGGGCTGAAAACAATCGCCGCGCGCTTTGTGCCGGTTGGCTCCAGCGCTTACGAATGGTTTGAGTTTATCGGCCATCCGTTCACCGCGATTCTGGTCGCGTGTCTGGTGGCTATCTATGGTCTGGCGGTACGTCAGGGGATGGCGAAAGATCGGGTGATGGAGATCTGCGGTCATGCGCTGCAGCCTGCGGGGATTATCCTGCTGGTTATCGGTGCCGGTGGCGTCTTCAAACAGGTGCTGGTTGACTCCGGCGTGGGCCCGGCGCTCGGTGAAGCGCTGACGGGCATGGGGCTGCCTATCGCCATTACCTGCTTCGTGCTGGCGGCCGCGGTGCGTATTATCCAGGGTTCTGCGACCGTCGCCTGTTTAACGGCGGTGGGGCTGGTCATGCCGGTCATCGAGCAGCTGAACTACAGCGGTGCGCAGATGGCGGCGCTCTCCATCTGTATCGCGGGTGGATCCATCGTGGTGAGCCACGTGAACGACGCCGGTTTCTGGCTGTTCGGGAAATTTACCGGCGCTACCGAAGCGCAGACGCTGAAAACCTGGACGATGATGGAAACTATCCTCGGCACCACCGGTGCCATCGTCGGTATGATCGCGTTTACGTTGTTAAGCTAAACGCCGCTGAGCGTGTCCGGCCGAGCGACGCGAGGCCGGGCAAATCGCCCATCCAATCCCGCAAAAAAACCTCTCTGCTGAGCGATGAGACGAAAGGATTACCTCTCGTAAGGCCGCATCAGACCTGGTTTTCTCCGCTTTCCCCACCGGCGCGATAGCGCTAGATTTCTGCGCAGATCCATAATCCAGATCAATAAAAAAGCGGCGGAAAATATTCCCTTCCTGCGGTTATTTCCCCGATAATCTTTGCGGTTTTTCTGGGTACCGATGTCGGCAGAAGCTGCGTTCAATAAGTTGCTTTTCTGATTGCTGCGCAATCATTGATTAATTTCACTTGCGACTTTAGCAGCATTTTGTAATGTGAGGGATGATCCAGCAGGAAACTGGCTAGGCACAAACAGCACACATCTCCCAGGAAATACGTTATGAAAAATGTTGGTTTTATCGGCTGGCGCGGAATGGTCGGCTCTGTACTCATGCAACGCATGGTTGAAGAGCGCGACTTCGACGCCATTCGCCCTGTTTTTTTCTCCACCTCTCAGCTGGGGCAGCCTGCTCCATCCTTTGGTGGTAGCACCGGCGGTACGCTGCAGGACGCGTTTGATCTGGACGCGCTGAAGGCGTTGGACATTATTGTGACCTGCCAGGGCGGGGATTATACCAACGACGTGTATCCGAAGCTGCGTGAGAGCGGCTGGCAAGGTTACTGGATTGACGCCGCCTCTTCGCTGCGCATGAAAGACGACGCCATCATTATTCTTGATCCGGTAAACCAGGATGTGATTACCGCCGGTCTGAATAATGGCGTGAAAACGTTTGTTGGCGGCAACTGTACCGTCAGCCTGATGCTGATGTCCCTCGGCGGCCTGTTTGCCCAGGATCTCGTGGAGTGGGTGAGCGTGGCCACTTACCAGGCGGCATCCGGTGGCGGGGCGCGTCACATGCGCGAACTGCTGACCCAGATGGGCCAGCTGCATAGCCACGTGGCGACAGAGCTGGCGAATCCGGCGTCCGCCATTCTGGATATCGAACGCAAAGTGACGGCGCTGACCCGCAGCGGCGACCTGGCGGTTGATAACTTTGGCGTGCCGCTGGCAGGCAGTTTGATCCCATGGATCGACAAACAGCTGGATAACGGCCAGAGCCGTGAAGAGTGGAAAGGACAGGCTGAGACCAACAAAATTCTCGCCACCTCGTCAGTGATTCCGGTTGATGGCCTGTGTGTACGCGTTGGCGCGCTGCGTTGCCACAGCCAGGCGTTTACCATCAAGCTGAAAAAAGATGTCTCTATCCCGACCGTTGAAGAACTGTTGGCCGCACACAACCCGTGGGCCAAAGTCGTACCGAACGATCGTGATATTACAATGCGTGAGCTGACCCCGGCTGCCGTCACCGGCACCCTGACCACGCCGGTGGGTCGTTTGCGTAAGCTGAATATGGGGCCGGAATATCTGTCGGCTTTCACCGTCGGTGACCAGCTCCTGTGGGGCGCTGCCGAGCCGCTGCGACGCATGCTGCGCCAGCTGGCTTGATAACGGGATGAACCAAAAGGGGGTGTTTTACACCTCCTTTTTTTTGCGTAATACAAGGAGTAAACGCGGATGTTAGATTTTTTCCAACGGAGGTAAGACAGCCTTGGCTATGCTTTAAGTAAGGAACGACAACGTTGCCTTACCTGAAGGTGGGACGGAGCAGAAGGATGCACAGTGTGCTGCACCGTTCAGGTCAAAAAAAGTCGCCAGATACAGGAAAGGGCGACACTTACAACAGGATGAAACCATGTCTAATCGTATCGATAGAGACGTGATTAATGCGCTTATTTCTGGCCATTTTGCGGATCCCTTTTCCGTACTTGGAATGCATCAAACCGATGCCGGTCTGGAAGTGCGCGCATTATTACCCGATGCCACCGATGTATGGGTTATTGAACCGAAAACCGGGCGCAAAGTCGGCAAACTCGAATGCCTCGACTCACGCGGATTCTTTAGCGGCGTACTGCCGCGCCGAAAAAATCCTTTTCGTTACCAGCTGGCCGTCACCTGGCACGGTCAGCAAAACCTGATTGACGACCCCTATCGCTTTGGTCCGCTGCTGCAGGATCTTGATGTCTGGCTGCTGTCAGAAGGCACTCATCTACGGCCTTATGAAACGCTGGGGGCACACGCCGACACGATGGACGGCGTCACCGGCACGCGCTTTTCCGTCTGGGCGCCGAACGCCCGTCGGGTTTCCGTTGTCGGACAGTTCAACTACTGGGATGGCCGCCGTCATCCGATGCGCCTGCGCAAAGAGTCCGGCATCTGGGAGCTGTTTGTGCCCGGCGCGCATAATGGCCAGCTGTATAAATTTGAACTGATTGACGCCCACGGCCATCTGCGCGTGAAGTCCGACCCTTATGCCTTTGAAGCGCAAATGCGCCCGGAAAGCGCGTCGCTTATCTGCGGCCTGCCGGAAAAGGTCGAACAGCCGCAGTCCCGTAAGCAGGCCAACCAGTTTGATGCGCCGATTTCGATCTATGAAGTCCATTTGGGCTCCTGGCGTCGCCATACCGATAACAACTTCTGGCTGAGCTACCGTGAACTGGCCGATCAGCTGGTGCCCTACGCGAAGTGGATGGGCTTCACCCATCTGGAGCTGCTGCCGGTAAACGAACATCCGTTCGACGGTAGCTGGGGCTATCAGCCGACCGGGTTGTACGCGCCGACCCGCCGTTTTGGTACCCGTGAAGACTTCCGCTACTTCCTGAATGCTGCCCATGCCGCGGGTCTGAACGTGATCCTAGACTGGGTGCCGGGCCACTTCCCGTCGGATGACTTTGCGCTGGCATCGTTCGACGGCACCGCGTTGTATGAACACAGCGACCCGCGAGAAGGTTATCACCAGGACTGGAATACGCTGATCTACAACTACGGTCGTCGGGAAGTCAGCAACTTCCTGGTCGGGAACGCGCTGTACTGGATTGAACGCTTCGGGATCGACGCCCTGCGCGTGGATGCGGTTGCATCAATGATCTACCGCGACTACAGCCGCAAAGAGGGGGAGTGGGTGCCCAATGAGTACGGCGGCCGGGAAAACCTCGAAGCGATTGAATTTCTGCGCAATACCAACCGTGTGCTCGGTGAACAGACGCCGGGAGCGGTCACGATGGCGGAGGAGTCTACCGACTTCGCCGGGGTTTCACGACCGTCTTCGACGGGCGGTCTTGGCTTCTGGTTCAAATGGAACCTCGGCTGGATGCATGACACCCTCGACTACATGAAGCTCGATCCCATCTATCGTCGTCATCATCACGACAAGATGACCTTCGGGATGCTCTACAACTACACCGAAAACTTCGTGCTGCCGCTGTCACACGATGAAGTGGTTCACGGCAAAAAATCGATTCTTGACCGGATGCCCGGCGATGCCTGGCAGAAGTTTGCCAACCTGCGCGCCTACTATGGCTGGATGTTTGCCTTCCCGGGGAAAAAACTGCTGTTTATGGGCAATGAATTTGCCCAGGGGCGGGAGTGGAACCACGACGGTAGCCTTGACTGGCATCTGCTGGAAGGCGGCGATAACTGGCATCACGGCGTCCAGCGCCTGGTACGCGATCTGAACCATACCTATCGCCACCATAAAGCGCTGCACGAGCTGGATTTTGACCCCTACGGCTTTGAATGGCTGGTGGTGGATGATCACGAACGTTCTGTCTTTATCTTTGTGCGCCGCGATAAAGCCGGCAATGAGATTATCGTTGCCAGCAACTTCACGCCGGTGCCGCGCTACGGCTATCGTTTCGGGATTAACCAGCCGGGGCGCTGGCGTGAAGAACTGAATACCGACTCGATGCACTACCACGGTAGCAACACCGGTAACGGCGGCATCGTGGAAAGCGAAGCCATCGCCAGCCACGGGCGTGAGCATTCTCTCTCGATTACGCTACCGCCGCTGGCGACCGTCTGGCTGGTACGGGAGGCAGAATGACGACACTGGCGGCCGGAAAACCTTCGCCGTTGGGTGCAAGCTATGACGGAAAGGGGGTGAATTTCACCCTCTTTTCCGCCCATGCCGAGCGGGTTGAACTCTGCGTATTTGATGCCCAGGGCAATGAGCAGCGGTTCGATTTACCCGCGCGCACGGGCAATATCTGGCACGGCTGGCTTGCTGCCGCCGGGCCGGGTCTGCTCTACGGCTACCGTGTGCATGGGCCGTGGGATCCGGCGCAGGGGCACCGCTTTAATCCGGCCAAGCTGCTGCTCGACCCGTGCTGTCATCGGGTTGAGGGCGTACTGCCCGATGATGAGCGTCTCCACGGCGGCGATCTTTCTCCCGATCGTCGTGACAGCGCGGCGATTGCGCCAAAGTCGCAGGTTGTGGATCTGCGTTACAACTGGCAGAACGATGCGCCGCCGGGAACCCCCTGGGGTGAAACGGTTATCTATGAGGCCCATGTTAAAGGGCTGACCTGGCTGCATCCCGGGCTGCCGGAGTCGATTCGCGGCACCTATAAAGCGCTGGGTCATCCGGTGATGATCGATTACTTCAGGACCCTCGGCATTACGGCGCTGGAGCTGATGCCGGTGGCGCAGTTCGCCAGCGAACCGCGCCTGCAGAGAATGGGATTAAGCAACTACTGGGGCTATAACCCAATGGCGATGTACGCGCTCGATCCGCGCTATGCCAGCGAGCCTGCGCGTGCGCTGGATGAGTTTCGCGATGCGGTAAAGGCGCTGCATGCGGCGGGGATCGAAGTGATCCTCGACGTGGTGCTGAACCACAGTGCTGAAATTGATCTGGAAGGACCGACCTTCTCTTTGCGCGGAATCGATAACCGTAACTATTATTGGATCAGAGAAGACGGGGATTACTACAACTGGACCGGCTGCGGAAATACGCTCAATCTCAGCCAGCCGGACGTGGTGGAGTATGCCCGCCAGTGTCTGCGGTTTTGGGTCGATGAGTGCCACGTCGATGGCTTTCGCTTTGATTTAGCCTCGGTGATGGGACGCACGCCGGAATTTCGCCAGGATGCGCCGCTGTTTGAAGCGATCCGTAACGATCCGCAGCTGGCGGCCGTGAAGCTGATTGCCGAACCCTGGGATATTGGCGCCGGCGGCTACCAGGTGGGAAACTTCCCGCCGCTTTTTGCCGAATGGAATGACCATTTTCGCGATGTCGCCAGGCGCTTCTGGTTACAACAAAGCATCTCATTGGGCGAGTTTGCCCGGCGTTTTGCCGCGTCCAGCGATCTCTTTCAGCGTAACGGTCGCCAGCCCGCGGCGGCGGTGAATCTGATCACCGCCCACGATGGCTTCACCCTGCGCGACTGCGTTTGTTTCAATCAGAAACATAATGAGGCGAATGGTGAAGAGAATCGCGATGGGACTAACAATAACTACAGCAGCAATCATGGTATAGAGGGAACAGGGGGCAGTCTTGATGTGCTTGAGCGGCGCCGGGACAGCGTTCATGCCCTGCTCTCGACGCTGCTGCTGGCACAGGGCACGCCGATGCTGCTGGCGGGTGACGAGCATGGTCATAGCCAGCACGGCAACAATAACGCGTATTGTCAGGACAACGCATTGACCTGGCTTGACTGGAACCAGGCAAATAGCGGGCTGACGGCATTTACCGCCGCGCTCATTCACCTGCGTCGATGCATACCGGCATTAACCAGTAACCGCTGGTGGCAGGAAGGGGACGGCAACGTTGTTTGGCTAAACCAGTATGCGCAACCGTTAACTGCCGATGAATGGCAGCACGGCACCGCGCGTCTGCAAATTTTGCTGTCTGGCCGTTGGTTAATGACGGTGAATGCCACCCCAGAGGTGGCGCATATGGAGTTACCTGAGGGGGAGTGGCACGCCGTTCCTCCTTTCGCCGGAGAGGATAATCCGGTCGTCATGGCTGTCTGGCATGGGCCCGCGCACGGAGTGTGCGTATTTCAAAGGTCGTAAGCCCTGAAGCTTCCGGTTGCACTCGCGGCCGCTACGCGGTGAGAGGGACAGGAAGGCTGGGATGTAAAAAGGAGTTAATCATGGTTAGGCTAGAAAAGAACGATCCGTTGATGCTGGCGCGTCAGCTCCCCATCAAAACCGTGGCGTTGATTCTTGCGGGTGGACGCGGTACCCGGCTTAAGGACTTAACTATTAAGCGTGCAAAACCGGCTGTCCATTTTGGCGGTAAGTTTCGCATAATTGATTTCGCATTATCTAACTGCATTAACTCAGGTATTCGCCGCATCGGCGTCATCACCCAGTATCAATCGCACACTCTGGTTCAACATATCCAACGCGGCTGGTCATTTTTTAGTGAAGAAATGAACGAGTTCGTGGATTTACTGCCCGCGCAACAGCGTGTGCATGGCGAAAACTGGTATCGCGGCACGGCTGATGCGGTGACGCAGAACCTCGATATCATTCGTCGCTACAAAGCGGAATATGTGGTGATCCTCGCCGGCGATCATATTTACAAGCAAGACTACTCGCGCATGTTGATCGATCACGTCGAAAAAGGGGCTCGCTGCACCGTGGCCTGTATGCCGGTGCCCATCGAAGAGGCATCCGCCTTTGGCGTGATGGCGGTTGATGAGAGCGACAAGATCATTGAGTTTGTCGAAAAGCCCGCCGTACCGCCCGCAATGCCGAGCGATGAGACCAAATCGCTGGCCAGCATGGGGATCTATGTCTTTGATGCGGATTATCTTTATGAACTGCTGACTGAAGATGATAACGACGAAAACTCCAGCCACGATTTCGGTAAAGATATTATTCCGAAGATCACTGAAGCTGGCATGGCTTATGCACATCCTTTCCCGCTCTCCTGCGTGCAGTCTGACCCGGATGCGGAACCGTACTGGCGCGATGTGGGTACGCTTGAAGCCTACTGGAAAGCGAACCTTGACCTGGCTTCGGTGACGCCGGAGCTGGATATGTACGATCAGAACTGGCCGATTCGCACCCATATGGAGTCTCTGCCGCCCGCGAAGTTCGTTCAGGACCGCTCTGGTAGTCACGGTATGACGTTGAACTCGCTGGTTTCCGGCGGCTGTATTATCTCCGGCTCCGTGGTGGTGCAATCGGTGCTGTTCCCGCGCGTGCGCGTGAATTCATTCTGTAATATTGATTCGGCAGTCTTATTGCCAGAAGTGTGGGTGGGGCGCTCATGCCGCCTGCGCCGCTGCGTAATCGATCGTGCCTGCGTGATTCCTGAGGGCATGGTGATCGGCGAACACGCGGAAGAAGATGCGCGTCGGTTCTACCGTTCAGAGGAAGGTATCGTGCTGGTGACGCGTGATATGTTGCGGAAGTTGGGGCATAAACAGGAGCGATAATGCAGGTCTTACATGTATGTTCAGAGATGTTCCCGCTGTTAAAAACCGGCGGTCTGGCGGATGTAATCGGCGCGCTGCCTGCGGCGCAAATCGCTGAGGGTATCGATACGCGCGTGCTGCTGCCGGCGTTCCCGGACATTCGCCGTGGCGTCACCGATGCGCAGGTGGTGACGCGCCGGGATACTTTTGCCGGACGCATGACGCTGCTGTTTGGTCACTATAACGGCGTGGGGATCTATTTGATTGATGCCCCGCATCTCTACGACCGCCCAGGGAGCCCTTACCACGACACCAACCAACATGCTTACACCGACAACGTGCTGCGTTTTGCGCTGCTGGGGTGGGTAGGCAGCGAGATGGCCTGCGGACTGGACCCTTTCTGGCGTCCTGATGTCGTGCATGCTCACGACTGGCATGCAGGCCTGACTCCTGCCTATCTGGCCGCGCGTGGACGACCGGCGAAATCGGTCTTTACGGTACACAATCTGGCCTATCAGGGGATGTTCTACTCCTGGCACATGAATGAGATCGAACTGCCGTGGTCGTTCTATAACATGCATGGTCTGGAGTTCAACGGCCAGATCTCGTTCCTCAAGTCCGGGCTCTATTACGCCGATCATATTACGGCGGTCAGCCCGACCTACGCGCGTGAAATAACCGAACCGCAATTTGCCTACGGCATGGAAGGGCTGCTGCGTCAGCGCCAGCACGAGGGGCGGCTATCGGGGATCCTGAACGGTGTGGATGCGGGTATCTGGAACCCGGAGAGCGACCTGCTGCTGGCGTCGCGTTATGACCGCGATCGCCTTGAAGACAAAGCGGAGAACAAGCGCCAGCTGCAAATTGCGATGGGGCTGAAAGTCGACGACAAAGCCCCGCTGTTCGCCGTGGTCAGCCGTCTGACCAGCCAGAAAGGGCTGGATTTAGTTCTCGAAGCGCTGCCGGGCCTGCTTGAGCAGGGTGGGCAGCTGGCGCTGCTTGGCGCAGGGGACCCGGTACTGCAGGAAGGTTTTCTGGCTGCGGCCGCCGAGCATCCGGGCAAAGTTGGCGTGCAGATTGGTTATCACGAGGCCTTTTCACACCGCATTATGGGGGGCGCCGACGTGATTCTGGTTCCCAGCCGTTTCGAGCCCTGTGGCTTAACCCAGTTGTATGGCCTGAAGTACGGCACGCTGCCGCTGGTGCGGCGTACCGGTGGTCTGGCGGATACCGTGACCGACAGTTCGCTGGAAAATCTGGCCGATGGCGTAGCCAGCGGTTTTGTCTTTGAAGACAGCAATGCACTATCGCTGCTGCGGGCAATTCGGCGCGCGTTCGTGCTGTGGTCGCGCCCGTCGCTCTGGCGTTACGTTCAGCGTCAGGCGATGAATATGGATTTTAGCTGGCAGGTCGCGGCGCACTCTTATCGCGAACTTTATCAACGCTTGCTGTAACCACAGGAGTCATTGCGATGAATGTACCCTTTAGCTATGCATCACCCACGCTGAGCGTTGAGGCGTTAAAGCACTCTATTGCCTATAAGCTGATGTTTATCATTGGTAAAGATCCGGCTATCGCCAATAAGCATGAGTGGCTCAACGCCACGCTGTTTGCCGTCCGCGACCGTATGGTGGAGCGCTGGCTGCGCTCTAATCGTGCTCAGCTTTCTCAGGAAGTACGCCAGGTTTATTACCTGTCGATGGAGTTTCTGATTGGCCGTACGCTTTCTAACGCCTTGCTGTCGTTGGGCATCTACGAAGATGTGAACAGCGCGCTGGAAGAGATGGGGCTGAACCTTGAAGAGCTGATTGACGAAGAGAATGACCCGGGGCTGGGTAATGGCGGTCTTGGGCGCCTGGCCGCCTGTTTCCTCGATTCGCTGGCGGCCCTGGGCCTGCCTGGCCGTGGTTACGGTATCCGCTATGACTACGGGATGTTTAAGCAAAACATCGTTGACGGCCGGCAGAAAGAGTCGCCGGATTACTGGCTCGAGTACGGCAACCCGTGGGAATTTGAACGGCATAATACGCGTTACAAAGTGCGCTTCGGCGGACGCATTCAGCAGGAAGGTAAACAGTCGCGCTGGGTTGAAACCGAAGAGATCCTGGCGGAAGCCTACGATCAGATTATCCCGGGTTTTGATACCGATGCGACCAACACGCTCCGTCTGTGGAGCGCCCAGGCCAGCAGCGAGATTAACCTCGGTAAATTTAATCAGGGTGATTACTTCGCGGCGGTGGAAGATAAAAACCATTCCGAAAACGTCTCCCGGGTACTGTATCCGGACGACTCGACCTACTCCGGGCGCGAGCTGCGCCTGCGTCAGGAATATTTCCTCGTCTCCGCGACGGTACAGGATATTCTCAACCGCCATTATCAGCTGCATAAAACCTTTGCTAACCTGGCAGACAAAATTGCGATTCACCTTAACGACACCCATCCGGTGCTGTCGATTCCGGAGCTGATGCGCCTGCTGATTGATGAGCATAAGTTCGGTTGGGATGAGGCGTTTGAAGTCACCTGCCAGGTGTTCTCCTACACCAACCATACGTTGATGAGTGAAGCGCTCGAGACCTGGCCTGTCGATATGCTGGGGAAAATTCTGCCGCGCCATTTGCAGATTATTTTCGAGATCAATGACTACTTCCTGAAGACGCTGCAGGAGCAGTATCCCAATGATACGGCGCTGCTAAGTCGCACGTCGATTATTGACGAATCCAACGGCCGCCGGGTGCGCATGGCGTGGCTGGCGGTGGTGATTAGTCATAAGGTGAACGGCGTTTCCGAACTGCACTCCCGGCTGATGGTGGAGTCGTTGTTTGCCGACTTCGCGAAGATTTTCCCGATGCGCTTTATTAACGTCACCAACGGCGTGACGCCGCGTCGCTGGCTGGCGCTGGCGAATCCGCCGTTGTCGAAGGTGCTGGACGAGAACATCGGTCGTACCTGGCGTACCGACCTCAGCCAACTGCAGGAGCTGGAGCAGCATATTGACTATCCGACGGTCAATCAGGCCGTACGTCAGGCGAAGCTGGAGAACAAGCAGCGTCTGGCAAACGTGATTGCTCATCAGCTGAATGTGGTGGTGAACCCGAAAGCGCTGTTCGACGTGCAAATCAAACGTATCCACGAGTACAAGCGTCAGCTGATGAATGTCCTGCACGTGATTACCCGCTACAACCGTATTAAGGCCGATCCTGACGCCGTATGGGTACCGCGCGTGAATATCTTTGCCGGGAAAGCCGCCTCGGCTTATTACATGGCCAAGCACATTATTCATCTCATTAACGATGTGGCGGCGGTGGTGAACAACGATCCGCAGATTGGCGATAAGCTAAAAGTGGTGTTTGTCCCGAACTACAGCGTTAGCCTTGCGCAGCTGATTATTCCGGCGGCGGATCTTTCAGAGCAGATCTCGCTGGCAGGTACGGAAGCTTCCGGAACCAGTAATATGAAATTTGCGCTTAACGGCGCTTTGACCATCGGTACCCTGGACGGCGCGAACGTCGAAATGCTGGAGCACGTGGGCGAGGATAATATTTTTATCTTCGGTAATACCGCAGAACAGGTGGAGGCGCTACGTCGTAACGGCTATAAGCCGCGGGAATTTTACGAACAGGATCCGGAGCTGCATCAGGCGCTGACGCAAATCGGTACCGGGCTGTTCAGCCCGTCGGAGCCGGGTCGCTATCGCGATCTGCTGGATTCGCTGATCAACTTTGGTGACCATTATCAGGTGCTGGCGGATTACCGTAGCTATGTGGATTGCCAGGATAAGGTGGATGAGCTGTATCGTCATCCGGAAGAGTGGGCGATGAAAGCGATGCATAATATCGCCAACATGGGCTATTTCTCTTCTGACCGTACGATTCAGGAATACGCCGACCATATCTGGCATATCGACCCGGTACGGCTGTAGCCGGTTACGCAGTGAAAACGGGGCCGCTGGCCCCGTTTTTTATGCACTATCCCGACAAACTCCGCGCCAGCGCGGGTCGTGCGGGCTTAAGAAGCCAGCGAAAGCTCAGACTTTCCCACGTGCTGCGCCAGCCATTCGCCGATCCGCGCCTGCTGCGAGTCATTCAGCCACATTCCCTGTTTCGTCCGGCGCCAGATGGCATCCTCAAGCGTGCGTACCCACTCATGCTCCACCAGGTATTTGAGCTCGGCTTCATAGAACTCATGGCCAAAATCCTCACCCAGATCCGCTATCGATGCCGCCTCTGCGAGGATCAGCTCGCTGTTGCTGCCATAGGTGCGGGCATAGTGACGCGCCATCGATTCGCTGATAAATGAGAACCGGCGGCGCAGCCTGGCCGCGTAATCGTCGCGGTCGCCGTCGATA
Source organism: Klebsiella ornithinolytica (assembly GCF_030505655.1). Lineage (NCBI taxonomy): Bacteria > Pseudomonadati > Pseudomonadota > Gammaproteobacteria > Enterobacterales > Enterobacteriaceae > Klebsiella > Klebsiella ornithinolytica. The sequence goes on from NZ_CP130153.1 coordinate 382,224, forward strand.
TCCCCGCCGGGCAGCACGGCCGTTTTGGTCCAGGCCGGGCCGATGCCCTTGTAGTAGGGCGTCAGTTTTTCCAGCGCGTGCTCGGCCAGCTTGCGATAGGTTGTCAGCTTGCCGCCAAATACCGACAGCAGCGGCGCCTGGCCCTGTTCGTCATGGATATCCAGGGTGTAGTCGCGGGTAATCGCCTGCGGCGAGTCCGATTCATCGTCGCACAGCGGACGGACGCCGGAGTAGGTCCAGACGATATCGTCGCGGGACAGCGTCTTTTTGAAGTGCGCGTTATAGGCGTTCAGCAAATAGTTGATCTCGTTGTCATCGATCGCCACTTTCTGCGGGTCGCCATTGTACTCAACGTCGGTGGTACCGATTATCGAGAACTCATCCATCCACGGGATCACGAACACAATCCGTTTGTCTTCGTTTTGCAGAATGTAGGCCTGTTTCTGGGTGTGCACACGCGGCACCACAATGTGGCTGCCTTTAATCAGGCGAATGCCGTACGGTGAGCGCAGATGCATCCCTTCGTCAAAGAAGTGTTTGACCCACGGGCCGGTCGCATTGACCAGGCCACGGGCCTGCCAGGTGAATTTCTCGCCGGTATCGATATCTTCCGCCTCGACAATCCACAGGCCGTTTTCGCGTTTTGCCGAAATTGCCCGGGTACGAGTCCGGACCTCGCCACCTTTGCGTACCACCATCTGCGCGTTAGCCAGTACCAGACGCGCATCGTCTACCCAACAGTCGGAATATTCGAAACCGCGCACGATTTCAGGTTTTAATACCGATTCTGCGCCAAATCGCAAGCCGGTCGAACCGGGTAAGCTGGTGCGTTTCCCGAGGTGATCGTACATAAACAGACCGATACGGATCATCCAGGCCGGGCGCAGGTGCGGGCGATGCGGCAGGCGAAAGCGCATGGGAAAAGCGAGATGCGGCGCCATTTTTAACAGCACTTCGCGTTCGGCCAGCGCTTCGCTGACCAGGCGGAATTCATAGTGTTCAAGGTAGCGCAGCCCGCCGTGAATCAGCTTCGAACTGGCGCTGGAAGTGGCGCAGGCGAGATCGCGCGCTTCCAGCATCAGTACGGATAAACCACGCCCGGCGGCGTCTGCCGCGATACCGGCACCGTTGATGCCTCCCCCTATCACAATCAGATCTTTGGTTTCCACGTTCGCTACCTCTGGCACTTTCGTTTAAGCTCAAAAATGTTCGTTATCGCTCAATATAGCAAACAAACGCGCCATTGGTAACATCAAAAAAACATTTCAGAGTGATGCGTGTAACATATTGGCGTTTATTTCCCGTCTGACGGTAAACTAGGCAGTAGAATCATGGCCGGCTATCTGCCAGCAATATTATTCCGCTATATAGAGAAAGAGCACATGGACCACTTTGAATGTATCAATGTTGAAGAAGCGCACCAGAAACTGCATCAGGCAAAGGCGGTGCTGGTGGATATCCGCGATCCGCAGAGTTTTGCGATGGGGCATACGCCGGGTGCGTTTCATCTGACCAACGATACGCTGGGCGCGTTTATGCGCGATAATGACGTTGATACCGCGGTGATGGTGATGTGCTACCACGGCAATAGCAGTAAAGGCGCCGCGCAGTATCTGCTACAGCAGGGCTATGACAAGGTTTACAGCGTGGATGGTGGGTTCGATGCGTGGCATCGTCATTTCCCGGCGGAAGTGGAACATGGCGCGCTTTAAACGTTAGCACGCCATTCCGTTATTCCCGTCCTGTTTCAGATGGCATGGCTGCGGATGCGTTGTTCAGGGACGCCCAGGGCGCGCCACTCCTGCAACTCGTATATACTAGCCCCCTTTGTGTGGAATAAGCGATCCGCCGTATGTTAATGATTACCTCTTTTGCTAACCCGCGTGTGGCCCAGGCGTTTGTCGACTACATGGCTACGCAGGGCATTATCCTGACCATTCAGCAGCATGATCAGAGCGATGTCTGGCTGGCCGATGAGAGTCAGGCCGGGCGGGTGCAGGCTGAACTGGCTCGCTTCCTGGAAAACCCCGCCGATCCACGCTATCTGGCGGCCAGCTGGCAATCCGGACAGACCAACAGCGGTTTGCGCTACCAGCGTTTCCCTTTCTTTGCCACTCTGCGTCACAACGCCGGGCCGTTTACCTGGGCCATTTTGCTTGTCTGCATCCTGGTCTTTGTGCTGCAAAACATCATCGGCGATCGGCCGATCATGCTGCTGCTGGCCTGGCCTTATGACCCGTCGCTGAAATTTGAAGTCTGGCGCTACTTTAGCCATGCTTTCATGCACTTCTCGCTGATGCATATCCTGTTTAACCTGCTATGGTGGTGGTACCTCGGCGGTGCGGTGGAAAAACGCATCGGCACCGGCAAACTGGTGGTCATTACCGTTATTAGCGCCTTGTTAAGCGGGTTTATTCAGCACCAGTTTAGCGGCCCCTGGTTTGGTGGGCTATCCGGCGTCGTCTATGCGCTGATGGGCTATGTCTGGCTGCGTGGAGAGCGGGATCCGCAAAGCGGCGTCTATTTGCAGCGTGGCTTGATACTCTTCTCTTTAGTGTGGTTAATTGCTGGATGGTTTGATGTTTTTGGCATGTCGATTGCGAACGGTGCGCATGTGGCAGGTCTCCTGACCGGGCTGGCGATGGCGTTGGTCGATACGCAACATGTGCGAAAGCGAACATAGGGCCGCCGACTTATCCGGCTCTCTGCAACGACAGCGCCTTTATGCGAGTCTTATATTCCCAGGGATATTTCATGAAACAAACACAACGTCATGACGCCATTATCGAGCTGGTAAAAAAACAGGGATATGTCAGTACGGAAGAGCTGGTTGAGCAGTTTGCCGTCAGCCCACAGACCATTCGTCGTGACCTGAACGACCTTGCCGAACAAAAGATGATCCTGCGCCACCACGGTGGCGCAGCGCTGCCTTCCAGTTCGGTAAATACCTCCTGGCACGACAGGAAGGCCACCCAGACGCAGGAAAAAGAGCGTATTGCCCGCAAGGTGGCCAGCCAAATCCCCGATGGCGCGACGTTGTTCATCGATATCGGCACCACGCCGGAAGCGGTGGCGCATGCGCTGCTGGAGCATAACGATCTGCGCATTGTCACCAACAACCTTAATGTGGCCACCACGCTGATGGTGAAAGAGGATTTCCGCATTATTCTGGCGGGCGGCGAGCTGCGCAGTCGGGATGGCGGCATTATCGGCGAAGCGACGCTGGACTTTATCTCCCAGTTTCGTCTTGATTTCGGCATTCTCGGTATCAGCGGCGTAGACAGCGACGGTTCGCTGCTGGAGTTTGATTACCATGAAGTGCGCACCAAACGCGCGATCATTGAAAACTCTCGCCACGTGATGCTGGTGGTGGATCACTCGAAATTTGGGCGCAATGCGATGGTGAATATGGGCAGCATCAGCATGGTCGATGCGGTCTACACCGATGTGATGCCGCCGGCAGGGGTACTGAAAGTTATTACGGACAACAACCTTCAGCTGGAACTGTGCTAAACGGCGTTAAACGCCGTAGCCCATCATTTTAAGCAACCGCTGGGCGTGCTGTACCGCATCCTGGCGGTGTGCGACTCCCAGCTTCTGATACAGATTACGAATGTGGGTTTTAATGGTCGTGGCCGCCACGTCCAGCTCACCGGCAATCTGTTCGTTGCTGTAGCCGGAATAGATCAGCCCCAGTACCTGCCATTCACGCTGGGTCAGCGGGCTGGTGCGAATCAGTTCCGGGACTTCCGGGTGACTCAGCAGCCGTTCGACAAAGCCCTCATCAAAGTGGGCAAACTTATGGCGATGGTGCTGGTTGATATCGCGCAGGATGCGCTGGGCGCGGTGCTGTTCCAGCTCCGGCAGCGTATTGAGCTGAATCAGCTGGCGCAGCTGCTGCGCCATGGCTTCGCCTTCAATCACAAAGTGGTTGATAAACCCGGTGCGGTTGGCGAGCGCGAGCGCCTCCAGCAGGACTTTCTGCGCCTCGCTTTTCCGTCCTGCCTGCCAGTAAAGCTGGTTGAGCAACAGCAGGTTGCGGTTAATATCGCTCATCAGACGCAGCGAGCGGGCATTGTCGTTGAGCTCTTCCAGCACCATTTCCGCCGAGTCAAAATCACCCAGCAGAATTTGCGCCCTGGCGATGTTGCGCCACTGGCTTTGCAGGAAGTGGTTATTGGCGAATTCGGGTTTCGGCGTCTGGCGCAGCCAGTTGGCGGCCGCGGCTTTATCACCGACCATCTGCCAGTAGATCACCCGGACTTTATCGGCATTCGAAACCCAGTCGCTATGATAGTGACCGTTGCCGAGCAGGTTTTCCAGGCGGTTGAGGTGGCTGCGGGCGTTATCCAGATCGCCGCGTGCCAGCGAGCACTGCACCATCAGAGCCAGACACTGCAGCTGCTGCTGCGGTTGATAGCTTGACAGGACATCCATGCCATTACGTGCGGACGCTTCCGCCTCATCCAGCCGCGCCCAGGCCCACAGCAGCTGTGAGCGAATACGCAGCAGGAATTCATGCATCGGCAGCTGCTCGAGATGCTGCTCGCGGATAAGCTGGAAAGCTTTCTCCTGCACTTCCCAGGCGGCCTGCAGGAAGCCCTGGGCAAAGAGAATCTCGCTTTGCTGGATCATGCTCCACAGCGCGTAATGCCAGATGTCGTGGCGGCGGGCCATCTGCTCCGTCTGTTGCATCACCGCCAGAGATTTACTTAACTGGCCTTTACAATGCAGCACTTCGCCATGCACCGATGTAGCCACAATTCGGCTGTAGTAGCTGGCCAACGGCAGCTCTTCTAACGCGACCATGGACAGACGCTCGGCCTCTTCCTGATCGCCGGCATTAATGGCCACCTGTGCACGCAGGGCGTTGAAATCGCCATGCATCGCGGTATCCATTTTCATGTCCATCTCCTGCTCGGCGCGCGCCAGCAGGGTGTTGACTTCGCTGTAACGGTGCTGGCTTTGCATCAGCCAGGCCTGCAGCAGGAGCAGACGCGGATTTTCCAGCAGGTTTGACCACGGCAGCGCCGCCAGCGACTGTTCGAGCAGCCCCAGTTCGCTGTGGTTGAACATGCCCCAGGCGTGATTCAGTAAAATATCGCGCAGCATTTTCGCATCGCCGGCCGCCAGCGCATGATGAATGGCTTCGCTGGGGAAGCCCAGCGCCATCCAGCCTTCGGCGGCAGAGCGGTGAATTTCAGGTAATTCGGTTGCCAGCTCCCACTGGCAGCGCTGGCGCAGGAAATTGCCAAACAGGGGGTGATAGCGGAACCATTCGCCGGAGTCGTCCATCCGCTGCATGAACAGGCCCTGACGTTCAATCTCTTCCAGCTGCATTTGCCCGTTTTCTTCCCCGGTCACGCGAACGATGAGCGCATCGTTCATTGAACGCAGCAGCGAGCTTTTCAGCAAAACATTACGCGTTCGCGCGTCGACATTATCCAGTACCTCATCCACCAGATAATCGGAGAGATGGCTGGCATTTATACCGGCAAGACGACGGGCGGAGTGGTGGGCGGAAGAGTTATTCTGGCGGGCGGAAAGAGCAATAAGCTGAAGCGCCGTGGCCCAGCCGGCGACGTCGTCGCACAGCCTGCTGCTGTCTTCAGCCTCAATCGGCGAAGCCAGGCGACAGTCGAAAAAGAGTTTTGCTTCCTGATGGGTAAACGCCAGCTGCTGGCTGCCGATTTCCAGCAGCTGATCGCGCACGCGCAGGTTGGCAATACCGAGCTGCGGCAGGTTGCGCGAGAGCACCACCAGGGTCATATTCTCCGGCTGATGGCGGAGGAAGAAGCGCATCGCATCGTGAATCACCGGATTGTTGATCAGATGATAATCATCAATCACCAGATACAGCGGGCGCTGCCAGTCGGCAAGCTCAATAAACAGCTGCGCAAAAAGCGAGGGCAGGCTGGCATACTGGCGTTTCTGCACCATGTTTTCGCTGGCCACGCAGTGGCCGCCGGTAGCCTGCTGAACAGAGGCGATCAGATAACTGGCAAAACGCTCCTGTTGGTTATCGCCTTCATCCAGCGAAAACCAGCCAAGTTCATTTTTCCCCGCCGCCCATTGAGAGATGAGCGTTGTCTTGCCGTACCCAGCGGGGCTGGTGACCAACACGAGACGGTAATTGTTCGCGCCGGAAAGTTTAGCCAGCAATCGCTCGCGAACCACGGTGTGTTCAAGGCGGACTGGGCGACTTAATTTAGACGGAATCAACATAGTTAATCATTTCGCTGTGCAAGAGAGGATTTGCGATTTTTTTTGCGCTTCGTAATTAATGACTATTAAGGTCGGCGATAATGAAAATTATTGCAAGTTATGTCCGAATTTTATGCTCTTGAATTTGCACCAGGTCACAAATTCCCAATTAAAACCCTGCGGTTGTAAAACCGGTACCAGCGTGCGTGATTACTGGGTTTTCCCTTGTTCACTGGTCTAAAAAATGGCTTTCACTCCATTTTTTTGTAGTTGTATGTTTTTATTAAGTTAATTTCAGGACAATCTTATAAATAATCGTTTTGGCGTATTTGTGTCATGAGGCAGAGTTATTTTTACACAATGCTTATTTTTATTTCGTGATAATTGCGGAATGGTGTTTTATCCAACGCTTTGTCTCGGCCTGTAACAAATATTCTTCTGATGGTGATGAACAATATAGTGTTTCTGGGTGGTGAATTTTCCAGCATGTTTCTGGCGGAGAGCTACCGTTATAGTGGCCACGATCACACTTTTCGCTCATCCCTGCTGCTCCTCCCTGTCTAATCCCCATCGGGATGAGGACGTTGCTTCAGGAGGTCGGCACACTAACGCCAACGTTTTAGTAAAGGACCCGGATTTCTTATGTCACAGACTTCTTTTAATAAAGATCAGTTTCAGGCTGCACTGACCCGTCAGTGGCAGCATTTTGGCTTACAGTCCGCTTCTGAGATGACCCAGCGTCAGTGGTGGCACGCCGTAAGCGGTGCGCTTGCCGAGCTGTTGGCCGCTCAACCGGTGGCGAAACCCGCCAAAGGGCAGCGTCACGTCAACTATATCTCTATGGAGTTTTTGATCGGTCGTCTGACCGGCAACAACCTGTTGAATCTGGGTTGGTATCAAGGGGTGAGCGATGAGCTGAAGGCTCATGACATTTACCTGACCGATCTGCTGGAAGAAGAGATTGATCCGGGCCTCGGCAACGGCGGTCTGGGCCGTCTGGCGGCATGTTTCCTCGACTCCATGGCGACCGTTGGCCAGTCGGCAACCGGCTATGGCCTGAATTATCAGTATGGTCTGTTCCGTCAGTCTTTCGCAGATGGCCAGCAGGTTGAAGCGCCGGATGACTGGGGGCGTAGCCGTTACCCGTGGTTCCGTCATAACGAACAGCTGGATGTGCAGGTTGGGATCGGCGGTAAGGTCAGCAAAAGCGGCGCCTGGGAACCGGCGTTCGTGATTACCGGCCAGGCCTGGGATCTGCCGGTGCTGGGGTATCGTAATAACGTCGCGCAGCCGCTGCGTCTGTGGCAGGCGACCCATGCTCATCCATTTAATCTGACCAAATTTAACGATGGCGATTTCCTGCGCGCAGAGCAGCAGGGTATCGACGCGGAAAAACTGACTAAAGTGCTTTACCCGAACGATAACCATCAGGCAGGGAAAAAGCTGCGCTTAATGCAGCAATACTTCCAGTGCGCCTGTTCGGTTGCCGATATTCTGCGTCGCCACCATCTGGCGGGTCGTAAGCTGGCAGAACTGGCGGATTACGAAGTGATCCAGCTCAACGATACCCACCCGACCATCGCCATTCCTGAACTGCTGCGCGTGCTGATCGATGAGCACCAGCTGAGCTGGGATGACGCCTGGGCCATTACCAGCAAAACCTTCGCCTACACCAACCATACGCTGATGCCTGAAGCGCTGGAGTGCTGGGACGAGAAGCTGGTTAAAGCCCTGCTGCCGCGTCATATGCAGATCATCAAAGAGATTAACGACAGATTTAAGAAGCTGGTCGAGAAAACCTGGCCTGGCGATAAGCAGGTGTGGGCAAAACTGGCGGTGGTGCATGATAAACAGGTTCGCATGGCGAACATGTGTGTGGTCAGCGGCTTTGCGGTCAACGGCGTTGCCGCGTTGCACTCCGACCTGGTGGTGAAAGATCTGTTCCCGGAATATCACCAGCTGTGGCCGAATAAGTTCCACAACGTGACCAACGGCATTACGCCGCGTCGCTGGATTAAACAGTGCAACCCGGAACTGGCTGCGCTGCTGGATAAGACGCTGAAGAAAGAGTGGGCTAACGATCTCGACCAGCTGATCCATCTGGAGAAATATGCTGACGATGCGGCGTTCCGCCAGACCTACCGTGAGATTAAGCTGGCTAACAAAGTTCGCCTGGCTGAGTTTGTTAAGACGCGTACCGGTATCGAGATCAACCCGCAGGCGATTTTCGATATCCAGATTAAGCGTCTGCACGAGTACAAGCGTCAGCATCTCAATCTGCTGAACATTCTGGCGCAGTACAAAGAGATTCGCGAAAACCCGCAGGCGGACCGCGTACCGCGCGTGTTCCTGTTCGGGGCGAAAGCCGCACCGGGCTACTACCTGGCGAAGAATATTATTTTTGCTATCAACAAGGTGGCGCAGGCGGTGAATAACGATCCGCTGGTGGGCGACAAGCTGAAAGTGGTCTTCCTGCCGGATTACTGCGTCTCTGCGGCGGAAATGCTGATTCCAGCGGCGGATGTCTCTGAACAGATCTCCACGGCGGGGAAAGAAGCCTCCGGTACCGGCAACATGAAGCTGGCGCTGAACGGCGCATTGACCGTCGGGACCCTGGACGGTGCGAACGTTGAAATCGCCGAACAGGTCGGCGAAGAGAATATCTTTATCTTCGGTAATACCGTTGAAGAAGTTAAGGCGCTGAAAGCGAAAGGTTATGACCCGCTGAAATGGCGTAAAAAGGACAAGCTGCTGGATGCGGTCCTGAAAGAGCTGGAAAGCGGCAAGTATAGCGATGGCGACAAGCATGCTTTCGACCAGATGCTGCACAGCCTGCTGAAAGGCGGCGACCCGTACCTGGTGCTGGCTGACTTCGAAGCGTATGTTGCTGCGCAGAAGCAGGTGGATGAGTTGTACCGCGATCAGGAAGCCTGGACTCGTGCGACGATTCTGAATACCGCGCGCTGCGGCATGTTCAGCTCCGACCGCTCAATTCGCGACTATCAACAACGTATCTGGCAGGCAAAACGCTAAGGACAGGCCTATGGAGACTAAACGCCTTGATAACGCCGCGCTGGCGGCGGGAATAAGTCCCGACTACATCAATGCGCACGGTAAGCCGCAGTCGATTGCTGCGGCGACTAAACAACGTCTGCTGGATGCGATGCATCGTACAACAACCGCCACGAAAGTGGCGGTTGACCCGCTGCCGCCGGTGCAGGTTTTCACACACGGCAAGAAAATGTCGCTGCCGGTAGCCGGCCGTGGGGAATTCCAGTGGATCCTCACCACCGAAGAGGGGAAACAGTATCAAGGCAAAGTGCGTGGAGGAGAGCCCCTCCCGCTGCCGGCCAAACTGCCGGAAGGCTATCATTCGCTGACCCTGACTCAGGATGGCGAACGCTGGCATTGTCGGGCGATTGTGACGCCGGTGCGTTGCTATGAACCACAGGCCCTGAAAGAGGGGCAAAAACTGTGGGGCGCCTGCGTACAGCTTTATACGCTGCGCTCGGAGAAAAACTGGGGAATCGGCGATTTTGGTGATTTACGCGCGATGCTGCCGGAGATTTCCCGGCGCGGCGGCGCGTTTATCGGTCTTAACCCGATTCATGCGCTCTATCCGGCAAACCCGGAGAGCGCCAGCCCTTACAGCCCATCCTCACGCCGCTGGCTGAACGTTATCTATATTGACGTTAACGCGGTCGATGATTTTCGTCTGAACAAAGAGGCGCAGGCCTGGTGGCAATCACCGGAGACGCAGCGGGCATTACAAGCCGCGCGTCAAACCGAGGATGTGGATTATACCGCGGTGACCGCGTTGAAAATGACCGCGCTGCGCATGGCCTGGAAGCGATTTTCCACCCGTCACGATGAGGCGATGGCGGAGTTCCGTCAGTTCGTGCTTCGTGAAGGCGAAAGCCTGTACTGGCAGGCGGCGTATGATGCCCTGCACGCCTGGCACGTACAGCAAGATCCGCTCCGCTGGGGCTGGCCTGCCTGGCCAAAAGCGTATCAGGATATCAGCAGCCCGGAAGTGAAAGCATTCTGCACCGAGCAGGCCGACGAGGTGAGTTTCTACCTCTGGCTGCAGTGGCTGGCGTATTGCCAGTTCGCCGAATGCTGGCACACCAGCCAGCACGACGCGATGCCGATTGGTCTGTACCGCGATCTGGCGGTGGGCGTGGCGGAAGGCGGTTCGGAAACCTGGTGCGACCGCGAGCTGTATTGTCTGAAAGCCTCCGTCGGGGCGCCGCCGGACATTCTTGGCCCGCTGGGGCAAAACTGGGGTCTGCCGCCGATGGATCCGCATATCATCGTCGCCCGTGCCTATGAGCCGTTTATCGAGCTGCTGCGTGCCAACATGCAAAACTGCGGTGCATTGCGCATCGACCACGTGATGTCGGTTCTGCGTCTGTGGTGGATTCCGTATGGTGAAACCGCTGACCACGGCGCCTATGTGCAGTACCCGGTCGACGATCTGCTGTCGATTATGGCGCTGGAGAGTCAGCGTCATCGCTGTATGGTGATTGGCGAAGATCTGGGTACCGTCCCGGTGGAGATTGTCGGCAAGCTGCGTAAGAGCGGCGTCTATTCCTACAAAGTGCTCTATTTCGAAAATGACCATGAGAAGACGTTCCGCGCGCCGCAGACGTATCCGGAACAATCAATGGCGGTGGCGACAACGCATGACCTGCCAACGCTGCGCGGTTACTGGGAAAGCGGAGACCTGACGCTGGGTAAATCGTTAGGTCTGTATCCTGATGAAGTGGTTCTGCGTGGCCTGTATCAGGATCGTGAACGGGCGAAACAGGGGCTGCTGGATGCGCTGCATCAATATGGCTGCCTGCCAAAACGCGCCGGGCATAATGCCTCGCTGATGGCGATGACGTCGACCCTCAATCGCGGGATGCAGCGTTACATTGCGGACAGCAACAGCGCATTGTTGGGGTTACAGCCGGAAGACTGGCTGGAAATGGCGACCCCGGTCAATATCCCGGGCACCAGCAGCGAATATCCGAACTGGCGGCGTAAGCTCTCCACGACCCTTGAGCAGATGTTTGCCGATGAGCGGGTGAATAAGCTGATTAAGGATCTGGATAAGCGGCGCAAAGCGGTCGCTAAGAAGAAATAGTGTCGCCGTTTCCCCGGTGACGCCGGGGAAACGCTGTGAAAAAAGCCAATAAAAAGGCCGGGTCGCGTATGCGGACCCGGCCTTTTTTATGCTGACGCCTGGCTTACACCACCATCCCCAGCAGCAGACAGCCAACCAGGCCGCAGACTGAGATAATGGTTTCCAGCACCGACCACGACCGGATGGTCTCGCCGATGGTGAGGTTGAAGTATTCCTTAAACAGCCAGAATCCCGGATCGTTCACGTGAGAGAAGATAACGCTGCCGGAACCAACCGCAATGACCATCAGTTCCGGGCTGACGCCGGTGGTGGCAATCAGCGGTGCGGCAATCCCGCCGGCGGTGATGGCGGCAACGGTCGCAGAACCGAGCGCAATACGCAGTACCGCCGCGATAGACCAGGCCATAAACAGCGGGGACATGTTGGATTCATGCATGATAGAGGCGATGTATTTATCCATGCCGCTATCCACCAGCACCTGTTTGAAGGCGCCACCGCCGCCGATGATCAACAGCATCATAGCGATAATTTTGATCGAAGAGGTCAGCGTGTCGTTGATCTGCTCCATGGAACGTCCACGGTTCAGGCCGAAGGTGAACAGGGCGATGAGAACCGCAATCAGGGTCGCCATTACCGGGTCGCCGAAGAACTCGGCAACCGGCAGGAAGGCGTGGCCTTTCGGCAGGATCATCTCGGCAACGGCGCGCATCGCCATCAGGATCACCGGTACCAGTGAGGTCCAGACGCTGACGCCAAAGCCCGGCATCTCTTCTTCGGTGAAGGTTTTCGGGTTGTGCAGACCTTCCGGAATCGGTTTATCGATGCCTTTCAGGAAGCGAGCGAAAACCGGACCGGCAAGGATAACCGTCGGAATAGCCAGAATCGTACCGTACAGCAGGGTCTTACCCATATCAGCATGGAAGATTGTGGCAATCGCCGTTGGGCCCGGGTGCGGAGGCAGGAAACCGTGAGTCACGGAGAGCGCGGCTGCCATCGGAACGCCGACGTACAGCAGCGGGATGCGGGCAGACGCGGCAATGGTGAACACCAGCGGCAGCATCAGGACGAAGCCCACTTCGTAGAACAGCGCGAACCCGACGGTAAAACCGGTCAGCACGACGGCCCACTGGATGTGCTTTTTACCGAACTTAGCGATTAAGGTTGTGGCAATGCGCTGAGCGCCGCCGCAATCCGCCAGCAGCTTACCGAGCATAGCGCCAAAGCCCATGATCAGCGCGAGGCTGCCGAGGGTTCCCCCAACGCCGTTTTTAATGGATACGATGACTTTATCCAGAGGCATGCCTTGCATAAGTCCGACGGCGAGTGCCACCAGAACCAGAGCGATGAAGCCGTTCATTTTGAAACGGATCATCAGCAGTAACAGCAGGGCAACCCCGATAGCAACGATGACTAATGGCATAATTTACCTGGCCTTACATTTGTTATGGGTAACGTCAAATTTCAATCTTTTTCGTTTGCTCTGCCTGAGCCGGCAAACGGTATGGCGCCATAAAATCGACTATCACTCCTGTAGGAAAGGATAGCTGGCTATTTTTATAGCAGCGGTGCCTGAAAGAGATGATACGGGTAACATAGGCGGGTTGAGAATCACCCGCCGGGGTAAAATTTTAAATATGAGACTTAAGTCATACTCTTTCCCGGGTTTTTACCGGGTGGCTCAGGGGGAAATGTTGTGCGGTAACATTGACAGGGGCGGCCCGGCCGGGCAAATGCCGCCGGGCTTAACATCGGGAAGAGGGGCGTACTTAGTAGTAAGAGTGCTCGCCGCGCTGGTGTTCGGTCAGATCGCGCACGCCTTTCAGCTCAGGGAATTCGTTTAGCAGCTGTTTCTCGATCCCTTCTTTCAGGGTCACATCGACCATTGAACAGCCGTTACAACCGCCGCCGAACTGCAGGATGGCCAGACCGTCTTCGGTGATTTCCATCAGCGTGACGCGTCCGCCGTGGCCGGCCAGCTGTGGGTTAATCTGGGATTGCAGCATGTATTCAACGCGTTCCATCAGCGGAGCATCGTCGGAAACTTTGCGCATTTTGGCATTCGGTGCTTTCAGCGTCAGCTGAGAGCCAAGCTGATCGGTGACGAAGTCAATTTCAGCGTCTTCCAGATACGGCGCGCTGAGTTCGTCGACATACGCAGTCAGTTGCTCAAACTTCAGCGCCGTGTCGGTGTCTTCCACCGCATCCGGTGGGCAGTAGGATACGCCGCACTCAGCGTTTGGGGTGCCGGGATTAATCACAAATACGCGAATTTGTGTCCCTTCTTCCTGATTTACCAGCAATTTGGCAAAGTGCGCTTGTGCAGCATCGGAAATACGGATCATAGCGTTGGCCTAATAGTTGACTATTTTACTTGGTTATAATACGCCCATCAGCAGGGGTCTACAAGGTACGGCATATACACCATACCTGAACCGTCGCGGCGCCGTTTTGCAAAAGCAGGCGGGATATTTCAGCGACGGTGCTTCCGGTTGTGACGACATCATCCACAATGGCGATATGGAGGCCGCGCACCGATATTTCAAGCTGAAAGGCATTTTTCAGGTTCTGTTTACGCAAGCGTGCGGAGAGATGGTGCTGGGTCGCAGTGCGTCGGTTGCGCCGCAAAGCGTCATGGTGCCAGGCGCACTGCAGCCAGTGCGCCAACGGTCGGCATAGCAGGTCGCTTTGATTGAAGCCTCGCCGCCATTGACGTCGCTGCCACAGCGGGACGCTGACGAGACGGTCTGGCCGGGGAAATCCTTCCCTCTGGCGAACGCGTAACAGCAGCAGACGCGCCAGCGCTGGCGCCAGCTCCGGTCGACGGGAAAACTTAAGCTGATGTATCAAACCGCTCAGCGGTGGCCGGTAATCATTGACCGTCACCAGCCGTTGCCACGGCGGAGGATCCCGCAGGCAGCGGCCGCAGGAGACTCTGCTGACCGCTGCAGGCAGCCCGCACCGTGGGCAAAGCGAATGGGCAAACGCCAGAGAGGTGGCGCAGCGGGAGCAGATTCCCCAGCGGGCGATCGCCACCGGCATTTGGCATAGCCAGCATAAGCTGTGTGCTGTTAGCATATTTCACCTCGTAATGGTGGAAAGAGAACAGTAACTGATGAACGACATCTGGTGGCAAACCGTGGGGGAAGGAAATTGTCATCTTGTGCTCCTGCACGGATGGGGGCTGAATGCCAGGGTATGGGATTGCGTGACGCCGGAACTGGCCTCGCACTTTACCCTGCATCTGGTTGACCTGCCGGGCTATGGTCGTAGCAGCGGCTTTGGCGCCCTGTCGCTGGAGGAGATGGCGCAGCAGGTACTGAGCCAGGCCCCGGAGCAGGCTATCTGGTTGGGCTGGAGCCTGGGTGGGTTGGTGGCCAGTCAGATTGCCGTGCAACATCCCGGGCGCGTACAGGCGCTGGTCACCGTGGCCTCTTCGCCCTGTTTTGGCGCCGATGGCGACTGGCCCGGGATCAAAGCGGAGGTGCTGAGTGGGTTTCAGCAGCAGCTGAGCCAAGATTTCCAGCGCACCGTGGAGCGGTTTCTGGCGCTGCAAACGATGGGGACGGAAAGCGCTCGTCAGGATGCCCGGGCGTTGAAAAGTACCGTGCTGTCGTTGCCGATGCCATCCTCAGAAGCGTTGAACGGCGGGCTGGAGATCCTTAAAACGGCCGATTTACGCCAGCCGCTGGCCGCATTCACACAGCCATTCCTGCGGCTGTATGGCCGACTGGATGGCCTGGTGCCGCGCAAAATTGTTCCGGTTCTGGATGCATTATGGCCGCAGAGTGAATCCATGGTCTTTGAAAAAGCGGCCCATGCCCCGTTCATCTCGCACCCGCAGGCGTTCTGTGAGCCACTGGTGGCGTTGAAAAATCGCCTGCGCAATTATTTTTAGCAGGCTGTGGCAAAAATCCCGACCATAGCAATACTTAGGTTGTCACGGGGAGTATGCGTTTCTGTCGCCGCCGTGGCCTATAAAAACAACCTTATGGAGAGTTGAGGCTATGAAACTTATTACGGGTATTGTTGCATCTCTGGTGATTGGGTCCCTGTCTTTTGGCGCGTTTGCAGCGAAAGAGATTCAAAAAGATGAAGTGGCGTCAATGAAGCTGACGAAAATCGGCAGCATTACGACCTCAAAAACAACGTCACCGATGGATGCAAAGCGCGATCTGTCGAAGAAGGCGGATGAGCTGGGCGGCAAGTACTTTGTGGTGATTGCCGGTTCGAAAAACGAGAAAACCGTTCACGCAAACGCCGACGTCTACAAATAAGCAAAAGCGGGTCTCAGGACCCGCTTTGGTTTTATTGCTCATAGGCTTATTGCCCAGCGGTATCAGCGCAGCGCCCACCACTCTTGCAAGCAGGCTTTTCCCTCAGGGCAACTTTTGCAGCTGCCGGACAAACAGCCGTTCGCGTCTTCCGTTATGCGCACGGCTTTCCCCATGGCTTCCAGACGACTCAGCATGGCATCGACCAGCGGCTGCGGAGCATGCAGGCGAGCGCTGAGCTGTGTCGCCTGCATACGCCCCTGCAGGGCCAGCATATCGCGTACTTCAATCAACGACGCCATGATAACTCCTTAGTGACAATCACCTGCCGGACTCTGGCAGCAGGATGACGGCGTTTTACGCGTCGCCAGCAGGGAGACATCAACCCGACTGCGTGCCCGGCGCAACAGAGCAAAGACTATGATGTTAAACAGCACCACCGCCAGGATACACACCAGACTGTAGCGCGGATGCTGGCTGAAACTCACGGTCTGGTAGTACAGCGTAGAGAGCGAGTAGGCGATGTTCAGTCCCCATAAGATGGAGAATGACATCCAGCCGCGGCTGGATTCGCGAGCGATAGCCCCCATCACCGAGATGCACGGAATATAGAGCAGAACGAAAATCAGGTAGCTGTAGGCGGCCGCCGCGCTGCCGAATTTGCTGCCCATGACCCCCATGGCGCCGGTTTCCATTTCACCATCGCCTTTGCTGGCTTCGATAGGGTTAGCCAGAACGCTCAGGCTGAAGGTATCTTTCAGGCTCTGCCAGGTTTCGTCCAGCGCGGCCAGCAGTTCGTCGCCGAGGTGGAACTCCTGCGGATTAAACGCTTCATTCTGAATATCTTCGGCGGTGTAGAGCGTGTTCAGCGTCCCGACGACCACCTCTTTCGCCATTGCGCCGGTAAACAGTCCGACGGTGGCCTGCCAGTTATCTTCATGCACGCCAATAGGTTTAAAAATCGGCGTGATAATACGACTGACGGAGGCCAGCGCCGAATCGTTAATGTTGTCCACCAGCTTACCGTTAAGCGAGAAGCTGTTCAGGGCGCTAAGGAAGATACTGACGATGACGATAACTTTACCCGCGCGCAGCACAAAGCCTTTCAGCCGTTGCCAGGTCTGGATGACCAGACTTTTGATATGCGGGACGTGGTAGACCGGTAGCTCCATTACGAACGGCGATGCTTCGCCGCGCATAATGGTGTGTTTGAGCATCAGGCCGGTCAGGATAGCCATCACGATCCCGAGCAGATACAGCGAGAAGACCGCCAGCGCGCCATTCTGACCAAAGAACGCGGCGGCGAACACGGCGAAGATCGCCAGGCGCGCGCCGCAGGACATAAACGGCGCCATCATGATGGTCATCAGGCGTTCGCGCGGTGCATCCAGCGTGCGCGCCCCCATCACCGACGGCACGTTGCAGCCGAAGCCGACAATCAGCGGCACGAAAGATTTCCCCGGTAGCCCCAGCGCCTGCATCAAGCGGTCCATGACGAATGCCGCTCGCGCCATATAGCCGGAATCCTCAAGGAAGGAGAGGAACAGATACATCATGCCGATTTGCGGCACCAGCGGCAGCACGGTGTTGATACCGCCGCCCAGCCCCTGGGCAAGGAAAACGGTTAGCCAGTCCGGGAAATGCAGGGTATAGCCCAGCCACTGAATGCCGTGAATAAAGATAGCCACGGACCCGGCGTCAAAGATGGGTTGTAACGCGCCGCCGATGTTGATCGCCAGCAGGAACATCAGGTACATGACAAATAAGAAGATGGGCAGCCCCAGCACGCGGCTGAGGATGATTTTGTCCATCGCGGTGGTGAAACGACTCGGTTCAGCGGTGAGCGTGTTGCTGACGGCGTCGCAGATGGCGGCAATGCTCTGATAGCGAGCATCCGCGATGTGCAGCGCCGGATCGGCAATTTCCGCACTCAGATTCGCCAGGGCATCGTCGAGCTTATGCGCAGCGTTTCCGGCGTACTCGCGGCTGTAAATATCGCCTTCCAGCATCTGCAGACCCAGCCAGCAACGCTGACGTTGCGGAATTTCTGGCGCCATTTCCTGAGCCAGCTTTTCGGCTTCACGCAGCAGCGGCTGCGGGTAGTGCACCAGCTCAAGCGACGTATTTTGCTGGTGGCGGTCGACGGCCATTTTTAAGGCTTCGATACCGCGTCCGCGAGTCGAGACCAGCGGGATCACCGGGCAACCCAGGCGGGCTGCCAGCGCGTCAACGTCGATCCGGATTTTTTGCTTTTCGGCAATATCCAGCATATTCAACGCAACGATGCAGGGGATGCCCAGCTCCAGCAGCTGCAGCGTCAGATAGAGGTTGCGTTCCAGGTTTGAGGCGTCGACCACGTTAATCAGCATGTCGGCATCGCCGCTGAGGATATAGTGACAGGCGATCTGCTCATCTAAAGAGGTCTGTGAAGAGATCGTCGTCAGCGAATAGGTGCCGGGCAAGTCTACCAGCGTGACCTGGTGGTCGGTGGTGGTAAAGGCTCCTTCTTTGCGTTCGACGGTGACCCCGGCCCAGTTGCCGACGCGCTGACGAGCGCCGGTAAGCTGATTAAATAATGTTGTTTTGCCGGAGTTCGGATTACCAATTAAACCAAGAGTTAACTTTTTCATATTTCAGACTCTGAGTATCGGGTCAGGTGTTATTGTGCAACCGCTTCCAGTTCTATTAAATCGAGATCTTTTTTGCGTAATACCAGACTTACACGTCGGGTTTCGATATGCACGGGATCGCCGAGCGGCGCGACGCGGACCACATTAAAAGAGGAACCTGGCAGCATGCCAAGAGACAATAGTTTCTGACGATAAGCCGGACTAATATCACGAGAGAAACCCGTGATTTTCCACGCACTATCAGGAGTGAATTGCATAGGGCCTACCTGTAATCGCTAACTGAACGAGAGTTTACCGTGTGCGGTCATCGCACAGTACCGGGGAGCATAGTCAACGGAGAAGAAGATATATTTACTATGAATGATGATAATGATAATGGTTTTTATCATCAATACATAAATGGTTTAATAATCGACATTTGCCGGAAATATGCTGTTTTTTTGATATGACGCAAGGTCTGCACTGTAGCGCTAAATAAGGGTAATATTTATTTTGTCATTTAATGTTTAATTAAGGTTTCATTGGTTAACAAAATGAAACCTTAATAAATAACTTATTTACTCGCCTTTATTAGCCAGAGCTAATCGGTTTCCGGAGTATACCAACATGGGGTCAGAGAATAAGGCGGAGAAAGCGGCCCCTGCAATGAGGGGCCGGGAAAGGGTTAGCGTTTTTTACCCATGGCTGCTGCCAGCGCGTCCATCATGGCGCTGTTGCCAGCGGACTGCGCCTCACGGCCGCGCGGCTTCGCCGCTTTTGCCGCCGGGCGGTTGCCCTGCGCACGATCGCTCCCGCCGCCGCGCCGGGTGTTGCTCTCGCCCGGCTGCTCGTCAAGACGCATGGTCAGTGCGATGCGTTTACGCTGCAGGTCGACCTCCATCACTTTAACCTGCACGATATCGCCAGCTTTGACGACGGTATGCGGATCGTCGACGAATTTATTCGACAGCGACGAAATATGCACCAGGCCATCCTGGTGAACGCCGATATCGACAAAGGCGCCAAAGTTGGTGACGTTGGTAACCGCACCTTCCAGTACCATGCCAGGCAGCAGGTCGTTCATGGTTTCCACGCCATCGGCGAACTTCGCAGTTTTAAACTCCGGACGCGGGTCGCGGCCGGGTTTTTCCAGCTCTTTGATAATGTCGGTGACGGTTGGCACACCGAATTTCTCATCGGTGAAGTCGGCCGCTTTCAGATTGCGTAATTCGCTGCTGTTGCCCATCAGATCGCTTAACGCCTGCCGGGTGGCGGCCAGAATGCGCTCGACGATAGGATATGCTTCCGGGTGAACGGTGGAGGCATCCAGCGGGTTGTCGCCGTGGTTGATGCGCAGGAACCCGGCGCACTGCTCGAAGGCTTTGGGACCGAGGCGGCTGACTTTCAGCAGCTGCTGACGGTTCTGGAACTGGCCGTTTTCATCACGCCAGGCGACGATGTTCTGCGCCATCATCCGCGTCAGGCCCGCCACGCGGGTAAGCAGCGGCACGGAAGCGGTGTTCAGATCCACGCCGACGGCGTTAACACAGTCTTCGACCACCGCATCCAGCTTGCGCGCCAGCTGTGACTGGCTGACGTCGTGCTGGTACTGGCCCACGCCGATGGACTTCGGATCGATTTTAACCAGCTCGGCCAGCGGATCCTGCAGACGACGGGCAATTGAAACGGCGCCGCGCAGAGAAACATCGAGGTCCGGGAACTCCAGGGCCGCCAGTTCGGAAGCTGAGTAGACGGAAGCCCCGGCTTCGCTGACGATCACTTTCTGCGCGGTGACTTTCGGGAACTGTTGCTGCACATCGAGGAAGAAGCGCTCGGTTTCGCGGGAGGCGGTGCCGTTGCCGATAGCGACCAGTTCAACGTTGTGCTTTTCACACAGCGCGGCGACGACAGATGCCGCTTTGGCGGCCTGTCCGGTGTGCGGATAGATGGTGTCTGTGGCGACCAGTTTACCGGTGCCATCTACCACGGCGACTTTCACGCCGGTACGCAGGCCTGGGTCGAGGCCCATGGTGGCGCGCAACCCGGCGGGGGCGGCCATCAGCAGATCGTGCAGGTTACGGGCAAACACGTTGATGGCTTCATCTTCCGCGCGTTCGCGCACGGTGCCCATCAGCTCGGTTTCCAGGTGCATCAGCACCTTAATGCGCCATGTCCAGCTGACAACCCCTTTGCGCCAGCTGTCGGCTGCGGCATTGTTCAAGCGTAAACCGAGATGGTCGATAATAATCTGTTCGCAGTGGCTCTCTTTCGGCGGCTCGTCAAACTGCGGGTCGGCATTCAGGGCCAGCTGCAGGATGCCTTCATTACGGCCGCGGAACATCGCCAGCGCGCGGTGCGAAGGGACGGTAGCGATAGGCTCATGGTGATCGAAGTAGTCGCGGAATTTTGCCCCTTCCTCTTCTTTGCCGCCCACTACCGTGGCAACCAGGTGCGCATTCTTCCACAGGTAGTCACGCACCTTCGCCAGCAGCGCGGCGTCTTCAGCAAAGCGCTCCATCAGGATATAACGCGCGCCATCCAGTGCGGCTTTGGTATCGGCGACGCCTTTATCGGCATCGACAAACTTCGCCGCTTCTGTTTCCGGATCGTGGGACGGTTCGTTCCATAGCAGATCCGCCAGCGGCTCCAGCCCGGCTTCAATGGCGATTTGCCCGCGGGTGCGGCGTTTCGGTTTATATGGCAGGTAAAGGTCTTCGAGCTCGGTTTTGCTCAGCGTGGTGGTAATCGCCTTTTCCAGCGCATCGGTCAGCTTACCCTGTTCGCCGATCGATTTGAGGATCGATTGACGGCGGTCTTCCAGTTCACGCAGATAACCAAGGCGGGTTTCCAGATTACGCAGCTGCGTGTCATCCAGACCGCCGGTGACTTCTTTACGATAGCGTGCGATAAACGGCACGGTGTTCCCTTCATCAAGCAGGCGAACGGCAGCTTCTACCTGTTCAGACCTGGCCTGAAGTTCACCCGCAATAATGCGGCAGAGCGAATCATTCATCATGTCTATTTCATCTTGTGGATCGAAAATCAGGGGGATAGTTATACGGACTGGCACGGCAAAATGCCAGTCGTGGCACGAGGCTCTCAGATTGTTCCGGACGCGCTATTTCACATATTCGATATTGTTGACGTACCAGCTGGCTTCGCCGGCGGGCGTGTTGACCACCGCCAGGTCGCCGACCTCTTTTTTCAGCAGCGCGCGAGCCATCGGCGAGTCGATAGAGATGTAGTCTTTACGTCCGAAAATCTCATCGTAACCGACGATGCGAAAGCGCTTGGTGTCGCCATCATCGTTTTCGATTTCAACCCACGCGCCGAAAAACACCTTGCCCTCCTGCTGCGGGGAGTAATCGACGATTTTCAGATTTTCCAGACATTTGGTGAGATAGCGTACCCGGCGGTCGATTTCACGCAGCCGTTTTTTGTTGTACTGGTAATCGGCATTTTCGCTACGATCGCCAAGGCTGGCCGCCCAGGTCACTTTTTTGGTGACCTCAGGGCGTTCTTCACGCCACAAATAGTCCATTTCTTTTTTAAGTTTTTCATACCCTTCACGGGTGATCAGCGGCGTTTTCATTTATCGTTCTACCTTCTGATTGTCGGACACTGTACGCGGCGGTGTGCGGTTGCGCACAATTCGTAGTGCGTAATAATACCGACAGGATAAATAATGTGTCTTATGATTAAATGTATACTTAAGCTGCTGTTAAATATGCTTTGTAACAATTTAGCCTGGAATATATACCAGATTTAGCTGGTCGGCGACCCGGGCTTTTTTGAGAATACGCACTGACAATTGCAGTGAACCTTTGGGAGTATAAACAATGCAAGAGAATTATAAGATTCTGGTTGTCGACGACGACATGCGCCTGCGTGCGCTGCTCGAACGTTATCTGACCGAGCAAGGCTTCCAGGTTCGAAGCGTCGCCAACGCTGAACAAATGGATCGTCTGTTGACTCGTGAGTCCTTCCACCTGATGGTGCTGGATTTGATGCTGCCGGGCGAAGATGGTCTCTCCATTTGTCGTCGTCTGCGTAGCCAAAGCAACCCGATGCCGATCATTATGGTTACGGCGAAAGGGGAAGAGGTTGACCGTATTGTGGGCCTCGAAATCGGTGCGGACGACTATATTCCAAAACCGTTCAACCCGCGTGAGCTGCTGGCCCGTATCCGCGCCGTGCTGCGTCGCCAGGCGAATGAGCTGCCGGGTGCGCCGTCACAGGAAGAGGCGGTCATCGCCTTTGGTAAATTCAAGCTGAATCTCGGCACCCGCGAGATGTTCCGTGAAGATGAACCGATGCCGCTGACCAGCGGTGAATTTGCGGTACTGAAAGCGCTGGTTAGCCATCCGCGTGAGCCGCTCTCCCGCGATAAACTGATGAACCTTGCTCGCGGTCGCGAATATTCCGCGATGGAGCGTTCCATCGATGTACAAATTTCCCGTCTGCGCCGCATGGTCGAAGAGGATCCGGCCCATCCGCGTTACATCCAGACCGTGTGGGGGCTAGGCTACGTCTTCGTACCGGACGGCTCTAAGGCATGAAACGCGTGCGTTTTTCGCCGCGAAGCTCGTTTGCTCGCACCCTGTTATTGATTGTCACCTTGCTGTTTGTCAGCCTGGTGACGACCTATCTGGTGGTGCTGAATTTTGCGATTCTACCGAGCCTCCAGCAGTTTAATAAGGTGCTGGCATACGAAGTGCGTATGCTGATGACCGATAAACTGCAGCTGGAGGATGGCACCCAGCTGGTGGTGCCGCCGGCGTTTCGTCGCGAAATTTATCGCGAACTGGGCATTTCGCTCTATTCCAATGAAGCGGCGGAAGACGCAGGCCTGCGCTGGGCGCAGCACTATGAGTTTTTAAGTCAGCAGATGGCGCACCAGCTCGGAGGGCCAACCGAAGTGCGGGTCGAGGTCAACAAAAGCTCCCCCGTGGTGTGGTTGAAAACCTGGCTGTCGCCGAATATCTGGGTGCGCGTACCGCTGACGGAAATCCACCAGGGCGACTTCTCGCCGCTGTTCCGCTATACCCTGGCGATTATGCTGCTGGCGATCGGCGGCGCCTGGCTGTTTATCCGTATTCAAAACCGGCCGCTGGTCGATCTTGAGCATGCGGCGCTGCAGGTCGGGCGAGGCATCATTCCGCCGCCGCTGCGGGAGTACGGTGCATCCGAAGTGCGTTCGGTCACCCGGGCCTTTAACCACATGGCCGCAGGCGTAAAACAGCTGGCAGACGATCGTACGCTGTTAATGGCCGGCGTCAGCCACGATCTGCGTACGCCGCTGACGCGTATTCGCCTGGCGACGGAGATGATGGGGGAAGAAGACGGTTACCTTGCCGAGTCGATCAACAAAGACATTGAAGAGTGTAACGCCATCATCGAGCAGTTTATTGATTACCTGCGCACGGGCCAGGAGATGCCGATGGAGCTGGCGGATCTTAACTCGGTGCTCGGTGAAGTTATCGCGGCGGAAAGCGGTTACGAACGTGAAATCGCGACGGACCTGCAGGCCGGCGAGATCCCGCTGCGCATTCATCCGCTCTCTATCAAGCGCGCGCTGGCCAATATGGTGGTTAACGCCGCGCGTTATGGCAACGGCTGGATTAAGGTCAGCAGCGGTAGCGAAGCCAGCAGCGCCTGGTTCCAGGTCGAGGATGATGGCCCGGGGATTAAGCCAGAACAACGCGAGCATCTGTTCCAGCCGTTTGTGCGTGGCGATAGCGCCCGCAGCACCAGCGGTACCGGGCTGGGGCTGGCGATTGTGCAGCGTATTATCGATAACCATAACGGTCGTCTGGAGATTGGCTCCAGCGAGCGGGGCGGGCTGTTGATTCGCGCCTGGCTGCCGGTTCCGGTTCAACGTGCGCTAACGCCGACGAAACAGAGCAAAGAGAGTTAAGCGGCCGCTCGCGGCAGTCTGAATCGCGCGGGTCGGCGCGAGAGCATAAAAAAGCCGGGCATTGCCCGGCTTATTCTTTATAAATACACGGTTAGCGCTTCGGACCGGCAGCGACCAGCGCGGCGCCCGCTGGCGTATCGGTGTACTTCTCGAAGTTCTCTACGAACAGCTTCGCCAGCTGCTCGGCTTTCTCCTGCCACTGCTCTGGCGAACCGTAGGTGTTACGCGGGTCGAGGATGTGCGTATCGACACCTGGCAGCGAGGTTGGGATCTGCAAATCGAACATCGGCAGCGTGAAGGTTTCCGCATTGTCCAGCGACCCGTCGAGAATGGCATCGATAATGGCGCGGGTATCTTTAATCGAGATACGTTTGCCGGTGCCGTTCCAGCCGGTGTTGACCAGATAAGCCTGCGCACCGGATGCCTGCATGCGCTTCACCAGAACCTCCGCATACTGCGTCGGGTGCAGCGACAGGAACGCGGCACCGAAGCAGGCGGAGAAGGTTGGCGTCGGTTCAGTGACGCCACGTTCGGTACCGGCCAGCTTAGCGGTAAAGCCAGAGAGGAAGTGATACTGGGTCTGGTCTGCCGTCAGGCGCGATACCGGCGGCAGTACGCCGAATGCATCCGCCGTCAGGAAGATAACTTTGGTGGCATGGCCCGCTTTCGAGATCGGCTTAACGATGTTCTCGATATGATCGATCGGGTAGGAGACACGGGTGTTCTCGGTTTTCGACCCATCGTCGAAATCAATCGTGCCGTCCGCGCGAACCACCACGTTTTCCAGCAGCGCATCACGACGAATCGCGTGATAGATATCTGGCTCTGCGGCTTCGGAGAGTTTGATGGTCTTGGCATAGCAGCCGCCTTCGAAGTTGAAGACGCCATCGTCATCCCAGCCGTGCTCGTCATCGCCGATCAGACGGCGTTTCGGATCGGTGGAAAGGGTGGTTTTGCCGGTGCCGGAGAGGCCAAAGAAGACCGCCACGTCGCCTTTCTCGCCCACGTTAGCGGAACAGTGCATTGATGCGATCCCCTGCAGCGGCAGCAGGTAGTTCATGATAGAGAACATCCCTTTCTTCATTTCGCCGCCGTACCAGGTACCACCAATCAGCTGGATCCGCTCGGTCAGGTTGAAGGCAACGAAGTTTTCAGAGTTGAGTCCCTGCTCCTTCCACTGCGGGTTGGTGCATTTGGCGCCGTTCATCACGATGAAATCCGGCTTAAAGTTGGCCAGTTCTTCATCGGATGGGCGAATAAACATGTTCTTGACGAAGTGTGCCTGCCAGGCCACTTCGGTAATGAAGCGTACGCTCAGACGCGTGTCGGCATTGGCGCCGCAGAACGCATCAACGATGAACAGACGCTTGCCGGAAAGCTGATGAGTGACCAGATCTTTCAGGTGCTGCCAGGTTTCCTGCGAGAGCGGTTTGTTGTCGTTTTTACCGTTGCCTTTATCAGACCACCACACGGTATCGCGGGTTGTATCGTCACGAACGATATATTTATCTTTCGGCGAACGACCGGTAAAGATACCGGTATCGACGGCGATCGCGCCCAGATTGGTGAGTACGCCGCGCTCATACCCTTCCAGAGTGGGATCGAGTTCTTCTTGATACAACGTATCGTAACTAGGGTTGTGGACGATATCCTGGACGTCATTGATACCATAAGCCTTGAGATCCTGCGGGGTTAAACCATTATTAACGCGCATGTCACTGCTCCTTAGCCAATAATATATACTGCTTTAAATTGTAGGGGTTCTTTCGGGGTATAGACCGCGACCAGGCTCATAGATTTACGTATCTCGACAAACGCCTTACTTACGAAAAACACGGTGACTCCTGTCACGAAACATGCGTGATTATCTCAGGAAATTGGCCGTTGGTGGGGATAGATGTTTCTTATTGGTTAAAAAGTAATTAAAAAAACTGCTGAATTGTGAATGTAATCGCTTTCTTGAAAGAAAATTACGTAACTCTTTCAGTGAAAATCGATTCATCACGCGAGGAAATAGTTGACGGCAGGCGCGGCGAAGGCAGAAAACCTCCGCCGCGAGCTCTGGTGGGCAGGATTATCAGTGAACCTGCGGGTCGGCCGGAGAGGCATTATTGCGAATCTCGGCGATATCCATGGCGTTGAACAGGTAATGATTGCCGCAGTAATCGCAGTGCATATCAATTTCACCTTCGTCAGCGAGAATGCTGTCGATCTCTTCATCCGGCAGCGTTTTCAGCGCCCCGGCGCAGCGTTCGCGGGAACAGGTACACTTAAATTCCACATTCTGCGGATCGTACACGGTCACTTCTTCTTCGTGATACAGACGCCACAGGACGTCAGTCGCTGAGAGGGTGAACAGTTCCTCGGCTTTGATGGTCTCAGTGAGCGTAGCCAGATGGTCGAAATCATTGGCCTGGGTCTCTTGTGCCGGCATCACCTGAAGCAGCATGCCGCCCGCCATCGGTTTCCCTTCATGTTCGCCGGTGCGAATGATAAGGCGCGTCGGCAACTGTTCTGAGCGCTGGAAATAATCTTCCAGGCAAGCCGCCAGGGTGTCGCCTTCCAGACCGACCACGCCCTGATAGCGCTCGCCTTCATCCGGAGAGATGGTGATGACCAGATACCCGTTACCGACCAGCGTTTTCAGGTCCGCATCTTCCGGAATGTCGCCCTGAGTCCGCGCGACGCCGCGCAGCTGCTGCTGATTCGTCCCGTTGATTACCGCCAGAGACAGAGGACCATCGCCCTGCAGCTGCACGGTGATATCGCCGGCAAACTTCAGCGTCGCGGTCAGCAGGCTGGTGGCAACGAGCAGCTCTGCCAGCACGGTTTTGACCGGCTGCGGGTAGCTGTGGTTCGCCAGAATCTGTTCCAGGGTTTCCGAAACGGTAACCAGTTCACCGCGTACGGCATAGTTTTCAAACAGATAACGATGTAATTGATCGTGTTGAGTCATAATGGTCTCTCTTGCTGGCAACAGCGGTGCCTACAGGTATAGGCGGTTACTCACTGTCGCCGTGTTTAAATCTCATCAGGTCGCGGCGTTCTTTCTTGTCCGGACGTCTGTCGGGATGCGGCATGGTCAGCGCGTTCATTTTGCGCGCCAGCGCCATTTTCTCGCGTTTTTCGATGCTCTCTGCCGTCTCTTCATACAAGGCGGCGGCTTCACTGGCAGGTCGGCGCTGTTCGGTTATCCCTTTGACCAGCAGAATACGTTCGTCGTTGCCCTGGCGTAGCGTCAGAGTGGCGCCCGGCTCAACGATTTTACCCGGCTTGCTGCGCTGTCCGTTGTAATGCACCTTGCCGCCTTCAATCATCTCGCGCGCCAGCGCACGGGTTTTATAAATGCGGGCTGCCCAAAGCCATTTGTCCAGCCTGACGGCTTCGACGGGCTTCTCTTTCATGGCCTCTCCTTTGAAGTCAGCGAAGGGATCAGGCGCCGGTAGTCGTTCAATCCCGGATGTCGGGCATAGCTTTTTTCCGCCAGTCCGGAATCCGGATTCGTGACGCCCAGGCAGTAGCGAACACCAAACTGAGCCGCGGCATCGAGAATCGCCTCGCTATCGTCAACAAAGAGCGTTTTGCGCGCATCGAAGCCGGTTTCTTCCGCCACCGCACGCCACAGACGCTGATCTTCTTTCGGATAACCAAATGTGTGGGTAGAAAGCAATAAATCAAGGTGTGCGTCGAGACCGGTATGTTCAAGCTTTACCGCCAGATTGTGCGGATGGGCGTTGGTCAGCAGGATGCGCCGCTTGCCGCTGGCCTTGAGCGCATCAAGGAACGGGACGGTATCTTCACGCAGGGCTGCTCTTGGCCCCTGCTCGCTGGTCATCGCACGAATATCCAAATTCAGGCGCTCGCTCCAGTAGTCCAGACAGTACCAGTTTAGCGTATGCTGCACCGCGTGATACTCCTGGTGCATCGCCTCTTTGGCCTCCTGCAGGTTGAGCCCGCGTGCCGCTCCCCAGGTTTCCGGCACCAGTTTTTGCCAAAAATAGTTGTCGAAGGCGAGGTCGAGCAGCGTGCCATCCATATCCAGCAGAACGGTATCAACCTCCTGCCAGGCGATATCAAAATGCATGGTGAGTCTCCAGCGAGGGGAAATGCGCGACAGGGTATCACACCCCGCTGCGCAGGGAATTACTCTTGATGTTCCGGCGAGGGGATGAGTACCGGATTCAGGCAGCTTTCGTAGTATTTCTGAATATCTTCCATTCGCTGGCGATGACGCTGGTAGCGACGAATCGTCAGGATCCCGTGCCACGACATGCAGCCCAGCATGGTCAGCAGAAGCAGCGTCGTCCCCAGATAGCGCCACAGACCTGAACGGTCTGGAATACGATGCAGGTTGATGTGCTGCGTGCCATTGGCATCGGTATAGAGATTGGTCACAATCCCCTCGGCGTGGAACGGCGTATGCATCAGCATTCTGGCCAGACGCTGCAGTTCGCCCCACTGTTCATGCGCCGGATAGTCATACAAGCTGGTGGTCGGCCACGGCTGATTGACCAGATCGCTGCCTTCATCACTGACAATCAGGAAACCGCCGGGAGCCGGACTGTTAAGGGCCTGCGCTGCGCGTGAGGTTTCGCGAATGACAAACGGTGCCGTTGAGGTGGTGACCAGATTTTCCAGCGACTCAGCGCTAACCGGGCGCAGCAGAACGTTGACGCCATCCAGCTTGCCCGAGTTGGCGCGTTTGGTCAGCGCTTCCCAGTTACGCGTATTGCCCAGGTTAACCAGCGCGTTTTTCAAACGGGTACAGTCATCTTTTGCCGCACACAGGTTGTTGGTTTTTATGACGATATCGCCAAAATCATCCAGCAGCACCATGCCTGATTTCTGAATCGCCGAGCGCAGCGCGGGGCTGACGTGCGAGTCATCGTCCGGATCGGGATGTAGCTGGCGCTGCACGGATTGCATCAGCGCCGTGGCTTTGCCGACGACGTCGGACTCCGGAAGCGGTAGGGGAGGCGCGTCATTCCAGATGATCTGCGAGCAATCAAACGGCATAAACGGCGAGTTCTCTTTCGCCGTCCAGCTATCCGGCGAGTGGATATTGCAGGTTCCGGTACCTTTCAATCGCAGCGTATCGCCGAGGCGAACCTGCGACTTCTCCAGCTGGGCAACGGTAGTCGCTTCAATGGTTTGCGCCCCTTTCAGCCATGAAAGCGTAAACTTAAACGGCATATTCAGCGGGACGCTGGCCCACAGCATCACCACCACCAGCAGTGCGCCGATAGCGATAATGGCGCTACGCAGCCAGTACTGAAGCGGGAAGTTTTTCACTTCATCGTGCAACGACAGGAAGCGCCCCTGACGCACGACGTGACGGCTGAGATAGATATCGATATCCGTCTGCTGGCCGAGATCCTGGGCAATCCAGGGTTGCCAGTGGCGCGGATAGATCAGATCGATAATACCCAGGGAGATATTATTGATATGCTCCTGGTCATTTTCGCCAAACAGACCCCAGCGTTTGGGCATCCCGCGCAGGCAGTGGATCTCCCGGAGCGCCGCTTTACGCGGCGGCGCGTAGATACCCCACAGGCCCGCAGCCAGGAACAGTAGTCCACCGAGCAGTAGCCACGGGGTAAAAACATAGGGGCTTATCAGGCTGAAGTAAAACAGCAGGAACGAGGTGACGATAAAGATCGCTTCACGCAGCCCATCCGGCCGACTCAGCGCGTATTCCTCTGCCGTTTCCTGGCGAATGCTCAACAGCTCGATCTGCTCGCTCTCTTCCCCGCGGATTGACGCCTGGGTTGACGACGCCCGTTCGAGGGCATAACTGCGGCTCTCCTGCGGGTAGTCGCTGAGCGCATGGCCATTGAGGGCAATGACCAGCGGCAGGCTGTCGGTGGGTATCAGCTCAACGCTATTTTCGTCATTGATATACTGCTCCCAGAAAGGCGGCAGATGCACCTCCACCGAGTCGAGGAAGTAGCGCCATTTGTTCGGGTCATCGGTGGTAATGCCATAGCGCGTAATGGCACGGGTCACCGTGAAAACAGTATCGCTCTGTTGGGTGAGAGACAGTACGGCAGGGGCAACGCTTGCCCCCGATGCCGGCATTTGTCGGGCGTGGTTGAGACCTTCAAGGTACTTTTCCACCGCGCGGCGTTCTTGCTCAGAAAGCTTGCGGGTGACGGCATCGCTAAAGGCATGCAGGAGAGGGAGGCGGCGACGTCTGGCATGCGATCGATACCACCACCCGATAAGCAATGCGCAGATTAGCAGAGCTGTGAAAGAAATCAGAAAGGTGCCCATGCCCATCCCATCGTAGTTATTCTTTTCTTACAGGTGTCTTTAGTTGCTTAACACTTTGCGTGAACCTGCAGTGTGCTCTCGGCAGATATCGTATGTATACGGGAAAATTTATTGTGCGATACAGCAGCATACAAGCTTATCAAAATCGTTAAAATCCAGGAATCAGTAAATTCTCAAAAACATTTCAACCTATTGACTTTTTTATCTTTCTGATTCTCTCGTTTTGCGAGTGCAGGTTGCAACTATGTAAATAAGTGGCGAATTGAATTGCCGAAACCGTGCTGCGTATCGCACAATGACTTCTGGAATCACAGCATAGATCGATAACAATGAGCAAATCATTACAAAAACCCACCATTCTCAATGTTGAAACAGTAGCGCGCTCGCGTCTTTTTAACGTTGAAAGCGTGGACCTGGAATTCAGCAACGGCGTGCGTCGCGTTTATGAACGCATGCGCCCTTCGACGCGTGAAGCCGTGATGATTGTACCGATTGTCGATGACCATCTCATTCTGATTCGTGAATATGCCGTTGGCACCGAATCTTATGAGCTTGGTTTTTCTAAAGGGCTGATTGATCCAGGTGAAACCGTCATGGAAGCCGCTAACCGTGAACTGAAAGAAGAGGTCGGTTTCGGCGCCAATAAGCTGACGTTCCTGAAAAAACTGAGCATGGCACCCTCCTATTTCTCCAGCAAGATGAATATCCTGGTGGCTGAAGATCTGTACCCGGAATCGCTGCCTGGCGATGAGCCGGAACCTTTACCGCAGGTGCGCTGGCCGCTGTCGCAGCTAATGGCGCTGTTGGATGATGAAGATTTTAACGAAGCGCGCAACGTCAGCGCCCTGTTTTTGGTCCGCGAATGGCTGAAGGCTCAGGGACGCCTGTAGACCGCCCGGCGTCTTGCCAAATATCCGGCCTGTCACCATGGCCTGCAGAGAGAAGCAGAAAAAAAGCGCCCGCAGGCGCTTTTTTTGTCAGAACAGTTCGTGGGTTTCACCGCCACCATCGGTGATCGTGGTCCCCACTTCATGCACCGCCTGATGGGTCGGCTGTGTGCCATCAATGAAGTATTCGGCGCGGCTGTTACCGCCGCTCGCCAGCTGACCGGTGCTGCGGTCGATATTGACCGTTACCACGCCAGGCGGCGGGGTTAATGGCTCTTCAGGTACGCCTTCCAGCACGCGTTTCATAAAGTCATCCCAGGCTGGCTGGGCGCTTTTGGCTCCCCCCTCATAGCCGGAAATCTGATCTTTAATCGCGCCGGATGCGGTAGTCCGCCCCAGATCGCGGCGGTGATCGTCAAAACCAATCCATACCGACGTCACGACGCCCGGGCCGTAGCCGGAGAACCACGCATCTTTTGAGCTGTTGGTGGTCCCCGTTTTACCGCCGATATCGTGGCGCTGCAGATCGCGCCCGGCGCGCCAGCCGGTACCCATCCAGCCCGGTTCGCCGAAGATGTTACTGTTCAGGGCGCTTTTAATCAGGAATGACAATGGCGTGCTAATCACATGCGGCGCATATTCCTGGGCGCCGGATTGGGCAACCAGCGCCTGGTTGACCTGTTCAAGCTCTGGCTGCGGCGGCACCGCGGAGTTCTGCGGTGTTGTCGAGGTCGCGACATCTTCGACATCCTTATTTTCCAGCACGTCGGATTTCGGCGTATCGCCGTAAATGACCGGCAGGTTGCACTGCGGACAGGCAACTTTAGGCCGCTCCTCAAAGATCACGCCGCCCTGATCGGTCTCGATTTTGCTGATAAAGAATGGCGTAACCAGGAAGCCGCCGTTGGCCATCACCGAATAACCGCGCGCAACCTGCAGCGGCGTAAAGGATGCGGACCCCAGCGCCAGCGACTCGGTATGCACGATATTCCCCGCCGGGAAACCGAAACGCTGTAGATACTCCGCCGCGTAATCCACGCCCATGGCACGCATGGCGCGAACCATCACGACGTTCTTCGACTGCCCCAGTCCCTGACGCAAGCGAATCGGGCCGGCGTACTGCGGCGGGGAGTTTTTCGGCTGCCAGTCGGAACCGGCACCGGCGTCCCAACGGGAAATCGGCACATCGTTAAGCATACTGGCCAGCGTCAGGCCTTTATCCATTGCCGCGGTGTAGAGGAACGGCTTAATGTTCGAGCCTACCTGGCGCAGGGCCTGGGTCGCGCGGTTGAATTTACTTTGATTGAAGTCGAACCCGCCGACCAGGGCGATAATGGCGCCGTTCTGCGGGTTAATGGAAACCAGCGCCGAGTTCACATCCGGTACCTGCGACAACCACCAGCGGTCGCCGACCTGACGGACCCAAATTTGCTGCCCGGACTGCAGGACATCGGTGACCTTGCGCGGAGTCGCTCCTTGCTGGGTATCGGAGATAAAGCGACGCGCCCAGCGGACGCCCTCCATGTTCAGCGTGACCGACGTTCCATTACTTAATAGCGCGACCGCTTCCTGGGGATTTGCCGAGGTAATCACCGCCGGAGCAAGCGGCCCGTAGCCGGGCAGGCTTTTCAGCGATGCGATGATTTTCGCCTGATCCCAGGGCGTTTCGCCCACTTTCCACAGCACGTTGGCCGGGCCGCGGTAGCCATGGCGCATATCGTAATCGAGCACGTTATTGCGGACGGCTTGCTGAGCGGACTGCTGGTTTTTCCGCGTGATAGTGGTGTAAACGCGGTAGCCATCTTCATATGCCTGCTCGCCATAGCGGTTGACCATCTCCTGGCGGACCATTTCACTGAGATAAGGCGCCGAGAAAGCGATTTCCGGTGCGTGGTAGCGGGCGTCAATGGCTTCGTTGCGCGCCTGATCGTATTGCGTCTGCGTGATATAGCCTTCGCTCAGCATACGTGCCAGAACAACGTTACGACGCGCGGTCGCGCGGTCCATGGAATAGAGCGGGTTAAATGTCGATGGTGCTTTAGGCAGGCCGGCGATAACGGCCATTTCGCTCAGGCTAAGCTGGTCGATAGATTTACCAAAGTAAACCTGCGCCGCCGCGCCGACGCCATAGGCGCGGTAGCCGAGATAGATTTTATTCAGGTACAGCTCAAGGATTTCGTCTTTATTCAGCAACTGCTCGATGCGAATCGCCAGGAAGGCCTCTTTGATCTTACGCATCAGCGTCTTCTCCGGGCTCAGGAAGAAGTTACGCGCTAACTGCTGGGTGATGGTACTGGCGCCCTGTGAGGCATGGCCTGAGAACATGGCGACGCTGGCTGCACGGAAAATACCGACCGGATCGACGCCGTGATGTTCATAGAAACGACTATCTTCGGTGGCAATAAACGCTTTGATCAGCTCGGGCGGCATTTGCTGCAGCGTGACGGGAATACGGCGTTTCTCGCCATACTGCGCAATAAGCTCGCCATCCGCGCTATAGACCTGCATCGGGATCTGCAAACGCACATCCTTCAGGGTCGCGACGTCAGGGAGTTGCGGCTCAATATATTTATAGAGGCCAAAAACCGAGCCTGCTCCCAGCAGTACGCAACAGACTGCAAGGATCAATAGATACTTTACGAACTTCACCGGAGATTTCCCATTAAGTTTAATTTGGGCAGTTTATAAACAAACGCGCGGTAGTATAAAGGCAAGCCTGGTGCATTGATAGAGTCGAGCCGTAATGGCGGACAAGGAGATCGTAAGCATGGCTTTCAGCAACTGGCGAATCGGGATGCATATTCAACAGGACGCAATAGTGCTGGTCGCACTGCGCTACGCGCGTTCCCGCTGGGCGTTATGCCGCTGGTGGGATATCGAACTGGCGCCCGGCATCGTGCGCCATGGCATGGTGGTTGACGTGGCTGCGCTGGCTGAACGGTTGCAGAACTGGCGGCGGGAACTGCCTTTGCAACATCAGGTCAGCATTGCGTTTCCGGCCAGCCGAACGTTACAAAAGCAGCTGCCGCGTCCGCAGCTGTCTCTGCGCGATAAGGAGCGGGCAACCTGGATAGCCAGCGTGATGGCGCAACAGCTGGAGATGCCGGCCGCCTCGCTATGTGTCGATTATTCCGCCGCGCCGGCAAAGAACGAATGGCGGGTGACGGCAGCACAACGCCTGGATATCGACGTTCTGCGTCAGCTCGCCGCCCGCCTGAAGCTGAGCATCGCAGGCATTGTACCGGATGCCTGCGCGCTGGCAGCATTCCTCCCCTGGCTGCCGTCTGGCTCGCAAGGCCTCGCGTGGCGCAACGATCCTCATTGGCTGTGGGCAACGCGGGAAGGCTGGGGCAGTTTACCGTGCGCTGAAGCCTCTTCGTTTTCACAGCTCTCCCGGTTGATCGATGCCAAATCACTCCAGCGCTGCGCCACGCGTTCTGGCGATGAGACCTCTTTTGACCCCTGGCGCGTGATTCATCGCCTGCAGCCACCGCTGCCGGACTGTGGAGAGCGCTATGCCGTGGCGATTGGGCTGGCGTTAGGAGGGCGGCAACGATGACGACGGCGGTGAATTTTTTGCCCTGGCGTGAAGCGCGTCGCCGCCAGCGGCTGCGTATCGTGCTGTTGTACGCGGTGGGATTTCTACTGATCTTGCTGACGATTGCTCAGGTTAAGCGGGCTGAGCGTCACGCGGTTGAGGCGCTGACTGCGGTGAGAGCCGCGGCTGAAAACCAGCTCTGGTCCGCACTCCGGCAGCGCGAAAGCATGATGCTGGAGCGACAGCAGCAAGGACAGCGGCTGCGCCTGAGACAGCAAAAAAGGGCATTAACCGAGGCCTGGCAGTCCCGGTTATGGGCAATCGCCGCGCAGCTACCGGAGCAGGCCTGGTTAACCCGGCTGGAGTATCAGCGCGATACCTTGATGTTGAGCGGTCTGGCGCTGAATCTTAAGGCCGTGGCGGGGCTGGAAAAAGCGCTGAGCGCGGTTGCCGGATTCAAACCGGCCAGAGCCGATGAAACGCGCCGCGGTGAGCAGGGGCGCTGGCAGTTTCGCTTTTCCCTGAGCGGAGAGCACGCTGATGCAGGCACTCATTGAACGTGGAATGACGGCATTTTTTTCTCTGCGCGGTGGGCGGCTCGCGCTGCCGATTGTTCTGGGGCTGATCGCGGTGATTTTTTCCCGGCTCTCAGCTTCGCCTCCACCGGCAGAAACCGACGGACATCTCCATCTGCGCCAGCAGTGGCTTCGGTTAATACCGCTGCAGACTACCTTGCAAAATGCCTTCCCGGATGAACAAAAGCGTGCGCTGTTCTCCCCGATTACGCTGCCGGTATCAGGCGCCATGCTGGTGAGCTGGCGCCCGTCGGGGCGCGGCGGCGAGCTGCTGCTGGAGGTCCGCTGGCAGGCGGTCCCGCCGCTGTTTTCCTGGCTGGCGGAGTGCGGAATGCGTGTAACGGGCTTTTCACTGCGTCCGGAAAAAAAGACGCTCCTGATGACGCTACAGCTGGAGGCCGAAGATGTGGGGTAAGGGTTGGCGTTTTCTGTGGCTGCTTCCGCTGCCGCTATCCTTGCTGGCCGGCGATCGCGATCCGTTTCTGCCTCCGGAGGATCGCTGCCAGACGGCACAGCTGGCGCAATGGCGCTATGGCGGCGCGGTCGGTCATCGGCACTATTGGGTGGGTTATTTACTGGATCATCGTAACCAATGGCGCCGGGTGCGAAAAGAGAACGCTTTGCCGGGAGGCTGGCGAATCCATTTGCTGACGGCGGAGCGAGTTGCAATAACAACAGGGCCTGGATGCGAACCTGCGTATTGGGAATGGCTGCGGGAAAAAGGAACAAAATATGATGCGATGGATAAGCCTGCTGTTTCTGCTGTTGCCAGCAATAGCGACGGCAAAAAATGAGAAACTCGTGTCGCTGGTGGTGGACGATGTGCCGGTTGCCCAGGTACTGCAAACGCTGGCCGAGATGCAGCAAAAAAATCTGGTTGTGGCGCCTGACGTCAGCGGTACGGTGTCGCTTCATCTGAAGAACGTTCCCTGGCAGCAGGCATTGCGCGCGGTGATTGATAGCGCCGGGCTGATGTATAACCAACAGGGCACGGTACTGCATGTGCATACGCTGGTCTGGCAAAATGCGCGGCAGGCGCAACAAGAGGCGGCGCGCGCGAAGCAATTGCAGAACCTGCCTTTGCAAAGGCATAGCGTGATGCTGCAGCATGCTGATGCGAGCGAGCTGGCGAAGTCCGGGGATAAATTGCTCAGCGCCCGGGGTAGCCTGACGGTGGATAAACGCACCAATCGACTGTTCATTCACGACGATGCCGCGCATCTGTCGGCATTGACCGCGTGGGCCCAGGAGATGGATCTGCCGGTCGGTCAGGTCGAGCTGGCGGCGCATATTGTCTCGATGAGCGAAACCAGCCTGCGTGAACTGGGGGTGAAATGGAGCATGGCCGAAGCCAGCAGCATGCCGGGTTCCGGTAAGCTGACGACCTTAAGCAGCCATCAGGCGCTGAACAATGCCAGCAATCGCGTGGGGTTTAATATCGGCCGCCTGAGCGGGCGCTTGCTGGAGCTGGAGCTTTCGGCGCTGGAGCAAAAACAGCAGGTGGAAATCATCGCCAGCCCGCGCTTGCTGGCTTCTCATATGCAGTCTGCCAGCATTAAGCAGGGGAGTGAAATTCCCTATCAGGTCTCGCGCGGGGAAAGCGGTGCAACATCGATTGAGTTCAAAGAGGCGGTACTGGGAATGGAGGTCACGCCAACGGTTCTGCAACAGAATCGTGTGCGCCTGAAACTACGCATTACGGAGAATACGCCAGGTCAGGTTCTGAAGCAGGAAAATGGCGAAGCGTTGGCTATCGATAAACAGGAAATTGAGACCCAGGTTGAAGTGAAAAGCGGCGAAACGCTGGCTCTGGGCGGAATCTTTTCGCAAAAAAAGAAATCTGCCCGCGACAGTATTCCGCTACTGGGCGACATTCCGCTGCTCGGCCAGCTGTTTCGTCGCGACGGCAAAGATAACGAACGGCGTGAACTGGTTGTCTTCATTACCCCACGAATTCTGGCAGTGCATTAAGCGGTTTTTCTTGCTAAACACGTTTCAGGTGTTTGACGTGAGGACGGATTTAGCATACAAGGGGTACCGATTTGAGAGTCGGGTTCGGCATCAATCCTCCCTTTTTGTCCGGTGATTTATCCACAAGATCATTCAGGATGCGTCGAGGCGGTAAGCTGGTTTACCCCCAGAAACATAGATAACTATGCACCTGGAGGCGGATGAGTGCAGCCGACGGCGAGGTAGTTTGAATAATGACGAGTATATTCAGTTGCCAAACCTGCCTGAGTATTGAGATAATTTTTAGTCTGACTCTCGCTCTATTGCATATGAGGTTTCAGTTCATGTCCTGCTGCGCTGGGTATTCGCGAAGCGGGTTTACCATTAACGAATAGTCTTAGTAGTACCGAAAAAATGGCAGAGAAACGCAATATCTTTCTGGTTGGGCCTATGGGTGCCGGCAAAAGCACTATTGGGCGCCAGTTAGCCCAACAGCTCAATATGGAATTTTACGATTCTGATCAAGAGATTGAGAAACGCACTGGCGCAGATGTGGGCTGGGTTTTCGATGTCGAAGGTGAAGACGGCTTCCGCGACCGTGAAGAAAAGATCATCAATGAGTTGACGGAAAAACAGGGAATTGTGCTGGCGACTGGCGGCGGCTCTGTGAAATCCCGTGAAACGCGTAACCGTCTCTCCGCCCGCGGCGTGGTGGTGTACCTGGAAACAACGATCGAAAAGCAGCTTGCCCGTACGCAGCGCGATAAAAAGCGTCCTCTCTTACAAGTTGAAGCGCCGCCTCGCGAAGTTCTTGAAGCGTTGGCCGACGAACGCAACCCACTGTATGAAGAGATTGCTGACGTCACTATCCGTACCGACGATCAGAGCGCAAAAGTAGTGGCAAACCAGATTATTCATATGCTGGAAAGCAATTGATTCTGGCTTAATAAAGAGCGTCAGAGTAAAAAGCAACTGAGGTGGACGTCGCGTTATGGAGAGGCTTACTGTAACCCTCGGGGAACGTAGTTACCCGATTACCATCGCGGCTGGTTTGTTTAACGATCCAGCTTCCTTCCAGCCACTGAAATCAGGCGACCAGGTTATGCTGGTCACCAATGAAACGCTGGCGCCGCTTTATCTGGATAACGTTCGCTCTGTACTGGAGCAGGCGGGGGTTAACGTAGATAGCGTCATTCTACCCGACGGCGAGCAGTACAAAAGCCTGACGGTGATGGACTCGGTCTTTACCGCTTTACTGCAAAAACCGCACGGCCGTGATACCACTCTGGTGGCGCTCGGCGGCGGCGTGGTCGGTGATTTAACCGGCTTTGCCGCGGCTAGCTATCAGCGCGGCGTGCGTTTTATCCAGGTTCCAACCACCCTGCTGTCGCAGGTGGACTCTTCGGTCGGTGGCAAGACGGCCGTCAATCACCCTCTTGGTAAAAACATGATTGGTGCCTTCTGGCAGCCGGTTTCCGTGGTCGTCGATCTCAACTGTCTTAAGACGTTGCCGGCCCGTGAACTCTCTTCCGGACTGGCCGAAGTGATCAAATACGGCATTATTCTCGACGGTGAATTCTTCAGCTGGCTGGAAAGCAATATCGATGCGCTGATGGCGCTTGATGAGAAGGCGATGGCGTACTGTATTCGTCGTTGCTGTGAGCTGAAAGCCGAAGTTGTTGCGGCCGACGAGCGCGAAACCGGGTTACGTGCTTTACTCAATCTTGGACATACTTTTGGTCATGCTATCGAAGCCGAAATGGGCTACGGTAACTGGCTACACGGTGAAGCCGTTGCTGCCGGTATGGTGATGGCTGCGCATACGTCCGAGCGATTAGGGCAGTTCAGCGCACAGGATACACAGCGTATCGTGACGCTGCTGCAGCGTGCGGGCTTGCCGGTACGTGGGCCGCAGGAGATGACTGCGCAGGCGTATCTGCCCCACATGATGCGTGATAAAAAGGTGCTGGCAGGCGAAATGCGGCTGGTGCTACCGCTGGCAATAGGGAAAAGCGAAGTTCGCGGCGGAGTGTCGCATGATGTTGTTCTTGGCGCGATTGCTGATACTCAGCTAGCGCAACAATAAGAAGGTCTAGCCGCGTCCGCGCGGCGTTATCATTTCAGGTGACATGCAATAGTCGTGAGCATAAGCCTTTTAGTGGGGTGTTAAATGGATGAATTAAAACCAGAAGATGATCTGAAAGCCGATCGCAGCGATCGTCGTACTGGTCGTTCCCGTCAATCTTCCGAGCGCGATAGCGATCCGCAGATCAATTTTGATGATGTCGATCTTGATGCGGACGACAGCCGTCCGACGCGCGCCAGCAAAGCACGCCGTGAGCGCGATGAAGAAGAGTATGAAGCGGACGTAGAGTCTGAAGAAGACGAAGAGTCGGAAGAGCAGCAGGTTGAGCGTCGTCCGCGCAAGCGTAAGAAAGCGCCCGCGAAGCCAGCCTCCCGCCAGTATATTATGATGGGGGTGGGGATTCTCGTGCTGCTGCTGCTGATCGTTGGCATTGGCTCTGCACTGAAATCGCCATCCTCTTCCAGTGAACAAACCGCGTCAGGCGAAAAGAGCATTAACCTGTCAGGCGATCAGTCTGACAATGGACAGTCTGGCAATGGCCAGCCTGTCGCTCAGGACCAGACCACGGCAAACAACCCGCAGCAGGATGTTTCTCTGCCGCCGATCGCCTCTAATCCGACTCAGGGCCAGACTAGCGCTGAGCCGCAGGGACAGCAGCGTGTTGAGGTGCAGGGCGACCTGAATAATGCCTTGACTCAGCAGCAGGGCCAGATTGACAGCGCCGTAGCGAACTCTACGCTGCCGACTGAACCGGCGACCGTTGCTCCTGTCCGTAATGGCGCCGCCCCGCGTCAGGCAACAACTGAACGTCAGACTGCCGCCGCTCCGCGTCCGGTAGAGCGTAAGCATACGGTGATTGAGCCGAAACCAGTGGCGAAAGCGCCGGTTGAAGCGAAACCTGTTCAGCCGAAGCGTGTTGAAAGCACCGCTGCGGCTGCGCCGGTGAAAGCGCCTGTCGCTCAGCCGAGCAAACCTGTTGCCACCGCACAGACGACGAAGCCGGCTCCGACGACCACGACAACGACAACGACAACCGCGACCGCACCAGCGGCTACCGCTGCGGCGACGGCGGCTCCGGCTGCAACTGCCGGGGGTAAAACTGCGGGTGATGTCAGCTCGATGAAAGCGGCGCCGTCGGGTAACTACACTCTGCAACTCAGCAGCTCCTCCAACTACAACAACCTGAATAGCTGGGCGAAGAAAGAGAAGCTGGATAAATATGTCGTCTACGAGACCACGCGTAACGGTCAGCCATGGTATGTACTGGTCAGCGGTATCTACGCTTCGAAAGATGAAGCGAAGCGTGCTGTAGCCACTCTGCCAGCGGATGTGCAGGCGAAAAACCCGTGGGCGAAACCGCTGCATCAGGTTCAGGCCGATCTGAAGTAAGTGCGGTGTAGTCTTAAGCGCAGGGTGCTGTCGGAGCTTTCTCCACAGCCGGAGAATGTGGTAATTAGTTAGGCAGCATGAAAAAGAATCGCGCTTTTCTGAAATGGGCAGGGGGTAAATACCCCCTGCTTGACGATATAAAGAAACACTTGCCGCAAGGCGATTGTCTGATTGAGCCCTTTGTTGGCGCAGGGTCGGTATTTCTTAATACCGACTTTTCTCGTTATATTCTGGCGGACATCAACAGCGACCTGATCGGTCTTTACAACATCGTTAAATTGCGGACGGATGAGTACGTTGCGGCGGCGCGTGAAATGTTTACGCCCGAGAATAACGCGGCAGAGCAGTACTATCAGTTCCGTACTGAATTCAACCAAAGTCAGGATCCGCTGCGTCGTGCGGTGCTGTTCCTGTATCTGAATCGCCATGGCTACAATGGCCTGTGTCGCTATAATCTGCGCGGCGAATTTAACGTACCGTTCGGCCGTTATAAGAAGCCCTACTTCCCGGAAGCTGAGCTGTATCATTTTGCCCAGAAGGCGCAGAATGCGTACTTCTACTGTGAGTCGTATGCCGACAGTATGGCGCGCGCGGACGGTTCTTCGGTGGTCTATTGCGATCCGCCGTATGCGCCGTTATCGTCTACCGCCAATTTTACGGCCTATCATACGAACAGCTTTAACGCCGAGCAGCAGGCCCATCTGGCGCAGCTGGCGGAGAACCTGCTGGAGCAGCGGGTTCCGGTTCTGATTTCCAACCACGATACGGCGCTCACGCGCGAATGGTATCGTCAGGCTAAACTGCATGTCGTCAAAGTTCGACGCAGTATCAGCAGCAACGGTGGTACACGAAAGAAGGTGGACGAGCTTCTGGCTCTTTACCGTCCGCCCAAGACTAAATAATTTCAAGGAGATGCGGATGAAGCAGTATTTGATTGCCCCTTCGATTCTGTCGGCTGATTTTGCCCGCCTGGGCGAGGATACCGCCAAAGCGCTGGCTGCAGGTGCGGACGTTGTGCACTTTGACGTGATGGACAACCACTACGTGCCGAATCTGACCATCGGCCCTATGGTGTTGAAAGCGCTACGCAACTATGGCATCACCGCCCCGATCGACGTGCACCTGATGGTGAAACCGGTCGACCGCATCATTCCTGATTTCGCCGCGGCGGGCGCCAGCATCATCACCTTCCACCCGGAAGCCTCTGAGCACGTCGATCGCAGCCTGCAGCTGATCAAAGAACATGGCTGTAAAGCCGGTCTGGTGTTTAACCCGGCCACGCCGCTGAGCTACCTTGATTATGTGATGGATAAGCTGGACGTTATCCTGCTGATGTCCGTTAACCCGGGGTTCGGCGGTCAGTCCTTCATCCCCCAGACTCTGGATAAACTGCGCGAAGTGCGTCAGCGCATCGATGCGTCGGGTTATGATATTCGTCTGGAAGTCGACGGCGGCGTGAAGGTCAGTAATATTGCGGATATTGCGGCGGCAGGCGCAGATATGTTTGTTGCCGGTTCGGCGATTTTCGATCGTCCGGACTACAAGGAGGTTATCGATCAAATGCGTAGTGAATTAGCAAAGGTTAGTCATGGATAAATTACACTCTGTTCGCGGTGTCGCCTTTGACCTTGACGGCACGCTGGTCGATAGCGCGCCGGGTTTGACGGCGGCGGTTGATAGCGCGCTCTATGCGCTGGAGCTACCGATGGCCGGCGAGGCGCGCGTCGTAACCTGGATCGGCAACGGTGCGGATGTTCTGATGGAGCGGGCCCTGAGCTGGGCGCGTCAGGAACGCGCAACCCAGCGTGCTGCGATGGGGAAACCCTCCGTCGATCATGACGATATTCCACAGGCAGAGCAGCTGATGGTGCTGCGTAAGCTGTTCGATCGCTACTATGCTGAAGCGGCGGAAGAAGGCAGTTTTCTGTTCCCGGCGGTGGCTGATACGCTTGGCGCACTGCATGCGAAAGGCCTGCCGCTGGCGCTGGTGACCAACAAGCCGACGCCGTTCGTTGCGCCAATTCTGGACGCGTTGGATATCGCGAAGTATTTTACGGTCGTCATCGGCGGCGATGATGTGAAGAATAAAAAACCCCATCCGGATCCCCTGCTGCTTGTGGCGCAGAAGCTGGGCCTGGCGCCTGCTGAGCTGCTGTTCGTTGGTGATTCACGTAATGATATCCAGGCGGCTAAAGCCGCGGGCTGCCGCTCCATCGGGCTGACCTACGGATATAACTACGGCGAGTCGATCGCGCTCAGCGAACCGGACTACATCTTTGACCAGTTTAATGAACTCTTGCCCGCTCTTGGGCTACCGTATAGTGAAACTCAGGAATTGAAAAATGACTAAGCCCATCGTTTTTAGTGGCGCACAGCCCTCAGGTGAATTGACCATTGGCAACTATATGGGTGCGCTGCGTCAATGGGTGAGCATGCAGGATGATTATCACTGCATCTACTGCATCGTAGATTTGCATGCCATCACCGCGCGTCAGGATCCTGAGAAACTGCGTAAAGCGACGCTGGATACTCTGGCGCTTTACCTGGCATGCGGTATCGACCCGGAGAAAAGCACCATCTTCGTTCAGTCGCACGTGCCGGAGCACGCGCAGCTGGGCTGGGCGCTGAACTGCTACACCTATTTCGGTGAACTGAGCCGTATGACCCAGTTCAAAGACAAATCCGCGCGCTATTCGGAAAACATTAACGCCGGTCTGTTTGACTATCCGGTGCTGATGGCGGCGGACATTCTGCTGTATCAGACCAACCAGGTTCCGGTTGGCGAAGATCAGAAACAGCACCTGGAGCTGAGCCGCGATATCGCGCAGCGCTTCAACGCCCTTTACGGCGAGGTGTTTAAAGTGCCTGAGCCGTTTATTCCTGCCTCCGGCGCTCGCGTGATGTCCCTGCTTGAACCGACAAAGAAAATGTCCAAGTCAGACGACAACCGC
Source organism: Klebsiella ornithinolytica (assembly GCF_030505655.1). NCBI lineage: Bacteria > Pseudomonadati > Pseudomonadota > Gammaproteobacteria > Enterobacterales > Enterobacteriaceae > Klebsiella > Klebsiella ornithinolytica. The sequence continues at coordinate 426,005 of NZ_CP130153.1, forward strand.
AATAACGTGATCGGCCTGCTGGAAGACCCGAAATCGGTGGTGAAGAAGATTAAGCGTGCAATGACCGACGGTGACGAGCCGCCTGTTGTTCGCTATGACCAGCAGAATAAAGCCGGTGTTTCCAACCTGCTGGATATCCTCTCGGGCGTCACCGGGCAGAGTATTCCGCAGCTGGAGCAACATTTCGAAGGCAAAATGTATGGTCACCTGAAAGGCGAAGTGGCTGATGCGGTGTCCGGTATGCTGCTGGAACTGCAGGAGCGCTATAACCGCTTCCGTAACGACGAAGCGTTCCTCAATCAGGTGATGAGAGACGGGGCGGAAAAAGCCAGCGCTCGCGCGTCGCAAACGCTGAAAGCGGTCTATGAAGCCATTGGTTTTGTGGCTAAGCCGTAAGCGATAGCCGGGAGAGAAACAGAAAAGGGCGGGTCAATCCCGCCCTTTTGTATTTTCAGCATATGCGACGTTTGCCGGTCAGTTTCTCGGGGTCCGCGAGCCGAACCCGAAACGTCAGTATCAGTGATGGGAGAACCAGTTCAGCTTGTCGCGCAGGCTGACCACGCGGCCCACGATAATCAGCGCCGGGCTGGCCATCTGCTGCGCCAGAACATCCAGCCGATCTAAGGTGCCGGCGACGACTCTTTGGCTGACCGCCGTGCCGTTCTCAACGATAGCCGCGGGCATATCCGCCGCCATGCCGTGAGCAATCAGGTTCTCCCGGATAGCAGAGGCCTGGTTCAGCCCCATATAAAACACCAGCGTCTGCTTCTCTACCGCCAGGTTTTCCCAATCCAGCTCGCCGCCTGTCTTCAGATGGCCGGTGATCAGGCGGACGCCCTGGGCGAAATCGCGATGGGTTAACGGGATACCTGAATAGGCGGAACAGCCTGAAGCCGCGGTAATTCCTGGTACCACCGAGAAGGGGATCCCGGCGTTGCACAGGGTTTCCAGCTCTTCGCCGCCGCGGCCAAAAATAAAGGGATCGCCACCTTTCAGGCGCACCACGCGACGTCCGTTCTGCGCCTCGCGCAGCAGGATCTGGTTAATCTCTTCCTGCGGCACGCAGTGATAGCCCGCGCGTTTACCGACGAAAATCCGATCGGCGTCGCGACGTACCAGATTCATAATGTCGTCAGAGACCAGGCGGTCATACACCACGACGTCCGCCTGCTGGATCTGCTGGAGCCCTTTGAGAGTCAGCAGCCCGGCATCGCCGGGACCGGCGCCGACCAACACCACTTCGCCACGGTGATCCAGCGGCTCTGTTAACAGTTGCTCGGTAGTATCGGCAACGGCCTGGCGGTCTTCATTGGCCAGCGATTGCGCCAGACGGTCGTTGATGAACAGCTTTTCCCAGAAACGTCGACGTTCGCCGACCGTCGCAAACTGTTTTTTCACCCGCGACCGCAGCTGGCCGGCATAGTGGGCCAGCTGGCCTAAGTGGAGCGGCAGAATCGACTCCAGCTTTTCCCGCAGCAGCCGCGCCAGCACCGGTGAGGTACCGCCAGAGGAGACCGCGACCATCAGCGGCGAGCGGTCAATGATCGACGGCATAATAAAGCTGGCCTGCTGCGGCGCATCGACCACGTTACAGAATATCCGCCGTGCCTCTGCCGCGTCGCTGACCTGCTGATTGACATCCTCATCGTCGGTGGCGGCGATGGCCAGCCAGCAGGTGTCGAGAAGCGTCGGGGTGAACGGCGCTTGCACCAGGGTCAGCATCTGTGAATCGGCCCACACATGGAACTGCGGCGAGAACCCCAGCGCGTTGACCGTGACTCTGGCGCCGGCATCGAGCAGCAGGCGCGCCTTGCGTTCGGCAACATCACCGCCGCCGACCAGTAAGCAGTCGCGGCCGCGCAGCTGACAAAAAATAGGTAAGTGATCCACGGAACATCCTCGCAGCAAGCAGTGGGAGAGGGGTAAGCGGTCGTAGCATAGCAGCAGAGGGTTGGTACAATATACGATTTTTCGGGCGCCTACCGCTTAGTTGGCATAAGAAGAAAATATGGTTCCCGCCGGAGCGCGGCGGGAACCTCAGGGCATCATGCCTTCAGCTGAACGTTGCCGTCTTTCACGCGCGCATCGAAATGCGCAATGGAGTGGCTTGCATCTTCCATGCACAGGCCGTCGCGCAGACGGAAGCGCTGTTTCTTCAATGGGCTGGCGACCCACAGCTCACCCTCATGCTCGGCAATGATGCCTCGCGACAGCACGCTGGCATTGAAGAACGGGTCGATATTGCTGATCGCATAGACCCGATCGTCATGGTAAGGCCGGAACAGGGCGACCTGCTGCTGGCCCAGCAGCGCACAGACGCCGGTTGCAGGCAGAATATCGTCAATCTTGCAGATGTTTACCCACTGGCTCATGCGTTCTCCTCCACCAGAGTGACCGGGATACGCTCATACGGCGTCGCCGGACGGTGCTGCTCGCGTTCCGGTACGACCTGGACATTCGGGTCGCGCTGGTTGCTGTTGATAAAGTGTTTGAAGCGGGTTTGTGCCGCCGGATTGTTGACCGTCTCGGTCCACTCACAGGCGACAGCGGCACGCAGACGCGCCAGCTCTTCTTCCAGGTGGGCGTTCAGGCCCAGCTTGTCGTCGATAATGACGCTACGCAGGTAGTCGATGCCGCCTTCCATGTTGTCTAACCACGGCGCGGTACGCGTCAGCTTATCGGCGGTACGGATATAGAACATCATAAAGCGATCGAGATAGCTGAGCAGCGTTTCGCGGTCGAGATCGGCAGCCAGCAGGTCGGCGTGACGCGGCTTCATCCCGCCGTTGCCGCAGACATATAAATTCCAGCCCTTCTCGGTGGCGATAATCCCCACATCCTTACCCTGCGCCTCCGCACATTCACGGGTACAGCCGGAGACGCCAAACTTCATTTTATGCGGCGTACGGATGCCTTTGTAGCGATTTTCCAGCTCGACGCCGAAGCCCACGCTGTCGCCGACGCCGTAGCGGCACCAGGTGCTGCCGACGCAGGTTTTCGCCATACGCAGCGCTTTGGCATACGCGTGGCCGGTTTCGAAGCCCGCTTCAATCAGCTGACGCCAGATTTCAGGCAGGTCGTCTTTTTGCGCGCCGAACAGGCCGATACGCTGGGAACCGGTGATTTTGGTGTAGAGATTATATTCGCGCGCGATGCGCCCTACGGCCACCAGACCTTCCGGCGTAATTTCGCCGCCGGCGGAGCGCGGGATAACCGAATAGGTCCCGTCTTTCTGGATATTGGCGAGGAAGTTATCGTTCGTATCCTGCAGCGGCGTATGCTGAGGCTTGAGAATGTACTCATTCCAGCAGGAGGCCAACAGAGAGCCAACGGTCGGCTTACACACTTCGCAGCCGTAGCCTTTTCCGTGTTTCGCCAGCAGCTCTTCGAAGGTTTTAATCCCTTCTACGCGAATCAGGTGGAACAGCTCCTGGCGGGAGTAGGCAAAGTGTTCGCACAGATTGTGGTTCACTTCGATCCCCTGTTTCGCCAGCTCCGCGTTCAGCACCTGGGTCACCAGCGGAATACAGCCGCCGCAGCCGGTACCGGCTTTGGTTTCTGCTTTCAGCGCGGCGACGGTATGGCAGCCTTTGTTGATGGCGGAAATCAGCATCCCTTTAGTCACGTCGAAGCAGGAGCAGATTTGCGCGCTGTCCGGCAGTTTATCGACGCCGATTGACGGCTTACCGCTGCCGGCGTGTGCCGGCAGAATCAGCGAGTCCGGGTTTTCCGGCAGTTCAATACCGTTGAGCACCAGCTGCAGCAGATTGCCGTAATCGCTGGTGTCTCCGACCAGCACCGCGCCAAGCAGGGTTTTATTGTCTTCGCTGACGATCAGTCGTTTATAGACTTCTTTGCTTTCATCAAGATAGACGTAGCTGCGGGCGCCAGGCGTGCGGCCATGCGCATCGCCGATGCCGCCCACGTCAACGCCAAGCAGCTTCAGTTTGGCGCTGAGATCGGCCCCGATAAAGCGGTTGTCGTTGCCGAGGAGATGGTCGACGGTCACCTGGGCCATTTTATAACCCGGCGCCACCAGACCGTAGACGCGGTTGTTCCAGCTGGCGCATTCGCCGATAGCATAGATATCCGGATCGGAGGTCTGGCAGGTGTCATTGACCACGATACCGCCACGCTGCGCCACGGCCAGACCGCATTGGGTCGCCAGCTTATCGCGTGGACGAATACCGGTTGAGAAGACGATAAAATCAACCTGCAGCTCGCTGCCATCGGCGAACTGCATGGTTTTTCTGGCCTCGCTGCCCTGCTGGACAATCTCTTTGGTGTTTTTGCTGGTATGGACCTTCACGCCCATACTTTCGATTTTACGCTTCAGCTGCTCGCCGCCCATATTATCCAGCTGTTCGGCCATCAGCATGGGGGCAAATTCGATGACGTGGGTTTCCACGCCGAGGTTTTTCAGCGCGCCGGCGGCTTCGAGGCCCAGCAGGCCGCCGCCGACGACGGCGCCGCGTTTGCTGCGACGCGCGCAGGATTCAATCGCGTTCAGATCTTCAATGGTGCGGTACACAAAGCAGTCCTGAGTGTCCGCGCCTTTGATTGGCGGGATCCACGGATAGGAACCCGTCGCCATCACCAGCTTGTCGTAAAATACGGTGCGTCCCGCGCTGGAGTGAATCACTTTCTCCTGGCGGTTAATGGTAATAGCGCGTTCACCGATCAGGACTTTAACGCCATGTTTCTCGTAAAAACCTTCACGGACCAGCGAGAGCTCTTCGGCGGTGTGATGGGAGAAGTAAGACGACAGGTGGACGCGGTCGTAAGCGATACGGGGTTCTTCACAGAACACGGTAATGTCGAACTGTCCGGCAGGCGCCTTATCAAGAAGCTCTTCGATAAAGCGATGGCCAACCATGCCGTTACCGATAATAGCGATTCTGACTTTGCTCATTTTTGCCTCGATTTCTTTTCTATTACCGCCTACCTTAACGATTCAGCCAGTACACTTATTGATACAAATCAAGATCGCCCGCGCCTACCACTTAATGGGTATGCTTATGATTTTCCTGGATTTTTATAAGTTATGGAAAACTCAGGCTTTTCCTTATTGTTGCTTTTGTGTACAAAATGGATGCGGGGGAATGTTTATGGGTTGGGCGAAAAAACGGCATATTCACGGGAGTCATCAAGATGACAGCAGTTCCGCTTTGGTTGATTGAGAACGTACGTTTGCCCGATCGCGAAGGGCTATGGCAGATCGCGATAGATAAAGGCTGTTTTGGCGATATCACCCCGATGGGCGATGCGCGCAGCGAAAGTTATGAAGTGCTCAATGCCCGCGGTGGGCTCGCGATCCCGCCATTTATTGAACCGCATATTCATCTCGATACCACCCAAACTGCCGGCGAGCCAAACTGGAACCAGTCCGGGACGCTGTTTGAGGGGATTGAGCGCTGGGCAGAACGTAAGGCGCTATTGAGTCACGAAGATGTGAAGGCCCGGGCGTGGAAGACGCTGAAATGGCAAATCGCCAACGGGATTCAGTTTGTCCGCACGCACGTTGACGTGTCTGACCCGACGTTGACGGCATTAAAGGCGATGCTGGAGGTGAAACAGGAGGTAGCGCCATGGGTAGATTTGCAGATAGTCGCCTTCCCCCAGGAGGGGATCTTATCCTACCCCAATGGTGAGGCCTTGCTGGAGGAGGCCCTGCGGCTCGGGGCCGATGTGGTCGGCGCCATTCCGCACTTTGAGTTTACCCGCGAGTATGGCGTGGAATCGCTGCATATCGCGTTCCGTCTGGCGCAGCAGTATCAACGCCCGCTGGATATTCACTGCGATGAAATTGACGACGAGCAGTCGCGGTTTGTCGAAACGGTGGCGGCTCTGGCGTTGAAAGAGGGCATTGGCCCACGGGTTACGGCCAGCCATACCACCGCGATGCACTCCTATAACGGCGCCTATACTTCGCGGTTGTTTCGGTTACTAAAGCTCTCGGGAATCAACTTTGTTGCTAACCCGCTGGTCAATATTCATCTCCAGGGGCGTTTTGACGATTATCCAAAGCGCCGTGGCATCACCCGAGTGAAGGAGCTGATGGCGGCGGGTATTAACGTTTGTTTCGGTCACGATGATGTTTTCGACCCGTGGTACCCGCTGGGCACCGGCAATATGCTGCAGGTGCTGCATATGGGGTTACATGTCTGTCAACTGATGGGCTATCAGCAGATCAACGATGGGCTGAAGCTGATTACCGACAACAGCGCCCGCACCTTTGGTCTGCACGATTACGGTATTGTGCCGGGCTATCCCGCGAATCTGGTTATTCTGCCGGCGGAGAATGGCTTTGAAGCGGTTCGCTGTCAGGTACCGGTTCGCTGGTCGATTCGTCAGGGACGGGTGATTGCCACAACGCAACTGGCGCAGACCTGGATCCAGACCGACAGAGGAGGAGAGGAGCTGTTCTTTAGTCGAAACAGCCCCTTCACTGAAGCAAAGGGGCCAACAAAGGCTTAGTGGGAGGCCGCAGCCGCGTTGTGCTGGCGGTGGCGGGAGACGAAGCCAAGGATTAAGCACATCACAAAGACCACGGCGTAGAGGCCGTTAGCGGTGTGCAGCGCTGCCAGCGGGCCGCTGGCAGCCACAATCGGACCGGTCACCACGAAGGTCAGCATTGTGCCGATGGTGCCGCAGGTAAGTACAAAGTTCACCAGTTTCGGCGACGCGACTTTGGTTTGTAGCGAACCCAGCGTAATAAGCGAGGTGTAAATCGCGCTGGAGAAGAAGCCGAGGGTCAGAATAAACCACGGCATATGCTCCGGTGAACCGTTGATGAACAGGTACATCAGCACGGTGGCGAGACCAGCCAGTACGGTCAGGATGCGCTGCAGGTCGAAGAAGCGCAGGATGAAGCTGAACGACCACATACCAATCATGTACGACATCCAGAAATCACTCACCAGCTTACCGCCATCGGCCAGGCTCATGCCCAGGGTCTTGGCATACTCCGGTACCCAGGAGATAAAGCCCAGCTGACCGAGGATGTAGCACAGCGCCGCAATTGCGAGGAACAGCACGCCGATGCCCCATTTTTCTTTCACGACCGGCTGGTTATCCTGCTGTGCTTTTTTGCCAAGAACCGGGAACTCACAGCCGAAGGTCAGAATAAAAATGGCAACGTAGACCAGCCCAATGCAGGCATAAACCCAGTACCACTCGATACTGCGGGCCAACAGGAATGCGGCGACCATCGGGAAGATCATCCCCGCCATGCTGAAGAAGGAGTCGGTAAACAGCAAACGCGCGCCACGCTGGCGGCCTTCATACATATGGGTGATCAGGAAGGTCCCGATCGACATGGTGATCCCGCTGACCAGCCCCAGAACGAACATGGACGCGGAGAACAGAGCCAGGCTGTGGCTAAACATCAGCCCGGCAACGGCCAGGACCATCAGAATGAAGCCAAAACGCAGCTGGGTTTTCAGCGGCACAATTTCCATCAGCCAGGCGTTCAGGAAGATAGAGATCAGGATACCGGCGTTGAGGAAAGTAAAGGTGTTGCTCATACTGGAGACGGGCAAATGGAAATAATCGGCGATATTTCCCATCACCATTCCGGTGACGATCACCAGCGCGCCGGTGAGGGCGTAGGAAAAGAAGCTGATCCATGTGAGCTTGATACGATTGCTGTTAGTCATGACTGGCCTGTGAATAGAAATGTAAAGCGCATTGACTGCGCCAGGGCGGACAGATTTTATTCATTCGAGTGATGTAAGCAAACGTTTATTATGCAATGAAATGCTTTTTGCATGGATTAGTGTGATTTGGATCGCCTTTATTTATCGCGCTGGTCAATGCGTGCGCCGTAACAACTATTTCAGCTACGTAAAATTAGGTAAAAGGCTGGCCCAGGATGCAAAGGCTCTTTAGAATCAAAGCACTTGCTTTTTATTCTGCTCCGTTAAGGAATTCCCATGCTCAAATCAACTCTGGCGGCGGTGGTTGCCGTTTTCGCCATTTCAGCTTTCTCTCCGGCAATGGCAGCGAAGGGCGATCCTCATGTACTGCTGACGACGTCTGCGGGCAATATTGAGCTGGAGTTAAATAGCCAGAAAGCACCGATTTCCGTGGATAACTTCCTGAAGTATGTGAACAGCGGCTTCTATAACAATACGACCTTCCATCGCGTGATTCCGGGCTTCATGGTGCAGGGCGGCGGCTTTAACGAACAGATGCAGCAGAAGCAGCCGAACCCGCCGATTAAAAACGAAGCCGATAACGGTCTGCGCAATACCCGCGGTACTATCGCAATGGCGCGTACCGCCGATCAGGACAGCGCTACCAGCCAGTTCTTCATTAACATTGCGGACAACGCCTTCCTTGACCACGGGCAGCGTGATTTTGGCTATGCGGTCTTCGGCAAAGTGGTGAAAGGCATGGACGTGGCGGATAAGATTTCCCAGGTTCAGACGCACAACGTCGGACCGTACCAGAATGTACCGTCCAAACCTGTCGTTATCCTCTCAGCAAAAGTCCTGCCGTAAGCCTTTCTGTGCGCGGGTAACATTGCCCGCGCCTCGTCGGCCTCTCTGCGTAACCTGAAATTGCTGCTTATACTTGTGGCAAACAGGGGACGATAAGGGAGGCGACCATGCGTTCACTCACCGATAAGCAAAAAGCCCAGCTCTGGGAACAGACCCGCAATGTGAATTTTCAGGCCAGCCGTCGCCTGGAGGGGGCAGCGATCCCGCTGGTGACGCTGACTGCCGAGCAAGCGCTGGCGCGTCTTGCCGAGATCAGGAGGCGCCATGAGCAGTAAATATGGCGACGATCGCGACCCTTACCTCTACCCTGCGCTCAATGTGATGCGTAACCGTCTCGGTATTCGTCAGGCGCAGCGGCTGGAGCAAACGGCCTGGGAAATCACCTCCCTGCGTGCGGCGACGCTGCCGCTGGGACCGCGCGGCCGCGGGCTACCCTACCTCTGTTTCATTCATCATCAGCTCTATCAGGATATCTTCGACTGGGCGGGGCAATTCAGAGAAGTCGATATCTATCAGGGGGATACTCCTTTCTGCCATTTTGCGTGGATTGAGAAAGAGGGCAATGCGCTGATGCGGGCGCTGGAGGAAGAGGGCTACCTCAGCGGAATCAGCCGCGCGACGTTCGTCACGCGTCTGAGTTGGTACTACGGGGAAATCAACGTCCTGCACCCGTTTCGCGTCGGTAGCGGCCTGGTTCAGCGAATTTTCTTTGAACAGTTGGCTCTTCACGCCGGGTTTGTGCTCGACTGGCGGGATATCGACCCCGATAGCTGGAGCCAGGCTAACCAGCTGGGGGCGATGGGCGATCCCGAACCCCTTGAGCGGATCTTTCGCAAAGTGGTAAGCGAAGCGTGAGAATCTGAGTAGAATAGCCCGGTTTTATTCTTTCCGGAGCCGCTATGATCCTGCTTATCGACAACTATGATTCTTTCACCTGGAACTTGTACCAGTACTTCTGTGAACTGGGGGCGGAAGTGCTGGTCAGGCGCAATGATGAGCTGGCGCTTGAGGAGATCGCGGCGTTGATGCCGGAGAAAATCGTGATCTCTCCCGGGCCCTGTACGCCAAATGAGTCAGGCATTTCGCTGGCGGTGATTGCTCGTTATGCCGGTCAGGTTCCGCTGCTGGGCGTTTGTCTTGGCCATCAGGCCATCGCCCAGGTCTTTGGGGCCACTATCGTGCGAGCGGCGAAAGTGATGCACGGCAAAACTTCTCCCATCTATCATAACGGGCAGGGGGTCTTTCAGGGGCTGAATAATCCGCTGACCGTTACTCGCTACCACTCTCTGCTGATTGATCCCGCGACGCTTCCTGAATGCTTTGAGGTGACGGCCCGCAGTGAAAGCGGAGAGATTATGGCGATTCGCCATCGGGAGTGGGATCTCGAAGGGGTACAGTTCCACCCGGAAAGTATTCTCAGCGAGCAGGGACATCAACTGCTGGCAAACTTCCTCAATCGATGATTTGTAGTTGCCATTGACTGATTTTTTATGCATATTTTGTGATTAGATTATCACAATAATGACCGCATAACGAAGAAGGATGGCATGACATGGCAACTGAGCAACCGGTAATTACCCGCGCCACATTCGATGAAGTTATTCTGCCGATTTATGCACCGGCAGAATTCATCCCGGTCAAAGGTAAAGGTAGCCGCGTATGGGATCAGCAGGGCAAAGAGTACGTTGATTTCGCGGGCGGGATTGCGGTGACGGCGTTAGGTCATTGTCATCCGGCTCTGGTCGCGGCGCTGCATGAGCAGGGCGAAACCTTGTGGCATACCAGCAATGTCTTTACCAACGAGCCGGCGCTGCGTCTGGGTCGTAAGCTGGTGGAGGCCACCTTCGCCGAACGCGTGGTGTTCATGAACTCTGGCACCGAAGCGAACGAAACGGCGTTCAAGCTGGCGCGCCACTACACCATTACCCGTCACAGCCCGTATAAGACCAAAATCATCGCCTTCCATAATGCTTTCCACGGCCGTTCGCTGTTCACGGTATCGGTGGGCGGGCAGCCAAAATATTCTGATGGCTTCGGCCCGAAACCGGCGGACATTATCCACGTGCCGTTTAACGATCTGCATGCGGTTAAGGCCGTTATGGACGATCATACCTGCGCGGTGGTTGTGGAGCCGATTCAAGGAGAAGGCGGCGTGATGGCGGCGACGCCGGCGTTCCTGAAAGGACTGCGCGAACTCTGCGATGAGCATCAGGCGCTGCTGGTATTTGATGAAGTTCAGTGCGGCATGGGGCGTACCGGTTCGCTGTTTGCATATATGCACTATGGCGTGACGCCGGACATTCTTACCAGCGCCAAAGCGCTGGGCGGTGGCTTCCCGATCAGCGCCGTACTGACCACCAACGATATTGCCAGCGCATTCCACGCCGGTTCCCACGGTTCGACCTACGGCGGTAACCCGCTGGCCTGCGCCGTGGCCGGGGCGGCATTTGACCTGATTAATACCCCGGAGGTGCTGGAGGGCGTGAAGGCGAAGCGCGAGCTGTTTGTGCAGCATCTCCAGCAAATTGACGCGCAGTTTGACCTGTTCAGCGACATCCGCGGTATGGGGCTGTTGATTGGCGCGGAGCTTAAGCCGCAGTATAAGGGCCGGGCTCGTGATTTTCTCTATGCCGCGGCAGATGCCGGCGTGATGGTGCTGAATGCCGGGCCGGATGTGATGCGCTTTGTCCCTTCGCTGGTCATCGACGAGCAGGATATTGCCGAAGGCATGGCCCGCTTTGCCCAGGCGGTAAAGCAGGTTCTTAACGCTTAATCGCGCGTAGCCAGATGCCGTGATGCGGGCGCTGACGCCATGCCACCGAGGAGATGGTGTGCATGGTGTTCAGATGGTCGAGGATCCGCTGCAGATGTTGCTCCATCGTACTTAACGGCCCCCGGCTCACCTCCACATCCTGCGACTCCATAATATTGACATCGCCAGCGCTGCCGGGACCATCGGAATCCAGCCGCTGCTGGCAACGCTGGAGCGCAATCTCACAAGATTCCAGATAGCGTCGGGCCAGCTCCGGCGTCAGCATCGTATGCTCGCGGGCCAGGGTGGTCATCGCGTTGATATGCTCAACAATAAACTGGCTGTGGGTGACCCACAGTTTCATGTCGTCAAGATAGTGTGTGTTAAAACCGGGTTCCTGCATGGCCTGATTCAGCGAGTTATACAGCGAGTTATGCGCCTGATTGACGCGCATCCGGCGATAGGCCAGCGCCGGAGCCTGATGATCGTCGCTAAGAATCAGCCTGATCGCTTCCTGATCGGCTTCCAGCGCGTCGTGAGCGTTCTTACGCAGTAGCCCGCTTTGCCATTGCGGCCATAGCCAGACCATGCCGCCAAAGGCGATAAGGCAGCCGATAAGCGTATCGATAAGCCTGGCGACAATATACTGCTCGCCGTTGAGCGTCAGAAGCTGCAGGGTATACACCGCCGTCACGGTAAAGCCAACCATCGCCCAGCCATAATGCTTGCGGATAATCAGGTAGCTCAGCAGCGTGACGAGCAGCATCGCGGAGAGCGTATAACCCTCCGGGACATGGAAGTGCAACGCCAGTCCGGCGATGGCCAGACCGGCAAGCGTACCTGCCGCCCGATGGACGATACGTACCCGCGTCGCGCCGTAGCCGTTTTGGGTTACAAAAAGCACCGTCATCAGGATCCAGTAAGGCTTGGGAAGGTTCAGGGCACTTCCCATCAGGCTCGCGGCCGTTAACATCACGCAGATACGCGCAGCGTTACGTAACGCCGGTGATTTTAACGAGAGATAGTTTTTTAGCGCGGGCAGCAGCGGCAGACGGCGCTCTTTATCCGCCATCAGGTTGCGAGCGTACAGCGGGCGCTGGGTACGCAGCACCCGGGCTATTCGGCTGAAGTGCCAGGCGCAGAACTGCCCTACCGGGTTGTCCGGATGCTGCCAGGCAATTTTCTCCAGCGCGCCGATCTGCTTATCCATGTTAAAGCGCCGCGGATAGCGGTGGTACAGGATGTCATCGGCCAGCACCCGCAGGCGAGCGGCAACGGTTTGCGCGTTCCAGCGGATCACCGCCTCGGCATGGCTGCGTTCTACCAGTTTTTGTACTTCTTCGGGTTGGTGCAGGCTGACGGAGATATGTTCCTGCAAATCCAGCGCCATCTGAAACGCCCGCAGCAGGCGCTTGTGGTCATTGCGCTGGTTCGCCGCCAGCATATGCATCTGCTGGTAGCATTGGGTGATCAGGTCCACCACCTTCTGCTGGCGCGTGAGCAGCGGCGGCAGTGAAGTGGTGGGATCGATATGCTGGGTCAGCAGGCTGTATTTGGCTTCGCAGTAGTTAGCCAGCTCGCGATAGAGCAGGCTCAGCGATTCGCGCAGCGGCTGCTCGCGCCATAGCCAAAACCAGAACCAGTTAAACAGACCGTACCACAGCGTCCCGAGGGCGTAGATCAGCAGTGGCTCCCAGACGGGCATGTTTCCGGCAAGGCTCAGGGTAAAGATCGCGGCAATCAACGAAGCGGGCAGAAGCCTGGCGTGCAGAGAGCTGATCTCCGCCGTCACGCCGAGCAGCAGCGCCAGGCCGCTGAGAATCAAAGGTAGCGGGATCGCCTGCTGAAGCAGAAGCTGGACGACCAGACTGCAGCCGGCGAACAGCGAACCGCCAATAATCAAGCGTTTAAAAAAACGTTTGTGCGGCGTATCCAGACCGGCGACGTTACAGCAGGCGGGCACCAGCGAGAACAGCAGACCTTGCTGTAAATGACCGAGGAGGAGGCCGATTGCGACAGGCAAACACAACACCAGCGTTTGCCGCAGTGCATAGTTGACTTCCGGGTGATAAATCAGCCTGCGCCACATAGAGGGAAAACAAAAACGGCGTATTGCGCAAGCAATACGCCGTTTTATCGACTTAACGCGTACCGTATACGACGATAGTTTTACCGTGTGCGGAGATCAGGTTCTGATCTTCCAGCATCTTCAGGATACGGCCAACGGTTTCGCGGGAACAGCCAACGATCTGACCAATTTCCTGACGGGTAATTTTAATTTGCATACCATCAGGGTGGGTCATCGCATCCGGCTGTTTTGCCAGGTTCAACAGCGTCTGAGCGATGCGCCCGGTGACGTCGAGGAAGGCAAGGTTACCCACTTTTTCTGAGGTCACCTGCAGACGGCGAGCCATCTGCGACGACAAGCGCATCAGGATATCCGGGTTAACCTGAATGAGCTGACGGAATTTTTTGTAGGAGATTTCGGCCACTTCACATGCGGTTTTCGCACGTACCCAGGCGCTACGCTCCTGGCCTTCTTCAAACAAGCCTAATTCACCGATGAAATCGCCCTGGTTGAGGTAAGAGAGGATCATCTCTTTACCTTCTTCATCCTTGATGAGCACAGCCACAGAGCCTTTGACGATGTAGTACAACGTTTCTGCTTTTTCACCCTGGTGGATCAGCGTGCTTTTAGATGGGTACTTATGAATGTGGCAATGAGACAAGAACCATTCGAGGGTAGGGTCTGTTTGCGGTTTGCCAAGCACCATGCGCGGTTATCCTCTGTTATAAGCTATCTCCGGGTGCCGACACTACACGGCATCCGGGCATGCAATCGTATTGTTTCCCTATGCCTGGGAAACGGGCTGGTGATTTTTCTTCAGCCTGTAATGTGAACTCCTCTGCATACATGCAGTACATCAATGTAATACTGTAGCATCCCGACTGTTTTAGCATAGCTTTTGCCGCATGTCTCCTGGTGTCTCGCTTCAGCATGATGCAGGTCGCCTTCCGTTGCGAGAATTGTTATGTACGCGTAATCTGTCAGGAAAATTGCAACCTTGGAGTTAAATTTTATGCAAGCTCGTGTGAAATGGGTTGAAGGGTTAACCTTCATCGGAGAGTCGGCTTCAGGTCACCAGATTCTGATGGACGGCAACTCCGGAGATAAAGCGCCAAGCCCAATGGAGATGGTGCTGATGGCGGCGGGCGGATGCAGCGCGATCGATGTCGTGTCTATTTTGCAGAAAGGTCGTCACAACGTGACTAACTGTGAAGTCAAGCTGACGTCTGAACGTCGGGAAGAGGCGCCGCGTCTGTTTACCCATATCAACATGCATTTTATTGTCACCGGCAAGGAGCTGAAAGATGCGGCCGTCTCCCGTGCGGTGGATCTGTCGGCGGAGAAATACTGCTCGGTGGCGCTGATGCTGCAAAAAGCGGTGAACATCACCCACTCGTTTGAGGTGGTAGAGGCGTAATGCCAGATACCCGGTGGCGCGATGCTTACCGGGTTGACACCGTCTTGCAGGCCGGCGCAAGCGTAGCGCCGGCCGCGAATTTAAATTGCTTTACCTTCCATCAAGCGTTCCACCAGCGGCGTCATGATGAGCTCCATCGCCAGCCCCATTTTCCCGCCAGGCACCACCAGCGTATTGATATGCGAGATAAACGAGCCCTGTAGCATCGCCAGCAGCCAGGGAAAATCGATATCCGGTAGGTTGCGGAAGTGGATCACCACAAAGCTTTCATCCAATGACGGAATGCCCTTCGCCGCAAACGGGTTGGAGGTGTCGACAGTGGGGACGCGCTGGAAGTTGATATGGGTGCGCGAAAACTGCGGTGTGATGAAGTTGATATAGTCTTCCATTGAACGGACCACGGAATCCATCACCGCTTCACGGGAGTGACCTCGTTCACTGGTATCGCGGATGAGCTTCTGAATCCATTCCAGGTTGACGATAGGCACCACGCCAACCAGCAGGTCGACATTCTGCGCGACGTTATACTGCGGCGTGACAACCCCGCCGTGCAGCCCTTCATAAAACAGGACATCGGTCGGTTCCGGTAGCGGTTGCCACGGTGTGAATGTGCCCGGTACCTGATTCCACGGCACCGCCTCATCATAGGTATGCAAATACTTGCGCGACTGGCCGCTACCGTTACGCCCGTACTCAAGGAAGGTGTTTTCCAGCAGGCCGAAGTCGTTGGCTTCCGGGCCGAAGTAGCTGATGTGTTTCCCCTGATCGCGCGCTTTGCGGATCGCCATGTCCATTTCCGGGCGGGTATAGCGATGGAAGCTGTCGCCTTCTACCTCCGCGGCACGCAGATTTAGCTGGGCGAAAATTTTACGAAAGGCGAGGCTGGTGGTCGTGGTTCCCGCGCCGCTGGAGCCCGTGACGGCAATCACCGGATGTTTGGCAGACATAACAACTCCCAGATTAAACGATGTGTGGCGCCGCCTTAGCCGTGAAACTGCTTGCGGGGCATGATGTTGACCGTCTCGTGCAGTTCTGACCACACCAGCACGGCTTCTCCGCTTTTCAATTGCTGTTTGACGTCGGCGACTTTATCCGCCAGCGAGCGTTCATGTTCACCATAATCGGTGCCCTCACGCAACACAAAGCTTTCGATCAGGTTATCCAGCGTTTCGGGATCCAGATCGTGCCAGGGAATAATCATTTTTGTGCTCCCAACCAACGGGTTAACCAGTCCGGGATACGCTTTTCCAGCCACATTTCCGGTTTGCGCAGCGTGCCGCCGACGAATCCGACGTGTCCGCCATTTTCGGTCAGCTGATACTCGACGTTTACCGGGAGCTGCTCTTGCGGCGGAATGGAGTGGTGGTCCATAAAAGGATCGTCCTTCGCATGAATGATCAGCGTCGGTTTCGTAATGTCGCTGAGGCGCGGCATGGCGCTGCACTGGCGATAGTAGTCCAGCGCATCGGCGAATCCGTGAATCCTGGCGGTGATCATATCGTCAAACTCGCGGATGCGGCGCATACCTTTGAGCTGGCGGAGATCAACCGGTAGCGAGCCGGGATAGGCTTTCAGCTTACGCGCGGCGTTGGCCTTTAACAGATTGAGCAGATAACGCTGATAGACCCGGGAAAAGCCCTTGTCCATATGATAGCTGCAGGCTTCGAGCATGAACGGGGCTGAGACAATAACCGCGGCATCAAGCGGGACATTATCACCTTCTTCGGCCAGCAGGCAGCCCAGCATATTCCCGCCCAGCGAATAGCCGACGGCAGCGGTCGGCACCGCACCCCATTCGCGTTGTAGCCAGTGCAGGAACCAGCGGCCATCTTCGGTTTCACCCGAATGATAGATGCGGTTATTGCGGTTGGGTTCGCCGCTACAGCCGCGGAAATGCATCACCACGCCCAGCCAGCCGCGCTGCATGGCTGCATGGATAAGGCCATGAGCATAGGGGCTGTGCAGGCTACCCTCCAGCCCGTGGAACACCACCAGTCGCGGTTTGTGTTGCGCCCCGGCGGGGTCTTCGCTCCACGCCAGATCGACAAAATCACCGTCCGGGAGCTCAAGTCGCTGCCAGTGCGGCGTGAATCCCAGCTTACGGCGAATCAGGCGCGGCAGCATGGTCTGCAGATGACGATTGCCCACGCCGCGCATAGGGTGAAACTCACGCGAGTCGTTTTCGGGGGGCGTCATTTCTGTGGGGGTGATTTCAACCATAGCACCAGAGCAGTTAATCATCTTATAAAACAGTATACCGCGCATGAAGTGCGCAGGTTATCCAATATGTGGTCTTGCGGCCTGTGCTATAGGTTACACGAAATTGAAGCCGGATGAGGACTGCTCTTGCGGGATAAAGATGGCCCGCTGCCCGGGAAGGCTGGAAGGGGAAACAGCCACCGCCAGGAGCGAATGGCTGTGGGGCTGGCTTAAAACATGCTGTTGCCGCTGGCGGTTTTTTCCGGAACCGTCTGAATAACATCCCAGTGCTCAACGATCTTGTTCTGCGCATCGAGGCGGAAAATATCGATAATCGCCCGGGTGACGCCCGGCTCGCGGCCGGTGGACGCAACGTGCAGAACGACATAGTCGCCGTCGACAATCACGCGTTTAATCTCGCTGTGAGAGTCGGGGAATTTCTCTTTCAGAAAGGCGATGAATTGACGAAAGCCTTCGGGCCCATCCTTCGCACCAGGATTATGCTGGATATACTCGTTTCCGAGGTAGGTTTTTGCGGCATCAAAGTCTTTATCGTTCAACGCTTTATTATAAAAAGCGATGACGTTTTCTTTGTTTTTCAATTCGCTCGCGCTGTAGGCGGCAAAAGCGGAGTGGGTCAGGGCACAAAGCAGTGAGAGGGAGATAAGCGTTTTTTTTACCATGGCAATGCCTCTTCGCAGATGAGTGTTGCGGTTTATAGCAGGGGCATATAACGGCGCGTTCCCATAACTCAGCGCCACTGCGTTTATACTCCCTGCCCTATCATAACCCGTTTTAACCTTCCTGTAGCATCTGTTCCAGCTGCTCTTGTGCATCCAGCCAGGCCATTTCACACTCTTCGAGACCGGATTTGGCACTGGCCTGTTGCTGCAGACAGCTGGTCAGCTCTGCTTTGCGGGAGGCATCATACAGCCCGCTGTCGCCGAGCTTCTCTTCCGCCTGGGCGAGCTGCGCGTTGAGCTTATCCATCTCTTTTTCGAGGCGGCTAATCTCTTTACGCAGCGGCTGAGTGAGCGTCCGTAATTCCGCTTCCCGACGTTTCTGGTCTTTGCGGGCCTGTGCGCTGTTACCGCTCTCTTTCGCAACGTCAGACGACGAGCTCTCCTGTTTCTGCGAGTCGCTGAGCCACTGCTGATAATCTTCCAGGTCGCCATCGAACTGCTCGACTTTGCCGTCATGCACCAGATAGAGATCGTCGGTGGTGGAACGGATCAGGTGGCGATCGTGCGAGACCACCACCAACGCGCCTTCGAAATCAATCAGCGCTTCGGTCAGGGCCTGACGCATATCGAGATCGAGGTGGTTCGTCGGTTCATCGAGCAGCAGAAGGTTAGGTCGCTGCCAGACGATCAACGCCAGCACCAGGCGGGCTTTTTCACCACCGGAGAAACGCTGCGTCTCTTCGTTGACCTTATCGCTCTGGAAACCAAATCCGCCGAGATAGTCGCGCAGTTTCTGCTCTGTCTCCTGAGGTGCCAGGCGTGCCAGATGCTGTAACGGGGATTCGTCAGCGCGCAGAAACTCCAGCTGATGCTGAGCGAAGTAGCCGAGCTTAATACCTTTAGCGAGGCCAATCTCGCCATGCAGCGGCTGGAGTTCGCCGGCCAGCAGCTTGATCAGCGTCGACTTGCCGGCGCCGTTTCGCCCTAACAGGCCAATGCGTGAACCGGGCACCAGGTTTAGTTTGATAGAGTCCAGAATCACCCGTTCGCCGTAGCCGGCGCTGACTTTTTCCATTTTCAGCAGCGGGTTTGGCAGGCTTTCCGGCGCGCGGAAACTAAAGTGGAACGGGTTATCGACGTGAGCCGGTGCGATAAGCTCCATGCGTTCCAGCATTTTAATGCGGCTCTGGGCCTGCTTGGCCTTGGTGGCCTTGGCGCGAAAGCGGTCGATATAGCTTTGCAGATGGGCGACGCGCAGCTGCTGGCTTTCATACATCGACTGCTGCTGTGACAGGCGGGTTGCGCGCTGCACTTCAAACGAGCTGTAGTTGCCGGTGTATTCGAACATCGTTTGCTGTTCGATATGAATAATTTTATCGACGATCGGATCCAGGAAGTCACGATCGTGAGAAATCAGAATCAGCGTGCCGGTGTAGCCTTTCAGCCATTTTTCCAGCCAGATGACCGCATCGAGATCGAGGTGGTTAGTCGGTTCATCGAGCAGCAGCAGATCGGAACGACAAATCAGCGCCTGCGCGAGGTTCAGGCGCATACGCCAACCGCCGGAAAAGTCGCTGACCGGGCTTTCAAGCTGTTCATTACTGAATCCCAGCCCGTGCAGCAGACTGGCGGCGCGCGAACGGATGGTCCAGGCATCGATGGCATCCAGTTTGCCGTGCACCGTCGCGATGGCGTGGCCGTCATTGCGCTCGTTGGCCAGTTTTAAATCGGCTTCGAGCTGGCGATATTCGCGATCGCCATCAATAACATAATCAATGGCTGGCTGCGGCAGCGCAGGGGTTTCCTGATTAACCCACGCCAGCTGCCAGTTACCCGGAAAGGTCATACTGCCGCCGTCGGCGCTAATCTCGTTTTTCAAAAGCGACAGCAGCGTGGATTTGCCGCAGCCGTTTTTGCCCACCAGGCCGACCTTCTGGCCAGGATTGATGGTGGCGGTGGCGTTGTCCAGGAGGACCCGTACGCCGCGACGAATTTGTAACGAGGAGAAAACAATCATAAGGCGCCGTATGTTCTGACTATGTTAGTTTGTCATTATGATAATGTAATGTGGTAGCAAATTGCTCCACCGGGCCGCAATGGTAGCCCAAAACGAAGACGATACACAAAGTCATTCTGGTTGCGTCGGGACGCAGCCGTTGTGCAGGCCACCAGAAGACGTTCGGGAGGGGAATGATGTCTCAGACAGCGAAGGTTTTGCTGCTGTATGCCCACCCAGAATCCCAGGATTCCGTGGCCAACCGGGTTTTACTTGAACCGGCTTTACAGTTGCCAAATGTCACCGTGCACGATCTCTATGCACACTACCCAGATTTTTTTATCGATATTACCCACGAGCAGGAGCTGTTGCGCCAGCATGAGGTGATTGTTTTCCAGCATCCGCTCTATACGTGGAGCTGCCCGGCATTGCTGAAGGAGTGGCTGGACAGAGTGCTGACCCGCGGCTTTGCCAGCGGCGCCGGAGGGAACCAGCTTGCGGGAAAGTACTGGCGTAGCGTGATTACCACCGGTGAGCCCGAGAGCGCCTACCGACGCGATGCCAATCGCTATCCCATGAACGACATCCTGCGCCCATTTGAACTGACTGCCGGCATGTGCCGGATGCACTGGATGAGCCCGATTATTGTCTACTGGGCTCGCCGACAATCGCCTGCCGATCTGAAAAATCACGCGCGTGCTTATCGCGACTGGCTGGCTAATCCCATCGCGGCAGGAGGCATAAATGGAGGGCGCTGATCTGCTTTTAGCGGGAGTCCTGTTTCTGTTTTCTGCCGTGGTGGCGGTGCCGTTGGCCGCCCGGCTCGGCATCGGCGCGGTATTAGGCTATCTGCTGGCCGGCATTGCGATTGGCCCCTGGGGACTGGGTTTTATTAGCGATGTTGATGAGATTTTGCACTTCTCCGAACTGGGCGTCGTGTTCCTGATGTTCATCATCGGGCTGGAGTTGAATCCGTCTAAGCTCTGGCGCCTGCGCAGCTCCATTTTTGGCGTCGGGGCGGCGCAGGTTGTGCTCAGCGCGGGTATTCTTGGCGGATTACTCATTGTGACCGGGTTTTCCTGGCAGGCGGCGGTGGTCGGCGGTATTGGTCTGGCGATGTCGTCTACGGCAATGGCGCTGCAGTTGATGCGTGAGAAAGGAATGAGTCGCAGCGAGTCCGGACAGCTGGGGTTTTCGGTGCTGCTGTTTCAGGATCTGGCGGTGATCCCCGCGCTGGCTCTGGTACCGCTGCTGGCCGGTTCCGGTGATGACCATCTTAACTGGGTGACCGTCGGGCTGAAGGTTCTGGCCTTCGCCGGGATGCTTATTGGCGGCCGTTTTCTGCTGCGACCTGTTTTTCGGTTTATCGCCGGCTCCGGGGTGCGAGAAGTATTTACCGCCGCAACGCTGCTGCTGGTACTGGGTTCGGCCCTGTTTATGGATGCGCTCGGTCTGTCTATGGCGCTCGGTACTTTTATCGCCGGCGTTCTGCTGGCTGAAAGCGAGTATCGCCATGAGCTGGAGATCGCCATCGAGCCGTTTAAAGGGCTCTTGCTTGGGTTGTTCTTTATTTCCGTCGGCATGGCATTGAATCTGGGCGTGCTCTATACCCACTTACTGTGGGTGGCGGCAAGCGTTGCCGTGCTGGTGGCGGTAAAAAGTCTCGTGTTGTACGGCCTGGCGCGGGTATACGGGGTGCGTAGCTCGGAACGGATGCAGTTTGCGGGAGTGCTGAGCCAGGGGGGCGAGTTTGCGTTTGTGCTGTTCTCACTGCCGGCATCGCTGCGACTGTTCGAAAACGATCAGATGGCGCTGCTGCTGGTCACGGTCACGCTATCGATGATGACAACGCCGCTGTTGATGACGCTTATCGATCAAATTCTCTCCCGGCGCTTTAACCAACCGGAAGAAGAGGATGAAGCGCCGTGGGTTGAGGACGATAAACCGCAGGTGATTATTGTCGGCTTTGGCCGCTTCGGGCAGGTTATTGGTCGTTTGCTGATGGCCAATAAAATGCGGATTACCGTGCTGGAGCGCGATATCAGTGCGGTTAACCTGATGCGTAAATATGGCTATAAAGTCTATTTTGGCGATGCGACGCAGCTGGAGCTTCTGCGCTCGGCGGGGGCGGAGGATGCGCAGTCGATTGTTATCACTTGTAACGAGCCGGAAGATACCATGAAGCTGGTGGAGATGTGTCAGCAACACTTTCCGCATCTGAATATTCTGGCGCGCGCCCGGGGGCGTGTTGAGGCGCATGAATTGCTGCAGGCCGGCGTGAAGCAGTTCTCGCGTGAAACGTTTTCCAGCGCGCTGGAGTTGGGGCGCAAAGCATTGATTACCCTGGGCATGCACCCGCATCAGGCGCAGCGCGCGCAGCTGCACTTCCGTCGTCTGGATATGCGAATGCTGCGTGAGTTAATGCCCGTGAATACTGATACGCTGCAGATATCACGCGTGCGGGAGGCTCGCCGGGAGCTGGAAGAGATTTTCCAGCGCGAGATGCAGAAAGAGAGCAGGCAGCTTGACGGTTGGGATGAGTTTGAATAAGGGTCAAATAATGATGGCAGTGCGTAAACGTTTTATTGCCGGCGCAAAATGTCCGGCGTGTCAGGCGCAGGATTCTCTGGCAATGTGGCGTGAGAATAATGTCGATATTGTTGAGTGTGTTAAGTGTGGCCACCAGATGCGTGAGGCGGATAAAGAGGCGCAGGAGCACGTCCGTAAAGATGAACAAGTGATTGGCATTTTTCATCCGGACTAGCGTTATCTGTCGCCTTTTTTTAAGCTAGAGGGTACACGGCTGCAGAATTCCGCTACAATCTGCGCCACTATTCTTCCCATGCTCAGGAGATATCATGAAAGTAGCAAAAGACCTGGTGGTCAGCCTGGCCTATCAGGTACGTACAGAAGACGGTGTGTTGGTTGATGAGTCTCCGGTAAGCGCGCCGCTGGACTACCTGCATGGTCACGGCTCCCTGATTTCCGGCCTGGAAAATGCGCTGGATGGCCATGAAGTGGGCGACAAATTTGACGTAGAAGTCGGCGCGAACGATGCGTACGGCCAGTACGACGAAAATTTGGTTCAGCGTGTTCCTAAAGACGTCTTCATGGGCGTTGATGAACTGCAGGTTGGCATGCGTTTCCTGGCGGAAACCGACCAGGGTCCAGTGCCGGTTGAAATCACCGAAGTGGACGACGAGCACGTCGTGGTTGATGGTAACCACATGCTGGCTGGCCAGAATCTGAAGTTCAACGTTGAAGTTGTTGCGATTCGCGAAGCGACTGCAGAAGAGCTGGAGCACGGTCACGTGCACGGTGCCCACGGCCACGATCATGACCACGATCATGAAGGTTGCTGCGGCGGCCACGGCCACGATCACGACCACGGTCATGAACATGGCAAAGGTGGTTGTGGTAACGGCGGCTGCGGTTGCCACTAATACCCATCGTCTTTCAGGCCGCAGGCGCGTTGGCCTGGCTTTCAAACCCCGGTGACATCGTTCTCTATGCTGCCGGGAGTTCTCAAGCCTGCCGCCATTCTGCGACTCGACATTCTTAGGGTATTCAATCCGGTAGACATAGTGCTGCCGGAGATAGTCAAGCGGGGAAACCCGCTTTTTTTACGCCTCAATAATGTGGCGGGGGCGTTTCTTCTGCCTGTGATGCGATGTGCGATGATTGGGTCGCTTTCAGTTTTTCAACCATCAAGCGCATATGTTCACGCATCTTCGCCATTTCGATCTCATGGGCGGTGACGGTCTTGTTGAGGTCTTCAATGGTGATTTCCTGAAACGCCAGCCGGCTTTCCAGCTCCGCCAGGCGAGTCTCCAGTGTACTGTCGTGCATGAGTAACCTCTTCTGTCTTATCTCGCGAGCGGATTCTACTCAACTTTCACCCTTCGCGCAGCAACCTCGCGTAAGACAGGAAACTTATTTATACAAAAATAGTCTCAAAACTGGCGATATTCAGGAAGGTCTGTATGTAGATTTGCTCTGCAACGTTCTATAGTACCTTTTTTGCTTTTTACGATAACCCTGGGGTGAGATGCCCCGGCCCTGGAGAAATGGATGAAATCACTGTTTAAAGTAACGCTGCTGGCGACCACGATGGCTGTCGCCCTGAATGCACCGCTGACCTTTGCGGCTGATACTGCCGCGAAGACGGCACCTGCAACGGATAGCAAAGCGGCATTTAAAAATGACGATCAAAAATCTGCTTATGCGCTGGGTGCTTCACTGGGACGTTACATGGAAAACTCCCTGAAAGAACAAGAAAAACTGGGTATCAAGCTGGATAAAGATCAGCTGATCGCCGGTGTTCAGGATGCGTTTGCGAATAAAAGCAAACTGTCCGATCAAGAAATCGAGCAGACTCTGCAAACCTTCGAAACCCGCGTAAAAACTGCTGCTCAGCAGAAAATGGAAAAAGACGCGACTGAAAACGATGCTAAAGGCAAAGCCTATCGCGACACCTTCGCAAAAGAGAAGGGCGTAAAAACCTCTAAATCTGGCCTGCTGTACAAAGTTGAGAAAGAAGGGACCGGCGACGCACCGAAAGACAGTGACACTGTTGTCGTGAACTACAAAGGTACGCTGATTGACGGTAAAGAGTTCGATAACTCCTACACCCGCGGTGAGCCGCTCTCCTTCCGTCTGGACGGCGTTATCCCGGGCTGGACCGAAGGCCTGAAAAATATCAAGAAAGGCGGCAAAATCAAGCTGGTCATCCCACCGGATCTGGCTTACGGCAAAACTGGCGTCCCGGGTATTCCGGCTAACTCCACGCTGGTCTTCGACGTAGAACTGCTGGATATCAAACCGGCACCGAAAGCCGATGCCAAGCCTGAAGCGGCGGCGGATGCCAAAGCTGACGCACAAAGCGCAGACGCGAAGAAGTAATCTGGTCTAAGCCGCCGCCGTTAAAGGCGGCGGCTTTTTTATTTGGGGCAGATATAATTAAAACTGGAAAGTGCCTCAAGCGCTGTATTACTTTAGTTAGCTTAATAATGATGATGAGCCTGCCCTGACAAGCTACACCTCATCTTTCAAGCTGCCTCTGCATTGGCTGCATCCGCTTATTCCGGTTACGCACTGGAGTCAGCCCTGAGACGTGATAAGAGACATGTTTGCCTCTTACCTCGCCAGCTTACGGCTGGTCAAATTCGTTGTGACGAATGTCTCGGACGTGCACCCCTCAGCGCACCTTGAACGGTTTTGTGTAAAAAATGACAGGCTCCTGAAAAGGAGTGCTTTTTTTCATGTCCAGGTCGCTTTTAACCAACGAAACCAGTGAGCTTGACCTGCTGGATCAACGTCCTTTCGACCAGACCGACTTCGATATCCTCAAATCCTATGAAGCGGTTGTGGACGGGTTAGCGATGCTCATTGGTTCCCATTGTGAGATCGTGCTGCATTCTTTACAGGATCTGAAATGCTCCGCCATCCGCATCGCCAACGGTGAGCATACCGGGCGCCAAATCGGCTCGCCGATAACCGATCTTGCGCTGCGCATGCTGCATGATATGACGGGGGCCGATAGCAGCGTATCCAAGTGCTACTTTACGCGGGCTAAGAGCGGAGTCCTGATGAAGTCCGTCACGATCGCCATTCGCAACCGTGAGCATCGGGTCATCGGTCTGCTGTGCATCAACATGAACCTTGATGTGCCGTTCTCACAGATAATGAGCACCTTTATTCCGCCGGAAACGCCGGAGGTGAACTCTCAGGTTAACTTTGCCTCGTCAGTCGATGATTTGGTCGCTCAAACTCTTGAGTTCACTATCGAAGAAGTGAATGCCGATCGTAATGTTTCCAACAATGCTAAAAATCGCCAGATTGTCCTGAATCTCTACGAGAAAGGGATCTTTGATATCAAAGATGCCATCAACCAGGTTGCCGATCGGCTGAATATTTCCAAACATACTGTCTATCTCTATATTCGTCAGTTCAAGAGCGGCGATTTCCAGGGGCTGGATAAGTAATGCGTTTTGCCATTACGGTAACGGGGCCAGCCTACGGTACGCAGCAGGCCAGCAGCGCCTGGCAGTTTGCCCAGGCCGTTTTGCAAGAGGGTCATGATCTGGTCTGTGTCTTCTTCTATCGTGAAGGTGTCTACAACGCAAACCAGCTGACGGCGCCCGCCAGCGATGAATTTGATCTGGTACGCGCGTGGCAGCGGCTGCATGACGATCATGCTGTCGCGCTGCACATCTGCGTGGCGGCAGCCCTGCGTCGCGGTGTCACCGATGAACAAGAAGCTCAGCAGCTGGGGTTACCGGGTCATAATCTGCAGCCCGGATTTACGCTGAGCGGCCTGGGCGCGCTGGCGGAAGCCTCATTAACCTGCGATCGGATGGTGCAGTTCTGATGAAACGCGTTGCTTTTGTTTTTTCTTCTGCCCCGCATGGTTCTGCTTCGGGTCGGGAAGGTCTGGATGCGCTGCTGGCGACCTCCGCGCTGAGCGATGAGATCGGCGTATTCTTTGTCGGCGACGGCGTCTTTCAGCTGCTGCCCGGGCAACAACCGTCGGCGGTACTTGCCCGCGATTACATCGCGACCTTTAAACTCTTGCCGCTGTACGATATTGACGCGTGCTGGATATGTGCAGCGTCTGCCCGCGAACGCGGCCTGAATGCCGGGACGGCGTGGGTGGTGGATGCCGAGTGGCTTGAGCCCGAAGCGCTGCGCGCCCGACTCGATGATTTCAACGTGATTTTACGTTTCTGAGGCCCGAATGCTCCACACACTCAGCTCGTCCCCGTGGCACACCGATCTCCGCGCGATGCTACGCCTGGTAAAGGATGGCGACGATCTCCTGCTGCTTTCTGATGGCGTGATTGCGGCCATCGCCGGCGGACCTTTCCTTGAAATCCTGCGCTCTGCCCCCATAACCATTCATGCTCTGCAAGACGATATCGATGCCCGCGGGCTGGCTGGTCAAATTGCGGACAGTGTCGTCAGGGTTGGCTATACTGATTTCGTCAGAATGTCGGTCAAACATCCTGGACAGTTGTCCTGGTAATGGCGGGATCGTTGTATATTTCTTGACACCTTTTCGGCACCGCCCTAAAATTCTGCGTCCTCATATTATATGAGGCGATTTATTACGTGTTTACGAAGCAAAAGCTAAAACCAGGAGCTATTTAATGGCAACAATTAACCAGCTGGTACGCAAACCACGCGCACGCAAAGTTGCAAAGAGCAACGTGCCTGCACTGGAAGCCTGCCCGCAGAAACGTGGCGTATGTACTCGCGTATATACTACCACTCCTAAAAAACCGAACTCCGCACTGCGTAAAGTTTGCCGTGTTCGTCTGACTAACGGTTTCGAAGTCACCTCCTACATCGGCGGTGAAGGTCACAACCTGCAGGAACACTCCGTGATCCTGATCCGTGGCGGTCGTGTTAAAGACCTTCCGGGTGTTCGTTACCACACCGTTCGTGGTGCGCTTGACTGCTCCGGCGTTAAAGACCGTAAGCAAGCTCGCTCCAAGTATGGCGTGAAGCGTCCTAAGGCTTAATGGTTCTCCGTTAAGTAAGGCCAAACGTTTTATATTAATGTCAAACTAAACTCTTTGAGTTTTGGACAATCCTGAATTAACAACGGAGTATTTCCATGCCACGTCGTCGCGTCATTGGTCAGCGTAAAATCCTTCCAGATCCTAAGTTCGGATCAGAACTGCTGGCAAAATTTGTAAACATCCTGATGGTAGATGGTAAAAAATCTACTGCAGAAGCTATCGTATACAGCGCGCTGGAGACCCTGGCTCAGCGCTCTGGTAAAAATGAACTGGAAGCTTTCGAAGTCGCTCTGGACAACGTCCGTCCGACCGTCGAAGTTAAGTCCCGCCGCGTAGGTGGTTCTACTTACCAGGTTCCAGTTGAAGTCCGTCCGGTTCGTCGTAATGCCCTGGCAATGCGTTGGATCGTAGAAGCTGCTCGTAAACGTGGTGATAAATCCATGGCTCTGCGTCTGGCGAACGAACTTTCTGACGCTGCAGACAACAAAGGTACTGCAGTTAAGAAACGTGAAGACGTTCACCGCATGGCAGAAGCCAACAAGGCGTTCGCTCACTACCGTTGGTAATCCCTTCGGAGTCATAGTCACCAGGCGGGCGCTTCAGGTAAGTCGCCCGTGCTGGATAACTTAACTGAACGCCTAAAGAAATAAACGAGGAATCAAATGGCTCGTACAACACCCATCGCACGCTACCGTAACATCGGTATCAGTGCGCACATCGACGCCGGTAAAACCACTACTACCGAACGTATTCTGTTCTACACCGGTGTAAACCACAAAATCGGTGAAGTTCATGACGGCGCAGCAACCATGGACTGGATGGAGCAGGAGCAGGAGCGTGGTATCACTATCACCTCCGCAGCGACTACTGCATTCTGGTCTGGTATGGCTAAGCAGTATGAACCGCATCGCGTTAACATCATCGACACCCCGGGGCACGTTGACTTCACTATCGAAGTAGAACGTTCCATGCGTGTGCTTGATGGTGCGGTAATGGTTTACTGCGCAGTTGGTGGTGTTCAGCCGCAGTCTGAAACCGTATGGCGTCAGGCAAACAAATATAAAGTTCCGCGCATTGCGTTCGTTAACAAAATGGACCGCATGGGTGCGAACTTCCTGAAAGTTGTTGGTCAGATCAAAACCCGTCTGGGCGCGAACCCGGTTCCGCTGCAGCTGGCAATTGGTGCTGAAGAAGGTTTCACCGGTGTTGTTGACCTGGTGAAAATGAAAGCCATCAACTGGAACGAAGAAGACGCAGGCGTAACCTTCACCTATGAAGATATCCCGGCTGACATGCAGGATCTGGCTGAAGAATGGCACCAGAACCTGATCGAGTCCGCTGCAGAAGCGTCAGAAGAGCTGATGGAGAAATACCTGGGTGGTGAAGAACTGACTGAAGAAGAGATCAAAAAAGCTCTGCGTCAGCGTGTTCTGAACAACGAAATCATCCTGGTAACCTGTGGTTCTGCGTTCAAGAACAAAGGTGTTCAGGCGATGCTGGATGCGGTAATTGATTACCTGCCATCCCCGGTTGATGTACCTGCGATCAACGGTATTCTGGACGACGGTAAAGATACCCCGGCTGAGCGTCACGCTAGCGATGAAGAGCCGTTTGCTGCTCTGGCATTTAAAATCGCTACCGACCCGTTCGTGGGTAACCTGACCTTCTTCCGCGTTTACTCCGGTGTGGTTAACTCTGGTGATACCATCCTGAACTCCGTGAAATCTGCACGTGAGCGTTTCGGTCGTATCGTACAGATGCACGCTAACAAACGTGAAGAGATCAAAGAAGTTCGCGCGGGCGACATCGCTGCTGCTATCGGTCTGAAAGACGTGACTACTGGTGACACCCTGTGTAACCCGGATCACCCGATCATTCTGGAGCGTATGGAATTCCCTGAGCCGGTAATCTCCATCGCTGTTGAACCGAAAACCAAAGCTGACCAGGAAAAAATGGGTCTGGCTCTGGGTCGTCTGGCGAAAGAAGACCCGTCATTCCGCGTATGGACTGACGAAGAATCTAACCAGACCATTATCGCCGGTATGGGTGAGCTGCACCTCGACATCATCGTTGACCGTATGAAGCGTGAATTCAACGTTGAAGCGAACGTCGGTAAACCTCAGGTTGCTTACCGCGAAGCGATTCGTGCGAAAGTTACCGATATCGAAGGTAAACATGCCAAGCAGTCTGGTGGTCGCGGTCAGTATGGTCATGTTGTTATCGACATGTACCCGCTGGAGCCGGGCTCAAATCCGAAAGGATACGAGTTCATCAACGACATCAAAGGTGGTGTAATTCCTGGCGAATACATCCCGGCCGTTGATAAAGGCATCCAGGAACAGCTGAAAGCTGGTCCGCTGGCAGGTTACCCGGTAGTTGATCTCGGCGTGCGTCTGCACTTCGGTTCTTACCATGACGTTGACTCCTCTGAACTGGCGTTTAAACTGGCCGCTTCTATTGCCTTCAAAGATGGCTTTAAGAAAGCGAAACCAGTTCTGCTTGAGCCGATCATGAAGGTTGAAGTAGAAACTCCGGAAGAGAACACTGGTGACGTCATCGGTGACCTTAGCCGTCGTCGTGGTATGCTGCGTGGTCAAGAATCCAACGTTACTGGCGTTGTGATTCACGCTGAAGTTCCGCTGTCTGAAATGTTCGGATATGCAACTCAGCTGCGTTCTCTGACCAAAGGTCGTGCTTCTTACTCCATGGAGTTCCTGAAGTATGATGACGCGCCGAACAACGTTGCTCAGGCCGTAATTGAAGCCCGTGGTAAATAAGCCGTAGGGTTAAAACCAAAATCCCGTGCTCTCTCCTGAAGGGGAGAGCGCTATAGTAAGGAATATAGCCGTGTCTAAAGAAAAATTTGAACGTACAAAACCGCACGTTAACGTCGGTACTATCGGCCACGTTGACCATGGTAAAACTACTCTGACCGCTGCAATCACTACCGTTCTGGCTAAAACCTACGGTGGTTCTGCTCGTGCATTCGACCAGATCGATAACGCGCCGGAAGAAAAAGCTCGTGGTATCACCATCAACACTTCTCACGTTGAATATGACACCCCGACTCGCCACTACGCACACGTAGACTGCCCGGGCCACGCCGACTATGTTAAAAACATGATCACCGGTGCTGCTCAGATGGATGGCGCGATCCTGGTTGTTGCTGCGACTGACGGCCCGATGCCGCAGACTCGTGAGCACATCCTGCTGGGTCGTCAGGTAGGCGTTCCGTACATCATCGTGTTCCTGAACAAATGCGACATGGTTGATGACGAAGAGCTGCTGGAACTGGTTGAAATGGAAGTCCGTGAGCTGCTGTCTCAGTACGACTTCCCGGGCGACGACACGCCGATCGTTCGTGGTTCCGCTCTGAAAGCGCTGGAAGGCGAAGCAGACTGGGAAGCGAAAATCATCGAACTGGCTGGCTACCTGGATTCTTACATCCCGGAACCAGAGCGTGCGATTGACAAGCCGTTCCTGCTGCCGATCGAAGACGTATTCTCCATCTCCGGTCGTGGTACCGTTGTTACCGGTCGTGTAGAGCGCGGTATCATCAAAGTGGGCGAAGAAGTTGAAATCGTTGGTATCAAAGAGACTGCGAAGTCTACCTGTACTGGC
The DNA here is from genome assembly GCF_030505655.1 of Klebsiella ornithinolytica. Lineage (NCBI taxonomy): Bacteria > Pseudomonadati > Pseudomonadota > Gammaproteobacteria > Enterobacterales > Enterobacteriaceae > Klebsiella > Klebsiella ornithinolytica. The sequence goes on from NZ_CP130153.1 coordinate 456,768, forward strand.
GTTGAAATGTTCCGCAAACTGCTGGACGAAGGCCGTGCTGGTGAGAACGTTGGTGTTCTGCTGCGTGGTATCAAACGTGAAGAAATCGAACGTGGTCAGGTACTGGCTAAGCCGGGCTCTATCAAGCCGCACACCAAGTTCGAATCTGAAGTGTACATTCTGTCCAAAGACGAAGGCGGCCGTCATACTCCGTTCTTCAAAGGCTACCGTCCGCAGTTCTACTTCCGTACAACTGACGTGACTGGCACCATCGAACTGCCGGAAGGCGTAGAGATGGTCATGCCGGGCGACAACATCAAAATGGTTGTTACCCTGATTCACCCGATCGCGATGGACGACGGTCTGCGTTTCGCAATCCGTGAAGGCGGCCGTACCGTTGGCGCGGGCGTTGTAGCTAAAGTTCTGGGCTAATTATTAGTTCTGAATGAAAAAGGGCGCTTCGGCGCCCTTTTTGCTGCTCGTCATCTGGCGTCGAGCAAAATCATGTTTGTATGAAAAAAGAACATCTCTTTGAGTATTTAATCAACGCACTATTGTAATTATAACTATTCTCATTTACACTTTTGAGCATAAATTGAACGGGAGTCGGTATGTACGTTTGTTTGTGTAATGGTGTAAACGATAAAAAAATTCGTCAGGCCGTTCGTCAATTTCATCCACAGTCTTTTCAGCAATTGCGCAAATTCATTCCTGTTGGAAATCAATGCGGTAAATGTGTCCGTGCCGCCCGTGAGATTATGGAAGATGAATTAACCCGCATGCCGGAATACCAGGAGAGCGCTTAAGAGCTCAGGCTTTTCTTTGACATCTTTATAGCCCGAACTACGCTTCAATAAGTGGAAGCGGAGGGACTATATAATGAAAGGTGATGTCAAAATCATAAGTTATCTCAATAAATTGTTGGGAAATGAGCTTGTCGCAATAAATCAGTACTTTCTTCACGCCAGAATGTTCAAGAACTGGGGCCTGATGCGCCTCAATGATGTTGAATATCATGAATCCATCGATGAAATGAAACACGCCGATAAGTACATCGAGCGCATTCTCTTCCTTGAAGGTATCCCCAATCTGCAGGATCTTGGCAAGCTGGGCATCGGTGAAGATGTCGAAGAGATGCTGCAATCTGATTTACGACTGGAACTCGAAGGCGCAAAAGATCTACGTGAGGCGATCGCTTATGCCGACAGCGTCCATGACTATGTCAGTCGCGACATGCTTATTGAAATCCTGACAGACGAAGAAGGCCATATTGACTGGCTGGAAACGGAGCTGGATCTGATTGATAAATTAGGACTGCAAAACTATCTCCAGTCACAAATCAAAGTGGCTGACTGACTAGCGTTTGCCACCCGCACCAAAAACCCGCTGCAGCCAAAAAAGGGCCAAAAGGCAGCGGGTTGTTCAATGAGCGCTGTACTTTCCCGAGAATCATCAATAGCAGCATGACTCCACCGGCGAAGACCGTCGCCATAAAAACCAGCTGCGGCAGCATTTGCCAACCGTGCCACGCGCCAAGTGCGGCCAGAAATTTGACATCGCCACAGCCAAGCCCTTCATAACCGCGAATCCCCCGATAGAGCCAATAGAGGCACGTGAAAGCCAGATAGCCGCCGATGGCGCCGCCAACGGCATACTCCAGCTGTAGCGGAGCGTAGTAAAGATAATAGAACAGCCCGCTCCAGAGCAGGGGGCAGGTCAGGCGATCGGGAAGCAGGCCGTAGTGCAGATCGTACCAGCAGAGGGCGAGCGACAGACCGCTATAGAGAAGTAATAAGAGGGGCATCATCGATAAGGTTCCCTGGCGATGGGGATATGCGCGGAGTCTGGTCGAAAAAGAGAGGGATAGCAAAGGCCCGTATTCATTATCGCGAGGCGCCATCCGCGGTATTAACTCAGTTTTCACTACTTTCTATGCCCGCTCGCCGCGGCACGCAAAAATGATTGCTGATTTTGTATGCAGCACTTGCGTCGAGCCCGAATTTGCGTATAATGCGCGGGCCTGTCAAAATTGGCAGGCTGGTTCGATATGAACCCTGATAGAGCTTTTAGCTATCAAACAATGTTCCCAATTGGGGAACTATGTAAGAACGGTTACACTCTCCCATCAATCGTAATGGGTATGAGGAGTAACCATTTCGTCTATAAATAATTGGAGCTCTGGTCTCATGCAGAACCAAAGAATCCGTATCCGTCTTAAAGCGTTTGATCATCGTCTGATCGATCAATCAACCGCGGAAATCGTCGAGACTGCCAAGCGCACTGGTGCGCAGGTCCGTGGTCCGATCCCGCTGCCGACCCGCAAAGAGCGCTTTACCGTTCTGATTTCTCCGCACGTCAACAAAGATGCGCGCGATCAGTACGAAATCCGCACTCACAAGCGTCTGGTTGACATCGTTGAGCCAACTGAGAAAACCGTTGATGCTCTGATGCGTCTGGATCTGGCTGCCGGTGTAGACGTGCAGATCAGCCTGGGTTAATCAGGTCATCGAGCGATTGAGAGGTTGAAACAATGATTGGTTTAGTCGGTAAAAAAGTGGGCATGACCCGCATCTTCACTGAAGATGGCGTATCTATCCCAGTAACCGTAATCGAAGTTGAAGCAAACCGTGTTGCTCAGGTCAAAGACCTGGCTAACGATGGTTACCGCGCAATTCAGGTTACCACCGGTGCTAAAAAAGCTAACCGTGTAACCAAGCCGGAAGCTGGTCACTTCGCTAAAGCTGGCGTAGAAGCTGGCCGTGGTCTGTGGGAATTCCGTCTTGCTGACGGCGAAGAATTCACCGTAGGTCAGAGCATTAGCGTTGAACTGTTTGCTGACGTTAAAAAAGTTGACGTAACCGGTACCTCTAAAGGTAAAGGTTTTGCTGGTACCGTTAAGCGCTGGAACTTCCGTACCCAGGACGCTACTCACGGTAACTCCTTGTCCCACCGCGTTCCGGGTTCTATCGGTCAGAACCAGACTCCGGGCAAAGTGTTCAAAGGCAAGAAAATGGCAGGTCAGCTGGGTAATGAGCGTGTCACCGTTCAGAGCCTGGACGTAGTACGTGTTGACGCTGAGCGCAACCTGCTGCTGGTTAAAGGTGCGGTCCCGGGTGCAACCGGTAGCGACCTGATCGTTAAACCAGCTGTGAAGGCGTAAGGGGATAGCAATGGAATTAGTATTGAAAGACGCGCAGAGCGCGCTGACTGTTTCCGAAACTACCTTCGGTCGTGATTTCAACGAAGCGCTGGTTCACCAGGTTGTAGTTGCTTATGCAGCTGGTGCTCGTCAGGGTACTCGTGCTCAGAAGACTCGTGCTGAAGTAACTGGTTCAGGCAAAAAGCCGTGGCGCCAGAAAGGTACCGGCCGTGCGCGTTCAGGTTCTATCAAGAGCCCGATCTGGCGTTCCGGTGGCGTAACCTTCGCTGCTCGTCCGCAGGACCACAGTCAAAAAGTTAACAAAAAGATGTACCGCGGCGCGCTGAAAAGCATTCTGTCCGAACTGGTACGTCAGGATCGTCTGATCGTTGTCGAGAAGTTCTCTGTTGAAGCGCCTAAAACTAAGCTGCTGGCACAGAAACTGAAAGACATGGCTCTGGAAGATGTGCTGATCATCACCGGTGAGCTGGACGAGAACCTGTTCCTGGCTGCGCGCAACCTGCACAAGGTTGACGTACGCGATGCAACTGGTATCGACCCGGTTAGCCTGATCGCCTTCGACAAAGTCGTAATGACTGCTGATGCTGTTAAGCAAGTTGAGGAGATGCTGGCATGATTCGTGAAGAACGTCTGCTGAAGGTGCTGCGTGCACCGCACGTTTCTGAAAAAGCGTCTGCTGCGATGGAAAAAACAAACACCATCGTTCTCAAAGTTGCTAAAGACGCGACCAAAGCAGAAATCAAAGCTGCTGTGCAGAAACTGTTTGAAGTCGAAGTCGAAGTCGTTAACACCCTGGTAGTTAAAGGGAAAGTTAAACGTCACGGACAGCGTATCGGTCGTCGTAGCGACTGGAAAAAAGCTTACGTCACCCTGAAAGAAGGCCAGAATCTGGACTTCGTTGGCGGCGCTGAGTAAGTCGGAGGAGTAATACAATGGCAGTTGTTAAATGTAAACCGACATCTCCGGGTCGTCGCCACGTTGTTAAAGTGGTTAACCCTGAGCTGCACAAGGGCAAACCTTTTGCTCCGTTGCTGGAAAAAAACAGCAAATCCGGTGGTCGTAACAACAATGGCCGTATCACCACTCGTCATATCGGTGGTGGCCACAAGCAGGCTTACCGTATTGTTGACTTCAAACGCAACAAAGATGGTATCCCGGCAGTTGTTGAGCGTCTTGAGTACGATCCGAACCGTTCCGCGAACATCGCGCTGGTTCTGTACAAAGATGGCGAACGCCGTTACATCCTGGCCCCTAAAGGCCTGAAAGCTGGCGACCAGATTCAGTCTGGCGTTGATGCTGCAATCAAAGCAGGCAACACCCTGCCGATGCGCAATATCCCGGTTGGTTCTACCGTTCATAACGTAGAAATGAAACCAGGTAAAGGCGGTCAGCTGGCTCGTTCCGCTGGTACTTACGTTCAGATCGTTGCTCGCGACGGTGCTTATGTCACCCTGCGTCTGCGTTCTGGTGAAATGCGTAAAGTCGAAGCAGACTGCCGCGCTACTCTGGGCGAAGTTGGCAATGCTGAGCATATGCTGCGCGTACTGGGTAAAGCAGGTGCTGCACGCTGGCGTGGTGTTCGTCCTACCGTTCGCGGTACTGCGATGAACCCAGTCGACCACCCACATGGTGGTGGTGAAGGTCGTAACTTTGGTAAGCACCCGGTATCCCCGTGGGGCCTGCAGACCAAAGGTAAGAAGACCCGCAGCAACAAGCGTACTGATAAATTCATCGTACGTCGCCGTAGCAAATAATTTTAGAGGATAAGCCATGCCACGTTCTCTCAAGAAAGGTCCTTTTATTGACCTGCACTTGCTGAAGAAGGTAGAGAAAGCGGTGGAAAGCGGAGACAAGAAGCCCCTGCGCACTTGGTCCCGTCGTTCAACGATCTTTCCTAACATGATCGGTTTGACCATCGCTGTCCATAATGGTCGTCAGCACGTTCCAGTTTTTGTTTCCGACGAAATGGTTGGTCACAAACTGGGTGAATTCGCACCGACTCGTACTTATCGCGGCCACGCTGCTGATAAAAAAGCGAAGAAGAAATAAGGTAGGAGGAAGAGATGGAAACTTTAGCTCAACATCGCCATGCTCGTTCTTCTGCTCAGAAGGTTCGCCTTGTAGCTGACCTGATTCGCGGTAAGAAAGTGTCGCAGGCCCTGGATATTCTGACCTACACCAACAAGAAAGCTGCTGTACTGGTCAAGAAGGTACTGGAATCTGCCATTGCTAACGCTGAACACAACGATGGCGCTGACATTGACGATCTGAAAGTTGCGAAAATTTTCGTAGACGAAGGCCCGAGCATGAAGCGCATTATGCCGCGTGCGAAAGGTCGTGCAGATCGCATCCTGAAGCGCACCAGCCACATCACTGTGGTTGTGTCCGATCGCTGAGACTCTGGAGACTAGCAATGGGTCAGAAAGTACATCCTAATGGTATTCGCCTGGGTATTGTCAAACCATGGAACTCTACCTGGTTCGCGAACACCAAAGAATTCGCTGACAACCTGGACAGCGATTTTAAAGTACGTCAGTTCCTGACTAAAGAACTGGCTAAAGCGTCCGTATCTCGTATCGTTATCGAGCGTCCGGCTAAGAGCATCCGTGTGACTATTCACACTGCTCGCCCGGGCATCGTGATCGGTAAGAAAGGCGAAGACGTAGAAAAACTGCGCAAGGTCGTAGCGGATATCGCTGGCGTTCCTGCACAGATCAATATCGCCGAAGTTCGTAAGCCAGAACTGGACGCTAAATTGGTTGCTGACAGCATCACTTCTCAGCTGGAACGTCGCGTTATGTTCCGTCGTGCGATGAAGCGTGCTGTACAGAACGCAATGCGTCTGGGCGCTAAAGGTATCAAAGTTGAAGTTAGCGGCCGTCTGGGCGGCGCGGAAATCGCACGTACCGAATGGTACCGTGAAGGTCGCGTACCGCTGCACACTCTGCGTGCTGACATCGACTACAACACCTCTGAAGCGCACACCACTTACGGTGTAATCGGCGTTAAGGTATGGATCTTCAAAGGCGAGATCCTGGGTGGTATGGCTGCTGTTGAACAACCGGAACCGGCTGCTCAACCTAAAAAGCAGCAGCGTAAAGGCCGTAAATAAGGAGCGTCGCTGATGTTACAACCAAAGCGTACAAAATTCCGTAAAGTGCACAAAGGCCGCAACCGTGGTCTGGCGCAGGGTACGGATGTTAGCTTCGGCACTTTCGGTCTGAAAGCTGTTGGCCGTGGTCGTCTGACTGCACGTCAGATCGAAGCAGCACGTCGTGCTATGACCCGTGCAGTTAAGCGTCAAGGTAAGATCTGGATCCGTGTATTCCCGGACAAACCGATCACCGAGAAGCCGCTGGAAGTTCGTATGGGTAAAGGTAAAGGTAACGTGGAGTACTGGGTTGCCTTGATTCAGCCGGGTAAAGTCCTTTATGAAATGGACGGCGTACCGGAAGAGCTGGCCCGTGAAGCCTTCGGCCTGGCAGCAGCGAAACTGCCTATCAAAACCACCTTTGTAACTAAGACGGTGATGTAATGAAAGCAAAAGAGCTGCGTGAAAAAAGCGTTGAAGAGCTGAACGCTGAGCTGCTGAACCTGCTGCGTGAGCAGTTCAACCTGCGTATGCAGGCTGCAAGTGGCCAGCTGCAACAGACTCATCTGCTGAAGCAAGTGCGTCGTGATGTTGCACGCGTTAAGACTTTACTGACTGAGAAGGCGGGTGCGTAATGACCGATAAAATCCGTACTCTGCAAGGTCGCGTAGTTAGCAATAAAATGGAGAAATCCATCGTTGTTGCTATCGAACGTTTTGTGAAACACCCGATCTACGGTAAATTCATCAAGCGTACGACCAAACTGCACGTACATGACGAGAACAACGAATGCGGTATCGGCGACGTGGTCGAAATCCACGAATGCCGTCCGCTGTCCAAGACTAAGTCCTGGACGCTGGTTCGCGTTGTAGAGAAAGCAGTTCTGTAATAGAGCCTGCATTCTCAACGGATAAACGGCTCAGCGATGAGCCGTTTATTTTTTCTACCCATATCCGATTTCCGGTGTTATAATGCCGCGCCCTCGATATGGGGATTTTTAACGGCCCGACTTTGGGTCTCAGTAGTAGTTGACATTAGCGGAGCACTAAAATGATCCAAGAACAGACTATGCTGAACGTCGCCGACAACTCCGGTGCACGTCGCGTAATGTGTATCAAGGTTCTGGGTGGCTCGCACCGTCGCTACGCAGGCGTAGGCGACATCATCAAGATCACCATCAAGGAAGCAATTCCGCGTGGTAAGGTCAAGAAAGGTGATGTGCTGAAGGCGGTAGTGGTGCGCACCAAGAAGGGTGTTCGTCGCCCGGACGGTTCTGTCATTCGCTTCGATGGTAATGCATGCGTTATTCTGAACAATAACAGCGAGCAGCCCATCGGTACGCGTATTTTTGGGCCGGTAACTCGTGAGCTTCGTACCGAGAAGTTCATGAAAATTATCTCTCTGGCACCAGAAGTACTCTAAGGAGCGAATCATGGCAGCGAAAATCCGTCGTGATGACGAAGTTATCGTGTTAACCGGTAAAGATAAAGGTAAACGCGGTAAAGTTAAGAATGTCTTGTCTTCCGGCAAGCTCATTGTTGAAGGTATCAACCTGGTTAAGAAACACCAGAAGCCGGTTCCGGCTCTGAACCAACCAGGCGGCATCGTTGAAAAAGAAGCTGCTATTCAGGTTTCTAACGTTGCAATCTTCAATGCGGCAACCGGCAAGGCTGACCGTGTAGGCTTTAGATTCGAAGACGGCAAAAAAGTCCGTTTCTTCAAGTCTAACAGCGAAACTATCAAGTAATTTGGAGTAGTACGATGGCGAAACTGCATGATTACTACAAAGACGAAGTAGTTAATAAACTCATGACTGAGTTTAACTACAATTCTGTCATGCAAGTCCCTCGGGTCGAGAAGATCACCCTGAACATGGGTGTTGGTGAAGCGATCGCTGACAAGAAACTGCTGGATAACGCAGCAGCTGATCTGACAGCAATCTCCGGTCAAAAGCCGTTGATCACCAAAGCACGCAAATCAGTTGCAGGCTTCAAAATCCGTCAGGGCTATCCGATCGGCTGTAAAGTAACTCTGCGTGGCGAACGCATGTGGGAGTTCTTTGAGCGCCTGATCACTATTGCTGTACCGCGTATCCGTGACTTCCGTGGCTTGTCCGCTAAGTCTTTCGACGGTCGTGGTAACTACAGCATGGGTGTCCGTGAGCAGATCATCTTCCCAGAAATCGACTACGATAAAGTCGACCGCGTTCGTGGTTTGGATATTACCATTACCACTACTGCGAAATCTGATGAAGAAGGCCGCGCTCTGCTGGCTGCCTTTGACTTCCCGTTCCGCAAGTAAGGTAGGGTTACTTAATGGCTAAGCAATCAATGAAAGCACGCGAAGTAAAGCGCGTGGCTTTAGCTGATAAATTCTTCGCTAAACGCGCTGAACTGAAAGCTATCATCTCTGATGTGAACGCAACCGACGAAGATCGTTGGAATGCCGTTCTCAAGCTGCAGACTCTGCCGCGTGATTCCAGCCCGTCTCGTCAGCGTAACCGCTGCCGTCAAACAGGTCGTCCGCATGGTTTCCTGCGGAAGTTCGGGTTGAGCCGTATCAAGGTCCGTGAAGCCGCAATGCGCGGTGAAATCCCGGGTCTGAAAAAGGCTAGCTGGTAATTGTCACCAATTGAATCACGGGAGTAAAGACAGATGAGCATGCAAGATCCGATCGCGGATATGCTGACCCGTATCCGTAACGGTCAGGCCGCGAATAAAGCTGCGGTCACCATGCCTTCCTCCAAGCTGAAAGTGGCAATTGCCAACGTGCTGAAGGAAGAAGGCTTTATTGAAGATTTTAAAGTTGAAGGCGACATCAAGCCGGAACTGGAACTGACTCTTAAGTATTTCCAGGGTAAAGCTGTTGTAGAAAGCATTCAGCGTGTCAGCCGCCCAGGTCTGCGCATCTATAAGCGTAAAGATGAGCTGCCAAAAGTTATGGCGGGTCTGGGTATCGCAGTTATTTCTACCTCTAAAGGTGTTATGACTGATCGTGCAGCGCGCCAAGCTGGTCTTGGTGGCGAAATTATCTGCTACGTAGCCTAATCGGAGGAAAAAATGTCTCGTGTTGCTAAAGCACCGGTCGTTATTCCTGCCGGCGTTGACGTAAAAATCAACGGTCAGGTTATTACGATCAAAGGTAAGAATGGCGAGCTGACTCGTACTCTCAACGATGCTGTTGAAGTTAAACATGCAGATAATGCACTGACCTTCGGTCCGCGTGATGGTTTCGCAGACGGTTGGGCTCAGGCTGGTACCGCGCGTGCCCTGCTTAACTCAGTAGTTATCGGTGTTACCGAAGGCTTCACTAAAAAGCTTCAGCTGGTTGGTGTAGGTTATCGTGCAGCGGTTAAAGGGGATGTAGTAAACCTGGCTTTAGGTTTCTCTCATCCTGTTGAACACAAACTGCCGGCCGGTATCACTGCAGAATGCCCGACTCAAACTGAAATCGTGCTGAAAGGCGCTGATAAGCAGGTGATCGGTCAGGTTGCAGCAGATCTGCGCGCCTACCGTCGTCCTGAGCCTTATAAAGGCAAGGGTGTTCGTTACGCCGACGAAGTCGTGCGTACCAAAGAGGCTAAGAAGAAGTAAGGTAACACTATGGATAAGAAATCTGCTCGTATCCGTCGTGCGACCCGCGCACGCCGCAAGCTCCAGGAGCTGGGTGCAACTCGCCTGGTGGTACATCGTACCCCGCGTCATATTTACGCACAGGTAATTGCACCGAACGGTTCTGAAGTTCTGGTAGCTGCTTCTACTGTAGAAAAAGCTATCGCTGAACAACTGAAGTACACCGGTAACAAAGACGCGGCTGCAGCTGTGGGTAAAGCTGTTGCTGAACGCGCTCTGGAAAAAGGCATCAAAGATGTTTCCTTTGACCGTTCCGGGTTCCAATATCATGGTCGTGTCCAGGCACTGGCAGATGCTGCCCGTGAAGCTGGCCTTCAGTTCTAAGGTAGAGGTGTAAGATGGCTCACATCGAAAAACAAGCTGGCGAACTGCAGGAAAAGCTGATCGCGGTTAACCGCGTATCTAAAACCGTTAAAGGTGGTCGTATTTTCTCCTTCACAGCTCTGACTGTAGTTGGTGATGGTAATGGCCGCGTAGGTTTTGGTTACGGTAAAGCGCGTGAAGTTCCAGCAGCGATCCAGAAAGCGATGGAAAAAGCCCGTCGCAATATGATTAACGTCGCGCTGAACCACGGCACCCTGCAACACCCGGTTAAAGGTGTTCACACGGGTTCTCGTGTATTCATGCAGCCAGCTTCCGAAGGTACCGGTATCATCGCCGGTGGTGCAATGCGCGCCGTTCTGGAAGTTGCTGGAGTTCATAACGTTCTGGCTAAAGCATATGGTTCCACCAACCCGATCAACGTGGTTCGTGCAACTATTGATGGCCTGGAAAATATGAATTCTCCAGAAATGGTCGCTGCCAAGCGTGGTAAATCCGTTGAAGAAATTCTGGGGAAATAAACCATGGCAAAGACTATTAAAATTACTCAAACCCGCAGTGCAATCGGTCGTCTGCCGAAACACAAGGCAACGCTGCTTGGCCTGGGTCTGCGTCGTATTGGTCACACCGTAGAACGCGAGGATACTCCTGCTGTTCGTGGTATGGTCAACGCGGTTTCCTTTATGGTTAAAGTTGAGGAGTAAGAGATGCGTTTAAATACTCTGTCTCCGGCCGAAGGCTCCAAAAAGGCGGGTAAACGCCTTGGTCGTGGTATCGGTTCTGGCCTCGGTAAAACCGGTGGTCGTGGTCACAAAGGTCAGAACTCTCGTTCTGGCGGTGGCGTACGTCGCGGTTTCGAGGGTGGTCAGATGCCTCTGTACCGTCGTCTGCCGAAATTCGGCTTCACTTCTCGTAAAGCGATGATCACTGCAGAAGTTCGTCTGTCTGATCTGGCTCACGTAGAAGGCGATGTAGTCGACCTGAACACGCTGAAAGCAGCTAACATTATCGGTATTCAGATTGAGTTCGCGAAAGTGATCCTGTCTGGTGAGGTAGCTCGTCCGGTAACTGTTCGTGGCCTGCGTGTGACTAAAGGTGCTCGTGCTGCTATCGAAGCTGCTGGCGGTAAAATTGAGGAATAAGTAGCAGATGGCTAAGCAACCGGGATTAGATTTTCAAAGTGCCAAAGGTGGACTTGGCGAACTGAAACGCAGACTTTTGTTTGTTATCGGTGCGCTGATTGTGTTCCGTATTGGTTCTTTTATTCCGATCCCTGGTATTGATGCCGCTGTACTTGCCAAACTGCTTGAGCAACAGCGAGGCACCATCATTGAAATGTTCAACATGTTCTCTGGTGGTGCTCTCAGCCGTGCTTCTATCTTTGCTTTGGGTATCATGCCGTATATTTCGGCATCGATTATTGTCCAACTGTTGACGGTTGTTTATCAGCCGCTGGCAGAAATAAAGAAAGAAGGGGAGTCTGGTCGTCGTAAGATCAGCCAGTACACCCGCTACGGTACTCTGGTGCTGGCGATATTCCAGTCGATCGGTATTGCTACCGGTCTGCCGAATATGCCTGGTATGCAGGGCCTGGTGATGAATCCAGGCTTTGCATTCTATTTCACCGCTGTTGTAAGTCTGGTCACAGGGACGATGTTCCTGATGTGGCTCGGCGAACAGATTACTGAACGTGGTATCGGTAACGGTATTTCGATCATTATCTTCGCTGGTATTGTTGCGGGTCTCCCGCCAGCCATCGCCCATACTATCGAGCAAGCGCGTCAAGGCGACCTGCACTTCCTCCTGTTGCTGTTGGTTGCAGTATTAGTATTTGCCGTGACCTTCTTTGTTGTATTCGTAGAACGTGGTCAACGCCGCATTGTGGTGAACTACGCGAAGCGTCAACAAGGTCGTCGTGTCTATGCTGCACAGAGCACACATTTACCGCTGAAAGTGAATATGGCAGGGGTTATCCCGGCAATCTTCGCTTCCAGTATTATTCTGTTCCCTGCGACCATCGCGTCATGGTTCGGGGGCGGAACCGGTTGGAACTGGCTGACAACAATTTCGCTGTATTTGCAGCCTGGGCAACCGCTTTATGTGTTACTCTATGCGTCTGCAATCATATTCTTCTGTTTCTTCTACACGGCGTTGGTTTTCAACCCGCGTGAAACAGCAGATAACCTGAAGAAGTCCGGTGCATTTGTACCAGGAATTCGTCCGGGAGAGCAAACGGCGAAGTATATTGATAAAGTGATGACTCGCCTGACCCTGGTTGGTGCGTTATACATTACCTTTATCTGCCTGATCCCGGAGTTCATGCGTGATGCAATGAAAGTGCCGTTCTACTTCGGTGGAACCTCGCTGCTTATTGTTGTCGTTGTGATTATGGACTTTATGGCTCAAGTGCAAACTCTGATGATGTCAAGTCAGTACGAGTCTGCATTGAAGAAGGCGAACCTGAAAGGCTACGGCCGCTAACAGGGCGCCCGAGAAGTTACGGAGAGTAAAAATGAAAGTTCGTGCTTCCGTCAAGAAATTATGCCGTAACTGCAAAATCGTTAAGCGTGATGGCGTCATCCGCGTGATTTGCAGTGCCGAGCCAAAGCATAAACAGCGCCAAGGCTGATTTTTTCGCATATTTTTCTTGCAAAGTTGGATTGAGCTGGCTAGATTAGCCAGCCAATCTTTTGTATGTCTGTGCGTTTCCATTTGAGTATCCTGAAAACGGGCTTTTCAGCATGGTGCGTACATATTAAATAGTAGGAGTGCATAGTGGCCCGTATAGCAGGCATTAACATTCCTGATCAGAAACATACCGTAATCGCATTAACTGCTATTTTCGGTATCGGCAAGACCCGCTCTAAAGCCATCTGTGCTGACACGGGTATCGCTGAAAATGTTAAGATCAGTGAGCTGTCTGAAGAACAAATTGAATCCCTGCGTGAAGCAGTAGGTAAATTTGTCGTTGAAGGTGATCTGCGCCGTGAAATCACCCTGAGCATCAAGCGTCTGATGGACCTTGGTTGCTATCGTGGTTTACGCCATCGTCGTGGTCTTCCGGTTCGCGGTCAGCGTACTAAGACCAACGCACGTACCCGTAAGGGTCCGCGTAAACCGATCAAGAAATAATCGGGGTGATTGAATAATGGCAAAGGCACCAGTTCGTGCACGTAAGCGTGTAAGAAAACAAGTCTCTGATGGCGTGGCTCATGTCCATGCTTCTTTTAACAACACCATCGTTACCATTACCGATCGTCAGGGTAACGCACTGGGTTGGGCAACAGCCGGTGGTTCCGGTTTCCGTGGTTCTCGCAAATCCACTCCGTTTGCAGCTCAGGTTGCAGCAGAGCGTTGCGCTGAAGCCGTAAAAGAATACGGCATCAAGAATCTGGAAGTTATGGTCAAAGGTCCGGGTCCGGGTCGCGAATCTACCATTCGTGCACTGAACGCCGCTGGTTTCCGCATCACTAATATTACTGATGTGACTCCGATCCCTCATAACGGTTGTCGTCCGCCGAAAAAACGTCGCGTATAACGCGCTCGTTTCTAGGATTGTTGGAGAAAGAAAATGGCAAGATATTTGGGTCCTAAGCTCAAGCTGAGCCGTCGTGAGGGCACCGACTTATTCCTTAAGTCTGGCGTTCGCGCGATCGATACCAAGTGTAAAATTGAACAAGCTCCTGGCCAGCACGGTGCGCGTAAGCCGCGTCTGTCTGACTATGGTGTGCAGTTGCGTGAAAAGCAAAAAGTTCGCCGTATGTACGGTGTGCTGGAGCGTCAGTTCCGTAACTACTATAAAGAAGCAGCACGTCTGAAAGGCAACACCGGTGAAAACCTGTTAGCTCTGCTGGAAGGTCGTCTGGACAACGTTGTATACCGTATGGGCTTCGGCGCGACTCGTGCTGAATCACGTCAGCTGGTTAGCCACAAAGCTATCATGGTAAACGGTCGTGTTGTTAACATTGCTTCTTATCAGGTTAAAGCGAACGACGTTGTTAGCATTCGTGAGAAAGCGAAAAAGCAATCTCGCGTGAAAGCCGCTCTGGAGCTGGCTGAGCAGCGTGAAAAGCCAACCTGGCTGGAAGTTGATGCTGGCAAGATGGAAGGTACGTTCAAGCGTCAGCCGGAACGTTCTGATCTGTCTGCGGACATTAACGAACACCTGATCGTCGAGCTTTACTCCAAGTAAAGCTTAGTACCAAAGAGAGGACACAATGCAGGGTTCTGTGACAGAGTTTCTAAAACCGCGCCTGGTCGATATCGAGCAAGTGAGTTCGACGCACGCCAAGGTGACCCTTGAGCCTTTAGAGCGTGGCTTTGGCCATACTCTGGGTAACGCACTGCGCCGTATTCTGCTCTCATCGATGCCGGGTTGCGCGGTGACCGAGGTTGAGATTGATGGTGTACTGCACGAGTACAGCACCAAAGAAGGCGTTCAGGAAGATATCCTTGAAATCCTGCTCAACCTGAAAGGGCTTGCGGTGAGAGTTCAGGGTAAAGATGAAGTCATCCTTACTTTGAATAAATCTGGCATTGGCCCTGTGACCGCAGCCGACATTACCCATGACGGTGATGTCGAAATCGTCAAGCCGCAACATGTGATCTGCCACCTGACCGATGAGAACGCTGCTATTAGCATGCGTATCAAAGTTCAGCGCGGTCGCGGTTATGTGCCGGCTTCTGCCCGAATTCATTCGGAAGAAGATGAGCGCCCAATCGGCCGTCTGCTGGTCGACGCATGCTACAGCCCGGTAGAGCGTATTGCCTACAATGTTGAAGCAGCGCGTGTAGAACAGCGTACCGACCTGGACAAGCTGGTCATCGAAATGGAAACCAACGGCACAATCGATCCTGAAGAGGCGATTCGTCGTGCGGCAACCATCCTGGCAGAACAACTGGAAGCTTTCGTTGACTTACGTGATGTACGTCAGCCGGAAGTGAAAGAAGAGAAACCAGAATTCGATCCGATCCTGCTGCGCCCTGTTGACGATCTCGAATTGACTGTCCGCTCTGCTAACTGCCTCAAGGCAGAAGCTATCCACTATATCGGTGATCTGGTACAGCGTACCGAGGTTGAGTTGCTGAAAACGCCGAACCTGGGTAAAAAATCTCTTACCGAGATTAAAGACGTGCTGGCTTCACGTGGTCTGTCTCTGGGCATGCGCCTGGAAAACTGGCCACCGGCAAGCATTGCTGACGAGTAACCGGATCACAGGTTAAGGTTTTACTGAGAAGGATAAGGTCATGCGCCATCGTAAGAGTGGTCGTCAACTGAACCGCAACAGCAGCCATCGCCAGGCTATGTTCCGTAACATGGCTGGTTCGCTGGTTCGTCATGAAATCATCAAGACGACCCTGCCGAAAGCGAAAGAACTGCGTCGCGTAGTTGAGCCGCTGATTACTCTTGCCAAGACTGATAGCGTTGCTAATCGTCGTCTGGCATTCGCCCGTACTCGTGATAACGAGATCGTGGCAAAACTGTTTAACGAGCTGGGCCCGCGTTTCGCGAGCCGCGCCGGTGGTTACACTCGCATTCTGAAGTGTGGCTTCCGTGCAGGCGACAACGCGCCGATGGCATACATCGAGCTGGTTGATCGTGCTGAGCTGAAAGCAGAAGCTGCTGCAGAGTAATCTGTAGTAACGTAAAAAAACCCGCCTCGGCGGGTTTTTTTATATCCTCGCTACGGCTGCTTCACTACAATATCTGTATTCTTTTTGTTCATCCCCGGAGCCGAATGATGTGGTTGCTGGATCAGTGGGCAGAACGCCATATCCTTGACGCACAAACCAAAGGCGAGTTTGATGATCTTCCTGGTCGTGGAGAGCCACTGACTTTGGACGATGACCTGCATGTGCCACCTGAACTACGCGCGGGCTACCGCTTACTCAAAAATGCCGGCTGTCTGCCTCCTGAACTTGAGCAACGACGAGAAGCCGTTGCGCTGGTCGATTTATTAAAAGCGGCCCGTCCGGACGATCCGCACTATGCAGAGCTCAGCCGCCGACTTGCGTTACTGGAACTGAAGTTACGCCAGGCAGGATTGAATACTGATTTTTTACGCGGTGAATATGCTGACAGGCTTCAGAATAAAATTGATGAGGAGTAGGTATGTACCGTATTGGTGAACTCGCAAAGCTGGCTGATGTCACACCCGATACCATTCGCTACTATGAAAAACAGCAGATGATGGCTCACGATGTACGTACAGAAGGTGGATTTCGCCTCTATACCGAGAACGACCTTCAGCGCCTGCGTTTCATCCGCTATGCCCGTCAGCTCGGGTTTACCCTTGAAGCGATCCGCGAATTATTGTCGATCCGTGTCGATCCGGAGCATCATACCTGTCAGGAGTCAAAAGGCATTGTTCAGGCACGCCTGAGCGAAGTCGACGCACGAATTAAAGAGCTACAAACAATGCGCCGTTCATTGCAACGACTCAATGAGGCCTGCTGCGGCACAGCTCATAGCAGCGTGTATTGTTCTATTCTCGAGGCCCTTGAGCAAGGAGCCAGTAGTGCTACGGTGGAACGTTGATTTTTTCATCGCGCGGATCTACACTCGCGCCGATCTCATTCACATTCAGGAGCTATTATGAGCCGCTATCAACATACGAAAGGGCAAATAAAAGACAATGCCATTGAGGCGTTGCTACATGACCCGTTATTCAGACAGAGAGTAGAGAAAAACCGGAAGGGGAAAGGTAGCTACCAACGTAAAGATAAACATGTGGGGCGGAATGACCGGGAGGCCAGTGGCAAAAGAGTGAATCACTTTTTTACCACTGGCCTTCTGCTTTCTGTTGCCTGATTACGAACGGTTATTCTGTTCTTTCAGCAGATCGCGAATCTCACTCAACAAGACTTCTTCTTTCGTTGGTGCCGGTGGCGCAGCAGGAGCTTCTGCCTTTTTGCGATTCAGGTTATTCATCAGCTTGATTGCCATAAAAATGGCAAAGGCCACGATCACGAAATCAAACACGTTCTGGATAAACACCCCATAATGCATTACAACAGCCGGGACATCGCCCTGTGCATCGCGTAACGTGACGGCGAACGATTTAAAATCAATTCCACCAATCAGCAGGCCAAGTGGCGGCATAATAATATCGGCAACCAGTGACGATACAATTTTACCAAATGCCGCACCAATGATGACACCCACTGCTAAATCAACAACATTCCCGCGCATCGCGAAGTCGCGAAACTCTTTTAAAATACTCATTTTATTCTCCATAAACCCGCTAACAGAAGTAAGTTTATCAAATGTATTTCCATTTGCCATTGCTGTTGAATAATTGCTAAAAAATATTATCCCCTGATATATAAAGGATAATCAAAAAGGGCGCCATACAGGCGCCCGTGCAATTAGAGGAAGAAAGGACTGGGTTGGAAAAGACGCTCGACGTCAGATATAAATTTTTTGTCGGTCAGAAACATAATGACGTGATCGCCCTGTTCAATACGCAGGTTATTATTCGCGATCATTACGTCATTGCCACGGACGACAGCACCGATGATCGTGCCCGGCGGTAGCTTGATCTCATCGATCGCGCGACCTACTACACGGGAGGTACTTTCATCGCCGTGAGCCACAGCTTCAATGGCCTCCGCGACACCGCGGCGCAGTGAGGAGACGCCAACAATATCGGCCTTACGGACATGGCTCAGCAGGGCGGAGATCGTGGCTTGCTGCGGCGATATAGCAATATCGATCACGCTACCCTGCACCAGATCGACGTAGGCTTTCCGCTGGATCAACACCATGACTTTTTTAGCGCCCATCCGTTTGGCCAGCATTGCGGACATGATATTAGCTTCATCGTCGTTGGTGACGGCAATAAAGAGATCCACTTGATCGATGTGTTCTTCCGCCAGCAGCTCCTGATCCGAGGCATCGCCATAGAAGACGATCGTATTCTGTAGTTTCTCCGCAAGCTCGGCGGCGCGTTGCTGATCGCGTTCGATCAGCTTAACGCTGTAATCTTTCTCAAGACGACGAGCAAGACCTGCGCCGATATTCCCTCCGCCAACCAGCATGATGCGCTTATAGGGTTTTTCCAGGCGCTGTAGCTCACTCATGACGGCACGAATATGCTGCGATGCGGCAATGAAGAATACTTCATCGCCGGCTTCAACGATTGTCGAACCCTGCGGGCGAATGGGCCTGTCGTGGCGGAAAATGGCCGCTACGCGAGTATCGATATGCGGCATATGTTCGCGCATTGTCGAGAGCGCATTCCCCACCAGTGGACCGCCGTAGTAGGCTTTTACCACCGCGAGGCTGACTTTACCTTCGGCAAAGTTTACGACCTGCAGTGCTCCCGGGTATTCAATAAGTCGGTAGATGTTGTCGATAACTAACTGTTCAGGGGCGATCAGATGATCGATAGGCACCGCTTCCGAGTGGAACAGTTTTTCGGCATCCCGTACATAATCCGGAGAACGGATACGCGCAATACGATTAGGCGTATTGAACAGTGAATAGGCAACCTGGCAGGCGACCATATTGGTTTCATCTGAACTGGTTACGGCAACCAGCATGTCGGCATCATCGGCGCCTGCTTCACGCAGCACGCGTGGATGGGAACCGTGCCCCTGAACAACGCGAAGGTCGAATTTATCCTGCAGGCTGCGCAGGCGGTCACCATTGGTGTCGACCAGGGTGATATCGTTGTTCTCTCCCACGAGGTTTTCCGCGAGAGTTCCGCCTACCTGACCGGCGCCCAGAATAATAATCTTCATCAGCAGTGATCCATTATTTCCGATGTTTGATCAGCTTAGCGTAAAAGAACCCGTCACCCTCTTCTGTGCCGGGCAAATTTTGCACGCCCGGCTGCTCAGGCGTGCCGGTGAGGCTGAGCTCTGCATCTGGCGTACGCTTCAGGAATGCAGCAATTTGCTGGCTATTCTCTTCCGGAAGAATTGAGCAGGTCGCGTAGACCAGTGTTCCGCCAGGTTTCAGGTGAGGCCAGATGGCGTCAAGAATCTCCGCCTGCAGCTGGGCCAGCTCGGCAATGTCGCGATCGCGGCGTAGCCATTTAATATCCGGATGACGACGAATGACGCCGGTTGCTGAACAGGGGGCATCGAGCAGAATGCGATCGAACTGTTCGTCTTCGCACCACTGAGCGGGATAGCGGCCATCACCCTGCTTCACCTGCGCTTTCATGCCGAGTCGCTTCAGGTTGTCATAGACACGCGACAGGCGCTGCTCATCAATATCAACCGCCAGGACGCTGGCCTGCGGCGCAACTTCCAGAATATGCGTCGTTTTACCGCCGGGGGCAGCACACAGGTCGAGGATTCTCTCGCCGTTTTCCGGGGTCAGGTAGCGCATACAGCCCTGGGCTGAAGCATCCTGGACGGTAACCCAGCCCTGGTCGAATCCTGGTAATGCCTGAACGGGGGCCGGCGTGGCCAGACGCACCGCATCCGGATAATCAGGGTGGGTAAACCCGTGCAGTCCGGCCTCTTCCAGCAGCGCAAGCCACTCATCGCGTGAATGATGACTGCGGTTTACGCGCAGCCACATGGGCGGGCGTTGGTTATTTGCATCGACAATAGCCTGCCATTGCTGCGGCCATGATTTTTGCAGACGCTTGAGCAGCCATGCCGGATGAAGAAAACGACTCTCACTTTGGGCAAATTCGGCCAACAAAGCTTCCTGCTGGCGCTGAAACTGGCGTAAAACGCCGTTGATAAGTCCCTTCAACTGCGGGCGTTTGATAGCTACCGCGCCTTCCACCGTTTCTGCCAGCGCAGCATGGGCCGGAATGCGGGTATAGAGCAGCTGATAAAACCCCACCATAATTAAATAGTGAACGGTTCGCTGTTTGCCCGTCATCGGGCGAGCCATCAGTTTGTTAACCAGCCAGTCCAGCTGGCTGAGGGTACGCAGGACACCAAAGCACAGCTCTTGCAGCAGCGCTTTGTCCTTTTCCCCGACCTTTTGCTGTAATGGCGGCAGAACGTTACTTAATGACTGACCTTGCTCGACAACCTGCTCAACGGCTTTCGCCGCCAGACTGCGTAAATTTAGATTTTTTTTCATAACCGCAAAATAAAAATGCCCGGTAAACCCGGGCCTTAGAAATGACTACCGTCAGGAGAGACGGTTACCGGGGATAAACCATTCCCGGCGAGAATTTAGCAAGTCCTGGGCGCTCATTGCTTTTTTACCTGCCGGCTGCAATGACTCGAGGTTCAGGATGCCATTGCCGGTTGCCACCTGAATGCCTTGCTTGCCAGCGGCCACGATCGTACCAGGTTCAGCACCGCTGGTTTCAGCAATGACGGATGCCTGCCACACTTTCACCGGTTGCTCATCAATTTCCAGCCAGCTCATGGGCCACGGGTTGAAGGCGCGAATACAACGTTCGAGCTGCGCAGCGGAAAGAGACCAGTCAATGCGCGCTTCTTCTTTACTGAGCTTCTCAGCGTAGGTCACCAATGCCTCATCCTGGACTTCCGGCTGAGTCGAGCCGTCTGCGAGCTGAGTTAACGTTTCCAGTAACCCTTGTGGGCCGAGCTCTGCCAGCTTGTCATACAGACTGGCGCTGGTATCTTGCGCAGCGATCGGGCAGGAGAGTTTATGCAGCATGTCTCCTGTATCCAGACCGACATCCATCTGCATGATGGTCACACCGGTTTCGGCATCACCCGCCCAGAGTGAGCGCTGTATAGGCGCCGCTCCGCGCCAGCGCGGCAGAAGAGAACCGTGGACGTTAATACAGCCAAGGCGCGGCATATCCAGAACCGCTTTTGGCAGAATCAGTCCATACGCGACGACGACCATGACATCGGCATTAAGCGAGGAGACCAGCTGCTGGTTTTCCTGTGGACGCAGGGATGCCGGCTGGAATACCGGCAAATTGTTAGCTTCAGCCAGCACTTTTACCGGGCTCGGCATGAGCTTTTTACCGCGGCCAGCGGGGCGATCGGGCTGGGTAAATACGCCAACGATCTGGTGCCCAGACGACAGCAGCGCATCGAGATGACGCGCTGCAAAATCGGGGGTTCCCGCAAAGATAATACGTAGTGATTGTGACACGTTAGTCCTTGTCCTCAGGCACGCGTACGCAAACGGTCCAGTTTTTCAACTTTCTGGCGAATACGCTGTTGTTTTAGCGGCGACAGATAATCGATAAACAGTTTGCCTACCAGGTGATCCATTTCATGCTGGATACAGATAGCCAGCAGGCCGTCAGCATTCAGTTCAAACGGCTTGCCTTCGCGATCCAATGCACGAATCTTCACGGTTTCGGCACGTGGCACCAGTGCGCGCTGTTCCGGGATAGACAAGCAACCTTCTTCGATGCCCGTTTCACCGTCTTTTTCCAACAGCTCCGGGTTGATTAACACCAGCTGCTCTTCACGGTTTTCTGAGACATCGATAACGATAATGCGCTGATGAATATCCACCTGGGTAGCGGCCAGACCAATACCTTCTTCCGCGTACATCGTCTCGAACATATCATCGACGATACGTTGAATTTCCGCATTAACTTCTTTTACCGGTTCAGCGACTTTGCGAAGGCGCTCGTCCGGGATATGTAACACTTGCAAAACTGCCATAAAGATCCAGAGTCGTATTCAGGAGTTGATAAGATTATTAGCTCTATTCTAGACAAAACCCCCTGTAATTGACAGTCTCACTGCCCAATCGCAAAGATTGTTAAAGCCACTTATGGCAGGGGACAGGGATGACACCTACGGAGATCTGGCTGCGTCTGATGAAGGTGAACGGCCTTTATGGTGACGGGATGGTGATGGCTGCCAGAATACTGCATGCAGCCCCGGTGCCAGATAGCGAAGTATTGTACGTCTGCGGTCTGAGCGCAGCGCAAGCGAAGCAATTTCTATCCGTTAGCCAACGAGAGCTTGAGTCTACCCTATTGTGGCTGGAGCAACCCGGGCGCCACCTGCTGCTGGCCGATAGTCCTTATTATCCACCCCGACTGCGCGCCATCGCTGACTATCCCGGCGCGCTTTTCGTTTGTGGGGATTTAGCCGTGTTAAGCAGTTTACAGCTGGCCGTTGTCGGCAGCCGCTCCCACTCCTGGTACGGTGCCCGGTGGGGGAAACAGTTCAGTGAAGACCTGGCGCATCTTGGTATCACCATTACCAGCGGCCTGGCGATCGGCATTGACGGCGTCGCTCACCGCGGCGCACTTGAGGCGCGCGGGAAGACAATCGGCGTACTTGGCAATGGGTTAGGCGCAATCTACCCACGCCGTCATCATGCATTAGCCGGAAAGATAGTGGAAAGCGGAGGGGCATTGCTGTCTGAGTTTCCCCTTTCAACCTCCCCGTGGCCGGGAAATTTCCCTCGTCGGAATCGAATTATCAGCGGACTCAGTATTGGCGTGCTGGTGATTGAGGCCGCTCTGAAAAGCGGCTCGCTGGTGACGGTTCGCTGTGCGCTGGAACAAGGAAGAGAGGTTTTTGCATTACCCGGTCCGGTAGGTAATCCGGGTTCCGAAGGCCCACACTGGCTGATTAAACAAGGCGCCATCCCCGTGACATCAGCGCAAGATATCATCGACCATTGCCAGCAGGAGCTGCGATGGCTCCAGGATGTACCTGACAAGATAAATAATTGCATGGATCCGCCTCCCGTAGCATTGCCATTTCCAGAGCTCCTGGCTAACGTAGGAGATGAGGTAACACCTGTTGACGTTGTCGCTGAACGTGCCGGCCAATCTGTGCCAGTGACCGTAGCTCAGCTACTTGAACTGGAGTTAGCAGGCTGGATCGCAGCTGTACCCGGCGGCTATGTCCGATTAAGGAGGGCAAGCCATGTTCGACGTACTCATGTATTTGTTTGAGACTTACATCCAAAACGAAGCAGAAATGCGCGTGGACCAGGATAAACTGACCCGGGATCTCACCGATGCAGGATTCGATCGGGAAGATATCTACAACGCGTTGATGTGGCTCGAGAAACTGGCTGACTATCAGGAGGGGCTCGTTGCTCCCATGCAGCTTGCTTCTGACCCGCTCTCTTTGCGGATTTATACCGAAGAAGAGTGTCTGCGTCTGGATGCCAGTTGCCGGGGATTTTTATTATTCCTCGAGCAGATTCAGGTGTTGAACCTCGAAACGCGGGAAATGGTGATAGAGCGTGTGCTGGCTCTGGATACAGCAGAATTTGATCTGGAAGACCTGAAATGGGTGATCCTGATGGTACTGTTTAATATTCCGGGCTGCGAAAATGCCTATCAACAAATGGAAGAATTACTCTTCGAAGTAAATGAAGGTATGCTGCACTAATCTTATTGCGGCAACATCGAGTTGTTATGACCAAATCAGCACTGTTTTCGGTGCGTAAAAATGAGCCCTGCCCACAGTGCGGGGCTGAACTGGTAATCCGCTCCGGGAAACACGGGCCGTTTCTCGGCTGCTCGCACTATCCGGACTGTGACTATGTCCGTCCGCTGAAAAATCAGGCGGACGGACATATCGTAAAGGTACTGGAGGGGCAGGAGTGTCCGTCTTGCGGTGCCGTTATGGTGTTGCGCCAGGGGCGCTTCGGTATGTTTATTGGTTGCAGCCGTTATCCGGAATGTGAGCATACTGAAACTATTGATAAGCCTGACGAAACAGCAATTTCCTGCCCGCAGTGTGGGCAAGGGCAGCTGGTTCAGCGCCGTTCTCGTTTCGGCAAAACCTTTCATTCCTGCGATCGTTACCCCGATTGCCAGTTCGTTATCAACTTCAAACCGGTAGCGGGTGAATGCCCTGAATGCCACTATCCGCTATTAATCGAAAAGAAAACGGCGCAGGGCGTCAGACGCTTTTGTGCCAGTAAACAATGTGGAAAGCCGATCCCGGCGGAACAAATCAGTGAATAAGAACCTGCACTCAGAAACCGTCGCCCATGCCGTGACGGTACTGCATAACGAACATGTCATCGCCTATCCAACAGAAGCCGTTTTTGGCGTAGGTTGCGATCCTGACAGCGAAGCGGCGGTCATGCGCCTGCTGGCGCTTAAACAACGCCCCGTTGAGAAGGGGCTCATCCTGATCGCGGCCAGCTACGAACAGCTGATACCTTATATTGATGATTCGCAGCTTAATGATACACAGCGAGCGGCGATCTTCTCCTGCTGGCCGGGGCCGGTCACTTTTGTCTTTCCGGCTCGTGCCACAACGCCACGCTGGCTGACCGGGCGCTTCGATTCCCTGGCGGTACGCGTCAGCGATCATCCGCTGGTGGTCGAATTGTGTGAGGCCTATGGCAAACCGCTGGTTTCAACTAGCGCGAATTTATCTGGTCAGCCGCCTTGCCGCACCACGGCTGAAGTTCTGGCTCAGTTTGGCGCCAGTTTCCCGGTTGTCGATGGTGCAACGGGGGGGCGTCAGAATCCGTCTGAAATTCGCGATGCCCTGACGGGCGAACTCTTTCGCCAGGGGTAATTTATGCAAACCTACGCTGTCTTCGGAAATCCGATCGCCCACAGTAAGTCCCCCTCTATTCACCAGCGCTTTGCGCAACAGCTGCAGATTGCACATCCGTATGGGCGGGTTCTGGCGCCGCTGGACGATTTTATCCATACCCTGGATACCTTCTTCGCCGAAGGGGGAAAGGGCGCTAACGTTACCGTTCCATTCAAGGAAGAAGCGTTTGCCCGAGCGGATGAACTGACTGAGCGCGCGGCTCTGGCGGGGGCGGTGAATACCCTAAAGAGGCTGGATGATGGGCGTTTGTTGGGGGACAACACCGACGGGATTGGACTGCTGAGCGATCTGGAGCGGCTGGAGTTCATTAAACCGGGCTATCGGGTATTGCTTATTGGGGCCGGCGGCGCATCGCGGGGTGTCTTGTTACCCCTGCTATCACTGGATTGCGCTGTCACTATCGTCAACCGGACTTATTCCCGCGCGCAGGAGCTGGCGACGCTCTTTGCGCATACCGGTAGTGTATGCGCGCTTGAGATGGAATCGCTGGCTGGGCATGAGTTCGATCTCATTATTAATGCAACTTCCAGCGGTATCAGCGGTGATGTGCCGGCAGTTCCCGCGTCCTTAATCGATACGCACGTCTATTGTTATGACATGTTTTATCAGAAGGGCTGCACACCGTTTTTACACTGGTGCCAGAGTCATGGTGCGAAAATGTGTGCCGATGGGCTGGGTATGCTGGTGGCGCAGGCCGCCCACGCATTTCTGCTCTGGCATGGAGTCCTGCCAGAGATTACGCCGGTTATTCAGGCTTTGCATAAGGAACTGAATACGTGAATCAGGCGATTCAGTTTCCTGACAGAGAAGAGTGGGAGACCGACCGGCAGTGTGTCACCTTTCCCGCGCTGGTTAATGGTATGCAGCTCACCTGTGCAATCAGAGGCGCAACGTTACAGCAGCGCTTCGGCGGTGATACTCCTGAGCAGTGGCTGGCCGCGTTTTGTCTCCATCGCTGGGATCTGGAAGAAGAAGCTGAAGCATTGATCCGCGACCAGCAGGAAGATGATCAGGGCTGGGTGTGGGTCTCCTGATCCAGATAATCGTTTTTCCATTTCACATAGTTGTTTGCTGAATAGAGCAGACCTGCCCGCTCCGCCTCCGTCAGGGGGCGGATTTGTTTCACCGGGTTGCCAAAATAGAGATAGCCGCTTTCCAGCCGTTTGTTTTGCGGGACCAGGCTACCGGCGCCAATCATCACATCGTCTTCTACCACAACGCCATCCAGTAAAATCGAACCCATGCCAACCAGCACCCGATTGCCAATAGTACAACCGTGCAGCATGACCTTGTGACCGACGGTGACCTCTTCGCCAATGATCAGCGGATTCCCCTCAGGGTTAGAGGAGGATTTGTGGGTGACATGCAGCACGCTACCGTCCTGAATGTTAGTGCGGGCACCGATTGCCACGTAGTTAACATCTCCGCGAATAGCGACCAGCGGCCAGATGCTGACATCATCGGCCATTCGGACATCGCCGATCGCTACGCTGGTGGCATCGATCATCACTCGCTGGCCGGTTTGTGGGAATAAATCTTTATAAGGACGTAAATTAGCGGACATGGTTACCTCAATAAACCTGGGTTGTACGAAGACTTTGGTGGCTTTTGCTGCCACCTGCAACCCCTTATTGTGGTGAAAATTGAGCAATCTGAACAATAACGCCGCGAAAAGGGCGAAAAAACATCACTTGGAAAAAAAGATCGATAAAAGACTTGTGCAATAAAATGGGATCCCTATAATGCGCTCCCACTGACACGGCACATGTGAACGAGTTCACAGAGTAAGCCGGGTCGGCAGAGAAAAAATTCTGAAATTCAGGGTTGACTCTGAAAGAGGAAAGCGTAATATACGCCACCTCGCGACAGAGCGCTCAGCGCCGTCGCACTGCTCTTTAACAATTTATCAGACAATCTGTGTGGGCACTCAAAGTGACATGGATTCTTAACGTCCTCGGACGAAAAATGAATACCAAGTCTCTGAGTGAACACGTAATTCATTACGAAGTTTAATTCACGAGCATCAAACTTAAATTGAAGAGTTTGATCATGGCTCAGATTGAACGCTGGCGGCAGGCCTAACACATGCAAGTCGAGCGGTAGCACAGAGAGCTTGCTCTCGGGTGACGAGCGGCGGACGGGTGAGTAATGTCTGGGAAACTGCCTGATGGAGGGGGATAACTACTGGAAACGGTAGCTAATACCGCATAACGTCGCAAGACCAAAGTGGGGGACCTTCGGGCCTCATGCCATCAGATGTGCCCAGATGGGATTAGCTAGTAGGTGGGGTAATGGCTCACCTAGGCGACGATCCCTAGCTGGTCTGAGAGGATGACCAGCCACACTGGAACTGAGACACGGTCCAGACTCCTACGGGAGGCAGCAGTGGGGAATATTGCACAATGGGCGCAAGCCTGATGCAGCCATGCCGCGTGTATGAAGAAGGCCTTCGGGTTGTAAAGTACTTTCAGCGAGGAGGAAGGCGTTAAGGTTAATAACCTTGGCGATTGACGTTACTCGCAGAAGAAGCACCGGCTAACTCCGTGCCAGCAGCCGCGGTAATACGGAGGGTGCAAGCGTTAATCGGAATTACTGGGCGTAAAGCGCACGCAGGCGGTCTGTTAAGTCAGATGTGAAATCCCCGGGCTCAACCTGGGAACTGCATTTGAAACTGGCAGGCTTGAGTCTTGTAGAGGGGGGTAGAATTCCAGGTGTAGCGGTGAAATGCGTAGAGATCTGGAGGAATACCGGTGGCGAAGGCGGCCCCCTGGACAAAGACTGACGCTCAGGTGCGAAAGCGTGGGGAGCAAACAGGATTAGATACCCTGGTAGTCCACGCTGTAAACGATGTCGACTTGGAGGTTGTTCCCTTGAGGAGTGGCTTCCGGAGCTAACGCGTTAAGTCGACCGCCTGGGGAGTACGGCCGCAAGGTTAAAACTCAAATGAATTGACGGGGGCCCGCACAAGCGGTGGAGCATGTGGTTTAATTCGATGCAACGCGAAGAACCTTACCTACTCTTGACATCCAGAGAACTTAGCAGAGATGCTTTGGTGCCTTCGGGAACTCTGAGACAGGTGCTGCATGGCTGTCGTCAGCTCGTGTTGTGAAATGTTGGGTTAAGTCCCGCAACGAGCGCAACCCTTATCCTTTGTTGCCAGCGGTTCGGCCGGGAACTCAAAGGAGACTGCCAGTGATAAACTGGAGGAAGGTGGGGATGACGTCAAGTCATCATGGCCCTTACGAGTAGGGCTACACACGTGCTACAATGGCATATACAAAGAGAAGCGACCTCGCGAGAGCAAGCGGACCTCATAAAGTATGTCGTAGTCCGGATTGGAGTCTGCAACTCGACTCCATGAAGTCGGAATCGCTAGTAATCGTAGATCAGAATGCTACGGTGAATACGTTCCCGGGCCTTGTACACACCGCCCGTCACACCATGGGAGTGGGTTGCAAAAGAAGTAGGTAGCTTAACCTTCGGGAGGGCGCTTACCACTTTGTGATTCATGACTGGGGTGAAGTCGTAACAAGGTAACCGTAGGGGAACCTGCGGTTGGATCACCTCCTTACCTTAAAAAACCTGCCTTTGTAGTGTCCACACAGATTGTCTGATGAATGATAAATTTCAAAATGTACTGAGAAGTGCATTGTGAAATTTTGCTCTTTAAAAATCTGGATCAAGCTGAAAATTGAAACGACACACTGTTTCCTTTCTCCGTAATAAGAGAGGAAAAAGCGGTGTGTTCGAGTCTCTCAAATTTTCGCAACGCGGACTGTTTTACGAAACAGCTTCGGGTTGTGAGGTTAAGCGACTAAGCGTACACGGTGGATGCCCTGGCAGTCAGAGGCGATGAAGGACGTGCTAATCTGCGATAAGCGTCGGTAAGGTGATATGAACCGTTATAACCGGCGATTTCCGAATGGGGAAACCCAGTGTGATTCGTCACACTATCGTTAAGTGAATACATAGCTTAACGAAGCGAACCGGGGGAACTGAAACATCTAAGTACCCCGAGGAAAAGAAATCAACCGAGATTCCCCCAGTAGCGGCGAGCGAACGGGGAGGAGCCCAGAGTCTGAATCAGCGCGTGTGTTAGTGGAACGGTCTGGAAAGTCCGGCGGTACAGGGTGATAGCCCCGTACACTAAAATGCACACGTTGTGAACTCGAAGAGTAGGGCGGGACACGTGGTATCCTGTCTGAATATGGGGGGACCATCCTCCAAGGCTAAATACTCCTGACTGACCGATAGTGAACCAGTACCGTGAGGGAAAGGCGAAAAGAACCCCGGCGAGGGGAGTGAAAAAGAACCTGAAACCGTGTACGTACAAGCAGTGGGAGCCTACTTGTTAGGTGACTGCGTACCTTTTGTATAATGGGTCAGCGACTTATATTCTGTAGCAAGGTTAACCGTATAGGGGAGCCGCAGGGAAACCGAGTCTTAACTGGGCGTTAAGTTGCAGGGTATAGACCCGAAACCCGGTGATCTAGCCATGGGCAGGTTGAAGGTTGGGTAACACTAACTGGAGGACCGAACCGACTAATGTTGAAAAATTAGCGGATGACTTGTGGCTGGGGGTGAAAGGCCAATCAAACCGGGAGATAGCTGGTTCTCCCCGAAAGCTATTTAGGTAGCGCCTCGTGAACTCATCTTCGGGGGTAGAGCACTGTTTCGGCTAGGGGGTCATCCCGACTTACCAACCCGATGCAAACTACGAATACCGAAGAATGTTATCACGGGAGACACACGGCGGGTGCTAACGTCCGTCGTGAAGAGGGAAACAACCCAGACCGCCAGCTAAGGTCCCAAAGTCATGGTTAAGTGGGAAACGATGTGGGAAGGCACAGACAGCCAGGATGTTGGCTTAGAAGCAGCCATCATTTAAAGAAAGCGTAATAGCTCACTGGTCGAGTCGGCCTGCGCGGAAGATGTAACGGGGCTAAACCATGCACCGAAGCTGCGGCAGCGACACTATGTGTTGTTGGGTAGGGGAGCGTTCTGTAAGCCGTTGAAGGTGGCCTGTGAGGGTTGCTGGAGGTATCAGAAGTGCGAATGCTGACATAAGTAACGATAAAGCGGGTGAAAAGCCCGCTCGCCGGAAGACCAAGGGTTCCTGTCCAACGTTAATCGGGGCAGGGTGAGTCGACCCCTAAGGCGAGGCCGAAAGGCGTAGTCGATGGGAAACAGGTTAATATTCCTGTACTCGGTGTTACTGCGAAGGGGGGACGGAGAAGGCTATGTTAGCCGGGCGACGGTTGTCCCGGTTTAAGCATGTAGGCGGGAAGTTTAGGTAAATCCGGACTTCTGTTAACGCTGAGGTGTGATGACGAGGCACTACGGTGCTGAAGTAACAAATGCCCTGCTTCCAGGAAAAGCCTCTAAGCATCAGGTAACAACGAATCGTACCCCAAACCGACACAGGTGGTCAGGTAGAGAATACCAAGGCGCTTGAGAGAACTCGGGTGAAGGAACTAGGCAAAATGGTGCCGTAACTTCGGGAGAAGGCACGCTGATGGTAGGTGAAGCGACTTGCTCGTGGAGCTGAAATCAGTCGAAGATACCAGCTGGCTGCAACTGTTTATTAAAAACACAGCACTGTGCAAACACGAAAGTGGACGTATACGGTGTGACGCCTGCCCGGTGCCGGAAGGTTAATTGATGGGGTTATCCGTAAGGAGAAGCTCTTGATCGAAGCCCCGGTAAACGGCGGCCGTAACTATAACGGTCCTAAGGTAGCGAAATTCCTTGTCGGGTAAGTTCCGACCTGCACGAATGGCGTAATGATGGCCAGGCTGTCTCCACCCGAGACTCAGTGAAATTGAACTCGCTGTGAAGATGCAGTGTACCCGCGGCAAGACGGAAAGACCCCGTGAACCTTTACTATAGCTTGACACTGAACATTGAGCCTTGATGTGTAGGATAGGTGGGAGGCTTTGAAGCGTGGACGCCAGTCTGCGTGGAGCCAACCTTGAAATACCACCCTTTAATGTTTGATGTTCTAACGTAGACCCGTGATCCGGGTTGCGGACAGTGTCTGGTGGGTAGTTTGACTGGGGCGGTCTCCTCCCAAAGAGTAACGGAGGAGCACGAAGGTTAGCTAATCCTGGTCGGACATCAGGAGGTTAGTGCAATGGCATAAGCTAGCTTGACTGCGAGCGTGACGGCGCGAGCAGGTGCGAAAGCAGGTCATAGTGATCCGGTGGTTCTGAATGGAAGGGCCATCGCTCAACGGATAAAAGGTACTCCGGGGATAACAGGCTGATACCGCCCAAGAGTTCATATCGACGGCGGTGTTTGGCACCTCGATGTCGGCTCATCACATCCTGGGGCTGAAGTAGGTCCCAAGGGTATGGCTGTTCGCCATTTAAAGTGGTACGCGAGCTGGGTTTAGAACGTCGTGAGACAGTTCGGTCCCTATCTGCCGTGGGCGCTGGAGAATTGAGGGGGGCTGCTCCTAGTACGAGAGGACCGGAGTGGACGCATCACTGGTGTTCGGGTTGTCATGCCAATGGCATTGCCCGGTAGCTAAATGCGGAAAAGATAAGTGCTGAAAGCATCTAAGCACGAAACTTGCCCCGAGATGAGTTCTCCCTGACTCCTTGAGAGTCCTGAAGGAACGTTGAAGACGACGACGTTGATAGGTCGGGTGTGTAAGCGTAGCGATACGTTGAGCTAACCGATACTAATGAACCGTGAGGCTTAACCTTACAACGCCGAAGCTGTTTTGGCGAAGAGACGAATGTTCAGCTTGATTACAGATTCATCATCACGCAGGAATGCGGGGTGAAACAGAATTTGCCTGGCGGCGATAGCGCGGTGGTCCCACCTGACCCCATGCCGAACTCAGAAGTGAAACGCCGTAGCGCCGATGGTAGTGTGGGGTCTCCCCATGTGAGAGTAGGGAACTGCCAGGCATCAAATTTAGCGTGCTGATATGGCTCAGTTGGTAGAGCGCACCCTTGGTAAGGGTGAGGTCCCCAGTTCGACTCTGGGTATCAGCACCAGTTATTAGGTTAAAGTTTGGCACTTAGAAAGAATTTGCCTGGCGACGAGAGCGCGGTGGTCCCACCTGACCCCATGCCGAACTCAGAAGTGAAACGCCGTAGCGCCGATGGTAGTGTGGGGTCTCCCCATGTGAGAGTAGGGAATTGCCAGGCATCAAATAAAGCAAAAGGCTCAGTCGAAAGACTGGGCCTTTTTGCTTTTCTGATTTTCAGCACCGTGCGTACACCCTGTAAAGCAGCCGGATATCTCCCGGCCAGGCCCGTATGGTCGCCACAAATATTCAGATAAACGAACGATTATTAAACTAGAAAGGGCCCAGTCTTCGACTGGGCCCTTTGTTTTAGCTGCCGTTTATTGTGCAGCATACTGCTAAGATGAAAATTTAGCGGGTCAGGGCCACAATACCCAGCGTCAGGCCTGCAACGGCTGCAGCACCGCCTGCAATGGCGCCTGCTGTCTCCCAGTTATCCTGAGTGGTCCCTTTCATACAGGTATTAGTATGGACTAATCGCCCCTGAGAATCATAGACCGGTACGCAGGGAGAGTCATGGGCACAGCCGGCGAGCAGTGTCGTCAGCAGCGTCACTAAAATAAATTTTTTCATGGTAGGCCTCTGAATAATCCGTCGGGTTGTACCGGTGTCGATATATGACGGAATAGCCTATTTTACCATCGGCAATATCAAGGCCAGCGGCCGAAATAATATCAATTTATGTTCAGCGTAAATATCGTGGAGATCGCGATGGAATGATGAGGAAAATATGCAGAATAAAATAACGAAAGAGAAGTGAGAGCCATATTATTCATCGGCCGAGAATATAACAAATTGATTTTTAACATATCCATCTATTTGCCGCCTGGCGAAAAAAGTGTGAAGCGACCGCTGCGCGTGAACGGAGTGCTTACTTATGCTGGCGATATTTTCTACCCCGCTTGCTGGCCGTGACTTAACATCAGGGCCAAATGCCGCCCCCCTGGAATACAGCCACAGAAGCCACCACAACAGGATGCCAGAACCAACCTGAATCTCCTTTAACGGCAGGCCATCAGCGCGCTCCTGGTGCATCAGAGAGGGTTTTGTCGCAACCTGAGGAGCCAGTCTGTTCCAGGTGCATATCGCACCGGAGATGCGACGTGCCCTCAAGCCCGTTTGGTGGTATGCGTACTGGCGGGTCCGGATATTGATACCGGGACGTGGATTGTCGGCACGGTGTCAGTGCGCGATGAGTCGGGTTACCCGATCTATAGGCGCAAAGTTAAAACTGGTAGCCCTGGCGGGTTCAATAATGATCAGCAGGCAGGAACAGGAGTCTTATTCCCCCGGCTGATATATTGAGTTGTGATAGCGCTTAATGCTCAACAGGCGAGAGATGTGCAGCGGCTTCTGCTTTCGCTTCATCGACTATTATGTTCGGGTATACGGTCTGGCAGGTGTGATTTGATAAAACGGCTGCCCGGATTTGATATCACGCTCTTCGACAAAGTGGCATTGCAGCGTCAGGCTGCTGATCAGTGGTCTGCACTTCAGCGATGCGAAATACCGATGTCCGCCTGGCGGCCGGAGAAATTCAATACGTCAGATAATAAAAAGGCGCTTCCCCATGCCGAAGAGCGCCTTTTATAACAAGCAATTAACTGATTAGTATCAGTTCATGCCGTATTTTTTCAGTTTCTTACGCAGAGTACCGCGGTTGATGCCCATCATCAGGGCCGCACGGGTCTGGTTACCACGGGTGTATTGCATCACCATGTCCAACAGGGGCTGTTCAACTTCAGCCAGTACTAGCTCATACAGGTCATTCACATCCTGACCATTCAGTTGAGCAAAATAGTTCTTCAGTGCCTGTTTAACCGAGTCACGCAGGGGTTTTTGAGTTACCTGATCCTGAGAGTTAACGGTAGAAACGGTCAGTACGTCAGAATTTACGCGTTGTTCGAACATAGTTCTGTCAGCTCTTTATTTCTGTTTACGCAAAATTTTCGAAGTATGCCTCCAACGCCTCCAGCTGATCGCTGGCATCCTCTATGGCGTTGAATGTGCGCCGAAACTGGTCATTTGGGGCGTGCTCCTGTAGATACCAGGAGACGTGTTTACGTGCAATTCGGTACCCTTTTGCCTGGCCATAAAAGTCATGCAATTCCCGAACATGCGCGCAAAGCAAACGCTTAACCTCTGCCAATGGCAGCGGGGGCAGCAGCTCCCCAGTGTCCAGATAATGCTGGATTTCCCGAAAGATCCAGGGTCTTCCCTGAGCTGCGCGGCCTATCATAAGGGCATCAGCCCCCGTATAGTCGAGCACAGCTCTGGCTTTAAGCGGGTCAGTAATGTCACCATTCGCGATAATCGGAATGGAAACTTTCTGCTTAACTGCCCGAATACTGTCGTATTCAGCGTCTCCGTTAAACAAACAGGCGCGGGTGCGTCCGTGAATAGTCAGAGCCTGAATGCCACACTCTTCAGCCAGTTGGGCAATTTCTACACAGTTACGGTGTTCCGGCTCCCAACCGGTGCGAATCTTGAGTGTCACGGGAACGTCCACTGCCTTGACGACCGCCGTCAGGATTAACTTCACCTGATCGGGATACTGCAAGAGGGCTGAACCTGCGAGCTTGCGATTCACCTTTTTCGCCGGGCACCCCATATTAATATCAATAATCTGGGCACCGCTTTCCACGTTAATACGGGCGGCTGCGGCCATCTCTTCCGGTACGCTACCGGCGATTTGCACGGTACGAATACCGGGCTCATCCACGTGCACCATCCGTAAACGGGATTTGTCGCTCTCCCAAACCTGCGGGTTGGAGGACATCATCTCGGAAACGGTTAAACCTGCTCCCATCTCGTAGCACAGCGTCCTGAATGGTCTGTCAGTAATGCCAGCCATAGGCGCTGCGATCAGGCGATTTCTGAGCTGATAGTGTCCGATGCGCATGAGTTAAGAAATGACCATACTGTGACTGCAAGGCGGCGTATATTACGCATTTTTTGCACGAGATGAAAGGCCAAACTTTGAGCAATCCTCTGTCACAGATCAATGAATCCCACATCGGGAGAAAAGAGATGGATAAATTATCCTATTAATCATCATCTTAATCGATAGTGGATAATTTGTGTCCATTTATAAAATCGCAAAACTTCTCGATTTTTCTTAGAAAAATGGGACTGTTAACGGCATAAAACGCTGTTTTTGTAGTCAAAAAAGCGCATCGTAATGCGATCTGGCTCCCATTTCTTGACGTCATTCAGCGGTTACTGGAAACAAAAAAGCGGCCCGCAGGCCGCTTTCCAGAGTTACTTTCTGCGGCCGGTGATCCGGCACCACTCTTCTTTCTCCACCACCGGGTCGAGGGCAAAGCGTTCGGTATAGGCTTCGCAGACGCTTTCCGCCTGGCTGGCGAGAATACCAGAAAGGCCCAGCAAACCGCCTGAAACGGGCAGCACGCTGATTAACGGGGCCAGCTCACGTAATGGCCCTGCCAGGATGTTGGCGACCACCACATCGGCGCTGAGCGCTTCTGGCTGATCCTGCGGTAAATAGAGCTCCAGACGATCGGAGACACCGTTACGCTCGGCGTTATCACGGCTGGCCTGAATTGCCTGTGGGTCGATATCAATACCGATCGCTTTTGCGGCACCCAGCTTCAGCGCCGCAATCGCCAGAATGCCCGAACCACAGCCAAAATCGATAATCGTTTTGCCCGTCAGATCCAGTCCGTCCAGCCATTGCAGGCAGAGCGAGGTGGTCGGGTGCGTGCCGGTACCAAACGCCAGGCCCGGGTCGAGCATCACGTTGACCGCGTTTGCATCCGGTACTTCACGCCAGCTTGGGCAAATCCACAGCCGCTCGCCGAAACGCATTGGGTGGAAATTATCCATCCATTCACGTTCCCAGTCTTTATCTTCCAGCTGCTCGATTTTATGTGTGAAACCGGCGCCCAGCAGCGGATGCTGCTCGAGGATAGCCACCACGTCATGCATATCGCTTTCAGCGTCGAACAGGCCGATAACGTCGGTGTCTCCCCACAGGCGAGTTTCACCCGGCAGCGGCTCGAATACCGGCGTATCGTGGGTATCCTGGAAGGTGATGGAGACCGCACCGGCCTCCATTAGCGCGTCGCTGAGGTCTTCAGCATGTGCGCCGGTGGTATTCAGTTTCAGTTGGATCCATGGCATAGCAAAACTCTTTATTTGTCAGTAGTCATAACAGGGGCGGGTGGAACGGGCTGACCAAAACGGTTGCCCACCACAAAAGCCAGCAAACTTAGCAGTAGCGAGGGCACGATAGGATGAAAGCCCAGGTACTGAATTTTCAGGGTGGCGAGCACGGCATACAGCACGCCGCCGACGATCATCGCGCTCAGGGCTCCTGCCGCGTTGGCACGCTCCCAGTACAGGCCCAGAACCAGTGGCCACAGGAAGACCGCTTCCAGCCCGCCAAACGCGAGCAGGTTCAGCCAGATGATCATCTCAGGCGGACGCCATGCGGCCAGCAACAGCAGCGCGCCGAGGATCAGCGTGATCATCGCCGACATCCGCTTCAGGCGTTTCTCGTTATTCAGCTGTTCCGGGTGCAGGTTCAGGTATAAATCCTTAATGATCGTAGCGGAACTCTGCAATAACTGCGCGTTGATTGTCGACATGATCGCCGCCATTGGCGCGGCAAGGAAGATCCCGGCGGCAAACGGCGGCAGTACTTTCACCATCAACGTAGGGATGACCAGATCCGGGATGGTCAGATCCGGGATCACCGCGCGACCCAGCGCACCGGCGAGATGCATGCCAAACATCAGGATAGCGACCACGATGGTGCCGAGAATAATCCCGCGGTGCACCGCCTTGCTGTCTTTATAGGAGATACAGCGCACCGCCGTGTGCGGCAGGCCGATAACACCAAAGCAGACCAGAACCCAGAAAGAGGTCATAAACGTCGGTGACAGAATATCGTCCGTTCCCTGGGGAGACACCAGCTTTGGATCGATATGTTCCAGGGTCTGCACTGCCATGCTCAGACCACCCGCAGCATGAACGATACCGACGAGCAGTACGATGGTGCCTATCAGCATCACCAGCCCCTGCATCGCATCATTCAATACGCTGGCACGGAAGCCGCCGAAAGCGGTGTAGAGCGCGATACTGATACCGAAAATCAGCAAACCGGTTTCGTAAGGGATGCCTGCGGCGGTTTCCAGCAGTCGTGCGCCGCCGATAAACTGCACGGTCATCGCACCGATAAACGCAACCAACAGACTGAGGCTCGCCAGCCATACCAGCAGACGGCTCTGATAGCGGGCGAACAGCATATCGTTGAGCGTTACCGCGTTATACCTGCGGGCCAGAATAGCGAATTTTTTCCCCAGTACCCCGAGCGACAGCCACACGGCAGGCAGCTGGATCATCGCCAGCAGCACCCATCCGAGCCCGTATTTATATGCCGCGCCCGGGCCGCCAATGAACGAACTGGCGCTGATATAGGTGGCCGTCAGGGTCATGGCCAGCACGAAGCCGCCCATCGAACGGCTGCCGAGAAAATACTCGTTGAGGAATGCCCCGGTCGAACGCTTGCGCATCGCATAAATCGACAGGCCAAACACCACCAGCAGGTAGGCAATAAGCGGCAGGATCACTTCAGGCTGCATCATCATCCTCCAGCGGAATATCGCGGTAGATAAACTTCACCATCGCCCAGCACAGCAGAATGAAAATCAGGGGGATCAGCAGACAAGCCATTTCAAACCAGCGCGGCAGGCCGGTAAAGCCCTGCTGAGAACCTGGAATGTAAGCACTTGCTAACCATGCTGCAAGATAGAGGAGGGTAAGCCACAACGCCCAGCGGGCTTCTTTGTGGGCCTGAACAAAACGCGCGTCCATAAGGCTCCCGGGGTCAATTTAAAGCGGGGATTGTACCTTAAGGGGCTGGCAAGAGGAGAGAAAAAGAAAAAAGGCCGGATAATCCGGCCTTTTGCTGCGAATACAGGATTATTTTTCCTGTAAGCCGAGTTTTTTCTCCAGATAGTGGATGTTGGTTCCACCATGCTGGAAATGCTCGTCATTCATAATGCGGATCTGCAGATCGACGTTGGTTTTGATGCCGTCGATGATCAGCTCCTGCAGCGCATTTTTCATGCGTGAAATCGCGACATCACGGTTTTCGCCGTAACAAATCAGCTTACCAATCATTGAGTCATAGTACGGAGGTACGGTGTAGCCTGCGTAGATATGAGACTCCCAACGTACGCCGAAACCGCCTGGCGCGTGGAAGCGGGTAATTTTACCTGGGCTCGGCAGGAAGGTGTTCGGGTCTTCGGCGTTGATACGGCATTCCACCGCATGGCCACGAACCTGGACTTCTTCTTGCTTGATGGACAGCGGCTGGCCAGCCGCGATACGCAGCTGTTCTTTGATCAGGTCAACGCCGGTAATCATTTCGGTGACCGGATGTTCAACCTGAATACGGGTGTTCATTTCAATGAAGTAGAACTCACCGTTTTCAAACAGGAACTCAAAGGTGCCTGCGCCGCGATAGCCGATGTCGACACACGCTTTAGAGCAGCGTTCGCCGATGTAGCGACGCAGTTCCGGGGTAATGCCCGGCGCCGGCGCTTCTTCGACCACTTTCTGGTGACGACGCTGCATGGAGCAGTCGCGTTCCGCCAGATAGATAGCGTTGCCCTGGCCGTCAGCCAGTACCTGGATCTCGATGTGACGCGGATTTTCCAGGTATTTTTCCATATATACCATGTCGTTGCTGAATGCAGCTTTTGCTTCAGCTTTGGTCATGGAGATGGACTGGGCCAGTTCAGCATCGCTGCGTACAACGCGCATACCGCGTCCGCCGCCGCCGCCGGAGGCTTTGATGATAACCGGATAGCCGATGCGTTTTGCATGAGCGCGGTTCGCATCCATATCGTCGCCCAGCGGGCCGTCAGACCCCGGAACGGTCGGTACGCCCGCTTTCTTCATCGCGGTGATCGCAGACACTTTATCGCCCATCAGACGAATGGTGTCGGCTTTCGGGCCGATGAAGATGAAGCCTGAACGTTCAACCTGCTCAGCAAAGTTGGCGTTTTCGGACAGGAAGCCATAACCCGGATGGATGGCCACCGCGCCGGTAATTTCCGCTGCGCTGATGATTGCCGGGATATTCAGATAGCTTTTTACGGACGGAGCCGGGCCAATACAGACCGTCTCATCCGCTAACAGTACGTGTTTTAGATCGCGATCCGCAGTGGAGTGCACAGCGACGGTCTTGATGCCCAGTTCTTTACAGGCACGCAGGATACGCAGTGCAATCTCGCCTCGGTTAGCGATAACAATTTTATCCAGCATGTTCGCCTCGTTACTCGATGACTACCAGCGGCTCATCAAATTCTACCGGTTGGCCGCTTTCGATCAGAATGGCTTTCACCACGCCGGATTTATCGGCTTCGATCTGGTTCATCATTTTCATCGCTTCTACGATGCACAGGGTGTCGCCCACGTTAACTTTCTGACCGACTTCCACGAACGCTTTTGCGTCCGGGCTCGGGGTGCGGTAGAAAGTACCGACCATCGGGGAACGTACGATGTGACCGCTGATTTCTGCTTTCGCCGGCGCGTCTGCCTGAGCGGCGGCGGCCGGTGCTGCTGCAACCGGTGCCTGAGCCTGCATCATCGGCGCGGCATAAGCCTGCTGCATGACCGGGTAGCCCGCATTTGGCGCGGCACGGCTGATGCGTACAGACTCTTCGCCTTCAGAAATTTCCAGTTCGGAGATGCCTGATTCTTCAACCAGCTCGATCAGCTTTTTAATCTTACGAATATCCATGAGTGGGTTCCGTACTCTTTGTTTAGTGTGATTGTGACAGGCGTTTTACCGCCGTCTGTAAAGCGTATGAATAGCCGTCCGCACCGAGTCCGCAGATGACGCCCGAGGCGATATCCGACAGATAGGAGTGGTGACGGAACGGTTCGCGTGCATGTACGTTGCTCAGGTGAATCTCGATAAACGGGATACTGACCGCAAGCAATGCATCGCGGATAGCCACGCTGGTGTGCGTAAACGCGGCCGGATTAATCAGGATATAGTCCACGGTGTCTTTAGCCTGATGAATTCGGTCGATTAGCGCGAACTCCGCATTGGACTGCAGGTGATCCAGCGCCACGTTCAGAGCCGAAGCTTCTGATTCCAGACGGTTAACAATCTCAGAAAGCTTAAGGGTGCCATACTTCTCAGGCTCACGGGTGCCGAGCATGTTAAGGTTGGGTCCGTTTAAAAGCAAAATGCGAAACTTGTCAGCCATTGTGTGGCTATCTCCTGCCATTCTCGGGTAAAAAACAAAATATACCTTCGAAGCGCGCTTGTCACCTTTTCAGGGCTCGAAAACCCCGTCAGGAAAACCAAAGTCGCACATTATAACGATTTCGTAGCATTTGGCAGCTAAATACTGGTCTTATCAGGGAAGATTATCAACCGCTATCGTTCAAAGCATCGCGGTTGATAAAAGATCTGCGGGAAACTGCACATATCCGATGATTATCGCCACCACTGACGGAACTTCTTGTAACGCCATGCTAAAAGCAACGCGGCCAGCACGGCATAAATCACCGGCTGCGGGGATAAAATCTTCACCGACCACAGGTAGTGAATGGGAGCAAGGATTGCCACCAGATAGACGAAGTTGTGCAAAGTTTGCCATCGGCGACCCAGTTTTCTCTGCAGCGCTTGTGCTGAAGTGGCGGCCAGCGCCAGCAAAATCAACCAGCTGATAAAACCCAAAGTCAGGTAAGGTCTGCTGACTAACTCCGAACCCAGCAGCGCCAGATTGTTGATACCTAACTCCAGCAGCGTGTAGCTGGTGAGATGCAGCGTTGCCCAGGCAAAGCACCACAACCCGAGTAAACGCCGGGTACGAATCAACAAAGGTTGTTTAGCGTAGCGCGCGAGCGGTGAGACGAGCAAGGTCGCAAGCAAAAATTTAAGAGCCATCCTACCGGTAAAATGCTGGATATCTTTTGCCGGATCGGCGCTAAAGTAGCCCTGTTGTCCGGCCCAGAAGAGCCAGATAAAGGGCAAGAGGCCGGCCAGATGGAGGGCCACCTTCAGCCAGGTAATCTGTTTTACGCTCAGACGCACTAGTAATACTCCCGCAGATTCAGTCCCCGATAGAGCGATGCCACCTCGTCAGCATAGCCGTTAAATAACAGCGTCGGCTGGCGCTTAACATCAAGTACGCCGCCAGAGCCGATAACACGCTCTGTAGCCTGCGACCAGCGCGGATGATCGACGTGCGGATTG
Source organism: Klebsiella ornithinolytica (assembly GCF_030505655.1). Lineage (NCBI taxonomy): Bacteria > Pseudomonadati > Pseudomonadota > Gammaproteobacteria > Enterobacterales > Enterobacteriaceae > Klebsiella > Klebsiella ornithinolytica. The sequence goes on from NZ_CP130153.1 coordinate 497,697, forward strand.
ACGTTAGCGTAGAAGCCATATTCTTGCGGCCCGGCGAGATTCCAGGTGGTGGGGGGCTGCTCGCGCGTCAGCTCGATACTGACGATGGATTTAATACCTTTAAAACCGTATTTCCATGGGACGGTCAGCCGGACAGGGGCGCCATTTTGCGGCGGCAGCGCTTTACCGTAAACGCCGACGCTCAGCAGTGTCAGAGGGTGCATGGCTTCATCCAGCCGCAGACCTTCTACATAAGGATAAGCCAGTCCCCCGCCGATAAAGCGATCTTTTTGCCCCGGCATTTGATCCGGTGCATAGAGGGTTTTAAATGCGACAAAACGGGCGTTGCTGGTGGGTTCAACCAACGCCAGCAGTTTATGTAGCGGGAAGCCGACCCAGGGCACCACCATTGACCAGGCTTCCACGCAGCGCATCCGGTAAATACGCTCTTCTAGCGGAAAGCGCCGGGTCAGATCGTCATGATCAAGCGTCAGCGGTTTGGCCACCTCTCCGCCAATCGTGAGGGTCCAGGGATCGGTACGCAGGCTGCCGGCATTGGCCGCGGGGTCTGCTTTATCAAGACCAAATTCATAGAAGTTGTTATAGCCGGTGACTTTATCTTCCGGCGTCAGCGTGAGCGAGCTTTGCCACTCCGCGGGTTTATTGAACGTCAGGGCTTTACCTGCCGGGGCCGGCGGGCGGTCGTGACCTTTAAACCAGTCCAGGAGATCGGCCCGCGCCGTGGGGGAAAGAGAAAGGGCCGTTGCGGTGATCCCGAGTGACTTCAGCACCTGGCGGCGCTGCAGCATAAATACGGATTCTGCCGTGACATCGGCTTCCGTGAGTTTTTTAGGTTTCATGACATCCTCCGACATGCTTTTTTCTAAGCATGACGGAGGCGGCGATTTATCGCGAATATGTCACGAAAAATTGCAGATTAGGCGATCTTCACCAGCGTCCGCCCCTGGATCTGATTGTTCATGATCTTAGCGGCAAATGCCGGGGCCTCTGCGAGGGTAATTTCCGTGGCGCTCGCTGAATAGAAGGATTCCGGCAGGTCACGCACCAGACGTTGCCAGGCTTCAGCGCGACGCGCGGGCGGCGTCATGACGGAATCGACGCCCTGCAGGCGAACATTGCGCAGAATAAACGGCATTACCGTCGTCGGCAGCGCAAAGCCTCCGGCCAGACCACAGGCGGCGACGCAGCCGCCATAGTTCATCTGCGCCAGCACTTTCGCCAGCACCTTGTCCCCGACGGTATCGATCGCGCCAGCCCACAGCTGTTTTTCCAGCGGACGGGTTTCGGCAAACTCTTCGCGACCGAGAATGCGCTGCGCGCCGAGGCTTTTCAGATATTCATGGGTGCTTTCGCGGCCAGAGACTGCGACGACCGAATAGCCGAGCTGATGCAGCAGCGCAATGGCGGTACTGCCGACGCCGCCGCTGGCGCCGGTGACAATGATTTCACCATCCTGCGGACGGATACCGGCATCTTCCAACGCCATGACGCACAGCATTGCGGTGAAGCCGGCGGTACCGATCGCCATCGCTTTACGGCCATCAAGACCTTCCGGCATTGCGACCAGCCAGTCGCCTTTCACGCGCGCACGCTCGGCCAGACCACCCCAGTGGTTTTCACCGACGCCCCAGCCGGTCAGCAGCACTTTCTGGCCGCTGTGGAAACGCGGATCTTCGCTTGAGTGAACGCTACCGGCGAAATCGATGCCAGGAATCATCGGAAAGTTGCGGATGATTTTTCCCTTGCCGGTGATCGCCAGCGCATCTTTATAGTTAAGGCTCGACCAGTGAATATCGACGGTGACATCGCCCGGCGGCAGCTGGTCGGCGTCGATGGTTTGCACCGAAGAGATTGTTTTACCATCCTGCTGTTCTAATATTAAAGCCTGCATATGCGGGTCCTTATTTGTACAAAGATTGGAAAAATTTTTCTGCAGACTATACTCGCTATCGACATTATTACGCCGATATAACGCAATAAATTGCCAGAAACGCCAGCTTTGATAGTATGCCTCGCGCTTTAGAAAGTTAGTGCTTACTTTAGGTAAAGCGCCAGTACACGAGCCTGAAAATCTATCGGGCGGTCATTCACTCGCGGAGTTAACACAGGGATGCGATTAACGACGAAGTTCTCAGCATTTGTCACGCTGCTTACCAGCCTGACCATCTTTGTCACGCTCATCGGTGCTTCGCTGAGTTTTTATAACGGTATCCAGCTGAAGATGGAGAATCGCGTCCAGGCCGTGGCGACGATGCTGGATAACCGCCTGATCTCATCCTCGTTCGATAAGCTCGAACCGCAAATGGATGAGCTGATGACGCCGGTGGAGATTGTGCAGGTCGATTTTCTGCTTAACGGCAAGCCGGTGTACGGTCACTCGCGTAGCGACAGCTATCGTCCGCCGGGGAGTAAGAATCAGTATCGTGAAATAACGGTACCGTCGTTAAAACATCCCGGTATGACGATTCACGTGGTCTACCTCGACCCGATGGTGAATTATTTCCGCTCGCTGCACATCACCGGGCCCTTATCGATAGCTATCGGTCTGATGGTTCTGGTTATCTTTTTCTCCGTACGCTGGATTCGCCGTCAGCTTGCAGGCCAGGAGCTGCTGGAGGTGCGCGCTGCGCGAATCCTCAGTGGCGAACGCGGGCCGCAGGTTCGAGGGTCGGTACATGAGTGGCCGGCCAGCACCAGCAGCGCGCTGGATATGCTGCTTTCCGAACTGCAGTTTGCCAGCGATCAGCGTAGTCGTATGGATACGCTGATTCGTTCTTATGCTGCACAAGACTCGAAAACCGGGCTGAATAATCGTCTGTTCTTTGATAATCAGCTGGCAACTCTGCTGGAAGATCAGGAAAAAGTGGGTTCGCACGGTATCGTGATGATGATTCGCCTGCCGGAGTTCGATCTGCTACGTGATAACTGGGGACGAGCCGCTGCCGAAGAACACTACTTCACGCTCATCAACCTGCTGTCGACTTTTATTATGCGCTATCCCGGGGCGCTGCTGGCGCGCTACCACCGCAGTGATTTTGCCGTACTCCTTCCTCACCGTACCTTAAAAGAGGCCGATAGCATCGCCGGGTTGCTGTTAAAAGCGGTGGATGCGCTGCCGCCGACGCGGATTCTTGACCGCGATGACATGATGCACATCGGTCTTTGCGCTTTCCGCAGCGGGCAGACAACGGCCCAGGTGATGGAACGCGCCGAGGCCGCGACGCGCAATGCGGTGCTACAGGGCAGCAATAGCTGGGCCGTCTACGATGACTCGTTACCGGAGAAAGGGCGCGGTAACGTCCGCTGGCGTACGCTGATTGAACAAATGCTCAGTCGCGGCGGGCCGCGGCTGTACCAGAAGCCGGCCGTTACCCGCGATGGACGCGTCCATCATCGTGAACTGATGTCGCGGCTGTATGACGGAAAGGAAGAGGTGATCGCGGCAGAATATATGCCAATGGTGCAACAATTTGGTCTGGCGGAAGAGTACGACCGCCTGCAGATCACGCGGTTACTGCCATTTTTAAGTTTTTGGCCGGAGGAAAACCTCGCGCTGCAGGTGACGGTAGAGTCATTGATCCGGCCGAGATTTCAGCGCTGGCTGCGTGATACCTTGATGCAGAGTGAAAAATCGCAACGTCGACGGATTATTTTTGAACTTGCAGAGGCAGATGTTTGTCAATATATCGGCCGCTTACAACCGGTAATGCGCCTGGTCAATGCTCTGGGTATTCGTGTCGCCGTCGTGCAGGCCGGATTAACGCTGGTTGGAACTAGTTGGATCAAGCAGTTGGATGTCGAAGTGATTAAGCTGCACCAGGGGCTGTCGCGCAATATCGAAAAGCGCAGTGAGAACCAGCTGCTGGTTCAGAGCCTGGTGGAGGCCTGTAAGGGCATGCCGGTCCAGGTTTTTGCAACCGGCGTTCGCAGTCGCAGTGAGTGGCAGGTGCTGTCTCAGTGCGGTGTCACGGGTGGTCAGGGGGAATTTTTTGCCGCCTCACAGCCACTTGACACAAATGTGAAAAAATATTCGCAAAGATACTCGGTTTGATCTGCCGTTTAGCGTGATTTCACGTAGAATAACGCGCGCCATAGTGAAGGGGGTGTGCTTGTCTACCTGCCGGATTATCGCAATGTAAATGCCAGTAAATGACCTTTGACGGGTTACAGATTCAGGCGCGGAGCGCTGTTGATGATTTCGCCACTGAATGGACCCGGTAAATTTGTAACGAAGGAAATGCGCTGCACTAATTTTCACCGTAGCAGATGATTTTTGCGCCTTGTCGCTGCTGCGTGTGGTTGGTAAAGTAAGCGGATTTTGTTTTCCGCCCCAGCTTTCAGGATTATCCCTTAGTATGTTAAAAAAATTTCGTGGCATGTTTTCCAATGACCTGTCCATTGACCTGGGTACTGCGAATACCCTGATTTATGTAAAAGGACAAGGCATCGTATTGAATGAGCCTTCCGTTGTGGCCATTCGTCAGGATCGTGCCGGCTCGCCGAAAAGCGTCGCTGCAGTTGGTCATGAAGCGAAGCAGATGCTCGGGCGTACACCGGGCAACATCGCGGCGATTCGCCCGATGAAAGACGGCGTTATCGCCGACTTCTTCGTCACCGAAAAAATGCTCCAACACTTTATCAAACAGGTGCATAGCAATAGCTTCATGCGTCCAAGCCCGCGTGTTCTGGTGTGCGTACCGGTCGGTGCAACCCAGGTTGAGCGTCGTGCGATTCGTGAATCTGCTCAGGGCGCTGGCGCTCGTGAAGTCTTCCTGATTGAAGAGCCGATGGCGGCTGCGATTGGCGCGGGCTTACCGGTTTCTGAAGCGACCGGTTCTATGGTGGTGGATATTGGTGGCGGTACCACAGAAGTGGCGGTTATCTCCCTGAACGGCGTGGTTTACTCCTCTTCCGTTCGTATCGGTGGTGACCGTTTCGATGAAGCCGTGATTAATTATGTGCGTCGTAACTACGGATCTCTGATCGGTGAAGCGACGGCTGAACGTATCAAGCATGAAATCGGTTCGGCGTATCCGGGCGATGAAGTGCGTGAAATCGAAGTTCGCGGCCGTAACCTGGCAGAAGGCGTGCCGCGCGGCTTTACCCTGAACTCGAACGAAATTCTCGAAGCGCTGCAGGAACCGCTGACCGGTATCGTCAGCGCGGTCATGGTCGCGCTGGAACAGTGTCCGCCGGAGCTGGCTTCCGATATCTCCGAGCGTGGTATGGTTCTGACTGGCGGTGGCGCCCTGCTGCGCAACCTCGACCGTCTGTTGATGGAAGAGACAGGTATTCCTGTCGTAGTTGCAGAAGATCCACTGACTTGCGTCGCACGTGGCGGCGGTAAAGCGCTGGAAATGATCGACATGCACGGCGGCGACTTGTTCAGCGAAGAGTAGTCAGCCGAAGGTCCAGGGTAGCCTCAAAAGCTACCCTTGGTCTTAACTGACACGAGAATACGCATAGCCTATGAAGCCAATTTTTAGCCGTGGCCCGTCGCTACAGATTCGCCTTATCCTGGCGGTTTTGGTGGCGCTTGGCGTGATTATCGCCGACAGCCGCCTGGGTACGTTCAGTCAGATTAGAACGTACATGGACACTGCCGTCAGCCCTTTCTACTTTATCTCAAATGGTCCCCGGGAATTGTTGGATAGCGTATCGCAAACGCTGGCAACCCGCGATCAGCTCGAACTGGAAAACCGCGCGCTGCGTCAGGAACTGCTGCTGAAGAACAGCGATTTGCTGATGCTGGGTCAGTACAAACAGGAGAACGCGCGTCTGCGCGAGCTGCTGGGCTCGCCGCTGCGCCAGGATGAGCAAAAAATGGTGACTCAGGTCATCTCTACGGTTAACGATCCTTATAGCGATCAGGTTGTCATCGATAAGGGCAGCGTTAACGGCGTTTACGAAGGCCAGCCGGTGATCAGCGACAAAGGCGTTGTGGGTCAGGTCGTCGCGGTGGCGAAGTTAACCAGCCGCGTGCTGCTCATCTGCGACGCGACGCATGCGTTGCCGATTCAGGTTCTGCGCAATGATATTCGCGTGATTGCGGCGGGTAACGGATGCACTGACGATTTGCAGCTGGAGCACCTGCCGGCGAACACCGATATTCGCGTCGGCGATGTGCTGGTGACCTCCGGTCTCGGTGGCCGCTTCCCTGAGGGCTATCCGGTTGGCGTGGTCTCCTCGGTGAAGCTCGACACGCAGCGTGCGTATACGGTCATTCAGGCGCGCCCAACGGCGGGTCTGCAGCGTCTGCGCTATCTCCTGCTGCTGTGGGGAGCCGATCGTAACGGGGCCAACCCGATGACGCCGGAAGAGGTGCACCGCGTCGCCAATGAGCGTCTGATGCAGATGATGCCGCAGGTTCTGCCGGCACCGGATGCCATGGGGCCGCAAATGCCTGCGCCGGCAACCGGCATAACGCCGCCTTCGCAACCTCTGCCTGCAGGGGGACAATAGTGGCAAGTTATCGAAGCCAGGGACGCTGGGTTATCTGGCTCTCGTTTCTTATCGCACTATTGCTGCAGGTCATGCCCTGGCCGGCGGATTTGACCGTCTTCCGGCCAAACTGGGTGTTCCTGATCCTGCTTTACTGGATCCTCGCCTTACCGCATCGGGTGAACGTAGGCACCGGTTTCGTCATGGGGGCTATCCTCGATCTTATCAGTGGGTCGACACTGGGCGTTCGCGCGCTATCGTTAAGTATCATCGCTTATCTGGTGGCGCTGAAATATCAGCTGTTTCGCAACCTGGCGCTCTGGCAGCAGGCGCTGGTGGTGATGATGCTATCCCTTGCTGTGGATATCGTTGTTTTCTGGGCAGAGTTTTTAGTGATCAACGTCTCTTTCCGTCCGGAAGTGTTCTGGAGTAGTGTAGTAAACGGCGTGCTCTGGCCATGGTTATTCCTGCTGATGCGGAAAGTCCGTCAGCAATTTGCGGTGCAATAAGGTTGATATGACGACTCTGTATCTCGCTTCAGGCTCTCCGCGTCGGCAGGAACTGCTGACGCAGCTGGGGCTATCTTTTGAACGTCTGGTTCCCGGTATTGAAGAACGACGCTTGCCGCAGGAGAGCGCCGGGCACTACGTTGCGCGTCTGGCGCGTGAAAAAGCGCAGGCGGGGGTCGCACTGGCGTCGCGCGATCTGCCGGTGCTGGGGGCGGATACCATTGTTATCCTGAACGGCGAAGTGCTGGAAAAACCGCGCGATGCCGCTCACGCCGCCGAGATGCTGCGCATGCTCTCCGGTAAGACGCATCAGGTCATGACGGCCGTGGCGCTGGCGGATAAGCAGCTGACGCTGGATTGCCTGGTGGTGACGGAAGTCACCTTCCGCCTGCTTTCAGAACAGGATATTGCCAGCTATGTGGCCAGCGGAGAACCTCTGGACAAAGCAGGTGCATACGGTATTCAAGGGTTGGGTGGCTGTTTCGTCAGGAAGATTAATGGCAGCTATCACGCCGTGGTCGGCTTACCGCTGGTAGAAACGTATGAGTTGCTGAGTAACTTTAACTCACTGCGTGAAGAAAAGGGATAAAGATGACGGCAGAATTATTAGTTAACGTAACGCCATCGGAGACGCGCGTTGCGTACATTGATGGCGGTATTCTTCAGGAAATTCATATTGAGCGTGAAGCGCGGCGCGGAATCGTAGGCAATATCTACAAAGGTCGTGTCAGTCGTGTACTGCCGGGGATGCAGGCGGCTTTTGTAGATATTGGTCTGGACAAGGCCGCATTTCTGCATGCGTCAGATATTATGCCGCATACCGAATGCGTCGCCGGGGAAGAACAAAAGCAGTTTACGGTGCGCGATATTTCCGAACTGGTTCGTCAGGGCCAGGACCTGATGGTTCAGGTGGTGAAAGATCCGCTCGGCACGAAAGGCGCCCGCCTGACGACGGACATTACGCTGCCTTCCCGCTATCTGGTCTTTATGCCGGGAGCTTCTCACGTCGGCGTGTCACAGCGTATCGAGAGTGAAGCTGAACGCGAGCGGTTAAAGAAGGTGGTGGCCGAGTACTGCGATGAGCAGGGCGGTTTTATCATCCGTACCGCCGCGGAAGGGGTGCATGAACAGGAGTTAGCCGCCGATGCGGCTTACCTCAAGCGCGTATGGACTAAGGTCATGGAGCGCAAAAAACGGCAGCAGACCCGTTATCAGCTGTACGGTGAACTGGCGCTGGCTCAGCGCGTGCTGCGCGATTTTGCCGATGAGCATCTGGACCGTATTCGCGTCGACTCCCGCCTGACGTATGAATCGCTGGTGGAGTTTACCGCCGAATATATGCCGGAAATGACCAGCAAGCTGGAGCATTACAGCGGCCGTCAGCCGATTTTCGATCTCTTTGACGTGGAGAACGAAATTCAGCGCGCGCTGGAGCGTAAGGTGGAGCTGAAATCCGGCGGCTATCTGGTTATCGATCAAACCGAAGCGATGACCACCGTGGATATCAATACCGGGGCATTTGTCGGTCATCGCAATCTCGACGATACCATTTTTAATACCAATATTGAGGCGACTCAGGCGATTGCCCGCCAGCTGCGTCTGCGCAATTTGGGGGGGATTATCATTATTGATTTCATTGATATGAATAATGAAGATCACCGCCGCCGGGTGTTGCATTCACTGGAACAGGCGTTGAGTAAAGACCGGGTCAAAACCAGTATTAACGGCTTCTCCCAGCTTGGTCTGGTAGAAATGACCCGTAAGCGGACTCGTGAAAGCGTTGAGCACGTGCTGTGTAAGGATTGCCCTACCTGCCACGGACGCGGTACGGTGAAATCGGTGGAAACGGTGTGCTATGAAATCATGCGTGAGATTGTGCGTGTGCATCATGCCTACGATTCCGATCGTTTCCTGGTCTATGCTTCTCCTGCGGTTGCGGAAACCCTGAAAGGGGAAGAGTCGCACGCGCTGGCGGAAGTCGAAATCTTTGTCGGCAAACAGGTCAAAGTACAAATTGAACCGCTCTATAATCAAGAGCAGTTCGATGTCGTTATGATGTAATCATCTGGTTTGCCTCTGTTCTGGCGCCCGGGAGCATGGCTAAACGACGCCTTATCCCGGAAGTCAACGCCGCCGACGCGGAGGCAAAGAGACAGATGACGTGTAAAAGTCTGACAAGGAGAGAGGCGTGAGGCGACTGCCCGGGATATTATTGCTCACCGCGGCAACATTGACAGTTGTCGTCGCACTGCTGGTGAGCGGCCTGCGTCTCGTTCTACCGCAGCTGGACGCATGGCGCCCGCAGCTGCTGGAGAAAATCTCTGCGATTTCAGGCTCGCCGGTCAATGCTTCACAGCTCACGGCCCGCTGGGAAAATTTTGGTCCGACGCTTGACGTGCGCGATGTCTCCGCGGGTCTGAAAGACGGCGGTCAGCTCTCTGTTAAACGGGTCACTCTGGCGCTGGATGTCTGGCAAAGTCTGCTGCACATGCGCTGGCAGTTCCGCGACCTCACCTTCTGGCAGTTGAAAATCCATACCAATTCGCCCATCCAGACCAATGATGGCGGCGATAGCCTGAAAACCGACCATATCGGCGATCTTTTCCTGCGCCAGTTCGACCACTTTATTCTCCGCGATAGCCATTTGAGTTTCGTGACCATTTCCGGGCAACGCGCGGAATTAGCTGTTCCGCAGCTCACCTGGCTGAACACCAATAACCGCCATCGTGCAGAAGGGCAACTGAGTCTCTCCAGTCTGAACGGCCAGCATGGGGTGATGCAGGTACGCATGGATCTGCGTGATGAAAATGGCCTGCTGAATAAAGGGCGCGTATGGCTGCAGGCGGACGATATTGACGTGAAGCCGTGGCTGGGGCGCTGGATGCAGGACAATATTGCATTGCAAAATGCGCGCTTTAGCCTCGAAGGCTGGATGACCATCGACAAAGGCGATATCGCCAGCGGCGACGTCTGGTTGAAGAAGGGCGGTGCCAGCTGGCAGGGGGACGGTCAGCCTCATCGATTGACGGTGGATAATCTGACGGCCCATATCTTCCGCGAGAAGCAGGGCTGGGGCTTCGACATCCCGGATACCCGTATCTCGATCGATGGCAAAGCCTGGCCGCGCGGAGCGCTGGCGATGGCGTGGATCCCGGCCCAGGATGTTGGCGGCGATAACCACGCGCGCAGCGATGAGCTGCGTGTCCGCGCCAGTAATCTCGATCTCACTGGCCTGACCGGGCTGCAACCGATCGCCGATAAGCTGGCTCCTGAGCTGGGCGAGGTCTGGCGCACCACGCAACCTGCCGGCAAAATCGATCTGCTGGCGCTGGATATCCCGCTGCAGGCGGCGGAGAAGTCCCGTTTTCAGGCAAGCTGGAGCGACCTCTCCTGGAAGCAGTGGAAGCTGCTGCCAGGGGCCGAGCATTTCTCCGGTAGCGTTGCCGGAAGCGTGGAAAACGGCTCGCTGCACGCCAGTATGAGCGAGGCTAAAATGCCTTATGCCACGGTCTTCCGCGCCCCGCTGGAAATCGCCAAAGGCGATGCCACCCTTAGCTGGGTGAAGAATGACAAAGGATTTATGCTCGACGGACGCAACATTGACGTGCAGGCGACCGGTGTACGTGCGCGGGGAGGATTCCGCTATTTACAGCCGCAGGATGATGAGCCGTGGCTGGGAATTCTGGCGGGGATCAGCACCAATGACGGCGGTCAGGCATGGCGCTATTTCCCGGAAAACCTGATGGGCAAAGAGCTGGTGGATTATCTCAGCGGCGCGATAAAAGGCGGGCAGTCAACCAACGCGACCCTGGTTTACGGCGGTAATCCGCACCTGTTCCCCTATCTGCATAACGAAGGCCAGTTCCAGGTTTCTGTGCCATTAACCAACGCCACTTTTGCCTTTCAACCGGACTGGCCGGCATTAACCGGGCTGGATATCAACCTCGACTTTATCAATAACGGTTTGTGGATGAAGGCTGATAAGGTCATGCTGGGTAACGTCACCGCCAGCAACCTTGATGCGGTTATCCCTGATTATTCGCGGGAAAAACTGCTTATTGATGCCGATATCAACGGTCCGGGGAAAGATGTCGGCCCCTATTTTAAAGAGACGCCGCTGAAAGAGACGCTGGGTTCGGCACTGGATGAGCTCCAGCTGGATGGGAATGTGAGCGCTCGCTTACATCTTGATATTCCGCTGGATGGCGAGCTGACCACCGCCAAAGGCGATGTCAATCTGGTGAATAACAGCCTGTTTATCAAACCGATTGATACGACGCTGAAGGATCTGACCGGTAAGTTCAGCTTTACAAATGGCGATCTGAAAAGCGAGACCCTGAAAGCCAGCTGGTTTAATCAGCCGCTGAATCTCGATTTTTCCACCACCGAGGGAGCTAAGGCCTTCCTGGTCAACGTTGGAATGAACGCCAGCTGGCAGCCGTCGCATACCGGTCTGCTGCCAAAAGCAGTCAATGATGCCGTGAGCGGTAGCGTGCCGTGGGACGGTAAGGTGGCCATTGAGCTGCCGTACCATGGGAATGCGAGCTATAAGGTTGATATCAACGGCGATCTGAAAAACGTAAGCAGTGACTTACCTTCTCCGGTCGATAAAAAAGCGGGTGAGCCGCTGCCGGTGAAAATTAATGTTGCTGGCGGGTTAAACAGCTTCGAGCTGACCGGCGCGATTGGTGCGAAAAATCATTTCAACAGCCGCTGGTTGCTGAGCCGTAAGCTGACGCTGGATCGGGCGATTTTAACCTCTGATAGCAAAGCCATTTCTCCACTGCCGGATCAGGCCGGCGTTGAGCTGAATATGCCGCCGATGGATGGCGCGGAGTGGCTGGCGCTTTTCCAGGGCGGCGCAGTCAATGAGGTCAGCAGCAATGTTCTCTTCCCGGAACGTATAACGTTGCGTACGCCGTCGCTGACATTTGCTGGCCAAAGCTGGAACAACGTGAGCCTGGTGAGCCAACCGGAAGCCGGTGGCTCGAAGGTTGAAGCCCAGGGGCGCGAAATTAACGCCTCTTTGACAATGCGGCAAAATGCTCCCTGGCAGGCCGCTATTCGCTACCTGTATTACAACCCGGCCGCCGCTCAGAAGAGCGGTGAGACGTCCGACGGGGCGAGCCCGCTTGCCAGTAAGCGCCTTGATTTTCGCGGCTGGCCGGATCTTCAGCTGCGCTGCGCAGAGTGCTGGCTATGGGGGCAAAAATACGGGCGCATCGACGGTGATTTCTCAATTAAAGGCGATACCCTGACGCTGGCTAACGGGCTGGTGGATACCGGTTTTGGCCGTCTGACTTCCGACGGCGTATGGGTCAACGCCCCGGGCGGCGTGCGGACGTCGCTGAAAGGCAAACTCCATGGGAATAAAACGGATGCCTTTGCCAGCTTCTTCGGTATTTCAACGCCGGTGAAAGGGTCGTCGTTCGATGTCGATTACGATTTGCACTGGCGCGCACCGCCGTGGCAGCCGGATGTGGCATCGCTCAATGGGGTGCTGAAAAGCCATCTCGGGAAAGGCGAATTTACCGACATCAGCACCGGTCATGCCGGGCAGCTGTTGCGTCTGCTGAGCGTCGATGCGCTGTTGCGGAAGCTGCGTTTCGACTTTAGCGATACCTTCAGCGAAGGCTTCTATTTTGATTCGATCAACAGCACGGCATGGATTAAAGATGGTGTGCTGAATACGGATGATACGCTGGTGGATGGCCTCGAGGCGGATATCGCTATGAAAGGCTCGGTCGATCTGGTACGCCGCCGACTGGATATGCAGGCCGTCGTGGCCCCGGAAATTTCGGCCACCGTCGGTGTTGCGACAGCGTTTGTGATTAACCCGATAGTCGGCGCCGCGGTATTTGCCGCCAGTAAAGTGCTGGGGCCGCTGTGGAACAAAGTATCTATCCTGCGCTATCGCATCACTGGCCCTATCGATCAGCCGCAGATCAATGAAGTTCTGCGCCAGGCGCGCAGCGACAAAAAGCAATGATTTGACGATTGCGGGGAATTACCGCACTCTCAATGGATAGCGTTTTTTATTTCCGCCTGACCGGCGGCAACAAACGAGTAGCATAACGATGAGTCTGAACCTGGTAAGTGAACAATTACTGTCAGCAAATGGCCTGAATCATCAGGATCTTTTTGCCATTCTTGGCCAGTTGGCCGAGCGCCGTCTGGATTACGGCGATCTCTATTTTCAGTCGAGCTATCACGAATCCTGGGTTCTGGAAGACAGCATCATTAAAGATGGTTCGTATAACATTGACCAGGGCGTCGGCGTTCGTGCGGTCAGCGGTGAGAAAACGGGTTTTGCTTATGCCGATCAAATCAGCCGGCTGGCGCTGGAACAGAGCGCGCAGGCGGCGCGTACCATCGTGCGCGACAGCGGCGACGGCAAAGTGCGTACCCTGGGGGCGGTAGAATACAGCGCGCTGTATACCAGTATCGATCCGCTGCAAAGTATGAGCCGCGAAGAGAAACTGGATATCCTGCGCCGCGTCGATAAAGCGGCTCGCGCCGCTGATAAACGCGTGCAGGAAGTGTCCGCCAGCCTGAGCGGCGTATATGAATTGATTCTGGTCGCGGCGACCGATGGGACCTTAGCGGCGGACGTTCGTCCGCTGGTGCGTCTGTCGGTCAGCGTACTGGTGGAAGACGACGGTAAACGTGAACGCGGCTCCAGCGGCGGCGGCGGTCGTTTTGGCTATGACTATTTCCTGGCTGCCGAAGACGGTGAAGTTCGTGCCGATGCCTGGGCGAAAGAAGCGGTGCGGATGGCGCTGGTGAATTTATCTGCCGTTGCCGCCCCGGCGGGCATGCTGCCGGTGGTGCTGGGTGCCGGCTGGCCTGGCGTGTTGCTGCATGAAGCGGTAGGACACGGTCTGGAAGGCGATTTCAATCGTCGCGGTACTTCGGTGTTCAGCGGCCATATGGGTGAACTGGTGGCTTCCGAACTGTGCACCGTGGTGGATGATGGTACCATTGCCAATCGCCGCGGCTCGTTGGCCGTTGATGACGAAGGGACGCCGGGCCAATACAACGTGCTGATTGAGAACGGTATCCTGAAAGGCTATATGCAGGACAAACTCAACGCGCGTTTGATGGGCGTTGCGCCGACCGGTAACGGCCGCCGCGAGTCATACGCCCATCTGCCCATGCCGCGGATGACCAACACCTACATGCTGGCAGGTAAATCGACGCCGCAGGAAATTATTGAATCGGTTGATTACGGTATCTATGCCCCGAACTTTGGCGGCGGTCAGGTCGATATCACCTCAGGTAAGTTTGTGTTCTCCACTTCAGAAGCCTACCTGATCGAAAAAGGGAAGGTCACGAAAGCAGTGAAGGGGGCGACCCTGATTGGTTCCGGGATTGAAGCGATGCAGCAGATTTCCATGGTCGGTAACGATCTGAAGCTGGATAGCGGTGTCGGCGTGTGCGGTAAAGAGGGCCAGAGCGTGCCGGTAGGCGTGGGTCAACCGACGCTGAAAGTCGATAATCTTACCGTTGGCGGAACCGCCTGAGTATTCTGAATGCGCTTCCGCATCTTGCGGAGGCGCACCTTGCACCGGCCATCGTTGCTGTGTGTGTCGTGTCGCTAGCGAGCAATTCCCCGGCCGTGCATCCCCTGGTAAATTTTTGCCACCTCGACGAAATACTCCGTCAGTGAATTAATACAGACCTGAACCTTCAGCGGTAGCTTGTCTTTCTCGGTATACACCGCATACACCGGACGAGGATCGGACTGGTAGCTTGGCAGCAGGATCTCCAGCTCTCCGCGGTTGATCTCTTCGATCGCCCACATCAGCGGAACGTAAGCCACGCCGACGCCTGCGGTCAACCAGCGTACCAGCGTCATGGGGTCGTTGGTGACAAAGCGGCCCTGCGGAATCAGTTTGGTTGAGATCCCTTCCGGGGCGATAATTTCAAATTCATTATCAGGGCGCACGCTGTACTCAAGCCACGAATGGCTGGCGAGATCGGCCGGTTTTTCCGGGATCCCCGCCTGCTGCAGGTAGCTTTTCGCTGCGCAGAGCACCATCGGCATCGAGCCAAGCCGGCGGGAGAAGAGACTGGAATCCTGCAATGCCCCGACACGGATCACCACATCGAGCCCGTCAGCAATCAGGTCCGGCGCCGGAATTCCGGTAACCAGGTTGACGGATAAACCCGGGTACTCTTTCAGCATTCCAGCGGTAATGTGGGCCAGGACATTCTGTGCCATAGTTGAAGAGCAGCCGACGCGCAGCGTACCGATGGGCGTATTGTTAAACGCGTACAGTTGCTCATGGACGTCCTGCGCTTCGAACAGCATTCGTCGGCAGCCCTGGTAATAGATCTTGCCGGCTTCTGTTAAGCCAAGGCTGCGGGTGCTGCGGTTGAGCAGCTTCACCTGGAGTTCATCTTCCAGTCTGGAGACAGTCTGGCTGATGGATGAAACGCTCATCTGGAGCTGGTGTGCCGTGGCGGTAAATGAACCAAGTTCAACCACTTTGGCAAAAACGGACATGCGTTTTAATCGTTCCATTGTTCACTCTGACTTAAAAGTGATTTAGATCACATAATATAGATCATGCTGCAATTGTTACGTTACTATATTGTTAGCTACATAATAAACGCTTCACGCATATCACCTGTACGCTTCTTATCAAGGTCATCATGAGTCTGTTTCCTGTCATCGTGATTTTCGGCTTATCGTTTCCGCCGATCTTCTTTGAGCTGCTAATATCGCTGGCCATTTTCTGGCTGGTACACCGGCTGCTGGTTCCCACCGGCATCTATGATTTTGTCTGGCACCCTGCACTGTTTAATACCGCGTTATATTGCTGCCTTTTTTATCTGATATCGCGTTTGTTCGTTTGAGGTCGATGTGAAAACACTAACAAGAAATATCTTCCGTACCGCAATCACTGTGATACTGGTTATCCTGGCATTTGTCGCGATTTTTCGCGCCTGGGTCTATTACACCGCGTCTCCCTGGACGCGCGACGCGCGATTCAGCGCCGACATCGTGGCTATCGCACCCGATGTATCCGGGCTGATTTCCCAGGTAAATATCAAGGATAACCAGCTGGTTAAGAAAGACCAGGTTTTGTTTGTGATTGACCAGCCGCGTTATCAGAAAGCCCTCGAAGAAGCTCAGGCCGACGTTTCCTATTACCAGACTCTGGCGCAGGAAAAACGTGTTGAAGCCGGCCGCCGTAACAGGCTGGGCGTACAGGCGATGTCTCGTGAAGAGATAGACCAGGCCAATAACGTCTTACAAACGGTAGAGCATCAGCTGGCGAAAGCCGTGGCCAGCCGGGATCTGGCAAAGCTCGATCTTGAACGCACGGTTGTCCGCGCGCCGGCCGATGGTTGGGTGACCAACCTCAACGTTTACAACGGTGAATTTATTACCCGTGGCTCGACAGCCGTGGCGCTGGTTAAGCAAAACACCTTTTACGTGGTGGCCTACCTTGAAGAGACCAAACTGGAAGGGGTACGTCAGGGATACCGTGCGGAAATTACCCCGCTGGGAAGCAGCCGCTCGATTAAAGGTACGGTGGATAGTATCGCCGCCGGGGTGACCAACGCCAGCAGCAGCAGCGACGCCAAAGGGATGGCTTCCGTGGATTCTAACCTTGAATGGGTTCGTCTGGCGCAGCGCGTGCCGGTCCGCATTCGACTCGACAAGCAGCAGGGCAATCTGTGGCCAGCGGGGACAACCGCGACGGTGGTGATTACCGGTAAAGAAGACCGCGATACAACCCAGGTGAACTTCTTCCAGAAACTGGCGATGCGCCTGCGTGAGTTTGGTTAATCGCCATGGGGATCTTCACCATTTCTCCCCGGCACCTGCGCTTCGCGATTAAATTAGCGTGTGCGGTGGTGCTGGCACTCTTTGTCGGCTTCCATTTTCAACTGGAAACGCCGCGCTGGGCGGTACTCACGGCGGCCATTGTCACCGCGGGTCCCGCGTTTGCCGCCGGCGGAGAACCTTATTCTGGCGCGATCCGCTATCGCGGGATGCTGCGTATTGTCGGGACGTTTATCGGCTGTATTGCCGCGCTGGCGATAATCATTCTGATGATTCGCGCGCCGCTGCTGATGATGCTGGTGTGCTGTCTGTGGGCGGGTTTCTGCACCTGGATCTCCTCGCTGGTTCGCGTCGAAAACTCCTATGCCTGGGGGCTGGCAGGCTATACCGCGCTGATCATTATTATCACCATTCATACCGATCCGATGCTGGCACCGCAGTTTGCCGTTGAGCGTTGCAGCGAGATTGTGGTGGGGATTGTCAGCGCCATTATGGCGGACCTGTTATTTTCCCCGCGCTCGATTAAGAAAGAGATCGATCTTGAGCTGGATAACCTGCTGATCGAACAGTACCGCCTGATGCAACTTTGTGTGGCGCATGGCGACAGCGAAGTGGTTGATAAAGCATGGGGTTCGCTGGTGCGTCGGACCAGTGCGCTGGAAGGAATGCGCAGCAACCTGATTATGGAGTCCTCGCGCTGGGCCAGGGTCAATCAGCGCCTGAAGGCCATTAATACTCTTTCTTTAACGCTGATTACTCAGGCCTGCGAAACGTACCTGATCCAGAATTCGCGCCCGGAAATCGTGACCAGTGATTACCGCGAGCTGTTTGCCGAGCCGGTTGAAACCGTACAGGACGTCCATCGACAGCTGAAAAGAATGCGCCGTTTTCTGACCTGGAAGGGGGAGCACAATACGCCGGTCACTATTTACAGCTGGGTTGGCGCCGCGACACGCTATCTGCTGTTGAAGCGCGGCGTGGTCGGCAATACCAGGATCAGCCGGGTTGAAGATGAAGTGCTGCAGGGTGAGGTGGTGATAAAGGCAGGGTCCGCCGAGCGTCATCATGCGATGGTCAACTTCTGGCGCACCTCCATTTCCTGCATTCTTGGGACGCTGTTCTGGCTGTGGACCGGCTGGACGTCCGGTAGCGGGGCGATGGTGATGATTGCGGTGGTGACGTCGCTCGCCATGCGCCTGCCCAACCCACGAATGGTGGCAATAGATTTTCTCTACGGTACGCTGGCGGCCTTACCGCTGGGGGCGCTGTTCTTCCTGGTGATTATGCCCGCCACGCAGCAGAGTATGCTGCTGCTGTGTATCAGCCTGGCGGCGATGGCGTTCTTTATTGGTATTGAGGTACAAAAACGGCGGCTGGGATCGCTGGGGGCGCTGGCGAGTACCATCAACATTCTGGTACTGGATAACCCTATGCAGTTTCAGTTCAGCCAGTTTCTTGATAGCGCGCTGGGCCAGATCGTCGGCTGTTTTCTGGCGCTGATGGTGATTCTGCTGGTACGGGATAATTCACAAGCGCGTACCGGACGTGTGCTGCTGAATCAGTTTGTTTCGGCCGCGGTGTCATCCCTGACGACCAATACCTCTCGCCGTAAAGAGAACCATTTGCCGGCGCTTTATCAGCAGCTGTTCCTCTTGCTGAATAAGTTCCCCGGCGATATCGCCCGTTTCCGCCTGGCGCTGACCCTGATTATTGCCCATCAGCGTCTGCGGGATGCGCCTGTGCCGGTGAACGACGATCTGTCGGCATTTCACCGCCAGCTGCGCCGCACTGCGGACCATGTGATTTCCGCAGGCAGCGATGATAAACGACGTCGCTATTTTGCTCGTTTGTTAGAAGAGCTGGACGTTTATCAGGAAAAACTGCAGGTCTGGGAGGCGTCACCGCAGGTGACGGAACCGGTCCGACGGCTGGTGGATATGTTGCGTAAGTACCAGCATGTATTGACCAATAGCTAACTACCTGAACCGACGCTGAAGCGTCGGTTTTTTTATCACTATACTTAATCGTCGGGGATATTCGCGTTTCGTTCAGGGAAGCAGGGAGAGAAAACCCGGCGCGTGGAGGCATAGGCAGTATTGGCAGGTGGCAATAGCGCGATGTTGACAGGGTGTGGGCGATGACTATCTATACATTTGATTTTGATGATATAGCCGATCAGCAGGATTTCTATCGTGAATTTTCGCGGAGCTTCTCGCTCAACCGCGAGCAGGTGAACAATCTGGACTCATTGTGGGAAGCCGTCACCAGCGGTCTGCTGCCGCTGCCGCTGGAGATTGAGTTTATTCACTTAAGCGATAAGCAGCGTCGGCGCTTTGGCGCCTTGATATTGCTGTTTGATGAAGCGGAAGAAGAGCTGGAAGGGGAGCTACGGTTTAACGCCAGGCAGGCATAAAAAAGCCCCCGACAAGCGGGGGCAAGTCGTCGGATAAGACGACGAGGGTTTATTTGTACAACTCAGCTGTAGCGTGCCAGCTATCGCCGGTACGGGCTTCAATAATACGGTAGCTGCTTGCGCCTTCTTTTTCGGCTTTAGCCGCCAGTTCATGGCGCATATCCATCGGGGCGCTGCCTACCTGAGAAACAGAGATGGTGCCCATCGACTGCAGGTTTTGAGCTTGTTCCGCGTTGACCTGATGTACGGCGGCGCTAGCGCCGAAGGAGAGAACGGAAGCCAGGCCCAGGGATGCGATGATCATTGAACGTTTCATAATCTTTACTCCAACCATTTGTTGCAGCGGCGGGAGGCTTTATATGGGCCTGGGCCGCTGTGAATTATTCGTATTTAGTTCGTAACCGACAATCATTACGTCTTATTTATAAAGCTCTGCCGTAGCGTGCCAGTGGTCACCGGTACGGGCTTCGATGATGCGATAAGAAGACGCACCTTCTTCCTGAGCTTTTTTGTTCAGCATCTCATGCATATCCATCGGGGAAGAACTCACCGCGCCGACGGAAATGGTACCGATTGACTGACGGCCTTGCGCCTGATCGCTGTTGATAGAGTCAGCGGCGAAAGCGCCAAAGGACAGAACAGACAGGATGCTTAGTGCAGCTACAGTTGTTTTGATTTTCATGATGTTCACCTCGTCGAATCTTATTATTGAGGGCTCTTCGTTTCGTGACCCTCATCACAAAATCAAGTATACACTAATCACCAAAAATATTAATACCACGCTAATGGTTGTATGAGTAAATAATTACAAAGAATTGTCGTTTTTATAACGTATAAGAATTAGAAATGTCATTTACTCGCCATAGAAGTCTGATATAGCGATTAAAATCATATAGATAGGGTATTTTGATATTTTGTGCGCTTCTGGCCCGTTCATTCGGTAAAAGTATGTATAGAGGCCGAAAACCACACTAAATGTTAAAGAAATGCAATATTTTTGAAAAGACCCTCTGGTGGTAACCAGAGGGGAGGCTCTCAGAGTTCCTGTTCAAACAGGACGAGAATGGCGTCGTACAGATCTTTGACGGTGAAGCCTCTGGCCGGGGTCGTAAAGATAGTGTCATCGCCGGCAATGCTGCCGAGAATCCCTTCCGCCTTCCCGAGAGAGTCCAGCAGGCGAGCAATCAGCTGCGCAGCGCCCGGGCTGGTATGGATAACCACGACCGCATCGTTATAGTCGATATCCAACACGAGGTTTTTCAGCGGGCTGGAGGTCGTAGGAACGCCAAGTTCGGCAGGCAGGCAATAGACCATCTCCATTTTGGCGTTACGGGTACGAACCGCGCCAAATTTTGTCAACATGCGGGAGACTTTCGATTGGTTGATATTATCGAAACCTTCTTCCTGCAGCGCCTGGACGATTTCACCTTGAGAGCTGAACTTTTCTTCTTTAAGCAGCAGTTTAAACGCTTTAACCAGTTCTTCTTGTTTTGCCGAACTTCGCATAAGTCACCCAAATTATGGTGGTAAAAACAACATCATTATGCATAGTAATGAATTTTTATGCAAATAATCCGCAGGGGGATAAAGTAAATAATGTTATGAAGGGGGCATATTTTAGCAAATAACCCTGCTAAGGAACATGCCTTCATCACAGCGCGTAAATCGCTGTAAAAGTAAACTAAATGTTATGAGAATGATGTTGTTTTGCCGAGTGAGCTGGGTGTATTGTAACCAATAGTCGATCCGGTACTACGTTTTGCTGGATGGTCAGTCTCAGGGATGAAAATGCGAAGCGGATGCATCGCTGCGCACCAGAACGCATTCTTCAACCATACTTATTGTAATTGTTCATCTTGTGAATTAAGGTCCAGGCGACGGAGTAACGAAAGACTATATTAACCATAATAAGGAGTTTAGGATGAAAGTTGCAGTCCTCGGCGCCGCTGGTGGAATCGGCCAGGCGCTTGCCCTACTACTTAAGACCCAACTGCCTTCAGGTTCAGAACTCTCGTTGTACGACATTGCTCCGGTCACGCCGGGCGTGGCGGTTGATCTTAGCCATATTCCTACCGATGTAAAAATCAAAGGTTTCTCCGGTGAAGACGCAACTCCGGCGCTTGTTGGGGCTGATGTGGTGCTGATTTCCGCCGGCGTAGCCCGTAAACCAGGCATGGATCGCTCCGATTTATTTAACGTTAACGCTGGTATCGTGAAGAACCTGGTACAGCAGATAGCGAAAACCTGCCCGCAGGCCTGCATCGGTATCATTACTAACCCGGTGAACACCACGGTGGCCATCGCGGCAGAGGTGCTGAAAAAAGCCGGCGTTTACGATAAGAACAAACTGTTTGGCGTGACCACGCTGGACATCATCCGTTCAAATACCTTTGTGGCTGAGCTGAAAGGTAAATCCGCATCCGACGTTGAAGTGCCGGTTATTGGCGGCCACTCCGGCGTGACCATCCTGCCGCTATTGTCACAGATTGCTGGCGTGAGCTTCAGCGAGCAAGAAGTTGCCGATCTGACAAAACGCATCCAGAACGCCGGCACCGAAGTTGTTGAAGCGAAAGCCGGTGGCGGTTCTGCCACGCTTTCTATGGGGCAGGCGGCCGCCCGCTTTGGTCTTTCCTTAGTGCGTGCGATGCAGGGCGAGAAAGGCGTGGTCGAATGCGCTTATGTTGAAGGTGATGGCCAGTACGCGCGTTTCTTCTCGCAACCGTTACTGCTGGGCAAAAACGGCATCGAAGAGCGTCAGTCGTTCGGTAAGCTAAGCGCATTTGAGCAACAGGCGCTGGAAGGCATGCTCGATACGCTGAAGAAAGATATCGCCCTGGGCGAAGATTTTGTTAACAAGTAATTGTTCTGATTTGCCAATGATATAAACGAGCGGGCAGCCTTGCCCGCTCGCTGTTTTTAAAGCCTCCGCCGTTTCGCCCCGCTGTTGATTGTTATCAAAATGTGATCGCCTCTGCAACTTCGGCAATCCCTTCCTGATTCTTGATTTTTTGGTCACGCCCCGCCCGAATTTCCACCCGGCTCTTAAGGCGGCCCGGCTTTTGGCTGGCTTATATTGATTCCACCTTGCCGCCATCACCGGGAAAAACATGACCTCCTTAATGCTCAAGCGCAGTGATTACTTCACTAGTGCCGCCCATCCGGTGGCGGTGGAGCACCGCTGCCCGCAGGATATCTTTCCTCTGCATCGCCATGATTTTGACGAAATCGTTATTGTCTGGCGCGGCAACGGATTACACATCTGGAACGGACTGCCGTACCGCATTACCTACGGTGACGTGCTGTATGTGACCCAGCAGGATAGCCATTACTACCAGTCGGTCGATAACCTCGAGCTGGGCAACATCCTGTTTTGCCGCGACCGCCTGCGCCTGGGCACCGACTGGCACAATCTGCTGCCCGGCACGGAAACCCACCAGCAAAGCCGTAGCTGGCGATTAACCCGGGAGTCGCTGGCAGTGATCCGCCAGCACGTCGAGCGCCTGGCCAGCGAGTGCGGCAGGCGGGACCCTGTTTCTTTACGCCTGAGCGAGTCGATATTTCTCGAACTGGTGCTTCTGCTGATGCGCCACCGCTACGCGCCGGACAAGCTGGCCTCTCACGCCCGTCAGGATATCGATCTGGTCATCGCCAGCCTCGGCTCGCGGCTGAATGAGAGATTTGAGCTGGAATCCCTCTGCGCGCAGCACCAGCTTTCTCCGCGTTCGGTACGCGACGCTTTCAAACAGATAACCGGTATGACCATCAGCCGCTACCAGATGCAGCGCCGCCTGTGCCGCGCCATCACGCTGCTCGGCACCAGCGACCTCTCCATTGCAGAAGTGGCGGAGGTAAGCGGTTTTAGCGACAGCAACTATTTCTCGGTCATCTTTCAGAAAAGCTTTAACCAGTCTCCCAGCCATTGTCGACGAGCGCTTCAGGCGCGGGGTCTGGGACGTGGACATTTTCCTTTCTCAGACGATTTATCCTCATCAGGAGACAACCTATGAATATACCCGCCACGCTTAATACCGCGCTATTTGGTATCGGGCTCAATACCTACTGGCCGCAGTTCAGCGGCCTCGAACAGCGCCTGCTGGGCTACCTGCAGGAGATTGAAGAGCAGCTCTCTGCGCCATCGCTCACGGTGCTGAACGGTGGGCTGGTGGATTCGCTGGAGAAAAGCGATGCGCTGGCCCTGCGTCTCAGGCAGTTTTCCCCGGACGTTATTGTGATAGCCATCAGCACCTATGCCCTGAGCTCCACCGTGCTGCCGCTGGTGCAGCAGTTTAGCGTGCCGGTGCTGATCCTGGCCCTCCAGCCGGAGCGGACGTTGCCGTACAGCGTGATTCGCGATCTGCCCGATCGCGGGGCGCGCACCGGCGAGTGGCTGGCGCATTGCCAGGCGTGCAGCGCGCCGGAACTGGCGAACGTCTTTAATCGCGCCGGGATCCACTGGGAAATGATCGTCGGAGCATTGCACAACGATCCCCACGTCTGGCGGGAAACCTGCGCCTGGCTGACGGCGCTGACGCTGAAAAAGCAGCTGGCGCAGACGCAGATTGGCGTGCTCGGCCACTACTACAACGGCATGTACGACGTCTATTCCAACATGACGAACCTCTCAGCGAAGCTGGGCGTTCGCTTCCAGCCGCTGGAGATGTGCGAGCTGCTGAGCTGGCGCGAGCAGGTTTCCGACAGGCAAATAGAAGAGAAACGGCGGGAAATAAGGGAAAAGCTGGTCATCGATGACAGCTGCGATGAGCGGGAGTTGCTGCGGGCAACGCATACCGCCGTCGCTCTCGACGACCTGGTACGGGAAAACAAACTGCACGCGCTGGCGTACTACTACGAAGGCACGCCGGGCAGCGCCCATGAAAATATCGTCACCTCGCTGATTCTGGGCAACACGCTGCTTACCGGGCGGGATATTCCGGTTGCCGGGGAGTACGAAGTTAAAAACGTTATCGCGATGAAAATTCTCTCTTTACTCGGGGCCGGAGGCTCGTTTGCCGAACCTTACGGCATTGATTTCGATGATGATGTCGTGCTGTGGGGGCATGACGGCCCGGCTCATCCGGCGATGGCCGAAGGTGAAGTGCGCCTGGTGCCTTTGCCGGTTTATCACGGTAAGCCCGGCAAAGGGATCTCGATCCAGATGAGTGTACGCAACGGGCCGGTCACCTTCCTGTCGGTGGTGGAGGACGTCAACAACCGGGTGATTTTGCAGTACGCCGAAGGAGAATCGCTGGCGGGAGAAATACTGGATATCGGCAACACCAACAGCCGCTACCGCTTCGCCTGCGGCGCCCGGGCCTTCACCGAAAGCTGGTCGCGCGGCGGGGCGGCTCATCACTGCGCCATCGGTATCGGGCACCACGGTACGACGCTTGAAAAGCTCGCCAGTCTGCTCGGCGTGACGGCTACCCGCATTGTATAACCGCAAAGGAGAACCTTTATGAGTGCAAAAATTGGTATTTTCGCCATCGGTCTTGAAGCGTACTGGCCGCAGTTTTCGGGCATGAAAGAGCGGCTGATGGAGCATCATCAGCGGCTGCTGGAGAAATTCTCGCCGCGCGACGTCGTTGCCGCAGGCATGGTGGACAATCCGGCAAGAGCGCGGGAGGCGGGGCTGCGCTTTCAGGCGGAAGATGTGGATATTATTTTCTGCCACCTGACAACCTACGCCTCGTCCGAGGCCCTGCTGCCGGTAGTGCGCGCGCTGGGCAACGTGACGCTGGTGCTGCTGAACGTGCAGTCGGTTCCCGCGTTGGATCTGGATAGAACCTTGACTATCGACGACTGGCTGGGCAAAGGTTGTACCTGCGCCGGGCTGCCCGAAATGACCGCCGTGCTGCGCCGTTTCGAGCATCCTTTTGCGGTGGTTTCCGGCTACCTTGAAGGAGATACGATCCTTGATGAGAAGATTAGCCAGTGGTGCGACGCGGCCAACGCCTGCCGTCGCCTGAAGTCGGGGAACATCGGCATTCTTGGCCGTCCGTATCCGGGGATGATGGATCTCAACGTCGATGAGACGCAGATTTTCCGCACCTTCGGCAGCTACGTGAAGCATCTGAACTGGGAGGATATCGCGGCCAATATTGCCCACGGCTTTAACCAGGACGACATCGAGCGGGCGGGTCGGGAGGTGAAAGAGGTTTTCCGCCTGCCGGAGGATCTGGATGAGCAGCATCTGACCTCAATGATTGAGGTCTATCTGGCCACCCGCAGGCTGGTGGATGAGCACCGGCTGATTGCGCTGTCGAACCACTTCGAGGTGCAGCCCAGCGGCTATATGCACCAGATTATCTCCGCATCGAATCCGGTCTTCTCCATGCTGACCCGGCAAGGGATCGCCTGCCCGGTTGAGGCCGACGTCAAAACGGCGATCGCGCTGACGCTGATGAAATCCCTGGCCGGCAGCGCAACGCTGACCGAGCTGTATTCGATGGATTTCAATCAGGATCTTTGCATCGTCGGGCACAGCGGGGCGGGCGATCCGGACATCGCCGATGAAAAATCCCTGCTCAAAATGAGCGCCGTCTTCCACGGCAAGCCGGGCAGCGGTTTTCTGACCCAGTTTACCCCGGCCACCGGGCCGGTAACCCTGGCTTCCGTTACTCAGGGGGCCGACGGTCAGTACATGCTGGTGCTGGCCGAGGGCGAGCTTGTGGAAGGCAAAACGCTGCAGCTTGGGGATACGAACGCCCTGTTCCGCTTCCGCAAAGGGCTGCGCGCTTTTGTGGATGACTGGTCCGCCTGCGGCCCGACCCATCACTGCGCGATGGGACGGGGATACCACGCCCAGGCGTTTCATAAACTTGGGCAGCTGTTGAAGATCCCTGTCCACGAGGTGTGATCTTCAGGCGCACGATCGTCCTGATCCAATTGCTGTCGCGCGCCGTACGACCTGTGGGAAGCCCGCTTTCTCCCATTTAATCCTTACTTTTTTGTGATACCCGCTATCGCCTGGCCTCCCTTGGCCGAAATTTGGCCCGGGGAGCCTGACTATTCTCTTGTGAGGTTAATATGAACACGTTATCGACCTGTCCCACGGCCGTCGCCCACGGCAGACGCTACAGCTTTCTGGTCGCCATCGGGGCAAGCATCGGCGGCCTGCTGTATGGCTACGACACGGGCATTATTGCCAGCGCCTTGCTCTTTCTGCGCGAGGATTTCGCCATCGCGGACAACGCCTTTATGCAGTCGGTGGTCACCTCCGCCACGCTTCTCGGCGCGATATTTGGCGCGCTGCTGACCGGCCCGCTCTCGGATCGTCTGGGGCGGCGCAGAACCGTCATCGTCATCTCAATACTGTTTGCTTTATTCGCTCTCGGCTGCGCTTTAGCGACCTCCCTCAATATGCTGATTGTCATGCGTTTCCTGCTTGGCCTGGGCGTCGGAGGCTCCTCGCAAATTGTTCCGATGTATATCGCCGAGCTGGCGCCTGCCCATCGGCGCGGCGCTCAGGGCGTGCTGTTCCAGATGATGATCTGCGTCGGCACGCTGCTGGCCTACGCCGTAGGCTATCTGCTTGGGCCGTCCGGCGCCTGGGAGTGGATGCTCGGGCTGGCGGTTATCCCGGCGGTGATTTTTATCGTGATGATGCTGTATCTGCCGGAAAGCCCGCGCTGGCTGGTGGGCAAGCAGCAGGCTAAACGGGCGGAGGAAATCCTCGTCCGCGTAGGGCGCACCGGGCACGAAGCCGCTCAGGAAGTCAAGGAGATAGGGCGGCTGCATCAGGACCAGCAGTCGAGCTGGAGAGAGCTGTTCCAGCCCTGGGTGCGGCCCGCGCTGGTCGCCGGTCTGGGCATCGCTATTTTCTCTCAGGCTACCGGCATCAGCGCCATCATCTATTACGCCCCTTCCTTGCTGGTGATGGCGCAGTTTGGCAAGTCGGTGGCGATCCTCGGCTCCGTCGGGATCGGTGTGGTGCTCACGGTATTCACCCTGTTAGGCATTTGGCTGCTGGACGTGCTCGGGCGGCGGCGCCTGATGCTGATTGGCCTGCCCGGCGCGGTGGTGGTGCTGGCGGTGATGTCGATGCTGTTGCCATGGTCCGCCCACGCGCAGGAGCTGCTGAGTGACGGCCATAAAATTATCGTGCTGGCCTGCCTGCTGGGATATTTCGCCTTCAACGGCGGCAGCCTGTCGGTTGTGACCTGGCTGTACTGCGCCGAAATCTTCCCCCTTGGCGTGCGGGGAAAAGGCACGGCTTTGTGCTCGTTTGCGCTGTGGGTGGTCAACTTCCTCGTCACCCTGCTGCTCTATTTCACGGCCGATGCGCTTGGCATCGGCCTGGTGTTCGGCGCGCTGGCCGCGGTCAACGCGCTCGCCTGGGTCTTCGTGTGGCGCTATGCCCCGGAGACGCGGGGGAGAACGTTGGAGGATATCGAACAGAGCCTGCTTAACGGGCAGTTCAACGCGCGCAATGCCGCTTCTTCGGGCGTTTTGCTCAATAAAATCAACTCAGACTGAGAGGTCGTTATGGCATTTGAAACAGATATTCCGGACAGCCAGCGTGCGCTGTTCCTGATGGCGAAAGAAACCCTTGAGCTACAGACTACCGCCGTGCCGCAGCCGCAGGCCGGGGAAGTGCTGCTGAAAATCGGCTCGGTCGGCGTGTGCGGTTCGGATAAGCATTTTTACTTCGACGGCCGCTGCGGCAGCGAAATGATTACCGCGCCGATGATTATGGGACACGAGTTTGGCGGTGCGATTGTGGCGGTGGGGCAGGGAATTTCGCCGCACCGCGTCGGGCAGCGCGTATCGGTGGATCCGCTGGTACCCTGCGGCCGCTGCCGGCACTGTGTGCAGGGCAATTATAATATCTGTCCGACGCAGAAGTTTTTCGGCGTACCGGGTACCTATGGCGCCATGCAGCAGTATCTGTGCGTCCCGTCAGGCAACGCGCACGCTATCAGCGACGCCATTAGCGACGGCGCGGCGGCGATGGTTGAAACGATTTCAGTCGCGCTGGCAGGGGCGCAAAAAGGGCAGATTGGTCTGGGGTCCCGCGTGTTAATCACCGGCGGCGGCCCGGTGGGGTTATTCGCCGTTCAGGTCGCTAAAACGCTGGGCGCCACGGAAGTGGTGCTGGTTGAGCCTCAGGAGGGGCGGCGCAAAATTGCCCATGAGCTGGGGGCTGAAACGCTGAGCACTCTGGCCGATAACGACCGGCAGTATGACGTGCTGCTTGAATGCACGGGCGTACAGTCCGTGCGCCACGACGCCTGTCTGAGCGTACTTTCCGGCGGGCGGGCAATCATGATCGGCGTGGGTGAACAGGTGGGCGGCTTTCCCATGTCAGCGGTGATAGAACGCGAAGTCACCATTCACGGGGTGATGCGCTATAAGTTCACCTGGCCTGCGGTTATCGCGGCGCTGGAGGAGCAGAGGCTGAACGCCGATATTTTGATCAGCCGACGTTTGCCGCTGGCGCGCGCCCAGGAAGCATGGACGCTCCCGATGACGAATGAAATTAAGACGATGATCGACGTTAACGCCTGATTGACGTTAACGTCACTGTCAAAAGCTAAAGCCCGGTCTCGGGCTTTAGTTGGTTGCCGGATATTCCTGAACGGCGATATGCAGCGTGATTTTTTTGTCATCGCGCATGATAACCACCGGAATTTCTGAGCCTGGGCGGATTTCCGCGACCTGGTCCATGGTTTCGAGAGCAGAAACCGCCGGTTTGTCATTCACCGAAATGATCACGTCGTTGGCGCGGATACCGGCCTGGGCCGCCGGACCATCCGGAGCAACGTCATTAACCACAATCCCCTGCAGCTGATCGATGCCGCCGCCCTGAGCATGCAGCGGCGCGATCTCGCGGCCGCTGATACCGATATAACCGCGGATCACGCGGCCATCGCGGATCAGCTTATCCATAATCTTGGTTGCCAGCTGGAAGGGAATCGCAAAGCCGATCCCTTCCGGCGTTTCGCCATCGTTGCTTTTATCAAATGACAGCGTGTTGATGCCCATCAGTTCGCCCAGCGAGTTCACCAGCGCACCGCCGGAGTTGCCGTGGTTGATTGAGGCGTCGGTTTGCAGGAAATTTTGCCGTCCGGTCG
Source organism: Klebsiella ornithinolytica (assembly GCF_030505655.1). NCBI lineage: Bacteria > Pseudomonadati > Pseudomonadota > Gammaproteobacteria > Enterobacterales > Enterobacteriaceae > Klebsiella > Klebsiella ornithinolytica. Next base: position 526,932 of record NZ_CP130153.1, read on the forward strand.
GGTTCAGGCCGATACGACCGGTAGCGCTGATAATCCCTTGCGTAATCGTCTGACCGAGGTTGTAAGGGTTACCAATCGCGAGGACAACATCGCCGATATGCGGCACCCGTTTCGGGTTGATAGGAATGACCGGCAGGCCGGCATTGGCGTTAATTTTTAATACCGCCAGGTCAGTCAGGGTATCAGAACCAACCAACAACGCTTCAAAAACGCGACCATCCTGCAGGGCGACAATAATCTGATCCGCGTCATTGATGACGTGTTTGTTGGTCAGAATGTAGCCACGCTGGTCCATGATAACGCCGGAGCCCAGAGTCAGCTGATTATGGCTGGTACCGTTCAGCGCGCGGTTATAGACGTTGACCACCGCAGGGGCAGCGCGGCGAACGGCAGAATTATAGCTGGCGGGCGACTCGTCCGCGCTATCGTACTGGGTCGTCGTCGACAGTTGCCATTGACGCAGCGAAGGCATTACGGCCAGCAGCAGGCCTCCGACGATCAAACCAATGAGTACAGAACGTAAAAACTTTCCAGGCATGATACCGGTATCGTTGATGGATGGACATGCGCAGCATAGCACGAGTTATCCGGACATCGTACTGCGGGCGATGTCCGGAAAGGCGTGTTATCGCAGCAGCAGATAGATGCTTTCGTTACCGCGAATGACGTTCAGGGCGATGACAGCCGGCTTGCTCTCCAGCACTTTACGTAGTTCGGCAATAGAGCGCACGCGCTCGCGGTTAAGGCCGATAATAATATCGTCCTTATGCAGGCCAACCTGCGCCGCCGGGCTTCCTTTATCGACGTTGTCGACGGCGACGCCTTTGGTGCCGTCTTTCAACTGACCGTCGCTCAGCGATGCCCCCTGAAGCGCAGGGATGATGAGATCGGCGCTGGCGGTAGACGAGGTGCTCTTATCCAGAGTGACTTCGACATCCAGCGGTTTCCCGTCGCGCAGCAGGCCCAGCTTCACTTTGGTGCCCGGCTCGGTCGTGGCAATTCGCGAACGCAGCTCGGCAAAGCTGCTCAGCGGTTTACCGTTCATGCTGACAATCACGTCGCCGGACTTAATCCCGGCTTTCGCTGAACCTGAATTTGGTAAGACTTCGCTGACGAAGGCCCCGCGCTGAGCGTCGATATTCATCGCTTTAGCAATATCCGCGCTCATTTCCATGCCTTTAATTCCCAGCAGGCCGCGTTTGATTTCACCAAACTGGATCAGCTGTTGAGCGAGGGTTTTCGCCATATTACTCGGAATGGCAAAGCCTATGCCGACGCTGCCGCCGCCTGGCGCCAGAATCGCGGTGTTGATACCAATCAGCTCGCCGTTCAGGTTCAGCAGCGCGCCGCCGGAGTTACCCCGGTTGATAGAGGCATCGGTCTGGATAAAGTTCTCCAGCCCTTCAAGGTTGAGACCGCTGCGACCGAGTGCGGAAATAATACCGGATGTGGCGGTCTGCCCGAGGCCAAACGGATTACCGACGGCCACGGCGAAATCGCCAACGCGAAGTTTATCGGAATCGGCGATCGCGATTTGCGTCAGATGGCTGGGGTTTTGTAATTGCAGCAGGGCGATATCGCTCTGATCGTCGCTGCCGACCAGCTTCGCATCAAATTCGCGGCCATCGTTAAGCTGAACGCTGATTTTCTGTGCCTGGCTGATCACGTGATTATTGGTTAAGACATAGCCTTTGGCGGCATCGATGATGACCCCGGAGCCCAGACCTTCAAAAGGCTGAGCCTGCTCCTGCGGCGCATTGTCGCCAAAGAACTTTTTCAACTCTTCCGGCATGTTTTGCGCCGGGGCGGCGGTCCCTTCAACCTGTACGCTCACGACCGCGGGCAGCACTTTTTCCAGCATCGGCGCAAGGCTTGGCAAAGCTCCCTGGCCGGGTACCTGCGTGGGTAACGATGCCGTCGCCGTAGGTAAAACCGACAACGATAACCCGATGCTTAACGCTAACGCACTCAACAGCAAAGTCTGTTTCTTCATTAGATGCTGGCTCTCGTAACCTGAGGTGTATGGAAAAACGTCCCGAATGGCCTGATGTTATTGAATTTTCAACCGGCTAACAATGCGGTCAATGATTAAATAATAGCTGGGATGTGGGGTTGAGGCGGGCGCAGAGAGTGCGCCCGGATAATATTTTTGCTGGCAGGGATAAATCAGTCGCGTTTTGCGCCACCGCGCAGCAGGCCGGATGCGCCTTCAGAATAATCGCGCGGCATCTGGACCGGTGCCTGATCGTTACCGGCTTCTGATTCTGCCAGGCGATTGCGGAACGGGTTTGCATCCGCCATGGTATCCGGCAGCAGACTGCTGGAGCTTTTAGCCATGTGCTGATACAGCTGGCGGTAATCATCGGCCATGTTATCCAGCAGTTCAGCGCTGCGGGCAAAATGACTGACCAGCTCTTCACGATACTCTTCAAGCTCTGTTTTATTCTTTTCCAGTTCGAACTGCAGCGCCTGCTGTTGACGTAATTTGCGGTTGCCAAAACGCATGGCGACGGCACCGATGATGATACCGACAACTAGCCCAATTAGCGCATATTCCCAGGTCATGTACATCTCCCGTTGTTTTGTGGTTCCGTAGGGTGGCTGTAAGGCTCTCCGCCTGCGCCCGATAGTGCCACTATAACCGCTAATTCCACAGAAGTGGAATCCTGGCGTATCATCGCGTAGTGTAGAACGGCCTTTTTTTCGTCAATCGTGAGCTTCAGCATTACGGTTTTCAAGGAATAACAATTAGATCATGCAAAGCCTGTCCCCAACATCGCGTTACCTTTTAGCTCTCAAAGAGGGCAGCCATCAACCTGACGACGTCCAGCAGGAAGCGGTAAGCCGCCTCGATACTATCTATCATGAACTGCAGAATAAACCCGTTCCGGCGCCGCAAAGCAGCGGCCTGCGGGCAAAATTCGGCAAACTGCTGGGTAAGCGTGAACCTACCGTCGAGACGGCTGCCGTACGTGGCCTCTATATGTGGGGGGGCGTCGGGCGAGGGAAAACCTGGCTGATGGACCTGTTTTATCATAGCCTGCCCGGCGATCGTAAGCAGCGCCTGCACTTCCATCGCTTTATGCTGCGCGTCCATGAAGAGCTGGTGGCCCTGCAGGGACACAGCGACCCGCTGGAAATCCTCGCCGATCGCTTCAAGGCGGAAACCGACGTTCTCTGTTTTGATGAGTTTTTTGTCTCCGATATTACTGATGCCATGCTGCTGGGCGGTCTGATGAAAGCCCTGTTTGCGCGTGGCATCACGCTGGTGGCTACCTCGAACATCCCGCCAGATGAGCTCTATCGCAACGGCCTGCAGCGCGCCCGTTTCCTGCCCGCGATCGAGGCGATTAAACAGCATTGCGACATTATGAATGTGGACGCGGGTATTGATTACCGCCTGCGCACGCTGACGCAGGCCCATCTTTGGCTGTCGCCGCTCGATGCGCAGACGCAGCAGCAGATGGATAAACTGTGGCTGGCCTTAGCGGGGGCGAAACGCGAGCAGACGCCGACGCTGGAAATTAACCATCGACCGCTCCCGACATTAGGCGTCGAAAACCAGACGCTGGCGGCCTCGTTTGCTACCCTATGCGTGGACGCGCGCAGTCAGCACGATTACATCGCGCTTTCGCGCCTGTTCCATACCGTCATGTTGTTTGATGTACCGGTGATGACGACGCAGCTGGAGAGTGAAGCCCGGCGGTTTATCGCCCTGGTGGATGAGTTCTACGAGCGGCACGTTAAGCTGGTTGTCAGCGCCGCGGTGCCGCTGTATGACATTTATCAGGGAGAGCGGCTGAAGTTTGAGTTTCAGCGCTGCTTATCGCGCCTGCAGGAAATGCAAAGCGAAGAGTATTTGAAACGCCCGCATATGCCTTAACTGGCGGGCGTTCCCCCGCGCATCGTGTTGCCATGACATAAGGATATCGCGCGGCAACGCGCCGCCGAAAAAAGCAGGTTCAAATCACATAAAGGGGTCGATCTTTGGCCCCGACTTCTCTATAATCTTGCGACCCCACGTTACAAGAAGGTTTTTTTCCCAAAACTTTCTATAGTGCCGGCATAGGCTATTCGAAGGGGTAGGTTTGCTGGACAATGTCGTGTGAACCTCAACTGACTAAACGTTTGGGTGTTCACCAACGTGTAACTTATTATTTGGGTAAGCTTTTAATGAAAACTTTTACAGCTAAACCAGAAACCGTAAAGCGCGACTGGTATGTTGTTGACGCGACCGGTAAAACTCTGGGCCGTCTGGCTTCTGAACTGGCTCGTCGCCTGCGCGGTAAGCATAAAGCGGAATACACTCCGCACGTCGATACTGGTGATTACATCATCGTTCTGAACGCAGAAAAAGTTGCTGTAACCGGCAACAAGCGCGAAGACAAAATGTACTACCATCACACCGGCCACATCGGTGGTATCAAAGAAGCGACCTTTGAAGAGATGATTGCTCGCCGTCCTGAGCGTGTGATTGAAATCGCGGTTAAAGGCATGTTGCCAAAAGGCCCGCTGGGTCGTGCTATGTACCGTAAACTGAAAGTTTACGCGGGTAACGAGCACAACCACGCGGCACAGCAACCGCAAGTTCTTGACATCTAATCGGGATTATAGGCAATGGCTGAAAATCAATATTACGGCACTGGTCGCCGCAAAAGTTCCGCAGCTCGCGTTTTCATCAAACCAGGCAGCGGCAAAATCGTTATCAACCAGCGTTCTCTGGAACAGTACTTCGGTCGTGAAACTGCCCGCATGGTAGTTCGTCAGCCGCTGGAACTGGTCGACATGGTTGAGAAACTGGATCTGTACATCACCGTTAAAGGTGGTGGTATCTCTGGTCAGGCTGGTGCGATCCGTCACGGTATCACCCGCGCTCTGATGGAGTATGATGAGTCCCTGCGTGGCGAACTGCGTAAAGCTGGCTTCGTTACCCGTGATGCTCGTCAGGTTGAACGTAAGAAAGTCGGTCTGCGTAAAGCACGTCGTCGTCCTCAGTTCTCCAAACGTTAATTGTTTTCTGCTTACGCAGAACAATTTGCGAAAAAACCCGCTTCGGCGGGTTTTTTTATGCATAAACCTGCGGTTATCCACAAGCAAATCGCCTGTTCTTACCACTTTTTCAGCATTTCCAGAATCCCCTCACCACAATGCCTTCAAGATCTGGTAAACTATCATCCAATTTTCTGCCCAAATGCTGGTGATTGTTCGTTTTTTGTTTTTTTCGCATAAACAATAATGACTTCACGCGAATGGGGTTTTTACATCTGGCTGGCCACGCGTGGCTGGTAGCAGTACAAAAATTCTGAATATACCTGGAGGTTTTCATGGCTGTCGCTGCCAACAAACGTTCGGTAATGACGCTGTTTTCTGGTCCTACTGACATCTATAGCCACCAAGTCCGCATCGTGCTGGCAGAAAAAGGTGTTAGTTTTGAGATAGAGCACGTGGAGAAGGACAACCCACCTCAGGATCTGATTGACCTCAACCCGAATCAAAGCGTACCTACGCTGGTGGATCGTGAGCTCACTCTGTGGGAATCCCGCATCATTATGGAATATCTGGATGAGCGTTTCCCGCATCCACCGTTAATGCCGGTCTATCCGGTCGCGCGTGGAGAAAGTCGTCTGTACATGCAGCGTATCGAGAAAGACTGGTATTCGTTGATGAACACCATTCAGACCGGTACCGCAGCGCAAGCGGATACCGCACGTAAACAGCTGCGTGAAGAGCTGCAGGCGATTGCGCCTGTCTTCACTCAGAAACCTTACTTCCTGAGCGATGAGTTCAGCCTCGTTGATTGCTATCTGGCGCCGCTGCTGTGGCGTTTGCCGGTTCTCGGTGTTGAAGTTATTGGTGCCGGCGCGAAAGAGCTCAAGGGCTATATGACTCGCGTCTTTGAACGTGATTCCTTCCTCGCTTCTTTAACTGAAGCCGAGCGTGAAATGCGTCTCGGTCGGGGCTAACCGATGGATGTATCGCAGCTAACGCCGCGTCGCCCGTACCTGCTGCGGGCGTTCTATGAGTGGCTGCTGGATAACCAGCTGACTCCACACCTGGTTGTGGATGTGACACTGCCAAACGTACAGGTGCCGATGGAGTATGCGCGCGACGGACAAATCGTTCTGAATATTGCTCCTCGCGCCGTGGGTAATCTGGAACTGGCTAATGACGAAGTCCGCTTCAACGCGCGCTTCGGCGGTGTCCCGCGTAATGTTTCCGTGCCTATGGCTGCCGTTCTGGCTATCTATGCTCGTGAAAACGGTGCGGGTACCATGTTCGAACCTGAAGCGGCTTATGATGAAGACGTCACCACCCTGAATGATGACGATGCATCGGTAAGCAATGAAAGCGAGACGGTCATGTCGGTGATCGACGGCGATAAGCCGGATCGCCATGATGATGACCCGGATGATACGCCTCCGCCGCCGCGCGGTGGGCGTCCGGCGCTGCGCGTCGTGAAGTAATCCAGCAGGTCGTGGATTTCAGATTGCAGGCCCTTCGGGGCCTGTTCTGTTATCTACGCCGCCAGCATGGCATTCTTGTGTTAAGATGGTCCGGTCGTCACTTGCTGTCACACATCACACATGGTCCCTATGAGCGCATTTGATCCCCAGACAGAAGAAGCATCCACCCCAATCGGTAACAGCCTGCACCGCCGTCCTCTGGCGCGCAAAAAGCTGTCGGAAATGGTGGAAGAAGAGCTTGAGAATATGATTCGCCGCCGTGAGTTTGCCGAAGGCGAGCAGCTACCTTCTGAACGTGAGCTGATGACGTTTTTCAACGTCGGACGACCTTCTGTGCGCGAAGCTCTGGCCGCCTTAAAGCGTAAAGGACTGGTGCAGATTAACAACGGTGAACGCGCCCGCGTCTCACGGCCTTCTGCCGACACCATCATTGGCGAACTTTCGGGGATGGCGAAGGATTTTCTCTCTCACCCCGGCGGGATTGCGCATTTTGAACAGCTGCGTCTGTTTTTCGAGTCCAGCCTGGTTCGCTATGCTGCGGAACACGCCAGCGACGAGCAGGTTGCAAAGCTGGAGCAGGCGCTGAAGATCAACAGCCAGTCGCTTGATGATAACGCGCTGTTTATCCGTTCAGACGTTGAATTTCACCGCGTACTGGCGGAAATTCCCGGGAATCCTATCTTCCTGGCTATCCATGTCGCCCTGCTGGACTGGCTCATCGCCGCACGCCCTACCGTCCCGGAGCACGAGCTTCACGAACATAATAACGTGAGCTATCAACAACATATCGACATCGTCGATGCGATCCGCCGCCATGACCCTGACGAGGCCGATCGCGCCTTGCAGACCCACCTCAATAGCGTTTCCGCCACCTGGCACGCCTTCGGCCAGAAAAAACAATCACGTAAGTAACAAGAGCGATCGTCTGGATCCTCGTTTAGTGAAGCCGATCGCATAATAAGCGTTCCCTATGAGGCCGTCGCTTAATTCATCTGGTATAACAGGTATAAAGGTACATAGTTAATCATAACAACTAGCATACGAGGTGAGATATGGCGGTTAATTTACGTGGAGTCATGGCAGCGCTGCTTACGCCGTTTGACGGGCAACAAAAGCTGGATAAAGAGAGCCTGCGTCGGCTGGTGCGTTTCAATTTGAGCCAGGGAATCGACGGGTTGTACGTTGGCGGTTCGACCGGGGAAGCTTTTGTGCAAAGCAGCGCAGAACGCCAGCAAGTGCTGGAGATCGTCGCTGAAGAAGCGAAGGGAAAAATGACGCTGATTGCCCATGTTGGCTGCGTCAGTACGCTGGAGAGCCAGCAACTTGCCGAAGCTGCGCACAGCTATGGCTACGATGCGGTGTCCGCCGTCACGCCGTTCTACTATCCCTTCAGCTTTGAAGAGCACTGCGCTCACTACCAGGCCATTATTGATTCAGCTAATGGCTTACCGATGGTGGTCTACAACATCCCGGCGCTGAGCGGCGTGAAACTCTCCCTGGATCAGATCAATACGCTGGTGACGCTGCCGGGCGTGGGGGCATTGAAGCAGACATCAGGCGATCTTTTCCAGATGGAGCAGATCCGCCGGGCGCATCCGGATCTGGTGCTTTACAACGGCTATGACGAGATTTTTGCTTCTGGCTTGCTGGCCGGTGCCGATGGCGGGATCGGTAGTACCTATAACATTATGGGCTGGCGCTATCAGGGGATCGTGAAAGCGCTGCGGTCGGGCGATATAGCGGAAGCGCAGAGGCTGCAGTGTGAATGCAACAAGGCAATCGATCTGCTGATCAAAACCGGCGTATTCCGGGGGCTGAAAACCGTGCTGCACTACATGGACGTGGTTGCTGAGCCGCTATGTCGCAAACCGTTCGCTCCGGTTGCTGAGCAGTTCCTGCCGGAGCTGAAAGCGCTGGCGCAGCAGCTGCAGCAGGAGAAAGCGCAGCTGGGTTGAGGCTAACGGCTTCCCCGCCGCGTGTGCGAGCGGGGCATTCCCGGATGGAGGCGCTATGCGCCCGGTCCGGGTCATAACACGAGCTATATCGGATGCAGTGATAGCGACATCTGGTATGGCAAACCAAGCGTGGGTCTGACCCATCGCGGGAGAGTAAAATGATCGCAACGACCCAGAACATCCCGTGGTATCGCCATCTCAACCGGGCGCAGTGGCGGGCTTTCTCCGCTGCCTGGCTGGGATATTTGCTTGATGGTTTTGATTTTGTCCTGATTGCCCTGGTGTTGACAGAAATCCAGGCAGACTTTGGTTTGACGACCGTAGAGGCAGCGAGTCTGATCTCAGCCGCCTTCATTTCTCGCTGGTTTGGCGGCCTGATGTTGGGCGCAATGGGCGATCGTTACGGACGGCGGCTGGCGATGGTCACCAGTATTATTCTGTTTTCCCTCGGAACGCTGGCCTGCGGCTTTGCTCCCGGTTTTACCACCATGTTTATCGCGCGTCTGGTGATTGGCATGGGGATGGCGGGGGAGTATGGATCCAGTGCGACCTATGTTATTGAAAGCTGGCCAAAGCAGCTGCGCAACAAGGCCAGTGGTTTTCTGATTTCCGGCTTTTCCGTCGGGGCGGTGATTGCCGCGCAAATCTATAGTCTGGTGGTACCGGTCTGGGGATGGCGTGCGCTCTTTTTCATTGGCATCGTGCCGATTATTTTTGCGCTGTGGCTGCGGAAAAACATCCCGGAAGCCGAAGACTGGAAAGAGAAACATCAGGGTAAAGCGCCGGTGCGGACCATGGTGGATATCCTCTATTGTGGCAAACACCGGGCGATCAATATTTTCCTGACCATTGTGGCGGCGACGGCGCTGTGGTTCTGTTTCGCCGGCGAGCTCAACAATGCCGGAATCGTGGTCGCACTGGGGCTGCTTTGTGCCACGATCTTTATCAGCTTTATGGTGCAAAGCAGCGGTAAGCGCTGGCCAACCGGCGTGACGCTGATGGTTGTCGTCCTGTTCGCCTTTCTCTATTCATGGCCTATCCAGGCGCTTTTGCCCACCTATCTTAAAACGGAGCTCGCTTACGATCATACGACCGTGGCCAGGGTGCTGTTCTTCAGCGGTTTTGGTGCTGCGGTCGGCTGTTGCGTCGGCGGTTTTCTCGGCGACTGGCTGGGAACGCGCAAAGCCTATGTTTGTAGCCTGCTGGCCTCCCAGCTGTTGATTATTCCCGTCTTTGCTATCGGCGGCACCAACGTGTGGGTGCTGGGGCTGTTACTGTTCTTCCAGCAGATGCTGGGGCAGGGGATCTCCGGGATCTTACCTAAATTGATCGGCGGCTATTTCGATACCGATCAGCGTGCTGCGGGTCTGGGTTTTACCTATAACGTCGGTGCCTTAGGTGGGGCGATCGCGCCGGTGCTCGGTGCGCTGATCGCGCAGCGGATGGATCTGGGCACGACGCTGGGATCGCTCTCTTTCGGCCTGACCTTTGTGGTGATCCTGCTTATCGGACTGGATATGCCCTCGCGTGTTCAGCGCTGGATCCGCCCGGAAGCGGTGCGAACGCACGATGCGATTGATGGCAGGCCCCTGAGCGGGGCGGTGATGCCCGGCGCCAGCAAACGTGGATTAGTGAAAACCAGGTAACCCGTGCCCGGCGCTGGCGCCGGGCAACGAGATAAATCAGGGAGTTATTATGTCTTTGCTTGAACAACTGGGTCGTCGCATCAGCGCCCACGGCGGATTAATTGTCTCATGTCAGCCGGTCCCCGGTAGCCCGCTGGATACGCCGGCGATTGTCGCAGCGATGGCGCTGGCAGCCGAACAGGCTGGCGCGGTGGCATTGCGTATTGAAGGTGTTGAGAATCTGCGGGCGACCCGCGCCCGGGTGACAGTACCCATTATCGGTATTCTCAAACGTGACCTCGATGATTCACCGGTACGCATTACCCCATTTTTAGAGGATGTTGATGCTCTGGCGCAGGCGGGGGCGGATATTATTGCTTTCGATGGTACCCGTCGGACGCGCCCGGTGGCGGTGGAAGCACTGCTGGCCCGTATCCATCAGCAGTACAAGCTGGCAATGGCCGACTGTTCATCCGTTGAAGATGGCATCTTCTGTCAGCAGCTCGGTACGGAAATTATCGGCACCACGCTGTCGGGTTATACCACGGCGCACACGCCGAAAGAGCCTGATTTGGCGCTGGTACAGGCGCTACACGCAGCGGGATGTCGGGTGATTGCCGAAGGGCGCTACAACACGCCAGCGCAGGCGGCAGAGGCCATGCGTCATGGCGCCTGGGCGGTGACCGTAGGCTCCGCCATTACGCGGCTGGAACACATTTGCGAGTGGTACAACACGGCGCTGAAAAAGGCGGTGCAATGACGACGCTGGCGATTGATATTGGCGGCACCAAGCTAGCCGCCGCACTGATAGACAGCCGATTGACCCTCCTGGAGCGGCGTGAAGTCCCCACGCCAGCCAGTCAGACGCCGGCGGCATTAGCTGCCGCGCTGGCGGCGCTGGTGGCCCCCCTCTCGGCGCGCGCGGATCGTTTTGCTATCGCCTCCACCGGCATCATTCAGGACGGCATTCTGACCGCCATCAATCCAGCGAACCTGGGCGGACTGGCACATTTTCCTCTGCAGGCGTGTTTATCCGACCTCACGGCGTTGCCCGGTATTGCCCTCAATGATGCTCAGGCAGCGGCGTGGGCGGAATATCATGCGCTGCCGGAGAAAGTCAGCGAGATGCTCTTTTTGACCGTTTCAACCGGCGTTGGCGGGGGGATCGTCAGCCAGGGCAGGCTGCAGACCGGTCGCGGAGGCCTGGCCGGCCATTGCGGTCATACGCTGGCGGATCCTGCCGGGCCGCTCTGCGGCTGCGGTCGGAAAGGCTGTGTCGAAGCTATCGCTTCCGGGCGCGGTATCGCGGCGGCGGCCGGCGGTGAGCTTTGCGGGCTGGATGCAAAAGCGATATTTGCTCTGGCGAGGGAGGGACACCCGCAGGCGCAGATATTAATTCAGCGATCGGCACGCACGCTGGCGCGACTGATTGCCGACCTGAAGGCCGTGACGGACTGCGCCTGCGTTGTGATCGGCGGCAGTATCGGTCTTGCAGACGGCTACCTGAAGCTGGTTGAGACGTACTTGTCACAAGAACCCGCGCTTTATCATGTTCCGCTGCGGGAAGCTTACTATCGGCATGATGCGGGCCTGTCAGGAGCGGCATTATGGGCACAGGGAGGAAAGATATGATTCTGGGTCATCTACAGCAGCCTTCGCATGCCGGTCTTCCGGCGGTTCTGGTCCGGGCTATCGCCCTGGCGCAGGCCCACGATTTACACACTATCGCTCCCGGAAGCTATGAGCTTCAGGGCGACAATGTATTGATGAACGTCATGGCGTTTCATACCGGTGTGCCGGAAGAGAAAAAAGCCGAACTGCATAGCCAGTTTATTGATATCCAGATTTTACTGGCGGGGGAAGAGCGGATCTTTTATGGCGTCGCCGGGTCGGCCTGTGAGTGCGAAGAAGCGCATCCTGACGAGGATTATCAGCTTTGCCGTCGGATACGCGGGGAACAGGTACTGACATTGCATCCGGATATGTTTGCGGTTTTCATGCCCGATGAACCGCACAAACCCGGTTGCCAGGTCGGGGACAGCGCCGGGATTAAAAAAGTGGTCATTAAGGTCCGCGCCGCCCTGCTGGCATGATAAAAAAAGCCCGCGGGCTTGCGCCAGCGGGCTCTGTCAGAGACCCGGACAGACAGTTTGTCCGGGTTTGTTGATTACACTTCCAGGTAGTTCAGGATCCCGTCAGCCGCTTTACGACCTTCGGCAATCGCCGTCACCACCAGATCGGAACCGCGCACGATATCGCCGCCGGCAAAGATTTTCGGGTTACTGGTCTGGAACGCGTTTTCATGGCCTTCCGGCGCAATAATACGGCCCTGAGAATCCAGCTCAACATCGTGCTTCGCCAGCCATTCCATGCTGTGCGGGCGGAAACCAAACGCCATCACCACCGCATCTGCCGGGACCACGTGCTCGGAGCCTGCGACGATCTCCGCACGACGACGCCCTTTGGCATCAGGCTGGCCCATCTCGGTACGCGCCATTTTCACGCCGCACACTTTGCCGTTAGCATTCACTTCTACGCCCAGAGGCTGAACGTTGAACTGGAACTCGACGCCCTCTTCACGCGCGTTTTTCACTTCGCGTTTGGAGCCCGGCATGTTTTCTTCGTCACGGCGGTAGGCGCAAATAACGTGAGTCGCGCCCTGACGTACGGAAGTACGCACGCAGTCCATCGCGGTGTCGCCACCGCCGAGAACCACCACCCGTTTGCCTTCCATATTGACGTAAGGCTCGCTGGCGGTTTCGCCAAAGCCCATGGTCTGTTTGGTGTTGGCAATCAGGAACGGCAGCGCATCAAAGACACCATTTGCGTCTTCGTTTTCCAGTCCGCCGCGCATGGACTGATAGGTCCCCACGCCGAGGAACACGGCATCATACTCTTTCAGTAACGCGTCGAGCTGAACATCACGGCCCACTTCGGTATTGAGTTTGAACTCAATACCCATGCCGGTGAAAATTTCACGGCGACGGGTCATTACCTCTTTTTCCAGCTTAAAGGCGGGGATGCCGAAGGTCAGCAGGCCACCGATTTCCGGATGGCGATCGAATACCACCGCTTTGACGCCGTTGCGGGTCAGGACATCTGCACAGGCCAGTCCTGCCGGACCGGCACCGACGATCGCCACCGTTTTACCGGTGGGCTTCACGCCGGAGAGATCCGGGCGCCAGCCCATCTCGAACGCTTTATCGTTGATGTAGCGTTCGATGTTACCGATAGTCACCGCGCCAAACTCGTCGTTCAGCGTACAGGAGCCTTCGCACAGACGGTCCTGCGGGCAGACGCGCCCGCAGACTTCCGGCAGGGTGTTGGTCTGATGCGACAGCTCTGCCGCTTCAAAAATACGCCCCTCATTGGCGAGCTTCAGCCAGTTCGGGATGTAGTTATGGACCGGACATTTCCATTCGCAGTACGGGTTGCCGCAGGACAGGCAGCGATCTGCCTGGGCTTTGGCCTGGCCTTCTGAAAACGGCTCATAAATTTCAACAAATTCAATTTTACGGATCTTCAGCGGTTTCTTTGGCGGATCAACGCGCTGTAAGTCGATAAACTGGTATACGTTCTGGCTCATCTGAATTCCTTACTGCGCCTGCACACGCAGCTCTGCTGCGCTACGACTACGGTGACCCAACAGTGCCTTAACATCGCTGGACTTTGGTTTAACCAGCGCGAATTTCGCGGCAAAAGCCGGCCAGTTGGCCAGGATCTCTTCGCCTCGAGACGAACCGGTAAGCTGCACGTGTTCGGTAATCAGACCGCGCAGGTGCTCTTCATGGATAGCGAGAGAGTCAACGCCCAACACTTCCACCAGTTCCGGGTTCACACGTTTACGGAAATCACCGTCTTCATCCAGGACGTAAGCAAAGCCGCCGGTCATCCCTGCGCCAAAGTTGACGCCGGTTTTACCCAGTACGCAGACGATGCCGCCGGTCATGTATTCGCAGCCGTTATCGCCGATGCCTTCTACCACGGTGATGGCACCGGAGTTACGCACCGCAAAGCGTTCGCCTGCACGGCCCGCAGCGTACAGACGACCGCCGGTCGCGCCATACAGACAGGTATTACCGATGATGCTCGCTTCGTGACTGCGGAAGGCGGAGCCCACCGGAGGACGGATTGACAGCAGACCGCCTGCCATCCCTTTACCCACGTAGTCGTTCGCGTCACCGGTCAGATGCAGTTCCACGCCGCCGGCGTTCCACACGCCGAAGCTCTGGCCTGCGGTACCGCTGAAGTGCGCGGTAATCGGATCTGCTGCCAGCCCCTGATCGCCATGGGTCTGGGCGATATAGCCAGACAACGACGCGCCAACGGAGCGATCGGTATTACGGATATCGAACCAGAAGGTTTTGCTCTGCTTGCTGTCCACGAACGGTTTAGCCTGCTGTAGCAGCTGCGCGTTCAGCACGCCGTTATCAAACGGCGGGTTGCTTTCGGTGCAGTACAGCGCTTTACCCGGATGCGGCTCGGCGGTTTCCAGCAGTTTGCTGAGATCCAGCTTCTGCTGCTTCGCGGTAAAGCCATCCAGCACTTTCAGCAGGTCGGTACGGCCAATCAGGTCCACCAGACGCTTCACGCCAAGCTCAGCCATCAGCTCGCGGGTTTCGCGGGCGATGAATTCAAAGTAGTTGGTCACTTTGAACGGCAGGCCGTGATAGTGATTCTTACGCAGTTTGTCATCCTGAGTTGCTACGCCGGTTGCGCAGTTGTTCAGGTGGCAGATACGCAGATATTTACAGCCGAGCGCGACCATCGGGCCAGTGCCGAAGCCGAAGCTTTCTGCGCCAAGAATTGCCGCCTTGATGATATCGAGGCCGGTTTTCAGGCCGCCATCCACCTGCAGACGGATCTTGTGACGCAGACCGTTCGCCACCAGCGCCTGTTGGGTTTCCACCAGACCCAGCTCCCACGGACAACCCGCGTATTTCACGGAGGAGAGCGGGCTGGCACCCGTACCACCGTCGTAACCGGCGATGGTGATAAGATCGGCATAGGCTTTGGCCACGCCGGTGGCGATGGTGCCGACGCCCGGTTCGGAAACCAGCTTCACAGAAATCATCGCTTTCGGGTTGACCTGTTTCAGGTCGAAAATCAGCTGCGCCAGATCCTCGATAGAGTAAATATCGTGGTGCGGCGGCGGTGAAATCAGGGTTACACCCGGGACCGAATAGCGCAGTTTGGCAATGTACGGGGTGACTTTGTCACCCGGCAGCTGCCCGCCTTCGCCCGGCTTCGCGCCCTGAGCGACTTTAATCTGAATAACGTCGGCGTTGACCAGGTAAGCCGGTGTGACGCCGAAGCGGCCAGAAGCGACCTGTTTAATACGCGACACTTTGTTGGTGCCATAGCGCGCCGGATCTTCGCCGCCTTCGCCGGAGTTAGAGAAGCCGCCGATGCTGTTCATGGCTTCCGCCAGCGACTCATGAGCTTCCGGGCTTAACGCACCGATAGACATGGCGGCGGTATCGAAGCGTTTGAACAGGTCTTTGGCCGATTCGACGTGGTCGATGCTGATGGCGTCATCGCCAGGGTTCAGCGCCAGCAGATCGCGCAGTGTGGCGGCCGGGCGTTCATTCACCAGGTTCGCATACTGCTGATAGTCGTGGTATTCACCGCTCTGAACCGCTTGCTGCAGCGTGCGGACGACGTCCGGGTTGTAGGCGTGATATTCACCGCCGTGAACGTATTTCAGCAGACCGCCCTGATCCAGCGGCTTACGGACCAGCCAGGCGCGTTTGGACAGATTCAGCAGATCCTGCTGGAAGTCATCGAAGCCCGCGCCGCCGATGCGGCTGACAACGCCGAGGAAGCACAGATCGGAAACCTCACGATGCAGGCCAACCGCTTCGAACAGCTTCGAGCAGCGGTAGGAGGCGATGGTCGAAATGCCCATCTTAGACATGATCTTGTACAGGCCTTTGTTGATGCCGTTACGGTAGTTCAGCATCACGGTACGATAATCTTTCTCAATGGCCTTGTTATCAACCAGTTTCGCCAGCGTCTCATAGGCCAGGTACGGATAGATAGCCGTGGCGCCGAAGCCCAGCAGCACCGCGAAATGGTGCGGGTCACGGGCGCTGGCGGTCTCAACGATAATGTTGGCATCGCAGCGCAGGCTCTTATCCACCAGGCGGGTTTGAATCGCGCCTACCGCCATCGGTGCCGGAACCGGCAGACGATCTTTGGCGATATTACGATCGGAGAGCACCAGCAGAACGGTACCGTTACGGACCATCTGTTCCGCTTTATCGCACAGCGCCTTCACCGTTTCGGCCAGCGAGGTTTCTGCGGCGTTAAAGGTGATATCCAGGGTATCGGCGCGATAGTGCTCCTCTTCCATGGTGGTGAGCTGTTTGAAATCGGAGTACAGCAGGATCGGTGATTTGAAGCTCAGGCGGTGAGCCTGGCCTTCCGCTTCGCAGAAGACGTTCATTTCACGGCCGATGCTGGTGGCCAGCGACATCACGTGAGCTTCACGCAGCGGGTCGATCGGCGGGTTAGTCACCTGCGCGAACTGCTGACGGAAGTAGTCGTAAATGATACGCGGCTGGCTGGAGAGCACGGCAAACGGGGTATCGTCGCCCATTGAACCGACCGCTTCCTGGCCGTTTTCACCCAGTACACGCAGGACGGAGTCCAGCTCTTCTGCGCTGTAGTTAAACTGTTTCTGGAAGCTGGCGAGCGTGTCGTCATCCAGCTGGCGGCTGCCGACGTCTTCGTCCGGTAGATCTTCAAACGGCACCAGGCGGCGGACGTTTTTCTCCATCCACTCTTTGTAAGGGTGGCGACTTTTCAGGTCATCATCGGTTTCCGCGGAGTGCAGAATACGTCCGCCGCGGGTATCGATAACCATCAGTTCGCCCGGGCCTACGCGGCCTTTTTCGACCACTTCGTCAGGCTGGTAATCCCAAATCCCGACTTCTGAAGCGCAGGTAATCAGTTTGTCTTTGGTGATGACGTAGCGCGCCGGGCGCAGACCGTTACGATCGAGGTTACAGGCGGCGTAGCGACCGTCGGACATCACGATGCCCGCCGGGCCATCCCATGGCTCCATATGCATGGAGTTAAAATCAAAGAAGGCGCGCAGCTCCGGATCCATATCCGGGTTGTTCTGCCAGGCTGGCGGTACGAGAAGACGCATGGCGCGCACGATATCCATCCCGCCGGCCAGCAGCAGCTCAAGCATGTTATCCATCGAGCTGGAGTCGGAGCCGGTTTCGTTCACGAACGGCGCCGCATCATGCAGGTCCGGAATTAACGGCGTCTGGAACTTGTAGGTACGCGCGCGCGCCCACTGGCGGTTGCCGGTGATGGTGTTGATTTCGCCGTTGTGCGCCAGGTAGCGGAACGGCTGTGCCAGCGGCCAGCGCGGCACGGTGTTGGTGGAGAAGCGCTGGTGGAACAGGCAGATTGCCGACTCCAGACGCAGGTCCGCGAGGTCCAGATAGAAGCGCGGCAGGTCAGCCGGCATACACAGACCTTTGTAAATGTTCACCAGATTCGACAGGCTGCAAACGTAGAAATCTTTATCTTCCTGCAGACGCTTTTCAATGCGGCGACGGGCGATGAACAAACGACGTTCCATATCGCGCGGGCGCCAGCCTGCCGGGGCGTTAACAAAAATTTGTTCAATACGAGGCAGCGAGGAGAGGGCGATTTCACCGAGAACCCCTTCGTTGGTCGGCACTTCGCGCCAGCCGACGATAGACAGGGTTTCACGTTGTAGTTCTTCTTCAACGATGCGGCGTGCCGTAGCCGCCAGTTCAGGATCTTTATTAAGGAATAACATCCCGACGGCGTAATTTTTGGCTAAACGCCAGCCGCGCTCTTCCGCAACGATACGGAAGAAACGGTCAGGTTTTTGCAGCAGCAAGCCACAACCGTCGCCGGTTTTACCATCGGCAAGAATCGCGCCGCGGTGCTGCATTCGGGCCAGTGCGTGTATAGCGGTACGCACTACCTTGTGGCTAGGTTCGCCTTCTATGTGGGCGATCAGGCCGAAACCACAGTTATCCCTCTCAAGGGATTTATCGTACAACATATCAGTGAACCTCCCCAGGCTCTACGGGACACCCTCCGATACCGATTGCGCACGGGCACAGAAAGAGCATGGCGACGGGGTTTGCACCTCGCATTCGCCCTCTTTAAATCCTTTTCGCATCGGTACGCAAGTTTGAGGACTTGCTGTAAGAGGGAATCTCAATTACTGCATAAATATGATGAGCAGAGTGCTCATCCAGAAAGCTTCCAGCGGATTCCCAACTTATCGGGAATCGGCACTTACGTCAAATGGCAATCTTATTTATACAAAAATGTGCTATACATGGTTTAACATTATGATAAATAAGATAATAACTGTGTTTTAAGCGGCGCTGAAACGTAGCGGAAAGCATAATCTAGTGTGATCTGTCTCACTATATCGATAGCGTAACATTATCGATCTGTGCTGAACTGCCTATTTATCGCAGAGTATTTATCTGCCTGTTACCTCTAGCGCGGTAAATAACACTGTTTTTTGCCCTGATGAAGATAATGGCAAACCTGAGGTTAAGTATAAGGAAAAGTCATCACAGAGTGAGTGAATGAAATTGCAGTTATCTTGAGTGTTTATGCAATGAGATGAGCGGCCGCGCTGACGATTGATCCAGGTCATCGCCGTCGGTGGCTAAAAATGGCAGGCTTGGCCCCTTTCTTCAGGCCGGTCTATCAGATTATGCAGTTACAAAAATTAGTCAATATGTTTGGTGGGGATCTTTCGCGGCGCTATGGCGAAAAGGTTCATAAACTGACGCTGCATGGCGGGTTTAGCTGCCCGAATCGCGATGGCACTATCGGCCGCGGAGGCTGCACGTTCTGCAACGTCGCCTCTTTTGCTGACGAAGAGCAGCAGCACCACTCTATTGCTGAACAGCTGGCACATCAGGCGCAGCGGGTTAATCGCGCCAGGCGCTATCTCGCTTATTTTCAGGCTTACACCAGCACCTTTGCCGAAGTTCAGGTACTGCGCTCGATGTATCAGCAGGCGGTGAGTCAGGCCAATATCGTCGGGCTGTGCGTGGGTACTCGTCCTGACTGCGTCCCGGAGGCGGTGCTGGATCTGCTCGGCGGCTATCGGGAACAGGGCTACGAAGTATGGCTGGAACTCGGCTTACAGACGGCGCATGACAAAACGCTGCAGCGGATTAATCGTGGGCATGATTTTGCCTGTTATCAGCGTACGACCCGGCTGGCGCGCGAGCGCGGGCTGAAGGTCTGCGCGCATTTGATCGTCGGGCTACCGGGCGAGGCGCAGAGCCATTGCCTGCAAACGCTGGAGCAGGTTGTGAATACCGGTGTGGATGGCATCAAACTGCATCCGCTGCATATCGTCACCGGCAGTACGATGGCCAAAGCCTGGCAGGCGGGACGGTTTCAGGCGATTGCGCTGGATGAGTATACGGTCACTGCCGGGGAGATGATTCGCCACACGCCACCCGAGGTGATCTATCACCGCATTTCCGCCAGCGCCCGGCGGCCGACGCTGCTGGCGCCCCTGTGGTGTGAGAACCGCTGGACCGGGATGGTTGAACTTGACCGCTATCTCAACCAACACGGCGTGCAGGGCTCGGCGCTGGGACGAGCCTGGGTGCCGCGCGCAGCTTTAGAGTAAGGGCGCCCGCATTTTTTGCACAACTTACAGCGTATTGCTCAGAATTGGGTATTATTGTGCGGAGTTGTCGCGAAGGAATCCCTTATGAAGCAAATCCGTATGCTGGCGCAGTACTATGTCGACCTGATGATGAAGCTGGGTCTGGTGCGTTTTTCCATGCTGTTGGCCCTCGCCCTGGTGGTGCTGGCGATTGTGGTACAGATGGCCGTCACGATGGTTCTGCATGGCCAGGTTGAGAGCATCGACGTTATCCGCTCTATCTTCTTTGGTCTGCTGATCACCCCCTGGGCAGTTTACTTTTTGTCGGTGGTGGTGGAGCAACTGGAAGAGTCGCGGCAGCGTCTCTCCAGGCTGGTGGAAAAACTGGAGGAGATGCGCGAGCGCGACCTGCAGCTTAACGTGCAGCTCAAAGATAATATCGCGCAGCTCAATCAGGAGATTGGCGAGCGTGAAAAGGCGGAAGCCGAGCGCGAGACGACGCTGGAACAGCTGAAGATTGAGATGAAAGAGCGCGAAGAGACGCAAATTCAGCTGGAACAGCAATCCTCCTTCCTCCGTTCTTTCCTTGATGCCTCGCCGGACCTGGTATTCTATCGCAATGAAGACAAAGAGTTTTCTGGCTGTAACCGGGCGATGGAGCTCCTGACCGGGAAAAGCGAAAAGCAGCTTATCCACCTGAAACCTCAGGATGTCTATAACGAAGAATCGGCGGTTAAAGTGCTGGAGACTGACGAAAAGGTCTTCCGCCATAATGTGTCGCTGACCTACGAGCAGTGGCTGGATTATCCGGACGGGCGTAAAGCCTGCTTTGAAATCCGCAAGGTCCCTTACTATGACCGCGTCGGCAAGCGCCGTGGACTGATGGGCTTTGGCCGCGATATTACCGAACGTAAGCGCTACCAGGATGCGCTGGAGCGCGCCAGCCGCGATAAGACCACCTTTATCTCAACCATCAGCCACGAGCTGCGTACGCCGCTCAACGGCATCGTCGGGCTGAGCCGTATCCTGCTGGATACCGAGCTGACCGGTGAGCAGGAAAAATACCTCAAAACCATCCATGTCTCTGCCGTTACGCTGGGGAATATTTTCAACGATATTATCGACATGGATAAAATGGAGCGGCGCAAAGTCCAGCTGGATAATCAGCAGGTCGACTTCACCGGTTTCCTGGCCGATCTGGAAAACCTCTCCGGCCTGCAGGCGCAACAGAAAGGGCTGCGCTTCGTCCTGGAACCGACGCTGCCGCTGCCGCATAAAGTGGTGACCGACGGGACGCGTCTGCGGCAGATTCTGTGGAACCTCATCAGTAACGCCGTGAAATTCACCCCGCAAGGTGGAAACGTCACCGTTCGCGTTCGCTACGATGAAGGCGATATCCTGCATTTTGAAGTGGAAGACTCCGGCATCGGCATTCCCGAAGCCGAGCAGGATAAGATCTTCGCGATGTATTATCAGGTGAAAGACAGCCACGGCGGCAAGCCTGCGACGGGTACCGGGATCGGTCTTGCCGTATCGCGTCGTCTGGCTCGCAATATGGGCGGCGACATTAACGTCTCCAGCCAGCCGGGCCAGGGGGCCACATTTACGCTGACCGTGCATGCGCCGGCGGTGGCGGAAGAAGTGGAAGATATGCTGACGGAAGATGAGATGCCCCTGCCGGCGCTGAACGTGCTGCTGGTCGAGGATATCGAGCTCAACGTGATTGTGGCGCGCTCGGTGCTGGAGAAGCTGGGTAACAGCGTCGATGTGGCGATGACCGGTAAGGCCGCGCTGGAGATGTTTGAACCGGGCGAGTACGACCTGGTGCTGCTGGATATCCAGCTGCCGGATATGACGGGCCTGGATATTTCTCGTCATCTTAAGCAGCACTTTGCCGCCGACGAGCTACCGCCGCTGGTTGCCCTGACCGCCAACGTCCTGAAGAATAAAAAAGAGTATCTTGATGCCGGAATGGACGACGTCCTGAGTAAACCGCTATCGGTGCCGGCGCTGACGGCAATGATTAAAAAATTCTGGGATTCGCCGGAAGAGGATGAGTGCGAAATGCCGACCGTGGATGTGAGTAAATCGGCATCCGTGCTGGATATTCCGATGCTTGAGCAGTATATCGAGCTGGTGGGGCCAAAGCTTATCAACGATGGTCTTGCGGTTTTTGAGAAGATGATGCCGGGCTATATGGCGGTACTGGAGTCTAATCTGACCGCTCGCGACCAGAAAGGGATCGTCGATGAAGGGCATAAAATTAAAGGCGCGGCGGGCTCGATTGGCCTGCGGCATATCCAACAGCTGGGACAGCAGATTCAGACTCCGGACCTGCCGGCGTGGTCGGATAACGTTGGTGAATGGGTTGAAGAGATGAAATCCGAGTGGCAGAACGATGTAGCGGTGCTGAAAGCATGGGTTGCGGCGGCACATAAAAAATGACCCCGGATAAACCGGGGTGCGCGAATACTGCGCCAACACCAGGGAACTGGTCGTTGCGCCAGAATTTTTAGAGATATTTTTACGTAGCGCAACCTGAGGATTTGGTTTGCTCGCTCATTAAGATAGCAAACCTTAAATTATTTGTTACGTGAATCAGTAAAATATGTGAAGCAATGCGTGTAAATCAAAATTTTTGACTGGTTTCAGCAAGTTGCACTAAGGAGCTGGCAGTATGAAAAAGATTGGCGTGGTATTGAGCGGCTGTGGCGTCTATGACGGAACGGAGATCCATGAAGCGGTCATTACCCTGTTGGCGATCGCCCGTAGCGGCGCACAGGCCATCTGTTTCGCCGCGGATAAAGCGCAAACGGACGTGATCAACCACCTGACCGGTGAGCCGATGGCCGAAAGCCGCAACGTTCTGGTGGAGGCTGCGCGTATTGCCCGTGGCGATATCCAGCCTCTGGCTGCGGCCCGGGCTGAAGATCTGGATGCGCTGATTGTCCCTGGCGGGTTTGGCGCGGCGAAGAACCTCAGCAATTTTGCCTCGCAAGGGGCTGAATGCCAGGTCGATAGCGACCTGAAAGCGTTGACGCTGGCGATGCACGAGGCGGGTAAACCGCTGGGCTTTATGTGTATCGCCCCGGCGCTGCTGCCAAAAATTTTCCCGATCCCGCTGCGGATAACCATCGGCACCGATCTTGATACTGCTGAGGTGGTGGAAGAGATGGGCGCAGAACACGTTCCTTGCCCGGTCGATGATATCGTCGTCGATGAAGAACATAAGGTGGTGACGACCCCGGCCTGGATGCTGGCGCAGAACATTGCGGAAGCGGCAAGCGGGATTGAGAAGCTGGTGGCTCGCGTGCTGGCTCTGACTGCATGAGCGTGCGTTCGGCCCCGTTGCGAATGATTAAACGCCTTTTATTGCGCATTCTGCTGATTGCGGCAGCCTTTTGGGGAGGCGGCATCGCGCTCTTTAGCATACTGCCGGTGCCGTTTTCAGCCGTTATGCTCGAGCGACAAATCGGCGCATGGCTGAGCGGTGATTTTCATTATGTCGCCCACTCCGACTGGGTCGGGATGGACGAGATCTCGCCGTGGATGGGGCTGGCGGCAATCGCTGCGGAGGATCAAAAATTCCCTGAACACTGGGGTTTTGATGTCTCAGCGATAGAGAAAGCGCTGGCACACAATGAACGTCAGGAAAACCGCGTGCGCGGCGCCTCCACGCTTTCGCAGCAAACGGCGAAGAACCTGTTCTTGTGGGATGGCCGTAGCTGGTTGCGCAAAGGGCTGGAGGCAGGGTTAACGGTAGGGATTGAGACGGTGTGGAGTAAAAAACGGATTCTGACCGTCTACCTGAATATCGCTGAATTTGGGGAAGGAACGTTCGGCGTCGAAGCGGCGTCCCGGCGCTACTTTCACAAGCCTGCGAGCAAGTTAACGGCTTCTGAAGCGGCGCTCCTGGCTGCGGTATTGCCCAACCCGATTCGCTTTCGCGCCGATGCGCCGTCCGGCTATGTTCGCAGTCGGCAGGCGTGGATCCTGCGTCAGATGCGTCAGCTAGGCGGAGAAGGATTTATGCAGGCGAATAAGCTGAAGTGAGGTCGCGGCAGAAACAATAGCCCCGGTCAGCGTCGTGCAGCCGGGGAAGAGGCGGGAATGTTTAGTCTTCGTCAAAACCGGCGTTGAACAGCGCGATAACCGCTGCCAGCGCCTCGACTTCCTGCGGACCGTTGGCTTCAATCTCGATTTGCCGACCTTTGGCCGAGTCGAGCATCAGCAGGGCAATTACGCTATTGGCCTCCGCTTCCGTCCCCTCGTCGTTGCGCAGCAGGACTTCCGCATCATAATTCTGCATCAGCTCAAACAGCTTCATCGCCGGGCGGGCATGCATCCCCAGTTTATTGGTGATTTCAACGATCTGCTTTACGGTCATGATTTGCGTTTTTCCAGCGTCCGATGACGAGACTGCACGTTCTTACCGCGTGAGCGGAAGTAATCAGCCAGCTGTTCGGCAATGTAGACCGAACGGTGTTTACCGCCGGTACAACCAATCGCCACCGTCAGATAGCTGCGATTATTGGTCTCCAGCATCGGTAACCATAGCTCAAGATAGCTGCGGGTCTGGTAAATAAAATTGTGAACTTCCGTGTGCCGGTCAAGGAAGGCGGCCACCGGCTTATCCAGACCGGTCATTGGACGCAGTTTCGGATCCCAGTGTGGGTTTGGCAGGAAGCGTACGTCAAAGACGTAATCGGCATCAATCGGGATACCGTGCTTAAAGCCAAAGGATTCAAAGACCATGGTCAGCTCACGTTCACGCTTGCCGAGCAGACGGGTACGTAGCATTTCCGCCAGCTCGTGTACCGACATCTCTGAAGTGTCGACGATCAGGTCGGCGCGGGAACGCAGCGGCTCCAGCAGCGCGCTCTCTTCGTCAATCGCGCTTTCCAGCGACAGATTTTTGCTCGATAGCGGATGCAGACGACGGGTGTCGCTGTAGCGGCGGATCAGCGTATTGCGGTCAGCATCAAGGAACAGCAGCTGAGGGGAAAATGCCTCAGGCAGGTTTTTCATCGCCTGTTCAAAGATCTCTGGCGATTCCGGCATGTTACGCACGTCAATGCTGACGGCGGCAGAGATGTTTCTGTCGGCCAGCGATCTCGCCAGCTCAGGCAACAGCACTACCGGCAGGTTATCTACGCAGTAGAAGCCCATATCTTCCAGCGCCCGCAGAGCGACGGATTTCCCCGAGCCTGAGCGGCCGCTGACGATCATCAGTACCATGTACCGTTTCTCCTCAGTACGATAAAGGGTAGGGGGCGACGGCCGTTATACGTCATCGTTGCTTCCTGCTTCGGTGATGATCTCATACAGCTCTTCATCGCTTTGCGCTGCGCGCAGGCGACGGCAAATCGTTTTATCCGCCAGTCGTTTTGCAACCAGAGACAGCGTATGCAGATGGGTTTTGGTCTGGTCAGCCGGGACCAGAAGCGCAAACAGCAGATCGACCGGCTGATTGTCGATGGCATCAAATGCGATCGGAGTCTCCAGCTGGACAAACACGCCAACGGCGCGCAGCGTATCCTCTTCAAGTTTACCGTGCGGAATGGCAATCCCGTTGCCAATCCCGGTACTGCCCATTTTCTCGCGGGTAAGGATCGCCTCAAACACCACCTGCGGCGGCAAACCTAACTGTTTTGCTGCCAGTTCACTGATGATTTCCAGCGCGCGCTTTTTGCTCTGGCAGTGAACCTGGCTACGGGTACATTCCTGGTTAAGGACGTTGCTCAGTTGTAGAGCCGAATCGTTGTTCATCATAATTTCACCTGAGCGCGCCCCTTGCCTGCTACCGATGAAGGCTGGCAGCAGGCAAGGGCGGCGCCCGGACAATTAGTGTTGTTTTAGTTTATCTTTATGTTTTGTTAACTGTCTTGCCAGCTTATCGATGAGTCCATCGATAGCGGCATACATATCCTGCCCTTCCGCACTGGCATGGATTTCGCCACCGTTGACATGCAGATTGGCATCCGCAATTTGCGTCACCTTCTCTACTTTTAACACAATATAGACCTGATTGATCCTGTCGAAAAACTGCTCCAGCTTGCTGAACTTCGCATTAACGAATTCGCGCAGTGCAGGGGTGATCTCGACGTTGTGTCCTGTAATGTTGAGCTGCATAGTGTCTTCCTTATCGGTTGTATCAAACCAGTTGTTTACGCTGGTTAGATGGCGGAATGGATAAAGACTCTCGGTACTTAGCGACGGTACGACGTGCCACCATGATACCCTGTTCGGACAGGATGGTGGTCAGCTTACTGTCACTCAACGGCTTCGCGGGATTCTCCGCGGCGATTAACTTCTTCACCAGCGCACGAATGGCCGTCGACGATGCCTCGCCGCCGCCTTCCGTATTCACGTGGCTGGAAAAGAAATATTTCAGCTCAAAAATACCGCGCGGACTGTGCAGATATTTTTGGGTGGTAACGCGTGAAATGGTGGATTCATGCATTTCGACGGCCTGAGCAATATCCGCCAGCACCATCGGTTTCATGAACTCTTCACCCTGATCGAAGAAGGCCTGCTGCTGTTCGACGATGCAGCGGCTGACGCGCAACAGCGTATCATTGCGGCTTTCCAGACTCTTGATCAGCCAGCGAGCTTCCTGCAGGTTGCTGCGGATAAACTGGCTGTCTGCATCATTGCGCGCGCTATTGCCCATGGCCGCGTAATGCTGATTAATCTTCAGACGTGGGATGCTGTCGGAGTTAAGCTCCACGACCCAGCGGCCGCTGACCTTACGTACCAGCACGTCGGGAATGACGTATTCCGGCTCGCTGGTCTGAATCGACTGACCGGGGCGCGGATCGAGGGACTGGATGAGATTAACGGCTTCTTTCAGCACCTCTTCTTTCAGTCGGGTGACGCGCATCAGGGAGCGGAAATCATGGTTGGCGAGCAGATCGAGATGATCGCTGATGATCAGCCGGGCTTCTTCCAGCCACGGCGTCTCTTTAGCATATTGGGAAAGCTGAACCAGCAGACAGTCGCGCAGATCTTTTGCCGCGACGCCGACCGGGTCAAAGCGCTGGATACGCTTTAGCACCGCTTCCACTTCTTCGAGACCAATGTCGTCATCGTCGATACTCTCGACAATATCTTCCAGCCGAATGGTGAGATAGCCGGTGTCATCAACGGCATCGACAATCGAGGTGGCAATGGCGCGGTCGGTGTCGGTAAACGGCGTCAGTTCAACCTGCCACATCAGGTAATCCTGCAGGCTTTGGGTCGTTTCGCCTTGATAGACAGGCAGCTCGTCGTCCTGGTAATCAACGCCGTTTCCGGACGGGGTGCCGGCGGTGTAGATTTCATCCCAGCTGGCGTCGAGCGGCAGCTCTTCCGGCATATCTTTTTGTTCAAGAGCGTCGACGGTGTCCAGCGATTCGCGGTCCTCGACCTCTTTGGTTTCTACCTCATCGTGAAGATCGGTTTGCTCAAGCAGCGGATTACTCTCCAGCGCCTGCTGGAGTTCTTGCTGGAGTTCTAACGTGGACAGCTGCAGCAGGCGAATAGCCTGTTGCAGTTGTGGCGTCATGGCAAGCTGTTGGCTTAGCCTTAATTGCAAACCTTGCTTCATATTCAGGGCTAATATCTCCGGCTAAAACGTCTGTAACCTCTACCCTATCAGAGTCTGAAGTCTTCCCCAAGATACACGCGCTTAACCTGCTCGTCTTCAAGGATTTGCTGCGGGGTGCCGTGGGCGATCAGGTGGCCCTGGCTGACGATATAGGCGCGTTCGCAGACGGCCAGCGTCTCCCTGACGTTATGGTCGGTGATCAGCACGCCAAGACCGCTGTCGCGCAGATGTTCGATGATGCGTTTGATATCAATAACGGAAATGGGGTCAACGCCGGCAAAAGGCTCATCCAGCAGAATGAATTTCGGATTAGCGGCCAGCGCGCGGGCGATTTCAACGCGGCGGCGTTCACCGCCGGAAAGCGCCTGTCCCAGGCTGTCGCGCAGATGCTCGATGTGAAATTCTTCCATCAGCTCTTTCGCGCGGTCTTCACGCTGCTCGCTGCTGAGATCGTCGCGAATCTGCAAAACCGCCATTAAATTATCGTACACGCTCAGGCGGCGGAAAATGGAAGCTTCCTGCGGCAGATAGCCGATCCCCCGACGCGCGCGGGCATGCAGCGGCAGCAGGCTGATATCTTCATCGTCGATAATAATGTTGCCAGCGTCGCGCGGCACAATGCCGACCACCATGTAGAAGGTCGTGGTTTTACCGGCGCCGTTTGGCCCAAGGAGGCCAACGATCTCGCCAGAGTTCACGGTCAGACTGACATCTTCCACCACGCGGCGGCCTTTATACGCCTTGGCGAGATTCTTTGCGGTTAATGTTGCCATAACGAATTAGTTACCCTTCTTTTGCTGGTTGGTGCTTTTGTCTTGCAGCTGCGAAGGAACCAGAACCGTCGTCACGCGTCCGCCTTTATTGCTGAACGCCTGCATTTTCTGCTCTTTCACCAGATAGGTAATTTTGTCGCCCTGGATGTTGCTATCGATCTGTTCCAGATGCGCATTACCGGTCAGGACGACGAAATCATTCTGCAATTCATAGTGCATTTTTTGCGCGCGGCCTTTCACCGGCTTGCCGTTGTCCTGCATCTGGAAGAAGGTTGCCGGATTACCGTAACCGTCGATCACTTCTTTACCTTTTTCACCGCCAGGACGGGTCACCACCACCTTATCGGCGTTGATTTTAATGGTCCCCTGGGTGACGACGACATTACCGGTGAAGGTGACGACATTGCCCTGCATATCCAGTGACTGCTGATCGGATTCGATGTGAATCGGTTGATCGGTATCGCCGGTTTTTGCCAGTGCCGGCAGGCTGGCGGCCAGTAAGGCGCTGGCGAGCGCAATCTTAAGGCTGAGTTTGTTTGTTCTGAATTTCATAAGAGGTTCTAACCTTTTCAATCAGCTCGGCAGTTTTGCTGCGTAAATTTCCGCGCATTTTCAGGCCGCTGGAATTAAATGTCGTCCCGTACAACGTCACCATGTCATCAGAGGTAACATCTTGCGTCACCAGGTTTATCTGGGCGTTATCCGTCGTAATTTTGCGCAATTGAGAGTCCGCGCTCAGCGCGTCCACCTCTACGTTTCCGTAAAGATACAGCATGCGGTCTTTAGTCAGTTTGGCTTTATCCGCTTTGATAGACCAGGTGGGTACCTTGTTGGTATCAAATGTGGTCATCACCGGTTTGGTGAACCACGAGACTTCCTGGGCGGAAAAATACTCCACGTGCTCAGCGATTAAGCGGTAGTTAAGCGCCCCTTCCGGGCTGTAAACAACGGTGTCGGTATGTTCACTGGTATAGGTCGGGTCATCAGGATTGATCTCTTGCTGAGTGGTATCGTCCGTACCCGCCAGATTCAGGCCGATCAGAATAAGCGCGACCAGCGATAGTAAAATGATAACCCAACGTCTGGTTTTACTCATATTGATTGCCCTTTGGCCTCATCCAGCTTGCCCTGCGCCAATAGTAACAAATCGCAGACTTCGCGTACCGCTCCGCGTCCACCGTTGATGCGGGTAACATAATCTGCGCGCGGTAGCAGCAACGGGTGCGCATCCGCCACTGCCACGCTTAAACCGACCTCGGCCATCACCGGCCAGTCGATCAGGTCATCGCCGATGTAGGCAACTTCGTCCGGGCGAACGGCCAGCTTGCGCAATAATTCGCGAAATGCCAGCAGTTTATCGGACTGCCCCTGATACAGGTGCGTAATACCCAGCGTCTGACAACGATCTTCTACCAGTTTAGCTTTTCGTCCGGTAATAATCGCGACTTCAATACCTGAGGTCAGCGCGCAGCGAATTCCGTAACCGTCGCGAACGTTAAACGCCTTCAGCTCTTCACCGCTGTTGCCCATGTAGATCAGGCCATCGGACAGCACGCCGTCTACGTCGAGGATCAATAAACGGATCTTCGCCGCCCGATCGATAAATTCAGGGCTTACTGGCCCGTAGCAGGTTTCCTGCAGAGCATCAGCATTATTCATTATTTTATCCTTACTTACACTACGCCTGCGCGCAGGAGATCGTGCATATGTACCACACCCAACAGGCGGTCGCCATCGGCAACTAACACACAGGTGATATGGCGAGATTGCATCAGGTTCAGCGCATCGACGGCAAGAATACCGGGGCGAATGCGAATGCCGCCCGGTGTCATGACATCGGCAATACTGGCATTACGCATATCGACCCCGGTATCAAACACCCGGCGCAGGTCGCCATCGGTGAAAATACCGATGATGTTCATGTCATCATCACAGACAGCCGTCATGCCTAAATTTTTACGTGTGATTTCCAGCAGCGCATCGCGCAAGGTGGCCTGCACATTGACGTGCGGGATTTCATCACCCGTATGCATAATATCATTGACCCGCAACAGCAGCTTACGACCCAGTGCGCCGCCAGGGTGCGACAGCGCAAAATCTTCAGCGGTAAAGCCGCGCGCTTCCAGCAGGGCAACCGCCAGCGCATCGCCCATAACCAGCGCGGCGGTGGTGCTGGAGGTCGGGGCCAGCCCTAACGGGCAGGCTTCTTTCAGTACCTTCACGCAAAGATGGATGTCCGCGGCGCGCGCCATGCTGCTTTCCGGACGGCTGGTCATGCAGATAAGAGGCACCTGCAGGCGTTTAAGTACCGGAATCAGCGCCAGGATCTCGTTCGACTCGCCGGAATTCGAGAGCGCGATAACCACATCCTTCGGCGTCACCATGCCTAAATCGCCGTGGGCCGCTTCGCCGGGGTGCACAAAAAACGACGGCGTACCGGTGCTGGCAAACGTCGCCGCCATTTTACGCCCGATATGGCCGGATTTGCCCATCCCCATCACCACGACTTTACCCGCGCAGCGGAAGATCTTCTCGCAGGCATGGGTGAAATCTTCATTAATGTACTGATCGAGTTGAGCCAGACCTTCACGTTCAATTTCCAGAACTTCACGTCCTACCCGTTGAAAGTCAAAATCCGTTGGCAAATCTATTTGCGACATAGTGTTATCCCGATTCATTCAACGAAGAGCGGTGCTGCCCAGTACAGCATCGCTAACCAAACCACAAAACCGCCGACCAGCAGCGCACCCACCAGGCGACCGGGTTGCCATTTGCGACGCCAGCATAGCAGGACGAATATCACGCTGACGAACAGCATCACGGCATAGTCGCGCGTAAAGGCCTCCGGTGCGAATGCTCCCGGGGCGATCAGTGCCGGTAATCCGAGAACCAGGGCGATATTCAGGATATTCGCGCCGATAATATTCCCGATAGCGATATCGTCTTCCCCTTTTCGCGCCCCGGCAATCGTCGTTGCCAGTTCCGGCAGGCTGGTGCCGATCGCCACCACCGTTAAGCCGACGGTGAGCTCGCTGATAGCGAAGTAGTTTGCCAGCACGGTAGCATTATCCACGACCATTCGGGTTGCCATGGGCATCACAATCATGGCTACACCCAGCCAGAGCAGGGCCACGGGAAGCGAACCTTCCCGCGGAAGCTCCGCCATCTGTTCCCGGGTCAGGCTATCGCTGCCCTGACGTTCCGCCAGCCGGGCGATTTTAATCGTAAACAGCAGCCACAGCAGGGCCAGCGCCAGTAAGAAAAGACCGTCCATACGGGACAGTTGCCCATCGTACAGCACAAAGCTTGCCAGCAAACTGACCAGCAACATTAGCGGTAACTCGCGGCGCAGGATATCAGAATGCACGGTAAATGGACGCAACAAGGCAGCGAGGCCGAGTATTAATAATATATTGGTAATATTGGATCCGAGCGCCGTGCCGATCGCCAGATCGGTCTGTCCGTGCAGAGACGCAGCGGCGGAAACGATGATCTCCGGCAGGCTGGTGCCGATACTTACCACCGTCATCCCGATAATGAGCGGGGGGATCCCTATCATGCGGCAAAGTATTGAAGCGGCGTAGACCAGACGATCGGCGCTGTAGACTACCAGCAGTAAACCAATTATTAACAGAGCCGTCGCTAAGAGCATCTAAAGTCCTTTCTTCAGGTATAATCGTTGATTCGCTGTAGCGGTCCATCTGCAGCGTAACGAATTCTTAATTTTGACTTTATGTTTGTCAAAAGTAAAACAAATGCCAGCTTTCGCTAACCCAGGCAGGTAAGATTCTGTAAAAATGTTGGGTTTGTGGCGAAGGTACGCGCCATGCTTAGCCCGAGGGATGTTTAGTAAGGATGATTTTATGAGCCAAACTCTGGCGAATTTGGTCGAAGTACGCGGTATCCGCTTCTCTCGCGGCGATCGCGTCATCTTTGACGATATCTCGCTGTCAGTGCCGCGCGGTAAGATCACGGCGATTATGGGACCATCGGGGATCGGTAAAACGACGCTGCTGCGCCTGATCGGTGGGCAGATCCCGCCGGATAAAGGTGAGATCCTGTTCGATGGTGAAAACGTGCCGCAGATGTCACGCTCGCGCCTGTATACCGTGCGTAAGCGCATGAGCATGCTGTTCCAGTCCGGAGCACTGTTCACCGATATGAACGTGTTCAATAACGTAGCCTACCCGCTACGTGAACATACGCGTTTGCCGGAGGCGTTACTGCATACGACCGTCATGATGAAGCTTGAAGCGGTCGGGCTGCGCGGAGCGGCGAAATTAATGCCTTCTGAACTCTCAGGCGGGATGGCGCGCCGCGCCGCCCTGGCCAGGGCTATTGCGCTGGAGCCGGACCTGATTATGTTCGACGAACCGTTTGTCGGACAGGATCCCATCACCATGGGCGTGCTGGTTAAGCTGATCTCAGAACTCAACAGCACGCTGGGCGTGACCTGTATCGTGGTGTCACATGACGTGCCAGAAGTGCTGAGCATTGCTGATTACGCGTATATCGTGGCGGACAAAAAAATCGTGGCTCACGGCAGCGCGCAGTCGCTGCGTGAAAACGGCGACCCGCGGGTTCGCCAGTTCATTGATGGTATTGCCGATGGTCCGGTACCGTTCCGCTATCCGGCCGGGGACTATCAGCATGATTTATTAGGCAAGGGAGCGAGCAACTGATGCTGCTAAATGTGCTGGCATCACTCGGACACCGGGGAATTAAAACGACCGCGGCTTTCGGGCGTGCCGGATTAATGCTTTTCAATGCGGTAGTGGGCAAGCCGGAATTTCGTAAGCATGCGCCGCTGTTGGTCCGTCAGCTCTACAACGTTGGCGTGCTATCGATGCTGATTATCATCGTGTCGGGGCTGTTTATCGGCATGGTGCTGGGGCTGCAGGGCTATCTGGTGCTCACCACCTATAGTGCGGAAACCAGTTTAGGCATGCTGGTGGCGTTATCCCTGCTGCGCGAACTGGGGCCGGTGGTTGCTGCGCTGCTGTTTGCCGGGCGTGCGGGTTCCGCGCTGACCGCGGAAATTGGCCTGATGCGTGCGACCGAACAGCTCTCCAGCATGGAAATGATGGCGGTCGATCCGCTGCGGCGCGTGATTTCCCCTCGCTTCTGGGCAGGGGTTATCTCGCTGCCGCTGTTGACCATTATTTTTGTCGCCGTGGGCATCTGGGGCGGCTCGCTGGTGGGCGTAAGCTGGAAGGGGATCGACAGTGGCTTCTTCTGGTCTGCGATGCAAAATGCCGTTGACTGGCGAATGGACCTGGTTAACTGCCTGATTAAGAGTCTGGTGTTTGCCATTACGGTGACATGGGTTGCGTTATTTAATGGTTATGACGCTATCCCCACTTCCGCCGGGATTAGCCGGGCAACGACGCGTACCGTGGTGCATTCGTCGCTGGCGGTTCTGGGGCTGGATTTTGTGCTGACTGCGCTGATGTTTGGGAATTGAGTTCATGCAAACGAAAAAAAGTGAAATCTGGGTAGGTGTGTTCTTACTGGTTGCGTTGCTGGCTGCGCTGTTTGTCTGTCTCAAAGCCGCCAACGTGACCTCTTTACGTACCGAACCGACGTACCGTATCTATGCGACCTTTGACAATATTGGTGGGCTGAAGGCGCGTTCTCCGGTTCGCATTGGCGGTGTGGTCGTGGGCCGGGTTGCGGATATTACGCTTGACCCGAAAACCTACCTGCCGCGCGTAGCGCTCGATATTGATGAGAGCTACAACCATATTCCTGATTCCAGCTCGCTGGCTATTCGTACCTCAGGCCTGCTGGGAGAACAGTACCTGGCGCTGAATATCGGTTTCGACGATC
Source organism: Klebsiella ornithinolytica (assembly GCF_030505655.1). NCBI lineage: Bacteria > Pseudomonadati > Pseudomonadota > Gammaproteobacteria > Enterobacterales > Enterobacteriaceae > Klebsiella > Klebsiella ornithinolytica. The sequence continues at coordinate 560,809 of NZ_CP130153.1, forward strand.
CGGAACTGGGGACGTCTATCCTTAAAGATGGCAGCACTATTCAGGACACCAAGTCAGCCATGGTTCTGGAAGACCTGATTGGTCAGTTCCTTTATAGCAGTAAGGGCAGTGACAATAAGAATTCTGGCGATGATTCGGCAGCGACAGAGAGTCATACTGACGCCACGCCACCGGCCGCCACGACGCATTAATTTCAGGAGAGACACCCTATGTTTAAACGTTTATTGATGATCGCCATGCTGGCGATTGCTCCCTTGACGGCTGCTACGGCGGCGGATCAGTCCAACCCCTATAAGCTGATGAACGAAGCGGCGCAGAAGACCTTCGATCGTCTGAAAAATGAACAGTCGAAGATTCAGGCTAACCCGAACTATCTGCGTGATATCGTTGACCAGGAGCTGATGCCGTATGTCCAGGTGAAGTATGCCGGCGCGCTGGTTCTGGGCCGGTATTATAAAGATGCGACCCCGGCGCAGCGCGAAGCCTACTTTGTCGCCTTCCGTGAATACCTGAAGCAGGCCTACGGCCAGGCGCTGGCTATGTACCATGGTCAAACTTACCAGATTGCTCCGGAACAACCGCTGGGCGATGCAACGATCGTCCCTATTCGCGTGACGATCGTCGATCCCAATGGCCGCCCTCCGGTACGCCTGGATTTCCAGTGGCGTAAAAACACCCAGACCGGTAACTGGCAGGCTTACGATATGATTGCCGAAGGGGTGAGCATGATCACCACCAAACAAAACGAGTGGAGCGATCTGCTGCGCACCAAAGGCGTTGATGGTCTGACCGCGCAACTGAAGGCGATCTCCGCGCAGCCGATCACTCTGGAACAGAAAAAATAATGACCGGGCAGCTGAGCTGGACTCGCGACGGCGAGCGACTGGCGCTGCACGGGGAGCTGGACCAGGATCTGCTGGTCCCGCTCTGGGAAGCCCGTGCGCAGGCGACCGATGGCGTGTCGACTATCGACCTGAGCGCACTAACCCGGGTGGATACCGCCGGCCTGGCGCTGCTGATGCACTTTGTGGCGTTAATTCGCCACCAGGGCCGGGAGGCGAAACTGATTGGTAAGAGCGACAACCTGCAAACTTTAGCCAGTCTTTACAACCTTCCCGCCGATATGATCCCATAGTTTTTCAGTGCGTTACTGCTGAGGTTATCCTGAAAGCCCCATCAATATCTTCGATGGGGCTTTTTGCTTATTTAAGACCGCGCCACTTTCCTCTAAGATGTTGGGCTATTTTCACTACCAGATAAAATTTGAACCCATGGAAAATCATGAAATTCAGACCGTGCTGATGAACGCACTCTCCCTTCAGGAAGTCCACGTCTCTGGCGATGGCAGTCACTTTCAGGTTATTGCTGTGGGTGAGATGTTTGACGGCATGAGCCGGGTAAAGAAACAGCAGGCTGTCTACGCTCCGCTGATGGAATACATTGCCGACAACCGCATTCATGCTCTGTCGATCAAAGCATTTACCCCGCAAGAATGGGCCCGGGACCGCAAACTCAACGGCTTTTAAGCTGCAGGGATGTTCCCCGCAGCGTATGTGAATTCTTAACAGAGAACAGAATCAATGGATAAATTCCGTGTTCAGGGGCCGACACGCCTCCAGGGGGAAGTCACCATCTCCGGTGCGAAAAATGCCGCCCTGCCGATCCTCTTTGCCGCCCTGCTGGCAGATGAGCCGATTGAGATCCAGAACGTACCAAAACTGAAAGACATCGATACCACGATGAAACTGCTGAGCCAGCTCGGCGCCAAAGTGAAGCGCAATGGGTCAGTCTGGATCGATGCGGGTCCGGTCGACGTCTTCTGCGCGCCGTACGATCTGGTCAAAACGATGCGTGCTTCTATCTGGGCGCTGGGCCCGCTGGTGGCGCGCTTTGGTCAGGGACAGGTTTCACTGCCGGGCGGTTGTGCTATCGGTGCGCGTCCGGTCGATCTGCATATTATTGGCCTTGAGCAGCTGGGCGCAGAGATCAAACTGGAAGAAGGCTATGTGAAGGCGTCGGTTAACGGACGTCTTAAAGGCGCGCATATTGTGATGGATAAGGTCAGCGTCGGCGCGACCGTGACCATTATGAGTGCAGCGACGCTGGCGGAAGGCACCACCGTGATTGAAAACGCCGCTCGCGAGCCGGAAATCGTCGATACGGCGAACTTCCTCAACGCGCTGGGCGCGAAAATTAAAGGTCAGGGGACTGACCGCATCACCATCGAAGGCGTAGAACGTCTGGGTGGCGGCGTATATCGCGTTCTGCCTGACCGTATCGAAACCGGTACTTTCCTGGTCGCTGCGGCAATCTCCGGCGGTAAAATTGTTTGCCGCAACGCACAGCCTGATACCCTGGATGCCGTACTGGCCAAGCTGCGCGATGCGGGCGCCGATATCGAAATCGGCGAAGACTGGATTAGCCTGGATATGCACGGCAACCGCCCGAAAGCCGTCAATGTGCGTACCGCGCCACACCCGGGTTTCCCGACCGACATGCAGGCGCAGTTCACGCTGTTGAACCTGGTTGCGGAAGGGACCGGCGTGATTACCGAAACGATCTTTGAAAACCGTTTCATGCATATTCCGGAACTGATCCGTATGGGTGCACACGCGGAGATCGAAAGCAATACGGCGATATGCCACGGCGTGGCGCAGCTCTCCGGTGCGCAGGTGATGGCAACCGACCTGCGTGCGTCAGCAAGCCTGGTCCTGGCCGGCTGTATCGCGGAAGGCACCACGATTGTCGATCGCATCTACCACATCGATCGTGGATACGAGCGCATCGAAGATAAACTGCAGGCGCTGGGCGCGAATATCGAACGCGTGAAAGGCGAGTAACTCTGTCGTGATAACAGCCCCTTGACGTGTGTCAGGGGGCTGTTTTTTTATTCCGTTCTGTTGACTCAGCGAACCGCTTTCATTGGCTCTCTTTCTTCTGACGTATCATTTGCGTTCTGTCGATAAACTGATGCGTCACCGGGTCATGATAGCGTGAGGGCCAGATAATCCACGGTTTGGTATCCAGCGCATGAGCAATAATCAGCTCACCTTTTGGCCACGGCCGGGTCAATGCATTCGCCAGCGTTGAAGAACTCAAGCCGTTACGCCGCGACTCCGCTGCCAGCGACGTCCCTTTTTTGCGCAATCCAGCAATGATATCTGCCGGATGCCAGTCGATGAACTTTTCCATAAATTCTCCTGGTGGTGATGATCCCAATTGCCTGATATATGAGCAACGGAATGACTATACTCCCAGGTTTAATTAAGTTCTAACAAGTTCTTGTAAGGTGTCTTTATATTCGGAATATACCAGGAGGCAAGGCGATATATGGATTTTACTGGAACTTTGTGGGGCGTTCCCGCGACAGGCGCGGGAACGGGGCAGGGGGAGATCAGTGGTCGCGTTGAACCGCAATATGGGCAAGACCGATAAGCGCTTCACGCCACGGGGAATCCGGTAAGACCTGAAGCACGGCAATGGCTTTGTCCGCTTCTTCTTCCGCGCGTTTACGGGTCCATTCCAGTGAGCCGCAGGCCGCCATCGTCTCGAGAACCGCGTCGAGAAGGTGACGCCCGTTGCCTTGTTCAATCGCTCCGCGAATCATCGCTGACTGCTCTGGAGTGCCATGACGCATGGCATGCAATAACGGTAAAGTCGGTTTGCCTTCGTTCAGGTCATCACCCACGTTTTTGCCGAGACGTTCGCCATCAGAGCTGTAGTCCAGTAAATCGTCGATCAGCTGGAATGCCGTGCCGAGATAACGACCATAGTCCTGAAGCGCTTGCTCCTGTTCGGCGGTACAACCGGCCAGGATGCCTGAGCACTGTGCGGCGGCTTCAAACAGACGGGCTGTTTTGCTGTAGATGACCCGCATATAGTTTTCTTCAGTGATATCCGGGTCGTTGACGTTCATCAGCTGCAGCACTTCGCCTTCGGCAATGACGTTAACGGCTTTAGACATCACTTCCAGCACTTTTAACGAGCCGAGGCTGGTCATCATCTGGAAAGAGCGGGTATAGATAAAATCACCAACCAGCACGCTGGCTGCGTTGCCAAAAGCGGCGTTTGCCGTCGCCTTGCCGCGGCGCATATCGGATTCATCAACGACATCATCATGCAGCAAGGTGGCGGTATGAATAAATTCGATCAGTGCGGCAATAGTGACGTGCGCGTCGCCCTGGTAACCCACTGCCCGGGCGGCAAGAACCGCAATCATCGGACGAATACGTTTACCGCCTCCGCTAACGATGTAATAGCCTAATTGATTGATAAGCTGAACATCTGAGTCAAGTTGCTCAAGGATTGTCGCATTGACACCCGCCATATCCTGCGCGGTTAACTCATTGATTTTTTCTAAATTCATCGCAAAAGCCGGGCCACATGTCCTGTTACCGCGAATCCAGGTGGGTTCACAGAAGGATTAAGATAGAATTAAACGAAGCTATGATTGTACTGAAAAATTGCCATAGATAAACGTTAGCGTGAAAGTTGTGTTTTTTTTCTGCGTTGATCGCTAATCGCTCTTGTCAAAGGCTCGCGTTTTGCGTAATATTCGCGCCCTATTGTGAATATTTATAGCGCACTCTGAATCACACAAAGAGGTGCGCGGAAGCGGAGTTTTATATGTACGCGGTTTTCCAAAGTGGTGGTAAACAACACCGAGTAAGCGAAGGTCAGACCATTCGCCTGGAAAAGCTGGACATCGCAACTGGCGAAGCTGTTGAGTTCGCTGAAGTGCTGATGATCGCAAACGGTGAAGAAATCAAGATCGGCGTTCCTTTCGTTGAGGGCGGCGTAATCAAAGCTGAAGTTGTTGCTCACGGTCGTGGCGAGAAAGTTAAAATCGTTAAGTTTCGTCGTCGTAAACACTACCGTAAGCAGCAGGGCCATCGTCAGTGGTTCACTGATGTGAAAATTACTGGCATCAGCGCCTAAGACCTGAGGAGAGATTTAAATGGCACATAAAAAGGCTGGCGGCTCAACTCGTAACGGTCGCGACTCAGAAGCTAAACGCCTGGGCGTTAAGCGTTTCGGTGGCGAATCCGTTCTGGCGGGTAGCATCATCGTTCGTCAGCGTGGCACCAAATTCCACGCAGGCACCAACGTAGGTTGCGGTCGTGACCACACTCTGTTTGCTAAAGCAGACGGTAAAGTGAAATTTGAAGTTAAAGGCCCGAATAACCGTAAATACATCAGCATCGTTGCTGAGTAAGTTTTTCGTGGTCCGGTAACGGATTAAAGCCCCGCAACGTGTTGCGGGGCTTTTTACATTAGAATCCCGGATATTTTTCTGCAGGGAAAACGGGTATGAAGCAGCAGGCCGGCATTGGCATTCTTTTGGCCCTCACCACCGCGATGTGCTGGGGTGCGTTGCCAATTGCAATGAAGCAGGTTCTTGAAGTGATGGCGCCGCCGACGGTGGTGTTTTATCGCTTTTTGATGGCAAGTATCGGCCTTGGCACAATCCTCGCTATCAGAGGTAAACTGCCGCCGCTGCGCCTCTTTCGCAAACCGCGCTGGCTGGTACTACTGGCTATTGCGACGGGCGGCCTGTTTGGTAACTTCATTCTGTTCAGCTCTTCCCTGCAATATCTTAGCCCCACGGCTTCTCAGGTGATCGGACAGCTATCTCCGGTCGGCATGATGGTGGCCAGCGTATTCATCCTTAAGGAGAAAATGCGCGGTACCCAGGTTGTGGGGGCGCTGATGTTGATTTGCGGGCTGGTGATGTTCTTTAACACCAGCCTGATTGAGATTTTTACCCGCCTGACGGATTACACGTGGGGGGTAATTTTTGGCGTTGCAGCGGCTGCGGTTTGGGTCAGCTACGGCGTCGCGCAAAAGGTGTTATTACGCCGCCTGGCGTCACAGCAGATCCTCTTTTTGCTGTACACTTTATGTACGATAGCGTTGCTGCCGTTGGCGACGCTCTCACAAGTTCTGGCGTTAAGCAACTGGCAACTGGCGTGCCTGATTTTCTGCGGGTTAAATACCCTGGTAGGCTACGGTGCGCTGGCGGAAGCCATGGCGCGCTGGCAGGCAGCTCAGGTGAGCGCGTTGATTACCTTAACGCCATTGTTTACGCTGCTTTTTTCAGATTTATTATCACTGGCCTGGCCCGATGTTTTCGCCAGACCGATGTTAAACCTGTTAGGTTATCTCGGTGCGTTTGTCGTGGTTGCGGGCGCGATGTATTCCGCCATAGGCCACCGTCTTTGGGGTGGCTTACGTAAGCGTGAAGCGGTTGTACCGCTGCCCCGCTCAGGCGAATGATTTTCGGAGAGTAAAATGAAGTTTGTTGATGAAGCAACAATCCTGGTCGTAGCAGGTGATGGCGGCAATGGTTGCGTTAGCTTCCGCCGTGAAAAATATATCCCGAGAGGCGGCCCGGACGGCGGCGACGGTGGTGATGGTGGTGATGTCTGGCTGGAAGCGGACGAAAACCTGAACACCCTGATCGATTACCGTTTTGAAAAATCCTTCCGCGCTGAGCGTGGACAGAATGGCCAGAGTCGCGACTGTACCGGTAAACGTGGTAAAGACGTGTCGATCAAAGTGCCTGTAGGGACCCGTGTTATCGATCAAGGCACCGGCGAAGTCATGGGCGATATGACTAAGCATGGTCAGCGTCTGATGGTCGCTAAAGGCGGCTGGCACGGTCTGGGCAACACCCGTTTCAAATCGTCCGTCAACCGTACCCCGCGTCAGAAAACGATGGGGACGCCGGGTGATAAGCGCGATCTGCAGCTGGAGCTGATGCTGCTGGCAGACGTCGGGATGCTGGGTATGCCGAATGCCGGTAAATCTACCTTCATTCGCGCCGTTTCTGCGGCGAAGCCGAAAGTGGCTGATTATCCGTTTACCACGCTGGTGCCGAGCCTTGGCGTTGTGCGTATGGATAACGAGAAGAGCTTCGTTGTTGCGGATATTCCTGGGCTTATCGAAGGCGCAGCGGAAGGCGCAGGTCTCGGTATTCGCTTCCTGAAACACCTTGAACGCTGTCGCGTGCTGCTGCACCTCATCGATATCGAACCGATCGATGGTTCCGATCCGGTTGAGAACGCGCGCATTATCATCGGTGAGCTGGAAAAATACAGCGAGAAGCTGGCTGAAAAACCACGCTGGTTGGTCTTCAATAAGATTGACCTGATGGATAAAGCGGAAGCTGAAGCGAAGGCGAAAGCCATTGCCGATGCGCTGGGCTGGGAAGAGAAGTTCTACCTGATCTCCGCGGCAAGTCAGCAGGGCGTGAAAGATCTGTGCTGGGACGTGATGACCTTTATCATCGAAAACCCAATCGTTCATGCACAGGAAGAGAAAGCGCCTGAAAAAGTCGAGTTTATGTGGGACGACTACCACCGTCAGCAGCTTGAAGAAGCCGAAGTTGAAGTCGAAGACGACGAAGACTGGGATGACGACTGGGACGAAGACGACGAAGAAGGCGTTGAGTTCATCTATAAGCGTTAAGCTGCTGGAGTGCCCCGGTACATTGCCGATCGGGGCGACGGCGGGACTGCTGCCCGGGATATGCCGGGAAGCGGTTCAGAGCGCACTAAAAAGGGCCGCATTTGATGCGGCCCTTTCGTATTAGTTGTTCTGGTACAAATCCTTATACAAGCGACTCTCGAAGCGTACCAGCGGGATCCGGCGGTTGCGCTGATCCGCAGGCGGTACCGCATAGCCTGATAAGTATTGTACGAAGGCGATTTTTTGCCCGCTGGCGGCAGTGATGAAACCTGCGAGGTTGTAAACGCCCTGCAGAGAACCGGTTTTGGCCGACACTTTTCCATCGACCCCAGCCTGATTCAGGCCTGCACGATACTGCAGCGAGCCATCGTGGCCAGCCAGCGGCAGCATGGAGATGAAGTTGAGTTCATTATCGTGCTGGGCGATATATTGCAGCACCTGCATCATGGTCGCCGGAGCAATCAGGTTATGCCGCGACAGACCGGAACCGTCGGCAATAATCGTATTGCCTAGATCAATGCCGGCCTGTTGACGCAGGATCTGGCGCACCGCATCCGAACCGGCACGCCAGGTCCCTGGAACGCCAAGACGAGCGTGACCAATGGTGCGAAAGACGGTGTCCGCAATCATGTTGTCTGATTTTTTTAACATGATTCGCAGGAGATCGTGCAGCGGAGCTGATTGCGTCGTAGCCAGCACGGTTCCCGGATCGTTCGCCAGAGTCTGGCGCAGCAGCGTCCCGCTATAGGTAATCCCTGCCTGGATCAGTTCGGACTTCAGGATAACCCCCGCATAGCTTGCGCCGTCCTGAATGGCGAAAGCCAGCGGTAAGGGCTCACTACGCTGTGGCAGGCAACCCGTCAGGGTGTAGCGGTTCAGGTCGCCGGTCACCACGTCGAGTTCGCAATACTGGGCCTCCGCGGAGCCGCGGGCCAGCGTTCTTACCTGGCTAAACATCGTCACCGGGTAGTACGATGCGACGCGAATAAAGGCCAGGTCGCCAGGTTTCTGCGCGCTATAAAGTGAGATAGAAAAACAGTTACGATCGACGATAGCAGCCGCCGGCGGGGCGCTAAAGCATTGCGTCATGTCGTTCCACGGCCAGCCTGGGGCCTTGTCATGACTGGCGAAGACCGAGGTATCAATCAACACGTTCCCCTCGATCCGCTGGACGCCCGCTTTTTTTAGCGTCGCCACCATATTGCGAATATCCTGACGTTTCAGCGTGGGATCGCCGCCAAAACGGGCAATCAGGTCGCCTTTTAGCACGCCGCCATCAAGGCTGCCTTTGGTTTCCAGCGTGGTGGTAAAACGAAAGTTCGGCCCGAGCTGCAGCAGAGCAGCCAGCGCAGTGATCACCTTCTGGGTACTGGCGGGGAGCGCCATCTGCTGACTGTGGAAATCTATCTCCGGCGTCGGGGAGCCAACCTTCTGCGCCATGAAGGCGAGGTTAGCACCCGCAGGCAGCTGGGTGATATATTCGTCAATGTTCGCCGCCTGAGCGCTAAACGCTATACCGGCGGTCAATCCGATGATAAATCTGGGAAATCGCATAATCTCGCGCTAACAACCTGAAACCAGGCCGTCATACTACGGTGCAACACCCTGTAAAGTAAACGATGACCCATAGTGAACTTCAGGGTAAAATACGTATCAAATTGAAAATTGCTGCTGACCTGGGGAATGTTTTCCGGGTTGGTTTTCTTTTTGCTCCTGTCCTGCTGAAGGCCTGACTGGTGGCGGAACGGCGGCGTCCGTTCTATGAAGGAATGATAAAGAGGTATAACAAATGCAAGCTATTCCGATGACCTTACGTGGTGCTGAAAAACTTCGCGAAGAACTGGATTTTCTGAAGTCCGTTCGTCGTCCTGAAATCATCGCTGCTATTGCCGATGCGCGCGAACATGGCGATCTGAAAGAGAACGCTGAGTACCACGCAGCCCGCGAGCAGCAAGGTTTCTGCGAAGGCCGTATTAAGGATATTGAAGCTAAGCTGTCCAATGCACAGGTTATCGATATCACCAAAATGCCGAACAACGGGCGGGTGATTTTTGGTGCAACGGTAAAGGTCCTGAACCTCGATACCGATGAAGAACAGACTTACCGCATCGTGGGTGATGATGAAGCTGATTTTAAGCAAAATCTGATCTCTGTGAATTCACCGATTGCCCGTGGTTTGATCGGTAAAGAACAGGACGATGTAGTGACAATCCGCACACCAGGCGGCGAAGTAGAATACGAAATTATCAAGGTCGAGTACCTTTAATCCGTATTTCCCGCTACCATGTTGATGGATTGTAAAGAAAGGAAAAAGGCCGCATAGCGGCCTTTTATCAACGTCAGGAGCATGGCATTTTGCTCGTCTACCCGTAGAAATCCCTCGTTTTACACAAAGTTGTGTCGAGATTCAGGATATTCTTAGCGTGGCAGCGAGATTTTACGCTCTTTAGTTGGGCGATACAGGACCAGCGTTTTACCGATGACCTGTACGTTACAGGCGCCGGTTTCGCGCACGATAGCTTCCACGATCAAGGTTTTAGTTTCGCGGTCTTCCGATGCGATTTTCACCTTGATGAGCTCATGGTGCTCTAACGCTTGTTCGATCTCGGCCAGTACCCCTTCGGTCAAACCATTGTTGCCAAGCATAACTACCGGCTTGAGCGGATGTGCCAGACCTTTCAGGTGCTGTTTTTGTTTAGTACTCAGATTCATCGTATTTTTTTGCTTACGTTGGGATTGAAAACGGTTCATTCTACCGCCATCTCCCATATATCGCCAAACTACCGTGTCGATTTTTACGTCGCAAAGTATGATGAACCCGAAACGGGAATGTTAAATGACAGGTAAAAAGCGTTCTGCCAGCTCAAGCCGCTGGCTTCAGGAACACTTTAGCGATAAATATGTTCAACAGGCACAGAAAAAGGGGTTACGTTCCCGTGCCTGGTTTAAACTTGATGAAATACAGCAAAGTGACAAGATTTTTAAACCGGGGATGACCATTGTTGACCTCGGCGCTGCACCCGGTGGCTGGTCGCAATATGCGGTTACGCAGATCGGAAACAGCGGCCGCATCATCGCTTGCGATCTTTTACCTATGGATCCAATCGTTGGTGTGGACTTCCTTCAGGGCGACTTTCGTGATGAATTAGTTCTGAAAGCGTTACTTGAACGCGTAGGTGACAGTAAAGTGCAGGTTGTCATGTCCGATATGGCACCAAACATGTGTGGAACACCGGCGGTGGATATTCCCCGGGCCATGTATTTGGTGGAGCTGGCGCTTGGAATGGCTCGTGATGTATTAGCGCCGGGTGGTAGTTTTGTAGTGAAGGTGTTCCAGGGCGAAGGTTTCGATGAGTATCTAAGAGAAATTCGCTCCCTGTTTACGAAGGTCAAAGTTCGTAAGCCGGACTCTTCTCGCGCACGTTCGCGTGAAGTGTACATTGTAGCGACCGGGCGTAAACCATAACCGGTAGATTTCAAACGAAAGTTTGAAAGACGCTGGATATAGAGTATCCTGACGCTGTTTTTAACACAGTTGTAATAAGAGGTTAATCCCTTGAGTGACATGGCGAAAAACCTAATACTCTGGCTGGTCATTGCCGTTGTGCTGATGTCAGTATTCCAGAGCTTTGGGCCCAGCGAGTCTAATGGCCGTAAGGTGGATTATTCAACCTTCCTGCAAGAGGTCAACCAGGACCAGGTTCGCGAAGCGCGTATCAACGGACGTGAGATCAACGTTACCAAGAAAGATAGTAACCGTTACACGACTTACATTCCGGTCAACGATCCGAAGCTGCTCGATAACCTGTTGACGAAAAACGTCAAAGTGGTTGGCGAACCGCCGGAAGAACCGAGCCTGCTGGCTTCCATCTTTATTTCCTGGTTCCCGATGCTGTTGCTGATCGGCGTCTGGATCTTCTTCATGCGGCAAATGCAGGGCGGCGGCGGAAAGGGCGCGATGTCCTTCGGCAAAAGCAAAGCCCGTATGCTGACGGAAGACCAGATCAAAACCACTTTTGCCGATGTCGCCGGTTGCGACGAAGCGAAAGAGGAAGTCGGTGAACTGGTTGAATACCTGCGTGAACCGAGCCGCTTCCAGAAGCTGGGCGGTAAAATCCCGAAAGGCGTCCTGATGGTCGGCCCTCCGGGTACCGGTAAAACGCTGCTGGCGAAAGCTATCGCCGGTGAGGCGAAAGTACCATTCTTCACCATTTCTGGTTCTGACTTCGTTGAAATGTTCGTCGGTGTGGGCGCATCGCGTGTGCGTGACATGTTCGAACAGGCCAAGAAAGCGGCACCGTGCATTATCTTCATCGATGAAATCGACGCCGTCGGTCGCCAGCGTGGCGCTGGTCTTGGCGGTGGTCACGATGAACGTGAACAGACGCTTAACCAGATGCTGGTTGAGATGGATGGCTTCGAAGGTAACGAAGGCATTATCGTTATCGCGGCGACCAACCGTCCTGACGTACTTGACCCGGCGCTGCTGCGTCCAGGCCGTTTTGACCGTCAGGTTGTTGTAGGGCTGCCGGATGTCCGCGGTCGTGAACAGATTCTGAAAGTTCACATGCGTCGCGTACCGTTGTCGCCTGATATCGACGCGGCAATCATTGCGCGCGGTACCCCGGGCTTCTCGGGTGCTGACCTGGCGAACCTGGTCAACGAAGCCGCTCTGTTTGCTGCCCGTGGCAACAAACGCGTGGTATCGATGGTCGAGTTCGAAAAAGCGAAAGACAAAATCATGATGGGTGCGGAACGTCGCTCCATGGTGATGACGGAAGCGCAGAAAGAATCCACCGCATACCACGAAGCGGGCCATGCGATTATCGGCCGCCTGGTACCGGAACACGATCCGGTGCACAAAGTGACGATTATTCCGCGCGGTCGTGCGCTGGGTGTGACCTTCTTCCTGCCGGAAGGCGATGCTATCAGCGCCAGCCGTCAGAAGCTGGAAAGCCAGATTTCGACCCTGTACGGCGGTCGTCTGGCGGAAGAGATTATCTACGGTGTGGAACATGTTTCTACCGGTGCGTCGAACGACATTAAAGTCGCGACGAACCTGGCACGTAACATGGTGACGCAGTGGGGCTTCTCCGACAAACTCGGTCCGCTGCTGTATGCGGAAGAAGAGGGCGAAGTTTTCCTGGGGCGTAGCGTTGCGAAAGCGAAACATATGTCCGATGAGACTGCACGTATCATCGACCAGGAAGTGAAATCGCTGGTTGAACGCAACTACAACCGTGCTCGTCAGATTCTGAATGACAACATGGACATCCTGCATTCGATGAAAGATGCGCTCATGAAATATGAGACCATCGACGCACCGCAGATTGATGACCTGATGGCTCGCCGCGAAGTTCGCCCACCTGCGGGCTGGGAAGATCCGAACGGCACCAATAACTCTGGCAACAATGGCACCCCGAGTGCGCCGCGTCCGGTCGATGAACCGCGTACGCCAAACCCGGGTAACACCATGTCAGAGCAACTGGGCGACAAATAAGTTAGCCGCTATTGATGTTGTTATGTCTATCGAAACCCCGGGGCGCCTGCCGCTCCGGGGTTTTTCTTTTTATTAACCTTCCGGATTCATGGATTTCGCGATGAAACTCGTAGCCCAGGGCTCAACCCTCGATCTCTCCCATCCTCACGTAATGGGTATCCTTAACGTGACGCCAGATTCATTCTCCGATGGCGGCACACATAACTCGCTCGTGGAGGCGGTTAAGCATGCCAATCTGATGATAAATGCGGGAGCGACTATCATTGATATCGGCGGCGAATCGACCCGTCCGGGAGCGTTGGATGTGAGCGTCGAAGAGGAGCTGGCGCGCGTGATCCCGGTGGTAGAAGCCGTTGCTCAGCGTTTTGAAGTCTGGATCTCGGTAGACACGTCGAAGCCAGAAGTGATCCGTGAGTCCGCTCGGGCAGGCGCGCATATTATTAACGATATCCGTTCGCTGACCGAGCCTGGGGCGCTGGAAGCCGCGGCACAAACCGGGCTACCGGTGTGTCTGATGCATATGCAGGGGCAGCCAAAAACGATGCAGGAAGCACCGAAGTACGATGATGTCTTTGCCGATGTCGCCCGCTTCTTCACCGAGCATATCGTGCGCTGTGAACAGGCGGGTATCGCAAAAGAGAAATTGTTGCTCGACCCGGGATTCGGTTTCGGTAAAAATCTTGCCCATAATTATGAGCTACTTGCCCGACTCGGCGAGTTCCATCAGTTCGGTCTCCCGCTGCTGGTTGGCATGTCGCGCAAATCGATGGTCGGCCAACTGCTTAACGTCGGGCCGACGGAACGCCTCAGCGGCAGCCTGGCGTGTGCAGTGATTGCAGCGATGCAGGGCGCGCAGATTATTCGCGTCCATGACGTCAAAGAAACGGTAGAAGCGCTACGCGTGGTGGAAGCCACCCTGAGCACAAAGGAAAATAAACGTTATGAGTAACCGCAAATATTTTGGCACCGATGGTATCCGTGGCCGCGTGGGTGATGCGCCAATTACCCCGGAATTCGTGCTCAAGCTGGGCTGGGCTGCGGGCAAGGTGCTGGCGCGCCACGGTTCACGCAAAATCATTATTGGTAAAGATACCCGTATCTCTGGCTATATGCTGGAATCGGCGCTGGAGGCAGGGCTGGCTGCGGCGGGGCTCTCCGCTTCTTTCACCGGTCCAATGCCTACTCCGGCGGTGGCTTACCTGACGCGAGCCTTCCGTGCTGAAGCCGGGATTGTCATTTCAGCTTCGCATAACCCGTTCTATGACAACGGGATCAAATTCTTCTCTATTGAAGGCACAAAGCTGCCGGATAACGTAGAAGAGGCGATTGAAGCGGAAATGGAAAAAGAGCTCACCTGCGTTGATTCGGCCGAATTGGGCAAAGCCAGCCGTATCGTGGATGCCGCCGGCCGTTATATTGAATTCTGCAAAGGTACCTTCCCGAACGAACTGAGCCTGAATGCGCTCAAAGTGGTTGTCGACTGCGCCCATGGCGCGACCTATCACATTGCGCCGAATGTATTCCGCGAGTTGGGTGCTCAGGTGATCGCGATGGGTTGTGAGCCGAACGGGCTCAATATCAACGAAGAGGTCGGAGCAACCGACGTACGCGCCCTGCAGGCTCGCGTACTGGCCGAAAAAGCCGATCTGGGTATCGCCTATGATGGCGATGGCGACCGCGTCATCATGGTCGACCATGAAGGTAACAAGGTCGATGGCGATCAGATTCTGTATATCATCGCCCGGGAAGGTCTGCGGCAGGGCCAGCTGCGCGGCGGCGCGGTGGGAACGTTAATGAGTAATATGGGGCTGGAGCTGGCGCTCAAACAGCTGGGCATTCCGTTTGTCCGGGCTAAAGTGGGTGACCGCTATGTCCTCGAGAAGCTGCAGGAGAAAGGCTGGCGTATCGGCGCGGAAAACTCCGGCCACGTTATCCTGCTGGATAAAACCACCACCGGTGACGGTATCGTCGCGAGTCTGCAGGTTGTGGCGGCGATGGTGCGTAACCACATGAGTCTGCATGACCTGTGTAGCGGCATGAAAATGTTCCCGCAAATCCTGGTCAACGTCCGTTTCACCGAAGGCAGTGGCAACCCGCTGGAACATGAAAACGTGAAAGCGGTGATGGCGGAAGTGGAAGCGGCATTGGGCAACCGTGGTCGTGTGCTGCTGCGCAAATCGGGTACCGAGCCGCTCATTCGCGTCATGGTCGAAGGCGAGCACGAAGAGCAGGTGCATGAGTTCGCGCATCGTATCGCCGATGCGGTGAAAAACGCCTGATTAAGCCGGTGATTTATTTTCTCGTCTGCGCAGTGGTGCCGTCGGCACCAGACAACGTGAAATAATTATGCGGACTGACAGGGTGCTAAGTGTTTAAAAAGGCGGCGCTTGCCGCCTTTTTCTTCGCCAAAAAATCGTTTTTTGCTGTTTTTTTCCGCAGTTGATACAATGCACCGAAATTGCCCTTGCGAAGGTCATTCGCTTTGGTTAGTATTCACACCCGCTTCAGTGGGAAACATTAAAACCTCCCGCTTTATTGGTTGAAGCAATTGGTATGCGGCGAATCCGCAAGGAACAGGTTGATTATGCAAGAAGCTCTTTTAGTTGTTTTCCTTATTGTAGCGATTGGCCTCGTTGGTCTGATCATGCTGCAGCAAGGTAAAGGCGCTGATATGGGAGCCTCCTTCGGAGCAGGCGCTTCCGGCACGTTGTTTGGATCCAGCGGTTCTGGTAACTTCATGACCCGCATGACTGGTATTCTGGCAGCGTTGTTCTTCATCATCAGTCTGGTGCTGGGCAATATCAACAGCAACAAGACCAATAAAGGAAGTGAGTGGGATAATCTGAGCGCGCCGAAAACCGAGCAGACTCAGCCAACAGCGCCGGCACAGCCGAGCAGCGATATCCCGCACTAATAGTTATATCCGTGCCGAGGTGGTGGAATTGGTAGACACGCTACCTTGAGGTGGTAGTGCCCGATTGGGCTTACGGGTTCAAGTCCCGTCCTCGGTACCAATATTCCGAAAAAAAGACGCTGAAAAGCGTCTTTTTTTTTGCCTTCGACAGGCGCTTATTTATTTATAAATAACTCTTCACTGGTCTTGAACCCACCGCAATCGCTAAAGTCGCGCTCATCTATTCAGAAGAGGTGAAGTGACGCCATGAAAAAAATCAGGTCGTTTATCATTGCCGGCGCCCTGTGTTTGTCCGGATGCAGTACTACGCCGTCGGCGGATACCGTGGACACTATTAACACTTTAACGGTGCCGGTATTGCATAGTGACGCGCAGCTTTCAGGGCAGAGTGCTCAGGCGGTGGTCAGTTGTTTCCAGGATAATAGCGCAATTATCGGCAGCCTGAGCCGGTCGTTAAAAGATAACTACCTGCAGGATGCTTCTAAAAAAGACATCTTTGATAAAGACAGCGAGGCGTTCCACGTCTACAGCGCTCTGACGAAACTGGAACAGATGTCAGCGATGAACGAGGTTTATCGTAAAGAGAACAACATTGCCGGACTGCAGGTGATTAACCGCCTGCTGAAAGCCGTTCCTGTGGCGGCATAGGCGAATGAGGGATTGCCGTCGGCAATCCCTTTTTGCATCAGAAACGGAAGTTGAAACCTGCATAAGCGCCATCAGCCAACGTGTTGTCATGATGAGCGTCTTTCCCCGCCATATCGATATAGCGATATCCGGCTTCAATATTCAGCGATTTAATCACGTTAATCCGCACGCCGGCATTGGCTTCCACGTAGTCATCGACGCCGCTGGACATGGAGTCCGGAGAATAATAGGTTTCACCGAAAAGCGTAAAGTATTGGCCCAGCGGAAGCTGTGCACCGCCGCCCAGTGCGACGGCGTAGCCTTCATCGCTGTCTTGCGGATTCAGATAGAGCGCTTTGCCACCCAGAGTCAGGAGAAACGGACCGAGGTTAAAGTTATAGCCCATGCCTAACCCGGCGACGTCGCCGTCATTATCGCTGTGCGCCCAGTTGCCGTTAAAGGTCATACCCGGTTCTTCGGCACCGAAGCTGGCGGAAAGGTTAGTGAATTCTTCCCCCGCCTCTCCGTGTAAGTTTACCGATGCGCAGGCGGCGCTGCTGGCGCCGAGAGCGGCAACTAACAGAACTGATTTCGGAGTGATCATGCTCATTGTTGAATTCCTTCAGGTAAAAAAATGCCCGATACGGGCGTTCGGGCAAAAATTTAACGGGTTTTTGGGTTTAATCGTTATTTACTGAAGCGCGATACCTTTGTCACGATTGCGCCAGGGGTATCGACACTTACGCTTTGCTGATTATTGGCAGCGTCGCTGGCGCGCTAAAAGATCGCGCGACCAGCCCAGTCTGGTATGACATCCGGATAGCGCGCCATCTGCTGACGGACCATCCATCAGGCGTTTTCAGGGACAGCTGAAGCACCTGATTTCTCCACCCATCCTCGCGCCTGAAGGGACATAAATGCCTGCAGCAGCCGGATGAGGGTTAATCCTCACATCAGACAACTCTTCCCAACGTATCGCCCACCTGGTCGATGAGGTACGGTCGAAGAAGATCGTCATAGTGCCAGCTGCAGAAACCGGTGTTGTCGTATCGCGCACCGGGACAGAAGGATATTAACCTTCGCACGGTACAGGGATTGACTGTGAATGGTATAAGGAGAACCATCTTCATTCCTGAGCTTGTTGTTCAGTTTTCAACACACAATCAGTGTGATAAATACATGAGCCCAGAATAAAATTATTTATCGCTTGTCGTTATCATTTGTTTGTTTAAATTTAAATTCTTCAGTCGACCCGGCGCCGACAACAATAGATAAGCGATAAATAGCCGATGGATGATTAGAATTTTTCAGGAAGCGAGCTTACGCTTTGTAAATAACCACCGCGGGCGAACTCAATATATCCTCCTTTTTTTAACGCCGACAGCACATTGAGAATACTGCTGCGTGAAAGATGGGTGCGGTCCTGAATATATTCGAGGATGGAGACCCGTAGTCGCGTCTCTTCCGGCAACAGCAGCATCTCCAGCAGATGATTGCGAATCACCGAGTAGGTACGTTGCTGCAGCACCAGATCGTCCCGGTACACCAGATAGGAAGTATGGTATGCCAGCAGACGGGTCACCTCTTCCCACAGGTTATGCTCACGGAACAGTTTGATGGCTTGCTCGCTGTCGATACGCAGAACTTCGGAGGCGACCTCAGCACGCAGAGCGTGGCTATGGCTCGGCTGCAGTATCTCGGCGACGCCAAACAGATGAGGTTCATAGACGGTCACGATCAATAATTTATCAGATGAACGAATGACGGACAGCTCACCTTTTTTTAAAAGATAGAGCTGCGCTTTACCTTTATAGTTCGGCGTCAGCCTTTTTCTGGCAACGACATTCATAGGTGTAGCATACGGTTCGAGCGTTTCCAGCAGACGGTTGATCGCCTGGTTTGGCCTGACCGGGGGATTAATATTCATCGCGATCCTCGTGGGGTCAAGGATAAATGTATTCGGGTGATTATAGACAATAATTATAAAAAATTGCGACAGGTAAAAATTACCAGACTAAGACTTTTCTGATGCCGTGTGTTGAGCAGATAAAAAAAGCCGACGGATTAACGTCGGCTGAGAGCATAGTTGAAAACAGATTATTTGTCTCTGTTTTCCAGGTTTTCTACCTGCGGCAGGCCGGTGGCCGAAGAGGCGCTCAGCAGGCCCGATTGCGCGTAACCAAACAGCTTGTCACGGGTATCGGTAATATCCAGATTACGCATCGTCAGTTGACCAATACGGTCTTCCGCCGAGAACATGGAGTCGCCTTTTTCCATCGTCAGACGTTCGGCTTTGTAGGTCAGATTATCGGAGACGGTATTCAGGATGGAGTAGTCGTTTCCGCGACGCAGCTCCAGCGTCACCTCGCCGGTAATGGCGCTGGCCACCCAACGCTGCAGCGCATCGCGCAGCATCAGGGCCTGGGAATCGAACCAACGGCCCTGATACAGCAGGCGGCCCAGCTGACGACCATGGGCATGGTACTGCTCGATGGTATCTTCGTTATGGATACCGGTCAGCAGGCGCTCATAAGCAATATGCAGCAGTGCCATCCCCGGGGCTTCATAAATACCGCGGCTCTTCGCTTCGATGATGCGGTTCTCGATCTGATCGCTCATGCCCAGACCGTGACGACCGCCGATGCGGTTCGCTTCCAGCATCAGCTCAACGTCATCGCTGAAGGTTTTACCGTTCAACGCCACCGGATGACCCTGTTCAAAACGGACAGTCACTTCCTCGGCCGGGATTTTGACGCTTTCGTCCCAGAACTTGACGCCCATGATCGGGTTAACGATTTTCACGCTGGAGTTGAGGAATTCCAGATCTTTCGCTTCGTGCGTTGCGCCCAGCATATTGGAGTCGGTGGAGTAGGCTTTTTCAACGGACATTTTGTAGTCAAAGCCACAGGAAATCATGAACTCAGACATTTCCTGGCGACCGCCCAGCTCATCGATAAAGTCGCTATCCAGCCACGGTTTGTAAATTTTCAGCTCGGCATTGGTCAGCAGACCATAGCGATAGAAACGCTCGATATCGTTGCCTTTGTAAGTGCTGCCGTCACCCCAGATATTGACGCCATCTTCTTTCATCGCGGCAACCAGCATTGTGCCGGTTACCGCGCGGCCCAGCGGGGTGGTGTTAAAGTAGGTCAGACCGCCAGTGGTATTGTGGAAAGCACCGCACTGAATCGCGGCGATCCCTTCGGCGACCAGCTGCTTACGGCAGTCGATCAGACGAGCGCCTTCTGCACCGTACTCTTTGGCGCGACGAGGGATTGCATCGTAATCTTCTTCGTCAGGCTGGCCCAGGTTTGCGGTATAGGCATAAGGAACTGCACCTTTTTTGCGCATCCACAGCAGTGCGGCGCTGGTATCCAGACCACCAGAGAAAGCGATACCAATACGTTGACCAACCGGGAGATGCTTAAGAATCGTCGTCATAAAATAAAACCCTGCTAGATAGACTGTTGTGAGTTCGGTTTATCAAGTCGTAGAACCTGTCCCATTTGACTATTCTGCCTGCCGTTTTTTCTCCGGACAAAGTGCATAATCTTCACGAGCATTGACGCTGCGCTGGTGACTGCGCGCTTCCGTACCCAAAGAGGCGGTAGCAATGGCGTCAAATGGAACAAGTTCTTATTGCATGTTTATGCATTAATTATGAGTTTTCATTTAATCATCTTTTGCGGATGACAGGAAGTGCTTCATTGCTTTTTTGCTAAAAAAGAGCGAGATGGCAGCACAAACGCGAACAGGGAGAGATGAAATACATGTTGACAAAATATAGAGTTTATCAATAAACTTTACCACGATTTTATGTCCCGTCCTCGGTACCAAATCCCAGCAGTATTTGCGTCTTTTGCTCAATAAGAGTAAAATATGCCACGTTTCAGGCGCGGGGTGGAGCAGCCTGGTAGCTCGTCGGGCTCATAACCCGAAGGTCGTCGGTTCAAATCCGGCCCCCGCAACCACTTTCCCATTGAGTACTTTTTCAAATATACTGTGAGGACCTGGTCCTTCGTATCCGAATTTGAAAGAATTCTCCTGGAAGGTGTTCCAGATCGCAGTTGCGATCGCAGGGTTCAGTTATCTAAAACCCCGATTTATCGGGGTTTTTTGTTATCTGACTTCAGAATAACTGGGCTATACGCCCTTTTTTTATGTCTTGGGGGTGGGTTTGTCCACATTAGAGCAAAAATTAACAGAGATGCTCACGGCGCCGGTTGAAGCGCTTGGCTTTGAGCTGGTCGGCATCGAATTCATTCGCGGTCGCACATCCACACTGCGCATCTATATTGATAGTGATGATGGCATCAATGTTGATGATTGTGCTGATGTGAGCCACCAGGTCAGCGCTGTCATGGATGTCGAAGATCCAATCACCGTAGCTTACAACCTGGAAGTGTCTTCACCTGGTCTCGATCGCCCGATGTTTACCGCCGAACACTATGAGCGTTTTTCCGGTGAGGAAGTCGCGCTGGTATTGCGTATGGCGGTACAGAACCGTCGCAAATGGCAGGGCATTATCAAAGCGGTAGACGGTGAAATGATCACGGTAACCGTCGAAGGCAAAGATGAAGTGTTCGCGCTGAGTAACATCCAGAAGGCGAACCTGGTTCCCCACTTTTAACAGTCTGGATTGAGGTGAAAGGCCCCGATGAACAAAGAAATTTTGGCTGTTGTTGAAGCCGTTTCCAACGAAAAGGCGCTGCCGCGCGAAAAGATTTTCGAAGCGCTGGAAAGTGCTCTGGCAACGGCAACCAAGAAAAAATACGAACAAGAGATCGATGTGCGTGTAAGCATCGATCGTCGTAGCGGCGATTTTGATACCTTCCGTCGCTGGCTGGTCGTTGAAGAAGTGACTCAGCCGACGCGCGAAATTACGCTTGAAGCGGCGCGCTACGAAGACGAGAGCATGAATCCTGGTGACTACGTTGAGGACCAGATTGAATCCGTCACCTTCGACCGTATCACTACGCAGACCGCGAAACAGGTTATCGTACAGAAAGTCCGTGAAGCTGAACGCGCCATGGTTGTCGATCAGTTCCGCGAGCACGAAGGTGAAATCATCACCGGCGTAGTGAAGAAAGTAAACCGCGACAACATCACTCTGGATCTGGGCAGCAATGCTGAAGCCGTGATCCTGCGTGAAGATATGCTGCCGCGTGAGAACTTCCGTCCAGGTGACCGTATTCGCGGTGTCCTGTATGCGGTTCGTCCGGAAGCGCGCGGCGCTCAGCTGTTCGTAACCCGTTCTAAGCCGGAAATGCTGGTTGAACTGTTCCGTATTGAAGTACCGGAAATCGGCGAAGAAGTTCTCGAAATCAAAGCCGCCGCTCGCGATCCGGGCTCCCGTGCCAAGATTGCGGTGAAAACCAACGATAAGCGTATCGACCCGGTTGGCGCTTGCGTAGGTATGCGTGGCGCACGCGTTCAGGCGGTTTCAACCGAACTGGGCGGCGAGCGTATCGATATCGTCCTGTGGGATGATAACCCGGCGCAATTCGTGATTAACGCGATGGCACCGGCTGACGTCGCATCTATCGTGGTGGATGAAGATAAACACACCATGGATATTGCGGTTGAAGCGGGCAATCTGGCGCAGGCGATTGGCCGTAACGGTCAAAACGTGCGTCTGGCCTCACAGCTGAGCGGCTGGGAACTCAACGTGATGACCGTTGACGACCTGCAGGCGAAGCATCAGGCCGAAGCCCACGCGGCTATCGATACCTTCACGAAATATCTTGATATTGATGAAGATTTCGCCACGCTGCTGGTTGAAGAAGGTTTCGCGACGCTGGAAGAACTGGCCTATGTGCCGGTGAAAGAACTGCTGGAAATCGACGGTCTGGATGAAGCCACCGTTGAAGCACTTCGCGAGCGTGCGAAAAACGCGCTGACCACGTTGGCGCTGGCTCAGGAAGAAAGCCTGGGAGATACTAAACCTGCCGATGATTTATTAAATCTGGAAGGTTTAGAACGTTTGATGGCTTTCAAACTGGCTGCCCGTGGTGTTTGTACGCTGGAAGATCTCGCCGAGCAGGGCATTGATGATCTGGCTGATATCGAAGGGTTGACCGACGAAAAAGCCGGAGAGCTCATCATGGCCGCCCGTAATATTTGTTGGTTCGGC
This sequence comes from Klebsiella ornithinolytica, assembly GCF_030505655.1. Taxonomy (NCBI): domain Bacteria; kingdom Pseudomonadati; phylum Pseudomonadota; class Gammaproteobacteria; order Enterobacterales; family Enterobacteriaceae; genus Klebsiella; species Klebsiella ornithinolytica. The sequence continues at coordinate 583,453 of NZ_CP130153.1, forward strand.
GACGAAGCGTAATAAACTGTAGCAGGAAGGAACAGCATGACAGATGTGACTATTAAAGCGCTGGCCTCAGAGATTCAGACCTCTGTGGATCGCCTGATACAGCAATTTGCTGATGCAGGGATTCGCAAATCGGCTGATGATTCTGTGACGGCGCAAGAGAAGCAGACCTTGTTGACGCACCTGAACCGTGAGCACGGTTCGGCGCCCGACAAGCTGACGCTGCAGCGCAAAACGCGCAGCACGTTAAATATTCCAGGTACCGGTGGTAAAAGTAAATCGGTACAAATCGAAGTCCGCAAGAAGCGCACCTTTGTGAAACGCGACCCGCAAGAGGCAGAACGCCTTGCCGCGGAAGAGCAGGCGCAGCGTGAAGCGGAAGAGCAAGCCCATCGCGAGGCAGAAGAAGCTGCCAAGCGAGAGGCGCAATTAAAAGCTGAACGTGAGGCCGCAGAACAAGCTAAACGTGAAGTCGCTGAGAAAGCGAAACGTGAAGCTGCGGAAAAAGACAAAGTGAGCAATCAACAAACCGACGACATGACAAAAAGCGCCCAGGCTGAAAAGATCCGCCGTGAAAACGAAGCAGCAGAGCTGAAACGTAAAGCGGAAGAAGAAGCACGTCGCAAGCTTGAAGAAGAAGCGCGCCGCGTAGCGGACGAAGCACGCCGTATGGCTGCAGAAAACGAAAAGAACTGGACCGAAACGCCAGAAGCTCCAGAAGAAACCAGCGATTATCACGTGACGACGTCTCAGCACGCTCGTCAGGCTGAAGATGATAACGATCGCGAAGTAGAAGGCGGCCGTGGCCGCGGTCGCAACAGCAAAGCTGCGCGTCCGAAGAAAGGCAACAAGCACGCCGAATCAAAAGCCGATCGTGAAGAAGCCCGTGCAGCCGTTCGTGGCGGCAAAGGCGGCAAGCGTAAAGGTTCTTCTCTGCAACAGGGCTTCCAGAAGCCTGCGCAGGCTGTAAACCGTGACGTTATCATCGGTGAAACCATCACCGTTGGCGAGCTGGCTAACAAGATGGCGGTCAAAGGCTCTCAGGTCATCAAAGCGATGATGAAGCTGGGCGCGATGGCAACCATCAACCAGGTCATCGACCAGGAAACCGCACAGCTGGTTGCCGAAGAGATGGGCCACAAAGTTATCCTGCGTCGTGAGAACGAGCTGGAAGAAGCGGTAATGAGCGACCGTGATACCGGCGCGGCGGCAGAAGCCCGTGCACCGGTTGTGACCATCATGGGTCACGTTGACCACGGTAAAACCTCTCTGCTGGACTACATTCGTTCAACCAAAGTGGCATCCGGCGAAGCGGGTGGTATTACCCAGCACATCGGTGCATACCACGTTGAAACCGAAAACGGGATGATCACCTTCCTGGATACTCCGGGTCACGCCGCGTTTACCTCAATGCGTGCTCGTGGTGCGCAGGCAACGGATATCGTTGTTCTGGTTGTTGCTGCCGACGATGGCGTGATGCCACAGACTATCGAAGCTATCCAGCACGCAAAAGCGGCTCAGGTGCCGGTAGTGGTTGCGGTCAACAAGATCGACAAACCTGAAGCGGATATGGATCGCGTTAAAAACGAACTGTCTCAGTACGGCGTTATGCCGGAAGAGTGGGGCGGCGAATCTCAGTTCATCCCTGTTTCTGCGAAAGCGGGTACCGGTATTGATGACCTGTTGAATGCTATCCTGCTGCAGGCTGAAGTTCTGGAGCTGAAAGCTGTACGTAACGGTATGGCCAGCGGCGCGGTTATCGAATCCTTCCTGGATAAAGGTCGTGGTCCGGTAGCAACCGTTCTGGTTCGCGAAGGTACTCTGCACAAGGGCGACATCGTTCTGTGCGGCTTCGAATACGGTCGCGTTCGTGCGATGCGTAACGAACTGGGTCAGGAAGTTCTGGAAGCGGGTCCGTCCATTCCGGTGGAAATCCTCGGTCTGTCCGGTGTTCCGGCTGCGGGTGATGAAGTGACCGTTGTTCGTGACGAGAAGAAAGCGCGTGAAGTTGCGCTGTATCGTCAGGGCAAATTCCGTGAAGTTAAACTGGCGCGCCAGCAGAAATCTAAACTCGAGAACATGTTCGCTAACATGACTGAAGGCGAAGTTCACGAAGTGAACGTCGTACTGAAGGCGGACGTTCAGGGTTCTGTCGAAGCGATCTCCGACTCTTTACTGAAACTGTCTACCGACGAAGTCAAAGTGAAGATCATCGGTTCTGGCGTAGGTGGTATCACCGAAACCGACGCGACCCTGGCTGCGGCATCCAACGCCATCCTGGTCGGCTTCAACGTACGTGCCGATGCATCTGCACGTAAAGTTATCGAAGCGGAAAGCCTGGATCTGCGCTACTACTCCGTCATCTATAACCTGATCGACGAAGTGAAAGCGGCGATGAGCGGTATGCTCTCTCCGGAACTGAAACAGCAGATCATCGGTCTGGCTGAAGTCCGTGATGTCTTTAAATCGCCGAAATTTGGCGCTATCGCGGGCTGTATGGTTACCGAAGGGACGATCAAACGTCATAACCCAATCCGCGTTCTGCGCGACAACGTGGTTATCTATGAAGGCGAGCTGGAATCCCTGCGCCGCTTCAAAGATGACGTTAACGAAGTCCGTAACGGTATGGAATGTGGTATCGGCGTGAAGAACTACAACGACGTTCGCGTTGGCGATATGATCGAAGTGTTCGAAATCATCGAGATCCAGCGTACCATCGCCTAATCTTCGTCGGTTTTTGGGCCGCCACGCGTTGGCTGCGCTCGCTCGCCCCGGTCGCATCGTTATCTATGCTCCCGGGGATTGATGAGAGACCTCTGTCTCTCTCACCGGAGGCCAGCCTTCGGTTGTTCAAATTCGTCCCCGATGAATTTGTCACGAGCCTGCCGCCTTGTTGCCACCCAACATCCTTAGACGATTGACTAGCGTAGGCCGGGTTAGCATAGCGCCACCCGGCAATAATTCTAAAAAGGGGCTTATGGCCCCTTTTTTGTCTTTATCTGGAGAATTTATTATGGCGAAAGAATTTGGTCGCCCGCAGCGCGTGGCTCAGGAGATGCAAAAAGAGATTGCTATCATCCTGCAGCGCGAAATTAAAGACCCGCGTCTGGGCATGATGACCACCGTTTCTGGTGTTGAAATGTCTCGCGATCTGGCTTATGCCAAAGTCTTCGTGACCTTTCTGAACGACAAAGACGAAGCCGCGGTGAAAGCCGGTATTAAAGCATTGCAGGAAGCATCCGGCTTTATCCGTTCCCTGCTGGGGAAAGCGATGCGACTGCGTATCGTGCCGGAACTGACCTTCTTCTACGACAACTCGTTGGTTGAAGGGATGCGTATGTCTAACCTGGTGACCAGCGTGGTGAAGCATGACGATGAGCGTCGTGTGAACCCGGACGACAGCAAGGAGGACTGATGAGTCGTCCTCGTCGTCGCGGTCGCGATGTGCATGGCGTGCTGTTGCTGGATAAACCTCAGGGCGCGTCCAGCAACGATGTACTGCAGAAAGTCAAACGTATCTATAACGCGAATCGCGCAGGGCACACCGGTGCGCTGGATCCGCTGGCAACCGGCATGCTGCCGATTTGTCTCGGGGAAGCCACGAAGTTTTCCCAGTATCTGCTGGATTCCGATAAGCGCTATCGTGTGATTGCGAAGCTCGGACAGCGTACCGACACCTCTGATGCCGATGGCCTGGTGGTGGAAGAGCGCCCGCTGACCTTCAGCGACGAACAGCTGGCGGCGGCGCTGGACAGTTTCCGCGGCGAAACCCAACAGGTACCGTCGATGTATTCGGCGCTGAAATACCAGGGGAAAAAGCTCTACGAATATGCCCGTCAGGGGATTGACGTCCCGCGTGAAGCCCGGCCGATTAACGTCTATGAGCTGCTGTTTATCCGCCACGAAGGGGATGAGCTGGAGCTGGAAATTCACTGCTCCAAAGGCACCTATATCCGGACGATTATTGACGATCTGGGTGAGAAACTGGGCTGTGGCGCACACGTTATTTATCTGCGTCGTCTGGCCGTCAGCAAATATCCGGTTGAGCGGATGGTGACGCTGGAGCAGCTGCAGGCGCTGGTTGAACAGGCCATGGCGCAGGATATTCCTGCCGCGCAGCTGCTCGATCCGCTGCTGATGCCGATGGACAGCCCGGCGTCGGACTATCCTCTGGTTAATATTCCCGAAACATCGGCTGTTTACTTTAAGAATGGCAACCCGGTCCGTACAGCAGGCGCCCCGCTACAGGGCCTGGTGCGGGTCACTGAAGGTGAAGAGGGTAAGTTTCTCGGTATGGGTGAGATTGACGATGAAGGCCGCGTGGCGCCGCGTCGTCTGGTTGTCGAATACCCAGCTTGAGGGCTGTTCTTGCGATAAAAGCCGGCTGCGGGTAGAATATCGCCGCTTAACGTCCGCAAAAGTGTTTTAACATTTTCGGGCGTTGCATCAGGGGTCGCTGAATTAGAGATCGGCACCCTTTCTTTCTTTTAAATCTGGAGTTTTAAAATGTCTCTAAGCGTTGAAGCTAAAGCAAAAATCGTTTCTGAGTTTGGTCGTGGCGAAAACGACAGCGGTTCTACCGAAGTTCAGGTTGCACTGCTGACTGCACAGATTAACCATCTGCAGGGTCACTTCTCCGAGCATAAAAAAGATCACCACAGCCGTCGTGGTCTGCTGCGCATGGTTTCCCAGCGTCGTAAACTGCTCGACTACCTGAAACGTAAAGATGTTGCACGTTACTCTTCGCTGATCGAGCGTCTGGGTCTGCGTCGCTAATTCTGCGAGTTTCAGAAAAAGGGGCCTCAGGGCCCCTTTTTTCGACCAGGCGGCAGCAATTCACTAAAAACTCATGTATTGTTGCTATTAATGATCTTCGTGCAGAGGTTCGCGCGGCTAATGAGAGGCTTGATCCGCAGGGGCGGGTAAAGGTTGTCATTAGTCGCGAGGATGCAGGAGATCGGGTCAACTGACGCTATGTCGTGGATATCGCGTCACCTATTGATATAAAGGATAGAATTTTGCTAAATCCGATCGTTCGTAAATTCCAGTACGGCCAACATACCGTAACGCTGGAAACCGGCATGATGGCTCGTCAGGCCACTGCTGCTGTCATGGTTAGCATGGATGACACTGCGGTATTCGTTACCGTTGTTGGTCAGAAAAAAGCGAAGCCAGGTCAGGACTTCTTCCCGCTGACTGTTAACTATCAAGAGCGTACTTACGCAGCAGGTAAAATCCCGGGTGGTTTCTTCCGTCGTGAAGGCCGTCCAAGCGAAGGCGAAACCCTGATCGCGCGTCTGATTGACCGCCCGGTTCGTCCGCTGTTCCCGGAAGGCTTCGTCAACGAAGTTCAGGTTATCGCCACCGTTGTTTCCGTTAACCCGCAGGTTAACCCGGATATCGTGGCGATGATTGGTGCTTCCGCAGCGCTGTCTCTGTCAGGTATTCCGTTCAACGGTCCTATCGGTTCTGCTCGCGTTGGTTATATCAACGACCAGTACGTTCTGAACCCGACTCAGGATGAGCTGAAAGAAAGTAAGCTGGACCTGGTGGTTGCCGGTACCGAAGCGGCCGTGCTGATGGTTGAATCTGAAGCTGAACTGCTGAGCGAAGACCAGATGCTGGGTGCGGTGGTCTTTGGCCACGAGCAGCAGCAGATTGTCATTCAGAACATCAACGACCTGGTTAAAGAAGCGGGTAAACCGCGCTGGGACTGGCAGCCTGAAGCCGTCAACGAAGCGCTGAATGCGCGCGTTGCTGCCCTGGCCGAAGCGCGTCTGAGCGATGCTTACCGTATCACTGATAAACAAGAGCGTTACGCTCAGATTGACGTGATCAAAGCGGAAACTATCGCGACTCTGATTGCTGAAGACGAAACCCTGGACGCTAACGAACTGGGTGAAATCCTGCACGCTATCGAGAAAAATGCCGTACGTAGCCGCGTACTGGCAGGCGAGCCGCGTATCGATGGCCGTGAAAAAGATATGATTCGTGGTCTGGATGTTCGTACTGGCGTACTGCCGCGTACTCACGGTTCCGCACTGTTCACCCGTGGCGAAACTCAGGCGCTGGTGACTGCGACCCTGGGTACCGCACGTGATGCGCAGAACATTGACGAACTGATGGGCGAGCGTACTGACTCCTTCCTGTTCCACTACAACTTCCCTCCGTACTCTGTCGGTGAGACTGGCATGGTGGGTTCACCGAAGCGTCGTGAAATCGGTCACGGTCGTCTGGCTAAGCGCGGCGTACTGGCCGTGATGCCGACCACCGAAGAATTCCCGTACACCGTTCGCGTGGTATCTGAAATCACCGAATCTAACGGTTCTTCCTCCATGGCTTCCGTGTGCGGTGCTTCTCTGGCGCTGATGGATGCTGGTGTGCCGGTGAAGGCTGCCGTTGCGGGTATCGCGATGGGTCTGGTGAAAGAAGGCGACAACTACGTCGTTCTGTCTGACATTCTGGGTGACGAAGACCACCTCGGTGATATGGACTTCAAAGTGGCGGGTTCCCGCGACGGTATCTCTGCACTGCAGATGGATATCAAAATTGAAGGCATCACCAAAGAGATCATGCAGGTTGCACTGAACCAGGCGAAAGGTGCACGTCTGCACATCCTGGGCGTCATGGAGCAGGCGATTAACGCGCCGCGCGGCGATATCTCTGAATTCGCACCGCGTATCCACACCATCAAGATCAGCCCGGACAAGATCAAAGACGTGATCGGTAAAGGCGGCTCTGTGATTCGTGCGCTGACTGAAGAGACCGGTACTACCATCGAAATCGAAGATGACGGTACCGTGAAGATCGCAGCAACCGATGGCGATAAAGCGCAGCACGCTATCCGTCGTATCGAAGAGATCACGGCTGAGATCGAAGTTGGCCGTGTTTACAATGGTAAAGTGACCCGTATCGTTGACTTTGGCGCATTTGTTGCCATCGGCGGCGGTAAAGAAGGTCTGGTCCACATCTCTCAGATCGCTGACAAGCGCGTAGAGAAAGTGACCGATTACCTGCAGATGGGTCAGGAAGTGCCGGTTAAAGTTCTGGAAGTTGACCGTCAGGGCCGCGTTCGTCTGAGCATTAAAGAAGCAGCTGAACAGACTCAGCCTGCCGCTGCACCGGAAGCTCCGGTTGCTGAGCAAGGCGAGTAAGGTTGCCGTTTGCCCTCCGCGTTGGCGGAGGGCGTATTACGGGCAGGACGCCCTGTTTGCAGCCGGGGAACTGGACGTTCATCCAATCGTTGTCTTCGGGAGTGGGAAATGAAGCCTTTTTTGCGCTGGTGTTTCGTGGCGACAGCTCTCACGCTGGCAGGATGCAGCAACTCTGCCTGGCGTAAGGACGCAGTCCTCGCGGTGCCATTGCAACCGACTTTGCAGCAAGAAGTGATTCTGGCGCGCATGGAACAAATTCTTGCCAGTCGGGCTTTAACCGATGACGAACGCGCACAGCTTTTATATGAGCGCGGAGTGTTGTATGATAGTCTCGGTCTGAGGGCATTAGCGCGAAATGATTTTTCACAAGCGTTGGCAATCCGACCTGATATGCCTGAAGTATTCAATTACTTAGGCATTTATTTAACGCAGGCAGGCAATTTTGATGCTGCCTATGAAGCGTTTGATTCTGTACTTGAGCTTGATCCAACTTACAACTACGCGCACTTAAATCGCGGTATCGCCCTTTATTACGGCGGTCGCGCTAAGTTAGCGCAAGATGATCTGCTGGCGTTTTATCAAGACGATCCCAATGATCCTTTCCGTAGCCTGTGGCTTTACCTCGCTGAGCGTAAACTCGACGAGAAGCAGGCGCTTGAAGCACTGAAACAGCGCTTCGACAAATCGGATAAAGAACAATGGGGATGGAACATTGTCGAGTTCTACCTTAGCGACATCAACGAAAAAACGTTGATGGACCGTTTGAAGGCAGACGCAACGGATAACACCTCGCTCGCTGAGCATCTCAGTGAAACCAACTTCTATTTAGGTAAGTACTACCTAAGTCTGGGGGACAAGGACAGCGCTACGGCACTGTTCAAACTGGCGGTCGCAAACAACGTTCACAACTACGTTGAGCACCGATACGCATTGTTGGAATTATCGCTCTTGGGCCAGGAGCAAGATGACCTGGCAGAATCGGACCAGCAATAGCTGACGAACACATCAGCCCATTTTTTTGTTTGCCATCACCTTAACGGGTGAGGGCGTTGTTGTTCGTTAATACACCTACTTTGAGCCGGTTCACACTTTTCAATGAAAATTACTCTAAATTTTCACGTTGAGTTATGTAGACTGGCCGCCATTAATTTTGAGGCACACGTACTACATGGCTGAATTCGAAACCACTTTTGCAGATCTGGGCCTGAAGGCTCCCATCCTTGAAGCGCTTAACGATCTGGGTTACGAAAAACCATCTCCGATCCAGGCTGAGTGCATTCCGCATCTTCTGGGCGGCCGCGACGTTCTGGGTATGGCCCAGACGGGTAGCGGTAAAACCGCAGCGTTCTCTTTACCGCTGCTGAACAATCTTGATCCTGAGCTGAAAGCACCGCAAATTCTGGTGCTGGCGCCGACCCGCGAACTGGCGGTACAGGTCGCTGAAGCAATGACGGACTTCTCTAAACATATGCGCGGCGTAAACGTGGTAGCCCTTTACGGCGGCCAGCGTTATGACGTGCAGCTGCGTGCTCTGCGCCAGGGACCACAAATCGTTGTGGGTACCCCGGGTCGTCTGCTGGACCACCTGAAGCGCGGTACTCTTGATCTCTCTAAACTGAGCGGTCTGGTACTGGATGAAGCTGACGAAATGTTGCGTATGGGCTTCATCGAAGACGTAGAAACGATTATGGCGCAGATCCCGGAAGGTCATCAGACCGCTCTGTTCTCTGCCACCATGCCGGAAGCGATCCGTCGCATTACCCGCCGCTTTATGAAAGAGCCGCAGGAAGTGCGCATCCAGTCCAGCGTCACGACTCGCCCGGACATCAGCCAGAGCTACTGGACTGCTTACGGTATGCGTAAAAATGAAGCGCTGGTGCGTTTCCTGGAAGCGGAAGATTTTGATGCGGCGATTATCTTCGTTCGTACCAAAAACGCGACCCTGGAAGTGGCTGAAGCGCTGGAGCGTAGCGGCTACAACAGCGCCGCGCTGAACGGCGACATGAACCAGGCGCTGCGTGAGCAGACTCTGGAGCGTCTGAAAGATGGTCGTCTGGATATCCTGATTGCGACCGACGTTGCGGCTCGTGGCCTCGACGTTGAGCGTATCAGCCTGGTTGTTAACTATGATATCCCGATGGACTCCGAGTCTTACGTTCACCGTATCGGCCGTACCGGTCGTGCGGGTCGTGCTGGCCGCGCGCTGCTGTTCGTTGAGAACCGTGAACGCCGCCTGCTGCGTAACATCGAACGCACCATGAAGCTGACGATTCCGGAAGTAGAACTGCCGAACGCAGAACTGCTGGGCAAACGCCGCCTGGAAAAATTTGCCGCTAAAGTTCAGCAGCAGCTGGAAAGCAGCGATCTGGATCAGTACCGTGCGCTGCTGGCGAAAATCCAGCCGTCTGCTGAAGGTGAAGAGCTGGATATCGAAACTCTGGCCGCAGCTCTGCTGAAAATGGCTCAGGGCGAACGTCCGCTGATTCTGCCGCCGGATGCACCGATGCGTCCTAAGCGTGAATTCCGCGACCGTGACGATCGTTTCGAGCGCCGTGGCGACCGCAACGACCGTGGTCCGCGTGGCGACCGTCCGGAGCGTAGCGGTGAAGATCGTCCTAAGCGCGAACGTCGTGACGTGGGCGATATGGAGCTGTATCGCATTGAAGTGGGCCGCGATGATGGCGTTGAAGTTCGTCATATTGTTGGCGCTATCGCTAACGAAGGCGACATCAGCAGCCGTTACATCGGTAACATCAAGCTGTTCGGTACCCACTCCACGATCGAACTGCCGAAAGGCATGCCGGGCGAAGTTCTGCAGCACTTCACTCGTACTCGCATCCTGAACAAGCCGATGAACATGCAGCTGCTGGGCGATGCTCAGCCGCGTCCGGACCGTGGCGGCGAACGTCGTGGCGGTGGTGAGCGCCGTGAAGGCGGTCGCGCATTCGGTGGCGAACGTCGTGAAGGCGGCCGCAACTTCGGTGGTGGTGAGCGTCGCGAAGGCGGCCGTGGTGATGGTCGTCGTTTCAGCGGCGAACGTCGTGACGGTGCTCGTGCTCCGCGTCGTGATGATGCCGCTGCGGCTCCGCGCCGTGATGATTCCGCTGGCCGTCGTCGTTTCGGTGGCGATGCGTAATTAGCGCACTCCGCTAGCGTAAAGTAAATAATACAGCCCCGATCGTAATGATTGGGGCTTTTTTTATTTCTTTTGTACTCGTGTACTGGTACAGTGCTGCGCGTTAACAACGAAAAGCATGAATGACTGGAGATTTCGGCAAATGGCGACACTTACCACTACGGCAACCCGACCGTCCTTGTTTGGCGGCGTGGTGATAATCGGCGGGACCATCATTGGCGCAGGCATGTTTTCGCTGCCGGTGGTCATGTCCGGTGCGTGGTTCTTCTGGTCGCTGGCTGCGCTGATCTTTACCTGGTTTTGCATGCTCCATTCCGGACTGATGATTCTGGAAGCGAACCTGAACTACCGCATTGGCTCCAGCTTCGACACCATCACGAAAGATCTGCTGGGTAAAGGCTGGAATCTGGTCAACGGCCTGTCGATCGCTTTTGTGCTCTATATCCTGACCTACGCCTATATCTCGGCCAGCGGCTCCATACTGCACCATACCTTCGCGGAGCTTTCATTGAATGTGCCGGCGCGGGCTGCGGGCTTTGGCTTTGCGCTGCTGGTGGCTTTTATCGTCTGGTTGAGTACCAAAGCGGTGAGCCGAATGACGGCAATCGTACTGGGAGCGAAGGTTATTACCTTCTTCCTGACCTTTGGAAGTCTGCTGGGGCACGTTGAGCCGACGACACTGTTTAACGTCGCCGAAAAGAATGCATCCTACACGCCGTACCTGTTGATGACGCTGCCGTTTTGCCTGGCTTCCTTTGGCTATCACGGTAACGTACCGAGCCTGATGAAGTATTATGGCAAAGATCCCCGGACCATTATCCGCTGCCTGGTGTACGGTACGCTGCTGGCCCTCGGGCTGTATGTCGTCTGGTTACTGGTGACGATGGGCAACATTCCACGCCCTGAGTTTATCGGCATCGCGCAGAAGGGCGGTAACATAGATGTGCTGGTACAGGCATTGAGCGGGGTGCTCAACAGCCGTAGTCTGGACCTGCTGCTGGTGGTGTTCTCGAACTTCGCCGTTGCCAGCTCTTTCCTTGGGGTCACCTTGGGACTGTTTGACTACCTGGCGGACCTGTTTGGGTTTGATGATTCTGCTCTCGGCCGTTTTAAGACCGCGCTTCTGACCTTTGTTCCACCGATCATTGGCGGCCTGCTGCAGCCCAATGGTTTCCTGTATGCCATCGGCTATGCCGGTCTGGCCGCAACCGTCTGGGCGGCGATTGTCCCGGCGCTGCTGGCCCGCGCATCGCGTAAGCGCTTCGGTAGCCCACAGTTTCGTGTCTGGGGCGGAACGCCGATGATTGTGCTGATTCTGCTGTTTGGTGCCGGTAACATCATCGTGCATTTCCTGTCGAGCTTTAATCTGTTGCCTGTTTACCAGTAAACAGAATGCCCGGTGGCGCGACGCTGACCGGGCCTACCGGAGCGAGCAGGCCGGATAAGACGCCGCCGCCATCCGGCAAAAAGCGATCTAACCAACGCAGAGCCAGAATGCCCGGTGGCGCGACGCTGACCGGGCCTACCGAAGCGAGCAGGCCGGATAAGACGCCGTCGCCATCCGGCAAAAAACTACCCCAGCAACTCCTCTTTTACCTGCATCGCTAAATCAAACGAATGCAGGCGCGCCTGATGATCGAAGATCTGGCCGTTCACCATCAGCTCATCGGCCTGGGTTTCCCGCAAAATGGACTCCAGTCCGTGGCGGATTTTGGCTTTATCCCCTACCAGCGACATGCTGAGCGCCTGCTGTACTCCATACTGTTCTGAGGCGGACCACAGTTGATGCATATTTTCCACCGGCGGCGGGAGCTGACCGGTTTCGCCGCGACGCAGCTTCACGAATGCCTGTTGCATCGAGGTGAACAGGAATTCGGCATCACGGTTGCTATCGGCGGCGATGATATTAATACATACCATGGCGTACGGTTTCGCTAAGCGCTCGGACGGTTTGAACTGGGTGCGGTAGAGATGCAGCGCCTGGAATAACATATCCGGCGCAAAGTGCGACGCGAAGGCAAAGGGCAACCCAAGCTGTGCCGCCAGCTGTGCGCTGTACAGACTGGAGCCTAACAGCCACACCGGGATCTGCTCTCCGTAGCCGGGAACCGGGCGCACGTGCGGATTGGGATCGCGGGCATCAAACCAGTCCACCAGTTCGGCGACATCGCGCGGGAAGTTATCAACATCCCCGCCCATATGGCGGCGGAGCGCCATCATCGTCCGCTGGTCGCTGCCCGGCGCACGGCCAAGCCCCAGGTCAATACGTCCTGGATACAAGGTATTGAGCGTACCGAACTGTTCGGCGATCACCAGCGGTGAATGGTTGGGTAACATCACGCCACCGGATCCCAGATGCAGCGTCGTGGTATTCGCCGCCAGATAGCCGATAAGCACCGATGTTGCGGCGCTGGCAATGCCAACCATGTTGTGATGTTCCGCCAGCCAATAGCGATGATAGCCGCGTTTTTCAGCCAGGCGAGCGAGATCCAGAGAGTGTGAGAAGGCCGTTTTGGCGCAAGAACCCTCGGGGATCGGTGCCAGATCGAGCACCGAGAACGGAATAGATTTGTCAGTCATAAAGGCTCACTTTGTTACAGCATCGTCATCAGATTGAAGGTCTTCTTCCAGCCTGGCGCATTCAGCGAGCGCCAGCCAGAAAAGCTGCAGCTTTCATACTGCATGAAAAGACGAAGCATGCTGTTAACAAAGCGAGCTATTTTCAGGACTGCAGTTCCAGCCCGGCCAGTCGTTTCCAGTAACCGTTGCAGTCACTGTTGGCGATCAGCGGCAGCGGCGAGGCGCCGTTTTCATTGGCGCGGAAGGCATCGAGCATAGCAAAGGTATCGTTACCCAGCGGTGACAGGCGCACCATATCGACCAGCCCCTGCATCGACGCCAGTTCGTTGCCGAGGTTATAGACATAGCCGCTCATGGTCTGAATACCGTTCAGGACAAACACCTGCTGATTTTCCTGGGACAGCACGCTGCGCCCGTTCGGGTACTTGATGCAGCAGGTCTCACATTCATCTTTCGGGCGATCTTCGGAACGTGCGGTAAAGCAGCGAGCGGAATAGGCCAACGGCAGGTGGCCGTAGCTCAGGACTTCCACGTCGAACTGGTCGCGGAGACCGAGCTCTTCGCACTGGGCGAGCAGGTTCACCAGCCAGTCGCGAGACAGCTCAACCGGCATGCACCAGCGTATCATTCCTTGTTTACGCAGCAGACGCAGGGTGACGGCGTTATAGCAGTTGAGCGCATGTCCGGCGACGAAAGGCAGTTTGCGCTCTGCGCACATATTGACGACGCCAAGGTCGCTGGCTTCGATCAGAAATTCACCGTTATCGACATAGCGCTTCAGCTCGTTGAGTTCGGAAGAGGCCTGCACCAGCGCAAGCGTGGAGAGCACCACCTGCTTACCGCTGCCCGCCAGCGCTTTCGCCATCTCCAGCCAGTCGCCCACTTTGGTGGCGCGGCGTTTGCTGCATACGGCTTCGCCCAGATAGATCGTATCAGCACTGGATCGTGCGGCCTGCTGGTAAAAATCTTCCAGCGTCTCTTTCGGCCAGTAGTAAAGCACCGGCCCTAATGAATATTTCATTACTTTTCTCACTGCCATTTACGGTGGTAGGCGCCAAGGGTGGTTTGTGTCCCTTCGGACATGGCACCGAGCGTCTCCATCCATGCGGATTGCGGAATAAAGTTTTGCGGATCGGCTTTGCAGCGATCGATCGCCTGGCGCCATACTTTCGCCACCTGGGTGACGTAGGCGGGGCTGCGCTGGCGACCTTCAATTTTCACCGACGCAATATTTGCCGCCATCAGTTCCGGCAGGAGCTCCAGCGTATTCAGGCTGGTTGGCTCTTCCAGCGCATGATAGCGCTCGCCATCTACCAGATAGCGACCCTTGCACAGCGTCGGGTAACCCGCATTTTCACCATCCTGATAGCGATCGATCAGCACTTCGTTGAGGCGTGACTCGAGACCCTGCGGCGTTTGTTGCCAGCGGACAAAGCGCGCAGGTGAACAGGCGCCGACGGTATTCGGCGATTCGCCGGTCAGGTAAGAAGAGAGGTAGCAGCGGCCTTCTGCCATGATGCACAGGCTGCCGAAGGCGAAGACCTCCAGCGGAACCGGCGTCGTGCGGGCGAGCTGTTTTACCTGATGAATCGACAGCACGCGCGGTAGCACAACGCGGGCGACATCGAAATTGCGATGATAGAAACGCACCGCCTCTTCGTTGGTTGCCGACGCCTGTACCGAAACGTGGCGTTCAATATGTGGATAACGCTCTGCGGCGTATTCCAGCATGGCGATATCGGCAAGGATTAAGGCATCCGCGCCCAGCTGTGCCGCCATGTCTACCGCACGCTGCCAGCGGGCATAACCGTCAGGATGTGCAAAGGTGTTGATCGCTATATGCAGCTTACGACGGTGCTGATGCACAAAGCTAACGGCCTCCTGCAGTTTCTTTTCGGTGAAATTAAGGCCGGCAAAGTGGCGGGCGTTGGTGTCATCTTTCAGCCCGATATAGACGGCGTCGGCACCGTTTTCGATGGCCGCCTTAAGTGCCGGAAGGTTGCCGGCTGGGCAGAGCAGCTCCATAATTTTTCCTGAAAAATGCGGCCCGTAGGGACGCTGATAGGGTTAATGAGCAGGGATTTTAGTTAACCTTCTGGTGACAATTTTTGATTTGAGGCAGTTAAAAGCGTATTGGCGGCGCCAATAATTGGTACCCGTTGTGGTGATTTTGTTGATTTACGCCGCTATGTCGTTTATTTGATATGGCACAATAGCGGAACTATTGCTTTCATGGAGTAAGGCTTGTGTTGGATAAATTGCGTTCCCGGCTGGTCCACTTTGGCCCGTCTTTGATGAGCGTGCCGGTTAAGCTGGCGCCTTTTGCCCTCAAGCGCCAGGTGCTGGAGCAGGTATTAAGCTGGCAGTTTCGTCAGGCTCTGGAAGAGGGCGAACTGGATTTTCTCGAAGGCCGCTGGTTAAGTATTAATGTGCGTGATATCGGTTTGCTGTGGTATACCTCGGTGAGCGAAGGGCGTCTGGTGGTCAGCGCTACGGCCGAAGCGGATGTGAGCTTCAGCGCCGATGCCAGCGATCTGCTGATGATCGCCGCGCGTAAACAGGATCCGGATACATTGTTCTTCCAGCGTCGGCTGGTCATCGAAGGTGATACTGAGCTGGGGCTGTATGTAAAAAACCTGATGGATGCCATTGAGCTGGAGCAGATGCCAAAAGCGCTGCGCGTGATGATGCTGCAGCTGGCTGACTTTGTTGAAGCGGGGCTGAACGGCCCGCGGAAACCTGAACAGACATCGGTAGGTGAGGCATGCTGATTCGAGTTGAAATTGGGATTGATGCACCGGGAATCGACGCGTTACTGCGCCGTACGTTTGGCAGCGATGCCGAAGCGCAGCTGGTGCACGATTTACGTGAAGACGGCCTGATCACGCTGGGCGTGGTGGCGACAGATGATGAAGGGCAGGTTATTGGCTATGTCGCCTTCAGCCCGGTCTCCGTTGAAGGCGAAGAGCTGCAGTGGGTCGGACTGGCGCCGCTGGCGGTAGATGAAAACTATCGCGGCCAGGGAATCGGCAGCCAGCTGGTCTACGAAGGGCTGGATTCATTGAATGAGTTTAGCTATGCCGCAGTGGTGACGCTGGGCGAGCCGGCCTTCTACGGCCGCCTCGGCTTTGAGCCGGCTGCCCGCTTCGATCTGCGTTGCCGCTGGCCGGATACCGGCGAGGCGTTCCAGGTGCGCCCGTTGGCCGATGACGCGCTGGAAGGGGTGCATGGGCTGGTAGAGTACTGCGATCGCTTTAACCGCCTCTGAGGCTCTCCAGCAGAGTCTCAAAAGAACCATCTCCGGCAACGAGGCGCTCTTTCTGGCGCTTCGTTAGCTGCTTGATGCGATACTCCAGTCGTAGCGCAAGTGAGTGTTCACCAACTTCCTGGCTGAACGCCAGCTGTAGTTCGCCTTTTCCGCGCAATGCTTTTGCTCCCTTGCCATCCTGATGCTGACAAAAACGGCGTGCAACATCGGTAGTGATCCCGGTGTAAAGGCGATTATCGGCGGTACGTATCAGATAGAGAAACCAGCGCACGGTAGAAAGATCGGTATGTTAAGGTAGTTGCACCATAACATACCGGAGAGTAAAGATGGATACGCTTGCTGCTATCAGCCGCTGGCTTGGCAAACAGCATGTGATTAGCTGGTGCGTTGCCAGCGACGGAGAGCTGTGGTGCGCCAATGCGTTCTATGTGTATGACTCGCAAAACGTCGCCTTCTATCTCCTGAGTGATGACAGTACCCGCCACGGGCAGATGACCGGCCTGCGCGCAAAGGTCGCCGGCACCGTCAATGGCCAGCCGAAAACCGTTGCCCGTATTCGCGGCGTCCAGTTCAAAGGTGAAATTCGTCGTCTTTCAGGTCACGAGGAAGAGACGATGCGCGCGCGGTACGTCAGCCGCTTTCCGATCGCCAGGATGCTGCGTGCGCCGGTCTGGGAAATCCGCCCGGATGAGCTCAAATTCACCGATAACACGCTGGGGTTTGGCACCAAGTTACACTGGCTACGTCACCCGGATAGCGAGTGAAAGCCCGCACGGGCGTGCAGAGTCTCACATTTCCCGCATACTCTTGTTACCGCGGCATCCGCCGCTGAAGGGCTGATTTTTCAGGGGGCATAATGAGTCAGGTGCTAATAACAGGGGCTACCGGATTAGTTGGTGGGCACTTACTTCGAATGCTGATCGAGGCGCCGGACATTGCGGCGATAACCGCAGCGACCCGCCGCCCGCTGGCGGACGCAGAGGGGGTGCTAAATCCCCACGCGCCTGAGCTGAGCGATGCGCTGGCGCAGGTTGTTGACCCTGTTGATATCGTGTTTTGCTGTCTCGGGACCACGCTGCGAGACGCGGGCAGCAAAGCCGCCTTCATTCAGGCTGACTACCAGCTGGTGGTGGATACGGCGCTCACCGGGCTCCGGCTGGGCGCGAAGCACATGCTGGTGGTCAGCGCGATGGGGGCCAATCCGCATTCGATGTTCTTCTACAACCGCGTTAAAGGCGAAATGGAAGAGGCGCTGCGTGCGCAGCCGTGGACGCGTCTGACGATTTTGCGCCCGTCGATGCTGCTGGGCGATCGAGAGCAAAAAAGGGCAAATGAAGCGGTGCTGGCGCCATTATTCCGATTGCTGCCGGGAAACTGGAAATCTATCCATGCCCATGAGGTGGCGCAAGCGATGCTGAGCGAAGCGCTGACCCCTGGCCGGGAAGGCGTGACGATTCTGCCATCGGCAAAACTGCGTGAAATTGCGGCCAGCGAAGCGTAGTATTCTGCGCTTCACATCATATCACCACATCTTTCCTGGGGAATGCTATGGCTGGTCAGTCTTCATCTCAGGCGGCGTCACCGTTTCAATGGTGGAAGCCCGCACTCTTTTTTCTCGTTGTTATCGTTGGCCTGTGGTTCGTCAAATGGCAGCCTTACTATGGCAAGGCGTTTACGGCCGCAGAAACGCACAGTATCGGTAAATCGATCCTGGCCCAGGCCGACGCCAACCCGCTAAAAGCGGCATGGGACTACGCGGTGGTCTACTTCCTGGCGGTGTGGAAAGCGGCGGTGCTGGGCGTCCTGCTCGGTTCGCTGATTCAGGTGCTGATCCCGCGCGACTGGCTGCTGCGTACGCTGGGCCAATCGCGATTTCGCGGTACGCTCTCAGGGGTGCTGTTTTCTCTGCCTGGTATGATGTGTACTTGCTGCGCCGCACCGGTTGCGGCGGGGATGCGTAAGCAGCAGGTATCGATGGGCGGCGCGCTGGCGTTCTGGATGGGCAACCCGCTGCTGAATCCGGCAACGCTGGTGTTTATGGGCTTTGTGCTGGGCTGGCAGTTTGCGTTGATTCGCCTGGCTGCCGGGCTGGCAACGGTGTTAATCGTGGCGACGCTGGTGCAAAAATGGGTCAAAGAGGCGGCAACGCAACCGTCAGATCTTCCGGCTGTCGATGGTACCGCACAGGGGCCTTTTTTCACCCGCTGGCTGAGCGCACTCTGGACCCTGTTCTGGAATACTATCCCGGTCTATATTCTGGCGGTCCTGGTGCTGGGGGCGGCACGTGTCTGGCTGTTCCCGCATGCCGATGGCGTGGTGGGGAATACCCTGTTCTGGGTGGTGGCGATGGCGATAGCCGGCTGTCTGTTTGTCATCCCTACCGCGGCGGAGATCCCTATCGTCCAAACCATGATGCTGGCGGGAATGGGGTTTGCCCCGGCGTTGGCGCTACTCATCACGCTGCCTGCGGTCAGCGTGCCGTCGTTGATTATGTTGCGTAAGGCTTTTCCGGCGAAAGCGCTGTGGCTGACCGGTGGGCTGGTGGCCCTATGCGGCGCGGTGGTTGGCGGACTGGCGTTACTCTGAGGAAATCCCGGGCTGCGGCTAACGCCTTGCCCGGTTCGTCACCCGGCTCAGCATTGCGCGAGCCGGGACTATTTGGGGGACTTACTTGATATAGGTAAAGGCGGTGGTCACACGCGATACGCCGCTTACCCGACTGGCGATATCTGCCGCCGCACGACCTTCACGCTCCGTGACCAGACCCATCAGGAACACTTCGCCATTCTCGGTCGTTACTTTAACGTTTGACGATTTGACCTGATCGGTGCCCAGCAGCTGAGAGCGCACTTTGGTCGTAATCCAGGTATCGGAAGAGGCGGTACCTAAACCAATCGGCTGGCCCTGACGCACTTCGTTAAAGACTTCCGTTGTGCCTTCGACGCCCATGGCGATTTGTTTCGCGCGCGCGGAGAGATCCGCCACCGGAGACTGACCGGTCAGCAGGACTTTGCCCTGATAGGCGGTAACGTTAATCCGCGCCTGTTTCTTAATTTGCTCGTCTTTCGACAGCGCGCTGTTGACGCGCAGTTCCAGCGTACTGTCATCAACCTGAGTACCGACCGTACGCGGGTCCGTGGCGGCTTTGGTGCCGACAGCTGCCGTTCCGACTACCGCTGCGGCAACGCATCCTTGTAGCAGTAGCGCAGAAAGAATGATGGCGAGGGGCGAGAGAGCCTTCATGTGTTCTCCTTAATCGTCCTGGTGTGGAAAAAGCGTGTTATCAATCAAATCGCACAGGCAGTTAACGGTGAGCATATGCATTTCCTGAATTCGCGCGCTGCGATGAGACGGAATGCGGATTTCGACATCCTGCTGGCCCAGCAGACCAGCCAGCTCACCGCCGTCGTAGCCGGTGAGTGCGACGATGGTCATATCGCGGGTGACGGCAGCTTCAACGGCTTTCACGATGTCCCGACTATTGCCGCGCGTGGAAATGGCCAGCAGAACATCACCTGCGTGGCCTAACGCGCGAACCTGCTTGGCGTAGATTTCGTCATGCAGGCGATCGTTGGCAATTGCGGTTAAGACCACATTATCGGTATTTAGTGCAATGGCGGGTAAACCAGGACGCTCTGTTTCAAAACGATTAATCATGCTGGCAGCAAAATGCTGTGCGTTGGCGGCAGAGGTGCCATTGCCACAACAGAGGATTTTGTTGCCATTGAGCAGCGACTGTACCAGGGTCAAGGCCGCACGGGAGATGGCATCCGGGAGAGCTTCCGCTGCTGCAATTTGGGTTTGAATGCTTTCAGTAAAGCAGGCTTTAATTCTATCGAGCACGGGATCCCTTAATTCATTTACGCTATTCGCCAAAGGCGTTTCTCAGCCATTGGATGTCGTTTCCGGTGAAGGCTACCACATCGAAACGGCAATCCACAGTGTCAAAGCTCCCATTCTGCCGGGAGAGCCACAGGCGAGCAGCCTGGAGGAGTCTTTGTTGTTTTTTTTGCGTGACGCTGGAGGCGGCATCCCCGTAGCTTGCGCTGCGCCGATAGCGCACTTCCACAAAAACGGTTACCGCGCCATCGCGCATGATGAGGTCAATCTCACCGCCCCGCTCACGGGCGTTGGCGGCGATAAAATGCAGCCCCCGGCTTTCCAGCCACCGGCGAGCCTGGTTTTCCCAGGCATCTCCGGTCTGTTTGGTTAGTTGGCTGCGACGATCTGTCCGTGTTGGTACTTGAGCCATGACAATTTCCTGTTGATCACGCAGTCCTGCGTGGCCGTCAGATCGCCGGTGTTACCGTTCAGCTCGAAGCCCGGCGTCTGGCGCATCTGGGCGAAATGGTTAGCCAGAGACCAGGCATCCGCGCCCATTGCATACAGGCGAGCCAGTGAGTAATCGTTGCGCACGGCGGAGAGCGCCTGCTGCATCAGCGCCGGGTTGCTGCCGGCCAGCATCGGGATCTCACTATACTGCAAACCTTCCATCTCCAGGCGGAAATCCGGACCGGCAGTGCCCTGGGCGCTACGGGAGCTGGCGTACAGGGTGACATTGCTCTGGCTGCCGTTGCGCAGGGCGATCATCGGTTTGATATAGGCAATCTGTTCCGGCGTCGCCAGGATCCAGGCGGCGTCGACGCCACCGCTACTGCTGACCGGGACATCTTCCGGGTTGCCGAGGCTGCTGTCAGACGCTGACGGCAGCGTAGAAACGGGCGTACCGCTCAGAGAGATACCGCTGTTGACGCTGGATTTCAGCTCAGAAGCGGAACCAAAGCGCTGCTGCAGGACGGTTCCGCCACCCAGTTTTAACCACTCGTTGGCGAAGGCGTTCACCACGCGATCGCCGAGCGCGCCGCGAGGCGCCAGCAGCAGCGGCGTTTGTTTGCCCTGATCGTGAATATGGCGCGCCGCGTCACGGGCCTCATCTTCCGGGGAGAGAGCGAAATAGCAAATATTGGCGCGATTTTCGACTTTCTCCGGCTGGTTCAGCGCCAGTACGTTGAGCGAGGTATTGCTCTTGATGACATCCTCGACGTTATCCTTGAGCAGCGGGCCGACGACGAGGGTGGCGCCATCCTGCTGTACCTGCGCGAGCAGCTGACTCATTGGTTGCGTGGTGGTGTCGTAAATTTTCAGTTCAGCCGAAGGGTTGGCCGGAGTGGTGGCAACCGGCTGGGTCTGCGGTGCGCTGACCGCAGGTTGCGCGGTTGTGGCGGTGGCGTCGCTGGTGGCTGACTGCTCCGGCACCGCGGCAGCCTGAGTGGCGGTCGGCGCAGTGACCGGAGCCGGCGCCCGATCGGCCTCTGGCGCCTGTACAGGGACCGGCGCGGTATTGGTTGAGGTCAGGTCACCCACTTCGGCCTGTGAAGGGCTCACGACGTCGCTGCTGGCGACACTGGCGGCCTGCGCAACCTGGGCAGGAACGGCGTTTCCGGTGACGGTCGGCGCGCCATTTTTCGCCGCTTCAAAACCCTGCTGGATGGTACGACCGAAGACGGCGGCCTGGCCGTTGAGCGGCAGCAGGAGGGCGATCTTATTGGTTGAGGCCGGTTTATAATTTTGCATATTCACCAGCGCCGTTGGCAGCATTTTCGCGCCAGGGTTCTGCGGATAGCGGGTTTGCCAGTCTTTCACGCCGGCTTTGAGCAGGGTGGGATCGTTACGGTTGTCAAACCACATGCGTTGCAGATCCAGCCATCCCTGCAGGACGTTTTCATCGGCATTGATGATCAGCGCGTTAGCCTGATCCTGGGTCATTGAGGTGAGCGCTTTCCAGGTCGCGTCGATATTCTGCTGCTGTTGTTTCGGCTGACTCAGCAGCGGCTGCTGGGCGATCAGGGCACGTAGCAGCGTAATTGACGGACGGCCCTGGCTGGCATCAATCTGCGCCTGCCAGTATCGCGGCTGCTGATTCGTCTCGAAGTTTGCCGGATCGAGCTTGCTCAGCAGCGCCTGAGCGCCCTGGAAATCGTTCTGTGCCAGCTTCACTTCGACGGCCAGCAGAGATTGCTCGCGGGCCTGGGTACCGTTGAGATTAGAGGGCAGCTGGTTGAACAGGTCGATGGCCTGCTGCTTTTTGCCTTCCTGTAACAGTGCACGAATGGCGAGTAATTGCCAGTTGGTCTTGCTATCATTCGAGCTTTGCTGCATTTGCTGTAGGTAGTAACTGGAATCTGCCTGTGCCGTACCCTGTAAAAACGCCGTGCTTTGATCCGGGGTATGGGTGCCGCAGCCAGCGAAGATCAAAGCAGCCAGCAGTACGGGCAGACAACGCGCGGGTTTAGAACGAAGAAATGTTGACGGTACCATATGTATCCAGTGATATTTTTTTGGCTCAATGCTCAATATTAATTCGGCAATACGGACGAGACAATGAAACAACACGAATCAGCAGATAATTCTCAGGGGCAGCTCTATATTGTGCCCACTCCGATCGGAAATCTGTCTGATATCACGCAGCGTGCCCTGGAAGTATTACAAGCCGTTGATTTAGTTGCCGCGGAAGATACCCGCCACACCGGTTTGCTGCTCCAGCATTTTGCGATTAACGCCCGTTTATTTGCGCTGCACGACCATAATGAACAGCAAAAAGCTGAAACACTTCTGGCGAAATTAAAAGACGGGCAGAACATTGCGCTGGTGTCTGACGCCGGGACTCCGCTGATCAACGATCCGGGCTATCACCTGGTACGGGCTTGTCGCGAGGCCAATATCCGCGTGGTGCCGCTTCCGGGCCCCTGTGCCGCCATTGCTGCGCTCAGCGCGGCAGGCCTGCCTTCCGATCGTTTCTGCTACGAAGGATTCCTGCCGGCAAAATCAAAAGGACGTCGCGATACGCTGAAGGCGCTGGAAGAAGAGCCGCGTACGCTGATCTTTTACGAATCAACTCACCGTTTACTGGAAAGCCTGGAAGATATCTGCACGGTGCTGGGAGAGTCCCGCTACGTGGTGCTGGCGCGTGAGCTGACCAAAACCTGGGAATCCATTCACGGCGCGCCAATTGGCGAACTGCTGGCGTGGGTGAAAGAGGATGAGAACCGGCGTAAAGGCGAGATGGTACTGATCGTCGAAGGGTTTAAAGCGCAGGAAGAAGCCCTGCCCGCAGACGCGCTGCGTACGCTGGCTCTGCTGCAGGCGGAGCTACCGCTGAAAAAAGCCGCTGCGCTGGCCGCGGAAATTCACGGCGTGAAGAAAAATGCGCTGTATAAATATGCGCTGGAGCAGCAGGGATAAGAGACAGGCCCGGGAACCCCGGGCCATTTATCTTATTTGATCGGCGTGGCTTCAAAAACCAGCGTTTGTAGCGGCTGTAGCGTAATAACCACGGCGTCCTGATAATGCTCCGGAACCGTTGGGTTATTGCCGTAGCGAGCGGTCAGAGTAAACCGGGTTGCTTCGCCCTGAGGAATTTCAAACTCTTTTTTCAGATTCAGGTAGTAACTTTGCGGTTTATCGGAAGGGTTACGCAGTCCCAGTATCGCCTTGTCTTTGCTCCAGGAGGCCCAGCCATACACCTCAAGCGCCGTCGGATCGCCGCCGACCCAGTGTGTATCCACCAGCACGTGGGCATTTTCACGCGACCATTTTGCGGCCTCTGCCAGAACGTCCCACTTGGCTTTGTTCAACATGGACGGCGTGATGTACAGCTCCTGTAGCTGGGTCCCCGTCGCGAAATAGCTCCACACCTGATCGGCAAAATCGCCGTCGCTCTGCACTTTCTCCAGTCCATAATAGGCATTCTCTGCACTGACAATACCATGATACATCAAGGAATTAAGTGGGAATAATGGCCCCTTTCTTACGATTGAGCGCCAGGTTTCCGCGTCGCGATAGGTCATCCACTGCTGTACCGGCGTTCCGGGACCGTACAGATTGATATCATCGCCCTGACGCCAGATCGAATCAGCGTAGAACAGCCATGACGGGCTGGCATCGGTGCCGGTCGTCAGGTTGATAAACAGGTTCGGGTTTGCGCTACGCATGTTGTGTAGCAGGGCGATAGAGGCATCAAAATCGGAAGCAAACGGGCTACCCTCAATATGTGAGTTGGCATTGCCCATGCCGTCCAGTTTGAAGGAGGTGATGTGTTCGTTCTTAATCAGGCTGGCGATCTGTTCATTGAAGTTCTTGAAATAACGAGGCCCTGAGAGCGCAAATTTACCGTCGACCGTTTCAAAACCATACTCTTTGGCATGAGAGACGCGAATATCGCGCGGTTTATTGTAGCCGCCCCACGGTGAGAGCCATAAACCGACGGAACTATGCAGGCTGTCCGCTTTCTCCCTGACCTTGCCGAAACCCTGACTGAATGCCGGGCCAAATAACCATCTGCCGGTACGATCGTCCCAGCCATCATCCAGCAGGAAAGCATCGAGAGGTACGCCGCGGCCGGTAATAAACGCCTTATTCCATTCATCCATACGCCCCAGCACGTCCTGCTCGGTGTAGGTGGTAAAGAAGCCGATGTCCATCCAGCTATTGTAGTGGAGGTAGGGTTTATAAGGGCGTGGGCGAACGGCATCGATAAACTGGTTAACACTGCGGCGCAGCTGGCTGGTTTCCGCCACGGTGCCAAACCAGGTGGTATAGCTCACCGGTGTTTCTGGCTGGACGGGCGTTTTCAGTTCGACGTTGAGATTGGTGGTGCCTTCATAGGCATAAGTATTGACGACAGGCTTATTCGGCAACATGAAAAACGTGTCGGCAATAATTGGCGAACTGTTAATTGCGCCATCGACATAAGGGGCCTGCGCCTGTTTTTTGGTTGGGAAGAAGGTGATTTTCGCGACATTCTGCGCTTTGCCAACGGCGGCAATGGTGTAATCGATACTGGCGTACTTGCCTTTCAGCAGGTTCAGCGTCATGGTCACGTTGAAATCGGGATGGACGTACTCCACCACCAGCGTATTCTCTTTTTTCTCAACGTGGCTGATTTTAAAATCAGCCGTATGGATAACGGTCTCATCCGGTAGCGTCAGAAAGAATGGTTCCTGGGGCGACAGCTGATGGCCGGAATGCGTATCTTTAACCACCACAGCCGAACTGGCATCATCGAATGAGAAAGCCATATTGTCGTTATTCAGTGCATAGTTCGCCGCAAAGGCACTTTGTGAAATAAACAGGGCGAGCAACGAAACATTGAGCGCTTTTTTCATGGGGCAGAGGTCCTTTGTTTTCGTTTTATCAGCGTTATCCTGTCGTGAATAACGCTGTGGGACAGAGGCGTATCATGACCGCCTGCGAAAGCGATCAGGCTTCAGCGGGGAGCAGTAGACGGCTGGCTGAGCCGCAGACGGTGATTTTGTGTCTGACCACCTCTTTCATGGCATCCATACCGACGCGCATGTAGTAGCGAGGATCGTTACCCTGCGGATTTTCGGCGAACCATTTTTTGACCGCCGCGGCGAAGGCGATTTTTAGCTCGGTGGCGACGTTGACTTTACATACCCCCAGTTCGATGGTGCGGCGAACGTAATCGTCAGGTACGTCGCTTGCGCCGTGCAGCACCAGCGGTACGTCCACGACCTCGCGGATTTCCGCCAGACGCTGGAAGTCAATTTTTGGCGTTTTGCTGTAGAGCCCGTGGGCGGTGCCGATTGCTACCGCAAGACTGTCGACTCCGGTCAATTCAACAAAACGCTTTGCCTCCTGCGGATCGGTCAGAAAAGCGCTTTCAGCATCAACGCTCATATCATCTTCCACGCCGCCCAGGCGTCCGAGTTCTGCTTCGACGCTGCAATCACGGGCATGGCAAAAATCCACGACCGATTTCACCAGCCGGACATTCTCTGCAAACGGGAAATGGCTACCATCGATCATGGCGCTACGAACGCCGGCATTTACTTTACGGGTAATATCTTCCAGCGATTCGTGATGATCGAGATGCAGCGCCAGCGGCATGTCGTAGGTAGTGGAGTAAGCGCTGCATAGCGCATAGATCTCCTCCAGCGCGATGTGCTTAAACGTGCCCGGCGTTCCTGCGAGGATCACCGGCGATCGCATTTCACTGCAGACTTCAAGGATCGCCTGGATCGTCTCGGCGTTATGAATGTTGAATGCCGGTACCGCATAGCCTTTTGCCTGGGCATCCAGCAGGAGATATTTCGTCGAAATAATACTCATGATGCGTTCCTCTCAAGCATTCCAGGGGTGAATGACAACACCTTGCACCACGCGGTTAACCGTACCGCTGGCGGAAGGGGTATCCGGGGTATTACCAACGCGGATAGATTGTGCGAGCGCAAACGTCTGGGCATACATCAGGAAGCAGAACGCCTGCTCGACATCGCTAAAGGTGCGGGAAGAAGACGGTAACAGGATGTGTGGGCCGGCTTCGACGGCGGCGTCGCTTTCGGCCGCTATTGCTACCACGCGCATGGCCTGGTTGTCGCGACGCAGCTCGGCCAGTAGATCGAGATCGTACTGGCGGGTATAGGGATGGCTGGACACCATCACCACCACCAGCGTTTCATTATCCACCAGCGATTTAGGTCCGTGGCGAAAGCCGACAGGGGAGTCATAAAACGCCGCCAGCTTACCGGCGGTCAGCTCCAGGACCTTGAGGGCCGATTCACGAGCCGCGCCCTGTAATCCGCCGCTGCCAAGATAGACGATCCGTTTCCACGGCTCATAACCAAACACCCCATCGCTAAAATCACCCAGCGACGTGAGGATCGTTTGGCAACGATCCGCTACGTCACGGAAGGTTTTGCTGTTGATCGTCTCCGGCGCGAATACCGCAAGGCAGCTTGCCATCATGGTGGTGATACTGCTGGTCATTGCGAAGCCGCGGTCATGTGTTTCTGCCGGCATCAATAGCGCAAAGGCGTTATCGCGGTTCACCGCATTTTGGTACAGGCTGCCGGCTTCATTACAGGTAATCGATAGGTGGTAGCATTCCGGTACGAACTGATTGGCCAGCTCAACGGCGGCGACGCTCTCCGGGCTATTGCCGGAGCGGGCAAAGGAGACCAGCAGCAGCGGATGTGCGGCGTTAAAATAGTCCATGGGGTTGGTGACCAGGTCCGTCGTTGGGATCGCGCTGATATTTTTTCCGCTCTGGCGCGACAGCCAGGGCGCGATGATCTCGCCGATAAAGGCGGAGGTGCCAGCACCAGTCAGGACAATCCGCAGATCGTTTTTGCGCAGCAGCGGGGCGAGGAAGCTGTCGATCGTTGCACGATTATTGTCGATGTTGTTGAGTGAGCGAAGCCAGCAGGAGGGCTGTTGACGAATCTCTGCTTCAGTCCAGGTGCCAGTCGAGGCAAAGGCGGCGGTATAGGTTTCAGGCATAACTCAGTCCTTAGTCGTGTGAATTCCACATCAGACGCTGGCAAAAATGTCGCTATCTTTCGTTTCGTTTCACTTATTCATGTAATCAGTTAGATAAAATCTATAGGAAAGAAATCGAAAGTTCAATGGAAGAAATTAGAAATAAAACGAAAACTGTGATCTTTGAAGTTATGATGTTTTTATGTGACTGATAAACAATAAATTACGTGTTTTTATTGTCAGACTGGCGTTATTTCAGAAAGAAAGGAAAAGGCCTTTCGGTACAACGCCGAAGGCCAATGTGATACATAACGAAAGGATTAAAGGGAGAGAGCCTGTCCCTGAATCCAGATTTTTTGCAGCTGCAGGCTGTCATCCAGCGCAATAACGTTGGCGTATTTTCCCGCCCGCAGCGATCCCAGCCGATCGTCGATACCCAACAGACGAGCAGGGTGGAGCGATGCCATATGAATGGCCTGTTCTGGCGTGGCCCCTGCTTGTTCAACCATGTTGCGAACGGCGGCATCAAGAGAGAGCGTGCTGCCCGCGAGGCCACCGGAAGCGGTACGTACGATGCCCTTACGCATTTCTACCTCTTCGCCGCACAACGAATAGTGGCCATCCGGCATGCCGGCTGCCTGCATCGCATCGGTGATCAGGACCAGCCTCTCTCTGGCACAGCTGCAACACAGCTGCATGGCGGCAGGATGGACATGATGACCATCGGCGATAAGTTCCAGCCATGCATGCCGGGTGGTTAACCCGGCACCGACCATGCCAGGCTCCCGATGATGTAATCCGCTCATGCCGTTGTAGCAATGCACCAGCCCGTCAGCGCCTGCGGTAAACGCCGCTCGGGTCTGTGCATAGGTGGCAGCGCTATGGCCCAGCATGACGCGGATACCCTGCTGTTTAAGATGGCGAATAGCCCGTATGGCATCCGGTTTTTCCGGTGCCAGGGCCACGACCCGCAGCGTTTGCCGGGAGCGAGCAATCAACGTATCCAGCTCGGCGATATCCAGTTCACGGAACAACTCGGGTGGATGGGCGCCTTTATTCTCTGGCGTAAAGTAGGGGCCTTCAAGATAGCTCCCCAATACCAGGGCGCCGGGGCCGCCGGAAAGCGTGCGTCGGGCGATACGTTCCAGCGCACCGTGGATGGCCTGCAACGGCGCGGTGACGGTAGTCGGGAGCCAGGCCCCCACTCCCTCGCGAGTTTTATACATCGCCAGCCTGTCGAGTGCTTCCGGTGCCTCGTCCATCACATCAATACCCGCGCCGCCGTGGACATGCGTATCGATGTAGGCCGGGCAAAGCAGATCGGCATCGCGCGCGGTGACGCCAACCGGAACGGGCTCGATGGCGGTGATAACGCCCGCTTCCATCCGAAGCTGATGATCGGCAAGCCAGCCCTGCTCGGTTAACAAGCGTCTGGCACGCAGAATTTGCGTCATATTCCTTCCTCAACCGGTTTTTCTTCGCGACAGCGCGCCAGTTCATCGACCAGGCTGGTTAACCCGCGATGCCCGCATTCCAGCGCCTGCAGGCGAAACGCCTCGCTGTTCAGCCCCTCGCGTTCCAGCACCATTTCAAGCAGTAGCTGCAAATTCGTGCCGGTAATCACCTCGCGCCCGGTTTTTTGCATTGCCAGCGTCGAGGCTACGCGAAAGGGGGTTCCCCCCAGGAGATCGGTCAGAAAAACGATATCGTCCTGAGCATCCAGTGCGTTGACTGCCTGCTCAAGCTGCGCAGTCAGCAGGGCCGTGGTTGAGGTTTCTGGAAAGTCGATGGCAATAAACTGCGATTGTTCACCCAGAATTTGTTTCATCGCCATTTCCATACCGCTGGCAAAGCCGCCATGCCCCGTCAAAATAATGCCTAACATCGAATACCTCTTTGTTTTTACAGGAAGTGGCAGAATTTACCCACAACGCCCAGCACAACGGTGAGCGCGATGAGGCGCAACGGACTCCAGCCGCGACGCACCAGCCAGAACATGGTCAGGGTATAAACCAGTGGAAGAAACGCCGGCATCAGTTTATCGATGACATCGGTTTGCAGTTTCACCACCGCATCACCCGCGGTGATCTCCAGCGTAGTGCTGAGACGGACATAGGTGGCCACCAGCGCGCCAATGACCGTCATGCCAACAATAGACGCCGCGTGTCCGACTTTTTTGGTATTGGCTTTAATCAAAGGGATCGCCGCCACGCCCATACGATACGCGTAGTGTGCAAGACCAAAGCGCAATCCGAGATGTACCACGTTAAACAGCACAATAAACACCACCGCGCCGAGGATAGAGCCTTGTAGCGCGAGGCTGGCCCCAATCCCGCCGCAAATGGGCAGTAGCGTCAGCCAGAACATTGCATCGCCAATCCCGCCGAGCGGGGCACCCACGGCAATTTTGGTGCTCTGAATGCTGTTGACATCCTGCTTGGAACGTTCCATGGCGAGAATGATGCCGATAACAAAAGTCACCAGAAAAGGATGGGTGTTGAAGAACCCCATATGCCCTTTCATGGCTCGTGCCAGGTCGCGTTGGTTGGTATGGATCTTTTTCAACGCGGGCAGCAGACCGTACAGCCAGCCTGAAGCCTGCATACGTTCATAGTTGAAGGAGGCCTGTAAAAGCATGGACCGCCAGGCGACGCGGTTAATGTCTTTTTTCGTCAGCTCCGCACCGAGACTCTGGTCTTCGTAGACGTTTTCATTCACGCCGGAAAGCAACGTCTCTTCAGGAGCGGAGACGCCTGGCAGAGTGGTTTGATTAGATGCCATCTTCGAATTCCTCTTTCTGTGCCGCAGAAGCAGTCGGTTCAGGAGATTTACGCAGCAGGTCTATTAACGCCATTGCCAGCGCCGCGGCGGCAATGGCCAGCACCGGTAGCTTCAGCCAGGCAGCGGCGACAAAACCGATGATAAAATAGGGGATATAGACGTTTTTCATCATGATTTTCAGCAGAACAGCGAAGCCGATAGCAGGCATAATGCCGCCAGCCACGCCGAGACCGTCAATCAGGCGCTCAGGCAGAACATCAATGGCCGTTTTCGCATGTTCCGCGCCGAAATAGATTGGCAGAAAAGCACAGAGAAAATAGAAAATCCCCAGCGCCAGCAGCGCCAGATAGTTAACCTGTTCAATACCGCGGGTATCAGCATTCGCTGCCATACGGTCGCAGCGAGACATCACCCCTGACATCACCGAGAACAGGAAGGTGATCCCCATTTGTACTGCGACGGCGAAGGGCACGGCGACACCGACGGCAACGTCAGGTTTCACGCCGGTAGTAATGGCAAAGGTGGTGCCGACGATGGT
Source organism: Klebsiella ornithinolytica (assembly GCF_030505655.1). NCBI lineage: Bacteria > Pseudomonadati > Pseudomonadota > Gammaproteobacteria > Enterobacterales > Enterobacteriaceae > Klebsiella > Klebsiella ornithinolytica. The sequence goes on from NZ_CP130153.1 coordinate 614,187, forward strand.
ACCGATAATCACGTTTGGCGGCTGAGCTCCGGCCAGCGGGGCCAGCCCCATCCAGACCAGTTCCAGCGTACCGCCGGTTAAAATGCCGGTATGCAGATCGCCCAGAATCAGGCCAACCAGCGGGCCGAGCACCACCGGACGGTGCATATGTGTCAAACCATTGAACATATCCAGGCCCGCAATAAAGGCCAGAATGCCCAACGCAAATGCCTGCAACAGACTGATTTCCATTATGAATCCCTCAGAGTAGTTTAAAGAGATCCAAAGCGGGTTCTGTCGGAACGCCCTGAACAAAGCATTCCACCCCGGCGGCCTTCAGGCCGTTAAACGCCGCAATATCGTCAGCGTCTACAGAAACCGTTTTGGCAATGTGTTGTTTGCCATTGGCGTAGTGCATATTGCCTACGTTGATACGTGTGACGGGAACGCCGCCTTCGACCAGGCGTAAGAAATCTGCTGGCGTTTTGCAGACCAGTAGAATCTTTTGTCGATCGGCGGCGCGGTGGATATTGTCGATAACCTTTTGCAGTGACCAGAAGCGTACGGCGATCCCTTCTGCCAGGACCATTTCCATCAGGTTTTGCTGCACCGGGTCTTCAGCAACCTCATCATTGGCCACCAGTACCAGGTTTGCTCCCGCAAATCCGACCCACTGGACACCTACCTGACCGTGGATCAAACGTTCATCAATACGGCTTAAGACAATGTTTGGCATCGCGTTTTCCTCTTCGTTGTTATGCGTTATGGGACGTAACGCCCACACAGGCGGCGTGGTACTGCTGCAGTATGTCCTGAATGTGATCGAGGATGAGTTCTCGCGGCTCCGCCTTGAGATCGCCCTCGCGAACTTTGATGTACTGCAGCGGCATATACTGACTGAGGAGCGGCAGCGGGAGCGGCCAGTCCGCGAGATTACGCACCAGGCGGGCAAACGCCTCATCGATTTGCCGATCCGGCCAGTAGTAGCGCACGCGGTCTGAATAGCTATAGCCTCGCGCCAGACGTCGCGCATGACCATCGCCGTGATAGTGGTTTTGCCAGTATTCCGGGCGATCGAGCATCACGTTTTCCAGCACCTGACGCAGCCCGGAGCAGGCCTTCGCAGGCAGCAGCTCCTCCTCTATTGCCGCCAGTGAGAACAGCGCTTCACGCAGGGCGAAGGTGAGCGCCGGGCCAACCTTCAAAATAGCAAAGTGATCTTTAACCAGCTGCCGCAGCGCCTGCAGCGTCTGGTAATCGGTCGAGTGGGCTTCAAAGACCAGCGCGTCATAGTCTTCAACCATGGCGCTAAGCGCTTCGGCTTGCTGGGGTTGATAGTCGATAATATGCGTGTGATCGAATTCGACGCCAGGCTGGACCACTAATCCGATGATACGTGGCCAGATGTGGGTCAGCCCGCGTAGCTCAAAGGCATGTCGATGTGCTTCCAGCGTCGCACGCGCGGCATCAGGCGTCGTAACCTGTAGCTCGGTCAGGGTTTCATGAGCCCCGCCTGGGACGGGGACTTCGGTGCCGATGACGTAGACCAGGTCAGATTCACCGAAACGTTCACGGCAGGTCTCTTCCGCCACCGCGGCCAGGCGCGCGGCGCGTTCAGCGACGATGTCATCGGTTAACGGCAGCGGATCACCTTCGCAGGACATACTACAATCGAGGTGGATCTTCTTAAAACCGGCGGCGACGTAGCTTTTTATTAAATCATCGGCATTCGCCATCGCCTGGGCGGCAGGCAGGGTTTGCCAGCGGTTGGGCCCAAGGTGATCGCCGCCGAGGATCAGCTGTGATTGGGGAAAATCGAGCGAGTCGGCGAGCTGGTGGACAAAACCGCGGAAATCGGCCGGCGTCATGCCGGTATAACCGCCGAACTGATCGACCTGATTGGATGTGGCTTCAATCAGTAACGGGGTTTGCTGCGCCCGGGCGTAACGAATGGCGGCCTCAAGTACCAGTGGATGGGCGGAACAGACGGCATAAATACCGTTGCCTCTACCTTGTTTATGCTGCGCCACCATTTTTGTCAGATGTTTCACTTTCCTCTCCATTTCGGATGGTAATGAGATTAATCTTTCGTTTTGTTTCATTTAATACTGCATCATGGTGATGTAAAAATAAAACGAAAGATAATAGTTTTCCGATCTGTTTCACAAAAGAAACATAATGAAAGGTTTCAGCGAGGGGCGTTGCGCTGCTCTCTGCCTTTATGGGGCTTGCATTCCGTTAAAAGAAAGGTGTTAATAGACCAAACGAAATGAAACGAAAGATTTGATGAAAGGAATACTTATGAGCGGTACCGACTCTTCTGCAGATAAGCGCATCAGCGGCACCAGTGAAAGGCGTGAGCAGATTATCCAGCGCTTACGGCAGCAGGGAAGCGTGCAGGTGAACGATCTTTCTCTTTTATACGGTGTCTCGACGGTGACGATTCGCAACGATCTGGCCTTCCTTGAAAAACAAGGTATTGCGGTTCGCGCTTACGGCGGCGCGCTGATCTGCGACGGGACAATGCCGGCTCCCGAACCGTCGGTGGAAGATAAAAGTTCGCTCAATACCGCGGTGAAGCGCAGCATCGCGCGGGCGGCGGTAGAACTGATTCAACCGGGGCATCGTATTATTCTCGATTCCGGGACCACCACCTATGAAATCGCCCGTCTGTTGCATCAACATACGGACATTATTGCGATGACCAATGGGATGAATGTGGCGAATGCGCTGCTGGATGCTGAAGGGGTGGAACTGTTAATGACCGGGGGACATCTGCGCCGTCAGTCGCAGTCGTTTTATGGCGATCAGGCCGAGCAGTCTTTACTGAATTACCACTTCGATATGCTTTTTCTCGGCGTCGACGCCATCGACCTCGATCGCGGTGTGAGTACCCACAATGAAGATGAAGCCCGCCTGAACCGGCGGATGTGTGAAGTGGCGGAACGCATTATCGTCGTCACCGATTCCACCAAATTTAATCGTTCGAGTCTGCATAAGATCATCGATACGCAACGCATTGATATGATTATTGTCGATGAAGGCATTCCGACGGAAAGTCTGGAAGGGCTGCGCAAGAGCGGGATTGATGTGCGACTGGTGAAGCGCCAGGACGCGGCATAGACCCCCTTCCCGAGGGGGAGAGGGTCTGCGGTCAGGCGGCTGGCACCGTGCCGCCCGAGGGGCAATCAGGTCACCGGCGCCGGGTTAAAGACCGCCAGCTGATTATACAGGCCCCACCGATCGGAGAAGGTTTTCTTACGGCCGCTGGCGACATCAAGAATAAACCCGAACAGCTTCTGGCCAACCTCTTCAATCGTCTCTTCGCCGGTGGCGATAGTCCCGGCGTTGATATCCATTAAGTCATACCAGCGGTTTGCCAGCTCGGTGCGGGTTGCCATCTTGATGACCGGCACGGCGACCAGACCATACGGCGTGCCGCGCCCGGTTGTAAACACCTGAACCGTAATCCCCGAAGCAACCTGCTGAGTGCCGCAGACAAAGTCGCTGGCCGGGGTAGCCGCAAAGATCAGGCCGCGTTTGGTTGGGCGCTGGCCTGGTGAGAGGACCTCGGCAATCGCGCTCTTGCCGGATTTGGCGATCGAACCCAGCGCCTTTTCCACTACGTTCGCCAGGCCGCCCTTCTTATTACCGGGGGAGGGATTGGCGCTGCGATCGGTTTGACCTGAATCGAGGTAGTTATCGTACCAGGCCATCTCTTCGAGCAGACGCTTACCCACTTCTTCGTTGATCGCCCGCGGCGTCAGCAGATGGATAGCATCGCGAACCTCAGTGACCTCAGAGAACATGACGGTGGCGCCGCAGCGGACCAGCAGATCGGAAGCGTAGCCCACCGCCGGATTGGCGGTCACGCCGGAAAAGGCATCGCTGCCGCCGCACTGCATGCCCACCACCAGCTCAGAGGCCGGACAGGTTTCACGCTGGCGGGCATTCAGTTTTGTCAGATGCCGTTCCGCTACCTGCAAAATATCGTCAACCATTGACTGGAACCCGACATGCTGTTCATCCTGCAGGCGGATGACACTGGCGCTGTCGACGGCGATGGGCTGAACATCTTCGGTGCCCTGGAGCAGGCGTTCCGGCTGGAGCTTTTCACAGCCGAGCCCAACCACCATGACTTCACCGCCGAAATTGGGGTTTAGCGCCAGATTATGGATCGTGCGAATAGGGATCACGGCAGCCGGGGCGTTGATCGCCACGCCGCAGCCATACAGGTGGTTGAGACCGACCACACCGTCGACATTCGGGTATTTCGGCAGCAGGTCTCGTTCAATAATTTTCACCACATAGTCGACGACGCCCGCGACGCAGTGCACGCTGGTAGTGATACCGAGCAGGTTTCTGGTGCCGACGCTGCCATCGGCGTTGCGATACCCTTCAAAGGTGTAACCGGTCAGCGCAGGCAGAGGCTCCGGAACTTTGTTTGCCAGCGGTAGCGTGTTCAGCGGCGGCGCTTTCGGCAGTTCAACCAGCGATTCCTCAATCCAGCTACCCTGCGGGATGTCGCGCACCGCGTAGCCAATGACTTCGCCATAGCGGATGATTTCACCGCGTACAGGAATATCAATCAATGCTACTTTGTGACCTTGCGGGATATGTTCGATGAGCGTCAGTCCGTCAGGGAAACGCGTTCCGGCTTTTAAACCTCGATCGTTAACAATAATCGCTACATTATCCGTTTGGTGTACTTTTATATAAAACGCCGTCGGCGATTCCTGTCTGATTTCAATGTCGGCCATTGTCCAGTATTCTCCAGCAAGGTGCGAATAATAAAATAAAACGGCTATTCAGTTTCTGATGAACGAATTTCTTCGGCAAAGAATGTCAGGTGTTTTGATTTGGATGTGTGATCCCAGTCACTCATTGTCGCGGGAGCAAAACCGCTGCCAAGGGAAAACACTGGAACTGTGCATCAGCGCCCACTGATTATGGCGTATGCACAATTATAATGATTATTTATTCTATTTTATGGGTTTTTTGCACGGTGTTCTATGACCGCCAGCTGATTATACTGAGTCATGCTTGCTATGCGCCAGATGAGTAAATCGAGTGCTTCTGATATCGGTTTATAAACAATTAAGAGGCACACCAAAAATAAATAAATGAAGTGCAATGCGCTTATTCAACGCAGCGCTAATCTTCATTGAATGTTCGGCCTGATAGCAATGATTGGCTATCCGTTTATTGTCGACCACATTCAATATGTGTAACTGCAGAAATAATTAACGGTTGAGTGACAAGGTATAAGTGATGAATAACGATATCTTCCCGAACAAATTTAAGGCGGCCCTGGCGGCGCATCAGATTCAAATTGGTTGCTGGTCCGCCCTGGCCAGCCCCATCACGACAGAAGTATTAGGCCTGGCCGGTTTCGACTGGCTGGTGCTGGACGGCGAACATGCGCCGAACGATATCTCCACCTTTATCCCCCAGTTGATGGCGCTGAAAGGCAGCGTCAGCGCGCCGGTTGTGCGCGTACCGACTAACGAGCCGGTGATCATTAAGCGCCTGCTGGATATTGGTTTCTATAACTTTTTGATCCCGTTTGTGGAAAGCGAAAAGGAAGCGCTCGACGCTGTCGCCGCCACGCGCTATCCGCCAGAAGGAATTCGCGGCGTTTCCGTGTCGCACCGCGCCAACATGTTTGGCACGGTGCCGGATTACTTCGCGCAGTCGAACCAAAACATCACCCTCCTGGTACAAATTGAAAGCCAGCAGGGGGTGGATAATGTCGATGCGATTGCCGCGACTGCGGGCGTTGACGGTATTTTTGTCGGCCCAAGCGACCTGGCCGCCGCGCTGGGACATCTGGGCAACGCCTCTCACCCGCAGGTCCAGCAGGCTATCCAGCACATCTTTGCGAGCGCGAAAAAGCACGGCAAGCCGAGCGGTATTCTGGCGCCGGTAGAAGCGGATGCGCGTCGTTATCTGGAATGGGGCGCGACCTTTGTCGCCGTCGGCAGCGATCTGGGCGTATTCCGCTCCGCCACGCAGAAACTGGCTGATTCCTTTAAGAAATAACCGCCACCGGAACAAGAGAGATAAAGACATGACAATGAAAGTTGGTTTTATTGGCCTTGGCATCATGGGTAAACCCATGAGTAAAAACCTCCTCAAAGCGGGTTACTCGCTGGTGGTTGCCGATCGTAATCCGGAAGCCATCGCAGAAGTGATTGCCGCAGGCGCTGAAACCGCCGCTTCGGCGAAAGCGATAGCTGAACAGTGTGAGGTGATCATCACCATGCTGCCGAACTCTCCGCATGTGAAAGAGGTGGCGCTGGGCGAAGGCGGCATTATTGAAGGGGCGAAGCCGGGCACCGTGCTGATTGATATGAGCTCCATTGCTCCGCTGGCGAGCCGCGAAATCAGCGATGCGCTAAAGGCGAAAGGCGTAAATATGCTGGATGCGCCGGTCAGCGGCGGCGAGCCGAAGGCCATTGACGGTACTTTGTCGGTCATGGTTGGCGGTGATAAAGCGATTTTTGACCAATATTATGACCTGCTGAAAGCGATGGCGGGTTCTGTCGTGCATACCGGCGATATCGGTGCGGGCAACGTGACCAAGCTGGCCAACCAGGTGATCGTGGCGCTGAATATTGCGGCCATGTCTGAAGCATTGACCCTGGCGACCAAAGCAGGTGTGAACCCGGATCTGGTGTATCAGGCAATCCGCGGCGGTCTGGCCGGCAGCACCGTACTGGATGCCAAAGCGCCGATGGTGATGGATCGCAACTTTAAACCGGGCTTCCGTATCGATTTGCATATCAAAGATCTGGCGAATGCGCTGGATACGTCCCACGGCGTGGGGGCGCAGCTGCCGCTGACCGCGGCGGTGATGGAGATGATGCAGGCGCTGCGCGCTGACGGTCTGGGTACCGCCGACCACAGCGCGCTTGCGTGCTACTACGAAAAACTGGCGAAAGTGGAAGTCACTCGCTAACAAGAAGGGCGCGGATAGCGCCCTGTAATTCTTGCCTTGCGCGGCACTGTCAGGCTAATAACTATGAAAATCGTAATCGCCCCAGACTCATATAAAGAAAGCCTCTCGGCCACTGAGGTTGCACAGGCTATAGAAAAAGGTTTTCGGGAGATTTTCCCCGATGCGCTCTATGTGAAGGTCCCTCTCGCCGATGGCGGTGAAGGGACCGTTGAGGCGATGATCGCCGCGACACAGGGAACCAAAATGAGCGCTTGTGTGACGGGGCCGCTGGGGGTGCCGGTTGATGCCTGCTGGGGGCTTTCCGGGGATGGTCAAACCGCGTTTATTGAAATGGCGGCGGCCAGCGGGCTGGGGCTGGTGCCTCCCGCGCAGCGCAATCCGCTGTTGACGACCTCGCGTGGCACCGGTGAGCTGATTTTGCAGGCGCTGGAGCATGGGGCGAGAAAGATCATTATTGGTATTGGCGGCAGTGCAACCAACGACGGTGGCGCAGGGATGGTGCAGGCGCTGGGCGCGCGGCTTCGCGACGCGAACGGCGTTGATATTGGTGACGGCGGTGGCAGCCTTGCCTGCCTGAATTCGATTGACCTGTCCGCACTGGATGTTCGGTTGCAGGAGTGTTCAATTCACGTGGCCTGCGATGTCTCTAACCCACTGACTGGCGAGACGGGCGCTTCGTGGATTTTCGGCCCGCAAAAAGGGGCGACGGAAGCGATGATCCTCGAGCTGGATCGTAATCTTGAGCACTATGCGGATGTGATTAAGCGAACTCTGCGTGTCGATGTCAAAGAGGTCGCCGGAGCCGGTGCCGCAGGTGGCATGGGGGCGGCGCTGATGGCATTTCTGAATGCTGAATTACGTAGCGGTATCGAGATTGTGACCCAGGCGCTGAATCTGGAAGAGCATATTCTTGACTGTTCGCTGGTAGTGACCGGTGAAGGAAGGCTCGACAGTCAAAGCATTAGCGGTAAGGTCCCGGTCGGCGTCGCGAGCGTGGCGAAAAAATACCGTAAGCCGGTGATTGGTATTGCCGGCAGCCTGGCCCGCGATGTCGGCGTGGTACATCAGTATGGTATCGACGCGGTGTTCAGCGTGCTGACCACTATCACGAGCCTGGAGGAGGCCTTCCGCGGTGCTTCGGACAATATTTATCGCGCTTCACGGAATGTTGCCGCGACTTTGCAGGTCGGGATTGTGATGGAAGGATGACAACCGACGGTAAACCTTTTATACTTCGCGCCGAAGCTGACCAGACAGTCGCCGCTTCGTCGTCGTCCTCTTCGGGGGAGACGGGCGGAGGGGAGGAAAGTCCGGGCTCCATAGGGCAGGGTGCCAGGTAACGCCTGGGGGGGAAACCCACGACCAGTGCAACAGAGAGCAAACCGCCGATGGCCCGCGCAAGCGGGATCAGGTAAGGGTGAAAGGGTGCGGTAAGAGCGCACCGCGCGACTGGTAACAGTTCGTGGCACGGTAAACTCCACCCGGAGCAAGGCCAAATAGGGGTTCACAAGGTACGGCCCGTACTGAACCCGGGTAGGCTGCTTGAGCCAGTGAGCGATTGCTGGCCTAGATGAATGACTGTCCACGACAGAACCCGGCTTATCGGTCAGCTTCAACTCATTCAAAAACGCCCATACAGCGCAATCTGTATGGGCGTTTTGCGATATGCGGCAGAAGCGGCAGAAGACGATGAATGACAGTCCACTCCGCTCTCAATGACAAGAAAGCGGCTTATCGGTCAGCGTCAACTCATTCAAGAACGCCCATACAGCGCAATCTGTATGGGCGTTTTGCGATATGCGGCAGAAGCGGCAGAAGACGATGAATGACAGTCCACTCCGCTCTCAATGACAAGAAAGCGGCTTATCGGTCAGCGTCAATCATGCAAAAACGCCCTGCGCAGGATAAGCTAAGCAGGGCGTTTTGCTATTTCCGAAGGTGGCCGTTCAGGCGGTGTTTTCTTCGTCCTGAATCCGAATTTCGGCTTCTGAAACAATTGCTTCCAGTTCGCTTAGCATCTCTTCATAGCCAAAACTTACGGCCTTCGTTGGCTCCGTTAACAGCGGCTCGGGCGACGATACGGCTTTCTTTGCTTTCTTCTTATGCTTACTCACTGACAGACTCCATGACTCCCGTTATTACACCGGTAAATCTATCAGTAAAGCGCGCAATGGCGTGTCGGCAACAAGGGTAATGTTAGCTTCGTCACGAATAAATGCCCCGTCACCGCAGGTCAGGGCCTGTTTTGCTTCTTCATGGGCGACGGCATGCACCGTTCCATGAATCGATTGCAGGTAGGCGCGCGGCCCGTGTAGCTGGACATCAACCCGCTCGCCTTTGGCGAGATCGAGATGGTGGATCCAGACCTGCTGACGCAGCTGTAAACTGTTGTGCGCGCCGTCAGGTGAAGCGAGCAGCTGTTGCCCGCTACCAGCGATAGCCATTTTCTGCAGCAGCGGATTTTCCCGCTGCGGACAGGCATCCAGCCACAGCTGCATCCGCGTCAGCGAACCGTCTTTACTCAAATTGTGCTCGCTGTAACTCACCCCTGGTTGAGTGGATATCAGCAGCGCTTCGCCGGCCTTTGCCTGCACATGGTTGCCATCACTGTCACGATATTCCGCTTCCCCTTCCAGAATCAGGTTCAGGATATCGACTTTCGGGTAGGTACGCGGTTGAAACGACGCGCCGGGTGCCAGAACTTCCTGGTTGAGCACGCGCAAAGAGGCGTAGCCTAACAGTTTAGGGTCAAAGTAGTGTCCAAAGGAAAAGGTGTAGCGGGCCTGCAGCCAGCCGAAATCTGCTTGTCCGCATTGTTTGGCTGTTCGGGTAGTAATCATTTTCTTGACCTCTCTTTACACTAAATCAATGGTAAAGGTATGGACGCTGTATTGTTAGCCAGATATTCTGCCCGGTATATTCAAATTTCCTGAATGAGAGTGCTATGGCTAAAGAGAGAGCATTGACGCTGGAAGCGTTACGCGTAATGGACGCTATCGACAGGCGTGGGAGCTTTGCTGCTGCGGCCGACGAACTCGGACGGGTGCCCTCAGCCCTCAGTTACACCATGCAAAAGCTGGAAGAGGAACTGGATGTAGTGCTGTTTGACCGCTCAGGTCATCGGACAAAATTCACCAACGTTGGGCGGATGCTGCTGGAGCGCGGGCGCGTGCTGCTGGAAGCGGCCGATAAGCTCACCACTGATGCCGAAGCGCTTTCGCGCGGCTGGGAAACGCATCTGACCATCGTGACCGAAGCCCTGGTACCAACCCAGGACTTCTTTCCGCTGATTGAGAAGCTGGCGACCAAATCGAATACCCAGCTGTCGGTGCTTACCGAAGTGCTGGCCGGCGCGTGGGAGCGGCTGGAGCAGGGACGTGCGGATATCGTTGTCGCCCCTGATATGCATTTTCGTTCCTCATCGGAGATTAACTCCCGCAAACTCTATTCGGTGCTGAACGTCTATGTTGCTGCGCCGGATCACCCCATTCACCAGGAGCCGGAGCCGCTTTCCGAAGTGACGCGGGTAAAATATCGCGGCGTGGCGGTGGCAGATACCGCCCGCGAGCGTCCGGTTCTGACGGTACAGCTGCTCGACAAACAGCCGCGCTTAACGGTCAGTACTATTGAAGATAAACGTCAGGCTCTGCTGGCGGGACTGGGGGTGGCGACGATGCCCTATCCGCTGGTCGAGAAAGACATCGCCGAAGGGCGCTTACGGGTTGTCAGCCCGGAATATACTAATGAAATTGACATCATTATGGCGTGGCGCCGCGACAGTATGGGCGAAGCGAAATCATGGTGTCTGCGGGAGATCCCTAAGCTGTTTGCCGGGAAGTAAATCCGCTATGCGCTCCTTCCGCGGGAGGAGCGCATCATTCACGATGACAGGGATTTGGGATCCGGCCCGAAACGGTTGTTGCCAGGCGTGCCGTTCTGGCAATTGAAGAGCAGAATGATCAGCCAGCCAATAACCGGAATCAGCATCAGCAACAGCCACCACGCCGAGCGATCCGTATCGTGTAAACGGCGAAACTGCACCGCCCACCACGGCAAAAAGACCAACACGCCATAAATCGTCGTCAGGATGCCTTCACCTCCTGCGCGCTGCCATCCCAGCATTTTATCGATGATGCTCAGTACGCCGGTCAGGATGATGTTGACCAGAATAAACATCCAGTACTCTTTGCGGCGTGCGCGGCCGCCAAATCCAATGTAGTTTCTCAGTACTTTTAAATACCAGTCCATTTTTACGCCTCGATTAACGGTCAATCACTTGTTTTTAAAGCGATCGCAATAAGAATAGACGCGAATAGCAGACGGGTAAATATGCCGGATCTGAAAATATCGGGCGCCGGGAAGGGCGCCCGGCAGGTTAGCGGAACAGAAGGTCCCGGCCGTGCGGCTCGGTGAGATCCTGCTGAGGACCGACGGAGATAATCCCGGTTGGGTTAATCGTTTTATGGCTGCGATAGTAGTGGTGGCGGATGTGGGCAAAATTCACCGTCTCCGCAATACCCGGCATCTGGTAGATATCGCGCAGGAAACCATACAGATTGGGGTAGTCGCTGATACGGCGTTTGTCGCACTTAAAGTGGGTCACGTAGACCGGGTCGAAACGCACGAGGGTTGTCCACAGACGAATATCGGCCTCGGTCAGCTGGCTACCCGTCAGATAGCGATGCTGGCCCAGAATTTGTTCCAGGCGCTCCAGCGAGGTGAACACCGCATCGACAGCCTCATCATAGGCCTGCTGGCTGGTGGCGAACCCGGCTTTATAGACGCCGTTATTGACGTTGTCGTAGATCCAACCGTTCAGCGCATCGATATTTTCGCGCAGCGCGGGCGGGTAGTAATCGCCGGCGGTGGCGCCCAGTCCGTCAAAGGCGGTATTGAACATGCGGATGATTTCAGCCGACTCATTACTGACGATCGTATGCTGCTTTTTATCCCACAGAACCGGCACCGTGACACGTCCGGTGTAGTGCGGATCGGCGTGCAGGTAGAGCTGATAGAGAAATTCATGTTGATACAGCGTATCGCCGGTCGCCTCGGGAAAATCGTCGTCGAAAGTCCAGCCGTTTTCCAGCATCAGGGGGTGAACCACCGAGACGGAAAGAAAAGGATCCAGACCTTTGAGCTTGCGCAGAATTAACGTGCGGTGCGCCCACGGGCAGGCGAGGGATACGTACAGATGATAGCGATCTTTTTCTGCAGCAAAGCCGCCGTCGCCGGAGGGGCCCGGTGCGCCATCGGCGGTCAGCCAGTTGCGGAAGGCTGAAACGGAACGCTTGAAACGCCCTCCGGTGGATTTGGTGTCATACCAGGTATCGTGCCAGACGCCGTCGATTAATTGTCCCATTTTTTCCTCCTTCAGACTTCAGATAGCAAAAGCGAGGAGATATCTCCTCGCTTTGTTCTTCACTCAGTATAGTGTGCTTACCACTTTTTATTCAGCACGCGGTCGATGCTGAATGCGCCCGGACCGGTGATGGCCAGCAGCAGGAAACCGCCTGCGATGGTCAGGTTTTTCATGAACATCAGCGAGTTCACGCCTTCAGCAAAGTTGCTGTGGAACAGGAACGCGGTCAGCAGGGTGAAGCCTGCGGTGAACAGCGCGGTGGTACGTGTCAGGAAACCGAACAGAATCGCCAGACCGCCGCCGAACTCCAGCAGAATGGTTAATGGCAGTAATGCGCCCGGTACGCCCATGGCTTCCATATATTGTTGAGTACCCGCATAACCGGTGATTTTTCCCCAACCTGCAGTGATAAACAGGATTGGCATCAGAATGCGTGCTACCAGTACACCAACATCTTCTAATTTTTTCATTTCTTACTCCAGAAAACCCAAAGGGCGGCGATTTTGTTTTTTGGTGCAATCCTGCGTAGTTACGCGGGGTTGCTGTCGATGGAGAGAATATTAGCGAGGCTCGAAAGGAATTGTTAGCAAGGAAAACTGTAGATCTTCATCAAAGATTCTGAGTGATCGCGATCGGTAAACGCGACCTGACAAGGGCCACGAGCAGAGCTCAACGCCGCCGTCAGCGGCTGGAGTGGTGACGAAGAGCGGCGCCAGTTGCGAGGCGTTTACGCCCCGGAACAAGGAGAACAGGGATGGCGGAGGTGTGACGGGCAGGGTGTTTAGAGGGAGGATGTCTGGCGCAGCAGGCGTTTTGCCATGCGCCAGGCGCTCCAGAGACCGAAGCCGCGTTTAGTCCAGCGCAGTAAAAAGCGCGGGTGACGAACGGACCATACTGCCATGATACCGCTGCCGACCACCGCCCAGGAGCGAAGGTGCTGGAGGGTCAGCCAGCCGCGGTCGAACGGGGCGGTCGCTTCGAGCCAGTCGCGACGGCTGGCGATTAAATCCAGCCGCTGCTGTTGGATCTGGCGCAGCAGCAGCGCTTTCCGCTGCTCGCGTTGCTGTTTGCTGTTCATAGGCGTTCGTCCTCCAGCAGAGCGCGGTCTTCAGCCAGCTCTTTGCGCGTCAAGCGCAGGAAAGTCGAACGGCGGGCTTTGCGCAGCGTCCAGATACCGCCGATTAACGAGCTGAGCAGCAGCACAGCGGTGGTCGCAATCATTACGTACAGCCGATACTGGGGATCGATGGCCCAGATAATCAGAACCAGCAGGCTCATCAGGCCAAAGGCGGCAAACAGCAGCGTCAGCCCCAGCATCAAAAACAGCTGGAAGAGGTTCGCCTTCTCTTCTTCCAGCTCCACGACCACCAGGCGCAGGCGCGTTTCGACCATTTCAACCAGCAGCGTAATGATCCGCTGGCCGATACCGAAAACGCTCTTTCCCGGCCCCTGAGTGTGTTGAGAATCCGCCATAATTAACGACGCGTCAGCAGGACACCCAGCACCAGCCCGACGGCTGCGCCAATACCTACACCGGTCCACGGATTTTCACGGACGTACTCGTCGGCGCGGGCGGCGGTTTCACGCGTTTGTCTGACGATGGCATCGCTGGTTTCACCGAGCCGGACGCGGCTCTCTTTCAGTGCGCTCTCTGCTTTGCTACGCAGTTTGCCAATCTCTTCTTTTGACTTATCCGTGGAGGAGTTAAGCACTTCTTCCAGGGTATCAGCCAGCGTCTTCAGTTCTGCACGCAGATCGTCTGCAACGTTGTCTTTAGGCATCTTTCTCTCCTGTAGAGTGGGTCCATGTAAAGTGTGGCTTATTAGTAATCACGCGACTCAAGCGTTTTCAGCTCGTGCTGCGCTTCATCAAGCTTGCGTTGGCGCTTGCTGATTTTATCGGCATCGCCTTTCTGCTCAGCTTCCTTCAAATCGCGCTGACGCTCGGTAATTTCCTCGCGTTGTTTTGCGATTTTTTGCTGATGTTCGGCTTTGAGCTTACCGTCGCTGCAGTTCGCTCTGACTTCACGAAGCGCTTTGTTCAAACCATCAATCCGGTTCTGGTTGTGATGTTTTTCGGCGTAGCTAATCTCCCGCTGGATATCCTGCTCTTTTTCCTGACAGGGGGAGATGGCAAAGGCGCTGGAGCTCAGCGAAGTCAAAACCAGAATCAAAGCGATGCGGTATTTCATGGATGCTACCTTCCATTGTGTGAGGGCATACCCGGGAGATATGCCCGATCCAGTCGATAAACGTCAGCCCGGTGGCTCCCGCAGTCTTAAGCATAGTCAGGAAAACGGGAAACCACCAAACTGCGTGAAAATATTCAGAATTTTGGCTAGTTATCCCAATCTGTGTGGCGCATCGCGCAGACGGGAGAGCCATGCTGTCGGCGTATTTTCTTCCTCCAGCAAAGCAATAATATAACCATGTGGCAGGGCGCGGCCCAGCACTTCTTTCGCGGCGATACCCTGGGCGCTGGAATCAAATTTGATTAACAGGCCGTCTTTTTGCGGGGTGATACTTTTAAAACGAATGCCGTTTGCGTCGAGATGATGCCAGACGGAAAAACCGTCAGGCATGCCAACGCCCTGAGAGACAGGATGGATAGTCAGGGTTGATTCCTGTTGCTGCACCGCCAGCCATAGCCAGAACAGCGCGCACAAAAAAACAGAACCGCCCAGCAGCCAGCTAATCCGGCGTCGGGAGAGGCTTTTTATGGCCATTATCAGCTCCGGCTTCTGTATTTTTTCTTCCACAGGACAACTAACGAGCCGATTAAGCCAAACACCAGCAGCACAACCGGCAGCAGCATCAGGCAGGACATCAGCTGATCCTCATATTTGAGGAATACCGGGGTTTTACCCAGCAGGTAACCCAGGGAAGTCAGAATCAAAACCCACAGCAGGCCGCTCATCCAGTTAAAGAACTGGAAGCGGGCATTGTTCAGACCCGAAAGTCCGGCAATGGTCGGCAGCAGCGTACGAACGAAGGCAATAAAGCGGCCCATCAACAAGGCGGAGAGCCCGTGCTTATGAAACAGGTGATGTGCGCGCTGGTGGTAGTGGGAGGGCAAATGTGAAAGCCAGTTTTGCACAATTCGCGTATTGCCGAGCCAGCGGCCCTGAATGTAGCTGAGCCAGCAACCCAGGCTGGCTGCCGTCGTCAGCAGAAGCAGGGTTTCGGGAAAACCCATCGCCCCTTTGGCTATCAGAACGCCGACCAGCACCAGCAGGCTGTCGCCGGGTAAAAAGGCGGCGGGAAGCAGGCCGTTTTCAAGGAACAAAATCATAAATAAGACAAAGTAAAGCATGCCAATCATGGAGGGATTCGCGAGGGTCTCGTAATCCTGGCTCCATAAGGCATTCAACAATTGGGTTAATAGTTCCATTCACGATTCCTGGTACATCGGTTAACGGTATGTCTGAACGCAGCGTGTATTGCGACATAGATTCTTATGAGATTATGGTCGCTGTTGGTGCGTTCTGAACGGTTCCCTGTTAAAAGTGAAATCAACGCAAGCCTACTTCAGAACGTCAAAATGCATCTAATTGTAACAAAATCGCTGAGTTTACGTCAGAAAAATTGCAGTCGGTTGCTCGTTGATTTTGCTGATTGCGGTGGCGGGAGGCGAGTCTCTTTACACAGGCTGACACTATAGATGTTTGCTTACCCTGGCGGGTTTGCGGGCAGGCGCTGACAGCCTGCCTGAAATGAAGATAACCGCTTATTTTGCGCCATTGGCCGCGGTATCGAGGTGAACGACCGGATTTTCTGCAAACAGATAGCGGTCGGCATTGAATTCAAAATCGTCGCTGGTCTCGTTGAACAACATCAGCTTAGTGTTCTCCAGATGCTGCCACATGGCCAGTTTCGCCGCGTGCGGATCTTTGCGAATCAGCGCTTTCAGAATTTGGTCATGATCGTCACACCAGTTATCCACGGTGCGCAGGTCGATATGGTCATGGAGCTTTTTCCAGTACGGGTTATGCACGCGCTGGGTCCACATTTTTTCAACAATAGCGGCTAACGCCGTATTTTGCGTCGCCAGAGCTACCTGGACATGAAACTGAAGATCCCATTCCGAATCGCGGAAGCATTTCTCTTTACGCGCCTTCTCCTGGATCTCCATCAGCTTCATGATGTCCTGCTTGGTCACCTGGGTGGCGGCGAACTCGGCAATATTGCTTTCAATAAGCTGACGCGCCTGCAGCAGTTCAAAGGGGCCGTAGCTGGCGAACTCCAGCGTTTCATCAACCACCTGCTGATACTTCGGATGGTTGGAGATGACGTGGATGCCAGAGCCTTTACGCACTTCCACATAGCCTTCCACTTCCAGCATGATAATGGCTTCGCGAACCACGGTGCGGCTGACGCTCTTTTCATCGGCGATAAACCGCTCTGCAGGCAGCTTATCGCCCACAAGGTAAACACCTTGCTCAATACGCGCCTTCAGCTCGGCAGCAAGCTGCTGATACAAACGACGCGGTTCTGTGATTTCCATATTCGCTCCCGGAAGATGGCGACAATATTGGATTTGTTATACCACTTTTACGCGCATCTCACCACCGTCAGACATGAAAAAGCCGCCTTCAATGAGGCGGCTTTGTAAACAGATCTCACCGTATCAGGACTAGCTTTGCGTCACCGGCTTAGTCGTTTTGAGCGGCGGGGCGTCGTCATCGGCTGACTTGTTCTTCAGTACGGTCCAGATGACAAGGGCGCCCAGCAGATCGAAGACCGCCAGTACGGCGAACAGCGGGCTGAAACCAATGGTATCCGCCAGAGCGCCGACCACCAGGGCGAACATGGTACTCGCCATCCAGGCCGCCATACCGGTCAGGCCGTTTGCCGTAGCCACTTCGTTACGGCCAAATACGTCGGAAGAGAGCGTAATCAGCGCACCGGACAGCGCCTGGTGGGCAAAGCCGCCGACGCACAGCAGGGCGATAGCCACAAACGGGCTGGTAAACAGGCCGATCATCCCCGGGCCAATCATCAGCAGTGCGCCCATGGTCACGACCATTTTACGCGACACAATCAGGTTAACCCCGAACCAGCGCTGGAACAGCGGCGGCAGATAGCCCCCGATGATGCAGCCCAGGTCAGCAAACAGCATTGGCATCCATGCAAACATCGCGATTTCTTTCAGGTTAAAGCCATAGACTTTAAACATGAACAGCGGGATCCAGGCATTGAAGGTCCCCCATGCTGGCTCGGCAAGGAAGCGCGGCAGCGCGATGCCCCAGAACTGACGGTTGCGCAGGATCTGCCACGGAGACATTTTCTTGCTGTTGTTGGTCTGGTGATGCGATTCCTGACCGCCGATGATGTAGTCGCGTTCTTCAGTGGTTAATTTTTTCTGGTCGCGAGGGTGTTTATAGAAGACCAGCCACGCCATGGCCCAGATAAAACTCAGGACACCGGAGATAATGAACGCCATCTGCCAGCTGTGCATCACAATCGCCCAGACGACCAGCGGCGGGGCGATCATCGCGCCGATTGAGGAGCCCACGTTGAAGTAACCGACGGCAATAGAGCGTTCTTTTGCCGGGAACCATTCGGAGCTGGCCTTCAGGCCTGCCGGGATCATCGCCGCTTCCGCCGCGCCGACCGCGCCACGAGCCAGCGCTAATCCGCCCCAGCTGCCCGCCAGCGCCGTTGAACCACAGAAAACGGCCCAGGCGATCGCGAAGAAGGCATAACCGATCTTCGTCCCCAGCACGTCAAGGACGTAGCCTGCCACCGGCTGCATGACGGTATAAGCAGCTGAATAGGCTGCGATGATATAGGAATACTGTTGGGTGGAGATGTGTAACTCTTCCATCAGAGTCGGCGCAGCCGCAGCCACAGTGTTACGTGTCAGGTAACCCAGCACGGTGCCCATTGTCACCAGTGCGATCATATACCAACGTAACCCTTTAATTTTACGCATGTAAAACCTCATCGTTTGTTATATCTCCGCAGCGAGTGCGGCCATCTTCAAACCCTGTACAGGGGTTGAGAAGGAGAAACGGAGGGCTCAGGAGGGAAAACCCATATGGCCCGAACCTTGCCATCAATTGTTTTGCTTAATTCGGTATCCGTACCGGTCAATGCGATGTATTGAATCATCGCGAATACATTCCAACGGTTTATATGTTGCGACGGCAGAAAGATAACTTGTCATACAACTTTAAAAGTTGAGTACTGTCACAAAAGTGGGAAAGTTTATGGGGGTATTATTTCTTGCGAGCAAAGCCAGTACTGGCGCGGCTTGCACGAGGGTTTACTCCAGAAAGGGTACTTTTTTTGTCAGCGTTTATTGATCTATCTCACGAAAAAGATTTCGGCCTGTAGAAATTGGTGTGATAACTTTGTCAGCATGATAGTCAATCATCTGAAGGGCTCCTCAATGGGGCGAAGAGGAAATGAAAATGACACCGTTTATGACCGAAGATTTTCTGCTTGATACCGAGTTTGCCCGCCGTTTGTATCACGACTACGCCAAAGACCAGCCGATTTTCGACTATCACTGCCACCTTCCGCCGCAGCAGATTGCCGAAAATTATCGTTTTAAAAACCTGTATGACATCTGGCTGAAAGGTGACCACTACAAATGGCGCGCAATGCGCACCAATGGCGTGGCTGAACGCCTGTGTACCGGCGATGCTTCGGACCGCGAGAAGTTTGACGCATGGGCAGCTACCGTACCGCATACGATCGGCAATCCGCTCTATCACTGGACCCATCTGGAGCTGCGCCGCCCGTTTGGGATTACGGGTAAGCTGCTGTCCCCGTCCACCGCGGATGAGATCTGGAATCAGTGCAACGATCTGCTGGCCCAGGAGCGCTTCTCCGCCCGCGGTATCATGACGCAGATGAACGTGAAAATGGTCGGCACCACCGACGATCCGATCGATTCGCTGGAACATCATGCGGCGGTGGCGAAAGACGCGACCTTCACGACCAAAGTGCTGCCAAGCTGGCGTCCGGATAAAGCGTTCAACATTGAGCAGGCGACGTTTAACGACTACATGGCGAAGCTGGGTGAAGTTTCAGATACCGACATCCGCCGCTTTGCCGATCTGCAGGCTGCGCTGGTCAAACGTCTGGATCACTTCGCCGCGCACGGCTGTAAAGTCTCCGACCATGCGCTGGATGTGGTGCTGTTTGCTGAAGCCAGCGAAGCGGAACTCGATAGCATCCTTGCCCGCCGTCTGGCCGGTTCCATCCTGTGCGAACATGAAGTGGCGCAGTTTAAAACGGCTGTGCTGGTCTTCCTGGGAGCAGAATACGCTCGCCGTGGCTGGGTCCAGCAGTATCACATTGGCGCGCTGCGTAACAATAATCAGCGTCAGTTCAAGCTGTTAGGGCCGGATGTTGGCTTTGATTCCATCAACGATCGCCCGATGGCGGAAGAGCTGTCCCGACTGCTGAGCAAGCAGAATGAAGAAAACCTGCTGCCGAAAACCATTCTTTACTGCCTGAACCCGCGCGATAACGAAGTGCTGGGCACGATGATCGGTAACTTCCAGGGCGAAGGGATGCCGGGCAAGATGCAGTTCGGTTCCGGCTGGTGGTTCAACGATCAGAAAGACGGCATGGAACGTCAGATGACCCAGCTGGCGCAGCTTGGTCTGCTCAGTCGTTTCGTCGGCATGCTGACCGACAGCCGCAGCTTCTTGTCCTACACCCGCCATGAGTATTTCCGTCGCATCCTGTGCCAGATGATCGGCCGCTGGGTTGCCGCGGGTGAAGCGCCGGCGGATATTCAGCTGCTGGGCGAGATGGTGAAAAATATCTGCTTTAACAATGCGCGTGATTACTTCGCGATTGAACTGAATTAAGACCAGAGGTCGGTTGCTATGCAATACATTAAAATCCATTCGCAGGATAACGTTGCTGTCGCGTTAGCAGATATGGCGACGGGTACCCAGGTCACCATTGATGATACTGCGGTCACCTTAAGCCAGGACGTTGTCCGTGGTCATAAGTTCGCATTACGCGCGATTGCGAAGGGAGAAAACGTCATCAAGTATGGTCTGCCCATTGGTCATGCGCTGGCGGATATTGCGCCAGGGGAACATATTCATGCCCATAATACGCGTACCAACCTGAGCGACCTTGACGAGTATCGCTATCAACCGGATCTTGCCGAGCCGTCGGCGCAGCCGGCCGACCGCGACGTGCAGCTCTATCGTCGTGCGAACGGGGAGGTCGGGGTGCGCAATGAACTGTGGATCCTGCCGACCGTCGGCTGTGTCAACGGTATCGCCCGTCAGATTCAGAACCGGTTTCTGAAAGAGACCAACGAAGCGGAAGGCACCGATGGCGTCTTTCTCTTCAGTCACACTTACGGCTGTTCGCAGCTGGGTGATGATCACATCAATACCCGCACCATGTTGCAAAACATGGTGCGTCACCCGAACGCCGGGGCGGTGCTGGTGATTGGCCTGGGCTGTGAGAACAACCAGGTCGACGCGTTCCGTGAAACCCTCGGTGAGTTCGATCCTCAGCGCGTACACTTTATGATCTGCCAGAAGCAGGATGATGAGGTGGAAGCGGGACTGGAGCATCTGCATCAGCTTTATGAGGTGATGCGCCACGACAAACGTGAGCCAGGCAAACTGAGCGAGCTGAAGTTTGGCCTCGAGTGCGGCGGATCGGACGGCCTTTCGGGGATTACCGCGAACCCGATGCTGGGACGCTTCTCGGATTACCTGATCGCCAACGGCGGCACCACCGTGTTGACGGAGGTGCCGGAAATGTTCGGCGCTGAGCAGCTGCTGATGAGCCACTGCCGCGATGAACAAACCTTCGACAAGCTGGTGACGATGGTGAATGACTTTAAACAGTACTTCATTGCGCATAACCAGCCCATTTACGAGAACCCGTCGCCGGGTAACAAAGCGGGCGGGATCACGACGCTGGAAGATAAATCGCTGGGCTGCACGCAGAAAGCGGGCTCCAGCGAAGTGGTGGACGTCCTGCGCTATGGCGAACGTTTAAAAGTGCATGGCCTCAATCTGCTGAGCGCGCCGGGCAACGATGCGGTGGCAACCAGCGCGCTGGCCGGTGCGGGGTGTCATATGGTGCTGTTTAGTACCGGTCGCGGCACGCCGTACGGTGGTTTTGTGCCGACGGTCAAAATCGCCACTAACAGCGAACTGGCGGCGAAAAAGAAACACTGGATCGATTTTGACGCCGGTCAGCTGATTCACGGTAAAGCGATGCCTCAGCTGCTGGAAGAGTTTATCGATACCCTCGTTGATATCGTCAATGGCAAACCGACCTGCAATGAGCGCAATGATTTCCGTGAACTGGCGATCTTCAAAAGCGGCGTCACGTTGTAATGAAGCGCATCCGTTCCGTTTAAAATGGAAACGCGAGAGAGGGAAGAAGGCCCCTCCGCAGATGAGCGGAGGGGAAGGTCGGGATTAATCGCGCAGCGCGTTTTTCGCCAGCTGCTCGTCTTCCGCCATACAGGCGGCGGCGGTAAACAGCACGTCGGTGGAGGAGTTCAACGCGGTCTCACAGGAGTCCTGCAGCACGCCGATGATAAAGCCGACGGCAACCACTTGCATGGCGATATCATTGGGGATCCCGAACATGTTGCAGGCCAGCGGGATCAGCAGCAGGGAGCCGCCCGCCACGCCGGAAGCACCGCAGGCGCACAGCGACGCCACGACGCTCAACAGCAGCGCGGTAGGCAGATCCACCGGAATCCCCAGGGTATGTACAGCAGCCAGCGTCAGCACCGTAATGGTGATGGCAGCCCCGGCCATGTTGATGGTGGCGCCCAGCGGGATCGACACCGAATAGGTATCGCGATCGAGATTCAGCTTTTCACTCAGCGCCATATTGACCGGAATATTGGCGGCGGAGCTGCGGGTAAAGAAAGCATACACGCCGCTTTCGCGCAGGCAGGTCAGCACCAGCGGATAGGGGTTGCGGCGGATTTTCCAGAACACCAGCAGCGGGTTAATCACCAGCGCCACCAGCAGCATACAGCCCACCAGCACCATCAGCAGCTGCGCGTAGCCCCACAGGGTTTCAAACCCGGTGGTCGCCAGGGTTGAGGAGACCAGGCCGAAAATACCCAGCGGCGCAAACCGAATAACCAGTTTCACGATAAAGGTCACCGCGTGGGAGACATCGTTGATCAGGTTTTTTGTCGTCTCATTGCCGTGACGCAGCGCAAAGCCCAGACCCACGGCCCACACCAGAATCCCGATATAGTTGGCATTGAGCAGGGCGTCGACCGGGTTTGAAACCATGCTCATCAGCAGCCCGCGCAGTACTTCAACAATCCCCGACGGCGGCGTAATATCGCCGGCCGCGGAGGTCAGGTGCAGCGTGGAAGGGAAGACAAAGCTGAACAGCACGGCGGTGAGTGCGGCGCTGAACGTCCCCAGCAGATACAGGAACAGAATCGGACGGATGCTGGTTTTTTGCCCCTGCTGGTGGTTAGCGATGGAGGCCATCACCAGCATCAGCACCAGCACCGGCGCTACGGCTTTCAGCGCGCCGACAAACAGCGTACCGAGCAGGCCAACGGCGATCGCCGCAGGTTTTGAAACCAGCGCCAGCAGCACGCCAAGCACCAGACCGATTAAAATTTGTTTGACCAGGCTGCCCTGAGCCAGGCGCTGTAGCAGGCCCGATGGGGGAGTTTGTGTCGTCATGATTATCCCTTGTTGTGATGTTGCTACCGGTCCCATGTACGTATTATTTGTTACGTTTATGTCCGGATGTAAATAAATGTTTGCCTGGTCGAGTATACGGAAAGTGCGCCATCCTGGAAGCGTAAAATGCTGCTTATTTAGCTGAGATCTTATTTTTTAACTATGTATTAACGTTTTTGTGACATGGCGAGAAATAATACGCGGCGGGCGTTGCTGACCGGGTGAAAGTGGTTTTCACCCGGCCATTTAAGGCTTAGTGCTGTAATTTCTTCTTGTCGTGTTGCTTATTGACCCAGGCGTTAATCAGCAGCGTCAGCGCCAGAATACCGCCAACGACGCCGAGTGAGGCGCCAATCGGGATATGGTAGAAGTCGACGATCAGCATCTTGATACCGATAAAGACCAGAATGATCGACAGACCATATTTCAGCATGGAGAAGCGCTCCGCGACGCCGGCCAGCAGGAAGTACATGGCGCGCAGGCCGAGAATCGCGAACAGGTTCGACGTCAGCACGATAAACGGATCGGTGGTTACGGCGAAGATTGCCGGGATACTATCGACCGCAAAAATCACGTCGCTCAGCTCGACCAGGATCAGCACCAGCAGCAGCGGCGTGGCGAACAGGACGCCGTTTTGCCGCGTAAAGAAACGCTCGCCTTCAATCTTATCGGTCATCCGCAGATGGCTGCGGATCCAGCGTACCAGCGGTTTGTCGCCGATGCCGGAAGCATCCTCTTTCGCCAGCGCCATCTTCACACCGGTAAACAGCAGGAAAGCACCGAAGAGATAGAGCAGCCACTCGAACTGGGAGATCAGCCAGCTTCCGGTAAAGATCATCACCGTACGCAGCACGATCGCCCCCAGCACGCCGTAAACCAGCACCCGGCGCTGCAGCGCAGGCGGGACGGAGAAGTAGCTGAACAGCATCAGCCAGACAAAGACATTGTCCACGGCCAGCGATTTTTCAATCAGATAGCCGGTAAGGAAAGCCAGCGCCTGCGGATCGGCAACGGCACGGCCCTGAGTTTGTGTCAGGTACCACCAGAAGACGGCGTTAAAGAGAAGGGAGAGCGTTACCCAGAGAATAGACCAACCCGCGGCCTGTTTCATGGTCATGCCATGCGCACCACGCCGTCCCTGAAGAAGCAGATCGATGGCTAGCATGATCACCACGACCACGGCGAATCCGCCCCATAACAACGGTGTGCCGACAGTATTCATTACTTAATTCCTTACATAAAAACAAAACGGCTGACGTCGGAAGACGGCAGCCGCTGCGTGTTTATGCATAGACCTCGCCTTCCGGCAAGGTCTCACTTACAACAATAAAAGAACCGCGCGATGACGGCAGGACCTTTTATTATTGCCCGGCGACCGGATGCGGTTTTGCACGCATCGTAATGACGATCCACCGGCAAGGAAGTTACTCCCCTTTGCGCGTAACAAAATATGACAAGTCATAAAGGGCGTCAATGGTTGCTGACGGCCTCTTTACACTCTTTTACGCCCCCTGCGGACCATCGGCCGGGAATACGACGCCGGTCTGACGACGAATTTCGCTCAGCAGTCTGGCCGTAATACGGCTGACTTCCAGCCCCGGGTGAACAACCTGGTTGTTCTCCACCAGATGCGCAAACGCCTCCGCCTCGTACAGCATAGTATTGATATGCTGTGGCTGCGTCAGATCCTGAGCCTTCCCACCGCGTGGGATGAAAGAGAGCTTCTGGCACTCGGAGATTTTTTCGATCACCAGCGCGCCGGCTTCACCCTGAATTTCGCTTGGTAGCGTGGAGTCGCTCACTTTAGAGTGGTGCAGGGTGACGTCAAAACCGGCGTAGCTGAGGATCACGGTACCCTGGGCATCAACGCCGCTGTCCAGCAGGCTGGCGCTGGCGTGAACCGCGCGCGGTTCGCCCCACAGCGCCACCGCCGAGGCCAGACAATAGAAGCCGATATCCATAATCGAGCCGTTGGAGAAGGCCGGGTTAAAGGTGTTCGGGTTCTCACCGTCGAGATAGCGCTGATAGCGGGAGGAGTACTGGCAGTAGTTGAAAAACGCTTTGTGCAGTTTGCCTGCCTTACCGAGCGACTGCTGCAGCAGCAGAAAATTTGGCAGGCTGGCGGTTTTGAAGGCTTCGAACAGCACCACCTGGTTTTCGTGAGCGATCCGAATGGCGTCTTCGACTTCCCGCAGGTTTGAGGCCAGCGGTTTTTCACAAATCACGTGCTTTTTATGGTTGAGGAACAGCTGCGTTTGCGGGAAGTGCAGGGAGTTCGGGCTGGCAATGTAAACCGCGTCGACAGCATCGCTTTGCGCCAGATCGTCCAGCGACGTAAACAGCTGGTCGACGGGATAATCGCTCGCAAAGGCCTGCGCCTGTTCAAGGCTGCGAGAGTAAATCGCGGTGAGTTTATACTTGCCCGTTTCATGGGCGGCATCGACAAACTGTTTTGTTATCCAGTTTGTGCCAACAACTGCGAAACGTATCATAAACGTTGACGAACTCCGTTAAAGGGAACCTTTGGTCACTCTAACATGCCACCATGACAAAACCAGTGCGCGACTACGCAGAACGATTTAACGAAAGATGCGTTAGCCACAGACGGGTATCGAACTCCAGCTGGTGGTACTGCGGCTCCATATAGCAACAGAGTTGATAGAAGGCTTTGTTATGCTCCTTCTCCTTAAGGTGCGCCAGCTCATGCACCACAATCATACGTAAAAACGCCTCCGGCGCTTCGCGGAACACCGTGGCCACTCTGATTTCGGCTTTTGCTTTCAGCTTACCGCCCTGGACCCGCGAAATCGCGGTATGCAGGCCGAGCGCATTATTCAAGACGTGGATCTTGCTGTCGTACATCACCTTGTTGATCGGCGCCGCGCCGCGTAAATAGCGGGTTTTCAGATCCTGCGTGTACTGATACAGCGCCTTATCGTTATTGACGTCGTGACCTTCCGGATAGCGCTTCTGCAGAACCGCCCCCAGGCGCTGCTCGGCAATCAATGTGCGGACCTGAGAAAGTAAATTCTCCGGATAGCCCTGCAGGTAAGTGAGTTGACTCATGACAGCTCCAGATAAAAGATCTTCACATCCTCCTTCAGGCTGCATCGGCGCATCTTGAATGATTTTGTGTATAAAAAGGGTATACTCACGCACCCTTTCAGGGATAACGCCGAAATTTTACCACTCAGGAGGGCCGATGAGCCACTTAGACAACGGTTTCCGTTCACTGACACTAAAACGTTTTCCGGAAACGGATGACGTTAACCCGCTACTGGCGTGGGAAGCGGCGGATGAATATCTGCTGCAGCAGTTGGATGACACGGAGATTAACGGCCCGGTCCTGATTTTCAACGATACCTTTGGCGCACTGAGCTGCGCGCTGGCGGAGCATACGCCGTTTAGCATCGGTGACTCTTACCTCACCGAGCTCGCGACGCGTGAGAATTTACGCCATAACGATATCGCGGAATCCAGCGTCAAGTTTCTCGACAGCACCGCGGAGTATCCGTCGGCGCCAGGCGTTGTTCTGATTAAAGTTCCGAAAACGCTGGCCTTGCTCGAGCAGCAGCTGCGTGCGCTGCGCCGGGTCGTGACGCCGCAAACCCGTATCATCGCCGGCGCAAAGGCGCGTGATATCCATACTTCTACGCTGGAGCTGTTTGAGAAAGTGCTGGGGCCGACCACCACCACCCTGGCCTGGAAGAAAGCCCGCCTGATCAACTGTACGTTCAGCGAACCGGCGCTTGCCGATGCGCCGCAGACGCTGAGCTGGAAGCTGGAAGGGACCGACTGGACTATTCACAACCACGCGAACGTGTTCTCCCGCACCGGGCTGGATATTGGCGCGCGTTTCTTTATCGAACACCTGCCGTCGGATCTTGAAGGCGAGATTGTCGATCTGGGCTGTGGTAACGGAGTGATTGGCCTGACGCTGCTGGAGAAGAACCCGCAGGCTAACGTGGTGTTCGTCGATGAGTCGCCGATGGCCGTCGCCTCCAGTCGTCTGAACGTGGAAACCAACATGCCCGAGGCGCTGGATCGCTGCGAGTTTATGATTAACAACGCGCTGTCCGGCGTTGAGCCTTTCCGCTTCAACGCCGTGTTGTGCAACCCGCCTTTCCACCAGAAACACGCGTTAACCGATAATATCGCCTGGGAGATGTTCCACCACGCGCGCCGCTGCCTGAAGATCAACGGTGAGCTGTATATCGTGGCCAACCGTCATCTGGATTACTTCCACAAGCTGAAGAAAATTTTCGGTAACTGCGCCACCGTCGCCACCAACAATAAATTTGTGGTGTTGAAGGCGGTGAAGGTACGCAAGATCCGCTGATCGCATTTGTCGGGCGACAGGCTGCGCGATAGCAATCGTCGTCGCCTGTCGCCCGGGCCAGCGGGTCATTCAGGCCGCGCCGTTAAATGGTCAGCCCGAGCCGCGTTCCCTGGGCGATGGCGCGGCGAGCATCCAGCTCCATCGCGACATCGCACCCGCCAATCTGATGCACGACTTTTCCGGCCGCGCGTAGCGGATCCGCCAGTTCGCGCTTCGGCTCCTGACCGGCGCAGATAATCACCTGATCAACCGGCAATATCCGGATCTCGCCGCCGATCGTGATATGTAATCCCTCATCGTCGATCTTCTGATAGCTGACTCCCGGGATCATGTTGACGCCGCGGGCCAGCAGCGTAGCCCGGTGGATCCAGCCGGTGGTCTTGCCTAACCCATCTCCGGGTTTGCCGGCCTTGCGCTGGAGCATCACAATGCGCCGCGGGCTTTTCTCCCGCTGCGGCCCTTCCGGACGCAGTCCGCCTGCGCTCTGCAAAGTCGTATCAATACCCCATTCCTCGCAGAACGCGTCGATGTTCTGGCTGGTGGCAACGCCAGGCTGGCTGAGGTACATCGCGGTATCAAAGCCGATCCCACCGCAGCCGATAATCGCGACGCTCTGACCCACCGGCGCCTTGTCGCGCAGCACGTCGAGGTAGCTCATCACCTTCGGATGGGTTATTCCGGCGATCTCCGGCATTCGCGGGGCGATCCCGGTGGCGAGGATCGTTTCGTCAAAGTCCAGTAAACGATCCGCCGTGACCTGCTGGCCCAGCTGCAGGTTAACGCCGTGCAGATCCAGCATGCGCCGGTAGTAGCGCAGCGTTTCGTAAAACTCCTCTTTGCCGGGGATCTGTTTGGCGATATTAAACTGCCCGCCAATCTCCTGCTGGGCATCAAACAGGGTGACCGAGTGGCCGCGCGCGGCGGCATTTACGGCAAAGGCCAGGCCGGCAGGGCCTGCGCCCACAACGGCCAGGCGCTTTGGCCCGACAGCAGGCGTAACCGGCATCAGAGTTTCGTGGCAGGCCCGCGGATTGACCAGACAAGAGGTCACTTTACCGGCAAAGATCTGATCCAGGCAGGCCTGGTTACAGCCGATACAGGTATTGATCTCATCGGCGCGCCCGCTTTGAGCTTTGGAAAGGAACTCGCCGTCGGCCAGAAACGGCCGGGCCATTGACACCATATCGGCGTCGCCGCGGGCGAGGATCGCCTCCGCGACGTCAGGATCGTTGATACGGTTAGTGGTGACCATGGGGATCGACACCGCACCTTTCAGTTTCCGGGTGACCCAGCTGAAGGCGCCGCGCGGTACCGGTGTCGCAATGGTCGGAATACGCGCTTCGTGCCAGCCGATACCGGTGTTGATGAGGGTCGCGCCTGCCGCCTCGATGGCCTGCGCCAGCTCAATCACTTCCGGCAGCGTACTGCCGTCGTTGACCAGGTCGAGCATCGACAGGCGGTAGATAATAATGAAATCGTGGCCAGCCCGTTCGCGTACCGCACGCACGACTTCTACGGCAAAGCGCATGCGCCGGGCGTAATCGCCGCCCCACTGGTCGTCACGCTGGTTGGTGCGCGCGGCGAGGAATTCGTTGATTAAATAGCCCTCTGACCCCATCACTTCGACGCCATCATAGCCGGCCTCCCGGGCCAGCTGCGCGCAGTGGGCAAAATCGGCGATCAGCTGCAGGATCTCATCATGGCTTAGCGCATGCGGGGTAAAGCGGTTAATCGGCGCCTGCAATGCCGACGGAGCCACCGGCCGCGGCTGATAGCTGTAGCGGCCGGTATGCAAAATTTGCAGGGCGATTTTGCCCCCTTCGCGATGAACCGCATCGGTAATATGCCGATGGTGCGCCAGATGGCGGGCATCATCGAGCACCGCGCCGCCGGCCATCGTGACGCCGGAATCCACTGGCGCAATCCCGCCGGTGACAATCAGCGCCACGCCGTGACGCGCGCGTTCGGCGTAAAAGGCCGCCAGCCGTTGCGCGCCGTCGGCATGTTCTTCCAACCCGGTGTGCATGGAACCCATCAGCACGCGGTTTTTCAACTGGGTGAACCCCAGGTCGAGCGGGGCGAATAACGACGGGTAGTGGCTCATAATGGCTTCCAGTCTCTTATATGTAACATTATTGTTATGTGGTCGGATGAGTTACTAATTTAGCCGTCGTCAGCGAAAAGTGAAAAAGGGCGTGCGGTGATTGTGATGGGATTCAAATAACGGTGACGGGAAGTTCCCCTCCTCGAAGGGAAGAGGGGATTTTGCACCTGGGACAGACGTTCCGTGGAGGGTCAGGGGGCCGGAACGACAGGTGGGCGCCGCTCAAGGCCTGGCGCCTGCCACATCGAGGTGGTCAGCCCGCTGTCGACCAGCCCGAGCTGGTCGGCATAGACCGATTGCCATTTCTCCATCATCCCCTGGTACAGTTCGCGGTGCGCCGGATTGGGGGTAAACACCCGATGCCAGCTCACCAGCTTCTCACCCGTGCTGGCCATATCGCTGTACAGGCCGGCGCCGGTTCCGGCGGCGATCGCGCAGCCCAGCGCCGTGGCTTCGCGCACAGCCGGGACCCGCACCGGCAAGCCGGTGACATCGCTGAGAATCTGGCTCCATAATGCTCCTTTCGAGCCGCCTCCGGCGAACACCAGGCTGTCGAACGTCACGCCGGAGAAGCGGGAGATTTGCGCCAGGTTACAGGCAGAGACAATCGCTGCGTTCTCCTCCAGGGCGCGGAACAGAGTGGCCTTGTTGCATTTTTCCGCATCGATGGAGAGGTTAATAAACGACGGCGCGGCGTGATACCACTGCTTAAAGTGCATGGCATCGGAGAAAATCGGCATCACGCCGTGGGAACCTGCCGGTACGCGGCTGGCCATCTCTTCGAGCAGAGCATACGCATCCACCCCCAGGCGTTCGGCAACCAGCTTCTCTTCGGCGCAAAAAGCATCGCGGAACCAGCGCATGGTCAGGCCGGTAAAGAAGCTGATCGACTCGGCCTGCGCCATGCCGGGTATGACGTGCGGGTTGATGCGGATATTCATCTGTGGATCGGTGCGGACCTCCGGCAGGTTCACCACCTGTTGCCAGAAGGTTCCCCCCAGCACCGCGCTTTGGCCGGCGCGTACCACCCCCAGACCCAGGCAGCCAAGCTGTACATCGCCGCCGCCCATGATCACCGGCGTGCCGGCACGGAGTCCGCACTGCTGCGCTGCCGTATCGGTCACCGCGCCGAGCGGAGTGCCGGTCTCTTTGACCGGCGAGAGCAGATCCGCACGCAGCCCGGCCATATCGAGCAGCGCCGGGCGCCAGTCGCGGCTGAACAGGTCGAGCATTCCGGTGGTACCGGCATTGGATGGGTCAACGGCCAGCTCGCCGGAGAGTTTTGCCGCCAGCCAGTCGCTAATCATCGTAATGGTGGCAGCCTGACGGTAAATATCCGGGCGATGGTGAGCCAGCCACAGCAGGCGCGGCATGGCGCTTAGTGCCAGCGTCTGGCCCGAGACATCATAGACTTCCGATTCAAACTGATAATCATGGATCTCTTTAAGCTCCGAGACTTCGCGGCTGGCGCGGGCATCGACGTTGGCGCAGGCCCAGATAGCCTCGCCGTTGCGGTCGTACAGGACGATGCCTTCACGCATGGAACAGCAGGCGACGGACTGAATATCGGCCGCCTGAAGGTGCGCGGCGGCCAGCGCCTGGCGGATACACTGGCAGGCCAGCAGCCAGTTGGTGGTGAGGTCAAACTCCATTGAGCCGGGAACATTTTCCACGCTCAGGTGCTTCCATTCCGCCTGACCGACCGCGACCTGGTGGCCGCTGAGATCGAAAATCACCGCCCGAATACTGCCGGTCCCGGCATCTAACGCTAACAGGTAACTCATGACATGCGCCTCGCGGTTGTTGCGCGGCGCAGGGCCATCAGGAGGCCAGCGTGAGCACCGCGCGTGCTGTTGTCTCTTCCGTTACCAGGCCATTGATGCGTTTGCCCGTCAGGGCGGCATAAATCGCCTGCGCTTTTTCCGTGCCACCGGCAACGCCGACGATGGTCGGCAGCTGCGCCAGCTCGTCGAGGGTGACGCCGAGTAATTCCCGGTGAATCTCCAGATCCTCAACCCGCCTGCCGTCGGCCTGCAGGAAATAACCTAAAATGTCGCCCACCGCGCCTTTACGCGCATACATCAACTGTTCGCCTTCGCTGATGTAGCCGGAGCGCAGGATGGTTGCGTCGCGGCGCTGGTCGATGGCGCCGATCCCCACGACCGCAGCATCCGCCGCGGTGGCCGCCAGAATCACATCCCGGACGCTCGACTCCCGACGCAGAATGTCAGCCACGTCGGCCGAAGAGACCCGCAGCGGCGCCGGAATGATGCTGACGCGACAGGCGGCGTCCAGCTGACCGATACCGGTCATATAGGGGCCCACGCCGCCGGAAAGCGTCACCAGCCGCACCTGCTGCGAACTGATAAATCCGCTCAGGTGCTGCAGACAGCTCATGGTAGCTTCACCAAACCCCACCGCCAGCAGCTGCCCAGGTTCCAGTACCCCCATCAGCGATTGCGCCGCGCCGATCCCCAGCCGCGTATTCATCGGTGGCGTATTGAGCGCCGGCAGCACGCGGGCAATCTTCAGGTCAAAACGCTGTTGCAGCTCGGTTTCCAGCGCCAGACACCCTTCATAGCGGGAGTTGATCTGCACGCGGATCACCCCGGACTGGCGGCCTTTCTCCAGCAGGCGGGAGATCTTTAACCGCGGCAGCCCCAGGCGCTCGCCGATATCGTTCTGCGTCAATCCGTCGTGGTAGTAACACCAGGCTACCCGCGCCACCAGCTCCTCTTCGGCTAGCGCCAGGCCCGCGTAGCGGCTCTCTTCCGTAATGCGTTTTTCGCTCATAAAGTGAACTCTTATAAAAATTTAGATCATATGTTCGTTATTGCGCGGTCGGAAAGTGTGAGCCGCCCGGCAAAACCGATCTTTCATTGTTTGCAGGTTTTTTCCAACGATCTAAAGCATGAAACTGTGATCTTTGCACGGTTGTAAATATAGTTCACCGTCTACGCTTTTGAACATTATTAAATTAAAAAATCATTTGTTCATACGAGGCGCGATGATGAAGCCACTGCTTGAAGCCCGTCAGATTCGCAAACAGTTCTCCGGCATCGCCGTATTAAAGGGCATTGATTTCACGCTCTTTTCCGGCCAGGTGCATGCGCTGATGGGCGGTAATGGCGCGGGAAAATCGACGCTGATGAAGATTATCGCCGGGGTGGAAACGCCCGACGAGGGTGAACTCATTCTTGGCGGCCGCGCTTTTGCGCGTCTCAACCCGGCGCTGGCTCATCAACTGGGCGTTTACCTTGTTCCCCAGGAACCGATGCTGTTTCCTAATCTGACGGTTCGGGAAAACATTCTTTTCCGCCTGCCCGGACGGCCCGATAACAACGGGCGGCTGCAGGAGACGCTGCGGCAGTTGAACTGCCAGCTCAATCTGGAGGCGGTGGCCGGGACGCTGGAAGTGGCGGATCAGCAAATGGTGGAGATCCTGCGCGGTCTGATGCGCGATGCGCAGATCCTGATCCTCGATGAACCCACCGCCTCGTTAACGCCCGGGGAGACGGATCGGTTGTTTCGTCAGATCCGCGCTCTGCAGGATCTCGGCGTCGGTATCGTGTTTATCTCGCACAAGCTGCCGGAGATCCGTCAGATCGCCAGCCATATCTCGGTCATGCGCGACGGCGCGGTGGTGCTGAACGGCGACACGGCGAGCTACAGCGACGCGCAGCTGATCGATGCAATGACCCCCGCCGCTCGCGGACACGATCTTAGCGATACCCAGAAGCTATGGCTGGCGCTGCCGGGGAATCGCCGCACCCAGCCGCAGGATTTCCCGGTGCTGCGGGTGGACGATCTGACCGGTGAAGGCTTTATCGATCTCAGTCTGGAGATCCATGCCGGGGAGATCGTTGGCCTCGCCGGGCTGGTGGGATCCGGGCGCACCGAATTTGCCGAGACGCTCTACGGCCTGCGCCCGTCGCGGACCGGCCGGATATGGCTGGAAAACCGCGATATCAGTCGCGACAGCACGCGCGCGCGGCTCGCCAGCGGGCTGGTTTATCTGCCGGAAGATCGGCAGGTCTCCGGGCTGTTTCTCGATGCCCCGGTGCGCTGGAACACGGTGATGTTTAACCAGCCATCGTGGTGGCAGCAGCGCCAGCGCGAAGCGGCGGTGGTGGAGCGTTACCACCGGGCGCTGGGCATCAAACTTAATCACAGCGGTCAGACCGTGCGCACGCTCTCCGGCGGCAATCAGCAAAAGGTGCTGCTGGCCCGCTGTCTGGAGGCCAATCCGCTGCTGCTGATTGTCGATGAACCGACGCGCGGCGTGGATGTTTCCGCCCGGGCCGATATCTATCAACTGCTGAAAAGCGTCGCCGCGCAAAACGTGGCGGTGCTGATGATATCAAGCGATCTGGATGAGTTTGTCGGGCTGGCCGACCGGGTGGTGGTTATGCACCAGGGCCGGCAGAGCGGGGAACTGCTGCGACAGGCGGTCACCGTCGATCGCATGATGACCCTGGCCTTTGGAGGGCAGTCATGAAAACGTTACTCCGAAACCGCGAGCTGAGCGCGTTGCTGGCGATTCTGGCGCTCTTTGCGCTGCTGATTGCGCTCAACCCGGCCTGGTTCAACCTGCAAATTCTGGCGATGATTTTTGCCAGTTCGCAAATCCTCTGTCTGCTGGCGCTGGGGGCGACGCTGGTCATGCTGACCCGCAATATTGACGTCTCCGTCGGCTCGACCGTCGGCCTGAGCGCGATTGCGGTCGGTGCCGCGCTCAACGGTGGCTATGGCCTGACGACGGCGATTGTCTTTGCGCTGGCGATTGGCGCACTGGCGGGGGCCTTCAACGGCCTGCTGGTGGTTGGCCTGCGCATTCCGGCGATTGTCGCGACGCTCGGCACCCTGGGGTTGTATCGCGGAATGATGCTGCTGTGGACCGGAGGCAAGTGGATCGAGGGGCTGCCCGATAGTCTGAAGTCGCTCTCTGAACCGTTCTTTATCGGCGTATCGCCGCTGGGTTGGCTGGTGCTGGCGCTGCTGCTGAGCGGGACCTGGCTGCTGGCACGCACCGCCTTTGGTCGCGATTTTTACGCCGTGGGCGATAACCTGGCCGCCGCGCGTCAGCTGGGCGTCGCGGTCAACCGCACGCGGATGCTGGCCTTTACGCTTAACGGCATGCTGGCGGCCTGCGCCGGGATCGTCTTTGCCGCGCAGATTGGCTTTGTCCCCAACCAGACCGGTAGCGGACTGGAGATGAAAGCGATCGCCGCCTGCGTGCTGGGCGGGATCTCGCTGCTCGGTGGGACCGGAACCCTCGTCGGCGCTTTTCTCGGCGCCTTTTTCCTCACTCAAATCGATACCGTACTGGTGCTGCTGCGGCTGCCGGCATGGTGGAACGACTTTATCGCCGGCCTCGTTCTGCTGGGCGTACTGGTGCTCGACGGACGGCTGCGCCAGGCGCTGGCGCGGCATCAGCGGGCGCTGAAGTACAGCCGTTTTCAGCCCGCCAACAAAGGGGGAAAGCACGTCACCCCGTTCGAAAAACGTAAAAACAAAGAGGTGGCGTAGATGAAACTTAACTGGGAAAGCGCGCTGCTGGCATTACTGGTGCTGGAGATTCTGCTGTTTGGGGCGATCAATCCGCGCATGCTGGATATCAACATGCTGCTGTTTAGTACCAGCGACTTTATCTGTATTGGTATTGTCGCACTGCCGCTGACCCTGGTGATCATCAGCGGCGGTATTGATATTTCCCTCGGCTCCACCATTGGCCTGTGCGCCATCGCGCTGGGGGTAATGATGCAGGCGGGCTGGCCGCTGGGGCTGGCGATTCCGCTCACCCTTGCCATTGGGCTGCTGTGCGGCCTGGTGAATGCTGCGCTGATTCACTACACCGGCATCAGTCCGCTGGTGATTACTCTCGGCACGCTGTATCTCTACGGCGGCGGGGCGCTGCTGCTTTCGGGAATGGCCGGGGCGACGGGCTATGAAGGGATTGGCGGCTTTCCCGATAGCTTTACTGCTTTTGCCAACCTGACGCTATTTGGCCTACCGCTGCCGCTGGTGATGTTTGCCATCATCACCTTTTTTTTCTGGCTGTTGACCCATCGCGGGCGGTTTGGCCGCCACCTCTTTTTACTTGGACAAAATCCCAGAGCAGCACGCTATGCCGCGCTGTCGGTCAACGGTATGCCCTACGTGCTGTATGGCCTGGTGGGCGTGGCGTCGGCAATCGCCGCGTTGATTCTGGTCTCCTATTTCGGTTCGGCGCGTTCGGATTTAGGCCGCGATCTGCTGATGCCGGCGCTGACCGCTGCCGTGCTCGGCGGAGCGAATATTTATGGCGGGTCGGGTTCGATACTCGGTACGGCGCTGGCGGCACTGCTGGTGGGGTACCTGCAACAGGGTTTACAGATGGTCGGCATCCCCAACCAGGTGTCGAGCGCGCTGTCAGGGGCGCTGTTGGTTGTGGTGGTGATGGGGCGTTCGCTGAGCCTGCACCGCGAATGGGTGCGGATGGCCTGGCGGCGTCTTCTCTCGCGTAAAACAATCGGAGCATAACAAGATGAAAGCAAAACATATCCTGCAAATCAGTGCCCTGGCGCTGGCCATGAGTGTCGCGGTGGCTCAGGCGGCTGACCGCATCGCTTTTATTCCTAAGCTGGTCGGCGTGGGCTTCTTTACCAGCGGCGGCAACGGCGCGAAAGAGGCCGGCAAAGCGTTGGCGGTGGACGTGACCTACGACGGTCCGACCGAACCCAGCGTGTCCGGCCAGGTGCAGCTAATCAACAACTTCGTCAATCAGGGCTACAACGCGATTATCGTCTCGGCGGTGTCGCCGGATGGCCTGTGTCCGGCGCTGAAGCGGGCGATGCAGCGCGGCGTGAAGGTTCTGACCTGGGACTCCGATACCAAACCCGAGTGCCGCAGCATCTACATCAACCAGGGGACTCCGCAGCAGCTCGGCGGCCTGCTGGTTGAGATGGCGGAAAAACAGGTGACGAAGCCCGCCGCTAAAGTGGCATTTTTCTACTCCAGCCCGACGGTGACCGACCAGAACCAGTGGGTGAAAGAGGCGAAAGCCAAAATCGAAAAAGAGCATCCGCAGTGGGAGGTGGTGACCACCCAGTTCGGCTATAACGACGCCACTAAATCGCTGCAAACCGCCGAGGGGATCTTAAAAGCGTATCCGGATCTCGACGCCATTATCGCCCCTGACGCCAACGCGCTGCCGGCCGCCGCGCAGGCGGCAGAGAACCTCAAGCGCCAGGGCGTGGCGATTGTCGGCTTCAGCACGCCGAATGTGATGCGCCCCTACGTCGAGCGCGGCACGGTAAAAGCCTTCGGCCTGTGGGATGTGGTACAGCAGGGAAAAATTGCGGTGAACGTCGCCGATCGGCTGCTGAAAAAAGGCGATCTTAACGTTGGTGATAGCGTGGACATCAAAGATATCGGCACGCTGAAGGTCGAGCCAAACAGCGTGCAGGGCTACCAGTATGAAGCGAAAGGCAACGGTATCGTACTGCTGCCGGAGCGCGTGGTGTTCACCAAAGAGAACATCAATAACTACGACTTCTGATGGAGGACGAGATGGCAGATTTAGACGATATCAAAGAGGGAAAAGACTTCGGCTTTGACCGGCCGCAGAAGAATACGCTCTATACGTTGAAAGGCTGTGGTTCACTGGAGTGGGGGATGCAGTCCCGGCTGGCGCGTATCTTTAATCCGCAGAGCAACCGCACGGTCATGCTGGCTTTCGATCATGGCTACTTCCAGGGGCCGACCACCGGGCTTGAACGTATCGATCTCTCTATTGCTCCGCTGTTTGAGGAGACCGACGTGCTGATGTGTACCCGCGGCGTGCTACGCAGCCAGGTGCCGGCGGCGACCAACAAACCGGTGGTGCTGCGCGCCTCCGGCGGTAATTCTATTCTTAGCGAGCTCTCCAACGAGTGCGTTGCCGTGGCGATGGAGGATGCTCTGCGCCTCAACGTCTGCGCGGTGGCGGCGCAGGTCTATATCGGCAGCGAGTACGAACACCAGTCGATCAATAACATCATTAAGCTGGTGGATGCGGGCAACCGCTACGGTATGCCGGTGCTGGCGGTGACCGGCGTGGGGAAAGAGATGACCCGCGACGCCCGCTACTTCTCGCTTGCCAGCCGCATTGCTGCTGAGATGGGGGCGCAGTTTGTCAAAACCTATTTTGTCGATGAGGGGTTTGAAAAAGTCACCGCCAGCTGCCCGGTGCCGATTGTGATCGCCGGAGGCAAAAAACTGCCGGAACATGAAGCGCTGGAGATGTGCTGGCGGGCGCTTGACCAGGGGGCATCCGGCGTCGATATGGGGCGCAATATCTTCCAGTCCAGCGCGCCGCGGGCGATGTTAAAGGCGGTGAAAAAAGTGGTCCATGAGAATATGAGCGCCCGCGAGGCGTATCAGTTCTGGCAGGAAGAGAAACAGGGAGAGCAAAAATGAACGTGACGCTGGTGGAGATTAATATCAGGCCAGAGCGGGTGGCGGAGTTTCTTGACGTCTTTCGGGCTAACCATGAAGGGGCGCTGAAAGAGCCGGGCAACCTGCGATTTGACGTGCTGCAGGACCCGGAGGTGAAGACCCGTTTTTTTATCTATGAAGCCTATAAAGATGATGAGGCGGTGCTGGCGCATAAGAAAACCCCGCACTACCTGACCTGCGTGGAAAAGCTCGACGAGATGATGTCAGAACCGCGTAAGAAACGCAGTTTCGTGGGGTTATTGCCGGAATAGCCTTGCCCCTGGCCTGCGGGATCTTTGCGGCGAGCGGATTATCGCAGGCCATGTTTCTGGCGAGAGGGGAGTGCTTTAAACTTTCTTTTGTATCGTGGGTAGGGTTTACCGCAATGATAAGCCGCACGGTGAGTGCATTATCTTCGCGATGTATTCAACGTATTAATATATTCTGCAATGAGCTGTATATTAAAATATGAATTAGCGCTCCCGGCGGTTTGGTACAAAATAAATAAAGGTTTTTGGTTTGTTTTATTTGAGTTGCTTGTTTTTTTTGCATACATTCGAGGTTGACTATGCTGATAGTAAGGATACTCGATGAAAGCCTCGGACTATTTAAAGATGAAGTTGCAGAGCGACAGACAGCTAGCGGTGTATGGACAACAGGGCGTAATCTCCGCATGGAAAGCAATGAAGGGCATTGGTTCTGATATTTACTCCGGGGTTGAACGGGTAAGTTGGTATTCTTCTTGTCTTATCCCCAGATATCATGATGTTTGCGGGCAATTATATTCCGAAGAAAAAAGGATGATGTATTCCATTCGCTCCATCTATCGGTGCCGTGACGTGATAGTCCATATATTCTATCTCTACTTTCAAATGGTCATAGACGATACGGAAACCGGAAATTCAAAGGGTATTGTGCGTTCTGTTGATTCAACAGCTACAAGGGTGGTTGCCCGAATGCCAGAAAGTAGAGCAGTGCAGTTGGGCCTTGCTGTTATCCTGGCCGAGGCATTATCTATGTCAGATTTAGTGTCTCGTGCGGTTGTTGAAAGGCTCGCTGCACGGGTTCCTGGTGTTGTTTGGATGTTCCAGATATTCGGGACCGATCAAAAATGTGCCCTTGCTGCCCGTAGGCTGAAAACACTGGATCCAAAATACTTCGCGATACTCTACAACGCAGAACTAGAAATGCTTTATTACTTCCTTGAACCTGTTCTATCCGAAGTTATCAAAAATGTTAAGATAAAATTTTATCAGGATTTCGATGAGTGTTATAACGCCATAAAGAGTAAGTATCATGTTTAAAACTTTACTGTCACTTATTTTTAACGAAGGACTTATTCTGGTCTGCTACATTGGGTTTGGATTTTTTTATCTTGAATTTTTCCCGACTTACTGGTTTGCTTTAACCATTTTTTCAATGATAGTACTGATCATTATATTGCCTAAATTTACGGAACGATTCGATAAGTACGATAAATAATTTCTACGAAAAGGATTTTTATGTCTAATCCAGCCTATTTATGGTTAACGGATGAAAATGGTTCACCGATGGTCGGTCCGTCGCTGGTATCAGGTCGTGAAGGGGCTATCGAGCTGAAATCATTTACCCATAACGTCAATATTCCGATTGACGGCAATACCGGAAAGTTGACCGGCACGCGTATTCATATGCCGATTATGTTTCAGAAGGAATTTGACCGTGTCACTCCCATGCTTTATCGGGCGTTAAGTACCGGGAGAACTTTGCAATCTGCGATGTTCAAACTGTATCAGATTATTGAGGCCGGGTTAGAGCAGGAGTACTTCAATATTATTCTTGAAAATGTAAAGCTGACATCAATCACGCCGGATTTATACCCAGGGGCAGATACCGGAACGCATCTTGAAACGGTGCTTATGCGCTATGAAAAAATTACCTGGAAGCATTGCGATGGCAATATTATCTATACAGATTCATGGAATGAGCGTGCGACATATTAACCGTATAGGCAAACGGCATATGACATGAAGGTGAAAGTCGGGCAGTACTGCATTGGTCTGGTCGGTATGACGGAATGGCAGGCGTAAAAAAGCCCGGCGAACATCGTTTTCGCCGGGCTTTTGTTGACTATCTTCAGGCTTGCTCCACAGATACCCGCAGTGCAGCCAGCGCCTGACGCGCCGCGCTGAGTACCAGTTCGCACTGCTCAATCGTCAGCGTCAGCGGCGGCTCTATACGAATGGTTTTGGCGTTATTCAACGTGCCGGCTACCAGAACCCGCTGGCGGAACATCTCGCTGGCGAAGTTATAGCCGATCTCGTTATCCACGAACTCAATCGCCATCAGCATCCCTTTACCGCGAACTTCATTTACCAGATCCGGATACTCACGGGACAGTTGATGGAAGCCGTTTAACAGCAGCTCACCTTTCTGTTCCGCCTGGGCCGGCAGATTCTGCGTCAGCAGGACGTTGATCGTGGCCAGCGCTGCGGCACAGGCCAGCGGATTACCGCCGAAGGTGGTGGTGTGCAGGAACGGGTTGTCGAACAGCACCGAGAACACCTCTTCGGTGGCAATCGTCGCCCCAATTGGCATAACGCCGCCGCCGAGCGCTTTGGCAAGACACAGAATGTCCGGCTGAACGTTTTCGTGCTCGCAGGCAAACATTTTGCCGGTGCGCCCCATGCCGGTTTGCACTTCGTCGAGGATCAGCAGCGCGCCAAATTCATCGCACAGCTTGCGCACCGCGGGTAGGTAGCCCTGCGGCGGCAGAATCACGCCCCCTTCGCCCTGTATTGGCTCAAGGATCACCGCCGCGACATCATCACCGGTTTTTTTACACTCGCTCAGCAGCGTACGCATCGCGTTGATATCGCCAAACGGCACGTGACGGAACCCTGGAAGTAGCGGCATAAAAGGCTTACGGAATGTCGATTTCGCGGTGGCCGATAGCGCGCCCAGCGACTTACCATGAAAAGCGCCGCTGGTGGCCACAAACGTAAATTTACCGCGCGGCGACTGGTAGGCTTTAGCGAGTTTCAGCGCCGCTTCGACCGACTCTGTGCCGCTGTTACAGAAGAAGCTGTATTTCAGCTTGCCGGGGGTTAACGCCGCCAGCGTTTTTGCCAGCATGGCCCGCAGCGGGTCAAGCAGTTCCTGGCTATGAAGAGGTTGTTTCGCGAGCTGATGCTCGACGGCGGAAATGACAACTGGATTACGGTGCCCTACATTAAAAATTCCAAAGCCACCCAGGCAATCGACAAACTCTTGTCCCTGAGTGTCGACAAGCGTATTTAACCCTCCCGCTTGCCACTCTACGGCTCCGTAATCCCCGCCAGCAGTAACCGATTTTCGGTACTCTAAAAAACCGGGATTCACATGCTCTTTAAAATATTCCCTGACCTCCTGGTTAAGTGCTTTCATCTCCTCATGATCAAGCGTTCGCTTCTCAATGAGATTCAGTGCGTGTGCGCTGCAGGCCAGAGCCGATGCGCTGGAAGGTAACCTGTTCAAAGTGAGCTCCTGGGACGGGCGTATCACATGATACTGAATTAAGTATTGCAGGGATTACGCCACTTCGGCACGGGAGCTGAAAATCGGGATAAACGCAGCGCGAAAGCGCATTTGCGCGAAATTTAATCTCACGGCGATATTTTTGGCATGTTTTACTCCTGAACGGGGGACGTTACCCGCCGGGAGGGAGCCCCGTGCGTGCTGCCTGGTGGTGCAGATTGCCCAATATGGGGGCAGGAGGGGGGACTGGCATCCCCCCGGAGGGGTTAATCGAGCTGGGAAATCTCCATTGCCGCGCGGTCAATGACGGCGACAATCTGTTTCAGCTGAGTCTCGCTGATGGCCTGTTGATTTACCTTTAAATCCAGTACGGCTTTAAAGTTCTCCAGCGCCCGCTTCATTTGCGGGTTTTTGCGCAGTTCACAGCCGACCATACGGGCCTGCAAACGTTCCTGGATATGGCCGAGCTGTTCCTGATTCTCGGCATGCAGGAGGCTGCCCTCTGCGGTTATGGCGATTTTTTTGCGGCCATTTTCCTCTTCGACGCTGATAAGACCCTGATCCTGAAGGAGATCAAGAGTTGGATAGATCACACCCGGACTCGGGCTGTAGTTGCCCTGGGTCAGGTTTTCTATCTCTTTAATCAATTCGTAGCCGTGGCTGGCGTTGCGGGTGAGGATGTCGAGGATCACCAGACGCAGTTCGCCATGGCCGAAGAAACGCTGACGGCGTCCGCCGCCGCCGCCACCCCGGCGACCGTGTTCGCCATGTTCGCCGCCCCGGCGGCCATGCTCCCCGCGTTCGCTGTGTTCACCGTGGTGGCCACGTGGCCCTCGACCTTCTTCATGATGATGTCGCATAGTTTGCTCCTGTATGTTTTGATATATCTAATATATATCTAAAAATTAATACTTAGCAAGTATGAATCTGAATATTTTAATAATTATTTGATTTTAAATGTTTTTATTTTGTTTGTTGTACTTTGTTGCTTTTTGTCACGGCTATATCAAAAAAAACTTGCATTCTTTTTTAATGGCAATCATTATCATTTGGGTAAAGTTTAGATATATCTATAAATCTCACGAAGGCGAATGACGATGATAAAAACGAAAGAACCTCAGTACCCGAAACGCGTTCGCAATGAGCTGCGTTTTCGCGAGTTAACCGTGCTGCGCGTTGAGCGCGTCGGCGCCGCCTTCCAGCGCATTGTGCTGGGCGGAGAGGCGCTGGAAGGTTTTGTCTCCCAGGGTTTTGACGACCATACCAAACTCTTTTTCCCGCAAGCCGGTACTGCGTTTACTCCGCCGCAGGTGACGGAAGAGGGCATTAACTGGGGGGAAGGCGTCCGTCCGGCAACTCGCGACTACACGCCGCTGTATGATGCCGAACGTCATGAACTGGCCTATGACTTCTTCATCCATGACGGCGGTATTGCCAGCAGCTGGGCGCTGGCGGCAAACGTCGGCGATAAGCTGGTGATTGGTGGGCCACGCGGTTCGCTGGTGGTGCCAGAGGATTATGCCTGGCAGCTGTATGTCTGCGATGAATCCGGTATGCCTGCGCTGCGCCGCCGTCTGCTGGGCCTTAGCCGCCTGCCCGTGCGCCCGCAGGTTACGGCGCTGGTGACGATCGGCGAGGCATCGTATCAAGATTATCTGGCGGATCTGCAGGGCTTTAATATTGAGTGGATCGTCGGCCATCATTCGTCCGTGGTGGCTGAACGTCTGGCGCAGGTGAGCGTGCCTGCGGAAGATTATTTTATCTGGGTGACCGGTGAAGGCGCTGTGGTGAAATCACTGCTCGGTCGGTTTGAAAATGATGAAATTGACCCGCAGCTGGTGCGTTCCCAGGCCTACTGGCACAGTAAATAGCCTGATGCCCGGGCTACGGCGTCAGCGCGTTGCCCGGGATAGCGGCTATTCTGTTCTGTCGCCCGGCTCAGCGTCGCGTCGCCGGGATATTCCGCTGCGGAGGACGCCGCCTTAGCGTTGTTCTGCCAGCGTTTTGAAGACCTGCGCGACCGCGTGGGCGCCCGGATCCATATTGCCCAGCAGGCTGTCGCTGTTAAGGTACGACGCGCGCCCGGCGTTGGCTTTACTGGCGTGGCAGGTGCGCTCGGCGCCCGCTTCCGCAGCGGCAAACGCCGCCTGTAAATCAGTCGGTGCGACAAGCAGCGACGCCAGCG
The DNA here is from genome assembly GCF_030505655.1 of Klebsiella ornithinolytica. Taxonomy (NCBI): domain Bacteria; kingdom Pseudomonadati; phylum Pseudomonadota; class Gammaproteobacteria; order Enterobacterales; family Enterobacteriaceae; genus Klebsiella; species Klebsiella ornithinolytica. The sequence goes on from NZ_CP130153.1 coordinate 657,735, forward strand.
CCGGCTGCAGCGCATCGATCATCGTGCGATCGCCCTCATCCGCACCGCCGTAAAACTTCATTTGCGCCAGACCGGCGTTTAACGCTTCCGCGACGCCGGCGCCTTGCTCCAGCTTCTGCCCGGCGGCGGTAAAGAAGATCGACATCAGCACGCCGCTGGAACCGCCCATCACCACGGTCAGACGTTCGCCGATCAGGGCCAACAGGGTCGCGAGATCGCCCAACGGCAACTGCTGGCGTTGCAGCAGGTCGGCAATATCGCGCGCGCCAGCGGCAAAGGTGGAGCCGGTATCGCCATCGCCGACTTTGGCATCCAGCGCATTCAGGTGCGCCTCCAGGTCAGACAAGGTACCGGTTATCCGCTCGACATAGCCCGCCACGACGTGATTGTCCGAAGGCTGGAACGCCACGCGGGTGCTGCGCAGCGAAGAGGGCATCACCTCAATGGTTCGTGGCTGCACCGGCGCCTGCCAGCTGGCCGTTTCCACAGCGGAAAGCAGCGCTTTTTCAATGCTCTCCTCCAGTACGATGGCGGTTATCGAGAAACCTTTCATATCCAGCGCCGTCACCAGCGACGCCGGGCCAATCAGCCAGTCGATCCGCTGATGGAGCGACGTGTCGGCCAGCTCACGCGTCAGAATCGCCATTTCCGCAACCGACACGCCGCCGAGGTTGTTCAGCATCACCGCCAGACGGCCGGTTTGTGGCAGGGCGGCGGTCAGTTTCTCCACCATCAGGCGGACAATCTGCGCGCTGTTCTGGGTGGCGATGACCGAGGCGCCGGGTTCGCCATGGATGCCCATGCCCAGCTCTGCCCGATCGGGATGGTGGCGCGGTGCCGTTTCAGCCTCCTGCGGCAGATGGCAACTGGAGAGCGCGAGGCCCAGCGTGCGGGTCTTGTCTGCCGCATATCGGGCCTCACGCAGCACGGTAGCAAGATTGTAGCCACGTTCGGCAAAATAACCGGCCACTTTATGCACCAGGATGGTGCCGGCAATCCCGCGCGGATGCTTGTTATCCGGTAGCGAAATATCGTCGCCGACAATCAGCATTTCGACGTTGTAACCCAGGCGACGGGCTTTCTCGGCGGCGAGGCCAAAGTTAAGGCGATCGCCGGTATAGTTTTTGACGATCAGCAGACAGCCCGCTTCGCCGGTCACCGCCTGAATGGCGGTCAGCACCGCATCAACGCTCGGGGAGGCAAAAATATCGCCGCACACCGCGGCGGTGAGCATCCCTTTACCGATAAACCCAACGTGGGCCGGCTCATGGCCGGAGCCGCCGCCGGAGATGATGGCGACGTTGCTTTTGTTGAGATCGCGACGAACGACCACGCGAATCGCCGGATCGCTCTCCAGACGCGCCAGGTTGTTCCACGGGCTGGCAACGATCGTTCCTTCAATAACATCGTCGACGAGGCGGGTGCGCTGATTAAAAAAGAATTGAGACATAACGGTTCCTGGTGGTTGAGCGAAACACAATCCCCGGAGGCGGAGCCTCCGGCGTGAAGAATGGAGTACAGAGAGTGACGAATGGACAGCTATGTGCGGAGAACGCGTTTTCCGGCGACATCCAGCGTAAGGGATTCACCATCGCCTATCTGCTTCAGGGCCTCTCCCTGCCGACACAGGCAGACGATCCCGGCCTGACGGGCGATGATCGCGCCGTGGGATGCCTCGCTCCCTTCCCGCAGACAAATCCCCTTGACCAGATGAGGATCCAGCTGCAAGACGGTGGAAGGAAAGAGATCGTCGGCGATGATAATCGTCGGCTCATGCACCGCCAGCGGCGCTTCGCTGCGGCCTTGCAGATGACGCAAAGTCCGGTGGAGCAGATCGTCGATATCAATATAGCGCGCCTGCAGATAGGCATCGTTCAGCTGGCGGTACTGCTGGCTGAGGTCGGCCAGCACCTGATACCACGCCCACTCCGCATTGCATTGTTCCTGGCGCAGGATATCGCAGGCGGCTTCATAGAGATCCGGGTCGTCGAGCAGCGTGTGATGGCCGGAGAAAATGGCCGCGATATCGGCAGAATAGCGCTCTTCCGCCAGGGAGGTCAGCGCATTGAGATCGTCCAGCGTCTGGCCGATCGCCTGCTCCAGGCGCCGCTGTTCGTTGGCGATGTCGGCGCCGGTTTGCCGGACTGGCCGGAGGGCAGGCAGCGGATAGCGGAGCGCTTTGCCCTGAACACGCGCGGCGACGGGGGCAAAAACCGCTGGCGCGGCGTCCGGCTGCTCGCCAAAGTTCTCCGCGGCCAGCGCCTGAAATGCCGCCAGCGCCGCTTCGGCATCTGGCCCGCGGGCCAGCAGCCTTAATGTATCGTTGCAGCGTACCTGCAACAGGGCAATCTGGTTAATGCTGTCCGGTGAGACGCATTTGCCGCCTTTCTCCAGCACCAGATCGGCATTGAATCCGGATAACGCGGCCACCAGCCGCGATGCCGGACGAACGTGTAAGCCGTTATGGTTTTTAATGACCACCGAGATGGACTCGCCGCTGAGATCGTCGGCCATTGGCGTGGCCTCGGGGCCGTTCTGTGCGAGCGATGGTAACCCCAGCTGTACGCGCTTAGCTTCCAGGGCGTTCATGGCGTCGGCGATCACTTTATCGATACCCGATCCGGTGGCGGCGCTGACCGTTGCCGCCAGCGTGCCTTCGACCAGCGGCGCGGCGCACAGGCGAACCTTCGCCGCGATCGCCGGATCGAGGAGATCCAGCGCGGTTTCCGCGCTGAGCAGGGCGCTGCCGATATCCATCATCACCAGCACGTGGTCGGTATCGGCAACGGATTCAATGGCCTCCATCACCTTAATCGGATCGGTGCCGATCGGGTTTTCAGGATCGTCAATGCCGGCGGCGATCGCCAGCTTGCAGCCGTCGCCAGTTAACATCTGCCGGGCCAGTTCTCCGACACCTTCGCCCAGTCGGGCGCTATGAGAAACAATCACCAGGTTTACCATCGCGTTATCCTTACTCTTTGGCTGAAGCAGCCAGCGCCTGAATCATGAACATCACCGAGGTTGCGCCCGGATCCTGATGCCCGATGCTGCGTTCGCCGAGGTAGCTGGCGCGGCCTTTGCGGGCCTGCATGGTGATGGTAGAACGGGCGGCTTCCTCTGCCTGTATCGCGGCGGCATCCAGCGCATGCTGAACCGACAGGTGCTGTTCGCTGGACTGGCGCAGTGACTCGACGACCGGCAGCCAGACGTCGCACATGGTTTTATCACCGGGTTCCGCTTTCCCCCGGTTGACCACGCCGTCGGCCCCTTCGCGCATCATCTGGTACAGCTCGTCGAGGGTCAGACTCTGGTGGGCCTGCGTCACCTGGGCGGCGCGAATAAAGAAGGTGCCGAACAGCGGGCCGCTGGCGCCGCCGACGTTGGAGAGCAGCGTCATTCCGGTGTTCTTAAGAATAAAACCGATGTCTTTATCGGCAATGGACGGCAGTTTTTCCACCACCTTGCTGAAGCCGCGATACATGTTCAGACCGTGGTCGGCATCGCCAATCTCTTTATCCAGGCCGGTCAGAAAATCTTTCTCTTTGGTAAAAATGTCGCCGCAGCGATAGAGCCAGTTAACGATTTGCGTTCTGTTTAGTGACATGTCGTGCTCCTTAATGGCCCCAGTTCAGCGCCGGGGTATGAACGGGGGCGTCCCATAATGCCAGCGTGTCGTCATCGACTTTCAGCAGAGTGAGGGAGAAGCCCACCATGTCCAGCGAGGTACAGTAGCTGCCGATGAGGTTGCGTTCGATCGTGATGCCGTTCTCCTCGCAGCGGGTGGCCAGTCGGTTGTATACGCCGTACAGCTCCGACAGCGGGGTGGCGCCAAGGTTATTGACCAGCGCGATGACGCGGTCGCCTTGCTGCAGCGCCTGTTTGCTTTGCGTGACGTCCTGCCAGCGCCCTTTGACGGTGTCCCACTGACGCAGCGTGCGGCTGTAGGTGCCGTTCTCCAGCAAGGTGTCGAACATCTCATCAACGGTGCGGTCGAGAGAGCTGAAGGGGCGACGGTCGATACCCGGCTCGCCGTGGATACCGACGCCGAACTCCATCTCATTATCCTGTAATTCGAATGACGGCTGTCCGGCGGCCGGCACGGTGCAGGCGCCCAGCGCCACACCGATGGAGTGGCCGAGGTTGTTAAGCTTGCGGCCCAGTTCGGCGCAGGCTTCCAGCGAATCGCCGCGTTCGGCCGCCGCGCCGACCAGCTTCTCAACCAGCACGGTGTTGGCGACGCCGCGGCGTCCGGCGGTGTAGAGGCTGTCTTTGACCGCCACGTCGTCATCGATCACCACGGTGGTCACCTTGACGCCGCTTTCGTGCAGCAGCTCGGTGGCGGTTTCGAAATTAAGGATATCCCCGGTGTAGTTTTTGATGATCAGCAGCACGCCTTCGCCGCCGTCGATATTCATCGCGCACTCGAACATTTTATCCGGGGTCGGGGAGGTGAAAATCTCGCCCGGACAGGCGCCGGCAAGCATACCTTTGCCAATATAGCCGCAGTGCATCGGCTCGTGTCCGCTGCCGCCGCCGGAGAGCAGCGCCACTTTCCCGGCCACCGGCGCATCGGCGCGGGTGACATACACCGGGTCCTGATGCAGCGTTAATTCAGGATGGGCTCTGGCGAGGCCAAGCAGTTGTTCACTCAGTACATCTTCGACACGGTTAATCAATTTTTTCATTATTTATGCTCCGTCGGAGTGATGCGATGCGGCCTCTCTACGCACGGAGGCGGTCATCGTGTAGGGGTATCGTCTGGCGTGAAGAACTACCCGGCGACGTTATGATTCTGGCTGAGTTAACGGAAAAAAAAATGTCGCGAAAACGAGTTTCATAACGGAACGTGGTTATTTATTTTTGTTCCGTTATGAAACGTTATCGCCGATGAAAAGAGAAAAATGCGAGCTAAGGCGGTTTTTTCGCCCTGCGTTCCCCCGCAGTCTACGGGGGAGGCGGATCTTTTTTTTATCTGTTTTCTGCTGTCGAGGGGATCAGCGTTAGCAGATTAGCCGTTTTTTTTTGTCGCAGGACGGCGAATGGCCGGATCGGGATCGCAATCCCGGCGTTTTCCGGCAATTGATGTTCCAATATGGAACGGTAAAAAATATTCTCTGTTTCATATCAGAACAAAAACGGGAAAAATTTTTTTGTTCACCGCTCGCCCTACAGTGTTTGCATCGCTCCGGTCACGATCCCGTTTCCGCCATGAACCGCAGGCTGAACAGGATGACGCCAGGGCTCATCATGTAAAACATGCACTTATTTGAGGGTGAAAGGAATGCTAAAAGTTATTCAATCTCCGGCCAAATATCTTCAGGGTCCTGACGCATCCACGCTTTTTGGTCAGTATGCCAAAAATCTGGCGGACAGCTTTTTTGTGATTGCCGATGACTTCGTGATGAAGCTGGCGGGGGACAAAGTACTCAATGGCCTGCATAGCCACGGTTTAAGCTGCCACGCGGCCCGTTTTAACGGTGAATGCAGCCACGCGGAGATCAACCGCCTGATTGCCATTCTGCAGCAGCACGGCTGCCGCGGCGTGGTAGGGATTGGCGGCGGGAAGACGCTCGATACCGCTAAAGCCATTGGCTTCTACCAGAAGCTGCCGGTGGTGGTGATCCCGACGATTGCCTCTACCGATGCGCCAACCAGCGCGCTGTCGGTTATCTACACCGAAGCCGGTGAGTTTGAAGAGTATCTGATCTATCCGAAAAACCCGGATATGGTGGTCATGGATACGGCAATTATTGCCAAAGCGCCGGTGCGCCTGCTGGTGGCCGGGATGGGCGATGCGCTCTCGACCTGGTTTGAAGCGAAGGCCTGTTTTGATGCCAGAGCGACCAGTATGGCCGGCGGACAGTCCACGGCGGCGGCGTTGAGCCTGGCTCGCCTGTGCTATGATACGCTGCTGGCCGAAGGCGAAAAAGCGCGCCTGGCAGCGCAGGCTGGCGTGGTGACGGATGCGCTGGAGCGCATTGTCGAAGCCAATACCTACCTCAGCGGAATTGGGTTTGAAAGCAGCGGGCTAGCCGCGGCGCACGCCATTCATAACGGCTTCACTATTCTGGAAGAGTGCCATCATCTGTACCACGGCGAAAAAGTGGCGTTTGGCACTCTGGCGCAGCTGGTGCTGCAAAACAGCCCGATGGAAGAGATTGAAACGGTGCTGGGCTTCTGCCAGAAAGTCGGTCTGCCGGTGACTCTGGCGCAAATGGGCGTCAAAGAGGGCATTGAAGGTAAAATTCAGGCGGTCGCGAAAGCGACCTGCGCGGAAGGCGAAACGATCCATAACATGCCATTCCCGGTGACGGCAGACAGCGTTTACGCCGCGATCCTGACGGCCGATTTGCTCGGTCAGCAGTGGCTGGCGCGTTAACGTCTCGCTGACCTGCTTTTTGCAGGGTGAAGCGTATTCTCCCCTCCGACAGTCTCTGCCGGAGGGGTTATCTATTTTAAACAGTGGAAAAGGAAATGGCGGCGCAGACTCAGGACTCCGGAAAAACAGTATCTTCCGTTATCAGTCAGTCGTGGCAGCGTTGCAGCCGGTTTATGCCGAGGGAGACCTGGCAGGCGCCGCATCAGGCGCAGGGGCTGACCTTCGAATCGATCTGCCGGCGTAAAACCGCGCTGCTGACCATCGGCCAGGCGGCGCTGGAAGATGCCTGGGAGTTTATGGATAGCCGACCCTGCGCGTTGTTTATCCTCGATGAGTCCGCCTGTATCCTCAGCCGCTGCGGCGAACCGCAGACGCTGGCGCAGCTCGCGGAACTCGGTTTTCTTGACGGCAGCTACTGCGCGGAAAGCATTATCGGCAGCTGCGCGCTCTCGCTGGCTTCGATGCTGGGGCAACCGGTGAAAACCATCGGCGAGCAACACTTTAAACAGGCGCTGCACGGGTGGTCATTTAGCTCCACGCCGGTGTTTGATAACCACGGTCGCCTGTTTGGCTCCATCTCGCTGTGCTGTTTGATCGAACAGCAGGCCTCCTCTGATTTGTCTCTGACGCTGGCTATCGCCCGGGAAGTGGGCAACTCGCTGTTGACCGACAGCCTGCTGGCCGAATCTAACCGTCATCTCAACCAGATGTATGGCCTGCTGGAGAGCATGGATGATGGCGTGATGGCGTGGAATGAGCAGGGGGTATTGCAGTTTCTTAATGTCCAGGCCGCGACGCTCCTGCATCTTGATGCCCAGACCAGCCAGGGGAAAAATATTAACGAACTGGTGACGCTGCCGGCGCTGCTGCGCCGGGCCATTAAGCACGCGCGCGCGCTGAACCATGCGGAAGTGACGTTTGAGAGCCAGCATCAGTTTATCGATGCCGTCATTACCCTCAAGCCCATCGTCGAAGAGCAGGGCAATAGCTTTATTTTACTGCTGCACCCGGTGGAGCAGATGCGCCAGCTGATGACCAGCCAGTTAGGCAAAGTGAGCCACACTTTTGCGCAGATGTCCTCGGACGATCCGGAAACGCGACGGCTGATTCATTTTGGCCGTCAGGCGGCGCGGGGCGGTTTTCCGGTCCTGCTCTGTGGGGAAGAGGGGGTGGGTAAGGAGCTGGTCGCCCAGGCCATTCATAATGAAAGCGAACGGGCGGGCGGGCCTTATATTGCCGTCAACTGTCAGCTGTATGCCGACAGCGCGCTGGGCCAGGATTTTATGGGTAGCGCGCCTACCGATGACGAAAACGGGCGCCTGAGCCGCCTGGAACTGGCCAGCGGCGGCACCCTGTTTCTGGAAAAAATAGAGTACCTGGCGCCGGAGCTGCAGTCCGCGCTGCTGCAGGTGATTAAACAGGGGGTATTAACCCGCCTCGATGCCCGGCGCCTGATTCCGGTGGACGTTAAGGTGATTGCTACCACCACCGTTGATCTGGCTAATCTGGTGGAGCAGAACCGCTTTAGTCGCCAGCTCTATTACGCGCTGCATTCGTTTGAGATCGTCATTCCGCCGCTGAGGGCACGGCGCAACAGCATTCCCTCGCTGGTACACAACCGCCTGCGTAGCCTGGAGAAACGCTTTTCATCGCGCCTGAAAGTGGACGACGATGCCCTGGCGCAGCTGGTGAACTACTCCTGGCCGGGTAATGATTTTGAGTTAAACAGCATTATTGAAAATATCGCCATCAGCAGCGATAACGGCCATATCCGCCTGAGCAACCTGCCGGAATATCTCTTCTCCGAGCGGCCGGGCAGCGATACCGTCTCGCCCCTGCTACCTGCCAGCCTGACCTTCAGCGCTATTGAAAAAGAGGCCATTATCCATGCCGCCCGCGTCACCAGTGGCCGGGTGCAGGAGATGTCCCATCTGCTCAACATCGGGCGCACGACGCTGTGGCGCAAAATGAAGCAGTACGATATCGACGCCAGCCAGTTTAAGCGCAAAAATCACGACTAGTTGTCTGCACTCTCCGCGATTTGGGGGCGCAATTGCTGTTTTTCGCGATCTAAGCGGCGATTTGCTGTCGGTCGCGGATGACGGGGCGGTTTATACGGGCTGCACCGGACTTATCGGGCAGAAAAACGCCATGCAAACGTTTGACTGAGGTCTGAATCAAAGAAAGGCAACGATCTCTTTGATATCCCCGCAGACTTGGGTCCATATTATAAACATGTTCATCACGTGGTTAATTTTAAGGATAAGAGCATGCCAACAGCGATAGATAAAGCGTTAGATTTTATTGGTGGAATGAACACATCGGCGTCGGCTCCGCATTCAATGGATGAAAGTACGGCTAAGGGCATTTTAAAATATCTCCATGAGTTAGGCGTTCCGGCCAGCGCCGAAGACGTGATCGTGCGAGGCGAGCGGGAGGGATGGAATTCCGGGTTCACCCATAAAGTGGCCGGATGGGCGGAGAAAATCGCCGCTGGCAACCGTATCGTGATTAAAAATCCAGAGTACTTCTCCTCCTATATGCGGGAGCAGCTCCGGGAGCTGGTGTAAGCGGCTCGTTTTTAAAAAATGATTCTGAAGATAGTATTCTGCAGGATGGTATAAAAAAGGAGCAACGTTGCTAATGTCGCTCCTTATATTTTTCCGCTAATGAATATTCAGGATAATTTGAAATTTCCGCGCTAAGCAATGTATTTTCCGCTGGCTGAATAAGAGACTGGCGCTCTGGCGTATTTAGCATGGCAGGAAATTCTGAACCTGTCTGGCGCTCAATAACACTATCTTGTTTATCGTCCCTTATCGGTTCTTTTCCTTTCCTTCCCGACTGAACATGCTGCTGCCTTTTTCACTTTGTACTGAGTGCCCCGTGAGCGCCTCAGCATTCTGACTGTTTTAGCAACTCAGCGATGAGACTTCTTTAACGCTTCGATTCAACGCTGATTTTCATCAGCTTCAGGTTTATCGGTGGCGATTCAGTTTTTCCTGATTAGCGAGCGAGCCCGACGGCTTTCGCCTGTGCCTGGAAGCGTTTGAGTTGCTGCTCGATTTCTTCCACAGAAATACCCGTTTCAATCGCGGGAGAACTGGCAACGGTGCGGAAAAGCTGCGTTTTCGTGATCTTAGGGGAGGATGTTTTTTGCGTCGTGATCATTATCTCGTTAGTTATGCCGTGATTCTAGTTCTATTGAGCGATGCCAGCAAGGCTGCGGCAATTTTCTCTGGGCTTTCAGTTTGTGGGCAAATGCTATAAATAGACAAGTATCTGACTCAAAAATGCGTCCGTCGTGTATTTCACATCCGGTGAAAGTGGACATTGTGATAAAAGCCAGTCACGGCAGTTTTGGGTTAGCATACCAGGTGAATTGCTGGAGCAACTGATGGCTATCTGAAACGAAAGTGTTCTGATGAACCTTCAGGGTAAAAACCGAGATTGAAGTCTGAAGCTAAAACGGGACCTGGTCCAAATGCAATGCAAACAAAAAGGACTTAGATAATTTCTTATCTAAGTCCTTGTTTTATCTGGTGGCCCCTGCTGGACTTGAACCAGCGACCAAGCGATTATGAGTCGCCTGCTCTAACCACTGAGCTAAGGGGCCGTGGCGAGGGATTATAAAGTAACTGGCAGGCGCAATCCAGCGCAAAACGCACGGCTGCTGTTTTTATAAACAATGCATTTTCAATCCTTTATAATCGCCTTTTAGGTATTGAGCGGGTGGAAAGATGATTAACGATATTCTGGCGCCGGACCTGCGGGTGGTCTTCTGCGGCATCAATCCGGGGAAGTCCTCTGCCCATACTGGTTTTCATTTCGCGCATCCGGGTAATCGCTTCTGGAAGGTGATTTACCAGGCCGGTTTTACCGACCGTCTGCTGAAGCCTGAAGAGGAGCTGCAGCTGCTCGATACGCGCTGCGGGATCACTATGCTGGTGGAACGCCCGACGGTTCAGGCCAGCGAAGTCGCCCTGCAGGAGCTACGCAGCGGCGGCCGGGAGCTGGTGCTGAAAATTGAACAGTATCAGCCGCGGGCGCTGGCGATTCTCGGTAAACAGGCCTTTGAGAAAGCGTTTCAGGTACGCGGTGCGCGTTGGGGCAAGCAGCAGGTGACCATCGGCGATACGGAAGTGTGGGTGCTGCCCAACCCCAGCGGACTGAACCGGGCGACGCTGGATAAGCTAGTGGAGGCGTATCGTGAACTGGATGATGCGCTGGCATCGCGAGGTCGATAGCCTGCGGCGGGGACCGGCGTTGGCTCTCTCTGACGGCAACAGAGTGAATGGAAGACAAAAAAAAGCTCCCCGCAGGGAGCTTTTTTATTTCCGGCAACGATTAATCGTCGAGGAAGCTACGCAGCACTTCAGAACGGCTCGGGTGACGCAGCTTGCGCAGCGCCTTCGCTTCGATCTGACGGATACGTTCGCGGGTAACGTCGAACTGTTTACCGACTTCTTCCAGCGTGTGGTCAGTATTCATATCGATACCGAAACGCATACGCAGGACCTTCGCTTCACGAGCGGTCAGGCCTGCCAGCACGTCGTGAGTGGCGGCACGCAGGCTTTCCGTGGTCGCGGAGTCCAGCGGCAGCTCGAGGGTGGTATCCTCGATGAAATCACCCAGATGCGAATCTTCATCGTCGCCGATCGGCGTTTCCATGGAGATTGGCTCTTTGGCAATTTTCAGCACCTTACGAATTTTATCTTCCGGCATCAGCATACGTTCAGCCAGCTCTTCCGGCGTCGGCTCGCGACCCATTTCCTGCAGCATCTGGCGGGAGATACGGTTGAGCTTGTTGATGGTCTCAATCATATGCACCGGAATACGGATGGTGCGCGCCTGATCCGCGATAGAGCGGGTGATGGCCTGACGGATCCACCAGGTTGCATAGGTGGAGAACTTGTAGCCGCGACGATATTCGAACTTATCAACCGCTTTCATCAGACCAATGTTACCTTCCTGAATCAGATCCAGGAACTGCAGGCCACGGTTGGTGTATTTCTTGGCGATAGAGATAACCAGACGTAAGTTCGCTTCAACCATCTCTTTCTTCGCACGGCGGGCTTTCGCTTCACCGATGGACATACGACGGTTGATATCTTTAACCTGCTCGATGGTCAGGCCGGTCTCTTCTTCAATCTGCTGCAGCTTCTGCAGGCCGCGCTGGACGTCTTCTTTGACGTCGTGCAGTTTTTCAGACCACGGCTTGTTCATGGCGATCGCAGCGTTGAACCAGGTCTCGCTGGTTTCATTGCCGGTGAACAGGGTGATGAAGTTCTTCTTCGGCATTTTGCACTGTTCGACGCACAGTTTCATGATGATACGTTCCTGAGTACGGACGCGATCCATCATGCTACGCATGCTGCCGACCAGGTAATCGAACTGTTTCGGTACCAGGCGGAACTGTTTGAACACCTCAGACAGCTTGAGAATTTCTTCCTGGGCTGCGGCGTGGCTACGACCTTTCGCTTTGATGGTATCGCGGGTCAGCTCGTACTGCGTGCGCAGTTCAGCGAATTTCTCGCGCGCCAGCTCAGGATCGATGCTGTTGTCGTCATCGCTGCTGTCGTCGTCGTCGTCTTCATCTTCGTCTTCGTCGTCATCCATCTCTTCCTGAGAGAGTTCAGAACCGACGTGCGTCGCGGTTGGCGCCAGGTCTTCTTCGGCGTTAGGATCGACGAAACCGGTGATCAGGTCAGACAGGCGCGCTTCTTCAGCTTCGACGCGGTCGTACTGCTCCAGCAGATAGGTAATGGCTTCCGGATATTCAGCAACGGAGCACTGAACCTGGTTGATCCCATCTTCAATACGTTTGGCGATGTCGATTTCGCCTTCACGCGTCAGCAGTTCTACGGTACCCATTTCGCGCATGTACATGCGCACCGGATCGGTTGTACGTCCGATTTCAGATTCAACACTGGACAACACCTGTGCAGCAGCTTCTTCTGCATCTTCGTCGGTGTTGTTGCTGTTTTCAGCCAGCAGCAGATCATCGGCATCCGGTGCTTCTTCCATCACCTGAATGCCCATGTCATTGATCATTTGGATGATGTCTTCGATCTGATCGGAGTCGACGATATCTTCCGGCAGATGGTCATTGACCTCGGCATAGGTCAGATAGCCTTGCTCCTTACCACGTTGGACAAGAAGCTTCAGCTGTGACTGCGGGTTTTGCTCCATAAGACGGTATCCACACTTAATTCGTTTGATTGGTGTCGACAGACAAACTGCCAACATTTAAAGCGAGGGCGTACTTATATTATTGCCGCTGCGCCTCAGCGCGGCTGTCGGGGGCTTCCCGAACGATATTCGGCACTTAAGCCGTGCAATTCATTTTTTTGCCAGCTCCTGACTGATGGTCCAGAGTTCCCGGCGTTCTTCACTGCTTAAACCGTGCGTGCGGTCGCGAGCTATCAACTCTTCTTGCCGCAGTTCCAGCAGAGAATCAAACATATGGTTGAGCGCGTCGGTGAAGGTTTTTTCCGCGATATCTTTATCTGCTATATCGTCCCACATCGACAGTTTTTCAAGGGTTGCGGCCTCATTTGTACCGCGATACTGCTCTAAAAGTTGCCCGGTGGTCAGACCTGGCTGAGACAAACAGGTTTTGACCAGTTCGCTGAACAGGCCAAGCCCGGGCATTTTGCGCTGATCCAGGCCCTCTAAAGGCGGAACCAGCGGCGCCAAATCCGGGTTTTGCACCAGCAGTCCTATCAGTATACGCATGGTCGTGCGTTTTAGCTGCGGCGCGGGGCGTGGCGCTCCACTTTCTGTCTGTTTTGGCATTAAACGTTCAAGCTGAGCGTCATCTAAAATCCCCAGCTTGTTGCCCAGCTCCTGACGCAAATAAATGCGCAGCGTTTCACCCGGTACCTGGGTGATGAGCGGCAGCGCTAAGGTACTGAGCTGCGCGCGCCCGTCCGGGGTGCTCAAGTCGACCTGCGGCAGCAGGCTGTTGAACAAAAACGTGGAGAGCGGCTGAGCCTGCTCCATCCGCGCTTCAAACGCCGCTTTACCCTCTTTACGCACCAGCGTATCCGGGTCTTCGCCGTCGGGCAGAAACATAAAGCGTAGCTGACGACCATCGGTCATGTACGGCAGCGCCGTTTCCAGCGCCCGCCAGGCGGCATCGCGGCCAGCCCGGTCGCCGTCGTAACAGCAGATGACCTGGTTGGTCGCCCGGAACAAAAGCTGAATATGGTCGGCGGTGGTCGAGGTCCCCAGCGACGCGACGGCGTAGTTTATGTCGTACTGCGCCAGTGCCACGACGTCCATATAGCCTTCGACAACCAGCAAACGCGGTGGTTCGGCGTTATCCTGCTGCGCTTCATACAGGCCGTACAGCTGACGACCTTTATGGAAAATATCGGTTTCCGGAGAGTTAAGGTATTTCGGCAGGGCATCGCCCAGCACGCGACCACCAAAACCAATCACCCGGCCTCGCTTATCGCGGATAGGGAACATCACCCGTTCGCGGAAGCGGTCGTAACTGCGCCCCTTATCGTTCGTCACCAGCATGCCGGCATCGATAAGCGACTGGCGGTTTTCTTGATTGCCGCCAAAACGTTTTAAGACGTTATCCCAACCGGGTGGGGCGTAGCCAATCGCGAAGCGCGCAATGACCTCGCTGCTTAAGCCACGTTTTGCCAGATACTGGCGCGCAGGGTCGGCGGCGGGTTGCATCAGAGACTGTTGATAAAACGCATTCAGACCGTCCATCAATTGATAGAGACTTTGCCGCTGATGGCGCTCTATTTGACTCGGTCCGTTGCCTGCTTCGTATGGCACTTCGAGGTTGTGCATGGCGGCCAGCTCTTCGACCGTCTCCACGAACTCGAGTTTGTCGTAGTTCATCAGGAAGTCGACAGCGTTGCCGTGCGCACCGCAACCAAAGCAGTGATAAAACTGTTTTTCACCGTTGACGGTAAAAGAGGGGGTTTTTTCGTTATGGAATGGACAGCACGCGTGGTAGTTCTTGCCCTGCTTTTTGAGCTTTACCCGCGCGTCGATCAGATCGACGATGTCGGTGCGCGCCAGCAGATCATTGATAAATACGCGTGGGATTCGTCCAGCCATAGGCCCCGTAAACTATACACACGATCACCAGACGGCCTCAGCGTGGGCTGAACACGTTCTTTCATGATGCGGTGTATCTGCTAATGCATAAACGAAAATAAGCCGCGCATTCCTTCCGGAAGCACGGCCTTACAACAACAACTCAGTCTGAATTGAGGGCTTTGGCCCTCAACAGATTAGTACAGACGAGTGCGGCGTGCGTTTTCGCGAGCCAGTTTCTTCGCGTGACGTTTCACTGCAGAAGCTTTAGCGCGCTTACGTTCGGTAGTCGGTTTTTCATAGAACTCACGACGACGAACTTCCGCCAGAACACCTGCTTTCTCACAGGAACGCTTGAAGCGACGCAGAGCTACGTCGAACGGCTCGTTTTCACGTACTTTAATTACCGGCATGTGCCTCTCACCTTTGATTAATTCGGTTTGCTGCTGGCATCAACGCCAGCTTATTTCAAAATGGTGCGGAATTTTACTGCAATTGCTGCTGCTTTGTAAAGCACCGCTGCCTTTTTTGAAAGGACTTTTATAAGGGTGAGGAGTATACACGAGGGTTGTTCCTGGGGCGAACAAAGTTTTATCTTCGCCGCCTGCAGGCCTTTCTGACGCTGCATGGCGGGCAACGTGCCGCCGGGCGGGTTTTCGCGCCGCGCCGGTTGCCTCGCTGCGCCAACCAGGCACGCTGAGGGTATACATCAACCCGCATTGGTCCTAAACTGCGCGGTATTAGAGCGAGGTAAAACAAGACATGCGTGTACTGGGTATTGAAACATCCTGCGATGAAACCGGCATCGCCATTTATGACGACGAAAAAGGCCTGCTAGCCAATCAATTGTATAGTCAGGTGAAATTACATGCTGACTACGGCGGCGTGGTGCCCGAGCTGGCTTCGCGCGACCACGTGCGTAAAACCGTACCGCTGATTCAGGCGGCGTTGAAAGAGGCCGGGCTGACGGCAAAAGAGATCGATGCTGTAGCCTATACCGCAGGTCCCGGCCTGGTTGGCGCGCTGCTGGTCGGCGCAACGGTAGGGCGTTCGCTGGCCTTTGCCTGGAACGTGCCGGCGGTTCCGGTGCATCATATGGAAGGGCATCTGCTGGCGCCGATGCTGGAAGATAATCCCCCCGCATTCCCGTTTGTGGCGCTGCTGGTCTCTGGCGGCCATACCCAGCTGATTAGCGTAACCGGTATTGGTCAGTACGAGCTGCTCGGCGAGTCTATCGATGATGCGGCCGGGGAGGCGTTCGATAAAACCGCTAAGCTGCTGGGGCTCGATTATCCCGGCGGCCCGATGCTGTCTAAGATGGCGGCTCAGGGCAAAGAAGGGCGGTTTGTTTTCCCCCGTCCGATGACTGACCGTCCCGGTCTGGATTTCAGCTTCTCCGGCCTGAAAACCTTTGCGGCTAACACTATTCGCAATAACGATGACGACGAGCAGACCCGTGCAGATATCGCCCGTGCGTTTGAAGATGCGGTGGTGGATACGCTGATGATTAAGTGTCGTCGCGCGCTGGAGCAGACCGGCTTTAAACGCCTGGTGATGGCCGGCGGCGTGAGCGCCAACCGCACGCTGCGCGCGAAGCTGGCGGAGATGATGGCAAAGCGCGGCGGCGAAGTGTTCTATGCGCGCCCGGAGTTCTGCACCGATAACGGCGCGATGATCGCCTATGCCGGGATGGTTCGCCTGCGTACCGGCGCTAAACCGGATCTCGGCGTGACCGTCCGTCCGCGCTGGCCGCTTGCTGAATTGCCGGCGGCGTAACCTGCATCACAGGCCGACATTCCGTCGGCCTGCCTTTCTGCTTTACTCCATACTTTTACACAGCGAGCAAATCGCGCCCTGATGTTTGTGCGAGTGCATGACGTCCGGACGTTCGTACTCTTCTTCGCAGCTGACGCACTGGTAAACGGTGATGGACGCATTGCCCTGCGCGTCGTAGCGCGGCTCGCTAATCCCGTCATCATACTGCTTGATGTAGTAGCGCCCGCCGGTGAGGATACCCATCAGCGGCGTCATCACCAGCGCCACGACCAGCGCAATCAGCGGCGAGAATGGCGCCAGCGTGGCACCGAGCAGGCCGAAGAAGGCGCAGATCGACAGGCCGGCCGCCAGAGCAAACGAAACCACCCCCACCGGGTTAACGTTGTAGATCATCCCGCGACGATATTCTGGCTGCGCCGGGGCGAGCCTGAGCAGACCTTTGTTGACGGTGATATCGGTGGCAACCACCACGACCCAGGCAATGGCAAAGTTAGAATAGAAACCAAGAATCCACGACAGCGCGCTGAACATATCGCCCTCCATCAGCGCCAGCGCGATGGCGAGGTTGACGATGACGAAGATAATCCGCCCCGGATAGCGTTTGGTGGTGCGCGTCCAGGCGCTGGTCCACGCCAGCGAGCCAGAATAGGCGTTGGTGACGTTGATTTTAATCTGTGAAATGACCACCAGCACCACGGCCAGGGTTAACGCCAGCCAGCCGGGTACCAGGTTATCAAAGACGCTGACGAACTGCTGTACCGGCTCGGTGTTGTGCACTGCCGGGAAGCGGGTCAGCAGATAAAAGCCGAGGAAGGCGCCGATGATCTGTTTTATCGCGCCTAATACCACCCAGCCAGGGCCTGCGGAAAAGACCGCCAGCCACCAGCTTTTGCTATTTTCCGCCGTTTTGGGCGGCATAAAGCGCAGGTAATCGATCTGCTCGCCGATCTGCATAATCAGCGACAGACAGACGCCGGCGCCGAGCATAATGGCAGTTAAATCGACCTGCGCCGCGTTATTCTTGCCGGCGAAGTTCATAAAGCCATCCACCAACGCCGGGTCTTTGGCAATCAGCCAGGCCACCGGCACCACCATCAGCACCAGCCACAGCGGCGTGGTCCACACCTGCAGGCGGGTCAGGGCTTTCATACCGTAAACGACCAGCGGCAGCACCATCAGGGTGGCGATGAGATAGCCCATCCACAGCGGGATCCCTAATCCAACCAGCAGCCCCTGGGCCATAATCGAGCCTTCAAGGGCGAAGAAGATAAAGGTGAAGCCTGCGAAGATAATGCTGGTGATGACCGAGCCAAAATAGCCGAATCCGGCGCTGCGGGTGATTAAGTCGAGATCGATGTTATAGCGGGCGGCGGTAATCGCCAGCGGGATCCCGGTGAGGAAGATCACCAGCGCCGCCAGCAGGATGGCGTAAATCGCGTTGGTGGTGCCCCATGCCATGCCGATGCTGGCGCCGATGGAGAAGTCCGCCAGATAGGCGATGCCGCCCAGCGCGGTCACGGCGACGACGCCAGGCCCCCAGCGGCGGAAGCTCAGCGGAGCATAGCGGAGTGTATAGTCTTCCAGGGTTTCTCTGGAGCCTGATGGCCCGGTCTGGGCAGGTAACTCAGTTTTGATATCCAGTGATGACATAGTCATTCCTTAATGGTCAGGTATGACTGTAATTAGCAAACCTTATGCCACTTCGTAGAGCAGGCGCCGCAGGGGGTTGTGGGGGGGGAGGGATAAAAAGAGGGCGTCGAATGCACCATCCGGGCGCGGGCGCGTCCGGATGGTGCAGGAACGTTTTAGCGCAGCATACCTTTGTCGACAAGGAAGGCGATGATGTTGTTCAGGCCATCGCCGCTTTTCAGGTTGGTAAAGGTCCACGGGCGCTCGCCGCGCATACGCATCGTATCGCGCTCCATCACCTCCAGCGACGCGCCCACATACGGTGCAAGGTCGGTTTTGTTGATCACCAGGAAGTCCGACTTCGTGATCCCCGGCCCCCCTTTGCGCGGGATCTTTTCCCCTTCCGCAACGTCAATGACGTAGATGGTCAGATCCGCCAGCTCCGGACTGAAGGTGGCGCTCAGGTTATCGCCGCCGCTTTCCACAAAGATCAGATCGAGGTTGCCGAATTTTTCGCTCAGCGCTTCTACCGCCGCCAGGTTCATCGACGCGTCTTCGCGGATCGCGGTATGCGGACATCCGCCGGTTTCGACGCCGACGATGCGCTCCGGCGCCAGCGCGCCCGCTTCGGTGAGAATACGCTGATCTTCTTTGGTGTAGATGTCGTTGGTGACGACGGCTAACTGCCAGCTGTCACGCATGGCTTTACACAGCGCTTCCAGCAGGGCTGTTTTCCCGGAACCGACCGGGCCGCCGACGCCGACGCGCAGCGGGTGTTTGTAGTTATGCATACTCTCTCCTAGGAACGGAATAATCGGGAATACTGAGTTTCATGCCGGGCGGAAGCAATGGCGGCCAGCGGCGTGGAGGAACCTATCGCGCTATCCGGCGCCGCAAGGGCGCAGGCCATATCCGCCGCGTAGCGATCGCACAGGCGTAAAATCAGCTGCTGGGCCGCCTGCTGGCCGAAGGGAACCAGCTTAACGCCCGCCATGACCGCGCTTTCGATCCAGCTGTAGCCAAGGCTCAGCGCCAGGTCGGGAAGTGCGATTTGCCAACGCACGCCGAGCCACGCCATGCCGGCGAGCTGGCTTTGCCGGCACAAACCGCGCCACGCCGGCGGGCAGTCCGGCTGCCAGTCGGCCAGCAGGCGGGCAAATGCCGTGCCGCGATTACGCTCTTCTTCACGCAGTTCGCGGGTCTCACGGCAGGCGAGCAGCCAGGCGGTCCAGCGCTGTGCTGACGGCAGATCGTCGTTTTCGCATGCCCGATACAGCCGGGCGAACAGAGGAAGATCGACGGTAAAAAAGCTCTGTTCCATCTGCTGCTGCTGCCAGCGTTCAAAAGCGGCGGCATCGGGTACCCAGCCTGCTTCGACTGCCCATTCCAGACCTTGCGACCAGCTATAGCCGCCGACCGGTAGGTTGCTGCTGGCCAGCTGCATCAACCGCAGGCGTTTTTCCGGCGTTGGCATTTAGTGACTGTGCTCGTGATGATGATGATCGTGGCCATGATCGTGACTATGACCGTGGCTGTGGCCGTGGCTTTCGCTGGCGTAGGCGCCGGCTTCCGGTTCAAACGGCAGATGCGCGAAAGTGACCTCCAGGCCGAACTGGCGCAGCATATCGTCCAGCACATGATCGTGGTGATAGCGCAGCTCTCCGGGCATGATTTGCAGCGGAACGTGGCGGTTGCCGAGGTGATAGCAGGCTTTCGCCAGGGTGAACGGATCGTCGCAATGCACCACGGACACGCCTTCATCTGCGGCGATAATTTGCACAAACTCGCTGCCGTCTTCATTGCTGAGCACATCCCCGCCGCGTAGCAGCAGGCCGCGCGGCAACAACAAACCGGCTTCGCGACCGTCGTTGAGGGTGACTTTGATACGACTTTTCACCCGCACATCGATCGGCAGCGTAAGGCTGGCGGTCAGTTTGCCAGGTGAATCCACTCGTTGGGTCAGATAGAGCATCCGGACTCCTTAAAACAGAAAATAACGTTGCGCCATCGGCAGGACATCTGCCGGTTCGCTGGTGATCAGTTCGCCATCGATGCGCACTTCATAGGTTTGCGCGTCGACGGTGATATTGGGCTGCAGGCCGTTATGGATCATGTCGGTCTTTTGTACCGTCCGGCAGCCTTTCACCACCGCCGTGGCGCTCTGCAGATTCAGACGCTGCGCCACGCCACTGTCGACCGCCGCCTGCGGCAGGAAGGTGAGGCGACAGTGATGGCGAGCGCTGCCCAGCGCGCCGAACATCGGGCGGTAGTGCACCGGCTGTGGCGTCGGAATCGAGGCGTTGATGTCGCCCATCGGGGCAATGGCGATCATACCGCCCTTGATCACCGTGGCCGGCTTAACGCCGAAAAACGCCGGGGACCACAGCACGAGATCCGCCAGTTTGCCCACTTCAATCGAGCCGACTTCATGGGCGATACCGTGGGTCAGCGCCGGGTTAATGGTGTACTTGGCGATATAGCGCTTCACGCGGAAGTTGTCGTTATCGCCGCGTTCTTCCGCCAGCGGCCCGCGCTGCACCTTCATCCGATGCGCCACCTGCCAGGTACGCAGAACGACTTCGCCCACGCGCCCCATCGCCTGCGAATCGGAAGAGGTCAGAGAGAAGGCGCCGAGATCGTGCAGAACATCTTCTGCCGCAATGGTTTCCCGGCGGATGCGGGATTCGGCAAACGCCACGTCTTCCGCAATATCCGGATCGAGATGGTGGCAGACCATCAGCATATCGAGATGTTCGTCAATGGTATTGACGGTGTAGGGCAGCGTCGGGTTGGTGGAGGAGGGCAAAATATTGGGGTGTGCGCAGGCGGTAATAATATCCGGCGCATGGCCGCCGCCGGCACCTTCGGTATGGAAAGTGTGGATCGTCCGTCCGGCAATCGCCGCCAGCGTATCTTCAACAAAACCCGATTCATTCAGGGTGTCGCTGTGCAGCGCCACCTGAATATCCATTTCGTCGGCGACCGTCAGCGCGCAGTTGATGGCGGCCGGCGTGGCGCCCCAGTCTTCATGAATTTTCAGGCCGATAACGCCTGCCGCAACCTGTTCGCGTAGCGCGTCCGGGTTTGAGCCGTTGCCTTTGCCCAGCAGACCAATATTCACCGGCAGACTGTCCGCGGCCTGTAGCATCCGCGAGATGTACCACGGCCCCGGTGTACAGGTGGTGGCGTGTGTCCCCGCGGCGGGGCCCGTTCCGCCGCCGACCATGGTGGTGACGCCGGAGACCAGCGCCTCTTCCGCCTGCTGCGGGCAGATCCAGTGGATGTGGGTATCGACGCCGCCGGCGGTGACTATCTTACCTTCGGCGGCAATAACCTCCGTCGCCGCGCCAATGGGGATAGTGACGTCAGGCTGGATATCGGGATTACCCGCTTTGCCGATTGCGACAATACGCCCCTCTTTGACACCAATGTCGGCTTTGACGATCCCCCAGTGATCGACGATCAGCGCATTGGTCAGCACCAGATCGACACAGTCGTCAGCGAGCATTTGTCCCTGGCCCATACCGTCACGGATGACCTTCCCGCCGCCGAACTTGACCTCTTCGCCGTAGGTGGTCAGATCGTCTTCGACCTCGATCCACAGTTCGGTGTCCGCCAGGCGCACTTTATCGCCGGTGGTGGGGCCAAACATGTCGGCATAGGCCTGACGTGAAATATCACTCATTGTTTGCCTCCAGATTTCCCATCACGTCGCCGCGAAAGCCGTATACCGCGCGACGACCGGCGAGCGCCACCAGCTCTACTTCACGTTTTTGCCCTGGCTCAAAGCGGACCGCGGTGCCGGCGGCGATGTTCAGGCGATAGCCGGTGGCCTGCGCCCGATCAAATTTCAGCGCCGGGTTGACCTCGGCAAAATGGTAATGCGATCCAACCTGAATCGGCCGGTCGCCATGATTCTCAACGATAATGCTGCGGGTGGCGCGGCCAACGTTCAGAGCTATCTGTCCGGGCTGCACCTTATATTCACCTGGGATCATCGCGAAACCTCAGATAATCGGGTTGTGGACGGTGACCAGCTTCGAGCCATCCGGGAAGGTGGCCTCGACCTGGATGTCGGGGATCATTTCGGGTACGCCCTCCATGACCTGTTCGCGGCTTAACACGTGGCGGCCTTCTTCCATCAGCGCCGCGACGCTTTTACCGTCGCGGGCGCCTTCCATAATAAAGGCGCTGATTAAGGCCACGGCTTCCGGGTAGTTCAGCTTCAGGCCGCGGGCCAGGCGACGTTCCGCCACCAGTGCGGCGGTAAACAACAGCAGCTTGTCTTTCTCTCTGGGGGTCAGTTCCATAGCGTTCTCTCAGGTCAACCAGATTCGGGGAAGGACCGGGGACTTTCCGGTCAGATGCGGGCGCATAAACTGCCAGATATCACGCATCGCCCGCTGGCAAAGTAAGTTATCGTCACTTAAAAAGCGCACCGTCAGCAGGCCGTCAGTCAGCGTGGCGCCAGCATAATTGCCCAGCGTCGTGAGTCGTTCCCGCACGCCGTCAAGCAGGGCTTCACTGGCGGGATAGAACAGAAGAGTACCGACCCACGGGTACTGCGCCACGCTGGCCAGACGTCCGTCGGCCAGATGCAGGCGTTCAATGAGCAGCGGGGCATCATCCATCCATACTTCAAGACGATTGCTGAGGGCGCCATGGCTAAAGCTTTCACCGATGACCGGGCGGCCCAGGCACAGCAGATCCCAGGCCAGCAGCGTGCTGGAAGGGCAAAGATGAAAGGCGGTATGCAGACGGGCGCGGGCGCCGGGAAAGAAAATCGCGTCCTGCGGCAGCCACTCCAGCGTCGAGCGTTCCGCCAGCGTCAGACGCTGATGTAAATGAGCCTGCGCGCCGCTGCTGCGGTAAAACTTACTGGCACCGGGCATGGTGATTAACGTGTGGCAGCCGCTATCGAGAGCGGCGCGAATCGTTAGCTCGTCACCACCGACAATCCCGCCCGGCGGGTGGAGTAAGTAGAGATGACAGGTATCGTCTTCAGGATAAAAGGGACGCTGGACGGTGAGCGGACCGACATGACGGGCGGAGGTGAGTACCGTTTTGCCGCCGCGATGTTGAAAATGAAGGTCCAGCGTAGCCTGCCAGCCTTTTTTATTCTCTGGTAACACGGTGCTGTGCAATGTTGTTACGCCCCTGCAAAATCAAGATAAAACAGCAGCGATGAGTATTGATCGGCGCGAAAGTATCTCGATCATATGAAAAGCTTATGAATTAAAAACAAGAAAACAGCCGCCTGTGCGGCGGCCGTTTAGCGAAAAGATTATTACGCCTGATAATCTTCGGCGTCAATGTCATAACCCGATGGTTCCCAGCGAATCGCGAGCAGCGACAGCAGGCCAATCAGCGGCGCGGCGGCGATAATCCAAAAGACCTGGGTATCCAGGGCCGCAACCAGCAGCGGGAAGAGGAACAGCGACAGCGTTGAGCTGCTGCGCATCAGAGTCTGGTTCAGGCCGACGCCGACACCGCGCAGCGAAGTTGGATAGCTCAGCGAAGCAAAGGTCATGGTGTGGGCGCCGGGGCCAAACCCCTGGCCGAACAGGAACAGCGCCAGCATCGCCACGGCCGCGATGCCTTCGCCCGCGCCGTGCGGACGGCCGATCAGCGCCAGTCCCAGCAGCGCCGCCAGCTGGCAACTGTAGCCCGCCAGCGACATCTTCCATGCCCCTAAGCGCGGCACCAGCCGCACTGCCAGCAGGCCGCCGACGAAAGCAAAGAGCAGGTTCAGCGCCAGGGAGATCACAATCGTGGTCAGCATCGACTGAACAAAGAAGCTGGAGATAATCACCGGCAGGCCGAAGGCGACGGCGTTATAGGCAAAGGAAGAGACGACCGACAGCAGCGTAGCGAGGGTGGTCCGCCGCAGATAGACGCCCTGGAACAGACGGAAATAGTTGCTCCACTGCGCTTTTTTCACCACCGGCGTCGGGTTATCCAGCGCGTCCTGCGCCACGTGGGCGTTGATGTTATAGGCCTTGCGCAGAATGGCGGCCGCTTCACGCAGGTTGCCCTGATTGGCGGCCCACACCGGCGACTCGCTCATATAGCGGCTGCGAATGGCGATAATCACCAGTGCAGGAACCGCGCCGAAGCCCAGAATCAGCCGCCACAGCCAGTCGCTGTGGCTTTCCGGCAGTACGGCATAGAACAAGAGCACCAGCAGATATGAAATACTGATAGCGGCGTACCACGTCGGGCACCACATGGCGACGCTGGCCGCTTTGTTGCCCGGCCCCTTAAGCTTTGAGAACTCACTCAGGAAGGCCATCGCCACCGGCAGATCGATACCGACGCCGAGGCCCATGACAAAACGGGCGCCGGTCAGCACGTATTCGTTGGGGGCCAGCGCGCAGGCGATCGCAGCCACCACAAAAAACAGCATATCGGCCATGAAGACGCGGTAGCGGCCGATTTTATCCGTCAGGTAGCCGCCCAGCAGCGCGCCGACGATGGCGCCGAAGGTGATGGCTGAGGCCACCATGCCGGTGCCGGCGGGCGTCAGGTTGAATTCACGGGTAATGTCTTTCAGGCCAAAGGCCAGGGAGCCAAGATCGTAGGCATCGAGAAAGATACCGCCGAGGGCGATACCCATAACAATCCGCGCATTGGTACGCCCGCTGCTGCCCTCATTGATTAAACGCGATACGTCAGCGGCGCCGCGTATCCACTGTACTTCCCCGCCAGGCGACCCCGCCGCTGCGACCGGAGCCGCGTTGATTACGTCTGTCATGATGTTGTTCTGTGCTGTCTTATAAAGGATTCAGAGTAAACATCGCGGCAGGCAGGGATAAATTATTTTTGGTTATAAGACATAGCTAAGTGATTGTTGTGAAATGATTATCTTTTTCTGGCCGGTGAGTTCAGGAGGATTGGCTGCCAAAAAGGGTAATTCAGAGAGAATGTCGGGATAAAGGGGGCCCGGCGCGCGCCACCGGGCGCCAGATTATTTCTGCTCAGGCGTTTTTTTGTTCTTTTTCAGCCGGGCCCAGATTTTGGTTTCCTGGCGCCGCCACAGACGCTGAATATTGTCGTGATGGCGCAGCAGAATCAGGCAGGAGAGCATAGAAACCGGGAAGGTATACTGCGGTTTGAACCACCAGACGTAGAAAGGGGCAATCAGCGCGCTGACAATAGCCCCGAGCGAGGAATAGCCGCTGAGCAGGATGGTCAGCAGCCAGGTACCCGCCATGACGCCGGTCAAATCCCAGCCGATGGGCGCGATTGCGCCGAAAGCAGTCGCCACGCCCTTACCACCGCGGAAGTTAAAGAATACCGGCCAGATATGGCCTACGCAGGCCGCAATGGCGACCAGACCCAGCCAGAAAGGCGTCAGGCCGAGCGCCCAGGCACCCCAGACGGGCAGCATGCCTTTGAGCACATCAAAAATAAGAACCGTTACGGCTGCTCCCTTGCCGCCAATTCGTAGTACGTTTGTCGCCCCAGGATTGCCGGAACCGCTATCGCGAGGATCGGGCAGGCCAGCGAGACGACACACCAGAATGGCGCTGGAAATTGAGCCGCAGAGGTAGGCAAGGATAACCAGTCCAGGCGCGATTGCACTCATCAGCTGTTCCATTTTGAAAATGTCGTTTTGTCCCCGCTATCCTTCGCGTCGCTGATGCGCTGGCGCACTTCTTTCGTGCCGTCATCGGAGCGTGCATGGAGCCAGAACGCTTGCTGCGCCGCTGCTTTCCTGCAATGCGAATTATTTAGGGGATGTCTTTGCATCTGTGGATAATACGCATAATTCGCCGGAAGTGGTATCCGGTTTAGCCAAAAAGCAGGCAGGTCGTGATGGATATTGTATTTATAGAGCAACTTTCGGTAATCACCACTATCGGTGTTTACGACTGGGAACAAACCATTGAACAGAAGCTGGTGTTCGATATCGAAATGGCGTGGGACAACCGCAAAGCGGCGAGCAGCGATGATGTCAATGATTGCCTCAGCTATGCTGATATCAGCGAGCTGGTGATTGGTCACGTTGAAGGCGGACGTTTTGCGCTGGTGGAACGTGTCGCGGAAGAGATTGCCGATCTGCTGCTGGAAAAATTCCCCTCGCCGTGGGTGCGGATTAAAGTCAGCAAACCGGGCGCCGTTGCCCGGGCGGCAAACGTGGGCGTGATTATCGAGCGCAGTCGGACGTAGCCTTAATCTGAAACAAAACTTTTCAGGTCATACTCGTTAAACAAATTGCGTTTATACCGGTCACAGGATCCGGCTATCGGGATATTTAATTGCCGCTCAGGGTCAGGACAGCACTCGAAATTTACGCGTACTCCGTGTACGCTCCGATTTCCTGCGCCGTCCGTCTCCAGACTGGCCGCATCAATATCACCTGATGGAATGGTTCAGCGTATCTGGTTTTTTCATTTTACTTTTAAAGGGTTTATTGGATGAGCGATATACACTCGCTGCTGGTGGCGGCAATATTGGGTGTGGTTGAAGGGTTAACGGAATTTTTACCTGTTTCCAGTACTGGCCATATGATTATTGTCGGCCATCTGCTGGGCTTTGAAGGCGAGACGGCAAATACTTTTGAGGTGGTCATTCAGTTAGGTTCTATTCTTGCCGTTGTCGTCATGTTCTGGCGTCGTCTGTTTGGTCTGATCGGTATTCATTTCGGTAAACCACCGGAACATGAAGGTCAGGGAAGCGGCCGTTTATCGCTGATTCATATTTTATTAGGGATGGTTCCGGCGGTGGTGCTGGGTCTGTTGTTCCACGATACCATCAAATCGTTGTTCAACCCGGTCAACGTCATGTATGCGCTGATCGTGGGTGGCCTGCTGCTGATCGCGGCGGAAGTGCTGAAGCCAAAACAGCCGCGTGCCGTCGGTATTGATGATATGACCTATCGCCAGGCATTTATCATCGGCTGCTTCCAGTGCCTGGCGCTGTGGCCCGGTTTCTCTCGCTCCGGTGCGACCATTTCCGGTGGGATGCTGATGGGCGTAAGCCGCTATGCGGCGTCAGAGTTCTCCTTCCTGCTGGCGGTGCCGATGATGATGGGGGCGACCGTGCTGGATGTGTATAAGAGCATCGGTTTCCTCAACGCCAGCGATATTCCGATGTTTGCCGTCGGCTTTATTATGGCGTTCATCGTGGCGCTGATCGCGATTAAAACCTTCCTGCAGCTGATTAAACGTATTTCGTTTATCCCGTTTGCTATCTACCGTTTTGTCGTCGCGGCAGTGGTTTACGTTATCTTCTTCTGAGTTTTCAGCGCCGGTAAAACCGGGCCCTCAGTCGCAAGGCTGAGGGCAGCGCTCTTCCTTCCACTTCGCGACCGCCAGTATGCGGCGCCGCGTCAGCTCCTCACGAATCTCCGGCCCTTTAAAGCCCTGAGCAACCACCTCTTTCGTAGAGACCGATTGGGCGACCTCCCAGGCTTCAAGCAGCAGGCGTCCCTGCGGATAATCGCGGGCTTCGAATCCGGTACGTCCGCGCACATCGGCTTCGCTGGTTAAGGCGATTTGCATGACCCGCTGCGGCTTACGCCAGGCGTCGATATTATCAAACAGTTTGACCAGCGTTTTGGGCTGCAGTATTGGCAGGGTATGAATCAGGTCGTGGAATTCGGCGACCAGCTTCGCCAGATCGCGAATGTCGTTCGGTACGCGCAGACGGGCGCAGAGCTGCTCGACCAGCCTGACGCCTGCCGGACCGTGGCCGTGATGGCGCGGCCAGAGCGCTTTTGGCGTCAGCCCTTTGCCGAGATCGTGACATAGCGTTGCAAAGCGAACGTCAATCTCCGGCGACAGCATTGCCGCCATCGTCAGAGTCATCAGCGTATGTACACCGGTGTCGATTTCCGGGTGCCATTTAGCCGGTGCCGGAACGCCGTACAGCGCGTCAATTTCCGGGAACAGCACGCCGAGCGCGTGGCAGTCGCGTAAGGTCTGGAAAAAGACCTGGGGATTACGGGTGCCAAGGGCGTTTTCCGTCTCCTTCCAGACCCGTTCTGGCGTCAGATGCGCCAGTTCGCCGGCGTCGGCCATGGCGCGCATCAGCGCCATTGTTTCGTCGGCAATACGGAAGCCCAGGTGGGCATAGCGGGCGGCGAAGCGCGCCACGCGCAGAACGCGCAGCGGGTCTTCGCTGAAGGCGGGTGAGACGTGGCGCAGCAGGCGCAGACGCAAATCGGCCTGGCCGCCGTAGGGATCGATAATCAGGCCATCGGCATCCTGAGCCAGCGCATTAACCGTCAGATCGCGGCGCAGCAGATCCTGTTCCAGCGTGACGTCCGGGGCGGCATAGCAGGTAAAACCGGTGTAGCCGGAGCCTGATTTACGCTCGGTACGTGCCAGAGCATACTCTTCCCGGCTTTTCGGGTGCAGAAATACGGGGAAATCGCGGCCTACCTGCTGGTAGCCCGCCTCAAGCAACTGCTCAGGCGTGGCGCCAACCACGACCCAATCTCTGTCTTTGACCGGTAGCCCTAATAACGCATCCCGAACTGCACCACCGACCAGATAAATCTTCACGCCTGACTCTCCCGTATCCACTTTGCTCAAGATGATACGTAAGTCTGGCAGAGAAGACGAATTAGTTCATCCACCGGTCTTTACGTTTACGGCTCGGGACCAGATGCGGCAGCACCAGACCGAGCAGCAGTCCGACGCCAAGCACGCCGCCGCCGTACATAAACCACTGCATGATAATAGTGCGCTGCTTATCATCCAGCTGCAGATTCGCGGCATTCACCTTCTTCTGGGCGACAACCAGCTCATTTTTCAGCTTTTGGTTTTCATCTTTCAGCGCGTTGATGACGGTATCGCTGCCGGCGACCTTTTTCTGCATGTCGGCGGTGCGCTGATTCCAGGTGGTGTCGATGTTATTGAGTTTGTCGGTCAGGGTTTTCACCTGATTTTCCAGATCCGGCACGCGGGTGCGCAGGCTGGGCTCGGTGCTCAGCTCTTTCAGCGGAATCCACGCGGTACGGCCGTTGCCGTCGCGGATCTGGGCATAACCGGTGCTGTCATTGGTCTGCAGCAGAGAAACTTCTTCCCCGGCGTTAATGGTGCCCTGAAGACGATAATTATCGCCCGGCCCCGTGCGAACCCAGGTGTTCAGTTCATCAGAAACATAGCGTTTTTCTTCTGCATGAACCGCCGTGGCGGCGCTGAGCGCCAGCAAAGTAAAAGTGATAAGGCGTAATTTTGGCATCAGGTCATCGTTTGATCATAAAAAGTTGAACGATAGTAGTGGCATCGCCATAGCGACGCAAAGTTTTCTGCCACAATCGGAAACATCCGGGAGGTGGCCCGGCAAAATGCGCATTGCATGGAGAATCGCCGCAAAATACTATCTACTGACAAAAAATATCGGCGATAGTTCGCCGTATTTTCCCGGCAGCGCAAAGAAGCGGAAGAATTCAGTCATGGCTCAAGAAATCGAATTAAAATTTATCGTCTCCGACAGCGGCGTGGAAACACTGCGCCAGCACCTTAACGCGCTTAATGCCCAGCACACGCCTGCGGGTCAATTGCTCAATATTTACTATGAAACGGCGGATAACTGGCTGCGCCGTCACGATATGGGACTGCGCATCCGTGGCGATCGCGGTCAGTATGAAATGACCCTGAAAATCGCCGGGCGCGTGGTGGGTGGGTTGCATCAGCGTCCGGAATTCAACATCCCGCTGGCAAGCCCGGAACTGGCGCTGGAACGCCTGCCTGCCGAAGTCTGGCCGCAGGGCGAACTGCCCGCGGATCTGGCGCAAAACGTACAGCCGCTGTTCAGTACCGATTTTGAACGTGAAAAATGGGTGGTCAGCGAAGGGGAGAGCCAGATTGAAATTGCGCTCGATCGCGGGGAGGTGAAAACCCCCGAGCATCAGGAGGCGATTTGCGAGCTGGAGCTGGAACTGCTCTCTGGTAAGACGGAGGATGTGCTGGCGCTCGCCCGTCGTCTGCTGGAAACCGGCGTGCTGCGCCAGGGAAGTCTCAGCAAAGCGGCGCGCGGCTACCATCTTGCCCATGGGAACGATGCGCGCCCGGTGCAGCCATTCGGCGTTCTGCAGGTGGCGCCAAAAGCCAGCGTAGAGCAGGGTCTGGAGGCGTCGCTGGAAAACGCGCTGGCGCACTGGCTCTATCATGACGAGGTCTGGAGCCGCGGTAATCCGATGGCAAAAGGGGAAATCCTTCGCGCCATCGCCCGGATACGTCATGCGCTGGTGCTGTTTGGCGGTATCGTGCCGCGTAAGGCCACCGCGCAGCTGCGCGAACAGCTTGGGGAAGCGGAAGCTGCCCTGACGGAGGCTGGAAAGGATCCGGCGGCGCTGTTCAGCATTGCCGCAGTCAGCGCGAAGCTCGCGTTGACCGAATGGCTGGTGAGCCGTAGCTGGCGCGCCTTTTTAAATGAGAACGCGCAGAAGAAGATCGCCGGCTCTTTTAAACGTTTCGCCGATATCCAGCTTTCGCGGGCGGCGGCGGAGTTAAAAAATGCGTTCCAGCAGACGCTGGGGGACGATTACGACGGCCAGCTGCCGCGTCTGGCCCGCGACATAGACTGCATTCAGCTGCTCGCCGGCGCCTATGCCGATGCTGCGGCCTCCTGGCTGGAGAACTGGCTGGAAGTCCGTCGCGCTATTGAGCACAAAGATCGCAGCGTCATTGAATATTTCCGCCGCCAGGCGCTGGCCGCGGAGCCATTCTGGCTGCATAGTGGAAAACGATAATTTCAGGCCAGGGAGACCCCTATAATGCCGCTTTCTTCACAGTTACAGCAGCACTGGCAGACGGTTGTAGACCGACTGCCGGCGGATTTTCCATTATCCACGTTAAGTCCGCAGGCGCAGTCGGTGATGGCGTTCAGCGATTTCGTCCAGCAGAGTCTGGTGGCGCAGCCGCAGTGGCTGACCGAGCTTGAAAACTCGCCCCCCGAGGCGCAGGAGTGGCGTCACTATGCCGACTGGCTACAGGCCGCCCTGGCCGGTGTCAACGACGAAGCGACGCTGATGCGTGAGCTGCGCCTGTTTCGCCGCCGGATCATGGTGCGCATCGCCTGGGCACAAGCGCTGTCGCTGGTCAGTGAAGAGAGCAGTTTGCAGCAGCTAAGCGCGCTGGCGGAGACGCTGATTGTCGCCGCCCGCGACTGGCTTTACACCGCCTGCTGTAACGAATGGGGAACCCCTACCAGTGCCGAAGGTAAAGCGCAGCCGCTGCTGATCCTCGGGATGGGGAAACTGGGCGGAGGCGAACTCAATTTCTCGTCGGACATCGATCTGATTTTTGCCTGGCCTGAACATGGCGCAACCCGCGGCGGACGCCGCGAGCTGGATAACGGGCAGTTCTTTACCCGCCTCGGGCAGCGGCTGATTAAAGTCCTCGACCAGCCGACGCAGGATGGCTTTGTTTATCGCGTTGATATGCGCCTGCGCCCCTTCGGCGACAGCGGGCCGCTGGTGCTGAGCTTTGCCGCGCTGGAAGATTACTATCAGGAACAAGGGCGCGACTGGGAGCGCTACGCGATGGTCAAAGCGCGGATCATGGGCGATAACGAAGGCACCTATGCCAACGAACTGCGCGCCATGCTGCGGCCCTTCGTCTTCCGTCGCTACATCGACTTCAGCGTGATCCAGTCGCTGCGTAATATGAAGGGGATGATTGCCCGTGAAGTTCGTCGTCGCGGGCTGAAGGACAATATCAAGCTCGGTGCGGGCGGTATCCGCGAAATCGAATTTATCGTACAGGTCTTCCAGCTGATCCGCGGAGGACGCGAACCGGCGCTCCAGCTGCGGGCGCTGCTTCCGACGCTGGCGGCGATCGATGAGCTGCACCTGCTGCCGGAAGGCGATGCTGCCCGGTTGCGTGATGCCTACCTGTTCTTACGTCGCCTGGAAAACCTGCTGCAAAGCATCAATGACGAGCAGACGCAAACTTTACCGCAGGATGCGCTTAATCGCGCTCGCCTGGCGTGGGGGATGCATGTTGATGACTGGGAAACGCTGACCGCGCAGCTGGAAGAGAAAATGGCCAGCGTACGGCGAGTGTTCAACGACCTGATTGGCGATGATGAAGCGCAATCACCGGATGAGCAGCTGGAGGAGTACTGGCGTGAGTTGTGGCAGGATGCGCTGGAAGAGGATGACGCCAGCCCGGCGCTGGCCCATCTTGCGGATGACGACCGTCGCAGTGTGCTGGCGCTGATTGCCGATTTTCGTAAAGAGCTGGATAAACGCACTATCGGCCCGCGCGGGCGCCAGGTGCTGGATCAGCTGATGCCGCATCTGCTCAGCGAAGTGTGTTCGCGTGCCGATGCGCCGGTGCCGTTGGCGCGGATTACGCCGCTGTTGACCGGTATCGTCACCCGAACCACTTACCTGGAATTGCTCAGCGAGTTTCCCGGTGCGTTGAAACATCTGATTAGCCTCTGCGCCGCTTCGCCGATGGTTGCCAGTCAGCTGGCGCGCCATCCGCTGCTGCTGGATGAACTGCTGGATCCCAATACGCTGTATCAACCGACGGCGACCGATGCCTATCGCGATGAGCTACGTCAGTATCTGCTGCGGGTGCCGGAAGAGGACGAAGAGCAGCAGCTGGAGGCGCTGCGCCAGTTTAAGCAGGCGCAGCTGCTGCATATTGCCGCCGCCGATATTGCCGGTACGCTGCCGGTAATGAAAGTGAGCGATCACTTAACCTGGCTGGCCGAAGCGATGATTGATGCGGTGGTCCAGCAGGCGTGGATGCAGATGGTGGCGCGTTATGGCCAGCCGACGCACCTGCATGACCGCCAGGGGCGTGGTTTTGCGGTCGTCGGTTACGGGAAACTGGGGGGCTGGGAGCTGGGCTACAGTTCTGACCTTGACCTGGTGTTCCTGCATGATTGTCCGATGGAGGTGATGACCGACGGGGAGCGCGAAATCGACGGTCGCCAGTTCTATCTGCGCCTGGCCCAGCGCATTATGCACCTCTTCAGCACCCGCACCTCTTCAGGGATTCTCTACGAAGTGGATGCTCGCTTACGTCCGTCTGGTGCGGCGGGTATGCTGGTCACCACTGCCGATGCGTTTGCCGACTACCAGAAGAATGAGGCCTGGACCTGGGAACATCAGGCCCTGGTGCGTGCCCGCGTAGTCTATGGCGATCCGGCGCTGCAGGAGCGTTTTGATACCATCCGACGCGATATCCTCAGCACGCCGCGTGAAGGGGCGACGCTGCAGACCGAAGTGCGGGAAATGCGGGAGAAAATGCGCGCTCATCTCGGCAATAAGCATCGGGATCGCTTTGATATTAAAGCCGATGCCGGGGGCATTACCGACATTGAATTTATTACCCAGTATCTGGTCCTACGCTATGCGCACGATAAACCGAAGCTGACGCGCTGGTCTGATAACGTGCGTATTCTGGAACTGCTGGCGCAAAACGACATTATGGATGATGAAGAAGCGCAGGCGTTGACCCATGCGTACACCACGCTGCGCGATGCGCTGCATCATCTGGCGTTGCAGGAACAGCCGGGGAACGTCGCCCCGGACGCCTTTACCCATGAACGTCAGCAGGTGAGCGCCAGCTGGCAGAAGTGGTTGATGGCTTAACTAAAAAACCGGGTGTGCTATTATCGCGCGCAAAGTTTGTATCTCGCAGGAGAGAGTCATGAAAGTAACGCTGCCGGAGTTTGAACGTGCAGGAGTGTTGGTGGTTGGCGATGTCATGCTGGACCGCTACTGGTATGGTCCCACCAGCCGTATTTCCCCCGAAGCCCCGGTACCGGTGGTCAAGGTGGAAAATATCGAAGAGCGTCCCGGCGGTGCGGCAAACGTGGCGATGAACATCGCCTCTCTCGGTGCGACCTCTCGCCTGGTTGGCCTGACCGGGATTGATGACGCAGCGCGTGCGCTCAGTAAGGCGCTGGCGGATGTCAACGTGAAGTGCGATTTTGTCTCCGTGCCGACTCACCCGACTATCACCAAGCTGCGCGTGCTGTCGCGCAACCAGCAGCTGATCCGCCTGGATTTCGAAGAGGGATTCTCCGGCGTCGATCCGCAGCCCATGCACGACCGCATTCAGCAGGCGCTGGGTACCATCGGGGCGCTGGTATTGTCCGATTATGCAAAAGGCGCGCTGGCCAGCGTGCAGACCATGATTAAGCTGGCGCGCGATGCCGGCGTACCGGTGCTGATCGATCCGAAAGGCACCGATTTTGAACGCTATCGCGGCGCCACGCTGCTGACGCCGAACCTCTCCGAATTTGAAGCCGTAGCGGGCAAGTGCAAAGACGAAGCGGATATTGTCGAACGCGGCCTGAAAATTATTGCGGATTTCGAACTCTCTGCGCTGCTGGTGACTCGTTCCGAGCAGGGGATGACGCTGTTGCAGCCGGGCCGTCCGCCGCTGCATATGCCGACTCAGGCGCAAGAAGTGTATGACGTCACCGGTGCCGGCGATACGGTCATTGGCGTGCTGGCGGCGACGCTGGCCTCCGGCAACACTCTGGAAGAGGCGTGCTACTTTGCCAACGCGGCGGCCGGCGTCGTGGTCGGCAAGCTGGGGACATCCACCGTTTCACCTATCGAGCTGGAAAACGCCGTGCGCGGGCGCGCGGAGACCGGGTTCGGCGTGATGAACGAAGATGAACTGAAACAGGCCGTTGCGGCGGCGCGTAAGCGCGGCGAGAAAGTGGTGATGACCAACGGCGTGTTTGACATTCTGCACGCGGGCCACGTCTCTTATCTGGCTAATGCGCGCAAGCTCGGCGATCGCCTGATCGTTGCGGTCAACAGCGATGCGTCGACCAAACGTCTGAAAGGCGAGTCTCGTCCGGTTAACCCGCTGGAGCAGCGTATGATCGTGCTCGGCGCGCTGGAAGCCGTCGACTGGGTCGTCTCATTTGAAGAGGATACGCCGCAGCGCCTGATTGCCGGCATTCTGCCGGACCTGCTGGTCAAAGGCGGCGACTATAAGCCGGAAGATATCGCGGGTAGCGAGGAAGTCTGGGCGAACGGCGGCGACGTTCTGGTGCTGAACTTTGAAGATGGTTGCTCTACGACCAACATCATTAAGAAGATCCAGAAAGACAGCGGTAAGTAATTTGTCGCGCCGGGCGGGCGTCCTGGGGGAGCGGGTTGCGTATCGCGAGGCCGAAGAAACCCGGATAACGTCCGACAAAAATAGCCGACGATCGTCAGATCGCCGGCTTTTTTTTATTTATTGATGACAGAGATGATTCAGCGCAATAAACAGGCGATTTGAGCGCATTTTTCGTACAGAAAGCGTTAGCGTAAGTATAAATACTGAAGTCAGTAGAAAGCATATGACCAATCAGAACACACACGGCTGAAGGAGTATGCGGATGAATCATCACGAACTGTATTCAATGAAGAACTTTGATTTTCTGGCCCTGAGTTTCGCCAGAATGCATGCACAAGGACACTCCGTTGATCTCCAGGCTATAGTCGGCAATATGGATGAAGATCATCGTGAATGGTTTTGCCAACGGTATGAGCTCTACTGCCGTCAGGTGAGTGAAGAGGCAGCGTCGGAACCAGAGCTAGAACACTGAAACAACAACGGGCCTGAGGGCCCGTTATTTTTTACTGCTTCTCTTCGACGGTCGGGGCGGCCGCGCGGCTTTCCAGATCGCTGATTCGCTGCTCCAGCAGCGCCAGTTTTTCGCGGGTGCGCAGCAGCACCTGCGTCTGCACATCAAACTCTTCGCGACTGACCAAATCCAGGCGGGTCAGCTGTGACTGGAGTACCTGACGGATCTTTTTCTCGACATCTTCCCCAAGATCGCGAAGGCCTTTCGGCATCGATTCATGGACCTGGCGGGCGATTTGTTCAATTTTTTTCGGGTCAATCATGGTGGTTTCCTGCTCTGGTCGATTTATCGCTCATTGTAGTGCGATCGACGCTGCCTATAAACCAGAAATGTTTGAAGCTTATGCATTGCCGATGATAATCAATAGCGTTATAGTGATCTCGCTTATTCTCAGGGCGGGGCGAAATTCCCCACCGGCGGTAAATCAACCATGGCGTTGAAAGCCCGCGAGCGCTTTCTGCAACAGCAGAAAGGTCAGCAGATCCGGTGTAATTCCGGGGCCGACGGTTAAAGTCCGGATGGGAGAGAGTAACGGCTCAGTCGGGTTTCGATCCGCTTGCGTTGACTTTTGCCGCTAAACCGGCGCTCCTAAGACTGCCCTGATTCTGGTAACCATAATTTTAATGAGGTTTATTTACCATGAATCAGACGCTCCTTTCCTCTTTTGGTACCGCTTTTGAACGTGTGGAACACGCTTTAAATGCACTGCGCGAAGGCCGCGGTGTGATGGTGCTTGATGATGAAGACCGTGAAAACGAAGGCGACATGATTTTCGCCGCTGAAACCATGACCGTTGAGCAGATGGCGCTGACCATTCGCCACGGCAGCGGCATTGTCTGCCTGTGCCTGACCGATGAACGCCGTAAGCAGCTTGACCTGCCGATGATGGTGGAAAACAACACCAGCGCATACGGCACCGGTTTTACCGTGACCATCGAAGCTGCAGCAGGCGTCACCACCGGCGTTTCCGCCGCTGACCGCGTGACCACCGTGCGCGCGGCCATTGCCGACGGCGCTAAACCTTCCGATCTCAACCGTCCAGGCCATGTCTTCCCGCTGCGTGCGCAGCCGGGCGGCGTGTTGACCCGCGGTGGTCATACTGAAGCGACCATCGATCTGGTGACGCTGGCGGGCTTTAAGCCGGCTGGCGTGCTGTGTGAACTGACGAACGACGATGGCACTATGGCGCGGGCGCCAGAGTGCATTGCGTTCGCACAGAAGCAGAATATGGCCGTGGTCACCATTGAAGATCTGGTGGCCTATCGCCGCGCACATGAGCGCAAAGCCAGCTGATTCTGGCCCCGCCTCATGACAAAGCCCACCTCAGCGTGGGCTTTGTTGTTTTTGCCATCAGCCAATGCCCATTGCCTGCAGCGCAACCAGACTTAATCCCATCACCGACATGCCGCACAGTACGCCATAGCTTGGGTTGCTCTGCGGATCGATCTCTTTTGCCAGCGGCATCAGCTCATCGACCGACAGCGCCACCATGATCCCGGCAACGGCGGCCATAATGGCGCCCATTATGACCGGTGACACCAGACTTCCGAGGATCAGCCAGGCCAGCAGGCCGCCGAGAATTTCCGCCATACCGGAAAGCCCTGCCCAGAGTACCGCCTTATACCGTGAACCGGTGGCGGCATAAACCGGCCCGGCCACCGCCAGCCCCTCGGGAATATTGTGTAAAGCGACCGCCAGCGCGACGCCCATGCCCAGCTCGAGGTTATTACTGGCCGTTACAAAGGTGGCGATCCCTTCCGGAAAGTTGTGCAGGCTGATGCCCAGAGTCAACAACATGGCGGTTCGGCGGAGGTTACGCGGACGCGGCATACCCGGCGACATTAGATCCTGCGGATGCGCGTGGGGCAGCATACGGTCAAGCGCAAAGTATCCCAGCAGGCCGATGACAAACATGCCGTAACCGAGCAGCGGCGACATGCCCTCCGCGTTCAGCGCGGCGGGCAGCATCTCCATCAGCGAGATAAGCAGCATGATACCCGCGGCAAAGCCCAGGGAAAATCCCAGCAGCCGGTTGGATGGCTTCTGACCCAGGACGCCAAAAATAGCCCCGATGAATGTGGCGCTACCCGCCAGCAGCGTCAATATTAAGGGTGACGACATTATTCATTTCCTTTGATAATGATTATCATTAATGATATCCAGATTATCAGCTCACGACGAGAGGGCGATGCGACCCTTTACAGCGAATTACATTCAAATTTTCTGACGATCATCATCATGCTTATCTGAGTTTATCCTGATGCAAAAAAGCGTAATGTTGAGGCATCACAATTCCTCTGTTTAAGGATATCACCATGTCCCGTACCCGAATGCCAGCGTTGTTTTTAGGCCACGGCAGCCCGATGAACGTGCTGGAAGATAACGTCTATACCCGCGCCTGGCGGCAGCTGGGCGAAACATTGCCGCGGCCAAAAGCTATCGTTGTAGTCTCTGCGCACTGGTTTACTCGCGGTACCGGCGTCACGGCTATGGAAACGCCGAAGACGATCCACGATTTTGGCGGCTTCCCGCAGGCGCTGTACGATACGCATTACCCGGCTCCCGGTTCTCCTGAACTGGCGCAGCGTCTGGTTGAGCTGCTGGCGCCGGTGCCCGTGACCCTGGATAAAGAAGCCTGGGGCTTCGATCATGGCTCATGGGGCGTGCTGATAAAAATGTACCCCGATGCGGATATCCCGATGGTGCAGCTGAGCATCGACAGCACCAAACCGGCAGCCTGGCATATGGAAATGGGACGTAAGCTGGCGGCGCTACGCGATGAAGGTATCATGCTGGTGGCGAGCGGTAACGTGGTGCATAACCTGAGAACGGCACGCTGGCATGGCGAGAGCACGCCTTACCCGTGGGCGGAATCATTTAATGACTACGTCAAGACCAACCTGAGCTGGAAGGGACCGGTTGCAGAGCATCCGCTGGTGAACTATCTGGCGCATGAGGGCGGATCGCTTTCTAATCCGACGGCGGATCACTTCCTGCCGCTGCTCTACGTTCTGGGTACCTGGGACGGTGAAGAGCCGATAACTATTCCGGTGGAAGGGATGGAGATGGGATCGCTGAGCATGCTGTCGGTGCTGATTGGGGCGTAGAAGGTAGCGGAAAAACCCCGGCAGGCGTTAGCGCGGCCGGGGCAGATCTTATTCGACGAAAATGTGCGGGTAGAAACGCGACAGATCCTGGGTGATCAGCGCCCGATCCTCGCGTACGCCAATCCCGGCGGGCATATCGTTGATGAGCCAGCTGCCGATCAGCGTGTAGCTGTCACCAAACTTCGGCAGCGGATAGAACTCCTGCACGATAGTGCCTTCTTCTCCGTATGGACCCTCTACCGCTTCCAGTACTTTGCCGTTTTCCACGATCGACACGTTGGCCCCTTCACGGGAGAAGATCGGCTTAATGACGTACTTCTCCATCTCCGGATGCGCATCTTCGCTGAAGTAAGCCGCCAGCAGATTAGGGTGGTTCGGAAACATCTCCCACAGCAGCGGAAGCAGAGCTTTGTTCGAGATGATGCTCTTCCACGCCGGTTCGAGCCAGCGTACGCCCGCGTCTTCCAGTTTGGTAGAGAACATCTCGCGCAGCATATACTCCCACGGGTAGAGCTTGAACAGGTTGCCAATCACCTGATCCTGCAGGTCGGTAAACTGACCTTTTTCACCCAGGCCGATATCTTCGATATACAGAAACTCGGTCGCCACACCCGCTTCTGCGGCACAGTCCTGCAGATACTGCACGGTACCGCGATCTTCTTCGGTATCGCGGCAGCAGGCCATATGCAGCAGCTGGAAGCCAAACTGTTCGCGCAGCTCGGAAAAACGCTCGATCAGCTTTTCCTGCAGGCTGTTGAACTGGTCGCTGCCTGCTGGCAGCTGGCCGGCGTTGATCTGATCTTCCAGCCAAATCCACTGGAAGAAGGCGGCTTCATACAGCGAGGTTGGGGTATCGGCGTTGTTCTCCAGCAGCTTCGGTTCGCCCACGCCGTCCCATGCCAGATCGAGACGCGAGTAGAGCGACGGCTGGTTGGTTTTCCACGACTGGCGCACGAAGCCCCAGGTATGTTTCGGAATGCGGAACTTCGCCATCAGCTCATCGCTGGCGACGACTTTTTCCACTGCCTGCAGGCACATCTGGTGTAGCCCGGCGGTGACCTCTTCAAGCTTTTCAACCTGGGCCAGCGTCAGTTTGTAATAGGCCTCTTCGCTCCAGTACGGCTCGCCATACATGGTATGAAAGTTGAAGCCGTATTCGGTCGCCTTCTCACGCCAGTCCGGGCGTTCCGTGATGCTGATTCTTTCCATGTGATTTAGCCGCCCATTGAGCGTTTAGTCGAACTGGTGCCTGCAGCGCTGCGCTGCATAGCAGATTGCTTCGCGACCGACTCACCAAACCCGCCGCGAGTGACGGTGCTGGTGGTGGCGGGTTTTGGTGCCATCGCTGTTTTCGGTACATTCATCGTCCGGCCCGGCTGTGCGGCGCCGTAGCTCTTACCGCCGGCATCGGTGTACTGACCATAGGCTGGGCTGGCCGGGTTTTTCGAGCTGAACAGCGGCTGCTGTGCGCCCATGCCGCCACCCATCATACGGCCCATCATGTAGCCTGCCATCAACGGCATCCAGAAGCTGCCGCTGCTTTGTGCCTGCGCCTGGTTTTCTGGCGCGACGCCTGCCTGAGCCGGCGTTTGCTGGCACTGGCCTTCGCCGAATTCAGCGACGCAATCTTCGCGCGTGGCGTATTTCGGCGCGGTACGTACCGCTTCCTTCTGCGCGTTGTTGAAAGCGGTGGTGCATTCTGCGCTTTTGCCCGGGTTGGCTGCAGAGCAGTCATCGGCGTTTTGGTACAGAGAAACCGTCTCGTCGGTTTTTTCACAACCGGCAAGCATAAATACGGCCGTAACGGCAAGGGCGACCGGCGTCAGATGGCGCGCGCTCCAGCTTTTACGGAACGAGGCATGATTGATATTTTTTGTCCGTTTCATATTTGTCTTCCAGGACCCAGTGGTATTGCGGTTTGTTAACGCTCAGGATAGAGGATGAGTGGTGGAAAATGAAGCGAAGAGGGAGGGAAAGGAGGGGATCTTTACGTTGCCTTACGTTTAGCGCTTCGCTTAGCGGAATTCGTTAAGCGAAGCGCCATGACGCAACGACGATTACTGGCGGAAAGGATTCGCGCCGCTGGTTTTCGTGGTGCGGGTCGAAGCCGGTGTTGCCGCCGGGGCTGCATTGCTGCTGTAGCCATCAGCGTTAGCATCCTGCTGCGGGGTTTCCGGTGCGACGCTATCTGGTGATGTCGAGACCGGTTTGCCCAGCGTGTTGTTCAGCGCCAGCAGATCCTGCTCGTTCAGAGTACCGAGCGCAGATTTAATGTTCAGCTGGTTAATCAGGTAGTTATAACGTGCGCTGGAGAGCTGCTGCTTCGCGTTGTACAGAGTGGTGGTGGCATCCAGGACGTCGACGATGGTACGCGTCCCCACGGAATAGCCGGCTTCCATCGCATCAAGGGAGCTCTGCGCAGAGACCACCGCCTGTTTGTAGGCGTTGATGCTGCTGATAGAGGCGTTGATGTTATTAAAGGAAGAACGAACGGTCTGAACTACGCTGCGATGTGAGCTTTCCAGCTGTTCGCTGGCGCCAACGAAGTTGTACTGCGCCTGTTTCACCTGCGAGTTCACCATCCCGCCCTGATACAGCGGCAGCGAGAAGCTCAGGCCAATTTTGTTCTGCCCGGCATCAGTGTCGCCATAGCGCGTTGGATCGTTGGTTTTTGAACCGTTGTAGGTGGTGTTTGAGATCCCGGTCGAGGCGGTTAAATCCAGGGTCGGCAGATGGCCGTCCTGCGCCTGGCGAATCTGTTCGCGGGCGAGGTCCTGGTTCAGACGCGCCTGCAGCAGCGACAGGTTGCGGTTTTCCGCTTCCTTCAGCAGCGCATTTACCGTCTGCGGTTTGTTGGTTTTAAAGCCGTCAACGTTCAGCGATGCCAGCTCCGGATAGTAGTTGCCGGTTACCTGGCGCAGCGCTTCTACCGCGTTGTCGAGGTTGTTGCGTGCGGTCACTTCGTTTGCCAGTACTGAATCGTACTGTGAACGGGCGTTCTGCACGTCGGTGATCGCCACAAGGCCAACGTTAAAGCGCTGTGTGGTCTGATCCAACTGGCGGTAAATTGCCTGCTTCTGCGCTTCGGTATAGGAAAGCGTATCAATCGCGCTGAGGACGTTAAAGTAAGCCGTGGCGGTGTTCAGAATCAGCGTTTGCTGGTCAGTCTGATAGGTGACATCCTGAATACCGGCCGCTTTTTCCTGCAGCGTCAGGGCGCGCCACTTCGACATATCAAACAGGGTCTGCGTTAACTGCAGCGAGCCGCTGGTGACGTTCGAGTTCACGCCGTTGCTGTCGCGATAGCCATTGGTGTAAGTATAATCTGCGCCCAGACCAAGCTGAGGCAGTAACGGGCTACGTGCTTCATTGATCTTCTCGAATGCAGCATCACGATCGGCTGCTGATTTACGCAGGTCAGGGTTGCTGACGCGCGCCTGCTGATAAACCTGCATCAGGTTTTCTGCCTGGCTCATGGCGCTGAAGCCAGTCAGGCCCAGACCGATGAGGATGGGGAAAAGTTTCTTCATTTGCATTCCTTGTTGTGAAGCATAAAGCGCTGCCCAAATTCTAAATATATTTGCTGATTGTATCGAGTCTGCCGCGGTAAAAAGTTGGCGTTACGTGCCATCCGGCGGTAATTTGCACCAATCTAACATACAGGCTGTAAAACGATAGCCAAACGGCTTATAAATCCTTACTTTCGGATGCGCAGGACAGAGACAATGAGCAAGCCCAATCAGCAAGGAATCACCTTCTCTAAAAACGATGTAGAAATTATTGCACGCGAAACGCTTTATCGTGGTTTTTTTTCGCTGGATTTATACCGTTTTCGCCATCGCCTGTTTAACGGTGGAATGAGCGGCGAGGTGACGCGCGAAATTTTTGAGCGCGGGCATGCCGCAGTCTTGCTACCCTTTGACCCGGTACGTGATGAAGTGGTGCTGGTCGAGCAAATCCGCATCGCCGCGTATGATACCAGCGAGAGCCCGTGGCTGCTTGAAATGGTCGCCGGTATGATTGAGGACGGTGAGACCCCCGAGGACGTTGCCCGCCGCGAAGCGGTAGAAGAAGCCGGGCTGGTCGTCGGGCGGACAAAACCGGTCTTGAGCTACCTGGCCAGCCCAGGCGGCACCAGCGAAAGACTGTCGATTCTGGTCGGTGAAGTCGATGCCACAACGGCAAAAGGGATTCACGGTCTGGCGGATGAAAATGAAGACATCCGGGTGCATGTGGTAAGCCGGGAGCAGGCTTATCAGTGGGTTGAAGAGGGGAAAATCGACAACGCGGCCTCTGTCATCGCCTTGCAATGGCTGCAATTGCATTATCACAATTTACGTAATGAGTGGACAAAATGAAGCGTTATACACCTGACTTCCCGGAAATGATGCGCCTGTGTGAAACCAATTTTGCTCAGTTGCGCCGCTTGTTGCCTCGAACCGATGCAGCCGGCGATGTCGCGGGCTATCAGGTGGGCAATGCGCAATATCGATTAACTATCGTCGAGTCGACCCGCTACACTACATTAGTGTCAATTGAGCAGACGGTTCCGGCGGTAAGTTACTGGAGTTTACCGTCAATGACGGTACGTCTGTATCATGACGCGATGGTCGCTGAAGTGTGTTCGACTCAGCAGATCTTTCGCTTCAAAGCAAAGTATGATTATCCTAATAAAAAGTTGCATCAACGCGACGAAAAGCATCAAATTAATCAGTTCCTGGCGGACTGGCTGAGATACTGTTTAGCACATGGAGCGATGGCGATTCCGGTTTGTTAGCGTCGTGAAACCTAAGGACACCATTTGGAAAGCCTGTTGAATCTGCCTCTGGCTGGTGAGACCAGAGTCAGGATATTACAAATTACTGATACTCACCTGTTTGCTGAAAAACATGAAACGCTGTTAGGTATCAATACCTGGGAAAGCTACCAGGCCGTGCTGGATGCCATCCATGCCTCACAGCGTCCATGCGATCTTATAGTAGCAACAGGCGATCTGGCGCAGGACCATTCAGCCGCGGCCTATCAGCACTTTGCTGAAGGTATCGCGAGTTTTGCCGCGCCCTGCGTCTGGTTGCCAGGCAATCATGACTTCCAGCCGGCGATGTACAGCACGCTGCAGGAATCAGGTATTTCCCCGGCCAAAAGGGTCTTGCTGGGCGATCGTTGGCAAATATTGCTGTTGGACAGCCAGGTGTTTGGCGTTCCCCACGGCGAGCTGAGCGATTTTCAGCTTGAGTGGCTGGAGCAGAAGCTGGCGGAAGAGCCTGAGCGTTAT
Source organism: Klebsiella ornithinolytica (assembly GCF_030505655.1). Classification (NCBI taxonomy): domain Bacteria; kingdom Pseudomonadati; phylum Pseudomonadota; class Gammaproteobacteria; order Enterobacterales; family Enterobacteriaceae; genus Klebsiella; species Klebsiella ornithinolytica. The sequence goes on from NZ_CP130153.1 coordinate 701,536, forward strand.
ACGCTGCTGCTGTTGCATCATCATCCGCTCCCTTCGGGTTGTAGCTGGTTGGATCAACACAGCCTGCGGAACGCCGGGGCTCTGGATCGTGCGCTGGCCGCTTTCCCGCGCGTAAAACATTTACTATGCGGCCATATTCACCAGGAACTGGACCTCAACTGGAACGGGCGGCGGATGATGGCCACTCCCTCGACCTGCGTACAGTTTAAGCCGCATTGCGCCAATTTTACCCTGGACACCATTTCTCCCGGCTGGCGCTGGCTGGAACTGCACGCCGACGGTACCTTGACCACGGAAGTTTGCCGCCTTAACGGCGTGAAGTTTCACCCGGATATTGCTTCAGAAGGATACTGATGGCTACGCTCCTTTATCTGCATGGTTTTAACAGTTCACCGCGGTCGGCAAAAGCGACGGCGTTGAAGGACTGGCTGACGCAGACCTTTCCCGAGATTACGATGGTGGTGCCTGAGCTACCCGCCTACCCGGCAGAAGCGGCGGAGATGCTGGAAGCCATTGTGCTGGAACGCGGCGGGGAACCGCTGGGGGTGGTGGGGTCTTCGCTGGGAGGCTACTATGCCACCTGGCTATCGCAGTGTTTTATGCTGCCGACGGTGGTGGTTAACCCGGCGGTACGCCCGTTTGAACTGCTGAACAATTTCCTTGGCCCCAATGAGAATCCGTACACGGGGCAGCAATATGTGCTAGAGTCACGCCATATTTACGATCTCAAAGTCATGCAAATCGACCCGCTGGAAGCGCCTGATTTAATCTGGCTGCTGCAGCAAACGGGCGATGAAGTGCTTGATTACCGCCAGGCCGTTGCTTACTACGCCTCATGCCGGCAGACGGTAGAGGAGGGCGGCAATCACGCATTTGTCGGCTTTGAAGATCATTTCACTCAGATTATCGATTTTCTGGGTCTGCGTTAAGCGGCCCTGGATGACCTACGAATACACACCATGACGCAATCTTCATATAACGCTGATGCCATTGAGGTACTCACCGGGCTAGAGCCGGTTCGCCGCCGTCCGGGGATGTACACTGACACAACACGTCCTAACCATCTCGGCCAGGAAGTTATTGATAACAGTGTGGATGAAGCACTGGCTGGCCATGCGAAACGCGTGGAGGTCATTCTTCATGCCGATCAATCGCTGGAAGTGATCGACGATGGACGCGGGATGCCGGTTGATATCCACCCGGAAGAAGGGGTTCCGGCGGTTGAGCTGATCCTGTGCCGGCTGCATGCGGGCGGCAAATTCTCCAGCAAGAACTACCAGTTCTCGGGTGGCCTGCACGGGGTGGGTATTTCGGTGGTCAACGCCCTGTCGAAGCGTGTGGAAGTGAACGTCCGCCGCGATGGCCAGATCTACAGCATCGCCTTCGAGAACGGCGATAAAGTTGAAGATCTTCATGTCACCGGTACCTGCGGTAAACGCAATACCGGAACCAGCGTGCATTTCTGGCCGGATGAGAGCTTCTTTGACAGTCCGCGTTTTTCCGTCTCGCGTCTGACGCATGTACTCAAAGCTAAAGCCGTGCTTTGCCCCGGGGTCGAGATTGTCTTCCGTGACCAGGTAAACAACAGCGAACAGCGCTGGTGTTACCAGGACGGCCTGACTGATTACCTGTGCGAAGCGGTGAACGGCCTGCCGCTGCTGCCGGAAAAACCGTTCGTCGGCAACTTCTCCGGCGAAACCGAAGCGGTCGACTGGGCGCTGCTGTGGCTACCGGAAGGCGGGGAGCTGCTGACCGAAAGCTACGTTAACCTGATCCCGACCATGCAGGGCGGTACCCATGTTAACGGCCTGCGCCAGGGGCTGCTCGAAGCGATGCGCGAGTTCTGTGAATATCGCAATATCCTGCCGCGCGGCGTGAAGCTGTCTGCGGAAGATATCTGGGATCGCTGTGCCTACGTGCTGTCGGTGAAAATGCAGGATCCGCAGTTTGCCGGTCAGACCAAAGAGCGCCTCTCTTCGCGTCAGTGCGCGGCGTTTGTCTCCGGGGTGGTGAAAGATGCCTTCAGCCTGTGGTTGAACCAGAACGTTCAGGCCGCGGAGCTGCTTGCCGAGATGGCCATCTCCAGCGCTCAGCGCCGGATGCGCGCTGCCAAAAAGGTGGTTCGTAAAAAGCTGACCAGCGGCCCCGCGCTGCCGGGCAAGCTGGCGGACTGTACCGCCCAGGATCTGAACCGTACCGAGCTGTTTCTGGTGGAAGGGGACTCGGCAGGCGGTTCTGCCAAGCAGGCGCGCGACCGGGAATATCAGGCGATTATGCCGCTGAAGGGTAAAATCCTTAATACCTGGGAAGTCTCATCTGATGAAGTGCTGGCCTCGCAAGAGGTGCACGACATTTCGGTGGCGATCGGTATCGATCCGGACAGCGACGACTTAAGTCAGCTCCGCTACGGCAAGATTTGTATCCTCGCGGATGCGGACTCCGATGGCCTGCACATTGCCACGCTGCTGTGTGCGCTGTTTGTGAAGCACTTCCGCACGCTGGTGAAGCACGGGCACGTCCACGTTGCGCTGCCGCCTTTGTACCGTATCGATCTCGGCAAAGAGGTTTACTACGCGCTGACGGAAGAAGAGAAAGCCGGCGTGCTGGAGCAGCTCAAACGTAAGAAGGGCAAACCGAACGTACAGCGCTTTAAAGGGCTGGGTGAGATGAACCCGATGCAGCTGCGTGAAACCACGCTTGACCCGAATACCCGCCGCCTGGTTCAGCTGATTATCAGTGATGAGGATGAGCAGCAGACTACCGCGATGATGGATATGCTGTTAGCCAAGAAACGTTCGGAAGACCGTCGTAACTGGCTGCAGGAGAAAGGGGATATGGCGGATCTGGAAGCCTGACCTGCTGTTTAAGCAGAACTGGCGCTCCGCCAGTTCTGACTCACTTCTGGTTTTTTCTTTGTGCGCAGGGTGCGCAGGCTTAAATGCCGGACTGCAGGATACGGATACTGGTCTCCAGCACGTCGCCTTTCACCGCTTCAGCGTATGCTTTCATATGCGGAGTTTGCAGATGCGCTTCAAGATGGGCAACGCTTTCCCACTGTTCAACCATGACGATCGAATCCGGAGAGGTGCTCTGGAAACTCACGCCGGCAGCGTGGTCCACCAGCGGCGCATAGCCGTGGCAGCCCTCTTCCTGTAAAACCACCGGAACAAGTTTTGCAAACTGATCAAGTACCGCCTGGCGATGATGTTGGCCCGGGCGTGTACGAATTTCTGCGATCACTGTCAACATGATTAACTCAACTCCTTCTGTATGTAGACCTTTAGTTAACCAAAAATCTGCGCCAGATGCTTGCGATATTCTGCTATGTCACGTGGAACATCCGGCATTTTAATGACGTCGTTGGCGATAAAGGTCGGCAGAGGGGTCATGCCGAGGAACTGGTTGGCTTTATGGAACGGCAGATAAACACCGTCAACGCCCACGCCGTGGAAGAACTGATCCTTATCGGTGAAGGCATCCATCGGTGCGTTCCAGGTCAGGGAGAGCATGTATTGCTTGCCCTGAATCAAGCCGCCGGAACCATATTTCTTGCTGGCGTCGGAGCGGGTGCGTCCGTCGCTGGCATACAGCGAGCCATGCCCTTCGGTGAAGACGTCATCAATATATTTCTTCACGGTCCACGGCGCGCCCATCCACCAGCCCGGCATTTGCCAGATAACCACGTCGGCCCAGAGGAAATTCTGTACTTCTTGCCGGACGTCGTAATCGCTTTCCGCACGAACGATTTTAACATCATGCCCGGCGTCGCGCAGATAACCATCCGCGACCTCGGTCAGGGTGTCATTCAACTGGCCGTTTGAATGGGCGAATTTCTTCGCGCCGTTGATAATCAGGATGTTGCTCATTTTTTACCCTTCAGGTTTCGAGTTTGTCACTGATTTTACCCCGCGAGGCGGGGCGGTAAAATGAGCAAAATGTGCAAAGTCTTTTGCGTTAATTGCAATAATTGCTACCAGCGCACGCGCGCCGCGAAACCGCCTTCGGGCGCGTTGCTGAAGTCTACCGTCATCCGGTGCAGCGCGGCAATGCGGCGGACGATAGATAATCCCAGCCCGCTACCGGGCTCATCCTGGCCGGGAGGGCGATAGAAGCGCTCGCCGATACGCGCCAGCGCCTCGGGGCTGACGCCCGGGCCATTATCGCGAACGGAAAACTCACGGGCATCAAGAGTGATATCGACCTGGCTGCCGCGCGGGCTGTAACGTACGGCGTTATCCAGCAGATTGCGCACCAGCAGACTCAGCAGCAGCGGCTGGCCCGGCTGCATGACCTGAGTTGCGTTCAGGTGCAGGCGAAGCTCAATGCCCGCCTGCTGCGCAGAGTGGTACATCTCCATGACCGACGATTGCAGCAGCTCATCGATGGCTATCGTATGCACATCATCAAGCTGCGCCAGAGAATCGAGGCGCGACAACGTTAAAAGCTGGTCTACCAGCCGGGTTGCGCGGTCAATTCCTTCATGCAGCTGCGCCAGCGCTTTCTCCCGCCCCTGCGGGTCGTCCATTGATAGCTGAGCGACTTCAGTCTGCACTTTCAGGGCTGCAAGCGGGCTGCGCAGCTCGTGTGCGGCATCGGAGGTAAACCGGCGCTCGCGTATCATGGTGTCATGCGTACGAGCAAACAGCTGATTCAGGGCATCGACCAGCGGCCGGACTTCACTGGGCACCTTGTCGACGTTAAGCGATTCCGCCGAGTCCGGCGCGCGCAGACGCAGCGTTCTGGCCAGCTGTTTTAACGGCGCCAGCTCCCGGCTCAATAGCACAATCAGCAGCAGGAACATCAGCGGCAGCGCCACCAGCCAGGGAGTCAGCTGGGAGGTGACGATATCCAGCGCCATTTCCCGCCGGTAGTCCCACTCCTGACCCACGACAATACGGTAGCGGCCATCGCCGGTGGTTAGCTGCAGGAAGCGCCATTCATCATCATCGTTATTCAGATAGCCATCGCTGAAGCCTTCCCGACGATTTTGCCACGGGATGTCCTGACCATTCTCGCCGTCGTGAAGCAGGCGCTTGCCGTCGGCCGTGAAAATCGCGAACGCCAGCGCGTCGTCATCGAGGTGGCCGTGCTTGATCTTCTTTTTTGTCCGCACCGGCGCCGTGAGCGTATGCAGCTCGTCGAAATTCATGGCGCTCAGTCGGCGGGCAAACAGCAGCTGTTGGGTATCAAAGAGCTTATCCAGTTTTTCCGTGGTTTGTTGCCAGGCAAAAAAGCAGGCGATGCCCCAGGCCGCGCTGGTCAACAGGAAAAACAGGAGCGTCAGGCGGACGCGCAGGCTAAGTCGTTTCATGCATCACCGAGGGTATAGCCGATACCGTGAACGGTACGAATAAATTCACTGCCGAGCTTGCGGCGCAGGTGATGAACGTGCACCTCGACCGCATTGCTGGAGACATCGTCATCCCAGGTATAGAGTTTCTCTTCAATGAGCTTGCGCGGCAGCACACGTCCGGCATTGCGCATCAGCAGCTCCAGCAAGGCGAACTCTTTTGGCTTCAGCGCCAGGTTGTCGCCGTTCACCGTTACGGTCAGACCAATGGGATCGAGCGCAACGTGGCCATGGCGCAGCTCGCTGCTGCTCTGGCCGTGGGTGCGACGAATCAGGGCCTCCAGACGGGCGGCAACTTCAATCAGCGCGAAAGGTTTACACAGATAGTCATCGGCGCCGAGGCGCAGCCCTTCAACCCGCTGGCTGAGCGCATCGCGGGCCGTGAGGATCAGTACCGGCTCGTGGCGGCCCTGATTACGCCATTCGCGCAGGATATCCAGCCCGTCGATGCCGGGCAGCGTCAGGTCGAGGATCGCCGCGTCATAGGGCGCCGTATAGAGCGCGGTTTTGCCCTCTTCGCCGCGGGTAAACCAGTCGATGCTGAAGCCCATTTTTGTCAGCCCGACTTTAATGCCATCGCCGATGAGCTTGTCGTCTTCCACCAGTAAAATGCGCATTGGCCGCTCCTGTGGCTGTCATGAGTACGCGCAGTAAACCGCGTTGCGGCAGGCGCTGTACAGTAATAAAATTTCTTTTTTCTGCTTAAGAAGTCGTTAAGTTTTGCCTGATGTAATCATGGTCATATAACCAGACAAGGAGAACATCTTATGAAGAAAATGGCTGCAATGACCGCGATCGTCGCTTTAATTTCGATGCCGGTGCTGGCTGCTGAACAAGGTGGTTTTAACGGACCGGGTGCGACGCAAACCAGCCAGACGTCTACGCAAAAAGGCGGTTTTATTGGCCCGAGCGGGAGCGTAACGACGGTGGAAAACGCCAAATCCTTGCGGGATGACACCTGGGTGACCCTGCGCGGTAAAATCGTGCAGCGGATTTCCGACGATCTGTATAAATTCCAGGACGCTTCCGGGACGGTGAATGTGGATATTGACCATAAACGCTGGAACGGCCTGACCGTCACACCGCAGGACACCGTTGAGATCCAGGGGGAGGTCGACAAAGACTGGAACTCGGTCGAAATCGATGTGAAGCAGATTACTAAAGTCACCCCGTAAGCGCGACATCGCGCAAGATCGGTCAGGAATCGCTATCCTCGCTCTGCCAGAGTATGTCCGGAGGAGGAGACGATGAACGAGACCAGAACCAGCCCGGCGTACGCCGGGCGTTTTCAGCGCGTGTGTTTATACATTGAGCGTCATCTGGATGAACCCCTGTCGCTGGAGACGCTGAGCGCGATCGCGCACAGCTCGCCGTATCACTTTCACCGGCAATTCACTGCCTGTAGCGGCGTACCGCTATATCGCTATATCCAGTGGCTGCGTCTGCGCCGCGCCTGCTGGCGTCTGGCGTTCAGGCCGCAGGATAAAATCATCGATATTGCCCTTGATGCCGGGTTTCAGAATCCGGAATCGTTCAGTCGTGCCTTCCGTGCCGCGTTCGCTCAAAGCCCCAGCCAGTTCCGTCAACAGCCGGACTGGCAGGAGTGGCATCGACGCGTTCCGAAACATACGTTACAGGAGCAACATCCGATGGTGGTTAAAATAGTCCAGTTCCCTGAGACGCAGGTGGCGATGTTGCGCCACCGCGGCAGTCCTGATTTGGTCAATGCTACGGCGGCGCAGTTTATCGCCTGGCGCAAGGCGAGCGGGTTATCGCCGGTCGCCACCAGCGCGACCTGGGGCGTGTCGTGGGACGATCCCGCGGCCACCCCCGCTGACGATTTCCGTTTTGATATCTGCGGGTCGGTCAGCGAACCGATCGCGGAAAACGCCTTTGGCGTGGTGAATGGCACCATTCCGGGCGGGCGATGCGCAGTGGCGCGCCATCACGGCTCGCTGGATACGCTCGCGCAAAGTATCTGGTCTCTCTACCGCGACTGGCTACCGACGTCGGGCGAAACGCCACGCGATTTTCCGCTGTTTTTTCGTTACCTCAACTTCGTGCATGAAGTCGGCGAACACGAGCTACAGACCGATATTTATCTGCCGTTACGCTGATTAGCGCCAGCGGAATCCTCAGCCGATCTCACGGCCTGTGACTCAGGGCGTGAGATCGGGTATTATCGCGGGTAGTTTTGCCGCCCGCACGGTCGGTACGCAGATTGAGGATTCACGATTAATGAGCGATATGGCAGAGCGCCTTGCGCTGCATGAATTTACGGAAAATGCTTACCTGAACTATTCCATGTACGTCATCATGGACAGGGCGTTGCCGTTTATTGGCGATGGTCTGAAGCCGGTCCAGCGTCGCATCGTTTACGCGATGTCTGAGCTGGGGCTGAACGCCAGCGCGAAGTTCAAAAAGTCCGCCCGCACCGTGGGTGATGTGCTGGGTAAATATCACCCGCACGGCGATAGCGCATGCTATGAAGCTATGGTGCTGATGGCGCAGCCATTCTCCTACCGCTACCCGCTGGTGGATGGGCAGGGGAACTGGGGGGCGCCGGACGATCCTAAATCCTTCGCCGCGATGCGTTATACCGAATCCCGTTTGTCGAAGTATGCGGAACTGCTGCTGGGCGAACTGGGGCAGGGAACCGTCGACTGGGTGCCGAACTTCGACGGGACGATGCAGGAGCCGAAAATGCTGCCTGCGCGTCTGCCGAATATCCTGCTGAACGGCACTACCGGCATCGCCGTCGGTATGGCAACCGATATTCCTCCGCACAACCTGCGTGAAGTGGCGCAGGCTGCCATTACGCTGCTCGAAAAACCGCAGACCTCGCTCGACGAACTGCTGGATATCGTTCACGGGCCAGACTACCCGACCGAAGCCGAAATCATTACTCCACGCGCGGAGATCCGCAAAATCTACCAGAACGGTCGCGGTTCGGTTCGGATGCGTGCGGTATGGAAAAAAGAGGACGGCGCGGTAGTGATTACGGCGTTGCCGCATCAGGTTTCCGGCGCCCGCGTGCTGGAACAGATTGCCGCTCAGATGCGCAACAAAAAGCTGCCGATGGTTGACGATCTGCGCGATGAGTCGGACCACGAAAACCCGACGCGCCTGGTGATCGTCCCGCGTTCGAATCGCGTGGATATGGAACAGGTGATGAATCATCTGTTTGCGACCACCGATCTTGAAAAAAGCTATCGCATCAACCTGAACATGATCGGCCTCGACAATCGTCCGGCGGTAAAAAACCTGCTGGAGATCCTCGCGGAATGGCTGACCTTCCGCCGCGATACCGTGCGTCGTCGTCTGAACTACCGGCTGGAGAAAGTGCTCAAGCGTCTGCACATCCTCGAAGGTTTGCTGGTCGCGTTCCTCAACATTGATGAAGTGATTGAAATTATCCGCCACGAGGATGAACCGAAGCCGGCCCTGATGTCGCGTTTTGGCATCAGCGAAACCCAGGCGGAAGCGATCCTTGAGCTGAAACTGCGTCACCTCGCCCGACTGGAAGAGATGAAGATCCGCGGCGAGCAGAGCGATCTGGAAAAAGAGCGCGATCAGCTGCAGGCGATTCTGGCCTCTGAACGGAAGATGAACAACCTGCTGAAGAAAGAGCTGCAGGCCGACGCCGAAACCTTCGGCGACGATCGTCGTTCACCGCTGCGCGAGCGCGAAGAAGCAAAAGCGATGAGCGAGCATGACATGCTGCCGTCTGAACCGGTGACCATCGTGCTGTCGCAAATGGGCTGGGTGCGGAGCGCCAAAGGCCACGATATTGACGCGCAGGGCCTGAGTTATAAAGCCGGCGATAGCTGGAAGGCGTCGTCGAAAGGCAAGAGCAACCAGCCGGTGGTGTTTATTGATACCACCGGGCGTAGCTACGCCATCGATCCCATTACGCTGCCGTCGGCACGCGGTCAGGGTGAGCCGATTACCGGCAAACTGACGCTACCGCCGGGCGCCAGCATTGAACATATGCTGATGGAAAGCGACGATCGCAAGCTGCTGATGGCCTCCGACGCCGGCTACGGTTTCGTCTGTACCTTCAACGATCTGGTGGCGCGCAACCGCGCAGGCAAGGCGCTGATTACGTTGCCGGATAACGCGCGCGTCATGGCGCCGCTGGTGATTGAGGATGATTCAGACATGCTGCTGGCGATCACCGCTGCCGGACGCATGCTGATGTTCCCGGTCAGCGACTTACCGCAGCTGTCGAAAGGTAAGGGGAATAAGATTATCAATATTCCGTCGGCGGAAGCGGCTTCCGGTCAGGATGGCCTGGCGCACTTGTTCGTGCTGCCGCCGCAGAGCACGCTGACTATCCACGTCGGGAAACGCAAAATTAAACTGCGTCCCGAAGAGCTGCAAAAAGTCACCGGTGAACGCGGTCGTCGCGGCTCGCTGATGCGCGGACTGCAGAAAATCGATCGTGTGGAAATCGATTCGCCGCGTCGGGCATCGTCGGCGGGCGATAGCGAAGAGTAAGATGAGCCTCCCCTGCTATCCGGTAGGGGAGGCTAAAATTTGCCGCAAAATCGTTGTTTATTCAGGTGTTGCGATTAACAATAGGCGCAAAATCATTCAAGATACGTCGGGGCGGCCAGCAAATGACACCCGACGCCTGCAATCTGCTAAACAGCGAGTCAGTACCCTTTACACGTGAGTTGCGCTGAAATGCAACGACGAGCGTGTCAGGCGTGTCGTGCACGTGCGGTCACGATGTACCGGGCGATATCGCCGTTCGCGCGCATACGAGCTGAAGTTTAACGGGTATCATTCTAAGCGGTTTGGGTTTTAGAGGTAGCTATGCTATTTATTTTTCGACTAATTGTTGTTGTTATTTATTGTCTCTTTGTGTGCATATTTGGCTGTATTTACTGCTTGTTCAGCCCGCGTAATCCTAAACACGTGGCCACCTTCGGGCATCTGTTTGGCCGGCTCTCTCCGCTGTTCGGCCTGAAGGTCGAAACGCGTAAGCCTGCTGATGCAGAGAGCTATGGCAATGCGATCTACATCGCTAACCATCAGAACAACTATGATATGGTGACGGCATCAAATATCGTACAGCCGCCGACCGTGACCGTGGGTAAAAAGAGCCTGGTGTGGATCCCGTTTTTTGGTCTGCTCTACTGGTTGACGGGGAACCTGCTGATTGACCGTAATAACCGGGCGAAAGCGCATGGCACTATCTCGCAGGTCGTCAATACGTTTAAAAAACGCAAAATCTCTTTCTGGATGTTCCCGGAAGGTACGCGCAGCCGCGGTCGCGGTTTGCTCCCCTTTAAAACCGGCGCTTTCCACGCGGCGATTGCCGCTGGCGTACCGATTATTCCGGTGTGCGTTTCCAATACTTCGAATAAAATTAACCTCAATCGCCTGAACAATGGTCTGGTGATTGTCGAAATGCTGCCGCCGGTCGATACCAGCCAGTTTGGTAAAGAGGGCGTACGTGCGCTGGCAACGCACTGCCGCGAGCTGATGGCGGCGAAGATTGAAGAGCTGGATCGCGAGGTTGCTGAACGCGAAGCGGCGGCAAAGAAATAAACCAGGAACTGCCGCGATAATGCGAGCACAGGGCTAGCGGGAAACGAATTCCCTTTTTGATGAGTTAGTATTCCATGGAGTTAATATGTCACTCAGTCGGCGTCAGTTTATTAAGGCTTCAGGCGTAGCGCTGTGCGCGGGAGCCGTGCCGCTGAACGCACATGCCGCCGGCCAGCAGCCAGCCTTGCCGGTTCCACCGCTGCTGGAATCCCGCCGCGGCCAGCCGCTGTTTTTAACTCTGCAGCGGGCGCACTGGTCATTTACCCCGGGAACGCGCGCCTCGGTATGGGGCGTGAACGGTCGCTATCTCGGGCCGACGATCCGCGTGTGGAATGGCGATGATGTTAAGCTCATTTACAGCAACCGCCTGACGGAAAACGTCGCCATGACCATTCGGGGCCTGCAGGTTCCCGGTCCGCTGATTGGCGGCGCGGCGCGAATGATGTCGCCGAACGCCGACTGGGCGCCGGTGCTGCCGATTCGCCAGAGTGCCGCCACGCTGTGGTATCAGGCGAATACCCCGAACCATATGGCCAGACAGGTCTATAACGGTCTGGCGGGCATGTGGCTGGTGGAAGATGAAATCAGCAAAAATCTCCCGGTACCTAATCACTATGGCGTGGATGACTTCCCGGTGATTATTCAGGACAAGCGGCTGGATAATTTCGGTACCCCGGAATACAGCGAACCCGGCAGCGGCGGTTTTGTCGGCGATACGCTGCTGGTGAACGGCGTACAGAGTCCGTATGTCGAAGTGTCGCGCGGCTGGGTGCGCCTGCGTCTGCTGAACGCCTCTAACTCCCGCCGCTATCAGCTGCAGATGAGCGATGGCCGGCTGATACACGTTATCTCCGGCGATCAGGGCTTTTTACCTGCGCCGGTGTCACTGAAACAGCTGTCGTTGGCCCCCGGCGAACGGCGAGAAATTCTGGTGGATATGACCAACGGCGATGAGGTGTCGATTACCTGCGGCGAAGCGGCGAGCATCGTTGATCGTATCCGTGGCTTCTTCGAACCGTCGAGCATCCTGATTTCTACGCTGCTATTAACGTTGCGTCCGACGGGCCTGCTGCCGCTGGTTACCGATAGTCTGCCGGTGCGTTTGCTGCCGACGGAGTTCCTGTCCGGTACGCCGCTTCGCTCACGGGATATCTCTCTGGGCGACGATCCGGGCATTAACGGTAATCTGTGGGATCCGCAGCGCATTGATATCACCGCCCAGCAGGGCACCTGGGAGCGCTGGACCGTGCGCGCCGATCGGCCGCAGTCGTTCCATATAGAAGGGGTGATGTTCCAGGTGCGTAACGTGAACGGGTCCGCGCCGTTCCCGGAGGATCGCGGCTGGAAAGATACCGTCTGGGTCGACGGGCAGGTGGAGCTGCTGGTGTACTACGCGCAGCCTTCCTGGCCGCATTTCCCGTTCCAGTTCCTGAGCCAGACGCTGGAGCTTGCCGACCGTGGTTCCATTGGCCAGATGCTGGTCAATCCCGCACCGTAATGCCTTATACCCTGACCGGATCGCGGTCAGGGTATAAGAAAATCTCCCTTCATTTCCATCATCGATCCGGCTTATAATCCCCGCCCTTTGATTATTTTTTTATCATTTTTTCCGGAAGCAATATGAGCGCAATATCCCTGATCCAACCGGATCGTGACCTTTTTTCCTGGCCGCAGTATTGGGCCGCCTGCTTTGGCCCGGCGCCATTTTTACCAATGTCACGCGAAGAGATGGATCAACTTGGCTGGGATAGCTGCGACATTATCCTGGTCACCGGCGATGCGTATGTCGACCATCCGAGCTTCGGAATGGCGATCTGCGGACGCATGCTGGAAGCGCAGGGATTCCGCGTCGGGATTATTTCCCAGCCTGACTGGAACAATAAAAATGACTTTATGCGCCTCGGCAAACCGAACCTGTTCTTCGGGGTCACCGCCGGCAATATGGACTCGATGATCAACCGCTACACCGCTGACCGTAAGCTGCGCCACGATGATGCTTATACCGCGGGCAATGTTGCCGGTAAACGTCCTGACCGCGCCACGCTGGTCTATACCCAGCGCTGTAAAGAAGCGTGGAAGGATGTCCCGGTTATCCTCGGGGGAATCGAGGCCAGCCTGCGTCGTACCGCGCATTATGATTACTGGTCTGATACCGTGCGCCGTTCGGTGCTGGTGGACTCGAAAGCCGATATGCTGATGTTCGGCAACGGCGAGCGTCCGCTGGTGGAAGTGGCGCATCGTCTGGCTGCCGGTGAGCCGATTGGCCAAATTCGCGACGTGCGTAATACCGCCATTATGGTCAAAGAGGCGCTGCCGGGCTGGAGCGGTGTGGACTCTACCCGTCTGGATACGCCGGGTAAAATTGACCCGATCCCGCACCCGTATGGCGAAGACCTGCCGTGCGCGGATAACAAAACCGTCGCGCCGCCAAAACAAGAAGCCAAACGTGTTACCGTTCAACCGCCGCGTCCGAAGCCGTGGGAAAAAACCTACGTCCTGCTGCCTTCCTTTGAGAAGGTGAAAGGGGACAAGGTGCTGTACGCGCACGCGTCACGTATTCTGCATCATGAGACCAACCCGGGCTGCGCGCGCGCGTTAATGCAAAAGCACGGCGAGCGTTATATCTGGGTTAACCCACCGGCAATCCCGCTGTCGACGGAAGAGATGGACAGCGTGTTTGCGCTGCCGTATAAGCGCGTCCCGCACCCGGCATATGGCGACAGCCGTATTCCGGCTTACGAGATGATTCGTTTCTCGATAAACATTATGCGCGGCTGTTTCGGCGGCTGTTCTTTCTGCTCCATCACCGAGCATGAAGGGCGCATCATTCAGAGCCGTTCCGAAGATTCGATCATCAACGAGATCGAAGCAATTCGCGACACAGTTCCCGGCTTTACCGGTGTTATCTCCGATCTTGGCGGCCCGACAGCCAACATGTATATGCTGCGCTGCAAGTCGCCGCGTGCGGAACAAACCTGTCGCCGTTTATCCTGCGTCTATCCGGATATCTGTCCGCACATGGATACCAACCATGAGCCAACGATCAATCTGTATCGTCGCGCCCGCGATCTGAAAGGGATTAAAAAAATCCTCATCGCCTCTGGCGTGCGCTATGACATCGCCGTCGAGGATCCGCGCTACATCAAAGAGCTGGCGACTCACCACGTTGGCGGCTATCTGAAGATTGCCCCGGAACATACGGAAGAAGGCCCGCTGTCAAAAATGATGAAGCCGGGTATGGGAAGCTATGACCGCTTTAAAGAGCTGTTCGATACCTATTCGAAGCAGGCGGGCAAAGAGCAGTACCTGATCCCATACTTTATCTCTGCGCACCCGGGGACTCGTGATGAAGATATGGTGAACCTGGCCCTGTGGCTGAAAAAACACCGTTTCCGTCTCGACCAGGTCCAGAACTTCTATCCGTCGCCGCTGGCCAACTCGACCACCATGTATTACACCGGCAAGAACCCGCTGGGTAAGATTGGCTATAAGAGTGAAGACGTTGTGGTGCCGAGAGGCGACAAACAGCGCCGTCTGCATAAAGCGCTGTTGCGTTACCACGATCCGGCGAACTGGCCGCTGATTCGTCAGGCGCTGGAGAGCATGGGCAAGAAGCATCTGATTGGATCGCGCCGCGACTGTCTGGTTCCTGCACCAACGCTGGATGAGATGCGTGAGGCGCGTCGTCAGAACCGCAATACCCGCCCGGCGTTAACCAAACATACGCCCATTGTGCATCAGCGTTCGAACGGTGGGGAGACGGCGAAGAAGCCCGTAAAACGCGGCAAGGTCGCCAGCCGTTAAGTCTGTTGTATGGCCCGGTGGCGCAGCGCTTTCCGGGCCGGTAAACGGTGAATCACAGGCCGGATCGGCGTCAGCGCCATCCGGCCTGTTTGCGCTCTATCCGCCGAACTGATCCGGATCCGGTCCCAGACGTTTGTTCTGGTCCAGTTTTGCCATCTCACCCAGCTCGTCTTTATCGAGACGGAAATCCCAGACGTTGAAGTTCTCCGCAATACGCGCCGGCGTTACGGATTTCGGAATCACCACCAGCCCATTGTCCAGGTGCCAGCGGATAACAATCTGCGCGGGCGTTTTACCGTATTTATCCGCGAGATGGTGAACAATTTTCCGATCGAAAACGCCTTCTCCCCCCTGCGCCAGCGGGCTCCAGGATTCCGTCTGAATTTTATGCGTGGCGTTCCAGGCATGAAGCTGACGTTGCTGTAGCAAAGGGTGAAGCTCTACCTGGTTTATCACCGGCACGATGCCGGTTTCATCGAGCAGCCGCTGGAGATGGTGTACCTGGAAGTTACAAACGCCGATGCTTTTGACCAGCCCCTCTTTTTGCAGCTCAACCATGCCTTTCCAGGCGTCAACATAGTGGTCAATCGCCGGAACCGGCCAGTGCATAAGATAGAGATCGACATAATCGAGCTGCAGCTTGCTCAGGCTCTCTTGCAGCGCTTCACGAGGCCGTTTTTGGTCGTCGTTCCACAGTTTCGTGGTGATAAACAGCTCATCGCGGGGGACGCCTGCGCTGCGCAACGCATTGCCGACACCGGTCTCATTTTGGTATGCGGCGGCGGTGTCAAAAGAGCGATAACCGACTTCCAGCGCCTTATGAATGGCGGAGACGACTTCCTCGTTGCCTGCTTTCCACACGCCGAGACCCAGTTGTGGCATCAGGTTGCCGTCGTGCAGTTTTATAACGGTTGGATGTGTCATGCCTTCCTCCTGTTAATGAAACTCAGCGGTATACATTCCGCTAAGGGGTAGCATTAAGTCTGGACGAAATAGCTAAAAACGGTAGTAAAACTCTTCTCCTTCCCACAAGTTCACGGGAAGGAGAGGAGGGGGAGAAAGGGAAAACTTAGCGTGCAGCCTCGTAAATCCGGCGGCTGACCTCAAGGGTGATATCCTGATTTTCACCCAGCGCCGTCATGCCGTGTTCTTCCAGTTTAGCCAGTAATGCCGGGATGGAGCTACCGTCCAGACCGTAGTCGGAAAGACGGGTCGGTACGCCAAGCTGTTCGAAGAAGTTACGCGTCGCGGCGATAGCGGCATCGATACGTTCGTCTTCAGAGCCCTCGGTAATATTCCAGACGCGAGCGGCATACTGCAGCAGCTTCGCGCGTTTAGTCTCGCGTTTTTCATTCCACAATACTGGCAGCACGATGGCCAGCGTCTGGGCATGATCGAGGCCATGCATCGCGGTCAGCTCATGACCCAGCATGTGCGTTGCCCAGTCCTGGGGAACGCCGGCGCCGATCAGGCCGTTTAGCGCCTGGGTCGCGGCCCACATAATATTGGCGCGAACGTCGTAATTTTCCGGCTCCTTCAGCGCTTTCGGACCCTCTTCAATCAGGGTCAGCAGAATGCCTTCGGCGAAGCGATCCTGAATTTTGCCATCAACCGGGTAGGTAACGTACTGCTCAACGGTATGGACAAATGCGTCAACCACGCCGTTGGCCACCTGACGCGGTGGCAGGGTATAGGTATAAACCGGATCGAGGATCGCAAACACCGGCTGCACATGAGAAGACATGAAGGCGCGTTTGTCGCCGGTCGTTTTACGTGAAACCACGGCACCTTTATTGGATTCGGAACCGGTTGCCGGCAGCGTCAGCACGGAGCCCATCGGGATCGCACTTTTCACGTGGCTGCCGTAGGTTTCGAGAATTTCCCACGGATCGACGTTCTCGTCATAGTGCGCCGCCGCGGCGATGAATTTGGTGCCATCCAGTACCGAACCACCGCCGACGGCGAGCAGGAAGGTGACGTTTTGTTCACGGGCGATTTTCACCGCGTTCATCAGCGTTTCGTAAGAGGGGTTTGGTTCAATCCCGCCAAACTCCAGAACGTCGAAGCCGTTCAGAGCGTTGAGGACCTGATCGAGCACGCCGGTTTTTTTCACGCTGCCGCCGCCGTAGGTCACCAGAATCCGGGCATCCGCCGGGATTTGGTCCCGCAGGTTAGCGATGGCGCCTTTACCAAACAGGATGCGGGTTGGGGTATGTAGATCGAAATTGTTCATTATTCGTGCCCTCAAAAAAAGAAAACTGCCGACTGAGAGGATGCCTCGGCCAGATGACGGTCATTGTGGTCCTGTCGCCGGTTCCTCTCAATGCACATTCCTGCCGTTGTCTTGCCCATTTCTCCACCGGGCTGGAGAAAAGGCAGAAATATGCGCACAATGCAGAGGTGAGAAAACGTCTGGAGAAGCACCGAAAATGAACCGCGCCGAGATATGCCAGCTGTTGACGGAAAAGGTTAATGCACTGAAAGATAACGAAGAAAACCTCAGCTTGCTGCTGCCAGATATTCGTCTGTTGTACGGCACGCAGCCGGGGACTCGCACGCCGGTGATGTACCAGCCAGGCATTGTTTTTCTCTTTTCAGGTCATAAAATTGGCTACATCAATGAGCGGACTTTTCGCTATGACACCAATGAATACCTGCTGTTGACGGTCCCCCTGCCGTTTGAGTGCGAGACCTTCGCAACGCCAGAGGTGCCGCTTGCGGGATTGCGCCTGAATGTGGATATTCTTCAGCTGCAGGAGCTGCTGATGGACATTGGCGAGGACGCGCTGTTTCAGCCCTCGATGGCCTCCAGCGGCATCAACTCGGCGGCGTTATCGGACGAGATCCTGTGTGCCGCGGAGAGGCTGCTGGATGTGATGGAGCGGCCGCTGGATGCGCGTATCCTTGGCAAACAGATCATCCGCGAGATCCTCTATCACGTGCTTACCGGGCCATGCGGCGGGGCGCTGCTGGCGCTGGTCAGCCGACAAACCCACTTCAGCCTGATTAGCCGTGTTCTGAAGCGCATTGAAAGCCAGTACACCGAAAACCTCAGCGTCGATCAGCTGGCGGCGGAAGCCAATATGAGCGTCTCGGCGTTTCATCATAATTTCAAATCGGTGACCAGCACCTCGCCGCTGCAGTATCTCAAAAGCTATCGCTTACATAAGGCGCGGATGCTGATGATTCATGACGGGATGAAAGCCAGCGCCGCGGCGATGCGCGTCGGTTACGAGAGCGCGTCGCAGTTCAGCCGTGAGTTTAAACGCTACTTTGGCATGACGCCGGGAGAAGATGCGGCGCGAGTGCGCAGCATGCAGGGGGCCTGATTTGGTTGCCGCGGGCGCGAAGCCGGTTCCGGCCGCGGCTGGTTTTATTTGTTTCCTGCCGCCGGCGAGGCAAATTTCGTCCTTTTTTTAACGCCTGCGCTCTTTTTTTAACCTCTCTTTTGATTTTGGCCAACTCCCTTATCGATATATACATGATTATATAGCGAATGATTTTTGCCCAGCCGATCGTCCCAGCCGGGGAATATCATCGGCAGGCGCTTCGGCGCCGTATTGCGCCAGCGTTTGGCGGATAACGCCATGCAATCGTTACTCAATTAACGCTATCAATACGCAGGGAAAATGGGATATGAAAATAATAAAGTGGATCGTTATCGCCCTGGCGGCGCTCGGTAGCCCGCTCGCCTTTGCCGCTGAGCTGCATCTGTACGCGGGTGCCGGACTGCGTGTCCCGGTCGATCAAATTGTCGCCAGGTATGAAAAAGAGAGCGGCAACACGGTGATCGTCGAGTATGGCGGCTCCGGCCAGATCCTGACGCGTTATCAGCTTACGCAGCAGGGCGATCTTTTCCTCCCCGGTTCGGCCGATTACGTCGAAAAACTCCGGCAGCAGGGGAAAGTGGCGGCCGCCTTCCCCCTCGTGCACCACACCCCGGTAATGGCCGTGCGTAAAGATAAGGCGGCGGGTATCGACTCCTATGCCGCGCTGGCCGATAGCTCGCTGAAAATTGGCATGGGCGATCCCCAAAGCATCGCGTTAGGCAAAAGCGGTGAGAAGCTGCTGGAGGCCACGGGATATGGCGAAGCGCTGCGTCAAAAGGTGGTGGTTCGCACCGCGACGATCAAACAGCTGGTGCTCTATTTGCTGAACGGCGACGTTGACGCCGCGGTGATCGGCCGAACGGATGCGGTAAAAAACCGGCAGCAGCTGGTTCTGCTGCCGGTGCCGGCGAATACGCCGGATGAGGTGGCAACGCTTGCGGTGCTGCGGACCAGTCAGCACCCCGAGGAGGCCCGTCAGCTGGCGAACGCTTTTACCTCCGCGCAGGGGATAAAAACGTTTACCGACCTCGGCTATCTGCCGCTGGAAAAGTAAACCCAGATGGCTAATCGTCAGGCAAATTCTCTGGCCGGGCTGATGTTTGCGCCGCTCTGTCTGCTGCTGATGCTGGTTGTCGGCTCGCTGCTGTCGCTGGTATTCGAACTGGACTTGGCCACCCTCATGCAGGTCTTGCAGGAGCCGGAGCTGCACTTTGCCATCGCGATGTCGGTGGGCACCGCCTTGCTGTCGCTTCTGCTGGCGCTGCTGATCGGGATACCCGCCGCGTGGGTGATGGCGAGAACCGCCTTCCGCGGGAAAGGTATTATCGACGCGCTGCTGGATATTCCGCTGGTGACGCCGCCGCTGATCGTCGGCATTGGGCTACTGCTGTTGCTGGGTCAGCGCGGGCCGCTGAACGGTATCTTTCCGCAGCTCTCCGCGCTGCTCTTCTCTCCGCTGGGCGTGATTATCGCCCAGACCTACGTTGCCAGCGCGATAGTGGTCCGGGCGGCGAGCGCCGCATTCTCATCGCTCGACCCGGCATTTATCGCCACGGCGCATAACCTTGGGCTGACGCCAGTCCGCACGCTGCTGCTGGTTGAAATCCCGCTGTGCTGGCCCTCCCTGCTGAGCGGCGGCGTGCTGGCGCTGGCCAGGGCACTGGGGGAGTTTGGTGCGACCCTCATGCTGGCAGGGGCGATCCGCTTTAAAACGGAAACCCTGCCCATGGCGGTGTACCTGAATATTGCCAGCGGCGATTTTTCACTGGCGATAGGCTGCTCGCTGCTGCTGATTGCGCTGGCAGGGCTGTTGCTGGTGATTCTGCACTGGATCCAACGACTCTATAAAGCGAGAGAGTATGTTGCGCGTTGAAAATGTCACCACGCGGATTTTGCAGGGGATAAGCTTCCGCGTGCCGGAGGGACGCTGTGTGGCGATCGCCGGGCCGTCCGGGAGCGGCAAGACCACCATGCTGAACGCGATTGCCGGAGCGCTTCCTTATCAGGGAACGATTTATCTTGCCGGCCAGCGCCTTGACGACCTGCCGCCATGGCAAAGGCCGTGCCGCTATCTCAACCAGCGTCTTTACCTTTTTCCTTACCTGACGGTTCGCGGCAACCTCGCGCTGGCGCAGTACGCGGCGGGCCTTCCACGGGTCAAGAAGGAGCAGATGGATCTGCTGGAAGAGATGGGCATCGCTCACCTGGCGGAGCGCTATCCACGGCAGATTTCCGGCGGGGAGCAGCAGCGGGCGGCGCTCTCCAGGGCGCTGATCTCCCGCCCCAGGCTGCTGCTGCTGGACGAGCCTTTCTCAAGCCTCGATCGCGGGACCCGTGTCCGGCTATGGGAAGCGGTGCGTTCTCTGCGACGCCATGCGGTGACGGTAGTGCTGGTGACGCACGAACCGGAAGAAGCGGCGGCGCTGGCTGACAGGCGGCTGGTGTTACTCAACGGCAGGCTGGTTAGCGAGGGGGGAGAATAAGGGAGGGCCCCTCCCTTATTTATGCTTTATTACGCGCTGCAGAACTTTTTCTTAATGACCACTACCAGGGTACCCACCAGCCCGGCCACCAGCAGCGCGATTGGCAGAATCATCAGGCAGGTCATGACCTGGTCTTCATGTCGCTTCACAAACGGGATCATGCTGAGCGCATAGCCCAGACCGGTAACCACGCCGACCCACAGCAGCGCGCTGAGCCAGTTGAAGAACTGAAAGCGGCGGTTGGAGAGCCCGGAAATGCCGGCCATCGTTGGCAGCAGGGTGCGCACGAAGGCGAGGAAACGACCGGCCAGCAGCGCCAGAAGACCATGTTTATCAAACATACAGGTCGCACGTTGATGGTACTTCTGCGGCAGATGGGCGAGCCAGCCTTTAACGGTTTCGGTATTGCCAAGCCAGCGTCCCTGCAGATAGCTCAGCCAGCAGCCGAGGCTGGCAGCGGCGGTAAGGATGGCAAGAGTCGGCACAAAGTCCATGACGCCTTTGGCTATGAGCGCACCGGCGAGCAGCAGCAGGCTGTCCCCGGGTAAAAATGACGCGGGCAGCAGACCGTTTTCCAGAAACAATGTCATGAACATGACCAGATATACAACGCCCACGACCTGGGGGTTTGCCAGCGCGGCAAAATCATGTTGCCACAGGGCGGCGACAATCTCTTGAATGACAACCATGGACTTTCCTAAGTGGTACCGTATTTTTGACTAGTGTACTCCTGAAGAGCCCCGAACACCTTGATCTCGGGCGCAACAAAAGCGGCCGCCTTACGCAGAACGTCCGCTATTGTTGCCACTCGCTGCCACTTTACACGATACGGGAGAAGCCTGCCGCTAAATCCGCCAGCAGATCGTCAACATTTTCTAAACCGATATGGACGCGAATCAGCGTGCCGCTGAAATCGACTTCAGCTTCCGGACGAATTGAGGCGATTTGTTCCGGCTGGTTAGCCAGAATCAGCGATTCAAAACCGCCCCAGGAGTAGGCCATGCTGAACAAGCTGAAGTTGTCGAGGTATGCAGCAAGCTCGGCGTCGGTCAGACGTTTATTGAGGACAAAAGAGAACAGGCCGCTGCTGCCGGTAAAATCGCGCTGCCAGAACTCGTGGCCTTTGCTGCCCGGTAGCGCAGGGTGATTGACGCGCGCGA
Organism: Klebsiella ornithinolytica; assembly: GCF_030505655.1. Classification (NCBI taxonomy): domain Bacteria; kingdom Pseudomonadati; phylum Pseudomonadota; class Gammaproteobacteria; order Enterobacterales; family Enterobacteriaceae; genus Klebsiella; species Klebsiella ornithinolytica. The sequence continues at coordinate 723,221 of NZ_CP130153.1, forward strand.
CCTGCGGATGTTGCGCCAGCCATTCGGCGATACGCAGGCTGCTTTCATGATGCTGACGCAGGCGCACGCCAAGGGTGCGCAGGCCGCGGCTGGTCATATAGGCGGTATCCGCATCGACCATTTGCCCCATCAGGTAGGCGTTTTCCCGCAGCTGATCCCAACAGCGTGCGTTGGATACCGCGGTACCGACCATCGCATCAGAGTGGCCTATCAGGTATTTCGTCCCGGCCTGGATGGAGATATCGACGCCAAAATCCAGCGCTTTAAACAGCACGCCGGCAGCCCAGGTGTTGTCGATCATGATAATCGCCTGTGGGGCAACGCGGCGTACGGCGGCAACGATTGCCGGAACGTCGTGAACTTCCATGGTGATAGAGCCGGGAGACTCGAGGAACACCACCCGGGTGTTTGGCTGAATCTGGCGGGCGATATCGGCGCCAGTCAGCGGATCGAACCAGCTGGTGGTGACGCCGAGCTTCGCGAGGATTTTAGTGCAAAAGTCCTGGCTGGGCTCATACGCGGTGTTGGTCATCAGGACATGGTCGCCCTGTTCAACGAAGGCCAGAATAGTATTGGCAACGGCTGCGGCGCCGCAGGGAAACAGCGCGCACCCGGCGCCACCTTCCAGTTCACACATGGCTTCCTGTAACGAAAAGTGGGTCAATGTCCCGCGACGGCCGTAAAACAGCTCGCCTTTTGCCCGGTTGCGGGTGGCGTGCTTTTTGGCTTCGACAGTCTCGAACACCAGCGATGAAGCACGCTGAATCACGCTGTTGACCGAGCCATGAGTATATTTTTTACTGCGCCCGGCATTGACCAGCGCGGTATCAAGATGTTTATCAGCCATGTTTTTTTACCTGGTTTTATACGTCTGGACGTCTAAACTAACATGAATGGCCCAACCTGTACCGGGGAATGGCCGATACGGGCAAAAATTTTGCGAAATCCGCGGTCGGCCACTTTTTTACTGCGTAAGCGCAAGGAATCTAAACGTGATTTGCTGCACAGTGTAAATACTAATGAGAACCACTATCAATTCGATGCTTTTTTGATATTATTGTGCTCAGATTTTGTGATTGACGTCCTGGAGATTCAGCGTGGGTAATAATTTGATGCAGGCGGACCTGTCCGTTTGGGGTATGTATCATCATGCCGATATTGTCGTTAAGGTCGTGATGATTGGCCTGATTTTGGCGTCGATAGTCACTTGGGCTATCTTTTTCGGCAAAGGTGCTGAAATGCTCTCCAGTAAGCGCCGTCTCAAGCGCGAACAGCAGTTGCTCGGCGAGGCTCGTTCTCTCGATCAGGCCAGCGATATCGCCAGCAGTTTCCACCCGAAAAGCTTAAGCACCCAGCTTATCAACGAAGCACAGAACGAGCTGGCGCTCTCTGAAGGCGTCGAAGATAACGAAGGGATTAAAGAGCGTACCGGTTTCCGCCTTGAGCGTCGCGTGGCGTTCGTCGGCCGTTACATGGGCCGCGGCAACGGTTATCTGGCGACCATCGGGGCGATTTCCCCGTTCGTCGGCCTGTTTGGTACCGTCTGGGGTATCATGAACAGCTTCATCGGCATTGCGCAGACGCAGACTACCAACCTTGCAGTCGTTGCACCGGGCATCGCTGAAGCGCTGCTGGCAACGGCTATCGGCCTGTTTGCGGCGATTCCTGCCGTGGTTATCTATAACATTTTTGCCCGCATGATCGGTAGCTACAAAGCGTCGCTCGGCGATGTTGCCGCGCAGGTGCTGCTGCTGCAAAGCCGTGACCTGGATCTGAGCGCCAGCGGCGTAAAACCGGTCCGTACCGCGCAAAAATTACGAGTAGGTTAATGCTTTATGGCAATGCATTTTAACGAAAACCTCGATGATAACGGCGAAATGCATGACATCAACGTCACGCCGTTTATCGACGTCATGCTGGTGCTGTTGATCATCTTTATGGTGGCGGCACCGCTGGCGACCGTGGATGTGAAGGTCAACCTTCCGGCCTCCTCAAGTCAGCCGCAGCCGCGTCCGGAAAAGCCGATTTATCTGTCGGTGAAAGCGGATAAAACGATGTTCCTCGGCAACGATCCCATTACCGAAGAGAGCATGATCGGCGCGCTGGATTCGCTGACTGAAGGGAAGAAAGATACCACCGTCTTCTTCCGCGCGGACAAAACCGTGGATTATGAGACGATGATGAAGGTCATGGATACCCTGCACCAGGCGGGTTATCTGAAGATTGGTCTGGTGGGTGAAGAAACCGTAAAAGCGAAATAACCCCCCCGACGACGCTTCTCAGGCTGGCCATGCGCCAGCCTTTTTTTATGCCTGACGCTCAGCGGCGGGAGGTTGCAATCGCCACGGCGGGTTGCGATATAATGCCGAACGTTTTTTTGTTAACTCACAGGATCTTATGGAACGCTTTCTGGAAAATGCTATGTATGCCTCACGCTGGTTGTTGGCGCCGGTTTATTTTGGTCTTTCGCTCGGGCTGATTGCGCTGTCGATCAAATTTTTTCAGGAGATTTTCCACATACTGCCGCACATCTTCAGCGTGGGCGAGTCGGAGCTGATTCTGACGCTGCTGTCGCTGGTCGATATGACGCTGGTAGGCGGTCTGCTGGTGATGGTGATGTTCTCCGGCTACGAAAATTTTGTCTCCCAGCTGGATATCAATGAAGGTAAAGAAAAGCTCAGCTGGCTGGGCAAAATGGATGCCACCTCCCTGAAAAATAAAGTGGCGGCGTCGATTGTTGCAATCTCCTCTATCCATCTGCTGCGGGTGTTTATGGACGCGAAAAACGTACCGGACAACAAGCTGATGTGGTACGTCATTATCCACCTGACCTTTGTGCTGTCGGCGTTTGTGATGGGCTATCTCGATCGTCTGACCAAGGGCAAGCACTAATACACTAGCCCGCCGGCGCAGAGCCGCCGGGCAGGTGACTTATTTATCCGACGAGGTTTGCCATAAATTGAGCTGACCATCCGCGACGTGCTGGTCAATCTGCGACAGCTCTTCTGCGCTAAACGTCAGATTTTTTAGCGCCTGTACGTTCTCCTCCAGCTGCTGTGGGCGGCTGGTGCCAATCAGCACCGACGTGACCCGACGATCCTTCAGCAGCCAGCTCAGCGCCATTTGCGCCATACTCTGCCCGCGGCTGTGGGCCATCTCCTGCAGTAAGCGCAGGCTGTTCAGATTTGACTCACTGAGCATATTTTCCGTCAGCCCGCGCGCTCTTTTCCCTTCGTAGAACATCCGCGAACCCTCCGGGATCTGCTGTAGATATTTACCGGTCAGCAGGCCCTGCGCCAGCGGCGTAAAGGCGATACAGCCGACGCCGTTCTCCTCCAGCGTATCCAGCAGTCCGCTGGTATCGACCCAGCGGTTGAGCAGGTTATAAGACGGCTGGTGAATAAGCAGCGGGATCTTCCAGTCGCGCAAAAGTGCGGCCATTTGCTGCGTTCGTTCCGGCGAATAGGAGGAGATACCGACATACAAGGCTTTACCGCTCTGTACCGCCTGCGCCAGGGCTGCGGCAGTCTCTTCCATCGGCGTATTTTCATCGACGCGATGCGAATAGAAAATATCGACGTAATCCAGTCCCATCCGCTGCAGGCTCTGGTCGAGGCTGGCGAGCAGATATTTTCGCGAACTACCGTTGCCATAGGGGCCTGGCCACATGGAATAGCCTGCTTTCGTCGCCACAATCAGCTCGTCGCGGTAGGCGGCAAAATCCTCGCGCAGCAGGCGGCCAAAGTTTTCCTCCGCGCTGCCGGGCGGCGGCCCGTAGTTATTCGCCAGATCGAAATGGGTAATGCCCAGGTCAAAGGCCTTGCGTAGCAGGGCGCGTTGGTCATCCAGCGCGTGACCGTGACTAAAGTTGTGCCACAGTCCCAACGACAAAAGGGGCAACTGCAGGCCGCTTTTACCGCAGTAGCGGTACTGCATGCAATCGTAGCGGGTGGCGTCAGCTAACCAGGACATGATCTCTCCTTATAAATTAAAACGTCGTTTCCATTTTAACTGGTATGGCACGCCGGCAGCGTTTGCTGGATCACAATGCGTAAGATTGCTGGCGTCACCGCGCGCTTATGCTTTGCTTAAAGGGGGTTAATTTCCGGAGAAGAGATGATGACGCGACTGACGGCGAAAGATTTTCCGCAAGAGCTGCTGGAGTACTACGACTATTATGCGCACGGCAAAATCAGCAAGAGGGAGTTTTTACAACTGGCCGGGAAGTACGCCGTCGGTGGCATGACCGCCCTGGCGCTGTTTAATTTGCTGAAACCCAACTATGCGCTTGCCGGGCAGGTCTCGTTTACCGACCCGGATATTCATGCGGAATATATTCGCTATCCTTCTCCCGAGGGGCACGGAGAGGTGCGCGGGTATCTGGTGGTGCCGACGAAATCAAGCGTAAAACCGGCGTCGGTGATCGTCGTGCATGAGAATCGCGGGCTGAATCCCTATATCGAAGATGTCGCCCGGCGAGTGGCCAAAGCCGGTTACATCGCGCTGGCACCGGATGGCCTGAGTTCGGTGGGCGGCTATCCCGGCAATGACGACGAAGGGAGAGAGCTTCAGCAGAAAGTCGATCCGCAGAAACTGATGAACGACTTTTTTGCCGCCGTCGCCTTTATGGAAAAACATCCGCAGGCGAGCGGCAAAGTGGGAATAACCGGTTTTTGTTACGGCGGCGGTGTGTGTAATGCTGCCGCCGTGGCGATCCCGGAACTGGCCTGCGCAGTGCCGTTTTATGGCCGCCAGCCGCCGATCGCGGATGTCGATAAAATCCATGCGCCGCTGCTGCTGCACTATGCGGAGCTGGATAAGCCCATCACGGACGGCTGGCCCGCCTATGAACAGGCGCTGAAGGCGCAGCATAAAGTGTTCGAGGCCTATATCTATCCTCAGGTGAACCACGGTTTTCACAACGACTCCACGCCGCGTTATGACCGCGCCGCCGCTGAGCTCGCCTGGCAGCGAACGCTGGCGTGGTTTGCCAAATATCTCGGCTAAAAAGGGCGGAAATAGCGCTGGCACTCGCTCAAAAAATCGCTATATAATTTTGTATATAGCGATTGAGGGGGGAAAGCGATGGATAACCATTTTGGCAAAGGTTTAATGGCGGGACTGAAGGCTTCTCAGGCTGAAAGCGCCAGCAACGCAGCCGGTTTTTGCGCGGATTATAAACGTGGGTTCGTCCTCGGTTATTCTCAGCGTATGTTTGAAAAAACCGGCGATCGTCAGCTTAGCGCCTGGGAGGCCGGGATCCTCACCCGCCGCTATGGCCTGGACAGAAACATGGTCATGGATTTCTTCAGGGAAGGGCATTCCTGTACCGCCATGCGTTACTTTATGGCGGGATACCGGCTGGAAAGTTAACTACCGAAGGCCGAAGCCTCCGGTAGGCGAGGCGTTATGCCTGGCGTTTGTCTTCGGTCAGGGTATCGAAGTCGCTGGCGCTGTGGCGTTCATGCAGCTGCTCGTTAAGCGGGCCGTTGGTCCGGTTGACGATACGCCCGCGTTTGACTGCCGGACGATTGGCGATGTCCTGCGCCCAGCGCAGGACGTTTTTATAGCTGCCGGCGTCAAGGAATTCCGCGGCGTTATACACCCCACCCAGCACCACATTGCCGTACCACGGCCAGATAGCCATATCGGCGATAGTGTACTCTTCCCCGGAAACATAGCGATTGCGGGCGAGCTGTTTATCCAGCACGTCGAGCTGACGTTTGGCCTCCATCGTGAAGCGGTCAATCGCATACTCGATTTTCACCGGCGCATAGTTAAAGAAGTGGCCAAAACCGCCGCCGAGGAACGGGGCTGCGCCCTGTAACCAGAACAGCCAGTTAAGGGTTTCGGTCCGCCCGGCGGGATCTTTAGGCAGGAAGAAACCAAACTTCTCAGCGAGGTACAGCAGGATGCTGCCGGACTCAAATACGCGCGTCGGCGGGGTGGTGGAGTGGTCGCTCAGTGCGGGAATTTTTGAGTTGGGGTTTACCTCAACAAAACCGCTGGAGAACTGATCGCCTTCACCAATGCGAATCAGCCAGGCATCGTATTCCGCGCCGCTCACGCCGAGCGCCAGCAGCTCTTCCAGCAGGATGGTCACCTTCTGGCCGTTGGGCGTGCCCAGGGAGTAGAGCTGCAGCGGATGTGAGCCGACCGGTAGCGTTTTTTCATGGGTTGCGCCGGAGACGGGACGGTTGATGTTGGCGAACGCGCCGCCGTTGTTTTGCTTCCACTCCCACACTTTAGGTGGTTGGTAGTTATTCTCTGACATGAGGACCTGCCTTTTTAGTGAGCCGTTGAGGGAGTGTAGCAGGAGATACTAAGCAGGTTTAACAGTGTGAGGCTTATTGGCCCCGGCCAGCGTCGCGCAACCGGGGCGAGGAGGACTCAGGCCATAATCCGCGCGGCCCATACGCTGATATCGTCGCTGCTGCCAAGGTCCGGCTGCACCAGACCGTTGACCATAAAGGTAGGCGAGACATGAATACCGTTCTGTCGCGCGTATTTGCAATGCCATTTAATTTCAGCCTGCAGCTCAGGGCGGGCGAAGGCCGTCGAGAGCAGAACCTGGCTATAGCGCTCAATGCGCTGGATTATCTGCTGCGGCGTGGTCTCCATATTCGGCCCGCTGCAATGGTCGGTAAATTCAAACTCTTCGCGATGGTCGGCGACGGCTTTTAACACCCTGTGCGCCTGCTCTCTGCCGTGCGGAAGCGTCGAGGCGGCAAGAATGCAGCGCACGATGACGCCGGAGAAAAGATGCCACGGCTGCGACTGCAGGCGAATCTTGATGGTCACATTATCCGCGCCGACTTCGTCCAGTAGCTCGTCGAGCTTATTGAACGCCCGGACGGAAAACGGGCAGGTTGGCTCAAGGAACACCTCAAAAGTGCGTGGGCCGTGGCCCCAGACCAGCGGTTGAGCCTGCAGATGCGGTTGTGCGCTCATAATCAACTCCTGACGTTGTCTCATTCTTCGTTATGATTCCCTGAATCACCCGGCTGTTGTCGACGGCAAAGCAACCTGAACTATTTCGGGGAGATATTACAAATAACGATATCACTTTTACCCAAAGGCGCCGGGTTATTTTCCTGCCGGGCACGATCGCTGAATCCAATGAGTGGTATCATCATTTCACCTCTGTCTGGTAAGTGCCTGTGGCAGGATAAGAAGAGGGAGTTTTGTTCCGCCAACTGCCCGGGCTGCATTAATTTGAGGTCAGGCTAATGAGCAAAGGATCGACAAGTAGTGATGCCCCTTTTGGTACATTGTTGGGCTACGCGCCGGGGGGCGTAGCAATTTATTCATCGAATTACAGCAGTTTAAATCCGCGCGACTATCCGGATGACGCGACGTTCCGCAGTTATATCGGCAATGAGTATATGGGGCACAAATGGCAGTGCGTTGAATTTGCGCGCCGCTTTTTGTTTCTCACCTACGGCTTTGTCTTTACCGATGTCGGCATGGCCTATGAAATCTTCTCCCTGCGTTTTCTGCGTGAAGTGGTCAATGACAATATTCTGCCGCTGCAGGCTTTCGCAAACGGCGCCCGCCGTCCGCCGATGGCTGGCTCGCTGCTGATTTGGCAGAAAGGCGGTGAGTTCAAGCATACCGGCCATGTTGCGGTGATTACGCAGCTGGTAGGCAATAAGGTTCGCATCGCCGAGCAAAACGTGATTCACGCTCCGCTGCCGCAGGGCCAGCAATGGACTCGCGAATTAACGCTGGAAGTGAAAGACGGTTTCTACACTATCAAAGATACCTTTGCCGATACGGAAATATTAGGCTGGATGATTCAGACCGCCGATACCGAGCACAGCCTGCCGCAGCCGGTGCTGCCGGGTGAAGCGATGGCGATTCAGGGCGCGAGATTGCCGAATAAAGGTCAGTTCCGCGGTAACTGGCTGAACGAGAAAGATTCGCTGCAGAAAGCCTACGTGGCCGCCAACGGTCACTTCATCAATCAAGATCCCTATCAATACTTCACCATTACCGAAAGCGCCGAGCAGGAGCTGATCAAAGCGACCAACGAGCTGCATTTGATGTACCTGCACGCCACCGATAAGGTGATGAAAGATGACAATCTGCTGGCGCTGTTTGATATCCCTAAAATTCTCTGGCCGCGCCTGCGCCTGTCGTGGCAGCGACGCCGTCATCATATGATTACCGGCCGCATGGATTTCTGTATGGATGAGCGTGGGCTGAAGGTCTATGAATACAACGCCGACTCCGCCTCTTGTCATACCGAAGGCGGGCTGATCCTCGAACAGTGGTTGAAACAGGGCTACTACGGCAGCGGACACAACCCGGCGGAGAATCTGCTTGATGAGCTGGCGGGTGCCTGGAAACACAGCCGCGCCCGTCCTTTCGTGCATATCATGCAGGACAAGGATCTGGAGGAGAACTACCACGCGCTGTTCATCCAGCGCTCGCTCACGCAGGCGGGATTTGAAAGTAAGATCCTCTTTGGCCTTGATGAATTGCACTGGGATGCCGCCGGGCAGCTGATCGACGGCGACGGGCGTCTGGTGAACTGCGTCTGGAAAACCTGGGCCTGGGAAACCGCCATCGAGCAGGTGCGTGAAGTCAGCGCCGATGAGTACGCCGCCGTGCCGATCCGTACCGGACATCCGCAAAACGAGGTGCGGCTGATCGACGTACTGCTGCGTCCGGAAGTGCTGGTCTTCGAACCGCTGTGGACGGTGATCCCCGGTAACAAGGCCATTCTGCCGGTACTGTGGTCGCTGTTCCCGAACCACCGCTATTTGCTGGATACCGATTTTGTGGTCAACGAGGAGCTGGCGAAAACCGGTTACGCGGTGAAACCTATCTCTGGCCGCTGCGGCAACAACATCGATTTGATTGGTCCGAAAGACGAAGTGCTGGATAAAACCAGCGGGCAGTTTGTCGATCGTAAAAATATTTACCAGCAGCTCTGGTGCCTGCCGAAAGTGGATGGTAAATACATTCAGGTATGTACGTTTACCGTCGGCGGCAACTACGGCGGTACTTGTCTGCGCGGCGATGATTCGCTGGTGGTCAAAAAAGAGAGTGATATCGAACCGTTAATTGTGCTGAAAGACAGCGACGGCCGGTAGCCGGCAGCCCGGGCAGCGCCGTAAACGGCCTGTCCGGGCAACAAATCCTGCAAACACGATAAGTCACAAAGACAACAACAAGACAGAAAAGGAAAATAATATGCACGACAGGCGACTCGCCGTCCGCGCGGGTGAACTCAAGCCCTCCGCCGTCCGCGAACTTCTGAAGCACAGTAAACTGCCCGGCGTTATCTCTCTGGGCGGCGGGATCCCGGCTCCGGAGCTGTTTGATACCGAAGGTCTGAATCTGGCTGTGCAACAGGTGATGAGCGGGCGCTTCAACGATGCATTTCAGTATGGTTTGACCGAAGGCTACCCGCCGCTGCGTCAGGCCGTGAGCGAACTGTGTCAGGCGCGCGGCGTTGACTGCCAGGCCAGCCATGTTTATATCACCTCCGGTTCTCAGCAATCGTTAGATATTGTAGCCCGTACGCTGCTCGATCCGGGCGATGCGATTGTGGTTGAGCGCCCGACCTACCTGGCGGCGCTGCAGGTATTCCAGTTGGCGCAGGCCAATATTCTCAGCGTGGATACCGACGATAACGGGATGCTGGTCGAACAGCTGGCCGACCTGCTGGAAACGACCCGCGTCAAAGCGGTTTATCTGGTGCCCACCTTCGGCAACCCCGGCGGAAAAACCCTGAGCGAAGATCGCCGTCGCCGCCTGGTGGCGCTGGCGAAACAGCATGATTTTGTCATCATCGAAGATGACCCCTATGGCGAAATCAGCTTTACCGATGAAGTTCGCCGTCCGCTGTATCAGCACGCGGTTGAGCTGGGCTGTGAAGATCAGGTGGTCTACACCTCCACCTTCTCCAAAATTCTTGCGCCGGGGATGCGTATCGGCTGGATTGTGATGCCGGACTGGCTGGCGCAGCAGACGGTGATCGTTAAGCAGGCGGCGGATCTGCATACCAACATGCTGTCGCAGGTGATCACGGCGGAATATCTGGCGATGAATCGCCTGGATAACCAGATCGCGTTGATCCGTGAGGATTATCGTAAGAAGTGTGTGGCGCTGGCGGATGCGCTGGAGTCGCGACTCGGGGAGCACATTGCATTCAGCCGACCAAAAGGCGGGATGTTCCTGTGGGCTCACTTCCGCTATTCGTTCGATACCATGGAATGGATGAAGAAAACGCTGGCAAACGGCGTGGTGTTTGTCCCTGGCGAAGCGTTCTATCACGATAATCCGGATACCCGTACGCTGCGTCTGTCCTACTCTACGGTCTCGGAAGAGGGGCTGATGACGGCGGTGGAGCGTCTGGCGAAATCGCTGTAGCGATATAAATAACTCCGCGCCGCCGGGCGGCACGGAGTGTTAATCTGGTTTAGTCGCTTTCGGCGATGCGGTCATCGAGCCAAATCAGCATCAGTGAGGAGAGAAATGCAACGCCGAGTGTGCCAATAAATAGCCACATAAAGAATACCTCAGAGGTTTTTTATTATTTTTCTGCTTTGACCGGTGAGTGCTTGTTTCTGTTGATCATCGTGACTTTAGTCGCGGACTGGGAGGTGGCGAGCGTGAAGAAATCATCAGCATCAATATCAAAATTCAGCACGATTTCCCTGTATTTCCCGCAGTGAATTAACTCTTTCGCTTCTTGCATACTACTTGCTGTTATTGTCGGCATCGTCTTATCTCGTGTGAAAACTGGTTAGCAAAGTAAGAGCTTGTGCATATCAGATCAACTCTTTTTTATCGCCGCCGGTAAGATCTGTTTTCCTTATTTTTAAAAGGGAAAAGCGCGGGCAGAATACCATTGCGGGACAGGGCCTCGCCATTGCCGTGCGGCCGGTGAATTCAAAAGAAGCGTTAACGCTGTTTTTCGCTCATCAGCTGGCGGCAGCGCTGCTGATCCTGAGCAATGCTCTCTTGTTCTTGTTGGCTGAGCTGCAGCCAGGTCTGACGCATACGTTCGCCAAGCGCCGGGATATAGTGGTTTTTGTGCAGCGCGTAATCGGCATTGCCGCCTTCGACAATATTTTCCATATCGCGCAGAAACGCCTGGCTATCCCGGTGGTCGATGACACAGAAAACCGAACGGTACCAGGCAATCTCTTCTTCGGAGTAGCGGGGCGTGAACCACCAGACAAGCAGCGCAATGAGCGCCAGCAGCGGAATGACAAAAGGTAATTTCTTCAGCATGGCGTGGTCAGGGAGAGGAAACAGGGGCGTAGTGTACCTGCTGCACAAACGGAATGTCATCCCGGAGGTTATTTTTACCTCCGGGCGAGCGGGTCAGGTGCCGTTAGCGCGGTTATTCGCTAACGGCAAAAGAGCTACAGCAGACCCACCTCTTTTGCGGTCCGGTCGATAGCGCGTTTGGTCTTCTCGACCAGTTCATCCAGTTCGCTGTGGCTGGCAATCAGCGCGGGAGCCATAATCATACGCCCCAGGGTTGAGCGGATAATGACCCCCTCTTCAAAGCCGATAGTCCGGCAGCGCCAGGCCAGATCGTTTTCATTGGCAAAGCGTTTGCGGGTCGACTTATCTTCGGCGAACTGCAGAGCGGCCACGAGGCCTGCGCCCTGGATTTCACCAATCATCGGGTGGTGGCTAAACACCTCACGCAGCGTTTTTTGCAGATACGGGCCGGTGTCGTCACATACGGTGGTGACCCGATTTTCATCGCGCAGCGCTTTCAGGTTAGCAATGGCAACGGCCGCAGCGACGGGGTGGCCGGAATAGGTCAAACCGTGGGCAAATACGCCGCCTTTCTCAACCAGCACCTCGGCCATCCGTTTGCTCAGCACCAGGCCGCCCATCGGAACATAGCCGGAGGTCAGCCCTTTAGCGATGGAGAGCGTATCCGGTTCAAAGCCAAAATACTGGTGCGCAAACCATTCGCCGGTTCTGCCAAAGCCGCCAATCACCTCATCGGCGCACAGCAGCACGTCGTATTGGCGACAAATACGCTGAATCTCCGGCCAGTAGCTCTCCGGCGGGAAGATCATCCCGCCGGCGCCCTGGAACGGTTCGGCGATAAAGCCCGCGACGTTCTCCGCGCCGAGCTCGAGGATCTTCTCTTCCAGCTGGCGGGCGCAGCGCAGGCCAAACTCCTGCGGCGTCAGGTTGCCGCCGTGCATATACCAGTAGGGCTCATCAATATGCGCCACGTCGGGGATCATCCCCCCCATGGCGTGCATAGCTTTCATGCCCCCGAGCGCGCTGGCGGCGAGGGTAGAGCCGTGGTAGCCGTTCCAGCGGCCAATCATCACCTTTTTCTGCGGTTTACCGAGTATCTGCCAGTAGCGACGCACGGTGCGGATCAGCACTTCATTCGATTCAGAACCGGAGTTGGTGTAAATGGCGTGGCTGTAGTGCCCGGGCAGCAGGCTGAAAAGCAGTTCGGACAGCTCAATCACCGTCGGGTGCGTGGTGTGGAAGAACATATTGTAATAGGGCAGCTTCGCGAACTGCGCTGCCGCGGCATCGGCCAGATCCTGGCGGCTGTAGCCCAGCTGGGTACACCACAGCCCTGACATACCGTCCAGATACTTGTTGCCGTCATTGTCCCAGAGGTACAGGCCTTCGCCGCGTACCATGACGCGCGGTCCTTCAGCGTTCAGCGCTTTCTGGTCGAGAAACGCGTGGATATGGTGTGCGGCATCCCCGCTTTGATACTCGGTGGTGGATCGCGTCGGGTGAATAGGGTAGGTCATGTTATCTCTCCTGTAAGCGGAATCAGTGCAAGGCGAGGCCGTTGCCTGCTAGCGAAACTGGAACCAGGTCGTTTTAAGGGTGGTGAATTTGTCGAAGGCATGCAGCGACAAATCCCGACCAAAACCAGACTGTTTATTGCCGCCAAACGGCACGGTGACGTCCAGCGCATCCACGGTATTGACCGACACCGTGCCGGCGTTAAGCCGTCCGGCAACGCGGTGCGCGCGGTGCAGGTCGTCTGTCCAGATCGACGCGGCGAGGGCATAAATATGGTTATTAGCCAGCTGGATGGCCTGCTGTTCATCATCAAAGGGGATAGCGGCAAGCACCGGGCCGAAAATTTCATCTTTCCACAGCGACATCTCTTCGTTCACCCCATCCAGCAGCGTGGGCTGAACGTAGTTGGCGATCCCTTCAATCTCGACCTCACGGCCGCCGGTCAGCACGCGTGCACCTTCCTGTTGGGCCGAACGGATCGCGCGTATGACCTTTTGCGCATGCGCTGCGCTGACCATCGCGCCCATTTTGGCCGTCGGATCAAAGGGGTGAGACGGCGCCCAGGCTTCCATTTTGGCCTGTACCCGGGTGATAAAGTCGGCATAAATCGCGCGTTCTACCAGCAGCCGTGAGTTGGCGGAGCACACTTCGCCCTGGTTAAAACAGATACCGAAAGCGGCTTTCTCCGCCGCCAGGTCGAGATCCTGGCAGTCAGCAAAGACGATGTTGGCGCTTTTACCGCCGCACTCCAGCCAGACCTGTTTCAGGTTTGACTGCGCGGAGTAGGTCATGAAGGCCTTGCCGACCGCGGTCGAACCGGTAAAGGTGATGACATCAATATCGTTATGCAGCCCAAGCGCGGCGCCCGTTTCTGTGCCGAGACCGGTGACGACGTTCAGTACGCCTGGCGGGAGACCCGCCTCGAGCGCCAGTTCACCCAGACGCAGCGCCGAAAAAGGCGAATTTTCTGAGGGTTTGAGGATCACGCTGTTCCCGGCGGCCAGCGCCGGCCCGAGTTTCCAGCAGGCGAGATCGAGCGGAAAGTTCCACGGTACGATTGCCGCCACCACGCCGACCGCTTCACGAGTGAGGGTGGCGAGCGACCCTTTACGCGTGGGGGCGACCTCGGCGTAAATTTTATCGACGCTTTCGGCGTACCAGGCCATGACGTGCGCCGCGCCGGGAATATCCATATTCAGCGCATCGTTGACCGGTTTCCCCATGCTCGCACTTTCAAGCAGCGCCAGCTCTTCACGGTGTTCGAGAATCAGCGCGGAGAGCCTGAGCAGCACGGTTTTACGTTCCTGCGGCGGCAGACCGGACCAGACGCCGGAGGCGAAGCTGGCGCGGGATGATTTTACTGCAATATCAATATCGTCAGCTTGCAGCGCCGTCACCGCGGCGAGCACGCTATTGGTCGCCGGGTTGATGGCCGGGCAGACTTTACGGCTGATGGCGAGGTAGGGACGACCATCGACGATCGCGTGGCTGATAAAGCGTTGCTCCCGCAGTTTGTCCTGCCAGAAATTTCTATCACACATACCAGACATGCGCCTCTCCCTTGATATGTTGCTTGTTTGTTATTGATTTGTTGCTATTGATTCATGATGCAGGAGGAGGCAGCGACGAGAAAGGACTAAAAATCTAGGTAACCTCTATAAAAAACGTAGCTAGTCCCGGGGAGGGGATAATTCTCAGGGGCGCGCGGGGCGGTTATTTCTGTGACGGCATTCATAAAAATCACGCGGGTTATTTTTTAATGGTTTGTATTTAAAAGGATATTATTTTTATGCTTCGGTTTTTTGAGCACAGCTGCTGCTGTCTTTTAAATATATTAAATATTGTTTGATTTAATAACAGGTAATGAAAAAAAGATGAATGACCCTTATTCCTTGCGATCTGAGGCCGCGGGCCTGTCGTTGGCTCGCAGCTTTCCTGCGCTTTGTCTGTTAATTTTCTGTAAAAATACGACCCGCGTCGGATTGTTGATCTTTTTCCGCTGGCGGGGTTGCGGGCGACGGGGAGCATCGTTTAAAGCTATTTAGCTTATCTCTCTGAGAATAAAAAATAAGGTGTCCCATGCCCCATTTCACCCTGAAGCAGCTCAAATACTTTGTTGCCGTTGTCGAAGCAGAGAGTATTGCGGAAGCCTCCAGACAGTTACATATCGCCCAGCCGTCAATTTCCATTGCGGTGAAAACCCTGGAAGATATGTTTGAACAGCAGTTTTTTATTCGCCACCACGCGCAAGGGGTGTCGATGACCCCCAGCGGGCAACGCTTTTATGAAAAGGCGAAGGAGCTGCTGCGGCTTTCGTATCAGTTTGAGCAAAATTCAAAAGCGGATAATGAACTGGTCTCCGGCATTATTTCACTAGGCTGTTTTGAAACGGCGGCGCCGCTCTATTTACCTTCGCTGATTGCCGGATTTAAAAAGATCTATCCCGATATCACCCTCAAAATTTGCGATGGTGAGCAGCATGAAATTACGCACGGTCTGCACCGCGGGCGTTTCGATCTGGCGTTTCTCTACGATCTTGAGCTGGATACCGCGATTCACACCGAAAGCCTCAATGCACCGCAGAAGCCTTATGCTCTGCTGCCGGCACATCATCCGCTGGCGCAGCGAGCGACAGTGAAACTCTCCGAGCTCAATAACCTGCCGATGGTCCTGTTGGACGTGGTGCCAAGTCGAAACTATTTCATCAGTATTTTCAAAGATAAAGGGTATAACCCTCAGGTTGCCTACAGCTCGCCGTCTATTGAGATGGTGCGCTGCATGGTCGGCCAGGGGCTGGGTTTTTCCGTGCTGGTAACCCGCCCGGTTTCCGACATGACCTACGATGGCCAGCAGGTGCGCTGCGTGGAAATTCAGGACGAGATGGCGAACTCCACGCTGGTGATGGCGCACCTGCGCAGTAGCGAGCCGACCAAACCGACTAAACTGTTTATGGAATATTGTCGCCATGCGGTACTCAGCCCGGCGGACATTGATGCGCGGGTGGCGTAAATTCAGCGAAGAATAAGAGACGGCTCGTACTATTGCGGGCCGGGTCACTCTCTGACGGTGATATTAAATATAAAAAAACGAGTCTCTGAATATATTTTTTATAGGCTTGATGGCTTGCGATTTCTTTTTTATGAATAATTGGCTGCTCGCCGGATTATCTTTTACCGTTAATCTCCCGCAAATAATACTTTTATTCATTAGATTCAAGATGCTGCGCTCTGCATCACTATTTTATTCTCAGGTTCTAAATTTATAATAATTTACCTGCTTGTTACGGTTTATTAACCTCGGTCCTGCGCAGTGGTTTATTCCTGGCGATTGAACACCATTCGAAGGACACATTTATGACCGTAGAAAAAACGAACATTGATACGTTGATTGTTGGCGGGGGTCAGGCCGGTATTGCCATGAGTGAGCATCTGACGAAGCTGGGGATCTCACATCTGGTTATCGAGAAAAACCGCATCGCTGAAGCCTGGCGAAGCGGGCGTTGGGACTCGCTGGTGGCGAATGGTCCGGCGTGGCACGACCGTTTCCCGGGGATGGAATTTAAAGGGGGGAATCCCGATAGCTTCATTCCCAAAGACGATGTGGCGGAATACTTTGAAGATTACGTCAGGGCATTCAATCTGCCGGTGCGTACCGGCGTTGAAGTTAAAAGCGCGGTTCGCAACAGCGGACGACCGGGGTTTACCATTGAGACCACGGAGGGCGTTATTGAAGCCCAGCGTATTGTTGCCGCGACCGGGCCGTTTCAAAAACCGGTTATTCCACCGATTGCGCCAAAAGAGAGCAGCCTTCATCAAATCCACTCCGCCCGATACTACAACCCGCAGCAGCTTCCTGAGGGCGCCGTGCTGGTCGTTGGCGCGGGCTCTTCCGGTGTGCAAATTGCCGACGAGCTTCAGCGTGCCGGCCGCCGGGTCTATTTATCCGTCGGCGCGCATGACCGCCCGCCGCGCGCATATCGCAACCGGGACTTCTGCTGGTGGCTGGGGGTGCTGGGTATGTGGGATGCCCCCGCCAGCGCGCCGGGCAAAGAGCATGTCACTATCGCAGTCAGCGGCGCCCATGGCGGGCACACCGTGGACTTCCGCGAGTTGGCGCATCGCGGCATCACCCTGGTCGGGCTGACGAAAGCCTTTGAATCCGGGATGGCGACCTTCCAGCCGGATCTGTGCGACAACATTCGTCGCGGGGATGAGAACTACCTGGCGCTGCTGGATGCCGCAGATGCCTACATCGCGGCCAATGGCCTGGATCTACCGGAAGAACCTGCCGCCCGCGAGTTTTTACCTGATCCGCCGTGCATGACTTCGCCGATCCTCTCCCTGAATCTCGCGGAGGCGGGGATCGCCACCATTATCTGGGCGACCGGCTACGCGGTGGATTACAGCTGGCTCAACGTGAATGCTTTTAATGAGCAACGCCGTCCGCAGCATCAACGCGGTGTCTCCAGCGAACCCGGGGTCTATTTTCTCGGATTGCCGTGGCTGTCGCGCCGGGGGTCAACCTTCATCTGGGGCGTCTGGCATGACGCAAAACACATTGCTGACCATATTGCCACTCAGCGTAAGTACAGCCAGTACCAGGCCGCCGATCGGCGCTGAACGTTCGCCCACTAAACAGGATAAACAAGATGCCAACGCATACCCGTATTCGCATGTTTAATACCAAAGAGACTTACCCTAATCAGAGCCTGGATAACGATTTATGCCAGGCGGTTCGCGCCGGGAATACCGTCTACGTGCGCGGTCAGGTGGGAACCGATTTTGCCGGTAACCTGGTCGGATTGGGCGACCCGCAGGCTCAGGCCGAGCAGGCGATGAAAAACGTCAAACAGCTGCTGGAAGAGGCCGGAAGCGACCTGTCGCACATCGTGAAAACCACGACCTATATCATTGACCCACGTTATCGTGAGCCGGTGTATCAGGAGGTGGGTAAATGGCTGAAGGGGGTGTTCCCGATCTCCACGGGGCTGGTGATTTCAGCGCTGGCGCAGCCGCAATGGCTGATGGAGATCGATGTGATTGCCGTCATTCCCGATGATTTCGTGAAGTAAGGAGCGACGATGACCTTTTCTATCGCAGCATATTGCCCGGAAAGCGGGCAGTTTGGTATTGCGCTCAGCTCCTCCAGCATTGCCGTCGGCGCCCGCTGTCCCTGGCTACAGGCCGGGGTGGGGGCGGTATCCAGTCAGAACATCACGTTACCGGCGCTGGGTCAGCTGGCGTTAGCGCAACTGGAACAGGGATTCGCGCCGGACATCGCGTTGCGCAGGGCGCTGGCGGAGGACGATTTTAGCCGCTACCGGCAGATCATCGCCATCGACGCCAACGGACAAACCGCCGCCTTCAGCGGCGATAAAACCCTTGGTATTTATCATGTTGCCGAAGGAGAAAACTGCATTGCCGCTGGAAATATGCTGGCCAGCACGGCGGTTATTGAGGCAATGGTGACGGGTTTTCAGCAGAGCGAAGGCGAAATGGCGCTGCGCCTGCTGGCCGCGCTACAGGCCGGTCTGGCCTGCGGCGGTGAGGCCGGCCCGGTTCACTCTGCGGCGGTGAAGGTTGTGGATGACTATTCGTGGCCGCTGGTGGATTTGCGTATTGACTGGAGCGAGGAGGATCCCATTGGCGAGCTGGCCGCGCTCTGGCAGGCCTATGAGCCGCAGATGCAGGCCTATATCACGCGCGCGCTCGACCCGCGGGAGGCCCCCAGTTACGGAGTACCGGGCGATGAATAATGAGGTGAAGTCGATACTGGCAACGCTGCTGGCTTTTGATACCACCAGTCGCGAATCCAATCTCGAGATGATCGATTACATAAACCGCTTTCTGAGCGGTTTTGGCATTGAATGCCGGCTGTTCTACGATGACGACGGCAAAAAAGCCAATCTTTACGCCCGCCTGGGGCCGCCGGGGCCGGGGGGCGTAATGCTCTCCGGCCATACCGATGTGGTTCCGGTTGACGGCCAGCGCTGGACGGTCCCTCCTTTTGCACTCACCCTCCGCGATGGCCTGTGCTACGGGCGCGGCAGCACCGACATGAAGGGCTTTATCGCCTGCGTGCTGGCCTCTGTTCCCGCCTTCCTCGCACAGCCGTTAAGCATGCCTCTGCACCTGGCCTTTTCCTATGATGAGGAGGTGGGATGTCTCGGCGTCCGCAGTCTGGTGAACCATCTTAAAGCCTCAAAGGATAAGCCCGCCCTGTGCATTATCGGTGAGCCGACGGAGATGCGCCCGGTCTACGGCCATAAAGGCAAACTAGCCATGCGCTGCCATATTCACGGTAAGGCCTGCCATTCGGCCTATGCCCCCGATGGCGTGAATGCCATTGAGTATGCGGCGAAGCTGATTACCCGCTTAGGCGTACTGGGTGAAAAGCTGGCGCTCAGGCAGGATGCGCGTTTCGACCCGCCGTACAGTACCGTTCAGGTGGGGCTGATTACGGGCGGCGCGGCGCTCAATATTGTGCCTGAGCGCTGCCAGTTCGATTTTGAAATCCGCCATTTGCCGGATGTGTCGCTCGACGAGACGCTCACCGGGCTGCAGGCGTATGCCAACGATGAACTGGTGCAGGCGATGCGCGCGGTGGCGGCGGAGGCAACGATCCGCTTTCAGCCGCTCAGCCAGTATCCCGGTCTGCTGAGCGATCCGCAGTCGGCCTTTGCCGGTTGGCTGGCGCAATGGGCGGGAAATGATACCTTCTCCACCGTCGCCTTTGGCACGGAAGGTGGGCTGTTTGACGAAGCGGGCGTGGCAACGCTGATTTGTGGGCCGGGAAGTATGGAGCAGGGACACAAGCCGGATGAATTTATTGCTCTGAGCCAGCTGGATCAATGTCTGGCGATGCTGGATAACCTGCGCCACTGGATGGCGGCCTCCTGAATCTTTTGCGCCCGGACCCGGGCGCATTTCCGCAATCCTCTTTTCCCGCATTTTTTCCGTTATCTCTTTTCGCTGCGGCCGTTCTTTATTTCGCCGCGGTCTTTTCCTGTTGCCCGCGGCGGAATAAAAAAAGCTCCGGAACCTGTCCGGAGCTAAATGATGACTGAGGGAATATATTGCTTTAAATTTTCTCTTTCGCAAAGGCCATCTTTTTGACCGTCTTCGCTCTGGAGAGGTAATAATAGACAGGAGAAACGACCAGCAAACCAATAATCCATGATAAATCTGCCCCGCCAAATGACAGTGCAACAGGTCCGGTATAGATCGCCGTCGACATAAACGGCACTTCCACGGCGATTCCCAGTAAATAGCAGAAAATAGCCGTGGCATTAAAATAACCGTAGATTCCGCCATCGCGTTTAAAGAAGGACTCAACCTCATATTCGCCATGGGCGACCAGGTAGTAATCCACCAGATTAATCGCCGTCCACGGCACCAGCACATATAACAGCACGGTAATAAAGTTGGTGTAGATTAATAAAAAGTTTTCCTGACCATAGATCGCCAGCGATATTTCGAGAATCATCGTGAGGATGGCGGTGATTATTCTGGCGCGGGCCATCGGCGACCAGCCATCAATAAAAGTCTGGCCCAGGGTCAAGGTGCAGAGAACCCCGCAGTACAACATCATGGAGTTTGTGGCGGCGATCCCCAGCGCCAGTACCACAATGACTACGGCGCCCATTCCGCCGGTTAGATCGATAATGCCCTGAATAATATCATCATTACTAATACAGACAGCCACCAGCACGCCGAGGACCATCGGCAGGTAGGAGCCTAAAATGCAGCCAAAATAGCTGGCATAAAAAACGCTTTTATCGTTGGTGCTGTAGGGCATATAGCGTGAATAGTCAGAGACATAGGGGGCATAGGCCAGCTGCCACAGCGCCGCAATGGATACCGCGCCGAGGAAGCCAACCTTGTTGAAGCCGCCGCGATCGAGGAAATCGACCGGCAGGCCGTGCACAAACACGATCCACAGAAATGTGGCAGCCAGCACAATACCGGAAATCCACGACATAATTCTGGCGTAGGAGTGGATGATTTTATAGCCAAAGATGGTGGCGAATAAACTGAGTGCCCCGACGACAATAATCCCGACGTCGGAGTTCATCGGCTTATAGATAGCGTGCATTGACTGCCCGCCTAATACCAGGCTGGAGGCAGTAAATCCGATATACATTAATACCACGATCGATACTACCAGTACCGAGCCGTAGGAGCCAAACTGCCCCTTAGTTTGCACCATTTGCGGCACGCCGAGCCTCGGGCCCTGCGCCGAATGCAATGCCATAAAAAGACCGCCAACCAGGCTGCCGATAAGCAGGGCAATAACGGACCAGAAAAAAGAAAGGTGGAAAATGGTCACCGACATGGCACCGGTGATCACGGTTAATAACATGATATTCGAGCCGAACCAAATGGTAAAAAGATCGCCGGGTTTACCGTGCCGCATATTAAGAGGAATAGGTCTTATAGTATTACTTTCGAGGTTTTCAACGTGAACGGATTGAGGTTTAGTCATGGTGCTCTCTCATCACTGTAGGGCTAAATCAGCGTTAGATGGATATTCCAATGAGGAGTACAGCTAATCTACTCATCATAACATTTCGTTTACTATTGTCACAATCTCGTATCATTTTGGAAATTATTAAAAATGTCGAACGTCGATATAAAAAAAATGCTTTACCTGCATCCGCCATCCTGAATCAACGCGCTGAATAAACCGTCAAATCTATTTTTTAGCGATTTATGCTGCTTTAATTGGGATTTAATAATTAACCCGCTGGAAGGCTATTTTCAGGCAGATAAAACTCCGTGGCGGTGGCCATTGCCTGGAATGATTGGTTGTACCGTCGAATGAGAAAGGCCTGATAAATATGTGGAAAAGCGGTCGTGCCAATATTAAGCAATGATATTTATACGGGAATACCACTTACACCCTGTAAATCAGTCTGTTACACCACGGTGTGCGATGATTGAGGTGTTGAAAGGATGGCGAAACGGAATATATTGTGCGCAGCACTGCACCATGAAGTGCATTTATCGGGAGTGTGCAGTAGATCAATATTTACAACACGGAGTGTTCTCTTTTCTCTTTATCTTGTCGTGAATGTCGCTGCTGAAAACGGCCGTCATCCCCGGTGTAATAGCCGGGGATGACGGCCTCTGCCCGGGCAGAGGCTGACGGTGCTCTCGCGGTCAGTAGCCGACGGTGTACACCCGGCCGCTCTGTATCCCTTCCACGCTGCGGCGATAGGCCTGGGCAACGGCGGCGGCAGGGACGCTGGTGAAGCCGGGGAAGAAACCGTCATACGCGGCGAGCGACTCCGTTAATACGGTGGGGCTTATCAGGTTGATACGGATCCCGCGCGGTAGTTCGCAGGCGGCGGCGCGGACAAAGCCCTCCAGCCCGGCATTCACCGTTGTGGCGTTGACGCCCTGGGCAATCGGTTCATGGGCCACAATGCCGCTGATAAGCGTAATCGAACCGCCTTCATTGAGGTAATGCTGCCCGGTTAGCGCCAGGCGGATTTGCCCCAGCAGTTTGTCCTGCAGGCCCTGGTTGAAATCCCGGTCCGTCATGGACGCCAGCGGGCCAAAGAACAGATTGCCGGTGGCCGAGACAATCGCATCGACCCGGCCGACAGTTTCAAACAGGGCTTCGACGCTCGGCTGAGAGGTGATATCCACCTGAAGATCGCCCTGAGTGCGACCTACGCGAATGACTTGATGTTGACGGCTCAGTTCTTCGGCGACGGCGCGCCCGACGGTACCGCTGGCACCAATAACGACGATTTTCATGGCTGACTCCTGATCGGTTGTGAGCCTCTATTCTTTAATGAAACAGTTATCGGATAAACTGGCTAAAAGTTAGATGATTACTAACCAGAGGTTTGTAATATGGATAAGCTACGCGGAATGGAGACATTTATTGCCGTGGTGGAGTGCGGCAGTTTTACCGACGCGGCATCGCGGCTGGAGATGTCGGCGGTGATGGTCGGCAAATATATCGCCCTGACGGAGCGAGAGCTGGGCACCCGACTGCTTGAGCGCAACACCCGGCGCCAGAGTCTGACCGATGCCGGGCGCGTCTATTATGAAGAGGCCAAACGGGTACTTGAACAGGTTGCGATTGCCGAAAGCTCGGTCGAACGATTGCGACTGGCGCCGGCCGGGACGCTGCGCATCAGCGCGCCGACCTCTTTTGGCGCCTGCGTGATTGCGCCGCTGACCGCCTCTTTTTTACAGGCGTGGCCGGATGTTCGCATCGAACTGGATCTGACTAACCGGATGGTCGATCTCGTCGATGAGGGCTTCGATCTGGCGATCCGTATTGGTGATATTCACCACACCGATCTGGTGGCGAAATATCTCTGTCCATATCGGATGGTGATTTGCGCCGCGCCCGCTTACCTGGCTCGTCACGGCACGCCAGTCGTACCGGCGGATTTGGTCGATCACCTTTGCCTGTCCCATACGGTGTGGACGGCGCGTAATGAGTGGACATTGCCGGGGGCGCAAGACGCGGTGCGCTGGAAGCGCGATGCGATTCTGCGCTGCAATGATGGTTACGGCCTGCGCATGGCGGCGATAGCCGGCGCCGGGCTGCTGCTCCAGCCTGAGGTCTTACTGAGCGCGGCGCTGGCCAGCGGCAAACTGGTGCGCGTGCTGGAGGCCTATACCCCGCATCCGCGCCCGGTACATTTACTCTGGCGGCAGGATCTTCGCCCGCTGCCGAAGCTGACCCGCTTCGTAGAGCATGTGCTGAAAGAGGGAAAAGGCTATTTATGAACGACGGTTAGCGGGCCGGCTATTTTAAGGTCGTTCGGGCGAACGCTGGCGCACCCGCGTGCGGCCTGCCAGGATTCCGTAGACCCGCGCCACAAAACGTTCCTTCTCCCAAACCACCGTTGACAGACATCGGCATACATCAGGCAAATCCACACTACGCCATGAAAATCTGCTGGCCTGCCGTGACCAGCATGATTCCGGCGGCGGATTTCTTGTTCAGTCACGCAATGCGTGCTGCCAGTCGGCGATCAGATCCTGCGGATCTTCAATCCCGACGGAGAGACGGATCAACTGAGGCGTGATGCCATTGGCCAGCCGTTGTTCCAGCGGAATTGAAGCATGGGTCATGCTGAACGGTTGGCTGACCAGGCTCTCCACGCCCCCCAGACTCTCTGCCAGAGTAAACAGCTTCAACCTGCTGATGACCTGCTGCGCATAGATATCATCGCCTTTCACCACCACTGAAATCATCCCGCCCGGCAGCGCCATCTGCCGGCGCGCCAGCTGATGATGGGGATGCGATGCCAGCCACGGGAACCAGACTTTTTCCACCTGCGGCTGCTGTTCAAGCCATTCGGCGAGGGCCAGCGCATTGCTGCTGTGACGTTCCATACGCAGCGCGAGAGTCCGGATACCGCGAAGCGTCAGGAAGCTGCTGAACGGGTCAAGTACGCCGCCCAGCGCATTTTGCAGATAGCCCAGCTTCTCCGCCAGTTCGCGATTGTCACCGACGACCGCCAGCCCGGCGACAACGTCGGAGTGGCCGTTCAGGTATTTGGTCGCCGAATGGACCACGATATCGAAGCCCAGCTCAAGGGGGCGGTGGATGACCGGCGAAGCAAAGGTGTTATCGGTGACGCTGATAATATTGTGCCGACGGGCAATCGCCGCGATAGCGCTGAGATCCGCCAGCTTCAGCAGCGGGTTGGTCGGGGTTTCAACCCAGATCATGCGTGTATCCGGCTGGATAGCGGCTTCAAGAGCGACCAGATCGTCGGGTTTGACCCAGCTTACCCGCAGCCCCGCGCTGTGACGGCGGACGTTCTCAAGCAGGCGCCAGGTCCCGCCGTAGACATCATCGACGGCCACCAGATGGCTGTCTTTATCCAGCAGCTCAAGGACGGTGGAAATCGCCGCCAGCCCTGAAGCAAACGCGTAGCCGCGGCTGCCGCTCTCCAGCTCGGCAATCGCCGTCTCCAGCGCGTGGCGGGTCGGGTTGCCGCTGCGTGAATACTCATAGCCGGTATGCTGCCCCGGCGCGGGTTGGGCAAAGGTGGAGGTGGCGTAAATCGGCGGCATAACGGCGCCGTGCCCATCGTTAAAGACGCCGCTGTGTACGCTCAATGTATGTAAATTTTTCATCTTTCATCCTTAGTGTTCAAGTCGGTTGCGCCAGGTCGTCAGCACATCGCTGCGGGTGATGAGACCCAAAAAGCGTTCGTTGTCAGCGATAACGGCCACCAGGCCGCGATCGAAAATGGCTTTCAGTGCGCTTTCCGGCGCGTGTCTATCCAGCGTTTCTACGTTGCGGGTCATCGCCTCGCCAACGGGCAGTGAAAAGCGTCGGCTGTCGCCCTTGACGTGGCTGATCAGATCCCACTCATCGACGATGCCGACGACGCGGCCGTTTTCCAGCACCGGCAGCTGCGAAATGTCATACAGACGCATGCGCGCGAGAATGGCGGCGAGGGTGTCGTCCGGAGCGGCGGTAACGGTAGCCCCTTCATCGTGGCGTAGGGCGATAAAATCGGTTAAATCGCCGCGGGTCGGCCGGCTCAGTAGGCCCTGCTGACGCATCCAGTCGTCGTTAAACATTTTGGAGAGGTATTTGTTGCCGCTGTCGCAGGCGAAGGTGACCACGCGTTTAGCACTGGTCTGCGCCCGGCAATAGCGCAGCGCGGCGCTCAGTAAGGTGCCCGTTGACGAACCGGCAAGCACCCCCTCGGTTTGTAAAAGCTGTCTGGCGGTGGCGAACGCTTCGCCATCGCTGATGCGATAGGCCGTTCGGACGCCATCCAGATGGGCCAACGGCGGGATAAAATCTTCGCCAATCCCTTCGACCAGCCAGGAGCCTGTTTCACCGTAGCGCCCGGTTTCAACCTGGTCGGCAAGGATCGAGCCCGCCGGGTCAGCAAGAATAAATTGGGTTTTTGGTGAATGTCTGGCAAACCAGGCCTGCAGGCCGCCGAGGGTTCCCCCGGAGCCGACGCCGACGACGATGGCGTCGATATCGCCGTCCAGCTGATCGTATATTTCGGGCGCGGTAGTGGTGGCGTGCGCCAGCGGGTTGGCTTCGTTATTGAACTGGTCAATATAGAACGCGCCCGGGGTTTCCTCCGCCAGGCGGCGCGCATAATCCTGATAATAGGCGGGGTGGCCCTTATTCACATCCGAGCGGGTGAGGAGCACTTTGGCTCCCAGGGCGCGGAGATGGAAAATTTTCTCCCGGCTCATTTTGTCGGGAACCACCAGCGTCAGGGCGTAATTTTTTTGTGCGGCGATAAGCGCCAGTCCCAGACCGGTGTTACCCGCCGTCGCTTCAATAATGGTACCGCCGGGTTTTAATTTACCCAGCCGTTCCGCCTCGTTGATCATCGACAGCGCGACGCGGTCTTTGATCGACCCGCCGGGGTTCTGGTTTTCCAGCTTTAAAAACAGGCTGCAGGGGCCGGTATCCAGCTTATGCAGTTGAAGCAGGGGAGTGTGCCCAATAAGGTCACTAATGGAGTGAAAGACTGACATAACTATTTGCCCATTCGTATCGAGATATTTGAATGGTAGGTCTGCAAAATTGGTATTTTAAAGAATATTTGTCCGGCATTAAGAGCGAAATGGAATATAAGATGCTTTTTAGCCGTCCGGAGGGAAAGCCTGTTAGCCGCCTGGGTGTGTTGATTTCCAGATAAGGCCTTTTTTGCCGTATTTTTCACCGAATTATCGCTTTTCCGGCGGCGCTTATCTTTATTTCGGCAAAGGGTTGTCGAAAATATTCCATAGGCTGACAGGCATTGTTATGGCTGGTTAATATTATTTTCGCCAGCTGCGCTAATTCACCGGCAGCATCAGCGACGTGCCGCAGCTGCGGCAGCAAGAAGTCGCGGTCGGGCCGCGCAAAGCACAAAGTCGGCTATTTAATGCCGGTATTGATACATGCTGAGGCGATGTTCTGCATGATAAGCTCTTTTAATAAGCTGCTCCCCGGAAAGGGCAGTAATAAAAAGTGCTGGTTTGCAAAAAGGTGATATGTGCCGGAATTTATTTCATTAGCAATAAGCTCGTTTTGGCCGATGCTCTATGCCGGGCTGGTTTTTACTATCCCCATTACGTTAATTTCATTTTCCCTCGGTCTGCTGCTGGGGTTTATCGTCGCGTTGATTCGTTTATATGGCCCGGCGCCGTTGAAAAGCGTGGTGCGTTTTTATGTCTGGATTATCCGCGGCACGCCTTTGCTGGTGCAGCTGTTTCTGATTTTTTACGCCCTGCCCAGCGTCGGGATCACCCTTGATGCCTTTCCGGCCGCGGTTATCGGCTTTACCCTGAACGTCGGCGCCTTTACCTCGGAGGTGATCAGGGCGACGCTGCTGTCGGTCGCCAAAGGGCAGTGGGAGGCCGCGCATTCTATTGGCATGAGCTGGGGGCAATCGCTGCGTTATATTATTCTGCCGCAGGCGGCGAGAGTGGCGGTGCCGCCGCTGTCGAACACCTTTATTTCCTTAGTTAAGGATACCTCGCTGGCCTCGGTAATTACCGTGCCGGAGCTGTTTTTAGCCGCCCAGCGTATTGCCGCTGTCACCTATCAGCCGCTGATTCTGTATAGCGAAGCGGCTCTGCTCTATTTATTAATTAGTTCGGTCTTATCATATTTACAGTCCCGGCTGGAATTACGTTTAGAAAGAAATACGCTGGTAAAGGAAGAGCATCATGATAACGCTGTCCGGACTTGAAAAGAGTTTCTCCCGCCAGAAGGTGCTGCATGATATTTCACTAACGATTCCTGAGGGCAGCGTGACGGCGCTGATTGGCCCATCGGGCAGCGGCAAAAGTACATTATTACGCTGCATTAATTTACTGGAAATCGCGCAGGCCGGGAAATTAACGATTGGTCATGAGGAGATTATTTTTTCTCCCGCCGCGGCGCCAAAAAGAAAAGACGTTCGGCGTATTTGCCAGCAAACCGGCATGGTCTTTCAGAACTTCCAGTTATTTCCGCATCTGTCGGTGCTGGAAAATATTATGCAGGGGCTGGTGGTGGTGCAGAAATGGCCCCGTGAGCGGGCGAGGGCGCGGGCGGAAGCGCTGCTGGCCAAAGTCGGGCTGGCGCACAAACGTCATGCCTGGCCGGCGATGCTCTCCGGCGGCCAGCAGCAGCGGGTCGCCATTGCCCGGGCGATGGCCCCCTCGCCGAAAGTGCTGCTTTGCGATGAACCGACCTCGGCGCTGGATCCTGAGCTATCCCAGGAAGTGATTGCCGTTTTGCGCCAGCTGGCGCAGGAGGGAACGACGATGCTGATGGCGACCCACGATCTTCGGCTGGCGGCAAATATTGCCAGCCAGGTGGTGTTCCTCGAATCCGGCCAGATTGTGGAGAGCGGGACTTCGCGGGACATTTTTACCCGGGCAAAGAAAACGCGTACGCAGCTTTTTATTTCCACGCTGACCGAGACGTTTCCCGATTCCTGGGAAATTTAAAAAAATAATCCGGCAATTCAGATAAAGGAGTGAATGATGAAAGTATTGATGAGCGCATTGCTGGCTACCGCCATTCAGCTGAGCGTGACGCACGCGGCCTGTGCCGGGGAAAACCTGGCGCAGATAAAATCAGCGGGGGTATTTAAAGTGGGTACCGAAGGGACCTTCCCGCCTTTTACCTATCATGATACCTCCGGCAAGCTGGTGGGGTTTGATGTCGACATCGCGCGTGAAATTGCCCGCCGGATTGGCGTGAAAGCGGAGTTTGTCGAGGGCAAGTGGGACGGTCTGGTGGCCGGGCTGGACGCTCACCGCTACGACGCAGTGATTAATCAGGTCTCGATCACCCCGGAGCGTCAGGCGAAATATGATTTTTCGGTCCCCTATATCACCCCGAAAGCGGTACTCATCGTGAATAACAATAATCAGGATATTCACACCTTTGCAGATTTGAAGGGCAAAAAGTCCGCCCATACGTTAACCAGCAACTACGCGCAAATTGCCCGTGAAAATGGCGCGGAGGTCGTGGGAACGGATGGCTTTGATCAGTCAATCGCCCTGGTGTCACAGGGGCGCGCGGATGCGACCATCAACAGCAACCTCTCGTTCCTCGATTTCAAGAAACACAAGCCCGACGCGCCGGTGAAAATCGTGGCGGAAAGAACCGATGCCGAACAGGAGGCGGTGCTAATCCGCAAAGGGGAACCGGAGTTGCGCCAGGCGATCGATGCCGCCATCGCCGATATTCGCGCCGACGGCAGCTACCAGCGAATTTCCAGCCAGTATTTCGGCGCGGACGTCTCGAAGTAGCCCCGCGGGCTACGTGAGCACGCTGTTTCTGGCCAGACTCGCCTTGCGGTACTGCAGCGGCGTCTGGCCCATCATCTTCCTGAAGCAGGTAATAAAGTAGGTGACTTCGCTAAACCCGACTTCGGCCGCAATCTCATCAATACTGACGGTGGTGTTACGCAGGAGATCGCAACTGCGCTTTATTCGGCGCGTCAGCAGATACTCGTGGATGCTGCCGCCCGTTTGCTGGCGGAATATGCGCGAGGTGTAGCTGCGCGACAGGCCCAGCGCCTGGGCGAGTTCATCGAGCGAAAATTTGTGGGCGTAGTGAGCCTCCACCCAGCTCATAATCCGCGACGCGACCGTCTGCTGCCGGGGAATACATGGCTCGGGCAGCGCGGGGAGAAAACCCATTATCTGCATCACCAGAAAGGCAACCTCGCTGGTGGCGATCTGCCCGCCGTGATACAGCCCGTCAAATTGCGTCAGAATTCTCTCCATGAAAGGGCCGTGTTCGCTGAGGTCGTAAATTTGTGCCGGCGCATTGCTGGCGGCAAGCGCGGCAAACTGGGCCTGATGGCGCGCAAACCCCCGCATAATGCTTTCAACCACCGACTGTTCAATATGCATCGTGGTGCGGTGGTAGGGATTTTTCTCGCTGTGGTCGACCTGGACTTTGTGCAGGCGAAACGGTGGAAAAATAAACATGCGTCCCGGGCGAGCGGTGTAGTGCTGGTTATCTACCACCACAATGCCATAGCCGCTGGAGATATAGAGGAATTCCACGCACTGGTGCCAGTGATAGTAAGACGCGCTGGTTGAGCGCAAGCGGTTAAAAGAGATCGCCCGGCTATCGAGTGTGATGCGTTCCAGTCGCTGCGGTTCACTCATTTTTCCTCCAGGACAATAGATTTAAATTTTTACGCCATCATTTGCAATTTATCCCCCCGTCTGCGTGAAATATCCAGCCAAAATGAAATGGCGGTTTAATTTTGTGATTGTGCTCACTTAGCCGCACAAATAAAAGCGACTATTCTTCCTCCTGTTGACGTATAAACAATTTTATAAAATCGAAATAACAATAACTTATCTAATTCTCGTGTCATGACGGGAGGACCTTTTGCAACCTGAAAATATTCATCTGACCAACCCTTTAAGAACCCGCAACGACCTCCGGCAGCTGGTTAATGAGCTGCTGAATGCCGTGTCGCCCAATTTTAAAAATGATGCCAGCCGTGTCGATCTGGCGAATTTCACCGCCCATTACGGGCAACAGGTGGCGAGTATGGAAACCTTCTCGCGTCTGCTGTGGGGCGTCACGCCGCTGCTGGCCGGCGGCAGCGAGCCGTCACAGTTTTCTTTCTACCTGCAGGCCATTAAAAACGGCACCAACCCGCAGCATGCCGATTACTGGGGAGAAGTGAACCCCTACGATCAGCGCATCGTGGAGATGGCCGCCTATGGTCTGCTGTTAGCGCTGGCGGGCGATCGCGTGCTGGCGCATTTCAACGAGCAGGAGAAAACCCATCTCTGGCGCTGGTTAAAACAGAGTGAAACGCAGGCGATTCCGGACAATAACTGGCACTTCTTTCCCATTCTGGTACAGGTCGGTTTTCATCACGCCGGGATGCCGACTAATCCTCAGGTGCGGGAAGCGCATTTTAGCGCCATGGAGGGCTACTACCTGGGCGACGGCTGGTATTCCGATGGCCCGGACAGGCCGCGGGACTATTACATTTCGATGGGCTTTCACTTCTACGGGCTGATTTACGCGAAGCTGATGGCCGATATCGACCCGCTGCGCTGCGCTGAACTGCGTCATCGGGCGCTGCTGTTTTCCGCAGACTTTATCCATTTTTTTGCCGACGACGGGGCGGCCGTGCCGTTTGGTCGCAGCCTGACCTATCGCTTTGCTCAGGCGGCTTTCTGGAGCGCGGCGGCTTTTGCCGGGCTGGAGGCGTTCTCCCCGGGAGTGATCAAGGGCATCGTCCTGCGCCATCTTCGCTGGTGGCTGAAGCAACCTCTGTTCGATCGTGATGGCGTGCTGAGCGTGGGCTATAGCTACCCGAATCTGATCATGGCGGAGGATTACAATGCGCCGGGTTCTCCCTACTGGGCCCTGAAAACCATGCTGGTTCTGGCGATGGGTGAGGATGATCCCTTCTGGCAGGAGCCGGAGCTTCCGCTGCCAACGATCGCCGCGCAGCACAGCATTAAGCATGCCGACCAGGTGCTGGTGCATCAGACCGATCACCTGTGGATGCTGACCTCCGGCCAGCTTGAGCTGAATAACTTCGTCAATACCGAAGCGAAATACTGCAAGTTTGCCTACTCCACGCGCTACGGATTCACCATTGAGCGCGGGCGCTATGGGTTAAGTCACGCTGCGCCTGACTCCATGCTGCTGCTGTGTGAGAAAGATGATTACTGGCGCGGGCGGCGCGACTGTGACGCGGTGACGACTGCCGATGGCATGATTTATAGCCGCTGGCGGCCGTGGCGCGATGTGGTGATTGCAACCTGGCTTATCGCGATGGGCGACTGGCAGCTGCGCGTACATCGAATCCACACTGCCCGCGCGCTTGATACGGCCGAAGGGGGATTCAGCGTGCCGAACCGCCCCCTGCCTCAGGTGCTGGACGGGGAGGGCGGGTGCCGGATCATCACCCCTGCCGACACGTCGGCCATTCTCTGCCTGAGCCCGCAAAGGCGCTGCGGCGAGGCGATACTGACGCCGCCCAACAGCAATCTGCTGTTTGCCGAACGCGCGGCGGTTCCGGTGTTACGCGGTGATTTAGCACCAGGAACTCATCTGTTGTTAAGCGCGGTCTGGGCGGGGAATCCCGACACCTTTGCACCGCAGGGTTGTCCGCAGGCCTTCATTGGCGATGATGCTGTACGCTTCGTGACGGCACAGGAAGAAAAACATCTCACGCTGTCCCCGGAGAACGTCCTATGACCCCTTCATCCTCTGTGCGTGGCGCACAGTACAAAATGAGCGCCTTTATCTTTCTCTACTTTTTTACCTGGTCCTCCAGCTTTGGCCTCTACGCGCTGTGGCTGAGCCAGAAAGTCGGCCTCGATAGCATCACCATCGGCAGCGTATTCGCCATCAACGGCGTGTTCGCGGTGATCCTGAAGCCGGTCTACGGCTACATCATGGATAAGATCGGTATGAGCAAATGGCTGCTCTATTTTGTCTGTGCCGTGTCGGCCCTGATGGCGCCGTTCTTTGTCTTCGTCTATCAACCCCTGCTGCAAAGCCACACGACGATCGGCATCACCCTTGGCGCGCTCTATTTAAGTCTTGGCTGGTATGCGGGCGTCGCGGCATCGGAATCCTATGCCGATCGTTTTAGCCGGCTGTACGGCCTGGAGTTCGGCCGTATTCGTATGTGGGGATCGCTTGGCTGGGCGATGGCCGCCTCCGTTTCCGGGCTGCTGTTCAACTTCTCGCCGCTGGCTAACTTTCTGCTGAGCAGCAGTACATCGCTCCTGATGCTGCTGGTGTTAATCAGCCTGAAAATTGGCGATGAGCAGCTGCGTAATAACAGCGTGATTTCAGCGAACAAAATCGTTTTTAGCGACGTGATGCAGTTACTGAAAAGCCGCAAATTCTGGATGTTCAGCCTGTATGTCGCCGGTGTCGCATGGATGATGTTTATTGCTGAGCAGCAGTTTCCACGCTACTTCGTCTCCTTTTTTGCCACCAAAGAGCAGGGGAATGCCTGGTATGGCTACCTGAGTACCGTGCAGTCCGGGATGGAGTTCGTGATGATGATGTTCATTCCGCTGTTGGTGAATCACTACGGCGCAAAACGGGGGCTGCTGTTCTGCGGCTGCGTTGTCGGGGCCAGGCTGATCGCTTCGGGCCTGACCAGCGATCCGCTGATCATCTCGATTATTAAACCGTTTTATGGCGTCGAAATCGCGCTGTTGCTGATTTCGGTCTTTAAATACATTGCCGAGCACTTTGATCGCCGAGTCAACGCCACGATGTACCTGCTGGGTTATCAGGCGATGATCTACGTGGGTTCAATTGTGGTGGCGCCGCCGGCGGGCTACCTCTACGACAAAATCGGTTTTGAGCATACCTATCTGCTGATGGGCAGCTGCGCCCTGCTGTTTACCCTTATCTCCGCTTTTACGCTTTCGCGCTGCCGCTCTACATGGGACGCATCGCGACCTTTTTCCCCGGCGCTGGACACCAACCCGGTTGAACCGGCCAAACATTAATTCAGGAGTTGTTATGACCAAAAAGGTGATTACCGAAGCCCTCCGTCCCGTCGAACTGTATCAGGTCGACCGGCTGGCGCTGCGCCAGAAGCTCGACGATGCGCTGGCCAGAGTGACCCGCAAGCTCGATAGAAATATTGTCGCATTTGGCGATAAATTCCCGGGCGAGGCCTGTGAGAACGGGATCTGGCCACGCTCTGAAAACGTCGAGTGGACGACCAGCTTCTGGCCGGGCCAGCTGTGGCTGGCGTGGGAAATGAGCGGTAATCCCGCCTATCGCGAGGCTGCCGAGCGCTACTTGCCCTCTTTTGCCCGGCGCATCGAGGAGCGTATCGATACGGCGACGCACGATCTGGGGTTTCTCTATACCCTCTCCTGCGTCAGCGCATGGCGACTCACCGGCAACGAAGCCGCCCGCCAGAGCGCGCTGCTGGCCGCGGAAACGCTGATGGAGCGCTATAACCCGACGGCCAGAATCATTCAGGCCTGGGGGGATCTGAACGACCCCGAACAGCAGGGGCGGATGATCATCGACTGCAATATGAATTTACCGCTGCTCTACTGGGCCAGCGAGCAGACCGGGGACCCGCGCTATGCGCAGGCGGCCACGGCTCATGCGCAACAGGCGGCGCGCTATATCGTGCGTGAAGACGCCTCGACTTACCACACCTACTACATTGACGTGAACACCGGCGAGCCGCGTTTTGGCAACACCCATCAGGGCTATAGCGACACCTCCTGCTGGTCCCGCGGCCAGGCATGGGGCATCTACGGCTTCCTGCTCAGCTATCGCTATACCGGTGATAAAAATATGGTGGAGCTGTCGCGCAGTCTGGCCCACTACTTCCTGAACCGCCTGCCGGAAGATGATGTGTGCCACTGGGATCTGGCCTTGCTCGGTACCGACGCGGTACGCGACAGCTCGGCGGCGGCAATTACCGCCTGTGGCCTGCTGGAGCTGGTCAACGCGCTGCCGGCGCTCGATGAGCATCGCGCGCATTACGAGGAGATGGCGTTGCGTATCGTCCAGTCGCTGACCGATAACTATCTGGCGACCGACGATGACCCGACCGAAGGGCTGCTCAAGCACTCGGTTTATCATATGGGCAGTGGAAAAGGGGTGGATCAGTGCTGCAGCTGGGGTGACTACTTCTATCTTGAAGCACTGGTACGCCTGCGCCAGACCTGGTACTCGTGGTGGTAAGGGCGGAATGGAGAGAGAGAACATGAAAACGGTAGCCGTTTTGTTGGCCCCGGGCTTCGAAGAAGGGGAAGCGATTGTCGCAATCGATGTTTTACGGCGCTTGAATATCCACGTACAGACGATCGCCTGCGCGCAGACGCGAGAGGTCGTCAGCTACCACGCTATTCCGATGATAGCGGACAGTACGCTGGCGGAAAGCACAGACCAGACTTTTGACGCGGTGATCCTGCCGGGCGGGCCAGAAGGGAGTGTCTCTCTGGCCCAAAACGAGCAGGTTATCGCCTTTGTGCGCCGCCACGATGAACTGGGCAAATATCTCTGCCCGATTTGTTCCGCCGCGGCGCGCGTGCTGGGGGGCAACGGCCTGCTGAAAGGCCGCCGCTATGTCTGTTCCGGCGAGCTCTGGCGGCAGGTGACCGACGGCGTCTATGTTGACGCGGATGTGGTGGAGGACGGCAATCTGATTAGCGGCCGGGGGCTCGGGAAGGTGTTTGATTTTTCCCTGACGGTGGCGGCGCGTCTGCAGGGCGATGAGGCGGCGGCCCGTGAGCATGCGGAGCATATCTATTACCGCTGGTAGCGTAGGGCAGGGAGCGTGCCGGTTGTCAGGTGCGCTGAGGTGAGCAAAAACGGGCCCGGGCGATGTCCCGGACCTTTGCGTTCACGCTTATCGTTTTACTCACCACGCAGAGTGGGCGGACCGCTCACTGGTAGGAAAAGGTAATACTCGCCAGGGCATTGGCGGAGCCTGGTACCAGAGGACCGGTACGAACGTAGCGCGCCTGAAAGGGCAAAGAGAGCGCCTGCACTGCCGTGGTGGTCTCGATAAAGAACTGATTGGTGGTGCCCGACGCTGAGCTGTCTGGCCCCATCATCAGCGGACCGCTGCCGTTGTAAAAGAACTGAACCCCCACCCCGGAGGCGGTGGAGTCGCCGGTCAGGGTCACGGTGGAGGAGGTGTTTGATGGCGTCGTCTGATCCGTCATTACCGCATAGAGCGCCACCTGTTCGTCGCAGGTGAGGCTGACGTTAAATGCGCCTGACGGCGAGGTATCGCCCACGTCGGGTAGCGTACGTACATCAAGGGTACCCAGTTCGACACTGGCGCTGTCTGTGCCGACCGTACAGCCGCTGGCCGTCACCGTCACGGTGGTCGGGTCAATGATCACCTGAGCGGTTTTGGTTTCGTTGTTATACGCCGTCAGGATGGCGGCATTAATGGTCGGGATGGCGTAGACGCCCGTTTTCAGCGCACTATCGGTTTTGATGTAGGTCAGCTTCGCCGACCAGCCTAAATCAAACGCCATGCCGCTGGTGCCCTCGGCGGGATAACTTTGGGTCACCCCGTTCTGTAACGGTATGTAGGTCGAGCCGTTGAAATCTTTCAGGCCAAGAATATAGCCGATTCCGGGAACCCCGGTTGCAAAAACGGTGTAGTTTGCGCCATCAACATTGACCGAGAGTCCGGCGAGAACCGCGCTGCTGCTCGGTTCGAGCGTGCCTTTGCTACAGGTAAAAATATATCCGCACCAGAACACCTGTTGCACGCTGACCGTGGCGATCCACGTCGAGCCGATGATGTTGCCAGGGACGACGGAATCGGCAGGGCCGGTATAGGTCATCGGCTGCGGAGAGAGCGTAATATCGGATTTCCAGTTCAGGGCAAAAACGTGTGTACTGGCGCACAGCCAGCCGATAAGCAGTAAAAAACGCATCATTGATACTCCGTAGTCCAGGTGGCGAAGGCTGACACTTCTCCGGTATTGACGGCGGCCCCCGTGGCCACCAGTCGCGCATAAAAGGTCATCTGTACGCTTTCATCTCCCGAGACACCGTAGGCCGTGGTTTGGCTTTCCAGCGGCACCTGAATGCCGTCTTTATCGAGGATTTGTACCGCGACTCCGGTTGCGCCGCCGTCTGCGACCTTAATCAGCTGCGGGTTGAGTTCGTCCGGCGTGCCGCTAAAGCGGATCTTCGCTCCGGTAAAGGTGGGGCCGCACTCTTCTAGTTTTAATGTGAAGGCGCTTTTGATATTGCTCACCGCACCCGCTTCGCGAAACTGCTTAATACCGATGGTGCCCAGCGGAACGCTCTGTTCTTTGGAATCCGCGGAGACGATGCAGGTATTGCCGATTAAATGACCGCTCACCGAGACCAGAACGTCATAGCCGTAAGCGGGGACAGTCAGGACAACAAACAGCGCGATAGCGGGCAGGCGGGTTGTTACTGGCATATCACCTCCTGTGAATAGAGGCCGGTGCGGGGGTTATAGTCCTGCTGACGCAGACGATATTTAACGCTGCAGCTTTTGCCGCTTTCCTGTCCCCAGACGGCGTGCAGCGTGCCTTCAAGAGGCAAGCCCGGCAGATACAGGCTGCCGGCATCGCCAACGATACTGCTGGTTTGCTCATCGGCAAGCGATACCACGGCGCCAAACGGTAGCACCTCATGGTGGCGACGAATGACGAACAGGGCTTTAGCCCCCTGGCGCGTGACCATAGTGGCCCGCACCAACGCGCCATCGGTCGGCGTTTTGCTGACGATGGCGTTCTCCAGCTCAACGTCATTTCCGGCGGTAGTGACATCCAGCGCCACCTGATTGACGCGATACGGCGTGGCATAGGGGATCACCGCATAGCCTCGGCTATCGGTTTTGATGCCTTTATGGTTGAGCACCGACACGTTGCCGGCCCCCGGCGCTTTGATCAGAATATTGGTGTTTCCCAGCGGCTGGCTCAGCGTCAGACCATCTTCATGAAGAACCGCGCCGCCGCTCATGCCGTAGCTCAGGTTGCGCGAGTCGCGGGAGTAGCTATAGCCTATGTTGTAGTCTCCCCATGGACCTGCGTACTGTAAGGCGGTATCGGCGCCGTACTGTTGCTGCGCGCTGTAACGCTGATTGACGCTATAGAACACATTCTCCATACCGGGCAGGTAGCCGCTGAGGCCAGCGCTATTGCTCGCTCCCGTTGAGCCGGCATGCGTGGTGGTGAAGCGTGCGCGGGTCGCCAGCTGTGGCGTGCCAAAAGGGACGGAGAGCGACAGGGCGAAGATATTTTCATTCTGGTTAGCGAACAGGTTGCCGCTGCGTTGAAAACTGACGCCAACGGCGACATGACGGAACATTGCATTCCACGCCAACTGTATGCTTTGCGTCTTGTCAGGGGTATGCCAGTAGGTTTGCTGATCCCATGACAGCGAGAGCGAGCCGAATCCGCCCATCGGCTGCGACAGCAGCAGCTGGTTTTTCGCTTTGCGCAACAGATGCAGGTTATAAAGATTCTCATAACGGGTAGTGACGCTACCGTCAGCCTCGACCACCTGTTTTGCTACGCCGCCCTTCATCCCTTTGTAGGCCGTATCGCTGAGGGTATAGAACCCCTGAGTAGAATAGCGCAGCGAATAGAAATTAAAGCGCGTGCCAAAGTCGTTGAGCCGTTTGCCGTATCGCAGGCGCAGGGAATCTCCGCTGTAGCGACGCTCGTTCGCCAGCCTGCTGTTCGCGTGAGTGACATCCAGCGAGTAGGCGCCAAAGCGCCCGAGATTTTGCCCTACGCCGAGCGCCAGCCCGCGATAGTTTGCAGACAGCTGCGCGCCGCCGTAAAAAGTGAGGCCGTGCTGCCAGCCGTAAAAGAGTTCGCTTTGGGCGAACGACGGGGAGTCCTGATTGCCGACGGGACGAAACTTCCCGGCATTGAAGGCATACTTCAGCTGTCCGGAACGTACCAGGTTCGGTACGCTGGCAAACGGAACGGTGTACTGGGTTTTGCTGCCGTCGCTCTCCTGAATGGTCACGGATAAATCGCCGCCCGATGAAGTGGGGTAGAGATCTTTCAGGATGAAGGCCCCGGCGGGGACGTTTGTCTGATAAATAATGTTACCGTTCTGCCGTACGGTTACGGTGGCATTACTCCGTGCGATACCGCGAACTTCCGGCGCGTACCCACTCAGGCTGGCGGGCAGCATATTGTCATCTGTTTTCAGCGTTACGCCGCGCAGACCTACGGCATCAAAAAGTTGTGCGGAAGTGTAGGTCTCTCCGACGTAGGCCTGAGCGCTCAGAGCGGGGATATCCCGTTGGAGCCAGGTTTGCACGTGGGTAAGCTTATTGCTCTGTTTAGTCCACGTGGTGTAATCGCGCAGCCGCCACGCCCCGAGGTTCACGCCGCTGTTCAGGCTGGCGAAGAGCTGGCGATCGCGGATCCGCGTGTCGCCGCGAAACTCACTCCTGGAACCGTTGACGATATAGTTCATCCACGCGGCGTGGATACCGTACTCCCAGCTTTCCTGGCTGACATAGCCCCTTGGCAGATTACGCATAACGCTCTGCGGCAGGCTGAAACTGAGGGCGAGCGTTTTCTGGTCGAAATCAAAGCGGGCGCCCGGGAAGAGCGCGTCTAAAAAATAGCATGGCCGGGCCAGCGGCAGCGCTTCGTCTTTGGCCTGACGGCTATCGATACCCAGCGCAGCTATTTGCGCTGGCGTGATGCAGGGCAGGGCTTCGTCTTGCCCCTTGCTCCGGTCGATGCTGAACTTCACGTTGCCGGTGAAAGCGTAATTGTTATTAATATAAACATTAATATTGTACTCGCCGGGCGGTAACGCATTTCGCGCATTAACCCATGAGAGATCGGCGATGTTCTCGTTCTCACCGCTGAGGAAAGCAGGATTAAACTGCAAATCGCTCTCTGCGGCGGCGACATGCTGTATGACCACGGCATGGACCATGGCCATGGCGCAAACGGTTTTTGCTTTCACACGGTCATACCTTTATTTTTGAGTTAGCGACACGCTGTTGATGGGCGTCCAGGCTCCATAATCATTGATGGTCTGGTAGCTTGCTGTACTTGCCCGAGCGAACGACTCCGCCAGGGTTACGCTTGCCTTTGGCGGCACCATTACCGGTTGAACAGGCTTGCCGTCGATTTTTAAATTGATGGTGGTGAGGTAATACGGCGTTGTGTTATTGAGCGTGACTTTTCCGGCGCGATAGTGGGCGGTTATTTTTTTCCACGCCTCGTTAACATCGCCGATGAGGCCTGCCGGGCGGTAAAAGACTTTTATACGGTTTGCCGAAGCAAATTGCAGAGAGTTGCCGGACGTATTGTGACTCTGCTGCGGAATCGCTTTGACCGTCATCCAGTACAGCGTTTCCCGGTCCTGCGGCAGCGATTTGCCGTTGAACATCATTTTCACCGCGCTTTCGGACGCGGGCTTTAAAACATACAGCGGAGGCGTGATGATAAAATCATTCGAGCGGCTCCCTTGTTCATTCTCGATCCACGACTGGATAAGGAAGGACGAATCGGGGTGGGTATTCCTGATTTGCAGCATCGACTGTGTGGTGGCGCCTGAGTAAACCATTCGCGTTGCGCCCAACCCCACTCCGCCTGCATGCGCTGCCGATGAACACAGCGCGGCGGCCAGACAAATCCATGTTAATGAGCGCATAGTGCCTCTCCTGATAGTGAGTCTGGCCTGGCCTTCTGACCAGGCCAGAAGATTACGAATAGGTCACGGTATAGGTCGCAACGGCGCTGGCATCGCCCGCAGTGGCATTACCCTGCGGCGAATAGTATTTCGCGCTGAAGTTCAGGGTGTTTGAGCCACTACGCAAGACGACAGGCGCTGCGGCTTCACCCAGTCTCACGACGTTCCCCTGTTCGTCATACAGACGAATGGCGACATTTTGCGCGGATGCGCTGCTGCCGTTAGAACCGACGGCCAGGCTATCGGCATCGGCGTTGTCCGGCGTGCCGGTAAAGGTCACTGCAACGGTGGTGGCCGGGATAGGGTTCTCTTCCGTTGAGGCGGAGGTATCGGCGATTTCGCAATCCTCAAGAACGATGGAGAAGGCTTTTGCCGTGCTGGCTTCGCTACCGGCAGCGGCGAGCGTAGCGGTACGGACTTCCCCCAGATTGACGTCAATATTGGCACTGTTGGCGCTGATGGCGCAGGCAGAAGTGACGACGCTGCCGTTGAAGTTGACGGTGCCCCCGCTGGTGCCTGCTGCCAGCGCTGAGCCGAATGGCAGCAAAGCTGCAACGCCTAATGTCAGCAACATTTTATTATTTACACGAGTCTTCATTATCTTGATTCCATAGTTTGCTATTAAGGGACGGTATCTGAAATGACGGGGTTAGCTGGTTAAAAAGACCAGCAGGTCCGTCTTATTTCTGAGACCTAGTTTTCTTATCGCTGAGTTTTTTAAGGCGCTGACACGGCGATATGAAAGCTTCTCGAGTTCGGCGATGTAACGTATATCCAGGCCATTGCGAATTTTTTTTAATACTCGCCATTCGCCTGGTGTCAGTGATAACGCCACGGGTTTGGTTTTCGGTCGATAGCGGCTATCCACCATTTTTAATAAGTTGGCTCGCCAGTGATAAATCGGATCCTGTAGCGAGATATAGGCGTCAATTTCACCATGTACCCACAGCAAAGAGTTCGCCGGGGTAGAATACATACAGACAAATACCTCCGGATAATTCGCCTTGATTTTTTTGATGTAGCTCAGGCAATCAAATCCGGCATGATATTTTTCAGCGCCGGAGACAAAGAGAATATCTATCGAGGTCGTTGTTAAGAGGTTATCAAGTAGCGAATAATCACTATCGGACGTTTCTATCCGAATATCAGGAGTAATACCTTGTAATAATGTGACGATGCCACAACGGGCAAAGCGGTCACCTCCTATTAAGGCAATGTTATAATTGCTTTTTAATTCAAGTTTATTCGCCATGTTGTTCCTTAACTGATCATCATGAGGTGCCGTTGTATCGGTATGGCTGATATCACCTTCGTCGTGGCTTTATGATTTCGTTTAACTGTCACTATACCCGCAGGGAAAGTAAGGTAATCTGAATTAATCTTAATTTATTTTAATTATGAATGAGTCTTGATCTATCAATGTGTTCTATGGAACGCGTCCGTCTCACTTTTTAGCTGTCACGACAATGATACTGTGCTGCGGAACGTGTGACGTTGAACGGTGTTGGGTTGGAGCAAAGTTAGTCTGCGGCAGTCCGAAAGTCTGGTTTCTGATACCGGACGCCCGCTGACATCGACCCTTATGACGGTTTTCACCGGGCGGCATTGAAAAGAGTATGAAATCAATTTATTGATTTAATTTGTTTTATATTGTCCTGACGGGCATTTGCGATGTGCGGACCTGAAGGCTTGGACTGACTGACCAGTGTGGCTGTTTTTTGTACGATCTGAATCTACTTAAGAAGCGACTTAAGAAAAAATAAGAACAAAAAGGCCTGCGTCAGTCTGGCGCAGGGCATCTTTATGCGCCAATTTTAAAATAACCAGACGTCGGTGTTAGACTGCTCCGGGTATTTAAACCGATTGCGAAATTCACCGTCACTGCATATCACCCGCTATGTTATGTCAGCACGAATTATCAGGTATTTGTTGTTTGTCAACCCTCTCTGCCCTTTCATTGTCTTCTCCGCATATTTCAGGTATCGCCGTGTCGATATTGTTTTCTCTGACCTGATCCCGACTTGATGTTCTGTCAGACGATAACAACCGGGCAGCATCATTGATAAACGGAGAGAAACCTGTCGTTAACCCATTTATTCCTGTGCTCGCCACTGTTTCTGAATATGGCTGGCCTGTCCCTGTTTGTTTTACCGATGAGCCCATCATCTGATGCTGAAAAAAGAAGCGAACTGATACCGTAATAGAGCGTGTTTAGTGTCTGAACAGGAGGTTTTTTATGTTGAGGCGGTGCTAATAATATTGATTGTTAGTATAAAAACCTTAAAAATATAAATTTTAAAGTATATAAATCTAACCAAGTGTAATTGATGGTTTTTAGTTCTAATAAAGTTGATATTTTTAGAGATGGTATTTCATTTTAAATGTGCTGTTTTTTTAGGCTTCCAATTTCAGATGATTGAACGATAATTTCAATCGTCAGCGAAGTGAGAGCCTGGGTTTGTATTTTAACCCTGGGTCAGATTCTCGACTGGTGATGTGATTTTAGATGTAGTGTCTTATTAGTAAATCGGGGTCAGTGGTTTTTGGTTTGTTCGAATCTTTCGGGTATTTATTTGCATGTATATTTTGCGGGCAGGGAGCCGTATGTCTGAAATACTGACAGGGAGTGTTTTCTGACAATTGAATGTGAATAAAGTGAGAGGTTTCTGGCGATTTATTAATAGCAATTAAGTCTTTCGTTCAATTAAAAGGATTGTTTTATGAAACTGAATAACGTTTTTTCTGCTCTGGTACTGGCGTCGGGTCTGGCTACTTTTGGTGCGCAGGCCGACCAGGGGAGTGGTGTAGTGACATTCACCGGTTCGGTGATTGATGCGCCTTGCTCAATCGCGGCAGGTGACGAAGACCAGACCATCAGCCTGGGTCAGGTTTCCAGCTCAGCTGTTGCTAACGGCGGGACGTCTACTCCGGTTCCGTTCTATATCCACCTGGAAAACTGCTCTGTTGATACGGCTAACACCGTAACCACAACCTTCAGCGGCGCAGATTCCAGCGTTGACGGCGCGGTACTGGGTGTGACCGGTTCTGCAACTGATGTCGGTATCGTGATGACCGATGGCTCAAGCAACACCATTACTTTAGGTGAAGCGACCGCTGGCCAGACCATCACTAACGGCGATAACACGCTCGCTTACTCTGCTTACATCATCGGTGGCGCTGCGCCAACCGAAGGTGATTTCACCGGCGTAACCAACTGGACCCTGGCGTACGAATAAACCCTGACATTATTTCGTTAATCCGTTCAGACGGCCGTAACAGGCCGTCTGATATTCGATGCCGACTGAATAAGTGAAAAGGGTTTGCTATGCGTTTTATCTTTTCAATAACAATAAAAATAGTGAAAACATTCCCTTTTCTCCTGTCCGGTTATTGCCTGCCATTAATTGCCGCACCTCAGGGGGAGGGCGCCGTCTTTATCAGAGGCGAAGTGCTTTATACCCCTTGCGCCATTGATCTGGATAGCCGCGATCAAACGATTGAAATGGGTGATACCCCCGTCTCGGATATTGCAACCAAAGGCTATGGCC
Source organism: Klebsiella ornithinolytica (assembly GCF_030505655.1). Classification (NCBI taxonomy): domain Bacteria; kingdom Pseudomonadati; phylum Pseudomonadota; class Gammaproteobacteria; order Enterobacterales; family Enterobacteriaceae; genus Klebsiella; species Klebsiella ornithinolytica. The sequence goes on from NZ_CP130153.1 coordinate 766,696, forward strand.
CGACCCGCACATTCACCATTCGCTTAATTAATTGTCTGATGCTGCCGGCACCAGGGAACAGCAAATATGACTCCGAGTACTACCAGATAACGTTTGAGCCTATGACTGGCACAGCGCGATTCGCCATTCGCGGTGAGGCTCAGGGTATTGAACTGGCTATCCGTGATACGGACGGCAACATGGCCCAACCCGGGGTGGCCTTTCCTGCCAGGGAGGTGACGGCAGGAAGCATGAATTTGAATTATTCACTGCAGCTCGTCAGCAATGGTCAGCCGCTTAAAGCCGGGGATTACCAGTCTCTGATTCGCTTCAGAATGGATTACTACTGAGATGAAAAAGACAACACGGCTGTTCCGACGTTCACCGCTCAGCGTGCTGATTCTGGGGCTGATGCTATCAGCTACCAGAACATGGGCTGACGATGAGATTCAGTTTAATACCGACGTACTGGATACCCAGGATAAGAGCAACATCGATCTCAGCCATTTCTCGCGTCGGGGCTACGTCATGCCCGGTGAATACACCTTTAGCATTATGGTGAACAAGGACATCCTCCGTGAAGAGCAGATCGTAGTCTACCCCGACGGTGAAAACGGGCAGGACAGCCTGATTTGTCTGACGCCGGAGCAGATTTCTCGCTTTAACCTGAAGACCAGCGTCATCGACGATCTGCGCTGGTTACGTGCCGGGGAGTGTCTGGATAAAACCAGCCTCGAAGGGCTGGAGATGCGCGTCGATCTGGCGAAAGACACGCTCTATCTGTCTATCCCTCAGGCATGGCTGGAGTTCACCGCGCCGAACTGGGATCCGCCTTCACGCTGGGATGACGGTATTGCGGGGATGGTCGCGGATTACAACCTCAATATGCAGACTCAGCATTCCCAGAACGGAGTGGACAGCCAGAGTTTCAGCGGGACGGGCGTTTTGGGGGCTAACCTGGGAGCGTGGCGCGCTCGTGCGGACTGGCAGGCCAACTGGAACAAACGGGGGAGTTACACGGACAAGGATTTTTCCTTTAGCCGTTACTACCTCTATCGCGCGATTCCTTCCCTGAAGGCCAGGCTGACGGTGGGCGAGGATTATCTCAGTTCCGATATTTTCGACACCTTCCGGTTTAGCGGCGTGAGCCTCAACGCCGATCTCAGCATGTTGCCGCCGAGCTTGCGTGGCTACGCGCCGGAAGTGACGGGGATCTCCCGTTCCGGCGGCAAGGTGACAATCAGCCAGCAGGGACGTGTGCTGTATGAAACTCAGGTAGCGGCGGGGCCGTTCCGCATTCAGGAGCTCAATGATGCCGTATCCGGTACCCTGGACGTACGGGTAGAAGAGCTGGACGGTAGCGTACAGGTCTTCCAGGTCACTACCGCCTCTGTACCTTATCTGACGCGTCCCGGCGCGCTGCGCTACAAACTGGCGGCCGGAAAACCCTCCGAGTGGGAGCACCGCATGACCGGGCCGATTTTCAGCTCCGGTGAGCTCTCCTGGGGGGTGGCTAACGGCTGGACGCTGTATGGCGGGATGGTTTTCGGCGGTGACTATAACGCGCTGTCGATAGGAAGCGGACGAGACCTCTATCTGCTTGGCGCGCTGGCGTTTGACATCACCCAGTCGCGCGCCGCGTTGCCTGCAGAAGGCACCTTATCCGGTACGTCATACCGGGTGAGCTACTCGAAAACTTTCGATGAGTACGACAGTCAGGTGACCTTCGCCGGCTATCGCTTCTCCGAACGCGACTTTATGAGCATGTCGGAATATCTCGACGCGCGCTACGGTAACGGCACCTCGCATAGTCCGAAAGAGAAATACACGGTGTCGTTCAATAAACGGTTTCGCGATCTCGGGCTGAGTACCTATATCAACTATAGCCACCAGACCTACTGGAACAGCGCCGATAACGACCGATTGAGCCTGTCCCTGTCCCGCTATCTCGACATCGGGCCGTTTAAGAACATGAGCATGTCGCTCTCCGTTTACCGCAGCGAGTACTACTCCTTTAAGGACGACGGCGCCTATGTGTCGTTGTCGCTGCCAATCGGTAACGGCACCTCGCTTAGCTATGGCGCGACCGTCAACCGCAGTGATAACACTCACCGGGTGAGTTATTACGGGCGCGTGGACGAACACAATAGCTTCCAGGTCAGCAGCGGCATCTCGCGCAGCGGTCCGACTGCATACGGCTATTACACATGGCTGGGTGATAGCGCACAGGTACAGGCTAATGCCAGCTATCACTCCGGTAGCTATAGCGCGCTGGGTATGAACGTCACCGGAGGCCTGACGATGACTCCGAAAGGCGGAGCGGCTCACCGTTCCAACGCCCGCGGCGGTAGTCGCGTGCTGGTGGATACCGCCGGCGTCAGCGGCGTACCGGTGAAGGGGTTTGGTGCCTCGGAGAAAACCAACGCCTTCGGGAAGGCGGTGATTGCCGATGTCAACAGCTACTACCGTAACCCCATTCGTATCGATGTGGACAAGCTGGATGACAACGCTGACATCACGCGTTCCGTCTCCCAGGCCACGCTTACTGAGGGCGCCATCGGCTACCGTCAGTTCGACGTTATTTCCGGGGGGAAAGCGATGGCCTTTATCCGCAAAGCTGACGGCAGCTTCCCTCCGTTTGGTGCCTCCGTCATGAACGAGAAAAATCAGGAAACCGGCGTAGTCAATGACGAAGGAAGCGTCTGGCTGAGCGGGATTCAGCCAAACGGCAAAATGACCGTGAAATGGGATGGTAAAGCGCGCTGCGTGGTGCATCTGCCCGCTGCGTTACCTGAAGTGTTGGAAAACCTGCTTTTAACCTGTGCGCCGGAATCAGCCGGCCTGACTAACAAGAGTTAACCGAGATGATGATACGTTTTTCCGCCCTGGTGGGCATACCACTGATGATCTCCTGTATGGTGCAGCAAGCGAGCGCTGCCGTATCGCTGGACAGAACCAGGGTCATTTTTGACGGCGCGGCAAAGTCGGTCAGCTTGCGTCTCACTAACGAGAACAAGACGCTGCCGTATCTGGCCCAAGGATGGGTGGAAGATCCGCAGGGGAAAAAGATAACGGACCCATTGGTGCTGCTGCCGCCAGTACAACGAATCGAGCCGGGGGAACAAAGCCAGATCAAAGTGCAATCTACCGCCTCGATTCAGCGTTTGCCGCAGGATCGGGAGTCGCTGTTCTATTTCAACCTGCGCGAGATCCCGCCCAAAAGCAGCAAACCCAATACCCTGCAGCTGGCGTTACAGACCCGCATCAAGCTCTTCTATCGTCCGCCGGCTATCGAGGTGAAACGCGCGGATTACGCTACGCCATTTCAGGAACAGCTGACTCTGACACGTGAGGGCGACAAGTATCGGGTTAATAACCCGACACCGTATTATATCTCGCTGGTCAACGCCTCCTCAACGCTCGCCGGCAAAGCGGCTGCCGGGTTCAAGCCCATTATGGTGGAGCCGAAAGGGCAACTGACGCTCGTGCCGACCGCTTCGGCGTTGGGTAGCGTGCCGGTACTGACCTATGTCAACGACTTTGGCGGGCGCGCGAAGCTGGTCTTCAGCTGCGGCGGCAGTCAGTGCAAGGCCGTCCCGCAGGAAAAGAAAAAGTAAACGTCGGGAGAGCAATATGAAGATGGTTTGCTTAAAAAAAGGAGGCTGGCTCGCCCTGATGCTGGCAGCCGGACCGCTTAATGCCGCGGACGACCCGGTGGATGGCAGCGATGGTCTACTGCACGTTCACGGAACGTTAACGGAAAGCGCCTGTCGTCTGGCCATGGAGTCGGCCTGGCAGGAGGTCGACATGGGAAACACGGCGACAGGGATGCTCAAGCGGCCCGGCGACCGGGGCACGCCGGTGCGAGTGGCGATTCGGCTGGAAGATTGTCTGCCAGCACCGTCCTCAGTCCGCGATGCCTGGAGCGGAGATTTGCTCTGGAGCCGTGATATGCCCTCGATCACCGTGAGCTTTGTGGCGCAGGGGGAACGGCTTGCTCCCGAGCTGGTTAGCGTATCCGGGACCCATGGATTAGCGCTCCGGCTGAGCGACCGCCAGCATCGCAACGTGCGTCTGAACAGTGAGGGTCACCCGCTGCTGCTCGACCCGGGCGGCAATACGCTTTTTTACTATATTGCACCGGAACGCACCGCCGCCCCGCTGGTGGCAGGCGCGTGGCAGGCGCTGATCCATTTCAGGCTAAATTATGACTAATCCACGGTATCGACTGCTGACAGTCCTGATAGCGCTGACCCTGGCTCCTGCATCATGGTCTTCTTTAACGGTGAACGTAACCGGCGTGGTGGTGGAAGGGGTTTGTGAAATCAATAACGGCGAAACCATCCACGTGGATTTTGGTAATAACCTGCAGCCACGTCTGATTGACGGCGAGAACTTTATGAAAGCGATTGAATACTCGCTGACGTGTGAGGATCTGACCTCGAACGATCTGGAGATGGAGTTTGAGGGGATAGCAACTTCTTTTAGCGAGGATTACCTGGCCACCGATCGTGAAGGGCTGGGGATCAAGCTGTATATGAATGGTGAATCGATGCCACTCAATACCTGGATGCCTTTTACCTGGCCGGAAGTGCCGGTGTTGCAGGCAGCACCGGTTAAAAGCGAGGCGACTGAAGTGGAAACCGGCGTGTTTAGCGCATCCGCTACCCTGAAAATTCAGTATCAGTAAGGGAAAGCTCTTATGATTCGATTGTTATATGCCCTGATTTTACTGGCGGGAATGGCCTTCAGTCCGACCGTTTCCGCATCCATCTGGAGTTGGATTGATACTCTGAGCGCCTGCTCAGCGACGCAGACCTATTGCTACGACTACAACTTCACCATTGCCGACTGGGATGAAGATGATTCAACGCCCAACCCGTGCTATTCGCTTTCGGCCTGCACTATCTTCATTGGCCACAGACACAACGCGGCGGGTACCTCAGGTAGCGGGATCGTCCGCTCATGGGGAGCGGGGGCCTATCCTTTTATCATTGAGTCTGAAACGGTCGGTGATTTAGCAAAACAGTTCAAAGCGATTTTCTCGCTCCCCTTTTCCAGCACCACCAACCATAAAGCGAACACCGTCGCCACAGAAGAGTGCGTTGGCCTGTTCTACGCCGCCGGGAAAAACCTCGGAAGTAATAATTCAGCGGTGAACCAAACGGCTTTTGAAGGACATCCCATTATGCCCGGTAGCATCTGCGGATCTGCGCCGGCGCCAAGCGGTTCATGCGATTTTGATCAGGATGTGCTCACGCTGGATCACGGCACCTTAACTCGCCAGGAGCTGGAAGGGCATGAAGTCAGTGAAAACGTCAGCATCAGCTGTACGACTTCGCAAACGCTCAAACTGTACATTTACTCTTCTGACCATGTGCCATTACGTGATGATGGAAGCCTGTACTCAGAACTCTATATGAACGACAACATTTTGGGCTCGGCGGGTTTCACGCTGGATGTGGCTGAGCAGGAGAATGTGACGGTGAAATCAATTCTACATACCAACGGCAACATTGACGCCGGGGAGTTTTCTGGCTCAACGGTGATGCTGATCACTGTGGAGTAATCAACGATAAAACGTCGCCATGAAACCGCGTAAAACACGATTGTGTATAAATGACGGGGGACACATTTAGCATAATTTTCTGGCGATGATGAAAGTGGCATCAGTCGTACAATTCATCGTGTATGACTGCGTGCCACGTAATAACTTCTGGGTTAATAATCTCTGTTTTCAGGCTGCTTTGGTAAAAATAATTAAGCTTAAATGACGTTGGGAGAGTTTAATTCTCTCGTAATAATAAAATGATAGTATCGATGATGGGAATGAACTTATGTTATCAAAGGTTTTAATAGCCAGTACGCTGATGCTCTTTTCTGCAAATATTATGGCGGCAATCTGGAGCTGGATTGATTCGGTGGTCGATACTTCCGGTCCAATATATAATAACTATGCGTATGCATACCGAATTGACGCCTGGGATGATGATGATGATACGCCAAATCCCTGCTATGGCCTGAACGCGTGCACGTTATTTATTTCGCATCGTCATAATGAAGATGGCACGTCGAGTTACTCGGTTAAGAATTATTATGGTACGGGCGGAACTGGATATTATGCCTTTTTATTAACGGCGAAAACCATTGGGGAGTTAGGCACATTAATGAAACCTACGCTCAACCTGCCAATAACCGGAACTATAAACCACTCATCAGATAAAACTATTCCCGATGAGTGCGTCGGGATTTTTTATGCTGCAGGGAGTAATTTTGGGACCGGAACTTCTTCGTCTGACAACCAGTTTAATGGTCATCCGCTGTTGCCCAGTTCAGTATGTGGCGTGGCACCTACGCCCAGTTCAACCTGCAACTTCGATAATGATGTGATTAATCTGGACCACGGAGTGCTGCCATCCGCTGAAGTGAATGGTCATGCTGTTTCTGAGGCAATCAATATCACCTGCTCAAAAGTCGCTGAGATGAAGCTGTATATGTATCCCGATTCGAAGATACAACTCTCTGATAATGGTGGTTTTTATAGTGATTTGTATGTGGATGATGCGCTGATTCCATCGACGGGCGTCAGTTATGACGTTGACTATACCCGCACGCTCAACATCAAGTCTGTTCTTCGAAGTAGCGGAATCCTTCAGCCAGGTACTTTTTCTGGCTCCGCGATTATCGTCATGGAACTGAACTAAAGGGTCCTTTGGTTTTGTCACGATAATCATCACCGAAATGATCATGCTCATTGACCTTGAATGAGCATGATCTCATGTTTGAGACGCGTTTGATGTCCGATTTAGAGTTTTATAGACGTAAATTTTGCAGGGCGATGAGTCATGATGAAATATTTCCTTATTATCAACCTGTTATTAATGTAGATTCGGGCACCGTTTATGGTCTGGAAGTACTGGCGCGCTGGCAGGGAAAGAACGGAGTGGTCTATTCGCCAGCCATTTTTTTCTCTCATCTGGAAAAGTATGGGCTGGAACAAAAACTTTCTGAGTTCCTTATGCAGTGCGTGGCGAAAGATATAACAAAGTTGTGTGCGTTGCTACCTCATGGAATACATCTGACGATGAATTTTAGCGTGGCTACTTTACAAACTCCTGGGTTTATTAATACATATTTATCGTTTATATCCAGATTTCCAACGGGAAGATATGTATTTGTTGTGGAATTAACTGAAACTCAGGCCTTAAATAAGGCAGCGATATCAACTCTACAAAGACTGAAGCTTGCTAACGTCAAAATTTTCCTTGATGATTTTGGAATTCGGCATTCTAATCTTAATTATCTACTGCTGCTTGATATCGACGGGCTAAAGTTAGATAAATGCTTTGCTGAAAACTATCTTTCAGTGAAAGGCAACAAGGTGATCGAGGGCATACTTACGCTTGCGCGTTCATTGAACGTCGAGGTGGTAGTTGAAGGTGTAGAGGTAAAAAGCCAAAGTGAATACTTCTATGCCCGGGGTGTTTTTCATCAGCAAGGTTTTTTACACGCTAAACCAATGAGTTGTGAGAATCTTAAAGTATATATGGAGTCTTCTTTTATTAAAAAGACACAGTGAAATTGTGTCTTTATTTGGCCGTCAGGTACAGGTACTATAAATTAATATAGTAGATAGCCAAAGGTTTTCGGGTAATAGTCTTAAAGTCAATTGGAATGCTTGGTGATGAGGTAGATGAAATATATAATTAATGGCACGGTACAGTTTCTTGTTGCTGAACGAAAATTAACCGGTAATGGTGGTGTGGAAGTCATTCTTTCTAATCCAGCATGTCGGTTATTAATCGTATTTCTTGAACATAATCATCAACAGGTCAGTCGAGAAATTTTGCTGGAAAAAGTTTGGGAAGATTTTGGGTTGGTTTCATCAGAAAGCAGCCTAAATAATAGCATCAGTAGCCTGCGGCGCGGACTCCGTGATGTCGGGATAGATAATACGATTGAAACAGTGCCGAAAAAAGGGTTTGAGTTTCATGTCGATGATCTGTTGTTAGAGAATATCACCGCTGATTTTCTCATCAATAATATGGAGAGCGAAGCGGTTGTCGGCAGTGGTGTAAAGACTAAACCAAAGAGCTTACTGAAAAATCACGGGCAGATCATTTTTTCAGCGCTCTTTGTTTTATTTATACTTTTCTCTGTTTTATTATTTTATAAAGAAAAAAACCAGGAGTACAAACTTTTCGGTCATGTTGGAAAATGTAATATTTATTTCTTTAATGGCATTAAAAGTAATGTGAAGAAGTATTTCTCCAGCACCAGAGGGAAAGAATTATTGTCCCAGTGTAACCAGCCTGCCGTTGTGTATTATGATGAAACCAGCAGGGGCAAGAAGGGTGGAATACCTGAAACTATTGCTTCTATATGCAGCATTGGAGTAGATGGAAAAATAAATGCGTGTAAAAACTATGTCGATATTATTCATAATTAGTAGCATTGTGATACTGACGATCGTTTTCGTCATTATACGTAATGAATCGGCGGTGGAAGAGTTAAATTGTTCCGGAAATGTTGATATTTTAATGAGCTCATCAGGCGTTCAGACTTTAGATGGTGATATCCAAATTACTGCCCATCTTGTTCCCTCCGTTGGACGCAGGAGCTACGTTGCTGAATATGGTAAGGTTGTCTATGGCGGCAAGAGCTACGTTATTGACCGTAATGTCAGACTCTTATTTAAGGAAACTAAGAGCAATGGTTTCTCCGAAGTGCACAGGGAGGGCGTGGATAAAAATCAATCTGATACGCTTCCTGATCACATTGCGCAGGCGCTATTATCTTCACAATCGATTTTCTTTTATCGGTTGGACAAAATACAAAATGGTATCTGGCGACTGAGTGATTTGAGACGAACCATTTTTATTTGCAAAGTCATATCATGATCTTATCCGGGAACGGATGACGGATTGAACATGGACTGGGTCGGGTACGAACGTGCCCGGACCCGGACTCACGCCGCAGGCGTTGAACAGCGCGCTTGTCGCGCTGGCCCCGAAGGGGTGAGCGGCGTGCCGCGAATAATCGAACGAAGTTCGATGGAGAGTCTGTATTGCAGAAAGCAAAAAACCAGCCCTCAGGCTGGTTTCTTTAAATAAGTGGTGCCCGGACTCGGAATCGAACCAAGGACACGGGGATTTTCAATCCCCTGCTCTACCGACTGAGCTATCCGGGCAACGGGGCGCATTAAAACCGATTCGCCTCGCTTCGTCAACGAAATTTATTTAAATCGATGCAGACTGCACAATCTATCACCAGTTTGAATTAAAAGCACCCGTTTTCAGGTGAAAAAAAGCGTCCAGGCCGCTGAAATCGGCATCGCCAGAAGCAGGGCTGGTAGCATGTTAACCACCGCAAACATCTTAATTCCGCAGATGCGCAGCCCGGTCGCCAGCAGCAGCATGCCGCCGACGGCGCTGAAGTCGGCCATCATCATCGGCGTGGTGAGCGGCATGATCAGCGATGCGCAGGCCGCCAGCGTGAGCTGGATCAGCAGCATCGGTACGCAGATAGCTGAAACGGCAAATCCCAGCGTGCAGGCGAAAATCGTGGCGGTGAAAAAGTCGAGAAAGGCTTTGGCGATCAGTATGCTGGCATCGCCGGTCATCCCTTCACGCATGGCGCCGAAAATCCCGGTGCCGCTGGCGCAGAACAGAACAATAATGGCGACATAGCTCTGAATAAACGACGTATTCAACTGCGCCTTTTTTTTGCCCGCTGGCGTGAGCCACTGCTGAAGCTTACTGACCAGAGTATTGGTGCCTTTTTCCATATTGCAGGCTTCGCCAAGCAGCGTGCCGACCAGCGTGGAGAGTACCATCACCGGCAGGTTGACGCATTTCACGACCAGCAGGATACCAATCCCCAATGAGGCCAGACCAAAAATAGAGGTCATCGATGTCCGAATCCGCTCCGGCAATCGTTGGCTTAACAGCGCGCCCAGTACGCCGCCTAAAAGGACCGCGCCGGCATTAATAAAAGGTCCTGTCACCATTAGCAGTGCTCCTGTTCATTATCCCTGACAACGGCATCATTATGACCCGAAAGCAGGGTAAAGGCCTGCAAATCCGTCGCCTGTTTGCATACCGATTTCATCTTGCGCAGCTATGTCAAAGGTGACATTATTGCGCGAATTTTCTTCTCTTCAACGATGAGGCCGCCGATGATCACCCCATCCGTACATCAGCATTGCCGCTGCGCGCAGATGCGTAAGCCGCCTCATCTTGCTACTCTGCATTCTGATTCCCTGCCCCCCATGCGGTGAAGGCAGCGCATGCTCACTGCAGGACAACAGTAAGATCGGACCCGGTCTGCTTTTACTGATGTCTGGCGGTCGGAGCTGGAATCCAGTCGGACCCTGACATTTCGTTGGGCAAGGCATCAGCGCCTTGCCTGAAGCCTTTTACTCTCCGGAAACGGGTATTCGCGCTAATGAAATCAATGCACATTGCCGCCAGCCACGCGCTGGTCTCTCATCTCTCTACCCACCGTCGCGTGGTGGCGCTGGACAGTACTGATTTTACCGATGTGGCGGCAGTCGTCATTACCGCAGCGGACAGCCGCAGCGGCATCCTCTCTCTGCTTAAACGCAGCGGCTTTAACCTGCCGGTCTATCTGCTGACCGATAGCGACATGGCAAAGCCAGACGGCGTGACGGCGATCATCGGCGGGAAGGAGCAGGAGTGGCTCGAACTGGAAGCCGCTGCCTGCAGCTATGAAGAGAACCTGCTCCCGCCGTTCTTCAATACCCTGACGCAGTACGTCGAGATGGACAACAGCACCTTTGCCTGTCCGGGGCATCAGCACGGTGCTTTCTTTAAAAAACACCCGGCGGGCCGCCAGTTTTTTGACTTCTTTGGCGAGAACGTTTTCCGCGCCGATATGTGCAATGCCGATGTGAAGCTTGGGGACCTGCTGATCCACGAAGGCTCGGCGAAACATGCGCAGAAGTTCGCGGCGAAGGTTTTCAATGCCGACAAAACCTATTTTGTCCTCAACGGCACCTCGGCGGCGAATAAAGTGGTCAGCAACGCGCTGCTGACGCGCGGCGACCTGGTGTTGTTCGACCGCAACAACCATAAATCCAACCACCACGGCGCGCTGATTCAGGCGGGGGCCACGCCGGTCTATCTCGAAGCATCGCGAAATCCGTTTGGCTTTATCGGCGGTATCGATGACCACTGCTTTGATGAACACTACCTGCGTAATCTGATTCGGGAAGTGGCGCCGGAAAAAGCCGATGCGCCACGGCCGTTCCGCCTGGCGGTCATTCAGCTGGGCACCTACGACGGGACGGTCTACAACGCCCGTCAGGTGGTGGATAAAATTGGCGGCCTGTGCGACTACATTCTGTTTGATTCCGCGTGGGTCGGCTATGAACAGTTTATTCCGATGATGGCCGACTGCTCGCCGCTGCTGCTGGATCTGAATGAAAACGATCCGGGCATTTTTGTTACCCAGTCGGTGCATAAGCAGCAGGCGGGGTTCTCGCAAACGTCGCAGATCCACAAAAAAGATAACCACCTGCGCGGGCAGGCGCGATTCTGCCCGCATAAGCGGCTGAATAATGCCTTTATGCTACACGCTTCCACCAGCCCGTTTTACCCGCTGTTTGCGGCGCTGGACGTGAACGCCAAAATCCACGAAGGAGAGAGCGGCCGCCGGCTGTGGGCGGAGTGCGTGGTGCAGGGGATTGAAGCGCGCAAGGCGATTATCGCCAGTTGCAAAATGATTCAGCCGTTTATTCCGCCGGTTGTGGCGGGTCGCCGGTGGCAGGATTATCCTACCGAGACGATTGCCCGCGAGCGGCGTTTCTTCAGCTTTGAACCGGGCGCCCGCTGGCACGGTTTTGACGGTTATGCCAGCGAGCAGTACTTTGTCGATCCGTGTAAATTGCTGCTGACTACCCCGGGCATTGATGCCGAAAGCGGCGAATATACAGGGTTTGGTATCCCGGCGACCATTCTGGCGCACTACCTGCGTGAGAACGGCATTGTGCCGGAGAAATGCGACCTGAATTCGATCCTGTTCCTGCTCACCCCGGCCGAGAGTGCGGAAAAAATGGCCCGCCTGGTGGCGATGCTGGCGCAGTTTGAACAGCATATCGAAGCCGACACGCCGCTGGCCGACGTACTGCCGACTATCTATAACAAATATCCGGTTCGCTATCGCGATTACACCCTCCGCGAGCTGTGCCAGGAGATGCATGACCTGTATGTCAGCTTTGACGTGAAGGATCTGCAAAAAGAGATGTTTCGTAAGCACAGCTTCCCGCGCGTGGTGATGAACCCCCAGGATGCCAACCGCGAGTTTATTCGCGGCAACGTTGAGCTGGTGCGGTTAAGCGAGGCCGAAGGCCGGGTCGCCGCTGAAGGGGCGCTGCCGTATCCGCCGGGCGTGCTGTGCGTGGTCCCGGGAGAAGTCTGGGGCGGGGCGGTGCTGCGCTATTTCCTGGCGCTGGAAGAGGGCGTCAACATGCTGCCCGGTTTTTCACCCGAGCTGCAGGGAGTATATAGCGAGACGGATTCTGACGGCATCAAGCGGCTGTACGGCTATGTCCTGAACCAGGCGGCTATGCGCCTTTCTTAATACCGGACCCTCTCCCGCAGTGTGTCGGGAGAGGGAATGCGGTGGCTCAGCCCGCGCTATGTCTGTACATTCTGCGCGGATGGCCAATTTTACCGTATTGCATCTCCACGCTGAGAAAACCGCTCTCCACGCAGTGTTCCAGATAGCGGCGGGCGGTGGTTTTACTCAGTCCCGTCGCGCTCGCGACTTCGTCCACCGAAAAGCAGTGCAGCGTATGGTGGCTAAAGAGATTTTGTACCCGCGCCAGCGTATTCCCCTCTATGCCTTTGCTGCCGTTATCCTGACGGTAGTTTTTCGCCTGCAGTTGATACAGGGAGTCCACGTTTTGCTGATCGACAATCTTCCACACCCGCTGTTGTTCAGCGAACTGCATAAAGCGCTCAAGTGACTGGTTAAGACGCTTCCACGATACCGGCTTGAGAATGTAGTCGAACGCGCCGTTGCGGATCGCCAGGCTACAGGTATCCATATCGCTGGCGGCGGTGATAAAGATGACCGAACAGTGGGTACCTGCCAGCATCGCATTGCCGATAAGCGTAATCCCTTTCCCGTCCGGCAGGTAATTATCCAGCAGCACCAGCTGCGGTCGCTTACTCTCAATTTGCGTCTGCGCGTCAGCCAGAGATGACGCAATGCCCACCAGCCGCAGGCCCGGATGTTTGCCAATCAGCTCCGCATGCAGCAGCGCCAACGCGTGCTCGTCTTCCACGATCAGTACATCGATAAGTTCATGTTGCATAGTCGGTCTCTTCCAGTTCCAGTTCCTGTTCCGGGCGCCAGGCGCTTCCCGTGGCGGGAATAAACAGTGAAAAAATCGCGCCGCGGGGTATATTGTCGGCGACCTCGATCGTCCCGCCAGCCTGGCTGACATAGCTGTCGATCAGGTACAGTCCGATGCCGTGGTCGCCGCAGGTTTTGGTGGTGATGCCGCGCTCAAATATCCGCTCGCGCAAGGCCGGCGTAATGCCGACCCCCCGATCGGCCACTTCGACGATCAGCTCTTGCGCATTCAGCTTGATCAGCACCTCTACCGGCTCGTGCGGCAGCGGCGCGCGCTGCGTCGCTTCAATGGCGTTATCCAGCAGGTTGCCGATAATCGAAATCAGCTCTGCTTCGGCAAGCGGTGCGAAGGGGCTCGCCATCCGGCAGGCCGGATCGAAGCTCAGTTGCACCCCTTTTTCGCGGGCGCGGGAGGCCTTGCCTAACAGCAGACCGCACAGCGTTGGCGAATGAAAGCGCGACGAGATAAAGTCCAGCAGCTCCTGGGCGTGTTCTGACTGGGCCTGAATATAGTGAATGGCTTCCTCATAGCGCCCCATATGCAGCAGGCCGGAGAGCGTGGTCATGCGGTTGAGCTGCTCATGGCGCATGATGCGCAGATTGTCGACGTAGCGTTTCACCTGGCTGAGCTGAGCGCTGAGGGTGTCTATCTCATTGCGATCGCGGAAAGTTATCACCCAGCCCTGCAGCGAGTCCTCCAGCATGATCCGTACGCGGCTGGCGATCACCGTCAGATCGTTGAACCGACAGATCTCATCATGCGTGTCCCGTTGCAGCATCGTTTGCGGTGAGAAGAAGGGGACGGGGGCGATCACCTGGCCGATCGGCTGTCCGCGCAGCTGTCGGGCGGGCTGATTCAGGCCCAGCAGCTTCCGCGCCGCCTGGTTGATCACCTCGATCCGCAGATGGTTATCGATAGCGATCACCCCTTCGTAGATCGACTCCATCATCGCCTTTTGCTGGCGCACCAGCAGACCGATTTCACGCGGCTCCAGCGAGAAAATCTGCTTCTTAATGCTGCGGGTAAAAAACCATGAAAACACGAACAGGGCCACGAGCAGCAAAACGGCAGCGAGCAGAATATTGACGGCTTTACTGACGGTAATGGTGTCGAGATAGCTGGTGAGATAGCCCACGGAGACAATACCCACCACCTGGCCGTCCTCGCTGAATATCGGGGCTTTGCTGCGCAGCGAAATTCCCAGACCTCCCTGGCGAATGGTGGTGGTGGTTTTGCCCTTCAGCACCTCCTCGTTATCACCACCCACGAGCAGAGTGCCGACCCGGTCGGCGAACGCCGAATGAAACAAATGACGACCTTGATTATCGCCGACGACAATAAAACTGGCGTCACTGCGTGCCGCTATTTTATGCATGAAATGAGTGATTGCGCTAATATCCTTTCTGGCGACATTTTCCCGTAATACAGGGATGATGGCGATCTCTTCTGCTTGTATTTTTGCCCGCGTACTCATTTCCATATACAGCTGTTTTTCGACATCAATATAATAATAGCCTCCCAACAGCACGAAGAGTACTGAGAAAAAGGCCGTCAGTGAAATGAACAGCTTTATTTGAAATGACACTTTCATCGCTATCACGCTGGGTATCAATGGAAGTGGCTAATATATCATCTTTTTTCCGGCTGGCATCTGCTTTGCCGGAAACTTGTGATCCTTTGCACAAGCGCTCTGCATAAGGAAAATATTGCTGCCGCAGCAGATCTTAAATTTACGTTAATAAATGTTATTTGTTTGTTCGTTTTAGAAAATAAACCATAAAAACCACGCCAATAAATAAACTATGAATCACATTAAATAAAAGAAACCATTAAAACCATAGCATCCATTAAAGTTTCGGTTTTAATATGCTGATCCTCACATTAAGTCTGCTTTTGGCACATTAAGCTGCCTGCACAAAATAACCAAGGGGCTTAATAATGAGCACAACTGACGATTCTTTCTCTGTTACCCAGGACCCAATTGATATTCACAAACCTTCGCTCAAAGAGCGCTGGTGGCATATTATGGATAGCTGGAAAGTAGGGATTATTCCTTTACCGCTGTTTGTTCTTGCCGGACTGCTGATTGCCGTCGATTGTCTGGGGGGGAAGTTACCGAGTGATATCGTGGTGATGGTTGCCACGCTGGCGTTTTTTGGTTTTGCCTGCGGCGAATTCGGCAAACGTCTGCCGATCGTCGGCAAACTCGGTGCGGCGGCGATTTGCGCGACGTTCATCCCTTCGGCGCTAGTCTACTACGGCCTGCTGCCGGATGTGGTGGTGGAGTCCACCACCAAATTCTACAAATCCACCAATATTCTCTATCTCTACATCTGCTGCATTATTGTCGGCAGTATCATGAGCATGAACCGCACCGTGCTGATTCAGGGCTTCCTGCGCATCTTCTTCCCGATGCTGTGCGGTGAAATTGTCGGCATGATCGTCGGTATGAGCGTGGGCCTGGCGCTCGGTCTTGAACCGTTCCAGATCTTCTTCTTTATCATACTGCCGATCATGGCGGGCGGCGTGGGCGAAGGCGCGATCCCGCTGTCGATCGGCTATGCGACGTTGCTGCATATGGATCAGGGCGTGGCGCTGGGACGCGTCCTGCCGATGGTGATGCTGGGCGGCCTCACCGCCATTATCATCTCCGGCTGTCTGAACCAACTCGGCAAACGCTATCCGCACCTGACCGGTGAAGGCCAGCTGATGCCAAACCGCGCGAATACCGATGAAACGGCCCCCCAGCCGGCCTTCTCTGGAAAAGTCGACGTTACTACCATCGCTTCCGGCGCGCTGCTGGCGGTACTGCTGTATATGCTGGGGATGCTGGGCCACAAGCTGATTGGTCTGCCTGCACCGGTCGGCATGCTGTTCATGGCGGTGCTGGTGAAACTGTTTAACGGCGTCTCCCCGCGCATCCTTGAAGGTTCTCAGGTGGTCTACAAATTCTTCCAGACTTCTGTGACCTATCCCATCCTGTTTGCCGTTGGCGTCGCGATCACCCCGTGGCACGAACTGGTCGCTGCTTTCACCGTCAGCAACCTGCTGGTGATTATCAGCACCGTCTCTGCGCTGGTGGCGACCGGTTTCTTCGTCGGCAAAAAGATTGGCATGCATCCGATTGATGTCGCCATCGTCTCCTGCTGCCAGAGCGGACAGGGCGGCACCGGTGATGTGGCGATTCTGACCGCCGGCAATCGTATGAGCCTGATGCCATTCGCCCAGATTGCCACTCGTATCGGCGGCGCAATTAATGTCTCGGTCTCGCTGCTGATTCTCGGCAACTTCCTTGTTTAAGTTTTCAGGAAACAACAATGAAACTCGCAAGCTTTATCTATCAGGACATTCGCAGCTTCGGCATCGTCAAAGCCGAAGGGATGATTGATTTAGGTCGTCGTCTTGGCGATCGCTACGGCGACCTCAAGGCGCTGCTGCAGGGTAACGGCCTGGCTGAAGCCAGCCGCTATCTCAACGATGTGGTCGATGTGCCGATGAGCGCCGTCACCTTCCTGCCGGTGATTGAGCAGCCGGAAAAGATCCTCTGCGTGGGCATGAACTATGCCGAAAAGCGCAAAGAGTTCGATCAGCACAATCCGGCGCCGACGCTGTTTGTCCGCTTTGCCGATTCTCAGACGGCGCACAACGCGCCGGTGTTGAAACCGCGCCATTCCCGCGAATTTGACTACGAAGGCGAACTGGCGGTGATTATCGGCAAAGGCGGCGAAAACATCCG
Organism: Klebsiella ornithinolytica; assembly: GCF_030505655.1. Lineage (NCBI taxonomy): Bacteria > Pseudomonadati > Pseudomonadota > Gammaproteobacteria > Enterobacterales > Enterobacteriaceae > Klebsiella > Klebsiella ornithinolytica. Next base: position 783,795 of record NZ_CP130153.1, read on the forward strand.
TCGCGAGGAGGCGCTGCGCCACGTTGCTGGCTACAGCTGCTACATGGATGGATCCGCACGCGACTGGCAGCACAGCTGGTTTACCGCGGGGAAAAACTGGCGGCAGACCGGCGCATTCGGCCCGTGGATGGCGACCGCGGATGAGATCCCGGATCCGCATCAGCTGACGATCCGCACCTGGCTGAACGGCCGGATGGTTCAGGATGACAACACCAGCAGCATGATCCACAAGGTGGCGGAGCTGATCGAGTACATCAGCACCTTCACCCGCTTAAGCCCGGGCGATGTGATCATCACCGGATCGCCGGGTGGGGTGGGGAAAAAGCGGAACCCGCCGCTGTTTATGCAGGAGGGCGATCGCATTGAGGTTGAGATTGAGCATATTGGCCATCTCAGCAATGTGATCATGGAAGCGCCAGCCAGCACGCTGACGACGGCACATTGAGTAAGGCGTGATGATGGACTCGCAACCTGCTATCGACTTTCGCTTCACGGAAGTGGCCCAACACCCGGAACGTCTGAGCCGGATTCGTTACCTGCTGACGGACAGCGGTCTGGGGATGGACAACGATATCACGCTGTTCGTTGAGGCCTGGTCCGGAGAGCAGCTGGTGGGCTGCGCGGGGCTGGCCGCCAACGTTATCAAATGCGTGGCGGTCGATGAGCAGCTGCGCGGTGTGAATCTCAGCGCGCGGCTGCTGGCGGAAGTGGAAAACGTCGCCCTCGCGCGCGGCCATTTTCATCTCTTCCTCTGCACCCGGCCCTGTAACGAGGAGCGCTTTTCCCGCAGCGGCTTCTGGCCTGTCGCCCGCAGTGGCAATAACGCGGTATTGATGGAGAACACGCCGCAGGGCATTACGCGCTACTGCCGTTCGCTGCGCGGTGAGCGCCGGCCCGGCAAGGATATCGGGGCGATTGTCATGAATGCGAATCCGTTCACGCTTGGCCACCGCCATCTGGTGGAACACGCGGCGGCACGCTGCGACTGGCTGCATCTGTTTGTGGTACGTGAAGACGCCTCATTCTTTCCGTTCGCCGCGCGTCTGGAGATGGTACGGGCCGGAGTGGCGCATCTGGCGAATGTCTCCGTGCACGAGGGCTCGCAGTACATCATCTCGCGCGCCACTTTTCCGGCCTACTTCCTGAAAGAGAGCGGAAAAGTGCAGCAGGCGTGGAGTGAAATCGACGTGCTGATCTTTCGCGACTACATCGCGCCGTCTCTCGGCATTACCCATCGTTTTATCGGCTCCGAGCCGTTTTGCGATATCACCCGTCAGTACAACCAGACGCTGCACGAACTGCTGGCGGGTCGTATCAACGTTGAGGAGATGACCCGTATTAAGGTTGGGGGAAGCGCCATTTCGGCCTCGGAAGTCCGTCGTTTACTTAAGACAGAACAGTATTCTCGTATTCGGGACATTGTCCCGGAATCCACTTTCGCGCATCTCGAAGCGCACTACAGCGCGGAAGTCGCTTAATTATCAGGAAACGATCATGAAAATTGTAAGGGAGGCGCTGGCCGGTACGCAGGAGTCCAGCGACCTGATGGTGAAAATCGCCCCCGCCGACGGCGAGCTGGAGATTGTCATCCACAGTGAAGTGATAAAGCAGTTTGGCGAGCAGATTCGTCAGGTGGTTGAGGAAACGCTGCACGCGATGGCGGTGCGGCAGGGGTTGATTATCATCGAAGACAAAGGCGCGCTGGATTGCGTCATTCGCGCGCGCCTGCAAAGCGCGGTGCTGCGCGCTGCCGATGAACCGCATATCGACTGGAGGACGCTGTGATGAACAGGCTCCGTCGTAGCATGTTATTCCTGCCGGGCGCTAACGCAGCGATGCTCTCTACCGCCTTTATCTACCGTCCCGATTCGATCATGTTCGATCTTGAGGACGCGGTGGCGCTGCGCGAGAAAGACAGCGCGCGCCTGCTGGTCTGGCATGCGCTCCAGCACCCGATGTATCAGGATATCGAAACCGTGGTGCGCATTAACCCGCTGAGCACGCCGTTTGGCTTGCTGGATCTGGAGGCCGCCGTGCGAGCTGGCGTGGACGTGATCCGATTGCCGAAAACCGATACTCCGGAAGATATCGACGAACTGGAAAGCCACCTGGTGCGCATCGAGCGCGACTGCGGGCGTGAAGTGGGGTCCACCCGCATCATGGCGGCGATTGAGTCGGCCGTTGGCGTCATTAACGCCGTGGCTATTGCTCGCCGTTCCCCGCGGCTGATTGGTATTGCGCTGGCGGCCTTTGATTATGTGATGGATATGCAGACCGAGCGCAGCGATGGTACCGAACTGTTCTACGCCCGCTGTGCGGTACTGCATGCCGCGCGGGCAGCCGGCATCGATGCCTTCGACGTGGTGTGGTCAGACGTGAACGACGAAGCCGGATTCCTGCGCGAAGTCGAGTTGATTCGCAAAATGGGCTTTAACGGCAAATCGTTGATTAACCCGCGTCAGATTGACCTGCTGCACAATGCGTATGCGCCAACCCGACAGGAGGTTGAACACGCGCAGTTAGTGATTGAGGCCGCGCAGGAGGGGGAACGCAATGGCCTGGGCGTGGTCTCGCTCAACGGCAAAATGGTCGACGCCCCGATTATTAACCACGCACAGAGAGTGCTGGAACGCGCGGCCGCCTCCGGCGTCCGCCGTTAAGGATAAAACAATGAACCAGACAGAACTTCTCCATGCGACCTTCCCCCATCTGCGGGATTTAAAACCGTTTGATTCTGCCCTCAGCGCGACGCCCTGGCTGGCCGACGTAGAGGAAAAGCATCGCCGTAAGCTGTGTGAATCCCTCGAGGAGGCGGTGGTGCGCAGCGGCCTGCAGGACGGAATGACTATCTCCTTTCACCATGCCTTCCGTGAAGGCGATCGGGTGATTAACAGCGTGGTGGCGAAGCTGGCGCAAATGGGTTTTAAAGGCCTGACGTTGGCTTCCAGCTCCTTGATGACCTGCAACGATGCTCTTATCGAACATATCCAGAGCGGGGTGATTCGTCGCATTTATACCTCAGGGATGCGCGGGAAACTGGCGGAGGCTATCTCCCACGGAGTGATGGATGAGCCGGTGCAGATCCATTCCCACGGCGGGCGAGTGAAATTATTACAGGATGGCGAGCTGAACATTGACGTCGCGTTTCTCGGTGTGCCGTGCAGCGATGAGTTCGGCAATGCCAACGGCACCCACGGGCGCTCCTGCTGCGGTTCGCTCGGCTATGCGATGGTCGATGCGCACTTTGCCCGACGGGTGGTGCTGCTGACTGAAGAACTGGTGCCTTTCCCCAATATGCCCGCGAGCCTGATGCAGGATCAGGTGGATTACATCGTGCAGGTGGATAGCGTGGGCGACCCGGCGAAGATCAGCGTCGGCGCGGCGCGCGTCACCAGTAACCCGCGTGAACTGATGATCGCCCGCTATGCGGCAGATGTGATTGAGCACTCCGGGTACTTCAGGGACGGTTTTTCGATGCAGACCGGCTCCGGTGCGGCGGCCACCGCCTGCACCCGCTTTATGGAAGAGAAGATGGAGCGTAGCGGCGTGAAAGCCCGTTTTGCGCTGGGGGGGATTACCGGCAGTCTGGTGGATCTGCATGAGAAAGGACTGATTGAAAAGCTGCTCGATACGCAGTGCTTCGACGGTCAGGCGGCCGCTTCGCTGGCGCGCAACCCTCATCATGTGGAGATCTCCACCAACGTCTATGCCAACCCGGGCAGCAAGGCGGCGAGCTGTGACCAGCTCGACGTGGCTATTCTCAGCGCGCTGGAAATCGACGTCGATTTCAACGTTAACGTGATTACCGGTTCCGACGGCGTCATGCGCGGGGCGTCCGGCGGTCACTGTGATGTGGCGGCAGCGGCAAACCTGACTATTGTCGTCGCCCCGCTGCTGCGTAGCCGTATTCCCACGGTAGTGAAGCGGGTGACGACGCGACTAACGCCGGGAGAAAGCATTGATGTCCTGGTCACTGACCACGGCATTGCGGTGAATCCGGCACGACCGGAGATCCGCGCGCGCCTGATTGCCGCCGGGATGAACATCGTCGATATCGACGCGCTGTACGCGCGGGCTATCTCGCTCTGCGGGGTCCCCAGACCCATTGAATTCACGGACAAAATCGTCGGCGTCATTCGCTACCGCGACGGGCGGGTGATTGATACCGTGCGCCAGGTTAAGGAGTAACAACATGACCACTGCGACACCCGTGGAGGCGGGTGTCAGCCTGGAGGCGTGGCTGGCGGCGAAAGAGTGCCGCGCGGCGCGCCAGGCTGACTGGCTAAGACGTTATCAACAGCCGATTATTTCGCTGACCCTGGTGACGCCGGGAACGGTAAAAAATAGTCTCCGCTACCGCAATACGATGGGCGTGGCGCTCCAGATGTGCGACCAGCTGCTGTGGGAGAACCGCTGGCCGGTGCGGGATCGCCAGGTGCTGTGGCTCCCGACGGGGCCTGAGGCGATGTGGTCCGTGGCGCATAATGCGCCGGAGATCAAGGCCCACTGCGTGGCGCTGGAGCAGAGTCATCCGCTCGGTAGGCTGTGGGATCTGGATGTGATCTGCCCGCAGGATGGCCACGTTGGCCGTCTGTCGCTGGGGCTGCACATGCGCCGCTGCCTGGTGTGCGATGAGCCGGCGCATGTCTGCTCTCGCTCGCGCAAGCATCCGGTCGGACAGGTGGTGGGAGGCGTGGAGAAGATTATCAATGACTGGTTTGCCCGCGACTAAATTTTGCGCCATTGAGGTCCCTCGTCTGGCGGAAGAGGCCCTGTGGCAGGAGCTGGAGCTGACCCCCAAGCCGGGGCTGGTGGACCGACTCAACAACGGGGCTCATCATGATATGGACCACGCTCTGTTTGTCCGCAGTATTACTGCGATTACGCCGTGGCTCTCCCGCTTTACCGAGCTGGGGAGTGACTACGCAGACCAACCGGCAGGCGAGCAGCTGCGTCTGCTACGCCCGATGGGCATTGCCTGCGAGCAGGCAATGTATGCCGCAACCGGCGGCGTGAATACTCATAAAGGGGGGATATTTTCTCTCGGGCTGCTCTGTTTTGCCGCCGGAAGAGTGCGGGAGGTGACCGCGTCAAGCCTCTGTAGCGAAGTGAGGATTCTGTGCCGGGGGCTGGTGGCGCGTGAGCTGGCTGGCCGCAGTGCGGCAGTAACCGCAGGCGAACGTCAGTTTCAGCAGCTGGGTTTAACCGGCGCACGCGGTGAGGCGGAAAGTGGTTTTGCGACGGTACGTCGCGTCTTGCCCCTGTGGAACGGCCGCCAGCTGCATGATTTGCTCCTGCGCCTGATGGCGGTGAATCCGGACAGTAATCTGGTGTCGCGCGGCGGTATTCACGGGCTGCGATATGTACAGAGCTATGCGCAAACGCTGCTGGCGAACGGCTGGGATCGTCGGCGCTTACTGGAGATGGACAGAGCGCTGATAAGGCGTCATTTAAGCCCGGGTGGGAGTGCGGATTTACTGTCGGTGGCGTGGGTTTTAGCGAAGTGCGGCTGATGTCCCTCCCCCCGAAGAGCAGGGGGAGGAGGCAATCGGTTAATGCGCGGCGGTAGTCTGCGCGCCGGCCGGTACACGCACGTGTTTGTATTTAAACAGCGCGATGAAGGCGATGGCCAGAACCAGCGAGTAGGCGGCAAAGATCAGCCAGACAGGCTGCCAGTCGGTGATGCCGTTGGTGGTATACATCTCCACCACTTTCCCGCTCACCACGCCGCCGAGGATACAGCCGAAGCCGTTGGTCATCATCAGGAACATCCCCTGGGCGCTGGCGCGGATTTCAGGTCTCACCTCTTTCTCAACAAACACCGAGCCGGAGATGTTGAAGAAGTCGAAGGCGCAGCCGTAAACAATCATCGACAGAACCAGCAGCACGGTGCCGAACGGGGTCGGATCGCCATAGGCGAAGAGACCGAAGCGCAGCATCCAGGCGAAGATACTGATAATCATCACGTTCTTGATGCCATAGCGGCTCAGGAAGAACGGAATGGTCAGAATGAACAGGGTTTCGGAGATCTGGGAAATCGACATCATCACCGACGCGTGCTCAACGATAAAGCTCCCGGAGAACAGCGGGTTATTATCGAAGCTGTGCAGGAAGGTATTCCCGAACATGTTGGTGATTTGCAGCTCTGCGCCTAACAGCATGGAGAAAATAAAGAAAATCGCCATCCGCTTGTTTTTAAACAGGGCAAAGGCGTCGAGGCCAAGCATGCTGCTCCAGCTCTGGTTTTTCTGCTGATTGGAGACCGGAACGTGCGGCAGCGTCAGGGTGAACAGCGCGAGGACAACGGAAAGCACCGCACCGATGTAGAGCTGCATGTGGCTCAGTTCGAAGCCCGCGAAGCTGACGCCCCACATTGCCATGATAAAGCCGATGGTGCCCCAGATACGAATCGGTGGGAAATCCGTCACAATATCCAGACCGGCGGATTTCAGTCGGTAGTAGGAAATCGTGTTGATTAAGCCCAACGTTGGCATATAGGCCAGCGAGTTAAGCAGAATCACAAAGAACATCTCCCCAGGCGTGGTGACCTGGGCCGCCATAAACAGCGTACCCGCCCCCACCAGATGGCACAGCGCGTAAACCCACTTCGCGCTGATCCACTTATCCGCCACGATACCCAGCAGCGTTGGCATCAGAACCGCCGCAATGCCGAGCGAGCTGTAAACGGCGCCGATAGACGCACCGTCGAACTTGAGCGTCACAAACATATAGGAGCCAAGTGTAGTCAGCCAACTACCCCACAGGCAGAACTGCAGAAACGACAATATTTTAAGCTGCAGCTTAAGGTTCATGTTATTTTCCTCACGAGTAAGCGGGGGATGTGTTGTGATAATTACATTCAGGGTTTCAATTTGATGAAATTCTATCAGTTAACGCCGCGATGTTTTGTTACCTTCCGCAAAAAAATGCAATCCCCATTAATTTGCAGATTAGATTGTGATGCAAATAACATTTTCCTATGGGAAAGGCGAGGTGAAGCGGGAAAAACCGCCCCTCTCACGTCAGGAAAGGGGCGGGTGAGGAGATAACCTTATTTCCGGCGGTAGGACTTCTGCGCCGTATTCACCTTATAAAGATAGCGGCGCGATTCCGCCGACGGGTGACGGTTGGTGAGGGTGGAATAGACATCCCCCGGCGTCATGCTGTTGATAATATTGGCCGCCTGGACCTTATCGCTGGAGAAGACGCGCAATACGCTGCCGGCACCGCCGTTATATGCGGTGATCACGGCATAGCGGCGCGAGGTCGGGTTATCGATACCTGACAGGTACACATTATTCAGCATCGCCAGATAGGCGGTGCCGGTATCAATGTTATTCGCCGGATCGAACAGATAGCTGCGGCTTGGCAGTCCCGATTTCCCCTGCGCCCGGAAGACATCTTTCCCGGCGCTGTGCTGCACAACCTGCATCAGACCCAGCGCATCAGCATGGCTCACGGCGTACGGGTTGAAAGAGGATTCGGTCTGCATAATCGCCAGAATCAGCGACTCATCGACGCCATACTTCCGCGCCGACTGGCGAACGTACCCGATGTACTTATGCGCACGTTTGTCGAGGTGGTTCGGCACCAGATTAATGGTGATGCTGTAGATCATCCGCATGCCGTTGCTGCGGCTTTTCAGCCGCGTTTGCAGCAGATAATCGGCATAGCGCGAGGCTCGCCACTCCCAGCGAATCGGATCGCCGTGGTTATCCACCACCTGGCCGTACAGGAACGGCTCTTTCGAGATCTGGATATCATCGGCATCGGAATAGAGGTCGATTGACCCCGGATCGTCGCCCATCAGTAGCGTCTTAATGATGGTCTGACGTAAACGGCCGGTCGGATCGGTACCGGCGATGGTCTCGACGGTGATGGTGCCCTCATCAAAGTTGATGTGGCTACGGGTCTGATACTGATCGGTGTACTTAACGTAGTCTTTCGGCCCGGCGAGCAGAACTTCGTTATAACCCCAAATATTTTCGATGTTATGGGCGAACTGACCCATCAGAATATCGAAGCCGTTGGTGTCCTTAACCCAGGCTTCGTTATACCCATCGCCCTTTTTATTTGAGCTGGAACACGAAACGAGCAAAGGCGCAATGAGCGCTAGCGCTAAATATTTTTTCATCATTCCGGGAGTGTGCGTTGTGTTTGTTGTGCTTAAGAGTCAGAGGACTCTTACTTTTTTTCAGGCGGCGTGTAGCCTTCAATGTGCACATCTTTCCCTTCAAACAGGAACTTGATCATCTCCTGTTCCAGCAGCTTGCGATGCTCCACGTTCATCATGTTGAGCTTTTGCTCGTTGATTAACATGGTTTGCTTATGCTGCCACTGGGCCCACGCCTCTTTCGAAATCTCGTTATAGATGCGTTTGCCTAACTCACCCGGATACAGCTGGAAATCCTGGCCATCCGCTTCACGCTGCAGGAAAGTACAAAAAATCGTTCTGCTCATTAGTCATCCTCTTTATTCGCCAGAAAGCTATGCAAGAGCCCCGGCCTTCAACTGTTGCAACAAGCGCTCCACGGGAGCCGCCAGTCCAACCGACGGCGGCTGCGCTAAGTTATACCAGAGTGTGCTGCCTTCATCCATGCATGCGCCAGATGAATCTATGCTAAGCCACATCGGCACAATATCCAGATGGAAATGGCTGAAAGTGTGGCGGAACGCGGTCAGCTGCGTCAGATTATCATCCTTTATCCCACGCTCAGCCAGCCATTCGCGGAGCGCGGCCTCCTCTTCAAACTGCGGAAAACAGAATAATCCGCCCCATAAGCCGACCGGCGGACGCTGGGAAAGTAACACCTCGTTGCCATGCTGCATCAGCAGGAAATAGCCCGTCCGCTCCGGAATGGTCTGCTTCGGTTTTTTGCCAGGATATTGTGCCCATGAATGGTTTGCGTAAGCGATGCAGCCGTTACTTAACGGACAGATCTCGCATTTGGGTTTTGTACGGGTGCAGACTATCGCCCCGAGATCCATCATCGCCTGGTTAAAGCGCTCGACCCCTTTTGCCGGGGTGACCTCTTCGCTGATCTGCCATAATCGTTTCTCAACCTCTTTTTTCCCCGGCCAGCCGTTGACCGCATAGCAGCGGGCCAGCACGCGCTTCACGTTGCCATCGAGAATGGGGTAATGCTTGCCAAGGGAGAGGGATAAAATCGCGCCGGCCGTGGAGCGTCCGACGCCGGGTAGCGCCGCCACTTCGTCAAAGGTTTGCGGGAATTCGCCGCGGTGCAGGCTCGCCACCTGCTGCGCCGCCTTATGTAAATTACGCGCGCGGGCGTAATAGCCCAGGCCGGTCCACAGATGCAGCACTTCATCCAGCGGCGCCTCGGCCAGATCGATAACCGTCGGGAAGCGCGCCATAAAGCGTTCAAAATAGGGAATAACCGTGGCGACCTGCGTTTGTTGCAACATCACCTCGGAGAGCCATACTTTGTAAGGCGTTTTACCCATTTGCCATGGCAGGGTTTTACGCCCGTATTTGTCGTACCAGTCCAGCACCTGGGCTGAAAATTGCGCGGCGAGAAAAGTCAAAGCTACAGCTCCGGAATCGCGATATCAGGGTGGCAGATTGCAGCATAAGGGCGACAGGCTGTAAACCCTTGCATCCGTCGGGTAACTTTGGATAATGCCCGTTTTCCGCACACTCTCACAAGCAGACCTAACTTTTATGAAAAACGACGTCATATCTCCGGAATTCGATGAAAACGGCCGCCCGCTGCGCCGTATTCGTAGCTTCGTCCGCCGCCAGGGCCGCCTGACCAAAGGGCAGCAGCATGCGCTGGATAACATTTGGCCGGTGATGGGCGTTGAGTTCAACGATGCGCCGCTCGATTTTGCCGCGCTGTTTGGCCGCAACGCGCCGACGACGCTGGAGATCGGATTCGGCATGGGCGCTTCGCTGGTGGCGATGGCGAAAGCGAAGCCTGAGCAGAATTTCCTCGGTATCGAAGTTCACTCACCGGGCGTCGGTGCCTGCCTGGCCTCCGCCGAAGAAGAGGGTGTACACAACCTGCGCGTGATGTGTCACGATGCGGTCGAGGTGCTCCACACCATGATTCCGGATAATTCCCTCAATATGGTGCAGCTGTTTTTCCCTGACCCGTGGCATAAAGCGCGTCATAATAAACGCCGTATCGTACAGGCGCCTTTTGCTGAGCTGGTGAAAAGTAAGCTCAAACTGGGCGGCGTCTTCCACATGGCGACCGACTGGGAGCCGTATGCCGAGCATATGCTGGAAGTGATGTCATCGCTGGAAGGGTATCGTAACCTGTCAGAAAGCAACGATTATGTACCGCGCCCGGAATCGCGTCCGGTAACCAAATTTGAACAGCGTGGCCATCGTCTTGGCCACGGCGTATGGGACTTAATGTTCGAGAGGGTGAAATAATGGCAAAGAATCGTAGCCGTCGTCTGCGTAAAAAAATGCATATCGACGAGTTTCAGGAAATCGGTTTTTCCGTCGCATGGCGTTTTCCGGAAGGGAGCACCGAAGAGCATATCGATCGCACCGTGAATGACCTGATTGAAGAAGTGATCGAGCCGAACAAACTGGCGTTTGACGGCAGCGGTTACCTCTCCTGGGAAGGGCTGATCTGTCTGCAGGAAATCGGGAAATGTACCGAAGAGCATCAGGCTATCGTGCGTAAGTGGCTGGAAGAACGCGGGCTTGCCGATGTGCGCACCAGCGAACTTTTTGACGTCTGGTGGGACTAAGTTTGACAAGGGTCGGCAATTGCCGACCCGTTTTGTCTTAAGGGAGTTTTATGATGCGCAAAACGCTGCTGGCGGTGGCGCTGTCCGTTACCGCTCTGTCCGCGCACGCGGACTACCAATGTAGCGTCACGCCGCGTGACGACGTGATCCTCAGCCCGCATCAGGTGCAGGTAACAGGGGAGAACGGCGATCTGGTGATTAAACCGGACGGCAATCTGACCTATAACGGAAAACAGTATTCTCTGACTGCGGCCCAGCGTGAACAGGCCCAGGATTATCAGGCCGGCTTGCGCAGCAGCCTGCCATGGATTGATGACGGCGCGCGTACGCGAGTCGAAAAAGGGCGTCAGGCGCTGGATAAAATTATTACCGAGCAGGTTGGCGCCAGCAGCAGTATGCATGGTCGTCTGACCAAACTTGACGCGCAGCTGAAAACCCAGATGAACCGCATTATTGAACGTCGCAGCGACGGCCTGACTTTCCATTACAAAGCGATCGATCAGGTGCGCGCCGACGGCCAGCAGCTGGTTAATCAGGCGATGGGCGGCATTCTGCAGGACAGTATCAACGAGATGGGCGCGAAGGCGGTCCTGAAAGGCGGTGGCAATCCGCTGCAGGGGATCCTCGGCAGCCTCGGCGGCCTGCAAACCGCGATTCAGGAAGAGTGGAAAAACCAGGAAGCGGATTTCCAGAAATTTGGTAAAGACGTTTGTAGCCGGGTCGTCTCCCTTGAAGACAGCCGCAAAGCGCTGGTGAGTTCCCTGAAATAACGCTCTCTGCGGTGTGCCGCGGCCTTCACCGGGGCACACCACGTTCAACCTTCTCAGGCACGTCCGTGCGAAACGCGGGAACGGCGGGCCAGCGAGTCAATAATCACCGCAATCGCCAGCACGCAGCCGGTAATGATGTAGCGTAGCGATGACGGCAAATTCAACAGCGTCAAACCATTCGAAATCGACTGAATCACGATGATCCCCAGCAGAGCGGACCAGGCGCTTCCGCGCCCGCCGAACAGACTGGTACCGCCGATGACCGCCGCCGCAATGGCGTTCAGGTTCACGTCACCGGTCCCGGCCTGCTGGCTCGCCGAGGCCAGTCGGGAAGCGGCCAGAATGCCGCCAAAGGTGGCGAGCGTGCTGCAGAGTACAAAAGCGCTGACGTAAATAGCCCGCACGTTGATCCCTGAACGACGTGCGGCTTCGCGGTTGCCGCCGACGGCAAACATAGATCGCCCCCATTGAGTCCGCTTGAGCGCATAGTTGAGCATCATCACGAAGGCGACGAACAGGCCGAAAATCCACGGTACGCCGCGCCCGAGATTAAGATAGAACACGGCGGCTTCAAAGATGACCGTAAGCAGAATCGCGCGCAACAACAGTGAGCTGACGGCTTCCGCCGACAGGTTCGCTGCCAGGCGGCGCGTACGCGTTTTGAGGCCAAATATCAGAATCGCCAGCCCGGGCAGCAGCGCCATAAGATGAGAGAACCAGCCCGGCATCACCAGCAGCTGGCCAAAGCGCACCAGCGGAGAGGCGTAGGGCAGGTTAATGCTGCCGCTGGGCCCGAGGATATACAGCTGCAGCCCGAGCAGGGCCAGCAGGCCGGCGAGCGTCGCGACGAAGCTTGGCATGCCGACGCGGTTATACAGCAGAGCGTAAAGCAGCCCGACGGCGATACCGCACAGCAGCGCAACGGCAATCGCTGCGGCAACCGGCCAGCCGGCATTAACCCACAGCACGCCAACAATCGCCGAAGAGAGTCCGCTCATTGAGCCCACCGAAAGATCGATTTCGCCGAGCATCAGTACGCAGACGATCCCCAGTGAGATAAACCCAACGGTAGCACAGTCAAAAAGCAGGTTAACCAGGTTATTGGGTGCGATATAGACCGGGTTGAGCCAGGTGAAAACCAGGGAGATCACGATCAGCCCGGCGATGACCGGCGCGGTCCCCAGATCGCCGGTTTTGATACGATTGAACTGCGCACGTACCACGCCGAACAGGCCGTCGTTGTGCTGGACGCGCTCATCGCTGCGATCCAGAGCGGGGCGGGATGCTGTCTTGCTGTTCATAAAATTAAATCACTCCGGAAGCGCTAGACTGTGATTTTCGTTCGACGCGACGCGAAACGGCGTTCTCTGTTGCGCCGGTAATGGCCGCCACCAGATCCTGATTTGAGGCGTCGGGGGTAAAGATGCCTTTATTGCGCCCGAGCCGCAGCACCACGATGCGATCGGCCACCGCACGGACGTCTTCCATGTTGTGGCTGATGATAATGACGCCGAGGCCGCGCTCGCGAACGCGCTCAATCAAATTGAGCACTTCCGCCGTCTGGGCCACGCCGAGCGCGGCGGTGGGCTCATCAAGCATGATGATTTTGGGGTTCATCAGCAGCGAACGCGCGATCGCCACCGTCTGGCGCTGGCCGCCGGAAAGCGAGGCAATCGGCTCGCGCACCGACGGGATTCTGGCCGCCAGCTCCTGCAATAGCGTCCAGGCCCGCACCTCCATCGCCACTTCGTCCAGCTGCAGCGGCGAAATTTCGTGGCCTAAAAACAGGTTCGCGACGACGTCGAGATTTTCGCACAGCGCTAAATCCTGAAAGACCGTGGCGATACCGTACTCCAGCGCCTTGCCCGGACTGTCGAGAGTGATGGCTTTACCGTCAAACTCAATAGTGCCGGTCGTGGGCTGGTGTACGCCGGCGAGAATTTTCACCAGCGTGGATTTTCCCGCGCCGTTATCGCCCACCAGGGCGACCACTTCGCCGGCATGAACCTCCAGCTCGATATCCGTCAGAGCGGAGACCGCGCCGAAGTGTTTGGAGACATGACTCAGTTTTAAAATAGGTTGCCTGGTGTTGGCGACGATGTCTTGTTGTTGCGACATAAAAAAGACCTCAATGATGGCGAAACTACGCCCGTCGGCGACGACGGACGCAGGGGCAGCATTACTTCTCAATACCTAATTTCTGGCAGGCTGCGGTGTAATCACCGGTACACACCTGCGCGTAGGTCTGGATCTTTTTATCGAAAATTTCCGCTTTGATATTTTTGGCGGTGATGACTGCCGGGGTAAACAGCTGAGAAGGCGTGTTGTACAGCGTGGTGCTCGCCTGCGGTTTCTTACCCTGAATGAGTTCTACGGCCACTTTCGCCGCGGCCGCGGCAACGATTTCTGACGGTTTGGAGATGGTGTTGTACTGGTCGCCAGCGATGATGAGCTGCAGCGCGGCAATCGTCGCGTCGTTCCCGGTGACCGGCGGAACCGGCTGTACGCCGGCGGCTTTAAAAGCGGCAATGGCGCCGCCGCCGGTGCCGTCATTGGCCGCGACGACGCCTTTAATTTTGTCCCCGAAGCGGGTGATCTGCCCGGCGGCCCACTCCTGCGCTTTTGGCGGCGCCCATTCCGGAGTATCAAACTCCGCGAGGGTGGTGTAACCCGACGCTTTCAGCCCACGATGAATACCATCGCGGATAAGCCCTGCGGCGGCATCGGTCGGCGAGCCATTAATCTGCAGGACGCCGGCCCCTTTTGGCACGCCGCTCTCTTGCAGATGATTAACCAACGATTGTGAAATCGCATAGCCGATACCTTCGTTATCAAACGAGACGTAAAAATCGGCAGGCTTGTCGGGGATCGGGCGATCGTAAGCGATCACTTTAACATCCTGAGCCTGGGCATTTTCGACCAGGGCGGCGGCCGCGGAGGAGTCAACCGGATCGAGAACGATAATCTTCGCTCCCTGGGCAATGACCGAATTGAACTGCTGCTGTTGCAGCGTCGCGCTGGCGTTAGCGTTTTGATAAATGACCTTACACTCTGCGCACAGTTTGCTCATTTCCGCTTTGAAACCGGGGAAATCATGCTGCTCATAACGCGTGGAGGCCTGGTCGGGCATGAGAAATGCCACGGTGGCGGATTCGGCCGCTTGTGCCGACGCGGAAATACCGCCGGATATTGTTGCGAGTGCGATAAAAATATTACGGTAATTCATTATATTACCCTCTTTTTTATGTGCTTGAGCCCGCCAGCCTGAGCCGACGTCATAAAGACTTTTTTAATAAGAGTTACCAATAATTCACATGTAGGATACTTCGGTTTTACATTTGCTCAACCGATGAAGCAGGATTACCACCGCACTAAAACGGAGTCAAGAAATGGAAAAAAGTCGATGCGGATTTGTGATTGGCTGCAAAGAATTGCATAAAAAGTGATCGGGTAATTTGACCGGCTCGGGAACAAAAAACGGACGGAGAAGTGAGGGAGAAAAGAACAACAACGGGCGGTCAAGGACCGCCCGGGGGGATTACTCTTCGCTGAGAAACAGCTCCAGCAGCGAGTTTAAAAACAGCTTACCGTGCTCGGTTATCTGCCAGCAGTGCTCATCTTCAGCCAGGTAGCCCTGGGCGATGGCGGCATCAATTTGCGGCCGGATCACGCGTTCTTCCAGACCGGTATAGCGGCAGAATTCACTGCGCGGTGCCGCCTCCAGCAGACGGAAGCGGTTCATAAAGAACTCGAAGGGTTTGTCGGCGGCTGCCACGTCATGCTGGCGTTCGAGGTAGCGGCCTTCCATGTAGCCCCGCGGATGGCGCGTTTTTGCCGTACGCAGAATGCGCCCGTCCGGGAAGGTGATTTTCCCGTGCGCGCCGCAGCCGATGCCAAGGTAGTCGCCAAAGCGCCAGTAGTTCAGGTTGTGCTGACACTGATAACCCGGTTTGGCATAGGCCGAGGTCTCATACTGCTGATAACCTGCCGCCGTGAGCAGACGATGTCCCTGCTCAAAGATATCCCACAGGGCGTCGTCATCCGGCAGTACCGGCGGACGGGAGCCAAACAGGGTATTTGGCTCAATGGTCAGTTGATACCAGGAGAGATGCGGCGGATTAAGGTCGATGGCCTGACGCAGATCGTCCAGCGCCTCTTCCAGCGACTGATCCGGCAGGCCGTGCATCAGGTCAAGATTGAAGCTGCGTAGCCCGAGACCGCTGGCCAGGTGCGCCGCCCGTTTCGCCTCTGCGGGGCCGTGAATACGGCCCAGGCGCTGCAGTTTAGGTTCGCTAAAGCTTTGCACGCCGATGGAGATGCGGTTCACGCCTGCACGCTGGTACTCCACGAAGCGATCGGCTTCCACGGTGCCTGGGTTGGCTTCCATGGTGATCTCCGCACCCGCGGCCAGCGGCAGGCAGTCGCGCACGCCGTCGAGCAGAGTTTGCATGGCCGGCCCGGAGAGCAGGCTCGGCGTCCCCCCGCCAATGAAAATCGTGCCGATTTCACGTCCCTGGGCATAGGCTGCATCGGCCCGCAGGTCGGTCAGCAGATGCTGCACATAATCATCGTGCGGCACCTCGCCCTTTAGCGCATGCGAGTTGAAGTCGCAGTACGGACATTTCTGCACACACCATGGGATATGAATATACAGGCTCAGAGGCGGCAAATTAGCCATTACGTAACGCTTCCAGTAACAGTTTCAACGCGCGCCCGCGATGGGAAATCGCGCTTTTTTCTTCACGGCTGAGTTCCGCCGCGGTCTTGCCCTCGGTCGGAACAAAGAAGATCGGGTCATAGCCGAAGCCACCGCTGCCCGCCGCCTGCCGGGTAATGACCCCAGGCCAGCTGCCGTGACAAACAACCGGCGTCGGGTCGGCCGCATGTCGCAGATAGACCAGCACGCAGTGGAATTGTGCCTGACGCTGGTCGTCCGGGACGTCCTTCAGGGCAGCGAGCAGTTTTTCCAGGTTCTGCTGGTCGGTAGCGTCTTCTCCGGAGTAACGCGCTGAATAGATTCCCGGCGCGCCGCCCAGCGCGTCTACCGCAATACCGGAATCGTCGGCAATCGCCGGTAAGCCGGTTATCTGTGCGGCATGGCGGGCTTTCAGAATCGCATTTTCGATAAAGGTCAGTCCGGTTTCCTCGGCGGAATCCACGCCCAGCTCGGTTTGAGCAACGATATCCAGTCCAAAATCTTCCAGCAGCGAGGCCAGCTCGCGAACCTTCCCGGCGTTACCGGTGGCGAGAACAACTTTTTGCATCATTAATCCTGTCTATTTTGTCAGTGCCGCGACCGCAGTCGGGATCTGTTGCGGGTTGATGATTTTTATCTGTTTGTGGCGACCAAGCTCCCCTTTTTCAAGCAGAACCTGGCTTTTCGCGACACGAAACTGTTTGGCGAGGAATTTAACCAGATGGGCGTTAGCCTGGCCATCTACGGGGGGAGCGGTAATGGCGACTTTCAGTTCGTCGCCATGTAAACCAACGATGCTATCACGGCTGGCCTTGGGCTGAATATACAGCCGCAACACCAGCCCGTCAGCGCAGACTTCGACGGCACTCATAGCGCCATCCACAGCCCCGGAAGCAGAACGTTACCCGTCGCCTGCAGCAGTTCGGCGATGCCCATATTGACCACGTACAGCAGCAGCACCAGCACCATCGGCGAAAAGTCGATACCGCCCATTGACGGCAGCATTTTGCGGATAGGGCGCAGCAGCGGGTCGGCCAGCTGCATCAGAACGAACTCCACCGGACTACGGCCCTGGCTTACCCAGCTCATGATCGCCATCAGTAGCAGTACCCAGAATATCAGCAGGCCGACGGTCTTAATCAGAATCAGCAGCGCGGAGATCCAGATAATTGGCTGGAAGGTGACCACCATAAACAGCACGATGGCTTTCACAACGCAGAGAATAAAGGCGATCAGCAGCGAGGAGCTGTCGATGGGGCCCATCGCCGGGATAATGCGTCGCAGCGGCCCGACGACAGGCTGGGTGACCTTAACGACAAACTGCGAAAACGGGTTGTAAAAATCGCAGCGTGCCCACTGCATCCAGACGCGTAGCAACATGATCATGGTGTAGAGTTCAATGACCGTTGCCAGCAGGAAAGTCAACGTCTTCATGGCGTTCCTCAGATTCCTTAATTTTTGCTGTAGTCGCGCGCACCGAAAATTGCGGTACCGATGCGCACCATCGTGCTTCCCGCCGCGATTGCGGCTTCCATATCATCCGACATGCCCAAAGACAACGTATCGACCGTAGGGTATTGCGTTTTCAATCGCGTAAATGCTACCGCCATTTGTTGGGCCACGGCAAACTGCCTTACATATTCTGACTCAGGTGCCGGAATTGCCATTAACCCGCGTAGACGCAGGTTGGGCAGGG
This sequence comes from Klebsiella ornithinolytica, assembly GCF_030505655.1. Taxonomy (NCBI): domain Bacteria; kingdom Pseudomonadati; phylum Pseudomonadota; class Gammaproteobacteria; order Enterobacterales; family Enterobacteriaceae; genus Klebsiella; species Klebsiella ornithinolytica. Next base: position 801,685 of record NZ_CP130153.1, read on the forward strand.
CGGCAATCTCCGCTGCCAGTCCATCCAGCGCATCAAGCAGAATGCCCGACTTGCTCTGTTCGTCACTAATGTTTATTTGAATCAAGACATTAAGCGGCGGAAGGTGCGAAGGGCGCTGCTCGCTAAGCCGCGTGGCGATTTTCAGACGATCGACGGTGTGGCACCAGTCAAAGTGTTCCGCCACCAGACGACTTTTGTTGGACTGCAGCGGCCCGATAAAGTGCCACTGCAGCGAAGAGGCGCCTGCTTCCTGGAAGTAGCGGATTTTTTCCACCCCTTCCTGGACGTAGTTTTCGCCAAAGGCCACCTGGCCTGCGGCTATCGCTTCTTCAATGGCACTCGCAGGTTTAGTTTTACTCACTGCAAGCAATGTAATTTCTTCTGGAGCGCGGCCGCAGCGTGCGGCAGCGTCTGAGATTTTGTCCCGGACCTGTGCCAGGTTATGCGCAATATCGTTCATATTCCGAGGATGTGTTATGGAGCTGGAAGAAATCGTGGCCCTTAGTGTAAAGCATAATGTCTCCGATCTACACCTGTGCAATACCTCGGCAGCGCGCTGGCGTCGGCAGGGAAAGCTTGAGCCGGCGCCATTTCACACGCCGGATATCGTGAAATGGCTTGACAGGTGGCTCGATGAGAAACAGCGTGCGCACTGGCGGGCCAACGGACAGGTGGATTTTGCTTTAGCCCCCGTCGGCGTCCCGCGCCTTCGCGCCAGCGCATTTTCTCACGCCCGGGGTATTTCATTAGCGCTACGCCTGTTGCCGGAAAGCTGCCCCCGGATTGAGGCGCTGCGTGTACCGGCGGCGCTGACGGAACTGCTGAATGAAGAAAGCGGTTTGATTCTGGTGACCGGCGCCACCGGCAGCGGTAAGTCGACCACCCTCGCGGCGATGGTCAACCATCTCAACCAGCAGCGTGAAGGGCATATTCTGACGCTGGAAGATCCGGTGGAGTTTGTCCATCACAGCGAGCGATGCCTGATTCAACAACGTGAAATCGGACGTGACTGCCCCTCTTTTTCCTCGGCGCTGAAGGGGGCGCTGCGCCAGGATCCCGATGTGATTCTGTTGGGTGAGCTGCGCGATAACGAAACGATCCGCCTGGCGCTGACCGCCGCGGAGACCGGACATCTGGTGATGGCCACGCTGCATACCCGAGGTGCGGCACAGGCGATTGAGCGTCTGGTGGATGTCTTCCCCGCGCAGGAAAAAGAACAAATACGCAGCCAGCTAGCGGGAAGTTTATGTGCGGTGCTGGCACAAAAATTATTGCCGACAGCGTCAGAGGGAAGAGTTGCGCTATATGAGCTTTTGGTGAATACCCCAGCGGTAGCGAATTTGATCCGCGAGGGGAAAACTCATCAATTGCCGGGGATTATGCAAACCGGTCAACAAGCCGGAATGCTGACTTTTACGCAAAGTTTTCAACAACGTGTGGCAGCGGGCCTGTTATAAGCGCTGTTTTAATATTCAGTTGTCATGCCAGTGTGTTGTTATCGTAATGTTTTATTAATGTTTGTGGTTATTATGGCTGAATATAATTCAGTCATAAATGACTACGTCAAATTAACGACCTCAGTGAAATAGCGAATGGCATTTTACTCGCAGAACAAAGAAAAAAATAAGATTATCTTTTGACACTTTTCGCATGTTCGACTTATGCTGTTCATGGAAATAGGATGTTTCCTGTGAAATAGTGTTTTAAAATGTAAATTTATTAATTTTTTGTAATTTTAGGTTTAATTCATTTAACCACCATGATGGTGGGTGTTTGCTAAGGAGAGTTTTAAGTGATTAATTTTTCAGATAATTTATCTTTTTCTCGTCAGGTTTTTTTTATTACTCACCCGTCAATTCAGAGTAAGGCGTTTGCCACTTACCTGACCGATACATTGTCGGTTATGGTGACACTTCATAATATTAACAAACCGCTAACTCAGCATCTGCCGAAAGAATCGGTAATATTATTCGATATCGCCGTATCGAATAAAAAGCTCAACGGGGTATGGCGAGATGTTATTCAATCTTATGCGGAAAATCCGCGGCTGCTGATTATCAACAGCGCCCAAAAATATGAGCTTTATGAAATGGCGCAGTGGCCTGCGCTGTATGGCGTCTTCCGCCATGACGATGATGAATCGCGCTTAATTGAGGGCGTTAAGGCCGTACTTAATGGCGAACAGACGGCTGAATTGAGCGTGATGCACCCGGCGATATATGCCGCGGACCATACATCGATCCCGGCGGAGAGTTCGCCGCTCACCGAGCGTGAATGTGAAATTCTCAATGAATTACGCTGCGGCGCAACCAACATGGATATTGCTCGCGCGCTGTTTATCAGTGAAAACACGGTACGTACACATCTGTACAATGTTTTCCGTAAGCTGAGCGTAAAAAACCGCACCCAGGCAGTCAGCTGGGCGAATGAACATTTACGCCACTAGGCATTAAGACAGGCGAAAGAGCAATGGCGCCACTTTGCAGAAGAGGGCGCCATCATTATGGCTTCGGGATCAGAAGCCCTGCTCGAAGTAGCTTTCCAGAATAATCACCGCGGAGGCAGAATCAATGCTGCCTTTGTTCAGGGCGCGGAATCCACCGTGCTCAAATAGCCCGGCACGAGCTTCTACCGTGCTCAAACGCTCGTCGTGCAGAGTGATTTTCACCCCAAAGCGGCCGTGAATTTTATTGGCGAAGTTACGTGCGCGCGCGGTGAGCGGTTGCTCAGTTCCGTCCATATTCAGCGGCAGGCCGACGATGACCGCCTCTGGTTGCCACTCTTTAAGCAGTTTTTCGATAACGTTCCAGTCCGGTTTACCATCCTGTGCCTTCAGCGCAGGAAGCGGGCGTGCGGTACCGGTGATGCGTTGACCGACCGCAACGCCGATACTTTTGGTACCGAAATCAAAACCCAGCAGCGTTCCGCTCATTATGCATGCCCCGCTATGCCGGGCATCGTCACAATGTCGATACCGATCAGTTTCGCCGCCTCGCGCCAACGATCGGCAATAGGCGTTTTAAACAAAATATTCTGATCCGCCGGGGCCGTCAGCCAGGCGTTATCAAGGATTTCCTGCTCCAGCTGACCCTTTTCCCAGGAGGAATAGCCCAGCGCGACCAGGACGTTAGCCGGCTGCTTGTCCGTGCCGAGCGTTTCGAGTACGTCGCGGGAAGTGGTGATCACCGTGTTATCGGAGATGCGAATGCTGGAGGAAAAATCAGAAGGCGGTGAGTGCAGAATAAAACCGCGATCTTCCGCCAGCGGCCCGCCGAGCATCACCGGCTTATCCAGACGAATCTCCGGATTGCGCGGTTCAGCGACAATGTTTAACTTTTCCAGAATTCCGTCAATCTGCAAGTTTTCCAGCGGCTTATTGATGATAATGCCCATGGCGCCATCGTCGTTGTATTCGCAGATATAGACCACGGAGCGGCGGAATATCGGATCCTGAAGAGCAGGCATGGCAATCAGAAAGTGATGCTGTAAATTCATTGTCAGAGGTTCTGTTCCTGGTTCAAAAAGCAGCACCCAGTATGCGGGTAAAGCAAGGACCTGTCGATTCAACTTTATCTTTCAGGCGACAGGGGCGTTGATTTCCTCGCTCAACCCGGTCACATAGTGGACTATGCTCCCGGGTACTCGCTGCGTCATCGCCTGCCTGTAGCCCGAAATCTTTCGTTGAATCTCGCGGCGTATCTTTCAGACGACAGGGGCGTTGATTTCCTCGCTCAACCCGGTCACATAGTGGACTATGCTCCCGGGTACTCGCTGCGTCATCGCCTGCCTGTAGCCCGAAATCTTTCGTTGAATCTCGCGGCGTATCTTTCAGACGACAGGGGCGTTGATTTCCTCGCTCAACCCGGTCACATAGTGGATTATGCTCCCGGGTACTCGCTGCGTCATCGCCTGCCTGTAGCCCGAAATCTTTCGTTGAATCTCGCGGCGTATCTTTCAGGCGACAGGGGCGTTGATTTCCTCGCTCAACCCGGTCACAGAGTGGACTATGCTCCCGGGCACTCGCTGCGTCATCGCCTGCCTGTAGCCCGAAATCTTTCGTTGAATCTCGCGGCGTATCTCCCAGGCGACAGGGGCGTTGATTTCCTCGCTCAACCCGGTCACAGAGTGGACTATGCTCCCGGGCACTCGCTGCGTCATCGCCTGCCTGTAGCCCGAAATCTTTCGTTGAATCTCGCGGCGTATCTTTCAGGCGACAGGGGCGTTGATTTCCTCGCTTAACCCGGTCACAGAGTGGACTATGCTCCCGGGTACTCGCTGCGTCATCGCCTGCCTGTAGCCCGAAATCTTTCGTTGCATCAGTAGATCTTGCAGACTAACAATACGGGGCTGTTAGCCTGAGAGATCCTATTTTCCGAGGCGCTTCTCGATAGCATCCATCAGCATACCGGTGATGGAGATCGGGAACGCGGCTTCAATTTCACGCACGCAGGTTGGGCTGGTGACGTTAATTTCCGTCAGACGATCGCCGATGATATCCAGACCGACAAAGATCAGCCCTTTGGCTTTCAGCGTTGGCCCGACGCGGCGCGCAATGGCCCAGTCGCTATCGCTCAGCGGACGGGCTTCGCCGCGGCCACCGGCAGCAAGATTACCGCGGGTTTCGCCACCCTGTGGGATACGCGCCAGGCAATAAGGCACCGGCTCACCGTCGACAACCAGCACGCGCTTATCGCCATCTTTAATGGCCGGCAGGTAGTTCTGCGCCATGCAGTAACGGCTGCCCAGCTCGGTCAGGGTTTCCGCAATTACCGGCAGGTTCGGATCGCCCTCTTTCACGCGAAAAATAGAGGTACCGCCCATGCCGTCCAGCGGTTTCAGAATAATGTCGCCGTGTTTTTCCCAGAAGGCTTTCAGCTGGGCCTTATTGCGGGTCACCAGCGTTTCCGGAGTCAGGTCGGCAAACCAGGCGGTAAACAGCTTCTCGTTACAGTCGCGCAGGCTCTGCGGCTTATTGACGATCAGCGTGCCTTTATCTTCAGCACGTTCAAGAATATAGGTCGCGTAAATAAACTCGGTATCGAACGGCGGATCTTTACGCATCAGAATGACGTCGAGATCCGCCAGCGGCAGATCCTGCTCAGCGGTAAACTCATACCACTTATCGTAATTCTGCTCCACGCTGAGCTTGCGCGTGCGGGCGCGGGCTTCCCCGTTGATTAAGTACAGGTCGTTCATCTCCATATAATGGAGTTCATAGCCGCGACGCTGCGCTTCCAGCAACATAGCGAAGCTGGTGTCTTTCTTGATGTTGATGGTTGCGATGGGGTCCATCACGATGCCGAGCTTGATCATTGTTATTCTCCGTTAACGCTTCAACCTAAGTCGCCAAAACGCACCTGCAGCGCGGTAATGGCAGTGAGCGCAGTTGTCTCTGTACGCAGAACGCGCGGTCCCAACAGAATATCAGTAAACTGGTAGCGAGCGGTCATCGCTATCTCTTCCGCTGACAGGCCGCCTTCCGGGCCAATCAGCAAACGAACGCGTTCAACCGGCAACGGCAGCGTGTTGATACTGGCGCTGGCGCGCGGGTGCAGATTGAGCTTCAGGCCATTATCCTGCTCAGCGCACCAGGCCTCCAGCTGCATCGCCGGGCGAATCTCCGGCACCACGTTGCGGCCGCTCTGCTCGCAGGCAGCGATGGCGATTTTTTGCCACTGCTGGATCTTTTTCTGCAAACGTTCGGCATCCAGTTTAACGCCGCAGCGCTCGGAAAACAGTGGCGTTATGAGGCTTACACCAAGTTCAATCGATTTCTGGATGGTGAATTCCATCTTTTCGCCGCGCGACATCACCTGGCCCAGGTGAATATGCAGAGGGGATTCGCGATCGTCTGTTTCGCTGCCAATCACGTCAACTAACACGTTTTTCTTTCCGGCTTCGGCGATCACCGCCTCGAAAACCTGATTACTGCCGTCAAAAAGCTGGATTGCCTGGCCTTTGCCCATACGTAATACGCGGCCAACGTGATTGGCGGCATCGTCAGAGAGGGCGATTTGACTGCCCACGGTAACAAGTTCCGGGTGGTGGATGCGAGGGATGCGCATGCTGGGTATTCCGTTCTTCGCGCAGGTGCCGTTTTTCCCTGGCGGGGAAGCGGCGCCTGCAAATTAACAATTGCCGCTAGTGTAGGTTAGCTCTTTTGCGCCTGGCAAGCTTGCTGGACGTACGGATTGTGGTTGCCCTGTACTTTAGCGATGCGCTCGTCGCGTTCGCACTCCCAGGAGGTGACCGGATACATCTTATCCCAGGCAGTAAAAAGCTGGGTTTGCTGGCGGGAGAGGGTCAGCTGATAAGTATCGCGCATATAGAAGTAGGTACGGGCGATAGAACCGCGGGCGCGGGCGGGCGGCTCGGCAACCTTATCCTTAAAATCGACCTTCATGGCGCATTGGCCGTACTGGCCTTCGCCGCCGTTCCACTGGCTATACATAAAGTTGGCACGGTCGCCGTTAACTTCGCCCACGGCCGGCTGCAGGTTGTGCATATCGCTTTCCATCTTGCGATAGACCGGATCTTTGGCGCAGTTCTTCCGCCCGCCGTCCTGCCAGCACTGGCGCTGGTGGCCAAACTGCCAGGCCGGAACGACGTGCTCCCACTCGACCCGACTGGCGCGGTTTTCATTTTTACGCACTTTATAACCGCAGGACTCCAGATCGATAACGCCTTTTTTCCCCTGCCAGTCAATTTTACAGCCGCAGTAGAAATCGCCGGGGACATCGGCATTGACCTTAACCCCGGCGGCTTTCGCCTGGGAGAAACTGTTGATTCCTTCGGCCGCGACCTGGCCGCTACAGGCGGCAGTCAGAAACGCCGCGGCAAAAACATAAATACGGGACATCGTGAACTCCGTGTCAAAACGAGCCCGCAACGTAGCGAATGCGATTGTCAGATGCAATCAGTCAGATCAGAAAATTTCCAGTTGTAGCCGATATTTACTCTTCAGCGACCAGCAGATCGCCGCAGCGAATGCAGCGGTAGGTGGCTTCTCCCCGAACCACGCGGTTGTGGCGACGGACGGTAAGCTGATGTTGCTGGCACTGGCAGCGGTAGGGGAAGGTGTTCTGGCGAACGGAGTCGAGTTCAAAACGATGGGTGCGGCGGGCGGCGACACCGAGCACGCTTTCCATCATCCATTTCCACTCTTTGCCGTGCGGCGCCACGCGGCCGAAGTGTTTCCAGACCAGCAGATGCGCCAGTTCATGCGGGACGACCTCATCGATAAAGGCCTGCTGGTTTTCCAGCAGCAGTACCGGGTTGAGGCGAATTTCGTTCTTTTCCAGCCAGGCGGTACCGGCAGAGGTGCCGCGCTGCTGATAGACCAGGCTTGGTTCCGGGTACTGACGGCCAAGCTTGAGGTTTGCCTGGGCGAGCTTTTCCCGCAGGCTGCGCATAACGGCCTGCTGAATGGCGATGGGAATTCGGGGCGTTTTCATAGCGCCAGAGGATAGTGCGCCGTGAAGGGGAGAGCAAGAGGCAGACGCTTCCTCCCGCCGGGGGAGGAAGCGTTAACGGTCAGTCGCGAGCGCCGATTTCGCGCAGCGGGCGGCCTTTCATCAGGTTACGTTCGATGTGTTCCAGAGAAACGTTTTTGGTTTCCGGGATAAGCCACAGCGTCAGCAGAATGAACAGGACGTTCAGACCGCCGTAGACCCAGAAGGTGTTCGCGCTGCCCAGCGAGTTAAGCATGGTCAGGAAGGTGGCGCCGACGATCATATTGGCAATCCAGTTGGTTGCCGTAGAGCAGGTGATGCCGAAATCGCGGCCTTTGAGCGGCTGAATTTCGGAGCACAGGACCCAGATCAGCGGGCCGGCGCTCATGGCGAAGCCAACGATAAACATCAGCAGCATCAGCACAGCGAAGTACTGGGCGGCGGCTGAGTGAATACCCATGTGCATCATGGCGCCCAGCACGCCCATACCGGCGGCCATGACGATAAAGCCGAGGATTAGCGTCGGTTTACGGCCCCAACGGTCAACCAGGCCGATAGCGATGAAGGTCGCCAGCACGTTGGTCAGACCGACGATGACGGTCCCCCACATCTGTTCGGTGGTGTTGGTATAACCCGCCAGTTCAAAAATCTTCGGCGCGTAATACATGATGACGTTCATCCCGGTGAACTGTTGCATCACCTGCAGCAGGATGCCGAGGAATACGGCACGGCGGAAGTTGCTGTTCTCTTTAAACAGTTCCCAGCCAGACTGCTTGATCTTCAGGCTTTCACGGATTTCATCCAGCTCGCGTTTGGCTTCGGCGCTGGTATCACGCAGGCGCATCAGCACGCGTTCCGCATCAACAAAGCGGCGTTTGGCTGCAAACCAGCGCGGGCTGTCCGGCAGAAAGATAACGCCAATCAGCAGCAGAATCGCCGGGATGATAATCACGCCCAGCATCCAGCGCCATGCGCCGCTGTAGCTGAAGGCGGTGTCCGACAGATAGGCGCCGAGGATCCCGATGGTGATCATCAGCTGGTACATAGAGATCATACTGCCGCGGATTTTTTCTGGCGCAATTTCCGACAGGTACAGCGGGGCAGTGTACGAGGCGACGCCAACGGCCAGGCCGAGCAGCACGCGGGAGACGAGCAGCACTTCAACGTTCGGGGCGGCAGCGGAGAACAGCGAACCGGCGACGAACAGGATCGCGCCGATCATCAGGCTCTTTTTCCGCCCGAGACGGAAGGAGAGCCAGCCGCTGCCGACGGCGCCGACCGCAGCGCCGAACATCATGGAGCTTACCACCCACTCCTGAGTGTGAGCGCTAATCTGGAACTCGTTGGCAATAAAGGGTAAGGCACCCGCAATAACACCGATATCAAGGCCGAAAAGCAGGCCTGCCAGCGCGGCGAGGAAACAGACAAAGAACGTCATCGTTTTGTTCGAGCGCCCTTGTTTTTTGTTGTCAGGCATAACGCCCTCCAGTTGAGTTATTGATTCTGTCGATGCTTAGGGTAGGGGAGTCTATCGCAAAAAAACGTGATATCAGTCACGGCTGTGTAATCGGTTACACCAAGGTAAAGAAACGTAATCTATTAAAATTCATTAATTTCAAATAGATAAATGATTATAAATTTACCTGAGGAAAGCGATAATCAGATAAGCCTGAAACATAATGCAACATGGTGAAAAACTGTTTCACTAACGCATCATCATGCATGATTTGTGGCTATGGCTCTAATGTAATCGCTTTCATTAATTGTTGAAAAGGCTCGGCGGCAATGCGGCAGTGCGGGGGCGTCAGGGGAGAAGTGTCGAAGGGGGGAAAACAAAAAGGCCAGCGCGAAGCTGGCCTTTGAAACGGTAAAGCGCGCACTTATTTCAGGTCGGCAGCTTCACGCAGCAGAGCGGCTTTGTCGGTTTTTTCCCACGGGAAATGTTCACGACCAAAGTGACCGTATGCCGCCGTCTCTTTGTAGATCGGGTGCAGCAGATCCAGCATCTGAATCAGGCCGTACGGACGCAGGTCGAAGAATTCACGCACCAGCAGAGTCAGCTGCTCGGACGGCACTTTTTCGGTACCGAAGGTTTCCACCATAATAGAGGTCGGTTCTGCCACGCCGATAGCGTAGGAGACCTGAATCTCACAACGGTCAGCCAGGCCAGCCGCCACGATGTTTTTCGCGACATAGCGTGCGGCATAGGCCGCAGAACGGTCAACTTTAGACGGATCTTTACCGGAGAACGCGCCGCCGCCGTGGCGAGCCATGCCGCCGTAGGTATCCACGATGATTTTACGGCCGGTCAGACCGCAGTCGCCCATCGGGCCGCCGATAACAAAACGACCGGTCGGGTTGATGAAGAATTTGGTCGCGCTGTTCAGCCATTCAGTCGGCAGAACCGGCTTGATGATCTCTTCCATCACTGCTTCCTGCAGGGATTTCTGATCGATGTCTTCCGCGTGCTGAGTGGACAGAACCACGGCATCGATACCGACGATTTTGCCGTCGTCATACTGGAAGGTCACCTGGCTTTTCGCATCCGGACGCAGCCACGGCAGCGTGCCGTTTTTGCGCACTTCAGCCTGACGCTGCACCAGACGGTGAGCATAGGTGATCGGTGCCGGCATCAGAACGTCGGTTTCGTTGGTAGCATAGCCAAACATCAGGCCCTGGTCGCCCGCCCCTTGTTCCAGCGGATCGGCGCGGTCAACGCCCTGATTGATATCCGGGGACTGTTTGCCGATGGCGCTCAGTACGGCACAGGAGTTGGCATCAAAGCCCATATCGGAATGCACGTAGCCAATTTCACGAACCGTGTTACGGGTAATCTCTTCGATATCAACCCATGCGCTGGTGGTGATTTCACCGCCGACCAGCACCATGCCAGTTTTGACATAAGTTTCACACGCGACACGCGCTTTCGGATCCTGTTCAAGGATCGCATCCAGCACGGCGTCGGAGATTTGGTCAGCAATTTTGTCTGGATGCCCTTCTGATACGGACTCGGACGTAAAGAGGTGTTTTGCCATGTTTTATTTTACCTGTGGAGTATTCGTGTAGCTCATACTGTTGTGTGGATTAGCTGTGGTAGATGATTCTACCAAAACTTGCAGGTAGTGACACGAGCAGTCTGAGTGTTAATCAGTATAGACGGATTAACTTCTGGATGGCTATTTTAGGTCAAATCTTAATCCCATTTCCAGCCTTTTTTGATGCAGGTCGCATTGATGAAAAATAGAGGGTGGCAATTTTTCCTGCCATTCGCGGCAACTCGCCCATTTTTATTTTGCATTTTAGCCGGCTTATCGGTATAAAACGCCGCGCGCGGCTCATTAAAAAAGCGCACGAAGCACATCTCGTGACGCCACTTCCAGCCGGGTTAAGCAGTCTGTTTTTACAGAAATCCGCCGCGGTGTTTTGGCACCTGCTGTGGTATGTCTAGCTTTGGCTTATCGCTGGCCCGTATCGGGGCAGTGTGGAGGTGATATCAGATAATGAACCCACGTTTTTCATCCGACTCGTCGCGTCGTTCCGTCGCGCGTCGCTATCCCGCAACCTGCATCTCTTTCATGCAAATCAGCCGATGTTCTACCCGTCTCGGCGCTTCTCAGGATTCCAGGGCCGGCAGGCTATCTGAAAACTGAACAAGGGCGCTCTTGCTGTCGCAAGGGTTTTCTCGTGGTTTCTCCGGACTGTCATACTACGTTCGGGTATGTGTTTTACTATGATATGAATAAGAAACCGGTCGCGCAGTCGCAAAGCCAGCACTATCTGCTGGGGTTTAGGACTGTTCATGGGTTGTTATCGCGTCTTCGGACTGCGATAGTAGTCAATATTACAATTTGAGGTTCGCTATGTCTGACGACATTTCTTCAGTTTCGCCTTCGTCAGCAGGCGAACACGGCGTACTACGTTCCATGCAGGAGGTTGCGATGAGCTCCCAGGAAGCCAGCAAAATGCTACGTACTTACAATATTGCCTGGTGGGGTAATAACTACTACGACGTTAACGAACTGGGCCATATCAGCGTTTGCCCGGATCCTGACGTCCCGGAAGCGCGCGTTGACCTTGCAGAATTAGTGAAAGCACGCGAAGCGCAGGGGCAGCGCCTGCCGGCACTGTTCTGCTTCCCGCAGATCCTGCAACACCGACTGCGTTCGATTAACGCCGCGTTTAAACGCGCGCGTGAGTCCTACGGCTATAACGGCGACTACTTCCTGGTTTACCCGATCAAGGTTAACCAGCATCGCCGCGTGATTGAGTCGTTGATCCATTCCGGTGAACCGCTGGGTCTGGAAGCCGGCTCCAAGGCGGAGCTGATGGCGGTACTGGCGCACGCCGGTATGACCCGCAGCGTGATCGTCTGTAACGGCTACAAAGACCGCGAGTATATCCGTCTGGCGCTGGTCGGCGAAAAGATGGGCCACAAGGTCTATCTGGTCATCGAAAAGATGTCGGAAATCGCCATCGTGCTGGAAGAAGCCGAGCGCCTGAATGTCGTTCCGCGCCTTGGCGTGCGTGCGCGTCTGGCCTCGCAGGGCTCCGGTAAATGGCAGTCCTCCGGCGGTGAAAAATCGAAGTTCGGCCTGGCGGCAACACAGGTTCTGCAGCTGGTTGAGATTCTGCGCGCGGCAGGGCATCTGGAAAGCCTGCAGCTGCTGCACTTCCACCTCGGCTCGCAGATGGCCAACATTCGCGATATCGCCACCGGCGTGCGTGAATCGTCACGCTTCTATGTTGAGCTGCATAAGCTCGGCGTTAATATTCAGTGCTTCGATGTTGGCGGCGGTCTGGGCGTGGACTATGAAGGTACCCGTTCACAGTCCGACTGTTCGGTGAACTACGGCCTGAATGAGTACGCCAACAACATTATCTGGGCGATTGGCGATGCCTGTGAAGAGAACGGCCTGCCGCACCCGACGGTGATTACCGAATCCGGGCGCGCGGTTACCGCACACCACACCGTGCTGGTCTCCAACATCATCGGCGTTGAGCGCAACGAATACACCGAAGCGACCCCGCCTGCGCAAGACGCAGCGCGTCCGCTGCAGAGCATGTGGGAAACCTGGCAGGAGATGCACGAGACCGGTAATCGCCGCTCGCTGCGCGAATGGCTGCACGACAGCCAGATGGATCTCCACGATATTCATATCGGCTACTCGTCCGGTACCTTCAATCTTCAGGAGCGCGCCTGGGCAGAACAGCTGTATCTGAACATGTGCCATGAAGTCCAGAAACAGCTCGACCCGAGCAACCGCGCGCATCGTCCGATTATCGACGAACTGCAGGAGCGGATGGCGGATAAGATTTACGTCAACTTCTCGCTGTTCCAGTCGATGCCGGACGCGTGGGGTATCGATCAGCTGTTCCCGGTGATGCCGCTGGAAGGGCTGAACATGGTACCTGAACGCCGCGCGGTGCTGCTGGATATTACCTGCGACTCCGATGGCGCGATTGACCACTACGTGGATGGCGACGGGATTGCCACCACCATGCCGATGCCGGAATACGATCCTGAAAACCCGCCGATGCTGGGATTCTTTATGGTTGGCGCCTATCAGGAGATCCTCGGGAACATGCACAACCTGTTCGGCGATACTGAAGCGGTGGACGTCTTCGTCTTCCCTGACGGCAGCGTTGAGGTTGAGCTCTCCGACGAAGGGGATACCGTGGCGGATATGCTGCAATATGTGCAGCTCGATCCGAACACGCTGCTGACCCAGTTCCGCGATCAGGTGAAAAACTCCGGCCTCGACGAAGCGCTGCAGCAGCAGTTCCTCGAAGAGTTCGAAGCGGGGCTGTACGGATACACTTATCTGGAAGACGAGTAACCGTTGTTGCCCGGTGGCGCTGTGCTTACCGGGCCTACGGACGCTGGGCGGATAAGACCAGGCCGGCAGCAACAAGCTACGGGGCGGTATTTGCTATACTCTCTTGAACCCGTACGTATTAACGGCGATAATTCGCCCAACAAGCAGTCACCCTATTCAAACCCTTCCTCGTCGGGCCTAACGACGCGGAGGGGTTTTTTTATGTGCATTTTTAACTATATCGCCTGTAAAAAGAGGTCACACCCATGAGCACTTTAGGTCATCAATACGATAATTCCCTGGTCTCTAACGCGTTTGGTTTTTTGCGTCTGCCGCTGAACTTCCAGCCGTATGACAGCGACGCCGACTGGGTGATCACCGGCGTTCCTTTTGATGCGGCAACCTCCGGTCGCGCGGGCGGGCGTCACGGCCCGGCGGCGATTCGTCAGGTTTCCACCAACCTGGCCTGGGAAGGTAACCGCTTCCCGTGGAACTTCGATATGCGCGAGCGCCTGAACGTTGTCGACTGCGGCGACCTGGTTTACGCCTTTGGCGACGCGCGCGAAATGAGCGAAAAACTGCAGGCGCATGCGGAAAGACTGCTGGCGGCCGGGAAGCGTATGCTCTCCTTCGGCGGCGACCACTTCGTCACTCTGCCGCTGCTGCGCGCTCATGCGAAGCACTTTGGCAAAATGGCGCTGGTGCACTTTGATGCCCATACCGATACCTACGCCAACGGCTGCGAATTTGACCACGGCACCATGTTCTTCACTGCGCCGAAAGAAGGTCTGATCGATCCGAATCACTCTGTGCAGATCGGTATTCGTACGGAGTTCGACAAAGACAACGGGTTTACCGTACTGGATGCCTGCCAGGTGAACGATCGTTCCGTGGATGACATCATCGCTCAGGTGAAACAGATCGTCGGCGATATGCCGGTGTATCTGACCTTCGATATCGATGCGCTGGATCCGGCGTTTGCACCGGGAACCGGTACGCCGGTGATCGGCGGACTGACCTCCGATCGCGCGATCAAGCTGGTGCGCGGCCTGAAGGATCTGAACATCGTCGGCATGGACGTGGTGGAAGTGGCGCCGGCCTACGATCAGTCCGAGATCACCGCCCTGGCGGCGGCGACCCTGGCACTGGAAATGCTCTACATCCAGGCGGCGAAAAAAGGCGAATAAACCTTACGCGCTCACTGCTGCTGCGCGACGCATGCGCAGCAGCAGCATTCCTCCGGCCAGCAGCGTGATCGCCTGCGAGGCCACCAGTACTGAAAATCCTGAACTCACCGATCCCGCCGACTTCATCACCATTCCCATCAGCAGCGGAATAAATGCCGCACAGATGTTACCCACGCCGTTAATAATGCCGTAGGCGCTGCCCACCGCCTGGCGCGGCGCATGATGCTGCACCACCGCCGGTATCGCCGCGCCCTGCAGTCCCCAGAAGATATTGGCCGACAGCATAAACAGCGCCAGCAGGGCCGGCTGCTGGCTAAGCATCAGCGCTATAACCGAACAGGCGGTCAGCAATCCGCCGACGATAAACAGCAGCGGCGCCTGCTCCGGGCGCAGCTTATCGAGCAGCACGCCGCCGAGAAATTTCGAACCGAGGCTGAGCAGGAAAGGGATCGCAGCCAGCAAACCGGTGGCCTGCAGCGAAAAGTGGTGCTCATCACGTAGCCAGGCCGGCAGCCAGGCGCTGCTGCCCCACAGATAGCTGAGAGTGGCAATCTCAACCAGCAGGATCCAGCCGAGAAGCGGCGTATGCCAGGCCAGCAGAAAGGTCTGGCGGAAGCCGGGACGGGCGCTGTTCATCGGGGCTGCCGGCGCCGGTAAGAAGCGCCAGATCGCTCCGCCGCCGAGGACCAGGTTGAGCCCCGCCAGGCTGTAAAACGATCCCATCCACCCCTGGTGCTCGACTAAAAAAGTGACCAGCGGAAAGCCCAGCGCCAGCCCCAAAGAGACCCCCAGGGCGGTGACGGCATTGGGCTTGCCGATCTCTTCGGCAGAGAAGTTATCGCTAATAAAGCGCGTTTTAAGGGAAAACAGCGGACCTTCCGCGATCCCGAGGATAATCCGCGCCAGCAGCATCCCCATCAGCGAGCCCAGCAGCGGCGAGATGGCGCAGATCAGCGCCCATATCACCACGCTGCTTAACAATCCCTGTCGATAATGCAGCTTACTTTCTATAACTGGTGTTAATAATAATGCCGAGAATCCATAACCCAGAAGAAAACAGGTCATCAGCATTCCCTGTAACATTCTGTTTTCATTTAAATGAAAGTGGCTGGCAAAATCGGGGTTAAGAATCATCACCGAAATATTCACCCGGTCAATGTAAGAAATAATTATAAGTAGCAATAATGCGATTGTTCCCTGCCATTTTGCGGTCATCGTTATTCTTCTTCCTCACTCATTGATGGATCGTTATTATTATTTTTAAATAGCAGTGATAATCACGCATGTAAAATGGTTCATCAGTGAAACTCATTGTTTTAAATGATTAATTTAAACTTGTGTTTCATGGGTGAAACTTGATGACGCACTGCTTTTATCATTTTTAATGACTATTTAGAAAGAAAGTCAATAGCTATTCACGAGGTTTTTAGCGAGCGCTTAATTTAATTCCATATCACTCTTTAAATATCACAATTTCATATTGCCACTTTTTTTCGTGATCAATTGCACACTTAGATAATTAAACCGCGCTTGGTTAACAAATTCTTCACATTGCCGCTTGACGAAAGATTGAACGCTTTTATATTGACCGTATTAAATAAGAAACAGAGTTTCATATATGAAACAAAAGCCTGGAGGATCGTGATGAGCTGGATAGGCGTATGTGACGCAGAGCAAGTACAGGAAGATTTCCCTTATAGCGGCAACATCGACGGTAAAGAAATCGGTATTTATCTGATTGATGGCGAGTACTACGCGCTGGAAGACGTGTGTCCACATGCCTATGCGCTGTTAAGCCAGGGATTTGTCGAAGACGGCAAAGTGGAATGCCCGCTGCACGAAGCGGTATTCGACGTTAAAACCGGCCAGTGTCTGCATGGCCCCGGCGGGCGCAACCTTAATCGTTATCCGGTGCGGGTATACGACAATCAGATCCAGATTACCTTTATCGAGGAGAACGTGGCATGAGTGAATCCCTGGATTTTAACCCGGCGCTGCCGGAAAGCCGCCAGTTTACGCCGCCTGCTGAAGGCGGGAACGGCAACATCCATAAGCCTGGCGATTATCACAACCTTATCTGGCAAACCCGCAGTCGCGTTGCGGAAAGCTGGGAGCTGGAACTTATCGCGATCCTTGAAACGCTTTTCGAACAGGGGGCGGAGAGCCTGACGCAGCTGGTGGACGGGCTGAATGCCCTGAAGATGCACGATCGGCAAGGCGATGCCTGGAGCGAAGAGAGCTTTCGGGTGTTTTTGCAGGTAAACGGATACTGAGGGCACGGCGATGACGACAACGGTACAAAACTATCTCGATAAAGGTTTACGTGGCCTGTGGTATCCGGTTCTGGCGAGCTGGGAAGTGCAGTCCGCTCCGGTGGGTATTACCCGTCTCGGCGAACAAATTGTGGTGTGGCGTAACAAGGACGGAGAGCTGCAGGCGCTGGAAGACCGCTGCCCGCACCGCGGTGCCCGTCTGTCGATGGGCTGGAATCTCGGCGATCGTATCGCCTGCTGGTATCACGGCGTGGAAGTGGCCGGGAATGGCGAAGTTAAAGATGTTCCGGCGGTCGACAAATGTCCGCTGGTGGGCCAGCAGTGCGTGCGCAGCTACCACGTCCAGGAAGCGCATGGCGCGATATTCCTGTGGTTTGCGGCCACCCCCGACCAGCAGCCCGAGCCGCTCACCTTCCCGGAAGAGCTGGCCGATAGCGACAAATACAGCAACTTCCTCTGCACCGCCGCGTGGAAATGCAACTATCAGTACGCGCTGGAAAACGTGATGGACCCGATGCACGGCACCTACCTGCACTCCTCTTCGCACTCAATGGCGGAAGGCGACCGTAAAGCTGACATGGTGCTGCAGCCAACGAAAACCGGCTTTATCTTTGAGAAGAAAGGCCAGAGCGGCGTCAACTTCGACTGGGTCGAGCTGGGCAACAGC
This sequence comes from Klebsiella ornithinolytica, assembly GCF_030505655.1. Taxonomy (NCBI): domain Bacteria; kingdom Pseudomonadati; phylum Pseudomonadota; class Gammaproteobacteria; order Enterobacterales; family Enterobacteriaceae; genus Klebsiella; species Klebsiella ornithinolytica. The sequence goes on from NZ_CP130153.1 coordinate 819,079, forward strand.
GGCGCTTACTGGATGCGCTTGTCAATCCCGTACAAAAAGCGTTTTGGGCCGGGCGGCCACTTCTGGATCGTCGGCATGGTGGTGCCGGAAGATAACGACAACTGCCGGGTCTTCTTCTGGCGTATTCGCGGCGTGCAGGGCTGGCAGCGCGATCTGTGGCGCTTTATGTATCGCAACCGTCTGGAAAAACTGCACTGGGAAGTGCTGGAGCAAGATCGCGTGGTGCTCGAAAGCCTGGCGCCGAACGCCCGCGATCACGAATACCTGTATCAGCATGACGTCGGCCTTTCCCGTCTGCGGCGGATGATGCAAAAAGCGGCGAAAGAGCAGCTGGCCGCGCGCGAAGAGCAGCAGGGAGCGGCCTGATGAACGGGCTGTTAACCGGCAAACGTATCGTGATTACCGGCGCGGCGCGCGGTCTGGGCTTTCATTTTGCCAAAGCCTGCGCGGAGCAGGGCGCTGACGTCGTGATGTGCGACATCCTGCAGGGCGAACTGGCGGAGAGCGCTCATCGTCTATGCGAGCAGGGTTATCGCATTGAATCACAGGCGATCGATCTGGCCGATGCTTCATCCATCGAGGAGGCGTTCCTCGCGATCGGCGAACGAGGAAAGATCGACGGCCTGGTCAATAACGCGGCGATGGCCACCGGCGTCGGCGGTAAAGACATGATCGACTACGATCCGGATCTGTGGGATCGGGTGATGTCGGTAAACGTCAAAGGCACCTGGCTGGTGACCCGGGCGGCGGTACCGCTGCTGCGCGAAGGGGCCGGGATCGTCAACGTCGCCTCCGACACCGCGCTGTGGGGCGCCCCCCGGCTGATGGCCTACGTTGCCAGCAAAGGGGCGGTGATCGCCATGACGCGCTCGATGGCCCGCGAACTGGGCGAGAAGCGCATACGTATTAACGCCATCGCGCCGGGGCTAACCCGCGTGGAGGCAACGGAATATGTCCCTGCCGAGCGCCATCAGCTGTACGAGAACGGGCGCGCGCTGAGCGGCGCCCAGCAGCCGGAAGATGTGACCGGCAGCGTGGTGTGGCTGTTAAGCGACCTGTCGCGGTTTATCACCGGACAGCTGATCCCGGTCAACGGCGGATTTGTTTTTAACTAAAGAGGCGAGGCGGTATGGCAAACGTTCAGGAAGTGAAATACCTGGTGCCGGGGCTGGAGCGGGGACTGCAGCTGCTGCTGGCATTTGGCGAGCAGCATCGCGATCTGACCTTTGCCGAGCTGCATCGGCTGGTGGATATGCCGAAAGCGACCGCCTATCGCGTGGTGCAAACGCTGGAGTATATGGGGTTTCTCGAGCGCAACGCGCGTACTAATACCTTCTCGCTGGGGATGAATGTCCTGCGTCTGGGTTTTGAATATATTGCTTCACTGGATGTGGCGCAGGTCGGCCAGCCGGTGATAGAGCAGCTGCGTGATACCAGTCAGTGCAGCAGTCATCTGGCGATCCGCGACGGTCGGGACATTATTTACATCGCCCGCGTCAGCGCCGCCGGCTCACGGATCAATCAGGTCAGCATCGGTACCCGCCTGCCGGTTCACTGCACCTCGCTGGGCCGCATGTTGCTGACCGATGTCTCGCGCGGCGAGTTTGAGCAGCTGTTTCCCGATGAGCGGCTGCCGGGCAATACGCCGGGGCAACTTCACGATCGCGAAGCGCTATGGCAGATGGTGCAGCAGGATAAAGCGCGTGGCTATGTGATTGGCGAATCTTTCTACCGCCACGGCATCTCCTCTATTGTTTACCCGGTCTACGATCGCAGCGGTCGGGTAGCGGCGGTGGTCAGTATTCTGGTGCCGTCGGATGAGATCCCGCAAAGCGATCGGGAACGGCTGCAAAGCGACGTCAGCCTGGCGGCGGACAAAATTTCTGGCTTTTTAGGCTACCTGTCACAAGCCAGTTAAATCAATAAGTTAACATCAGGCGCTTGAGTGCGTCGGGGATGTTTTACGCCCAAATCAGGGCGACAGAACGGTAAAGAGGCTACGAACGATGAGTGTAACCGGAATTGAAAAGCTGGAATTTGGCGTCGACGACCTGACTCATTGCGCCAGGTTTATGCGTGATTTTGGCCTGGCGGGCGACGCCAGCGGCCAGCGTTTTACTACCTTAAGCGGCGCGCGGGTGGAACTGAACCCGATCCATAGCCCGGATCTGCCGCCGGCCTTTGAAGCGGGTAACACCCTCCGCCGTATGACCTGGGGCGTGGCGGATCGGGCGGCGCTGGATGCTCTGCGGCCCAAACTGTCCCGCCAGCCCGCTTTTCGTGAGATTGATGGTGCCCTGGAGTGCCAGGATCCGAACGGCATGACGCTGCGCGTACAGGTCACTCAGCAAGTCGCGGTGACGCTGAACGTTGAGCCGATTAACCAATGGGGCGATGTGCGCCGGATTGATACGCCCAGCCCGGTATATGACGGCGCGCAGCCGATCAACGTAGGCCACGTGGTGTTCTTCGTCGAAGAGCTGGCGGCGGTCGAGGCCTTCTATCGTGACGTGCTCGGTTTCCAGGTTTCCGATCGCTACATCAATCGTGCGGTATTCCTGCGCTGCGGCGTACGCGGCGGCCACCACAACCTCTTTTTATTGCAGCTCCCCAACCGCAAGCGCGGCCTGAACCACGTGGCCTTTACCGTCCGCGATATCCATGAAGTGATTGGCGGCGGCATCGCGATGAATAAGAACGCGTGGAGCACCTTTATTGGCCCCGGCCGTCACCCGGTCTCTTCCGCCTATTTCTGGTACGTCAACAGCCCGACCGGCGGCGCTTTTGAGTACTACACCAACGATGATTTCCTGACCGAGAACTGGCGCCCGCGCGAGCTGGAACACTCGCTGGTCTCCTTTACCGAGTGGGCGGTGGAAGGTGGGATCGACCACGATACCCGCCGCCAGCAGAAAAAGCCGGAGGCGGTATGACGGCGCGGATAGTCATTATCGGCGGCGGCCAGGCGGGGGGCTGGGCGGCAAAAACCCTGCGTGACGAAGGCTACGACGGTGAGATTTGCGTGGTGGCGGAAGAAGAGTGGGATTTTTACGAGCGTCCGCCGCTGTCAAAAGCGACGCTGCTGGAAGCCGATGCGCCGCTGCCGCGTCTGTTCAGCGAAGAGGTTCAGCAGGCGTTAAACCTTCGCTGGTTCCGCCCGCTGCGCGCTGAGGCCATCGATCGCCAGAGCAAAAGCGTTCATCTGAGCAACGGCGAACAGCTCGGCTATGACCAGCTGCTGATCGCCACCGGCGGTCGTGCCCGCCTGCCCGGCGAAGCCTGGGCGAAACAGCCTCAGGTTTACACGCTTCGCCACTGGCAGGATGCGCAGCGCCTGAAGCAACGGCTGGCGACCACCGCGCGGCTGGCGATTGTCGGCGGCGGCTGGATTGGTCTTGAGATTGCCGCCTCGGCGCGAAAAAGCGGCGTCGCGGTCACCTTATTTGAACAGCAACCGCTGCTGTGTATGCGTTCGGTAAGCGCGGAAGTGTCGCAGGAACTTGAACGGATCCATCGCGATCGGGGCGTCGATATTCGCTGCGGCTGCGGCGCGCTGGAGCTGGAGGATGATGGCGGTCGGCCGGTAATTCACTGCGATGGTCAGCGGGAAATCTTTGATGCGGTGGTGGTAGGGATCGGCGTCGATCTCAATCTCGAACTGGCGCGGGACGCGGGACTGGCGGTCGAGCGCGGGATCGTTGTCAACGCCCTGGGGCAGACCAGCGATTCGGCGATCTTCGCGATCGGAGATGTGGCGCAGCATCACCAGTATGGTCTGTGCATCCAGTCCTGGGCCTTTGCCCAGAATCAGGCGGTGGCGACGGCGAAAGCGATGCGGAACCCGCAGGCGGCCGGCTACGCCGACGCGCCGTGGCTGTGGTCGGATCAATATGCCGACAATATTCAGATCCTCGGCATTCCGCAGCCGGGAACCCGGACGGTGGTTCGCCGCGATCCCAAAGGGCCGCTGTTTTTCTCGATCGATGCTGACGGTCGCCTGACTCAGCTGGTGGCGTTTAACGACGCCCGCACCGTCAAGCTGGCGAAACGCTGGATGGCTACGGGGAGAGATCTTTCCGCCGTACCGCTCGATGACCTGGCCTTTTCGCTGATGTCATTGCGATAAGACCCGCGCACCCTTAAGGGGGAGAGATGACCACATTAGAGACAAACACCGCGCCGCTTGAGGCAGGCGGTGAGGGCGTCCACACGCCTGAAAAAGCGGTCCGCTGGGCGATTCCACTGTCGCTGCTGGCCTGCGTACTGCTGGCGTTCTTCGACAAAATCAGTATTGCCGCGCTGTTTTCCGATAGCCATTTCCAGCAGGCGATGGGGATGGATTTTGACACCACGCGGCTGGGGATTCTGATGAGTGCCTTCCTGCTGAGCTACGGGTTTTCCTCGGTGCTGCTCAGCGGGCTGGGCGACCGTATCGCGCCGCTGCGCCTGCTCACCGGGATGATGATGGTGTGGTGCATTTTAATGGTGATGATGGGCTTCACCCATAACTACACCGTGATGGTCACCCTGCGCATTCTGCTCGGCATTGCCGAAGGACCGCTGTTTCCGCTGGCGTTCGCCATCGTCCGCCACACCTTTCCGCAGCGGCTTCAGGCGCGGGCCACCATGCTGTGGCTGCTCGGGACACCGGTCGGCGCGGCGATTGGTTTTCCGCTGTCGATTTGGTTGCTCAATACCTTTGGCTGGCAGAGCACCTTCTTTGTGATGGCGATGCTGACGGTGCCGGTGCTGATTTTCGTGCGCATCGGCCTGAGCGGGGTGCAGCTGGAGAGCAAAGCGTCCGGCGAAAAGGTCTCCCAGGAGGCGCGCCGCGCGGCGCGGCGGGAGCTGTTCGTCAGCCCGCATTTCTGGATGATTTGCGTGTTTAACATCGCCTTTCTGGCCTATCTGTGGGGCATCAACGGCTGGCTGCCGGGCTATCTGATTAAAGGCAAAGGTATCCATCTGGAGCATGCCGGTTGGCTGTCGTCAATGCCGTTTATCGCCATGCTGCTGGGAGAAGTGATCGGCGCCTGGCTCTCCGATCGTCTTGATAAACGCGCGGCTGCCTGCTTTATCTCGCTGGCCGGGGCGGCGGTTGGCCTGGCGGCGGTGATGCACTTCGCCACCCCGCTGACGGTCATTGCGGCGATGAGTTTCAGCACCTTTATGTGGGGCACCGGCGCACCCAATATTTTCGCTCTGCTGGCCAAGGCGACCCATCCCCGGGTCAGCGCCACGGCGGGGGGCATTTTCAACGGGCTAGGGAACTTTGCGGGCGCCCTGTCGCCGGCGGTGATGGGGGCGCTGATCGCCTTCACCCACAGCATGGATTCCGGGCTGATTTTTCTGGCGGTGATGGCGGCGGTGGGCTGCGTCCTGTTACTGCCGCTGCTGAGACGTTACTGAGGATAAAACGATGACTGATTCAACCGTAACTGCAAAACAGGGTATCAAACCGGAACATCTGACGATGGAAGAGTGGGTAGAGTCGCGTATCGCGCGCTTTGAGGGACGGAAATATGACTGGAACGCGCTGAAATTCCAGGCCGATTTCGACCCGAAATATCGTCGCGCCCAGATGCGCTATATCGGCACCGGCGCCACCGGCGTGGCGAGCGATACCAATACCGTCGCGGCGGAAAACTTCACCTTCTCCACCATGGTGCTGCCGGCGAAATGTGAAGGGCCGCTGCACCTGCATGATGATGTGGAGGAGGTGTTCTTCATGCTCAAAGGGCAGATAACGCTGATGATTCAGGATGGCGACAGCTATACCGAAACCGTGCTGCGCGAGCGCGATCTGATCTCCGTCCCGGCGGGTATCTACCGCGGGCTGTTTAACCACGGTGAGGAAGAGGCGCTGATGTGCGTGATGCTGGGCACCCGCAAGCCGAATATCCCGACCTATCCGGAAGATCACCCCCTGTCGAAAGTAAAACGGAATTAAGGAGGCGGTATGACGGGTTTTCGTGAACAAGGGCACGGCACGCCGCTGGTGCTGTTACACGGCATCAGCTCCGGCGCGGCTTCCTGGCATAAACAGATGGCGCTGTCCGGCTATCGCGTGCTGGCCTGGGATATGCCCGGTTATGGCGAAAGCCCGATGCTGCCGGTTGAGCAGGCGAATGCGGGCGATTATGCCGATGCGCTGGCGCGCCTGCTGGACCACGCCGGCGTTGAGCGGGCGGTAGTGGTGGGGCATTCGCTCGGTGCGCTGGTGGCCAGCGCCTTTGCGGCGAAGTATCCCCGCCGCGTGCGCTATCTGGTGTTAGCCGATGTCGCACAGGGGTACGGCCAGGCGGAGCCGGAACAGCGGGAAAAAGTCTGGCAGAGTCGCCAGCAGCTGATTGCGTCAGGCGCAGAACGGCTGGCGCAAAACCGGGCGGCGAAGCTGTTGCATCCCTGTGCGGCGGAGGCCGATGTCGCCACCGTTGCCGCCGGAATGCGCAAGCTGCGTCGTGAGGGCTATCTGGCCGCGGCGTGGATGCTGGCGCACGACGATATTCACCGCTGGCTTGGCGATTATCACGGCCGGTTTGAGGTGTGGTGCGGTGAGCAGGACGCTATCACGCAGCCGGAGCTGGTGCGTGGTCTGGCGCTACGCTACGGCATGGGTTACACGGCGATTCCGCACGCGGGGCACGCCAGCTATCTCGATAATGAAACCTTTTTTAATCAACAGCTTTTACGGGTAGGGGAAGAGGTGCGCGATGAATGCACAAATTGAAGGCCGTGTAGCGGTAGTCACCGGAGGATCGTCAGGGATCGGCTTTGAAACGCTGCGTCTGCTGCTGGGCGAAGGGGCGAAAGTCGCCTTTTGCGGCCGCAATCCCGACCGGCTCGCCAGCGCGCATGCCGCGTTGCAGAACGAGTATCCCGGAGCGGAGGTTTTCTCTTACCGCTGCGACGTCCTGAAAGAAGACGAGGTGCAGGCCTTTGCCGATGCGGTAGCGGATCGTTTTGGCGGCGCGGACATGTTGATCAACAACGCCGGGCAGGGCTACGTGGCGCATTTTGCCGATACCCCGCGCGAGGCGTGGTTGCATGAGGCAGAGCTGAAGCTGTTCGGGGTGATTAACCCGGTAAAAGCCTTTCAGGCGCAGCTGGAGCGCTCGGATATCGCCTCGATTACCTGCGTGAACTCGCTGCTGGCGCTGCAGCCGGAAGAACACATGATCGCCACCTCCGCCGCCCGCGCGGCGCTGCTTAACATGACGCTGACGCTGTCGAAGGAGCTGATTAGCAAAGGCATTCGCGTGAACTCCATTCTGCTCGGCATGGTGGAGTCCGGGCAGTGGCAGCGACGCTTTGAAAACCGCGCGGACAAGCGCCAGAGCTGGCCCGAGTGGACAGCGGATATCGCCCGTAAACGCGGGATCCCAATGGCGCGGCTCGGTAAGCCGCAGGAGCCTGCGCAGGCGCTGCTGTTTTTGGCCTCGCCGCTGGCATCGTTTACCACCGGCGCCGCGCTGGATGTCTCCGGCGGTTTTTGCCGTCACCTGTAAGGAGCCATCATGAAAAAAATTATGCTTATCGGCTATGGCGCCATGGCGCAAGCGGTGATTGAACGGCTGCCCCCGCAGGTCACGTTAGGCTGGATTGTCGCCCGGGAGGCTCACCATGCGGCGATTCGCGCCCGCTTTGGCGATGCGGTGACGGTACTTGACGATCCGCAATCCTGTACGGAAGCCCCGGATCTGGTACTGGAGTGCGCCAGCCAACAGGCGGTCGCGCAATATGGCGAAGCGATTCTCGCGCGCGGCTGGCATCTGGCGGTGATCTCCACCGGCGCGCTGGCCGATAGCGCGCTCGAACAGCGTTTATATCAGGCGGGCGGCAGGCTGACGCTGCTCGCTGGCGCGGTGGCCGGCATTGACGGACTGGCGGCGGCAAAAGAGGGCGGTCTTGAGCGCGTGACCTATCAGTCGCGCAAAAGCCCGGCCAGCTGGCGCGGAAGCTACGCGGAAATGCTCATCGACCTCAATGCGGTCAGCGAAGCGAAAATCTTTTTTGAGGGCAGCGCCCGCGAAGCGGCACGCCTGTTTCCGGCGAATGCCAACGTGGCGGCAACCGTGGCGCTGGGGGGTATCGGCATGGACGACACGCGGGTGCAGCTGATGGTCGATCCGGCCACGCGGCGTAACACCCACACGTTACATGTTGAAGGCGCGTTCGGGGAGTTTCGCCTCGAGCTGAGCGGTTTGCCGCTGGCCGACAATCCTAAAACATCGACCCTGGCGGCACTGAGCGCGGTACGCGCCTGCCGTGAACTGGCGCAACGCTAAGAGGCGGCAATGGACGAATTAACGATTTTTATCGGCGGTCGCTGGCGCCACGGCGGCGGCAATCTGATGCACAGTTACTTTCCGGCGGACGGTTCGGTGAACGCAACGCTGCGGGCGGCCAGTCTCGACGATCTGCAGGAAGCGATGACCTGCGCCGAGCGTGCCTGGCGGGAACCAACGTGGCGCAACATGCTGCCCCATCTGCGGGCAAAGATCCTGCATAAAGTGGCGGATATTATCGAATCCCGTCTTGATGAGTTGGCGCGGATGCAAAGCCGCGACAACGGCAAGCCGCTGGCGGAAGCGCGAGGCCTGGTGATGAGCGCGGCGGGCAGCGCCCGCTACTTCGCCGCCGCCTGCGAGCTGCTGGAAGGAGAGCTGCCGACGCCGCGTCAGGCAGACCTGCTGACCCTGAGCCGCTACGAGCCGCTGGGCGTGGTGGCGGCGATCACCCCGTGGAACTCGCCGATCGCCAGCGAAATGCAAAAAGTGGCGCCGGCGATCGCCGCCGGCAATGCGGTGATCCTCAAACCCGCGGAAGCGACGCCGCTGATGGCGCTGGAGCTGGCGCGGATCTTCGAGCAAGCCGGTTTGCCTGCGGGGCTGCTGAGCGTGCTGCCGGGGAAAGGATCGGTGATTGGCGATGCGCTGGCGCGTCATCCGCTGGTGCGCAAAATTTCGTTTACCGGCGGCACCAGCACCGGACGTCATCTGGCGCACGTCGCGGCGGAAAAGCTGATCCCGGCGTCGCTGGAGCTCGGCGGAAAATCGCCGACCATCGTGCTGGAAGATGCCGATATCGAACAGGCGGCGCGGGGGATCTGCTACGGCATTTTCAGCTCAGGCGGCCAGGCGTGCATCGCCGGTTCGCGGCTGTTTGTGCATGAAAAAGTTTACCCGCAGCTGATGGCGCGGCTGCTGGAGCTGACGCGCGGACTGCGTATTGGCCATCCGTTCAGCGACGATACCCACATCGGGCCGCTGATTAATGAACAGCACCGTGACGGCGTGCTCGCCTACGTCGAACTGGCGAAACGCGAAGGCGGGCGGGTGCTGTGCGGAGGGGAGATTCCGGCCGATCCGGCGCTGGCGGCGGGCAGCTACTTCCAGCCGACGATCGTCGAAGGGCTGACGAATCAGGCGCGGGTCTGTCAGGAAGAGATCTTCGGCCCGGTGCTGGTGGCGATACCCTTCAGCGATGAGGAGACGCTGATCCGCGAAGCCAATGACTCGGTCTATGGTCTGGCGGCGGGGATCTGGACGCGGGATAGCGGGCGCGCCCTGCGCTTAAGCGAACGTCTGGAAGCCGGGACGGTGTGGATCAACACCTATAAGGTTTTCTCTATTTCGACCCCGTTCGGGGGCTTTAAAGAGAGCGGTCTGGGCCGCGAAAAAGGGATTCAGGGGCTGAAAGCCTGGATGCAACAAAAGAGCATTTATCTGGCGACGGGTAATAGCGTGAATCACTGGTGCGATTGAGAGAAGGGTGAGCAATGAGCGAAATGATAACCGTCGGCGAAGCCATCGCCAGAACGCTGGAGCAGTACAACGTTGAGGCTATTTACGGCGTCATCTCTATTCATAACCTGCCGGTTGCCGATGCCATTGGCCAGCGCGGCAATATCCGCTTTGTTCCGGCGCGTGGCGAGGCCGGTTCGGTGACCATGGCCGATGCCCACGGTCGCTTTTCCGGCCTTGGCGTCGCGCTAACCAGCACCGGCGCCGGGGCGGGGAACGCAGTCGGGGCGCTGGTGGAGGCGATGAATGCCGGTACGCCGCTGCTGCATCTGACCGGTCAGGTAGAGAAAACCTGGCTGGATGCGGATACCGGGTTTATTCACGAAACCCGCGATCAGCTGACTTTCCTGAAAGCCAGTTCGAAACGCGCGTATCGCATCAGCAACGCCAACCAGGCGATCGCCATTTTGCACAAGGCGATTCAGGAAGCGCGGACGCCGCCGTGCGGGCCGGTATCGGTGGAGATCCCGATTGATATTCAGGGAGCCAGTATTCCCCTGGCGCTGGTCACCGCCCCGCTGCACATCGCGCCGGCGCCGCCGGTTGCTCAGACAACGGTGGATACCCTGTGGGCGCAGCTCAGGCAGGCGAAACAGCCGCTGCTGTGGCTGGGCGGCGGAGCTATCGGTAGCGAAGCGGCGGTGAAAAAACTGGCGGATGCGGGGATCACCGTGATCTCCAGTACTCACGGGCGCGGCGTGCTGCCGGACAGCCATCGCGCCAGCCTGCGCGCCTTCCATAATTCGCCTTCCGTTGAGGCGCTGATGGCGCAATGTGATTTCACCCTGGTCGCGGGCTCGCGTTTGCGCAGTAACGAAACACGTTCCTGGACGCTGGAACTGCCGTCACCCCGCGTACAGATTGATATCGATCCGGCGGCGGCCAGTCGTAACTATCTGATGGACAATACGCTGATCGCCGATTGTCCGGCTTTACTGGCGGCGCTGGCGGCAAAAGCGCAGGGGCGTGAATGGGGCAATGGTCACTGGGACGCACAGGTAAAAGAGGCGGTGACGCTGGCTGAGCACGGGCTACGTGAACAGTGCGGCGCCTATGCCCGGCTGAATGATGCTATCGAACAGGCGCTGCCTGATGACGGCATTCTGGTCCGCGATATCACCGTCTCCGGCAGCCTGTGGGGCAGTCGCTTGTTCCGTGCAAATGGCCCGCTGATGAACGTGCATTCGCTGGCGGGGGCGATTGGAATGGGGCTGCCGATGGCGATCGGCACGGCGATTGCCAACCCGCAGCGTAAGATAGTCGGCCTGGTCGGCGACGGCGGTCTGAGCCTGAACCTCGGAGAGCTGGCGACGCTGGCGCAGGAAAAAGCTAACGTCACGCTGATTATCATGAACGATGGCGGCTATGGCGTTATGCGCGGTATTCAGGATAAGTATTTCGGCGGTCGCCAGTATTACAACGAACTGCACACGCCGGATTTCACGCTGCTGGCACAGGCTATCGGTCTGCAGGCGTGGAGCGTGGAGCGAGCGGAGGATTTCACCTCGGTGATGACCGAAGCGCTGGCGACGCCGGGGCCGTCGGTGGTAGAGGTCAGGATGGGGCAGATTGGCGCGCTGCGTTTTGCCGGACCGCCGCAGAAGACGCTGTACTAAGCTCTCTTCCCCTCTCTGCGGCGCAGAGAGGGGAAGAGGAGATTATTTAATACCGTCTGCCTTCATGCGATCGCGGATATGCTGAGCACGTTCTTCGGAGGCCGGGTGATCGTCAAACATTGAACTTTGACGCCCGGCTTCCAGTTTAGCCAGCTTCTCGAAGCTGGTGGCCAGTCCGCCCGGATTAATCCCGCGTTTACGCAGCAGGTCGTAGGAGTAGTCGTCCGCTTCGGACTCCTGGCGCTGGGAGAACTGCGAGTTCACCAGCTTTTCGCCCAGATCGCCAAGTTGAGATTGCGACAAGCTGCCGACGATACCGCCCGCCGAGGCGGCGGCGGCGCGAACGGCGTTGGTGCCGAGCGCAACCTGCATACCTTTCTTCACGTGGCCGAGGGCGACGTGGCCCATCTCATGGCCGATTACCGCTTCAACTTCGTTATCGTTCATGATGTCCATCAGGCCGCTATAGACGCGGATGCAGCCATTAGCCATCGCGAACGCGTTGACGTCCTTGGTTTCATACACTTTGTAATTCACCGGCTGGCCGTTGATATTGTCGCCCAGCGCGGCGGCGATTTTATTCAGACGCTTGCTGTATTCGCTGCTGGCCGGCGACAGGGTGGCTTTGCTATCCATCTCTTTGCAAGCCTGGTCACTTAAGCTTTTAACCTGAGCATCGCTCAGGGAATAGGCCTGAAAAGCTTCGGCGCCCGAACTGAGAAGGGCGTTAGAGTCCATGTTCTGACATCCGGTGAGGGTTGCTGCGATCCCAAGGGCAAGAATAGTTGAGCGAATTTTCATTTTTATCTTCCACACTCGTTCGATGATCTGACTGAAAAAGGCAACAATAAGGCTGTCGCATCCTGTACAAATTATAAAGACTATTGCGCGGCGCGGGCGAGAGGATTCCGGGGCAGCACAACGTGTTCCGGAGATTTCTTAAACCACAAAAGGATGCTCCATGTACATGCTTTCGCGCTTGGGTTACATTGTTGACACTTTTTTCTGGCGTAGCCCAAAACGCGCTCTCGTCAAGTCGTTAAGGGTATGGCCTTCAACAGTCCGAACTGGAGTCAAAATGTCCTCACGTAAAGAGCTTGCTAACGCTATTCGTGCGCTGAGCATGGATGCTGTACAGAAAGCCAAATCCGGCCACCCGGGTGCCCCGATGGGTATGGCTGACATTGCCGAAGTCCTGTGGCGTGATTTCATGAACCATAACCCGCAGAACCCGGCCTGGGCCGACCGCGACCGCTTTGTGCTGTCCAACGGCCACGGCTCCATGCTGATTTACAGCCTGCTGCACCTCACCGGTTATGATCTGCCGATCGAAGAGCTGAAAAACTTCCGTCAGCTGCACTCTAAGACGCCGGGCCACCCGGAAGTGGGCTACACCGCTGGCGTAGAAACCACCACCGGCCCGCTGGGTCAGGGTATTGCTAACGCCGTGGGCATGGCTATCGCGGAAAAAACGCTGGCCGCGCAGTTCAACCGTCCGGGCCACGATATCGTTGACCACTTCACCTACGCCTTCATGGGCGACGGCTGCATGATGGAAGGGATCTCTCACGAGGTCTGCTCCCTGGCCGGTACCCTGAAACTGGGTAAACTGGTGGCGTTCTATGATGACAACGGTATCTCCATCGACGGTCATGTGGAAGGCTGGTTCACCGACGACACCGCTAAACGTTTCGAAGCCTACGGCTGGCACGTGGTGCGCGGCGTTGACGGTCACGACGCAGACGCCATCAAACGTGCAGTAGAAGAAGCGCGTGCGGTCACCGACAAACCGTCCCTGCTGATGTGCAAAACCATCATTGGCTTCGGTTCCCCGAACAAAGCGGGCACCCACGATTCTCACGGCGCGCCGCTGGGCGATGCAGAGATTGCGCTGACCCGCGAACAGCTGGGCTGGAAATACGCGCCGTTCGACATCCCGTCTGAAATCTACGCACAGTGGGATGCGAAAGAAGCAGGCCAGGCGAAAGAAGCGGCCTGGAACGAGAAGTTCGCTGCTTATGCGAAAGCCTTCCCTCAGGAAGCCGCTGAATTCACCCGTCGTATGAAGGGCGAAATGCCGACTGACTTCGACGCCAAAGCCAGTGAATTTATCGCTAAGCTGCAGGCTAACCCGGCGAAAATCGCCAGCCGTAAAGCGTCGCAGAATGCGATTGAAGCGTTTGGCCCGCTGCTGCCGGAATTCCTCGGCGGCTCTGCTGACCTCGCGCCGTCCAACCTGACTCTGTGGTCTGGTTCGAAAGCGATTAACGAAGACACCGCCGGTAACTATATCCATTACGGCGTGCGCGAATTCGGTATGACCGCGATTGCCAACGGGATCTCCCTGCACGGTGGCTTCCTGCCGTACACCTCCACCTTCCTGATGTTCGTGGAATATGCCCGTAACGCGGTGCGTATGGCGGCGCTGATGAAACAGCGTCAGGTGATGGTCTACACCCACGACTCCATCGGTCTGGGCGAAGATGGCCCGACGCACCAGCCGGTAGAGCAGGTGGCGTCCCTGCGCGTGACCCCGAACATGTCCACATGGCGTCCGTGTGACCAGGTGGAATCGGCGGTGGCGTGGAAATATGGCGTTGAACGTCACGACGGCCCGACCGCGCTGATCCTCTCCCGTCAGAACCTGGCGCAGCAGGATCGTACTCCTGAGCAGCTGGCGAACATCGCTCGCGGTGGCTACGTGCTGAAAGAGTGCGCCGGTCAGCCGGAGCTGATCTTCATTGCCACCGGCTCTGAAGTGGAGCTGGCGGTGGCCGCGTGGGACAAACTGACTGCCGAAGGGGTGAAGGCGCGCGTGGTCTCCATGCCGTCTACCGACGCGTTCGACAAGCAGGATGCGGCGTACCGTGAATCAGTGCTGCCGAAAGCGGTCTCTGCTCGCGTGGCCATTGAAGCCGGCATCGCCGACTACTGGTTCAAATATGTCGGCCTGAATGGCGCTATCGTTGGCATGACCACCTTCGGTGAGTCTGCGCCGGCAGAGCAGCTGTTCGAAGAGTTCGGCTTCACCGTCGACAACGTGGTCGCGAAAGCGAAAGCGCTGCTGTAGTCGTTATCTGCCCGCTTATCCGGGCGATAACAGCAGAAAAAGCCGGGCTAAACGCCCGGCTTTTTTTTGACGCCGTTATTCCCGATAGCCGCCGACAGATTGCGTATTATTCCATCCAAAATGTGATGTACGTCAGATAACTCACTTCTTCCGCTGGACAGACATTCCTTTTATTCCTCGTTTCGCTTATTCTAGCTGAAGCGTTTCAGTCGTTTAAATGTTCGACAATTAATCAATCAGTCGCAGTTTGCGACGGGTAAGGTTTCCCTTCGGGCGTTGCTGGATTACTCTGTCAGCCATCTCAAATCAGGGACAACCTTGCAGGAGACCTATGACCATACGCATCGCGATTAATGGCTTCGGTCGCATAGGACGCAACGTGGTTCGCGCTTTATATGAATCCGGGCGTCGTGCGGAAATTACCGTGGTGGCAATCAACGAGCTGGCGGATGCCGCGGGCATCGCGCATTTGTTGAAATATGACACCAGCCATGGGCGCTTTGCCTGGGATGTTCGCCAGGAGAGAGAGCAGCTGTATGTCGGCGATGATGCCATACGTCTGCTGCATGAACCTTCGATTGAGGCGCTGCCCTGGCAGGAGCTGGCGGTTGATATTGTTCTCGATTGTACCGGTGTTTACGGCAGCCGTGAGCATGGCGAAGCCCATATTCGGGCAGGGGCAAAGAAAGTGCTCTTTTCCCATCCCGGCAGCAGCGATCTTGACGCGACCGTTGTATTTGGCGTGAACCATGATGAGTTGCGTACGGAGCATCGTATTGTTTCCAACGCCTCCTGCACGACCAACTGCATTATCCCGGTCATAAAACTGTTAGATGATGCCTACGGCATTGAGTCAGGAACGGTAACGACAATCCACTCCGCCATGCACGATCAACAGGTGATCGACGCTTATCATCCGGATCTGCGCCGTACGCGCGCGGCCAGCCAGTCGATTATTCCGGTCGATACCAAACTCTCTGCGGGGATCACGCGAATTTTCCCGCAGTTTAACGACCGTTTCGAGGCAATTGCGGTCCGCGTACCGACGATTAATGTGACGGCGATTGACCTTAGCGTGACGGTGAAAAAACCTGTAAAGGCTAATGAAGTCAACCAGTTGCTGCAAAAAGCAGCACAAGGTGCATTTCATGGTATAGTTGACTATACGGAATTGCCGTTGGTCTCGATAGATTTCAACCACGACCCACACAGCGCCATCGTTGATGGCACCCAAACCCGGGTCAGTGGTGCTCATCTGATCAAAACATTGGTCTGGTGTGATAATGAATGGGGCTTTGCTAACCGGATGCTCGACACGACGTTAGCGATGGCCGTTATTGGTTTCAGGTGAGACATCCCTGCGCAACATTGTTCGTGATGGAGCGCATGGCGTCTGCAAAACTTTAAGAATCATTGAGAGGATTCACCATGTCTGTAATTAAGATGACCGATCTGGATCTGGCTGGTAAACGCGTTTTTATCCGTGCCGATCTGAACGTACCAGTCAAAGACGGGAAAGTAACCAGCGACGCGCGTATCCGTGCTTCTCTGCCGACCATTGAGCTGGCGCTGAAACAGGGTGCTAAAGTGATGGTCACTTCTCACCTGGGTCGTCCGACCGAAGGCGAGTACAACGAAGAATTCTCTCTGCTGCCGGTTGTTAATTACCTGAAAGACAAACTGTCTAACCCGGTTCGCCTGGTTAAAGATTACCTGGATGGCGTTGAAGTTGCCGCCGGTGAACTGGTCGTTCTGGAAAACGTTCGCTTTAACAAAGGCGAGAAGAAAGACGACGAAGCGCTGTCCAAAAAATACGCGGCGCTGTGCGACGTGTTCGTTATGGACGCCTTCGGTACTGCACACCGTGCGCAGGCCTCTACCCACGGTATCGGTAAATTCGCCGATGTTGCATGTGCTGGCCCGCTGCTGGCCGCTGAACTGGACGCGCTGGGTAAAGCGCTGAAAGAGCCGGCTCGCCCGATGGTTGCCATCGTGGGTGGTTCTAAAGTTTCCACCAAACTGACCGTTCTGGATTCCCTGTCTAAAATCGCTGACCAGCTGATCGTCGGTGGCGGCATCGCCAACACCTTCGTTGCCGCTCAGGGCCACAACGTGGGTAAATCCCTGTACGAAGCTGACCTGGTTGACGAAGCGAAACGCCTGCTGACCACCTGCGATATCCCGGTTCCGACCGACGTTCGCGTGGCAACTGAGTTCTCCGAAACGGCGACCGCGACGCTGAAATCTGTTAACGACATCAAAGATGACGAGCAGATCCTGGACCTGGGCGATGTTTCTGCACAGAAACTGGCTGATATCCTGAAAAACGCTAAAACTATTCTGTGGAATGGTCCGGTTGGCGTATTCGAATTCCCGAACTTCCGTAAAGGGACTGAAATCGTGGCTAACGCCATCGCTGACAGCGAAGGTTTCTCCATCGCCGGCGGTGGTGACACCCTGGCAGCGATTGACCTGTTCGGCATTTCGGACAAAATTTCCTACATCTCCACTGGCGGCGGCGCATTCCTCGAATTCGTGGAAGGTAAAGTCCTGCCAGCAGTAGCTATGCTTGAAGAGCGCGCTAAGAAGTAAGTTTGATCAGGCGGGGAAATCCCGCCTGTTTTACAAATAAAATTCAATTTGTTGCTCTAAATAATTCGTGTTGCCGGAAGGTGGCGACAGCGCGAACGCCAGGTTCTTACGTAACCGGGGTAAGCGAGGTAAGCCAGAGGACTGCCGCACGAATGATGGCGAGCATAAACGGCCGAAGATACAGGACTACGTAACATGTCTAAAATTTTTGATTTCGTAAAACCTGGCGTGATCACTGGTGATGACGTTCAGAAAGTGTTCCAGGTAGCTAAAGAAAATAACTTTGCTCTGCCAGCGGTTAACTGTGTGGGTACTGACTCCATCAACGCCGTTCTGGAAGCTGCTGCAAAAGTTCGTTCTCCGGTTATCGTTCAGTTCTCTAACGGCGGCGCTGCGTTTATCGCGGGCAAAGGCGTGAAAACTGACGTTCCTCAGGGCGCAGCAATCCTGGGTGCTATCTCTGGCGCACATCACGTTCACCAGATGGCCGCACACTACGGCGTGCCGGTTATTCTGCACACCGACCACTGCGCGAAGAAACTGCTGCCGTGGATCGACGGCCTGCTGGACGCGGGTGAGAAACACTTCGCTGCTACCGGCAAACCGCTGTTCTCTTCTCACATGATCGACCTGTCTGAAGAGTCTCTGCACGAAAACATCGAAATCTGCTCTAAATATCTGGCGCGCATGGCCAAAATGGACATGACTCTGGAAATCGAACTGGGTTGCACCGGTGGCGAAGAAGACGGCGTGGACAACAGCCACATGGACGCTTCTGCCCTGTACACTCAGCCGGAAGACGTTGATTACGCGTACACTGAACTGAGCAAAATCAGCCCGCGTTTCACCATCGCCGCTTCCTTCGGTAACGTACACGGCGTGTACAAGCCGGGTAACGTCGTGCTGACTCCGACCATCCTGCGCGATTCTCAGGAATATGTTTCTAAGAAACACAACCTGCCGCACAACAGCCTGAACTTCGTCTTCCACGGCGGTTCCGGTTCTTCCGCTCAGGAAATCAAAGACTCCGTAAGCTACGGCGTTATCAAAATGAACATCGATACCGATACCCAATGGGCAACCTGGGACGGTATCCTGCAGTACTACAAAACCAACGAAGCTTACCTGCAGGGCCAGCTGGGCAACCCGAAAGGCGAAGACCAGCCGAACAAGAAATACTACGATCCGCGCGTATGGCTGCGTGCTGCACAGACGTCCATGGTGACTCGTCTGGAGCAGGCATTTAAAGAGCTGAACGCGATCGACGTTCTGTAAGAAAAATCTGTTTCTTGCGCGAAAGCCCGCTGAATAGCGGGCTTTTTTTATGGCTGAACAATACGATATTTCGCCGAGAATTGTGATCAACTTGGCAAAACATGTGCATATTGTTTAACCTTAGTTAACCTGTCGTTGTACAGGTTTGGTTTTTTATTCCCCCTACGGGTATTCATAAGGAAGATTAAATGGAAGAGTTGAACGTTGGCGATAGCCTACACAACGCCAGTTCCTGGCTGGTGCGCAATCAGGAATTACTGCTGAGCTATGCCGTCAATATCGTTGCCGCTATCGCGATTATCATCATCGGTATGATTGTGGCACGGGTCATCTCTAATACGGTGAACCGACTGATGCTGGCGCGTAAGATTGATGCGACCGTTGCCGATTTTCTGTCCGCCCTGGTGCGCTATGCCGTTGTCGCGTTCACCCTGATTGCGGCATTAGGTCGCGTAGGCGTGCAGACGGCATCGGTGATCGCCGTCCTCGGTGCTGCCGGTTTAGCCGTAGGTCTGGCGCTGCAAGGATCGCTGTCTAACCTGGCCGCTGGCGTACTGCTGGTGATGTTCCGCCCGTTCCGCGCAGGTGAGTATGTCGATCTCGGTGGCGTCGCCGGTACGGTACTGAGCGTGCAGATTTTCTCTACGACCATGCGTACGGCCGACGGTAAAATTGTGGTGGTTCCGAACGGTAAAATTATCGCCGGCAATATCATTAACTTTTCCCGTGAGCCGGCGCGACGCAACGAATTTATTATCGGCGTCTCCTACGATGCCGATATCGATAAGGTCAAGCAGCTGCTCACCCGTATTATCGAATCGGAAGATCGTATCCTCAAAGATCGCGAAATGACCGTACGTCTGCATGAACTGGGGGCGTCGTCGGTGAACTATGTGGTGCGCGTCTGGAGTCTGAGCAGCGATCTGCAAAGCGTATACTGGGATGTGCTGGAGCGTATTAAACGCGAGTTTGACGCCAACGGCATCAGCTTCCCGTACCCGCAGATGGATGTTCATATGGTTCGTCCGCAGGAGAAAGTGGAGTAAGACCGCCGCCGATCCGGAGGCCAGCGATGCTGGCCTTTATTGCCACTTCTGTATTAGCTACTCTTATTAATGATTAAAATTATCAATTTCCTCTAATGATTTTATCGCGCTATATTCCTCTGCATTAACGACCTACCGGAAAAAACACCATGTTATCGTATTACTTTCAGGGGCTTGCCCTGGGAGCGGCTATGATTTTGCCGCTCGGGCCGCAAAATGCGTTTGTGATGAATCAGGGGATTCGCCGACAGTATCATTTGATGATCGCGTTCCTGTGCGCGTTGAGCGATCTGTTGCTGATTTGCGCCGGTATTTTTGGCGGTAGCGCATTGCTGATGCAGTCGCCGTGGCTGCTGGCGCTGGTCACCTGGGGGGGCGTGGCCTTTCTGCTCTGGTACGGTTTCGGCGCCTTGAGAACGGCGCTGAGCAGCAATCTGGAACTGGCCAGTGCGGAAGTCATGAAGCAGGGGCGCTGGAAAATTATCGTCACCATGCTGGCGGTCACCTGGCTTAACCCGCATGTCTATCTCGACACTTTCGTCGTGCTGGGCAGCCTGGGAGGTCAGCTGGCCGTGGAGCCTAAGCGCTGGTTTGCCTTAGGCACCATTAGCGCATCATTCCTGTGGTTCTTTGGCCTGGCCCTGCTGGCGGCGTGGCTGGCACCACGCTTACGTACCGCGCGAGCGCAGCGGATGATTAACGTGCTGGTTGGCCTGGTGATGTGGTTTATTGCGCTGCAGCTGGCGAAAGACGGTTTCCAGCATGTCCAGGCTCTGTTTTACCAGGCTTAGTCCGATGGACTTTCTCCGCGGACGCGTTAAGCTTGCAGACATGCGTCCGTAGACGGGCGACCCAATGTAAGATGGAGAAACGACAGTGAAGTTAAAACTCATGGCCCTGGCGGCAGCAATTGGATTGAGTGCGATGGCAGTACAGGCAAATGAATTGCCGAATGGCCCGCATATTGTAACTTCGGGTACCGCCAGCGTAGCCGCTGTGCCGGATATCGCCACCCTGGCGATTGAAGTGAACGTTGCAGCGAAAGACGCCGCGTCGGCGAAAAAGCAGGCCGACGATCGCGTGGCGCAGTATCTCTCTTTCCTCGAAAAGAACGGCATCGCCAAAAAAGATATTAACTCAGCCAACCTGCGCACCCAGCCTGATTACGACTATCAGAATGGCAAAAGCATCCTGAAAGGCTACCGCGCGGTGCGCACCGTCGAAGTGACGTTGCGTCAGCTGGACAAGCTGAACGGTCTGCTGGATGGCGCGCTGAAAGCGGGTCTGAATGAAGTTCGTTCTGTTTCGCTGGGCGTTGCGCAACCGGATGCCTATAAAGACAAAGCGCGTAAAGCGGCCATTGATGACGCGGTGCATCAGGCGCAAGAGCTGGCGTCAGGTTTCCATAGCAAGCTGGGACCGGTTTATAGCGTTCGCTACCATGTTTCGAACTATCAGCCGAGCCCGATGGTACGCATGATGAAGGCTGCCGATGCGGCCCCGGTTTCGGCGCAGGAAACCTACGAGCAGGCGACCATTCAGTTTGACGATCAGGTCGATGTTGTTTTTGAACTGCAGCCTGCTCAGCCAGCCCCGGCCCCCGCTGCGCCGGCTAAGCAGCCTGATGCGGGACAGTAAGCCATAAAATAAAAAGCCACTTCATCTAAAGTGGCTTTTTTTATCGCCAGCGCTTAGTCCTGACGCAGCACCTTGTGGCCGTAATCGATCAGTGCGTCGGTGACCCGGCGCATCATCCGGCTTTCCGGCGCGAAGCGATGCCAGTAGAGCATCCGACGCTGAAACAGTCCCGGCGTGAGGTCGATAAGCTCGCCGCTGTTGAGCTCTTTTTCAATCTGCAGATGCGGGATCATGCAGCAGGTCGTGCCCTGGCGCGCCAGCTGTACAAAGGCTTCCGAAGAGTTAACGATATGGCACGGGACGCTGCCCGGCGGCAAATCGAAGTTCTGCTGTAAAAACGCCTGATGCATATCATCCAGATGATCGAACGCGACAACCGGCGCTTTCAGCAGCGCCGAGCGGGTTACGCCATTAGGGAAATAGCGTTGCGCAAACTCTTTCGAGGCGACGAACAGATAGTCCAGCGCCCCGAGTTGATCCACCAGGCAGCTCGGCAACGCCTGCGGCTGGATACTCACTGCACCGACCACTTCACCGCGGCGTAAGCGTTCCTGAGTACGCGTTTCATCTTCCACCTGCAGATTGAGGCGGATAGGGGAGTCGGAAAGGACGTTAGACAGCGCGGGCAGCAGCCAGGTGGCCAGACTGTCGGCGTTGACCGCCAGCGACAGCAGCAGCGGCGTCGATCCGGTCTGTTCATCGCCCAGCCACTCCTCTTCCAGCAGCTCAACCTGACGCAGCAGGGCCAGCAGTTTCTGTCCTTGTTCGGTCGGACGCGGCGGCACGGTACGGACCAGCAGCGGTTGGCCGAACATATTTTCCAGCTGTTTAATACGCTGAGAGACGGCGGACTGTGTAATGCAGAGCTTCTGCGCGGCGCGCTCAAACCCACGTTCTCTTATTACCGCATCCAGCGCCTGTAGTGTTCTGTAGTCCGGTCGTTTCATTATTCTGGCGTACCCCTATCACTTTTCATTAACTCGCACTATGACATAAATTCGTTTTTGATGAAGATGAAAAATGGTCTGTTCAGTTGTGTGACCCTGCCGCAGGGACAATTCCCCCCCCGGTGTTCTATAATGCGCCACAGGTATTCACATCTCGGACCATAATCATGACGCAAGATGAACTGAAAAAAGCAGTAGGCTGGGCGGCATTGCAGTATGTACAACCGGGCACCATTGTCGGTGTCGGTACGGGTTCCACGGCCGCGCATTTTATCGATGCGCTGGGCACCATGAAAGGGCAGATTGAAGGCGCTGTTTCCAGCTCTGATGCCTCCACCGAAAAACTGAAAAGCCTCGGCATTCCGGTTTTCGATCTGAACAGCGTGGACCGCCTGGGGATCTATGTTGATGGCGCCGACGAGATTAACGGCCATATGCAGATGATCAAAGGCGGTGGGGCGGCGTTAACACGTGAAAAGATTATCGCCTCGGTAGCAGACAAGTTTATCTGCATCGCCGATGCCTCCAAGCAGGTGGATATTCTGGGCAAATTCCCGCTGCCGGTTGAAGTCATTCCGATGGCGCGTAGCGCCGTCGCGCGCGAGCTGGTGAAGCTGGGCGGCCGTCCGGAGTATCGCCAGGGGGTGGTGACCGATAACGGTAACGTGATTCTTGACGTGTTCGGCCTGGAAATTCTTGATGCCATCGCGCTGGAAAACAAAATTAACGGTATTCCTGGCGTCGTCACCGTCGGCCTGTTTGCCAACCGCGGCGCGGATGTGGCACTGATTGGAACCGCCGATGGCGTAAAAACCATCGTAAAATAATATTATCGGGGGAGCGAATGGCTCCCTCGCAAATATTTTTTCTCCAGGCCAAATTTGGTGACTTCTGTCACATTTATGCGGTCAGCCTTAGTAACAATCTACCTTTTCTTTTCTTTCTGGTGTTTTGTCCTGCCATTTCCCTCTGTGTGATATTTCTTCAGGTCGTCGACGCAAACGTTCATATTGCCGCGATAGTTTTTTTTGATATGTTGCTGAGAAGAACTTTCGTTCGGCACGACATCAGATAAGACAAAACAGGACGGGGAAATGGCTAAGGTATCACTGGAAAAAGACAAAATTAAGTTTCTGCTGGTTGAAGGTGTGCATCAAAAAGCGGTGGAGAATCTTCGCGCGGCAGGTTACACCAACATCGAATTTCATAAAGGCGCGCTGGACAGCGAAGAGCTGAAAGCGTCGATCCGTGATGCCCATTTCATTGGCCTGCGTTCCCGTACTCATCTGACGGAAGAGATCTTCGCCGCTGCGGAAAAACTGGTGGCGGTCGGCTGTTTCTGTATCGGCACCAACCAGGTTGATTTAGACGCGGCAGCGAAACGCGGGATTCCCGTTTTCAACGCGCCATTCTCAAATACCCGTTCCGTTGCCGAGCTGGTCATTGGCGAACTGCTGCTGATGCTGCGCGGCGTACCGGAAGCCAACGCGAAAGCGCACCGCGGCGTGTGGAACAAGCTGGCGGTCGGCAGTTTTGAAGCGCGTGGTAAAAAACTGGGGATTATCGGCTACGGGCACATCGGCACGCAGCTGGGTATTCTGGCTGAATCTCTGGGGATGCACGTCTATTTCTATGATATCGAAAGCAAACTGCCGCTGGGCAATGCTACTCAGGTCCAGCACCTCTCTGACCTGCTGAATATGAGCGATGTGGTCAGTCTGCATGTGCCGGAAAACGCCTCCACCAAAAATATGATGGGCGTAGAAGAGCTGGCGCTGATGAAGCCAGGCGCGCTGCTGATCAACGCCTCGCGCGGTACGGTCGTGGATATTCCGGCGCTGTGCGATGCGCTGGCGCGTAAGCACCTGGCGGGGGCCGCGATTGACGTCTTCCCGACCGAACCAGCGACCAACAGCGATCCGTTCAGCTCGCCGCTGTGTGAGTTTGACAACGTGATCCTGACGCCGCACATCGGCGGTTCCACTCAGGAAGCGCAGGAGAATATCGGTCTGGAAGTGGCCGGTAAGCTGGCGAAGTATTCCGATAACGGTTCGACCCTCTCTGCGGTGAACTTCCCGGAAGTGTCGCTGCCGCTGCACGGCGGTCGTCGTTTGCTGCACATCCACGAAAACCGCCCGGGCGTGCTGACCGCTATCAACCAGATCTTTGCCGCACAGAGCATCAACATTGCTGCACAGTATCTGCAAACCACGCCGCAGATGGGCTACGTGGTTATTGATATTGAGGCCGAAGAAGATGTGGCTCAGCAGGCGCTGCAGGCCATGAAGGCGATCCCGGGCACCATCCGCGCTCGTCTGCTGTTCTGATTGACGAAAGGATCCCTGCGGGGATCCCTTTAAATGATGAGCACATCGCTACAGAATACCGGTGTCTTCCTGCTGCTGCTGATCCTGGCATGGACGGGGTTGGGCACCCACGATAGCCTCACCTGGCTGATGGAAGTGACGCCGGTCATTATCATCGTTCCGCTGCTGCTTGTGACGCGTTCACGCTACCCGCTCACGCCGCTTCTCTACACGCTTATCTTCTTCCACGCCATTATTTTGATGGTAGGGGGAATGTATACGTATGCGAAAGTACCGATTGGATTTGATGTGCAGGCGTGGCTGAATTTAAGTCGTAACCCGTACGATAAGCTTGGCCACTTTTTCCAGGGGTTGGTTCCGGCGCTGGCGGCGCGGGAAATTCTACTGCGCGGCGGCTATGTGCGCGGGCGCAAGATGCTTTCATTTCTGGTGTGCTGCATTGCGCTGGCGATCAGCGCCACCTACGAGCTTATCGAATGGTGGGCGGCACTGGCGATGGGGCAAGGGGCGGATGATTTTCTCGGCACCCAGGGCGATCCGTGGGACACGCAGTCGGATATGTTCTGCGCGCTGCTGGGGGCGCTGACGACGATCTTGTTACTGAGCGGATGGCATAACCGGCAACTGAAGAAGCTCGGGACGCCTTAGCTTACGGCCACTGCCACAGCGCCGAGGGAGTAATCACCGCGGGCAGCGGAATATCCCAGTGCTCGGTTGGCAGCGCGTCGACCTGCTGGCAATCGTGGGCATAGCCAACAGGCTGCAGGGAATAATCCTGCCAGTTCTGCAATGTTCTGTCGTAGAAGCCGCCTCCCATTCCCAGCCGCTGTCCGGCGACATCAAAGGCAACCAGCGGGACTATCAGTACATCGAGCTGGCTTAGCGGCAGGACGTCGCGTACATCGAGCTTCGGCTCGTCGATTTTCAGCCGGTTGGTCACCAGTTCACTACGCGGGTGATAGTGCAAAAACAGCAGATTTCCCGGGCTGAACGGGTGGAGTACGGGCAGATAAACCTGCTTGCCGGCCTGCCACAGCCGATCGATCAGCGGTCGGGTATCGAGTTCGCCATCAAATGACAGAAACAGAGCGACGGTTTGCGCCTGTGCGACGGGCGGGTATGCCATCACGCGATCGGCACCCTGTCGGGCGAACTGCGCCTGCTGTTCTGCCGTCAGCGCGCGGCGTTGCTGGCGAATCTGTTGACGAATCCGCTGTCGGGTAGTTTGCGTGTCAGAAAGTTGAGTCATGACGGGTCGCCTGATTTAGCATGAGCACGGTAATACGTGGGTCAGTTGCATGTTGGCGTAGTGTAATACACAAGGTGATAAAAACCGAAAAGGAAGCCACGAGGGATGGAACTGAAAAGAAGGGAATCTCCGAGATGCCGCCGCAGGCTGTAACCCTTGAACCCTTGGTTCAAGGTGAATGCGTCGTCACAGTTTTAAGGCTTCTCGGACGGACCGAGCATGCTCACCAACCATGGAGCGCCACATTCTTGTGGTATGAAATATCGGCTCAGGGGACTGGCCCGCTTGCAAACATCTCAGAGAAATTTTGTTCTTGCGCTTACTCTAACACAGTTAATTGCAAAGTGTTATTCAAACTTCGGCCCGGTTCTTTCGCTTATGCGACCTTGCTCAAGCAACGCTTGTTCGATGGTCTGCTGAAGCATCCGAATACGCTGTTCCATGCTGGAGGCGTAATCGCGGGTTTTCGCTTTTTCCTGAGTCAACTCATAGCTGATGTTCAACGCGGCGATGAAGACCAGCTGCTCAGTATTTGTGACTCTAGTGCGTTCTTTTAAATCTTGCAACCGCTGATTCAGGTCATCAGCTGCCTGATTCAAGGCATCCCTTTGTTCAGGCGGGCAATTCACGCGGAGTGAACGGCCAAAAATTTGGAGATCGACGGGTTGTGCAGACATGCCACCTTCCTGCTGATTGACTGCGCGGCCTTCACGCCCGAATCCGGGACTGCAAAGGGGCGACACTATAGCTACCCTGGTGCGAAGGTACAAGCCCTATTCTGGTTCACCAGGGTCCAAAGTGGTAGCATACCATGAATATTCCTCCCAACGATGACGAATGCGCATGTCTATACAGAACGAAATGCCTGGTTACAACGCCGTAGACCAGTTACTGAACCAACAGGGCGTGGGCTTAACCCCGGCCGAAATGCACGGTTTGATCAGTGGGATCCTGTGCGGCGGCAATAAAGACAGCAGCTGGCAACCGCTGGTGCACGACCTGACTAACGAAGGCCTCGCATTTGGTCACGAGCTGGCCGAGTCTCTGCGCACCATACATTCCGTGACCAGCGACTCGCTGGAAGACGACGGTTTCTTGTTTCAGCTCTATTTACCGGAAGGTGACGCGGTAAGCGTGTTTGAACGCGCCGACGCGCTGGCCGGTTGGGTTAACCATTTCCTGCTCGGTCTGGGCGTCACGCAGCCTAAACTGGATAAAATCAAAGACGAAACCGGCGAAGCTATCGACGACCTGCGTAACATTGCGCAACTGGGGTACGACGAAGACGAAGATCAGGAAGAGCTGGAGATGTCGTTGGAAGAGATTATCGAGTACGTGCGCGTCGCTGCGCTGCTGTGCCACGAAACCTTTTCTCGCCAGCAGCCAACCGCACCGGAAGTTCGCAAGCCAACATTACACTAATGATAATTTGTTGAGGGGGCGTCATGACACAGCAGGAATTTCTTTCTCGTCGCCAGGCATTGCTGGCGCAGATGCAGCCAGGCAGCGCCGCGCTGATTTTCGCCGCACCGGAAGCGGTCCGCAGCGCAGATTCAGAATACCCCTACCGGCAGAACAGCGATTTTTGGTACTTCACGGGATTTAATGAGCCGGAAGCCCTGCTGGTGTTGATTAAAAGCGACGACACCCACAACCATAGCGTGCTGTTTAACCGCGTCCGCGATCTGACCGCAGAGATCTGGTTCGGCCGTCGTCTGGGACAGGAGGCCGCGCCATCGAAGCTGGGCGTCGACCGCGCTCTGGCGTTCAGCGAAATTAACCAGCAGCTGTTCCAGCTGCTTAACGGCCTCGATGCGATCTATTTTGCCCAGGGCGAATATGCCTACGCTGACAAAATCGTCTTCAACGCGCTGGAAAAACTGCGTAAAGGCGGGCGCCAGAATCTGCAGGCGCCCGGCTCTGTGATTGACTGGCGGCCGATGGTGCATGAGATGCGCCTGTTTAAATCGCCGGAAGAGCTGGAGGTGATGCGCCGCGCTGGTGAAATTTCCGCGCTGGCTCATACCCGCGCAATGCAGAAATGCCGTCCGGGCATGTTCGAATACCAGCTGGAAGGGGAAATTCTGCATGAATTCAACCGCCACGGCGCCCGTTTCCCCTCCTATAACACCATCGTGGGCGGTGGGGAAAACGGCTGTATTCTCCATTACACGGAAAACGAATCCGAGCTGCGCGATGGCGATTTGGTGCTGATTGACGCCGGCTGTGAATACCGCGGCTATGCGGGCGATATCACCCGCACCTTCCCGGTAAACGGGAAATTCAGCCCGGCGCAGCGCGAGATTTACGATATTGTCCTCGAGTCGCTGGAAACCGCGCTGGAGCTTTACCGTCCTGGCACCTCCATTCAGCAGGTTAACCAGCAGGTGGTGCGCATTATGATCACCGGTCTGGTGCGCCTCGGCATCCTGAAAGGGGAGGTTGACGAGCTGATGGAGAACAACGCCCACCGTCCATACTTTATGCATGGTCTGAGCCACTGGCTGGGACTCGATGTCCATGATGTTGGCCGCTACGATGTCGATCGCTCGCGTCTCCTTGAGCCGGGCATGGTATTGACCGTTGAACCGGGTCTCTATATTGCCGCCGACGCCGACGTGCCGCCACAGTATCGCGGCATCGGCGTGCGTATTGAAGACGATATCGTCATTACCGAAGACGGCAACGAAAACCTCACCGCCGGCGTGGTGAAAAAAGCCGACGATATTGAGGCGCTGATGGCGGCGGCGCGGCGGTCATGAGCATCCTGATCGTTGGCGGGGGGATGACCGGGGCAACCCTGGCGTTAGCAATCTCGCGCTTAACCCACGGCGCGCTGCCGGTACATCTGGTCGAGGCGGCGCAGCCGGATTCGTCGCTGCATCCGGGGTTTGATGCCCGCGCGATTGCGCTGGCGGCGGGGACCTGCCAGCAGCTGGCGCGTACCGGCATCTGGCAAGGCATTGCCGATTGCGCGACGCCGATTCAGCGTGTTCACGTCAGCGACCGCGGACATGCGGGATTCGTGACCCTTGATGCGCAGGATTACGGCCTGGCGGCGCTTGGCCAGGTGGTAGAATTGCACGATATCGGCCAGCGATTGTTTGCGCAACTGCGCGAAGCGCCGGGCATTACCTTACACTGCCCGGCGAAAGTCGAAGACGTCACCCGGTGGCAGGAGGGAGTCAGCATCACCCTGGATAGCGGCGAGACGATCGAAGGCCGGCTGCTGGTTGCCGCCGATGGTTCGCGCTCCACGCTGGGCGCCCGCTGCGGCATGAGCTGGCAGCAGCAGCCTTACGAGCAGCTGGCGATTATTGCCAACGTCAGCACGGCGTTGCCCCATGAAGGGCGTGCCTTTGAACGCTTCACCGAACATGGTCCGCTGGCCATGCTGCCGATGTCACACGGACGCTGTTCGTTGGTATGGTGTCACCCGCAGTCGCGGCGCGATGAGGTCCTGGGTTGGTCCGATGCGCAATTTTGCGAGCAGCTGCAGCAGGCATTTGGCTGGCGGCTGGGGCGCATCACGCATGCCGGGAAGCGCAGCGTTTATCCCTTGACGTTGACCACCGCTATGCGCCCGGTTTCCCATCGCCTGGCACTGGTCGGTAATGCGGCGCAGACGCTGCATCCCATCGCCGGGCAGGGCTTTAATCTCGGTCTGCGGGATGTGATGAGCCTGGCGGAAACGCTGGCGCAGGCCTGCGCTAACGGGCAGGACCCCGGCGATTACTCACTTCTTTGTCACTATCAGGCGCGGCGAGCGGATGATAAGGCCGCGACTATCGGCGTGACCGATGGGCTGGTGCATCTGTTTGCTAATCGTTGGGCGCCGCTGGTGGCGGGGCGTAACGTGGGTCTGATGGCGATGGAATTATTTACCCCGGCGCGTGACGCGCTGGCGCAGCGTACCCTTGGTTGGGTTCCTCGTTAAGGAGTTGAACGTGCAAAGTGTTGATGTTGCCATTGTTGGCGGTGGCATGGTGGGCCTGGCGGTAGCCTGCGGTTTGCAGGGGAGCGGGCTGCGGGTTGCGGTGCTGGAACAAGCCGAGCCGCAGCCGTTAAACGCCGATGCGCCGCCGGCGCTGCGGGTATCAGCCATTAACGCCGCCAGCGAAAAACTGCTGACCCGGCTGGATGTCTGGCCGGAGATTATCGCCCGGCGCGCCAGCTGTTATCACGGTATGGAAGTGTGGGATAAGGACAGCTTTGGCCACATCAGCTTTGATGACCAGAGTATGGGCTTCAGCCACCTTGGCCATATTATTGAAAATGCGATCGTTCATCATGCGCTGTGGCAAAAGGCGCAGCGTTGCGCCGACGTCACGCTGCTGGCCCCGGCTCAGCTGCAGCAGGTGGCGTGGGGAGAAAACGAAGCATTTCTCAGCTTGCAGGATGGCAAGATGCTGACCGCCAGGCTGGTGGTCGGCGCCGACGGAGCAAACTCCTGGTTGCGCAACAAAGCGGATATACCGCTGACGTTCTGGGACTACCGCCATCATGCGCTGGTTGCCACTATCCGAACCGAAGAACCGCATCAGGCGATTGCCCGTCAGGCGTTTCACGGCGACGGCATTCTGGCGTTTCTGCCGCTGAACGATCCGCATCTGTGTTCGATCGTCTGGTCGCTGTCGCCGCAGGAAGCACAGCGGATGCAGCTGGCCGACGAGGCGGTGTTTAATCAGGCGCTGAATATTGCCTTCGATAACCGGCTTGGCCTGTGCCAGCTTGCAAGCGAGCGTCAGACTTTCCCGTTGACCGGTCGCTACGCGCGCCAGTTCGCCGCGCATCGTCTGGCGCTGGTTGGCGATGCCGCGCACACTATCCACCCGCTGGCCGGCCAGGGGGTAAATCTGGGCTTTATGGATGCAGCGGAACTGATCGATGAACTCCGTCGTCTGCATGCGCAGGGCAAGGATATTGGTCAGTACCTGTATCTGCGTCGCTATGAACGTAGCCGTAAGCACAGCGCCGCGCTGATGCTGGCGGGGATGCAGGGCTTCCGCGAAATGTTCTCTGGCAGCCACCCGGCGAAGAAACTGCTGCGCGATATTGGCCTCAAACTGGCGGATACGCTACCGGGCGTCAAACCGCAGTTGATTCGCCAGGCCATGGGCTTAAACGATCTTCCTGCCTGGTTACGTTAAGCGCGTCACACTTCTCTCTCCCGGCCCCGGCGCCGGGTTTTCTCCTCTCATTTGAAATAATCTAATCTCACCCATTTTTTCGCATTAGTTTTATTAATGCCTCTCTTTTTTTGCAACAGAAAACAGGCCTCTTTTTTCGCATAAAATACCATCATGCTCGGTAATATCAGGCCATGATGTTAATTTTATGTGGCATAAATCGCTTTTTTCCAGTCAATAACTCTGTAGTCTTTTTGGCGACTTTTAGTCATAAGCTAATGTGATGTCCTGATTTAGCTTATGGTTTAGCGCCGGGTTCGGTGGTAAGTTCAGGCAAAAGAGAACGTTTGCGTCGGTGCCCGGAGATGGCGCCGACGGCGGATTTCGTGGTGCGAAATCGCCCCAATGACATCGCCCAACCCAGTAGCGGGTTCCGTTTTATTCGATGAGGAAAAGATGGCTCAACAGACTCCGTTGTATGAACAACACACGCTGTGCGGCGCTCGCATGGTGGACTTCCATGGCTGGATGATGCCGCTACATTACGGTTCCCAGATTGATGAGCACCACGCGGTGCGGGGCGACGCCGGTATGTTCGATGTCTCGCACATGACCATCGTCGACTTCCACGGCAGCCGCATCCGGGAGTTTCTGCGCTATCTGCTGGCTAACGATGTCGCGAAGCTGACGGTACCCGGCAAAGCGCTGTATACCGGTATGCTTACCGCATCAGCCGGCGTCATCGATGACCTGATTGTCTATTTCCTTACCGAAGATTATTTCCGCCTCGTTGTTAACTCCGCCACCCGTGAAAAAGACCTCGCCTGGATTACTCAACAGGCTGAACCCTATGGTCTTGAAATGACCGTCCGTGACGATCTTTCGCTGATTGCCGTACAGGGGCCACAGGCGAAAGCGAAAGCGGCAACCCTGTTCACCGACGCACAGCGTCAGGCCGTAGAAGGGATGAAACCGTTCTTTGGCGTGCAGGCCGGCGATCTGTTTATTGCGACCACCGGTTATACCGGTGAAGCCGGGTACGAAATCGCCATGCCGAATGAGCAGGCTGCTGATTTCTGGCGTGGCCTGCTGGATGCAGGCGTGAAGCCGTGCGGTCTGGGCGCTCGCGATACCTTGCGTCTGGAAGCGGGGATGAACCTGTATGGCCAGGAGATGGATGAAAGCATCTCTCCGCTGGCTGCAAATATGGGCTGGACCATTGCCTGGGAACCGGCAGATCGCGCGTTCATCGGCCGCGAAGCGCTGGAGCTGCAGCGTGAAAAAGGTACCGAGCAGCTGGTGGGTCTGGTGATGACCGAGAAAGGCGTCCTGCGCGGCGGTTTGCCGGTGCGCTTTAGCGATGCAGACGGTAATCAGAAAGAAGGTATTATCACCAGCGGCACCTTCTCCCCGACGCTGGGCTACAGTATCGCGCTGGCGCGCGTACCGGCCGGTATCGGCGAGACGGCCATTGTGCAGATTCGCAACCGCGAAATGCCGGTAAAAGTGACTAAACCTGTTTTTGTACGCAACGGCAAAGCCGTGGTGTGATTCCCCCTTTTTGGAGATTAATTGATGAGCAACGTACCAGCAGAACTGAAATACAGTAAAGAACACGAATGGCTGCGCAAAGAAGCTGACGGCACCTACACCGTCGGGATCACCGAACATGCCCAGGAACTGCTTGGCGATATGGTTTTCGTCGATCTGCCGGACGTTGGCGCAACCGTTGAAGCGGGTGACGACTGCGCGGTTGCCGAGTCGGTGAAAGCTGCTTCGGATATTTATGCCCCGATTAGCGGCGAGATTGTGGCGGTGAACGAAGAGCTCAACGACTCTCCGGAGCTGGTGAACAGCGACCCGTACGCGGACGGCTGGATCTTTAAAATTAAGGCCAGCGATGAAGCGCAGGTTGCGGCTCTGCTTGACGCGGACGCCTATGCGGCGCTGCTGGAAAACGAGTAAATATCTTGCCCCTTCACGCTGCGGGCATCTGCTGCCGGCAGCGTGAATGATTTTTGCCTGTTCAGGTAAGTAAAGACACATACGATTCACTGCACGTTTCAGGAACCATCGCTCATGACTCAGACTTTAGGTCAGCTTGAAAACCGCGGCGCCTTTATTGAACGTCACATCGGTCCGGATGCTCAGCAACAGCAGGAGATGCTGAACACCGTCGGCGCCGATTCGCTTAACGCCCTGATTGGCCAGATTGTGCCGCAGGATATTCAGCTGGCGACACCCCCGCAGGTGGGTGACGCGACTACCGAATTCGCCGCGCTGGCGGAACTGAAGGCGATCGCCGGTCGCAACAAGCGCTTCAAGTCTTACATCGGCATGGGTTACACCGCCGTGCAGCTGCCGCCGGTTATTCAGCGCAATATGCTGGAAAATCCGGGTTGGTATACCGCTTACACCCCTTACCAGCCGGAAGTTTCCCAGGGCCGCCTGGAATCACTGCTGAATTTCCAGCAGGTGACCCTCGATCTGACCGGGCTGGATATCGCCTCCGCGTCACTGCTGGATGAGGCGACCGCCGGCGCTGAAGCGATGGCGATGGCCAAACGCGTCAGCAAACTGAAGAATGCGAACCGCTTCTTCGTTGCCGCCGATGTACATCCGCAGACCCTGGATGTGGTGCGCACCCGCGCCGCAACCTTTGGCTTTGACGTCATCGTTGATGAGGCGGAAAAAGCGCTCGACCATCAGGACGTTTTCGGCGTGCTGCTGCAGCAGGTGGGTACCACCGGCGAAATTCATGACTACAGCAAGCTGATCGCCGATCTGAAAGCACGCAAAGTCGTGGTCAGCGTCGCCGCGGACTTCATGACGCTGGTTCTGTTGACCGCACCGGGCAAACAGGGGGCTGATATCGTCTTCGGCTCCGCCCAGCGTTTTGGCGTGCCGATGGGCTACGGCGGTCCGCATGCGGCCTTCTTTGCCGCAAAAGATGAATTTAAACGCTCGATGCCGGGCCGTATTATCGGCGTATCAAAAGATGCCGCCGGTAACACCGCGCTGCGTATGGCGATGCAGACCCGCGAACAGCATATCCGTCGCGAGAAAGCGAACTCCAATATTTGTACTTCCCAGGTACTGCTGGCAAATATCGCCAGCCTGTACGCGGTGTTCCACGGGCCAGAGGGCCTGAAGCGCATCGCCAGCCGCATCCACCGACTGACCGATATTCTGGCCGACGGGCTGCAGAAAAAAGGGCTCAAGCTGCGCCACGCTCACTACTTCGACACCCTGTGTGTGGACGTGGTCGACAAAGCGGCGGTGCTGGCACGCGCCGAAGCGCTGGAAATTAACCTGCGCAGCGACATCCATAACGCCGTTGGCATCACTCTTGACGAAGCGACAACCCGCGAAGATGTGCTGAACCTGTTCCGCGCTATTATTGGCGACGACCACGGCCTGGATATCGATGCCCTGGATAAAGACGTGGCCCTCGACAGCCGCTCGATCCCGGAAAGCATGCTGCGTAACGATGCGATCCTGACGCACCCGGTGTTCAATCGCTACCACAGCGAAACCGAGATGATGCGCTACATGCACTCGCTGGAGCGTAAAGATCTGGCGCTGAATCAGGCGATGATCCCGCTGGGATCCTGCACCATGAAGCTCAACGCCGCGGCGGAAATGATCCCGATCACCTGGCCTGAGTTTGCCGAGCTGCACCCGTTCTGCCCGGCAGAGCAGGCGGAAGGTTATCATCAGATGATCGCCCAGCTCTCCGACTGGCTGGTAAAACTGACCGGTTACGACGCCGTCTGCATGCAGCCAAACTCCGGCGCACAGGGCGAGTACGCGGGCCTGCTGGCTATTCGCCATTACCACGAAAGCCGCAATGAAGGCCATCGTGATATCTGCCTGATCCCAAGTTCTGCGCACGGCACCAACCCGGCGTCGGCACAGATGGCCGGCATGCAGGTGGTGGTCGTGGCCTGTGATAAAAACGGCAACATCGATCTCGCGGATCTGCGTCTCAAGGCGGAGCAGGCGGGTGAGAACCTCTCCTGCATCATGGTGACCTACCCGTCAACGCACGGCGTGTATGAAGAGACGATCCGCGAAGTGTGCGAAATCGTGCATCAGTTCGGCGGTCAGGTTTACCTCGACGGCGCTAACATGAACGCCCAGGTTGGTATTACTTCTCCGGGCTTTATCGGCGCGGACGTCTCGCACCTTAACCTGCACAAAACCTTCTGCATCCCGCATGGCGGCGGCGGTCCGGGTATGGGGCCGATCGGCGTCAAAGCGCATCTGTCGCCGTTTGTTCCGGGCCATAGCGTGGTACAGATCGAAGGGATGTTGACCCGTCAGGGCGCGGTTTCTGCCGCACCGTTCGGCAGCGCTTCCATTCTGCCAATCAGCTGGATGTATATCCGCATGATGGGCGCCGAAGGGCTGAAACAGGCGAGCCAGGTGGCCATCCTCAATGCCAACTACATCGCTACTCGTCTGAAAGAGGCGTTCCCGGTGCTTTACACCGGTCGCGACGGTCGCGTGGCGCACGAATGTATTCTGGATATTCGTCCTCTGAAAGAAGAGACCGGCATCAGCGAGCTGGATATTGCCAAGCGTCTGATCGACTTCGGCTTCCACGCACCGACGATGTCCTTCCCGGTGGCCGGTACGCTGATGGTTGAGCCGACGGAATCAGAAAGCAAAGTCGAGCTGGACCGCTTCATCGACGCGATGCTGGCGATTCGTGGGGAAATCGACCGCGTGAAAGCGGGCGAGTGGCCGCTGGAAGATAACCCGCTGGTGAACGCCCCGCATACCCAGGGAGAGCTGGTGGCGGAATGGCATCATCCGTATACCCGTGAGCTGGCGGTATTCCCGGCCGGTCTGGCGAATAAATACTGGCCGACGGTGAAGCGTCTGGACGATGTCTACGGTGACCGTAATCTGTTCTGCTCCTGCGTACCGATGAGCGAATACCAGTAATTCACTGACTGGACTATCTTTTAAAGGCGCTTCGGCGCCTTTATTTTTTGGGGGAGAGGATGGCGATAGCACTGATTACCGGCGCCAGCCGCGGAATAGGTAAGGCGACGGCGCTGCTGCTGGCACAGGAAGGGTATACCGTGGTGGTTAACTATCATCACAACATTAGCGCGGCGATGGCGGTGGTCAACGAGATTGTCGTCCTCGGCGGCAAAGCCGTTGCGCTGGGGGCCGATATCAGCGACGAGGCGCAGGTCATGGCGATGTTTGATGG
Organism: Klebsiella ornithinolytica; assembly: GCF_030505655.1. Taxonomy (NCBI): domain Bacteria; kingdom Pseudomonadati; phylum Pseudomonadota; class Gammaproteobacteria; order Enterobacterales; family Enterobacteriaceae; genus Klebsiella; species Klebsiella ornithinolytica. The sequence continues at coordinate 855,001 of NZ_CP130153.1, forward strand.
GATCGACCGTCTTGAGGAGCCGCTGACCGCGTTGGTTAACAACGCCGGTATCCTGTTTGCGCAAAGCACCGTGGAAAACCTGACCGCCGGGCGGATTAATCAGGTGCTGAGTACTAATGTCACCGGCTATTTCCTCTGTTGCCGGGAGGCGGTGAAGCGGATGTCATATCGGCACGGCGGAAAAGGCGGGGCGATCGTCAATGTTTCATCGGCGGCATCGCGTCTGGGGGCGCCGGGGGAATATGTGGATTATGCCGCCTCGAAAGGGGCCGTGGATACGCTGACCACCGGACTGTCGCTGGAAGTGGCGGCGCAGGGGATTCGCGTTAACGGCGTGCGTCCCGGCTTTATCTATACTGAGATGCACGCCTCCGGCGGCGAGCCTGGGCGCGTGGATCGGGTAAAAGCGGGGCTGCCGATGCAACGCGGCGGGCAGCCGGAGGAGGTCGCACAGGCCATCGCCTGGCTACTGAGCGAGAAAGCCTCCTATGTGACCGGAAGCTTTCTCGAACTGGCCGGTGGGAAATAGTCCGCTGCCGGAGAGTCCCGGGCGGCGACGTGCGCCCTTCCCGGTCAGCCGTTTTGCGAGCTGATGTTATGACGCCAGCCACAGCCGCAGGCGCATTCCCCAACCGCTGGTCCAGCCGGTGGTGATCGACTTAACCTCGCCGCGAGAGATGACGATAAGCGTTGGCGTGACCTGAACGCCCCACTGGCGAGAAAGTCCGCCGTCGGGGTCGTTAACCGTGGGCAGCGCCATTTTCTTATGCGCCAGCCAGTTGGACAGCATGGCATCATCCCCGGAACGGAGCGCGACGGTCATGACATTGCCGCCGTTGCTCGCCAGCGCCGCTACGGATGGCGTCGTGTAACGGCACACTCCGCACCAGGTCGCCCAGACGTAGATCAGCAGCGGGCGCTGCTGGCTCATGGCGTGCAGATCGACCACGTTACCCTCCAGCGTCTGCAGCGGTGTAGTCGTCAGATTCGGCGGCAGCGCAGGCCGACGCAGATAATCCATCCCCACGATGAGCGCGCCGGCCAGCAGCAGCAGGATCATCAGCTCGCGCAGCCAGCGGCGTAATTTACTGACCATCGGCTTTTGCCAGCTGTTCTTTCACCAGCCCCTCCAGCTCCTGATAAGGAATCGCGCCGGCGACCATTTGATCGCCGATAATCGTCGCCGGGGTGCCCTGGATATTCAGCACCTGAGACAAAATCAGGTTCATCTTCAGCGAGTCCATTGTTTTATCATCGGTTTTCACCCCATCGGTCGCGGTTTTTTGCTGCGCGGCGAGAATACTCGCATTGTCGTGGTAGCCCTTTTTGGCCATCAACCGCTGATGCAGCGCCCAGAATTTATCCGGCTGCTGGCGCCATGTGGAGAGCGCGGCTTTGGCGGCGTTAACCGAACTTTGCCCCTTAAACGGCAGCAGTTTTACAATCAGCAGGACATCAGGGTTATCGTGAACGATCTTCTCCAGCATCGGATCGAACTGCTTACAATACGGGCAGTTGTAATCGGTAAACGAGACGATAGTCAGGCGCGGCGCTTTGGCGCCCAGCCGCGGGCTGTCGGGATCGTTAAACAGCAGCTTTGCCAGTTGGTCGTTGGCGGAGGCATCCGCGGGTTCTGCCGGGGCGGCAAGGCTGAAGGTTGAAACGCACAGCAGAAGGAGTGCAGCGATGATTCTCATGATTATTGACCTTTTGCATCGGACAGAGTGGCGAGGAGTTCGTCGCGGCTGAGCAGCGGAGACAGCACGCGGCCCTGGGCTAATCCCGGTCCGTAAATTTGATTGAAGGGAACGGCGGCGCTGCCGCGAGTGGTCAGAAAGCGGCCGATCGCCGCCGACGGGCGACTCCAGTCGCCGCGCAGGGCCACCACGTCTGGTTCAGAGAGGGCGTTCTGAACGTCATCGCGCAACAATACGTTGTATTTATTGGCTTTGCAGGTGACGCACCAGTCGGCGGTGACGTCAATAAACAGTCGCTTATTGCTTGCCAGCGCATCGCTAATCGCCTGTTCGCTGAGCGGCTGCCAGTTCACGCGGTCGCGTCGCGATGTCTGGCCGTCAGGCGGTGACAGAAAAGCGACGACCCCGGTGACAGCTAACGTCAGCACGCCAGCCTTCAGCGTCGTGCGCCAGCGATAGCGCCAGAGCGTCGCCAGCAGCAGCGCGAGGGCCAGCAGCGCCGTCAGGGCGATAACCGGTATCCGACCGATATGCGCCGTCAGCAGGCTGAGCAGCCATACGGATGATCCCAGCATCATCAATCCGAGTATCACGCGCAGGACGTTCATCCAGCGTCCGGGGCGCGGCAGATGCCGGGCGAGACCTGGCCAGGCGGCAACCAGCAGCCACGGCAGACTCATGCCGACCCCCATGGCGAGGAAAATGCCCCACAGCAGCGGCAGCGGCGCGACCAGTGCGACCGAGACAGCGGTACCGAGAAACGGCGCCGTGCACGGCGTGGCCAGTAGCGTTGCGAAAGCGCCCTGGCAGAAATGGCCCATCAGACCCTTTCCGCCGCGGGTCGCCAGAAATGTACTGGTGCCGGAGGAGAGGCGAATCTCAAACAGCCCCAGCAGGCTGGCGCTGAACAGCACCATCACCAGCGCCATCGCGCCGATAAACCATGGGTTCTGAAACTGAATACCCCAGCCCAGCGCCTGATTCCCCAGGCGAAGCAGAGTCATCATCAACGCCAGCGCCAGAAAGGACGCGACGATGCCGCAAACCGAGGCCAGAAACTGCCGGCGTACGGTTGCGCGCTCGCGCGTCCCGGTCTGCACCAGCGAACCGAGTTTCATGGCCAGTACCGGCAGGACGCAGGGCATAACATTCAGAATCAGCCCGCCGGCAAGGGCCATCAGCAAGACCCACCATAAAGCCGGCGCCTGCGCCGGGAGGCCTTCGCTAACGATCGACGTGCTCTCCTGCGCCAGACCGCTGTCGGCAAGGACCAGCGACAGACGTTTGCCGCTGAGGTCAGGTGCCGCCTCACCCCAGCTGTCGGTGACCGGGATCTGCGCGACCAGCGTCTCGCCGTTCAGTGAGAAGGTGGGTTTGCCGAAATCGACATTCTCCATGCTGTCGATAAACAGCGACGGCTGCCGCCAGCCGGCTTCGCGAACGGCGGTAACCGTGAGCTTTCCGCCGCCATAGGCCGAGGTCAGCCGGGACGTCAGGCCGTCCGGGCGCGGGAGCGTGCCCAGTGCGCGGGTAAAATCATAGCCAAAGCCATCTCCCGCAGCGGTGGTCATATCCAGCGCAAAGGGATAGTCGGTCAGAATGCAGACATTGCTACAGGTGGAAAGTGTCAGCACGCCGCTTAAGATCTGCGGCACCGGTCCGTGGATTTCCAGCGGAAAGCTGACGTTACCGTGGTAGCCCTGGGTGGTGATTCCCGCGACGTCAAATCGCTGCGGCGTTGGCCAGTGCCAGGTGATATCCAGCGGCGTTTTCCAGGCGATAGCGGGCGCAATGCCGCCTTCCCCCGGGGAGCGCCAGTAGGTTTTCCAGCCTTTTTCCAGCGCCACATCAAGCAGCAGGCGCGTTGTGCCGCTATCGTCGTTTTGTGCGCGCAGCCGGACGCTGGCGTGTTGATTCTCAGCGGCGCGTAGCCAGCCGCTGTCGGCGGCCTGGCTGACGGGCAGCCATAGCCAAAGCAGGCAGACCAGCAGTCGCCTGAATACCATAAGCATAAATTTTCTCCGTAAATGATTGATTAACCTGAACTGTCAGGGAAATCCTCATTCACGGAAGACGCACAATCGCAAATGCACCCGTAGCCGGGGAGGGGAAATAACGCGGGGAGGCCAGAGGCGGACAATGCGCGGCGGTATTGCCGCCAGCAGCGTGAGCAGTAGCGCGACGGCAAACAGCGCGCCTTCAAACAGCACCGGCGGGGCGGCGAGCAGTGATTTCGCACTCAGCTCGCAGGGAGTTACCGGCGCTTCGGCCGTATCCTCACCCTGCTGGATCGATTGCGTCACGGCGGTAGCATTCATGACCAGCGCGTGCAGCCCGGCCATACGCTGCGCGGTGCATACCAGCACCACCAGACAGGCAAGGGCTACAAGAAGAATGGCTTTTCGCTGTCGCTTAATCATTTTCGCCTCTGTGATTCTCGAGGCTTATCTTATCGGGCGAACGCGTTTTAGCAATGTTAAAGCTGTAAAGAAGTGTCTGTAAGACCGGCAAGCGCCCTCTCCTCTGGCGAGGCGAGGGCGCGACTGAGAGAGAATCAGAGATTTTCGCCGTTGCTGGCAATGACCTCTTTATACCAGTTGAAACTTTTCTTACGCGAGCGGGACATGTCGCCGGTGCCATCGTCATGTTTGTTCACGTAGATAAAGCCGTAGCGTTTGCTGTACTGGCCGGTGGTAAAGGAGACGCAGTCGATACAGCCCCACGGGGTATAGCCCATCAGTTCGACGCCATCGTAAGTCACCGCTTTGATCATCTCTTCCACATGCGCACGCAGGTAGTCGATACGGTAGTCGTCGTTGATGCTGCCGTCTTCTTCAACTTTGTCGTAGGCGCCGAAGCCGTTTTCAACGATAAACAGCGGTTTCTGATAGCGTTCGTACAGTTCGCACAGCGAGTAGCGCAGGCCCACCGGGTCAATCTGCCAGCCCCAGTCGGAGGCTTTGACATGCGGGTTCGGCACGCTGCCTTCGAAGCCGGAGATGGCATCGCCGCTGCCGCCTTCCGCTTTGACCGCGTTGGTCATGTAGTAGCTGAAACCGAGGTAATCGCAGGTGCCTTCACGCAGGATCTGTTCATCGCCCGCTTCCATCACGATGTTAAAACCGCGGCGCTCCCACTCGTTGAGAACATAGGTCGGGTAGTAGCCGCGCAGCTGCACGTCGGTAAAGACGTAGCGTTCACGCATCGACTCCTGGGCGAACATCACGTCTTCCGGCTTACAGGAGAACGGATAGAGCGCCACCATTGCCAGCATGCAACCAACCTGCATCTGCGGATTGATGCGTCGCGCCGCTTTCACCGCCAGCGCGCTGGCAACGAACTGGTGATGCAGCACCTGGTACATGGTCTCTTCCGGGTTTTCGTAGTCGGTATAGACCACGCCGGAACAGCAGTAGCCGAACAGCGGGGCGCGCCAGTTGCGCTGGTTATTGATCTCGTTGAAGGTCATCCAGTATTTTACTTTGTGCTTATAGCGCTCGAAGACCACTTCGGCGAAGCGCACAAAGAAATCGACCACTTTGCGGTTGGTCCAGCCACCGTACTGCTGCACCAGATGCAGCGGCATTTCGAAGTGGGAGAGGGTGATCACCGGCTCGATGTTGTACTTCAACAGCTCATCGAACATGTCGTCATAGAACTTCAGTCCCTCTTCGTTCGGCTGAGTTTCGTCGCCGAGCGGGAAGATGCGGGTCCAGGCGATGGAGGTGCGGAAACATTTGAAGCCCATCTCGGCGAACAGCTTGATGTCTTCTTTGTAGCGGCCGTGGAAATCAATGGCTTCGTGGTTCGGGTAATATTTACCCGGCTCTACCTGGTGGGTAATCTCGCGCGGTACGCCGTGGGCGCCGCCGGTCAGCACGTCGCAAATACTCGGGCCTTTGCCGTCTTTATTCCAGCCGCCTTCCACCTGGTGCGCCGCGACCGCACCGCCCCATAAAAAGTCTTTCGGTAAGGTGATTTTTTTCATCTTTGCTCGTCTCATCAAATAGCATCTGTTTACGAGTCTAACAAAGGGAATATAAATGTCACGATATAACAATTTCCCTCAGCTGGAATATGTTACATCGAAAAAACAGGGTGTTATTTTCAGGCGAGTTTATGTGCTAATTTACGCCCCAGGGACTCCAGAATATAAATAACCGGAATTTGGGTGGTAATATCATACACGCCGCCGATGCGCGTTTGCGGGACGTGCCAGGAGAGGTTGAAGTCTGCCAGCTTCGCCAGTCGGGAGTGTTCATGGCTGGTCACCGACATTACTTTGCAGTTGTGCAGGCTGAACTGGCTGGCGAAGCGGAGAATCTCTTCGGTCTCCCCGGAAACGGAAAGAACGATCGCCAGCGCGTTACGCGCCATGTCGTTGGTGACCGGGAAATAAGGATCGTCGATATGATTGCTGAATTTCCCGACGTTGGAGAAAAAGCGTGCGCCATATTTTGCCAACGCGCCGGAGGTACCGGCGCCAACAAATATAATACGTTCTGACGCGAGAATAATATCGACGGCACGATCGAGTAAATTATCAAATTCGTCATTGTTGACGCTTTTAAAAAAACTCATTATTTCACTGGCACCGATATTTGCCTGTTGTGGCTGGTTCTGCTCGAGATATAATTTAAAGCGGACGCGAAACTCCGAGTAGCCTTCGCACTGCAGTTTGCGACAAAAGCGCAGGACGGTGGTCGTGGAGACCCCGGCGGCTTCTGCCAGCTCGCGGATGGTCATATACATCACTTTGTCACGATTCTTAATGACGTAGTGGTAGACCATCATCTCAAGATTATTGAGACTGGCGATCGCGGCGTGGGAGAACATACTCACAGTAATAACTCACAATTCATAATGACCAGGATGGAATTATATCATGCAGCCGAATGACATAACCTTTTTTCAGCGCTTTCAGGACGACATCCTCGCCGGGCGCAAAACCATCACCATTCGTAATGCCGCCGAGTCGCATTTTAAAACCGGCGACGTGCTGCGCGTTGGCCGCTATGAAGATGACGGCTATTTTTGCACGATAAGCGTGGTGGCGACGTCCACGGTAACGCTCGATACGCTCACGGAACGTCACGCCGAACAGGAGAATATGACCCTCGCGCAGCTGCGTCAGGTCATTGCGGAGATCTATCCAGGCGAAGACCAGTTTTATGTTATTGAATTCAAAGGGCTTTGATAAAACAGCGAACGACTGTTAGTTGAAATTTTAATGTAACATTATGATTTTATAGTGTTTACAAATATTAATCTTTTTATTTTAGCTAACAGGTGTTCACTGGAATCATTCTCAGTTACCCTAGGTGAGCATTGAAAGCGTTCTTGTTTTCGGAGTCAAATATGGTTCGCAAACCATTAATCACACAGGGTTATTCTTTGGCAGAGGAAGTCGCCAACAGCATCAGTCACGGTATCGGGCTGGTATTTGGCATCGTTGGCCTCGTCCTCCTGCTGGTGCAGGCGGTCGACAGCAACGCCAGCGCAACGGCGATTACCAGCTATAGCCTGTACGGCGGCAGCATGATTATGCTGTTCCTCGCCTCTACCCTCTATCATGCTATTCCCCATCAGCGAGCCAAGCTGTGGCTGAAAAAATTCGATCACTGCGCCATCTATCTGCTGATAGCGGGAACCTATACGCCTTTTCTACTGGTAGGGCTCAATTCACCGCTTGCGCGCGGCCTGATGGTGGTCATCTGGAGCCTGGCGCTGCTGGGGATCTTGTTTAAGCTCACCATTGCGCACCGCTTTAAGGTCCTCTCACTGGTGACCTATCTGACGATGGGCTGGCTGTCGCTGATCGTGGTTTATCAGCTGGCGATCAAACTGGCGGCTGGGGGGGTAACGCTGCTGGCGGTCGGGGGCGTGGTGTATTCGCTGGGGGTTATCTTCTACGTCTGCAAGCGCATTCCTTATAACCATGCAATCTGGCACGGTTTTGTGCTGGGCGGCAGCGTATGTCACTTCCTGGCCATTTATTTGTACGTCGGTCAGGTATAAATAAGAGGCCGCATCGGCGGGGAATTTCCCGGCGGTGCGGCGCTTGCCGAAACGACAGCACCGCACAGTCCGGGATGTTGCCGCCTGAAGAGCCTGGCAGCGTTAAGGCGATCTTCGCGCTTTAACTCTCTTCCAGTGAATAGGGCAGCGGAACGATGCTTAATGTACCGGCATCATCGCGCACGCGGAAGACGCTGTCTGGTTCCATATCGTTATTCATCACGACCTGCACCAGCAGTTGACCATCATCCAGCAGCACAGCTGCCAGCACGGTGCCGGTCCGGCGCCAGTTCTCACCCATCTTCAGCTCAAGGTCTTCTCCGGCTTCCGGGACGCGGCTCGCTTTCCCGGCCAGATACCACAGGGCGCGTTTGTTCGCACCGCGGAATTTCGCCCGGGCGACCATTTCCTGACCGGTATAGCAGCCTTTCTTAAAGCTGATGCCGCCCAATGCCTGCAGGTTTGTCGCCTGCGGGATGAACTGCGCGCTGTTGGCGCTGTCTATGACCGGCAGGCCGGCTTCGATGTTGAGCGCCAGCCACTGCTGGCTGTTGTTCAACTGCGCATCGCTGCGCAACGCGTCGGTTACGCGGGTGGCGGTTGCCACATCGGTCACCAGCAGAAAGCGCTCCGCCGGATGTTCAAACCACAGCAGGCTGGTCACGCCGTCGGTGACGAGCGGTTTGTCGCTGCCCGGAAGTTCGCTGAACAGCGGCGCCAGCGCGGCGCGGGCCTGGAAACCGGCAACGCCCAGCAGGACGTGTTCATCATCGGCGGCAATGGTCACTTTAGAGAACACCGCATATTTCTTCAGTTCAGCGAGCTGGGAATCGCGCAGGCTGCGGCGTTCAATCCAGGTAAAACCACCGTCGCGGCGGAAAACCCGCAGGTTGCTCCACATCTTGCCCTTGGCATCGCAGTGCGCGGCAAGCAGATGCCGATCGTCGGTTAATGCGCTGACATCGGCGGTAATCTGCCCCTGCAGATACTTCTCGCCATCCTGACCGGTAATCGTTGCCAGCGCCCAGTCATCCAGCGTCATCAGCGTTAACGGCAGACGAGAGGAAGAAGAAGGCTGACGCGGAGGAAAAGGTGTAAAAGCCATAGTCATGTCCTGAATAGCTTAACGCAGAGTGAATAGCTAATGGTAAAAGAGCTATGGTGCAATGCAAGTGCTTTTGGCAGGCCATTTGTGCCCTGAAAGCACAAACGGGGAAACAAAGGAGAAAGATAAAGCCATATTTTAAATGTGGTTTTTGTGGAATGGCGTTCTCTGTTCTCGATATTGCTGTAAAGTAAGTGCAAAAAACGGGTTAAACTAACCTATCAACAACGTCTTGTCAGGCAGCGCTTCGGCGACCTGAAGGGCGCGTAAGACTCTCTTTATGCTGGAAGGACAACATGGACATTACGAATAAAGCCCGCATCCACTGGGCATGCCGCAGGGGTATGCGTGAACTTGATATCTCCATCATGCCGTTTTTCGAGTATGAGTACGATACGCTCAGCGATGAAGACAAACAGCTGTTTATCCGTCTGTTAGAAAACGACGATCCGGATCTGTTTAACTGGCTGATGAATCATGGCGAACCGGCTGATGCGCAACTGCAACGGATGGTAAAATTAATCCAGACTCGGAATCGGGAACGTGGTCCTGTGGCAATCTGATTTACGCATCTCCTGGCGCTCACAGTGGTTCTCGCTGCTGCTGCACGGCATTGTGGCGGCTATTGTGCTGCTGATGCCCTGGCCGCTGAGCTACACGCCGCTATGGCTATTGCTGCTGTCGCTGGTGGTGTTCGACAGCGTGCGCAGCCAGCGGCGGATCCACGCCTGTCGGGGGGAAATAAAGCTGATGACCGATTCGCGTTTGCGTTGGCAAAAAGCGGAATGGGAGATTGTCGGCACGCCGTGGGTGATTAATAGCGGGATGTTGCTGCGTCTGCAGGATATGCAAACGCGTCGCCGCCAGCATCTGTGGATCGCTGCAGACAGTATGGACGCCAAAGAGTGGCGAGATCTGCGCCGGTTGGTGTTACAAAAACCGGCACAGGAGTAAAAGCCTGTCAGGCGAACTGCTCAGCCATTTCGCCGAGGATTTGCTCGCACCAGTTCTGGATGCGATCGTCGCTCAGGTCATACTGGTTCGTCTCATCGAGCGCCAGGCCAACAAACAGCTGGCCATCGGCGATAATCGGTTTCTGGCTGGTGAATTCGTAACCTTCCGTCGGCCAGTAACCGATAAACTTAACGCCTTTGGCGCTCAGTTTGTCGTGCAGCATTCCCAGTGCGTCAAGGAACCATTCGCCGTAACCCAACTGGTCACCCATGCCATACAGCGCCACAATTTTATCCTGCAGATCCAGTGCGTCCAGCTGTTGCCAGACGGCTTCCCAGTCTTCCTGAATTTCGCCGAAATCCCACGTCGGGATACCGAGAATCAACACGTCATACTGTGTCATCAGGGAAGGGGAATCATCTTTCAGATTATGCAGCGTCACTAATTCCGGGCCGATGATATCGCGGATCTTCTCCGCTGCCATCTCGGTGTAGCAGGTACTGGAGCCGTAAAAAAGACCTATGTTCATGGCGTAAACATCTCAATTCATGCGGTGATTTTGCGGCTAGTTTATCAGAAAGCCGTCGTCAGCCGCATACTTAAGCTGTTCCGCCAGCCGGCCGGGAAAAAACAGCGCCGCCGTTTTTGCCAGCCGGGCCACTTATTTGGGTATACTGAAGCCGTTTTAACGAGCAAAGAGGGCGATGTGAAAGAGGATCTCGCACGAATCGAACAGTTTCTTGATGCCTTGTGGCTGGAGCGCAATCTGGCGGAAAATACGCTGAGCGCCTACCGTCGGGATCTGACGATGGTAGTGGAATGGCTGCATCATCGCGAGTTATCGCTGGTTAGCGCCAGCGGCGAGGATCTTCAGGCGCTGCTGGCCGAGAGACAAACGGGCGGCTATAAAGCCACCAGTACCGCGCGGCTGTTGAGCGCCGTGCGCCGTTTCTTCCAGCACCTCTATCGGGAGAAAATTCGTCCGGATGACCCCAGCGCGCTGCTGGCGTCACCGAAACTGCCGCAGCGGCTGCCGAAAGATCTGAGTGAGGCTCAGGTCGAACGTCTGCTGCAGGCGCCGCTGGTCGAGCAGCCTCTGGAACTCCGCGATAAAGCGATGCTTGAGGTGCTGTACGCGACCGGCCTGCGCGTGTCGGAACTGGTGGGCCTGACGATGAGCGACATCAGCCTGCGTCAGGGCGTCCTGCGGGTGGTGGGTAAAGGGAACAAAGAACGGCTGGTCCCGCTTGGCGAAGAGGCGGTGCTGTGGGTTGAGAACTACCTGGAGTACGGGCGCCCCTGGCTGCTGAACGGCGTGGCATCTGATGTGCTTTTTCCAAGTCAGCGCGCGCAGCAAATGACGCGCCAGACCTTCTGGCATCGGATTAAGCACTATGCCGTGCTGGCCGGAATAGATAGCGCGAAGCTCTCCCCGCACGTTTTACGCCATGCGTTTGCCACGCATTTACTTAACCATGGCGCAGATTTACGCGTGGTACAGATGCTGTTGGGACACAGCGATCTCTCAACGACGCAGATCTACACCCATGTCGCGACCGAGCGTCTGAGACAACTTCATCAACAGCACCACCCGCGGGCGTGAGTGCTGAATAAAAGGACTGAGTATGAAAAAAGGTTTATTGATGTTTACGCTGCTGGCGGCGACGCTGTCCGGTGCGGCCCATGCGGATAACGCGGCTATCAAACAGTCGCTGGCTAAACTGGGCGTACAGAATACGGATATTCAGCCATCGCCGGTTGCCGGAATGAGCACCGTACTGACCGACAGCGGCGTGCTGTATGTGACCGATGACGGTAAACACGTCATCCAGGGGCCGATGTATGATGTCGGCGGCGCACAGCCGGTAAACGTCACCAACGCGCTGCTGGTGGGCAAGCTGAACGCGCTGGAAAAAGAGATGATTATCTATAAAGCGCCGCAGGAAAAACACGTTATCACCGTTTTCACCGACATCACCTGCGGCTACTGCCACAAGCTGCACGAAGAGATGAGCGACTATAACGCGCTGGGAATTACCGTTCGCTACCTGGCCTTCCCGCGCCAGGGCCTGCAAAGCCAGACCGAGCAGGATATGAAAGCCATCTGGTGCGCCAAAGATCGTAACAAAGCGCTGGATGACGCGATGAGCGGTAAAGGTATTCAGCCGGCGAGCTGCCAGGTCGATATCAGCAAACACTACACGCTTGGCGTGCAGTTCGGCGTTAACGGCACGCCGGCGATGGTGCTGAGCAACGGCTACGTGCTTCCGGGTTATCAGGGGCCGAAAGAGCTGAAAGCCTTCCTTGATGAGCATCAAAAACAGACAAGCGGTAAATAATTCGCGTGAAACAACAGATACAACTACGCCGCCGTGAGGTGGTTGAAGGGGCTGAGCTCCCCGCCGACCTGCCGCCGCTGCTGCAGCGGCTGTACGCCAGCCGCGGCGTCCTGCATGCCCAGGAGCTCGAGCGCAGCGTCAAAGGCATGCTGCCGTGGACGCAGCTGAACGGCATCGAAAAAGCCGTTGAGATGCTCTACGACGCATTCAGGCAAGAGCGGCATATCGTCGTGGTCGGTGATTTTGACGCCGATGGCGCCACCAGTACCGCGCTGAGCGTGCTGGCGCTGCGCGCGCTGGGCTACAGCAATGTCTCCTATCTGGTGCCAAATCGTTTTGAAGATGGCTACGGGTTAAGCCCCGAAGTAGTCGATCAGGCCCACGCCCGCGGGGCGCAGATGATTATGACCGTGGATAACGGCATCTCTTCCCATGCCGGCGTCGATCGTGCCCACGCATTGGGGATCCCGGTGGTCGTGACCGATCACCATCTACCGGGTGAGACGCTGCCGGCAGCGGAAGCCATTGTGAACCCCAATCTGCGCGACTGCGATTTCCCCTCGAAATCGCTGGCCGGCGTCGGGGTAGCGTTCTATTTGATGCTGGCGCTACGCACGTTCCTGCGCGATAAAAACTGGTTTGAAGAACGGGGCATCACGCCGCCGAATCTTGCCGAACTGCTGGATCTGGTCGCGCTCGGGACGGTGGCTGACGTTGTGCCGCTGGATGCCAATAACCGCATTCTCACCTGGCAAGGGCTGAGCCGTATCCGTGCCGGTAAGTGCCGTCCGGGGATCAAAGCGCTGCTGGAGATTGCCAACCGCGATCCGCAAAAGCTGGCCGCCAGCGACCTGGGGTTTGCCCTGGGACCGCGGCTGAATGCGGCAGGCCGGCTGGATGATATGTCGGTCGGCGTGGCGCTGCTGTTGTGTGATAACGTCGGCGAAGCGCGGATGCTGGCTAATGAACTGGATGCGCTGAACCAGACGCGCAAAGAGATTGAGCAAGGGATGCAGGCGGAGGCGCTCACGCTGTGCCAGCAGCTGGAACGCAGCGGCGACACGCTGCCCGGGGGGCTGGCGATGTATCATCCGCAGTGGCACCAGGGCGTGGTGGGGATTCTGGCGTCACGGATTAAAGAGCGTTTCCATCGCCCGGTTATCGCTTTCGCCCCAACCGGCGACGGGCTGTTAAAAGGCTCCGGGCGCTCTATCCAGGGGTTGCACATGCGCGATGCGCTTGAGCGCCTTGATACGCTGCATCCGGGACTGATTCTCAAGTTCGGCGGCCATGCGATGGCGGCGGGGCTGTCGCTGGAAGAGGCGCGTTTTGAGGAGTTTCAGCTGCGTTTCGGCGAACTGGTCACCGAGTGGCTGGATCCGGCGCTGTTGCAGGGAGAAGTGATCTCTGACGGCCCGCTGGAAACGGCTGAGATGAGCATGGAAGTTGCGCATCTGCTTCGTGAGGCGGGACCCTGGGGACAGATGTTCCCGGAGCCGCTGTTTGACGGTCGTTTCCGCCTGTTACAGCAGCGCCTGGTGGGCGAGCGGCATCTTAAAGTGATGGTCGAACCGGTTGGCGGCGGCCCGCTGCTGGACGGGATTGCCTTCAACGTTGATACTTCGATTTGGCCGGATAACGGCGTGCGCGAAGTCACTCTGGCCTATAAGCTCGATATTAATGAGTTCCGAGGCAACCGCAGCCTGCAGCTTATCATTGACCATCTCTGGCCGGTCTGACGAAAAAGCCGTCAACAAACAGGCTGACGGAAAGCCGAAGTATATATAAAAGAGAGCGGGGATCCGGTACAATTCCGCTCTTATCACCGCATTTTGTCGAATCCATTAAAAGAAAATCGATCATGTTTGAAATAAATCCGGTAAAAAACCGCATTCAGGACCTCACGGAGCGCTCTGACGTTCTTAGGGGGTATCTTTGACTACGATGCTAAGAAAGAGCGTCTGGAAGAAGTAAACGCCGAGCTGGAACAGCCGGACGTGTGGAACGAACCTGAGCGCGCACAGGCGCTGGGTAAAGAGCGTTCTTCACTGGAAGCCATCGTCGAGACGTTGGATCAAATGTCCCAGGGGCTGGAAGATGTTTCCGGACTACTGGAGCTGGCTGTCGAAGCCGAAGACGAAGAGACCTTCAACGAAGCCGTTGCCGAACTTGACGTGCTGGAAGAGAAACTGGCGCAGCTTGAGTTCCGCCGCATGTTCTCCGGCGAGTATGACAGCGCCGATTGCTATCTCGATATTCAGGCCGGTTCCGGCGGTACGGAAGCCCAGGACTGGGCCAGCATGCTGACACGTATGTATCTGCGCTGGGCCGAAGCGCGCGGCTTCAAGACCGAGATTATTGAAGAGTCAGAAGGTGAAGTGGCGGGCATTAAGTCCGTGACCATCAAGATTATCGGCGATTACGCCTACGGCTGGCTGCGTACCGAAACCGGCGTCCACCGCCTGGTGCGCAAGAGCCCGTTCGATTCCGGCGGCCGTCGCCACACCTCCTTCAGCTCCGCATTTGTCTATCCGGAAGTGGATGACGATATTGATATCGAAATCAACCCGGCGGACCTGCGCATTGACGTTTACCGCGCCTCCGGTGCGGGTGGTCAGCACGTTAACCGTACGGAATCCGCGGTGCGTATCACCCACATTCCGACCGGCTTAGTGACGCAGTGCCAGAACGACCGTTCACAGCACAAGAACAAAGACCAGGCCATGAAGCAGATGAAAGCCAAGCTTTATGAGCTGGAAATGCAGAAGAAAAATGCCGAGAAGCAGGCGATGGAAGATACCAAATCCGACATCGGCTGGGGCAGCCAGATCCGTTCTTACGTGCTGGATGACTCCCGCATTAAAGATCTGCGCACCGGGGTGGAAACCCGCAATACTCAGGCCGTGCTTGACGGCAGCCTGGATCAATTTATCGAAGCAAGTTTGAAAGCAGGGTTATGAGGAACCAACATGTCTGAACAACAAGCACAGGGCGCTGACGCGGCAATTGACCTTAATAATGAACTGAAAGCCCGTCGTGAAAAGCTGGCTCAGCTTCGTGAGCAGGGTATCCCGTTCCCGAACGATTTCCGTCGTGACCATACCTCTGACCAACTGCACGCTGACTTCGATGCGAAAGAAAACGAAGAGCTGGAAGCACTGAACGTTGAAGTCTCCGTTGCTGGTCGTATGATGACCCGCCGTATTATGGGGAAAGCCTCTTTCGTCACTCTGCAGGATGTCGGCGGCCGCATTCAGCTGTACGTCGCGCGTGACGATCTGCCGGAAGGCGTCTACAACGAGCAGTTCAAAAAATGGGACCTCGGCGATATCATCGCGGCGCGCGGTAAGCTGTTTAAAACCAAAACCGGCGAGCTGTCTATCCACTGCACCGAACTGCGTCTGCTGACCAAAGCCCTGCGCCCGCTGCCGGACAAATTCCACGGCCTGCAGGATCAGGAAGCGCGCTACCGTCAGCGCTACCTGGATCTGATCTCCAACGACGAATCCCGCAAGACCTTTAAGGTTCGCTCCCAGATTCTGGCCGGTATCCGCCAGTTCATGGTCGGTCGCGGCTTTATGGAAGTCGAAACCCCGATGATGCAGGTGATCCCTGGCGGCGCGTCTGCCCGTCCGTTCATCACCCATCACAACGCGCTGGATATGGACATGTACCTGCGTATCGCGCCGGAACTGTATCTGAAGCGTCTGGTTGTGGGCGGCTTCGAACGCGTATTCGAAATCAACCGTAACTTCCGTAACGAAGGCATCTCCGTGCGTCATAACCCAGAGTTCACCATGATGGAACTCTACATGGCGTACGCGGACTATAAAGATCTGATCGAGCTGACCGAATCCCTGTTCCGTACCCTGGCGCAGGATATTCTGGGCAACACCGCGGTTCCTTATGGCGATCAGACCTTCGACTTCGGTAAGCCGTTTGAAAAACTGACCATGCGTGAAGCTATCAAGAAATACCGTCCGGAAACCGAGATGGCGGATCTGGATAACTTCGATTCCGCAAAAGCGATTGCAGAGTCTATCGGCATTCACGTTGAGAAGAGCTGGGGTCTGGGCCGTATCGTGACGGAGATCTTTGAAGAAGTGGCGGAAGCGCACCTGATTCAGCCGACCTTTATCACCGAATACCCGGCGGAAGTCTCTCCGCTGGCGCGTCGTAATGACCAGAACCCGGAAATTACCGACCGCTTTGAGTTCTTTATCGGCGGCCGTGAAATTGGTAACGGCTTCAGCGAGCTCAACGACGCGGAAGATCAGGCGCAGCGCTTCCAGGACCAGGTGAATGCGAAAGCCGCTGGTGACGATGAAGCCATGTTCTACGATGAAGACTACGTGACCGCGCTGGAACACGGCCTGCCGCCGACCGCCGGTCTGGGTATCGGTATTGACCGTATGGTGATGCTGTTTACCAACAGCCATACCATCCGCGACGTCATCCTGTTCCCGGCAATGCGCCCGGTTAAATAAGAGCGACCGTCAAAAACATAACCCCGGCTACAGGCCGGGGTTTTTTGTTTGTGCCCCGCTGCGCGAGTCGCGGGAGGATGCGGACAGGCGGCGAAAAACCGCTATCCGGCAAGACCGTTAATAGCGCAGCTGCGCGACATAGTTTCTCAACGCCTGCCGGGCATTATCGTCAGCCGCTTCGAGCACCATCCACGGACTGTAGGCCCACGGGGTGAGCGCCAGCGCTTGCAGTAAATCTTCCAGCTCACACCACTGATAGTCCATGACCTCGTCGCTATTGGCCAGCACCGGACTGATAATGCGTGCGGCGTAAACCGGGCAGACTTCGTTTTCGACAATTCCGTTTGGGGCCACCGCCCGGTAACGAAACGCCGGATGAACGGAGGCGATGTTGGCAATGTTAACGCCCAGTTCAAAACGGCTGCGCCGCGTCACGGCCTGTTCAAACGTCTCTCCGCTCTGGGGATGTCCGCAGACGGAGTTGGTCCAGACCCCGGGCCAGGCTTTTTTACCCAGTGAACGGCGCGTCACCAGCAGCTGGCCGTGGTCATTAAACAACCAGCAGGAAAAGGCGAGGTGCAAAGGGGTATTAAGGGTATGGGCGGCATATTTTTCCAGCCTGCCAACAGGCTTATCTTGCTCATCGAGCAAAATGACATGTTCCCCGGTCATGACAACTCCTGATAATAAAAATGACCCGGCATACGCTCGCCTGGTCACACACTCGGCACTAGGGTAGCCGATAACCGCTCGAAAGGCATTACCAAAACACGCTTCGGGCGCTGCAGACGGGGAAACACGAATCCGACAACGCAAGCGTATCGATTGGGGATCTGCCTGCGGGCTGGTATGATAGTTGTCCGTTGTGACGAGATGAGAGCTGTGCTGAGTGCAGGACGCCTGATGAGAAAACGCTTTTTTATCATGATGATGTTGGTCAGCAGCCTGGTGATTGCAGGATGTTCCAGTTCATCTGATTCCGGTTCCGTCTACACCGTGAAACGCGGCGATACGTTGTACCGTATTTCCCGGACAACCGGTACCAGCATTAAAGATCTGGCCCGACTGAATAATATCTCCCCACCGTATACTATTGAGGTTGGACAGCGTCTGAAGCTGAATCCGGCCTCGGGCGCCACAAAGGGCGGTTCATCCGGGAAGAGCAGCGCCGGTAAGCGCACCGCGGCCAGCAAGCCGCCGGCCACGCTGCCGCCGGTCTCCTGGCCACCGGTGGGGCAACGGTGCTGGCGCTGGCCGACCAACGGTAAAGTTATCCTGCCTTATTCATCAAATGATGGTGGTAATAAGGGGATTGATATTGCCGGCACGCGCGGCCAGCCGGTCTATGCGGCAGGGGCGGGTAAAGTGGTGTACGTCGGTAATCAGCTCCGCGGTTACGGTAATCTGATCATGATTAAACATGGTGAGGATTACATCAGCGCCTATGCCCATAATGACAAAATGATGGTCAATAACGGTCAGAACGTGAAGATTGGTCAGCAGATAGCCACGATGGGAAGTAGCGACGCCGATTCCGTGCGCCTGCATTTCCAGATTCGCTACCGGGCGACGGCTATCGATCCACAGCGCTATTTACCGCCGCAGGGCAGTAAGCCAAAGTGCTAAGAGGTTATTTTATCAGCAGTTAGCGTGATTCAGTCTTGTAAGACGGTGCGTAAGGTCTATAATGGCCCTCGCACCTCAACGCGGGCGTAGTTCAATGGTAGAACGAGAGCTTCCCAAGCTCTATACGAGGGTTCGATTCCCTTCGCCCGCTCCAGAATTTCTCCTGTGATAACATATCTTAGATAACATACTGTTTTTGAAACAAGTTTCTGAAATTGTATTGCATATCAGCCTCTCGTTTTAGCGCTCAAAAATACACCGGCAGTTGTCACGGAAAGTTACGGTTAGATGAACGTTTAACTTAACTCGGCGACGGTTCCAGATTGACGCCGCGATAGCAAAACGCAAACGAAAAAGCCTGACCGGGCATTGTCATTTCATCCCCTCCTATTAAAACAACGGCTTTTCTCGACAAATAGCCATCTGAAATCCGGGTACAGTAGGGTCGGTGTTGTCCATTCCGGAAACTTAATTTGACCCGCGGGAGCCCGTTATCATGTTCAGCCATATGCGTATTGCCAGACCCGTCACCGACCTGGCGCGCGCTTGCACCATGTACAGCCAGGGATTAGAGCTCCAACGAATTGCGGATTTTACCGACCATGCCGGCTTTAGTGGGATAATGGTGGGCCGTCCGGAGCTGGCCTGGCATATTGAGTTCACCCACTGTCACGATCATCCGCGTCAGCCTGCGCCGACCGATGAAGATCTGCTCGTGCTGTATTACCCCGATAAAGCAGCCTGGCAGCAGGCGTGCGCCAGAATGACGGCGGCGGGCTTTCGTACGATGAGGTCGTTTAATCCCTACTGGGATACCAACGGCAAAACATTTGTCGATGATGACGGTTATCGGGTGGTGCTTCAGAACCGCGACTGGCCATAGATTGAGGGCTCTCGTGGAACAGAGCGGCGGTTCAGGTGGCCCTGTCGGCGGCAGAACTCCAGGCGTTGAGTGCGGATATTTGCTATTCTGCATCACGTCAGGTTATTGAAGAGATTGAGAAATGGGGTCGTTTATCGTCGTCGTCTGTGTCATATGGCTTTTGTATCTAGGCGTGAAAATGCTGACCCGGACTCTGTATAAAACGGAACCCATAAACGCCAAACCAGAGCGCGATGTCTGGGGGCGCAGGGAAGGTGAAGGTCCGCTGTACCGTCGCGTCAATCGCGCAACGAAAGATGAAGATGACGAGGGATTGTTTCAGTCGGTCAACCGGCGGCAACAGGCCAGGACAGAGGAAAAAGACGTGAACGCCTCTGCTGCGTTCTACCAGTCCAGAGAGTGGCGCGCGCTTCGCTATCAGGCACTCAAAAAATATGGCGGTGCCTGTAGTGCCTGCGGGCGTTCGGCGGCAAAACATGGGGTGGTCATCCATGTCGATCATATTCGGCCCCGCAGTAAATACCCGCATCTGGCGCTGCGCCTGGATAACCTCCAGCTGTTATGCCACGAATGTAATCTTGCAAAAGGCAACCGCGACGAAATTAAATGGCGTTAGCAGCCGGTCTGGGTGCGCTTTTTTATCCCCTGGTTCGGAGTCAGGGCTCTGCGAATCGCAGGAAAAATACCCTAAAAATGCGCGCAAAGCGTCGTGTTTGATGCAGTCGTTGCGTCATACCGGTTTCTGTCCGGCCTGGCGTCGGTTGCATATGTGAACGTCACTCTGTGACTAAATAATCAAGAGTGTGACTTATCGATACTTTCCCCTGTCGCGAAGACCAACCTCGTATTTACCCTACTTTTTATCGCGTTTTATTCGCAGAGCGCCTCAGCCTTGAGTATGAATATCTGTTTGTTCAACTTGTTGTTTATAAACATATAATTTCATTCATTGTTATCATTTGAGATGTCAATCACATTTTGTTGTCAGCCAACTTTAAATCTATAAAAGTAGACGTTTGTCGACTTTTCATCTAAAAGATGGGGTTGAGGGGCTAGACAAAACCAGAAGCTGGTTATCAAATAGTTAAAAAATATCGTGCCTCATGTAAATGATTGGCCAGTGTAAACATGGCTAACACGCTTTCCGCGGTCTCTCTGCGCTGCGGTGCATCTTATCTGGAGAAGTTATGCATTCCTCTGTGAATAAAAATGAAAGCCGGACCTTCTTTGGTCATCCATATCCGCTAGGTTCGTTGTTCTTTACCGAAATGTGGGAGCGATTCTCGTTTTACGGCATTCGCCCCTTATTGATTCTGTTTATGGCCGCCACGGTTTACGACGGCGGTATGGGGCTGGCGCGTGAAAATGCCTCGGCGATCGTCGGTATCTTCGCCGGCAGTATGTACCTTGCGGCGTTACCGGGCGGCTGGCTGGCGGATAACTGGCTGGGCCAGCAAAAGGCGGTCTGGTACGGATCGATTCTCATCGCGTTGGGTCATCTGTCGATTGCTCTGTCAGCGGTGCTGGGTGACAACCTGTTCTTTATCGGGCTGATGTTTATCGTACTGGGATCGGGTCTGTTCAAAACCTGCATCTCGGTTATGGTTGGCACGCTGTACAAGAAAGGGGATGCGCGTCGTGACGGTGGATTCTCGCTGTTCTACATGGGCATCAATATGGGGTCGTTCATCGCGCCGCTGATTTCCGGCTGGTTGATTAAATCACACGGCTGGCACTGGGGCTTTGGCATCGGTGGCATCGGGATGCTGGTGGCGCTGGTGATCTTCCGGGTCTTTGCGGTACCGGCGATGAAGCGCTACGACAGCGAAGTGGGCCTCGATTCAACCTGGAATAGCCCGGTGGCGAAGAAGAACGGCGTGGGCGCCTGGCTGCTGGCGCTGGCCGTAGGTGCCGCGGTGATTATCACGCTGATTGCGCAGGGCGTGATTGTGGTTAACCCTGTTGCCGTTGCCAGTATGCTGGTATACGTGATTGCCGCTTCGGTCGTTCTCTATTTCATCTATCTGTTTGCCTTCGCCGGACTGAGCCGCAAAGAGCGCGCCCGTCTGCTGGTGTGCTTTATTCTGCTGGTTTCCGCCGCCTTCTTCTGGTCGGCATTTGAGCAGAAGCCGACCTCCTTCAACCTGTTCGCCAATGATTATACCAACCGTATGATCGGCAGCTTTGAGATCCCGGCGGTCTGGTTCCAGTCAATCAACGCGCTGTTTATTATTCTGCTGGCGCCGGTCTTTAGCTGGGCATGGCCGGCCATGGCGCGTAATGGCGTCCGTCCGAGCAGCATCACCAAATTCGTCATCGGCATTCTCTGCGCCGCTGCGGGCTTTGGCCTGATGATGCTGGCGGCACAGAATGTGCTGAACAACGGCGGGGCCGGCGTATCACCGTTCTGGCTGGTAGGCAGTATTCTGATGCTGACCCTGGGCGAGCTGTGCCTGAGCCCGATTGGCCTGGCAACCATGACGCTGCTGGCGCCGGAAAGAATGCGCGGCCAGATGATGGGGCTGTGGTTCTGCGCCAGTGCGCTGGGTAATCTGGCGGCCGGCCTGATCGGCGGCCATGTGAAAGCTGATCAGCTGGATATGCTGCCAGATCTCTTTGCACGTTGTTCGATTGCGCTGCTGATCTGCGCCGCCGTACTCTGCGTGCTGATCGTTCCGGTGCGCCGGATGCTGGAAAATACGCAGAACAAAACCGCACAAAAACCGGCTACCCACGCCTGACGGCAACGGAAACTGACAGTCGGTAAGCTGGCGCGTAAAGCGCCAGCTTTTTTTTCGTCTGAAATTTAACGGGAAATATCCGTCGGCCACACCATCGCCAGCGAGATATCCCCTTGGGTGAGTCCGCGACTTTTTCCCGGGCATATTATGAATGACCAGCGAACGGGCTGGAGGCAGTGAACGTCAGCGCCATGGCGGGGCAGGGGAAACCGTAAGAAAATGAGGCTGGCGGGATCAGCGCGGGCCGTCTGTCGGAGACGACCCGCTTCGGGTATTAACGGTAAACAATCCCGCCATCGATCAGGATCGACTGACCGGTCATATAGTCGGAATCCGGGCCGGCCAGATAGGCGACCAGGCTCGCCACATCGTCCGGCGTTTCCGCACGGCCAAGCGCAATCCCTTCTACATATTTTTTATAGGTCTCACCGACCGGCGCACCGGTAATTTCGGCAAAGCGCTTATCGATTTCGGTCCACATGCCGGTCCCGACAATCCCCGGGCAGTAGGCGTTCACGGTGATCCCGCGGCTGGCGTACTCTTTCGCTGCCGCCTGGGTCAGGGCGCGAACGGCAAATTTAGTGGCGGAATAGATCCCCAGCAGGGCAAAACCGTCGTGCCCGGCAATGGAGCAGGCGTTAATTATTTTGCCGTTTTGCTTGCGGTCGATAAATTTTTTCGCCGCGGCCTGAATGCCCCATAGCGTCCCCTGAACGTTGATACGCATGATGCGATCGACCTCTTCAGGGGTCACGTCGGCGAGCGCCTGTACCTGAGCAATCCCCGCGTTGTTCACGATGATATCAAAGCCGCCCAGCTCCTTTTCCGCCCGATCAATGGCGGCATACACCTGGTCACGTTCAGCAATATTCGCCACGAAGGTGGCGGCCTTACGGCCCAGCGCTTCAACTTCGGCGGCGACCGCCGCAATCCCTTCCGGGTTCACGTCGACAAGCATCAACGACGCACCCTCTTTGGCCAGACGTAAAGCAATACCGCGGCCGATGCCCTGACCGGCACCGGTGACTAATGCAACTTTATTTTCGATAGCCATTTCTGTACACACCTTGTACTGATTAAGAACCGATGGATGCCTGATGGAGAAAAGATTCGCTGTACGAAGGCGCAGGCCTGGCGTACTGCCCATCGGCGGCAAAGGATAAAACTACTCTATAGGTATGGATAAACGTGGCCTACCCCCCGGTTGGGGGGGATAATGGCGTATGCACGGGATGAGGAGGTTATGGCGCTATGGAATTGTTACCCCCGACGGATGACGCATTAAGCGAGTTTGTTCATCAGGAACCGTTTCGCCTTGCGCGCACCTTGCCGCTTATCGCGACGCGCTTTACGCCGCCGCGCACACCGGGGGTATTGCAGTCGCGCGATCGTCTGCTGCAGCGGCTGGACGCCGCGCTCACCAGCACGCTAACGCTGGTATGCGCCCCCGCCGGGTTCGGCAAAACCACGCTGCTTGCCCAGTGGTATCAGCATCGGCAGCAGCAGGGGAGTACGCTGGCCTGGCTGAGCATTGATGAAGATGACAACACGCCCTTCCTGTTTATGCGCTATCTGCAGGCGGCGCTGCGGCCGCTCTGGCAAGCGGCGAATGCTCTGCCGGAAAGCGCCCCCGGAGACGACTTTCGGCTGTTTCTCGCCGGGCTCGTCAACCAGCTGCACAGCTATCCGATTTCGCTGTCTCTGATCCTCGATGATTACCAGAATATTGCTCACCCGGAGATTCATGATGGTTTGAACTGGCTGCTGAACCACGCGCCGCCGTCTCTGCATCTGATTATTGCCAGTCGCAGCCAGCCGCCCCTGGCGCTGAGTCGCCTGCACATGGAGGATCGGCTGGTGGAGATCGATGATCGTGCGCTGCGGTTTAATGCTGAGGAGGCCAGAACCTATTTTGCCACGTCGATCTCCCCGGCACCGGATCCGCAGGAGATTCCGCGCCTGATTGCCCGCACGGAGGGGTGGGTTGCCGGTATGAAAATGGCGGCTTTAGCAAGCGGCAGCGCCCATAGCGCCCATTGTTGCCCGACCGACGGCAAGCTGAATACCGCTTCCCGCGCCCTCTCTCGCTACCTGGAAGAGGTGATCTTTGCGCCATTGCCCGCCAGCTGCTGGACGCCATTGAGTCGCTGGCGGTCGCCAACCGCAGCGCGATGGCCCACAGTTCGTGGGTGAAGCTCCGCGTGGTTCGGGCGATCTGCGAAGCTTTCGCCGACAATATTGCCCAGAGTATTGCTATCGTGGAACCTCTGCTGCACGAGGTGCCCTGCGGCGATATCTGGGTGGATGGCCTGGTGTGCAATATTCTCAGCTACTGCCATCTGGCGAACGCCCGGCCGCAACAGGCGCTGGATGTCCAGCAGCGGGTAGCGGGTATGCGGGTGGCGAACCGCAATCTGTTCGTCGAGGTCTACCGGGCGTTTGTGATGGCCCAGGGATACCTGCGCCAGGGCAATCTGGCCGAAGCGCAGCGGCAGGCGGGGCGGGCGCTACAGTATGCCGAACAGCAGACCGGTCCTCACTCCAGCAGCGGCGCCACCCTGGCGCCGATTCTGGCCGAAATCGCCTGGGAGCAGGGGGAGGTACAGCGCATCCCCACTCTGCTGACGCTCCGTCTTGAGATGATCGATGACTTTTGCCCGCCGGATGGATTTAGCCGCTGCTATATCGTGCTGGCGAAGCTGGCGCAACGTGATGGCCGGACGGATGAGATGACATCGCTGCTGCTGCATGCCGAAGGCCTGGCGGTTCAGCGTGGATGGCTGCGGGCGCAGGCGCCGCTGCTGGCTGAGCGTATTGCCAATGCGCTCCACGCCGGCGATCGCGCGGCGGCTGACAGTTTGCTTCGTCGCCTTCAGGGACTGTCTCTCGGCGCGGAGAAAAATGATGTGGTGAGCGCCTGTTTAACCCTCAGTCAGAGCCGGATGCTGATGGCCGACGGACAACCGCTGGCGGCGGCGCGGCAGCTCGATACGCTGGCCGCTGAGCAGGAGCGCGGCGGCGAGTGGCTGTTTGCCGTACGCCTGCGGCTTATTCAGGCCGTCGCCCTGTGGCGCGCCGGGGAACGGGAGCGGGCGATAACGGTGGGGATCCCGACGCTGCATCGCGCCTTTCAGCAAAAACTGTGGCGCAGCCTGCTTGATGGCGGAGAAGAGATGGCCTCATTACTGGCGGCTACCCGGCAGCGTGGGGGGCACGACGAGGTCTTCAGCGATGCGCTGACGCAGCACCTCGCCAGATTCAACGCTGCCGGGATCTTGCCGACCGTCAGCCGTCGGGCGCCCGCGCAGCTTCGCCTGACCGAGCGGGAGCAGCAGACGCTGGAGCTGATCGCCGAAGGCTACTCCAACAAAGAGATCGCGCGGGCCCTGGGAATTACGGCCGAAACCGTGAAGTGGCATCTCAAGCAGCTGTACGACAAGCTGCAGGTCAATGGTCGGATTCAGGCGGTGAATCAGGCGCGCGAGTGGCAGCTATTTCGCTGACGCCCGCTCGCCGGCACGCAAGGGGCGCCTCAGCGCGCCTGTTTGCCCAGATTCTCCAGCGCCGGGCCGCGGTAATCTCCGCCTAATGCCTTAATCAGCGTAATGTCGCTGCTCAACCGCTGCGCCTCGATATCCAGCAGGAGCAATTGCTGGGCGATGACGGGACGACGCGCTTCCTGAGCCGCATAGTAGCTGACCAGCCCCCGCTGATAGTGGGCGCTGGCGCTGCGGGAGGTGGCCATGGCGGCCGTCACCTTCAGCTTCTGCAGCACCACCTGCTGATTAAGATCGTTCAGCTCGCTGGAGCCGATCGCCACATCGCGCACGGCATCCAGTACCGCCTGGTT
Source organism: Klebsiella ornithinolytica (assembly GCF_030505655.1). Lineage (NCBI taxonomy): Bacteria > Pseudomonadati > Pseudomonadota > Gammaproteobacteria > Enterobacterales > Enterobacteriaceae > Klebsiella > Klebsiella ornithinolytica. The sequence goes on from NZ_CP130153.1 coordinate 880,701, forward strand.
GTACTGTTTGATCAGAATATTGCTGGCGGTGCGGACCGATTGCAGATTGGCATTCAGCCGGCCGCCGTCGAAGATCGGCAGATACAGCCCCGGCAGCAGGTTGATCTGCTGGAAGGACGATTTAAACAGATCACCGACGCTCAGGGCGTTGTATCCCCAGAAGGCCTTGATATCAAAGTGCGGGTAAAACGCCGCCTTCGCCGCATCGACCTGGCTTAATGACGCCGTGACGTAGCCGCGCAGCGCCTGGAGATCCGGGCGGCGGGCCAGCAGTTCAAAGGAGAGCGAGTCGGGCAGCGTTTCCTGTAGCGTCGGCAGGGGGACCGGATGGATCTCCGGCATGCTGCGCGCATCGGCGCCGATCAGCGCCCGCAATGTTTCCCGGTACTGCGTCAGCGTCCCGTTTGCCGTAATGATCTGCTGCTGCGCCGCCAGCAGCTCGGCCTGGGCATTGGCGATATCCACGCTATCCTCAACGCCGCGCTGGGTACGGTGCTCATGCGCCTGCACCGAGAGACGGGCAATCTCTTCCAGCTGATGCAACAACGTCATCTTCTGGAAGGTGGCCTGCATGGCAAAGTACAGCTGCGCCACGCTGCTGGCGAGATCCAGCTCGATTCCCGCCGTTTCCGCCTGACGCGCATTTTTCTCGCCAATGGCGGCGGCAACGCGGGCGCGATCGGCTCCCCATAAATCAATATTCAGCGTGGCACCGACGCCGACGGTATTCAGGGTGTACCACGGACCATTTTTATCGACCGGCAGCGAGTAAGAGTAGGGCCAGGTGAACTGTTTGTTGGTAACCCGCAGTCGGTTCTGAGCCGCCACGGCGGTGGCCTGGACGCCCATTGCCGACTGCGCCAGCTCTACGGTGGACTGCGATTGCGCAATCCGTAGCCGGGCGGCCTGCATGGTCGGGGAGTTTTGCAGCGCGCGGTTGACCAGCATATTAAGCTGGGCATCGTGATAGCCCTCCCACCATCTGGCCGCTGGCCAGCCGCTGTTGGCAAGGTGAATCACCTGCGCGAGTTCAGCCTGCTGCGGGTTCACGATGGTGACCTGGCCCGGATCGTCCTGAATTAACGCGCAGCCGGTGACCAGCGTCAGAAGGAAGGCGAGCGGTGAGTAGCGCAGGAAGCGGGCTGCGGTGTCCATTTTTCTCATGACTTATCTGCCTGTCGCGAAAGCGGTAAAGGTGCGGACGACCAGCTCGGTAATGTCGTCAGCAGAGTGATCAGCGGGCGGCCAAAAGGATTACCGGGGTCGGGCCGAAGCTCGCCGAACGGCACGGGCGCCTGCTGCCGGTCGATATCATCGGCATAGGCCTCGAGCGACCCGGCGCAGTGGCGCAGAAAGGTATCTCCCGGCGCGGCGTACAGCCGGTACCCTTCGCTGAAGCGTACGATTTCGAGGGCCTGCGTCCAGGTGGCCTTCACCGGCCAGGTTTTTGCCTCGGGATGCGGGTGAGCATAAGCATTCAGCGGTTCAGCCGCCACCCGATGCATCAGCGTTTCGGCGCTGTTGAGGGCATGAAACAGCGGCACTAACTGCTCCTCATCGCGACTGGCGCGCAGGTCATCGGCAATCCGCCGGTAGAGATCGGCCAGCCGCGATTTGAGCTGCGGGGCCTCGCTATCCGGCCACAGGTAGAGGTGGACAATCGAAGAGACCAGCACGCCGAGCAAAATACCGATGACGCGATCGCGCAGCTCGGTCAAATTGGTCAGCGGGCCAAACCAGCTGAGAAACGCCAGTGAGAAGGTAAAGCCGATCTGAATCCCGGCGTAGGCGATGCGTTCAGACCCCGCTGCTATCCAGGCCGACAGCGCCATCACCGGCAGGGTCATCGCCAGCAGGCCGACGATAGATTCGGTATGCGGCTGAATAAAGACGATCATTAACAGCGCCAGCAGGGTCGCGAGCAGGGCACCGCCTGTTCGCAGCCAGGTTTTCTGCAGCGTCGCGCCGAGCCCCGGCTGGGCGACAATGACACAGCTGAGCATAATCGTATGGATACCCTGCCAGTCGGCGGCGGTATAAAAAACGTAGCACAGCAGCGTTGCCAGCAGCGTTTTAAGCGCGAAGTGCAGATACGCGGGGTTCGACCAGGCGTCAGGCAGCAGCAGGGGCGCTTTTTCCTCTTCGCCAGCCGGCAGCGGCACCGGTTCGCCGCGCGCCAGCTGGCTCAGCGTCGTGGCCATCTCTTGCAAAATGACGCCGTTCGCCGTATCCCGCGCGCTGGCCTCCGGCAGGGTTGCCGGAAGCGTGCTGAGGTCCAGATTGTGCGCCAGCGTCGAGAGCGCGGCGGCAAGCTGCAGACGCCCGGCGGAAGGGGACTCTTCCGGCTGAAGCAGCGCGGCCAGATGATAGCAGTGAAGGGTGGCGGCCATCAGGGATTGCCACGCCTGCGGGTTATCGGCTATCTCTGGGCTGGAGCGGGTCGCCTGCTGATACAGAGACTGAAGCTGGGCGAACTGTTCGGCAATTTCTTTGAAAGTTGGCGGAGAACCGGCGTCCGGCCCGGCGAGAAGCGCCGCCACCCGGCGAAGCAAGAACACCATTCTCGCTTTGAACTGGTAGCCGGGAAAAGCCTGCTGAAAACCGGCGTTGACCAGCAGCGTGACCACGATGGCGAGGTTGATGACGACCCATAGCCAGAGCAGCAGACGCACCAGAATCTCACTCTGGCTGGTCATCGAGGGGAAAGTCTGCGCGTAGATAACGACCAGCGCGACGACGAAAAAGGCCAGCCCCAGCTTGCCCAGCACCCGCATCAGATAGATGGCGCCGAAAAACAGCGCTACCGAGGCGACCAGGCGGATCAGCGGATAGTCATAAGTCCATTTGATGATCAGCAGCACACAGCCCAGCGCCACGCTGACGGTGAGGAAAAAGACCACGCTCACCAGCTTTATCATCAGCACGTTAGGCTGGCTGACGTAAAACACCACGATCAGCGCCACGGCCAAAAAAGGGATCTGCAGGGTCATAAACAGGACGATCAGCACCGCGCAGCTCAGGGTCAGGCGCAGGGTGTAGTTTGCCCTCCCCGGCGCGTCGCGGAGTTCCCGGTGCAGAAATGACCAGACGTTCTGCATAGCGCCTCCTTACTGAGGCTGAAGAACGGCGCTGGCAGAGGCGCCCATACGGAAGAGTTCGGGGTCAGGATCTTTCACCGCGATCTTCACCGGGAAACGCTGCGAAACATGAACCCAGTTGATGCTCTTCTGAATAATCGGCAGACCTTCAATCACGCTCCCGCCTTCAGGCAGCACGCCGGAGCCGACGGAATCGACCACGCCGGCGAACGATTTATCATGATTGGTCATGATGGTGACTCTGGCCGCTACGCCGGGGCGGACGTTTTTAAGATCGGTTTCGCGGAAGTTGGCGATGACATACCAGCGGTCGTCATCCATTAAGGTAAATACCGGTTTTAACGCCGAGGCGTACTGGCCGACGGTGGTTTTCAGCGCCACCACCACGCCGTTAAAAGGCGCCCGGACTTCGGTAAATTCCAGGTGCAGTTCCGCCAGCGCGATCTGCGCCAGAATCCCCGCCCGCTGGGCAACCATGGCGTCAACGCCGGTCACAGCGGCCGAAGCCTGTTTCGCTTGCAGCAGCGTGGCGTCGAGTTCTGCGCGTGCGGCTTTTTCGGCGGTTCGCGCCTGGTCGAGATCCTCTTGTGAAGCAAAGCCCTGCGGGACTAATGGTTCAAGACGCGTGCGTGACGAAGTGGTCTGTTTTACCAGCGCCTTCGCCCGTTCTACCGCGGCGGCGACGGACTGGGCGTTGTACTCCTGGGCCTTAATTGTGCGCCGGGTCAGCATGATTTGCGCATCCAGCGTGGTCAGCCTGGCCCGGGCGTCATCGAGCATCGCCTGATAGGGGCGCGGATCGAGACGAAACAGCAGATCGCCTTTTTTCACCCGCTGGTTGTCGCTGATGGGCATCTCCACGATCCGGCCGCTCACTTCCGGCACCACGTCGATGGTATCGGTATAGACGTAAGCATCATTGGTTTCCGGCGAGGTCTGAAGCTGCCAGATAACCAGGATAAGCGCCACGATCGCGGCGAGGACGAGGGCCAGCAGAGGCCACTTTTTCCGTAATACGCTTGGGCTGGAGTTTGTCATAGGGGCTTAGTAAACAAAGAAAAGGAACCACAGGAGCGTGGCGAACAGGAACATCAGAGCCAGGTAGCTGAATACCAGCGGAGAAAAACGTGATTGCCAGCCTTTGCGGACGATCAGGATATGACAGGGAATGAGTAACAGCACGCCGCCCAATAAACAGAAAAACCAGCCAGGAAATGCGGCGCCTAATACCGGAATCGCTGGTGATAATGAACAACCAGAGAGAAATAAGAACATGAATAATAGCGCCGGACGTGCCAGCTTCACTCGATAATTCAAAGGATAGTTCCTGAGCGCTCATACCATTGTGGAGTGAGTTTAATCGCCCTCACGGGGAAATAAAAGCAAAGGGAAGAGACGGGCTGTCTATTTTATGGGGGCCGTCAGCGCCGCTCCTGCAGGAAAAGTGAATATAAAGGCGTTTATTTCGCATTAATGCGATAAATCTTATGACATATATGAAGGTGATTTTTGATTTCACCATAGCTGGCGTTCCGCGGCGGGGCTATGCTTAGCTCCTGAACAAGAAAAATAATTGAGGCAATGTCATGGATAAGGAATTACTGGAGGCGGGCTACCGGGCATACACCGGCGAGAAGATTGATGTCTACTTCAACACGGACATCTGCCAGCACTCGGGGAACTGCGTTCGCGGCAGCGCAAAACTCTTCAACCTGAAGCGTAAGCCGTGGATCATCCCGGATGAAGTGGATGTCGCCACCGTCGTGCGTGTGATCGACACCTGCCCGAGCGGCGCCCTGAAGTATCGCCAGAAATAAGTGAGGAAATGATGGAAATACTGGAAGGCCATAACAAGTTTTACGTCAACGATGCGGCAGGGAATCAGGTCGCGGAAATTGTTTTTGTTCCCACCGGCGAACATCTCAGCATTATTGAACATACCGATGTCGACGAGAGCCTGAAAGGGCAGGGGGTAGGCAAACAGCTGGTGGCGAAAGTGGTGGAAAAGATGCGCGGAGAACAGCGTAAAATTATCCCGCTATGTCCCTTTGCGAAACATGAGTTTGATAATACCCGCGAGTACGATGATATCCGGGCCTGAAATAAAAGCACCGGTCTCAGCCGGTGCTCAGTTTTAGATGATGAAGGGCTTTTGCATCCGGGATGCCTGTTATTGGCGATGATGGCGAATAATATTCTGGCGCCAGCATGGTTCCGGCCTGTCGCCTGACTTCCGGCGTAGCGACCGGGAAGCGCTTCTGTCGTCAGCCCGGGCCCTCGTTTTCCAGCTTCTGCCTTTTGCGCAGGTGCGGGAAAATGGTCATCCATATCGCGACCACTACCAGCGTGCCAATCCCGCCAAGCGCCGCGGCCGGTACGGCACCCATCCACGCTGCCAGCAGGCCAGACTCAAACTCCCCAAGCTGGTTTGAGGTATTAATGAAGATAGCGTTCACCGCATTGACCCGGCCGCGCATATCATCCGGCGTATCCAGCTGTACCAGCGCGCCGCGAATCACCATGCTCACCATATCAAACCCACCCAGCGCGGCTAACGCCAGCAGGGAAAGCCACAGCTGAGCAGAAAGCGCAAACACCAGCGTCGCCAGGCCAAAGCCGGCCACCGAGGCGAACATGATCAGACCCACGTTTTTCTCCAGCTTGTGGCGACTGAGCCAGACGCCCACCAGCAGCGCGCCAACCGAAGGGGCGCCGCGCAGCATCCCCAGCCCCCATGGGCCGGTATGGAGAATATCCTGGGCGAAGATCGGTAATAGCGCCGTCGCGCCTCCGAGGAGGACGGCAAACAGATCGAGCGAAATCACGCCCAGCACATCTTTTCGCTCGCGGATAAAATGCACCCCGGCAAACAGGTTTTTGAGGTTCATCGGCAGACGGGTTTGCGGCGGCCGCTCATAGCGCAGTCGGCTCACCAGTACAAGAGAGAACAGATAGAACAGCGCCGATACGCCGTACACCACTTCCGGACCCGCCACGTACAGCAGACCGCCAAGCGTTGGGCCGATAATGACCGCCGCCTGTCCTCCGACGGAACTGGCCGCCATCGCGCGCGCGAGGATCGGCGGCGGTACCAGCGCCGGCAGCATCGAGGTGATCGCCGGCCACTCCAGCGCTTTTGCCACCGAGATTAAAAAGACCAGCCCCCAAATCTCAATCTTGTCCGCCCAATGCAGCAGCGTCAGCGCAACCAGCCCGAGTAACGCTACCCATTCAATGAACTGGCCAAGCAGCACAATCCGTCGCCGATCGAACTGATCCGCAAGGTGTCCCGCAGGGAGCGCCAGCAGGACCGAGGGTAAGAATTGCATCAGGCCGATCATCCCGAGCGCCATCGCGCTATGGGTGATGGCATAAATTTGCCAGCTAACGGCAACCGAAAACATTTGAAAACCGAATGATGAGCAGGTGCGCGCCAGCCAAAAGGTGACGAACGACCTGTGCCGCAGCAGTGAATCTTCCGCTGCGGATACCTGTGAACCCATAGTCTTATCCCATTTAAAGCCAATATTCCGGCCAGCATCGTCGTACCGGCCTGGTGCGAAGTCCGTCAGGGACTTTTATTATTTTTTACCACCTGACAAGGTGCGATATCTTGTGAGTTCGGGCAGTGGCAAGGCGTGCGCTTTGCTACCTGGCGCTTAGCGTCAATGGGGTTGATTATATGCATCCCCCTGGTCACAGGCGCGTTATTTGAGGGACGGCGGTGATGCGCCGCCGGCCGTGGCAGAGGGTAAGAGGCCGGCAATGAGAACCGCAGGCTATCTCGCCGATGTGCGGCTGCGCCGCCTTGATGATGCTTTTGCCGGGCCGCCCTTCTGGCGCGTTTCTTAACCGGGTGCGTAAATTATTCGGCCTGCCGCCGGGGGCAGTAAGCCAATGTCGTTGGGAGACTGAGTGGCTGGTTTGTGCCAGGAGGGGACGTTTGCTTTGTTCTTCGCTAGATCAATCATAGGGGAGATTAATGGGTACTATTAGTTGTTAATCGACATTACTATGTTTTGCTTATGCTTCATGAATCAAGTGACAGGAGTTATGACATGGATATCAATGAGTTTCCACCGGGAGTAATGGAACATCTTGGCTGGTATGTATACCGACTAATTGATCCAAGGGATGGAAGTACCTTCTACGTGGGTAAAGGGAAAGGGAATCGTGTTTTTGCTCATATGCGTGGTGAGGTCGCCGCGGCTGATGATGATGAATTACTTAGCAACAAACTCAAGCAACTTCGAGAGATAAGATTGGCTGGTCTTGATGTCATCCATGTCATCCACCGACACGGTATGGCTGATGAAAAGACTGCTTACGAGGTTGAAGCCGCACTTATAGACGCCTACCCCGGTTTAACTAACATCATGAACGGTGCTGGCAGCAATGAATATGGCGCTGCACACATCAAAGAGTTAATCGCAACATACCAACCTGAAACAGTCGTGTTTCAACATAAAGTCCTGATGATATCCGTGAACAGAAGTTCAAAGGATGTAGACCTCTATGATGCTGTTCGTTTTAGCTGGCGTGTCAGTGTTGAGCGTGCTCGTAAGGCTGAAGTTATACTGGCTACAGTTAGAGGAATCGTAAGGGGGGTGTATGTGGCTGATGAGTGGCTCAAATCTACCCGTGAGAATTTCCCTGAGATGCCTTCATGGGATGCAGACGATGAGTTTGAATCTACTCAAAAATCCCGCTTTGGGTTCCGAGGAAGAGTAGCATCCCCAGATATATTACAGCATTACCTAGGTAAAAAAATTCCGGATGATCTGAGAAAGAAAGGTGCGATGTCTCCTGTGAAATATTCTCCTGGCTTTTGATTTCTGAATGGGGCTGATTTCTATTCATAGTCACTTTTCGCCCATGGGCGGCCTTTGGTCGCTCAAACCAACCCAACCCTCAGATTCATCCTCTCTACCGTCAAATGCCTCTTTGAGATGTGCCGCCGATCTCACCAGCTGAACGGCCTGACAGGTAACCAGACTGGGAAATGGAGACGGCTGAGCAGTCCAGCCCGCTGCCAACGGCCCGCTGCTGCTCATCGAGAGCCGGTGGATTACGCCCGTTAGTCCCGCCGCGAAGCCGAACCCGGAGCCAGGGGTTTTACCCCTGATTCGCCATAGCCATCTGAATTGACATCAGGGCTGAAGTTAAATGGAGAATCCCGACCCGGATGGTCGGGTTTTTCATGCTGGACGGAGCTGAAAATGGATGGGATTTACCCGGCAATGCTGGTGGGATAGCGTCCCGGCGAAAAACGCTGAATAAGATCCTCCAGATTATCGCCAGTGACCGGCGGTGAGATCAGATAGCCCTGAAAGCGATCGATGCCCAACGCCTTCAGCATATTAAATTTTTCCAGGCTATCGACCCCTTCGGCAATGCAGCGGCTACCGGAAAGCTGGCAGTAATAGATCAGGCTTTTGATCAGCGCCAGGGCGTGGGGATCCCGCTGCAGATCGTTGACGATACTGATATCCAGCTTGTACTCATTAAAGCGCACGGTGCGGACCGGAAACAGGACGCTGCTGCGCGAAAAGCAGTCGTCAAGCATGATGCGAAAGCCCTGCTGCTGTAAGCGGGCGATCGTATCGCCCGTTTTACTGTGACGATTGAGATCGACAGTTTCGGCAAATTCCAGTACCAGCCTCTCACCCTGCTGTGGTTCCTGCAGCTGCTGACGGGCCGCCTCCATCATCCGGATAATGTTGCTGTTGTTGGCGATGACCGGCGGGATGTTAACCGCGAAATAATAGTCGCCCGGGTATTGATTGATATTCTGCACGGCCTCCTGCAGGACAAATGCCGTGAGCAGCAGCCAGGCATATTCCGAGCGTATCTGCGGCAGAAACTCGGCTGGCAACAGTACATCGCCATTGCGTCGCCAGCGCGACAGCATTTCGATGCCCTGCAACATCAGGCGGCCATCGGTGATGGGCTGAAACACAGGAAACACTTGCCGGCAGTGAATGGCATGGATGAACTCGCGTTCAAAAGCGGAGAGCGCGGTAACCGCGCTCGTTTTCTGTCCTTTGGTCTGGCTACCGGGAAAACGGTTGGCCAGATGGGGATGATGTTCAACCATCTTTTTCAGTCCTGAGCTTCTCTGGGTGTAGAGGGTTTTGTGACTAAGCCCCCGACGTTGTGCCTGATGATTGATGCTGAATCCCCGCAGCCAGTCCAGCGCGGTGCTCAGTTCTGGTTTGGTCACGCCGGCGGCCGGTTTAGCGCAGATAATCATCTCCTGAGACGCCAGCTGCGCCAGCAGGGGATAGCGTTGTCCGCCGTCGGGTCTGAGCAGCGCCGCCAGCTGTCGACAGGGTAAATCAGAGGCGACGGCCCGTACCCTGGCCAGATGGCGCGGCTTGCCGACCTGATGTAACAGCGTCTGCCACAGCCAGTTGGCCGGGCTGCGGCTGAGGATCAGCATCGGCAGCGGAACGGCGCTGTGTTTCAGCAGCAGCCCCGCCTGCCGCAGAGTGAGCAGCAGCCAGAACGGATCGTCGGGTAAAAAAACCACGATACGCCTGACGGTCACAATATCGGGGATTAACAGCGCCTCGTGAAGCTGAGGGAACAGGCGCCTGGGCCGCAGCAGGCCGCCGTCGTCCATCAGGGAAGACAGCCCCTCGGCGGCTATCGCGCAGGGCGAAAGAATATAGTCCACCGGCGGGGAGGCCTGCGTCGCGCAGCCCTTACTGGTAGACAAACGTCACCCCAATAATGGACTGCACATTACCTGCCGTCACCTGACCCGTGGTTCGCGCATAGGTCGCGGTGAGCCCCAGATTGACCGGCGAAGTGCCGACCGTACCCAGCGACACCGTGCTGTTGGCGGGCACGATGCTGCCGTTACGCGTCATCTGTACGCCAATCCCCTGCGCCGCCGACGTCGAAGCGGTATTGCTGAAGATCGAATTGGCGGTATCGGCGGTGGTGCCGGAAAGGTAGTAGCCGAGATTCTGGTTTTGCGCGCAATGAACCGTCACCGGAACGGCCATTGAGCCAGGATAATCCGGAAGCGTTACCGTCACATCGCGAGCGGAGACATCGCAGCCGCCGGTCGGCACCACCACATCATTGTTGGCGTAAATGTTCCAGACAAACTGATAGGAGTCGCTGTTATAGTTGTTGGTCTGGTGAAGAATGAGCACCGCGATCAGGGAACCGGAGGTGATCGCCACCCCGCCAGCGGTGCTGACCGGCGTCAGATAGAGCACGGTAGGCCACGGTTTATCGGTGGTTGAATCATAGATGACCCGCGCGGTTTCCGTGGTGGTGGGGAAGGGATAGGAGGTACCGTTGTACTTTACGGTGCCGGAAAAACTCGACAGCACCCCGCCATAGGCGGAGCCTCGTTGCAGGGTCACGTAGTCGGTAATGGTTTGCGGATAGTCGTTATGGCAGAAGATTTGCGTGGAGAGATCGACCACCAGGTTTTGCCCGACGTTCACCGCCGGCGTCAGGTTGACGTAGACGTTCGCGCTGCCGCCGCCGATGGGGATCGTCGCCCCGGTAGCGGTTTTGCAGGCAAAGGACCAGGCATTAACCGACCAGCCCAACAGCAGCAGCGTGGTCAACAGGGTCATCATTTTTTTCATCAACTTACTCTCCTGATTCAGGCGTAGGTGTAGGTGACGCTAATCACCGCCTGAATGGTTCCCTGGGTGGCGCCGCCGTTAACCGTCAATGCTCTGACCTGCAGCGGGAAGCGGGCGGACTGCGTTGAGTCATCGACCTGGACTGCTTTAGTGGCGCCGTTGTTCAACGTGGTTCCGCCGTCATCCTGCAGCTCCAGCTGGATATTGCCGGCGGTACCCTGGTTTTTGTAATACCCGGTGGCGTCCGCGGTACCGCTAAAGCTGGCGGTGACGCGCGAGGTGCCGATGGGGCAGTTGCTCAGATCGAGCGACACGCCGTGCCAGGCCGAAGCGGCGCCTGCCGAGACCAGACTGAAGGTATACAGGTCGCCGAGCTCGACGGTGGCATTCGTGGTCGAGACCGTACAGGGTTTGGCGACCACTTTGCCGTTAACGGTGATCGTGATATCGGCCGCCTGTAGGGGAGAGCAGGCCAGTGCCAGCGCGCCCGCCAGAAGCCATTCTCGGGGAATGCATTTCATCTCAACCTCCGGTTACTGAAATTCCAGCGTGAATGTCGCTGTCGCGTTGACGTGCCCGGCGGTAACCGGCACCTGGGTGGCCATCAACCGCGCATAAAAGTTCAGGGTATTGGTCTGCCCGGGCGTCAGCGTCGTCCAGGCGATCGCCGTTGAGGGGGCGTTCAGCGGCAGCATCGTCTGCTGACCATTGAGAATCTGCACCCCCATGCCCGCCGCGGCCGACGCGCCGCTGTCCAGCTTCAGTAAGCTGGTGTTGTCGTTATCCGCCACGCCGATGAAGCCCACTTTGACCGCGGTCACCGAGCTGCCGCAGGGCGACAGCACGATGCGAAACGGCACCACCGGCGTTGTCGCGCCGATGGTGTTGAACTGTTTAGCGGCGTTATCCATCAGGTCGACGGTAAAGTCTTTTGACTCACCCGCCACCGCGCAGGCGTTATCCCGGACATATCCGCTGATGGTAATGGTACTGTCGGCCGCGAAAGCGTTGGCGATGGCCAGCGACAGCACGGCTCCCAGCAGATACAGCGATTTGGTCATCATCATTTCTTCCTTAGCGACAGACGGCAGACAGCTGGCTCAACGCCTGCTGCTGGCTCTCTTGCGGCAGCTGATACTCGGCCACGCAGCTGGCATCGGGGCCTTCACCCCATGTCACCTGCACTTTGCCGGCCAGCGGCATACCGCTCAGATAAACCTGCCCGTTATCGGCCACGATACTGCCGCTCTGGTTATTGGCTGAGGTCACCATGGCGCCAAACGGAACCGGCTTGCCATTACGGGTTAGCGTCATCAGCAGCTTCATGCCGACGTGCGCTTTGAAATCTGCGCGCACGATGGCGCCGTGCGTGGGCACCACGCTGACCACCGCATCATCCAGGTCGACGTTGTCAGCCAGCGTGTTGGTGTCCAGCGCCACGCGGTTTTCACGATATTCGGTGGCGTACGGCAACACCGCATAGCCACGCCAGTCGGTACGCACCCCGGTCTGGTTTTCCACTTTCACGTTGTCGGCCCCCGGAGCCTTAACCAGCACCACCGTATCGTTCAACGGCTGGCTCAAGGTGACGCCGTTGCCGTGGGCAAGCACGCCGCCGCTTACGCCGTAGTACAGCTGTTTCAGGCCATCGCTTCGGCTGTAGCCGACGTTGGCGTTACCGTAGCCGCCGCGATAGTTCAGCGCCGCGTATCCGGTACCGCCGCTCCCGCCGTTGCCGCCGCCGGCATAGCCGGTCTGCACGCTGTAGCTCAGGTTATTGTCCTCCAGCAGCGTGCCGTACAGCCCGGCGAGGTTGGTCATCCGGCCATCGAGGTCGTGCGACATGCTGTAGCTGGCGCTGGCATGGCGCCATACTGATTTGCTGTCCGAGCGCAGCCAGTGGCTGAACGGAATGTTGACGTTGACCGCCAGCATCTGGTCGCGCCCCTGCTGCCAGGCGTTTTTGGTCAGGCTGTAGCTCAGCGTCCAGTTGATGTCGTCAACCGCAGTGTTCAGTCCGGCCTGCAGCTGCTGGTCCGCTTTGCCGGTTGACCAGTAGGTCTGATGGCTGCCGCTCAGGTAGAGCGTGGCGGTGCGTCCCAGCTGCTGGGTGACGCTGACCTGCACCTTGCCGCGTTTGCTGTAGGCGAGGTTGTAGTAGTCGGTGAATTTAGGCTTCACCTGGATAACGCCATCCTGGGTCTCGACGTCGTAGCCGCTCATCCGGCTATAGGTGGTATCGGCAAAGCTGTAATAGCCCCGCGTGGAGTAGCGGTAGCCGACCAGCTGAATATTGGTGCCGACTTCGTTAAGCGATTTGTTATAGAGAAAACGCAGCGACTGCCCCTGATGCTTGCTGTCATCAGGTAGCGTGGCGTTGGCCTGGGTCACGTCCAGCGATACGGCGCCGAACTCGCCCATGTTTTTGCCGACGCCGAGGTTAAAGGCACGGTAGCGGTCGGCAAGCTGGGAGCCGCCGTACAGCGTCCAGCCCGCCGCCAGGCCGTGCAGCAATGTCCCCTGGAAGAATTTCGGCTTCTCCTGCTGGTCGTTACCGCTGCGATATTCCCCCGCCGTCAGAGCGAAGCGCGAATGGCCCTCACGCTGCAGCACCGGCACCGTTGACCACGGCACGGTAAAGACCTGGCGGGTACCGTCGGTCTCTTTGATGGTGACCTGCAGATCGCCGCCGTTCCCGGCGGCATAGAGGTCGTCGATCGTAAACGGTCCCGGCGGCACCGTGCTCTGATAGATCTCATAGCCGTTTTGCCTGATCGAGACCTGTGCCGTCCCGCGGGCAATCCCGTGAATGACCGGGGCGAAACCTTTCTGGCTGTCCGGCAGCATATTGTCGTCAGAGGCCAGCTGGGCGCCGCGGAAGTTGATGCCATCGAACACGTCGCCGTTGGTATAGCTGTCGCCGAGGGTCAGGCGCGAGCGTAGGGGAACAATATCCCTCTCCAGCCAGCTGTTGACGTGCTGCCACTTATTCTCGTTGCTCGATGAACTGCCGCCGCTGCTGTAGCTCCAGGTGGTGTTATCGCGCAGGCGCCAGGCGCCGAGGTTGAGGCCACTTTGCAGATTCAAATAGGCATAGTTGCTGCTGCCGCCGATATCGTTATGGACATTGTTGCCGGTAAAGTTGTAGTTCAGCAGCCCGGCGGTGATGCCGTCATCCCACAGTTCGGGCGGGATATATCCGCGCGCACGATTGCCCATAAAAGCCTGTGGCACGGTCAGATACAGGCGCTGTTGGCCCACGTCAAAACGGCTGGTCGACTCTTTGATCATCTCCGCCATCGGCACGCAGGCATCGGCCGCGAGGGCATTCATACCGGACACGGCGGCGGTGTTGACGCCCATGCTGGCCAACTGGCCGCGGGTCAGGCAGGGAGCCAGACCGTGGTGGTTCTCTCCGCTCTTAAAGGTGACATCGCGAGTCGTCATAAAGCCGTTATTCAGATAGATATCGACGCGATAGGTGCCCGGTGGCACCTCTTGACCCTTTTCGAAATTCGACAGATCCGCCACTGCGGCAGGATCATCGGCGAGGAAACGCGGGTTAAAGTAAAGTTCCGCCTGCGCGGAAAAGGCCTGCATGGCAAGCAAAAGGGCAAAAGGGAACCGGGCAAAGACGCGAGCCGATCCCGACGCGCGGCGCCGCGCACCCAGGCGGTCCGATCCATATTTCAGATGTGACATAGTCCCTCCGGTCCGAAGTCGCCCGGCTGTCAGTTCTTTTTATATTTCAGGGGAGAACGCTATTTCCCCGTGGTTATTGCAGTGCGCCCTTCATCCGTGGGGTCAGTGCGCCGTAGTCGTTAATCGTCCGGTAGGTGATGTCGCGTCCGGCGTCGGACGGGATTTTTACCGAGGCTTCCCCCATCGGCGGAACCAGCGCATTTTCCAGCACCCGGGTGCCGGCATTGAGTTCGGTCACCGTCAGGTAGTAGGGCGTGGGATTGATCAGCGTCAACGTGTTGGCGCTACGGCGAAATGTCAGCTTCTCTGCCGCCTGATCCGGCGACAGCGCGAGTTTCCCCGGGCGGTAATAGAGCTTGATGCGGCTGATAATCGCCAGCTGCAGCGTGTTATCGCTAAGCTTTGATTTATCCATGGAGGGGATGGCTTTCACGTTCATCCAGAACAAACTTTCCCGATCCTGCGGCAGCTTGTCGTTGGTCGCATCGATTATGCGCAGCGTATTCTCTTTTTTGCCCTGCATAGCGAACAGCGGTGGGGTGATCACAAAGCGCCCGTCTTTTTGTCCGTCGGCGTTTTCGACCCACGACTGAATCAGATAGGTGCTGTTGTCGTCATTGTTGGTCACCGCCAGCTGAACCTGCTTTTGTCCGGCGGGATAAATAACGCGGGTGGCTCCCAGCGCCACGCCCGCTTCGGCACGCGCAGCGAAACCGGCGGTCGTTATCATCAATAAGCCCGCCAGTAAGCAGCGTGTCATCCCCAGTGTTTTTCTCACGTTTTCCCCTTTTATACTCGCCGTTATGTCCTGCATCCGGTATGCCTGCTGGTTAATTACTGATAGGTCAGAGAGAACCAGGCCTGAGCATTTGCGGCTCCGCCGGTAACCTGATGTCCGGTCGCCCGATATTTAGCGACAAAATGGAGCGTGGTGGGGCCGGTATACAGTCGTGACCAGGCGCCCGGTGGGCTGTTGAGCGGAATCAGGCGATCTTCTTTGTCGAACAGCGCGACGCCGATACCGGTTGCGATGCCGGGGCCTTCGCCAACCGAGAGCACGTCCGGATTTTTGCCATCAGCGACGCCATGAAAGGCGACACCAACCCGTTGACTGACGGCGGTGCTGCAATCCTGGAGATGAATATCGAAAGGAACAGGGTCAGTATCTTCCCCTGGCGAATGAAACCGATTGCTGCTGATCTGTCCCATGTTGACCGTCAACTGCTGGTCTCCTGCTTCAACGCGGCAGGATTCGGCAATAATGACGCCCTGAAAGCGCATATTTCCGCCGGGTAACGTCACATTCCACTGGTTTCCGGCCAGCGCGAGCGGCGACAGTAAAAAAAACAGCAGGCCAGATTTCATTCCTTGCATCGTTATCACCCCAGTCCTGTTGTGGATAACGGGCCATCCTGGCCCGAGCAGCGTCCTTGCGTGATGAGTGAATTATTCGTACTGCACTTTGAAGGTTGCGTCGGCGTTAGCAGTACCTGCGGTTGCCGCGCCAGTCGCGTAGTAGCGAGCCTGGAAAGGAATGATGTTGGTGCCGTCGTTCAGCGTGGTTGCTGCACCGAAGGTTGCGCCGTCCAGCGCCAGCGGAGTACCGGTGCTGTCGAGGATCTGTACGCCAACGTTCGTCGCGCCACCGGCTGCAGAGTTCTGCAGTGCCAGAACGGTGGTGTTGCTGCTGTCTACGGCAGTACCGGAGAATGCAACGGAAGCTTTGGTTGCGACGGTAGTATCGCAATCATCCAGCTGGATGTTAAAACCGACCGCAGAGCTGGTGCTGCCTGCAGTAGCGAGTTTGGCTGAACGAACCTGGCCCAGTTGAACGGTCTGATCGATAGAGCCAGCATCAACGGCACAGGCCGCGTTGACCACTTCCCCTTTAAAATGCACTGTGCCGCCATTAACCGTGGTGGTGTCAGCCAGGGCCGCCGCGGAACTCAGAGACAGGGCTGACAGAACAACGATAGCCAGTGTTTTGATTTTCATGCTGTTTTCCTTTAAACAATGTCGATATTACGAACCGAAATTGGCAGTCGTCGTGCCTTCCAGGCATTCCATGTATCAGCCGAATGGTTCGACTGCCGGCTCTGCGCAGTTTTCGCCCAACTGATGAGTCAATTGGGGCCATTTTGACTCATTGAGATAAATACCTGGTTTTTTGGTTTTTTTAGATTGTTGTTAGGTTATTATTCTTTTAATTTATTGTTTGTTGGTTTTATTTTCTGTTTTTTTGTTTTGAAGAAGGTCGGTCATCGGGCGAGGTCAGGGCGGATGAGATGACGGGTAAGCGGAAAGGATGAAGAGATAAGTAAAGTTTCTTAAGGGTAAAATATGATAGTAATCAATCGGATGAATTTAATTCGTGAGAATATATGTACTTGCCAGTTGCAAAAGATTGCAAAACATTTTTATGATATAAACAGTTTGGCCCCAATTGACTTGTTCATTTTTAAATTTATCCTTATTTATCAAATGAATAAATCATTTCTTCGAACCATGAGAATTTTCTTCAAGCAGATTATTTCTTTCCCATAATCCTGCGAAACGCGCGGCATTGCTGGCGGTATAACGCACTGTATGTCGAATATTGCGATGACCCAGATAATCCTGAATTAAACGGGTATCTGTCCCTCTTTCCGCAAGTTCATAGCCGCAGGCATGGCGCAGCATATGCGGGTGAGTGTGGGTAGCGGTTCCGGCCTCTTCGCCGGCGCTACGAATAATCCGATAGGCCTGCTGGCGGGAAAGCTGAGTGCCGCGGCGGGAAATAAAAATCGCATTGGTTTTTTGTGCCGCTTTCCAGCCGGCGCGAACCTGGGTCCAGCGCGCAATAGCTTCCAGCTCGTCGAATCGCAGCGGGTGGATGGTCGAAAATCCATTCTTCAACCGACGGACGTTGATGCGGCCCTCATTGAGGTCAAGATCGCGATAGTGCAGATCGAGCAGTTCGCTGATGCGCATCCCGTGACGAAAGGCCAGCAGGATAAGGCAATAATCCCGCTCTCCGGTTGGACCCTGCCGTGCCGCCTGCATCATTGCCTGAACTTCTTTGGCGGTAAGAAAACGACGTCGATTCACAATACAATGCTCCTGAAATTAATTTGCACGAAGACAGCGTCCTGAAGCAATTATCAGGACGGTTAAAAAATAATCCGCAGTGTTAAAGGCGTATTATATAAAGGTACATATACAGTTCATTCTTCACGTTGCCATGATGTTGAAGCTGTAAAAATAGATGGTCACATTACATTCACACATCGTTAAAATATAGCTACACGACAATTCTTATTTTTATAGATTTTATGGCATATCACAATAGTGACAGCAAGGCTTCTTGCCAGGTACATCAAATTACGAGGAAAAAAAGTGAATGAGAAGCTGGCTTTGGACGGAAAATATAATGCTGAATGGTTTAACCTGACAATAAATAACGAATTGAAATCCTGAGTATTTACAAGGGTTTCAGCAGGAACCGTATTATGTATGAAATAAGAACTTGCGGGAACAATAATCGTAATTAACGCATGGTTAATATTTATTAATGTTTTCAGCGATCGTTGTTCATTTTAACGCCATCGAGAGTATCAGGCGTCAACTCCTTTTGACGCCCGGACCGTCATTGCAAAATGCTGTTACGCTGCTTCTCTTTTACATTGTCCCAGATGCCGTAAAAACGCCCGGCGTTGCTCGCGGTGTACCAGACGGTATGGCGGATATTTCGGTGGCCAAGGTAGTCCTGAATAAGGCGGGTATCGATACCCATATTCGCCAGCGCAAATCCGCATGAATGGCGAAGCATATGGGGATGAATTTCAATCGTTAATCCGGCGGTGCCTCCGGAGGAGGATATTATCTGGTAAAACTGCTGGCGGGAAAGCGGATTGCCTTTACGCGATAAAAACAGCCATTCACTGTCGGCATGCGGATAGGTTTTTCGAATATCCAGCCAGTTTTTCAGTGCCTGAATTTCTTTATTGAGTAAAGGATGGGTAGTGGAAAATCCTTTTTTAAGACGATGGATATAAATACACTTAGAGCGCAAGTCAATATCAGATATTTGCAGGCGGCAAATTTCACTGGCGCGAAACCCATGAATAAAACAGAGTAATGTCAGGCAATAGTTTCGGGCAGCATGTGCTCCGGTGTTCGCCGCTTTAAGAAGCGATTCAATCTCATTCTGAGTAAGGAAGTTCCTTTTTTTGATATCGGCATTATTCTTCATTATATTCCCTTTTAATTGCAGGCGTATATTACGAACTATTCGTTGTCGTCAGGCCAGCTTTGTTGTCCGATTGAACATTTTTTCGCTTATATTTCGCCATCGCGCCAGGCACTTTTAAAACGTGTTACGTACTCCAGCTTGTATCAAGCTGAACCGGGTCATCAGAAGGCGGGTATTTAGTTGAATCATGAAGTATCTCCATGCTCTGGAACGAATGACTTCATGGAATACAATGGATTAAATCTTTTTGGGTTAAACAATGACGCTGTTCCTGGGGGGGAGCATGTCCCGATCATCCTTCATTCCTCCTGGTTGCACACGCCGGTGATACAGGGGCGCAGGGCATCGCTCTGGCGCTAGCCCAACGAATATCGACATCCTGATACATGCCGCTCTGCCATGAGATATCACGACTGGCGGATCTCTTAGCGGACGGGGATGGATAAATCATCTCCGGGTTCTCCCTTGTCGCCTCGGCGCAGGTTGAAGGATTTTTGTGTCTGGTCTGCTAATAATTAAATGCCCGTTAACCTGCCGCCATTCCTTACAAAAGTGAATCCGGCTCTGGCCTGGTGAATATTCCACGAAGCGCTTCGCAGAACGCGAAGAACGATATACTCGCCTGGGTAGCATTCACTGCATCACTACAACAATGATTAAACCATACTGCAAAATTATGTTCGAGAATAGTAATAATAAGCCCGGCGGCACAAGCCTCCTCTCCGCGCGGGACTTAATTTCGGCTAAGGGCCGGAGGGCGATTTCGTATGCGTAGCGCGCGAAAATGGTGGCGGTCAGGGGGGTTACTGGAGTTATTTGACGCTTTTCGCTTGAGGGTTCTGGCTATCCTGTTGTTTGTTAAGATGCAGTTTTGGGATTTTATGAAGATTACTGGAGTTATCTGGAGTCTTTCCCCGGTATCACAGAGAAAGGGTGTTTTTCACGGCGAATAGATTCAAACCCTTGCCGCGAAATATGCAGACAGGGCGATGGCCCCCTGTCGAGAGGGCACAAATAACTTAAACCGGTGTGAATCTATTTTGTTCATCCCGCGTCTGCAGCGTTATTTCAGCTGGCTGTAGAATAGCAGGATGGCTATCGCCACCATCATCGCTCCGGAGGTCATGCTGACTCTTCTTGCCACCTCCGGCCGGTGGGTTAATAGCCTTTTTGACCCGTAGCCAACCAGAAAATAGATCAGCGTGCAGGTCAACAGATGAATGCTTCCCAGGGCCGACATTTGCAGTGCAACCGGCCAGCGTCCTTCAGGATCGGTAAATTGTGGCAGCAGGGCGAGGAATAAGAGAAAGACTTTTGGATTCAGCCCGCTAATACATAACCCTTTTAGCGCCCAACGGTTCCAGCTTCCGGCCTGCTGCGTTGCGGCGTCAGGCGTGGTGGGGTGACGCAAAATCGCGATCCCCAGCCACAGCAGATAGGCTGCGCCCAGCAGCGTGATCAGCGACAGCACCAGCGGGTGACCGGTAACGGCCACGCCGATCCCGGCGATCACGATAATGGCCGCCAGCAGATGCCCGGACATCAGTCCGATCACCGCGGGAAGCACCCGTTGTCCGTGGATGCCGGCGCTAATGGTATAGGCCCAGTCGGCACCGGGTGTGATGATCAGCAGGAAAGAGACAACCCAGAACCCGGCGATAAAACTCATCTCCATGACCGGCTCTCTCCACCGTGTTTCAAGGTATTGCGCATAACGATCCCCCGTCGGTATCCGTATTCTGTAGAGGAAAAGAATATCGGGATTTACGGGAAATAAGTTTTCAATGTTATGCTGAAAACCCCCTGTTTAAGAGAAAATCTTCCAAATGGATAGCATAGATCGAAAAATTATTGCTGAGCTGCAATCCGATGGTCGTCTGTCGATTACCGAGCTGGCTGAACGGGTCAATTTGAGCCTCTCTCCCTGTCATCGACGGCTGCGGGCTTTAGAGCAGGAAGGGGTTATCACCGGCTATCGGGCCAACCTCGATCCCCTGAAAATGGGCTTTAATTTCCTGGCCATCGTGTTTGCGACCTTAAAAGAGGGTGATAAAAAAGCGGTGAGCGCGTTTGAAGAGGCGGTTGAAGAGATCCCTCAGATCGTGCTGGCCCAGCGGCTGTTTGGCGATCCGGACTACCTGATGCACGTGGTCACCCGGGATCTCCCGGCGTTTCAAAAACTCTATGATGACAAACTCTCGGCGATGCCCGGGGTGCAGCATTTGCGCTCGACGCTGGTGATGAAAACCGTGGTGCAGGATCGTCCCTTTCCGTTGGAAAGCTTAAACCTGACGCGCTGATTCGCCCCGAGTCAGGCCGGCATTTCTGATAACAGGGGAGGCGTTGTGCTGAATCTCAAGGCGCGGGGGAAGGCGGGCGCGGTAGCCACGCCTGCCCGTGCGCGCTTAACTTACCATTTTTCGTCGCGCGCATCCTGGCGGCCATCGCGACGGTTATCGCGTTTATCCTGGCGGCAGCTGGCGTTGCTTTGATTATTGTCTCTGACGCACTGCTGTTTGGCATCGCGTCCGCCCTGGCGTGAATCCTGGCGGGTATCGCGTGCGTCCTGGCGGTTATCACTGCGGTAAGTCGCGTTAGCCGAGAGGCTCGGCAGCAACAGCGCTGCGGTAACCAGAGCGAGAAGGAGTTTTTTCATAAATATTGCCTTTCTGATAAACCAAACATACTGATATATGAATAATAATTAAGCGTTATTGTGGCGTGGAAATATTTTTTATTTCTCGGCAATAAGTGCCTGTTTATTCATTGTTTTGTTTAAAATTAAATTTATCAGAGCGGCGGCAGGCAATGCCTCAGCCGGTGGTTCTGGTTGCCGAAGCGGCGCGCATCCCTGCGGACCGATCCGAAGGGATTTACAGCGCCGGCTGCTGCTGGCGCGGCGTCGCGGGATGACGAATGCTGAACAGCGCCACCAGGGCCAGCAGTGCAAAGGCCAGCAGCATCAGCGCCACCGGGACGTAGCTGTCCCATTTCATTAAAAATGCGACCGCCAGCATCGGGCTTATCCCGCCGGAGATAACGGCGCCAATCTCGTGGCCCAGCGCCAGACCGGTATAGCGCACTTCAACTGGAAACAGCTCCACCATCATGCACGGCTGGGCGGCGATCATCGCCCCGTGACATACCGGCAGCGCCAGCAGCATCGCCAGCAGAATCGCCGGGAAGCTATGCATTTGTAGCAGCCAGAAGAACGGGAAGGCGACCAGCGCCATGCCGGTCACGCCAATATAGTAGAGCGTTTTCCTGCCGATACGGTCCGACAGCCAGCCCCAGCCGAGAATCGTGGCGATCTCCACCGTCATGGCAAGGGTCACGGCGGCAATCACCTGGCTGGTCTCAATGCCGATATGTTTGCAATAGACTACGGAAAAGGTGAAAAAGATGTAGACCGCGCCGTTTTCCGCCAGCCGCAGACCAATGGCCTGCAAGATCGCTTTCGGGTGATGTTTAAAGGCGCTGAGCACCGGCAGCTGCACCTCCCTCTCCCCGGAGGCATGTTTTCGGGCGACAAACTCGGCATTTTCCTCAATGTTGCGCCGGATATAGACGCCGACCAAAAAGATAAACAGGCTCAGCAGGAAAGGGATGCGCCACGCCCAGGCCAGCACATCTTCCTGCGGCAGCAGCTGCACCAGATAAAAAGCCAGCGAAGAGAGTACAAATCCGCCGGAGACCCCCACCTGGCTCCAGGCGGTGTAGTAGCCTTTTTGTTGCGCCGGGGCATTCTCACTCAGCATCAGGACGCCGCCGCCCCATTCGCCGCCGGAGGCGACGCCCTGGATAAAACGCAGGGTTATCAGGGCGACTGGCGCCAGAATACCGATGTGTTCATAGGTTGGCAGCAGACCAATCAGAAAGGTACTGGCGCCCATTAACGTCAGGGTGATAATCAGGGTCATTTTACGGCTGTATTTATCCCCGAGATGACCAAAGGCAATGCCGCCCAGCGGCCTGGCGATAAAGCCGATGGCAAAACCGGAAAAGGCCAGAAAGGCCCCGAGCAGCGGATCATCGGTTGCCGGAAAGAACAGGGGGCCGAAGACCAGCGCCGCCGCCGTACCGTAAAGAAAAAAGTCATACCATTCCAGGGAGTTACCCAGAAAAGAGCCGATAATCAATTTGCGCATTGATTGGGGAGTGCTAACCGGCGTATCGCTTGCAGTTCCAGACATCACATCTACTCCAGTACAGGTGAAAAGAGGGCGCCGAAGAGCTGACGCCATGATGCAACCCGAAGCGTATGAGGGCGGCATTATGCGATAGGGTATTTTTCGTTAGGGTGAACCTTAGCGGTACGGCTGCGCGCTAAGGGTATGGAACTGGCGGTTGAACCACACCAGCCCGTCGCCGGCCTGGTGATGACGAATCTGTCTGACCTCGCAATAAAACACGCTGTGACTGCCCACTTCATGGCTGGTAGAAATGGTGCAGTCGACGTTGGCGACGGCCGTCGCCAGCACCGGTGAGCCGGTTTCCAGCGTCAGCCACTGGTCGTGTAAAAAACGCTCTTCCGAACGCAGCTGGCTATTGGCAAAGATGGCGGACAGGTTTTGATGCTGACCGGAGAGCACGTTCACGCACAGCACGCCGTTCTCTTTAAATTTGCCATGGGCGAAAGAAGAACGGTTCATACAGACCAGCAGCGTGGGGGGCGAATCGGTGACGCTGCATACGGCGGAGGCGGTAAAGCCAAAGCGGCCTGCCGGACCATCGGTGGTGATGATCGTGATAGCGCTGCCCAGTTGTGCCATGGCGTTACGGAAATCAGATGTCAGGTTCATAGCGGTATCCGTTATTTCAGTTTGACGTATTCGAAGCTTTCGATAACCAACCGGGGCGTTTTGGCCCGCGAACAGCACAGCAGGATCTGGTCGTTATCTTCGCGTTCTTCATCGGTTAAATACTCATCGCGGTGATCCGGCACGCCGCTGCACACATTGGCGAGGCAGGTTCCGCAGACCCCCTGTTCGCAGGAGACTTTGACCTTGATCCCCGCATTTTTCAGCGCGGCGACAATGGTTTCGTTCTCCCCGACGGCAACGGTGAGGCCCAGCTCGGGGACCTCGACGGTAAAGCTGGCGCCGCCGGTTTCCACTTCCCGGTTAAAAAACTCCTGATGCAGTTGTTCGGGCGGATAACCGCAGCCGCGCGCCGCATCGGCGATCCCGTCCATAAACCCTTCCGGGCCGCAGACGTAGACGTGAGCGGCGGCGCGGTGCGGGGCCAGCACTTCGTGAGGGCGGATTTTTTCTCCTTCCTCGCTGATGTGCAGATGGACGCGGTCGCTAAAAGGGCAATCCGCCAGCTCGTGCAAAAAGGCCATCCCGTCGCGGCGGCGCCCGCAATAATGGATAGCGAAAGATTTTCCGGCGCGGAACAGCGTATCCGCCATCGCCAGCATCGGCGTAATCCCGATCCCGCCGCCAATCAGCAGGCTGTGGCTGGCATCCATCTCAAGCGCAAACAGATTGCGCGGCGTGCCGATCGTCACCGTGGCGCCGACCTGGAGCCGATGCGCCGCCAGCGATCCTCCGCGCGATGTCCGATCCTTGAGAATGCCCAGGCGATACTGCTGCGGATGATGAGGGCTGCCGCACAGTGAATACTGGCGAACGATCCCCTCCTCGAGATAGAGATCGATATGCGCCCCGGCGCTAAACGGCGGCAGGGGAGCGCCGTCCAGCGAAGCCAGGGTCAGGACCACCACATCGGCGCCCTGGATTTCGCGTTCTGCGACGCGTACGGTCAGTGTTTCAGCCATCTTTCTTCTCCACCCTGACAGGGCTTAACGCATATAGATGCCGCCGTTGATATCCCAGGTCGCCCCGGTGATAAAGGTGGCGGACGGGTCGGCCAGCAGCTCTACCGCGCGGGCGACCAGCAGCGGATCGCCCAGGCGTTTCATCGGGATCATCTCCAGCAGCGCCGGCATTTTTTCTTCCGCTACCGCCGCATGAACGGACGGTAAATCGAGCGGGCCGGGGGCTATGGCGTTGACGCTGACTCCGGCGGCGCTCAACGCGCGGGCAAACACTTTCGTCAGCGTCAGAATGCCGCCTTTCGAGGCCGCATAATGGGCGCCGGAGGCGGTGCCGCCGTTTTGTCCCGCCAGTGAGGCGAGATTGATAATGTTGCCCTGTCGGCGTTGACTAAAATAACGGCCAACAATCTGACAGCCGAGAAAGGTGCCCCGCAGGTTGGTGCTGGTGACGCGATCGAACTCCTCAACGGAGATCTCCATGATCGGCGTGGTCAGCGTGAGCGCCGCGTTGTTCACCAGCACATCCAGCCCGCCAAATCGTTCGTCGATCTGCGCCAGCGCAGCGTGAAAGTGTTCGGGTTCGCGGATATCCAGCGCCAGGGGCAGCAGCCGCCGTCGATCGGCATCGATCTGCCGGGCCCCCTCGCACGCGATGTCGATGGCGATATCCGCCATCGCCACCTGATAACCCAGCTGCCACAGATGGCGGCTAATCGTCAACCCGAGGCCGCTGCCGGCGCCGGTTACGAGTACGGTTCTTGTCATTGCAGCCTCACAGGATGTAGCCAATGCTATGCAGATAATCGTCGGCGTTAATCAGCCGGACGACCTTCTGCGCGATAAGAAAGCGCTCGCCCTGCGGCACCAGGGTGTAGCTCAGGTCGGCGACGTAATGGTGTTCTTTGCCTTTGCGGTACTCATACAGAAACTGGGCGCAGCGGATCTCGACACGCTGGTCGCTGGCCTCGATCAGGCGGTGGCGGCCGATCATGCGGATGGTGCGTGCGCGCGGCGTCGTCGAGATCGACTCGCCGCTGTACAGACGATGGACGCGCTTCTCGCGCATGGCCTGGTTGTCATAGGCGTAATTCAGCGCGTTGGCGAAATCGGTCGTCTGCCGATCGACAGGAATGATGTACATCCCCTGCGGCTGCCACAGCATCAGCCACTCGTGGAATTCGCCCTGGTCGAGCAGGTCCGCCTCTTGATTAATAAAGTGAATGGCGGCGGTTAAAGTCTGTTGTGCGCTCATTTTTGCCCCCGGTTTTCTGCGGTCATGTACTTTTTCCACTGCTGATAGGCGGCACGCATGCCGGTTTCGGCGCTGACGTCGCTGCGCAGTCCATCGGCGGTGCGCGTCTCTCCCGGCAGGCCGCGATTGAGCATGATCCACAGATCGTTGCCCGCGCCGCCGCCGCGCTGGACGCGCTCCCAGGCTTCAGAATCATCCGGCGTGCCAAAGCCCATCGGGCCCTGGAAGTGTTCATGCATCCGCAGACGCGCCTGGTTGGCAATCGCCGGGCCATCTTTCATCGTCAGCACCACGTGGTGGATTTCGGTCTCCTGCACTGAGACGGGTTGCAGCACGCGGAAGAACGCCATCGAGCAGGCAACGTTGGGGAACAGGTTCAGGTTGAAGCCGCTGCCGCCCACGGCGCGGACGATGCGGCGCACCTGCTGCTCTTCGTGGCCCTCTTCTCGCAGCGCCTGAGCCAGTTCAAGGAAGCGATCCGGCACCGGCGCATCGAGATTCTCTTCAAGGTCAATCAGTTCCGGGATCATCACCATCACGCTGTGGCCGTTTCCGAGATCTTCGACAAAACCTTTGCCGTCAACGAAGTTGAGCATCTCTTCCGTTTGCTTATCGACGGAGCTCAGAAAGGACTTATGTACGATGGGAAAGTGATAGCCATCGGTGGTATTTTCCAGCTGAATCTTCCAGTTGCCGGGGAAGCGGAAGCGGTGGGCGGTGGTCGCCTGCAGCGGGTAGCCCGCCCCCTGTTTCATAAACAGATCCATCCATTTCATGGCCGGTCCGAGGAAGTCGGTCAGCGGTTCCATCTGCTGGTTGAAGGTGGCGAAAATCATTCCCGCGTAGCTTTCGCTGCGCAGACGCACCATGCCGAGCTGCGCTTTATCCAGGGTATCGCCGTAGCTTTCCGGATGCGGTACGCCGCGCAGGGCGCCGTCGAGGCCGTAACCCCAGCCGTGATAGGGGCAGACAAAGCTGTTGGTTTTGCCGCTGCGGTGTTCGCAAACGGTGGCGGCGCGGTGGCGACAGCGGTTCAGCAGGACGTTGATGTTGCCTTTGCGATCGCGTACCACGATGACCGGCTGCGTTCCGACCATAGAGGACTTAAAGCTGCCCGCGTCCGGGACTTCACTTTCGTGTCCGACCCAGATCCAGGTCTGGTTAAAAATCTTCTCGATCTCAAGGGCGAAAATGTCGCCGGAGGTGTACAGCGAGGTATGAACCCGGTCGGACTGTACCAGGGCGCCCAGCGTGGCGGCGTCGTAGCCGCTCTCAATATTTTTTACCGGAATACATTCAGACATTGCTTAATCTCCTGAGTCTCGGTGATGTTTCTGCGGGCAGAGGCATCGGCTGCCCGCGGAATCATTCCGGGGACCGCGTAGTGTCGGGTACGGGTAAATCCACCGGCGAGTGCCAGTAATCCACCGGGCGACTCAATAAGTTACGGGTGGTGAAATGGTCTATGAGCCAGCGCTCGCCTGCTTTTTTAAAGCGAATCACCAGTTCTGCGCTGTTGAGATGCGACCCTCCGGCGCGAAAGGTGGAAACCTGTAACATTTTCCAGCGCCCGATAGCCTCATTCTCTGCGCCAATATCAATATATTCGGACGTTAAATAATGAACGTTGATGGCAAAGTGTGCGGGCTCGCTAATATAACGGGCCATCATTTTGGCAATGTTTTTTCGCCCGGAATAACGTCCCAGTTTGTTTTGGTATAAACTGCCGAGGCCTTCCCAGATAGCATCTTCACAAAATAAGTCAGCAATTTCCTGCGCGATATCCGGATAAGATAAATCGTCACATAAATGCATATATTGACTCATCAGGTTGCGAATCTGATTGGCCGCTTCGAGTTTATCCAGACGCTGCAGACACTTTTCCAGATTCATAAGTTACGCCTGAATAATTAATTCGCGCCCGGTACGAGCTTCAACTTTGCAATATTTCCACAGCCGGTCTGGTCCCGGGCCGACCTGAATGCTGCGGAACAGATTGCAGGCGGCGGTGACGGCGTCAAAATCATGCGCATCGGCGAGGACGTAGGTGGTCCACGGCCAGCCGGTAGAAGGCCCGACCATTACCCGATCGTCATCCATATTGCCGATAACCTGAATGCCGTCAGTGTGTTCGATACCTTTCATCATCTCGCCAAACGCGGCCCAGACCTGTTTGCCGACCTCCGGGGGGGCATCGAAAAAGTTTTGATTTACGCCAATACAAAACAGAACGCGGATCATCGTCATACTCCTTAAAGGGTTATAAATAGCCGGGCAGCGGCGGGTGGCCGAAGAACATATTTCCGGCGTTGATATAGGTCAGCTCGCCCATAAAGGCGTGCTGAGTGATGACCATCGTGTCGCGGGCGTAGCGCTGGAGCGGGCTGCGCATGGTAATACCGGGCATTCCGGCCAGCCTGAGCGCACGGGTGGTCACCGATGAAGAGACGCGGGTAACGTGCGTCGATGACAGGCGCAGGGCGTTGATCATCCCGGCATCGGGTTCATCGCCGCGTAAAATGACCTGCCAGACATCGTCGATGGCATCGTAAAACCAGCAGCGGGCCGAGCGCAGCTCCGCTTCACAATGGGCAATATCCATCTGCGCAAACTGGCGATCGGCCAGACAGGGGGCGCCGGTGACCGAACTCTGGCGTTCGGCGATGGCATAGATTTCGGCCAGCGCGGCGCGGGCGATGCCCAGCGCCACCACTGAGAGCACCTGCGTCGCCAGCGACAGCACCGGGTAGCGGTAGAGCGCGCCCTCGAGACTGAGTTCGCCGCCGCGGATAAAGGTCCACTCCTGGGGGACAAACGCCTCCTTGAGCACCACGTCATGACTGCCGGTCCCCGCCAGACCCACGGTATTCCACACCGGATCGATGATGAAGCGATCGGCGGGGAGCACCGCGATACGCGGCAGCGGACGAGCGGAGCCGTCGTCCGGCAGAATACCGACGCCAATCAGTTCGGCACCGGTACAGCCGCTGGCGAAGCTCCAGCGCCCGCTGACCTGAAAACCGCCGTCCTGAGCGATGGCTTTCTGCGGGGGAAAAATACCGCCGGCAAACACCACGTCCGGGCCGTGGCGATAGATCTCATCCAGCGTACTGAGCGGCAGGCCGCCGAGGTAGAAGGGATTCATGCCAAAGCTGGCGACCCATCCGGCGGAACCGTCGGCGGTGGCGATGGTCTCAATCAGCTGACAGAATTCGGCTGGCGAGATTTCATCGCCACCATATTGCGTGGGCACCAGCGCACGATAAACACCAGCCTGTTTAAAACGCGAAATAATA
Source organism: Klebsiella ornithinolytica (assembly GCF_030505655.1). NCBI lineage: Bacteria > Pseudomonadati > Pseudomonadota > Gammaproteobacteria > Enterobacterales > Enterobacteriaceae > Klebsiella > Klebsiella ornithinolytica. Next base: position 909,675 of record NZ_CP130153.1, read on the forward strand.
TCGTCAGAGATATAGCGTTGTTGTTCGAACTCCTCGCTGCGCTTTTTTAATTCGTCGAGCAATTCGCTGAATTCACTATTACTGGCGTACGGGGTCTTTTCCGCACGCAGCGTTGCAGATGGGTTTAACATACGACTGAGCCTCTTCCAGTTAAATAGAATAAATATTTATGTCCGTCATGTTTCTGATTATCGGTGCGCTGGCGATATTTATTTCGCTTAGCCACTGAGTGGCCGCGGCACGATAAAGCAGATTATTCAGGATGTATTATTTTATTTGCTCTGCGAGTCTGACGGGTATTGCAGTTTTGCCATTAGCGATTCAGCAAAACAGAGTAATTCATAGTCTTTATTTTTCCCCGCAACAATTTGCAGGGCGACCGGCCGCTGGTTTATCTCGCCAACGGGAAGCGTCAGCGCCGGATGACCGCTTAAATTGAACGGGCGCACCAGCCGGGTCAGGTTCACCACATTGAGTGGATTCGCCGCCTCTTCCAGCGTCGGCGGGCAGGCCGGCAGCGTCGGCAGTAAAATAAACGGCGTGCGGGCGAGTTGCGCATCGACAGCCTCGGTAAAGGTCTGGCGAATGCGCTCTGCCGCCTGGCGCTGGTGCGGGCTGATTTCCGCGCCGGCGCGCAGGCGCACGGCGACATCCTCGGCCAGTTCAGGTTCCTCCGCGAGAGATTGAAACGCCTGCCAGTTCTCCTGGGAGATGACCGTCAGCCCTGCCTGATGCGCCTCGGCAAATGCCGGCAGCGTCGCGTCTGCGGGAAACATTCCCGCCTGCGCCAGGCGGGCGCGAATCAGCTGTTCAATGTCCGTCGTGGCATGGCCGAAGAGAAAGGCCGTGGCCGCCTGGTGGGCGCTGACGGCTGGGGCGATTTCGCCTGGGAGTCGCGCCAACACCTGACGTAACGTGGCGACATCGCGACTGAAAAATCCCACGCAGTCCAGCGAACTGTCGGCCGGCATCACCCCTTGACGGCTCACCCGCCCCCAGGTCGGCTTCAGGCCGACGATGCCACAGCAGGCGGCAGGCATCCGCACGGAACCCCCGGTATCGGTGCCAATCGCAAAATCGACCTCTCCGGCGGCCACCACGGTTGCCGAACCGCTCGACGAACCGCCGGGAATCAGCGCCGGGTAGCGCGGGTTGAGCGGCGTTCCGCTCCAGGCATTGATCCCGGTCACGCCAAAGGCCAGCTCATGAAGCGTCGTTTTCCCCTGCAGCTGACAACCACCGCTATCGAGCAGCTGTTGAATCACCGTCGCATGCGCTGTCGCCTCCGGGGCATTTTGTAACACCGGGCTGCCGGCACGAGTGGGATAACCGGCGATATCGAGAGTATCTTTGGCGGCAAACGTCAGCGCGCCGGTACCCAGCGTAAAGCGCGAGATAAACCCGGAATGGGCGGATGTCATGCCTGTACGATGTTCATTAGCCATGGTTCACTTTTCCGTTTAACGATAACGAGTGAAGGACGAATGTATAAAAAACAGACTGAATTGAATCTGAGATAATCTTGTCATTAAAACTTGAAACTTCAAGTAATTTGTAACGTATTTTTCACATCATCCTGGGCTATAAGAACATTTTATAAACAAATAAAAATTTTTAATTAATTGATTTGTATGTTTATTTTTTGATAGTTATATTTTAATCTCTTGAGGGAGCTCACAAAATAAACCGCAAAATATAAGTTAAAAAAATGATAAAAAAGCGTGCGAAAAACGAAGGGTAGGGCGAGAAAACGACAATAGCCTTTTCTTTATAAAGGTTATTGTCGCGACTGTGGAAGAGGGAGATCAGTCATTGAGGTTGTGCAGCAGCAGGGACAGCACGTGGTTCATTTTCTTCTCTTGGGCAGGGGTAATGCCCTTAAATGCCCGGGCGAACACTTTTTGACTCAGTACTTTGGCCTCGGCGACCTTTGCCTGGCCTGCGGGGGTGAGTTCCGCTTCGGTGACCCGACCATCGCTGGCGCTGACGTGGGTAGTCAGCAGCCCGTCGTCACGCAGGCGCCCTACGATTTTGGTGACGGTGGGCATTTTACTGACGGCGTATTCGGTGATGCGGGAGATACTGGCTCTGTGGTACTGATGGACCAGCATCAATACCCGGAAGCGGGAAAGGTCGATGTCGATTTTTTTTAATTCGATTTCCATCAGCTGCGTATACTTTGCATAAACGTTGACCACCCAGAAGAAGGGAAACTCTTCTTTATGAAAGCGGCTCTCGTGGCTGTCCGGTTGCGCTGATGCGTTATTATGTTCCACAAGCCTCTCCTTGCCCGACGACGGTAGAATGGGCAGATGGTATGCGTATTTGACGGGCATTGCAAAATGCAATCTACGGGCAATATCGCGGGCTGGCGGCGACGCTCACCGCTACCGCCGGGCGGATATTCAGATTCACTCAATGGTAAAAATGATGACAACTCGCATGCTAACCCGTGACTGGCGTCTGCTGTCGCTGGGGTTACCACTCCTGGCGCTGCTGTGGGCCGGGCTGACGCTGTATGCGCACTGGGGGGCTTTTTTACAGTGGTGTCTGGCAACGCAAATTATGCTCCATCGCTACCTGGTGATGTATCTTTTGCAGCTCAATAACCATCAGTATAGCGGCGGGATGTGGCTGCTGGGCGGCGCATTCCTTTACGGTGTGCTGCATGCCGTTGGCCCCGGACACGGTAAATTTATCGTCACCACCTATCTCAGCACCAACAAAGAGAGCCTGCTGGCGGCGCGGGTAGTGCCGTTTCTTGGCAGCCTGATGCAGGGGGGGAGCGCTATCCTGTTTGTATTTATTCTGGCCGTAGGGCTGAACCTTGCGTCCGGCGATCTCAGTACCAGCCGCTGGTACGTAGAGAAAATCAGCGCCCTGATGGTGGGGGCGTTTGGCGCATATGTGATATATCAAGCGCTCAAAAGCCTGCGGCCGCGAAAAATGACGATCGCGACCTTGACTCCGCTGCATGAACATAGCGAAACGTGCGGCTGCGGAGCTCACGGCGTTGGCCGCGGGCTGGGAGCTGACTGGCAAACCCGGCTTGGCGTGGTCCTGGCTATCGGCGCCAGGCCCTGCAGCGGGGCGATAATGATCCTGCTGTTTTCCAATGCGCTGGGGATCGTCAGCTGGGGAATTGCCGCGGTCATGACGATGTCACTGGGGACGGCAATATCAATTCTCGGCCTCTCGCTGGCGGTACGCTACGCGCGTGAACGGGCGATCGGCCTGTTTGCCTGGGATGACGGTCGCCTGAAATGGCTGCTGCCGGCGGTAAAAATTGCCGGCGGCGTCCTTCTGATTCTCTTTGCCTGCGTGCTGTTTCTGACCGTGATCCCGATGAGCGCCAACGGCGATTATATTGCTGCCGGTTGCTAGGGCTCTTCCAGCAGGCGCATAAATACCTTCAGCGCCCGATCCAGCTGCTGGCGCTGCTCCGTGGAGAGTCCGGCCAGCAGCTGGCGTTCGTTTTCCACGTGGCTTTCCACAGCCTCATCGATCCGCTCGCGCCCCGCCTCGGTCAGGGCGACCAGCAGACTCCGCGCATCGTCAGGATCCGGTAAACGGGTAATAAAACCCCGTTTTTCCAGCGCCTTAAGCCGATGCGTCATGGTGCCAGAGGTGATCATCAGCGTAGAGAAAAGCTGGGTTGGGGAGAGGATAAACGGCGAGCCTGCCCGACGAAGGGTGGCCAGCATGTCAAACTCCCAGCGCACCAGATCGTGGCGGATAAAGGCGGACTCTACGCGCGGCTCCAGCAGCAGAGCGCAGCGCTTCAGGCGCCCGATGGGGCCCATCGGGCTGCAATCCAGATCCGGGCGCTCCCGTTTCCACTGTTCAAGAATGCGATCTACGGCGTCAGCCTGAGATGATTTGTCCAATTGTGCCTACTTATCTTGATGTCAAGATATTTGTCGATACATACTTTAACGACTAATTTACCTTGATGTGAAGATAAAATCATGACCTTTTTCTCACGCTCTCCCGTTATTGATTTGCTGTTGACCGCCCTGGCTCCGGCCATCTGGGGGACGACCTACATTGTCACCTCCCAGTTTTTACCCCCGGACAGACCTTTTATTGCGGCGCTGCTACGGGTGCTGCCCGCAGGGATTGCGCTGCTTATCTGGTGCCGCCGTTTTCCTCTGCGCAATGAGTGGTGGAAGCTTATTGTTACCGGGATCCTCAATATCGGCGCTTTTCAGGCGCTGCTGTTTATTGCCGCTTACCGGTTACCCGGCGGGCTGGCTGCAGTGATTGGGGCAATTCAGCCGCTGCTGGTCATGATGCTGGCGTGGGGTGTCGACAGGCAGCGCTCGCCGTGGGTGGCGGTGCTCTCGGCAGTGACTGGCATTATCGGCATGGCGCTGCTGCTGCTGTCGCCGCATACGGTGCTGGATCCGCTGGGGATCATGGCGGCATTTTCAGGTGCGGTCAGCATGGCGCTGGGGACCTGGCTGTCTCGCCGCTGGGCGATTTCGCTACCGGTGGTGGCGCTGACCGGCTGGCAATTGTTGATTGGCGGCGTGGTATTGGCTCCCGTTGCATGGCTGGTGGATCCGCCGCTGCAGGGGGTGACGTGGACCCAGGCGGCCGGCTATCTGTGGCTCTGCGTGGCCGGCGCGATGCTGGCCTATGGGCTGTGGTTCCGCGGGATTAGCCGTCTCCCATCGGTCGCTGTCTCAGCACTCAGTCTGCTGAGTCCGGTGACGGCAGTGCTTCTGGGCTGGATCTGTCTTGGACAGAAGATTGAAGGGGTGGCGCTGGTGGGGCTAATCGTGGTGTTGCTGAGCGTGCTGTCGATACAGCGCGCATTAACAAAAAAAGCCCCATAAAGGGGCCCGACATTGCTGCGTGGTTATCGTGAAGCGAGAGCGAAACGAGCCGCCGTAAGGCGGCCTGTCCGGCAGCTCCCTCTGCAACCATTCTCTTATTTGGACAGCTCAGCGGTCATATGAACCTGGTTACCGGTATAGGCTTCGGTAATGTGGTAAGACGCGCCTTGATCTTTAGCGATGGTCGCAATTTTAGCTTCTGCGCTATCCAGGGTATCAGCCGTTACGCTAACCGGGTGCTGAGCGAAGCTGGCGAAAGAAACCAGAGAGAGCATACCGGCAGCGGCAAGTAATTTTACGTTTTTCATGGTGTTTTTCCTTTTAACTTTTCAGGTGGAAAGCGTTGTGCTTTCGATGGGTTTATAATAAGCCTGCTAACTATAACCAGCGTTGCAAAAAGTGCGATTTAGATCACACTTTCATGTCGGTAAGATGACGGGAATTTGAAGGTGTTTTTATTTTTTAATTAAAAAACAATGCATTGAACGCGACTCCCGCTACCCTTATGCATTAAAAAAATATTGCTATCACCATGTGTTTTTTTGAAAACCGCCGCCATGGATGGCCTGAGTGGATGCGCGGGTGGGATTTTCCCGTGTTTTTGGGCAGGGCATACTTCGTCTGGCGGCGAAGTATCGGGCTTTATGGATACGATAAAGTGGCGTCACTGTTGATTGAGGAAGGACGACACGATGATTGCGGTACTCTTTGAAGCCGATGTCACCCCGGCAAAACAGGCCCGTTACCTGGCGCTGGCGGCGGAGCTCAGGCCGTTGCTTGATACGCTTGACGGCTTTATTAGCATTGAACGTTTTCAAAGTCTGACCACGCCGGGCAAGATCCTGTCTCTGTCCTGGTGGCGCGATGAAGAGGCGGTGCGGGCCTGGAAAAACAATCTCTGCCATCAGGCGGCCCAGGAGGAGGGCAAAGCGACTATTTTTGCCTCTTACCAGATTCGCATTGTGCAGGTCATTCGCGGCTGGGGTTCAGAAATGCAGGAGGGGCGCGGCGATGTATGATATTCATGTCATTCTGCCAAATCGTCCTGGTCAGCTGGCGCTGTTAGGCCAAACGCTGGGGAAACATGGCGTGGGGCTTGAAGGTGGCGGGGTTTTCACCGTCGACAATCAATGCCACGCCCATTTTCTGGTCGCAGAAGGGGAGCGGGCCAGAACGGTGCTGGAGCAGGCGGGGATCCCGGTAGCGGGCGTCTACCTGCCGCTTATTCGCAGATTAAAACAGGAACAGCCCGGCGAGCTGGGCGCGATAGCTCATGCGCTGGCCGAACGCGGGGTGAATATCCTGACCCAGTACAGCGATCATGCGAACCGCCTGATTCTGGTGACCGATAACTTTGCACTGGCACAGGAAGTCACGCGTTCCTGGGCCACCACCTTGTGAGGCGTTATGCTAAAACCAGCCCATGTTATTGAAGATGATGAGTCGTTGGCCGTGGCCATCACCGCGCTGGCGTCCGCCATGGCCGATGCTTCACGGGTGAAAATGCTCTGTGCATTAATGGATGGGCGCGCGTGGACCGCGACGGAGCTGGCGACGGTGGCCGAAGTCTCGGCCTCAACCGCCAGCGCCCATCTCAGCCGTCTGGTCAGCACCCATTTGCTGGTTTGTCTGGCGCAGGGACGGCATCGCTATTACCGGCTGGCGAGTGCCGATGTTGCCGGACTGCTGGAGAATATGATGGCGATGGCCGGGAAAAGTGCCATTGTGCTGACCACCCGGACCCCGGTGAATCTGCGTACGGCGCGAACCTGCTACGATCATCTTGCTGGTGAAGTGGCGGTGGCGATTTATGATTTTCTCTTGCGCGAGGCGTGGATTGTGCCGGACGGGAGCGCGCTGACGCCGGTCGGCGAGGCGCAGTTTGCCCGTTCAGGCATCACTTTGCCGGCCGGGAACCGGCGCAGGGTATGCTGCGCATGTCTGGACTGGAGCGAGCGGCGTTTCCATCCCGGTGGCGCCGTCGGGGCTGCATTGTTGCAGCATGGTCAGCGAAAAGGCTGGTTCACCCTGACGCCGGGATTTCGCGAAGTGAGTATCACCCCGACAGGCAGGCTCGCGCTGAGGCAGCACTTCCATCTGCCGCTGTAGCGGGCAGCTAAACGCCAGGTTGCAGGAGGTGAATATTTTTTTTTAACCGTTTTTATGCTATTTCAGCAAGCCACCTCTCAGTATTATTCAGAATGTTCGCTATAGTCATGGGATCGTATTATTTGCCATGATAATCCCTCTGCGAAATATATCACCCGCGCCTTATTCCCTCTGATGTAAATAACTTTGTATTTGTTTTTGTCTATTGTTTTTCGATTATCAATAGCTGAAATCTATCTCTAGCCCGATGTAACAAGTTTTAAGCAAATGTATATTTGTTGGCGAAAAATAGCATTCTTTGACGCCGACAGCATTAACGAATTCTTTAAACGGAGTTCGCGTCCTGACGCCTTAAATATTGCGGCTTCCGGTCAGTCGAAGTTTCTATTCACAGTTGCACAAGTGAGCATCGCATAACGCTTCTGACTTTTGTGCAGGTTTACTGTTGGTTTATTGATATAAAACTCACTCTGACAAGGAAATGGCAATGAAAAAGGTTCTTCTCTCTGCAGCTATGGCAACAGCATTTTTCGGTATGACTGCAGCGAACGCAGCTGATACGAATGTTGGCGGTGGCCAGGTTAATTTCTTCGGTAAAGTTACCGATGTCTCCTGTACTGTTTCCGTTAACGGCCAGGGCAGCGATGCTAACGTTTACCTGTCACCGGTTACCCTGACCGAAGTTAAAGCAGCGGCGGCTAATACCTACCTGAAGCCTAAATCTTTCACCATTGACGTCTCTGATTGCCAGGCTGCTAACGGCGACAAACAAGACGACGTGAGCAAACTGGGTGTGAACTGGACCGGCGGTAACCTGCTGGCTGGCGCAACGACTGAGCAGCAGGGCTACCTGGCAAACACCGAAGCCTCTGGCGCGAAAGATATTCAGCTGGTTCTGTCCACCGATAGCGCGACTGCGCTGACCAACAAAATCATCCCGGGCGTGAGCACTCAGCCGAAAGCGAAAGGCGACGCAACCGCCGTTCAGGATGGCGCACGCTTCACTTACTACGTTGGTTATGCAACCAACACCCCGGCTTCTGTTACCACCGGTGTGGTTAACAGCTACGCGACCTACGAAATTACTTACCAGTAATTATCGCCAGAAAATAAAACCGCCTTTCTCGAGGCGGTTTAAAACAATGATAAAGCGGCAGTTGCTGCCGCTTATTTTTTTATTCTGAGGTCAGCATGAAGCATATTGCCCTTTTTTTCTGTTTCATTTTTAGTGTTGCGGCCAATGCCAACAATATTATCGTCAACGGCACCCGCTTTATTTATCCTGGAAATGAAAAAGAAATAACGGTACAGCTTTCTAATACCGCAGACCGTCCGGCGCTGGCGCAAGCCTGGCTGGATAACGGCAATGCCGATGCTACGCCGGATACCATTACCACGCCGTTTATTATTACGCCCCCGATTTCGCGCGTTGATGCAAAGAGCGGACAGACTTTACGTATTAAATTGGGTAGCGCCGCCGGACTGGCACAAAATAAAGAGACGCTGTGGTGGCTGAATCTTCTGGAAATCCCGCCGGTGGTGGCCAACCAGAAAAATGAAGGGCAAAACGTCCTCCAGCTGGCGATCCGTTCGCGCTTTAAGTTTATTTACCGTCCTGTCGGACTGGGTAACCGCGACGCGGCGCCGGAGAAATTAGCGCTTTCAGCCAGCGGTAGCAGCCTGTCTATCAGCAACCCTACGCCATTTTATCTCACCGTCAGCCGTATTTCCCGCGATGGCGGTAAAGCCCTGAACAGCAAAACGGTGATGCTGGCTCCGCAGTCCAGTCAGACCGTGGCCCTCTCTTCTTCTGTGAGCCGAGGCGAGACCCTGACGATTAATAATATCAATGACTATGGCGCAGATGTGGCAGTGAAAGTAGCCGTTAAATAAGGGACACGATCATGAAGCAGAGGTCTATCTGCCCGGGAAGATTAAGTACAGCGATCGCGATGGCGCTGTTCTGTTTTCCGCCAGTTTCCAGCGGACAGGAAAGCCCGGGAACGGTATACCAGTTTAATGATGGTTTTATCGTTGGCAGCCGGGAAAAGGTCGATCTGTCTCGCTTCTCCGCCAGTGCTATCACGGAAGGGACCTATTCGCTCGATGTGTATACCAACAATGAGTGGAAAGGGCGCTATGAACTGAACGTCACCCGCGATAAAGACGGCAACATGGGGATCTGCTACACCCGTGAAATGCTTGAGCGCTACGGGATTGCGGCAGAAAAACTCAATCCTCAGCTGAGTCAGCAGGCAGGTTACTGTGGACGGCTGAAGGAGTGGCGTAACGAAGAAAACGTTAAAGATAACCTGATACAGTCCTCGCTGCGGCTGGAAGTTTCTGTACCGCAAATCTACGAAGATCAGCGCCTGAAAAATTTTGTCAGCCCGGAATTCTGGGATAAAGGCATTGCGGCGCTGAATCTTGGCTGGATGGCGAACACCTGGACCAGCCATACCTCTGCCGCCAACGGCTCCGACAACAGCAGCGCCTATCTCGGCGTTAACGCCGGCTTCTCCTGGGACGGTTGGCTACTCAAGCACATCGGTAACCTGAACTGGCAGCAGCAGCAGGGGAAGGCGCACTGGAACAGTAACCAGACCTACCTTCAGCGGCCGATCCCGCAAATCAACTCGATTGTCAGCGGCGGGCAGATATTTACCAACGGCGAATTCTTCGACACCATCGGTCTGCGTGGGGTCAACCTGGCGACCGACGACAATATGTTCCCGGACGGAATGCGCTCCTACGCGCCGGAAATTCGCGGCGTGGCGCAGAGCAATGCTCTGGTGACGGTGCGTCAGGGCAACAATATTATCTATCAGACCTCGGTACCGCCGGGGCCGTTTACTTTGCAGGATGTTTACCCGTCCGGGTACGGTAACGACCTTGAGGTGTCGGTAAAAGAGGCCGATGGATCGGTGCAGGTCTTCAGCGTGCCGTATGCGTCGGTGGCACAGCTGCTGCGTCCGGGTATGACTCGCTATGCGCTGTCGGCCGGTAAAGTCGATGATAATTCGCTGCGCAATAAGCCCATGCTCTACCAGGCTACCTGGCAGCGTGGCCTGAGCAACATGTTTACCGGCTATACCGGCGTGACCGGTTTTGATGATTATCAGGCGTTTCTGCTGGGGGCCGGGATGAATACCGGTATTGGCGCGCTGTCATTTGACATTACCCAGTCGCGACTGAAGAGCGATACCCTGGATGAAAAAGGGCAGAGCTATCGCGCCACCTTTAACCGGATGTTTACCGATACCCAGACCAGCATCGTGCTGGCGGCGTATCGCTACTCCACGAAAGGCTACTATAACCTGAACGATGCGCTGTACGCCGTCGATCAGGAGAAGAACCGCAATAACAACTATACGCTGTGGCGACAGAAAAACGGCATGACCTTCACCGTTAACCAGAACCTGCCGGACGGCTGGGGCGGTTTTTATCTGAGTGGCCAGATTTCAGATTACTGGAACCGTTCGGGTACCGAGAAGCAATACCAGCTTAGCTACAACAATATGTTCGGCCGTCTCTCATGGTCAGCCAGCGCGCAGCGCGTGTATACGCCGGATAACTCCGGCCATCGTCGTGACGATCGCATCTCGCTGAATTTCAGCTATCCGCTGTGGTTTGGTGAGAACCGTACCGCCAACCTGACGTCGAACACCACCTTCAACAATTCGCATTTCGGCAGCTCGCAGATTGGGGTTAACGGTTCGCTGGATAGTGAGAACAACCTCAACTACGGCATTTCAACGACCGCAGCGACCGGTGGTCAGCATGATGTCGCCTTAAACGGCAGCTACCGTACGCCGTGGACCACGCTTAACGGCAGCTATAGCCAGGGTGAAGGTTACCGGCAGAGCGGGCTGGGTGCCAGCGGGACGCTGATCGCCCATCGTCATGGCGTGGTGTTCTCACCGGAGAGCGGCAATACCCTGGCGCTGATTGAAGCCAAAGATGCGGCGGGCGCCATGTTGCCGGGTTCACCTGGGACGCGCGTCGACAGTAACGGCTATGCCATCCTGCCCTATCTGCGACCTTACCGGATCAACGCCGTCGAGATCGATCCGAAAGGCAGCCAGGAGGATATCGCCTTTGAGCGTACGGTGGCTCAGGTCGTTCCGTGGGAAGGCAGCGTGGTGAAAGTCTCGTTTGATACCACGGTACAGAATACCCTCACGCTTCAGGCGCGCCAGGCCAATGGCCAACCGCTGCCGTTTGCCGCCACCATTCTGGATCCGTCCGGTAAGGATATTGGGGTTGTTGGTCAGGGCAGCATGATGTTTATCAGCGACGCCGGGGTTAAGCAGGCGATCGTCAAGTGGAGCAGCGGACAATGTACGGTGGATCTGGGCCAGGCAAAATTAAAGGAAACGGTATGTCGCTGAGTAAACAACTGACGCTTTTTATTGGCTTAATGGCGCTGGGGACCACCTCCGCCTGGGCTGCCTGTACGCGCCTTTCGCAGCCTACGGTGAACCTGGATATGGTCGTTGGCAGGGTTGTGGTTCCCCCCGATCTGCCGGTGGGCTCGGTGATTGTCTCCCGGGACTGGACGATGAATGCGCCGGGCGGGGCCAGCTACAGCTGTACCGCCGGTACTAACCGCTTTGCGGCGAAGATTGTTTCTACAGGCTCCACCGATCTGGGGAATAAGATCTACTCCACCAACGTGCCCGGTATCGGCATGCGCTTTAGTCGCGGTGGCGCGACGGTGAACATCATCTATCCCGACGTTTTCTCCTCCACCATCAACCGGACCACCAACTACTCGCTGGAAGGTTCCCGCTTTACGCTGGAGATTATTAAAACGTCGTCGACGACCGGCAGCGGTACGCTGGCGGCGGGGAAATATACCTCCTATGACTGGGAAAGGGGGAATAACCCGATTCTGGAAACCTACCTGAGCGCCAATGCGATCACCATTGTCTCACCTTCCTGTACGGTCCTGAGCGGGAAGAATATGAACGTTGATGTGGGCACCATTAAGCGTAGCGATCTGAAAGGGGTCGGCACAACGGCGGGCGGTCGGGATTTTAATATCGAGCTGCAGTGCAGCGGCGGGTTAAGCGAGTCGGGATATGCCAATATCCAGACCTCTTTTTCCGGAACTCTGGCAACCAGCACCACGCTCAAACAAGGGGCGTTGCTCAATGAAAAAACCGGGAGTTCCGCCGCCAAAGGGGTCGGGATTCAGGTACTGAAGGATGGCGTACCGCTGGAATTTAACAAGAAGTACAGCGTAGGCACGTTGCGTTCTCAGGAGACGCGTTACTTTACGCAACCTTATCATGCGCGATTTTACCAATACCTGCCGACAACCAGTACCGGCGAGGTGGAATCGCACATGATCTTTAACCTGACGTACGATTAATTCAGGAGGCGGGCATGAAGCAATATGGATGTGGCACATATGGCCGACAATGCATCAGGCTGGCCGTCGCTGGCGCGATGCTTGCCGCCTCGTCGGCCTACGGTTTTATGACCAATTACGATAACGGACGCGTTGATTTTGTCGGCCGGGTGACGGATATCTCCTGTAGCGTGGCGCTTAACGGCGCGAATAATGCCGGCAGCGGCAATGTCTGGCTGGCGCCGGTGAGCCTGGCGGAAGTCCACGGCCGCGGGGCCGGCGCATTTATGAAGCCGCAGCCTTTCACTCTTGAGTTGTCGAATTGTCAGCTCCGCCATGATGGCGGCGCGGCGGATAAAAATGAGATTCGTGCGGTGAATGTGCGCTGGATTGATGGATTTATGGTCGATGCCGTCGCGAATGAAAATGCGGGCTATCTGGCGAACACGTTAGCGGATGGGGCGCGCAATATCTATCTGGCGCTGTCCACCAATGATAATAATACGCTGGATAAGAGTAATAAAATTGTCCCCGCCGACCCGCAGCAAAATCGGGTGCCGATTGTTGAAAAATCGGTTAATGGCGGTGTATTTACTTATTATATCGGCTATGTCACACCGTCCCCGGAAAAAGCGACAACCGGTCCATTGACCAGCTGGGCAACCTGGGAACTTGTGTATAATTAAGCGTGTGATATTTAGCGCATAAAAATACCGCAATCATGCGGTGTTTTTATGCGCTAACTCTTTCCTGAACCAGTTGTTCAATACTGACTTCTTTCCAGTAATGGCCCTGAATAGCAAACCACTCCATTCCCTTAAGCCAGTTTTTATGTGCTTCGCTCTCGACACCTTCAATAATGACATTGTGGTTATTACGTGACAGGAATGTCACCAGCGCATCCATCAGCGGTCGCCCGGACTCTTTCTGCATGAGATGCCAGAAAAAATCTTTGTCAATTTTGACATAATCAAAATGGTATCCGCGAATAGCATTAATGCCGGCATAACCAGAACCAAAATCATCGAGCCACAGTGTGGACGTCTGGGGACTTTTCCAGCTGGCTAATGCATTATTCAGCAGGCTATTGGCATTTTCCGTAACCTCAAAATGTACACACTTCAGATGGTTAATGTAGGTTTCGATTTGCGGCTGGCGCAAAATTCCGAGAATATGATCGTCAACATTGATTGTGGCTGAAATACCATTGTCAATAAACCATGTCCGGTGCTTTTCAATCAATGCCAGTTGCTCCATGAAAATACTTTCACGGAGTGCCGCATTAGCATGGCGAAAGAAAAATTCCGGGGCCACAGGAATAGAATCGAAGCGGCTTAAACACTCCACGGCCACGAGAGTGTCCTGCGGTGAGAACATTTTTTGAAAAACATAACGAACAGAGATATCGCCACGGGATAAGTTATAATCGGAAAATATGTTAGCGTTCATTTTCTCGTGTCAGGCACTTTACAAAACATCGCTGCAGGGTGAAATTATTATAAGTGACCTTTCTGCAGTTTGGAATGTTTATTAAAAGTAACTTTTCAATTAATTATCTGGTTTTGATTGGGGAGACGGTTTTTTTCTAGCATTGATACATGTCGACAATTTTATTGTGCATCGCCCGCGAGTTATGCATGCCAAATTTTTGCATGATATGAATCCTGTGACTGTGTACGGTTTTATGGTCAATATTCAGCAGAGTGGCAATTCTTTTGTTGTTGTGGCAGGTCATGGTCAGCTCCAGCACCTGGCGCTCTCTGGCAGAAAGCTTCTTCGGTACGGAAAACTCGCTGCCGACTGCGGGAGTACTGACGGCGCGATAAAAATCATGCAATGGTGTTTTTTCTGTAAGAATCATGGTGTTATCTATGTTTATTAGTTCCCTGAACAGGTTGGCAATATCGCTTCTGACCACCAGGATTAGCCGGGTACAGTGCAGAAGACACCAGCGCATATCGTTGAGCAATAACATCGTGTCGGCAGCAGAAAAGTCCTTATGAATAACGTTGAAAATAACGATCCCAGACAGGGGGGCGATTGCCCCCTGAGTGATATCCTGATAACGGAAGGTGGTGACATTTTTATTGTTATCAACCATATACCAATGAATTGATTGACCGATTAAATTATCATCGGTATACAGAAATATCCTGTCCAAGGGGTCAGACTCTCTTTTTTCGCTTAGCTTCCAGAATCAAATCGAGCAGCATTTTCTCTATTCTGGTCTTATCTTCGCGGTGGCGGAATTTAAACTGACAGGAAACCTGGTGATAGCTTTCACTGTCTTCATCAAGTGTCACTTCAACAACATTTTTTATCGCTAAATCAATGGTGATTTCACCATACTCAGCCAGCGACAGAACTGAATTCTTGAGGATTGAACTATGCGTGAGAAATTTCAGGTTCGGACTTTTCGCGATCAGCGCACAGCCGCCATCTGAAATGTCTTTAATATCGAAAAGATAGTTTTCGCCATTTCTGTGTCGACCGCGACAAAAAAGTCATACCGGTGATGCAAACGAAAGCGGGGGTCGCGACGTCGTTGTACCACATGAATGCATTCGGGTAAGGCAAATGAGACTTTATTACCGCGTTCGGCATCGCTGTTATAACTTTTCTTTAACGATGAACAGAACTCAATCTTTCCTGAATCACTATGCAAAATGAATTTGTATTTATGCCCTGGGGGGATTTTGCTCTGGGTGACGATATGGAACTCAGCAAAGTCTACCCGGGTAAGTTGGGTCATGATGTTTTTGTTATTAAAGAAAACTTCTATCTCGGAGTGTTTCCTGAGTTCCTCCCTGAAAATAGCAATGATTTCATACCGGCTGGTCTTTATTGTTCCCTCTGTCATGTAAAGTCCTTGTTGATTTTTTATTGTGTTAGTTAAATTTTTCTTATGGCAATGCCAACATTCTGATTGCATTAACCAGATGTTTTTATGAGCGTTTGATGTTATTAGCTATCTTTGTCGCTAAATTGATTTGTATAAACGTCGAATCAGATGTTGTTTTTCCTGTAATCAAGAGTTGTAAAAATTTTTGGGGAAGGCAAAAACGACAGAAGTCCCCAATAAGGAGACTTGTCAAAATAGTATAAATCAATGCTGTATATAGGGTTGTTTAGCGCAGGTTAGTGCAAGCATATACCCATTTGTAGGATATATAGTGCCAGCAGCGTTGGGCTAATTCCAGCCAAATAATAGGAGGGAAAATGGCGCCCGGCAAGGACCTGTGCGGAAGGACACGCACAGGTGTGGCGAAGGCCGTTAGTTCTGCAGTGCCGCTAATGTTGCGATGGCTTCCGGCGGCAGGGTTAACGCGCCAGCGGCCAGGTTTTCCTGCAGGTGCTGGAGCGAAGAGGTTCCCGGAATCAGCAGAATATTAGGCGAACGCTGTAGTAGCCAGGCCAGCGCAACCTGCATCGGTGTCGCCTCCAGCGCGGCGGCAACATCGTTAAGTTCCTGTGCCTGTAGCGGAGTAAACCCCCCAAGCGGGAAGAAAGGGACGTAGGCAATATTTTGTGCGGCAAGCTCATCAATCAGCGCATCGTCTCCTCGATTGGCAACGTTGTACTGGTTTTGCACGCAAACAACGGGCGTCAGCTTTTGCGCATCGGCCACCTGCTTCGCCGTGACGTTACTGAGGCCGATGTGGCGAATAAGCCCACGCTCTTTAAGCTCAAGCAGCGTGGTCAGCGGCGCTTCCAGTGAGCCTTCTACCGGGCCGTGGGTGCCGAGCATGCTGCGCAGATTCACGATCTCCAGGACATCGAGCCCCAGATTACGCAAATTGTCTTCCACCGCCTGCGTGAGCTCTTCGGGCGACATCGCCGGCAGCCAGTTGCCCTTTTCATCACGGCGAGCGCTGACTTTCGTCACGATGCAGAGATCGTCTGCGTAAGGATGGAGCGCTTTGCGAATCAGCTGGTTAGTAATATGCGGGCCGTAAAAATCAGAGGTATCAATATGATTGACTCCCGCCGCTACCGCCGCGCGCAGGACACGAATAGCGGCGTCCGGATCGGCAGGCGGACCAAATACGCCGGGGCCGGCTAACTGCATAGCGCCGTAACCCAGACGATAAACCTGGCGATGACCTAATGTTCCGCTTCCGGATAGTTTTACGCTGGACATGGCGATTCCCCACTGGTGTGCAAACCCTAAGTGTAAACCTGGCGAGGAAGTCCGGATGGCAGAAATATTGGCAGAACGTGCGGCGGCGGTGATAACCGCCGCCGCAGAGGGGAAGATTAGCTAAAGAACATGACCGAAACGCACAGCAGGCCGACCACCAGGGTGATGAAATTACCCACTGAACGGTAGGGTTTGAGTGCGGGAATGATGTAGGTCGACAGCGTCGGCATGATGAACAGGATCATGGCGATCAGCGGGCCGCTGATGGCGTAGATCATGGAAATGGCGTTCGGATTGATGAAGCAAACTATGAACGTCAGCGTCGAGACCAGCAGAATCGACATCGCGCGGTTAAAGGCGCGGCTTTTGCGAATCCCGACCTGATTCAGCGACGTTTTCACGATTTCGCTGGCGCCTTCAATCACGCCAAAATAGGTGCCGAGGAATGACTTCGACATGGCCACTACGGCGACCACGATGCCTGTTACCGCCAGCCACGCCGGAGAACCAGGCATCATCGACAGCGCGGAGAGAATGGTCACTCCTTCGTTGCGGGCGTTTTCAATATAGGAGACCGGTATCGCCAGCAGGCAGCTGAAGACAAAAAACAGCACGCTGGCGCAGATGATGGTATAGGCCACCTTCATGATTTTTTTGCATTTACCCATAGCCAGATCACCATATTTCTCCTGCTGATCGATAGCAAAAGTTGAAATGATGGGCGTATGGCTAAAAGCGAAAACCATCACAGGGATTGAGATCCAGACCTGGTGGAACGTATGAGAAGTCAGCTGCAGCTGGCTGGTGAGGTGCTCAGGCTGCCAGTCGCCGATTAAATAGATCGACAAGAACAGGAAGCAGGCAATCAGCGGGAACACCAAAAAACCCATCACCTTAATCGTGATATGGCGGCCCATTAAAAAGATCAGGTTCAACACCATGACCACGGCCAGACTCAGCATGGCGCGAACGGCGGGTGTAATCGGCATATGCCTTGCCAGCTGCTCGGCGAGTGAGTTGGTGATTGCCACGGCGTAAATCAGGACGACCACGAAAAAGGCGAGGAAATAGAGGGCGGTGATCAGATTCCCCACTTTCTTGCCGTAGTAATGGTTAACCGCCCCGGTGATCCCGACGCCGGGCGCAACTTTCGCGGAGAGAATGAACTGACTCAGTGCTTTGTGCGGCCAGTAGGTTAACGGCCAGGCGACTAGCGCGGTGATGAACAGAACAATGGCGCCAGCAGACCCCAGCTGGATCGGCAAAAACAGAGTGCCGGCGCCTACGGCAGTGCCATATAAGGCAAAACTCCAAAGAGTTTCTTCTTTAGACCAAATTTTAGACATTGTGTGAATTTATCAACCGTAAGACCAAAAAAAAGGAGTGTAATTTACCACAACAACGAATGAGCCGTTGCGATACTTTCGGATGACAAACAGGGCAAGGGATCGCCGGGCATCCCCCGGCGATGAAGAGCAGTTAGCTGCGTGCCAGGATCCGCTGCTGGCGATATTTCAGTACGCGTTCGCGCAGAGTATCCCATATCCAGTTAAACAGCATGGTGTAGGGCAGGAAGAACAGCATAAAGCCGATTTCCAGCATAAACGCCTGGATCAACGAGACCCCGAGAATCAGTGCCACGGCGGTGACCCCGATAAGAATAAACCCGGATTCAAAGCCGATAGCGTGCAGCGCGCGGACTTTGAGAGTTCGCACCACGCGAGATACCGGCCAGAGGCGGTCAAAAGCGGCGTTATAAATCAGGTTCCATACCATGGCCAGCGTCGCGAGCAGCACGCTCAGCCCCCCCATTTCAAGAACCGAACGCTGCATCAGCCAGGCGGCGGTCGGGGCGAGAATTAACGTGGCGAGTCCTTCAAAACTGACCGCATGGATAACGCGCTCCGTCAGCGTTTTACGCTGAAATGTGTTCTGTTGCATGGCTTGCTACCTCCGAAAAGCCGTGGTTCTGACCGGTTCCTCTGCAGTTAAGGAGGGAACAGATTCTGAGAAATTACTCCGCATTTTATGGATAAATATGATAAACAAAAGATAGATTCCATCGATAAAGTAGATAGTTCATGCGCTATTCTCCCGAAGCTCTGACTGCATTTGTTGAAGCCGTGGCCTGCGGGTCGTTTTCTGCCGCCGCCCGTCGGCTGCGCAAAAGCCAGTCCACCATCAGCACCGCCATTTCAAACCTTGAAGCCGATCTGGGCGTCGCACTGTTTGACCGCGCGACTCGCCATCCCACGCTGACGCCACAGGGGGAACAGGTGCTGAGCTACGTCAAAGCGATTCTGGCGGCCAGCAATCGGCTGGATGAGCTGGCTATTTCACTGTCTGATGAAACGGAAGCGCGCCTCACGTTTGTACTCTCCGACACGCTGCATCCGGATGTGCTGGAGGATCTGCTGCAGCAGTTCGATCGTCGTTTTCCCCACACCGAGTTTGAGTGCCTGATAGGGGAAGATGAGGATGTTATTGACCTGCTGCAGAAGGAGCGCGCGCAGGTGGGGCTGATTGAGGCCAGGGATAGCTATCCGACGGAGATTGGCAGTACCCGGCTGCCGTTACAAACGGCGATGGCCATTTACGTCGCTCCCGCGCATCCGCTGGCGGCGCAGGGACGGGTCACCTGGGATGAGCTGCATAGCTGGCGAGAACTGCGCCTGAGCACTTTTCTGGCCAGCTCGCTGGAGCCTGCGAAAGGACAGGTCTGGTCGGCGCCGAACTATTTACTGCTGCTCAGCATGACGGTGCAGGGGCTGGGATGGTGCATTTTACCTTGTGCGCTGGTTGACGAGTTTGCCGGGTCAGGCACGCTGGTGGCGCTGAACATTCCCGGCTGGCCGCGGGCGATTTCCGTTGATTTATTGTGGAATAAGAAGGCGCCGCCGGGGAAAGCCGGGAGCTGGCTGCGTCAGCATTTACAGCGCCAGGAACCCGCAACGCGGGGCTAATCTTTGTGATTCGCCTCACTTTTTTTAAACAATTGCGAAATTTTTTGATAACAATTCTCTACTATGTTGCTGTTTCTTTGCGCAGAGGCAGGGCAGAGGTAGAGGATGAAAGATGTCGTGATCGTGGGTGCGTTGCGCACTCCGATAGGGTGTTTTCAGGGAACGTTGTCGCGTCACTCCGCGGTAGAGTTGGGGAGTCTTGTGGTCAAGGCTCTGGTGGAGCGTACCGGTATCGACCCGCAAAGTGTTGATGAGGTGATCCTCGGGCAGGTTCTGACTGCGGGGACCGGGCAAAATCCGGCCCGTCAATCGGCGATCCGCGGCGGCCTGCCGAATACCGTTTCTGCCATTACGATTAACGACGTGTGTGGCTCCGGACTGAAGGCGCTGCATCTGGCGACGCAGGCAATCCAGTGCGGAGAAGCTGACGTGGTGATTGCCGGCGGTCAGGAAAATATGAGCCGGGCGCCGCACGTTCTCACCGATAGCCGCACCGGCGCTCAGCTGGGCAACAGCCAGCTGATTGACAGCCTGGTCCACGATGGTTTGTGGGATGCCTTCAACGACTATCACATGGGAGTTACGGCGGAAAACCTGGCGCGTGAATATGGTATCAGCCGGGAGCTGCAGGATGCCTGGGCGCTGAGTTCGCAGCAAAAGGCCCGGCGGGCGATTGATTCAGGGCGCTTTCGTGATGAGATTGTGCCGGTAACCACCGAGCTGAACGGGGCGCCGCGCACCGTTGACACCGATGAGCAGCCGCGGGTCGATGCCAGCGCCGAAGGGCTGGCCAGCCTGCTACCCACCTTCGATCGGCTGGGTTCAGTGACCGCGGGCAACGCTTCCAGCATCAATGACGGCGCGGCGGCGGTAATGATGATGAGCGAATCGAAAGCGCAGGAGCTCGGTCTGCCGATCCTGGCGCGGATCCGCGCTTTTGCCAGCGTCGGCGTCGATCCGGCCCTGATGGGGATCGCGCCGGTACACGCGACGCGCCGCTGTCTGGAAAGAGCGGGCTGGCGGCTGGATGAGGTCGATCTTATCGAGGCCAATGAGGCATTTGCCGCCCAGGCGATTTCTGTCGGCAGAGTGCTGGAATGGGATGAGCGGCGGGTCAATGTTAACGGCGGGGCGATTGCGCTGGGCCACCCCATTGGGGCATCAGGCTGTCGTATTCTGGTTTCTCTGGTGCACGAGATGATTAAACGCGATGCCCGTAAAGGGTTGGCTACGCTTTGTATCGGCGGCGGTCAGGGCGTTGCGCTGGCGGTAGAACGCGCATAGTCCCGCTTTACTTTACCTGCTTCTCAAGCCTCCTTACGGAGGCTTTTTTATTGGATTTTCTTCCCGCAGATCCCGGAAAAATTCAGCGAAAAGGGGGCGATAAAGCCCTTTTTTGTTGAGCTTTGTCACGTCCTGCTGTGCCATGTTTTTTGAAACAAATAATTACGATCTTGATCACTAAAACATACGTCCTTAAAAAATAAAATGCAGTTTCATAAAATAGAAACATAATTTTAATTTTGAGGGGTACCCTATGTTTGCAAGATCTCTGGCCCTTGCTACTCTCTGCGCCGCAGCGTTTTCCGCTTCCGCTGTCACGGTTGATTTGCGTCATGAATTCATTGATGGAGGTAAGACAGATAAAACCAATGCCGACCGTGTCTCGGTCTCCCATCGCTTTGCCAACGGATTCGGCTTCTCCGTAGAGGCAAAGTGGAAGTCAGGCGGCGATAATACCTCCCAACCGTATTCAGATTTTGTCGGCAACGGCCACGAAGAGACCATTAGCTGGCAGTGGAAGGCGAATCAGAATTTCTCCGTGACGCCGGGGTTTAATATTGAGAGCAACGATAGCCGCTCAATTTACAAACCCAATCTGCGCGTGCAATACAGCTTCGATAATGGTTTCTACGTGGCCGCCCGCTATCGCTACGACTATACCCGCTACCCGGCGAGCGCCGGCAAAGAAGACGATAAAGTGAACCGTGGCGATGCGTGGGCCGGTTTTGTGATGGGCAACTGGCGTACCGAGCTGAACTATGTTTATGCCCGCAGCTCCGAGGGAGTAAACCGCAACGACAACAAGCCTTACTCCCAGGAGTACAACGTGAAGCTGGCCTATAAGCTCGACAAAAACTGGGCGCCGTATGGTGAAGTGGGCAACGTGGGTGTGAATGACCGCAGCGATCGCCAGACCCGTTTCCGCGTCGGGGTTGCTTACAGCTTCTGATAAAACCCTCTTCCGTCATGACCCCGGAGCCGTCAGCCGGGGTTTTCTGTTTCTGTCGTCCGGATGCGGTTCCCGTTAGCGCTGATTATGGCGCAAGCAGACTTGGCCGCTCGCGCAGTCGAAAGGGGCTGCGGAAGGTTTCACCAGCACGGGTTCAACAGAAGGTGAGGAAAAACGGCCTGTGCCTGCCTCAACGACTCCGCCGGGCGGTAATGAAACAAAAAAGCCCTCCGCGAAGGAGGGCAAGGCCAGTTACAGAAACACACTCAAAAACAATACGGATATTACGCCTGCAGCATCTCCGGATGCGCCGGCAGTTTCGCGATGTAGATAGCCGGTTTCCCGTCTTTGTCCGAGCTGAACAAAATCGCCCGATCGTCGGGGGTAAACGAAGGATGCGGATGGGTGACCTGACGGCTATTGGCGACCGTCGCCCAGGAGGTATCATGCCGGGCAACGCGGAAGTAAGCCTGTTTCGCGACATCAAAGACGTAGAGATAAGGATCGTTATCAATGGTGTAACCGCTGGTATCTTTCACATCCACCGGCGTACCAGAGCCATCCCCAACCAACAGCGTGCCGTCGAAGTTGCTCATCAGATGCGAGCAGGCGGGCATCTGCATCAGCGCGGTATTGATGCCGGTATCCGGATCGAAGCGATAAATCGTCCGTCCCTGCTGACCTTTCAGATAAGAGACATAAATCAGCGCGGAACCGTTCGGGACCCAGAATTCGTGCGTACAGCTTTCGCCCTCGGCATGCTCTTTGACTTTCCGCACGTGACTGCCGTCTTCGTTGACCATCCACATCCGGGCATCGACCAGATCGTGCGGCCCTTCATGGCAGAAGGCGACGGTGTTGTCGTCGAACGGACGGTAGATGGGATGACCCAGCCATTTTTTCTCTTCATGAATAACGCGGCTCTCCCCGCTTTGCAGGTCGACGCGCAGCAGACGGCAGTGCGGACCTTTATGGAAGAAGTCGTGGAAAATCTGCCAGTCGTTGAGCGGTGTCCAGTCGCTTTTCGCAATCTCAATGCCGACCAGTTTGCTGCAGTCGCTGTTGGCGACCCAGGTACCGTATCCGACCCACTCATCCGGGACGCGGTAGACCTGACGCTCCTGGAGGGTTGAAAGATTGACTTCCAGCAGCGTGCGGTCATTTTTAACGTAATAGAGCGCGGAATCATCCGGTGAGAGAAAGCCGCCGAAGGTATTATCGCCGGCGCCTTCGGTCAGCTGAACGGCCTCGGCTGTCGCGATATTTAGCAGATAGTAGTTCCAGTGGCCGTCAAATTCACCGGCGAACAGCAGGTGGCTGCCATCATTAAAAAAACACTTCTGATAGAAATAGTTACGATGACAGGTTACTTCCGGAGGGGTTAAGCGGGTGATCTCCGCGCCGGTATCCGGATCGCGACTGACTTCATAATTCAATTTTACCCGCATGCCTTTAGCCATGATGTACTCCTTTTCCTTCCCGCGATGTCGCCTGTCTGCAGGGGACGTGTAGCCAGGTGAGGTTGATTTAAAAGATGGGTGTTAATTTATCAAAACATTGTTTCATTATTTGTGATGGTGAGCGCAATTCACTATAAAATGTTGCGCTGGATCGCGGTTTTTCTGCTCTTTCAGCTGGCGTCTCGGGGCGATCTTTGTTTTCATGCCCGCTTTTTACGTTTTACTGTTATTTTTCAAAGTTGAATTAACTCATTGTATTTTATTGTTTTTATATCTTTTTGTTTGCATCGCTTCGTGATCGGTTCTGCATTTCTGATAAATAGAACGCGAAAATATGAAACATCGTTTTAATAAAAATTGAAAACAGATTTCCTCAGGGGTAAGATGTCGACACTAGTAAAACGAAACTGTGTTTTATTTTTAAGGTGGGTAATACCCAGAGCGTTTTCCCTGGCGTAAGCAACCGTGAGGGATGCGGATCGGACAAATAGAACCTTGCCTGTGTTGTACGGGCTCTGAAAGACTAAGGAACAAAGTATGATACTCGATGCATTCTCTTTACAGGGTAAAGTGGCTGTTGTCACCGGCTGTGATACCGGGCTGGGTCAGGGTATGGCGCTCGGTCTGGCCGAAGCGGGCTGCGATATTGTCGGCATTAATATTGTTGAGCCGGTGGAAACGATTGAGCGTGTTACCGCGCTGGGACGTCGTTTCCTGAGCCTGACCGCCGATTTGCGCCAGATTGACGGTATTCCTCAACTGCTTGAGCGTGCGGTTGCCGAATTCGGTCATATCGATATTCTGGTCAACAACGCCGGTTTGATTCGTCGTCAGGATGCCCTTGAATTCAGCGAGAAAGACTGGGATGACGTGATGGATCTGAACATCAAGACCGTGTTCTTTATGTCCCAGGCGGCGGCGAAGCATTTTATTGCCCAGGGTAACGGCGGCAAGATTATCAACATCGCGTCGATGCTCTCTTTCCAGGGCGGTATTCGCGTGCCGTCCTACACCGCATCAAAAAGTGGTGTGATGGGGGTGACCCGTCTGCTGGCGAACGAGTGGGCGAAGTACAACATCAACGTCAACGCGATTGCGCCGGGCTATATGGCGACCAACAACACCCAGCAGCTGCGTTCCGATGAACAGCGTAGCGCGGAAATTCTTGACCGCATTCCGGCCGGACGCTGGGGCTTACCGGACGATCTGAAAGGGCCGGTGGTCTTCCTCTCCTCCAGCGCATCGGATTACATTAACGGCTACACCGTGGCGGTCGATGGCGGCTGGCTGGCGCGCTAAGCTCGCGCGGCGACAGGCGATAAACCCTGCTTTGATGGCAGGGTTTTTTTATGCCTGGCGGTAGACCATGTCACTTCACCATCCGGCAATCGGCGCAACAGTGATGAAAGATGAACATTAATTATCCATATTGATATGGCGCTGAATTTGAAGATCGTCCATATCATTTCGTCGCGATTTCCCGCTGTTAGCCAATGGATAAAAGGAATGAATAAAAGGAGATTGATGAAACGGCAATAATAGAAAGTTGAATGTCCATCACAAAACAAGTCCTGCCAGCAATTTAATCCATATCTTTGACGTCTCCTCCCTGACACTTTATCGCGCCGATCGCGTACTTTCACTGCACGTTTTACTTTGCTCAGGCAGGAAAAAAATGACCTCAATCAGTGACGGCACGACGGTCCTGGCGCGTAGCCAGCGTGATACCCGACGCATGAACCAGTTTGTCTCTATTGCCGCTGCGGTGGCTGGATTGCTTTTTGGCCTCGATATTGGGGTGATTGCCGGGGCGCTGCCCTTTATTACCGACCACTTTGTCTTATCCAGCCGGCTGCAGGAGTGGGTGGTCAGCAGCATGATGCTGGGGGCGGCGGTTGGCGCGCTGTTCAACGGCTGGCTCTCCTTCCGACTGGGACGTAAATACAGTCTGATGGTGGGGGCGGTATTGTTTGTGGCCGGATCGGTCGGATCGGCGTTTGCCGCGAGCGTCGAAATGCTGCTGGCGGCAAGGATCATTCTCGGTATCGCCGTGGGGATCGCCTCGTATACCGCGCCGCTGTATCTTTCTGAAATGGCGAGTGAAAACGTGCGCGGCAAGATGATCAGTATGTATCAGCTGATGGTGACGCTGGGGATCGTCATGGCGTTCCTGTCCGATACCGCGTTCAGCTACAGCGGCAACTGGCGGGCGATGCTGGGCGTGCTGGCGCTGCCGGCGCTTCTGCTGATCGTTCTGGTGATTTTCCTGCCAAACAGCCCGCGCTGGCTGGCTGAAAAGGGGCGCCACGTTGAAGCGGAAGAGGTGCTGCGTATGCTGCGCGATACCTCGGAAAAAGCCCGTGATGAGCTCAATGAAATCCGCGAAAGCCTGAAGCTTAAGCAAGGCGGCTGGGCGCTGTTTAAGATCAATCGTAACGTCCGCCGCGCGGTATTCCTTGGCATGCTGTTGCAGGCGATGCAGCAATTTACCGGGATGAATATCATCATGTACTACGCGCCGCGTATTTTTAAAATGGCCGGCTTCACCACCACCGAGCAGCAGATGATTGCTACGCTGGTGGTCGGCCTGACCTTTATGTTTGCGACCTTTATCGCGGTCTTTACCGTCGATAAAGCGGGGCGTAAACCGGCGCTGAAAATCGGCTTTAGCGTGATGGCTATCGGAACGCTGGTGCTGGGCTACTGCCTGATGCAGTTTGATAACGGCACCGCCTCCAGCGGCCTGTCCTGGCTTTCCGTCGGCATGACCATGATGTGCATTGCAGGCTATGCGATGAGCGCCGCGCCGGTGGTGTGGATCCTGTGTTCGGAAATTCAGCCGCTGAAATGCCGCGACTTTGGCATCACCTGTTCAACCACCACCAACTGGGTGTCCAACATGATTATCGGCGCCACCTTCCTGACGCTGCTGGATACGATTGGCGCGGCGGGGACCTTCTGGCTCTATACCGCGCTGAACGTGGCGTTTATCGGCGTGACGTTCTGGCTGATTCCGGAAACCAAAAACGTCACGCTCGAACACATCGAGCGCCGACTGATGTCCGGCGAAAAGCTGCGCAATATCGGTAATTAATCACAGGGATGCCCTTGGCAGCCACGGACTGGCTACGCGTACCGTTTCCCGATGGCTATCGCCGTGAATAATATGCAGGGCGCTCAGGCGCCCGATATCATAGTGCGGCAGCTGCACCGTCGACAGCGGCGGTAAAAACAGATCGCCAATGCCGACCATATTATCGTAGCCCACCACCGCAACGTCCTGCGGAATCCGCAATCCCTGCGCCAGCAGCGTCTGATAGACCATAAAGGCGATACGATCGTTGCCGCAGATAACCGAATCGAACGACGGTTTTCCCTGACGGAGATGGGCCTGCACCACGGCGGGAATATCATGGTAGTGCTTATCGCCGTAGGCCATATAGCTGTGCACCAACGTATCCGGGTCGATATCGGCTTCGCGGCAGGCGCGCTCCAGCCCCTGGCGGCGGCGCACGGTGGCGAGATGGTTGGCCGGGAGATGCAAACAGAGCGGGTTACGATAGCCTGCGGCGAGCAGCGCTTTGACCGCAGCGTACTGACCCTGCTCATCATCAGGAATATAGCTGGCGACCGGGTCGTTAAGACTTTCGCAGTTGGCAAGGACGCAGGGTAGCGTCAGCAGCTTGGCGGGAACGGGTACCTGGCGCAGCCCCATGGTGGTGTAGATGATACCGTCAGGACGGTGGGAAAGCAGCAGGTCGACGATGGTTTCCGGGCTATCATCGGAAAACATATTCACCACGAAGCTGTTCCAGCCGTGCGCGCGGGCGGTCTCTTCAATAGACAACGCGATCTCAACCGAAAACGGCGTGGTGACGGTATCCAGCGCCAGTACGCCAATGGTATTCGGCGTGGCGCGCGCGCCGCGTATTTTCTTGGCAGACAGGTCAGGGACGTAGTTGGTCTGCTCAATCGCAGACTGAACGCGAGCCAGCGTTTCGGGTTTCAGACGTTCCGGGTTGTTCAGCGCCCGTGAAACCGTCATCAGAGATACGTTTGCCAGTTTTGCCACATCTTTCAAAGATGCCATATTTCACACTCCACCGTTGCCGCCATGCAACAGGCTATACAACTAAGTTGCTGATGTAAAAGGATCATACGATATTCTATCGTATGCCGTGTTGTCTCAGTGGGCCGGATTATTTGATCGCGATCTCACCCTCGTTATGTTAACGTTAACTTTTGTGATTAACATCATGTATCTCGGCAAAACGGCATGATTTATGTTTTTTGTTAACGTTACCATTGCGTGCATTACCCCTACACGAGAATGTCATGATGAAAGCCCATCACTCTCACAGCTATCCGTTACTCAGCGCCTTACTGTTTTTCTTTTTTGTCACCTGGTCCTCTTCCGGCTCATTGCTCTCTATCTGGTTGCACCAGGAAGTCGGGCTCAAGGCGGGGGATACCGGGATCATCTACGCCGTGCTTTCCGTATCAGCGCTGTTTGCCCAGGTGTGCTACGGCTTTATTCAGGACAAGCTTGGGCTGCGTAAAAATCTGCTCTGGTATATCACCGTGCTACTGATTCTCTCCGGGCCGGCCTACCTGTTGTTTGGCTATTTGCTGAAAATAAACGTACTGCTCGGCAGTATCTTTGGCGGGATCTATATCGGCTTAACCTTTAACGGCGGCATCGGAGTACTCGAATCCTATACCGAACGCGTCGCGCGCCAGAGCCAGTTTGAGTTTGGTCGGGCGCGTATGTGGGGATCGCTGGGTTGGGCGGTGGCGACCTTTTTTGCCGGACTGCTGTTTAACATCAATCCGAAACTTAACTTTGCGGTCGCCAGCTGTTCCGGCCTGGTGTTCTTTGTTCTGCTGGCGCGACTGCGGGTCTCCTCCGCACCGCAGGCTATGCAGGAGGCCATCTCCGGCGGCAAAGTGACGCTGGAGGATGCGCTGCGTCTGCTGACCCTGCCGCGCTTCTGGGCGCTGGTCTTTTTTGTCGTCGGGACCTGCATTTACGGCGTCTACGACCAACAGTTCCCGGTCTACTTTTCCTCGCAGTTCGCCACCCTGCAGGAAGGGAACGCGATGTACGGCTACCTGAATTCTTTCCAGGTGTTCCTCGAAGCGGCCGGGATGTTCTGCGCGCCGTGGCTGGTTAACCGTATTGGCGCGAAAAACGGCCTGATTTTCGCCGGGATGGTCATGGCATTACGTATGGTGGCCTCCGGGCTGGTGGAAGGGCCGCTGCTGATTTCCATCACCAAACTGCTCCATGCGGTGGAGCTGCCGGTACTGCTGGTCGCCATCTTTAAATACAACAGCCTGAACTTTGATAAACGTCTCTCTTCCACGCTGTACCTGGTGGGCTTTGCCTGCACCAGCTCGGTGATTGCCACGGTGCTGTCGCCGCTGGCGGGCTACAGCTACGAGAAATACGGCTTCGCCCAGTCCTATCTGATTATGGGACTGCTGGTGTTCTGCACCACCTTTATCTCCATTTTCTTGTTGCGATCCAGTCGCTCATCTTCGGATCCGATGATGTCGCAACCCTCCGCTATCTGAATGAAAAGAGTGAAGAATATGATGTACACCGTTGCTAACGCTGAACAGGAACTGCAGGCGAAACGCGAGACGTTAAACCTGCGCTGGTACCCACGCTACCATCTCGCCGCTCGTGCGGGCTGGATCAACGATCCCAATGGTCTGGTCTGGTTTGACGGCTGGTATCACGCCTTTTATCAGCACCATCCTTACTCCACGCAGTGGGGGCCGATGCACTGGGGTCATGCGCGCAGCAAGGATTTAGTCCATTGGGAACACCTGCCGGTGGCGCTGGCGCCGGAAGGGCCGGAGGATAAAGATGGCTGTTTCTCCGGCTCGGCCGTGGTGGACGGCGATACGCTGGCACTGATCTATACCGGGCATAAATTCCACGGCGATCCCAGCGACGAAGAGAACCTCTATCAGGTGCAGTGTCTGGCCACCAGCCGCGACGGCATTCATTTTGAACGCCAGGGCATGGTGCTGGATACCCCGCCGGGCCTGCACCACTTCCGCGACCCGAAAGTGTGGCGCGAAGGGGATAGCTGGTACATGATCGTCGGTGCCCGCGTCGGTGATACCGGCCAGGTGCGGTTGTATCGATCCGCCGATCTGCGCCAGTGGCATGACGAAGGGATCCTTGATGAAGCCGAAGATAAGATGGGCTACATGTGGGAATGCCCCGACTTCTTCACGCTCGGCGGCAAGCGAGTACTGATGTTTTCACCGCAGGGGATGGCGGCACAGGGCTATCAGAACCGCAATTTATTCCAGAGCGGCTATCTGCTCGGCGACTGGCAGCCCGGGCAGCCGTTTGTCCGGGAAGGTGAATTTGTTGAGATGGACCATGGCCATGATTTTTATGCCCCGCAGAGTTTCCTGACGCCCGACGGTCGCCGCATCGTTATCGGCTGGCTGGACATGTGGGAGTCACCGCTGCCGGAACAGCAGGACGGCTGGGCTGGCATGCTCTCTCTGCCGCGTGAGCTGACGCTGAGCGCCGATAATCGTCTGCAGATGCGTCCGGCGAAAGAGGTGGAGTGCCTGCGCAGAGCCTGGTTCCCGTGGCCGGTCAGCACGCTGAAAAACCAACGGTCGCTGATGGCGGAAAACGGTGAGGCGATGGAGGTGATCCTGCACTGGAACTGCGCAGGCAGTACGGCAGAACAGTATGGACTGAGCTTCGGCGAGGGGCTGCGGGTCTACGTTGATGCGCAGATGCAACGCCTGGTGCTGGAGCGGAACTACCCGCAGTACGGTCTGTGCGGCACGCGCAGCGTACCGTTGCACGAGGGGGCCGATCTGAAACTGCGGGTATTCTTCGATAGCTCTTCCGTTGAAGTGTTTGTTAATGACGGAGAGGCCTGTCTTAGTAGCCGTATATATCCGGATGCCGCTCGCCGTGAATTATCTTTATTTGCCTGGAACGGTTTGGCGTCTTTAACTGAAGCAGGAGCCTGGCAGCTGGAATAAATTTTATTGCATGGTCGTTAATAACCCGTCTTCGACGATGGGCGGGTTATTATTGTCATTATCGTCGTGCTTTGCCCATAAATAAAAATACCCGTCATACTTCAAGTTACATGTGCGTTGGCTTTCCTCGCGCCCCCGTCACTTACGCGAGTAAGCGCCAGGGGACTCACTGCATCGCCGCCTGCCTGTCACTCGAATTATTGAGGGTAAAAACTTCATTTTAATAAAGGGTTTTCCGATGAATAAAATCTGGGTCGGGTGTGTTCTGACGTCTTTATTTACCCCTCTGGCTAATGCACAGGCGCCGTTATCCCTTGAGGAGCGGCTGGCGCAAATGGAGCAACGACTAAAGGCGACCGAACAGCGGGCGGCCAGCGCGGAGGCGGAAATCCGGGCGCTGAAAGGCCAGGAAACGCCAGCGACGGTGGTCAGCGCCGCACCGGCTAAACCGACTTTACAGCTTAATGATTATGGCGAATTAAAATTCTATGGCGACGTTGAGTTTAATATGGACGGCGCCAGCCGTACCGGTAGCCTGACGTCGGTGAAAACCAGCGCGAATAAAAACTGGGCGCCGGGAGATAAAGAACGCTGGGATATTAACGGGCGCATTCTTCTGGGCTTTGATGGATTACGTAAGGGGGCTAACGGAAAATATGCCGGGTTCAGCGTGCAGCCGCTGGCGGATATGAATGGAAAAATGAATCTCGATGATGCGGCCTTTTTCTTTGGACAGGAGCATGACTGGAAAATTAAAATCGGCCGCTTTGAGGCCTACGATATGTTCCCGCTGAATCAGGATACCTTTATTGAATATTCCGGTAATACGGCCAACGATCTGTATAGCGACGGCTACGGCTATATCTATATGATGAAAGAGGGACGCGGGCGCAGCAGCAGCGGCGGCAGCTTCCTGCTCAGTAAAAATATCGATAACTGGTATTTTGAGGTGAATACGCTGGTGGAGGACGGCAGCTCGCTGTTTGTCGATCGGAACTATCACGGCAACGCGCTGGATAACCGTAAAAACGTGGTGTACGTGCGTCCGGTCGCGGCCTGGCAGTCCGGCGCCTGGTCGGTGGCGGCGGCAATGGAGAGCAACCTCGTTAATAACGCTTACGGCTATGAAAAAACGGGGGGAGGCTGGGTCGACCAGTCAAATCGTACCGGTTACGGGATGACCATGAGCTGGAACACGCTGAAAACCGATGCCGAAAATGGGGCCGCGGTGAATCTGAGTACCGCCTATCTTGATGCGGCGGATGAGAAAGATTTCAGCGCCGGTATCAACGCATTATGGCATCGTGTAGAGCTGGGCTATATTTATGCGCATAACAAAATCGACAAGTTCAATATGTCCGGCGTGAGCGCGGAGTGCGATGGCGACTGCGCGATTCTGACGCCGGGTCGCTATGATATCCACACCATTCATACGTCATGGCAACTGCCGAATATTATGGATATGCCGAACTTTAATATTTATCTCGGCGCGTATGCGTCATGGCTGGATTCATCGGCGGCGAAAAGCGGCAATACCGATGAACGCTACGGCGCGCGGGTACGGTTTAAATATTTCTTCTGACAGGTTTCCCCGGGGGGGCGCAAACGCCTTCCCCGGGGCTACCGGACCGCAGACGGCTGTGAACCTGGCGCCCGGCCAGGCACCGCGCGAGCCGGGGGAGGTTGCCGAATGACTACACCTCCGCCAGGTACAGCGCCGGCATCCCTTCTTTATCGGAGGTAAACAGCACCCAGCGGTCATCCGGCGAAAATGACGGATGGGGGTGGGTGACCTGACGATCGCCGTCGAGCACTTTCCAGCTGGAGTCGTGGCGACAAATGGCCCGCTGCGTACCGGACTGCACGTCAAATACCCAGATAAACGGATCGTTCAGCTGAATATCGCCGGTATGATGCGGTGCGCCATCGCCGACGACCAGCGAACCATCGTAGTTACTCATCAGGTGCGAGCAGGGAGGAATGGTCAGCAGCTGACGATTATCCAGGGTGGTGGGGGCGGCACGGTAGAGATAGCGATGCGGATCGTTTTCCCGGTGGGCGACGTAATAGAGCGCGGAGCCATCCGGCACCCAGAACTCATGGGTGAAGCTCTCTCCCGGTTGGTGCTGGCGAACGTTGCGCATATTGCTGCCGTCAGCGTTGATAAGCCACATCCTGGCGTCGATAGCATCGCGCGGTCCTTCGTGGCAGAACGCGATGGTCTGGTCATCAAACGGCCGGTAAATCGGATGGCCCAGCCAGCGTTTCTCCTGCAGGACAACGCGGCGCTCGCCGCTATGCAGGTCGATATTGATCAGGCGGCATTCGGGTTGGGTAAAATAAAAGGCGCGGAATTTACTCCAGTCGGTCAGCGGCCGCCAGTCGCTTTTTTTTATCTCGATGCCGACCAGTTTGCTGCAATCGCTGTTTGCCACCCAGGTACCATAGGCGACCCAGTCGTCATCCACTGTGTAAACCACCTGCTCTTCCCGCGTCGCCAGATCCACGCGGCGCAGCTGCCGATTGTTTTTCACATACCACAGCGTGCGGTCGTCGTCGGATAGAAAACCGCCGAAGGTATTATCGCCCGGCCCGTCGGTCAGCTGTATGGCCTGCTGCGCGGCCAGATCGAGTAAATAGTAGTTCCAGTGGCCCTCGAATCCGCCGCCGAAAATAAGTTTGCTGCCATCCCGGGTAAAGCACTTTTGATAGAAGTAGTTACGGTGGCAGATAACGTGCGGGGGCGTCATCCGGATCACCTGACGGCCGGTTACGCTGTCTTCCGTGGTACGGAAATTCAGCGGGATGATTTTGCCTTTCATGACTCGCTCCTGACGAAAAAATGCCCCGCAGCCGAGGCTGCAGGGCAGAGAGAATGATCGACCGTTAGCGCATGGCGCGTTTCAGAATACGATCGGACTGGCGCTGGAAGTCGGCGGCCGTCTCTTCTACGCTTTTCTGTCCGTAGTCGATGTACTGCAGCGACGTGCCAAACTGGGCAACAATCTGCGGGTCATCAAAGTAAGGCGATACCGAGAGTTTTGTCGGCAGCGACTGCGCCAGCTTCAGCCCGGATACGGCCGGATCGTCGGTTTT
This sequence comes from Klebsiella ornithinolytica, assembly GCF_030505655.1. Classification (NCBI taxonomy): domain Bacteria; kingdom Pseudomonadati; phylum Pseudomonadota; class Gammaproteobacteria; order Enterobacterales; family Enterobacteriaceae; genus Klebsiella; species Klebsiella ornithinolytica. The sequence continues at coordinate 942,903 of NZ_CP130153.1, forward strand.
GATCGTGCCGTCTTCGGTCAGGTATTTCACCGCCACTTTGCTTAACGGCACGCCGCGCTCAAGGCCCAGCGTATCCACGCCCTCTTTGCTGTTCAGCAGGAAGTTAATCACTTTCGCCGCCGCTTCCGGATTTTTCGTCGATTTGCCGATGGAGAGCATCTGCGCCGGTTTAAAGAACAGGCCGGCATCGGTGGCGCCCGGTAGCATCGGGTAGTCGCCCAGCGCCAGCTTCGCCGGCGGCTTCAGGTTGTCGGAGTATTTGTTGATGGTGGAGTTCCACATATATGTCCCCGCCCATTCGCCCTGAATCCACGGCTTCATCTCATACATGTTGCTCTTGCCGAACGAGGCATAGTATTTGGTGTCCGGCATCACGTGGCTGTCGATGAGCTTTTTGTACATCTGGAAGAATTCGACCCACTGTTCTTTGCTGTAGGAGAATTTCTTCGTTTTCTCGTCGATAGCCGGCTGGTTGTACTTCTGAATCATGTAAGAGTTCAGCAGCGCCAGGGTGTCCTGATGCTCCAGCACCACCGGGTAATACTGCTTACCCAGCTTGCTCTCAAAGGTTTTGCCCGCCGCCATCAGCTCATCCCAGGTTTTCGGGAAGGTGACGCCGGCTTTTTTCCAGGTTTCGTCGTTAAAGTAGAACACCCTGGCGGTAACGGAAATCGGGATACCGTTGAGTTTGCCATTGACCGTGGTGGACTGCAGTTCTTTGGCATCGAACTGGCTGAGATCGATGACATCCTTCATTTTGTTCAGATCGTAGAAACCCTCACCGTTCTTCGAGAAGATCGGCAGCCAGTTCCAGTTTGTCTGCATCACGTCCGGCTCGGTTCCCCCGGCGATTTGGGTGGTCAGGCGCGAAAGATGGCCGTCCCAGCCGGTATATTCGGCTTTAACGTTGATGTCCGGATTCTGTTTATGAAACTCCTCCAGCGCTTTCAGGGTGACCTGATGGCGGCCGTTGCCGCCCCACCATGACATACGCAGATCGACATCCTTTGCCAGAGACGGTAACGCGGTAAGGCCCAGAGTGGCGGAGATTGCGGCGCTTAAAAGCACTTTTTTCATTTTAATACTCCAGTGATTACAGAGAGATATTCTGTTCGGTGGCGGCATCAAAGAGATGGCACTTATTCATGTCGAATTTGAACCACACCTTGCGATGCAACCCTTTTTCAATCATCGGCTTCGCTTGGTCAGAAGGGACGCGGGCGGTCAGTTCATAGTCGGCGACTTTCAGGTAGACGAAAAACTCGTGCCCCATGTTCTCGACCCGCACCATTTCGCCCGAGCAGCCGCCTTCGGCGAACGGTTCATCGGCGATGGCGACAAACTCCGGGCGGACGCCGTAGAACAGCGGCTGGTTTTTATGGCTGGCGACTTTATCCTGCAGGGCTGCGCTTAACGGCAGCAGCTCATCGCCGATAGTCAGGTGCAGGCGCCCGGCCTGTTCAACCAGTTTGCTGGGGCGAATATTCATCTCCGGGGCGCCGATAAAGCCGGCCACGAACATGTTTTTCGGTTTGTGATACAGGTTGTCCGGAGTATCGACCTGCATGATATGCCCGAGCTTCATGACGCAGATCCGATCGCCCATGGTCATCGCTTCGGTCTGGTCGTGGGTGACGTACACGGTGGTCGCCGGCTTGCCGGATTTCTTCAGCTGCTTGTGCAGATCGGAAATGCGGATACGCATCGAGGCGCGCAGCTTGGCATCAAGGTTAGAGAGCGGTTCATCAAACAGGAACACATCCGGTTTTTTGACAATCGCGCGGCCAACCGCCACGCGCTGGGCCTGACCGCCGGAAAGCTGGCGCGGCAGACGGTCGAGCAGCTCTTCCAGCTCGAGGATTTTGGCCGCTTCGTTAACCTGGGCATCAATCTGATCTTTCGGCAGTTTGCTCAGCTTGAGACCAAAAGCCAGATTCTCACGCACCGTCATGTGTGGGTAGAGCGCATAGTTCTGGAACACCATCGCAATACCGCGTGATTTTGGCGCGAGGTTGTTGACGATCTTCTCGCCGATACGCACTTCGCCGCCGCTGATGGTTTCCAGTCCCGCCAGCATACGCAGGGTGGTGGATTTCGCACAGCCGGATGGCCCGACGATCACCATAAACTCGCCGTCCGCGATTTTCAGGTCGATAGCATGTACCGCTTTGAAGCCGTTGGAGTAAACTTTTTCCAGTTTGTTGAAAATAACTTCAGCCATGATATTTCCCTCTTAACCTTTGATTCCGCTGCTGGTAACGCCCTGTACGAAGTAGCGTTGTGCCAGGAAGAACACGATGATGGATGGCAGAATGGAGATACTCGCCATTGCCAGAATTTCGTTCCACGGAGCGCCTTCCGTGACGTCGATGGACATTTTCAGCGCCAGTGCGATCGGATATTTATCCACGCTGTAGACGTAAATCAGCGGGCCGATAAAGTCGTTCATTGACCACATAAACTGGAACAGCGCCACCGAGATAATCGCCGGTTTCAGGATCGGCACCACCACGTACCACAGCACCTGAATAGAGTTACAGCCGTCGATCTGCGCCGCCTCTTCCATATCGCGCGGTACGCCGCGCAGGAACTGGATCAGCATGAAGACGAAGAATCCCTGGGTGGCGAAAGCCAGCGGCAGATATAGCGGCAGATAGCTGTTCAGCATGCCCATTTCACGGAACATCAGGTACTGCGGAATAAGCAGGACGGTGCTCGGCAGCAGCATGGTGGTGATGAGCGTGGCGAACCAGAATTTCTTCCACGGGATTTCGAAGCGGGCAAAGCCGTAGGCCACGATAGTGGAGGAGATAATGGTCAGCAGGACTTTCGGGATCACATACTTAAAGGTGTTCAGCATGTAGTGCCCGAAGTTGTACTCGGTGCCGGTTTTCCAGCCGTTAATAAAACCGTCCCAGGTCGCGTGGGCCGGCCACAGGCTCAGGGTGGTGAAAATCTCATGGTTCGGTTTGAACGACGCCGAGAACATCCACACCAGCGGGTAAAGCATCAGCAGGCCGACGAACAGCAGGATGACATAACGGATTGTCCGGCTGACTTTTTCGCGGCGCAGGGTGCGGGCAACTTCGCGCTCCGCAATTTCCATTGCCGGGGTGATTTGTTGAATATCAGCCATTTTTGCCTCCTTTATCGGCGGAGTAGAACACCCAATATTTCGATGACTTAAAGGCGATGGCGGCAAAGACCGCAACCACCAGGAACAGCACCCACGCCAGCGCCGCGCCGTACCCCATATCGAAGTACTTAAAGGCGGTGTCGTAGATATAGAGCGAGAACAGATAGGTGGAGTAGGTTGGGCCGCCGCCGGTGATGACGTACGGACCGGTAAACTCCTGGAACGCCTGGGTGGTCTGCATAATAAAGTTGAAGAAGATGACCGGCGTAATCAGCGGCACGGTGACCTTCATAAACATCTGCCACTTCGAGGCGCCGTCGATCATCGCCGCTTCATACTGTGACTGCGGGACGTTTTGCAACGCGGCGAGGAAGATGACCATCGCCGAACCAAACTGCCAGACGCGCAGCAGAGTGACGGACATCAGCGCCAGCGACGGCTCGCCGAGCCAGTTCACCGGGTCGAATCCCAGCACGCCGATAAAGCTGTTCAGCAGGCCGTCGATAGCAAACAGCGCGCGCCACAGGACGGCAATCGCGACCGAACTACCGAGAATCGACGGAATGTAATAAGCGGTGCGGAAAAAGCCGATACCGCGCAGCTTAAAGTTGAGGACAAATGCAATACCCAGTGCGAAAGCCAGTTTTAACGGAATCGTTAAAAAGACGTAGGCAAAGGTCACGCCCATGGATTTCCAGAAGAGGCCATCTTCGGTCAACATGTAGCGATAGTTTTCAATGCCGTTAAACACCGGCGGGCTCATCAAATCGTACTCAGTGAAACTGAGAAAGAAAGATGAAACAAAGGGAAAAGCGGTAAAGACTATCAGCCCGATGATATAGGGCGATATCCATGCCAATCCCAACATCTTGTTTTCATTCATACATACCTACCTGGCTTACGAGTTTGTAAAACGGATTCGGTGTCGTGGTTTTCTGCGCCCGGTCGCGGCCAGAAAGTGAATCGGTATCGGGTGTATCAGCTGGCGTTGGCTTCCTTTTTTAACTTTGTGTTTGTTATGGGCTTTTGCTCGCAGCGTCCATGCTGAGCCTGAATGTTTCGGTTTTTACTTGTCCGGTGATTCAGTTTTATAAAACGCCGTTTTAATTTTATTTTATTGCGATTTATTACAGAGTCATTCGATTCATAGCGGAAGTGTGATCGAAGTCGAAACGATGTTTCAAAAAATGAGATGGCGAGCGTTCTCCAGAGCTGACAGGTGTCTGGAGATAGTGCCGAAGAAGGGATCTTGTGCAGGGATGAGCAAGATAAGTGGCAGGCTAATCATTTTGCTTTTACATATTTTTTAACAAATTATTCTGGCGGAAAGGAAGGGTGGGGAAAGGGGGCATCACGAATATGCCCCTGGGAAGCGTGGTTTACAGGAAATCCTCACGAACGGGAGTAAAGGTATCCAGCAGGGTGCCAGGCTTCAGACAGATGCAGCCGTGCATAATATGCGGTTTTTTGTAGAGCGTATCTCCGGCGCGCACCACGCGTTTCTCTTCTCCGATGGTGAACTCAAATTCGCCGGATAGCACATAGGTCAACTGTTCGTGAGGGTGATTATGCATTGGACCGATGGCTCCGGCGTCGAAATTGACCTCTACGGCCATCATGTTGCCACCGTGCGCAAGAATACGACGGGTCACGCCATTGCCCAGATCTTCAAGGGTGGTCTCGTTATGAAAAATAAACATCCGGCAGTCCTGTAGTTAAGTGAAACAATGTTTCATTTAATTTATCGCAGAATCGTCGGGAAAGAAACGATCGACAAGAGAAGTGGAAAGTTGATCACAAGTTTGTTTCACTGGAGCAAAGCATAACCAGGAGCGGATGATGAAAACGATTGGCCTGTTGGGCGGCATGAGCTGGGAATCCACCATTCCCTATTACCGTTTGATCAACGAAGGTATCAAAGCACATTTAGGCGGCCTGCATTCGGCGAGTCTGCTGCTGCACAGCGTCGATTTCCATGAGATCGAAGCCTGCCAGTCCGCAGGAGACTGGGATCGCGCCGGCGAGATGCTGGCGCAGGCGGCAGTTGGCCTGCAGCAGGCGGGGGCGGAAGGGATTGTTCTGTGTACCAACACGATGCATAAAGTGGCGCAGGCCATCGAAACGCGCTGTGAGGTGCCGTTCCTGCATATCGCCGATGCCACCGGGCGGGCGATTACCGCCAAAGGCCAAAAGCGGGTTGCCCTGCTTGGAACGCGCTATACCATGGAGCAGGATTTTTATCGTGGGCGCCTGCAGGCGCAGTTTGCTATTGAGACGCTGATTCCGGAAGCTGACGATCGCGAACGCATTAACCGGATTATTTTTGATGAGCTGTGCCTGGGCGCGTTTAATGACGACTCCCGCGATTATTACCTGCAGGTGATTGACGCGCTGGCGGAGCAGGGCGCAGAAGGGGTCATTTTCGGCTGTACCGAGATTGGCCTGCTGGTGCCGGTGGAGAGCAGCCCGCTGCCGGTGTTCGATACCGCCGCGATTCACGCCGCGGACGCGGTGACGTTTATGCTCTCTTAAGCATCGCGTCCAGCGGACCCTGAATCCGCGGCAGGCTCCCCTGCAGGTGCTGAATAAATGTCTCGACCAGCGCCGAGCCCGGGCGGTGCAGCGGGCGGATCAGGCTGACGGTGAACGGTACGTCGACGCTAAAGCGGCGCACCGCCACGCCGCTTTCGCCATAGTCGAGGGCGGTCAGCGGGTTGACGACTGAGATCCCGACGCCTGCCCGCACCATCGCACAAACAGAGGCCGCGCTGTGGGTCTCCACCACCATCCGGCGCTTCACCTGATGCTCGGCAAACAGGGCATCAAGCAGCTGACGATAGCTGTCGGTGCGCGACAGGCTGATATAGTTTTCACCGTGGAAATCGGCCGGAGTCAGCTCCTGCTTGCTGGCAAGCGGGTGGCTCTGCGGCAGCACGCAGACCTCGTTGAGTGTTAACAGCGGCGTGCGTTCGGTCCCGGCGGGCGTGTGCAGGGTTTCCGTCAGGCCGAGATCGTGACGTTGGGCGGAGAGCCACTCCTCCAGCAGGGGGGACTCTTGCGGCACAATCTGCAGGCTGACCTCGGGATAGCGCGCCAGAAAGGGCTGCAGCAGCAGCGGCAAAAACGACTGAGAAAACACCGGCAGGCAGGCGACAGACAGTTCGCCCTGACGGAACTCTCGCAGGCTCTCGGCGGCGCTGACGATACGGTCCAGTCCGTACCAGGAGCGCTGAACCTCTTCAAACAGCCGCAACCCCTGCACCGTCGGCTGCAAACGCCCGCGGGTGCGTTCAAACAGCTTCAGCCCGATCACCTTTTCAAAGCGTGCCAGCTCGCGGCTGACGGTCGGCTGAGAGGTATTCAGCAGACGAGCCGCCTCGGTGAGGTTGCCGGTGGTCATCACCGCATGGAAGATTTCAATATGGCGTAAATTGACGGCAGGCATTTCGGCTCTCGGCGGATGGACGGTATCCATATCATTTTTGCATAGAGTCACGATAAAACGATATTTTTTATTCTCTTCAGGCTATGGCGTAATCATAAAAAAACGCGCACAACACAATAACGCCGGAGTTCACTATGCCACGCTCGCTTTACGCTACCGATACCGACCTGACTGCCGAGAACCTGCTCCGTCTGCCTGCCGAGTTTGGCTGCCCGGTGTGGGTCTATGACGCGCAGATTATCCGCCGCCAGATAGCCCAGCTCAGCCAGTTCGACGTGGTGCGTTTTGCCCAGAAGGCCTGCTCCAATATCCATATTTTGCGTCTGATGCGTGAGCAGGGCGTTAAGGTGGACTCCGTCTCCCTCGGGGAGATTGAACGTGCGCTGGCGGCGGGGTATGACCCGCAGCAGCACCCGGAAGATATCGTTTTTACCGCCGACCTGATTGACGAGGCGACGCTGGAGCGCGTCAAGGCCCTGCAGATTCCGGTTAATGCCGGTTCAGTCGATATGCTGAGCCAGCTGGGGGAAGTCTCTCCAGGCCATCGCGTCTGGCTGCGCGTCAACCCGGGATTTGGTCACGGCCACAGCCAAAAAACCAACACCGGCGGCGAAAACAGCAAACACGGGATCTGGTACAGCCATCTGCCGGCGGCGCTGGAAGTGATGCGTCGCTATCAGCTCCAGCTGGTGGGGATCCACATGCATATTGGCTCCGGGGTTGATTATGGCCACCTGGAACAGGTTTGCGGCGCGATGGTGCGTCAGGTGGTTGAGTTTGGGCAGGATCTGCAGGCGATCTCCGCCGGCGGCGGACTGTCGATCCCTTATCACGAAGGTGAAGAGGCGATCGATACCGATCACTACTACGGCTTGTGGAACGCCGCGCGCGAGCAGATCGCCCGACATCTCGGCCATCCGGTGAAACTGGAAATCGAACCAGGTCGCTTCCTGGTGGCCGAATCCGGGGTGCTGGTCTCTCAGGTACGTAGCGTCAAAGAGATGGGAAGCCGCCACTTTGTCCTGATTGATGCCGGTTTTAACGATCTGATGCGTCCGTCAATGTACGGCAGCTATCACCATATTACCGCTCTGGCGGCGGATGGCCGCAACCTGAGCGCCGCACCGCTTATCGACACCGTCGTGGCCGGGCCGCTGTGCGAATCGGGCGACGTCTTTACTCAGCAGGAAGGGGGCAAGGTGGAGACGCGTTTGCTGCCTGAAGTCGCGCCGGGAGATTATCTGGTGCTGCATGATACGGGGGCTTATGGCGCGTCAATGTCCTCAAACTACAATAGCCGTCCGCTGCTGCCGGAAGTGCTGTTCGACAACGGCAGCGCACGGCTGATCCGTCGTCGGCAGACGATTCAGGAGCTGCTGGCCTTAGAGCTGTTCTAAAAATATGGCCCCGTCGTTACCGATTCACGCAATACCAGCGTACCGGTGAACGGCGGGATCGTTTCGATCGGCTGGTCGTTGGCGAGCTTGATCGCCTGATCGATCGCGGTGGTGATCATATTATCGATCGGCAGATAGACCGTCGACAGGCCGGGTTCCAGCCATTTTGCGCTCGGGGCATCGTCGAAGCCGAACAGCGAAACGTCCTGCGGGATCCGCAGCCCCGCCTGATGCAGCGCTTTTGAGGCGCCCAGCGCCATATCATCGTTACATGAAAACAGCGCGCTGAACGTTGTTTTCTCATCAAGCAGCTCGCGGCACAGCTCATAGCCGCGGGTCATCGTCGAATCACCGTATTTAACTTTCGCCGGATCCCACGCGATACCATGCTTTTTCAGGGCTTTGCGGTATCCCTGCAGACGGGCTTTGCCCGTGGGGGTATGCATCGGCACGGTCATGCAGGCGATATCCCGGTGCCCTTGCGTAATCAGATAATTGACCGCCTGAAAGGCCGCATCTTCCTGCTCGAAGAACACGCAGCGTTCCCGCGCCAGGCTGACGTCGCGGTTAATCACCACCAGCGGCATATCGATGGATTCGATCAGCGACATGATCTTCTTTTCGCTCATGTGGCGGGTATAGAGAATGATTGCGTCGCACTGGCGGTCGGCGAGCATCTGCACCGCTTCTTCTTCGCGTTCCGGAGCATCGTGGCCGTCGGTGACGATTAGCTGTTTTCCCCAGGCTTCCGTCTGGCGTGAAGCCTGTTGTAGCAGGCGGCCAAAATAGAAACCATCGAAGGTAGAAACCACCAGTCCGATACTGTTGCTGGTGCGGTTCGCCAACGAACGGGCGAGAAAGTTTGGCCGGTATCCCAGCTCTTCCATCGCTTTGAATACCTGTTGGCGGGTGCTCTCTTTTACCTGACCTGTGCCGTTCAACACGCGGGAAACCGTCGCTTTAGAGACGCCTGCGCGAATTGAGACATCCAGCATTGTAGCCATTCATCGATTCCTGATTTCACGTGATAAGCCGCAGTTTATCACAGACATTCAGAGGGATATGCGCTCAACCGGGCGCAAAGAACTATCGCGATCACGCTTTTTGCAGGAAGTGTCCGCAAAATGGCGCTTCCACGCGTTGAGGTCCTCGCCATCGGTCGCTGCGGGCGCGGTATACTGGCAGCCAGAGGATTTTTCAGCAGGGGATCGGTTATGCATATTCAGCCCTTATACGCCGCGCCGCAGCACGCCGAACAGGTGGCGATGTGGCTCTGGCAGGCCTTTGGCGGCGAAACGCTGCCGCTGCCTTTTTTTGCGACTCTCGTTGCCCACAGCCAGACGCCGGAGGCGCTGCCGCTCACCTTTATCGCGGTCGAAGGGGAGACGCTTGTAGGGACGGTGGGGCTGTGGCGCTGCGACTTAATCAGCCGTCAGGATCTGTTCCCGTGGATGGCGGCGCTGTACGTCGCCCCGGATGCGCGCGGACGGGGCATCGCGGGACAGCTGCAACAGCATGTGATCGACTATGCCCGCCGGCTTGGGCACCCGCAGCTGTATCTCTACTCCGCCTGCCGCGATTTTTATGAGCGTTTTGGCTGGCAGTATATTGGTGAAGGGCTGGATTACCCGGCCACCGCCGTCAGCCTGTATCGTTACGACTTATCGCTTTCCGATGGCGCCATTACCGAGTGACGGCGAACCAGCGTCGGGCTGAATAAATGGGTGATTTCAGGCGCCGGGCGCTGATCCGCCAGCGCCAGCGCCAGTTCGGCGGCCTGGGTTGCCATGGTGACGATGGGATAACGCACCGTCGTCAGGCGCGGGCGAACGTAGCGAGAGATCAGCACATCATCGAAGCCAATCAGCGAAATCTCGCGCGGGACGTCGATACCATTATCATTCAGCACCCCCATCGCACCGGCGGCCATCGAGTCGTTATAGCAGGCGACAGCGGTAAAATTCCTGCCGCGTCCCAGGAGTTCGGTGATGGCCTGTTCGCCGCCGCTTTCATCAGGTTCGGCAAAGGTCACCAGCCGATCGTTACAGGGCAGACCGCTCTCCGTTAACGCTGCGTAATAGCCTTGCAGGCGATCTTCAGCATCAGAAATCGCGTGGTTGGAACAGAGGTAGCCGATACGGGTATGCCCCTGTTGGATCAGATGACGGGTCGCCAGCCAGGCGCCGTAGCGGTCGTCCAGGGCGACACAACGCTGTTCAAAACCCGCCAGAATACGGTTGATCAGCACCATGCCGGGGATCTGTTTCATCAACCCGGCGAGCTCGTCGTCAGGGATCATTTTCGCGTGCACCACCAGCGCAGCGCAGCGATGGCGGATAAGCTGCTCAATTGCCTGGCGCTCTTTTTTAATGCTGTGATACCCGTTGCCGATCAGCAAAAAGTTACCGGTGTTGTAGGCCACCTGCTCGACGGCTTTGACCATAGCGCCGAAGAAAGGATCGGATACGTCGCCCACCACCAGACCGACGGTTTCCGTCGACTGCTGCGCCAGCGCGCGCGCATTTGCATTGGGATGATAATTGAGCGTTTCCATCGCCGCAGTCACCGACTGGCGCGAGGTTTCACTGGCTTTGGGGGAGTTGTTGATCACGCGGGATACGGTAGCGACGGACACTCCAGCGAGTCGGGCTACATCCTTAATTGTCGCCATACCAGACCTTTTATAGGGTAAGCGTTTACATACCGGTTATGTTACGGGAAAGTGCGGCAGATTCAAGGCTGGAGGCGCCTGGCTTCGCGCAAATGTGATGCAGATTTGCCTTCATGGTGAAAAAGTTACACCGCGACAAGCGCAGGGACGCAGACGAATGAAACGGCGGCGGGAACATTCACACCTTTGCTTACACTTTGCGATTAGCTGTTGCGAATGTTCGCTGGTTTATCCGTTCATTGCATTGATATTCTGGCTATCCCAGAGGTATTGATAGGTGGAGCTAACGTTACGTTGGCCACTCTAATTACACCAGCCTGCGCAGATGCGCAGGTTTTTTTTTGCCCGCAGGCGGAAGATGTCGCGTTCCGCTCCCGTGAAACGCTCTCGCCCCCCGCAGCAGATCCCCCTCTTCCTGTCCACCGCTCACCGCTGTTACAGATAGCGAAAATGGCAATAACTGGTTGCACTTAGGTTTATTCCCTTGCGTTTTATCGCTGGTGCGGCAGGGGCAAAAAACCTGACAATTAGGGTCCCAGAGGTATTGATAGGTGAGTTTTTAAGTACGCGTTTCGTACTGATTATCTTGCACCGGCCTGCGCAGATGCGCAGGTTTTTTTTCTGCCAAACATTCTTCCTCGCACTGCTTTCAACCGCCTTCTCGTGTAACCTGCAATGACTTAATAACCGGTCACATGGAGTTGTTATGCTGTTGGCATTTTTCAGGCTGTTGTTCAAAGGGTTGTATCGGGTCAGAGTGACCGGCGACACGCAGTCCTTGCAACAACAAAAGGTGTTGATCACCCCGAATCACGTCTCTTTCCTCGATGGGATCTTGCTAGCCTTATTCCTGCCCGTCCGACCGGTCTTTGCGGTGTACAGTTCTATCAGCCAGCGCTGGTTTATGCGCGTGCTGACGCCGCTGATCGATTTTGTCCCGCTCGACCCGACGAAACCGATGTCGATAAAACACCTGGTGCGGTTGATTGAACAGGGGCGTCCGGTGGTTATTTTCCCGGAAGGGCGTATCTCGGTCAGCGGTTCGCTGATGAAAATCTATGACGGGGCGGCGTTTGTGGCTGCAAAGTCGCAGGCCACCATTATCCCACTACGTATCGAAGGCGCGGAGCTGACCCCGTTTAGCCGCCTCAAGGGGCTGGTCAAACGTCGTCTGTTCCCTCGGATCCAGCTGCATTTGCTGCCGCCAACTCGCATTGAAATGCCTCAGGCTCCCCGCGCCCGCGATCGCCGCAAAATTGCCGGGGAAATGCTGCACCAGATCATGATGGAAGCGCGCATGGCGGTGCGTCCACGGGAAACGCTGTATGAATCGCTGCTGGCGGCGCAGGATCGGTTCGGCGCACGAAAACCCTGTGTGGAAGACATTAACTTTCAACCCGATACCTATCGCAAACTGCTGACCAAAACCCTCTTTGTGGCGCGCATCCTCGAAAAATACAGCGCTCAGGGTGAAAAAATCGGCCTGATGTTACCCAACGCCGGCATCAGCGCGGCGGTCATTTTTGGCGCTATTGCCCGCGGGCGTATTCCGGCGATGATGAACTACACCGCCGGGGTTAAAGGGCTGAGTAGCGCGATTAGCGCCGCGGAAATCAAGACGATTTTTACCTCCCGTACCTTCCTTGATAAAGGCAAACTCTGGCATCTGCCGGAGCAGCTTACTCAGGTGCGTTGGGTCTTTCTTGAAGACCTGAAAGGCGACGTTACGACCGGCGATAAGCTGTGGATCTTCGGCCATCTGCTGGCGCCGAAACTGGCGCAGGTCAAACAGCAGCCGGAAGATGCGGCGATTATCCTCTTCACCTCCGGTTCCGAAGGCAACCCGAAAGGGGTCGTGCATAGTCATAAAAGTCTTCTGGCCAACGTCGAGCAGATTAAAACCATTGCCGACTTTACAGCCAACGACCGTTTTATGTCGGCGCTGCCGCTGTTCCACTCCTTTGGGCTGACGGTCGGCCTGCTGACCCCGCTGTTTACCGGTGCAGAAGTGTTCCTCTATCCCAGCCCGCTGCATTACCGCGTGGTGCCGGAACTGGTTTACGACCGCAACTGTACGGTGCTGTTTGGGACCTCGACCTTCCTCGCGAACTACGCGCGCTTTGCCAATCCGTACGATTTCTATCGGCTTCGCTACGTGGTCGCCGGGGCGGAAAAGCTTCAGGAGAGCACAAAGCAACTGTGGCAGGATAAGTTTGGCCTGCGCATTCTCGAAGGCTATGGCGTCACCGAATGTGCGCCGGTGGTATCGATTAACGTTCCGATGGCGGCGAAGGTGGGCACCGTCGGGCGTATTCTGCCGGGGATGGATGCGCGCCTGCTGGCGATGCCGGGTATTGAAGAGGGCGGCCGCCTGCAGTTAAAAGGGCCGAACATCATGAACGGCTATCTGCGGGTGGAGAACCCGGGCGTGCTGGAAGCGCCGACGGCGAAAAATCAGCATGGCGAAATGGAAAGCGGCTGGTACGACACCGGGGATATCGTCACCTTTGACGAGCAGGGCTACGTGCGCATTCAGGGACGTGCTAAGCGCTTCGCGAAAATCGCCGGTGAAATGGTGTCACTGGAAATGGTTGAGCAGGTTGCTCTGGGCGTCTCACCTGACAAGATGCATGCCACGGCGATTAAACAAGATGCCGGTAAAGGCGAGGCGCTGGTGCTGTTTACCACCGATAATGAACTGAACCGTGAAAAACTGCTGCGCTACGCCCGTGAACATGGTGTACCGGAGCTGGCGGTACCGCGCGACATTCGCTGGCTGAAGCAGCTGCCGGTTCTCGGCAGCGGCAAGCCGGACTTTGTCACCCTTAAAAGTATGGTTGAGCAGACGGAAGATTCTGATGAGTGAGTCAGTACACACTAACACCTCGCTGTACTCAAAAGGAATGATGGCGGTCATCTGCGCCCAGTTCCTCTCGGCATTTGGCGATAACGCCCTGCTGTTTGCCACGCTGGCGCTGATGAAGCAGCAGTTCTATCCGGACTGGAGCCAGCCGGTGATGCAGATGTTGTTTGTAGGTGCTTACATACTATTTGCGCCGTTTGTCGGCCAGTTTGCCGACAGCTTTGCCAAAGGGCGAGTGATGATGGTCGCCAACGGCATGAAGCTGGTTGGCGCAGGCTGCATCTGTTTTGGTCTGAACCCGTTTATCGGCTATACCCTGGTGGGGATGGGGGCGGCGGCCTATTCGCCGGCCAAATACGGCATTCTTGGCGAGCTGACCACCGGAGATAAGTTAGTGAAAGCTAACGGCTTGATGGAGTCGTCGACCATTGCGGCGATTTTGCTGGGATCGATGGCCGGCGGCATTCTGGCCGACTGGCATGTGCTGGCCGCGCTGGCCATCTGCGCGCTGGTGTACGGCGGGGCGGTGATCGCCAACCTGTGGATCCCGAAGCTGCCGGCGGCGCGTCCCGGTCAGTCATGGCGTTTTACGCCGATGACCCACAGCTTTTTTAGCGCTTGTAAGACACTCTGGCGGAATGGCGAAACACGTTTCTCCCTGATGGGAACCAGTCTGTTCTGGGGCGCCGGCGTGACGCTGCGTTTCCTGCTGGTGCTGTGGGTTCCGGCGGCGCTTGGCATCACCAGTAACGCCATGCCGACCTATCTCAATGCGATGGTCGCCGTCGGGATCGTGTTGGGCGCCGGCGCGGCGGCCAGGCTGGTCACCCTACAAACCGTCTCTCGCTGTATGCCTGCCGGGATTTTAATCGGCGTCGCGGTGATCCTCTTCGCCGTACAGCACGCTCTGTTACCGGCATTTGCTCTGCTGCTGCTGCTCGGTATCTTTGGCGGCTTCTTTATTGTGCCGCTCAATGCGCTGCTGCAGGAGCGCGGGAAGCATACCGTTGGCGCAGGTAATGCGATTGCAGTGCAGAATCTCGGCGAAAACGTGGCCATGCTGCTGATGCTGGGGCTCTATTCGCTGGCGGTGAGAATCGGTATTCCGGTAGTTGGCGTCGGGATTGGCTTTGGCGCGGTGTTTGCACTGGCGATCGCCGCGCTGTGGCTGTGGGGCCGACGTCAGTCGTAGCTCGCGTCGGCCGTTTACGGCGTCACCTGCGGATCCCCGGCTCGCATCAGGCCAGCCGGGCGATGGCTTCGTCTCTGTGGTAACCCGGATAAGGCGTCAGCCGCTATCCGGGCGAGTTCGACGCTTACGGTGCCGGGTAGGTATAGACCTGATGCACCGCTTCAATTTCCGCTAATACCGCTTCACTCAGCTCAAGATGCAGGCTCTCCACGTTGGTTTTAAGCTGCTCCAGCGTGGTGGCGCCCAGCAGGGTGCTGGCGACGAACGGCTGACGACGGACAAAGGCCAGCGCCATCTGCGCCGGGTCGAGGTTATGACGTCTGGCGATATCGACATAGGCCGCTACCGCTTTCTGCGACTGCTCGCTGCTATAGCGCGTGAAGCGGCTAAAGAGCGTATTACGCGCGCCGGCCGGTTTTGCGCCGTTAAGGTACTTGCCGGTCAGGGTGCCAAATGCCAGACAGGAGTAGGCCAGCAGCTCAACGCCTTCATACTGGCTGACTTCCGCCAGACCCACTTCGTAGCTGCGGTTCAGCAGGCTGTAGGGATTCTGGATGGTGACGATGCGCGGCAGGTCGTGTTTATCCGCCAGGTGAAGATAACGCATAACGCCAAAGGCCGTTTCGTTGGAGACGCCGATATAGCGGATTTTACCGGCCCGCTGGAATTCGGTGAGCGCTTCAAGCGTATCCAGCAGGGTGACAACCGGCGTGGAGTCGGTCCAGCTATAGCCTAGTTTGCCAAAGCAGTTGGTCGGGCGCTGCGGCCAGTGAACCTGGTAGAGATCGAGATAATCGGTTTGCAGGCGCTTCAGGCTGTCGTGCAGCGCGTCACGGATGTTTTTACGATCCAGCGCATGGTTCGGACGAATGCTGCTGTCGTTGTTACGCGCAGGGCCGCTGACTTTAGAGGCGATAATCAGCTTTTCGCGATTGCCGCGTTTCGCCAGCCAGTTGCCGACGTAGGTTTCCGTCAGCCCCTGGGTCTCCGGGCGCGGTGGTACGGGATACATTTCAGCGACATCAATCAGGTTAATGCCCTGGCTGACAGCGTAGTCGAGCTGTTCGTGCGCGTCGGCCTCGCTATTCTGCTCACCAAAAGTCATAGTGCCCAGCCCGAGCGTGCTGATTTCAAGAGAACTGTGTGGGATACGGTGATACTGCATAGCCGGCTTCCTTTTTTATTAACAAGGTCAGGAGTTCCCCCGACAAAGGAGTATCAAAATGGCAGAGGGGGAGAAAAAGAGGAAGTAAAAAATCAAAAAAGCCGGGGTTTTATAATCCGAAGACGCGATGCCGCGGAGGTTTCAGAGGATCCCGACTCTTTAATAAGAGGGTTCGCTGTCGGAGAAGGCGGCCTCGCCAGGCAAGTGCTGGCAGGCGGCTGGCCGACGAAAAGTCTTAACGTTTAATAATCTGCGAGACATCGTCGCGGTTGATCTGCATTTTATTGCCCTGCTGATCTTCGTAACTGATGAGGCCGGTATCATCATCAACGGCTGGCTTACCATCGGTCAGGATCATGCGTCCGTCTTTTGTCGCCATCACGTAATCGCTGCTGCAACCGGAAACCGAGAACGCCAGTCCTACGGCGGAAATCAATACTGCCCATTTTTTCATCGTCATTACCTCTTGAATGGTCGCACCTCACACCAGTGTATTAATAGCCTGATTTGTGAGACATAAAAAGCAGTAAAGTCTTAAAAAAGTTTGCAGCCCAGGTTTGGGCTGCATTTTTGTGGGTTACAGCGGATTTTTTTTATTACGCAGCAGGTTAAGACTTTCGACGGCAATCGAAAAGAACATCGCGAAGTAGATGTAGCCTTTCGGAATATGTATCTCAAAGCTTTCCAGCATCAGGGTAAAGCCGACCAGAATCAGAAACGACAGGGCCAGCATTTTTACCGATGGATGACGGTCAACAAAGTCGCCAATCGGTCGGGCGGCGAACATCATTACGCCGACGGCAATGACCACCGCAGCCATCATGATGAACAGATGATCCGACAGCCCAACGGCGGTAATGACCGAGTCGAGGCTGAAAATGATATCCAGCACCATGATCTGTACGATGGCGCCCATAAATGAATGGACGTTGGTTTTCAGCCCTTCCTCTTCGCCCTCGATCGACTCGTGGATCTCTTTACTCGCCTTCCAGATCAGGAACAGACCGCCGAGCAGTAAGATCAAATCGCGAAACGAGATCGCATGGTCGAAAACGGTAAACAGCGGATTGGTCAGCTTCACGACCCAGGCGATAGAGGCCAGCAGCCCCAGACGCATCAGCATCGCGCCCATCAACCCGATACGTCTTGCGTGAGCACGCTGGGCGGTGGGCAGTTTGGCAACAACCAGAGAGAGAAAAATAATATTATCGATCCCCAGCACGATCTCCAGCAGCGTCAGCGTACCGAGCGCCAGCCAGGCGTTGGGATCGGTTATCCATGCAAATAACATTGTTCAAAGTCCTGCAAAAAAGAAAGTCGCAATTATATGCAACCTGGCAGGCAGAACAAAAAATTAATCGTGGCTGAGGAGAAAATGACGGGCCAGCAGGGCGGCGGTGAAATTCTTCTTCAGGTAGAAGCCGCGCGGCAGCGTGAGAATCGGCTCACCGCGGGCGCCAATCGCCTCGGTTAACGCTTTGCTGTTGGCGGCTTTCGGGCGCAGCTGCAGCACCTCGCCATGACGGGCGGTGATGCGTTCCACCTGGCCGAGCACGATCAGATCCATCAGCTCCTCCCAGTCCATTCGCAGCTGGCGATCCTCTTCTTCATTGGGGCTCCACAGCAGCGGGGCGCCGACGCGGCGTTCCGCCAGCGGAATGGCGCGATCCCCTTCCACCGGCACCCACAGGACGCGTTTGAGCTTATGGCGCACGTGACTGCTCTCCCAGGTCACGCCGCTGTTACCCGTGAGTGGGGCGACGCAAACAAAGGTGGTTTCCAGCGGACGGCCCTGGCTATCGACAGGAATGGTCTTCAGCTCGACGCCCAGCGCGGCGAAATCCTGCTCGGGTTTACTTCCGGCGCTGGCGCCCAGCCAAATCTCCAGCAGAATACCGATCCATCCTTTATCGCGTTTTAAATCGCGAGGAATGGGAATCCCCGCCAGCGCCGCCAGCTCGCCCAGCGAGTAGCCTGCCAGCCCCTGCGCCTGGGCCAGGAGCTGCTGCTGGGTTTGCGGTGGGGACGTTAACGGCGCGATGGCGGGCATAC
This sequence comes from Klebsiella ornithinolytica, assembly GCF_030505655.1. Lineage (NCBI taxonomy): Bacteria > Pseudomonadati > Pseudomonadota > Gammaproteobacteria > Enterobacterales > Enterobacteriaceae > Klebsiella > Klebsiella ornithinolytica. Next base: position 960,824 of record NZ_CP130153.1, read on the forward strand.
GGTAAAACCTCTGGTTAAAAAATGAACGGTAATTCAGTGCGTTGTGGATAGAGTTTACCTTTTCCTGGGTAACTATGACAATTTGATGATTCGTATGGGTTTTTTTTCATTTTTTTGTCGTTATGAAAAGAGTGATACCGGGTTTTCCAGAACTGGTCACTGGCAATGAACAGGATCTTACACCATGTTATCCACAGAAAAATGGGATAACTGGGGAAAAGCGGCACTACTGTTTCCATTTACAGCCTTGACGTGCGACGAAAATCGAATTTTTAGACAAAATGTGCCCAGTGAACTCGGATAATCTGTGGATAAAATCGACATTGTTCGATCTTTCATCAGTTCCAGGATCGCATATGTGATGATCATCACGTTTAACTGTAATTATTGAAAGATATATGTGCTAACATCATGAATATAATGCCATTATCAAATTATGTTATTCGTAAGCACTTCGGACTACTCTGGGTTTTCCCGGGGTAATTCCATACTTCTTCACAACTCTATCCACAGAAAAAGTGAATAAAATGGGGTCTCGATCGCTTTCGTTGTTTATAACTCTGCTGATTACTGTGAGTTATTCAAATGTTATTCGATCGCACAGTGACAACAGAGTGGTTTACCGTTTACAGCGAGTGTGAAACAATCATTCACATTGAAGATTATTTTGAGGTAGTCCGGTGATTGATGACGATGGCTACCGCCCAAATGTCGGTATTGTAATCTGTAATCGCCAGGGCCAGGTTATGTGGGCCAGGCGCTATGGTCAGCACTCGTGGCAGTTCCCGCAAGGGGGCATTAATCCAGGGGAATCAGCCGAGCAGGCAATGTATCGGGAATTGTTCGAAGAGGTTGGGTTAAGTCGTAAAGATGTGCGAATCCTGGCCTCAACCCGTAACTGGCTGCGTTACAAGTTGCCTAAACGTTTGGTGCGTTGGGACACAAAGCCGGTTTGTATCGGCCAGAAACAGAAGTGGTTTCTCCTGCAGTTGATCGGCAGCGATGCGGAAATCAATATGCAAACCAGTAGTACACCTGAGTTTGATGGTTGGCGCTGGGTAAGTTACTGGTACCCGGTTCGTCAGGTGGTGTCGTTTAAGCGCGACGTGTACCGCCGGGTGATGAAAGAGTTTGCCAGCGTGACCATGTCGCTGGCGGAAAGTGCACCTAAACCGCAAAGCGCGCCTGCTTATCGACGTAAAAGAGGTTAAGCCACGCATATTATGCTCACTCGGTTACGAGAAATCGTCGAGAAGGTCGCGAGTGCGCCGCGTTTAAACGAGGCGCTGGATATCCTGGTCACCGATATCTGCAAAGCGATGGAAACGGAAGTTTGTTCGGTTTACCTGGCCGATCACGACCGACGATGTTATTACCTTATGGCCACTCGCGGGCTGAAAAAACCTCGCGGGCGTACCGTCGCGCTCGCGTTTGACGAAGGCCTCGTTGGCCTGGTCGGGCGCCTTGCGGAGCCTATCAACCTTGCCGATGCGCAAAAACACCCCAGCTTTAAATATATTCCTGCCGTCAAAGAGGATCGCTTCCGCGCCTTTCTTGGCGTCCCGATTATCCAGCGGCGTCAGCTGCTTGGTGTGCTGGTGGTGCAGCAGCGTGAGCTGCGTCAGTTTGATGAAAGCGAAGAGTCGTTTCTCGTCACCCTGGCGACGCAAATGGCCGCTATTCTTTCCCAGTCTCAGCTGACCGCGCTGTTTGGCCAGTATCGACAGACGCGTATTCGCGCGCTGCCCGCCTCCTCCGGGGTGGCTATTGCCGAAGGCTGGATGGACATCAGTCTGCCGCTCATGGAGCAGGTGTATGAGGCATCAACGCTTGATACCGCTTCCGAACGCGAACGATTGACCGGTGCGCTGGAAGAGGCGGCGAACGAGTTTCGACGCTACAGTAAGCGCTATGCCGCCGGGGCGCAAAAAGAGACCTCGGCGATCTTCGATCTCTATTCACACCTCTTGTCCGACGCGCGTCTGCGTCGCGAGCTGTTTGCCGAAGTCGACAAAGGCGCGGTGGCAGAATGGGCGGTGAAAAAGATCATCGAGAAGTTCGCCGAACAGTTTGCCGCGTTAAGCGACGGGTACCTGAAAGAACGGGCCGGCGATTTGCGTACGCTGGGTCAGCGTCTGCTTTTCCATCTCGATGATACGATTCAGGGGCCTAACACCTGGCCGGCGCGTATTGTGCTGGTGGCCGACGAGCTGTCAGCGACGACGCTGGCAGAAGTTCCGCAGGACAGGCTGGCGGGCGTTGTCGTCCGCGATGGCGCAGCGAACTCCCATGCCGCCATTATGGTGCGGGCGCTGGGGATCCCGACGGTTATGGGGGCCGATATTCAGCCTTCGCTGCTCCACGGCCACATGCTGGTGGTGGATGGCTACCGCGGCGAACTGCTGGTCGACCCGGAACCGGCGCTGCTGCAAGAATATCAGCGTCTGGTCAGCGAAGAGAACGAACTCAGCCGGCTGGCGGAAGACGATCTGGAACACACTTCCGAGCTGAAAAGCGGCGAGCGGGTGAAGGTCATGCTGAACGCTGGCCTGAGCCTGGAACATGAAGAAAAACTCGGCAACTTTATCGACGGCATCGGCCTGTACCGCACGGAAATCCCGTTTATGCTGCAAAGCGGTTTCCCGTCGGAAGAGGAGCAGGTCGCCCAGTATCAGGGCATGCTGCAGATGTTTAATGAAAAGCCCGTGACCCTGCGTACGCTGGATATCGGCGCCGATAAACAGCTGCCGTATATGCCGATCAGCGAAGAGAACCCGTGCCTCGGCTGGCGCGGTATCCGCATTACTCTCGATCAGCCGGAAATATTTCTCATCCAGGTGCGCGCCATGCTGCGTGCCAATGCCGCCACCGGCAATCTGAGTATTTTACTGCCGATGGTGACCAGTCTTGATGAGGTCGATGAGGCGCGTCGCCTGATCGATCGCGCCAGCCGTGAAGTCGAAGAGATGATTGGCTACGCTATTCCTCGCCCGCGTCTTGGCGTGATGCTGGAAGTGCCTTCGATGGTCTTTATGCTGCCGAATCTCGCCAGTCGCGTCGATTTTATCTCGGTAGGGACCAATGACCTGACTCAGTATATCCTCGCCGTCGATCGCAACAACACCCGGGTTGCCAGCATGTATGACAGCCTGCATCCCGCGGTGCTGCGGGCGCTGGCGATGATTGCGCATGATGCCGAACGTTTCGGTATTGATCTGCGGCTGTGCGGTGAAATGGCGGGCGATCCGATGTGCGTGACGATCCTGATTGGTCTTGGCTATCGCCATCTGTCCATGAACGGTCGTTCGGTGGCGAGGGTCAAATACCTGCTGCGACGGATCGATATTGCCGAAGCTCAGGAACTGTCGCGTCGCAGCCTTGAAGCGCAGATGGCCACCGAGGTTCGTCATCAGGTGGCGGCCTTCATGGAGCGACGCGGTCTGGGCGGCTTGATCCGCGGCGGCCGCTAGTGCATCTGCCCGGGTAAGGCTTTGAGGCCGTACCCCGGGCGTAGCGATTAACCTGCCGCGCGACGGCCGTTAGCATCCGTATACATATCTTTTACAACAACGGCACGGCCAGCGAATTAACCTTATGCTATTATTCGCCCCCTTGGAGCACCCGTATAGGTCGGGCGTGTATGATCACCGCTGTCCACTTTCGGCGGAATAACAAGTCTTTATGGTGACAGATGAATAGTGGCTACCTGCATTTTCCGGATTTTGATCCGGTCATATTTTCCGTTGGGCCGGTCTCCCTCCACTGGTACGGGATGATGTATCTGGTCGGGTTTGTTTTTGCGATGTGGCTAGCCACCCGTCGGGCCAACCGTCCGGGCAGCGGCTGGACCAAAAACGAAGTCGAAAACCTGCTGTATGCCGGGTTCCTTGGCGTTTTCCTCGGTGGCCGCATCGGCTACGTCCTGTTCTATAATCTGCCGGTTTTCCTGCAGGACCCGCTGTATCTGTTCCGCGTCTGGGACGGCGGCATGTCGTTCCACGGCGGCCTGATTGGCGTCATCCTCGTGATGATCATTTTTGCCAGACGCACCAAACGCACTTTCTTCCAGGTCTCCGATTTTATCGCCCCGCTGATCCCCTTTGGCCTCGGGGCGGGGCGTCTGGGCAACTTTATCAACGGTGAACTGTGGGGACGCGTCGATCCGAGCTTCCATTATTCGATGATTTTCCCCGGCTCGCGCGCGGAAGATCTGGCGCTGCTGCCGTCTCATCCGGAATGGCAATCGCTGTTTGATACCTACGGCGCACTGCCGCGTCACGCTTCGCAGCTATACGAACTGGCGCTGGAAGGGGTCGTCCTGTTCCTGATTCTGAACCTGTTTATCCGCAAACCGCGCCCGACCGGGTCGGTATCCGGTCTGTTCCTGATTGGCTACGGCCTGTTCCGTATTATCGTGGAATTCTTCCGCCAGCCAGACCAGCAGTTCACCGGCGAATGGGTACAGTACATCAGCATGGGGCAGATTCTTTCGATCCCAATGGTGCTTGCGGGTATCATTATGATGGTCTGGGCGTACCGTCGTCGTCCGCAGCAACAAACTTCTTGAGGAACCATGAAACAGTATCTTGATTTGATGCAGAAAGTGCTCGCCGAGGGCACGCAAAAAAATGACCGCACCGGTACCGGCACTCTCTCCATCTTCGGCCATCAGATGCGTTTTAACCTGCAGGAAGGCTTCCCGCTGGTGACGACCAAGCGCTGTCATTTACGCTCCATCATCCATGAACTGCTGTGGTTCCTCCAGGGTGACACCAACATCGCGTATCTGCATGAAAACAATGTCACTATCTGGGACGAGTGGGCAGATGAAAATGGCGATCTGGGGCCGGTTTACGGCAAACAGTGGCGTTCCTGGCCTGCGCCGGACGGCCGCCATATCGACCAGATCAGCACCGTGATGGAACAGCTGAAAAACGACCCGGATTCACGTCGCATCATCGTTTCGGCGTGGAACGTGGGCGAGCTGGATAAAATGGCGCTGGCGCCGTGTCACGCGTTTTTCCAGTTCTACGTCGCAGATGGCAAACTCTCCTGCCAGCTGTATCAGCGTTCCTGCGATGTGTTCCTCGGCCTGCCGTTTAACATCGCCAGCTATGCGCTGCTGGTGCACATGGTCGCCCAGCAGTGCGATCTGGAAGTCGGTGATTTTGTCTGGACCGGTGGGGATACTCACCTCTACAGCAACCACCTTGAACAGACGAATCTGCAGCTGAGCCGTGAACCGCGTCCACTGCCGAAGCTGGTCATCAAACGCAAACCGGCGTCGATTTTCGACTACCGTTTTGAAGATTTCGACATCGAAGGGTATGACCCGCATCCGGGCATTAAAGCGCCGGTGGCGATTTAATTCGCCCGGTACAGGATGTCGTAGAGAGATAAAAACCGGTGCCTGAGGCGCTAATGCTGGTCACTTAAAGGTGACCAGCTTTTTTTTTGCTTTATCGCAGGCAGGGCGATGCCGGTAAACGGTGGTTGGCGCGATGACCCCTTGCGTTCAAACCAGCGTAAAAACGACATCCCCGGCTTAACAACAATCTCCAGGACAGGCTCGCCTGCAGAAGTGTTGAAAACCTGACAGCGCCGGATAAAAATCGGCAATCTCTTTGAGATGACGGATTCTTACACCTTTGCCGGATCGGTCAGCCGCCCCTCAAACGATCGGCATTCGTACCTGAGGCGCCGGTTTTTTTTGCCTGCGCAAACACGCTCCCTGATTTTCTGCAATCGTCTGCAAACCTGATGTCTGGCTTCGACACGCCTCGTGAAAGGCTATTTTGCCCGTCGTCTCCGCGCCGTTTTTTCCCCATACTCGCGGGATGAACAGACAACGTGGCTACACCCTGATTGAAACCCTGATAACGCTGACGCTGGTACTTATCCTCAGCGCAGGGGGGCTGTATGGCTGGCAGAGCTGGCAGCAGCAACAGCGCTTATGGCAAACCGCCAGCCAGGTACGCGACTATCTGGTGCTGCTACGCGACGACGCCAACTGGCATAACCGCAACCGGCTGGTGAGCGTGGGGCAAAGCGGCGGCGGCTGGTGTCTGAGCGCCGAGGATGCGCTGGCTGAGTGTGCGACAGCAACGCCGTTTACGCTGCGGCCGCGCTGGCCGGAAGTGGCGCTCAGCCACATCACGCCGGGGTTAGGTTTTTACGGGTTGCGTAACAGCGCCTGGGCCGGGCATATCCGGCTGCAAAGCGCGGAGGGGAGCTGGAATATTATCGTATCTGGCTGGGGGCGAATTCGCCTGTGCCGCAACGAGGAGAACGCATCGTGCCTCTGATTCCCCGGGGTTTTTCGCTGGCCGAGACGCTTATCTCAATGGCCATCGGCGCGATTTTACTGATGGGCGCAGCGCGTTTTCTGCCTGCCCTGCAACGGCAGGCGCTGCGGCAGACGCAGCAGCAGTCGCTGGATAACGAACTCTGGCAGCGCGTATATACGGTAGCAAAACATCTCCAGCGGGCGGGCTATTGCGCCGGGCAGTGCGAAGGACAACCGTTGCTGATTGCCAGCGGGGGGCGCTGTGCGCTCGTCCGTTGGGATAGTAATAGCAACGGCGCGTGGGATGCCATGCCGGAAGCGACATCTGATGCGACAGGATTTCGTTTGAACAACGGGGCGCTGGAAACGCGGCGCGGTGCGACCAGCTGCAGCGACGGGGGATGGGAAAAAATGACGAATCCCGGCGCACTCAACGTGACCCATTTTCAGGTTACCCGCCAGGATATCGCCGGATTTGCTCCGGAGCTCAGCGTCACGCTGGCGGCGCACGCGGTTGCGGATCGCCGTATTTCGGCCCAGGCGGAATATCGCGTGACCGGGTATAACTTATGAACCGCCAACGGGGAGCCTCCTCCTTGCTGATGGTGCTTTTGCTGCTGGCGCTTGGCAGTATGTTATTGCAAGGGCTGAACCAGCAGCAGCGCTCTCTGCTGGCGCAAACCGCGGGTGAAACTCAGGCGATCCGCGAAACGGCTGGAGCGCACTCCGCGCTACAGTGGGGAAAAACTCTGGCGTGGACGGTACACGATGCCAACGCCTGCCGTGATTCTGCTGCCGAGGGTTGGCGCGTCTGCCTGCGCATTTTTGACGATGCCTCCGTCCTGTTAATCGCCAGCGGCGGTCGCATTTTGCTGTGGCAATCTGGTCGTATTGAAGAGGGCGTGGTGCGCTTTTCTCCCCACGGCTGGAGCGACTTTTGTCCACTAACGGAGGCGAATCTGTGTCGGATGCCGTGAACCATGAAAAAGGTTTTAGCCTGCCGGAAACGCTGCTGGCGATGACGTTACTGGTTATGGTGGTGACCGCCCTTGGCGGCTACCAGCGTGGGCTGGCCAATGGTTTTATCCAGTTAAATCAATATCGCCAGCTGTGGCGCGACGCGTGGCGCTATGGCCAGATGAACCCTCCGGAGACTCCACCCGGCGGGTCCGTTACCCGCTTGCAGACATCGGCGGCCAGATGTGTCAGCATCACGGTAACGATCACCATGCCCGTTGATAAACGGGTGCAGATGACCCGGCTGCATTGCCCGGTCAGTCAGTAGTCAGGAGCGAATATGTTAAGGGTGTACCACTCAAACCGTCTGGATGTTCTTGAAGCGTTGATGGAATTTATCGTCGAGCGCCAGCGGCTGGATGACCCTTTCAAACCGGAAATGGTGCTGGTGCAAAGTACCGGGATGGCGCAGTGGCTACAGATGACGCTGGCAAAACGGTTTGGTATTGCCGCCAATATCGACTTCCCGCTCCCGGCGAGCTTTATCTGGGATATGTTTGTCCGCGTATTGTCGGATATCCCCGGGGAAAGCGCCTTCAGTAAGCAGAGCATGAGCTGGAAACTGATGACCCTCCTGCCGCAGCGTCTTGACGATGAGGCTTTTACGCTGCTACGCCACTATCTCAGCGACGATAGCGACAAGCGCAAACTGTTTCAGCTGGCAGCCCGGGTCGCCGACCTCTATGACCAGTATCTGGTCTATCGCCCGGAGTGGCTGATGCGCTGGGAGGCAGATGAACGCGTCGATGGCCTCGGCGACGCCCAGCAGTGGCAGGCGCCGTTATGGAAGGCGCTGGTCGAACATACCGCTGCGCTGGGGCAGCCGCTCTGGCACCGCGCCAATCTGTACCAGCGCTTTATCAGCACGCTGGAAACGGCGGATGAACCTCCGGCCGGGTTGCCTTCGCGAGTTTTTATTTGCGGGATTTCGGCGCTGCCGCCGGTTTATCTGCAGGCGCTGCAGGCGCTGGGCAAGCACGTCGATGTGTATGTGCTGTTCACCAACCCCTGTCGTTACTACTGGGGCGATATAAAAGACCCGGCCTTTCTGGCGAAATTGATGTCACGCCAGCGCCGTCATCATCGTGAACCGCGCGAACTCCCGCTGTTTCGCGATAGCGGGCAGGCGCCGGGATTGTTTAACGATGCAGGGGAACAGGACGTCGGTAATCCGCTGCTCGCCTCCTGGGGGAAGCTGGGGCGTGACTATATCTATCTGCTGGCCGGGCTGGAACATTATGAAGAGCTGGACGCTTTTGTCGATATAACGCCGGATAATCTGCTGCATAATTTACAGGCGGATATCCTCGAACTGCGCAATGCCGCAGTGGCCGGGCGAAGCGCCGAAGAGTTTGCCCACAGCCACAGCAAACGCCCGCTTGCTCTGGACGATCGTAGCCTGACCCTCCACGTCTGCCATAGTCCGCAGCGTGAGGTCGAGGTGCTGCATGACCGGCTGCTGGCGATGCTGGAGGAGAATCCTGAACTGACGCCGCGCGATATTATCGTGATGGTGGCGGATATCGACAGCTACAGCCCTTACATTCAGGCGGTATTCGGCAGCGCCAGCGGCGAACGCTGGCTACCGTGGGCGATTTCCGACCGGCGCGCCACCGAATCGCATCCGGCTCTGCAGGCGTTTATTACGCTGCTTTCTCTGCCCGACAGCCGCTTTGCCAGCGAAGATGTCCTGGCTCTGCTTGATGTTCCGGTGCTCGCCGCGCGCTTTAACATTGACGAAGAGGGGCTGCGCTATCTGCGTCAGTGGGTTAATGAATCCGGCGTGCGCTGGGGAATGGATGACGATAATGTGCGCGAACTGGATCTCCCCGCCACCGGGCAACACACCTGGCGCTTTGGCCTCACGCGCATGCTGCTGGGCTATGCGATGGACAGCAGCCAGGGTGAGTGGCAGTCGGTCCTGCCCTATGATGAATCCAGCGGGCTGATCGCTGAGCTGGTTGGTAATCTGGCTTCGCTGCTGATGCAGCTTAACCTCTGGCGCCGGAAGCTGGTGCAGGAGCGTCCGCTGGCGGAATGGCTGCCGCTTTGTCGCGAACTGCTAAATGACTTTTTCCTGCCCGACGGCGACACCGAAGCGGCGCTGGCGCTGATTGAACAGCAATGGCAGGCGGTGATTGGCGAAGGAGCCCAGGCACAATATGAGCACTCCGTTCCTCTGTCTTTATTGCGCGATGAGCTGGCGCAGCGGCTGGACCAGCAGCGCATCAGCCAGCGCTTCCTCGCCGGACCGATCAACATCTGTACCCTGATGCCAATGCGCTCTATACCGTTCAAGGTGGTGTGCCTGCTGGGGATGAACGACGGCGTTTATCCGCGGACGCTGGCGCCGCTGGGCTTCGATTTAATGAGTCAGAAACCGCAGCGCGGCGACCGCAGCCGTCGCGATGATGACCGCTATCTGTTCCTGGAAGCGCTGATGTCCGCCGAACAGACATTGTATATCAGCTACATCGGGCGCTCGATTCAGGATAATAGCGAACGTTACCCTTCGGTGCTGGTGCAAGAACTGGCGGACTATATTGGCCAGAGCCACTGCCTGGCCGGGGATGAGGCGCTGGATTGTGACGCCAGTGAGCGACGGGTCAAAACACATATCACGCATCTGCATACGCGAATGCCCTTTGATGCGGCCAACTTCCGTGATGACGAATATCAGAGCTACGCCCGGGAGTGGCTGGCGGCTGCCAGCCAGCAGGGAGAGGCGCATAGCGACTTTATCCAGCCGCTGCCGGCGCCGGCTATCGAAACGCTGCCGTTTGAACAGCTGCTGCGATTCTGGCAACACCCGGTACGCGCCTTTTTTCAGCAGCGCCTGCGGGTCAACTTCCGTTCTGAAGAGAGTGACATTCCCGATGATGAGCCGTTCACCCTCGAAGGACTTAGCCGTTATCAACTGAACCAGCAGCTGCTGAATACGCTGATTGAACAACAGGATGCGTCGACGATGTACCGTCGCTTTCGCGCCGCGGGAGAGCTGCCCTTTGGTGCTTTTGGCGAGCTGGCCTGGGAGACGCAGCGTCAGGAGATGCAGAACCTTGCGGAGCGGGTCATTGCCAGCCGCCAGCCGGGGCAGAGTATGGAAATCGATCTGCAATGTAACGGAGTCAACATTACGGGGTGGCTACAGCAGGTACAATCTGACGGCCTGCTGCGCTGGCGACCGTCGCTGCTGAGCGTCGCACAGGGGATGCAACTTTGGCTGGAACACCTTGTCTACTGTGCTAGCGGCGGAACCGGTGAAAGCCGGCTGCTGGTGCGCAAAGAGGGCGAATGGCGTTTCCCGCCGCTGGCGCAGGAACAGGCCAAAGCGTACCTTGATCAGCTGGTAGAGGGTTACCTGCAAGGCATGTCCAGACCGCTGCTGTTACTGCCAGAAAGCGGCGGTGCATGGCTAAAAGTCTGTTATGACGCTGAAAAGGATGTCATGTTAACGGACGAAGAGACGCAACAAAAAGCGCGTAGCAAATTTCTTCAGGTCTATGAAGGTAATATGGTGGTCAGTGGCGAAGGGACGGATGTGTGGTATCAACGCCTCTGGCGCACGCTTGAACCGGCTTACTATGAAGAAATTATTACGCAAACACAGCGCTACCTGTTGCCGATATTTCGTTTCCATCAGCCCGAATAAATTTGTAATAGTATAAAAATTGCGCAGAATAAGGTGTTCAATTATCATGCGCAACCAATCACGGACTGATGTGCATAACGCTGACGCAGTCAGCGCAAAGTTTGTTAATGATGAGGTTCGTGAATGCCCCGCAGTGTATGGTTCAAGGTTATTTTAGTGCTGGCTGCCCTTTGGGCGCCGTTAAGTCAGGCAGATACCGGATGGCAACCGATTCAGGAAACCATTCGTAAAAGCGAAAAAGATCCCCGACAGTATCAGGCCATTCGCCTGGATAATGACATGGTGGTTCTGCTGGTTTCCGATCCGCAGGCGGTGAAATCACTGTCTGCGCTGGTGGTGCCCGTGGGGTCGCTGCAGGATCCCGCCGATCATCAGGGGTTGGCGCATTTTCTGGAGCACATGACGCTGATGGGCTCGCAAAATTATCCGCAGCCGGACAGTCTCGCCGAATTTCTGAAAATGCACGGCGGCAGCCATAATGCCAGTACCGCGCCTTATCGCACCGCCTTCTATCTTGAAGTCGAAAACGATGCCCTTGACGGCGCGGTCGATCGTCTGGCGGATGCCATTGCTGCTCCGCTGCTGGATAAAAAATATGCCGATCGCGAGCGTAATGCGGTCAACGCCGAGCTGACCATGGCGCGCACCCGTGACGGGATGCGCATGGCGCAGGTGAGTGCAGAAACCATTAACCCGGCGCACCCGGCATCGCATTTTTCCGGCGGTAACCTCGAGACGCTTAGCGACAAGCCCGGTAAACCGGTGCTCGACGCTCTGCATACTTTCCGCGACAGCTGGTACTCGGCGAACCTGATGAAGGCGGTCATTTACAGCAACAAACCGCTGCCGGAACTGGCGAGCATCGCGGCGAAAACCTATGGTCGGGTGCCAAACCACAATATCAATAAACCGGAAATCACCGTTCCGGTCGTGACCGATGCGCAAAAGGGCATCATCATTCACTATGTCCCGGCAATGCCGCGCAAAGTGCTGCGCGTTGAATTCCGTATTGATAACAACAGCGAGCAATTCCGCAGCAAAACCGACGAGCTGGTGACCTACATGATCGGTAACCGCAGCCCGGGAACCTTATCTGACTGGCTGCAGCAGCAAGGTCTGGTCGAGGGTATTCGCGCGGATTCCGATCCGGCGGTCAACGGCAACAGCGGCGTGCTGGCGATTTCGGCGACCCTGACCGACAAAGGTCTGGCGCACCGTGATGAAGTGGCGGCGGCGATCTTCAGCTACCTTAACCTATTGCGTAGCCAGGGCATCGACAAACGCTATTTCGATGAGCTGTCCCACGTTCTGGCGCTTGATTTCCGCTATCCATCGATCAACCGCGATATGGATTATGTGGAATGGCTGGCGGATACCATGATTCGCGTACCGGTGGAACATGCGCTGGACGTGGTCAACATAGCCGATCGCTACGATCCGCAGGCGATTAAAGAGCGGCTGGCGATGATGACGCCGCAAAATGCCCGCGTCTGGTATATCAGCCCGCAGGAACCGCATAACAAGAGCGCTTACTTTGTGAATGCGCCGTATCAGGTCGACAAGATCAGCGCGCAGACCTTTAGCGACTGGCAGCAGAAGGCGAGCGCTATCGACCTGAAGCTGCCGGTGTTGAACCCGTATATTCCTGACGATTTTACGCTGATTAAAAGCGATAAAGCCTACCCGCATCCGCAGCTGATCGTTGATGAGCCGACGCTGCGGGTGGTCTATGCGCCCAGTCAGTTCTTCGCCAGCGAGCCAAAGGCTGACGTTTCGCTGGTGCTGCGTAATCCGCAGGCCATGGACAGCGCCCGTAGCCAGGTCATGTTCGCGCTGAATGACTATCTGGCAGGCATCGCTCTCGATCAGCTCAGCAACCAGGCGGCGGTGGGCGGCATCTCCTTCTCAACCGGCGCCAATAACGGGTTAATGGTCAATGCCAATGGCTACACCCAGCGGCTGCCTCAGCTGTTTACCGCGTTACTGGACGGCTATTTCAGCTATACGCCGACCGAAGAGCAGCTGGAGCAGGCTAAATCCTGGTATGCGCAGATGATGGATTCGGCGGACAAAGGCAAAGCCTACGACCAGGCGATCATGCCGGTTCAGATGTTGTCCCAGGTGCCCTATTTCCAGCGCGAGGAGCGGCGGGCGCTGCTGCCGTCAATTAGCCTGAAAGAGGTGCTGGCCTATCGTGACAACCTGAAAGCGAAAGGGCGCCCGGAGCTGCTGGTGATTGGCAACCTCACCGCCGAACAGTCCGCCGCCATGGCGCGTCAGATCCAGCAGCAGCTGGGATCTGATGGCAATGAGTGGTGTCGCAACAAAGACGTCCTGATCAACAGTCAGCAGCTGGCGATTTTTGAAAAACCGGGTAACAGCACCGATTCGGCGCTGGCCGCCGTCTTCGCCCCGCCGAACGTGGATGAATACAGCAGCTCCGCCGCCAGCTCCCTGCTCGGGCAGATTATTCAGCCGTGGTTCTATAACCAGCTGCGCACCGAAGAGCAGCTTGGCTACGCGGTGTTTGCTTTCCCGATGAACGTCGGGCGCCAGTGGGGGATGGGCTTCCTGCTGCAAAGCAGCGATAAACAGCCTGCTTTCCTCTGGCAGCGCTTCCAGGCCTTCTTCCCGACCGCGGAAGCTAAACTGCGGGCGATGAGCCCGGCAGAGTTTGCGCAGATCCAGCAGGCGGTGATAAGTCAGATGACCCAGGCGCCGCAAACGCTGGGCGGCGAAGCCTCGCAGCTGAGCAAAGATTTCGATCGCGGTAATATGCGCTTCGATTCACGTGATAAAGTAGTGGCTCAGATTAAACTGCTGACGCCGCAAAAACTTGCCGATTTCTTCCATCAGACGGTGGTGGTTCCGCAAGGCATGGCGATATTGTCCCAGATTTCCGGCAGCCAGAATGGCAAGACCGATTACGTCCACCCTGAAGGTGGCAAAGTCTGGGAAAGCGTCAGCGCGTTGCAGAAATCCTTACCCCTGATGCGAGAGAACGAATGACCGAAACCGCCGAGTCTCTGGATCCCCTGCGCTTGCCCTTGACGGGCGAGCGCCTGATAGAAGCCTCTGCGGGCACCGGAAAAACCTTTACCATCGCCGCACTGTACCTGCGGCTACTGCTGGGACTTGGCGGGGAATCCGCCTTTCCTCGTGCGGTCAGCGTGGAAGAGCTGCTGGTGGTGACCTTCACCGAAGCGGCCACCGAAGAACTGCGCGGCCGTATTCGCAGCAATATCCACGAGCTGCGTATTGCCTGCCTGCGCGACAGCGCGACCGATCCCCTCTATAGCGCTCTGCTGGCTGAAATTCCGGATAAGAACCAGGCGGCGAATACCCTGCTGCTGGCGGAACGACAGATGGACGAAGCGGCGGTATTTACCATTCACGGCTTTTGTCAGCGAATGCTGAGCCTCAATGCCTTTGAGTCAGGGATGCTCTTTGAGCAGCAGCTGATCGAAGATGAATCCCGGCTGCGTTACCAGGCCTGCGCCGACTTCTGGCGTCGACATTGCTATCCGTTGCCGCGGGAGATCGCCGCCGTCATTCATGAAGCGTGGAAAGGTCCGCGCGATCTGTTGAAATCCCTCGATCGCTGGTTGCAGGGCGAAGCCCCGCAGCTCAAATCCCCGCCGGCGGCAGAAGAGACGCTGGCCGAACGCCATCAGCAAATCATTGCGCGAATTAACGCCATGAAAACACAGTGGCGGGAACAGGTTGCAGAGATTGAGGCGGTGCTGGAGAACTCCGGTCTCGACCGCCGCAAATTCAATCGCGGCAACCAGGGAAAGTGGATAGAGAAAATCAACGCCTGGGCGCAGGAAGAGACGCTCGGCTACCAGCTTCCTGACGCGCTGGAGAAATTCTCGCAGCCCTTCTTACATGAACGAACCAAAGCAGGCGGTGAGCCGCCGGTGCATCCACTGTTCAGTGCGGTTGAAGAGCTGCTGGCTTCTCCGCTGACGCTGACGGATCTGGTTATCGCCAGGGCGATGGTGGAGATCCGCGAAGCGGTCGCCCGGGAAAAGCGTCGGCGCGGCGAACTCGGTTTTGATGACATGCTCAGCCGGCTGGATGATGCGCTGCGCGGCGAGAGCGGAGAAGCGCTGGCCAGCGCCATTCGTCAGCGTTTCCCGGTGGCGATGATTGATGAATTTCAGGACACCGACCCGCAGCAGTACCGAATTTTCCGCCGTATCTGGCGGCAGCAGCCGGAGACGGCGCTGCTGTTAATCGGCGACCCCAAGCAGGCCATCTATGCCTTCCGCGGCGCGGATATTTTCACCTATATGAAAGCGCGTGGCGATGTGGCGGCTCACTATACGCTGGATACCAACTGGCGTTCTGCTCCCGGGATGGTTGAAAGCGTTAACCGCCTGTTCAGCCTGAGCGATAACCCCTTTATGTTCCGGGAGATCCCTTTCTTGCCGGTCAGGCCGGCCGGGAAAAACCACGGGCTGCGCTTTACCGTAGATAACGACGCGGTTCCGGCCATGAACATCTGGCTGATGCCGGGCGAGGCGGTGGGATCCGGTGATTATCAGACGTTTATGGCGCAGCTATGCGCGGCGCAAATTCGCGACTGGCTAAGCGCCGGTCAACAGGGGCGCGCGTTGCTCTGGCGTAACGACAACGCCGCCCGGCCGGTTCAGGCCTCCGATATCACGGTTCTGGTACGTAACCGTCAGGAAGCCTCGCTGATCCGGGAGGCCTTACGGGCGCTGGCGATCCCGTCGGTGTATCTCTCTAACCGCGATAGCGTTTTTGACACGCCGGAAGCGCAGGAGATTTTATGGCTTCTGCAGGCGGTGCTGGCTCCCGAACGAGAAAATACGCTACGCAGTGCGCTGGCAACATCGATATTCGGCTTGAATGCGCTGGATATTGAACGCCTCAACCAGGATGAACGAGCGTGGGACGCGCTGGTTGAAGAGTTCAGCGGCTACCGGCAAATCTGGCGCCAGCGCGGGGTGATGCCGATGCTGCGGGCGCTAATGAGCGCGCGGCAGATTGCGGAAAACCTGCTGGTGACGGTCGGCGGTGAACGCCGTTTAACCGACATCCTGCATATCAGCGAACTGCTGCAGGAGGCGGCCAGCCAGCTGGAAAGCGAACATGCGCTGGTGCGCTGGCTGACGCAGCATATCGCCGAACCGGACAGCAATGCGTCCAGTCAGCAGATGCGCCTGGAAAGCGATAAGCATCTGGTGCAAATCGTCACCGTCCACAAATCAAAGGGGCTGGAATACCCGCTGGTCTGGCTGCCGTTTATTGCTCGTTTCCGCAAACAGGATCAGGCGTTTTATCACGATCGCGACTCGTTTGCCGCGGTGCTCGATCTTGGTCAGGATGAGGGCAGTCTGGAGCTGGCGGAGGCGGAGCGCCTGGCGGAAGATTTACGTCTGCTGTACGTCGCGCTGACCCGCGCGGTCTGGCACTGCAGTCTCGGCGTGGCTCCGTTGAGCACCCGACGCAGCGACAAACCCGGCGCCAGCGATTTTCATCAGAGCGCGCTCGGGCGCCTGCTACAAGGCGGCGAAGCCATGGATGCCGCCGGGCTGGCTGCGTGTTTGCAAGCCTTCTGCGGCGAAGATATCGCGCTGCAAATGGCCACAGTGCCGGATGCTACGCCCTGGCAGGCGCCGCAGGAGACGCTGCCGCCGCTGTCCGCCAGGAGCCTTGAGCGTCAGGTTAGCGATGACTGGCGGGTGACCAGCTATTCCGGATTACAGCAGCATGGTCAGAGCGCGGCTCAGGATCTGCTGCCGCGTCTTGACGTTGATGCCGCCGGCGTCGGTGACGTCGCCGCAGAACCGCAGCTTACGCCGCATCAGTTTCCGCGCGGCGCATCGCCGGGGACATTCCTGCACAGCCTGTTTGAAGATCTCGATTTTACCCAACCGGTGCCTGCTGACTGGATGGCGGAAAAGCTGCAGTCCGGCGGCTTCGGTGAGCAGTGGACGCCGGTGCTGACGCAGTGGCTGGATGACGTGCTCCGGACTCCGTTACCGGGGGCCGGGATTGCGCTGAACCAACTTTCCGCGATGGATAAGCAGGTCGAAATGGCCTTCTATTTGCCGATCGAACGCCCGCTGGAACCGCTGCGTCTGGACGCGCTGATTCGCCGCTACGATCCGCTCTCCGTAGATTGCCCGCCGCTCGACTTCCGCCAGGTCCGCGGGATGTTAAAAGGCTTTATCGACCTCGTTTTCCGCCATAACGGCCGATATTACCTGCTGGATTATAAATCGAACTGGCTGGGAGAGGACCGCGAGGCCTACACCCGTCAGGCGATGGAACAGGCGATGCGGGCGCATCGCTACGATCTGCAGTACCAGCTTTATAGTCTGGCGCTGCACCGCTACCTGCGACACCGTATTGCGGACTACGACTACGAACGCCATTTTGGCGGCGTGATTTATCTCTTTTTACGCGGCATGGACGGGCAGGGGGGCGAGCAGGGCATTTTCACCACCCGTCCCGCGCAGCCGCTGATTGACGGTCTCGATGCGCTGTTTGCCGGAGACGTTCAGGAGGTTCTGTCATGACGATGGATGAACTGCTGCTGGAAGCGGCCAGTCAGCGCCTGCTGCGCCCGTTAGATGTGCAGTTTGCCCTGATGGTGGCGCAAGAGGCGCATCCGGCGGTGAAGCTGGCGGCGGCGGTGCTCAGCCGTGATGCCGGCGAAGGGCACGTTTGCCTGCCGATAGCGCGTCTGCGGACGGACGAGTTTCTGAGCGGTAAAACCAACGAACTGCGTGAACAGCTGCTGGCCCAGGCGGGCGTCCCCGATGACTGGTCCGCGCTGCTGCTTGCTTCGGAGGCGGTCAGCGGTGGCGAACGTCCAACGCCGATCGTCCTGTGCGGCGACCGACTCTATCTCAACCGGATGTGGCGTAATGAGCTGACCGTCGCCCGCTTCTTCAACGAAGCTAACCAGGTTGTGGACGTTGACGAGGCCCTGTTGGCCCAAACGCTGGACGCGCTGTTCCCCGCCAGCGATGAGATCGACTGGCAAAAAGTTGCCGCCGCAGTGGCGTTGACCCGCCGTATTTCGGTGATTTCCGGCGGTCCCGGCACCGGAAAAACCACCACCGTCGCCAGACTGCTGGCGGCGTTGATTCAGACAACCCGGCAACCGCGCTGCCGTATCCGACTGGCGGCGCCGACCGGGAAAGCGGCGGCACGATTGACGGAATCGTTGGGGGAGGCGCTGCGTCGCCTGCCGCTAACCGATGAGCAGAAGGCGCTGTTACCTACCGAAGCCAGCACGTTGCATCGTCTGCTGGGCGCTCAGCCCGGCAGCCAACGGATGCGCTACCACGCCGGTAATCCGCTGCACCTCGATGTGCTGGTGGTGGATGAAGCTTCAATGATTGACCTGCCGATGATGGCGCGGCTGATTGATGCCCTGCCGGAGCACGGGCGGGTTATTTTCCTCGGCGACCGCGATCAGCTGGCGTCGGTGGAGGCTGGAGCGGTGCTCGGGGATATTTGTGCCTGGGTCAATGCCGGCTATACCGCCGGACGTGCGGCGCAGCTGGAGAGGCTGACCGGCCACCCGGTGCCGGCGGGAGAAAGTGATGTCGCCGGCGCGCTGCGCGACAGCCTGTGCCTGCTGCAAAAAAGCTATCGTTTTGGCAGTCATTCCGGCATCGGTAGCCTGGCTCGCGCCGTGAACAACGGCGATCGCCACGGCGTCAGAGCGACGTTACGCCAGGACTTCGAGGATATTGTGCTGCATCCGCTGAGTACGACTGAAGAGTATGAAGTCATGCTAAAGCAGTCGCAGGAAGGATACGGTCGCTATTTGCAGCTGCTTCGCGAGCGGGCCGAGCCGGAGGCACTGATCGCCGCCTTTGGTGAATTTCAGCTACTGTGCGCCCTGCGCGACGGCCCTTACGGCGTCAGCGGGGTGAATGAACAGCTGGAGCAGATGCTTAACCGTCGGCGGGCGATAACGCTGCCGAGGCATTCACGCTGGTATGAAGGGCGTCCGGTGATGATTTCCCGCAACGACAGCGCGCTGGGGCTGTTTAATGGCGATATCGGTATTGCGCTGGAACGAGGGGAGGGGCTGCGGGTCTGGTTCCCGATGCCGGATGGCAGCATTAAATCGGTGCAGCCAAGTCGTTTGCCGGAGCACGACACCGCCTGGGCGATGACGGTGCATAAATCGCAGGGGTCGGAGTTTGACCATGCGGCGTTGATTCTGCCCGCCAAAATCGTACCGCTGGTCACCCGCGAGCTGGTCTATACCGCGATCACGCGGGCAAAACAGCGGCTCTCGATTTATGCCGATGAACAGGTGCTAACCCAGTCCATCGTCGCCCGTACCGAGCGGCGCAGCGGGCTGGCGGACATTTTTGCCAGCGGCGTGTAACTTTAACCTTCAGCCGCTAGCCGGGGATCGCCGGCTCAACCGCCAGCGGTTTCCCCGGCTGGCGCAGCGCTTAGCCGGGGAAAATGTGAGATGAGCTGGCTCCGGGGGGCGGAGGAGAGGTCGCCCGGATAAGGCGTTTACGCCGCGATCCGCGGCGGTGACATCAGCCGAGATCGGCCATCATGACTTTGGAGCGACGCTGATAGTTGTACATCTCTTTCTTACTTTCCGGCAGCAGATCGATATCGACCGGCGTAAAGCCGCGCTCCTGGAACCAGTGAATACTGCGGGTAGTAAGGACAAACAATTTGCTCAATCCCATCTGCTTCGCCTGGGTGGCAATGCGGTTCAGCAGCACTTCCCCGCGCGATGAGCTGCGATAGTCCGGATGCACCGCGACGCAGGCCATTTCGCCGATTTTCTCTTCCGGGAACGGATAGAGCGCAGCGCAGGCAATCGTGGTGTTATCGCGCTGAATAATCGTGAATTTATCGATTTCCATCTCCAGCTGTTCGCGGGAGCGGCGCACCAGAATGCCCTGTTGCTCCAGCGGGCTAATCAGCTCAAGAATACCGCCGATATCGTTAATGGTGGCGCGGCGAATCTGCTCGGCGCTTTCCATGACGATCTGGGTGCCGATACCGTCGCGTGAGAACAGCTCCTGCAGCAGCGCCCCGTCTTCCTGATAGCTGATCAGGTGACAACGCCGCACGCCGCTGCGGCAGGCTTTAACCGCACCGCGCAGAAAACGCACCGTGCCGGAGTTGTAATCCTCTTCCGCCTCCAGCTCTTCCACACGCGCCTGAGCTTCGTTGGGGAACAGTTCGGAAACAATCACTCCATCCTGGTTGTAAACCCCCTGCGACGAGCAGAAACCGATCATCTTTTCCGCCTTCAGCTTAACGGCCAGCTGGGTGGCAATTTCTTCCGAGGTCAGATTGAAGCTTTCGCCGGTGACGGAAACGGCAACCGGGCCCATCAGCACGATAGCGCCGTTATCCAGCTGGCGATGGATCGCCTCTTCATCAATACGGCGGATGCGCCCGCTATGGCAATAATCCACGCCGTCGTCGACGCCCAGCGGCTGAGCGATAATAAAGTTTCCGCTCACCACGTTGATATGGGCGCCCTGCAGCGGGGTATTATTCAGGCTCATTGACAGACGCGCGGTAATTTCCAGCTGCAGCATGCCCGCAGCCTGTTTCACCAGTTCGAGGGTTTTGGCGTCGGTGACGCGGGTCTGTTTATGGTAGACCGGTTCGTGGTGATGCTCTGCCAGATTGGCATCAATCTGCGGGCGTGCGCCATAGACCACCACCAGGCGGATGCCCAGGCTATGCAAAAGGCCAATGTCATTGACAATACTGGAGAAATTCTCATGCTCGATTGCTTCGCCGCCGAGCATGATGACAAACGTTTTTCCCCGATGAGCGTTAATATAGGGGACAGAATGGCGGAATCCTTCTACCAGTTCAGTGCGACGCTCCTTCACCATGACCCAACCCTCAATGCATGATTATTCGTAATTAGTGTATTTTTATTCTGTTTTGGCGTTAAACGCAAGTCTAAATTTGCGACGAAACTGATAAAAATCTGTGATCAAATGCGTACTGCCTAAGATTGTTTACCCTTTTATTGATGACAGGTTATGCAGCTTTCGTTAAAGTTTCCGGTCAATCTGTCTGTTTTGAGTACGAATACGTTTTATTGCTTGGGAGTGGCATGCCGGGATACAAGTCAGGATTAAGCCGCCGTCGTTTTTTACAGGGGGCGGGCGCAATGTGGTTAATGAGCGTCAGCCCGCTGGGTTTAGCGGCCGCCGCGCAGGTCGTCGCCGTACGCGTCTGGCCGTCGTCAACCTATACGCGCGTTACGGTAGAATCCAGTCATGTGCTGAAATATCGGCAGTTTGCGTTGAGCAATCCGGAACGGCTGGTGGTGGATCTGGAAGGCGTCAATCTTAACTCCGTGCTAAAAGGCATGGGGGCGAGTATTCGCGATGATGACCCTTATATTAAGTCCGCGCGCGTCGGCCAGTTTGATCCGCAAACCGTGCGCATGGTCTTTGAACTCAAACAGAACATCAAGCCGCAGCTCTTTGCCCTGGCACCGGTGGCCGGCTTTAAAGAACGTCTGGTGATGGATCTCTATCCTGCGACCGCCACCGATGTTCAGGATCCGCTGCTGGCGTTACTGGAAGATTACAACAAGGGCGATCTCGACCGTCAGGTCCCGCCGGCAGAAAGCGGGCCGAAGCCGGGTAAAGCCGGGCGCGACCGACCTATTGTGATCATGCTTGACCCGGGCCACGGCGGCGAAGACACCGGCGCGATCGGCAAATACCATACCCGTGAGAAAGATGTGGTGCTGCAGATTGCCCGTCGGCTACGGGCGCTGATCGAAAAAGAGGGCAACATGCGCGCCTACATGACCCGCAATGAAGATGTCTTCATTCCGCTGAAGGTTCGCGTGGCCAAAGCACAAAAGCAGCGCGCCGATCTGTTCGTTTCGATTCACGCCGATGCCTTTACCAGCCGACAGCCGCGAGGCTCATCGGTATTTGCCCTGTCGACCAAAGGGGCCACCAGTACCGCCGCGAAATTCCTCGCGCAGACCCAGAACGCCTCTGACCTGATCGGGGGGGTCAGCAAGAGCGGCGATCGCTATGTCGACCATACGATGTTCGATATGGTGCAGTCGCTGACCATCGCCGATAGCCTGAAGTTTGGTAAGGCGGTGCTGCAAAAAATGGGAAAAATCAATAATTTGCATAAAAACCAGGTCGAACAGGCGGGCTTCGCGGTGCTGAAAGCGCCGGATATTCCGTCGATCCTGGTGGAGACGGCGTTTATCAGTAACGTAGAAGAAGAGCGTAAGCTGAAAACGGCGACTTTCCAGCAGCAGGTGGCTGAGTCGATACTGGCGGGGATTAAAGCCTACTTCGCCGATGGCGCCACGCTGGCAAGGCGCGGATAACACGGGAGCGGGAGATGGCGCTACTGAAGAGCGTGCACGGCGGTAATACCCGAGAAGCCGCTGCGCTGCTGGGCATTGAGGCGCAGCAGCTGCGGGATTTCAGCGCCAATATTAATCCTCTTGGCATGCCCGAGAGCGTCAGACGGGCGCTTATCGATAATCTTGCCCTGGCGGAGCGCTACCCTGACGTTGAATACCAGCAGCTGCACCTTGCGCTGGCGGAGCACCACCGTATTCCCGCATCGTGGGTCCTGGCAGGCAATGGCGAAACCGAATCCATTTTTACGCTCGTTCACGGGCTGAAGCCGCACACGGCGATGGTGGTGAAACCTGGTTTTGCAGAATATCGCCGCGCGCTGCAGACGGTCGATTGCACTCTCCTCGAGTTCGCGCTGCGTGAAGAGGATGGCTGGCAGTTGACCGACGCGATTCTCGACGTGCTGACGCCAGAGCTGGACTGTTTGTTCCTCTGTACGCCCAATAATCCGACCGGCCTGCTGCCGGCACGCCCGCTGCTTGACGCGATTGCCGCCCGCTGCCGGGACGCCGGCATCGCGCTTATTCTTGATGAAGCGTTTATCGATTTCATTCCTGACCAGCCGGGATTTATCCCCTTTCTACAGCATAATCCGCATATCTGGGTGCTCCGCTCACTCACCAAATTCTACGCCATTCCCGGCCTGCGTCTGGGCTATCTGGTTAACAGCGATGAACGGGCGGTAGCCCGCCTGCGCGAAAAGCAAATGCCGTGGTCGATCAACGCGTTTGCCGCTCTGGCAGGGGAAATAGCGCTCAAGGATAGCGCCTATCAGCAGGCCACCTGGCGATGGCTGGCGCAGGAGGGAAGCCGATTTTATCAGGCTCTCCGTCAGCTTCCTGGCCTGACCGTGTATCCGGGGCGGGCGAACTATCTTTTTTTACGTTGCCATCTCCCGGAGTCCGATCTGCAGCAGGCGTTGCTGCAGCAGCATATCTTGATTCGCAGCTGCGCTAACTATCCGGGACTGGGAAACGGTTATTACCGCGTGGCGATTCGCAGCCCTGAGGAGAATCAACGGCTGCTTACGGCGCTCAGCGCCATCCTTTCCGCCCCCCTCTGACTGCAAGCGACCGGCTCATCCGTATGGCATAATAGCCCGCCTGTTGCTTCAGACACCCGATCTGACGAGAGTCCGGATGCAGCAGGGTAACCAACAGGTGCAAGGGAAGGGGGTGAAACGCCTCCGCAGCCCCCGCTGCTGTGATGCTGACAACCCCGTAAATACCACCGGCCGCGAATCCGGGAAGGGCGGGCGAGGATGACGCTAAGCCAGAAAACCTGCCTGTCGGTCATTACCAACAACTTCGGTGGGAAGTGGGTTGCTCAGATGCGTGCCGTCGCAAGACGGCGTCAGGCGCACCTTTACACCCCGACCACTCTGAACAGGAACAGGGTATGGCGGTACGACTCCATTCATCCATTGCCGCCCGCTGGCGGGCGGCAACGAGGCCCGGGCGATGACGTTACTTGCCTGGTGCGTGGCCTGGATTCTCGATTTTATCATCGGCGACCCGCCGCGCTGGCCGCATCCGGTGCGCTGGATCGGCAATCTCATCACCTTGACTCAACGTATCGTGCGCCGCTATTGCCATCGCGACCGCGCGCTGCGCATCGGCGGCGCGCTGATGTGGCTGACGGTGGTCGGTCTGACCTGGCTCCTCTCCTGGAGCGTACTGAAACTGGCGGCAAGTCTCCATCCCTGGCTAGGCTGGGGCGTTGAAGTGTGGATGATCTTTACGGTCCTGGCCGGCCGCTGCCTTGCGGATTCCGCTCGTGAAGTCGAACGCCCGCTGCGCGCGGGCGATGTGGCGCTAAGCCGGGAAAAGCTCTCATGGATTGTCGGGCGCGAGACCTCACAGCTCCAGCCTGAACAGATAAATCGCGCGGTGGTGGAGACGGTTGCAGAAAACACCGTCGATGGCATTATTGCGCCGCTGTTTTTCCTGCTGCTGGGCGGCGCGCCGCTGGCGATGGCCTATAAAGCGGTCAACACCCTCGACTCCATGGTGGGGTATAAACATGAAAAATATCGCGCTATTGGTATGGTCAGCGCCCGCCTTGACGATGTCGCGAACTGTATTCCCGCGCGTTTGAGCTGGCTGCTGTTCAGCCTCGCGGCGTGGCTATGTCGCTATGATGGCGCGGGCGCCCTGCGTATTGGCTGGCGCGATCGCTATCAACACAGCAGCCCCAACTGCGCGTGGTCGGAAGCCAGCGTCGCCGGCGCGTTAGGCGTCCGACTCGGCGGCCCGAATGACTATTTTGGCCAGCGGGTGGACAAACCCTGGATTGGCGACGCCGTACGCGATATTTCGGTCGAGGATATTCCCCGTGCCCTGCGTCTGATGTGGGTCGCCTCGACGCTGGCGCTGGTGATGTTTATGGCCGCGCGGTATCTATGGACAGGGATGGCCTGAAAAGAGATCCGCATGGCCTTCTGGCAGCGGGGCAGTAGCAGCATAAAACAGAGCAGGATGGGAGAATAATGCGAGAAAACGCGAACGAGGAGGCCTCATGACGCAGGCAATCATGTTGCAGGGAACGGCATCCGATGTAGGTAAAAGCGTGCTGGTGGCCGGTTTATGCCGCATTTTTTATCAGGATGGCCGGCGTACGGCGCCGTTTAAATCGCAGAATATGGCGCTTAATTCGGGGATCACGGCAGACGGTAAAGAGATGGGCCGGGCGCAGATCTTTCAGGCCGAAGCCGCCGGTATCGAACCCGACGTGCGGATGAATCCTGTCTTGCTGAAACCCACCAGCGACCTGAAAGCTCAGGTGGTGCTGATGGGCAAAGTGGCGACCGATATGGATGCGGTGAGCTACCACGAGTATAAACCGCGCCTGCGCGAACAGATCCTCTCGGTCTACCGCAGCCTGGCGCAGGAGTATGATGTGCTGGTGCTGGAAGGGGCCGGTAGCCCGGCGGAGATCAACCTGCGCGATCGCGATATCGTCAATATGGGGATGGCGGAGATGGCGCAGTGCCCGGTGATCCTGGTTGCCGATATCGACAGAGGGGGCGTCTTTGCCGCGATCTACGGGACGCTGGCGCTGCTTGAGGAGCAGGAGCGCGCCAGGGTGAAAGGGGTGATCATCAATAAATTCCGCGGCGACATCGCGCTACTCTATTCCGGAATCGAACAGATCGAAGCATTAACCGGCGTCCCCGTACTGGGAGTGCTGCCGTGGCTGGAGGTCGATCTGGAGGATGAAGATAGCGTGGCGCTGCAGAAAGGGAAGTATCTGAGCACCGCGAAGCGCGAGATCGACATCGCGGTCGTGCAGCTTCCCCATACCTCAAACTTCACCGATTTCAACGCGCTGGCGGCGCAGCCGGATGTCCGCGTGCGCTACGTGAGACGCCCGCAGGAGCTGGCGCAGGCCGATTTGGTTATCCTGCCCGGCAGTAAAAATACGCTGGGCGATCTGCAGTGGCTGCACGACTGTGGGATGGCGGCGGGCGTCTTGCAGGCGCATCAGCAGGGGATTCCGCTGCTGGGGATCTGCGGCGGCTATCAAATGCTGGGCGAGACAATTGTCGATGAGGTGGAATCCGGCCTCGGGACGCAGCCCGGCCTCGGTCTGCTCAATACCGTGACGCAGTTTGCCCGACATAAAACCACCACTCAGGTCGAGGCGACAATGGCGAACGCGCTGCCGGACTGGCTGGCCGGAGCGTCTGCTCTGCGGGTGCGAGGTTACGAAATTCATATGGGGAAAACGACTCTTAACGGGAGCTGTCGTCCGTTGATGCAGCTGGAGAAACAGGGTGAGCTGGTGGCGGATGGCGCAATGACGGATGACGGACTCGTATTCGGCACTTATCTGCACGGCCTGTTCGACAGCGATGATTTCACCCGCGCGCTGGTCAACGGCCTGCGTCGGCGCAAAGGGCTGGAGGCGCTGAATGCCACTCTTCACTATGCGCAATACAAATCGCAACAGTTCGATATCCTGGCCGACGCCATGCGCCAGCATATTGATATCGAAAAGATTTACCACATCATGCAGCAGCATCAGGAGCCATCATGCTGATTCTGGTTACCGGCGGCGCCCGCAGCGGGAAAAGCCGCCACGCCGAGGCGCTCATCGCCGATTCACCGCAGGTTTTGTATCTCGCGACCTCGCAGATCGTGGATGACGAAATGGCGCAGCGGATCCAGCACCACCGCGATAGCCGCCCGGCGCACTGGCGCACCGTCGAACGCTGGCACCATCTCGATGAGGTCATTACGCCGCGTAACGATCCGCAAGAAGCCGTGCTGCTGGAGTGTATGACGACCATGGTGACCAACATGTTGTTTGCTCAGGGGGGCGAGAGCTCCCCGGACGACTGGGATTATGCAGCAATGGAGCGGATCATAGACGAGGAGATCCACTCGCTGATTGCCGCGTGCCAGCGCTGCCCGGCAAAAGTGGTGTTGGTCACCAATGAAGTGGGGATGGGGATTGTCCCGGAAAACCGCCTTGCGCGGCATTTTCGCGATATTGCCGGCCGGGTTAACCAGCGCCTGGCTGCGGCAGCGGATGAGGTCTGGCTGGTGGTATCAGGTATTGGAGTCAAAATTAAATGATCAAATTATTCTGGGCTACGCTCTCTTTTCTCAGTCGCTTACCGGTGCCGGATCGCTGGTCGCAGGGGCTGGAGATCGATCGGTATGTCCGGGGAATCGTCACTTTCCCGCTGGTCGGGGCGCTGCTGGGAGGGGTGAGCGGGCTGGTATTTCTTGCCGTTCAATCCTGGTGTGGTCTTCCGCTTGCGGCGCTGTTTAGCATTTTAGCGCTGGCGCTGCTGACCGGTGGTTTTCACCTCGATGGCCTCGCCGATACCTGCGACGGCGTTTTTTCCGCCCGGCGTCGGGAACGGATGCTGGAGATTATGCGCGACAGCCGACTGGGGACCCACGGCGGGCTGGCGCTCATTTTTGTATTACTGGCAAAAGTGCTGGTTGTCAGCGAGCTGGCGCTGCGTGGAACGTCGGTGCTGGCCGCGCTGGCGGCCGCTTGTGCCGCCGGACGTGGCGTCGCCGTGCTGCTGATGTATCGCCATCGTTACGCCCGCGAAGAAGGTCTGGGTAACGTATTTATCGGCAAAGTAAGCGGGCGACAAACCTGCGTGACGCTAGGCGTAGCGGCAATTCTGGCCGCCATGCTGCTACCCGGCATGCACGGCGTGGCGGCGTTGGGGATCGCCGTGGTGGCCATTTTTGTTCTTGGGCAATTGCTGAAACGCACCCTGGGCGGGCAAACCGGCGACACGCTGGGGGCGGCGATTGAGCTGGGCGAGCTGATTTTCCTGCTGGCGCTGCTGTAAGTCCGGCTATTTGCCATGTTTAGCATCGTGCGCCATTTCCGCTCCGTAAGGGGAGGCGATGGCGCATCTGACATCATCGTGGTAAGAAAAGGTCAGTATTAACGTGACGGGTATCCATCGCGCCTGACTGGCGGCGGGGAAGAAGAGTAGAGAGTATTGCTGGCGTGACCGTGACCGGTACGTAGAAACAAAAAAACACCCGTCAGGGTGTTCATTGTGTTGGTTGCGGGGGCCGGATTTGAACCGACGACCTTCGGGTTATGAGCCCGACGAGCTACCAGGCTGCTCCACCCCGCGTCCGTCTTTACTCTTCATCGAGTAAATTATGCATCAGATTTTAAATTGGTTGCGGGGGCCGGATTTGAACCGACGACCTTCGGGTTATGAGCCCGACGAGCTACCAGGCTGCTCCACCCCGCGTCCGTCTTTACTCTTCCATCGAGTAAAGCTTACTGCTATCTGATTTTAATTGGTTGCGGGGGCCGGATTTGAACCGACGACCTTCGGGTTATGAGCCCGACGAGCTACCAGGCTGCTCCACCCCGCGTCCGTGGAAGCGCACTATACTCCGCTCGCGTTTTGATGCAACCCTTTTTCAGTAAAATCATCAAATTTGTAATAAATGGTGTATAAAGAACCACTTTCGGCTTGTTTTTTGAGCAAGATTGTATTTGTGGTGCTTTCGCGCATTTCAATAGCCCTGGGGGTTTGTTATCTTCCCTCATCACGAACCGCGACTAAGCAGCATAAAGAAGAGATACCATGAAAGGATGTTGGGCAAAGTATATAGCGACGGGAGCAATGCTGGCGATGCTCGCCGCCTGTTCCTCAAAACCGACCGATCGCGGTCAGCAGTATAATGAAGGGAAGTTTACCCAGCCGTTCTCTTTGGTTAACCAGCCTGATGCGGTCGGTTCGCCGATTAACGCCGGGGACTTCTCCGAGCAGGTCCGTCAGATTCGCAGCGCCTCACCGCGCCTTTATAATAGCCAGAGCAACGTCTATAACGCGCTGCAGGAGTGGCTGCGCGCCGGTGGCGATACCCGTACCCTGAGCCAGTTCGGCATTGATGCCTGGCAGATGCAGGGGGCCGATAGCTATGGCAACGTTCAGTTCACCGGTTACTACACTCCGGTGGTGCAGGCGCGCCATACTCGCCAGGGCGAATTCCAGTACCCGATTTATCGCATGCCGCCGAAGCGCGGTAAGCTGCCGTCCCGCGCCAGCATTTATGCCGGCGCCCTGAGCGACGACTATATTCTGGCCTACAGCAATTCGCTGATGGACAACTTTATTATGGACGTGCAGGGCAGCGGCTATATCGATTTTGGCGACGGCTCTCCGCTGAACTTCTTTAGCTATGCCGGGAAAAATGGCTGGTCGTATCGCAGCATTGGTAAGGTCCTGATCGATCGCGGTGAAGTGAAGAAAGAAGATATGTCGATGCAGGCGATCCGTGAATGGGGCGAGAAACATAGTGAAGCCGAAGTTCGCGAGCTGCTTGAACAGAACCCGTCGTTCGTCTTCTTTAAACCGCAGTCCTTTGCCCCGGTAAAAGGCGCCAGCGCGGTGCCACTGATTGGTCGCGCCTCGGTGGCTTCTGACCGCAGCATTATTCCGCCGGGAACGACCTTGCTGGCGGAAGTGCCTCTGCTGGATAATAACGGCAAGTTTAACGGGCAGTACGAGCTGCGTCTGATGGTTGCGCTGGATGTGGGTGGGGCGATTAAAGGCCAGCACTTCGATATCTACCAGGGGATCGGCGCAGATGCCGGTCACCGTGCCGGTTGGTATAACCACTATGGTCGCGTCTGGGTGCTGAAAAATGCCCCGGGCGCCGGCAACGTCTTTAGCGGTTAACGCGCTTCCGTCTGATATTTTGTCGCCCGGACCGGCGCAACGCGCCGTCTCCGGGAGCGCCTGGCGGTCGCATTGATCTTTTATTCGCACGATGGGGCTTGCGCTGGCAGGCCCTGATGCATTCTGAGGTTTTATGTCTGTTGTAATCAGCGATGCCTGGCGTCAACGCTTTGGCGGCACGGCGCGTTTATATGGTGAAAAAGCGCTGCAATGTTTTGCCGACGCGCATGTTTGCGTGGTCGGTATCGGCGGCGTGGGCTCCTGGGCGGCGGAAGCGCTGGCAAGAACCGGGATTGGCGCGATTACCCTGATTGATATGGATGATGTCTGCGTCACTAACACTAACCGACAGGTTCATGCCCTGGGGGGCAACGTCGGGCTGGCGAAAGCCGAGGTGATGGCCGAGCGTATTCGTCTGATTAACCCCGAGTGTCGGGTGACGGTCGTGGACGATTTTGTCACGCCGGAAAACGTCGCGGAGTATCTCGGCGTCGGCTTCAGCTATGTGATCGATGCGATTGACAGCGTACGGCCCAAGGCGGCGTTAATCGCCTACTGTCGCCGTTATAAGGTGCCGCTGGTGACCACCGGCGGCGCGGGCGGGCAAATCGACCCGACGCAGATTCAGGTAGCCGATCTGGCAAAAACTATTCAGGATCCGCTGGCGGCAAAGCTGCGCGAGCGGTTGAAGAGTCAGTTCGGGGTGGTCAAGAACAGCAAAGGTAAGCTTGGCGTGGATTGCGTTTTTTCCACCGAAGCGCTGGTCTATCCGCAGGCCGACGGCAGCGTTTGCGCGATGAAGAGCACCGCCGATGGCCCGAAACGAATGGATTGCGCCTCCGGATTTGGCGCAGCGACGATGGTCACCGCGACCTTCGGTTTTGTCGCCGTGTCCCATGCGCTGAAGAAAATGCTGGCGAAGGCGGAGCGTGAGGCGGCTTCTGCCGGGTAACTCTCCCGGGCAGCGGAGTCAATCCTTGCCCGGGCGACGGTATGGCGCCGACTGTAGCCTGTAGCCCCGGTCAGCGCAGCGCCACCGGGGGTTGCAGGTCTTGAGCTGGGTTTCCCGGAGGTGGTGCAGCGCAGCTGTCCTGGCTTGCCGGTTGCATCGAACTTGTAGCCCCGGTCAGCGCAGCGCCACCGGGGGTTGCAGGTCTTGAACTGGGTTTCCCGAAGGTGGTGCAGCGCAGCTGTCCGGGCTTACCGGTTGCATCGAACTTGTAGCCCCGGTCAGCGTAGCGCCACCGGGGGAGGTTAAAAGAGAAATTACCCCTCGCGGGCGGCGGCGAGCACCGCTGCGCTCAGCGCGCTCAGCCCCTGACTGCGCGAGGCGCTCAGCTGACCGCGTAGCCCCAGCTCATCAAACAGCGTCAGCGGATCCTGTGCCAGCAGCGCGCTGGCGCTTTTCCCTTCAACGGCAGTCAACAGCACCGCCAGCATACCGCGCACAATCCGGCCTTCGCTATCGCCGAAGAAGTGCAGCTTACCGTCAGCATCAACGCTATAGCCCAGCCAGACGCGGTTTTCACAGCCGGCAATCTCCTTCGCCCGTTCTTTCAGGTCATCCGACAGCGCAGGCAGCTGCTTACCCAATAAAATCAGCTGGCGGTATTTATCTTCCCACTGGCTGAGCGGGATAAACGTCTGGCGTAAGGTCTCTGCGGTGATGCGGGTACCAAAAGGGTGAGAAGTCGTCATTAATCCACCAGTATTTCCAGGGCGCGGTCAACGGCATGAACCAGCGCGAAAACATCATCCTGAGTATTATAGGGGGCAAACGAGGCGCGCAAGGTACCGCTAACGCCCAGGGCCGCCAGCAGCGGTTGGGCGCAGTGCTGTCCGGCACGCAGCGCAATACCCGACTCCGCCAACAGGGTTACCATATCGCTGTGATGTACGCCGGCGAAGTCAAACGCCAGCAGGCTGGACTCCTGACAGCGGAAGGAGCGAAAGCCTGGCCGCTTCGCCAGCTCATCTTCCGCCAGCGTCGCCAGGCTACGGCTCCAGCTTTCGGCCTGGGCGATATCGGTCTCTTCCAGCCACTCCAGCGCCGCGCTCAGGCCAATGACGCCGGCAATGTTTGGCGTCCCGGCCTCCAAAAGATAGGGTACGGGCTGGGTTTTAAAACCTTCGAACGTGACTTCAGTAATCATTTTGCCGCCGCCGAGCCACGGCGACATGGCATCCAGCAGGGTGCTTTTGCCGTACAGCGCGCCAATTCCCGTGGGCCCGTACAGCTTATGGCCGGAAAACGCATAAAAATCGATATCCAGCCGCTGAACGTCGGCGGGAAAATGCACCGCCCCCTGAGCACCGTCAACCATCACCACCATTCCGGCGTCGTGTGCGTGGCGGATTGCCGTCGCCAGGTCCGGACAGCCGCCGGTCACGTTGGACATCTGGCCGATGGCCAGCAGCCGACTGCGCGGCGTAATAAGAGAAGGCAGGAGGGCGACGTCGGGCAGGCGATCGGCTCCGATGGGCAGCTTCACGATCCGGGCACCGGTTTGCTCTGCGACCATCAGCCAGGGAACCAGGTTGGCATGGTGCTCCGCTTCGCTGACGATGATTTCATCGCCGGGCCGCAGGCGCGGGCGAAGATAGCTCTGCGCCACCATATTGATGGCTTCGGTGGTGCCGCGCGTCCAGACGATATCTTTCGCGGACGGGGCATTCAGCAGCGCCGCCACGCGCTCACGGGCATTTTCATAGCGTTCAGTCAGGCGCTGCGCGGCGGCAAACTGGCTACGATGAACGTTGCCCGCGCTAAGGCGGTAAAACTGGTCGCTGGCGTCGATCGTGGCGAGCGGCTTCAGCGCCGTCGCCGCGCTATCAAGGTAAACGCCGGCATCGGCCAGCGCAGGAAACTGGGCGCGAAAGTGAGCAGGATTGAATGCGTTCATGGAGTTCCTCGTTGCAATACGACGATCGTCGCGCAATTTAGTCATCAGGGCAAGGCTGGCGAAAGGAAGAGAGGAGGAGATTCTGGTCAGCGCGGCGGCAGACAGGCAAAAAAAAGCACCGCTTGTTGCGGTGCTACATTAAATCACTATGGACAGACAGGGTAAATGTACAGGAAGTGAAAAGGGTAGCTTAACTACCATGGTCTGCAAACACAGACCAATTGCAAACACAACAACACAACATCACAACCGTAAGCCAAAAGCTTGTTGGAACACGCATTCCAAAAAAAGCTCTTCGTTCCGGCTCAGGAAGTGCCGCCACTATAGGTATTTGCTGGTAGAACCTCAACGGACAAATTATAATGGCTCAGATAAAAAAAACTAATAGGTTAACTGTTGTTTCCTGTTTGTTAAAACGCCTTAACATCTAAGCCAGAATAACCATGTCAAAGCGATTACCGCCCCTGAATGCATTACGTGTTTTTGATGCAGCCGCACGTCATTTAAGCTTCACTCGCGCAGCAGATGAGCTTTTTGTGACGCAGGCCGCAGTAAGTCACCAAATCAAGTCACTAGAGGATTTTCTAGGGCTGAAGCTGTTTCGCCGCCGCAATCGATCGCTGCTGCTGACGGAAGAAGGCCAGAGCTATTTTCAGGATATTAAAGAGATTTTTTCGCAGCTGACCGAGGCGACGCGTAAACTGCAGGCGCGAAGCGCGAAAGGGGCCTTAACGGTGAGTTTATTGCCCAGTTTTGCGATCCAGTGGCTGGTGCCGCGACTCTCAAGCTTTAACTCAGCTTATCCGGGGATTGATGTCAGAATCCAGGCCGTGGACCGTCAGGAAGACAAACTGGCGGATGACGTCGACGTGGCGATTTTCTATGGCCGCGGCAACTGGCCAGGTCTGCGCGTCGAAAAATTGTACGCCGAATATCTGCTGCCCGTCTGTTCGCCGGCGCTGCTGACCGGTGACAAAGCATTGAAAACACCTGCGGATCTGGCGCAACATACGCTGTTGCACGATGCTTCCCGCCGCGACTGGCAAACTTATACCCGTCAGCTTGGTCTAAGCCATATTAATGTGCAGCAGGGGCCTATTTTCAGCCACAGCGCGATGGTGCTGCAGGCGGCTATTCACGGGCAAGGGGTCGCACTGGCCAATAATGTGATGTCCCAGTCCGAAATCGAGGCCGGCCGGTTGGTCTGCCCGTTTAATGATGTTCTGGTCAGTAAGAATGCGTTTTATCTCGTTTGTCATGACAGTCAGGCTGAACTGGGTAAAATAGCCGCCTTCCGACAATGGATACTGGCGAAAGCGGCGAGCGAACAAGAAAAATTTCGTTTTCGTTACGAACAATAAATGATTGTAGGGTAAAAACATGACCAGCCGATTTATGCTGATATTTGCCGCGATAAGCGGTTTCGTCTTTGTTGCTCTGGGCGCCTTTGGCGCGCACGTTTTAAGCCGGACGTTAGGCGCGGCGGAAATGGCCTGGATTCATACCGGGCTTGAATACCAGGCCTTCCATACGCTGGCTATTTTTGGTCTGGCGGTGGCGATGCAGCGCCGTATCAGTATCTGGTTCTACTGGAGCAGCGTCTTTATGGCGCTCGGTACCGTTTTGTTCAGCGGCAGTCTCTATTGCCTGGCGCTGTCGCATTTACGCCTGTGGGCGTTCGTAACGCCGGTAGGAGGCGTGAGCTTCCTCGCCGGTTGGGTTTTAATGTTAATTGGTGCAATTCGTCTGAAACGTAAGGGCGTTGTTCATGAATAAGGTTGTCCTCTATTGTCGCCCCGGGTTTGAGAAGGAGTGCGCAGCAGAAATTACCGATAAGGCCTCCCGCCTTGAGGTGTTTGGTTTTGCCCGAGTGAAAGAAGACTCTGGCTATGTCATTTTTGAATGCTATCAGATGGAAGATGGCGACAAACTGGTGCGTGAACTGCCGTTCAGCTCGCTGGTTTTCGCCCGTCAGATGTTTGTGGCCGGTGAACTGCTGCGCGACCTGCCGCCGGAAGATCGCATCACGCCGATTGTCGGGATGCTGCAGGGCGTGGTCGAGAAGGGCGGCGATCTGCGGGTGGAAGTGGCCGATACCAATGAAAGCAAAGAGCTGATGAAGTTCTGCCGTAAACTGACGGTTCCGCTGCGCGCTGCGCTGCGTGAAGCGGGCGTGCTCACCAACTATGAAACGCCGAAGCGCCCGGTAGTGCATGTGTTCTTTATTGCCCCCGGCTGCTGCTATACCGGTTACTCGTACACCACCAACAACTCGCCGTTCTATATGGGGATCCCGCGTCTGAAGTTCCCGTCTGATGCGCCGAGCCGTTCTACGCTGAAGCTGGAAGAGGCGTTTCACGTCTTTATCCCGGCAGATGAGTGGGACGAGCGTCTGGGCAACGGGATGTATGCGGTGGATCTGGGGGCCTGCCCCGGCGGCTGGACCTATCAGCTGGTGAAACGCAACATGTGGGTCTCCTCCGTGGATAACGGCCCGATGGCGCAGAGTCTGATGGATACCGGGCAGGTGACCTGGCTGCGTGAAGATGGCTTCAAGTATCGCCCAACGCGCAACAACATCTCGTGGATGGTGTGCGATATGGTGGAGAAACCGGCGAAAGTGGCGGCGCTGATGGCGCAATGGCTGGTGAACGGCTGGTGCCGGGAAACCATCTTTAACCTTAAGCTGCCGATGAAAAAGCGCTATGAAGAGCTGTCGCGCAACCTCGCCTATATCCAGGAGCAGCTGGATGAACACGGGATTAATGCCCAGATCCAGGCGCGCCAGCTGTATCACGATCGTGAAGAGGTGACCGTTCACGTCCGTCGCCTGTGGGCGGCCGTTGGCGGTCGTCGCGACGAACGCTAAGCCCGCGTCGCGTCCCGGATAACGGCTTCGTTATCCGGGCTCTCTTCTCTCTTGCCTCGCCGGCTATTTTGCCGCTATCTGCGCATCCGAAAGAATGTGTGTCACATCATCCAGGTGACCAATACTGGCCTCCCCCGAACGATTAAACTTACTTTTGTCGATCAGCAGTAGCGATTGCGCCGCGCGTTTGAGCAGCAGCGATTTAAAATCGGCGTTCACCGTATTTGAATCCCACAGCGCGCCGTGGCTATCGATGCCTTCGCAGGAAAAAATAAACAGATCGATCTCCAGCGATTTGAGCTGAGAGATCAGCGAAGGGCTGACGTAGCAGCCATATTTGCGCTGGAGCGTGCCGCCGGAACAGGTGAGCTGAATGTTTTCGCGTTTGCTCAGCTCCTGGCAAATCGGCTGGCTGTTGGTAAAGACGTGCAGGTTGATATCCGGCAGCTGGCGGGCCAGATACCAGCAGGTGGAGCTGGCGTCGAGGGCAATCACCATTCCTTCGTCAATCCAGGCCAGGGCGCCGCGGGCGATATCCGCTTTATGGGCATAGTGGCTTTTGAGGCGAATATGGAAAGGATCGCCGCTGTCCTGGCTTTCCCGATGAATGATTTTGACCCGACCGTGGTTACGCAGCACTTTTCCCCGCGATTGTAGCTCGCTCAGATCGCGACGAATCGTCTCTTTACTGACGTTGAGCTGTAGCGATAAGGCTTCCGTCGTCAGGCTGCTATGGTTGATCAGCAGGTCTATTATCGCTTGCTGGCGTGCCGCTTTCATGTTCTCACCCTGTCATTCGATGAGCGTCCGCATCAGGCGGACGCTCCGGCATGAGATTACGGCGTTACCCCTTTTTTTAAAAGAATATTCCCGTACTTAGCGCGTTCGCCTGTGATAACGATCGCAAAGGCTTTTTGCGCCCGCTCATAGAAGGCAAAGCGGTCGATACGGACGATATCCGGACAGGGACCCTGTGGTGAGAGCGCGTCGCGATAGCGCATTTCCACCTGCGGGTCGAGCGTATCGCCTTCGACCGCCGCCATCATGACCAGCGGCGGTGCATAGCTGTCGAGCTCAAACAGCGGAATGACCGCGCGTAAGAGATCGCTAACCTGCAGGCCATCGGCGCGCAGCACCTGAGGCCCGATGCTGTGGGCCGGGAAGTGCGCATCAGAAAAAATAATCTCATCCCCGTGGCCCATCTCGGCCAGGACCTTGAGGAGTTGAGGGGAAATGAGCGGAGAGATCGTTTTTAACATTTCATACTCCCTCTGACAGTTCGGGTTCGGTTTGCGGGTAGAAGTAGCGGTACTGATAGTGGACCTGTGAGCGGGCCTGCCCGGCGCTGGCAAACTCGCCGGCGCCTGACCAGGCGTACATCGCAGCCCCTGACACGGTGGTTTCGGCGTCATCCAGCACCTTAATCGGTATCTCGAGCATGTCGGCTTTGATTTGATTCCACAGCACGTTGCGACTGCCGCCGCCGACCAGCAGCAGTTCTCTGGCCTTAAAGTGGCCGATATTTTCCAGGGTGCGCAGGTTATTTTTCAGCTGGCGGGTTAACCCCTCCAGCGCCGCGCGATAAAAATGGCCGCGGGTCGTATTGAGCGTGACGCCTTGCCAGCCCGCATTCTGGCAGGCCAGCAGATCGCACTGCATCTTCACGCCTTCTGCGCCGGCGGGAATCAGCCGCGCCTCATCAATCAGCGTTTGCCAGGGCGTCTGGGGCGTCCACAGCAGCTGACGAACCCACTCCAGCACCCCGGAGGCCAGCCACTGCATCCCGGGATTTGTCAGCCCGGCCCGGCTGTCCAGCTCGCAGGTTGAGCCGGGATACTGACTAAGCAAGGCGGTGTTGACCTCGCCAGTACGTACCATCAGGATTTCCCAGGTTCCGGAGGAGAGCACCGGTTCATCCTGCTGGGCACCGGCGCCAAACAGCGCAAACTGCGTGTCGTGACCGGCGGAGAACACCGGGAGGCCGGCGGGGAGTCCCAGCCGCGCGGCGGCATCGTAGCGGAGCGAATCTATCCTGTCTCCCGCTTCGACCAGCGTAGGGAACAGACGACGCGGTATCCCGGTAGCCTCCAGAATCTCGGGGCTGAAATCCCGCTGATGAATATCCAGCATCTGGCTGGTGCCTGCCATAGTGATATCGGTAGTGAAGGCCCCGGTTAAACGGTGATTGATCAACGAGGAGATAAACAGCCAGGCGTGCGCCTTTGCCAGTAGCTGCGGGTGATGTTCCTTCAGCCACACCAGTTTATACAGGGTATTGAAGCTGAATGCCCCGACGCCGGCGATCTCCTGCAGGCGCTGCGGGGCAATCAGCCGTCCGATGTTCTCCATCACCGCGAGCGTGCGCGGGCATTTCCAGCTGATCGTCGGGTAGAGCAGTGCGCCGTGCTCATCGACCAGCGCGCCGTCAACGCCGAAGGTGGTCACCGTGATGCCGCGAATCCGGCACGCGGCCAGTTCGGCCGAGAGGCGCTGACAGCAGTCGGCGAAGCGTTGCAGAATAGCCTCCAGCGACCACTGGTGCCACGCGGGGTTCTCCGCGGCGCGCTCGCTGGCGTTGGCGGTTGAGGCCCGGGCGACAATTTTCCCCTGACGGTCAACGGCAATAACCCGCACGTTAGTGGCGCCGCAGTCGAGGACGAGGATGACTTCATTTTTCATAATAACTCCATAAACGTCGCCGGATGGCGCTGCGCTTATCCGGCCTACGGCTGATGTGCCCGTAGGCCCGGTAAGCTTGCGCCACCGGGCAAAGCCGCATTAACGTTTATACAGCGGGCCATAGTTCTGACAGGCGCGATAATCCTGGCCTTCCGTATCCATGCCGTGGGCGGCCCAGCTGGATGGCCGGTAGATTTTGCCCTCTTCCACGTTATGCATGCAGACCGGGATCCGCAGCATGGCCGCGAGGGTAATAAAGTCAGCGCCGACGTGGCCGATAGTCAGCACGCCATGGTTAGCCCCCCAGTTGGCCATCACCGAATAGACGTCGGCAAACGGGCCTTTGCCGGTGAGGCGCGGGGCAAACCAGGTGGTGGGCCACGTGGAGTTGGTGCGGGCATCCAGCTGGTCGTGCATCGCTTTTGGCAGCTCGACGCTCCAGCCTTCGGCAATTTGCAGCACCGGCCCCAGACCTTTGATGAGGTTGACGCGGGTCATGGTAAACGGCACGCCGCCTTCGGTCAGGAAGCGCGAAGAGTAGCCGCCGCCGCGGAAGTATTCATGAATCGCCGGACACCATTCGGTTGCCGCCAGGCAGGCATCCGCCTCTTTCTGCGAAATCTCCCAGTGCGGTTTCATCGTTGGTTTACCTTCTTCATCCCGCTGTTGGCAGGAGCCGTCCAGCGCGGCGGAGCCCGAGTTAATCAGGTGAATAATGCCATGTTCCGCCAGCCCGGTGAGCGGCTGACCGGTCACCCGCTCAACCGCATCCGGCGACCAGTAGGTGCGCACGTCGGCAAACACCTGCGCGGTACCGGTCAACTGGTGGCCCATCAGCATCGCTACCCCGTTGAGGCTGTCGTTCTCGGTGGCGACGACAAAAGGCTCACGCACGCCGTTCCAGTCGAAGGAGCTGTTGAGCAGCGCCTCGGCGGTGTCACCGTTCGGGTATTGATCGGTCCAGTGGCGCTGGCCCTGGAAGCCGGCGGCGATGGCGTTGTAGCCCAGCGACTCCTCGACCAGCCCTTTTTCTGCCAGTTTCTCGTTGCCCTGCATCATGTCGCGAATACACATCGCCATCAGCAGGCTCTCTTTCAGCACCGCGCGGCTCTGTTCTTCATCGCGCTTATAGTGCTGCGCGTTCTGGTCCTCGCCGTAGCGGAAGTTTTTGTCCGCCCAGGCCAGCGCCATTTCCAGCTCAACTTCATCATAGATTTTCTGGTCGATGCGGCGGCGCAGTTCGGTCATATCAACCGCCTGGACCTTCATCCCCAGCCAGGATTCAAAGAAGTTATGGTCGACGATGGAGCCAGCGATGCCCATCGAAACGCCCCCCACGGAGAGATAGCTTTTCCCTTTCATACTGGCAACGGCAAGCCCGGCGCGGGCGAAACGCAGCAGCTTTTCCTCAACGTCGGCAGGGATGGTGGTGTCGTCGGCATCCTGGACATCATGGCCGTAGATCGAGAACGCCGGGATCCCTTTCTGACTGTGGGCGGCCAGCGCGGCGGCCAGATAGACGGCGCCGGGGCGCTCCGTGCCGTTAAATCCCCAGATGGCCTTCGGGCGCAGCGGATCCATGTCGATGGTTTCGCTGCCGTAGCACCAGCAAGGGGTGACGGTGATCGTCACGCCGACGTTCTGGCGGCTGAACTTCTCCTCACAGGCGGCGGATTCCGCCATACCGGCGATGCAGGTGTCGGCAATCACGCACTCGATCTGCGCGCCGCAGGCATGACGGAGCTTCTCGCTAATCAGCGCGGCGGTGGCTTTTGCCATATTCATGGTCTGCGCTTCCAGCGACTCGCGTACACCCATCCGACGTCCGTCAATCACCGGGCGAATACCAATTTTTGGTAAGCTGATTCTTTTCATTACAGACTCCTCACGTTATTCGGAAAATGTTCAGTTCGTTGCCGCTTGTGAACGGAAACGGGCAAAAATAAAGATGATGGCAAAGCACAGGGCCGGAACCAGTTCAGCGGTGGGGATGTTGCCGGCGGCATCGCTGACAAAGCCCATCACCGGCGTGACGATCCCGCCGCCAATAATGGTCATGACGATAAACGACGATCCGTATTTGGTGTCCTGTCCCAGATTCTTGATCCCCAACGAGAAAATGGTCGGGTACTGAATGGACATGAACGCGCTGCACAGCGTCAGAGCCAGCAGGCCGATATGCCCGCCGCTCAGGGCGGAGATCAGGCACAGCACCATCGACAGCAGGGCGTAGGCGGCAAGGACTTTATGCGGGGCAAAGCGGCTGATAAGCCAGGTCCCGCTAAAGCGGCCAATAAAGAAGCACACCATCGTGCCGGTCAGGTAGTTGGCGGCGAAACCTGGGGTCATGCCGGGAATCTCTTCAATGGCATAGCGGATCAGATAGCTCCAGCAGGCGGTTTGCGCGCCGACGTAGCAGAACTGCGCCAGGACCGCCCAGCGCCAGTGGCGAATGCGGGCGAGGCGGCTGAATGAGGCCACGAAGGAGCTGGGTTCGCTTTCATTGTGGTCGTCGCTTTGCAGCGCCGGAAATTTTGTCAGCATAATCAGCAGAGCGACCAGCAGCACCACGGCGACGATAATCATGTACGGGGTCTGGACCGACAAGACCAGGCTGTGTTTATAGGCGCTGAGCTGCTCGGGCGCCATTTTATCGAGCACCTCCGGCGATTGATGTGGCACATGAGACAAAATAAGACTTTGCCCAAATACAACGGCAATAATGGCGCCGAAAGAGTTAAAGGTTTGCGCCAGATTGAGACGGAAGTGGCCACCGCTTTCCGGGCCTAATACCGTGACGAAAGGGTTTGCTGCCGTTTCAAGACACCCGAGACCGGCGGCAATAATAAAAAGTCCGATGAGAAATAAAGTATAATTCATAATTTCTGCGGCGGGCCAGAATAACGCGGCGCCGAACGCATACAAAAACAACCCGGTAATTATTCCGGCTTTATAACTGAGTTTTTTCATCAATATTCCGGCGGGGATCGGAATGACAAAGTAACCAAAATAAAATGCCGACTGAATCAGACCCGCCTGGAAGTTAGTTAATGTAAA
The DNA here is from genome assembly GCF_030505655.1 of Klebsiella ornithinolytica. Classification (NCBI taxonomy): domain Bacteria; kingdom Pseudomonadati; phylum Pseudomonadota; class Gammaproteobacteria; order Enterobacterales; family Enterobacteriaceae; genus Klebsiella; species Klebsiella ornithinolytica. The sequence continues at coordinate 1,001,869 of NZ_CP130153.1, forward strand.
GGCCTGTTGAAACTGGGGTAGCAAAATATCATTGAGATTGTTGGCGACAGCCCAAAGAAAAAATAATGAGCACAGCAAGGCGAATGGAATAATGTAGCGCTGACGTTGACCGACATCCACCGCGCGAAAACTCTGCGTTTGTATTGTTGTATTTCCCATAGCATCCTCATCAGTTCAGAAGCGTGTTCAGCATTTCAGGCGTGCGGTTGGCATGACTCACCAGACCGTCAACCGGGTGAGTTCCTGTGCCGACGTCCTCGTTATTCTCAGCCCGCCGCAACAGCGTCTCTTGAATAATTAGGGGTGTGTGAATGAACTCATGAGGTCATTTTCAAATAAAAAAGGTCTTTTAATATGATAACGGTCACACTTCGCCCAATAACGGTGGTTTTATGTGATTGCTATCACTTTAATTTCTGCAAAACAATGACCGTTTGAGTGAAATTAATTTAAAAGCCACAGCGACGTTGCCCGATTTAATTTATTGTGGTGAAAACGGTCAGTTGTTAAATGACAAGTTAAATTGCCCGTTTAGAGCAAGAAAAATAATTACGGGCATTTTTCACGACGGAAAAAGATTGCGACCTGATTAAACCAGGGTAATTAATTGATGGCGGTCACAGAATACGCGAATGTAAATTCCCTTCTGATTATTCAATATGATGATAGCCAGTAAATATAAAACTGACTCAACACGGCCGGAAAGCAACGCGAAAGCGGTTCTGTTGGCCCGGGGTTGAATTGCTGAGAGAGGTAAATAAATGGAACGGAACAGACTGGCGCGGCAGATTATTGATACCTGCCTGGAAATGACCCGGCTGGGGCTGAATCAGGGCACCGCCGGGAACGTAAGCGTGCGTTATGACGGGGGAATGCTGATTACGCCGACGGGTATTCCTTATGAAAAACTTACTGAATCTCACATCGTGTGGATCGATGCCAACGGTCAGCACGAGCAGGGGAAACTGCCGTCGAGCGAGTGGCGTTTTCATATGGCCGCCTACCAGACCCGGCCCGATGCACAGGCCGTGGTGCATAATCACGCGGTGCACTGCACGGCGGTATCGATCCTCAATCGCCCGATCCCGGCGATCCACTACATGATTGCTGCTGCCGGGGGGAACTCCATTCCCTGTGCGCCATACGCCACCTTTGGGACCCGCGAGCTGTCAGAGTTTGTCGCCGTGGCGTTAAAAAACCGCAAAGCGACGCTGCTGCAGCACCATGGCCTGATTGCCTGCGAAGAGAATCTGGAAAAAGCGCTGTGGCTGGCGCATGAGGTCGAGGTTCTGGCGCAGCTCTATCTCAGTACCCTGGCGATCGTCGATCCTGTTCCGGTGCTGGACGACGAGGCCATTGCCATCGTACTGGAAAAATTCAAAACCTACGGGTTACGTATCGAAGAGTGATTCGCAAAGCGAGCGGGAGGCGACGATGGCGAACAGAATGATTTTAAACGAGACGGCATGGTTCGGCCGGGGAGCGGTGGCGGCGTTAGCCGATGAAGTGATTCGTCGGGGGTATCACAAAGCGCTGATAGTCACGGATAAGAATCTGGCGCAGTGCGGCGTGGTCGACAAGGTGACGCGCAGGATGGATGACGCGGGCCTGGCCTGGGAGATGTTTTCCGGCGCGATCCCTAATCCGACGATTGCCGTGGTGCAGGAGGGGCTCGGGGTGTTTCAACGCAGCGGCGCCGACTACCTGATTGCGATTGGCGGTGGTTCGCCGCAGGATACCTGCAAGGCGATCGGCATTATCCACGCTAACCCGGAGTTTGCCGACGTGCGTAGCCTGGAAGGGCTATCGCCGACCCGCAATCCGGGGGTACCGATCATGGCCATTCCGACCACCGCAGGAACCGCGGCGGAAGTGACCATTAACTATGTGATAACCGATGAAGCGCAGCGGCGTAAATTCGTCTGCGTCGATCCGCATGATATCCCTCAGGTGGCCTTTATCGATGCCGATATGATGGACGGTATGCCGCCGGCGTTAAAAGCCGCGACCGGCGTGGATGCGTTGACCCATGCGATTGAAGGCTATATCACGCGGGCGGCATGGGCGCTGACCGATGCGCTACATATTAAAGCCATTGAGGTGATTGCCGGCGCGCTGCGAGATTCGGTAGCCGGCGATAGTCAGGCAGGGGAAGCGATGGCGCTGGGGCAGTACATTGCCGGCATGGGATTTTCCAACGTCGGGCTGGGGCTGGTGCACGGTATGGCGCATCCTTTAGGGGCGTTTTACAACACGCCGCACGGCGTGGCGAATGCCATTTTGTTACCCCACGTGATGCGCTACAACGCCGACTTCAGCGGCGAGAAGTTCCGCGATATCGCTCGCGCGATGGGGGAGAAGGTGGATGGCGTGAGTCTGGAGCAGGCGCGCCAGTCCGCCGTTGATGCCGTCTTCCGTCTTAACCGCGATGTCGGTATTCCCCCGCATCTGCGTGACGTCGGGGTCCGTACAGAGGATATTCCGGCGCTGGCGCAGGCGGCTTTTGCTGATGTCTGTACCGGGGGGAATCCACGGGAGGCCAGCCTGGAGGAGATTATTACCCTGTATCACACCGCGTGGTAGTGCCTCAGGCGGTCACTGCACAGGGCGATGCCGGCATCGCCCTGTCAGTTTGTTTATGCCTGGGGGGCCAGCCGCAGCTGCTGTAAATTGCCGTCGAGCTGTAAATCGGTCTGCAGGCGGGCTATCTCGCGGCAGGTAAAGGCCATCTCTTTATGCTCTTCCAGTTTTTTGCGCCATTTTTCAGGCACCTTCGCCAGCTGAGCATAGATGCCCTCCAGATCCTGATACTCCGTTAACAGCTGTGCCGCGCTCTTTGGGCCAATCCCCGCCACGCCCGGGACTTTAGAACTGCCGATCCCCGCCAGCCCCCAGTAATCAGGCAGCTGCTCCGGCGTGACGCCAAACTCTTTGGCGATGAAAGGGGCATCCAGCCAGCGTTTCTGAAAGTAGTCGCGGATCAGAATCGTCGGCGACAGCAGCTGGCAATAGCCTTTATCGGTAGAGACGATCGTCGCCTGATGTCCGGCATGGGCGACTTTGATTGCCAGCGTGGCGGCGAGGTCATCCGCTTCGTTGCCTGCTAAAGCCCAGCAGCGGATCCCGCGCTGCTCAAAGGCCGCGCGCAGGGCGGGCATTTCGGCTTCGAGGGTTTCCGGCATGGGCGCGCGTCCGGCTTTGTATTCCGGCAGGCGCTGGTGTCGCCAGCCGTGTGCGCGATCTTCGTCATCAAAAACCGCCACGGCATGGGTTGGCTGGCTATGAACGATGAGCTGCTCCAGCGCGTGCAGGCAGGTGTCAACGCAGGGGGATCCCTGCACCGCATGAATACGGCGGATCAGATTGAGTGCGTCGACAATTAACAGATGAACGGCCACAGATACCTCCAGGCGAGCCTGTCGAAACCGGCCCTTATTCACAGAACCTTAAGGGTATCATTGCCGTGGCGGAGAGGCTATCGGCACGGGGGCATTCAGGAAGATGCGCCGCAAAGAGGCTTAATCAGCGTGCAGCAGCAGGCCCGGTTCGCTGTTGGTGGCCTCGCCGTACCAGACCGCTTCGCGGACCGAAACCGGCTTGCCGATCAGGCCCAGCGCATAAAAACGGTCGGCAATGGTTTGCTGCGCGCGGATCACTTTGAGATCCATCATCCGCGGGCGATGGCTGCGGCGGGCCAACGCCAGCGAGAGCGATGCGACGTTAATCCCCAGCTCCGCCGCCAGCAGTCCGGCGGCTTCATCCCGCCGTCGATCGATAAACTGTCCGGTTTGCGTCAGCTCGTGCAGCAGGCGTTGCATGATATCGCCGTGACGCGTTACGTAGTCGCGGCGCGACAGGTAGAACTGATGGTTTTGCACCCGACCTTCGCCGTTGGCCACCACCCGTAACTCCCCGGTGTGTTCGGCGTCGCTTAACAGCGGATCCCACATCATCCAGGCATCCACCGCCAGATAGTCGCTGGCGGTCAGCGGGTATTTGGGCGGGGTGTAGACAATCCTGACGTCATTTAAGCCCAGCCCCGCCTCCTCGAGAATCTGCAGCAGCAGCCAGTGCACGTTTGACCCTTTGTTCAACGCAATACGTTTTCCGCGCAAGTCGGCAATCGTGCGGATCGCGCTATGTTGCGGGACAACCATCGCTACGCTCTGCGGCGCGGGCGGTTCCCACGCCACGTACACCAGTTCGCTGTTCGCGGACTGGGCAAAGACCGGCGGCGCTTCGCCGGTGGTGCCAAAATCGATTTCGTGGCAGGCGAGGGCGTGCAGCAGCTGTGGCCCGGCCGGGAATTCGCTCCACAGCACGCTGACGCCGAGATGGGCGAAGGCGCTTTCCAGGCTCTGTCGGGCCTTTAAAATGCCCAGGTTGCCAAAACGCTGATAGCCAATACGTAGCTCGCGGTCGGCGGAAACGGTGCCGGACAGCGGGCGCGGCGTGGTTTCTACCCGCCGACGGCTTTTAATCAGTCCAATGTTGGCCAGCTGTGTGCGTAAAGTATGGCGACTGATGCCCAGCAGCGCCGCCGCCTGGCTTTGATTGTCATCGCAGTGGGCCATCGCTCCGCGGATCAGCGCCCCGGTGATGCGCTCCCACAGCGCCTCGCCTGGTTGGTTAATTTGCTGATAGATAAAGCTATCCAGTTCATTATCCGTAGCTGTCGCCGGCGTATCGTGCAACGTGCTCAGCCGTAGCTGCGCGGGCGTAATCTCCTCCTCTTTGCTGAGCAGAACCGCGTTATGTAACGTATTTTCCAGTTCGCGAATATTGCCGGGCCACGGATAGTCCATCAGTCTCGCCAGCGTTTCCGGCGCCAGGCGGCGGGTCGGACGACCCAGCCGGCGGGCATACAGCGTTAAAAAGTGATTGGCCAGCTGAGGAATATCCTGGCGGCGCTGGCGCAGCGGCGGCAGCGGCACGATGGCGATATTCAAACGGTAATAGAGGTCTTCGCGGAAGCGGCGTTCGCGGATTGCCTGGGCTAAGTCGACATGGGTGGCGGCGATGACCCGCACATTCACTTTGATGGCCTTGCGCGAACCGACGCGGGTAATTTCCCGCTCCTGCAGCACGCGCAGCAGCTTGACCTGCAGCGGCAGGCTCAGTTCGCCGATCTCATCGAGCAGCAGGGTCCCGCCCTCGGCGGCTTCAAACCAGCCGGGGTGGCTCTGCACCGCGCCGGTAAAGGCGCCTTTTTCATGGCCGAAGAGTTCAGCTTCCGCCAGGCTTTCGGTCAGCGCGCCGCAGTTAACGGCGAGAAACGGCTGGTGGCGACGCGTGCTGTGATGATGAAGATAGCGGGCAACCACCTCTTTACCGGTGCCGGTTTCGCCGACGATCAGGACGGTGGCTTCCGTTGGCGCCAGCTTGTCCAGCAGGCTCTGAAACGCTTTCGACGCCGGGTCGATGAGCACGGGCGTATCGGACAGGGATTCAGGATTGAGCATGGTGGACCTCCGTTAAATGACGCCTTGAACTTATCCTCTGCCGGCGACAGACACCAGAGGGGGACGCCGCCGGTTTGTTGCAAATGCGTCAGTGCCCACGCAGGCGCTGACGCATTTGCAACAGCATGGATGTCGGCTGTGTTTTTTAATTATTTGATTTTATTTGATTTATTTTTATCTCGTCGTTGGCACGATAATCGCTAACACTCATATAACCAAATTAAAACATCTCTTCGATAAATATCGAATATGGTTATATAGGAAATGGATAATGACGCAGAAAGCGAGCGAGAAGATCAATGTGTTCTGGTTTTTGCCCACCCACGGCGATGGCCGTTATCTGGGTACTACCGAAGGCGGCCGCCCGGTGGATTTGCCTTATCTCCAGCAGGTGGCGCTGGCCGCCGATAGCCTCGGCTACTACGGCGTGCTGATTCCGACCGGGAAAAGCTGCGAGGACTCCTGGCTGGTGGCGTCGGCGCTGGCGCCGTTGACCCGTCGCCTGCGCTATCTGGTGGCGGTGCGCCCCGGGCTACAGCCGCCAACGCTGGCGGCGCGGATGGCGGCCACCCTCGATCGTCTGTCGGAGGGACGGCTGCTGATCAACGTGGTGACCGGCGGCGATCCGGTGGAGAACAAAGGCGATGGGATCTTCCTCAACCACAGTGAACGCTACCAGGTGACCCGCGAATTTCTCGACGTGTACTCCCGTTTGCTAAAAGGCGAAAAGGTGGACTATCGCGGGGAGCATATTCATGTCGAAGGGGCGGAAGTGCTGTTTCCGCCGGTGCAGGAAGATGGCCCGCCGCTGTACTTTGGCGGCTCGTCGGAGGAGGCCATTGACGTCGCCGCTGAGCAAATCGATAACTATCTGACCTGGGGGGAGCCGCCGGCGCTGGTGGCGGAAAAGCTGGCTATCGTCCGTGAACGCGCCGCCGCCCGCGGACGTACCCTGCAATACGGTATTCGCCTGCATGTGATTGTCCGTGAAACGGAAGAGGAGGCCTGGGCCGCCGCCGACCGGCTGATTGCCCACCTGGATGATGACACCATTGCCCAGGCGCAGAAGATCTTCGCGCGTATGGATTCCGCAGGTCAGGCGCGGATGAGCGCCCTGCACAACGGCTCCCGCGACAATCTGCGTATTGCGCCAAATCTGTGGGCGGGCGTCGGGCTGGTGCGCGGCGGGGCGGGGACGGCACTGGTGGGTAATCCGCAGCAGGTGGCGGAGCGCATCCGTGAATATCAGGCGCTGGGGATCACTAACTTTATCTTCTCCGGCTATCCGCATCTGGAAGAGGCGCACCGCTTTGCCGATTTGGTGATGCCGCTGCTGCCGCTGGCCAGCAACGCCCAGCCAAAAGCGCGCGGCGTTAATACCGGGCCGTTCGGTGAAACCATCGGCGGCGATAAGCGCCCGGTAAAACAGGTCAGCGCCAGCTGAGCGGAGGTCGCTATGTTTCGCTTCTTCTTTTATAAGGCGGTGACCTATGCCAGCTGAACCTCATATCACGATCGTCGGCGGCGGCTTTAGCGGCGCGGCGGTGGCGATTCATCTGCTTGGTCTGATGCCGGAAGGGCTACGGGTAACGCTGCTGGAGCCGCGTACCGTTCCCGGGGCGGGCGTCGCCTATTCCACCGCTGAACCCAGCCACCGAATCAACGTGCCCGCCTCGCGGATGCAGTTGGCCGGTGAGGAAGAGGGCGCTTTTGACCGCTGGTACCGTAGTCAGCCTGCTTTTGCTGACGATCCGCAGGCGCGGCGTGAAGACGGCTCGCTGTACCCCCAGCGCGGCCAGTTCGGGCGCTACGTCAGCCAGCGTTTTGCCGAGGCGGTACGGACGAGCGGCGGGCGACTGGTTCACCTGCGTGAACAGGCGCTGGATTTTGACGAGAGCGCTATCACCACCGATACCGGTCGTCGGCTGCAAAGCGATCTGCTGATTCTGGCGGTGAGTCATCCGCCGCCGGCGCTGCCGCGGCTGGCGGTGCCTTTTCACGACCACCCGGCGCTGATTGCCAACCCGTGGCGTGCGGACACTCTCACCCCGATCGCCGCGGATGCGCGGGTGGCGGTGATGGGAACCGGGCTGACGATGGCGGATTGCATCGCCACGCTATCCCGGCTCGGCCACCGTGGGCCGATTACCGCCTTTTCGCGCCGCGGTCTGTTATCCCGGGGCAACACCGGCAGCGCTGCGGCGCCCTGGCCGGGTGAGTACGATCAGGGCTCGCTCCGTCAGCGGCTGCGGCTGGTGCGCGCCGATGTGCTCCGCGCGGCAGAGCAGGGGCTTCCCTGGCAGGTGGTGCTGGACGCGGTACGTCAGCAGGGACAGCGCATCTGGCAGACCCTGACGTTTGCCGACCGTCAGCGCTTCCTGCGTCATCTGCGGCGTTACTGGGATGTGCATCGTTATCGCATTGCGCCGCAGGTCGCCGAGGTGATTGGGCAACGTCAGCGCGAGGGGAGCCTGAAGGTGCTGGCCGCGCGGCTGACGGCGCTGGAGAGCGAGGCCCGTTCCCTGACGCTTACCCTGACCTTGCGAGAGGGCGAGCGCATTGCCCTGACGGTCGATCGCCTGATTCTGACTACCGGCCCGGCCCACGGCGGGCTGATCGACAGCCAGCCGCTGCTGCGCGAACTGGCCCGGCGCGGTCTGATTCGCGCCGATAAGCTGGGTCTTGGGCTGGACGTTGATGCTCACTCCCGGGCGATTGGCCGGGAGGGGCGCGCGATACCCAATCTGCTGATCTCTGGCCCGGCGGCTCGCGGCTATTTTGGCGAACTGATGGGGCTGCCGCAGGTTGCCGATCATGCTGCCGCCGTCGCCGCTGAGGCTTTACAGGCGCTGGGGATTGGGCAATCCGCCCGATGTCCCACGATTTAACCCCCCATTCCCCTTATTCCTTGATGTGTTAAGCGTGCGTTCCGTTGACGGAATGCACCGTGGAGAGCGCTATGTCATCACAACGTGAAATTCGCCTGAATGCTTTTGATATGAACTGCGTCGGTCATCAGTCGCCGGGGCTGTGGACCCATCCGCGCGACCGCTCGTGGCAGTATAAGGACCTTGATTACTGGGTTGACCTGGCGCGTCTGCTGGAACGCGGTAAGTTCGACGGCCTGTTTATTGCCGACGTGCTGGGCATCTACGATGTGCTGAACGGCAACGGCGATGCCGCCATTCGCCAGGCGACGCAGGTGCCGGTGAACGATCCGCTGGCGCTGATTACCCCGATGGCGCTGGTGACGGAGCATCTTGGTTTTGGCCTGACCGCCTCGCTGTCGTTTGAGCACCCGTACCCGTTTGCCCGCCGTCTCTCGACCCTTGACCACCTGACCAAGGGCCGGGTGGGCTGGAACATCGTCACCTCGTATCTGGAAAGCGGGGCGCGCAATATTGGCCATCAGGCGCAGACCGATCACGATGCGCGCTATGACTACGCCGATGAGTATCTCGACGTGGTTTATAAGCTGCTGGAAGGGAGCTGGGAAGATGGCGCGGTACTGCGCGATCGCGAGCGCGGGATCTTCAGCGATCCGCAAAAAATTCATCCGATCAACCACCAGGGCAACTTCTTCACCGTGCCGGGGATCCACCTCTGCGAACCGTCGCCGCAGCGCACGCCGGTGCTCTATCAGGCCGGGGCGTCGAGCCGCGGGAAGCAGTTTGCCGCCGGGCACGCCGAGTGCGTGTTTGTCGCCGCGCCGTCGAAAGTGCTGCTCAAAAAGACGGTAGCGGATATTCGCCGTCGCGCCGCCGAAGCCGGGCGCGACCCGCGCAGCATTCTGATTTTCAACCTGCAAACGGCGATCGTCGGTGAAACCGACCGCGAGGCGCAGGCCAAATGGCAGGAGTATAAATCTTATGTCAGCTATGAAGGGGCGCTGGCGCTGATCTCCGGCTGGACCGGGATCGACTTCGGACAGTATCAGCCGGATCAGGTACTGAAATACCTGCATACCAACGCCATTCAGTCGGCGGTTGAAGCCTTTTCCACCGCCGATCCCGATCGTCAGTGGACGGTACAGGCGCTGGCCGACTGGGTGGGGATCGGCGGCTTCGGCCCGCTGATTGTTGGCAGTGCGCAAACCGTCGCCGACGAGCTGCAATCGTGGGTTGAGGAGACCGATGTTGACGGTTTCAACCTGGCGTATGCCGTCACCCATGAAACCTTCCGCGATGTGGTGGAGCTGCTCATTCCCGAACTGCAAAAACGCGGCGTCTTTAAGCAGGAGTATCGCGAAGGCACCCTGCGCGAAAAATTGTTTGGCGCCGGGCCGCGACTGGTGGCGCCGCATCCGGGCGCCGGATACCGGCGTGGTACCCGCATCGATGTCGGGGCAGAGGAGAAGGTGACATGATCGAAATAGACAACCTGCATAAGCGCTATCGTACGGCAGACGGGCGGTTCAGCGAGGTGCTGAAAGGGCTGTCGCTGCGGGTACCGACCCGCTCCATCACCGCGGTGGTGGGGCCGAGCGGCGCGGGAAAATCGACCCTCGCGCGCCTTATCAGCCTGCTGGAGCGTCCCGACAGCGGCAGCATCCGGGTTAACGGCAACGACCTGTCGTTGCTCAGCGGCGAGGCGCTGCGTCGCGAGCGGCGCACGATCGGTACCGTTTTTCAGTCCTCCGCGCTGCTCAGTCGTAAAACGGCCTGGCAAAATATCGCCCTGCCGCTGGAATACCTCGGGGTGGTCGAGCGCGATATTAAAGCCCGGGTCGGCGAACTGCTGGAAAGCGTTGGGCTGAGTCATAAGGCGGACGCCTGGCCGGCGCAGCTTTCCGGCGGCCAGCGTCAGCGGATTGGTATTGCGCGTGCGCTGGCGCTGCGCCCGTCGGTGCTGCTGGCGGACGAGGCCACCTCCGGGCTGGACCCGCAGGCCACCGCCGCGGTGCTCAATTTGCTTAAACGCCTGCGCGATGAGTATCGCCTGGCGATCGTGCTGATTACCCACGAGATGGACGCGGTACGGGCGGCGGCGGATGCGGTGGCGGAAATTCGTGATGGCGCCATTGTGCAGTTTGGTCAGGTGAAAGAGCTGCTGGCGCGCCCGGATTCGCTACTGGGTCAGCAGCTGCTGCCGCTCTCTCCGGTGGCGGCCCATAGCGATCTGCTGTTGCGGTTGAGCTATCGCTGGGATGTGCCGGTGGCCACCGACTGGATCAGCCGCCTGAGCCAGCAGTTTGCGCTGCAGATCGACCTGCTCGGCGGCCACGTTGAGACGATCAACGGCCGGCTGGCGGGAAGGTTACAGGTGGGGGTGCGCTTTCAGGGCGAGCGTCTGCCGGCGGCGCGGGTGCTGGCGCTGCTGGCGCAGCTCGGTATCGCGGCGGAGGTGCTTGACGGCGCGCCCGAACTACAGGAGGCGGTATGAAACCTTCGGTAATCAGCCAGGATACCCCCTGGAGCGAGATCCATACGCTGCTGCTGCCCGCCTACGGCGAAACCTGGCTGATGGTGGCCATTGTGATGCTGTTTGTGGTGACCCTCGGCGGCGTGGTCGGGGTGGTGCTATTCAATGCCTCGCCGCGCGGATTATTCCCGCATGCCGCGCTGTACCGGGTGTTGAACTGGGTAGTGAATATGGGGCGCTCTCTGCCGTTTCTGGTGCTGATGGCGGCGATTATTCCTTTCACCTTCTGGCTCACCGGGACGACGATTGGCATTCCGGCCGCCGTGGTGCCGATGATTGCCGCCGGGGTGCCATTTTTCGGCCGGCTGGTGGAAAACGCGCTGCGCGAACTGCCGGCGGAGGTCACCGCCGTGGGGATCGTCTGCGGCGGCTCGCGCTGGCAGATTATCCGCAGCGCCCAGCTGAGTGAAGCCCTGCCGGCGCTGGTGGCGGCGGTGACGCTCAACCTGGTGTCGATGATCGAATACTCCGCCATTGCCGGCACCATCGGCGCGGGAGGCATCGGCTATCTGGCGGTGGTGTACGGCTACCAGCGCTTCGACAATCACATCATGATCGCCACCATTATCGCGCTGATCGCCACTATCCAGCTGATTCAATTTTTCGGTGACCGTCTGGTCAACAAACTTCGCCACACGCAGGGGATCGCTTCATGACAACAGAACAGTTTGAGTTACGTAAGGCCCGACGCTGGCCGTGGCTGGCGGCGCTGGTAGTGATTGTGTCGCTGGCCGTCGCCTTCTGGTGGTGGCGAGGGCAGGCCCAGTCGCAGCAGGTGGTGTTCGGCACCACCCTGAAAATTCACTATGAGCCGGCGATGGCCGGTGAACAGCGAATTATTGAGTACATCGGCCAGCATATTGCGCCGGATTACGGCCTCAAGCTGGAGGCGGTGGGGGTGCAGGATCCGGTGCAGGCGGATCGCGCGGTGGCGCAAGGGGAATATGCGGGAACCATCTATCAGCATCAGTGGTGGCTGAAGCAGGTGGTGGATGCCAACGGCTTCGCGCTTTCCACCACGGTACCGGTGTTCCAGTGGGCCTTTGGGATTTACTCCGATCGCTATAAATCGGTTAAGGATCTGCCGAACGGGGCGACGATCGTGGTGCCGGATGATGGCGCCAACCAGGGACAGGCGCTGTGGCTGCTGCAGCGCATCGGCCTGATTACGCTCGACCCGGCGGTAGAGCCGCGCACGGCGAAGCTGAAAAATATCGTCGGCAACCCGCATCAGTTTAATTTCAAAGAGCTGGACCTGTTAACCATGCCGCGGGCGCTCAATTCGGTGGACGCGGCAATCGGCTATGTCTCGCAGTTTGATGCCGGGAAAGTATCGCGCGATAAGGGCATCTTATTCCCGCCTGCGCCGCGGACTTTTGCGTCGCAGCTGGTTATCGGGACGCCTTATCTGTCGCAGGAGAATATTGTCAAATTGCAGCAGGCGTTTTCCGACCCGCGCATTCAGAGCTGGCTGAAAACCACCGATGACCCGCTGGTTAAGGATGTGCTGGTGCCCGTTTCCGCAGAATAAGTTTGCCAATCGATGACCTTGCAGGACGGGCGGAAGCACGTCCTGTTTTTGTTGTTTTATTTAATTAACTTATTGAATATATTGATTTTTATATGCATTTTTATTGGTTGGGTTTTATCGGCTGACGGCCTATAACTGCGATCACCTGCACAACATAACAAGGTGAAAACATGAGTACGCTGTCTGTTGATAATCCCGGCGTGGCCTCCGCACCGGTGAGTAGCGTCGGGGATGTGGCGCGGCTGATCAATTCGGGCAAGGATCAGGCTAAATATGCGCGGATGATTGTCTTCCTCGCTCTCGGCGGCGTCTTTCTCGACGCCTATGATTTAACCACGCTCTCCTACGGCATCGACGACGTGGTACGTGAATTCCAGCTCTCGCCGCTGCTGACCGGCCTGGTCACCTCATCCATTATGGTTGGTACCATTATCGGCAACTTAATCGGCGGTTGGTTGACGGATAAATATGGCCGCTATTCGGTGTTTATGGCCGACATGCTGTTTTTCGTCGTCTCGGCCATCGCCGCAGGTCTGGCGCCCAACGTCTGGGTGCTGATCGGCGCGCGTTTCCTGATGGGCATCGGCGTGGGCATCGATCTGCCGGTCGCCATGTCCTACCTCGCTGAATTCTCCCGTTTTACCGGCAAAGGCAACAAGGCCGCGCGCCTCGCCGCCTGGTGCCCGATGTGGTACGCCGCTTCAACGGTCTGCTTTCTGATTATCTTCGGCCTCTATTTCCTGCTGCCGCAGGAGCACCTCGACTGGCTGTGGCGCGCCTCGCTGCTGTTTGGCGCCGTCCCGGCGCTGCTGATTATCGCCGTGCGCAGTAAATTTATGAATGAGTCACCGCTGTGGGCGGCAAACCAGGGAGACCTGGCTTCGGCGGTGCGTATTCTGCGCGACTCTTACGGCATTGCCGCCCATGAAGCGCCGGCTGAACGCCCCGCGCCGCCGCCGAAAGTGAGCTTCCGTGTACTGTTTGCAAAGCCGTACCGCGAGCGCACCATCGTCGCCGGGGTGATGAATATCTGTATCTCCTTTGAGTACACCGCCATCGCCTTTTTCCTGCCGTCGATCCTCGCCCAGTTTCTCGGTGCCGGGGTGTTTGAAACCATCTCCGCGTCATTGGGGCTGAACGCGCTGTTTGCCTTTACCGGCGGGCTGCTGGGGATGCATCTGGCGTGGAAATATCCGTCGCGCCACGTGGCGATTGCCGGCTTCGCGCTGCAGTTTATCGCCCTGATTGTCCTTGCTCTGGTCGGCCAGCCGCAGGCCACCGTCGGCGTGGTGCTGGCAATTGCGATGCTTGGGCTGTGGCTGTTTGCCGAGGGTTTCGGCCCCGGCGCGCAGCTGATGATCTATCCGGCGCTCTCCTATCCCACCGCGATTCGCGCCACCGGCGTCGGCTTCAGCCGGGCGCTCTCCGGGATCGGCAGCGCGCTGGCGCTGTTCGTGCTGCCGTTGCTGCAGGCCTCCCTCGGCACGCAGATGTTCTGGGTGGTGTCGCTGGCCGCCATTATTCCGATCTTCTTCCTGCTTGCGGTTCGCCACGAGCCGACGCGTCACGATATTGACGATAGCCACCATTAAGGAACAGATGATGACATTACTCTCTACCGGTGCCGATTATGAACAGCTGGCCGCGGCCTTCCGGCCGATTTTTTCCCGCATTGCGCAGGGGGCGGCGAACCGTGAACAGCACCGTATTTTACCCGACGAGCAGATTCGCTGGCTGAAGGAGGCGGGCTTTGGCACGGTGCGTATTCCGCGGGAAAAGGGCGGCTGGGGCGCGTCGCTGCCGCAGCTGATTGCCCTGTTGATTGAGCTCGCCGAGGCTGACTCGAACCTGCCGCAGGCGCTGCGCGCCCATTTTGCCTTTGTTGAAGATCGCCTGAATCAACCGGACTCCGCGCAGCGCGATCGCTGGTTTCAACGTTTTCTCGACGGGGAGCTGGTGGGCAGCGGCTGGACCGAAACGGGGGCGGTGAAGCTTGGGGAGGTGAATACTCAGGTGACGCCGGATGACCGCGGATGGCGCTTAAGCGGCGAGAAGTTTTACAGCACCGGGACGCTGTACGCCGACTGGATTGACGTCTTTGCCCGCCGCAGCGACAACCACGGCGATGTCATCGCACTGGTCAGCACCCGGCAGAGCGCGGTGGAACGCGATGACGACTGGGATGGCTTTGGTCAGCGTCTGACCGGCAGCGGCACCACCCGCTTCCGGCAGGCGCAGGTTGAGCAGGAACATGTCTATGATTTTGCCGAGCGCTTTCGCTACCAGACCGCCTTCTATCAGCATATCTTACTGGCGACGCTGGCGGGTATCGGCCTGGCGGTAGAACGCGATGCCGCCGAAGGGGTGAAAAAACGCTCCCGTATGTACAGCCACGGCAATGCCGCCGTGCCGCGCGACGATCCTCAGGTGCTGCAGGTGGTCGGGCAAATCAGCAGCTGGGCGTGGGCGACCCGCGCGGCGGTGCTGCAGGCGGCGGAGTCTTTACAGCAGGCCTATATTGTTCATGCCAGCGGCGACGATGCGCTGATTGAACAGCGTAATCGGCTGGCGGAGGTCGAAGCGGCGCAGGCGCAGGTGGTTGCCAGCGAATGGGTGCCGCGTGCGGCGACCGAGCTGTTTAACGCCCTCGGCGCGTCGGACACCCGGGTGGGTAAAGCGCTCGATCGCCACTGGCGCAACGCGCGTACCGTGGCCTCGCATAACCCGGTTATCTACAAAGCGCGCAATATCGGCAACTGGCTGGTCAACGGCGAGGCGCCGACCTTTATCTGGCAGATTGGCGACGGCGAAAAGGCGCAGGGTTAGCAAGAGGGAAGGCGACGGGGAGGCCCGTCGCCGGCAAGGGTTATTTATCCTGCGACCAGGTGGCGCTGCGCACGTCCACTTTCACCGGCAGCAGGCCGATACGCGTGAAGGTATCCGCCAGCGCCTGCTGCTCGTTATAGACCGCGGGCGTCATGCGTTCGGCGCCGTAGGGCAGGCGGGCGAGCGCTTTCAGCCAGATAGCCTTATCCAGCCCGGTGGAGGTTGACAGAATTCCGGCGGCGTCGTCTTGATGGGCGTTCGCCCAGTCGCTGAGCTGGCGTAACTCATCCACCACCTGTTTGGCGGTATCCGGGTGGTTTTCGGCAAATTTGCGGCTGGCGAGATAGAAGGTGTAGTGCGGTACCAGCCCTTCAGCGTTGCGGATCTGCCGCGCCTTAGCGTTGGTTTCAACTTCGGCAAGGTACGGGTCCCAGATAACCCAGGCATCAATCGCCCCACGCTGGAAGGCGGCGCGGGCATCGGCCGGAGGCAGGTAAACCGGGGTGATATCTTTATAGCTCAGCCCGGCTTTTTCCAGCGCGGCCACCAGCAGGTAGTTGACGTCAGAACCTTTATTCAGCCCCACGCGCTTACCTTTCAGGTCGGCCACGTTGTGAATCGGCGAGTTTTCCGGTACCACGATAGCTTCGGTTTTGGGGTTTGCCGGCGAGTGCGCGAGGTAGACCAGATCCGCCTGAGCGGCCTGGGCAAAGGCCGGCGGCGCATCGCCGGTGGCCGCGAGGTCAATACTGCCGACATTCAGCCCTTCCAGCATCTGCGGGCCAGCCGGGAATTCCACCCAGCGTACGGCGATGCCCTGTTTTTTAAACGTCTCATCGAGGGTGCCACGATACTTAAGCAGGGCGAAGATATTGGCCTTCTGATAGCCAATGTTCACGGTTTCCGGCGCCTGAGCCAGCGCGGACGCAGACAGCCCGAGCAGCAGCGGCAGCGCGGCCAGATGCAACCTTTTGGACATGATATGTTCTCCTTTGGCGGTTTGCCGTAAGGTAACAAATTGTCTTTATAACCAATAAATAACTAAATTGTAATTTATATAACTTAAATGCCTGGTGGGGGAGACGATGTTGCGGGGAAGCTGCCCGGCAGAATCGGCTGCCGGGCATGTATCGTTAATCGCAGGCGACGATTTTCATTGCCAGGCCGCCGCGAGAGGTTTCGCGGTACTTGGCGTTCATATCTTTGCCCGTTTCATACATGGTTTCGATCACTTTATCGAGACAGACGCGCGGTTCGCTGGTGCGGCGTAGCGCCATGCGCGCGGCGTTGACCGCTTTGACGGCGGCGATAGCGTTACGTTCGATGCAGGGAACCTGTACCTGGCCGGCAACCGGATCGCAGGTCAGACCCAGGTTGTGTTCCATGCCGATCTCCGCCGCGATGCACACCTGGCCCGGGCTGCCGCCCAGCAGCTCGGTTAAGCCGGCCGCCGCCATCGAACAGGCCACGCCGACCTCGCCCTGGCAGCCCACTTCGGCGCCAGAAATCGAGGCGTTCATCTTATACAGCGAGCCGATAGCGCTGGTTACCAGCAGATAACGCGCCAGCGAATTGGCATTCACCTTGCGGATAAACTTGTCGTAATAGGCCAGTACCGCCGGCACGATGCCGCAGGCGCCGTTGGTCGGCGCGGTCACTACGCGTCCACCGGCGGCATTCTCTTCGTTGACCGCCAGGGCAAACATGTTGATCCAGTCAACCACCGCCATCGGGTCGCTGTTGGTATTGTCCTGGCTAACCAGCATCCGGCGCAGGGCGGCGGCACGACGCGGAACCCGCAGCTTGCCCGGCAGTACGCCTTCGGTGGTAATGCCGCGCTCGATACCGCCGCTCATCACTTCCCAGACGGCGGCAAAGTGCTGCTCAAGCTCTTCTTTGGTGTGCAGCGCCAGCTCGTTTTGCATCATCAGGCCGGAAAGCGAGAGCCCGCTTTCGCGGCAGTGTCTTTGCAGGTCGGCCGCATTTTTGTACGGATAAGGCACCACGGGCGGCGCTTCATTGCTCAGGCCGAAATGTTCTTCATCGACAATAAACCCGCCGCCGATGGAGTAGTAAGTCTGGGTGTAGAGCACCTTGTCGCCACCCAGGGCGGTAATGCGCATACCGTTCTCATGCAGCGACAGGTTGTCGGCATGGAAATTCATGCACTGGTCGACCGGGAATTCAACTTCCTGCTGGCCGTTTGCCAGCATCAGGCGGCCGTGGGTGTTGACGTCCTGAATGAACGCCGGGATGGCGTCGATATCAACGCTGTCAGGCAGGTTGCCCGCAAGACCCATAATAATGGCGATGTCGGTATGGTGGCCTTTACCGGTGAGGGAAAGGGAGCCGTAAACGTCGACAACGACTTTGGTGACGTTGGCAAGCAGCCCGCGCGCGATAAGATCGTCCGTGAATTGCTTGCCCGCTTTCATTGGTCCAACGGTATGGGAGCTGGAAGGGCCAATGCCGATTTTAAAAATATCGAATACGCTGATCATGTTGCATCCAGTACTGTCGGGGAGCGCGCCGCCTGCTGGCGGCGCGGGGGAGAGATTAGCTGAACAGAGAGTAGAAAATCGCGGAGATAGCAATCAGGCCCATAATCACAACGAAGACGTTGCTGATGTGGCCGCTGTATTTGCGCATGGCCGGGACTTTCTGGATGGCATACATCGGCATCAGGAACAGAATCATCGCGATAATCGGGCCGCCGAGGGTTTCGATCATGCCGAGAATGCTTGGGTTCAGCGTGGCCACAATCCAGGTGGTCACCAGCATGAACAGCGCCGTGATTTTGTTCAGTTTATTGATTTCGATGGATTTGCCTTTACCGCGCAGGGATTTAATCACCATGCCGTTAAAGCCTTCACGTGCGCCCAGGTAGTGGCCGAGGAAGGATTTGGTGATGGCAATCATCGCGATGATCGGCGCCATCCAGGCAATAACCGGTGCGTTAAAGTGGTTCGCCAGGTAAGACAGAATTGAGATGTTCTGCGCTTTTGCTTCTGCCAGATCGGCCGGAGACAGGCTCAGTACGCAGCTGAAGACGAAGAACATCACGGTCAATACCATCATGATATGAGCGCGAGCCAGGATGCTGGAGCACTTCTTCTCTGCGCCCTGACCGTACTCTTCACGCTTCGCCACGGCGAAGGAGGAGATGATCGGCGAGTGGTTAAAGGAGAACACCATCACCGGAATCGCCAGCCAGAGAGTCATCCACAGACCATTACCGGTAAAGGTCGAGCTGTTCAGGGAGAGGGTTTCCAGCGCCGCGCCGTTCCACTGAGGAATCAGGTACAGTGCGAGGATCATCAGAGCGATAACGAACGGGAACACCAGAATACTCATCGCTTTAACAATCATCTGCTCGCCGAAACGCACGATGGTCATCATGCCCACAATCAGAATCAGCGACAGGATCGCCCGCGGCGGCGCGGTCATCTGCAGCTGGTGGGTCATAAAGCTTTCGACGGTATTGGTGATAGCCACGCTATAAACCAGCAGAATCGGGTAGATGGCGAAGAAGTAGAGCAGGGTAATCAGCTTACCTGCGCCGACACCGAAGTGCTCTTCTACCACTTCCGTGATGTCTTCACCCGGATTTTTACCGGAAAGGACAAAACGGGTCATTCCGCGGTGGGCGAAAAAGGTCATCGGGAAAGCAAGAATTGCCATGATGATCAGGGGGATCATACCGCCGACGCCGGCATTAATCGGCAGGAACAATACGCCCGCGCCGATTGCCGTACCGTACAGTCCCAGCATCCACATGGTATCTGTTTTGCGCCATCCGCTACGGGTTTCACCCGTTACGATAGTGCTGGTTTGAGTGGTTTCCATCTGTATCTCCTGGAGGAAGCGACCAAATATAATGATTAAAATCAATTAAGTAATATGAAATGCGTTTGATTACGGTTTTTTAATGATTTTCTCCGTAACAAGTGGGGCGGAAAGATACATTTATCTGGTAAATGCATCAGTGATCGCGATCCCAATTGCAATAATCCACTTTCGATGTGTGTATTTTTAGTTCAACAGTCTGTTTCTGGTGATCAGCCAGGTATTTGTGGCGCGAAGGCTACCATTTACAGGATATGAGATAAAAGAAGGGAGGCTTAATAACGATGTTTTTACTGTAAAAATGAGATACTGACGATGTTTTTGCGCTTAAATGCCTTTTTATCAGTGATATTTATTGCTTCTTATGGAAACGCAAACGATTGGCTTTGTGAAAAAAGTTACAAAGCATTCTTAAAATAAATGAATCATTGGGAAAGCGGGCCTCAGCCGTTAAAGGAGGTTAAACGTGGTCAGAGGAGGTAAAGGGGGCAAGGGAGTAAAGGGAGTAAAGGGAGTAAAGGGAGTTTAATACGGGAGGAGGGAGAACCGGATTACGGCAGCATGCGCCGTAACCCGGGATGACAGATTAGCTATCAGGAACAGATTTCGTAGCAAGGAATATACGCAGTGCCGCCCGGAAGCTTCATGCGGTGCTGGGCGACGAAGCCCTGCAGCAGGTCATCCATCCGACGCATCATCTGCGGATCGCCGTGTAGCTTGTAAGGGCCGAATTTTTCAATCGCCTGGATACCCACCTCTTTGACGTTGCCGGCCACGATACCGGAGAACGCGCGCCGCAGGTCTGCCGCCAGCATCTCAACCGGCTGATCCGGATAAAGCTTGAGGTTGGCCATGTTTTCGTGCGTCGGGTCGAAGGGCATTTGCAGATCCGGGGTGATACGAATCGACCAGTTAAAACTGTAGGCATCGTCGGTTTCGCGGCGACTCTCTTTCACCAGCGGCATCGCTTTCTTCATCTGGCGCGCCACTTCGCTGGCGTCGTCGATAATGATGCGATAGTGGCGACGTGCCGATTCGCCCAGCGTGTGTACGATGAACTCATCCAGCACGCGGAAATAGTCGGCGCTCTCTTTCGGACCGGTGAGGATCAGCGGCAGAACCTGCGATGTGTTGGCCGGGTGCATTAAAATCCCCAGCAGATAAAGCAGCTCTTCCGCGGTGCCGACGCCGCCCGGGAAGATAATAATGCCGTGGGCGATACGGACAAACGCCTCAAGACGTTTTTCGATATCCGGCATGATCAGCAGCTCGTTAACCAGCGGGTTAGGCGGTTCGGCGGCAATAATTGATGGCTCGGTCATGCCGATAAAGCGGCTGTCTTTGTAACGCTGCTGGGCGTGACCGACCGCGGCGCCTTTCATCGGTGCTTCCATCGCGCCCGGACCGCAGCCGGTGCAGATATTCAGTTCGCGCAGACCCAGCTGGGTCCCGACGCGACGGGCGTACAGATATTCGTTTTCGTTAATCGAGTGGCCGCCCCAGCAGACAATCATATTCGGTGCTTCGCCGACGTGCAGCGCACGGGCGTTACGCAGAATAGAGAACACCAGGTTGGTGATATGCACCGAGCTTTCAAGATCGAGATTCGGGAAGCGAACGGTGTTGTGAATCTGTCCGTAAACGAACAGGATATCGCGCAGTACGGCAAACAGGTTGGCCTGCAGGGAACGGATAATACGCCCGTCAACGAAGGCCTCTTCCGGGGGATTGATCAGTTCCAGCTTCACGCCGCGTTCACGGCGCAGCACGTTGATATCGAAGTTTTCAAAACGAGACAGCAGCTCCTTGCTGTTATCGGTCAGGCTCCCCGAGTTGAGTACAGCAAGCGAGCAGTTACGAAAGAGTTGATAGAGGTCACTGCTGGCGGTGCGTTTAAGCATATCCACTTCCAGCTGTGACAGCATATCCATTGAACCAAGCGGGCTAACATGTGTAATCAAGTGAACTCCTTACAGGACGATTATCGTCTTCCTGTGATTACAATAGCCTTGCTGGTGGCGTTTTCACAACCTTGCGCGCGGGTTAACGCACGCAAATTGTGAAAATGTTGACTATTGACGAGCGAGGCGACCGATGGCCGGAACAAAATCGGTGTTGCTGCGCCACGGGTTGATGTCCAGACCGCCGCGTCGCGTGTAGCGCGCATAAACGGAAAGGGCTTCCGGCTGACAGAAACGCAGAATATCGTTGAAGATGCGCTCTACGCACTGCTCGTGAAATTCGTTGTGGTGACGGAAGGACACCAGGTAGCGCAGCAGCTTTTCGCGATCGATTTTGGCGCCGCGATACTGAATTTGCACCGAACCCCAGTCCGGCTGATGGGTGATCAGGCAGTTGGACTTCAGCAGATGGCTGACCAGCGTCTCCTCGACGACTTTGCCGCTTGCGGCATCCTGCAGATAGTCGGCGCTGAACTGGTAGTTATCGATTTCAATATCCTGATCGTCGATGCAGGCGCCGTGCAGATGTGCGACCGGCTGGCCTTCGAGTTCATCGAGACGATACAATGACACTTGCACTTCCCCCTCCGCGCAGGCGCTGAGATCGCGCGTCAGCGTCGCCTCGACCTCCTGCCAGTCGGCGAAGCGGGTCTGGTTAAAGCTATTGAGATAGAGCTTAAAGCTCTTCGACTCTACCAGGTTCACGGTGGTGTCATTGAGTTCAACATGGCCCACGGCGACCTGCGGTAGCCCTTTAGCGTTAAGCCAGGAGAGTTCGTACAGCGTCCAGATATCAGCGCCGTGAAAAGGCAGATTGTCCGCGTGCAGGCCCAGCGGATCGCGGTTCAGGCTGCGCGGCACGCCCTGAAGCAGCGAGGCATCGTAAGTATCGCGGTAATCGGTTGATTTACCGAGCGTCAGGTCGGCAAGCGCCTGATGATTATCGTAAGAAGACATGTTTCACCATAGTAAAGCGGGTACACTATACGCCAAGTGTATCCTGTCTGACGTGAAGAGAGAAACCGGTGGACTATCAAACCGCAGAAGCGCTGCAAGCCTTCACCCAACGTTATTGCGCTGCCTGGCAGCAGCAGCGCGCCAGCCTGCCGCGTAGCGAAGAGCTTTATGGCGTACCGTCACCCTGCATCAGCGCGACGGATGACGACGCCGTTTACTGGCAGCCGCAGCCCTTTACCGCAGAACAAAATATCAGCGCGGTTGAACGGGCGCTGGATATTGTGATACAACAGCCGATTCATAGTTATTATACCACTCAGTTCGCCGGCGATATGGCCGCGCGCTTTGCCGGTGAGACGACGATGCTGCTGCTGCAAACCTGGAGTCCGGATGACTTCCGGCGCGTGCAGGAGAATTTAATCGGCCACCTGGTGGTACAAAAACGGCTGAAGCTGTCGCCAACGCTTTTTATCGCCACGCTCGAGAGCGAGCTGGAGGTCATTTCGGTGTGCAACCTGAGCGGCGAAGTGCTCAAAGAGACGCTCGGCACGCGCAAACGGACAATTCTTTCGCCTTCTCTGGCGAGCTTCCTTGACCAGCTTGAGCCGGTGCTGTAATCCATTTTCCCCACCCGTTTGTGAGAGATCTCTTACAAGACCTGTAAGAGATCGTCATCATTTAAGCCAATTTTTCGCGGCTTTATTTCTGGTAAATCAATATAATTCAGTGAGTTATTCTTTGTTTCGCCTTTTTAGCCAGGGATTAACCTTAAGAGATTCTCTTAAGAAGGCTTGTAAGACGAAGCGGAATCAGTGATCCTATGTGTGTCGACAGGGAGTCGCAAAATGAAGTGAACATCAGGATGATGACTCTTCATGCAGGACCCGCCGGGAAGGCGTTGCAAGGACAGGCTTCAGGATGAAGCGCAGGATAACGCAGGAACGCGTAAAGGACACCTCCAGGATGGAGAACGTGAGCCGCTCATGATGAACGGTGGATCAGGAAGATCGGGACAGACTTAAGGATAAGTGATTTCGCATCGGGGTGGTGTGGAAGCAGGATGCACAAGTTTATGGATGAACATGGTCAGGAGACCTCAGGAAAAGTTTTCATGGACGAGCAGGGAGCACCAATGTAGCTGGATTGCTGCGAAACGAACCGGGAGCACTGTTTATACAGTGCTCCCTTTTTTTATGCCTGTTTTTAGCGCATCACCTTTGGCGGTGGCCGTTGGCGAAAGGCGAATTGTCTGGGCGATGCTTCAGGTCAGGCTGGCGCAACCTGTCTGGCCCATGCCGCTCTGACGCATGGCCGCGCACGCATTGTCCTGACTGGACGGGCGACGGCGCCATGATTTTGAGTAGTTTTCGCTGCTGTATTTGCTATCCTGCGTCCGGTTTACAACTCATCGAGGTTTCCCATGACTCTTCACCTTAGCGTGCGCGAGCGTTTGCACGCCCTTGAAGCGCTGCTGCGCGAAACGGACCACTGGCAAGACAATGCGCCGGAAAGCCGCGCTTTTGCCAGCGATCAGCCTTTCTGTATGGACACGCTTGAACCGCTGGAGTGGCTGCAGTGGGTCCTGATTCCTCGTATGCACCACTTACTCGATAGCGAGCAGCCCTTGCCGCAGAATTTCGCCGTCGCCCCCTATTATGAGATGGCTCTCGATGCCGCCCATCCGCTGCGCGAGCGGGTGCTGGCGGAGCTGCTGCTGCTGGATACGCTGTTTGCCGGTGATGATGCCTGATGCTGGAGATTATCTATCAGGATGAATGGCTGGTGGCGGTGAACAAACCCTCCGGCTGGCTGGTTCATCGCAGCTGGCTGGACCGCGATGAAAAAGTGGTGGTGATGCAAACCGTGCGCGACCAGATTGGTCAGCACGTGTTTACCGCCCATCGCCTTGACCGCCCGACATCGGGTGTCCTGCTGATGGGGCTGTCGAGCGAAGCGGGAAGGCGCCTGTCTCAGCAGTTTGAGCAGCATCAGATGCAAAAGCGCTACCACGCGGTGGTGCGCGGCTGGTTGACCGACGAAGCGGTACTGGATTACCCGTTGGTAGAAGAGCTGGATAAGATCGCCGATAAATTTGCACGTGACGATAAAGAGCCCCAGCCGGCGGTCACGCACTATCGCGGAATGGCGACCGTCGAAATGCCGGTGGCGACCGGACGTTATCCGACAACGCGCTATAGCCTGGTTGAGCTGGAGCCTAAAACCGGGCGTAAACACCAGCTGCGTCGCCACCTTTCTCATTTACGTCACCCGATTATCGGCGACAGTAAACATGGCGATCTCCGACAAAACCGCAGCGCCGCAGAGCATTTTTCCGTTGACCGCTTGATGCTTCACGCCAGCCAGCTATCGTTAACGCATCCCTTTACCGGCGAGCCGTTGACGATCCGTGCGGGCCTTGACGACGTCTGGATGCGGGCGCTGTCGCAGTTTGGCTGGCGCGGTCTTCTGCCGCTAAATGAAAGGGTTGAGTTTGCTGACGACAGCGGTCAGGATGAAGAGATTGAGGTCAATTCAGGGAGATAATCATGGCAGATATCGGTATTTTTGTAGGCACGATGTATGGAAACGCGCTGCTGGTGGCCGAAGAGGCTGAAGCCATTCTGAGCGGCCTGGGGCATAAAGCAAAAGTGTTCGAAGACCCGGAAATTCAGGACTGGGAACCGTATAGCGGCAAATATGTGCTGGTAGTCACGTCCACCACCGGTCAGGGCGATCTGCCGGACAGCATCGTTCCGCTGTATGAAGGGATGAAAGACATGTATCAACCGCACCTGCGTTACGGGATTATCGCGCTTGGCGATAGCACCTACGCTAATTTTTGCGGCGGCGGTAAGACGTTCGATGCATTGCTGCAGGAGCAGGGCGCCAGACGTATCGGCGACATGCTTATGATCGATGCCAGCGAAGACCCTGAACCCGAGAGCGTGTCTAACCCATGGGTTGAACAGTGGGCGAGTCTGCTCGAATAAACCCATCCATCAACGGATAAAAGTTGCGCCCTCTCCCTACATAGAGGGCGTCACTTCCTGATGCCAGTGCCAGATAAACGGTCAATAAAATGTTAACCCTTTTACCTGTCCCGGGCATCGGGCATTTGCACGACAAGCGGTTCACGCGGGCGGTTTTTTCCGGGAGTTTCCACCGGGTCAAGTGAAGCATTTCACACTCCTGTCGTTTGTCCTGCGATTTCCGCTGTTCCTTGCGCCCGCTTTTCATTTCCGTGAACTATCCCCCATCCAGTCAGGCATAAGCCATAAATCTATTTCTAAATCTCCGCTAAAGCTGTGTGTATGCACGGTGAGCCGGTCAGGTCCTCTTTTTATACTTTCCCTGCCAGTTAAAAAGGCAGCACGCCAGATATAACGAAAACAATGAAAAACTCAAACGCGTCATTCTGACTACCCTACAGGTTGTGCCATTCAGAATGAACGTAGCTAACGGCTATGATTCAGGAGTGCAACAATGAGTACATTAAGTCAGGCGGCTAGCGGCGCGGAAAAACGCACCAATGCCCGCTACTGGATAGTGGTGATGTTGTTTATCGTCACCTCTTTCAACTACGGTGACCGCGCAACGCTGTCGATAGCCGGTTCGGAAATGGCCAAGGATATTGGCCTGGACGCGGTGGGTATGGGCTACGTTTTTTCCGCGTTCTCATGGGCCTACGTTATCGGTCAGATCCCCGGCGGATGGTTGCTGGACCGCTTCGGTTCAAAACGGGTCTATTTTTGGTCTATCTTCATCTGGTCGATGTTTACCCTGTTGCAGGGCTTCGTCGATATCTTTAGCGGCTTCGGTATTATTATCGCGCTGTTTACCCTGCGATTTCTGGTCGGGCTGGCGGAAGCGCCCTCGTTCCCAGGCAACAGCCGAATCGTCGCGGCCTGGTTCCCGGCGCAGGAAAGAGGAACCGCGGTGGCGATATTCAACTCCGCGCAATACTTTGCCACCGTGATCTTCGCGCCCATCATGGGCTGGTTAACCCATGAAGTGGGCTGGTCGCATGTCTTCTTCTTTATGGGAGGGCTGGGGATTGTCATCAGTTTTGTATGGCTGAAAGTCATCCATGAACCGAACCAGCATCCCGGCGTAAACAAAAAAGAGCTGGAGTACATTGCCGAAGGCGGCGCGCTGATCAACATGGATCAGAAGAAAAATAGCCGAAAAGTCCCGCTTAGCGAAAAATGGGGGCAGATCAAACAGCTGATTGGCTCCCGGATGATGGTCGGGATCTATATCGGTCAGTACTGCATCAACGCGTTGACCTACTTCTTTATCACCTGGTTCCCGGTCTACCTGGTGCAGGCGCGCGGCATGTCGATTCTGAAGGCCGGATTTGTCGCCTCGGTGCCGGCAATCTGCGGTTTTGCTGGCGGTGTGCTGGGCGGAATTATCTCCGACTGGTTAATGCGTCGCACCGGCTCGCTCAATATTGCCCGTAAAACCCCGATTGTGGCAGGCATGCTGATGTCGATGGTTATGGTGTTCTGTAACTACGTTAACGTGGAGTGGATGATTATCGGCTTTATGGCGCTGGCCTTCTTCGGCAAAGGGATTGGCGCCCTCGGCTGGGCAGTGATGGCCGATACCGCGCCGAAAGAGATCAGCGGTCTGTCGGGCGGCTTGTTCAATATGTTCGGCAATATCTCCGGCATCGTGACGCCAATTGCGATTGGTTACATCGTCGGAACGACGGGCTCATTCAACGGCGCGCTGATTTACGTCGGGGTGCATGCGCTGGTGGCGGTACTGAGCTATCTGGTGCTGGTGGGCGATATCAAACGCATTGAGCTTAAACCGGTCGCGGAGCGCTAATGATGAACACTCAATCCAGTCCGACGATTGTCGATATGAAAGTCATTCCGGTGGCCGGTCACGACAGCATGCTGCTGAACATCGGCGGGGCGCATAGTGCCTGGTTTACCCGTAATATCGTGGTACTGACCGACAATGCGGGGAATACCGGCGTCGGCGAGGCGCCCGGCGGTGACGTTATTTATCAGACGCTGGTGGACGCTATTCCGCTGGTGCTGGGAAAAGAGGTCGCCCGTCTGAATAACGTGGTTCAGCAGGTACATAAAGGCAACCAGGCGGCGGATTTTGACACCTTTGGCAAGGGGGCCTGGACCTTTGAGCTGCGGGTCAACGCGGTCGCGGCGCTGGAGGCCGCGCTGCTGGATCTGCTAGGTAAAGCGCTTAATGTCCCGGTTTGCGAACTGCTGGGACCAGGTAAACAGCGTGATGCGGTCACCGTGCTGGGCTATCTCTTTTATATCGGCGATCGAAATAAAACGGATCTCCCTTATCTGGACGCTACCCCTGGACATCATGAGTGGTACCACCTGCGCCATCAGGAAGCGATGAACAGCGCTGCGCTGGTGCGACTTGCCGAGGCCGCGCAAGATCGCTACGGCTTTAAAGATTTCAAACTTAAGGGCGGTGTTTTGCCCGGCGAGCAGGAAATAGAGAGCGCACGCGCGCTGAAAAAACGCTTCCCGGATGCGCGTATTACGGTCGACCCGAACGGCGCCTGGCTGCTGGATGAGGCGATTGAACTGTGCAAGGGCCTGCAGGATGTGTTGACCTATGCGGAAGATCCGTGCGGCGCCGAGCAGGGCTTCTCCGGGCGGGAGGTGATGGCGGAATTTCGTCGTGCCACCGGGCTACCGGTCGCCACCAATATGATTGCCACCAACTGGCGGGAAATGGGGCACGCGGTGATGCTCAACGCGGTAGACATTCCCTTAGCCGATCCGCACTTCTGGACGCTCTCCGGGGCGGTGCGAGTCGCCCAGCTGTGTGATGACTGGGGGCTGACATGGGGTTGTCACTCGAACAACCACTTTGACATTTCACTGGCGATGTTTACTCACGTAGGCGCCGCCGCGCCGGGCAACCCGACGGCAATTGATACTCACTGGATCTGGCAGGAAGGCGACTGTCGTCTGACCAAAAATCCGCTGCAGATTGAGAACGGCAAGATTGCCGTACCGGATGCGCCAGGCCTTGGTATCGAGCTGGACTGGGCGCAGGTGCAAAAAGCCCATCAAGCCTATCAGGCGCTGCCGGGAGGCGCGCGTAATGACGCGGTGCCGATGCAGTATCTGATCCCCGGCTGGAAATTTGACCGCAAGCGTCCCGTGTTCGGCCGCACCGCTGTCGCCAATCAATAACAAAAGGATTTCATCATGACCACGCAGTTTTCTACCCCCGTCGTCACCGCGATGCAGGTTATTCCGGTTGCCGGCCACGACAGTATGCTGATGAATCTTAGCGGAGCCCATGCCCCGTATTTCACCCGCAATATTGTGATTATCAAAGATAACTCAGGCCATACCGGCGTAGGGGAAATCCCCGGCGGAGAGAAAATCCGCCAGACGCTGGAAGAGGCCGCTGAGCTGGTCGTCGGGAAAGCGCTCGGCGAGTATAAAAACGTCCTCGGGGCGGTACGCGGCCGCTTTGCCGACCGCGACGCTGGCGGCCGCGGGTTGCAAACTTTTGATCTGCGTACCACCATTCACGTTGTCACCGGGATTGAGGCCGCGCTGCTGGATCTGCTGGGGCAGCATCTGGGCGTCAACGTCGCCTCTCTGCTGGGCGATGGCCAACAGCGTAGCGAAGTCGAAATGCTGGGCTACCTGTTCTTCGTCGGTAACCGTCATGCCACGCCGCTGGCTTATCAAAGTCAGGGCGATGAGAAGTGCGACTGGTACCGGCTTCGTCATGAAGAGGCTATGACGCCGGACGCCGTCGTGCGTCTGGCGGAGGCGGCCTACGAAAAATATGGCTTCAACGATTTCAAACTCAAAGGCGGCGTGCTGGCGGGTGAAGAAGAGGCGGAGTCGATTGTGGCGCTGGCTAAACGTTTCCCGCAGGCGCGCGTGACGCTCGATCCCAACGGCGCCTGGCGCCTGGATGAAGCCATCAAAATTGGCAAACAGCTGAAAGGCGTGCTGGCCTATGCGGAAGATCCCTGCGGCGCTGAACAGGGCTTCTCGGGCCGCGAAGTGATGGCGGAGTTCCGCCGTGCCACCGGCCTGCCGACGGCCACCAATATGATTGCCACCGACTGGCGTCAGATGGGACATACGTTGTCTCTGCAATCGGTGGACATTCCGCTGGCGGATCCGCACTTCTGGACCATGCAGGGATCGGTTCGCGTGGCGCAGATGTGCCATGAATTTGGTTTGACCTGGGGCTCGCACTCCAACAACCATTTCGATATCTCGCTGGCGATGTTCACCCACGTTGCGGCGGCGGCGCCAGGCAACATTACCGCCATCGATACCCACTGGATCTGGCAGGAAGGGAATCAACGATTGACCCGACAACCTTTTGAGATCAAAGGTGGTATGGTGCAGGTGCCTACCGCTCCAGGCCTCGGCGTTGAGCTGGATATGGACCGCGTGATGCAGGCGAATGAGCTATATAAAAAGCACGGGCTGGGCGCGCGTGACGATGCGATGGCAATGCAGTATCTGATCCCGAACTGGACGTTTGATAATAAGCGTCCGTGTATGGTGCGCTAAGGAAAATCCGGTTCCTGCGGGAACCGGAATGGTTTTGCTACCGGGTGTTTGTTCATATTAAGGACAGCGGATGAAAATAGTGATTGCACCGGATTCATACAAGGAGAGCCTGAGTGCCCTGGATGTTGCGACGGCGATAGAAGCGGGCTTTCAGGAGATTTATCCTGATGCGGAGTATGTCAAGTTGCCTGTTGCCGATGGCGGCGAAGGGACCGTCGAAGCGATGGTTGCCGCCACTCAGGGGCGTCTGGTGCAGGTTACGGTTACCGGTCCGTTGAATAAACCGGTAGACGCTTTTTACGGCCTTTCCGGCGATGAGCGCTGTGCTTTTATTGAAATGGCGGCGGCCAGCGGACTGGAAATCGTCCCGCCGGCGTGCCGTAACCCATTGTTAACGACCACCTGGGGAACCGGGGAGCTGATTCGCCACGCGCTGGATGCCGGCGTACAGCAGATTATTATCGGTATCGGCGGTAGCGCGACGAATGACGGCGGCGCCGGAATGGTGCAGGCGCTGGGCGGAAAGTTACTGACGGCGGATAATCAGCAGATTGCCTCCGGCGGCGGAGCGCTGGAACAGCTGGCGCGAATTGATCTGAGCGAACTGGATAGCCGTCTGGCCGATTGCCGCATCGATGTGGCCTGCGATGTGACCAATCCGCTAACGGGTCCGGAAGGCGCTACGGCGGTATTTGGGCCGCAAAAAGGGGCGACGGCAGAGATGATTGTCCGTCTCGACCGCGCGCTGGCGCACTATGCGCGCATCATTCAACGCGATTTAGCCGTCGACGTACTTCATCTTGAGGGCGGTGGCGCGGCAGGCGGTATGGGCGCCGCCCTGTATGCTTTCTGTGGCGCGCGGCTGCGTCCGGGGATTGAGATTGTGACCGATGCGCTGCACCTGGCGGAGCTGGTGGCGGACGCAGACCTGGTGATTACCGGTGAAGGGCGCATTGACAGCCAGACGATCCATGGCAAGGTGCCGGTGGGGGTAGCAAAGGTTGCGCAGCGCTATAACGTACCGGTTATTGCTATTGCCGGCAGCCTGACCGCGGACGTGGGGATTGTTCACCGGCACGGGCTGGATGCGGTATTCAGCGTGATTTATTCGGTCTGTACGCTGGAGGAGGCGCTGGAGAACGCGGCAGATAACGTGCGCATGACGGCGAGGAATGTTGCCGCGGTGCTGAACATGGGACGCAAGCGGTAAGACGGTTTTCCCGGTCGCGTGATGCCTGCCGGGGCGATGCCGTTTACATGGCCGCCCGGACAGGCACCGCGCTATCCGGAGAAGGGGATTTATATGCCCAGCATTTTGCACGCTTCCCGCGTGACATTATCCATTTCATCCAGCAATTCCAGCAGCTCCGGCTCCAGATCTTCGGC
Organism: Klebsiella ornithinolytica; assembly: GCF_030505655.1. Lineage (NCBI taxonomy): Bacteria > Pseudomonadati > Pseudomonadota > Gammaproteobacteria > Enterobacterales > Enterobacteriaceae > Klebsiella > Klebsiella ornithinolytica. The sequence goes on from NZ_CP130153.1 coordinate 1,032,809, forward strand.
GGCGGTTCCGGCGCGCAGCTGGCTTTCAAGGGTCTGACACAGCTTTTTCAGCCGCGGCACCCCGCTATAGCTGCAGCTTCCGTGAAGCTTATGAATCAAATCCAGCAGCCCCTCCGGCTCTTCGCCAACCAGCTGCTCTTCCACTTTATTACGCACTTCTGGCATAAAGGCGATCAGCATTTGCAGCATCTCCCGCGCCAGGTCCGGTTTCATGGCGGCCTGGCGTAGCGCCAGCTGCCAGTTGAGCGTCACGTTGTAGTCGATGGGCGGTTCGACAGGCTCCGCTGCCCGCAGCGGCGCGGTATGCCTTCCCGGCTGATAGCGCAGCAGCAGGTTGTGCAGCTTATCCTCTTCGATGGGCTTCGCCAGATAGTCGTTCATCCCGGCCTTCATCAGCTTCTCTTTTTGCCCGTCAAACGCGTGGGCGGTGACGGCGATCACCGGCGTTTGTTGCTGATGAGGAAGGTGGCGAATCAGCTCGCAGGCGCGAATGCCGTCCATATCCGGCATCTGTATATCCATCAGAATCAGATCCAGCTGCATCTCCTTGGCCTGCTCTACGGCGCGCTGGCCGCTATCACACAGCGTGACGTGCTGGACCAGATCGTCCAGCAGCACGCCGATAAGCTTCAGGTTCGCCGGATTATCGTCCACCGCCATCACCGTCATCGGCAGCTTGCTACTGTCAGAATGGGGCAGGACGATCGGTGTCCTGGCCCGGCAGGAGGCGGTGAGCGCCGGGATTAACCGCGTGGCGGTCAGCGGTTTGAGCAGGCAGGCGGCAACGCCGTCTTGCTTCAGGGTTTCGGCATTAATCTGCGCATGGCAGGGGAGCGCCAGCAGTAAGTGGTCGGCCATGGCGCAGGCTTTCGCCAGGTTATCCTTTTGCTGGCTCAGGTCACGCATCGATACCGGAAGACCGGCCAGCAGGATATCGTAGTGGGCTTCCGGCAGCGCGGAGAATGTCGGGCTGTACACCACCTCCAGCGGCAGGGTCGTCAGCAGCTCCATGGTGCACTGCGCCGCCGCCGCATTGGCCTCGATGTAGGCCAGCGTTTTACCCGCCAGACAGTGGGTTAACGGGCTCTCCTGAACCGCGTTGGGATTGAGGTCGAGGTTGATATGGAACCAGAACGTGGAGCCGCGATTCGGCTGACTGTGGAATGAGATATCGCCGCCCATCTCTTTGACCAGCCGCTGGGTTATCACCAGCCCGAGCCCGGTGCCACCGTGGCGGCGGGAAATACTGGCATCGGCCTGGCGGAACGCCTGGAACAGACGGGACTGATCGCGCTCCGGGATCCCGATCCCGGTATCGTGGATTTGAATTTCGATTTGTACGCTGGTGTTGCTCAGCGCGCGCTGCTCGACCAGCACATCAATATTGCCATGTTCGGTAAACTTGATGGCATTGCCCACCAGATTGGTGATGATCTGCTGCAGGCGCAGAGGATCGCCGATAATATTGTCCGGAACATCATTTTTGATGTTCAGCGTCAGCTCCAGCCCCTTATCGTGGGCGGAGTGCGCCAGCAGAGTCACGACCTCATCCAGCGCATTACGCAGCAGGAACGGGATGCTCTCGAGAATCAGTTTACCCGCTTCCAGCTTCGAGAAGTCCAGCACGTCGTTAATGATAGCGAGCAGGTTGTTCGCCGAGCGCTCGATAGTGGTGAGGTGGTCGCGCTGAGTGGTATTTAAATCGGTCTTCAGGGTCAGACGGGTAAAGCCAATGACGCCATTGAGCGGCGTTCGTAGCTCGTGAGACATATTGGCGAGGAATTCTGATTTGATGCGGGCCGCTTCCTGGGCGCGCTTCTTCGCCAGATCCAGCTCAACGTTCTGAATCTCCATCTGCTCGAGGGTTTCGCGCAGATCGGAGGTCGCCTGATCGATATTGTGCTGCATCTCTTCGTGGTAGGCCGCCAGCGACATGGCCATGGAGTTGATGCCGTTTTTCAGCATATCCAGTTCGCCGAGCATAAACCCTTCGACGCGACTGTCGAGCTGGCCGCGACGAATACGATCGACGGTATTCACCATATTGCGGATCGGCCCGGTGACGTCGCGCATCAGGCGCCAGCCGAAGATCAGCGCGATGCCGATACAGAACAGCATCATAACGCTGGAGATGAAAATCTCTTTGTACTGCTGCAGTCGCACCGATTTGAGATCCAGTTCGAGGGCGACATAGCCCAGCATGTTGCCGGGCATTTTGGCATCGGTCATCGGCGATTCATCGGGTGAATAGCTTTCCGAGACGATAGGCGTACGCAAAATCATGACGTCGCCCTTGCGCACCGCGCTCAGCTGGCGAGGAAATTTTTCCCCATTTTCCAGACGTAGCTCGCTGGGATTGAGCTGAAAATTGGAAGTGACGAACAGCTTGTTTTGCGAATCGTAAATGGAAATAGCGCGTACGATATCGGAATGACGACGATGCAGCACGCTAATCAGCTGGCCGATAGACTCGCGGTTTTGCAGATTCATGCCATATTCACTGGAGACTGCCAGGGGTTCAATAATACTGGCCCCGGCGTCCTCCAGCTGACGCTGCAGGTCGTGATAGCGATGCGCGACGAAGAAAATACTGAGCAACAAACCGATCAGTACGGTTGGCGCCAGGATAAGAATCATCATGCGAGCACGTAGGCTGTAGTTGGTCATGCGGTTCCGTTATGGGAGAATATACTCTTCATCCATCAAGTGCCTTTGCGTTGGCGGTTTCGGCGACGGGCCGATCTTCGCGCCGGGAACGCTTACCGGCTGCCCTGACGCACCTTGAATGGACTCGTGTATAGAGTCAGTTTATTTGATTGAGACAAATCTCTACGATGGCGCAATTCTACTCTGCAAAACGGCGTGTGACGACGCGCCAGATCATAACCGTAACAGTCAATGACCTCGACCCCTTTGGTCAGGGCGTTGCTCGTCACCATGGTAAAGCGCTATTTGTTAATGGCTTATTGCCCCAGGAACAGGCTGAAGTTGTCGTGGTTGAAGACAAAAAACAGTACTCCCGGGCGCAGGTAAAACGCCGTCTTAATGACAGCCCGCAGCGCCAGACGCCGCGCTGCCCGCATTTCGGTACCTGCGGCGGCTGCCAGCAACAGCATGCCAGCGTTGAGCTCCAGCAGCAAAGTAAACGCGCAGCGCTTGCCCGGCTGATGAAGCGGGATGTCGACGACATTATAGCCGCTTCGCCGTGGGGATATCGCCGGCGCGCACGTCTGAGCTTGAATTATCAGCCAAAGACCCAACAATTACAGATGGGCTTTCGCCAGGCTGGCTCCAGCGACATTATCAATGTGGTGCAGTGCCCCATTTTGGTGCCCGATCTTGAGGCATTGCTGCCAGCGGTGCGCGAGTGTTTGTCCGGCCTGAAATCAACGCGTCAGCTCGGGCATGTCGAGCTGGTGCTGGCGGACAATGGCCCGCTGATGGTCCTGCGCCACACGGCAGCATTACCGGCCGGCGATAAAGAAAAACTGGAACGATTTTCGCAATCTCACGGTCTCGCTCTGTACCTGGCGCCGCAAAGCGAGATACTGGAACATATTAGTGGGGAAGCCCCATGGTATACCTCAGACGGGCTACGCTTAATGTTTAGTCCGCGCGACTTTATCCAGGTGAACGATGGCGTCAATCAGCTGATGGTGCAAACGGCGCTGGCGTGGCTGGATATTCAGCCTCAGGATCGGGTGCTCGATCTGTTCTGCGGGATGGGGAATTTTACCCTGCCGCTGGCTACGCGTGCGGCCAATGTCGTGGGCGTTGAAGGCGTCCCGGCGCTGGTTGAGAAAGGGCGGGAAAACGCCGCGCTCAATCAGCTGCACAACGTGACATTCTTTCATGAAAATCTGGAAGAAGATGTGACCCGCCAGGCCTGGGCGCAGCATGGTTTTGATAAAATATTACTCGACCCGGCGCGAGCCGGAGCGCCGGGCGTGATGTCACACATTATAAAACTTGCCCCGCGTCGCGTCGTCTATGTCTCCTGTAATCCGGCGACCCTGGCGCGCGATAGCGACCTGCTGCTGCAGGCGGGGTATCAGATTCAACGCCTGGCAATGCTGGACATGTTCCCGCATACCGGACATCTGGAATCAATGGTGTTGTTTGAGCACAGAGATACATAGAATCGTTCGGATCAGGCCGAGGCAGCCAACCCCCCGGCGTACTGAAGGATGAAGTGTCAACGTTGAGGCTTGCCGACTTCGGCAGGCCAGGTCCCTTAAGGAGAGGACAATGGTTGCGGTAAGAAGTGCACATTTAAATAAAGCTGGTGAATTTGACCCGAAGAAATGGATCGCGAGTCTGGGAATTTCCAGCCAGCAGTCGTGTGAACGCTTAGCCGAAACCTGGGACTATTGTCGCGAGAAAACGCAGGGACATCCTCGAGCGGATCTGCTGTTATGGCGCGGTGTCGAGATGGTGGAAATCCTTTCTACACTGAGCATGGATATCGATACGCTGCGGGCCGCGATGCTGTTTCCGCTGGCGGATGGCAATGTCGTCACCGAAGAGGTGATGCAGGAGAGCGTCGGTAAGTCCGTCGTGACATTGATTCACGGCGTGCGCGATATGGCGGCGATTCGCCAGCTTAAAGCCACCCATACCGATTCGGTCTCATCCGAGCAGGTCGATAATATTCGCCGCATGCTGCTCGCGATGGTCGACGACTTCCGCTGCGTGGTCATCAAGCTGGCCGAACGTATCGCCCACCTGCGGGAAGTCAAAGATGAGCCCGAAGACGAACGCGTGCTGGCGGCAAAAGAGTGCACCAATATCTACGCCCCGCTGGCCAACCGTTTAGGCATTGGTCAACTGAAATGGGAGCTGGAAGATTATTGCTTCCGCTACCTGCATCCCGACGAATATAAGCGGATTGCTAAACTGCTGCACGAGCGTCGCATCGATCGTGAACACTACATTGAAGAGTTCGTCGGTCATCTGCGTTCAGAAATGAAAACCGAAGGCGTGAAGGCTGAAGTCTACGGCCGGCCGAAGCATATCTATAGTATCTGGCGCAAAATGCAGAAAAAACACCTCACCTTTGATGAGCTGTTTGATGTGCGCGCGGTACGTATTGTCGCGGAGCGCCTGCAGGACTGCTATGCCGCACTGGGGATAGTACACACTCACTATCGCCATCTGCCGGATGAGTTCGATGATTACGTTGCCAATCCCAAACCAAATGGCTATCAGTCGATTCATACCGTGGTGCTGGGGCCGGGCGGTAAAACGGTGGAGATCCAGATTCGTACCCGGCAGATGCATGAAGATGCGGAGCTGGGCGTCGCCGCGCACTGGAAGTACAAAGAAGGTGCCGGCGCGGCGGCAGGCGGCGGACGTGGCTATGAAGATCGTATTGCCTGGCTGCGTAAGCTGATCGCCTGGCAGGAAGAGATGGCCGACTCCGGCGAAATGCTCGATGAGGTGCGCAGCCAGGTCTTTGACGATCGGGTGTACGTCTTTACGCCAAAAGGCGACGTGGTCGATTTACCTGCCGGCTCCACGCCGCTCGACTTTGCCTACCATATCCATAGCGACGTCGGCCACCGCTGCATCGGCGCCAAAATCAGCGGGCGCATTGTCCCCTTTACCTATCAGCTGCAAATGGGCGATCAGATTGAAATCATTACCCAGAAACAGCCAAACCCAAGCCGCGACTGGCTGAACCCAAACCTCGGCTATGTCACGACCAGCCGCGGACGTTCCAAAATCCACGCCTGGTTCCGCAAGCAGGATCGCGACAAGAATATTCTCGCCGGGCGGCAGATTCTTGATGATGAGCTTGAGCACCTGGGGATTAGCCTCAAGGAGGCAGAGAAGCATCTGCTGCCGCGCTACAACTTCAATGAGCTGGATGAGCTGCTGGCGGCCATTGGCGGCGGAGATATCCGCCTTAACCAGATGGTCAACTTCCTGCAGGCGCAGTTTAATAAGCCGAGCGCCGAAGAGCAGGATGCGGCGGCGCTGAAACAACTGCAGCAGAAAACCTGGGCGCCGCAGAATCGCAGCAAAGACAATGGTCGCGTCGTGGTGGAGGGCGTGGGCAACCTGATGCACCACATCGCCCGCTGCTGTCAGCCGATTCCAGGCGACGAGATTGTCGGTTTCATCACCCAGGGGCGGGGGATTTCCGTTCACCGGGCGGACTGCGATCAGCTGGCTGAGCTGCAATCGCACGCTCCGGAGCGTATCGTTGACGCGGTCTGGGGAGAAAGCTACTCCGCAGGCTACTCGCTGGTCGTCCGCGTGGTGGCAAACGATCGTAGCGGCCTGCTGCGCGATATCACCACCATTCTTGCCAACGAAAAAGTGAACGTGCTTGGCGTGGCCAGTCGCAGTGACACCAAACAGCAGCTGGCTACCATCGATATGAATATTGAAATCTACAACCTGCAGGTCCTCGGCCGCGTGCTCGGGAAACTGAATCAGGTTCCGGATGTGATTGATGCCCGCCGCCTGCACGGTGGCTAACCGCTTTTCCTCCCATGCTGACCCGCTCTCCGACGGAGAGCGGGTTTTGCGCGTCTTTTATCCGCGAACCTCGCTGATTTTTCCCCGTGTTTTATCCGGGGAAGGTAAATAAAACCAATATGTTGCAAGGAAACACTATGACCCAAATCGATCGCCTGCTTGGCATTATGAAACGCCTGCGTGATCCGGAAAACGGCTGTCCGTGGGACAAAGAGCAGACCTTCGCCACCATCGCCCCGTATACCCTTGAAGAGACGTACGAAGTGCTGGATGCCATCGCCCGTGAAGATTTCGACGATCTGCGTGGCGAGCTGGGGGACCTGCTGTTTCAGGTGGTGTTCTACGCCCAGATGGCACAGGAGGAGGGCCGCTTTGCATTTGACGACATCTGTGCCGCCATCAGCGACAAACTGGAGCGCCGTCATCCGCATATCTTCGGCGATGCGACTGCCGGCAACAGCGCCGAAGTGCTGGCACGCTGGGAGCAAATCAAAAGCGCTGAGCGTGCGCAAAAGGCGCAGCATTCCGCGCTGGATGATATTCCGCACAGCCTGCCGGCGCTGATGCGCGCGCATAAAATTCAGCGTCGCTGTTCGGCGGTAGGCTTTGACTGGACGTCGCTCGGCCCGGTGCTGGATAAAGTGCATGAAGAGATCGATGAGGTCATGCACGAGGCGCAGCAGGCGGTCGTAGATGAAGCTAAACTGGAGGAGGAAATGGGCGATCTGCTGTTCGCAACGGTCAATTTATCCCGCCATTTAGGGGTAAAAGCTGAAGTCGCCTTGCAGAAAGCGAACCTGAAATTCGAACGTCGTTTCCGGGAAGTTGAACGAATTGTCGCCGCTCGCGGGCTGGAAATGACCGGCGTAGACCTCGATATCATGGAAGAAGTGTGGCAAGAGGTAAAACGCCAGGAAACTGATCTCTAACGAAATTTTGCGATCAAGCGCTATTTGTGTGATTTTTTAAATGACAAGCGCTTGATTTGCGTCAAAAACATTTACCCAAAAGGGGCTATTTTCTCACTCCTTATGTTTGTCATGACCTGGAAAGGAGACGGAGAATGAAAGTTTGTGGCGCTCGTCGTGTTCGGGTATACTACTTTCCCGTCCTGGTTATTCCATCGTTTCACCCTAACTTCTCAGGTTCAGCATGACAACGAACTATATTTTTGTGACCGGCGGGGTCGTATCCTCTCTGGGTAAAGGCATTGCCGCAGCCTCCCTGGCCGCTATTCTCGAAGCCCGTGGGCTTAACGTAACCATGATGAAACTGGATCCGTACATCAACGTCGATCCGGGCACCATGAGCCCAATCCAACACGGGGAAGTGTTCGTTACTGAAGACGGCGCTGAAACCGATCTGGACCTGGGTCACTACGAGCGCTTCATCCGTACCAAAATGAGCCGCCGCAACAACTTCACCACGGGTCGTATTTACTCCGACGTTCTGCGTAAAGAGCGCCGCGGTGACTATCTGGGCGCAACCGTACAGGTTATCCCGCACATCACTAACGCGATTAAAGAGCGCGTGCTTGCCGGTGGTGAAGGTCACGATGTGGTGCTGGTTGAAATCGGCGGTACCGTCGGTGATATCGAATCCCTGCCGTTCCTCGAAGCTATCCGTCAGATGGCGGTAGAAATCGGTCGCGAGCATGCTCTGTTTATGCATTTGACCCTGGTGCCGTATATGGCGGCAGCCGGCGAAGTCAAAACCAAACCGACCCAGCACTCCGTAAAAGAGCTGCTTTCCATCGGTATTCAGCCAGATATCCTGATCTGCCGCTCCGATCGCGCGGTACCGGCCAACGAACGTGCAAAAATTGCATTGTTCTGCAACGTTCCGGAAAAGGCTGTTATTTCTCTGAAAGATGTCGATTCCATTTATAAAATTCCAGGCCTGTTGAAATCTCAGGGGCTGGACGATTATATTTGTAAACGATTCAGCTTAAACTGTCCGGAAGCGAACCTGGCCGAATGGGAGCAGGTGATTTACGAAGAAGCTAACCCGGCAGGTGAAGTCACGATCGGTATGGTCGGCAAGTACATTGAACTGCCGGACGCGTACAAGTCCGTGATTGAAGCGCTGAAACACGGTGGTCTGAAAAACCGCGTGACCGTGAACATCAAGCTGATTGATTCGCAGGATGTGGAAACGCGCGGCGTCGAAATTCTGAAGAATCTGGACGCTATCCTGATCCCTGGCGGCTTCGGCTACCGCGGTGTTGAAGGGAAGATCGCCACTGCGCGCTATGCGCGTGAAAATAACATTCCATATCTGGGTATTTGTCTGGGTATGCAGGTTGCGCTGATTGAGTTCGCGCGCAACGTAGCGGGGATGGAAAACGCCAACTCCACAGAATTTGTGCCAGACTGTAAGTACCCGGTAGTGGCACTCATTACTGAATGGCGTGATGAAGAAGGCAACGTTGAAGTGCGTTCTGAGAAGAGCGACCTCGGCGGCACCATGCGCCTGGGCGCGCAGCAGTGCCAGCTGGACGACGCGAGCCTGGTTCGCCAGCTGTACGGCGAGCCGACCATCACTGAACGACATCGTCACCGCTATGAAGTCAACAACATGTTGTTGAAACCGATTGAAAATGCGGGCCTGCGTGTTGCGGGCCGTTCCGGGGATGATCAGTTGGTCGAGATCATCGAAGTGCCGAATCACCCGTGGTTCGTTGCTTGTCAGTTCCATCCGGAGTTTACTTCGACGCCGCGTGATGGCCATCCGCTGTTTGCAGGTTTTGTGAAAGCGGCAAGCGAGTATCAAAAGCGTCAGGCGAAGTAAAAGAGTTAGAACGGCAATGCACCCATTCGGGTGCATTGTTTGTCTGGAGTTTTAGTTTAACTTGTACTGAGGAAAACCTAATGTCCAAAATCGTTAAAGTCATCGGTCGTGAAATCATCGACTCCCGTGGTAACCCGACTGTTGAAGCCGAAGTACACCTGGAAGGTGGTTTCGTTGGTATGGCAGCAGCTCCGTCAGGTGCTTCTACTGGTTCCCGCGAAGCGCTGGAACTGCGCGATGGCGACAAATCCCGTTTCATGGGTAAAGGCGTACTGAAAGCTGTTGGCGCTGTCAACGGCCCGATCGCTCAGGCTCTCCTTGGCAAAGACGCCAAAGATCAGGCTGGCATCGATAAAATCATGATCGACCTGGACGGTACTGAAAACAAATCTAACTTCGGTGCGAACGCAATTCTGGCTGTGTCTCTGGCTAACGCCAAAGCAGCCGCTGCCTCTAAAGGCCAGCCGCTGTACGAACACATCGCTGAGCTGAACGGCACTCCGGGCAAATACTCCATGCCGGTTCCGATGATGAACATCATCAACGGTGGTGAGCACGCTGATAACAACGTCGACATCCAGGAATTCATGATTCAGCCGGTTGGCGCTAAATCCCTGAAAGAAGCCGTACGTATGGGTTCTGAAGTGTTCCACAACCTGGCTAAAGTTCTGAAAGCTAAAGGTATGAACACTGCAGTTGGTGACGAAGGTGGCTACGCGCCGAACCTGGGCTCCAACGCAGAAGCGCTGGCTGTTATCGCTGAAGCGGTTAAAGCTGCAGGTTACGAGCTGGGCAAAGACATCACTCTGGCGATGGACTGCGCAGCGTCTGAATTCTACAAAGACGGTAAATACGTTCTGGCCGGCGAAGGCAACAAAGCGTTCACCTCTGAAGAGTTCACTCACTTCCTGGAAGAGCTGACCAAACAGTACCCGATCGTCTCTATCGAAGACGGTCTGGACGAATCTGACTGGGATGGCTTCGCATACCAGACTAAAGTCCTGGGCGACAAAATCCAGCTGGTTGGTGACGATCTGTTCGTAACCAACACCAAGATCCTGAAAGAAGGTATCGAGAAAGGCATCGTTAACTCCATCCTGATCAAATTCAACCAGATCGGTTCTCTGACCGAAACTCTGGCTGCGATCAAAATGGCGAAAGACGCTGGCTACACTGCCGTTATCTCTCACCGTTCTGGCGAAACTGAAGACGCTACCATTGCTGACCTGGCTGTGGGTACCGCTGCAGGCCAGATCAAAACTGGTTCTATGAGCCGTTCTGACCGCGTTGCTAAATACAACCAGCTGATTCGTATCGAAGAAGCGCTGGGCGAAAAAGCACCGTACAACGGTCGTAAAGAGATCAAAGGTCAGTAAGACTGACTTTCGCTCTTAATCTAAAAAACCCGCCCTGGCGGGTTTTTTTATATCTGAAGCTAACCGATTTACAGCAGCAGCGGCAGCGTTGCGCTGGCCGTTTGCTGGTTGACGTCGCTGTAGTGCTCATCAAGTGCAATCAGCGAAGTCGTCAGCAGTTCCACCAGCAGCATTACGCCGACTTTAGCATTGAGTGCGCCTGCGCTCAGCGGCCCTTCGGGTTTTGCCGCCACCAGCTGAATATCGCTCAGCGAAGCCAGCGGGCTACGCGGGGTGTTACTGAGCGACAGCACCTGCACGCCGCGCTTGCGGGCAAGCTTCACCACGTGCAGCAGATCCCGTGTGGAGCCGGAGCTGGAAATCGCCACCACCAGCGTGTTTTTTGAAAGCGTGGTGGCATTCATTGCCGCGCGATGCATGTCGCTGAAAAGCTGCGCGGGCTTGCCGAGGCGCAGCAGCTTGTAATGCAGATACTCGCCAAGAATGGCGCTGGCCGCCACGCCGTATATTTGCACCGCATCTGCCTGATGCAGCGCCTGAGCCGCCTGTTCGAGCAATGCCCTGTCGAGTAGCTTTGCGGTGTCCTGTAAGGCCTGAACGGATTCATTGACCACGTTATCAATTTCATCGCCGCTGCGCTGAGTTGGTTGACCCTGCTGAATATCCAGCGCCAGCGCCATCTTAAATTCGTTGTAGCCCTTGCAGCCCAGCGTGCGGCACAGGCGGGTCACGCTGGCTTCGCTGGTCTCACTCTCTCGCGCCAGTTCGGTGATCGTCAGGTAAAGCACCTTTGCCGGATCGCCCAGCACAAACTCCCCCAGCTTTTGCTGTGTCGGGCTGTAGCCGGACACGCCCTGACGCAGCCTTAACAGCAGATTTTCATTTTCAGACATGCAGGATCCTTAATGCGTTTCTCTGTGGCTAGTGTGGCGGAAAGCAGGGGATCGATGCCAGTCATTTTAAAAAAGTATGATCGTCCTCCTGGTTTGTGATGATAATTTTCACATATAAATTAAATTGTGGTAAAAATTTTCATCACTACAACAGGGGAATGAAAAAATGAATCAAATGTTCAGCGGTGCCTCCTCCGGAGCATGGTTTGAAAAGGCACAGCGCTTCGGGAAATCGTTCATGCTGCCGATCGCTGTGCTGCCTGCCGCAGGCTTACTGTTGGGAATTGGCGGCGCGCTCTCTAACCCGAACACCTTAACGGCGTATCCGTTCCTGGATGTTGCCTGGCTACAGGCAATCTTCACGATCATGAGCAGCGCAGGCTCTATTGTGTTTGCCAATCTCTCGGTGCTGTTTGCCGTCGGGGTTGCCGTTGGTTTGGCGAAAACCGACAAAGGGACCGCCGGGCTCGCGGCGCTGCTGGCGTTTCTGGTGATGAACGCCACAATTAACGCATTGCTTATCCTCAACGGCACGCTGGCGCATGAGAATCCGGGCGCGGTGGGACAGGGGATGACGCTGGGCATTCAGACGCTGGAAACGGGCGTTTTTGGCGGCGTGGTGATTGGCCTGGTGACCTGCGCCCTGCATCATCGCTTTAATAAAATTGCGCTGCCTCAGTTCCTGGGATTCTTTGGCGGCTCGCGCTTTGTCCCGATTATCAGCTCGCTGGCCGCGATTCTGGTCGGGGCCCTTATGACCGTAGTGTGGCCCCATTTCCAGAAGCTGATTTTCGGCCTGGGCGGGCTGGTCGATGCGACGGGTTATCTGGGCACGCTGCTGTATGGCTTTATCCTGCGCATGCTGGGCCCATTTGGCCTGCATCACATCTTCTATTTACCGTTCTGGACGACGGCACTAGGCGGCAGCGAAATCGTTAACGGACAGCTGGTGGAAGGCACCCAGCGCATCTTCTTCGCTCAGTTGTCCGATCCGAATACGCAGCAGTTCTTTATCGGCACGTCCCGTTTCATGTCCGGGCGTTTCATCACCATGATGTTTGGCCTGATTGGCGCATGTCTGGCGATGTACCACACGGCGAAGCCGGAGAATAAGAAGCGCGTGGCGGGGCTGCTGCTTTCAGCGGCGTTGACCTCTTTCCTGACGGGGATCACCGAGCCAATTGAGTTCTCCTTCCTGTTCGTGGCACCCGTTCTCTACGTCATCCACGCTTTCTTCGACGGGCTGGCGTTTATGATCGCCCACATTCTGCACATCACCATCGGCCAGACTTTCTCCGGCGGCTTTATCGACTTCATCCTCTTTGGCGTATTGCAGGGCGAAGCCAAAACTCACTGGATGTATGTGCCGCTGGTCGGCGTGCCGTGGTTCTGCCTCTACTACTTCACGTTCCGCTTCCTGATTAACCGTTTTGGTTTTATGACGCCTGGCCGGGAGAAAGAAGCGGCAGTCGAAAATACCATCCCACAAAGCGAACGTGCGGCGGCAGTGATTGCCGGGCTGGGCGGGCGAGATAATCTGGAAGAGGTGGATTGCTGCGCCACGCGATTGCGCGTCACGGTAAAAGACGGCGGGAAAGTCGATCAGGAAGCATTGAAGGCCACGGGCGCGCGCGGCGTGATCCTGCGAGGCAACGGCGTGCAGGTCATCTATGGCCCACACGTCACGATTATTAAAAATGAAGTGGAAGAGAGCTTAGCGTTATGAAAACTGTACTGGATAACCTGAAAGGGAAACTCATCGTCTCCTGCCAGGCGCTGGATAATGAGCCGTTGCACAGCCCGTTTATCATGTCGCGGATGGCGGTAGCGGCAGAAGAGGGCGGCGCGGAGGGGATTCGCGCCAACAGCGTGGCGGACATTGCTGCCATTAAACAGCTGGTTTCACTGCCGGTGATTGGCATCATTAAGCGTGATTATCCGGACAGCGAAGTGTTTATTACGGCGACCATGAAAGAGGTGGATGAACTGATGAGCGTCGGGCCGGAACTCATCGCGCTTGATGCCACGGCTCGCCCGCGCCCCGGTGGGCAGCGGCTGGATGCGCTGGTCGCGGAAATTCGTGCGAAGTACCCGTCGGTGCTGCTGATGGCGGATATCTCGACGGCGGAAGAAGCGCTCACGGCGCAGTCTCTCGGGTTTGATTGCGTGGGCACCACGCTTTACGGCTATACGGCAGAAACGGAGGGGCACGCACTGCCGGAAAACGACTGCGGTTTTTTACGCGATGTACTGGCTGCTGTAAATATTCCGGTGGTGGCGGAAGGGAACGTTGAAACCCCGACGCTGGCGGCCCGGTGCCTTGAACTGGGCGCGCATACCGTGGTGGTTGGCGGCGCGATTACTCGTCCTCAGCAAATTACGGCACGCTTTGCGGCGGCCATCAAAGCCTGAGGTTTTTATACTGAATAAAAAACCCGCCTCGGCGGGTTTTACAGGCTTATTTGAAATCAACGGCCATCTGCTGCGGAATCGAAAGCCCGCGGGTGGTCTGCACGCAGCGATCGATATAATCGGTAAAGCGCGGCGGCTTCGGCATTCCCATGCTGAGCAGTTTATCGTTGCTGAAGCGTACGTTGAGGGTTGCGAAGGCGCCATAAAGGCGCATTGCTTTGAGCATCAGACGTTCATTGCAGGGACCGAAGATATCCTTCAGTTCGCGACGCATCTTGACCAGCGTCTCATAGCTGACCTGCGCATACCTATCGCCGACGGGAACCTGCTCCAGCGCCGAGGCCATGGCGCGATCGATCTCAGCAAATTTGACGCTATTTTCTTCACCTGCCGAAATATGCACGACTTCCCCCTGCGCAAGCTGGTTATCAAGCAGCATCATCAGCGCATCGGCGCAATAGTCGACGGGAATCACATCGATCCGGTCTTCCATTGAGCAGAGGAATTTTTGCAGCATTAAGCCCATGCTGAATACCCAGAAGATACTGCTGGAGGGCTGGCAGCCGTGATGAGTATGGCCCACGACAATCGAGGGGCGGGCAATCGTCAACGGAAGCGTCGGGCAGGTCTGCTGCATCAGCTGCTCGATCGTGGATTTAGAGTGGGTGTATTCGACAAGGTGTTCGGCACGTTCGCGAAACTCGGCGCTTTCCGCGACCAGAGAATCGGGCTCGGGAGAACATGACATAGCCGTACCCACATGCAGGAAGCGCTGTAGCCCTGCAACCCGGGACATACGTTGGGCAAACTGCAGGGTGCCTTCCACGTTCACCTTCCAGATGAGCGGGTTATTGCCAAAGGAGGCGACAGCCGCACAGTTGAGCACGTGAGTCACTTGTTCCAGACGTGGGTCGCAGAGAAATTCTGCGGGATTAGCTAAATCGCCCGCGAGAATATGTTGCGTACCCAGCGTCGCCAGTTTCTCCTCAGAGACATTGAACTTGCGCATGTTTTCTTTGACCCGGGCAAGCGCCGCGTCATCATTATCGGCTCGAACTAAAAGCAGCAGATTAATCCCGTTATTTTGCTTCAGGATATTCTCTAAAACCGCTCCCCCCAGAAAACCGGTAACGCCTGTAATTAATAGTGTATTCATGAACGCCGTCTCATCATGGTTGGTCGGCTGGATTCTAGGCGGCTGAAACTAAACGGTGAGTCAATGGAAAATGGCGAGTCGGAAGGCTTTCTTAAGACCGAATTAAGGTTACGAACGGGCGTGGATAGCATTGGACATCCGCGAAGTGAAGAAGATTCTGTTTTTCATGTTTCAATTTGTACATATATGATTTTTATGATTATTGTTATATTCTCAATGGTGTTGTTATAGGTGTTTAAATGTAATTTAAAACATATTTAGTTACATCAAAAGTCGCTGTATAAAAAACGTAATACATGCAGAAATAAGTCGAGGTGATTTATTTCTTCCGTCGTTGAAGGTCTTTAAAGGCTGCGAGAAATAAAGCTGAAGGGACCGTTTAGAATTGCTCAGCAGGCTATAATCTTAGTCTGACTTCAGCCACAGCTAAGCGCCGGCAATCGCAGCTGAGGACAAGACCTCGGCCGCTAAATCTGCGATAATGCTCGTTTCGAACCTAAACAGAGATGATTATGCAGTACCCGATTAACGAGATGTTCCAGACCTTGCAAGGCGAGGGTTACTTCACCGGCGTGCCTGCCATTTTTATTCGTCTGCAGGGATGCCCGGTTGGTTGCGCCTGGTGCGATACCAAACATACCTGGGATAAACTTGCGGATCGGGAAGTGTCGCTGTTTAGTATTCTGGCGAAAACCAAAGAGAGTGATAAATGGGGCCCGGCCAGCGGCGAAGACCTGCTGGCGATTATCGGCCGTCAGGACTGGACCGCACGTCACGTGGTGATCACCGGCGGCGAGCCCTGCATCCACGACTTAACCCCGCTGACCATGCTGCTGGAGCAGAACGGATTCAGTTGCCAGATTGAAACCAGCGGTACCCATGAAGTGCGCTGCAGCCCGCGCACCTGGGTGACGGTTTCACCGAAGGTCAATATGCGCGGTGGCTACGATGTGCTGTCGCAGGCGCTGCTGCGCGCGGATGAAATTAAGCATCCGGTTGGCCGCGTGCGCGATATCGAAGCGCTGGACGAACTGCTGGAAACGCTGAGCGACGACAAGCCGCGGATTATTGCTCTGCAGCCCATCAGCCAGAAAGAGGATGCGACGCGTCTGTGTATTGAGACCTGCATCGCCCGCAACTGGCGGCTCTCAATGCAGACGCATAAATATCTGAATATTGCCTGATAAAAAGGCCCGGTCGCAGGATGCGTACCGGGCCTTTCTGTTCTGCGCGCCAGGAAACGTCGGTTTCCGGCCAGCGCATCACTCGCCGCGATAAATGCAGCCTGCGGTACAGGTTTCTTTGATCATCACGGCGCTCAGCAGCGGCACCAGCGGTTTCATCTGCTGCCAAATCCACTTCGCCAGCACTTCGCTGGTTGGGTTTTCCAGACCGGGAATGTCGTTCAGGTAGTAGTGATCCAGGCGATCGTAGGTCGGTTTAAACGCCGCCTTGAGCTCGGCAAAATCCATGATCCAGCCCGTGTGGGGATCGACTTCACCGGTAATCTCCAGACGCACCATAAAAGAGTGGCCGTGCAGGCGACCGCACTTATGACCTTCCGGTACGTGAGGCAGGTGATGGGCGGCTTCGAAGGTGAAATCTTTAAACAGGGTGGTGGACATCTTTTACTCTCAATAAGACAAAAAAACCGCCGTAGGGTACCGGAAAGCGGTTTTTTTATCATTAACTAAAACGGTCCTGAGCGAAATATCGACGTATTTACCCACGAGTACCTTAATATTCTTTTTAATTTCATAGCGTTGGCTAATCGTTTTTGTTGTTAATAACTATAACTAAAACAGGTTAGTCCATTTGGTTATTTGTTATTTCCATCCCTTCTTTAATTGTTACTATCGGCGCCGTTAACCTTATAACTCGTCATACTTCGAGCCGCATGTGCGTTGGCAATAACTCGGCCCATCCTTGGGCCTCGCCCTAACGGGCGCAGTGAACAGCGTTCAAATTCGTTCCTGACGAATTTGTCCTCGACCACCCCGGTCACTTACTTAGATAAGCTCCCGGGGGGGAACTGCGTCGCCGCCTGCCTGCAACTCGAATTATTTAGAGTAAATACATCCTCTTCTGTTTTTGCCGCGCTGACAGGGTGCGAATAACAGCTTTGCTTACTGGAACATAACGACGCATGACGACACAGGCCCCACCTTCCAATTTGCTCCCGCTGAACCCGGAGCAACTGGCACGCCTTCAGGCGGCCACGACAGACTTCACCCCGACTCAGCTTGCCTGGGTTTCGGGCTACTTTTGGGGCGTGCTGAATCAGCACTCCGGCGCAGCCACAGCGGTTCCTGCTCAGGCTGCAGAAATGCCGGGCATTACTCTGATTTCAGCATCGCAAACCGGCAACGCACGCCGCGTGGCGGAAGCGCTGCGTGACGATCTGATCGCCGCGCAGCTGAACGTGAAACTGGTGAACGCAGGCGACTATAAATTCAAACAAATTGCCTCCGAAAAGCTGCTGGTTATCGTGACGTCGACGCAAGGTGAGGGTGAGTCGCCGGAAGAGGCCGTTGCGCTGCATAAATTCCTGTTTTCCAAAAAAGCGCCGAAGCTTGAGGGTACCGCCTTTGCGGTATTTGGCTTAGGTGATACCTCTTACGAATTCTTCTGCCAGTCCGGAAAAGATTTTGACAGCCGTCTGGCTGAGCTGGGCGCTGAACGTCTGCTGGATCGCGTTGACGCAGACGTCGAGTACCAGCCTGCGGCGGCAGAATGGCGCGCGCGGGTTGTTGAAGTCTTGAAATCTCGTGCGCCCGTCGCGGCTCCGGCCCAGGGAGCGCCGAGCGGGGCGGTGAATGACATTCACTCCAGCCCGTATACCAAAGAAGCGCCGCTGACGGCGACGCTGGCGGTGAATCAGAAAATCACCGGCCGCGATTCTGAAAAAGATGTACGTCATATTGAAATCGATCTCGCTGACTCCGGTCTGCGTTACCAGCCGGGCGATGCGCTGGGCGTCTGGTATCAGAACGATCCGGCTCTGGTGAAAGAGCTGGTTGAGCTGCTGTGGCTGAAAGGTGATGAGCCGGTCACGGTTGACGGCAAAACCCTGCCGCTGGCGGAAGCGCTGGAATGGCATTTCGAGTTAACGGTCAATACCGCTAACATCGTTGAGAATTACGCGACCTTAACCCGCAGCGAAACCCTGCTGCCGCTGGTGGGCGATAAAGCGCAGCTCCAGCACTACGCCGCGACCACGCCGATTGTCGATATGGTGCGTTTCTCTCCGGCGCAGCTGGATGCCGACGCGTTAATTGGCCTGCTGCGTCCGCTGACGCCGCGTCTCTACTCCATTGCCTCATCGCAGGCGGAAGTAGAAAGCGAAGTCCATATCACCGTGGGCGCCGTTCGCTACGATATCGAAGGCCGCGCTCGCGCTGGCGGTGCGTCCAGCTTCCTTGCCGACCGTGTCGAAGAAGATGGCGAAGTTCGCGTTTTTATTGAACACAACGACAACTTCCGCCTGCCTGCTAACCCGCAGACGCCGGTAATTATGATTGGCCCCGGTACCGGTATCGCGCCGTTCCGCGCCTTCATGCAGCAGCGTGCGGCGGACGGTGCGGAAGGCAAGAACTGGCTGTTCTTCGGCAACCCGCACTTTACGGAAGATTTCCTTTATCAGGTGGAGTGGCAACGCTACGTCAAAGAAGGCGTGCTGAGCCGTATCGACCTGGCCTGGTCCCGCGATCAACAACAAAAAGTCTATGTTCAGGACAAGCTGCGCGAGCAGGGGGCCGAACTGTGGCGCTGGATTAATGACGGCGCCCATATTTATGTCTGCGGCGATGCCAATCGTATGGCGAAAGACGTTGAGCAGACGTTGCTGGAAGTGATTGCCGAATTTGGCGCGATGGACGCCGAAGCGGCGGACGAATTTTTGAGTGAGCTGCGCGTTGAGCGCCGTTATCAGCGAGATGTCTACTAATGAGCGAAAAACATCCAGGACCTCTGGTGGTCGAAGGTAAACTGACCGACGCCGAGCGCATGAAGGTAGAGAGCAACTACCTGCGCGGCACGATCGCAGAAGACTTAAACGACCCCCTTACCGGCGGCTTTAAAGGCGACAACTTTCTGCTGATTCGCTTTCACGGCATGTATCAGCAGGATGACCGCGACATTCGCGCCGAGCGTGCGGCACAGAAGCTGGAGCCGCGTCATGCGATGCTGCTGCGCTGTCGTCTGCCTGGGGGCGTGATCACCACTACGCAGTGGCAGGCGATTGATAAATTTGCCGCCGATAACACCATTTACGGCAGTATTCGTCTGACCAACCGCCAGACCTTCCAGTTCCACGGTATTCTGAAGAAGAATGTGAAGCCGGTGCATCAGATGCTGCACTCGGTTGGCCTGGACGCGCTGGCCACCGCCAACGACATGAACCGTAACGTGCTGTGCACCTCTAACCCGCACGAGTCTCAGCTGCATGCTGAAGCCTACGAGTGGGCGAAAAAGATCTCCGAGCACCTGCTGCCGCGTACCCGCGCCTATGCGGAGATCTGGCTCGATCAGAAAAAGGTCGCCACCACCGACGAAGAACCGATCCTCGGCCAGACCTACCTGCCGCGTAAGTTCAAAACCACCGTGGTGATCCCGCCGCAGAACGATATCGATCTGCACGCCAACGACATGAACTTCGTGGCGATTGCCGAAAATGGCAAGCTGGTAGGCTTTAACCTGCTGGTGGGCGGCGGGTTGTCTATTGAGCACGGCAACAAAAAAACCTACGCCCGTACGGCGAGCGAGTTTGGCTATCTGCCGCTGGAGCACACTCTGGCGGTCGCGGAAGCGGTCGTCACTACCCAGCGCGACTGGGGTAACCGTACTGACCGTAAAAATGCGAAAACCAAATATACTCTTGAGCGCGTCGGCGTCGAAACCTTCAAAGCCGAAGTGGAGCGCCGGGCGGGGATCAAGTTTGAACCGATCCGCCCGTATGAGTTCACCGGTCGCGGCGATCGCATCGGCTGGGTCAAAGGGATCGACAAAAAATGGCACCTGACGCTGTTTATTGAAAACGGACGTATTCTTGATTATCCGGGCCGTCCGCTGAAAACCGGTCTGCTGGAGATCGCAAAGATCCATCAGGGCGAGTTCCGTATTACGGCGAACCAGAACCTGATTATTGCCGGCGTACCGGAGACGGAAAAGGCGCGGATTGAAAAGCTGGCGCGCGACCACGGGCTGATGAATGCGGTCACCCCGCAGCGTGAAAACTCGATGGCCTGCGTCTCCTTCCCGACCTGTCCGCTGGCGATGGCCGAAGCAGAACGCTTCCTGCCGTCGTTTATTGATAAGGTTGACGGGATCATGGGCAAGCACGGCGTGAGCGATGAGCATATCGTGACGCGTGTGACCGGCTGTCCGAACGGCTGCGGTCGTGCGATGCTGGCGGAAGTCGGGCTGGTGGGTAAAGCGCCGGGTCGCTACAACCTGCATCTCGGCGGTAACCGCAGCGGGACGCGTATTCCACGGATGTATCGCGAGAACATTACCGAGTCGGAGATTCTCGACTCGATCGACGAACTGGTAGGGCGCTGGGCGAAAGAGCGCGAAGCGGGTGAAGGCTTCGGCGACTTTACGGTGCGTGCGGGCATCATTCGCCCGGTGCTCGACCCAGCCCGTGATTTCTGGGAATAAGCCCGGCATCGCCCGGAAGCGCTAAGCTTATCGGGTACTGGTTTTGTAGGCCGGGCAAATGCAGTACGCCCGGCAGAACAGGCAAATGAGGTCTTTATGTCCGTACTCGATCTACACGTCCTTAACGAATTACCGAAGGTCGATCGCATTTTGCAACTGGCGGAAACCAACAGCCAGCTGGAAAAGCTGAGCGCGGAAGCGCGCGTTGCGTGGGCGCTGGAAAACCTTCCGGGCGAATACGTGCTCTCTTCAAGCTTTGGTATTCAGGCGGCGGTGAGCCTGCATCTGGTTAATCAGGTACGGCCGGATATTCCGGTCATTTTGACCGATACCGGCTATCTGTTCCCGGAAACCTATCGGTTTATCGACGAGTTAACGGATAAGCTCAAGTTGAACCTGAAGGTCTATCGGGCGAAGGAGAGCGCCGCCTGGCAGGAAGCACGCTACGGTAAGCTGTGGGAGCAGGGCGTTGAAGGCATTGAAAAATACAATGAGATCAACAAAGTCGAACCGATGAACCGGGCCCTGGAAGCGCTGAACGCGCAAACCTGGTTTGCGGGACTCCGTCGGGAACAGTCCGGTAGCCGCGCCACGCTCCCGGTGCTGGCCATTCAGCGCGGGGTCTTTAAGGTGCTGCCAATCATCGACTGGGATAACCGCACCGTCTATCAATATCTGCAGAAGCACGGCCTCACCTATCATCCGCTGTGGGAGCAGGGATACCTTTCGGTAGGGGATACCCACACCACCCGCAAATGGGAACCGGGGATGGCGGAAGAAGAGACGCGTTTCTTTGGTCTGAAGCGCGAGTGCGGGCTGCACGAAGGCTAAGTCAGCGACGACCGTTTCCTGAGACAAAGCCCTCAGTCTGAACGACGAGGGCTTTTTTCATGTCGCCGGACAGCGAATTAGCTCTGCTTTTCCGCCTTTGCCAGCTCTTTTATCAGCGGCAGCATCACCTTGACGACATCGCGGCTGCGGTGTTCGATACGACCCGGCAGAGCCTTATCAATATGCTGCTGGTTATCCAGCTGTACGTCATGCCAGCTGGTTCCTCGCGGGAAGGAGGCGGATTTGTTGCGCTGTTGATAGCCATCTTTCTTACCCAGAGACCAGTTCGTGGCCTCCACGGACAGGACCGGGATCCCCGCGCTATCAAAAATGCTGGCGTCATTACAGCAGCCGGTACCCTGCGGATAATCATGATTGAGGCCAGGATTGGTATAGGCGGCAATCCCTTTGCTGCGCGCAATAGCCAGCGCGCGGTCTCGGGTGAGTTTGCGAATCGAGGCGGGAGTGCTGCGCCCGCTATTAAAATAGAGCTTATCGCCAACCACCAGATTATCGAGATTAATCACCAGCAGCGTATTTTTCTTCTCCGCATCGCTCATTCGCTTCAGGATATTTTGCGCGCCGAGATTACCTTCCTCTTCACCGCTGGAAGCAATAAAGCGAATGCCGTAGTGAGTGGACACATTTTTCAACCGCTCGGCCAGCTCCAGCAATACGCCCACGCCGACGGCATTATCGTCGATGCCCTGCAGGGTCAGGCCGCCAAGGTTGCGTTCGACGTCAGCATCGCTCATGGGCGCATAGGTGTCGAGGTGCGCCATCACAATGATCTGCTGGCGAGCCGCGCCTTCATGGGCGGCAATGACGGTGCTGCCGGTGACGTTTTGCCAGTTTTTCCGTTTATCCGTATTGCTGTAGATATAACGCGCGTGGAAGCTGCGGATGTCGCTTTGATAGCCCATTTGGGCAAACTGCTGACGCACATAGTCCGCCGACAGCATTTCAGCGGGCGAACCGGTCATTCTTCCGGGAAAAACAGTCGCGATATGACGAGCCTGGGTATTTGCGGTTTCGCCCATGGCGCTGAAAGCCGGGGCGGAGAAGACAAAACCTGCGCCAAGCGCCAGGGGAAGGAGGCGGCGGCACAACGCGGAAAACATAGCGGGGGTCCTTTCTCGAGGGAAAAATTTAACGCTCATAGTATGAAACTGTGACTGCGGTTAAACAATTTCATTTGCTCTTAAATAGCGGAAAAACCGCGCGTTAAGCACTTTTTGATATTTGCTTTTTCAGGTCGTTATTCTTTTGGGTAACTACTCATTCCATTTAGTAATTTCATTTGCTCTAAACAGCACCCTATAGTCGCTCTATGACTGATTGTAAGCGAGTTGTTGCAACGTGGACTATTTGCCCCTGTTTGCCGAATTGAAAGAAAAACCGGTGCTGGTTATTGGCGGCGGAGACATTGCGGCGCGCAAAATTATGTTCTTGCGCCGGGCAGGAGCCAACGTGCAGGTTGTGGCGGCAGCATTATCTGAAGAGGTCGCCGCGCGGGTTGAACGCCAGGAGATTCAGTGGCGGGCCCATGAGTTTGAAGAGCAACAGCTGGACGATGTCTTTTTAGCGATCGCCGCGACCGACGATGATGCGCTCAATCAGCGGGTTTCCGCTGCCGCCAACGCCCGTTACCGGTTGGTGAACGTTGTCGATAATCAGCCGCTCTGCTCGGTGGTGTTTCCCTCCATCGTGGACCGTTCTCCGCTGCTGATAGCGATATTCTCCGGCGGTTCAGCACCGGTATTGTCCCGGCTGATTCGCGAAAAAATCGAAGCGCTGCTGCCCACTAACCTGGGACGCGTCGCCGAGGCGGCCAGCTACTGGCGGCATCATATCAAAACGCATCTGACGACGACGGCAGCACGGCGGCACTTCTGGGAGCGGGTCTTCAATGGCCGTTTTGCCAGTCTGATGATTGCCGGAAATAAAGCCGCCGCCGATAAGGCGTTGGAAGAAGAACTGCATCAGCCGGAAAAACGGCTGGGTGAAATTATTCTCGTCGGCGCCGGGCCGGGCGATGCCGGGCTGCTGACGCTGCGCGGCCTGCAGGCGGTACAGAAGGCGGACGTGGTGTTTTATGACCATCTGGTGACGCCGGAGATCCGCGAACTGGTGCGCCGCGATGCCGAGATGATCTGCGTGGGTAAGCGCGCGGGCGAACACTCGGTGCCGCAGCATGAAACGAACCAGATGCTGGTCGACGCGGCGCGAGAAGGCAAAACGGTGGTGCGCCTGAAAGGCGGCGATCCGTTTATTTTCGGACGCGGCGGCGAAGAACTACAGGCGGCCGCCGCCGCAGGGATTCCGTTTCAGGTGGTCCCGGGCGTAACGGCTGCTGCCGGGGCGACGGCCTATGCCGGCATTCCGCTGACCCATCGCGATTACGCCCAGAGCGTCACCTTCGTCACCGGTCATTACAAGGCCGACAGCGCCGCGCACGACTGGTCGCTGCTGGCGCAAAGCCGACAGACGCTGGCTATCTACATGGGCACCATGAAAGCGGCGGAAATCAGCGCGCAGCTGATCGCCCACGGTCGGGATAGCAATACGCCGGTGGCGGTGATTTCTCGCGGTACTCGCGCCGATCAGCAAACGATAACGGGCACCTTACAGCAGCTCGAAGCGCTGGCGAAAGATGCCCCGATGCCCGCTCTGCTGGTCGTGGGCGAAGTGGTGCAATTACACCACCAGCTCGCCTGGTTTCAACAAACAACTCAAGCAGATGCGTTTAACGCGTCTGTGGTGAATCTGGCTTAAGGAACGGTTATGGACCAAAAACGACTCACTCACCTGCGGCAACTGGAGGCTGAAAGCATCCACATTATTCGCGAGGTGGCCGCCGAATTCTCTAACCCGGTGATGATGTACTCCATCGGTAAAGATTCCAGCGTCATGCTGCATCTGGCGCGTAAAGCGTTTTATCCGGGAACCCTGCCTTTTCCGCTGCTGCACGTTGATACCGGCTGGAAATTCCGCGAAATGTATGAATTCCGCGACCGTACTGCCAAAGCCTACGGCTGCGAGCTGCTGGTGCACAAAAACCCGGAAGGGGTGGCGATGGGGATTAACCCGTTTGTTCACGGCAGCGCCAAGCACACCGACATCATGAAGACCGAAGGTCTGAAGCAGGCGCTGGACAAGTACGGCTTTGATGCCGCCTTCGGCGGCGCCCGTCGCGACGAAGAAAAATCGCGCGCCAAAGAGCGCATCTACTCTTTCCGCGACCGTTTTCACCGCTGGGATCCGAAAAACCAGCGTCCGGAGCTGTGGCACAACTACAACGGCCAGATTAACAAGGGCGAAAGCATCCGTGTCTTCCCGCTCTCCAACTGGACCGAGCTGGATATCTGGCAGTACATCTATCTGGAAAATATCGAAATCGTTCCGCTGTATCTGGCGGCCGAGCGTCCGGTGCTTGAACGCGACGGTATGCTGATGATGATTGATGACGATCGTATCGATCTGCAACCGGGCGAGATGATCAAAAAGCAGATGGTGCGCTTCCGTACTTTAGGCTGCTGGCCGCTGACCGGTGCGGTGGAATCCAACGCGCAAACGCTGCCGGAGATTATTGAAGAGATGCTGGTCTCCACAACCAGCGAGCGTCAGGGTCGTATGATTGACCGCGACCAGGCCGGCTCCATGGAGCTGAAGAAACGTCAGGGGTATTTCTAAGGAGCCGCCATGAACACGACAATTGCCCAACAAATTGCTAATGAAGGCGGCGTAGAAGCTTATCTGCACGCGCAACAGCACAAAAGCCTGCTGCGCTTCCTGACCTGCGGCAGCGTCGATGACGGGAAAAGTACCCTGATTGGCCGCCTGCTGCACGATACCCGACAGATTTACGAAGATCAGCTCTCATCGCTGCATAATGACAGTAAGCGTCACGGCACGCAGGGTGAAAAACTGGATCTGGCGCTGCTGGTGGATGGCCTGCAGGCTGAACGCGAGCAGGGCATCACCATCGATGTCGCCTATCGCTATTTCTCTACCGAGAAACGCAAATTTATTATCGCCGACACCCCGGGGCACGAGCAGTACACCCGCAATATGGCCACCGGCGCTTCCACCTGCGATCTGGCGATTCTGCTGATGGATGCGCGCAAAGGCGTGCTCGATCAGACTCGCCGTCATAGCTTTATCTCGACGCTGCTGGGAATTAAAAACCTGGTGGTGGCGGTGAATAAAATGGATCTGGTGGATTTTAGCGAAGAGACGTTTAATCGCATTCGCGAAGAGTACCTCACCTTTGCCGGGCAGCTGCCGGGTGACGTTGATATTCGCTTTGTTCCGCTTTCTGCCCTTGAAGGGGACAACGTCGCGACCCAGAGCGTCAGCATGCCGTGGTACAGCGGCCCGACGCTGCTGGAAGTGCTGGAAACCGTTGAAATCCGTCGCGTGGTGGAAAATCAACCGCTGCGTTTCCCGGTCCAGTTTGTTAACCGGCCCAACCTCGACTTCCGCGGTTTCTCCGGGACCGTGGCTTCCGGCAGCGTGAAGGTCGGACAGCGCCTGAAGGTACTGCCATCGGGCGTTGAATCCAGCGTGGCGCGTATTGTGACGTTTGACGGCGACCTGCAGGAAGCCGGTGCCGGTGAAGCCATCACTATCGTGTTGAAAGATGAGATTGATATCAGCCGCGGCGACCTGTTGGTCGATGCGCAGGTGACGCTGCCCGCGGTGCAAAGCGCCAGCGTGGATGTGGTGTGGATGGCCGAGCAGGCGTTAGCCCCGGGCCAGAGCTATGACATTAAAATTGCCGGCAAGAAAACGCGCGCGCGTGTCGACGGGATTCGTTATCAGGTTGATATCAATAATTTGACCCAGCGCGAAGTCGAGTCGCTGCCGCTGAACGGGATTGGACTTGTCGATTTGACCTTCGACGAGCCGCTGGTGCTGGACAAATATCAGCATAACCCGGTAACCGGCGGGCTGATCTTCATCGACCGGTTGACCAACGTCACGGTAGGTGCTGGCATGGTGCGCGAACCGCTGGAACAGCGCCAGGCATCGACATCCTCCTTCAGCGCGTTTGAACTGGAACTGAATCAGCTGATCCGTAAACACTTCCCGCACTGGGACGCGCGCGACCTGCTGGGAGGCAAGTAATGGCCCGGCATGACGAAAACGTCGTCTGGCACGCCCATCCGGTCACCCGGGAGCAGCGCGAACAACACCACGGCCATCGCGGCGTGGTGCTGTGGTTTACCGGGCTGTCCGGCTCAGGTAAATCTACCGTTGCCGGCGCGCTGGAAGAGGCGCTGCATCAGCTGGGCGTCAGCACCTATCTGCTGGATGGCGATAACGTGCGGCACGGCCTGTGTAGCGATCTCGGTTTTAGCGATAGCGATCGTAAAGAAAATATTCGTCGTGTCGGGGAAGTGGCGAAGCTGATGGTTGATGCCGGGCTGGTGGTGTTGACCGCGTTTATCTCTCCACATCGCGCTGAACGGCAGATGGTGCGCGAGCGTTTAGGCGAAGGGCGCTTTATCGAAGTGTTTGTCGATACGCCGCTGGCTATCTGCGAGGCGCGGGATCCAAAAGGGTTATACAAGAAGGCGCGAGCGGGTGAATTACGCAATTTTACCGGCATAGATTCGGTGTATGAACCACCAGAAAAGGCGGAAATTCATCTGGATGGTGAACAATTGGTAACAAATTTGGTGCACCAACTATTAGACCTCCTCAGACAGAGCGATATTATCAGATCCTGAAACGGCGGCGGCATTGAGGTGCCGGTCGCCCGGTCAACAGGATTCGATATGCGCAATACCCAGAACATCAGTCTCATTCGTCCAGAACCACCCGCGGTGGCCCATGACGAGACCACCTGGTCTTTGTCAGGCGCCGCCGTGGGCTTTATTTCATGGCTGCTGGCGCTGGGTATTCCTTTCCTCATGTATGGCAGTAATACGCTTTTTTTCCTCCTCTACACCTGGCCCTTTTTTCTCGCCTTAATGCCGGTTGCCGTGGTCGTCGGGATTGCGCTGCACTCGCTGTTGAACGGTAAGCTCCTGTACAGCGCATGCGCGACCATTTTGACCGTGGGGCTGATGTTTGGTCTGCTGTTCCTCTGGTTGCTGGGATAGTCCTTTCTGCGTATGAATCAAGCCTGGGTATCGGCGACAGAAATGTGTTACAGTCCCCGCGTTACGCGGCGTCGTCCGCGCGTCGGAGTGAAATGCTCGGGCGAGTTATGGGATGATGATGCCGTTTTTCAGGGGGCAGAATGGGTAAATTAACGCTGCTACTATTGGCTTTGCTGGTCTGGCTACAGTACTCGCTGTGGTTCGGTAAAAATGGTCTGCATGACTATAGCCGGGTGAATGACGACGTCACCGCGCAGCAAGCCACTAACAGCAAATTAAAGGCGCGCAACGATCAACTGTTTGCGGAAATCGATGACCTTAACGGCGGTCAGGAAGCGATCGAAGAGCGCGCGCGCAATGAACTAAGCATGACCCGCCCGGGCGAAACATTTTATCGTCTGGTCCCGGATGCGTCTAAGCGCAACCAGGGGTCGACGCAGAACAATCGATAAACAAGCCCAGGATTACGACATGGCAGCCACTTTTCCGGGTGTTTGCGCCGTGGTACCGGCAGCCGGTTTTGGCCGCCGTATGCAAACGGAATGCCCGAAACAATATCTCTCAATCGGTAACAAAACGATTCTCGAACACGCGGTCGCCGCGCTGTTGGCGAACGCGTGCGTGCAGCGCGTGGTGATTGCCGTCAGTCCCGGCGATATCCGCTTTAGCCAGCTGCCGCTGGCCACTCATCCGCAGATTACCGTCGTCGACGGCGGGGCCGAGCGCGCTGACTCCGTCCTGGCTGGTCTGCAGGCGCTGCCTGAGGCCGAATGGGTACTGGTGCACGATGCCGCGCGCCCGTGCCTGCATCAGGATGACCTCCAGCGCCTGTTGGCGCTGCGCGAAACCAGCCGCGTGGGGGGCATTCTCGCTGCGCCGGTTCGCGATACCATGAAACGCGCGGAACCCGGCAAGGTGGCTATTGCGCACACCGTCGATCGGAATGACTTATGGCATGCGCTGACGCCGCAATTTTTCCCTCGTGAATTACTCCTCCAGTGCCTGACGCGCGCGCTCAATGAAAGCGCGACCATCACCGATGAAGCCTCGGCGCTGGAGTACTGTGGCTTCCATCCCGAACTGGTGGCCGGACGAGCTGATAATATTAAAGTGACGCGCCCGGAAGACCTGGCGCTGGCAGAATTTTACCTTACCCGTTCCCGACACCAGGAGAAGGCTTAATGCGAATTGGACACGGTTTTGACGTACACGCTTTTGGTGGTGAAGGCCCAATCATTATTGGCGGGGTGCGCATCCCTTACGAGAAAGGGCTGTTGGCCCATTCCGATGGCGACGTGGCGCTGCATGCGCTGACCGATGCCCTGCTTGGGGCGGCGGCGCTGGGGGATATCGGCAAGCTGTTCCCGGATACCGACCCGGCCTTTAAAGGCGCCGACAGCCGCGAGCTGTTGCGCGAAGCCTGGCGGCGGATTCAGGCCAAAGGTTATACCCTCGGAAACGTCGATGTCACGATCATTGCTCAGGCGCCGAAAATGCTGCCGCATATTCCGCAGATGCGTGTCTTTATCGCCGAAGACCTCGGCTGCCATATGGATGATGTCAACGTGAAAGCCACCACCACCGAGAAGCTGGGTTTCACCGGCCGCGGTGAAGGCATCGCCTGCGAAGCGGTGGCGCTGCTGCGTAAGGGGCAGCAATGATTGCCTTCAATGAACTCACCTGGCTGCACGGTAAACCGCAGGGGCAGGGGATACTGAAAGCCAACCCGGAAGATTTCGTGGTGGTCGAAGATCTCGGCTTTGCGCCGGATGGCGAAGGCGAGCATCTGTTGGTACGGATTCTGAAAACGGACTGCAATACGCGGTTTGTGGCGGATGCGCTGGCTAAGTTCCTTAAAATCCATGCGCGGGAAGTGAGTTTTGCCGGGCAGAAAGATAAACATGCCGTGACCGAGCAGTGGCTGTGCGCCCGGCTTCCGGGCAAAGAGATGCCTGACCTGAGCAAGTTTCAGCTGGAAGGTTGCCAGGTGCTGGAATACGCGCGGCATAAACGTAAGCTGCGGCTCGGCGCGCTGAAGGGCAACCAGTTTACCCTGATTCTGCGGGAAATCAGCGATCGCGACGATGTCGAGCGGCGTCTGCAGGCTGTTGCCGCACAGGGGGTGCCGAACTATTTCGGCGCCCAGCGCTTTGGTATCGGCGGCAGCAATCTGCTGGGCGCGCTGCGCTGGGCGGAGAGCGGCGCACCGCTTCGCGATCGCAATAAACGCAGTTTTTGGCTGTCGGCGGCGCGTAGCGGCTTGTTTAATCAACAGGTCAGTATTAGATTAAAAAAACCGGAATTTAATCAGGTTGTTGATGGCGATGCGCTACAATTAGCGGGGCGCGGGAGCTGGTTTGTCGCTACGCCTGAGGAACGCGCGCAGCTGCAGGAGCGGGTTGATAACCGTGAACTGATGATTACGGCGGCGTTACCGGGAAGCGGCGAGTGGGGCAGCCAACGCGAGGCGCTGGCCGCCGAGCAGGCGGCCGTTGCCGAAGAGACGCAGCTCCAGGCTCTGCTGGTGCGTGAAAAAGTAGAAGCGGCACGCCGGGCGATGCTGCTCTATCCGCAGCAGATGAGCTGGAACTGGTGGGATGACGTAACCGTTGAACTGCGTTTCTGGCTGCCAGCGGGCAGCTTCGCCACCAGCGTGGTAAGGGAACTTATCAATACAACGGGTGACTATGCGAATATTGCTGAGTAACGATGACGGGATTCATGCGCCGGGTATTCAGACCCTGGCGAAGGCCTTACGGGAGTTTGCTGAGGTCCAGGTAGTTGCACCCGATCGTAACCGCAGCGGCGCATCGAACTCCCTGACTCTCGAGTCTTCGTTACGCACTTTCACTTTCGATAACGGCGATATCGCCGTCCAGATGGGGACACCAACGGACTGTGTCTATCTCGGCGTCAACGCCCTGATGCGCCCGCGTCCGGATATCGTGGTTTCCGGCATTAACGCCGGCCCCAATCTCGGCGATGACGTTATCTACTCCGGCACTGTCGCCGCGGCAATGGAAGGCCGTCACCTCGGCTTTCCGGCGCTGGCCGTCTCCCTGAATGGTCATCAGCACTACGACACCGCGGCGGCCATCACCTGCTCTATCCTGCGTGCTTTAAGCCGCGAGCCGCTGCGTACCGGTCGCATCCTCAATATCAATGTGCCCGATCTGCCACTTGAGCAGATTAAAGGCATCCGCGTCACTCGCTGCGGCAGCCGACATCCCGCCGATCAGGTCATTCCGCAAAAAGATCCGCGCGGCAATACGCTGTACTGGATTGGCCCGCCGGGAGAGAAGCACGATGCCGGGCCGGATACCGATTTTGCGGCCGTTGACGAAGGCTATGTCTCCGTGACGCCGCTGCACGTTGATTTAACCGCCCACCAGGCTCACGGGATGGTGGCCGACTGGCTGGATCGCGTCGGAGTGGCAACACAATGGTAAGCAAACGTGTAGAAAGCCTGCTGAATCAGCTGCGTACTCAGGGCATCGTTGACGAGCGCGTGCTGGAGGCGATAACCCTGGTACCGCGTGAAAAATTCGTTGATGAAGCCTTCGAACACAAGGCGTGGGAGAACACGGCACTACCTATCGGCCAGGGGCAAACCATCTCGCAACCCTACATGGTGGCGCGGATGACGGAGCTTCTGACGCTGACGCCGGAATCGCGGGTGCTGGAGATTGGCACCGGTTCAGGCTACCAGACGGCGATCCTGGCGCATCTCGTTCATCATGTGTGTTCGGTCGAACGGATTAAGAGTTTACAGTGGCAGGCGCGTCGTCGCCTGAAACAACTTGATTTACATAATGTTTCAACCCGTCACGGCGATGGATGGCAGGGTTGGAAGGCACGCGCTCCCTTTGATGCGATTATCGTCACCGCCGCACCGCCGGAAGTGCCGCCAGCGCTGCTGGCGCAGCTGGATGAGGGAGGCGTGCTGGTATTACCGGTGGGCGAGGAGCATCAGTTCCTGAAACGGATCCGTCGTCGCGGTAATGAGTTTGTGATGGATACCGTCGAAGCCGTACGCTTTGTTCCTCTGGTGCAAGGGGAGCTGGCGTGAGACCCGGATTTATCCAGGTTTTTTTTGCCTGACTTTAGGCGTAGGGTGGACACATTTTCAGTGTCCTGGCCGGGTGTTGTCCGGTAAGCAAGATATTGGCAGTTAACATATTCCTGGGGGATAAATGAGCGCGGGAAGCCCAAAATTTACCTTAAGCCGTATTGCGGCGTTATCACTGGTTTCACTCTGGCTGGCAGGTTGTACGAATACCAATAATCCGCCTGCGCCGGTTAGCTCGGCGGGTGGAGCCTCATCCTCGGGAACGAATTCCGGGATGCTGATCACTCCGCCGTCGACAACAGGATCCGCCATTGTTCCGCATACCCCTCAGGTACAGCCGGTTCAGACGCCTGCGACGCAGGTTCAGCCGATGGCTCAGCAGCCGGTGCAGACCGTGAACGGCAAGATAGTCTATAACCGTAAATATGGCGATATTCCGAAAGGCAGCTATACGGGTGGCAGCACCTATACCGTGAAACGCGGCGATACGCTGTTCTATATCGCATGGGTAACAGGTAACGATTTCCGTGACCTCGCGCAACGCAACAACATCCCTGCACCATACGGTCTGAACGTCGGTCAGACGCTGCAGGTTGGCAACTCTGCTGGCCAGCCAATCACCGGTGATAACGCCGTTGCTGCGGCAAGCGTACGGGCAAGCGGAGGTGCGACGGCGGCCTCAAATACTGCACAAAAATCGACCGCGGTGGTTGCGTCACAACCAACTATTACGTATTCTGAATCCTCAGGTGAACAGAATGCTAATAAGATGTTGCCGAACAATAAGCCAGCGACGACGACTACCGTCGCGCCAGTGACGGCTCCCGCTGTTAGCACAAACCAACCGACTGCAAGCAGTACGTCAACCAGTTCGCCTATCTCCACATGGCGCTGGCCGACTGATGGCAAGGTTATCGAGAACTTTAGTGGCGCAGAAGGCGGCAATAAAGGTATTGATATTGCAGGCAGTAAGGGACAGGCTATTGTCGCGACCGCTGACGGACGCGTCGTCTATGCCGGTAACGCGCTGCGCGGTTACGGTAATCTTATTATCATCAAACACAACGATGATTACCTGAGTGCCTACGCTCATAACGATACAATGCTGGTCCGGGAGCAACAGGAAGTTAAAGCGGGGCAGAAAATCGCTACCATGGGTAGCACCGGCACCAGCTCTACAAGATTGCATTTTGAAATTCGTTACAAGGGGAAATCCGTCAACCCGCTGCAGTATTTACCGCAGCGATAATTTGGCGAAGTACGGATAAGCGTCACATCAGTTAGCAGACGCCAGGCCGGTCGCAACAGCCCCTTCACCGGGGCAAAAAGTCTCCGTCCGGCGTCGTTGAATGATGTATAGCGAAGGTGCTTTGCTCAGGGATCACGGGTAGGAGCCATCTTTATGAGTCAGAATACGCTGAAAGTTCATGATTTAAATGAAGACGCGGAATTTGATGAGAACGGAGTCGAGGTTTTCGATGAGAAAGCCTTAGTAGAAGAGGAACCCAGTGATAGCGATCTGGCCGAGGAAGATCTTCTGTCGCAAGGCGCAACACAACGTGTGCTTGATGCGACGCAACTCTACCTGGGTGAGATTGGTTATTCCCCACTGCTGACGGCCGAAGAAGAAGTCTATTTCGCCCGTCGCGCATTGCGTGGTGATGTGGCTTCACGCCGCCGGATGATTGAAAGTAACCTACGTCTGGTGGTGAAAATTGCTCGTCGTTATAGCAATCGTGGTCTGGCGCTGCTGGATCTGATTGAAGAGGGCAATCTGGGGCTGATCCGCGCGGTTGAGAAGTTTGACCCGGAACGTGGGTTCCGTTTTTCGACTTACGCCACCTGGTGGATTCGTCAAACGATTGAACGGGCAATCATGAACCAAACCCGTACCATCCGTTTACCTATCCATATTGTCAAAGAGCTGAACGTCTATCTGCGTACCGCACGTGAGTTGTCCCATAAGCTGGACCACGAGCCGAGTGCGGAAGAGATTGCCGAGCAGCTGGATAAGCCGGTTGATGACGTGAGCCGTATGCTGCGTCTCAATGAGCGCATTACCTCAGTGGACACGCCGCTGGGCGGCGACTCGGAAAAAGCGCTGCTGGATATTCTGGCCGATGAGAAAGACAACGGTCCGGAAGACACCACGCAGGACGATGATATGAAACAAAGCATCGTTAAATGGCTGTTCGAACTGAACGCCAAGCAGCGTGAAGTCCTGGCGCGTCGTTTTGGCCTGTTGGGCTATGAAGCCGCTACGCTTGAAGATGTTGGCCGTGAAATTGGTCTGACCCGCGAACGCGTACGTCAGATCCAGGTAGAAGGCCTGCGCCGCCTGCGGGAAATCCTGCAAGGACAAGGGCTGAACATCGAAGCGCTATTCCGCGAATAAGCAATTTTCCTCTCAAAAAGGCCCGATCGTCCGATCGGGCCTTTTTCTTTGCATGCTACGCCTGCCGGGTCTCATGTAAATGGCGCCACAAAATACGCCCTTCAGCTTTCCTGAACAGGACCGTTGACCAGCGGATAGTTTCGCCCTGCTCGGGTAAACGCTGCCTTTCCCGATAGCATATCACCGCGCCATCGTGCCATTCGGCGAGCGTGGTCGCGCTATCAATGGTGATGCTCAAGCCTGGACGACTGCCGCCTGCGGCCGCAAAGAAAGCGCTGAGCGCCCGGTGGTTCATGACGTTTCCACCGATACCGACCATTGAAAAATCAGGGGAAAAGCGTGTCATTAAGGTCTCTGCCGCGCCTTGTTTCTGACTCAGCCAGTTTTCAATAGCCACATGGGCGTCGATCGTTTCCTGAATATATGGGTTCATGGGGTCTCCATTTTTTGATGCAGGCGCGTGACTATCGCCTGGTTATTAAGGCGCAGACAGCCCAGAAGCGGGATAAGCGTCAGGCACGCGGCGATGATAAACACCCCGTGCCAGGCCTGCGTTGACGGATAATAAACCTGCAGGACCGCCAGCAATGCGGACAGCAACGCGGCCCCGGCCAAAAAGCTGAGCTGGCGGTTGATGTTCCACAGTGCGCTGGCATCCGGCATATCGCCATTGGCGATGTTGAGAAATGCACAGCTTTGGGCGGTGCTGCTGCACAGGCTGCCGCCGGCGCCCATCAGGATAAAGGCGAAAACCAGCGACGCCATTGAGCTTTGCGGCGTGACGCCGGTCAACAGCAGGATCCCGGCGGCCTGAAGCAGGCAACCGAAGAGAATAAAGGGGCGAGGGCCGAGGCGATTAAAAAAACGGCCGGTCAGAGAGATAGCCACAAAAGACGCCAGCGACCAGGGCAGCATCAGGGCGCCCGTTGCCGAAGGCGACATGCCGGTTATTGTCTGCAGGTAAAACAGGCCAACCACATTAATGCCAATAAAGACGCCGGGTACGCAGAGATAAATCAACATGGCGAAACGCAACAGCGGATCGGCCAGCAGCGGCAGATGTAAGAAACGGGAGGACCGTGCGGGGGCGTCGTCATTTTTTAGCCATACGCTGGCTAATGCCAGAGTGACCAGCGCCACGGGCAGGCTGACCAGGAAGACCCCGCGCCAGCTGAATGTTTCAACCAGCAGTCCACCTGCCGCCGGAGAACAGGCGGGGGCCAGCAGACCTACCAGCATCACGGCGGCCGAGAGTTTCGCCCGCTCGTGCGGCTGAAACAGCTGCCAGGTCAGAGACTGTCCGACGGGGATAAGCAAGCCACCGCCCATCCCTTGCAGGGCACGCCAGAAAATCAGGCTGCCCAGCGAGTCGCTCAGTCCGCAGGCCAGCGCTGCGGCGCTGAACAGCGTGAGCGAGAGCATAACGAGCCGGCGAGCTCCGCAGCGCTGCGTCAACCAGGCGCTGAATGGCACGACCAGCGTCAGGCCGGCAATGTAGCCATTACTCACCCAGGCCAGTTCACTGACGGAGGCGTTGAGCGCCCGGCTCATACTGGGGAAGGCGACGCTGGCGATAAACATATTGATTAAATCGAGAAAGAAACCCAGTAAAAAAACGGTGGCGACCTTGCTGCGTGCTGTCATTTTTATTCCTCATCAGAAGGCCGCTACTCTAAACCGCAGGGACAGGCGGATAAACAGGACATCCGGGGATATACTGTCTGAAAATTTTTGACAATAAGTGAAGTGAATATGCTGAATCTGCAACGCATGACCATGTTTGTCGCGGTGGTGGAAAGCGGGAGTTTTACCGCGGCAGCGGCGGCCCTGGGGCAAACTAAGGCGGTGGTCAGCTTTAACGTGCGTCAGCTGGAGAGCGAACTTGGCGTCACGCTGTTGTTACGATCCACGCGACGGCTCACGCTGACTGAAGCGGGGTCGCTGTTCTATCATCGCGGCCTGGCATTACTGAAAACGGCGGAAAACCTGCAGGATGAGGTGCGGGCCAGCCATAGCGGATTGAGCGGTGAACTCCGTATCACCACGACACCGGAGTATGGTACCCAGGTGATTATTCCCGCGCTGGCCGAGTTCAGTCAGCGGCATCCGGCGCTACGGGTACGCCACGTCTCCTCCTCGCACCATGCGGACTTAATCTCTGAGCGTTTTGATGTAGCGATCCGCCTCGGAACGCTGGCAGATTCGCGCTACCGCGCGGCGCTGATCTCCCGTTTTGCGATTGTCCCGGTTGCCGCGCCGGCATGGCTGGCGGAACATCCTCTGGAGACGATTGAGGATTTGGCCCGGGCAGCGTGGATTATTCATGAACGGTTGTCCGCGCCGCTCCATTGGCAACTCACCGGACCGCGCGATGAGAGCGTGGCTTTAGATATTAAAGCGGTGCCGCGACTGTCGGCGGATAGCGCCAGCGCGCTGCTGGCTTTCGCCCTGGCGGGATGCGGGGTTGCGCTGTTGCCCGAGTGGCTGGTAGCGCCGGCACTGGCGGAGCACAGACTGGTTCAGGTCATGCCCGGGTTTACCTTTCCCCCGCAGGGCGTGTATGCGGTTTATCCGGACGCGCAGCATGTCCCGACCCGGGTCCGGGCGTTCATTGATTTCTTACGCGAGCGCCAGGGCTAATTCTTCTTGCGTCATGAGCGTGTGGATGAAGGGCGCAAGCGGATGGTGTTATTTATCGCTCAAGCGCACCGTTTTTATATTTCGCATCATCAATGAAAACTATTTATTAATTAAAATGACGGAAAAGTGAATAGCATTTGAGTATTGGCGATCCCTCTCGCAATCGATAATAAAATCATTCCGTTTGATTTCCAGCTGATAATTTCTGCCGACCGGCGGAGTGAGAATCGCGGTGGGTGCCTGAGGCTGTCTGGCGTTGAGCATTGACAGGATCCGGCTAGACGTAAGTCCCGGCAGATAATTCTATCCACTGAGGCCGGCGTATGAGCCTTGCAGCCATTTATTTTCGAAAAGGGCAGCGCTTTACGGGCTGCCCTTTTGTCACTTCTGCGGAATAAGAAGGCGTTACACCAGGCTCTTCAGCCGGTAAATCCACTCCAGCGCCTGACGCGGGGTCAGAGAATCCGGGTCGAGATTTTCCAGCGCTTCTACCGCCGGCGAGGTCTCTTCCGGGGCGGAGAGCAGCGACATCTGCGTACCATCGACCTGCGTGGCGGCGACGCCTGGGGCAATACTCTCCAGCTCGCGTAATTTCTGCCGCGCGCGCTTAATCACCTCTTTAGGCACGCCCGCCAGTGCGGCAACCGCCAGACCGTAGCTTTTGCTGGCGGCGCCATCCTGGACGCTGTGCATGAAGGCGATGGTATCGCCATGTTCCAGCGCATCAAGATGGACGTTCGCCACGCCTTCCATTTTCTCCGGCAGCTGGGTCAGTTCGAAGTAGTGGGTGGCAAAAAGGGTCAGCGCCTTAATCTTATTGGCCAGACTTTCGGCGCAGGCCCACGCCAGCGACAGACCGTCGTAGGTGGAGGTCCCGCGGCCGATTTCATCCATCAGCACCAGGCTGTGTTCGGTGGCATTATGCAGAATATTGGCGGTTTCGGTCATTTCTACCATGAAGGTGGAACGGCCGCTTGCCAGGTCATCTGCCGCGCCGACGCGGGTAAAGATGCGATCGATAGGGCCGATTTCAACTTTCTCCGCCGGGACGTAGCTGCCGATATAGGCCAGCAGCGCAATCAGCGCGGTCTGCCGCATATAGGTACTTTTACCGCCCATATTCGGGCCGGTAATAATCAGCATCCGGCGCTGCGGCGCCAGGCTCAGCGGGTTGGCGATGAACGGCTCCTTCAGCACCTGTTCGACCACCGGGTGACGGCCTTCGCTGATGCGAATACCCGGTTTGTCGCTGAAGGTCGGGCAGCAGTAGTTCAGGGTTTCCGCGCGTTCGGCGAGGTTAACCAGTACATCCAGTTCCGCCAGCGCGCTGGCGCTTTGCTGAAGGTCGGCAAGGTGCGGTAGCAGCATATCGAACAGCTGCTCGTAGAGCTGTTTCTCCAGCGCCAGCGCTTTCCCTTTCGACGTCAGTACTTTGTCCTCATACTCCTTCAGTTCCGGAATAATGTAGCGCTCGGCGTTTTTCAGCGTCTGGCGGCGGACGTAGTGAATCGGGGCATGTTGGCTCTGGCCGCGGCTGATCTGAATGTAGTAACCGTGCACGGCATTGTAACCGACCTTCAGCGTGTCCAGCCCCAGGCGTTCGCGTTCGCGAATTTCCAGCTTATCGAGATAGTCGGTGGCGCCATCCGCCAGCGCGCGCCATTCATCGAGCTCCTCATGGTAGCCCGGGGCAATAACGCCGCCGTCGCGCACCAGCACCGGCGGCGCGTCGATAATTGCGCGTTCGAGCAGTTCGCGCAGTTCGCTGAACTCGCCCATTTTATCGCGCAGCCGCTGGACCGGCGCGCAGCTGACGTCAGCCAGCATCTCGCGCAGGATCGGCAGCTGCTGGAACGCATGACGCATGCGGGCGAGATCGCGCGGACGCGCGGTGCGCAGCGCCAGTCGCGCCAGAATACGTTCCAGATCGCCCACCTGACGTAGCACCGGCTGCAGTTCGGTATAACGCTCCTGCAGCGCGCCTATGGTTTGCTGGCGTTCGACCAGCACCGCCGTGTCGCGTACCGGCATATGCAGCCAGCGTTTGAGCATCCGGCTGCCCATCGGCGTCACGGTGCAGTCGAGCACCGACGCCAGGGTATTGTCGAAACCACCGGCCAGATTCTGGGTAATCTCAAGGTTACGGCGGGTTGCCGCGTCCATAATAATACTGTCCTGCTGGCGCTCCATGGTGATGGAGCGAATATGCGGCAGGGAGGTGCGCTGGGTATCTTTGACATATTGCAACAGGCAGCCGGCGGCACAGAGACCGCGCGGCGCATTTTCGACGCCGAAACCGACCAGGTCGCGGGTGCCAAACTGTAAATTCAGCTGCTGGCGCGCGGTGTCGATTTCAAACTCCCACAGCGGACGACGGCGCAGGCCGCGGCGGCCTTCAATCAACGCCGATTCGGCAAAATCTTCGGCATACAGCAGTTCAGCCGGGTTGGTACGCTGCAGCTCGGCGGCCATGGTTTCGCGGTCGGCCGGTTCGCTCAGGCGGAAACGACCGGAGCTGATATCCAGCGTCGCATAGCCAAAGCCTTTGCTGTCCTGCCAGATAGCGGCCAGCAGGTTATCCTGACGTTCCTGCAGCAGCGCTTCATCGCTGATAGTGCCAGGCGTGACGATACGCACCACTTTACGCTCGACCGGACCTTTGGTGGTGGCCGGGTCGCCAATCTGTTCGCAAATGGCCACCGATTCACCCTGGTTGACCAGTTTGGCGAGATAGTTTTCCACCGCATGGTGCGGGATCCCGGCCATAGGAATGGGCTCACCCGCCGAGGCGCCGCGTTTGGTCAGCGAGATATCGAGCAGCTGAGAGGCCCGTTTGGCATCATCATAAAACAGCTCATAAAAGTCGCCCATACGATAGAACAGCAGGATCTCCGGATGCTGAGCCTTCAGCTTCAGATACTGCTGCATCATTGGGGTGTGAGAGTCTAAATTTTCTATTGTACTCATCGGTTTGTGATGTCCATTTTCTTAATTTTTAATGAGTTAGTGATTTTTATTGTTATCATTAAGTTTCACGGTGTCTCATCGAATATCATGAAATCCTGCATTTATGTTCATGACTGCATAAGGTGCATGATAACGGAGTCTTTATGGCAGGAAAACAAGAGGGAAAGCCACTTTCGTTTAAAGCGGTAGAAATGATGAAGCCTGGCGACAAAGATAAGGCTGATGTAGGCGAAAATCGTGGCTTACGTGTCTCCTGTGGTGCAACTGGGGTTAAGTCTTTTTCTACCGTTACACAAGTTCTCTGACTGGCAAGCTTGCTCAGGTTAAAATTGGTAACTTCCCCCAGACTTCTCTCGTGACCTGCCCCCAGTATTACTTAAAGGGCTTGCCCGATGAGTGAGTCTTTTGACAGGGCTTGCAGTGAATTTGCGTAGAAGTTTTGGTATACTGTTTGAACGATGTCTTTCAGCCCAGATTCTGCTTTTCAGGAGTAATTATGAGCAACAACAAAAAAACTCAGGCAAGCTACGTTAAGCCATCTCGTGCTGATATCGTTCGCTCAGTAGCAACATCTACGGCTGTTGAAACAGGGCAGTCCTCCGCGAAGA
The DNA here is from genome assembly GCF_030505655.1 of Klebsiella ornithinolytica. NCBI lineage: Bacteria > Pseudomonadati > Pseudomonadota > Gammaproteobacteria > Enterobacterales > Enterobacteriaceae > Klebsiella > Klebsiella ornithinolytica. Next base: position 1,073,200 of record NZ_CP130153.1, read on the forward strand.
TCGAAGCTTCACTTGAAGCCACGCGCAAAAAATTCGCTCATTTGCGTCTTGCGGTTTAACCCCTTCTTAGTGCTTCACCGACCCAGTGTTTCATCGGCTTGTAGTCCATTGATATGCCAGCATGGATAGCCGAGATATACTGAGTTTTGTTTTGCTCCCAGCTTTGATAATCCAGCGGTTTGTACCCTCCCTGAACGGCCATCACGTCGGCCAGCAGTCGCGACAGGCGTCCGTTTCCCTCTCTGAATGGATGGATAAGTATTATCTCGACATGGGTGATGGCGATAGCAGTGATGAGTTGTTCTTCGTCCATGCCGCTACACGGCGTGTATTGAGCCAGATATTTGGTGTCGAATTCGCTCAGCAGTTTTGGCAACTGCGCTGAAGGGGCAAACATAAAGCCGCCTTTGCTGATGTTAACCGCTCTTTCTTGCCCAGCCCACTCGTAGATGTTACCTAACCAGCGGCGATGCCAGTTTTTTAGCATGGCGACGCTGAGCAGTCCTTCCGGGAACTGTTCTTCAAAAACGGACTGATAGAGTTGTTCTAACAGGACAAGTTCAGCCTCATCCATCTCATCAGAAGTAGCGATCCCCAGCTTATTAGCCAAAACCTGCTCGCCAGAGTCTTTCTCATACTGGCCTTCACTGCTGGATACATGGTATCGGCTCATGGAGATGCCCTGCGTTTTTAGAAGGATGGGAAAACAAAGGGAGTATAACGCTGGATGAGTACATCAAACAATATTATTAAAATCAGATAGTTACAAATGTGTAGGTTAAAATATAGTTTTTATATTATGGTGGGAAATAATCTTTATTAATCAGTACTAACACACCAATGCATCATCGGGGTATGGGCGCCGAGATTATCGATTGTACTCATAGGATATTATCCAGGTCCCTGATTCTTAATGAATTGTGATCTTTTTGTTTTCGTTGTTATCACATTGAGGGGACATCATAACGGAGATACGTATTTCAGGGAAAGTGACGATATGAGATGTAGCGATCCGCGTTCCAGTTGCCAAAGCGGAGCGCGCGGACGGACGCGCGGCTCACGGTGGGATTAGGGCGCTTACGATTGGCATCAACACCCTGAGTCAAATGGGAATCAAGTTCGGTGGCCAGAATCGATTTTATTGATTAGCTCATTTGTGGTGAAGGTAAGCCACCGCAGCTAAGACGGTGGTGGCTTTCGCTTATCGAACGTTCAAAGCGTAGAGGGCGGCAATGCTTCCGGCTGTTTTTACCATCTCCAGTTTGACCTGTTGTGCACTGATGGCCTCGGGCAAACGATGCTCGCAAACGGAATGGCGGTTGTCGATCACTTCTGCCAGTAAGGTGTTATCGACCCATAAACGATAATGGGTCACGCAATGCGGTGCCACCGCCAGGGCATGGCCCATCTGTACCGTTTCCATGGCATTATCAAAATCGTTATCGAACACCAGCGTTAGCGCGTGCAAAGTCTGCGGCTGTTCCCAACGCCAGGTCACAGTCGGCAAACTATCGTCAGCGGCGGGTACCCATGCATTGGTGTACTGCTCCGGGCGCAAACGGCCGTTGACCAGGTTTTCTGGCGCGTAGCAACGCAGTGGTGAAGCCAGGCGAAGTGCCGGAAGAATTGGATTTGGCTGGCGGCGCGGCAACCAGAAATCAAACTCATCCACGCCATAGTTACCATCAGGGACCTGACGCGTATTCTTCGCAACCCTGGCGTTCAGGCCATTAAATACCGTCATAATTCCCGGAAGCTGCACGTCGCTTAGCGCGATATCGATGTGTTCATTGCTCTCATAAGCGATAAACAAATATTCATCGCGTGCGCTTTGATAATGGAACTGCACGCTGTATTCGCCCGCTTCAAAGACAGAAATTTCACACTCGTCCAGTGGCGTATCAGGGGTGAAATTACCCGCGCGTTCACTGCCTGACAGGCAGATTTTAAGCCGCTGTGGTGATCCTGCGCGTAAGGTGAAATTCAACTCAGGCAAGATTTCACCGGCTTTAAGCGGCAGAAGTAATGCCATGCGCTCATTCAATGCCTTCCATGTACCGTTTGCTGGCAGCTCAGTTAATTGCCATTCGCTGCTGGTGTTCACATTTGCGCCAGACGCCGGGTCGCTCAACCATTGGCGAGGGATATAACAACCGGTTTGTTGTAGATGCCGCTGTAGTGAACCGATGCGGTTTTGTGCTGATAATTGCGATGCGGTGATTTGCTGCTGGTGGCACAGCGCCGCCGCCCGGCCAACCACTTCGCCTAATAAACCACAGGTACACATCACGCGAGCACTGCCAAAAGCGACGTGTGAGGCGGAAATCAGACGCCCGGCCAGGAATAAGTTTTCCATAGAACGGCTGTATAGGCTGCGATAGGGAATGGTGTAGGTGCCTTTGCTGTGGAACTGACGGCAGCCGTCGTGCTTGCTGTAAACGCCATCAGCCGGATGAAGGTCAATTGACCAACCGCCGTAACCCACCGCGTCGTAGTGGTCACGCTGTTCAATGATATCTTGTTGGCAAAGGATATGGTCGCCTACAAAGCGGCGGCTTTCACGTTTACCTGGAATCGCGCCGACCCACTCGATGGTCATGTTTTCAGCATCCGGGAATTGCCCCGAGTTTTTAATGTAATCCCAGACACCCCAGACGATTTTCCACAGTTCCCACTTAATTTCTTCGCTGTCATGGATGGTATCAAGGCGACCTCCCCATTCCAGCCACCATAAATCACAACCGTTAAGTGTTGATGTCAGGCGTGTGTAGCGGGGAATTTCTTTGATATCTTTCAGGGCAAAAGAGGGCGGAATGAAGTTAACCGGCGCGCTGCCTTTTTTGGTGTAAAAATAGATGGAGTGCCCAAGTTTATGACCGAAGTTATCGCCTGGCGCCATTTTTTCATCAAACTCTTCCGGGTCTTCTGCGCCTACGCGATATTCAGCTCCGGCTAGATGCCCCAATACACCATCGCCGGTCGCATCGCAAAACTGGCTGGCGGCAATGTCATAAAAGGTTTCGTTGATGGCGTTGAACCCTTTGGCGCTGGTAATACGTTGACCTTTGGTGGAAACCTCGTATAACGCGGTGTTCAATAGCAGCGTCAGATGGGGTTCACTGCGGGCCATATCCAACAAAACGAGATCAAACATCACCGGATTGCCTTCTTTATTCCGATAAACGTTCTCCTCCATGATCTCACCCATGATGCCGCCTTCGCGTGACCAGCGATTATTATTCCCCATATGCGAAGTAGCCCCGTTGGCCCACAGACGGACTTCGCTCGATGCGTTGCCCCCCAGAACCGGCCTGTCCTGAACCAAAACCACTTTCAAACCATCGCGAGCGGCGGCAAGAGCTGCGCATAACCCGGCAAGACCGCCGCCGGCGACCAGCAAGTCTGTTTTTAATTGTTGCGAAGGGAATTCCCGGGCGTGGGTTTGCTGAAAAATTTGCATAAAGTTTGTTTCCTGTAAAACTGACGATAAAATCGTGGTTCTTAAATTAATTTGAAGCGCGTTATGTCATCACAACCGAATCAAAGTCTTATCGACGGTATCCGTTGTTTGCAGTATCTGGTCACCAGTGGCCGGGCAATTGGTTGCCGGGAGCTGGCGCGCCTGATGGGTATTAATGCCACCCGCGTTAATCGCCTGTTGATGACTATGGCGGCGATTGGTCTGACCCAGCAGGATGAACACCGCCGCTATTTGCCAGGGCCGGGTATTCACGCTTTGGCAGCACAGGCGATTCGTGGTTCTGCACTGTTTTCCCAGGCTTTGCCTTTGCTTGAACGCCATGCGCCGAAAGACATCGTGGTGGCGCTCGGCGTGCTGTGGGAAGACCAGGTTATCTATATCTATCACTCTGAACCGGGCAGCCAGGTTAGCCAGGCGCTGGCCGGTTTCCACACGCTTCCGGCATGGCAATCGGTTATCGGAATGGCATTGCTTGCCAGCGAAACCGACGAGGCGTTGCAAGCGCGTTTCTCGCCTGAACACTGGCAGGAAATGGCCCCTAAACTTGCCCAACAGCGAGAGTCTGGCCACGTTGTCTGGCGCCATGACGATGGCGAACTTTCGATGGCTCAGCCTCTGGGGGCGCATAACGCTGCCATCGCTTTTGCCGGAATGTGGGACGCCGATGAAAAACACGTTGCCCCGCGCCTTGCTCAGCTCAATCAACTCACCGCCCAACTCGTGACTCCTGCGGCTTAACCTCTTGTGGCGTGTCCAGGTCGATGCGCCCAACCACAAACAGGTAAGAGCAAATCCCAAGCCCTGCCAGAATGGCGATGAATGCCAGCGCAGGGGCAAAGTTATGCCCATCGATTAACGCGCCAATCGCAATGGGCACCACGATGGACGACAGCGCGCCGGTAAAGTTAAACACGCCACCTGCCAGACCAATTAAATGACGCGGTGCGAGTGCCGTCACAAACACCCAGGTGATGGTGGCAAGGCCGTTACCAAAGAAGGCGATCGACATGAAAAGAATGATTAGCGTCGGGTTGTCGGTGTAATTGGCACCCAGGATAAACAGCGTTAAAGACATGCCAAGAATCACCGGGGCTTTACGCGCAAAGCTTGCGCTGACACCACGTTTGATTAAACGGTCTGAAACAAACCCTGCCAGCAATACCCCGAAGAAGGCAGCCAGATAAGGAACGGAGGCGATATAGCCAGATTTAATAAAATCCATATGGCGATATTGCACCAGATAGGTCGGGAACCAGGTCAGGAAAAACCAGAAGGTGGCGGAGATAGTGAACTGGCCAAAGTAAATGCCAATCAGTTTGCGGCTGCGAAACATCAGTGCCAGGTCGCTCCATGCAAACTTGCGTTTGGCTGCTTCCTGACGGCTTTCCAGAATTGCGCCGCCCTGGCGGATATGATCAAGCTCTGCCTTTGAAACGCTTTTATGTTCCAGCGGTTCGCGGTACAGGTAATACCACACCACCGCCCAAACCATCCCGACGACGCCGGTAATCAGAAATAAACCGCGCCAGCCATACAGTTCCTGAATATGGAACAGCAGCGGCGTCATGCAGGCCAGGCCAACAAATTGCGCAGAAGAGTAAATACCGATGGCGCTGGCGCGTTCGTTTTCCGGGAACCAGCTGGAAATCACGCGATTATTGGAAGGCATGACAGGCGCTTCAAATGCGCCGACGCCCAGGCGTAAGCCAACCAGGCCGCCAAAACTATTGGCAATCGCGTGCAGGGCGGTTATTAACGACCAGATAAACAACCCTACGCCGTAAACAATACGCGAGCCGAAGCGGTCGATAACAAATCCGCCGGGTATTTGCAGTGCGGCATAAATCCAACCAAAGGCTGAAAACACCAGCCCCATTTGCAACGGCGTGAACTGCAAATCTCCCGCCATCTGTGTGGCAGCAACGGAAAGATTGGTGCGATCCATGTAGTTAATGATGATGTTGATAAAAACTAGCCCGAGCACCAGAAATCGGACGCGTCCGGTATTTTTTACCTTTGCTGTAGAAAGCGGTTGTTCTGCCATATCGATATTCTCTTTATTTTTGTTCTCACGGCCTGTTTTCGCAACAGAGTGGTTTTTTATTTCTCTGTGTTTCTTTTATAGAAACAAATGGTGGCAGGCAAAGAGAAATCGTCTGAAATGTGATCAGAGTAAAACTTATGAGCTAACTGAGTCAGAGAAAGAAAGGAGAGGCGATAATGCAGCGGGGCAATTTTATACCCGCCCCCTGGGCGCGCGGGGAAAAATAGCGGCAGGCGATTATCCTAAAGCTAACATAGCGAAACTCGCTCACAAGTGCCCGCTGCTGTAATGGCTGTATTCCGGTAGCGGGTTATCGCTTGTTGCTATGCCGGTTGCTCAGCAGGTAATGCCGTTAATTGCACTTACAATGCCAGAAAGTGATGTAATTGATGTGGAGCGCGCGGACGGCCGCGCGGCTCACGATGGGATTATGGCGCAAGGTAAACCTGGGGAATGGCGATGTCTGGATGCTCACCCATTCTCACTTCCGCTCCGTACCAGCGGCTGATAACCGACTGGCAAATGACCTCCTGCGGCGTTCCCTCGGCCACCAGCTTTCCCTGATGGAGAAGCAGAATGCGGTCTGCCCATAGCGCGGCGAGATTGAGGTCGTGCAGCACGACGCAGACGTGCAGCTGGCCGCTGCGGGTCAGCCGTTTTAGCAGACGCAGCAGATGCTGTTGATAGTAAAGATCCAGCGCCGAGGTCGGTTCGTCGAGAAACAGCCAGCCCCGTGGAGCGTCGTTATGCCACAGCTGAGCGAGGCAGCGAGCCAGCTGCACCCGCTGCTGTTCGCCGCCGGAGAGCGAAGGATAGCGCCTGCCCGCGAGGTGGTCGCAGCCGGTTTCCACCATCACCTGCTGAATCATCTGCCGGTCCGGATTTTTACCCCATGGAGAGCGTCCCATGGCGATGACCGTTTCCACCGGCCAGTCTGCATGGAGCTGCGTACGTTGCAACATCACCGCCCGGCGGCGGGAGAGCGCTTCCGACGACCAGTGTTCCAGCGCACGTCCTTCCACATGACGTTCGCCGCTGTTCGGGGATAAGAAACCGGTTAACAGCCGCAGCAGCGTTGATTTACCGGCGCCGTTTGGGCCAATCAGCGCGGTCATCTCTCCGCCGCATAGCCGGACCGACACATCGTCAATGACCCGGCGTTTGCCCAGCAACAGAGAGAGCGACGTCGCGTGCCAGGTGCGATCGCGATTATCCATATGTCGTCCTCTGTTGGCGGAAAATCAACCACAAAAACCACGGCGCGCCGAGCATGCTGGTCAGCAGACCCACCGGCATTTCGGCCGGTGCGGCGACGGTGCGGGCAAGGGTATCGGCCAGCAGCAGTAAGATCGCCCCGGCCAGCAGCGATCCTGGCACCAGCGCGCGGTGGTCCGGCCCCAGCCACATTCGTATCAGGTGCGGCACCACGAGACCAATAAAACCAATCACTCCGCTGATCGCCACAGAAGAGGCCACCAGCAGCGCGCTGCACAGTAACAGCAGACGCTGCACGGCCCGGACGTTAATCCCCAGGTAGTGGGCTTCTTCATCGCCAAGCTGTAGCAGGTTGAGGCGGGAAGCCATTAGCCAGATGACCAGCGAAGCAGGGAAGATTAAGGTGGCCGCGACCAGCAGCGTGGACCACTCTGCCTGGCCGAGACTGCCCATTCCCCACAGCGACAGCTGGCGCAGCTGGGTATCATTACTTATCCAGGCCAGCACCCCCACCAGCGCGCCGCACAGCGCGTTGATGGCGATCCCGACCAGCAGCAGACGCGAGAGCGAACCCTCACTCGCCTGGCTGAGGATAAAAATGACCACCATGACGGCGATACTCCCGATGAACGCCGCCAGCATCGGGGCATACAGCGCCACCAGCGCCGGAACGGACAGCGGCAGAACCAGCCAGCAGGCCACCGCCAGCGCTGCACCGCTGCTGACCCCCAGCAGGCCGGGATCGGCTAACGGATTGCGAAACAGCCCTTGCATGACGCAGCCGGAGAGCGCCAGCGCGGCGCCGACCAGCAGCGCCAGCAGGACGCGCGGCAGACGAATGGTGAGCCAGATATGGCGCAACACCTCATCCCCCGGCGGCCACAGACTGGCGAGCGGCAGAGGCATCGCGCCGAGGGTCGTCGCGAACAGCGTCAGGCTCACCAGCAGCAGCGTCATTAACCACAGATGGCGAGAGAGAGTGGGGCGCATCAGGGGAGCTGCTCCGCTTTTTTTCTCAGCGCGCCGATCGCCTGCGGCGTCCGCGGTCCAAAGCCGAGCAGGGCCATATCGTCAATCACCAGCAGCTGTTTATGGCGACCGGCCGGCGTTTGCGCCAGCCCCGGCAGCTTCCATAAGCCGGTTTCACCGCCCATGCCTTTAAGCCCGTCGGCGGAGATCACTACCAGGTCCGGCAGGCTGGCGATCACGCCTTCCTGAGACATACTGCGATAATGGTCAAATCCCTGCATCGCGTTCTGCAGCCCGGCGGCCTGAATAGCACCATCCGCAGCGGTCTTTTGCCCGGCGACCATCGTATTCATTCCGCCGTGGCTGAGAATAAACAGCACCCTTTTGCCGAGCGGCTGCGTGGGGATCTGCGCGATCTGTGCGGCGACGGCGTGGCGCAGGGCGTCACCTTCAGTCTGCTTATCCAGCGCGTCGGCCACCGCGACGATTTTTTTATCAATCGCCGACAGATCGTTACCGCCCGGGATATTAACCACTTTTACCCGACTGTCCTCAACCTTTTGCAGGACCAGCGAAGGCTGGGCCTGTGCGCTTGCCAGGACGATCGTCGGGCGTAACGACAGGATCCCCTCGGCGTTCAGCTGGCGTATATAGCCGACGTCCGGCAGCGATCGCGCGGCGGCAGGCCAGGTGCTGGTACTGTCTTTAGCGACCAGCTGCTGCTGTGCTCCCAGGGCATAGACGATCTCTGTGACATCGCCGCCCAGAGAGATGATGCGTTCTGCGGCGGCATGCGCAAACAGTGGAAGAGCGGCAATGAGCATCAGCCAGCGTTTCATGCGCTCTGTCCTTCCGTCGTCAGACGGTCAACCTGGCTACGCCATGTCGCTTGCTCCGGGTGCCCTTCGCTACGCTGGCCGTACAGCTGGGCGATTTGCGTACCGTCATGGGCAAACAGCTCTACGCTGGTGACATGGCCATCCGAGGTCGGCTTACGCGTTACCCAGATTTCATCAATACTGTCTTCGCGCAGGTGCAGGGTGAAGGTGGTATTGAAGATGTTGAGCCAGCCGCGCATCGGGGCCAGCTTTTCCAGGGCGCCGGTGAAGATTTGTACGCAGCCGCGGTTGCCAACGAAAATCATGATCTCATTGCCCTCTTCGCGAATGGTTTCCAGCAGGTGCGGCAGGGCATCGTGGTCAATGCGGCAGGCCAGATCATCGCTGACCAGGCGGAAAGCCTGCTGGCGGGAGAGGTTATATTTTCGCAATAGCCCGAAGAACTGATGGACATCGGTCATGGCGCGCCATTCATTTTCCAGCGCCGCACCGTCGGCGGAGGCGGTGTAGCGGGGGGTATCGACGGGGCGGATTGCCAGCGGCGCCGGGTCGGCCTGGGTCTGCCCGACAATCAGCGCTTCCCACGCCGTCATATCGGTTTGCGCTGTCGCATAGACTTTCAACAGCGCGTCACCGTGATGGTCGAAGAACTGAATGCTCTGGCGGCCGTTATCACTCAGGTGGAAGGCGCTGGCCCACTGGCTGAGGAACAGGCGCAGATCGAGTGCGCGCGGGTTCAGCACCAGCCCGGCATGGCCGCTCAGGTGCTGGTGGGTAAACTGACCCACCTGCTCATGCACCGCATATTCATTCCGGCAGATGCATTTGGTCTCGCCGACGCCTTCCAGTCCGGCGATGATTGCCCGTATATCGTCCTGCAGGCGAACGGCGTCGTGGCCAACGCGAGCGGCGGTTAATTCCGCCTCACTAATGCCCATTTCAGCGGCGATATCGCGGGCATATTTAGCGGAAGCCTGCGTTTTGGCGGCCTGATAGCGCTGCCACAGTGCGTTTACGTTGTGTTGCATGATTCATCTCCTTCTCTACGATGAATATCCCCGGCCGAGGCCGGGGAGCAGGTTTATCCCCGCTGTCTTTCAGCATGATGCGAACGGGATGGTGCAGAGCCGGTCTGAGTCTGCGTATCGCGACCCACGCCGCTGCTGCCCGTCGATATGTTGAAATCCATGGGGTTTATTATTCTCCGGGCTATCAGAAATCGACGTTGACGCCCAGTTGCCAGGTCCGGCCCGGCATCGTCGCCAGCGCTTTATTGTAGGCATCCTGATTCGTGGACGTCTCAATATTGCGGCTGCTCAGGTAATCCCAGTATTGCCGATCGGTAATGTTGTAAACGCCGCCGTTAAGACGTACGTTTTTCGCGACCTGCCACCAGGCCGTCAGGTCCAGCATGCCGTAGCCAGGCACGCGCATGTATTCGCTGGAGGAGTCGGTAATGGCAGAGCCCGTGTTGGTATAGCTTTCGCGGTTGGTGGCGCTGGCCTGCTTACCTTTCACGAAGGTGGCGGTCAACGCGGTCCCGTAGCGTTTCGCCGGATCGTCCCAGGCAACGCCTACGATCGCTTTCATCGGCGCCACGCTGTCGAGGTCGATGTACTTGTCGCCGAGATAGCTGGATTTCGATTTCCCTTCACTATAGCCGTAGGCCAGCGTCGCGCTCAGGCCGTTAACCTCTTCAAACCAGGTACCAAAGTTGAATTTGGCGCTGATTTCGCCGCCGTAGATATAGGCTTTATCGCGGTTTTCCGCCTGATAAATCGTATAGATATTCGACGGGACGTTGGTGAAGTGGTCGGGGTTACCGGAACGGGTGTAGCGGCTATAGGCGATGAAGTTCTTGTAGTTGTTATAGAACAGGGCGGTACGCATCGTGATCCCTTCGACCACTTCGCCTTTTAAGCCCCATTCGAAGTTGTCACTGGTTTCCGTGTTCAGATCGGTGTTACCAATCAGCGCATACTGCGCTCGTCCGGCGTAGCTGGATCCGAGGTTCCAGGAGCCGTAAAGCTGGCTGGCGTTAGGGAACTCGGCGCCGCGTTTATACTGCAGGTAGGTCATGGTACGCGGAGTGATATCGTACTGGAACGTCAGGGACGGCAGCACCTGAGTATCGGAATTTTTACCGTACAGGCTGGCGACGGAGGACTCCGTCAGCACGCTGCTGTTGGTGGTCAGATCGCCGAGATTCTCCGGTTTGGTGGATTGATGCACCACGCGCACGCCCGGGATCACCGCAAAGTTGTGGCTGTCGAGATCGAAGTTGATCTTATCCTGAACGAAGCCGCCAAGAGTGTAGCCCCGGCTGTCGGCTTCCGGCTGCATGATTTCGCTGTAGATGCTCGGGACCGGCGACTGGCTGAACGGGCGCTGGGTTTTGGTGGTGCTGGCGTTGAGCCCGGCGCTCAGGTCGTGGCGGCCAATGGATTTCGCCAGCGCGGTCTGAATACCCCAGGTGTCGGTATCGTAGTTGGAGTTGACCGTTTCCATCGATCTGGTGGTGCTGTCCGGCATCCACGTCCAGTCATGGGCCTCGGTGTGCTGGTAGTAGACTTTGGTCGACATACTGTCGAGATAGTCATTCATTGGCGTCCAGTCGTCTTTCAGGCTGATGCCCCAGCGACGAGTCTGGCTGGTCTGATTGGCATCGCCAATAATGCTGTTGCCGCTGCTATCCCAGCTGTCAAAGTGGGTGTGGTTGGTTTTATGGTAGTAGTCGAGCGTGCTGGTCAGCTTGTGTTCATCATTGGGCTGCCAGATGCCGGAGGCCATAAACGCATCGGAGTGCCAGTTGGCCGGATAGGCGTCAATCTTATCGCTGTTATTTGCCGTTTCCTGGCCGTCGCGGCGACTGTAGACGAAAATGCCGCGTAGGGTTTCATCTCCGCCGGCCACCGTCACGCCGTTATGCCAGCTGCGGTCGGCAGAGTCGTAGCCGCTCCGGTAGCCGAAGGCGCTGGTTTTTCCCGGGCGCAGATAGTCATCGGCAGATTTCGGCTGGAAGGAGACGTTGCCGCCGATAGAGGTGTTGGCGGTTTCAGTCGAGGTGGCGCCGGACTGAATATCGATGCTGCCATACATATACGGGTCGATGTAATCGCGACCGATGCCAAACGTATTCAGGCCGGCACGGCCGACGTAGCCGCGTCCGGTCGCATCCGGCTGCGCGATGCCGTCGACATCAATCCCGACGCGGTTGCTTTCCAGCCCGCGAATGTTATAACCGGTATAGCCGCCGCGGTCGAAGCCGCTTTTGCCATTACCCGAGCCGCCGCTGGCGCCGGTCGCGCTGATTAACGGTTCGTAACGCATGACGGAACCAAAATCTTTGGCCCCTTTGTCCTGGAGCTCCTGCGCGCTGACCGAATGTTCGCTACCGGCTTTGAGCAGCGGAGCGGGGGCGGTAACGGTCATCTGCTCGGAGCTATCCGATGATGTGTCGCTGGTAGTGGTGTGTGCGGTGGTATCAGCTGCCCCGGCGGTCGTCTGATAGATTGCTGCAAGCAACGAAGTCACCAGCAGGCTTTTCTTAAACCAGGCCGGTGATTGAGTGGATTTATACATAGTAGCCACGCCTTGATAATTATTAGTATCGGCTCACGCGTTACTTCCAGATTTGCAGGTGAGTCCCGTTGCTTCCGTTAGCGGACTCTGTTTCTCCATGATTATTGATTGCGAATGGTAATGATAGGTATTATCGTTTGCAACAAAATAATCATGTCTTCCTCATTTAATCTGCAATTTGTTTACAATCAGTCCTTTTAGATACAGCGAGAAAATCATGAGTCACAAAGCCGCGATTACGATCAACTACTGCTCTCAATGCAACTGGATGCTGCGCGCCAGCTGGATGGCTCAGGAGCTGCTGCATACGTTCAGTACCGATATCGGCTCGGTCACGCTGGTTCCGGGCACTGGCGGTATCTTCACCATTACCGTTGACGACGTACAAATCTGGGACCGCAAGCAGGATGAGGGTTTCCCGGATGCGGCTGAACTCAAGCGTCGGGTACGGGATGTCTGCTTCCCGGAGAAGTCGCTGGGTCACCTCGATAAGTCCGCCGATCCGGCGTAAGCGATAGGGGAAAACGGCTGCGCCAGAGGCTATAAAGGTGTATTATTTTCGCATCTTTATTGATGGAGAAACGCAATGGCGGGTCAACGCATCGACCGGGAAAAAAAGACTATCCGCAGCATGATTTCGCTCTATCAGCGCCGCTGCCCGGACGCGCAGGCCGACGTGGAACATTACCAGGCGCTAAACGCCTATGCCGATAAGCGGCTGGATAAATGCGTGTTTGGCGAAGAGAAGCCGGCCTGTAAGCAGTGCCCGGTTCACTGCTACCAGCCGGCAAAACGCGAAGAAATGAAGCAAATCATGCGCTGGGCGGGGCCGCGAATGCTCTGGCGCCACCCGATTCTGACGATTCGTCACCTGATTGATGACCGGCGTCCCGTGCCAGCGCTTCCGGAAAAATACCGGCCTAAAAAGTCGCGGTGATTTCCCCGGCTAGCGCTGCGCTCAGGCGGGCTTCAACGCGTGCGGTCTGTCGTCGCCCGGGTAAGGCGTCAGCGGCGCTCCGGAGCCTCTGCGGACATCGCCTGAGTTTGATTGTCGCGAACCGACGTCCAGACAAAGGTGATAATAAACAGCGCGGTAAACAACACCACGATGGTCGGCGCCGGTGCGCTATCAAGGTAAAACGAGAGCCACACGCCGCCCAGCGAACAGCTCAGCGCAATCCCCACCGCCAGCAGCAGCGCGCTGATAAAACGCCGGGTCAGCAGCAGAGCAATGGCTCCGGGGGCAATCAGCAGCGAGATTGACAAAATAATCCCCACCGCTTTGAGCGTCGCCACGATAGTCAGGGCAATCATGCACAGCAATCCGTAGTGCAGCAGGCCGCAGCGTAATCCGCTGGCTTTAGCCTGATGCGGATCGAAGGCGTGAAGCAGAAAGTCGCGCCACTTTAGTCCGATAATCAGCGCAATTACTAGTGCAATCGCCGATGTTTGCCCAATATCGCTGGCGGAAATCCCCAGCATGTCGCCAAACAGAATATGGTCGAGATGGACTTCGGACTGAATGGCGACATACAGCACCAGCCCGGCGCCAAACATCCCGGAAAAGACAATGCCCATAATGGTATCGCGCTTGATGCGACTGTTATCGTCGAGATAGCCGGTCGCGATGGCGCAGAATAGCCCGGCAACAAAGGCGCCAATGGCAAACGGGATCCCGGCGATATAGGCCACCACCACGCCGGGAAAGACCGCATGGTTCATGGCATCCCCCATCAACGCCCAGCCTTTCAGCACCAGAAAAACCGACAGCAGCGCACAGGGAATGGCGACGATGGTGGCCACCAGCATGGCGTTGACCATAAACGAAAACTGGAACGGTTCGAGGAGCGTGGTCAGCAGCATGAGCCCTCCCTGGCGCGACGGCGGTTGGCCAGCAGGCCGTGTTTAGGGGCAAAGACAAAGGTCAGCAGGAAGAGCAAAGTCTGAGCCACGACGATAATGCCGCCGGTTGCGCCATCCAGATAGTAGCTCAGCCAGGCGCCGAAAAAACTGGTCAGGCTGCCAATAGCGACGGCAATCGCCAGCAGCCGTGGAAAGCGGTCGGTCAGCAGCCAGGCGGTCGCTCCCGGAGTGACCACCAGGCAAATAACCAGAAAGGCGCCCACGGTTTGCAATGCCGCCACGGTACAGGCGGCCAGCAGGGTGAAGAACAGCAGCTTGAGCCCGGTGGTGTTCAGGCCAATGGAACGGGCGTGGCTCTCATCGAAAAAGGTGACCATCAGGTCTTTCCATTTCAGCAGCAGAATTGCCATTGAAATCGAGCCGATGGCCGCCAGCTGAATAATATCTTCCGGAGCGATCGCCAGGATATTGCCGAGAATAATGGTCTGGATATTCACCGAAGTTGGGTTGAGTGACACCATAAACAGCCCGATACCGAAGAACGACGAAAAAATCAGACCGATAATGGCATCCTCTTTGAGCTTCGAACGCTGGTTGAGAAACAGCATGCTGCCCGCCGCCAGTCCTCCGGAGAGAAAAGCGCCGACGGCGAAGGGCAGGCCGAGCATATACGCTCCCGCCACGCCCGGTACGATGGAGTGGGAGAGGGCATCGCCAATCAGCGACCAGCCTTTCAGCATCAGGTAGCAGGAGAGAAAGGCGCACACGCCGCCCACCAGCGCCGATACCCACATCGCATTCAGCATATACTGATAGCCGAACGGCTCGATTAGCCAGCTCATCCTTCACCTCCCGCCGTCCGGCGGCTGATAAACGGCCGTTCATCGTCGGTGATAATCTGCTCTTCTCCGCCGCTGAGCACCACGTGGCGCAGCGCGCCGCTGAAAGCGAGTTCGAGATTGGCGGCGGTAAAGGTCGTTTCCGTCGGTCCACTGGCCAGCACGGTACCTTTGACCATCACCGTGTAATCGCAAAACTCGCTGACCGAACCGAGATTGTGGGTCGAAACCAGCAGAGTACAGCCGTCGTCACGCAGTTCGCGCAGCAGGGTGATGATCTGGGTTTCGGTCTGGACGTCAACGCCGGTAAACGGCTCATCCAGCAGAATGACCTTGCCCTGCTGGGCGATAGCGCGGGCAAGGAACACCCGTTTTTTCTGCCCGCCGGACAGCTCGCCGATTTGCCGGTGGCGATAGTCGCTCATCCCGACGCGGGCCAGCGCCGCATCAACCACTTCCCGATCATGGGCTTTGGCCCGTCGCAGCCAGCCCATATGCCCGTAGCGGCCCATCATGACGACATCTTCCACCAGCACCGGGAAGGTCCAGTCAACGTCCTCTGATTGCGGGACATAGGCCACCAGGTTCTGGCGCAGCGCGCGATGAACCGGCTGGCCAAGTATGGCAATCTCGCCATGGGACAGACGAACAAAGCCCATCAGCGCTTTAAACAGCGTCGATTTTCCCGAACCGTTGATGCCCACCAGCGCGGCAATTGAGCCGCGCGGTACGCTGAAGGTGGCATCGCGCAGCGCGGTGTGGCCGTTGCGATAGGTTACGCTGACCCGGTTGACCGCGAGGCCAGGCATATCGGCGTTCATGACTGCTTCCTCATCCCATCGTTGATGCCCTGGACGATGGTTTGCGTCGTGACGCGCAGCAGATCCAGGTAGGTGGGAACCGGGCCATCGGCGGTGCTCAGGGAGTCAACATAAAGTACGCCGCCATAGTGGGCGCCGGCTTCCCGCGCTACCTGGCGCGCCGGTTTATCTGAAATGGTGCTTTCGCTAAAGATGGTCGGGATATGCTCTTTTTTCATGATATCGATGGTTTTACGCACCTGCTGCGGCGTGCCCTGCTGGTCGGCATTGATTGGCCACAGGTAGCGCTCTTTCAGCCCGTTGTCGCGGGCCAGATAGGAGAACGCGCCTTCGCTGGTGACCAGCCAACGCTTCTCTGCCGGCAGTTTCGCCAGCTCCGCCTTCAGCGGCGCCATAGTCTGGCGGATTTTCTCTTTATAGAGGGCGGCATTCTGACGATAGGTCTGCGCATTCGCAGGGTCGTATTTGATCAGCGCATCACGGATGTTATCGACGTAGATCAGCGCATTATCCGCCGACATCCACGCATGGGGATTGGGCTTACCGTTATAGGGACCTTCGCTGATCCCCATTGGCTGAATGCCCTCGCTGACGACCACTTCCGGGACCCCTTTCAGGTGCTGATAAAAGCGGGCAAACCACAGTTCGAGATTCAGGCCGTTAGTGAGGATCAGCTGTGCCCCCTGGGCGCGTTTAATATCGCCAGGCGTCGGCTGGTATTCGTGGATTTCGGCGCCGGGTTTGGTAATCGAGCTGACCTGGGCCGCCTCCCCGGCGACGTTTTGCGCCATATCGGCAATCACCGTAAAGGTGGTGATCACTTTGAATTTTTCGCTGGCCTGAGCCGGGGCGATCGCCAGCAGGCCGAGCAGAGCGGTAAAGATCAGGTGCTTCAGAGGCGGCAGGTGCAGCATAGGATCCCTCACATCAATGTGGTTAATTAATCATCTGTTATAGCCATTGCTATGTTATATAGCACAGGCTATTTATAAATGAAAATGATTATTATTTAAATTCTGGGAGGTGAGCCGTGCAAACCGGTCTGTCGCGGGGAAAATGGCCAGGTACTTCGAAGAACGCCGTTTCGTGTGAAACGGCGTTTGAGTCCGGATTACGCGCGGGTGGCGAGGAGAATGGCAGAGGCTTTGATCAGCGCAATCACCCGGCTGCCGTCGACCAGTTTCATCTCTTCCTGACTTTCATTGGTGACGACGGCGATGATCTCGAAGCCCGCGTCGGTTTTGATGTGTACCGTCGCGTTGACCGCCCCTTCAGTGATGCGGGTGACGCTCCCGGCAAACTGATTGCGCGCGGAGAACTTCAGGCCGCAATCCTCGGTGGCCAGGGTGACCCACGGCGCTTTAATCAGCGCGATGGCTTCTTTACCGGCAGCCAGACCCAGCGCCTCCTTGCTGCTATGGGTGACGATCGCCACCAGTTTTGCGCCACCGGCGAGGGTCAATTCTACTTCATCGTTGACCGCGCCGGCGGCAACTGCGCTGACCGTGCCGGTCAGCTGGTTACGTGCTGATACCGCCATAAAATCTCCTTGTGTGGCTGATTAAGTGAGTACAGGACTTATACTAGCTCATCTTTGTTAATACCCAGGCGTTTCATGCGGGATAGCAGCGTCGTACGCTTTAATCCCAGCCGCTGCGCCGCCCCTTTCGGCCCGGCAACCACCCCGTTGCTCTCTTTCAGCACGCGGACGATCAGCTGATATTCATCCTCGCCCTCTTGCGGAAGCACCTCGGCCGTCATCGTCTCCGCATCGATATTCATCTCCGGCAGCGACAGCTGCAGCACGCTACCGCGGGTTAACAGCACCGCGCGTTCAATCACGTTTTCCAGCTCACGAACGTTACCCGGCCACTCCATGTGGCTCAGCGTACGCAGGGTTTCTGCCGGAATGCTGTCGATATTACGCCCGAGGCGGCGGGCGATTTTAAAGGTAAACGCCTTGACCAGCAGCGGGATATCTTCCGGACGCTCGCGCAGCGGCGGCAGATGGATCGGAAAGACGTTCAGGCGATAGTAGAGATCGCTGCGGAATTCACGATCGGCGACCATCTGCCGGAGATCGCGGTTGGTGGCGGCGATCAGCCGGACGTCGGTGCGGATCAGCTTGTTGCTGCCGAGACGTTCAAACTCTTGCTCCTGCAGAACCCGCAGCAGCTTCGGCTGAAGCTCCAGCGGCATGTCGCCCACTTCATCAAGGAATAATGAGCTTTTATCCGCCAGTTCGAAACGGCCGATGCGCTGGGCGCTGGCTCCGGTAAACGCGCCGCGCTCATGGCCGAAGAGATCGCTTTCCAGCAGCCCGGCGGGCATCGCGGCACAGTTCATCTTCACCATTCGTCGCGCGTTACGACCGCTGAGATTATGAATGGCGCGGGCAATCAGCTCTTTGCCGGTACCGGTTTCGCCGAGGATCAGGACGGTACTGTCGCTCTGGGCGACCATCTCGACCTGTTTGAGTACGCTGTGCATGGCTTCGCTGCGGCCAATAATTTCACCAAACTCGCTCTCGACATTATTCAGCTGTTCGGTGAGCGCCAGATTTTCATCCACCAGCCGCTCTTTTAGCCGCTGAATTTCGCGGTAGGCGAGAGCATTATCAACGGCGATCGACACCCGTTCGGCAATTTGCCGCAGCAGCTTGAGGTTGGTGGTGGTGAACACCTTCTCATCGCACTGCGCCAGTTTCAGCACGCCCAGCAGCGTATCGCCGGACATCAGCGGCAGCAGGCACAGCGTTTGGATCTGGTTGCCCCACATCTCAAAAAGCATTTTCTCGTACGGGGCCAGCGAGTCGTGCTCGTGTAAATTGAGCAGCAGCATCTCTTTGCTTTTAAACACCCGTTCGGTCAGCGTACCGGCTTCATTCACCTCGCTCTGATCGTGAACCGGATGGCTGGCGTCGAGATAATGGGTCGAGTAGATATTCAGTTTGCCTTTGCGGTTGCTGCGTAGCACCACGCTGATAGCATCGATACGAAAATAGTGGTGAATCTCTTTGGCGACTTCGCTGACCAGCTCATCGATATCCAGCCGGGAGAGCACGGCGTTAGTGATAGCAACCAGAATGCGAAAGTTGTCGCGCTCGTGGCACAACAGATCGTAATCGACGTTGTTGCTGACCCGACTCTGGATCTGTTCGGTCACCACCGCAACCAGCTGGGTAAAGGTATGCAGCCGCTGGAACTCTTTCTCGGTCCACGGTCTGGCGTCGTGGCGGATAAACTCGCAGCCGCCAAAGATGCGGCCTTCCGCAGCCAGCGGCAGCAGGCCGTAATAGCCAAACGCTGGATAGAGTCCGCTGCTGGCCAGCTGAGGCCAGGCCTCGACGAAGGTCGCCTTGTCGCAGTGCAGCGCATCGGGACGCGACAGCAGGCGACGCACCGGCCCGTGTGCCAGTACGGTCTCATCTTCATAGCTGACCGGCAGGCCCGCTTCGTCACAGCCATACCTTGCTGCACGATGGTTCCCGGCGTTCCACAGAATAATCGCCGCACGATCCGCCAGCGCAGATTGCTGAACCAGACGGGTTAGCGTTTCACTCAGCGCCGCCAGGTCAGGCTGCTGTAATAAAATACGGGTGATATCGAACAGCCCTTGCTGCCCGAAATCGCCCAATGGTGTATACGACATTACTGAAGTCCAAAACGCACCCGCAAAGCGGCACGTAAGAAAGTGGTGACACAAATAATAGTATGTTAATAAAGCGGTTGTTGCCGCCGCCAGCCCTTCCGTGGTTGCCTGCGGATTTGGGCCGGATAATGGTGCTGACTTTTCCCGGCTCGCGTTGTGCCTGGCCGGGCTACAGGTCCGTGCGTAGTCGGTAGCCCGGATAAGGCGTTAGCCGCAACCCGGGGACCCGACTTCCGTTAACAAATTCGCGGCAGCGGCTCGGCATGGGGAAGGTCCAGCGTCCGCTTCACGCCATACAGGCCGATCGTGCGCACGCCGGTACGCTCAACCACGTCGCCGATAATCGCGGCGTGGCGGCCAAGCGGGTGGCTTTGAAGCTGCGCCAGCGCGGCCTCAGCCGCTTCCCGGGCGACGGCAATCACCAGTTTGCCTTCATTGGCGAAGTTAAGCGCATCCAGGCCTAACAGTTCGCACACCCCGCGCACGGTCTCGTTCACCGGCAGCTTCTGTTCATGTAGCTCAATGCCGCAGCCGCTGGCGGCGGCGAACTCATGAGCTACCGCGTTTACTCCGCCGCGGGTCGCATCGCGCAGCGCTTTGATGCCGGGAAGGGCGCGCAGCGTCTGAATAAGCGGCGTCAGCACCGCACAGTCGCTGGCCAGCGCGCCGTCCAGCCCCAGCTGTTCGCGGAGGTTGAGAATGGTCGCGCCGTGGTCGCCCAGCGTGCCGCTGACCAGCAGCACGTCGCCGGGAGCGATCTGTTGCGCCCCCCAGCGAATATCCGCCGGAATGGCGCCGATCCCGGCGGTATTGATAAACAGTTTATCCGCCGCGCCGCGCGGGACGACTTTGGTGTCGCCGGTGACGATGGCAATCTCAGCGGCCTGCGCGGTACGGGCCATGCTATTAACCACGCGTTCCAGGGTGGCCATCTCCAGCCCCTCTTCGAGAATAAACCCGCAGGAGAGATAGCGCGGCAGGGCGCCGCTGACCGCCACATCGTTGGCGGTGCCGCATACTGCCAGCTTGCCGATATCGCCACCGGGGAAAAACAGCGGATCGATAACGTAGCTGTCGGTGGAGAAGGCGAGACGATCGCCTTGAGCGGTAAGCTGCGCCAGATCGAGACGCGCCTGATCTTCCTGCTCCGCCAGCCACGGGTTGGCGAAAGCCTGCATAAACAGGGAGGCGATCAGCTGTTGCATCGCCTGTCCCCCGCTACCGTGAGCTAACTGGACGCTTTTCATGCTTCATTTTCCTGACTGCGATATTGATACCAGGCGGCGCATGCGCCCTCTGATGAGACCATCAGCGCGCCAAACGCGCTTTGCGGGTTACAGACTTGCCCGAACAGCGGACACTGATGCGGCTTACAGCGGCCGGTCAGCACATCGCCACAGCGGGCGCGCGGATCGTCGCAGACGCGCTGCGGCGCCGGCTGAAAATGGGCTTCAGCGTCAAAGCGCTGATAGGCGGGCGTCAGGCGTACGCCGGAGTTGTTGATGACCCCCAGCCCGCGCCATTCGCTATCGCCCGACAGGCAGAAAACGTCGGCAATCGCCGCTTGCGCCAGCGGGTTGCCTTCATCAGGTACCACGCGGCGGTACTGGTTTTCGACCTGGCTGCGCTGCGCTATTGTCTGCTCAACCAGCATCACCGCGCCTTGCAGTAGATCAAGAGGTTCGAAACCAGCCACCACTAAAGGACGCCGGTAGTCGCTGGCGATAAACCCGTAGGCCTCGGTGCCGATGACCATACTGACATGGCCCGGGGCAAGAAAGGCATCGATGCTGTTATCAGGCTGGTCGAGCAGGCTGCGCAGGGTCGGGAGCAGGGTGATGTGCTGGCAAAAAAAGAAGAAGTTATCCACGTTGCGCTCGCGGGCCTGACGCAGCGTCAGCGCGGTCGCGGGCATGGTGGTTTCAAAACCGAGGCCAAAGAAGACCACCTCCCGCTGCGGGTTCTGCTGCGCCAGCTTCAGCGCATCCATCGGTGAATAGACGATTCGCACATCGGCGCCGCGGGATTTCGCCTGCAGCAGGGAGCCGTTTTTGCCGGGCACGCGCATGGCGTCGCCGAAGGTGCAGAAAATCACCCCCGGGCGACTGGCGATATCGATACAGGTGTCGATTCGCCCCATCGGCAGAACGCAGACCGGGCAGCCGGGGCCGTGAATAAATTCGATATTCTCCGGCAGCAACTGGTCGAGACCGAATTTAAAGATGGCGTGCGTATGGCCGCCGCACACTTCCATAATGCGCAGCGGATGCCCGGCGGTATGGGGCAGCAGATGCGCGCGCGCCTGAAGATGTTCAACCAGCTGCATCACCTGCTCCGGCGCGCGATATTCATCAACAAAACGCATTATCGCTCCTCACCGTACAGCAGCGCGCCCACGTCAGGCTCGACTTCAAACATATTTTGCAGCGCCTCAAGGGTATCGCGGGCCTCCGCTTCATTAATGATGCTCATGGCGAAGCCCACGTGGACCAGAACCCACTGGCCGAGCCGCGGCTGCCCCTGTTCATCAACGCTTCCTACCAGCGTCAGATCGACTTCGCGCTGGATACCGCACACTTCGACCTTCGCCAGATTGCCGTCAATGGCGCAGATCTGCCCCGGAATGCCTATGCACATGTCTGCGCCTCCAGCCAGCTGAGCCACTTATCCATGCCTTCGCCGCTGGTGGCGGATAGCATAATGATCTCAATGTTGGGATTAACCTCCCGCGCGCAGGCGAGACACTTCTCTACATCAAAGTTGAGGTACGGCAGCAGGTCGATTTTATTCAGCACCATCAGGCTGGCGGCGGCGAACATATGTGGATACTTCAGCGGCTTATCTTCGCCTTCGGTGACCGACAGCACCGCCACCTTGTGACGTTCGCCGAGGTCGAAGCTCGCCGGACATACCAGGTTGCCGACGTTTTCAATAAACAGAATGCCGTTATCCGCCAGCGGCAGACGCGGGGCGGCATCGGCAATCATCTGCGCATCCAGGTGGCAGCCCTTCCCGGTGTTGACCTGAATGGCCGGCGTGCCGGTGGCGCGAATGCGTGCCGCATCATTGACCGTCTGCTGGTCGCCTTCGATGACCGCGCACGCGGTTTTTCCTTTCAGACGCAGCAAGGTTTCACTCAGTAACGTGGTTTTGCCGGATCCCGGGCTGGAGACCAGGTTCAGCACTAGCTGGCCGCGTGCGGCAAAGCGCGCGCGGTTGCGGGCCGCCAGACGATTGTTCTTATCCAGCACGTCGATTTCGACTTCCAGCATCCGGCGCTGGCTTTGACCCGGCGCATGGGTACCCGCTTCGCCGTGGCCGTAGTGCAGGTCGCCGTGCGCTGAGCGGGTGGGGGAGAAGCTATCGGTTTTGACGCCGGTAATCGTCATGGTCTGGCGCGGGGCTGGCGCGAAGGGGGCGCTGCGAAACGCCGAGTGGGGGTTATGCTCATCACCTTCGATATAAAGGTTGCCTTCCCCACAGCCGCAAGTCGTACACATAGTTTTACTCCTGGTCTGTCCCGTCATCCTCGCGTTGTCTCTTTGCCGGCTGACTCTCGGGCCGCCGTGAGATAACCCGAATTAACGGTGGATCACTTCTATTCGCTGAATCTGTAGGCCGTCGTCCGCCACAATCTGCAGCGTGTCGCTGTGGCACTGCGGACAGCGCCGCACGTGCTGCGAGATGAGTTGCACGTACTGCTGGCAGGATTCGCACCAGCATTCGGCCTGCTGTTCGGCAATATGCAGTTCGCAGCCTTCCGCCAGCGTGCCGCGGCACACCAGCTCAAAACAGAAGGTCAATGCGCTGGCTTCCACGCAGGAAAATGCGCCGACCTTCAGCCACACGCCGGTAACCCGACGCGCGCCGGCCTGCTGCGCCTGCTGTTCAATAATTTCCAGCGCCCGCTGGCTAAGAGTGATTTCGTGCATGGTCGCCTCCGTATCGCGATGGGCCATATATGCAATAACGATGCCAGGTCATATCTACTGTCGGATGAACTGTCGATGACGACAGCTGACGGATGTCATCGACATGTCAGTACGGGGCGGCTTTTTTATTAAAATCATTAAATATCAATAAATTAAAATTTGGCATGGAAAATGCTTGTACGGTGCATCTCATGCAACCGGGGAGACCGAGATGACTATTTGGGAAATAAGTGAAAAGGCGGACTACATCGCCGACCGTCACCGCCGCTATCAGGATCAGTGGCGCCAGTACTGCAATTCGCTGGTTCAGGGCATCACCCTGTCAAAAGCGCGTTTGCATCATGCGATGAGCTGCGCGCCGGACAAAGAGCTGTGCTTCGTCCTGTTTGAACATTTTCAGGTGTATGTCGCGCTGGCAGAAGGGTTCAACAACCACACCATCGAGTACTACGTCGAAACGCGTAATAGTGATGATAAACGCTTGATTGCTCAGGCAACGCTGGCATCCGACGGTACCGTTGACGGTCGGATCAGCAACCGTTCGCGCGAACAGGTGCTGGAACATTACCTGGCCATTATTGCCAGCGTCTATGACCGTCTGTATGACGCCATGGAACACGACCAGCCGGTGGATTTAAGCCATCTGGCGCTGGCCCATTAATCGTAAGGTGTCGACACGTGTCGAAAATGACATCTGAACTCCCTGATTTCGTCAAAAATGACTTTCACCCGAGGATTGCCCGGTGAACCGTTTTGTAATTGCTGACTCCACCGTCTGTATCGGCTGCCGCACCTGCGAAGCCGCCTGCTCAGAGACGCATCGCCAGTACGGCCTGCAGGCCATGCCGCGACTACAGGTCATGCGTAATGAAAAAGAATCGGCGCCGCAAATGTGCCACCACTGCGAAGACGCCCCTTGCGCCGCCGTGTGTCCGGTTAATGCGATCAATCGCGTCGATGGCGCGGTTCAGCTGAATGAAAGCCTGTGCGTGAGCTGCAAGCTGTGCGCCATTGCCTGCCCGTTCGGGGCGATTGAATTTTCCGGCAGTCGTCCGCTGGATATTCCGGCTAATGCCAATACCCCTATGGCACCCGCTGCGCCGCCGGCGCCCGCTCGCGTCAGTTCGCTGCTCGACTGGGTACCCGGCGTGCGCGCTATCGCCGTGAAATGCGACCTGTGCCATTTCGATGAGCAGGGACCCGCCTGCGTGCGTACATGTCCGACGAAAGCGCTGCTGCTGGTGGATATCCGCGATATCGCCCAGGCCAGCAAGCGCAAGCGTGAGCTGACCTTTAATACCGACCTCGGCGATTTGTCGCTGTTTCAGTCGCAACAGGAGGGCGTGAAATGAGCGCGATCTCTTTAGTCAACCAGGCGGTGCTGTGGTATGCCGCCAGCGGCGTGCTGGCATTTATCTTTACCCTGAGAAAACCGTTAAGCGGTGCGATTGCCGGGATCGGCGGCGCGGTGGCCAGCGCCATGCTGATCGTCGCCGCTATCGCGACGCTGATAACCCCGGAGCAGGTGAGCGACGGCATGCTGCAGATGCTCTCTTTACCGGCTCGGGTGAACGGCATCAATGCGCTATGGCTGCTCGCCATTGGCCTCAGCGCCCTGCCTGTCGCCCTGTTTAATATCGCCTGGCATCGTCATTCGCAGGTGAAAGCCAACGGCCTGCTGGTCAATCTGCTGCTGGCTTCAGCAACCTGCGCCGTGGTGGCAACAAACTTCGGCACGCTGGTGGTCATGGCGGAGATGATGGCCCTGTGCGGAGCATTTCTGACCGGCTGCGCGCAATCCGCAAAGCTGTGGTTTGCGTTGGGACGTCTGGGCACGCTGCTGATGGCGTGGAGCTGCTGGCTGGTGTGGTCTTTCTACGGCACTCTTGACCTGGGGCAGATTAGTCTGCTCGCCGCCCACGCTCCGCAAAATATGCTGCTGTGGTTGCCGGCGCTCGTCGGTTTCGCGCTGCTGGCGGGCGTTATCCCGCTCCACGGCTGGGCGCCGCAGGCGCACGCCGGGGCCAGCGCGCCGGCCGCCGCTCTGTTCTCCACGGTGGTGATGAAAGTCGGGCTGTTTGGCATGCTGACGGTCTCGCTTGCCGGGAGCACGCCGCCGCTGTGGTGGGGCGTCTTGCTGCTGGTCGTGGGGATGATAACCGCGTTTATCGGCGGACTGTACGCCCTGATGGAGCACAATATTCAGCGCCTGCTGGCTTATCACACCCTCGAAAATATCGGCATTATTTTGCTGGGACTTGGCGCCTTCGTCACCGGTCTGGCGCTCAACAGCAGTAGCCTGATGGTGCTGGGCTTCATCGGCGGCATGTACCACCTGATCAACCACAGTCTGTTCAAAACGACGCTGTTCCTTGGCGCCGGCGCCGTGTGGTTCCGTACCGGCCACCGCGATATCGAAAAGCTGGGCGGGCTGGGCAAAAGAATGCCGCTGATTTCGCTCGCTATGCTGATCGGCCTGATGGCGATGGCGGCGCTGCCGCCGCTCAACGGCTTTGCCGGCGAGTGGGTTATCTACCAGTCCTTCTTCAAACTGAGCACCGGCGACGCCTTTATCGGCCGTCTGCTTGGGCCGCTGCTGGCCGTTGGCCTGGCAATGACCGGCGCGCTGGCGGTGATGTGTATGGCGAAAGTCTACGGCGTGACCTTCCTCGGCGCCCCGCGGACTCCGGAAGCGGAGAACGCCACCGGCGCCCCGCTGCTGATGACGGTCAGCGTGCTACTCGCCGCGCTCTGCTGCGTGGCGGGCGGGGTCGCCGCGCCGTGGCTGTTGACGCTGGTCGGCGGGGTACTACCGGTTCAGGCGCAGATCTCAAGCGTGGTGTCGCAGCCGCTGATCGCCATTCTGCTGCTGGCCTGTCCGCTGCTGCCGTTCCTGCTGATGATCTTCTTTAAAGGCGATCGTCTGCCCGCACGCTCCCGCGGTGCGGCATGGGTCTGCGGCTACGACCATGAAAAATCGATGGTCATCACCGCTCATGGTTTTGCCATGCCGGTTAAAGAGGCCTTTGCGCCGCTGCTGAAATTGCGTCATTGGCTGAATCCGGTGCGTCTGGTTCCCGGCTGGCAGTCCGCCTCGGCGCCTGCGCTGTTCCGCGGCGTGGCGTTGCTTGAGCTGGCGGCGCTGGTGGTTATTGTCATTTCGCGAGGAGCCTGAGAATGAGCGTTTTAATTGCACTATTGCAGGCGCTGCTGCTGTTTGCCGCCGCGCCTCTGCTGTCCGGCATCACCCGCGTAGCCCGCGCCCGCTTGCATAATCGCCGCGGTCCGGGAGTGCTGCAGGAGTATCGGGATATCTTCAAGCTGCTGGGTCGCCAGAGCGTCGGGCCGGATGTTTCCGGCTGGGTTTTCCGCCTGACGCCCTTCGTGATGGTCGGCGTGATGTTGACCATTGCCAGCGCGCTGCCGGTGGTAACCGTCTCGTCGCCGCTGGCGGGACTGGGCGATCTGATCACCCTGATCTACCTGTTCGCGATTGCCCGTTTCTTCTTTGCGATTGCCGGTCTGGACACCGGTAGCCCGTTTACGGCGATCGGCGCCAGCCGCGAAGCGATGCTCGGCGTGCTGGCGGAGCCGATTCTGCTGCTGGGCCTGTGGGTTGCGGCGCAGGTTGCCGGCTCTACGCACCTCAGCCAGATCGCCGCCACCATTTATCACTGGCCCGTTGCCCGCTCGG
The DNA here is from genome assembly GCF_030505655.1 of Klebsiella ornithinolytica. NCBI lineage: Bacteria > Pseudomonadati > Pseudomonadota > Gammaproteobacteria > Enterobacterales > Enterobacteriaceae > Klebsiella > Klebsiella ornithinolytica. The sequence continues at coordinate 1,100,130 of NZ_CP130153.1, forward strand.
TACCGCTGGTCCTGGCGCTGTGCGCCTGCGCGTTCGCCACCTTTATCGAAATGGGCAAGCTGCCGTTCGACCTGGCGGAAGCGGAGCAGGAGTTGCAGGAAGGGCCGCTGACCGAATACAGCGGCAGCGGATTTGCGGTGTTGAAATGGGGCATCAGCCTCAAACAGCTGGTTGTGCTGCAGATGTTTGTCGGCGTCTTTATTCCGTGGGGAGCGATGACCAGTTTTAGCCTCGGTGGCCTGCTGCTGGCGCTGGTCGCCGCCATCGCCAAGCTGGTGGCGGGCGTGCTGGTTATCGCGCTGTTTGAAAACAGCATGGCGCGTCTGCGTTTTTGTGCCACTTCCCGCGTTACCTGGGCCGGTTTTGGCTTTGCGTTTTTAGCTTTCGTCTCCTTGCTGGCGGCGTGATTAAGAGAGTTTGAGCATGTCTGAAGAAAAAATCGGTCAACACTATCTCGCCGCGCTGCATCAGGCCTTCCCGGGCGTGGTGCTCGACGAAGCCTGGCAGACCAAAGATCAGCTCACCGTGACGGTGAAGGTCAACTATCTCCCGGAAGTTGTGGAGTTTCTCTACTACCAGCAGGGCGGCTGGCTGTCGGTGCTGTTCGGTAACGACGAACGTAAGCTTAACGGCCACTATGCCGTGTATTACGTGCTGTCGATGGAGCAGGGGACCCGGTGCTGGGTAACCGTGCGCGTCGAAGTGGATGCCGACAAACCGGAATATCCGTCGGTGACGCCGCGCGTGCCTGCCGCCGTCTGGGGCGAGCGTGAAGTGCGCGATATGTACGGTCTGATACCAGTGGGGCTGCCGGATGAGCGCCGCCTGGTACTGCCGGACGACTGGCCGGATGAACTCTATCCGCTGCGTAAAGACAGCATGGATTATCGTCAGCGCCCGGCGCCGACCACCGATGCGGAAACCTACGAGTTCATCAACGAGCTGGGCAGTAAGAAAAACAACGTGGTGCCGATTGGCCCGCTGCACGTCACTTCCGATGAACCCGGTCATTTCCGCCTGTTCGTTGATGGCGAGAATATTATCGACGCCGATTACCGCCTGTTCTATGTCCACCGGGGCATGGAAAAACTGGCGGAAACCCGCATGGGTTATAACGAAGTGACCTTCCTGTCCGACCGCGTGTGCGGTATCTGCGGTTTTGCCCACAGTACGGCCTATACCACCTCCGTCGAGAATGCGATGGGGATCGTGGTACCGGAACGCGCGCAGATGATCCGCGCCATCCTGCTGGAAGTGGAACGCCTGCATTCGCACCTGCTGAACCTCGGCCTCGCCTGCCACTTCACCGGCTTTGACTCCGGGTTTATGCAGTTCTTCCGCGTGCGTGAGACCTCAATGAAGATGGCGGAGATCCTCACCGGGGCGCGTAAAACCTACGGTATGAACCTGATTGGCGGCATCCGTCGCGACCTGCTGAAAGATGACATGATCCAGACAAGAGCGCTGGCGCAGCAGATGCGCCGCGACGTGCAGGAGCTGGTCGATATGCTGCTCAGCACGCCGAATATGGCGCAGCGTACCGTGGGGATAGGCCGCCTCGACCCGCAAATCGCCCGTGATTTCAGCAACGTCGGTCCGATGGTCCGCGCCAGCGGCCACGCTCGCGACACCCGCGCCGACCATCCGTTTGTCGGCTACGGTCTGCTGCCGATGACGGTTCACAGCGAACAGGGCTGCGACGTCATTTCGCGCCTGAAGGTGCGTATCAACGAGGTCTATACCGCGCTGAATATGATCGACTTCGGCCTCGATAACCTGCCGGGCGGTCCGCTGGCGGTGGAAGGCTTTACCTATATCCCGCACCGTTTTGCGCTGGGCTTCTCGGAAGCGCCGCGCGGGGATGATATCCACTGGAGCATGACCGGCGACAACCAGAAGCTGTACCGCTGGCGCTGTCGTGCGGCCACCTACGCCAACTGGCCGACCCTGCGCTATATGCTGCGCGGCAACACCGTCTCCGACGCCCCGTTGATTATCGGCAGCCTCGATCCTTGCTACTCCTGTACCGACCGCATGACCGTGGTCGATGTGCGGAAGAAAAAAAGCAAAGTGGTGCCGTACAAAGAGCTGGAGCGCTACAGCATCGAGCGTAAAAACTCGCCGCTGAAATAAGGAATCGCCATGTTTACCTTTATCAAAAAAGTGATCAAAACCGGCAACGCGACGCACGCCTATCCGCTGGAGCCGATGCCGGTAGATAAAAACTTTCGCGGCAAACCGGAACATACGCCGCAGCAGTGTATCGGCTGCGCGGCCTGCGTGAACGCCTGCCCGTCGAACGCGCTGACGGTGGAAACGGACCTGGTGACGCGCGAGCTTGCCTGGCAGTTCAACCTCGGGCGCTGCATCTTCTGCGGTCGCTGCGAAGAGGTGTGCCCGACGGCGGCCATCAAGCTGTCGCAGGAGTATGAACTGGCGGTGTGGAAGAAAGAGGATTTCCTCCAGCAGTCGCGCTTTGCCATTTGCCATTGCCGGGTGTGCGAACGCCCGTTCGCCGTACAAAAAGAGATCGACTACGCCATCGCGCTGCTCGGGCACAACGGAGATACTCGCGCCGAGCTGCATCGCGAAAGCTTCGAGACCTGCCCGGAGTGTAAACGCCAGAAGTGCCTGGTGCCGTCCGATCGTATTGAACTGACTCGTCATATGAGAGAGGCCAGCTGATGAGCAATTTACCAGGCCCGCGCGATGAAAACGGCATTCCGCTGCCGATGACGGTGGAGGAGTCCATCGCCAGCATGAAGGCATCGCTGCTGAAGAAAATTAAGCGTTCCGCCTATGTCTATCGCGTGGACTGCGGCGGCTGCAACGGCTGCGAAATCGAGATTTTCGCCACCCTGTCACCGCTGTTTGATGCCGAACGCTTTGGGATCAAAGTGGTGCCGTCACCGCGCCATGCCGATATTCTGCTGTTTACCGGCGCGGTGACCCGCGCCATGCGTTCACCGGCGCTGCGTGCCTGGCAGTCGGCGCCGGATCCGAAAATCTGCATCTCCTACGGCGCCTGCGGCAACAGCGGCGGTATCTTCCACGACCTTTACTGCGTCTGGGGCGGAACCGACAAAATTGTCCCGGTGGACGTCTATATTCCGGGCTGTCCGCCGACGCCTGCCGCCACGCTATATGGCTTTGCGATGGCGCTGGGTCTGCTGGAACAGAAAATTCACGCCCGTCTGCCGGGCGAGCAGGATGACAAAGCGGCGGAAATTCTCCACCCCGGCATGGTGCAGCCGCTGCGGGTGCGCATCGATCGTGAAGCGCGTCGCCTGGCGGGCTATCGCTATGGCCGCCAGATTGCCGATGACTACATGCGTCTGCTGGCGCAGGGCGATAGTCAGGTGGTGCGCTGGCTGGAGGCGGAGAAAGATCCGCGTCTGACTGAGATCGTCACCCATCTGAACCAGGTGGTCGAGGGGGCGCGTATCCGATGAGCGAGACGGTGGTGTTCAGTCAGCTGAGCCGTAAATTTATTGATGAGAACGACGCGACGCCCGATCAGGCGCAACAGGTGGTCTATTACAGCCTGGCGATTGGCCACCACCTCGGCGTCATCGACTGCCTGGAGGCAGCGCTAAGCTGCCCGTGGCAGGACTATCTGGCGTGGATTGCCACTCTCGAAGAGGGCAGCACAGCACGGCGTAAAATGGAGGGCGTGCCGAAGTACGGCGAGATAGTGATCGACAGCAATCATGTCACGATGCTCGCCAACGCCTTCGATAAAGCGCAGGCCCGGCAGACCGCCGAACAGCAGGCGTGGAGCAAAACGATGCTCAGCATGCTGCACGATATTCACCAGGAAAGCGCCATCTATCTGATGGTGAGGAGACTCCGTGACTGATGTTTTACTTTGTGTTGGCAACAGCATGATGGGCGATGATGGCGCAGGCCCGCTATTGGCGGAGATGTGCGCCGCCAGGCCGGTCGGTGAATGGGTGGTGATCGATGGCGGCAGCGCCCCGGAAAACGACATCGTCGCCATTCGCGAGCTACGTCCCGATCGCCTGCTGATCGTCGATGCTACCGATATGGGGCTCAACCCCGGAGAAATCCGCCTCGTTGACCCGGACGATATTGCCGAAATGTTTATGATGACCACCCACAATATGCCGCTCAACTATCTGATCGATCAGCTGCAAGAGGATGTTGGTGAGGTCATTTTTCTCGGGATTCAGCCGGATATCGTCGGCTTTTATTACCCGATGACCCAGCCAATTAAAGATGCGGTCGAGGTGGTATATCACCAGCTTAGCGGCTGGCAGGGGAACGGCGGTTTTGCACAGCTGGAGGCGGCAGACGCATAGCGTCTGGCATCCGGGCTTACGCGAATGTTTAGCCGGGTCAGGCAATACGCTTTTTCGCCTACGCCATCTCAAGGAGCTAGGGGTGACAAGGCTAACGTGGATGGGTTAATAGCGGGTTGGCTATGCCGCTCAAGCGCTGGTGCGTGGATTTGTTGGCTGTCTGCCGATGAGCGACGCGGAGTATGGCCGCAAACGCGCGCCGCGGCATCTGCGGACCATGCCCGCGCCGGATGGCGGCTAACGCCTTATCCGGCCTACAAAACGACAAAACCGTGGGCCGGTGCAGCCACAGCGCCGCCCGGCAATATATGCTCTACTCGAGGTCTTCGCCGTTGCTGGCAATCACCTTCTTGTACCACCAGAACGATTTTTTACGCTTACGCTCCAGCGTACCGTTGCCGGCATCATCGCGATCGACATAGACAAAGCCATAGCGCTTGCTCATTTCGCCGGTTGAAGCAGAAACCAGATCGATACAGCCCCAGCTGGTGTAGCCCATCACCGGGATCCCGTCCTCAATAGCATCGCGCATCGCTTTGATATGCTCGCGCAAATAGCTGATGCGATAGTCATCGTGAATCTCGCCGTTGGCATCGATCTCGTCCCGGGCGCCGAGGCCGTTTTCGACCAGAAACAGCGGCTTCTGATAGCGGTCATACATCATATTCATGGTGATGCGCAGGCCGAGCGGATCAATGCCCCAGCCCCATTCACTGGCCTTGATGTGCGGGTTTTTCAGCGATTTAACAATGTTTGCCGCATTGGTGTTGTTGGCGTTCATGTCTGCCGACGCGCAGCGAGAGGCGTAATAGCTGAATGAGACAAAATCGACGGTGTTCTTCAGGATCTCGTCATCGGCCGGCTGCTTTTCAATGGTCACGCCTTTTTCGCGGAACACGCGCGCCGAATAAGACGGATAAGCACCGCGCGCCTGTACGTCAATAAAGAAGAGGTTTTCGCGATCTTTCTCCAGCGCCATCCACACATCTTCAGGCTTGCAGGACCAGGGATAAAAATTGCCGCCCGCCAGCATGCAGCCGACCTGGTTATGCGGGTTAACCTCGTGGGCGATTTGGGTCGCCAGCGCGCTGGCGATAAGCTCGTGGTGCGCCGCCTGGTACTTCACCTGTTCCTGGTTCTCTCCCTCTTCAAACACCAGCCCGGCGCCGGAGTAGGGGCTATGGAGCATGATGTTGATTTCATTGAAGGTTAGCCAGTATTTCACCAGCCCGTCGAAGGCTTCAAAGCAGGTGCGGGCGTAGCGGGTAAAGAACTCCACCATTTTACGATTGCGCCATGAACCGTATTCAATGACCAGATGCATCGGTACATCGAAGTGGCAAAGGGTCACCAGCGGCTCAATCCCGTACTTTTTGCACTCTTCAAACAGCGAGCGATAAAAGGCGATCCCTTCTTGATTCGGCTCCAGCTCATCGCCGTTAGGGTACAGGCGGCTCCAGGCAATTGAGGTGCGGAAGACGCTAAAGCCCATCTCCGCCATCAGGGCGATATCCTCTTTATAGCGATGATAAAAATCGATGGCCTCATGGCTCGGGTAAAATTCATCGTCACGCAGCTGAAAACGCTTCTCGAGCCCGAGCTTTACCGGCATGCGGTTCGCGCCATGGGGCAGCGTATCCACGGTGGTCAGCCCTTTGCCGCCCTCGAGATACCCCCCTTCAGACTGGTTTGCGGCCAGCGCGCCGCCCCATAAAAAGCCGTGTGGAAAAGTCGACATGCGTTACCTCGCTTACAAAAAATAGTGTTCAGACGTGTGATGGTCGGGTCGTGGTCTGGCGTGCTCTGGCATCGGCTGCGGCCTCTTCCACCGGGATATCCTCAAAGCCGAGCAGCAGCGTCAGTACGAATGAGAGCACCACCGCCAGCGCCATCACGCCGAAGACCCAGACGATAGACATCGGGTTAGCCGGGTCAAAGAACTGGACGCTGGTGAACAGGCCCGGTGCCGCCATCGAGTGGCTGGCAAGCCCGGCGATACCGGCCACCGCGCCGCAGATAAAGCCGCTGATCAGGCTGGCGATGAGCGGGCGTTTGAGGCGCACCGCGACACCGTACAGCGCCGGTTCGGAGATACCGGCCAGAATGGCGGAGGCCGCGGCCGCCAGCGCAGTCTGGCGCAGCTCCGGATTTTTGGTTTTCCAGGCTACCGCCAGCGATGAGCCGCCCAGCGACAGGTTGGCGCCGATTTCTGACGGCATCACCATCCCTTCTTTACCGGTTTCCGCAATGGTCTGAATAATGGTTGGGGTGAAAACGCGGTGCATCCCGGTCATCACCAGCAGCGGCCACAGGGCGCCCATAATGGCCACCGACAGCCAGCCCAGATAGCTATGAATGGTGTACACCAGCGCGGAGATGGCGCTGCCGATCCAGATCCCGAGCGGGCCTATCAGCAGGATCGCCAGCGGAGCGGCGATCAGCACAATCAGCATCGGCTTGAGGAAGTTTTTCGTCACCGCCGGAGTAATGCGATCGACCCAGCGTTCGATATATGACAGGCACCAGGTCATCACCAGCGCCGGAATAACGGTATAGGTGTATTTCACCGCCGTCACCGGAATAAAGGCGAACTCGACGTGCTCACCCTGGGCCGCTTTGGCCATCAGCTCAATAAAGCTCGGATGGACCAGCACCCCGGCAATGGCAATCGCCAGCGACATATTGGTTTTGAATTTTACCGCCGCAGAGGCGGCGACCATCAGCGGCAGGAAGAAAAAGGCGCCGTCGCCGATGACGGTCAAAATAGTCAACGTGGGCGCACCTTTAGGCAGGACGCCGCTCATCTCAAGGATCATCGCCAGCAGTTTGACCATCGATCCGCCGATGATGGCGGGGATCAGCGGTGACATGGTGCCGATCAGCGCATCGAGGATCCCGGCGCCGATACGCTTTAACGTCAGCGGCGGTTTTCCCTGAGGTTCCGCGGGGCGCATGTTGTCCGGCAGCAGGTTGACCACTTCGCGAAACGCCTGCGATACCGTATTGCCGATGATGACCTGGCACTGATTGTCGCTGCGCACCACGCCAAGCACGCCTTTCAGGCTTTTCAGCGCGGCGCTGTCCACCCGCGCATCATCTTTGACCACAAAACGCAGGCGGGTCATACAGTGGGTGACTGCCGTGATGTTATCCGCCCCGCCTGTTGCCGTCAGAATTTGCTTTGCCAGGGCTGCGTAATTTTTAGACATCGGATTTTATCCTGTTTAATCAATAGGGTACTGGCTGGTTATCGCACCTGAGGATCGTGCGCTATCAGGGATATATAGGAAACCGGTTCCACAAAATCATGATGAGTTTCATTAGTTCTAACAAGATATAAAAAAATCATTTTTTCGTTTTGTGATTTTGATCGCTATGTAAGCCAGCTAAGAATCTGCGCTGAGCGCGAGTCAAAGCTGTAAAACGGCGAGGTGTGCAGTACACTGCGGGCATCTTTTGCAACAGGAAGAACAACATGGCAACGATGCTGGAGGTGGCGAAACGCGCGGGAGTCTCGAAAGCGACCGTTTCCCGGGTACTGTCGGGTAACGGCTATGTCAGCCAGGAAACGAAAGATCGCGTATTTCAGGCCGTGGCGGAAAGCGGCTACCGGCCCAATCTGCTGGCGCGTAATCTGGCGACCAAAAAGAGCCAGACGCTGGGGCTGGTGGTGACCAACACCCTTTATCACGGGGTCTATTTTAGCGAGTTGTTGTTTCACGTTGCGCGGATGACGGAAGACAAGGGACGGCAGCTGATTCTGGCCGACGGCAAGCACAGCGCGGAAGAAGAGCGCGAGGCGATCCAGTACCTGCTCGACCTGCGCTGCGACGCGATTATCATCTATCCGCGTTTTCTCAGCGTTGATGAAATGGACGAAATCGTGGAAAACCAGCCGCAGCCGATTATGGTGCTCAACCGCCGCCTGCGGCGCAACGCCAGCCACTGCGTCTGGTCCGATCAAAAAGCCTCGGCATTTACGGCGGTCGAAAAACTGATTGCCCGCGGCCATCGTGATATCGCGTTTATCACCGGCTCGCTGGATTCGCCTACCGGGATTGAACGCCTTTCCGGCTATAAAGATGCGCTGACGAAACACGGGATTTCGCTGAATAATGAGCTGATCGTTGAGGGCAAGTGGACGCCGGAAAGCGGCGCGGCTGGCGTAGCGACGCTGCGTCAGCGCGATGCCCGTTACAGTGCGCTGGTGGCGAGCAATGACGACATGGCGATTGGCGCGATGAAGCAGCTACATCAGCAGGGCGTGCGGATTCCGGAGCAGGTCTCGGTCATCGGCTTCGATGATATCGTGCTGGCGCCGTATATGGTTCCGGCGCTCTCCAGCGTCAAAATACCGGTGACGGAGATGATCAAGGAGAGTATTAACCGACTGATCTTTATGCTCGACGGCGGCGATTTAAAATATCAGCAAACCTTCCCCGGTGAGCTGCTTGAACGTGACTCGATTGCCCCGGGACCGTTCGCCTGACGTCGTCATCTGTCATCGTCAGATGTGACGATGACAGAATCTGTTCCCCGTCTTTAGGTTATTCATTTCCTTTATTATCAGCGTGATAAAAGTTGGAACGTATTATGCATACTCCGCCGCGTAACCTTCTTACAGCTGGAGAAATGGATGAACCGTTTCATTATTGCCGACGCGAGCAAATGCATCGGCTGCCGCACCTGCGAAGTGGCCTGCGTGGTCTCTCATCAGGAAAATCAGGACTGCGCCGCGCTGACGCCAAAATCCTTCTTACCGCGTATCCATGTGATCAAAGGCGTTAACGTCTCGACGGCCACCGCCTGCCGCCAATGTGAAGACGCGCCGTGCGCCAACGTCTGTCCGAACGGCGCGATCGCCCGGGATAAAGGCTTTATTCACGTGATGCAGGAGCGCTGCATCGGCTGCAAAACCTGCGTGGTGGCCTGTCCCTATGGCGCGATGGAGGTGGTCGTGCGTCCGGTGATTCGTCATAGCGGTGCCGGGCTGAACGTGATGGCGGAAAAAGCGGAAGCCAATAAATGCGATCTTTGCCATCACCGGGAAGAGGGCCCCGCCTGTATAGAGGCCTGCCCGACGCATGCGCTGATTTGCGTGGACCGCAATAAGCTTGAGCAGATGAATAGCGAAAAACGTCGTCGTACGGCGCTGGCCTGGTAAGGCGGCGGCACGATGAACGGAGTGCAGATTCGCATTCGCGGTAAAGTGCAGGGGGTGGGCTTCCGCCCCTTTGTCTGGCAGCTGGCGCAAGAGTCAGCACGCTGCGGCGACGTATGTAACGACGGTGACGGCGTACTGGTGCGCCTGTTGGGCGATGAGGCGGCGTTTCTCGCCGCGCTGACCCGCCGCTGTCCGCCGCTGGCGCGTATCGACAGCGTGGAAACCCGGCCATTTCACTGGCGTACGCTGCCGCAGGATTTCGCCATTCGCGAAAGCGGCGGCGGAAGTATGCGTACCCAGATTGTGCCCGATGCGGCCACCTGCCCGGCATGCCTGGCGGAGATGAACAATCCGCGGGATCGCCGCTATCGCTACCCGTTTATTAACTGTACTCACTGTGGGCCGCGTTTCACCATTATTCGCGCGATGCCCTATGACCGCCCCTTTACCTCGATGGCGCCTTTTCCACTCTGTCCGCGCTGCGAGGCCGAGTACCGCCACCCTGGCGACCGACGTTTTCATGCTCAACCGGTGGCCTGCGCCGACTGCGGCCCGCGTCTGGAGTGGCGCGCGGAAGGCGAGTCGCTGGTCGGAGAAGCGGCATTGCAGGCGGCGATTCATCAGCTACAGGCCGGGCAGATTGTCGCCATCAAGGGCGTGGGCGGTTTTCATCTGGTGTGCGATGCCGGTAATCCGCGCGCGGTGGCGGCGTTACGCACACGCAAACATCGTCCGGCAAAGCCGCTGGCGGTGATGCTGCCGGCGGCGGATAGCCTGCCGGCAGCGGCGCAGGCGTTACTGACGTCACCCGCTGCACCCATCGTATTGATAGAGAAATCGCAGGTCGATGGCCTGTGTGACGACATTGCGCCAGCGCTGAATGAAGTGGGGGTGATGCTGCCATCTAATCCGTTGCAGCATCTGGTTTTGCAGGCGCTGGCGCGCCCTCTGGTGATGACCTCCGGCAACCTGAGCGGACGGCCGCCGGCGATCGCCAACGTCGATGCGCTGCGTGATTTGGCCGGGATTGCCGATGGTTTTCTGCTGCACAACCGCGACATCGTGCAGCGGATGGACGACTCGGTGATGCGGCAAAGTGGTGAAATGCTACGTCGTTCGCGAGGCTATGTGCCTGATGCGATGCCGTTACCGCCGGGGTTTCACGACGTGCCGCCGCTGCTGTGCCTCGGCGCCGATATGAAAAATACCTTTTGTCTGGCGCGCGGAGAGCAGGCGGTACTGAGTCAGCACTTCGGCGACCTCGGCGATGAGGGCGTAGAACAGCAGTGGCATCAGGCGCGGCGTCTGATGCAGGCGGTTTATGGCTTTAACCCCAGCCTGGTGGTCAGCGATACGCATCCGGGCTACCGTTCGACGCAGTGGGCGACCTCGTTGGCGCTGCCGGTTGAGCGCGTCCTGCATCACCATGCCCATGCCGCCGCCTGCCTGGCGGAACACGGCTGGCCGCTGGATGGCGGCGATGTGATTGCCGTGGTCCTCGACGGTATCGGCATGGGGGAAAACGGCGCGCTGTGGGGCGGCGAGTGTCTGCGGGTGAATTACCGGGAGTGTGAACGCCTGGGCGGATTGCCGGCGGTGGCGCTTCCCGGCGGCGACCTGGCGGCTCGTCAGCCGTGGCGTAATCTGCTGGCCCACTGCCTGGCCTACGTTGACGACTGGCAAAACGATGCGCAAACCGCGGCGCTGCGCCAGCACAACTGGCCGCTGCTGGCGCGGGCTATTGACCGGGGAATGAATGCGCCGAAGGCGTCATCCTGCGGACGCCTGTTCGATGCCGTGGCCTGCGCGCTGGGCTGCGCGCCGGACTGCCTGAGCTATGAGGGGGAGGCGGCCTGCCGGCTGGAGGTGCTGGCCACCGCTTGCGATGGCGTTGCGCATCCTGTTCGCCTGCCGTGGCAGGCGGGCGAGCTGGATCTGGCCACCTTCTGGCCGCAGTGGCTGGGATGGCGGGCGAGCCGCGAACAAAAAGCCTGGGCCTTTCATGATGCGCTGGCCTGCGGAGTGGCCGCGATGGCGCGCGATTGTGCAACGTCGCGCGGGATGACTACGTTGGCATTCAGCGGCGGCGTGTTGCATAACCGGCTGCTGGTCTCACGATTGACCTTTTATCTGGCGGATTTTACTCTGCTGTTTCCGCAGCAGCTCCCTGCCGGAGATGGGGCTATCGCGTTTGGTCAGGCGGTCGTGGCCGCAGCCCGCTGGCAGGCTCACAGGGTATCATCATGATAGTGACAATTTTACGCCAGCAGCCGCGTGCCGCTGCGCTGGTGTTGGGACTGGTTGTGGCAAATCTGCTCGCCTGGGGCTGGGCCTGGCAGGCGTTTGGCGATAGCGGCGCGCTGATGGCGGCGAGTCTGCTGGCCTGGGGGTACGGATTGCGCCATGCGGTCGATGCCGACCATATTGCGGCGATCGACAGCGTCACCCGCAAAATGATGCAGCAGGGGCGTCGGCCTTTTGCCGTCGGAGCCTGGTTCTCGTTTGGCCACTCGTCGATTGTGGTGCTGGCTTCGGCGGCGATTGCCGCCACCGCCACCGCTTTCGGCCAGCAGATGAGCTGGCTGCATGATACCGGCAGCGTGATTGGCACCGCGGTGTCGGCGCTGTTTTTATTGCTGATGGCGTTTATCAACCTGGTGATTTTACGCAGCGTCTGGCGCAGCTTTCGCACGTGGAAGAGAGGCGGTAAGGTGAGCGATGAGGTGGCGACCGGCGGCGGCATGATGAGCTGGTTGTTCGGTAAAACTTTTCGTCTGATTAGCCGTAGCTGGCAGATGTATCTGGTGGGCTTTCTGTTTGGCCTCGGATTTGATACCGCCACCGAAATCGGCGTGCTGGGGATTTCTGCCGCCAGCGCGTCAAGCGGAATGTCTATCTGGTCGATCATGGTCTTCCCGGCGCTGTTTGCCAGCGGGATGGCGCTGGTGGATACCCTCGATAATGTGCTGATGGTCGGCGCCTACGGCTGGGCGTTTAGCAAGCCGCAGCGCAAGCTCTATTACAATATGACCATTACCGGCACGTCGGTGGTGGTGGCGTTATTTATCGGTGGTCTGGAAGCGCTGGGGCTGCTGATGGACAAGTTTTCGTTCAGCGGCGGGCTATGGCGCTGGGTCGCCGCGCTGAACGATAATCTCGGCGACGCCGGTTTTGTGGTCATCGGGCTGTTTGTCGCCTGCTGGGTGCTGTCGGTGCTGAATTACCGCTGGCGCGGATACGATAATCTGGCGCGCCAGGTTGCAGATTCCCCCGGCTCTCGCGGCGTTTAGCCGGGCTACCTGAGCCAGGCCGGCCTGCTGCCCGGCGGCGCTGCGCTTGCGCGGGCCTACGGGATGAGGGGCGAGCGGTATGACCACAAAAGCGCACAGCGGGTGTGCTGCCCGGCGGCGCTACGCTTGCGCGGGCCTACGGGGTGAGGGTCGAGCGGTATGACCACAAAAGCGTACAGCGGGTGTGCTGCCCGGCGGCGCTGCGCTTGCGCGGGCCTACGGGATGAGGGGCGAGCGGTATGACCACAAAAGCGCACAGCGGGTGTGCTGCCCGGCGGCGCTGCGCTTGCGCGGGCCTACGGGGTGAGGGTCGAGCGGTATGACCACAAAAGCGCACAGCGGGTGTGCTGCCCGGCGGCGCTACGCTTGCGCGGGCCTACGGGGTGAAGGCCGAAATGTAGGCCGGGTAAGCATCGCGCCACCCGGCAAAATAGCGGCGCAGAATCGGTCGCCCGGGTAGGGCGTTTACGCCGCGACCCGGGAATAACGCCCGTTCGGGCCGCTTAACGCACCAATTGTTTGAGCAATGCAAAGGCCTCTTTCATTCGGTCCTCGCTGACCACAAAGGCGCGCAGCTGGTTGGCGGCATCCACCCCTTTCGCCACCACCCCCTCTTTGGCGGCAACCAGATTCCACGTCAGATCGTCCCGCTGTGTCTCACCGGCCAGATGCAGCGGCAGATCCGGCGTTTTAACCTTCACCAGCATCGGCGGCAGCGTCAGTTCGTTCGCCTGCGACAGCAGGTTTTTAGCGAGGCACATCGCGCTCAGTAAAATCGGCTGCAGAAACGGCAGGACGCTGCCATTGATTTCCGCGCAGTCGCCGAGGGCGTAAATTGCCGGATCGCTGGTTTGCAACCGGCTGTTCACCACCACGCCACGACGAATCATCAACCCGGCATGGCGCGCCAGCGCCGTTTCCGGGCGCAGACCGGCGGCGGCGACCACCGCATCGACGGTGACGCTGCGCTGACGGTCGAGGCTGACGCGAATGCCGTCGGCGGTTTGCTCCAGCCCTTCAAGCTGCGTTTTCAGCATCAGGTGTACGCCCATATCGGTGAGCCGATGCTGCAGACGGCTGCTGACCTCCGGCGGCATCAATGCTGAGAGCACGCTGGCGGAGTTATCGACTACCGTCACCGCCTTCCCGGCGCGGCAGAAGTCCATCGCCAGCTCGCAGCCAATCAGGCCGCCGCCGACGATCAGCACGCGTTGCGCATCGTGGAGCTGACTCTGCGCGGCGCCGTACTCGCGCTGGCTGTTGAGGGTCAGCATCAGTTCATGCCCGGGTACCGGCGGGATAAACGGTGCGGCGCCGGTGGCCAGTACCAGCTTGTCGTAGCGCCATTCGCGATCCTGACTTTTCACCACTTTCGCTGCGGCGTCGAGGTCACTGACCCAGGTGTACGGGAACAGACGCAGATGGTACTGCTCGGCGAATTCGCCCGCCGTTTGCAGGGTCAGATCGTCGGCACGTTGGCCGCGGCTGACCACATGGCTGAGGTCCGGTTTGTTGTACTCATCCATGCTGTCGGCGGCGATCAGCGTCAGCGGAATGTGGGTATCCTGCTTGCGGATATTTTTCACCAGCTGACGGGCCGCAAAGCCCGAGCCGATGATGACGATGCCATCACTCATTTTGCCTCCGTTGCCAGAACGTCAAAGACATCTTTGCCGAGAGAGCACTCAGGGCACAGGAAGTTATCCGGGACCTCGCTCCACGGCGTCCCCGGCTGGACATCCTGGTTCGGTTCGCCTTTCGCCGGATCGTAAACCCACTGGCAGACGCTGCACTGCATCGACGGGCCGAGATCGGCTGCTGCTGCCGCGGCACAGGCGCAGTTTTCTTGTTCCGGCGCGGTTTGTACTGCGGCGACCGGCAGCGGGGAGAGCGCCCACTGGCGGGCAATTTCACGGCCGTGTTCGCGGCACAGCTCCAGCGCGTCGAGGTCCGGGCGCCATTTGGCCTTCAGGCTCAGGGACATTTCAAAACCGGCATCCTGTAAGCGGGTGGACAGGCGATCGACCGCACCGCCGCTCCAGCCGTGAGAGCCGAAGGCGCTGGCGCGCTTATTGCGAAAACGCAGGCCGGTCATCTCTTCAACCAGTCCGGCGATTTTCGGCATCATCACATTATTCATGGTCGAGGTGCCGACCAGCACCCCTTTTGAGCGGAAGACGTTGGTCAGTATTTCGTTTTTATCGCTACGGGCGACGTTGAAGATTTTCACCGCCACGCGCGGGTCCACGTCGGTAATTCCCTGGGCGATAGCATCGGCCATCATGCGGGTATTGTTCGACATGGTGTCATAGAAGAGCGTGATGCGGTCTTCCTGGTAATCGGCGGCCCATTTCAGGTACAGCTCGACGATTTGGGTCGGGTTGTCGCGCCAGACCACGCCGTGGGAGGTGGCTATCATGTCGACCGGCAGGTTGAAGCCGAGAATTTCGGTGATTTTTGGCGTCACCAGGCGGCTGAACGGGGTCAGGATGTTGGCATAGTAGCGCTGGCACTGCTCGAACAGCTCGGTCTGGTCGACTTCGTCATTAAACAGGTGCTCGTCGCAATAGTGCTGGCCGAAGGCGTCGTTGCTGAACAGGACCGCATCGCCGGTCATATAGGTCATCATGCTGTCCGGCCAGTGCAGCATGGGCGTTTCGACGAAGATCAGCTGCTTGCCGTTGCCGATGTCGAGGCTGTCTCCGGTTTTCACCACCTTAAAATTCCACTCCGGGTGATGGTGATGGCCGGTTATGGAGTCAATGGCATTGGCGGTGCAGTAAATCGGCGTATCCGGGATACTGTTCATCAATTCGGTCAGCGCGCCGGCATGGTCTTCTTCCGCGTGGTTAATCACGATGTAGTCAATATCGGCAAGATCGATCTCGCTACGCAGGTTCTGCACGAACTCGCGGCTGAATTTATGATCGACGGTATCAATCAGGACATTTTTCTCTTCCCGGATGAGATAGCTGTTATAGCTGCTGCCGCGCAGCGTTTTGTATTCGGTGCCGTGAAAATCACGCACTTCCCAGTCACGTTGGCCAACCCAATGAATGTTATTTTTAACCAGAATAGACATAGCAACCTCAATTAATTCAGCGTGTTCAAATAAGATGAGTTGCTTATATCAAGTTACGTGCCAACTTTTTAATTGATTGATTTTTAATGTTTTTAATGTTTTTTGCTAAACTAATTGATGTCAAAATGACAATGGTTAAAATAGTCGTTATGACAATTAATGGTGTCAAAATGACAATGAGGCTGCAATGAGCTTTTCCCTGCAGGTACTGGCGAAAATCGCCATTGATTTACAAAGCGATATTGGTCACGCCGACCGATTCTCGCGTCTGATCGCCACCCTACGGCAGGTGCTGGGATGCGATGCCTCGGCGCTGCTGCGCTACGACGCCCATCAGTTTGTGCCGCTGGCGATCGACGGACTGGCGCAGGATGTGCTGGGGCGACGCTTTGCGCTGGCCGGGCACCCGCGGCTGGAGGCGATTGCTCGCGCGGGGGACGTCGTGCGCTTCCCGGCGGACAGCGATCTGCCCGACCCTTATGACGGGCTGATTCCCGGCCAGGAGAGTCTCAAGGTTCACGCCTGCGTTGGGCTGCCGCTGTTTGCCGGACAAACCCTGATAGGCGCATTGACCCTGGACGGTATGGACGCCGACCGTTTCGATAGCTTCAGCGATGAGGAGCTACGGCTGATTGCCGCCCTGGTGGCAGGAGCGCTGAATAACGCGCTGCTCATTGCCCGTCTCGAAAATCAGAACGTGCTGCCGGAGGCGAGCGCGAGCTATACGCCCCCCGACCGTCAGGAGATTATCGGCCTGTCGGCGCCGATACAGCAGCTGAAAAAAGAGATTGATATCGTCGCCGCGTCGGATTTGAACGTGTTGATTAGCGGCGAAACCGGCACCGGCAAAGAACTGGTGGCGAAAGCGGTTCATCAAGGGTCGCCGCGGGCGGCCAATCCGCTGATCTATCTGAACTGTGCGGCGCTGCCGGAGAGCGTGGCGGAAAGCGAGCTGTTCGGGCATGTGAAAGGGGCGTTTACCGGGGCTATCAGCAACCGCAGCGGCAAGTTTGAAATGGCCGATAACGGGACCCTGTTTCTTGATGAGATTGGGGAGCTGTCGCTGGCGCTACAGGCTAAACTGCTGCGCGTATTGCAGTATGGCGATATCCAACGCGTGGGCGACGATCGCAGCCTGCGGGTTGATGTACGGGTACTGGCGGCCACCAACCGCGATCTGCGCCAGGAGGTGATTGCCGGCCGTTTTCGCGCCGATCTCTATCACCGCCTGAGCGTGTTTCCGCTCTCGGTGCCGGCGCTGCGCGATCGCGACGATGACGTGGTGCTGCTGGCGGGATATTTCTGCGAACAGTGCCGCCTGCGGATGGGGCTGGCGCAGGTGGTGCTGAGCGATGCCACGCGGGCAAGTCTGCGCAGCTGGCCGTGGCCTGGCAACGTGCGCGAGCTGGAACATGCGATTCATCGCGCGGTGGTGCTGGCGCGGGCGACGCAGGCTGGCGACGAGGTGCGGCTCGATCCGGCGCATTTTCAGTTTGCCGTCGACGCGCCCGGGCTGCCGGCCACGACACCGGCGCTGCCGATGCCGGCGATCAATCTGCGCGCGGCGACCGAGGCATTCCAGCGCGAGGCGATTTCCCGCGCGTTAGCGGATAACCATCGCAACTGGGCCGCTGCCGCCCGCGCGCTGGAGCTTGATGTCGCCAACCTGCACCGGCTGGCGAAGCGTCTGGGGCTTAAAGAATCCCGGCCTGATAGAAGTTCTGCAGGTTAATTGCCCCAACCAGAAGGCCGTTTTCGTCGACCACCGGGGCGGCGCTGATTTTGTGCTTCATCAGCCGTTCTTTGGCTTCGACCGCGCGGCTTTCCGCCTGCAGGGTGACGCCGTTGCGGGTCATCGCCTGGGCAACGGCATCGTTGAGCGTCCCGCCGCCGACCAGCCAGCGGCGCAGGTCGCCATCGGTGAAGACGCCCTGCACGCGGTTTTGCGCATCGCAGACCGCGACCAGACCCAGCCCGGTACGACTTAACTCCAGCATCGCGTCCATCACGCGGGTATCAAGGTCGACGCGTGGGACATCGTCATCGCGGCGCATCAGATGGTGAACCTTGTTCAGCAGCCGCGCGCCGAGGGCGCCGGCGGGGTGTGAGCGGGCGAAATCTTCTTCATTGAAACCGCGGGCCTGCATCACCGCCATTGCCAGCGCGTCGCCGAGCATCAGGGTATTGACGGTACTGGAGGTGGGGGCCAGATGCATCGGGCAGGCTTCGCGTTCGACGGCGATATCCAGTACCGCTTTTGCCGCCAGCGCTAGCGGGGATTGCGATTTTCCGGTCATCGCCAGCAGCGGGATCCCTTTCTCTTCCAGGCGCGGGACGATAAGATCCAGCTCTTTGGCGCTGCCGGAGTAGGAGATAAATAACATCACGTCACGACCATCAAGCATCCCGAGATCGCCGTGCAGCGCCTCCGCCGGATGGACGAAAAAGGCCGGGGTGCCGGTACTGGCGAAAGTGGCCGCCAGCTTTTTGCCGATATGGCCTGATTTACCGATACCGGAGACCACCAGTTTCCCTTCGCAGTGGATGATGGTTTCCGCCGCGCGGATGAAGTCGTCGCCCAGGCGTTCAGGCAGGCGGCTGGCCTCCTGTAGCTCCAGCATCAGGGTCTGGCGTCCGGCTTCTAACAGAAAGTTACTCATGTTCTTCTCCAGTAATAATCACTTCGATGCCTTTCTCTTCCAGCGCCCGCTGGAATGTCGGGTCAATACCGGCATCGGTAATCAGCTTATCCACGCGCTCGAGGCCGCAGACGATGTTCGGGCTTTTACGGCCAAATTTTGATGAGTCGGCCATCAGGATCACTTCTCTGGCGGCATTGCACATCGCTTTACTGACGGTATAAACCTCGTTGAAGGTCGTAACGCCGGCGTTCAGGTCGATGCCGTCGGTCCCCATAAACAGTTTGTCGAAGCTGAACTGCTCGAAGGCGTTTTCCGCCAGCTGTCCGTGGAAGGAGGCTGATTTCTTACGGAAGGTGCCGCCGGGCATCAGGATCGTTTGTTCATTATCCAGCTCGGAGAGGGCGTTGACGATATGCAGGCTGTTGGTCATGACCGTGATGTTATTGAAGCGGCTGAGCAGCGGCACCATTTGCAGCACCGTGCTGCCGGCATCGAGGATGATCGAATCGCCATCGTGGATGTAGTGCACCGCGGTTTCGGCGATCAGCGCTTTTTTATGGGTGTTAATGAGCGTCTTATGATCGATAGGCGGGTCGGGCTCATCTTTGTTGAGGACCACGCCACCGTAGGTGCGAATAACGGTGCCGGCATTTTCGAGGATCACCAGATCCTTGCGGATGGTGGTGCCGGTGGTGTCGAAGTGTTGCGCCAGCTCTTCAACCGAGCATTTACCCTGCGCTTGCAGGTGCTCAACAATGGCTGCCTGGCGCTGACGTGGTTTCATAGCGGTAATATCCTATCCTGCGTTAAGTTTCGAAGTGATAATTTCGCAAGATATTTACTTTTACAACGAAATTATACATGTTTCGGTTTAAGCGCTAATGATAGAGCATTCTGACAGAGCGGATCCTGGGGAAAGATCATATCTGGCCGCAATTCCTCACGATATTGCCCTTTTATCGCGGGGATTTTTTGCGGGCGGGCGAAGACGGTCACTCCTCGCATCAGCAGCGTATCGCTGACGCGATCGTGGTCGTCAAAGGCGATGGCGACGATCGCGCGCGGTTTGAAGCGGCCCGATGAACGCCCGACGCCGACGCGGCCCTGCTGACAGAGTTTATCGAACTCGCGGTTAAAGCGGCGGATCTGCCAGCCGCCGAAGGCGAGCTGGGCGATCCAGGCGATGGCGGCGACGGTGATTAATGCGCTAACCATAAAATCTCCTTAAGGCGTGGCGTCGGGAAGAACCCGGATCGCGACGCGACCCGGGAACCGGCGGTTAAAACATCACCTGCCCGCCGGTGACGTTGATGGATTGCCCGGTGCAGTAAGAGGCCTGCGGGCTGGCGTAAAACATCAGTACGTTCAGGACATCCTGATAGTCGCAGCCGCGTTTCAGCGGCACTTTGTCGATGTAGTACTGCTCGACTTCGTCCTCGGCAATGCCCAGCTTGCTGGCATATTGCGGCAGCAGTGACTGGAACATCGGCGATTTCAACAGGTTGCCCAGCATCAATGCGTGAACGGTAATGCCGTATTCCGCCAGATCCAACGCCAGCGACTGGGTCAGCCCGACGCCGCCAAACTTCGCTGCGCTATAGCCGGAATTGTGCTTGCTGCCGACTTTGCCGGATTTGGAATTGATCTGAATAATACGCCCCTTGATCCCATCGCGAATCATCAGCCGTGAAAATTCGCGAGCGCAGAGGAAGTAGCCCACCAGATTCACCTGCAGCGAGCGGTCAAAATCACCGAGCGCGAAATCGCTGATAAAGGCCGCTTTGGCGATCCCGGCGCTATACACCAACAGATCCACCCGCGCGAATATTTCGTCCACGCCGCGGGCGAGGGCCATCACGCTGGCCTCGCTGGTGGCATCGGCGCCAAAACCGTACGCCGTTCCTTCTCCATATTCGTCGTTGATAGCCTGCGCGACGCGCGTGGCTTTATCGCTTTGGATATCCACAACGGCAACCCGATACCCCTGTGCGGCAAGGCCCCGGCTCAGAAACTCGCCTAAGGTTTGTCCACCGCCGATGACAACAGCAACCTGATTCATAGTCTTCTCCTGACAACTCATGCAACAAATTTCAATATACAGCCGGGGGCGATCGCGTCCGGCACGGGGCCAGACACGTGGACCGTCCCCGGAAACTCCGCTTCGCTATGGCCATCAAAGCGCAGCGTGATATGGCCCAGCTCGCGCAGATTTTGCTCGGCAACATCGCCGACGGCGGTCACCGGATAGCGTTGTTCGCCAAGCTGGAGCTCCGCGCCCGGCGCCAGCGCGCCGGAAAATTCGCCGTGGTTATGAATAAAGCAATACTCTTCAATGTCCGCCGGCGCGCCTTCGCGAAAGGTAATCAACATCTGTTCTTCGAGCGCCATCGTCGCGCTGGCGCCGATGCGCGTAATCGTGGTCTGGTAAATCACGGTCATCTTCAGGAACCTCTTATTGGTAAATAAATCCGGACACAAACCAGGCGATCAGCACCGTCGGCGCACCGGTCAGAAAACGTCCTACCAGCACCGAAGGAACGCCGACGCGCACCGTGTCCTGACGGGCTTCGGCAAGCGACAGCCCAACCGGAATAAAATCGCAGGCGGCCTGGGCGTTAATGGCGAACAGCGCCGGGAGCGCAAGGTGCGGGGGAATATTGCCGAGACCAATCTGCACGCCGATCAGCACGCCAATGACCTGAGCGATAACCGCGCCAGGGCCGAGGAATGGCGACAGCAGCGGGAAGGAGCAGATCAGGGCCAGCGTGACCAGGCCAAGAGGATGGCTGGCGAGCGGGGCCAGACCGTGGGCAATCCAGTCGCCGATGCCGGAGGCCATGATGATGCCGATCAGTGCCGAGACGAAAGCCATAAACGGCAGGATCGTTTTCAGCACCGTGTCGATGGTGTCGCGTCCGGACTGGAACAGCACCGCCACCACGGAGCCCATTCCCATACCGACCTTCGCCAGCAGGCCATCGCTCTGCTCGGTTATTTTTTTGCTGGTATCGTAATCCCGCGGGGCCGACTGGCCCGGCTTGGTTTCGGGCGCCGCTGCGCCATCGTGGGTCAACAGGCGAACGTTCTCCTCTTTCACCCCGGAGACGTAAATATCTTCGACGATATATTGCGCCAGCGGGCCGGATTTGCCGGTGGCGTGGATATTGACGGTCGGGATACGACGTTTTGGGTAGAGGCCGCAGCGCAAGGTGCCGCCGCAGTCGATAATGGCAACGCCGATCTCCTCTTCCGGCGGCTCGCCTTCTTTGAACCCGTCGACGGCCTGCCAGCCGGTCAGACTGGCGATCTTGTCGACGATTGCCGGGCGGGTACCGGCGGTAATGTAGACGATCTTTTTACCGGCAACGGCGTCCAGCTCAAGGGGGCCGCCCCAGCCGCTGGCGCCTTTTTCAATACGAATACGGGTCATGAGGTTGCTCCGGAAAGATGGACTTTTTGCTCAAGCTGGATGCCCATTTTTTTCTCAAAAATCGAGGTGGTCAGATCGGTGACCCAACCGCGGAAGAAGTTGGTGACCAGTCCTACCAGCAGATAGCTCACCGCCAGCGGACCTAACGGCAGGCCAAGCGTGGTCAGGCCGCTGGCAATCCCGAGATAGACAAACAGCTCGCCGGGGTTGATATGGGGAAACAGGCCATTCATAGAGTGGCAGCTGTAAGAGGCTGCCGCGTAGTAGCTGGGCTTGTACTTCTCAGGCATAAAGCGCCCGAGGCTCAGGGTCATAGGGTTACAGAACACAAAGGTGCCGATGCAGGGCAGCAGCAGATAGCGTGAGATCGGATTACCGGCGCAGCGTTGCGCCAGCTTTTCGATCCGCTGCTGACCGATAAAGTTGATCAGCGCGTTCATGATCACCAGCAGACTGATCAGAAGAGGCAGGATCCCGGTAACCATACCGGTAAATACCTCGCCCCCCTTCTGAAACAGGCCGATAAACCATTCGGCGCCGTGGGTAATGACTTCAATCATTGTTCTCTCCTTCAGAGTGTTATTTTTCTTGCTAACTGGCAGCTCATTTTAATCACTTTGAAAGGTTTAAAAGTGTTAAATTGATCGCAAAATGAAAGGTAAATATTTTATTTTGAAAGTTTATGCGTGATGAAGGGGAATGCTAACCGAGGCAAAGGGGAGATGAACGAGTAGATAATGAACCGGAAAGGGCGGTGCTGGCGGGACTATTTTGTCCGCAAATACATTGCCGCTTCCTTGTTGACGGCCGCATGCTTTACCATAATTATCCTTTGCCAAATTTGTTAAACGGATGTCCCATGTTGAAGCGTCGCTATCTGGCTTTACTTCCCCTGTGTGTTCTCCTCGCTGCCTGTAGCAGCAAACCTAAAACCACCGCAGAACCCCAGGCGGCGGGAGGCGGCGGTTTTTTGCTGGAGCCGCAGCACAATGTGATGGAGATGGGAGGCGATTTCGCTAACAACCCGGCGGCGGAGCAGTTCATCGATAAAATGGTGAGCAAGCATGGCTTCGACAGACAGCAGCTGCATGAGATCCTTTCCCAGGCGAAACGCCTGGATTACGTCCTGCGCCTGATGGACCGCCAGGCGCCGAGCGGACTGCCGCCGTCAGGGCCTAACGGCGCCTGGCTGCGTTACAAAAAACAGTTTATTACTCCGGATAACGTACAGAACGGCGTCGTATTCTGGAACCAGTATCAGGATGCGCTGAACCGCGCCTGGCAGGTGTACGGCGTGCCGCCGGAAATTATTGTCGGCATTATTGGCGTAGAAACCCGCTGGGGTCGCGTGATGGGCAAAACCCGCATTCTCGACGCCCTGGCGACGCTGTCGTTTAGCTACCCGCGTCGCGCCGACTATTTCTCCGGTGAGCTGGAAACCTTCCTGCTGATGGCGCGCAGCGAGCAAGATGACCCGTTAAACCTGAAAGGATCTTTCGCCGGAGCAATGGGTTACGGTCAGTTTATGCCGTCTTCTTATAAACAGTATGCGGTGGACTTTAACGGCGACGGGCACATTAATCTGTGGGATCCGGTGGACGCGATTGGCAGCGTGGCGAACTATTTCAAACAGCACGGCTGGGTGAGTGGCGATCAGGTTGCGGTACAGGCGCTGGGTCAGGCGCCGGGTCTGGAGAATGGCTTCAAAACCAACTACAGCATTTCGCAGCTTACGGCGGCAGGTTTGACGCCGACGCAACCACTAGGCAACCATCAGCAGGCCAGCCTGCTGCGTCTGGACATCGGAACCGGTTACCAGTACTGGTATGGTCTGCCGAACTTCTACACCATTACCCGCTATAACCACAGTACCCACTACGCGATGGCCGTCTGGCAGCTGGGTCTGGCCGTTTCTCAGGCCCGCGGACAGTAACCCTTCCCTGATACTCCCCTCGTCGTGAGGGGAGTTCTGTTACATTTTGCAGCATTTCCCGCCGTTGACGCTGATTTACATTTTTCCGTCAATCCAATATTGTTACGTTATAACATATTAATTGGGTAAGGCTGTGACTTCTCTTTTTATGACATCCGCAGCGGTACGCGTAGGAATTGCCTGTGTGCTGCTGGCGCTCCTGTGGCTGGCGACCTGGTGGGCGGTAACCCTGCCATGATTGAACTGGATCATCTGGTAGCCGGTTACGAAGAACTGGCTATTACGCCGGCCCTGAGCGGCGTTATTGCGGCAGGCAGCATGACGGCCATTGTCGGCCTGAACGGCTGCGGTAAATCAACGCTGTTGAAAACGCTGGCCGGCTTTATTCCTCCGGTCAGCGGCAGGCTGCGCTGGACGGTTTCGCGTCCGGTAATTGGCTGGCTGGCGCAGCGCCATGCCCTCGAATCGCAGTTTCCGCTGACGGTACAGGACGTGGTGAGTCAGGGGGCCTGGCCGCATGTCTCTTTACTGGGGGGGATCCGCAGCGAGCTCCGGCGGCGTATCGGCGCCGCGCTGGAGCGCGTGGGGCTGACATCAATGGCGAAAACGCCGATTGAGGCGCTCTCCGGCGGGCAGTTCCAGCGCATGCTGTTCGCCAGAGTTATCGTGCAGCAGGCGCCGCTGGTTATGCTGGATGAACCCTTTACCGGGATTGATGAAGCAACCAGCCGCGAGCTGATGGGGCTGATCCTTGAGATGCATCAACAGGGGCAGACGGTACTGGCGGTGCTGCATGATAACCAGCGCGTCGCTGAATATTTCCCGGAAACGCTGCTGCTGGAACCGCAGCGCGCTCGCTGGGGTAACACCGACGATGTGCTGCCCGCCTTCGGCTCTGCGAGGCTGGCATGATCTGGCATACCTTTTTTCAGCCCTTCATTGAATTCGGCTTTATGCGCCGCGCGCTGCTGGTGTGCCTCGCGCTCTCTCTGAGCACGACCATGCTTGGCGTCTTCTTACTGCTGCGACGAATGAGTCTGATGGGCGACGCGCTGTCGCACGCAATTTTACCCGGCGTGGCGGTGGGCTACCTGGTGAGCGGCATGTCGCTGCTGGCAATGACTATCGGCGGGTTTATCGCCGGAATTGCCGTGGCGCTGGTGGCGGGCTGGGTCAGCCGACGCACGCCGTTGAAAGAGGATGCCAGTTTTGCCGGGTTTTACCTCGGGTCACTGGCACTGGGAGTGACGCTGGTGTCGCTTCGCGGCTCCAGCGTTGATCTGCTGCATCTACTGTTTGGCTCGATTCTGGCGGTGGATAACGACGCTGCGCTGTTTGTCAGCGGGGTGGCCAGCCTGACGCTGCTCTGCATCGCGCTGCTTTATCGTGGACTGGTCAGCGAAGCCTTTGATAGCGCCTGGCTGCAGGTGAACCACCCGCGGCTCCCGGCGCTGCTGCACGGTCTGTTCCTGGCGCTGCTGGTGCTCAATCTGGTCGCCGGGTTCCAGGTGCTGGGGACGCTGATGGCGGTTGGCGTGATGATGCTGCCGGCGGTAGCGGCGTGCTGCTGGGCGCGAACCTTGCCCGGAACCTTGCTGCTGGCGGCGCTGATAGGCGGCTTTTGTGCCTGGATGGGGTTAAGCCTGTCGTGGACCGCGAATTTACCGGCCGGGCCGTCCATCGTACTGACCGCCAGCGGGATCTTTTTTATTTCGGTGTTTTTTGGCACGCGCAGCCGACTGGTCGTCAGCTGGCGTAAATTAATGGGGTAAGGAAATATGATGAAACGTACCGCAGTCATTCTGGCGCTGGCGTTAGGCCTCGCAACGCAGGGGGCGATGGCAAAAACGCTCAACGTGGTGAGTAGTTTTTCAGTGCTGGGCGATATGGTGCAGCAGGTGGGGGGCGAACATGTGCATGTTGATACGCTGGTGGGACCGGACGGCGATCCGCATACCTTTGAACCTTCGCCGCAGGATAGCGCTTTGCTGAGCAAAGCCGATGTGGTGGTGGTTAATGGTCTGGGACTGGAAGGCTGGGTCGACAGATTAATCAAAGCTTCGGGTTTTAAAGGTGAGCTGGTGGTGGCCTCTACCGGGGTAAAAACGCACACGCTCAATGAGGAGGGGAAAACGGTTACTGACCCTCATGCGTGGAACAGCGCCGCTAACGGCGCGATTTATGCGCAAAATATTCTCAACGGCCTGATCAAAGCCGATCCGCAGGATAAGGCTGCGCTGGAGGCATCCGGGCAGCGCTACATCGGCCAACTGACGGAGATCGACGGTTGGGCAAAAAAACAGTTTACGGCAATTCCGCTGGCAAAACGCAAAGTGCTCACCAGCCATGATGCGTTTGGCTACTTTGGCCGCGCCTATGGCGTGACCTTCCTGGCACCACAGGGGCTGTCGTCAGAAAGCGAAGCCAGCGCGGCGCAGGTGGCGGCACTGATTCAACAAATTAAGGCCGACGGCGTCCACACCTGGTTTATGGAAAACCAGCTCGATCCGCGTCTGGTGAAACAAATTGCGGCCGCGACTGGCGCACAGCCGGGCGGGGAGCTCTATCCGGAAGCGCTCTCGAAACCGGGCGGCGTGGCGGATAGCTACGTGAAAATGTTACGCCATAACGTCGAGCTGATCGCCGCCAGCATGAAGTAACGCGCGCGTTAACGGTCCCGACGCCGTCGGGGCCGCTCATTTTCGGAAGCCCCCTCGTAAATTGATGACCTCATCCCCATATCTGTGCTGAAAGTGCTATCTTTGATGGCCTCTTTATCTGGCTTAAACGGGGCGCTAATGACAGATTCTGAATTAAAGCAACTGAGTGAGCAGGTCGGGCTGGCATTAAAAGCTCGCGGTGCGACGGTGACCACGGCAGAGTCCTGTACCGGCGGTTGGGTCGCGAAAGTGCTCACCGACATCGCCGGCAGTTCAGCATGGTTTGAACGCGGGTTCGTGACCTACAGCAATGAAGCCAAATCGCAGATGATCGGCGTCAGCGAGGTTACGCTCCTCGGCCATGGCGCGGTGAGCGAGCCGGTGGTGGTTGAGATGGCCGTTGGCGCGCTGCGCGCTGCGCGCGCCACCTATGCTATTTCGGTGAGCGGCATCGCCGGACCGGATGGCGGCAGCGAGGAAAAACCTGTCGGAACGGTGTGGTTTGGCGTGGCCTGTGCGAACGGGCAGGGCGTGACCCGGCGTGAATGTTTTGCCGGAGACCGGGAGGCGGTGCGTCGTCAGGCAACGGCTTATGCGCTAAATCTCCTCTGGCAACAATTTCTACAAAATACTTGATACTGTATGACTATACAGTATAATTGCCTCAACAGAACAGAATTCACCACCCGGTTTCACCCGGCATGACAGGAGTAAAAATGGCTATCGACGAAAACAAACAGAAAGCGTTGGCGGCAGCACTAGGCCAGATTGAAAAACAGTTCGGCAAAGGCTCCATCATGCGCCTGGGTGAAGACCGTTCCATGGACGTGGAAACTATCTCCACCGGTTCGCTTTCCCTGGATATCGCCCTGGGCGCCGGCGGTTTGCCGATGGGCCGTATCGTCGAAATCTACGGGCCTGAATCGTCCGGTAAAACGACACTGACCCTGCAGGTTATCGCCGCCGCGCAGCGTGAAGGTAAAACCTGTGCATTTATCGATGCAGAGCACGCGCTGGATCCTGTTTATGCGCGTAAGCTGGGCGTCGACATCGACAACCTGCTGTGCTCTCAGCCGGACACCGGCGAACAGGCGCTGGAAATCTGTGACGCGCTGGCGCGCTCGGGTGCCGTAGACGTTATCGTTGTCGACTCCGTGGCGGCGCTGACGCCGAAAGCGGAAATCGAAGGCGAAATCGGCGACTCTCACATGGGCCTCGCGGCGCGTATGATGAGCCAGGCGATGCGTAAGCTGGCCGGTAACCTGAAGCAGTCCAATACGCTGCTGATCTTCATTAACCAGATTCGTATGAAAATTGGCGTGATGTTCGGTAACCCGGAAACCACCACCGGCGGTAACGCGCTGAAATTCTACGCCTCTGTGCGTCTCGATATCCGTCGTATCGGTGCGGTAAAAGATGGCGATAACGTCATCGGCAGCGAAACCCGCGTCAAAGTCGTGAAAAACAAAATCGCCGCGCCGTTCAAACAGGCTGAGTTCCAGATTCTTTACGGCGAAGGTATTAACTTCTACGGCGAACTGGTTGACCTGGGCGTGAAAGAGAAGCTGATCGAGAAAGCGGGCGCATGGTACAGCTACAACGGCGATAAGATTGGCCAGGGTAAAGCAAATGCTATCTCCTGGCTGAAAGATAACCCGGCTGCGGCAAAAGAGATTGAGAAAAAAGTGCGTGAGCTGCTGCTGAATAACCAGGATTCCACACCGGACTTCGTGGTTGACGGTAACGGTGCGGGTGCAGAAGAAACCCACGAAGATTTCTGATAATCTCATCGAAAGATAATGAAGGGCTGCGAATGCGGCCCTTTTGCTTTTTGATTGTCGAGGTGCCCGTGACTGAACCTTCATCCCGCCGTTCCGGCTATGCCCGCCTGCTGGACCGCGCAATCCGTATCCTGGCGATGCGCGACCATAGCGAACAGGAGCTGCGGCGTAAACTCGCTGCTCCGGTACTGGGAAAAAATGGCCCGGAGACGCTGGACGTCACGCCGGAAGAGGTAGACACCGTTGTCGCCTGGTGCATTGAGAACCGCTACCTTGACGACGGTCGCTTTGTTCGCCAGTTTATTGGCAGCCGTAGCCGCAAAGGATATGGCCCGGCGCGTATCCGCCAGGAGCTCAATCAGAAAGGTATTCCCCGCGACGTTAGCGAAAGCGCGATGCGTGAGTGCGATATTGACTGGGCCGCGCTGGCGAAAGAGCAGGCGCAGCGTAAGTATGGCGAACCGCTCCCGACGACATTTGCCGATAAAGTCAAAATCCAGCGGTTTTTGCTGTACCGTGGCTACCTGATGGAAGATATTCAGGAAATCTGGCGAAATTTTGCAGATTGACCCATCGGGTATTTTACTTCCCAGTAAAGAAAACTTATCTT
This sequence comes from Klebsiella ornithinolytica, assembly GCF_030505655.1. Lineage (NCBI taxonomy): Bacteria > Pseudomonadati > Pseudomonadota > Gammaproteobacteria > Enterobacterales > Enterobacteriaceae > Klebsiella > Klebsiella ornithinolytica. The sequence goes on from NZ_CP130153.1 coordinate 1,129,044, forward strand.
ATTCCCACTTTATTCCGTCCGGTCGCTGGCTGTTAACAGGCAATCAGCGCCCACGACGATTATTCCTTATACACAAAATCATTCGCGCTGCGTCAAGGCGGCAGGAGAGTGAGTCACCTGGAGCGTACAGAGGTACGTGGTCGGGGTGAACGAGCGCAGCCCGCGTAGAGGCGGCGTGAAAGGTGAAGTGTATAGCTTGATTTCAGGATAATTATGAGCAAGAGCACTGCTGAGATCCGTCAGGCGTTTCTCGATTTTTTCCATAGCAAGGGACACCAGGTCGTTGCGAGCAGCTCCCTGGTGCCGCATAACGACCCGACCCTGCTGTTTACCAACGCCGGGATGAACCAGTTCAAGGATGTTTTCCTGGGTCTCGACAAACGCCATTATTCTCGCGCGACGACCGCGCAGCGTTGCGTTCGTGCGGGTGGTAAACACAACGATCTGGAAAACGTCGGTTACACCGCGCGTCACCACACTTTCTTTGAAATGCTGGGTAACTTCAGCTTCGGCGACTACTTCAAGCAGGATGCCATCAAATACGCATGGGAACTGCTGACCGGGGAAAACTGGTTCGCGCTGCCGAAAGATAAACTGTGGGTGACCGTTTACGAAACCGATGACGAAGCTTTCGATATCTGGGCGAATGAGGTCGGCGTTCCACGTGAGCGTATTATCCGCATTGGCGATAATAAAGGCGCGGCGTTCGCTTCTGACAACTTCTGGCAGATGGGCGATACCGGGCCGTGCGGTCCGTGTACCGAAATCTTCTTCGACCACGGTGACCACATCTGGGGCGGTCCTCCGGGAAGCCCGGAAGAAGACGGCGATCGCTACATTGAGATCTGGAACATCGTCTTCATGCAGTTTAACCGTCAGGCCGACGGCACCATGGAGCCGCTGCCGAAGCCGTCTGTCGACACCGGTATGGGCCTGGAGCGTATTGCTGCCGTTCTGCAGCACGTCAACTCCAACTATGATATCGACCTGTTCCGCACTCTGATTGAGAACGTCGCGAGAGTCACCGGCGCAACCGACCTGACGAACAAATCGCTGCGCGTTATCGCTGACCATATTCGTTCCTGCGCATTCCTGATTGCCGACGGCGTAATCCCGTCGAATGAAAACCGTGGCTACGTGCTGCGTCGTATCATTCGTCGTGCCGTGCGTCATGGCAACATGCTGGGTGCGAAGGAGACCTTCTTCTGGAAACTGGTTGCTCCGCTGATTGATGTCATGGGCGCCGCCGGTGAAGAGCTGAAGCAGCAGCAGGCTCAGGTTGAGCATGTGCTGAAAACCGAAGAAGAGCAGTTCGCTCGTACGCTGGAGCGCGGTCTGGCGCTGCTGGATGAAGAGCTGAGCAAGCTGAAGGGCGATACGCTGGATGGCGAAACCGCTTTCCGTCTGTATGACACCTATGGTTTCCCGGTTGACCTGACCGCCGACGTTTGCCGCGAGCGCAATATTAAAGTCGACGAAGCGGGCTTTGAAGCCGCAATGGAAGAGCAGCGTCGTCGTGCGCGTGAGTCCAGCGGCTTTGGCGCAGACTACAATGCGATGATTCGCGTTGACGGCGCTTCTGAATTTAAAGGCTACGACCACCTGGAGCTGAATGCGAAAGTGACCGCACTGTTCATCGATGGCAAAGCTGTTGATGCCGTGACTGCGGGCCAGGAAGCGGTTGTCATTCTGGATCAAACGCCGTTCTACGCAGAATCCGGTGGCCAGGTGGGCGATAAAGGCGAACTGAAAGGCGCCGGTTTCTCCTTCGCGGTCAGCGATACGCAGAAATACGGCCAGGCCATTGGTCATATCGGTAAACTGAGCCACGGCACGCTGAAAGTGGGCGATGCGCTGGAGGCTGATGTCGATCGGGCTCGCCGTCAGCGTATTCGTCTGAACCACTCGGCAACTCACCTGATGCATGCGGCATTACGTCAGGTTCTGGGTACGCATGTGGCGCAGAAAGGCTCGCTGGTGAATGACAAAGCGCTGCGCTTTGACTTCTCTCACTTCGAAGCCATGAAGCCGGAAGAGATTCGCGCGGTGGAAGATCTGGTCAATGCTCAGATCCGTCGCAACCTGCCGGTTGAAACCAACATCATGGATATCGATGCGGCGCGAGAGTCTGGTGCGATGGCGCTGTTCGGCGAGAAATATGACGATCGCGTTCGCGTACTGAGCATGGGTGATTTCTCCACCGAGCTGTGCGGCGGTACTCACGCTTCACGTACCGGTGATATTGGCCTGTTCCGTATTACCTCTGAATCCGGTACCGCTGCGGGCGTTCGCCGTATCGAGGCAGTGACCGGCGAAGGCGCAATTGCGTATCTGCATGCGCAGAGCGATCTGCTGGGCGATATCGCACAGTTGCTGAAGGGCGACAGCCATAACCTTGGCGATAAAGTGCGTGCCGCGCTGGAACGTACTCGCGTACTGGAAAAAGAGCTGCAGCAGCTGAAAGAGCAGGCGGCGGCGCAGGAGAGCGCAAACCTCTCCAGCAAAGCAGAAGAGATTAACGGCGTCAAATTGCTGGTCAGCGAGCTGGCCGGCGTTGAGCCGAAAATGCTGCGTACCATGGTTGATGACCTGAAAAACCAACTCGGTTCTACGGTCGTTGTGTTAGCCACGGTGGCGGATGGTAAGGTTTCTCTGATTGCCGGTGTGTCTAAGGATGTGACAGATCGCGTGAAAGCAGGGGAGCTGGTTGGAATGGTCGCCCAGCAGGTGGGTGGCAAAGGGGGCGGTCGTCCGGATATGGCTCAGGCCGGCGGTACCGACGCGTCTGCTCTCCCTGCAGCGTTAGCCAGTGTGAAAGGCTGGGTCAGCGCAAAACTGTAATAACTATAAATGCATAGCTACCGTTATCCCTGGATAACGGTAGCTTGCGAGAGAAGCACTGATAACGATAAAGTCGGGTTGAAGTTGTGTATATCGGCTAAACTTAGGTTTAACAGAATGTGATGCCGTGACTGCTTACACCGTAAGGTGTTTGTCATCGCTTACTTTTTGGCGTTATATGATGGATAATGCCGGGATACGAGAGACCCGACTCTTTTAATCTTTCAAGGAGCAAAGAATGCTGATTCTGACTCGTCGAGTTGGTGAGACCCTCATGATTGGAGATGAGGTCACTGTGACAGTTTTAGGGGTTAAGGGTAACCAGGTACGTATTGGCGTTAATGCCCCTAAAGAAGTCTCCGTGCATCGTGAAGAGATCTACCAGCGTATCCAGGCTGAAAAATCCCAGCAGTCCAGTTACTAAGGTTTTCGCGCCTCGCGATTCCGTGAGGCGCATCCCCGCTCCCGTCCTTCTTTCTGACTTTTCTTCTTCTGCTCTCTCCCATTTTTGTTTATTGCCTATCGATCGCGACATTAATCTTTTGCTTACCGCTGGCCGAAAGCCCTGAATTCCTGTTGATAAAACACTCTTTTTGCCGTTTTTGCAGGCTAATTGCGCGGTAAGTGTGCAAACGGAAAAAGGTCTCGAAAAATTGTTTGACTTATAAGTACCAGAAAGTAATATGTGCGCCATCGCAGCGACGAAGAGCAGAAACAAGTTCTTCGAAGCACTCGTAAGAGGCGTGTGGTGAGGTGGCCGAGAGGCTGAAGGCGCTCCCCTGCTAAGGGAGTATGCGGTCAAAAGCTGCATCCGGGGTTCGAATCCCCGCCTCACCGCCATTTTGCATCCGTAGCTCAGCTGGATAGAGTACTCGGCTACGAACCGAGCGGTCGGAGGTTCGAATCCTCCCGGATGCACCATATTTTCCCATTTCTTCAGCAATGAAGAGGTGGTTGGGGTAGCGGTAATAACCGCAAGCACCAGGAAGGATAACGTTGCATTAGCAACGGCTCGCAGGGCGAGGCGAAAGCCGAGTCATCCTCCCGGATGCACCATCTTACTCAGTGTGGCAAGTGTTAGATGTGACACTGACGCGTAGTAAAGTAGTTCTCCCTGATGCATCCGTAGCTCAGCTGGATAGAGTACTCGGCTACGAACCGAGCGGTCGGAGGTTCGAATCCTCCCGGATGCACCATCTTCTCCGAGATAACAACGAAAGTGTTATTTCATGGTCTGCGAGATAATCGTCAGCACCAGGGAAGACAATGTAGTAAAGCAGTTCTCCCTGATGCATCCGTAGCTCAGCTGGATAGAGTACTCGGCTACGAACCGAGCGGTCGGAGGTTCGAATCCTCCCGGATGCACCATCTTCTCCGAAATGACAGCGGAACTGTTATTTCACGGTCTGCGAGATAATCGCCAGTACCAGGGAGGATAACGTTGCGTAAGCAACGGCCCACAGGGCGAGCGAAGTAAGTCATCCTCCCGGATGCACCATCTTCTCCGAGATAACAACGAAAGTGTTATTTCACGGTCTGCGAGATAATCGTCAGCACCAGGAAAGACAGAGTAGTAAAGCAGTTCTCCCTGATGCATCCGTAGCTCAGCTGGATAGAGTACTCGGCTACGAACCGAGCGGTCGGAGGTTCGAATCCTCCCGGATGCACCATCTTCTCCAGATTCACATCAAATTTATCGCTTCATGGTCTGCGAAATCATCGCCAGCACCAGGGAGGATAACGTTGCGTGAGCAACGGCCCGTAGGGTGAGTAAAACGAGTCATCCTCCCGGATGCACCATCTTCTCCAGATTCACATTAAATTTATCGCTTCATGGTCTGCGAAATTATCGCCAGTACCAGGGAGGATAACGTTGCGTGAGCAACGGCCCGCAGGGTGAGTAAAACGAGTCATCCTCCTGGATGCACCATCTTCTTCAGTTTCTCCTTTTTCTTAAAATCCCAAACCGTTTATCCGTTCTGTGCCTGCCTTTTCTGGCAAAAGCGGCCTGGACCATTCCGGCTGCGGATCTCTTTCAACGATGCTGAGCGATCTTTTTTTATTGGCAAGTGACTCTTTCCACTATAATTTACCCGTATGTATCGACCTGATTTGGGTGAGATGAGTGCAAGGAGAGAAATCCATGAAATGGTTCAAAGCAATACCTGCGTTTTGTGCGACGCTTCTGGTAGCCGTATCGTTAGCTGGCTGTGCGGGATCGCCCACAAAGGAAAGTACCGGTGGCTATATTGACGATACCGTCGTCACCACGAAGGTTAAAACGGCGCTGTTTAACGAAAAAGATATTAAGTCTTCTGAAATTAGCGTACAGACCTTTAAAGGACGTGTTCAGTTGAGTGGTTTTGTCTCATCAGCGAAGGACGCCAGCCGCGCGGTGGAAGTCACCCGCAGAGTGCAGGGCGTTCGTTTGGTTGAGAACGATTTAAAAATCAAATAAATCATGATATGAGTCACATAAAGGCGCCCGAAGGCGCCTTTATTGCCTGAGGCGCTGGCCGCGACAACATGCGCCTTTTGCGATAAAGTAACGTTTTCTTACCCGGTTTGTGAGAACACGATGTACGAACGTTACGCAGGACTGATCTTTGATATGGATGGCACCATCCTTGATACCGAACCGACGCATCGTAAAGCGTGGCACGAGGTTCTGGGCCGTTACGGAATGCGTTTCGACGAGCAGGCGATGGTCGCGCTCAATGGTTCTCCGACCTGGCGTATAGCCCAGGCGATTATCGAACTGAATCACGCTGATTTAGATCCTCACCGTCTGGCGGAGGAAAAAACCGTGGCCGTGAAGGCCATGCTGCTGGACAGCGTGCGTCCCTTACCGTTGATAGACGTTGTGAAGGCATGGCACGGGCGTCGTCCGATGTCGGTCGGGACCGGCAGCGAAAGCGCCGTCGCTGAGGCGCTGCTGGCGCACCTCGGCCTGCGTCACTACTTTGCGGCGGTGATTGCCGCCGATCATGTCCAGAATCATAAACCCGCGCCCGATACCTTCCTGCTGTGCGCGGAGCGCATGGGCGTCGCGCCGGAAACATGCGTCGTCTTTGAAGATGCTGATTTTGGTCTGCAGGCGGCGAAGCGTGCGGGGATGGATGCCGTGGACGTTCGGCTGCTGTGAGCGACGCACTGTCGCTGATATCGCTGTTTGCCAGTAGTTTTTTGAGCGCCACATTACTTCCCGGCAATTCGGAAGTTGTGCTGGTTGCTATGCTACTTACGGGGGCAAGCCAACCGTGGGCCCTGGTATTAATAGCAACAATCGGCAATAGCCTTGGAGGGGTAACTAACGTTATTCTGGGGCGCCTGTTTCCGCTGCGCAAAACATCGCGCTGGCAGGAAAAAGCAACCGGCTGGTTAAAGCGCTACGGCGCGGTCACATTATTATTAAGCTGGGCGCCGGTCATCGGCGATTTACTGTGTCTGCTGGCGGGATGGATGCGCATCTCCTGGGGGCCGGTACTTTTTTTCTTATGCCTTGGTAAAGCGTTACGCTATATCGTCATTGCGGTGGTAACGCTTCAGGGCATGACGTGGTGGCACTAATTGTGGAACTAAGACTATCCCGACAGGCCGTGTTACCGGTTATTTTACACCTCGGCTGTGCCCGAAATCCGCACGTACTGCCAGTGCGATCCGGTTTTCGCGCGCGGAACCGGCAACAGTAACGTCTTCTGGGATAACCTGTATGGTCACCATTACAATTATGCTTATTCAAACGATTTCGACAGGCGGGAGGTCAAATTGATCCCGGATGTATCACAGGCGCTGGCCTGGCTGGAAAAAAATCCACAGGCTCTTCAGGGTATCCAACGTGGTCTTGAGCGTGAAACGCTGCGCGTCAATGCCGATGGCTCACTGGCGACGACCGGTCACCCTCAGGCCCTTGGCTCGGCGCTGACCCATAAATGGATTACTACCGACTTTGCTGAAGCGCTGCTGGAGTTTATTACGCCGGTTGATGGCGACATTCAGCATATGCTCACCTTTATGCGCGATGTTCATCGCTATACCGCTCGTCAACTGGGCGATGAGCGGATGTGGCCACTGAGCATGCCTTGCTATATTGCTCCTGGTCAGGATATCGAACTGGCGCAGTATGGCACCTCGAATATTGGCCGTCTGAAAACGCTGTACCGCGAGGGGTTGAAGAACCGCTATGGCGCGCTGATGCAAACTATCTCCGGCGTGCACTATAACTTCTCGCTGCCGATGGCTTTCTGGCAGGCGAAGTGCGGCGTTGACGATGCGGAAAGCGGCAAAGAGGCGATTTCCGCCGGCTATTTCCGTTCAATTCGTAACTATTACCGCTTCGGTTGGGTGATCCCATACCTGTTCGGCGCCTCTCCGGCTATCTGCTCTTCGTTCCTGCAGGGCAAACCGACGACGCTGCCGTTTGAGAAAGCGGAAAATGGTATGTACTACCTGCCTTATGCGACCTCGCTGCGCCTGAGCGATCTGGGTTATACCAATAAGTCGCAAAGCAATCTCGGGATTACGTTTAACGATCTCCACGAGTATGTGGCAGGATTGAAGCGGGCGATTAAAACGCCGTCGGAAGAGTATGCCCGGATTGGCCTCGAGAAAGATGGCAAGCATCTGCAAATCAACAGCAATATTCTGCAGATTGAGAACGAACTCTACGCGCCAATTCGGCCGAAGCGTGTGACCCGCAGCGGTGAGACGCCTTCCGACGCGCTGCTGCGCGGCGGTATTGAATATATCGAAGTCCGCTCGCTGGATATCAACCCGTTCTCGCCGATTGGCGTTGACGAGCAGCAGGTGCGTTTCCTCGACCTGTTTATGGTCTGGTGCGTGCTGGCCGATGCGCCGGAAATGAGCAGCGATGAGCTGCTGTGTACGCGCACCAACTGGAATCGCGTGATTCTGGAAGGCCGTAAGCCGGGGCTGACGCTGGGTATCGGCTGCGAAAGCGCGCAGTTCCCGCTGGCTCAAGTGGGTAAAGATCTGTTCCGTGATTTGCGCCGCGTGGCGCAGACGTTAGATAGCATCCACGGTGGCGAAGCCTACCAGCAGGTTTGTGATGAGCTGGTTGCCAGCTTCGACGATCCGGAATTAACTTTCTCAGCCCGCATTCTGCGTTCTATGCTTGAAGAAGGGATTGGCGGCACCGGTAGGGAGCTGGCCGATCGATATCGTACGATGCTGCGGGAAGAGCCGCTGGAAATTTTGCGTGAAGATGATTTTATCGCTGAACGTGAAGCTTCAGTGATGCGCCAGCAGAAGGTGGAAGCGGAAGATAGCGAGCCGTTTGAAGCCCTGTTAGCAAGACACGCGTAGCAAAAAGCGGTACAAAAGAAAAAGGCCACATCAATGTGGCCAAACTTTCATCTCTGATTCAGGGATGATGATGATAATAAATGCGCGTCTTTCATATACTCAGACTCGCGGGTGTAAGAAGAGTTCATTTTATTTTAAAAAAAATCACTATCGGAGGTGAAGAATGCCGTTGTTAGATAGTTTCACAGTCGACCATACCCGCATGGAAGCACCGGCGGTGCGCGTTGCGAAGAAAATGAACACGCCGCACGGCGATGAAATTACCGTTTTCGATCTGCGTTTTTGCGTACCAAACCAGGAAGTGATGCCGGAAAGAGGGATTCATACTCTTGAGCACCTGTTCGCGGGCTTTATGCGCGACCACCTGAACGGCAATGGTGTGGAAATTATCGACATCTCTCCGATGGGCTGCCGTACGGGCTTCTATATGAGCCTGATTGGTACGCCGGATGAGCAGCGTGTAGCCGACGCCTGGAAAGCGGCGATGGCCGATGTGCTGAAAGTGAAAGATCAGAAGCAGATCCCGGAACTGAACGTCTACCAGTGCGGTACCTATACCATGCACTCGCTGGAAGAAGCTCAGGAGATCGCACGCCATATCATCGAGCGCGATGTGCGCATCAACAGCAACGATGAGCTGGCCCTGCCGAAAGAAACCCTGCAAGAACTGCACATCTAGTGCTTATTGTCGGTCCGGCGATTTCCGCCGGGCCGCTATTCCTGCGCCGCTATGTCGACGACCCTCACCTTCTCGTTTCAACACCGCGCCCTGGTGCCATTTGCCCATGATTACGCTCACGGTGATAGCGAACCGTGGCATCAGCATGACTGCGCCCAGCTGCTGCATATTCTCAGCGGCGTGGTGCGGGTTGACACGCCGGTGGGCTACTGGGTTGTCCCGCCCGGACGCGGCGTCTGGCTGCCGGCAGGTACGCCCCACGCGCTGCGTGTCACCGGACAGGTCGCGGCCCGCACGCTGTTTATCGATCCGCTCGCCCGGGCCGATCTGCCGTCTTCGTGCCAGATCGTGCAGATCACTCCGCTGCTGCGTGAGCTGATCGTCACCTCGCTGGCCCTGGCGGAGCGCTATCAACCCGGCAGTCGCGATGAGCGCATTTATGAACTCATTCTCGATGAGATTCGCGGTATGGCGGTGCTGCCATTTGGCCTGCTGGAGCCCCGGAGCGAGGCGCTGCGCCGTTTATGTCACAAGGTGCGGGAAATGCCGGGACAAGCCTGGAGCAGCCAGCAGGCGGCGAAAGAGAGCAATATGAGCGAACGCACGCTCAACCGCCATTTTCAGCAGCAGACCACGCTCACCTGGAGTGAATGGGTGCGCCGGGCGAAGCTGATGGAAGCGTTGGTTCGCCTGGCGCAGGGACAATCGGTGCTGCGGGTGGCGCTCGATCTGGGCTATGGCAGCCATAGCGCCTTCAGCGCGATGTTTCGTCGGGTGATGGGCGTCGCCCCCAGCGATTACTTCCGTCCGCCGGCTTGCGCGTCTGCGCCGACCGCATGACACAGCGCCTGCAATGAGGCGCGCGCCACGTCATTATCGATTCCAACGCCCCAGCGGCTGTCGCCATTGGGGAAAATACAGCGAATATAGGCCACTGAACGGCTGTCGCTACGTTCACCGAGAGTATGTTCGTGGTAGTCCTTAATGACGAACGCTTGCTTCAGCAGCGCGCTGAGGCCGCTGGCGGCCGCGGAGAGCAGGCCATTACCGTGACCCTGAAGGCGGCGCGTCTCACCGTTGACCCGCAGCGTACCCTGTAACGCAAGCTGGCCGTCCTGTCGGCTGTCAGTTTTATACTCCAGCAGCGCCAGCGGTGGCTGAGTAACCAGCCCGTAACGGGAACGGAACAGCTGCCAGAGGGCATTCTGCGTCATCTCTTTGCCATGCGTATCGGTCTCTTGCTGAACGTGCAGGCTGAAATCTTGCTGCAGCGCACGGGGCAGCTTCAGTCCGTGATTCTGTTCGATTAACCAGGCGCTGCCGCTCTTACCGGACTGGCTGTTGACGCGAATAACCGCTTCATAGCTACAGCCGATGTCCTGCGGGTCGACGGGCAGGTAGGGCATCTCCCAACGATCGCCGGGCTGACGGGCATCGAATCCCTTCTTAATGGCATCCTGATGAGAACCGGAAAAGGCGGTGTAGGCGAGGCTGCCGGCCCACGGATGGCGAGGATGAACCGGCAGCTGATTGCAGTTCTCCACCACTTCCACAACCCGTTTCATCTCCGGGAAGCTGAGCTGCGGCGTAATCCCCTGGCTGTAGAGGTTCATGGCCAGGGTGACCAGACAGACGTTACCGGTACGCTCACCGTTGCCGAACAGACAGCCTTCTACGCGGTCGGCGCCGGCCATCACCGCCAGCTCCGCGCTGGCAACGCCGGTCCCCCGGTCATTATGCGGATGAACGCTAATGCAGACATCGGCCCGGCGGGAGAAATGGCGGCAGAAAAACTCAATCTGGTCAGCGTAAACGTTCGGGGTACTGACCTCGACGGTGGCTGGCAGGTTGATAATCATCGGTCGTTGTGCGCAGGGCTGCCAGATATCCGCTACCGCTTCGCAGATATCCAGGGCAAATTCCGGTTCGGTAAAGCAGAAGGTTTCCGGGGAGTATTCATACTGCCAGCGGGTCTGCGGCTGCTCTTCACACTGCTGGCGAATCAGGCGAGTGGCGCGGGTTGCCAGCTCAATGACCTGCGCTTTATCCATCCCGAAAACCAGCTTGCGGAACAGCGGGGCGGTGGCGTTGTACAGATGGACGGTGGCGCGATGGGCGCCGCGCAGCGATTCAAAGGTTCGCAGGATAAGATCTTCTCGCGCCTGGGTCAGCACCTGGATGGTGACATCTTCTGGAATGCGCTGTTCCTCAATCAGCTGGCGGACGAAGTTGAAGTCGGTCTGAGATGCCGAGGGGAAGGCGACTTCAATCTCTTTAAATCCGCACTCCAGCAGCAGATCCCAGAACTGCAGCTTACGTGCGCCGTCCATCGGTTCGGCCAGCGCCTGGTTGCCATCGCGCAGGTCGGTTGAGAGCCAGCGCGGCGCGTGGGTTATCGGGTTGTCCGGCCAGCGGCGGTCGGGCAGGGAAATGGGCGGCCAGGGGCGATATTTTTCACCGGGATTTGTCAGCATAGTTCTCTCCTTGTGTCGGATCTTTATCCTGCCGAAGCGCAGAGCGGGCTGCTTTAGCAAACTGGACAGAAACTAGCGAGAACTGGACAAGGTTGGCGTAGCGCCGGCAATAAAAAAGGGATCCGCAGATCCCTTCAGGTCAAACCTTAGTGCGCACCGCCGCCGCCGCCCCCGGCGCTAAACGGCGGTCTGGCAAACCACACCAGCCCCAGCAGCAGGATAAAGATCGCCGCCGAGAACCAGAAGATTTCGTTGGCGGAGATAATCAGCCCCTGGTTAGTTATCTGCTGCGCTATCCAGCCGGACGCCTGCTGTTGAGTCATCCCTAATCCCTGCAGCTGGTCATACATCTGCTGGGCGTTGGGATTATAGGGCGTCACCGACTCGGTGAGCTGCGCATGGTGCAGCGCCTCGCGGTTAGTCCACATGGTGGTGGTAATCGAGGTGCCTATTGACCCTGCCAGCGTACGGGTGAAGTTCGACAGGCTTGATGCCGCCGCCAGCCGTTCCGGCGGCAGGCCGGACAGGGTGATGGTGGTCAGCGGCATAAAGAAGCAGGCCACCGCGAAGCCCTGGATAAACTGCGGCCACGCCGAGGCGCCGAAGTCCATGCCGGGCTCGAAAGTCCAGGCGCGCCAGTAGAAGCACACCGCGTACATGATAAAGCTGAAGGTCACCAGCCGGCGCATATCGAGCTTATGGGCAAAGCGGCCGATAATTGGCGACAGGATAACCGGGATTACCCCCACCGGTGCGGAAGCCAGACCGGCCCAGGTGGCGGTATAACCATACACCTCCTGCAGCAGCTGCGGCAGCAGCACGATAGCACCGAAGTAGAGCATGTAGGCGAGACTGATGCACAGACAGCCAATGGTGAAGTTTCGCGATTTAAAGAGCGAGAGGTCGACGATCGGGTTGTCGTCGGTCAGCTCCCAGACGATCAGGAAACTGATGGCGATCACCGCGACGATTGTCAGCACGATAATCTCGTTGGAAGCGAACCAGTCCAGCTCTTTACCGCGGTCAAGCATCACCTGCAGGCTGCCGATACCGATCACCAGCAGCGCCAGGCCGACGCCGTCAATCCGCCGCTGTTCGGTACGGGTTTCGCGACTGCGCAGGGTTTGCAGCGTCATCACCACCACCGCGATGCCAATCGGTACGTTGATGAAGAAGATCCAGCCCCAGTGGTAGTTGTCGCTGATATAGCCGCCGAGAATAGGGCCGCAAATCGGCGCGACGATCACCGTCATCGACCACAGCGCCAGCGCGATAGAACGTTTGACGGGCGGATAGTTGCTGAGCAGCAGACTTTGCGACAGCGGAATCAACGGACCGGCGACGATCCCCTGAATCACGCGGAAGAAAATCAGCATCGTCAGGCTGTTGGACATCCCGCAGGCCCAGGAGGCGATGGCAAATGCCACCGTCGACCACAGGAACAGCTTCACTTCCCCGACGCGTTTTGCCAGCCAGCCGGTGATCGGTATAGAGATAGCATTCGCCACCCCGAAGGAGGTGATAACCCAGGTCCCCTGGCTCAACGATGAGCCAAGGTTACCGGCAATGGTCGGAATGGCCACGTTGGCGATAGTGGAGTCCAGCACCTGCATGAAGGTCGCAAGCGACAGCGCAATGGTCATGATGACCAGCTGCGCGCCTTCCAGCGGTTTTTGCGGTTGCATTACGCTCACTCCGAATTATCCCGCGTTAGCCTGGATGATACCGTCGATCAGTTTGTTCACCGGCTCAAGGGCGATTTCGCGGGCATTGCTTTCATAAACCGGGGATTTGCGCGTCTGGTTAGCCAGCATTTCGCCATCGCGGTTGGTGGTGTTCACTTCAACCAGCGTTGAAAGACCAATACGCAGCGGATGTTCAGCCAGCTGTTTGGCATCGAGCTCAATACGTACCGGCAGACGCTGGACCACTTTGATCCAGTTACCGGTGGCGTTTTGTGCCGGCAGCAGTGAGAACGCGCTGCCGGTCCCCATGTCCAGCCCGACGACCTTGCCGGTGTACTTCACATCATCGCCGTAAATATCGCTGATGACGGTCGCTTCCTGGCCGATGCGCATATGCGCCAGCTGAGTCTCTTTAAAGTTGGCGTCGATCCACAGATTGGTGGCCGGTACGACCGCCATCAGCGGCGTGGTGGGGCTAATCTGGGCGCCGGGCTGCACGGCACGACGGGAAACGTAGCCGCTAATCGGGCTGACGATTTGCGTACGCTGCAGCGCAAGCCAGGCGTTGCGGACATCCGTCGCCGCCTGCAGAACCGCCGGCTGTTGTTCCAGGCGGGTATTCAGCACGATAGCCTGGTTAGCGTTGAATTGCTGAATGGCGACATCCAGTTCGGCCTGGGCGCTGGCGACGGTATCGCGAGCGTGCTGCAGCTCTTCGCGGCCAATCAGGTTGGCGGCGCCCAGCGGGATACGACGATTGAGATCGGTCTGTGCCTGAGAGAGCGCCGTTTTCTTGACGTCGATATTCGCCTGCAGCTGTTTGCTGTTGATCATCTGCTGACGCGTCTGGCGAACGCTGGCGGCCAGCTGGGTTTTCGCTTTTTCAAATGCCTGCTGGGCATCGGTCTGGTCCAGGGTGACCAGCGGGTCGCCTTGCTGCACGAAATCGGTGTTGTCGGCCCAGACTTTCGTCACGCTGCCGGACACCTGCGCCATGATTTGCACCTGGTTCCCTGCCACGTAAGCGTCATCGGTCTCTTCATAATGACGCAGTACCAAAAACCAATAAACTCCGTATGCCACGGCAATAATAATAAAGAGCAATGTCAGTAGCAGAAGGGCGCCTTTGCGTTTGCCCTTCTTGCTGTCCGGTTGCTGCGGGGTTTGGCTCTCCGCATTTGCGCTCATGTTATTCTCCACGATCTTATTATTTCACATCGGCTGAGCCGACCTGTTTATCAGAAAGGCCAGCAGATGATCTGCTGGCCTGTCTGTTTTTCCTTGTCAATCCAGAAAAAGTTTTGAGCAGTTCCCGCGCTTAACGCAGCGACTCCGCCAGTACGCCATCCTCTTCCATCTGGTCAAGGCGGCTAAGCAGTTTGCGGGTGATGTGCTCGAGCTGGTCTTTCTCGCTGGTGCTCAGAGAAGACCAGAGCTGATGCAGGCAGTTGTGCTGCGGCGGTAAAACTTCGCGCAAAAACTGATGACCTTTGTCGGTGAGTTGCAGATGCAGGCAGCGGCGATCGTTGTCGCTTTCGCGACGCTCAATCCAGCCGCGTTTTTCCAGTTCATCGGCAATACGGGTTGCGTTGGTCCGTGACGATCCCAGCGCGCAGCTCAGCTCAGAAGGCTGAATACTGTGGTTTTCCTGAGACTCCAGCGTGATCAGCGCCATAAATAATGTCTCGTTAATCCCCTGCGCTTTCAGCATCTTATTGCGGTTTTCCAGTAGCTTACCTTGCATGTGCATACAGAGGCGGGTGAGCAGAATCTCCTGGAAAGGGAAATCTTCGTGACGGCTGGCGCGGAACTTGAGCATTTGCTCAATGGGAGTAAACGAACTATCCATTTGGGTATGACCTCATTAATTACAGCCGATATAATAACTATTGTGACAAATAAATCAAATCAATTATTGACTAAAATTGATACTTTAAAAGTATAAAAAAGTTGTGATTTTCCATGCTATTCCATAGGCCAACGCGCTCAGCAGCGTGGGCATAATAATGCTGCGCGTCTTCCAGAACGCCAGTCCCAACACCGTGAATCCAACCAACGTAGGCAGCAGCCGTCTGGAATCGCTGAGGATTTCCGGCACGCTGGAGACGATCAGCAGGGCGCAGATGGAGGCGATGCCGATGGTATCGAGCAGCACGCTGAGCGGACCGCGTCGCGTCGGGCGCGCGTTTCCTGCGCGCAGGCGCAGCGGCAGATAGCGAAACAGATAGTTCACGCAGCCGACCACTATCCCGATAATCAGCACGTTATTGTTCATCGGGCATCCCCTGAATGCTGGCCTGAATCAGCGCGGCCAGACAGCCGCAGACAATCCCGGCGAGAATGGCCGCTGGAATAGAAAACAGAATAATGCCGCCCAGGGCACCGGCCAGGGCGGCCGTCACGCTGAGAGACTGTTTCCGCTGGAACGAGGCCAGTAAGAAGCTCATAAACAGCGCGGGTAGCATAAAGCTCAGCGCGGCTTCCACCGCCGGAAAACCGACCAGCAGGCCGCTACCGGAGTAGGCGCCGATCAGCGTGCCGAACACCCATGATATCCAGGAGGTGAAGGCGATACCGAGCATCCAGCTTTCGCTCCAGCGGCGGTTGTCGCGAACCAGCTTTGCGGTGGCCGCCGCGAAAACTTCGTCGGTCAGGCCAAAAGCCCAGAGCGCGGTTTTTCGTTTATCCAGCGCGCGATGAATGCGGCTACGTAGCGAAGGGCCGTACAGAACGTGACGCACATCCATCGCCATCACGGTGAGGGCCGCCACCCACAGCGAGCTGCCTGCGGCGAGCATCGCGGTAATGACGAACTGGCTGGCGCCGGCGTAGATGATGCAGGAAAAGAACAGGCTTTCCAGCGGCGTGAAGCCGAGTCGGGTGGCGTTCAGGCCAAAGGCGAAGGCCACGGGAATGTAGCTAATCACAATCGGCAGGCTGTCCTTAATCCCTTCAGGCAGCGTGGCCTCACTGGCAGGGGCAGGTTTTTCCATAGCGCGTTATTTATTGATAACTCACGTGAATATCACATGATTGAACAGGTGAGATTACCTTAGCAGAGAGCGGGGCGCTTTGACACCTTGTTAAACGGCGCTGGCGGGGGAGTGGGACCGTCTGAACGTTACCCCGGCCGCGCCGGGGTAGCGGAGTGGCGCGCTCAGGTACCCGGACTGCGCGCTGCCTCCGGGCCTGAGGGCAGGTTACTTCTGCGCGGCCAGCGCTTCTTTCACCCAGCCGTCAAACTGCTGCTGGTGGGCTTTGATCCAGCCATCAACGTGACCCTGAATATCCGCTTCTGAGGCATGACCTTCATGCATCATGGCGTTTTCGGCGTTAATGTCGGCAATCGGTAGTTTCATGATGCTAAACAGTTTTGCCGCCGCCGGGTTTTTCTCTGCCCAGGCTTTGTTGGCCACGATGTGCATCGTGCTTACCGGGAAGCCATAGTTCGCGCCGTTAGCCAGTTTGGTATCGATATTTTTCTGCACTCCCGGCAGGGAGGAGAACGGAACCTGCAGCCAGACGACATCTTTGCCCGGCTTCAGCACGTCGCTGACCCAGTACGGCGTCCATGTGTAGTAGATAACCGGCTTACCTTCTTTAAAGCGGGCAATGGTATCGGCCATCATCGCCGCATAATTCCCCTGGTTGTGCACCACCGTTTTGCTCAGGCCATAGGCATCAATCTGATGATTAATGACCGCTTCGCAGCCCCAGCCCGGCGTACAACCGGTCAGATCGGCTTTACCGTCGCCGTTGGTGTCGAACAGTTTGGCAATTTTCGGGTCTTTCAGCTGATCGATGGATTTGATGTGATACTGTTCGGCGGTTTTTTTGTCAATCAGGTAGCCCTGTGCCGCGCCGTTAACAAAAACGCCTTCGCGATAGAAGCTTTTATCGCCACCGGCGGCAGCGTACATATCGTCATGCAGCGGCTGCCAGTTGACGGCGGTGAAGGTCGCGTCGCCGGAGGCAAGCGAGGTATAGCCAACGTTGTAGTCCACTTCGCTGGGCTTATCGACGGTGTAGCCCAGTTTTTCCAGCGCGCGGCTCACCAGCAGGGTCTGGAAGGTCTCTTCCGTAATGGTGCTTTGAATCGGTTTGACGGTAATGCCTTTTCCCGGTAGGTCGGCTGCCCAGGCAGCGCTGGTGGCGAGCAGAGTGGCAAACGTTGTGGCAATAATCGTGTTATGTCGCATCGTTATTCCTTATGAATGAGAAGGGAGAGCTGCGGGCCCGGCAGGTGCAGTGCCGCCGGGCGATGAGAAGACTATTTACAGAACGGGCGGGTAATCAGCCCCAGAGGACCGGTTGCGTACCAGCGACGGTTGCCGCGGCTGCGGGAATCGCGGCCGACGGCCTGGGTCAGGCGGTCGAGAATAATCGCCAGAATGACGATCCCGACGCCGCCGACGCTCGCCAGCCCCATATCGAGGCGGCCGATCCCGCGCAGCACCATCTGGCCAAGACCGCCCACGGCGATCATCGAGGCGATCACCACCATTGACAGCGCCAGCATCAGCGTCTGGTTAACCCCGGCCATGATGGTCGGCATTGCCAGCGGAAGCTGCACTTTAAAGAGCAGCTGACGCGGGCTGGCGCCGAACGAGCGCGAAGCCTCAATCAGGTCTGCGGGCACCTGGTTAATCCCGAGGATGGTCAAACGGACGATAGGCGGCAGGGCGAAGATAATAGTCACCACCACGCCTGGAACGTTACCAATCCCGAACAGCATGACAATCGGTACCAGGTAGACGAACGCCGGCGTTGTCTGCATGGCATCCAGCAGCGGGCGAATAATTTTCGCCGCTCGTGGGCTACGCGCCAGCCAGATCCCCAGCGGCAGGCCGATCAGCATACAGAACAGCAGTGCGGTCAGAACCAGCGCCAGAGTCACCATCGCCTGCGACCAGGCGCCGATGGCACCGATCGCAACCAGAGAGATCAGCGTCGCTACGCCCATCCCCACGCTGGAGATTTGCCAGGCGATAAGCGCGAACAGCACAATGGCGACCGGTGCCGGCATGCCTAATAACAGCTGCTGGAAAGCGCTGAGGATGTAGTCCACCGGCACACGGATGCCCTGGAACAGCGGGCGGAAGTGCACCACGATCCAGTCGATACCGTGCGTCACCCAGCTGTCGAGCGGGATCAGCGTTTTATGGAACGGATCCATGATGTTGAAATGTTCCGGCTGCGGCGCCGGCGCGCTGTTTAGCCAGTCGGCACCGCCGCCATCGGTCGGTGCGGATGCCGGGGTGCCCCAGGCATCGGCAGATTGTGCGGCGCTATCCGCCGCCGGTGCGGTATCCCACGGGTTAGATTGATCAGCCATTGTTTGCCCCCTCGCGATCTAAAGCCTTCAGCAGCATTCCTTTAGAAATAATGCCGATGTACTGGTGCCCTTCATCCACAACCGGAACCGCGCACGGTGCCTGGCCGACGTGGGAGAGCAGGTCGCTGAGCGACGTTTGCGCATCTACCGCCTGCGGGGATGCGAGTAACGCCGCATCAATTCCCTGACCTTCGCTCAAGGCGGATTTCAGTGAATCAATAGAGACAATACCGACAAACTTATTACCACGTTCAATCACATAACCATATTCACGGTCTTCGTCCTGCAATAATTTCAATGCTGAACGCGGACCGAAACCTGGCGTTTTACGAATTAAGCCTACCGGGCTTCGTCGGGCAATATCTTTAGCGCTGAACACCTGGCTAATATCGACACCGCGGAAGAAGGTTTTGACATAATCATTGGCGGGATTATTCAGTATTTCATCCGGGGTACCGACCTGAATGACTTCGCCATTTTGCATGATGGCGATGCGATCGCCAATGCGCATGGCTTCATCAAGATCGTGGGAAATAAATACCACGGTACGCTGATGTTTCGCCTGTAATTTTGTCAGCTCATCCTGCATTTCTGTACGAATTAATGGGTCAAGGGCCGAGAAGGCTTCGTCCATTAATAAGATATCAGGGTTGATGGCCAGCGCGCGGGCGAGGCCGACGCGCTGGCGCATTCCGCCGGAGAGCTCATCCGGGTAAGCATGCGCGTAATTCTCCAGGCCGACCTGACGCAGCGCCTCCAGCGCTTTCTGCTGGCGCTCCTGGGTCGACATGCCCGCCAGCTCCATACCAAAGGCGGCATTGTCGAGCACGGTCATATGCGGCATCAGCGCAAATGACTGAAATACCATAGCGATCTTTTTTCTGCGCACCTCACGCAGCTCGGCTTCTGAGATTTTGGCGATATCGACGCCATCTATCAGCACCTGCCCGCGGGTGGGTTCAATCAGGCGATTGAGAAGGCGAACCATGGTGGATTTTCCTGAGCCGGAAAGCCCCATGATGACGAATATCTCGCCTTCTTCAATGGTCAGACTGGCGTCTTTTACGCCAAGCGAAAGTCCCGTTTTTTCCAGTAGTTGTTCTTTAGTAAATCCTTTTTCAATATATTTGAACGCTCGCTGTGGATGCTCGCCAAATATCTTATAGAGATTCTTAATTTCTAATTTAATTGCCATGCAATAGAGAGTTTCCTGTTATTTGTATTATGTCAATATAGTACCTGGTGGAGATAATTACCTTTTTACACCCTAACATACTCAGATTCTGTGACAACCCTCAATGTCCCATCGGCGGCGAAATGAGGGGGCCGCACTTCGGCGTATTCCCCATGATAGAAGGGCTGAGCGTTGATTATTGGCAGGTGATATTTTTTACAGATGACAGGGGAATAACTGGTGAACCACGCGATTCTTGCTGAATATTACGGCAATATGTCAGGAAAATATCGCGTGGTTTTTTTGTGTGATAAAAGTTAATTATGTGAAATAGATCACCAGGAAACCGGACAATATATTCCTGGTGAAAGTAAGGTTAAAAATCCCAATCGTCGTCGGCGGTTTCTTCCGTTTTGCCCATCACATACGAGGAACCGGAGCCGGAGAAAAAGTCATGATTTTCATCGGCATTTGGCGAAAGCGCCGCCAGAATCGCCGGGTTGACCGCCGCCATCTCTGCCGGAAACAGCGCCTCGTAGCCCAGGTTCATCAGCGCTTTGTTGGCGTTGTAACACAGGAAGGCGTTCACCTCCTCAATCCAGCCGCTGTCGGCGTACAGATCCCGGGTGTAGGCCAGTTCGTTATCGTATAAATCCATCAGCAGATCGAGGGCAAAATTCTTCAGCTGCTCCCGCTCGTCGGCCGCGATGTCTTCCAGCCCCTTTTGGTACTTATAGCCGATGTAATAGCCGTGCACCGCTTCATCGCGGATAATCAAGCGAATCAGGTCGGCGGTATTGGTCATTTTGCCGCGGCTTGAAAAATACATCGGCAGCCAGAATCCGGAATAGAAGAGGAAGGATTCGAGAAACACGCTGGCGATTTTCTTCTTCAGCGGATTATCCGCCTGATAATACTCCAGCATCAGCCGGGCTTTGTGTTGGAGCGGCGCATTCTCTTCGCTCCAGGCGTAGGCGGCATCGACATCTTTGGTCTGGCACAAGGTGGAGAAAATCGAACTGTAGGAGCGGGCATGCACCGCCTCCATAAAGCTGATGTTGGAGAGCACCGCCTCTTCGTGCGCGGTCAGCGCATCCGCCATCAGCGCCGGCGCGCCGATGGTGTTCTGAATCGTATCGAGCAGCGTCAGTCCGGTGAACACGCGAATAGTAAGCTGCTGTTCCACTGGCGTCAGCGTCTGCCAGGCGGGAATGTCGTTAGACAGCGGCACTTTCTCCGGCAGCCAGAAGTTGCTGGTCAGACGGTTCCAGACCTCCAGATCCTTATCGTCCTCAATGTTGTTCCAGTTAATAGCGCGAATACGCGTTAAATGGGTCATCCTGTTCTCCTTACAGCGCGCAGGACACGCAGCCTTCGATTTCGGTACCTTCCAGCGCCAGCTGGCGCAGACGGATGTAATACAGCGTTTTGATTCCCTTCTTCCACGCGTAGATTTGCGCCTTGTTGATATCGCGGGTGGTGGCGGTATCGGGGAAAAAGAGCGTCAGGGACAGCCCCTGATCGACGTGCCGCGTGGCTTCGGCATAGGTGTCGATAATTTTTTGCGGGCCGATTTCCCAGGCATCCTGATAGAGCGCCAGGTTGTCATTGGTCATAAATGGCGCGGGGTAGTAAACCCGCCCGGTTTTCCCCTCTTTGCGGATCTCTATCTTTGAGACAATCGGGTGGATACTCGAGGTCGCATGGTTGATATAGGAGATCGATCCGGTTGGCGGGATGGCCTGCAAGTTACGGTTATAGATACCGTGGCGCATGACGTTATCGCGTAGCTTCAGCCACATATCGCGGTCGGGCAGGCGGATTCCGGCGCGGGCGAATAGCGCGCGCACTGTTGCCGTTTTCGGCTGCCAGTCGCCCTGCAGATAGCGTTCGAAGTATTCGCCGCTGGCATAGCGCGATTGTTCAAATCCGGCAAAATGCTCACCGCGCTCGCGGGCTATCTGCATCGACGTATGCAGCGCGTGCCAGGTGACGGTATAAAAATAGAAGTTGGTAAAGTCCAGCCCTTCCGGGCTACCGTAGGCGATACCTTCCCGGGCCAGATAACCGTGCAGGTTCATCTGGCCAAGACCGATGGCATGGGAGGCGGCATTGCCCGCCGCCACCGAT
This sequence comes from Klebsiella ornithinolytica, assembly GCF_030505655.1. NCBI lineage: Bacteria > Pseudomonadati > Pseudomonadota > Gammaproteobacteria > Enterobacterales > Enterobacteriaceae > Klebsiella > Klebsiella ornithinolytica. Next base: position 1,150,687 of record NZ_CP130153.1, read on the forward strand.
GGCACCGAGCGTATATCACTCATGTCGGAAACCGCCGTCAGGCCGCGCACCGCCACGGCGATCGTGCGGGCAAAATCCGGCGAATCCATGGTATGCGCAATATTCAGCGACCCAAGGTTGCAGGAGATATCCTGGCCTACGCTGGCATAATCCAGATTTTCATCAAAGGTCGACGGAGTGTTGACCTGCAAAATTTCCGAGCACAGGTTACTCATGTTAATTCGCCCGGCAATCGGATTGGCGCGGTTGACGGTATCTTCAAACATGATGTAGGGATAGCCGGACTCGAACTGAATTTCTGCCAGCCGCTGGAACAGTTCCCGGGCGCGGATCCAACGTTTGCGGACCCGCTCGTCGGCGACCAGCTGCGTATACATCTCGCTGATGGCGATATCGCCAAACGGCTTGCCGTACAGGCGCTCGACGTCATAGGGTGAGAACAGCGCCATCTGCGCGTCGTCTTTTGCCAGCTGGAAGGTAATGTCCGGGATCACGACCCCAAGCGACAGGGTTTTGATGCGGATTTTCTCATCGGCGTTTTCCCGCTTGGTGTCCAGAAAACGCAGAATGTCCGGATGATGGGCGTGCAGGTAGACCGCCCCGGCTCCCTGGCGGGCGCCGAGCTGGTTGGCGTAGGAGAAGGCATCCTCGAGCATTTTCATCACCGGCACTACGCCGGAAGATTGATTTTCAATGCGCTTAATCGGTGCCCCGAACTCGCGCAAATTGGACAATAAAAACGCCACGCCGCCGCCGCGCTTAGACAGCTGCAGCGCCGAGTTCACCGCCCGGCCAATCGACTCCATATTGTCTTCAATGCGCAGCAGGAAACAGGAAACCAGCTCGCCCCGCTGCTGTTTACCGGCGTTGAGGAAGGTGGGCGTCGCCGGCTGAAAGCGCCCGCTGAGGATCTCATCGGTCAACTGCCGGGCCAGAGTCTCATCTCCCTGCGCGAGGGTGAGGGCGACCATGCAGGTGCGATCGGCAAAATGCTCAAGGTAGCGTTTGCCGTCAAAGGTCTTCAGGGTATAGCTGGTATAGAATTTCCAGGCGCCGAGAAAGGTCCGAAAGCGGAACGGGTAGCCGTGCGCGTGGTCAAACAGCGTCAGCACAAAACGGCGATCGTAGCGTGCCAGCACGCTGGCATCGTAATAGCCTTCGGCGATCAGCCATTCCAGTTTTTCATTCTGCGTCGTGAAAGAGACGGTATGGGTCAGCACGTGCGTCGCCATAAAGGCGTCTACCGCCTGGTGGTCTTTTTCAAACGGAATACGGCCATTACTGTCATACAAATTCAGCATCGCATTGAGGGCGTGGAAATCCGCCGCCCCGGCGGTTAGACGTTCTGCGGTTGTCGTTGCCAAAATTCGTTTACTCCTTTACGCACGTTATCGACATCGGTTGGGGTGCCCATCAGCTCAAAGCGATACAGATACGGTACGCCGCACTTTTGCGCGATGACGTCGCCGGCCCGGCCATAGGCGTCGCCGAAGTTACGGTTACCGGCAGCAATCACGCCGCGTATCCGCTGGCGGTTATGCGGGTCGTTTAAAAAGCGGATCGCCTGCCGGGGCACCGCGCCAGCCGTGCCGCCGCCGCCGTAGCTGGGGACAATGAGAATGTAGGGGGCGTCTACCTGGATGCGTTCCCGCTCGTTAAGCGGAATGCGCACCGCGGGCAGCCCCAGACGCTGGACGAACCGATGCGTATTTTCGGAACTGCTGGAGAAGTAGACGATCAGGCTCATGCGTTGGCCACCGGTTCGGGGCGCAGGCGGTTAATCATATCCGGGCGAAAACCGGACCAGCGGGTTTCACCGGCTATCACGACCGGCAGCTGACGAAAGCCCTGTTCGCGCAGCATGTCAGCGGCCTCCGGATGATGCTCAACATTCACCATCTCGAAGGCAAATCCGCGGCTTTCCATGGCCCGCTTAGTGGCATGGCACTGGACGCAGTCATTTTTAGTGTAAATAGTAATGCGCATGATTCGTATTTCCATTTAAGATAACAGAACGGCGCAAAAAAGTGCGACGTCCGCTATCGGTTAACTGTTCAGGAAATACTAGATGTAGTTATCTAAAAGTTCAACCACGCAATATATAGCGTTTTTAGATAAGGGGAACCCTCACGGAAGCACGCCATGAGGGCCGGACGGGTACGCCTGAAATTACAGGCGCATGCTGACCGCAAGGCGGTTAAACGCGTTCATCAGGCTGATGGCGAAGGTCAGGTCGCTGATCTGGCGTGCGCTGAAATGCTCCAGCAGCGGCAGGTAAACATCATCTTCTGCGTGGGTGCTGGCAATATGCGTCACCGATTCCGCCCACGCCAGCGCCGCCTGTTCTGCGGCGCTGAAATGCCCGCTTACCCGCCAGCCGGCCAGCGCATCCAGTTTAGTCTGCGCCACGCCGGATTTACGCAGCGCTTTACTGTGCATTTCCAGACAGAAGGCGCAGCCATTAATCTGTGATACCCGCAGGTAAACCAGTTCCAGCAGGGCGCCGTCCAGTTCGCTTTTTTCCAGCGCAATCTTGGCCTGTACCAGCGCGTTATAGACTTCCGGGCTCAGTTCGTTATAGGGCTGACGGAGTGTGCTCATGATGTTTTCCTCAATGTTGAACCGCGGGGAATGGGTTCTAAGACCGCAGCAAAATAGCACTATAATGGACTGCAAAAGATAGCCATATTTTAATGAAAAAAGCAGACCATAATGGAAATCAAAAAAGTCCCGCACTATCAGCGCATTGCCAGACAGCTCAAATCTGCGATTGAACACGGCGAACTCGCGCCGGGCAGCCGCCTGCCCGCCAGTCGGGTTTATGCGCAGGAGCTGGGCGTCTCCCGCGCAACCGTGGAGAATGCCTGGGGTGAGCTGGTGGCTCAGGGCTGGCTGGAGCGACGAGGGCAGGCGGGCACCTTTGTCAGCGAGCGTCTGAGTCCGCTGCGGGAGGAACCGGCGCGTCTGCCGTCGGGCATTGAACCGACGACGCTGCAGCCGTTTCAACTGGGTCTGCCGGCGCTGGATTTTTTCCCCCGCGGCCTGTGGGCGCGGGTGATGGGGCGGCGACTGCGAACGCAAACGCGTTTTGACCTGGCGCCCGGCGATCCGTGTGGTGAGATGATCCTGCAGCGGGCCATTGTCGATTATCTGCGGCTTTCCCGCAGTATTGAATGCCTGCCCGAACAGGTGCTGGTGACCGGCAACTATGCCGCTTCCATGAGGCTGCTCCTCCGCACTCTGGCGCAGCCAGGTCAGCATATGTGGATGGAGGATCCGGGGTTTCCGCTGATTCGACCGGTGATAACCGGGGAAGGGGTGGTCATCGATCCGGTTCCTGTCGATGAAGAGGGGATGGATGTGGCGTGGGCGCAACGGCATTACCCCGATGCGCATTTTGCACTTCTCACTCCCGCGCACCAGAGTCCGCTGGGGGTTGCGCTGTCGCTGGCCCGACGCAGGCAGCTGCTGGCATGGGCGGCCCGGCGCGACGCCTGGATTATTGAAGATGATTACGATAGCGAATTTCGCTACCGGGGTAAGCCGCTGCCGCCGCTGAAAAGTCTTGATGCCCCGCAGCGGGTAATTTACGCCGGCACCTTCAGTAAATCGCTTTTTCCGGCATTACGCGCCGCCTGGCTGGTGGTGCCCCTCCCGCAGGTGGCCGCCTTTCGCCAGCAGGCCGAATGGATGAGCTGTAGCGTACCGACGCTGTGGCAGCAGACGCTGGCTGACTTTATCCACGAAGGTCATTTCTGGCGTCATCTGAAGAAAATGCGTACCTGCTATGCGCAGCGCCGACAGTGGCTGGAGTCCGCGCTATTGGCGCAGGGGTTCAGCGTCGTCCCTCAGTTAGGGGGGATTCAGCTGGTTATTGCGGTGAACGGTGACGATCGGGTGCTGGCTCTGAAAGCCCGGCAGGCCGGCCTGTCGGTACAGGCGCTGAGCGACTGGCGGATACAAAGCCGCGGCGAAGGGGGGCTGCTGGTGAGCTTTACTAATCTGACATCGATGGCGATGGCAACGGAGGCGGTGCGTCAACTCAAAGTCGCGCTGTTTTCTGCTGATAAATAAAGTCGCTGATTGAGGATTCGGGGGATTGAGCTTCCTGAAGTAGCGATCATGCGTTGAGGCAACAAAAAGCCCCCGGGCCAGAGGCACACAGGGGCAGACGCGTATTTGTTATCTTCATGTATCGTTTATATTATCGACGTAAATTCAATAATACGCCAATAAATAGTCCAACTGCGGCAGCGGCTCCGACGCTCTGCCACGGTTTATCCCGCACGTAGCTATCGGCACAGCCTGCGGCATCGCGAGCGGCCTGCTGCACACGGTTGTTCCCGTTCAGACGGGCTCGCGTCTCTTTCAGCAGCGCCTGGGCTTTTTTCCGTGCGGCATCAGCTTCATCTTTCGCATCGCTGCCCCATGATTTCAGCACCTCTTCTAGCGTATCCGCTAATTGGCTGACATCGTTATGAATATCTTCAGCGCTTTCATCGACATTGTTGCGGTTCAGACGGTTAGCCATCGATTTCTCCCTTAATTCCATTGAGTCATTAAGTGTAGAACAAGATTTTGAATTATGCTTTTGCAGTGCCGTTTCTGGAATTTTCCGAAAGCACTATCAATGATGAATAAGGTAAGGTAAAGGTGCGGTAAAAGATAAAGAGGAATGAGTATGTATTTAAGACCCGATGAGGTGGCGCGTGTTCTTGAAAAAGCCGGCTTCACCATGGATGTTGTGACGCAAAAAGCGTACGGCTATCGCCGTGGCGATAATTATGTTTATGTGAACCGCGAAGCGCGCATGGGGCGGACCGCTTTAATTATTCATCCGGCGTTAAAAGAGCGCAGTAATTCGCTGGCGGAACCCGCCTCGGATATCAAAACCTGCGATCATTATGAACAGTTTCCGCTGTATTTAGCCGGAGATGTACAGCAGCATTATGGTATTCCGCATGGCTTCAGTTCACGCATGGCGCTTGAGCGTTTTTTGCGGGGATTATATGGCGAAGCGCAGCCGAGCCTGTCTCATAACTAATCGTATGAAGACCCGTGCCTGGATGTGAAGTAGGGGAAAGCAGACGAGCAGGCGACTGACGGTGGTCAGTCGCAGGTTACATCGGGACTCAGGCTTTAGCCTGCAGGTAAGCGCTGACGCGGAACAGACGGCGGCAGTAGTCAAGGAAATAGCCGTAAACCGCTCCCATCATCATCGATACCGCAATATTTGAGCTCACCGCCGCGGCAATTTGATGCCAGTCGGCACCGACGGAAAATAAGATAGCAATATACACCGGCGACTGGAATGTCACATAAGCCACAACATCGGCAATACTCTTCATCCAGGCGGAAGGGCTGATGTGACGTGCCAGGCGCATGGCGCGGTCGCGGTAAAATCCGTAAGGCACGGCAATAATAATGTTCACCGGAATCGCCACCAGGCGCGAGGATAACGACTGCTCAAAGGTCATTCCGGAGAGGAAAATTTCGATCAACATGTTCACAACGGTGCAGTAAACCACCATCGCAAAGGTGTCTGCTACCGCATGACGCAAGCGGGACTGCGCAGAGAACATCGGTGTGCTCCTCGAAAATGAAGTCTGATACGCCACAAAATGCGCTCTTTTACAGCGTTTTGGGTTGCCTGTTTTGATGTGCGTAGATTATCTCTCTGCACTGAAAGAGACAACTAGCTGTAAATTTTTATTTAATGGCTTTTTGTCGATAAAATACTCTGCGAAAGGTGGTTTTGTCTTCGCTGCGCTACTTTTGTCCTGATTCTTCATTTTTTATTTATTTATCAATTGGTTGTGTTTTTGGTGAGCAGAAGGGGAGGCTCACGCGAAGCCACGATTGTGCCGACTACCGCCTGAAGTCACGTTTCAATGTGATTTCTGTCACTTTTAGAATAATTTATGCCATAACCGCGATTTAAATAGCATTAGATTCTGTTTTCGTTCGTTGGTGTGTATTCGATTTTAATGCATGTTCATTCACTGGCAGAGCGTTGTGACCTCATCCTTCCGTCGGACATATCCCGCTAACCTGCTGACCATGCAGGTAATATACTGAGTGATGATATTTTTGCGGTTTTTTTACTCTATTCAGATTGTCGCTGAATTAATTTTGGGGATTAACTGGATAACCGCTGTGGTTATTTTAAATAAAATATGGACGTCGTGGTCTGAATATATTTATCACTCGCCATTAAAGGTGGTAATATATGGCTTCATATATTAAAGTACCCCGGTAGTATTGTCTTATATGTAATTTGGGAACGTTTAATAATTTATGTCTTTAATGTTACAGAAGTTGAATAATATCCGTTCACTGCGGGCGATGTCGCGTGAATTCTCCATTGACGTACTTGAAGAAATGCTGGAAAAACTCAGGGTCGTCACTGAAGAAAAACGGTCAGAGCAGCAGTCTGCCCTGCAACAGCAGGCGGAATACCAGGAAAAAATTAATACCTGGCTGGAATTGATGATTGCCGACGGTATTACACCTGATGAGCTGGTCACGCAGAATGCGGGCCCGTCGAAGGAGGCGAAAAAACGCCAGCCGCGTCCGGCAAAATACCGGTTTACCGATTTTTCCGGTGCGCAAAAAACCTGGACCGGCCAGGGACGTATGCCGAAGCCGATCGCTCGTGCGATTGAAGCCGGCGCGACGCTGGAAAGTTTTCTGATTTAAGCGTTAGCGAAAATGATATTCGGCAGGAGTTAAGGCTGCTGTCGGATAGCGAAAAAATAACGGTGGGGAATCCCACCGTGTGTATTAGCAAACGCCAAAATCACCTTCTTCTTTATAAGGTGTGACGTCTGCAGGCTTCAGAGTATATTTCTCACCCTGTTCATTACTGGCCTGTACGGCGACAATATGATCTTCACCGACGGCCACAATCTTGAGTTTTGGTCCGCCCATACGAGGCTGAACCAGATCACCTACTGAATACATCGTTTTTCTCCTCTGGCATGGATTAATGCCGCTGTTCGCTTTCACTTTAGCGTAGCTGAATATCAGCATACAACAGGCCTGATGCCGCAGGCGTCAGCGTCGGTTCCAGGGCATGATGGCCAACAGGCGCGCCATCCCGCAAAAACCGCTGATGCCGGCGAAGGTTAAGCCGGCGCCGACAAAAGCGCTCAGCAGGAAAAAGCCGCTACTGACGCCATAGCCCAGCGCCACGCCCAGCAGAATGAGCACTCCCGCGGCGATTTGCACCTGGCGCATTAACGGCAGCGGCTGGGTTTTATCCTCTTTGACGGGCAATCCTGCTGCTTTCCAGGCCTGAATACCGCCGGCCAGCAGTTTCACCTGTGCCGGAGCTGCCGCAGCCAGCAGACGAATGGCATTATTTTGTGTACGCGATCCCGCCTGACAATGAAAAATGACCGTTTCATCCGCGGCAGTGCGCAGCATTGCGCCGTTATTCAGGGCAGCCAGCGGCACCAGCTCGGCATCGGGGATGTGTTCGCGGGCGTATTCATCGGCATCGCGAATATCGATTAATCTGGCCCCTTGCGCGATTTGCGCCCGGGCCTCTTCAGGAGAAAGGGTGACGATAGTCATGACGGCTCCTTATGGGCAATAAATGGTCTTCAGCGTGGTAATGATTTGCTGAACCGCAGGGTGGGTGATGAAGTAGTGGATACGTTGCGCCTCGCGCTCACTGCCGATCAGGCCTTCATCGCGCATGCGCGCCAGATGCTGAGAGGTGGCCGAAGGGCTCAGGCCGGTGATCTGCGCCAGTTCGCCTGCGCTGGCGCGCGGCGTCTCGCACAGCATGCACAGAATCATCAGCCGGTTCGGATTGCTCATGGCTTTCAACAGGGCGGCGGCTTCCCCGGCGCTGGACTGCAGCTGTTCTGGTGTATTCATGTATTTTAGTCTTTTCTAAATTTAGATAAGTCTAAAATAAAAAACGGCGCGGTACCAGCGCAGAAAATGCCGTCGCGGTCAGGACGCTTGCGTCAGTCGGATAAGCTGTTCTGTGGCCTGGGCGATGCCAGCATCGCGGCCGTGAGGCTGGATATCCAGACCTTCGGCATAGATAAATGTCACTTCGCTGATGCCCATCAGACCCAGTACCGAACGGAGATAAGGGGTTACGGCATCGGTATCCTGCCCGCAATGTACGCCTCCGCGGGAGCTGATCACCACCGCGCGTACACCCTCGACCAACCCCTGAGGCCAGCTGTCGGTGTAGCGGAAGGTTTCGCGGGCCCTGGCGACCAGATCAAACCATTTTTTCAGATCGGTAGGGACGTTGAGATTATACATGGGGGCGCCGATCACCAGCAGATCGCTGGTTTTCAGCTCATCAATCAGCCTATCCGATAGCGCGACGCCCCGCTGGATCGCCGGAGTCGGATCCTGGGCGCCGCGCAGGGCGGCAAACAGCGGCCGATCGAGGGCCGGCAGCGCCATGGTCGTCAGATCGCGTTCTGTCACGCTATCCTGCTGGCCAGACGCTTTGCGCATCTGCATATAGTCATCTATTAACCGGTTGGTCAGCGATGCCTGACCGTTGATGCTGGATTTCAAAAGTAAAACCTGACTCATGGGACGTGGCCTCTGGTTATCGTGGTTACGCAAAGGCTAACACTGTCTTTTTGGCGCCAGTAGTGACATTATTTTTCTTAATTGTATCCTTTCAGGAACCAATCTTATGAACACCGACCTGAGCGGTATTCCGGTTTTTGTCGCCGTCGTGGAGTGCGGTAACTTTGCTAAGGCGGCGGAGAGGCTGCACGTGACCCGCTCGGCGGTCGGTAAAACGATCGCTCGTCTCGAGGCGCGGTTGGGGGCGGCGCTTTTCCAGCGAACGACCCGCAGTCAGACCCTGACGGAAGAGGGGGAGCTGTTCTACCTGCAATGTCGTCAGGCGCTGGACAGTATTCGCGAGGCGGAGGATGAAATCCATCGCGGCAAAATGCGGGTGCAAGGGCGGCTGCGGATCAGCCTGCCGGTGCTGTTTGGCCAACGCTGCGTATCCCCGATTCTCTTTTCTCTCAGCCAGCGCTATCCGCAGCTAAAACTCGCGCTCTCTTTCAGCGACCGCCAGGTTAATCTTTTTGAAGAGGGATTCGATCTGGCGATTCGTATTGGCACGCTGGCAGATTCCACCTTCCTGAAAGCTCGTCACCTCGGCCACCATGGCATGGTACTTTGCGCCTCGCCCGCCTATTTACAGGCGCATCCGCAACCATCGACTCTCCCTGAACTGGCCGGACACCAGACCATCGGTTACCTGCGCGGCGGGCAGCTTCAGAAATGGCGGCTGTACGATCCGCAAAGCGGTCCCGTGGCCTGGCAGCCGCAGGCGCAACTGGTGATGGATGATTTTACGGCGATAGCGGCGGCGGCGGTGAGCGGGCTGGGCATTGCCTGGATTCCGGACTGGCTGGCTGCCCAGGAGGTTGAACAGGGGCGGCTGCGCTGTATTCTGCCGCAAAGCGCCAGCGTCACCTTCGCGATCTCCGCCGTCTGGCCCGAGGCGCCGTGGGTGCCGCAGAAGATCCGGGTCACCATCGATGCGCTGCTCGCCGGATTGCCCCAGGCGATCCGCCAGACCGGAGGCCACCCATAAAACGCATCATCTCTTCGGCGTGGGGTTAAGCGTAACTTAAGAGAGAATCGCGATAATGACAGTAATATGACTGGCATGGACCCTCGCAATGAATGTACTCGAAACGGTTAACCAAAGCGCTTTTCTGGCGCTGAATGCTCAGCCGGGAACGTCGGAGAGCCTTCTGGCGCTAGCCCGCTTCTGCGCAAGCGGAATGATCTTTATCGTTCCGGCTATTCTGATCGGTCTGTGGTTTTTAGGCGGCCGCCAGGGGCACCGGCAGGCGCTGTTTTGCACGCTGAATATTCTGATGGCGCTTGCGTTGGGCTATCTCTGCGGCTCGCTGTGGTTCCACCCCCGGCCGTTTATGATGCCGCTGGGCCATACCTGGATCAGCCATCCGGCGGATAATGGCTTCCCGAGCGATCACGGCCTGGTGATGTTCAGCGCGGCATTTGCGCTGCTTTCGCTGCGTCTACGCAGCCTCGGGCTGTTTGTCCTGCTCGCATCGCTGCCGGTGGCCTGGTCACGCATTTTCCTCGGGGTCCATTTTCCGCTGGATATGGCCGGCGCAGCGGCGGTGGCGGCGGTTGCCGTCTGGGTGAGCAAAGGGGTCTGGCAGGCCTTTGGGCCGGCAATGGTGCGGATTTGTGAAGCCATCAGCCAGCGCATGTTTTCCTGGCTGCCGGCCCGTTTTACGCCGTAGCTAAGGTTTAGTTTCTTGTCCGCGCGGCGCGCCGGTAGAGCGTGCTGCGCGCGACTCCCAGAGCCTGCGCCGCTTTACTGACATTACCGTTATACGTCGACAGCGTGTCGGCAATCAGCTGGGCATCGTGCTGCTGCAATCCGCGCGACGGAGCCGGAGCCGGGGCCGACCGGTACTCCGCCGGTAAATCCTCCACCTCCAGTTGCTCTCCTTCATCAGCCAGCGCCAGCAGCACCTTCAGCAGGCTTTGTAGCTGGCGCACGTTGCCCGGCCAGGGAAGGGTGGCGAGATGGGTCAGGAGCGCAGGCGAGAGCTCTACGTGTCGCGCTTCGGCACCGAGGGTTTGCCATAGCTGCTGAAGAAACGCCGGCAGCTGTGGCCACTCCCGCAGCGGCGGAATCGTGAGGGCGAATTCGCGCAGGCGATAGAGCAGGTCCTCGCGAAACGTACCGTCGGCAACATGCTGCATCAGGTTACGGTGGGTGGCGCAAATAAGCGCAAAGCTGACCGGAGCGCTCTGACTGGCGCCGAGCGGCGTAACCTCTTTTTCCTGTAGCACCCGCAGCAGCCGGGTCTGAAGCAGCATCGGCATATCGCCAATCTCATCGAGAAACAGCACGCCGCCATCCGCCTCGCGAATTTTACCGATATAGCCATTCTTACTGGCGCCGGTAAAGGCGCCAGGCTGGTAGCCAAACAGCTCCGATTCAATCAGCGATTCGGGGATCGCCGCGCAGTTGATAGCCACGAATTTACCGTGGCGCCAGCGGCTGTGCTGGTGAAGCGTGCGGCTGACAAACTCTTTGCCGCATCCGGTTTCGCCTTCAATACACAGGGCAATGCCGGCATTCAGCAGACGCACCATCTTCTCCCCCTCACGCTGACTGGCGAAAGGCAGCTCGATGGCCGGCAGCGTCGGCGCGGGGGCCGGAGCCGGTACCGCAACGTGGGTTCGGGTTGGCGCGCGCAGGCGGTAGTAATAGGTTTGTCGCTGGTGGGTCAGCGGCAGCGGAACATTCACCGCCGTTTGCGCCAGCTGAGGAAACAGCTGCTGAAAGGTGATATGGCCGAGTTGTCCGCTATCCAGACCCAGATCGCGCATCGCCAGGCGGTTGCCGGCGGTCAGCACGTTATCGGAAAAGACCAGAAGCAGCTCTTCAACGCTGTCGAGTTTGTGGGGGTGAAGGTGCAGGCTCATCAGCCACTGCTGCGGATGGAGACTCTGTTTTACCCACAGATATTCAATCTGCTTCGCGGCCTCTTTTACCCACGCCAGCGTGTGGGGGTGCGGGAAGTGGGCCGGGCCGGAAATATCCAGCACCCCGGCAATTTTTCCGTCCGGACTCTGAACCGGCATCGCGGCGCAATAGAGATCCTGATTGCGGGTAAGGAAGTGCTGGCGACCGTCGATTTCACAGCTGTCGTCAATGGCCAGCGCGGTACCGATGGCGTTGGTACCGCGCCCGCTCTCGCTCCACAGATTTCCCGGAGCCAGCGCGAAGCTTTGTGCTTTCTGCATGGCGTGCATGTTACCGAAGGTTTGCAGCACCAGACCGCTGGCGTCAGAGAGGATCACCACCGACTGGAGATCGCTCACTTTTCGCGACAGGGTGTTCACCACCGGCTGGGTCAGCTGCTGTAAGCGGGCATGGCTGGCCAGCGCATCCGCCAGTTCGCCGGAACCCAGGCGCGGGAAATCATCCGTCGCGGGATCCAGGCCGTACTGCTGGCTACGAAACCAGGAATCGCTGAGCAACGGGCTGGTTTTTACCTCGGGATCGAGAGTAAACGAATTACCTTGCACGGAGCACCTCGGGGTCGGATGGATGATGTTGCAATATTGTAGCTTTATGGTTTCTCATGTGTTGCGATTTGCGACACATAAGCAAAATTACGTCTCCATGCGATACAGGATTACATCTTATGGTATTGAATTGTTTAGCTATTTATTCCTTCAATAAATCTGGCATAACCTCTGCATAAGCTTCTGTGCAGCAGGCAACAGCAAAAAACCAATACGCCGCTGCGCCTCAACCCTACAGAAGGAGATTGCAATGCGTTATGCACATCCTGGCACCCTGGGCGCCTTAGTTTCATTCAAGTCCGCATACGGTAACTATATTGACGGTCAATTTGTCGAACCACTCGGCGGCGAATACTTTATGAATACCTCCCCCGTGGACGGGAGTGACATTGCACAATTTCCCCGCTCCGATGCCAAAGATATCGACTTTGCTCTTGATGCCGCACACCGCGCCGCGGAAGCCTGGGGGAAAACATCGGTACAGCATCGTTCCAACCTGCTGCTTCAGGTCGCCGATCGGATTCAGGAGAACCTGGAATATCTGGCGATTGCTGAAAGCTGGGACAATGGTAAACCGGTGCGCGAAACGCTGAATGCCGATCTGCCGTTGGCGGTCGATCACTTCCGCTATTTTGCCGGCTGTCTGCGGGCACAGGAGGGGAGTACTGCGGAAATTGATGAAACCACCGTGGCCTATCACTTCCATGAACCGCTGGGCGTAGTCGGGCAAATTATTCCGTGGAACTTTCCGCTGCTGATGGCGGCCTGGAAGCTGGCGCCGGCGCTGGCGGCCGGGAACTGTGTGGTGCTCAAGCCGGCAGAGCAGACGCCGCTGAGCATCACGCTGCTGCTGGAAATTATTGGCGACCTCTTCCCGCCGGGCGTCCTGAACGTGGTGCAGGGCTTCGGTAAAGAGGCCGGTGAAGCGCTGGCAACCAGCAAGCGTATTGCCAAAATTGCCTTTACCGGCTCAACGCCCGTCGGACGGCATATTCTGGCCTGCGCGGCGGAGAACATTATTCCCGCCACCGTTGAGCTGGGCGGCAAGTCGCCAAATATCTATTTTGCCGATGTGATGGACGGAGAAGAAGAGTTTATCGAGAAGGCGGTGGAGGGGCTGGTGCTGGGCTTCTTCAACCAGGGCGAAGTATGTACCTGCCCATCGCGCGCCCTGATCCATGAATCCATCTACGAGCCGTTTATGGAGCGAGTGATGGCGAAGGTGGCCCAGATTCGCCGCGGCGATCCCTTTGATACCGACACCATGATCGGAGCACAGGCATCACGCCAGCAGTTCGATAAGATCCTGTCGTACATTAAGATTGCCCGCGAAGAGGGGGGGCAGATCCTGACCGGCGGAGAACGCGCCAGTATTACGGCTGAACTGGATAATGGTTACTACATTCAGCCAACCCTGATTAAGGGGCGCAATGATATGCGCAGCTTCCAGGAAGAGATTTTTGGCCCGGTCATCGGCGTCACGACCTTCAAAGATGAGGCAGAAGCGCTGGAAATAGCCAACCAGACTCAGTTTGGGCTCGGCGCCGGCGTCTGGACCCGCGACAGCAATCTGGCGTACCGAATGGGGCGTGGGATTAAAGCCGGTCGTGTCTGGACCAACTGTTATCACGTCTACCCGGCCCATGCCGCGTTTGGCGGCTATAAACAGTCAGGCGTCGGTCGTGAAACTCATAAAATGGCCCTTGATGCTTATCAACAGACGAAAAACCTGCTGGTGAGCTACGGTACCGCGCCGTTAGGACTGTTTTAATTGCCGGTCTGAATATCTGACCTGCTGCGGGGGGCTCAAACCCGTCACCGGTATCTGAGGTGACGGGTTTTTTTATGCCGTCGGCTGTCCCACTGGTCGGCAATCCTTGTCACGTCTTTTAAAAACGGCGATCCGCGCCTTTGCATGATGTTTATTAAATCGATAAATATGAAATTTATTCAACTTATTCTTTCATTTGAAATATGCCACCGTGAGAAAACAAGGACAGGTATTTATTAGTGTTATTATGATTTCGGGGGTGACAAAATAAATAACATGACCCCGACTAAGAATATTCCTAATTCTGGGTTTATGCCTTGCGCCTGCACAGAAAAAATCTCACCAGAATAGCGCGGTTTTTATTAAATTTGTTAATTAATAAGTGGCGTTGTTGTGCGTTATTGTTATGATGTTTGGTTTTTTGGGTTTGATAATTAACAATTCAGGCAAAAATGATGAATTACATTTTAAATGTAAAATAAAACGTTATTTCATTAACATAACAAATTATTGTTTTTTATTTTTATCAGGAATAACATTTCTTCCAGTGTTAAATGTTTTGCTATGTCCCTCCGTTTAAGAATTATTTCACGAACGTGTTGAAATAAATTAAATGGAAGGTCCTGCTGTGCATTTAATATCCTGCAGAGGGAACGCGATTATTTTTAACATGGACAATCTGCAAGCAGAACCACTCAGGTCATCACCGCCCTGGGCGCGATCTGTTATAAATATATGTTAGAAATGAGATAAATAATGAAGACACAATTTCGTATTATGGCAATGATTGTCGGTGCTCTGGTGTCCGGCGTAGTATTAGCATCACCGTCACAACCCGCGCGTTCCGCATTGTCCGTTAACCCTGGTGCCAGCACAGGGACGCAAAGCACGGGCGGCCAGATCGAATTCTCCGGTTCAATTACCGATACCTCCTGCGATATTGATAGCAACAGCGCCAGCCAGGTAATCGATTTGGGCAAATGGGCAAGCAACTTCTTTACTGGCGCAGGTTCTGAGACCACGAAAACCGCCTTCCACATTAAAGTGAAAGATTGTCCAGCCTCCGTCACCAAAGTGGCGGTGCTGTTTGACGGCACCCGAGATAGTAACAACAGCAATCTGCTGGCGGTTAACGGTGGCGCCCAGGGCGTAGCCATTAAGCTGTATGAGGATGACCGCGCCACGCCGATTAACCTCGGAACGGTATCACGTGACCAGACGGTACTTGCGGGTGCCGGCGGAGCCAGCACCGGGACCGCGGATCTGGAGTTTTTTGCCGATTATATCTCCACCAGCGCGGTTTCCGCCGGGGCGGCAAACGGCACGGCAAACTTCAATATGGTTTACAACTAACACATCAATGAGCAGGTTTACCTGCTCATTATTATGCATTTACTGGATAGTTTCTTTTTTATTCGTTGTTTTCCAGACGCTTATCTGATGGTTGTGATTATGAAAAACATGCTGGCCGGTATCGCGGCTGCCTTTTTATTGTTAGCCGCTGCGGCCCAGGCCGGTATTATTATGGGCGGCACCCGGGTTATATATCAGGAAGGAAAACGTGAAGCCTCTATTTCAGTGAGCAATGCGGATCCGCATTCCCCCTATCTGGTGCAGTCGTGGGTAGAAAACTATGTGGAAAAAGAGCAGGGACCAGTCCCTTTTATTGTCACGCCGCCGCTGTTTCGTCTCGACCCGGATCAAGAAAACGTATTGCGAATTAATTTCATTGGCGCCGATCTTCCTCGCGATCGCGAATCCGTTTATTGGCTGAATGTAAAAAGCATAGCCCCGACGCAAAAAGGGGATGTGAATAAACTCCAGGTCAATATTAAATCTAAATTCAAGATTTTTTATCGACCGAATAGCCTTGCCGGGGATCCGATGAAAGCCTGGCAGCAATTAACCTTTAAAGTGGAGGGTAATCGACTGGTGGCGCACAACCCAACGCCTTATTTTGTCTCCTTTTTCTCCCTCTCGGTGGGCGGTAAAGAGATAGATGAACCCGGCATGATTGGACCGTTAACCCGCAAAGAGTGGCCGGTTAACGGTGCAGGGACGATTAGGTGGCGCGCCATTAATGATTTTGGCGGTATTACGGATAGCGCGCAGCAGTAATCCTTGCGCTTTGCATTGCCAGGTCAGCGATTGTGAAAAAAAAGTCCCCTGTAATTCTTCACGGCTATTCCGTGATGGCGACCCCGTTCGGGGATTCCCGATTGATCGCAAGCCTGCCGCCGCTGCTCTGTTTATTGTGTCAGAGCGCCCGGGTATCGGCGGATGATTACTTCGATCCGGCCGCCTTAGAGTTTGCCAGCCCGCAGCAAAAAATGGCGGACTTGCACTATTTTGCTAAATCCGGTGGCCAACAGCCCGGGGTTTATTCGGTCAACATCTGGGTGAACAACCAGGACGCCGGTCAGGGGGCCATCACCTTTGTGGAGGAAAATGGGGCACTGCAGCCGGTTTTAACCGTCGCGCAACTGGCCGAATTGGGTGTGAACGTCAGCGCCTTTACCGCATTTAACACGCTGCATGACGGTGAAACTTTCACCCGGATTGAACACTATATTCCCGATGCCAGCAGCCGCTTTGATTTCGCCAGCCAGCGTCTGAATATGCGTATTCCTCAGGCAGCGATGAACACGCAAAGCCGCGGCTATGTCGATCCGGTGCGCTGGGATGACGGGATCCCGGCGGCGTTTGTTAATTACAATTTGACCGGAGCGCAAACTCGCCAGTCTGATACCCGCACCCAGTCAAGCTATCTGAATTTACGCAGCGGGGCGAACCTGGGGCCCTGGCGCTTACGCAATATTTCGGCGATGCAGTACGATCGGCAGTATCGCTGGCATTCCCAAACCACCTGGTTGCAGCGAGATGTGAAATCACTCAACAGCCTGCTGCGGATTGGCGATACCTTCACAACCGGCGATGTATTCGATAGCGTGCCATTTCGCGGCGTACAGCTGATGTCTGACGATGAAATGCTGCCCGACAGCCAGCGGGGTTTTGCGCCAGTGATTCGCGGTATGGCGCACAGCAATGCCAAAGTAACGGTCTCGCAGCACGGCTACGTTATCTATGAAACCTTCGTCTCGCCGGGGGCCTTTGCCATCAAAGACCTCTACCCGACGGCACAAAGTGGCGATCTGGATGTGCAGGTGAAAGAGAGCGACGGGTCGGTTCGGATGTTTACCCAGCCTTATTCCGCCGTGCCGTTTATGCTCCGGGAGGGGCGAAGCAAATTCAGCCTTAGCGGCGGGCGCTATCACGCCGGTCAGCGTCAGGTTCGATCGCCGGAATTTGTGCAGGGAACGTTCTTTTATGGATTACCTGCGGCGTTGACTTTATACGGCGGTACTCAGCTGGCGCAGAATTATCAGGCCTGGGCGTTGGGGGCCGGGCGGGGATTTGGTGAGCTGGGATCGCTGGGCGGCGACGTCACCTGGGCCAGCACTACCGCTCCTTCCAGCACGCGCTCCGTGGGGCAGTCGTTTCGCGTGCAGTATCAGAAAGATTTTGTCCGGACCGGCACCTCTTTTAGCCTCGCCAGCTATCGTTACTCGTCGAGCGGCTATGACGACTTTAGCGAGGCCAATGCGCTCGAAAGCCCGGACGGACAGCTTGATCACAAACGTAGCCGGGAAGAGCTCTCCGTTGCCCAGGCGGTTGGTTCTCTCAGTAGTCTGGCCATTTCTGCTTACTCGCAGAACTACTGGCACAGCAGCGGCCACGATGAAACGGTGCACCTGGGGTTCTATAGCGCCTGGAAAGGGATCGCGTGGGGAGTGGGCTATTACTACACGCAATCTGCCGCTCATGATCAAGCGGACAGCGCCTGGTCATTTAACCTCAATATTCCGCTGGGTGGCCCGCTGGCGGACAGCTCCCTGAGTTACAGCACGACCTCCGATAACAATGGGCACACTTCGCAGCAGGTTTCGATGTATGGCTCGGTGCCACATCGTCCTCATCTCTATTATTCCGTTCAGCAGGGGTACGCTAATGCCGGACAGGGGAGCAACAGTAGTGCCGCTCTGGATTACCACGGTGGATACGGCAGCGCCCAGCTGGGTTATCGCCATGACCGCGTAAGTCACCAGCTGACCTGGGGAGCCGCCGGCTCGCTCGTGGCGCATCCCTACGGCGTGACATTAGGCCAACCGGTTGGCGACAGCTTTGCTATCGTTCGGGCGCCCGGCGCGGCGAATGTGGCCATTCAGAACGGGAGCAATATCCACACCGATGGGCGGGGCTATGCCGTGGTGCCGACCTTAACGGTGTACCGAAAAAATACCCTGACCCTGGATACTGAATCGATGACCAACGACACCGATGTCGATCTACAAGGGCAAACCGTGATTCCCGGCGGCGGCGCGATAGTCCTAGCGAACTACCGGACCCATATCGGTAATCGCGTGCTGTTTACCCTCCACGACAGGAATGGGGCGATTCCGTTTGGTGCCAGCGTACATTTGCACCCCGAAGGGGACGACACCGGGGCGGCAGCGGGAGGCATGGTGGCCGATAGCGGCCAGGTGTACCTCAGTGGGATACCGGAAGAGGGTACGCTCGACGCGGACTGGGTCGATAACAACATTTCGCGGAAATGCTCGCTACATTTTCATCTTTCCGACCGTCAGCAGCAGAATGCGGTGAAAACTGCGGCGGGTCTTTGTTTGTAAACCGAGGAGAAAAGCCATGTATTACGGCTTTCGTTTAGTCGCGTTGCTGTGCCTGTTATTGTCGGCAATCTATAGTCAACCCGGATGGGCCGAGAGCTGCGGCGGTCGCGTAGGGCAGATGACGATTAACGTGCCGAACATTCGCTATTTGCCGACGCTACGCGCCGATACGCAGATGACCAACGCAATGGCCGATAGCGGCGGCGGTATTCACTTCGTCTGCGATCTGCAGCTGCCCGGCGCCAGCTGGAAACGTATTGTGTACCGGCAGAGCAACACGGCCGGCTCGCCGCGAATCATTAACGGCCAGCATGTTTATGCCTCCGCGCTCAGCGGGATGGGCTATTCGTTGGGCTTTCAGTGCGGCGGCGGTCCTGTTCACTATATTGACGGCAGCAATGCACCCGCTGGAAGTGAATCCGTGACGGTTTGCGAGAGTTCACAGCTGTCAACGCTGCTTGCCCAGCGGGAGGTGGTGGTGAAGGCGTATATCACCTTTTATAAAACCGGCGATGTCGCGTTGGTCAGCGGCAACCACGCCAGCGTCCCGGGGCTGCCGCAGGTAGGAAATTTATACATCGAGGAGCAGGACAGCAGCCGCACCTCCCGAACGGCCAGCGCGCCGGTGAGTATCGACCTCGCTGCGCTCAACGTGGATATCGGCGCCAGCGGTAGCTGTCAGGTGGCTCGCCCGACGATTAACGTTAATCTGGGTACGGTCAATAAAGCGGAATTCAAAGGCAAAAGCACCGCCGCCGGGGTGGCGCAGACCTTCAGCATCCCGGTCTCTTGCACCACGCCCACCGATATCCGTATTGGTTTTTTTGGCGTGACCGCCGATCCCGGCGTCAGCGATACCCTGGCGCTGGAAAAAGTCGACGGGGCCGCGAGCGGTGTAGGAATCGAGCTAAGCTATGGCAACAATCCCGCGCCGGCGCCCTCTGCGGGAACGCCGGTGAAAATCAACGAATCCAGCAACCTGCCGGTTCTTAAGCATATCGCGGGCGGGAACGCCGCCGCGGCCGAAAGCATCAACTTCACCGCCCGATACGTGCAAACGGGAGATGTCGTGACGCCCGGACGGGCTAACGGTCTGGCGACCTTCGCGCTCGAATACAACTAGAGGGCCTTCCCGGCGTTGAGCGGCTGGCCGATTAGCGCTTCCGCCTGCCAGCAACGGGCCGCGGTCCCGTTACCCGACGGGCGTAGCGGCTGCGGTTTCTCGCAGCCCGCGCCGGCGAACGGACAGCGATCGCGGAAGTAGCAGCCCTCGGGCAGATGGCGATTGCCGGGTAATTCCGTGTTGCGCGGCGCTTCGCCCAGCGCTGAGCCGATACGCGGTACCGAATCCATCAATAGCCGGGTATAGGGATGGGCCGGGTTATCGAGGACCTGACGCGCCTCGCCCATCTCAACGATTTGTCCGAGATACATCACGGCGACGCGATCGCTCATATGGCGCACTACGGACACGTTATGCGAAATCAGGACATAGGTCAGGTTCTGCTGTTTTTGCAGCTCGACCAGCAGGTTGAGGATCTGCGCCTGTACCGAAATATCCAGCGCCGAGGTCGGTTCATCCAGCACGATAATATCCGGCTTTGCCGACAGCGCGCGGGCAATGGCAATGCGCTGGCGCTGGCCGCCGGAAAACTCGTGCGGCAGGCGGTCGAGATACTCCGGGCGGATACCTACCTGCAACGCCAGCTGCTCAGCCAGAAGGCGTCGGGCCTGTTCACTGGGGCGCGACTGGATCCACACCGGCTCGGTGATAGTGCGCCAGACCGGTAGCCGTGGATCCAGTGAGGAGAGCGGATCCTGAAACACCATCTGCATACGCCCGCTGCCGGACGTCGTCGCGCGCTCAAACTGGCCGTGAGAGGGCTTAAGCATGCCCATCAGCAGCTTTGCAAGGGTACTTTTCCCGCAGCCGGACTCGCCGACGATACCTAAGGTTTCACCGCGATACGCCGTGATATCCAGCCCGTTTAGCGCATATACCCGTTCGACGACTTTGCCGCGCCAGTTCTTACGCGCCGGGAAGTTAAGATGAACATCGTTCAGTTTCAGCAGCATCTCAGACATGCGTTTTCTCCCGTTGAGGGTACCAGCAGGCCGCCTGCTGCCCGGTCTGTTCTATCGGGCGGAGCACCGGCGTGATGCCGCAGCCCTCGCCGGCGGCAAAGCAGCGTTCGCGAAAGGCGCAGCCGCCCGGTAATCGCGCCAGATTCGGCACCGTGCCGGGAATTGAGCGCAGCAGCGAACGCGGCTCGCCGTTATCCGGGGCGCTGTCGAGCAGGCCGACGGAGTAGGGATGCAGAGGCTGATGCAGCACCTGCTGTGTTAATCCGCTTTCAATCACCGCGCCGGCATACATGACGTACAGCCGATCGCAGATCTGTGAAACCACCGCCATATCGTGGCTGATAAACAGCACCGCGGTGCCCGTGGCCAGCGCTTTCTGTTTTAGCAGGCGCAGCACCTGGCGCTGAACGGTCACGTCCAGCGCGGTGGTCGGTTCATCGGCAATCAGCAGGTCGGGCTCGCAGGAAAAGGCGATGGCGATCATCACCCGCTGGCGCATCCCGCCGGAGAGTTCGAAGGGGTAACGCTCCATCACCCGCTGCGGATCGGCGATCTGCATATCCGCCAGCAGCGCCACCGCCCTGGCGCGCGCCTCGCGGGCAGAAAGGGGACGATGCTGACGAATAACGTCGACCATCTGCTTGCCGATTCGCCGCGTTGGATTCAGGGCGGTCATCGGCTCCTGAAAAATCATCGCCACCCGACGGCCGCGGATATCGCGCATCTCTTGCTCTGAAGCCTTGAGAATATCGTTTCCCATCAGCGTCACCTGACCGCTGTGAATCTGATAGCTTGCCGGCGGCAGCAGACGCATCGCCAGCATGGCGGTGACGGATTTGCCGGAGCCCGATTCCCCCACTACGCCGACGATTTCGCCGCGGTCAATATGCATCGAGACCGCGTTCAGTACATGTACTTCCCCCTGGTAGACGGGGAAGCTCAAACGGACGTTGTCGATTGTCAGAACCCGATTACTCATGCGTTGCGTCCTCCGGACTTCGGATCCAGTAAATCCTGGATCCCGTCCCCAAACAGATTAAAACCGACGGCGGTGATCAGGATCGCCGCTCCCGGGAAGGCGCAGTACCACCACTGATCGAGGACGTAGTTGCGACCGTTTGCCACCATCGCGCCCCACTCAGCGGTAGGCTGTTGCGCGCCGAGGCCGATAAAGCCCAGCGTCGCCGCCATCAAAATGGCGCTGCCGATATCCAGCGATGCCTGCACCACCAGCGGCGGCAGGGCGTTGCGTAAAATATGCCAGCTGATCTGGTGCCAGCGGGAGGCGCCGAAGGTTACCGAAGCTTCGACGAAGCTGTGCTGGCGCACCACCAGCGTCTGTCCCCGCGCCAGACGGACATAAAACGGAATACGCACAATAGCGATCGCCAGCATGGCGTTGAATAAGCTTGGGCCTAACGCGGCGGCCAGCGCCATCGTCAGCACCAGCGAAGGGATCGACAGCATGATATCCATCAGCCGCATGATCAGCGCATCGCTGCGTCCGCCGAGCACGCCGGAAAGGCAGCCCAGCAGCGAACCGCTGATCCCGGCGATCAGCACCACCGCCAGGCCGGCGGCGATCGATTGCTGGCTACCGATCAGCACCCGACTGAACAGATCGCGACCGACCTCGTCGGTACCGAACCAGTGGGACAGCGACGGCGCCTGCAGACGGGCGGTGAGATCGATTGCGTTGGGATCGTGCGGTACCAGCCACGGCGAGAAGATCATCAAAAACAGCATGATCAACATAATGGCGCCGCCGATCAGCGTCAGCGGGCTTTTGCGTATCAGCCACAGACGGCGCTTCCACACGGTGTTGCGGCGGGTTTTTTCGATAGCGCCGGGGCGTTCCTGGGTCATCATCACTTAGTTTTCTCCCCGACCCATGCGCGGGTCTATCCATAAATAGAGCAGGTCGACGAGCAGATTGACCAGCACGTAAGCAAAGGACACCACCACGGCAAAGCCCATCACCGCCGGGAAATCGAGCGCCTGAATAGAGGAGACGACGTAGGCGCCCATTCCGGGCCAGGCAAAGACGGTTTCGGTCAGCACCGCGCCGTACAGCAGATCGCCCAGCGCCAGCCCCAGCACCGTGACTGAGGGAATCAGCGCGTTAGGCAGCGCATAGCGCATCACGATGGTCCATTTTGGCAGGCCGCTGGCCAGCGCCGTGCGGATATAATCTTCACTCAGCTGCTCCAGCATGGCGGAGCGAATTTGCCGGGCGACAATCCCCAGGTGGACGAAGGCCAGCGTGGTTGCCGGCAGAATCAGATGCTGCAGCGCGTTAAAGAACACGTCGATGTTGCCTTCCAGCAGCGAATCGATCAGATAAAAGCCGGTCACGCGGGTGGGCGGGTCAAACCAGTCGTCAAGGCGCCCGCTGCCGGGCAGCCAGTCCAGTTTGCCGTAAAACAGGACAATCACTCCCAGCCCCAGCCAGAACGCCGGGGTCGAGATTCCGGTCAGCGCCATCAGGCGAACCAGGTGATCGGTCCAGCGATTGCGATATACCGCCGAAAGTACCCCCAGCGGAATGCCGACCACCAGCGCGATAAACAGGGCGCAGATCGCCAGTTCGAGCGTGGCCGGGAAAAAGGTCTTTAAATCTTCCAGCACCGGACGCCCGGTACGGATGGAAGTCCCCAGATCGCCGTGCAGCAGGGCGTTGACATAATGGAAAAACTGCTGCCATAACGGCAAATCCAGCCCCAGCTGCTGGCGGATATGGCGGACGATTTCGTCGCTCGCGCGATCGCCTGCCAGCAGCCGCGCCGGATCGCCGGGAATGAGGTGCGAAATAATAAAGGTGATCACGCAGACGCCGGCGACGACGAGGACCAGCCCCCAACTGCGTTGTCGAATTAAACCCCAGAAACTCATGATGACGCCCTCTGCCGGGCCCGCGACGGCCCGGCATCACAAGGTTAAGATGCGCTATTTGTGCATATCGGCAATATTGAAAATCTGCTCAAGCATCGGGTTGAAGACGAAGCCCTTGACCTCTTTATTCATCGCCACCTGGTAGTTCTTCTGGAACAGATAGACGTAGGCGGCCTCATCGATAACGGTTTTCTGCGCCGCCTGATAATCCCGGGTGCGTTCTGTCTGGTCGGTAGTGGCGACGGCCTGTTTGAGCAGCGCGTCAACCTGCGGGTTGGCATAGAACGAACGGTTGCCCGGCAGCCCTTTTTTATCTGACTCGAACCAGTAGTTCATGAACATATAGGGGTCGGCGAAATCCGGGCTCCAGTTGCCGATAGCGATATCGTAATCCCCTTTACCAATGCGCTCGCGCATGGTGGCGTTAGCCAGTTTTTCCAGCTTCACCTGGATGCCGAGGGTTTGCAGATTTGCCTGGGTGGAGAGCGCAATCGGCTCCCAGTTCGGGTCGTTATCGGAGTAGAGGAACGACAGGGTTTTTGGCTTATCGGCGACGTTGGCCAGCGCGGCTTTGGCTTTATCCATATCAAGGGAATACTGCATCGCGCTCGGGTCAAAGCCCCACATACCGTCGGGGATTGGGCCGCGCATCTGTTTGCCGTTGCCGCCGAGAATGCCGCTGACCATCCCTTGATAATCGGTGGCCCAGGAGACGGCGCGGCGTAAATCGACCTGATTCATCGGCGCTTTGCTGTTGTTGAGATACAGGTAGGTCACGCGTAGCGCCGGATAGTCATACACCGCCACGCTATCCTGCTTCTTCAGGGCCGCAAACTGGTCGACCGGCAGCGCATCGGCAATATCCAGATCGCCCTTGGTCAGCTGCAGACGGCGGGCGGCGCTTTCACCAATAATCTTCACCGTCACGCGTTTAAAGGTCGGCTTCGTGCCGCTGAAGTGCGGGTTGGGCACCAGCACCAGCTGCTGGCCTTTCTGCCAGCGCTGCAGCATATAGGCTCCCGAGCCGGCGGTGTGTTCCGCCAGCCAGGCGCGGGCGTCATCGGCGGCGTTGGCCTTCAGGACCGCCGGGTTGACGATCGACGCGCCATCATTGGCCAGGGTGTGGAGGAACGGAGCGAACGAGTCCGGCAGGATGAAGCGCACCGTGGCGGGATCCACGGTCTCAATTTTCAGCCCGCTCGGGAAGGCTTCCGAAGGACCTTGCTTAATGCGCATCAGGCGTTCGAAAGAGAGTTTTACCGCTTCGGCGGTGACCGGCGTGCCGTCGTCAAACTGCATGTTTTTGTGCAGTGAAAAGGTCCAGGTTTTACCGTCATCAGAGACCTGCCAGCTTTCGGCCAGGTCGCCCTCGACGTCCGTTGAGCCTTTCCCGTCCTGGGTTTTGTATTTGACCAGCCGCTGATAGGCCGGGTAGGTGACCGTCCAGTCGTTATTATCAATAGTGACGGCCGGGTCGAGCGTCTGCGGATCGGCGGCTTTACCGATGACCAGCATATCTTTGGGCACGGCAGCATAAGCCGGGGCGATAGCCGCTGCCAGCGCAACGGCCAACAGCAGCGGGCGAAAACCGGTAAAAGAGGTGCGACTCATATTCATGGAATGACTCCGTCAGTGTGAGCGGGGGACAGGCAGGCGAAAACATCGTCAAGGAGCGGATAACCGGCCGCATCCGGTAATTCGAAGTGCCACCATTCCGTGGAAATACCCTTAAAGCCGCCGCCAAACATAATGGCGTTCAATAGCAGACGGTTACGTTGGGCGGCCTGGGGAACCGCCGGGTGATAAGGGTGAGAGAGATCGTCCATCTCATCGAAGGCGGTGCCCATATCCAGCGGCTGGCCGTTTTCGTCGATTAACGTCACATCAATAGCGGTACCGCGGCTGTGGTTCGAACCCAGCGCAATCGGCACCACGTAGTCCTGGTTCGGACAGGCGTTCCACAGCAACTGCTGCGCCTGCTGCGGACGATAGGCATCGAGAACCTGCAGATTCAGGCCCGCCAGCTGTGCGATGCGCAGGGATCTCTCCAGCGCCGCCGCCGCATCCGGGTGCAGCAGGCAGCGGGCTTCGGCATAGATGGGCTGGCCGGTAATGTTATCGGCGCTGGCGTACTTGAGATCGATAGCCAGCGCCGGAAAGCGCGCGCGGATATCGACCAGAGTGACTTGCTGATTCATCTGTTGTTTCCTGTCCTGGAGCCTGACGAGCAGGCGCTTATTCACGTTCAAATTGACCAAATTCCTGCTGCAGCGCCCGGTTTTCGGCCAGCCGGCGCGACAGCGTCGGGCCGAGTTGCTCGACGACCGCGGAGAGCAGCAGGTTGAAAAGACAGCTGATTGGGGCGAGGGAATCCCAAAAATGACCGGTATCGGTTTTGACCTGCAGCAGATCGACCGGATAGTCGCGGGCCCACGGACACCAGATATCGGTGACCAGCGCGGTGGCAATGCGCCGCTCGGCGGCAACCCGACAGAACTGGCGGGCGGTACTGGAGTAGGCGCGGGTATCCGTCAGGATGATGTAAGGGTGTGCGTATTCGGAGTTCAGCGACTCCAGCCAGCTACCGGAACTGCCGTCGGCATAGGTCACGCGCGGGCGCAGGTATTCGAGATGGCTAAAAAAGCTGTTGGCGATGCCTCGCGTGGACTGGATCCCGAGCACAATCACCGTATCGGCCTGGGCGATCCGCGTGCTGACCCGGGCGAAGGTCTCTTCCTGCGCCAGCTGATAAACATAGCGGATCGCATCCAGCTCCATCTGCAGCGACAGGCTGGCGCGATCGGGCTGGGTTTGCTGCTGCGCCCAGGAGTCGAGGCGGTCGATGACGCCCCAGTGTTTATAGGGCGCCGGGGTATGATCTTTCAGACCGTTTTTGACGTCGTCGAGGTTGCGATAGCCGAGTTTGCGCAGGCAGCGGCCGACGGTGATCCCGCTGGTACCGGTCGCCAGCGCAATGCTATCGGCCGTTTCATAGGGAATATGTTCCCGATGGCTCAGTAGCCAGCTGCCGATGCGTTTTTCACTTGGCGTCAGCTGACTAAATATCGACTCGATGGTGCGAAACAGCCTGGAGTTATCGTTCATACCCGCCTCTCAATGAGATTTCTCTCTCATGAACCCGCATTGTGTTACTCAACTAACAAAGCACGATGCATGCCATCTGTTCCGAAAACCGTTTTTTGCGGTATCACTGGGAAAATGCGCGAGGCAGGCGAACAAAGAGCGTATATTTTCGCCAGAATATGCACAAAGAAAGTGCAACGTTTCCTGGTTGTGCATCACAAAAATAAAACATACGATTAACAATGTTGTAATCTGTGCAACAAATGAGCAGAAAATAAAGCGCGCTGGAATCGTGCAAAACCTTCACAAAACCCACGTATTGATAAGGATGATGGTATGAACTTAAAGGTCTGTCTGACCTTCGTACTCGCGAGTATTGCCTGCGGTAGCCAGGCGCGGGATCTGCAGGCGATTCAACAAAGCGGTGAGTTGAAAGTGGGCGTTCCGGGCGACTATGCTCCGCTGGCGTTCCACAACGAAGCGGGCGAACTGCGTGGTTACGACGTGGATATGGCAAAGGATCTGGGGCAGAAGCTGGGGCTTAAGGTCACCTTTGTGCTGACCAGCTGGCCGACGCTTTCCAGCGATCTGAAGGCCGATAAGTTTGATATTGCGATGGGCGGTGTCACTGAAACCCCGGAACGGGCTAAAGATTTCGCCCTCAGCCATCCGGTGGTGGCAAACGGAAAAATCGCCCTGGCGAACTGTATGGCGGCCCCGGCACTCGGCAGCCTGGAAAAGATTGACCGCCCCAATGTGAAAGTGATTGTTAACCCGGGCGGCACCAATCAGAGCTACGTCGATGCTCATCTCAAACATGCGCAGATTATCAGGGTCAAAAATAACGTCGATAATCTCGAGGCGTTACGCCAGAAAACCGCCGATATGATGGTCACCGACCTGATTGAAGGCGTCTATTACGAGAACAAAGAGCCCGGTGTCTTCTGCGTCGCGACGGATAAACCCTTCCCGGGCACCGCCAGTTTTAAAGTCTATATGATGAACAAAGATAATCAGCCGCTGCTGGAGAAGGTGAACCGCTGGCTGGACAGTCAGGATAAAAATATCCTCAAACAAAAATGGAAGATTCACGAATAGGTGCCGGCGGCCGGGAGTAAGCGTCAGATTTTTCCGCCCTGCGGCCTTTAGCCTTTTCGCCCTTTCACGCGAGCGCGGACGGTATCCCGCATCGCGCGAATTAACGTCTCTTTGCTGCGCCCGCGGCGAAAGATCAGCGAAAAGGGAGCCTGGTAGCCATATTCTGTCGGCAGCAGGGCGCGCAGCTTTTGCGCTTGTACCCACGGCAGCGCATAGTGCTCCGGCAGATAGCCGATATATTTGCCGGACAAGATGAGCATCAGCTGTGCTTCCATACTTTCGGCGCTGGCTTCGCTCTGCTTAAAGCCTTTACGCCCCAAATCACTGCTGCTCCAGTAGCTGCGGGTGACCATCCGCATCGGCGAAATCAGCGCTTCCGTCAGATGTTTAACGGTAAAGAGCGGGTGCTTATCGCCGCAGTAGAGCCAGTTTTGTTCGCGATAGAGCGGATGAGAAATCACGCTGTTGGCCTGAAGTGAGAAGGTCCCGACGGCGAGATCCAGTTCGTTATTCAACACGCCCTGTAAAAGCGCGTTCGGACTTCTGACCTGCAGGTTTATCTGTACCCGCGGGAAGCGTTCGCTGAATGTCGCAATAATATCGCTCATGGGCAGCATAGGATCGGTAATCGTAGAATCGATGACGCCAAGATTAAAGATCCCGGTTTGCTCGCCCCGCAGAGTGGCCGTATTGCGTTCGAAATCCTCCAGCGAATTCAGCAAATCGATGCTTTGCTGAAGGACGGTTTCCCCTTTTTCCGTCAGCGAAAATCCGCCTCTGCCACGGCGACACAGAATGATTCCCAGCTTCTCTTCAAGCTCACTCATATAGTTGCTGATGGCCGAAACCGTCAGGTTAAGCTCCTGCTGGGCATTGGCGTAGCCCTGATATTTTGCGACGGTGATAAAAACGTGTAACAGGCGCAGATTGGGAAATTTGCCCACTGACATAGGGGAATACTCCACTGTAAGTCCCGGGTTTTGTTTTTATTTTTCTAAACTAATTTTTTGGCTTTGACTATTTTTTCTCTGTACTACGTTCCGCAGTATCTCTTTATCGCCCCGATAAGCCATGGAGAAACTGCAATGACATCCGCAACTGAACATGAGTACCCGCAGCCGCAGGATGGTGAAATTCCGCGCTTCAGCGGATTACCGACCTTTTTCCGTCTTCCGTTTGCCCCGCAGACCAGCGAACTGGATATCAGCGTGGTGGGGGTGCCGTGGGATGGCGGAACCACTAACCGTGCCGGCACACGCCACGGGCCGCGCGAACTGCGCAATGCCTCCAGCCTGGTGCGGCGGATCCATCCGGTGACCCGCCGCTCTCCCTACGATTATGCGCGGGTAGGCGATCTGGGCGATGTGCGGATTAATCCCGTGGATATGCAGGATAGCCTGGCGCGCATTGAGGCCTGGTATCACGCCCTTAATCAGCAGCAGGTAATGCCGTTAACCGCGGGGGGCGACCATCTCACCACCTTGCCGATTTTGCGGGCGCTGGGACGGAATAAGCCGCTGGGCATGATCCATTTTGATGCCCATTCGGACACCAACGACAGCTATTTTGGCGGTGAGCGCTTTACCCACGGCACCCCGTTTCGCCGCGCCGTGGAAGAGGGGGTTCTCGACCCGAGACGCACGGTGCAAATCGGTATTCGCGGCGCGCTGTTCTCCGCGGATGAACACCGCTGGGCGGAGGAAAACGGCATCACGATTATCCGTATGGAGCAGGTCAATGAACTGGGCGTCGAGCGGGTGATGCAGCGGGCGCGGGAGATTATCGGCGACCAGCCCACCTACATCAGCTTTGATATCGACGTGCTGGATCCGGTCTATGCCCCCGGCACCGGAACGCCGGAAATTGGCGGTATGACCACCTTGCAGGCGCAGCATTGTCTCCGCCAGCTTGCCGGGTTGAACCTGATTGGTGCCGACCTGGTGGAGGTATCGCCGCCGTTTGACCAGGGCAATCTTACCAGCCTGACCGGCGCGACCCTGATGTTCGAACTGCTTTGCCAGCTTGCCGATGCTCATCATCGGCGCATTTCTGCTTAACCGGAGCCAACTGATGAAAAAATGTCTCTCACTAGGTTATCTTGCGACCACGCTGGGACTGGCGTTGGGGCTGGCATCGGCGGCGCATGCGGCCGATGCCACTCTCTCACCGGGAAAAATAAAAATAGCTATGGAAGTGGCCTACCCGCCATTTGAATCCTGGCAGGATGACGCCATCGTGGGGTTCGATGCCGAACTGGCGGCGCTGCTCAGCCAGCAAACAGGCTTAACGCTCCAGCTGGTGGATACGAAATTCAGCAGCCTGATCCTTGGTCTGAGCGGCGGGCGCCAGGATGCGGTGATCTCGGCGCTCTATATCACCGAGGAACGTACCCGTCAGGCGGATGCTATCCCGTACGCCAACACCGGGGCCTATATTATGGTGCGCAGCGACAGTCCCGTGGCGCCGCAAACGGAACACGATCTCTGTGGGCTAACCGTCGGACTACAGCAGGGGACTTCATGGGTGAAAAAGCTGCAGGCGCTTTCGGCAGGCGATTGCCAGCAGCAGGGCAAAGGGGCTATTGAGATTAAAGAGTTCCCGACCTCGCCGGAGACGCTGCAGGCGCTGCTCTCCGGAAATATTCAGGCCCAGGTGGATATCGCTGGCGTGGTCAGCCTGTTTACCCAGCGTAGTAAAGGCCGCCTGAAGGTGAGTTCCCCGCAGACGATTTACCCGCAAACGCTGGGGATTTACGTTCGCAAAGGCAACACGGCGCTGGCGCAGCAGCTGACTTCGGCATTGAAAACGCTGCGTGACAACGGGGAATATCATGCTTTGCTGCAGAAATATGCCGCCTACGGTATTACGGATAACGCGCCGCAGCCCTGAGATGAAAAGCGGAAATGTTGTGATGAACGAGCCATTTAATGAGATCTATATCACGGTTTTTGCCTGATTATCGTTCAGGTAAAACTTAATTCTCATAGTTATCAATTGATTACTGTCTTTTTACCATCCTTTGTGTATTCAGTGTGTAAAATTACACACTGATCACAATTCCTCTCCCCTCCGCATGTTTTAATTCCCCTCACCAAAACAGAGAGGAATTCATATGAAACACATGATGATTTGCTGCGGCGCTGGCGTAGCGACCAGCACCGTCGCCTTAAATAAACTGCAGGACTTCCTGAAAAAAGAAAATATCCTCGATAAGGTTCGTATTTCACAAGGTACCGTGGCGGAAGCCAAAACCCGTGACGACGTCGATTTTATCGTCTCGACGTCGCCCGTTGCGCTGTCCGTTCCGGTCATTAACGCTCTGCCGCTATTAACCGGCATGGGTACCGATAAAGTGTTCAGCAGCGTGAAAGAATTAATTCTCGCCGAGGGTTAAGCCATGTTTATTGTTGATTACATCGTGGGTTTAGGCGCATCGGTGATGATGCCGCTGATATTTATGCTCCTCGGTCTATTATTACGTCTGTCCCTCAGTAAAGCCCTGAAAGCGGGCTTAATGGTGGGGATCGGGTTTATCGGCTTAAGCATTACGGTGAACCTGATGATCGATTCTCTGACGCCCGTCAGCCACGCGCTGGTAGAGCGTTTCGGTCTGAATCTGAACGTGCTGGATGTGGGCTGGCCCGCGGCAGCGGCGGTGGCGATGGGGACGCGCGTCGGAGCGCTGGTGATTCCGGTGTGCGTGGCGATTAACGTGCTGATGCTGTACACCAAAACCACCCGGGTGTTGAACGTCGATATCTGGAACCTGTGGCATCACGCGTTTACCGGCTCATTGGTGACGATTATTACCGATAGCCTGTGGCTGGGGATATTTGCCGCCGGGATTAACTGCATTATTACGATGGTGATTGCCGACCGTACCAGCGGCGATGTTGAAAAATATTTAAATCTGCCCTCTATTTCGGTGCCACACGGTTTCTCCGCTTCATTTGTTCCGGCGGCATGGCTGGTGAATGCTATTGTCGACCGTATTCCGGTGGTGCGTGATATTAAAATTGATACGGAAGTGATTCAGCGGAGATTATCTATTCTCGGCGACCCGGCTTCCCTCGGGGCTATTATCGGCGCGCTGCTCGGCATTATTGCCGGCATTGAAGTCAAGGCTATTTTGCAAACTGCGATTACCATGGCGGCGGTGATGACCATTATTCCGCGGATGGCGAAGATGCTGATGGAAGGGGTCTATCCGATCAGTGAGCGTATTCAGGAAATTGCCCAGTCACGAGCCGGATCGTTCGGTAAAATTGCCATTGGTCTGGACTCTGCCGTCAGCGTCGGGCATCCGGTCACGCTGTCCGTTTCGATGCTGATGATTCCGGTGATGCTGGTTCTCGCGGCCATCATTCCCGGCAACCAGTTCCTGCCTTTTGCGTCATTAACCGGTTTACCCTTTGCCTTTGTTCTGGTAACGGCGGTATGCCGCGGCGATATGTTCCGCACGCTGCTGACCGGGCTGTTAACCCTGAGCCTGGCGCTGCTGATTGGTACCAACCTGGCGCCGATTGTCACCAGTACCGCGGTCAGCACCGGCTTCTCGCTGCCGCAGGGCACCACCAGTATCAGTAGCGTGGATTATGCCGGGGCCATGTTGCCGTGGGCGATTATCCAGAGCTTCCACCTCAAAGAGATTGGCGTCGGGATTCTGACCCTGTGCACCCTCGCGCTGGTGTTGTGGAATCGTCGCAAACTGGCCCAGGAAAATGAACAGCCGGCAGAAGCGGCGACGGAGGCAGGAAAATGATGTTTAGCGCTCAGCGAGTGGTGACATTTAACGAGGCCGTGAGTCGGACGGCCTTACTAACCCGCCTTGCCCAAAGTCTGCTGGCGGATGGTTTGGTAAAACCGAGTTTCACCGACGGCGTGCTCGCTCGTGAGGAGCGCTACCCGACGGGGATCTTTATGGAGACCCACAGCGTCGCCATTCCGCATACCGAGTTTGAGCATGTTAACCACACCGGGTTTGCCATCGGTATCAATCGGGCCGGCGTGGCGTTTCACCGTACCGATGAGCCGGAAGAGAGGGTGGTGCCGGAGATCGTGGTCATGATGGCCATTGATAAAACTTGCGAAAAAGTGGCAATTATTCAATCCTTATTCGCATTATTAGCCGATCGCGATCGCGTTAACGATATCGTTAAAATGACGCCAGAGGAGATTGCAAAAGTGTTCACCGATGCCGTCGTCACGCAGTAAGATAAAATGATGGGCGCCAGACGGTGAGGCCGGAAGCGGAGAGGGGAAAGATGTTACGAATCAGCGACGTCATAGAGTTAGCGATGGTCAGTCGCAAGACTATCTATAACGCGATCAACAGCGGCCGGCTGAAGTATCAGCTGGTGAATGTTGATAACCGCCAGGTTCGTATGTTCCTTGAAGAGGATGTGTTTGAAGCCTTTCCAAAAACCAGCCGCAGCACCACGCAAGAGCAGGAGATGCAGGCGCTACGGGAGGAGGTGGCTTCCCTCAAGTTTGCCCTTGCGGAACTGCAAAAGGCGGTCAACGCCATGGACCCTGAAGGTCAGTTCGAAATGACGTCGGTTAACGATCCGGCCAAAAAGCCCGGCCGCTAGTCAGCGGGCGGGCGCTAAGCGGTCAGACAATATCATCTACCACGCCGCCATCGACGCGCAGCGCCGCGCCGGAGGTGGCGGAGGCCTGAGTTGAGCAGACGTACACCACCATATTAGCCACTTCATCAACCGATGCCGCCCGCTGGATCACCGAGCTGGGGCGATGGGTCATCACAAACTCTTTGGCGAGCTGGTCCAGCGGTTTACCGGTTTTCGCTACCTCGTCTTTCATCATTTCGGCAAAGCCATCGGAAATCGTCGGGCCGGGCAACACGCTGTTCACCGTCACGCCGCTACCGGCTACAAATTTCGCCAGCCCGCGCGCCAGCGACAGCTGAGCGGTTTTGGTCACGCCATAGTGAATCATGTCCGCCGGAATGTTGCGCGCCGACTCCGAGGAGATAAACACCACCCGGCCCCAGCCTTTTTGCACCATCGCCGGCAGCAGCGCACGCGACAGCCTTACGCCGGACATAACGTTGGTCTGCCAGTAGTTTTCCCAGATGGCATCGTCGGTGTCGTAGAAGTCCAGCGGGCCATAAATCCCGGCGTTATTGACCAGAATATCGACGCCGTTTACCGCCTGCAGGAGCTGCGCGACCCCTTCGCCACCGCTGAGGTCGGCAACGGCAGCGCGCGGCCTGGCGCCGGGTACCTCGTTTTGCAGGCGAGCGATGGCCTCGTTGACGCTACGCTCGCTGCGCCCGTTGATTACCACCTCCGCGCCGCTGGCCGCCAGCCCTTTGGCGATAGCAAAGCCAATTCCGGCCGTGGATGCGGTCACCAGCGCAACTTTCCCCGAAAGATCAATCTTCATAACTCTGGCCTTATGTGTTGTCAGACAGACCATTAAGCGTAGCAGCTGATGAGGGCGTAGGCCGGGGATCGCCTGAGTAAAGGCTCAATAACCCCGCTGTTTATCCACCAGATTGTTCAGCGGCAGCGCACGCTGCTGGCGGTGAATGTTCTCCAGCAGCTGGCGGGCAATCACCTCCGCCGGCGCGATCGAGGCCATATGTGGGGTGATGACCACCTGCGGATGCAGCCAGAGCGGGTCATCCTGCGGCAGGGGTTCAACGGGGAAGACATCCAGTACCGCGCCCGCCAGACGGCCGCTATCCAGCGCCTGCAGAATATCGTGATTCACCATATGTTCGCCGCGCCCGCAGTTGATGAGTACCGCGCCTGCGGGAAGCCGATCGAGCAGCGGCCGGGCGAGAATACCGCGAGTCTGTTCGGTGAGCGGCAGAACGTTGATCAGCGCATCCAGCTCAGCAAAAAATTCACCGGCCTGCGCATCGCCGTGATAGCACCGGACGCCGGGGAGTTGTTTCTCGCTGCGCGCCCAGCCGGAAACGTGATACCCCAGCCCGGCGAGGCGGGTGGCGATATAACCGCCGATTTCGCCAAGTCCCATCACGCCAATGTGAAAATCGCTGGCGGCCCGCTGCGGATAGATCTTCCAGACCCGCTGGCGTTGATGCGCCAGCGCGCGGTCGAAGCTGCGCTGAAACCACAGCACGCCCCATAGCGCGTACTCGAACATCCCGTGACGGAAATCCTCATCCACCACCCGGCAGAGCGGAACAGAGCTGGCGAACAGGTTATCGGGGAGATGGTCTACCCCGGCCGATGCGGCCTGGATTAATTTTAATGCCGGCGAACGCGTCAGCAGGCTGGTATCGGGAAACCAGCAGCTGGCATATTCCGCGGTGCGTGCCGCCGGATGTTCGGGCAAGACCGCGGTCACGTCCGGGAACAGCCGCAGCGCCTCGCAAATCTCGCGGGCATAGTTCTGGTCATTGCAATCGACAACGATAGTCAGGTTTGGCATAGGCGTTAGTCTTTGTAAGAAGTGTCGAGACGGTTCAGGCGGCGCAACCACGCCTGCCAGACCAGCTGGCGCTCATGTTCCACGCCCATCAGCTGTTCGCAGGCATGCTGGCTCAGGTGGGCAGGAATGGTGTGGATGGCGCTGAGCGGAGCGAGCTGGGCGCTGGCCATTTGAATTTCGCAGGCGCGGTTGAGGTAGTACATGATGTAAAACGCGTCGGCGACGGTACGCCCGACCGACAGCAGGCCGTGGCTTTGCAGAATCATGGCGATATGATCCCCCAGCGAGCGCTGAATACGTTCGCGTTCGTCGAGGTCAAACGCCACGCCCTCATACGGGTGATAGCCGACGCGCTGATAAAACTCGGTGCTGATCTGGTTAAGCTGTAACAATCCCTGCTGGCAGGCGGCGACCGCCATGCCCGGCAGCGTATGGGTATGGATGACGCAATGCGCATCTTCCCGCGCCATATGCACCGCGCTGTGGATGGTAAAGCCGGCCGAGTTGGCCGGAGCGTGGCCCTCTACGACCTTTCCCTGCATATCGACGACGATGAGATTACTGGCCGTCACCTCATCGAACATCATGCCGAACGGGTTAATCAGAAACCGCGGTTCGCCGTCGCCCGGCAGGCGCACGGAAAAGTGGGTGTAAAGCGTATCTTCCCAGCCAAACAGTGCCGCAAGCCGGTAGGCGGCAGCCAGATCCTGGCGTAGTTCACGTTCAGTCGTCATTTATTGCACTCCCATAAATTCACGTATGCGGCTCAGCGCCGGATCTTCCGCGCCGTTGCGGATGCGCTGTGGAGGCACATCGCTCGCCACGACGCCGTTTTCCATCATCACCACCCGGTCAGAGATGGATAAAGCGAAGTCCATCTCATGGGTGACGATCAGCATCGTCATCCCTTCACGGGCAAGAGACTGAATCACCTTCAGCACTTCCCCCACCAGTTCGGGATCCAGCGCGGAGGTGGGTTCGTCAAACAGCATGATGTCCGGTTTTAAAGCCAGCGCTCTGGCGATGGCGACGCGCTGCTGCTGGCCGCCGGAGAGCTGCCAGGGGTATTTTTCGGCATGGGCCAGCAGGCCGACGCGATCCAGCAGATAGAGGGCCTGCTCTCTGGCCACCCGCTGCTCAACCAGCTTGTGATACAGCGGGGCGAGCATGACGTTATCGAGCACCGTGCGGTGAGGGAACAGGTTGAAACTCTGGAAAACCATGCCGATACGCCGCACGCCGGCGCGCATCTGCGGCTTATCCACGATTGCCGCCCCCTTAAGGTAATCTTCGCCATAGAGCACGATCTCCCCGGCATCGATGCTTTCCAGCGCGTTAATGGTGCGGATAAGGGTGGTTTTGCCGGACCCCGACGGCCCGATGATGCTGATGACCTGACCGTTTTCGACTTTCAGATCGATACCTTTCAGGACCTGATGCTGGCCCCAGGATTTCTCGATCGCGCGCAGATCGAGCGCCGGCGGGTTGCCGCTGGTGGGTTCGGCTTTCGCCGTATGCTGCGGCGCCTTCAGCGACTGACGCAGGGCGTCACACTCGGCGTCATTGAAGGTCTGCGGGCGCTTTTGCTGAATATCCAGTACATTTTCCAGCGCCCGGAACAGCCAGGTGAAGACCGTTACCACCATGACGTAGTAGACCGCGACCGCCAGCAGCGTCTCCATGACGAGGAAGTTTTGCGCATACAGGCGCTGTCCGGTGAGCAGCAGCTCCGGAAGTGAAATAACCGATAATATTGAGCTGAGCTTAATAATCGTGATGTATTCATTAATCAGGGTGGGTAACGAAATACGAAACGCCTGCGGAATAATAATTAAGCGCTGAATGCCAATAAAGCTGAAACTTAATGCGTGACCGGCTTCGCTTTGTCCTTTCGCCACTGACATTAATCCGCCGCGATGGATTTCCGCCATATACGCTGCTTCGGTAACGGTCATCGACACTAATCCGGCAATAAACGGAATACCGAGCAGCGGCTGCGTAACCGGAAAGAGCTGCGGCAGGTTATAGACAAAGACCAGCAGCACCATTAACGGCACGCTGCGAAAAAACCAAATATAGAGTTCGACGGGAACCTTTAGCCAGCGCGGACCTGAGAGCTTCGCGCAGGCTAATAAAAATCCTAATACCAGGCCAATAAACCAGGACAATGAACTGACGACGATGACGGTGATACACGCCTGCCAGAATGCCCCAACGCTAAATAATGAGAAAAAGTATCCCCAATCGAACTCCATACCGACTCCTGTTGCTCGTGTGCTTTATTGTATTTAATCGATGCGCTCTAAATTGTATTTCTTGATAATGGCGTCATATTTGCCGTTGGCTTTTAAGGTGGTTAATGTTGATTTAATGGCAGTCACCAGTTCGCTATTTCCCTTCGCAACGTAAATCCCCAGAGGCAACGGGTAGACCAGCCGCGTGGAGCTGATAGCCAGCCGTCCACGACTTTTATCGACAATGATTTGCGCCGCCGGGGCGATTTCTAACTGCGCGTTAATGTTTTTCGACAGCAGGGCCTGCGAGGCTTCCGGCGCGGTCGGGAACTCCTGGATGCTGATGGCCGGTTTACCGTTCTTCAGGCAATACTCGTCCGAGTGATTCTTCAGGCTGGTGACCCAGGTGGTGCCCTGCTGCAGGCCCACCTTGACGCCGCAGAGCTCGTCTTCCGTTTTGGGCTGAATCGCGCTGCTCTTCAGGGCGATAATCGACGCGCCGGAGAGGGCGTAAGGGATCGCATCGGCCTGTTTCAGGCGCTCAGGCGTGACGTACATCCCGGATATCACCGCGTCGTATTTCTTGCCGATGCCTAAAATCAGGCTGGTGAATTTGGTATCGATCAGCTGTGGCTTCGCGTTGAGCTGTTCGGCAATCAGCGCGGCAAACTCCGGATCGAGGCCAACGATGTTGTTGTTGCTGTCATAGGATTCAAACGGCGGATAGGTGACCTCCATGCCGACTTTAAAGACACCATCGGTCAGCAGTTCTGCGGCCTGGGTCAGCGGAGAAAAGCAAGCGGCGACGGCGATGCCCAAAGCCACACGGTGCGAGAGCGACTTAAGCGTTTTTTTCATCATGTATCCTCACGGGTTATTAACGGTTTTTTGCTGTGCTTGTTTCTTCAGGTGACCAAAGGTGTTGGTGCCGCGCGCGCGCTCCGGAAGCTGCAGCTCGCCGCGGGTGACTTTCTCACGCAGGTAGCGATAGGTTTGCAGCGCCTGGCTCCACATATGCTCGCCAATGCTTAATTCCTGGTAGTCGCTGGCTTCCCCGGCGGCTAAAAAATTGGGCAGCGGCCGAATAAGCGTGTGGTAGTCGCAGGCGAAAAACAGCGGGAAGGAGTAGCGTTCCTGCGGCACCTTGCGAACACGGTGAGCTGTAGCAACAAATGTGCCAGCGCTTAATACTTCCAGCATGTCGCCGATATTGATCACGAAAGCCTCTTCTCCGGCGGCGCTCTTCGCCGGCGGCGCATCGATCCAGACGCTTTCTTCGTTCAGGACTTCCAGGCCCGGCTGGTCGGCGAGCAGCAGGGTGAAGCACTCGTAATCGGTGTGTGCACCAATACCGGGAACATCCTCGGCGCTGGCGTCAAAGGGATAGTGGATCAGGCGCAGCTTCGACGGCGGGCAGGTCACCATCGCCTTGAAATATCCTTCCGGCAGGCCAAGGGCGAGGGCGAAGGCGTCAAACAGGCGATGGCCAAGGGCGAAAACCGCGTCATAGTAGGCCAGCACCCGGGATTGAAATTCCGCCAGTTCCGGCCACTCGTTGGCACCAATCAGCGGCGTGCCGGCCAGCACAAACGGATGGTCGTCCGCCGCCTGGAAGCCAATATCGAACGCCTCTTTATGGTCCGGTTTGCCGGAGCCGTAAATCTCTTCGCCTTCGGGGACGTAGCCTTTATGGCTGCGGGAATGGCCGATGTAGTACTGCATCTTTTGCTCCATCGGCAGGGCGAAGAGCGCTTTTGCCGCCGCGCGGATGCCGGCGATCAGTTCAGGGGCAATGCCGTGGCCGGTGATATAGAAAAAACCGACCTCCCGCGCCGCTTTGCCGATGGTGTCGGCGACGGCCTGGCGCTTTGCCAGACTGTCGCTGGCCAGATCGCTGATATCGATGGTCGGTAACTCAGTGAAAGAACTTTTTGCGACGCTCATTACGACAGATCCTTTTCGGTTAGCGATAAAAACTCGGCGAAATGCTGCTGTTGATGTTTCGCCATCCACGCATTCAGCGACCACAGGTCGGCCACCGGGACGTTGGTGAACGGCAGGTGATGCAGATAGCCGTCGGGGCCAAACTCGGGTGTCAGCGTGGTGTGCTGATACCCACGCCGGCGCTGCGAGTGCCAGATTTGCTGCCAGAAGCGCTGTTGAAACTGCAGCGCAGCCCGATATTCCGGCGCGGCCGGATGGGGCACCTGCGGCCCCTGGTCATAACCAGCGCGGGCCTGAATGTGGTGCACGCGGTCGATAAACGCGCTGAAATCATCGCAGGGGTCATCCAGCAGACGTTCACTCACCACAATCCAGTGGCTGATATCGGCGGTAAACCGCAGCTCAGGCAGCTGCTGGATAATCTCGAGAGTCAGCCACGGGCTATACAGCGAGGTGGCGCGATGGGTTTCAAAGCTGCAGGTCAGCTCATACGCCGCCGCCAGCTCGTGGGCCTGGCCAAGAAAATCCACCTGCTGCGCCAGCGGCCAGCGGTCGTTGCCGGCCAGCAGATTAACGAAGCGAGGGTTCAGCGCTTTGGCGTCATCAAAACGACCTTTCAGGCGTTCAAGATGCTGCCGGGGCGTGTCGGCCTGAGCGGGGATCACGCCGCCGCCGCTGAATACGATAGCGATATATTCCAGCGCCGATTCCTGCAGGCGTCGGGCCAGCGTCTGCTGCTCTTCCGGGATCAGCGGTACGCGTGCTTCGATGCCGCCGCAGCCGACGCTTTTCAGCTCGCTGACCGTTTGTTGCCACGGGGTGGTGACCCCCCAAAGCGTACGAAAAACCGTGAGTTGCATGAGCCGAATCCTCTATGGGTATTTCACGCCGGGCAGGACGCAGAGCATTTCGTACAGCAGGTTTGCCGCCAGCTGGGAGGTGTTGCCACTCACGTCGTAGGGCGGAGAGACCTCGACCAGATCGCCGCCAATCAGGTTCAGGCCGCGGCAGCCGCGAACGATTTCCAGCGCCTGAATCGATGTCAGGCCGCCGACTTCCGGCGTGCCGGTACCGGGCGCCCAGATGGGATCGAGACTGTCGATATCGAAACTGAGATAGACCGGACCGTCGCCCATCTGCTGGCGGACTTCGGCCATCAGCGGGGCGAGGGATTTGTGCCAGCACTGCTCCGCCTGTACCAGGCGAAAGCCCTGGTCGACGCCCCACTGGAAGTCGCCGGCGGCGTAACCCTGGGCACGCTGACCAATCTGCACCACCCGTTTGAGGTCCAGCAGCCCCTCTTCAACGGCGCGGCGGAAGGTGGTGCCGTGGGCGATTTTTTCCCCAAACATTTCATCGTTGGTATCGGTATGCGCATCGACATGAATCAGGCCAACCGGGCCATGTTTTTTAGTCAGGGCGCGCAGGATTGGCAGGGTGATGGTGTGGTCACCGCCAAGGGTCAGCGGGATCAGCGGGAAACTATTTAAACCGGTGTAGTAATCCTCGATGATCTGCACCGATTTGAGCAGGCTGTAGGTATTTATCGGTACGTCGCCAATGTCGGCCACCGACAGCGATTCGAAAGGCGCCGCGCCGGTTGCCATGTTATAGGGGCGAATCATCACCGATTCGGTGCGGATATAGCGCGGCCCATAGCGGGTGCCGGATCGCTGAGAGGTACCGATGTCTAACGGGATGCCGACGAATGCCGCATCAAGTCCCTGTAAATCTTCAATAAACGGCAGGCGCATCATCGTTGCGCGGCCGCCAAAACGTGGCATCTCGTTGCCACCCTGCGGTTGATGAAAGACGTTATCCATTTCAGCTCCTGAATCTGACACACAAATACTCGACAGGGAGATAGTGCGAAAGATGGGCTGGACTTTACATCGTCTGCCGTAAATACTTAGTTCATTTATTGGTGAACTAAGTATGCTCAACGACGGCAGTCTCAACATTCGGCAGCTGCAGGTTTTTGAGGCGGTGGCGCGCCTGGAAAGCTATAGCAGAGCCCAGCAGGAGCTGGGGATTTCCGTGTCGGCGATCAGCAACGCGATGTCTCAGCTGGAAGGGCAGCTGGGGTTCAGCCTGTGCCAGCGGGGGCGCGGAGGCTTCGCCCTGACCGAGAAAGGGCAGCAGTTTTTACAGCAGGCGATTCGGGTGCTGAGCGAGCTGAACGAGCTGGAGCGCCAGTCGGCGCTGCTAAAAGGCGAGCACAGCGGCACGATTTGTATTTCAACGCTGGACTCGATTGAAACTGAAACCGCGCTGTCGCTGCCGGTGGTGCTGCGTAGCTTCAGCGATAAGTTTCCCCATGTGCATATCAAGCTGATTATCCGCACCCCGGCGGAGCAGCTGAACGGCGTGCTGAACAACCATATCGATCTGGCGATCGGCAGCTACAACTCCCAGGTGCATAACATTATCAGCGAGCCGCTCTATCGCGAGCAGCACTGGCTCTACTGCAGCGATCTTCATCCGATGTTTTTCAGCCGCCAGCTCGATAAAGACCACATCAGCCAGTGTCCGCTGGTGACCCGTAGCTACTGGAATACCAGCGATCTGCGGCGGCGCGGTTTCAGTAAAGGCAGCGCCACCGTGGAAACCGTCGATGCGCAGCTGCTGCTGATTCTTTCAGGAAAATATATCGGCTATCTCCCTGAGCATTATGCCTGGCCGTGGATCAAGGAGAACCGGCTGCGGGTGCTGCTGCCTAACGAATTTGGCTTCCAGTCGCCGTTTTCGGCGATCTGCAAACGCGGGCGCAGCAACGAGCCCTATCTGAAAGAGTTCCGCAATTTACTGAAGAAGAATACGGTGGCCAGGCCGAAGTGGAATTATTGAGGGCGGTGACAGTCTGGCCCTCCGGAGCGCAACAAGGCAAATGTTGAGTATTGCTGTTTTTCCGGGCCTGTGGCTGAATATTGAACACCCTTAACAGGCATTATTTATCTCCAGAGGAAGGAGCTGAACGATGGCATTTGAAGAGAAGAAGAAAAAAGCGATTGCGCTGATGGAAGAGAAAAAGATGTGGCGGAGCAACTATGCGCCTCCGCTGCTGCGTCTTTTCTGGAAAGTCGGCGGTAAAATGCCGCCGCCGCCGTTTGCCCCGTTCTGGCGCAATATGCTGTTCTTCGCCGCCTGGTTTGGCTGTTTATGGGGCGTTTTTATGTGGTTTAGCACCTGGCAAAGTGAAGGCTATAGCGCCCTTGACGCGCTGTTTGCCAGCGTGACCGCCGGAGGCTTATTCGGCTTTTTGATGGCACTATTTCATGCCTGGCGTAAGCGTGCCAACAAGCTGCCGGACTGGGATCGTCTTTAGCGATAAACGTGGGCGGTTAAATACCCTGGATGGCGATGTGTGTGGTGCGGAAAGTGTCTTTTACGCAACGGGTCGTGCGCAGATTGCTTCAAAAAAATGACCGTATTTGTTATATTGTTGTTCATTGCTTATTCACCTCTGCGGTGCCAAAAAGAACAAGATTCACCGCAACCCAGGAAGATAAAATGTTAGATTATCGCTTCCCGACAGCTTTGCAGATGGTTCTCAGCGTAGCGATGGCGGAGCAGTTGGGTCAACGTTCGACGAGTGCGATTCTGGCCTACGGCCTGGAAGCCAACCCGAGCTTTATCCGCAAATTAATGGTGCCGCTCACCCGTGACGGTATTATTGTCTCCACGCTGGGACGCAACGGTTCCATCCACCTTGGTCGCCCGGCGGAGAGCATCACCCTGCGCGATATCTACGTGTCGGTGATTGAAGATAAAAAGCTGTGGGCGTCGCGGCCCGATGTGCCGGCCCGCTGCGTGGTCAGCGCCAACGCCTGCTGGTACTTCAAGTCTATCGCCGACGAAGCAGAGCAGGCTTCGCTGGATGTGTTAGCTCGCCATACCGTGGCAAGCGCGCTGGAAAAGGTCAAAAAAGGCGATACCAGCGGCTGCGAGCTGCTGCCAGAACTGGATAGCCTGTATAAAAAAACGCATTAATCCTGCCTTCAGCACAAAAAATGCCTTCACTCAGAAGGCATAGGTTGTTGATAATAAACGATCTTCCTACATTGCCCGGCGGCGCTTCGCTTGCGCGGGCCTACAGAGATTATCTCATCGTTTGCTAGTGCGGGTTTTGTTGGCCAGCAGAGATTATCTCATCGTTTGCTAGTGCGGGTTTTGTTGGCCAACAGAGATTGTCTCATCGTTTGATAGTGCGGGTTTTGTTGGCCAACAGAGATTATCTCATCGTCTGATATTACGGGTTTCGTAGGCCGGGTCAGGCGTCAGCCGCCACCCGGCAAAACGCGCGCAGTGTTCAAAACAGGTTTGTCACCCGTCTCCGCCTTTACTGGGTGGGGTAGGTTATTGATAACAAGCGAGCTTCTTATATTGCCCGGCGGCGCTTCGCTTGCGCGGGCCTACAGAGATTGTCTCATCGTTTGATAGTGCGGGTTTTGTTGGCCTACAGAGATTGTCTCATCGTTTGCTAGTGCGGGTTTTGTTGGCCAGCAGAGATTATCTCATCGTCTGATATTACGGGTTTTGTAGGCCGGGTCAGGCGTCAGCCGCCACCCGGCAAAACGCGCGCGCAGTGTTCAAAACAGATTTGTCACCCGTCTCCGCCTTCATCCAGAAGGCGGTTTTTTTGCTGTGACCTATTCAGGCTGCGCTTCCAGCGCCGGTTTACCGCGTGTGACCAGCTTACGCAGCGTGACGTAGAACACCGGCGTCAGGAACAGACCAAACAGCGTCACGCCGAGCATCCCGGAGAACACCGTAATCCCGGTGACGCCGCGCACTTCTGCGCCCGCTCCGTGGC
Source organism: Klebsiella ornithinolytica (assembly GCF_030505655.1). NCBI lineage: Bacteria > Pseudomonadati > Pseudomonadota > Gammaproteobacteria > Enterobacterales > Enterobacteriaceae > Klebsiella > Klebsiella ornithinolytica. The sequence continues at coordinate 1,194,808 of NZ_CP130153.1, forward strand.
CGAGGATCAGCGGAATTGTTCCGGCAATAAAGGCGATGGAGGTCATCACGATTGGACGCAGACGCAGGCGGCAGGCTTCCAGCGCGGCTTCCATGATCCCTTTCCCCTGAATTTCCAGCTCGCGAGCAAACTCAACAATCAGGATGGCGTTTTTACAAGCCAGCCCCATCAACACCACCAGTCCAACCTGCACGAAGACGTTATTATCGCCGCCGGTGAGCCAGACGCCGAACAGGGCGGAGAGCAGAGTCATCGGAACAATGAGGATCACCGCCAGCGGCAGCGTCCAGCTTTCATACAGCGCCGCCAGCACCAGGAACGCCAGAAGTACCGCCACCGGGAAGACAATCAGCGCCGTGTTGCCCTGGGTGGCCTGCTGGAAGCTCAGATCCGTCCATTCGATGTTCATACCATTCGGCAGCAGCTGGCCGGACATCGCGGCCAGTTTGGTCATCGCCTGAGCGGAAGAGAGTACCCGAGGATCGGCGTCGCCGATCAGATCCGCCGCCGGATAGCCGTTGTAGCGGATCACCGGATCCGGCCCGTAGGTCGTGCTGATATTGACCATACTGCCGATCGGCACCATTTCACCCTGGTTATTCCGGGTGCGCAGATTGGCAATATCCTCCACGCTGTCGCGGAACGGCCCGTCGGCCTGCGCCATGACGCGCCAGGTTCGGCCGAACTGGTTAAAGTCGTTCACATAAGATGAGCCCAGGTAGGTCTGCAGCGTACCGAACAGATCGGTCAGCGATACCCCCTGCGCTTTCGCCTTGTCGCGATCGACCTGCACATCCAGCTGCGGTACGTTTGCCTGGTAGGTTGAAATAGGGAAGTGCATTCCCGGCGTTTGCATGATTGCCCCGGACAGGGTATTCACCGCCGTTTGTAGCGCACCGTAGCCTAAGCCCCCTCGATCCTGAATATACAGCGAGTAACCGGACCCCTGGCCGAGGCCGAGAATCGGCGGCGGCAGGATTGAGAAGCCAAAGCCTTCCTGGATTTGCGCGATTTTGGCATTGATCTCGGCGTTAATTTCCGCCGCAGAATGTTTACGCTGATCGAACGGCTTCAGGCCAAAAAATACCGTACCGGTGTTCGGCGTATTGGTGAATTGCAGCGCGTTAAGTCCTGGAAACGCCACCGCATAATCCACGCCTTCAGTGTTCATCCCGATTTCGCTCATTTTACGGATGACCGCGTCGGTGCGGGCCAGCGAAGAACCTTCCGGCATTTTCACGCCGCCAATCAGGTAGAGCTTGTCCTGGGTGGGAATAAACCCGCCCGGCACGGCTTTAAACATCACCCCGGCGGCGCCGAGCAGCAGCAGGTAAACAATAAACACGGCGCCACGTCGTCCGAGCGTTTTGCCAACCAGCCCCTGGTAACCGTGCGAGCTGCGATGGAAAAAGCGGTTAAACGGGCGGAACAGCCAGCCGAACAGGCGATCGATAAGCCGGGTCGGGAGATCTCTTGGCGCGCCGTGCGGCTTCAGCAGCAGGGCCGCCAGCGCCGGGGAGAGGGTCAGCGAGTTGATGGCCGAGATCACCGTCGAAATCGCGATCGTCACCGCAAACTGTTTATAGAACTGCCCGGTTACGCCGGAGAGGAAGGCCATCGGTACGAACACCGCGCACAGCACCAGGGCGATGGCGATAATCGGCCCGGAAACTTCACGCATCGCCTGGTGCGCCGCCTGCAGAGGGGCGAGCCCCTCCTCGATATTGCGCTCGACGTTTTCCACCACCACAATCGCGTCGTCCACCACGATCCCAATGGCGAGAACCAGACCGAACAGGCTCAGGGTGTTAAGCGAGAAGCCAAGCAGATAGAGAATACCGAACGTCCCCACCACCGAGACCGGTACGGCAATCAATGGAATAATCGATGCGCGCCAGGTTTGCAGGAACAGGATCACCACCAGTACCACCAGCACTACCGCTTCGAGCAGGGTTTGCACCACCGCGCGAATAGAGTCGCGCACAAAAACGGTGGGGTCGTAAGGGGCGGCCCACTTCATGTCTTCCGGGAAACGCGTGGACAGTTCGTCCATTTTGGCGCGTACCGCATTCGACAAATCAATGGCGTTGGCCCCCGGCGACTGGAAGATGCCGATCCCGACCGCATCTTTATTGTTAAGCTGGGAACGTAGCGCGTAGCTGCCCGACCCCATTTCGATGCGTGCAACGTCGCGCAGGCGTACCAGCGAACCATCCTGGGCCGTTTTGAGAATGATATTGCCGAACTCTTCTTCCGTGTGCAGACGCCCCTGGGCGTTAATCGAGATCAGGAAGTCGCTCTCTTTCGGCAGTGGCTCGGCGCCAAGCTGCCCGGCGGACACCTGCACGTTTTGCTCCTGCATCGCCGTCACCACATCGGAGGCGGTCAACCCACGTGCGGCCACCTTATTCGGATCCAGCCAGATTCGCATGGCGTATTCGCCGGCACCGAAAATCTGGATTTGGCCGACGCCGGGCAGGCGCGCCAGTTCGTCCTTCACTTTTAAGGTGGCGTAGTTACGCATATACAACGAATCGTATTTTCCGTTGGGCGAAAACAGATGCACCACCAGGGTGAGCGTCGGCGACTGTTTCTGGGTGGTGATCCCCAGACGGCGTACATCTTCCGGCAGACGCGCTTCGGCCTGTGATACCCGGTTTTGTACCTGAACCTGCGCCTGATCGGGGTCGGTGCCAGGACGGAAGGTGACGGTGGTAACCAGTACGCCGTCGGAGCCGGCGACGGACTTCATGTACATCATGTTTTCGACGCCGTTGATCGCTTCTTCCAGCGGCGTCGCCACGGTCTCAGCGATCACTTTCGGGTTGGCGCCCGGATACTCCGCGCGTACCTGCACACTCGGCGGTACGACGTCAGGGTATTCGCTGACCGGCAGCAGCGGGATGGCGATGAGCCCGGTAATAAAAATCAAAATCGACAGCACCGCGGCGAAAATTGGCCTGTCGATAAAAAAGCGGGAAAAGTCCATGCGTCGGATTCTCTGGTAAGGGATCAGTTGAGGGCAGTGCGGGTGGTCATCGCCACGGTTTTCGCGTTAACCGGCATCCCGGGCATAAACACTTTTTGTAAACCCTCGACGATGACTTTATCGCCAGGATTCAGCCCCTGCTGGACGATGCGTAAACCGGCGGCCAGGCGACCTGGCTTGATATCACGGCGCTGCGCTTTACCATCTTTATCAACGATATAGACGTATTTCCGATCCTGATCGGTCAGGACCGCTTTGTCGTCTATCAGCGTGGCCTGGAATTTGGCGCTGCCCGGCAGACGCACGCGGGCAAACAGGCCCGGTATGAACTGACGCTGGGTGTTATCCAGCAGCGCGCGCATACGGATAGTACCGGTGCTCGGCGTTAGCTGATTATCAAGGAAATCCACTTTCCCCTGATGGGGGTAGCCGTCCTCACCGACAAGACCAATTTCAACCGGCAGCGCAAGATGATTGCTGGCCGCCCCCTGGCCGCTACGGGCGAGGTTTTGATAGTGAAGGTAGGTCGATTCGTCGACATCAAAATAGACGTAGACCGTCTTCTGCGAGACCACCGTTGTCAGCACGCTGGCGCTGTCACCTGCGGTCACGAGATTACCGCTGGTGATCAGCGCGCGGCTGGCGCGGCCATCGATAGGGGCGGTCACTTTGGTGAAATCAAGGTTAAGCTGAGCGGCATCAACGGCTGCCTGCGCGGCCTGGATGTCGGCTTGCGCCTGGGTTGCGGCCGAACGACGCTGCTCCCACTCTTCGCGGGATACCACGTTGGTGTGGATTAATTTATCGGTACGACTGGCCTCGCTGCGCGCCAGGCTGGCCTGTGTTTTGGCTCGTGCCAGCGTTGCCTGCGCCTGCTCGAGGGCGGCGCGATAGGTTCTGTCATCAATAGTGAATAGCACCTCGCCCTTTTTCACTTCCTGGCCGTCGGTGTAGTTCACTTTTTCAATGTAGCCGGAGACGCGTGGACGGAGCTGAACGCTTTCTACCGCTTCAATTCGGCCGTTAAAGCTGTCCCACTGGCTAATGGATTTCACCACCACGTCAGCTGCGCTGACGGCAGGGGCTTGCGGGGCGGCGTTTTGCGCCGCGCTGTTATCGCAGCTGGCAAGCAGCATGGCGATGACCGCGCTCCCCAGTCCGCGCAGATAAAAGTTAACCCAGGTTTTTTGCAGGCTCATTATTTTTATTCCGGTAATTGTTGCCGCCGGGCAAGACGCAGCGAAGGGCGCTGCGCGACTTCCTATGTCCGGTCTGGCTTAAGGCCATTTGTGTCGTTCATCGCCACAAAACTGTAACAGTTGCGAATACACTATCGCGGCGATTGTAGGAAGGCGCTTAACTAAGTGCAAGAATAATTGTTGCACTTTATGTGCTGTTTCCGTTGAGCGGAAAAGACACATTTCAGGCAGGGGTTTTAATGTAACAATAAAACTTGCAATTTATGCAAAAGCAGGTCACTTTTAAATGTATTAGATAAAGATACTTTTATTAACAGCCCAGGGGAACCCGACATGAACACTGGCGCTTTTATACATGATTTACTTGACTGGATTGATAATAACCTTGAAAGCCGCCTCGATATCGACACGGTCTCCAGGCGGGCAGGCTATTCAAAATGGCATCTTCAGCGGATATTCAAAGAGCATACCGGTCATCCCATTGGCGAATACATCCGCGCCCGGAAGCTGCAAAAATCGCTTGAGCGCTTAACCCGTAGCGACGAACCGATCCTCAACGTGGCCATCGCGTTGGGTTTTGACTCCCAGCAATCCTTCAATCGCAGCTTCAAGCGCCAGTATGGCCAGGCGCCGGGGGTCTGGCGCCGCAGCATGGGAATGGCTCCATCGTGCCAGCGTCCAGGCTGATAGTGGGGCGGGATTTCATCAGGAAGTGCCGGCTTAACGGCAGGCGAGTGTGCGCTTCTTTTTCTCTGCCGGCGGCTGTCTGGTTGCCGGAGACGCGCTTTTTATGCTGACCCGGACTTTTAGACGCTCATGGCCGTGAGTGTAAGAACCAGCCCCTCACGTGCTGTACGCGTCAGCAGGCTATTCTCGCCAATCAGGAGGCCAGATTATCGATCGGCGTATTCAGTCGGGGTTTGGTCGTTTTCATCGTTTGCTCTCATTCCTCAAGAGTGAGTGATCATTTTAGCTGGTTTTATTCAGGGTGATGTTAATGCTGGCAGCGTCGCACAAGGCAGGTGAGCCCAGAAATTCACGACGCTATACACACACTCCCGCTATCTTCTGTTTCAACACGGCAATTCTAACGTGACCCAATACAATTAGCTGCCGCGATAGGTGGAGTAGCCATACTGGCTTAACAACAGCGGGATATGCAGCTTTTGGTTCTGTTTCGTTACATTAAAAATAACTGGAATGACGGGGAAGAAGGTGCTCATATTATTAATTTTAAAATACTCTCCCGTTTTAAATGTCACTTTATAGATTCCCGGCTCCATATTATCTGCCCGCGGATAGAGTGTCTTGATACGGCCATCAGCGTCCGTTTTACCGCTAGCGATATGCTGCCAACTACTGCCTTGCTGCTTATCGAGTTCAACCTGTACCCCCTGAGAAGGCAGCCCTGTCTGCTGGTTGAGAATATGTACGCTTAATGTCCCTTCTGGTGCGGCAAGCGCGCTGAAACTCAGCAATGAAATAATGGATGCGATAAGTGACTTCACGTTCGGTGACCTTAATTAGCAAGTGAATTTGTCTCAACTATAGTCAGCGTGGCGGGAAATAAAATTAAACTTTTTGTTATTAATTAGCAGGTAATATCAGCAAGGATAGGTGGCTAAATGGCTCACCATGCGCCGCTGGTTAGAGGAAAACCCGGACGATGAATTTGCGTCAGAGGTGCGGACGGAGCTGACGATTGCGGCAAAAAACCATACCACCTATACGCGAGAGTATTTTGGCTGGGGGGCTCAGATTCAGCCGTTGTGTCAAATACCCGGCATAGCAGAAGGCTATGCCGGAGGAGCTCGCTTAGTTTTGCGGGTTCTCTTTAACAAACAAAGTCAGCACAAAGAAGATCGCCACAAAAGCGATAATCAAGTTGAAGCCCAGCGAGACGCCATACATCTGGGATACCTGGCCTATCAGCCAGCCAGCAAAGGCTCCCCCCATTCCTGAGGCGACGTAAATCAATCCCATGGTCGAGCCGCTTTTATCGGTGAGCTTCGTCGCCACGGCGGAGGCCGTAGGGAACAGCACCGACATAGCGAAACCAAACACCATAAACAGGTAGACAAATTGGCTGGCAAAGTAGCGGCTGGCAATAATGGCAATCAGCGAGAACAGAGAAAACAGGATTAAGGTTTTGCGGTCGCCCAGCTTCAGGTTGATAAACCCGCCGATAAAGCGGCCGACGGTGAATAGCATGGCAAAACTGGATATGACATAGGCGGCCGTCACCATCTTGTCTTCCGCAGACGCGCCAGCAATATCCAGCGAGCTGTAGAATATCGGGAAAAAGTTCAGGAAAGCGGCTTCGGCGGCGACGTAGAACAGGATAAAGCCAATCACCAGCATCAGGCGTCTCTGGCCAAGGATATGGACAAAATCAGAGAGCTGCATGTCCATCCCCTGCGCTTTTTCCAGCTTCAGGCTGCTGAGGACCAGAATGATAATCGCAACAATAATGGCAATCCCGACATAGAACAGGCGCCATGAGACATGATGAGAGAAAAGCTGCTGTAAAATCAGCGGAGTGGCGATCATCCCCACGCCGAACATGGCGTTGGAAACGTTGAACATCATGCCGGCTTTTTCTTTGTAGAAGGTCGGGATAACGGTAATGATGGAGACCAGCATCGAGCCGATGCCCAGGCCAACAATCAAATAGAAGCCGAAAAACAGCAGCACGCTGAATGCCAGGCTGGTGCCGACCAGACCAACGGCCATCATCAGCGAGCCAATCAGCATCATGATCTTCAGCCCTTTTTTATCGGTAAAGTAGCCGGTGAGCAGACTGGCGACCAGAAAGCCTATCTGGAAGAACATGATCAGTGTGCCTATCTGACCCATGTTGAGATTGATATCGTGCTGGACCTGCTCAAGTATCAGACCTTTGGTGTTCTGTATGCCGCCAAGAAGGAACATGGTGACGAACAGCAGGAAAAATACTTTCCATTTTTGTTGGTTAGCCATTGTGAATTTCCCCTGTATTAGCAAATGGGCTTTTGGTAATGGTTGCCTGCGGCGTCGAAAAGCGACTGCTCCGCCCAGCCGTAGCAGTAATAGAGCAGATCGTCGCAGTCGCTCTGTTCTGCTGCATTAATCGCTTCCAGGAGCGCTGCCGGAGGCAGGTTCCACATCTGAATTCCGCTGTAAATGAAGGTGCCCGGCTGCGATTTTTCACGCACCAGATTGTTTTGCTGTTTTACAAATTCAATCGGGAAACCTTCTGCTTTGAACTGTTGATATGTGATGTCGTAGGGCAGGTTGAACAGGCGCATAAAGGCGCGAAAGGCGCTTTCACGCTGGGCGTCATCATTGGCGAAATATTCAATGAGTCCCTGAACGTCCGCGCCGCCGCCGAGCTTATGGTAGGGGAAGTGTTTCAGGACCTTAGAGGAACGAGTCAGTGACTGATAGTCCTGACCTAAGATCCAGGAATAGGCTGGTGGCCAGAGATCGAGCCAAAGTTCGCTTTCCCCGGCTTCCCTGTCGCTGATTCCGGCCAGCAGGTTCTGTACAAAGCGAGAGACGCTATGCTGGCGAAACGCCATCCAGCGCTGCAGGAGCTCGTCATTTAATAAGGCATCGACCGTCGCCTCGTACTCGCCGGAGCGCATGTGAGCCGCCAGGGTTTCCAGACGTTGGCGTACCGCCTCGACATTGATGCCTGTCCGGGTCATTTCGCTCTGACAGTGCGGACAGAAACAGGTGAATAATCCTCTGGGGCTGACGCTCTTACCCGCCCAGTCGGGATAGCGGATGCGGTCAATCAGGAAAGTCGAATAACCATACTGTGCCTTGATAGCGCTGAAAGTCGCTATCCAGAGTTCAATAACGTCCGGGCCATTAGGACATAGCCAGTGTTCAACCGGGGTGCCGCGAAAATCGATCACCTGATTGTTTTCGATCTGTCCGGCAAAATCGCCGTTGAGAATATTAACCCAGGGGATCACTTTATAAGGACCGCTATCGGTTGCCTGCTTCAGATCCCGCAGAGGATCGGACCCCGCAACAATAGTGGGATCGACGCGCTGATTCAGCCGCTGTGGGGGCAAATCGAGTTTGACATGCAGCGTGGCGGTGCCTTGCACAAATTCATGTTTCGGATTGTGCGGCAGGCGGCCCGTGGGGTAAGGGTTGCGTTCAAAAATCGTGTTGACCTCAACAAAGAGGCGGTCGACGCCGTTCATTTTAGTAATACGTTCAAGTATTGAGTCGACGCCTTCATCAAGAATATCGTGTGGGTGTAGATGGATCCCGGCCATTTTCGGCTCCTCATTGTTCTGGCTGCTGGTGGTATTTAGATAAGCTGTGTGTCCGGCATAAATTGAATCGATGGGTAGACCGCATGGAGCGCCAGCATAGCCATTCCGTATAGCGGTGCTTTTTCTTTTAATTCAGAAAGTTCGACGGATACACGGGTATTGGCAAACAGATGCCTGTCGAGATTGGCCTGTACTCTTGGCATGAAGAGTTCAGCGGATTGCGAGACGCCACCCGTAAGAATGACTTTCTCAAGGTTGGCTATTGTCACCATGTTGAGAATGCCGATGGTTAAGTAGTCCGCCATCTCCTCCAGCAACATAGCGGGTAGTGTTTCACCCTGGGCGGCGGCGATAAGTATTTCATGGGCGTTCATGCTTTGGCCGCTTAGCGCGGACATTCTCTCTTTGAGTCCGGAGCCGGAGCAGTAATTTTCGAAGCAGCCCTTATTTTTCCAGTTCTGAGTCAGATGGTTGCGTTCGAAGAGCATATAGCCAATTTCACCGGCAGCATTATTGATGCCCCGGATAATTTTTCCATCCATCAGCAGCGCCGATCCCAGCCCGGTGCCAATACCAATAAGCGCGGCGCTATGAACGTGGCGACATTTTCCTTTCCACATTTCGCCGATCAGCGCTGCGCGAATATCGTTTTCCAGCACCACTCTGATATTCAGGCGCGCGTTTAATTCATCGGCAAGCGGAATGTTGTCCCACTCAGGCAGGTTAGGGGAACCTTCCAGAACCGTTCCGCTGCGATAATCAACGATGCCCGGTGTGGCGATGCCGATCACTTTTAGCTTGTCACGAGGTATATGATTCTGTTCAATAAATGACTCAATACTGGCGCTGAACAGATCGAGAAATTCCCGACGGGTTGTGACGTCATAGGTCGACTCCTGATGCTGCGCCAGCAGCTCCGCATTGAGATTAAAGAGTGAGAAGGTGATTTTAGTTCCACCTAAATCAATGCCGATACCGAGCCCATGGTTGGGATCAAAGTTAACCAGAATACCTTTGCGCCCCAGGCCGGCGTCTTCGCTGACGCCGCTCTCATAGATAATTTTCTCTTCCAGCAGATCGCTCACGATTTCAGAAATCGTTGCTTTAGTGATACCAGTAACCTTGGCTATCTGGGCGCGAGAAAGGGGGGAGTTCTCACGGATGACGTTGAGGACTACGGAGGCATTCATCTGCCTTAAGGTGTTGGGAACATTCAGCTTCAAAGTGCCATTCCTTTAGTTTGTAAACTAAACTAATTAATCGAAAAAATGCTTATTTAGCTCGTTAAAAACACATTACATCTTTTTTAAGCGGCTTATAAAGCGTTATTTTTGATCATATAGTTTGCTTTGTATATTTTATGAAAGGGATCACATAATGAGGAGGAGGCGATTGTCGGGCTGATATGAGAGTCGCGGGGTAAGTCACCGAACGAACGTTTTTTAATCAATTACCTATGGTAAGAGTAGCGGAATATCTGCGCACGGTTCCTGAAATCATCCTGTGAACCGTCATGGCTGCTAAAGCCGAAAATGATGAAAGCTCACTTAATGAAATGAGGTTTATCAGCCAGTTATTTCATTAATTTGCATGGGTAACGCATCCAGCTTTCGCATAGTCAGGCTTCTTTTAGACCATTTGGCATCCCCGTGCAGAGAAGTAATGACTCTGCGGCTCCACGTCATGGCCAGGTTTTCAGCCTGAAACCGCTCCAGTATTTGGCCGATGCATTGATGTATTCCCGCGTCAGGGTCCAGATACCGCTGAGCGTTTTTGCGCCCCGGTATGGAACGCGAAGCTTCATCAAATGCCGTTTCATCCCTGTTAACTGAACCAAGACAAAGCAAAATGTTATCACCCGCTTTATGACCCTGGCCCAAAATCAGTTCAGTGCTACATCAGAGATCCGGATCTTTTTGCAGACTCCGGATAAATTCCTCTGGTGTCTGGTTATTTTATGATGAACAGGGGCGTTGTTGGTTATATTCATGTTGCCAGCAGTCGATCCTCTCTTGAGCATCTTCGGGGACAGGAACCAGTGCACATTCAGACATTCATCGCGAAGGCTACCATTAAATGGCTCGACCAGTTCGTTGTCTGTGGCGGTTCATACCTCAAAAACAAGAAAGCTTTATGAGGTGCCTAAAAGGTTCGGATTTAATGAGTTCTCTTCGGACTTCGCGGGACAAATTGAGGGCACAAAAAAGCCCGCAGGGCTTGCGCCGTGCGGGCTCTCAGGACTTCATCGGATGACTCTGGTAATCACCGATGGAGAATTTTGGTGGAGCTGGCGGGAGTTGAACCCGCGTCCGAAATTCCTACATCCTCGGCACTACATGCTTAGTCCAGTCTTTACATTCGCTGGCCAGCTGCGGACGGACACGCCACTGACAAACTAGCCTGATTAGTTTTAACGCTTCAACCCCAGGCAGGGCTTCCACGCGATCTCTTTTGGGTTTGACCTCTCTTTATTCCCCGTCTTAAGAGCGGAAGCTAGGGAGAGAGGGCTCTTAGCAGGTTATTAAGCTGCTAAAGCGTAGTTTTCGTCGTTTGCGACTATTTTTTTGCGGCTTTTTACGAGGCCAACCGCCCCTCGGCATGCACCTTGGGTTTCGCGAATCCCGTCGAATCCAGAATCAGCCCCAATGTGTTAAGGCGAGTATAACAGATTTGTGAATGGAGTTACCAGCACTCGTTCGCACGATTATGGGGGCTGGGTGGGTGAAAAAGCAGCATCAACAACGATATAGCGCATAAGGGCCAGCTGAGCCGGCCCTTAAAAAGAGGGGATTAGCGACCGGCGTGTTTCATAATACGGGCTTTATCCAGCGCCCACTCGCGATCTTTGAGATCGGTACGCTTATCGTGCTGCTTCTTACCTTTGGCGACGCCGATTTTCACTTTGCACCAGGCGTTCTTCCAGTACAGCGACAGGGCTACGACAGTGTAGCCTTCACGGTTGATTCGGCCGTACAGGGCATCCAGCTCGCGCTGATTAAGCAGCAGCTTACGGGTACGCGTCGGGTCGCAGACGTAGTGGGTCGATGCCACGGCCATCGGCGTAAAGTTGGCACCAAAGAGATAGGCTTCGCCATCTTTCAGGATGACATAGCTGTCGCTGATGTTGGCTTTGCCGGCGCGCAGAGATTTGACTTCCCACCCTTGCAGGGCAAGACCAGCCTCGTATTCATCTTCGATAAAGTATTCATGGCGGGCGCGTTTATTCAGCGCAATGGTGGCTGATCCAGGTTTGTGGGCTTTTTTCTTGGTCATAATGTCCTGAAGTCATTGCTAAACGGGAACACAGTACCTCAATCCATCCTGCGAGGTGTAATGCGCTATCTTAGCACGAGTTGCGGCACAGCGTTTTTTTTAGCGGCAGATAAATGATATTATTTGCGATGTGTATAAATGTGGAACTTGCTATGCCTCAGATTAGCCGTACTGCGCTGGTGCCCTTCAGTGTGGAACAGATGTATCAACTCGTAAATGACGTGAAGTCCTATCCTGATTTTTTGCCTGGCTGCACCGGGAGCCGTGTGCTGGAGTCTGGGCCGACGCAGATGATGGCGGCGGTTGATGTGTCCAAAGCAGGCATCAGTAAGACCTTTACGACGCGTAATACCCTTACCAGTAACCAGAGCATTTTAATGAGCCTGGTCGATGGCCCGTTTAAAAAGCTGATTGGCGGCTGGAAGTTTATCCCGCTGAGCTCGGATGCCTGCAAAATTGAGTTTCATCTCGATTTTGAATTCACCAATATGCTGATTGAGATGGCGTTTGGTCGCATCTTCAAAGAGCTGGCATTAAATATGGTCCAGGCTTTCACGGCCAGGGCCAAAGAGGTCTATCGTGTCGGCTAACATCGTGGTGGAAGTTGCCTATGCCTTGCCGGAGAAGCAGTACCTGCAAAGCGTAAAGCTTGAAGAGGGCGCAACGGTTGAACAGGCGATTATTGCCAGCGGCCTGCTGGCGCTGCGCGGCGATATCGATCTGGCGAAGAACAAGGTCGGAATATACAGTCGCCCGGTTAAGCTGAATGATGTGGTGCATGATGGCGATCGGGTGGAAATCTACCGCCCGCTGATTGCCGATCCGAAAGAGCTGCGTCGTCAGCGCGCGGAGAAAAACGCCGGGAAATAGCGGTGAAAGGGATAAAAAAAGCGCTCAGTGAGCGCTTTTTGTCTTTTTGCAGCAAGATGTTTACTGCATTACTCGTTGGTCAGAGCCGGTTTGTTATCAATGTTGGTTAACACGCCGCTGCTGTTGAAGGTCAGCGTTAGCGTCTGCTGGGTGATTTTTTCATGCCCAGGCTGCTGACGGAAAACATAGAACCAGGTGTTGGTACCAAACGGATCCGACATCATTGGGGTACCCAGCGCATAAGCAACCTGCTGTTGCGTCATGCCGACACGAATTTTTGCTACATCGTTGGGTGCCAGATAGTTACCCTGGTTGATATCAGGACGGTAAACCACTCGTTCCAGAGTGGAACAGCCTGCGGTCAACATGAGAAGAACCGCTGCGGCAGCAGTCAGCGTTTTACAGCGCATAGTGATTTTATTCCTTTTCGGGCCCGAGCAGTACGTGGCTCATCTGTAATATGCCGATAATAATAGACCTTTGCCCAGTTGGAAACCTTCGACTGCAGGTCTTGCGGCAATTTGCTGTTCACTATGACTCTGCGAAAATCAAAAAGTTTACGCCGCGAGCAACTCTTTCGCGTTTGCCAGCGTATTACGAGTGACTTCGCTACCGCCCAGCAGACGGGCCAGTTCCTGCAGTCGCGCCCGTTTGTCGAGCGGGTGCATATGGGTTTCCGTCATCTCGCCGTCGGTCTCTTTGCAGACGAAGAAATGATGATGGCCACAGCCGGCAACCTGCGGCAGGTGAGTGACGCACATGACCTGGGTCGATTCGCCCAGCTGACGCAGCAGTTTGCCGACGACTGCCGCCGTCGGGCCGCTGATACCGACATCTACCTCATCGAAAATCAGGGCCGGCGTTTCCATCTTCCGCGCGGTAATGACCTGAATGGCCAACGCAATACGCGACAGTTCGCCACCGGAAGCGACTTTAGCAATGGGCTGAAGCGGCTGTCCTGGGTTGGTGGTGACGCGAAACTCAATACGGTCGGCCCCTTCGGCGGTGAGATGACGCTCATCAAAGGCAACCTCGATGGCAAACACCCCGTGAGGCATGGAAAGTGAGCGCATACTCTCCGTGATTAACTGCGCCAGCTCTTGCGCACTGGTTTGACGCAGAGCGTGCAGCTGCTGAGCAGTCTCTAGCGCCAGCTGATGGTGTTCTATCACGGTCTGGCTAAGTGATTCCAGCGAGCCCGCGCTGTCGTCCAGCAGCCGCTGCTCTTCCAGCAGACCCTGATAAAATGCGGGGAGCTCTTCCGGGGTGATCTGATGCTTACGCGCCAGGGCTATCTGGCGAGAGATGCGTTGCTCGAGCTCGAACAGACGATTCGGGTCGAGATCCAGACGGTCGTTATAGTGACGCAGTTCGTCGCTGGCTTCGCTGAGCTGAATAGCCGCCTCTTCAAGCATATCCAGCACGCCCGAGAGCTTGCTGTCCATACCGACGAGCTCGGTCACCAGCTGCCTGGCAGTGTAGAGCTGGCTCTGCAGGTTGGCTTCTTCGCCATCTGCGAGCACCGTCAGCGCGTGCTGACAGGTGGTCAGCAGCTGGCCGCTGTTGGCCAGACGTTTGTACTCTTCATCGATTTGTTCGAACTCACCCGGCTGTGGATTGAACTCATTCAACTCTTTCAGCTGATATTGCAGCAGGTCGGCGCGGGCTGCGCGTTCCTGGCTCTGCTGCTGATGCTGGGCCAGCTCGCGGCAGCTTTGATGCCACTGGCGGTAGTGTTCAGCCATACGCTGAGTAAGCGCATACTCACCGGTATAACCATCGAGCAGCGTTTTTTGGTGTTCTGGCTTCGTTAATAGCTGGTGCGCGTGCTGGCCGTGGATCTGAATAAGCAGCTGACCAAGCTCGCGAAGCTGGGAGAGGGGAACGGCGGTACCGTTAATGAAGCCGCGCGAACGACCGTCGGTGCTGATGACGCGGCGAAGTAAACACTCACGTCCGCTTTCCAGCTGGTTCTCTTCCAGCCAGCGCTGCGCCGCCGGAGTATCTTTTAAGGCGAAGCGGGCGCACAGGTCTGCGCGGCTGGCGCCTCTTCGCACCATGTCTGCTTCGGCTCTTCCGCCGAGGCACAGCCCCAGCGCATCAATGGCAATAGATTTCCCTGCACCGGTTTCCCCGGTGATCGCGGTCATTCCGCTGTGAAAATCGATTTCCAGTTCACGAACGATAGCAAAGTTACTGATGGTGAGTTGCGCCAGCATAGCTGCCTTCCTGTATGAAAAACCATTACTGTGTTTTCGTACAGTATAGACTGGTTTTTTATCCAGTAAAGAGGTGACTGCTAAAATCAGAACAATTTTTTCGACCAGCCGAGTTTGGTGCTCAATGTATTGAAATAGCTGTAATCTTTTGGATGAATGAGATTCAGATGATAATCGCAGCGGTGGATAAGGACATCTTCGCCATCCTGAATCGGCAGCGCTATCTGGCTGTCGCAGCTGATCTCCAGATCGCTGCAGCGCTGGGAAAAACGCAGGCGAATGGTGCTGTCGCCGTTAATCACCAGCGGACGCGCCGAGAGGGTATGCGGGAACATAGGGACCAGGGTAATGGCATCCAGGGAGGGTGTCAGGATGGGGCCTCCGGCGGATAATGAATAGGCGGTGGAGCCCGTCGGCGTGGAGATAATCAGGCCGTCTGAACGTTGGGAGAAGGCAAACACCTCATCGATATACACTTCGAACTCAATCATATGCGCGACTTTGCCCGGGTGCAGGACCACTTCATTAATCGCTGTGCTGATGCGCTTCTGGCAATCTTGCTGGCAGACCTGGGCTTCCAGCAAAAAACGTTTTTCCGAAATGTAGTGGCCTTCCAGGACGTCGGCGAGCTGCTGTAGAGCGTTATCCGGGTCGAGATCGGTCAGAAAACCGAGGTTGCCGCGGTTAATGCCGATGACGTTGATATCGTAACGTGCCAGCGTTCGCGCTGCGCCGAGCATATTGCCGTCGCCGCCCACCACTACCGCCAGATCCGCCTGCTGACCAATTTCCGCCAGCGTGCCCGTTTTGACGTTGCTAAGCTGGAGCTCATGGGCAATCTGTTGTTCGACCAGAACCTCGTAGCCTTTGCCGGAGAGCCAGCGCCAGAGCATTTCATGTGTGGTCAGCGCGGTTGGGTGACGAGGGTGTCCCACAATGCCTATACACTTGAAATGGTTCTTCATGTTCTGGATGTCCTTGCGTTAAATGAATGATGACAATCTGACAGCTTCCCTTGAAACCCGGAAACGGATCCCCATAATAAGCGAAGTTAGCGAGATGAATGCGAAAAAAACGCGGAGAAATTCATGAGTAGTAAAGAACAGAAAACGCCTGACGGGCAAGCCCCGGAAGAAATTATCACGGAACAGCACGAGAACGTTGAGGCGGTTGAGCCTGAAGTTTCTGCTGAGCAGGTGGATCCGCGCGATGAAAAAATTGCGAATCTGGAAGCGCAGCTGGCTGAAGCTCAGACTCGTGAACGCGATGGTGTCCTGCGCATAAAAGCGGAAATGGAAAACCTGCGTCGTCGTACCGAGCTGGACGTGGAAAAAGCGCACAAATTTGCTCTGGAGAAGTTCGTTAACGAACTGCTGCCGGTTATCGACAGCCTGGACCGCGCGCTGGAAGTGGCCGATAAAGCCAATCCGGACATGGCTTCCATGGTTGAAGGTATTGAGCTGACGCTGAAGTCGATGCTGGATGTCGTACGCAAATTCGGTGTGGAAGTGATTGCCGATACCAACGTGCCGCTGGATCCTAACGTGCACCAGGCCATCGCCATGGTTGAGTCTGACGATGTGGCGGCTGGCAACGTGCTGGGCGTGATGCAAAAGGGCTATACCCTGAACGGTCGTACCATTCGCGCAGCGATGGTAACCGTAGCGAAAGCGAAATAATTCGCCTCCAACGGCCGCCCAAGGGCGGCCGTTTTTTATTGTTTTTATCGCGTTGCGGTTTTGTTGCCAGGAAAGCTGCGGGCAAAAAAAACGGCGAATCCAGGGTCCACCGTCTCTGCGTCAGGCCTGTCGATTACTCGGCGGCGCTCTCGCGAAGGGGCTTCACCGGCTTGACCTTCACCTGCTTAATCATATTGTCCTGGACGTCGAGAATATCGATATCATATTGCTCGATGCGCACGCGCGTGCCGGGAACCGGGATCTCTTCCAGCGCCTCCAGAATAATCCCGTTAACCGTTCGGGCCTCATCTTCCGGCAGATGCCAGTTAAACGCTTTATTGATTTCGCGCACGTTGGCGCTGCCATCAATGATGACGGTTCCGTCGGTTAACGGCGTGACTTCTTCAGCCAGCGTCGGCGACATTGAGGTAGTGAAGTCACCGACAATCTCTTCGAGAATATCTTCTACCGTCACCAGCCCCTGGATGTCACCGTACTCATCGACCACCAGGCCTACTTTCTTCTTATTGCGCTGGAACTTCACCAGCTGCGTGCTGAGCGGCGTTCCTTCCGGCACGAAGTAAATTTCATCGGCGGCGCGCAGCATCACCTCTTTGGTGAACTCTTTTTTCTCGGTCATCAGGCGATAGGCTTCACGTACGCGCAGCATGCTGATGGCGTCGTCCAGCGAGCCGCGATACAGCACGATGCGTCCGTGAGGAGAGTGGGTCAGCTGGCGAACGATTGATTTCCAGTCGTCGTTAATATCAATACCGATAATTTCATTGCGCGGGACCATGATGTCATTGACGCTGACCTTTTCGAGATCCAACACCGACAGCAGCATGTCCTGGTTACGGCGGGAGATTTGGGTCCGCGACTCGTTCACGATGGTGCGCAGCTCATCTTTGCTCAGCGCGCCGCTGACGATGATATCGGTTTTGATGCCCATCATGCGCATCAGGAGGCGGGTGATGGTGTTCAGCAGCCAGACCAGCGGCATCATCAGCACCTGCAGCGGCGCCAGTAAGAAGCTGCTCGGGTAGGCGACCTTTTCCGGATACAGCGCCGCGATGGTTTTAGGCAGGACCTCGGCAAAAACCAGGACCACGAAGGTCAGTACGCCGGTGGCAATGGCCACCCCGGCATCGCCATACAGACGCATACCGACAATCGTCCCCAGCGCGGAGGCGAGGATGTTGACGAGGTTATTGCCGATCAGCACCAGGCTGATTAAACGGTCGGGTTTGCGCAGCAGCTTTTCTACGCGCTTTGCCTGGCGGTTGCCTTGTTTCGCCATATGCCGCAGTCGATAGCGGTTCAGGGTCATCATCCCGGTTTCAGAACCGGAGAAATAGGCGGAGATAATCACCATGATAATCAGCGTCACGATCAGCGTGGTGGTAGATATGTGTTCCAGGGGGGACTCCTTAACGCCTGGCCCGGTAGGCTATTTTATGAGCCTGCTGGCGCTGAGCGCGCCAGTCTTCAGGCTTTCTGCAATGATGACACCTGCCGGGACAGGCGGGTGTTCGGGGTTAACTAATAAACTGTTGAAGCACGCGGCTGCCAAAGTAAGCCAGCGTCAGCAGGCCTGCGCCGGTGACGTTAAACCAGACGACCCGACGACCGCGCCATCCTTCATGATAGTGGCCCCACAACAGAACGATATAGACAAACCACGCGACGATCGACAGCACGGCTTTATCGATATTTTCCGTGCTAAACAGGTTATGCATATAAAACAAACCGGTGCACAACGTCAGCGTCAGCAGGACCACGCCGACCTGCGTAATATGAAACATTTTACGCTCGATACTCATCAGCGGCGGCATTTCATGGCTGAAGGCCAGCTTTTTGTTCTTCAACTGATAATCGATCCATGCCAGCTGGAGCGCATACAGCGCGGCAATAATCAGCGTCGCATAAGAGAAGAGCGACAGGCCGATGTGCACCAGCATTCCAGGCGTGGTTTCCAGATGGGTGATGTATTCGTTCGGCACGAAAGTGGCGAAAGCCAGGTTAATCAACGCAAATGCGTAGACGATAGGCAGCAGCAGCCAGCCGCGGTTACGCGACGCGACGATAGTCATCACCGTACAGATCATCAGACTGACCAGCGAACCGACGTTTAATAAACTGAGATTCTGTCCGCTCTCGCCGCCGGGGAAAATACGTGACTCCAGCGCAAAAGCATGACAAATCAACGCAATAGTTGCGGAAAGAATCGCCATCCGCCGCCAGCTGCTGTTTTTTTGCAACAGGCCGGGGATGATCAGCGCAAGGCTGATGGAGTAGGCGACAAGCGCGAGCAGAGCAAAAACAGGCATATGGGTGTCGACTGTTGACTAAATAAGAAAGAGAAGCAGTATAGCGTCACGCGACGTCTGCTCCAACCGTTGCATCACATCGCGCTTCATGTCGTGTTATACTGCGCCAAATCCGTGTTTTCGTGTCGCTGCTGCGACCGACAGTTTCCACCTCAGGCGAGAGACAATGTTTGATAATTTAACCGATCGTTTGTCGCGTTCGCTGCGCAACATTAGCGGCCGCGGACGCCTTACCGAAGACAATATTAAAGATACCCTGCGTGAAGTCCGCATGGCGCTGCTGGAGGCGGACGTCGCGCTGCCTGTCGTCCGTGACTTCATCAGCCGCGTCAAAGAGAGCGCGGTGGGTCATGAAGTAAACAAAAGCCTGACCCCGGGTCAGGAGTTTGTCAAAATCGTACGTAACGAACTGGTTGCGGCGATGGGCGAAGAGAACCAGGCGCTGGATTTAGCCGCTCAGCCGCCGGCCGTCGTGCTGATGGCGGGTCTGCAGGGGGCGGGTAAAACCACCAGCGTCGCGAAGCTGGGTAAATTCCTGCGTGAGAAGCACAAGAAGAAAGTGCTGGTGGTCTCCGCGGACGTTTATCGCCCGGCGGCGATTAAACAGCTGGAAACGTTGGCTGAGCAGGTTAACGTTGATTTCTTCCCGTCCGATGTGGGCCAGAAGCCGATCGATATCGTTAACGCCGCGCTGAAAGAAGCGAAGCTGAAGTTCTACGACGTGCTGCTGGTGGATACCGCCGGTCGTCTGCACGTTGATGAAGCGATGATGGACGAAATCAAACAGGTCCACGCTTCTCTTAACCCGGTAGAAACGCTGTTCGTCGTTGATGCGATGACCGGTCAGGATGCCGCGAATACCGCCAAAGCCTTTAACGAAGCGCTGCCGCTAACCGGCGTGGTGCTGACTAAAGTCGATGGCGACGCCCGCGGCGGTGCCGCGCTGTCGATTCGCCACATCACCGGTAAACCGATTAAGTTCCTTGGCGTCGGTGAAAAGACCGAAGCGCTGGAGCCATTCCACCCGGATCGTATTGCTTCCCGTATTCTCGGCATGGGCGACGTGCTGTCGCTGATCGAAGATATCGAGAGCAAGGTTGACCGCGCGCAGGCCGAGAAACTGGCCTCCAAACTGAAGAAAGGCGATGGTTTCGATCTGACCGATTTCCTTGAGCAGCTGCGTCAGATGAAAAACATGGGCGGCATGGCCAGCCTGATGGGCAAACTGCCAGGCATGGGGCAGATCCCGGACAACGTGAAATCCCAGATGGATGACAAAGTGCTGGTGCGGATGGAAGCGATCATCAACTCGATGACGCTGAAAGAGCGCGCTAAGCCGGAAATCATTAAAGGTTCACGTAAGCGCCGTATCGCCGCCGGTTGCGGGATGCAGGTGCAGGATGTGAACCGTCTGCTCAAACAGTTTGATGATATGCAGCGCATGATGAAGAAGATGAAGTCGAAAGGCGGCATGATGAAGATGATGCGTGGGATGAAAGGGATGATGCCCCCAGGATTCCCTGGTCGCTAATCGGCCTGGCTTGTTTGCCATTTCGGCACCGGGGTGTGCTCGCCATCCTCACGTACTACGTGTACGCTCCGGTGGCTGCGCGCACGTCGGCACCGAACTGACCGCACCGCCGACGGCCTTTTATAGCAGACTTATCAACTGTTGATTGCAATTTCCCCAAAAATGAGTAAAATTTTCGGGCTTTTAATATGACACCCGGGCTCCGTTCCTCGATGGGGCCCGGGTGTTCTATTCACACAAGAGGATGTTATGGTAACTATTCGTTTAGCTCGTCACGGCGCTAAAAAGCGTCCGTTCTACCAGGTTGTTGTCACCGACAGCCGTAATGCACGCAACGGTCGCTTCATTGAGCGCGTTGGTTTCTTCAACCCGATCGCTTCTGCGAACGAAGAAGAAACGCGTCTGGATCTGGATCGTATCGCTCACTGGGTTGGCCAGGGCGCTACCGTTTCCGATCGCGTTGCAGCGCTGATCAAAGCAGCAAACAAAGCAGCTTAATCTGTCACGGTGGTCATGATGAGCAAGCAACACACCGCACAAGCACCTGTTGATCCGATCGTATTGGGCAAGATGGGTTCTTCCTACGGTATCCGTGGTTGGCTCAGAGTGTTTTCCTCCACCGAAGACGCCGAAAGCATTTTTGACTATCAGCCCTGGTTAATCCAGAAGGCGGGTCAGTGGCAGGTCGTTGAGCTGGAAAGCTGGCGCCACCATAATCAGGACATCGTTATTAAGCTGAAAGGCATTGACGATCGTGATGCTGCGAATCTGCTGACTAATTGCGAAATTGTCGTGGATTCCTCACAGCTGCCGAAGCTCGAAGAGGGTGACTATTACTGGAAAGACCTGATGGGCTGCCAGGTAGTAACCACAGAAGGCTATGGCCTTGGTAAAGTCATCGACATGATGGAAACCGGGTCAAATGACGTTCTCGTCATTAAGGCAAACCTGAAAGATG
The DNA here is from genome assembly GCF_030505655.1 of Klebsiella ornithinolytica. Classification (NCBI taxonomy): domain Bacteria; kingdom Pseudomonadati; phylum Pseudomonadota; class Gammaproteobacteria; order Enterobacterales; family Enterobacteriaceae; genus Klebsiella; species Klebsiella ornithinolytica. The sequence goes on from NZ_CP130153.1 coordinate 1,216,130, forward strand.
CATTTGGTATCAAGGAGCGGCTGGTTCCGTTCCTCGATGGGCAGGTTATCAAGAAAGTCGATCTTGCTACTCGCACAATCGAAGTAGACTGGGATCCTGGTTTTTAAATTCTCCGGATAAACGGTAAAAGACGGCGCTATGTGGATTGGCATAATTAGCCTGTTTCCTGAAATGTTCCGCGCAATTACCGATTACGGGGTAACTGGCCGGGCAGTAAAAAATGGCCTGCTGAGCATCCAGAGCTGGAGTCCTCGTGACTTTGCTCATGACCGGCACCGTACCGTGGACGATCGTCCTTACGGCGGCGGACCGGGGATGCTAATGATGGTGCAACCCTTACGGGACGCCATTCACACAGCAAAAGCCGCGGCAGGTGAAGGCGCAAAGGTGATTTATCTGTCACCTCAGGGACGCAAGCTTGATCAAGCGGGCGTCAGCGAACTGGCAACGAATCAGAAACTGATTCTGGTGTGCGGTCGCTATGAAGGCATAGATGAGCGCGTAATCCAGACCGAAATTGACGAAGAATGGTCAATCGGTGATTACGTCCTCAGCGGTGGTGAGTTACCAGCCATGACGCTGATTGACTCCGTTTCCCGGTTTATTCCGGGGGTTCTGGGTCATGAGGCATCGGCAACGGAAGATTCCTTTGCCGATGGATTGCTGGACTGCCCACACTATACCCGTCCTGAAGTGTTAGAAGAGATGGAAGTACCGCCAGTTTTGCTGTCGGGAAACCATGCTGAGATTCGTCGCTGGCGTTTGAAACAGTCGCTGGGCCGTACCTGGCTTAGAAGACCTGAACTTTTGGAAAACCTGGCTCTGACTGAAGAGCAAGCAAAGTTGCTGGCGGAGTTCAAAACTGAACACGCAAAACAGCAGCATAAACATGATGGGATGGCGTAAGCCCCCAATATCAGTTTACCCAGGATAAGAGATTAAATTATGAGCAACATTATTAAGCAACTTGAACAAGAACAGATGAAGCAGGACGTACCTTCCTTCCGTCCGGGTGATACCGTGGAAGTGAAAGTATGGGTTGTTGAAGGTTCCAAAAAACGTCTGCAGGCATTCGAGGGCGTGGTTATCGCTATTCGTAACCGCGGTCTGCACTCTGCATTCACTGTTCGTAAAATTTCCAACGGCGAAGGCGTTGAGCGTGTCTTCCAGACTCACTCTCCGGTAGTTGACAGCATTGCTGTTAAACGTCGTGGTGCTGTACGTAAAGCTAAACTGTACTACCTGCGTGAGCGTACCGGTAAGTCTGCTCGTATCAAAGAGCGTCTTAACTAAGATTCGCTTTCGCGACATCCTGATGAAAAGGGCTGGCCCGTTGGGCCGGCCCTTTTTTTATCTTCAATTTAACCATTCTGATGTAAATCATTTACAATATCGCTCTCATTTCGGAGGGGCGGTGGTCAGCAAACTTTCTCTACACTCAGCGTTTATACGGCGGGCCGCATGGCTGGCGCTGTTTTCGATCCTGCTGATTGTGATTGCGCCGCTGATCTCGGTCTCATTGCAAAAAGATCCGATGAGCGCTATGCCCGGCATGCATCATGCCATGATGATAGCGGATATGCCGCATGAGCAGATGATGTCCCACCCGGTGGATTCTCCTGCGCCCCAGTCGACGCACACGATGCCGCTCGACCATGCGGAGGCCTGTGGCTACTGCGTGCTGCTGGCTCACGTTCCGGGGCTGCTGTTTGCGCTGGCGCTGCTTATCTCCGTTATCCTGCGCCGCGTGCGCGTGCTTTTCCCCTGTCTGGTGCTGAAGCGCCGGCATTTCTTCCCCTGGCTGTACCCCGAAACCCGCGCGCCGCCGCATCGGTCTGCTTTTTCTGCTTTCTAAAATAACAAGGCGCACAGCGCCACGTTCTCTTTTTGCTTTCAGAAAGGAAAAGTATGACTACCTGCACCTCGCGCGCGGCATGGCTGAACCTGCTGCGACGCCTCCATTTCTATATTGGTCTGTTTGTCGGGCCGTTTATCTTCGTGGCGGCCCTTACCGGGACGCTGTACGTGGCCACTCCACAGCTGGAGAACTGGCTCTATCAGGATGCCCTTCGTGGCTCGTTGAGCGGCGATCGTCAGACGCTTAGCGCCCAGCTGGCGGTCGCGGAAGAGACGACTCAGGGGAATCTTCGTTTACAGGCGTTGCGCCCGGCGATTAAGGCCGGGGAGACCACGCGGGTGATGTTTGCCGATCCGCAGTTGGGAGAGTCTGAGTCCCGGGCGATCTTTATCGACCCGGTAACGCTGAAAGTGAAGGGCGATATGACGGTCTATGGTACCAGCGGAATTTTACCGCTGCGCCAGTGGATCGATTACGCCCATAAATCATTGCTGCTCGGGGATAGCGGCCGGCTTTATAGCGAGCTGGCTGCATCATGGATGTGGGTTGCGGCTCTCGGTGGCATTGTCCTCTGGGCGATGACTCGTCCCCGCAGGCGGATAAATAATCGTATGCAGAATAGCCGTCGTCTGCATGTTTCTCTGGGCTGGGGGCTACTGGCAGGTATGCTGCTTTTCTCCGCCACCGGGCTGACCTGGTCGCAGTGGGCCGGCGGCAATGTGGATAAAATGCGCGCGGCATTCGGCTGGCTGACCCCGCAGGTGAATACGCAGCTGCATAGTGCCATGCCGATGCCGCATGATCCGCATGCCGAACACCATATGGGGCATCGGGCAGATGCGGCGCCGGCGGCGAAAGGCGAACAGTTTGATCGGGTGCTGACGATCGCGCGTGCGGCGGGTCTCGCTGCCAGCAAGCTGGAAATCCGCCCTCCGGCGGCGGCGGGGCGGGCGTGGACGGTCAATGAAATTGACCGAAGCTGGCCCACGCAGGTGGATGCTGTGGCGATTGATGGGGAGACCATGCAGGTTGTCGATCGCACCCGCTTTGTCGATTTCCCGTTAATGGCGAAGCTCACCCGCTGGGGCGTGGATTTCCATATGGGGATTCTGTTTGGTCTTGCCAATCAACTGCTGCTGATCGCGTTTGGGATCGCGCTGTGCGTGATGATTGTGGTGGGGTATCGCCTGTGGTGGATCCGGCGGCCGGCTCATGCGGCGTTTAACCCGGCGAATACCCTGATTCAGGCGTGGTTCAACCTGGGATGGCCCGCCCGCGCGCTCACGCTGGCGATGGCAGTGATGCTGGGGCTGGCGTTACCGTTAATGGGCGCCAGCCTCGCGGCAGGACTGGTGATTGACTATCTGCGCTGGCGGGCGGCAACGGCCGTCATGCTCGCGAAGTCGGTCGACTAAGTGCCTACGGCGTGCTGATGACCACCGTAACGCGACGGTTTTCAGCACGCCCTTTCGCCGTATCGTTGCTGGCGATCGGATATTTTTTCCCTAACCCGCGGGTCGTTAAATTGCTGCGCGGGATATTGGCCCCCTTCGCCCAGTCATCCGCGACGATGTTGGCGCGTTTAAGCGACAGCATTTCGTTATAGCCGTCTTCACCGTAGTTATCGGTGTGTCCGTCTAACCGGGCGTGCGTAATCCCGGTAGAAGCCAGACGAGAGGCCATTTTCTGGATTTGCGCCTGGCTATCGCTGCGCAGATGGTAGTCATTTTTATCAAACAGGATGCTGTCGGATAAACCCAGCGACCAGTCGCCATCACTTTCTGTAAAGCCGTAGGACTTCATGGCAGCAACCTGTTCCTGAGAGAATTTCCCTTGCGGGGCCTGACAGCCGGTGAGTAAAACTGCGGCCATCAGTGCGGGAGCAAAATATTTCCTGAGCATGGTTGTTCCTTTTATTTTTGTACTTGAGGAATACGCCGGTGTTTCATCCGATACATATGTTGATCGGCGAACTCCTGCAGGTTCTCCGCTGACGCATGTTCCCAGGCCAGCGCATAGCCAATGCTGAGCGACAGGGTCGCAGTATGGCCGTTATGCAGATTAAACGGTTCAAGAAACTGGCTGGATAACGATGTGCAGAGCGTCTTGACTTCCGCCTCTGAGTGTACGTCACGCAACAAGATCGCGAATTCGTCACCGCCTAAACGCCAGGCCTGATGGCGCTTGCTGACAAAATTCATCAGCCGGCTGGCGACTTCGATGAGGACCTTGTCTCCCGCCGCATGACCCCAGTTATCATTAATCAGCTTAAAATTATCGCCATCAAGAAAGAGCAATGCCGAACTGCGTCGGGCAGCCTCATCTTTCATTAATGTACTGATAACGTTGCGAAACGCAGCGCGATTGGCCAGTCCGGTGAGGGGATCATGTAACGAGGTGCGTAACAGCTGGGCATTTTTAGCCTGCAGCTGTTGCTGCCAGTCCTCCATTTCACCCAACAGGCTATTAAAGTCCTGGGCGAACAGATGGAACTCCTCGATACGCTCTTCAGGGACCCGACGGGAGAAGTGGCGGTTTTCCCGGATGTCATGTACCACCTCGGTAATGCTTTGTAAGGCGGTGACGATACCGTGGTGCAGAGAATGCGTCAGCAATAAGGCGATAAATGAGGCCAGCAGAATACTGCCGGTCAAAACAATAATAGATATGCCGAGGAAGTGGCTTATCAGGCTGTCCAGCGCCGTCAGCCGAAGTTCGCCGACGACCTTCCCCAGATGCAAGATTGGCTGGGTTGTGGGTTCAGGAAACAACCATTTGCTGATGAGGCCGCTGAATTTCTCCTGCCGAACCAGGTCCGTATTACGCCAGACGGCGAAGTGATTTTGCTGGTTATCCAGCACCAGCGCTTCGGAAAACTGCCCCTGTCTGCCGAGCGTCGCCAGCGTCTCTTCTGCCGCAGCGCTGTCATCGAAAACCAGCGCGGCTTCAAGACTACGGCTCATCGTGGCGGCCGTCAGCGCCAGATTCTTCTGCGCATACTGTTTCAAGGTAAAGACTGACGCGGTACTCAGCAATAGCCAGACCAGGGTCATAGAGATCACTACGCTTATTACGCTGATGCGGCGTAGTGCGCGTTTAAAGGTGGGGCGCGGAGCCTGAGAGAAATCCTTATTCATGTGCGTTATTCCGGGCAAGCATCAGTACGTCTGGATTAACCCGCACACCGCTGTGTGTCAGGACATCCAGATTCACGGAGAATCTGACCCTTTTGTCATTTATGATCAGGCAAAAAGCACTGCCGATTGCACACTCGCTATTTTGTTCCGCAATGAGTAATAAGGGGCGTGATGGATATTCTGCCGTGAGCTTCGCCTGTTGAGAGGGCGACTCGCTGCCAAAATAAAATCCATCACAAACCGTATTCAACGCTTCTTCTGTATTACGCACAATGACCGGTTTGTACGGCAAAGCCTCAGGATGTTCCTGAGCCAGGCTGTAGGTATAACGCGAGGTAGAAAAAATACACAGCCTCGGTGGGCCAGATAACGCTGGCCAGCGGGTATAGGTGACAATACCCGAAACAATAGCCCGAACATTTTTAGGTGCGTCAGCGGCAAAAGCGGGGTAGCCCACGATAAATAACAAAAAAATAAAAAAAAGACGGTAGAACTCTTTCATTAACGGATCCGTCAGGTTCGTCGGGTGCATGAATTGCAGATCGCTGATGCCCGGGCGCAGGATACCATTGTTGGTGGGGAGCGTCATTAACCGCCCACTTTGCTTTGAGATAATTCTGACCAGGATTATTCGTAAACGAAGGTGGGGGAAAGGTGAGCGTCAGCAGGGGTAAATATGGTGTTGTACCAATAAGTTTACACTTATGGCGAAATAAAGGGCCATTTAATTTGCTGGTGTAAAGTAAAATTTACGGATTATGGATTGAAATCTTTACTTTGTGTGGTATCGTTACGTCACTCCTCACCGAGGAACCAACTATCGCAAACGAGCTACACAGGATCGCAATCATGCAAAAAGACGCGCTGAATAACGTACATATTACCGACGAACAGGTTCTGATCACGCCGGATCAGCTGAAAGCTGAATTCCCGCTGAGCCTCGAACAAGAAGCGCAAATCGCGCAGTCCCGTCAGACCATATCTGACATTATTGCCGGCCGCGATCCGCGTCTGCTGGTGGTGTGTGGACCTTGCTCGATCCACGATCCAGAGGCGGCAATTGAATACGCTCATCGTTTTAAAGCACTTGCCGAAGAGGTCAGCGATAGCCTCTACCTGGTCATGCGCGTCTATTTTGAAAAGCCTCGTACTACCGTGGGCTGGAAAGGGTTGATTAACGATCCGCATATGGATGGCTCGTTTGATGTTGAAGGCGGTCTGAAGATTGCGCGTCGCTTGCTGGTAGAGCTGGTTAACATGGGGTTACCGCTGGCAACGGAAGCGCTGGATCCAAACAGCCCGCAGTACCTCGGCGATCTGTTTAGCTGGTCTGCTATCGGCGCACGCACGACCGAATCCCAGACTCACCGTGAAATGGCGTCAGGTCTGTCAATGCCGGTTGGCTTTAAAAACGGTACCGACGGTAGCCTGTCGACGGCAATTAACGCGATGCGCGCCGCGGCGATGCCGCACCGTTTCGTCGGGATTAACCAGGCCGGCCAGGTTTGTCTGCTGCAAACCCAGGGCAATCCGAACGGCCACGTTATTCTGCGCGGCGGTAAAGCCCCTAACTACGGCCCGGAAGATGTCGAGAAGTGTGAAAAAGAGATGGCTCAGGCGGGACTGAAACCGTCACTGATGGTAGATTGCAGCCATGGGAATTCTAATAAAGACTACCGCCGCCAGCCTGCGGTTGCGGAATCCGTCGTCGCACAGATTAAAGATGGTAATCGTTCCATCATTGGCCTGATGATCGAAAGTAATATCCACGAAGGTAATCAGTCTTCTGAACAGCCGCGTTGTGATATGAAATACGGCGTGTCCGTCACCGATGCCTGCATCAGCTGGGAAACGACTGATGCCCTGCTGCGCGAACTGGATCAGGATCTGCGCGGTCATCTGGCGGCTCGTCTGGGGTAAGAGGATAGTATGGTTGCTGAACTGACCGCGTTACGCGATCAAATTGATGAAGTCGATAAGGCGCTGCTGGGGCTACTGGCGCGCCGCCTGGAGCTGGTTGCCGAAGTCGGAGAGGTCAAAAGCCAGTATGGGCTGCCGATTTACGTCCCGGAACGGGAAGCGGCGATGCTGGCTTCACGACGGGAAGAGGCGTCGGCGCTGGGTGTTCCGCCCGATCTTATCGAGGACGTGCTGCGTCGCGTCATGCGCGAGTCATATTCCAGCGAGAATGATAAAGGCTTCAAAACGCTGTGTCCGAATCTGCGCCCGGTGGTGATTGTCGGCGGCGGTGGGCAGATGGGGCGTCTGTTTGAGAAAATGCTGACGCTTTCAGGCTACCAGGTACGTATCCTGGAGAAAGACGACTGGGCGCGGGCAGCGGACATTGTTGCTGATGCCGGAATGGTCATCGTTAGCGTGCCTATCCATGCGACGGTCGATACAATTGGTCAGCTGCCGCCGTTACCGGCGGACTGTATCCTGGTCGACCTGGCGTCGGTGAAAGCGGAACCTTTGCAGGCGATGCTGGCCGCGCACCGTGGTCCGGTACTGGGTCTGCACCCGATGTTCGGGCCGGACAGCGGCAGCCTGGCGAAGCAGGTGGTGGTTTACTGCGATGGTCGTCAGCCGGAGGCATATCAGTGGTTCCTTGAGCAAATTCAGGTCTGGGGCGCCCGCCTGCACCGTATCAGCGCCGTTGAACACGATCAGAATATGGCTTTTATTCAGGCGCTACGTCACTTTGCGACCTTTGCCTATGGCCTGCATCTGGCGGAAGAAAACGTTCGCCTCGAACAGCTGCTGGCGTTGTCATCCCCGATCTACCGCCTTGAGCTGGCGATGGTTGGCCGCCTGTTTGCGCAGGATCCGCAGCTGTATGCGGATATTATTATGTCATCGGAAAACAATCTGGCGCTGATTAAACGCTACTACCAGCGTTTTGGTGAAGCGATTGGCCTGCTGGAGCAGGGGGATAAACAGGCGTTTATCGACAGCTTCCGCAAAGTGGAGCACTGGTTTGGCGATTATGCCCAGCGCTTCCAGAGCGAAAGTCGGACGCTGCTGCGTCAGGCGAATGATAACCGGCAGTAACGGAAAACCGTATATAATCAAAGCCAGAGGGGAAACCCGCTGGCTTTTTTTATAGGGATGAAAACGATGGCTGAACCACAACCGCTGTTTGATTACGCAGGACATCTGCCGGAATGTCCGACCTGGAGTGACGCCGAGCAGGCGCTCTACTGGGCCGATATTCTGGAGTGCGAAATTCACCGTTACGACATCCGCAGCGGCGAACATCAGGTTCTGCAGTTTCCCGAAGAAGTGGGCTGCTTTGCCCTGCGCGAGAAAGGGGGCTTTATTGTGGCGCTACGCAGCGCTATCTGGCTTACCGATGCCCATGGTCTGTTGCGACGCAAAATTTGTGATAATCCGAGCAACCCGCAGCTGGCACGCTTTAACGATGGCGGCACCGATCGCGACGGGCGTTTTTATGCCGGTACATTCTGGGGGCCAGGAGATTATAACGGCGCGCTGCTGATGCGCATCAACCACGATCTCACTCCGCGGGTGATTCAGTGCGATATCCATGGCGCCAACGGTCTGGCCTTTAGCGCAGACAAGCGTTGGATGTACACCTCGGATACGCCAAACGCGGTTATCTACCGCACTCCGCTGGATGAACAGGGCGAGCCCGGTAAACGCGAAGTCTTTCGGCGTTTTCAGCCTGGAGAGGGGATTCCAGACGGGGCGGCCGTGGATGAAGAGGGTTGCTACTGGAGCGCAATGTTTGATGGCTGGCGTGTTGCCCGTTTTTCACCGACCGGTGAACAGCTGGAAGAGCATCGATTACCGGTGCGCTGCCCGACAATGGTCTGTTTTGGCGGAGCGGATATGCGCACGTTATACATCACGACCACGCGCGAAAATATGTCTGCCGACGAAGTCCAGCAATATCCGCTTTCCGGCGCTATCTTCACCCTGCCGGTGACGGTGGCAGGGATGAAGAAACCCGTATTTACAGAGCGTTAGATAGGATCGACCGGCACGACGTTTTCGCCTGGGTAGCAACCCAGAACTTTCATGGAACGGGTAATCTCGGCCAGCTCTTTTAGTGCCTTACGCATAGGCATTGATTCCAGGTTGGCCTGGATATCCAGATAAAACATCTCTTCCCACGGGTTGCCGTGAATCGGACGAGATTCCAGCTTGGTCATGATCAGGTTGTGATTGCGCAACACCAGCAGCGCTTCAACCAGCGCACCGGCCTGTTGTCCGGTTGCCATGAGCAGCGTGGTTTTTGCCGGTACCTGTTCGGAAACATTCACCGCTTTACGTGCCAGCACCAGGAAACGGGTGATGTTTTGTGTCTGATTGGCCTGGCAATGTTCAAGAACCTGCAGGCCGTACAGCGCGCCACCGGCTTCGCTACCCAGCGCGGCGACGCCCGGTGAGTTTGCCTGAGCCACTTTTTCCATCGCTGCAGAGGTGCTTTCCGTGTATTCAATTTTCCAGTGCGGATAACGGCTCAGATACTGGCTGCACTGCTGGAACGGCTGCGGGTGGCTATATACGGTATGAATGTGCTGCGGATCGGTTGACGCCGAGACCAGAACGCAGTGATCGATTGGGATCGTGAGCTCACCGACGATCGACAGGCTGGTATGCTGCAGCAGATCGTAGACATCATTGATGCCACCGGAGCTGGTATTTTCGATAGGAACGACCGCGTAGTCGGCCTGGCCGGTTTCCACCTGGTTAAAGATATCGGCAAATTTTGCGCAGCCGCTCTCGATGAACTGTTCGAAATGGCGCGCCGCGTACTGGCGGGCGGCCAGATGCGAATATGACCCTTTTGGTCCCAGGAAAGCCACGCGCGCTGAATGCGGATTGATTTTATTCAGATGCTGCTGCAGCAGGGTTTGCTGGGTGAGAACGGAATCCTCGATAATCAGCTGAAACAGGCGGGTGATGTAGTGGGCATCCAGATGGTGGCTTTTCCCCAGCGTTATCAGACGCTCCAGCAGATCGCGCTCGCGGTCGATATCACGAACCGGACGGTGTGATGCCAGCTTCGCTTTACCGACCTCTACAGCCAGTCCGCGGCGTTCTGCCAGCAGCGCGAGCAGTTTTTCATCCAGTGCGCTGATCTTATCGCGCAGAGCCAGTAACGGGTTTTCCTCGGTCATATGTGTTGCCTTTCTTGTTATTGATTTATCAATAAAAAAGGCCTCCCGTTTGGGAGGCCTTGTTGTTCGTCTTCGCATTCTTTATCACACGACGAATCGCCTCCCGTTCAGGGGAAGGTAAAAAAGAATGCGAAGAAGAACGCTAGTCGTTTCACGATGAATTCCTTGGCTCAGTTGAGATTACAGTACCCGTACTGTTTTCATCCTGTCAATAAAAAACGCGCCCGAAGGCGCGTGGCGTTACACAATATTAAGTTAAGGATTACTCTTCTTCTTCCACAAAGCCTGCCTCTTTCACCGATGTTGCGGCGCGGCGGGCTTCCCCTTTGTGTTGCACTTTATTCAGCTGCCGTTCCAGCTTGTTGATCAATTCGTTGATTGCGACGTACATATCTTCACTTCTTCCGCTGGCGACCAGATGCCCGTTTGGCGTATTAATGGTTGCATCAGCGACAAAACCCTGCGGCTCCTTGGAGAGAATGATGTGCGGGTTGATTAAGTGGGTTTGCCATTTATCCAATTTGGCGAGACGGTCTGCGACATGCTGGCGAATTGCCGGAGTAATTTCCATTTGTTTACTGGTAATGTTCATTGTCATAAATTTTACCTCTTGTCTTTCCCGTCTTGGTGAACCCAGCATACCTCTCCCAATGTCAAGATGTGTGATCTGTATCACATTTTAATGTCACTTTTTGTCAACGAATTCATTTTGTGAGGCAGGGCAGGAACAGGTGAGATTTTTCTTGTCGGAAAGGGGAAAGGGAGTCATATTTGATAGGATGACTCGGCGCTAAAACGCTTCAGCTCTGGCGCCTGAGCAATAAAAAACGGCAGCTCATGGCTGCCGTTTTGCTTATCTGAAAACGATCAGGTGTTTTTACCGTTAGCGGCAATAATTTTCGCCACCTTGTCTGCCTGAGCGTTCATTTGCATCTGGCGGTAGGCGTTTTCCATTTTCGGTAGTGCATCGCGAGTCGCCTGGGTATCCGGGTAGCTGCGCAGCATACCATCGACACGGTTCACGACGGCAACCCATGCGCCGCGGTCGGTGTAGTAATCAACCACTGACAGTTCGTACTTCGCCAGGCGATCCTTCAGGAACACCATACGTTTGTAGGCGTCGGTCGCATACTGGCTGTTCGGGTAGCCGCGTACCAGTTTGGAGAAGTCGTTGAAGGCATCGCGAGCGTGCTGTGGGTCGCGGTCGGAGCGATCGACCCCGAAGAATCCTTGCAGCGCACTGTCATCCAACGCCATATTTGTCAGACCACGCATATAAATGACGTAATCAATGTTAGGATGCGTAGGGTTCAGACGAACAAAGCGGTCGATGGCTGCCTGAGCCAGCGGCAGATCGGCATTTTTGTAATACGCATAAATCAGGTCCAGCTGTACCTGTTGGGAATAAGGACCGAACGGGTAGCGGTTATCCAACGCTTCCAGTTGCGTTATTGCCTGTTTCCAGTTACCGTCCTGCAGCTTTTGCTGGGCGGTCGCGTAGATTTCATTCGGCGGATTATCAGGCACCTCTTCCTTTGAGCCGGAGCAACCCACCAAAGCCAGGCTCAGTGTGGCCGCTGCCACCAGGTATTTCATGCGCGTCATGACGTTTTGACTTCCTCAAAATGTTTATGCGGGAGAATCTCTGTTCCTGCTCCCGATTAAGACCAGCTACAATAGCACACTATATTAAACGGCAAAGCCGTAAAACCCAACGTTAAACGAAGAAGCTGTATATGGCACAACGAGTACAACTCACCGCAACGGTGTCCGAAAATCAACTCGGTCAACGCTTAGATCAGGCTTTGGCCGAAATGTTCCCGGATTATTCGCGTTCGCGCATAAAAGAATGGATCCTCGACCAGCGAGTGCTGGTAAACGGCGCTGTCAGCGACAAGCCGAAAGAAAAAGTTTTAGGGGGAGAGAGCGTCTCCATCGATGTTGAAATCGAAGAAGACGTGCGCTTCGAGCCGCAGGATATTCCGCTCAATATCGTCTACGAAGATGATGACATCCTCGTGATCAATAAACCGCGCGATCTGGTTGTTCACCCGGGCGCGGGCAATCCCGACGGTACTGTGCTGAATGCGCTGCTGCACTATTATCCGCCGATTGCCGACGTACCGCGCGCGGGTATTGTTCACCGTCTGGATAAAGATACGACCGGTCTGATGGTCGTAGCGAAAACCATCCCGGCGCAAACGCGTCTGGTGGAGTCGCTGCAGCTGCGTGAAATCACCCGTGAGTATGAGGCGGTGGCAATTGGTCACATGACATCGGGCGGGACGGTAGAAGAACCTATCAGCCGTCACCCGACGAAACGCACGCATATGGCGGTGCACCCGATGGGGAAACCGGCGGTAACGCATTACCGTATTATGGAGCACTTCCGTATTCACACGCGTCTGCGTCTGCGTCTGGAAACCGGCCGTACTCACCAGATTCGTGTGCATATGGCTCACATCACCCATCCGCTGGTGGGCGATCAGGTCTACGGCGGCCGTCCGCGTCCGCCGAAAGGTGCATCGGAAGCGTTTATCACCGCCCTGCGCAAGTTTGATCGTCAGGCACTGCACGCGACGATGTTACGTCTGTACCACCCGATCAGCGGCATCGAGATGGAATGGCATGCGCCGATTCCTCAGGATATGGTTGAGCTGATTGAGGCAATGCGTGCAGATTATGAAGATCACAAGGACGATATTGACTGGCTATGACTAAACTGATTGTACCGCAATGGCCTGTGCCGGAAGGCGTGGCGGCCTGTAGCTCCACGCGTATTGGTGGCGTCAGTCTGCCTCCGTACGATTCGCTCAATCTGGGCGCCCATTGCGGAGACAATCTGCAGCACGTGGAAGAAAACCGTCGGCGGATGTTTGCCGCAGGCGGGCTACCGTCCTTTCCGGTCTGGCTGGAGCAGGTTCATGGTACCGCGGTGCTCACGCTGGACGGCGGGCCATATGAGTCAAAACGGGCGGATGCGTCATACTGCAATACACCGGGCACGGTGTGTGCGGTGATGACGGCGGACTGCCTGCCGGTTCTTTTTTGTAATCGCGCAGGGACGGAAGTTGCCGCCGCTCATGCCGGCTGGCGCGGATTATGCGACGGTGTGCTGGAAGCTACGGTCGCATGTTTCGCCGATAAGCCGGAAAACATTCTGGCCTGGCTTGGCCCGGCGATCGGTCCTGAGGCTTTTGAAGTCGGTCCGGAAGTGCGGGATGCGTTTATAATCAAGGACGGGAAAGCGGAAGACGCTTTCCGCCCCGTCGGCGAAAAATATTTTGCTGATATCTATCGGCTGGCTCGTCAGCGCTTAGCCAATGTCGGCGTGACGCAGATCTTCGGTGGCGATCGCTGTACGCTAAGCGAAAAGGATGATTTTTTCTCTTATCGTCGCGATAAGATGACGGGTCGTATGGCGAGTTTTATCTGGTTGAGATAACCTGGCGAATCAAGACGGTCCAGAAGGCAAACTTATTTTTCGCATAGTTCAGGTCTTTAACCTTGAATAATTGAGGGATGACCTCATTTAATCTCCAGTAGCAAATTTGACCTGTTATGGGAGGAGTTATGCGTCTGGATCGTCTTACCAATAAATTCCAGCTTGCTCTTGCCGATGCCCAGTCGCTTGCACTCGGGCACGACAACCAATTCATCGAACCTCTTCATTTAATGAGCGCCTTACTGAATCAGGAAGGGGGATCGGTACGTCCTTTATTAACTTCTGCGGGCATTAACGCCGGTGAGTTAAGCACCAGTATTACTCAGGCTCTGAGCCGTTTACCGCAGGTGGAAGGCACCGGTGGTGACGTACAGCCGTCCCAGGATTTGGTGCGTATTCTGAACCTTTGCGACAAGCTGGCGCAAAAGAGGAAGGACAATTTTATTTCGTCGGAACTTTTCGTTCTGGCGGCGCTTGAATCACGCGGTACGCTGACCGACCTTTTAAAATCCGCCGGAGCAACAACCGCCAACGTGACTCAGGCGATTGAACAAATGCGCGGAGGTGAAAGCGTGAACGATCAGGGTGCCGAAGACCAACGTCAGGCATTGAAGAAATTTACGGTCGATCTGACCGAACGGGCAGAACAAGGCAAACTGGATCCGGTCATTGGTCGTGACGAAGAGATTCGTCGTACGATCCAGGTTCTGCAGCGGCGGACTAAAAATAACCCGGTGCTGATTGGTGAGCCTGGCGTCGGTAAAACCGCCATTGTTGAAGGACTGGCACAGCGTATCGTCAACGGTGAAGTACCGGAAGGGCTGAAAGGTCGCCGGGTACTGGCGCTGGATATGGGGGCGCTGGTGGCCGGGGCGAAATATCGCGGCGAGTTCGAAGAGCGCCTGAAAGGGGTGCTGAACGATCTGGCGAAACAGGAAGGCAACGTCATTCTGTTTATTGACGAGCTGCACACCATGGTCGGGGCGGGGAAAGCGGACGGCGCGATGGATGCCGGTAATATGCTCAAACCTGCTTTGGCGCGCGGAGAGTTGCACTGCGTCGGCGCAACGACGCTCGATGAGTATCGTCAGTATATTGAAAAAGATGCTGCGCTGGAGCGTCGTTTCCAGAAAGTGTTTGTGGCTGAGCCAAGCGTTGAAGATACCATCGCGATCCTGCGTGGTCTGAAAGAGCGTTATGAGCTGCACCACCATGTACAGATCACTGACCCGGCGATCGTCGCAGCGGCAACCTTGTCGCATCGTTATATTGCTGACCGGCAGCTGCCGGATAAAGCTATTGACCTGATCGATGAAGCGGCATCCAGCATTCGTATGCAGATTGACTCGAAGCCGGAGGAGCTCGACCGACTCGACAGACGTATTATTCAGCTCAAGCTGGAACAGCAGGCGCTGAAGAAAGAAGCCGATGAGGCCAGTCTGAAACGTCTGGATATGTTGAATGAAGAGCTGGCAGATAAAGAACGTCAGTATTCCGTATTAGAAGAAGAGTGGAAGGCGGAGAAAGCCTCTCTTTCCGGTACGCAGACAATTAAAGCCGAACTGGAGCAGGCTAAAATTGCGATTGAGCAGGCGCGTCGCGTCGGCGATCTCGCGCGGATGTCCGAGCTACAGTACGGCAAAATCCCGGAGCTGGAAAAACAGCTGGCAGCGGCTACGCAGTCTGAAGGTAAAACGATGCGTCTGTTGCGTAATAAAGTGACGGATGCGGAAATTGCGGAAGTGCTGGCGCGCTGGACCGGTATTCCGGTCGCGCGAATGATGGAAGGCGAGCGTGAAAAACTGCTGCGTATGGAGCAGGAACTGCATAGCCGGGTGATTGGTCAGAACGAAGCGGTTGAAGCCGTATCCAACGCGATCCGTCGTAGCCGGGCCGGGCTGTCCGATCCTAACCGTCCAATCGGGTCGTTCCTGTTCCTTGGACCAACCGGTGTCGGTAAAACGGAGCTGTGCAAAACGCTGGCGAACTTTATGTTTGATAGCGATGATGCCATGGTGCGTATCGATATGTCTGAGTTTATGGAGAAACACTCCGTATCGCGTCTGGTCGGTGCGCCTCCGGGATATGTCGGTTATGAAGAGGGCGGGTACCTGACGGAAGCGGTACGTCGTCGTCCTTACTCTGTCATCCTGCTGGATGAAGTAGAAAAGGCTCATCCGGATGTGTTTAACATCCTGTTGCAGGTGCTGGATGACGGTCGTCTGACCGATGGGCAGGGGAGAACGGTCGATTTCCGTAATACGGTTGTGATTATGACCTCTAACCTTGGTTCAGATCTGATTCAGGAGCGTTTCGGCGAGCTGGATTACAGTCATATGAAAGATCTGATTCTGGGTGTGGTCAGTCAAAACTTCCGCCCGGAATTCATCAACCGTATCGATGAAGTCGTGGTCTTCCACCCGCTTGGTGAAAAACACATTGCTTCTATTGCTCAGATTCAGCTGCAGCGTCTGTACAAACGTCTGGAAGAACGTGGCTACGAAGTTCACATGTCCGATGAGGCGCTGAAGTTGCTGAGTGCGAATGGTTATGATCCGGTGTATGGCGCTCGTCCGTTAAAACGCGCTATCCAGCAGCAGATCGAAAACCCGCTGGCACAGCAAATTCTTTCCGGCGAGCTGATCCCCGGTAAAGAAGTTCAGCTGGTGGTGAAAGATGACCATATAGTGGCAGTGCAGTAAATCACAAAACGACAAAAACGGGCCCTCTGGGCTCGTTTTTGTTTAAAAACCAGGCAAGAATTAAAGTCCGGATGCGGTATTGTTTAATAAGTGAGCGAACGGAACATTTATTTGAATTTAGACTTGCCACATCAGAATTACCCCCTATAATGCGCCTCCACTGACACGGAACAACGGCTTACAGGCCGCCGGGTTAGCGGGGTTCAGCGATGAACACCAACAGAGAAAAGCAAAAATAAATGCTTGACTCTGAATGAGGAAAACGTATTATACGGGACCTCGCGACAGAGCGCTCAGCGCCGTCGCACTGCTCTTTAACAATTTATCAGACAATCTGTGTGGGCACTCAAAGTGACATGGATTCTTAACGTCCTCGGACGAAAAATGAATACCAAGTCTCTGAGTGAACACGTAATTCATTACGAAGTTTAATTCACGAGCATCAAACTTAAATTGAAGAGTTTGATCATGGCTCAGATTGAACGCTGGCGGCAGGCCTAACACATGCAAGTCGAGCGGTAGCACAGAGAGCTTGCTCTCGGGTGACGAGCGGCGGACGGGTGAGTAATGTCTGGGAAACTGCCTGATGGAGGGGGATAACTACTGGAAACGGTAGCTAATACCGCATAACGTCGCAAGACCAAAGTGGGGGACCTTCGGGCCTCATGCCATCAGATGTGCCCAGATGGGATTAGCTAGTAGGTGGGGTAATGGCTCACCTAGGCGACGATCCCTAGCTGGTCTGAGAGGATGACCAGCCACACTGGAACTGAGACACGGTCCAGACTCCTACGGGAGGCAGCAGTGGGGAATATTGCACAATGGGCGCAAGCCTGATGCAGCCATGCCGCGTGTATGAAGAAGGCCTTCGGGTTGTAAAGTACTTTCAGCGAGGAGGAAGGCGTTAAGGTTAATAACCTTGGCGATTGACGTTACTCGCAGAAGAAGCACCGGCTAACTCCGTGCCAGCAGCCGCGGTAATACGGAGGGTGCAAGCGTTAATCGGAATTACTGGGCGTAAAGCGCACGCAGGCGGTCTGTTAAGTCAGATGTGAAATCCCCGGGCTCAACCTGGGAACTGCATTTGAAACTGGCAGGCTTGAGTCTTGTAGAGGGGGGTAGAATTCCAGGTGTAGCGGTGAAATGCGTAGAGATCTGGAGGAATACCGGTGGCGAAGGCGGCCCCCTGGACAAAGACTGACGCTCAGGTGCGAAAGCGTGGGGAGCAAACAGGATTAGATACCCTGGTAGTCCACGCTGTAAACGATGTCGACTTGGAGGTTGTTCCCTTGAGGAGTGGCTTCCGGAGCTAACGCGTTAAGTCGACCGCCTGGGGAGTACGGCCGCAAGGTTAAAACTCAAATGAATTGACGGGGGCCCGCACAAGCGGTGGAGCATGTGGTTTAATTCGATGCAACGCGAAGAACCTTACCTACTCTTGACATCCAGAGAACTTAGCAGAGATGCTTTGGTGCCTTCGGGAACTCTGAGACAGGTGCTGCATGGCTGTCGTCAGCTCGTGTTGTGAAATGTTGGGTTAAGTCCCGCAACGAGCGCAACCCTTATCCTTTGTTGCCAGCGGTTCGGCCGGGAACTCAAAGGAGACTGCCAGTGATAAACTGGAGGAAGGTGGGGATGACGTCAAGTCATCATGGCCCTTACGAGTAGGGCTACACACGTGCTACAATGGCATATACAAAGAGAAGCGACCTCGCGAGAGCAAGCGGACCTCATAAAGTATGTCGTAGTCCGGATTGGAGTCTGCAACTCGACTCCATGAAGTCGGAATCGCTAGTAATCGTAGATCAGAATGCTACGGTGAATACGTTCCCGGGCCTTGTACACACCGCCCGTCACACCATGGGAGTGGGTTGCAAAAGAAGTAGGTAGCTTAACCTTCGGGAGGGCGCTTACCACTTTGTGATTCATGACTGGGGTGAAGTCGTAACAAGGTAACCGTAGGGGAACCTGCGGTTGGATCACCTCCTTACCTGAAAGAACCTGCCTTTGTAGTGTCCACACA
Source organism: Klebsiella ornithinolytica (assembly GCF_030505655.1). Lineage (NCBI taxonomy): Bacteria > Pseudomonadati > Pseudomonadota > Gammaproteobacteria > Enterobacterales > Enterobacteriaceae > Klebsiella > Klebsiella ornithinolytica. Next base: position 1,234,442 of record NZ_CP130153.1, read on the forward strand.
GATTGTCTGATGAAAAGTAAATAGCAAGGCGTCTTGCGATTGAGACTTCAGTGTCCCCTTCGTCTAGAGGCCCAGGACACCGCCCTTTCACGGCGGTAACAGGGGTTCGAATCCCCTAGGGGACGCCACTTGCTGGTTCGTGAGTGAAAGTCGCCGACCTCTATATCTCAAAACTGATTCTCAGGAATCACGTTTGAGATATTTGCTCTTTAAAAATCTGGATCAAGCTGAAAATTGAAACGACACACTGTTTCCTTTCTCCGTAATAAGAAAGGAAAAAGCGGTGTGTTCGAGTCTCTCAAATTTTCGCAACGCGGACTGTTTTACGAAACAGTTTCGGGTTGTGAGGTTAAGCGACTAAGCGTACACGGTGGATGCCCTGGCAGTCAGAGGCGATGAAGGACGTGCTAATCTGCGATAAGCGTCGGTAAGGTGATATGAACCGTTATAACCGGCGATTTCCGAATGGGGAAACCCAGTGTGATTCGTCACACTATCGTTAAGTGAATACATAGCTTAACGAAGCGAACCGGGGGAACTGAAACATCTAAGTACCCCGAGGAAAAGAAATCAACCGAGATTCCCCCAGTAGCGGCGAGCGAACGGGGAGGAGCCCAGAGTCTGAATCAGCGCGTGTGTTAGTGGAACGGTCTGGAAAGTCCGGCGGTACAGGGTGATAGCCCCGTACACTAAAATGCACACGTTGTGAACTCGAAGAGTAGGGCGGGACACGTGGTATCCTGTCTGAATATGGGGGGACCATCCTCCAAGGCTAAATACTCCTGACTGACCGATAGTGAACCAGTACCGTGAGGGAAAGGCGAAAAGAACCCCGGCGAGGGGAGTGAAAAAGAACCTGAAACCGTGTACGTACAAGCAGTGGGAGCCTACTTGTTAGGTGACTGCGTACCTTTTGTATAATGGGTCAGCGACTTATATTCTGTAGCAAGGTTAACCGTATAGGGGAGCCGCAGGGAAACCGAGTCTTAACTGGGCGTTAAGTTGCAGGGTATAGACCCGAAACCCGGTGATCTAGCCATGGGCAGGTTGAAGGTTGGGTAACACTAACTGGAGGACCGAACCGACTAATGTTGAAAAATTAGCGGATGACTTGTGGCTGGGGGTGAAAGGCCAATCAAACCGGGAGATAGCTGGTTCTCCCCGAAAGCTATTTAGGTAGCGCCTCGTGAACTCATCTTCGGGGGTAGAGCACTGTTTCGGCTAGGGGGTCATCCCGACTTACCAACCCGATGCAAACTACGAATACCGAAGAATGTTATCACGGGAGACACACGGCGGGTGCTAACGTCCGTCGTGAAGAGGGAAACAACCCAGACCGCCAGCTAAGGTCCCAAAGTCATGGTTAAGTGGGAAACGATGTGGGAAGGCACAGACAGCCAGGATGTTGGCTTAGAAGCAGCCATCATTTAAAGAAAGCGTAATAGCTCACTGGTCGAGTCGGCCTGCGCGGAAGATGTAACGGGGCTAAACCATGCACCGAAGCTGCGGCAGCGACACTATGTGTTGTTGGGTAGGGGAGCGTTCTGTAAGCCGTTGAAGGTGGCCTGTGAGGGTTGCTGGAGGTATCAGAAGTGCGAATGCTGACATAAGTAACGATAAAGCGGGTGAAAAGCCCGCTCGCCGGAAGACCAAGGGTTCCTGTCCAACGTTAATCGGGGCAGGGTGAGTCGACCCCTAAGGCGAGGCCGAAAGGCGTAGTCGATGGGAAACAGGTTAATATTCCTGTACTCGGTGTTACTGCGAAGGGGGGACGGAGAAGGCTATGTTAGCCGGGCGACGGTTGTCCCGGTTTAAGCATGTAGGCGGGAAGTTTAGGTAAATCCGGACTTCTGTTAACGCTGAGGTGTGATGACGAGGCACTACGGTGCTGAAGTAACAAATGCCCTGCTTCCAGGAAAAGCCTCTAAGCATCAGGTAACAACGAATCGTACCCCAAACCGACACAGGTGGTCAGGTAGAGAATACCAAGGCGCTTGAGAGAACTCGGGTGAAGGAACTAGGCAAAATGGTGCCGTAACTTCGGGAGAAGGCACGCTGATGGTAGGTGAAGCGACTTGCTCGTGGAGCTGAAATCAGTCGAAGATACCAGCTGGCTGCAACTGTTTATTAAAAACACAGCACTGTGCAAACACGAAAGTGGACGTATACGGTGTGACGCCTGCCCGGTGCCGGAAGGTTAATTGATGGGGTTATCCGTAAGGAGAAGCTCTTGATCGAAGCCCCGGTAAACGGCGGCCGTAACTATAACGGTCCTAAGGTAGCGAAATTCCTTGTCGGGTAAGTTCCGACCTGCACGAATGGCGTAATGATGGCCAGGCTGTCTCCACCCGAGACTCAGTGAAATTGAACTCGCTGTGAAGATGCAGTGTACCCGCGGCAAGACGGAAAGACCCCGTGAACCTTTACTATAGCTTGACACTGAACATTGAGCCTTGATGTGTAGGATAGGTGGGAGGCTTTGAAGCGTGGACGCCAGTCTGCGTGGAGCCAACCTTGAAATACCACCCTTTAATGTTTGATGTTCTAACGTAGACCCGTGATCCGGGTTGCGGACAGTGTCTGGTGGGTAGTTTGACTGGGGCGGTCTCCTCCCAAAGAGTAACGGAGGAGCACGAAGGTTAGCTAATCCTGGTCGGACATCAGGAGGTTAGTGCAATGGCATAAGCTAGCTTGACTGCGAGCGTGACGGCGCGAGCAGGTGCGAAAGCAGGTCATAGTGATCCGGTGGTTCTGAATGGAAGGGCCATCGCTCAACGGATAAAAGGTACTCCGGGGATAACAGGCTGATACCGCCCAAGAGTTCATATCGACGGCGGTGTTTGGCACCTCGATGTCGGCTCATCACATCCTGGGGCTGAAGTAGGTCCCAAGGGTATGGCTGTTCGCCATTTAAAGTGGTACGCGAGCTGGGTTTAGAACGTCGTGAGACAGTTCGGTCCCTATCTGCCGTGGGCGCTGGAGAATTGAGGGGGGCTGCTCCTAGTACGAGAGGACCGGAGTGGACGCATCACTGGTGTTCGGGTTGTCATGCCAATGGCATTGCCCGGTAGCTAAATGCGGAAAAGATAAGTGCTGAAAGCATCTAAGCACGAAACTTGCCCCGAGATGAGTTCTCCCTGACCCTTTAAGGGTCCTGAAGGAACGTTGAAGACGACGACGTTGATAGGTCGGGTGTGTAAGCGTAGCGATACGTTGAGCTAACCGATACTAATGAACCGTGAGGCTTAACCTTACAACGCCGAAGCTGTTTTGGCGAAGAGACGAAATGTTCAGCTTGATTACAGATTCATCATCACGCAGGAATGCGGGGTGAAACAGAATTTGCCTGGCGGCGATAGCGCGGTGGTCCCACCTGACCCCATGCCGAACTCAGAAGTGAAACGCCGTAGCGCCGATGGTAGTGTGGGGTCTCCCCATGTGAGAGTAGGGAACTGCCAGGCATCAAATAGAACAAAAGGCTCAGTCGAAAGACTGGGCCTTTTGTTTTATCTGTTGTTTGCCGGGAAACACTCACCGGGGCAGGATGTCCGCCATAAACAGCCAGGCACCAAATCAGTCAGAAGCCCGTCCTCACGGACGGGCTTTTTGCGTTTTTGTCCCGATACAAAGCGATCGGACTGCTAAGCAGCAATCTATCTGTTTGTTCAGACAACATAAAAGCCTGCCGTAGCCCCCTCATCACCATATTTCACTTTATCCCCGTTCAGGCTTTAGCGTTAATCCCGAAAACCACGCGACGAAAAAAAATGTGAGTTTAATCACATATAAATAAATAACAATTATATAACATTTGGTTTACTAATTGATTTGTCTCAGTGACGTGGCACGCCCGATAAGACAGATTGCAGTCTTTGCTGGAGCAGGATGACAATGGCAGAAAGCAGTATTAATGAACGGGGAACGCTGGAGCAAAGCGATACCCGCCGCCGCATATGGGCGATTGTAGGCGCATCTTCGGGGAATCTGGTTGAATGGTTTGATTTTTATGTCTATTCATTCTGCTCTCTCTATTTTGCACATATCTTTTTCCCTTCCGGAAACACCACCACTCAGTTACTACAAACTGCCGGGGTTTTTGCCGCCGGGTTCCTGATGCGCCCGATTGGCGGCTGGCTGTTTGGTCGTATTGCCGATCGCCGCGGACGTAAAGCCTCTATGCTCATTTCCGTATGCATGATGTGCATGGGCTCGCTGGTGATTGCCTGTCTGCCCGGCTATGCAACGATTGGCACATGGGCACCAGCATTATTACTTCTGGCGCGCCTGTTTCAGGGGATATCCGTCGGGGGGGAGTACGGTACCAGTGCAACCTATATGAGTGAGGTTGCCGTAGAAGGCAAGAAAGGCTTCTACGCATCATTCCAGTACGTGACGCTCATCGGTGGTCAGCTTCTGGCGGTGCTTGTGGTGGTGGCCCTACAGCAAATTCTTAGCGATGAGCAGCTGCACGCCTGGGGATGGCGGATACCGTTTGCGCTTGGGGCGGTACTTGCTGTAGTGGCCCTGTGGCTACGTCGCCAGCTGGATGAAACATCTAAGCAGGAGACGCGGGCATTAAAAGAGGCCGGCTCGTTCAAGGGGTTATGGCGCAATCGGAAAGCATTTCTGATGGTCCTGGGTTTCACCGCCGCCGGGTCGTTAAGCTTTTATACCTTCACGACCTATATGCAGAAATACCTGGTCAATACGGCGGGCATGAGCGCCGGTACAGCCAGTGTGATTATGACCGCGGCACTGTTTGTCTATATGCTGGCCCAACCGTTATTTGGCGCGCTATCGGACAAAATAGGTCGCCGGACATCAATGCTCTGTTTTGGCTCATTAGCGACGCTCTTTACCGTGCCGATCCTGAGTGCGCTGCAGGGCGTAACCTCACCCTACGCCGCATTTGGATTGGTTATCTGCGCGTTGATGATCGTGAGTTTCTATACCTCGATCAGCGGTATTCTGAAGGCGGAGATGTTCCCGGCTCAGGTACGCGCCCTGGGCGTTGGCCTGTCGTATGCGGTGGCAAATGCTCTGTTTGGCGGCTCGGCTGAATATGTCGCCCTGTCGCTAAAATCGGTCGGCGTTGAGCATGTCTTTTACTGGTACGTTACCGTGATGAGCGCGATTGCGTTTCTGGTCTCTCTGATGCTGCATCGTAAGGGCAAGGGATTACGACTTTAGGTCTACTGGTGCGCCAGCTGCCACACGGCATAACCCGTCGTGGCGCCGGCCACATCCCACGCGAAATCCTTCCAGCTCCAGCCGCTTCCTGCCGGACGGCTGTCCCAGAGTTCTTTCGAAGCCCCCAGACTGACGGAAAACATCAGGCCAATGGCCGCGCTTCGATCGCGACTGTAGCCCTGATGCTGGGCATATTCGTTACCGGCCGCCGAGAGCATTGCCGAGGCCAGAAAATGCTGGGCCTTATCCTGACCGCTCCATGAATCATGTGCCATATGGCTACAGCCGGTGAGCAGCAACGGGGTCATAATGATAAAAGTGCGCATACACATTCCAGAAAAAAGCCCCGGCGATACGGGGCAGATATTCAGAGAATACGGCTGATCAAGCGGTCGATACGGATGCGCCTCAGGCGGCGAATCAGTTTGCGTACCTTGACCGGGTAATCCGCAATGCTTTGCAGATCGCGATAGTGTTTAACGACCGTCGTGTGCTGACGAATCAGATGCAGCTCTTTTTCACGCATCGCGCCGAGCTGATGCTGCGGATCGTGAATCAGAATCGCATTTTCCAGATCCAGGCGCCAGGCGCGCGGATTGAGGTTATTACCGGTGAGCAGCATCCACTCATCATCAACCCACATTCCCTTAAGGTGATAGCTGTTGTCGTCATCTTTCCACAGACGAACAATCAACTGGTCAGTATTAACATAATACTGCAGTCGGCTGAGGAAGCGGCGGAGGTTGATTTCATACAGATAGGGGAGTGCGCCGATAATCTTAAACGGCTGATCTTCAGGAATATAGAAGTCATTCGCTGTTTTATCGCCAACGATAATCTCTACCTGCTTCCCGCTACGCAGTAGCTGAATGATGTTACGCACCAGAAGAGCCGGAAGGTTGAAATAGGGCGTACAAATCGTCAGCTTACGCTCAGCGCAGGGCATCAGGTGGAAGATGGTTTTATTCAGCAGGCTCGATTTGCCCAGGCCGACCAGCGGCGTGACCGACAGCCGATCGTCATCCGCATTGCCAGAGAAATGATAGCCGCTGTCACGCAGTTCCTGGCGGTACTGGCGGATATCGTTTTTGATTTCCGGGCTTTTCGGGCGATCGGCGCTGTCGAGACGGTTTACGCCGCGGCCTTCAACCAGATTGTGTTCGACCCAATCGAACATCACATCGGCCATTTTGCCATTGCGAATACACTGATAGCGGTCGTAACGATACTTATCATGCTGATGCAGATAGACATCGTTCAGGCTTGCGCCACTGTACAGGACGCAATCATCGATAATAAAACCTTTGAAGTGCAGCACGCCGAGGGCTTCCCGGGTATTGACCGGCACGCCATAAACCGGGATATCGACGCCGGGGTTTTCCTGCGCCATGCGACAGTACCAGTCGGCATTCGTGTTCGCTGCCGCTGCGCCAATACGTCCACGTTGGGCGCGATGCCAGTCAACCAGAACGCGAACATCTAGCTCCGGACGCTGACGCTTGGCATCGTAAAGTGCCTGCAGAATTCCTTTGCCGCCATCATCCTGCTCCAGATAGAGCGCAACAATACAAATACGCTGGGTGGCGTGGGCTATCTTTGCCAGTAACGCTTGCCGAAAATCCGCAGGAGCGTAAAAGAACTCGATATCATCAACTGACTGAGAAAGCTTAGGGAGTTGGGCAAGGTGTTGTTGATGTTTATTACGCTTAAATTTTGACAACATCACAGTGCGTTTCTTCTCTGTTTATTGAAGGGTCTTCTGTACCATGCAGACGACGTAAGCGGGCAATAATAACATTACTGTTCGCGAATGTGGTCAACAATTGCGGTCGCCAGTTTATGATTGTTGTGGTGCCAGTTGCAGGGACAAACTCACAATCCCGTCCTCCAGCTGAATATCAACCGCGAACCCCAGCTTCCTGGCAAGGCCGATCATGCCTCTGTTATTGGGCATGGTGATGCCATTTAGCCGCTGCAGACCGTGGCTTTGGGTGTAGGCAATCAGCTTTTCCAGCAGCCGCCGGCCTAAACCTAACCCCTTCAGATCGGAACGAACCAGTACGGCAAATTCCGCATCAATGTTATCAGGATCGGAGATGGCTCGCGTTACGCCAAGGATCTCATTGCTTTCGGCGCTGGTGCGTACGGCAACAAACGCCATTTCTCGATCGTAGTCGATCTGCGTCATATTGGCTAAGTCATCGTGAGTAAATTCATTGATTTCGCTGAAATAACGATAGTACAGATCTTCTTTCGTTACCTGACCGATAAAGGCCAGAAGCAGCGGCTCATCTTCCGGCAGGATCGGGCGAAACAGACAGCGCTCGCCATTTTTCATCACCACCCACTCTTCCTGCTGCTGCGGATAAGGGCGGATGGCCAGCCGGCTTTCGCTGTCGCCGCTAAACGGCGCAAGGGCCAGCGTGACGTCAAGCGCGGTGAACTCGTTACCCGAAGCGAGCAGCGGGTGAATATCCAGCCGCTGGATCTCCGGACAATCGACGATGAGATTCGATACCTGGACCAGAAGTTGGCTCAGGCCAGACACATCCAGCGGGCGCAGCGCGCTGCGGCCACGGATCTTCTTACTTTTGATCGCCTGGATCACCAGGTATCGGGCCAGATTCATATTTAACGGCGGGAGGGCGACGGCGGCCTGATCTTCCGCACGCCATTCGACGCCACCTTCGCCCAGCATAATCAGCGGGCCGAACACCGGATCGTGCTCAACGACGACCCGCAGCTCCTGCGCGCCGGCGCGGTTGGCCATACTTTGTACCAGCAGACCGTGAATACGTGCCTGGGGCCAGGCCATTTTCACGCGGTCGAAAATAGCATCCGCCGCCTGCTGCACTTCCGTGGCGGTACGCAAATAGAGCATCACGCCCTGAACTTCCGATTTGTGCGGAATATCCGGCGAGCGCAGTTTCAGCGCCACCGGGTAGCCAATTTGTTCGGCGATGTGCACCGCTTCGGCGCTGTCGGCGGCAATCCATGTCGGTAAGGTGTGGATCCCGTAAGCGTGCAATACCGGGCTCACTTCATGGGTGTCTAACGAACGGGCACCTTCGCGAATCGCTTGCTGCAACAACATATGGGCTTCTGCGCTATTGGCGGTCACCGTATCCGACAGAACCGGCGTCTCCCGGAGCTGTTTTTGGTTACGTCGGTACTCCACCATATGCATAAAAGCGGTAATGGTTCCTTCCGGCGTGCGGTAGGTTGGCAAGCCAGCATCGCTGAACAGGCGGCGGGCTTCCTGAGAAGAGTATTCACCACACCAGTTCGTTAGTACCGTGACATATTTACCGCGCGGATGTTGTTTCAGCGCGTCGATCAGGGCGAGGGCGCTTTCGGTTCCCGGGGCGGCGGCGCTGGGGGAATGAATCACCAACAGGGCGTCGTAATCCTGGCTATCCAGCAGAACGTTCAGCGCCTTGAGATAGTGTTCGCTGCTGGCATCGTCACGGAGATCCAGCGGGTTAGCGATGCCGATACCGCCCGGCAGCGCCTGGCGTAGTTTTTCACAGGTCTCTTCGCCGAGAGTGGCAAGCTTGCCGTTTCGTAGCCACAGTTCATCCAGCGCCAGCGCCGCAGGAGCGGCACCGTTGCTGATGATCATCAGTTTCTCACCGCGCAGCGGGCGCATATGGCTGAGGGTTTCAACCGCCGAGAAGAGCTCATGAGTATCCTGCACGCGCAGTAAGCCCGCTCGCTGAATCGCGGCGTCCCAGGCCGGATCCATACCCGAATTGACGTGGAGCAGCTTTTGCGCGGCTGGACTGCGGCCGCTTTTGATCACCAGGATCGGTTTATTACGCGATGCACTGCGCGCCGCGGACACGAAGCGTCGGGCGTCACTCAGGTGTTCAAGGTAGAGCAGAATGGCGCTGGTTTTACTGTCGCGGGCAAGGAAGTCGAGGAGGTCGTCGACATCAATATCCAGGCTATCCCCAAGCGCAATAAAGTAAGAGAAGCCCATTTCGCGCTGCTGCGCCCAGTCAAGAATGGTATTGGAAACCGCTGCGGACTGGGAGATAAACGCCAGCTTGCCGCGATGAATCGGTACCGGCGAAAAGCTGGCATTCAGCCCCTGCCAGGGCGCAAGCAGGCCCAGACTATTGGGGCCAAGCAGACGCATTTGATAGCGTGCGGCGCATTCGAGCAGCACGGGATATTGTTCCGGCGGGGAGGAGAGAATAATGCAGGTCTTGCACCCCTTTTGCCCCAGCGCGTCCAGCAGCTCGGGGTTTCGCCGGGCGTTGGTACAAAGCACGGCCAGGTCCGGGGTGAATGGCAGGCTGTCGATGGTTGGCCAGGCCAGTACGCCCAGAACGGCCTTCCAGGCCGGGGTGACGGGCAGGACCGGGCCGTTGAATCCCCCGGCCAGCAGGTTACGCATCATCAGATAACCGGCGCGCTGTGGTTTCATTGATGCGCCAATAACGGCGATCGACTTCGGCCGCAGCAGTGCTTCCAGGCCTCGTTGGCTCATACCGGTCTCCTTTGATCCCCAGTGACCGAATGATTTTAAACGCTTTCTGCCATTTGTGCTGTGATGCTGCCCTTATGCTGCGTTTTTCCCACCAGATAGCGGGTACGGAACAGGCTAAAATGGTCCCCGAGCGCGCGTGCGGCCGTGCGGTCTTCAGCAAGATCGAGCAGCGCAATGGCCACTTCTGCGGTGCAATACTGCCCCTCGGCATGCGCTTCTCTCAGGTGATAGGCCGAAATACGTGACAGATCGACAGAGATGACCGGTAGCGCGTCAAGATACGGGCTTTTACGAAACATTTTTCGCGCTTCCGTCCAGGTTCCGTCAAGCATGATAAACAGCGGCGGTTTCCCCGCCGGCGGGGCGCTCAGCACCTGGCGTTCCGCCCCGGCGTAAGAGGCCGGGAAGACCACCATTGGCTGGTAATCCGGGTTGGCGACCAGATCGAGTAACGCCTGCGGCGGCTCGGTTCGTGACCATTGAAAGGCTTCCGTATCCGGCAGAATGTCGGCAATAAGACGCCCGGTATTGCTTGGCTTCATCGGCTCGGTATCGAACATCACCAGGCAGAAACGACTGGCGGCCGTTGTTGGCGCCAGGGTTGCGCACAGGCACTGCTTCAGCGGTAACAGACAGCGTTGGCAGCGATGGACCCGGTTACCGCGCGCGAGAAAAGGCCGGGTCGCGCGAGCGAGACGTTCGGCGCGAAGGCGAAGGACGGCGTTATCAATCATAAAGTGTCGCTAAGAAAAAACGCCATTGTCGCAGAGGTGAAAAAGGGGCACAAGCTGTGCCCCGGTAGGTTTACTGCGCGTTGGCTTCATTAAGCCAGCTGTCGAACGGCGCTTTTGGTACCGCGCCGTTAAGCATGTCGATGACTTCGCCTTTTTTAAAGATCATAATGGTCGGAATACTGCGGATGCGGAAACGCGCGCTCAGCTCGCGTTCAGCTTCGGTGTTCACTTTTACGAAGCGCATCTGGCCGCTGCGTTCTTCCGCGACGTCTTCAAAGATTGGCGCAAAATTACGGCAAGGACCGCACCATGGCGCCCAGAAATCGACAACAACGGGCAGATCGTCCTTCAGTAGTTTATCCAGCGTTGCCCCGGTCGCGTTGATGACGTCGCCGTCAAAAAGATCGTGGCCGCAGCGTCCGCATTTAGCGCCATCGGCACTACGATCGTCGGGGATGCGGTTCAGAGCCTGACAACTGGCACAAACGGTATTCATAACTAACCTCTGGTTATGGGTTGCAACGTGGCACGTGGCCGATTTGTTTCTTTAATGTTACATATTATCGATTAGCAGCGATTAAACAACAATGCGTTTTGTTCGATGAATACGATAGACCCTATCTTTTAAACGAAATCATGGCGCAGCGGTGACACATCGGGTAATCTTCGCGCTTCGCGCAGCGCAGGTGGAGAAAATTGATGAGCGACGAACTGAAAAATAAAAGCGGCAAGGTCAAAGTGATGTATGTCCGCAGTGATGATGATTCTGACAGACGCACCCATAACCCGCGTACCGGGAAAGGGGGAGGACGCCCAGGAAAATCTCGTGTTGACGGCCGTAGCCGCCCTGCCCGCGATGAACGTAACAGCCGCGGCGATGACCGCAAACGTGACGATCGTAAACGCGATGATTTCGATCGTGACAGCTCTTCTCCGTGGCGTACCGTCTCGCGAGCACCAAACGATGATGCGGCGGTGAAGCCGGATCACGGCGGGATCAGCGGTAAAAGCTTTATCGATCCGGAAGTATTACGTCGCCAGCGCGCGGAAGAGACCCGCGTTTACGGTGAGAATGCTTGTCAGGCGCTGTTCCAGAGCCGTCCGGAAGCGATTGTTCGCGCCTGGTTTGTGCAGAGCGTTACCCCGCGTTTCAAAGAGGCGCTGCGCTGGATGGCGGCGAACCGCAAAGCTTATCACGTGGTTGATGAAGCTGAACTGGCAAAAGCGTCCGGTACCGAGCATCACGGCGGCGTTTGCTTCCTGATTAAGAAACGTAACGGTACCTCCGTGGCTCAGTGGGTCGCCAAAGCCGATGCCGAAGATTGCGTTCTGGCGCTGGAAGATGTCGGTAACCCGCACAACCTCGGTGCGATCATGCGTAGCTGTGCGCATTTTGGTGTCAAGGGTGTGGTGGTGCAGGATGCCGGCATGCTGGAATCTGGCGCGGCAATCCGTACCGCAGAAGGTGGTGCAGAACACGTCGAACCGATCACCGGCGACAGCTTTATCGACACTCTGGAGCAGTTCCGCAAAGCGGGCTACGCTATTGTTTCGACCTCCAGCCATAACGGTACGCCGTTACATAAGGCTGAGCTGCCGAAGAAAATGGTGCTGGCATTAGGCCAGGAGCGCGATGGCCTGTCTGATGCGGCGATCTCCAGTGCCGATCTTAACGTTGCCATTGAAGGTACCGGCAATGTTGAAAGCCTGAACGTTTCCGTAGCGACCGGCGTATTGCTGGCCGAGTGGTGGCGTCAGAATAAGGTCTGATGGCCGAGTTCAGCTGAAAAAATGCCAGCGTTACGCTGGCATTTTTGTTTCTGCGAAAGGCGGAGGTCAGGCATCTCCGGCCGGTAATACCGGCATCCAGTCAATGGGAGACTCGCCGCGCTCGGCCAACCACTGGTTAGTCTGGACGAAGTGATTACTGCCAAAGAAGCCGCGATGGGCGGAAAGCGGCGAAGGATGCGGCGCTTTCAGCACGCAATGGCGTTGCCTGTCGATAATCGCCCCTTTTTTCTGCGCATGGGCGCCCCACAGTAAAAATACAACCCCTTCCCGATGTTCGTTGATCAATGAAATAACCTTATCGGTAAAGGTTTCCCAGCCAAGACTGGCATGCGAATGGGCCTGACCTGCCCGCACCGTCAGGACCGTATTGAGCAGCAGTACCCCTTGTCGTGCCCAGCTCTCCAGATAACCATGCGTCGGACGGCTGAATCCCGGAATCGTCCCTTCCAGTTCTTTATACATATTGAGCAGCGACGGCGGCGTCTGAATCCCCGGAAGCACGGAAAAGGCCAGGCCGTGAGCCTGTCCGGGCCCGTGATACGGATCTTGCCCAAGAATAACCACTTTGACATCGCCAAGTTCGGTATAACGAAAGGCATTGAAGACATCTTTTTGCGGCGGATAAATCGTCATACCCGACTGGCGCTCTTCGGCGACAGTTTTGAGGGTATTCACAAAATAGGGCTGCTGCTTCTCTTCCGCCAGCACGTCGTGCCAGGTCAACGGGGTGGTCATCTTGCTCTCCTGCAAAGTGTCATTGCTATAGCTTAACTGCTTCTTTCTGCATAACAAAATCCCCGGTGTCTGACTGACGGTTTGTATGCAAAAAAAATTGAAAATTTACAAAAATATTTTGCATTGGCTCTGGCGTAACTTGATGTAAAACAATAATATCCTCCTATACCCATTTTTATTGAGTGGTTTTTGTTGATTTAAGTCAATGAATGCCGGTTGTTTGGCTGATATACATACACTCAGACAACAATGGTTTTACCAATTGGCCGGGAACGGGCCAGGAAAACGAATAAATATTGCCTAAGGGAGGCATCAAATGATTACTGGTATCCAAATTACTAAAGCTGCAAACGACGACCTGCTGAACTCTTTCTGGCTGCTGGACAGCGAAAAAGGCGAAGCCCGCTGCCTGTGCGCTAAAGGGGGTTTTGCTGAAGATGACGTGGTTGCGGTTAATAAACTGGGTGAAATCGAATACCGCGAAATTCCGCTCGATGTGAAACCGGAAGTCCGTGTAGAAGGTGGCCAGCACCTGAACGTTAACGTGCTGCGTCGTGAAACGCTGCTGGATGCGGTTGAACATCCGGAAAAATACCCGCAGCTGACGATTCGTGTCTCTGGCTACGCGGTACGCTTTAACTCCCTGACACCAGAACAGCAGCGCGACGTTATCGCTCGTACCTTTACTGAAAGCCTGTAAGTCGACGCTTAAACCTAAAAACGCCGGGATATCCCGGCGTTTTTTTGTTACTGCTGATTTTCACCAGCGCTGCCGCTTGGTTTACGGCGCTTGCCAATATTTTTGGCATCGCGGTGACGTTTTTTCACTCGCGGTTTCTCTTTATCTTTCTCTTTTTTCTGCTCGGCGCGTTTAGCCAGTACCTTTTTGGACGGCTTACCGGTCAGCTTCTCACTCGGTGCGCGGGTCGTCGGGCGCAGTTCATCAATAACGCGCGCTTTGAGCGGCTCGTCGATATAGCGACCAATTTTACCCAACAGCAGATGGTCATGAGCTTCAACCAGAGAAATGGCGACGCCTTTTTTCCCCGCGCGGCCGGTGCGTCCGATTCGATGCAGATAGGTATCCGCCGTGCGCGGCATGTCGAAGTTGAAAACGTGGCTAACGTCCGGAATATCTATCCCGCGGGCAGCAACATCGGTGGCAATCAGCACATTCATACGACCGTCGGTCATACGTTTGATTGCTTCGTTACGCTTGGCCTGCACCATTTCGCCTTCCAGCCAGCAGGTATTGATCCCCGCTTCGCGCAGCCAAGAGGCCAGTTCATGAACGCGCTCGCGCTTACGCACAAAGACGATAGAGCGGGTCGCATCCGGCTGTTTCAGCAGGTTAACCAGTAACGCGGTTTTATGCTTAATGTCATCGGCGCGATAGTACCACTGATGAATTTTCTTACGTTCGCGCGTGGAAGGACTGGCGGAAACTTCAACGGGCTCTTCCAGCAGGCGCTCGGCAAAGTCTTTAATCGCATCGCCTTCGAGAGTCGCGGAAAACAGCATGGTCTGCTTACGCCAGCGGGTTTCACCGGCAATGTGCTCGATATCCTGCGCGAAGCCCATATCCAGCATACGGTCCGCCTCATCGAGGATCAGCGTTTCGACCGCCCGGCAGTCGAAGTTTTCTTCTTTAATGTATTGCAGCAGTCGGCCGGTGGTCGCGACCACAATATCCTGGTTCTCGCTGAATACTTCCGCGTGGTTCATGTATGCGACACCGCCGGTGATGGTGGCAATGTCCAGGTGCGTGTGTGCGGCCAGCTCACGGGCATGGTCGGCAACCTGCATTGCCAGCTCACGGGTCGGCGTCAGGATAAGAATACGCGGTGGTCCCGACTTCTTACGCGGGAAATCAAGCAGGTGCTGCAACGCTGGCAGCAGATACGCCGCTGTTTTACCGGTACCTGTCGGGGCTGAACCGAGAATATCACGGCCATCAAGCGCAGGCGGAATAGCGGCGGCCTGAATGGCTGTCGGGCGTGTGAAACCTTTTTCCTGGAGGGCTTCCAGAAGGTTTTCGTCGAGTTCAAGTTCGGAAAAAGTCGTTACAGTCATGATCTACCTCTGAGTGGACCGACGATTATAGACGTTACGGGCGTAATGTTCATCTGTTTGTAAGGCTATCTGTTCTCCGGTATTGTGCATAGCTTCAGTCTCAGGAGTTTTTGTTCGCAAGGTTATTCAGGATGTCTCAGTCGAAGTTTGCGCTGCCGCGCAATGGTTTTACGTTTAAACAGTTCTTTGTTGCTCACGACCGTTGTGCGATGAAAGTGGGCACCGACGGCATTCTGCTAGGCGCGTGGGCGCCGATCGCCCAGGTAAAACACGTGCTGGATATCGGGACCGGTAGCGGTTTACTGGCTTTAATGCTGGCTCAGCGAACCGACGATCGGGTCATGCTGGATGCGGTAGAACTCGATGAAGAGGCGACGGCGCAGGCGCGCGAAAACGTGGCGACCTCCCCGTGGGGGGCGCGTATCCAGGTGCATCAGGGGGATATTCAACAGTGGCAGCCCGCGCAAACCCGACGCTATGAACTGATTGTCAGCAACCCGCCTTTTTTTGCCGAAGGTGTGCCCTGTGCAACATCGCAGCGCGAACAGGCGCGATATACGACGACGCTCGATCACGTCACGCTCTTAACCTGCGCCGCAGAGTCGATTACCGAAGAGGGCTTTTTCTGCGTGGTGTTACCGGTGGATATTGGCAATGCGTTTGTTCAACGCGCCCAAACCATGGGCTGGCATCTGCGTTTGCGCACCGATGTCGCGGAGACGGAAATGCGCCCGCCGCACCGCGTACTGCTGGCTTTCTCGCCGACCGCGGGGGAGTGTTTCAGCGATCGGCTGATTGTCCGTGGGCCTGAACAGCAATACTCCGAAGGGTTTACTGCCCTGACCCAGGACTTTTACCTCTTTATGTGAGCCAGAGGCGACAGAATTGACGGGCCGCTATCCGCAAGTTGTTCCGGGTAATCCAGGGTATAGTGCAGCCCGCGACTCTCTTTACGTTGCATTGCGCAGCGAACGATCAGTTCGGCCACCTGCACCAGATTGCGTAACTCCAGCAAATTATTCGACACGCGGAAGCGGGCATAATATTCGTCGAGTTCCTGCTGTAACATGGTGATTCGTCGTAGCGCACGCTCCAGCCGACGGGTGGTGCGGACAATCCCCACGTAGTCCCACATCAACAGTCTCAGCTCGTGCCAGTTATGTTGAATCACCACCAGTTCATCGGGGATCTCAACCTGACTTTCATCCCAGGAAGGGAGGGCGTTAACCGCTTGAGCCAGCGGCATGCGCTGGAGAATATCCTCGGCCGCGGACCAGCCGTAAACCAGGCATTCGAGCAGCGAATTTGACGCCATGCGGTTAGCCCCGTGCAGTCCGGTGTAGCTCACTTCGCCAATCGCATACAGCCCGTCAACATCGGTACGTCCGTTGTCATCAACCATCACGCCGCCGCAGGTATAGTGGGCGGCGGGGACAATCGGTACGGGCTCTTTTGTCAGATCGATACCCAGGCCGAGCAGCTTTTCGTAGATCATCGGGAAATGCTGACGAATAAAAGCTTCAGGCTTATGGCTGATGTCGAGATACATACAATCGACGCCGAGGCGTTTCATCTCATGGTCAATCGCGCGGGCGACGATATCGCGTGGCGCCAGCTCGCCGCGTTCGTCAAAATCGGGCATGAACCGGGTACCGTCCGGACGTTTCAGGTATGCGCCTTCGCCGCGCAATGCTTCGGTTAACAGGAAATTGCGCGCCTGCGGATGGTACAACGCGGTGGGGTGAAACTGGTTGAATTCGAGGTTGGCCACGCGACAGCCGGCGCGCCAGGCCATAGCAATACCATCGCCGGAGGAGACATCCGGGTTGGTGGTGTACTGATAGACTTTCGCCGCCCCGCCGGTGGCCAGCACCACGGATTTCGCGCTGCAGGTCTCGACCTTTTCTTTATTCCGGTTCCAGATCCAGGCGCCAACCACCCGACGTGTCCCCGGCAGGCCGATTTTATCGGAAATGATCAAATCGACGGCGTTACTTCGCTCCAGAATACGAATATTCGGATGCGCGAGCGCCTTGCCTACCAGCGTCGTTTCCACCGCTTTACCGGTGGCATCGGCAGCGTGGAGGATACGGCGATGGCTATGGCCACCTTCACGGGTCAGGTGATAGCTCTGTTCGCCGTTGGCCTGGGTCTGAGTATCAAACAGCACGCCCTGGTCGATAAGCCATTGCACGCAAGGCCTGGCGTTGCTGGCGACGAAAGAGACTGCATGGCGATCGCACAGGCCGGCTCCGGCGATGAGCGTATCTTCAACGTGAGATTCCACGCTGTCGGTTTCATCAAAAACGGCGGCAATGCCGCCTTGCGCGTAGAGCGTTGAACCTTCGCTGACAGGGCCTTTGCTCAGTACGGCGACGGAGCTGTGTTCCGCCAGACGTAGCGCAAGGGATAAACCGGCAGCGCCGCTGCCGATAATCAGCACATCACAGGAGAAGTCAGGAGTCGTATTCATTGTCTTTGTTTAATTTACTAAACACATTTTTGCCACAATAGCATCAGGTCGTGATGAATCGTACATTTTTTTTACTGAACGTTGTGGAAACTAAACATAAGCGGGCGGGGCGGGGCTGTGTAAACGAAAGAAAATATTTGCGAAGCAGATCGTTAGCTTCAGATTTTATAGTGAAATAAAAGCGATGTTACGTTACCCTTCTGGCGGACCTTACGCTTTTTCTTCATCATCTTACCTGGCGTTGAGTTGCGGGACATATAATGAGAGATAACAAATCGTCCGCCGTTGCCAGACAAAAATCAAAGGCGTAACGGAACTTTATTGTTTTCAGACACTCCAATCGTCTGCTTGCTCATATTGCAGTGATTGGGTAGTGCTTTGAAGACGCATGGGAATTGGGTTTGGGGAGACATTACCTCGGATGAGCGAGCAGTTAACGGATCAGGTCCTCGTCGAACGGGTCCAGAAAGGAGATCAGAAAGCGTTTAACTTGCTGGTGGTGCGCTATCAGCATAAGGTCGCGAGCCTGGTCTCCCGCTATGTGCCACCGGGCGATATCCCTGACGTTGTTCAGGAGTCGTTCGTAAAAGCATGGCGCGCGCTGGAGTCCTTCCGGGGGGATAGTGCTTTTTATACCTGGTTATATCGCATCGCCGTAAATACGGCGAAGAATTATCTGGTAGCTCAGGGACGCCGCCCACCGTCCAGCGATGTTGACGCCAATGAGGCAGAAAACTTCGAAAGTGGTGGGGCGCTGAAAGAAATTTCGAACCCTGAGAACTTAATGTTGTCAGAAGAACTGAGACAAATAGTTTTTCGTACCATTGAATCACTCCCGGAAGATTTACGCATGGCAATTACGTTGCGGGAGCTGGATGGCCTGAGCTATGAAGAGATAGCCGCTATCATGGATTGCCCGGTAGGAACGGTACGTTCGCGCATTTTCCGGGCACGAGAAGCTATTGATAATAAAGTTCAACCGCTTATCAGGCGTTGACGATAGCGGAATACTGAAAAGGGTATCAGGCATGCAGAAAGAAAAACTTTCGGCCTTAATGGATGGTGAAACGCTGGATAACGAGCTGCTCAATGAGCTGAGCCGTTCTTCTGAAATGCAAAAGACCTGGGAGAGCTACCATCTCATCCGCGATTCGCTGCGAGGCGATACCGCTGAGATGCTCCATTTTGATATCTCAGCCCGCGTCATGGCCGCCATTGAGAACGAGCCCGTTCGTCAGGCGGTGCCGCTTATTCCTGAATCTCAGCCAGCACCACATCAGTGGCGTCAGATGCCTTTCTGGCAGAAAGTCCGCCCGTGGGCCAGTTCTCTGACTCAGATGGGGGTTGCGGCATGCGTTTCGCTTGCTGTTATCGTCGGCGTCCAGCAGTATAATGGGCATAGCGAATCTGCTCAGCAGCCCGAAGCGCCTGTTTTCAACACCATGCCGATGATGGGTAAAGCCAGCCCGGTAAGCCTCGGCGTTCCGGCTGATGCTTCCGCAGGGAGCGGCCAGCAGGCTCAGGTGCAAGAACAGCGCCGCCGTATTAATGCTATGCTGCAGGACTATGAATTGCAGCGTCGCCTGCACGCAGAACAGCTTCAGTTTGGTCAGGCCCAGACTCAGCAAGCCGCTGTTCAGGTGCCAGGCTATCAAACTTTAGGAACGCAATCGCAGTAATGAAGCAACTTTGGTGTGCCATGTCGCTCATGGCAGGCAGCCTGTTCTTCTCTGTCAACGCCTCGGCTGATACATCGTCCGGGGCGTTGTTGCAGCAAATGAACCTGGCCAGCCAGTCCCTTAACTATGAGCTGTCTTTCGTCAGCATCAACAAACAGGGCGTTGAGTCGCTGCGTTATCGTCACGCGCGGCTGAACAATCAACCTCTTGCCCAGCTTTTACAACTCGATGGCCCACGCCGGGAAGTTGTACTGCGCGGCAATGAAATCAGCTATTTTGAGCCGGGGCTCGATCCGTTCACGCTGAACGGCGACTATATCGTCGATTCGTTACCCTCGCTGGCCTACACCGATTTTAAGCGACTGGCTGCCTACTACGACTTTATCTCCGTTGGGCGAACCCGTATTGCCGACAGGCTTTGCGAAGTGATTCGCGTCGTCGCGCGGGACGGTACGCGCTATAGCTATATCGTCTGGCTGGATGCGGAAACCAAACTGCCCATGCGCGTCGATTTGCTTGACCGCGACGGGGAAACGCTGGAGCAGTTCCGGGTCGTATCCTTTAACGTTGGCGACAAGGTCAGCAGCAGCATGGAAACCTTAGCGAAAGCAAGCCTGCCGCCTCAGCTGTCGGTGCCGGAAGGGGGCGATAAAGCCAACTTTAACTGGGCGCCGACCTGGCTACCGCAGGGCGTTTCCGAAGTCTCCAGCAGCCAGCGCCGTCTGCCGACCTTTGATGGTCCGGTTGAGTCCCGCCTTTACTCTGATGGGCTGTTTAGCTTCTCGATTAACGTGAATCGCGCATCGGCAAACAGCAGCGATCAGCTGTTGCGTACCGGGCGTCGTACCGTGAGCACGACGGTACGTGATAACGCCGAGATAACCGTGGTTGGCGAGCTGCCGCCGCAGACGGCTAAACGCATCTCCGACAGCATCAAATTCAGGGCTGTGCAATGATTAAAGAGTGGGCCACGGTCGTCTCCTGGCATAATGGAATGGCGCAAGTACACTGTGATGTTAAAGCCTCGTGCAGCAGCTGCGCCTCGCGCGCCGGCTGCGGTAGCCGGGTGCTGAACAAGCTGGGGCCGCAAACCAGCCACACGATCAGCGTTCCCAGCGAACAGCCGCTGTCCGCCGGGCAAAAAGTCGAGCTGGGGATTGCCGAAAGCAGCCTGCTGGGCTCGGCGGTTTTAGTCTATATGGCGCCGCTGGTTGGGCTGTTTGCAATGGCGTCTGTTTTTCAGGTCTTGTTTGCAAATGATTTCGCTTCGCTGTGTGGTGCGCTACTCGGCGGCGTCGGTGGATTTCTGGTGGCGCGCGGGCTTTCGCCCGGATTAGCCGCTCGCCAGTCGTGGCAGCCCGTTATTATTAGCGTTGGCCTGCCGCCAGATTTGGTGCGTGTAGAGACTCCCTCTTCAGAACCAGGCCAGTGAATCCACTGGCCTTTATTTTTGATTTATTACCCCCGGCAGAACACATCATTTGCTACGGTTATGCTGCTGGTAAGAGCATTTCCTGGTTTCGCGGATGTAGTGTAGAATGCGGCGTTTTCGGATTAAAAAACGTCAGGCACAGAACAGCGGCCTCATGATACGCGTAAGGCATAATTAACTCTAAAATATGAAGAATATACGTAACTTTTCAATCATCGCTCATATCGACCACGGTAAATCGACGTTGTCTGACCGTATCATCCAGATTTGCGGTGGCCTTTCCGATCGTGAAATGGAAGCCCAGGTACTGGACTCCATGGATCTTGAACGTGAGCGTGGCATCACCATTAAGGCGCAAAGCGTCACCCTGGATTACAAGGCGACCAACGGCGAAACCTACCAGCTGAACTTCATCGATACCCCGGGGCACGTCGACTTCTCTTATGAGGTGTCACGTTCGCTCGCCGCATGTGAAGGTGCGCTGCTGGTGGTCGATGCGGGTCAGGGAGTGGAAGCTCAGACGCTGGCCAACTGCTATACCGCCATGGAAATGGATCTGGAAGTGGTGCCGGTTCTCAACAAAATCGACCTGCCTGCTGCCGATCCGGAGCGCGTAGCCGATGAAATCGAAGACATCGTCGGTATCGATGCGGCCGATGCGGTGCGCTGCTCGGCGAAAACCGGCGTCGGCGTTCCCGATGTTCTGGAACGTCTGGTGCGTGATATCCCACCGCCGGAAGGCGATGCGGATGCCCCGCTGCAGGCGCTGATCATCGACTCCTGGTTTGATAACTATCTTGGCGTTGTGTCGCTGGTGCGTATCAAGAACGGCACGATGCGCAAAGGCGACAAAATCAAAGTCATGAGCACCGGTCAGGTCTATAACGCCGATCGCCTGGGTATCTTCACGCCAAAACAGGTTGACCGTACCGAGCTGAAATGCGGCGAGGTAGGCTGGCTGGTGTGTGCCATTAAAGATATCCTCGGCGCGCCGGTTGGCGATACCCTGACGACGTCACGTAACCCGGCGGATAAGGCTCTGCCAGGCTTTAAGAAAGTGAAACCACAGGTGTACGCCGGTCTGTTCCCGGTGAGCTCCGATGATTATGAAGCCTTCCGTGATGCGCTTGGCAAACTGAGCCTGAACGATGCCTCTCTGTTCTATGAGCCGGAAAGTTCAACGGCGCTGGGCTTCGGCTTCCGCTGTGGCTTCCTCGGCCTGCTGCACATGGAGATCATCCAGGAGCGTCTGGAACGCGAATACGACCTGGATCTGATTACCACCGCGCCGACGGTTGTCTACGAAGTGGAAACCACGTCGAAAGAGGTCATCTATGTCGATAGCCCGTCCAAGCTGCCGCCGCTGAATAACATTCAGGAACTGCGTGAGCCGATCGCGGAATGTCATATGCTGCTGCCGCAAGAGTTCCTCGGCAACGTCATCACGCTGTGTATTGAGAAGCGTGGCGTGCAGACCAACATGGTTTATCACGGTAAACAAGTTGCGCTGACCTATGAAATTCCGATGGCGGAAGTGGTTCTCGATTTCTTTGACCGTCTGAAGTCCACCTCCCGTGGCTACGCGTCGCTGGATTACAACTTCAAACGCTTCCAGGCATCCAACATGGTGCGCGTGGACGTGCTGATCAACGGCGAGCGTGTTGATGCGCTGGCGCTGATCACCCACAACGATAACGCGCCGTACCGCGGTCGTGAGCTGGTGGAGAAGATGAAAGAGCTGATCCCACGCCAGCAGTTCGATATCGCGATTCAGGCGGCTATCGGCAACCACATTATTGCCCGTTCGACCGTCAAACAGCTGCGTAAAAACGTACTGGCGAAATGCTACGGCGGCGACGTCAGTCGTAAGAAAAAGCTGCTGCAGAAGCAGAAAGACGGTAAGAAACGTATGAAGCAAGTGGGTAACGTTGAGCTGCCGCAGGAAGCGTTCCTCGCCATTCTGCACGTCGGTAAAGACGGAAAATAACCATTAAGGAGTTGGCATGGCGAACATGTTTGCCCTGATCCTGGTGATTGCAACCGTGATCACGGGGCTTTTGTGGTGCCTGGATAAATTCATCTTTGCACCAAAACGTCGTGAACGTCAGGCCGCTGCTCAGGCAGCGACCGGTGATAGCCTCGACAAGCAAACGTTGAAGAAAGTCGGCCCGAAACCGGGCTGGCTGGAAACGGGAGCCTCGGTATTTCCGGTGCTGGCGATCGTCCTGGTGGTGCGCTCATTTATTTATGAGCCGTTTCAAATCCCGTCAGGTTCGATGATGCCAACACTGCTGATCGGCGATTTTATTCTGGTCGAGAAGTTTGCCTACGGCATCAAAGATCCGATCTACCAGAAAACGCTGATCGAAACCGGTCATCCGAAACGTGGCGATATCGTGGTGTTCAAATACCCGGAAGATCCGCGTCTGGACTACATTAAGCGGGCTGTTGGCTTACCGGGCGATAAGATCACCTACGATCCGGTGGCAAAACAGGTCACTATCCAGCCGGGCTGCAGCTCCGGTCAGGCATGTGGTAATGCACTGCCGGTGACTTACTCCAACGTTGAGCCCAGCGATTTCGTCCAGACGTTCTCGCGTCAGAACGGTGGGGAAGCGACCAGCGGTTTCTGGCAGTTGCCGAAAGGCGAAAGCAAGGCTGACGGTATTCGTCTGACCGAGCGCAAAGAGACGCTGGGTGAGGTGACTCACCGCATTCTGACCGTGCCGATTGCTCAGGATCAGGTTGGAATGTACTACCGCCAGTCCGGCCTGCCGTTGGCCACCTGGATTGTGCCGCCGGGTCATTACTTCATGATGGGTGACAACCGCGATAACAGCGCTGACAGCCGTTACTGGGGCTTTGTGCCAGAGGCCAATCTGGTGGGTAAAGCCACGGCGATCTGGATGAGCTTCGAAAAACAGGAAGGTGAATGGCCGACCGGCGTGCGTTTATCGCGTATCGGTAGCATTCATTAATTTCCCTGCCTTATTCACGCTGCCGCTGCAATATTGGCAGCGTGAATTATTTAATATTTAAATCTATTCAAACTAACGACATCCCTTGTCGTTGCGTATAGAATATCCCCCCGAAGTTTTGGTTGTCTCTCGTAAGAGTGACACTGCACACGAAACCGCGTTGGTTGATTTTACTCTGAATAATTTGGGTTGCAGAAAGGCGGCAGGCAAGCGCACAGGCAATCTGAATGGGGACAGGGCTGCCCAGGTCGGTTTCGTGTGCTGCATTTTTGACGCATTCATTTATTGGTAACGCATGAACCCCATCGTAATTAATCGGCTTCAACGGAAGCTGGGCTACACTTTTCATCATCAGGAGCTGTTGCAACAGGCATTAACTCACCGCAGTGCCAGCAGCAAACACAATGAGCGCCTGGAATTTTTAGGTGACTCAATTTTGAGTTTTGTGATCGCGAATGCGCTCTATCATCGTTTCCCTCGGGTGGACGAAGGCGATATGAGCCGCATGCGCGCAACGTTGGTACGAGGCAACACGCTGGCGGAGATCGCCCGCGAGTTTGAACTGGGTGAGTGTCTGCGCCTTGGCCCGGGTGAGTTGAAAAGCGGCGGCTTCCGTCGCGAGTCTATTCTGGCAGATACCGTTGAAGCGTTGATTGGCGGGGTATTCCTCGACAGCGATATCCAGAACGTTGAGCGCCTGATTCTCACCTGGTACCAAACTCGTCTGGACGAAATCAGTCCTGGCGATAAGCAAAAAGATCCAAAGACCCGTTTGCAGGAGTACCTGCAAGGTCGCCACCTGCCGCTGCCTTCCTATCTGGTAGTGCAGGTGCGCGGTGAAGCACACGATCAGGAATTTACTATCCACTGCCAGGTCAGTGGCCTGAGTGAACCGGTGGTAGGCACAGGTTCCAGCCGTCGCAAGGCGGAGCAGGCTGCCGCCGAACAGGCGCTGAAAAAGCTGGAGCTGGAATGAGCATCGATAAAAGTTATTGTGGGTTTGTCGCCATCGTTGGCCGCCCGAACGTGGGTAAATCCACGCTGTTGAACAAACTGCTTGGGCAGAAGATTTCGATCACTTCCCGTAAAGCGCAGACCACCCGTCACCGCATTGTCGGCATCCATACCGAAGGACCGTATCAGGCAATTTATGTTGATACCCCGGGCCTGCATATGGAAGAGAAACGGGCGATCAACCGCCTGATGAACAAAGCGGCGAGCAGTTCCATTGGCGACGTTGAACTGGTGATTTTCGTTGTCGAAGGCACGCGCTGGACGGCCGATGACGAAATGGTGCTGGGCAAATTACGTGATGCCAGAGCGCCGGTGATTCTGGCGGTCAATAAAGTAGATAACGTGCAGGAGAAGGCCGATCTGCTGCCGCACCTGCAGTTCCTGGCGAGCCAGATGAACTTCCTCGATATCGTGCCAATTTCTGCGGAAACAGGGATGAATGTCGATACCATCGCCGGGATCGTACGCAAACATCTGCCGGAAGCGATTCATCACTTCCCGGAAGATTATATTACCGACCGCTCACAGCGCTTTATGGCCTCTGAAATCATCCGTGAAAAGCTGATGCGTTTTCTTGGTGCCGAGCTGCCGTATTCGGTGACGGTTGAGATCGAGCGTTTCCAGACCAACGAACGCGGCGGTTATGATATTAACGGCCTGATTCTGGTTGAGCGTGAAGGTCAGAAGAAGATGGTCATTGGCAACAAAGGCGCCAAAATCAAAACCATCGGTATTGAAGCGCGTAAAGACATGCAGGATATGTTCGAAGCGCCGGTTCACCTCGAACTGTGGGTGAAGGTCAAATCCGGCTGGGCCGACGACGAGCGCGCGCTGCGCAGCCTCGGCTACGTTGACGATCTCTGAGTTTGATACACCATGGCTTTCGTGGTGCAGGCAGGCGGCAAGACCGTGAGTCCCCGGGAGCTTACTTTAGTCAGTGATTCGGCTGAAAGGGTGCGGCCAACGCACCTGCAACCTGAAAGACGACGAGTATGATGGAAGGCTGGCAGCGCGCTTTCGTTCTGCATAGTCGTCCCTGGAGCGAAACCAGCCTGATGCTGGACGTCTTCACGGAAGAGTCGGGTCGCGTGCGCCTGGTAGCAAAAGGCGCACGTTCCAGACGCTCCAACCTCAAAGGCGCCCTCCAGCCTTTTACCCCCTTACTCCTGCGCTTTGGCGGGCGTGGCGAAGTGAAAACGCTTCGCAGCGCCGAAGCCGTTTCATTGGCGCTTCCGCTCAGCGGCATCACGCTTTACAGCGGTCTGTATGTCAATGAGCTGCTTTCCCGCGTGCTCGAACATGAAACGCGCTTCTCCGAACTCTTTTTCGATTATCTGCACTGTCTGCAGGCGTTGGCTGGCGCAAGCGGTACACCAGAGCCGGCGTTGCGCCGCTTTGAACTGGCGCTGCTGGGACACCTGGGCTATGGCGTTGACTTCCTCCACTGTGCCGGCAGCGGCGAAGCGGTGGATGACACCATGACCTATCGCTACCGTGAAGAAAAAGGTTTTATTGCCAGCGTGGTTATTGATAACAACACCTTTACCGGGCACCATTTGAAGGCGCTGGCTAACCGTGAGTTCCCGGATAGCGACGCGCTACGTGCCGCAAAGCGCTTTACCCGTATCGCCCTGAAACCGTATCTTGGCGGTAAACCGCTAAAGAGCCGGGAGCTGTTTCGCCAGTTTATGCCCGCCCGCGCGGCGCGAGCAGCAGATAAAACGAATAACGATCAATGAGGATTGTCATGGCTGAATTACTGTTAGGGGTCAATATTGACCATATTGCGACACTGCGTAACGCTCGCGGCACGGCCTATCCGGATCCGGTGCAGGCGGCCTTTATCGCCGAGCAGGCTGGCGCCGACGGGATTACCGTGCACCTGCGCGAAGACCGCCGTCACATTACCGACCGCGATGTGCGTATCCTGCGCCAGACGCTGGATACCCGAATGAACCTGGAGATGGCGGTCACCGAAGAGATGCTGACCATCGCCTGTGAGACCAAACCGCACTTCTGCTGTCTGGTTCCGGAAAAACGTCAGGAAGTGACGACGGAAGGCGGTCTGGATGTGGCGGGTCAGCGCGACAAAATGCGCGATGCCTGCACGCGCCTTGCCGATGCCGGTATTCTGGTCTCGCTGTTCATCGATGCCGATGTTGAGCAAATTAAGGCTGCGGCGGACGTCGGCGCGCCGTATATCGAAATCCATACCGGTTGCTATGCGGATGCCGAAACCGACGCCCGGCAGGCCGCAGAGCTTGAGCGTATCGCCACGGCGGCCGCCTATGCCGCGAGCCTGGGCCTCAAGGTTAATGCCGGTCACGGCCTGACCTACCATAACGTGCAGGCGATCGCCCGTATTCCGGAGATGCATGAGCTGAACATTGGTCATGCGATCATCGGTCGTGCGGTGATGAGCGGCCTGAAAGAAGCGGTTGCCGAGATGAAACGCCTGATGCAGGAAGCTCGCGCGTAATGGCTATTCTGGGGCTGGGTACCGATATTGTTGAAATTGCCCGTATTGAAGCGGTGATCGCCCGCAGCGGCGATCGTCTCGCCCGGCGCGTGCTCAGCGACAACGAGTGGGCGATATGGGCACAGCACCAGCAGCCGGTTCGTTTTCTGGCAAAGCGTTTTGCGGTGAAAGAGGCGGCGGCGAAAGCCCTGGGGACCGGTATCCGTAACGGTCTGGCTTTTAATCAGTTTGAGGTTTACAACGACGAACTGGGCAAGCCTAAGCTACGGCTGTGGGGCGAAGCGAAGAATCTGGCGGAGCGTCTGGGCGTCAGAAGCATTCACGTGACGCTGGCCGATGAGCGCCATTACGCTTGTGCAACGGTTATCGTGGAGAGTTAGCGCCCGCTGTCCGCGGTATCAGATTTTGTCCGCGTGATGCATTAGCACGAACTTGTCCCACAGCTGCTCTTCATTTTCAACGTGTGCCGGGTCTTTCAGAATCGTATTCGGGATCGGGCACACTTTCTGGCAGGTGGGCGTTTCATAGTGGCCCACGCATTCCGTGCAGCGGTCGCTGTTAATTTCATAAATGCTGTCACCCATCGAAATGGCCTCGTTAGGGCATTCCGGTTCGCACATATCGCAGTTGATGCATTTTTTGGTGATTAACAGCGCCATCGGGAAATTCTCAGAAACAACACAAACAGGGCGGGCATTATACGCCCATTTTCTGTTCACACCAGTTTTTTCACCAGCGCTTCGCTGTGCCGGATACGGTCCGGCGCATGTTCAAGATCCTGTTGAACCAGCGCCATAAACAGCAGATCGGTGAGCATCATCTGCGCGCTGGTGGAGGAGATCGCCGCGCTGCGGGTCGCCTGCTCTTCGGCGATAGTATACAGGCACTGCGTGGCCTGCTGTTGCAGGGCGTTGGGGGTGAAGCCAGTGATCGCCAGGATCCGACAGCCCACGCGCAGCGCTTCTCCGGCGGCCATATTGATTTCACGACGTTCGCCAGAGTAGGAGATAGCTAACAGCAGGTCGTCTGACGACATGGCCTGTACGGTGGCGAGCAGGGCATGCATATCCTGTTCGGAAACCGCGTTAATGCCGATCTTCATTAGCTTCCAGCTAAAATTGCGCGCCACCAGGCCGGATGCGCCAATACCGGTAATAATCACCCGGCGCGCATTCCGCAGCAGCGCCACGGCTTCCAGCAGCTTCTCTTCGCTGTTCACATCCAGCGAGGCGTGCATGGCGGCCACGTTATCCTTAATCAGTTTCTCGCCGACCAGACGCAGCGGATCGTCGCCGCGGATCTGGTTATGGACCGGCACCGACTGAGGATCGGGTGCACTGGCCAGCGCTTCGCTGAGCGCCAGCTTTAGCGCCGGGAAACCCTTAAACCCCATCTTCTGCGCGAATTTCACGACGCTGGACTGGCTGACGCCTGCCTCACCTGCCAGCTGTTGCGAACTGAGGTGGCGGGTCTGGTCCGGCTGAGCCAGAATAAAGTCTGCCAGCTTCTTATCGCTTGCTGCCAGCGACGGGTAGCGCTGGCGGATGCGGATTAAACAGTTCATCGGTTTTCCTCAGGACAACTTTCGCCCTCTGCTGAAAGAATTTTGTATTCGATTATAAGAGGATTGCGGCGAATTAAAAATTCTACCGCTGAGATTTATTCACGGCGGAGGAACTGCCTCAACGCAGGCTTAACGTCAGCGGATGTTTTCTCTGTTTATGGCACAAGACTGTTAAGCTAGCGGTATCAGAGACAAAATTCGATAAAAAGAGGTCAGGTTTGAAGAGCAGCACGCAGCGAGTGGTTTTTTTTGATCTCGATGGAACGTTGCATCAACAGGATATGTTCGGCAGCTTCTTACGGTACGTCTTGCGTCACCAGCCCCTGAACCTGCTGCTGGTTGTACCGCTGTTGCCGGTGATCCTGGCAGGACTGGCGGTAAATGGCCGGGCGGCGCGCTGGCCGATGAGCCTGCTGCTGTGGGCATCGACGTTCGGACGCAGTGAGCGCGCGCTAAAGCGGCTTGAGGCCGACTTTGTCCGCTGGTTTCGCCAGCGCGTGACGGCTTTTCCGGTGGTGCAGGCCCGGCTGTCGGACTACCTGACCCGGCACGATGCTGACGTCTGGCTGATTACCGGATCGCCGCAATCGCTGGTGGAACAGGTCTACGGGGATACTGCCTGGCTGCCCAGGGTGAACATCATCGCCAGTCGGATGGAACGTCGCTGCGGAGGCTGGGGGCTGTCGCTACGCTGTCTGGGCCATGAAAAGGTGGTGCAACTGGAGCAGAAGATCGGTGCGCCGCTGCAGCTGTACAGCGGCTATAGCGATAGCGAACAGGATAATCCGCTGCTTCATTTTTGCCAGCACCGCTGGCGGGTCACCCCGCAGGGCGATCTCCACCAGTTAGAATAGTGTGCAATGTCTGTCGGCCATGTATAATGCGGCCCGCTTTTTCCGCAGGAGTGCCCGTTTTGTCTGACCATGAACTGAACGATGAATACTGGATGCGTCACGCCCTGACGCTGGCTAAACGCGCCTGGGAAGAGGGCGAAGTGCCGGTCGGCGCCGTGCTGGTGTACAACAATCAGGTTATCGGCGAAGGGTGGAACCGGCCTATCGGGCGTCACGATCCTACGGCGCATGCCGAAATTATGGCGCTGCGTCAGGGTGGACTGGTCCTGCAAAACTATCGCCTGATTGACGCGACGCTGTATGTCACGCTTGAACCCTGTGTGATGTGCGCGGGTGCGATGGTGCATAGCCGGATTTCACGGCTGGTATTTGGTGCCCGGGATGCAAAAACCGGCGCGGCCGGCTCGCTAATTGATGTTCTGCACCATCCGGGTATGAATCATCGGGTGGAGATCAGCGAGGGGATTCTGGCGGAGTCGTGCTCAGGTATGCTCAGCGACTTTTTCCGCTGGCGGCGGGAAGAGAAAAAAGCCTTAAAAAAGGCGCGTCGGGTCGAAGACGCTTAGTGTCCCAATCCGGGAATCTTCAGCCTGGCGTTGTCGACTAACGATTCCGCGCGAAACTGGAAAAAGGGGAGCGCCCGCTGTTCTTTATCCAGTTCATCCGGCATCACTGCCGGATAGTCCCCGGCCAGCGCCAGCCGCTGTTCATCCTTTCTCTCTTTCTCCGACAGGTAGCCCACCAGGCTGATGTGGTATTTGCGGATGTTCTCGACGTAGGCGTATGCCTCGTGACCGCGCGCGTAGCCATATTTCAGCCGGCTGTAATAAGGTTTCTGACTGAGCAGCGGCAGGCGCTGCTTGACGTCCGCCCAGCTGTCGGGATTGCCTTTCTGTTTTTTGGTCAGTGAGATAGCGTCCAGAATATGGGCGTATCCCATATTGTAAGCCGCCAGCGCAAACCAGATTCGTTCATCTTTGGGGACCGAGTCCGGGATTTTATTCATCATATCCTGCAAGTAGCGCATACCGCCGCTGAGGCTCTGCTCCGCATCGGTACGATCGGTTAATCCCAGGCTCTGCGCGGTATTGCGGGTCAGCATCATCATGCCGCGCACCCCGGTGGGCGAAGTAGCCTGCGGATCCCAGTGCGACTCCTGCCATGAAATGGCCGCCAGCAGGCGCCAGTCGATCTGGCGCGCGTATTTCTCAAACATCGGCTGTAGGTCCGGCAGAATATTATCGACGGCGCGCAGGAACGTCCGGGTGTCGACATAATCGAAATCGTTGCCGTGTCCAAGGTATTTTTCTTCCAGCCGCGCCAGGGTGCCGTCTTCATTCATATTGTTGAAGAAATCCAGCATCGCCGCCGAAAGCGAGTTGTCCTCGCTCCTGGCGCTAAACCAGGTCACCGGCTGTTCATCGCTGATATCCAGAGCGACCGCCAGTTCCGGATGCACGCGCTGGAACAGACTAATGGCCACCGAATCCGCAATGGTGTAATCCACTTCGCCATCGATAACCGCCTGCATCAGCGCTGTCGTCCCGCGCTTTTCATCCACGCGCCAGCCGAGATCCGGGTATTTATTTCCTTTTAGTGTCTGCAGGTCGTTAATGGCGACGTGGCCCGGGGCAATCACCAGCTGTTCCGCCGTGAGGTTGGCGAGGCTGCGTGGGCGCGTGTTGCCCACCCGGTAGACCAGCTGTTGCGACACCGAATAGTAGCCCGGCCCGGCCTGATAGTTTTTGACCCGTTCTGAGTTGTAGACCAGTCCGGCAGCTAACATATCGGCATTACCGTTATCGAGGTCATCAAACAGCTGACTGATATTCTGGCGGACGGTCACTTTCAGCTTGACGCCGAGGTAATCGGCAAACTGTTCCGCCAGCTCGTAATCCAGTCCGTAGGTTTTGTTATTGATGGTCGCGAAGGTGAGCGGCGAATTGATGGTACTGATGCGCAGCTCGCCGCGCGCCATAATTCCGGCGACACGGTTCTCCGGCTTTCCTGACCACGGGATCGACGGCCACAGAGCGGCCGCCAGCAATAAGGTCACAATGCCGATGAGCAGATAATTAATCTTTAATTTTTTCAGAGAGTTAATCTTCTGCAGCTCTGTGTTCCTCAGCAGGCTATTAGCGAATAAAGTTAAAAGAGAGTCCTCGAATGAGCGGCATTTTGCTTAAGAATGCGTCAGTTGGCAACTTATTCGCGAGGAAGGTCACATTAATTGATAAACCAGGGGAATGATTTTATTTCCACGCAAACGGTTTCGTCGAGGCTCAGGATTCACTATAATGGCGCCCGTTTCCCCCCTGGCTCATATTGAAAGCTGCGAAGACGAGAGACTTATGATGGAAATTTTGCGTGGTTCACCTGCACTGTCGGCATTTCGTGTTAATAAACTGCTGGCACGTTTCCAGGCGGCCAACCTGCCGGTTAGCACAATATATGCAGAGTATGTTCATTTTGCCGAACTGAACGCGCCGTTAAGCGGTGATGAGCGTGAGAGGCTGGCACGACTGCTCAAGTATGGCCCAAACTTAAACAGCCATACCCCAACCGGTAAATTACTGCTCGTCACCCCCCGCCCTGGCACCATCTCCCCCTGGTCTTCTAAAGCTACCGATATTGCCCATAACTGCGGCCTGTCGCAGGTTGTGCGTCTTGAACGCGGCGTGGCGTACTATGTGGAAGCCACTGCGCTGAGCGAAGAACAATGGGCCGCTGTCGCGAGTGAACTCCACGACCGGATGATGGAAAGCGTCTTTGACGCGCTGGAAGAGGGCGAAAAGCTGTTCGCTCAGCATCAACCGACGCCGGTGACCAGCGTCGATCTGTTGGGTCAGGGACGTCAGGCGCTGATTGACGCCAACCTCCGTCTGGGGCTGGCGCTGGCGGAAGACGAAATCGATTATCTGCAGGATGCGTTTACCAGGCTTGGCCGCAACCCGAACGACATCGAACTGTATATGTTTGCCCAGGCGAACTCCGAACACTGCCGCCACAAGATTTTTAACGCCGACTGGGTCATCGACGGCGAACAGCAGCCGAAGTCGCTGTTTAAGATGATCAAAAATACCTTTGAGAAGACCCCGGACTACGTTCTGTCCGCCTATAAAGACAACGCCGCGGTCATGGAAGGTTCTCAGGTAGGGCGCTTCTTCGCCGATCGCGAAAAAGGCCGCTATGACTACCATCAGGAAGACGCCCATATCCTGATGAAAGTGGAAACGCACAACCACCCGACGGCCATCTCTCCGTGGCCGGGTGCGGCGACCGGATCCGGCGGTGAAATCCGCGATGAAGGGGCAACCGGTCGCGGAGCGAAACCGAAAGCCGGTCTGGTCGGTTTCTCAGTCTCTAACCTGCGGATTCCCGGCTTTGAACAGCCGTGGGAAGAAGATTTCGGCAAGCCGGATCGTATTGTGACCGCGCTGGATATCATGACCGACGGCCCGCTGGGCGGCGCCGCGTTTAACAACGAATTCGGTCGCCCGGCGTTGAACGGCTATTTCCGTACCTATGAAGAAAAAGTGACCAGCCACAACGGCGAAGAGCTGCGCGGGTACCACAAACCGATCATGCTGGCGGGCGGTATTGGTAACATTCGCGGCGAGCACGTGCAGAAAGGCGAAATTACCGTTGGGGCGAAACTGATTGTCCTTGGCGGCCCGGCGATGAATATCGGCCTGGGCGGCGGGGCAGCCTCTTCGATGGCATCCGGTCAGTCCGACGCGGATCTTGATTTTGCCTCGGTGCAGCGCGATAACCCGGAAATGGAACGCCGCTGCCAGGAAGTGATCGACCGCTGCTGGCAGCTGGGCGATGCAAACCCGATTCTGTTTATCCACGACGTCGGCGCGGGCGGTTTGTCTAATGCCATGCCGGAACTGGTCAGCGACGGCGGTCGCGGCGGTAAATTCCAGCTGCGCGATATCCTGAGCGATGAGCCGGGGATGAGCCCGCTGGAAATCTGGTGTAACGAATCCCAGGAACGCTATGTGCTGGCGGTCGCGCCGGAACAGCTGCCGCTGTTTGACGAGCTGTGCCGCCGTGAGCGCGCACCGTATGCGGTGATCGGTGAAGCCACCGAAGAACTGCATCTCAATATGAGCGATGCTCACTTCAACGACCAGCCGATCGACCTGCCGCTGGATGTGCTGCTGGGCAAAACGCCGAAAATGACCCGCGATGTGCAGACCCTGAAAGTGAAAGGCGACGCGCTGGATCGTCGGGATATCACTCTCGCCGATGCGGTGAATCGCGTGCTGCACCTGCCGGCGGTTGCAGAGAAAACGTTCCTTGTCACCATCGGCGACCGCACCGTAACCGGGATGGTGGCGCGCGATCAGATGGTCGGCCCCTGGCAGATTCCGGTAGCAAACTGCGCGGTAACCACCGCCAGCCTCGATAGCTACTACGGCGAAGCGATGGCGATTGGCGAACGTGCGCCGGTTGCGCTGCTGGACTTTGCCGCCTCTGCTCGCCTGGCCGTCGGTGAAGCGCTGACCAACGTCGCTGCAACGCAAATTGGCGCGTTAAATCGCGTGAAACTTTCCGCAAACTGGATGGCCGCAGCGGGTCATCCGGGTGAAGATGCCGGTCTGTATGAAGCGGTAAAAGCGGTTGGCGAAGAGCTGTGTCCGGCTCTGGGACTGACCATTCCGGTGGGTAAAGATTCGATGTCGATGAAAACCCGCTGGCAGGAAGGCAGCGAGCAGCGCGAGATGACTTCGCCGCTATCGCTGGTGATTTCCGCCTTTGCCCGCGTGGAAGATGTGCGCCATACCGTGACGCCGCAGCTCTCCACGGAAGATAACGCCCTGCTGCTGATTGATTTAGGCAAAGGCCGTAACGCGCTCGGCGCCACCGCGCTGGCGCAGGTTTACCGTCAGCTGGGCGATGTTCCGGCCGACGTACGCGATGTCGCGCAGCTGAAAGGCTTCTGGGATGCGATGCAGGCGCTGGTGGCCGATCGTAAGCTGCTGGCTTACCACGACCGCTCTGACGGCGGCCTGCTGGTAACCCTGGCTGAGATGGCCTTTTCCGGCCACTGCGGCCTGACGGCAGATATTGCCGCGCTAGGTGACGATCGTCTGGCGGCGCTGTTTAACGAAGAGCTGGGGGCGGTTATCCAGGTCCGTGCCGCGGATCGCGAAGCGGTTGAAGCGCTGCTGGCTTCTCATGGCCTGGCAGACTGCGTCCACTACCTGGGCCAGGCGACGGAAGGTGACCGCTTTGTCATCACCGCTGAAGGGCATCCGGTGTTCAGCGAAAGCCGCACCACGCTGCGTATCTGGTGGGCAGAAACCACCTGGCAGATGCAGCGCCTGCGCGACAACCCGGAGTGCGCCGATAGCGAGCACGAAGCGAAACGTCGCGAGGACGATCCGGGCCTTAACGTGAAGCTCACCTTCGATATCAACGAAGACATTGCCGCACCGTACATCGCCACCGGCGCACGTCCGAAGGTAGCGGTACTGCGTGAGCAAGGCGTTAACTCCCACGTGGAGATGGCGGCAGCCTTCCACCGCGCGGGCTTTGATGCGATCGACGTGCACATGAGCGACCTGCTGGCGGGCCGTACCGGGCTGGCTGATTTCCAGGCGCTGGTTGCCTGCGGCGGCTTCTCCTATGGCGACGTGCTGGGGGCGGGCGAAGGCTGGGCGAAATCCATTCTGTTTAACGAGCGGGTGCGCGATGAGTTTGCCACCTTCTTCCACCGTCCGCAGACCCTGGCGCTGGGCGTGTGTAACGGTTGTCAGATGATGTCCAACCTGCGTGAGCTGATCCCGGGAAGCGACCTGTGGCCGCGCTTTGTGCGTAACTATTCCGACCGTTTTGAAGCGCGCTTCAGCCTGGTCGAAGTCACGCAAAGCCCGTCTCTGCTGCTGCAGGGCATGGCCGGTTCGATGATGCCGATTGCCGTTTCTCACGGTGAAGGGCAGGTGGAAGTGCGTGACAGCGCGCATCTGGCCCAGCTGGAGAGCAAAGGTCTGGTGGCGCTGCGCTTTGTCGATAACTTCGGTAAGGTGACGGAGAGCTATCCGGCTAACCCGAACGGCTCACCGAACGGGATCACCGCCGTGACCAGCGAAAGCGGTCGTGCGACGATCATGATGCCGCATCCTGAGCGCGTATTCCGCACGGTGGCTAACTCCTGGCACCCGGAAAACTGGGGCGAGGATAGTCCGTGGATGCGCATCTTCCGCAACGCACGTAAACAGCTGGGCTAATATCCGGCGAGCTGTACAGGATCCGCCGTGTTCGCAAAGCCTTCCCGGCTGAAGCGTAATGTATCAGGCCCCCGACGTTGAGCGGGGGCTTTTCGTTTGTGACGGCGGTCGCCTGCCGGTGTCGGGAATTGCCGACAAACGCCGGTGAGGGGTGTCGCCAATTAGAGACATTTAACTTATTGATTTATATAGAGGTGTAAAAACGCCTCACGATGTGTTGCTAAACGGCGACACTCTGGTTAAAAAGTCACCGCAACCGAAGTGCGGGTTAAATGTTATAAATTCATTATATTTCATTGTGTTAACAATTTGTTTTGCTATGTGGCATAGTTAATGCATAATAATACGCAGTGGCTCATTCACCTTCTTATGTCAGCCCCTTCGGGACGCGCTACATAAACTTCGAATGACGCACAACAAGGTGCCTGCCGTCCAACTTCTGATAACAGCTTTGCTTTATCAACCATCGGGCGAAACGTCGAGTTAGGCACCGCCTTATTCCATAACAAAGCCAGGCCTGTGCCTGGCTTTGTTATACTCGTCGTCTTTTGTGCTACAGGTGCGTTGGCCGCATCTGTTCACCCCGGTCACTTACTTGAGTAAGCTCCCGGGGATTCTCAGCTTTGCCGCCTTCCTGTAACTCAAAATCCATAGAGTATATTGGGTATATTCAGGTAGCATCATAGTGAGCAAATGATTGAGACCCTATCCTTGAAGCGAATCTCTCTTTTCCCCCGTTCGTTGCGTCAGCTGGTCACGCTCTCGTTTGTGTTGATTTTGCTGCCGCTGCTGGTTCTGGCCTGGCAGGCGTGGCAGAGCCTGAATGCGCTGAGCGCGCAGGCCGCGCATATTAACCGCACGACGCTTGTCGATGCCCGGCGCAGTGAGGCAATGATGAACGCGTCGCTGGAAATGGAACGTAGCTACCGGCAGTACTGCGTACTGGACGATCCGACGCTGGCGAAGGTCTATCAAAATCAGCGTAAACGCTATAGCGAGATGCTTGACGCTCATGCCGGGGTGCTACCGGACGAAAAAATCTGGCAGGCGCTGAGCCAGCAGCTGAACGACCTGGCGCAGCTCAGGTGTAAAAACAGCAGTCCGGATGCGCCATCGGGAGCCAGCCTTGAAGCCTTTGCCGCCGCCAACAGCGAGATGGTTCAGGCCACCCGAACGGTGGTTTACTCGCGCGGACAACAGCTTCAGCAGGAGATTGCCGAACGCGGGCAGTTTTTTGGCTGGCAGGCGCTGGTTCTTTTTCTGCTGAGCCTGGCGCTGGTTCTGCTGTTTACCCGGATGATTATCGGCCCGGTAAAAGGGATCGAGAAAATGATTAACCGCCTGGGAGAGGGGAAATCGCTGGATAACGCGGCGCTGTTTACCGGTCCGCGCGAACTGCGTTCCGTCGGCGAGCGTATCATCTGGCTGAGCGAACGTCTGGCCTGGCTGGAGTCGCAGCGCCATCAGTTTTTACGCCACCTTTCACACGAGCTGAAAACGCCCCTCGCCAGCATGCGGGAAGGCACGGAGCTGCTGGCCGACCGCGTGGCCGGGCCGTTGACCACGGAACAGCAGGAGATCGTCGAAATTCTCGATAACAGCAGCCGCAATCTGCAAAAACTGATTGAGCAACTGCTGGACTACAATCGTAAACAGGCCGATGGCCCGGTCCCGCGTGAAATCGTTGATATTGCCGAGCTGGTTGATAACGTTGTGGCCGCTCACAGTTTGCCCGCACGCGCAAAAATGATGCATACCGCGATTCAACTGGCGGAGCGTACCTGCCTGGCAGAACCGGCATTATTGATCAGCGTGATGGATAATCTCTATTCCAATGCGGTGCACTATGGGGCTGAATCCGGTAACATTCGTATTCATAGCTACCGGCACGGCGAGCAGGTTCGTATAGACGTGATAAACAGCGGCGAACCGATCCCGCAGGCGGAAAAAAATATGATTTTTGAGCCTTTTTATCAGGGAAGCCATCAGCGTAAAGGGGCGGTAAAAGGCAGCGGTCTGGGGCTGAGTATTGCCCGGGACTGCGTCCGACAAATGCAGGGTGAGCTGAGCCTGGAAGAGAGTGAGCCCGGGCTTATCTGTTTTCGCATAACGCTACCCGCCGCTGAGCCGGGAAAAACCAACACATGAATCAACAATGGGTGAATATGTCCCACTTTTTCGTAGTGGTTCGTGCTTTCAAAGGATGGCTGTTGCCCGGCCTTTCTTGCCTGGCGCTGGCGGGGTGTTCCGCCGCTTTTTCGCCGCACACGGCAAATGACAAAGCACAACCCGATCTGCCGCAGCATCAGGTTGCGGATTTTCTCTCAGTCGACTGCGCCGATATCTGGTCGCTGAAGAGCGAAGCCAGCGATAAAAACCCGCTGTACTGGCTGCGCGGGATTGATTGTGCCGATCGTCTGGCGCCGGTTCAGGCGCGGGCGGAAGCCAGGCGGCATGATGATGACAGCTGGCAGGATGCCTTTAAGCGCGGCATTTTACTGGCGGATGCGAAGATTACGCCGGATGAACGCCGTGAACTGGTATCCCGCCTGAATACCTTCAGTCCGCAAATTGCCGTGCAGGTGCGTCCGCTGTATCAGCTCTGGCGTGATGGTCAGAACAGGCAGCTGCAGCTGGTGGATGAGCGCGCCCGTTACGCGAAGCTGCAGCAATCCAGCGATAGCGAGCTGGAGGCGCTGCGCCTGCAGGAACAGCAGCTGCGCAGCCAGCTGGAGCTAACTACCCGCAAGCTGGAAAATCTCACCGATATTGAACGCCAGCTTTCCAGCCGCAAGCCCGGAGGCAATTTTAATTCCGACGGCAGTCACAGCGGCGATAAGGTTCCGGAGGTCATACATGACGATCCGTAAACCTGCGCATTTGCTGCTGGTGGATGACGATCCGGGTCTGTTAAAACTGCTGGGAATGCGTTTGACCAGCGAGGGCTACAGCGTCGTGACCGCCGAAAGCGGTGCGGAGGCGCTGCGTATTCTGGCGCGTGACAAAGTCGAACTGGTGGTCAGCGATTTACGCATGGATGAGATGGACGGCCTGCAGTTGTTCAGCGAAATCCAGAAAGTTCATCCGGGGATGCCGGTGATTATCCTTACCGCTCACGGCTCGATTCCCGATGCGGTGGCGGCCACCCAGCAAGGCGTGTTTGGTTTCCTGACCAAACCGGTGGACAAAGATGCGCTGTATAAAGCCATCGATGATGCGCTGGAACACAGTGCGCCGGCGACGGATGAGCGCTGGCGTCAGGCTATCGTAACCCGCAGTCCGCTGATGCTGCGTCTGCTGGAACAGGCCGGAATGGTGGCGCAGTCGGACGTTAGCGTACTGATTAACGGTCAGAGCGGGACCGGGAAAGAGATTGTCGCGCAGGCGATTCATAATGCCAGCCCGCGCCACGCCAAACCTTTTATCGCCATTAACTGCGGCGCGCTGCCGGAACAACTGCTGGAATCCGAGCTATTTGGCCATGCGCGCGGCGCATTTACCGGCGCGGTGAGCAACCGGGAAGGGCTGTTCCAGGCCGCTGAGGGCGGGACGCTGTTTCTTGATGAGATTGGCGATATGCCGGTGGCGCTGCAGGTGAAGCTGCTGCGGGTACTGCAGGAGCGTAAAGTGCGCCCGCTGGGTAGCAACCGCGACATCGATATCGATGTACGTATCATCTCGGCCACTCACCGCGATCTGCCGAAGGCAATGGCGCGCGGCGAGTTTCGTGAAGATCTGTATTATCGCCTGAACGTGGTCAACCTGAAGATCCCGCCGCTGGCCGAGCGCGCGGAGGATATCCCGCTGCTGGCAAACCATCTGCTGCGCCAGTCTGCCGATCGGCATAAGCCGTTTGTACGGGCGTTTTCAACCGATGCGATGAAACGGCTGATGGCAGCCAAATGGCCCGGCAATGTCCGCCAGCTGGTGAACGTGATTGAGCAGTGTGTGGCGTTGACCACCTCGCCGGTGATCGGTGATGCGCTGGTGGAACAGGCGCTGGAAGGGGAAAATACCGCGCTGCCGACCTTCGTCGAAGCGCGCAATCAGTTTGAGCTCAACTATCTGCGCAAGCTGCTGCAAATCACCAAAGGCAACGTCACCCACGCAGCAAGAATGGCGGGGCGCAACCGTACTGAATTCTACAAGCTGCTGTCGCGCCACGAGCTCGACGCCAACGACTTTAAAGAGTAGCTCCGCAGCATGGCGCAAGTTATGATACGGTAAGCAACCGTTTACGCGACTAAGAGCCTATCCCAGTAGGCGTTATTGTCGCAGGCAGTTTGAACACGGACAGCGCGGAAAAAGCGGAGCGTACACGTAGTACGTGAGGATTTTGAGCGCTGCCCAGGTTCAAAATGGCAAGTAAAATAGCCTTAATGGGATAGGCTCCAAGACAGGAAAACCATGAAAAAGATTGATGCGATTATTAAACCTTTCAAACTGGATGACGTGCGCGAAGCGCTGGCCGAAGTCGGCATCACCGGGATGACGGTGACGGAAGTGAAGGGCTTTGGCCGTCAGAAAGGCCACACCGAACTGTACCGCGGGGCTGAGTACATGGTGGATTTTCTGCCGAAAGTGAAAATCGAAATTGTGGTCACTGACGATATCGTTGATACCTGCGTGGATACCATTATCCGCACGGCGCAGACCGGTAAAATCGGTGACGGTAAAATCTTCGTCTTTGACGTCGCCCGCGTGATTCGTATTCGTACCGGGGAAGAGGACGACGCGGCAATTTAAGCCGGGCCGTATTCTGACGCATTCCCCGGTCAGCTTTGCGCGACCGGGGAATATTCCCGAATGGCGGCATCTCCGCCGCCTCCGGGTTATTTCATTACAGCACCTTATGCGGGCCAAAACATTCGTAGTGAATGTTGTCGTTATTGACGCCCAGCGCCACCAGCTGTTTCGCTGCATGTTGCATAAAGGCCACCGGGCCGCACAGATAGAACTGCATTTGCGGGTCACGCAGCGTGTCCGCCAGATCCGATAACATCATCAGACCTTCGCTGTTAAAGCGTGCCGCCTGGCGGTCGGCTTCCGTCGGCGTGCGATACCAGATATGGGAGGTGAATTTCGGCAGGCTGGCGCCGAGCGTTGCCACCTCGTCGGCAAACGCATGGACATCGCCATTTTCTGCCGCGTGGAACCAGTTCACCTGGGCCGCATGCTGCGTTTTTGCCAGCGTGTCGAGCATGGCCAGCATCGGTGTTTGTCCGACGCCGCCGGAAATCAGCGTAACCGGCGTTTCCGGCTCAACGGCGAGGAAGAAGTCACCTGCCGGCGCAGCCAGATGCACAATATCTCCTTCCTGTGAGGCGTTATGCAGCCAGTTTGATACCTGACCGCCGTTTTCGCGTTTAACCGCAATTCGGTAGCCTTTGCCGTCTGGCTTGCGGGTCAGCGAATACTGACGAATTTCCTGATATTCAAACTCCTGCGGCTTCAGCCAAATCGCCAGATACTGGCCCGGCTGATAATCCGCCACCGGCTGGCCGTCTACCGGCTCGAGATCGAAGCTGGTAATCAGGGCGCTACGCGGGGTTTTCTTCACGATACGAAACGCGCGCGTGCCTTCCCAGCCCCCGTTTTTGCTGGCGTTATCCCGGTAGATTTCAGATTCACGATGAATAAAGACATTGGCCAACACGCCGTAGGCTTTGCCCCATGCGTCAAGCACTTCCTGGCCCGGGCTGAACATTTCGTCGAGCGTCGCCAGCAGATGGCCGCCGACAATATTGTACTGTTCCGGTTTGATCTGGAAGCTGGTGTGTTTCTGGGCGATTTTCTCGACGGCAGGCAGCAGGGCAGGCAGGTTGTCGATATTGCTGGCGTAAGCGGCAATGGCATTAAACAACGCTTCACGCTGGTCGCCGTTACGCTGGTTGCTCATGTTGAAGATCTCTTTGAGCTCCGGGTTATGGGCAAACATGCGATCGTAAAAATGGGCGGTCAGCTTAGGACCTGTTTCGACGAGCAGGGGAATAGTGGCTTTAACCGTTGCGATGGTTTGGGCGTCGAGCATAGCAGCTTCCTTCGGTGTTATTTAAATGATGTATTTTATATGCATCTTATAAAAATAACCCTGCACTGTAAATGGTTCCTTAACACTTTTCCCCGTAGCGGTAACAACATGAAGAATTTGCATCACAAACCTGAAAAGAAATCCGTTGATAATCGTTGAGTCGTTATTGCTCAAAGCCTTGTGTAATGGGGAGCCAATCGTTTGCGTAAAATCCTTTGTCAAGACCTGTTATCACAGAACGATTCGGTTATACTGTGGGCCGTCGCCCAAAAAGGCCCCCCTTTTAGAGCTGTAATCTATTGTTAGCTGAGCAGGAGATGCGGATGTTAAAGCGTGAAATGAACATTGCCGATTATGATGCCGAACTGTGGCAGGCTATGGAGCAGGAAAAAGTACGTCAGGAAGAGCACATCGAACTGATCGCCTCCGAGAACTACACCAGTCCGCGTGTTATGCAGGCACAGGGTTCTCAGCTGACCAATAAATATGCCGAAGGTTATCCGGGCAAGCGCTACTACGGCGGTTGCGAATATGTTGATATCGTTGAACAACTGGCGATTGACCGTGCAAAAGAGCTGTTCGGCGCTGATTACGCTAACGTACAGCCGCACTCCGGCTCCCAGGCTAACTTCGCGGTCTACACCGCTCTGCTGCAACCGGGCGATACCGTTCTGGGTATGAACCTGGCGCAAGGCGGTCACCTGACTCACGGCTCTCCGGTTAACTTCTCAGGCAAACTGTACAACATCATTCCTTACGGCATCGATGAGTCCGGTAAAATCGACTATGCAGACATGGCGAAGCAGGCTCAGGAACATAAACCGAAAATGATCATCGGTGGTTTCTCTGCTTACTCCGGTATCGTTGACTGGGCAAAAATGCGTGAAATCGCTGACAGCATCGGCGCATACCTGTTCGTCGATATGGCCCACGTTGCTGGCCTGATTGCCGCGGGCGTTTACCCAAACCCGGTTCCGCATGCTCACGTTGTGACGACCACTACCCATAAAACCCTGGCGGGTCCGCGCGGCGGCCTGATCCTGGCGAAGGGCGGTAGCGAAGAGCTGTATAAAAAACTGAACTCTGCCGTATTCCCTAGCGCACAGGGCGGCCCGCTGATGCACGTTATCGCGGGTAAAGCGGTTGCGCTGAAAGAAGCGATGGAGCCAGAGTTCAAAGTCTATCAGCAGCAGGTTGCGAAAAACGCCAAAGCGATGGTTGAAGTATTCCTGAATCGCGGCTACAAAGTGGTTTCCGGCGGTACTGAAAACCACCTGTTCCTGCTGGATCTGGTCGATAAAAACCTGACCGGTAAAGAAGCTGACGCTGCGCTGGGCCGTGCTAACATCACCGTCAATAAAAACAGCGTACCAAACGATCCGAAGAGCCCGTTTGTGACCTCCGGTATCCGTAT
Organism: Klebsiella ornithinolytica; assembly: GCF_030505655.1. Lineage (NCBI taxonomy): Bacteria > Pseudomonadati > Pseudomonadota > Gammaproteobacteria > Enterobacterales > Enterobacteriaceae > Klebsiella > Klebsiella ornithinolytica. The sequence continues at coordinate 1,277,617 of NZ_CP130153.1, forward strand.
CGGTTCTCCGGCGGTAACCCGTCGCGGCTTTAAAGAAGCGGAAGTGAAAGAGCTGGCCGGCTGGATGTGCGACGTGCTGGACAACATCAATGACGAAGCGGTCATTGAGCGCGTGAAGGGTAAAGTGCTGGATATCTGTGCACGCTTCCCGGTTTATGCGTAACGTTTAACGACGCAAGCGTAAAGAAAAAGGCCGCCAGTGCGGCCTTTTTTACGTCCGGCGTTCAGAGGTTAACGACGGTCGAGGGAGATAGCGCCCGGGCCAGTGATGGCCAGAAGCAGGAAGGCTCCAGCTATACTGATGTTTTTGTAGAAGTTAATCATATTGGGAAGTACGGCATCACCGCTCATATCCCAGTAATGATGGCCAATGACGGCGGTACCGAGGGTGTAAAAAATAAAGATCACCGCCAGCGGACGGGTGAAGAAGCCCAGGATAATCAGGATTGCCGCCGGCACCTCCATCACAATCGCGATAATCGCCGCTAACGTCGGAAGCGGCGCGCCGGAGGAGGCCATATATTGTACCGTACCGCTAAAGCCCATCAGTTTGGGATAGCCAAATATAATAAACAGCAGTACGACGGCAATACGGGCGATCAGCAGCAGAACGGAACGGGAAGAGCCAAAGTCGAAATAGCGTAGTGTGTTCATAATCAATCCGTTGTGAAGGTGCGTGATTTAAACGTAATACACAATTTTGTGATCTGCCACATACCTTGTGCGATCAACGTAATGTCTGCAGTTGCTCTTCCACGTACAGATAGCCAATGCCGAGCAGCTGCTGTTGACGACTCAGCTGTCCGAAGCCGATTTGCGTTGCTCTGGTGCGCGGCGCGTCACGATGATCGAAAGGGTTAAAGCCTGTCTGCCTGATGATGGTATTCAACCACTCTTCGCCAAATCCGCAGCTGCGGCCGTACAATAAGATATTGTTTATATTTAAGATATTAAGAAAGTTGTAGAGGCTGAGCCCGATGGCATTTGCGGAGTCTTCCACCCACGTATGAAGGCGAGAATCACCCTGCTGCCATTTTTCGATCAGGGCATCGATGGTCAGCGCCTCTGGATTATTGGCGAGATCGGGCTGTGTTTTAAGCCATATCCGCGCCTGTTTTTTCAATGCGCTCAGTGATGCCACCGTTTCCAGGCAGCCATAGCGCCCGCAGTCGCAGGCAACGCCATCAGGATTGATAATAGTGTGTCCAATCTGGCCGCTGCCATAAAGGCTACCGCGCCAGACCTGGTCGTTGATGACAAATGACGAACCAATACCGTAATCGACGTTGATGACGCAGAAGTCGCGATACTGTCCCTCATTTTGCCATTTTTCCGCCAGCGCCAGCATGACGCAGTCGTTGTCGACCATTACGCGGACATTGAGTTTTTCTTCCAGCAGATATTTCATCTCCACGGGTTGCTTCCAGGGAGCCTGCGGCATGGTCTGTGATACTCCCGTTCCCGCATCAACCTGCCCATGAACCGCCAGCGCCAGATTGATTTTCTGCCTGGGCCAGTTCTTACGGTACTGATGCCAGCATTTCTCAATCGCTGCCAGCAGTGCCTGAGGCGTTGGGGCGTCAATGGCGTGGTATTCGACGTCGCCTTTCGCACTCAGACAGGCATTTCCAAGCTGACACTCGATACTGGTGGGCGTGATGTTCATACACAGGGTCCAGTCGCCATCGGGCGCAATAAGCCAGGCGCCGCTGCTATGACCGCGGGCCAGATGCTCATCCTGTACATTGACCACGCGTCCTTCCTCTTCCAGCTCCTGGAGGATATTGCTGACCGCGGGAATTGAGATTTGCGCCAGCCGCGCGAGCGTCGATTTACTGGCTCGTTTTTTGCGGTACAGATACTCCAGCAGCACACCCTTGTTGTAATGGCGGATTTGCTGATTGTTAATGCAGGCTTTCATAAACTAAACCTTGTTAACTAAATTGCGTGATTATTGTGCGTAAATGCGCTGATTCTGTCTATTAAACTGCTCTCATTATTTCACTTCAGTATGTCTTGTTAACTTTGAGGGCATTATGAGTTCAGTAAATGTTTGGCAGGAAACGGTACATATTCCAACCTATGAAACGGGGGCGCAGGATATTCACCCCATGTTCCTGGAAAATCGGGTTTATCAGGGGTCTTCCGGGGCGGTGTATCCCTATGGTGTGACGGATACGCTGAGTGAGGAAAAAACGCTAAAGGCCTGGCAGGCGGTGTGGCTGGAAAATGATTACATCAAAATTATGATCCTGCCCGAGCTGGGAGGCCGCGTGCATCGCGCGTGGGATAAGGTCAGACAGCGTGATTTCGTTTATCACAATGATGTCATCAAGCCCGCGCTGGTTGGCCTGCTTGGCCCGTGGATTTCCGGAGGAATTGAGTTTAACTGGCCGCAGCACCACCGTCCCACCACCTATATGCCGGTTGATTTTACGATTAGCGAAAATGACGATGGCTCAAAAACCGTTTGGGTTGGCGAGACGGAGCCGATGCATGGGCTGCAGGTGATGACCGGGTTTACTCTGCGTCCGCAGCGCGCGGCATTAGAGATTGGTAGCCGGGTTTACAACGGTAACGCCACCCCGCGCCATTTCTTGTGGTGGGCGAACCCTGCGGTTAAGGGGGGCGATGGACATCAAAGCGTATTCCCGCCGGATGTGACTGCGGTATTTGATCACGGCAAGCGCGCGGTTTCCGCGTTTCCGATTGCTACCGGCACCTATTACAAGGTGGACTATTCGGCCGGCGTCGACATCTCGCGCTATAAAAATGTCCCTGTACCGACCTCCTATATGGCGGAAAAGTCAGAGTACGATTTCGTCGGCGCCTGGTGCCACGATGAAGATGGTGGGTTGCTGCACGTCGCGGATCATCACATTGCGCCAGGGAAAAAACAGTGGAGCTGGGGTTACAGCGAGTTTGGTCAGGCGTGGGACAAAAATCTGACGGATGATAATGGTCCTTACATCGAGCTGATGACCGGCATTTTTGCCGATAACCAACCGGATTTTACCTGGCTCGATCCGTTTGAAGAAAAGCGCTTCGAACAATACTTCCTGCCTTACCATTCGCTGGGCATGGTACAGAACGCTTCGCGCGATGCGGTGATCAAACTGCAACGCGAAGAGGACAACATTATATGGGGCGTATATGCTATTTCGCCTCTGGTCGCCCACCGGCTTACGGTTCGCGAAGAGGGCAACCCGCAGCCGCTGCTTGATGAAGTGATTGAGCTGATGCCATGCGCTGCCGTTCAGGCAACGTTAGCCGGTATTGACCCATCTCGTCTGACGATGGAGCTGCTGGACAGTCACGGCAGGTGCGTTTTGCGCTATCAGGAGCATCAGCCGCAGGAGTTGCCGCTGCCGGAAGTGGCGGTTACGCCCTTACACGCCGGAGCCATAAGCAGCGTGGATGAGGCGTGGTTTATCGGCCAGCATCTGGAGCAGTATCACCACGCCAGTCGCTCACCGTTTGATTATTACCTGCGGGGAATTGAGCTGGACCCGCAGGACTACCGCTGCAACCTGGCGCTGGCGATGCTGGAATACAACCGCGCGGATTACTCGCAAACCATCGAGTATGCGAGCCGGGCATTGTCGCGCGCGCATCGGTTAAACAAAAATCCGCAGTGTGGGCAGGCAAGTTTGATTCGTGCCAGTGCGAGAGAGCGTCTACAGAAGTGGCATGATGCGCAGGAGGATTTTTGGCGCGCGGTGTGGAGCGGCAATAGCAAGGCCGGGGGATATTACGGACTTGCCCGACTGGCGACGCGCAGCGAGCGCTACGATGATGCGCTGGCATTTTGCCGGCAGAGCCTGCTGGCGTGTCCCATCAACCAGGATGTGCTGTCGCTGGAAACCCTGTTGCTGCATCTCACCGGTCGTCGCAGTCAGGCCTTACAGCAGATTGAAAAGCTGCTGGGAGACTATCCGCTGAATCCCACCCTGTGGTGGCTCAACGCAACAATATCAGAGGCTGAAGCGGATACGGCGCGCTGGTTCGCCGTATGCCAGTCGCGGGATATTAACGCACTGCTGACGGCCGGGCTGTTGTTGAGCTGGGGAATGGCGGCGCGGGCGAAAGCCGTACTGACGGCGCTGAACTGTCAAAAAACGCTGCCGCTCTATTTACAGGCCAGTCTGGCTGAAGGTAACGAGCGTATCGCGCTGATCAACCGCGCACGCGAAGTGTTCGCTGACTTCGTGCGTTTTCCCAATCTGCTGGTGGAAGTGGCTGCGCTGGAGAAGATACCCGAGTGCTATTTTGCTCAGCATCTGCTCGCCTGTTTCCACTATAGCCGGCGTCATTATGAGAAAGCGACGCAGCTATGGCATCGCTGCGTTGAAATGGCTCCTGATTTTGCCGATGCCTGGCGAGGGCTGGCGATTCATGCATGGAATAAACAGAGTGATGCCCACCTGGCGGCAGCGTATCTGGAGAAAGCCTGCGCCCGGCAGCCGCAGGATGCGCGTCTGCTTTTTGAACGCGACCTGCTGGATAAGCTGACCGCCGTTGAGCCGGAAAAACGCCTTGCCCGCCTGGAGGCCAATCTCGCAACCGCCTTGAAACGCGATGATTTAACGGCGGAGCTGCTCCATCTGTGGCACCTGGCGGGCAACGTTGAGCAGGCGGCAAATGTGCTTGCTTCGCGTAAATTCCACCCCTGGGAAGGCGGCGAAGGCAAGGTGACCAGCCAGTTTGTTATCAACCAGTTATTACGTGCCTGGCCGTATCTCCAGCCGCAGCCGCAGCAGGCGGAAACGCTGCTGCTATCGGCGCTGCGCTATCCGGAAAACCTCAGCGAAGGGCGTCTCCCGGGACAGACGGATAACGATATCTGGTTCTGGCTGGGGATTTGCGCCAGGCAGCAGGGCATGGAGGAACGCGCGCTTGAGTGTTTCCGCAAGGCGGCGTCAGGCGATCGGACGATCAATATTCATAGCTACTACAACGATCAGCCGGTGGACTATCTCTTCTGGCAAGGCGTGGCTTTGCGGATGCTCGGCGATCGTCTGAGCAGCGAGCGTCTTTTCACTGAAATGTTGCAGTGGGCTGAGCATATGGAAACGGCACAGATAGAGGCCGACTTCTTCGCGGTGTCGCAGCCTGACCTGCTGGCGCTATATGCCGATATCCAAAAACAGCATCAGGAGAAGTGTTTGCTGGTGCGAGTTCTGGCGACCGCGGGATTAGGCGGCGGTTCGAGGCATGAACAGGCGCTGTCGGCGCTGGAAGCGCTAAACCCGGCCTGGGCGAAGGCGGCATTATTCCGTAAAACGCTGCCGTTTGTACTGCACCTCATTAACTAAAGAGCGTTTACTGTAATTTTTGAGCGGTCTGACCCGCCGCGCTTCTCGAGATGTTTAGAATATGTGAAATCGTTCTGCGGCAGGCCCGAATGCCGCAGAATCCAAACAACAATAAATGCCTGACCCTACAGGAGGCACGTATGTCTAAAAGTAAGGCAGTCTCATGTTTTTTATGTTTACTGTTAACGTCGTTGAGTATTTCACTCCCCGTCTATAGCGCGACAAAGGATATCACCGTTGGTGCTATCTACCTTGATACCCAGGGCTATTACGCCGGGGTACGGCAAGGGGTTCAGGATGCAGCCAAAAGCACCGATGCGAAAATTCAGCTGATTGAAACCAACGCGCAAGGCGATATTTCTAAAGAGAGTTCATTTATCGATACGCTGGTCGCGCGTAACGTGGATGCCATCATTCTTTCCGCCGTTTCAGAAAATGGCAGTAGCCGCGCGGTGCGTCGGGCTAATGAAGCCGGTATTCCGGTGATTTGCTACAACACCTGTATTAATGAGAAAGGTGTCGACAAATATGTCTCTGCCTACCTGGTTGGCGACCCACTTGAGTTCGGTAAAAAGCTTGGCGAGGCGGCGGCAGATTATTTTATTGCCAACAATATTAGCGCACCGAAAATTGCGGTCATCAACTGTGAAGCATTTGAAGTATGCGTACAGCGGCGCAAAGGTTTTGAAGCCGCGCTGAAGGCGCGAGTTCCGGATATGCAGATTGTTGCGAATCAGGAGGGAACCGTTCTGGATAAGGCTATTTCAGTTGGTGAGAAACTGATTATCTCCTCGCCTGATCTGGACGCCATTATGGGAGAGTCTGGAGGGGCAACGCTGGGGGCGGTAAAAGCGGTCCGCAACCAAAATAAGGTCGGGAAAATCGCCGTATTTGGCTCCGATATGACCACAGAAATAGCCCAGGAGTTAAACAGCTATCAGGTACTAAAAGCGGTGGTGGATATTTCCGGCAAGAAAATGGGTAACGCCGTTTTCGCGCAAACCCTGAATGTGATTAATAAAACTCCGCCAGCCAATAAAATTATCCCTGTTGCTATCGATACCTATACCAAATCTGAAGACGGTAAGCAGTGGCTGGCTACGCATGTCGATGGCTTGCCTTAATTCCCCTGTCGAATAACTGAGGTAAAGACTCGATGACGGCAACAGAAAAAACGGCGGTGCCGGTGGCGCAGATCCTGAGGGGAAATAAGCGCTATCCCGGCGTCGTCGCCCTGGATAACGTTGATTTTACCCTGTCAAAAGGCGAAGTTCGGGCGCTACTGGGGAAAAATGGCGCGGGTAAGTCCACCTTAATTCGCATGCTGACCGGAAGCGAAAGTCCCGATAGCGGCGAGGTTTGGCTGGCCGGGACCCGTCTTGAAGGGAACGATGCAACGCTAACCCGCCGGGCTGCGGAGCTGGGCGTCAGAGCCGTATACCAGGAGTTAAGCCTGGTCGAGGGGCTAACGGTGGCGGAGAACCTCTGTCTTGGTCAGTGGCCGCGTCGCAATGGCACGATCGACAAAAACGCCATGGCCCGCCAGGCCACAGAGGCTCTAGCCTCTCTTGGGGTTGATGTCCCGCCAGATGCGCTGGTCGACACGCTTAGTCCGGCACAAAAGCAGCTGGTAGAAATCGCCCGTGTGATGAAAGGTCAACCTCAGGTGGTGATTCTTGATGAGCCGACCAGTTCACTGGCGAATGCGGAGGTCGAACTGGTGATTAACGCGGTAAAGAAAATGTCAGCTCTGGGCGTTGCCGTGATTTATGTCAGTCATCGAATGGAGGAGATACGCCGTATCGCCTCTTGCGCCACCATTATGCGCGATGGCCAGGTGGCAGGTGATGTCACTCTGGAGAGGACGACAACCCAGGAAATCGTGTCGCTGATGTTAGGAAGGGAGCACATCGATCTACCGCGGGTGAAATCTGAAATCGCCCTGACAACCCCGGTACTCCAGGTGGCCCGGCTACGCCATCCCCCTAAGCTTCAGCAGATTAATTTTACCCTGCACCGTGGCGAAGTGCTGGGTATTGCCGGGCTGCTGGGATCGGGTCGTAGTGAACTACTTAAGGCCATCATCGGCTTAGAAACGTTTGCTGAGGGGGAGATCACGCTCAATGGTGTGCGCATTTCGCGTCCACGGTATACCTCGATGCTCAAGAGTGGCGTGGGCTATACCCCGGAAAACCGTAAGGAAGCGGGCATCATTCCGCTGCTGGGCGTGGATGAAAATACGGTGATGACCAACCGGCACAAAGTTAGCCGCCGTGGCGTCCTGAACTGGCAGCGGATTCAGCAGTTAACTGCCGCGGTCATGCACCGAATGACGGTCAAGGCGGCAAATACAGAGACTGCTATCGGGACGCTATCGGGGGGGAACCAGCAAAAAGTGGTGATTGGCCGCTGGGTTTATGCCGAAAGTGACATTTTACTTCTTGATGAGCCTACGCGCGGGGTTGATATCGAAGCCAAGCAGCAGATTTATCGAATTGTGAGGGAACTCGCCGCTGAAGGAAAAAGCGTTGTATTCATTTCCAGTGAAATAGAGGAACTGCCCTTGGTCTGCGATCGTATTTTGCTGCTGCAAAACGGTGAATTTACCCGTGAGCTTTTAGCCCCCGTAAATGTCGATGAATTAATGTCGGCAATTTTATCCATGCATTAGCCATTACGTTTATTGAGGAATTAACAGATGTCTGCCTCATCATTAACGCTGCCGCAAGGCAAAAGTGCCACACCCAAGCAGTTTATCAGCCGTCATATTAATGAAATTGGCCTGCTGGTAGTGATCGCTATTTTATATCTGGTGTTTTCATTTAACGCGCCGGGATTTATTTCTTTAAACAATCAAATGAACGTGCTGCGCGATGCGGCAACGATTGGTATTGCCGCATGGGCGATGACGCTGATTATTATCTCCGGCGAGATTGATGTCAGCGTCGGTCCGATGGTGGCGTTTATCTCGGTCTGCCTCGCCTTTCTGCTGCAGTTTCAGGTTCCGCTTAGTCTTGCCTGCCTGCTGGTGTTAATCCTCGGTGCTGCGTTGGGGACTCTCGCTGGCGTGTTGCGAGGCGTATTCAACGTGCCGAGCTTTGTCGCAACCTTAGGTTTATGGAGTGCATTGCGTGGCATGGGGCTCTTCATGACCAACGCCCTACCGGTTCCCATCGATGAAAATGAGGTGCTGGACTGGCTCGGCGGGCAGCTCTTTGGCATACCCGTTTCGGCATTAATTATGCTGATTCTGTTCGTCATCTTTGTGTTTATCAGCCGTAAAACCGCCTTTGGCCGTTCCGTGTTTGCCACCGGGGGCAACGCAACGGCGGCGCAGCTCTGCGGGATTAACGTTAAGCGGGTGCGTATTTTGATTTTTACGCTTTCAGGATTGCTGGCGGCGATTACCGGTATTCTGCTGGCGGCGCGTCTTGGTTCGGGCAATGCGGGGGCTGCCAACGGCCTCGAGTTTGATGTTATCGCCGCGGTGGTGGTCGGTGGTACCGCACTGTCCGGCGGCCGCGGTTCGCTATTTGGCACCTTATTAGGCGTGCTGGTGATTACCCTTATTGGCAATGGACTGGTGCTTCTGGGTATTAACTCATTCTTCCAGCAGGTCGTTCGCGGATTAATTATCGTGGTTGCTGTTCTGGCAAATATATTACTGACCCAGCGCAACAGTAAACATAAACATTAATATTCATCAATTTGTTAGAGGGAATTATGAAAACAATGTTGGCTGCTTTTTTACCGGGCAACTCAAGCGTAGAGCTACGCGAAGTTCCCGTGCCAACGCCGGGGATTAACCAGGTGTTGATTAAAATGAAGTCCTCAGGAATATGCGGCAGCGATGTCCATTATATTTATCATCAGCATCGTGGTACCGCCGCCGCGCCGGATAAGCCGTTGTATCAAGGCTTTATTAATGGCCATGAACCTTGTGGGCAAATTATAGAGACCGGGGCCGGATGCCGACACTTTAAAGCAGGGGACCGAGTGCTGGTTTACCATATTTCCGGCTGTGGTTTTTGCTCCAACTGCCGCCGTGGTTTTCCTATCTCCTGCACCGGAGAGGGCAAAGCGGCCTATGGCTGGCAGCGCGATGGCGGCCATGCAGAATATTTACTGGCGGAGGAAAAAGACCTTATTCATCTGCCGGACGCACTGAGCTATGAAGATGGCGCGTTTATTAGCTGCGGGGTAGGAACCGCCTATGAAGGCATTTTGCGCGGCGAGGTTTCCGGCAGTGACAACGTTCTGGTTGTCGGGTTAGGGCCCGTTGGCATGATGGCGATGATGCTGGCGAAAGGACGCGGTGCAAAACGCGTGATTGGCGTCGATATGTTGCCGGAGCGTCTGGCGACGGCGAAACAGCTGGGGGTGATGGATAACGGCTTCCTGGCGACAACGGAGAACCTCCCGGCGCGGATTGCCGAATTGACGCACGGCGGCGCGGATGTGGCGCTGGATTGTTCTGGTAATGCCGCAGGGCGTTTGCTGGCATTGCAGTCTACGGCGGATTGGGGAAGAGTGGTGTACATCGGTGAAACCGGGAAGGTTGAGTTCGAGGTGAGCGCCGATCTGATGCACCACCAGCGGCGTATTATTGGCTCCTGGGTGACCAGTTTGTTCCATATGGAGAAGTGCGCCCGCGATCTGACCGACTGGAAACTGTGGCCGCATAGCGCGATTACCCATCGTTTTTCGCTTGCCCAGGCGGGGGAAGCCTACGCGCTGATGGCCAGCGGTAAATGCGGCAAAGTGGTGATTAATTTCCCCGATTAAGGAGCCATGATGACGCTTTTTACACTGGATAACGATCGGGTAAGGCTGCAGGTTGCGGAGCGCGGCGGCGCGATCGAGGGGTTATGGTGGCAGCATCAGGGGAAAACACTCCCGCTGCTGCGCCCTGGGCTGAATAGCGGGGTGGCGGTGGAGTCCTCTTGCTTTCCACTGGTGCCGTTTGGCAACCGGGTGAGTGGCAATCAGTTTTCTTCGCCGGCTGGGGAGCATCGGCTGGCGCCAAACGTCGAGTGGGATAGCCACTATCTTCACGGCGATGGCTGGTTGAATAGCTGGCGCTGTATGGATCAATCTCCCACGCACCTCACGCTAGAGTATGTTCATCGCCAGGGGCTCTATCATTACACCGCGCAGCAGCGCTTTACCCTAAGCGAAAGCGGCGTGGAGATGGAACTGCGTGTGACGAATGATGGCGACGCGCTGCCGTTTGGCCTGGGCTGGCATCCCTATCTACCGCTGTCACAGGAAACGCGGGTGCAGGCGCGGGCCACGGGCTACTGGCTGGAGAAAGAACAGTGGCTTACCGGGGAGTATCAGGAGAGTTTGCCGCAGGAACTGGATTTCAATCAGTCTGCGCCACTCCCCGGGCACTGGGTGAATAATGGGTTCTCCGGCTGGGATGGCATCGCGACGATCCGGCAACCGGAACTGGGGTACCAGCTCTCTATGACCACCGAACCGCCGGCGCCATGCTATTTTGTTTTTGTGTCCGATCCGGCGTTTGATCAAGGCTATAAATTTGATTTCTTCTGTTTTGAGCCGATGAGCCACGCGCCTGACGATCATCATCGTCCGGGATTTGGCCAGCTAACCGTGCTGGCACGCGGTGAAAGCCTGCGGCAAAAAATGGTGCTGAATGTTCGTCCGCTTTAAGCCCGACCTGCCCGGAAGCGGGCAGGTCAACTTCACCTTGCGGCATTCATGCTTTATCGCCAGACTATCGACTCCATTCGGGAGGGAATCATGGTCTTGCACTCCACGCGCTGGTTGGCGCTTAGTTACTTCACCTATTTTTTCAGCTACGGCATTTTTCTGCCATTCTGGAGCGTCTGGCTGGCGGGAACCGGTTTAACGCCGGAAACCATCGGTATGCTGTTGGGCGCGGGGCTGGTGGCTCGTTTCCTGGGGAGCCTGCTCATCGCGCCGCGGGTCAGCGATCCCGCGCGGCTGATTTCCGCTCTGCGTATCCTCGCGCTACTGGTGCTGTTGTTTGCCCTGGCCTTTTGGGCCGGAAACCACGTTGCCTGGCTGGCGGTGGTGATCGTGGGGTTCAACCTCTTTTTCTCTCCGCTGGTGCCGTTGACCGATGCGCTGGCCAACACCTGGCAAAAACAGATAACCATGGACTACGGGCGCGTGCGTCTGTGGGGGTCAGTGGCGTTTGTTATCGGCTCGGCGCTTACCGGTAAACTGGTCAGCCTGTTTGACTATCGGGCGATTCTGCTGCTGCTCAGCCTCGGCGTTGCCTCTATGCTGCTGGGGATGCTGCTGAAACCCTCGGTGATGCCGCAAGGGGAGTCTCGTCATCAGGAAGGGGCGGGAGTGGCGGCCTGGCTGTCGCTGATACGGCAAAGCTGGCGCTTTCTCGCCTGCGTCTGTCTGCTCCAGGGCGCGCACGCCGCCTACTACGGCTTCAGCGCGATTTACTGGCAGGAAGCCGGTTACTCTGCCTCTGCCGTGGGCTATTTATGGTCATTGGGCGTGGTGGCGGAAGTGGTTATCTTTGCACTGAGTAAAAAAGTATTTAGTCGCTTCAGCGCCCGGGAGCTGCTGCTGCTTTCGGCCGTGTGCGGTCTGATTCGCTGGACGCTGATGGGCGCAACCACGGCTCTTCCGTGGCTTATCGTCACCCAGATTTTGCACTGCGGCACCTTTACGGTGTGCCACCTGGCGGCGATGCGCTATATCTCCGCGCGCCAGGGCAGCGAAGTGATACGCTTGCAGGCGGTCTATTCTGCCGTGGCGATGGGCGGTAGTATTGCGGTGATGACGGTTTTCGCCGGCTTCCTCTATCAGCACCTGCATCAGGGCGTATTCTGGGTGATGGCGCTGGTGGCCCTCCCGGCGCTGGTGCTGCGGCCGAAGGCGGTTGCCTAATCCTCCAGCATTTTGCAAATATGCTGCCGCTGGTGATCGCTGAACATCTCTTCAGTGTGAAACAGCGGCGGTGAGAACAGCGGTAATGCGGTGGCGTACGGTGTGACGACCAGCGCCACGCCTTTGGGGGCGCCTTCCTTCTCAAAAGCCTGCACGCTTTGATATTTGATATTCAGCGGCAGCAGCGTCAGTTCGCGCAGCTGGAGTTCCAGCGCCTGTTCAAGAACGGGATTATCGTGGGTAAGCAGCACGACCTGCTTTTCATGCAGGTCGCTTTTTTGCATCAGCCATGCGCCGAAAATCACCGCAATCAGCCCCACCTCTTCCTGATTAAACGTAATCTCGTAGGTCGCTTCAAACTCGCGTAGCGCGGCCTGGGTCGTGCGCATCAGCCGCGGGTAGAGACGACTAATCTCTTCCGGCAGGGCGTTATCAATACCGATGGCGAACACGCTACGGTTGAGCGCCTGCGACAGATGAATATAAAGCTGATCGCTCAGTCCCTGGTCATCGCTGAACGGCCGACCCGCCAGATCCTGGAAGCGATGAATTAAGCGATCGATTGCCAGGTGTAACCGCCGGTCCTGGTGATGGCCGTCGCGGATGGGATCGGGCGTTTTCAACAACATAAAGAGCAGCGTCAGGAACAGCTGTTCGCCCGCGTGCGGCGTGCTGGCGACCCGGCGTTGCCAGTGGCGAACGATCTCCTGGGCGAGAGCGAACTCCGCCGCTTGTTGCGTCCAGCGCTGCTGCTCATGGGTAAAATCCGGGGTCAGTCCAAGATGATGCTGCAGCAGGCAATATTGCAGATACAGACGCAGGAAATGAACATCGCGACAGTCAAACTGCCGGTTGAGCATCCGCGAGCAGCGGTTGACCAGCGCCTGCAGGTTGGTGTCGTCATACAGCGTCCGCGCAATGCCCTGTAGTTTAAGCTGCGTTTTTAATGCCGGCGTAAAATGGTGGGCAATAAAATGCGGACATAAACGTAATGCCCGCCGCAGGCCGTGCAGCAGACACAGTCGTTGATCGATGACAGCACCTTCAATCCGGTAGCTGCCGTCCACCTGTGACGAAAGCGTCAGTCGGTGGTAACGCTGAATTTCGCGTGCGGTCTCTGCGATATCCTGCCGGGCCGTTGACTCATCAACCTGGTTGATGTGGCTAAGCTGTTCTGGCGTCACTGGCTGCCCGGGCAGATAAAACATCAGCAGTACCTGACTACGGCGCTGTGGACTGGAAAGCGCAGATGGTGGTTCAATGACGGTCATCATCTGGTGAGTTCCAGTTAGGGTTTTTGCTAAGAATAGCTAATGGATGAATGGAGATCAGGGCAGTTCGGCGCCTTTACGTCAGGATTGCTGGCTAAGTTCACAGAATTTTTCACGTGAGGATCGGATGAAGAGAGTGAAACAATGCACCAGTGCGGCATTTTTCATGGTTTTATCATTTAGTGTGCTAGCGCACCCGCATAGCTTCATTAGCCTGAAAACGGAAGTCGTGGCGGACAACGGGCTGCTCACCGGTTTTAACATGCGCTGGACGATGGATGAAATCACTTCGGCAGACTTGCTCTACGATGCGGGGAACGCAAAGCCAGGGGATGAGGTGTGGAAAAAACTGGCGGCAGAGGTGATGGCCAATGTGCTCGGCCAGCATTACTTCAGCGAGCTATGGCACAACGGCCAGCGGGTGAAGTTTGATAATCGACCTGATGGCTATGGCCTCGAACGCGAGGGTCACCAGGCGGTGCTGACGTTTACGCTGCCGCTGGCAAAACCTCAGCCGCTGGCCGGACAGACGCTAACATTGTCGACATTCGATCCGACCTATTATGTTGATATGCACTATGACAAAGCGAGCGATGTCACCTTGCCCGCCGCGTTACGCACGACATGTAAGGTCAAGGTGGTCACGCCGGAACCGAATGAAAAAATGGCGGCTTTTGCCCAGTCTCTCGATAAAGCCGACGCGCCGCCGGAAGATATGGCGCTGGGAACCTATTTTGCCCAGAAGGTGACGCTGACATGTTCGTAATTTTCTCTCACACCGCACGCACTTCGCGTCTGCGCCAGATGTGGCCGCTGGCGCTTTTTTTGCTGCTGGCGACAGCGGCGGGGATCTGGCTGTGGCAGGCCTGGCCGCAGGTCTTGCTGCAAAGCGCCGTCTGGCAGCGGGCGTTAAATCTTGAGCTCAGCCGTCTGCTGAAAGCGGTTGCGGACAATCCCTCAGCGGCGGGATTATCGCTGCTGGCGTTCAGTTTTATCTACGGTGTGCTGCACGCCCTGGGGCCTGGTCATGGCAAGATAGTGATTACCACCTGGCTGGCCACGCATCCGGCAAAACTTAAATCCAGTATTATGCTGACCCTGGCGGCCTCGCTCCTGCAGGGCGTTGTGGCGATTGCGCTGGTCGTGGTGGTCTTAACTCTCCTGCAACTGCCGGCCAGACAGCTGCATCTCAGCAGCTTCTGGCTGGAGAAAGGCAGCTATCTGCTGGTGGGGGCGCTGGGCCTGCTGTTGTGCTGGCGGGCGGTGAAAAAGCTGCGCGCGGTATTGCGACGACCGACGTTTATCGCCTTTACGCCGCACCACGTTCATCATGCTCAGTGCGGATGCGGACATCAGCATATGCCCGCGCCGGAACAGCTCCAAAGCGGCGATGACTGGCGCGCGCGGCTGGTCATTATCCTTTCGATGGGGATGCGGCCCTGTTCCGGGGCGATTATGGTCCTGCTGTTTAGTAAAGTGATTGGCGTGTTTAACTGGGGAATGGCGGCGGCGCTGGCGATGGCGGCAGGCACTTCGTTGACCATCAGCGGGCTGGCGCTGCTGGTTCATGGTTTCCGCCAGCTGGCCGTTAAGCTCAGCGGCAATAAGACGCCACCGCTGTGGCAACACGTTGGTTGGGCGACGCTGGCATTGGCGGGCGGGGTGATTTTACTGGTTGCGGCGCTGGTGATGTGGAGCAGTGCGGCGCCTGTTGGCGGGGGGTTACGACCGTTTTGAAGAATCCCCTCACCCCGCGAACGGGGTGAGGGGAGAATGATTAGCGCTTCAGCGCTTCACTCAGTTCGTCACGCATATTCGCCAGCATAGCTTTAACGACACGCGGGTTACCGGCAACGATGTTGCCGGTGTGCATGTAGTTGTGGCCGCCGGTGAAATCGCAAACCAGCGCGCCTGCTTCACGAGCAATCAGCTCACCTGCCGCAAAATCCCAGGGTTTCAGCGCGATTTCAAAATAACCGTCAACGCGGCCTGCGGCCACGTAAGCCAGATCCAGAGCAGCAGAACCGGTGCGGCGGAAATCAGCACACTCGGTAAACAGCTTACCGAGAATATTCATGTACGCCGTCGCGTGCTGTTTTGCTTTGAACGGGAAGCCGGTCGCCAGAATCGTGCCATCCAGGTCGCGAGCGTTGCTGCCGCGCAGACGGTAGCCGTTCAGCTGTGCGCCCTGACCACGGGTAGCCGTGAACAGTTCGTTACGCATTGGATCGTAAACCACCGCGACTTCTGTACGGCCTTTGATGCGTACGGCGATGGAAACGGAGAAGTGTGGCAGACGTTTGACGAAGTTGGTGGTGCCATCCAGTGGATCGATAACCCATTGAACATCCTGATCTTCACCTGCGTGTTCACCGCTTTCTTCGGTGATAATGGTGTGCTGCGGGTAAGATTTGCGAATGGTTTCAATAATCAGCGCTTCGGCTGCTTTATCGACGTTGGTCACAAAATCATTGCTGCCTTTCTGGCTCGTTTCTACGGAGTCTGGGGTTTCGTAGTGCTTGGCAATTAAATTACCCGCCTTGCGCGCTGCGCGCACGGCGATGTTCAGCATCGGATGCATCGGTCTCTCTCACTGGATGTTAAAGAACGGGAAAAAACGGCGCACATAGTAACAGTGAAATCTGCCTATGTCTCCGTTTTATGATAGCATGCGTGAATAATCTTTAGCCGAAGAACCATAATGCTACAAAATATTCGAATTGTACTGGTAGAAACATCACATACTGGAAACATGGGTTCCGTCGCCCGGGCAATGAAAACCATGGGGTTAACCAACCTGTGGCTGGTTAATCCGCTGGTTAAACCTGATTCTCAGGCTATCGCGCTGGCCGCTGGCGCCAGTGACGTGATTGGCAATGCGCAGATCGTTGATACCCTGGATGAAGCCCTGGCCGGCTGCAGCCTGGTGGTGGGGACCAGTGCCCGTTCACGCACTCTGCCGTGGCCGATGCTTGACCCGCGCGAGTGCGGTTTGAAGAGCGTGGCGGAAGGGCAGCATGCGCCGGTCGCGCTGGTCTTTGGCCGCGAACGCGTTGGGCTGACCAACGATGAACTGCAGAAATGTCATTATCACGTCGCGATTGCTGCAAACCCGGAATACAGTTCGTTGAACCTGGCAATGGCGGTGCAGGTTATCGCCTACGAAGTCCGCATGGCCTGGCTGGCCACCCAGGAACAGGACGAACCGGCAGCGGCGCACGAAGAGACGCCGTATCCGCTGGTTGACGATTTAGAACGTTTCTATGGCCACCTCGAGCAAACCCTGCTCGCCACCGGTTTTATTCGCGCCAGCCATCCAGGGCAGGTGATGAACAAACTGCGTCGTCTGTTCACCCGCGCCCGCCCGGAAAGCCAGGAGCTGAATATCCTGCGCGGTATGCTGGCCTCTATCGATCAGTTAAAGAAAGAGAAGTAAGCGCCTGCATCCCTTGACGGGAGCGGCTCTGCCTTACGCGGCCTGCATCGTCACAGGCCTGCACAAGCGTAGCGCCGCCGGGCAAATACAGACCGCACGGATGGTTAAATACCTGACTAAAACAGTCAAGTAAATAGTTGACCAAATTACTCGGGAATGTCAGACTTGGCCCTGCTATGCAATACCCATATTAATAAAAAGCCCGGGCAGGGGCGAGTTTGAGGTTAAGTAAGACATGAGACTGACATCTAAAGGGCGTTATGCTGTGACCGCGATGCTGGACGTTGCGCTCAACTCTGAATCGGGCCCGGTTCCGTTGGCTGATATTTCTGAACGTCAGGGAATCTCGCTGTCCTATCTGGAACAGCTGTTTTCCCGCCTGCGTAAAAATGGTCTGGTATCCAGCGTACGTGGTCCAGGCGGCGGTTATTTGTTAGGTAAAGAAGCTGGCAGCATCGCCGTAGGCGAAGTGATCAGCGCAGTAGACGAATCGGTTGACGCGACCCGCTGTCAGGGTAAAGGCGGCTGCCAGGGCGGCGATAAATGCCTGACCCACGCGCTGTGGCGCGACCTGAGCGAACGTCTGACCGGCTTCCTGAACAACATCACCCTGGGTGAACTGGTGAATAACCAGGAAATCCTCGATGTTTCAGGTCGTCAGCATAGCCATGAATCCCAGCGTAATACCCGCACTCAGGACGCCATTGACGTCAAGCTGCGTGCATAATACTCGTCTTGTTTCAGCTTGCGGCACCGCTGCGGCAGGCTGAAATAGTCAGAGTAAAAACGATAAAAAAGAGATTTCAGAATCAGGCCGGGATGTTGCGACATCCCGTGTCCCCGGTCGTACATCAAGCCGGTTGCCTGGTTCCTTGCATTGAGTGATGTACGGAGTTAAAGAGCAATGAAATTACCGATTTACCTCGATTACTCCGCAACAACGCCGGTGGACCCGCGTGTTGCCGAGAAAATGATGCAGTTCCTGACCCTGGACGGGACCTTTGGTAACCCGGCCTCTCGTTCACACCGTTTCGGTTGGCAGGCTGAAGAGGCGGTTGATATCGCCCGTAATCAGATTGCTGAACTGGTCGGTGCCGATCCGCGTGAAATCGTCTTTACCTCCGGTGCAACGGAATCCGACAACCTGGCGATTAAAGGTGCAGCCAACTTTTATCAGAAAAAAGGCAAGCACATTATCACCAGCAAAACCGAGCATAAAGCGGTTCTGGATACCTGTCGCCAGCTGGAGCGTGAAGGTTTCGACGTTACCTACCTGGCGCCGCAGAGCAACGGGATTATCGATCTGAAAGAGCTGGAAGCCGCGATGCGTGATGACACCATCCTGGTCTCCATCATGCACGTGAACAACGAAATCGGCGTGGTGCAGGATATCGCCACCATCGGCGAACTGTGCCGCGCGCGTGGCATTATTTACCACGTTGACGCCACCCAGAGCGTGGGCAAACTGCCTATCGACCTGAGCCAGCTGAAAGTTGACCTGATGTCCTTCTCCGGTCACAAAATTTATGGTCCTAAAGGTATTGGCGCACTGTACGTTCGTCGCAAACCGCGTATCCGCATTGAAGCGCAGATGCACGGCGGCGGTCACGAGCGCGGCATGCGTTCCGGTACTCTGCCAGTCCACCAGATCGTCGGTATGGGTGAAGCTTACCGTATCGCGAAAGAAGAGATGGAAACCGAGATGGCGCGTCTGCGCGGTCTGCGTAACCGTCTGTGGGACGGCGTAAAAGATATGGAAGAGGTTTACCTTAACGGCGACCTCGAGCAGGGCGCGCCGAACATTCTCAACGTCAGCTTCAACTATGTTGAAGGCGAGTCGCTGATTATGGCGCTGAAAGACCTGGCCGTTTCCTCCGGTTCTGCTTGCACCTCCGCAAGCCTTGAGCCGTCCTATGTGCTTCGTGCACTGGGTATGACTGACGAACTGGCACACAGTTCTATCCGTTTCTCTTTAGGTCGATTCACTACCGAAGAAGAGATTGACTACACCATTGATCTGGTTCGTAAATCCATCGGCCGTCTGCGCGATCTTTCTCCACTGTGGGATATGTTCAAACAGGGCGTGGATCTGAACAGCATCGAATGGTCACATCATTAATCGGTAGGGTATAAGGAGAATTCATCATGGCATACAGCGAAAAAGTTATCGATCATTACGAGAATCCGCGCAACGTCGGCTCTTTTGACAACAGCGACGACAGCGTCGGCAGCGGCATGGTTGGCGCACCGGCGTGCGGCGACGTGATGAAGTTGCAGATTAAAGTCAACAATGAAGGTATCATTGAAGACGCGCGCTTCAAGACCTATGGTTGCGGTTCTGCTATCGCCTCCAGCTCCCTGGTTACCGAATGGGTGAAAGGGAAATCTCTGGACGAAGCTCAGGCTATCAAGAACACCGATATCGCCGATGAGCTGGAACTGCCGCCGGTGAAAATTCACTGCTCCATCCTGGCGGAAGACGCGATTAAAGCCGCGATTGCGGATTATAAAAGCAAACGTGAAGCGAAATAATTAAGAGGTTATTGTATGTCGATTACTCTTAGCGACAGCGCAGCGTCGCGAGTTAATTCCTTCCTGGCCAACCGTGGCAAAGGCTTCGGTCTGCGCTTAGGTGTCCGCACTTCGGGCTGCTCAGGTATGGCCTACGTGCTGGAATTTGTTGACGAGCCGGCGGCAGAAGACACCGTGTTTGAAGATAAAGGCGTCAAGGTAGTGATCGACGGCAAAAGCCTGCAGTTCCTCGACGGCACTCAGCTGGACTTCGTCAAAGAAGGCCTGAACGAAGGGTTTAAATTCACAAACCCGAATGTTAAAGATGAGTGCGGTTGCGGCGAAAGCTTTAACGTATAATCCCGACACTATCCGACGTATTTCAGGCCGCATCAGGGCGGTAAATGCGTGAATCCCGGGGGCTGACAGCAGTCGGTCCTGCGGGTAAGCGACTACAGCCCACGCAGAGGCGGCCCGATGTGCACGGGTAGAGGACCCCACCGCGGTGAATCGTGAGTGGGGTTTGCTTTATCTCGTTAACCCTGAGGTTACTATGGACTATTTCACCCTCTTCGGGTTACCGGTCAGTTATACCCTTTCGCAAGAACAGCTGGCTGTCCGGTACCAGGATTTGCAGCGCCAGTATCATCCCGATAAGTTCGCCAGCGCGAGCGCGGCCGAACAGCTCGCCTCCGTGCAGCAATCCGCCACGATCAATCAGGCGTGGCAAACGCTCCGTCATCCGCTGACCCGCGCCGAATATCTCCTTTCACTCCACGGCTATGACCTGGCCTGCGAGCAGCACACCGTGCGCGATACCGCTTTTCTGATGGAACAGCTGGAGCTGCGTGAAGAGCTGGATGAGATTGAAAAATCGCAGGATGAAGAACGACTGGCGGCATTTATCAAACGCGTGAAGGGGATGTACGACGTTCGTCATCAGCAGGTTGTCGAACAATTAAATAGCGAGACGTGGGACGCGGCGGCGGATACCGTGCGTAAACTGCGTTTTCTCGATAAACTTCAGAGCGTTGCAGAACAACTCGAAGAAAAGCTGCTCGATTTTTAATTTTCGGAAGCAATTATGGCCTTATTACAAATTAGTGAGCCTGGTCTGAGTGCCGCGCCGCACCAGCGTCGTCTGGCGGCGGGTATTGACCTGGGCACCACCAATTCTCTGGTCGCTACCGTGCGTAGCGGTCAGGCCGAAACTCTGCCCGACCATCAGGGACGCTACCTGCTGCCTTCCGTGGTTAACTACCATGAATCTGGCCTGAGCGTCGGCTACGACGCCCGACACAATGCGGCCCTCGACCCGGTTAACACCATCAGTTCCGTGAAACGGATGATGGGACGCTCGCTGGCCGATATCCAGACGCGTTACCCCCATCTGCCTTACCAACTGCAGGCCAGCGAAAATGGTCTGCCGATGATTCAGACCGCCGGCGGTCTGCTCAACCCGGTTCGCGTCTCCGCCGACATCCTGAAGGCGCTGGCCGCCCGGGCAACGGAAGCCCTGTCCGGCGAACTCGACGGCGTGGTGATTACCGTCCCGGCCTATTTTGACGATGCTCAGCGTCAGGGCACCAAAGACGCCGCGCGTCTGGCCGGTCTGCACGTATTGCGCCTGTTGAACGAACCGACCGCCGCGGCCATTGCCTACGGCCTGGACTCCGGTCAGGAAGGCGTGATCGCGGTTTACGATCTCGGCGGCGGCACCTTTGATATCTCGGTGCTGCGCTTAAGCCGCGGCGTATTTGAAGTGCTGGCCACCGGCGGGGATTCCGCGCTGGGCGGCGATGACTTTGACCATCTGCTGGCGGATTATCTCCGTGAACTGGCCGGGCTGAGCGATCGTAGCGACAATCGCCTGCAGCGCGAACTTCTGGATGCGGCCATCGCGGCGAAAATCGCCCTCAGCGATGCCGATTCGGTCAGCGTCAACGTCGGCGGCTGGCAAGGCGATATTACCCGTGAGCAGTTTAACGAGCTGATTGCGCCGCTGGTGAAACGTACGCTGTTAGCCTGCCGTCGCGCGCTTAAAGATGCGGGCGTGGCGGCGGAAGAGGTGCTGGAAGTGGTCATGGTTGGCGGTTCAACCCGCGTGCCGCTGGTGCGTGAGCGCGTCGGTGAATTCTTTGGCCGCACGCCGCTGACCACTATCGATCCGGACAAAGTGGTGGCCATTGGCGCCGCGATTCAGGCCGATATCCTGGTGGGCAACAAACCGGACAGCGAACTCCTGTTGCTCGACGTTATTCCGCTCTCTTTAGGGCTGGAGACGATGGGTGGCCTGGTGGAGAAAGTGATTCCGCGCAACACCACGATTCCGGTGGCGCGTGCGCAGGAGTTCACCACCTTTAAAGATGGTCAGACGGCAATGTCTATCCACGTTATGCAGGGCGAGCGCGAACTGGTGCAGGACTGCCGTTCGCTGGCGCGTTTTGCGCTGCGTGGTATTCCGGCGTTACCGGCGGGCGGGGCGCACATTCGCGTCACCTTCCAGGTGGACGCCGATGGCCTGCTGAGCGTGACCGCGATGGAGAAATCGACCGGCGTCGAAGCCTCCATTCAGGTCAAGCCCTCCTACGGTCTGACCGACAGCGAAATCGCCACCATGATTAAAGATTCGATGAGTCACGCCGAACAGGATATCAAGGCGCGTATGCTGGCCGAGCAAAAAGTGGAAGCCGCACGCGTTCTTGAGAGCCTGGAAAGTGCGCTGGCCGCCGATGCCGCGCTGCTAAGCGCCGCAGAACGTCAGGCTATCGATGAAGCAACGGCGCAGCTGCGTGCGGTTGCCGCAGGCGATGACGCCGACGCTATTAAAGATGCGATTAAAAATACAGACACACAAACCCAGGAATTCGCCGCACGCCGCATGGACCAGTCGGTCCGTACTGCGCTGAAAGGCCAATCCGTGGACGAGGTTTAATATGCCAAAGATTGTTTTTCTGCCCCATCAGGACCTGTGCCCGGATGGCGTAGTTGTGGAAGCTGAGATCGGTGAGACCATTCTGGATGCTGCTCTGCGTAGCGGCATTGAGATTGAACACGCTTGCGAAAAATCCTGTGCCTGCACCACCTGCCACTGCATCGTGCGTGAGGGTTTTGACTCGCTGGCCGAAAGTACCGAAGATGAAGATGATATGCTGGATAAGGCCTGGGGGCTGGAGCCCGACAGCCGTCTGAGCTGCCAGGCGCGCGTGACCCACGATGATCTGGTCGTCGAGATCCCGCGTTATACTATCAACCACGCACGCGAGCATTAATATGGGACTGAAATGGACCGATAGTCGTGAAATTGGCGAAGCGCTGTATGACGCCTTCCCGGATCTCGACCCGAAAACCGTTCGCTTCACCGATATGCATCAGTGGATTTGCGAGCTGGAAGATTTTGATGACAATCCGACCGCATCCAATGAAAAAATTCTGGAGGCGATTCTGCTAGTCTGGTTAGATGAAGCAGAATAATTTCCGCAACATGTTTCACGCTGCAGATGCGTGGGTCGTGTTTGCTCACTCCCGCCGCACAGTAATCTGTGGGCCCGGTGAATGAGCGGCTGACCGCCTTCTCCTGCAGCGTGAAACATCGGAAAAATAATATGGGCTGCCTTTTGGCGGCCCTTTTGCCAAATGCGGCTCCTTTGCCAAATAAGGATAAAGATAAAATGACCGAAGCCATGAAGATTACGCTGACGACCCAACCCGCCGACGCGCGCTGGGGAGAAAAAGCGGCTTACAGCATTAATAATGACGGCATCACCCTGCATCTGAACGGTAAAGACGACCTCGGTTTGATTCAGCGCGCGGCGCGTAAAGTCGACGGGATGGGGATCAAACATGTCGCGCTGAGCGGCGAAGGCTGGGATACCGACCGCGCGTGGGCATTCTGGGCCGGTTACAAAGGGCCGAAAGGCAGCCGCAAGGTGGAATGGCCGGCGCTGGACGACGCGCAGAAAAGCGAGCTGGACAATCGGCTGACGATTATTGACTGGGTGCGGGATACCATTAACGCGCCGGCGGAAGAGCTTGGCCCGGAACAGCTGGCTCAGCGCGCGGTCGATCTGCTGTGCAGCGTCGCCTGCGACAACGTGACATACCGCATCACGAAAGGTGAAGACCTGCGTGAGCAAGGCTATCTTGGCCTGCATACCGTTGGCCGCGGCTCCGAGCGTCCGCCGGTACTGCTGGCGCTGGATTACAACCCAACCGGCAATAAAGAGGCCCCGGTGTACGCTTGCCTGGTCGGGAAAGGTATCACCTTCGATTCCGGCGGCTACAGCATCAAACAAAGCGCGTTTATGGATTCGATGAAGTCCGATATGGGCGGCGCGGCAACGGTTACCGGCGCGCTGGCGTTCGCGATTACCCGCGGCCTGAACAAACGCGTGAAGCTGTATCTGTGCTGTGCGGACAACCTGATCAGCGGTAATGCCTTTAAACTCGGCGACATCATTCGCTATCGCAATGGCAAGACTGTGGAAATCATGAACACCGACGCTGAAGGTCGTCTGGTGCTGGCGGATGGTCTGATTGATGCCTCGACGCAGAAACCTGAGCTGATCATCGATGCCGCGACCCTGACCGGGGCGGCGAAAACCGCGCTCGGTAATGACTATCACGCGCTGTTCAGCTTTGATGACTCGCTGGCTAACCGTCTGTTGGCGAGTGCGCAGGCGGAAAACGAAGCCTTCTGGCGCCTGCCGCTGGCCGAGTTCCACCGCGGCCAGCTGCCGTCTAACTTCGCCGAGCTGAACAACACCGGCAGCGCGGCCTATCCGGCTGGCGCCAGCACTGCAGCCGGTTTCCTGTCGCATTTCGTTGAAAATTATCACCAGGGCTGGCTGCACATCGACTGCTCGGCGACCTATCGCAAAGCGGCGGTTGAGCAGTGGTCTGCCGGCGCCACCGGCCTCGGCGTGCGCACGATTGCTCATCTGTTAACCGCAGAGTAATGCTCTTGCCGGTGGCGCTGCGCTTATCCGGCCGGGGAAATTCGTAGGCCCGTGCAAGCGCAGCGCCGCCGGGCAATTTAAAGTAATGAAAATATGTCCGAAACTAAAAATGAATTAGAAACTCTGCTGGAAAAGGCGGCGACCGAGCCAGGTCACCGCCCGGCATTTTTCCGTACGCTGCTGGAATCCACCGTGTGGGTACCGGGGGCGGCAGCGGAAGGTGAGCCGATTGTCGAAGAGAGTGCCGTCGATCTGCAGCACTGGGAGAAAGATGATGGCGCTTCGGTGATTCCGTTTTTCTCTTCTCTGGAAGCGCTGCAGCAGGCGGTGGAAGATGAACAATCGTTTGTGGTGATGCCGGCACGGACGCTGTTTGCGATGACGCTCGGCGAAACGCTGTTCCTCAATGCGAAGCTGGCAACCGGTAAAGAGTTTATGCCCAATGAGATCCGCCATCTGCTGGGGGAAGAGGGCAGCCCGCTCAGCACCCAAACCGTGCTTGAAGGCGGCGAGTCTTTGCTGTTGTCTGAAGTCGCCGAGCCACCGGCGCAGATGATTGATTCGCTGACGACGCTGTTTAAAACGATGAAGACCGTCAGACGGGCATTTCTTTGCTCAATTAAAGATAGCGCTGATGCGCCGGCAAACCTGCTGATCGGGATTGAAGCCGAAGGCGATATCGAAGAGGTGATCCAGGCGGCAGGCAGCGTGGCGACCGATACGTTACCTGGCGATGAGCCGGTTGATATTTGTCAGGTGGTTGAAGGTGAAAAGGGGATCAGCCATTTTATGATTGCCCATATCACGCCATTTTATGAAAAGCGCTGGGGCAGTTTCCTGCGCGATTTCAAACAGAACCGCATTATCTAAAGCAGCGGGGGCTTCGGCCC
Organism: Klebsiella ornithinolytica; assembly: GCF_030505655.1. Lineage (NCBI taxonomy): Bacteria > Pseudomonadati > Pseudomonadota > Gammaproteobacteria > Enterobacterales > Enterobacteriaceae > Klebsiella > Klebsiella ornithinolytica. Next base: position 1,302,898 of record NZ_CP130153.1, read on the forward strand.
CCGCTGTTGTTCTCTTATTGCGCCGGTTCGATCGGCAGGTCGCTACGTGCGCCCCATTCGCTCCACGAGCCGTCATAGAGACAGACGCCGTTGACGCCCAGCGTCGTCAGCGCCAGCACCACAACCGCCGCCGTGACGCCGGAGCCGCAGCTGGCAATAATCGGCCGCTCGAAATCCACGCCCTGGCGAATGAAAATCTCATTCAGCTCATCCACAGTTTTCAGTTCGCCGTTAATCACCAGATCGCTCCACGGTACGTTGAGCGCGCCGGGAATATGACCGCGACGCAGTCCTGGACGAGGCTCATCCACCAGGCCATTAAAACGCCCGGCCGGACGCGCATCAACGATCTGCGCCGATCCCTCATGGCTAACCAGCAGTACATCGGTCAGCCGTTTGATCACTTCCGGATCGAAGCGTCCGTCAAATTCGCCTTCCGGAATATCGGGAACTCCCTGCTCAAGAGGCAATTCATCGCGCTGCCAGCCGGCCAGGCCGCCGGCGAGAATCGAGACGTTTTCGACGCCAAATGTGCGCAGCATCCACCAGGCGCGCGGGGCTGAGAAGAGATTGCCTTCATCGTAAACCACCAGATGTTTATCGCTGCTGACCCCCAGCTCGCGCATCGCAACGGCGAAGGCTTCCGCTCGCGGCATCATATGCGGCAGCGGGCTGGTGCGATCGGAAAGCGCTTCAATATCGAAAAATACGGCGTTGGGAATATGACCCGCGCGATATTCGGCGTGCAAATCGCGATCTTCCTGCCCAGGCGGCGCCATTCGCGCATCGATAATCTGAATTTCCGGGTCATCAATATGTGCCGCTAACCAGTCAGCGGCGACAAAAAACGAAGTGGACATGGCTGTCTCCGTGTCATCAACAATAGGTAGATTGTTGATGTTTTTGCCCTTACCGACAAGGCATTTTCACGTAATACATACCGTAATGTGATATGTCCCCGGCGTACACCGGGGAGAAGCGATCAGAAGCGGTCTTGATGCAGATAGCGCCAGGCGTACTGAGCGTACAGCCCGGCGCCGGTTTTCATCACTTGTTCATCGATATTGAAGCATCCGTGATGGTGGGCGTAGTCGCTCCCTTTCGCTTTATTACCGGAGCCGAGCAGGGCAAAACAACCGGGAATATCTTGCAGATAGAAGCTGAAATCCTCCCCACCGGTCGTGGGTTTTTCGCTGAATAGCACGTCGTCACCGAAGGCTTCGCGGATCGTGGACTGCGCCAGCAATGCGCTGCGTTCTTCGTTAATCACCGGTAATGTGCCGTAGCAGTAGTCGACGTCAACGCTGGCGCCATACATCGCCGCAGTATGCTGCGCATAGCGCGTGATTGCGGCCTCCAGGCGCCGGCGGGTTTCGATGCTGAAGCAACGTACTGTACCGTCCAGGAGCGCATTTTCGGCAATCACGTTGAACCGGGTGCCGACATCCATGCGACCGATAGAGACCACGGCGGAGTCCAGCGGCGAAGTTTCACGCGCCACGATAGCCTGTAAATTCATCACGAAGGCGGAGGCGACAACCGCCGCATCGATGCAGGCCTCTGGCATGGAACCGTGACCGCCGCGGCCGCGAAAGGTGACTTTGAGTAAATCTGCGGAGGCAAATGACGACCCCACGTTGCAGGATATTTTGCCGGAAGGCGAGCCGGACCAGATGTGCATGCCAAAAATGTTGTCGACATTATCCAGGGCCCCCTGGGCGATCATCGCTTTGGCGCCTTCGGCAATCTCCTCGGCGGGCTGAAAAATTAACCGTACGTTACCGGCCATCTGCTCGCGAACCTCATACAGCGCGCGGGCGGCGGTAAGCAGCATTGCGGTATGGGAATCATGCCCGCAGGCGTGCATTTTCCCGGCGGTGAGCGATTTATAGCTGAGCCGATCGTTGAGCTCATGCACCGGCAGCGCATCCATATCGGCGCGCAGTGCCACCGTTTTGCCCGGTTTACTGCCAGTAATGTCTGCAATGACGCCGGTCGGAACGGTACGGCGACAGGCGATGCCGATATTCTCCAGTTCCGCCACGACGCGATCCGTCGTTCGTCGCTCCTCCCACGGCAGCTCCGGGTGGGCGTGTAGATCGCGGCGAAAGTCGATTGTTGCCTGCTCTTCTCTGGCGATGATGGCGGTAATAACGGGGTTAATCATAAAACGGACTCCATAGGTTCGTAGAAAATGAAACGGTTCAGTCGATCACCGGCGCCAGATAACCCACCAGTATTCCGGCCAGAATGACGGAAACAATCGTCACGGAGATAAACCCGCCAACCAGCATTGGCCCCAGCATGTGCTGAGTCAGCATCTGGCGTTCTTTTTCATCCTGGGTAAGGGCGTTAATGGCTTCGTTGGTGATGATGTAATCCGCCGGGAAGCCGTACAGCGCGGTCAGGGAGATGGCGAATGACATGGCGCCGCTGACGCCGAGCGCTTTCCCCACGAGCCAGGAAACCATAAACATGCCGATAACCGCCGTGGCGATGAGCACCGCCATCGGATAAAGCAGGCGTAGCAGCATCTCCGGCGTCGCTTTGTTCAGGGTATCAAAGATAAACAGCATCAATGCCATGACGGCAAAGCCGAACCCGTTCGCTTTTTGTAGCGTGTGTTTTTCGAGAAACCCTACGGAAGTAAAGACCACGCCAAAAAACAGACACAGCACGAACGGACTGATGCTAACGATGGGTTTTGCCAGGTCGGAGATAAACCAGGCCAGACAGCCGACCATCGCCAGGCGCAGAAATTTAAAATAGCTACTGTTGTAGCTTGCGGGGAGGCGGCTAAACAAACGCGGCATTATTTCTTCGCCGCAGGCGAGGAGGGGCTGTTCTTCAGCGTTTTCATGATGCTGTTTGTTACTGCGGTAGCGCCTGAGCCACGATTTTCCTTCGCGTTGCAGCATGATGGCGGTGAGGGGATAGCCGGCGAATCCCTGCATCACGTAAATCAGAATCGCCAGTACGGACAGATCGACCAGCCCAGCGTTGCTTGCACCTTGCGACATAATTAATGATGACACGATCCCACCGACCAGCGGCGGGATGGTCACCAGCGCGGTGTTGCGGTCAAATAGCAACAGGCTCACCGCGAAGACGGCTACCGTTATCCCGGCAATACCGGCAAGCGCGATGATTACCGTTTTCCACTGGCGCATGAGCTCCTGCAGTGACAGCAGGGTACCCATATTGGTAATCAGCAGATACATCAGCATGATGGCAACGGGCGCCGTGATCCCCGCCCGGCTAATAATATCAGGCGGAAAAAACGTCCAGTATCCGCCCAGAAACAGGACCGCACAGACAAAGACGGAAGGGATCCAGGCTTTGGTGCGGGTAGAGATAACATCGCCTGTATAAAGAATGAAAATAATAATTAACAGCGCGTTCATTTGTGACATAAATAATTCCCATATTACTTATTTAATATATCAATACGGAACGAATGACGGTTGTGCCGTTATTGAATCAGCAGCGCGGGCGGTCAGAACGACTATCCGTTTTTTTAGCCAACGTGGGCATATTGAAAGATACCGGTAATCATGCGGTTGAACGGGCTTCGGCAATGAGGTCATTTCTCCGTCTGGAGATGAAAATTGACGACTGCCAGCAGTATCAGAGGGCATGAAATATGGCGGTATAGCGTTCAGATAAGAGAAAACGGGCGTATTGTCAATTTATAAAGCGGTAGTGCATTTAATTTCGGAATTAATCAAGGAGGGAAATTATACTCTCAGGCGGTAATTAAATTGCCACATTGTCCGTTTCTGCTTTTTTAAATGCGCGTGGTCACATATTTTATATTTATCGTGCGGGGCGGCAATTTTTCGCCCTCCGCGGACTCAAATACACTGTCGTTATTATTCTCATCGGGTACCAGATAAAGCATATTGCCGAAAGCGTATTATCGGAACATCAGACCGCCTGTGCGATGCCGATAGCATAAGCAATTGGTAATTCCGCCGTTAGCGCATAATAATGTGTTCACTACAGGCATCTGGCTGTTCAGGCCAAGGGGTTAAAGGATGAAACCATTTCGTTTAGCGGCGCTGTCGCTGGCACTGTTGACGGCACTCTCTCTCAGCGGATGCGATGACAGCGGTAAACCGCAGGCCGTCGCGCCAGCCGGCTCTTCCGCTGGGCAAACGGGCACTGCAAAACCGGATAGCGCGCAGCTGGCGGCGCTGGCGGAAAAAAGCAAAGGTAAAGCGCTGACGCTGCTCGACGCCTCGGAAATCCAGCTGGACGGCGCGGCGGCGATGGTGCTCACCTTCTCTGTGCCGCTTAATCCCGATCAGGATTTCTCACGCAGCGTACATCTTGTCGATAAAAAAAGCGGCAAGGTGGATGGTGCCTGGGAACTCTCTCCTGACCTGAAAGCGCTGCGGCTACGTCATCTTGAGCCGAAACGCGAACTGATTGTCTCCGTTGACCCGACGCTGAGTGCGCTGAACGCGGCGACCTTTGATAACCATTTTGAAAAAACCATTACCACCCGCGATATTGCTCCGAGCGTCGGTTTTGCCAGCCGCGGCTCGCTGCTGCCGGGCAAAGTGGTTGCCGGGCTGCCGGTTATGGCGCTGAACGTCGATAACGTCGACGTCAACTTTTTCCGTATCAAGCCGGAGTCGCTGTCCGCTTTTGTCAGCCAGTGGGAATATCGTAACTCATTGAGTAACTGGGAGTCTGACGAGCTGTTGAAAATGGCCGATCTGGTCTATACCGGGCGTTTCGATCTCAATCCGGCGCGCAACACGCGGGAGAAACTGCTGCTGCCGCTGGCGGATATTAAGCCGTTGCAGCAGCCGGGCGTTTACGTAGCGGTGATGAATCCGGCGGGACGCTACAGCTATAGCAACGCTGCGACGCTGTTTACGTTGAGCGATATCGGCGTATCGGCGCACCGTTATCGTAACCGGCTGGATGTCTTTACCCAGAGTCTCGAAGACGGTGCGGCGCAATCGGGTATCGATGTGCAGCTGCTGAATGCGAAAGGGCAAACTCTCGCCCAGGCGAAAAGCGACGCCCAGGGGCACGTGACCCTGCAAACCGATGATAAAGAAGCGGCGCTGTTGCTGGCGCGAAAAGACGGGCAGACCACCCTGCTGGATCTCAAACTTCCTGCACTGGATCTGGCCGAGTTCTCGATTGCCGGCGCCCCGGGATTCAGCAAGCAGTTCTTTATGTTTGGTCCGCGCGATCTTTATCGTCCGGGAGAGACGGTCATCCTCAACGCGCTGCTCCGTGACGGCGACGGCAAACCGCTGGCCGAGCAGCCGGTGAAGTTCGACGTGGTTCAGCCGGACGGTCAGGTGATCCGCTCGCTGGTCAGCAAACCGGTCAATGGTCTGTATCAGTTTACCTGGCCGCTTGATAGCGGGGCGGCGACCGGTATGTGGCATATCCGCGCCAGCACCGGCGACAATCAGCCGCGCGAGTGGGATTTCCACGTCGAAGATTTTATGCCTGAGCGTATGGCGCTGAATCTGACGCCGCAAAATACCCCGCTGGCCATGGATGCCGATGTGCGCTTTAACGTTGCCGGCGCCTATCTGTATGGCGCCCCGGCCAGCGGCAATCAGCTCCAGGGAAAACTGTTCCTGCGTCCGCTGCGCGATGCGGTTGCAGCGCTGCCGGGCTTCCAGTTTGGTGATATTGCCGAAGAAAACCTCTCCCGCAGCCTGGATGAAGTCCAGACGACGCTGGATGAAAAAGGCCATGCCGACGTGACTACCGCCAGCCAGTGGCAGGATAGCCATTCGCCGCTGCAGGTGGTTTTACAGGCCAGCCTGCTGGAGTCAGGCGGCCGACCGGTTACCCGTACCGTACAGCAGCCGATCTGGCCGGCCGATACGCTGCCGGGGATCCGCCCTGAATTTGCCCTCAAAGAGGTCTACGACTATCGCACCGACAGTACGGTGAAACAGCCGGTGGTAGAAGAAAACAGCACCGCGGCGTTTGAGATTGTCTACGCCGATGCCAAAGGCGAGAAAAAAGCGGTCTCCGGGCTACAGGTACGGCTGATTCGCGAGCGCCGCGACTACTACTGGAACTGGTCTGACGGCGAAGGCTGGCAGTCTCAGTTCGATCAAAAAGATCTGCAGGAAGGCGAACAGTCTCTGGATCTGCAGGCCGGGCAAACGGCGAAAGTGAGTTTCCCGGTGGAGTGGGGATCCTACCGCCTGGAAGTGAAGGGGCCTGATGACGTGATCAGCAGCGTGCGCTTCTGGGCGGGCTACAGCTGGCAGGATAACAGCGATGGCACAGGAGCCGCGCGTCCGGATCGGGTCACCATGAAGCTGGACAAAGCGGCCTATAAACCGGGGGACACTATCAAACTGCATATCGCCGCGCCTGCGGCGGGAAAAGGTTATGCGATGGTTGAATCCAGCGAAGGGCCGCTGTGGTGGCAGGAAATTGACGTCCCGGCGGAGGGTATGGCGCTGTCGATTCCGGTCGATAAAACCTGGAACCGTCACGATCTCTACCTCAGCACCCTGGTGATTCGCCCCGGGGATAAATCCCGCTCGGCGACGCCAAAACGGGCGGTGGGTCTGCTGCACCTGCCGCTGGGCGATGAAAACCGCCGCCTGACGCTTGCGCTGGATGCACCAGAAAAAATACGCCCGAATCAGCCGCTGACGGTGAAAATCAAAGCCAGCGTGGCGCAGGGGGAGGTGCCAAAACAGGTCAATGTGCTGCTCTCCGCCGTGGACAGCGGCGTGCTGAATATCACCGATTACGCCACTCCGGATCCGTGGAAGGCTTTCTTTGGTCAGAAGCGTTACGGCGCGGATATTTATGATATCTACGGTCAGGTGATTGAAGGGCAGGGGCGTCTCGCCAGCCTGCGCTTCGGCGGTGACGGCGATGAACTCAAACGCGGCGGTAAACCGCCGGTTAACCACGTCACGATTATTGCCCAGCAGGCGCAGCCGGTGATCCTGGACGAGCGTGGCGAAGGCGCGGTGACGCTGCCGATTGGCGATTTCAACGGCGAGCTGCGGGTGATGGCGCAGGCGTGGACCGCCGATGATTTTGGCAGCAGCGACGAGAAAGTGGTGGTGGCCGCGCCGCTGATTGCCGAGCTGAATACGCCGCGCTTCCTCGCCAACGGCGACGCAACCCGGCTGGCGCTGGATCTGCGTAACCTCACCGACAGGCCGCAAACGCTGAACGTCGCGCTGAGCGCCAGCGGTTTGCTGCAGCTCGATGGCGCGGCCATTCCTCCGCTACAGCTGGCGCCCGGCGCGCGCAGTACGCTGTTTGTCCCGGTGAGCGCCCGCGATGGTTTTGGCGATGGTCAGGTGAATGCCACGATTACCGGCGTGGCTCTGCCGGGTGAGACCTTCCCTCCGATGCAGAAACAGTGGAAAATTGGCGTACGTCCGGCCTTCCCGGCGCAAACCGTGAATAGTGGCGTGGTGCTGCAACCGGGGGAACGCTGGCAGGCGCCAGTCGGGCAAACCCAGGGGTTCTCACCGGCGACGCTGCAGGGACAGCTGGTGTTCAGCGGTAAGCCGCCGTTGAATCTCGCCCGCTATATTCGCGACCTGAAAGCCTATCCCTATGGCTGCCTGGAACAGACCGCCAGCGGTCTGTTCCCGTCGCTTTACACCAACGCCGCGCAGCTCAAAGCATTGGGCATCGCCGGCGACAGTGATGAAAAGCGCCGTGCGGCGGTAGAGATCGGTATTTCCCGACTGCTGCATATGCAGCGTGACGATGGCGGATTTGCGCTGTGGGACAAAGAGGGGCCGGAAGAGTACTGGCTGACCGCCTATGCCATGGATTTCCTTGTGAGAGCAGGCGAGCAGGGCTATAGCGTACCGACTCAGGCGATGAATAACGGTAACCAGCGTCTGCTGCGCTATCTGCAGGAGCCGGGACTGATGACCGTTCGCTACAGCGATGACGCGGCGGCCAGCCGTTTCGCCGCTCAGGCCTATGCCGCCCTGGTGCTGGCCCGTCAGCAAAAAGCCCCCCTTGGTGCCCTCCGCGAAATCTGGAGTCGTCATGAGCAGGCGCGTTCTGGCCTGCCTCTGCTGCAGCTGGGGATCGCCCTTAAAGCGATGGGCGATGCGCCGCGTGCTGAGCAGGCGTTGACGCTGGCGATGAGTACGCCGCGTCAGGATACGGACCGCTGGCTGGGCGATTATGGCAGCGCCCTGCGCGATGATGCGCTGAAGCTGGCCCTGCTGGAGGAGAATCAACTGCTGCCGGATGCGCAGAACACCTTACTGAGCACCCTTGCGGAAGAGGCCTACGGTCAGCGCTGGCTTTCAACCCAGGAGACCAATGCGCTGTTCCTGGCCGGCCGGACATTACAGGGCTTACCCGGCAGCTGGCAGGCGCAAACCTCATTGCAGGCGCAGCCGCTGGCGGCGGATAAAGCGCAGACCCGCAATCTGAGCGCTGAACAGCTGGCGACCCTGCAGGTCAGCAACACCGGCGATCGTCCGCTCTGGTTGCGCCTTGATAGCAGCGGATACCCGCTCGCTGCGCCGCAGGCCACGGGGAACGTACTGGGCATTGAGCGTCAAATCTTTGATACCCGCGGTCAGCAGAAGTCGCTGACCTCGCTGCGTAGCGGCGAGCTGGTGCTGGTGAAGCTGGAGGTAACCGCCAAACGCAATGTTCCGGATGCGCTGGTGGTGGACCTGCTGCCGGCGGGACTGGAGCTGGAAAACCAGAACCTGGCGAACAGCAGCGCCAGCCTGCAGGAGAACGGCGACGCGGTGCAGAACCTGCTTAACCAGATGCAGCAGGCGGATATTCAGCATATCGAGTTTCGTGACGATCGCTTTGTCGCCGCCGTGGCAATTAACGAAGGGCAGCCGGTGACGCTGGTGTATCTGGCGCGCGCGGTCACGCCGGGAACATATCAGGTTCCGCAGCCGCAGGTAGAGTCGATGTATATTCCGCAGTGGCGGGCGACCGGCGCGGCCAGCGGCCCGCTGACTGTTACCCCGTAAATGCGGCGGCTGCGACAGATAAAACGCCGCTGGCGCTGGCTGGCGGCGTTGATCATTATGCTATGGCTGGCGGTGCTGGCGGCCGATCGTCTGTGGCCGTTGCCGCTGCATGAGGTGGCGCCGGCCCGGGTGGTGGTAGCGGAAGATGGCACGCCGCTGTGGCGTTTTGCGGATAAGCAGGGAGTCTGGCGCTATCCGGTCGCTCTCGATGATGTGTCGCCGCGCTATCTGCAGGCGCTGATCCAGTATGAAGATCGCTGGTTCTGGCGGCATCCGGGGGTGAACCCGTTTGCGGTTATTCGCGCGGCCTGGCAAGACCTGACCGCCGGGCGAGTCGTCTCCGGTGGCAGCACGTTGACTATGCAGGTCGCGAGGCTGCTCGATCCCCATCCCCGAACCTTCGGCGGCAAGCTGCGCCAGCTCTGGCGCGCGCTGCAGCTGGAGTGGCATTTATCAAAAAGCGAGATCCTGACGCTGTATCTTAACCGCGCCCCCTTTGGCGGGACGCTGCAGGGAATTGGCGCTGCCAGCTGGGCTTATCTCGGTAAACCCCCCGCGCAGCTCAGCTATGGTGAAGCGGCCCTGCTGGCCGTGCTGCCGCAGGCGCCGAGCCGCCTACGTCCGGACCGCTGGCCGCAGCGGGCTCAGGCCGCGCGGGATAAAGTACTGACGCGGATGCGCAGTCAGGGGGTCTGGCCCGATAAGGCGGTACAGGAGGCGATTGAAGAACCGGTATGGCTGTTTCCACGACAGATGCCGCAGCTGGCGCCGCTTTTTTCCCGGCGGGCACTGGCGAGCGGCCGCCGGGAGAAAGTGGTGACGACGCTGGATGCCGGGCTCCAGCGTCAGCTGGAAGATCTGGCGCTCAACTGGAAATCGCGCCTGCCGCCGCGCAGCTCGCTGGCGATGGTGGTGGTCGACCATACCAGTATGAAAGTGCGGGGCTGGGTCGGGTCGGCAGATATTTCCGACGATAGTCGCTTCGGGCATATCGATATGGTCTCGGCGATTCGTTCGCCGGGTTCAGTCTTAAAACCGTTTGTCTATGGTATGGCGTTGGATGACGGGCTTATTCATCCGGCATCTTTATTACAGGATGTGCCGCGCCGCTTTAGTGATTACCGGCCCGGAAATTTTGATAGCGGTTTCCATGGGCCGGTCAGCGCCAGCGAAGCGCTGGTGCGCTCGCTGAATCTTCCGGCGGTTCAGGTGCTTGAAGCCTATGGGCCGAAGCGCTTCGCCGCCAACTTACGCAATGCCGGTTTGCCGCTGATATTACCGGCCGGCGCGGAACCCAACCTGTCGCTGATCCTCGGCGGGACGGGAGCAAAACTGGAAGATATTGTGGCCGGATATAGCGCCTTCGCCCGCCATGGCAAGGTCGCGCGATTGCGGATGACGCCGGATGACCCGCTGGTGGAAAGACCGCTGTTGTCGCCGGCGGCGGCCTGGATAGTCCGGCGAATTTTGGCTGGCGAGGCCCAGCCGGTGCCGGACGCTTCGTTGGTGCAGGTGGTTCCGCTGGCGTGGAAAACCGGGACCAGCTACGGCTACCGCGATGCCTGGGCCATTGGCGTCAATGCCCGCTACCTGATCGGTATCTGGACCGGACGGCCGGACGGCACCCCGGTGGTGGGGCAGTTTGGTTTTGCCAGCGCGGTGCCTCTGCTGAACCAGGTCAATAATATGCTGCTGGCGCGACCGGCCATGGGACGCGGCGGTCTGCCCACCGATCCGCGTCCGCAGACGGTCAGCGCGGCAACGATCTGCTGGCCCGGCGGGCAGAGCCTGGTATCAGGCGATAGCAACTGTCGACGTCGACTGGCGACATGGCTGCTGGAAGACAGCCAGCCGCCGACGCTGCTGTTGCCGGGCCAGGAAGAGGGGCGCGGTATTCGCTTCCCCATCTGGTTAGATGAGCAGGGACGGCGGGTGGCGGCGGATTGCCCCGGCGCGGTGCGGAAAGTCGTCGATGTCTGGCCGCTGCCGCTGGAGTCCTGGCTGCCCCCTGCGGAGCGGCGGGCAGCCCGCCTGGGCGCGGTTTCACCGGACTGCCCGCCGCCGCAGGCGACGGATGTGGCGCCGCTGGTGCTGTCAGGCGTGCGCGAGGGGGCGGTGATTAAACGTTTACCGGGAACGGCGCGGGTCATGCTGGCGTTGCAGACAACCGGTGGCGAAGGGCGGCGCTGGTGGTTTCTTAATGGCGAATCCCAGACTACCGCTGGCGCCAGCGTCACGCTGCCGCTGGAGCGACCCGACCGTTATCAACTGGTCGTCATGGACGAGAGTGGCCAGGTGGCGACGGCGAATTTTACCCTGCAATAGCGGCAGATGCCCAATTCCCCTGTTTTATGTGTTGCTAAAACTCGTCTTATTTTAACAAAATGTTACCTTCATCCATAGGCAGCGCCGGTGTTGCTCATTATAATGCGCGCCAGGCCATACGATCGTATGCGCAACAACAGAACATTTTATTAGAGGTAATCATGGCTATTGAACGTACTTTTTCCATCATCAAACCAAACGCGGTGGCAAAAAACGTTATTGGCAGCATCTTTTCTCGCTTTGAAGCTGCAGGGTTCAAAATCGTCGGCACCAAAATGCTGCACCTGACCGTTGAACAGGCTCGCGGTTTCTACGCTGAGCACGAAGGTCGCCCGTTCTTTGACGGTCTGGTTGAGTTCATGACCTCCGGCCCGATCGTGGTCTCCGTTCTGGAAGGCGAAAACGCCGTTCAGCGTCACCGTGACCTGCTGGGCGCAACCAACCCGGACAACGCCCTGGCAGGCACCCTGCGCGCAGACTACGCCGACAGCTTCACCGAGAACGGCACCCACGGTTCCGACTCCGTTGAATCTGCCGCTCGCGAAATTGCGTTCTTCTTCGCCGAAGGCGAGGTTTGCCCGCGCACTCGCTAATCTCCTGCGTCTTTCAGGCCACTGCTTTGTTGGCTTCATTCGCGCACCCCGGTCACATAGTTATCTCTGTTCCCGGGGATTTGCGAACTTGCCGTCTCGCCGTGAGCTGAAATACTTTGGCGATCCTGGTCCTCGTCTTTTCGCCAATCGAAAAGCCATAGAGGATGAAGTACGCAGCAACAGATTTTTTCATCATTGCCGCGTGCAAACGTGGTATTGATGCAGCAGAATTTGTACAATGCAGCGCCCCTGGACGAGCACTCGTTCATAGGGGCGTTTCTTTTTTCAACCCTCCTGGGGCCATAACGTGTAACAACGAGGCCGGAATAGATTATGTCTGAACATATTGTCACACCTGATACCGCCGCTCTGACGGTGCCGAACAAAGATGCCAAAATCAACCTGCTGGACCTGAACCGTCAGCAGATGCGCGAGTTTTTCAAAAACATGGGTGAAAAACCCTTCCGCGCCGATCAGGTGATGAAATGGATGTATCACTACTGCAGCGACAACTTTGATGATATGACCGATATCAACAAGGTGCTGCGCAACAAGCTGAAGGAAGTCGCGGAGATTCGCGCGCCGGAAGTCGTTGAGGAGCAGCGCTCCAGCGACGGTACCATTAAATGGGCGATTGCCGTCGGCGATCAGCGCGTGGAAACGGTCTATATTCCGGAAGACGATCGTGCGACGCTGTGCGTTTCGTCGCAGGTTGGGTGCGCTTTAGAGTGTAAATTCTGCTCGACCGCGCAGCAGGGTTTTAACCGCAATCTGCGGGTTTCAGAAATTATCGGCCAGGTATGGCGCGCGGCGAAAATCGTCGGTGCGGCCAAAATTACCGGCCAACGCCCGATCACCAACGTGGTGATGATGGGGATGGGCGAGCCGCTGCTGAACCTGACTAACGTCGTTCCGGCGATGGAAATCATGCTGGACGATTTCGGTTTTGGCCTGTCGAAACGTCGCGTGACGCTTTCTACTTCTGGCGTGGTCCCGGCGCTGGATAAGCTCGGCGATATGATCGACGTGGCGCTGGCGATCTCCCTGCACGCCCCCAACGATACGATTCGTGATGAGATCGTGCCGATCAACAAGAAATATAATATTGAGACCTTCCTGAACTCGGTTCGCGGCTATATTTCGAAATCCAACGCTAACCAGGGTCGCGTCACCATTGAGTACGTCATGCTGGATCACGTCAACGATGGTACCGAGCATGCCCATGAACTGGCGGCGCTGTTGAAAGATACGCCGTGCAAGATCAACCTGATTCCCTGGAACCCGTTCCCGGGGGCGCCGTACGGCCGTAGTTCAAACAGCCGTATCGACCGTTTCTCCAAGGTGCTGATGGAATATGGCTTTACCACTATCGTGCGTAAAACGCGCGGCGATGACATTGACGCCGCCTGTGGACAGCTGGCCGGCGATGTTATCGACCGGACCAAGCGTACGCTGCGTAAACGCATGCAGGGCGAAGCCATCGATGTGAAGACGGTCTGATAAATGACGCAGCGCACGGCATGAAGCATGCGCTGCGGATTTATGCCTAATCGCCAGGCGAAATACGCTGATTCGGGCAATAATTACGGTGCGTTTTTGTCGACTTTGAGGCAGTATGTAGCGGCACTACAACCGCTTAGCATTCAATATTGATAAGTATCTGTGATAGTGGGTCATACGGACTTATACTCTTCGTGTGACGTTTAGCAGATGTTTCGCGGCGCGGGGTTAACCGGCGCTGAACTTTAAATTCACGTACCAGTAGTTGTCGAATGAACACTGAAGCCACTCAAGACCATCAAGAAGCAAATACGACGGGCACGCGTCTACGTCATGCCCGTGAACAACTCGGACTCAGCCAGCAAGCGGTGGCGGAGCGCTTATGCCTGAAAGTTTCCACGGTTCGTGATATTGAAGACGACAAGGCGCCGGCCGACCTGGCCTCTACGTTCCTGCGCGGCTACATCCGCTCCTATGCGCGCCTTGTGCACATTCCGGAAGATGAACTGCTGCCAATGATGGCAAAACAGGCCCCGATTCGTGCCGCGAAAGTTGCGCCGATGCAGAGCTTCTCCCTGGGAAAACGCCGTAAAAAGCGTGATGGCTGGCTGATGAGCTTCACCTGGCTGGTGCTGTTTGTGGTCATTGGCCTCAGCGGCGCCTGGTGGTGGCAAGACCATAAGGCCCAGCAGGAAGAAATTACCTCAATGGCCGACCAGTCAACCGCTGAACTGAATGCGGGCGACAGCAGCCAGAGTATTCCGCTGGATACCGGTGCCGGCAGCACGGCAGCGGACAGCACTGCCAACAGCGCGCCGGTTGATACCACCCCTGCGCCGCCGGCCTCTACCCAGGCGCCGGTTGATAATAACGCCGTTGTGGCGCCATCTCAGGCCAATGTGGATAGCGCACCGGCTGCCGCGGCGCCGACCTCTCCACTGCCAACCGCCCCGGCTAATGCCGCCGCTACCGCCGCTGCGGCCCAGGATTTGGTCCTGAACTTCTCTGCCGACTGCTGGCTGGAAGTGAGCGATGCAACCGGTAAAAAACTGTTCAGCGGTTTGCAACGTAAGGGCGGTAATCTGAACCTGAGCGGTCAGGCGCCTTATAAACTGAAAATTGGCGCGCCGGCAGCGGTACAGATTCAGTATCTGGGTAAACCCGTCGATTTGAGTCGTTTTATCAGAACTAACCAGGTTGCGCGTCTGACCCTTAATGCCGAAACATCACCGGCGCAGTAACAGACGGGTAACGCGGGAGATTTTTCATGCATAACCAGGCTCCGATTCAACGTAGAAAATCAAAACGTATTTACGTTGGGAATGTGCCGATTGGCGATGGTGCTCCCATCGCCGTACAGTCGATGACCAATACTCGCACCACCGATGTGGCTGCGACGGTAAACCAAATCAAAGCCTTAGAGCGCGTTGGCGCGGATATCGTCCGCGTCTCCGTTCCGACGATGGATGCAGCGGAAGCGTTCAGGCTCATCAAGCAGCAGGTCAACGTCCCGCTGGTCGCCGATATCCACTTTGACTACCGTATTGCCCTGAAAGTGGCGGAGTACGGTGTGGACTGCCTGCGTATCAACCCGGGCAACATCGGAAACGAAGAACGTATCCGCATGGTGGTTGATTGCGCCCGCGATAAAAATATTCCTATCCGTATCGGCGTC
Source organism: Klebsiella ornithinolytica (assembly GCF_030505655.1). NCBI lineage: Bacteria > Pseudomonadati > Pseudomonadota > Gammaproteobacteria > Enterobacterales > Enterobacteriaceae > Klebsiella > Klebsiella ornithinolytica. The sequence continues at coordinate 1,317,978 of NZ_CP130153.1, forward strand.
AACGCCGGTTCGCTGGAAAAAGATCTGCAGGAAAAGTACGGCGAACCAACGCCGCAGGCGCTGCTGGAATCAGCCATGCGTCATGTCGATCATCTCGATCGTCTCAACTTCGATCGCTTTAAGGTCAGCGTGAAGGCTTCCGATGTCTTCCTGGCGGTGGAATCTTATCGTCTGCTGGCGAAGCAGATCGATCAGCCGCTGCACCTTGGGATCACTGAAGCCGGCGGCGCCCGCAGCGGCGCGGTGAAGTCGGCGATCGGCCTGGGGCTGCTGCTGTCTGAAGGGATCGGCGATACCCTGCGCGTTTCCCTGGCGGCGGATCCGGTTGAAGAGATCAAGGTCGGTTTCGACATTCTGAAATCCCTGCGCATCCGCGCCCGCGGGATCAACTTCATCGCTTGCCCGACCTGTTCGCGTCAGGAGTTCGACGTTATCGGCACCGTTAACGCGCTGGAGCAACGTCTGGAAGACATTATTACGCCGATGGATATTTCGATTATCGGTTGCGTGGTGAACGGTCCGGGCGAAGCGCTGGTTTCAACGCTTGGCGTGACCGGCGGCAATAAAAAAAGCGGCCTCTATGAAGATGGCGTGCGTAAAGACAGGCTGGACAACGACGATATGATCGATCAGCTGGAAGCACGGATTCGTGCTAAAGCCTCGATGCTTGATGAAGCGCGTCGCATCAATGTTCAGCAGGTTGAAGAGAAATAATCCGGGGCGGTGTATCACTTCCCGTGTATGATTGAACCCGCAGACGCGCGGCGTCGGGGTTCATTTTTGTATATAAATAAAGAGAATAAACGTGGCAAAGAACATTCAAGCCATCCGTGGCATGAACGATTATCTGCCGGGCGAGACCGCTCTCTGGCAGCGCATTGAAGGCTCACTGAAACAGGTGCTCGGCAGCTACGGTTACAGCGAAATCCGTTTGCCGATTGTAGAGCAGACCCCGTTATTCAAACGCGCGATCGGCGAAGTGACCGACGTGGTTGAAAAAGAGATGTACACCTTTGAGGACCGCAATGGCGATAGCCTGACGCTGCGTCCGGAAGGGACGGCGGGCTGCGTACGTGCCGGCATCGAACATGGTCTCCTGTACAATCAAGAACAGCGTCTGTGGTACGTCGGGCCGATGTTCCGCCACGAACGTCCGCAGAAAGGGCGCTATCGCCAGTTCCACCAGATGGGCGTTGAAGTCTTTGGCCTGCAGGGGCCGGATATCGATGCTGAGCTGATCATGCTGACCGCTCGCTGGTGGCGTGAGCTGGGCATCGCTGACCACGTTGCGCTGGAGCTGAACTCCATCGGTTCGCTGGAAGCGCGTGCAACCTATCGCGATGCGCTGGTCGCCTATCTTGAGCAGTTTAAAGATAAGCTCGACGAAGACTGCAAACGCCGCATGTATACCAACCCGCTGCGCGTCCTCGATTCCAAAAATCCGGAAGTACAGGCGCTGCTCAACGATGCACCTGCGCTGGGCGACTACCTGGACGAAGACTCCAGAGCGCATTTCGCGGGCCTGTGTGCCCTGCTGGACGATGCTGGGATTCGCTATACCGTCAATCAGCGCCTGGTGCGCGGCCTGGATTATTATAACCGTACCGTGTTTGAGTGGGTCACCACCAGCCTCGGTTCCCAGGGAACGGTCTGTGCCGGCGGTCGTTATGATGGTCTGGTAGAGCAGCTGGGCGGGCGCGCAACGCCGGCCGTAGGCTTCGCTATGGGGCTGGAACGTCTTGTTTTACTGGTTCAGGCAGTAAATCCGGAATTTAAAGCCGATCCTGTTGTCGATATATACCTGGTGGCTTCCGGAACCGATACCCAGTCTGCAGCGATGCGTCTGGCTGAGCGGGTTCGCGATGAGCTGCCCGGCGCTAAGCTGATGACCAACCACGGCGGCGGCAACTTTAAGAAACAGTTTGCCCGCGCGGATAAATGGGGCGCTCGCGTTGCTCTGGTGGTCGGTGAATCAGAAATTGCTGACGGAAACGTGGTAGTGAAGGATTTACGCTCAGGTGAGCAAACTACCGTAACGCAGGATAGCGTTGCTGCGCATTTGCGCGCACTTCTGGGTTAATCTCCCGGGAATCATTAGTCAGGAGAAGGACTGCGTGGAAACGTATAACAACGAAAACGATCAGGTCGATGCGCTCAAGCGTTTCTTTGCCGAAAATGGCAAAGCGCTGGCCGTTGGTGTGATTTTAGGGATTGGCGCGTTGGTTGGCTGGCGCTACTGGAGTTCTCATCAGCAGGATACGGCGAGAGAATCCTCTTTAGCCTATGAAAACGCCATTTCCGCGCTCAAATCAGACAAGCCGGAAGCGATCGGTTCGGCGGAAAAGTTTGCTGCCGATAGCAAAAACAGCTATGGCGCGTTTGCTTCTCTGGAGCTGGCCCAGCGTTTTGTCGATAAGAACGATCTGCAAAATGCCGAAAAGCAGCTTCAGCAGGGCCTGGCCGCCGCGCCGGATGATAACCTGAAGTCGGTTATCAATATGCGTCTTGCGCGTGTGCAGCTGCAGCTGAAGAAACCTGATGAAGCGCTGAAAACCCTTGATGGTATTAAAGGTGAAGGCTGGGTCGCTATTGTTGCCGATCTCCGTGGTGAGATTCTGCTTAACAAAGGCGATAAGCAAGGCGCTCGCGCGGCCTGGGAAGCTGGCGTGAAAAGCGATGCTTCACCTGCGCTCAGCGAAATGATGCGTATGAAAATAAATAATCTGTCCATCTGAGAGGGACTCGATGCAATTGCGTAAATTACTTTTGCCAGGGCTGCTTTCCGTTACCTTATTAAGCGGTTGTTCGTTGTTTAACAGCGAAGAAGATGTGGTGAAAATGTCACCGCTGCCGACGGTGGAAAATCAGTTTACGCCGTCCACGTCCTGGAGCACCTCTGTTGGCGATGGTATCGGCGATTTCTATTCTAACCTGCACCCGGCTTTTGCCGACGGCGTAGTCTATGCGGCCGATCGTAAGGGCACCGTCAAAGCGCTGAACGCTGACGACGGGAAAGAGGTGTGGTCGGTGAACCTGGCTGAAAAAGACGGCTGGTTCTCTCGCACGCCTGCGCTGCTCTCTGGCGGTATCACCGTTTCCGGTGGTCATGTCTATATCGGCAGCGAAAAAGCGCAGCTGTTCGCCCTGAATACCAGCGATGGTACGGTGGCGTGGCAGGCTCGCGTTGCGGGTGAAGCGATTTCTCGCCCGGTCGTCAGCGACGGCATGGTTCTGGTTCACACCAGTAACGGTCAGCTGCAGGCGCTGAATGAAGCGGATGGGGCGGTGAAGTGGACCGTTAACCTGGATATGCCGGCGCTCTCTCTGCGCGGTGAATCTGCTCCGGCGACCGCCTATGGCGCAGCCATCGTTGGCGGCGATAACGGTCGCGTTAGCGCCGTGCTGATGCAGCAAGGGCAGATTATCTGGCAGCAGCGTATCTCCCAGGCGACCGGACCGACGGAAATCGATCGTCTGAATGACGTCGATACGACCCCGGTTATCGTCAACGGTGTGGTATACACGCTGGCGTATAATGGCAACCTGACCGCGCTGGATCTGCGCAGCGGCCAGATCATGTGGAAGCGTGAGCTGGGTTCCGTGAACGACTTTATCGTTGACGGCAACCGTATCTACCTGGTCGATCAGAATGACCGCATCCTGGCGCTCTCCACCGAAGGTGGCGTGACGCTGTGGACGCAAAGCGATCTATTGCATCGCCTGCTGACCGCGCCGGTGTTGTATAATGGCAACCTGGTGGTCGGTGATAGTGAAGGCTATATGCACTGGGTGAACCCGGAAGATGGTCACTTTGTGGCTCAGCAAAAAGTGGATAGCTCCGGCTTCCGTACCGACGCGGTGGTAGCCGATGGTCGACTGCTGATCCAGGCAACCGACGGCACGCTGTATTCTATTACGCGTTAGTCGTGGCGGCTTACCCCGCGGCTCTTGAGTTTCTTCGCGGCGGCCGGCAACGCAGCCGGCGGCGACGTTCACTGAGAGACAACGGGTATAGTGCGAATTGAGAAACGGCTCCTGGCAGACAGGGGCCGTTTTGACTTTTTTAAAAACGTCGTTAAATCGATGTTGCATAGCAATTTGTAAGAGGCATTTAACATGATACCTGTGGTCGCGCTTGTCGGGCGCCCTAATGTTGGAAAATCCACGCTTTTCAACCGTTTGACGCGCACTCGTGATGCGTTGGTCGCGGATTTCCCGGGGCTGACTCGTGACCGTAAGTACGGTCGTGCTGAAGTTGAAGGTCGTGAATTTATCTGTATCGATACCGGCGGTATCGATGGCACAGAAGATGGCGTTGAAACCCGTATGGCTGAACAGTCGCTGTTGGCGATTGAAGAGGCGGACGTCGTGCTGTTTATGGTCGATGCGCGTGCGGGCCTGATGCCTGCTGATACCGCGATCGCCAAACATCTTCGCTCGCGTGAAAAGCCGACTTTCCTGGTGGCGAACAAAACCGACGGCATTGATGCCGATCAGGCCATTGCCGACTTCTGGTCGCTGGGTCTCGGGGATATCCATCCGATCGCTGCGTCTCACGGTCGCGGCGTGACCAGCCTGCTGGAGCACGTCCTGTTGCCGTGGGCCGAAGAGATCGACCCGTCGGAAGAGGTCGATGAAGATGCGGCGTACTGGGCGCAGTTTGAAGCGGAACAGAACGGTGAAGAAGCGGAAGAGCCGGAAGACGACTTCAACCCGCAAGATCTGCCGATTAAGCTGGCGATTGTGGGTCGTCCGAACGTGGGCAAATCCACGCTGACCAACCGTATCCTGGGCGAAGACCGCGTGGTGGTCTACGACATGCCGGGAACCACGCGCGACAGTATCTACATTCCGATGCAGCGCGATGAACGTGAATACGTGCTCATCGACACCGCGGGCGTGCGTAAGCGCGGTAAAATTACCGACGTGGTCGAAAAATTCTCGGTCATCAAAACGCTGCAGGCCATTGAAGATGCCAACGTGGTGATGCTGGTTATCGATGCGCGTGAAGGGATTTCCGACCAGGATCTTTCTCTGCTCGGTTTTATCCTCAACAGCGGCCGTTCGCTGGTGATTGTGGTCAACAAGTGGGATGGCCTGAGCCAGGAAGTGAGAGAGCAGGTTAAAGAGACGCTGGACTTCCGTCTGGGCTTCATTGACTTTGCACGTATCCACTTTATCTCCGCACTGCACGGCAGCGGCGTAGGTAACCTGTTCGAATCCGTACGCGAAGCGTATGACAGCGCGACCCGTCGCGTCGGGACGGCGATGCTGACCCGTATCATGACCATGGCGGCAGAAGATCATCAGCCGCCGCTGGTGCGTGGTCGTCGCGTGAAACTGAAATATGCCCATGCCGGCGGTTATAACCCGCCGATTGTGGTCATCCACGGTAATCAGGTAAAAGATCTGCCGGACTCCTATAAGCGTTACCTGATGAACTACTTCCGCAAGTCGCTGGACGTAATGGGTACGCCAATTCGTATCCAGTTCAAAGAAGGGGAAAACCCGTTTGCCAACAAACGCAATACCCTGACGCCGAACCAGATGCGTAAGCGTAAACGCTTGATTAAACACATCAAGAAAAGCAAGTAATCCAGTAATAGAGAAACCCGCCGCTGGCGGGTTTTTTTTATCTCGTAACAACTCGCGACATTGGTGAATCCACGTTCGCCGCCCGTTCGATGTGTATAATACCCATATTATTTCCACCGACTTACTGGCAGGTCACTATGCAGACTGGATTTGTTGGGCTGGGCGCGGTAGTCGAAACCGCTTATCTTCCCGCGCTGAGGCATTTGGGGATCCCCATGAACGAATGCTGGGGTTTCGATGCGAATCCTGGCAGAAGATTACCGGGAATAACCCGCTGTGCGTCACTAGCGGCAGTACTCGGAAAGCCGTTAGATCTGCTATTTATCACCACCGCGTCGTTGCAGCATCTTCCGGTGCTGGAGGCGGCGCTGGCATCAGCCTGTCCGCGCATTGTGGTGGAAAAACCGGTTGTTGCGACTCTTGAACAAATGACCCGTCTGCGTGAGCTGCTCAACGAGCCGCAGCATGCGCGGCGGGTACTGGCGCTCGATCACTGGATGGCGCGGGACGGTGCGCTGAAGCTGGCATTGGGTGAGCTGGACGAGCGCTGGCAGGGGGAAGATGCGGCGCAGCCCCGTCGGCCTCTGCTGTCATCAATCCAGGATATCGCCCGTATTGACGGATTTTTGCAGGAGCCCAGCGGATTTAACGACCAGGGCGAGCCCGTGGCGCTCAATTTTGCCACCGGTGAGCCGGATACGCGCCAGCTGCGTCATCCTGACGGCGTGATTCTTGATATTGGTACGCATGTGCTGGCGATGCTGCGCGAAACAATCCGCTACTGTGGTGGGACGGATGAGATGCACCTTGAAGTCCGGCAGGTCAGCGATCGCCTGGGTCATGCCATTGCCCGGGGAGATACGCAAACCGCGGAAGGCAAGGCCCATCTGCAGGGGCAACTCAGCGGCATCCCGCTCAATATCTGGCTGAACAAATATGCCGGACCGGCGGGAGGACAAAAAGGGCTGCGCATCTGGCTACGCGATGGGCGCATTATCAATCAGGACCGGCGCGATAATTGCGAAGTGGTGGAGCTGATTGCTGGCGATCGTATTGAGCGCTGGCGGCGTCCGGGCGCTATCTATGAGCATTGCCTGGGCGAGCATATTCTGGGAACAGAGAGCCTGTTTGTTCGCGCTCCTGAGGAAGTGTCCCGGTTAACGCAGCGACGGATCAACGAAGTGGCGCTCTTGCTTGAGCTACAGCAGCAATTGCGTGGGCCACACTGAACCACCGCCGTGGTAAACTGGGCGGACGAACATTCGGTAAGGAATCATCATGGAACTTGCATGCCCCATCTGTCGCGCGCCGTTGGCAGTAGAGGATCAGAATGCACACTGTCAGCACTGTGCGAAAGAGTTTGCCCTGCAAGCCCGCTGCCCGGATTGCCACAAACCGCTGGAGGTTTTAAAAGCGTGTGGCGCAGTGGATTATTTTTGCCAGAACGGGCACGGGCTGATTTCGAAAAAACGCGTGGAGTGGGCGGCGGTAGAATAACCGTTGTTACTTTTTCTTCGCCCGGGTTTTCTTCACGGGCGTAATCGTTTTGACTTCGCTTGCGACCCAGCCGTCATTTAAACGAGTGGTCAGCATATCGCCTGCCTTCACCTGTTTGGTTTGCTTCAGCACTTTGCCGTCGCTGGCTGAGGTGACGCTATAGCCGCGGGCCAGCGTTGCCAGCGGACTCACCGCCTCCAGATGGGTCACCGCGTTGCCGAAGCGCTCGCGGCGCTCGCTTAAACGCGAACGGATGCTCTCGGCGAGGCGGTATTCGAGTTGCTGAATGCGCGACTGATGACGGTGGATGCGCGGCTGCGGGTTTTGCATGTTCAGACGCTGAATGACGCGTTGTTGACGCTGATCGGCGCGTTTCATCTGCGTCTCAAGCGCAAGGCGCATTCGCTCCCGTAGCCTTTCCAGCGCCGTTTGCTGGCGCACTAATCGTAGCTGCGGATGCTGTTGCTGAAGACGATGGAACAGCTGGGTAAAACGACGGTGACGGTTGGCGATAAAATAGTCCATCGCCATTTCCAGACGCTGCTGTCCGGATTGCAGCTGGCGCAGCAGCTCCTGCTGATTGCGGCTGACAATCTCTGCGGCCGCTGAAGGGGTTGGCGCCCGCAGGTCGGAGACAAAATCGGCGATGGTGACGTCGGTTTCATGGCCGACGGCGCTGACGACCGGGATGCGGCTGGCAAAAATCGCCCGCGCTACCCGCTCATCGTTGAAGCTCCATAAATCTTCCAGAGAACCGCCGCCGCGGCCAACGATCAGCACATCGCACTCTTCGCGAAGGTTGGCTAATTCTATGGCGCGAACGATTTGCCCTGGCGCATCGTCGCCCTGAACCGACGTGGGGTAGATAACGACCGGCAGCGACGGATCGCGTCTTTTCAGCACGTGCAGAATATCGTGTAGCGCCGCGCCGCTTTTCGAGGTGATGACGCCCACGCAGCGCGCAGGGGAGGGGAGGGCTTGCTTATACTGCCGATCGAAAAGACCTTCCGCCGCCAGCAGCGCTTTTAGCTGTTCATACTTTTGCTGTAACAGCCCTTCGCCGGCAGGCTGTATACTCTCAACGATAATCTGATAGTCGCCGCGCGGCTCATACAGGGTGATATTGGCACGCACCAGTACCTGCTGGCCGTGCTGCGGGCGAAAAGTGACCCGACGGTTGCTGTTGCGGAACATCGCGCAGCGCACCTGGGCGTTATCGTCTTTTAAGGTGAAGTACCAGTGGCCGGAAGAGGGCTGGCTGAAGTTGGAGATCTCGCCGCTGATCCAGACCTGACCCATTTCCTGTTCCAGCAGCAGGCGAACCGTCTGGTTTAGGCGGCTGACCGTGAAAATTGCAGGGGATTGAGATGGTAACATGTGAGCAAGATCAAATTTTAAATCAGCAGGTTATTCAGTCGATAGTAACCTGCTGATGGACGATCGCAAGTATTATTTTCAAAAAAGGGTAGATGCAATCGGTTACGCTCTGTATAATGCCACGGCAATATTTATCCACCCTGGTCGAGATATTGCCCATGCTACGTATCGCTAAAGAAGCTCTGACGTTTGACGACGTCCTCCTCGTTCCCGCTCATTCTACCGTTCTGCCGAATACTGCCGATCTCAGCACCCAGCTGACGAAAACCATTCGTCTGAATATTCCTATGCTCTCCGCAGCCATGGATACCGTAACAGAAGCGCGCCTGGCAATTGCCCTGGCACAGGAAGGCGGCATCGGCTTTATTCACAAAAACATGTCCATCGAGCGTCAGGCGGAAGAAGTTCGCCGCGTGAAGAAACATGAGTCCGGCGTGGTTTCCGATCCGCAGACCGTACTGCCTACAACCACCCTGCGTGAAGTAAAAGTGCTGACCGAGCGTAACGGCTTTGCCGGTTATCCGGTAGTGACCGAAGACAACGAACTGGTCGGTATCATCACCGGTCGCGACGTTCGCTTCGTGACCGACCTGAACCAGCCCGTCAGCGTTTACATGACGCCGAAAGAGCGTCTGGTTACCGTGCGTGAAGGCGAAAGCCGCGAAGTCGTGTTTGCCAAAATGCACGAAAAACGCGTTGAAAAAGCGCTGGTTGTTGATGCTGGCTTCCATCTGCGCGGCATGATTACCGTTAAAGATTTCCAGAAAGCGGAACGTAAGCCGAATGCGTGTAAAGATGAGCATGGTCGTCTGCGCGTCGGTGCAGCGGTTGGCGCAGGCGCGGGCAACGAAGAGCGCGTAGATGCGTTGGTTGCTGCAGGCGTTGATGTTCTGCTGATCGACTCCTCCCACGGCCATTCTGAAGGCGTTCTGCAGCGCATTCGTGAAACCCGTGCTAAATATCCTGACCTGCAAATCATCGGCGGTAACGTGGCTACCGGCGCCGGCGCACGTGCCCTGGCTGAAGCGGGCGTGAGCGCGGTGAAAGTAGGTATCGGCCCTGGTTCTATCTGTACTACCCGTATCGTCACCGGCGTTGGTGTCCCGCAGATTACCGCCGTCTCAGACGCGGTAGAAGCGCTGGAAGGTACCGGCATTCCGGTTATCGCCGATGGCGGTATCCGTTTCTCCGGCGATATCGCCAAAGCAATCGCTGCTGGCGCTGCTGCCGTGATGGTCGGCTCCATGCTGGCGGGCACCGAAGAGTCCCCGGGTGAAATCGAGCTCTACCAGGGGCGTTCTTACAAATCTTATCGCGGGATGGGTTCTCTGGGTGCGATGTCCAAAGGCTCCTCTGACCGTTACTTCCAGAGCGACAACGCCGCGGACAAACTGGTGCCGGAAGGTATCGAAGGCCGCGTTGCTTATAAAGGTCGCCTGAAAGAGATCATTCACCAGCAGATGGGTGGCCTGCGCTCCTGTATGGGGCTGACCGGTTGTGGTACCATCGACACCCTGCGTACTAAAGCGGAATTCGTGCGTATCAGCGGTGCTGGCATCCAGGAAAGTCACGTTCACGACGTGACGATCACCAAGGAATCCCCGAACTACCGCATGGGCTCCTGATTTTCATCGCCCGGTCATGCGCCGGGCGATTTTATTTAATCGCTACTGCTCTGGAATAAACGTCAATGACGGATAACATTCATAAACATCGCATTCTAATCCTGGACTTCGGTTCTCAGTACACCCAGTTGGTTGCGCGTCGCGTACGTGAATTAGGGGTGTATTGCGAGCTGTGGGCCTGGGACGTAACGGAAGCTCAGATTCGTGAGTTCAATCCTAGCGGCATCATTCTTTCCGGCGGCCCGGAAAGCACCACTGAACATAACAGCCCGCGCGCGCCGCAGTATGTTTTCGACGCCGGTGTACCGGTGTTTGGCGTTTGCTACGGTATGCAGACTATGGCAATGCAGCTGGGCGGCCACGTAGAAGGCTCTAATGAGCGCGAGTTCGGCTATGCGCAGGTTGAAGTTGTTACCGATAGCGCGCTGGTGCGCGGTATCGAAGACTCCCTGACCGCTGAAGGTAAACCGCTGCTCGACGTCTGGATGAGCCACGGCGACAAAGTCACCGCGATCCCGTCTGACTTCGTAACCGTTGCCAGCACTGAAAGCTGCCCGTTTGCCATTATGGCGAACGAAGAAAAACGCTTCTATGGCGTGCAGTTCCATCCGGAAGTGACCCACACCCGTCAGGGTATGCGTATGCTGGAGCGCTTCGTGCGTGACATCTGCCAGTGTGAAGCTCTGTGGACGCCGGCAAAAATCATCGACGATGCCGTTGAGCGTATCCGCCAGCAGGTTGGCGATGACAAAGTGATCCTCGGCCTCTCCGGCGGCGTGGACTCCTCCGTGACCGCCATGCTGCTGCACCGCGCTATCGGTAAAAACCTGACCTGCGTCTTCGTGGACAATGGTCTGCTGCGTCTGAACGAAGCCCAGCAGGTTATGGACATGTTCGGTGATCACTTCGGTCTGAACATCGTTCACGTGGAAGGCGAGAAGCGCTTCCTGGACGCGCTGAAAGGCGAGAACGATCCGGAAGCCAAACGTAAAATCATCGGCCGCGTGTTCGTCGAAGTGTTCGACGAAGAAGCGCTGAAGCTGGAAGATGTTAAATGGCTGGCGCAGGGAACCATCTACCCGGATGTCATCGAATCCGCAGCGTCTGCAACCGGTAAAGCACACGTCATCAAATCTCACCACAACGTGGGCGGCCTGCCGAAAGAGATGAAAATGGGGCTGGTTGAACCGCTGCGTGAGCTGTTCAAAGACGAAGTGCGTAAGATTGGTCTGGAGCTGGGCCTGCCGTACGACATGCTGTACCGTCATCCGTTCCCGGGGCCGGGGCTCGGCGTTCGCGTACTGGGCGAAGTGAAGAAAGAGTACTGCGATCTGCTGCGTCGTGCGGATGCTATCTTCATCGAAGAGCTGCATAAAGCTGACCTGTACAACAAAGTGAGCCAGGCGTTCACCGTGTTCCTGCCGGTCCGCTCTGTCGGCGTAATGGGCGATGGCCGTAAGTACGACTGGGTCGTTTCCCTGCGTGCGGTCGAAACCATCGACTTTATGACCGCCCACTGGGCGCACCTGCCATATGACTTCCTTGGCCGCGTTTCCAACCGCATTATCAACGAAGTGAACGGCATTTCCCGCGTCGTCTATGACATCAGCGGCAAGCCGCCGGCAACCATCGAGTGGGAATAACTCCCCGGCGTGGTTAAACGAAGCCCTCTGTTTTATCAGGGGGCTTTTCTTTTTGACCGCCGGATTAATGCTGAGTGTTATCGCTGAACTGCGGCACTTCCGTTGAGAAACGCGCGCTGCGGGCATCGCGTTCATAACCCTGATTCTGGCTCAGAATCGCATAGAGCTCGGGGCGTCTGCCGTGAATCCAGCGTCGGCCTGTGGACATGGCCAGCAGGTTTAAATCCAACGTGGTGCAGACCAGGGTGTCTTCAAACGCATCGGTCTCGGCAATAATGCGGCCATAGGGATCGATAATCATCGCATTTCCGGTACGCACCTCCCCGTTGTCCAGCCCGACGCCATTGCTGAATAAGATAAACATCCCATTATCATGCGCTCTTGAGGGCAGCCAGCGGAGCAACCATTCCCGACCGTTACGGCCCTGAAATGCCGCTTTCAGCGCGTCAGGATCCTGATACCGGTTCTGCCAAAGGGCAACAGGAACGGGCTTCATCCCGAACGGGCTGCGGGAGTTCGTGCCGCCGGTTTGATGGGGGGCCAGCAGAATATCCGCGCCCAGCAGCGCGGTAGCCCGGGCATTTTCCGTCAGGTTATTGTCCCAGCAGATCAGAACGCCAACTTTCACTCCCCACGGCGTATCGAAGACGGTGAAGCGATTCCCCCGGTCTATCGCCGGATGTTCAAAGGCGTGCAGCTTGCGGTGGATATGCCTCTGGCCATCCGGCATACAAACGACGTAGGTGTTATACAGGCGATCGTCACTCGCTCTTTCAATCAGCCCTACGCCAATCGCCATCTCATAACTTTGCGCCAGGCGGGCAATTCTCGCCAGGGAAGGACTGTCGTCAATGGTCTCGGCCAGCGAGCTTACCTCCTCGGCGCTGAGATCGATAACGTGCCAGTAGCCGGTAATGCACATTTCGGGAAAGGCCAGAATGCGGGTCCCTTCGCCGGCTGCCTGATGAATAAAGCGTTCCATAATGCCCAGGTTATAGGACTTATCATTAGCGCGGTGGCAGAACTGTACCGTAGCCACCTGGAGTTCGTTGTTCATAGGTCTCTTCTCGTTGCGAAAAACTGAGCTCATTACGCCAGCAGAGACACAGGATGTATAATCACGCTTTCTCCGCGTTTGATAAGGGACTGGAATGGACATCAGATTAATACGGGCGTTCGTCACTCTGGCCCAGCTGCGACGCTACCATGCGGCGGCGGAGAGGCTTTGTTTGACCCAGCCGGCGCTGACGAAACAAATCCAGACCCTGGAACATCTGACGGGCATGACTCTTTTTCAGCGGGGGCGGCAGGGAGCACAGCTGACCGCGGCGGGGGAGGCTATCTATTCTCAGGCCTGCCATTTTGTAGCGCAGCATGACCAGTTTTGTGCCTGGACGGAGCAGGTCCGGCGCGGAAACGTCGGCACGCTGGCGCTGGGGTTCGGCATCTCAACCTTCCAGCTGGCCCCGGCGCAAGTTAAAGCCTTTCGCCAGCAGTTTCCCGATATTGAGGTCTCCCTCAACGATATCGCTTCCCACGAGCAGTATCGAATGTTACTGGAGGGGCAGCTGCATGCCGGGTTCGTGCGGATGCCTGTTCCGGAGGCGCTTGAGGCCCGGGCGCTGATGGAAGAGAGCCTGGTGCTTGCCGTGCCCGCTGGCGCAACGGAGGCGCTGCCGGATATCGCCTCGGTGCTCCGACAGTTCCCGCTGCTGCAAATTAACCCACGGCGCGGCCGGGGGTTAGCAGAGCAAACGGCGCATTTCCTGCAAATCAACCGCCTGTCCGCTGACATCGTGACGGATGCTGACGATATTCACACCCTGCTGGCGCTGGTTGCCGCCGGAAATGGTGTTGCGCTGCTTCCTGCCGGCGCATGTCATCTTCTGCCGGCAGGCATAAAGCTCGTTACCGTGACGGGGGAGGGCGCGCAATGGCAGGTTGGCCTGGCCTGGAATCCTCAGGCGGCGGACGCCGTCCGCGATCGTTTTATCGCAATGGTCTGTCGGAAAAACGGGGAGATACCTCCTCGCTAAGGGGCGTGCAGATATCGCCACGAAGCTCAGGAATCAATGGCTACCGGCATCGTCTCGGGCGGCCGACGGGACTGGCTCCGGGCAATGGCGAGCGCCAGCCCGGCGACCACCAGCGTCAGCGCAGCGGAAAAACCTAAGCTTCCCTGAACCCCGAACTGCTGAGTTAACCAGGCGTAGGCAAACGGGGAGGCGGCAGCCAGCAGCTGGGCGGGGATCAACAGGATACCGGTGCGTCTGGCGTAATCCTCGGCGGCAAAAAGCTCTAGCGGTAGCGTGGCTTTAAATACCGTCGTTAACCCATTGATGGCGCCATAGCCCAGCACAAATCCGCCGGCGGTGCCGAGGAGATAAGGCCCGCTCAGGCCAAGGGCGAAACAGACCGGCATCAGCAACGTGGTCAGCAGCGTAAGTCGAAGCGGCGTGAGCACCGAACCCGAGGCGACCTCCAGAAAGCGGGCGCCGGTCTGGCCAATGCCCCAAAGCATCCCCGCCGCCACCGGCAGACCGTAGTGGGCGATAAATTCCGGCAGGTGGGTGGAGGTTCCATTAGAAACAAATGTCACCAGCGCGATCAGCGCCGCATACAGCAGAGCAACCTGTCTCTGCTGGCGGGAAGCGGGCCGGTGCGCTTCTGGCCGTATCGCCGCGGGTCGCCTGGCGTTCGGCATTCGCCAGAGCAGCAGCGCGCTGAACAGTCCCAGCAGGGCATAAACCAGCAACGCCTCCCGCCAGCTCATCATCGTCAGCAAAAATGCGCCCAGTGGCCAGAACAGAGCGGAAGCCAGGCCGCCAGCCAGCGTCACGCGGGAAATGGTGCGTCTTGCCTGCTGACCGTAAAGATTCACCAGCGCGGCAAACAGCGTATCATACAGCGCCAGACGCATTCCGATACCGGTAAGTAGCCAGGCGCCCAGCCAACCGGAGAGAGTCGGTACGGCCGCCATGATGAAACATCCTGCGGCGATCGCCAGCGTGCCGCTGACCACAATGTGCTGGCCGCCAAACCGGGCCAGCAGGCGGGCGACAAACGGGGAGATCGACGCCATTATCAACATGGCGATCGTCAGGCCGAGGTAGATTTGCGTCGTTGGCCAGCCGGTGTCCTGCTCGATAGCCCGGGAAAAAGTGCCCGGCATATAAAATGAGATCCCCCAGTTAATCAGCTGATTGCATCCAGCGGCAAGCGTCAGCATGCCGGACGCGGCGCGTCTGTTTTCCATATTTTTCATCGTATCTCAGTCTGTTATGCAGTTGCCGGTAGCATAACCTGCGCGCTATTGTGCAGGCAGACTCGTTGGTTTATGACCCTTATAAGAGAAACTTTGAGATGACGACGCTTAATCTGGGAAATCTGGCTACTTTCCGGCTGGTGGTACAGCGGGGGAGCTTCTCGGCTGCTGCGGATGTCCTGGGGCTATCGCAGCCCGCGGTCAGCCTGCAGGTACGTCAGCTGGAACAGTTTCTGCAGACCCGGCTGATTGAGCGGACCGGACGGGGGATTAAAGCGACGGCGGCCGGTATGGCTCTGCTGGCTCACGGTGACAATATTGAACGGGCGGTCAGCGCGGCGGTACTGTCGGTGAGCGAGTTTAATCGCGAAATCAGCGGCGCGATAACGCTCGGAACGGGGGCCACGGCCTGCATACATCTTTTACCGCCGGTCTTACAGCAGCTGCGGCAGGCGCATCCGCTGCTGACGGTAGGCGTGACGACCGGAAATACGCTGGATATCGTGCGCGCCGTGGAGGAGAACCGACTCGATCTCGGACTGGTCACGCTTCCGGCCCACGGGCGCAACCTGGCAATAGATCCGCTGGTGGATGAGGAGTTTGTGTTTATTTTTGCCTGTGGACAGGATGCGCTGCCGCTGGAGCTGACGGCGGAAGTGCTGCAGGCGCTGCCGCTGATTGCCTTTGAGGCCGGGAGCGGAACCCGGGAGCTGATTGATGGCTGGTTTCGTGCCAGCGGGCGGGATATTTCGCCGGTGATGCAGCTGGGCAGCATTGAAGCCATCAAGCGAATGGTGCGTGCCGGACTGGGATACAGCATTGTTCCACGCATGGCGGTGGCGCATCATGACGATCGGCAGGGGTTACGCGTTCAATCGCTGACGCCACTACTCCACCGTCAGTTGGGGGTCGTGATGCGTCAGGATAAAATTCTCAGCAAAGGGATCGGCGAGATGCTGCGCCTGCTGCGAGAGGTGCAGTTTACCGTTTAAAGCAATGTTATGCCGTACTGGCTGGCACCGTAATGTGCTGGCTTATTCCCGCGGCGTGGTATCAACCGGGATCGTCGATTGCTGGGACTCGATCTTGTCCTGATGATGATACCAGGCGCCAATAGAAGAGTAGACAAAGCGTCCAAAGAAGAAGATAAAGCTGATAAGCAGTACGATACGGGTCATGCGACGGTTAAATCGATGTCGTTTACGCATACTGGGTGCCTGACTCACAAAAGGTTCCTTGAGGTATACCCACAACTGGGGCGATAAGGGTATTAAGGCACAGGAATGCAGCAGGGTCAATTGATGGGGATGTAAAAATCCGCCGCTCAAACATTACTTAATGTTATGTAAGATAATTATCACATTCACATCCTTTTTCTTTCATTCGAACAGACGCATAAAAATAAGCTTTATTAATCATAGCTAAAAGATTTATTGATTTATATCAACAGTCCGCGTGTGCTGATAACTAAAATCTCTTGCCTGTTCCGCGTAGGTATTCCTTATGCGGCTAGGATGGTTAGGTTGGATGCCTACCTGAATATACCCAGCGGGAATTTGGGTTATCTGTAGAGCATCAATGAAAATAATTAAACAATACAGACTGTATCGGGATAAATGGTGGGCGCTTCCGCTGATTTTACCCCTGCTTTTACTGCCTCTGGCGCGAGGGGCAAATTCCTATGCCGTGCTGGATGGTAGTGAAGTTTCGCTTTACTATTTACCGTTGGCGCTGGTCCAGAGTCTTATGCTGTTTTTTGATGTGGCAGCGCTGCCCGGTATTATCATCGGTCTGCTGTGCACCGTGGCCCGGGGAATGAATCCGTGGGAGGCGATTGTGGTCGTTTTCCATTTTCTTATCCCGGCGGTTTTGTGCTGGGGCGGCTATCGGATTTTTGTGCCGCGCCGCCAGCATATTTACCACGGTAACGTGAGCCTGATGCCGTATCGCCTGTTCTGGCAGATGCTGCTGCCATCGCTCATTTTTCTCATACTTTCTCAGATTGCCGAGTATCTCGGCATGCATCCGCGGACGACGGGGCTGGTCGGGATCGATCCGCTAAGTTTACGCTCCCTGATTACTTTTCAAGCCTTGATGGTAGGCGGTTTAACCGGCGTTCCGCTGTGCTATTTATTGATTCGTATTCTTCGCAATCCTTTTTATCTGCGTAGTTTTATTTCACAGGCGAAGTTACAGGTTGATCCAAAAATAAAATGTGGTGAATTTGTTTTATGGTCGATAACATTGTTAATGTTATTGGGTTTGTTATTAATACCGCTGAATGGTCAGAGTACGATATTTAGCACAAACTATACATTGTCATTACTCATGCCGGTAATGTTGTGGGGCGCGATGCGCTTTGGCTATCGCTGTATCGCAATGATTTGGACGCCGGTTTTAATCATCATTATTCACTTTCATTATCGCTATTTGCCTTTCTCTCCGGGATATGCCCATCAGCTGACCATAACCTCTTCGAGCTATCTGGTGTTCTCTTTTATTATTACTTATATGGCCATGCTGGCGACCCGGCAGCGTCTGATTCATGCCAGGGTACGGCGGATGGCTTTTCTCGATCCGGTTGTCCATATGCCCAATTTACGGGCGCTGAGTCGGTCGTTGGACAGCGCAATGTGGTCGGTGCTGTGCTTTTTACGCATTCCTGAGCTGGAGCTGCTGGGGCGCCATTATGGCGTTATGCTGCGTATTCAATATAAACAAAAACTGGCTGAACATCTGGGCGACTTACTCCAGCCGAACGAGGCCGTTCACCATCTGGCCGGACACGATCTGGTGCTCCGTCTGAACAGCGGCGATCATAAGGCGCGCATTGCCGCGCTGGATGAACGTATCCAACGGTTTCGCTTTATCTGGGACGGTATACCTCTGCAGCCCGCGGTAGGGATTAGTTACTGCAGCGTGCGCTCACCGGTGAAGCACCTCTATTTGCTTTTAGGCGAGCTGAATAACATTGCTGATATGTCTCTGACCAGCGGCCAGCCAGAAAATATGCAGCGTCGCGGGGCTATACATATTCAGCACGGCTTACGGGATAAAGTGGTGATGATGAACCAGATCCAGCAGGCGCTGGAGCAGAACCATTTTTGTCTGATGGCGCAGCCGATCGTCGGTATTCGCGGTGACAACTATTATGAAGTTCTGCTGCGTATGGCGGGAGATGACGGGGAGCTTATTTACCCGGATGATTTCCTCCCGGTGGCGCATGAGTTTGGCCTGTCATCCCGTATTGACCTGTGGGTACTGGAGAATACGCTCGCCTTTATGAACCAGCAGCGGACAATTTTACCCGGTCTGCGGCTGGCGGTGAATCTTTCGCCGGTCTCCGTCAGCCGGAGCCAGTTTCCCGGCGAAGTGGAGCGGCTGCTGGCGCAGTATCATGTTGAACCGTGGCAGTTATTATTTGAGTTAACGGAAAACCACTCGCTCAGCAACCCTGAGCAGGCACGGCAAACGCTGGCGCATTTGCAGGCGCTGGGATGTCGGGTGGCGATCGATGACTTTGGTACCGGCTACGCCAGCTACGCGCGCCTGAAAACGCTGAACGTTGATCTGCTGAAGATTGACGGTAGCTTTATTCGTAATTTGCACTCCAGCAGTCTTGATTACCAGGTCGTGGCATCGATTTGCCATCTGGCGCGGATGAAGAATATGCAGGTGGTGGCGGAGTGTGTGGAAACGCCGGAGATTCGACAGGCGGCGCTGTCATTGGGGATTGATTATCTGCAGGGGTACGAGATTGGCCAGCCGGTTCCACTGGCGTCTCTGGTGACGGCGGTAACGGCTGAAGCGAGCTGATGGGGAAGAAGCGGGCCGGGTGAGAGCAACCCGGCCTCGGGACTAGTTTTTGCTTTCAGGCTCTTCTTCGGCGATTTTCAACAGCCAGTCAGGCACGCCTTCCCAGTACTGCTGCTCTTTTTCCAGATCGAGCAGCACCAGCCCATTCTGGCTGAACCAGTCATGCGGGAAGATCAGCGTCCAGTGATTGGCTTCGGTCTTCAGCCTGAGCGTGGGCGGTGTGGTGGTCGCCTGACGCTGGTTATTCAGCAAAATACCCAGGCGTAAAAGCTGAATGAGCGGCAGGAACTGCTTTTTCTTAAACAGCGTAAAGCGGGGCAAATCATCCAGTTTGATCGCTTTACGGTGATAGCGAACCAGCGTCGCCATCAGCATCTGCTGCTCCTGATTGAAGCCCGGCAAATCGCTGTTTTGCAGAATATAAGCCGAGTGGCGGTGCATTCCGCTGTGGTTAATATTCAGCCCCACTTCGTGCAGCATTACCGCCCATTTCAGCAACGCCGACAGATTCGGGTTGTCCAGTTTGGGGTTCTGTTCCTGCCACTGTTCGAATATATGGGTGGTCGTTTCCAGTACCCGACGCGCCTGCTCACGGTCAATGTTGTACTGGTTTGCCAGACTTTGCGCGGTGCGGCTGCGGATATCCTGATGGCGAAAACGTCCCTCCATCTCATACAGCACGCCTTCACGCAGCGCGCCATCGGACAAGCGCAGCTCTTTGATCGCCAGCGCATCGAAAACGCCGCAGAGGATAGCCAGCCCAGGAGCAAACACCGCTTTGCGTTCTTCCGACAGACCCGGCAGGCTGAGCGCGTCAAAGTTTTTATACTTCAACACTTCATCCACCAGCATTTCAAGGCGTTCCGGGGTGATAAAACCATCTTTCTCACCCATGGCGACCAGCACTTCCTGCGCAGCTTTAATGGTGCCGGATGCGCCCAGCGCCACATTCCAGCCCTGGATGCGGAACTGCCACGCCAGCGTTTCCAGCTTCTGCACCGCCGACAGACGCGCGCGCTGGAAATTCTCTTTGTTGATGGTGCCGCCGGGGAAATAGATCTGCGAGAAGCTGACGCAGCCCATACGACGGCTCTCAACCAGACGCGGTTCGAAATCCTCGCCAATCACCAGCTCCGTCGAACCACCGCCGATATCAATGACCAGCTTACGGCCACGTTCCGGCTGCGTATGTTCGACGCCCATAAAGATCAGGCGCGCTTCTTCGTTACCGGAGATTATCTCTATCGGATAGGGAATCACCTTTTCCGCGCGCTTGAGAAATTCCGCGGCGTTGGCGGCCTGACGTAAGGTGTGTGTCCCGACGATGCAGACGCTGGAGGGAGAAAAACCCTGCAGGCGTTCGGCAAACAGCGACAGGCAATTAAGCCCACGGGCGATCGCCTCTTCGCTGAGCACGGAGTTTTCATCCAGTCCATCGGCCAGGTGAACCCGCTGTTTCAGGCGACCGATGATCTGCATGGCTCCGTCGACGACGCGGGCGATCACCATATGAAAACTGTTTGAACCAAGGTCGACCGCAGCGAACTCCTGCGGACGAGGGGTTTTTTCGTTTATTGGCATAGGTTAGTCGGGTTGTTCGAGTGATTTGAGATAATCGTAAATCGCCAGCTGTGCGCGCACTTTACGGCGATTGCCGCGCGGCACATAGCGATTACTCAGTTCTTTATCAAGATAGCGTGCTTTGACCGTATCGTTGAATAAGAGATCAAAAATATCCAGTACGCGCTGCTTCAACCGCGGATCCAGCAGCGGCGCGGCGACCTCAATACGGTAATCAATATTGCGCGTCATCCAGTCAGCAGAGGAGAGCCAAACCTGTTTGTCGCCGCCGTTTTCGAAAACATAGACGCGGTCGTGCTCAAGGAAACGATCGACGATACTGGTGACGCGAATATTTTCGCTGATCCCTTCCAGCCCAGGAATCAAAGAGCACATGCCGCGAATCAACAGGTTAACGGGAACCCCGGAGCTTGACGCGGCATAAAGTCGATCCACCAGTCCTTTATCAACCAGGTTATTCAGCTTCAGCGTGATGCCAGAAGGCTGACCGTTCTGGGCGTTGGCGATTTCTCTGTCGATCATTTCATACAGCAGGCGGCGCGAGTTCTGCGGCGAAACCAGCAGGTAATCGAAGCTCACCGGGCGATATGGATTTTCGATAAAGTTAAAGACGCGGCGCACTTCATTGGTGATACGTGCATCTGCCGTCAGCAACGAATAGTCGGTGTACAGACGGGCGGTTTTTTCGTTGAAGTTGCCGGTCCCGATATGCGCGTAGCGGACGACTTCCTCTCCCTCTTTACGCGAGATCAGGAATAGCTTGGCGTGAATTTTCAGCCCTGGCGCAGAGAAGATAACGTGGACGCCGGCTTCGGTCAGACGCTTCGCCCAATGGATATTGGCTTCTTCGTCGAAACGCGCCTGAAGCTCCACCACCACGGTGACTTTTTTGCCGTTATGGGCTGCGTGGATCATCGAATCGATGATCCGTGAGTCTTTGGCAACGCGATAAATGTTGATTTTGATTGCCAGCACGCTCGGATCGAATGAGGCCTGGCGCAGCAGCTCCAGCACGTGCTCAAAGGTATGATACGGGTAGTACAGCAGCACGTCGCGTTCGCGAATGGCGTCAAACCCGTTGCGGAACTTATCAAACCAGGTGTGGCGCAGGCGCGGCAGCGGCTTGTTGACCAGATTGGCCTTACCGACGTTCGGGAAGCCGATAAAGTCTTTAAAATTATGATAGCGCCCGCCTGGCAGCATTGAATCGTAGCGTGAAATGGAGAACATCTCGCGCAGCATTTCCACCATGGTGTCCGGCATATCGCGCTGATAAACAAAACGCACCGGTTCCGCCGTCAGACGCTGCTTCAGACTCGAAGACATCAGCTCCATCAGGCTCGACTCCATCTCGTGCACCAGATCGTACTCGGCGTCGCGGGTCATTTTCATCGCGTAGGCGTTCAGCGCATCGTAGTCAAAGAAGCCTTTAAAGATATCATCCAGGCAGTAACGCAGGATGTTATCAAGCAGGATCATTGGTTTGCGGCGACGCGGTGCTTCCGGCGGCAGATTGACAAACCGCGGGACTTTATCTGACGGAATCTCCAGCAGGGCGTAATTGATGGTTTCCCCGCGGATGATTTCGACCGCCAGATAGGTGTAATCATCTTTCAGGAACTGGATCAGATCCGTTTCTGGGTTAATCAGGATCGGGGTGATGTGCTGACGCAGGTACTGTTTAAAATAGTTGCGTAGCCAGGACTGCTGATTCACCGAAAGCTGGCGTTCATTGATCAAAAAGATCTGGTTACGCGCCATCTCCAGCAGCAGCTCATTATACAGGCTGTCAAATTCCTGGTCGGCCTTCAGAACGCGGGCCTGAATTTTGCCTAACAAATGGCGAGAATGGGCGGTACTCCCTTGTTCTTCGCTAATTATGATACGGCGCTTAAGTTCAGCGAAGCGCACTTTATAAAATTCATCGAGGTTGTTGGAGTAGATGCCCAAAAAGCGCATGCGCTCAATCAGTGGATTGCTTTTATCCGCCGCTTCCTGAAGTACGCGTTCGTTAAAGGACAACCAGCTGAGTTCTTTCTCGATATATAGCTTTTCCTGGCCCATTACAACTCACACTCCGGTTGATTGATGTTGCTTTTTCATTATGGCGAGCTTTGCCATTGAATGTCCAACTATGTCAAAGAAGTATGACAGTTTTCTTTCAATCTGCTGTGAACAAAAACGGTGGCGAGCAAGTGCCGATATTGTGTGCAAAACGAGGCTGTGCCTGGAGATAAACCGGGCAAAAATCATCGCTGATTTAAACAAAACAGAGGGAAAGCGGCTGAGGCTGAACCGATAAAATGCGCCTCTGGCGAGTGCCGGAGGCGCTGATGATTATTCTTCGGCCGCATGGCCCTGCGGCGGCAGAGGGGCGTTGTCAAGCCAGGCCTGATTTCCCTCCATGCGCAGACGACCGTCCATAAACCAGCTCACCACCAGCGGGTAGATGGCATGTTCCTGTGTCTGCACGCGGGCGGTAATCTCGTCTTCGCTATCCCCGGCAAAAACCGGCACTTTGGCCTGCAGAATCACCGGACCACCGTCGAGCTCATCGGTGACGAAATGCACCGATGTACCGTGTTCCTCATCGCCGTTTTCCAGTACCTGGCGATGCGTATGCAGCCCCGGGTATTTTGGCAACAGCGACGGGTGGATATTCAGCAGGCGCCCCTGATAATGGGCGACAAACGCCGGGCTAAGGATCCGCATGTAGCCTGCCAGCACCACCAGATCCGGCGCATAAGCATCGATCTCATGCATCAGCTCGCGATCGAAGGCTTCGCGATTGGCAAACTGGCTGGCCGATAACGCATGGGCCGGAATACCGGCCTCACGCGCGCGTTCAAGGCCGAACGCGTCGGCCTTATTGCTGAATACCGCTCTCAGGGTGCCGTTAATCTGCTTTCGGGCGCAGGCATCAATTATCGCCTGCAAATTGCTTCCGTTACCGGAAATCAGCACCACAATGTTTTTCATTCAATGACCACACGCTGTTCGGAATCAGAAGCTTTGATATAGCCGATTTTCCACGCGTTTTCACCTTTCTCGTTCAGCAGCGCGATGGCGCTGTCGGCGACTTCAGCCGGCAGGGCGATAACCATGCCGACGCCGCAGTTAAAGGTACGGTACATTTCATGGCTGCTGACGTTACCGGCCTGCTGCAACCAGTTGAAGACCTCTGGCCATTGCCAGGAGGACTCGTCGATGACCGCCTGGGTGTTATCCGGCAGAACGCGCGGAATGTTTTCCCAGAAGCCGCCGCCGGTCAGGTGGGCAATGGCGTGGACTTCAACGTTAGCAATCAGCTCCAGAACCGACTTAACGTAGATGCGGGTCGGCGCCAGCAGATGGTCGGCCAGCGGCGAACCATTCAAATCGGTCGTCTGCGGATCGACGCCGCTGACTTCGATAATTTTACGCACCAGCGAGTAGCCGTTGGAATGCGGACCGCTGGAGGCCAGCGCGACCAGCACGTCACCATCGGCAACTTTGCTACCATCGATAATTTCTGATTTTTCTACTACGCCGACGCAAAAGCCCGCGACGTCATAGTCATCGCCGTGGTACATGCCCGGCATTTCTGCCGTTTCGCCGCCAACCAGCGCACAGCCTGACTGCAGGCAGCCTTCCGCGATGCCGCTGATGACGCTGGCTGCCGTATCGACATCCAGTTTACCGGTTGCATAGTAGTCGAGGAAAAACAGGGGTTCTGCACCCTGGACCACCAGGTCATTGACGCACATCGCCACCAGGTCAATACCGATAGTATCGTGGCGCTTCAGGTCCATTGCCAGCCGCAGCTTGGTGCCGACGCCGTCAGTGCCGGAAACCAGAACCGGCTCGCGGTATTTTTGCGGCAATGCGCACAGTGCGCCGAATCCGCCCAGTCCACCCATCACTTCCGGGCGTCGGGTTTTCTTCACCACACCCTTGATACGGTCGACGAGCGCGTTGCCTGCATCAATATCTACGCCGGCATCTTTATAGCTGAGAGAGGTTTTATCGGTCACTGCGAAATCTCCACACATTTGCGGTAGCAAGAAAAATCGGCGCAATTCTAACAGGGAAAGCAAACGTTTGCGAGCCTGCTTTGCAGTCGGCGTTAATCGGCAGCGATATGAACAAATTTGAAGCGGTTCACGAAAATGAAACCGGGTACATTCTTGTGCTTGCCTCTGACATCGGGAATAGCCATCATGCCACTGAAACCGGTTTCTGTTTTTGTTCAAGAGAGCCGAAGGTAGATTCTGCGGGGATTCAGGAGGAAGAGACGGGATGAGCATTGCCGCATTTGATATCGGTGGAACGGCGTTAAAAATGGGCGTCAGCACCGCTGCAGGCGAACTGCGTGAAAAAGGCAAGCAGTCGATTATCGATAGCGATGGCGACCAGATACTGCAAGCGATGCTGGCGTGGATTGCCGCTCACCCGGCGTGTGAAGGCGTGGCGATCAGCGCGCCTGGCTATGTCAACCCGCACACCGGCTTTATCGAAATGGGCGGCGCAATCCGTAAGTTCGATAATTTCGCCATTAAGCGCTGGCTGGAGCAACAGACCGGGCTTCCCGTCGCCATCGAAAACGATGCTAACTGCGTCCTGCTCGCCGAGCGCTGGCGGGGCAAAGCCGCCGAGATGAGTGATTTTCTGGTCCTGACGATTGGCACCGGCATCGGCGGGGCGATCTTCTGTAATAACCGACTGGTGCACGGCGCCAGTTTTCGCGCCGGCGAATTCGGCTATATGCAGACCGATCGTCCGGGCACCCGCGATGTGCGCCGCTATTCGATGAATGAAAACTGCACGATGCGCGTATTGCGCCAGCGCTATGCCGACCATTTCGGCAAAACGCTGGAAGAGGTGACCGGGGAAGAGATATTCGATCGCTACGATACGGGCGACGTGACCTGCCAGCGGCTGGTGGCTGACTTTTTCAACGGTCTCGGTAGCGGTCTGTATAACCTGGTGAACATTTTTGATCCGCAGGCCATTTTCATCGGCGGCGGCATTGTGGAACGGCCGGGCTTTTTGGCGCTGCTGCGTGAACATCTGGCCTGGTTCGGTATCGCGGACTATCTCGACACCGTCAGCCACGGCAACGACGCCGGTTTGATGGGGGCGGTTTACCATTTTAATCAGCAAAACCGATCGCTTAACGGCGATCGCGCATAAGGAAGAGAACATGTCTGGATTTAAAGAAGATTTTCTGTGGGGCGGCGCGGTGGCGGCGCATCAGCTGGAAGGTGGCTGGCAGGAAGGAGGTAAAGGCGTCAGCGTGGCTGATGTGATGACCGCCGGCGCACACGGCGTGCCGCGTGAAATCACCGATGGCGTACTGCCGGGGAAAAATTATCCCAACCATGAGGCGATTGATTTTTACCATCGTTATAAAGAAGACATTCAGCTGTTTGCTGAAATGGGATTCAAATGCTTCCGCACTTCGATTGCCTGGACACGTATCTTCCCGCTGGGCGATGAGCGGGAGCCTAACGAAGCAGGGCTCCAGTTCTATGACGACCTGTTTGATGAATGCCTGAAGTACGGCATTGAACCGGTGATCACGCTCTCTCACTTCGAGATGCCTTACCATCTGGTGACCGAGTATGGCGGCTGGCGTAACCGTAAGCTGATCGATTTCTTCGTCCGCTTTGCGAAAGTGGTGTTCGATCGCTATCAGCACAAAGTGAAGTACTGGATGACCTTTAATGAGATCAACAACCAGGCTAACTTCCACGAAGATTTTGCCCCGTTTACCAACTCAGGTCTGAAGTATCTGCCGGATGAAGATCGCGAACCGGTGATGTATCAGGCGGCGCACTATGAGCTGGTGGCCAGCGCCCTGGCGGTAAAAGCTGCCCGCGAGATAAATCCCTCGCTGCAGGTGGGTTGCATGATTGCCATGTGCCCGATTTATCCGTTCTCCTGTGCCCCGAATGATATGATGATGGCAATGAACGCCATGCATCGCCGTTACTGGTTTACCGACGTTCATGTTCGCGGTAAGTACCCGCAGCATCTGCTGAACTACTTCGCGCGCCGCGGTTTTACGCTCGATATCACCGCAGAAGATCGTCAGGCGCTGGCCGAAGGCTGCGTCGACTATATTGGCTTTAGCTACTATATGTCGTTTGCCACGAAAGCGACCGATGATAACCCGCAGCTGGATTATGACGAGACCCAAAGCCTGGTCTCTAATCCGTACGTGCAGAAGTCAGACTGGGGCTGGCAGATTGACCCGGTGGGTCTGCGCTACTCCCTGAACTGGTTCTGGGATCATTACCAGCTGCCGCTGTTTATTGTTGAGAACGGCTTCGGGGCCATCGACGTGCGCGAAGCTGACGGCACGGTGAACGATCGTTACCGTATCGATTATCTCTCCGCGCATATTGCCGAGATGAAAAAAGCGGTGGTTGAGGACGGCGTTGACCTGATGGGCTATACCCCGTGGGGATGTATCGACCTCGTTTCCGCCGGTACCGGTGAAATGAAGAAACGCTACGGATTTATCTACGTCGATAAAGATAACGAAGGCAACGGAACGCTGGACCGCAGCCGGAAGCAATCTTTCTCCTGGTATCAACAGGTTATCAGCAGCAACGGCGAAACATTGTAAAACACCCCTCAAGCCTTGTGTGACCCCGCCTGTGCGGGGTTTTTTTATTTTGTTTTATACTGGCTCAGGCAGCGCAAAGCATTTTGGTTGATCCCGGTCAAACATATCGGCTATGGCGCAAATGGAAAAAAGCGGTATAATCCCGCGATTTTTTTTGTGGCTGCCCCTCAGAGGAGAAAGAGAATGAAGATTGTGGAAGTGAAACACCCGCTCGTCAAACACAAGCTGGGCCTGATGCGTGAGCACGACATCAGCACCAAACGCTTCCGTGAACTTGCCTCAGAGGTAGGTAGCTTGCTGACTTATGAAGCCACTGCCGATCTGGAGACAGAGAAAGTCACCATCGAGGGCTGGAATGGTCCGGTAGAAATCGAGCAGATCAAAGGGAAGAAAATCACCGTTGTGCCGATTCTGCGCGCCGGTCTGGGGATGATGGAAGGGGTTCTGGAGCACGTACCGAGCGCGCGTATCAGCGTGGTAGGGATCTATCGTGACGAAGAGACGCTGGAGCCGGTTCCTTATTTCCAGAAGCTGGTGTCGAATATCGACGAACGCATGGCGCTGGTGGTTGACCCGATGCTGGCAACCGGTGGTTCGATGATCGCCACTATCGACCTGCTGAAAAAAGCGGGCTGCTCCAGCATTAAGGTGCTGGTTCTGGTGGCGGCGCCGGAAGGGATTGCCGCGCTGGAGAAAGCGCATCCGGATGTTGAGATGTATACCGCATCCATTGACCAGGGCCTCAACGAGCACGGATACATTATTCCGGGGCTCGGCGATGCCGGCGATAAGATTTTTGGTACCAAGTGATCACATAGATAATAAGAAGCCGACTTTAAGAGTCGGCTTTTTTTTGAATAAAACAAACTCACAGCAACTAATAAACGACTCTTAGAGGAAAACGCTATGACGCGCCGCGCAATCGGGGTGAGTGAAAGACCGCCGCTTTTACAGACTATCCCACTGAGTTTGCAGCATCTGTTCGCTATGTTTGGCGCAACGGTTCTGGTGCCCGTTCTGTTTCATATCAACCCGGCTACCGTCCTGCTGTTTAACGGCATTGGGACATTGCTGTATCTTTTCATCTGTAAGGGAAAAATCCCGGCCTATCTCGGATCGAGCTTTGCATTTATATCCCCGGTGCTGCTGCTGCTGCCGCTGGGGTATGAGGTGGCGCTGGGTGGCTTCATTATGTGCGGCGCTCTGTTCTGCATCGTCTCCTTTATTGTCAAAAAAGCCGGCACCGGCTGGCTGGACGTGATGTTCCCGCCGGCGGCTATGGGGGCCATTGTCGCGGTTATCGGCCTCGAACTGGCGGGCGTCGCTGCCAATATGGCTGGCCTGCTGCCGGCTGACGGGCAATCGCCGGACAGCAAAACCATCATTATTTCGATGGTGACGCTGGCGGTGACGGTCTTCGGTTCGGTGCTGTTTCGCGGTTTCATGGCCATTATCCCGATTTTGATCGGCGTGCTGGTCGGCTACGCGCTCTCTTTCGTGATGGGCGTTGTCGACACTACGCCGATCGCCGAGGCGCACTGGTTTGCCCTGCCGACGTTCTACACCCCGCGCTTTGAATGGTTTGCTATCTTCACCATTCTGCCCGCTGCGCTGGTGGTGATTGCCGAGCACGTCGGCCACCTGGTGGTGACGGCGAATATCGTTAAAAAAGATCTGATCCGCGATCCCGGGCTGCATCGTTCGATGTTTGCTAACGGCCTGTCGACGATGATCTCCGGCTTCTTTGGTTCGACGCCCAACACCACTTATGGCGAGAACATCGGCGTTATGGCGATCACCCGTGTCTACAGTACCTGGGTTATCGGCGGCGCGGCAATCTTCGCGATTCTGCTCTCCTGCGTAGGGAAACTGGCGGCTGCGATTCAGATTATCCCGCTGCCGGTGATGGGCGGCGTTTCGCTGCTGCTGTACGGGGTGATTGGCGCCTCCGGTATTCGCGTCCTGATCGAATCGAAAGTGGACTACAACAAGGCGCAGAATTTGATTCTGACCTCCGTGATTCTGATCATTGGCGTCAGCGGCGCGAAAGTGCACATTGGTGCGGCGGAGCTGAAAGGCATGGCGCTGGCGACAATTGTCGGCGTGGGTCTGAGCCTGATTTTCAAACTGATCAGCGTCCTGCGTCCGGAAGAGGTTGTGCTGGATGCCGCCGACAGTGAAGAAGTAAAACATTGATCCTGCAACCGGGCGGCGATCCCGCCCGGTTCTCTCAAGGCATACTTCGTGATAAACTCATCGCGTTTTTCTGTAAGCCTATGATGAGGTCCATCTGAACGCACCGGCACAGCTCTCTCTGCCACTGTATCTTCCCGATGATGAAACTTTCGCGAGTTTTTGGCCGGGTGATAATCCTTCTCTTCTTGCTGCCTTACAGAATGTGTTGCGGCAGGAACATAGCGGGTACATCTATATCTGGTCACGCGAAGGGGCGGGGCGCAGTCACTTGTTACATGCCGCCTGTGCGGAGCTTTCCCAGCGCGGCGATGCGGTGGGCTATGTTCCACTGGATAAGCGTACGTGGTTTGTACCGGAAGTACTCGATGGGATGGAGCAGCTTTCGCTGGTCTGTATTGACAATATCGAGTGCGTGGCCGGCGACGAGCCGTGGGAAATGGCCATTTTCAACCTCTATAACCGGATCCTCGAATCGGGTAAAACGCGTTTGCTGATTACCGGCGATTGTCCGCCGCGCCAGCTGAATCTCGGGTTGCCGGATCTGGCGTCGCGCCTCGACTGGGGGCAAATCTACAAGCTACAGCCGCTGTCGGACGAAGATAAGCTGCAGGCGCTACAGCTGCGCGCGCGTCTGCGGGGTTTTGAGATGCCGGAAGACGTCTGTCGTTTCTTGCTCAAACGGTTAGATCGTGAAATGCGCTCGCTGTTTATGACGCTCGATCAGCTCGATCACGCTTCGATTACCGCGCAACGTAAATTGACCATTCCTTTCGTGAAAGAGATCCTCAAGCTCTAGCCGGGCCGGATCTCTGCGATCTGCCCAATCCGCGCCCTTCGTCTTTCACCCGCTGCGCCATCACGGCAAACCGCAATGGCGCATCGGCATCAGTTGACGATTTCCAGAACCTGCTCCGGCGGTCGGCCGATCCGCGCCTGGCCATGGCTGACGACAATCGGGCGCTCCATCAACTTCGGATTATCGACGATGGCCTGAATCAGCGCCTCCTCGCTAAGCTGCGGGTCGGCGAGCTCCAGGGATTTATACAGATCCTCTTTCTGGCGCATCAGTTCGCGGGCGCTGACCATTCCGAGCATTTTTAACAGCTGGCGGAGCGTGTCTGCATCCGGCGGCGTCTCCAGGTAGAGCACGACTTCAGGATCGATACCGTTAGCCTTCAACAGGCTTAAGGTGTCGCGGCTCTTGGAGCAGCGGGGATTGTGATAGATTTTTACCGCGTCAGACATGTCGTCTCCTTACATTTTTTGATAGGGGCGGAATCGTTCCTGCAGCTGGCGCAGCTGGTCGATACGCGCATCGTAGCGCGCCTGCTGCAAACTGCCCAGTTTCACCTGCGAGCTGGCGCTGCTCAGCAGAGTAATCGCCTGATCGAGCTGGCCGACCAGCGCCATACCTTCTGCGCGTGCCGCCAGCTCCTGGTCACGATTGCCGAGGCTCGCTTCAGCCTGCGCCAGCAGATCCCAGCCGTTGCCGTCATCTTTGTAGCTAAAGGTGTACCGGTTGAGGATTTTCGCCGCTTCCGCCGCTTGTCCGCCCTGTAAGTATGCGTTGGCAAGGTTCAGCTGCAGAACCGGGTTGGTACGAATTTCGCGGGCATTTTTCAGGCGGTTAATCGCATCGGCCGTTTTCTTCTGTCCGAGATCGATATCGGTTGCCAGGTCGAGATACCAGGCGTTCTGCGGATCGGCGCTCAGCAGAGGCTGCAGCGTTTTGCGCGCCAGATCGTAATTATTGCTTCCCATGGCCAGCAGCGCTCGCCCGTACTGGGAGGCGTGCTGTTCGCGGATATTGCCTTTCGCCCACGCGTTCAGCAGATCGTCGCCAAGCTTATTTTCCCCTGAGTTATACATTCCCAGGGTTCTGGCCTTGGCGAGGTAAAAATCGGCGGAAGACTGAACAACCACAGGACGCATCTGGTTGGCGCGGTTGCGGGCGTCAGACAGACGGCTTTCCGGCAAGGGGTGAGTCAGCAGCATTTCCGGCGGACGGGTAGAGTAGCGCGACTGGTCGAGCAATTTGCCCATAAAGGCCGGCATCGCCTGCGGATCAAAACCGGAGCGCTGCAGCACCTGAATCCCGATGCGGTCAGCCTCTTCTTCGTTTTGCCGGGTAAAACTGATCATCCCCTGCTGGGTTCCCGCCAGCGTACCGGTGAGGGCCGCCATACCGGCCTGCGGGCTCGCCATCGCCAGCAGAATTGAGCCCAGCGCACCGACCCAGGTCAGCGGGGCGTTGCGCTTTTGGTCTTCCATTGCTCGCGCGAGGTGGCGCTGGGTGACGTGTGAGATTTCATGCGCCATTACCGATGCCAGCTCGCTTTCGGTATCTGAATAGCGGAACAGAGCGGAGTGCAGCACGACATTGCCACCGAAGAAAGCAAAGGCGTTTATCTGGTCGTTATTAATCAGGTAAAAGTGGAAAGGGGTGCGAACAGAGTTAGCGTGCGAGACCAGACGCATCCCTAATCCGTTAATATATTGCACCAGCAGAGGGTCGTTGATGAGCGGCGCGCTACCGCGTAGCTGGCGCACATAGTAATCCCCCATCTGCATTTCCTGGCCAATAGAGAGCGTGCTTCCCGCAGAGGTTCCCATATCGGGCAGGGTATCTGCGGAGTCAGCAAAAGCAGGCAAAATCGAACCCAGCGTCAGCGACGCTATGACGGTTGCCACCAGCGTTTTCTTTAACTGCCTGAACATAACCTCTGTCCTGTAATGTGGGTGTGCCAGTTTGACCGATTGGGCGGCGTAATGTTCCATTTCCGCGCGTCATGCGAGTTTAGCTGGCGTTGAGGCTATTGAAAATATGATATTCACGCCAGCGTCAATGTTTGTGGCTTTGCTAATAAAAGCGAAGTCTTTCAGGTGACATTTAGATACAATTCCCTCGGTTTTTTTGCCGCTACGCGCTTTAGGGAAGGGTTTTATGCTTGAGATGTTAATGCAGTGGTATCGTCGTCGGTTTAGCGATCCGGAAGCGATAGCGCTGCTGGTTATTTTGCTGGCCGGGTTCGGAATCATGTTCTTTTTCAGCGGCCTGCTGGCGCCATTGCTGGTTGCTATCGTGCTGGCTTATCTGCTGGAATGGCCAACCGTCAGGCTGGAGCGCGTAGGGCTTTCGCGAACCTGGGCAACCTCGTTCGTACTGATTCTGTTCGTGGGCGTCTTGCTGCTGATGGCGTTTGTGGTGATGCCCGTTGCCTGGCAGCAGGGCATCTATCTGATTCGCGATATGCCGGGCATGCTCAATAAGCTGTCCGATTTTGCCGCCACGGTTCCGCGCCGTTACCCGGCGCTGATGGACGCCGGGATTATCGACGCCATGGCGGACAATATGCGTAACCGCGTGCTCACCGTCGGCGACTCGGTCGTTAAATACTCTCTGGCTTCGCTGGTCGGCTTACTGACTCTGGCGGTCTATCTGGTGCTGGTGCCGCTGATGGTGTTCTTCCTGCTAAAAGATAAAGAGCAGATGCTGAACGCCGTGCGCCGCGTGCTGCCGCGCAACCGCGGGCTGGCGGGGCAGGTATGGAAAGAGATGAACCAGCAGATTACCAACTATATCCGCGGTAAGGTGCTGGAGATGATTGTCGTCGGCGTGGCAACGTGGATTGGCTTTATCTTGTTCGATCTCAACTATTCGCTGCTGCTGGCGGTGCTGGTCGGGTTCTCGGTGCTGATTCCGTACATCGGCGCCTTCGTGGTGACCATTCCGGTCGTCGGCGTGGCGCTGTTCCAGTTTGGCGCAGGTCCGGAGTTCTGGAGCCTGTTTGCGGTATACCTGATTATTCAGGGACTGGACGGTAACCTGCTGGTACCGGTGCTGTTTTCCGAAGCGGTCAACCTGCATCCGCTGGTGATTATCCTGTCGGTGGTTATCTTCGGTGGGCTGTGGGGATTCTGGGGAGTCTTCTTTGCGATTCCGCTGGCAACCCTTATCAAAGCGGTAGTGCATGCGTGGCCGGATGGCCTGGCGGTGGAAGAAGAGAAATAGTCTGCGGCCGGAAAACGCGGGGAAGAAAACGGACGCCGGGTCAGTGAATGATGACCCGGCGTCCTGCGTCGGGTAGAACGTTAGCCGTTTTCTTTCAACCAGTTCAGCACCACATCGTGGTGATTGCTGGTTTTAAAGTTATCAAACACGTGTTCGACTTTGCCGTTGCTATCGATCAGGAAGCTAATGCGGTGAATACCGTCGTAGGTTTTCCCCATAAACGATTTTTCGCCCCAGACGCCAAACTGCTCGCATACCTGGTGATTTTCATCAGACAGCAGCGTGAAGTTCAGCAACTCTTTTTCGGCGAAACGGGAGAGTTTTTCCGGTTTATCAGTACTGATACCCAGGACTTCAACGCCCGCTTTTTTTAACTCATCCATATTATCGCGCAGGCCGCAGGCCTGAACGGTACAACCCGGGGTCATGGCTTTCGGGTAAAAATAAACCAGAACACGCTGTCCCTGGAAGTCGGTCAAATTTACTTCCTCGCCGTCCTGGTCCGGTAAGCTAAATTTCGGTGCAAGATCACCGGCTTTCAGTGGATTCATTACTCAAACTCCATCCTGTTCATCATGTTGTGAATAATTAACGATGTTAATACTGCCTTGTGCGTTCAGTTCTGTACATAGGGCTTTGAACGCTTGTTCGATATTTGATGCATTTTGTGTTGCAGGGCTGTGTGCGGTTATCTGAATGAACAACTGCGCTGAATCGTCATCACCGCTGACCTGGGTCCGAGAAACCAGTTCGGCGATGTTCATATTCCACGCGTCAAACAGGGCAGTGAAACGCTCGATAATGTGCGGCGAGTCCGGTACCTCAACCTGGACCCAGACGGTGTTTGGCATGGCCTGAGGAGGCCGCGCGGTCGTCCGCTTCATCACGATCAGCAAATCCAGCTCAGCACCTTTCAGCGGCAGGGTCGATTCGATCAGCGTAATCGCGTTCCATGAACCTGAAAGCAGCATGATAAACGTAAACTCGTCACCAAGCATGGCCAGCCGGCTGTCTTCGATATTACAGCCGCAGCTGCTGACGTGGCGGGTGATGGTGTTCACGATGCCGGGACGGTCAGCGCCCAAAGCGGTAATAACCAGATAGTGTTGTAATGAGGCGGTCAAACCTGTTCTTCCTTTAAAAAGGTGAGGTAACATTAGGAAAGCATAAAAAAAACCGGCATACAACATCCCTGATGGCATCGGGTCTCTTGCTTTTATTACGGCACCAAACGTAACATTGAGAATCTTGTCGCACTTCAGCTCTGAGGATGGCCCATGTTCACGGGAAGTATTGTAGCGCTTGTCACGCCGATGGATGAAAACGGTAATGTCTGCCGGTCAAGCCTGAAAAAACTGATTGATTACCATGTCGCCAGCGGAACCTCGGCGATCGTTTCGGTAGGGACTACCGGAGAATCCGCGACCCTGAGCCATGAAGAACATGGCGATGTCGTAATGATGACGCTTGAACTTGCTGACGGGCGTATCCCGGTCATCGCAGGTACCGGTGCAAATGCAACCGCAGAGGCGATTAGCCTGACCAAACGTTTTAACAATAGCGGTGTTGTCGGTTGCCTGACGGTCACTCCTTATTACAATCGTCCGACCCAGGAAGGGCTGTTCCAACACTTTAAAGCCATCGCAGAACACACCGACCTGCCGCAAATTCTGTATAATGTGCCGTCCCGTACCGGTTGCGACATGCTGCCGGAAACCGTCGGTCGCCTGGCGGAAGTAAAAAATATTATTGGTATTAAGGAAGCGACGGGGAACTTAAGTCGTGTTCATCAGATCAAAGAGCTGGTTTCAGATGACTTTATTCTGTTGAGCGGCGATGATGCCACCGGAATGGACTTTATGCAGCTCGGCGGTCAGGGCGTGATTTCCGTAACGGCGAACGTTGCGGCTCGCGAAATGGCGGATATGTGCCGACTGGCTGTAGAAGGCCAATTTGCGCAAGCTCGTGCAATTAACCAACGTCTGATGCCATTGCATACAAAATTATTTGTCGAACCCAACCCGATCCCCGTGAAATGGGCATGTAAGGCGTTGGGTCTTGTGGCAACCGATACGCTGCGCCTGCCGATGACGCCGATTACCGAACAGGGTACTCAGGCCGTTACCGCAGCGCTGAAGCATGCCGGTTTGCTGTAAAGTTTAGGGAGATTTGATGGCTTACTCAGTACAGAAGTCGCGCCTGACGAAGGTTGCGGGTGTTTCATTGGTCCTGCTTCTCGCGGCCTGTAGTTCCGACTCACGCTACAAACGTCAGGTGGGAGGCGATGAGGTCTATCTGCAAGCTACGCCGCTCAGTGAACTTCACGCACCTGCTGGCATGATTCTGCCGGTTCAGGTTGGTGATTATAATATTCCGGTTGCGACCAGCAAAGGCGCAGTGGGCAAAGCTCTGGACATCCGCCCACCGGCTCAGCCTCTGGCACTGGTGAGCGGCGCTCGTACTCAGTTCAATGGCGATACCGCCACGCTGATGGTCGAGAACGGTCGTAGCGGTTCGCTGTGGGCGCAGGTAGCCAGCATCATACAGTCTAAGAACTATGTCATCACCAAACGTGACGATGCCAGCCAGACGCTGAATACCGACTGGGTTGAATGGAATCGCCTCGATGAAGACCAGCAGTATCGTGGTCGCTATCAAATCTCAGTGAAACCTCAGGGTTATCAGCAGGCGGTTATCGTGAAGCTGGTGAATCTTGAGCAGGCCGGGAAACCGGTATCCGATCCGGCTTCTCTGCAACGCTATAGCACGTCGATGCTGAACGTCATTTCCGAAGGTCTGGATATGAACGCCACCAGCGCACAGAATGCGGCGCAGAAAAATGCTGGCGCGACCTTCGATGTGCAGAGTGCTGCCGACGATACGGGTCTGCCAATGCTGGTTGTTCGCGCACCGTTCAACATGGTGTGGCAACGTCTGCCGGGCGCACTGGAAAAAGTGGGCATGAAGGTGACGGATAGCACCCGCTCGCAAGGCAGCATGGCGCTGACCTACAAGCCGCTGTCTGACAGCAGCTGGCAGGCGCTGGGCGCCAGCGATCCGCAGCTGGTTTCCGGTGACTACAAACTGCAGGTCGGCGATCTCGATAACCGCAGCAGTCTGCAGTTCATCGATCCGAAAGGCCATACGTTGACGCAGTCGCAGAATGACGCCCTGGTAGCCGTATTCCAGGCCGCATTCAGTAAGTAATAAACAGGGCTGGAGCAATCCAGCCCTTTTTCATGTATAGTGACGCAAACGTGTGCGTCGGCAGAAAAGCGCAATATTTATCGTCTATATCTTCACTGGAGTGACAAAGATGCAAAAGCAAGCTGAGTTGTATCGTGGTAAAGCGAAAACCGTTTACAGCACGGAGAATCCGGATCTGCTGGTACTCGAATTCCGTAACGATACTTCAGCAGGGGATGGCGCGCGCATTGAGCAGTTCGATCGTAAAGGCATGGTGAACAACAAATTTAACCATTTCATTATGAGCAAACTGGAAGAAGCCGGTATCCCGACTCAGATGGAAGCGTTGCTCTCCGATACCGAATGTCTGGTAAAAAAACTGGAGATGGTTCCGGTGGAGTGCGTAGTCCGTAACCGCGCCGCCGGTTCTCTGGTTAAGCGTCTGGGTATTGAAGAAGGGATTGAACTCAATCCGCCGCTGTTTGACCTGTTCCTGAAAAATGATGCGATGCACGATCCGATGGTCAACGAGTCTTACTGCGAGACTTTTGGCTGGGTAAGCAAAAAGAACCTCGCGCGCATGCAGGAACTGACTTTCAAAGCCAACGACGTATTGAAAAAGCTGTTTGATGATGCCGGCCTGATCCTGGTCGATTTCAAGCTTGAGTTTGGTCTGTTCAAGGGCGAAGTGGTGCTGGGCGATGAGTTCTCGCCAGATGGCAGCCGTCTGTGGGATAAAAATACCCTCGATAAAATGGACAAAGACCGCTTCCGCCAGAGCCTCGGTGGCCTGATTGAGGCCTACGAAGAAGTGGCCCATCGCCTTGGTGTTAAGCTCGACTAATCCTCCTCTCGCCAGAAGGTCGCTCTACCTTCTGGCGCTCTCCTTGTTGTTTCCAGTGGTAATCCTGCGCCGAACCGCCTACGATCTCTCATATTCGAGAATTTGATGGATTGAGGTGCCTATGCGCTGGCAAGGACGTCGCGAAAGCGACAATGTAGAAGATCGACGTAATGATTCCGGCTCCCCCCTGGGCGGTGGCGGCGGCGGTTTCCGTCTTCCCAGCGGGAAGGGCGGTATCGTCCTGCTGATTATCGTGCTGGTTGCGGGCTATTACGGCGTGGATTTGACCGGCATGCTGACCGGGGAGCCCGTTTCACAGCAGCAAACCACCACCCAACGTTCTGTCAGCCCACAGGAAGAGCAGGCCGCGAAGTTTACCAGAGTGATTCTTGCGGATACCGAAGATACCTGGGGCGCTATCTTCGAAAAGATGGGCCGTCAGTACCCGCAGCCGAAGCTGGTGCTCTATCGCGGCGCGACGCGGACCGGCTGCGGTACCGGCCAGTCGGTGATGGGGCCGTTCTACTGCCCGGCCGATAGCACGGTCTACATCGATCTCTCGTTCTACGATGAGATGAAAAACAAGCTCGGTGCGGACGGCGATTTTGCACAGGCCTACGTGATTGCTCATGAAGTCGGGCATCACGTGCAGAAGCTGCTGGGTATTGAATCCAAAGTGCGTCAGCTGCAGCAGCACGCGTCGCAGGCTGAAGCGAATCGCCTGTCGGTGAAAATGGAGCTGCAGGCCGACTGCTTTGCCGGCGTGTGGGGTCACAGCATGCAGAATCAGGATGTTATGGAAACCGGCGATCTGCAGGAAGCGCTGAATGCCGCAGAGGCCATCGGCGACGATCGCCTGCAACAGCAAAGCCAGGGACGCGTGGTCCCGGACAGCTTTACCCACGGTACTTCGCAGCAGCGCTATACCTGGTTTAAGCGCGGGTTTGACAGCGGAGACCCGGCGCAGTGCAATACATTTGGTAATGCGCTCTGACTGCCGCTGTAAATGGATCAATTACTTAACCTGACGGCGCGGATGGCGCAGCAGGGCATTCGTCGTCTGCTGGTACTCAGCGGCGACGATGCGTGGTGTCTGGAGCAGGCGCTGCTGCTGCGTAAACGGCTGGCCGGCGATGGTCTGTGGGTGGGGCCGCAGCCTATGGAAGCGCCCTGTATCTCGCCGGAGGCCCTCAAATCTCTCCTCGGGCGCGAGTACCGCCACGCCTTCTTTGATGCCCGCAGCGGCTTCGACGCGGCGGCTTTTGCCGCCTTGAGCGGGACATTGAAAGCGGGAAGCTGGCTGATCCTGCTGACCCCCTCTTTCACCCGTTGGCCAACGAGGCCAGATGCGGACTCTCTGCGCTGGAGCGACGCGCCGGAGCCTATTCCCACTCCCCATTTTGTCCACCGTTTTTGTCAGCGGGTCTGCGCGAATCCTGAGGCGATCGTCTGGCGTCAGAATGAACCGCTGACGCTACCGGAGGAGGTGCCACGACCGCGCTGGCATCCGGCTGATGGCCATCCTCAGGCCGGACAGGCCGCTATTCTGGCCAGTCTGAGCACACTCCCTGCGGGCATTGCCGTGGTTACCGCCGAGCGCGGACGCGGAAAATCCGCGCTGGCGGGAATGTTGATACGTCAGCTGGCGGGCGATGCCATCGTTACCGCCCCGGCGCGCGGCGCGACCGAGGTGATGGCGGCGTTCGCCGGTGAAGGTTTTCGCTTTATAGCGCCGGATGCGTTGCTGGCTGGCGATATGCGAGCGTCATGGCTGATCGTTGATGAAGCGGCCGCCATTCCCGGGCCGCTGCTTCGCCAGCTGGTCACCCGTTTTCCTCGCACCTTACTGACCACGACCGTGCAGGGCTATGAAGGGACCGGCCGCGGTTTTCTGCTCAAGTTTTGCGCCAGCTTCCCCCATCTGCACCAGTTTAGTCTGCTTGATCCTATCCGCTGGGCCGCAGGCTGTCCGCTGGAAGCAGTGGTCAGTGAATTACTCTTGTTTGGTGATGAAAGCTTTACGCAATCTTCAGCGGGGGAGGTGACGTTTGAGGCGGTGAGTCAGGACAGCTGGCGGCAGCAGGACGGGCTGGCCGAGGCGATGTATCAGCTCCTTTCCGGCGCGCATTACCGCACATCGCCGCTGGATTTACGGCGGATGATGGATGCGCCGGGCCAGCATTTTACCTGCGCCCGCACCAGCAACGGCGTGGCCGGTGCGCTATGGCGGGTGGCGGAGGGAGGGCTTGATCCCGCGCTCAGTCGGGCGGTATGGGCCGGTTTTCGCCGCCCGCGCGGTAATCTGGTGGCGCAGTCGCTGGCGGCTCACGGCGGAAGTCCGCTGGCGGCCACGCTATTGGGGCAGCGAATCACTCGTATCGCCGTGCACCCGACCCGCCAGCGCGAGGGGCTTGGTCAGGCTTTGGTTGCCCGGGCGGTAGCGCAAAGCCACGGCCTCGATTATCTATCGGTCAGCTTTGGCTATACGCCAGAACTAGGGCGCTTCTGGCAGCGCTGCGGTTTTACGCTGGTGCGTTTAGGTACCCATCGTGAGGCAAGTAGCGGGTGCTACACGGCGATGGCACTTTATCCGTTAACTTCGGCGGGGCACGAACTGGTTTTACGGGAGTCGCAGCGTCTGGCGCGCGATGAGTTCTGGCTGTGGGAGTGGCGGGAAGCGTTATTCCCGCGGCCGGTAGCGCCAGCAGCTATGCTTACGGATGACGACTGGCTGGATGTGGCGGGCTTTGCGTTTGCCCATCGTCCGCTGCTGGCGGTGGTTGGCAGCCTGAACCGCCTGCTGCTACACACCGGGCTGCCGCTTCCGGCGCTTCGCGCCCGCCTGCAACGCCAGGACGAAGCGGAGATTTGCACCGGGCTGCGTCTGTCCGGACGCAAAGCGCTGCTGGCCAGGCTGCGCGAAGAAGCGGGACTGGCGCTGCTGAACCTTGACGCATCGCGGGCGGAGAGGCTGCGTCAGCAGGTCGGGGAACTGCAATTTTTTTAACTAACTCATTCAGTTAAATGTCATGGTCATATTCCGCGCGCGGCGTAAACTGCCCACGTAAACTAAGGAGACAGCCATGAAACACGACCATTTTATTGTACAAAGCCCTGCGACACCTGCCCAACAGCTGCTGTTGCTGTTTCATGGCGTCGGCGATAACCCGGTTGCAATGGGGCAAATCGGCAGTCTGTTTGCGCCGCAGTTCCCGGATGCGCTGATCGTCAGCATCGGTGGCGCGGAACCTTGCGGTCCGCCGCCGGGCCGTCAGTGGTTTTCGGTTCAGGGGGTGACGGAGGAAAATCGCCAGTCGCGTATTGATGCCATTATGCCGACCTTTATTGAGACCGTTCGCTAC
Source organism: Klebsiella ornithinolytica (assembly GCF_030505655.1). NCBI lineage: Bacteria > Pseudomonadati > Pseudomonadota > Gammaproteobacteria > Enterobacterales > Enterobacteriaceae > Klebsiella > Klebsiella ornithinolytica. The sequence goes on from NZ_CP130153.1 coordinate 1,358,590, forward strand.
TGGCAGAAACAGAGCGGCGTCGGTCCGCGGGCGACGGCGCTGATTGGTTTCTCGCAGGGGGCGATTATGTCTCTGGAGAGTATCAAAGCTGAGCCGGGGCTGGCATCGCGGGTGATCGCCTTTAACGGACGGTATGCGACGCTTCCGCAGTCGGCGACTACCGCGACAACCATCCATCTGATTCACGGCGGCGAGGATCGCGTTATCGACCTGGCGTGGGCGGTTTCGGCCCAGGAGGCGCTTCAGCAGGCGGGCGGCGACGTGACGCTGGATATTGTCGAGGATCTGGGGCACGCGATTGACGATCGCAGCATGCAGTTTGCCCTTGAGCGCCTGCGCTATACCGTGCCGAAGCACTATTTTGACGAAGCGTTGAGCGGCAGTACGCCGAAAGACGATGATATTATAGAACTACTCTGACAGTGCGCCCCGGTGCTGTCGTGGCATCGGGGCTCAGGCAGAGCCTTCCCTATTCCCCGGCGCTTCTTCTGCCATTGCGAAGACTTTTTGCCGAATACGAGACCAGCTTTTTAGCCATTATCAGAAGGCTCAGAAGAATCAGTATGCAGGCCAGAGGTCGGGTCAACAGCGGCGCAAGCGTACCTTCGCCCATCATCACGGTTTGCTGCATATACAGCTCAAGCTGTGGCCCCAGTACCAGGCCAATAATTAACGAAACGACAGAAAGGTTCAGTACCTGCATCCCGTAGCCAAGGAACATAAACAAAATGGCGATGACGATCGCGGTAAAACTGCTGTCCATGACGCAAATCCCGCTAAAGCACAGGAAAATGATCATCGGGAAGAGGAGTTTGCGCGGGGAAGAGAGCAGGCGAATAAAGAAAAATAATCCGATGTAACCCACAATCAAATTAAAGAGATTGCCTAGCATCATGGTGCTGTAAATGGCGTAAACGGTTTCAGTATGCTGTTCGAACATCAGCGGGCCGGGTGTGATGCCGTGCAGAATGAACGCACCAATCAACAGGGCTGAAATGAGGCTGCCGGGAATACCCAGGGTAAACAGCGGTATCAGGCTGGCGCAGATCACGGCGTTATTTGCGGCTTCCGGGGCTACCACGCCTTCGCTACGTCCTTTGCCAAAAGTATCCGGATCTTTGGCGCGTTTTTTTTCCACGCCGTAGCTTAGAAAGGCGGAAACGGTCCCTCCGATGCCCGGAACAATACCGACAATCACGCCAACCAGCGAACCGCGAATCAGCGCGGGCAGTAAGCGGAAAAACTCAACGAATCCCAACCGATCGGCCTGCATATCGCCAGGCGGTAAATTGTGGGGCTGAACCTGCGCTTTATGCCGATCGTACTCCGCCATTTGTCGGGATATCTCCGTCAGCGCCAGAATCCCGATAACGGCAGGGGCCAGCGGTATTCCGTTTTCCAACGGGTAGTAACCGAACGTCAGGCGAGGAAGAGAAGAGACAGGATCCAGTCCGATGGTGCTAAGCAGCAGGCCGAAAGCTGTCGCCAGTATGCCTTTCCAGATATTGTCGGAATCAAGATCGGCTATCAGGATCAATGTGAAGATAATCAGTGCGCAGAGCTCCGCCGGCCCCAGTTGAATCGCCAGGCTGGCAAGGGGGAGCGCGATAAGAATAAGTATCAAGGTGGAAAAAAAATCGCCAAATGCCGAGGCAAATAAAGACAGCTTGAGCGCTTTTATTCCCTTGCCCTGACAATGCATGGGATAACCATCAAAGCAGGTAGCCGCCGCATCAGGCGAGCCGGGGACGTTTAAGATAATAGCGGAAATCGAGCCGCCAAAAGCCGCCCCTTTGTTGATACCAACAAGAAAACCCATTGCGCCCACCGCGGGCATATAGTAGGTCAGCGGTACGGCAATCGCGATAGCCATTACGGCATTCAGGCCTGGGATCGCACCAATGATATTTCCCAGCGCGACACCGGCGACAATATAAAGCAGATTATCGATAGATATACTGGTGAGGAGTGCGGAAACAACGAGTTCCATTTTTGATTTCCTGTGTTTTCCATGGACCACTATGGCAGCGCCATACCCAGCAGGCGCGTGCAGGCCAACCATAAAAGTGGCGGAGGTAACAGCGAAAGTAATAACAGAATGCTCCAGCGTCGTTGCCCCATTACCCATTGTAAAATAAACAATATCCCCATACCTGCGACGATAAAACCAAAGAAGTAGAGCGCCCATGCATAGAGGAGTATTGCGATCTGGATCGGTAATATATTTCGCCACGCGTGAGGGAACTGAAATATTTTGGTTTGCCGATGTCTGGCTTGAATAAATAACGCCAGCGAAGCGAACGCCATTACGCCGCTATAGATACAGGGGAGTCGCGAGGAGGGCATGCCATACGTGTTAGCGCCCGAATCCTCCTGGAAAATAAGCATTGACAGAATGAGCAGGGATACGACAAGGCACAGGAGATATGCAACCGTTTGAATGCGATCTTTCATGTTTTCCTCGCTCTCTGTTTATACGTATGGGAAATAATTTGTTATCCCGTCCCCCTTCTGTGCGCATAGGGTTTACTGCAATGTGTCGAATAAGGTCCGCATTTTAGATTGTTGCCCGACGATGAGGCTGGAGGCATCTTTCATCAGATGAACATCAATATTCATAAAAAGCTTATCTTCAATCAGAGATCGAATATGTTCGTCGCGCATGATGTCGGCAAATGCTGAGGAGAGATGTTCTGTAATAGCCTGCGGTACGCCAGCGGGAAGTACGACGATAAAAAAGGTATTAATGGCGATATCCCACCCTTGTTCTTTTAACGTCGGCACATCAGGGGCAATAGATTGACGTTGGTCGGTGAGCGAGGCCAGGACTTTCATTTTCCCTGAACTGACATATTGCGTATGCATTGTCGCGCTGTAAGCGAAATCAACGTGGCCGCCCAGCAGTTTTGGGATCATTTCCCCGCCGCCTCGGGTTGGCAGCGCGGCAATTTTGTTGCCAGTCTGACGGGCCAGCCAGTTAATAATGAGCTGATCTACCGGGCTTTGAGAGGCGAACAGTAGCGTTTTCTGTTCGTTACGAGCCGAGTCGAGCATCTGCGACAGCGAGTTCCATGGCGCATCGGCTCTGGCAATGAGCGCGTCCGGAGAGCGATAGAGTACGGCCAGGAGAGTAAAGTCTTCGGCCCGATAATGCTTGCTTATCAGCGGCTGATAACTTAACGTCCAGGAAGGCACCAGGGCGAGGGTATACCCATCCGGCTGTGCATTTTTTAGCGCCATCATGGCTATAGCGCCTCCCGCGCCGGCGCGATTGCTGACCAACACGGGCTGGCCCAGAAGCGGGGAGAGCCGCTCGGCGAGGGCTCTGGCGACGATATCCATACCGCCACCCGCAGCGGCACCCACTTCAATTTTCACCGGTGCCGTGGGAAAGTGTTGGGCAGAGAGTATCCGCGGAGAAAAAACACACAGTCCGATAAGCAGCAGCAGGCATTTACTCATTTCCAGCCCCCTGTCCTGTAGTGATACGGAGACTGAAGTAGTCAAATGCCTCCAGCGCTGAGTTGGCATAGGTGAGTGAGAGTCCTCCGCTCATGCTGATACAAATACCTGCGACTTCGGCGATTTCTTGCCGGCTGGCGCCGCATTCTGCCAGCTTACGAGCGTGTCGAGCGATACAGGGATCGCAGTGGGTGGAAATGGCAATACCCAGCGCAATAAGCAGCCTGGATTGATGAGGAATCGCGCCTTCACCTTTGGCTGATTTCGCCATGTCCTGAAAAGGTTGCAGCACAGCAGGGAGCGCCTGTTCCAGCATCTCCGCACTATGCGCGACGCTGGCATCGAGTTGTTGATAATCCTTCATGATGTTTAAATATCCCGAGTATTTGCGGTATAGAATTGGGGCAAGAGATTGACGATATATCCCGTGGGGACCTGGCTAATATGGCATTATTTTTTATTGGCCGATGCGGGTGAGATCATTGTTTTAATATTCCACGGCGAATGCGGTGTGCTGAGGGCGTTTATATATATGTCGTGTGAATATATTTATTCTTATTTATATTAAATTATGGTTTTCCATAGGTAATTTCAGCGGGTACGCAGGGGGAAATAAAATATTGCCTGATAACGAATGAGCGTCGCGGTTTTTTCATTGACGATGGGGTTGGGAATGATTCTGGCGTGCCGGGCAATCGTCGGGAATGAACGTTGCGCAAGGCAGTCTAACGACGAAAGGTGAGATTTCTGAGCGCACCCTGCGGGTATATGATTTCGCGAAGTTGGTGACCCGACTAAGGCGCATCGCCGTAAGCTCGACAACTCCCCGGTAGCGTTGCGCTAACCGGGGAGCGGGAGCGAAATCTTACTTCTTCGGCTGGTCGTGCTTCGGCCAGTCGTCGTCATCGTCCCACTTATCGTTACAATCACGATGGGGCGGCAGTTCCGGCTTATTGGCGAGAAACTTTTTGTGGTCAACGCGATTAAGATCCTTAATGACGTTAATCATGACGCCCACCAAAAATACCAGCACCAGAATCCACCAGTGGTTGATTAGCCATTCCATGTGCGCTTCCTCTTTTCAGGTCGAGGTCGTCAGGCGACCAGTTGTTCCATGATGCGTTGATACATCCGCGCCAGCAGCTGCAGGTCGGCGGCGTTAACACATTCATTGATTTTGTGAATTGTCGCATTCACCGGTCCCAGCTCAACCACCTGCGCACCCATGCGAGCGATAAAGCGACCGTCAGAGGTGCCGCCGTTGGTTAGCAGCTGGGGTTTGATCTCATTATAGTGCTCAATGGCGTTCACCACCGCTTCGACCAGCTTGCCACGGCTGGTGAGGAACGGTTGGCCAGACAGCCACCAGTCAAGGGTATAGCGCAGCTGATATTTATCCAGCAGCTCGACGACGCGGGCTTTAATCATTTCGTCGGTCAGTTCAGTGCTAAAACGGAAGTTGAACTGAACATACATGTCGCCGGGGATCACGTTATTGCTCCCGGTACCCGCCTGCACGTTGGCTATCTGCATGCTGGTGGGGGGGAAGAATTCATTGCCTTTATCCCACTCGATTGCTACCAGCTCCGTCAGCATAGGGGCCGCGCGGTGCACCGGGTTATCGGCGAGATGCGGGTAAGCAACATGGCCCTGCACGCCGTGAATGGTCAGGTTGCAGGTGAGTGAGCCACGACGACCGTTTTTGACCACGTCACCGACGACTTCGGTGCTTGACGGTTCGCCGACCAGGCAGTAGTCCAGGCGCTCGTTGCGGGCCATCAGCGCTTCGACCACTTTCACCGTTCCGTTGTGCGCGCTGGCCTCTTCATCAGAGGTGATCAAAAAGGCCAGACGACCTTTATGATTCGGGTACTGGGCGACAAAGCGCTCGGCGGCAACCACCATCGCGGCCAGCGAGCCTTTCATATCTGCCGCGCCGCGGCCGAACAGCATGCCGTCGCGGATGGTGGGTTCGAAAGGCGGGTTAATCCAACGGTCAGCATCGCCGGCCGGAACAACGTCGGTATGGCCGGCAAAGGCCAGCGTTTCACCGCGCCCGCGCCAGGCCCAGAAATTTTGCGTATCGCCGAAATCCATCGGTTCCACGGTAAAGCCAATCGCACGCAGGCGTTCAATCATTAACGCCTGGCATCCCGCATCATCGGGGCTGAGGGAAGGGCGGCGAATAAGCTGCTGAGCCAGCTCAATGACCGGGCAAGACATAGACTATACCTCGTTAACAAGCTTCTTATAAGTGAGTTCACTGAAACCCAGCAGCATAGGCTGCCCGGGCGCGCAGAGCAATGGGCGTTTGATAATTGCCGGCATTTCCAGCATCAGCGCGGCGGCGGCATCGGCGTTATTGATACCGGCACGCACGGTTTCATCCAGTTTCCGCCAGGTTGTCCCGCGCGTGTTGAGCAGTGCTTCCCAGCCCAGCTCAGCGATAAAGGTGTTTAATAACTCGCGATCCAGGCCATCGGCACGATAATCATGGAACTGATAGGCAATGTGATTAGCTTCCAGCCAGCGGCGGGCCTTTTTAATGGTGTCGCAGTTTTTGATTCCGTACATAGTCAGCATAATGAAACCTTTTCTTTTACGTTGATTTACGCGATTAACTCAGAAATATCCGAATACACAAGCCGGTATAAAATAATACGTGAACCGCGTGAATAAATATCCTTTTTTACCCTCTATGTATGCACTGGGCGAATATTAACCAGTCCGCTAACGATAACCTGGAAATCGTTCGCCGGCGGGGGATAAAAGAGCAGGATATCGGCAGGGGAAATTATCTGAAAACAGGCTTAATGTTGCGAAATGTTGCTATGCATCACATTAAATTTCCACTCCCAGGCTCATAGTACCAGTAAATCAGAGAGATGATGGCGTAGAAGGGGTTACCAGCAATCGCAGCGATAACCTTAGTGCACTTCCTTTCCCAAACCGATTTGCATAGAATCACCCATAATAATAAGAGAGGCTATTATGATTGAACATGAACTAGGGAACTGGAAAGATTTTATTGAAGGTATGCTTCGTAAATAAAATCCTCAATGTGAGCAGGGTAATCGTACGGCTAAAATAATAGCCCGGCGGCTGTAAGCAGATAAAAAAGGCGACTATAACAGTCGCCTTTTTGTTATTTCCCGGGTAAGAAACGGGACCCTCAGGATCCTGCCGGGTTATTGCGGGCGCTCTTTTTGCGGAAAGCGTCGACGTACCAGTACGAAGAATAGCGGAACGAAGAAGATAGCCAGGACGGTGGCGGAAATCATCCCGCCCATGACCCCGGTACCCACGGCATGCTGGCTACCGGAACCGGCGCCGGTGCTGGTCGCCATCGGCAGGACCCCAAAAATAAAGGCCAGCGAGGTCATCAGGATCGGCCGCAGACGCTGGCGACAGGCCGACAGCGTGGCGGCGAGTAAATCTTCCCCTTTCTCGTTTAGCTCATTAGCAAACTCGACGATCAGAATGGCGTTTTTCGCCGACAGGCCGATGACCGTCAGCAGGCCAACCTGGAAGTACACGTCGTTTTCAAGACCGCGCATCCAGGTGGCCAGCAGCGCCCCGATAACCCCCAGCGGCACCACCAGCATGACCGAGAAGGGGATAGACCAGCTCTCGTACAGCGCAGCCAGGCACAAGAACACGACCAGCAGCGAAATGGCGTACAGCGCCGGTGCCTGCGCGCCGGACAGCCGTTCCTGATAGGACATGGCCGTCCAGTCGAGCCCAAAGCCGTTTGGCAGCTGTCTGGTCAGATCTTCCATGATAGCCATCGCGGTACCGGTACTGATGCCAGGAGCCGCTTCGCCGATGATTTCCACCGCCGAGTAGCCGTTATAGCGCTCCAGGCGCGGGGAGCCGGTTTGCCAGCGCGAGGTGGCAAATGCCGAGAAGGGCACCATGGTGCCGCTGCTGTTGCGCACGTACCACAGATTAATATCGTCAGGCAGCATGCGGTAAGGGGCGGCGGACTGGACGTAGACTTTCTTCACGCGGCCACGATCCATAAAATCGTTCACGTAGCTTGAGCCCCAGGCGGTTTGCAACGTGTTGTTGATATCGTCAATAGCCACGCCCAGCGCCTGGGCTTTCCGCTGATCGATATCAATCTGCAGCTGTGGGCTATCGTCAAGGCCGTTATGGCGAACCCGGGTCAACCGCTCATCTTTCGCCGCCAGATCGAGCAGCGTATCGCGGGCTGCCATGAGCGCCGCGTGCCCGTTGCCGGCGTGGTCTTCAAGCTCCATATCAAAACCGGCGGAGCTGCCCAGTCCGCTGATTGCCGGCGGGTTAGTGGCGAACACCCGCGCCTCGTTAATGCTGTTAAAGGCTTTTGTCGCACGTTCAATGATCGCAAACGAGGTACCGGTTTTCGCATCGCGTTCATCCCAGTCCTTCAGGCGGATAAACATACGCGCGACGTTCTGACCGTTGCCTCCCGGGCCAGAGCCCACGGTAGCGAAAATCGAAGCAACGTTGGCCTGTTCATGATTAAAGAAATAGTCCTCAACTTTTTGCACGACTTTTAAGGTCTGCTGCTGAGTTGCGCCGCTCGGCAGCTGCACCGAGGTCAGGAACATGCCGCGGTCTTCCTGGGGCAGGAACGACGTCGGGAGGCGTAAGAACATAAAGACCATCCCCCCCAACAGCAGCGCGTAGATCGCTATCCAGCGCAGCGAGCGGTGAAGAATTTTGCCCACGGCGGTTTCGTAGCGGCTGGCGTTACGGTTGAACATACGGTTAAACCAGCCGAAGAAGCCTTTTTTACCGTGTTCTTCGCCTTTCTTCATGGGTTTCAGCAAGGTGGCGCACAGGGCCGGCGTGAGGATCATGGCCACGAGTACTGACAGCACCATCGCCGAGACGATGGTAATAGAAAACTGGCGATAAATGGCGCCGGTTGTGCCGCCGAAGAAGGCCATCGGGATAAAGACCGCCGACAGTACCATCGCGATCCCGACCAGCGCCCCCTGAATCTGGCCCATGGATTTTCGCGTCGCTTCACGCGGCGAAAGGCCCTCTTCGCTCATGATGCGCTCAACGTTTTCGACGACCACGATAGCATCGTCCACCAGCAGACCTATCGCCAGCACCATCGCGAACATCGTCAGGGTGTTGATACTGTAGCCGCAGGCAAACAGGATGGCGAAAGTCCCCATCAGAACCACCGGTACGGCAATGGTTGGGATGAGCGTTGCGCGGATGTTTTGCAGGAACAGGTACATCACCAGGAACACCAGCACGATGGCTTCCAGCAACGTTTTCACCACGTCATGGATAGAGGCCTTCACGAAGGAGGTGGTTTCGTAGGCAATTTTATATTCAAGGCCGTGAGGGAAATACTGCGACAGCTCATCCAGACGATTGAGCACCAGCTCCGCGGTCTGCATTTCGTTTGCCCCGGAGGCCAGCTGCACGCCAAGGCCGGAGGCCGGGTTGCGGTTGTAGCGGCTGAGGTAATCGTAGCTTTCCGCGCCCAGTTCAACTTTCGCCACATCGCCGAGCGTCACCAGCGAGCCGTCCGGATTCACGCGCAGCGTAATATCGCGGAACTGCTGCGGCGTTTGCAGCAGCGACTGGGCGTTAATGGTGGCATTGAGCGACTGATTATCGACCGACGGCGTACCGCCAAGCTGGCCGACCGCGATCTGCGCATTCTGTGATTCGATGGCGTCGGTGACATCTTTCGCCGTCATCTGCACGCTGGTGAGTTTGGCCGGATCAAGCCAGATGCGCATTGAGTATTGCGAGCCGTAGGCCGTAATGTCGCCAACTCCGTTCACGCGGCTGAGCGGTTCCTGAATGTTACTGGCCACGTAGTCGGCAATATCCTGCTTATCCATACTGCCGTCAGTCGAGACGAACGCGATAGTCAGAATGTTGGTATCGCCGGTTTTACGTACCGTCACCCCCTGATTTTGCACATCCTGAGGCAGTTTTTTCATTGCCGATTGCAGCTGGTTTTGTACCTGCTGCATGGCTTCGTTGGGATTGGTTCCGGCGGTAAAGGTCAGCGTAATCGTCGCCTGACCCGAAGAGCTGCTCTGGGAAGACATATACATCAGGTTATCGAGGCCGGTCATATTCTGCTCGATAACCTGGGTGACGGTATTTTCCAGCGTTTGTGCGGAGGCACCTGGATAATTGGCGGTAATGCGCACGTTAGGCGGCGCAAGATCGGGATACTGCTCGACGGGAAGTGACAAGATTGCGAGCGTTCCGGTCAGGCATAGCAGGATCGCCAGAACCCACGCGAAAATGGGGCGATCGATAAAAAAATTCGCCATCAGAATTGAGACCTCATTGTGTACATTTTTGTTACCGCACAGTCCGTGACACTTTATAGGCAACTCCACGGGCAAACGTGGAGAAATTAAGGAGATAGTGTAATTTATCGTGTGGCTTTAGCGGACACCGTAAAGAACTCTCCGACTCTCTGCGCAAACCGCCGCTTACCCCGGCGTCCGTTTGTCATCGTTAAACTGCCTTCTTCTTGCTACGTTAAATAAAACGCAATTTCATTTAAGTCAAAGAATTTGATCCAAAACGGGTTATCTCCAGAAAAATACGCTTCCGGGCAAATGAACATTGTTCCTGCCCCGTTTTGTCGGGTAATAAATAGTCATGCGAATCGAGGGGTTATTTAGCGAAGACCGAAGGATACCATGAACCACTTTATTATCAGCGATAGTCGCAAATGCATCGGCTGCAAAGCCTGCGAAGTGGCCTGCGTGATGGCACACAACGACGAACAGCACGTCCTGACCCCGCAGCGCTTCTTACCGCGCATTACCGTGATGAAGCACGAGCAAAAACGTAACGCAATAACATGTCGGCATTGTGAAAGCGCCCCCTGTGCCCGCAGCTGCCCGAATGATGCCATTCGCCAGGTAAATGATAGCGTGCAGGTTGACGAGGAAAAGTGCATCGGCTGTAAATCCTGCATGGTGGCCTGTCCGTTTGGCGTCATGGAGATCGTGCTGTTACCGGCGGCGGCGGGGAAAGTGAAAGCCACCGCGCATAAATGCGATCTGTGCAGCGGCCGTGAAGGCGGGCCCTCCTGCGTGCAAAACTGCCCGGCGCAGGCGCTGCAGCTGGCGACGGAAGCGACCCTGTCCGCGATGGCCAGACAGCGACGCCTGCGTACGGCGCGGATGGATGCGCGGCCGTGGCATGCGCATCCCGGCGACATGGCATTACCGGCAGCTGACGCAAAAGCCCGCCAGATGGCGGCAACGCCGCCGCGCAGCGAGGCCGATAAACGGGCCGCGGCGATCCGCAAGAGGGATTTTGCCGAGATCGTTCTGCCCTTTAACGCCGGGCAGGCGCAGCAGGCCTCGGAGCGTTGCCTGCAGTGCGGCGAACACAGTATCTGTGAATGGACCTGCCCGCTGCATAACCATATTCCCCAGTGGATTGAGCGGGTACAAGCGGGGGATATCGACGCCGCCGTGGCGCTGTCCCATCAAACCAACTGCCTGCCGGAGATAACCGGCCGGGTTTGCCCGCAGGATCGCCTGTGTGAAGGGGCCTGTACGCTGCGCGATGAACAGGGCGCGGTGACGATTGGCAACATCGAGCACTATATCTCCGACCAGGCGCTGGCACAGGGCTGGCGACCGGACCTCTCCCGGGTTGTCGATAGCGGGAAAAAGGTGGCCATTATCGGTGCCGGGCCGGCGGGACTGGCCTGCGCTGACCTGCTGATCCGAAACGGCGTGCAGCCGGTGGTCTTCGACCGTCATCCGGAAATCGGCGGTTTGCTGACTTTTGGCATTCCGGCCTTCAAGCTGGAAAAGTCACTGCTGGCCCGGCGACGGGAGATTTTTACTGAGATGGGTATCCGCTTTGAACTGGAGTGTGAAGTGGGCAAGGACGTGGCGTTAACCACCTTGCTGGCAGAATACGATGCGGTATTTATTGGCGCCGGAACCTACCGTTCCATGAAAGCGGGACTGCCAAATGAAGAGGCCCCGGGGGTCTATGATGCGCTGCCGTTCCTGATTGCCAATACGAAACAAGTCATGGGGCTGAGCGAGAAACCCGAAGAGCCTTACGTCAATGCCCACGGGCTGAATGTCGTAGTGTTGGGGGGCGGCGACACGGCGATGGACTGCGTGCGCACCGCGCTGCGTCACGGGGCGAAAAAGGTCACCTGCGCCTATCGTCGCGATGAGGCCAATATGCCGGGGTCGAAAAAAGAGGTGAAACACGCGCGTGAAGAAGGGGCGGAGTTCGAATTCAACGTTCAGCCGGTGACGCTGGAGCTGGATAGCGACGGTCGGGTTAACGGCGTACGTTTTCTGCGCACACAACTGGGTGAACCGGACGAGCAGGGGCGCCGCAGCCCGTCGCCGCTGCCGGGCAGCGAGTTCGTGATGCCGGCCGATGCGGTGATTATGGCCTTTGGTTTCCATCCCCACGGGATGCCGTGGCTGGAGTCCGTCGGCGTAGAGCTTGATAACCGGGGGCGGATTAAGGCCAGTGTCGAGAGCCGCTACCGCTATCAGACCACGCACGACAAAATTTTTGCCGGCGGAGATGCCGTCCGCGGCGCCGATCTGGTGGTGACGGCGATGGCCGAAGGTCGCCATGCGGCGCAGGGGATCATGGATTATCTCGGCGTAAAATCGGCCCTGCTTCACTAACGACAAACCCGGCCTCGCAGCGTAGTATGACAGCGTCATTCCACGCTGCGGGGCCGTATGTCACTCAACATCAACGTTATCAAAGATAAACTCCTCTCTGAAAACTACTTTATTTTGCGCAATATGACCTACGAGCTGACGCGTAGCGACGGCAGCGTGGTCCGTCATAAGCGCGAGGTTTACGATCGCGGCAACGGCGCCACGGTGCTGTTGTATAACCGCCGTAAGCAAACCGTCGTATTGGTCCGCCAGTTTCGTGTTGCCACCTGGGTTAACGGTAACGAGGACGGGATGCTGATCGAAACCTGCGCCGGGCTGTTGGATAACGACGAGCCTGAAGCCTGCATCCGCAAAGAGGCCATCGAAGAGACCGGGTACGAAGTGGGCGATGCGCATAAGCTGTTCGAGCTGTATATGTCTCCCGGCGGGGTGACCGAAATTGTCCACTTCTTTATCGCCGAGTACAGCGACGCGCAGCGCAAAACGCGCGGCGGCGGCGTTGAAGATGAAGATATCGATGTGCTGGAGCTGCCTTTCAGCCAGGCATTGCAGATGGTTGCCAGCGGCGAGATACGCGATGGCAAGGCGGTGATCCTGCTGCAATATTTGCAAACATCGGGACTGATGGCGGGGTTATCTGATAAATCTGATTGAGTAACATGTCGCCGCTGGTGAAGATGGCTGCTGTTTTGAGCGTTCTTCTCTGGGGTTGTGCCGCGCATGCTTTATCGGGTTCTTTTTTTTCTGTTTTTCGGTTTGATACCGACGTCATGGGCGTGGGCGGCGCCGGTACAACAGCTCTTCGACGACTGGCTGGTCACCTGCAATAATCAGAATTTCTGCGTCGCTCGCAACGTTGGTCTGCATCACGGACTGGTTATGACTCTCAGCCGTAGCGCCGGCGCCGTCACGGATGCCAGCCTGCGCATTGAGCTGGGCGGTATCGGTAACCCGGTTGCCGCCCTGGCGCCAATCGCTCCTCGTCTTTTGCTTGATGGTAAACCGCTGGCGTTGACCGATAAACACTGGCAGGTTGCGGATAAGCTGCTCAAAACCGGGGATAGCGTGACGATCGATGCTTTTCTCCAGCAGGTGCAGGAGGGGCAGGCGATAACCCTGGTTAACGGGCTGCAAAGCATTTCTCTGCAAGGACTGAAAGCCGCGTTGCTGTTTATCGATAGCCATCAAAAGCGTGTCGGCAGTGAAACCGCGTGGGTAGGGAAGGGCGAAGAGCCGCCGCTTAGCGTACCGCCGGCACCTGCGCTGCGGGCGGTTGGCAAAGTCGATCTCTCGCAATCACCGCTCAGTCGGGAGGAGCTCAATGACCTGATGGATTACGGCAACGAGCGGATGAACAATAGCGCCTGTTCGCTGGACCCTTTCCGCCGCGAGATTCGGGTTACCGCGTTGACGGATGAGAAGGTGTTACTGATGGTCAGCTGCGAAGCCGGGGCGTACAACACCATCTGGCTGGCCTGGCTGGTGTCGCGCCAGCAGCCGTATGTGGCCCGCCAGGTTCGTCTGACGCTGCCCTTCCAGCCGCCGGGCAATGCGGCGCGTGATATTGAGCTGATTAATGCCAGTATTGATGAGCGACGTCACGAGCTGGTGACTCTGGATAAAGGGCGCGGCCCCGGCGATTGCGGGGTTCAGACCCGCTGGCGCTATGATGGCCAGCGGTTTAGCCTGGTTCGCTATGCGCAGCAGCCGCAGTGTGATAACTGGCAGGGGCCAGATGCCTGGCCCACGCTATGGGTTACCCGTTACATATTTCATCCGCGAGACTGACGATATGCTCGACGGTGAAGCCAAAGAACGGGAAGAGCTTATCCGCCGGCGCCGATTCACCGTAGCTTCTCATTCCCACGATGGCGCCTTTCAGCCCGACATATTTATACCAGTAGTCGGCGATACCGGCCTCAACGGCAATTCTGGCGCTGACGTTAGCCGGAAGAACCGATTCCCGGTATGCCGCATCTTGCGCATCGAAAACATCGGTTGAAGGCAGGGAGACTACCCGCACGTTAACACCTTTGGCGAGCAGCTTTTCCGCCGCCAGCACGGTTATCTCCACTTCGGAGCCGGTGGCTATCAGGATTAAATCTGGTTTGCCCCCCGCATCTTTCAGCACATAGCCGCCGCGGGCAATATCCTGTACCTGTTGCGGCGTCCGCGCCATTTGCGCCAGATTTTGCCGCGACAGTATCAGCGCGGTGGGGCCGGTTTGTCGTTCAATCGCCGCCTGCCACGCGACCGCCGTTTCGACCTGATCGCAGGGGCGCCAGGTGCTGAAGTTCGGCGTCAGTCGCAGACTGGCCAGCTGTTCGACCGCCTGATGAGTGGGGCCATCTTCCCCTAACCCAATCGAGTCATGGGTATAGACCATTATCTGTCTGGCTTTCATCAACGCCGCCATTCGCGCTGCGTTACGCGCATATTCGACAAACATCAGGAAGGTGGAGGTATAGGGGATAAAGCCGCCGTGGAGAGCAATGCCGTTGCCGATCGCCGTCATGCCGAACTCGCGTACGCCATAATGAATATAGTTACCCGCCACATCCTCTTTGATGGATGTTGACCCGGACCAGATGGTGAGGTTGCTCGGCGCCAGATCGGCCGACCCGCCCAGCAGTTCCGGCAGGAGCGGGCCATAGGCGTTCAGGGCATTTTGCGACGCTTTACGGCTGGCAATTTTCGCCGGCTCGGCCTGCAGTTGCGCGATATAATCGTGCGCCGCATCGCTCCAGTTCGCCGGCAGCGCGCCGTCCATTCTGCGTTTTAGCTCCGCCGCCAGTTCAGGATACTGCTGCTGATAAGCGGCGAACCGCTGATTCCACGTCTGTTCTGCCTGCTCGCCGCGCGGCCGGGCGTCCCATTGCTGATAAATCTCTTTGGGGATCTCAAACGGTGGATATTTCCAGCCCAGCTTCTCGCGGGTTAACGCCACCTCTTTTTCCCCCAGCGCTGCGCCGTGGGACTCTTCCGAACCGGCTTTATTCGGTGAGCCATAGCCGATCACGGTGCGGCAGATGATCAGCGAAGGTTTATCCGTGACGCTTTGCGCCTCGAGAATCGCCTGTTTCACTGCCTGCGGGTCGTGGCCGTCAATATCGCCAATCACGTGCCAGTGATAGGCCCGAAAGCGCGCGGCGGTATCGTCGGTGAACCAGCCGTCGGTTTTACCATCGATTGAGATGCCGTTATGGTCATAGAAGCCGATGAGCTTACCGAGACCCAGCGTCCCCGCCAGCGAGCTGGCTTCGTGGGAGATCCCCTCCATCAGACAGCCATCGCCCATAAACACCCAGGTATAGTGATCAACAATGTCGTGGCCGGGACGGTTAAACTGCGCCGCCAGCGTGCGCTCGGCAATCGCCATGCCGACGGCGTTGGCCAGCCCCTGGCCAAGCGGGCCGGTGGTTGTCTCGACGCCGGGAGTATAGCCGTGTTCCGGGTGGCCGGGCGTTTTCGAATGGAGCTGGCGAAAGTTTTTCAATTCGGACAGCGGCAGATCGTAGCCGGTCAGATGCAGCAGGCTATACAACAGCATCGACGCATGACCGTTAGAGAGCACAAAGCGGTCACGATCATACCAGTGCGGATTCTCCGGATTGTGTTTAAGGAAATCATTCCACAGGACTTCGGCGATATCCGCCATCCCCATCGGGGCGCCGGGGTGGCCGGAGTTGGCTTTCTGTACGGCGTCCATGCTCAGGGCGCGAATGGCGTTGGCAAGTTCTCTTCGGGACATAATGGACTCCTGAAACAAGATGTTGCATGAGTTTTTGTTGATTGTTTGTCGAGGTGTTTATCGGGTGGATAACTAAAAAGCATAGCAGACGGGACTATCATTGCTTTCGAAATCAGGTTACATAAATATTATAAATCGATAACAAATATACCATTGCGATGGCGAGAGTTTGGCGGCGTTCAAAGTTTGAAAAGCCGTCAGGCGAGATACTATGCGCCACCTTAGGGTGGGCACCAGGATAGTCATTACGCACACCCCCTACGACCGATACGTGAAAGGAACAATAAAATGGATGAGCAGTTGAAACAAAGCGCCCTCGATTTCCATGAGTTTCCCGTTCCCGGGAAAATTCAGGTTGTCCCTACCAAGCCTCTGGCCACCCAGCGCGATCTGGCGCTGGCCTACTCGCCAGGCGTGGCGGCACCTTGTCTGGAAATCGAGAAAGATCCGCTGGCCGCCTACAAATACACCGCCCGTGGCAACCTGGTGGCCGTTGTCTCCAACGGCACCGCGGTGCTGGGACTGGGGAATATTGGTGCGCTAGCCGGTAAGCCGGTGATGGAAGGCAAGGGCGTTTTGTTTAAAAAATTCGCCGGGATTGATGTGTTCGATATCGAAGTCGATGAGCTGAATCCGGATAAATTTATCGATGTCGTGGCGGCGCTGGAGCCCACCTTCGGCGGCATCAACCTCGAAGACATCAAAGCGCCAGAGTGTTTCTACATCGAGCAAAAGCTGCGCGAGCGCATGAACATTCCTGTGTTCCATGACGATCAGCACGGCACGGCCATTATCAGCACCGCGGCGATTATTAACGGCCTGCGGGTGGTTGAGAAGAATCTTTCCGACGTTCGGATGGTGGTATCCGGCGCGGGCGCGGCGGCGATTGCCTGCATGAATTTGCTGGTGGCGCTGGGGATGCAGAAACACAATATCGTGGTCTGCGACTCCAAAGGCGTTATCTATAAAGACCGTGAGCCCCATATGGCAGAGACCAAGGCGGCCTACGCGGTAGAAGATGACGGCAAACGCACTCTGGACGATGTGATTGACGGGGCGGATATTTTCCTCGGCTGTTCAGGCCCGAAAGTGCTGACGCCGGAGATGGTGAAAAAAATGGCCCGCGCGCCGCTGATCCTCGCCCTGGCTAATCCGGAACCGGAGATTCTGCCGCCGCTGGCGAAGCAGGTCCGCGAAGATGCCATCATCTGCACCGGGCGCTCTGACTACCCGAACCAGGTCAACAACGTGCTGTGCTTCCCGTTCATTTTCCGCGGAGCGCTGGACGTTGGCGCTACGGCGATTAACGAAGAGATGAAGCTGGCTGCGGTCCACGCGATAGCTGAACTGGCGCATGCCGAGCAAAGCGAAGTGGTCGCCTCTGCCTACGGCGATCAGGATCTGAGCTTTGGTCCGGAATATATCATTCCAAAACCGTTCGATCCGCGCCTGATCGTCAAGATCGCGCCGGCGGTCGCCAAAGCGGCGATGGACTCCGGCGTCGCCACGCGTCCGATTGCCGACTTCGACGCCTATATTGAGAAGCTCAGCGAGTTTGTCTACAAAACCAACCTGTTCATGAAGCCAATTTTCTCCCAGGCGCGCAAAGAGCCTAAGCGCGTGGTGCTGGCGGAAGGCGAAGAGACGCGCGTCCTGCACGCCACACAGGAGCTGGTATCGCTGGGGCTGGCAAAACCGATTTTGATCGGTCGTCCGAGCGTGATTGAAATGCGCATCCAGAAGCTGGGGCTGCAGATCAAAGCCGGCGTGGATTTTGAGATCGTCAATAACGAATCCGATCCGCGCTTTAAAGAGTACTGGGGCGAGTATTACCAGATCATGAAACGCCGCGGCGTGACTCAGGAGCAGGCCCAGCGGGCGGTGATTGCCAATACGACGGTCATTGGCGCAATCATGGTGCACCGTGGCGAGGCGGATGCCATGATCTGCGGCACCATCGGCGACTACCATGAGCATTATGGGGTCGTTCAGCCGCTGTTTGGCTACCGTGACGGCGTCAGCACCGCGGGGGCCATGAATGCGCTGCTGCTGCCAAGCGGAAACACCTTTATCGCCGACACCTACGTCAATAACGATCCTACGCCGGAGCAGCTGGCGGAAATTACGCTGATGGCGGCGGAAAGCGTCCGTCGTTTTGGTATTGAGCCGCGCGTGGCGCTGCTGTCGCACTCCAACTTCGGTTCCTCTGACTGCCCGTCAGCAAGCAAAATGCGCGAAGCGCTGGAGCGGGTGAAAGCGCTGGCGCCGGATCTGATGATCGATGGTGAAATGCACGGCGATGCTGCGCTGGTGGAAAGTATTCGCCATGAGCGGATGCCGGACAGTCCGCTGAAAGGTTCGGCTAACATTCTGGTGATGCCGAATATGGAAGCCGCGCGCATTAGCTATAACCTGCTGCGCGTCTCCAGTTCGGAAGGGGTGACCGTCGGACCGGTGCTGATGGGAGTGGCGAAGCCGGTGCATATTCTGACGCCTATCGCTTCCGTGCGTCGCATCGTCAATATGGTCGCGCTGGCGGTGGTCGAGGCTCAGACTCAGCCGCTGTAAGGGATCTGTCGGGTGGCGCTGCGCTAACCCGACCTACGGGATAGCGTAGGCCGGGCAAGCGAAGGCGTCGTCCGGCATTAAATCCATGCGTGGAACTGAATAGACTCACTTTCTGACGCTGGAGATGCATTGGCACTATGGTCGCGCTGGCGGTGGTCGAGGCTCAGACTCAGCCGCTGTAAGGGATCTGTCGGGTGGCGCTGCGCTAACCCGACCTACGGGATAGCGTAGGCCGGGCAAGCGAAGGCGTCGTCCGGCATTAAATCCATGCGTGGAACTGAATAGACTCACTTTCTGACGCTGGAGATGCATTGGCACTATGGTCGCGCTGGCGGTGGTCGAGGCTCAGACTCAGCCGCTGTAAGGGATCTGTCGGGTGGCGCTGCGCTAACCCGACCTACGGGATAGCGTAGGCCGGGCAAGCGAAGGCGTCGTCCGGCATTAAATCCATGCGTGGAACTGAATAGACTCACTTTCTGACGCTGGAGATGCATTGGCACTATGGTCGCGCTGGCGGTGGTCGAGGCTCAGACTCAGCCGCTGTAAGGGATTTGTCGGGTGGCGCTGCGCTAACCCGACCTACGGGATAGCGTAGGCCGGGCAAGCGAAGGCGTCGTCCGGCATTAAATCCATTCGTGGAACTGAATAGACTCACTTTCTGACGCTGGAGATGCATCGGCACTATGGTCGCGCTGGCGGTGGTCGAGGCTCAGACTCAGCCGCTGTAAGGGATCTGTCGGGTGGCGCTGCGCTAACCCGACCTACGGGATAGCGTAGGCCGGGCAAGCGAAGGCGCCGCCCGGCATTAAATCCATTCGCGAACCTGAATAAACCCACTCAGGGCAGCCTCAGGGCTGCCTTCTTCCGGCCGGTAGTCATACTCCCAGCGCACCAGCGGCGGCATCGACATCAGAATCGACTCCGTGCGCCCGCCGGTCTGCAGGCCAAACAGCGTCCCGCGATCCCACACCAGATTGAACTCCACGTAGCGGCCGCGACGATAGAGCTGAAACTGACGCTCCCGCTCGCCATATGGCGTGGCTTTGCGCCGCTCAACGATCGGCAGATACGCATCGGTGTAGCCATTGCCAACGGCCTGCATAAAGCTGAAGCAGTGGTCAAAGTCCGGGGTATTCAAATCGTCAAAGAACAGGCCGCCAATTCCGCGCTGCTCGTGACGATGCTTCAGATAGAAGTAGTCATCGCACCATTTTTTATAGCGCGGATAAACCTCTGCGCCGAAGGGCTGGCACAGATCGTTAGCCGTGCGATGCCAGTGAACCGCATCCTCCTCAAAGCCGTAGAAGGGCGTCAGGTCAAACCCGCCGCCGAACCACCACACCGGCTCTGCGCCGGGCTTCTCAGCAATGAAAAAACGCACGTTGGCATGGCTGGTCGGCACATAGGGATTCCACGGATGTACCACCAGAGAAACCCCCATCGCCTCAAAGCTGCGACCGGCCAGTTCCGGGCGATGCGCCGTTGCCGAAGACGGCATGGCGTCGCCGTGAACGTGGGAGAAGTTTACGCCCGCCTGCTCAAACACGCCGCCATCGCGCAGAACCCGGCTGCGACCGCCGCCGCCTCCTTCGCGCTGCCAGCTGTCTTCGACAAATTCACCGCCGTCAATGGCGCTCAGTTTCTGGCAAATGGTCTCCTGGAGCTGGAGGAGATAGCGTTTTACCTGTTGCGCGTCGGGCTTCATTTACGTCTCTTCGAGTGGGCCTTCTGGTTATCGAACCAGTGGAAATAGCTGATGATGCCGGACGCGATCGCGCTGGCGATTTTTTGCCGGAACGCGGTGGTACCTAACAGTTTTTCTTCGCCCGGGTTGGTGATAAATGAGGTTTCAACCAGTACGGACGGGATTGACGGCGACTTCAATACCACGAAGGCGGCCTGTTCAGTGTTACGGCTATGCAGCTTATGCACCGGCTTAATATTTTTCAGGATATGCGAACCCAGCGTCAGGCTGTTTTTAATGGTATCGGTCTGCACCAGGTCAAACAGCACCTGCTGTAAAAGATGGTCCTTGGCCGTGGCTTTTTTACCGGCGACCTCATCGGCGCGGTTTTCGCGATCGGAGAGGTATTTCGCCATCGCGCTACTCGCACCGCGGTTGGAGAGGGCAAATACCGACGCGCCGGCCGCGCTGGGGTTGGTAAAGCCATCGGCGTGAATCGACATAAAAAGATCGGCGCCGTGCTGGTGGGCAATTTCCACGCGGTCGTACAGCGGGATAAAGGTATCGCCAGAACGCGTCAGGTGCGCGTCAATACCGTTATTGCGCAGAATGCTGCGTACGTTTTTGGCAATCGCCAGTACGACATGCTTCTCTTTTGAACCGTTGTGACCGATAGCGCCGGTATCAATACCGCCATGGCCCGGGTCGAGCATAACGATGCGCTTCGCGCCCGCCTTTTTCGCCGCGGGTTTACTGTGGCCGTTGGACGTCGTCAGCGGCTGTTCTTTTGCGATGACCTGCGATGAAACCCCGGAAAGGGTCATGGCAGCCAGTCCTGCTTTCAGCACCTGGCGGCGCGAAGCAAGTATTTTTAATGGTTTAAAAGTGCTCATTCGGCCTGAATTGCAAACAAGTGGTACCTGGTGTTATATCGTATCGCGTTTTCCGTTACGACCATTCAAAACAAGAATTGTTTTACTTTTCATTTCAATACATGACAGTGCGTATTATGTCATTTTTTCCACTTCATTTCGCCTGATATTGGCTATCCGCTGAAATCGCGCCATAATCGCTGTTTTTAAGCTTGAAAAATGGGGAATACCATGGAGATACGCGTTTTTCGCCAGCAAGATTTTGAAGAAGTGATTACGCTGTGGGAGCGCTGCGAGCTTCTGCGCCCGTGGAATGACCCGGAAATGGACATTGAGCGTAAAGTTAACCACGATGTCAGCCTGTTTCTCGTCGCGGAAGTAAATGGCGAGGTGGTTGGCACGGTGATGGGCGGCTATGACGGTCATCGCGGTTCCGCCTACTACCTGGGCGTGCATCCGGAATATCGCGGGCGTGGTATCGCCAATGCGCTGCTGAACCGGCTGGAAAAAAAGCTGATTGCTCGCGGCTGCCCGAAAATTAACATCATGGTTCGCGATGATAATGAGGTGGTGCAGGGGATGTATGAACGGCTTGGTTACGAATATGCCGATATCCTGAGTCTGGGTAAACGTTTGATTGAAGATGAAGAATACTGAGTTTATCCCTTCTGATTTCGATGCCCACGGCCGGCTCAGGCTACCGTTTCTGTTCTGGTGCGTACTGCTGCTGCAGGCGCGAACCTGGGTGCTGTTCATTATGGCGGGGGCCTCCCGCCAGCAGGGCGATGTGTTACTGAACCTGTTCTATCCCGATCACGATAATTTCTGGCTAGGATTATTGCCGGGTATCCCGGCGGTACTGGCGTTTATCGTCAGCGGGCAGCGGCAGCGTTTTCCCCGTCTCTGGCCGCTAATGCGCTGGCTGCTGGTGCTGTCGCAGACGCTGCTGCTGCTCTGGCAGCCGCTGTTATGGCTGAGCGGCGAGTCACCTTCGATGCTGACTATCGGCCTGCTGATCGCCGATCTCTATGCCTTCTGGTGGCTGTTAGCCAGCCGTCGACTCAAAGCTTGTTTTCAGGAAGATCGGGTTTAACGGCACTTTTTGCCGATCCTGCACTCCAACAGGCGTCAAATAAACAAGAAAGGATCGAGTCATGAAATCGCTACGTTTGCTTCTCTGCGCGTTACCGCTGGCATTAACCGGCTGCTCCACTATGAGTGCAGTTAACTGGTCAGCGGCCTACCCATGGAACTGGTTTGGTTCCTCAATGGAAGTGACCGAGCAGGGCGTGGGTAAACTAACGGCCACAACGCCGCTGAATGAACAGGCCATCAGCGATGCGCTGGGCGGGAGCTATCGTCTGCGCAGCGGCATGAAAGCGGCCAACGGTAATATCGTGCGCTACTTTGAGGCGCTGAAAGATGACAAAGTCGCGATGACCATTAACGGCGACGGCGGCACCATCAACCGTATCGAAGTGCGGGATAGCGAGATTAAAACGGACCGCGGCGTTCAGGTCGGCACTCCGTTTAGCGAGCTGTACAGCAAAGCCTTTGGTCATTGTCAAAAAGGCGCAAATGATAATGGTGCCGTGGTGGAGTGCCAGGCGGACGGTAGTCAGCATATCAGCTACGCCTTTACCGGCCACTGGAATGGTCCGGAAGAGCTGATGCCTTCCGACGACACGCTGAAAAACTGGAAGGTCAGCAAAATTATCTGGCACGGCTAATTTGATCTGAACGGACACGGCACAGGGAAAAAACGGGTACAATAGCGCGATAAAAGTGCCACAGTGTTGTGGTTGTATCATTTCAGGAGGAGCGATGTCTCAGGTTCAGAGCGGCATTTTGCCGGAACATTGCCGTGCGGCGATTTGGATTGAAGCCAATGTCAAAGGGGACGTCAACGCCCTGCGCGAAGCCAGCAAAGTCTTTATTGATAAATTAGCGACCTTTCAAACGCAATTTCCGGACGCACAGCTGGGCGCCGTGGTGGCTTTTGGCAATAACGTCTGGCGTGAGCTGAGCGGCGGTGTGGGTGCCGAAGAGCTTAAAGATTTCCCGGTATACGGCAAGGGCCTGGCGCCGTCTACCCAGTATGATGTCCTGATTCATATCCTCTCCGCGCGTCATGAGGTGAACTTCTCCGTTGCTCAGGCAGCCATGGCGGCCTTTGGCGATGTGATTGAGGTGAAAGAAGAGGTTCACGGTTTCCGCTGGATTGAAGAGCGTGACCTGAGCGGTTTCGTCGACGGCACGGAAAATCCGGCCGGTCTTGAGACCCGCCGTGAAGTGGCGATCATCAAAGATGGCGTGGATGCCGGCGGCAGCTATGTCTTCGTTCAGCGCTGGGAGCATAACCTCAAGCAGTTGAATCGCATGAGCGTTCCGGACCAGGAGATGATGATTGGCCGGACCAAAGAAGCCAATGAAGAGATTGATGGCGACGATCGTCCGGCAACCTCACACCTGAGTCGCGTCGACTTAAAAGAGGATGGCAAAGGGCTGAAGATTGTTCGTCAGAGCCTGCCTTACGGCACCGCCAGCGGCACTCATGGCCTCTATTTCTGTGCGTACTGCGCACGTATCCATAACATTGAACAGCAGCTGCTGAGCATGTTTGGCGATACCGACGGCAAACGTGATGCCATGCTGCGCTTTACCAAACCCGTGACCGGCGGCTACTACTTTGCTCCGTCACTGGATCGTCTCCAGGCGCTGTAATCTCCGGGTTGACACTGCCCCTCTTCCACTCGGGAGAGGGCAGATAACTTTCCCCCAGTCTGACGACCACGTTCGGCTTAACCCCTTGTTCTCCCTGACCTCCAGCTCCGCCCCATAGAGGGAAAATCACGCCGAAAACCCGTCTCCACAATGGTTTGTAAACGGCTTATTCTCTTTTCGACTTCCAAATCGCCAAACGGTATATAAAACCGTTACTCCTTTCATCCTCGTTATAAATATTATGGCTATAAGAAAGTCATCAAACTGATAAGGGTGCGCAATGGCGGTTAAATCACTGAACAAAGGATATCTGGCACTGGCTGCTTCGATGCTGCTGGTTGCGCAGGCGCAGGCGACTGAGCTGCTGAACAGCTCTTATGATGTCTCCCGCGAGCTGTTTGCCGCCCTTAATCCGCCGTTTGAACAGCAGTGGGCGAAAGATAATGCCGGCGATAAGCTGACGATCAAACAATCTCATGCCGGTTCGTCGAAACAGGCGCTGGCCATATTGCAGGGCTTAAAAGCCGATGTGGTGACCTATAACCAGGTGACGGATGTACAGATCCTGCATGACAAAGGCAACTTGATTCCCGCCGACTGGCAAAGCCGGCTGCCGAACAACAGCTCGCCGTTCTACTCCACCATGGCGTTTCTGGTGCGTAAGGGGAACCCGAAGAATATTCATGAGTGGAGCGATCTGGTGCGCCCGGACGTGAAGCTGATTTTCCCGAATCCGAAAACGTCCGGTAACGCGCGCTATACCTATCTGGCTGCATGGGGAGCCGCAGATAAAGCCGACGGCGGCGATAAAGCGAAAACCGAGCAGTTTATGACCCAGTTCCTGAAAAACGTCGAAGTATTTGATACCGGCGGCCGCGGCGCGACTACGACCTTCGTTGAACGTGGACTCGGCGACGTCCTGATTACCTTCGAATCGGAAGTGAACAATATTCGCAAGCAGTATGAAGACCAGGGCTTCGAAGTGGTAGTGCCGAAGGTCAATATTCTGGCGGAGTTCCCGGTCGCCTGGGTGGACAAAAACGTCAAGGCCAACGGAACCGAGAAGGCGGCGAAGGCTTACCTGAACTGGCTCTATAGCCCTCAGGCGCAGACGATCATTACCGACTATTACTATCGTGTGAACAACCCGAAGGTGATGGAGACGCTGAAGGATAAATTCCCGCAGACCGAACTGTTCCGCGTCGAAGATCAGTTTGGCTCCTGGCCGCAGGTAATGAAAACCCACTTTGTCAGCGGCGGTGAGCTGGACAAACTGCTGGCGGCGGGGCGTAAGTAATGTTTGCTGCTGCATCTAAGCGCGTGCTGCCGGGCTTTACCCTGAGCCTCGGCACCAGCCTGCTGTTTGTCTGCTTGATTTTACTGCTCCCCCTGAGTGCGCTGGTGATGCAGCTGGCGCAGATGACCTGGGGTCAGTACTGGGAAGTAGTGACTAACCCGCAGGTGGTGGCGGCCTACAAAGTCACGCTGCTGTCGGCGTTTGTCGCCTCAATTTTTAATGGCGTATTTGGCCTGCTGATGGCCTGGATTCTGACGCGCTATCGCTTTCCGGGCCGGACGCTGCTCGATGCGCTGATGGACCTGCCGTTTGCTCTGCCGACGGCAGTCGCCGGCCTGACCCTCGCGTCACTGTTTTCAGTCAACGGCTTTTACGGCGAGTGGCTGGCGAAGTTTGATATCAAGGTGACCTATACCTGGCTCGGTATCGCGGTCGCCATGGCGTTTACCAGTATTCCTTTCGTGGTCCGGACGGTTCAGCCGGTACTTGAAGAGCTGGGGCCGGAATATGAAGAAGCGGCGGAAACGCTGGGCGCCACGCGCCTGCAGAGCTTCCGTAAAGTGGTGCTGCCTGAGCTCTCTCCGGCGCTGCTGGCCGGGATCGCGCTGTCATTTACGCGTAGCCTTGGCGAGTTTGGCGCGGTGATTTTCATCGCCGGCAACATCGCATGGAAAACCGAGGTCACTTCCCTGATGATTTTCGTGCGCCTGCAGGAGTTTGATTACCCGGCGGCGAGCGCGATTGCGTCGGTGATCCTGGCGGCTTCGCTGCTGCTGCTGTTTTCCATCAACACCCTGCAAAGTCGCTTTGGTCGACGTGTGGTAGGTCACTAATGGCGGAAGTTACTCAATTGAAGCGTTACGATGCTCCCCGCATCAACTGGGGGAAATGGTTTCTGATTGGCACCGGAATATTGGTTTCCGCTTTCATTCTGATCGTGCCGATGGTCTATATCTTCGTCCAGGCCTTCAGCAAAGGGCTGATGCCGGTACTGCAAAACCTGGCTAACCCGGACATGCTGCACGCAATCTGGCTGACGGTGATGATTGCGCTGATTACCGTACCGGTTAACCTGGTTTTCGGTACTCTGCTGGCGTGGCTGGTAACGCGTTTTAACTTCCCTGGCCGCCAGCTGCTGCTGACGCTGCTGGATATTCCTTTTGCCGTCTCGCCGGTGGTGGCGGGGCTGGTCTATCTGTTGTTCTACGGTTCCAACGGCCCGCTCGGCGGCTGGCTGGACGCGCATAACCTGCAAATCATGTTTGCCTGGCCGGGAATGGTGCTGGCCACCATTTTTGTCACCTGTCCATTTGTGGTGCGCGAGCTGGTTCCGGTGATGATCAGTCAGGGCAGTAATGAAGATGAAGCGGCGATCCTGCTCGGCGCGTCCGGCTGGCAGATGTTCCGCCGGGTGACTCTGCCGAATATCCGTTGGGCGCTGTTATACGGCGTGGTGCTGACCAACGCTCGCGCTATCGGGGAGTTCGGCGCCGTTTCGGTGGTTTCGGGCTCGATTCGCGGTGAAACGCTGTCGCTGCCGCTGCAGATTGAATTGCTGGAGCAGGATTACAATACCGTCGGTTCCTTTACCGCCGCAGCTCTGCTGACGTTAATGGCTATTTTGACTTTGTTTTTAAAGAGTATGTTGCAATGGCGCCTGGCTAATCAGGAAAAACGCGCGCAACTGGAGGGGAATCATGAGCATTGAGATTGTCAATATTAAGAAATCTTTTGGACGCACTCAGGTGCTGAATGATATCTCTCTGGATATCCCTTCCGGACAGATGGTCGCGCTGTTGGGGCCGTCCGGCTCCGGAAAAACCACGCTGCTGCGTATTATTGCTGGTCTGGAGAATCAATCAAGCGGTCATATTCGTTTCCATGGCACCGACGTGAGCCGCGTTCACGCCCGTGACCGTAAAGTGGGCTTCGTCTTCCAGCACTATGCGCTGTTCCGCCATATGACGGTATTTGAGAATATCGCCTTCGGCCTGACGGTGTTGCCGCGTCGTGAACGTCCGAACGCCGCCGGGATCAAAGCGAAAGTCACCCGGCTGCTGGAAATGGTGCAGCTGGCGCATCTTGCCGATCGCTACCCGGCGCAGCTTTCCGGCGGGCAAAAGCAGCGCGTGGCTCTTGCGCGTGCGCTGGCCGTTGAACCGCAGATTCTGTTGCTCGATGAACCCTTCGGTGCGCTGGACGCTCAGGTGCGCAAAGAGCTGCGCCGCTGGCTGCGTCAGCTGCATGAAGAGCTGAAGTTTACCAGCGTGTTTGTGACCCACGATCAGGAAGAGGCGATGGAAGTAGCCGACCGCGTGGTGGTCATGAGCCAGGGCAATATCGAACAGGCCGATGCACCGGAACAGGTCTGGCGTGAACCGTCCACCCGCTTCGTGCTGGAGTTTATGGGCGAAGTTAACCGCCTGAAAGGGATTGTTCGCGGTGGCCAGTTCCATGTCGGTGCGCATCGTTGGCCGTTGGGGTATACCCCGGCGTATCAAGGGCCGGTGGATCTGTTCCTCCGCCCCTGGGAAGTGGATATCAGTCGCCGTACCAGCCTCGATTCACCTCTGCCGGTTCAGGTACTGGAAGCCAGCCCGAAAGGGCACTACACCCAATTAGTTGTTCAGCCATTAGGGTGGTATGACGAACCGCTGACCGTCGTGCTGTCGGGCGATGACGCGCCGTATCGCGGTGAACGGCTGTTTGTCGGCTTACAAAATGCGCGACTCTATAACGGCAATCAGCGGATAGAGCCGCGTGAGGATATTGCTCTGGCGGAGTCAGCCTGATAGTTTATTGAATATGTTTATCGCCCGGTGACGCTGCGCTTACCGGGCCTACAGTTATCACTGCGTCTTGTAGGCCGGGTAAGCGAAGCGCCACCCGGCTTTTTTATTGAGTAAAAATCGTGAATACACTTGAACACACCATCGGTAATACCCCTCTGGTCAAGCTTCAGCGCATGGGACCGGACAATGGCAGTGAAATCTGGGTCAAACTGGAAGGCAATAACCCGGCGGGTTCAGTAAAGGACCGCGCCGCGCTTTCAATGATCGTTGAAGCCGAAAAACGCGGTGAAATAAAGCCTGGCGACGTCCTGATTGAAGCCACCAGCGGGAATACCGG
Source organism: Klebsiella ornithinolytica (assembly GCF_030505655.1). Taxonomy (NCBI): domain Bacteria; kingdom Pseudomonadati; phylum Pseudomonadota; class Gammaproteobacteria; order Enterobacterales; family Enterobacteriaceae; genus Klebsiella; species Klebsiella ornithinolytica. Next base: position 1,386,740 of record NZ_CP130153.1, read on the forward strand.
TATCGCGCTGGCGATGATTGCCGCGCTGAAAGGCTATCAGATGAAGCTCCTGATGCCGGACAACATGAGCCAGGAGCGCCGGGCCGCGATGCTGGCCTACGGTGCCGAGCTGATTCTGGTCACCAAAGAGCAGGGGATGGAGGGCGCGCGCGATCTGGCGGCGGAAATGGCGCAGCGTGGCGAAGGGAAACTGCTGGATCAGTTCAATAATCCGGATAACCCCTATGCGCATTACACCACCACCGGACCGGAAATCTGGCAGCAGACCGCCGGGCGAATCAGCCATTTTGTCTCCAGTATGGGAACTACCGGCACCATCACCGGCGTATCCCGCTTTTTGCGTGAACAGGATAAGCCGGTGAGTATTGTGGGACTGCAGCCGGAAGAGGGCAGCAGCATTCCGGGTATTCGGCGCTGGCCGGCAGAGTATATGCCGGGGATTTTTAATGCTTCGCTGGTTGATGCGGTGCTGGATATTCACCAGCAGGATGCGGAAAACACCATGCGTATGCTGGCGGTACGGGAAGGTATTTTTTGCGGCGTTAGCTCCGGCGGCGCGGTGGCCGGCGCATTACGTATCGCGCGTGAAAATCCCGGCGCGGTAGTGGTGGCGATCGTCTGCGATCGCGGCGATCGCTACCTGTCTACCGGGGTTTTTGGCGAAGAGCACTTCAGCCAGGGGGCGGGTATTTAACGGGCTGGCGAGTCCAGCAGGTCGGTACCGTAGGAGTTATCTACGGTACACAGCCAGCGCTGCTCCTGCCGGCGAAAAACATAGGTGGCGCGGCGCGTGACCTGGGTGGTGCCTCCCTCCGGAGTCGGGATATCCAGCCGGGTTTCCATAATCACCAGCGCAGTGTCGCCGCCTTCCAGTATCTCCATTCTGCCTTGTGTCACCACCAGACGGTGCTGAAAATAGTCGGCAATGGCGAGAAAGGCTTTGCGGATGTTCTCCTTACCTTTCACCAGCCGTTCTGGCTGCACCACCAGCAGGGCATCCTCCGCGTAGTAGTCCATTAACGTATCGTAGTCTTCCTGCGATATTGCGCGGTCGCACGCTTCAATGACGGCTTTTAGTTGCGGGTTTACCATGAATACCCTCCGGGGTTAGTGCCGATAATGGGTCACCAGATTATCGAGAAATGTCCACAGCTTCTGGTTCATCTCGCGATAATCCCAGCTGCGCATCTCCTGTACGGAACGGATAAAACGCCGGCCTTTTGCCGCCTCAAGCTCCTCCTGCGAATGGGTGATGAGCCGTTCAATGACCTCTGCGTCAAATTCCATGTGGCACTGGAAACCATATACCCGGTCGCCATATTTCACAATTTGTCGCGGGCAACCTTCGCTTGCGGCCAGCACCGTTGCCGTCGGCGTCATGCCGGGCATATCGTTATGCCAGTGCCCCACGACCAGAGCAGGGCCAAAATGAGCGATATTCGGGTCACGTAAACCCTCTACGCTGAGGGTGACAGGGTAGTGGCCGATCTCTTTTTCCGGGCTTTGCATGACGGGGGCGCCCAGCGCTTCACCAATCAGCTGTGAGCCAAGACAGATGCCGATGACAATTCGCCCGGCGGCGATGGCCTGGGCAATAAGATTTTGTTCAGCATGTGTATCAAAATAAGCACACTCCGCCAGCGTAGTACGTGGTGACTGCGGGCCGCCGAGCACCACCAACATATCGAAGCCATCGGCGTTTGCCGGCAGCGGATCGCCGGCGTATACCCGTGACCAGCCGATGGTGTAGCCCCGATCCTGTGCCCAGTGGAGGCAGGCTCCCGGTGATTCAAAATGTTCGTGGACGATAAAATGAATGTGCATAGACGTCACTCCGGTCAGGGTTGGAGAACGAGGTGTAAATCGTCAGCCAGGCGCTCAATCTCATCATCGCTTAACGTTCCCGGCGATAGCCGAAGACCGTGCGATGGCGTGTGAATACCGAACGCTTCACCTTCGCGGACTAACCAGCCGGCGCGGGCTAAGCGCAGGGCGATTGGCTGGCTCGGCTCCGTTAGCGGCAGCCAGAAATTGAGGCCATCTCCCGGAGGGAAAGGGGGAAAACCGCGTTGGGTCAGGGCCGCGGCCAGTTTTTCATTCTGCCGACGATAATGGCGACGACTCTCCGCCAGCGAGGCAGTAAAGACGCTATCATTCAGGCAGGCAAAGGCAAAGCCCTGCAGCAGATGGCTGACCCACTGGCTGCCGGCGTTGAGCCGCAGACGTAGCGCTGCTGAGGTGGTGCTATCGCTGGCAACAAACGCCAGACGCAGGTCCGGCCCGAGCGTTTTTGACAGGGAGCGCACCAGCGCCCAGCGCTGAGTGGTGGCGGGCAGAGGGGAGTGCCAGGGCGTTGCCGATAACAATGCGAAGTGGTCATCAATAATCACCAGCACCTGCGGGTAATGAGCCAGTATCTCGCGAATAGCCGCTGCCCTGGCTTCACTGAAGCTACAGCCGGTAGGGTTGTGCGCGCGCGGGGTCAGAATGACGGCTCGCGCGCCGCTGCGTAAGGCCAGTTCCAGCTCGTCAGGCAACATCCCTTCTCCGTCAACTGCCACCGGACAGGCATGGAATCCGGCGTAGCGCAGCATATTGATACTGCTGAGGAAGCAGGGGTCTTCAACAACCACGCCGTCGCCGGGCAGAAGCAGGGCGCAAAGCAGCCGCTCCAGCGCATCGATGGCGCCACTGGTCAGGTTAATCTCAGCATGGATTCCCAGGTCCTGGTGCATCCAGCGCTGCGCCCAGGCCGCCAGCTTAGGTTCCACGGCGGCATCGCCGTACAGGTGTGGGGTCAGCGAGAGCTGACTCAGATAGCGAGCGAGATCCGGCAGGCGGCGGGGATCCGGGTTACCACCGGAGATATCTCTGAGTGGCGACGAGGGGTCTCCGCCTTCCTGCGGCAGGGGAGCATTCGCGGATTTAATGGCGGTACCGTTGCGCCCTTGACTGACGGCCAGCCCGGAGGTGACCAGCCGTTTATAGACCGCGGCGACGGTGTTGCGGTTAACCGTCAGTTCAGCAGCCAGCTCACGAACCGGAGGCAGCGTTTCTCCGGGTTTTAATACTCCGCTTTGTATCAGATGACGGATGTTATCAAAAATTTCACTGGCGGTTTTTCCAACGATCATTATTGACCTATGACAAAATGAATTTTAGCATAGGACGAATGATAATCAGAGTATGACCCGCTGTCCAGCGGGGGGAGAAGGGATGGGCCAACAAGACGAAATACAATCGGTACTCTTCAACGATAAGAGCCGGGCGCTGCAGGTCGACATCGTCGCCGTGCAATCGCAGGTCGTGTACGGCAGCGTCGGTAACAGTATCGCGGTGCCGGCCATTAAACAGCATGGACTGCGGGTGATGGCCGTACCGACCGTGCTATTCAGTAACACGCCACACTACGATACGTTCTATGGCGGAGTGATTCCGGAAGCGTGGTTTGTGGGTTACCTGCAGGCGCTGGAGGAGCGTGACGCGCTGCGTGAACTGCGGGCGGTGACCACGGGATATATGGGCAGCGCGGTACAGATAGAACGCCTGGCGCAGTGGTTACGCCGGATCCGCGAATCTCACCCGCAGCTCTGTATTCTTGTTGATCCGGTCATTGGCGATGTCGACAGCGGGATCTACGTGAAGGCGGAGATTCCGGATGCCTATCGTACTCATCTGCTGCCGCTGGCGCAGGGGATAACGCCAAACTTGTTCGAACTGGAAACGCTGAGCGGAATGCCCTGCCGCCATCAGCAGGAGGCCATCGCTGCCGCGCGTAGTCTGTTATCCGACTCGCTGAAGTGGGTCGTGATTACCAGCGCCCCGGGAATGGACAGCGCGACGATTAACGTTCTGGTGGTAACGGCTGATTCGGTTGAGGTAGTGGTCCATCCGCGCGTTGAAACGGATCTGAAAGGTACCGGCGACCTGTTTTGCGCCGAGCTGATTAGCGGCCTGGTGTCGGGGCTGACGCTGGGAGCGGCGACGCAGGCTGCGGCGCAGCGGGTGCTGGCAGTGATGACCTGGACCGATCGGCAAGGCTGTGATGAGCTGATCCTGCCGCCGCCGGAGGTCACAGCATGAAGAGCTATCGTTTAGTTGTACGTCAGCAGGGGCGTATTGTTGGTTATTTTGAGACTGCCGGTAATGAGGCCCTGGAAGATGTCTGCGTGGCCCGGTCGCTGTTTGGCGTCACCGGTGGATACCAGTGCGATCTGTTGGTTTCAGATAGCGAACGGCGGATTCTGGAAAGTGGGCCAGAGGGGATGAAGGTACTCTCCCGGGAGAAATGCTTTCGGCCGGTAAAATCCATCCTGTAAAAAAAATGGCGCCATAAGGCGCCATTTTTTCTGCGGCAAGAATTACTTCTTGATGCGAATGACCGGGGTTTCACCCACGGTAACGCTACCGGAGAGTTTGATCAGCTCTTTGATCTCGTCCATGTTGGAGATAACAACCGGAGTCAGGGTCGACTTGGCTTTTTCTTCCAGCAGCGGCAGATCGAATTCGATGACCGGGTCACCCACTTTCACACGCTGACCTTCTTCGGCAATGCGTTTGAAGCCTTCGCCTTTCAGTTCAACGGTATCAATACCGAAGTGAACAAACAGCTCAATGCCGCTATCCGATTCAATAGAGAATGCATGGTTGGTTTCAAAGATTTTACCGATGGTACCGTCTACCGGCGCAACCATTTTGTTGCCGGTAGGTTTGATGGCAATGCCATCACCCACAATTTTTTCCGCAAAAACCACATCCGGCACGTCTTCGATGTTGACGATCTCGCCAGAGAGCGGAGCAACAATCTCAATAGTTCCGGAGTCTTTTTTGTCATCAGAAACCAGAGATTTCAATTTATCGAACAAACCCATGATCTTCTCCTAAGCAGTAATTTGGGCCGCGCATCTCGTGGATTAGCAGATTGTTTTTTCTTCAATGAACTTGTTAACCAGCGTCATTAACTCGTCCGTTGTCGGTTGAGCAAGAGCCTGCTCTGCTAATACTTTCGCATCTTCGAAGTTCGTGTTACGAATAATCTTCTTGATACGCGGGATGGAAATGGCGCTCATAGAGAATTCGTCCAGCCCCATACCCAGCAACAGAAGTGTAGCACGTTCATCGCCCGCAAGCTCACCACACATGCCAGTCCATTTGCCTTCGGCATGAGAAGCATCAATGACTTGCTTAATCAGCGTCAGTACAGATGGCGACATTGGCTGGTAAAGATGTGAAATCATATCATTACCACGGTCAACTGCCAGAGTATATTGCGTTAAATCATTGGTTCCGATACTAAAGAAATCGACTTCTTTCGCTAAATGACGGGCAATCGTTGCCGCGGCTGGTGTTTCAACCATCACGCCGACTTCGATTTTTTCGTCGAATGCTTTACCTTCGTCACGCAGTTCCTGCTTGTAGATCTCAATCTCTTTCTTCAGCGCACGCACTTCTTCAACAGAGATGATCATCGGGAACATGATGCGAAGCTTACCGAACGCGGAGGCGCGCAGGATGGCACGTACCTGGTCACGCAGGATCTCTTTACGATCCATCGCGATACGTACGGCACGCCAGCCGAGGAACGGGTTTTCTTCTTTCGGGAAGTTCATGTACGGCAGTTCTTTATCGCCGCCAATGTCCATGGTACGAACGATAACGGCCTGAGAACCGCACGCTTCGGCAACCGCTTTATAGGCGGCAAACTGCTCTTCTTCAGTCGGCAGCGCATCGCGGTCCATGAACAGGAATTCTGTACGGTACAGACCGACGCCTTCTGCGCCGTTGCGCTCAGCGCCATCGACGTCACGTACGGTACCGATGTTGGCGCAGACTTCAACCTGATGTCCGTCCAGCGTAATCGCCGGCAGATCTTTCAGCTTAGCCAGTTCTGCTTTCTCTTCAGCGACCTGAATCTGCAGTTTACGCAGCTCTTCGATTTGTTCGTTGGTCGGGTTAACCAGAACCTGGTTATTCACCGCATCAAGGACCAGATAATCGCCGTTTTTCACCTGGGTGGTGACGCTACCGGTGCCCACGATGGCAGGCAGTTCAAGGGAACGCGCCATGATAGAGGTGTGGGAGGTACGGCCACCGGCGTCGGTGATGAAACCCAGCACCTTGTTCAGGTTCAGCTGTGCGGTTTCCGACGGAGTCAGATCGGCGGCAACCAGAATCACTTCTTCCTGAATCGCGCTCAGATCGATGATAGCCAGGCCGAGGATGTTGCGCAGCAGGCGCTTACCAATGTCACGTACGTCAGCCGCACGTTCTTTCAGGTATTCATCATCCAGCTCTTCCAGGGCAGTGGCCTGACCTTCGATAATCTCATTTGCTGCCGCATCGGCAGTCATCTGCTTATCTTTAATCAGGGCTATGATTTCCTGCTCAAGCTCCTCATCTTCCAGCAGCATGATGTGCCCTTCGAAGATGGCTTCTTTTTCTTCACCGAAAGTTTCACCAGCTTTGGTTTTGATGACCTCCAGCTGGGCGGAGGCCTTGGCGCGGCCGCTCAGGAAACGTTCGACTTCCTGATCAACCTTATCGGCAGAAATTTTCTTCCGGTCGATGACAATTTCGTCTTCTTTCAGCAGGAGAGCCTTACCGAAAGCGATACCCGGGGATGCTAAAATGCCTGAAATCATAACCCTACCTTACTTGTGACTGATATTAAAAAGAACCCGTGAACTTATTCGAGTTCAGCCATCAGTTTTACCAGATGCTCAACTGCTTTCTGCTCATCTTCGCCTTCAGCGGAGATAGTCACGACGGTACCCTGAGTCAGGCCCAGAGTCTGCAGTTTGAACAGGCTTTTGGCGCTGGCGCTTTTGCCGTTGGAGGTTACAGTGATCTCAGAAGTGAAGCCTTTTGCTTCTTTAACAAACTGAGCAGCAGGGCGGGTGTGCAGACCGTTCGGAGCGGTAATGGTAACTTCTTGCTGGAACATTATATTTCCCCAACTTATAGGTTTAGTGTTGTGGACCTAAAGTCTAGCCTAACGGCCAGGCTTTAGCCTGTATTGTTAGCGCCGGCATTACGTGTCTGGCTAAGGTGTCAGCAGCGTGTTCGCTGTGAAGACCATCTGGCCGTGGACGTCTGGCACGTCATTAAACATTATGCAGCGAAAGGAAGACTTGAACCAAATCATAAAATCGATTCAGCTTACGGAAATCCGATTATGAATAATTTCGCGCATCAAAATAAATGTGTTGGTTAAATACCAGACCCTACGCGGTGAATCAATGCCAGGAGGGGTAAAACTTTGACGTATGCCACAAAAAAGCACCTGAAAAGGTGCTTTTTTACACGATGCTAACGAGCTGGCATCACTGTTGCAGTTCTTTCTCGGTGAAGAGATCGGCAAACAGCGCGGTGCTTAAATAACGCTCACCTGAAGAGGGTAGGATAACCACAATATTCTTATTGGTAAAGGCCTCATCTTCCTGGAGCTTAAGCGCCGCAGCGACGGCCGCGCCGGATGAGATACCGGCCAGAATACCTTCTTCATCCATCAGACGACGTGCGGTGGAGATAGCTTCTTCGTTGGTGATAGCCACCACTTTATCAACCAGCTTCAGATCCAGGTTGCCTGGAATAAAGCCGGCACCGATGCCCTGAATTTTATGCGGACCTGGCTTCAGCTCAACGCCCGCCAGCGCCTGAGCGATAACCGGGGAGTCGGTCGGTTCAACCGCCACGGTGATCAGATCTTTTTTGCCTTTCGTGCCTTTAATATAGCGACTCACGCCGGTCAGCGTACCGCCGGTGCCGACGCCGGAGATAAAGACATCCACCTGGCCATCCGTATCTTCCCAGATTTCCGGGCCGGTGGTCTTTTCATGAATTTCCGGGTTTGCCGGGTTGCTGAATTGCTGCAGCAGCAGATATTTTTCCGGGTTGCTGGCGACAATCTCTTCTGCTTTCTGAATCGCGCCTTTCATGCCCTTCGCGCCTTCGGTCAGTACCAGATTCGCGCCGAGTGCTTTCAGCAGCTTACGACGTTCAATACTCATGGTTTCCGGCATAGTCAGCGTCAGCTTATAACCGCGCGCTGCCGCAACGTAGGCGAGAGCGATACCGGTGTTACCGCTGGTCGGTTCAACCAGCTCAACGCCTGCTTTCAGTACACCGCGTTTTTCGGCATCCCAAATCATATTGGCACCAATTCGGCATTTTACGCTAAAGCTCGGGTTGCGTGATTCAACCTTTGCCAGGATGCGCCCGTTACCGATTCGGTTCAGTCGTACTAACGGCGTGTGGCCGATAGTCAGGGAGTTGTCTTCAAAAATCTTACTCATGGCCCGTCCTTAACTGTATGAAATTTGGGATTACGGCTTCAGCATACCCGCTTAAAGAATATGCGGAAGTAAGGATTTAGCATATCTATATTCGGAAGGGAAATAATGGTAAGCCAGAAGGAATAAGGCGCGGTATATAGCCGCTGTGCTTCAGGCCACGCGTTTGCTGGCCTGAAGCACTGGGCACAAGGAGAGGGCGCTATTTCCACATGGCGTGTTTATCGCGATAGCAATCGACCCACATGGCCGTTGCGCCGCAAATGGCGACTGGCAGAATGACCAGGTTCAGTACCGGGATCAGGGTAAATAGGCTGGTCAGCGCGCCAAACTGCATATTGGTGACTTTACGGGTCCGCAGCGCTTCGCGCATGGTTTTAAACGGCACTTTGTGGTTGTCGAAGGGGTAGTCGCAGTACTGAATCGCCAGCATCCACGCGCTAAACAGGAACCACAGTACCGGCGCCAGCGTCTGGCCAATTCCGGGAATAAAATAGAGTATCAGCAGTACGATTGCACGCGGCAGGTACCAGGCGAACTTTTGCCACTCACGCTTCATAATGCGCGGCACGTCTTTCATGATGCCAAAAATGCCCACGTCCGGCGGCGTGGCGCCGGTCAGACGAGCTTCGAGCTGCTCTGCGAGCAGGCCGCTAAACGGCGCGGCAATCCAGTTGGCGATGGTCGAGAAGAAGTACCCGAACACGAGCAGGATAGAGATGACCACGATGGGCCACAGCAGATAGTTCAGCCATTGTAGCCACTGCGGAACATGGTTCATTAAGGATGGGATCCAGCTATCCAGGCGGGTGAACAGCCACCAGAAGGCGCCACCCATCAGAATGATGTTAACTAACAGAGGCAGAAAGACGTAACGACGAATCCCCGGCAGCCCGATCAGTTTCCAGCCCTGCGAAAAATAGTAGACGCCGCTACGCGGGGTAGATGCGGATGTTGAAACCATGGTCAGGCGATGCTCCTCTTTTGACATCCTAACTGAATGCCCGCTTATTTTATCGGGTTGTCAGACAATAACCAGTTAGGAAATGTTCGAAAAAACAGCAAAAAGCACGATTTAGTTCATCTTTATGTAGTGAAAGCGGTAGACACACTTGCACTCGACGTAATCGGCAAATACTCTTAGTGAGTAAATGTTTGCCGTGGTGGCAAGGTGTTAGAACAACAGAGAATATAATGATGCAGGATTTGCGTCTGATATTAATCATTGTTGGCGCGATCGCCATACTCGCTTTACTGGTACACGGTTTCTGGACCAGCCGTAAAGAACGTTCCTCGATGTTTCGCGATCGCCCACTGAAACGTATGAAGTCTCGCGATGACGAAGAGTCTGAGAACGATGACTTTGATGACGATGTTGAAGGCGTAGGTGAAGTTCGCGTTCACCGGGTTAACCACGCCCCAAATGGCGTGCATGGGGAGCAAGAAGCACCTCGTCAGGCGCCGCCGCAACACCAATACCAGCCTCCTTACGAGCGTCAGGTGCAGCAGCCTGTGCGTCCGGAAGAGCCGGTACGGCAGCAGCCCGTTCAGCATCAGGCACCGCAGCCTCATGTACCGTCGCCTCAGGTGCAACAGCCACCGCAACCTGTCGCGCCACAGCAGCCTGTGCCGCCGCAATATCAGCCTCAGCAGTCGCCTCAGCAGCCGGTAGTTCAGAGTGCGCCGCAACAGCCTGCTCAGGTACAGCAGCCAGCGCCGCAGCCTGTCGCCGCACAGCCTCAGCCGGCAGCTGAACCGCAGGTCTCCGAGCCTCAGCAGCCAGCGCCAGCGCCGCAGCCAAAAGAACGCAAAGAAACGGTTATCGTCATGAACGTTTCTGCGCACCAGGGCACGCAGATTAACGGCGAAGTGCTGATTAACAGCATCCAACAGGCGGGCTTTAAATTTGGTGATATGAATATTTTTCATCGCCATCTCAGTCCGGACGGCAGCGGTCAGGTTCTGTTCAGCCTGGCAAATATGGTTAAACCGGGTACCTTCAATCCTGATGGTATGGCCGACATGACTACGCCTGGCGTAACGATCTTTATGCAGGTGCCGTCGTTTGGTGATGAGCTACAAAACTTTAAACTGATGCTGCAATCTGCACAGTATATTGCCGATGAAGTCGGTGGTGTGGTGCTGGACGATCAGCGTCGGATGATGACCCCGCAAAAACTGCGCGAATATCAGGACCGTATTCGTGAAGTTAAAGAGGCTAACGCCTGATTTATTCCCCGGCGTTTCGTCTACCAATCCAGAACCCCCGCCTGCCGGGGGTTTTTTATCATTGATGGTGTGATATGGAACCGATCGAACAAAAACTAACTGAACTGCGAACCACGCTTCGCCATCATGAATATCTGTACCATGTTATGGATACCCCGGAGATTCCCGATGCGGAATATGACCGGTTAATGCGCGAACTGCGCGAGCTCGAAGCTCAGCATCCGGATCTGATTACCCCTGATTCTCCAACCCAACGCGTGGGCGCGGCGCCGCTGGCGTCATTCAGCCAGGTCCGCCATGAGGTTCCGATGCTGTCGCTGGATAACGTCTTTGATGAAGAGAGCTTCCTTGCCTTCAACAAGCGCGTTCAGGATCGACTCAAGAGCAGTGATGACCTGATCTATTGCTGTGAGCTAAAGCTGGACGGGCTGGCGGTCAGCATTTTGTATGAAAACGGCGTCCTGGTTCAGGCGGCAACCCGTGGCGATGGCACCACCGGTGAAGATATCACCGCCAACGTCAGGACAATTCGCGCCATCCCGTTGAGACTGCGTGGCGACAATATTCCACAACGGCTGGAAGTTCGCGGCGAGGTCTTCTTACCGCAGGCCGGCTTCGAAAAAATTAATGAAGAGGCCCGCCGTACCGGAGGGAAAGTGTTTGCTAACCCACGAAACGCGGCGGCAGGCTCTCTGCGTCAGCTCGATCCGCGAATTACGGCGAAGCGACCGCTTACTTTCTTTTGTTACGGCGTGGGCGCGCTGACTGGCGGTGAGCTGCCGGAGAGCCATTCCGGCCGTCTGCAGCAGTTTAAGGCATGGGGGCTGCCGGTTAGCGACCGGGTAACGCTCTGCCATACCCCAGAGGAAGTGCTTACTTACTACCGTAAAGTTGAAGAAGACCGTCCGAATTTAGGTTTTGATATTGATGGTGTGGTCATCAAAGTCGATTCCCTGGCGCTTCAGGAACAGCTTGGATTTGTGGCCCGTGCGCCGCGCTGGGCGGTGGCGTTTAAGTTCCCGGCGCAGGAGCAAATGACTTTTGTGCGCGACGTCGAGTTTCAGGTAGGGCGTACCGGAGCCATCACGCCGGTGGCTCGCCTGGAGCCGGTGCATGTGGCCGGTGTTCTGGTGAGCAATGCTACTTTGCACAACGCCGATGAAATAGAGCGCCTGGGGCTGCGAATTGGCGATAAAGTGGTGATTCGCCGCGCGGGGGACGTGATTCCTCAGGTCGTCAACGTCGTACTCTCCGATCGCCCGGAGGAGACGCGAGAGATCGTCTTCCCGACCCATTGTCCGGTGTGTAATTCTGATGTTGAACGGGTCGAAGGCGAGGCGGTAACGCGCTGTACCGGCGGGTTAATTTGCGGTGCGCAGCGTAAGGAAGCGCTAAAACATTTTGTCTCCCGCCGCGCGTTAGATGTGGAGGGCATGGGGGATAAAATTATCGACCAGCTGGTTGAGAAAGAGTACGTCCACACTCCGGCAGATCTCTTCCGCTTAACCGCCGGGAAACTCACCGGTCTGGATCGAATGGGGCCTAAATCAGCACAAAACGTGGTTAATGCCCTGGGAAAATCAAAAGCAACCACCTTTGCTCGTTTCCTCTACGCATTAGGTATTCGCGAGGTCGGTGAAGCAACGGCAGCGGGGCTGGCGGCCTATTTCGCCACGATTGAAGCGCTGGAGCAGGCTACTATTGAGGAGCTGCAAAAAGTGCCGGATGTGGGAATTGTCGTGGCCACGCACGTCTTTCACTTCTTTGCTGAAGAGAACAACCGCGATGTGATCGCGCAGCTCCGCGCGGAAGGGGTCAACTGGCCTGCGCCGGTGGTGGTCAATGCCGAGGAGATTGATAGCCCGTTTGCCGGTAAAACGGTTGTCCTGACCGGCAGTCTCAGCCAGCTTTCTCGCGATGATGCGAAGGCGCGGCTGATGGCGCTGGGGGCAAAAGTCGCCGGCAGCGTCTCGAAGAAAACGGATCTGGTGATTGCCGGCGAAGCGGCGGGCTCTAAACTTGCTAAAGCGCAGGAGCTGGGCATCGCCGTCATTGATGAAGCAGAAATGCTGCGGCTGCTGGGAGAATAAGGTGGATAAGGATCAGCTCATTGAGATTGCTAATACGGACATGCCGTTTGGTAAATACAAAGGCCGTCGCCTGATTGATGTGCCGGAAGAGTATTTGCTGTGGTTTGCCCGTAAAGACCAGTTTCCTGCCGGCCATCTTGGCGAGCTGATGGCATTAACTTTGTTGATTAAAACAGAAGGGCTGACCCAGCTGGTTCAGCCCTTGAAGAAGCCTCGTTAAGCCTCAGAGGCGCGGGTTTTCTCCTGCGCCAGCCGTGCTTCAGCCTGCCGTTTATAGCGCCGTGCCAGAACGGCGCACACCATCAGCTGAATCTGATGGAAGATCATTAGCGGCAGCACCATGATCCCCAGAATCGACGTCGGGAAGAGGATGTTGGCCATCGGTATCCCGTTTGCCAGGCTCTTTTTCGAACCACAGAAAACAATCGTGATTTCATCGGCCTTATTAAAGCCGCATTTGCGTGCGACGAAGATATTAATGGCAATCACGATAGCCAGCAGAACCAGGCTGACGACCACGATGAAGAGTAACGAGCCGACGCCGACTTTATGCCAGATGCCGTTCACTACTGCCTCGCTAAATGCGGAATAGACCACCAGCAGAATCGAAGTCTGGTCGGTTTTTGAGATCCACTTTTTATGCCGGGCAACCCAGTCGCCAATCCATGGGCGAGAGAGATGGCCAAGAACGAACGGCAGCAGAAGTTGCAGCATAATCTTACCGACCTGTTCCAGATTGCCGCCGGCGCCGTGCAGGTTCATCAGCAGACCGACCAATAGCGGCGAAATAAATATCCCCAGCAGACTTGAAGCCGATGCCGAGCAGACGGCCGCCGCGACGTTACCCCCTGCCAGCGAGGTAAAGGCAATGGCTGACTGAACGGTCGCAGGCAGAATGCAGAGATAGATAAATCCGGTATACAGCGCAGGGTCGACATTAATCGGCGCCCACCAGGCAAACAGCACACCTAAAACAGGGAATACCACAAACGTGCTGCACATAACCCACAGGTGTAAACGCCAGTGGCTGCCGCCGGCGACGATGGCCTCGCGGGAGAGTTTCGCCCCGTGCATAAAAAACAGCAGCGCAATGGCGGCGGTGGTTAAATTTTCAAAGAAGGGAACAAAACCGCCGCGGGCCGGAAAAAAAGAGGCCAGCAGCACAACGGTGATAAGAGTCAGAGTAAAGGGATCAAGAATGCGGAAAAGTTTCATAAACGCTCCTGAAAATCGATATCGCTATTGTGCTTTTTCTATTTTGAGAAATAAAATTAATTTATTGCATCCATTCATGAATAAAAAATATGAATTATTCGCTCCGTCAGTTGAAGGTCTTCGTCACCGTCGCCAGAGCAAAAAGCTTCAGCCGGGCAGGGGAGATCATTGGTCTTAGTCAGTCTGCGGTCAGCCATAGCGTAAAAGAGCTGGAACACCAGACCGGCGTTCGTTTACTCGATCGTACGACCCGGGAGGTGGTGCTGACGGAGGCGGGACAGCAGCTGGCCGGTCGACTTGAGCGGCTGCTGGATGAACTGAACAGCACGCTGCGTGATGCCGGACGGGTCGGACAGCAGTTAACCGGAACCGTACGGGTGGCCGCCAGCCAGACGATTTCAGCGCATCTGATCCCGCAATGTATTGCGCATAGTAACCAACGTTATCCGGAGATCGACTTTGTGCTGCACGATCGTCCGCAGCAGTGGGTGCTGGAAAGTATCCGCCAGGGGGAGGTGGATTTCGGTATTGTTATCGATCCCGGTGCGGCGACCGATCTGCAATGTGAGACGGTGCTGGCGGAACCTTTTTTGCTTTTATGTCGGGAGGATCATCCTTTTGCCGAAAGAGTATCGGTGAACTGGCAGGAGCTTCACGGCCAGCGGCTGGTATTGCAGGATTACGCCTCCGGCAGTCGGCCGCTGATTGATGCCGCGCTGGCGCGCTTTGGCATTGATGCCAATATTGTGCAGGAGATTGGGCATCCGGCTACGCTGTTTCCGATGGTGGAGTCAGGTATTGGTATCAGCATTCTACCGGCGCTGGCGCTACCGCTGCCTCAGGGCAACCATTTGCGGGTCAAGCGACTCACTCCGGTTGTTGAGCGTCAGCTGATGCTGGCGCAGCGTAAAAATCGTTCACTCTCTACCGCCGCGCAGGCGTTATGGGAAGTCGTGCGTGAAGAGGGAAATACGCTGACCGCGGGCAGAACTGACGATCCGCTGTATCAGCGGTGAAGCGTGCTTCAGTGGCGGCGAGCGTGGTATACAGGAACTAAAGTGAGGGATAGGGCTGGTGGCCCGGGCAGGATAACGCGCTTTGCTCGCCCTTCGGGCCGTCGCCGCGAGCGACTCCGTTGTCTCGCTTGGCTCGACTCGAACCTGCACGGTCGGGCATGATGCTCAGAAACGAAAAAAGCGCCTGAAGGCGCTTTTTTCTAAATATGGTGGGTCGTGCAGGATTCGAACCTGCGACCAATTGATTAAAAGTCAACTGCTCTACCAACTGAGCTAACGACCCGAAGTGGTGGGTGATGACGGGATCGAACCGCCGACCCCCTCCTTGTAAGGGAGGTGCTCTCCCAGCTGAGCTAATCACCCACTTCGGTACTTCACATTTTAACAAGAAATCCAGCTGGCGAGAAAGTGGTGGGTGATGACGGGATCGAACCGCCGACCCCCTCCTTGTAAGGGAGGTGCTCTCCCAGCTGAGCTAATCACCCACTTCTCAATTTCTTGCTACACGGCGGAGACTACATAAGTAGTGGTGGGTGATGACGGGTTCGAACCGCCGACCCCCTCCTTGTAAGGGAGGTGCTCTCCCAGCTGAGCTAATCACCCCCGCTGTGTGGAGTCGCATTATAGGGAGAGTTGAAAATGAGTCAACGCCTTTTCTAAATAATTTGTTTGTTCGTCGTAAAATTAGCCAAAACGATCGCAAAAGCATCCGCGGAGCATGATTTATAAACAAAAATAGCAAAGCGTGACGTTCAGACCTGAACAACATTGAGGAATCAGCCCACGGTGTTAGAATATTCACCCATAAATACCCACGGACTCTGCCGGTTGTCGGCATCTTTATTAAACGTAAGGCCATTTCATGAAAATCAAAACTCGCTTCGCGCCCAGCCCGACAGGCTATCTGCACGTTGGCGGCGCGCGTACTGCTCTCTATTCCTGGCTTTTTGCTCGTCATAACGACGGTGAGTTTGTACTGCGTATTGAAGACACCGATCTTGAACGCTCAACGCCGGAAGCAATTGAAGCCATCATGGATGGGATGAACTGGCTGAATCTGGAATGGGATGAAGGTCCGTACTTCCAGACCAAACGTTTTGACCGCTATAACGCCGTCATTGATGAAATGCTGGAAGCGGGTACCGCTTATAAATGCTATTGCTCCAAAGAACGTCTGGACGCGCTGCGTGAAGAGCAGATGGCAAACGGTGAAAAGCCGCGTTATGACGGACGCTGCCGCCACGGCCATGAACATCATGCCGATAACGAACCTTGCGTCGTACGTTTTGCTAACCCGCAGGACGGATCCGTTATTTTTGACGACCAGATCCGTGGGCCAATCGAATTCAGCAACCAGGAACTTGACGATCTGATCATCCGTCGTACCGATGGTTCTCCGACCTACAACTTCTGCGTGGTTGTGGATGACTGGGATATGGAGATCACCCACGTGATCCGCGGTGAAGATCATATCAACAACACCCCGCGTCAGATCAATATCCTGAAAGCGCTGAACGCCCCGGTCCCGGTATATGCCCACGTTTCCATGATTAATGGTGATGACGGTAAGAAACTCTCCAAACGTCACGGTGCCGTGAGCGTCATGCAGTATCGCGATGATGGCTACCTGCCGGAAGCGCTACTGAACTACCTGGTGCGTCTGGGCTGGTCCAGCGGCGATCAGGAGATCTTCAGCCGTGAAGAGATGATCAAGCTGTTCTCCCTGGGAGCGGTAAGCAAATCGGCCAGCGCATTCAACACGGATAAACTGCTGTGGCTGAACCATCACTATATTAATTCGATGGCGCCGGAATACGTAGCGACTTATCTGCAGTGGCATATTGAGCAGGAAAATATCGATACCCGTAACGGTCCGCAGCTGGCTGAACTGGTTACTCTGCTGGGTGAACGTTGCAAAACGCTGAAAGAGATGGCGGCAAGCTGCCGTTATTTCTACGAGGAGTTTGACGAGTTTGATGCGGACGCGGCGAAGAAACACCTGCGTCCGGTTGCTCGTCAGCCGCTGGAAGTCGTGCGTGACAAACTGGCCGCGATCACTGACTGGACAGCAGAAAATGTTCACCATGCTATTCAGGCGACGGCGGATGAGCTGGAAGTCGGGATGGGTAAAGTCGGGATGCCGCTGCGCGTTGCAGTGACCGGGGCAGGCCAGTCACCGGCTCTTGATGTGACTGTACATGCGATCGGTAAATCCCGCAGCGTAGAGCGTATCAATAAAGCGCTGACCTTTATTGCAGAACGCGAAAGCCAGCAATCCTGATTCAGAATTGCTCCTCGAAGCGTAACGAAGCGGCAGGGTATATCCTGCCGTTTTTTTTACCTATTTCTGACTGGCAATACCGAGACGTGACAAGAACCCACTGATTCCTTCACGGGCGAGAAGGTCCCGCAGGCGCTGCTGCTCTTCAGTCGTCATCAGATGCAGCGTTTCGGCAATCTGTCGCCAGATAGCGCCAGCATCGTTAACAAAATAGTGGCTGGACGGTTCTGCCAGCTGATGCTCGGTCAGCAGATGACGGAGTGCCGGAATATTGGCCAGAAAATCGAGGACCGGCTTATCAATAATGATCAGGCGAGCGCGGCCACCCTTTACGCCGGGAATAGTCTCGGTGCGCCATTTTTGTTCTCTGACCCAGCGGTTAATCGTTTGTCTGGCCAGACCAAGGCAATCTGCCAGCTCTGCCGGCGTCATTTTATCTTTTAGTTTCATCATTATATTACTGGTCACGAATATCCAGTCGCTGGAGCAACCCGCGAATACCTTCGCGCAACAGTAGCGACATCAGCTGTTTTTGTTCCCCGGGAGTCATCTCTTTACTGAGCGTCAGCAGCAAGGGTTCAAGGTCGTTTTCTGCCGGAGAATAAGAAGGGGAGGGTTCCGCCACGCGCTGTGCGCTGCGAATAAATTCTTTGACCTGCTCATTAACGTGTACGAGACGCGCCTTACCGCCCTGCACGCCGGGACGAGGTGATGTTTGCCATCCCTCCTTACGTACCCATTTATTGATCGTCTGCCGGCTGAACCCGGTAAGATGCGCAATTTCTTCAGGTGTCATTCGTTCCTTGAGCATACTATTTCCTGAGTAAAAATGTGGGAATTAGTTGCTCATGTTATAGCATCCTTTTACGCGAAAGAGTGACATGTTTAACGTCTACCTGCGATAAGGCTCGCAATGTCAGCGAGTTGCCTGCTTTTTCAGCGATCAAATTGCGAGGCTTCATTTTGCCGTTGACACCTGACGAAGGAATTCATATTATGCCGCCCGTCAACACGACACGTTTTACGGTTCGGGGCTATAGCTCAGCTGGGAGAGCGCTTGCATGGCATGCAAGAGGTCAGCGGTTCGATCCCGCTTAGCTCCACCAAACTCTGTTCCCATCAGGTTTGGTTCGTAAAACACTTTGTGGGGCTATAGCTCAGCTGGGAGAGCGCTTGCATGGCATGCAAGAGGTCAGCGGTTCGATCCCGCTTAGCTCCACCAAATTCAGAACCCTCGCTACGGCGGGGGTTTTTTTTTGCCATCGCGAATGTAAAGCACTTTCTGGTTAAGTCAGTAAACTTACAGCCATTAGAATTCTATGTAATTTAAGATTCTTCCTCAGGTTATTTTCTTGCCTGAATTTATTATCCCCTTTAGTATTTTATTTAATATAAAACAGCATTGCCCAGCGCCGGAGTTTTTATTAACAATAATGATTGATAACTTTAACATTAATATTAGAAAAACGTTACTTGCGTTGGTCGTTTGTTTAATTTCGATCCCAATAGCCAGATTTATTTCACCTCTGACTATTGTCGACGGAAATCAGGTTTTTCTCGCCTGGCTGCCATTAAGTATGATGTACGCTGTTATCTTTATTTTTGGCCGCTACGCAATCGCCCCATTAATTATTTCTTTTGCTATTACTAATCATATCATCCTTCCCCTGACGGTCTTACAGTCGGTGCTGCTGCTATTTTGCCAGCTATTCTCAGTGCTGGTGTCCTGCGCGATTGTCAGAATGCTGATTGGCAGAACCTGGCGCAGTGGGCTGACGGCAAAACATATGGGGACGCGGATTTTCTGGGGCGGTTTTTTTGCACCGATGTTAATGAAACTGACGATGTATCTGGTTGGTGTGTTTTTCTCATTTCCGCTGGCTATCTCTAGTTATTTCAAAGGGATGCCGGCTGTATATACCATTATTGATATACAAAGCCTGATCAGCGCTGCATTAATATTTACTACCTTCTTTTATTACCCAATGCGGATGATTATCAGTCCACGTTACGCTAAATTATTCTGGCGGCGTCATTGCCAGCCGTGGTTTACCCGTGAGCGTCGGGCATTTACTCTGTACTGGTTTATGGCGCTGGCGACTATATTACTGGTGCTTTGCGCCCCCTATGAAGCTGACTATATTGCAGGCTATTTAGTCCCACTTATTTTCATTCTCTATTTTATCGGCATTAGCCGCCTGGGCCATGTATTAATTCGTATTTCCTGGTCCGTTTCGGCGTTTTTACTCGTTGCCTATAATCGAAATTTTCTGCAGGGTGTCCAGACTGAATACTCTCTTTCATTTGTGCTTTCCGTGCTGATCTCATTTACCATCTGTTTGTTTTATATGGTAGATATTTACGGTCAGAACGAACGGATTAAACTCAGATGGCGGGATCAGGCCCAGGAAGATCCATTAACCGGGCTCCCGAATCTGCGTGCGCTGGAATGCTATCTACGCCAGGATGCTGATTTCGTCATCAGCAGCTTACGGATCGCTAACCTGGATTTTCTCAGTCGTCATTACGGCATGATGATGCGGGTGCATTGCAAACAGCAAATTGCCAGCAAGCTACGGCCGCTGCTGGGGGAAAGGGATGAACTCTTCCAGCTGCCGGGGAGCGAGTTATTACTGGTTTTAGGCGGGCCAGAGCCTTCCGCGCGGCTGGGCCATATGGTGGCGATGCTGAATCACAAGAAGTTCAGCTGGCATAATCAAACGCTGGAGCTGGAATTCGGCGCGGCGTGGGCAAGACATCGCGGTATCGAAGAAGACCTGCATCCCATGCTGGGCCAACTGAGCTGGCTGTCAGAACAGGCGGGGAACGGACGGCAGGTGCTGGCGCTGGACGCCGCGCAAGAGCAGGTTTCTGACCAAACCAGCGAGCAGGTTCGGATGTTAACCCAGGTGAAGCGGGCGCTGAATGAACGCGATATTGAGCTGTATGCTCAGCCCATCCAGAATTCGGCGGGCGAGGGGTATCATGAAATCCTGACGCGGATGCGATGCGGCCAATTGATGATGACGCCGGACCAGTTTATTCCGCTGATTGTTCAGTTCAACCTGAGCCAGCGTTTTGACATGCTGGTGCTGGAGATGCTTTTCAGCACGCTGTATCAATATCCGGGACAACATTTTTCCGTTAATTTGCTGCCTTACACGTTGATGCAAAATGATAGCGCCGCGCAGATTATCGCCTTGTTTAAACGTTATCAGCTGTCACCGGAGGCCATTACCATCGAGATTACCGAAGAGCAGGCGTTCAGCGATGCGGGAGGGAGTATGCATAACATTCAGCTGCTGCGCGATTTTGGCTGCGCTATCGCCATTGATGATTTTGGTACGGGCTATGCCAACTACGAACGCCTGAAGCGCCTGCAGGCGGATATCGTAAAGATTGACGGCTGCTTTGTTCGCGATCTCGAGAGCGACCCGCTGGATGCGATTATGATTAAATCCATTATTGAAGTGGCGAAAGTTAAAAATATGACGGTGGTGGCGGAGTACGTCGAGACGGAAGAGCAAAAAGAGAAACTGCTGGCATTAGGCGTCGACTATTTGCAGGGATATTTAATCGGCAGGCCGCGGCCGCTCAGTGAGCTGCAGACGTAAAAAAGCCGGGGCAAGCCCCGGCTTTTTTATTATCTTGTCAGCTTACAGAACCAGCGCGGCAATAGACGCCGAGAGCACGCTCACCAGAGTCGAGCCGTAAACCAGCTTCAGACCAAAGCGGGAAACCACGTTACCCTGTTCTTCGTTCAGACCTTTAATCGCCCCGGCAATAATCCCGATAGAGGAGAAGTTGGCGAAGGAGACCAGGAAGATAGAGATAATGCCTTCAGCGCGCGGAGAGAGCGTGCTGGCAATTTTCTGCAGATCCATCATCGCCACAAACTCGTTCGAAACCAGTTTGGTGGCCATAATACTGCCCACCTGCAGCGCTTCCCCTGCCGGTACGCCCATCACCCAGGCAACCGGATAGAAGATGTAGCCAAGGATCCCCTGGAAGGAGATGCTGTAGCCAAACCAGCCGGTAACGGTAGCGAACAGGGCGTTCAGCGCGGAGATCAAGGCGATGAAACCGATCAGCATGGCTGCAACGATAATGGCAACTTTAAAGCCTGCCAGAATGTATTCACCCAGCATTTCAAAGAAGCTCTGACCTTCATGCAGGTTGGACATCTGCAGGTTTTCTTCGCTTTCTTCGACGCGATACGGGTTAATCAGCGACAGGACAATAAAGGTACTGAACATGTTGAGCACCAGCGCAGCCACGACATATTTAGGCTGCAGCATCGTCATGTAGGCACCGACGATAGACATGGAGACGGTCGACATCGCGGTCGCAGCCATGGTGTACATCCGGTTGCGCGACATTTTGCCCAGAATATCTTTATAGGCGATAAAGTTTTCTGACTGGCCCAGAATCAGGGAACTGACGGCGTTGAATGATTCCAGTTTGCCCATGCCGTTAATCTTGGACAGCACGGTACCAATGGCGCGAATGACGATAGGCAGGATACGAATATGCTGCAAAATCCCGATCAGCGCAGAGATAAAGACGATAGGGCAGAGAACTTTCAGGAAGAAGAAAGCCAGGCCTTTGTCATTCATATTGCCGAAAACAAAGTTTGTCCCTTCGTTTGCAAAGCCGAGAAGTTTTTCGAACATCTCGGAGAAGCCTTTCACAAAACCCAGACCGATATCAGAGTTCAGGAAGAACCATGCCAGCAAAACTTCAATGACAAGTAATTGAATAACATAACGAATACGAATTTGTTTACGGTTATGGCTGACCAGAAGGGCCAGTATAGCCACCACTACGATCGCGAGGATAAAATGCAAGACGCGGTCCATATTTGCTCCAAATATGAGGCAGGTTAAATTTCTGTGCACATTCTATGTAACAAGACCAAAGAAAACGAGATCAAATCCACACTATTGCAATGAACTGTGACTAATCACCAAATTAGTGATCAAACATACATTTTTGTTATGTAGCGTAAAGGTTTTAAAAGTTGCTTAGATTGTACTAATCTGTGATCTGGCGAGATGCAAATTCATCAATGCCACTTTTTTCGTTGTTAGCCGCTATCGTTCCCCCCTATCAAAGCAATAATGATCATCTTCCTAAATGAACTTGATAATCATTCGCATTTTGATAACATAAAACATAGCAAAGGCTATATTTCAGAGGCAGAAAATGACTAGCAGTCGCGTTGAGAATAGCAGCGGTCGCGCAGCGCGCAAGATGAAGCTCGCCTTGATGGGGCCTGCGTTCATTGCTGCCATTGGATATATCGATCCCGGCAACTTCGCCACCAATATTCAGGCGGGCGCCAGCTTCGGCTATCAGCTGCTGTGGGTAGTTGTATGGGCAAATCTGATGGCGATGCTGATTCAGGTGCTATCGGCAAAACTCGGGATTGCTACGGGTAAGAACCTGGCGGAACAGATTCGCGATCACTATCCGCGTCCGGTGGTGTGGTTTTACTGGGTGCAGGCGGAAATTATCGCCATGGCGACCGACCTCGCCGAATTTATTGGGGCAGCCATTGGCTTTAAGCTGATTCTTGGCGTGTCGTTACTGCAGGGCGCAATATTAACCGGGATTGCCACCTTCTTAATCCTGATGCTGCAGCGTCGCGGACAAAAGCCGCTGGAAAAAGCGATCGGTGGTTTACTGCTGTTTGTTGCTGCGGCCTACATTGTGGAACTGATTTTCTCGCAACCGGCGCTGGCGCCGCTGGCGAAAGGGATGATCGTCCCGAGTTTGCCGAACGGTGAAGCCGTGTTCCTTGCCGCCGGTGTGCTCGGCGCGACGATCATGCCACACGTCATCTATTTACACTCGTCGTTAACGCAGAATCTGCACGACGGTACGCGAAAAGAGCGTTATCACGCCACCCGGTGGGACGTTGCGATTGCGATGACCATTGCCGGGTTTGTCAACCTGGCGATGATGGCCACCGCCGCCGCCGCATTTCACTTTAACGGCCACACGGGGATTGCCGACCTGGATCAGGCCTATTTGACGCTGGAACCGCTGTTGAGCCACGCGGCCGCCACCATTTTTGGCCTCAGTCTGGTGGCCGCCGGGTTGTCATCGACGGTGGTGGGAACGCTGGCAGGACAGGTCGTCATGCAGGGCTTTATTCGTTTCCATATTCCGCTGTGGTTTCGTCGTGCGGTAACGATGCTGCCTTCGTTTATTGTCATTATGATGGGACTGGACCCGACGAGAATTCTGGTGATGAGTCAGGTGCTGCTGAGCTTTGGCATCGCCCTGGCGCTGGTCCCGCTGCTGATTTTCACCAGTAATTCGCAGCTGATGGGCGATTTGGTCAATACCCTGTGGGTGAAACGGACAGGGTGGGTGATTGTCGGCGTTGTGGTGTTGCTTAATGGTTGGCTACTGGTCGGTACGATTTTCGGGCTGTAATCATGTCGATAGCCATGAAAAAGGGGAGCCATCTGGCTCCCCTTTTTGATTAATGATGGCCATGACCGTGGCCGCGACCGCCGCCTGGCCCTCGTCCCCAGCCGCCGCGTCGGTCATCGCGGTCGTTCCAGCCTTCGCGATAGCCACGTTCGTAGGCTTTACGTTTATCCCAGCCGCGATGCCAGCCGTTATCGTGATGACGCCAGCGGTTATCGCGCCATTCATAGTGACGACGCCAGTAATCACGGTCGCGCCAGCCGCCACCGTCCCAGTAGTTACCGTAATTATCACGATCGCCTATTTGTAATTTTACAGATGGCAGCAGGGTGATCTCTCCGGCATTTGCAACCAGTGGCGCTGTGGCCAAAAGCACCGCAGCCAGAATCAGTGACCTGAACATACTCTTCTCCTTCACGATCGGGGCCTGAGCGCCGGATGATATTGGCGCTCATTGGGCCTGTTAACGTGATAGTACGGGGCGGTAAAGCCCCGCAGCATTGGATGAACTCCTAAATCGCGGATAAGAGCACTTTTTGCTAAAGTAAAATTGAGTTTACGCCGCAAGGATGGCGTCAATTGCCGCACACTCTTCGGTGCCGAAATGGCGATTCGCCAGCATCCCCACGGCATCATCAAGCTGTGTGGTTTTGCTGGCGCCAATCAGTACTGAAGTCACTTTCTCTTCCCGTAAAACCCAGGCCAGAGCCATCTGTGAGAGCTTTTGCCCGCGGGCCGCGGCCAGCGCGTTCAGTTGACGAACCTTCTCGAGCTTCGCCTCGGTTAACTGCTCCGCTTGCAGGAAGCGGCTGCCGCTGGCGGCGCGGGAGTCTGCCGGAATACCCTGTAAATAGCGGTCGGTGAGTTGACCACCAGCCAGCGGTGAAAACGCGATGCTTCCCACCCCTTCAGTCTGCAGAAAATCAAGCAGTCCGTCCTCAACCCAGCGTTCGAGCATGGAATATTTAGGCTGATGAATCAGACACGGTGTCCCGAGGTCATTGAGGATGCGTACCGCTTCGGCAGCCTGCTCAAGCGGATAGTTGGAAAGCCCGACATACAGGGCCTTGCCCTGGCGCACGAGATGGTCCAGCGCACGCATCGTTTCCTGTAACGGTGTTTCGGGATCCGGGCGGTGATGATAGAAGATATCAACGTACTCCAGCCCCATCCGCTTCAGGCTTTGATCGAGACTGGCGACCAGGTATTTACGCGATCCCCAGTCGCCATAGGGGCCGTCCCACATGGTGTAACCGGCTTTACTGGAGATAATCAGTTCATCGCGCCAGGGTAAAAAGTCCTCCCGCAGGATGCGGCCGAAATTGCTTTCCGCCGAGCCGGGAGGCGGCCCGTAATTGTTGGCTAAATCAAAATGGGTTATGCCAAGATCAAAGGCATGTCGCAGCAGCTGACGGCTGGTTTCCACCCGCGTTTCGTCGCCAAAATTGTGCCAGAGGCCGAGTGAAATGGCCGGTAGCTTTAATCCGCTCCGGCCACAACGACGATATTCCATCGTTTGATATCGTGCCGCATTTGCCTGGTAAACCATACTTCCTCCGCAGATAGAACAGGTTGTGTATACGTTTACACTAAAGAATGTTCAGCGCGGAGTACACACTTCAAAGGCGTAAATTTTGCTTTCCACCCCGATTATTGACCGCTATCTGGACAGTTGGATCGCTTATTCAATACTCAGATCACCTGCAACGGGAAGAGGAGTATGGAGATGCAACCGACTTACACCATTGGCGATTATCTGCTGGATCGTCTCGTAGATTGCGGCATAGACCGCTTGTTTGGCGTACCTGGAGATTACAATTTACAATTCCTCGACCGCGTCATCGCGCACGAAGCGTTGGGATGGGTTGGCTGTGCGAATGAGCTGAATGCGGCCTATGCTGCCGACGGATATGCGCGCATTAAAGGCGCCGGGGCGCTCCTGACGACCTATGGCGTCGGCGAGCTGAGCGCCCTTAACGGCGTGGCCGGCAGCTATGCGGAACATATTCCGGTGCTACATATCGTCGGCGCGCCGGGCACCGGCGCCCAGCAGCGCGGAGAACTGCTGCACCATACGCTGGGAGATGGCGACTTCACGCACTTCGCGCGGATGAGCGAGCAGATCACCTGCACGCAGGCGACGTTGACGGCGGGGAATGCCTGCCACGAAATCGATCGCGTGCTGAGCGAGATGCTTACCCACCATCGCCCCGGTTATCTGATGTTACCTGCCGATGTGGCGAAAGCAAAAGCGACGCCGCCGGCTCGTCGTCTGGCGATCGAAGGGCCGCCTGCGGATGAGAATCAGCTGGCCGGGTTTCGTGAACATGCCGGGCAGATGCTGCGCAGCAGTCGGCAGGTATCATTGCTGGCGGATTTCCTCGCCCAGCGCTATGGCCTGCAGGATACGCTACGGATGTGGGTGGCGAAAACACCGATTGCCTGTGCCACGATGCTGATGGGAAAAGGGTTGTTTGATGAACAGCAGCCTGGTTTTGTCGGCACCTATAGCGGTATCGCCAGCGCGCCGCAAACGCGTGAGGCAATTGAAAACGCCGATACGATCATCTGCGTGGGTACCCGCTTCACCGACACCATCACTGCCGGATTTACCCAGCATTTACCCCTTGAACGCACGATTGAAATTCAGCCTTTTGCCGTCAGAGTGGGCGACCACTGGTTCAGCCGTATTCCGATGGATCAAGCTCTTAATGAGTTAATGATTCTGTCCGCCGGTCTGTCAGCAGAGTGGCGGTTGCCAGACTGCTCTGCGCCGGAGGTGGAAAGCGTGACGGGCGGTAGCCTTACGCAGGGAAGTTTCTGGAGTACCGTACAGGAGCAGCTGCGTCCCGGGGATATTATTCTTGCCGATCAGGGAACCGCGGCTTTCGGCGTTGCCGCGCTCAAGCTTCCCTCAGATGCCACCCTGTTGGTCCAGCCGCTGTGGGGATCGATAGGATTTACCTTACCGGCCGCCTACGGTGCCCAAACCGCAGCGCCGGGCAGGCGGGTCGTGCTGATAGTGGGCGATGGGGCAGCTCAGCTGACGATTCAGGAACTGGGGTCGATGCTACGCGATAAACAGAACCCGCTGATCCTGCTGCTTAATAACGAGGGGTATACGGTTGAACGAGCGATTCACGGTCCGGAGCAGCGTTACAACGATATTGCGCTGTGGGACTGGAACCGTTTGCCGGGAGCCTTCGCCCCCAATGTCCCTTCCCGATGCTGGCGCGTGACGCGGACGGAAGAGCTTGAAGAGGCGATGGCCGACAGTATTGGCTCCGATAAGCTGACGCTGGTGGAGGTTATGCTGCCCAAAATGGATATTCCTGACTTCCTGCGCGCGGTAACCCAGGCTCTGGAAGAGAGAAACAGCCGCGTCTAGTCGTTTCGTCGCCTGGCTATCATCATCGGCTTCCCGGCCAACAGCAGCCAGGCCGGGAGCATCACGATACACAGCAGCGGTAGCAGCGTCGTATCCGGTACGACGACCGCCGCCATAAACAGGCTGAGCCAGCCATCGCGGGTGACCACCAGAGTCATGCCCAGGATGGCGCAGGAGACCGTGATAGCGGCCGGAACGGCATCGACATGGGCGTGCAGCATAAAGCCGAGCGCCACGCCGACGAAGACCGCGGGGAATATTCGCCCGCCGCGAAAACCACTGGCGGCGGCGATCACCAGCGCCGCCAGCTTCACCAGCGCAATCAGTAAAAAGTCGCCGGCCGTCAGGGTCTGGCTTAAGGCGATTTGCTGCATCTCCTCCAGGCCTTTAAACAGCGTTATATGTCCGCCAGCAGCGCCGAGAATCCCCAGCAGCAGACCGCCGAGACCCAGCGTCAGCACCGGATTTTTCAGGCGGTTCATCAACGCATGTAGCCGCGGTAAGCACCAGACGGCCACCATGCCTACGGCAATGGCGATAAGCGTGACGATAGCGCCGCTTATGATATCAACGAAATGCATTTGCGGATAAACGGGGATGGGCAACGAGAAATGAGGATGGAAGAACAGATCCGTCGTCAGGGCGCCCGCCGCTGCCGCCAGCAGGGGGGCGAACAAGCGATCCCACAGCGGCACATCGTTACTGCTGTTGAGGGTTTGCGAAAAAATTAACGCGGCGGCCACCGGGGTGCCAAACAGCGCGCCGATCGTGCCGGAGGCGGCAAGAATGGTCCAGTCCAGCGAACTGACGCGGGGAAACAGACGAGAGCCGATTGCCACCGCAAGGGCGATATTCATTACCATTATGGGATGTTCCGGCCCAAGGCTGACGCCGCCCGCGAGACCTAATACGAGTGCTGCGACCAGACCCGGCAGCGCGCCGGTACTGATGGGCGCGCCAATTAATGATTCGGTGGCCGGGTCCGGCCCGGCATGTCCTGGGCTGAAACGGACCACCAGTCCCACGGCGATGCCGGTTAGCGTGAGTACGGCGATAGTCCACACCTGCCCGCTGGCCTCGATGCCTAAACTCAACGGCACGCTGGACCAGATAACATGCTGCAATATGGCCGCAATCTTCATCGTCACAATCAATACCAGGCTGGAAGCGATACCTATAATCACGGCGGGTATCGATAACAACAGCATCGTTCTGGCGCGCGGATGCAGCATGAAACATTTCCTTTTAAAGGTCGTGAAGCACGATTTTGCCCGTGCCTCTGAGGGGCGTCGATGCAAATGGTGCTGAAACGATAAACTGATGGCTATGCCTGACGATCCCGCAGTGCGTTGACAATCATTTTGCACAGATTACAACCTAAATGTGACATAGGTCGCTAAACTGTGGGCACTTATACGTTGGTCGTTGTTGTTAAGGCATCATGAATTTACAGTGTGCCAAAAGAATCATTTTGACTTTAGTGGAGCCGTAACGGAATGACAAAATTTGCTTTAGTAGGAGACGTCGGCGGAACCAATGCCCGACTGGCATTATGCGATATTGCAAGCGGGGATATTTCCCGGGCAAAAACCTATTCCGGGCTCGATTACCCCAGTCTTGAAGCCGTTGTCCGCGTCTATCTTGACGAGCAGGGCGTTGAGGTTGAAGACGGTTGCATCGCCATCGCCTGTCCGATCACCGGTGACTGGGTGGCAATGACCAACCATACGTGGGCCTTTTCCATCGCAGAGATGAAAAAGAACCTCGGGTTCTCACATCTGGAGATCATCAACGATTTTACTGCGGTATCGATGGCGATCCCGATGCTGAAAGCTGAGCATCTGATTCAGTTTGGCGGCACGACGCCGGTAGAGGGAAAACCTATTGCCGTCTACGGCGCAGGAACCGGCCTGGGCGTTGCGCATCTGGTGCATGTCGACAAACGCTGGGTGAGTCTGCCGGGGGAAGGGGGGCACGTTGATTTTGCGCCGAACAGCGAAGAAGAGGGGATTATCCTCGAAGAGCTGCGCGCTGAGCTGGGGCATGTGTCGGCCGAGCGTGTGTTATCCGGCCCGGGGCTGGTTAATCTGTATCGGGCGATAGTGAAATCAGACGGCCGCCTGCCGGAAAACCTTCAGCCGAAAGATGTGACCGAACGCGCGCTGGCTGACACCTGTATCGATTGCCGTCGTGCGCTGTCGCTGTTCTGCGTGATTATGGGACGCTTTGGCGGCAACCTGGCGCTGACGCTGGCCACCTTCGGCGGCGTGTATATTGCTGGCGGCATCGTCCCGCGCTTCCTGGAGTTCTTTAAAGCTTCCGGTTTCCGCGGCGGGTTTGAAGACAAGGGGCGCTTTAAAGCCTTCGTCCAGGATATTCCGGTCTACCTGATCGTGCACGATAATCCGGGCCTGCTGGGTTCCGGGGCGCATCTGCGCCAGACGCTCGGACAGATTCTCTAATCTTGTCATAGCCAGCCCGTTCCGGCGCAATCGTGCGCGGGCGGGCTACTCTCTTCGGCATACCCCTGCTACAGATGCATGAGCTGGCGAAATTCTTTGACCTTGCTGCGGCTGACCGGCACCTGAAACTCCAGATCGCGTAAGCGCAGAATATAGGTGTTGTTGAACCAGGGTTCAATCTCGCGAATTTTATTCAGGTTAACGCAGTATGAGCGGTGGCAGCGGAAGAAGTGTGCGGGCGGCAGCTTGCCGCAAAACTCCGTAATGTTCATTGGCATCACGAATGATTCCCGTCGGGTGTAGACAAAGGTCATTTTTTCGTGGGCTTCCGCATAGTAAATATCGTGAATACTGGTCACGATAATTCGCTCATCTTTAATGAGATTGATCGTGTCATTTTCCCGCTGCGGATTGGCAGCCGTCCCGGTCTGGCTGCCTGTCTGCTGCTGTAGTTGCCAGGCGCTGGCCAGCTTTTGCAGCATGTTAATGATGCGTGATTCCTGATACGGCTTCAGAATGTAGTCAAATGCTTCCAGTTCAAATGCCTCTACCGCGTGCTCTTTCCACGCGGTGATAAACACAATAAACGGTTTATGCGCGAACTGGCTGATATTCTGCGCCAGCAGAACGCCGTCCAGAGAAGGGATGTTGATGTCGAGAAAAATGGCATCAACCTTGTTGTGCTGCAGGAACTTCAGCACGTCCAGCCCGTCGTCGAATGTCCCGACAATCTCCATCTGGCTGTGGGTGTTAATTAACCACGTGAGCTCCTGCTGCGCCGGGAACTCATCTTCAACTATGATGACTTTCATTTTTTCTCCGTTCATGGCAACAGAGACACCGGAGTGGTCTGGGAAGCAAGCTTGTTAGGCACGTAGAACGCAATTTCCGTTCCCGGATTCATGCGGCGGATATGGAGTCCTTCGCCATACAGCAATTTTACCCGATGGTGAACGTTGAGCAGGCCGATCTTATTACCCGGCATTTCATCCGCCTCTACCCGCGCGACCACGGCAGGATCGATACCATTCCCGGTATCGCGAACGCTAATCCGCACCCGATTACCACACTCGTTGATGCCGAGGGTGACGACGCCTTTGCCTTTGCACGGCTGGATCCCGTGGACAATGGCATTTTCCACCAGCGGCTGAATCAGCAGGCTCGGTATCACGCAGCTGACCTCATCGTCGATGTCGTAGATGACGGTAAGCTTGTCGCCGAAGCGCGCCTGTTCGATGGCAATATAATCCTTGATTTGGTACAGCTCTCTTTTGATATCAATCTGTTCGTCGTCTTTTAATTCAATGTTATAGCGTAAATAGCGCGACAAATTAAAAATGAGCTGACGGGCGGTATCCGGATTCATGCGGATCGAGGATGAAATCGCATTGAGGGCGTTAAAGAGAAAGTGCGGGTTGATTTTGCTCTGTAGGGCGCGCAGCTCGGCCTTGTTGGCCATTTCACGCAGCTGTTCTGCCCGCGAGACCTCCAGCTGAGTAGAGATGATTTGCGACAGGCCGACGGCCATCTCCTGCAGGGACGAGGTGATGCGGTGGGCATGGCAGTAATAAATTTTCAGCGTACCGGTCACCACGCCTTTCTCCCGTAGCGGAATGACCAGCATGGAGTGAATCTCCGGCGTTCTGTAGGCCTCATCATTGTTTTTAATAATGATTTTCCCACTCTCGATAGCCTGGCGCGTGGTGGGGCTGATGTCATTATCACTATCGTGATAGTTGCTTTCGCCAAACCCGACGTAGGCCAGAACCCGATCGGTAGTGGTGATGGCCACCGCGTCGGCATTGATATCGCGGCGAATAATGTCGCACACCTGGCGCAGGGATTCGCTGTTCACATGACGGAAGAGCGGCAGCGTTTTGTTGGCGATATCCAGCGCCAGTTTTGCCTGGCGCGCGGCGCTGGCCTCCTTTTCACCCTCGACGCTCTGGACCAGTAGCACGATAAAGCCGATACAGACGCTGCCGAGGATCATCGGGATGCCGATTTTGGAGACGATATCAATGCCCAGCGAAAACGACGGCGCCCAAAAGACCACGAGGATCATGGTTAAGGTTTCGCAGAGCATCCCGGCGAGAATCCCGATCTTCCAGCGCTGAGCTTTCGGCACTTTGCGATTAATCAGCCCTGACAACAACCCGGCGACAATACTGGTGATAAAGCAGGGGATAGCGGTTACACCATCGATATCAATAAGATAGCGATGAACGCCGGCAATCACCCCAACGATAGCTCCGACCCAGGGGCCAAACAGAATTCCCCCGGACATCACCGCGATAATCCGCACGTTGACCAGAGAACCCTCTACCGGCACGCCAGACCAGGTACTGAACAGCGCAAACAGGGAAAAAATGGCGATAACCGCCAGCAGTTCTTTCGGCGTATGTGCAGATTTATGCAGTAGCTCGCGAAACAGGCGCAGACGGATAAGGAAAAAAAGGCAAATCAACATGAGTGCCGCGCGGTCAAAAACCGCCAGCAGCATTGTGAATATTTCGTGCATGGGTGCGCCGTGTCTATCGCGGGAAAGCAACATGATAAAAAACCTCGCGGCAGAAGGCCAGCCGAAGCGTCGAATAGGGAAAAGTCACACTAAAAAAAGGGGATTGATCGCCGGGCCGGTGTCAACCTGATGAGCGGAGGGTGAATGATAAAAACAGGTAAATTAATAGATATTAATATGTTGCATCTAATTTTCGTACCGGCTAAATCGAGGACCTCTGCCGCTGCATGCCATGATGCAGATGCCCGCTTTTTTCGCCGACGATTATTTTTTTCTCACCCCCTCGACAGCATCATTTTTTTCGGGTTATTTTCTAAGCTCGTCGCAAACGCGACAGCGTCGCTCGGACGGTCCGGGCGCTAACGTTACTCTGAGGAATCTATGACTGCATCCAGTCCTGAACGCCGTTTTACGCGTATCGATCGTCTGCCCCCTTACGTTTTTAATATTACTGCTGAACTGAAAATGGCTGCGCGTCGGCGTGGTGAAGATATTATCGATTTCAGCATGGGCAACCCGGACGGCGCGACGCCGCCGCATATCGTGGAAAAACTTTGCACCGTTGCCCAGCGGCCCGATACGCACGGCTACTCCACCTCCCGCGGTATTCCTCGTCTGCGCCGCGCCATTTCGCGCTGGTATCAGGATCGCTATAACGTTGAGATCGATCCGGAATCGGAAGCGATTGTTACAATTGGCTCAAAAGAGGGGCTGGCGCATCTGATGCTGGCGACGCTGGATCATGGCGACACGGTGCTGGTGCCCAATCCAAGCTACCCGATCCATATCTATGGCGCGGTTATTGCCGGGGCGCAGGTGCGTTCAGTGCCGCTGGTGGAAGGCGTTGATTTCTTCAATGAGCTGGAGCGGGCGATTCGTGAAAGCTACCCGAAACCGAAAATGATGATCCTCGGTTTCCCGTCCAATCCGACCGCGCAGTGCGTCGAACTGGAATTCTTTGAAAAAGTGGTCGCGCTGGCCAAGCGTTACGATGTGCTGGTGGTACACGATCTGGCCTATGCCGATATCGTTTATGATGGCTGGAAGGCCCCTTCGATTATGGAAGTCCCCGGCGCGCGCGATGTGGCCGTGGAGTTCTTTACCCTCTCCAAAAGCTACAACATGGCCGGCTGGCGTATCGGCTTCATGGTCGGTAATAAAACGCTGGTCAATGCCTTGGCGCGTATTAAAAGCTATCATGATTATGGCACCTTCACTCCATTGCAGGTCGCGGCAATTGCGGCCCTGGAAGGCGACCAGCAGTGCGTTCGCGATATCGCCGAGCAGTACAAGCGCCGTCGCGATGTGCTGGTTAAAGGGCTGCACGAAGCAGGCTGGATGGTCGAGTGTCCGAAGGCATCCATGTACGTTTGGGCGAAGATCCCCGAGCAGTATGCGGCGCTGGGCTCGCTGGAGTTTGCGAAAAAGCTGCTGCAGGACGCGAAAGTATGCGTTTCGCCGGGTATCGGCTTCGGTGATTACGGGGATACCCATGTGCGTTTTGCGCTTATCGAAAATCGCGATCGTATCCGCCAGGCCATTCGCGGGATCAAATCGATGTTTCGTGCCGACGGGCTGTTGCCAGCATCGGGCAAGTCAGCCGGCGAAAGCCTCGAATAACGGCGCGAAATAAAGAAACGCAGCAACAAAAAACGGGAGCCGCTGGCTCCCGTTTTTTTTGACTCTGGCTGTGCTTAAATCATCAGGGCAAAAGTACCGGCCCAAACGATGACCATAAAAGATACGCCCATAATAAAGTATTTCACGACTCATCACTCCGCGTTCTCGGCGAAACGCCTAAATGAATTTAATCTTCATTGTTGATTCTGATCCGTCGCAGCAAAACCAGAGGATTCCGGCGGCCGCGGCAGGTCGAAATTCTGTGCTGTAACTGCTCCAGATGGCGCTAATGTACGCCTAAAAAATGAGGGAAACAAGGGGCATTTTTTTATTAATTTTTAGTTACTTACGAGTGTCGTGATTCGGCGACACATTAATTTCATTCGGTAATAAATTCCATTCTGGCGACGGCTTTTCGCCGTTGCCGCCGTGATGCGATAGCTGTTTGATTTTGGGATTTATTCTCCTGGCGATGCCAACGATGCGCTGCGGGAAACGCTCTCCCGCGGCGCAACATTCGGGCTTAATCGGCGGCGTGTTCAGGCCGGTGCCAGGCCTGCGGATAGCGTGCCGGTACAAAACGCAGGGTGACGCCCATCAGAGCAGCGACGCAGACGGCATGAAACGCCCAGTCCAGCACATAATTGCCGCTCAGGCTTCGCAGCAGACCCGACAACCACGGGGAGGCGCCGGCCAGCATAAAACCGATGCCCTGCATAAAGGCCACCAGTCGGCCTGCAATCGCCGGATGGCGGGCGTGATCGAGCGCCAGGACCAGGCACAACGGGAATGCGCCGCCTAATCCTATGCCGCCGCACACGGCCCATAGCAGCGGGAGCTGTAGCGGCAGCCAGATAAACCCGCAGAAACCAATAAGCTGCAGCACCAGCGTCAATAGTAATAGTCTGCGGCGATCGTCGTGACGTGCCAGCATCGGTATCAGCAACGCGCCGGCGGTCTGGCCTACGGTCATCATGGCCAGCAGGGTTCCGCTAAACTGAGCGCTATAGCCCAACTGCATGTAATAAGGGGGCAGCCAGGCGATCAGACTGGCGTAGCCGCCGTTAATCAGACCGAAGTACAGCCCGAGCGTCCAGGCGCGGCGGCGGCGGAAAACGGACCCGCTGACCTGAGGTGCGGCCTGATGTTGCCCGGCAGGTCGCATGCGGCTGACTGACCACCAGCCGAGCAGCGCTGCGATGGCGGGAAGAGCCCACCAGGCGAGCGCGTGATGCCAAAGGGCGCTGTGCCGCGCCAGCCACGGCGTCAACGCGGCTCCCAGGCCTCCGCCGCCCATGAGCGCCGCTGACCACAGCCCCATGACCTGCGGCGTTCGCTGGGGAAACTGACGCTTTATCACTGCCGGAATCGTCGCCTGAATAATACCGATTCCGATCCCGCCGAGCAGGGCGCTACTCAGCAGCAGCCCGCTGTGCGGCGTGAATTCACGAAGCACGGCGCCTGAGGCGATCATCATCAGGCTCAGTACCATCCCGCGACTTTCGCTGATATGGCGCTGAGTCCACGGACTTGCCAGCGCCAGGAGTCCCATCGCGATAACCGGGATCGCGGTGAGTAGCGAAACGAGGGTAAATCCCATTCCGCTGGCCTGCTGTAGCTGGGGAAGAAGCGGGCCGATGGAGGTCAAAAGCGGGCGCATATTGATGCCGATCAGTACCAGCACCAGAAGCATCAGGCCGTTGCGCGACATCGGGCTCATTTTTGCTTATCCGCCCACAGCTGATAAAGCGCGAGGCCTTCGGGCTGAGGGCTATGGTGAATCGGGAGTGATTGCGTTTCCAGCGGTTGACTTAGCTGATGGTAGATAGCGGCGGTGGAGAGCCGGAAGGGCTCGCCATCCCGGTTACTGTTGGAGAAATAAACCTCGCGGATGCCGGTCAAATAGATAGCGCTCAGGCACATCGGGCAGGGCTGACCGCTGGCATAAATGATGCACTCGCTGAGCACCTGGCTGCCCAGATGCTGTGAGACGTCGCGAATGGCGTTGAGTTCGGCATGTGCGGTCGGATCGCCGTTTTGATGCAGGGTGTTGACGGCCCGGGCGACAATATCACCCCTGTGGACGATGAGCGCGCCAAACGGACGCCCGCCGTTTTCAACATTGGCTGTGGCGAGGGCGATGGCGTGCTGAAGATAACTATCGTGAACTGACATAGCGGCTCCGGAGAGGAAAGGCAGATATGTTGCGGGAAGAGGAACTTTACGGCTGTACACAGGGCAGAGTACGCATTTTGTTTTATAAGTTAAAAGACTTATTTATGATTGACTCTATTGGTTTTACTTATAGGAGTGCCCATGCTGCTACGCCATCTCACCTATTTTCTGGCGGTTGCGGAACATCGCAGTTTTACCCGAGCCGCGACGGCGCTGCATGTTTCGCAGCCGGCGCTTTCTCAACAGATCCGCCAGCTTGAAGAGCTGCTGGGCGTCCTGTTATTTGACCGCAGCGGGCGGCAGATTCGTTTGACCGATTCCGGCGAGGTCTGGCTCACTTATGCCCGCCGGGTGCTACAGGAACTGGAAGAGGGTAAACGAGCGCTGCTGGATGTAGAAGACC
Organism: Klebsiella ornithinolytica; assembly: GCF_030505655.1. Classification (NCBI taxonomy): domain Bacteria; kingdom Pseudomonadati; phylum Pseudomonadota; class Gammaproteobacteria; order Enterobacterales; family Enterobacteriaceae; genus Klebsiella; species Klebsiella ornithinolytica. Next base: position 1,422,872 of record NZ_CP130153.1, read on the forward strand.
TGCAGCGGGGAACGCTGCGGGTGGCGATGACGCCGACGTTTACGACCTACTTTATGGGGCCGCTGGTAGCGGCTTTTTATCAGCGTTATCCGAACATCACGCTGACGATGCGTGAAATGGCCCAGCAGCGGATGGAAGCGTTATTGCTTAACGACGAGCTGGATGCCGGGATTGCTTTTGCCGATAGCGGCTCAAGGGATATTGTGGCCACGCCTTTATTCAGCGAAACGCTGGCGCTGGTGGTGGGGCGACATCATCCGCTGGCGGGTCAGCGCCGTATGAAGCTGGAGGCGCTCAATCAGCAATCGTTGATTTTATTGAGCGAGGAGTTTGCGACGCGTGGGCAAATCGACAGCTATTGCCGGCAGCACGGTATTCAGCCAACGGTGCACATGGAGGCCAACTCTATCAGCGCGGTGCTGACGGTGATTCAACATACCCAGCTTGCGACGCTGTTACCGGCCGCCATCGTACGGGACCGCGACGATCTGGTGGCGGTGACGCTCATGCCGGTGCTGCTGGAGCGAACGGCTTGCCTGCTGCAGCACAAAGAGGCCTGGCAGAGTGCCGCGGCGCGCGCGTTTAGCGCGATGGCATTACAGATCGCCGGGGAGCTTAGCAGTGGGAAAACCTTGTGATAGTGTCCGCTTACCAGGTATAGCCGACGGCCAGAATGCCATACAGTTCGCCGTTGTGCTGAACGAGGGGGCTGTCGGCGATATCTTTATCATACAGCTCGTAGTTGGCGGCGAACATGCCAACCCAGTGGGGGCTGAAACGGTAGCTGGTAATAATCGCCGCCATTGGTGAGACGGTGGTACCGGTATCCCACTGCGGGCGCTGGCTGGTGGCTTCGCTGGCCGAGACGCCGCCAAAATAGTAGTTGGCCATATTGCTACTGCGGATCATCAGTCCCATCCCCGGCATGATCAGCAGATTATCTTTGATGACGGGAAAATCTGCCCACAAAAGCAGCTCCTGGCCATTGCTGCGCCCCGTCACGTCGGAGCTGATACGGGCGCTCAGCAGCGCATAGGGCGTAATCAGCGTGGTGCCGATACCGGCTTCAAACTCGCCTTTTCGCTGCTCCATACCCTTGAACGCGCTATTATCGCTGGGATCTAAGTTGCCAAATCGCCAGCGGCCATAGCCGTAAAAAGCCACTTTGTCGTCGATATGAAAATAGTAGCGGGCGCGATCGCCGAGATAGATCAACCGATCGCCGAAGTAGAGCCCGCCGGGAATAAAGTAAGTTTCATTATTCTGCTTTTCGTAGCGCGCCGTTCCGCTAATCGTTGCGGCTCCCAACACCAGTCCTTTTGGGACCGGACTGTTCGGATTCGATGCGGAGAAGATATCGATGGAACCCAGGTCAACCTCGGCGCTGGCGGGCGAACAACACAGCATCATGGAGCAGAGAGTGGCAGCAGGGTAGCGAAATGGTTTCATCCGGATTCCAAATATGGTGAGGGATTATGGCGCTAATACGCGCAGATGCTTTGCAGATAAAATATTGTCAATGTGAATATATACCAGCGCGGGTCAGTCAGTAGGCGAGTTTTTTATTTTTTCTAAATTTATAATGACCGTTTTTTATGGGCTATAAAGGTCTTAATCCGCCGCGTCCCGGCAGCGGACTGTTTTTTAACCGGCCTGGTCAGAGTGAGCGAATGTGCCCGCCGTCGCCAACCTGAGCCTGACGATACCATTCCATCAGTTCAAACGTTCCTTCTTCACCTTCCGCAGGTGCCCAGGTGACATAATCCCCGGCAGCAACCGGCTGATAGCCGCCGTGTTTGACCTCAAAAATAACGCCGCCGGCGTCCAGCGACAGAACCGCATGCCAGGTCCCGGCATCCATCTCTAGCGCCGTACACTCTTCACCTAATACGATGCGGCGAGTGACGTAACCGAGATCATCAAAAGTCAGTACCACAAAGCGCCCGCTGAGAGCTAACAGCAGTTCAAAGGTGTGCGGATGACGGTGAGGGCGAATGTAGGTGCCCGGTTCCATCGCGATCGCCAGACGTTGTACGGGATCGGTTAATTCCGGGTGAAAATTACGATGTGCACGCAAACGAGGTGAGCGCGCTGCCGCATCGCTCTGCTGTTGCATGTCGCTGAAAGTGATGTATTTCATTTAGCCGCCTGACGTGAGGTCCGAGATTGCGAATGGTTTCGCTACCGTGAATGAGCTTTGCACTGTTTTGCAGAAAGCCAGTCGCCGCATTGTATCCATTTCCCCTGAGTGGCGCGCACTGTTTTTCGGTTCATCAAGCGTCGTCTCACGTGGCAAATTCAACCCGCCATGCCATTGACCTTTTGGCGACTTCCTGGATCATGGTGGACCGTAGCTTGCTCCTTTTTATATATATGACACCTTCCATAAATTCTGATGATTATTATCTTATGTCAGCGGTGAAAAAATAAAATGCATTCATTTTATGAATTAACTATCTTACTAAGATATGGCTGGTTTTATATAACTCGTCTTTTTAAAGTGAGATTTCTTCTCATTGTCTGAGGATTATTCTTATTTTAATGTCGTTGTTGTTTTAAATTTTTAGAGTAATTGAGTGATTTAATCTGGAAATCCAATGATGACGCGGTGTTTACACCGTGGTTAAATATTTTGTGGAGGGCTGGGATTATCACCATTTTTTTTGCCTGCTTTACCTTGGCGCAAATTACTGGTTAGAATAAAAAACTAAATTTTTATATGGCGACAGTCTGTCCGGCAAAGGGACTAATTTATTCAGGAGATAAATATATATGTCTGAATCATTTCAGAATGAGATACCTCGTGCGCGTGTAAATATAAAACTGGATCTGGTGACGGGCGGCGCTCAGAAGAAAGTTGAGCTGCCGTTGAAGCTCCTGAGTGTGGGTGACTTCAGCAATGGCAAGACTCAAGGGACGCTTTCAGAGCGCGAAAAAATCAATATCACTTTGAGCAATTTCAATAGCGTCCTCGCAGATCTCAATCCCGAAGTTTATCTCACCGTTAAAAATACCCTCGCCAACGATGGCTCCGAAGAGCGTGTGAAACTGGCCTTTCAGGATATGAAGGATTTTGAACCTGAGGCGGTAGCGCGGCAAATTCCGCAGCTACGTGTGATGCTTGCTATGCGTAATTTATTACGTGATTTGAAATCCAATCTGCTGGACAACGTTACTTTCAGGAAAGAACTGGAAATCATTTTAAAAGATCCTGCTCTGTCCGATGAGCTACGCAGTGAATTGAATGCGCTTGCCCCGGTCCAGGATTAATTTCTGGGAACCTTAACGGAATATTAACGAGAAAAATGCTGATGTCAGTAAATAATGAAATCCAGAATGAGGGAAGGGCAGCCACAGTTGAAAAAATGCTGCCGCAGAACGGTGTATATGCCTCACTGTTCGACAAAATTAATTTAACGCCGGTTGCTGAAATGGGTGGCCTGAATGGATTTGAAGATAATGCCGTCATGGCGGAAACCTCGGCCGATGAACGTGTTACTGCCGCTGTTCAGGTTTTCATGCAGTGTCTGCATAAGTCCGGCCAGAAGGTCGAGAAGCTCGATAAGACATTACTCGATCACCATATCGCTGAACTGGATTTCCAGATCAGCCGTCAGCTGGATGAAGTCATGCACAATGACGCGTTCCAGAAAGTGGAGTCCGTGTGGCGTGGCCTGAAGTCACTGGTGGATAAAACCGACTTCCGCCAGAACGTGAAGCTGGAAATCCTCGATCTGTCCAAAGAAGAATTGCGTCAGGATTTCGAAGATTCCGCGGAAATAGTCCAGAGTGGCCTGTACAAGCAGACCTACATCGCGGAATACGACACCCCTGGCGGTGAGCCGATTGCGGCAGTGATTTCAGCTTATGAATTTGATGCCACCGCGCAGGACGTGGCGCTGATGCGTAATATTTCAAAAGTCTCCGCCGCCGCGCACATGCCATTTATTGGCTCTGCGGGGCCGAAATTCTTCCTCAAAGAGTCGATGGAAGAGGTGGCGGCTATCAAAGATATCAGCAACTACTTCGACCGCGCCGAGTACATCAAGTGGCAATCCTTCCGCGACACCGACGACTCGCGGTATATCGGCCTGGTGATGCCGCGCGTGCTTGGTCGCCTGCCATATGGCCCGGATACCGTACCGGTACGCAGTTTCAACTATGTCGAAGAAGTGAAAGGCCCGGATCACAACAAATACCTGTGGACGAATGCGTCTTTTGCCTTTGCGGCCAATATGGTGAAAAGCTTCATCAATAATGGCTGGTGCGTGCAAATTCGCGGCCCGCAGGCCGGTGGCGCAGTGAAAGAGCTGCCGATCCACCTGTATGATCTCGGCACCGGCAACCAGGTGAAAATCCCGTCCGAAGTGATGATCCCGGAAACCCGCGAGTTTGAGTTCTCCAGCCTCGGCTTCATTCCGTTGTCATACTACAAAAACCGCGACTACGCATGCTTCTTCTCTGCCAACTCCGCCCAAAAACCCGCTCTGTATGACACTGCCGATGCCTCGGCCAACAGCCGCATTAACTCGCGTTTGCCATACATCTTCCTGCTGTCGCGCATCGCGCATTACCTGAAGCTTATTCAGCGTGAAAACATCGGTACCACCAAAGATCGCCGTCTGCTGGAGCTGGAGCTGAACACCTGGATTCGCGGCCTGGTGACGGAGATGACGGATCCGGGCGATGAGCTGCAGGCGTCTCACCCGCTGCGCGATGCGAAAGTGGTGGTGGAAGACATCGAAGATAACCCGGGCTTCTTCCGCGTCCGACTGTTCGCCATCCCGCACTTCCAGGTGGAAGGGATGGACGTCAACCTGTCGCTGGTTTCCCAGATGCCGAAAGCCAAATCGTAATTAAGGCAGGAAGCCGATGAAAACGGAGCAACCGTTATGGGGAAGAGGGATTATGGTCTCGCCCCAGCACTTCCAGCAACAGGCCGCATATGCTGCCTGGTCTGCCGAAGGTATCGCGCAGATGAGTCTCAGCCACCCCTGGGGGGTGATTGAGGCTGCATTTGAACAAAACATGCTGAAGCTGGGCCGTTTACAGGCCAGCAGGCTGCATATTCGTTTTCAGGATGGCACCCTGGTTGATAGTGATAATGCTGACGGCCTGCCTTCGGTGCTATCGCTTGAAGGGGAATCGCACGAAACCATCGTGGTACTGGCGTTACCGCTATGGCGCGCCAACGGCGGTAACTGCCTGAAGCCAGACGAGGCAGCTGAACGTCCGGTTCGCTATCGTCAGCGCTGGCATGATGTCCGCAACCAGTTTGGTGACGATAATCGCCAGATTGCGGTTCTGCAGCCTGAACTCAGTTTGCGCTTTGCCCATCAGAATAACAGCGACTATCTGACCTGCCCGGTGGCGCGTCTGCAGCAGGACTCACAGGGAGTCTGGACGCTGGATGACAGCTTTTTACCTCCGTTACTGAGTGTACGAAGTAGCCGTTGGCTGATGAAGCAGCTTGATCAACTGATGACTCAGCTTCGGGCGCGTCTGATACGTCTGATGGCCATGCGTCGTGAAAGTAACGAACGAATGGCCGACTTTGCTGTGGCGGACGTCTCCCTTTTCTGGCTCCTCAATGCGCTCAACAGCGCAGAACCGGTGCTGGCACAGTTCCAGCGTTTTCCACAAAGCGCCGTCGAGCGCCTGTTCCCGGAGCTGGCTCGTCTGGCGGGTGGCCTGCTGACCTTCTCCCTTGAGCACCAGGTTAGCGCAATCCCGGCTTACCAGCACGAACATCTGAATGCGGTTTTCCCGCCGCTGTTCGACCTGTTAAGCGATTTACTGGAAGCCAGCCTTCCATCCCGCGTGGTGTCCATTGAGCTGACGCATGACAAACGCCTGCGTCAATGGCTGGCTCGTCTGCAGGATCCTCGCCTGCTTGAAGGGGCGGATTATTACCTGTCCGTACGCTCGCCTGTTCCGGTGGCACAGCTGCAGGAGCAGTTCCCTCGCCAGTGCAAAGTGGGCAGCCCTGATTATGTCACAAACCTGGTGAATGCCTCCCGACAGGGCATCCCGCTCAAACCATTGCATCACGTCCCGGCAGCCATTCCTTTGCGTCTGGAAAACCAGTATTTCTCGCTCGATTTATCCCATCCGGCGGCACAAGAAATGCTGGAGAGCGGCAGTTGCATGTTCTACACCCCGGGCACGCTCGGTGAACCTGAACTTGAACTCTTTGCGGTACTGAGAACATGAGTAAAACCAAGCGTGGAGTGATCGCGCCCATTGATATTGATGCCCTGTTGCAGGACACGTGGCTACAGGTAGTCAGCCTGCGCCATGGGCCAACGTTCCAGGAGGGAGAAGGTTGGGTGCTGTGGGAGCGCTGCGTTGCAGATGTCGAGCGCGTTCAGCTGGTGCTGAAAGAGAAGGGGCTGGATGACGCAAGCTGCCAGCATATCCTTACTGCCCAATGTGCGCTGATCGATGAGGCTGTTAAAAGTCGTGGCCTGCAGGATGATGCCTGCGTTCAGTGGTATGACATTCCACTGCAGGGGCATTTTCTGGGCACGATGGAAGCGGGCGATACGCTGTGTGACCGCATGCGTGACGTATTGTATGCACCCGCATCAGAGAGTGCCGTTTTAACCTGCTTCCAACGGGTCATGATGCTGGGCTTTCTCGGTAGCTACCGTTCGTTGAACGATCCGGAGCGGCAGAAGCTGGTGAAAGCGCTCAGCGAACACGTGGCGCCTTTCACTTATCCGCAAACGCATCCGGTACTGGCTGAAAGCCGCAGCGGGCGAGGAGTCGGTAGCTGGTTTTCCTCATGGCCGGTTCGCATTGCCGTGAGCGTCATCGTGGTCGCTGCGCTGTGGTGGGGGCTGAACAACTGGCTGGATCAGATGCTGGCAACCCTGTTGCCTGGGGCGGTGAAATGAGTCCTGCGCAACAGCGGTGGCTTGCTCTCTGGGCAGCGCTTTTAACAGGGACGATCTGCCTGAGCTTTCTGCCTCTTTCGAGACTGGTTTCGATCCTTATCCTGCTGGTCGTCTGGGGGGGGATAGCGGCGCTGCTGTATGTGTCCTCTCGTCGTTCAGAACAAAATCATACTGCATGTCTCGATAATCTGCCGGAGGTGACATACCGCCAGCCTGTTGTGCTGGTTTGTGGTGATGTTCCCTGGACATGGCAAGAGGCGTCGCAGGTGCTGACCGTGACGCATGGCTGCTGGATCCGCGTTGAAGAACATCAGGATGTTGAGCAGGTAGCACGCCAACTGCTGTGGCTGCGTCCTGACTGGGGGCGTCAGCTGTCGGTGATGGTCAGTGTTTACCCGCAGAAACACGCAGACAGCGAAGCCCTGACCAGTCGTCTGTTGGTCCTGCGCTGGCAAATCAGCCGGCTGCGTAAAGAAACGGGTCATTCTGTGCCGCTGGTTCTGAATGGTCAGGTTGGCAGCGCGATGACGAATGATCTGCTCTGGCAGGCGGCTATCCCGGGGGAAGGGGTGAGGATCTGGCGTGAGTCTTCAGCGCCGAGTTCAATCGTTGCATGGGTCACCACCGGTGGGTCGCCTGCGATGCAGCAACAGGTGCTGATGAACAGCTTGATGAACTGGTTCCATCAGCACGTCAAAGCTGTCTTTATGGATGAAAACCCTGACGTTCCTGCCATTGCTCCTACCGCGGTGCTGTGGGGAATGGGACCGATCCTTGCCGGAAGTCTGGCGACATCTGCCTGGACGGCGTGGCTTTCCCGTCACACTGCGATGCAGCAGGTGGCCGGCTGGCAGCCGGTGGGCACGGACAGTACGGTTATCTCCCCGTTCCCGGATTTTATTCTGCCGCTGCTGCCAGAGGGGCGAGGCCTGACGCCGCGTGGGCGAGCCTTCCGTTGTGCACTCTGGATTTTCACGCTGGCAGCCATTGCTGCGCTGCTCAGTAGTGGCTGGAACAATCGCCAGCTGCTGCAGCGTGTGAGCTTCGATATTGCCCGCTATGACCGTATCCCGATGCATGATTTGGGACCAAAAGCCGATGCTGTTGCCGTCCTGCGTGACGATGCGGCAGAGCTGGATGACTGGGCGCGCAATGGCATACCGGCGCGGATGGGCCTCGGTCTGTATCAGGGAGAGCGTCTGCGAATGCCTGTGCTGGATGCGATCCGTTCCTGGGTGCCACCACCACCGCCACCTGAACCGCAGCCAAAACCCAAACCGGTACCGAAAATTGTCCGCCTCGACAGCATGTCGTTGTTCGATTCCGGCAAATCTGTGTTAAAGGCTGGCTCCACCAAAATGCTGGTCAACTCCCTGGTCGGCGTTAAGGCAAAGCCGGGCTGGCTGATCGTGGTCGCCGGTCATACCGATAACACCGGCACTCCACAACTGAATCAGCCGCTTTCTCTGAAACGTGCCGCAGCTGTGCGCGACTGGATGCGTGACACCGGCGACCTGCCGGAAAGCTGTTTTGCAGTGCAGGGCTATGGCGAAAGTCGTCCTGTCGCAACTAACGACACCGCGGACGGGCGCGCGCTCAACCGTCGTGTCGAAATCAGTCTGGTACCGCAGGCGAACGCCTGTCAGCTACCGGGCGAACCCACAGCGTCATCGCAGGATGATGACGTTTCTCAACATTAATGGAGTAAATCCGATGGCAATTCCTGTTTATCTTTGGCTGAAAGACGACGGCGGCGCGGACATCAAAGGGTCTGTGGACGTGCAGGACCGCGAAGGCAGCATCGAAGTGGTGGCACAACAGCATAACCTGTACATCCCGACCGACAACAACACCGGCAAGCTGACGGGTACCCGTATCCACACCCCGTTCCTGTTCACCAAGGAAATCGATTCGTCCAGCCCGTATCTGTACAAGGCGGTGACCACCGGTCAGACCCTGAAATCCGCGGAATTTAAGTGGTACAAAATCAACGACGCGGGCCAGGAAGTGGAGTACTTCAACACCAGACTCGAAAACGTGAAAGTGGTGAAAGTGAACCCGGTGATGCACGACATCAAGGATCCTGCTTACGAGAAGCATAACCACCTCGAACAGATCGAACTACGTTACGAAAAAATCACCTGGACCTACAAAGACGGCAACATCATTCATTCCGATTCCTGGAACGAACGCGCCACTGCGTAAGTCACGAGCGGGCAGAGCTTCTCTGTCCGCTTTTTTGTCTTTGCTGAATGTCTGCCGCCGACGGGCGTTGAGCAAAGAACCCACAATCTGCCAGCCGACCGTATGCGCTTTGGTCCCCTTCTCGGGAAACAGCGAGGGGCGGTAGCGTGTCCAGGAACCGACAAAGAGAGAGACTCATGGAAAATCCAGCCATCCTGCTGCGACGTCTGAACCCTTACTGTGCCCGTGCGATGGAAGGGGCAGCCTCGCTCTGTCAGACCCGCGCACATGCGGAAATTTTGCCGGAGCACTGGCTGCTGAAACTGCTGGAGCAGGGCGAGGGTGACCTCACCGTGCTGGCTCGGCGTTACGAATGGGATATGGAGGCGCTGTGGCAGGATTTGCTCGTCTGGCTGGACAAACAACCGCGCTCAGTGCGTCACCGACCGCAGCTCTCGGAAAACATCCAGACGCTGATGCAGGAAGCCTGGCTGACGGCCTCTCTTAATGGAGAAGAGCAAATCCGTAGCGTGCATCTGCTGATGGCGCTGGTCGAAAAGCCCAAACTGGCCCACTGTGATGGCCTGTGGCCATTGCTGACTCTGGGCCAGAGTCAGCTGGATCGCCTGCGTCCGTTACTCGATGCACAGTCCGACGAACGTCCGGACGTGCAGCAGGAAGCTGAACTGGCGCAGAGCCATGGCGGGGGAGTGGCGTTTGTCGGGCGCCCGGTTGGGGCAGAAGTGAAAGAGGGCGAGTTGTCCCCGGCGCTGCAGAACGCGCTGGATAAATTCACTCTCGATGTCACCGCCAAAGCGAAGGACGGCAAAATCGACCCGGTGTTTGGCCGCGACACGGAAATCCGCCAGATGGTCGACATTCTCTCCCGTCGTCGCAAGAACAATCCGATCCTGGTCGGTGAACCCGGCGTCGGCAAAACCGCCCTGGTGGAAGGTCTCGCACTCAGAATCGCCGAAGGCAATGTACCGGAAGCGCTCAAACCTGTTGTGCTGCGCGCGCTTGACCTTGGCCTGCTGCAGGCGGGGGCGGGCGTGAAGGGCGAATTTGAACAGCGGCTGAAAAACGTCATCGATGCCGTGCAGCAATCACCGGTGCCGATTTTGCTGTTCATCGACGAAGCGCACACTATCATCGGCGCGGGCAACCAGGCGGGGGGCGCAGATGCCGCCAACCTGCTGAAACCGGCGCTGGCGCGCGGCGAACTGCGTACCATCGCCGCCACCACCTGGTCTGAATACAAACAGTATTTCGAGCGTGACGCCGCCCTGGAACGTCGCTTCCAGATGGTGAAAGTTGACGAGCCCGACGATGACACCGCCTGCCTTATGCTGCGCGGCCTGAAGTCCCGCTATGCCGAACACCACAACGTGCACATTACCGATAATGCGGTGCGCGCCGCCGTCAGCCTTTCACGGCGCTACCTGACGGGCCGCCAGCTGCCGGACAAGGCCGTTGATCTGCTCGACACCGCCAGCGCCCGGGTGCGCATGAGTCTCGATACCGTACCGGAACCGCTGACCCACATTCGCTCGCAGATTACCTCGCTTGAAATGGAGAGGCAGTCGCTGCTGGAAGACATTGCGCTGGGTAGCCAGACGCACGGCGAACGCCTGGCCGCCATTGAGCAGGAAGAAAATGACCTTATCGTCGCGCTCGACGAACTGGAGACCCGGTACGGCGGAGAGCTGAAACTTACCGAACAGCTGCTGGAAAGTCGCCAGGATATCTCGCGCCAGAGCGAGATTCAGGCGCTGCAACAGCAGCTGAACGCCATGCAGCACAGCAACCCGCTGCTTTCTGCCGATGTGGATGTGCGCACCGTGGCTAACGTGATCGCCGACTGGACCGGCGTACCGCTGTCCTCGCTAATGAAAGACGAGCAGACTGGGCTGCTGACCCTGGAAAATGAAATCGGCAAACGTGTGGTCGGACAGGACGTGGCGCTGACTGCCATCGCGCAACGCCTGCGAGCAGCGAAAACCGGCCTCACGTCTGAAAACGGCCCACAGGGTGTGTTCCTGCTGGTCGGTCCGAGTGGTGTCGGTAAAACCGAAACCGCGCTGGCGCTGGCCGACGTGCTGTACGGCGGCGAAAAATCCTTAATCACCATCAATCTTTCCGAATACCAGGAGCCGCACACCGTTTCTCAGTTGAAAGGCTCACCGCCGGGCTACGTCGGTTATGGCCAGGGCGGCATCCTGACCGAAGCCGTGCGCAAACGCCCGTACAGCGTGGTGTTGCTGGATGAAGTGGAAAAAGCGCACCGCGACGTGATGAACCTGTTCTATCAGGTGTTCGACCGCGGTTTCATGCGCGACGGCGAAGGCCGTGAAATCGACTTCCGTAATACGGTGATCCTGATGACCTCCAACCTTGGCAGCGACCATCTGATGCAGCTGCTGGACGAACATCCGGAAGCGACCGAAGCGGATCTGCATGAATTGCTGCGCCCGATCCTACGCGATCATTTCCAGCCCGCGCTGCTGGCCCGTTTCCAGACGGTGATTTACCGCCCGCTTAATGAGCCCGCCATGCGCACCATCGTGGAAATGAAGCTGTCGCAGGTCAGCAAGCGCTTACATCGACACTACGGTCTGACCACGCACATCGAAGAGAGCCTGTACGACGCGCTGACCGCCGTCTGTCTGCTGCCGGATACCGGTGCACGTAACGTCGACAGCCTGCTCAACCAGCAAATTCTGCCGGTACTGAGTCAGCAGCTGCTGACCCACATGGCCGCCAGACAGAAACCACAGTCGTTATGCCTTAGCTGGAGTGAGGAAGAGGGTATCGGGCTGGAGTTTGACCGTACACAAGGAGTGCACGCATGAGCAGTAATCCCCCGATCAGATTCAGCCACAACCATCACCTGCTGTCGGTGAAGGGATGTGAGGCAGAGCTGGATGTGCTGGCCTTTGAAGGTGATGAAGCTCTGAGCACACCGTTCAGCTACCGGATTGAATTCACCAGCTGTGACCATGCCATCAGCAAAGAGATGATGCTGATGAAACCGGGCTCGCTGACGCTGCAGGCTCCGGTGAACCAGGGCTTTGGCATCAAAATGCAGCAGGCGGTCCGGGTGATTCAGGGCGTGGTGAGCGGGTTTGAGCGACTCAGCACCTCGAAAGACGAGACCTGTTATGCGCTGACGTTACAGCCACGCCTGGCACTGCTGGGGCGCTCGCACCAGAACGCGATTTACCAGGATATGTCGGTCCCGCAGATTGTGGAAAAAATCCTCCGCGAGCGCCATGGCCTGCGTGGTCAGGATTTCCTTTTCTCGCTCAGCAAAGAATATCCGCGCCGCGAGCAGGTGATGCAGTACGGCGAGGACGACCTGCATTTTATCACCCGTCTGCTGGGTGAGGTGGGTATCTGGTTCCGCTTCACCACCGACACCCGGCTGAACATTGACGTGGTGGAGTTTTACGACAGCCAGCAGGGATATGAGAAAGGCCTGACGCTACCCTCGGTTCCGCCGTCTGGCCAGCATTCAGATGGCGTGGATTCGGTGTGGGGGATGGAGAGCCACCACCACGTGGTGCAGAAGCAGGTCAGCACCCGCGATTACAACTACCGCCAGGCCACGGATGACATGAACACCCTGGTGGACGCGACCCGTGGCGACAATACGACTTACGGCGAGGCATACCACTATGCCGACAACTACCTGACCCAGGGCAGCGCATATGACCGCAATCCTGCCCCGGAGTCCGGGGCGTTTTATGCCCGCATTCGTCATGAGCGCTACCTGAATGGCCAGACGCAGATTCATGCCATCACCAGCTGCCCGACCCTCTCTCCGGGTCAGGTACTGAAAGTCACCGGCGGGTACGAAGTGGCAGACGTGTTTGCTCAGGGAGTGGTCATCACGGCGATGCACAGCCATGCGCGGCGGGATGAAGATTTTGGCGTCAGGTTTGACGGTATCCCGGACAGCACCGATTTTGGCTTCCGTCCTGACCCAGGCTCACGTCCGGTGATGGCCGGCACGCTGCCGGCCCGTGTCACCAGTACCACCGAAAACGACACCTACGGCCATATCGACAAAGACGGCCGCTATCGCGTCAACATGCTGTTTGACCGTGATAACTGGGAGACGGGGTTCGAGAGCCTGTGGGTGCGTCAGTCGCGCCCCTACGCAGGAGATACTTACGGCCTGCACCTGCCGCTGCTGGCGGGCACCGAAGTGGCGATTGGCTTTGAGGACGGCAACCCGGACAGGCCATATATCTCCGGCGTGCTGCATGATTCGGCGCACGGCGACCATGTCACCATCCGCAACAATAAACGCAACGTGCTGCGCACCCCGGCGAACAACAAAATTCGCCTCGACGATGAGCGCGGGAAAGAGCACATCAAGGTCTCCACCGAATACGGTGGCAAGAGCCAGCTGAACCTCGGCCATTTAGTGGACAGCGAAAAGCAGCCGCGCGGGGAAGGCTTCGAGCTGCGCACGGATTCATGGGGCGCCATCCGGGCGCAGAAAGGGATATTCATCAGCGCTGATGGCCAGGCGAAGGCGCAGGGCCAGGTGCTGGAGATGGATGCGGCACTGAGCCAGCTGCAGCAGGCGCTCAGCCAGGCCGAAGCCCTGAGCAGCGCCGTGGAAACCGCCAGAGCCGAACTGGCCGATATCCGGACCCAGAAGGCGCTGCTGGAGCAGGCGCTGACCGGGTTGAAACAGTCGGCGTTGTTACTTTCCGCCCCGGCAGGAATTGCCCAGAGCACGCCGAAAAGCGTGCAGCTGTCAGCGGGTGAGAATGTCATCAGCACCAGCGGCGGGCACACGGATTTCAGTGCGCTGCAGAGATTCACCGTGGCCGCCGGGGAGAGAATAAGTCTGTTTGCGCAAAAGCTGGGTATCAAAATGTTTGCCAGTAAAGGAAAGGTGGAGATACAGGCGCAGGGCGATGAGATGACGCTGGATGCGCTAAAAGATATCCGCATCAGCAGCAGCGAAGGCAAGCTGGTCATCAGCGCGAAGCAGGAAATCATTCTCACCAGCGGGGGCGGCTATATCCGCATTGCGGATGGCGTTGTGGAGTGTGCGGCCCCGGACAAAATCATCCAGCGGGCGGCGGTGTGGCAGAAGTTTGGCGGGCAGAGTATGAGCCAGGCGGCGCAGAGCTGGGAGAGCAGCGAATTCGAAATGGGGCCTGAAGTACGGTGGCCCTATTCTGAGAAACCTGTCGCGGGTCAGAAAATCAGCCTGACGCACAGCGATGGCACCGTGCAGGAGTTAATGACCGCTGCATCTGGTCGCGGGGAAAAACAGAGCTTAGTGGATCCTGCGTCAATGCAGATAAACCTGAAGGATGAGGACTAACGGATGAGTGAGACCGCTGAAAATAATAATGTCCTGCTGGGCTACGACAAGTTTGGCCATCCCCTCTATAAGGTCATTGCCACACCGAAAGACAAGGAGCAATGGCTCAAACTTTACAAGATGCCGGACAGAGTCATCCCGGTTGTGTTTTTACCGGGGGTGATGGGGAGTAATCTGATGAACCCCGATGACAATCAACCCGTCTGGACCGTCAACGGAATTACAAGCATGTTACCCTGGATAGGAAGAGGGCCAGCGAAAAGAAAAAAATTACTGGATCCCAGTAAAACCGTTGTCGATCCCAGTGGGAAGATTGAGACTGAAAGTCCTGAAGAGTATCTGCTTTTTAAATCCCGCCGGGAGCGGGACTGGGGCGAAGTGGGGGCGATGAGCTACGGCACCTTCCTGCCCTGGCTCCAGGAGGCGCTGAACGATAACCAGGCAATGTTAAAAAATAAGACCAGCAAAAATGGGCGACTGACCTTGCGTGAGAGGCTGCTGGATAAACCATTGGGGGCAGAAATCGGTGAGGGTAACCTGACCCCAGAGGAAGTGGCCTTAAGCTATCAGTACCTCTTTCCGGTCCATGCGGTGGGTTACAACTGGCTGCAGTCGAATGTGGATTCTGCAAAAGCACTGGCTAAGCGTATTGATAATATCATTACCGGTTACAAAGCCAGTGGACGCAAATGCGAAAAGGTGATCCTGGTGACCCATTCTATGGGGGGACTGGTTGCCCGTTACTATTCGGAACTGCTGGACGGTGATTACGGGCAGAAAAATATCCTGGGTATTGTACACGGGGTGATGCCGGATCGTGGCGCCCCGATGGCCTATAAGCGTATGAAAGCGGGAGAGGCAGGGACAGTTGGTTTAGTGATTGGCAGCAGCGGCGCGGAAATGACTCCTGTACTGGCACAATCGCCGGGTCCTCTACAACTCCTGCCTGGCAAGGGATACGGGATGGGCTGGTTTCACGTTGAGGGCCTTCAGCAGCCGTTGCCCCAGACAGATCCATACACGGAAATCTACACTCAGCGATCGGCGTGGTGGGGATTATGCGAGGAACGCTTTATTAATCCGGAAAATAAAAATATGGATAAAGTTCAACTTGATAAAGATTGGTTGTCCTTTAAAAATACGCTTTTTACAGACGTCCAGACTTTCGTAGAGGATCTTAATGGTCATTATCATGATAATACCTTTGCCTTTTATGGAAATGACGGGAAGAAATATCCTTCTTATGCAGAACTGCACTGGAAGGACATAAGTGGAAAACATACCCCGGAAGCCTACCGCTCGCAGGTCAGCGAACAGGGAGAAGTCTTCTACCCGGCAGACAAATTTAACCAGACCATCCGCTATGCAACGCTGGAAACACCCGACCAGGGTTATGTTACCCGCAAATATGAATTATCGCCCCCGGCGGAAGACGGCGACGGTACGGTACCGGTCAGAGCGGCCGTGATTAATTCTCCTAAGTTAAAGGCCCAGCTGGGGGTGGGCGTTGACCATGAGGGAGCGTATAAATCTGACAATACCATGGATGCGCGCTGGTTTACCCTGCGGTCAATTATCAGAATTGCACAGCTGGTGAAAAATACAGGGCTTGCTTACCATGAATAAGATAAAGAAAAAGGCAATTATCGTCGCCGCTTTAATCGTAGCGGGATATGGGCTGTATCAATATTTCCGTCCTTATAATCCTTCGCCACAAACACTGACGTCATCACAGCAGGAAGCCATGAACAAGATAAACGCTGAAATGAAACCCTACTGCGTAGGGCGTTATATGCTCGATCTGCCATCATCCTTTACGGCTTATAATGACTCTGCTCCGTTGGATGAAAATATCTGGGCAGCGGTAATATCCAGACCAGAAGATATGTATAAAACCTATCTGGTGACAAAGAAAATGTATCGTCCTGGTTTTGTACAGTTGCTGGCGAGACGGGAGGGGGAGTTACGTGAAGGCCATACTATCAGAAGTGAGAATATGCCATTTTTGAAAAAAATCTGGCAATTGCAAAATGGTTTGGATGGTGTGATTTTTGAAAGAAATACGAATGAAAGCGCTGCGGATGCAATGCGTGTTCTGGAAGGATATCTTTATACCAACGGCGTGGTTATCAAGCTACAGAAGCAGACAGTCAATGATTCAGCTTCACGTTATGAAAGGCAACGCAATGGAGACCCAATTCAGAACTATGTCGCAAGAGATGTCAGCCAGATGCAGTCACTGATAGCGAGGATTAGCGGCAGAGATAATGACGTTATTCCGACAAAGCCCGGTTCCTGTATCACCCATGCGTTTATTGCCACCGACCCGACGGCAAGAGATCGGGAGGACATTAACATAGGACTGATAAGCAATACTCTCGACAATATACGCGTTGTGGTTTCCAATGATAACTTTACGCGTGAAGAAAACACGGTGCTGGACAGAATGGGAGAAATAAAAAGCAATATTTCCCGTTCACGGGGAGATATAGAAAGAAAAGGGGCCTTTAGTGTGAACGGACTGCAGGCGCAGGAGTTTCTGGCAACAGGCTTGCAGGAGGACAACGATGAGCCACGATATCAATTTGAAATGTATATCAATGAAATGACGGCCAGTTATAAGGCCCCGGGCTTTATGCTGACCCTGGATAATCAACGCATGCCACCAACCTCCTACAGCAAGGAGGAAATTATCGCCTTCTGGGACGAGATCAGCCGCAGCGTACGCGTGCGCCCCGGAGCATTTTAACCGACAGGAAAGGATGGCAGATAAATAACAGGGAGGCTTAACAATGGATAAGTTCAGGCGGAAAGCCATTATTTTTGCTGTTTTGGTCGCGCTGGGGGGCGGAGTATATCAATATTTCCGTCCTTACAACCCTTCGCCACAAACACTGACGTCATCACAGCAGGTCGCCATGAATAAGATAAACGCTGAAATGAAACCTTACTGCGTAGGGCGTTATATGCTCGATCTGCCATCATCCTTTACGGCTTATAATGACTCTGCTCCGTTGGATGAAAATATCTGGGCAGCGGTAATATCCAGACCAGAAGATATGTATAAAACCTATCTGGTGACAAAGAAAATGTATCGTCCTGGTTTTGTGCAATTAATCGCTTTACGTGAAAAGGTGCTACAAAACAGTAAAACCATAGACGCCCAGGATATGCCCTTTTTAAAAAAAGTCTGGCCGTTACCGGATGGTATGGATGGTGTAATTTTTGAAAGGAATGAAAACGAAAGCGTTGCAGATGCCATGCGAATCCTGGAAGGATATCTGTATACCAACGGCGTAGTTATTAAATTCCAGAAGCAGACCATTAATGATTCGAGCTCTGTATATAATAAGCAACGAAGGGGGCGACCAGCCAGAAACTACGTCGCAAGAGATGTCAGCCAGATGCAGTCACTGATGGCGAGGATTAGCGGCAGAGATAATGACGTCATTCCGACAAAGCCCGGCTCCTGTATCACCCATGCGTTTATTGCCACCGACCCGACGGCAAGGGAGCGGGAGGATATTAACATAGGACTGATTAGTAATACTTTCGACAATATACGCGTTGTGGTTTCCAATGATAACTTTACGCGTGAAGAAAACACGGTGCTGGACAGAATGGGAGAAATAAAAAGTAATATTTCCCGTTCACGGGGAGGAATAGAAAGAAAAGGGGCCTTTAGTGTGAACGGGCTGCAGGCGCAGGAGTTTCTGGCAACAGGCTTGCAGGAGGACAATGATGAACCACGATATCAATTTGAAATGTATATCAATGAAATGACGGCCAGTTATAAGGCTCCAGGTTTTATGCTGACCCTGGATAATCAACGCATGCCACCAACCTCCTACAGCAAGGAGGAAATTATCGCCTTCTGGGACGAGATCAGCCGCAGCGTACGCGTGCGCCCCGGAGCATTTTAACCGACAGGAAAGGATGGCAGATAAATAACAGGGAGGCTTAACAATGGATAAGTTCAGGCGGAAAGCCATTATTTTTGCTGTTTTGGTCGCGCTGGGGGGCGGAGTATATCAATATTTCCGTCCTTACAACCCTTCGCCACAAACACTGACGTCATCACAGCAGGTCGCCATGAATAAGATAAACGCTGAAATGAAACCATACTGCGTCGGGCGCTATATGCTCGACCTGCCATCCTCCTTTACGGCTTATAATGACTCTGCACCGCTGGATGACAATATCTGGGCAGCGGTGACTTCCCGTCCTGAGGATACATATAAAACCTACCTGGCGACCAAGAAAATGTATCACCCGGGTTTTGTGCAGTTAATCGCTTTACGTGAAAAGGTGCTACAAAACAGTAAAACCGTAGACGCCCAGGATATGCCCTTTTTAAAAAAAGTCTGGCCGTTACCGGATGGTATGGATGGTGTAATTTTTGAAAGGAATGAAAACGAAAGCGTTGCAGATGCCATGCGAATCCTGGAAGGATATCTGTATACCAACGGCGTGGTTATCAAACTACAGAAGCAAACGGTAAATGATTCGAGCCCCGTATATAATCAGCAACGCAATGGTGATCCGATCCAAAATTACGTCGCAAGAGATGTCAGCCAGATGCAGTCACTGATGGCGAGGATTAGCGGCAGAGATAATGACGTCATTCCGACAAAGCCCGGCTCCTGTATCACCCATGCGTTTATTGCCACCGACCCGACGGCAAGGGAGCGGGAGGATATTAACATAGGACTGATTAGTAATACTTTCGACAATATACGCGTTGTGGTTTCCAATGATAACTTTACGCGTGAAGAAAACACGGTGCTGGACAGAATGGGAGAAATAAAAAGTAATATTTCCCGTTCACGGGGAGGAATAGAAAGAAAAGGGGCCTTTAGTGTGAACGGGCTGCAGGCGCAGGAGTTTCTGGCAACAGGCTTGCAGGAGGACAATGATGAACCACGATATCAATTTGAAATGTATATCAATGAAATGACGGCCAGTTATAAGGCTCCAGGTTTTATGCTGACCTTGGATAATCAACGCATGTCACCAACCTCCTACAGCAAGGAGGAAATTATCGCTTTCTGGGACGAGATTAGCCGTAGCGTACGCCTGCGCCCCGGAACGTTTTAACCGGTCAGAAAGAATGGCGGATAAATAACAATTTTCGCATTGCTGATGGTGTTGTGGAGTGCGCAGCGTCGGACAAAATTATCCAGCGGGCGGCGGTGAGGCAGAAGTTTGGCGGGCAGAGTATGAGCCAGGCGGCGCAGAGCTGGGAGAACACTGATTTTGTCATAACGCCTGAATTCAGGTGGTTATCGGATGACTCACCTGCGGCCGGCCTGAAGCTGGGTTTAGCAGGCGGCGATGGCACGGTGCCGGTAGAGTCGCTGAGCGTCATTTGCCGTAACAGCGAAATTAAAAGCATTCTGGCAACCGGGTTGAGCACCAGGGGGCCTACGACGTCAGTAGCCTGAAGGATATAAAAGACAGGCCAGCCCTGCTGTTTACCCTCAGGGCTATTGTGAAAATGGTTCAGGAGATCCCGATCCCATGAAGGCGATTCGGCAGCTTACAGCGTTATCTCTTATGGCGGGCAGTATATTTTTCATTGCCCAGGCTATGGCATCCACGCCAGTGCAGAAGGACAGTCCAGTGATAAATACTTTGTTTGCGCAAACCAAACCGCAGTGTATCGGGCGCTATGTTATTGATGTTCCAGATTCGTTTAACAATCAGATTCACGATATGATTTTTATCGATGATTTTAAAATTGAAAGCAAAACTCTCTACCCGCCCGCGTTTAAACAGCGGATGGAGTTAAGAGAGCAAGAGCTGAATGGTGCAATAAATAAACCAGGGAATAAACAAGAAAATGAACCTTACATCAAACAAATTATTCGACTCGAGGGTAATAAAGGCGTGATTTTTGATCGAAATGATTCAGGCTCTGCGGATTCATTCCGACATCTGGAAGCGCATGTTTATGTAAATGGTATTGCTTTTATTATCACTGCCAAGATTTTAGACTTGTCTGCTACTAAGTATGCGGAGGAGAAAAAAACATATCTCAATGCTGGTTTCTCCGAGCTGGAAACAAATACCAAGCCTGCCAAACTGGCAGCCATGCAGTCTCTGATATCACGGCTTAGCGGCAGAAAAGATGAGGATATTCCGTCGGCTAAAGGCGTGTGTATCCCCAATGGATTTATCAGGGATGATGGCGGGAAGCATAAAGAAAGTCTCACGTTCCGCTATGAAAATGATGACTTTGTTTTTGGTGTTGATATGGATAACACAATAAAGGGTTCAGAAGACACGTTGTTTAACCGCAGCGCGCAAATTAATGAAGCGCTTAAGACCTCCAATCAGTACACCATAAAAAAAGTAGCGCTCTCACCGAACGATATTCCAGCAGAGTCATGGCTGTTTGGTGGAACTCAAACTATCAGAAATACGGCAACGGGAAAGGATGAAAAGAACATATTCTATAATTTTATGCTTTATGCTAATGAACGTGATGCCACGCCGGATAAACCGAATCTTAATATTGGGTTCGGTAGTGAGTATAAAAAAACGCGCTACAGCGAAGCGCAGATGATTGAAATCTGGGACAGACTAGTAAATTCACTGCGTTATATATGTCTCTGATGAAATTGATCATGTTTTTCACATATTTCCACCCTATTTAAAAAAGGACAAATAATGAGCGTCGGCTATTTTTTAAGAGTGGGTGATAGCACCACCTGCGGTGGAAAGATCCTTACCGGCGATTCAACGTTTCAATGGTACGGTGTTTCTGCTGCCAGAGAAGGAGATATGGTTAACTGCGGTAAGCACTCCGGAACTTACAAAATATTAGGAGGCGTTGCCGATTCATTCGATGGAGGTCAGACCCTGGCGGGGTCACTTGACAGCTTTAGCTCCTGCCCGTGTCACGCAAAATTTATCTCCGGTATTCCGGATAGTTACGCTAAGGCGGATGCAGGAGGAGTGGAAAAGTCATCTCCGCAGTAAAAGAGGCTAAAATCTGTAATGGATAATTTATGGATTTAAGCGATAAAACAGGGGGGGAAATTGGCGGTGGCGTCGCAGGTGGGTGGTTAGCAGGTTTAGCAGTAGCGCCACTTTGCGGCCCGGGAGCTCCAGTTTGCGCAAGTGCGCTAGTATTATTAGATAACGCTGCGGGCGGTATAGTAAGTCGGTAGTGGCAGACAGCCTGGATGAGGAAATTGAGGAGTTTACAGCGTGGAAGATAAACTAATATTCTTCGACTTGTGCGGTGCACTATCAGATATCTTTGTCGATAACGAAATCGATTTTAAATATATTTCCTCGGTAGCTAAAGAATTCCCTGTCGATACAGTGGAAGAAATCTTGTTTGAATGGGTTGCCCCTGTTTGTTATACCAACCTCCTTACGCCAGCACCTTCTGTATGGTGCGGGTTTGATAAAAAAACGTTATGGATTGACATTTGTGAGTATCATAATAAAAAAGATTTTATTGCAAAGTACAAACATAAATTACTCGTGCCTATTCTTAAAATAACTTACCGGAAAGAATGGACAGCCCTGAAGCATGAAATGCTAATGCGATAAATAATAAATTATATGTAACTCATTATTTAATTCAATACATTAGCGAGAATCCTGACGCTCAGCTTATTAGGAATATTGCTCGTGGTTTTTTTAACTTCACCTTTGGTTTTTGAATAAAACACACAAATATCGAGTTTCACTATGGCATGGCCTATACCTGATATCCCTGAGAAAAAACCACTACCAGTACCAAGATATTGGCTCTGGATAATAGTGTTGATATTGATGTTAATTGCGGGTGCTATTTCCAGTTTATGGGTCTGGAATAAGGCGACTTACGCTGAAGTTTTCTTCTACGGTGCTCTGCCCGCCTTGTTGATTTGGTTATGCGTATTCGGGGTGCAGCTTAATCGCTACGAGCAGTCTGTCGTAGCCAGCCGAGCCTGGAATTTAGAAACGGAACAAACTAAAGCCGAATGGCGCAGCTGGAGTCGACAGCAGCTTGCCGTGGTTGGCAATGTTTTGTTTTCCCCCGAAGAGAAAGGAATGAAGATGCTATTGGGCGAATTGGAAAAGGTTCCAGCATTTCCTAAAAAGGCTCGGGCATTATTCAACTCCCGGCATAGCTTTCAGGATTTAATGAAAGAAACAGACCGGAAGCTGGAAAGACAGTACCCTGGCTATCGCCATTTTTTACACTCTGTTTATGTTTACCAGTCGCCAGATTGGGTTGACGAAAAACGCATTGAGTTGATTTCTCAACAATGGGATCTCATACCCAATTTAATCTACTCCATGAAGACTATAGATTCTTTCTATAATGAAAAGAATGTTGATGGGCTGATATTAATGCTTTGTCTTCAGGACTGGCCTCATCGACGCACAGGGCAGTCAAGTGAGTTTATTTCTGCTCAGCTTATTACGTCATCTGATTATGCTCGTCAGCATTCATTGTCTGTTATCGCTGGCATAACTCGTACGATGCCATTGGAAGCGGGGAAGCTTAACAATGAGTTAGATATGTTATTCGAATATGTTCAGCCCGATAAGCAGAGTCTGGAATACGTTTGGCTGTTGGGAGCAACTGAAAAAACAGCCACAGAAATAATGCAATATGCAACTCTTCATCACTGGCCGCTGCCGGAGAAAAGACCTCTGCATTCTATCGATCTCTCCTTTGGGCCTCCCGGAGAGATGGCCTTGCCACTTTCCCTTGTGATGCTGGCCGAGGCCGCCAATAAAACGGGTAAGGATCAGCTGTTGGTGAATCAAACACCACAGCAAACAGGGACACTTTGCTTGATTACCAGGGAGCTTTACGCATGACCGAACAAAAAATAATGCCAAATGCACGCTACGGTTCATGGGGATACTTCCTGCTGATTATCGGCCTGGCGGGGATAAGCGCATTTTTAATTTTTATCAATCAGGAGAGTTTGAACAACCTCGGGGTTTCAACCCAAAAAATCTGGACGATCTGGGGAGCCGTGTTCGCTGTCTTGTTCTTTGGGCTGATTGCTTCACCTGTCTGGTGGCGATGGAAGCAGAGAAAAAATCAGGCTGTCTTTAAGCCGCAGGTGTCAGGCGAGAAGCCAGCTCCTTCCTCAGTTGTGGTCAGTGACAGCGGTCCATTATTCTCCAGTCTTAAAAATCATCTTCGAACTCGTTACAGATTTTTCTGGCGCAACA
This sequence comes from Klebsiella ornithinolytica, assembly GCF_030505655.1. Classification (NCBI taxonomy): domain Bacteria; kingdom Pseudomonadati; phylum Pseudomonadota; class Gammaproteobacteria; order Enterobacterales; family Enterobacteriaceae; genus Klebsiella; species Klebsiella ornithinolytica. The sequence goes on from NZ_CP130153.1 coordinate 1,446,500, forward strand.
AAGTCCGTCTGCTGCTCGTCACCGGCGACGAAACTGCCATCAATCAGTTAGTACCCAACCTGCGGGCCAGCCGGTGGCTGGAGGGTAACCGTACGGTCCTGATTTACGGCGGCAGCCTTGCGGCAGATATCGACGCGGAAAAATATGCATCACTTCGCAAATTGCGTCGTGGTCGCCCTCTGGACGGCATCGTGCGCGTGATTGGAGAAGGTCAAAATCTGACACCACAGGCAAGCGACAGCGACCTGCGCTGTCTGGAGAAAATCAGCGAGTTGCTGCGCTATTCCGCCCCGGTTTATATCTGGCAGCTGTGCGACAGTGCCTGGCCGCAGGACGGGCGTAAAACTCAGCCGGTTGGCGTGACATTACCGCTGCGGGCCATGCCGGAAGATGTCACCGGGCAGCTTAACAAATTGCTGCCACAGCTTCGTGAGCAGGGGCTTTCTCAGGTTGCGGATAATCGTGATTACGATTTTATGCTGCGCCTGGCTCAGCTGCTTGAGCAGGGCGGCAGCGAAGGCTGGAAAGCGCGTTTAGCACCGTGGTTGTACAGCGCACAGCAACGTGTTCCGCTGCGCGGCCTGATGTTCAGTCTGGCTTCTGCATTACCAGCGGATGGACAGAGCGTTGAAAGCGCTATTTCGTCAGTACACAAACAGGCTATGACGTTACCAGCCAGCTGGCAGGGTGTGATCGACGACTGCACTCGTGTTTGCGGTCGCCGTGTTGGCATGGCCTGGGAACAGACGCTGGCATGGGTGATGATAGCGGCGGTTGGTATCTGGGGGGCGGGAACGCTGCTCTCCTTTGCCCTGAACTACAGCCAGATTTCTTCCGTAGCGAATAAAGCCCATGATCTTGTCGAGCATCCTTCCGTTTCTGATTATCAGCTTACTGTATTGCACGAACTGCGTAACGATGCCGGTCGTTTGCAAAATCATATCCAGAATGGAACACCCTGGTATCAGCGCTTTGGTCTCGATCATAATCAGCAGCTGCTGAGTGCGATGCTGCCGTGGTACGGCGTGGCGAGCAATCGGCTGATCCGCGATCCGGCTAATACTGCTCTTACGCAAAAGTTGAACGCGCTGGCAAATTCTGCACCGAACAGCGACCTGCGCGCTCAATTGGCGAAACCAGGTTATGACCAACTGAAGGCCTGGCTGATGATGTCTCGTCCGGATAAAGTCGATGGTGCGTTCTATGCGCAAACCCTGAAAACCGTGCAGCCGACTCGGATGGGTATCTCCACCGGACTGTGGCAGAGCCTGTCGCCGGATTTATGGGCCTTCTATATCTCCGAATTACCAAAACAGCCGCAGTGGAAAATCACGCCAGATTCGCAGTTGGTAAGCCAAAGCCGTCAGGTGTTGTTGCAGCAGATTGGCCGCCGCAATGCAGAAAGCACGCTGTATGAAAATATGCTCAAATCCGTGCGGCGTAACTTTGCCGATGTATCGCTGGAAGACATGACCAGCGGCACTGATGCCCGCCGCCTGTTCACCACTGATGAAGTGGTACCGGGCATGTTCACCCGTCAGGCGTGGCAAGGTGGGATTCAGCAGGCTATCGAGAAAGCGGCGAATTCCCGACGCGATGAAATTGACTGGGTATTAAGTGATTCCCATAAGGCCGTCTCCGCTGACTTGTCGCCGGAAGCCCTGAAAGCACGTCTGACGCAACGTTACTTCACCGACTTTGCCGGCAGCTGGCTGAGCTTTCTCAACAGCCTGCACTGGAATCCGGCAAACAACATTGCTGACGTTACCGATCAACTGACGCTGATGAGTGATGTCCGTCAGTCGCCACTGATTGCCCTGATGAATACCCTCGCCTGGCAGGGACAGACCGGCCAGCAAAGCGAAGGCCTTTCGGATTCCATCATCAAATCGGCTAAAGATCTGGTAGGCGGGAAAGACAAACCTGCGATTGATCAGTCTGCGGCAGGGCCGCAGGGGCCGCTGGATGACACCTTTGGACCACTGCTTCAGCTTCTGGGTAAAAACAAAGCCAGTAACGTCATGTCGGCGGACAACTCCCTGAGCCTGCAAACCTATCTGACCCGCATTACCCGCGTGCGTTTACGCCTGCAGCAGGTGGCAAGCGCCTCCGACCCGCAGGAGATGATGCAGACCCTGGCCCACACCGTGTTCCAGGGTAAGAGCGTCGATCTGACCGACACCCAACAATACGGCAGCCTGGTGGCGGCAAGCCTTGGCGAAGAGTGGAGCGGTTTTGGCCGCACGATGTTTGTCCAGCCGCTGACCCAGGCCTGGGAAACGGTTTTACAACCCTCTGCGGCCAGCCTCAATGACCGCTGGAGCCGCTCCGTGGTGGCGAACTGGCGAACGGCTTTTGACGGTCGTTTCCCGTTCTCGGTGAGTAAAAGTGACGCTTCATTACCGATGCTGGCGGAGTTTATTCGTAAGGACAACGGGCGCATCGACCGCTTCCTGACCTCGGAGCTTAACGGCGTGCTGCACAAAGAGGGCAGCCAGTGGGTGCCGGATAGCGCGCACAGCCAGGGGCTGACCTTTAACCCGGCCTTCCTGAAAGCGGTTAATCAGCTGAGCCAGCTCTCCGACATTCTGTTTACCGACGGTAGTCAGGGGATAAGCTTCGAGCTGCAGGCCCGCCCGGCAGCGCAGGTGGTGGAAACCCAGCTGACGATTGATGGGCAGCAGCTGCACTACTTCAATCAGATGGCCGACTGGCAGTCCTTCCGCTGGCCGGGAGATTCGTACAAGCCGGGAACTATGCTCACCTGGACCACGGTCAACGCCGGTGCGCGCCTGTTTGGGGATTACAGCGGCACCTGGGGCTTTATTCGCTGGCTGGATCAGGGTAAGCGTCAACAGCTTGACCGCAGCCAGTGGATGATCAGTTTTACCGCCCCGGACGGTCGAACCCTGCAGTGGGTGCTGCGCTCGCAACTTGGAAAAGGCCCGCTGGCGCTGCTTGCCCTACGCGGCTTTACGCTGCCAGATCAGATTTTCAGCGTGGATAGCGCCGCTATGGCCCAGGCGCTGATGGCCAATACGGGGAACAGCGACATGGACGGAATGGAATAATGAGCACTTTGCCGAATCTGGTTGCCGCCTGTCAGGCGGATGAAGCCCTGCTGCGAGAGCAGGCACAATCACACACTGAAAACTGGCAATCCTGGCTTACTCCTGTCAGCGATGCGAATCCGACCGGGGAAGATCCTGGGTATGACGATGATTTCCAGCGTATTCGTGAGGAGGTTAACAAACTCTCCGGCATTGATACCGGACTGATTTGTCAGTTGGCGGAAAAGTTGCTGACCAGCGCGGCTAAAGATATCCGGGTTGCCACTTACTACTGTTGGGCTCGTCTGCATCAGGATGGTGAAGCAGGTTTTGTCGAAGGGCTTGAACTGTTGGTGGGATTACTGCAGCGCTATGGTAGGCAGCTTTACCCGCAGCGTGACCGCAGCCGTAAAGCAGCACTGGAGTGGTTGGCGGGTACCCGTGTCCTGGACAGTCTTTCACTTTACCCGGAAGTCGTGCGTGAAGATGCACAGCGTACCGCTGGGGCGCTGTTGCTCGTCAGTGACGGCCTGGAGACTGAGCCGGAAGCATCACGGCCGGAGCTGAATGCGCTGTACAGTGCACTGGAATCCCGTCTGATGAAGTCTGGGGGCGTGGATGCTGTGGTCCCGCAGAACGTTGGTAACAAGGCCCAGTCGCCAGCTTCATCATATACGACAGAACATGACGCGCCTGTCCTGAACCGTATCACCTCAGGCCAGGATTTGCTGGCCCAGGCCCGTACCCTGACGGGCTACCTGCGTGAACAGCCGGATGGCTGGCTTGCTGCTCACCGGCTGATGAAAAGCCTGCGTCATGACACCCTGAGCGCGATACCGGCACCGGATGCAGAGGGTAAGACTCGCATCGAACCGCCCCGGGCAGATCAGCGTGCCATGCTTAAACGGCTGTACCTGCAGCAAAGCTGGCTTGAAATTCTGGAGCAGGCGGACAGCACCTTCTCGCGTGGCGCTAACCATCTCTGGCTGGATTTGCAGTGGTACACGCATCAGGCCCTGATGAAATTGGGCCGGGATGTGCTGGCCGACATCATCGCCGCCGACCTGAAAGGCCTGCTGCGCCGCCTCACCGGGCTTGAAACCCTGGCCTTCAACGACGGTACACCGTTTGCTGATGAGGTCACGCTGAACTGGATAAACCAGAGCGTGCTGGACGATATGGTCGGCTGGCGGGATGAACCGATTATTGCTGCCAGTGAGACGGATAACGACATTTTGGCCCTTGAGCCGGAAGCGCTGGAGAAAGCGGACAGCGAAGGGCTTGATACAACGCTTCGCTGGTTGCAGACACGTCCGGGTATGGACTCCATAAAAGACAAATGGCTGCTGCGTCTGCTGATGGCTCGTGTGGCAGAGCAGAAGGGCAAAAATGAACTGGCGTTACATTTGCTGGGTGAACTCGATGGTGCGTCACAGTCCATTACCCTCACGCAGTGGACACCTGCGTTGTTGTTTGAAGTGAAATCCCGTCGCCTAAGACTGCTGCGCATGAAAGCCGCCCGCAGTGAAACCGATAAATCACGCCTTCAGACGGAGATGGAACTTCTTTTGTCCGGTCTGATTGCGCTCGATCCGGCCAGCAGTGCAGTGCTATGCGGGTAGCTATCCCACTTAAAATAAAGAAAAAAAACAGGTATTTATGGATGATTTAACCCTACGTTATTACGACGCTGAAATGCGCTACCTGCTGGAAGCTGGTGAAGAATTTGCCCGTGCTCACCCCGAGCAGGCGGCAATGCTCAATCTCGACAAAGCGGGCGCACGCGACCCATATGTGGAACGCCTGTTCGAAGGCTTTGCCTTTCTGATGGGCCGGCTGCGTGAAAAGCTTGATGACGACCTGCCTGAACTGACCGAAGGGCTGGTCAGCCTGCTGTGGCCGCATTACCTGCGCACCATTCCGTCAATGTCGGTGGTGGAGTTCACTCCTGACTGGCGTGAGATGAAAGAGCAGATGCGCATCGTCAAAGGCTTTGAGGTGAACTCACGGCCGATCGGTGAGAAGGGCACGCGCTGCCGGTACACCACTACCCAAGAAATCACCCTTCAGCCGCTGTCGCTGGATCACGCCCGCCTGTCGACTGACCCTGACGGACGTTCGGTCATCAGCCTGCGCTTTAACTGCAGCCATCTCGCCGACTGGAGCCGTGTCGATCTCAGCCAGCTCCCGTTCTATTTCAACGCAGACGCACCGCTGGCCTGCGCTATGCATGAAGCCTTTACCATGAACACGGCGCGCCTCTGGTTGCGGATGCCGGGCGACATGGACAGAAGACCGCTCGACGGGTATTTCAGCGCGCTGGGTTTTGGCGATGACGACGTTCTGTGGCCGAAAGGGAACAGCAGTTTTAGTGGTTATCAACTGCTGCTGGAATATTTCACCTTTCGCGAGAAGTTCATGTTCACCGGCCTGCGCGGGCTGGAGACTGTGGAATTCCCGGCTGAGCTCCCATGGTTTGAAATCGACGTGGTACTGGCTGAGCGCTGGGCGCATGACTTCAGCTTTACCGAAAAGCACCTGCGCCTGAACTGCGTGCCGGTGATTAACCTGTTCCCGCTGGAATCCGACCCGCTGACGCTTAATTCATTGCAGGCCGAATATATGTTGCGTCCAATGCGCGTGCAGGATGGCCATACCGAGATTTACGCCGTGGATTCGGTGATGTCATCAAGCCAGCATACCTACGTGCCGTTTTCGAGCTTCCGCCACAAAGGCGGAATGATGCGCCATGAAGCACCGGAGTATTACTACCACACGCGCGTGCGCCGTGGCCCGTCCGGGCTGCATAACACCTGGCTTATCCTCGGCGGTGAAGCCTTTGATAACCACACGGTACCGGAAGACGAAAGCCTGTCGCTGACGCTCACCGGCACCAACGGCCAGTTGCCCCGACGAGCACTGCAAAGCACGGTGCTCGATACGGTGATGAAAACCACCTCGGCCAGTATCGCCGTGCGTAACCTGTGTGCGCCAACGTTACCCTGTTATCCACCGGCGCAGGACCGTTTCCACTGGCGCGTGCTGAGTCACCTCGGCAGCGGATTTCTGTCGATGATGGATAATGCCGACGTGCTGCGAGGCACCCTGGCGCTGTATGAATGGACCGACAGCGAGATGAACCGCCGCCGGCTGGAAGCCATCATTGACGTGACGCACAGCGAAACAGAGCGCTTCGAACAGGGCTACCTGGTGCGCGGCGTGCAGATTGAGGTGACGCTGGACAGTCACGGCTTTGCCGGACGCGGCGATATCTGCCTGTTCGGCGAGATGCTGAGCCGCTTCCTGGCGCTCTACACCGATATCTATCTGTTTAACCGCCTGATTATCATTCTGCAACCAACCGGAGAGCGCCTGGAATGGGAAGAGAAGCACAACCGCCGTATTCCCGGCTGACTCCGCGGCTGGAGGCTGACCTCAACCGGATTAACTTTTACCGTTTCTGCCAGCTGCTGGAAAAACGGAATCCGGAGCGGCCGCTGATGGGCTCAACCAGCCATCCCGGTGACGATCCGGTGCGGTTTGCGCCGCATCCCGGAATGGGCTTCCCGGCGAGTGAACTGAAGGCCGTTGAATATGACGAGGATGATGACAGCAAGCTGCCGCGGGTACGCACCACCTTTATGGGGATGTACGGTGTTGACTCCCCGCTGCCGACGGCCTATCTCGATGACATCACTCAACGAAGGGAGGGCCATGAGGCGCTGCAGGGCTTCCTCGATATCTTCAGTCACCGCATCCTGACGCAGTTTTACCGCATCTGGCGTAAATACTCTTACCCGGCCACGTTTGAACCCGGCGGCACCGACACTATTTCACAGTCACTGCTTGGCCTTGTGGGGCTGGGCATTCCAGGCACGGCAAATCATATTGCCACACCGGTGTCGCGCTTTCTGGCGCTGCTTGGCGTGCTGAGACAACCGGGCAAAACCCAGGAAGGCATGCAGGCGCTGGTGACTCTTCTGGCCCCGAATACCAGCGTAAAGGTCAGCCCTTATTGTCTGCGACCTGTGGAAATTAGTCAGCCATTAGGTTTTTACGCTAATGATGACTTTCTGCTCGATGGCAACACGCCATTGGGGGATGAAGCCATGGATGCCAACAGCCAGCTGTTGATAGCGCTGTCGACAAACAATGAACAGGAAGTGCAGAGCTGGAAGCCGGATGGGCTGTTGTATCAGGACTTTCTGGTGATGCTGCGAGTGTATTTAGGCTGGCGTTTTAAGGCAAAAATCCGCCTGACGGTCAGTACCCGCCTCCTGACGCCTCCGCCGCTCGGCGACGGGGTATTCTGGTTGGGGATGAACGGCGTGCTGGGCGCTGAGGGAGATGAACTCCCTGAAGATATTCCTGAAAGCTTTACGACGGAGCTGGGCTATTACAGCGGCCTGCAGTCCGCAATACCAAAACAAGGAAACCGACGTGTTACGTACAAGTTTGACTAAACCCGCTCTCTGGCTGCTACCTCTGGTGGCGATCGGCCTGACAGGATGCGGCCTGACGCAAAGCGTCACCGACGGCACTAAATCTGCATTCACCTCCGTCTTTTATAAGAAAATTAAAATACTGCATCTGGATTTTACCGCGCGTGAAGCGCTGAATACCGACGCTCGCGAGAATAATTCGCTGTCAGAATCGGTCGTTGTTCGAATTTATCAGTTGAAGGACCGTAAAACCTTCGACAAGACCGTCTATCAACAACTGCTGAAGGACGGGGATACTGTCCTTAAAGCCGATTTGCTCGCCAGCCGCGATGTGGTGGTAAAACCCGGGGGCGACGCAAGTCTTGATATGCCGATGGAAGCTGATGCTCAGTTCGTGGCGGTGGTGGGGTTGTTCCGTTATCCGGATATGGAGAATAACACCTGGAAATTGGTCATTGAGCGAGAAGAGCTGGATCCGGATAAGCCTCGCATTCTGGAAGCCGGTAATAACCATCTGGTATTACAGCCGGTTAAGGACAAGTGATGTCTCAGGGACACAATACGCCTTCGCTGTATGAAATGCTGACAGGTAACTTCACCGGTGGCCTCGATCTCCATCAGGTCAACGAGCAAAACCAGGTGATTTTGTCGGTACTCGACAATATGCAGCGCATTCTCAACTGCCGTGCCGGGACGCTGGCGCATCTGCCGGACTACGGTCTGCCGGATATGACCAAAATCCTGCAAGGGATGCCAGGGACCGCGCATCAGCTGTTGAAGACCCTCTCCGACGTGCTGCTCAAATATGAGCCACGCCTGAAAAGCATTAACGTCATCCTGCTCGACCAGCACATTCCCGGTGAGCTCCGTTACGCCATTGATACCGAACTGAAAGGTCTCGGCCTTGTGCGCTACGGTACCGATTTCATGCCGGAAGGCCGGGTGCTGATTCGCCACCTCAAACAGCAAAACTATCTGGACACCAAAGCCCATATGCAGGGCTCTTTCATCTGACGAAGACTACAGGGACAGCATGTCAGCCAAAGCACGATTTCTAAAAAAACTGCAGGAGCAGCATCCCCGCAGTCGCGCGTTTGACAGCAAAAGCGAAGCCGATATTGCCGAGTTTTGTGAACGAATGGGACAACTTCAGGAAACAATGGAAAGCTGGCTTACCGATACGGGGATTTCCGCAGAGGCCGTTTCCGTGTTGCTGGTCGAGTTTTTGATTGGTGGCAGGGCGTTCAACGTGCCGGGGATCCACCTGCGGTATGAAAACCGGATGATGAAGTTCACGCCGGTGTTTTTGTACGGGCAGGGGGTTGTCGGCTGTGTGGAAGTGACGCTCTGCGCGCAGGGGCAGATAACCTCAATGTACCGCCTGTTTATGCGCTCAAGCGACGACGTGAGCTGGACCTGCAGCGTCAGCGGTAATATGGCGGCACCTCGCGTCACCTTTAACGAAGATGTCTTTTTCGACATGATTGGCGCGCTGCTGCCTGATTAATCCCCGCCTTTTTCTTATCCTCAGGGATGAAACCACTATGCACGATGTACAACCCCGCCCGGTGAAAACCGGCAGTGACCCACGTCAGCTTCCCGACTTTATTGCGCTGCGCGAAGAGATGGCCAGGCTGACGCATCCGGCGCGCCCGGATGTGAACTGGCCGCAGGTGGAGACGCTGTGTCTCTCTCTGTTTGAACTGAACGGCGTCGAGTTGCAGACCGGCGCGTGGTACACGCTTGCCCGCAGCCATCTGGCGCGTATAAACGGCCTGAATGAAGGGCTGACGATCCTGAATGCGCTACTGATCCACCAGTGGGCACAGCTTTGGCCGCAGTCGGTACATGCGCGTGTGGAGATCCTTAACGGTCTTTTTCAGCGTCTACAGAAGCTGTTCCGCACTTTTACGCTCGGGCACGGAGATCTACCGGCGCTGATGCAGGCCGAAGGACTGCTGCAGGGCATGAATGACATTCTGACTCGCCAGGAGCTGAAGCATGCCTGTCAGACGGGACCACTGATGCAGCAGATAAATAGCGTACTGACCCGTCTGGAAAACAGTTCAACACCGGACAGCACGCAGCCTGCGGTTACGCTTCCGCCACAGGCGCTGGCCGCAGTGCCTGCAGAAGCAGAAGCTCCCCCCGTCAGTCGCCTCGTGTACGTCAATCGCCCTGAACCTGAGGTGAGCGTACAGGTGGTGCGCGAAACACCGCCACCGCCGAAGCGCTGGCCGGTGTTTCTGGCGGGGGCTGGTTCCGCTCTGGTGGTCTGCGCGATTGCATTAGCAGGCTGGCACTATGCGCATCGGGTAGATGAGTCCGCAGGGGCGCTCGTTGCTTCCGTTGCTTCGCTGCCTCAGGCGCTGAACAGCAAGCAAATTCAGGCGATACAGCAAGATAAAGTGAGGCCAGACCTGGCAGCCTGGCTGAAAAGTGCGTCGTCGCAGCTCGACAGGCTGGCTGTGCTGCCGCCTGACTGGGCGTATCACTATGGTAACGGGCTGCTGGCACAAGCAAAGGCGCTGTGGCCTCAGAAGCCAGAAGTGGCTGAGCTGCAGCTGAAATGGCAGCAGCGGCAGGCCGAAAGCAAGCTTCCGCCAGACTCCCTCACCGGATGGCATAACGGTATGCAGCAGCTGCAGGCGCTGACTGACAAACTTAACGGCCTCGACGGGCAAAAGGGGAAATACATTACCGTCAGCGAACTGAAATCGGTGGTGTATGAAATGACCAGGAGCTTCAGCCAGACGGTTCCTCTGGAGGAACAGCTGCGCCTGATGCAAAGCCAGCAAGGAGACGCCGCGCTGGCGACGCAGCAGCAAATCCAGCGCCACCTGAATGGAGTGATTCAGGTGTATGGTGAACAGGGCAGTAAAGAGGGGTTTTAGTGAACGTCTGGCAACACCAGAATGGTGTCCCCTGCAGGAATCGAACCTGCAACTAGCCCTTAGGAGGGGCTCGTTATATCCATTTAACTAAGGGGACGAAGCGGCGGGAGTATAGCGTTTTTTTCCTTGTTCGTTAAGCATCTATGGGTTGACTGCTTAAACTCTCGCCACTTAAGGGTGTTTTTTCGCCTTGAGCCGCTCCTTTTTGTCGTTGCTCATGTCGTTACGGATCTGCGCGTGGCTGAGCAGCGCAAAAATAAAAGTGCCGCCGCAAATGTTGCCAGCCAGCGTCGGCAGTGCGAAAGGCCAGATGAAGTCTTGCCAGGGCAGCGAGCCGTTGAAGACCAGGTAGAAAATCTCAACGCTGCCGACAACGATATGGGTGGTATCGGCGAGCGCAATCAGCCAGGTCATCATAATGATCACCACGATTTTGGCCGCGCCGGCGGCGGGAAACATCCATACCATGGTCGCCACCAGCCAGCCGGAAATAATCGCATTGGCAAACATTTCAGACGGCGTATTTTCCATGACCTTTAAACTGATCTCCTGGAACGCGCCGCGGGTGGCATCGTCAAAAATCGGCATCATATTAAAGGCCCAGGCCGCAATTGCCGTACCGACCAGGTTACCTATAAGCACCACGCCCCATAGACGTAGCAGGAGGCCAATATTCCCGGGCGTCGGCTTATGCATGATAGGTAATACCGCGGTGACGGTATTCTCGGTAAACAGCTGCTGGCGAGCCATGATGACAATAACAAACCCGAAGGTATAGCCCAGATTCTCCAGTAAATAACCACCGGGAAGTTCGCTCAGGTGAACATGGAAAATCCCTTTCGCCACCATCGAGGCCCCCATCGACAGGCCGGCGGCTACCGCTGACCACAGAAGAGCAAGGGCATCGCGCTCCAGCTCTTTTTCTCCCTCCTGACGGATCTCTTCATGGGTGGCCATCGCACGTGAGGGCAGGCGCTTCTCGTTGACCTCAATCGGTTCGCCATCCTGTTTTTCATCGCTTTCAACCTCCACCTCTTCGCTATGAGGACGTTCGTGAGGTTTGGGATCTGTCGTCATGGCATTTCCTCCTGCATTTTTTCGTTCTCATAAGCGTAGAGATGTTTCACCCGACCGGCCCGGGATAACCTCCTAAATTTTTCCTAATGGCAAGAATAGCAATACGGATATTGCAAAATATGTATAGAATCAGGGCGCAACAATTATGCCAAAGAAGGCTATGCTGAAAGCAGGCACCAGATTGCAATTTGCTTCGGGCGATATCGTAATGGAGGCAGCAGTCCCCGGATAACCCACAGCAATAGCCAAAATTAACAGGGAGACACCTATGAATTTTCGCCTGTCGGCGCTTGCGCTTGGCGCCACATTGCTGGTGGGATGTGCCAGTTCCAGCTCTGGCGATCTGCCGCAGGGGCGTTCAGACCCGCTTGAAGGGTTTAACCGTACGATGTTCGACTTCAACTTTAATGTGGTGGATCCGTACGTGCTGCGTCCGGTTGCCGTCGCCTGGCGTGATTATGTCCCGCAGCCGGCGCGCAACGGGCTGAGTAACTTCACCAGCAACCTTGAAGAACCGGCGGTGATGGCGAACTACTTCCTGCAGGGCGATCCCTATAAAGGTATGGTGCACTTTACCCGCTTCTTCCTTAACACCCTTCTCGGGATGGGCGGTCTGATTGATGTCGCTGGGATGGCCAACCCGAAACTGCAGCGTGTTGAACCGCACCGCTTTGGTAGTACCCTGGGTCATTATGGCGTGGGTTACGGTCCTTATGTACAACTGCCGTTCTATGGCAGCTTTACGCTGCGTGATGAAGGCGGTGACATGGCTGATGGTCTGTATCCGGTGCTTTCCTGGCTGACCTGGCCGATGTCCATCGGTAAGTGGGCGGTTGAAGGGGTTGAGACTCGCGCTCAGTTGCTGGACTCCGATGGCCTGCTGCGCCAGTCTTCCGACCCGTATATCATGGTTCGCGAAGCCTACTTCCAGCGTCATGACTTTATTGCCAACGGCGGTAAACTGACGCCGGTCGAGAACCCTAACGCTCAGGCGATTCAGGGCGATCTGAAAGATATCGACTCGCAGTAAACGCGATTAAATATGACAATAAAAAAGGGTGAACTTGCGTTCACCCTTTTTTTATACTGCCAGACCGATCAGAAACGGTAGTTGAAGTTTGCGCCGTACAGCCAGGCTTTGCCTTCAGAACGGAAGGTGTAAGGACCTTCTTTAATTTCTACGTGCTGACCGTGCATGTATGAAACCCCCACGTCAACCGAAGCATCTTTGTTGAAGGCATAGGTGGTACCCGCGCTCAGCCACAGACGATCCTGATCCGGGATGGAGATAGAACGGGTGCTTGCCGGTACCGGGCTATCATCGAAGGCGATACCGGTACGGAAGGTCCAGTTATCGTCGTAGTAATAGGTGGTACCCAGCGCGATGCGGTAGGCATCTTTAAAGCTCTCATCTTTATAGAACAGCGTTTGGCCATCGGAACCAGTAGCTTTCAGCTCCTGGAACTGGCTCCAGCTGGTATAAGCAAGGCTATAGTGCACGGCCCATTTTGGCGCGACGCGGTTGTAACCTGACAATTCCCACATTTCTGGCAGGTTCAGCGTCAAAGAGCCCGGGATTGTCGAACCGCCGGTTGGGTAAGGGAAGCCCGGGACAGCCGTATTCATATTGCTACGATAATCACCGTCGAAATCGATTTTAACTTCAGACCGGTAGGTTAGGCCGTAGCGGTTGTTTTTGTCCACTTCATACAGAATACCCGCGTTCCAGCCAAATCCCCACTTATCACCTTTCAAGCGAGCAATCTGTTGATCCGCTGGAATCGCTGCGAGCTGCTGCGCTTTGGCAATCGCAGCTGGCCGCGCAGCAGCTGGTAAATTAGGCACCTGCTGCATAATCTGGCCCGCAGCGAGCATACCGGCATCGCCAGCATAACGTTCAATTTTCGCCTTGGCGTAGACTGCATCAAAGCCAAGACCAAAACTCCAGTGGTCGTTAAGGCGATAAGCACCGCTCAGGTTCAGGTTGACAGTTGTCAAATCTGTTTGGCCGCCCATGGTCCCGGCAGCATAATCGTCGGCGTACTCGGTAGCCAGACCGTAGTTAGAAGTAATTGAAGCCCCCCAGCCAAACCGATCGTTAATCGGGGCAACGTAATGTAAATTCGGCACCCATGCGGTTGGCGCAATATTATCGGCATTCAGACTTTTGCCAGATGGCGACTTGCCAGAAATATTCACATCGGGATCAATAAATATCGCGCCCGCAGACATCGTTGGGCGATCGAACATCATGATCAATGCTGGGTTACGGCTGGCATTGCCCGCGTCGTCAGCAATTGCACCTTCACCGGAATAGGCGCGGCCCAGACCTGATGAAGAGAATTCATTTAACTGAAAGCCTGCTGACCAGGCCTGTGTTGAAACAAGTGCTACAGCCACTGCGAGGGCAGATTGGGTAAAGCGGGTTTTCTGGCTCATGCCCATAACCTCATTGAGTTATTTTTATTTAAACTATGTTACATGCCGTAACAGAAGCGCGAAGTGTAGGGTCTGCTTTACGACAGAGAAATCAGACCAGTGCGCTGAGTATAGGTCTGACCAGATGAGATGTTGCAAGTTTGTTTATGAGATTTTTCAGTTGTGATACGAAAAAAGCGATCCAGTTAGCAAAATTGGCCTCGTTCGTATTATCTAAACAGGGCATTTTTTGTTTTGGATCATTTTTAAGTGTGATTTCGGTCACTTAGGACTTTTGTCGCCATTAACGACTGGAGGCCGGGAGGCGCCGCGCGTAAAATAACCTCATCAATTGTCTGGCACCTTGAGTGCATATACAGAGGAAATCTACGATGAGTAAATGTAGTGCTGATGAAACCCCGGTTTGCTGCTGTATGGATGTTGGCACCATTATGGACAACACCGATTGCACCGCCTCTTACAGCCGGGTTTTTGCCAATCGCGCCGAAGCGGAACAAACTCTCGCCGCGTTGACTGAGAGAGCACGTGGCGTGGAATCTGAACCGTGCAAAATTACCCCGACCTTTACCGACGTTGAAGGCGGTGTGCAGCTGGATATCGATTTTGTCTTCTGCTGTGAAGCCGAAACGCTGATTTTCCAGCTCGCTCTGCGTTAATTTCTCCTCAACGCCCCTCTCGTCAGGGGCGTTATCTCCTCCCTTCTATGTGTTTTGGCTCCCACTTTTTCTCTTCGCCGATTGGCTTAATGTAAAAAATTAGTTAAAACTGTTATCAGGTCAGACCACTTGGTTTTATCGGTTAACAGGGGAAAGTCATGAGTCAGGCATTACCGCTTGTCACCCGTCAAGGCGATCGCATTGCCATTGTCAGCGGTTTACGTACGCCGTTTGCCCGTCAGGCCACGGTATTTCACGGTGTTCCCGCCGTTGATTTGGGAAAAATGGTTATCAGCGAAATGCTGGCTCGTAGCGATATTCCCCCGGAAATGATTGAGCAGCTGGTATTTGGCCAGGTGGTGCAGATGCCAGAAGCGCCAAATATTGCGCGCGAAATTGTGCTTGGCACCGGCATGAGCGTACACACCGATGCCTACAGCGTAAGTCGCGCCTGCGCCACCAGTTTTCAGGCCATCGCCAACGTCGCGGAGAGCCTGATGGTGGGAACGATCCGCGCAGGTATTGCCGGCGGGGCAGACTCTTCATCCGTTCTGCCGATCGGCGTCAGTAAAAAGCTGGCCCGTACGCTGGTGGATGCCAATAAAGCGCGCACTCTCGGACAGCGCCTGAAGCTCTTCTCCCGTTTACGCCTTCGCGATCTTTTACCGGTCCCGCCTGCGGTTGCCGAGTATTCGACCGGGCTGCGGATGGGGGATACCGCTGAGCAAATGGCAAAAACATGGGGTATTACCCGTGAACAGCAGGACGCGCTGGCACACCGCTCGCACCAGCTAGCGGCGAAAGCCTGGGAAGAGGGGAAGCTGGCTTCTGAAGTGATGACTGCGTATGCGCCGCCGTTTCGTGAACCGCTGGAAAACGACAACAATATTCGTAAAAATTCAACCCTGGCTGATTACCAAAAGTTACGTCCGGCTTTTGACCGCAAGCATGGCACGGTCACTGCGGCAAACAGTACGCCGCTAACCGACGGTGCCGCGGCGGTGATCATGATGACCGAGTCTCAGGCCAAAGCGCTGGGCTTAACCCCGCTTGGCTACCTGCGCAGCTACGCCTTTACCGCCATCGATGTCCGCCAGGATATGCTGTTAGGGCCGGCGTGGTCAACGCCGCTGGCGCTCGAAAGGGCGGGGCTGACCCTGGCTGACTTAACGCTTATCGACATGCATGAGGCCTTTGCCGCGCAGACGCTGGCGAATCTTCAGTGCCTGGCCAGCGACCGCTTTGCTCGCGACGTGCTCGGGCGCTCGCAGGCGACCGGGGAAGTCGACGAAAGTAAATTCAATGTCCTCGGTGGTTCAATTGCCTACGGGCATCCTTTTGCAGCCACCGGCGCGAGGATGATTACCCAGACGCTACATGAACTGCGGCGCAGGGGGGGCGGATTTGGCCTGGTGACCGCCTGTGCGGCGGGTGGTCTCGGCGCGGCGATGATTCTGGAGGCGGAATAATGGACATGGCATCGGCATTTACCCTCGATATTCGTCCGGACAACGTTGCCGTCATCACGATCGATTCGCCCGGTGAAAAGATGAATACCCTGAAGGCCGAATTTGGCCAGCAGGTGCGGGCGATCGTTCGCCAGATTCGTGATAATAAAACCCTCCGCGGCGTGGTGCTGATTTCCGCAAAACCGGACAATTTTATCGCCGGCGCGGATATCAATATGATTGCCCGCTGCGCCACCGCTCAGGAAGCGGAAGCGCTCGCCCGCCAGGGGCAACAAATTATGGCGGAGATCCATGGCCTGGCGATTCCGGTCATTGCCGCTATCCACGGCGCCTGCCTGGGCGGCGGCCTTGAGCTGGCGTTGGCCTGCCATGGACGGGTATGCAGCGATGACGAGAAAACGCGTCTGGGTCTGCCTGAGGTCCAGCTGGGGCTGCTGCCGGGATCCGGCGGTACTCAGAGATTACCCCGACTGATCGGTGTCAGCGGCGCCCTGGAGATGATTTTGACCGGCAAGCAGCTTCGCGCGCGCCAGGCGTTAAAAGCGGGCCTGGTGGATGAGGTGGTTCCGCAATCAATTCTGCTGCAGACGGCGGTGGAACTGGCGCTGAAAGGGCGGCCGGCGAGCCGCAGTATGCCGATCCGTGAGCGGGTGCTGGCCGGACCGCTGGGCCGTAATCTGCTGTTTCGGCTGGTGGGGAAAAAGACCCGACAGAAAACCCAGGGCAACTATCCTGCCGCCGAGCGCATTCTGCAGGTGATTGAAAATGGATTAGCTCACGGCTGTAGCAGCGGCTATGCCGAGGAAGCACGTGCCTTTGGTGAGCTGGCGATGACCTCGCAATCTCAGGCGTTGCGATCGATATTCTTTGCCAGCACGGATTTGAAAAAAGATCGTGGTGCCGATGCGCAGGCCGGGCCACTGAATCGCATCGGCATTCTCGGTGGCGGTCTGATGGGCGGCGGAATTGCGTATGTTACCGCCTGCAAAGGCGGGCTTCCGGTGCGTATCAAAGATATTCAGGCTCGGGGGATTAACCATGCGCTGAAATACAGCTGGGATCTGCTGGACAAGCAGGTGCGCCGCCGCTACCTGCGCGCCAGTGAACGGGATCGTCAGCTGACGTTGATTTCCGGCACCACGGATTATCAGGGATTTGCCCATCGCGATGTGGTGATCGAGGCCGTCTTCGAGGATTTAGCTCTTAAACAGCGGATGGTGGCCGAGATCGAAGCACACTGTAGCCCGCAGACGATCTTTGCCTCCAATACCTCTTCGCTCCCTATCAGCGACATTGCGGCGCAGGCCAGTCGACCGGGACAGGTGATTGGCCTGCACTTCTTCAGTCCGGTCGAGAAAATGCCGCTGGTTGAAGTGATCCCCCATCAGCATACCGATTCGCAGACGATTGCGACGGTAGTCAAGCTGGCCAAAATGCAGGGGAAAACGCCGATCGTCGTGGCGGATAAAGCGGGTTTCTACGTCAACCGTATTCTGGCGCCTTACATCAACGAAGCGATGCGCTTACTCGTGGAAGGTGAGCCCCTTGATCATATCGATAAATCATTGGTGAAATTCGGTTTTCCTGTTGGGCCGATTCAACTGCTGGATGAAGTCGGAATTGATACCGGGACCAAAATTCTGCCGGTACTGGAAGCCGCGTGGGGAGAGCGTTTTAGCCCGCCTGCAAACATCATTGATGCGATCTTGAATGACGATCGCAAAGGTAGAAAAAATAGCCGCGGTTTCTATCTTTATGAGACAAAAGGGCGTACAAGCAAAAAACGACCCGATGCTGCGGTCTATTCGCTGCTGGGCGTTTCTGCCCCGCAGGCGCGCTTATCCGGCCAGCAGATAGCTGAGCGTTGCGTCATGATGATGCTTAACGAAGCCGCACGCTGCTTCGATGAGCAGGTCATCCGCGGCGCCCGCGATGGCGACATTGGCGCGGTGTTCGGTATTGGCTTCCCGCCGTTTCTTGGCGGCCCGTTCCGTTATATGGATCAACTCGGGGCGGGTGAAGTTGTTGCCATCTTGCAACGTCTGGCCGCTCAGTACGGCCCACGGTTTACCCCATGCGAGAATTTATTGCGCATGGCCGGGCAGGGGGCAACCTTTTGGCCCACTGCTGAACGGACGACCTAAGTTCTGGTCAAAGAAGATAAATCCGGCGATGAATGACGTGGTCTGTTGGCTGTTTTGTAAACAATCATTGACTATACTTACGCCATTGAGGTAAAAAACAGCGTTTCATTCGTTGGATGAATCAGGCACAATGCCCGGCCACCGGGTCGACTGCGTGCTATCCACGCAGGTAAGACTGCGGTGCTTCTGGTTAACAAAAGCGGTGCAATATGCAAGTTTTTATCATGCGTCACGGCGACGCTGCCCTCGATGCAGCCAGTGACTCGGTTCGTCCCTTAACCGTTTGTGGTTGTGATGAGTCCCGTCAGATGGCAACCTGGCTGAAAGGTCAAAAAGTGGATATTGAACGGGTTCTTGTCAGTCCTTACCTGCGTGCTGAACAGACGCTGGATGTGGTAAGAGAGTGCATGGACCTGCCTGAAAATGTCGACGTGATGCCGGAGCTCACGCCGTGTGGCGATGTTGGCATGGTCAGTGCCTGGCTTCAGACGCTGAACAATGAAGGTGTTTCAACGGTGCTGGTTGTTTCGCACCTGCCGCTGGTGGGGTACCTCGTCTCAGAGCTGTGCCCGGGAGAAACTCCCCCGATGTTCACCACTTCGGCTATTGCCTGTGTCACCCTTGATGCAGATGGCAAGGGCGAGTTCAACTGGCAGATGAGCCCCTGCAACCTGAAGATGGCGAAGGCTATCTGACTCCCCCCGGAGCGTCCGTATTACGGAAGCTCCGGCGGCTGCCACTCTTCAACTTCAATCAGCACCAGCAGTGCGGCGTCTCCGCCGTACTCTTTTGGCGCCTGATGAAAAGCCATGATGTGCGGATGTTGCGCAAGCCAGAGCGGCGTTTGCTGCTTGAGGATGTGTTTCCCGTGCCCGTGCATCACGCAGGCGCAAAAGACATGTTCGCGACGGCAGGCGGCGATCAGCGCCCCCAGCTCCTGCTTCGCCTGCTGCTGGGTCAACCCGTGCAGATCGAGAAACAGCTCCGGCGAATAATCCCCGCGGCGCAGTTTTTTCAGTTCAAAGTGGCTCACGTCCGGGCGAACATATTTGACCGCTCCTTCGGTATTCAGCAGCGGCTGAAACTCATCGGAAAAATAGTGGCTGTTATCGGCCTGCTCCTGAAGTAAGCGCTTTGGCGGTACTTCGGTGATTTTCTTGCGCAGCGGGCGGTGCACGATGGTGTCCTGCTTAATCTGACGCGTGCCGGTCATTAACTGGCGGAACAACGCCTGATCCTCGTCGCTTAGCGATGTTTTCTTTTTCATTGCCCACTCTCATCATTTCTTTTCGCTAGTTTACCCGACTCGGCCTCTGTTCAGGCAAGCAAAACGTATTTTTCCCCGTCCGCCTGACGTAAGAATGCTGATTTATCGCCGTCTTCGTGGCAAACTAGCCGCCGAATTTACAGTAGAGCGTGTCCTGGAGGATGGCGTGGATAAAATTTTTGTTGATGAAGCGGTCAATGAGCTGCATACCATTCAGGACATGCTGCGTTGGGCGGTCAGTCGTTTCAGCGCGGCGAATATCTGGTACGGACATGGCACGGACAACCCGTGGGATGAGGCGCTACAGCTGGTATTGCCCTCGCTCTACCTGCCGCTGGATATTCCGGAGGATATGCACTCCGCGCGTCTGACTTCCAGCGAAAAACACCGCATTGTTGAGCGCGTGATTCGCCGGATCAACGAACGTATTCCGGTTGCCTATTTGACCAATAAAGCCTGGTTCTGCGGCCATGAATTTTTCGTGGACGAACGTGTGCTGGTGCCGCGTTCCCCGATCGGCGAGCTTATCAATAATCACTTCGCCGGCCTGATTGACCATCAACCGCAGCACATTCTGGATATGTGCACCGGCAGCGGCTGCATTGCGATCGCCTGCGCTTACTCTTTCCCGGAAGCGGAAGTGGACGCGGTGGATATCTCCGTTGATGCGCTGGCCGTTGCCGAGCAGAACGTTGAAGCGCACGGCCTGATCCATCAGGTGACGCCGATTCGTTCCGACCTGTTCCGCGACCTGCCGAAAGTGCAGTACGACCTGATCGTCACCAACCCGCCGTACGTTGATGAAGAAGATATGTCCGACCTGCCGGGCGAATATCGTCATGAGCCGGTACTGGGTCTGGCTTCCGGCAGCGATGGTCTGAAGCTGACGCGCCGCATCCTCGGTAATGCGCCGGATTATCTCAGCGACGACGGTATTCTGATTTGTGAAGTCGGTAACAGCATGGTACATCTGATTGAGCAGTATCCGGACGTACCGTTTACCTGGCTTGAGTTTGAAAATGGCGGGGATGGCGTCTTCATGCTGACCAAACCGCAGCTGATCGCCGCCCGCGCGCATTTCGGCATTTATAAAGACTAAAAAACAACACGCAAACATGACGGAGCCGTGATGGCAGGAAACACAATTGGACAACTCTTTCGCGTCACAACCTTCGGCGAATCGCACGGTCTGGCGCTGGGCTGCATTGTTGACGGAGTGCCGCCGGGCATTCCGCTGACTGAAGCCGATCTGCAGCACGATCTGGATCGTCGTCGTCCGGGGACCTCACGCTACACCACGCAGCGTCGTGAACCGGATCAGGTGAAGATCCTCTCCGGCGTATTCGAAGGCGTGACGACCGGGACCAGCATTGGTCTGCTGATTGAGAATACCGATCAGCGTTCTCAGGACTATGGCGCGATTAAAGACGTTTTCCGTCCAGGGCATGCTGACTATACCTACGAGCAGAAATACGGCCTGCGCGATTATCGCGGCGGCGGACGTTCCTCAGCGCGTGAAACCGCGATGCGGGTGGCGGCCGGGGCGATTGCCAAGAAATACCTCGCGGAAAAATTCGGCATTGTGATTCGCGGCTGTTTGACCCAGATGGGCGATATTCCTCTGGCAATCAAAGACTGGGAACAGGTTGAACAAAACCCGTTCTTCTGCCCGGACCCGGATAAAATTGAAGCGCTTGATGAACTGATGCGCGGTCTGAAGAAAGAGGGCGACTCCATCGGAGCAAAAGTGACCGTGGTCGCTGATGGCGTGCCACCGGGACTCGGTGAGCCGGTATTCGACCGTCTGGATGCCGACATTGCCCATGCGCTGATGAGCATCAATGCGGTGAAGGGCGTGGAAATTGGCGATGGTTTTGAGGTGGTGAAACTGCGCGGTAGCCAAAATCGCGATGAAATCACTAAAAATGGTTTCCAGAGCAACCATGCGGGCGGCATTCTTGGCGGTATCAGCAGCGGTCAGCAGATCGTCGCGAATATCGCGCTGAAGCCGACCTCCAGCATCACCGTACCGGGTCATACGATTAACCGTCACGGTGAAGAAGTCGAGATGATCACCAAAGGGCGCCACGATCCTTGCGTGGGCATCCGTGCGGTGCCGATCGCGGAAGCAATGCTGGCGATCGTGCTAATGGATCACTTTATGCGTCAACGCGCGCAAAATGGCGACGTGACGACATCAATTCCACGCTGGTAATCGATGAAAAAAACCGTTATCGCTCTGCTGGCGCTGGTCGCCAGCTCTGCCTGCCTTGCGGCGACGCCGTGGCAAAAAATCACCCAGCCGATTAGCGGCAGCGCGCAGTCAATTGGCGCATTTGCCAACGGCTGTATCGTCGGCGCGCAGGCGCTGCCGCTGAGCGCGACCAGTTATCAGGTCATGCGCACCGACCAGCGCCGCTACTTCGGCCATCCGGACCTGATCCAGTTTATTCAGCGTCTGGGCAATCAGGTGCAGAGTCAGGGAATGGGGACGCTGCTGATTGGCGATATGGGGATGCCAGCGGGCGGACGCTTTAACGGCGGTCATGCCAGTCACCAGAGCGGGCTGGATGTTGATATTTTCCTTCAGCTCCCGCAGACGCGCTGGAGTTCAGCGCAGCTCCTGAAACCACAGGCGCTGGATCTGGTGGCTCGCGACGGCAAGCGCGTGGTGCCGTCGCTGTGGAGCCCGCAAATCAGCCATCTGATTAAGCTGGCGGCAGAAGATAACGACGTCACGCGCATCTTTGTTAATCCGGCAATCAAGCAGCAGCTCTGTCTGGATGCTGGCAACGATCGCGGGTGGCTGCGCAAAGTCCGGCCATGGTTCCAGCATCGTGCACATATGCACGTTCGTCTGCGCTGCCCGGCGGGCAGCCTGGAGTGCGAAGAACAGGCGCCACCGCCACCGGGCGATGGCTGCGGTGCCGAGCTACAAAGCTGGTTTGAACCCCCAAAACCCGGAACAACCTCTCCTGTGAAGAAGACGCCGCCTCCGCTGCCGCCTTCCTGCCAGGCGCTACTGGATGAGCATGTGCTGTAATGGAAAGCTTTATTGAGCTGTTTATGGTGTCGCCGACGGTACTGGTGGCGCTTTTTTTCGTGGCTGTTCTGGCGGGATTTATTGATTCCCTGGCGGGCGGCGGCGGGCTGTTGACGGTTCCGGCGCTGATGGCGGCAGGGCTGCCTCCGGCGCAGGCGCTGGCGACCAACAAGCTGCAGGCCTGCGGGGGATCGCTTTCCGCGTCGCTCTATTTTATCCGCCGCAAGGTGGTGAACCTGGCGGATCAGAAGCTCAATATCCTGATGACGTTTATCGGCTCAACCACCGGTGCGCTGCTGGTGCAGCACGTCCAGTCCGATATTCTGCGCCAGATCCTGCCGGTGCTGGTGATCGGCATTGGCCTGTACTTCCTGCTGATGCCAAAATTAGGCGAAGCAGACCGTCAGCGTCGGCTGTACGGCCTGCCGTTTGCCCTGATCGCCGGCGGCTGCGTAGGTTTTTATGATGGTTTCTTCGGTCCAGGCGCGGGCTCTTTCTATGCGTTGGCTTTCGTCACTCTTGCCGGGTTTAACCTCGCCAAATCCACCGCTCACGCCAAAGTGCTGAACGCGACCTCTAACGTCGGTGGGCTATTGCTGTTTATCATTGGCGGCAAAGTGATTTGGGCGACCGGTTTCGTGATGATGGCGGGGCAGTTTATTGGCGCCCGCGCCGGCTCACGTCTGGTTCTGAGTAAAGGACAATCGTTGATTCGTCCGATGATTGTGGTTGTCTCCGCCGTGATGAGCGCGAAACTTCTTTATGACAGCCACGGTGCTGAAATTCTTCAGTGGTTGGGAATTCATTAATGCAACAGCAACACCATTATCAGCAGCTGATCGCTATTTTTGACGGCTGCTTTGCCGATGATTTTAATACCCGTCTGATTAAAGGCGATGACGAACCGATCTATCTTCCGGCAGATAGCGACGTGCCGTATAACCGCATTGTGTTTGCCCATGGCTTTTACGCCAGCGGCCTGCATGAGATTTCCCACTGGTGCATCGCGGGCAAAGCGCGTCGCGAGCAGGTTGATTTCGGCTACTGGTACTGCCCGGATGGCCGTGATGCCATGACCCAGTGTCAGTTTGAAGATGTTGAGGTGAAACCGCAGGCGCTGGACTGGCTGTTTTGCGTGGCGGCAGGTTTTCCGTTCAACGTGAGCTGTGACAATCTGGAGGGCGACTTCGAGCCTGACCGCATTGCCTTTCAGCGGCGGGTTCATGCACAGGTTATGACCTTGCTGGAGCAAGGGATCCCTGAACGTCCGGCGCGGTTTATCCGCGCGTTACAAGAATATTATCAGACGCCGCCACTGACGGCAGAACAATTCCCGTGGCCGGAAGACCTGCAATAAAGCCACGTTTGACACTAGAAGAGGAAAGACAATGCTCGCGGAGTTTGAATCACGCATTCTGGCGTTGATTGATGAAATGGTAGACCACGCCAGTGATGATGAACTGTTTGCCAGCGGCTATCTGCGCGGCCACCTGACGCTGGCGGTAGCCGAGCTGGAAGGAGGGGACGATCACTCTGCGAAAGCCATCAACGATCGGGTGATTCGCAGCCTGGAGAAAGCGATCGGCGCAGGCGAACTGTCGCCGCCGGACCAGATTCTGGTGCAGGGAATGTGGAATAATTTGTATCAGCGGGCAAAGCAATAATCCCCTGACTGCCTGGCCTGAAAAACAGGCCAGGCCGCGTGACGCCGGGTATCGCCCTGATGTCGCGCGGCTTTTTGTCCCAACCGACGGCGATCGCCGCCGTTCGGCTTATTTCACCGCTTTTCCCTTCAGCAGCTTCCTCACCCATAATCGATTCGGATTCAGCGCCGCCAGCGTCTCTCGGTCCAGCGGCAGCGGTTCGTGGCTCATCTGCGCCGCCAGTATTTCCGCCGTCAGCGGGGCGGAGCATAGCCCGCGCGAACCCAGCGCCCCCAGCACGAACAGATTGCGGTAAACCGGTGCCGTCGGCGCCTGCGTCTGGTGTTCGGCCAGCGTCGCGTACTGCGATAACGTGGCGTCATAATCCGGTACATTGCCCACCATCGGTAGGTGATCGCGGGTGGCGCAGCGCACGCCGCAGCGGGCGTCATTTCCGCGGGTATCTACCTCCTGCACCCATGCTGCCTGCGGGAAGCAGTCGATCAGCCGTTGGCGGTTTTGCTGTTGATCATCGGCGCTAAAGGTCGCCTCCGTCTGTCCGCGGTGGTAGCTGGCCCCGATGCAGTGCTGCTGATAACGTGGGTTTTGTGGCGTCAGGTAGCCGTCGTAGCACAATACCTGGCGCAAAGCGGACAGCGCAGGCGTGGTCGGAATATGGCTCACCTGTCCTGCCACCGGATACGCCGGCAGCCGCGCAGTCTGAGGGAAGTCGGTCAGATGATGGCCGTTTGCCAGCACCACCACCTCATGACGCAGCTGCTCATTGAGCTGCCAGCCGTCATGGTCAGCAGCCAGCGTTGTGACCTTAACCTGATATCGGGTGCGCAGGCCCCGGGTTGCCGCCAGCGCAAAAAGTTCTGCCGTCAGCTGCTGCGGATAGAGCCAGCCCCCGGAGGGATAGGTGATTCCACCGCAGCCGGTTTCGACGCCGGCGATCTGCGCGACGGTTTGCGCGCTGACGGCCGCAGCAATCTCTTCCGGCAGGTCGAGTGCCAGCATCTGCGCGATTTTCTGTGCGCTCTTTTCGTCCCAGGCAAGCTGGGTGACGCCGCACCACTGATGGTCGAACATGATCGGAAGGGCGTCATACAGGCGGCGGGCGAAGGTAAATGCCGCCGGGAAGAAGCGGGCCAGCGCCGGATCGTGCTGGCTAAGCAGAGGATAGAGCGCTCCCTGGCGGTTACCGGATGCGCCTTCAGCCGGGGCGTTATCCGCGCAGTACAAGGTGACTTGCCAGCCGCGGCGGAGCAGCGCGAGCGCAAGCAGGGCGCTGGCGATACCGCCGCCGACAATCGCCGCATCGCGTTGCTGGCTACCGGTTCGTGCAAACCAGGGCGTGCGGGCGGGGATATTCAGCGTCCGGGTCATTTCACCGATCAGCATTTCGCGTTTGCGGCCGAACCCTTTATGTTTCTGCATGGTAAAGCCTGCTTCCTGCAGGCCGCGACGGACAAAACCGGCGGAGGTAAAGGTGGCCAGCGTGCCGCCCGGTCTGGCCAGGCGGGCCATTGCCCCGAACAGCTCCGGTGTCCACATATCCGGATTTTTCGCCGGTGCGAAACCATCAAGAAACCAGGCGTCGACCTGCTGATTCAGCGAATCATCGAGCTCGTGGGTCAGCGTGTTGATATCCCCGAACCACAAATCCAGCGTGATGCGTCCGTCATCCAGCAGCAGACGATGGCAGCCAGCGATCGCCAGCGGCCACTGCGCCTGTAATTGTTCTGCCCACGGCGCCAGTTCCGGCCAGTGCTGATGAGCCCGTCGTAGATCGGCGGAGGTCAGCGGAAATTTTTCGAAACTGATGAAATGTAACCTTTGCAGGGTAGCTTCAGGATTATCGCGGCGAAAAACATCAAACGCCTGCCAAAGTGTCAGGAAGTTGAGACCGGTGCCGAACCCGCTCTCGGCGACCACAAACAGCGGGTGTGGATGGGCCGGGAAGCGTGCATCGAGGCGGTTGCCGCCGAGGAAAACGTAGCGCGTCTCTTCCAGACCATTGTCATTGGAAAAGTACACGTCATCGAAATCTCGGGAAACAGGTGTACCCTCAGCGTTGAATTCCAGGTTGGCAGGTTGTATGGCGTTTTGTTTCACGTAAGTTACTCGAATCTCAAGGCGTAGAACGATCTTAACGATGTGTGCCGGGGGGCGCAAATTTATACACAAAATGGCTGATCGGACTTGTTCGGCGTACAAGTGTACGCTATTGTGCGACTCGAAACTTAAAATAGTGTGACTTACAGAGGTATTGAATGAAACGTGCAGTGATTACTGGCCTGGGCATCGTTTCCAGCATCGGTAACAACCAGCAGGAAGTCCTGGAATCTCTGCGTGAAGGGCGCTCGGGGATCACTTTCTCTCAAGAATTCAAAGATTCTGGTATGCGCAGCCACGTGTGGGGTAACGTTAAACTGGACACCACAGGTCTTATCGACCGCAAAGTGGTCCGTTTCATGAACGATGCCTCTATCTATGCTTATCTCTCTATGCAGCAGGCTGTAGCCGATGCTGGACTGAAAGAAGAAGTTTATCAGAACAACCCTCGCGTAGGCCTGATTGCCGGTTCCGGCGGTTCTTCAAAATCTCAGGTGTTTGGCGCAGATGCGATGCGTAGCCCACGCGGCCTGAAAGCAGTTGGTCCTTACGTTGTGACCAAAGCGATGGCTTCTGCGGTATCCGCTTGCCTCGCCACTCCGTTCAAAATCCACGGTGTGAACTATTCTATCAGCTCCGCTTGCGCGACTTCAGCTCACTGTATCGGCAGCGCGGTTGAACAAATTCAGCTTGGCAAACAGGACATCGTTTTTGCTGGCGGCGGCGAAGAGCTGTGCTGGGAAATGGCCTGTGAATTCGACGCCATGGGCGCACTGTCCACCAAATACAACGAAACGCCGGATAAAGCATCCCGCACTTATGATGCGCACCGCGACGGTTTTGTTATCGCCGGCGGCGGCGGTATGGTTGTGGTTGAGGAACTGGAGCATGCTCTGGCGCGCGGCGCGCACATCTATGCCGAAGTGGTCGGCTACGGCGCAACGTCTGACGGTGCGGACATGGTTGCTCCGTCTGGTGAAGGCGCAGTACGTTGTATGAAACAGGCAATGGCCGGTGTAGACACGCCGATTGACTACCTGAACTCCCACGGAACCTCGACTCCGGTCGGTGACGTGAAAGAACTGGGTGCCATTCGCGAAGTCTTCGGCGACCACAGCCCGGCTATCTCTGCGACCAAAGCGATGACCGGCCACTCTTTGGGCGCCGCGGGCGTGCAGGAAGCGATCTACTCTCTGCTGATGCTGGAACATGGCTTTATTGCGCCAAGCATTAACATCGAAGAGATGGATGAGCAGGCGGCGGGTCTGAACATCGTCACCAAACCGACTGAACAAGCGCTGACGACCGTGATGTCCAACAGCTTCGGTTTCGGCGGCACCAACGCCACGCTGGTGATGCGTAAACACACGGCATAATCGGCTGGTTATCCAACCGGTATGTCAAAAGGTAGCCTGCGGGCTAATGCGGGTCACTGAAAGGTGACCCGCATTTTTTTTGCTTATTCCATGCTGACCATTCCGCCGCTGAAAAACCTTTTGCAAGGATATCGCAACGTGACGGCCACGGGACGAGAACGCCGGTGCGCATCCAGGACCGGTCTTCAGGGTAAAAACACCAGGAGCGTTTTTGAACAACGTTAGCGTGGCCCCGGAGGGGGAATCCCATGGATGGGACGAATAAGGCGGCCAGAGGGCAGGTCGAGACAGGGGGGGGAGTCCGGCCCGGTCCGCCAGATGAAGCCGGAGTGGAGCATACCGCGCAGCGGCCGTTTTCAGCGCAATGCCGGGGGGCATGGGGGCGAGCGAAACGCCCGCCATGCCGTTCACCCGCAGCGGGTGTGAGAACAGTGGCGGATGCATCGTGCACGGAACATACCGCAAAAGTGAACGGAATATCCCACGGAACACATACTTCAGAGTACGAAACCCCTCTCGCGCAAACCAGCGTAAAAACGGCATCCCTGGCTCAACCGCGGCCTAAAGGAGAGAGACTCCTGCAGAGTGTTGAAAATCTGACAGCGCCGCATCAAAAACGGTAATCTCTTTGAGATGACGGATACTTATACCTTCGCCGGATCGTTCAACCGATCCTGAAACCATCGGCATTAGCCTGCGGGATCCCTTTTTGTCGGCTTGACAGAGCCGGACCTCTACAGGCAAACTGCTGCGAAACATTATCCCCCCGGTAATGCGTAAGCGTTTAACGTCAACCAACGCGCCTTAACCCTGATAATCAGGTGGAGGGGGCGTGGCTACTACCTCGCCTTACTCTGCGAACTGGAGTAAAGCATGTCCGCAGCGACTGAAACAACAAATACCTCGTCAGCGAATATTCCATTATTTCGTATTACCTTTGCCGTTTTTCTGACCTATATGACCGTCGGCCTGCCGCTACCCGTGATCCCGCTCTTTGTCCACCATGAGCTGGGCTTCGGCAATACGCTGGTCGGCGTAGCGGTGGGCATTCAGTTTCTGGCGACGGTGCTGACCCGTGGCTACGCCGGTCGTCTGGCCGATCAACATGGCGCCAAGCGTTCGGTGCTGCAGGGTATGCTTGCCTGCGCATTAGCCGGGGCGGCGTGGCTGCTGGCCGCGTTACTGCCGGTTTCCGTGCTGGTCAAATTTGCGCTGCTGGTACTGGGGCGTTTGATCCTCGGATTTGGTGAAAGCCAGCTGTTGACCGGAAACCTGAGCTGGGGACTGGGGCTGGTTGGCCCCGCGCGTTCAGGCAAGGTCATGTCCTGGAACGGGATGGCGATGTACGGCTCATTGGCCGTGGGCGCGCCGCTGGGACTGATGATCTACTCGCATTTTGGCGTTGTGGTTCTCGCCTGCGTCACGATGGGACTACCGCTGCTGGCGCTGGCAATCAATGGTACGGTCAGTAAAGTTCCGGCGCACGGCGGCGAACGGCCATCGCTATGGAGCGTCGTCGGTATGATCTGGCGTCCGGGCATCGGTCTGGGGCTGCAAGGGGTGGGGTTTGCCGTGATTGGTACCTTTGTCTCACTCTATTTCGCCAGCCGCGGCTGGGCGATGGCGGGCTTCACGCTGACCGCGTTTGGCGGCGCCTTTGTGCTGATGCGTATCCTGTTTGGCTGGATGCCGGATCGCTTTGGCGGCATAAAAGTGGCGATGGTGTCGCTGCTGATCGAAGCCATTGGCCTGACGCTGCTGTGGCTGGCGCCAGATGCCTGGGTTGCCCTGGCCGGTGCGGCGTTGACCGGTTGCGGCTGCTCGCTCATCTTCCCGTCCCTTGGCGTTGAAGTTGTCAAACGCGTACCGGCTCAGGTTCGCGGTACCGCGCTCGGCGGCTATGCGGCCTTTCAGGATATTTCATACGGTGTCACCGGCCCGCTTGCCGGGCTGCTCGCCACGTCGCTGGGCTACTCTTCTGTTTTTCTGGCGGGGGCAATATGCGCGGTTCTGGGCATTTTCATGACGCTGTTCTCCCTACGTCAATAACGTGATTCCCGGTCTTCAGCGAGGGAGACCGGGGGCTTTCCGTGGAAGGTAATACTTCACCTGAAACTCAAACATGTTGGTATAGAGAATGGAATAGTCGATCGGCTGATGCTGCTCATCAATCGCCTGAGTTTGCATTTTGATGATCGGATCTTTGGTACTGATATGCAGCAGCGTGGCCAGTTCCGGGGAGGGGAGTATCGGCACAATGGATTCGTAGCAACCGTCAATTCGTATCCCGCATTCGTTTTCTATATACGAGAACTTCGACTTTTTCATATGGGCGATGGTCAGGTCAGGAAAGCGCGTTGCCGAGAGCCAGGTTTCTTCTAATTGCATCGCAATGTTATCGATAAAACGCAATCTTTTAGCATAATATACAAGTTCACCGTGCTGTAACTGCAAACCTTTCGCGATTTCTTGCGAGGCGGTTTGCAATTCAAATTTGAGAATTTGACTAGAGGGCGTTTTGCCTTCGTTGCGGGCAATTTCGGTAAAACTGTCTAAATGCGTCACCGATGCCTGGAAATGTTTATTTCTAATCCAGGTCCCCGAACCGTGTCGCCGCTCGATTAAACCCTCCTCCTCCAGAGCCTTTAGCGCCTTACGTAGTGTATTTCGCGAAACATCATAAAGTTCTGCTAATTCTTTTTCTGATGGCAGAAGATCGCCAATGCTATAGAGCGGACTATTAATTTTGTTTTTCAGTAAATTAACTACATTTTTATAAACCACTTTTGAACCTCAATAATCCCTTTTAAAACATTGGGTTGTTGTTATGCATCGTTAAATTTACGCCAACACGTTCATTTTTTTCCTGGTTTCTGAACAACTTTTCTCTTGCTAACTGTGATCGCAACTGCGGATAAGAAAATTAACAATTATTACAGTGCTCGTCAATTGAGACTGATGAACAGGAAAGGGAAGGAAAATGAAAAATATATTGTTAGTTTGTGCTGCCGGGATGTCCACCAGTATGTTAGTGAAACGCATGCAGGAGCATGCTGCGGCGTCAGGGATTGCGGTAAATATCAATGCGCTGGCCATTTCTGAAGCCAAAGAAAAAATCAAAAAAAACGCAGTGGATGTGGTTTTATTAGGGCCGCAGGTTCGTTTCCAGAAAAGTGAAATAGAAGAGGTGGCTCACGGTAAAATGCCGGTTGCGGTTATTGGTATGAAATATTACGGGCAAATGGAAGGCCCGGCGGTGTTAGACAGTGCGCTTACCTTACTGGCCAATAAATAATTCTTTGTCTATTACCCCGGTTAACGCCTGAATTTCAGCGTCGTGCCGCCGGATACCTCTGCTCCAGTGCTGGGGCGCTATCGCAGATTATCGATAAAAATAAGGGTTCATCATGAGTTTTATGAATGCCTTTGAACGCGGCATGGAGAAAATCCTTGTCCCCGTGGCTATAAAACTAAATTCTCAGATTCACGTATCGGCGATTCGGGATGCATTTATTTTATCCTTCCCAATCGTGATGGCCAGTTCGCTGATTATCTTAATTAACTTTGCAATATTGTCTCCTGATGGTTTTATTGCCAGCATTTTACATTTGGGAACAATATTCCCGAATCTTGCTGACGCGCAGCAAATTTTTACCCCGGTGATGAATGGCTCAGTCAATATTATGGCAATATTGATTACCTTTCTCGTCGCGCGCAATATCGCGATTAGCTTCCAGCAGGACGATCTGCTGTGCGGACTAACGGCGATTGGCGCCTTTTTTGTGGTCTATACACCTTATATCATCATCGATGGTCAGGCTTATCTGACGACAAAATATCTCGGGCCGCAGGGGCTGTTTGTAGCCATTATCGTTGCGCTGATCTCCAGCGAGGTCTTTTGCCGGCTGGCGCGTAACCCGAAAGTGGCCATTACGATGCCGGCAGCGGTACCGCCGGCGGTGGCGCGCTCGTTCAAGGTGCTGCTGCCGATCTTCTTTGTGATGATTTTCTTTTCCATCATGAACTACCTGCTGACCCGCATCTCGCCGAACGGCCTTAACGATCTGATCTATACGCTGATTCAGGCGCCGCTGAAGGATATGGGGACCAACATTATCACCGTTCTGATTCTGGGGCTGGTGGCAAACTTCCTGTGGGTGCTGGGGATCCACGGGCCCAATACCGTTGCGGCGATTCGGGAAACTATTTTCTCGGAAGCGAATCTGGAAAACCTCTCCTATGCGGCCTCACACGGCACCACATGGGGGGCGCCTTATCCGATAACCTGGACCGGCATCAACGATGCGTTCGCCAACTGCGGCGGCTCGGGGATGACGCTGGGGCTGCTGCTGGCCATCTTCATCGCTTCGCGGCGTAAGGATTATCGCGATCTGGCGAAAATGGCCTTCGTACCGGGTTTGTTCAATATCAACGAACCGGTGATGTTTGGTTTACCGATCGTCCTGAACCCGATTCTGGTGATTCCGTTTATCCTGGTTCCTTTCATTAACTCGTTGATTGGTTACTTCTTTATTAGCATGGAGTTTATTCCGCCGATTGCCTATGCGGTTCCGTGGACCACGCCAGGTCCGCTGATTGCCTTCTTTGGGACCGGCGGTAACTGGTTAGCGCTCTTTGTCGGCATTCTGTGCCTCGCTGTTTCAACGCTGATCTATTTACCGTTTGTGATTGCGGCGAACAAGGTGAATACCGCAGCGGCCGCTGAGTAATAAAAACGTGGGGAAATAAATATGTTTGCTGATGAAAGCACGGTGATGGAACTGCTTATCCATGCCGGACAGGCCCGCTCGGATGCAATGGAGGCCATCGCCGCCTCGCGCCGCCGGGAATGGGAGACCGTTGAGACGCTAATGGCCAGCTCAGAAATGGCCTGCCGGGAGGCGCACAAGATACAAACGGCGCTGATTGGTCTGGATGAAGGCTGCGGGAAAATGACCGTCAATCTCATTCTGGTTCACGCGCAGGACCATTTAATGACCGCGATGCTGTGCCAGGACTTAGCCAAAGAAATTATTGCGCTGCGACAAGAAATCTCTGCCTGACTTTCCCTGCCTTCAGTCATCCGGCTGAAGGCGTATTATAAAAATATGCAAGGTACTCTATGTATTCAAGTCAATTGAAGGTTAGCTTATTGTCTCTATCGGTACTTCTGGCTATTTCGTCACCCGCTGTTTTAGCAGCGAAATTAACGATTGAACAACGTCTTGAATTGCTGGAATCAGAATTATCAGCCAATAAAAAAGAATTGCAAAAAACACAATCACAATTATCGACATATAAAGATAAAGTGGCCGTGTTGCAAAAAAGTATAAAAGAGAATGAACAAAGAAATGTCACCGCGGGTTACCCGACGGCGACCTCTCCGGTGGCAGAAAATATCGCCAATGAAAATAATGAAATCAGCCAACGGGCGGCGCCGGCAGAAGTCAAAGCGACACAGCAGGTGGCGGTCATTAATACCGACGGCAAGAAGGCGAAAGTTGAGAGCGTGACCATGAAGGATCTCAGCAAATTCGTCAAAGAGGATATTGGCTTCAGCTATCAGGGTTATCTACGTTCCGGCTGGGGCACCTCAAATCACGGGTCGTCGCAGACCTATGCGGCGGGTTCGCTGGGCCGTTTTGGTAATGAAATGAGCGGCTGGTTTGATTTGACCTTAAATCAGCGGGTTTATAACCAGGATGGGAAAACCGCCAACGCCGTCGTGACCTACGATGGTAATGTTGGTGAGCAGTATAACGATGCCTGGTTTGGCGACACCAATAACGAAAATATTCTTCAGTTCAGCGATATCTATCTCACCACCAAAGGATTCCTGCCGTTTGCGCCGGAGGCTGATTTTTGGGTAGGTAAACACAAGCTGCCGGAGTATGAAATCCAGATGCTTGACTGGAAATCGTTGACCACCGATGTTGCAGCCGGTGTCGGGATCCAGAACTGGGCGCTGGGCGTCGGGCAGCTTGACGCGTCTCTCAGCCGCAATGATGTGGATGTTTATTCGCGTGATTTCACGCAGACCACACAAATGAACACCAATTCGGTGGATCTGCGCTATCGCAACATTCCGCTGTGGAAAAACGGCTCGCTGTCGTTGATGGGCAAATATGCATTTGCAAACAAGAATGATGAACAGGAGAAAAACGAGGAGAACAATAGCTACTTTACGCTCAAGGATAGCTGGATGGCCACCGGGATCATCCGTCAGGAGCTGGCGCGTAAGGGCTTTAATGAATTTACGCTCCAGGTGGCGAATAACTCTTATGCCAGCAGTTTCTCGAACTTCTCCGGCGCCAGTAACTCCATGGCTCACGGGCGCTACTACTATGGCGATCATACTAACGGCGTCGCTTTACGTTTGATTTCACAGGGCGAAATGTACCTGGCCGATCGCGTGATTATGGCCAATGCGCTGGTCTGGTCGCACGGGAACGATATCTACAGTTACGAAAGCGGCGCGCATAGCGATTTTGACAGCTTCCGCGCGGTGATTCGTCCGGCGTGGATTTGGGATACCTGGAATCAGACCGGGGTGGAGTTAGGCTGGTTTGCGCAGAAAAACAAAACGGAGCAAGGCAAGGATTTGAAAGAATCGGCGTATAAAACGACGCTCTATCATGCGCTGAAAGTCGGGCCGAGTCTGTTAGGTTCGCGACCGGAAATTCGTTTCTACGGGACCTATATCAATATTCTGGATAACGGCCTGTCACAGTACCGGTTCAACGACGACAGCAAAGATGAATTGATGCTGGGCGTGCAGGCCGAGGTGTGGTGGTAATTGCCTCATCAAGACACCAACGCCCGTATCGTGCGGGCGTTTGAGTATAAAGATAACCGCCACCGATACCCTGTCTGCCGGCCAGCAACGCGGAATTACATCACCAGCCAGAGCAGAGCGATAAGCAGTATCAATACCAGAACAATCACTCCCGGCTTTTTGAGCCGCCCGACGAGCGAAGAGGGTTCCGGCGGCAGCGCGGGAATGGCCAACGTTTCTTGCGCCCGGGCGACACGAAGCACAAAGACCTTATTCAGCAGCGTCAGAATCTGCGTTGCGCTCAACGCCGTTTGCGGCGTGACGTGCCAGTTGTGTTGGGCGAAATCGACGATCTTTTGCCACTCCTGCGCTTCCAGCGGCTGCTTCAGCGCCGCCTGCAGAGAGGTCAGGGTTGGGGCTGACTGCGCGCTGAGCGTCTGTCGCGCCTGTAGCCAGTAGGAGAGGGGAGTGAAGTGGGTTGCCGGAATCAGCTCACCGGTTTTTACACCGCACAGCTCCAGCATTGACTGCCAGATCAGTTTCCCGGGTTCGCCGGTTGCGGCGGCAAGACGGCTTACCTGCTGATTAAGCGTGTTGTGCTCCGCGGGCAACAGCGGGCGCAGAGTCGGCTGGCGCTGCTGCGGCTGAGGGATCGACAGCTGGCCGTTTTGCAGGAGCTGCAGCATATTTTGCAACTGCTCCTGCGTCAGCGCATGCAGCGTCGTTTGCCCATAATGCTGGCGAATATAATCGCTCACTGCCTGACGGTTGTTCCCCTGACTCAGCAACTCGCTCAACTGCGCCAGAATCTGGCGCTGATGGTGATTTTGCTGCGCCACTGATACGCGTTGATTCAGGTTGTTTTCGGCAGCGCTAAAGTGGCACGCCAGCAGCGGCGCATCGCCTTTGAGCCCCAGATCGTGCTTGATTCCCGCCCACACTTCCGCGTTCTGCTGCGAAGTTAACGCGACCAGGCGCGTAATCAGTCGCTCGAGAACGGTACGTTGTTGCATGGTTAGCGCGGGCTCTCCGGCGACGGAAGCGCCGGTTCCCGGGGGACGATCGGACATACCTGAAACGGGTTGTGTCATATTAATCCTTTCCGTATTGCTGTACAGAGGCCCGGTGATGATGTTCCTGGCGGCGAGATTATGGCACACTTCCCCGGTTTACTCTCGTTCTCAGACAGGTACTGAACCGTGAAAATCCTCGTTGATGAAAATATGCCCTATGCCCGCGAGCTTTTTAGTCGCCTGGGCGAAGTCGAGGCGGTCCCCGGCCGTCCCGTCCCCGTCGACGCGCTGACCGGCGCCGATGCGTTGATGGTTCGCTCGGTCACGAAAGTCAATGAAGCGCTGCTCGCCGGCAAGGCAATTAAATTCGTGGGCACCGCGACAGCCGGTACCGATCATGTCGATCAGACGTGGCTGCAGCAGGCCGGAATTGGCTTTTCTGCCGCGCCCGGTTGCAATGCGATAGCGGTCGTAGAATATGTTTTCTCGGCGCTGCTGATGCTGGCTGAGCGCGACGGTTTCGCGCTGACCGATCGTACCGTCGGCATCGTCGGCGTTGGCAACGTCGGTGGGCGCCTGCAAAAGCGTCTGGAAGCGCTGGGGATCAAAACGCTGTTGTGCGATCCGCCGCGTGCCGACCGGGGAGATGAAGGCGACTTCCGTACCCTGGATGAGCTGGTAGAGGAAGCGGACGTTCTGACGTTCCACACGCCTTTATATAAAGAAGGTCGTTACAAAACCCTGCATCTGGCGGATGAGGCGCTGATTCGCCGTCTGAAACCGGGAAGCGTACTGATCAATGCTTGCCGCGGACCGGTGGTGGATAACGGCGCGCTGCTGGCCTGTCTGCAAAGCGGGCAGGCGTTGAGCGTCGTGCTTGATGTCTGGGAACCTGAGCCGGATTTGAACCTTGCGCTGCTGGATCGCGTAGATATTGGCACCGCGCACATCGCGGGCTACACCCTCGAAGGCAAAGCGCGTGGGACGACGCAGGTGTTTGAAGCCTACAGCGCCTTTATCGGCCATCCGCAACAGGTGGCGCTGGACACGTTGCTGCCCGCCCCGGAGTTTGGCCGCATTACCCTGCACGGCGCGCTCGATCAGCCAACGCTGAAACGATTGGTGCATTTGGTGTATGATGTGCGCCGCGATGATGCGCCGCTGCGAAAAGTGGCCGGCGTGCCGGGTGAGTTTGACAAGCTGCGCAAAAATTATCAGGAACGCCGCGAATGGTCATCACTGTACGTGCAGTGCAGCGATGTGCAGGCGGCGACGCTGCTGCGTCAGCTCGGTTTTAATGCCGTACATCACCCCATTCGTTAATGTCTTCTTAATGACCCTGTTGGATACTCCGGCAGGGTCGCTTTTCTCTGGAGTAAACCACCATGTCTGAAGGCTGGAATATTGCCGTACTGGGCGCAACGGGCGCCGTCGGCGAAGCCCTGCTCGACACCCTTGCTGAACGTCAGTTCCCGGTGGGTGATATCTATGCGCTGGCGCGCAATGAGAGCGCGGGAGAGCATCTGCGTTTTAGCGGTAAGTCGGTGATCGTGCAGGATGCTGCCGTATTTGACTGGACCCAGGTACAGCTGGCCTTTTTTGCCGCCGGCGTTGAAGCGACGGCGGCCTATGTTGATGAGGCGACCAATGCCGGTTGTCTGGTTATCGATCTCAGCGGTCTGTTTGCGCTGGAGCCGGACGTACCGCTGGTTGTGCCGGAAGTGAACCCGTTTGTGCTGGCCGATTATCGCAATCGCAACGTCATCGCCGTCGCCAACAGCCTGACCAGCCAGCTGCTGACGGCGCTGAAACCGCTGATCGATGAAGGCGGCCTGTCGCGTATCAGCGTGACCAGCCTGATCTCCGCTTCCGCATACGGTAAAAAAGCCGTTGATGCGCTGGCGGGGCAGAGCGCGAAGCTGCTCAACGGTATGCCAATCGATGATGAAGATTTCTTTGGCCGTCAGCTGGCGTTTAACATGCTGCCGCTGCTGCCGGATCGTGAAGGTAGCGTGCGCGAAGAGCGCCGTATTGTCGATGAAGTTCGTAAGATCCTCCAGGATGAAGGATTGATGGTTTCAGCCAGCGTCGTGCAGTCGCCGGTGTTCTACGGTCATGCGCAGATGGTGAACTTCGAAGCGATGCGTCCGCTGGCGGCAGAAGAGGCTCGCGATGCCTTCACTCGCGGCGAAGATATTGAGCTCTCCGCCGAGCGCGAATTCCCGACTCAGGTCGGCGATGCTTCAGGTACTGCGCAACTCTCCGTCGGCTGTGTACGCAATGATTACGGCATGCCGGAACAGATTCAGTTCTGGTCCGTTGCCGATAACGTCCGCTTCGGCGGCGCGCTGATGGCGGTGAAAATCGCGGAGAAACTGGTGCAGGAGTATTTGTACTGATGTCTGAGATGGAGCAGCAGCCGGTCTATAAAATCGCGCTGGGCATCGAGTACGACGGCAGCAAATATTACGGCTGGCAGCGGCAAAACGAAGTTCGCAGCGTGCAGGAGAAGCTGGAAAAGGCGCTCTCGCAGGTGGCAAATGAACCGATTAACGTATTCTGCGCCGGTCGCACCGACGCCGGTGTTCATGGCACCGGCCAGGTTGTGCATTTTGAGACCCACGCGCTGCGCAAAGACGCGGCCTGGACGCTGGGGGTCAATGCGAATTTGCCGGGCGATATCGCCGTCCGTTGGGTGAAACATGTCCCGGACGATTTTCACGCCCGCTTCAGCGCCACCGCGCGTCGCTACCGTTACGTCATCTATAATCACCGTCTGCGTCCGGCGGTGTTAAGCCAGGGCGTCACCCATTATCATCAGCCTCTGGATGCGGAGCGGATGCAGCGCGCCGCCCAGTGTTTGCTGGGTGAAAATGATTTCACCTCATTTCGCGCGGTGCAGTGTCAGTCGCGCACGCCGTGGCGAAATATTAACCATATTAGCGTCACGCGGTATGGCGCGTATGTGGTGGTGGATATCAAAGCGAATGCCTTTGTACATCATATGGTAAGGAACATTGTCGGCAGCCTGATGGAAGTAGGGGCCGGGAACCAGCCAGAGAGCTGGATAGCAGAACTTCTGGCGGCGAAAGACAGGAAGCTGGCCGCCGCGACGGCAAAAGCAGAAGGGTTGTATCTGGTGTCGGTAGATTATCCGGCCCGCTACGATCTGCCGGTGATGCCGATGGGCCCGCTGTTTCTGGCGGACTAACATTAACGCTTTATCCTTCAGGCTGCCCGCTTGTTGGCCGCATCTGAGCGTTCCGGTCGGGGAATTATTTCTGCGACCGGAAACGAGCGGTTTGTTGTCGCACGGCATCCTGGCCGATTTTGTGTCGTGTCATTAAGGACTCATACAATATGGACCTGATTCGCTTTTTAATTGATTTCATCCTGCATATTGATGTTCATCTGGCTGAGCTGGTTGCCAGTTATGGCGTCTGGGTATACGCCATTCTGTTTTTGATTCTGTTCTGTGAAACGGGTCTGGTGGTGACGCCATTCCTGCCCGGCGATTCGCTGCTGTTCGTGGCCGGCGCGCTGTCGGCGCTGCCGACGAACGATCTGAACGTGCATCTGATGGTGGCATTGATGGTCATTGCGGCCATTGTCGGCGATGCGCTGAACTACACTATCGGACGGCTGTTTGGCGAAAAGCTCTTCAGTAATCCTGATTCGAAGATTTTCCGACGTAGCTACCTGGATAAAACCCATTCGTTCTATGAGCGTCACGGCGGCAAAACGATTATTCTTGCGCGTTTTGTGCCGATCGTCAGAACCTTCGCACCGTTTGTGGCGGGAATGGGCCATATGTCCTATCGTCATTTTGCCGCGTATAACGTGGTTGGCGCGCTGCTGTGGGTTCTGCTGTTTACCTATGCAGGCTACCTGTTCGGCGATTTGCCGATCGTTCAGGAAAACCTGAAGCTGCTGATTGTCGCCATTATTGTTCTGTCGGTGCTGCCTGGGGTCATTGAAATTATTCGCCACAAGCGCGCGGCGGCGAAGCAGACGAAATAACCCTCCTGCTTTTATCTGCGTCGGGCAGCAGCCTGCTGCCCGAAGAGGGAAGTGTGAGCGGTACGACCACTTTTTTATCCCATGTTACGGGATGTTATGATTTAATGTGCAACATTCATGGTCTGTAAGGGTCAAAAATGGCATTATGCGCCCCTTACGACAAAACTGGCATCGACCAGGTTCAGGCAGAAAGGTTATCAATGAGCTGGATTGAACGAATTAAAAGCAATATCACTCCCACCCGCAAGGCAAGCATTCCTGAGGGTGTATGGACTAAGTGCGACAGCTGCGGGCAGGTTCTGTACCGCGCAGAGCTGGAGCGCAACCTGGAGGTTTGCCCTAAGTGCGATCACCACATGCGTATGTCGGCGCGTAATCGCCTGCATAGCCTGTTGGACGAAGGTTCCCTGGTGGAGCTGGGAAGCGAGCTCGAGCCGAAAGATGTGCTGAAGTTCCGCGATTCGAAAAAATACAAAGACCGTCTGGCGTCCGCTCAAAAAGAGACCGGTGAAAAAGATGCGCTGGTGGTCATGAAGGGCACTCTGCACGAGATGCCGGTTGTCGCAGCAGCATTCGAATTCTCCTTTATGGGCGGCTCGATGGGCTCGGTGGTTGGCGCTCGCTTCGTGCGCGCGGTAGAACAGGCGCTGGAAGATAATTGCCCGCTGATTTGCTTCTCCGCTTCCGGCGGCGCGCGTATGCAGGAAGCGCTGATGTCGCTGATGCAGATGGCGAAAACCTCAGCCGCGCTGGCGAAAATGCAGGAGCGCGGTTTACCGTATATCTCCGTACTGACCGACCCGACCATGGGCGGCGTATCGGCGAGCTTCGCCATGCTGGGCGATCTCAATATCGCGGAACCGAAAGCGCTGATCGGCTTTGCGGGGCCTCGCGTTATCGAGCAGACCGTACGTGAGAAACTGCCGCCGGGCTTCCAGCGCAGTGAGTTCCTGATTGAAAAAGGGGCGATCGATATGATCGTTCGTCGCCCGGAAATGCGTCTGAAGCTGGCCAGCATTCTGGCGAAGCTGATGAATCTTCCGGCACCCAGCCAGGACGTCTCTCACGAAGGTGAGGTGGTGCCACCGGCACCGGATCAGGAACCAGAGGCCTGATAATTCGGAGGGCAGGCCTGACGGCGCTGCCCTTTTTTAATTCTATGCGCCATCATTCAAACTGCGGCGCGGCGGAAAGGCTAAAGCCCCGTCAGGGCCCGGTCCAATGGACAGCGCGGGTGACGAGCGCTGCCGGCAAGAGGCAGTTTGAAGGATGAAGCGTATTTACCGTTAACACTCGCGGACATCATGGAAAAAGAACCTATTCCTCAGGCCACGTCGCCCCTGGCTACGTGGCTTTCCTATCTGGAACATCTGCACAGTAAAACCATCGATCTGGGGCTGACCCGCGTGAGCGAAGTCGCCGAACGGATGGCGGTGTTAAAGCCTGCGCCGTTCGTCTTCACGGTGGCGGGAACCAACGGTAAAGGAACCACCTGCCGCACGCTGGAGTCTGTGCTGATCGCGGCGGGCTACAAGGTTGGGGTTTACAGTTCGCCGCATCTGGTGCGCTATACCGAGCGCGTACGCGTACAGGGCGCGGAGCTGCCGGAAGCGGCGCATACCGCCTCTTTTGCTGAAATTGAAGCGGCGCGCGGTGAGATTTCCCTGAGCTATTTCGAGTTTGGCACGCTCTCTGCTCTGTGGTTGTTTAAGCAGGCGCAGCTCGACGTGGTGATCCTTGAGGTTGGTCTCGGCGGGCGTCTTGATGCCACCAACATCGTCGATGCGGATGTGGCGGTGGTAACCAGCATCGCCCTGGATCATACTGACTGGCTGGGACCGGATCGGGAAAGCATTGGCCGTGAGAAGGCCGGTATTTTCCGTGCCGGCAAACCGGCCGTCGTTGGTGAACCGGAGATGCCCCATACCATCGCCGAGGTGGCCGCCGGGAAAGGGGCAACGCTTCTGCGTCGCGACGTCGACTGGCGCTATGTCGCCGGCGAGCAGACGTGGTCATTCAGTGACGGGGAGGGGACACTGGCGGATTTACCGTTGCCTCAGATTCCGCTGCCGAATGCCGCCACGGCGCTGGCGGCGCTGCGAGCCAGCCGACTTCAGGCGAGCGATCGGGCAATTCGCGACGGTATTAAACAGTCGATGCTGCCGGGGCGTTTTCAGATAATCAGCGAAACGCCGCGCGTGATTCTCGATGTGGCGCATAACCCCCATGCGGCAGCCTGGCTCGCCG
The DNA here is from genome assembly GCF_030505655.1 of Klebsiella ornithinolytica. NCBI lineage: Bacteria > Pseudomonadati > Pseudomonadota > Gammaproteobacteria > Enterobacterales > Enterobacteriaceae > Klebsiella > Klebsiella ornithinolytica. The sequence continues at coordinate 1,488,173 of NZ_CP130153.1, forward strand.
GACGTCTCAAAAGCCTGTCGAAAACGGGGCGCGTGCTGGCGGTTGTTGGTATGCTGCATGATAAGGATATTGCCGGCACGCTGGCAAACCTGACGGCGGAAGTGGATAGCTGGTACTGTGCGCCTCTGGAAGGGCCGCGCGGTGCAACGGCGCAACAGCTGCAGGAGCATTTGCAGGCAGGAAAAGCTTACGCCAACGTGGCTCAGGCCTGGCATGCGGCGATGGCCGATGCCAGACCGGAAGATACGGTGCTGGTGTGTGGTTCATTCCATACGGTGGCGCATGTAATGGAAGAAATAGAGGCGGGGAGAATCGGTGGCGAGTAAGTTTCAGAACCGTTTAGTCGGGACGATTGTGCTGGTCGCGCTGGGGGTGATTATCCTCCCGGGGCTGCTTGATGGTCAGAAAAAGCATTATCAGGACGAGTTCGCGGCAATTCCACTGGTGCCAAAACCGGGCGATCGCGATGAGCCGGATATGCTGCCGGCGGCGACTCAGGCTCTTCCGGCTCAACCGCCGGAAGGGGCGGCGGAAGAGGTCAGAGCGGGAGACGCCGCGGCGCCGTCATTGGATCCGTCGCGTATCCCGGTTAACAGCAACAGTTTCGATGATGTGCAGGAGCCGGTGGTCGCACCGAAGCCGCAGCCCAAACCGCAGCCTCAACCGAAACCGCAGCCTCAGCCGTCGAAGCCGGTGGAGAAGCCGCAGCCGCAGCAACAAACCGTTGCCCAGACGCCGCCGGCGAAACCGGCCGAGATACCTGCTCCAACCGGCAAAGCCTATGTGGTGCAGCTCGGTGCGTTGAAGAATGCGGATAAGGTCAATGAAATCGTCGGTAAGCTGCGCTCCTCCGGGTTTAAGGTCTACACGTCGCCTTCGACGCCGGTTCAAGGTAAAATTACCCGTATTCTGGTCGGTCCCGATACCTCAAAAGATAAACTGAAAGGGCAGCTTGGCGACCTGAAACAGATCTCCGGCCTGAGCGGTGTGGTCATGGGATATAGCCCCAACTAATCTTGTCCCTCGCCGCGCTGGTGAGGGGCGAAGCTCCTGTCTGACGCGCTTTCAGGAGGCGCAAGACAGCATGGCGTTGAATGTTTTTTCAGCGCCATTTTTATTTCTGTAGGGCACGGAAATCCCTACGCAAACGTTTTCTTTTTCTGTTAGAATGCGCCCCGAACCGGATGACAGGGCGTAAATCGTGGGATGTTTATGGTCTGGATTGATTACGTCATTATAGCGGTGATTGGTTTTTCCTGTCTGGTAAGCCTGATCCGCGGCTTTGTTCGTGAAGCGTTATCGCTGGTAACCTGGGGATGTGCTTTCTTTGTCGCCAGTCATTACTACACTTACCTGGCTGTCTGGTTCACGGGCTTTGAAGACGAAATGGTCCGCAATGGGATTGCTATCGCGATACTGTTTATCGCAACGCTTATCGTTGGCGCCATCGTTAACTATGTGATTGGCGCACTGGTTGAGAAAACGGGCCTGTCGGGTACCGACAGGGTGTTAGGGATCTGTTTTGGCGCCCTGCGTGGCGTGCTGATTGTCTCTGCGATTCTGTTCTTTCTCGATAGTTTTACCGGTATGGCGAAAAGCGAAGACTGGCAAAAGTCAGAGCTTATCCCGCAGTTCAGTTTCGTTATCAGATGGTTTTTTGACTATCTGCAAAGCTCGTCAAGTTTCTTGCCCAAAGCATAAGCGTTGGGATGTGGCTGAACGAGGAAAAGACGTATGTGCGGTATTGTCGGTATCGCCGGTGTTATGCCGGTAAACCAGTCGATTTATGACGCGTTAACGGTGCTTCAGCATCGTGGCCAGGATGCCGCAGGCATCATCACTATTGATGCAAATAACTGTTTCCGTTTGCGTAAGGCGAACGGACTGGTGAGCGACGTTTTTGAAGCTCGCCACATGCAGCGTATGCAGGGCAATATGGGGATTGGCCATGTTCGCTATCCTACGGCGGGCAGTTCAAGTGCCTCCGAGGCGCAGCCTTTCTACGTCAACTCACCGTATGGTATTACGTTGGCGCATAACGGCAATCTGACCAACGCGCACGAGCTGCGTAAGAAGCTGTTTGAAGAAAAACGCCGTCATATCAACACCACTTCCGATTCTGAAATCCTGCTCAACATCTTCGCCAGCGAGCTGGATAACTTCCGTCATTATCCTCTGGAAGCAGATAACATTTTTGCCGCGATCGCTGCGACGAACCGTCAAATCCGCGGTGCCTACGCCTGCGTGGCGATGATCATTGGTCACGGTATGGTTGCCTTCCGCGATCCAAACGGCATCCGCCCTCTGGTGTTGGGGAAACGTGATGTTGGCGATGGTCGTACCGAGTATATGGTGGCCTCCGAGAGCGTGGCGCTGGATACCCTGGGCTTCGAATTCCTGCGCGATGTGGCGCCGGGTGAAGCGGTCTATATTACCGAGAAGGGCCAGCTGTTTACCCGTCAGTGCGCGGAGAATCCGGTCAGCAACCCGTGCCTCTTTGAGTATGTCTATTTTGCTCGCCCGGACTCGTTTATCGACAAGATTTCCGTCTACAGTGCGCGCGTCAATATGGGCACCAAACTGGGTGAGAAGATCGCTCGTGAATGGGAAGATCTGGACATTGACGTGGTCATTCCGATTCCGGAAACTTCCTGCGATATCGCGCTGGAAATTGCCCGTATCCTCGATAAGCCTTATCGCCAGGGCTTCGTGAAAAACCGTTACGTCGGCCGGACCTTCATCATGCCGGGCCAGCAGCTGCGCCGGAAGTCGGTGCGTCGTAAGCTTAATGCCAACCGCGCGGAGTTCCGGGATAAAAACGTGCTGCTGGTGGATGACTCCATCGTGCGTGGGACCACCTCGGAACAGATTATTGAGATGGCGCGCGAAGCCGGCGCGAAAAAGGTCTATCTGGCTTCCGCAGCGCCAGAGATTCGTTTCCCGAACGTTTACGGCATTGATATGCCGACGGCAACCGAGCTTATTGCCCACGGTCGCGAAGTGGACGAAATCCGCCAGATCATTGGCGCGGATGGCCTTATCTTCCAGGATCTGAACGATCTGATTGAGGCTGTACGTGTGGAAAATCCGGATATTCAGCAGTTTGAATGTTCGGTATTTAACGGCGTGTACGTCACTAAGGATGTGGACCAGCAGTACCTCGATTATCTTGACTCCTTACGTAATGACGATGCGAAAGCGGTGCAGCGTCTGAACGAAGTGGAAAATCTGGAGATGCACAACGAAGGCTAATTAACCCGAGCGTTGTGAAAAGCCCGCCGTCATCCGACCGCGGGCTTTTGTGTTTTTGCCGCGTGGCCGTAAGGCTTGCGTCCGGTGCTATAATCCGGCAAAGTCTGCCCCATTATGTGGAAGAGGCAATCATCGTGAAACGACTTATTATTGGTATCTCCGGCGCCAGCGGCGCCATTTACGGTGTGCGACTGCTTCAGATTTTACGCGATGTGCCTGATGTCGAAACGCATCTGATCATGAGCCAGGCAGCGCGGCAGACGCTGGCGCTGGAGACCGACTATTCTCTACGGGAAGTGCAGGCGCTGGCGGATGTGGTCCATGATGCGCGCGATATCGCCGCCAGTATCTCGTCGGGGTCGTTTAAGACCGCCGGCATGGCGATACTGCCTTGCTCGGTGAAAACGCTTTCCGGAATTGTTCACAGCTATACCGATGGTCTGCTGACCCGTGCGGCGGACGTGGTCCTCAAAGAGCGTCGTCCGCTGGTCCTGTGCGTGCGGGAAACGCCGTTCCATCTTGGTCATCTGCGCCTGCTGGTGCAGGCCGCAGAGATGGGCGCGGTGATTATGCCGCCGGTTCCGGCTTTCTACCATCGCCCGCAAACCCTCGACGATGTGATTAACCAGACGGTCAACCGGGTTATCGATCAGTTCGATATTACCCTTCCTCAGGATCTTTTTACCCGTTGGCAGGGACCTTCAGGCGCACTAAAGTAGTGCGTGCCGTGAACTTTTGCGCCTCCGCAGTGCAATTTTGTCGCCCCGATCAAATCCTCAACATTTAATTTGTTTTTTTGCGTTCGGCCACTGCGGTTTGTCCGTCAATGCTGTTATCTTCCCTCTTAAGACAATCCTGCAACTTTATATTAACAAATTTAACGCTGTTTCCAGCACGCACTGAGAAGATGGCATAAAACCTGCAGGATGAGTCGGCTACACATAACGAAGCAACGCACCATATAACAACATCACGACACTTAAGGGTATTGTATGAAGAAGACGATCCTGGCCCTCTCTTTAATCATGGGAATCAGCAGCGCTTCCAGCGTTTTTGCCGCGCTTCCGCAAAGCATTCGTATCGGTACCGATGCCACCTACGCGCCTTTCTCTTCGAAGGATGCGAAAGGGGATTTCGTTGGTTTTGATATCGATTTGGGCAACGAGCTGTGCTCGCGTATCAAAGTAAAATGTACCTGGGTGGGGAGCGACTTTGATTCATTGATTCCTTCGCTGAAGGCGAAGAAAATTGACGCCATTATCTCTTCCTTGTCGATTACTGAAAAACGTCAGCAGGAGATTGCCTTCTCTGACAAGCTGTATGCCGCTGACTCCCGTCTGATTGCGCCAAAAGGTTCATCAATCCAGCCGACGCTGGAATCCCTGAAGGGCAAACACGTCGGGGTACTGCAGGGTTCAACTCAGGAAGCGTACGGCAATGAACGCTGGCGTAGCCAGGGCGTGGATGTCGTTGCCTACCAGAACCAGGATCTGATCTACTCCGACCTTGCTGCCGGCCGTCTTGACGCTGCGCTGCAGGATGAAGTCGCCGCCAGCGAAGGCTTCCTCAAACAACCTGCCGGTAAAGATTTCGCCTTTGCCGGTCCCTCTGTCAAAGATAAAAAATTCTTCGGTGATGGTACCGGCATTGGCCTGCGTAAAACCGATGGCGAGCTGAAAGCCGCTTTCGACAGTGCGTTGGCTGAAATGCGTAAAGACGGGACCTACGACAAAATGGCGAAGAAATACTTCAACTTCAACGTCTACGGTGACTAAGCACGCCGCTGGCCCGGGAAACCGGGCCTGAGGGACTTCGCATGTCCACGATTGCACTAAATTGGTGCAAGTTTGCCTGCGGTGTTCCGATTTGGTGCATAAAAGGTGGTTTTGTCGGGCGCTTAATGCATAGTTAAGCGTTTATGGTGCGAAATAATTGGCTTCCGGGCGCAGAATGCTTTGCCTTACCGGGGCGAATAATGGCACGATAACTGCCGTAAGTACTTCTAATAAACTCGTTAGAATGACAGTCTGTTGAGGATAGTTATGAAAAAACTGGCGTTGTCTCTTTCTTTAGCGCTGGCCCTTTCCAGCGTTAGCACGGTATTCGCAGCCATTCCGCAAAAACTACGTATCGGTACCGATCCAACTTATGCCCCGTTCGAATCGAAAAATGCGCAGGGTCAGTTGATTGGTTTTGACATCGATTTGGCAAAAGAGCTGTGTAAGCGTATCAATACGCAATGTACCTTCGTTGAAAACCCGCTGGATGCGCTGATCCCCTCTTTAAAAGCGAAGAAAATCGATGCGATTATGTCTTCGTTGTCCATTACCGAAAAACGTCAGCAGGAAATTGCTTTCACCGACAAACTTTACGCTGCAGATTCCCGTCTGGTTGTGAAAAAAGGCAGTGATATCACGCCGGATCTCGCGAAACTGAAAGGCAAGCGTATCGGTGTGCTTCAGGGGACCACCCAGGAGACCTATGGTAATGAGCACTGGGCACCGAAAGGGATTGAAATTGTCTCTTATCAGGGCCAGGACAATATCTATTCCGACCTGACCGCCGGGCGCATCGACGCGGCGTTCCAGGATGAAGTCGCCGCGAGCGAAGGCTTCCTCAAACAGCCTGTTGGTAAAGATTACCAGTTTGGCGGTCCGTCGATTAAGGATGAAAAACTGTTTGGCGTCGGTACCGGCATGGGCCTGCGTAAAGAGGACAACGAGCTGCGCGAGGCGTTAAATAAAGCCTTCGCGGATATGCGCAAAGATGGCACCTACGACAAGCTGGCAAAAAAATATTTCGATTTTAACGTGTACGGTGACTAAGCATCATACGTACCCCATCGCGCGCATATTGGCGCGTGATGGTCGATGACAGACAGGGCAGACAGCATGCTGTACGGGTTTTCACAGGTTATTTTACAGGGCGCTCTTGTCACACTGGAGCTGGCTCTTAGTTCGGTTGTGCTGGCGGTCCTCATTGGTCTGGCGGGTGCCGGAGCTAAGCTATCGAGCAATCGACCGCTGGCGCTGGTATTTGAAGGCTACACCACGCTAATTCGTGGCGTGCCCGATCTGGTGCTGATGCTGCTGATTTTCTACGGTCTGCAGATTGCGCTGAATACGCTCACCGACGCACTGGGACTATCACAGTTTGATATTGACCCAATGGTCGCGGGGATTATTACGCTGGGCTTTATCTACGGTGCCTATTTTACTGAAACCTTCCGCGGCGCTTTCATGGCGGTTCCGAAAGGACACATCGAAGCGGCGACGGCCTTTGGCTTCAGCAACGGGCAGACCTTCCGGCGGATCCTCTTTCCGGCAATGATGCGCTATGCGTTACCGGGAATTGGCAACAACTGGCAGGTTATCCTCAAGGCAACGGCGCTGGTCTCTCTGCTGGGGCTGGAAGATGTGGTCAAAGCCACCCAGCTGGCGGGGAAAAGTACCTGGCAGCCGTTCTACTTTGCGATCGTCTGCGGTCTGGTTTATCTCGTGTTTACCACAGTTTCCAATGGTGTACTGCTGCTGCTTGAACGCCGTTACTCCGTGGGCGTGAAGAGGGCTGACCTGTGATTGAGATTATTCAGGAGTACTGGAAATCGCTGCTGTGGACCGACGGCTATCGCTTTACCGGGGTGGCTATCACGCTGTGGCTGCTGATCTCCTCGGTGGTGATGGGCGGCATACTGGCAGTATTTCTCGCTATCGGTCGTGTCTCTAGCAATAAATACATTCAGTTTCCGATCTGGCTGTTTACCTATGTGTTCCGCGGTACGCCGCTGTACGTACAGCTGCTGGTGTTTTACTCCGGGATGTATACGCTGGAAATCGTCAAAGGCACCGAGCTGCTGAACGCCTTTTTCCGCAGCGGCCTCAACTGTACGGTGCTGGCCTTAACGCTCAATACCTGCGCCTATACCACGGAGATTTTTGCCGGGGCGATCCGTTCCGTCCCTCCCGGGGAAATTGAAGCGGCGCGGGCCTATGGTTTCTCATCGGTCAAAATGTATCGCTGCATTATTTTGCCGTCTGCGCTGCGTATCGCGCTGCCAGCGTACAGCAACGAAGTGATTCTGATGCTGCACTCCACCGCGCTGGCTTTTACTGCCACCGTGCCGGATCTGCTGAAAATCGCCAGGGATATTAACTCGGCGACCTATCAGCCGTTCACCGCCTTCGGGATTGCCGCGGTGCTCTATTTAATTATTTCGTATGTGCTGATTAGCTTGTTCCGCAAGGCGGAAAAGCGCTGGTTGCAGCATATAAAACCTTCTTCGACGCATTGAGACCGCCATGTCCGACAATAAATTAAATGTTATCGATCTCCATAAACGTTACGGCGAGCATGAGGTGCTGAAAGGCGTCTCGTTACGGGCGCAAGCCGGAGACGTTATCAGCATTATCGGTTCATCGGGTTCCGGTAAAAGTACCTTTTTGCGCTGCATTAACTTCCTGGAAAAGCCCAGCGAAGGCACCATAGTGGTTAACGGGCAGAATATTGGTCTGGTTCGCGACAAAGACGGCCAGCTGAAGGTCGCGGATAAAAACCAGCTGCGTCTGCTGCGTACGCGCCTGACGATGGTGTTCCAGCATTTCAATCTGTGGAGCCATATGACGGTGCTGGAAAACGTCATGGAAGCGCCGATTCAGGTTCTCGGGCTGAGCAAGCAGGAAGCGCGCGAGCGGGCGGTGAAATATCTGGCGAAAGTGGGTATCGATGAGCGCCAGCAGATCAAATACCCGGTGCATCTCTCCGGCGGTCAGCAGCAGCGCGTCTCCATTGCGCGTGCGCTGGCGATGGAGCCCGATGTGCTGCTGTTTGACGAACCGACTTCCGCGCTTGATCCTGAACTGGTCGGGGAAGTGCTGCGTATCATGCAGAAGCTGGCGGAGGAGGGCAAAACCATGGTGGTAGTGACCCATGAAATGGGCTTTGCGCGCCATGTCTCTTCGCACGTCATTTTCCTGCATCAGGGCAAGATTGAAGAAGAAGGCCATCCGGATGAGCTGTTCGGCAATCCGAAAAGCCCACGCCTGCAGCAGTTCCTGAAAGGCTCCTTGAAGTAAGCCTTGCTGTCTCTCCCGGCGAAACCGCTCGCCGGGAGCAGATTACCGCTCCAGCCGATATACCCAGTCATCGTAATCGACGCCGTTCAGGTGGTAGGCTTTTTCCAGCACCTGAATCCGCACAAAACCGTGTTTTTCCAGCAGACGCGCCGACCCGATATTGTCACCCAGTACCCAGGCGTTGATGGCATTGACGCCGAGCTGGCTAAAGCCGTAATCACATATCGCCCGCAGCGCTTCACTGGCATATCCCTGACCCTGCGCCTCCGGGATGAGGGCATATCCGACATCGGCTTCATGCGGATTTTTACTGCTGATGCGCAGGCCGATATCACCGATGGCCACACCTTTTTTATCGCGCAGCACAAACACGCCGGGATCCGCGCAGCGCGCGGCAAACAGGGTACGCAGCGCGGGTTCATCGAGCATTTCACCCATAAAGCGCATGACCTGACGATCGCGACGCAGACGGAGGAAAAAAGGCCAGTCGGATAAGCTAAACGGCGAGAGGCGCAGGCGCGGGGTAGTGAGTATTGTCATAAAGCAGTCCATAAAGGTGAATGACTCCGCCACCTTAACACCATAAAGCGCCGGAATGTTTACGCGTCTAACCGACCGTCGGCGAAGCCTGGCGCTGATTTTCGAGCCCGCGAAGGTAGCGCAGCACGGTTTTGCTCTCTGGCGTAGCCCTCAATTGTAACGCCAGGTTGAGGTTATCCAGTACTGCCGCGTGGGCGACCAGCGGTGAGTCTTCGGCAAGACGTCCCTCCATAACCAGCCATCTGACGACGGTTTTCCAGCGCCACAGCGGCGAATTGCCCTTAACGCGCTGTACCGGTCCCGGAAACTGGCCCGAACCTCTCGCGCCATCTTTCAGCAGGGCAATGGCCTGTCGCGTCAGGCCGGCGAGTTCGGCAATATCGCTTAATCCTACCAGCGCGGAATCGACGGATTCGACCCGCGCGTTCAGAGCCGGTGCGGATTCGATATCGGCAATGGCTGACAGAATGGCCCGCTCGAGAGAGTCGCTTTCGCGAGCGAACTCCAGATAGACCGCGGTTCCGTAAAAACAGACCAGCGCATCAGCGCAGCCTGCCGTATGCAGCGCATCCTCAAGCCCCTCGGTATGAACAGTGACGCCGGAGAGGGTGAGCGTAAAATTATACAGCGCCATGGCTAAATCCTTCTGGTGGTGAATTTTATTCGCTGTAGGCGGCTGGCAGCGGTCGACCATTCTGATGAGTTGCCGGGCGTGGTTAATGGGTACCGCAGGTGTACTCCAGATGCTCATCATATGCTCCGGATGATGGGCCATACCGCATATTAATCGGCCAAAACAGTGGGCGCTTTTGCCGCCAGGGTGAAAAATCCAGACCTGCGCCAGCGCGTAGTCAATGGCTGCTCTGATATGTTTATCCGGATGTTCCTTCATCGCTGGGTCCTGGTCATCCTGAATGAGGTGTTGACGATTGTCAACGGTTGGGGGTGTTGAGTTGTAGAGCGGGGGTTATGACAGAGTGAGAGGAGATTCACCGGAAGCGAATTCACAATTAAGGCGGGGCTAAACGGGCTCGTTTTACGCGCTGCGAGGTGGGTTCCACAAGATAATCGTCCAGGGAGACCGATGCGATCTCCCTGAGCGAAATGAACTAGCGCAGCATGTCGGCCAGCGCTTCTTCCAGATCGTACCAGCGGAAGCCAAAACCGGCATCCTCCAGGCGCCGGGGCAACGCCCGCTGCCCGCCGAGCACCAGTACCGACGACTCTCCCATCAGCAGGCGAATCGCCGTTGCCGGTACGCGGAAAATTGCCGGACGATTCAGCGCATGCCCGAGAGAATGGGCAAACTGTTCATTGCGGACCGGATAAGGGGAAACCATATTGAAAGGCCCGCTGAGATCGTTATCCAGCAGCCACAGAATGCCGTTGACCATATCATCGATATGAATCCAGGCCAGATACTGCCTGCCGTTACCAATAGGGCCGCCGAGTCCAAGCCTGAAGAGCGGCATCAGTTTGGCCAGGATCCCGCCCGTCGGCGCCAGCACCGCGCCGGTGCGCAGCAGGCAGACGCGGGTGCGATCGCTTTGCGCCTCGCAGGCCAGCTGCTCCCAGCGGGCGCAGAGTTTGTGGGTAAATTCATTGTGCGGCGGCTCATCTTCGGTCACCACAACTTCCCCGAGATCGCCGTAAAAGCCTACGGCAGAGCCGCTGATCAGCACGGCGGGTGGCGTATCGCTGGCGTTGAACAGATTCACCAGCTTTTGAGTGATATCCCAGCGGCTGTGACACAGACGCTGCTTTTGCTCCGCCGTCCAGCGTTTGTCGGCGATAGGTTCGCCTGCCAGATTGATGACGGCATCAATCTCATTGAGGTGATGATGGCCTTCGAAGCCGCGCCACAAGGTGACGCGGGCATCCAGCCGGGTTTGCGCTTTTTCCGGGCTGCGCGTTGATACCGTTACGTGATGCCCAAGCTCCAGCAGCCGGGGGATCAGATGCCGGCCAATCAGGCCGGTACCGCCAGTAAGCAGAATCCTCATAGCGCCTCCCTAAGAAGCTTAGCGCCGCCAGCTCATGGTCATTGAGACGGAGTCGGCGTAGCGCAGTGCATAAAGTTTATCGATCTCAACTTCAGCATAAGTGACCCAGTGATGTTCGCATGCGATATCGAGCACATCCTGAGTTAATTTTTCCAGCAGCGAGAAGCGGTTATTCTCAATGTGGCTGATGATACGCTTGGTAATCGTGCGGTAATTCAGCGCATCGTTGATATCTTCACTGTTGCGTGACCGCTCCGCCGGGTAGTGAATCGCAACATTGACCACCACATCCTGGCGGTTAGCGATTTCTTCTTCTTTGATTCCGATAAAAGTACGTAAGCGTAGGTTCTTTATACGAATAATGGCGTCTGGCTGGGACATTGCAGGCTTCCTCCGTGTTGTCATTTCCGCAATCATACATGAAAGCAAGCCATGCGAGCAGGGGGGTTATTGGTGTTGTATTTTTATCAGCGCCTGCCCGGTGGCCGGACGCTGACGAATGCGTTCAAACCAGTTATGAATCGCCGGAAAATGCGCGAGATCAATACGCTGGCGAGGGTGGGCGCGAATCCACGGCCAGCAGGCAATATCGGCAATACTGTAATGTTCGCCGCCGAGCCATGGGCTGACCTCCAGACGACGGTTCAGTACGTTGTACAACCGCTGGGTCTCGACCTGATAACGCTCGATGGCATAGGGCACCGCCTGCGGCGCGCTGTGATTGAAATGGTGATTCTGCCCCAGCATAGGGCCTAATCCGCTGACCTGCCAGAACAGCCACTGTAGCGTGGTATGGCGCTCGCGCAGCTCACCGCTAAGCAGTTTTCCTGATTTTTCCGCCAGATAGAGCAGGATTTCCCCGGACTCAAACAGGCCGAGCGGCGCTCCGCCGTCGACGGGGAGGTGGTCGACGATAGCGGGAATTTTATTATTCGGCGAGAGAGCGAGAAACTGCGGGCGAAACTGTTCCCCTTTATTGATATCGACCCGAATCAGGCGATAGGCCAGCTGCGCCTCTTCGAGAAAGAGAATGATTTTCTGGCCGTTAGGGGTGGGTGCGTAGTAAAGGTCGATCATGGTGACTCCCGCCGTCGTAGGTCGCACGTGTTCGAGTATAGGCGACCTGCCGCTATCCGGGAGGAGGGGCGCTAAATTTTGCCGGCAGGATCGGGACGGTCGCGTAACTCGTGCACCAGGCTGATAAAAGCCTTCAGCCCGGGCGGAACGTGGCGGCGGCCGGGATAATAGAGGCGTAGGCCGGCAAACGACGGACACCACTCATCCATCACGCTGACGAGCCTGCCGCAGGCCAGATCTTCTTTGATAAACCAGTCCGAGATAAAGGCCAGGCCGAGGCCGGCAAGTACCGCACGGTGGATGGCGCCCATTTCACTGAGGGTAATACGCGGCGGGACGTTAACCGTCAGCTTTTGTTGCTGGCGCTCCAGCTCCCAGTGATAGAGACCGCCGTGCGACATACGCATCCCGATGCTCTGATGATGCAGCAGATCTTCCGGGCTGTGCGGAATGCCGCAGCGGGCAAAATATTCCGCCGTACCGACGATACGCATCCGCACATCGGGCGTCAGCGTAACGGCAATCATATCCTGCGGCAGCGACTCTGCCAGGCGGATGCCGGCGTCGTAACCCTCGGCGACAATATCGACCAGCCGGGACTCGGTGGTGATGTCGAGACGCATGTCCGGGTAGCGCTTGAGGAAGGCATCGAACAGCCCGAACAGCAGGGCAACGCTCTCGCGTGGCGCATTGATGCGCAGTGTACCGGTCGGCATTTCCGGTTGAGTGGCAATCTCTTCCGATGCGCGCTGAATTTCTGCCAGCGCAGGCGCCACGCGCTCGACGTAGCGTCGCCCGGCCTCCGTCAACGCAACGCTGCGGGTGGTACGGTTAAACAGACGTACGTTGAGCCGCGCCTCCAGTCCGGCGACGGCGTTGCTGATAGCGGTGGCCGACATGCCCAGCTCCCGGGCGGCCGCTCGGAAGCTCTGGCGGTGGGCTACGGCAAGGAGGACTTCCAGTTCAGTCAGACCGCTACGGTGCATAATTATCCCGATTTTCGTGACAGGCTGTGTTGATTATACCCTCTTATCGGGGCAATACGTCGACTCTATACTTCCCTTCATCAAATCAATGAGGAAGACGAATATGCTGCACATCGATAAAATTTATATCAACGGTGAATTTGTCACCCCGCACGGCAGCGAAACCTTTGCGCTGTTCAACCCGGCGACGGAAGAGGTGATTGGCCAGGCACGGCTGGCGGATGAAGAGGATGCCCGGCGCGCGATTGCCGCAGCAAAAGCAGCGTTTCCTTGCTGGTCACGGACGACGAAACAGCAGCGTCTGGATGTCCTTGAGCGGATGTACCAGGCCGTCCGGGCGAGAGAGGCGGATTTACGTGAGGCGATTGTGACCGAATATGGCGCCCCGGCTTCGCGCTCGCAATGGATGGCGGCATGGCCGGCGCAAACCATTAAACAGGCGATGGAGACGCTGGCGAGCTTCGAATTTGTTGAACCGGCGGGGCGTGCGCAGGTTGTGATGACGCCGGTCGGCGTGGCGGGGTTGATTACGCCGTGGAACAGCGATGCTGGTTTTATCTGTAGCAAGCTGGCGACGGCGATGGCGGCAGGCTGTACGGCGGTGATTAAACCCAGCGAGATGAGCGCCTGGCAGACGCAGATCGTCACCGAAGCGCTGCACGCGGCGCAGATCCCCGCCGGAGTCGTTAACATCGTGACCGGACGGGGCGAAGTGGTGGGGGATATTATTAACTATCATCCCGATATTGCTAAAATTTCTTTCACCGGTTCTACCGCCGTAGGGAAACATATTATCGCCAGCGGTGCGCAAACCTTGAAACGCGTCACGCTGGAACTTGGTGGTAAATCACCGACCCTCATTCTGGATGATGCCGATATGCAGCAGGCGGTTTCGCTGGCGCTGGCGGCCGGATTTATGAATAGCGGGCAGGCCTGCATCGCCGGGACGCGAATTCTGGTGCCCGCCGGGCGTCTGGCGGAGTTTGAACAGGCTATTGTGCAGGCGATGGCGGACTATATCTCCGGCGATCCGCACGACGCGCAGACGACAATTGGCCCGATGGTCAGCCGGAAACAGTGGCAACGGGTGCAGGATTATATTCGCCTGGGGCAGCAGGAGGGGGCAAGATTGCTTATCGGCGGTGAAGGGCGACCGCAGGGAATGGAAAAAGGCTGGTGCGTGAAACCGACCGTATTCAGCGATGTCCACAACCAGATGCGCATTGCGCGAGAAGAGATCTTTGGCCCGGTGCTGGTACTGATTCCCTATCAGGATCAGGCGCAAGCCATCGCGATAGCCAACGATACGACCTATGGCCTGAGCGCCCTGGTATTAAGCGGCGATCGGCAGCGTGGTCAGGAGGTTGCGCTGGCGATAGAGTCCGGGCGCGTGCTGGTCAATACCCTTGAACATGAACCGCAGGCGCCGTTCGGTGGCTTCAAGCAATCCGGGCTGGGACGTGAAATGGGCAAATGGGGAATGCAGGCTTATCTGGAGCCGAAAACGATGATCATCGGCTAGCCGTCAGGGGATGCAAAATCCTCATGGTGCGGTAAGTGACATCCCTTAAAAGACAGGATATGTTGACTTATCGCCCCATAATTTATTGAGGATGCCATGAGCCAGCCCGTCATTACCCTGTGGTCCGATTCGCGTTTTTTCTCGCCGTACGTGATGTCCGTCTACGTTGCCCTGCAGGAAAAAAGCCTGCCATTTGCTCTCAAAACCATCGATCTCGATAGCGGCGAAAACCAGCAGCCTGGCTGGAAAGGTTATACCGTGACCCGCCGCGTGCCGTTGTTAGAAGTGGAGGAGTTCGCGCTTAGCGAATCGTCCGCGATTAGCGAGTATCTGGATGAACGTTTCGCACCGCCGGAGTGGGAGCGGCTCTATCCCCACGATCTGCAAAAGCGGGCCCGGGCGCGGCAGGTGCAAGCCTGGCTGCGCAGCGATCTGATGCCCATTCGCGAGGAGCGATCTACCGACGTGGTATTCGCGGGGCAAAAGAAACCGGAGCTTAGCGCCGCGGGCCGTAAAAGCGCGGACAAATTATTCGAAACCGCGTCTGAACTGCTGGCCCACGGCGGCAATAATCTGTTCGGGGAGTGGTCGATTGCCGATACCGATCTTGCCCTGATGATCAACCGGCTGGTGCTTAACGGTGATGCGGTCCCGGAGCCGCTGGCGGACTATGCGACATTCCAGTGGCAGCGGGCGTCGGTTCAGCGTTTTGTCGCACTGTCAGCTAAACGCGCGGGCTGATTCGAGGCAGCGGTTCCGCTATCATAGGCGCATCGAAATGCGTGGAGACGGAAGAAATGAAGCTGATGTTTGCATCGGATATTCATGGTTCCCTGCCCGCTACTGAACGCGTTCTGGAACGGTTCGCGCAAAGTGGGGCGCAGTGGCTGATTATTCTTGGCGATGTGCTGAACCATGGGCCGCGGAATGCGTTACCCGAAGGCTATGCGCCGGCGGACGTTGCTGTGAAGCTCAACGGCGTCGCGCAACGGGTGATCGCCGTTCGCGGTAACTGCGACAGCGAAGTCGATCAGATGCTGCTGGACTTCCCCATCACTGCGCCCTGGCAGCAGGTGCTGAGCGAACGCACCCGCCTGTTTCTGACCCACGGGCATCTGTACAGCCCCGAAAAAATGCCTCCTCTCGCCGCTGGCGATGTCCTGGTTTATGGTCATACTCATATTCCGGTAGCCGAGAATCGCGGCGATATTTTTCTCTTCAATCCCGGCTCGGTCAGCATTCCCAAAGGGGGATTTTCCGCCAGCTACGGCCTCCTGGAAGGGGACCGACTACAGGTTTTAGCACTTGATGATCATCAGGTTATTGCAGAGGTTGCAATTAACCCGTAATTTACCCCCCAACCGTAAAGACGCGCCGCGAGAGCGCTTTCAAAAGTAAGGTTTCCTGATGGCGGAACAGAACGATTTGGCAAGCACAGAATGGGTAGACATTGTTAATGAAAACAATGAGGTGATAGCACAGTCCAGCCGCGAGCAAATGCGCGCGCAGTGCCTGCGTCATCGGGCAACCTATATTGTTGTTCATGATGGGATGGGCAAAATCCTGGTGCAACGTCGTACCGAGACCAAAGATTTCCAGCCGGGCATGCTGGATGCTACCGCCGGCGGCGTGGTGCAGGCCGATGAGCAGCTGCTGGATTCGGCTCGCCGGGAAGCGGAAGAAGAGCTGGGGATTGCCGGCGTGCCGTTCGCCGATCATGGCCAGTTCTATTACGAAGATAAGCATTGTCGCGTCTGGGGAAGCCTGTTTAGCTGTGTGTCGCACGGCCCCTTTGCCTTGCAGGAAGAGGAGGTGAGCGAAGTGTGCTGGCTGACGCCGGAAGAGATTACCGCTCGCTGCGATGAATTCACCCCGGATTCATTAAAAGCGCTGGCGCTGTGGATGACGCGCAATGCCGGGAATGACTACGCGGACTCTGACGATGAGGGTAAAGAGTAGCTTTTGCCAGGCATCGGGAAGTCGTCACCGCTCAGATGTCGATTCGGCACGGAAGTCGAGCAAAAGAAAAGGCAGCCATCGGGCTGCCTTTTTTGATCTCAGTGCTAAATTACTGCTGCTGCTGAGAAGACTGAATCGCGGTCAGGGCGATGGTGTAGACGATATCGTCTACCAGCGCGCCACGAGACAGGTCGTTTACCGGCTTACGCATACCCTGCAGCATTGGCCCGATGGAGATCAGGTCAGCAGAACGCTGTACGGCTTTGTAAGTGGTGTTACCGGTGTTCAGATCCGGGAAGATGAACACGGTCGCACGTCCGGCAACCGGCGAGTTTGGCGCTTTGGATTTCGCCACGTCAGCCATCACCGCCGCGTCATACTGCAGCGGGCCGTCGATCATCAGGTCAGGACGTTTTTCCTGTGCCAGACGGGTCGCTTCACGAACTTTTTCGACGTCGCTACCGGCACCAGAATTACCGGTGGAGTAGGAGAGCATCGCTACGCGCGGCTCAATGCCGAAAGCGATGGCGGAATCGGCGGACTGAATAGCGATTTCAGCCAGCTGTTCTGCGGTCGGATCCGGGTTGATGGCGCAGTCGCCGTAAACGTAAACCTGTTCCGGCAGCAGCATGAAGAACACGGAAGAGACCAGAGAGCTGCCCGGTGCCGTTTTGATCAGCTGCAGCGGCGGACGGATGGTGTTGGCGGTAGTGTGAACTGCGCCGGAAACCAGGCCGTCGACTTCGTCTTGTTCCAGCATCAGCGTGCCGAGAACGACGTTGTCTTCCAGCTGCTCGCGGGCAACCGCTTCGGTCATCCCCTTGCTCTTACGCAGTTCGACCAGACGAGCGACGTAGCTTTCGCGAACCACATCCGGATCGACGATTTCGATACCAGCGCCCAGCTCGACGCCCTGAGCGGCAGCAACGCGGTTGATCTCATCCGGGTTACCCAGCAGGACACAGGTCGCAATACCGCGTTCTGCGCAGATTGCTGCGGCTTTAACGGTACGCGGCTCGTTACCTTCCGGCAGAACGACGCGTTTACCCGCTTTGCGCGCCAGCTCGGTCAGCTGGTAGCGGAAGGCCGGCGGAGACAGGCGGCGGCTACGTTCGGAGGTCGCGGTCAGAGACTCGATCCAGTCAGCGTTAATGTAGTTGGCAACGTATTCCTGAACTTTCTCAATGCGCTCGTGATCGTCAACCGGAACTTCGAGGTTGAAGCTCTGCAGGCTCAGGGAGGTCTGCCAGGTGTTGGTGTTCACCATAAAGACCGGCAGGCCGGTCGCGAATGCACGTTCGCACAGCTTACTGACGCGCGCGTCCATTTCGTAAGCACCGGTCAGCAGCAGCGCGCCGATTTCAACGCCGTTCATGGCGGCGAGGCAGGCGGCGACCAGAACATCAGGACGGTCTGCGGAAGTCACCAGCAGAGAACCGGCACGGAAGTGTTCGAGCATGTGCGGGATGCTGCGCGCGCAGAAGGTGACAGACTTCACGCGGCGGGTGTTGATGTCACCTTCGTTGACGATGGTGGCATTCAGGTGGCGAGCCATATCGATCGCACGCGTTGCGATCAGATCGAAGCTCCACGGTACCGCGCCCAGAACCGGCAGCGCGCTGCCAGACTGCAGCTGAGCCGGATCGATCTTCACGACTTTCGCTTTGGAAGAGTCATCGAAGATTTCCGACAGATCGGGACGGGTACGACCCTGTTCGTCAACCGGTGCGTTCAGCTTGTTGACGATAACACCGGTAATGTTGGTGTTTTTCGCGCCGCCGAAGCTGTTGCGGGTCAGCTCGATACGTTCGTTCAGCTGTTCCTGGGTGTCGGTACCCTGAGACATCACGAAGACGATTTCCGCGTTCAGCGTTTTGGCGATTTCGAAGTTCAGAGACTGAGCAAACTGATGTTTACGGGTCGGGACCAGACCTTCAACCAGCACCACTTCTGCATCCTGAGTCGCGGCGTGATAGTTGGCGATGATCTCTTCCATCAGCACATCTTTCTGGTTGCCGGACAGCAGCGACTCGACGTGGCTCATCTTCAGCGGCTCGGCGGCCGGAAGGCTTGAATTAGCACGAACGATGGTGGTCGTCTGGTCTGGCGCATCGCCGCCAGCGCGCGGTTGGGCGATAGGTTTAAAGACGCTCAGACGAACGCCTTTGCGTTCCATTGCACGGATAACACCGAGGCTGACGCTGGTCAGGCCAACGCTGGTTCCGGTCGGGATCAGCATGATTATACGGGACACGATATATCCTCTTTCGTTACCGCCAGTATCAGGCGGGATACAAAACTGCACCACCAGCTTCCCGTTATATTTCAAGTTGCATGTGCGTTGGCTTTCCTGGTTCACCCCGGTCACGTACTACCTGTACGTGACCGGAGATTCTGTGGGTCGCCGCCTTCCAGCAACTCGAATTATTTAGGGTTTCGCTGGCGGTGTGGAATCAGGCAGTCAGACGATTGGCGTCTTGCGCGATAACCAGCTCTTCGTTGGTCGGGATGACCAGAGCCGGGCGGGTGCCTTCTTTGTTGATGAAGCCAGACTTGCCGAAACGGGCAGCCAGGTTACGCTCGTGATCAACTTCGAAGCCCAGAACGCCCAGTTTGCCCAGAGACAGTTCACGAACCATTGCTGCGTTTTCACCGATACCACCGGTGAAGATAACGGCATCCAGACGACCGTCCATCAGCGCGGTGTAGGAACCGATGTACTTGGCCAGACGATGGCAGTAAACGTCCATTGCACGTTTAGCATCGGCTTTATCGGTGTAGTTGTCTTCAACATAACGGCAGTCGCTGGTGACTTCGGTCAGACCCAGCAGGCCAGACTCTTTGGTCAGCATTTTGTTGATAGCATCAACGCTCATGCCCAGGGAGTCGTGCAGGTGGAAGATGATAGCCGGGTCGATGTCGCCAGAGCGGGTACCCATGACCAGACCTTCCAGCGGGGTCAGACCCATAGAGGTGTCAACGCATTTACCGTTGCGGATAGCGGATACAGAACCACCGTTGCCCAGATGGCAGGTGATAATGTTCAGCTCTTCAACCGGCTTGTTCAGGACTTTAGCCGCTTCCTGAGTCACGTAGAAGTGGCTGGTGCCGTGCGCGCCGTAGCGACGTACGCCGTGCTCTTTGTACAGGCTGTACGGCAGAGCATACAGATAGGATTCTTCCGGCATAGTCTGATGGAACGCGGTGTCGAACACGGCAACGTTCTTCTCTTTCAGATGCGGGAATGATTTCAGCGCTTCAGCAATACCGATCAGGTGAGCCGGGTTGTGCAGCGGAGCGAAAGAGGCGGAATCTTTGATGCCCTGGATAACGGAATCATCAATGACCACGGAACTGGTGTATTTTTCACCACCGTGAACAATACGGTGGCCGATTGCGGTCAGCTGAGCAGACAGTTCTGGTTTTTGTGCCAGAATAGTGTTAACGATAAAGTTAAGCGCTTCACTGTGAGCGGCGCCAGCGCCTAAATCTGCTTCGTGTTTGCTGCCGTCCATTTTCCACTTAATACGTGCTTCAGGAAGATGGAAACATTCGGCTAAACCAGACAGATATTCGTCACCGTTTACGGCATCAAGGATAGCAAATTTCAGTGAGGAGCTACCGCAGTTCAGAACCAGTACTAACTTACTCGACATGGAAGTACCTTTTATGATACGTGGCTAAAAAAACGTCAGTGTGTCACAAAGCGTAGCGCAGGATGACAACGACATTTATGATTAACATCATGCCTTGTTCTGTTTTCGGGCACGATGGGAGAAGTACATTTGATTTTATGCCATTTTGGATAATTTTCAGCCAATGGCAGAATGTGCGATAATTTGACTAACCTGGTCAAAGGGTCTATCGCCCTTTCAGGCGGGCACAGGATACCTGATTGCCGCAGCCATTGCCAAAATGTTTTGAACGTTGTCATGCACAGTTGGTGTTTTGCACGAATTTTTTAAGTTTTATATGTAAAGTTGAGGTAAAGCCATGTCGACCCCCGATAATCGTCCCGTCAGCTTCTTTAGCTTGTTCCGCCGCGGGCAGCACTACGCAAAGACCTGGCCTTTGGACAAACGCCTCGCCCCGGTATTTATTGAAAACCGCATTATTCGCGCAACCCGTTACGCTATCCGCATCATGCCGCCGATCGCGGTCTTTACGCTGTGCTGGCAAATCGCGCTGGGTGGGCAGCTGGGTCCGGCGGTGGCGACGGCGCTGTTTGCCCTGAGTTTGCCGATGCAGGGATTATGGTGGCTGGGTAAGCGTTCGGTGACGCCGCTGCCGCCGTCGGTACTGAACTGGTTTTATGAAGTGCGTGGCAAATTGCAGGACGCAGGACAGGCGCTGGCGCCGGTCGAGGGTAAGCCAGATTATCAGGCATTAGCTGACACGCTTAAGCGCGCCTTCAAACAACTGGATAAAACTTTCCTTGATGATTTGTAATTCACTAAGGAAAACGCATATAAAAGAAGGCGCATGATTAATGCGCCTTCTTTTTTCACGCCGTAAAGTGCTACAGGAGTCAAAAAATGGAAATGACCAATGCGCAGCGTCTGATTTTATCTAATCAGTACAAGATGATGACGATGCTCGACCCGGACAACGCTGAACGTTACCGCCGTCTACAGACCATCATCGAGCGTGGATACGGATTGCAAATGCGCGAACTGGATCGCGAGTTTGGCCAACTGACGGAAGAAACCTGCCGTACCATCATCGATATTATGGAAATGTATCATGCGCTGCATGTCTCCTGGACGAACCTGAAGGACGCAAGTGAAATCGACGAACGCCGGGTCACCTTCCTCGGATTTGATGTTGCAACCGAAGCGCGCTTCCTCGGCTATGTTCGCTTTATCGTCAACGTTGAGGGGCGCTACAGCCACTTTGACGCCGGCACCCATGGCTTTAACTCACAGACGCCGATGTGGGATAAATACCAGCGCATGCTCAACGCCTGGCACGCTTGCCCGCGTCAGTACCATTTAAGCAGCAACGAAATTAATCAAATTATTAATGCCTGATGGAGGTTTCCGTGCAGTGTAAAGGTTTCCTGTTTGATCTTGACGGGACGTTAGTCGATTCATTACCTGTAGTGGAGCGCTCGTGGTGCAAATGGGCGGATCGTTTCGACATCCCGCACGATGAGGTGCTGAACTTCATTCATGGCAAGCAGGCGATAACCTCTTTACGCCATTTTCTACCGGGGCGCAGCGAAGAGGAAGTGCAGGCGGAGTTCCGCTGGCTTGAAGCGGTTGAAGCGGCGGATACCGATGGAATCACTGCCCTGCCGGGTGCGGTGGCGCTGCTGACTACTCTCGATGAAGCCGCGATCCCATGGGCTATCGTCACTTCCGGTTCGGTACCTGTTGCCCATGCGCGCCATCGCGCGGCGGGCCTGCCAAATGCCCGCGTTTTTGTGACGGCTGAGCAGGTGAAACAGGGTAAACCGGCCCCGGATGCCTATCTGCTCGGGGCGGAACGCTTAGCGCTGGCGCCGCAAGAGTGCGTCGTGGTCGAGGACGCGCCCGCCGGTTTGCTTTCCGGCCTGACGGCAGGCTGCCGGACAATCGCGGTGAACGTACCGGCAGATGCGCCGCGTCTGAACGAGGCGGATCTGGTCTTAACCTCCCTCGAAAACCTGGCTGTCGTCCGCACGTCGGACGGGAAGGTGAATGTGACGGTTAAAGACTAATCTCATGACGTAGCCCCGCATGGCCGGGGCTTTTTTATGCAAAAATTCCAGCTCCATCTTCAGACAAGGATAGGTTGTGAACGGTGAACTGATTTGGGTGTTGTCTCTTCTTGCCGTCGCGGTTGTGCTCTTTGCCAGTGGGAAAGTGCGCATGGATGCGATTGCGCTGCTGGTGATTGTCGCCTTTGTCCTCAGCGATACGCTGACGCTCAGCGAAGCGTTCTCGGGTTTTAGCGATCCGAACGTGATCCTTATTGCGGCGCTGTTTATTATCGGCGATGGTTTGGTCCGTACCGGGGTGGCGACCAAAGTCGGCAGCTGGCTGGTGAGCGTGGCCGGCAACAGCGAAACGAAAATGCTGGTCTTTCTGATGCTGACCGTCGCCGGGCTTGGCGCGTTTATGAGCTCGACCGGCGTGGTCGCTATTTTTATTCCGGTGGTTCTCAGCGTCTCCATGCGGATGAATACCTCGCCATCGCGCCTGATGATGCCGCTAAGCTTTGCTGGCCTAATCAGCGGGATGATGACGCTGGTGGCTACGCCGCCTAACCTGGTTGTGAACAGCGAGCTGTTACGTGAAGGGCTGCATGGATTCAGCTTTTTTAGCGTCACGCCGATTGGCCTGGTGGTGCTGCTGCTGGGCGTCGTCTATATGCTGGCGGTGCGCTTTATGCTCAGAGGCGGGGAGAGCGACCACGCGCGGGACGGGCGGAAAAGGAGCACCTTTCGCGATTTAATCAAAGAGTACCACCTGACCGGCCGGGCCCGCCGTCTGGCCATTCGTCCGGGGTCTCCCATGATTGGCCAGCGGCTTGATGACCTCAAGCTGCGTGAACGCTACTGCGCCAACGTGATCGGCGTAGAGCGCTGGCGCCGTTTTCGTCGGGTTATCGTCAATGTGAACGGTGTATCCGAGTTTCGTGCCCGCGACGTGCTGCTGATCGACATGTCCGCGTCAGACGTTGATTTACGCCAGTTCTGCGGCGAGCAAATGCTTGAACCGATGGTACTGCGCGGCGAATACTTTTCAGATCAGGCGCTGGATGTGGGGATGGCCGAAGTCGCGCTGATTCCGGATTCGGAACTGATCGGTAAAACGGTCCGCGAGATCGGTTTTCGCACCCGCTTTGGGCTCAATATTGTCGGCCTGAAGCGCGACGGTAAAGCCATGGATGGGTCGGTCGTCGACGAGTCTTTGCAGCTTGGCGATATTGTGCTGGTGGTCGGAAACTGGCGCCAGATAGCCCTGCTGGCGAAACGCGGTCGCGATTTCGTCGTATTGAATATGCCCGTGGAGGTGAACGATGCCTCGCCCGCGCACAGCCAGGCTCCGCACGCTATCTTTTGCCTGGTCCTGATGGTCGCCCTGATGCTCACCGACGAGATCCCCAACCCGATAGCGGCGATTATTTCCTGCCTGCTGATGGGTAAATTCCGCTGTATTAATGCTGAGAGCGCTTATAAAGCGATTCACTGGCCAAGCATTATATTAATCGTCGGGATGATGCCCTTTGCGCTGGCGTTGCAAAAAACCGGCGGCGTCGATTTGGTGGTGGAAGGGTTGATGGATGTTGCCGGCAGCAAAGGCCCTTACGTGATGCTGGGCTGTCTGTTCGTGATGTGCGCCACTATTGGTCTGTTTATTTCCAACACTGCCACGGCGGTGCTGATGGCGCCGATAGCCCTGGCGGCGGCGAAATCCATGGACGTCTCGCCTTATCCTTTTGCCATGGTGGTGGCGATGGCGGCTTCGGCTGCCTTTATGACGCCGGTCTCTTCACCGGTAAATACGCTGGTGCTGGGGCCGGGAAAATATACCTTCAGCGATTTTGTGAAGATTGGCGTGCCGTTCACCGTCCTGGTGATGGTGGTTTGCGTGCTGCTCGTTCCGATGCTGTTTCCGTTTTAACCGCTTCGGCACAGCCCCGGTCTGATGCGCATAGCGCAGACCGGGGCACGGTATAGTTACAGCGGGGAATCCTGGCTGATTTCATCCAGCGACAGCTGGAAGCTCGGGACGAAGACCTGCATAAAGTAGTCCATCTCCTCGCTGCGCCGGGATTCCAGCGTTTTCTCAAGCCGGCCCTTGGCCAGTAGAAACTCGTTGTTGCCGGCGGACAGCTCCTCCAGACATTTCAGGTAGGCGCAGAGCGCGTCGGCCTGCTTGACGATCGATTGCTCATCTTCGCTATAGCGATGCTCGTCGATCAGCGGTTCAAAGATATCGCGCAGTTCGTCAGGAACCATGTCGATAAGCTTCTGCTGGGCAATCTTCTCGATGGCTTTATATTCTTGCGCAATCTGCGAGTTGAAATATTTGACTGGAGTCGGCAGATCGCCGGTTAACACTTCCGATGCATCGTGGTACATCGCCAGCAGGGCGATTCGCTCGGCGTTAACCTTGCCACCAAACATCCGGTTTTTGATCGCGGCCAGCGCGTGGGCAACCATCGCCACCTGCAGACTGTGCTCGGAGACGTTTTCTGTCCGTACATTACGCATCAGCGGCCAGCGGTTAATTAACTTCAGGCGAGAGAGGTGGGCAAAGAAATGACTCTGACTCATAGCAACCCTTAATCAGTGACAACATCGGGTCCTATTGTGCGCAGGGATTGCCGCCGGATGCAAATACCGGCGGCCGGGCAAGGGTTATCCGAGCTGGTGATAGCCGGAGAGGAAGCGGCCAAAGCGAGAAATCGCCATTTCCAGATCGTCCTCACGCGGGAGGGTGACAATACGCACATGATCCGGCCACGGCCAGTTAAAGGCGCTTCCCTGAACCAGCAGGACTTTCTCCTGCAGCAGGAAGTCGAGCACCATCTTCTGATCGTCGTGAATGTTAAAACGCTTTGCGTCGATCTTCGGGAACATGTAGAGCGCGCCTTTCGGCTTCACGCAGGAGACGCCGGGGATCTCGTTGATCAACTCCCAGGCGCGGTTGCGCTGTTCGTACAGTCTGCCGCCGGGAACGATAAACTCGCTGATGCTTTGATAGCCGCCTAATGCGGTTTGAATCGCGTGCTGTGCCGGTACGTTAGCGCACAGACGCATAGAGGCCAGCATCTCCAGGCCTTCGATATAGCCTTTCGCGTGTTTCTTCGGTCCGTTCAGTACCATCCAGCCCTGGCGAAAACCGGCAACGCGGTAGGTTTTGGACAGGCCGTTAAAAGTCACCGTCAGCAGGTCGGGAGCCAGCGCGGCGATCGAATGGTGCTGGGCTTCGTCGTAGAGGATCTTGTCGTAGATCTCATCGGCGAAGATGATCAGGTTGTGCTGGCGGGCAATCTCCACGATCTCCATCAGCAGCTCTTTCGAGTACACCGCACCGGTCGGGTTATTCGGGTTAATAATCACGATGCCGCGCGTACGCGGGGTGATTTTGGCGCGAATATCGTCGAGGTCAGGGAACCAGTCGGCAGATTCATCGCACAGATAGTGCACCGCCTTGCCGCTGGAGAGCGAGACGGCGGCAGTCCACAGCGGATAATCTGGTGCCGGAACCAGCATTTCATCGCCGCTGTTCAGCAGCGCCTGCATGGCCTGAACAATCAGTTCTGAGACGCCGTTACCGATATAAATATCTTCGACCGTCACATCGCGCATACCGCGCGCCTGATAGTGCTGCATGATAGCCTTACGCGCCGAGTACAGGCCTTTCGAGTCACAATAACCCTGGGCGGTAGGCAGATTGCGAATAACATCAACAAGGATCTCGTCGGGGGCGTCAAAGCCGAACGGCGCCGGGTTGCCGATGTTCAGTTTCAGGACTTTATTGCCTTCTTCTTCAAGGCGTTTTGCCTCTTTCAGAACCGGGCCACGGATGTCGTAACAGACGTTATCTAACTTGCTGGATTTTTCGATAGGGGACATGAATCTTTGACCTTTTAGCTGTTATCGCCACTCCCTGCCGTGGAAGTCAGCACGGAACAATGTACTCTTCATCCCCGAGGTTTTGAAGGGTTAGCAGGAGAAGATTTTGCTTATGTGATTTTTTTGGTTTAATTGATTTGTCTGGTGATTGCCGTTGTCTTTTATAGAATATGCCTTTAAGTGGTGTTTTAGTGGTTAATAATTGTGTTGAATTCGCTTTTTTGTGAACATTTATATGGTTTGTCGTCCAGAGTGTAGCGCCGGAGGTTATTTTTTGCGCATGGTACGCAGGCGCGTATGAAAAGGCGTATAACGGGTAAAAGGTGGTGGCTGTAACGGTAATGTTAAATATGCTTAATAAGAATATTTAATTAATTAAAAAGCTTTTATTTTTTCGCAATCTGGAATTTTCTTTTTGTTAATTAAATTAAAGTCATGAAAAAAAGTTTAAAATTGGCTTTAATAATAATGATTAGACCTTATAAATAATTCAGTTTTCGGTTAGGATACCGGCGTTAATATCGATTAAGAACCTGTTTTTTTGCAGGTTAGGTTATTAATATATTGTTATTGCAGGCTTTTTTTGTTTGGTTTTTTCGCTTTTTACAATGGATGTGCTGGGATGCTGATGACATCATCCTTTGCCGTAGGCGCCTTTTTTTGAAGGTCGTCACAGAAATCAAAACGGTGTAATAGAAAGCGTAGAACTACGAACAATATATGACTCAGACGTTTCGCGCACTTGTCGCGGGCGAGTACTTTCACATGCAATAACGTTCATCCAGCTGCACATTCCGTTTGTGAATTGCACAAGGCTCAAGGATTAGCCGGAAACCTGGAGCACAGCATCAACAAGGCAGGTCCGCATTCGCCACCTGTAAGTGAAGAAATATGATAAATGCAAATCGTCCGATACTGAATCTCGACCTCGATCTGCTGAGAACATTCGTTGCCGTCGCCGATCTGAGTACTTTTGCCGCTGCCGCAGCAGCGGTATGCCGGACTCAGTCAGCCGTAAGTCAACAGATGCAACGTCTGGAACAGCTGGTCGGAAAAGAGCTCTTTGCCCGCCATGGGCGGAATAAATTGCTGACCGAGCAGGGTATTCAACTGCTGGGCTACGCACGCAAAATCCTGCGTTTTAATGACGAAGCCTGTATGTCGCTGATGTTCAGTAGCCTGCAAGGGATCTTAACGATTGGCGCATCTGATGAAACAGCCGAGACTATTTTACCGTTTTTGTTGAACCGGATCGGCAGTTTTTACCCGAAACTGACGCTGGAAATTAAGGTTCTTAATCATACTGAAGCGGTGGATATGCTGGCGAGCGGGGAGATTGATCTCGCGCTGACGACTCACCAGGCAACGGATTTTGATACGCTGATCCTGCGCACCTCGCCAACGCTATGGTACTGCGCTGCCGATTATGTATTGCCGCGGGAAGAGTCGATCCCGCTGATCCTGCTTGAAGCGCCAGGCCCGTTCCGTGAGGACATCATTGCCGCGTTGAATGCCGCCAGCGCGCCGTGGCATCTGGCCCATTCCGCCTCGACGCTTGCGGGTGTCAAAGCGGCGGTAAAAGCAGGGCTTGGTGTTACCGCTCGTCCGGTAGAAATGATGAGTCCCGAGCTACGGGTTGTCGGCAAGAATGAGGGGCTTCCTGCGCTGCCGGATACGCAATATGTGCTGAGCTGTAACGCGCACAGGATAAGCGAGTCGGCGCAGGCTATTTTCCAGTCGCTGACCCAGGATTATAACCCCTGGTCGTCTGAGCCTGCGCTTACCCCGGAAGGGGGAGATAATTCCCTCATTTCCTGAGTGGAATTAGTTACACAGATCACAAAAAGCTGGTAACAAATTGTAAGTGTAAAAATGAGCCGCTAAGGTCTGAATTATACCTTGCGGTTCTTTTTTTTCTTATTTTACAGGGATTTTTAATATTTTGTCGTTTTATTGATATATTTATCAATGGCTTACATTCAATGTGGCGTTCGTTCTCTGACTTTTCCCTGCACTTTCAATACTTCATGCTAATGTTAAAAAACCGGCCGGATTGTTGCTGTTTTATAGGTTTAATTAACAAAACCGTGTCACAGATCAAAAAAATACCCCTCCTTAGGGGGAGGAATCGAGGCTAAATCCTGTCAAAATAGACGGGTAATTTTGATTTACACCAGAAACGGACACGATTCAACAACACTAAATCCGGTTTGTATGCAAGGTTATTCCGCATGAAAGGGCATTTAATGTTAATGAAAAAAATCTAATGTAAATTAATGTTGTTAAAACTTTTGTTGAAGTTGACAAAAGGTTAAAGAAAGGGGTAAAAAGCCACCGCATACAGCCTTCTACGATAAGTAGGGACGCTTTTTTGCAAGGTTATTTTTTTATTCCTCCCCGTGAAACGCTGTGGCGTTCATCTGCCAGCAAGAGCAGAGGGTTTAGCGCTACACTTTTTTGGTTAAGCAATGCGTATGTCAACATCCACTGAAGTCATCGCTCATCATTGGGCATTCGCTATATTTCTCATCATTGCCATCGGCCTGTGCTGCCTGATGCTTGTCGGGGGCTGGTACCTCGGCGGTCGCGCGCGCGCGCGTAGCAAGAACACGCCGTTTGAATCGGGGATCGACTCCGTTGGTTCGGCTCGCTTACGTCTTTCTGCGAAGTTTTATCTGGTTGCCATGTTCTTCGTTATCTTCGACGTGGAAGCTCTGTATCTCTACGCATGGTCGACTTCTATCCGCGAAAGCGGCTGGGTCGGCTTTGTGGAAGCCGCAATTTTCATTTTAGTGCTACTGGCAGGTCTGGTTTACCTCGTTCGTATCGGCGCACTGGACTGGACGCCTGCGCGTTCCCGTCGCACGCTGGTTAATTCAGAAACAGACAGTCCCACTAACCGTCATATGCAGTAAAAGCGAGGCAATAAGATGGATTATACGCTCACCCGCATAGATCCTAACGGTGAGAACGACCGTTACCCCCTGCAGAAACAGGAGATCGTAACCGACCCCCTGGAGCAAGAAGTCAATAAAAGCGTGTATATGGGGAAACTCGAACATGCGCTGCATGACATGGTGAACTGGGGCCGCAAGAACTCAATCTGGCCCTACAACTTCGGCCTGTCATGCTGCTACGTTGAAATGGTAACGTCATTCACTGCGGTGCATGACGTTGCGCGTTTTGGCGCCGAGGTACTGCGTGCTTCTCCTCGTCAGGCGGACCTGATGGTTGTCGCCGGCACCTGCTTCACCAAAATGGCGCCGGTCATTCAGCGTCTGTATGACCAGATGCTGGAGCCTAAGTGGGTTATCTCCATGGGCGCCTGTGCCAACTCCGGCGGGATGTACGATATTTATTCTGTCGTCCAGGGCGTGGACAAGTTTATTCCGGTTGATGTTTACATCCCGGGCTGTCCGCCGCGTCCGGAAGCTTATATGCAGGCGCTGATGCTGCTGCAGGAGTCCATTGGTAAAGAACGTCGCCCGCTCTCGTGGGTGGTTGGCGATCAGGGCGTGTACCGCGCCAACATGCAGTCGGAACGCGAGCGTAAACGTGGTGAACGCATTGCAGTGACCAATCTGCGGACACCGGACGAGATTTAACTTGCGCCTGCGGGCGGCGGAATAACACTTCGCAAATCAATCTACAACAGCGCGAAGCCTCGCCCGGCAGTCACCACGGACCTTTTGCAATGGTGAACAATATGACCGATTTACATGCGCATGACGCCGCACCAGCCTGGCAAACCCGCGATCACCTTGATGACCCGGTGATCGGCGAACTGCGCAATCGTTTTGGGCCGGATGCCTTTACCGTTCAACCTACCCGCACCGGCGTTCCGGTGGTCTGGGTCAAGCGCGAACAGCTACTGGAGGTGGGTGATTTCCTGAAGAAATTGCCGAAACCTTACGTTATGCTGTTCGATCTGCACGGGATGGACGAACGTCTGCGCACCCACCGTGACGGACTTCCCGCCGCGGATTTTTCCGTTTTCTATCACCTGATTTCCATTGAACGCAATCGTGACATTATGCTCAAGGTAGCATTGTCCGAAAACGATCTGCGCGTGCCGACTTTTACCAAACTGTTCCCGAACGCCAACTGGTATGAGCGCGAAACGTGGGAAATGTTCGGGATTGATATCGAAGGCCACCCGCACCTGACGCGCATCATGATGCCGCCGACCTGGGAAGGCCATCCGCTGCGCAAAGACTATCCGGCGCGCGCCACCGAATTCGATCCGTTTGAGCTGACTAAAGCCAAGCAGGATCTGGAAATGGAAGCGCTGACCTTCAAACCGGAAGAGTGGGGCATGAAGCGCGGAACCGAAAACGAGGACTTTATGTTCCTCAACCTCGGCCCGAACCACCCGTCTGCCCACGGTGCTTTCCGTATCGTTCTGCAGCTTGATGGCGAAGAGATCGTCGACTGCGTACCGGATATCGGCTACCACCACCGTGGCGCTGAGAAGATGGGCGAACGTCAGTCCTGGCACAGCTACATTCCGTATACCGACCGTATCGAATACCTCGGCGGCTGCGTCAATGAGATGCCGTACGTGCTGGCGGTCGAAAAGCTGGCGGGGATCACCGTACCGGATCGCGTGAATGTGATTCGCGTGATGCTCTCCGAGCTGTTCCGCATTAACAGCCACCTGCTGTACATTTCGACCTTTATTCAGGACGTCGGTGCGATGACGCCGGTGTTCTTTGCCTTTACCGACCGTCAGAAGATCTACGATCTGGTGGAAGCCATTACCGGTTTCCGTATGCACCCGGCGTGGTTCCGCATCGGCGGCGTCGCGCACGACCTGCCGCGCGGCTGGGATCGCCTGCTGCGCGAGTTCCTTGAGTGGATGCCAAAGCGTCTGGATTCTTACGAGAAAGCCGCGCTGCGCAACAGCATTCTGATTGGCCGTTCAAAAGGCGTTGCCGCCTATAACGCCAAAGAAGCGCTGGAGTGGGGCACGACCGGTGCGGGCCTGCGCGCAACGGGGATTGGCTTCGACGTGCGGAAATGGCGTCCATATTCTGGCTATGAAAACTTTGACTTTGAAGTGCCAACCGGTGGCGGTATCTCTGACTGCTATACCCGCGTGATGCTGAAAGTCGAAGAACTGCGCCAGAGCCTGCGCATTCTTCAGCAGTGTCTCGATAACATGCCGGAAGGCCCGTTCAAAGCGGATCACCCGCTGACGACGCCGCCGCCGAAAGAGCGCACGCTGCAGCATATCGAAACCCTGATTACGCACTTCCTGCAGGTTTCCTGGGGCCCGGTCATGCCGGCCAACGAATCCTTCCAGATGATTGAAGCGACGAAGGGTATTAACAGTTACTACCTGACCAGCGACGGCAGCACCATGAGCTATCGTACCCGTATCCGCACGCCGAGCTATGCGCACCTGCAGCAGATCCCGTCGGCGATTCGCGGCAGCCTGGTATCCGACCTGATCGTTTATCTGGGTAGTATCGATTTTGTTATGTCAGACGTGGACCGCTAATTATGCACGAGAATCAACAACCACAAACCGAGGCTTTTGAGCTGAGTGCGGCAGAGCGTGAGGCCATTGAGCACGAGAAGCACCACTACGAAGACCCGCGTGCGGCGTCCATCGAAGCGCTGAAGATCGTTCAGAAACAGCGCGGCTGGGTGCCGGATGGCGCGATCTACGCGATCGCTGACGTACTGGGTATCCCGGCAAGCGATGTGGAAGGGGTCGCCACTTTCTACAGCCAGATCTTCCGCCAGCCGGTTGGCCGTCACGTGATCCGCTATTGCGATAGCGTGGTTTGCCATATCACTGGCTTCCAGGGCATTCAGTCAGCTATCGAGAAAAAGCTCGACATCAAACCGGGTCAAACCACCTTTGATGGCCGCTTTACTCTGCTGCCGACCTGCTGCCTGGGCAACTGCGACAAGGGACCGACGATGATGATTGATGAGGATACTCATAGTTATCTGACGCCGGAGGCGATTCCTGACCTGTTGGAGCAGTATAAATGAAGACAGTGATCCGCACTCCCGAAACGCATCCTTTAACCTGGCGTCTGCGCGATGATAAACAGCCGGTATGGCTGGAAGAGTATCAGAGCAAAAACGGCTACGAGGGCGCGCGTAAAGCGCTGCTGGGCCTGGCGCCGGATGAGATCGTCAATCAGGTGAAAGACGCCGGTCTGAAAGGACGCGGCGGCGCGGGCTTTTCCACCGGTCTGAAGTGGAGCCTGATGCCGAAAGACGAATCCATGAACATCCGTTACCTGCTGTGTAACGCCGATGAGATGGAGCCGGGCACCTATAAAGACCGTCTGCTGATGGAGCAGCTGCCGCACCTGCTGGTGGAAGGCATGCTGATCTCCGCGTTTGCGCTGAAAGCGTACCGCGGCTACATCTTCCTGCGCGGCGAGTATATTGAAGCGGCGGTCCATTTACGCCGCGCGATTGCCGAAGCGACCGAAGCCGGTCTGCTGGGCAAAAACATTCTCGGCACCGGTTTCGATTTCGAACTGTTCGTGCACACCGGAGCAGGGCGTTATATCTGCGGCGAAGAAACCGCGTTGATTAACTCCCTCGAAGGTCGTCGCGCCAACCCGCGTTCCAAGCCGCCGTTCCCGGCGAGCTCCGGCGTGTGGGGTAAACCGACCTGCGTGAACAACGTTGAAACCCTGTGTAACGTCCCGGCGATTCTGGCCAACGGCGTTGAGTGGTATCAGAACATTTCAACCAGCAAAGATGCCGGTACCAAGCTGATGGGCTTCTCTGGCCGGGTGAAAAATCCGGGCGTCTGGGAACTGCCGTTCGGCACTACCGCGCGCGAAATTCTGGAAGATTATGCCGGCGGCATGCGTGATGGCCTGAAGTTTAAGGCCTGGCAGCCGGGCGGCGCGGGCACCGACTTCCTGACCGAAGCGCATCTTGACCTGCCGATGGAGTTCGAAAGTATTGGTAAAGCGGGGAGCCGTCTGGGTACCGCGCTGGCGATGGCCGTTGACCATGAGATTGGTATGGTGTCGCTGGTGCGCAATCTGGAAGAGTTCTTTGCCCGCGAATCCTGCGGCTGGTGTACGCCGTGCCGCGACGGTCTGCCGTGGAGCGTGAAAATTCTGCGCGCTCTGGAGCGCGGTGAAGGCCAGCCGGGAGATATCGAGACACTTGAGCAACTGTGTCGGTTCCTTGGTCCGGGCAAAACCTTCTGTGCGCATGCGCCAGGTGCGGTAGAACCGCTGCAGAGCGCCATTAAATATTTCCGCGACGAATTCGAAGCAGGCATTAAGCAGCAGTTCAGTAATACCCATGCTATCAACGGGATTCAGCCGAACCTGCTTAAGACGCGCTGGTAATGTCTCCACAAGCTCGTTCAGCCTGCGCCAACGCGGCGGCCTGAACGACAAAGTGGTAACGATTTTTTAATTTGGAAGCATGCTAATGGCTACGATTCATGTAGACGGCAAAGAATACGAGGTCAACGGAGCGGACAACCTGTTAGAGGCTTGTCTCTCTCTTGGTCTTGATATTCCATACTTTTGCTGGCATCCGGCGCTTGGGAGCGTCGGTGCTTGCCGCCAGTGTGCGGTGAAGCAATATCAAAACGCGGAAGACACGCGTGGTCGCCTGGTGATGTCCTGTATGACACCGGCATCCGACGGCACCTTTATCTCTATCGACGACGGCGAAGCGAAGCAGTTCCGCGAGAGCGTAGTGGAGTGGCTGATGACCAACCACCCGCACGACTGCCCGGTCTGTGAAGAAGGGGGCAACTGCCACCTGCAGGATATGACCGTCATGACCGGTCACAGCTTCCGTCGCTACCGTTTCACCAAGCGTACCCACCGTAACCAGGACCTGGGGCCGTTCATCTCTCATGAAATGAACCGCTGCATCGCCTGCTATCGCTGCGTGCGTTACTACAAAGATTACGCTGACGGTACCGACCTGGGCGTTTACGGTGCGCATGACAACGTCTACTTCGGTCGTCCGGAAGATGGCGTGCTGGAAAGCGAATTTTCAGGCAACCTGGTTGAGGTCTGCCCGACCGGCGTATTCACCGATAAAACGCACTCCGAGCGCTATAACCGTAAATGGGATATGCAGTTTGCACCCAGCATCTGCCAGCAGTGTTCCATCGGCTGTAACATCAGCCCGGGCGAGCGCTATGGCGAACTGCGCCGTATCGAAAACCGTTACAACGGTACCGTTAACCGCTACTTCCTCTGCGACCGCGGCCGTTTTGGCTATGGCTATGTGAACCTGAAAGACCGCCCGCGTCAGCCGGTTCAGCGCCGTGGCGACGATCTGATTACCCTTAACGCCGAGCAGGCCATGCAGGGCGCGGCGGATATTCTGCGTCAGTCGAAAAAAGTGATTGGTATCGGCTCGCCGCGCGCCAGCATTGAAAGCAACTTTGCGTTGCGTGAGCTGGTGGGCGCGGAGAACTTCTATACCGGCATTGCGAAGGCTGAGCAGGAACGTCTGCAGATGATGCTGACCGTGCTGCGTGACGGCGGTATTCATACCCCGACGCTGCGCGACATTGAATCCTACGATGCGGTTCTGGTACTCGGGGAAGATATTACCCAGACCGGCGCCCGCGTTGCCCTGGCCGTGCGCCAGGCGGTGAAAGGAAAAGCGCGTGAAATGGCCGCGGCGCAGAAAGTCGCCGACTGGCAGATCGCCGCGATCCTCAACATCGGTCAGCGCGCGAAGCATCCGCTGTTTGTCACCAATATCGATGACACCCGTCTTGACGATGTCGCCGCGTGGACCTATCGTGCGCCGGTTGAAGATCAGGCGCGTCTGGGCTTCGCCATTGCGCATGCGCTGGATGAAAGCGCACCGGCGGTGGAAGGCCTGAGCAGAGATCTGCAGGGCAAAATCGACGTGATCGTCCAGGCGCTGGCCGGGGCGAAGAAACCGCTGATCGTCTCCGGAACCAACGCCGGCAGCGTCGAAATTATTCAGGCGGCGGCCAACGTGGCTAAAGCGCTGAAGGGCCGCGGCGTAGACGTCGGCGTCACTATGGTTGCCCGGGCGGTGAACAGCGTTGGCCTTGGCATGATTGGCGGCGGCTCTCTGGAAGAGGCGCTGAGCGAGCTGGAAACCGGCGCTGCCGATGCGGTTGTGGTGCTGGAAAACGATCTGCATCGCCATGCTTCTGCCGCGCGCGTTGACGCCGCGCTGGCCAAAGCGCCGCTGGTGATGGTCGTTGACCATCAGCGCACCGCCATTATGGACAAAGCGCACCTCGTGCTTTCTGCGGCGAGCTTCGCCGAAAGCGACGGAACCGTGGTCAATAACGAAGGGCGCGCGCAGCGTTTCTTCCAGGTCTACGACCCGTCCTACTACGATGCGAATACCGTGATGCTGGAAAGCTGGCGCTGGCTGCACTCGCTACACAGCACCGTCGACAACCGTCAGGTTGACTGGACGCAGCTGGATCATGTGATTGATGCCGCCATTGCTAAGCTGCCGCAGCTGGCGGGTATTAAAGATGCCGCGCCGGACGCGACCTTCCGCATTCGCGGGCAGAAACTGGCTCGTGAACCGCATCGTTATAGCGGTCGTACGGCGATGCGCGCCAATATCAGCGTGCATGAACCCCGCCAGCCGCAGGATAAAGACACCATGTTTGCCTTCTCGATGGAAGGGAACAACCAGCCGTCTGCACCGCGTTCGCAAATCCCGTTCGCTTGGGCTCCAGGCTGGAACTCCCCGCAGGCGTGGAACAAGTTCCAGGATGAAGTGGGTGGCAAACTGCGCCATGGCGATCCG
Source organism: Klebsiella ornithinolytica (assembly GCF_030505655.1). Lineage (NCBI taxonomy): Bacteria > Pseudomonadati > Pseudomonadota > Gammaproteobacteria > Enterobacterales > Enterobacteriaceae > Klebsiella > Klebsiella ornithinolytica. The sequence goes on from NZ_CP130153.1 coordinate 1,523,923, forward strand.
GGCGTACGTCTGATCGAAGCTTCCGCCAGCGGTCTTGAGTACTTTACCGCGGTGCCGGCAGGCTTCCTGGCTGAAGAAGGTCAGTGGCGTATCGCGCCGTACTACCATCTGTTCGGCAGCGATGAACTGTCGCAGCGTTCTCCGGTCTTCCAGAGCCGCATGCCGCAGCCGTACATCAAGCTGAACCCGGCCGATGCTGCGAAGCTGGGCGTCAATGAGGGGGCGATGATTTCGTTCCGCGTTGATGGCCAGACGCTCAGCCTCCCGCTGGTGATTTCTGCGGGTCTGACGGCAGGGCAGGTGGGTTTACCGATGGGCATGCCGGGTATTGCGCCGGTACTGACCGGAGCACGTATTGACACTCTGCAGGAGGCGAAAGCATGAGTTGGTTAACACCGGATCTCATCGACATTCTGTTAAGCATCCTTAAGGCAGTGGTGATTCTGCTGGTGGTGGTGACCTGCGGCGCGTTCATGAGCTTTGGCGAACGTCGTCTGCTGGGGCTGTTCCAGAACCGCTACGGACCTAACCGTGTGGGCTGGGGCGGCTCGCTGCAGCTCGTCGCCGACATGATCAAGATGTTCTTTAAAGAGGACTGGGTTCCGCGCTTTACGGACCGCGTGATCTTTACTCTGGCGCCGGTTATCGCCTTTACCTCCCTGCTGCTGGCTTTTGCTATCGTGCCGGTCAGCCCGACGTGGGTGGTCGCCGACCTGAACATCGGCATCCTGTTCTTCCTGATGATGGCCGGTCTGGCGGTTTACGCCGTGCTGTTCGCCGGCTGGTCGAGTAACAACAAATACTCGCTGCTGGGTGCAATGCGTGCCTCCGCGCAGACCCTGAGCTACGAAGTGTTCCTCGGTCTGTCGCTGATGGGCGTGGTGGCACAGGCGGGGTCGTTCAACATGAGCGATATCGTCAACAACCAGGCGCATCTGTGGAACGTGATTCCGCAGTTCTTCGGCTTCGTGACTTTCGCGATCGCCGGCGTTGCGGTTTGTCACCGTCACCCGTTTGACCAGCCGGAAGCCGAGCAGGAACTGGCCGATGGTTACCACATCGAATATTCCGGCATGAAGTTCGGTCTGTTCTTTGTCGGTGAATACATCGGGATTGTCACCGTTTCAGCGCTGATCGTCACGCTGTTCTTCGGCGGCTGGAATGGCCCATGGTTACCTCCGTTCATCTGGTTCGCGCTGAAAACCGCGTTCTTCATGATGATGTTCATTTTGATCCGCGCATCATTACCGCGTCCGCGCTATGACCAGGTAATGTCCTTTGGCTGGAAGGTATGCCTGCCGTTAACGCTGATCAACTTGTTGGTAACGGCGGCTGTCATTCTCTGGCAGGCGCAATAAGGGGTGAATTGACCATGACCTTAAAAGAATTATTGGTGGGGTTTGGCACCCAGGTCCGCAGTATCTGGATGATCGGGATGCATGCCTTCGCCAAACGTGAGACCCAGATGTATCCGGAAGAACCGGTATATCTGCCGCCGCGCTACCGTGGCCGTATCGTGCTGACGCGCGACCCGGACGGTGAGGAGCGCTGCGTTGCCTGTAACCTGTGTGCGGTAGCGTGTCCGGTAGGCTGTATCTCTTTGCAAAAAGCAGAGACCAAAGATGGCCGCTGGTACCCGGAGTTTTTCCGTATCAACTTCTCACGCTGCATTTTCTGCGGTTTGTGTGAAGAAGCGTGCCCGACCACGGCGATTCAGTTGACCCCGGACTTCGAACTGGGCGAATACAAGCGTCAGGATCTGGTGTACGAAAAAGAGGATCTGCTGATTTCCGGTCCGGGCAAATACCCGGAATATAACTTCTACCGGATGGCGGGTATGGCAATCGACGGCAAAGATAAGGGCGAAGCAGAGAACGAAGCTAAGCCTATCGACGTCAAGAGCCTGTTACCGTAAGGAGAGGGCAATGGAATTCGCTTTTTATATCTGTGGCCTCATCGCCATCCTCGCAACCCTGCGGGTGATCACCCACACCAATCCGGTGCATGCGCTGCTGTACCTGATTATTTCGCTGTTGGCGATTGCTGGGGTGTTCTTCTCGCTGGGCGCCTATTTCGCCGGGGCGCTGGAAATCATCGTCTACGCCGGGGCCATCATGGTGCTGTTCGTCTTCGTGGTGATGATGCTCAACCTGGGCGGCAGCGAAATCGAGCAGGAGCGCAAGTGGCTGCAGCCAGGGATCTGGATTGGCCCGGCTATCCTGTCCGCGGTACTGCTGGTGGTTATCGTGTATGCCATCCTCGGTCTTAACGATCAGGGCATTGAAGGCAACGCGATAAGCGCGAAAGAGGTCGGTATTACGCTGTTTGGGCCGTATGTACTGGCGGTGGAGCTGGCCTCCATGCTGCTGCTGGCCGGTCTGGTTGTTGCCTTCCACATTGGCCGCGAAGAGCGCGCCGGTGAAGTGCTGAGCAACCGTCAGGGCGATAGCGACAAAAGAAAAATGGAGGAACACGCATGATTCCCTTAACACATGGGCTGATCCTCGCCGCGATCCTGTTTGTGCTCGGCCTGACGGGTCTGGTTATCCGCCGCAATCTGCTGTTTATGCTGATTAGCCTGGAAATCATGATCAACGCCGCGGCGCTGGCTTTCGTGGTGGCAGGCAGCTACTGGGGTCAGACCGACGGTCAGATAATGTATATCCTCGCCATCAGCCTTGCGGCTGCGGAAGCGAGTATCGGCCTGGCGCTGTTGCTGCAGCTCCATCGTCGCCGCCAGAACCTGAACATCGATTCAGTAAGTGAGTTGCGTGGATGAACATGCTTGCCTTAACCATTCTTCTGCCATTGATTGGCTTTGTTCTGCTGTCATTCTCCCGTGGCCGCTGGTCGGAAAACCTCTCCGCCACCGTGGGAATGGGGTCAGTCGGCCTGGCGGCGCTGGTGACCGCGTTTGTCGGCGTCGACTTCTTTGCTAACGGCAAACAGGCGGTCAGCGTACCGCTGTGGACCTGGATGTCGGTGGGTGATTTCAACATCGGTTTTAACCTGGTGCTGGACGGTCTCTCGCTGACCATGCTTTCCGTGGTGACCGGCGTTGGCTTCCTGATCCACATGTTCGCCTCCTGGTATATGCGCGGGGAAGAGGGCTACTCCCGCTTTTTCGCCTACACCAACCTGTTTATCGCGAGCATGGTGGTGCTGGTACTGGCCGATAACCTGCTGCTGATGTACCTCGGCTGGGAAGGCGTGGGCCTGTGCTCCTATCTGCTGATCGGTTTCTACTATACCGATCCGAAGAACGGTGCCGCCGCAATGAAAGCCTTCGTGGTGACCCGTGTCGGTGACGTCTTCCTCGCGTTCGCACTGTTCATTCTCTACAACGAGCTGGGCACCCTGAACTTCCGCGAAATGGTCGAACTGGCGCCTGCGCACTTTGAAGCCGGCAACAATATGTTGTGGTGGGCAACCCTGATGCTGCTGGGCGGTGCGGTCGGTAAATCGGCACAGCTGCCGTTGCAGACCTGGCTTGCGGACGCTATGGCCGGCCCGACGCCGGTTTCTGCCCTGATCCACGCCGCCACCATGGTTACCGCGGGCGTTTACCTGATTGCCCGTACCCATGGCCTGTTCCTGATGACCCCGGAAATTCTCCATCTGGTCGGTATCGTCGGAGCGGTGACTCTGGTGCTGGCAGGCTTTGCCGCGCTGGTTCAGACGGACATCAAACGCGTACTCGCTTACTCCACTATGAGCCAGATTGGCTACATGTTCCTGGCGCTGGGCGTCCAGGCATGGGATGCGGCGATTTTCCACCTGATGACCCACGCGTTCTTTAAAGCGCTGCTGTTCCTCTCGTCCGGCTCGGTCATTCTGGCCTGCCACCACGAGCAGAACATCTTCAAAATGGGCGGCCTGCGTAAGTCGATTCCGCTGGTGTATGTCTGCTTCCTGGTGGGGGGCGCGGCGCTGTCCGCACTGCCGCTCATCACCGCAGGCTTCTTCAGTAAGGACGAAATCCTCGCCGGCGCGATGGCGAATGGTCATATCAACCTGATGGTTGCGGGTCTGGTCGGCGCATTTATGACCTCGCTCTACACCTTCCGGATGATCTTCATCGTCTTCCACGGCAAAGAGCAAATCCATGCGCACGCAGGGAAGGGGATTACCCACCACCTGCCGCTGATTGTGCTGCTGATTCTGTCGACCTTCGTTGGCGCGCTGATTGTTCCGCCGCTGCAGGGCGTACTGCCGCAGACAACCGAACTTGAGCACGGCCGTGTGATGACGCTGGAGATTGCCTCCGGGATTATCGCCATTGCCGGTATTCTGATCGCCGCCTGGCTGTGGCTGGGTAAACGCACGCTGGTGACCTCTGTCGCCAACAGCGCGCCGGGCCGTCTGCTGGGTACCTGGTGGTACAACGCATGGGGCTTCGACTGGTTGTACGACAAAGTGTTCGTGAAACCATTCCTCGGCATCGCCTGGCTGCTGAAGAGCGATCCGCTGAACGCCATGATGAACATTCCGGCCATCCTCTCCCGCTTTGCAGGTAAAGGCCTGCTGCTAAGCGAGAACGGTTATCTACGCTGGTATGTGGCGTCTATGAGCATCGGCGCGGTTGTCGTGCTGGCGTTGCTGATGGTATTGCGTTGAGTTTGTTGGCTGGGTGAGCGATTGCCTGCTTATCCGGCCGACAAACCCTAAAAGAATTTTAGAATTCGTTGAAAATCTGTTCCTGAGGTACAGGCGTCATCGGCGAAGTCAGATCGGAGACCGCCAGCGCAGAGCAACCGCAGCGTACTAAAGTACGTGAGGAGTGCGAGCACTGCCGGAATTCGGGCTGACGAGCGAGATAGCCTGAGCAGGAGTAAATATAAGGGACATACTCAGCTATGTTATTACCCTGGTTAATACTCATCCCCTTTATCGGCGGGTTTCTGTGCTGGCAGACTGAACGCTTTGGCGTGAAGATGCCGCGCTGGATTGCGCTGATTACCATGGGACTGACGCTGGTGCTCTCCCTGCAGCTGTGGCTACAGGGCGGTTATTCGCTGACGCAATCCGCGGGTATTCCGCAGTGGCAGTCAGAATTCGTGATGCCGTGGATCCCACGCTTCGGTATTAGCATTCATCTGGCTATCGACGGTCTGTCGCTGCTGATGGTGGTGCTGACCGGTCTGCTCGGCGTGCTGGCCGTGCTCTGTTCGTGGCGCGAAATCGAAAAATACCAGGGCTTCTTCCACCTCAACCTGATGTGGATCCTGGGCGGCGTTATCGGCGTGTTCCTTGCCATCGACATGTTCCTGTTCTTCTTCTTCTGGGAAATGATGCTGGTGCCGATGTACTTCCTGATCGCGCTGTGGGGCCATAAGGCTTCCGACGGTAAAACGCGTATCACGGCGGCAACCAAGTTCTTCATCTATACCCAGGCGAGCGGCCTGGTGATGCTGATTGCCATCCTGGCGCTGGCCTTCGTTCACTTTAACGCGACCGGCGTGTGGACCTTCAACTATGAAGACCTGCTGAAAACCCCGATGTCCCATGGCGTCGAATACATGCTGATGCTCGGCTTCTTCATCGCCTTTGCGGTGAAAATGCCGGTGGTTCCGCTGCACGGCTGGCTGCCGGATGCCCACTCTCAGGCACCGACCGCTGGTTCCGTTGACCTCGCCGGTATTTTGCTGAAAACGGCGGCCTACGGTCTGCTGCGTTTTGCGCTGCCGCTGTTCCCGAATGCCTCCGCCGAGTTTGCTCCCATCGCCATGTGGCTGGGCGTTATCGGTATCTTCTACGGCGCGTGGATGGCTTTCTGCCAGTACGATATCAAACGCCTGATTGCTTACACCTCCGTTTCCCACATGGGCTTCGTGCTGATTGCTATCTACACCGGCAGCCAGCTGGCGTACCAGGGGGCGGTGATTCAGATGATTGCCCACGGTCTGTCCGCGGCGGGCCTGTTTATTCTGTGCGGCCAGCTGTATGAACGCCTGCACACCCGCGATATGCGTCTGATGGGCGGTCTGTGGAGCAAAATTAAGTGGCTGCCGGCGCTGTCGATGTTCTTCGCCGTGGCAACGCTGGGGATGCCGGGTACCGGTAACTTCGTCGGCGAATTCATGATTTTGTTCGGCAGCTACAAAGTGGTGCCGGTGATTACCGTGATCTCCACCTTTGGACTGGTCTTCGCTTCCGTCTACTCGCTCTCAATGCTGCATCGCGCGTACTTCGGTAAAGCGAAGAGCGAGATCGCGGCGCAGGAGATGCGGGGAATGTCTCTGCGTGAACTGTCGATTGTTCTGCTGTTGGTGGTTCTGCTGGTGCTGCTGGGCTTCTTCCCGCAGCCGATTCTGGACACCTCACACGCTGCGATGAGCAACATTCAGCAGTGGTTTGTTAATTCCGTTTCTACTACAAGGCCGTAATTCGCCATGACAATAACTCCACAACAACTGATCGCACTGCTACCGCTGCTGATCGTCGGCTTGACGGTGGTGGTTGTGATGCTCTCCATTGCGTGGCGACGCAATCATTTCCTTAATGCCACGCTGTCGGTTCTTGGTCTGAACGCTGCGCTGATCTCACTCTGGTTCGTGGGTCAGAACGGCGCGATGGACGTGACGCCGCTGATTCGCGTTGACGGCTACGCCATGCTCTATACCGGGCTGGTCCTGCTGGCAAGCCTGGCCACCTGTACCTTCGCGTACCCGTGGCTTGAGGGATACAAGGACAACAAAGAAGAGTTCTACCTGCTGGTGCTTATCGCCGCGCTGGGTGGCATTCTGCTGGCGGGCGCCAACCATCTGGCGGCGCTGTTCCTCGGTATCGAATTGATTTCGCTGCCGCTGTTCGGCCTTATCGGTTATGCCTTCCGCCAGAAGCGTTCGCTGGAAGCGAGTATTAAATACACCATTTTGTCTGCCGCAGCCTCTTCATTCCTGCTGTTCGGTATGGCGCTGGTCTATGCGAACTCGGGCAACCTGTCCTTCCTGGCGCTGGGTAAAAGCCTGGCTGATAACACCCTGCACGAACCGCTGCTGCTGGCGGGTCTGGGCCTGATGATCGTCGGCCTCGGCTTTAAGCTGTCTCTGGTTCCGTTCCACCTGTGGACGCCGGACGTTTACCAGGGCGCGCCGGCGCCGGTATCAACCTTCCTGGCAACCGCCAGCAAGATTGCTATCTTCGGCGTGGTGATGCGTCTGTTCCTGTACATGCCGGTGGGCAACAGCGAAGCGGTACGCGTGGTGCTGGGCCTGATTGCCTTTGCCTCTATCATCTTCGGTAACCTGATGGCGCTGAGTCAGACCAATATTAAACGTCTGCTCGGCTACTCCTCCATCTCGCATCTTGGCTATCTGCTGGTGGCGCTGATTGCCCTGCAGAGCGGTGAAATGTCGATGGAAGCCGTGGGTGTCTATCTGGCCGGCTATCTGTTCAGCAGCCTCGGCGCGTTCGGCGTAGTGAGCCTGATGTCCAGCCCATACCGTGGTCCGGATGCCGACTCGCTGTACTCCTATCGTGGCCTGTTCTGGCATCGTCCGATTCTGTCGGCGGTCATGACGGTGATGATGCTGTCGCTGGCGGGTATCCCGATGACGCTGGGCTTTATCGGTAAATTCTACGTGCTGGCCGTCGGTGTACATGCGCACCTGTGGTGGCTGGTTGCCGCCGTGGTGATCGGTTCGGCGATTGGTCTGTACTACTACCTGCGCGTGGCGGTGAGTCTGTACCTGAGCGCGCCGGATAAACTGAATCGCGATGCGCCGTCGAACTGGCAGTACAGCGCCGGCGGTATCGTGGTGCTGATCTCCGCGCTGCTGGTCCTCGTGCTTGGCGTGTGGCCGCAGCCGCTGATTAGCATTGTGCAGCTGGCAACACCGCTGATGTAATCGCCAGGGCCGGGGTTAACACTACCGGTCCTGTAACTCTGCCTGCCCGTTGTGATACGGGCAGGCATTTTTTTTGCCGCCTTTCGCTGTTTTCTCCCCTCCAGATCGACTAGCTCAGGCTGTACACCATAAAGTCTTCGGCCAGCAGCGTCCGGGGAAAAACGTCCCGACACTCCGCCAGCAGGCGCAGACAGCCTTCAGCGTCATAGCGCGAACTAAAATGGGTCGCGATAAACATGCTGACGCCGGCATCGCGGGCCAGCGCCGCTGCCTGCTGACTCGACGAATGACCGCGGCTATTGGCTTTTTCCGCCATCGCCTGCTCCAGCGTCGTTTCATGAACCATCAGGTCAACGCCGCGTGCCAGCTCAAGCGCCGTCTCGCAGGGGGCGGTATCGCCAAAAATCGCCAGCGTTTTGCCGGGCATCGCCGGACCGAGATAGTGCCGACCATCGATCTTCCGCCCGTCTTCCAGCTCCACCGTCTCCCCCTGTTTCAGACGTTGAAACAGTGGACCCGGGCGGACGCCGTCGGCAACCAGTCGCGCAGCATCGAGAGTGCCGGGGCGGGCATGCTCTTCGATACGATAGCCGTAGCATTCAACCGGATGATTCAGCGGATAAGCGCTGACCCGATAGCCCCCTTCATCAAAGACCAGGCCGGGCCCCACTTCCACTATGGTGAGCGGATAATCGGTCCATGAGCCGCTTAAGCGCAGCGCGGTTTCAATAAACTCCCTGAGTCCCGTCGGGCCGTACAGCGTCAGCGGCAGCGAGTTGCCCTGCATGGAGCGGCTGCACAGCAGGCCGGGAAGGCCGAACAGATGATCGCCGTGGAGGTGGGTAATAAAAATCTTATTCAGTTTTCCTGGGTGGTACGGGGTATGTAAAAACTGATGCTGGGTACCTTCTCCGCAGTCGAACAACCACATCTCCGCTGCCGTCGGCTGTTGCAAATTCAGCACGATAGACGTCATATTACGTGTACGGGTCGGCACGCCTGCGGATGTCCCCAAAAATGTCAATTCCATCGTCCAGTGTCCTCAGGGCGTGGGTGAAAAAACTCAAGTATACAGGAGCAGTCAATGATTACATGGCAGGATCTTCACCACGCAGAGCTGACCGTCCCGCAGCTGTACGCTTTGCTACAGCTGCGTTGCGCGGTATTTGTCGTCGAACAAACCTGCCCCTATCAGGATGTTGACGGTGATGACCTGATCGGTGAAAACCGCCATCTGCTCGGCTGGCGAGGGGATGAACTGGTGGCCTACGCGCGTATTTTGAAAAGCGACGATGATATTGAGCCGGTGGTGATTGGACGGGTCATTGTCAGCCCGGCGGTGCGCGGCGAAAAGCTGGGTTATCAGCTGATGGAGCGAGCGCTGGCCAGCTGTCGTCGTCACTGGCCGCACAAGGCCATTTATCTCGGCGCCCAGGCGCATCTGCAGCGTTTTTACGCCAGCTTCGGTTTTCAGCCGGTGACCGACATTTACGATGAGGACGGGATTGCGCATATCGGTATGGCCCGCGAGGCGGTCACCGGTTAAGCGCCGTTAGCGTAACCGCGTAAAGGCTCAATACTTTTTCCCCTCAGCCTGCTCCGGCTGGCGGCAGCCACCTGCGGAAAGTCCGCTCCCTCATTATGGGTACTGCAATTTCACGCCAGTACCCCGTATAATCTGTGGTTTTTATTCTCTGGAGGTTTGCGTGCTGTCTGTTTCCACTGCGCTGGAACGCTTACGTGACTGCCTGTCTGACGATTTTCCGCCGTCGTCCGGTACGCGAATTTTCGATATTCCTTTCCCTCTTCATGACGCTTTTGACCCTCTTCTGTGGTGCGGTCATCAAGCGCAGTGGCCACAGTTTTACTGGCTGCAGCGCAATGGCGATGAAGAGCTTGCCGCGCTCGGCGCGGTTAAAACCTTCCCGTCTTTGGCCGGGGCTCACGACTTCTTGCAGCGTCAGGGGTTGGCTGATTTACGTATTTGTGGCCTGAATGCGTTTAATCCGCAGGAAGGGAGGCTCTTTCTGCCGCGGCTGGAGTGGCGTCGGGTCGGGGGAAAAGCCACTCTGCGTCTGCTGCTGAATAGCGAGACGTCACTGCGCGAAGATGCCATTGCGGCCCGGGCGTTTCTTCAGGCGCTAACGCCTGACCAGGCGCAGCCCGCCGCTCTGCCGCCGGTGCTCAGCGAACAACACTCCCCGGACTATCCGCAATGGCATGCGCTGATTGAACAGGCAACTCAGGCGATTGCCGCAGGGGAGATGGATAAAGTGGTGCTGGCGCGGGCCACGGATGTTCAGTTTGCGGCGCCACCGGATCCGCTGGCCATCGTGGCCGCCAGCCGGCGCAGTAATCACCGCTGTTTTCATTTCATGATGGCCTTTAACGCGCAGCGGACATTCTTTGGTTCAACGCCGGAGCGGCTTTGGCGCCGGCGCGGGACGCTGCTGCGCACCGAAGCACTGGCCGGGACCGTTGCCAGCCATCCTGACGATCGCCAGGCGCAATTGTTGGCCGACTGGCTGATGAAAGATGATAAAAATCAGCGCGAGAATATGCTGGTGGTGGAGGATATCTGCCAGCGTATGCAGGATGAGGTCCGTTCGCTGGATGTCCTGCCGCCGCAGGTGGTGCGACTGCGTAAAGTGCAGCATCTGCGCCGCTGCATCTGGGCTGAACTCTCTCAGCCTGACGATACCCGCTGCCTGCATCAGCTGCAGCCGACCGCCGCGGTCGCCGGATTACCGCGCCGGGCGGCGCTGGCATTTATTACCCGCCATGAACCTTTTACCCGGGAATGGTACGCCGGCTCCGCTGGCTACCTGTCGCTGGCGCAAAGCGAATTCTGCGTGGCCCTGCGTTCGGCGCAAGTCGAAAACGCCACGCTCAGGCTGTATGCCGGAGCCGGGATTGTCAGCGGCTCCGATCCTGAGCAGGAGTGGCAGGAGATAGAAAATAAGGCGGCGGGGCTGCGTTCCTTGTTATTGACAAAAACGTAGATAAACGATGCATATCAATACTCCATTGCTTTGTATTACCTATACTTAGCCTCAATATTTGATACCGGACAATTTCATGTCAGTAAGCGCATTTAACCGACGCTGGGCGGCGGTGATCCTCGAAGCATTAACTCGCCACGGCGTGCAGCATATTTGCATTGCGCCGGGTTCGCGCTCGACACCTCTTACGCTGGCAGCGGCGGAAAACCGCGCGTTTATTCCCCATACCCATTTCGATGAACGCGGTCTTGGCCATCTGGCGCTGGGGCTGGCAAAAGCCAGCCGGCAGCCGGTGGCGGTGATTGTCACGTCCGGAACGGCGACGGCTAACCTCTATCCGGCCTTAATTGAGGCGGGGCTGACCGGTGAAAAGCTGATACTGCTTACCGCCGATCGTCCCCCGGAGCTGATTGACTGCGGTGCGAACCAGGCGATCCGCCAGCCGGGCATGTTTGCTTCTCATCCCTCGCAGACGCTGTCGTTGCCGCGTCCGTCGCAGGATGTGCCCGCGCGCTGGCTGGTGTCGACGATTGACCAGGCGCTGGGCGCCCTGCATTCCGGCGGTATCCATATTAACTGTCCGTTCGCCGAGCCGCTGTACGGCGAGATGGATGACTCCGGCGTGGAGTGGCAGCAGCAGCTCGGCGCGTGGTGGCAAAGCGATAAACCCTGGCTGCGTCAGTCCCTGCACCTGGAAAGCGAAAAGCAGCGCGACTGGTTTTTCTGGCGGCAAAAGCGGGGCGTGGTCGTCGCGGGCCGCATGAGCGCCGCCGAAGGTAAAAAAGTCGCCGAGTGGGCAAAAACGCTCGGCTGGCCGCTGATTGGTGACGTCCTTTCCCAGACCGGGCAGCCGCTGCCGTGCGCCGACCTGTGGCTGGCGAACGGCAAAGCGGTGAGCGAACTGCAGCAGGCGCAAATCGTTGTGCAGCTGGGCAGCAGCCTCACCGGTAAACGCGTACTGCAGTGGCAGGCCACCTGTGAACCGGAAGAGTACTGGGTCGTGGATAATCTCCCCGGCCGCCTCGACCCGGCTCATCACCGCGGTCGTCGGCTGGTCTGCCCGGTGGGGCAGTGGCTGGATCTGCATCCGGCGGAAAGCCGCCAGCCGTGGGCGACGACGATCCCTGTGCTGTCGCGGCAGGCCTGGCAGGCGGCGGCCGACCGCAGCGAGGCATTTGGCGAAGCCCAGCTGGCTCACCGAATCCACCGCTATCTTCCGGATCAGGGGCAGCTGTTTGTCGGTAACAGCCTGGTGGTTCGGTTGATTGATGCCCTGGCGCAGCTTCCGGCGGGATACCCGGTTTATAGCAACCGCGGCGCCAGCGGTATTGATGGTCTGCTGGCGACGGCGGCAGGGGTTCAGCGCGCCAGCGCCCGCCCGACGCTGGCGATCGTCGGCGATCTCTCCGCGCTCTACGATCTGAACTCGCTGGCGTTGCTGCGTCAGGCCTCTGCGCCGCTGGTGCTGATCGTGGTCAACAACAACGGCGGGCAGATCTTCTCTTTGCTGCCGACGCCGCAGGATCAACGGCGCCAGTTTTATCTGATGCCGCAGGATGTCAATTTCGGCCATGCGGCGGCGATGTTTGGTCTTCATTATCACCGCCCGGGCACCTGGGAGGCTCTGGAAGCGGCGCTGGCCGGGGCCTGGCGTCTTCCTGGCGCCACGCTGATTGAGCTGGTGGTGAATGAGACGGAAGGCACCCATACTCTGCAACAGCTGCTGGCGCAGGTCAGCCGGCTATGAGTCTGCACGCCCGGTGCGAAAAGGGGCTGTCGGGCTATCCCTGGCTGGTCTTTTTACACGGTTTTTCCGGCGACAGCCGGGAGTGGCAAACGGTAGGCGCCGCGTTCAGCGCTTATCCGCAGCTGTATATCGATCTGCCGGGTCACGGTGGTTCGCGCGAGGTCAGGGTCAGTGGTTTCGCCGAGGTTAGCCTGCGGCTGGAGAAAACGCTGGCGCACTATCATGTTCAGGACTACTGGCTGATTGGCTATTCGCTGGGCGGGCGTATTGCGATGTTTTTTGCCAGCCAGCCGCGGCGCGGGCTGTGCGGGCTGGTCGTAGAGGGCGGCCATCCCGGTCTCCAGGATGCGCACCAACGCCGCCAGCGTGCTTGTAGCGATGCCGCCTGGGCGGAGCGTTTTCGTCGCGAGCCGCTGGCGCAGGTTTTTGCCGACTGGTACCAGCAGCCGGTTTTCGCCGGCTTAAGTACGGCGCAGCGGGAAGCGCTTGTGGCGCTGCGCAGCCACAACTGCGGCACCAGTCTTGCCGCGATGCTGGAGGCAACTTCCCTCGCCGTACAGCCCGACCTGCGTGCGCAGCTCCGCGCCCGGCGCTACCCTTTTCATTATCTTTGCGGCGAGCGCGATGCGAAGTTTCGCGCCATTGCGCGCGACGTCGCCGCCACGACACATATTATTCATCATGCCGGGCATAACGCGCATCGGGAAAATCCCGCGGCGGTGGTGTCATGTCTGGCCCAGTTTTTAGCGAGTTAACCAAAGGACATTCTATGATCTCTCTTGATGAAGCAATGCTCTACGCCCCTGTGGAATGGCACGATTGCTCCGAAGGCTATACCGACATTCGTTACCAGAAGTCGACGGACGGGATTGCTAAAATCACCATTAACCGTCCGCAGGTGCGCAATGCGTTCCGCCCGCTGACCGTGAAAGAGATGATTCAGGCGCTGTCCGATGCCCGATATGACGATAATATCGGCGTCATTATCCTCACCGGCGAAGGCGACAAAGCATTCTGCGCCGGCGGCGACCAGAAGGTCCGCGGCGATTACGGCGGCTACCAGGATGATTCCGGCGTTCACCACCTGAACGTGCTCGATTTTCAGCGCCAGATCCGCACCTGTCCGAAGCCGATTGTGGCGATGGTGGCGGGATATTCCATCGGCGGCGGTCACGTTCTGCATATGATGTGCGATCTGACGATTGCCGCAGAAAATGCCATCTTCGGTCAGACCGGTCCGAAAGTCGGCTCATTTGACGGCGGCTGGGGCGCATCCTACATGGCGCGGATCGTCGGCCAGAAAAAAGCGCGCGAAATCTGGTTCCTGTGCCGTCAGTACGATGCGCAGCAGGCGCTGGACATGGGGCTGGTCAACACCGTCGTCCCGCTGGCGGATCTGGAAAAAGAGACCGTACGCTGGTGTCGCGAAATGCTGCAAAACAGTCCGATGGCGCTGCGCTGCCTGAAGGCGGCGCTGAATGCCGATTGCGATGGTCAGGCGGGGCTGCAGGAGCTGGCAGGGAACGCCACCATGCTGTTCTACATGACCGAAGAGGGGCAGGAAGGGCGTAACGCGTTCAACCAGAAACGTCAGCCGGACTTCAGCAAATTTAAACGGAATCCATAATGCGTCAGGCGCAGGTTTACCGCTGGCAGGTACCGATGGACGCGGGCGTGGTACTGCGTGAACGGCGGTTAAAAACTCGCGATGGGCTGTTCATCCACCTGCAGGACGGTGAACGTCAGGGATGGGGTGAAATTGCGCCTCTGCCGGGCTTTAGCGTGGAAACGCTGGAGGAGGCGCAGTCCGCGCTGGTGGCGTGGTCGCTTGCCTGGCGGCAGGGCGAGAACCCGCCCGAGCCGTCTCTGCCTTCCGTGGCCTTCGGCGTCAGCTGTGCGCTGGCGGAGCTGAACGATGAACTGCCGCTGGAGGCGGAGTATCGCGCGGTGCCGCTGTGCACCGGCGACCCGGACGAACTGTTTGCCAGGCTGGCGGCACTGCCCGGTGAAAAGGTCGCGAAGGTCAAGATCGGGCTGTATGAAGCGGTGCGTGACGGCATGGTGGTTAACCTGCTGCTGGAAGCGATTCCCGATCTGCAGCTACGTCTGGACGCCAACCGCGCCTGGACACCGCTCAAAGCGCAGCAGTTTGCGAAATATGTCCACCCGCAGTACCGCGACCGTATTGCCTTCCTTGAAGAACCGTGTAAAACCCGCGACGACTCACGGGCTTTTGCCCGGGAAACCGGCATCGCGATTGCCTGGGATGAAAGCCTGCGTGAGGCGGATTTTCGTTTTCAGGCAGAGCCGGGTTTGCGTGCGCTGGTGATCAAGCCGACGCTCACCGGTAGCCTGCGTAAAGTGCGGGAGCAGGTTGCCACGGCTCATGCGCTGGGGCTGACGGCGGTGATCAGCTCATCGATCGAATCAAGCCTTGGACTCACGCAGCTGGCGCGGATTGCCGCCTGGCTGACGCCGCAGACCCTTCCCGGCCTGGATACGCTGGCATTGATGCGCGCGCAGCTGATTCGCCCCTGGCCTGACAGCCCGTTACCCTGCCTGAGTCGTGATGAGCTGGAGCCGCTGCTGTGACCTTTAGCGACTGGCCATGGCGCCACTGGTGCCGGCTGCGTGGCGATGCGCCGGCGGTACGTCTGAACGACGTTGTCCTGAGCTGGCGGCAGCTGTGCGCTGAGGTTAACGCGCTGGCCGCGGGATTCCGCGCTCAAGGGGTCAACGAAGGGGAGGGCGTGCTGCTGCGGGCCTATAACCAGCCGTCGGCATTGCTGGCATGGCTGGCGCTGCTTCAGTGCGGCGCCCGGGTGCTTCCTCTGAATCCTCAGCTACCGCCTTCGCTGCTGGCGGTATTGTTACCCTCCCTCGATCTGCGTTATGCGCTGGTGCTGAACGGCGATCCGCTCGCCCTCGACTTTACGCCGCTGACGCTGCAACGGGCGGCGGGGGATTCGACGTTGCCCTGGCGCGAAGAACGTCTGGCGTCGATGACGCTCACCTCCGGTTCTACGGGGCTGCCGAAGGCCGCCGTGCACAGCTGTCGGGCGCATCTTGCCAGCGCTGAAGGCGTGCTGGCGATGATTCCGCTGGCGTCGGATGACGACTGGCTGCTGTCGCTGCCGCTGTTTCATGTTTCCGGCCAGGGCATTCTCTGGCGCTGGCTGCTGGCGGGGGCTCGCCTGACGGTAGGAGAAAGACAACCGCTGGAACAGGCGCTGCGAGGCTGTACGCATGCCTCGCTGGTGCCCACTCAGCTCTGGCGATTGCTCAATAGCGAGGCTGATGTGTCGTTGAAGGCGGTGCTGCTGGGCGGCGCGGCGATTCCCGTCGCGCTGACCGAACAGGCGCGCGCCCGGGGCATTCGCTGCTGGTGTGGTTATGGCCTGACGGAGTTCGCCTCGACGGTTTGTGGTAAAGAGGCGGATGGCGCGCCGGACGTCGGCCAGCCGCTGCCGGGGCGCGCGCTGAAAATTGTTGCCGGCGAAGTCTGGCTGCGGGCCGATAGCATGGCCGCTGGCTACTGGCGCGAAGGCGGGGTGCAGCCGCTGGTCAACGAACAGGGCTGGTTTGCCACGCGCGATCGCGGCGAGATCAGGGAGGGCAAACTGACTCTGCTTGGGCGGATGGATAACCTCTTTTTCAGCGGAGGGGAAGGGATTCAGCCTGAAGAGGTGGAAAGAGTACTCCTGGCTCATCCGCAGATTCAGCAGGCGTTTATCGTGCCGTTAGACGATGCGGAGTTTGGCCAGCGTCCGGTGGCGGTGGTGGAGTGCGATGCGCAGTGCGATGTCGCCGCGCTGGCGGCCTGGGCACAGGATAAGCTGGCACGTTTTCAGCAGCCGGTACGCTGGTTGACGTTACCTGAGTCGTTGAAAACCGGCGGGATTAAAATCTCCCGCCGGGCATTACGTGACTGGGTTAATGCGTTGCCAGGCAGCCAGACCAGTTAACCGGGGTTGGCCTCGGCACGGTGCCGGGGCGCTCAGAGCAGGCCTTTCAGGGTTAATGTTTTGCGGGTCGCCACATTCAGATCGTAGCGGGGCAAATCTTCCGGTTTCACCCAGGCATACGCCTGAAACTCGTCGTTGAGGGTGATTTCGCGGTTGGCGCTAAGGCAATCAAAAATCAGGTAAATCATATAAATCTCTTCCTGACGGCCGTCAGCATAGGTTTTGACCCGAATATCATCGCTGAAGGTCCACGGCGTAATCTGCGTCAGCTGCAGCGCCTCGCCAAGCTCCTCAGCAACTTCCCGGCGTAGCGCCTCTTCAATGCGTTCGCCCGGTTCAACGCCGCCACCGGAAAGCGCCCACTGTCCGGGAAAAACGCCGCGATCGTCAGCCATTTTGCAGAGCAAATAGTGTCCCTCATTCTGAATCAGCGGGCAGACGATGGTCCTTTGGCGCATGGTGATCTCCTTGACTAAACGGTAGGGAAAAGATGTTTGAGCACCAGTTTGCGAGCCGTCTCGCTAAACCGCAAGCTGCATTGTCCGTATTTAGCCGACATTATCCGTAGCAACTGGTTACAATCACGAGAGTAAAGGTCGTTTTAGTGCATTGATTCCTCAGCGTTCGGCAGTACAATTCTGCGGTTTTTGGGACTTTTTTGATTCTTGTTTTCTGGATAGAGTAAAAATGAAAAAGAGCATTTTATTAGGTCTTGCCGGCATGATGTTCGTCTCTACGGCGGCCCATGCAATCAGCGTAACCGGGCAGGCTGGCGAGCACTACACCAACCTTGGCGTCGGTTTCGGGACTGAGTCATCTGGTCTGGCAGTGACCGGCAACTGGATGCACAGCGACAACGACGGCGACGCGGCGGGGTTAGGCCTTGGTCTGAATATTCCGCTGGGGCCGTTCCTCGCGACGGTTGGCGGCAAGGGCGTTTATACCAACCCGAAGAGCGGCGATGAAGGGTATGCGGCGGCCGTCGGCGGCGGCCTGCAGTGGAAAATTGGCGACAGCTTCCGTCTGTTCGGCGAATACTATTATTCCCCGGATTCTCTCTCCAGCGGCATTCAGAGCTATCAGGAAGCTAACGCCGGTGCGAGCTGGACGATTATGCGTCCTCTGAGCATCGAAGCCGGTTATCGCTATCTGAACCTCGAAGGGAAGGACGGCAACAAAGACAGCACGATTGCAGACGGTCCGTATCTCGGCGTCAGCGCCAGCTTCTAATCCCCCCAACGGCGCGAACGTTTCCCGCGCCGTATTCCTGTCTACTCCGCCTGCGCCTTGCGCTATAGTATTGCCACCTGGCAGGCAAGGAGTGAAGTGAATAATGATAAATGTGGAAATGCTGTCCACCGGCGATGAAGTGTTGCACGGGCAAATCGTCGATACCAATGCCGCGTGGCTGGCCGATTTCTTTTTCAATCAGGGATTACCGCTAACGCGCCGCAACACCGTGGGCGATGACCTTGACTCCCTGGTCACGGTGCTACGTGAGCGCAGTGAACAGGCGGATGTGCTGATCGTCAACGGTGGCCTGGGGCCAACCAGTGACGATCTGAGCGCGCTGGCCGCGGCGACCGCCAAGGGCGAAGGGCTGATTCTGCACGAAGAGTGGCTGGAAACGATGACCCGTTTCTTTGCCGAGCGCGGTCGCCCGATGGCCGCAAGTAACCGTAAGCAGGCGGAGATCCCCGCCAGCGCGGAGATGATCAACAATCCGGTGGGGACGGCCTGCGGTTTTGCCGTTCAGCTCAACCGCTGTCTGATGTTTTTCACCCCCGGCGTTCCGTCGGAATTCAAAATCATGGTCGAGCAGGAAATTTTACCCCGCCTGCGTGAGCGTTTCCCGCTCTCTGCCCCGCCGCTGTGTCTGCGTCTGACGACGTTTGGCCGTTCGGAAAGCGATCTGGCGCAAAGCCTCGATCCGCTGGCGCTGCCGCCGGGCGTCGTCATGGGCTACCGCTCTTCAATGCCGATTATTGAGCTGAAGCTCACCGGGCCGGCGGAGCAGCGCGAAGCGATGCTGGCGATATGGCCGGAAGTGAAAAAAGTGGCGGGAGAGAGCATGATTTTCGAGGGCACCGAAGGGCTGCCCGCGCAGATCGCGCGTTGTTTACAGGAGCGCCAGCTGAGTCTGACGCTGAGTGAACAGTTTACCGGCGGTTTGCTGGCGCTTCAGCTTTCGCGGGCAAATGCGCCGCTGCTGGCAAGTGAAATTGTCCCTTGCCAGGAGGAGTCGCTGGCGCAGTCCGCCCGCTGGGCCGCAGAACGGCGGGTCAATCATTTCGCCGGTCTGGCGCTGGCGGTGAGCGGCCAGGAAGCCGATCACCTGAATTTCGTCCTCTCGACGCCGGAAGGCACCCATGCGCTGCGGGTTAAATTCAGCGCCACGCGCTACAGCCTGGCAGTGCGTCAGGAAGTCTGTGCCATGATGGCGCTGAATATGCTGCGCCGTTGGTTGCACGGTCAGCCGGTCGCCGGTGAACACGGCTGGATTAACGTCGTCGAATCGCTCTCGGTTTAAACCAACCTCTGCGTCGGGAACCTCTCCCGACGCGCAATGAGTCCAACCTGTTGTACTTGCTTTTAAATATTCTGTGCGCCATCTCGCATTTTCCTCCCTCCGAATGTCCACCCGGCTGGAATAGCGTCGTCATTTGAAGTCGCTCACAATTTACCGCCCGGACAACCGCAACACTGATTCCAGTATTCAGGATTGGAGTCCAGCATGTTGGAATCAAGCAAAGTCCCGGCGCTGACCCGCGCCATCGACATTCTCAATTTAATCGCCCGTATCGGCCCCTGCAGCGCGGCGACCATTATTGACGAACTGGGTATTCCGAAAAGTACCGCCTATCTGCTGCTGGGAGAGCTGAGAAAACAGCGCTTCCTCAGCATGGATAATCAGGATAACTACTGCCTGTGGACCAAGCTGGTTGAGCTGGCCGGGCAGGCGCTGAGCAAAATGGACCTGCGCGAACTGGCGCGGCCGCGCCTGACGCAACTGATGGATCAGTGCGGTCTACTCTGCCACCTGGGCATTATCGACAGCGGCAACGCCTACTACATTCTGAAGATTGAATCCCCGGCGACCATCAGCGTGCGTTCGCACGAGGGTAAGAGCCTGTCGCTGTATCGTTCCGGTATTGGTAAATGCCTGCTGGCCTGGCAGCCCGAGCGGGTTCAGGAGTCGATTATCAGCGAGCTGCAGTGGGAGCGGGCGACGCCAACCACCATCACCAGCGCCCAGCAGCTTCGCGATGAGCTGGGGCGTATCCGCGCCCGCGGCTGGAGCTTCGATAACGGTGAAGATTATCCCGACGTTCGCTGCGTGGCCGCGCCGGTTTTTAACGCCAACAACGAGCTGACCGCCGCCATTTCCGTGGTGGGTACCCGTCTGCAAATCAATGAAGACAATCGCGATTACCTCGCCGGTAGGGCGATTGCCTGCGCTAAAGATATTTCCCGTCTGCTGGGGTGGAAGAGCCCCTTCGAACAACAGGCCTCATAATAAGGAGAAGATCATGACCCTACCGAAAATTAAACACGTCCGCGCCTGGTTTATCGGCGGAGCTACCGCAGAGAAAGGCGCTGGCGGCGGCGATTATCATGACCAGGGGGCAAACCACTGGATTGACGATCATATCGCCACGCCGATGAGCAAATATCCACAGTATGAACAGTCCCGTCAGTCGTTTGGCATCAACGTTCTCGGCACGCTGATTGTGGAAGTCGAAGCCGAAAACGGACAGACCGGCTTTGCGGTGTCGACCGCCGGTGAGATGGGCTGCTTTATCGTCGAAAAGCATCTGAGCCGCTTTATCGAAGGCAAGTGCGTCAGCGATATCAAACTGATCCATGACCAGATGCTCAACGCCACCCTGTACTACTCCGGCTCCGGCGGCCTGGTGATGAATACCCTCTCCTGTATCGACCTGGCGCTGTGGGATCTGTTTGGCAAAGTGGTTGGACTGCCGGTTTACAAACTGCTGGGTGGCGCGGTGCGCGATGAAATTCAGTTCTACGCCACCGGGGCACGTCCGGACCTGGCGAAAGAGATGGGCTTTATTGGCGGCAAAATGCCGACCCACTGGGGGCCGCACGATGGCGATGCGGGGATCCGCAAAGATGCCGCCATGGTGGCCGATATGCGTGAAAAATGCGGCCCGGACTTCTGGCTGATGCTGGATTGCTGGATGAGCCAGGATGTTAACTACGCCACTAAACTGGCCCACGCCTGCGCGCCCTATAACCTCAAGTGGATCGAAGAGTGCCTGCCGCCGCAGCAGTATGAAGGCTATCGCGAGCTTAAACGCAATGCGCCAGCCGGAATGATGGTCACCAGCGGCGAGCACCACGGCACGCTGCAATCCTTCCGCACGTTGTCGGAAACCGGCATCGATATTATGCAGCCTGACGTGGGCTGGTGCGGCGGCCTGACCACCCTGGTGGAGATTGCGGCGATCGCCAAATCGCGTGGCCAGCTGGTGGTTCCGCACGGCTCATCGGTCTATTCGCACCATGCGGTCATTACCTTTACCAACACGCCGTTCAGCGAGTTCCTGATGACCAGCCCGGACTGCTCAACGATGCGTCCGCAGTTTGATCCGATTCTGGTTGACGAGCCGGTACCTGTGAAAGGTCGCATTCATAAAACCGTGCTGGATAAACCGGGCTTCGGCGTCGAGCTGAACCGCGACTGCAACCTGAAACGCCCTTACAGCCACTGATCCCGTCGTGCCGCACCGCGCTGATGTGCGGCCCCATGTTGAGGATATTACGATGAGCAACACCTTGCTTGAGAGCGTGGTGAAGAAAAACCGCGCCCGTTTGATCCCCTTTATGCTGGCGCTGTATGTGCTGGCGTTTCTTGACCGCTCGAATATCGGCTTTGCCAAGGAGACCTACCAGCTGGATACCGGTCTCAGCAACGAAGCCTATGCGCTGGGGGCAGGGATTTTCTTTGTGGTGTATGCCTTTCTCGGGGTGCCGGCCAACCTGCTGATGCGCAAATTCGGCGCCAGAAAATGGATTGGCTGCACCACCTTGCTGTGGGGCATTCTTTCCGCGGCGATGGCATGGGCGGATACGGAAGCGAAATTTCTGCTGGTGCGCACTCTGCTTGGCGCCGCCGAAGCGGGCTTCTTCCCGGGGATGATCTACCTGACCTCTCAGTGGTTTCCCCAGCAGAACCGCGCCAGCATTATGGGGCTGTTTTATATGGGCGCGCCGCTGGCGCTGACCCTCGGTTCACCGCTATCCGGCGCCCTGCTGGAAATGCACGGTTTTATGGGACATCCCGGCTGGTTCTGGATGTTTATCATTGAAGGGCTGCTGGCCGTCGGCGCGGGATTCTTCACCTTCTTCTGGCTCGATGATACGCCGCAAAATGCGCGTTTCCTGACTTCTGTCGAAAAGCAGGCGTTAATTAGCGAGCTGGCCAGAGAAGAGCAGAAAAAGGTCACCTCTCGGTTGTCCGATGCGCTGCGCAACGGTCGCGTCTGGCAACTGGCCATTATCTACCTGACTATTCAGGTGGCGGTTTACGGTCTGATTTTCTTTCTGCCGACCCAGGTTGCCGCGCTGCTGGGCACCAAAGTCGGGTTCGTGGCCTCGGTGGTGACCGCCATCCCGTGGGTGGCGGCGCTGTTCGGGACCTGGCTGATTCCACGGTACTCCGATCGCACCGGCGAGCGGCGTAATATTGCGGCATTCACCCTGCTGGCGGCGGCCATTGGCATCGCGGTCTCCGGGCTGGTGTCGCCGGTGCTGGCCATTATCGCGCTGTGCGTCGCCGCCGTCGGCGTCATTGCCGTGCAGCCGGTCTTCTGGACCATGCCGACGCAGCTATTGTCCGGCACGGCGCTGGCCGCGGGCATTGGTTTCGTCAACCTGTTTGGCGCCATCGGTGGGTTTCTGGCCCCCATCATTCGGGTTCAGGCCGAAACGATGTTCGGCAATAATTCTGCCGGATTGTTGACGCTCGCCTGCGTGGCGATTGTCGGGGTGGTTATTATCTTTTCACTGCGCGTGAATCGCACGGTGCCACAGGCTGGCAGCGTACAGCATTAATGTAAGGGAGAACTATGAACGCAATTTTATCGAACCCATTTAAAGCGGGATTATTGCAAGGAGAAGCGCAGATTGGCCTGTGGCTGAGCTCGACCTCTTCGTATATGGCTGAGATTGCCGCCACCTCGGGTTACGACTGGCTGCTGATTGACGGCGAACATGCGCCCAATACCATCCAGGACCTTTATCATCAGCTGCAGGCCATCGCACCCTATGCCAGCCAGCCGGTGATTCGCCCGGTGGAGGGCAATCGCAGCCTGATTAAGCAGGTGCTGGATATTGGCGCCAGAACGCTGCTGATCCCGATGGTCGATACCGCCGAACAGGCGCGGGAGATAGTCTCGGCGACCCGCTATCCGCCGCTGGGCACCCGCGGCGTCGGGGCCGGGGTGGCGCGCGCCGCACGCTGGGGACGGGTGGAGAACTATATGGCGCTGGCCAACGATGAGCTGTGCCTGCTGATTCAGGTAGAGAGCAAAACCGCTCTCGACAACCTGGATGCCATCCTCGAAGTGGAGGGTATTGACGGCGTCTTTATCGGCCCGGCTGATTTATCGGCTTCGCTGGGCTACCCGGACAACGCCGGCCATCCGGAAGTGCAGCGCATCATTGAACAGAGTATCCGCCGCATTCGCGCGGCGGGGAAAGCCGCAGGTTTCCTCGCCGTTGACCCGGAAATGGCGCACAACGCGCTGGCGTGGGGGGCAAATTTTGTCGCCGTTGGCGTCGATACCAACCTCTATACCCGGGCTCTGGATACACGGCTGGCGATGTTCAGACCGGTCGCCGAACCGGCGGAAGGAAAGGGGAGCTATTAGTTAAGACTACTGACAAAACGCGCTCTTGAGGAATTGCCCGGTGGCGGCTGCGCCTTACCGGGCCTACGGGGTCTGTATGGGTATCAGGCTGGTAGTCAGCCGGGGCAATTCCCGTTCTGAATCCGCCAGCACCAGTAGGCCGGGTCAGGCGTTAGCCGCCACCCGGCACAAACCCGGGCTCCGTATTCAAACCCGGTTTGTCATCAGCCGCATTGGTTTTACTGGTTTCTGGCGTCGATGTCAGGCCAGCGCCTGCGCCAGCAGAGTGATGGGATGTTCACAGCGTTTGCTGGTGGACATCTCGATTTGCCATTTGCAGGTTTCGCAATCGGTGATCGCCAGGTCGGCGCCGCTCTCCTCAATTTGCCGGAACAGCGGTGCGCCGATGGCCTGCGAAGAGGGGTAGTTTTCCGATTTAAACCCGTAGGTACCGGCGATGCCGCAGCACTGTGAATCCAGCACTTCCAGCTGTAAACCCGGGATCAGCCGCAGCAGTTCGAGGGTATACAGCGACCAGCCCATCTTCTCCATATGACACGGCGTGTGATAAACCACCTTCAGCGGCAGCGGCCGAAGCGGCAGGGTACGCCCGGCATCAAGCTGGCGCCAGATCCAACGAGTTGCCAGTTCAATCCGGTCGCGAAGGTCCTGATTATCGACATCCAGCAGATGCGGGTATTCGTCGCGCAGGGTAAACGTGCAGGTTGATGAGGTGGCAATGACCGGCAGCGGAGTCTCTCGCATGGCGGCGACGTTGCTCTGCGCCTGGCGGCGGGCTTTGGCAAAAAAGCCGTTGGCGATAAGCGGCACGCCGCAGCATTTTTCTTTACTTAACAGCTGTACGCCGGTGCCCATCGCATTCAGCACGCGGATAAGGTCGTGGCCAAGCTGCGGATGGTTGTAGTTGACGTAACAGCCGTGAAAAAAAGCGACCTGTTCACTGAACTGCGCCTGGCGGTCCGCCTGCTGGCGGTAAGCGCGGCGAAAAGTGCCGAAACCATATTTCGGCAGCGTCCGGCGGTGGTCAATCTTTAGCGTCGCATCGAGCAGGCGGCGCACCGGTTTGAGCCCCGTTGCGGCGTTGACCAGCGGGGCAAACGGCGTGGAGAGGGTGCCCATCAGGTCGGTATGGCTGAGGATAGCATCGCGCAGCGTGGGTTTTTGCTGGCTGTACTGCGCCCGTGCCCTTTGGATAATATCGCCAATTTTTACATCAGAGGGACAGGCGACTTCACAGCGCTTGCAGTTAATACAATATTTTAAGGCTTCGTCGTACAGCGCCCCATCTTTCAGCCGCAGGCGCTCACCGTCGGGGCCCGCCTGTTTCGGGCCCGGATAGCGGGGATTAACTCGGCTGACCGGGCAGCTGGTCGTACAAACGGTACATTTAATGCAGCTCTCAAAGCGGGTATCGTTCATCGCGTGCCTCCGGCAAGGTCATGAATCTGTTTCGCGACGTGCAGCGCGGTGACCGCGCAAACGCCGCCGCCGCATCCAAGCTGGATGGCATCAAAACCGCCGAGTAGCGAACCGATGGCGAACAGGTTGCCCAGCGGCTGGCCGTCGAGCAGCGGGCGCAGCATCGTATCCGTTTTCAGGCCGAAGCGTTGCCAGGGTTGCGAAGCAAAGAAATCGCGCTGATACCAGTTCTCACGCGGAGTGGTCTGCTGAAGGTCGAGGCCGAGAATGGGTTCCCGAACGCGCGCTTTATCGGCGATCAATCCATTACTGAAGAAACTGCCGCTGGCCAGAACGGCAAAACGGGGACGCAGCGGAACATCGCCGTGCTGCCGGGTCCAGACTTCGTTGACTTTCCCCTCCTGATGGCCGATCCGCGTGACTTCATCGCCAGCCAGCCAGGTACCTCCGGTCCGAATAAAACGACGCTGAAGCTGGTTATGCAGGCGTATGCCGGGAACCGAAGGCGGCAGCGTCGGCAGCAGGCGCAGCGGGCAGGGTAGCTGTTCCTGTAGCCAGCGATACAGCCCGGCGTCATTCAGACCGAAACAGGCGGGCATGATCAGCAGGTCGTGCGCCAGCGCCAGCGGACGTAACGCGGCGAGGAGCGCGGGCCAATGACACTCTTCGTCGAGCATTCTGGCGATATTCACCGCGCGAAATTCGCTCGGGTTATCCCGCAGAACATCCAGTATCGGTAAGTCTATCTCGCTGGCCGTCGCCTTCACCCCCTGCCGGGTGAGCGAGGCGGCGGCCAGATGCGGCTGGAAGTCGGCGAAGCCGCCGATACCCACCACGCCAACGCTGCGTGCGGACAGTGGCGCCACGGGAACTTCCAGCGGCGAAAGCCATGTCGGGCGCAGGGTGCCCAGCGGCGTAACGCGTTCATGCGGCTGGCTGGCCGCGCCGCGCATCGCGATCCCGTTGATAGCCAGCAGCGCCTCGGTTTGCGCGGCGTACGCCATCACCCGTTCGGCGCCCAGCATCGCGTAGGGATGTTCGGGAAGCTGTTCTGCCAGGCGGTCTATCCCGTGAGCCACATCGCTGACGCGTTCCCCGTCGGGAAGGGCGCAGAGCAGATCCAGCGAAGCGGAGGAAAAGTGCAGCGCGCTTTGACCCCGACTGACGATGACGCAGCGCAGGCCGAACTGATTAAGCGTTAGCCCGCAGAGCAGACCCGCGAGGCCACCGCCGATAATCACGCTATCAAATTTCATCCTGAGACTCCTTTTGCAGCCCGCACAGTCCGAGGTAGACCCAGCGGGTGAATTCACTTTCCCTGAGCGCATCGCCCCAGGCAATGGGCTGCACGCCTTTCCAGCGTTCGTTTAAAAAATCAGAAAGCTGGGTCAGCGACTGGGCGGGAGTGGTGATGTTAAACCGTTGCAGAAGCCCGGCCGCCCGGCAGGCGCACAGCTCTCCCTGACAGGTGCCCATGCCGATGCGCGTGCGGCGGCGTAGATCGAGCAGGCTGTTAACCGCTAAGTTTTCCACCGCGTACTGCACTTCTCCGGCGGTCACCATCTCGCATTCACAAATCAAGCTGCGATGCTGGCG
This sequence comes from Klebsiella ornithinolytica, assembly GCF_030505655.1. Classification (NCBI taxonomy): domain Bacteria; kingdom Pseudomonadati; phylum Pseudomonadota; class Gammaproteobacteria; order Enterobacterales; family Enterobacteriaceae; genus Klebsiella; species Klebsiella ornithinolytica. The sequence continues at coordinate 1,550,398 of NZ_CP130153.1, forward strand.
GGTATCGCCCAGCCAGGCAGGCGTGCGGTCGCCGTGGCGATAGAGGGCGGAACCGCGCAGCGGCGCGGGTAGCGAGATGATTTTTTTTACCGTGGCTTCGGGGGACTCCGTTGAGCCCGGGAGCGGAGTGTCGGCAGTAGAGCAGGGGACGCTGTTGCTCAACTTACGGCACACCGCATCCGTGGCCCACTCTGCCATCAAACGGTAGGTCATTAGCTTGCCGCCGGTAATGGTGATAAAGCCCTCCATGCCATCGCGTTTGGCGTGGTCGAGCAGAACGATACCGCGGCTGACGCTGCGTCCGCTGGGATCATCATCGCTGGCCACCAGTGGGCGCACGCCGGAATAGGCGCGCAGCACGCGAGTACGCCCAAGTACCGGAGCCAGCTTTTCTCCCTCCCGCAGCAGCGTGTCGACTTCGGCCGTTGTGACCCGGTTGTCATCAATTTCCTCGTAAGGGATATGTTCCGACGTCGTGCCAATCAGCGAAATGGTATCGCCGGGCACCAGAATATCGGCATCGGCAGGTTTACGGCAACGGTTGATGACCTGTCGGTTGATACGATGGTCGAGGATCAGCAGCGATCCCTTGGCCGGGAACATGGCGATGCGCAGATCGGCATATTCCGCGATCCGCTGTCCCCAGATCCCGGCAGCATTGACCACAACCCCGGCGTGTAGCGTACGTCTCTCCCGATGCTGATGATCATAAAACTCGACCCCGCAAACGCGTTCTCCACGGCGGATGAGCCCGGTCATTTCGCAACCGGTCAGAATGGTCGCGCCATGCTCCCGGGCGTCGAGCATATTGGCCGCCGTCAGGCGAAACGGATCGATGGTGCCATCGGGGACCTGTACGGCGCCAAGCAGGGCCGGATTGACGGTGGGTTCAAGGCGCAGCGCCTCTGCTGGCGACAGCGGCCGGGTTTCGATCCCCGCCTGCTGACAGGCGTTGATAAAGGTTCGTTGCCAGGCCAGATCGTCCTCGGGAAGAGTAATGAAGAGTCCACCGGTCGGTTCAACGCAGTGACGGGCGATGCGGCGCAGAATCCGGTTCTCAGTGATGCACTCGCGGGCCGATTCACTATCGGTGACGGCATAGCGGGCGCCGCTGTGCAGCAGACCGTGATTACGGCCGGTTGCTCCGGTGGCAATATCGTGACGTTCCAGCAGCGTTACCTGCAGCCCGCGGAGCGCGCAGTCCCGCGCAATCCCTGCGCCGGTGGCGCCGCCGCCGATGATAATAACATCGCATTCACGGGTTTCGGCCATCTTCCTGTCCCTCTGCTTTCGTTTTACGCCATTTAGCCATACAAACAGTACGTATTGTTTGATTTCGAGCATATTCGCGCGTTATTCGAGCGGTTTATGTGATTTCATGCTCATAATGGAATGTTTTGTCATATTTTTGTAACAAAGCGTGCGATGTTTCACAGTATCCAGGGCCAGCTTTGCCTACCATCCCGCCTCATCAGAAGTGGGTGATTAGATTAGATTTTTCTTATCGCTGTCAGTAGAGAAGAGATGGCCACGGAGGCTGCTATGTTAACTATTTTTAAACCTGCGCCACACAAAGCGCGTTTGCCCGCGGCGGAAATCGATCCGCTGTACCGTCGACTGCGCTGGCAAATTTTCATCGGTATTTTCTTTGGATACGCTGCTTACTATCTGGTGCGTAAGAACTTTGCTCTGGCTATGCCCTATCTGGTGGAGCAAGGTTTTTCCCGCGGCGATCTGGGTTTCGCCCTCTCCGGTATTTCGATTGCCTATGGATTTTCGAAATTCATCATGGGGTCGGTTTCGGATCGCTCGAATCCGCGCATTTTTCTGCCCGCGGGGCTGATCCTGGCTGCGCTGGTGATGCTGGTGATGGGGTTTGTGCCCTGGGCGACCTCCAGCATTATGGTGATGTTCGTGCTGCTGTTCCTCTGCGGCTGGTTCCAGGGGATGGGCTGGCCGCCGTGCGGGCGGACGATGGTGCACTGGTGGTCGCAGAAAGAACGTGGCGGCATTGTCTCGGTGTGGAACTGCGCGCATAACGTGGGAGGCGGGATCCCACCGCTGCTGTTCCTGCTGGGGATGGCCTGGTTTAACGACTGGCACGCGGCGCTGTATATGCCGGCATTCGGCGCGATTCTGCTGGCGGTGTTTGCCTTCGCGATGATGCGCGATACGCCACAGTCCTGCGGCCTGCCGCCAATTGAAGAGTATAAAAATGACTATCCTGATGATTACAGCGAAGAGCATGAACAGGAGCTGACCGCCAGCCAGATCTTTAAGCAGTATATCCTGCCGAACAAGCTGCTGTGGTATATCGCCGTGGCGAACGTCTTTGTCTATCTGCTGCGCTACGGCATTCTCGACTGGTCGCCAACCTACCTGAAAGAAGTGAAGCACTTTGCGCTGGATAAATCCTCCTGGGCCTACTTCTTATATGAGTATGCGGGGATTCCAGGCACGCTGATTTGCGGCTGGATGTCCGATAAGGTGTTTAGGGGTAATCGCGGAGCCACCGGCGTCTTCTTTATGACGCTGGTGACGATTGCGACCGTGGTCTACTGGCTCAACCCGCCGGGTAATCCGGGTATCGATATGACCTGTATGATTGTGATTGGCTTCCTGATCTATGGCCCGGTGATGCTGATTGGCCTGCATGCCCTGGAACTGGCGCCGAAAAAAGCGGCTGGCACTGCCGCCGGTTTTACCGGTTTGTTTGGCTACCTGGGCGGTTCCGTTGCCGCCAGCGCGATCGTAGGCTATACCGTTGACTTCTTCGGTTGGGACGGCGGTTTCATGGTGATGATCGGCGGCAGCGTGCTGGCGGTTCTGCTGCTGGTGGTGGTGATGATTGGCGAAAAACGCCATCACCAACAACTGAAACAGGCTTAAGGAATGCGCATGAAAACGGTAGCCACAACGTTAATGACGGCGATTTTACTGGCCGGTTCTACTCTGAGCTTCTCCGCCTCTACGGCGGATAAGCTGGTCATCGCCCACCGCGGCGCCAGCGGCTATCTGCCGGAGCATACGCTGCCGGCAAAAGCGATGGCCTACGCTCAGGGCGCCGATTATCTTGAGCAGGACCTGGTCATGACCAAAGACGATCGGCTGGTGGTGCTCCATGACCACTATCTCGATCGGGTGACCGACGTCGCGGAGCGTTTCCCGCAGCGCGCACGGCAGGATGGGCGCTTCTACGCCATCGACTTTACCCTCGCGGAGATAAAATCGCTGCGGTTCAGCGAAGGGTTTGAGCCGAAGGACGGCAAGAATATACAGACCTTCCCTGGCCGCTTCCCGATGGGGAAATCAGACTTCCGCATTCATACTTTTGAAGAGGAGATTGAGTTTGTTCAGGGGCTGAACCATTCAACGGGGAGAAATATCGGAATCTACCCGGAAATTAAGGCGCCGTGGTTCCACCATCAGGAAGGCAAGGATATCGCCGTCAGCGTCCTGCAGGTGCTGAAGAAATACGGGTACACCCGCAAGCAGGATAAGATCTATCTGCAGTGCTTTGATGCTAACGAGCTCAAGCGGATTAAGCATGAGCTGGAGCCGAAAATGGGGATGGACCTGAAGCTGGTGCAGCTGATCGCTTACACCGACTGGAATGAAACCCGGCAACGCCAGGCGGATGGCAAATGGGTTAACTACAGCTATGACTGGATGTTTAAGCCCGGCGCGATGACGCAGATTGCGCAATATGCCGACGGAATTGGTCCGGACTACCATATGCTGGTGGCGGCGAATGCCAGGCCGGGTCAGGTTGCGCTCAACGAGATGGTGAAAGAGGCGCATCGCCAGCGTCTGGTGGTGCACCCGTATACCGTCCGCGCTGACCAGCTACCGGATTATGTCACCGATGTGAATCAGCTGTTTGACCTGCTGTACCACCAGGCTGACGTCGACGGCTTGTTTACCGATTTCCCGGATAAAGCGGTGCAGTTTCTGAAAGCGAAGCACTAAAAAGCCGGGTGGCGCTGCGCCTTGCCCGGCCTGTGAACTGCGGTTTTGTCGGGTAAGCGCAGCGCCACCCGACAAAACTACATCTCGATTTCAATATCGCCTTTCGCCCGGCAGCAGCAGGGCAAAATCTCTCCCGGCTGGATGAACGCCAGCGGTTCGGTCAGCCAGTCAACCTGACCGGAAACCAGCCGCGTGCGGCAGGATCCGCAATAGCCGGCGCGGCACTGATACTCCACGTCGATATTATGTGATTCCAGGGCGGCCAACAGGGAAGGGTGTTCATCCTGACACTCAAGACGAGTGTCAGAGATTTTCAGAAAAATGCGTTTCATCAGAGCTGGAAGTTGCTCAGATCGTCGGCATCGACTTCGGCATCGATCTGGCCAACCAGGTAGGAGCTGACTTCCACTTCCTGCGGCGCAACCTGCACGTTATCGGACACCAGCCAGGTGTTGATCCACGGAATCGGGTTGGAGCGGGTCTGGAAGGGCAGGTCGAGACCCACCGCCTGCATGCGGATATTGGTGATGTATTCCACGTACTGGCAGAGAATATCTTTGTTCAGGCCGATCATTGAACCGTCACGGAACAGGTAGTCCGCCCACTCTTTCTCCTGCTGCGCCGCCAGCACGAACAGATCGTAGCACTCCTGCTTGCACTCTTCGGCAATTTCCGCCATTTCCGGGTCGTCGACGCCGGAGCGCAGCAGATTCAGCATGTGCTGGGTGCCGGTCAGATGCAGCGCTTCGTCACGGGCGATCAGGCGGATGATTTTGGCGTTGCCTTCCATCAGCTTGCGCTCGGCGAATGCGAACGAACAGGCGAAGCTGACGTAGAAGCGAATCGCTTCCAGCGCGTTGACGCTCATCAGGCACAGGTAGAGTTTCTTTTTCAGCTCGCGCAGGTTAACGGTGATGGTTTTCCCGTTGACGGTGTGCGTGCCTTCACCCAGCAGATGCCAGTAGCTGGTCAGCTCGATCAGCGTGTCGTAGTAGTGGGAGATACCTTCCGCGCGTTTCTGGATTTGCTCGTTGGTGACGATATCGTCGAAGACCATTGCCGGATCGTTCACGATATTACGGATGATATGGGTGTAGGAGCGCGAGTGAATCGTCTCTGAGAATGCCCAGGTTTCCACCCAGGTTTCCAGTTCCGGAATCGAAATCAGCGGCAGCAGGGCGACGTTCGGGCTACGGCCCTGGATAGAGTCCAGCAGCGTCTGATACTTCAGGTTGCTGATGAAGATATGTTTTTCGTGTTCCGGCAGCGCCTGGTAGTCGATACGGTCGCGGGAGACGTCAACTTCTTCCGGACGCCAGAAGAAGGAGAGCTGTTTTTCGATCAGCTTTTCGAAGATGTCATATTTTTGCTGATCGTAACGGGCGACGTTAACCGGTTGGCCAAAAAACATCGGCTCAAGCAGCTGGTTGTTTTTCGTCTGTGAAAAAGTGGTATATGCCATGAGTGGGGATCCTGTCCTGGAATTATACGCCGGGTGGCGCTTCGCAAACCCGGCCTACAATAGACCGTAAGCCCGGCAAGCAAGGCGCCGCCGGGCAATATTATCAAATCTTACATGCGCCGCTTTCGCAGCCGTCGTCCTGGATGGACGGCGCCAGATCGTCCTGGGCATCCTCCGCGCCATCACGGGTGTTGTGATAGTACAGAGTTTTTACGCCGAATTTATAGGCATTGAGCAAGTCTTTCAGCAACTGCTGCATCGGTACTTTACCCGACTGGAAACGCGTCGGGTCATAGTTGGTGTTGGCCGAAATCGACTGGTCGATAAACTTCTGCATGATACCAACCAGCTGCAGGTAGCCGTCATTGTTCGGCATTTCCCACAGCAGCTCGTAGCTGCCCTGCAGTTTTTCGTAGTCCGGTACCACCTGACGCAGAATGCCGTCTTTCGAGGCTTTAATGCTGACATGTCCGCGCGGCGGCTCAATACCGTTGGTGGCGTTGGAGATCTGCGAAGAGGTCTCTGACGGCATCAGCGCAGAGAGCGTAGAGTTACGCAGGCCGTGCTCTTTAATGGATTCGCGCAGCGCTTCCCAGTCGTAGTGCAGCGGCTCGTTGACGATGGCATCGAGATCTTTTTTATAGGTATCGATCGGCAGCACGCCCTGAGCATAGGTGGTCTCGTTGAACCACGGGCACGCGCCCTGTTCAATGGCCAGCTCGTTTGACGCTTTCAGCAGGTAGTACTGAATAGCTTCAAAGGTTTTATGCGTCAGGTTGTTGGCGCTGCCGTCAGAGTAGCGTTTACCGTGCTTCGCCAGGTAGTAGGCGAAGTTGATCACGCCAATACCCAGCGTACGACGGCCCATCGCGCCGCGTTTAGCCGCCAGAATCGGGTAGTCCTGATAATCCAGCAGCGCATCCAGCGCACGCACCGCCAGTACCGCCAGCTCTTCCAGCTCGTCAAGGCTTTCAATGGCGCCGAGGTTAAAGGCAGACAGAGTACAGAGCGCGATTTCACCGTTTTCGTCGTTGACGTCATCCAGCGGTTTGGTCGGCAGCGCGATTTCCAGGCACAGGTTGGACTGGCGAACCGGCGCCACCACCGGGTCAAACGGGCTGTGGGTGTTGCAGTGGTCAACGTTCTGGATGTAGATACGGCCGGTGGAGGCGCGTTCCTGCATCATCAGGGAGAACAGCTCAACCGCTTTGATGCGCTGCTTACGAATGCTGTCGTCTTTTTCGTACAGGGTGTACAGACGTTCGAATTCGTCCTGATCGGCGAAGAAGGCGTCGTACAGGCCCGGGACGTCGGACGGGCTGAACAGGGTAATGTCTTCACCTTTCAGCAGGCGGGTGTACATCAGTTTGTTGATCTGTACGCCGTAGTCCATGTGGCGAACGCGGTTGGCGTCGGTACCCCGGTTGTTTTTCAGCACCAGCAGACTTTCGACTTCCAGATGCCACATCGGGTAGAACAGCGTGGCGGCACCGCCGCGTACGCCGCCCTGCGAGCAGGACTTCACCGCGGTCTGGAAGTGCTTATAGAACGGGATACAGCCGGTGTGGAACGCTTCGCCGCCGCGGATCGGGCTGCCCAGCGCACGAATGCGACCGGCGTTAATACCGATACCTGCGCGCTGGGAAACATATTTCACGATGGCGCTGGAGGTGGCGTTGATGGAGTCGAGGCTATCGCCGCACTCGATCAGCACGCAGGAGCTGAACTGACGCGTTGGGGTACGCACGCCGGACATAATCGGCGTCGGCAGCGAGATTTTAAACGTGGAGACGGCATCATAGAAACGTTTGATGTAGTCCAGACGCGTCTCGCGCGGGTAGTTGGAGAACAGGCAGGCGGCAACCAGAATGTAGAGGAACTGGGCGCTCTCGTAAATTTCGCCGGTAACACGGTTCTGGACCAGATATTTGCCTTCCAGCTGCTTAACGGCAGCGTAGGAGAAGCTCATATCGCGATCGTGAACAATGAACGAATCCATCTGCTTGAACTCTTCTTCCGTGTAGTCTTCCAGCAGATGAGTATCGTATTTGCCTTTTTTAACCATCTTCGTGACGTGGTCATACAGCGCTGGCGGCTCAAACTGGCCGTAGGCTTTTTTACGCAGATGGAAGATCGCCAGGCGCGCGGCGAGATACTGGTAATCCGGCGCTTCGCGGGAGATCAGGTCCGCCGCTGCCTTAATGATGGTTTCGTGGATATCGGCAGTTTTGATGCCGTCGTAAAACTGAATGTGAGAGCGCAGTTCTACCTGAGAAATCGAAACGTTATTCAGTCCTTCTGCCGCCCAATCCAGTACACGATGGATTTTATCGAGATTAATGCGCTCGGTGCTACCGTCACGCTTTGTCACCAGCAGACTCTGATTCATGTGGATTATACCTGTCCGTGAGAGAAAATATCCCCCGCTTATCCACAGAACGCCGTTGTGACTAACTCTGTGGATAAATACTATATGTAGGGGGTTGTAGATAAAAGAAACGCTATATGGTGAGTATTTTAGTAAGGATTCTTTTGAGTACAAGGGTTGATTTTGGCGTTAATTTGAGGTTGCGGAAGCGTAATGATCGCTAAGTCCACGCCGCGTAAGGCCTGGCGGAGATGTCAATAAACTGGAAAATAAATATGAAAATTTGATCGAATGCTGATTTCTTCGACGGATGTAAAAATTACGCGGCTTGATGCCGCGCAATCATCAAATAATCATCATATGAAAAACTGCTGACGTTATGCGCTTTTCGCGGTTGTATGCAACATATAGTTAACATCTACCCCCGGTGCCAGCTTGAAGGTATTGGTCAGCGGATTGTAATGCAGGCCGATAATATGCTGCTCTTTCAGAGTAGTCTGATCAACCCAGCCAATCAGCTCCGCCGGCTTAATGAATTTTTTCACGTCATGAGTCCCTTTGGGCACCATTTTCATCACGTATTCAGCGCCGACTACCGCCATCAGCCACGCTTTACCATTGCGGTTAATGGTCGAGAAGAAGACCTGGCCGCCGGGCTTCACCAGCCGTGCACAGGCGTGAACCACCGAGCGCGGGTCCGGAACATGCTCCAGCATCTCCATGCAGGTCACCACATCGTACTGACCGGCGTGCTTCGCCGCGTGCTCTTCTACCGTCTCCTGGACATAGTCGACCTGAACGCCGCTTTCCAGCGCGTGCAGCTTCGCTACCTGCAGCGGTTCAAAGCCCATGTCGAGCCCGGTTACCGTTGCGCCTTCACGCGCCATGCTCTCGGCAAGGATGCCGCCGCCGCAGCCAACATCGAGTATCTTTTTACCAAACAGGCCGCCAGAACGCTCCGCAATATAGCCAAGACGCAGCGGGTTGATACGATGTAAGGGCTTGAACTCGCCCTCTAAGTCCCACCAGCGCGAGGCGACGGCTTCAAATTTAGCAATTTCATGATGATCAACGTTGTGGGCCACCGGCTGTTTTTCGGCATTCATGGGCGCTTCGACTCCTTTTCTGTTCAGACCGGCGAGTATATCAGGTGACCGACATGAATAAACCGTCTATCCCCATCGCCTTTTGCCGCGACCCGATGACGCGAATCGGAGCGCCTGCGTTTACCGCCACGATGCGGCGCGAAATTCATTGGGTATAGGTTTACCCGTATCACCGTGGCTGTGTTATAATTTGCGACCTTTGAATCCGGGATACAGTAGAGGGATAGCGGTTAGATGAGCGACCTTGCGAGAGAAATTACACCGGTCAACATTGAGGAAGAGCTTAAGAGCTCGTATCTGGATTATGCGATGTCGGTCATTGTTGGCCGTGCGCTGCCGGATGTCCGAGATGGCCTGAAACCGGTACACCGTCGCGTACTTTACGCCATGAACGTATTGGGCAATGACTGGAACAAAGCCTATAAAAAATCCGCCCGTGTCGTTGGTGACGTAATCGGTAAATACCACCCTCATGGTGATATCGCCGTTTATGACACCATTGTACGTATGGCACAGCCATTCTCCTTGCGTTATATGCTGGTCGATGGCCAGGGTAACTTCGGTTCTGTCGATGGCGACTCCGCCGCAGCGATGCGTTATACGGAAATCCGTATGTCGAAAATCGCCCACGAGCTGATGGCCGACCTGGAAAAAGAGACGGTTGATTTCGTTGATAACTATGACGGTACGGAACGTATTCCTGACGTCATGCCGACGAAAATCCCTAACCTGCTGGTGAACGGTTCGTCCGGTATCGCCGTCGGGATGGCAACCAATATTCCGCCGCACAACCTGACGGAAGTGATCAACGGCTGCCTGGCCTATATCGACGATGAAAATATCTCCGTCGAAGGGCTGATGGAGCACATCCCGGGTCCGGACTTCCCGACCGCCGCCATTATTAATGGTCGTCGTGGGATTGAGGAAGCTTACCGCACCGGTCGTGGCAAAATTTATATTCGCGCCCGCGCTGAGGTGGAAACCGATGCGAAGACCGGTCGTGAAACCATCATCGTGCACGAAATTCCGTATCAGGTGAACAAAGCGCGCCTGATCGAGAAAATTGCCGAGCTGGTGAAAGACAAACGCGTTGAAGGCATCAGCGCGCTGCGTGACGAGTCTGATAAAGACGGGATGCGCATCGTGATTGAAGTGAAACGCGATGCGGTGGGCGAAGTGGTGCTTAACAACCTCTACTCCCAGACGCAGCTGCAGGTCTCCTTCGGTATTAACATGGTTGCGCTGCACCATGGTCAGCCGAAGATCATGAACCTGAAAGATATTCTTTCAGCGTTCGTGCGCCACCGCCGCGAAGTGGTGACGCGTCGTACCATTTTCGAACTGCGTAAAGCCCGCGATCGTGCGCATATCCTTGAAGCGCTGGCGATTGCGCTGGCCAACATCGACCCGATCATCGAGCTTATCCGCCGTGCGCCAACGCCTGCGGAAGCGAAAGCTGGCCTGATCGCGCGTCCATGGGATCTGGGCAACGTGGCGGCGATGCTGGAACGTGCCGGTGATGATGCCGCGCGTCCGGAGTGGCTGGAGCCAGAATTCGGCGTGCGCGACGGTCAATACTATCTGACCGAACAGCAGGCCCAGGCGATCCTGGATCTGCGTCTGCAGAAACTGACCGGGCTTGAGCATGAAAAACTGCTCGATGAATACAAAGAGCTGCTGGAACAGATCGCTGAACTGCTGCATATCCTCGGCAGCGCCGACCGTCTGATGGAAGTGATTCGTGAAGAGCTGGAAGCCATGCGCGAACAGTTCGGCGACGCGCGTCGTACCGAAATCACCGCCAACACCGCGGATATCAACATCGAAGATCTGATCAACCAGGAAGATGTGGTGGTCACCCTGTCTCACCAGGGCTATGTGAAGTATCAGCCGCTAACCGACTATGAGGCGCAGCGTCGCGGTGGCAAAGGTAAATCGGCCGCACGTATTAAAGAAGAAGACTTTATCGACCGCCTGCTGGTGGCCAATACCCATGACACGATCCTCTGCTTCTCCAGCCGTGGCCGCCTGTACTGGATGAAGGTCTATCAGCTGCCGGAAGCCAGCCGTGGTGCGCGCGGGCGTCCAATCGTCAACCTGTTGCCGCTGGAAGCTAACGAACGCATTACCGCTATTCTGCCGGTACGCGAATACGAAGAAGGCGTGAACGTCTTTATGGCGACCGCCAGCGGTACCGTGAAGAAAACCGCGCTGACCGAGTTCAGCCGTCCACGTTCTGCCGGGATCATCGCGGTGAACCTGAACGAAGGCGACGAGCTGATTGGCGTTGACCTGACCAACGGTAATGATGAAGCGATGCTGTTCTCAGCCGCCGGTAAAGTGGTGCGCTTTAAAGAGAGCGCGGTCCGTGCCATGGGCCGTACCGCTACCGGCGTTCGCGGCATCAAGCTGGCGGGTGACGATAAAGTGGTTTCGCTGATCATTCCACGCGGCGAAGGCGCTATCCTGACCGTCACGCAGAATGGTTACGGTAAACGTACGGCGGCGGCAGAGTATCCGACTAAGTCCCGTGCAACGCAGGGCGTGATCTCCATTAAGGTCACCGAGCGTAACGGTTCCGTGGTCGGCGCTGTGCAGGTCGATGATTGCGATCAGATCATGATGATCACCGATGCCGGCACCCTGGTGCGTACGCGCGTGTCGGAAGTCAGCATCGTCGGTCGTAACACGCAGGGCGTTATTCTGATCCGTACCGCGGAAGATGAAAACGTCGTAGGCCTGCAGCGCGTAGCCGAGCCGGTTGATGACGAAGAGCTGGATGCCATCGACGGCAGCGTAGCGGAAGGCGACGACGAGATCGCGCCGGAAACTGACGCTGACGCCGATGATGACGCTGTCGAAGATGAAGAATAATCTGCGCTAGTGATGCGAAAAGGGCCGGGAGAGACTCCGGCCCTTTTTATTTGTACGCTGCGCCTTTATCCGAGGCGAAATCCAGAGAGTATAACGTTGCGACGAAACGTGTTTACCGCTACCTTAACCCCATTCTGTTGAGTCCCTGACGGCCGAGTATCGCCCCATTGAAATATCTTGCCTCTTTTCATACCACGCTAAAGGTTTCACGCTACCTGTTCAGAGCGCTGGCGGTACTGCTCTGGATGCTGATCGCTTTCGTTTCCGTGTTCTATATCGTCAACGCCCTGCATGACAGAGAGTCGGAGATCCGCCAGGAATTTAACCTCAATGCCGATCAGGCGCAGCGCTATATTCAGCGAACCGCGGATGTGATTAAAGAGCTGAAATACGTGGCCGGCAACCGTCCGACCAGCGGTGACGAGGGCGGGGCGACTCCCGCTCCGGGCGGCAATATCGCCGTTCCTGATTTTGAACCGCTGTACCCTGATTCTGATTGCGGGACAATGGGCGCGACCTGGCGCAACTCCCTGCAGTCGCTGGCGTGGTTTATGCGCTACTGGCGCGATAACTTTTCCGCGGCCTATGACCTCAACCGCATCTTTCTCATTGGCAGCGATAATTTGTGTATGGCCAACTTTGGCCTGCGGGAGATGCCGCTGGAGCGCGATCAGGCGCTGAAAGTGCTGCACCAGCGTATTGAGCAGTACCGCGATGCGCCGCAAAACGAGCGCGGCAACAACCTGTTCTGGATAAGCCAGGGCGTGCGTCCGGGCGTGGGCTATTTTTACGCCCTGACGCCGGTTTATATGGCAAACCGCCTGCAGGCGTTGCTGGGTATTGAGCAGACCATTCGTATGGAGAGCTTCTTTACGCCGGGCAGTCTGCCAATGAGCGTCACGATTCTCGACGACAACGGACAGCCGCTTATTTCTCTTGCCGGGCAGGATAACAAAATCAAGAGCGAAGCCCGCTGGATGCAGGAGCGGATCTGGTTTGGCTACACCGCGGGTTTCCGCGAGCTGGCGCTGAAGAAGAGTCTGCCGCCGTCGTCGTTAAGCATCGTCTATTCCGTGTCGGTCGATCAGGTGCTCGAACGTATCCGGATGCTGATTATCAACGCGATTGTCCTGAATATCCTCACCGGGGTGATTCTGTTTGCCCTGGCGCGGATGTATGAGCGGCGGATCTTTATCCCGGCGGAGAATGATGCCCAGCGGCTGGAAGAGCATGAGCAGTTCAACCGTAAAATCGTCGCATCGGCGCCGGTGGGGATTTGTATTCTGCGCACCCTCGATGGCACCAATATTCTGAGCAACGAACTGGCGCACAACTACCTCAATATGCTGACCCATGAGGATCGGCAGCGGTTAACGCAGATTATTTGCGGCCAGCAGGTCAACTTTGTGGATGTGTTGACCAGCAACAACACCAACCTGCAGATTAGCTTCGTCCATTCGCGCTATCGCAATGAAAACGTCGCGATTTGCGTGCTGGTGGACGTCAGCGCCCGCGTCAAGATGGAAGAGTCGTTGCAGGAGATGGCGCAGGCTGCGGAGCAGGCCAGCCAGTCGAAATCGATGTTCCTCGCCACCGTCAGCCACGAGCTGCGAACGCCGCTGTACGGAATAATCGGTAACCTTGACCTGTTGCAAACCAAAGAGCTGCCGAAGGGCGTCGACAGGCTGGTCACGGCGATGAATAACTCCTCGAGCCTGCTGCTGAAAATCATCAGCGATATCCTCGATTTCTCGAAAATCGAATCCGAGCAGCTGAAAATCGAACCCGGTGAGTTTTCGCCGCGTGAGGTGATGAACCATATCTCGGCCAACTATTTACCGCTGGTGGTGCGTAAACAGCTGGGGCTCTACTGCTTTATCGAGCCTGACGTTCCGCAGCTGATGTCCGGCGACCCGATGCGTTTGCAGCAGGTCATCTCTAACCTGTTGAGCAACGCCATTAAGTTTACCGACACCGGCTGCATCGTCCTGCACGTGCAGTGCGCCGGGGATTACCTGCAAATTAGCGTGCGCGATACTGGCGAAGGGATCCCGGCAAAAGAGGTGGTGCGCCTGTTTGACCCGTTCTTCCAGGTGGGGACCGGCGTGCAGCGCAACTTCCAGGGGACCGGTCTGGGGCTGGCGATATGTGAAAAGCTCATCAGCATGATGGACGGCGATATTGCCGTCGAAACCGAACCGGGAATGGGCAGTCGCTTTACCATTCGTATTCCGCTGTACGGCGTGCAAAACCGCTCGCCGCTGGTGATTGATGGCCTGGCGGGTACGTGTTGCTGGCTGGCGATCCGCAACGCCTCCCTGGCGCTATTTGTCGAGTCGCTACTCATCTGTCACGGCCTTCACTGCCAAATCTATGACGGCCAACGGCCCGGCGCAGATGATATTTTGCTGACTGATGATGAGCCGGACGCGCGCTGGCAGGGGAGTGCGGCGGTGATTTTCTGTCGTCGTCATATCGGTATTCCGCTGGAACGCACGCCTGGCGAGTGGATACACAGCGTGACGACACCGCACGAACTGCTGCCGCTGCTGGGACGTATCTTGCGGATTGCGGTGACGACCACCGAACACGGCCCGGCGCTCGCCGCTCCGGAAACGCAGGTCGCCAGCAATGACGATATGATGATCCTGGTGGTGGACGATCATCCGATTAACCGCCGGCTGCTGGCCGACCAGCTTGGCTCGCTGGGCTATCAGTGCGTGACGGCAAACGATGGGGTCGATGCGCTGGGCGTGCTGAGCAAACAGCATATCGATATCGTGCTGAGCGATGTCAACATGCCGAATATGGATGGCTATCGCCTGACGCAACGTATCCGCGAGCTGGGAATGACCCTGCCGGTCATCGGGGTGACCGCCAACGCGCTGGCTGAGGAGAAACAGCGCTGCCTGGAGTCGGGTATGGATAACTGTCTGTCGAAACCGGTGACGCTCGATATTATCAAGCAGACGCTGGCGATCTACGCCGCGCGGGTGCGCAAAGAACGTCAGGAAAGGGAGTAGGGCAGGGAAGCGGTGGTGGACTTGCCCGGATAAGGCGCAGAGCCGTTATCCGGGCAGGCAGCGTTACTCTTTGTCGGTGGCGCTCAGAGAAACGGAAGACAGGTAGTTCAGCAGCGCGATATCGTTTTCCACGCCCAGCTTCATCATCGCCGATTTCTTCTGGCTGCTGATGGTTTTAATGCTGCGGTTCAGCTTTTTGGCAATCTCGGTCACGAGAAACCCTTCGGCGAACAGGCGTAGCACTTCGCTCTCTTTCGGCGACAGGCGCTTGTCGCCGTAACCGCTGGCGCTGATTTTTTCCAGCAGGCGCGAAACGCTTTCCGGGGTGAATTTTTTGCCTTTCTGCAGCGCCGCCAGCGCTTTAGGCAGATCGGTCGGGGCGCCTTGTTTCAGCACGATCCCTTCGATATCCAGATCCAGCACTGCGCTAAGGATCGCCGGGTTGTTGTTCATCGTCAGAACGATGATAGACAGATCCGGGAAATGGCGTTTGATGTATTTGATCAACGTGATCCCGTCGCCGTATTTATCGCCAGGCATCGACAGGTCGGTAATCAAAACGTGTGCGTCTAATTTAGGAAGATTATTGATAAGTGCCGTTGAATCTTCAAATTCGCCGACTACGTTGACCCATTCGATTTGCTCAAGGGATTTACGAATACCGAACAGTACGATCGGGTGGTCATCGGCAATAATTACGTTCATAGTGTTCATGTATTAGGCTACCTTGCTACAGCAAGCTCTTGACGTAAACGTCAATGTCGCTGATATATTTTTCTATGCCTTGCGCATCTTTCTCGCGAATCAGATGCTCAAGCGTTTCACATAACTGTTTGCCGGGTATCAGATTAAGCATAGCAAACGCCCCTTTGAGGCGGTGCGCTGTCTGCGCCAGCGCAGCTAAATCGCTCGTTGCCAGTTCAGTATACAGCCTCTTAACATCATCCGGAACTGTGTCGGCAAACAGTGCGTAATAGCCGCTGGCATGGAGTTCGGCGTTACTTTCGCTTCCCGCAGAGGGAGATTGCCCCTCTTCCTGCGCCAGCTGCTGTTCAATCAGTTGCAGAATCGCTTCCTGCATAGCCGTGCTGATATTAAAATTGACACGCAGCTGGCCTGGGCCAATTTTGCGTATCCCGACCTCATCATCGCTTAAAAGCAAGCCCGAAGCAGTAAGATTAGACGGATTATCCGTTAAAAAGAGATCGTATTCTTGACTTGCCAGCCTTTCATCCGGCGTGATGCAGGTTGCTCCCCAGCTTTCGAGCTGGCGCACCACAATCCGGCGGACCTCATTGGCGGTAATATCGAGCATCACCACGACATCATCCAGCAGATGTTCGCCGGAATCGCTCTCTTCTTCGCTGGCCGGCATTTTGAGATGGAGAGAATAGCGGGTTCCCAGCGACTCGCGCGCCTTGATGTTCATCTGACCGCCAAGCCTGCGCGTCAGGCGATCGCAGAGCCAGAAGGTGAGGGCGTTGGCTTTACCATACAGGTCGGACTGGGTCTCGTTCAGGAACGGGAAGTGCATATTGTCGATTTCATTGCCGGAAACGCCGTTGCCGGTATCCAGAATACGGAAGGTCAGCCGGTCGTCAGCGGACTCATCTTTACTCATTTCAAGCGTGATTTTGCCAATTTGCGTCGTGGTCACCGAGTATTGAATGAGTAACAGCAGCGTGCGGCGCAGCGCATCGCGATCGCCATAGCGTTGTTCATTGGCCGGCAGCGCATTGTTGATCAGCAGCTGCAGACCTTTGCGTTTAATGATCGGCAGCACCTCAGGCACCACTTCATCGATCAGCTCCTGAATGGAGAACAGCCCAGGATTACTTTTCCAGCTGTCGCTCTCCAGAAGATTCGCCAGCTGAATTTCATCGACCAGCTGTACCAGCTGGTCAGCATGCTGCGCAAGCTGAAGGCTTTGGGCAATCCCAATGGCAGCCGCTTCTTCGGCCAGGCTCTGCGCCGGCTGTTTTAAGGCGCTGCCGATATGCTGCATAAATGCAATGCGCCCCTGCTGGTTTTTCTCGTACAGGCGCTGGGCCTGTTTCAGTTTTTTATTGACCAGAACCTCCCGGTCCTGATCGCGAATAATGAAGATCTGCGTCCGCGGCGCGACCTGGCTGCGATACTGACGTATTTCATACAGCTCGTTATTGATTGTCGCCTGGATAACCCCCTGATGCTGATCGGCCATGTTGGTGATGTTTTGCAGATTGAGGTGCGGCAGGAGATGATCGGCAATCGGGTTACTGATAATTGTACGGTTGGCTTCCTGATCGTGAACCAGCAGCCCCAGCGGCAGCAGCGAGACGATCTCTTCGTTAATGGCGCGCAGGGTGCGCAATTCGCTATTGGCGGCGGGAGAGACGGCGGTACCGGTCTGACGGCCGCGGCCGTTGTAATGGCGAAACGTCGTAAAACCGAACAGCGTTAACGCCAGCAGGCCGATAATCAGCAGCAGCGGCAGGAGAACGTTCTGCAGTGACTCCAGCAGCAGCGACCCGAAGGGAACCACCCAGATCAGGCGCATACCGGTGGTGCTAATGCTGGTGATGATCTCAATTCGCGCCCCGTTAAAGTCGATATTAACGCTATCGGTGGCCTCTTTTTCCGGGTTGCTGACCGCGCTTTGCGCCGGGTCGGGTTCAATACGGAAATTATCCAGCGGCATGCCGGGCGGAATCAGGTCGTTAATCGGCAGGTCAAAGGCGACAACGGTTGCCAGGTGGCCCGGCTGGTTAAAGGTGGTGCGCAGGGTAAAATAGTGGCCATTCTGCCAGGAGAGGCGGCGCAGAGAGGAAAAGGTTTCCCTCTCGTCCAGGGTGTTCGCCTGCAGCAGCATTTCTGCGCGACGGGATTCAACCACGCTGGTAATCGTTGACTCTTTAAAGCTGGATGACAGATCTTTCAGCGGCAGCGTCGACACAAGGATCAGACTGTTATCCAGACCATTCAGATAGTACATCGACCAGGGGATGGTTTCCGCTCCCCACAAGATGTCGAGGTAGCTGGACATTTTCTGCGTCATCTCCAGGGTGGAGCTGTCGTGGGATCCAAAGATCAGCGCTTCGGTTTTCCGCCGCGGTTTTTCCAGGTAGTAAACATCCTGCTTCAACCGCGTTTCTTGCAGGCCATCGCTGACGGTGCTGGAAGGGGTGGCGGCGATATTGTCGTAAATCTGCCAGGTTGCGTAGCGCCAGGTATCGATGCGTTTATGCAGCGCGTGGCTGACATCAATGACCTGATAACTTTTATCTTTCAGCCAGGTATTGACCGCGCTTTGGATCATAACACCCATGGTCGCCAGCAGGACGATGACCATTAAGATGAAGAAGCGGGTGATGCTGCCTGGCATCAGGGAGAATTTTTTCTGGGTCATCGTGTGACGGAGCGACTCATCAAGGTTTGTAAGCAGGGCATCGCCCCAGGTAGCTGCTAGCAGAGTGAATACGCTAAGCAGTATAAAGGCTAATTTATCAAATCCATACTACAGATTGCGGTTCTGCAATTTTTTTTAATCGTAAGAATTATCTTAAAAAATCGCGCGCAATAAGATGTACACCAGGGCGAACCTTGTACAATTATTTACCCGTTTCTGGCAATAAATAGCACTAAATAACAAGAAATTATCTGGATAAGACTTTACTCACTTGCGAGGTGATTGATTAATAACCGTTATTTTTTTCCGTGGATATCGCCGGGTAATTAAAGTTATGTAAAGAAGGGTAAAAAAAAACCGAATGCGAGGCATCCGGTTGAAATAGGGGTAAACAGACATTCAGAACTGAATGACGGTAATAAATAAAGTTAATGATGATAGCGAGAGTTATTCTAGTCGCCGGGGTGGATTTTGTTTTGTCATTCAGTGCTATACATGAAACAACGTGTAACTGCATGAACTTCATTGAAAAAATTTATTTTCTTGATTATTGGTGCTTATTTTAGTGCTTTTTAGCGATGAAGAAAAGTTCCCCTGTGTTTACAACTTGAAACATCTTGTGCGCATTTTGAAACACCTTAGAAGTTTTCGTATCATATTCTTGTTGGATTATTCTGCATTTTACAGCACAATGAATATAGCCGACTGATTAGAAGGGTAATCAGTAAGCAGTGGCAATAATAAAAGGCATATAACAAACAGAGGGTTAATAACATGAAAGTTAAAGTACTGTCCCTCCTGGTACCGGCTCTGCTGGTAGCAGGCGCAGCGAATGCGGCTGAAATTTATAACAAAGACGGCAACAAATTAGACCTGTACGGTAAAATCGACGGTCTGCACTATTTCTCTGACGACAAGAGCGTTGACGGCGACCAGACCTACATGCGTGTAGGCGTTAAAGGCGAAACTCAGATCAATGACCAGCTGACCGGTTACGGCCAGTGGGAATACAACGTTCAGGCGAACAACACTGAAAGCTCAAGCGATCAGGCATGGACTCGTCTGGCGTTTGCTGGTCTGAAATTTGGCGACGCGGGCTCTTTCGACTACGGTCGTAACTACGGCGTTGTTTACGACGTAACTTCCTGGACCGACGTTCTGCCGGAATTCGGCGGCGACACCTACGGTTCTGACAACTTCCTGCAGTCCCGTGCTAACGGCGTTGCAACCTACCGTAACTCTGACTTCTTCGGTCTGGTTGACGGCCTGAACTTTGCTCTGCAGTACCAGGGTAAAAACGGCAGCGTTAGCGGCGAAGGCGCAACCAACAACGGTCGTGGCGCTCTGAAACAGAACGGCGACGGTTTCGGTACTTCCGTAACTTATGACATCTGGGACGGCATCAGCGCTGGTTTCGCTTACGCTAACTCCAAGCGTACCGACGATCAGAACGCACTGGTTCTGGGTGAAGGCGACCACGCTGAAACCTACACCGGCGGCCTGAAATACGACGCGAACAACGTTTACCTGGCAACTCAGTACACCCAGACCTACAACGCAACTCGCGCTGGCAACCTGGGCTTTGCTAACAAAGCACAGAACTTCGAAGTGGTTGCTCAGTACCAGTTCGACTTCGGTCTGCGTCCGTCCGTTGCTTACCTGCAGTCTAAAGGTAAGGATCTGGAAGGCTACGGCGACCAGGATATCCTGAAATATGTTGACGTAGGCGCGACCTACTACTTCAACAAAAACATGTCCACCTACGTTGACTACAAAATCAACCTGCTGGACGACAACAGCTTCACCCGTAACGCCGGTATCTCTACCGACGACGTGGTTGCTCTGGGCCTGGTTTACCAGTTCTAAGCACGCTGAAGTGACGAAAAAGGCGCCTCTGGCGCCTTTTTTTATGCCCGGTTTAACCTCGCTGGTGTAATCTTGCTGCCTTAGCAAGAGGAACCTGATTGTATGGATATCACTTTTTTCCGTAGCGCGCTGTTCAGCGTCTGCGTACTGCTTTCCGGCTGCGATTCAGCCACAACTCCCACTGCGCCAAAAAGTGCCGCGACCGTACTGGATGGTAAGACGATGGGCACATTCTGGCGGGTCAGCGTCATTGGCGTTGATGAAGCCAAAGCCGAGGCGCTGCGACAGAAGGTCCAGGCGCAGCTCGATGCCGACGATCGTCTGCTCTCCACCTGGAAGAACGATTCTGCGCTGATGCGCTTTAACCATGCCACCACGACCGAGCCGTGGCCGGTCAGCGAAGCGATGGCTGATATTGTCACTCTCTCGCTGCGCATCGGCGCCAAAACCGCGGGCGCCATGGATATTACGGTGGGGCCGCTGGTGAACCTCTGGGGGTTTGGCCCCGACAAGCAACCGGTTAAAACGCCGGATCCTCAGCAGATCGCCGCCGCGAAAGCGCGCACGGGGCTCCAGCATCTGACGGTCATTAACCACGCGGATCGGCAATATCTGCAAAAAGACATCCCGGATCTGTTTGTCGATCTCTCCACCGTTGGCGAAGGCTATGCCGCCGATCATCTGGCTCGCCTGATGGAGCAGGAGGGCATTTCCCGCTACCTGGTTTCGGTCGGCGGGGCGTTGGTCAGCCGGGGAATGAACGGCGACGGGCAGCCGTGGCGGGTGGCCATCCAGAAACCAACCGATCGCGAAAATGCCGTGCAGGCGATTGTTGATATCAACGGACATGGGATCAGCACCTCCGGCAGCTATCGCAACTACTATGAGCTGGACGGTAAACGTATTTCCCACGTTATCGATCCGCAAACCGGCCGGCCGATTGACCATAAGCTGGTCTCGGTCACGGTCATCGCCCCAACGGCGCTGGAAGCGGACGGCTGGGATACCGGCCTGATGGTGTTGGGGCCGGAAAGGGCGCAGGAAGTGGTGCGCCAGCAGGGGCTGGCGGTTTACATGATCGTCAAAGAGGGCGACGGGTTTACAACCTGGATGTCGCCGCAGTTCCGCACTTTCCTCGTCGGCGAAAAGAATTAAACAGCAAGATTTCGGGTTTTTTTCATCGGGCGCGGATTCAGACTGACGATACACTTAAAGCAGGAGCCCGTTATGAAACCGATAATTGCTGATACCGACGATCGCCGCTGGCAGGCGGTGTGCGATCGCGATGTGCGAGCCGATGGTCAGTTTGTCTTTGCCGTACTGACCACCGGTATCTGTTGCCGCCCGTCCTGCCGTTCGCGGCGAGCGCTGCGGGAGAATGTGCGCTTTTACCCCGCGGTTGAGGCGGCGATCGCCGCTGGCTTTCGTCCTTGTAAGCGCTGCCAGCCGGATAAACGCGATCCGCAGCAGCAGAAGGTGGACAAAGTCACCCGGGCCTGTCGCCTGCTGGAACAGGAATCGCCCGTGACCCTTGAGGCACTGGCGCAGGAACTGGCGGTCAGCCCCTTTCATTTTCATCGTTTATTCAAATCCGTCACCGGAATGACGCCGAAAGCCTGGCAACAGGCATGGCGTGCGCGACGTTTGCGCGAAGCGCTGGGGCAGGGGGAAAAAGTGACGCCCGCCGTGCTAGCGGCAGGCTTTCCCGGAGGCAGCAGTTATTATCGTCAGGCGGATGCCGCGCTTGGGATGACCGCCCGCCAGTTTCGCCGCGGCGGCGAGGATACCGACATTATCTATACTGTCGGCGACTGCGCGGTCGGCCGCTGCCTGGTTGCGGAAAGTGAACGGGGGGTGTGCGCCGTTTTACCAGGGGAAGAGAACGCAGCGCTGCTTGATGCGTTATCCCGTCTCTTCCCCCACGCCCGGCTTCTGCCGGGGGATGCGCATTTTTGCCAGCGGGTAGCCGAGGTTTTCGCCCATCTGGACGATCCTCGCAAGGCCGTTAATCTACCGCTGGATCTGCGCGGTACCGCGTTTCAGCTGCGCGTCTGGCAGGCGTTGCGCCAGATCCCGGCAGGAGAGACCCGCAGCTATCGTCAGGTCGCGCAGAGCATTGGCCAACCTCGTGCGGTGAGAGCCGTGGCAGGCGCCTGCGCGGCCAATAAACTCGCCATTGTTATCCCGTGCCATCGGGTGGTCCGCGAGGGCGGGGCGCTCTCAGGCTATCGCTGGGGAACGGCCCGTAAAGCGCAATTGCTGGCCCGGGAAGCGCAAACCGAGGAGAAGTGATGCTCGATTTATTCGCCGATACGCCTCCCTGGCAGGAGCCGCTGGCGCCGGGGGCCACCATTCTGCGGCGCTTCGCCCACCGGCGCGCGGCGGCGTTGCTGCAGGCGATAATGCAGGTCGCCAGCCGGTCGCCGTTTCGTCAAATGGTGACGCCGGGAGGCTATACCATGTCGGTGGCGATGACCAACTGCGGCAGAGTGGGCTGGACCACCGATATGCACGGCTACCTCTATGCTCCTGACGATCCGTTAACCGGTCAGCGCTGGCCGTCGATGCCGACGATCTTTCGTCAACTGGCTGCGGAGGCGGCGCTTGCCTGCGGCTATCCTGATTTTGCTCCCGATGCCTGTCTGATTAACCGCTATCAGCCCGGGGCAAAGCTGTCTCTGCATCAGGATAAAGATGAACGCGATCTGCGGGCGCCTATTGTGTCGGTGTCACTGGGGCTGCCCGCCGTGTTTCAGTTTGGCGGTCTGCGGCGCAGCGATCCGCTGCAGCGCGTGCTGCTGGAGCATGGCGATGTGGTGGTCTGGGGGGGAGAATCGCGCCTGTTTTACCACGGTATCCAGCCGCTGAAAGAGGGCGACCATCCGCAGACCGGCGCCTGTCGCTATAACCTCACCTTCCGTCTTGCCGGTGCGAGAGAACAAAAATAAGAATTATTCTTGATGTCATGGGCGAGCAGTTTAAACTGCTGGCTGTTTTGCTGCCCGGATTGTGAGTTATGGAACTTCTGCTGCTTGTCTGGCGCCAGTATCGCTGGCCATTTATCTCCGTCATTGCCCTGAGTCTGCTCAGTGCGGCGCTGGGAATCGGGCTTATTGCCTTTATTAATCTGCGTCTGATGACCGTGGTCGATACCTCGCTGGCGGTGCTGCCGGAATTTCTCGGTTTGTTGCTGCTGCTGATGGTCGTGACGCTGGGTTCCCAGCTGGCCCTGACCACCCTGGGCCACCATTTTGTCTTCCGCCTGCGCGGCGAATTTATCAAACGCATCCTTGATACCCAAATCGAAAAGGTCGAGAAGATCGGTAGCGCTTCGCTGCTTGCCGGTTTAACCAGCGACATTCGCAATATCACCATCGCTTTTGTGCGCCTGCCGGAGCTGGTGCAGGGGATTATCCTGACCTTTGGTTCCGCCGCCTATCTGGCGTGGCTGTCGGGCAAAATGATGATGGTGACCGCGCTGTGGATGGCGCTGACCATCTGGGGCGGGTTTGTGCTGGTGGCTCGCGTCTACAGGCATATGGCGACGCTGCGGGAAACGGAAGACAAGCTGTACCACGACTACCAGACGGTGCTGGAGGGGCGCAAAGAGTTAACCCTTAACCGGGAACGCGCGGAATACGTGTTTAATCAACTTTATCTGCCGGATGCCCGCGAATATCGTCACCATATTATCCGCGCCGATACGTTCCATCTCAGCGCGGTGAACTGGTCGAATATTATGATGCTGGGGGCCATCGGACTGGTGTTCTGGATGGCAAACAGCCTCGGCTGGGCGAATACCGCCGTGGCGGCGACCTACTCGCTGACTCTGCTGTTCCTGCGCACGCCGCTGCTCTCGGCGGTCGGAGCGCTGCCGACATTGCTCAGCGCCCAGGTGGCGTTCAACAAGCTGAATACCTTCTCGCTGGCACCGTATCGCGCCGACTTCCCGCAGCCGGAACCGCACCCGCACTGGCAGACTCTGGAGCTGCGCGACGTCTGCTTCCACTATCCGGATAACAGCTTTGCTGTCGGGCCGATTAACCTGACCCTGCAGCGCGGCGAGCTGGTGTTTTTAATTGGCGGCAACGGCAGCGGTAAATCGACGCTGGCGATGCTGCTGACCGGGCTGTATCAACCGGCTTCCGGGCAGATTCTGCTCGATGGCCAGCCCCTTGCGGCAGACAAGCCCGAAGATTACCGCAAGCTTTTTTCGGCGGTCTTTACCGATGTCTGGCTGTTCGATCGGCTGCTGGGGCCCGGCGGCAAAGCGGCGGACTCCGCGCTGGTTGACCAGTGGATGGCGTACCTGAAAATGACGCATAAACTGCAGCTGGATAACGGCAGGATTGTCGATTTGAAGCTGTCGAAAGGGCAGAAAAAACGCGTTGCGCTGCTGCTGGCGCTGGCGGAGGAGCGGGATATCATTCTGCTTGATGAGTGGGCGGCGGATCAGGACCCGCATTTCCGGCGCGAGTTTTACCAGCAGCTGCTGCCGCTGCTGCAGCAAATGGGGAAAACCGTTTTCGCCATTAGCCACGACGATCACTACTTCCAGCATGCCGACCGCCTGCTGGAGATGCGAAGCGGCCAGCTGACAGAACTGACGGGAGAAGAGCGCGAGCTGGCTACCCGGGATGCGGTGGCCCGCACCGCCTGATTGATCGCGTCGCCGGCTCGCCGGCGGCGCGGTTGTTGATTTTTCCGCCGCCTGAACGCGGCGACGGTTATTTTTTCTCCCTCCCCGCGCTATGCTTATGGCTCCTGGCCTGCCACATGTTCTCAAAAGGATTGCCTGACCGATGTCCGTTTCGCATAAAAAAAGTGCCAGATTACGTGATGAAGAGCGTGCCCGCCTTATCTGGCTGCTGACCACCGATAAAGCCGTCACCTCGGCGCTGCTGGGAAAGCTGACGCTTGCTGAACGCTATGACGACGGCACGCTGGCAGACGATCTGGCGGAGGTCGAGGTGCTGGTCTCTCACCTGCCGCCACCGGACCTTGCCGATGCCCTCGAAGCGCTGCCGTACGACGGGCGTAATGCGCTCTGGCAGCTGGTCAGCAACGACAAACGCGGCGAGGTGCTGCTCGAGGCATCGGAAAACGTCTGGGGCGATCTCATCGATAAGATGAGCGACCACGAGCTGCTCGACGCGCTGCAAACCCTGGATATCGACGAACAGGTCTATCTGGTTCAGCACCTGCCGCGTAACCTGACCGGTCGCTTACTGGCGACGATGCCGCCGGATAAGCGCGCGCGCGTCCGCCAGATTATGCGTTACGCCGACAATACCGTTGGGGCAATCATGGAGTTCGAAGTGATTGTCGTGCGTCCGGAAATGACGCTGGCGGCGGTACAGCGCTATCTGCGGCGGTTGGGCAAAATGCCGGCGAACACCGATAAGCTGTTTGTGACCACCCGCAATAAGCTTCTGCTGGGTGAGCTTCAGCTGCAAACGATTCTGCTCAATGCGGCGCAAAAACGGGTCGGCGACGTCATGGAAGGGGACCCGGTCACCTTCCAGCCGCACGAAGAGGCTGAAAAGGTGGCGCGTACCTTTGAACGTGACGACTTGATCAGCGCCGCGGTGATTGATGCAGAAGGGAAGCTGATGGGCCGTCTGACCATCGATGAGATTGTTGACGTCGTCTATGAAGAGACGGACAGCGATCTGCGCGGTATGGGCGGTCTGAGCAGCGAAGAGGATGTCTTTGCGCCGGTCAGCAAAGCGGTGAAGACCCGCTGGGCCTGGCTGGCGGTTAATCTGTGCACCGCCTTTATCGCCTCGCGGGTGATTGACGGGTTTGAACACACTATTTCACAGCTGGTGGCGCTTGCCTCACTGATGCCGATCGTCGCCGGGATCGGCGGCAACACCGGCAATCAGACGATCACCATGATCGTGCGCGCTATGGCATTACAGCACATTCAGCCCGGCAGCTTTTCGTTTCTGATTCTGCGCGAGATGGGCGTCGCGCTGATTAACGGCCTGGTATGGGGCGGGATCATGGGGGCGATCACCTGGTGGTTGTATCAGGACCCGCAGCTGGGCGGCGTGATGACGCTGGCGATGATGCTGAATCTGCTGATGGCCGCGATGATGGGGGTGATTATTCCGATGGTGATGGTCAAGCTGGGGCGCGATCCGGCGGTCGGCTCCAGCGTGATGATCACCGCGATCACCGACACCGGCGGCTTCTTTATTTTTCTCGGTCTGGCGACGATATTTCTGATGTAAGCGCCGGCCTGCTGCGCAGCCGGCGAGGAATCAGCGCCATCACTGCCAGTCCGGCCACAACGCCAATGGCCAGATTGCTGGTTCCGACCGTCGCGCCGACGGTCGCCAGCATAACCAGCGTTTCCGGCCACGGATGGCGCGCCACTTCCGCCGGCCGAATGCTGTGCCAGCTGAAGGTTTTTGCCGCCACAATCACCATCACTCCGGCCAGCACCACCATCGGAATTTTAGCCATTACTTCACTCAGCGCGGTGACCAGCAGCAGCAGTACAAGGCCTGCCGCAACGGTTGAGACGCGGCTTCGGCCCTTGCCCATTTCGACGTTAACGATGGTCTGCCCGATCATGGCGCAGCCGGCGATACCGCCGTAGAATCCGGCGAGAATATTGGCGATGCCCAGCCCGGTGCTCTCGCGCGCTTTGCTGGATGGCGTGTGGGTCAGATCATCCACGAGTTTAGCCGTCAGCAGCGACTCCAGCAGGCCAACGAAGGCGATACTCAACGCGCAGGGCCAGATAATGCTCAGCGTGTGCAGATCGAGCGGTACCCGCAGAGCGGTAAGTCCGGGCAGTCCACCGCTCATAGTGCCTTCATCACCGACGGTGGGCAGCAGCTGGCCGCTGGTGACGGTAAACAAGGTCAGCAGGATGATGGCGATCAGCGGCGAAGGGATGGCTTTGATATAGCGTGGCGCCCACAGCACAATCAGCAGCGTCAGCACGAACAGGCCGAGGATCAGCGGCCGTGTGCTCCAGAAATGTGGCAGCTGGGCAAAAAAGATCAGTATCCCCAGCGCATTCACAAATCCGGTCATCACCGATTGCGGAATAAATCGCATCAGTCGGGCCATACCGCACAACCCAAACAAAATTTGAATAATACCAGCCAAAATGACAGCGGGCAGGATATAGCCCACGCCGTGTTGATGCACCATAGGGCCAATGACCAGCGCCACCGACCCCGCCGCTGCGGTGACCATGGCCGGTCTGCCGCCAAGCACCGACATCGCCAGACAGAGCACAACGGACGCAATCAGGCTGACTTTCGGGTCAACCCCGGCAATCACAGAAAAGGAGATAACCTCTGGAATCAGGGCCAGCGCGGTGAGTACGCCAGCCAGCGCTTCGCGGGTCAGTAGCGACGGCGAGCGTAATACATGGCGAAGCGCGCCGTTCGAAGAGGGTGGTGTGGGGTTGGTGGCCTGATGCATAAGCGTTTCGCTGGTAGATAAAAGCCGGAACCACGAGCCGGAGCTTGTGTGCGGTCTGTCACAAAACAGGGGATGATAGCGCGTGGACGTGACATATACCAGTACAAAATATGATTTAGCGTACACATTTATTAAACATTTTTATAACAGATCTCAAAACTCAACTTAAATTTTAAACAATATTTAATTTTTTGATCTTCGGTGTTACCTTGATTCTCGATAATCGTTTCACCTGCGCTAAATCCAAAAGCGAGTAAAGTAAGGCTCAAATCCGATGAAGAAAAAGATGGCCGTACCCAGCTCACCGGCTGTTGGTTCAAATACACCTCGGACCAACACCCGCCATGAGCAAGAGACGGATGTATTGTTGATTGGCGGCGGCATCATGAGCGCCACGTTGGGAACCTGGCTTCAGGAACTTGAGCCGGACTGGTCTATTACCATGGTCGAGCAGATGTCCAGCGTGGCTGAAGAGAGCTCGAACGGTTGGAACAATGCGGGTACCGGTCATGCGGCTTTGATGGAGCTGAACTACACGCCACAAACCGCCAGTGGGATTAATATCGACAAAGCGGTCGATATCAACGAATCCTTCCACATCTCCCGGCAATTTTGGGCTCACCAGGTGACACGCGGCATACTCAGTAAGCCGAAATCGTTTATTAACAGCGTGCCGCACATGAGCTTTGTGTGGGGCGAAGACAATGTGAATTTCCTGCGCGCGCGTTACGCGGCGCTCCAGCAGAGTGAGCTGTTCCGCGGGATTCGCTATTCTGAAGATCATCAGCAGATCAAAGAGTGGGCGCCGCTGGTGATGGAAGGGCGCGATCCGCAGCAAAAAGTGGCCGCGACCCGCACCGAAGTCGGGACCGACGTCAACTACGGGGAAATCACCCGCCAGCTGATTGCCGGACTGCAGACCCATGATAACTTCTCTTTGCAGCTTGGTACCGTTGTGCGTCGCTTTAAGCGCAACGCGGACAAGAGCTGGACAGTGACCCTGGCCGATGCCGATAATCGTCGCCAGAAGCGCGTTATTAAAGCCAAATTTATCTTTATTGGCGCCGGCGGCGCCGCGCTGACGCTGCTTCAGGAAACCGGTATTCCTCAGGCGAAAGAGTACGCGGGCTTCCCGGTGGGGGGACAGTTCCTGGTGTGCGAAAACCCGGAGGTGGTGAACCATCATCTGGCGAAAGTCTATGGCCAGGCCGAAGTGGGCGCGCCGCCGATGTCGGTTCCGCATATCGATACGCGGATTATCGATGGCAAGCGGGTAGTACTGTTTGGACCGTTCGCAACTTTCTCGACCCGCTTCCTGAAAAACGGTTCGCTGTGGGATCTGCTGGCATCAACCAACACCTCGAATATTCTGCCGATGCTCAATGTCGGTCTGGATAACTTCGATCTGGTGAAATATCTGATTAGCCAGGTGATGCAGAAAGATAACGATCGTCACGAGGCGCTGCGCGAATACTATCCGGAAGCGAATAAAGAGGACTGGCGCTTGTGGCAGGCCGGCCAGCGCGTACAGATTATCAAACGCAACGGTAAGAAGGGCGTACTGCGTCTGGGCACGGAAGTGGTCAGCGATGACGAAGGTACCGTTGCAGCGCTGCTGGGAGCTTCTCCGGGAGCATCGACGGCGGCGCCTATCATGCTACAGCTGATGGAGAAGGTCTTTAAAGAGAAGGTGCAGTCGGCCGCCTGGCAGGCGAAACTGAAAGAGATCGTTCCCTCCTACGGTCTGCGTCTGGATGGTAACCCGGCGGCGATTGAACAGGCGCTGGCGTGGACCAGTGAAGTACTGCAGCTGCATTACGAGCCGGTAGCGGTGGTTGATCAGGTCCCGCTGGCGGAGCTGAAGCCGCTCTCCGGTGACAAACCTATGGCGGATATTGCGCTGTAGAACGACATCCGGCGGCTGATGCCGCCGGATAGTGACTGTTTATCGCTTCGCGTTAGCGTACAACGGCATTGCCGATGGTTTCGTCTGCTTTCCAGATTCGGTATTTCACTTCGACGTTATCTGGGGTGTAGACCACGATGGGCAGCTTGCTGTTGTAGCGCAGCATGGCATCATCACCCAAGCCTGCCAGCACAAATTTACGCTCTTTTTTGCCGTCCGGGCAGGCCATCATGGTTGAAACCGGTCCGGTCACTTTATCAAAAACGTAGTAATCGTAACCCCAGCCTTCCAGCGTTTTGCTTTCCAGTTGACCGCCGAGGCGATGGCGGTTGCAGTCAACCTCAAGGGTCTGGCCGATCATCAGCTCGACTTTAAATGCGGATTCGTCCTGCTGCTGCGGCAGCTGAATCACCTGACGCTTCATGCCTTTTTCCGCCTTCGGATAGGGGGCGACCTTTTCCAGAGGCTGTTCAGCGGCCAGCGCGCTGGTGGAAACACAGGCAACGGCCAGCAGAGAAACAGCAAGCGTAGAGATTTTCTTCACGATTCATCATCCTTTGTTATCGATCTTTAACGGCAAAAGACTAGCACTCTTTTGCGTAATGGTAAGAATAATTTACCATTATTTTCATATATTGTGGTCTGATTGACTGGCTTTATTGGCTGGTTTGCAAGTATTCACTACCCAAATTCACTCTCTGAGTGAAAGGTTCTTTGGGTATCCCTGACGGGATATTGCCGCCAACGGCAACCGGCAACCCGGCGTTAATAATTATCAGCAAGCGAAGACGTTTTCAGGTGCGATGATTCCAGTCCGACCGGCCAATACCCGCGAATAAGGGGCGCTATAACAGTAACAGAAGGGGAGACGGGGGAAGCGAAATGCTCCCCCCGATGCCTACTCATCGCGACTGACTTTTCCTTCCTCGATGAACTCTTCATCGATTTCGTCGGTGTTGCCCGCGTGCTCGCGCCCCGATAGCAGATTCCAGCAGGCAATAAACAGGGCGGCGATCAGCGGCCCGATGACAAAGCCATTAATCCCATAAATCTCCATGCCGCCTAGGGTGGCAATCAAAATCAGATAGTCCGGCATTTTGGTATCTTTGCCCACCAGCAGCGGGCGCAGAATATTATCCACCAGGCCTATCACAATCACGAAGAAGCCGACGATAAACGCCCCTTGCCATAGCTGATCGGTGGCAAACAGGAAGATGGCAGCCGGTACCCAGACTATGGCGGAACCGATCGCCGGAATCAGCGACAGAAACGCCATGATGGCGCCCCACAAAATGCTGCCGTCGAGGCCGGCGATAGAAAACGCGATGCCGCCAAGTATCCCCTGGGCGAGGGCGACGGCGGCGGTACCTTTTACGGTTGCCCGTGATACGGCGGCAAATTTGGCAAACAGATGCTGCTTAACGTAGTTAGACAGCGGCAGGGACTCAAGGATGAGCATGACCAGATAGGGGCCATCTTTGAGCAGGAAAAACAGCAGATACAGCATGATGCCGAAGCTAACGGTAAAGCCGAAAGTCCCTTTACCAATCAGGAACGCGCTGCCGGCCAGATATTGCCCGCCTTTCAGAGCGGCGTCAGAGAGCTGTTTCTGAATCTGCTCTGCGCTGTCAAGGTTATGTTCGGAGAGAAAGCTTCTGGCCCACTCAGGCAGATGGGCAAACAGATTGGCCACCACCACAGGAAACTGGGTGTCGTTATGCTGAAGCTGGGTGTAAACCAGGTTGAGCTCAATCGCCAGCGATGAAATGATGATCGCCAGCGGCGTGAAAACAATCAGGCAGATAATCACGACGGTCAACAACGAGGCCAGGCCATTGCGCTCCCCGAGGCGAGTACGCAACTTGTTCTTCACCGGGTTGAAGATGACCGACAGAATCGCGGCCCACAGTATGGCTGAATAATAGGGGGAAAGAACATTAAAAAAGGCGAGGCTGACCATCAGCAAAATCAGGATAAAAAATCCCTTCGTAAGTCCATTAACTCTCATATTAATTGTTCCGGTGTCAGGCAAGTACGACGAATAATAGAAGCTATTCTTCGATTTACAATCAGTAAGGTCGGAGTTTCTTCATCAGCAGTGCGGAAACGGGGATAGATTCGACCGCGGACCGCGACCGTGTCGGCGGGGTGATTCGGGCATTAAAAAACCCGCAGGCTCAGAGAGGATGCGGGTTCTTAAGGGGTTACCGGTTGTTAAGATAACTTACCGGTGAATGATTTGGTCGGCACGAGAGGATTTGAACCTCCGACCCCCGACACCCCATGACGGTGCGCTACCAGGCTGCGCTACGTGCCGACGTATGGAGGACAATATTACCCGTTCCCCGACCGAATGCAAGCCGGGGAACGGCTGATTGATTCATAATTAATCAATCAGTTAGCGATAAAGCGTTTTTCGTCAGTCAGGATCTGCAGCAGCAGGCTGAGTTGAGGTTTGCGGTTATCAATCTTTTTGCCGTCGCTGTTCCAGGTGCTGTAGGTGCCGTTGTGGTTCAGCACCACGGTCACCTCTGGCGACGTGACCGCCAGCGTATCGCCGTTGGCCGCCGTCACCCAGGCCCTACGACGCGCGGGGCTGAACAGGTCTTCACCCTGTGAGTATTCGTTGGCAGGCGTGGAGACGTGCAGCAGGCGCTGCATCAGCGTCGTCATCACATCTTTGTTGCTGGTCAGCGTCGCGATGTTCTGCGCCGGAATCCCTGGCCAGTGAATAACCAGCGGAATCTGCAGCTGCTCCCGGGACCAGTCAAACTTACCGCGCTGCGGATTCAACGGCATACCGTGCGCGGCGGTAATAATCACCACCGTATTATCCAGTTTTCCGGCATCGCTCAGGGCGCTCAGTACCCGGCTGATTTGGTTATCAACATCTCCCGCCGCACGGCTGTAGCGACGCGCGAAGTTTTGCTGCTGACTGTTATCCAGCGTGGTGCCGTTCAGCGAAATCCATGAGAACCAGCGGTTTTCATCCTGCGCATAGCGATTGAGCCAGCCAATCCACTGGTCCGCCGTTTGCTCATCGCTTTGCGTTTTCTCATTTGGCAGCGAGAAATCGGACAGCAGCGCCTGGCGATAGAGCGGACTGCTGAAACCATCGGAGGAGAACAGCCCCAGCTGATATCCCTGCTGGTTAAAGGCCGTAATCAACGCGGCCGGGATGCGGGCTGACAGGACGCCATCCATATAGCCCGGCGAAATCCCGTAGAACAGGCCAAACATCCCGCTATCGGTGGTATTGCCGGAGCTCATATGCTGGGTAAAGTTGACGTTCTCTTGCGAGAAACGGGCCAGTTCCGGCATATTTTTCTCAAACCGCGAATAGTTCAGGTTATCGACGGTAATGAGCAGAACGTTGTAGCCAGCCCCCAGATCGCGATAGCGCAGGGTGCTCAGCGGATACTCAACGGAGACGGCTTCCGGCGCCCCCTGTTCTACCAGACGACGCTGGTAATCCTGGGCGTCGAGCAGGCCATGTTTCTCAAGGAAACGGCGGGCCGTCATCGGATAGGAGAGCGGCAGATTCGCCCGTTGCATGGTGATCGGGCGATAAAAATTCGCATCCGCCCAGATATAAATCAGGTGGCTGCTGATAAAAGAGAGAAAGAAAAACCAGGCGACAGGCCGGGCGTAGTGGCGGCGACGCGTCAGGCTACGCAGCTTCTGCCAGCTCCAGGTCGCAAATAGCATTTCCAGCAGGAAGATAATCGGCACGCTGATAAACATCAGCTGCCAGTCGCGCGCCATCTCATTCTGGTCAGGGTTGATGACCAGTTCCCAGACAATAGGGTTAAGATGCAGGTGGAAACGGGTAAAGACTTCGCTATCGATCAGGAGGAGCGTCATGCCCGCGGTCGCCAGAATGACCGACAGGAAGCGCATCAATCGCTGCGATACGACGATAAAGGTCAGCGGGAAGAGAATCAGGACATAGCTGGTAAATACCAGAAAACTGAAGTGACCCACGAGGCTGACATACGAGAAAATACGTCCGCCCAGAGTCGTGGGCCAGTCGGCGACAAAAAGATAGCGGCTGCCGAGCACCATGGCCAACAACATGTTGAACAGGGCGAACCAGTGCCCCCAGCTGACCATCTGGGAGATTTTTTCTCGGTAGGGCTGACGAAGAGTCACCATATACAGTTGTTGGTTATCCTTAGTGCGCCGGATCGTCGTTGATTGAAGACTGCAGAGCCTGGGCAAAAGAACGGGCGATAGCCTGACGCTGCGCCGGCGCGACGCTACTATTGATCAGGTTAGTCACCATATTGCCTAGCACCATCAGTGAAAGGTCAACGGGGGCTTTGTGTGTTTCCAGCACGTTGGTCAGCTCGCTAAGCAGCTGTTCGACGTGTTCATCACTATAGCGGGATAATTGCGGCATAAACTCAAAATCTGTTTGTTCGTGAAAGGGCAACATATTACCGTAGCAGCAGCTTTTTTTCCGCATTTTTTCGCCACGGCGCAAAAGCGCGCACGATCGCGAGTCTCTGGTCGTCGAAGAGTCACGCGGCGGTTGCGTCGCCGTCCCGGCGGTGGTTGAATACCGGCCGGTCTAAAAGGAGAGTTTAACATGAGTCTGGATATCGACCAGATTGCCCTGCATCAGTTAATTAAACGTGATGAACAAAACCTCGAACTGGTGCTGCGCGATTCCTTACTGGAGCCGAATGCGACGGTCGTGGAAATGATGGCCGAGCTGCATCGTGTCTACAGCGCTAAAAACAAGGCCTACGGTCTGTTTAACGAAGAGAGCGAGCTGGCGCAGGCCCTTCGCCTGCAGCGCCAGGGCGAAGAAGAATTTCTCCCGTTCAGCCGGGCGGCAACCGGCCGTCTGCGTGATGAACTGGCGAAATATCCTTTCGCAGAAGGCGGTATCGTTCTGTTCTGTCAGTATCGTTATCTGGCGGTTGAGTATCTGCTGGTGGCGGTGCTGAACAACCTGAGCAGTATGCGCGTTAATGAAGATCTGGATATCAGCTCAACCCACTATCTGGATATCAATCATGCCGATATTGTGGCGCGCATTGACTTAACTGAATGGGAAACCAATCCGGAGTCGACCCGCTACCTGACCTTCCTCAAAGGCCGGGTCGGGCGTAAAGTGGCCGATTTCTTTATGGA
Source organism: Klebsiella ornithinolytica (assembly GCF_030505655.1). Lineage (NCBI taxonomy): Bacteria > Pseudomonadati > Pseudomonadota > Gammaproteobacteria > Enterobacterales > Enterobacteriaceae > Klebsiella > Klebsiella ornithinolytica. Next base: position 1,584,951 of record NZ_CP130153.1, read on the forward strand.
CTTCCTCGGCGCCAGCGAAGGGCTGAATGCCAAAGCGCAGAACCGCGGCCTGCTCCAGGCGGTCGATGATTTCGCCTCCGATGCTCAGCTCGATAAGTCCGAACGGCAGAACGTTCGTCAGCAGGTATATGCTTATTGCAACGAGCAGCTGCAGGCGGGAGAAGAGATTGAACTGGAATCTTTATCCAAAGAGCTGGCCGGCGTCAGCGAGAAGAGCTTCCAGCAATTTACCGCTGAACAGGGGTATGAGCTGGAAGAGAGCTTCCCGGCGGATCGCAGCACGCTGCGTCAGTTGACCAAGTTTGCCGGCAGCGGCGGCGGGTTAACGATCAACTTTGATGCCATGCTGCTGGGCGAGCGGGTGTTCTGGGATCCGGCAACGGATACGCTGACCATCAAAGGCACGCCGCCTAACCTGCGCGATCAGCTGCAGCGTCGGACTTCCGGCGGTAGCTGATTCTCCGCCAGCCCCGGTGAAGGCCGGGGCTGGCGGCCCGCGGCGTTGTTACTCAGCGTCGGCGCGGATCGTCTCGATCCCGTGCTGAGTCAGCTTCGCCTGCAGGGCCTCATCCAGCAAACCATCGATAATCAGGGTACTGGCAAGGCTTAGCTCGCCGATGGCAAACGCCGATGCCGAGTTCAGTTTTTCCTGCGACGCCATCACAATGGTTTCCGCTGCCCGCGCGGCGAGTGCCCGCTTGATAGCCGCCTCTTCATAATCGCCGGTAGTGAAACCCGCGCGGTCATGCACCCCGGTAACGCCCATAAAAAACAGATCGGCATTGATCCGCGCAATACCTTCCAGCGCGCTGGCGCCGACGGTGACCACCGAATGTTTAAACAGCCGCCCGCCGATCAGAATGACCTCAATCAACGGTCGCTCCACCAGCGCGACGGCAATACCTGGGCTGTGGGTTACGACGGTACAGGCCAAATCAGCCGGCAGACAGCGGACCATTTCTTCTGTCGTGGTCCCGCCATCGATAATCACCACCTGCCCCGGCTGGATCAGCGCCGCCGCCCGGCCGGCAATGGCCTGCTTTGAAGCGATTTGCACGTTTTTTCTTGTTTCGATCGGCGCGATGGCCGCCGAAACCGGCAGCGCGCCGCCGTGGACCCGCTGCAGCTTGCCTTCCCCCGCCAGCTCGCGTAAATCCCGGCGGATAGAGTCTTCAGAGACGTTAAACCGCTGGCTAAGCTCGCCGGACATCACCTGTTTTTCGACGGCGAGAATCTGCAGTATTTGCTGTTTTCGTTGGCTGGCAAACATATTCCTTCCTTCGCGTTTGATCTTGTTTGTGCATTATTTTGCATGTTATCGTGGTCGCTGTCATCTCATCAGGAGAAAAATATGTCCAGGGATACCTCCCGCGTTCGCCACGTGCGTGAAACGCTGCTGTCCGACAACTGGTATACGTTAAAAAAATACACTTTTGAATTGCTGCGCCGGGATGGCCGTTGGCAGGAACAGAGCCGTGAGGCCTACGATCGCGGCAACGGCGCGGTGATTCTGCTCTATAACCGGGTAAAGCAAACCGTTGTACTTATACGCCAGTTTCGTTTTCCGGTGTGGATTAATGGTCATGATGGTTTTTTGATCGAGGCGGCTGCCGGGCTGCTGGATAATGCGTCGCCGGAAGAGCGCATTATCGCCGAGGCGGAAGAAGAGACCGGCTTCCGCGTCACCGGCATTGAACCGGTTTTTACCGCCTACATGAGTCCGGGGTCGGTCACCGAAAAGCTCTATTTTTTCATTGCCGAATATTCGGCGGACGATCGCCGCGGCGAAGGCGGCGGGCTGGCGGCGGAAGGGGAGGATATCGAAGTGCTGGAGTGGCCACTGGCCCGGGGGTTACAAGCGATACGCGAGGGGGAAATTGTGGATGCCAAAACCATTATGCTACTGCAACACCTGGCTCTCACGATTTCGTCGCGCCTTGCCCCGGATGAAACAAGGCGCGATAACCCTTAGTGCAGTTTGCGGGCGATAGCGCTGTACATCAGCGCGGCTTCCAGCGGTTGGGCGTTAAACGAAGGTTCGGCCTGCGGCCAGGTTGACCACTGTACGATCACCAGATGTTCCGCGCGGTTGACCATAATCACCTGGCCGTAGATACCCAGCGCCCACAGCGAACCTTTCAGGCCCTGGCGGGCGCTGGGGTCGACATGCTGTGCGTTGGCCGGAATCGCGTTATTCCACCATTGATAGCCGTAAATGCCCTCCGGGTGTGCCGGGGAGACTGATTTCTGCGCCTGGGTCCAGGCGGAGGATTGGTCAAACCAGCCTTCAGGCACCAGCCGTTGGCCATCGGCCAGACGTCCATCCCGGGCGACAAACTCGCCGAAACGACCCCAGTCTTCCAGCGTAGCGTTAAAGCCGTGCGCCCCGACGTCATGCTTGCCCTGCTGATAAGCGTGCCAGACGCCGTCATGCGCCATTCCGGCGGGTTGCCACAGGGCCTGCTCCAGCCATGCGGCAAGCGGCATTCCGGTGGCCCGCTCCAGAACATCACCCAATAGCCAGGCGCCCCCTGACGAGTAGGACCACTGCTCGCCGGCGGGATGCGTGCGCTTCAGGGAGGCCACGATCTTGCGCACGCACGCGTAGGTACCTGGATGGGCTTCACACTGAGTCAGGCGGGCGAAATGGGATTGCGGGTTGGTGTAATCTTCATTCCACTCGACGCCGGAGGTGTGCTGAATCAGCTGTTTAAGGGTGACATCGTCCCAGGCGCTGCCTTTCAGGTCGGGCTCGTAATCGGTGATCCGATCATTAAGCGAATGGATTTTACCTTGCTGAATCGCTATACCGACCAGGGTGGAGACCACCGCTTTACCTACCGAGCGGGAGGTCCACAGCGTGGTGTCGGTATTGCCTGCGCCGAGATATTTGTAGGCAATCTTACCCTCTTTGAGTACCAGAAAACCGGTGACGTTCTGGCGCTTCAGGTAATCCTGCAGGTTCCATGTCTGGCCGTTTACCGTATAGCTGACGTCGGTCAGCGGCTTATCTGACGGCAACAGCGGCGTGGCGTTACCGTGATGGAAGATATCGCCGGCATAGTTACGGTAGTCGTTGCGAAAACCGATAACCCGGGCGGACCGATCCCAGTTGAGCATATCTTTTGTTGCAGGCAGAACGGGATCAAAAGGTGTCGGGCAGACATCCAGCATGACTCCGCCGCAGGCCTGCGGTGACGGGGCCTGCGCCATGCTGACGGTAGGGCAAAGCGCGAACAGCAACGCCAGGGCCAGCGGTGTGGTTTTTTTTATCTTTGTCATCAGAGATTCCTTATTAGCCATAACAACCAGGCCTGCAGTATATAAATCGCCTTCGGCAGGCTAAAATCAGCCGATGGGGGATTTTCCCCCAAAGGAAACCACAGGATGAAAACGCTGCATTACTCATTTGCCCAGATTGAGGCTTTTGCCATCATCGCGGAAACCGGGAGTCTTTCGCGGGCGGCGATTTGGCTCGGAAAAGATCGCACCACGCTGCGCGATCTGCTGGATTACCTGGAAGATGCGCTGGGATATGCGCTGTTCCTGCGCGAAGGGCGAAGCCTGGCGTTAACCGCCGAAGGGGAACAACTTTTTCGCCAGGCGCATTTACTGCTGCGCCAGGCCCAGGCCTTTGAGTCGTTTGCGCAGACGCTACCGCGCACCGCGGGGCAGGGGCTGCGGGTGGTGTACGATCCGTTTGTACCGCGATCCTTTCTCTGCGCACTGGCAGATCGCCTTGCCCGACGTCAGCTGCGAATGAGCTGCTGGAGCGCATCGCGCCGCGAGGCGGAGCAGGCGCTGGCCGACGGGCAGGCCGATCTGGCTATTTGCCAGGCCAATAACCGGACTCTCGGTAGCGAAATGGAGTGGCGCGCGTTGGGAACCGTCGATCTGCGCTTTTATGCGGCCGAGCGACTGTTTGCTGGCTGCGCGCGTCCGCTGACTCTGCTCAATCTGTCGTTGGTCCCGCAGCTGGTGATGCATCGCCGCGCAGACGAGCAAATTGCCCGCCGGGTGCAAATCTCGGGACATACGCTGTACATGAATGAAAAAGCGTTATTGCGCCATGCGCTGCAGCAGGGGCAGGGGTGGGGATTCTTACCTGACCATTTTCAGGCGGCCGGCTGGGAAGGCGTGGAGGAGATCGATACCGAAGTCGGTACCCAGGGGCTGAATGTCACGATGGTGATGCTGTGGCAGCCGGGAATGAACAAGCATCCGACGCTGGGAGAGGTGGTTGATTTTGCGCCTTTGCTATGGAAACAAGACGCATAACAAAACGCCCCGGACCTTGCGGGCCGGGGCGTTTGCCACTCAACTTGCTATCGCGATTAAGCGCGAACGAAGTCGATGTGAGTCAGTTTTGGCTTGAACGCGTGACGCTGAACAGCCTGAACTTTTACTTTTTCTTCTTTGCCATCGATAACGATGGTCAGAACTTCACCGTAGAACTCAGCTTTGCTCTGAATGTTCCACAGTTTGTCCTGGTCCAGCTCGATTGCTACCGGAGTAGCTTCACCGCCATAAATGATGGCCGGGAATTTGTTAGCTGCACGCAGGCGGCGGCTCGCACCCTTACCCTGCTCTTTACGTACTTCTGCGTTGATAGTAAACATTGATGTCTCTCTATATTTAAATCCTGCTACAGGCGACCCAGCAGCAGGCAGATGATCTGCTTTGCGAATGCAAAAGCGGGCGGCATTATATCCACCTATGGCGTTGACGGCAATGAAAACCTCAGGCGCGGCGGTGATTAACGCAGTTCATTTGCCCGGCGGAAGCGGCCTTGATAGTCGAAGACTTTTTCCCTGACCTGCCAGTACTGGCCCTTCATGCGCGCGACGACAAAGTCCGGATGCCGCAACAGCGGCTGCTGGGCAACAATGTCGGCAGGGGTTATCCAGCGCAGCGGCACGCCCGGCGTGCGGGTATGGGGACGGATAAACAGCTGCTCAAACGCGGTACGCTGGGCCGGCGTCTGCAGGCGGAAGCGCTCGCTGACATCGGCGCCGTCCTCATCGTAGTAGGTGATTTTCAGCCACGGACCTTTATCGTCGCCACCGTGCTGCAGGTCCATGCCGCTGCAGCGCAGCACCAGCGCGTCTTTGAGCTTCAGCGCGGCCTTCAGCATATCGTCCGGGTCGACCAGAATTGTGTCACACTCGCGGCAGCGGCGGGCGGCAATATCATTTTCCGCATTGCACTGCGGACAGTTTTTAAAGCGAAAACGAAAATCGCACTGTTCACGATGACCGTCGTCATCTTCAAACCAGCCCTGGCAGCGGCGGCCAAAGTGTTCAATCAGCGTACCGTCGGCGGTGGTCTTTCCCCAGAAGGTATTGGCAAAGCCGCAGGCCGGGCAGAATACCTGTACGGGGACGTTATCGCTCTTGCCCTTCGGCGAACCCACCTCCGGGGCGTAGAGATCGTGAGGATTTCCGGCATAGTCGAGAATCAGGCAGTCGGTTTTCCCCGGCGCCAGGCGCAGGCCGCGGCCGACAATTTGCTGATAAAGGCTGACCGACTCCGTGGGGCGCAGGATGGCGATCAGATCGACATGCGGGGCATCAAATCCGGTGGTGAGCACCGCCACGTTCACCAGATAACGATACTGCTGCGCTTTAAATGCTTCGATGATGCGATCGCGCTGCGGGCCGGGCGTTTCACCGGTAATCAGCTCCGCCTCGCCGGCGGGCAGCAGGCCGGTAATTTCCCGCGCGTGTTCTACCGTGGAGGCGAAAATCATCACGCCCTTACGCGTGCGGGCGAATTCGACGATCTGGCTGACGATATGCGGCGTAATGCGCCGCTGCTTTTTTAGCTCAAGGTTCAGGTCCGCTTCGCTAAACAGACCGTTGCTCTGCGGCTGAAGGCGGCTGAAATCGTACTGCACGACCGGCATATCCAGCCGTTCCGGAGGCGTCAGATACCCGTGCTTGATCATATAGCGCAGCGGCAGTTCGTAAATACAGTCGCGGAACAACGCCTTCTCATCACCGCGAACCATGCCGTGATAATGAAACTGGTAGATCCAGCCCTTGCCGAGGCGGAACGGCGTGGCGGTTAACCCGAGCAGGCGCAGCTGCGGGTTGACCTGCTGCAAATGGCTGATAATTTGCTGGTACTGGCTGTCATCATCGTCGCTGATGCGGTGGCATTCATCGACAATCAGCAGTGAAAACTCGGCCTGGAACTGTTCAAGGTTACGGGCTACCGATTGCACGCTGCCGAAGACCACCTTGCCGTGGCTCTCTTTACGCTTCAGCCCGGCGGCAAAAATATCCGCCTCCAGCCCAAGCGCACAATACTTGGCGTGGTTTTGCGCGACCAGCTCCTTGACGTGCGCCAGCACCAGAACGCGGCCGCGCGCCAGGCGTGCCAGCTCGGCGATGACCAGGCTTTTACCCGCGCCGGTTGGCAGGACGATTGCGGCAGGCTCATGATGGCGACGAAACCAGGCGAGCGTGGCGTCGACGGCCTCTTTTTGGTAGGGACGTAATGTAAAAGTCATGGCTATACTGGCGTTAATTAACTCGCAAATAGTATGCCACGAATCTTTTCCCTTGAGTGGCGTTAAGAGCCCGTTATACTAGCCAGCGAACTTCTTCTTTTTCGGGCGTTTGCCCGCTCCAGCATTATTACAGGCTAAAAAAATCTCATGCGACTTGATAAGTTTATCGCTCAGCAACTTGGCGTCAGTCGGGCTATTGCCGGGCGTGAAATCCGCAGCAGCCGCGTTCTCGTAGACGGCGAAATCGTCAAAGATGCGTCGTTTAAGCTCCAGCCGGAGCACGACGTGGAGTATGACGGCAATACGCTGACCCAGCAGAACGGCCCGCGCTACTTTATGCTCAACAAGCCGCAGGGGTACGTCTGCTCCACGGACGATCCGGATCATCCAACGATTCTCTATTTCCTGGATGTCCCGGTCGCGCATAAGCTGCACGCCGCAGGTCGACTGGATATCGACACCACCGGACTGGTGCTGATGACCGATGACGGGCAGTGGTCGCACCGCATCACTTCTCCGCGCCATCACTGCGAGAAAACTTATCTGGTGACTCTGGAAAACCCGGTGGATGAGCAAACGGCGGAACAGTTTGCTAAAGGCGTTCAGCTGCACAATGAAAAGGATCTGACGAAACCTGCGCGTCTGGAAGTGCTGACGCCAACAGAAGTTCGCTTAACGATAAGCGAAGGGCGCTACCATCAGGTGAAACGCATGTTCGCGGCGGTGGGTAACCACGTCGTCGGCCTGCATCGTGAACGTATTGGCGACATTATGCTGGATGAGTCTCTGGAGCCTGGCGAGTATCGCCCGCTGACGGAAGACGAGATCGCCAGCGTTGGCCTCCAGCATGCACGGAGTAAAACGTGACGGCAAAGCAGAATTCTTCACTGGGGATTGTGTTTATTCTTGGCCTGCTGGCCATGTTGATGCCACTGTCGATTGATATGTATCTCCCGGCGCTGCCGGTGATTTCGGCGCAGTTTAATGTGCCGGACGGCAGTGCGCAGATGACGCTCAGTACCTATATTCTGGGCTTTGCTTTCGGTCAGCTGCTGTATGGCCCGATGGCGGACAGCATCGGCCGTAAGCCGGTGATCCTCGGAGGAACGCTGATTTTTGCGGCGGCTGCGGTGGCCTGCGCGCTGTCGCAGACTATCGACATGCTGATTACCATGCGTTTCTTCCACGGTCTGGCGGCCGCGGCGGCGAGCGTGGTCATCAACGCCCTGATGCGCGATATCTATCCGAAAGAAGAGTTTTCGCGGATGATGTCGTTTGTCATGCTGGTCACCACTATCGCGCCGCTGGTTGCGCCGATGGTGGGGGGCGCCGTGCTGGTGTGGTTCAGCTGGCACGCGATCTTCTGGATTCTTGCGCTGGCGGCGCTGCTGGCCTCCGCGATGATCGCTTTTTTCATCAGCGAAACGCTGCCGGTTGAACGGCGGCAAAAATTTAGCCTGCGTACCACGCTGGGCAACTTTGCGACGTTGTTCCGTCATAAGCGGGTGTTGAGCTATATGCTGGCGAGCGGCTTCAGCTTTGCCGGGATGTTCTCCTTCCTGAGCGCCGGGCCGTTTGTCTACATCAATATCAACCACGTTTCGCCCCAGCACTTTGGTTACTATTTTGCGCTGAATATTGTCTTCTTGTTCATCATGACCATCATTAACAGCCGCTTTGTCCGACGGGTCGGGGCGCTGAATATGTTCCGCGCCGGGCTGTGGATTCAGTTTGTGATGGCGGTATGGATGGTGGTCTGCGCGCTGCTGGATGTCGGATTCTGGGCGCTGGTGGTCGGCGTTGCGGCGTTTGTTGGCTGCGTTTCAATGGTCTCCTCCAATGCGATGGCGGTCATTCTCGACGAGTTTCCGCATATGGCGGGCACCGCCTCATCGCTGGCGGGGACCTTCCGCTTTGGCATCGGGGCGATTATTGGCGCACTGCTCTCCATGGCCACCTTTACTACCGCCTGGCCGATGCTGATTTCGATCGCCTTTTGTGCCAGCAGCTCCATCCTTTTTTATCTCTACGCCAGCCGGCGGCGCAAAAACGCGCACTAAAATACCTTCCACAAGGGGCGATTTCCGCCCCTTTTTTGATGCACATCAACCGCGATGGGCTTCCCGGTTCTGTAATTTGTTTCTTTTATGTAAAATCAATTAGTGTAAAAAGTCGCATTGTTGCGATAAAAAAGTTGTTTTGGATCACAGAAACGGGTACATATAGCCCCGATCTGTTTCCGCAGAGAAACTATAAAGTTCTGGATTATAAGTCGTTAACCCTGGCGTGACGCGGGTGTAAACGTTTTCTATGCTGATGCAGGACTATTTGTCAACGATGTGTTAATATTGATGTAAATTTATTGTGAAGCATTTTGCTTCCGGGGAAACTAAGTGAATACACAGCAACTCTCTATCGTACACCGTCTGCCGCAGAGCTATCGCTGGCTGGCCGGTTTTGCGGGTTCAAGAGTTGAACCGATTCCGCAAAACGGCGCCGAAAGTGAAAACAGCCTCGTTGCGCTGAAGCTACTCAGCCCGGACGGGGAGAAAGCGTGGCCGGTGATGCATAAGCTCAGCCAGGCCCTCAGCGACATCGAAGTCGATTGCTCCATCGTTGAGTGTGAAGGGGAGCCGTGCCTGTTTGTCAATTTACAGGACGAGTTTGCGGCAACCTGTCGACTGAAAAATTTCGGCGTGGCGATTGCCGAACCGTTCTCAGGCCACAACCCATTCTGACCGTCAGCTCAGCGCCAGAAGCTGGCGGGTATATTCCTGCTGCGGAGCGGTAAAAACGCGTTCGCACTCTCCCTGCTCGACGACTTCTCCCTGCCGTAACACCATCACCTGATGACACAACGTCCGCACTACGCGTAAATCATGGCTGATAAAAATATAGGCCAGCCGATGTTTTTGCTGTAATGCTTTCAGCAACGCCAGAATTTGCGCCTGGACAGTCTTGTCCAGCGACGACGTGGGTTCATCCAGCACGATAAGCTGAGGCTTCACAATCAGCGCCCGGGCAATCGCAATACGTTGACGCTGGCCGCCGGAAAACTCAGCCGGATAGCGATGCCGCGTTTGCGGATCGAGCCCCACCTCTTGCATCACCTGTATCACCGCGTGTTCACGCGCGGCCGGCGTTAACCCTGGGCGGTGGACGCGCAGACCCTCTTCAATAATCTGTAGCACGTTCAACCGGGGATTCAGCGACGAGTTGGGATCCTGGAAAACTATCTGCATCTGGCGGCGCAGCGGCAGCATTTGCCGGCGGCTACGTCCCTGCAGCGCTTGCCCCTCAAAGGCGATCGTCCCTTCCGAGGCAATCAGGCGCAGCAGGGCCAGCCCGGTAGTGCTTTTCCCCGATCCCGACTCGCCCACCAGGCCCAGGGTTTCCCCGGCGCGCAGCTGGAAGTTCAGCGCGTTGACCACCCGGTTATGATCCACCACCCGGCGGAGGAGCCCTTTGCGCACCGGGAAGGCGACGCTCAGATCGACGGCCTTCAGCAGCAGCGGCGCATCGGCGGCCAGCGGTACCGGACTGCCGGAGGGTTCGCTGTCCAGCAGGCGACGGGTATAAGGATGTTCGGGGGCGGCAAAAAGCGCCCGACAGGCCTTTTGTTCGACGCAGCGGCCGTTTTGCATCACCGCCACGCGGTCAGCGAGCCGGCGAACAATGCTTAAGTTATGGGTAATAAACAGCAGTCCCATATTCAGTTCATTTTTCAGCTCGCGTAACAGCTGCAGGATTTGCGCTTGTACGGTCACGTCGAGGGCGGTCGTGGGTTCGTCGGCAATCAGCAGTTCTGGACGGGTGAGCAGCGCCATGGCAATCATGATCCGCTGGCGTTCGCCGCCGGAAAACTGATGCGGGTAGTCCGCCAGTCGGCGTACGGCATGACGGATACCGACTCGTTCCAGGCAGTTAAGGATCTCGCCACGCGCGGCCTCTTTACGCATACCGCGATGCAAAGACAGGACTTCATACAGCTGTTTTTCCAGCGTATGCAGGGGATTGAGCGAGACCATTGGTTCCTGAAAAATCATCGCGATACGGTTCCCGCGCACCTTACTTAGCGTGCGCTCATCGGCATGGAGCAGCGACTGACCGTGAAAGCGAATGTCTCCGCCGGGGTAGCAGACCGGCGGAGAGGGAAGCAGGCGCAGCACCGAGAGCGCGGAGACGCTTTTACCGGAGCCGGATTCTCCCACCAGCGCCAGGGTTTCCCCGGCGCCAATATCCAGGGAGAGCTCGCTGACGACGGTCTGCATTTTCCCCTGCTGGCGGAAGGCGATGGAGAGGTTGTCTATCTCTAACAAAGGCTGCGTCATGTTATACCGCCTTACCGGGGTCGAAGGCGTCGCGGACGGCTTCACCAATGAAAATTAACAGCGATAACAGCACCGCGACCGACAGGAAGGCGGCGATGCCCAGCCACGGCGCCTGCAGATTGTTTTTCCCCTGCAGCAGCAGCTCCCCCAGAGAGGGCGAACCTAACGGCAGGCCGAAGCCGAGAAAATCGAGTGAAGTCAGGGTGGTGATTGAACTGCACAGAATAAACGGCAAGAAGGTCAGGGTCGCGACCATGGCGTTAGGCAGCATGTGGCGGAAAATAATATGGCGATCGCTGACCCCCAGCGCCTGCGCCGCGCGAATATAGTCATAGTTACGGGTGCGCAGGAATTCCGCCCGCACGACGCCGACCAGCGCCATCCAGCCGAACAGTACCGTAATGACCAGCAGCCACCAGAAGCCCGGCTGGACGACACTTGAGAGCAAAATAATCAGGAACAGGGTTGGCATGCCTGACCACACCTCGATAAATCGCTGGCCCCACAGGTCAATCTTGCCACCGTAGTATCCCTGAATCGCACCCGCCAGTACCCCCAGCACGCTGGAGAAAAAGGTCAGCAGCAGGCCGAACAGAATCGATATTCGCGTGCCGTATAAAATACGAGCCAGCACATCGCCGCCGTTGGCATCGGTACCCAGCCAGTTTCTCGTCGAGGGAGGGGAAGGGAAGGGCGTCTGGGTGGCGAAGTCGATAGTGGTGGCACCAAATCGGATCGGCGCCCACAGTACCCAGCCGTTATCATCCAGCTGCTTTTGCAGCCACGGATCCTGGTAGTCGGCGGCGGTAGCAAACGGGCCGCCAAAGGTCGTCTCGCTATAATTTTTCAATGCCGGAACGTACAGGCTGCCGCGATACTGCACCAGCAGCGGGCGGTCGTTGGCAATCAGCTCGGCGCCCAGGCTGCACAGGAAAAGAAGCATAAATAGCCACAGCGACAGATAGCCGCGGCGATTGTGACGAAAACGCGCCCAGCGGGCCTGATTAACGGGACTCAGGAAAGACATCAGCGGCCCTCAAAATCAATACGCGGATCGACCAGCGTGTAGCAGATATCGCTGACAATATTCAGCAGCAGGCCGATCAGCGTAAAAATATACAACGTACCGAACATCACCGGGTAATCACGGGAAACGGTCGCCTCATAGCCCAGCAGTCCCAGGCCGTTGAGGGAAAACATCACCTCAATCAGCAGGGAACCGGTGAAAAACATGCTGATAAACATCGCCGGGAAACCGGCGATCACCAGCAGCATGGCATTGCGAAAAACATGGCCCCATAAAATTTGCTTTTCGCCTACCCCTTTGGCGCGAGCGGTCACGACATACTGCTTGCGGATCTCATCAAGAAAGCTGTTCTTGGTCAGCATGGTGAGCGCCGCAAAGCCGCCGATGACCGTCGCCAGCACCGGCAGCGTAATATGCCAGAGATAGTCGAGAACCTTCTGATACCACGTCAGGCTATCGAAATTAGCGGACACCAGCCCGCGCAGCGGAAACAGATCCAGATAGCTGCCCCCCGCGAAGAGCACGATCAGGATAATGGCGAACAGAAAGGCCGGGATGGCGTAGCCAATAATGATCAGCGTACTGCTCCAGATATCAAACTGGCTGCCGTTATGGACGGCTTTGCGGATGCCGAGCGGAATCGAGACCAGATAGATAATCAGCGTACTCCACAGCCCCAGGGTGATGGAGACCGGCATGCTGTTTTTGATCAGCTGCAAGACCGACGCGCTGCGAAAAAGGCTGTCGCCAAAATCGAAGCGCAGATAGTCGCCGAGCATTTTCAGGTAGCGTTCGTGCAGCGGTTTATCAAAGCCGTAGCGGTGGGTGATTTCGGCAATCACTTCCGGATCGAGCCCGCGGCCGCCGCGATAATGACCTTCGCTGATGTTGCCGACGCCGGTCCGGGCATGGCTGGCGGCCATACCGCTTTCTCCGGCGCCCGGTAAGCCGCCGCGGTTGCCAAACTCAATGGCGGCGATGGCCTGATCGACCGGGCCACCCGGGGCTATCTGGACAATGAAAAAGTTGATCGTAATGATCGCCCACAGCGTGGGGATTATCAGCAACAGCCGGCGGATCAGGTATGCGCCCATCGTTATTCCTTACCGTTTGTCCGCGGGCAGTTTTGCCGCTTTGTTCACGTCATACCACCAGGTGTCAAACCCGGATGAATAAACGGGACGGGTCTGCGGGAAGGAGAATTTATCCCAGTACGCCGTCCTGTCCTGCGCCATATACCACATCGGCAGCATGTAATAGTTCCAGGTCAGCACCCGGTCCAGCGCGCGACCCAGGGGCAGGAGCTTTTGCTTATTACCCTGCCAGCGGATGATCTGCGCAATCAGTTTGTCTACCACCGGACTCTGAACCCCGGGCGCATTGTAGCTGGAGTGAATATATGACGAATCCCAGGAGATTTGCAGGTCGGTTCCGGGCCAGGGCGTCGCGCGCCAGACGATGGGCATCATATCGTAGTCACGACTGCGTCGGCGGTTACTGTACTGCGAATTATCGACCTGGCGAATATCCATCGTAATACCGAGGCGCTGGAGATTATGCTGGAACGGCAGCACCCAGCGGTCGTTGCCCCCGGAAGGCAGCAGCAGTTCAAAGCGCAGCGGCTTACCGGTGACGGCGTTGATCCGGCGCTGGTTTTTCAGCACCCAGCCCGCCTGCTTAAGCAACGCATCGGCCTGCAGCAGATTGGTGCGATCGAACCCATCGCCGCGGGATCGCGGCGGCTGATAGACGGAGGTGAAGACCTCCGGCGGCAGATCGGCTTTCATTGGCATCAGCAGAGCGAGCTCTTCGGCATCGGGCGCCTGACGCGCCGCATACTCCGTATTCTGAAAGTAGCTGCTGGCCCGGCTGTAGGCGCCATAAAACAGCGCCTTGTTCATCCACTCGAAATCGAAGGCGAGGGTGATGGCTTCCCGGACCTGGCGGTCGTTGAACACCGGGCGCTGGATATTGAATGCCAGCCATTGGGTATCCTGTGCCGAGGTATTCGGGTACTCATCTTTAACGATATAGCCGTGGGTAAAATTGCGTCCGACATAACGGGTCGACCAGTTTTTGGCCATCGTCTCTGCTCGCCGGTCGACGGCGCCGGCCTTAAAGGCTTCAAAGGCGACATTATCATCGAGGTAGTAGTCGTAGCGTAGCGTGTCGAAGTTCCAGCGCCCGCGGTTCACCGGCAGGTCGGCCGCCCAGTAGTCCTTCACCCGGGAGTAGATGATGTACTGACCCATCCGCCAGTCGGTAATCCGATAGGGGCCGCTGGCCAGCGGCGGGGTAGAGAGCGGGTCGCTGAGCTTATGGTGACGCCAGAATGCCTCCGGCATCACCGGCAGGGAGAGCAGACTCAGCATGTTCTCCTTGCCGGGCTGCGCCAGGGTAATACGCACGGTGCGCGGCGCAATGGCCTCGACGCGGGTCCCCTTGTAGAACAAGCGGAACTGCGGCACCCCTTCGGTCATAAATTTGTGGAACGTGAAGGCGACATCGCCGGCGGTAATCGGGCTGCCATCATGAAAACGGGCGCGCGGATTGAGGGTTATCTCCATCCACGAGAAATCATCGGCGTAGCGCGTGTCCGCGGCAATGAGGGGATAATAGCTGCCCGGTTCATCATCGGACGTAGTGAACAGCGTGTCGTACAGCGCGTCGGTACGTACTCCCGGGTTGCCGCGCAGCGCATAGCGGTTGAAGTTGTCGAAGGTGCCAATGGTGGCGTTGACCAGGGTTCCCCCTTTCGGGGCATGGGGATTAGCATAATCAAAATGGTCAAAGCCGGCGGCGTATTTCGGTTCGCCAATGATGGCAAAAGTGCTGCCCTCTTTTATGGTTATGGTTTGCGCCTGACTATTCAGGCTGAACAGGGTCAGTAATATCAGGCAGACACGCGCAAACATAGCCAGATTAATATCCTCTGTGGGCAGACATCATAAAGGGCCGTTACCGGGCGGCAAAATATTTAGCCGGTTCATCATGTGCCGCGATCAGCTCTTCCAGCGGCAGCGGACGGCTCAGCCAATAGCCCTGCAGGAAGTTTACGCCATGTTTGCGTAACCACTCCGCTTGCTCCGGCGTTTCGACCCCTTCCGCAACGGTCATGAGCTGCAGGCGGCGGCTTAGCGTCAGTACCGCATCCAGCACCGGGGAGGTGACGGTCTCGGTTCCGATAGCCTGCACGAAGCCGCGATCGATTTTCAGATAGTCAAATTTATAACGCTCGAGGTAGATAAGCGCACTATGCCCGGTACCAAAATCGTCAATCGCAATCTCAAATCCCTGCTCATGCAGCCAGTCAAAGATGGCCAGCGACTTGTTTTTATCGATCATCGCACGTTCGGTAATTTCGAGAACCACATTGAAGTGGTTGGCTGGCATGGAAGCAGCGAACTGCCGAAGATCATCCTGAAACTCGTCGGCGTGCAGATGGGACGGTGAAATATTCAGCCCCAGCTTGCTGCCGGCGGGCAGAACTTTTTGCAGGGCCGGCGCGTCGCGAGCGATCAGCGCTAATAAATGATGCGTGAGCGGCACAATCACTTGCTGCGTTTCAGCCAGGTTAATAAACACGTCGGGCGGAATTTCCCCGGCTACCGGATGGCGCCAGCGCATCAGTACTTCAATACCGCTAATGCGCAGGGTATCGGCTTTGACTACCGGTTGATAAACAACATAGAACTGATTGTTTTTTATCCCCAGCAGAATGGCTTTACGCGGATCGGATTTCAGCGTCAGCACGTAGTAACTCACCAGGCCTGCCAGCAGACCGCACATGACGCCGAGCAGCAGCGAGAATTGTGTATTTTCCGAGAGCCAGCTGTTGGCATAGAGATAGACCTTCAGCGGCACCCCTTTGATTTGTATCTGGCGAATGGGCTCTGCGTGCAGGCTTTGCGGGTCAATAAGGCGGTTGGTCAGGGTGGAAAGGGCGGTATCGTTGACAACCAGCGCGATGCTGCTGAAATCGTTCTGTCGGGCGGAGTAAAGAATATAGGGTGTCAGGTTGGTATTGATTGAGACGAAAACGCCATCGTTACCGCCGTGCGGGTTGCGTACCCACATCGCCAGGGCGGCATTACCAGGCATCATCGGCGTCCCCGGCAGGAGCAGCATATCGACCGCTTTATGGGTATCGAGATGTGGAATGAGCTGTACCAGAGGGGTGTTCATGGGGCCGGTGGCGGAGGAGCAAAAGGCGACGCCATCTTTCACCAGCAAAAACGCGCGCACGTTTGGGCTAAAGGCTGCTCGTGCGGTCAGGCCTGACGCAATATTTTCACATTTTTGATCGACCAGCGGCTGCAGGTCGGCCATGGTCTTCTCGAGCTGGCTAAAGTAATCGGTCAGGTAGACGTTGACGTTGTCGATGATACTGTCAAAACGTTCAGACCGGCTATGGTAAATCACCATAACCTGAATGCTACCGGCCAGCAGGGCGACGATCACTCCGATGAGTATGCTGGTCAGCCAGATATTACGCCGGGGTGACAGGTAACGGGTAAGCATAGGCTGTATAGTCGGTCCGTGTTAATGAGTTGCGCCAATGGGTTGATAGAAAACGTTTTCTCTATCGCCACTAAAAGGGATAGCTTATATTGCGGCATTCATATGTAAACAGGCAAAAAAAAACACCGCCTCAGCAGTGTTTTTTTGTTCTGAACGTCAGCCAAGGGATAACTGACGACAGAAAGGATTACGAGCGGCTCAGAACTCGTCGCGCTTCGTTATAGCGCTTCTTCCAGTACGGTTCGTTCATGCTGGAGATGGTCACACCGCTGCTGGTGGAAGCATGGACGAACTGATCGTTGCCGATATAGATACCGACGTGGCGACCGGTGGAACCCGCCCGGAACAGAACTAAATCGCCAGTACGCAGTTGAGAGCGTGAAATGGACTTGCCGGAATCCTGCTGCTCTGAAGTGGAGCGCGGCAGTTCCAGACCAAATTGTTCACGGAAAGTACGCTGCACGAAAGCAGAGCAATCAATGCCTTTCCGGGTGCTGCCGCCGAGGCGGTAACGCACGCCTTTCCAGCTGGCATACTGGTCCATCAAACGGGACTTAACGTCCAGATTGCTGACCATCTTTTCAAATTCATCCTGAGAGGCTTGCAGTGATGATAAATCGCCACTACCCACAGCATGCGTCTCAGAATGCATATTCTTTGCGGTACTACTTGTCGAACTACAGGCAGAGAGCAAAACTGCCACTGCTATCGCGGGCACTACCCGCAAGATATATCTCAAAATCGGCTGAGATTTGACCATGTGGTTTGTTTTCCCTTGTTGTCCTTAACGACAATGTCGTTATAAAAAATGCCAAACGTGTTAGAGCCTAAATACCTGCCAGCAATGAGACAATTCCTTAAACCTAAATTTGTGGGATACCGCACAAATTTATTTTTGAGCCGGATTGAGGTTACTGGAAAGGCAAAACGAGATTGAGATTACCCTATCAAACGTGGGATGGCGAGCGGTTTTGCGAGATTTCTTATAAGAATTTGTGCATCTAAAAGTGAATCGTCGGGAAAGCGCAAAATAGCGGCAATTGTGGGTAAAAAATATGCAATTGCTTCATTTGTAAGACGATTAATGTGACAGGAAGATGACGTTGGCGATAAAAACACGGGCAAATAAAAAAGGGACCGAGAACGATCCCTTATGGATATAGTTAATAATATGTAAGGAAGAGATTAATTTTTACCCACTCCGCCGGGAAGCGAACGGTTAAACCAGGCGATCAATATGTCGCTTAACGGTGTCATCAGAACCCAGGGAATGCCAATGAGGACGGCGGTCAATGAGCCAACGGCAATATCGGTAAACCAGTGGGCGCCGATCATGACCCGCGGAAAAGCGAAAACAACAAAAATAGTCAGGGCAATAGCAAACGCCCGACGGCCAAAATAGCGCCACATGAAGGTGGCGAAGATCAGCAGCATCATGCCGTGATCGCCGGGAAAACTGTCTTTCGACGCATCTTTGGTCGGGAAGGCGACAACATCACTCACTTTTACAATATCGCTGAACGCGAGCGACGGGCTGGCGCGTTTAACCGGCATCAGATGCTGCGCCAGCTGATTAATGACTACCGCGAACAGCAGCATGACCAGGCCGATAATGACGATCCGACGGCGACCGGCGCTTTGCTCCTTCAACCAGAAGCTCAGCATCAGGGCGCCCATCGCCAGCAAAGAGCAGGCGTCGAAAGCCCGGTTATTGATGATAGCCAGCAGCCAGGCATAGGCCTGACTCTTTCCTACACCCTGGTTAAAGAAGTGGAAAATGGCGGAATCCAGCGGCAACCAGAAACCATGATTCGCGGGCAAATACCACGAAAAAAAGAGAGCAAAGCCCGCAGCGTTAAGCAGCAGGATCAGGGGAATTCGGTTTTTAATCATAACAGTTGCGAGTTGTGTAAGACGGCGGGAAACATACCCGCCTTAACCTAAACGAAGTTTCAACAAAGAGGCTTGTAACGCATTCCAGTCCGCCTCGGATTCGGTAATCAGCTCAATACGGCTGTCCGGGGGCGCAACGTTTTGGGTTTCAATATGCAGATCAAGTCCCTGACGGTTAATACGTACCAGGCCTTCGGCAATACGCATCACGCCTTTGACGCGGGCAACCGGCGCCAGACGAGCCCACTCAAGCAGGCCAATCGTATCAAAGGTCGTATCGGCATCAAAGATCCAGCCGCAGGCCTGGTAGCCCTGACCGCTGTTGAGGCTCCGTCGCCAGCGTTGGTGGGCCGGCAGGCTGAGCGCGGCCAGACCTTTTTTCTGCCCGTGACTGTGCGCATGTTCGGCACTTTCCGGCAGCGGTGTCAGATTCCGGCGCGGTAAATCCAGCAGCTTCGGGTCGATATTGCCGTGGGTGGCGCCAATATGCAGTCGCTCGCCCGCGTGTTCCTGCCACCAGGCGTCAAAGGCCTGTTCGCTTTCCGCCGTCATCCGGTCCGTTTTATTGCTGATAATGACATCGGCCGCCGCCAGCTGATCGCGGAAGTTGTCGTTCGCCATGACTTTACTGTCCAGCAGCTGGCGGGGATCCAGCACGCACAGGGTGGCGCGAAGATCGATCCACGGCTCGTAGACGGCGGCGGTCAGAATATCGAGAATTTGTTTGGGATGGCCGAGCCCGGTAGGCTCAATCAGCAGACGATCCGGTTTCCCCTGGCGCAGCAGGGTATTCAACCCCACCTGCATCGGCAGGCCGTTGACGCAGCACATACAGCCGCCGGGAATTTCTTTGAGCAGGGCGCCGCTATCGGCCAGCAAAGCGCCATCGATACCCACTTCGCCAAACTCATTAACCAGCACGGCCCATTTTTCATCTGCAGGCTTGTGGGCCAGCAGATGAAGAATCGAGGTCGTTTTACCGCTGCCGAGAAACCCCGTGATCAAGTTGGTTTTGGTCACATTTTCTCCAGGATACAAATGTAATGTTGTAACAGTTGAGACTATCCTGACGAAAAAAAGGGGAAAAGAGAAGGGCTACGGCGGACAGAAAAGAATTCTGTCCGCAAAAGAGCAGCAATTGTTAAATCCCGGGCACGTTGGCGATAGCCTGGCGGGCACCGACGGTACAAAGCTGATGCCAGGCGGCGGTGATGTTGTCTACAAACTGCGTATTGCCCGGCAGGTCGCGACCGAAGATTTCTTCCAGGGATAGCAGGGCGCTGACGCGTTCCTCGTTGCGGCTGCCGGCAACCAGAGCCTGAATCTTCTCGCTCAGCGGGTCGCGAATATCGATAGCCTGACCGGCATCATCTATACCGCTGACGTAGCGCATCCAGCCCGCCACGCCGAGCGCCAGCAACGGCCAGCGGCTACCGCGCTGCAGGTGAACGCGAATACCGTCAAGCATACGCTGTGGAAGCTTCTGACTGCCGTCCATCGCTATCTGCCAGGTGCGATGTTTAAGCGCTGGATTGCTGAAGCGCGCGATCAGACTGTCGGCATAGTGCGTCAGATTGACGCCTTCGAT
Source organism: Klebsiella ornithinolytica (assembly GCF_030505655.1). Classification (NCBI taxonomy): domain Bacteria; kingdom Pseudomonadati; phylum Pseudomonadota; class Gammaproteobacteria; order Enterobacterales; family Enterobacteriaceae; genus Klebsiella; species Klebsiella ornithinolytica. The sequence goes on from NZ_CP130153.1 coordinate 1,604,825, forward strand.
AGCCAGCGTCGGGGCCTGTTCGTCAAGCATCAGTCGGCGAGCGGCGCTGCGCAGCACCGCATCCTGCATGCAGTCACTGATATGCGCATGGCCGGCAAGGTAGCCGAGCCAGGCAAGGAAGGAGTGGCTGCCGTTGAGCATCCGCAGTTTCATCTGTTCCCACGGCAGCACGTTATCGGTCATCTGGGCGCCGGCAATTTCCCACGCCGGGCGGCCCGCCACGAAGTTATCCTCAATCACCCACTGAATAAATGGCTCACAGCTGATGGCGCATGGGTCTTCTACGCCGAGTGCGGCGCTGATTTCAGCCAGCGACTCATCGGTGGCGGCGGGCACAATACGGTCAACCATGGTGCCGGGAAAACTGACGTGTTCAGCGATCCACTGCGCCAGTTCGGGGGCGCGCTTCTCCGCCATGCCCAGAACCGCATTTTTAACCACGTGGCCGTTATCAGGAATATTATCGCAGGAGAGTACCGTAAACGGCGGCAGGCCTCGTTCGCGGCGGCGGGACAAGGCTTCGACCAGAATCCCCGGCACCGACTGCGGCAGCGTGGGATTGTCCAGATCGTGAATAATGCGCGGCTGCGTCAGGTCCAGCGTGCCGCTGGCGGGATCGATACAGTAGCCTTTCTCTGTAATGGTGAGCGAGACAATGGCCACCTGCGGTTCGCAGAATTTTTCAATGATAGCGGGCAGAGAGTCCAGCTTTGCATTCAGACATTCGTGAACGGCGCCCACGACAATCGGCTGGTTGCCGTGCGCGCCTTTTTCCAGCACGGTGAACAGGTGGTCCTGCTGACGGAGCTGGCTCATCAGCCGGTCGCCGCTGAACAGGCTAATTTCGCAGATCCCCCAGTCTCCGCCGCTGGCGTTCAGCACCCGATCGGTAAGCAGGGCCTGATGAGCGCGATGAAACGCCCCGAAGCCAAAGTGCACAATGCGCGAGCGCAGCTGGCTGCGATCGTACTGAGGAAGCTGCACGCTTTCTGGCAGCGTAGCGGTAGCAATAGTTGTCATTCTTTACACACCTGATTAACCAATGATTAACAATGTCAGTGTAAAGTTATATGACAACAAATTAAATTGGTGAGCCGTGTTTATACGCTTAGTGTGAGCTGGATCAATCAATTTAGCGGGATAAATTGATCCCCGGCGAGAAGCCTGTATGGTAGTCATCATTGATGTTGGTGTTATTGGTATAACAACTTTGAGAGGGCATAGCGATGGAACAAACCTGGCGTTGGTATGGACCGAACGATCCGGTGTCGCTTGATGATGTACGGCAGGCTGGCGCGACGGGTGTGGTCACCGCACTGCACCATATTCCTAATGGTCAAGTCTGGCCGGTTGACGAAATTAAACAGCGTCAGGCGCTGCTGGCGGAAAAAGGGTTGACGTGGTCGGTCGTGGAAAGTATCCCGGTACACGAAGAGATCAAAACCCAAAGCGGGCAGTGTGCGACCTGGATCGCCAACTACCAGCAGAGCATTCGTAACCTGGCAGCCTGCGGGATTGATACCGTCTGCTATAACTTCATGCCAATTCTCGACTGGACGCGCACTGACCTTGAGTACCAGCTGCCGGACGGTTCGAAAGCATTGCGCTTTGACCAAATCGCGTTTGCCGCTTTTGAGTTACATATCCTTAAGCGCCCTGGCGCCGAGGCGGATTACAGTGAAGAGGAGCAGCGCCAGGCGCAGGCTCGTTTTGCGGCGATGAGCGAAGCAGATATTGAAAAGCTGACCCGCAATATTATTGCCGGTTTACCGGGCGCAGAAGAGGGCTATACCCTCGAACAGTTCCGCGCGCGGCTGGCGGAATATGACCATATCAATAAAGCGCAGCTGCGTGAGAACATGGCCGTCTTCCTGCGTGCTATCGTACCGGTATGCGAAGAGGTTGGCGTACGGTTGGCCGTACACCCGGACGATCCGCCGCGTCCGATCCTCGGTCTGCCGCGTATCGTTTCGACTATCGAAGACATGCAGTGGCTGAAAGAGACCGTGGACAGCATCAACAACGGCTTTACGATGTGCACCGGTTCTTACGGCGTGCGTGCCGATAACGATCTGGTGAAAATGGTCGAAACCTTCGGCGACAGGATCCACTTCACTCATCTGCGTTCGACCTGCCGTGAAGAGAACCCCAAAACGTTCCACGAAGCGGCGCATCTGACCGGTGACGTCAATATGGTGGCGGTGGTGGATGCGATTCTGAGCGAAGAGCTGCGTCGCAAGCACGCGGGCGATCTGCGTCCGATTCCGTTCCGTCCGGACCATGGCCACCAGATGCTGGACGATCTGCGTAAGAAAACCAACCCGGGCTATTCGGCGATTGGTCGTCTGAAGGGGATGGCGGAAGTACGCGGCGTTGAGCTGGCGCTGAAGATGACGAAGTATCCGGAACTGCTGTAATTCTGGCGGCGGGAAGGTAAGAAGTAGAAAGGACAGCCTCTGGATTGATGCCGATCGTTTACGGGTCGGCTGACCGATCCGGCGGAGGTGTAAGAATCCGTCATCTCAAAGAAATTGCCGGTTTTTTATGTGGCGCTGTCAGGTTTTCAACATTTCTGCAGGCGAGCCTGTCCTGGAGATTGTTGTTAAGCCGGGGATGTCGTTTTTATGGTGGTTTGCGTGAAAGGGGGCTTCGCACTCCGAGCATGTGTTCTGTGGGATATTCCGTTCACCTGCAGCGGGTGTGAGAACAGTGTCGGATGCATCGTGAACGGAACATGCCACAAAAGTGAACGGAATACTCCACGGCACCCACGCGACAGACCCCTTTCGTACCAACCACCGTTTACCGGCATCGCCCTGACCTGAGATAAAGCAAAAAAATGCGGGTCACCTTTAAGTGACCCGCATTAGCCTCTGGCCGTTCTTTTTTGTCTTACTGCCCGGCTCATGCGGCGGGCGGTCTGGACAGGGCGTTTCCGCCCTTATCCGCCACGACGCGATATTAGTCCGCGCGACCCATATAGCGGCTTTCTTCGATATGAATACGAATTTTCTCGCCGGTGGTCAGGTATTCCGGAACCTGAATCACCAGGCCGGTGCTCAGGGTCGCCGGTTTGGTGCGAGAGCTTGCCGAGGCGCCTTTAATGCCCGGTGCGGTTTCCACGATTTCCAGATCCACGGTCTGCGGCAGCTCCAGCGCCAGCAGCTGGCCATCCCAGGTCAGAACCTGCATATCAGGCATGCCGCCTTCCGGAATGAACAGCAGCTCTTCTTCAATCTGCTCTTTGGTGAAGGTGTACGGCGTGTAATCTTCTTTATCCATAAACACGTACTCGTTGCCGTCAACATAGGAGAAGTCAACGAAACGGCGGGTCAGGGTCACGGTGTCAACGATATCGTCGCCTTTAAAGCGCTCTTCCACTTTCAGACCGGTACGTACATCAGAGAAACGCATTTTGTACAGCGTTGCTGCGCCACGGGCGCTCGGTGACTGAATATCAATATTTTTTACAATCAGCAGCTTGCCATTGTAATTCAGCACCATACCTTTTTTAATTTCATTCGCTCTTGGCATTGCAGTAATCCTGTCACTTAACGGTTCAAAAAATATCGCGTAAAACTACTCGTGCCGGGGCTTTCAGGCAAGTGGAATTCGCGAGTTTTGCTATCTCTGGACAAAACGTTTAGGCTGGGCCGTGAACCGCAACATCAAGAGAGTCATTTATGGAATGTCGTATCGATTGCGGTGCCTGCTGTATCGCCCCCTCTATTTCATCCCCGATCCCCGGAATGCCTGACGGCAAGCCTGCTAACACGCGCTGCGTCCAGCTTTCGGAACAGAATCTGTGCAACATCTTCACGTCGCCGCTCAGACCGAAAGTCTGCGCCAGCCTGCAGCCTGTCTTTGAGATGTGTTCGACAAATCGCGAAGCGGCCATGACCTATCTTATCCAGCTGGAAGCGAGCACCGCACCTTAAACGTCTTTAATGCGCCACAGGCAAAGCAATGACACCGCGCCCATGCCGAGGGCAATCCAGAAAACAGCGTGATAGCTCCAGATTTCTGCCACCACGCCCGCCAGCGAACCGGCGATAATCCAGCCGACGCGGGTGGTATTGGTATACAGCGTGGTGGCAGCGCCGGCCTGGCCGGGCATCAGATCCTGGAAGTAGAGCATGCCAATACCGGCCAGAATACCGATGAATATCGCGTTCAGCGCCTGCAGAGCCAGCAGTAAAGCGGGCGTATACACCAGCAGCATCCCTACGTAAAACAGTATTCCGGCGGCCGCGGCGAGGCGCATCAAAAAGCGCTTACCAAAGCGCCGGGCATAATAGCCGGCAATCAGCATCGTCGGGATTTCCAACCCGGCGGCGGTCCCCATCATCAGCCCGGCCAGCTTCTCGGATAAATGCAGCTCATTAATGATATAGAGCGGCATATTAATAATGTACAGGCTGTTAATACCCCACATTAATGTGCAAACGCTGAACAGCAGCAGCGCATCGCGACGATGGGTACGCGGCGCTTCCAGATGACCGACTGCCGCCAGTTTCTCTTTGCGCATGCTGGGCAGAAAGAACCATACCATCGCTCCGCAGACCACAAAGGCGATCGCGGCGCAGAGATACATCACGGTAAAGCCGAACCCCATTGCCAGCGCGTAGGCCAGCGGCGGGCCGATCACCCACGCCAGCGAGACCTGGGCACGCAAAATGGAGCTGAACATCACCGCTTCGCGGCCGGTTTTATCGGCATGCTCGCGCGCCAGGGCGAACATCTGCGGGTTGGCGGTGGAGCCGAAGCTGCTGAGGAAGACCCCGACGAAGAGCAGAATAAAGTAGTTGCGGTTCCAGGCGAACAGCAGGCAGGCCAGGACCCCAAGCAGGCAGCAAAAGACAATCAGCTGCTTGCGATCGCCCTGGCGGTCCGAGCGTCCGGCGAGAAACTGGCTGACCAGAATACCGATCACCGCGCTACCGGTAAAAAAGAAGCCGACCATCGCCGGGCGCACATGCACTTCGTTGGTTAAAAACAGGCTCAGGGTCGGCGTTTGCAACGCGCCGGCAATGCCCGTCAGGAAGGCAACGATCAGGAAAGCAGAAGAGGTTAAATCGAACCCGCGTCGGGGGAGGGCGGCGCTACTGTTTTGCATGGGGGGTTATCTGTAATTGTCTGAGCAGCGGAGTTTACGCCGTCACTCAGAAAATGAACAGTAGTATGGTATGTAAAATTAAAAAGCAGTTTCAAATTAGTCATTTCAGCAAAAAGCTGAAGCCTGGCTGAATGCGAACGTCGGGCTTCAGCAAAAGTGTGCTGCACCTCTAATTTCCGTTATCAGGTTGATAACAGATCTTGCGCAGTGGATAAGAAAGGTACAGACTCATTGAAACGTTTCAGCGTCATCGGGAGTTTCTCCATCAGGAAGATGACGCCTTTTTTCGCAAAATAGCTGAAACGATTCAATACAGCAGGAGAGGAGAACCATGTTCCAGTTATCTGTGCAGGATATTCATCCCGGCCAGCAGGCCGGTAATAAAGAAGAGGCGATTCGTCAGGTTGCCGCAGCGCTGGTCAGCGCGGGCAACGTGGCGGAAGGCTACGTTAACGGGATGCTGGCTCGCGAGCAGCAAACCTCCACATTCCTTGGCAATGGCATTGCCATCCCGCACGGGACTACCGACACGCGTGACCAGGTGCTGAAAACCGGCGTTCAGGTCTATCAGTTTCCGCAGGGCGTAACCTGGGGAGAGGGGCAGACCGCGTACGTGGCAATCGGTATCGCCGCCAGCTCGGATGAACATCTGGGGCTTCTGCGTCAGCTGACCCACGTCCTGAGCGATGATTCAGTCGCTGAACAACTTAAATCAGCGACCACGGCGGAAGAGCTGCGGGCCCTGTTGATGGGTGAAAAGCAGAGCGAAGCGCTGAAACTGGATAATGACACGCTGAGCCTGGATATCGCTGCCAGCGACCTGATGACCTTACAGGCGCTGAACGCCGCGCGTCTGAAAGAGGCTGGCGCCGTTGACGCCTCTTTCGTCAGCCGCACCATCAATGATAAACCGCTTAATCTCGGGCAGGGCATCTGGCTGAACGACAGCGCGGAAGGAAACCTGCGCAGCGCGATTGCGGTCAGCCGTGCCGCCAGCACATTTACCGCCGATGAGCAGCCGGTCTCGCTGCTGATAACCGTCGCGATGGCAGATGAACAGCCTACCGCGGTACTGAATCGCCTGAGCAATCTGCTTATTGATAAAAAAGCTGACCGTCTGCTGAAGTCTGATGGCGCGACGTTGCTGGCGCTGCTGACCAGCGACGAGGCTATCGCCGACGACGTGCTGAGCGCCGAGTATGTGGTGCGCAATGAGCACGGGCTGCACGCCCGTCCGGGCACGATGCTGGTGAACACCATTAAACAATTTTCCAGCGACATTACCGTCACCAATCTGGACGGATCCGGCAAGCCGGCAAATGGCCGCAGCCTGATGAAAGTCGTGGCGCTGGGCGTGAAGAAAGGCCACCGTCTGCGCTTCACTGCGCAGGGTGAAGATGCGCAACAGGCGCTGGATGCGATTGGCGAAGCGATCGCCGCAGGCCTTGGGGAGGGCGCATAAATGAGCAGACGTGTAGCAACGATTACATTAAACCCGGCGTATGACCTGGTGGGTTTCACACCGGAAATTGAACGCGGGGAGGTCAACCTTGTGCGGACCACCGGTCTGCATGCCGCCGGGAAAGGTATCAACGTGGCGAAAGTGCTGAAAGATCTCGGCATTGACGTCACCGTTGGCGGATTTCTTGGTAAAGATAACCAGGATGGTTTTCAGCAGCTGTTCAGCGAGCTGGGGATTGCCAACCGTTTCCAGGTGGTTCAGGGGCGGACGCGCATCAACGTCAAGCTGACGGAAAAAGATGGTGAAGTGACCGATTTCAACTTCTCCGGTTTTGAAGTGACCCCGGCCGACTGGGAACGCTTTGTGAATGACTCCCTGAGCTGGCTGGGTCAGTTCGACATGGTGTGCGTCAGCGGCAGTCTGCCGTCAGGCGTTAGCCCGGAAGCCTTCACTGACTGGATGGTTCGCCTGCGCAGCCAGTGTCCGTGCATTATCTTTGACAGCAGCCGCGAAGCGCTGGTTGCCGGTCTGAAAGCCGCGCCGTGGCTGGTGAAGCCAAACCGTCGCGAGCTGGAAATTTGGGCGGGCCGTAAGCTGCCGGAAATGAAAGACGTGATTGATGCGGCGCATGCGCTGCGCGAGCAGGGCATTGCCCACGTGGTTATCTCCCTCGGCGAAGAGGGTGCGCTGTGGGTTAACGCCTCGGGCGAATGGATTGCGAAACCGCCTTCCGTCGAAGTGGTCAGCACCGTTGGTGCCGGGGATTCCATGGTTGGCGGTCTGATCTACGGCCTGCTGATGCGTGAATCCAGCGAGCATACGCTGCGTCTGGCCACTGCCGTTGCGGCGCTGGCGGTTAGCCAGAGCAATGTCGGTATTACCGATCGTACCCAGTTGGCCGCCATGATGGCGCGTGTCGACTTAAAACCCTTTAATTGACAGCAGGAGAGGCATAATGAAAACGCTGCTGATTATTGATGCCGGACTTGGACAGGCGCGCGCCTATATGGCGAAAACCCTGCTGGGTACCGCAGCGCATAAAGCGCATCTTGAACTGACCGATAACCCGAACGACGCTGAACTTGCGATCGTTCTCGGCACTGCCCTGCCGGCGGATAGCGCGCTGAGCGGTAAACAGGTGTTCCTCGGCGATATTAATCGCGCCGTTGCGCATCCGGAGCTGTTCCTGAGCGAAGCGAAAAGCCATGCGACGCCGTACGCTGCTCCGGCAGCTGCGTCACTGCCGGCCGCGACCGGTGGTGCAAAACGCATCGTGGCGATCACCGCTTGCCCTACCGGCGTTGCGCATACCTTTATGGCGGCAGAAGCCATTGAAACCGAAGCCAAAAAACGCGGCTGGTGGGTGAAGGTGGAAACTCGCGGCTCGGTCGGCGCAGGTAACGCCATCACGCCGGAAGAGGTGGCGCAGGCGGATCTGGTGATTGTGGCTGCCGATATTGAAGTCGACCTGGCAAAATTTGCCGGCAAACCGATGTATCGCACCACTACCGGTCTGGCGCTGAAGAAAACGGCCCAGGAACTGGATAAAGCCGTTGTTGAAGCGAAACCGTACCAGCCATCCGGTCAGAGCGGCAAGCAGGCTGATGCGGCGAAGAAAGAGGGCGGCGGTGCCTATCGTCACCTGCTGACCGGCGTCTCTTATATGCTGCCGATGGTCGTTGCCGGCGGTCTGTGTATTGCGCTCTCCTTTGCCTTTGGTATTAAAGCCTTTGAAGTGAAGGATACCCTTGCCGCCGCGCTGATGCAGATTGGCGGAGGTTCAGCCTTTGCGTTGATGGTTCCGGTGCTGGCGGGCTTTATCGCCTTCTCCATTGCCGACCGTCCGGGCCTGACGCCGGGTCTTATCGGCGGGATGCTGGCCGTCAGCGGCGGCTCCGGCTTTATCGGCGGGATTATCGCCGGTTTCCTTGCCGGTTACGTTGCTAAACTGATCAGCACTAAATTGAAGCTGCCGCCGAGCATGGAAGCGCTGAAACCGATTCTGATCATTCCGCTGGTCTCCAGCCTGATCGTCGGCCTGGCGATGATCTACCTGATTGGCAAACCTGTTGCCGGTATTCTGGCAGGGCTGACCCACTGGCTGCAAACGATGGGAACGGCGAACGCCGTACTGTTGGGCGCAATTCTCGGCGCGATGATGTGTACCGACATGGGGGGCCCGGTGAACAAAGCAGCCTATGCCTTCGGCGTCGGTCTGCTGAGTACCCAAACCTACGCACCGATGGCGGCGATTATGGCGGCCGGTATGGTGCCACCGCTGGCAATGGGTATCGCCACGCTGGTTGCCCGCAATAAGTTTGATAAAGGGCAACGGGAAGGGGGGAAAGCGGCGCTGGTTCTGGGTCTGTGCTTTATCTCTGAAGGGGCCATTCCGTTTGCTGCCCGTGACCCGATGCGTGTCCTGCCATGCTGTATCGTAGGCGGCGCGGTGACTGGTGCTATCTCTATGGCTATCGGAGCGAAACTGATGGCGCCGCACGGCGGTCTGTTCGTCCTGCTGATTCCTGGCGCGATTACCCCAGTGGTTGGTTATCTGCTGGCGATTGTTGCCGGTACCCTGGTGGCCGGTCTCTCCTATGCGGTGCTGAAACGTCCGGAAGGACAGACCGCGGAAAAAGCGGCCTGAGTTATCCTCCGCGATAGAGCGTCGTAATAAAACAAAAGGGCCGAATATTCGGCCCTTTTTCTGTTCTACTTCTCTACGTAGCGATACGTTTCACACGGCCCGCACGCGGCTGGCGTCAGGCCGAGGCCTCTTCCGTTTGTTGCGCTCGCAGCCAGGCAATCTCTTCTGCCCAGATATCCGGGTTAATGGTTTCCAGAATCAACGGGATACCATCGAAGCGGCTGTCCTGCATGATCCAGCGGAAAGCGTCGTGGCCGATATTGCCTTCGCCCAGGCTGTGGTGGCGGTCAACGCGGCTGCCGAAGGCGCTTTTGGCATCGTTGAGGTGCATGCCGCGCAGATAGCGGAAACCGACAATACGTTCGAAGTCGGCGAAGGTTTTCTCACACGCTTCTGCGCTACGCAGGTCATAACCGGCGGCAAAGGCGTGGCAGGTATCAATGCAGACGCCGACGCGGGATTTGTCCTCCACGCCGTCAATAATGGCGGCCAGGTGTTCAAACTGGAAACCGAGGTTGCTGCCCTGGCCGGCGGTATTTTCAATGACGGCGGTCACGCCTTCGGTTTTAGCCAATGCAATATTAATGGACTCGGCAATACGCGCCAGGCACTCGTCCTCCGGTATCTGCTGCAGGTGGCTGCCGGGATGGAAATTGAGCAGCGTCAGTCCGAGCTGCTGGCAGCGGCTCAGTTCATCGATAAAGGCATCGCGAGATTTTTCCAGCGCCTCCTCAACCGGGTGGCCGAGGTTAATCAGGTAGCTGTCGTGCGGCAGGATTTGTCCGGGACCAAAGCGGTATTTTTCGCAGGCGGCTTTGAATTCAGCAATTGTTTCGTCGCTGAGCGGGGCAGCTCGCCATTGCCGCTGGTTTTTGGTAAACAGCGCGAAGGCGGTGGCGTCGATTTCGGCGGCGCGAATGGCGGCATTGGCCAGTCCGCCGGAGGCGCTGACGTGCGCTCCAATGTATTTCATAAAAAAGCTCCAGTTAAGCCGCTGGGTGGAGAGTAATGATAGCGGCTTAACTGCAGAGTTACATCAACGAATGCGTGCGTTCACGCGACCGGGTTATGCCATCAGGCTGTGAATCACCAGGTTGATGGCACCCCCGCCGACGATCAGCCAGACGAACAGTATCAAGGCCATCAGCAGCGGTTTAGCACCGGCTTTTTTCAGCGCGCTGACGTGAGTGGTCAGCCCCAGTGCCGCCATCGCCATCGCCAGCAGGACGGTATCGAGCGTCACCAGCATGTCGACGACCGGTTTTGGCAACAGGTGGAAAGAGTTAAACACCGCCACCAGAATGAACAGGATGGCAAACCACGGAATGGTGATTTTGCTTTTTTCTCCCTGGCCCTCTGGCGCCAGCTGTTTGACGCGAGCGGCCATAAACAGCAGGAACGGAGCCAGCATCATCACGCGCAGCATTTTCGCAATCACCGCGGCATTTTCCGCATCCGGGCTGATTGCATGTCCTGCGGCTACGACCTGCGCCACCTCATGCATCGTAGAGCCCATATAGATGCCATAGGCTTCCGGTGTGAACCAGTGCGCCAGCATCGGATACATCGCCGGATAGAGGAAGATAGCCAGGGTACCGAAAATGACTACCGTAGCCACCGCGACGGTCACTTTACTGGCTTCCGCCTTGACGACCGGCTCGGTAGCCAGAATTGCGGCGGCGCCGCAGATGCTGCTACCGGCGCCAATCAGCCAGCTGGTATGTTTGTCGAGGCCGAAGACCTTCTGCCCGAGGTAACAGGCGATAAAAAAGGTGCTGGTCAGCGTCAGTACGTCGATAGTGATACCGCTGACGCCGACATCGGCGATTTGGGCGAACGTCAGGCGAAAACCGTATAAAATAATGCCGAGTCGTAACAGATGTTGTTTGGCAAAGATCACGCCGCCATCACAGGATTGCCAGAGCTTAGGGTAAATCGTGTTACCGATGACCATACCGAATAAGATGGCCAGCGTCAGTGCGCTGAAGCCGGCGCCGGCGATAGCGGAAAAGCTACCAGCCCAAAGCGCAGCGCCGGTCAGAACGGCGGTCAGCGCAAGTCCCGGGATAAAATGCCATAGGGTGCGATGTTTAGTCGGTAAAGTGAGTGCTGTCATAACCTTCTCCTTTGTCTGTGTAAAGATTACGACGGACTGGTTTAAATATAAAATTGATTATATATTTATAATCAATCGGAATAAGTGGTATACCCGCCATACATCAAGGTGCTGTGCGTTGGCTGCGCTCACTTACCCCAGTCACATGTTTCAGTAAGTGCCTGGGGGACTTGCTCTCTGGCCGCATGATTCGGCCTATGGCCTGAACCCTTTGGGGCCAGCGTAAACGCTGTTCAGGACGGTTAACCGTCTTGTCCTGCAACTCGAATTATTCAGGGTATATGCGAATATTTTCGCGTCTGGAGTGGCATTCTCACGATCGACCGGTTGTCGGAGAGCCACGCTGTATATAAATGAAGGCAGGATGAGTTATGCATATCACGCTAAGGCAGCTGGAAGTATTTGCTGAGGTGCTAAAGAGCGGGTCAACGACCCAGGCGTCACAGATGCTGGCGCTTTCTCAATCGGCGGTCAGCGCGGCGCTGACCGATCTGGAGGGGCAGCTGGGCGTGCAGCTGTTTGACCGCGTCGGCAAGCGGCTGGTGGTAAACGAACATGGCCGGCTTCTCTACCCGCGGGCGCTGGCATTACTGGAGCGCGCGCTGGAGATTGAGCAGCTGTTTCGCGGTGACAATGGCGCGATCCGGGTTTATGCCAGCAGCACGATCGGCAACTATATCCTGCCGGAAATTATCGCCCACTATCGCCGAGATTTTCCCGACCTGCCGCTGGAGCTGAGCGTGGGCAATAGCCAGGACGTGATTAATGCGGTCGCCGATCTGCGGGTGGATATCGGGCTTATCGAAGGGCCATGTCATGCGGCAGACATTATCGCCGAGCCATGGCTGGAAGATGAGCTCGTGGTGTTCGCCGCACCGGATTCGCCGCTGCTGGAAGGGGAGGTGACGCTGCAACGGCTGGCGGAAGCGCCGTGGATCCTGCGTGAACATGGCTCCGGCACCCGCGAAATCGTTGACTACCTGTTGCTGTCGCATCTGCCGGCGTTTCATCTGGGCATGGAGCTCGGCAATTCGGAAGCTATCAAACACGCCGTGCGTCACGGCCTGGGCATCAGCTGCCTCTCCCGGCGGGTTATCGCCGAACAGCTGGAGGTGGGATCGCTGGTTGAACTGCCGGTCCCGCTGCCTAATCTGACCCGCACTCTGTGGCGGATTCACCATCGGCAAAAGCATATTTCCAAGGCATTACAACGTTTTCTGCGCTACTGTCAGGTATAAATCATCGGCGGCTAGCAAGGGTATTATCGTGAGAGATCAGCAGATTATGACTGGCATTTCCGGGGATTAGTGCTTTACTAATAATCCATTGTCGATCATGAAGCTCTCTTATAACTTCGCATTTGTACCGGATAGAACCCGGATCGTCTGCTACAATCGCGCCTCGTTTTTTGGATGGATAGCATTTTCACATGGTTTCGGATACTAAAACCACAGAAGCGCCCGGCCTACGCCGTGAACTGAAGGCGCGCCACTTGACCATGATCGCTATTGGCGGTTCCATCGGTACAGGTCTTTTCGTTGCATCTGGTGCAACTATTTCTCAGGCAGGCCCTGGCGGCGCACTGCTTTCCTATATTCTGATCGGTCTGATGGTCTATTTCCTGATGACCAGCCTGGGTGAACTGGCGGCGTATATGCCGGTATCTGGTTCCTTTGCGACTTACGGTCAGAACTATGTCGAAGAGGGCTTTGGCTTCGCGCTGGGCTGGAACTACTGGTATAACTGGGCGGTGACCATCGCCGTTGACCTCGTGGCGTCTCAGCTGGTAATGAGCTACTGGTTCCCGGATACGCCGGGTTGGATCTGGAGCGCCCTGTTCCTCGGTATTATGTTCCTGCTGAACTGGATCTCGGTTAAAGGCTTTGGCGAAGCGGAATACTGGTTCTCGCTGATCAAAGTGGCCACCGTGATTATCTTTATTGTTGTCGGCGTGATGATGATCGTCGGTATCTTTAAAGGCGCGCAGCCTGCGGGCTGGAGCAACTGGGCCATTGATGACGCGCCGTTTGCCGGTGGTTTCTCCGCGATGATAGGCGTGGCGATGATCGTCGGCTTCTCGTTCCAGGGCACCGAGCTTATTGGTATTGCCGCGGGCGAATCCGAAAATCCGGAAAAGAATATTCCGCGTGCGGTGCGCCAGGTGTTCTGGCGTATCCTGCTGTTCTATGTCTTCGCGATTTTGATTATCAGTCTGATCATTCCGTATACCGATCCAAGTCTGCTGCGTAACGACGTGAAAGACATTTCCGTCAGCCCGTTCACCCTGGTGTTCCAGCATGCGGGCCTGCTGTCTGCGGCGGCAATCATGAACGCGGTTATCCTGACGGCGGTGCTGTCGGCGGGTAACTCGGGAATGTATGCGTCAACGCGTATGCTCTATACCCTGGCCTGCGATGGCAAAGCTCCGCGCATCTTCTCGAAGCTGTCCCGTGGCGGCGTGCCGCGTAATGCGCTGTATGCCACGACGGTGATTGCCGCGCTGTGCTTCCTGAGCTCGATGTTTGGTAACCAGACCGTTTACCTGTGGTTGCTGAACACCTCCGGGATGACCGGTTTCATCGCCTGGCTGGGGATCGCCATCAGCCACTATCGTTTCCGTCGCGGCTACGTGCTGCAGGGCAACGATCTAAACAATCTGCCGTACCGTTCAGGGTTCTTCCCGCTGGGGCCGATCTTTGCCTTCGTGCTGTGCCTGATTATCACGCTGGGCCAGAACTATGAAGCGTTCCTGAAAGACACCATCGACTGGGGTGGCGTGGCCGCAACCTATATCGGTATCCCGCTGTTCCTGGTGATCTGGTTTGGTTATAAGCTGGCAAAAGGTACCCGTTTCGTCCGCTATAGCGAAATGAAGTTCCCACAGCGATTTAAAGGCTGACGGCCGAAGCTTATTGTAACCGTTCCCGCAAAACCCTCTTTTAAAGAGGGTTTTTTTTATGCTGTACGCCTTACAAATTGATACAGTTCTTCATAATTTTATTGATAATCGAAATCATTATCTTTATCATCCTCATCAAAATCAGGATGAAGCCAATCTCCCTGTCTTGCCGGTCATGAACAACCAGCAAGGGGCGACCAGCCACGTCAACTGTAAAAAAAGACCGCGCGTACCGCCAATGAGCGGTGCGCCGACAGTACGTGTTAATTGCACCTTTTGTTTGATTCGTTATAGACCTCATGGAGATATGGAATGTTCAGGTTAAACCCTTTTGTCCGGGCGGGATTGTGCGCATCCGTCGTATCGCTGGCGTTTCCGGCCGCAGCCGAAGTGAATGAAGAAACGCTGGTCGTCACCGCCGCGGCGACTGAACAGAGCGTCAAAGATGCGCCAGCCAGTATCAGCGTTATTACTCAGCAAGATCTGCAGCGCCGCCCGGTCCAGAACCTGAAGGATGTCCTGCGCGACGTGCCAGGTGTGCAGCTCACCAACGAAGGCGACAACCGCAAGGGCGTCAGCATTCGCGGCCTCGACAGCAGCTATACGCTGATTCTGGTCGACGGCAAACGCGTCAACTCGCGCAACGCGGTCTTCCGCCATAACGATTTCGATTTAAACTGGATCCCGGTCGATGCCATCGAGCGCATTGAAGTGGTCCGCGGGCCGATGTCCTCCCTCTATGGTTCCGACGCCCTCGGCGGCGTGGTGAACATCATCACCAAAAAAGTCGGCCAGAAGTGGACCGGAACCCTGAGTGCCGATACCACGATTCAGGAACATCGCGATCGCGGTGATACCTACAACGGTCAGTTCTTTACCAGCGGCCCGCTGATTGACGGCGTGCTGGGGATGAAAGCCTACGGCAACCTGGCAAAACGCGCGAAAGACGATCAGCAGCCCTCCAGCAATGCCGCCGGCGAAACGCCGCGTATTGAAGGTTTTACCAGCCGCGATGGCAACGTTGAGTTTGCCTGGACGCCGACCGATAACCAGGACATCACCGCCGGCTATGGCTTCGATCGCCAGGATCGCGATTCCGACTCCCTCGACCGCAACCGTCTGGAACGCCAGAACTACTCCCTGAGCCATAACGGCCGTTGGGACGTGGGCAATAGCGAACTGAAGTTTTATGGCGAAAAAGTCGATAACAAAAACCCAGGCCAGGACGGGACGATCACCTCTGAAAGCAATGCCGTTGACGGCAAGTACGTTCTGCCGCTGGGGATGATTAACCAGCTGCTGACCTTCGGTGGCGAATGGCGCCACGATAAACTGAAAGATCCGGTCAACCTGAGCAGCGGCGGAAAATCCACCTCTGCCAGCCAGTACGCGCTGTTTGTTGAGGATGAGTGGCGTATTTTCGAACCGCTGGCGCTGACCACCGGTATTCGTATGGACGACCATCAAACCTACGGCGATCACTGGAGTCCACGTGCTTACCTCGTCTACAACGCAACCGATACGGTCACCGTAAAAGGCGGCTGGGCCACGGCCTTTAAAGCGCCGTCGCTGCTGCAGCTGAACCCGGACTGGACCACCAACTCCTGCCGTGGCTCGTGCAGCATCATTGGTAACCCGGACCTGAAGCCGGAAACCAGCGAAAGCTTCGAACTTGGCCTCTACTACCGCGGCGAAGAGGGGCTGCTGGATGGCGTAGAAGGCAGCGTGACCACCTTCCAGAATAACGTCGACGATATGATCGATATTCTGCGAACCTCCAGCGCCAGCGAAGCGCCGGGCTACCCGAACTTTGTCGGCTGGAAAACGGTCAACGGCAAACGCGTACCGGTCTTCCGCTACTTCAACGTCAACAAAGCGCGTATTAAAGGGGTGGAAACCGAAGTCAAAGTGCCGTTCGGCGACGAGTGGAAGCTGACGGTGAACTACACCTATAACGATGGCCGCGATCTCAGCAACGGTGGCGACAAACCGCTGCAATCGCTGCCGTTCCACACCGCCAACGGGACGCTGGACTGGAAACCGCTGGATGACTGGTCCTTCTACGTCACCGCGAATTATACCGGCGAGCAGCGCGCTGTCAGCGCCACCTCGAAAACCCCGGGTGGCTACACCATGTTTGATATCGGTGCGGCCTGGCAGGTGACGAAGAGCGTGAAGCTGCGTTCAGGCGTGCTGAACGTGGGGGATAAAGATCTGAGCCGCGACGACTATAGCTATACCGAAGAAGGTCGTCGCTACTTTATGGCCGTGGACTACCGCTTCTGATCGAAGCGGAAAGAGGGCAGATGGCGACTGCTGTCTGCCCCTGGATAAACTTCTGGCCGGCTTTGCATCATGATGGCCTGACCTTACATCGCCGTCGGTGTTTCCACAATGCCGACGGTGAGTTGTTTTTGCAGATGTTTTTCAATGCGCTGGCGCCGTTATCACACAAACAGGCGCGGCGCGAAATGGCGTATACACTATAGGGAGAGACGCTCCCATTCTCTATCAGGATGGATGACTTCCTCCGGTTTGTTCAGAACTGAAATTCGACGGTGAGTGGTAATATCCGCCGGTTATTTCCGCTGGTGTCCAGAACACATTCAGAGGGCAGGGTTAAGATTGAGAACATGACTGACGTCATGGGGATCAATGGTGAGCATGTCGACGTTATTCATTAATCGCATCTCCATTGACAGAGAACAATAATGCGCAATGTCATACTCCCTGTTTTCGTTGCTGTATTTTTTATCCTCATCGGCGTGTCTATTTTGAATATACAGCTGTGGTACTCCGCCAGAATAAATAGCGCCAATGCCGCACATCATGCCGCGAAAAGAATTGATGCCATCCTTGAGGAGGCGCGCCAGGCGACAACAACCGCGCTGGAGGTGGCGAGCAGAGGCTGTACGCCGGAAGGCCAGTTTCAACTTGGGACGGAGGCGGCGCTTAAACCACACCTCAGAACGATTTTGATTATTAAGGACGATAAAATCTGGTGTTCTTCCCTGCCGGGAAATCGGGTTCTGCTGTTGAATTTCAACGATATGCCGGACACCCGGTTAATGCTGATTCCCGCGAGAAATACCGTGAACAGTCGGCCGATTCTCGCCTGGCAAACGCGTTTTCCGGCCGGAAAAGCCGTCATCAGCATCAGCGATGTGCATATTCGCGATGCGCTGAGCAGCAATATACAGAATACGCAATTTGCCTTAGTGGTGGGCGACCGGACTATCGGAACGGCAGGCGATGTCAGAAACACCGACTTAAGCCGCAGTACCACCGCATATTTCCGATCGGCCGAATTTATGTTTGCTATTGAATACAATCTCCCGGCGTTTTTTAGTGTTAAACGAATGATTAATCAGGGGGCTGGTTTGTTGATCTTTATTCTGTTCGTGGCATGCGCCCTGGCCTGGATCCTGCTGAAGTATGCGAACAAATACACGACCCCCGAGGATAACTTGCGTAAAGCCATTGAAAACGGGGAGATCGTTCCTTTTTACCAGCCGGTGGTTAATGGCCGCAGCGGGGCTATCTATGGCGTCGAGGTGTTGGCCAGATGGAAACATCCGCGACTGGGGCTTATTTCACCGGTGACATTTATCCCCCTCGCGGAACGAACGGGACTGATTATTCCCTTAACCCAAAGCCTGATGGCGCAGGTGGTGGTGCAGATGAACAAAATCACCAGCAAGCTGCCCGATGGTTTTCATATTGGTATCAACTTCAGCGCTTCACATATCAGTTCGCCTCAGTTTATGGATGACTGTCTGAAATACCGCGACGGTTTCCAGAACAAGAATTTAACGCTGGTGCTTGAAGTCACCGAACGTGAACCGCTCCACGTCGATGAGCAGCTGATCGCGAATCTGAACACCCTGCACGCCCGCGGTTTTACAATTGCGCTGGATGATTTTGGCACCGGGTATTCAGGGCTGTCTTATCTTCATGATTTGAACATTGACTACATAAAGATCGATAAAAGCTTTGTCGGTCGGGTGAACGGCCTCGATGAATCGACGAAGCTGCTGGACTGCGTGCTTGAAATGGCGCGCAAGCTCTCATTGCGTATTGTGGCTGAGGGCGTTGAAACCGTAGAGCAGCTGAATTATCTCAACCGGAAAAATATCACGCTGTTACAAGGTTATTATTTTTTTAAACCGGTTTCTTATATTGAGCTGATAAAGATCCTGCTGTCGAAGAATAAAGAAACGGTGATTGTTGAATGACGCATGCCATTGCGCGGCGGTCGGGCCAGCGGGAAACGGTGCGCCGCGACGAGGCTGCGGCACACCGGCAGGCAATCAGGCCAGCAGATAGCGGGCATGAAAACGCAGATGATCTTCGATAAATGAAGCAATGAAATAGTAGCTGTGATCGTAGCCGGGCTGAATTCTCAGGGTTAACGGCCACGCCTTCTGCCGCGCGCACTCTGCCAGCACCGCCGGCTGCAGCTGTCGCGCGAGGAATGTGTCGTTATCGCCCTGGTCTATCAGCGTCGGAATGGCATCGCCGGGCTGGCTGGCCTGCATTAATGCGCAGCTGTCCCACGCCTGCCAGGTCGATTCATCGGCCCCCAGATAGGCGGTGAAGGCTTTTTGCCCCCAGGGAACCTGCGTAGGGTTAACGATGGGCGCGAAAGCGGAAACGCTGGTAAAGCGACCCGGGTTTTTCAGCGCCATGATCAGTGCGCCGTGCCCGCCCATCGAGTGACCGCTGATTGCGCAGCGCTCGCTGACGTGAAACTGCGAACGGATGAGCTGCGGCAGTTCGTCACGCAGGTAGTCGTACATCTGGAAATGCGCAGACCACGGCGCCTGGCTGGCATTCAGGTAAAAACCTGCGCCTTTGCCCAGATCCCAACCGCTATCGTCGGCGACATCATCGCCGCGAGGGCTGGTATCCGGCATCACCAGCACAAGACCAAGTTCGGCAGCGATACGCTGGGCGCCCGCTTTGGTGGTGAAGTTTTCATCATTGCAGGTCAGCCCCGACAGCCAGTAGAGCACCGGCGGCGGCGTCTCATCACGCAGGGGAGGTAAAAAAATACTGAACGTCATTGCACAGTTCAGGGTACTGGAGTCGTGCCGCCAGCGTTGCTGCCGACCTTCATAACAGCGATGCTCTTCAAGCAATTCCATGCAGGGCTCCTCAGGAAGGTAAATGCGGGTGTCAGGTCATAATACAGATATTTCATCTACCCGTGAGTAACTTTCACTTCCTCCTTTGAGGAACATATTGCATCATTAATGCAACTTTTAGCCAACATGCCCGCCCGCCGGAAACGGTGCCATACCGCGTGGCGCTAAGTGGCTGAGTGAAAGGCGAGTAGGGCAAGTTTAATTAGCGGCAGGCAGGGCCCGTCGCGAGGGATCAATAGCTCACGCAAATTTCAATAATTATCGTTTCGGCTACTGGATTATGTGCGCCACCTCACGCACAATGAATGCAAACTTTGCCCGCAGAAGAGCAAAGAGCGCCACACCTGCAGGAGAACCTAAATGTCAGCACTGAGTAAAGAAGCCATACTCGTTCATGAAGCGCTGGTCGCTCGTGGGCTGGAGACGCCGCTGCGTCCGCCAGTACAAGAAATTGATAATGAAACTCGCAAGAGCTTGATTGCCGGACACATGACCGAGATTATGCAACTGCTGAATCTTGATCTAACTGATGACAGCCTGATGGAAACGCCACGACGCATCGCCAAGATGTACGTCGATGAGATTTTTTCCGGGCTGGATTATGCCAGGTTCCCAAAAATCACCGTTATCGAAAACAAAATGCAGGTCGATGAAATGGTCACCGTGCGTGACATTACCTTGACCAGCACCTGTGAACACCACTTTGTCACTATTGATGGTAAAGCGACGGTAGCCTATATCCCGAAAGATTCGGTCATCGGCCTGTCGAAAATTAACCGTATCGTGCAGTTCTTCTCTCAGCGCCCGCAGGTGCAGGAGCGACTGACTCAGCAGATTTTAACGGCGCTGCAGACGCTGCTGGGCACCAGCAACGTTGCGGTATCCATTGATGCGGTGCATTACTGCGTCAAAGCGCGCGGCATCCGTGATGCCACCAGTGCCACGACGACGACCTCTCTGGGCGGCCTGTTTAAATCCAGCCAGAATACTCGCCAGGAGTTCCTGCGCGCCGTACGTCACCACAACTAAAATACGGAGCAGGGCAGATGGAGCGAAATGTCACGCTGGACTTTGTGCGCGGCGTCGCCATCCTTGGGATCCTGCTTCTCAATATCAGCGCCTTCGGCTTGCCGAAGGCCGCCTACCTCAACCCGGCGTGGTCCGGGAGCATTTCCCTCAGCGATGCCTGGACCTGGGCAATTCTCGATCTGTTTGCGCAGGTCAAATTTCTGACGCTGTTTGCCTTGCTGTTTGGCGCCGGACTACAGATGCTGCTGCCTCGCGGCAAGCGCTGGATCCAGTCGCGCCTGACGCTCCTGGCGCTGCTGGGTTTTATCCACGGTCTGTTGTTCTGGGATGGCGATATCCTGCTGGCCTATGCGCTGGTGGGGCTGGTGGCGTGGCGCATGGTGCGCGATGCGCATCACATCAAATCGCTGTTTAACACCGGCGTCGTGCTCTACGTCATCGGTGTTGCGGTGCTCGTGCTGCTCGGCGTGATTTCCGGCGGCGCGCCGAACCGTTCATGGGTGCCCGATGCGGCCAATTTACAGTATGAGCAATACTGGAAGCTGAACGGCGGGCTGGAGGCGGTCAGCAACCGTGCCGATATGCTCTCCGATAACCTGCTGGCGCTGGGGGCGCAGTACGGCTGGCAGCTGGCGGGGATGATGCTAATGGGAGCGGCGCTGATGCGCAGCGGCTGGTTAAAAGGGCAGTTTAGCCTTAGCCACTATCGCCGCACCGGCGCCCTGCTGATTGTCGCCGGCATGGCCGTCAATCTGCCGGCTATTTTTGCCCAGTGGCATCTGGGGTGGAATCCTCGCTGGTGTGCGTTCCTGTTACAGGCTCCTCGCGAACTGGGCGCCCCGCTGCAGACCATAGGCTATGCCGCGCTGGCATGGGGCTTCTGGCCGCAGCTGTGCAGGCTGCGGCTGGTGGGGGCTATCGCCTGCGTCGGGCGGATGGCGCTTACCAACTATCTGCTGCAAACGCTGGTCTGCACCACTATTTTTTACCGTTTTGGCCTGTTTATGAAGTTTGACCGTCTGCAGTTGCTGGCTTTCGTGGTGCCGGTCTGGGCGGTAAATATCACCTTCTCTCTCTTTTGGCTACGTCATTTCCGTCAGGGGCCGGTGGAATGGCTGTGGCGTCAGTTAACCCTGCGTGCGTCGGGGACATCACTAAAAAACACATCCAGATAACGATCTCGATCACAATCATTAACAAAACGGATGTAACCGTTTCCAGGCTTGTGACATCTCTCACGTAGCGTGCAGCACGTCGCTGCCAGAATAGCCACCTTGCTGAACACAGGAGGTGGGTGTGACGTATTGCAATTCTCTTAAGGGCGGTAAGCATGATCACCATTCGTGATGTCGCCCGTCAGGCGGGCGTTTCCGTGGCGACCGTCTCGCGCGTGCTGAACAACAGCGCGCTGGTGAGCCCGGATACGCGGGAAAATGTAATGAAAGCGGTAACGCAGCTGGGCTACCGGCCGAACGCCAACGCCCAGGCGCTGGCGACGCAGGTCAGCGACACCATTGGCGTGGTGGTGATGGATGTGTCGGATGCCTTTTTCGGCGCGCTGGTCAAAGCGGTGGATACGGTCGCTCAGCAGCACCAGAAATATGTGTTGATCGGCAATAGCTACCATGAGGCGGAAAAAGAGCGTCATGCCATCGAGGTGCTGATTCGCCAGCGCTGTTCCGCGCTGATCGTCCATTCCAAAGCCCTCAGCGATGAAGAGCTTGGCGACTTTATGGAGCATATTCCGGGGATGGTGCTGATTAACCGCATTGTGCCCGGCTACGCGCACCGCTGCGTGGGGCTGGATAACGTCAGCGGGGCGCTGATGGCCACGCGGATGCTGCTGAACCACGGCCATCAGCGCATAGGCTACCTCTCCTCAAACCACGGCATTGAAGATGACGATATGCGCCGGGAAGGGTGGTGTAAGGCGTTACAGGAACAAAATATTATTGCGCCAGACAGCTGGATCGGCTCGGGCACGCCGGATATGCAGGGTGGAGAAGCGGCTATGGTTGAGCTGCTGGGGCGCAATTTAGGCCTCACCGCGGTCTTTGCCTACAATGACAGCATGGCGGCCGGGGCGCTGACGACGCTCAAAGATAACGGCATTGCGGTACCGCAGCATTTGTCGTTGATCGGCTTTGACGACATCCCTATTTCTCGTTACACCGACCCACAGCTGACGACCGTGCGCTATCCTGTTATGTCAATGGCAAAGCTGGCAACGGAGCTGGCGCTGCTGGGGGCGGCAGGTAAACTGGATCATGAAGCGCGTCATTGCTTTATGCCAACGCTGGTACGCCGTCATTCGGTGATGCCGCGACAAATTGCGGGGCCGATCACTAACTGATGATGTGCCTTATGTAACCGCTTTCAATCTGTGAGTAAATTCACAGTATATTAACATTCAACTGATTATGATGGCCTCGTTTACCAGTCTGAACCACTATGTCACGGTGATTAATCACTTTTACCGTAGCAATAAGGCGCTAAACGCTTAATTAAGTCCTATTTCTGGAGCGTTACCCTACACGGAAGACAGAATTTACAGTCGTGAATGTTGTTGTGCGGTAACACTAATGTAACAAGTCCCCGCCGGCTATTTTCACACCAACGACCCTGCATAATAAAACCGGAGATTCCATGAATAAGAAGGTGTTAACCCTGTCTGCTGTTATGGCTAGCATGTTATTTGGTGCCTCGGCACACGCAGCGGATACCCGCATCGGCGTAACCATTTATAAATATGACGACAACTTTATGTCGGTCGTGCGCAAGGCGATTGAGAAAGACGGCAAATCAGCGCCAGACGTTCAGCTGCTGATGAATGACTCGCAGAATGACCAGTCCAAACAGAACGATCAGATTGACGTCCTGCTGGCAAAAGGGGTGAAGGCGCTGGCGATTAACCTGGTGGACCCGGCAGCGGCTGGCACCGTTATCGAAAAAGCGCGCGGCCAGAACGTACCGGTGGTGTTCTTTAACAAAGAGCCGTCTCGCAAAGCGCTGGACAGCTATGACAAAGCCTTCTACGTCGGTACTGACTCCAAAGAGTCCGGGATTATTCAGGGCGACCTGATTGCCAAGCACTGGAAAGCCAATCCGAACTGGGATCTGAACAAAGATGGTCAGATTCAGTATGTCCTGCTGAAAGGCGAGCCGGGCCACCCGGATGCTGAAGCGCGTACCACTTACGTGGTTAAAGAGCTGAATGACAAAGGTCTGAAGACTCAGCAGCTGCAGATGGACACCGCGATGTGGGATACCGCTCAGGCGAAAGATAAGATGGATGCCTGGCTGTCAGGTCCGAACGCGAACAAAATCGAAGTGGTTATCGCCAACAACGATGCGATGGCAATGGGCGCGGTTGAAGCGCTGAAGGCTCACAATAAGAGCAGCATTCCGGTATTCGGCGTCGATGCCCTGCCTGAAGCACTGGCGCTGGTAAAATCTGGCGCGATGGCCGGTACCGTGCTGAACGATGCTAACAACCAGGCGAAAGCGACCTTCGATCTGGCGAAAAACCTGGCCGATGGTAAAGAAGCGGCAGCGGGTACTAACTGGAAGATTGAGAATAAGATCGTCCGCGTACCTTATGTTGGCGTAGATAAAGACAATCTGAGCCAGTTTATCGGTAAATAATTATTGAGTTACGGGCGTGAGCGCTCCCGGAACAGCTCCGCTTGCCGAACAGCGAATGCTGCGGCAAGCGGAAATACCCGGATATTCACGCCCGATTATTCCTGATACAGAACCCGACCCTGATAGCGACGCGTCTGCGTCGGTTGGGGTGTGCATGAACGCAGCCAGGTATAACTATGGTCAGCAATAATAGCGAACGGTCAGGCGAATTCTTGTTGGAAATGAGCAATATCAACAAATCGTTTCCTGGCGTCAAGGCACTCGATAATGTCAATCTGAAAGTCCGTCCTCATTCTATTCATGCATTAATGGGAGAGAACGGTGCGGGTAAGTCGACATTATTAAAATGCCTTTTTGGAATCTATCAAAAAGATTCCGGTAGTATTCTTTTTCAGGGAAAAGAGATCGATTTCCATTCCGCGAAAGAAGCGTTGGAAAACGGTATTTCAATGGTTCACCAGGAGTTAAACCTGGTATTGCAACGTTCGGTGATGGACAACATGTGGCTGGGGCGTTATCCCACCAAAGGCGTGTTTGTCGATCAGGAAAAAATGTATCGCGATACCAAGGGAATATTTGATGAACTGGATATTGATATCGATCCGCGC
Organism: Klebsiella ornithinolytica; assembly: GCF_030505655.1. Taxonomy (NCBI): domain Bacteria; kingdom Pseudomonadati; phylum Pseudomonadota; class Gammaproteobacteria; order Enterobacterales; family Enterobacteriaceae; genus Klebsiella; species Klebsiella ornithinolytica. The sequence goes on from NZ_CP130153.1 coordinate 1,629,494, forward strand.
GCTCGCGTCGGCACGTTATCAGTATCGCAGATGCAGATGATTGAAATCGCCAAGGCATTTTCTTATGACGCCAAAATTGTCATTATGGATGAGCCTACGTCATCATTGACGGAGAAAGAAGTTAATCACCTGTTTAAGATTATCCGTAAGCTGAAAGAACGCGGCTGCGGTATTGTCTATATTTCTCACAAGATGGAAGAGATCTTCCAGCTATGCGATGAAATCACGATTCTGCGTGATGGTCAGTGGATTGCCACCCAGCCGCTGGAAGGCCTGGATATGGATAAGATCATCGCCATGATGGTCGGGCGCTCGTTAACCCAGCGCTTCCCGGAGAAGCACAACACGCCCGGTGAAACCATTCTGGAAGTGCGCAACCTGACCTCGCTGCGTCAGCCGTCGATTCGCGATGTCTCCTTCGATCTGCGAAAAGGGGAGATCCTCGGTATCGCCGGGCTGGTGGGAGCGAAGCGTACCGATATTGTCGAAACCCTTTTCGGCATCCGCGAAAAATCAGGCGGCACGATTACGCTGCACGGCAAGAAGATCAATAACCATAGCGCGAATGAAGCCATTAACCACGGTTTTGCGTTAGTCACCGAAGAACGCCGTTCCACCGGTATTTATGCTTATCTGGATATCGGCTTTAACTCGCTGATCTCCAATATTAAGAAATATAAAAACAAGGTGGGTCTGCTGGACAATTCCCGCATGAAAAGCGATACCCAGTGGGTGATTGACTCGATGCGCGTGAAAACCCCCGGACAGCATACGCAAATTGGTTCGTTGTCCGGTGGTAACCAGCAAAAGGTTATTATTGGTCGCTGGCTTTTAACCCAGCCGGAAATTCTGATGCTTGATGAACCCACGCGCGGGATTGATGTTGGCGCGAAGTTCGAAATTTATCAGCTGATTGCTGAGCTGGCGAAGAAAAATAAAGGGATCATCATTATTTCCTCCGAGATGCCGGAGCTGCTGGGTATTACCGACCGTATTCTGGTTATGAGCAACGGTCTTGTTGCCGGAATTGTTGAGACAAAAACTACTACGCAGAACGAAATTTTACGTCTTGCGTCGTTGCATCTTTAAGAGCAGGGGCTTCTCATGAGTGCGTTAAATAAAAAAAGTTTTCTCACGTACCTGAAAGACGGTGGGATTTACGTTGTGCTGTTGGTTTTGCTGGCGATTATTATTTTCCAGGACCCCACGTTCTTAAGTTTGCTGAACTTGAGTAACATCCTGACTCAGTCTTCGGTGCGTATTATTATCGCGCTCGGCGTTGCCGGGCTGATTGTGACCCAGGGTACCGACCTCTCTGCCGGTCGTCAGGTCGGGCTGGCGGCGGTTATCGCCGCAACCATGCTCCAGGCGGTCGATAATGCCAACAAGGTGTTCCCGGAGATGGCGACTATGCCGATTCCGCTGGTGATCCTGCTGGTCTGCGCAATCGGTGCGGTTATCGGGTTGATTAACGGGATCATTATCGCTTACCTGAACGTGACGCCGTTTATCACCACCCTCGGTACGATGATCATCGTCTATGGCATCAACTCCCTGTACTACGATTTTGTCGGCGCATCGCCTATTTCCGGCTTTGACAGCCACTTCTCACACTTTGCCCAAGGGTTTATCGCGCTGGGGTCGTTCCGCCTGTCGTACATTACGTTCTACGCGGCGATTGCGGTCTTCTTCGTGTGGATCCTGTGGAATAAAACCCGTTTTGGTAAAAACATTTTTGCCATCGGCGGTAACCCGGAAGCGGCCAAAGTTTCCGGTGTTAACGTGGCGCTGAACCTGCTGATGATTTATGCCCTGTCCGGTGTGTTCTATGCTTTTGGCGGTCTGCTGGAGGCCGGGCGTATCGGTTCGGCGACCAACAACCTCGGCTTTATGTATGAGCTGGATGCGATCGCGGCCTGCGTCGTCGGCGGCGTGTCGTTCAGCGGCGGTGTGGGGACGGTGCTTGGTGTGGTGACCGGGGTGATCATCTTCACCGTTATCAACTACGGCCTGACCTATATCGGCGTAAACCCCTACTGGCAGTACATCATCAAAGGGGCGATCATTATCTTCGCCGTGGCGCTGGATTCGTTGAAATACGCGCGCAAAAAATAACCGTCCGTTGTTATCCCGCCCGTGCATTTGCGCGGGCTTTTTTTCGTCTGTTTACCACGGCCAGGGTGAAAGCGGGAGGGGGTGTCGCGGTCTCTGCCTGGTTACTGGCGGGCCGCTGTAGAGCGCACTTAGCGCAACGCTTCGCCCGAACACCCGTTTACCTGAACCAGACCACGATAAATAGCTGACCGCGCAAGGCGGAGTGGGCCGGCGGAAAGCATACCGCCATCAACGACCCGTCATTTACTCTTTTGCAGTTCCAGCAGCTGTTCTGGCGTTACGGCAGGATAGGACTGCGCTCCCTCCGGCACTTCCTGCAAAGTTGGTATCGGTATCAGCGGCCCTAAAAAGCGGGGTTCGCGTTTGAACACGTACAAATCCGCCAGCGCGCCAAACCGGGCGCCAAACTCACGTAAACGCACGTTCCACATATCCTTCGGCGAAGGTACGGCGTAACACTGCGCCTGAATCCCCATATGCAGGGCGATAAACAGCGCCCGTTCGCAGTGGAAGCGTTGGGTAATGATAATAAAGTCGTTGGTATCGAAAACCTTGCGGGTGCGCACGATAGAGTCGAGGGTGCGGAACCCGGCGTAATCGAGCACGATATCGGCAGGGTCGACGCCGCCTTTGATTAAATCGCGGCGCATGGTCATCGGTTCGTTGTAGCTTTGCAGCGCATTATCGCCGCTCAGCAGCAGGTAGTTCACCTTGCCGCTATTGTAAGCGTTCAGCGCACCCTGAATACGATAGCGATAATACTGATTAATCACTCCGGTGCGATAGTACTTGGCGGTACCGAGCACCACCCCAACCTGGCGGTAGGGCAGATCCTGGAGTTCATCATAGATATAGGGAGCGGTTTTCCAGCTCATCCAACGGTCAAGACCCAGCACGGTCAACAGCAGCAGGCCGAACAGGACTAACAGGCTGTATAACACACGCTTTAACATTCACCTGACTCATGTGGACAATGGAGCTATCAGGCTACTTTACCCGCCGGGCAAGAGCAAGAAACCATCGTTTAATTGCGGGGATTTTCAACAATGCGGGCCAACAGGGCCCGCATGACGGGTCACTTAGCCGAGCAGGACGCGATCAATATTGTGGCAACCCAACGCTTTCAGCGTTGCTACGGTTGCATCCCACTGAATCAGCGCCGCATCGGCTTTCTCAGCCAGAATGGCGCGCTGAATATCCGGATAGTCATATCCGTTGAGGCTCAGCAGGTTGAGCGCTCCCTGCAGCGGCGGCAGCGTTGGGTTAAATGCCGCGTTTTCCGCATAGCTACCGGCGAAAATGGTGCCGTCTTTCAACTCCAGCGCCACGCCGGAAGGCGACTGGCTGTACGGCATATGGCAGCGGTTGGCTGCCTGAATGGCCGCCTGCGCCAGAGTGTCGCCGGTTAGCGGGAAACCATGATCCTGTTCATCCATCAGCAGCGTTTTAATCTCGAGATCTTTCGGACCGAAGGCATCCGGCAGATAGTGCTGTAGAGAATGCGCTTCGCGACCCGGCAGATGAATACGCAGAACCTGGCTGCTGTTCAGCTCATTCATAAACTGACGACAGTGGCCGCAGGGGGTGTAGTTGACGGTAATAGCATTGAGCGAGCGTTCGCCGCGCAGCCACGCGTGGCTAATGGCGCTTTGCTCGGCGTGCACGGTTTGCTGCATCGTGGCGCCGAGGAATTCCATGTTGCCGCCAAAATACCAGGTACCGCTAATACCGCTGGCGATGGCGCCAACGTTAAAATGGGACAGGTCGGCGCGCGCACAGGCCGCCGCGAGCGGCAGCAGCGCAAAGGCCAGCGCGTCTTCATCGAAGCCTGTTGCATTCCGCAGCGTGGCGACCTGACCGGCATCCAGCAAAGCCGGGAAGTGTGGGTCGATCAGCATCGGTGCGATGGCCGTTTGCAGGTCTGCCGCCAGGTGGGGAAGAGCAGCGTGAAAACGTGGGTGCATGGCGTTGCCTCATAACAATGTAATGGGAATCTAGTGTACGGGCGGGGGTAGCCCGTATATGTGATTAATATCTCATTGTTTATGCAACATGTTTATGTTGCACTGATAAATGTGACGTAAGTCACGATTATCCGACGATAGCCAGAATCAGCGGGAACAAAAAGGGGGCCACCAGCGAGGTGATAATCCCGCACAGCACCAGCGCCAGGGAGCTGAAAGCCCCTTCCTGATAATCCAGCTCCGCGCAGCGGGCGGTCCCGAGGGCATGCGATGCGGTCCCCATCGACAGGCCGCGCGAGGCTTTGGTGCGAATGCGCATCAGGTTAAGCAGGCTGTGGCCGAAAACCGCGCCGAGAATCCCCACGAAAATGACGCACACCGCGCTGATGGCCGGAATACCGCCAATGCTCCCGCTGACCGCCATCGCAATCGGCGTGGTGACCGACTTCGGCATAATCGACGCGGCGATTTGCGGTGTCGCGCCGAGCAGCAGCGCGACGGTAGTGCCGGTTACCATCGCCACGACGCTACCGATAAAGCAGATCGTAATGATCGATTTCCAGCGGGCGCGGATCTGATGCAGCTGCTCATACAACGGGAAGGCCAGCGCCACAACCGCAGGCTGAAGTAAATCGTTGAGAATTTTACTGCCCTGAAAATAGCGATCGTAGGAGATACCGCTGAGCAACAAAAAGGGGATGATCACCACCATCGCCACCAGCAGAGGATTCAGCAGCGGAAATTTAAACCGCGCGGCCAGCTTGCGGGCGAGGAAAAAGACGATCAGCGTCAGCGGCAAGGACCACCAGATTTCATGCATCATCTTTGACGTCCTCCGTTTGACCGACCACTTTACGTTCGCCGTGAACCAGATGTGAGCTCCAGCTCACCACCAGGAAGACCACTAATGTACTGATCGTGCAGGAGATTGCCACCGGGCCGAGCTGCGCACGCAGCAGATCCCAATATTGCATGACGCCAACGCCAATAGGCACGAACAGCAGCGCCATATAGCGAATCAATATGTTACAGCCGGGGTTGACCCACTTCGGCGGCATAATCTGTAGCGCCAGAAGAACGAACAAAATCAGCATGCCGATGATGCTGCCTGGAATGGTAATGGGCAGCAGGGAAGCAATAAAAATCCCGGCGTATAAACAAGCATAGATCAGGACAAAAGCCCGCAGGTACTGCCAGATAATATTCAGCGATTTACTCATGGTAATAACCCTTGATGAACCGTATTCATCATACAATTAAACCTTGAAATGTGCTACCGATCACATCATGAATTCCAGGCATAGATTTAATAGAGTAATGGAACCTTCGGGCATGCGGAATGCATGTTGATGAATCCTGCGATAAATAATAGTGAAAGCGCCGCGGGGAGAGCGGGGCGCTGCGCTTTTGTCCCGCCGCCCCGGCGCAACTCTGCTGTTCGCGGCGTGGCAAATTACGCGTGACGCGAAGGGCGGTATCCCTGCCTTATCGCACCTCTCGACCTGCCAGGCGCAGCCGAACCACATTGAGATCTTTCAACCGACGCACAGAGGCGCTACCATAGCGCCTCTTTTTTTTCCGGGTAACAATATGCGTGTATTACTGGCGCCGATGGAAGGCGTGCTCGATTCGCTGGTGCGCGAGCTGCTGACCGAGGTTAACGATTACGATCTGTGCATCACCGAGTTTCTGCGGGTGGTGGATCAGCTGCTGCCGGTAAAATCGTTCTATAAACTGTGCCCGGAACTCCATCATCAAAGCCGCACTCCTTCCGGCACCCGCGTTCGGGTGCAGCTGCTGGGGCAATATCCGCAGTGGCTGGCGGAAAATGCCGCGCGGGCGGTGGAGCTGGGCTCCTGGGGCGTTGACTTGAACTGCGGCTGTCCGTCAAAGCTGGTGAACGGCAGCGGCGGCGGGGCGACGCTGCTTAAAGACCCGGAGCTTATCTATCGCGGTGCAAAAGCAATGCGCGAAGCGGTACCGGATCATCTGCCGGTGACGGTCAAAATTCGCCTGGGCTGGGACAGCGGAGCGCGGCAGTTCGAAATTGCCGATGCGGTAGAGCAGGCCGGCGCGACGGAGCTCGTGGTTCACGGCCGCACGAAAGAAGACGCTTATAAAGCGGAGCGGATCAACTGGGCGGCGATTGGCGAAATCCGCCAGCGGCTGTCAATTCCGGTTGTCGCTAACGGCGAAATCTGGGACTGGCAAAGCGCACAGGCGTGTCTGGCGGTCACCGGTTGCGACTCGGTAATGATTGGTCGCGGCGCGCTAAACGTGCCAAATTTAAGTCGGGTCATCAAATATAACGAACCGCGCATGCCGTGGCCGCAGGTCGTGGAGCTACTGAAAAAATATACGCGTCTGGAAAAACAGGGCGATACCGGGCTGTATCATGTTGCGCGAATTAAACAGTGGCTCAGTTATTTACGCAAAGAATATGATGAGGCGCTGGTCGTGTTTAATGAAATACGCACGCTGAAAACCTCGGCGGACATTGCGCTAGCCATTGCCCGTTATTAGGGAAGATTGTTAAATCGCTCACACTTTATTACTCGGGAACCATCTGCTGATGGGCATTTCTGTCGCTGAGTGATATTGTGTAACTTATATATTCAGGGTTGCTACTGATACAGGCAAAACCTAAGCACTTCCGCCATTTGTGGCTGGAGTGCTTAGGTTTTTTTTTGCCTTTTATTTTTGAGGAATTAAATGTTCATTTAAAGCAATGACTTATGATCTGCCCAGGTGTATCAACAACGCCGTTGAATGGCTGACGGGCAGGTATTGAAAAAATAAATATAAAGACGAAAAACGGGCGGGTTTATTGCCTGGGGCCAGCTATTACCCTTATTCAGTCACAACGGATATCATTATGCACAACAAAAAAATAAATCCCCTCCTGTTGATAGTGACATTTTCGCTGTTAACGCCCGGCGCTTTTGCCGCGGAAACGGAAAAATGGAACGGTACGGTATTAGGTTTTGAGAACCCGCAAAAAGGGTTGCTCGGGGAGATGTCAGGGATTCGTCCAATCCTTGAAAATAACGGATTTCATTATAATCTCGGCTACCTCAATGAAATGGGTTACAACGCGGGCGGCGGATATAACCATGATAAACAGCTGGCTTATATCGATCAGGTCGCTCTGACCTTTACGCAGGACCTGGAGCGCTGGACCGGGATCCCGGATGCACGTATCGAAGGTAATATCGTTAACCGTAACCACGATGACAACCTGACCACCCAGCGGCTGCAGGATCCGCGGGTTAATTTTAACGATCTGGCGCAGGAGAGCTGGGGAGGCCAGTCTATTACCCGTCTTGGCTGGCTGACCTTTGCCCGTAGCTTCGATGACCGTCGTCTGACGTGGCGTATCGGGATGATGAATAAGGTGCAGACCTTCGATCAGATTATCCCCTGCGATTTCCAGCTGCTTTCACAGTGCGGCGGCAAGTCCGCTAACTCGATGACCTGGAACAACTGGAACGTCCATACCTGGGGAACGACCGTCGAATATAAGCTGACCCCGACGCTGACGCTGAAGGGCGGTGTCATGGAGCAAAACCCGGAAGCCTCTTCCCGTAGCCACGCGTGGAGCTGGTCGACAAAAGGCAGCAAAGGCATTCTGCTGCCGGTAGAGATTGAAGCGCGGCCGGTCATCAATGGTCTTTCCGGCGCGTATAACCTCGGTGTGCTCTACACCAACGCGCCGCAGAGCGATCTGTATAGCGGAAAATCCGGCGGCCCCGGGGCCACCGATCCGCAAGGATATGCGCAATACGATCGCACCTGGTTTCTGTATGCCGGGATGAACCAGCAGATAACCCGCCATGCCGACGACCCCGATCGCGGGATGAGCGTCTCGCTGAGCGGCAGCTATAGCGATCAGCGCAGCAACTACATCCATACCGCCGTAGCCGCATCAATGCGCTATCGTGGCCTGTTTGACGCCCGTCCGCAAGACTGGCTGGGCTTTGGCCTGACCTGGATGGATATGAGCAACCATTACGCGCGCAATCAGCAGTATATGAATGAGGTCAGCGGGGCCACGGACTACTACGCGGCGAACTATCAGCCGGTGGCCGGACATTCGGTGAATGCTGAACTGTACTACCGCCTGCGTCCGGTTTCGTGGCTTGAGCTGCAGCCAGGACTGCAGTACTGGCATCGTCCGGGCGGCGTCGCTCAGACTCAGGATGCCTGGGTCATCGAGTGGAAAACCGTGGTGACTTTCTGACGGTCTATACCGCGTCGAGTGATTAGTCGCGATCCGTATCACGTTTTTCGGCTTCGCAGGTTGAGCCGACGGAAGAAATTGCTACAGTGCGGGTGTTGGATTGCTACTGCTTCGGCAGGCAAAACCTGATTTCCCGGCTTTGTCGGGGGTCAGGTTTTTTTGTTTCTGGGGTTCATATGCAAATCGCCAAAGTTCTTAATAATAATGTGGTGGTTGTTTTAGATGAGCAGCGACGCGAACAGGTGGTGATGGGGCGAGGGCTAGCCTTTCAGAAACGCGTCGGTGACTCACTGGACGAAAGTAAAATTGAAAAGATCTTCGCGCTGCAGAGCGATGAACTGGTTGGCCGTTTAGGTGAATTACTCAGTCAGATACCGTTAGAAGTGATGACCACCTGCGATCGGATTATTGAACTGGCGCGCGGGCGGTTGGGTAAGTTGCAGGAGAGCCTGTATATCACCCTGACCGATCACTGCCATTTTGCCATTGAACGGCAAAAGAATGGGGTGACGATCCGCAACGTACTGCTGTGGGAAATTAAGCGGCTTTATCCGAAAGAGTTTGAGCTCGGGCAGGAGGCGCGGGCGATTATCGCCAGGCGGCTCGGCGTTGAGCTCGCCGAAGATGAGGCCGGATTTATTGCGCTGCACCTGGTCACCGCGCAGCTCAACAGCGAAATGCCGGAAGTGATGCATGTCACCCGGGTGATGCAGGAGATCCTGCAGCTGGTGAAGTATCAACTGCAGTTGAACTATGACGAAGAGTCGCTGAGCTACCAGCGCTTTGTCACTCATCTGAAGTTTTTTGCCCAGCGGATGCTGACGCGCACGGTGGTGGCAGATGATGACGTCACTTTGCACAGCGCGGTGAAAGATAACTACGCCAAAGCGTGGAAATGTGCCGAAACCGTCGCGATTCATCTACAGAAAAGCTATCAGCGGTCGCTGACGACGGAAGAAATTATGTTTCTCGCCATTCATATCGAGCGGGTGAGAAAAGAAGGGCGTTAATTCCCTTTACTGAAAACTGGATTGTTACTGCATAACGCAGGCAAAACCTGAGCGCGACGCCATCCGGCGTGGTTCTCGGGTTTTTTTTATTTTTACACTCAGTCACGGTTGCCTGCGGGCAGCGGAAGTAAGGAAAACAGCATGGAATATAAAGCACTCGCGCAGGATATTCTTAGCCGGGTTGGTGGCAAAGAGAATATCGTGAGTCTGGTTCACTGCGCCACACGGCTGCGCTTTAAGCTCAAAGAGAACAAGAAGGCGGACGCGGAAGGACTGAAGACCAACCCTGGCGTCATCATGGTGGTGGAAAGCGGTGGTCAGTTCCAGGTGGTGATTGGTAACCACGTCCACGATGTCTGGCAGGCGGTACGCACTGAAGCGGGTCTGACGGACGACAGCGAACCGGTGACCGGTTCCGCGGAAAAAACCTCGGTGCTTGGCCAGGTGATTGATGTGGTCTCCGGTATCTTTACGCCGTTTATCGGCGTGCTGGCGGCCTCGGGGATCCTGAAAGGGCTACTGGCGCTGGCGGTGGTTTGCGGCTGGCTGACTCCGCAGCAGGGGACCTATAAAATCTGGTTTGCCGCCAGCGACGCGCTGTTCTTTTTCTTCCCGCTGTTTCTGGGCTATACCGCCGGGAAAAAATTCGGCGGTAATCCGTTTATTACCATGGTGATCGGCGGGGCGTTGACCCATCCGATGATGATTCAGGCCTTTGACGCGGCCCAGCTTCCCGGTAGCGAGGCGGCGCACTTTCTCGGCATCCCGGTAACCTTTATCAACTACAGCTCCTCGGTGATCCCGATTATCCTCGCATCGTGGGTGAGCTGCTGGCTGGAGCGCAAAAGCAACGCGCTGCTACCTTCAGCAATGAAAAACTTCTTTACGCCGCTGTTTTGCATCGCCGTAGTGGTTCCGCTGACCTTCCTCGCGATCGGCCCGGTGGCCACCTGGCTCAGTCAGCTGTTGGCCCACGGTTACCAGATAATCTACACCGTCGCGCCGTGGCTGGCGGGCGCGGCGATGGGCGCGCTATGGCAGGTATGCGTTATTTTTGGCCTGCACTGGGGGCTGATCCCCTTGATGATTAATAACCTGACGGTGCTGGGACAGGACTCGATGCTGCCGATGCTGCTGCCGGCGGTGATGGGCCAGGTTGGGGCGGCGCTGGGGATCTTCCTGCGCACCCGCGATGCGCGGCAAAAAGTGCTGGCTGGATCTGCGGTATCCGCCGGGATCTTTGGTATCACCGAGCCGGCGATTTATGGTCTGACTCTGCCGCTGCGTCGCCCGTTTATCTTCGGCTGTGTGGCCGGCGCCATCGGTGGGGCCATCGTTGGGCTGAGCGACAGCCACGTCTACTCCTTTGGCTTTGCCAATATTTTCACTCTGGCGCAGATGATTCCGCCGCAAGGAATCGACAACACCGTATGGGGCGGGGTGATTGGCATCGTGGCTGCACTGGTTATCTCTTGCGCGCTGACCTTTATCGCCGGACTGCCGGTAAGCCGGGCGGAAGCATCGGACCTTCCGCTTGCTCCGGTATCGGAAAACGATATTCTTGCCCCGATGACTGGTACCGTACTGGCGCTGGATCAGGTCCCCGATAGCACCTTCGCCAGCGGTCTGTTGGGAAAAGGCGTGGCGATCATTCCCAGCGTCGGCAGAGTGATTGCGCCGTTCTCCGGAGAAGTGGCGTCACTCTTTCAGACCAAACATGCGATTGGTCTGCTCAGCGATAGCGGCATTGAGCTGTTAATCCATGTTGGTATTGACACCGTGAAACTCGATGGTGTGCCGTTTACCGCCCATGTTAAAGAAGGCGATAAGTTCAAAGCCGGTGATGTGCTGCTTGAATTTGACCGCCAGGCCATTCTGGACGCCGGTTATGACCTGGCGACCCCGATTATTATCAGCAACAGCGACGATTATCGTTCCGTAGACATCGAATCCACCAGCGTGGTTGATGCCGGCCAGCCGCTGTTGTCCGTCAGCCATTAATCAGAGGAGAGAAAGATGAAGAGATTCCCGCAGACCTTTTTATGGGGCGGCGCAACCGCGGCAAATCAGGTGGAAGGCGCGTATCTGGAAGATGGCAAAGGATTATCAACCTCAGATGTACAGCCGCATGGCGTCTTTGGCGACGTCGTTGAACGGGTGCCGGGCGACAGCGGCATCAAAGATATCGCGATCGATTTTTACCATCGTTACCCGCAAGATATCCGTCTGTTTGCGGAGATGGGCTTCAACTGCCTGCGGGTGTCGATTGCCTGGACGCGGATTTTTCCGGACGGCGACAATGCCGAACCAAATGAGGCCGGGCTGGCCTTTTACGACCGCCTGTTTGCTGAAATGGCTCAGCACAATATCACGCCGCTGGTGACGCTATCGCACTATGAAATGCCGTGGGCGCTGGTGAAAAACTACGGCGGCTGGGGCAGCCGCGAGGTGATTGGCTTCTTCGAACGCTACGCCAGAACGGTGTTTGCCCGCTATAAAGATAAGGTCAAGCTGTGGCTGACCTTTAACGAAATCAATATGTCTTTGCATGCCCCGATGACCGGCGTCGGCCTGCCGGAAGGGAGCAGTAAAGAGGCGGTCTATCAGGCTATTCACCATCAGCTGGTGGCGAGCGCCCTGGCGGTAAAAGCCTGTCATGAGATCGTGCCCGAGGGCAAAATCGGCAATATGCTGCTGGGCGGTTTAATGTACCCGCTAAGCTGTAAACCGGAAGATATCTTTGAAACCCTGCAACAGAATCGCAGCTGGCAGTTCTTCGGTGACGTGCAGTGTCGGGGCGAGTATCCGGGCTACATGCTGCGCTACTTCCGCGACCAGGGAATGACGATTACCATCACCGATGCCGACCGCGCGGCGCTGAAAGAGACCGTCGATTTTATCTCCTTCAGCTATTACATGACCGGCTGCGTCACCGCCGACGAGGAGCTGAACAAAAAGGCGCGTGGTAATATTCTCAGCATGGTGCCGAACCCGCATCTGGCGAGCTCCGAGTGGGGCTGGCAGATCGATCCGCTGGGTCTGCGGACGCTGCTTAACGTGCTGTGGGATCGCTATCAGAAGCCGCTGTTTATCGTTGAGAACGGGCTGGGGGCGAAAGATAAAGTTGAAGCTGACGGCAGCATTAACGATGACTACCGTATCAGCTACCTGAACGACCATCTGGTGCAGGCGCGAGAAGCCATTGAAGACGGCGTGGAGCTGCTGGGCTTTACCAGCTGGGGCCCCATCGACCTTGTCAGCGCGTCGAAAGCGGAGATGTCCAAACGTTACGGCTTTATCTACGTCGATCGCGATGACAGCGGCAACGGGACCCTGGCGCGCAGCAAGAAGAAAAGCTTCTACTGGTACAAAGAGGTGATTGCCAGCCGTGGCGGCAGCTTGAAAGAGTAATCGCCTGATGGCTTTGGTGGTCAGGGAAGGTATTAACCGCCCCCGACAGAGAGGCGATCACCGTCGCTAAAATCGCGTCGTCACCCCGTTCAAGGCCCGGAGATTCTCCGGGCCTTTTACTTATCATGCCGGTTTGCGGGCGCGCAGCAGAAAGATCATCGGCCGCTCTTTTTCCTCATCCAGCCCCGGCTGGGCGGCGATTTGCTCCGCCGTTGGCCCCCATTCATCGAGATGCTCAATGACAAAACCGGCGGCAACCAGCAGGTTTATCCAGCTGGCCAGCTTGCGGTGCTGTTTTTTCACCCCGTCGGCAAACCAGTTGCTGATTCGCTCTCCCTCTTGCTGATAGTGACTCACCGGCCAGATTTTCTGTCCGGCGTCATCGTTCTGCCAGCCCTGGCGGAGGGGGGCGGTGTAGACAGGGTGTTCTGCGGAAAAGAGCAGCGTGCCGCCGGGGGTCAGCGCCTGGTAAATCACGGCGAACAGCGGGGCGACATCGGGGAGATAGTGCAGGGCCAGCGAACTGTAGACCAGCTCGCATGAGTCGGCCGGCAGGGTCAGCGTCTGCAAATCTTCACAGCGGTAGTCAATATCGTCTCCCTGGCCCATTTCACGCGCGCGGTCGAGCATCCGGCTGGAAAGATCCACGCCGGTCACCTGGGCGGCGCCTTGTTCACGCGCCCAGCGGCAGAACCAGCCGTAGCCGCAGCCGAGATCGACGACGCGCAGGCCGCGTAAAGCCGGCAGCATACGTTGAATAGCCGGCCATTCCGGCGCGCCGTCGAGCCCTTTAACCGACCGGTCGAGAGTGGCATATCCTGCAAAAAAATCAGGATCATCGTAGATGTTCTGGCTCATTATCACTCCATGAATTATTTGTTTATTTTTAATTATCCAGGTGTTTAGTCACACACTTTACTAAACGGCTTAATTTTATTTAACTTAGTATAACCAACCTTGTTTAGTTACCTGACCTGTCTAATGAATCTTACTCTGAGAAAAAGCGTATTGGCTGGATTCCCCCTGGTCATCGCTCTGGCTGGCTGCGCGCCGTCCCATGATATTGGCGAGCCGCCGCCACAGCAGATACCTGCCTCCCATGTGTCAATGGATCTGCCCGCGGCGGTTAAAAATGGCTGGCCGCAAAGCAACTGGTGGCAGGATTACCACGACCCGCAGCTGAATAATTTGATCCAGCGCGCTCTGGCGAATGCCCCGGATATGCAGATTGCCGAACAGCGTATCAAGCTGGCGGAAGCTCAGGCTCGTATGTCGCAAGCCAGTCTTGGGCCGGAGATGGATTTCTCTGCCAATGTTGAACGGCAGAAAATGTCGGCGGAGGGGCTGATGGGGCCGTTTGCCACGGATACCGACGGCAATACCGGGCCCTGGTACACCAATGGCACCTTTGGTCTGACGGCGGGCTGGGATCTGGATCTGTGGGGGAAAAACCGGGCGCTGGTGAAAGCCCGCATCGGTGAACTTAAAGCACAAGTGGCGGAAGAGGCGCAAACCCGCGAACTGCTGGCCAGCAGCGTGGCGCGACTCTACTGGCAGTGGCAGACCGAAGCCGCGGTGAAAACCGTGCTCCAGCAGGTTAAAAGCGAACAGAATAATATTGTCAGCGTTGACCAGGCGCTGTATCAGCGCGGGATCACCAACTCGGCCGAAGGGGCTGAAAACGATATCAATGTCAGCAAAACCGACCAGCAGCTGGCGGACGTTGCGGGCAGTATGAAAGAGATCGAAGCGCGCCTGATGGCGCTGACCAACAGCCAGAGTCAGGCGCTGAATCTGCATCCGGCTAATCTTCCGCAGGTGAGCGCGCAGATGCCGACGGAGTTGGGGTATGAGCTGCTGGCGCGCCGCCCGGATCTGCAGGTGGCCCACTGGTATATTGAGGCCTCGCTGAGCGAGGTGGATGCGGCGAAAGCGGCGTTCTATCCGGACATCAACCTGATGGCCTTCCTGCAGCAGGATGCGCTGCACCTGAGCGATCTGTTCCGCCATTCCGCCCAGCAGATGGGGCTGTCCGCTGGGTTGACGCTGCCTGTCTTTGATAGCGGCAGACTGAATGCCAACCTCGATATTGCCAGCGCGCAGAATAATCTGTCGGTGGCAAAATATAACAAAGCGGTTGTGGACGCGGTGAACCAGGTGGCGAAGACCGCCAGCCAGGTTGAGACCCTGATGGAGAAGAATCAGCAGCAGCAGCAGGTTGAAAAAGATGCGCAGCGGACGGTGAATCTGGCGGAGGCTCGCATGAGCGCCGGGATTCTTCCGGGGTCACGTGTCAGTATGGCCAGGCTGCCTGCGCTTCAGGAGCGCATTACCGCGCTGCGTCTGCGCGGCCAGTGGCTGGATGCCAGCATTCAGCTGACCTCGGCGCTGGGCGGCGGCTACCACCAGACCACGAAGTCAGATTAACGCCTGGCAAGGCACCCTCTGCGCGGCCGGGCTTTCCGGTCGTCAGGCGGTGCCGGCTCGGCGCTACTCTTTCTTTTTCGCCTCGCGGCGTCGGAACCACCAGTGCGCGGCTACCACCAGCGCGACCACCAGAATCAGCCAGATCCAGTGCTTCAGATGCGCATCAAGATGATGCAGCCACGGTCCAATGGCTTCCCCGCCCAGATAGCCCAGCGTGGTGAATAACAGCGCCCACACCAGCGCGCCGAGAATATTCAGCGGCAGGAACACTTTTGGCGGCAGGCGGCTGGCGCCGATCAATAACGGCCCGATGACCCGGAAACCGTACATAAAACGGGTCCCAATCACAAACAGATAGGGGCGGCGCTGAATCATGCGCTGCGCTTTGCGTATCCGCGCCTGATGGCGGGAAAAACGCTTCAGCAGCTTGCCGCCGAAGCGTCGGCCCAGCAGATACAGCAGCTGATCGCCGATCATTCCCCCGAGGGCAACGGAGAGAACGACCAGGGGAAATTTTAATAACCCCTGATGCGCGACCACGCCGCCCAGCAGAGTGATGGTTTCACCTTCCGCCATGCTGCCAATGACCAGCGCAGCGTAGCCATACTGGGAAATCAGGTTATTGATATCCATACAAAAATAAACTCCCTTACCCCTTATGCTTCCGCGCATGTCTGGCGACCAGCGGGGCCGGTTGTGCAGCGCGAAGCATCAACGGGATCAATCATCAATGGGTTAATCATACACCCTGGGGCTTAAAACGAGGTTAAGCGTCTATCTCATCAGGACGCTTTTGCTGGTCATTTTGCCGCAGGGCAGGGATCTCAACGATTTATGGCGGCCTGCCAGGGGGAACCCGCCTGCACGTGCTACGCCTACGCGGCGCATTCTCCGCGCTGTCGGTGTTCAAACCGCCTGCGCCAAAAACGCCTGCCAGGACAGGCTCTGAGCGCATTTTTAGTGCTGTACATAAACGAATCGCGCAGGGTGAATTATACTTGGATCAGTGCTGTACGAGGCCGTGACAAGGGGGACGCTATGAACCATGTCTGGGGACTATTCTCTCATCCGAATCAAGAGATGAGCGTTATCAAGAGCGAAAACGAGACGATTTCGCACCACTATACGCACCATGTGCTGGTCATGGCAGCGGTTCCGGTTATCTGCGCCTTTATCGGCACCACGCAGCTTGGCTGGAACTTTGGCGATGGCACCGTGGTAAAACTTTCGCTGATGACCGGTCTGGCGCTGGCGGTGGTGTTCTACGCCGTGATGCTGGGCGGGGTCGCGGTGATGGGGAGGATTATCTGGTGGATGGCCAGAAACTATCCGCAGCGGCCATCGCTTAAGCGCTGCATGGTGTTTGCCGGGTATGTCGCTACGCCGCTGTTTCTCAGCGGGCTGGTCGCGCTTTATCCGCTGGTCTGGCTGTGCGCACTGGTGGGGACGATCGCGCTGTTTTACACCGGCTACCTGCTGTATCTCGGCATCCCGACCTTCCTGAGTATTAATAAAGAAGAGGGACTCAGCTTTGCCAGTTCCACCCTGGCCATCGGGGTGCTGGTGCTTGAAGTCCTGCTGGCGATAACCGTTATTCTCTGGGGATACGGCTACCGACTGTTTTAATTCTGTTGCTGAACCGTTTGATGAGTGAATCTATTGCTGGCATAAATGGATTTTTATGCCAGCAATGCAGCATTTGCTCACGATTCTTATTAGTCAGGTCGCGTTCTACCGGGGTATGATAGGGTCTGCCAGCGTTGCCTGTTGCCCGGCGACGCAGCGTACGTTAATAACGTGCAAGAATACTTTTCAGAATGCTCACGATGCCGAAATTTCGAGTTTCTTTGCTCAGCCTGACCTTGCTTCTGGCTGTGCCTTTTGCGCCCCAGGCGATAGCAAAAACCCCCGTGGCCGCCACGGCCCTGCAGCCGGAAATTGCTTCCGGCAGTGCGATGATCGTTGATCTTGCCAGCAAAAAGATTATTTACCAGAGCCAGCCGG
This sequence comes from Klebsiella ornithinolytica, assembly GCF_030505655.1. NCBI lineage: Bacteria > Pseudomonadati > Pseudomonadota > Gammaproteobacteria > Enterobacterales > Enterobacteriaceae > Klebsiella > Klebsiella ornithinolytica. Next base: position 1,646,665 of record NZ_CP130153.1, read on the forward strand.
ATCTGGTTCGCCCCATCGCATCGATTACCAAAGTGATGACGGCGATGGTGGTTCTGGATGCGCATCTGCCGTTAGACGAGATGCTCACCGTAGATATCAGCCACACGCCGGAGATGAAAGGCATCTATTCACGCGTGCGGCTGAACAGCCAAATCAGCCGCCGCAATATGCTGCTGCTGGCGCTGATGTCCTCCGAAAACCGCGCTGCCGCGAGCCTGGCCCACCATTATCCTGGCGGCTATGACGCCTTTATTCGCGCCATGAACGCCAAGGCCCAGGCGCTGGGCATGACCCATACTCGCTACGTTGAGCCGACGGGCCTGTCGATTCACAACGTATCGACCGCGCGCGACCTGACGAAGCTGCTGATGGCCACCGAGCAGTATCCGCTGATCGGCCAGCTGAGCACCACCAAAGAAGATACCGCCACCTTCGCTCATCCGGCCTATACGCTGCCGTTCCGTAATACCAACCACCTGGTCTATCGGGATAACTGGAATATCCAGCTGACCAAAACCGGCTTTACTAATGCCGCGGGCCACTGCCTGGTCATGAGAACGGTGATTAATCAGCGCCCGGTGGCGCTGGTGGTGATGGATGCGTTCGGGAAATATACCCACTTTGCCGACGCCAGTCGTCTGCGTACCTGGGTTGAAACCGGGAAGGTGATGCCGGTTCCGGCCTCCGCGCTGAGCTATAAAAAACAGCGTGAGGCGCAGATGGCGGATGCGATGCTGAAAGGCGGCGCGCAGACCGCGCAAAACGATTAATGCCTCTCCCCCGACTCGCGCACGCGGGCGGGGGATTTTTTATTCCGGTATGGTTAAGTCGCCCTCGCCGAGCTGGCGCTGCATAATTAACGTATCCCGCCAGTCGCCCATCTTGTACCCGACGCTACGCAGTTGACCCGCCACGGTAAAACCAAATTTTTTGTGAATGGCGAGCGATCCGGCATTGTTATGCCCGTCGCCGATGATCGCCAGCATCTGCCGCCACGGGCCTTGTTCGCACTTTGCAATCAGCTGCGTGAGCAGGGCGCTGCCGATGCCGCGCCCGCCCATGCCGGACTCGACATAAATCGACTCTTCAAGCGTGTAGCGATAGGCGGGGCGAGGACGGTAAAACGTCGCGTAGCAGTAGCCGACGATGGTGCCGCGCCACAGCGCCACCAGCCAGGGCAGCCCATTGTCACGCACGATTTTGATGCGCTTGCGCATTTCATCGACGGTCGGGGGAATATCTTCAAAGGAGGCGCGTCCGTTCAGCACGTGCCAGACGTACAGCGCCGCGATGGCGTGCGCGTCATCGGGCAGGGCTTCGCGGATCTCTAATTCAGCGCCGTGTAACATATCCGCTTCGGACATGATGGGACTCCTTAACCAGGTTTGCCGGAGAGGCGTTTCTCCGGCGTGCAGCGTAATACAGAATCCCGTAACTCGTCACCCCTGATTAGTGCTCTTCAGCGCCGTGACTCCCGTCCGCCTGGCGCTCACCCCAGTACTTCTGCTTACTGGTTTTTCCGAGCCCCGGGTTCATGCTGTTGGTCGGGTCATTCTGGCGGTAGAACTGTTTTAAGCTCTCCGGCGCTTCATAGAGATGGCCGACGTTATGCTCGGCGGGGTATTGCGCCCCGCGCGCCTTCAGCAGCTCCAGCATCTTCTCTTTCAGTTCGTGGGCATCGACGCCTTTTTTGACGATGTAGTCCTGGTGGAAGACGTGGCACATAAAGTGACCGTAATAGAGCTTGTGTACCAGCTGACTGTCGATCTCCGGCGGCAGATGCTCAAACCACTCGGTATCGTTACGGCGCAGGGCGATATCCAGCGCCAGAATATCTTCCACTTCGTCGGCATGTACCGCCTGGTAACGGATGGCGGCTCCTGCGGCGGCGAAGCGGTGAAGAAACGCTTTGCTGCCTTCTTCCGGCGTGCAGGCAAAGAAATCGCCCTCGGCCTCGCGGAAGTATGCCGTCAGCCAGGTCTGGGCTTCTTCGATGCCATCGCCCGCCATTTTCAGCAGCAGGTGATGTTCATATTTATCGCGCCAGCTTTTCATCCGCTCCGGGAGATGCGCCGGGAAGACGTGTCCGAGCTTCTGCATGAAGCGGTCGGTAAAGTGGGGCTTAAACAGCGACACTTTCTCCAGCATGGCGTCGGTGCGGCCTTTCATCGTGAAGAAGAACGGCATTTTGTCGGTGCCGAGCTTATCGATCATCAGGAAGGTGTCTTTCCCGTAGCGCTCGGCGATATCGTAGATATCGCGATGCATATACTCACCCGCCACCGGCAGGTGCTGAAACTCGGCGAGAATATGGCGACGGATCTCCGTCAGCACCGCCGGGTTATTGCTACCGATGTAAAAGACCTGCTGGCGTTTTTCCGCCGGAAAGGTATCGAGGCGCGCGGCGAATACCGCCAGCTTGCCGGCGCAGCCGGAGGATTCAAACAGGCGATCCGGGTCGGCATTGTAGCGCGCCGGGGTATCGGCATTGACGTCGCGCACGCGGGTGACGTAATCGTGGTCATGGGCGTGGCGGCCATCGTGCTGAATATCATCTTCTTTGATACGGTCGTCGTCGAGGCGGCTGAGGATCTGTTCCGGCGTGGCGCCGAGGTCAATCCCGAGGTGGTTCACCAGCCGCAGCTTGCCGTTTTCGTCAATCTGCGCAAATAACGACATCTCGGTGTAGGCCGGGCCGCGTTGTACCAGCGAACCGCCGGAGTTGTTGCAGATCCCGCCGATCACCGAGGCGCCGATGCAGGAAGAACCGATCACCGAATGCGGCTCGCGACCCAGCGGCTTCAGCGCTTTTTCCAGCGAGTAGAGCGTGGTGCCCGGGAACGCCAGCACCTGTTCGCCTTTATCCAGCAGGTGCAGCTTATCGAGGCGCAGGGTGCTGATGATGACGATCTCGCGGTCGTAGTCGTTGCCGCTTGGGGTTGAACCTTCGGTCAGCCCGGTGTTCGCCGCCTGCATCAAAATGATTTTATCGGCGTCGACACAGGCGCTCAGCACGCGCCACAGTTCCAGCAGGGTTCCCGGGAAGACCACCGCCAGCGCGTCGCCCTGGCCGGAGCGGAAACCTTTACGGTAGCGCTGGGTTTTTGCCGGATCGGTTAACAGATGGGAGGAGCCAACCAGTCTTGCCAGTTCCGCCAGAAAACCAGAATTATTCGATGTTGTTGCCGATGACATGATCCACTCCTTGTGGTGGTACCGAAAATATCGGAATTAAGCATAGCGCTTTGTATGACAATTTTGTGCACCAATGTGTCGAAAAATCAGAGAAGAACCTTAGCATTGTGCAGGCGTCTTGTTTATATATATGGCAAACTGCGGTTTTTATTATGTTTTGCCGTAACCCCGGCCTGAGAGAAAGAGAGATAAAAATGAAATGGCTCTGCACTATAGGCGTCGCCGTCAGTCTGGCGCTGCAACCCGCGCTGGCGGATGAACTGTTCGGCAATCACCCTCTGACGCCGCAGGCCCGCGATGCGTTCGTGAGTGAACTGCTCAAGAAGATGACCGTCGATGAAAAAATTGGCCAGCTAAGGCTGATCAGCGTCGGGCCGGATAACCCGAAAGAGGCGATCCGCGAGATGATCAAAGATGGCCAGGTCGGGGCCATTTTCAATACCGTGACCCGCCCGGATATCCGCGCGATGCAGGACCAGGTCATGCAGCTCAGCCGGTTGAAAATCCCGCTGTTTTTCGCCTATGACGTGATTCACGGTCAGCGCACCGTGTTCCCGATAAGCCTTGGTCTGGCCTCTTCCTTTAACCTGGACGCGGTAAAGACGGTGGGGCGTATTTCGGCGTATGAAGCCGCCGACGACGGTCTCAACATGACCTGGGCGCCGATGGTCGACGTCTCCCGCGATCCGCGCTGGGGCCGCGCTTCGGAAGGTTTCGGCGAAGATACCTATCTGACCACCGAAATGGGACGGGCGATGGTTGAGTCGATGCAGGGCAAAAGCCCGGCGGATCGCTACTCGGTGATGACCAGCGTGAAGCACTTCGCCGCCTATGGCGCGGTGGAGGGGGGCAAAGAGTACAACACCGTCGATATGAGCCCGCAGCGCCTGTTCAACGACTATATGCCGCCGTATAAAGCGGGGCTGGATGCCGGGAGCGGCGCGGTGATGGTGGCGCTCAACTCGCTGAACGGCACGCCGGCGACCTCCGATGCCTGGCTGCTGAAAGAGGTGCTGCGCGATGACTGGGGCTTTAAAGGCATCACCGTTTCCGATCACGGCGCGATCAAAGAGCTGATCAAGCACGGCGTTGCTGCCGATCCGGAAGATGCCGTGCGGGTAGCGCTGAAGTCGGGCATCAACATGAGTATGAGCGACGAGTACTACAGCAAATACCTGCCGGGGCTGGTTAAATCCGGCAAGGTGACGATGGCGGAGCTGGATGACGCCACCCGCCACGTGCTCAACGTTAAATATGATATGGGGCTGTTTAACGATCCGTACAGCCATCTCGGTCCGCAGGGATCCGATCCGCAGGATACCAACGCCGAAAGCCGCCTGCATCGCCAGGAGGCGCGCGAAGTCGCCCGGCAAAGCCTGGTGCTGCTGAAGAACCGTCTGGAGACGCTGCCGCTGAAAAAATCGGGAACCGTTGCGGTTATCGGGCCGCTGGCTGACAGCAAACGTGACATGATGGGCAGCTGGTCGGCGGCAGGGGTGGCGGATCAGTCGGTGACGGTGCTGACCGGCATCAAAGAGGCGCTGGGCGACAAAGGCAAGGTTATCTATGCCCGCGGCGCTAACGTCACCAACGATAAAGGTATTGTCGATTTCCTCAACCTGTATGAGAAAGCGGTGCAGGTCGATCCGCGCTCGCCGCAGGCGATGATCGATGAAGCGGTGGCGGCGGCGAAACAGTCCGACGTGGTGGTGGCCGTGGTGGGCGAGGCGCAGGGTATGGCCCATGAAGCCTCCAGCCGTACCGACATCACCTTGCCACAGAGCCAGCGCGATTTGATTAGCGCCCTGAAAGCCACCGGTAAGCCGCTGGTACTGGTGCTGATGAACGGTCGTCCGCTGGCGCTGGTGAAAGAAGATCAGCAGGCTGACGCTATCCTCGAAACCTGGTTCGCCGGGACCGAGGGGGGCCATGCCATTGCCGATGTGCTGTTCGGCGATGCCAACCCGTCCGGTAAACTGCCGATGTCGTTCCCGCGCTCGGTGGGGCAGATTCCGGTGTACTACAGCCATCTTAATACCGGCCGTCCGTACAATGCCGATAAACCGAACAAATACACCTCCCGCTACTTTGATGAAGCGAATGGCCCGCTGTACCCGTTCGGCTACGGCCTGAGCTACACCACCTTTAGCGTTTCCGACGTCAAAATGTCGGCGCCGACCCTGCAGCGCGACGGTAGCGTCACCGCCAGCGTACAGGTGACCAACACCGGCAAGCGCGAAGGCGCAACGGTGATTCAGCTCTATCTGCAGGATGTGACCGCCTCGATGAGCCGTCCGGTGAAAATGCTGCGCGGCTTTAAGCGCGTGACCCTCAAGCCGGGAGAGACGCAAACCGTCGCCTTCCCGATTGAAATTGACGCCCTGAAGTTCTGGAATCAGAAAATGAAATACGATGCCGAGCCGGGCAAATTCAACGTCTTTATTGGCGTCGACTCCGCCCGCGTGAAGCAGAGTGAATTCGAGCTGCTGTAAGCGAGGAAACGGCGGGTTTCGCCGGCCGGGCCAGGCGCCAGCCGCCTCCCGGCAGAAACGCGGGCGCCCTGTTTAAAACAGCGTTGTCATCCTTCTCAAAGGCCGAATATTCGGCCTTTTCTTTTTCCGGATGCACTAAATGAACTACGCTTTTCTCTTAAGCTCCTGTTAATGGAGCGCAAATTAAAGAGGGACGCGGGGATGATAAAGGCACGTATCTGGTCAGGCGCGCTGGCGCTGGTCGCGCTGGTCAGCCTGCCGCTTCAGGCGGCGGAGCCGGTCAAAGTTGGCTCAAAAATCGACACCGAAGGGGCGCTGCTGGGCAATATTATTTTGCAGGTTCTGGAAAGTCATGGCGTGAAAACCGTGAATAAGATCCAGCTGGGAACCACCCCGGTGGTACGCGGGGCGATTACGGCGGGGGAATTAGACATTTATCCGGAATACACCGGCAACGGCGCCTTCTTCTTTAAAGACGAAAACGACCCGGCGTGGAAGAACGCGCAGCAGGGTTATGAGAAGGTCAAAACCCTCGACGCGCAGAAGAATAAGCTTATCTGGCTGACGCCTGCGCCGGCCAATAACACCTGGACCATTGCCGTGCGTCAGGATCTGGCGGAAAAAAATCATCTGACCTCGCTGGCCGATCTCAGCGTCTGGCTGCAAAAAGGGGGCGACTTTAAGCTCGCCGCCTCCGCCGAATTTATCGAACGTCCGGATGCGCTCCCGGCCTTTGAAAAAGCCTATGGCTTCAAGCTCAAGCAAAGTCAGCTGCTGTCGTTGGCGGGGGGCGATACGGCGGTGACCATCAAAGCGGCGGCCCAGCAGACTTCCGGGGTGAATGCGGCAATGGCCTACGGAACCGACGGGCCGGTGGCGGCGCTGGGGCTGCAAACGCTCAGCGATCCGCAGGGCGTACAGCCGATTTATGCCCCGACGCCCGTGGTGCGCGAAGCGGTGCTGAAAGCCTATCCGCAGATCGCGCAATGGCTCCAGCCGGTCTTTGCCAGCCTTGACGAGAAAACGCTGCAACAGCTCAATGCCAGTATTGCCGTGGAAGGGCTGGACGCGAAAAAAGTTGCCGCAGATTATCTGCAGCAAAAAGGGCTGCTGAAGTAGATTATTGGTGGCTATTCGCTGTTATAACCGCGTATCGCTGCTGCTGGCCTGTCTGCTGCTGCTGGTGGTGGCTCTGCCGTTCGTCAACTATGCGCCTAACCGTCTGCTCTCCGGGGAGGGACGCTGGCTTTGGCAACTCGCGCCGTGGCTGACGGCGGTGCAGGTCTGCGGCGCGCTGCTGCTGATTCTGCTCTGCTGGCTACCGGGACGCAGGCCGCTGCTGCTGAGCTTGCTGATGCTGGATGCGCTGCTGGCGCTGCTGTTCTGGGGGGCGGGGCAGACGGCGGTACAGCTGGCGCACAGCGGCTCCTCGCTGGCCCGCACCTCGCCGGGAAGCGGCCTGTGGCTGGCGCTGGCGCTGTGCTTACTGCTGGCCAGCGAGACAATCCGGCGTCTGACCACGCGGGCGCACTGGCGCTGGCTGCTCAATGTGCAAATCTGGTTGATTCCCTGCGTACTGCTCGGCAGCGGAGCGCTGAATCAGCTCTCGCTACTGAAAGAGTATGCCAACCGTCAGGAGGTGTTTGATGACGCGCTGCGTCAACATTTGACCCTGCTGTTTGGCACGCTGTTGCCGGGGCTGCTGATCGGGCTGCCGGTAGGCATCGGCCTCTGGCGCCGGCCGCGGTGGCAGGCCCCGGTGTTTACCTTTCTCAATGTTATTCAAACGATTCCCTCCGTGGCGCTGTTTGGTCTGCTGATCGCGCCGCTGGCCGGCCTCGCCCGCCATTTCCCCGGTCTGGCGGAGCGCGGCATTTCCGGCACCGGGATGACGCCAGCGCTGATTGCGCTGGTGCTGTATGCCTTGCTGCCGCTGGTTCGCGGGGTGGTGACCGGTTTACAGCAGGTACCGCGCGATGTGCTTGAGAGCGCCGCGGCGATGGGGATGAGCGGCGCGCAGCGCTTCTGGCACGTGCAGCTGCCGCTGGCGCTGCCGGTTTTGCTGCGCAGTCTGCGGGTGGTGAGCGTGCAAACCGTCGGAATGGCGGTGGTCGCCGCCCTGATCGGCGCCGGTGGGTTTGGTGCGCTGGTCTTCCAGGGGCTGTTGAGCAGCGCCCTGGATCTGGTACTGCTGGGAGTGATGCCGACGATTGCGCTGGCGGTGGTGGTCGACGCGCTGTTTGCGCTGTGGGGGGCATTATTGAAAGGAGAGGCGGGTGATTGAATTTAACGGGGTCAACAAATCCTTCGCCGGGCTGCCGGCGGTGAAAAACCTGAACCTGCACCTGCGCGAAGGCGCATTCTCGGTCCTGATCGGAACCTCTGGCTCGGGGAAATCAACCACCCTGAAAATGATTAACCGGCTGGTCGAACATGACAGCGGCACCATCCGTTTTGCCGGGCAGGATATTCGCCAGCAGCCGGTGCTGGCGCTACGTCGACGCATGGGCTATGCCATTCAGTCTATCGGCCTGTTTCCGCACTGGACGGTGGCGCAGAACATCGCCACCGTCCCGCAGCTGCAAAAATGGCCGCAGCGCAAAATCGCGGCGCGCATTGACGAATTAATGGCGCTGCTGGGGCTGGAGCCGACGCTGCGGGAGCGCTATCCGCATCAGCTCTCCGGCGGTCAGCAGCAGCGCGTTGGCGTGGCGCGGGCGCTGGCGGCCAATCCTGAAGTCCTGCTGATGGACGAACCGTTTGGCGCGCTGGATCCGGTCACCCGGGAAGCGCTCCAGCAGGAGATGATCCGCATCCATCGGCTGCTCGGGCGGACGATTGTGCTGGTGACCCACGATATTGATGAAGCCCTGCGGCTGGCGGATCACCTGGTGCTGATGGACGGTGGCGAAGTGATCCAGCAAGGGGCGCCGCTGCAGATGCTGCTCGAGCCTGAAAATACCTTCGTCGAGACTTTTTTTGGCCGCAGCGAACTGGGCGTCCGGCTGTTGTCGCTGCGCGGGGTGGGCGACTATCTGCGGCGTAATGAACGGCTTGCCGGCGATACGCTCAACGTCGCGATGACGCTGCGCGAAGCGCTGTCGCAGTTTATTGCCCATCGCTGCGACGTCCTGCCGGTAGTGGATGAACAGGGGGAGGCGTGCGGAACGCTGCATTTTGCCGATCTGCTCGGCGAGGAGGTGCGGCATGCGCGTACTTCGTGATCCGCTGCTGTGGCTGCTGGCGCTGTTTATCGCCATTTTGCTGCTGCTGCCTTATAGCACGCCGCTATTCAGCGCGCTGTTCCCCGAGCTGCCGCGCCCGGTGTATCAGCAGGAGAGTTTTGTCGCCCTGACTTTCGCCCACTGCTGGCTGGTGGTGCTTTCCAGCCTGGCGGCGACGGTGGTGGGCGTCGGGGCCGGGGTGGCGGTGACGCGTCCCGCAGGCCGCGAGTTTCGTCCATTGGTGGAGACCATCGCCGCGATGGGACAAACGTTTCCGCCGGTGGCGGTGCTGGCGATTGCCGTTCCGGTACTGGGGTTTGGCTGGCAGCCTGCGCTGATTGCGCTGGCGCTGTATGGCATATTACCGGTCCTGCAGGGGACCCTGGCCGGGCTGAGCGCCGTGCCGTCGGGGGTCGTGAGTATCGCCAAAGGGATGGGCATGACGGGCTGGCAGAGACTTATTCGCGTGGAGCTGCCGCTGGCTGCGCCGGTGATGCTGGCCGGTATCCGGACATCGACCATCGTCAATATCGGAACGGCGACCATTGCGTCAACGGTCGGGGCGAATACGCTCGGCACGCCGATCGTTATCGGCCTGAGCGGATTCAATACGGCTTATGTCATTCAGGGGGCGCTGCTGGTCGCGCTGGCGGCGATTATCGTCGACCGCGGCTTTGAACGATTGAACCGGCGAATCAGCCGACACCACCGCGCACAATAAACGAGTAACCGGCCAGCATGACGCCGCCGATGCCGCTGATGGCCATGAATAAGAAGAGGGTGATAACCGCAATTTTCGCTGGCTTCATAATAGGCTCCTGATGTTAACGGAGGGATTATACGGTGAAGCACAGGTGTTAATGAAACATTAATTGCTATTTAGCCAGATAACGTGCCCCTGCTGCTGCCAGGCCTGGAGCTGATCCTGCTGCGCCAGGGTCGGGGTTTCGCCGCACCATACCAGGAGCGTGCTGTCAGGAAACAGATCGGGACGGATCTGGGTCAGAGAGTGGGGGAGGACATCGACCCGCCAGCCTTGTTCGCAGGCGATCCAGCCCTCCAGCCACAGCCGCGTGGTGTCGTTGACATTCCAGCCGAGCACCAGCGCATGGCTGCCCGGACGTTTCCAGGCGCTGGCGAGGCTGTGCGCGACATGGTTGATGAGAATCCCGTCGAGGATGCTGCGCAGCGCGGTAAGCGTCGGCTGCGGGCTGAGCAGGCGGTGGCGTAAGGGGATAAACAGATGGTTGACCAGGGTCAGCGCCGTATAGCTATGGCTGCGCTCTTTGATCCACAGCCGTAAACGGTGGTAGCTGCCGTCGTGGAGATACCCCAGCAGAATCTCCTGCTGCTCCCGCCAGCCGTCTTCCTCTCCACTCGTGTTGTCGTTAAGCAAGGTTTTGACCTTACTCACCTGAACGCCGGAATCAATCCAGCGCTTAATCTCGCGGATTCGGTCAATTTCCTGCTCGTTAAACAGGCGGTGCCCTCCGTCGGTGCGCTGCGGTTTCAGCAATCCGTAGCGTCGTTGCCAGGCACGAAGCGTTACGGGGTTAATGTCACAGAGCTGAGCCACTTCACCAATCGTATAAAGCGCCATATATCCTCTCCCGCAAAGTCTCCCCTATAACTGTAGAAGCTGTTTACGGAAGAGGAAATATTCGCTCATTTTTTGTTCGTTTAAGTGACGGGAGGCGGGCAAGAAGTGTGATCCTGACCATGATTTGTGATTTTCTTGTAGTGCTTCAAAGAAAGTGATGACCCGGCAGTGTATGTTACGCGCTTTCGAGTGAAGCGTGGTCTGTGGGTATGTACGAGTTTGATCTGGTGTTGCTGCTGCTTCAGCAGATGTGCGTGTTTTTGGTCATTGCGTGGCTGATGAGCAAGACACGGCTGTTCATCCCGCTGATGCAGGTTACCGTTCGTCTACCGCATAAGCTGCTGTGCTACGTGACCTTCTCCATTTTCTGCATTATGGGGACCTATTTCGGTCTGCATATTGAAGACTCGATCGCCAATACCCGCGCCATCGGCGCCGTGATGGGCGGCCTGCTCGGTGGCCCGGTGGTCGGCGGCCTGGTGGGGCTGACCGGCGGGCTGCACCGCTACTCGCTCGGCGGTATGACGGCGTTAAGCTGCATGGTTTCCACTATAGTCGAGGGGCTGCTGGGCGGCCTGGTTCACAGCGTGCTGGTCAAGCGCGGGCGGCCGGATAAGGTCTTCAGCCCGCTCACCGCCGGGGCGATCACCTTCTTTGCCGAGCTGGTGCAGATGATGATCATTTTGCTGATCGCCCGGCCATTTCAGGACGCGCTGCATCTGGTGCAAAGCATCGCCGCGCCGATGATGGTGACCAACACCGTAGGCGCCGCGCTGTTTATGCGTATCCTGCTGGATAAGCGGGCGATGTTTGAGAAGTACACCTCGGCTTTTTCCGCCACCGCCCTCAAGGTGGCGGCCTCGACCGAGGGGATCCTGCGCCAGGGATTCAACGAAGAGAACAGCATGAAGGTGGCGCAGGTGCTTATTCAGGAGCTCGATATCGGCGCGGTGGCCATTACCGATCGCGACAAGCTGCTGGCGTTTACCGGTATCGGCGACGACCACCACCTGCCGGGCAAACCTATCTCTTCATCCTATACGCAAAAAGCGATTGATAGCGGCGAAGTGGTGTATGCCGACGGCAATGAAGTCCCCTACCGCTGTTCCATTCATCCCAACTGCAAGCTGGGGTCGACGCTGGTTATCCCGCTGCGCGGTGAAAATCAACGGGTGATCGGCACCATCAAGCTGTATGAAGCGAAAAACCGCCTGTTCAGCTCCATCAACCGCACGCTCGGAGAGGGGATCGCCCAGCTGCTGTCGGCACAAATCCTCGCCGGGCAGTATGAGCGGCAGAAGGCGCTGCTGACGCAATCGGAGATCAAGCTGCTCCACGCGCAGGTGAATCCCCATTTTCTGTTTAATGCGTTGAATACCCTGAAGGCGGTGATTCGCCGCGACAGCGATCAGGCCGGGCAGCTGGTGCAGTACCTGTCGACCTTTTTCCGCAAGAATCTGAAGCGGCCGTCGGAGTTTGTGACGCTGGCGGATGAGATTGAACACGTGAATGCCTATCTGCAAATTGAGAAAGCGCGTTTCCAGGCCAATTTACAGATTCAGATGCTGGTGCCCGACGCGCTGGCTCACCATCAGCTGCCGGCGTTTACGCTGCAGCCGATTGTTGAAAACGCCATTAAACACGGCACGTCGCAGCATCTCGGGGTAGGGGAAATTACCATTCGCGCCAGCCAGCACGAGCGCTGGCTGCAGTTAGATATTGAGGATAACGCCGGCCTGTACCAGGACAATCCCAACGCCAGCGGGCTGGGAATGAGCCTGGTAGATCGCCGTTTACGGGCGCGCTTCGGCGCCGACTGCGGCATTACCGTGACCTGTGAAGCGGAACGTTTCACCCGCGTCACGCTGCGACTGCCTCTGGAGGAGAACGCGTGTTAAAAGTGTTGATAGTTGATGATGAACCGCTGGCACGAGAAAATCTGCGTGTTTTACTGGAGTCCGCCAGCGATATTGAGATCGTCGGGGAGTGCGCGAACGCGGTTGAAGCGATTGGCGCGGTGCACAAGCTGCGCCCGGACGTGCTGTTTCTCGATATTCAGATGCCGCGGATCAGCGGCCTGGAAATGGTCGGGATGCTCGACCCTGAACACCGGCCTTACATCGTGTTTCTGACCGCTTTTGACGAGTATGCGGTGAAGGCGTTCGAAGAGCATGCGTTTGATTATCTGCTGAAACCCATCGAAGCACCGCGGCTGGAGAAGACGCTGGCGCGTCTGCGCCAGGAGCGTAGCCTGCAGGATATCTCGCTGCTCGACGATACCCAGCAGGCGCTGAAATATATTCCCTGTACCGGCCACAGTCGAATCTGGCTGCTGCAGATGGAGGATGTCGCCTTTGTCAGCAGCCGGATGAGCGGAATTTATGTCACCGATCGTGAGGGGAAGGAGGGGTTTACGGAGCTGACCTTACGCACCCTTGAGAGCCGGACGCCGCTGCTGCGCTGTCATCGGCAGTATCTGGTGAATATGGCCCATCTGAAAGAGATTCGCCTTGAGGAAAACGGCCAGGCGGAGCTGCTGATGCGGGCCGGGCAAACGGTGCCGGTGAGCCGTCGCTACTTAAAAAGTCTGAAAGAGGCGATTGGTCTGTAAAACGACGGAATCATGGTAGACTTAGCGCCAGCATTTTTCATCATGAAGGCATTATGATCAGTAACGATATCTTACGTAGCCTGCGCTACACCCTGAAAACCAATAATAACGACCTGGTGCGCATTTTTGCGCTGGGCGATTCCGTCGTCAGCGCAGAGCAGCTGGTACCGTGGCTGAAAAAGGAGGACGAAGAGGGCTTCCAGCGCTGCCCGGACATTATGTTGTCGATCTTCCTCAACGGCCTGATCTATGACAAACGCGGGAAAGATGAGGCGGCCCCGCCGCTGGCGGTTGAGCGTCGGGTGAATAACAATATCGTGCTGAAAAAGCTGCGCATCGCCTTTTCGCTGAAGAGCGATGACATCCTCGCCATTCTGACTCAGCAAAAGTTTCGCGTTTCGATGCCGGAAATCACCGCCATGATGCGCGCGCCGGATCATAAAAATTTCCGCGAATGCGGTGACCAGTTCCTGCGCTATTTCCTGCGCGGTCTGACCGAGCGCATCCACGGCAAAGCGTAATCTTCCTCTCCTGTTTTGCCCGGTCGGCGCTGTGCCGGCCGGGCAAGTCCTCTGTGCCGCCCCGGATCTGCGAGACCTATTTCACCTCTGTAAAACCCTGTTCGGCGAGGAGCTTCTCGGATACCGACATCGACACCTCCTGCAGCGCGCAGTTGGTCACCATTGAGCCGGGCAGCTTACACAGTTCGCTCATGTTAGCCCGGGTAAAATCCACGCTGAGATGTTCCAGCGCCTCGCTATCTTTGTAATCGATGCTCTGTTCCACGCCTTTAACGTCGAGATAAACGCTTCTCATCGGTTCAATTAACGCCCGCGCCTGCTCCTGATTCGCCGCGCCGATGGTCTGATAGGGAATGGTGTTATTAGATTCCTGACGCAGGACTTTGTCACCGACATAATGGTAGGTAAACACCAGCCCGACGCCGTTTTCCATCCGGGTAAAGGTTTTGCTCTTTTCGTCGGGGTTATCGCAGCCTGCGAGGCCGACAATCACAAGCGAAGCCGCCAGAGCGGTAACCATCCTGCGGTAAATGTTCATCACGGTCCCTTGGTTGATAGTGAATCACGTACCGGTTTTTCAATCGGCAGACAGGTTGATTATTGTCAGGATTGCCGTAGCGCGCAACGCACAGAAAAGGCAGCAGGGGGCTGAATGGTCCGACGGTGGCGGCGCGGAAGAGAGGGCGGAAGGGACAAAAAAAGCGCTGCCGGAGCAGCGCTTGATGCGGGATTATTTTACCTGCTGACCCGGCTGGGCGCCGCTGTCAGGGCTTAACAGGAAGATATCCTTCCCGCCAGGGCCCGCAGCCATCACCATCCCTTCCGAGATGCCGAAACGCATTTTACGCGGCGCCAGGTTGGCCACCATCACCGTCAGGCGACCAATCAACACCTGCGGATCCGGGTAGGCGCTACGAATGCCGGAGAAGACGTTACGTTTCTCGCCGCCCAGATCGAGGCTCAGGCGCAGCAGCTTGTCAGAACCATCAACAAATTCGGCGTTTTCAATCAGCGCGATGCGCATATCCACTTTGGCGAAATCGTCAAAGGTGATGGTGTCCTGAATCGGATCGTCCGCCAGCGGACCGGTAACCGGTGCGGCGGTGGCTTTCACCTCTTCTTTCGACGCGTCGACCAGGGCTTCAACCTGCTTCATCTCGATGCGGTTGTACAGCGCCTTGAAGGTGTTGACCTTATGCGACAGCAGCGGCTGCTGGATAGCATCCCAGTTCAGTTCGCTGTTGAGGAAGGCTTCGGCGCGGGCGGTCAGCTGCGGCAGGACCGGCTTGAGCCAGGTCATCAGCACGCGGAACATATTCAGGCCCATGGTGCAGATAGCCTGCAGATCGGCGTCGCGGCCTTCCTGTCTGGCGACGACCCACGGTGCCTGCTCGTCAACGTAGCGGTTAGCCACGTCGGCCAGCGCCATGATTTCACGGATGGCTTTACCGAACTCGCGGCTGTCCCACGCTTCGCCAATGCTTGCTGCCGCATCGGTGAAGGTTTTGTACAGCGCCGGATCGGCCAGCTCAGCGGACAGCATGCCGTCGAAACGCTTATTGATAAAACCGGCGTTGCGCGAGGCGAGGTTTACCACTTTGTTGACGATGTCGGCGTTCACGCGCTGTACGAAATCTTCCAGGTTCAGGTCGATATCATCGATGCGCGAAGAGAGCTTGGCGGTGTAGTAATAACGCAGGCTGTCGGCGTCAAAATGGTTCAGCCAGGTGCTGGCCTTGATAAAGGTGCCGCGTGATTTGGACATCTTGGCGCCGTTGACGGTGACGTAACCGTGAACGAACAGGTTGGTCGGCTTGCGGAAACCGCTGCCTTCCAGCATCGCCGGCCAGAACAGGCTGTGGAAGTAGACGATATCTTTGCCGATAAAGTGATACAGCTCGGCGTCGGAGTCTTTCTTCCAGTAGGCGTCAAAGCTTTCGCTATCGCCGCGTTTGTCACACAGGTTCTTGAAGGAGCCCATGTAGCCGATCGGCGCATCCAGCCAGACGTAGAAATATTTGCCCGGCGCGTTGGGGATTTCGAAGCCAAAGTACGGCGCGTCGCGGGAAATGTCCCACTGCTGCAGACCGGACTCGAACCACTCCTGCATTTTGTTCGCCACCTGCTCCTGCAGCGCGCCGCTGCGGGTCCACGCCTGCAGCATTTCGCTAAAGGACGGCAGGTCGAAGAAGAAGTGCTCGGATTCACGCATCACCGGGGTCGCCCCGGAAACCACCGATTTCGGGTCGATCAGCTCGGTCGGGCTGTAGGTCGCGCCGCACACTTCGCAGTTATCGCCATACTGATCCGGTGATTTACACTTCGGACAGGTGCCTTTCACGAAACGGTCCGGCAGGAACATCCCTTTTTCCGGATCGTAAAGCTGAGAGATGGTGCGGTTTTTGATAAAACCGTTCTCTTTCAGGCGGCCGTAGATCAGCTCAGACAGCTCGCGGTTCTCGTCGCTGTGCGTCGAGTGGTAGTTGTCGTAGCTAATATCAAAGCCCGCAAAATCGGTCTGATGCTCCTGACTCATTTCGCCAATCATCTGCTCCGGAGAGACGCCAAGCTGCTGAGCTTTCAGCATGATAGGCGTGCCGTGGGCGTCGTCAGCACAGATGAAATTGACCTCGTTGCCGCGCATTCGCTGGTAACGGACCCAGACATCAGCCTGGATGTGCTCCAGCATGTGGCCGAGGTGGATTGAGCCGTTAGCGTACGGCAGCGCGCACGTTACCAGAATTTTCTTCGCGACTTGAGTCATAGTGAGCATTACATCTTCTGTTGTAAAAAGGGCTTTTGATATTACCAAAAGGGCACTGGGTGCGCCATAAATGGCTGACCATATATGGATAATCCTCAGCTGTGATAAACTCAATGATTACTGAAAGCCTCTCATAACAACAAAGGAGTCGGGATGAATTCGCAATCCCAGGCCAAATCCCCCGAACGTCTACGTGCGATGGTCGCCGGAACGTTGGCTAATTTCCAGCACCCCACTTTGAAGCATAATCTCACCGCGCTGAAGGCACTGCACCACGTCGCCTGGCTCGACGATACCGTGCATATCGAGATCCAGATGCCGTTTGTCTGGCACAGTGCTTTTGAAGATTTAAAAGAGCAATGTAGCGCCGACCTGCTGCGCATTACCGGCGCGCAGGCGATTGACTGGAAGCTGTCGCATAACATTGCCACGCTGAAGCGGGTAAAAAATCAGCCGGGCGTCAACGGGGTCAAAAATATTATTGCCGTCAGCTCCGGCAAAGGCGGGGTGGGTAAATCCTCCACGGCGGTGAACCTGGCGCTGGCGCTGGCCGCGGAAGGGGCGAAAGTCGGGATCCTCGATGCCGATATTTATGGTCCGTCGATTCCCACCATGCTCGGTGCGGAAGATCAGCGTCCCACCTCGCCAGATGGCACCCATATGGCGCCGATCATGAAATTTGGCCTCGCCACCAACTCCATCGGCTACCTGGTGACCGACGATAACGCCATGGTATGGCGCGGTCCGATGGCCAGCAAGGCGCTGCTGCAGATGCTGCAGGAGACGCTGTGGCCGGATCTGGATTATCTGGTGCTGGATATGCCGCCAGGCACCGGCGACATTCAGCTGACTCTTGCGCAGAATATCCCGGTCACCGGCGCGGTAGTGGTGACGACGCCGCAGGATATCGCGCTGATCGATGCGAAAAAAGGCATCGTGATGTTTGAGAAGGTGGACGTTCCGGTCCTCGGCATCGTCGAAAACATGAGTATCCATATCTGCAGCAACTGTGGTCACCATGAGCCGATTTTCGGCACCGGCGGCGCCGAAAAGCTGGCGGAGCAATACCACACTCAGCTGCTGGCCCAGCTGCCGCTGCACATCAATTTGCGTGAAGATCTGGATAACGGTAAGCCGACCGTGGTTGCCCGTCCGGAGAGCGAGTTCACCGAAATTTACCGTCAGCTGGCGGGACGCGTGGCGGCCCGGCTCTACTGGCAGGGGGAAGTGATTCCCGGTGAGATTGCCTTCCGCGCGGTGTAGCGTCGGCGGATAGCACAACGCCCTGGACTTTTCTGATCCGCAGCGGACAGCAAAAGGACAGGGCGTTTTTGTTGGTCCGTCAGCCGACGGACCGTCAGCCATTAGTGCTGATAGAAGATTTCGCCGTCGTAAATTTTGACAATTTTACCTTCGGTATCGGTGATCAGCACGTAGCTGCCGCCCATATAGGTGTAGTGAGTACCGGCGTCCGGCGCGGGCAGGTTACGCTGCTGCCACTGTTTAATGGTGTATTCTGGCGTCAGATAAAGCGGCGGCACGGTGTCGCCTACGCGAAACTGCGTGAAGTCTGCGGTGAAACCATCAAGTTCATATTTTTGTACGCCGCTGGTGGATGCTGCCCAGACGGTACTGGTGCTGGCCAACAGTACGCCCAGAAGCATCATTTTTGTTTTACGCATAATTTCCTCATTATTATCCTGGATTACCCTGGACACAAAATCGCAGCCTCGTATCATTCCTGAAGCATGGCCGGGAAGGCAAGCGTTGGTTGCGTTAAAAATGTAAGAAAACGATGGGCCGGTTGCCGGATTTGGCGTCGAGCGGCGGTTTTGAGAACAATCCTGGTAGCAGGATTCGGGAGTCAATATGTTCAGACTGGAAGATCTGACGCTATTTGTTCGTGCGGCGGCGCTGGGGAGTTTTAGCGATGCGGCGCGGGAGGTCGGGCAGCAGCCGGCGCAGGTGAGTGCGGCGATTAAGCGCCTGGAGACCACGCTCAATATTCGTCTTTTTGCGCGCTCTACCCGCAGCTTACGTCTGACGCCCGAAGGGGAAACCTGGCTGCCCTATGCCACCCAGATGCTGGATACGCTGCATGCCGGGCTGCAAAAAATTCAGGTGCCGGACGACGAGGTCCGCGGGACGTTGCAAATTGCGGTACCCTCCGATCTGGGGCGTAATCTGCTGCTGAACGTCTTCCGCGCCTTTCGCCAGCGACACCCGGCGCTGAAGCTGCGCATTCTCTTTTCCGACCATCGGACCGATGTGTTTAAAGATCCGGTCGATGTCGCCTTTCGCTACGGTGACAACGACGATGCTTCGTTTATTTCTCTCCCCGTCGCGCCGGAAAACCGGCGGGTGCTGGTGGCTTCTCCGCAGTGGATTGCCCGGCACGGCGAGCCGCAGACGCCGGAGGCGCTGGCGCAACACCCTGCGCTCCTGTACGTACTGCGCGGCAGGCAGTTCGATCGCTGGACCTTAAGTCTCAACGGCGTGGTTGAACATATGCAGGTTTCCGGCGACATCATCAGCGACGACGCCGAGGTGATTCGCCGCCTGGCCATTGCAGGGGAGGGGTTTGCCTATAAGTCAGCGCTGGATGTCAGCGATGATATTCGCGCAGGACGCCTGCAGATTCTGCTGCCGCACTATCAGGGCGACAGAGTCCCGCTCAATATGATTTGCCCGCACCGCAAGCAGCTTTCTGCGGCGGTGCGGTTACTCTATGAAGAGGTCAAAGCGCACTGTGAAAAGGTGCAGGCCGACGCGCTACGCGGGCCTGTGGACGTTTAGTGCCTCACCAGGGTGGCGAAATAGTAGACCAGCGGAACGGCAAGGATCCATAAACCCAGCGGGATTTCTCGCCACTTTCCGGCGACCGTTTTAATCATGATGTAGAACAGCAGCCCGCCGGCGATACCGGTACCGAAGCTGTTGGCGATCAGGGTGATCATCACCATCATTAATACCGGCAGTCCGTCGGTGAAGCTGGAGAGATCGACTTTGCGCAGGCCGCTAAACATGTTGAGACCAATCAGGATCAGCGCCGGAGCGGTGGCCTCTTTGGGGATCATCAGGGCGATCGGCGTAAACAGCAGCATCAGCAGGAACATAACCGCCGCGGCCAGCGCGGTGAGCCCGGTTTTACCGCCCGCTTCGGCGGCGGCGGAAGACTCAATCAGCGCGGTCGCCGCCGGGATCCCCAGCCACGGGCCGAGGGCTGCCGCAATCGAGTCGACCATAAACGGCCGGTTAATGTGCGGCATATTGCCCTCTTCATCCAGCAGTCCCGCTTCGCCGCCCACCGCCAGCGTGGTCCCCATGGTGGAGAAAAACTCAGAGGCGAAAAAGACAAACAGGAACGGCAGGAAAGCGATATTCAGCGCGCCCAGCATATCGACGTGGCCGAAGACCGGCGCCAGCGAGTGCGGCATCGCGATAAAACTGTCCGGCAGACGGGTGACCCCCGCCGGAATCCCCACCAGGGTGGCAAACAGAATCGCCCATAAAATGGCGCCCGGGATGCGCCGCGCCTGCAGCGCAATCGCCAGAAACAGGCCGCACAGCGCCACCAGCGCGCCGGGAGATAAGAAATCACCCAGCATCAGGGCATTGGTTTTGGCATTCGCCAGCACCAGGCCGGCATTGCGAAAACCGAGCACCGCCACGAACAAACCGATTGAAGCCGTCAGTCCCAGCTTGATGGACTGGGGGACCGAACGGGTGACCACTTCACGCAGGCCGAATTTGGTTAACAGAAAGAACAGAATACCTGACCAGCAGGCGATGCCGAGGCCAATTTGCCAGCCGATCCCTTCGCTACCGGCCAGGGTGACGCCCACCAGCACCGAGCCGCCGATGCCTGGGCCGACGATAAACGGCAGGTTAGCGTAAAACGCCATCAGCAGCGTACCGGCGACGAAGACCAGAATCGTGCCCGTGGTGGCGGCGCCTTTGTCCATGCCGCCCACCGCCAGCAGGCCGGGGATGACCACCAGCAGATAGGCGGCCGCAAGAAAGCCGGTGATCCCCGAGAGGCACTCGGTACGCAGCGTGCTGCCGCGGGAGCGCAGGGCAAAACGGCGCTCCAGCCAGCTTCCTTGTGTTGAGGTATGCAGTGTGTTGTCGGCCATGCTCAGGCTCCCCGGAGATTATTGTTGTGAGGGTCGGTGGCCGGGGTTTCCCGGCAGTCTATCAGCGGTTCGACAATCTGGCGGGTGGTGCCGTCGGTCAAACCTAAATCGGTCAAATGTGGTCCGGCATTGCAGGCGAGGCAGGTGCCTTCGATGGCCTTAAATACCCGGTAGGGCGGCTCCCAGTCGGCGATTTCTGCGCTCAGGTCGCGTAATTCGCGGAACTGCCGCGCGAGTTCTGCCGCCGGCAGATCGGAGAGCATGCCGGCAATCGGCATCGCCACGTGGGCAAGAATATCCCCCTGACGGGAGAGCGCCATCCCGCCGCCGGAGGCAATCAGCCGGTTGGCGGCCAGCGCCATATCCTCAGCGTTACGTCCCAGCACCACCAGGTTGTGTGAATCGTGCGAGTAGCTGGTGGCGATAGCGCCGCGCAGCTCTCCCCAGCCTTCGAGCAGGGCGATTTGCGGCGTCGCCTGATGACGGCCGTGGCGATGCTTCACCCAAATCAGGCTAAATCCAGCGGGCAGCTGAACTTCGCCGTGGCGTACCTGCACCTCGACTTCTCCCCACTGCGTAAAGCGCGCGCCGCGGATATGTCGCAGGCGGGCAACGCCGTGGACAATACCGGGGACCCGCAGCACAAAATCCTCGGTATTCAGCGGCGCCAGCTGCAGCGTATTGCGCGGCGGAGTGACACCCTCTGCGGCTGGAATGGGCTGGAGCAGCGCGCCGTCGCGGGCGACCAGTTTCCCGGCGACGTACACTTTCCGGGCCTCAAGCCTTTCCAGTGAATCAAATACCACCAGGTCGGCGCGGCGGCCGGCGGCAATCAGCCCTGAATCGTGACGCTGCAGGCGAATGGCGGCGTTGAGGGTGGCGAAGCGCAGGACGTCGGTGGCGGCGAGACCGTGTTCAATCAGCAGGTTGAGCAGGGCGATAATGCCGCCTTTTTCCAGCAGCATATCCGGCGGGACATCGTCGGTGCACACCGTGATCTGCGAGGAGAGATGCGGCAGGGTTTTCAGGGCCTTGACGATATCCGGCAGCAGATAGGGGTGCGAGCCGCGAATTTCGAGGGTCAAACCGGCGCGCAGCTTTTCCAGCGCGTCTTCCGCGGAGGTTAGCTCATGATCGGAGGTGACGCCCGCCGCGAGGTAGGCCTGGAGATCGGCGCCGCTCAGGCCGCGGGCGTGGCCTTCAATCAGCTTGCCGCTGTCGAGACCGGCCTGAACAATCTCCTGCATCCGGGCGCTGCCGTTGAGCACGCCGTGCATGTCCATCACTTCCGCCACGCCGCGCACTTCCGGCCATGCCAGCATGGTCGCCATCTCCGCTCCGGCAAAATCGGCGCCGGACATTTCCAGCCCCGGCGTCGAGGGTACGCTGGAGGGGGCGGCGACCATCACCTGCAGCGGCAGATGGCGGCTGGCGGCGACGGCATAGCGCACGCCTTCGACCCCGAGGACGTTGGCCAGCTCATGCGGGTCCCAGAAGACCGCGGTGGTTCCCTGGGCGAGGACAATTTCCGCGTAGCGTTCGGGAGGGAGGTGGGAACTCTCGAGATGGACATGGGTATCCATCAGCCCCGGTGACAGGTAGGCGCCGTCCAGCGCATGGCGTTGGTGGGCATCGGCGCGGCTGCCGCGCGGGTGCACGCTGGCGATCATCTCGCCGGTGATGCCGACATCGGCTTCGCGGACTTCACCGGTGACCATGTCGACTATCTGCGCCCCGGTCAACAACAGGTCAAAAGGTATTTCGCCCCGGGCGGCCATGACGGCGCGGCGGCGGTTTTCAGCATTGCTGGACATAACAACTCCGGCACAAGGATAATGGGGGTACTCTAGGGGCACAGCAAACGTTTGCCCAGATGAATAAATTTATCACCCGATAAGCTCGGGTTATTCTGCCCGATTACCCTTAGCGAAGAATAAGATGACCGAACCGTGGCAGCGCCTGCCTGCGCTTTCTCTTAAACAGCTACAGTACTTTGTTACCCTGGCGGAGCTGCGTCATTTTACCGATACCGCCAACCGTCTGGCTATCAGCCAACCGGCGCTGAGCAGCGCCCTGCGGCAAATCGAAACGGTGCTGGGCGGCAAGCTGGTGAACCGCACCGCCTCGTCGGTCACGCTGACCGAACTGGGCGCCGCCATTCTGCCGCACGCCCGGCGCGTGCTGAGCGTGGCCCAGCTGGCGTTTCATGACATGGAACAGATTGTCGCGGCCGGCGGCGATGGTACCGTGCGTATTGGTCTGGTGCCCTCGGTGAGCTCGCTGCTCTTTCCGCTTCTGCCGCAGGTGCTGGCGCAAACCTTTCCCCGGCTGCGGGTCGAGTTTCACGATCAGACCAATGATGCGCTGGTGCGTGAGCTGCAAAGCGGGCAGATTGATTTCGGTATCGGCGCCATCGACAGCTCGCTACCCGCCGCGCTACAGGTCTACCCGCTGCGTGAAGATCCGTTTGTGGCGGTGCTGCACGGTGACGATCCGCTGGCAGACCAGCCGCACCTGCCGTGGAAACTTCTCGCCGGACGCGATATTGCGGTGTTCTCGAAAGGGAACATTCAGCGACTGGTTGGCGCGCTGGCGGAAAGCCATCGTCTGACGCTGAACACGCGGTTTCAGGTCGACTATATTGAAACGCTGTATGGCCTGGTGCGCTCGCGTCTGGCGATTGCTATTCTGCCCGAGCTGTATACCACCCATCTGCAGGATCCGGTGCTGAAAATCGCGCAGCTCCAGCAGCCGGCGTTGGCGCGGACGGTGGCGATAATGCGTGGGCCGCAGCCGCTGCCGCCGCTGATTGAGCAGTGCTTTACGCTGCTGCTCAATTCGCTACGCGAGTCGTCGGCGCGGCTCAGGGCAGATGCCTGATCAGCACGTCTATCGTCAGATGATTAATATACTCCAGCGAATGAGATGCCATGACTCCCAGCAGGCGGTTGTGATGCCCGGCGATAATCAGGTCAATCCCCCGCTGGTTTACGCAGGCTTCAACATCTTCAAAACGGCGGGTGGTGACCAGCGACAGGGTTTGCACCGGCAGCGAGACGCTGGTCGCCAGCTCATTGAGCAGCACTTTCGCCTGGATCACCTCCTGAGACACATCGTCGTTCAGCAGGCTGTCGGAGACGTAATTCAGCGCCCGATAATCGGTGCTGATATGGGCGAGCGTGATGCGCATAGCGTTCTCTTCCGCCATTCTGGCCGCATGCTGGAGCAGCGGAACGCCGTCCTGGCTGCTGTTAATCAGCACCAGGGCATGGTGATAAACGGGCATAGCCGTACCTCGGATGATTATCTGCGGAAAACAGTATTCCCACGGCTAATCTTGTGCCCGGGGAGCGGGGAAAGCAAATCTATGTGTGCGCAGAGAGGGCGGAGAAATCTGGGCAGGGGGGCGGGGAAGATCTTTATCCAGGCGTAAAGGCTATGGGTGGTGATACCGAGACGTATTGCAACGTTGGAAACTGAATGACCGCGATTTGAGAAGTATCTTACGGATGTCAGGCCTACGGCGCTAAATGGTTTTTGTTGCCTAAAATCAGAGCTTTCCCGGAAAAAAATCTTTCCTCTATCCGATTGTACGGGAGTACGATAAATAACCAGTTCAATTACAGAGTAGAGGGATTTTGAATGCCTGTAAATGAGAGGATTAACGTAACATCGGGAACACCTATTAACCCCGGAGGCGTGAGACTTATCACAATGGGTGAGATCGCGTTAGCAAGATCACTTTATGGCTATGGCCTCAGATACAATCAAATTTGGGTGCATCGGGAAAGCTATTTACCGTTCAACCTACAGCCTGTTGATGTTGCTATGAGCCCAAATGGTGAAATGTGGTTTAGGGAAGACACCTATTCTCACGATTTCTCGATGGAAGCGGACGTACAGAAAAAACATAGATTCATGCACGAGATGATGCACGTATGGCAAGCACAGCACGGAATGTTTGTTCGAACAAGAGGATTATTCTCCCGTTTTGCTGATTACAGCTACAGCTTAGATAAAGCTGATATTCGTCATTACAGTTTAGAACAACAAGCCTCTTTAGTTAGTGATTATTGGTTATTGCAAACTTATGGCTTTAGAAAATACATGTATCTTCCTGCGCTACGAGATTACTCTCCTGAAGAGCCTGATGACTCATTGCTCCAAAGATACAGAAGTGTGATGAAAGGATTTCCAGCATGAAGAGATTAGCTATTCTACCTTTGCTTTTCCTTCTTTCCGGTTGCCCTGGCGGTAATCCTGCACCACACGCAAGAACTACATTTATCAATGGCGAACATCTTTGTTTCAGTGCAGATAATAAAGATGTATTGAACTATTACACTGTTGATACAAGTGAAAACGGTAAAATAGAAACAGTAGTTAGCTCTGGTTATAATAAGTTAAACTCGTCTTATCCGGCTAATTGTATCGATGTTAAATGGAAAAATAATCACACCTATGTGGTCAACTATGGGTTAAATGATAAAAAGTACGTTCACGAATTTTTTATTGACGCCAATGGGAAGTTAATCAAGTAAGGAGATCGAAATGTCATTGCCAGCTTATTTATTCCTTTACGATGAAAATGGAATGCAAATTACAGGTGATTGTCTGGCGTCAGGCCGTGAGGGTGCTATTGAGATCATGAATAGTAGCTACGGTGTAAGACAAGGCGTAGATAGCTGCACGGGAAGCATGACGGGAGCACGACAGCATGATCCCGTGACCATTCATAAGCAGCTGGACAAAGTGAGTCCGTATCTTGCTATTGCTGTATGTGAAGGTAGACGCTTGCAGAAAGCAGTGATCAAATACTATGAAATAATCGAGGCTGGAATAGAAACAGAAATTTATAACATTACTCTTGAAAGCGTTGTTATTTCCTCCGTTGATTTCTCACATGTTTATTATCCTGGCAGTACATCTCCAAACATGCACGAGGTGGTGGGGCTTCGATTTCGTGGGATTGAATGGAATTATGTCAGAGGGAATATTAAATACGATGACGCATGGATGAAAGCAAAGAAAGAAGAGCAGAAGATACAATAAAATAAGCCTGAATGGTGATTCGCTATGTAGTTCTGCAATATCACTCGATAACGGCAATACGCCAGCGTATACGCTGAATCCTATATTCAATCTGAATCTTGGGGCATCCTTGCCGCTCATCATCGTCAGCGATTCAGCGGTCACTTTTCAATACGTGGATGAGATAAAGGTACTTCGGCTCCTTTTTCCAGTTTGGTGAGGGGTCAGATACCTTTTTAAGGTGAAGAAGCGATAACCACAAGGGCGCGCTTGCATCAGCAAGCCACTTCCCCTAATCTGGCAAAAGTATAGATACTCAATCTACATGACTCGGGGTGCCCTTCCTGGTGAAGGCTGAGAAAGACCCGTACCACCTGATCTGGATAATGCCAGCGTAGGGAAGTCAGAGACCAAAGGGTCGTTGCTTCTTCATCGCCTGGCTGGAGCAAACGATGCAAGCTGAGCCTCTCAATCCCGCGCATATTGCGCATCTGCAACATCTTTTTCGCCGTCATTCCCCCCTTGTTCACTGCATGACTAACGATGTGGTACAGACCTTTACTGCCAACGTACTGCTGGCGGTCGGCGCCTCGCCCGCGATGGTGATCGATCCGCAGGAAGCGAGCCAGTTTGCGGCGCTCGCGGATGCGCTGCTGATTAACGTCGGAACCTTAACCGTCGACCGTGCGCAGGCGATGCGCGCCGCGGCACTCAGCGCGCAAAACGCGGGCAAACCGTGGGCGCTGGATCCGGTGGCGGTCGGGGCGTTAACCCTGCGCAGCGCGTTTTGCCATGAATTGTTGAGCCTGCAACCGGCCGCCATTCGCGGCAATGCGTCTGAGATTATGGCGCTGGCCGGAATGAGCGCCGGCGGACGCGGGGTCGATACTACCGATACCGCGGCGGCGGCGCTGCCCGCCGCACAGGCCCTGGCGCGGCAGATCAATACCATTGTCGCGGTGACCGGCGAAGTAGATTACGTCACCGACGGCCAGCGTACGCGTGCGGTCAGCGGCGGCGATCGGTTGATGACCCGGGTCGTGGGGACCGGCTGTGCGCTTTCGGCGGTGGTGGCGGCCAGTACCGCCATGCCTGGCGATCGCCTCGAAAACGTTGCTGCCGCCTGCGGGCTGATGAAACAGGCGGGCGGCGCGGCGGCGCGCGGCAGAGGGCCGGGCAGTTTTACCCCGGCATTTCTTGACGCGCTGTACGGGGAGAACAACGGATGAAACGAATTAATGCGCTGACTATTGCCGGTACTGATCCCAGCGGCGGCGCGGGGATCCAGGCCGACCTGAAAACTTTCTCTGCCCTCGGGGCCTATGGTTGTTCGGTGATCACCGCGCTGGTGGCGCAAAACACCCGCGGCGTGCAGTCGGTCTATCGCATCGACCCGGATTTTGTTGCCGCACAGCTGGATTCGGTATTCAGCGACGTCCGTATCGATACCACGAAAATTGGCATGCTGGCGGAAACGGATATCGTGGAAGCCGTGGCGGAGCGTCTGGCGCGCTATCAGATTGACAACGTTGTCCTGGATACGGTCATGCTGGCGAAAAGCGGCGATCCGCTGCTCTCGGCTTCGGCGGTGGCGACGCTACGCACCCGCCTGCTGCCGCAGGTTTCGCTGATCACGCCGAATCTGCCGGAGGCGGCGGCGCTGCTGGATGCGCCGCACGCGCAGAGCGAGAAAGAGATGCTGGAGCAGGGGCGGGCGCTGCTGGCGATGGGCTGCGGCGCAGTGCTGATGAAAGGCGGTCATCTCGACAACGCGGAAAGCCCGGACTGGCTGTTTACCCGCGATGGCGAGCAGCGCTTCACCGCGCCGCGGGTCCAGACTAAAAATACGCACGGAACCGGCTGTACGCTCTCCGCGGCGCTGGCGGCGCTGCGCCCGCGCTATCGCGACTGGGGAGAGACGGTTGCCGAGGCGAAAGGCTGGCTCTCTGCGGCGCTGGCGCAGGCGGATTCGCTGGAGGTGGGCCACGGTATCGGGCCGGTTCACCATTTCCACGCGTGGTGGTAAGCCTGATATACTGGCGTGAGAATTCTGCCAGGAAAAGATAAATGGAACAGGCGCATACCCGGTTAATTAGCCAGCTTGTTGAACGGATTGCGGCGTCGGATAACGCGCCGCTCTATCTGAAGTTTGCCGACACGATTAAGGATGCCGTGCGCAGCGGCTGGCTGGAAAATGGCAATATTCTTCCCGGTGAACGCGATCTCAGCCAACTGACCGGCGTGTCGCGCATCACCGTCCGCAAAGCGCTCCAGCTGCTGGAAGACGAAGGCGTGGTGACCCGCTCGCGGGGTTACGGGACGCAGATCAACAATATCTTTGAATATTCGCTGAAAGAAGCGCGCGGCTTTACTCAGCAGGTGGTTTTACGCGGCAAGAAGCCGGATACGCTGTGGGTGAATAAACGCGTTGTCAAATGTCCGGAGGAGGTTGCCCGCCAGCTGGCAATCGCGGTGGGCAGCGATGTGTTTATGCTCAAACGCATTCGGTATGTTGATGAGGACGCGGTCTCGCTCGAAGAGTCCTGGGTGCCTGCGCATCTGATCCATGACGTCGATGCGATCAGCGTCTCGCTGTATGACTACTTTCGCAGCCAGCAGATTCTGCCGCAGCGGACCCGCTCGCGCGTCAGCGCCCGGATGCCGGACGCCGAATTTCAGTCGCATATTAAGATGGACAGCGCCATCCCGGTGCTGGTGATCAAGCAGGTTGCCCTCGATCAGTACCAGCACCCCATTGAATACAGCATCAGCTACTGCCGCAGCGATCTATACGTTTTTGTGTGCGAGGAGTAGCGCTTCGCGGTGCGGGGCGCAATCGCCGCCCCGATGGCCCACGACCCAGGCCGCAACGGCATTCCCCAGCGTCACCGCCTCCCCCAGACTCCAGCCGGCGGCCAGCCCGGCAAGCGTACCGCCGGCGTGACTGTCCCCGGCGCCGATCGTATCGACGACCGTGGTCGGGAAAGGGGCGGCGAGACCGCTCTCCTGCGGGCTGAAATAGCAGGCGCCTTCTTTATCCAGACGCACAATCAGCGGTGCGGCATATTTCTTCAGCCAGGCGGCGCCAAATGCGCTGACCTCGGGCGAAAATCCGTGCGCTTCAGCCGCGATGACGGCTTCCTGGCGGTTGACGGAAACCAGTGGCTTCAGGGCCATCAGACGCGTCATCAGCGTTTCGGGAATATCGGCAATCCGCGGGCCAAAGTCGATAAAGGCGCTTACCTGCGGCTGCCGTTCCAGCCAGGAGACCAGTCGTTCGCCGCTGGCGGATGCCAGCTGATAGCCGGAAAGATAGACCAGGCTGCCGGAGGGGGCATGCACGCGTTCGAGCCACGCATCACACCACTGATTTTCCACACCGCTGAAGGACATAAAGGTCCGCTCGCCGTCCGGCTCTACCAGCGCCAGGCACCAGCCATTGTCGCCGTCTGCCTGGCTGATGACGCTGGTTAACCCCTCTTTGGCGAGGCGCTGGCGGATAATTTCCGCCCACACGCCCTGGCCAATCGGCAGCGCATTTTGTGCATCGATCCCCAGCCTTTTTAAGGTCACGGCGATGTTTAACGCGCAGCCGCCGACATTGACGCTCTGTTGCTGCAGTTCGATATCACATCCGCGCCAGGGCAGAGCATAGGCGTCGGCGATCACGTCAATCACCGCGGCGCCGAGGACGGTGACCGGACGTTGCGCCTTCAGCGTGGCCAGTTTATCCGTTAACTGTTGGGCATTCATTCGGCCTCCCGCTGCTGACGATAGTGCATCAGGGCATCGGCGTAGCGCGTGAAGTCCAGCTTATTGACCTCGTCCAGGCGTGCCTTGAAAGCGCTATCGATGGCGGAAACCCCGTGTAACGCGCCGCAAATCGCCGTCGCCATGGCCCCGATGGTATCGGTATCGCCGCCCAGATTGGCGCAGAGAATGGCGCAGCGGTTAGGGTCGGTACCGGCCAGTTCCACCATCGCTATCGCGCACGGGACGGATTCAATGGTGCTGGTTCCGGCGCCAATCAGCTGATAAAGCTGCTCGCTGGCGGACTCGAGGCCATCTGCCTGGCGTACGGTGCGTAACGCCAGCTCAATACGCAGCGCCAGCGAGGCGCTAAAGGTTGTGGTCTTCTGTTCCTGCGCGTGGCGCGCCACGGCCGGCAGGGCGTCAACAATCGCTGGCCAGCCGGCGCCGTCAACGGCGCGGGAGATTGCCCAGGCGATAACCGTCGCGCCGGCGATGGCTAAATCCGATTTATGCGTCGGGCTGGAGGCCGCGGCCACGTCGCTGATAAATGCATCAAGATTGTCGCCCGGCAGCAGGCAGCCCAGCGGCGAGGCGCGCATCGCCGCGCCGTTGGTCACGCCGTTATTGTCCAGTTCGCTTACCGGTTTGCCGTTGCGAATCGCGTTGAGAGCAATTTTCGATGTCGGTCCTAAGACGTTTTTATTAAATGCATCAAAGCCTTCTGCCCAACGCAGAATATGTCGGCCAATGACATCCGGGACGATCTGCCCGTCGCATTCGATAATGGCGTCAGCGAGGCACAGGGCCATCGAGGTGTCATCGGTAAATTCCGCCTCGGCAAAGTAGCAGGCGGCGTTATTCTCCGCCGGGCCCGGCAGGAAGCGGTCGATCCAGCCAAAATGGGCTTTCACCCGCGATCGTGGCCATAGCTCTGACGGCATGCCCATCGCATCCCCTAACGCCTGCCCGTAAAGAGCACCGAGAATACGTTCTGCTTTCATTTCACTTCCCCTTGTTTAAGCTCAGCATTTTCTGTATCGACGTCGATGGTCGTAATTTCTTTGTCCGATTCCCGGAAAAACACCATGAACAGCACGGCGATAATCGCAATCATGATGGCGCCGAACGTCCACATGCCCGCCCAGTTGAAGGTGAGCCCGTTGACGGGTTGCGGGTAGGCGAACATTTTTTCCATCATCACGCC
Source organism: Klebsiella ornithinolytica (assembly GCF_030505655.1). NCBI lineage: Bacteria > Pseudomonadati > Pseudomonadota > Gammaproteobacteria > Enterobacterales > Enterobacteriaceae > Klebsiella > Klebsiella ornithinolytica. The sequence goes on from NZ_CP130153.1 coordinate 1,677,196, forward strand.
GCCGAGGCGGTAACCGAGCAGGCTGCCAAAGCCCTGGCAGCAGAGCGTAATTAACCCCTGGGCCGCATTACGCATCGATACCGGCGCCTTCTTATCAACGTAGATATAGGCGGTAACGTAGTAAAAATCGTAGCTGACGCCGTGCAGCAGAATGCCGAGGAACATCAGCGTATAGGTGAAATAGTTCTCCGCGCCGCCGAAGACAAAAAAGCCATAGCGAATGGCGGCGGTGATCAGACCAAGTAACAGAACCTTTTTAATACCAAACCGTTTAGTAAAGAACGGCAGAGCCAGCATAAAGAAGATTTCAGAGAACTGGCCGAGGGTCATCCATCCGGTGGCGTGCTTCATGCCGGCTTCGGTGAGGTAGCCGTTGGCGAAGATGTAATAGAAGGCCAGCGGCATGGCAAACAGAAAAGAGCAGAAGAAAAAGACGAGGAAGTTTTTATCGCGCAGCAGGATTAACGCATCCAGCCCCAGCATCACTTTCAGGTCCAGTTTTCCACGGCTTTTCGGCGGCGTGTCCGGCAGGAACAGGGCAAAGACGCCGAGCAGCGCAGAGCTGCCGGCGGCAATCAGCAGCGGGACATTGGTGGGCGAAATGTCGCTCAGACCGAACATCTGCGGTAAAAATCCGCATACCAGCCCGGAGCCGATCCAGCCGATCGTCCCCATCACCCGAATCCGCGGGAAATCGCGCTCAACGTCCGCCACGTTAGAAAAGGCGATGCTGTTGGTCAGCGCAATGGTCGGCATGTAGGTTAGCGAGTAGGCGAGCAGGAGCGGGAAGAAGCCGCCGAAGGTCGTCTGCTGCGCGGCGAAGTACATCAATATCGCCCCGGCGAACATCAGCACCGCCAGCACTCTCTGTGCGGAAAAGAAGCGGTCGGTCAGCGATCCCACCAGGATCGGCGAAAGAATCGCGGCGATGGCGGTACAGGCGTAGGACCAGCCGATTTCACCGGCGCTGAAGCCGCTTTTACTCAGCCACAGCCAGAGAGGGACAAACCAGGCCCCCCAGATAAACCATTCAACGAACATCATGAACGACAGCTTTGCTGTAGTTTTCATCTTTAGATCCTTCATGACAGGTAGGGTACGCCTTTAAGATACCACTTGATAATACCTTTAAAATACCTTTGAGCGGATTGTTTGAGCAGGCTAACACTTTTTGTCCCTGAATCGTGCCAGCTGAAATGGCTGAAAAGTGCGATTCCGGCTGGAAAATATGCTAAGACGGTACCAGGCTTAACCTGCCCAAATAAGTGGGTCAGGATAATACATGCCGGCTGCGGCCGGCACTTACGGGAGCATAGCTATGACTGATATTACGCAGTTGCTTGGCAAAGATGCCGACAGCCTTTTACAGCACCGTTGTATGACCATTCCAGCCGACCAGCTTTATCTGCCGGGGGCGGATTACGTTGACCGGGTCATGGTGGATAACAATCGTCCGCCGGCGGTGCTGCGTAATATGCAGACCCTGTACAATACGGGGCGCCTGGCCGGAACCGGATACCTTTCCATCCTGCCGGTAGACCAGGGCGTGGAACACTCGGCGGGCGCCTCTTTTGCCGCCAACCCGCTCTACTTTGATCCGAAAAATATCGTCGAACTGGCTATCGAAGCCGGTTGTAACTGCGTAGCGTCCACCTATGGCGTACTGGCCTCGGTATCGCGTCGGTATGCGCACCGCATTCCCTTCCTGGTGAAGCTAAATCATAACGAGACGCTGAGTTACCCGAATACCTTCGACCAGACGCTGTACGCCAGCGTTGAGCAGGCCTTTAATATGGGGGCGGTGGCGGTGGGCGCGACGATCTACTTCGGTTCCGAAGAGTCGCGTCGGCAGATTGAAGAGATCTCCGCGGCGTTTGAACGCGCGCATGAACTGGGGCTGGTGACCGTGCTGTGGGCCTATCTGCGTAACCCGGCGTTTAAGAAAGATGGCGTCGATTATCATGTGTCGGCCGATTTAACCGGGCAGGCTAACCATCTGGCGGCCACCATTGGCGCTGATATCGTGAAGCAGAAAATGGCGGAAAATAACGGCGGCTATAAGGCGGTGAACTTTGGTTACACTGACGATCGCGTCTATAGCAAGCTGACCTCGGAGAATCCTATCGATCTGGTCCGTTATCAGCTGGCGAACTGCTATATGGGACGCGCCGGGTTGATTAACTCCGGCGGCGCGGCGGGCGGTGAAACTGACCTGTCGGATGCCGTACGTACGGCGGTCATCAATAAGCGTGCGGGCGGGATGGGGCTGATTCTCGGTCGTAAAGCGTTTAAAAAATCGATGAGCGACGGCGTGAAGCTGATCAACGCCGTACAGGATGTTTACCTCGATGGCAAAGTGACGATCGCCTGATCCTGAATGCGGTAAAAAAATCGCTCTGTCGGGCGTCATGCTGGCCACTTAAGGTGACCAGCATTTTTTTTGCTTTATCACCGGCGAGGACAGCCTCGCCTGCAGACGTGTTGAAAACCTGACAGCGCCGCATAAAAAACCGCCAATCTCTGTGAGGTGACGGATTCTTACACCTTTGCCGGATCGGTCAGCCGACCCGTAAACGATCGGCATTACTCTCTGTCGGGAAGGGGTTTTTATGCTCAGGAGACGCTCGTTTTCAGCGCGACGGCGACGGAGGGGCGGGTCACGCCCGGCTGCTCGACGCGAATATAGGCGCAGAGGAAAAAGGCCAGCACATACAGCGCGGTGTACGCCACCACCACCCCAATCGTACTGAAGTACGGCAGCAGCACCACCGCAATCGCCGGCGCCAGGAAGTTGGACAGCCCCGCCGACAGGTTGTAGACCGAAATGGCCGCCCCTTTATGCTGCGGCTCCAGCGCCGGGAAGACCGCCGCCATCGGCACAAACGCCGCCACGAAAATCCCCAGCGCAATCGCCGGCACCAGCGCCATGGCAAAGTTATGCCCGAAATGCTGCGGGATGTAGTAAAACGCCAGACTCGACAGCGCCATCCCGATACAGCCAAACCAGCGAATCACCTTCATCCAGCCCATCTTCTCCGCCACGATCCCCCAGAAAACGTTAGAGAAAATGGTGGTGAAGAAGAAAGCCGCCCACACCTGGAGCCACTCGGAGGTGGTAAAGCCCAGCTCATCGACAAACATCAATGGCATGATCACCGCAAAGCCAAACAGCGACAGGGTGTTGATGATGCGCACCATGCTGGAAAGCAAAATATTACGGTTGGTGTAGAGCAGGGTGGCGGCGCGCCCCAGCTCGGCAAACTTCTCGCGGGTGGTGAGGTTCTGCATATGGCGCGGCGTCTGAATGTGGCGCAGCGAGACCAGGGCGATAATGCCGCCGGTGATGCAGAACACCAGCGCCAGCCACAGGGTGCCCAGCTCGCCGATATGCGGGATGGTAAAGCTCGGGATATAGCTGCCGAAGACGCCAATGCCGACCGAGTAGACCGCCCAGAACCAGCCCAGCGCCGAGCTGGCGCTGTCGCTTTTCACGTTGTGCACGATGGCGACGATAAAGGAGTAGAGGAACAGCGGGTAGGCAAAGCCGCGAATACCGTAGAACAGCAGGATCAGCGGGTAGTTGGCGTGGCCGAGGCCAAAAATCAGGAACAGCACGTGGAACACGCACCACAGCACAAAGCCGATCAGCATGGTTTTCTGCGGGGTGATGATCTCGGCGACCACGCCGGAGATCCACGCCGACAGGGCGGCGGCGAGGCCGTAGAGGGTAAAGGCGAAAGAAGCCTGGGCCGGGGTGAAACCCAGCTCCTTGATGTAGTGCGAGAGAAAAGCCAGCTCAAAGCCGTCGCCGGTCATAAACACGGCGATGGCGATGTATCCCCAGATCAGATTCAGCGGCAGACCGAACCACTGTTTGCTATTCACGGACATAATGACCTCGTTTTCAGGGTACAGGAAGACACTCCGGTGTCGTCACCGGAGGTTTTTTTATTATTAAAAGAGTGGGGCAGAGCCTCGGGACGCTACTCCCGAATCAGCCGGGCGGCCTGTTGCAACGCCAGGTAAGCTTCGTAGCGACGCTGATGAAGCGCTTGATATTGCGTCGTACAGCGGTAGGTTTTATCTACCCGGGTGAATTGCTTCATCGCTTCCGGCAGCGAGGCGGAAACCCGGCCGGCCACGGCGCCCAGAATGGCCGAACCTAACAGCACCGGTTCGCTGCATTCGGTGCTGACAATCGTCATACCGCAGGCATCGGCCAGCAGCTGGCGCACCAGCGGATGCTGCCCTGCGCCGCCGCTGATGACGATATTCTCGCTGTTAATCCCGCAGGCCTTTTGCGCGTCAACAATCTGCCGCAGGCCGTAGCCGATACCGCATAATCCCGCGACGTAGAGCGCCAGCAGATTATCCAGATCGCGCTCCATGCCCAATCCGGCAATGACCGCTTTGGCATCCGGGTCCGCCAGCGGCGCGCGGTTACCTAAGAACTCCGGCACCACGTGCAGTCCGGCGGCGAGTCCGGCGGCCTCGGAAGGGGTCGCCACCTGGGCCAGCACCCGATCGGCGAGATAGACCGGCAGCGGTACGCCCGCTTCCTGTGCCAGCTCGCGTGCCTGCGCCGCCGCAGGATGGAAACTTAACAGCTGGTCGATGGCGGCGCCTGCCGCGCTTTGCCCGCCTTCGCTCAGCCACAGGCCCGGTACCATGGCAGAGTAGTAAGGCCCCCAGACGCCGGGCACGAAGACGGCGTCTGGGGTGGTAGTCATGGTGCAGGAGGAGGTGCCGAAAACATAGGCCATGTTGCTGACCGCGCCGTTGAGAACCCCCACGGTGCCGATACCGCCGGCGTGGGCATCAATCATGCCCACCGCTACAGGGGTACCGACCGGCAGGCCCATCTCGTGCGCCACTTCTGCGCAAAGGCCCTGACCGCACGGCGTTCCCGGGTCGACAATACGCTGGCCAATGCGCGCAAAGTTATCTTCGGCCAGATCTCCCAGACCAATCTGCCGGAAGTAGCCGGCATCCCAGCGCTGCTCATGGGCCAGGTAGGTCCATTTGCAGGTGACGGTACACACCGAACGAGCTAAGTCGCCGGTGGCGCGCCAGGTCAGGTAATCGGCCAGGTCGAAAAAGTGGCGCGCCTGCTCATAGATATGCGGGCGGTTCTCCTTGAGCCAGAGGATTTTCGGCGTTTCCATCTCCGGCGAAATCCTGCCGCCGACATACTGCAATACGGCATGTCCGGTGGTGTTAATCTGCTCCGCCTGGCCGATGGCGCGGTGATCCATCCAGACGATGATGTTGCGGTCCGGATCGTCGGAAGGCCCGACCGCCAGCGGCTCTCCGTTTTCACCAACCACGACTAACGAACAGGTGGCGTCAAAACCAATCCCGGCGACCGACTCCGGCGGCATGCCGGAGTGCGCCACGGCGGTTTTAATACACTCGCAGACCGCCTGCCAAATCTGGCGGCTGGATTGTTCCACCTGGTTTCCCGCGCTGCGAAACAGGGTGATTTCCCGCGTGGCATGGGCAAGCAGCTTGCCCTGAAGGTTGAAGATGCCGGCGCGCACGCTGCCGGAGCCGACATCAACGCCAATAATGGTTTGGGTATCGTTATTCATAAAGCCGTCCTTAAGCCTCCCGGGTTAAATAATCACAGATCGACGCTGTTAGGCAGGATAACGAGATCGCGTACGGTCACGTTTTTCGAGCGCGTTACCATAAACAGCACCGACTCCGCGACTTCAATCGGCTGCATCAGGCTGCCGTTGGCCAGCGCCTCTTCCATTTTTTCTTTCGGCCAGTCGTCAAGCAGGGCGGTTACTACCGGGCCCGGTAAGACGGCACCGACGCGCACGCCGTGCTGCGAAACCTGGCGGCGGGTGGTGTGTACAAAGGCCTGTACGGCGAATTTTGAGGCGGTGTAAATCGGTTCCCAGATGACCGGCACGACGCCGGCGATGGAGCTGGTAAAGATGATGTCACCGGACTTTTGCGCAATCATGTGCGGGAGTACGCTGCGCACGCAGCGGAAGGCGGCGTTGGTATTGAGATGCAGGACGCGATCCCAGACGTCCGGGTCGCCTTCGGCCACCGGTCCGCCGATGTAGGCGCCGGCATTAGCATGGAAAATATCCAGTCGCCCGGTGAGATTGAGAATGCCGGCCAGAATATTATCGACCTGATCGGCCTGCATTAAATCCACCTGCAGCGCGAAGGCGTTTTCGCCGAGTTCAGCCACAATCTTAGTGAGTTTTTCGCCTTCCCGGTCGATCAGCACCACTTTGGCGCCCGCCGCGAGCAGGGTTCTGGCGCATTCGAGGCCGATACCGGATGCCGCACCGGTGACGGCGGCGACTTTACCATTGAGAGAAGTATTCATAGAGGATACAGAGTGGTTCATTTTATAATCCTTCATTGAGTCTGTTTGGTCAGTCGATCTGGTCCTCGATAAGCATGGGCCAGCGTTGATGTTATGCATGAAAAATTGTTAAGGTGTTGAATCAAAGCGTTATTTATAAATATGCGCTGAAAACTGAGCGATGAATAACGTCATTCGCCATGGAGCATAATGGTTGCTCAATCGATGAAGCTAATGTTGCGCCAGCTTCATCGATTGAGCAAGTGGGGAAATTAACAGCGAAATGAATTTGTGACGCAAGTTGGGAAAATGAAAAAAATCACTATCTACGATCTGGCGGAATTGTCCGGCGTTTCGGCCAGCGCGGTCAGTGCAATCCTCAATGGCAACTGGAAAAAACGGCGTATCAGCGCCAAACTTGCGGAAAAGGTGACGCGGATTGCTGAAGAGCAGGGCTACGCGATAAACCGCCAGGCCAGCATGCTGCGCAGTAAAAAATCGCATGTGATCGGCATGATTGTTCCCAAATACGACAACCGTTACTTCGGCTCCGTTGCGGAAAGCTTTGAAGAGATGGCGCGTGAGCGCGGTCTGCTGCCGATTATCACCTGTACCCGTCGTCGCCCTGAGCTGGAGATCGAAGCGGTGAAGGCGATGCTCTCCTGGCAGGTGGATTGGGTGGTAGCGACCGGGGCGACGAACCCGGATAAAATTACCGAGCTTTGTCAGCAGGCGGGGGTGCCTACCGTGAATCTCGATCTGCCGGGGACGCTTGCGCCGTCGGTCATTTCGGACAACTACGCCGGCGCCCGAGCGTTGACGGATAAGATCCTCGACAACAGCGCCAGGCGTCACGGCAGGCTGGCGCCGCTGACCTTCGTCGGCGGGCGCAGCAGCGACCACAATACCCTCGAACGTCTGCGCGGCTTTCGCGACGCGCACCAGGCGCGGGGCCTGAGCGTTCCCGATGAGAACGTGCTGGCTCCCGGTTATTCAAAGGGCAAAGTCGAGGCCTGTATGCAGGCCCGGTTCAGTACCCCGGAGGAACATCTGCAGGGGCTCTTCGTCAACTCGACGATTTCGCTGGAAGGAGTGGTCAGATGGCTGGCGCAGCTGGGATTAACCGGCACCGAGCAGCCGCCGATGGGCTGCTTCGACTGGGACCCGTTTGTCTATCTTCTCGGTCACGACATCGATATGGTGCAGCAGAATGTCCCGGCGATGCTGGAGGCGGTGTTCAGCATTATTGATGCCGGCGAGGCCCGCCAACAGCTGGTCGAGATCCCGCCGCTGCTGATCGGTAGCCGCGAACACCTCTGAGTCGTTGAGCGCGGCGGCGGCATGGCCTGCCGCTAGCGCGTCAGCAGCCAGCGGGCGGTGTGCTCATCCGTGACCAGGCCATTGATCCAGCCCCCCTTCAGCGCCGCCAGAATCGCCGGACGTTTATATTCTCCGCAGGCCACCGCAATGCGCGGGCACTGATTCTGGCGAATATCGTAGCTGGTGATCATCCGGTTGATATTACTCTCCACCACGCCGCCGTCGGCATCAATGAAGCGGCCGAGAATTTCGCCAATCCCGCCCTGGGCCGTCAGCTCATCCAGCTGCGCCTGGTTGATAAAGCCGTCTTTAAAGATGGGGCTGTTGGTGCCAAGCGGGCCGATGCCGACGAAAATCACGTCCGCCTGCTGCGCCACGCCTGAGACGTTGCGGAACAGGCGGCTGGTGCACCACATTTCATGTTCATCTACGGTTTGCGCGTAGCGCGGCGCGGGCCATTGATAATATTTGGCCTGGATTTTTCGCGCCAGCAGCAGAGGAACATCGTCGTAATAGTTGCACTGGCCGTCGGCGTCCATGGCGCTAATCAGCGCCACGCAGCGCGTATTCAGGCTGTCGAAGTCGATCCGCTGCATGGTCTTTTTCAGCGTCAGCCCGGAGCCGATGCCGATAATTTTCGCTTTATCATCCTGCAGATAGCGGGCCATCAGCTGGTAACAGCCGAAAGAGACGCTGTCCAGCGTGCTCTCTTCGCTCCACGCGGGAACGATATTGCAGTCGACCAGCCGGTATTTCTCCTGCAACAGCTGCGCGTAGTCGAGGCAGTTGGCCACCGGATGGTGAAGGCCGATCGAGACGATTCCCTCTTCTTTAGCGGCGGCGATCATTCGCTGTACCACCGGCCTTGAAGTCCCCAGCTGGCTGGCGATCTCGCTTTGATTCAGACCGGCAATATAGTACATCCATGCGGCGCGGACCTTCTGATCCAGCCTGATATCTTCTTCTTTACCCATGATTCCCTGCCTTAAGCGTATGGTCATAAACAGGCCCGGCCTCATTCGATCCGATAAAGGGTTCCCGCGGTCTCTGGCGTCAGGAGTCTGCATGGCGAATGATTCAGGTGATAGCCGCATTCTCGCCGCGGTTTTTAAATCAGGCAAGCTTTTGCTCTTATTTGGTCATTTGTAATTTTATTGGGTAATTGCTCTTTTGTGATCTATGGCTCTTATTTGGAACAAATGATCATCTACAGTGAGTCCCATCACTCAAGGAGATCAGAATATGAATCAGCAATTCACATGGCTTCACATCGGTCTGGGTTCATTTCATCGTGCGCACCAGGCGTGGTATCTGCATCGTTTGATCGCATCCGGCGATACGCGCTGGCATATCGCGGCGGGCAATATTCGTCAGGATGCCGAGCAGGTGGTTGAGGCGCTTATCGCCCAGAACGGGCGCTACGTTCTGGAAACCGTCAGCCCGGAAGGGGAGCGCGAATATGAAGAGATCGCCTCGATTCAAAAACTGCTGCCGTGGCAGAACGGACTGCAGCCGCTGATTGACGAAGGGGCAAACCCGCAGACCAAAGTTATCGCCTTTACCGTGACGGAAGGGGGGTACTACCTGAATACCAGCCATAAGCTGGAGACCAGCAATGCGGATTTAATTAACGATCTGCAGGGGGGCTGCAAAACCATCTACGGCACCATCGCACGCATTCTGGAAAAACGCATGGCGGATAACGCCGGACCGCTGACGCTGCTCAACTGCGATAACGTTCGCCACAACGGCGAGCGCTTTCACGACGGGCTGGTGGAGTTTCTCCAGTTAACCGGCAAGCGGGCGGTAATAGCATGGCTGGCGGCGAATGCGACCTGCCCGAACACCATGGTGGACCGCATCACGCCGCGGCCAGCGGCCGATCTGCCGGAGCGCATCAAGGCGCAAACCGGTATTGACGATAAAGCGCCGGTGATGGGCGAGACCTTTATTCAGTGGGTGGTCGAAGATAATTTCCGCGCTGAGCGTCCGAACCTGGAGGCCGTCGGCGTGGAGATGGTTGACTCGGTTATCCCTTACGAAGAGGCTAAAATCCGCATTCTGAATGCGTCGCACAGCTGTATCGCGTGGGCCGGTACGTTAATGGGTCAACGCTATATCCACGAAAGCACGTTGACCGATTTTATTTACGCTATTGCCGACCGCTACGTCACCGAAGATGTGATTCCGTGCCTCGGCGACAACGGAATCGATCTGGCGACCTACCGCGACGTGGTCCTTAAGCGCTTCACCAACCCCTATATTCAGGACACCAACCAGCGGGTTGCGGCGGATGGGTTCTCAAAAATCCCGGCGATGATCGCCCCGACCCTACAGGAGTGCTATCAGCGCGGCGCCCGCCCGGAGGCGACGGCCATGCTGCCCGCGCTGTTCTTTGTCTTTATGGAACAGTGGCACAAAGGCACTCTGCCTTACGAATACCAGGATGGCATTCTCGATGCTCAGGCGGTCCATGAAATGTTTGAATCCAGCGACCCGATTGCGCTTTATGCCAAAGATCGGGCGCTGTTTGGTTCCCTGGCTGAACGGGCTGATTTCCTGGCGCTGATGCGCGAGAAGATTGCCGCCGTCTATTCCCTGATTCAGTAGGAGCGGGCTATGTACTTAGGCATCGATCTTGGCACCTCGGAAGTAAAAGCGCTGGTTATTGATGAGAATAATGCGGTTGTCGCCAGCCATAGCGCGCCGTTGACTATTCAGCGGCCTCATCCGCACTGGTCAGAACAGGCGCCGCAGGCGTGGTGGGAAGCCACGGAATATCTGGTCGCCACGCTGCGGGAAAAATGTGGCCATCACTGGTCCGCGATTAAGGCCGTTGGCCTCTCCGGGCAGATGCACGGGGCGGTACTGCTGGATAGCGGCGGGGAGGTGATCCGTCCGGCCATTTTGTGGAACGATACGCGCTGTGCCCAGGAGTGTCGTGAGCTGGAGGAGAGGGCGCCTGAGCTGCATCAGGTCGCCGGAAACCTGGCGATGCCGGGCTTCACCGCACCAAAACTGCTGTGGGTGCGCCGTCACGAGCCGGCAAACTTTCAGCGCACGGCAACGGTGATGCTGCCGAAGGATTATCTGCGCTACAAAATGACCGGTAAAAAAATCTCCGATATGTCGGATGCCGCCGGGACGCTGTGGCTGGACGTGGCGAAACGCGACTGGTCCGATGCGCTGCTGGATAAGTGTGGCCTGTCGCGCAGTCAGATGCCGACGCTGGTTGAAGGTTGCGAGGTGTCCGCCACCCTGGACCCGCAGGTTGCCGCGCGCTGGGGACTGAATCCCTCGGTGGTGGTGGCCGGCGGCGGTGGCGATAACGCGGTCAGCGCGATCGGCGTCGGCGCGGTCTCGCCGGGCGATGCATTTATCTCGCTGGGCACTTCCGGGGTGTTGTTCGTGGTGACCGATGCCTATCGGCCGGCGCCGCAGTCGGCGGTGCACGCCTTCTGCCACGTCTTACCGAACCTGTGGCATCAGATGAGCGTGATGCTCAGCGCCGCCAGCTGCCTGCAGTGGTTCTGCCGTTTAACCAGCACCACCGAAGTGGCGCTGCTGGAAGAGATTGCCCAGTTGAGCGAGGAAGAGAAAGCCAACGCACCGTTCTTTCTGCCCTATCTTTCCGGGGAACGTACGCCGCATAACGATCCGGACGCGCGCGGAATGTTCTGGGGGATGACCCATTCCAGCCTACGTGCCCAGCTGGGTTACGCGGTGCTGGAGGGGGTGAGTTTCGGTATCAACGATGGCTTGCAGGTACTGAAAGAGAGCGGCACGCGGATTGAACAGTGTTCGCTGGTCGGCGGCGGCGCCCGCAGTCCGTTCTGGGCGCAGCTGCTGGCGGATATTCTTGCTATGCCGGTTGTGACCCACAAAGGCGGCGAAACCGGCGGTGCGCTGGGGGCGGCGCGGTTGGCCTGTCTGGCGGCAGGGAAACCGCTGGCTGCCGTCTGCGAAAAACCAGAGGTCTACCAGACCTGGCGCGCCGCGCCTGAACGCCATCACATTCTGATGCAACGCTATGCGCAATTTAAAGCGCTATATCTCAACGACCTGAATTACCGACATCACTGATTTTAATAATAAAAAATCCTCCGGTGGTTGCACCGGAGAGTCTTCCTGCACCCTGAAAACGAGGTCATTATGTCCGTGAATAGCAAACAGTGGTTCGGTCTGCCGCTGAATCTGAGCTGGGGATACATCGCCATCGCCGTGTTTATGACCGGCGACGGCTTTGAGCTGGCTTTTCTCTCGCACTACATCAAGGAGCTGGGTTTCACCCCGGCCCAGGCTTCTTTCGCCTTTACCCTCTACGGCCTCGCCGCCGCCCTGTCGGCGTGGATCTCCGGCGTGGTCGCCGAGATCATCACCCCGCAGAAAACCATGCTGATCGGCTTTGTGCTGTGGTGCGTGTTCCACGTGCTGTTCCTGATTTTTGGCCTCGGCCACGCCAACTACCCGCTGATCCTGCTGTTCTACGGTATTCGCGGCTTTGCCTACCCGCTGTTCCTCTACTCCTTTATCGTCGCCATCGTGCACAACGTGAAAAGCGACGGCGCCAGCTCGGCGCTGGGCTGGTTCTGGGCGGTTTACTCGGTCGGCATTGGCGTGTTCGGCAGCTATATCCCGAGCTTTACCATCCCGCATATCGGCGAGCTGGGCACCCTGTGGCTGGCGCTGGTGTTCTGCATCACCGGCGGCATTATCGCCCTGGTCTCGCTGCGCCATATTCAGACGCCGCGCCATATGCAGAACCTCACCACCCGCGAGAAGTTTGCCGAGCTGGGGCGCGCCGCCACCCTGCTCTACACCAACCGTAATATTTTGCTTTCCAGCATGGTGCGCATCATCAACACCCTGTCGCTGTTTGGCTTTGCGGTGATCATGCCATTGATGTTTGTCGATGAGCTGGGCTTTACCACCTCCGAGTGGCTCCAGGTATGGGCGGCTTTCTTCTTCACCACCATTTTCTCCAACGTACTGTGGGGGATCCTCGGCGAGAAACTGGGCTGGATGAAAGTAGTGCGCTGGTTTGGCTGCATCGGGATGGCGCTGTCGAGTCTGGCGTTTTACTACATCCCGCAGCATTTCGGGCATAACTTTGCCATGGCGCTGGTGCCGGCGATTGCGCTGGGGATTTTCGTGGCGGCGTTTGTGCCGATGGCGGCGGTCTTCCCGGCGCTGGAGCCGCAGCATAAAGGGGCGGCCATTTCGGTCTACAACCTGTCGGCGGGGCTGTCCAACTTCCTGGCGCCGGCGATTGCGGTGGTGCTGCTGCCGTACTTCAGTACGATTGGGGTGGTGGTGGCGTACACCGCGCTGTACGTGCTGGCCTTTTTCCTCTGCGCCTATATTCGCGTCGAGCAGCCGGGCTTTACCCTGAAGCCTGTGCCTGCGCGCAAAAGCGTTGAGTTTTCCTGACACAGTTCCCGGGCTGACAGGCGAGCCCCGTCAGCCCGGTTTGAGGTAGAAGATGAGCATCAAAGCGGTTATTTTTGACATGGATGGGGTGATTATTGATTCAGAAGCCCTGTGGCGGCAGGCGCAACGGGAGGCGCTGGCCAGCTGGGGGGCGACGGTCAGCGAGGAGGAGTGTGAAACGCTGACGAAAGGTAAACGACTGGACGATATTGCCCGCGTGTGGTGTCGGCACTGCCGGCTGGCGATTGCGCCACAGCAGCTGGAAGCGCTCATTTTACAACGCATCGTTGGATTAATTACCGCCAAAGGAGCGGCGATGAGCGGCGTCAACGAGACATTGGCGCATTTTCGTGGCCTGGGTTACCGGATTGCGCTGGCGACCTCCTCATCTCACCAGGTGATTTCCGCGGTACTCGATAAGCTCTCTCTGCGCTCCTGTTTTGATGTGATTTCCAGCGCCGATGATGAGGCGTGGGGCAAACCGCACCCGGCGGTCTACCTCTCGACCCTGGGCAAGCTGGGGCTGAGCGCCGGGGAGTGTCTGGTTATCGAGGACAGTTTTCATGGCTTTTGCGCGGCGCAGGCGGCGGGCATTGCCACGGTCGTGATTGCGCCAGACTGCCAGCATCCGCGTTTTGCCGCCGCCGTCGCCCGCCATCGCTCGTTACCGGAACTGCTGCAGACGTGCTCTGAACCTGCTCTGGCCCTCGGGTAACGACCTTATCGGTGAGCGCAGAAGCCCTGGAGATGTAAACGGTCTTTTAATCTCTTCGTTCTGCGCTCACTTTCCACCTGGTATTATTTCAGCAGCGCGCAGTCCGGCGGCAGGCGGCAGCGCAGGGCGCCCGGGAGAATTTCCATGCGGAAATGCTTACCGCTCAGCGGCTCGCCATCGAGGTTAAAGGTCATCTCGTGCGGCGCGGTGATTTCAAACCACGATGACACGCCGTCCACCAGGTTAGGGGAGTTGTCGGGGTTCGCCAGGGTAGTAAACAGCGCGGGGAGCAGCTCTTCGCCGGTAAAAACCCGCAAATGCAGCAGACCATCGTTAATCAGGGCCTGCGGGCAAAGCTGCTGACCGCCACCGGCCTGACGACCATTACCGATACCAATAACCAGCGCGTTTCCGCTCCAGCTAAAGTTTTCGCCGCGGATTTCGCAGCGGTCGGGTTTCAGGGTGTCCATACGCATCAGGCCATGAATCAGATAGGAGACGCCGCCCAGCGCGGCTTTGAGTTTTTCCGGCGTTTCGGTGGTGATCCGGGTGCCGAAGCCACCGGTTGCCATATTAATAAAGCCGGTTTTGTCATTCACTCGCGCCACGTCTATGGCGATATCACGGCCGACGATCGCCAGTTTCAGGGCGCTGGCGAGATCTTGCGGGATCCCGACGCTGGTGGCGAAATCATTGGCGGTACCCAGCGGCAGAATACCGAGCGGCACCTGGCTCTGACGTTGGACCAGCGCCGTGGCGACCTCATTGATGGTGCCATCGCCGCCGCCGGCAATCACCGTCCCCACCTTAAGCTGCAGCGCTTCATCGACAAAACGGACGGCATCGCCTTTTTCCCAGGTCACACGGACATGGATGTCGACACCTTCCTCGCGCAACAGCGCGATCGCTTCGCGCAACTGCGGCTCGTTAGCTCCTTTGCCATTGAGAATCAGTAAGCTGGCTGGAAACACGGGCATAGTTATGGCTTCCTTTTTGTACGAGATGCAGAAAGTGTACCCCATGAAGGCGAGGATGGACATTTTGTAAAACCGGACGGCGGCGAGAAAAGAAGGCGTAAAAAGCGGGTGACAACTAGTCCTGCTATAGGTTGACAGTTTTTTGTCTGCAAAACGCCTGATGAATATTATCGGGTATGTTGTATTCCGTTTGCTCGCTCAGCCAGCGCATTCTGGTAACAGTCATAACCATCTGTCATTGAACAAGTTATCCCGTTTCTCTCATGTACCGACTGATAAAGCGCTGACAGCACTGCAGCCTGACCTGCTCTCCCTATTGATTAACACACCACGATGTTAGTAATGTCTACATTATCAACGTGAGGATATTCCCTGAAGAAGCGTTTTTCTGACGAACAGATCATCAGTATTCTCCGTGAGGCCGAGACTGGTATTTCCCCCGTGAGTTTTGCCGTAAGTATGCTATTTCTGACGCGACCTTCTACACTTGGCGTAAGAAGTTTTGTGGCATGGAAGTACCTGAAGTAAAACGCCTTAAGTTGCTTGAAGATGAGAACACCCGTTTCAAGAAGTTGCTTACGGAAGCCATGCTGGATAAGGAAGCATTACAGGTGTGTTGGGCTTAAAGTACTGACGACAGATCACCAGCGGGAAGCTGTTGTAGTGATGTGTGAAGCGACGGGGCTGTCGCAGCTTTGGCTGGTTTGTCCCAGTCGACTTGCCGCTATGAGGCGTAGCGCCCGGTGGCTGATGTGTATTTATCCGGGCGCATCACTGAGCTTACTGGAAGCAATTTTGATGGCCATGCTGGATTCTCAGTAGTGGAAACCCGCACTGCAGAGACCGTTGTTTCTAACAGTCCGTTAGTATGCTGCATTATTTTATTATGAGAGAGGTAATCCGTAAAATACATACTCGTAATCAGTCTGAATTAATGCTTCTCATACGGACCATTCATAGTTGATTTATTTTTATCACTCATTCATATGAATGAGTGATAAAATTTTTTCCTCCATTATACTTATCATTATATGGGGGACTGATTTAGGGCCTCGCTGCTTACCTATTAAAATTAATTAATACTGTTTCAGAGAAGAGGTGATTATGTTATTCATTCGCGCAATAATAATAGCATTGTTATTTCTTTCAATAACGTCCTGTACGACGCAAAAAGCAATAAATGAAACCGGTAAAGAAATCGATAATGGTAATTATGGTGTGGCAACCTGGTATGTGGCGACGTTGCCGATTGCAATGCTTTACGATGTTTTTACTCTCGGCGGAACCAGCGATGTTGAGACTGGATATAATACAGTCTCCAGCGTTGCTAATAAAAAACCGGCTTCAGGAGTATCACATTCCAGTACGATCACATCATACAATGCAACTCCCTTATCGGGTTCTGGCAGCGCTTCTTCCACTGATGCCACTTATACGAAAATATCAACCACATCGCAGTCAAGCACCAGGCAACCAACCATTTCGCCAGTGAAATCATATCCAGGAGCAGATCATTGTCTAACTCGTGATTCGATGTCAAATTCTCTGGCTGATTTCTGGATTAATAGCTGCAGCTTTGCTGTTACGGTCATGTGGTTTGACGCGAATAACTGTACTACCGGTTGTATGGCTGGCGTTGGCGCAAATTCGCGAGAGACAGTCACCAAAGGAAAACCGGGAAGTACTTATACCTCGGTCGCCTGTCCGAAGCCTTCATCGCCAAAAGGGCCAGATGGGATTCATCAATGGGCTAACGAGGGACATCATCAGTGTACATTCTGAGTGTACGTATAGTGCATGATTATTAGAGAATACTGAGATTTTATATTCAAAAACATATAGATGGGTGGGATATGAAATATTATTTTCTGTATTTTTTACTATTTGTGTTTTTATTACCAACAAGCTTCGCTAAAGTTAATATCGAAGAAGTGAAATCTGCTTTAATATTATGCAATAATGATGTCATTTTGAAACAACATGATGAAACGGCGAATACGTCTTACATAGAAGGCAATGGCGGGGTTATCGCATTATATCTACAGAAATTTTCTAGTCGCAATGGTAGTAATACGTTTGACTTGAATTATTACACAACAGTATCAGGGATAAAGAAAGTGTCTGTTTCAAAAGATAGTAGTATAAAAAATTCCAGCCTGTATGGGTTTTATTCTGTTAACGTTTTATGTAAAAAGAATCAATGTGTTTCGGAATTGTTTTTTTATGGTTCAGGTAAATTTATACGAGACTATACTCAGGATTCTTATATTGCCGTATGCGATTCGGAGAATAAAGCAAGACGTGTAGCAGATATGCTTTCAAAAGCCTTGCACCTCTGATATCAAAAAATTCACTTGATGAGGTTATTATGAAAAATAAAATAGTAACTGCCTGTTTTGTACTGTTTTCATACAACGCAATAGCTACGGATATTGCTATTTCGGCTACTGGTAATGGAGTTAGTCAGATAGATGCATGTCAGATGGCGAAATCGAATTTGAGACTTCAGACGCGTGGCGTTGTAACCGGGCAAGGGTCATGCTCCTGTGAAAAAAGAGAAGTTGATTGGTTGTGTGGTGTAAATGGAACCGCCAGTGAAAAAGACTAGGTTCCCTGTCATCTAACTCCCATTTCGCCTTGGCTCTCAGGTGATTCTGTCTAATGCCAGCACTTGATTAGCAGCAGTTGAGCGAACAATTGTAAAATTGCTGGCATAACCCACTTTCGAATTAAAGGCATGGGCGGGAGTTCAATCAGGTTCTGACGCTGAGTGGCGCCATTGTCTGGCGAAGCCGGTTACAGTCTGAAGGGGAAGTTCAATGGAACGAAAACGTACGCTAGTGAAGTAACAATCTTATATATAGAAATATAATGGGCATAGAAAAACGCCCTCGAAATAGTACCTTTTTAAACGAATAGTGTTGCCTACTGATTGCTTCTTCAGATAACCACTTCACTCTTAGCGTACATTTTCGTACGGCTGGCCCTTAAATCCCATCATTTAACACCCCGGTAAAAATTCATCATCAATTTTATGGCCCTAAAACGGCCATGGCCGTTGTTGCTGCTATTGGCACTTAAGAATCGTTACTTTTCTGCATAGCCTGGTCTGGTTCCACGCTAGCACGCGAGTGGCACCATGCTGGTGCTGATGAATATGACGAAAAAAGATGACAATCATCTGCGCACTCTTTTTATTCACGGCGCCAGCGCTGTCGTCAGAGTTGCCACGAATAATAATGATGGTTATCTGAATCAGTGGGTTAACCAGTTAAAGGAGCAGCGTGGTTTTAATAAAACGACCATGACGGCCGCTTACAAGAACGAGAGAAAATCTGGTCAATGATGAAAAATGATACCGAGTACCAGGCCGTCCAGTTGTTGAAACGATATGTGTGCGGATTATCCATTTGGGCACAGATTTTCCTGATGCCGGATAGATACGAGCAACAACCAAAAAAATAAGCCCGCGTAAGGGAGATTACGCAGGCTAAGGAGGTGGTTCCTGGTACAGCTAGCATTTATGGGTTATGTTTTTCAGCAGGATGGATGATACCCGCTTCAAACGAAGCGGTGTGTGATCCGTTTCTAATATCCGTGCATCCTGAAAAAATAACCCTGATAAACTAGTTGCTATGCGGATTTCTGGTCGTCTGACCAGTAAAGTTGCGCATCAGCAGAGCATACTGCAGCTCCATCTCTTCCGGCACAGGTAACCATACTGTATAGCCATCGCCAGGGGCGACCGGCATTGCCTCGCCTTTGGCATTCACCATATGTTCAAGGGTGAAGTTAACGTTGCCCTGCGGGGTCATCAGCTCAAGGCTGTCGCCGACGGAAAATTTATTCTTCACCGCCACGGCGGCCAGCTGGCCGTTGCGCTCGCCGGTAAATTCACCGACAAACTGCTGGCGCTCGGAGAGGGAATAACCGTACTCGTAGTTCTGATAGTCGTCATGGGTATGACGACGCAGGAAGCCTTCGGTGTAGCCGCGGTGGGCCAACCCTTCCAGCGTTTCCAGCAGGCTTTCGTCAAACGGTTTACCCGCCGCGGCGTCATCGATAGCCTTGCGGTAAACCTGAGCGGTGCGCGCGCAGTAATAGAACGATTTAGTGCGGCCTTCGATTTTCAGCGAGTGCACGCCCATCTGCGTCAGGCGCTCGACGTGCGCAATGGCGCGCAGGTCTTTGGAGTTCATGATGTAGGTGCCGTGTTCATCTTCGAAGGCGGTCATGTATTCGCCAGGCCGTTTGGCCTCTTCAATCATAAACACCCGGTCGGTTGGCGCGCCGATCCCCAGCGTCGGTTCGACGGTCTTGACCGGAATCGGCTCATGCTGGTGGACGATATTACCGACGTCGTCTTCTTTGCCTTCCTGGACGTTATATTCCCAGCGGCAGGCGTTGGTGCAGGTGCCCTGGTTCGGATCGCGTTTGTTGATATAGCCCGAGAGCAGGCAGCGGCCGGAATAGGCCATGCACAGGGCGCCGTGGACGAAAATCTCGAGTTCCATCTCCGGGACCTGGCTGCGGATTTCGCCGATTTCATCCAGCGACAGTTCGCGGGAAAGAATGACCCGGCTCAGCCCCATCTGCTGCCAGAATTTAACGGTCGCCCAGTTAACGGCGTTGGCCTGGACCGACAGATGAATCTGCATATCGGGGAAGTTTTCCCGTACCAGCATGATCAAACCCGGATCGGACATAATCAGCGCGTCCGGCCCCATATCCACCACCGGCTTCAGATCGCGAATGAAGGTTTTCAGCTTGGCGTTGTGCGGCGCAATGTTGACGACCACGTAGAATTTTTTCCCCAGCTGATGGGCTTCATTGATGCCCAGCTGCAGGTTTTCATGGTTGAATTCGTTGTTGCGCACGCGCAGAGAGTAACGCGGCTGGCCAGCATAAACGGCGTCTGCGCCATAAGCGAAGGCGTAACGCATATTTTTCAGCGTTCCCGCCGGGGAAAGGAGTTCCGGTTTAAACATGATGTTCTCGTTCTGATGACAGGTCAGATTCGCCACACCTGATGCGGCGACTTGGGGAAGCACCGTTATGAACAGTGCCCACACATTAAGGGCGGGCATTGTAGCGCTGTGGGTAAGGAGAGTAAACCTTCCCCTTACCCCAATCTACCCGTGTGAAACGAGGAGGGGACCTACGCCAGGCGACAGGCGTCGGCCTCCCAGCGGTAGCCGACGCCGTAGACGGCGCGGATAAAGGACTGCTCGGCGTCCAGCGACTCCAGCTTACGCCGCAGGTTTTTGATATGGCTGTCGATCGTTCTGTCGGTCACCACCCGATAGTCATCATACAGATGATTGAGCAGCTGCTCGCGGGAGAAAACCTTGCCCGGCTCCTGCGACAGGGTTTTCAGCAGACGAAACTCGGCAGGAGTCAGATCCAGCAGCTTATCGCGCCATGAGGCCTGAAAACGGCCCTCATCGACAATCAGCGGGCTTTCCGCATCCAGCGCCAGCAGATCCCGGCGCGGCCGGCAGCGGCGGAGGATCGTTTTCACCCTGGCGACGACTTCGCGCGGGCTGTAGGGTTTGCAGATATAATCGTCGGCGCCGATCTCCAGCCCAAGCAGGCGATCGATTTCCTCAATTTTCGCCGTCACCATCACCACCGGAACGTCGGAAAAGCGACGGATCTCCCGACACAGCGTCAGGCCATCGGTTCCCGGCAGCATCAGATCTAACAAGATCAAATGCGGCGGGGTCTGGCGAACGTAAGGCAGGACCTTGTCGCCGTGATTAATCAGCGTTGGCGCATAACCTGCTGCGAACAGATAGTCGAGCAGCAACTGACCCAGTTTGGGTTCATCTTCCACGACAAGAATGCGTGGGGTATTTTCATCAACAGGTAATTCACTCATACGTCTCTCGGTGTATCACGTTCCAGAGGTAACTCTACTTTAATGCTAACCCCGCCAAAAGGCGAATGGTCGGCCCGTAAGGTGCCGCCGTGGGCAGCCACGATGTTGACACAAATAGCCAGCCCCAGTCCGGAGCCGCCGCTGGCGCGGTTGCGCGAACCTTCGGCACGATAAAAGCGCTCGCACAGCCGTTCCAGCTGTTGATCGCTGACGCCCGGACCGCTGTCGGCAAAATCAAGGATGATGCGACGGCCTGTCTGGCTGGCGCTGATCAGCAGACGTCCGCCGCTATCGGTATAGCGGAGGCTGTTTTCCAGCAGGTTATTAAAAAGCTGCATCAGGCGATCGCCGTCGCCAAATACCGTCGCGTTTTCCGGAAGCGAAACGGCGATGGTCAGCCCCCGGCTGGCAAAGCGTTCACGGAAAGCGCCCGCCGCGACTTCCAGCAGCGTAATGATATCCACGGAGGTTTTTTGATAGGCCAATGCGCCTTCGTCGGACATCGATAGCTGGTGTAGATCGTCGACCAGTTTGGTCAGGGTGGCGACCTCCGCCTGGAGCGAGGTCACGGAATCCGGAGTGAATTTGCGTACGCCGTCCTGAATCGCTTCCAGTTCGCCGCGCAGCACCGCCAGCGGGGTCCGCAGCTCATGAGAAATATCCGCCATCAGATCGCGACGCATTTGCTGGTTGCGTTCCAGGGTGCTGGCGAGCTGGTTAAAATCCTGCGCCAGGCGGCCGAGTTCATCGCTGCTACTGACCGCCACGCGGGTGGTGAAATCTCCCGCCGCCAGGCGGTGGGTCCCTTCGACCAGACGTTTGACCGGTGCCAGCAGGCCGCGCGCCAGCGGGAAGGTTGCCAGCGCAGCAAGGATCGTCGACAGAGCAACAATCAGCCAGCTGGTGCGCTTTTGCTGACGGTCAAAGTTAATATCGGTATTGCGCGTCAGACGCTCGACCGGTGACGCGATAACCGCGCCCACCGACACGCCGTTAACCACAATGTTGCGACGGCTGCCGTCTTCAGGCACCCGCTCGCGCGGGCCAACCAGCACCCGTCCTTTCTGATCGACAACCCAGAAAAGCGTGCGCCAGCCGTGCGGGGGCATATCCGGGCCGGGGCCGCGTGGACCGTCCGGCGGAGGACCATCCGGCGGAGGACCATCGGTGTCAGGGGGGCCGATATCCAGGCGGCCGTCAGGCGTGCCGCCGGCGTTTGTTTTGCGCCCGCCGGGGAAGCGATCGTCGTTATCGCGATCGAACGACTTTAACAGCTGGAAAATAAACCGATCGTTATTGCGCAGAAATTTCCAGTTGCCGTGCAGGGCATACTGCTCGCTCAGCGCATCGCCCAGCATCGTCAGCCGCTGTTCATTTCCGCGCTTGATATAATCGATAAATCCGCGTTCAAAACTGATGCGCACCGCCCAGTGCATGCTGATCAGCAGCACGATGCAGGTGGCCAAAATCGCCAGGAACAGCTTGCCGGTAATACCGGGACGCCATAGCTTCACGGCTCACTCCTTTTATGTCGGGCGATAGCGGTATTGCTTGCAGTATCATCCGGAACGCGGGAAAAAAGGCATGCCGGCAGCGCGATAATCACCGCCATGCTCAGATAGGTATAGAGAAAGACCTGATGGGTGGTGGCGGCATCGGCGCTGATATGCTGTTGACCAAACAGGCCGAGCAGCATCCCGGCGAGGGTCACGCCAATACTCATCGACAGCTGCATGACCATCGACAGCATGCTGTTGCCGCTGCTGGCGAGATCATCCGGCAAATCTTTCAGCGTCAGGGTGTTCATCGATGAAAAGCGGCTGGAGTTGATCATCCCCTGCACAAACAGCACCACCGGCAGCAGCCAGTACCAACCGGCCAGGGCGACGGCCATAAACAGCAGGCTAACCAGCGCGAGACCCACGGTCGCCACCATTAAGACGCGGCGGTAGCCAAAGCGGTTCACTACCTGCACCACGATACGTTTCATGCCCATGCTGCCAAGCACCATCGGAATCATCATCATCCCGGCGTGAAACGGCGTAAAGCCAAGGCCAATTTGCAGGAATACCGGCGTCATAAAGGGCAACATACCGCTGCCGATGCGCCCGGCAAAGCTGCCGCTGAGCCCGAGGGAGAAGGTGCGGTTGCGAAACAGGTTCAGGCTAAACAGGGCGTTGTCGTTGCCCCGGGCGTACCATAAATAGAGCACAATCGAGGCCACGCCAATGACCACCAGCGCGCTCAGCAGCAGCGGGGATATCCCCAGCCCTTTTTTACCGTCGAGCGCGAGGGTTAAGGTCGCCATCCCCAGCGCCAGCAGGATAAAGCCAAACATATCGAAGCGCCGGGTCTGCAGCGTGTAGTTCGGCATCAGCCACAAGGTGGCGATGGCGCCGATAATGCCCACCGGAATATTGATTAAGAAAATCCAGTGCCAGGAGGCGTATTCCACCAGCAGGCCGCCGAGGGCCGGGCCAAGCAGCGGGCCGACCTGGCCGGGGAGCGTAACAAAGGTCATGGCCGCCATATACTGGGCGCGCGGAACGATTTTCATCACCGTCAGGCGACCGACGGGTACCATCATGGCGCCGCCGACGCCCTGCAGTACGCGGGCCAGCACCAGCTGATCGAGGGTTGCGGCCTGAGCACAAAATAGCGACCCGAGCGTAAACAGAATGATGGCGCTAAAGAAGATATTGCGTACCCCCACCCGGTCCGCCAGCCAGCCGCTGGCCGGCAGCATAATCGCCACCGTCAGGACATAGGAGACGATAACCATATGCATGTGCAGGGGGCTCTCCCCAAGGCTTTTAGCCATCGAGGGGAGGGCGGTATTCACGATGGTGGTGTCCAGCGACTGCATAAAGAAGCCGAAAGCCACTATCCATAATTGCCAGCGGACGCTGGAGGGCAGTTCTGTCATGTTATTCGCTTACCGGTTGGCTGAGTTTTCGCGAAAAACGCAACCGCAGACGGTCAAAGAACAGATAGACCACCGGCGTAGTGTAGAGGGTCAACAGCTGACTCATCACCAGCCCACCGACGATGGTGATCCCCAGCGGCTGACGCAGTTCCGAGCCGTCGCCGCCCGAGAGCACCAGCGGCAGCGCGCCAAACAGCGCCGCTAAGGTGGTCATCATAATCGGGCGGAAACGCAGCAGGCAGGCCTGGAAGATTGCCTCTTCCGGCGGCAGATTGCCGTTGCGCTGCGCCTCGAGGGCAAAGTCGACCATCATGATGGCGTTTTTCTTCACTATCCCAATTAATAGCATGATGCCGATCAGCGCAATCAGGCTAAACGGCGCGCCAAAGAGCTCCAGCGCCAGCAGCGCGCCTACCCCCGCCGAGGGGAGGGTGGAGAGAATCGTTAACGGATGCACATAGCTTTCGTAGAGGATCCCCAGCACGATATAGACCGTCGCAATGGCGGCCAGAATCAAAATAACCTGCGAGTTCATGGTCTGCTGGAAGACCTGCGCGGTGCCGGCATAGGAGCCCCGGACGCTGGAAGGCACTCCAAGCTGAGTCATCGCGCGGTTGATGGCATCGCTGGCTTCCGACAGCGATTTACCGGTCGGCAGGTTAAAGGAGATCGTCGACGCTGCCGACAATCCCTGGTGGTTGACCGACAGCGGCGCGTTAGCCGGCTGCCAGCGGGCGAAATAGGCGAGGGGGATCGGCTTACCTTCGCTGTTGATCACAAACATCTTATCCAGCGCGCTGACGTCCTGGGTATAAACCGGATCGACCTCCATCACCACTTTATACTGGTTCAGCGGCTGGTAAATCGTCGAGATCTGCCGCTGGCCGAAGGCGTTATTCAGCAGATTGTTGGCATCCTGAACGCTGATCCCAAGGCGCGACATGGTATCGCGATCGTAGATGAGGTCCATTTCGGCGCCGTTATCCTGCTGGTCAGAGTTGACGTCCGCCAGTTCCGGCAGCGCGGCCAGCGCTTTACGAATCTTCGGTTCCCATTCGCGCAGCGCCGAAAGATCGTCTGACAGCAGGGTGTACTGATAGCTGGCGTTGGCCTGACGGCCGCCGACGCGAATATCCTGCACCGCCATTAAGAACAGGTTGGCGCCCGGTTCTTTCGCCAGTTTTTTACGCAGCCGGTCGATAATCTGCTGCGCCGTTTCATGTCGCTGGTCGCGAGGTTTAAGGGTGATAAACATCATCCCGCTGTTCACCCGTGAGCCGCCGGTAAAGCCGGTCACGTTATCCACCGCCGGATCTTCGCGAATGATCTGCATAAAGTCCTGCAGTTTGCCGCGCATCGCCTGGAAAGAGATACTCTGGTCAGCCTGAATGCCGCCCATCAGCACGCCGGTATCCTGCTCCGGGAAGAAGGTTTTTGGAATAGAGATATAGAGCCAGACGCTGAGCGCCATGGTCCCCAACAGCACCAGACCGGTCATGCGGCTGTGTCTGAGGACCCATTTCAGCGATTTACCGTAGCCGCCCTGCACGGCGACCAGCAGGCGGCCGAAACCGCGGTTACGCGTGGGTTGAGAAGGTTTACCGCTCTTCAGCAGCCAGCCGCACATCATCGGCGTCAGGGTAAGGGAGACCGCCAGCGAGATGACGATCGCCACCGATAAGGTGACGGCGAATTCGCGTAGCAGCCGCCCCGGCAGGCCGCCCATCAGCAGCAGCGGTAAAAAGACCGCCACCAGCGAGAGACTCATCGACAGCACGGTGAAGCCGACTTCACGGCTCCCCTGCAGCGCCGCCTGCAGCGGTTTCATCCCGGCCTCAAGATGGCGGGAGATATTTTCCAGCACCACGATAGCATCGTCGACGACGAAGCCGGTGGCGATGGTCAGGGCCATCAGCGACAGGTTGTTGAGGCTAAAGTCGCAAAGGTACATGGCCGCAAAGGTACCAATCAGCGAGACCGGCACCGCCACCGCCGGGATCAGCGTGGCTCTGCCGGAGCGCAGAAACAGGAACACCACGAGGATCACCAGCGCCACCGAGATCACCAGCGTCTGCTCGACTTCCTCCAGCGAGGCGCGGATGGTCGGCGAGCGGTCCTGGGCGATTTGCAGGTCGATAGCCGCCGGAATGGTTTTTTGCAGATCCGGCAGGCGGGCGCGAATGCTGTCGACCGTCTGGATGATATTGGCTTCCGGCAGCTTGCGGATCATCAGCAAAATTGCCGGCTTCGCGTTGGTCATCCCGGCGTTACGCACATCCTGCACCGAATCGCTGATCTGCGCGACGTCGCCAAGACGCACCGCCGCGCCGTTGTTGTAGTGTACGATCAGCGGCTGGTATTCCGCGGCGGTTTTGAGCTCATCGTTCGTTTGTACCTGCCAGCGCGAGCTGTGATCTTCCAGCGCCCCCTGCGGTCTACGGACGTTGGCGTTATCGATAGCGGTGCGCACGGCGTCCAGCGACACGCCCTGGTTAAACAGCGCCTGCGGGTTGAGGTCGACGCGCACCGCGGGCAGCGAGCTGCCGCCCACGTCGACGTCGCCAACGCCGTCAATCTGGGCGATGGTTTGCGCCAGTTGAGTCGAGGCAAAATCGTACAGCTCGCCCTGGGAGTAGGTATCCGAGGTGAGCGTGAGGATCATAATCGGCGCATCGGAAGGGTTGGCCTTGCGATAGGTCGGGCGGCTTGGCATGCCGCTCGGCAGCAGGCTTTGCGCGGCGTTGATCGCCGCCTGCACATCGCGGGCGGCGCCGTTAATATCGCGGTCGAAATTGAACTCCATAATAATGCGCGTGCTGCCCAGCGAACTGGTGGAGGTCATTTCCGACACGCCGGCGATCCGGCCGAGCGAGCGTTCAAGCGGCGTGGCCACCGACGAGGCCATGGTTTCCGGCGACGCGCCGGGCAGCGAGGCGCTGATCATGATCACCGGGAAATCCACCTGCGGCAGCGGGGCGACCGGCAGCAGACGGAAACCGAGTACCCCGCACAGGGTGATGGCGAGCGAAATCAGAATCGTCGCCACCGGGCGGTAAATGAAGAGGGCGAAAAACTTCATTTACGCCTCCTCCTCATGCCGTGGGAAGCGGCTCTTGATATACAGCGACAGGCGGTCGAAGAGCAGATAGATAACCGGGGTGGTGAACAGCGTCAGCACCTGGCTTAACATCAGACCGCCCACCATACCGATACCCAGAGGACGCCGTAGCTCGGCGCCGACGCCGGTGCTCAGCATCAGCGGCAGCGCGCCGAGCAGAGCGGCAAGCGTGGTCATCAGAATCGGGCGAAAACGCAGCAGGCAGGCCTGATAAATCGCCTCACGTGGCGGCATGCCCTGTTCGCGTTCGGCGGCCAGCGCAAAGTCGATCATCATGATGGCGTTCTTCTTGACGATACCAATCAGCAGGATAATCCCGATAATGGCGATAACATCCAGCTCGCTGCCTGCCAGCCACAGCGCCAGCAGCGCGCCGACGCCGGCGGTCGGTAAGGTCGACAGAATGGTTATCGGGTGGATAAAGCTTTCATACAGCACGCCGAGCACGATATACATCGCCACGACCGCCGCCACCACCAGCCAGACGGTGTTGCCGAGCGCCGACTGGAAGGCGAGGGTGCTGCCCTGGAACTGGGTGCGGATATCGGTCGGCAAATCCAGCGCCTGTTCGGCGGCGAGGATGGCGTCGACCGCATCGCCCAGCGAGTAGTTATCCGGGACGTTGAACGAAATGGTGGTCACCGGGAACTGATCGAGATGGTTAATCGACAGCGGCGCGAAGCGCTGCTCGACGCTGGCGATGGACTTCAGCGGCACGATGCCGCCCCCGCTGCTGGTCAGGCGAATATTGTCCAGCGCCGCCAGCCCCGGCGTCTCCCGGGTGTCATGCTCCAGCACCACGCGATACTGGTTGGCCTGAGTGTAGATGGTCGAGATCAGCCGCTGGCCGAAGGCGTTATACAGCGCATTATCGACATCGGCCATGCTGATGCCGAGACGGCTGGCGCTGTCGCGATCGACTTTGATATAGGCGGCGAGGCCCTTATCCTGCCAGTCGCTGCTGACGTCGGAGAGCTGCGGAAGCGCCTGGAGACGCGTCAGCAGCTGCGGCACCCAGTTACTGAGGGCATCCAGCGAGTTCGCCTGCAAGGTGAACTGATACTGGGTCCGGCTGACGGTGGTATCGATAGTCAGATCCTGGGTCGGCTGTAGGTAGAGCTCGACGCCGGGGATCCCGTCCACCGATTTTTGCAGGCGGCTAATCACGGCCTGCACACGGTCGTCGCGTTCATCCAGCGGTTTGAGGTTAATCTGCAGGCGGGCGCTATTCAGCGCCGGGTTGGTGCCGTCCACTCCGACGTAGGAGGTCAGGCTCTCGACGGCCGGGTCTTTGAGGATCGCCGCGGAAACCTGCTCCTGGCGCTGCGCCATATTCGCAAACGAAGCGGACTGCGGAGCCTGTAACGTCCCCTGAATAATGCCGTTGTCCTGAATCGGGAAGAAGCCTTTCGGAATGAAGACCCACAGCATGATTGACAGCACCAGCGTGCCTAAGGCCACGCTCAGGGTCAGCCACGGGTGATTCAGCACCCGGCTAAGCATCCGACCATACGCGGCGATGACCCGATCGAAGAAGCGCTCGCTGGCCCGCGAGAAGCGGTTTTGCTTACGCAGCGACTCGTGACTGAGCATGCGCGCGCACATCATTGGCGTCAGCGTCAGCGAGACGACGGCGGAAATTAATATTGCCACCGCGAGGGTAATGGCAAACTCGCGGAACAGCCGGCCGACGATATCGCCCATAAACAGCAGCGGGATCAGCACCGCAATCAGCGAGAAGGTCAACGAGATGATGGTAAAGCCGATCTCTCCGGCACCTTTCAGCGCGGCGGCGAGCGGCTTTTCGCCCTTTTCGATATAGCGCGAGATGTTTTCGATCACCACGATGGCGTCATCGACAACGAAGCCGGTGGCGATAGTGAGCGCCATCAGCGTCAGGTTGTTGATCGAGAAGTCGAGGAACACCATCACCGCGAAGGTGCCCACCAGCGACAGCGGCACGGCGACGCCGGGGATAATGGTCGCCGGTACGTTGCGCAGGAACAGGTAGATGATCATCACCACCAGCGCAATCGCCAGCATCAGCTCAAACTGGGTATCGCTCACCGACGCGCGAATGTTGGTGGTGCGGTCGGAAAGGACCTGCACCTTGACCGACTTCGGCAGGCTCTCGGTCAGCTGCGGCAGCATCTGACGCACGCTATCGGCGGTGGCGATGATGTTCGCTCCCGGCTGGCGTTGAACGTTCATGACGATCGCCTGCTGGTTGTTCGCCCATGCGCCGAGCCAGCTGTTTTCCGCCCCTTGCTCAATGGTAGCGACATCGCCGAGACGAATCGGCGCGCCGTTCTGCCAGGCGACGATCAGGCGGCGATAATCTTCCGCCGACTGCATCTGATCGTTAGCGGAGAGGGTCACGGCGCGGGAAGGGCCGTCAAGGCTGCCTTTGGCCGAGTTGACGTTGGCGCTGGTGATAGCGGTGCGGATGGTTTCGCTGGTCAGCCCCAGCGCGGCAATCGCCTGCGCATTGAGCTTCACGCGGACCGCCGGGCGTTGACCGCCCGCGAGGGTCACCAGCCCGACGCCGGAGACCTGGGAAATTTTCTGCGCCACGCGGGTCTCCACCATATCTTCCACCTGGGTCATCGGAATGGCGGAAGAGGTGACCGCGAGGGTCATGATTGGCGGATCGGCCGGGTTGACTTTACTGTACACCGGCGGGTTCGGCAGGTCGGATGGCAGCAGGTTGGTGGCGGCGTTGATCGCGGCCTGGACCTCCTGTTCGGCCACGTCCAGCGGCAGGGTCAGCTGGAACTGGAGCGTGACCACCGAGGCGCCGCCGGAACTTTGCGACGACATCTGCTTCAGGCCAGACATCTGGCCAAACTGGCGTTCCAGCGGGGCGGTAATCGCCGATGTGACGACGTCCGGACTGGCGCCGGGATAGAGGGTGACTACCTGAATGGTCGGATAATCCACTTCCGGCAAGGCGGAAACCGGCAGGAATCGATAGCCGATGATCCCCGCCAGCATAATCGCCACCATCAGCAGCGTGGTGGCGACCGGGCGCAGAATAAACAGTCGGGAAGGGCCGCCCGTACTGCTCGGGGGTAATACCTGCATCAGGAGCGCGCTCCTTTATGGCCATACTCACGGCTGGTGGCTTTCTCCGCCGCGGCCGCCGGCGCGCTGTGCGGGTCCACCACTTCCACTTTTGCCCCTTCGGTCAGACGATCGATACCGTCAGTAACCACCCGGTCACCCGCCGACAGCCCGGCGGTAATCACCACCTTCAGACTGTCCTGAATACCCGGCGTGACGGTGTGCTTGCTGACTTTATTCTCATCGTTCAATACCCAGACGAAATGGCCTTCATTGCCCATCTGCAGTGCGGCAGTAGGGATGACGATGGCGTTCTGTTCCGTGTCTACCAGCATACGGGCGTTCACGAACTGGTTCGGGAACAGGGTGTCGTCCTGGTTGTTAAAGCGCGCTTTCAGTTTGATGGTCCCGGTGGTGGCGTCAATCTGGTTATCCAGACTCAGCAGCGACCCTTCGCTGATTTTTTGTTTGTTGGTCCGGTCCCAGGCCTCAACCTGCAGCGTTTTCCCGGCTTTCTGCGCCTGGACAACGGTCGCGATATCATTTTCCGGCAGCGTGAAGACCAAATCGATTGGGTGGGTTTGGGTTAACACCACGATGCCGGTGGTATCGCTGCTTGAAATCTGATTGCCGATATCCACCTGTTTTAAGCCAACGCGGCCGTCAATCGGCGCGGTGATGCGGCTCCAGTTCAGCTGCAGCTGGGCGCTGGCCACGGCGGCTTCGTCGGCTTTGATGGTGCCTTCCGTTTCGCTGACCAGCGACTGCTGGGTATCCAGCTCCTGGCGGGAAACAAGATTGCTCTTCACCAGCTGTTGATAGCGGGCGAGATCGCGTCGGGCGTTAGCGAGCGTGGCTTTATCTTTCGCCAACTGGCCCTGGGCCTGCGCCAGCGCGACTTTAAACTGACTGGGGTCGATTTCGGCGAGCAGATCGCCCGCTTTGACCTGCTGGCCTTCCTGGAAGTGGATAGCTAACAGCTGGCCATCCACCCGGCTGCGTACGGTCACCGTGTTGGCTGCCGTCACCGTACCGAGGCCGCTGAGATAGCGAGGCACCGATTCGCTGGTGGCTGTTGCCGCCTGAACCGGTGCCAGGGCCGCGCCGAAGCGGCCATGGCGACCGCCGCCTGGCGCCTGCGGCTGTGAGCCATTTGCCGCCGCAGGCGTAGCGTTTGTCGCTTCACGACTCTGCCAGAACCAGTACCCGGCACCGGCAATGACGATGACCGCCAGCGCGATGCCCCAACGGAGTGTATGACTGCCTTTCATTAATTTGCTATCTCATCCTGAAACGTTTCGCGAAATGATACTAGTTTAGTGACCAAACGCCCCGCAAAAATGGAGGAATTATGAAAAGACTGTTGAGATATGTCTGGATAAAACGCTTTTCGATGAGCTGGTTAGGCTAAAAAAGAGGGCAAAACTGACCCGTCATTCGCCGTAGCCTGCGCGTTTGCTCCAGGTTCTGGCTGGACGAGGCGACTTTTCATGTCTGGTATAACCGCCCTGACGCCATTATTATCAAGATTATAGATCTGTACTGCAGGGACGGGTACGTCGGGTGTCCGGATTTGTCACGCGAATACCGGCATCCACCAGGAGTTGTGCAGAGACGATGAAATTTATCCATAAGACGAAATGGCTGTTGACGGGCGGCGGCATCGCCGTGCTCCTTTCCGTTTTGCTGACCAACGCTGTGATGTTAAATAACCAGCGCGCTCAGCTTGATACGTTGAGCCATGAGCTTCTCGCCCACGCCGAAGATGTGACCACGCAAATCATCTCTTCTATTGATCACGCGCAGAAGCGACATCTTGATGGCTGTAACAAACAGGCGATCGCGGCCTTGCGAGAGGTTATCTGGAAGTATGCCAGCGTGGAAGACATTGGCATCGTGGAGAACGGTAAGCTGGCCTGCACCGCCAACTGGGGCAGGCTGGATAAACCGCTGCCGCTCCCCGCCGAAAAATATGTCGTACCGAATGGCTACCGTATTTACCCGGGCGTAAAAAACTATCTCCCGTACGGGGTGGTTCTCGATATGACCCAGCAAGGCAATATTATTTCCTTTACCTCATCATTTGCCTTTAGCACATTTTCCCGCCAGCACCACGGTTTTAATTTTTCTTTAACCAGCCTGAACGGTGAACATGTTTTTCTTAATAATATAAAATCCGCGATCGGGGCAAGGTCGTCGATAAGCGTTAGCTTATGCAGCAGTAAATTCGATATTTGCACTCATCTGACGGAGCGAAAACAGGGATTTTTGTCCCTCTCTCCGCTCCTTATCGTCCTCATGGTGGGCGCGGCTTTTATTCTCGGCGCCGCGATTGTCTATTCCATTCTGAGCTATCTCAGCGAACGGCGATCGCTGGAGTTTCGCTTAAAAAAAGCGATTATTAATCAGCGCATTTACATGGAATATCAGCCGTTGGTGTGCGCTAAAAATGAACGCATAGTCGGCGTCGAGGCGCTGGTTCGCTGGCATGATCCGCGCTATGGTCACATCTCTCCGGAGCTGTTTATTTCAATGGCCGAACAGCTGAATGTTTACCACGATCTTTCGCAGCTGGTGATGGAGAAGGCCACCAGCGAGTTGAAAACCATTCTGCTCGCCGACGCCCGCTTTACCCTCGCGATTAATATCGGCAAATATGAAATTAATGACCCGCTTTATTTAGATAATCTCCTGCGGGTTTTGCAACATAAAGGTATTCGCCCTCAGCAGATTAAAATTGAGATTACCGAAAGAAGCGGCGAATACTATAAAAAAATCGCCGCCTTTTCTTTACAGGCGATGAACCGCGGATTGCGCATCGCCCTCGATGATTTCGGCACCGGCTCTTCAAACCTGCAGTGGTTAACCGAAGTGTTTTATGATGAGATAAAACTGGATAAATTTTTCGTCAACGGACTTAAGAATGAGTATAAACGAGCTATTTTGACCTCGCTTCTTGATGTCGTTTGCAGGCTGAATAAGCAAATCGTTTTTGAAGGCGTGGAGAGTAAAGCGGATTTTGAGTTCGTCAAATCCTTCGATGAAAATGCGTTAATTCAGGGATGGTATTTTTACCGGTCGATGCCAATCGAAAAACTCACCGCGCTGCTCCTTCCCGTCTCTCCCTCTCATCCGGCGGCAAACGCGCCGCGCTAGCCTTCGGCAAGAGCCCGTCATCCGACAGCGGAATGCGTCGTTTCCCCGGCAATATACAGCGTAAATTGACCTTTGTGGCCGGCTATTCAGCCGGACTGGTGACAACATCTGTTTGATAATCAAGAAAACCCGTTGCTTTACCGGCATGTCGGGAACAACAACGATCACTAGTCACCTGAGGGTTCTCTATGCATTTTAACCAGGCTATCGCCCGCCTGCCGGCCGCAACCTGTGCCGCCGGTCAAACCACCGCCCGGCTCGGCGCGCCGGATATTGCCGGCACCACGCGTCAGTTCCTCGCCTATGTCGAAACCTTGCTGCAGCTCGGCCTGAAAGTGACCGTATTGCCTGCGGCCGCGGATTATCCGGATGCCCACTTTGTTGAGGATACCGCGGTCGTCATGCCGGAACTGGCGGTCATCACTCATCCCGGCGCGCCGAGTCGCCAGGGGGAAGTGGCATCGATAGCGCCGGTGCTTGCCGGTTTTCGTCCACTGGTGCACATGAGCGAGCGGGGTCATATGGATGGCGGCGACGTGCTGCTGGTCGGTAAACAGTTCTTTGTTGGCCAGACGGCGCGTACCGATGAGCAGGGGATCCGCGAGTTTGCCGCTGCCGTTGAGCCGCATGGCTATCAGGTGACGTCCATTGACGTGAGCGCCGGGCTGCACCTGAAGTCCATCGTCAACTATGTCGGACGCAATACGTTGCTGCTGACGGAAGGGTACGCCAATCACCCGGCGTTTAGCGGGTTCAATACCATTGTGATCCCGGAAGAGGAGTCGTACGCCGGGAATACGCTCTGGATCAACGACACATTAATTACGCCTCAGGGGTACCCCTATACCCTGGGCGAGATCAGCAAGCTGGGGATGCCGGTTGTGCAACTCGATACCAGCGAATTTAAGAAAATGGATGGCGGCCTGACCTGCCTTTCACTGCGTTTTTAGCCACGTCGTTGACATCAGGGGTAACAGAATATGAAAACACGCATTACCGCTTTACTGGCCTGTATGGCGCTGAGCGCGCCGCTCGCCGCCCAGCAGTTTGACACCATCAGCTTCGGCGTTGACGGTGGCTATCCGCCCTTTGACGTGCTGGCGCCCAGCGGCGAGATCACCGGCTTTGATATCGACATTGCCAATGCGCTCTGTACGCAGCTAAAAGCGAAGTGCGTCTTCGTCAAGCAGCCGTTTGAGAGCATGATCGCCGCGCTGAATGCGCATAAATTTGATGCAATTATTGCTTCGCTGAATATTACCGACGAACGTAAGAAGGAAGTGGATTTCACCGATCGCTACTATCGCAGCGCGGCGCAGCTGGTGGCGCGCAAGGGGAGTCCGCTGCTGCCGGAGGCCGCCAGTCTTAAGGGCAAGACCGTCGGCGTACAAACCGGCTCAACCCATGAAGCCTACGCCAGAACCCACTGGGCCGGTCAGGGCGTGAAGATCGTCGGTTACGCCAATCAGGACAACGTCTATCTGGATCTGCTCTCCGGGCGTATCGATGCCTCCTTACAGGATAATATCCAGGCGGCGACCAGCTTTGTTGACACGCCGCGTGGGCAAAAATTCGCCTTCGCTGGCCCGGTTATCAGCGACGGCAGCATCTCGTCTGATGTCGGCATTGCGGTCAATAAAGACAATCCGGCATTGCGCGACGCCCTCAACGAGGCCATCAAGCAGATCCGCGCCGACGGCACCTACGCCGCGATTGAGAAAAAGTACTTTAGCTTCGATATCTACGGCAATTAAGCCGTAAAGGGGAGGGCGCGGTCGGCGAGCGGCGCCCCTTTACGCAACGGGTGGAAGACAAAATATGGTTGCAGATTATTTACCGCTACTGTTACGCGGCGCGGGGGTATCGTTGTGCGTGATGCTGGTCTCACTGCTGGTGGCGCTGCTGCTGGGGCTGGTGAATGCGCTGATTAAGCTGTTCGGACCGCGTTGGCTGCGCTGGTTTTCCACCGGCTATACCACGCTGGTGCGCGGCATTCCGGAGCTGGTGATTATGCTGCTGCTGTTTTTTGGCGGCGAGATGCTGGTCAACGCGCTGCTGTCGCTGGCAGGACTTGGGCCGGTGCGTTTTAATACCTTTATTTCCGGCGTGCTGGCGATTGGCTTCGTGTTTGGCGCCTATTACACCGAGACGTTTCGCGGCGCGTTTCTCACCGTCGATCGGGGACAAACCGAAGCGGCTGAAGCCTACGGCATGCGGCCGTGGCTGGTCTTCCGGCGGATTATGCTGCCGCAGATGCTGAGCTTTGCCATTCCGGGCATCAATAATAACTGGTTGGGTTTGATGAAGGCGTCGGCGCTGGTCTCCATTCTCGGTTTAGAAGATATGGTGTGGCTGGCGGAACAGGCCGGGCGCGCCACGCAGAAACCCTTTTTGTTCTACTTCCTGGTCTCGCTGATTTATATGGTCATCACCGCCTTGTCCAGCTGGCTGTTTAGCCTTCTGGCGAAGCGCTACGCGCTGCGTTCGTCAACGGCGGGGGCGACGCAATGAATCTGCAGACCTTTATCGAGGCGGTACCGGGCTATCTGTGGAGTGACGGCAACGGTTCCACGAGCGGGCTGGCGATGACGGCGGAGCTGTTTTTGCTCGCCCTGGCGCCCGGCATGGTGCTGGCGGTGCTGCTGGCGATTGGCCAGGCCTACGGTCCGCGCCTGCTGGCCTGGCCCGTGCGCGGCTTCACCTGGTTTTTCCGCAGCACGCCGCTTTATCTGCAGCTGATGCTGATCTATTACGGGCTGTCTCAGTTCGACATCGTCCAGCTGGGCTGGCAAAACGATCGGCCGTTCTGGCTGCTGTTCCGCGACGCAACCTTCTGCGCCACCCTGGCGCTGGTGCTGAACACCGCGGCGTATGTCGCGGAATTGCTGGCGGGGATGATGGCGACGTTTCCGCGTCAGGAGTGGGTGGCCGGGGAAGCCTATGGCATGACTAAGTGGCAGATTATTCGCCGGCTGGTCCTGCCCGCTACGCTGCGGCGCGGGATCCCGGCGCTGAACAATGAGATGGTGTTTTTACTGCACGCCACTTCGCTCGCCAGTACCGTGACATTGCTGGATATCACCGGCGTGGCGCGCGCCTTTTATGCCATTACCTACTCGCCGTTTATCCCGTTCCTGATGGCCGCCGCGCTCTATTTAGTGTGCACTTTTTTGCTGATTTACCTCTTTTCGCGGGCGGAACGACGCTGGCTGGCGTTTATCAAGCGCCCCTGATCAGGAGCGTTTGATGGACTGCAGTTCCGTCAGGGTGACGATTTTATCGACGCGAAATTTTTTGCTGGTCAGCCAGCTGTCGGCCAGCTGGCAGTAGTGCGCCATGCTGCGACAGCCGATACGCACCAGAAAGTCAAAGCTGCCGCTGACCAGCCAGCAGTCGAGCACCTCCGGCGTCTGGCGCATCTCTTGTTCAAATACCGGCTGTGAGCGGCCGTGGTCGGCCAGCGCAATTTGCGCCTGCACCACGAAGGCATGCTCCGGTTCGGGGAGTTCAATCACCGCGCTGTAGCCACGGATAATGCCGTCACGCTCAAGGCCACGTACGCGTTCCAGGCAGGGACGGGCGGTGAGGTTTACCTGCTCCGAGAGCTTTTGATAAGAAATGCGGCCATCCCGGCGCAGGATTTCAAGGATCTTGTGATCGATACGGTCAAGCCGGGCTTTCTTTTCCACAGATAGGATGTCCAATGAAAATTAAACACTATACCTTACCCGAACATGCGTTGAGTGGGCAGCGGCAATTAACCCATTTTCACTTTGGCGAACCCGGCCGTGGAGAAAAAATCTATCTCCAGGCGGGACTGCACGCCGATGAAATCCCGGGCATGCTGGTTCTGCATTATCTTAAAAGATTACTCAACCAGGCGGAACGGCGCGCCGAGCTGCGCGGTGAAATTATCCTCGTCCCGGTCGCTAACCCGCCGGGCCTGGCTCAGGTGGTGCTCAACGGCGGTATCGGGCGATTTGACCTGGCGAGCGGTCGCAACTTTAACCGAGATTTTCCCGATCTGGCCCCCCTTGCGCAGCGGTATCTCTGCGCCGATGAACCGCTGACCCGTGAAGCATACCTGCAGCAGGTGCGCGAGGCGATGCGTGAGGCGCTGGCCGCCGAACCGCTGCGCAGCGAAGTTCAGGCGCTACGCCACCATCTGCTGAGTCTGGCCTGTGATGCCGACGTGGTGCTGGATCTGCACTGCGACGATCGGGCCATTTTGCACCTGTATGCCGATCCGGCCTGGCAGGCGGAGGCCGGCGTGGTGGCCGCCTTTTTAGGTATTGAAACGGTACTGCTGTCGCAAGAGAGCGGCGGTTACTCGTTTGATGAAGCCTGCGGGTTGCCCTGGCATCGCCTGGCCGCCCGCTTTCCGCAATGGCAGCACGGCCAGCCTGGCTGTATGGCGGTGACCGTGGAGCTGCGCGGTCAGCAGGATGTGAATCACGCGCTGGCCCGTGAGGATGCCGAACGTCTGTACCGTTACTTGCAATACCGCGGCGTGCTGGCGGGCGCATGCCCGCCGGTCCCACAGCAGGAGACGCTGATGCTGCCCTTTTCAGGGGGAGAGATTGTCACCGCGCCGGCGAGCGGGATCCTCGTACCGTTGAAACAGCCCGGCGAGTGGGTCAGCGCCGATGAGGTGGTGGCCGAGATTATCGACCCTCTCACCGATATGATTCAATCGGTCCGTCCGCAGGTCGGCGGGTTGATTTACGCCAGCCGGCGGGCGCCATTTGTCACCTTTGGCGCCGAGGTGATGAAAATAGTCGGCAGGCAGCCTTATGCCGGCGGCGGGGGGCTGGCGATGTAAAACGGGCGGCCGGGAGACCTCAGCCATCGGGCGTCAGAATCCGCGGCGGCGGCCGCGGAGTGGATGAGGATTGATATGCATCAACAGTTTTATCAACTGCAGAGATAAATAACTAAAAAAGAGTTGTAACCCTTGCGTCTTTTATTCAATTTATGTGGTGAATGTTTAATGCATACGGATAAAAAAAACATATGTGCATTAAAATCAATACATTAAATAAATCAGGGGTTCATTGTTGTGGCAAGTGCAAACAAACTCACGCTGTTTATCGTTATTTTCATGCTGTTGGGGATCCTCTCCGGCGCGGTGATTCATGCGTATGCCTCTCCGGGCACAATTACCTCATGGGCAGAAAATATTACGCTCTTTACCGACATGTTTTTGCGGCTGATTAAGATGGTCATTGCGCCATTAGTCTTCAGTACGCTGACGGTGGGGATTATGCGTCTGGGAGAAACCGCGACTATCGGGCGAGTGGGCGGTAAGGCGATGGTGTGGTTCATCACCTCGTCGATCCTCTCTATTCTGGTCGGGCTGGTGATTGTGACTATTGAACATCCCGGCGCAGGCTTAAACCTGGCGATTCCTAAAGAGTCGGTGGATACCGGCCTTGCGGTCAGCGGAATGAGCTTAAAAGGGTTCCTGTCTCACACCATCCCGACCAGTATTACCGAGGCAATGGCGAACAACGAAATTCTGCAAATCGTGGTGTTCTCGATGTTCTTCGGTATCGCCGGGGCCTCGCTGGGGGAGAAATTCAACGCGCCGCTGGTCGCCGCGCTCAACGTCGTCTCTCATATCATGCTGAAGGTCACCGGATATGTGATGTACGTGGCTCCGCTGGCTATTTTTGCCGCCATCTCATCGGTTATCGCCTCGCAGGGGATGGGCATTTTGCTTAACTACGCCTCCTTTATCGGCGGCTACTACATCGCGGTGCTGCTGACCAGCGCGGTGCTGCTGGCGGTAGGTTATATGGTGCTGAAAAAAGAGGTCTTCCGCCTGCTCAACATGCTCAAAGATCCGGTGCTGGTGGCGTTCACCACCAGCAGCTCTGAGGCGGCGTATCCGAAGACCCTGGAGCGGCTGGTCAGTTTTGGCTGCTCGCGCAACATCGTCTCCTTCGTGCTGCCCATTGGCTACTCCTTTAACCTGGTGGGGTCGATGGTCTACTGCTCGTTCGCTTCGATGTTTATTGCCCAGGCTTATAACATCCAGCTGAGTTTTAGCGAAATTACCGTCATGATGCTGACCTTGATGCTGGCATCAAAAGGGATTGCCGGGGTCCCGCGTTCTGCGCTGGTGGTACTGGCCGCCACGATCCCGAGCTTCAATATCCCCGTCGCCGGGATTTTGCTGTTGATGGGCATCGACCATTTCCTTGATATGGGCCGTTCGGCGATCAATGTGCTGGGCAACGGGATTGCCACGGCGATGCTGTCGAAAAACGAAGGGCTGTTGCAGGAAGAGGAGCCGGAAGCGCAACCTCAGCAGGTGCAGGCCTGATTGCTCAACGCCCTCTTCGCGGAGGGCGTTCTCTCGTATAGCGCGGGAAAATGTTGCGGAAAAAGAGGCCCCCAACAGGCACGCAAGGGGCAATGTGACGAAACGAATCCACCCCGATTAACCTATTATTTTCATGGTACAAAAATACGCGGCAGTATCTTTATACCCGGGTGGTGAATAATTTTATCGGTTAGCTACGGTGGATGAGAAGTTATTTCCCGCGGGTAAGCTTGTTTTCAGAACGGATAACCTTAGCAACCCGTTGAATTCCTAATTTTCCCTGTTTCAATTGTGCGTGCAGATGCGCTGATTGATTTTATCCGCGTTCTTTTAACACGCTAATGAACTGAAAGAAGTCATAATGATTATTCAGTCCGTATTTTTCCATGATCTGATTTTTATGATAAATCACGGTCTTCGGGCTGAGCTGATGAAGGGCGGAAATTTTACCAATATCAAAGCCATTCATCAGACCATGGGCAACGACGACCTGCGAAGGCGACAGGCTTTTGTGCGGGCAGTTGGCGCATATTGATGTTGAGTCGAGCGCCCGTTTTGACTCCGGCTCTTCACTCCTGGCGAGCGCCCGGCCAATAATCTCACGCAGGCTGTCAATATTGACCGTTCTCACGGGAACGAAGGTGACATCTTTCAGGCAGTTGACGATCCGCGTCTTTTCCGGCAGCTCATCATAGCGGTGCAAAATGATCACTGAACTGTTTTTCTTACGGTTTTTAATGCTGGTATTACAGAGGTGAATCTCACCCGGGAGAATCTCAGCGATGATGATGTCCTGCGCGGACAACTCGCTGGAGTGACCGCTGAACTCAATCGTCAGGGCGTCGCTGGCCCGGGTGAGATCGTGGATAATTGCCATTAG
This sequence comes from Klebsiella ornithinolytica, assembly GCF_030505655.1. NCBI lineage: Bacteria > Pseudomonadati > Pseudomonadota > Gammaproteobacteria > Enterobacterales > Enterobacteriaceae > Klebsiella > Klebsiella ornithinolytica. The sequence goes on from NZ_CP130153.1 coordinate 1,717,321, forward strand.
CGACGCCCTGAGGAAGGTGTTGCGGCTGATAATCGCGATATTTATTTTTCTCATGACGTGACTATCCTGCGGCACTGGCATATAGCCATGCTGCGAGCAACCTTTCGGGCGTTTACGGCAATTGCCGTGTCTCAGGAATATCGTATTTATGAACGGAAGAATAACCTTTCATAACCACGACGGCAGTGGCAGGAGGCTGCCACGATTATTTTCTGCGCATTTTTCTGTTCGCGAAAGGAATACGCTCTTTTCTCCTGTCTTTTATATAAGAAATAAGGCTGTAAACGGAGACAGCGAGGAAAAACAGGCATAGCAATAAGGCCAGCCACGTTTGTAAGGCCATAATGAATAATCCTTAACTGAGTTTTATGCTGTGATAAATACGCCTCGGCGTGAATGCGAATATTATTATTCTGTTATTCCGCGTGAAGCTGCTAGCGTCGCGGCGTCTGCCGCAGAGAATATTCGCGTAACGTCGCCGCCTTGAACGAAACCCTGGCAGGGTTAAACCCCGCCTGTCCGCAGGTTGGCTAGTGCGAAAGGGGGGCGCGTTCCCCTTCCGCAGCATGGCTGATTTCGGTCACAACATTTGCGGCATGAGGTCAATGTAAGAAAATTCTTAATTCACTGTCAGTCTCATTTCTCTCATTTCTCTCAAAAAATAAGAAAAATTAACAACAACAGCAAAATGAATAAATTATGGATAATAAAACTGGCGAAGAGTGCGTCTGCCCGCTGGCACGACGGCGATGAGAAACCTCAGGGAATAAACGCCAGGCCTTTGCCAAAAATGGCCCGGATGGGCAACGTTACCCCGTGCAGTCGCGCTTTGTTGCGCAGTCGGCTGATCACCACGTCAATGCGGTGCAGCTCCGCCTCAACTTCATCGGGGAAAAGATACGCGTGCAGATCGACCTTGCGACAGACCTCGCCTGGATTGCGCATTAAGCGCGCCATCAGCCGATGCTCCTGCTGGGTCAGCGGCAGCGCTATGCCGGACGGCGCCACCAGGTTTTCCGGATGCAGTACCCAGGATGAAGAGGCTAATTTCTCGGCTACGGAGGCCGCGACCGGGGAGCGGGGATGTTGCTGCATCAGCCGGGCGCCCAACGCATGGATGGTCTCTGCCAGAACGGAAAAATTCACCGGCTTGATGAGATAGAAATCTGCGCCAAGATTGAACGCCTGCAGTTTATCCTGCTCATGCCCCCTGGCCGTCATCACAATCAGCCCGTACTCGCCAAGCTCATGCAGATAGTCCAGAACGCTGAAGCCATCTTCGCCAGGCAAGCCAATATCAACCAGTACAATATCCACCGGGTCGCGATGCAGCTGCCGCCAGAAGGCTTCCGCGCTGTGTACCCCCCATGCGTCGAAGCCGCGAAAGCGCAGGAAGGCCAGCAGTTCATCGAGGAGATCGGCGCTATCTTCAATGATGGCCACGCGTAATGTCATGATTTACCCTTCTGCTGTGGTAGGTCATCCTGGGGCAGCGTGAGCGCAAATTCGCATCCCGTCGGACCGTTATTGGCCAGCCAAAGCTCACCGCCGTGAGCTTGTATGATTTGCCGGGCGACATACAGTCCAAGACCGGTGCCGGCGGGCGTCGCGGTGCGGACTGCGCCGCGCCGGTAACGCTCAAAGATCTGGTCGATATGATCGACGGCAATACCCGGTCCCTGGTCACGGATCGCAATTTCACAGCAGTTCGCGTTTGGGCGAATGGCAATCGCAATCTCGCCGGACGGCGTGTACTTCACCGCATTGTCCAGGAGATTGGCCAGCGCAATGCACAGCAGCGCGCTATCGGCAAAGAGGGGGGGCGAACGGGTCGTCGCGTCGACGGTGCGCCCGGCCAGGGTGATCGTCAGAAAATGGTTTGACGAGAGTTCAACCACTGTTGCCGCCATGCGAATGACCGCTAGCAGATCGGCATTTTGCTTATCGACATGCAGCGCGCTGGATGAGAGCCGGGCATCGGCCAGACAGTTATCGGTTAACTGAACCAGACGCGTGGTGGCGCGCTGCATGCGGTCCAGGCGCGGCCGTTGCGCCGGCTCCGGAGAGCACAGGCGCAGGTTCTCCAGCGCGGCCTGGATAACCGAAAGCGGCGTTCTGAACTCGTGCGCCACCATCCCCATAAACTGACGTTGATGAAAGCTTGCTTCGCGTTCGATCTGCAGTTCGCGCGTCAGCTGTTGTTTTTGTACCAGCCTGCGATTTTCGGCCCGTACTCGCAGGACCGCAATGATAAGGACGGTGACAATATGAACAATCAGCGCGTACTGCCAGGCGGAATAGATGGTGTTATGAAAAGGGATCACCCCGTGTATCGAGAGAAGCACCAGCGCGGCGGAGGCCACGTAGACGGGCGGAAGCAGTCCCAACAACAGCGTATTTAAATCGATGGCTTTGCGTCGCCAGAGCAGCCATGAGGTGATCAGCAGAATCGGCGCGGCAATAAAGAACATCGCTGCCTCGATCTGCATGGCCAGCCCATAAAAGCCGAGGGGCACGCTGGCGAGAAGCACAATATTGACGCCAATAGCAACGAGCAGCAGCCGGTGCAGGCGCGGCATATTGTTTTTAAGATCAAAAACCTCGCTATGCAACCACAGCGCGGTGGCGTAGCTGAGCAATGACAGGTAGCTGATCATCGCATCCTGCACGGGGAGAACGGCATCGCCAAAAAACCATTCCGGGTAGCCGTGTAGCGCCGCCACCAGCGGATAGTTGAGGGAAAACAGGCAAATTCCCCACAGCAGGCGGCGACGTAATACTAAGGCAAGCCACAGGGCAATTCCGCTGGCGATCGCCGCCAGGCCAAAATAGAAGCTCCAGAATGCGGTATCCCGGGTTGCGGTACTGACAAACTCCTGTGGTGAAGAGAGCGTCGCCAGCAGAATCAGGGTACTGCTGCTGCGCAGGCGAAAAACCATCTCGTATCCCGCGTCGCCAGGGGGCGGCGGTAAGATCAGAACGCTTTCACGATAGTCCAGGTCGCTATCGCGGGTCGAGGCGTGGTCGCCAAACTCTTTGTGCGTCCACGGAAGATCGCTGCCGGCAGGACGATAGAAAACGCTGAGATGATCGATAAAGGAGGGGCCGAGCTGCAGCCAGCGAGATTCACCGTCAAAATCGGCCGCCGGCAGGCGGCTCTTAAACCAGTACGTTTTCGATGAGTAGCCAAATGAGGGGATGCGCTGCCCCGAATTGAGCTTACTCTCCGGCAGGGCGAGAAACGCCTCCAGCGTCATCGACCCGTCAATATCGGTCACCCACTGCACGGGAATATCAATGCCAATCTGACGACTTTGCGCCGCGACGGGGGAAGAAAACGACAGGCTGGCCGCAATGCTAAAGCCGACCCAGAAGAGCACTCTGTAGCCCCAGACGAACGACGCGGCGAAGCCAGGAACGGCGCGTATACGATTCAAACTCCCCCCTGCGGCATGGATGAATAACGGTGACTGGAATAATCAATCATGTCTGCGACATGCACAGGCGGTCCCCCCGGATGTCGGGAAATAAAAGCGCAGTTTCAGACGGCACAGCATTCTGCAGGGGGCGGGGAGATTGTACCAGCGTTATTTGCAGCAGGTCATACTGGCCAGACCTGTTCGCTACGCCGCGTCAGACAAGGCATGCGCGGTGAGGGTATCTGGCATGACGAGCCCCAAACGGGGTAACATGATGTCGCTCTGGCTATGCTGCGATATAAAACGCTACTGCCGGGAAAGCAGGGCGATGATAAAACCGCAGGGAGCGCATGTTTGCCTGGCGAGAGCCCATTTCCGGGAAGCTGATTTATGCCATGGCGCGATTTTCGGCGGTGGCGTTCCGGGAGGAGAAGCCACAGAGGAAAACGGGGCAGGGCTGCCCCGTGAACGTTAAGCGAAAACGACCTGCGCCCAGCGGGCCAGACCGGCGGTAACGGAGCCAAAATCATCTCCGCCGGCGATCGGAATACCCGGCAGGTGGGCCGCCAGCGCTTTCTTAATCAGCGGTGAGCGGGCGCTCCCCCCGGTCAGGTAGATCACATCCGGCGTTTCGCGGCTGTTGTCCAGCGCCAGCTGAACCTGCTCCATAATACGCGTCAGCGGCTGATTCAACGCCGCTTCCAGTCCCTGCTGGCTGATAGCCGTGGCCAGTTCATTGCCGATAAACGGCAGCCCGGCGGTCACCTGCTCCTGCGCGGAGAGGGCGATTTTACTCTCCTCCGCACTGCGCACCAGGCGATAGCTCAGACGCTGGCGCCAGACTTTCAGCAGCAGCGCCACTTTATCGGCATCGCGGGCATCGCGCAGCAAGTCATTGAGCAAACGACCGTTGGCGCTGCTGTAGAAATCGGTTTGCGCCGGCACATCGTTGATCGCCACGGCGTTCCACCACGGCAGCACCGGTAAGGCGATCCCTTTTTCAGTTTCGCCACCCATCCCCAGCAGCGGCATCAGGCATTTAAAGGCCAGCGCGATGTCGAGATCGTTCCCGCCGACGCGGCAGCCGCTGTGGCCGAGTAAACTTTGCTGACGATCGGCTTTCTGCCGCCACTGCGGCCCCATCAGCAGCAGCGAACAGTCGGTGGTGCCGCCGCCGATATCGACGACCAGTACGCGTTTTTCTTCGCTGAGCGTCGCTTCGAAATCCAGCCCGGCGGCAACCGGTTCAAACTGGAAAACGACGTCACGGAAACCGGCGCGTTTCGCCGCGCGCTCGAGGATCCCCTGCGCCTGGGCATTGGCGTCATCGCCGCCCAGCCCCTGGAAGTTGATCGGCCGGCCAATTACCGCCTGGTCAATCGTCTCCGGAAGCTGGGTCTGCGCCTGCTGTTTAATATGCAGCATCATGGCGCATACCAGGTCTTCAAACAGCGCAACCTGCTGCGGCTTCAGGCCGCTGGCGCCGAGGAACGATTTCGGGGATTTAACGAAGTACACTTCTTCCGGATCGTCGACATATTGATGCAGCGAGGCCAGACCGAACTGGACGCTGTTGCCGAGGACGTCGATGTCTTCATCGCGGTTATAGTTGATGGCGCGACGCAGCAGCGCCTGGTTTTCAGCGCCGTTGGTCGGCACGTCATGATGGCGATAGAGCCATTCGCTGACCGCTTCGCGGGTCGGCGCCGACAGCATTGATGGCAGCAGCTTGCTGCCGTTTTCCAGCGTTAACAATTGCGGAAGGTTATCGCGCATTACGGCAACCGAACAGTTGGCGGTTCCGTAGTCAAAACCAATAAACATGACCTGAAAAATCCCCATGCCAGTGAAGAAGGGGGGCGACTTTAGCGGATTGCCGCCACGGCGACAACTGGAATTTAAAAGCAAGGTATGTCGGACGTGGAGCGTCTATCATTGAGGCAATTAAAGAAGGAGAAATGATGACGCTGTTACCCTGGCACGCCCCCTACGACCCGGAATGGATATTCGGTTTTCTACGCGCCCGTGCGGTGGCGGGTATTGAAACGTTCAGCGCGGGGCGTTACACCCGCAGCTTTTCCCTCGCGGGCCATCGCGGCCTGATCGCGGTTGAGCCCGATATGGCGGCGCAGGGATTACGCGTAACCTTATCTGACGGCCTGCAGCCGGTGGCCGATGCATGCCACGACCGGGTTGCGCGCTTGTTTGATTTAGCCTGTGACCCGCATCGGGTGGCCCAGACGCTGGGCGCGCTGGCCAGCGCGCGTCCTGGGCTGCGCCTGCCGGGATCGCTTGATGCCTTTGAACAAGGAGTGCGCGCGGTGCTGGGGCAGCTGGTCAGCGTGGCGATGGCGGCGAAGCTGACGGCAAAAGTGGCGGCGGCTTACGGGGAAACGCTGGCGGAGGCGCCGGAATACAGGCTCTTTCCTGAACCACAAAGCCTGGCGCGAGCGGATCCGTTAGCGCTTAAAGCGCTGGGGATGTCGCTGCGGCGCGCCGAGGCCCTGATCCATCTGGCGCAGGCGGTGATTGACGGCCAGCTGCCGCTGGCGGCGCCGGACGACATTGAGGCCGGGATGAAACAGCTGCAAACGCTGCCCGGTATCGGCCGCTGGACCGCCAGCTATTTTGCCCTGCGCGGCTGGCAGGCGAAGGACATTTTTCTGCCGGATGATTACCTGATTAAGCAGCGGTTTAGCGGTATGACCCCGGCGCGCATTGCCCGTTACGCCAGCCGCTGGCAGCCGTGGCGTTCCTATGCGTTGTTGCATATCTGGTATAGCGAAGGATGGGCGCCGACTGAGGAATAGCCATGCAGGGTGCATATCACTGGTATCGACGCGCTGAAATCCCTATAATTGCCGCGTTTGACGGTCAAACGTCACCCTTCCAATACATGAAATTATTCGAGATGCGCCTCAAAACTCGTTAGCGTTTTGAACAAACCCCACAGGGGCGAGGCTGCAAGCCGAGTCACGCGGCGGCAGCTCGAAGGGTTATGTGTATATACATCCAGGTTAATCAGGTCGCAAAAAAGTTATGACTGATACGTCTCATCAGTGCGTCATTATAGGTATCGCCGGCGCATCGGCTTCGGGAAAAAGTCTTATCGCCAGCACGCTGTATCGCGAATTGCGTGAACAGGTTGGTGATGAACATATTGGCGTTATTCCGGAAGACAGCTACTACAAAGATCAAAGTCATTTGTCGATGGAAGAGCGTGTTAAAACGAACTATGACCATCCCAGCTCGATGGATCACAGTTTACTGTTTCAACATTTGCAGATGTTGAAAAGCGGCCAGCCGATTGAATTACCGGTTTACAGCTACGTTGAACATACGCGTATGCCGGAAACGATCCACATTGAACCCAAGAAAGTGATCATCCTCGAAGGGATTTTATTGCTGACGGATGTTCGCCTGCGCAATGAGCTGAGCTTCTCGATCTTCGTTGATACGCCGCTGGATATCTGCCTGATGCGCCGCATCAAGCGCGATGTGAATGAACGCGGGCGCTCGATGGACTCGGTGATGGCGCAATATCAGAAAACGGTTCGTCCGATGTTCCTGCAGTTTATTGACCCTTCCAAGCAGTATGCCGACATTATTGTGCCTCGCGGCGGTAAAAACCGCATCGCGATTGATATTCTGAAGGCAAAAATCAGCCAGTTCTTTGAATAACACAGACGAATTGTGTAACGTGCAAAGAGAACCCAAATTGCCCTTAGCCCCGGAAGGTGTAGGGGCGCGATGCCATAAAGGAGAGAGCTCATGCGTCTGTGCGACCGAGATATAGAAGCCTGGTTGGATGAGGGGCGGCTATCTATCAGCCCGCGCCCGCCCATTGAACGTATTAACGGCGCGACCGTAGACGTTCGGCTGGGGAATAAATTCCGCACGTTTCGCGGCCACACGGCGCCCTTTATCGATCTGAGCGGGCCAAAAGCGGAAGTGACCGCGGCGCTGGATCGGGTGATGAGCGAAGAGATCGTGCTGCCGGAAGGCGAAGCCTTCTATCTGCATCCGGGAGAGCTGGCGCTGGCGGTGACCTATGAGTCGGTGACGCTACCGGCCGATCTGGTTGGCTGGCTGGACGGACGCTCCTCTCTGGCGCGTCTGGGGCTGATGGTGCACGTCACCGCTCACCGTATCGATCCCGGCTGGTCTGGCTGCATCGTGCTCGAGTTCTTTAACTCCGGCAAGCTGCCGCTGGCGCTGCGTCCGGGGATGCCGATCGGCGCATTGAGTTTTGAACCGCTGTCAGGCCCTGCGGCACGGCCCTATAACCGCCGTGAAGACGCCAAATATCGCGACCAGCAGGGCGCGGTGGCGAGCCGAATCGACAAGGATTGATAACGTAAGCGGTGTACTGAGGGTGCCATGAGACGAATTCTGACGACGCTGATGATCTTGCTGGCGGTGGTTGTCGCCGGGCTGACCGCGTTGGTATTGCTGGTCAATCCCAACGATTTTCGCGCCTATATGGTGCATAAGGTGGCGGAACGTAGCGGTTATCAGCTCGAACTCGATGGCCCGCTGCGCTGGCACGTCTGGCCGCAGCTGAGTATTCTTTCCGGCCGCATGACGCTGACGGCGCCGGGGGCGGCTGAACCGGTGGTGCGCGCGGACAATATGCGTCTCGATGTCGCCCTTATGCCGCTGATTTCCCATCAGCTGCAGGTCAAACAGGTGATGCTCAAGGGCGCGGTCATTCAGCTGACGCCGAAAACCGAGGCCGTTCGCGGCCAGGATGCGCCGGTAGTTCCTCATGATAATCCGCTGCCGCTGGTGGCGGAAGACAGCGGCTGGTCCTACGACGTGCGGCAGCTGCAGGTGGTGGACAGCGTCCTCTTTTTCCAGCATGAAGATGGCGAACAGGTGACCGTGCGCGATATTCGTCTGCAGATGGATCAAGATGAACATCATCACGCGACCCTCGACTTTGCCGGGCGAATCAACCGCGATCAGCGCGATCTGGCGCTCTCTTTCACCGCTGAGGTTCAGGGCGGTGACTATCCGCATTCTCTGAAGGCTGACATCTCCCGGCTCGACTGGCAGCTGCGCGGCGCCGAGCTGCCGGCTAACGGGGTGAGCGGGCAGGGCAGTATGCAGGCGAACTGGCAGGAGGACGAGAAAAAGCTGAGCTTCGATAACCTCAATCTGACGGCGAACGGCAGCACGATTGCCGGCAACGCCAGCGTGATTTTAGGCGACCGGGCCGACTGGAATCTCAATCTTCACGCCACGACTCTTGACCTCGACAGTCTGCTGACGCACGGTTCACCGGCGACGGACTCTGGCGCCAGCCAGCAGGGACAAAGCCAGCCGAGGCAGCTGCGCCCGGTGATTGCCGACAGCGATATTCAGGAAGATTACGACAGCCTGCGCGGCTTTACCGCCCATATGGCGCTGACGGCCGACCAGCTTCAGTGGCGTGGGATGACCTTTACTCAGGTGAAAAGCGACATCAGTAATCAGCTCGGACTGCTGACCATCAACCAGCTTCAGGGCGAACTGGATGGCGGCCTGATATCGTTGCCCGGCACCCTCGACGCGCGGGGAGAGACCTCGCAAGCCTCTTTCCAGCCCAAACTGGATAACGTTGAGATTGCCACCATCCTGAAAGCCTTTAACTATTCGCTCAATCTGACCGGTAAGCTCTCTTTAAGCGGAGATTTCTCCGGCGAAAGAATTGATGCCGACGATTTCCGTCGTCGCTGGCAAGGGGATGCGCAGATACAGATGGCGAATACCCGCACTGAAGGGCTTAACTTCCAGCAGCTCGTGCAGCAGGCCGTTGAGCGCAGCACCAATGTGCAGGCGCAGGAAAATTACGACAACGCGACCCGCCTCGATGCCATGAGCAGCGAGCTGCAGCTGGCGCAGGGACAGGTCACCTTACATAGCCTGCAGGGGCAATCAGAGATGATGGCGCTGACCGGGCAGGGCGACCTGAATTTGCTGAAAGAAGAGTGTGATATGCGCTTTAACGTGCGCGTGCTGGGCGGCTGGAAAGGCGAAAGCAAGCTTATCGACAAGCTCAAACAGACCGCGATTCCGCTGCGTATCTACGGGAAATGGCAGGCGCTGAGCTACAGTCTGCAGGTTGACCAGGTACTGCGTAAACAGCTGCAGGATGAAGCTAAACAGCGGCTTAATGACTGGATTGAACGTAATAAAAACAGCCAGGACGGGAAAGAAGTGAAGAAGTTGCTTGAGAAACACTAACCGGGATTGACCGGTGGAGCGACTTTACCGCCCGGATAGCGGTGCTAATGCCTTATCCGGGCCACCTGAGCGGACTCTCCCTGTAACCCCGGTAAGCGCAGCGCCACCAGGGAAGCAGACAGATGCAGGTTGAAAGGTTACCACGGTGGTTTTCCCGGATAGCGGCGCGAACACCTTATCCGGGCAACCTGAACGGACTTTCCCTGTAGCCCCGGTAAGCGCAGCGCCACCAGGGAAGCAGACAGATGCAGGTTGAAAGGTTACCACCATGGTTTTCCCGGATGGCGGCGCGAACGTCTTATCCGGGCGACCTGATCGCACTCTTCCTGTAGCCCCGGTAAGCGCAGCGCCACCGGGGAAGCGGACAGATGCAGGTTGAAAGGTTATCACGGTGGTTTTCCCGGATAGCGGCGCTAATGCCTTATCCGGGCAACCTGAGCGGACTCTCCCTGTAGCCCCGGTAAGCGTAGCGCCAGCGGGGCATATCTACCGACTGCGGGGATTACACTTCGTAGCTCAGTTCATCTTCCCGCGGCGGCGGCGGGATAATCTGCACTTTCTGTACCCGGTGGCTCTCGACCTGCAGCGTACGTACGATGTAGTCGCCGATTTTCACCTCTTCTCCCGCTTCGGGGACATGCTGCAGATTTTCCATCAACAGACCGGCAATCGTGTGATACTCGCGCTTATCATCGAGCGGCAGGGGAATGTACTGCACTAAATCTTCCAGCGGCATATGCCCATTGGCGGTCCAGCTACCGTCAGGATTTTTTGCGATATCGTGGCGGGCATCAATCTCTTCAGCCTCGTTGGGTAAATTGCCGGCGATGGTTTCCATCACATCGCTCAGGGTCACTACCCCCTCAACGGAACCAAACTCATCCACCACGAAAGCGAAATGGGTCCTGGCATGGCGGAACTGCTCCAGCGCTGGCAACAGAGGCAGCGTCTCAGGGAACACCAGCGGCTGACGAAGCAGGACGCGCAGGTTGAGCGGTTCATGACGCAGCGATTGCTGTAGCAGGTCGATGACGTGAACCACACCGAGCAGATCTTCATCATCATTTCCGCCGGTGACGACCAGTCGGGTATGCTGGTTTTTCTCCAGCAAGGCGCGAATTTCCTCTTCCGGGGCGCTAAGGTCTATATGCTCGATATCATGGCGCGAGGTCATAATGCTGCTGACGGTGCGCTGGTTGAGATTAAGCACCCGCTCAATCATCCGGCGTTCCTGGGGGTTGAACAGCGGGTTATCGGCCTGGCTGTCGATCAGCGCGGCCGTATCGCTGCTGAGCTCGGCGTGTTCTTTATGCCCGCTAAGTAGATTCATCACCGCTTCGGTTGTGCGTTGGCGGAGCGTGAGATTGGCGGAGAGGAAGCGACGGCGGTTGAACAGCGCCAGCTGGTTCAGCGACTCAATGATGACGGAGAAGCCAATGGCCGCATACAGATAACCTTTCGGGATGGGGAATCCAAACCCTTCGGCAATCAGGCTGAAACCAATCATCAGCAGGAAGCTCAGACAGAGAATAACGATAGTCGGGTGGCTGTTGACAAAACGCGTCAGCGCTTTGCTGGCGAGCAGCATCAAACTCATGGCAATAACTACCGCTGCCATCATCACCGCCAGATGGTCGACCATGCCGACGGCGGTGATCACCGAATCGAGGGAGAAGATGGCATCCAGCACCACAATCTGAGCGACCACTCCCCAGAACTTCGCGCCCTTGCGCTGAACCGGATTATCGCTGTCTTTGCCTTCCAGTCGCTCATTGAGCTCAACAGTCGCTTTAAACAGCAGGAATAACCCGCCAAACAACATAATCAAATCTCGCGCACTAAAGCTGAGATCGTGGTAGGTGAACAGCGGTTTGGTCAGGGTGACTAGCCAGGAGATCGAGGCGAGCAGCAGCAGACGCATCAGCATCGCCAGCAGCAGGCCAATCACCCGCGCGCGGTCACGCTGAGTAGCAGGGAGCTTTTCCGCGAGGATCGCGATAAAAACGAGGTTATCAATACCGAGGACCAGCTCTATAACCACCAGCGTTATGAGACCGGCCCAAATTGAGGGGTCGGCAATCCATTCCATCATTCGCTAAAACCTATACTACCTGAGAGTGCCATCCGACGATCATGGATAAGCGACCGATAAATTGCAATATATTCTCGTCTTATGACGTCAGGCTGGCGCGGGGACGGGAGAAATGCCGCGGCTGGCAATATTAAACTGCATGAATTATAGCCGTGCGCGCTTATTTTTTATGCAAATAAGCTTATTAATAAAAGATATGACTGTGGAAGACTGAATATAAACTTGCAGAGAGTGCACTGGACCAATAATGCCGGTTATTGCCCTTTCTGACCAAACAGAAGTATGAAAATCAGACGGATTCAGAAGCAGAGGTGTAAACACCCGATTCAATCACTCAATCGTAGCGATCCAGGTTTTCATACTACTGAATGTCGTGGCTTGCAAAATATCTTGTTTAATCAGACGATATCAGCAGCTTTTAATCAGGTGTAAAAGTCAGTGCCGATGGATGACATGGATAGCGGGCAACAGGTGAAGGAGGGCATGATGAGCGCAGCGGTGAGCTTTCTGCGCTATTTTCTATTGAAAATAGTGTCTGCAGATTATTTTTATGAATTATGTCCTGGTGTTCATGGGAATAAACCCTCTTTTTTTCTGCATTTTACGCATTATCCAAACGCTTCTTCTACAGTATTCTCTGCCGGGAATACAGCGATAAGTCCTGCGGGTGAAGAAAGTGCAGATGAAAATCCTGAGGCAGCGCGCCATATGACACCTGAGTCATCAGAATTTTCTTAAACCGCTCTGTCGGAGCTAATACTTTGAGTGTATTCTCTGATGAAACATGTAGTTTCGGAATTTTGCTGGAAGTCGGACTGATAGCAAAACGGTAATATCATAGATTGATACCAGGGGAACCTGTAATCAGGCGGGTATCGAAGATTTATCACTATATGGGTGGATATGAGAATGGCAAGTTTGAAAGCAGTTATTCCGGTAGCCGGATTGGGGATGCATATGTTGCCGGCCACCAAGGCGATTCCGAAGGAGATGCTGCCAATCGTTGATAAGCCAATGGTTCAGTATATCGTCGACGAGATTGTGGCGGCAGGCATCAAGGAAATTGTACTGGTTACCCACTCGTCTAAGAATGCCGTGGAAAACCATTTCGATACCTCCTATGAACTGGAAGCGCTGCTTGAGCAGCGTGTTAAACGTCAGCTGCTGGCTGAGGTACAGGCAATCTGTCCGCCGGGCGTGACTATCATGAACGTACGCCAGGCGCAGCCGCTGGGGCTGGGACACTCTATTCTCTGCGCGCGCCCGATCGTCGGAGATAATCCGTTCGTTGTGGTGCTGCCGGACATCGTACTGGACGATGCCAGCGCTGACCCGCTGCGCTATAACCTGGCCGCGATGGTGGCCCGTTTTAATGAAACCGGGCGCAGCCAGGTGCTGGCCAAGAGAATGGACGGCGACCTGTCGGAGTATTCCGTGATCCAGACTAAAGACCCGCTGAACATAGAAGGGCAGATTGGCCGGATCGTCGAGTTTATCGAGAAACCTGACGAGCCGCAGACCCTGGATTCCGATCTGATGGCCGTAGGACGCTATGTGCTTTCCGCCGATGTGTGGGCCGAGCTGGAGCGGACTCAACCTGGCGCATGGGGCCGTATTCAGCTGACCGATGCGATCGCGGAACTGGCGAAGAAGCAGCCCGTTGACGCGATGCTAATGACCGGCGATAGCTACGACTGCGGGAAAAAAATGGGCTATATGCAGGCCTTCGTAAACTACGGGCTGCGTAACCACAAAGAAGGCACGAAATTCCGCGAGAGCATTAAGAAGTTACTCGCGTAAATAGGCTCTGCCGGATTTCAGAAGTGTGAAAATGTAGGGTTTACAGAAGTATGTGGCTTAAGTCCGCGATGTTGCATGCTTCTGTAGACAGCCCTGCGGATTAAATAAGGCTATTTTAGATAAATATTAATCAATATAAATCAGATGGTTATGCTGATTTGCTGAAACACGCTTAATGTGTAAACAAAAAGCGACTTCAGAGACATCTGGTTGCTGTGCTGGCCCTCCTGTGATGGAATGGTCGGAGTAGCATAATTTTATGTGTGCTAATAATGAGTTAGTCGGAATCTTCTTAAAAAAATATGCCTGCCGCTGGCTGTCATAAAAAAATAAAACTTGACTGAGATCATGCTTACGCATTAAACAACAGTGATGCATGCATAAAAATGTGAAGTTATCGGATGTGTATGCCCATACCAACGTCATGGACAAAGGCGCTGCGAACTGGAAAATCGTCAAAGGATGAAAAATAAATGAACTGGCAGTGGGTCTCTTTTTTTGGTGATAGTACCGTGTTGTTACCCAGCGCGGCAGCCGTGTTCATGGTTTTATTTCTGCGCAGGCCTTCCAGACAGATTGCCTGGCAATGGGGATTGCTGTTTGGTATTACCGGCGCCATCGTCAGTGCATCAAAACTGGCGTTTATGGGCTGGGGCATCGGCATCCGCGAGTTAGATTTCACCGGTTTTAGCGGGCATACCGCTTTATCTACCGCCTTCTGGCCTATCTTCTTATGGCTGCTCTGCGCTCGCGGTAGCGTTGCTTTACGCCGGACTGCCATGGTGATGGGGTATCTGCTGGCTGGCCTCGTGGGGTATTCCCGTCTGGCGATTCATGCCCACTCCCCATCAGAAGTGATTGCCGGGCTGCTGCTTGGCGCCTGCGGTAGCGCGCTGTTTCTGCTGCTGCAGCGGAACTCATCACGTGTCGTCGATGCGCAGCTCTCCTGGGGCGGGGTGCTCAGTCTGATTATCATCCCCGTCGTATTGCTAAATATTGGCACTAAAGCGCCGACCCAGTCACTGCTGGGCGAAATTGCCGTCAAGATTGGTCCGCTGGAAAAACCCTTTACCCGGGCGGATATGCATAAGCATTTTTACTGAGTGTGCTGCTGACAATGAATGAGACCAGCGAAAATAATAGAATCACTGCCGGCCTCGCACATTCATATTCATGAAATAAATAGTTGATACTACATTCTGCAGCAATGTTTTGCTGGCACAGGAAATAACGTGGCTGAGAACAATCCTAAATAGACAGCTAGCGCATGATACCTGAAGTTAAATTATCTTTGTCAAGTATAAAAAGTGAATGAAAGGTATTAATTTTTGTAGTTGACGAAAGTGATGACAATTTGAAGGGTTAGTTTATTTTGTCAGTAAAATCCTTAAAAAACATGATGTTAATTTTATGTTGGTGCATGAGTAAGTTTCGCTGGCTGGAACAGCGAGATATTATTAAACAATCTTATTGTGATGTCGTCCGCTTGTCGGAGGAGTAAGATTTGGTTGTTTTTATAAGCGAATAGTTGTCATTTTTACTCCCATTTGCCGGCAGAATCTCGTAAACTTGATGCCGCTAAAATATTGTCAGTGACTAATAATCCGGCGGGCGCTGCGCCAGCAAAAATGTATAAATGAAGTACAGTGCATTGGTAGCTGTTAAGCCAAGGGCGGTAGCGTATCGAAACCGTCAGCGTCAATTCTGCAGTCATCTTCTATATGTTCTAAATTCCTAAAACCGGTTGCGACGGATGATTATCCGCAAGCACCGTATATAATCGGCACTCTTTCTGACTCAACAGCGTTTTATCCCTCTGTCTGACCTGAGATAGCTCATGTCCAGGGTCGGCAGCGATCGGTGTGAGGGGCGTCGCTGGCGTTTTGACTGTGGCACTGATAATTCAAATAGTGCGTGGCTGATTACGTTCGAAGGGACTGCTTATTGCATCATCACTGCTGAACAAACATACTACGACTGGCGTCAGCGTGCGCTCCCTAAACTCATATTCCCCATGACTCGCCAGCTTGCGGAAACGGGGCTAAAAATGGATCTTGTATAATGATGAAAATCGCGCGTCTTGCACTTGCTTTGGGGCTGTTTACATCGATGAGTGCGCAGGTTTATGCCTCTGGTCTGGTACTCAATGATAACGAACTGCGCAACGATCTCTCCTGGCTTTCTGACCGGGGAGTTATCCAGCTTAGCCTTTCGACCTGGCCCTTGAGTCAGGAAGAGATTACCCGGGCGTTAAAAAAGGCCAAACCCTCCTATTCTTCTGAACAGGTGGTGCTGGCGCGTATTAATCAGCGGCTTTCCTCATTAAAGGCTGATTTCCGCGTCAGCGGCTACACCTCTACCGATCAGCCGGGAACACCGCAGGGCTTTGCACAAAGCCAACCGGCAGATAATTCGCTATCGCTGGCCTTTAATAACAGCGGCGACTGGTGGGATGTTCATCTGCAGGGCAATGTTGAAGGCGGTGAGCGTATCAGCAATGGCTCCCGTTTCAATGCCAACGGCGCGTACGGCGCGGTAAAATTCTGGAACCAGTGGCTGTCGTTTGGCCAGATGCCGCAGTGGTGGGGGCCAGGCTATGAAGGGAGCCTGATCCGCGGGGATGCTGCGAGACCAATGACCGGATTTCTGATGCAGCGCGCTGAACAGACCGCCCCGGAAACCTGGTGGCTACGCTGGATTGGCCCCTGGCAGTATCAGATTTCCGCCAGCCAGATGAACCAGTACACGGCGGTACCCCATGCCAAGATTATCGGCGGCCGTTTGACCTTCTCGCCGTTCCAGTCTCTGGAACTGGGGGCTTCGCGAATCATGCAGTGGGGAGGAGAGGGGCGCCCGCAATCGCTGAGTAATTTCTGGGATGGTTTTACCGGGAAAGACAATACAACGGCAAACGATCAGAATGAGCCTGGCAATCAGCTGGCAGGGTTTGACTTTAAGCTGAAACTAGAACCGACTCTCGGTTTGCCAGTTAGCTTATATGGTCAGATGATTGGTGAGGATGAATCAGGTTTCTTGCCATCCGCTAATATGTACCTTGGTGGTGTGGAAGGTCACCATGGCTGGGGGAAAGATGCGGTGAACTGGTATGTGGAAGCCCACGACACGCGCACAAATATGAGCCGAACAAACTACAGCTATACCCACCATATTTATACCGATGGCTATTATCAGCAGGGTTATCCGCTAGGTGATGCTATGGGGGGAGACGGGCAGCTGTTTGCCGGCAAAGTTGAACTGGTTACCGAAGATAATCAGCGTTGGAGTACGCGTCTGGTCTATGCCAAAGTGAACCCGAAGGATCAATCAATTAATAAGGCATTCCCGCACTCCGACACATTGAAAGGTGTACAGTTGGGGTGGAGTGGGGATGTCTATAAGACCGTTCGTCTGAATACGTCGCTGTGGTATACCAATGCGGACCATAGCGATAGCGATGATGTTGGCGCAAGCGCCGGGATCGAGATCCCATTTAGTTTATAGGCTAGATGCTACAGGAAGTCAGGAGAATGGTGTTTAGCCTACCATTCTCTGCGTGCAGCCAGACAGGAACAAACTGGTGGACGATATGTAGCTCAGGCATTGGCAAATTTTAGTTTACTGATGATGTGACATTATGAAGAAAAAAATGGTTAGATTTTCGGCATTGGCATTGGCAATAAGTTTTTTATCGGCTTGTACCATAATTCCTGGTCAGGGATTGAACAGCCTGCGTAAGAATGTGGTTGAACTACCGGATAGCGATTATGACCTGGATAAACTGGTTAACGTCTATCCGATGACGCCAGGGCTGATCGATCAACTACGTATGCCTACTGTGATGGCTCAGCCGAATCCGCAACTAGATAGTTTACTGAAAAACTATGAATATCGCATTGGTGTGGGCGATGTGCTGATGGTAACCGTATGGGATCATCCCGAATTAACGACACCAGCCGGGCAATACCGCAGTGCCAGCGATACCGGCAACTGGGTAAATGCTGATGGAACCATCTTCTATCCTTATATTGGTAAGGTTCAGGTTGCGGGAAAAACATTAGCTGAAGTCAGACAAATCATTGCAAGTCGTCTGACAACCTATATTGAAAGTCCTCAAGTCGATATCAGTGTAGCTGCTTTCCGTTCACAAAAAGCCTATGTTACAGGCGAGGTCATCAAGTCTGGCCAGCAGCCTATTACTAATATTCCGCTAACCGTTATGGATGCCATCAATAATGCAGGTGGGCTGGCACCAGATGCCGACTGGCGAAATGTCGTATTGACCCATAATGGTAAAGATACAAAAATCTCACTTTATGCGTTAATGCAGAAAGGTGATTTAAGCCAGAACCATCTCTTGTATCCTGGCGATATTTTATTTGTACCACGTAACGACGATCTGAAGGTCTTCGTAATGGGAGAGGTCGGGAAACAAAGTACCATGAAGATGGATCGCAGCGGTATGACTTTGGCTGAAGCTATTGGCAATGCTGAAGGGATGTCCCAAGCATTCAGCGATGCTACAGGTGTGTTCGTTGTCCGTCAGTTGAAAGGAGATAAGCAAGGGAAAATTGCTAATATCTATCAGCTAAATGCGCAGGATGCCTCAGCGATGGTTTTGGGTACAGAATTTCAGTTGCAGCCCTATGATATTGTGTATGTCACAACAGCTCCATTGGTCCGTTGGAATCGGGTAATATCTCAATTGGTTCCAACAATTAGCGGTGTGCATGATATGACTGAAACTGCGAAATTTATTCGAACTTGGTGATAGCTATGTTTGATTCAATCCTCGTTATTTGTACTGGAAATATATGTCGCTCACCAATCGGAGAAAGATTGTTACGTGAATTATTACCGTACAAAAAGATAGATTCAGCTGGTGTTGGAGCATTGGTTGATCATCCTGCGGATCCTTCTGCTATTAAAGTAGCTGAAAAGCATGGCTTATCATTAAAAGATCATAAGGGAAGGCAATTCACAGTAAGGTTAGGTCGTGAGTATGACTTGATATTAGTGATGGAATATACCCATCTTGAAGAGGTCACACGTATTTCTCCGGAGATACGTGGAAAAACAATGTTGCTAGGGCATTGGCTTAATGGAAAAGAAATTCCAGATCCTTACAGGAAAAGTGATGAGGCATTTGAATCTGTATTTCAATTAATACATCAAAGCTGCAAGCTTTGGACTCAAAAATTGGGTAGATAATTCAGGGAAATATTGCATGACATCAGAACTAAATAATAAGTCCTCTTCACCTGATTCAGGTGAGATCGATTTAGGACGCCTAATTGGTGAACTGATTGACCATAGGAAATTAGTAATCTCAATAACGGCTGGTTTCACTGTGTTGGCCGTGTTATATGCCTTAATGGCAACTCCAATATATCAAGCTAATGCTCTAATCCAGGTAGAACAGAAGCAAGGCAACGCAATCTTAGAAAGCCTTAGCCAAATGCTTCCGGATAGTCAACCACAGTCAGCGCCTGAAATTGCGTTGCTGCAATCTCGAATGGTATTAGGGAAGACGGTAGATGATTTGAATCTACAAGCAGAGGTACAGGAAAAGTATTTCCCGATTTTAGGACGAGGGATCGCACAAATTAATGGTGATAAATCTGGAGGTCTTAATATCACACACATATTTATATCGGGTGATGAACCTGAAATTACATTAACAGTAAAAGATAAAAATAGCTATAGTGTAGAAACTGATAATGGTGAGTTTAATGGAAAGGTTGGAACATTATTAGATGAGAAAGGTATATCGTTATTCGTTAGCACTATGGATGCAAGACCTGGAACTCGTTTTACTGTAAAATACCTAACACGTCTAAAAGCAATCAGCAATCTACAAGAATTGATCAGTGTTACAGATCAGGGAAAAGATACTGGGATATTAGAGCTAAAATTGACGGGTGATAATCCTGAGCATATAAAAAATATACTTGACTCGATTAGCCAGAATTACCTAGCTCAGAATGTATCACGACAGGCCGCACAAGACGCCAAAAGTTTGGATTTTTTAAATGAACAACTTCCACAAGTCCGGAGTGAGTTAGATATAGCTGAAGACAAACTAAATGCTTATCGCAAACAAAAAGACTCTGTAGATTTAACTATGGAGGCTAAGTCTGTTTTAGAGCAGATAGTTAATGTTGACAATCAACTTAATGGGTTGACATTTCGTGAGGCTGAAATATCGCAGCTATATACCAAAGAGCATCCAACTTATAAAGCTTTAATGGAGAAAAGACAAACGCTGCAAGCGGAGAAAGCGAAGCTTAATAAGAAAGTTAGTGGCATGCCTTCTACTCAGCAAGAGGTATTGAGATTAAGCCGTGATGTAGAATCCGGTAGAGCAGTTTATATGCAACTCTTAAGCCGGCAGCAAGAGTTGAATATAGCAAAATCTAGTGCTATAGGTAATGTCAGAATTATTGATAATGCTGTAACTGAATCAAAACCAGTAAAACCAAAAAAGGTCTTAGTGGTTGCAGTGGGTTTGATTTTTGGTTTGTTCTTTTCTGTAGGTCTCGTTTTACTTAGAGTTTTTCTACGTAGAGGAATTGAATCTCCTGAAGAACTGGAGGAGTTAGGTATAAATGTTTATGCAAGTGTACCTGTATCTGAATGGCTTTCGGGAAATCTTACTAAGAATAAGCGTAGGAGAAATGAATCAGATATCCTCTTGGCAGTAGAAAATCCAGCAGACCTTGCCGTTGAAGCTATTCGAAATCTACGAACAAGCATGCATTTTGCGATGATGGAAGCGAAAAATAATATTTTAATGATTTCTGGTGCAAGTCCAAATGCGGGTAAAACTTTTATAAGTACAAACCTTGCCGCAATAATCGCAATGACAGGGAAAAAAATACTCTTTATCGATGCTGACTTGCGTAAAGGATATGTACATAAGATATTGGGTCAATCACAAGCAAAAGGATTATCAGAAGTATTGTCTGGTCTAGCCTCAGTTGAAGATGTTATTGAAAGAGTACAAAGTTCACCATTTGATTATATTGGCCGAGGGCAAGTTCCACCAAACCCTGCTGAATTATTAATGCATCCGCGATTTGATGGATTACTGAAGTGGGCATCAGAGAAATATGATTTAGTTATCATTGATACACCACCTATTTTAGCTGTAACTGATGCTGCAATCATAGGTCGCTATGTCGGAACCTCTTTACTTGTTGCTAGATTTGAGACAAATACAGCAAAAGAAATTGCCGTCAGTGTAAAACGATTTGAACAAGGTGGTGTTGCTATTAAAGGTTGTATTTTGAATGGAGTAGTGAAGAAAGCTAGTAGCTATTATGGTTATGGTTATAATAACTATGGTTATTCATATACAGATAAGAAATAATAATTCGTTTTATATATAAGCAAGGCCTTTTTAGTCCTTGCTTATATCCCCAAAAATAATCTATATGCTTCACCTTAATAAATTAATAGGTTGAGGGTGTTATGACACATTTTGCAAAAAATGTTCTCAGTAGTGCTGCATTAGCGTTGGCTGATTTTATTAGTTTTGTTTCGTCACTTTATTTATCTTTGGGTATATCCTCGCTTATTTTTGGTGAGTTGAAAAATGAAATGCCAAATGATCAAATTGAAGGATGGGTTGGATTGCATTGGTTGCTAGGATTAGCTTGTATCGGTTGGTATGGGATAAGACTACGGCATTATTTTTATAGGAAAACATTTTGGTATGAATTAAAAGAAATATTACGAACGCTAGTTATTTTTGGCGTTTTCGAAGTTGCAATAATGGCTTTTGCAAAATGGTATTTCCCTAGTTTTCTATGGATTATTACTTGGCTGTTGGCAATTACATTAGTACCATTAGTCAGAATTGCAACAAAGGCAGTTTTAAATAAGTTAGGATTATGGCAGCGGGATACATGGATTATTGGAGATGGGAAAAACGCACAAGATGCTTACAAGGCAATTCTCAGTGAAAAAAATTTGGGATTACGTATTGTAGGTTTTATTTCTGAAAATAAAGATAATGAAAATTATATTTTGGTAGATGGACTACCAGTAATTAGCACAGACGTTAAGTGGCTAGATTCAATAGATAAAAGAACACAATTTATTGTAGCAGTCGAATCGCATCAAAGTGATATACGTAATCGATGGTTAAGGGAATTTATGATAAAGGGTTATCGATTTGTTTCGGTTATCCCGACCTTAAGGGGGATGCCGTTAGATAGCACTGACATGTCATTCATATTTAGCCATGAAGTTATGATTTTTCGTGTTCAACAGAATTTAGCAAAGCTATCATCAAGGATTATCAAACGATCATTTGATATTATAGGTGCAGTTAGTATTATAACAATATTGTCACCGTTACTAATTTACATTGCATTAAAAGTAAAAAAGGATGGGGGGCCTGCAATATACGGACATATGCGTGTAGGTAAAAATGGCAAGTCATTTAAGTGTTTAAAATTTCGTTCAATGGTAATTAATTCGAAAGAGGTATTAGATAATTTAATCTCGACAAATGAGGAAGCACGGAAAGAATGGGATGCAACTTTTAAATTAAAAAACGATCCTAGGATAACTAGTATTGGTGATTTTTTACGTAGAACAAGCTTGGATGAGTTGCCACAACTATTCAATGTTCTTATGGGACAAATGAGTCTTGTTGGTCCTCGGCCAATTATAACAGCCGAGTTGGAACGTTATAATGAAGAAGTAGATTATTATCTCCTAAGTAAACCAGGTATGACAGGTTTGTGGCAAGTCAGTGGGCGTAGTGATGTTGATTATGAAACCCGTGTATATTTAGATGCTTGGTATGTTAAAAATTGGTCAATGTGGAATGATATTGCTATCTTGTTCAAAACAATTCTCGTTGTTTTGAAAAAAGATGGTGCATACTGATTTTACTAATTATATCGGGATAAAATTTAGAAATATGAATGAGTATGAAAGTAGCAATAAATATTGGATACAGGTGTTAGGGGATAAACCTATATTTGTCTTCCCTGTACGAATGTTAGGAGGACATGAGCTTATGGCCTTAGAAATAATTAAGGGGTGTCTTACTGAAAATGCAGATGTTAGAGTTTTAATTGAACCAACGAATCATTCTTTAAAAAAACGATTAATAATAGAATGTTCAATGAGTGTCGATGCTATAGTTGATTTACCGACAAAACAACCAAAGTTGGAGTTTTTTCACTCAATTTTTAATGTGAGGCTCAAACAAAGATTAAATAATTTCTTTAGTACTGCATTGCAAAGAAAATATACTTCTATATTTTTAGTTCAAGGTGATATAGAAATTGGAAGCACAATTGCTGAAGTACTTATAAGTAAGAATATCAATTATATATCATATCTACCGTATCTACATTCTGCAAAGATAATGCATAAGAGATTTTCTAAAATAAGAGATCTATATGCTAGTTATTTATTAAATAGAACAAAGCACATTGTAACAATTTCTGAAGTTTTCAAAGCACAAATAAAAGAAAGAAATGAAATTTGTATAGTCGATGTGTTTAGGAATAGAGTTAGGGATTTGACCCTTTTCAAAGAAAAACGTATTTCTTACCTGAAAAAAAATCGAGAGGGGCCGGGTAAGCTAAAATTGACAATCATAGGGCGTGTGAGTTATAAACAAAAAGGTCACGACATAATGTTGTCAGCATTAAGGCTATTGACCCCTGAACAATTAAGTAGAATAAATCTTAATATTATTGGAGATGGTGAGGATCGTAGTCTTTTCATTAAAACATGTAATGAAGAATTACCAAGTTTAGAATATCACATGCATGGTTGGACACCTGAACCATGGGATTTAGCTTATAACAGCGATTATCTGTTTATCCCATCACGATTTGAAGGTGTACCATTAGTTATGCTAGAAGCAATAGCTCTAGATATACCAGTTATAGCATCAAATAGAGATGGGATGAAAGAGTATTTGACGGAAAGCCATCTATTTAACACCTATCAAGAATGCTCGAAGCTAATCATAAAATGTCTTAATTCAAATAATTAACTAGGGTAGTAGTAATGAAATATATTTTAGCAATACCTACTTATAATGGTGGGGAGAAATGGAAAGAAGTTGCAACTGCAATAAGACTCAATTCACGCGAAGAAGTCATAGTAAAAGTAATTGACTCGGGTAGTACTGATGACACAGTTGCCATTGCACTGGAAAATGGCTTTGATGTAGTTAAAATTAATAAAAGTGACTTTAATCATGGCGGTACAAGAAATTTAGCTTTCGAGAATATAGCTGAAACTGATATTGTTATTTTTTTGACTCAAGATGCGATTCCTTGTGCTGGATTTATAGATGAAATACTCTTATGTTTTGACGATCCAAGTGTGGCTTGTGCGTATGGTAGGCAATTACCACATCGTGAAGCTGATGCAATAGCAATTCATGCACGTAATTTTAATTACGCAAAAGATTCATATAAATACACTCTATCGGACATTGAGAAAAAGGGAATTAAAACAGTATTTATGTCAAACTCTTTTTCTGCGTATAAGGTAAATATTTTCACTCGGTTGGATGGATTCCCAAGCCATACGATCTTATGCGAGGATATGTTTTATGCTGCTAAAGCTATCAAGTCGGGGTATAGCATCTGCTATATGGCAGATGCTAAAGTATATCATTCTCATAATTATACAGCTGTAGATGAGTTTAAACGTTATTTTGATATAGGAGTTTTTCACGAAAAAGAGCCTTGGATAAGAGAGTTGACTGGTGGATTAGGTGGCGAAGGGAAAAAATTTGTAATTAGTGAAATGAAATATTTATATAGAAATAAGCCTGGCCTAATAATTAAAGCATTACTATCAACAGCCATGAAGTTTCTTGGACTAAAAATGGGTGGTCATTATTCATTGTTTCCAGTAGCTCTAGTTAAGAAAATGAGCATGCATAAAGGATATTGGAAATAAAATTAAGGCTGAGCTATGAAAATATTTATTATAATGCTAGGTGCATTTTTCTGGTTTTTTCTATATTTGTATGTTTGTAAAAAGCATAAGAGCGCAATAAATTTTTTCACACCAACTGCATTGACAATGCTACCAAAGTTTTATGTCTTAGAGATAATGTATCTCGGTTATTTTTTAAATCCTTATAGTGATTTTAGCTATTTATATATATATATATGTTATTCAATGGCATTCTTGTCACTAATAATTGGCTTTTTTTTCTCAACATCAGCCAAGTTGAGAATTGAACCATTAAACCCAACTCAGACAAAACTATTATTTTTTGCATTTGCGTTTACAGTCCTAAGTTTTTTATTTTTCTCACCAATATTGTTCGCATTTAAACAATACATCCTATCACCGAGGGTTATTTATGAAAAAACAAGAACAGGATATGGTGTTTATTTTTTTACATCAATTTTATTTAGTCAGTTGGCAATAATTTTTCTTTTTTATACATATAAACAAAATAAATTAATATCTTTTTTTCTAATTTTAGTAAATATTATATTTATATATCTGCATGGAGTGAAATCGCCATTGTTTACACTGGCTGTAAATTATTTTATTTATGGTCGATATGTGGAAAATAAAATAATTTCATTCAGCAAATTTTTCATACTTGCTAGTATTCTTTCAGTTGGTATTATCTTCGTATTTATAATGACATTTAGAGGTGATTTCAATACTGTATTTGCCTCAATGTCATACTATGCTGACTATACAAGAAATTTTGCTCTTTTAATTGATAATAATCAGTCCCCATATTTTGGACGTCTCTTATTTGAGAGCGAAGTCTTTGCAAGGTTACCGAGGGCTCTTTATCCGGATAAACCGCTTGATTTTGGATATTTGATCTTAGATAGGAAATATTTCCCTGATAGTTTTTATGATAATAAAGGTGTTCCATCTTTTGGTATGGGGGAATATTTTGCAGATTTTGGATATTTGTCTGTCTTCTTTATCATGTGTTCATTTTGGTTTAAAGGATTCTTGTTAAGAATTTTTTATAATACATTAAAAGTAAATAAAAATGTTTATGTATATATACCGTTCGCATTTCTTTGCGGTGCAAACCTTTTACCATTAGGTTATGGGTGGATGTTTTGGGAACATTGTGTTGTCGCTATAATGATATACATTATGTTCAAATTAGGATTCAGGAAAAAATACAGAGTATAATATGATATTAAACCTAACGCGCATTGGAAAAAGTGGTACTGGAATGTGGGAGTATTCAAAGAGAGTTGCTGATCTTCTCTCAAAGAAGAGAATGCTGACCGCGATAGTATGTTCGAAAAGTAATGCGGAGTATTTTAAATCGTTTGATGTTGAGGTTATTAAAACACCAGATATTGTTGCTAATTCATCAAAAATATCTAAACTGAGGCCAATCTATTGGTTGCTATATAGCTTTTATCTATCTGCAAAGTTGAAAGCTAAATATAGAGATGAACTAATAATGAGTACAACACATCATTCTTTGCCATTAATTCGTAAGCAAATTATCACTATCCATGATATAAGGCCAAGAAAGTATCCTGATTCAACGATCCAATTTTTAAATTTTAAGTACTTGATCCCTCGGGTTGCCAAAAAAGTTAAACATATTATAACTGTATCAAATGCGGTAAAAGAACAATTAGTATCAGTTTATGGATTGGACAAAAATAAAATCTCAGTAGTATATAATGCAGTAACAGAGAATTTAGGTTTCAATGAGAAACCTACTTCTAAAGAAAGGGACATGAATAAAGTTCTTATGATTGGGGCTAGTTGGAGACATAAAAATGCGCATCTGTTTATCTCTAACTACATGAAATTTGAAAATAAAATAGAACTGATAGTGGTTTCTGGAAAAACTAACTACCAGCAAGAATTAATTGAGCTAGTTAAAAAAGAAAAATTAGAAAAAAGAGTGACTTTTTTAAGTAACCTATCTGATGCAGAAATTGGTGACTTGTATACAAAGTCAACAGTCCTTGTCTATCCCTCTAAAGATGAAGGATTTGGTATCCCTCCGATTGAAGCTATGTCAAAAGGATTGCCAGTAATAGTATCCAATATTCCGGTTTTTAAGGAAATATTGTCAACTTCAGCCATTTATGTAGAGCCAGAATCATATTCAAGTTGGAAAGACAGTTTTGCTTTTTTGAGTGATAACAGAGATTCTTTAATAAATAGTGGTTATGAAACATCAAAAAAATATAATATTTCCTTAATGTCAAGTATGATTGATGATTTTTTAGATGCAATCAAAAGAAAGTGACTTCATAATGAAAAAAAGCATAGTGAAGAATACAATATCATTATACATTCGCATGTTAGTAATTATGGGGGTTACTCTTTATACATCGAGAATAGTATTAAAGGCGTTAGGATTTTATGATTTTGGATTATACAATGTAATTGGTAGTATAATAATAATATTGACATTCATTCAAGGTGTATCATCCCTAGCTACACAAAGATTCATTTCTTTTGCATTAGGGAAAAATGATCTAAATGAAGCTAGGAAATATTTCAATGCTAGTGTTCAAGCTCATTTTATTATTTCATGTATAGTAATTTTACTTGCGGAAATGTTTGGCCGGTGGTTAGTATATGATAAACTAAACTTTCCGTTAGATAGAGTTGATGATATGATGATTGTGTACCATGTTTCAATGGTTACAATTTTTTTCCAAATCATGCAAACTCCATTTATGTCTGCAATGATCGCATGTGAAAAAATGGGAGCATTTGCGAAGATTGGTATTGTGGATGCGGTTTTGCGATTGGTTTTAACGGTGATTTTTTCAGTGGTTATATATCATCAAAAATTGGTGATGTATTCAATTTTCATTTGCTCAGGTTATTTGACAGTATTCTTTATTTATTGGGGATACTCAAAGTATAAATTGTCTGTTTACTATCTTGACTTCAATCTTAAAAAAGATTTTGTATATATAAAAAATGTTTTCGTTTTCTCTTGTTGGTCATTATTCGGTTCACTAAGTTTGGTCTCAGTATCACAAGGGTTCTCGTTACTCACTTATTACTATTTTGGCCCAATAGCGAATGGCGCAGTTGCTCTAACTGAGCAAGTTTTGATGGCCTTAAGTCGAGTGTCTGGAACAATTCAGACAGCATTTAATCCCCAGATAGTACAAAGATATTCGGCAAATGATAAAAAAGAAGTTTGTTCAATGATTGAGATCTCTCATAGTGCAGTTTTTTTTGTTATTGCTATAACAGCAATTCCCTTATTTGCTGAAGCTCATTATGTTTTATCTCTCTGGTTAAAATCATATCCACCATTATTGCCTGATTTGGTAAAAATTATTGCTTTGTATATAATAATTGACTCTCTATCCGGACCTTATGTTAGTGTTGCATATGCTATTGGAGAGTTAAAGAAATATCAGTTGATGATTTCTTTTATTATGCTTGGTTCGTTGGGGGTTGCAGCCTTAATGTATCTCAATGGTTACTCCGTTATACAAACAGCTTTTTTCAGGATTGGATGTTCTGTATGTGTGCTGCTCTATAGAGTTTACTATGTGAAAGATAAACTAGGGAGAACAATTCTAGTTGATTTCTTTAAGAAAGCACCTAAGTATGCGGTGGTGTCTTTTATTGGCATAGCCCTTTCTTGTAGTATTGAAAGATATATTGATGAAGGTTTTTTACGTCTATTTACAGTGGTGGTCGCTAATTTTGTTGTTATTTCTATTCTGACATTTATTATCATTCTTAGGAGTGATGATAAAAGAAAGTTATTTGGCTATTTAAAGTTAAAATACTAAATTGATACTTTGAGGTTGTTATGAATAAATACGGTTTGATTGTTTATGAAAATGAAATTTATAAAAAAAGGAATTGGATAAATTTAGGCGATTATGTGCAAAGCACAGCTGCTAAGCAGTTTCTACCGAAAGTAGACTCTTTCATTTCTAGGGATCATATGAATTCATATGAGGGTGATCTGGCTCGTATGATCATGAATGCTTGGTATATGGATATACCAGAAAATTTCCCTCCAAGTAAAAATATATCACCTCTATATGTTTCAATGCACTTGAATACAACAATTCTTGAGCGCTTCTTTACAGAAGATACTATTAAACATTTGAAAGCACACGAACCCATTGGGTGTCGAGATATACATACCAAAGACATTCTTGAAAGTCATGGAGTTAAGGCCTATTATTCTGGCTGTTTAACGTTAACTCTAGGAAAGACATATAAGCGTGATAATATAACTGACAATATATATATTGTGGATCCTATGTATGATTCAATGACTTTACCTGAGTTAGTTAAAAAGCCGCTGCGCTTTGGAAAGAGAATATTGAACGGACGGGCATTCGAACTAACGCACAGAAAGAAAATCCTTGAAAGATACTTTGATAAGAATATATTGGATTCAGCGCAGTATTTGGATCAAATCATTCCATATATTACTGCGGACGAAGGGTTTAGATTAGCTCATGAATTTCTGACTAAACTTAGTACAGCAAAACTTGTCATTACATCTAGAATTCATACAGCTTTACCTTGTTTGGCAATGGGGACTCCTGTTATTTTTATAAATGGCGGGTTTAAAAATATTCTTGACAATTGTAGATTTAATGGGCTGATAGATTTCTTTAATCGTATAGATGTCGATTCAAGATGTAACTCAAAAATTAACTTTGAAGTCCCAAATGACAAAATTACTTTTTCAAATATCCCACAAAATAAAAATTTGCATGAAAAATATGCTAATGAACTGATTGATACTTGTACATCATTTATGAGTAAATAAAATATGCACTTACCCAAGTAGTTATACTTGGGTATAATTTAGCACAAGGTCATATTCTATGATGTCGAAAGATAGAAGGTTTGTCTTAAAACTATTTTTTCTTTCTTTAGCTTTTCCGAAAAAATTGCTAGCTTCAACTAATCATATTACAGGTAAAAACTATCTTTCATTTTATGGCGCTGATGCAGATGCATTTACGAAATTTTTAACATATGCAAAAATTACATCAGAAGAATGCTATATAGATATTGATGTTGAATTGAAAGAAAAATTAGAGTATGACTTTAATTATTCAACCATAAAATTAGTATTCTTATCCTCGACAATCAAGTGCGATACTCCTTTTTTGATATTTAGTTCTCTGGGCAAAAATTCATATATTAAAAACGCATCATTTACAACAATTAACTCGCCATGGGTTATATCAAGGTGGAAAGATAATAATTGGCTTACTGATCCTGATGAGATCTTGCACACATTAACAAAAACATTCTCTCCCGGTTATTATCAACCGACTATCAATGACCATGATATTTATGATTTATTAACTCAGGAACAGAAAACTCAAAATATCTCATCGGGAATAATAGTTAAAGATTCAAATGACGTTGTAATAATAAATCCCGAAGGTGTTTTCGCTTTATTCGAATTCTATAATTGTAATAATTGTACGGTTGTAAGTCCAAAAATTATGTCTGGGGGAAAAGGGGAGTATGGAACTATTGTCTTTAATAATATTTCATCTCCAACTTATGGATATGGTAATAAAGTAATTGGTGGTGAGATTTCTTATGGCTCTTATTCTGGAATAACTTTTATTCGTAATAAAGGACCCAATGCTGGGGTTTGGGGCGGGGTTAAACTATTTCGATGTGGAGAGTCGGGTGTAAAAACCTATCAAAATGAGATTAATTCTGTCTCAGCGAGGTGTTACAATTTAATTTTTGACTCAATACAATCAGAGCAAACGGTCTATGATGGTTTCGATTTTTCCTCTGATTATGGGCCAATAAGGCCAAGAATGATGGACTTTAGTTTACAACAGTATCCTTGGCATTATCTCCCAGTTGCACATAAGATAAGTAGGCTTACGGCAATAAATTGCAGGGGTACTGGTTTCTTTATTGATGGACAATTCTCTGACATTACAAATTTGAAAGCTGTTAAATGTTTTAAAGACGGATTTTTTATCAATGGCATTAATAACAAAATCTCAACTATAGATATAGTTGACTGCAATTTGCTTAATATTTCAACTGGTGTTCATCAAATCAATATACCAAATGAAAACTCAGTCAATGAGTTAAGCGTTATAACATCAAATAAAATTAATAACGGATACGCAATATATGCACCTCGATCTTCTGTAAAAAACAGAAGTATAAATTCACAATTGAAATCGATGGTTGAGTCTGCAAAATAATCATATATATTGTTGATTAAGGTTTATATTAGGACTAGGAGAATTCATGATCATTCCAATAGTAATGGCTGGTGGTACAGGAAGTCGCTTATGGCCTTTATCTAGAGAGCTATATCCTAAGCAATTCTTAAAGCTATATGGTCAACAGTCGATGCTACAGGAGACTGTCTCACGTTTAGATGGATTGAATATCCAAGAACCACTTGTTATTTGCAATGAACAACATCGCTTCCTTGCTGCAGAGCAACTTCGTCAAATTGGTAAACTTTCAAATAATATCATTCTGGAGCCTGTTGCTAGAAATACTGCACCAGCTATCACTATTGCAGCATTAAATGCTATAAGTAAAGGCGATGACCCTATATTGCTTGTTCTTGCTGCTGATCACGTCATAGAAGACAAAGTCGCCTTTCACAATTCTATATGTAGCGCTTTGCCTTATGCTGAAACTGGAAAACTTGTAACTTTTGGTATTGTACCTACAGGCCCAGAAACAGGGTATGGGTATATCCATCGTGGTGATGCATTAGATATAGAGTCTTCCTCCGTATTTAAAGTTAAACGCTTTGTTGAAAAACCATGCTTGGAAATTGCTAATGAGTATTTTGCTAGCGGTGAGTACTACTGGAATAGTGGTATGTTTCTTTTTAAAGCCAAACGTTTTCTTGAAGAACTATCCATTTTTCGTCCAGATATTTTAAATGCTTGCCAGGATGCAATTGCGGGACTTAACCCTGATTCTTTAGAAAATTTCATTCGAATTGATAAAGATGCGTTTACTGCTTGTCCTGATGAATCAATTGACTATGCCGTTATGGAGAAAACCGAGTCTGCCATTGTAGTTCCGCTTAATGCCGGTTGGAATGACGTGGGTTCTTGGAATGCTCTCTGGGAAGTTGATAGAAAGGATGAAGACGGGAATGCCCTGACCGGTGATATATATACTAAAAATGCACTAGATTGTTATATTAATACTGAGAATCAGTTCGTTGCTGCAGTTGGCGTGAATAATCTTGCTATAGTTAGTACCAAGGATGCTGTTCTTGTAATTGATAAATCTCAGGTTCAAGACGTCAAAAAGATAGTTGAATATTTAAAGAAAAATTCTCGAAGGGAATATAAGCTACACAGAGAGTCATATAATCCTTGGGGCCATCGTGATAATCTCATATTAACTCCTAAATATCATATAAATAAAGTTACAGTTAAACCTGGTGGAAAATTCTCTCTACAAATTCATCATCATCGTACTGAGCATTGGATTATCTTATCTGGGACCGCTCAAGTTACTCTAGGTGATGAAATATTATTTCTAACTGAAAATCAATCGACTTTTATTCCTGTTGGCGTTCAGCACATGCTGGAGAACCCCGGGAAAATCCCTTTGGTTCTTCTCGAAGTGCAGTCTGGTTCTTATTTGGGTGATGATGATATCATTCGTATTAAAGACCACTATGAATTCTGATTATTAAGGATTAGTTATAATGACAAATTTGACTTGTTTTAAAGCCTACGATATCCGCGGAAAATTAGGCGATGAACTTAATGATGATATTGCATATCGTATAGGTCGTGCATTTGGTGAGTATTTGAAACCAAAGAAAGTTGTTGTAGGCGGAGATATTCGTCTTACTAGTGAATCTCTAAAACTTGCCGTGGCTCAGGGTTTACAGGATTCAGGTGTCGATGTATTAGATATTGGCCTTTCAGGCACTGAAGAAATATATTTTGCAACTAGTTTTTTAAAGATTGATGGCGGTGTTGAGATTACAGCGAGCCATAATCCAAAAAATTATAATGGGATGAAGCTGGTTCGTGAAGATTCAAAACCGATCAGTGGGGATACTGGTCTTTTTGAGATTCGACGATTAGCAGAACAAAATATTTTTCCTGTTCCAGTAGCCACCAAAAGAGGTAGTTATAAGGCTATTTCGGTGCTTCATGAGTATGTTGATAAATTATTCGAATTTATTCGGGTAGGTAATTTTGATAAGCATCTAAAACTAGTTGTGAATTCTGGTAACGGTGCTGCTGGACATGTTATTGATGAAATTGAAAAAAGATTTAATGAATTAAATATTCCAGTTAAATTTGTTAAGATACACCATGAGCCTGATGGTAACTTTCCAAATGGCATACCCAATCCTTTACTTCCAGAATGTCGTCAAGATACAGCCAATGCAGTTATTGAATATGGTGCTGATATGGGCATCGCATTTGACGGCGATTTCGATCGTTGTTTTTTGTTTGATGAGAACGGCCGATTTATAGAGGGCTATTATATTGTCGGTTTGCTAGCTGAGGCATTTCTAGAAAAGCAGCCTGGATCACGAATTATTTATGACCCTAGATTGACTTGGAATACAATAGATATTATTGATAAGTCTGGAGGAGTAGGCATTTTATCTAAAACTGGACATGCTTTTATTAAGGAGAGAATGCGCTCGGAGGATGCAATCTATGGAGGGGAAATGAGTGCGCATCATTATTTCCGCGATTTTTCTTATTGCGACAGCGGTATGATTCCTTGGCTACTTGTAGCAGAGTTACTTTGTGTGAAAAAACAGTCGTTAGGACAATTAGTTAATGAAAGATTAACAGCCTACCCTGCCTCTGGCGAGATAAATAGCTCTTTGGTCGATCCTATAAAATCAATCGATCGTATTCTTGAAAAATATTGTTCTGAAGCTGAATATATAGATAAAACAGACGGGATTGGCCTCGAGTTTAAGGATTGGAGGTTTAATCTTAGAACTTCTAATACAGAACCGGTGGTAAGATTAAATGTTGAATCTAGAGCTGATGTAAAACTCATGGAGGAAAAAACTAAGGAAATATTGTTACTTCTTCGGGAGTAATAAATTTGGATGTTCTGTAATTTCGAGCTAAATGTGTTGCTTTATTAGTGTGAATAAATGTTTGTTGCGCTATATTTTTTGAGTTTTTGTTTTGGTGAGTTTTTAAACCTTCTGTGTTCTCCATTAAATATATTTTAATCTTTATGTGTTTTTTGTGTTCAAGATGGTTTTATCGGCTAATAAGAAACTGATGAGATGATTAGAACCCATATCTGTCGTGAACTTACTTTACGCTATGCGACGGATCATCTTTGAGCTAACATAATCATCACATTTAAGCTGCGAGCGTGTCGCAGTGACCACACCAGACAGGAGTATGTAATGTCCAAGCAACAGATCGGGGTTGTCGGTATGGCAGTGATGGGGCGCAACCTTGCGCTCAACATCGAAAGCCGTGGTTATACCGTCTCTGTTTTCAACCGCTCCCGTGATAAGACCGAAGAAGTGATTGCCGAAAATCCAGGCAAGAAACTGGTCCCATATTATACCGTTAAAGAGTTTGTTGAATCCCTTGAAACTCCACGCCGCATCCTGTTGATGGTGAAAGCAGGCGCTGGCACTGATAGCGCGATCGATTCTCTTAAGCCATATCTGGACAAAGGCGACATCATCATTGATGGGGGCAACACCTTCTTCCAGGACACTATCCGTCGTAACCGTGAGCTGTCTGCCGAAGGTTTCAACTTTATCGGTACCGGTGTTTCTGGTGGTGAAGAGGGTGCACTGAAAGGCCCTTCTATCATGCCTGGTGGGCAGAAAGAAGCCTATGAACTGGTAGCGCCAATTCTCGAGCAGATTGCTGCTCGTGCTGAGGATGGTGAACCATGTGTCGCCTATATCGGTGCTGACGGTGCGGGTCACTATGTCAAAATGGTCCACAACGGTATCGAGTATGGCGACATGCAGTTGATTGCTGAAGCCTATGCTTTACTAAAAGGTGGTCTGGCGCTTTCTAATGAAGAACTGGCGGCAACCTTTACCGAATGGAATGTAGGTGAGCTCAGCAGTTATCTGATCGATATCACCAAAGACATCTTCACTAAAAAAGATGAAGAAGGTAAATACCTGGTTGATGTGATCCTTGATGAAGCAGCCAACAAAGGTACCGGTAAATGGACCAGCCAGAGTTCACTGGATCTGGGCGAACCGCTGTCCCTGATTACCGAGTCCGTTTTCGCTCGTTACATCTCTTCTCTGAAAGATCAGCGTGTTGCTGCTTCTAAAGTCCTGACGGGGCCAGAAGCTCAACCAGCAGGTGACAAGGCTGAGTTTGTAGAGAAAGTTCGTCGCGCTCTGTATCTGGGCAAGATCGTTTCTTATGCTCAAGGCTTCTCCCAACTGCGTGCTGCATCGGATGAATACAACTGGGATCTGAACTACGGTGAGATTGCCAAAATCTTCCGTGCAGGTTGTATCATTCGTGCGCAGTTCCTGCAGAAGATCACTGATGCTTACGAGCAGAATGCAAGCATTGCTAACCTGCTGCTGGCACCGTACTTCAAACAGATTGCTGATGAATACCAGCAAGCGCTGCGTGATGTCGTGGCTTATGCTGTTCAGAACGGTATCCCGGTTCCGACATTCTCTGCTGCCATTGCCTACTACGACAGCTATCGCTCTGCAGTCCTGCCGGCTAACCTGATCCAGGCTCAGCGTGACTATTTCGGTGCCCATACGTATAAGCGTACCGATAAAGAAGGTGTTTTCCACACCGAATGGATTGAGTAAAATAATTTCGCAAACCCGGGAATAAACTTCCGGGTTTTTTGTGATTATTGATTTTAATAATTGTCATTTCGAAGAGCTATTTCTATTTTTTCTCTTGTAAATATATCCTCTTTATCATTTTTTATATACGCCTTCTTTAATTGAAGAACATACTTTTCATTTATTACTGATAAGCTGAATTCTTCAGTTGAATATAACATTTAAGGTAAGTCAAATATGAAGATCCTTGTCACTGGCGGCGCGGGGTTTATTGGTTCTGCAGTTGTGCGTCATATTATTGAAAATACCCAGGACGAAGTACGCGTGATGGATTGCCTGACTTATGCGGGGAATCTTGAATCTCTGGCGACGGTTGCCGATAGCGAACGTTACTCCTTTACTCAAACTGATATCACCGATGCTAAATCCGTCTCGGAGCAGTTCAGCGATTTCCACCCGGATATCGTGATGCACTTGGCGGCAGAAAGCCATGTTGACCGCTCAATTGATGGTCCGGCGGCCTTTATTCAGACTAACCTGATCGGCACCTTTACCCTGCTGGAGGCGGCACGTCACTATTATTCTACT
The DNA here is from genome assembly GCF_030505655.1 of Klebsiella ornithinolytica. NCBI lineage: Bacteria > Pseudomonadati > Pseudomonadota > Gammaproteobacteria > Enterobacterales > Enterobacteriaceae > Klebsiella > Klebsiella ornithinolytica. The sequence continues at coordinate 1,753,208 of NZ_CP130153.1, forward strand.
CTGGATGCCGCGCAGAAGCAGGCGTTCCGTTTCCACCATATCTCTACTGATGAAGTTTATGGTGACCTGCACGGCACTGATGACCTGTTTACGGAAGAAACGCCGTATGCGCCAAGCAGCCCGTACTCTGCCTCCAAGGCCGGTAGCGATCACCTGGTGCGTGCCTGGAACCGTACCTACGGTCTGCCGGTAGTGGTGACCAACTGCTCCAATAACTATGGCCCGTATCACTTCCCGGAAAAACTGATCCCGCTGACCATTCTCAATGCGCTGGCGGGTAAACCGCTGCCGGTGTATGGCAATGGCGAACAGATTCGTGACTGGCTCTATGTGGAAGATCACGCGCGTGCGCTCTATAAAGTCGCAACACAGGGTGAGAGCGGTGAAACATATAATATCGGCGGTCATAACGAGCGTAAGAATATTGATGTAGTACGTACTATCTGCGCGATTCTCGATAAAGTGGTGGAACAGAAGCCGGGCAACATCAGCCAGTTTGCCGATCTCATCACCTTTGTGAAAGATCGTCCGGGCCATGATCTGCGTTACGCGATCGATGCGGCAAAAATTCAGCGCGACCTGGGCTGGGTTCCGCAAGAAACTTTTGAAAGCGGAATTGAAAAAACGGTTCACTGGTATCTGACCAATCAGAACTGGTGGCAGCGTGTGCTGGACGGCTCCTATGCCGGTGAACGTCTTGGTCTGAATAACTAATTGTCCTGGCTTGGCTCACTCATTAAGGAAACTGACAAATGAAAGGTATTGTTCTGGCCGGTGGCTCCGGTACGCGTCTGTACCCGATTACCCAGGGTGTCTCTAAACAGCTTCTGCCGATTTACGATAAGCCGATGATTTATTATCCGGTGTCTGTGCTGATGTTATCGGGGATCCGCGATATTCTGATCATCACCACGCCGGAAGATATGCCAGCATTTCAGCGCCTGCTGGGCGATGGTTCGCAGTTTGGGGTTAACTTCAGCTATGCTATTCAGCCTTCTCCGGATGGTCTGGCGCAGGCTTTTATTATCGGTGAGAAATTTATCGGCAATGATTCCTGTGCGTTAGTGCTGGGCGACAATATTTATTTCGGTCAGAGTTTTGGTAAAAAGCTGGAAGCAGCAGCCAGCAAAACGTCAGGCGCAACCGTATTTGGTTATCAGGTTCTTGATCCGGAGCGTTTTGGCGTGGTGGAGTTTGATGAGGACTTCCGGGCATTGTCGATTGAAGAAAAGCCGCTAAAACCAAAATCAGACTGGGCAGTCACTGGACTCTATTTCTACGACAACAATGTTGTGGAAATGGCGAAAGAGGTGAAGCCGTCTGAGCGTGGCGAGCTGGAAATCACCACCCTGAACCAGATGTATCTGGATCGTGGCGATCTGCAGGTTGAACTGCTGGGCCGTGGTTTTGCCTGGCTCGATACCGGTACTCATGACAGCCTGATTGAGGCTTCGCAGTTTATTCACACTATTGAGAAGCGCCAGGGCATGAAGGTGGCCTGTCTGGAAGAGATTGCTTACCGCAATGACTGGCTGGGTGCCGAAGGAGTTGCGGCCCAGGCTGAACGGCTGAAGAAAACCGAATATGGCGCTTATCTGAAACGCCTGCTTAACGAACGTTAATCGCCTGCCGATCATATACAAGGTATTTAATAATGAAAATTTTACTGATTGGTAAAAATGGCCAGGTTGGCTGGGAGCTGCAGCGTTCGCTGTCGACGCTGGGTGAGGTGGTCGCCGTTGATTACTTCGATAAAGAATTATGCGGTGATTTAACGAATCTGGAAGGCATTGCACAAACTGTTCGTCAGGTAAAACCGGATGTCATTGTCAATGCGGCGGCCCACACTGCGGTAGATAAAGCTGAAAGCGAGCGTGAGCTATCTGACCTGTTGAACGATAAGGGTGTGGCAGTACTGGCGGAAGAGTCAGCGAAACTGGGGGCCCTGATAGTGCATTACTCCACCGATTATGTGTTCGACGGGGAGGGGAGCCACTATCGTCAGGAAGAGGAGGCCACCGGGCCGCTGAACGTCTATGGCGAGACCAAACGCGCCGGAGAAATTGCGCTGGAGCAGGCAAATCCCCGTCATCTTATTTTCCGCACCAGCTGGGTGTACGCGACCCGTGGGGCGAACTTTGCCAAAACCATGCTGCGTCTGGCGGGTGAGAAAGAGACGCTATCGATCATTAACGATCAGCACGGTGCGCCGACCGGGGCAGAGCTGCTGGCGGACTGCACCGCCATCGCCATCCGCGAAGCGTTGCGTAATAACGCGGTTGCCGGAACCTACCATCTGGTGGCCAGCGGTGAAACCAGCTGGTATGACTATGCCTGCTTTGTCTTTGATGTGGCGCGAGCAAACGGCGTGCAGCTTGCTATCAAAGAGGTTAACGGGATCCCGACAACGGCTTATCCAACGCCGGCAAAACGTCCGCTGAATTCCCGCCTGTCTAATGAAAAATTCCAGCGCGTATTTGGTGTCACGCTCCCGGACTGGCGTCAGGGTGTTAAGCGTGTTGTCGTTGAAGTCTCAGGCAAGTAAGGGCATACAAGATGAATATTATTAAAACAGACATTCCTGACGTACTGATTTTTGAGCCTCGCGTGTTCGGTGATGCGCGTGGTTTTTTCTTTGAAAGCTTCAGTAGTAAGGTGTTTGATGAGGCGGTCGGTCGTCATGTTGAGTTTGTACAGGATAACCATTCGCAGTCGCAGAAGGGAGTGCTGCGGGGCCTGCACTATCAGCTGGATCCGCACTCGCAGGGTAAACTGGTGCGCTGCGTGGAAGGTGAGGTTTTTGATGTGGCGGTGGATATCCGTCGTTCATCTCCAACCTTTGGCAAATGGGTTGGGGCGGTGCTCAGCGCAGAGAATAAACGTCAGTTGTGGATCCCGGAAGGGTTTGCGCATGGTTTTATGGCGCTGAGTGAGACGGTGCAGTTTGTCTATAAAGCGACCAACTACTACGCGCCACAGTCAGAGCGCAGCATTCTCTGGAATGACCCTGACATTGGCATTGAGTGGCCTGAACTGGACGGTTGCACGCTTTCTTTGTCTGAGAAAGATATGCTAGCCCATACTTTGGCGACCGCTGAAGTATATAACTAAATATTCCATTGTTCGTTATTTATGCTTCCTGAAAAGGCCCAATCCGGGCCTTTTTAAGAGCACCATTTTGTACCTTTCTTGACACTTATCTTCTCAAAGAGTACAACCGCCGGAGATGTTGATTACAGGGTGGTTAAGATACCGCCGTCCAGTTAACTGATTAAAGTGTGATCGAATGAAAATTACTATTTCCGGTACCGGTTATGTTGGCTTATCGAATGGCATCCTGATTGCGCAGAACCACGAAGTGGTTGCGCTGGATATCGTACAATCTAAAGTTGATAAGCTGAACCAGAAGATATCACCGATTGTCGATAAAGAGATTCAGGAATACCTGAACGAAAAACCGCTGAATTTTCGTGCGACAACTGACAAACAAGATGCATATCGCAATGCTGACTATGTCATTATCGCCACACCGACTGACTACGATCCGAAAACTAACTACTTCAATACCTCAACGGTTGAAGCCGTTATTCGTGATGTCACTGAGATTAACCCCAACGCCGTCATGATCATTAAATCGACCATTCCGGTCGGTTTCACCCGTGATATCAAAGAGCGTCTGGGCATCGACAATGTCATCTTCTCCCCGGAGTTTCTGCGCGAAGGTCGTGCGCTGTATGACAATCTGCATCCTTCTCGTATCGTCATCGGTGAACGTTCGGAGCGGGCAGAGCGTTTTGCCAGTTTGCTGAAAGAGGGGGCTATCAAGCAGGATATCCCGACGCTGTTTACCGACTCGACCGAAGCGGAGGCGATCAAGCTGTTTGCCAATACCTACCTTGCTCTGCGTGTCGCTTATTTTAATGAGCTGGATAGCTATGCGGAAAGCCAGGGTCTCAACAGCAAGCAGATTATTGAAGGCGTGTGCCTGGACCCGCGGATCGGCAATCACTATAACAACCCGTCATTCGGTTACGGTGGATACTGCCTGCCGAAAGATACTAAACAGCTGCTGGCGAACTACGAATCGGTGCCAAACAATATCATTGGCGCTATTGTAGATGCTAACCGTACCCGTAAAGACTTTATTGCCGACTCTATCCTTGCGCGTAAACCGAAAGTGGTTGGGGTTTATCGTCTGATCATGAAGAGCGGCTCAGATAACTTCCGCGCCTCTTCAATCCAAGGGATTATGAAGCGTATTAAAGCCAAAGGTATCCCGGTTATTATTTACGAACCGGTGATGCAAGAAGATGAATTCTTTAATTCCCGCGTCGTTCGCGATCTGGATGCCTTTAAGCAAGAAGCTGATGTCATCATTTCTAACCGTATGGCGGAAGAGCTGGCTGATGTTGCGGATAAGGTTTATACCCGCGATCTCTTTGGCAACGATTAGCCCTTTCGATCCTGAGTGCCAGCGGTGCTGCCGCTGGTCTGATCTCTCCCTTGCCTCCGCTTTTACAAATTTTCCATAACGACGACCTCGGTAGTGTGATGCAGTCTGTAATTTTATGCTAAAACCATTGCCCGGCTTACGGTGGTCAGATATGTTAAATCATACCTTGTGAAGAGCTACCGTCACTGAGATGTAGATGCCGGAGATAAGCGCCGGAAGGGAAAAGAAGCCTGCTATGCGGGCTTTTTTTGTTTTTGTACTCAGGGCTTGGGCACTAATCAAGCATGAGTTCCGACCAAAGCAGAGGCTCATCAAAGCTTCTGTAAAACGCGGGAACAAAAAAACCGCAACCCTGCGATTGCGGTTCAGAAAGAATCAGGTAACCACTCAGGCGTTGTAATACGCCTTGTACCACTCCACGAATTTCTTCACGCCATCCTTAACGGATGTCTGCGGTTTAAAGCCAACCAGATCATACAGTGGCTTGGTATCGGCGCTGGTTTCCAGGACATCGCCCGGCTGGATCGGCATCATGTTTTTCTCAGCTTCCATCCCCATCGCTTCTTCCAGAGCGGTGATGTAGTCCATCAACTCCACCGGCGAGCTGTTGCCGATATTATAGATTCGATAAGGGGCTGAACTGGTGGCCGGTGAGCCGTTTTCTACGGTCCATTCAGGATCTGCCTGCGGAATGACATCCTGCACGCGGACAATCGCTTCTACGATGTCATCGATGTAGGTGAAATCACGCTTCATCTTGCCGTAGTTGTAGACGTCAATGCTCTTACCTTCCAGCATCGCCTTAGTGAATTTGAACAGGGCCATATCCGGACGCCCCCACGGGCCATACACGGTGAAGAAACGTAAGCCGGTGGTGGGGATGCCATAGAGATGAGAGTAGGTATGCGCCATCAGTTCATTGGCTTTTTTGGTTGCCGCATACAGTGACACCGGGTGATCGACCGAATCATCCGTGGAGAACGGCATCTTGCGGTTCAGGCCATACACTGAACTGGAAGAGGCATACAGCAAATGTTGTACTTTGTTGTGTCGGCAGCCTTCCAGAATGTTCAGATAACCAATCAGGTTAGCATCGGCATAGGCATGCGGATTTTCCAGCGAATAACGCACGCCAGCCTGCGCTGCCAGATGGATCACCCGATCAAACTTCTCAGTAGCAAAAATTTGCGCCATGCCTTCGCGATCGGCAAGATCGATTTTGTAAAAACTGAACCGAGGGGACTGTAAAAGATCCAGGCGAGACTGCTTGAGATTGACATCGTAGTAATCGTTCATGTTGTCGATGCCAACAACCTCATGACCCGCCTCCAGAAGGCGCTGACTTGCATGAAAGCCGATAAATCCTGCGGCTCCAGTGACTAAAAACTTCATATTCATCCTCCGGGTTCGGTGTTCCCCGCTATATATATTTGTCGATTTTACACTGGCTTGCCTTCGGGATCATCTGCTTTACCGTTGCAGGATATAAGCGGGTACCGTAGAAAGCGCAGGGTTGCACACTTCCCGGGTCCAGGTGAGTGCTGAAGATTTTAGGGTAAGTTCGCAAATGATAATCATTATTACATGAAAATAAGTTAGCTGAATAATTGTTACTGCTGTTCTTTGATAGTTACCGTACTCTGTTCGCCTCGCAAGCAAAGCAGCGGAAAGGCTGAGTCTGGTCAATATTGTTTCTTTTTATATATTTTCCGAACAATTCCTCAATAATCAGTCAGTATTACTATTGTAATGATAGTAATGAAATCTATTTTTTCTTTTATAATCATATTGTTAAGTGGGTGCGCTGAAGTGTTCGAATAATGTGCAGTAACTGTGTATTTTTTGGCTGAATGGATTGGTCATGCTTTTTCATTTTTATTCTTCCAGACCAGAGCTATAATGCGCGCGTAATTCACATCCTACGGATGCATTATTGATAATGCGCAACAAACGTACCCTACGACGCTCGGATTTGACCACTTTTGAAGAAAAGTCAAATTCACTTTTATGCAAGAGAGGGTGAGGAAGGACGTTATCCTGGTGGTGTTGCCGCTGCCTGCCCGCGAACTTAATACTCTGCCTGACTCATGTAGAGATGCGGAGCGCCCAGCTACATGGCTGTTGAAGTCATACTGCCGAGAGTGACGCTTTTTGTTGGTTTCAAGGGTGAAATGAGAAAGTCCTGATGGATAGGATGCCATAAACTGAGGAGAGTAGCGGTGCATTTGTTGCGGTGTAGCGATGGATGTGAGTCCGGAGAGGGGCGCTGAGTACAGATATCCGTTGGTTTTTAGCTTTTTTGCCGAACGCTGACTAGGCTGTTTGTGGCTTCATGAATGCTGCGCCGGTAATGCTCGTGGAGCTAACGACGAGCGTATCCTCTTCGTTACGGTAAGACCGGGTAAGACAGACACTTTAGAGAGGGGAGTCCGCATTTTGGTTGCGATAGCCAATGGCGGTAGCGTGTCTGAATTTTAGAATAAACTCATTGTTCGATTTAACATTTTATTTACAATCTTAAAGGATGGTTTATGTGTCTTCCACGAGAATCACATTTTCATTCAGCGGTTACTGAGGTTAGCGATCATCTCCGATTCCGGAGTGCTAATGCTCAGGAAAGATTGTTTACATATTGCTTGTGCAAAATAATGTTACAATTGGTCTTTGTTTATGGGAATAGCTGTTCGTCTCTCGAGCACAGCAGATCTTATCGATAATTCTGTTTGATACATATTACGTACGGAATTTTTTGTAGAATAATTTATGAGTATAAAAATGAAGTATAATATAGGGTATTTGTTTGATCTTCTTGTTGTTATAACAAACAAAGATTTAAAGGTACGTTATAAAAGCAGCGTATTTGGTTACTTATGGTCAATTGCGAATCCACTGCTTTTTGCAATGATATATTATTTCATTTTTAAACTCGTTATGCGAGTGCAGATCCCGAATTATACCCTTTTCTTGATTACCGGTTTATTTCCGTGGCAGTGGTTTGCCAGCTCGGCGACAAATTCCTTGTTTTCGTTTATAGCCAATGCACAAATAATCAAAAAAACAGTTTTTCCGCGCTCAGTTATTCCATTGAGTAATGTCATGATGGAAGGGTTACATTTCTTGTGTACAATTCCTGTGATTATTGCATTCCTGTTCGTGTATGGTATGCGTCCATCGCTCTCATGGCTCTGGGGCGTACCAATTATTGCGCTTGGTCAGGTAATTTTTACATTTGGTATTTCAATCATATTTTCTACGCTCAATCTGTTCTTCAGGGATTTAGAGCGATTTGTCAGCCTTGGTATCATGCTCATGTTTTATTGCACGCCGATATTATATGCGTCAGATATGATTCCTGAAAAATTTAGCTGGATTATTACCTATAATCCTCTGGCAAGCATGATCCTCAGCTGGCGGCAGCTGTTCATGGATGGCGTCTTAAATTATGAATATATTTCAATCCTTTACATTACAGGTTTAGTCCTGACAATTGTGGGCCTGAGTATTTTTAATAAATTAAAATATCGATTTGCAGAGATTTTGTAATGGAACCAGTAATAAACTTTAGTCACGTTACGAAAGAGTATCCTCTTTACCACCATATTGGCTCAGGAATTAAGGATCTCGTATTTCACCCTAAAAGAGCTTTTCAGCTGTTAAAAGGGCGTAAATATCTTGCGATCGAAGACATTACCTTCACCGTGGGTAAAGGCGAGGCCGTAGCGCTGATTGGTCGTAACGGCGCAGGGAAAAGTACCTCCCTCGGGCTGGTGGCCGGCGTCATTAAGCCAACAAAAGGCACTGTTACAACCCAGGGGCGCGTTGCCTCAATGCTTGAGCTAGGCGGCGGTTTTCACCCTGAATTAACCGGGCGAGAAAATATTTATCTCAATGCGACCCTGCTTGGGCTACGCCGCAAAGAGGTTCAGCAACGGATGGATCGGATAATTGAGTTCTCCGAGCTGGGTGATTTCATTGACGAACCTATTCGCGTGTACTCAAGTGGTATGCTTGCGAAGCTTGGATTCTCTGTCATCAGCCAGGTAGAACCCGATATACTTATTATCGATGAGGTACTTGCTGTCGGTGACATTTCGTTCCAGGCCAAATGTATACAAACAATACGAGACTTCAAAAATAAGGGTGTAACGATATTATTCGTTAGCCACAATATGAGTGATGTTGAAAAAATCTGTGACAGAGTTGTTTGGATCGAAAACCATAAACTCCGCGAAATTGGCTCAGCAGAGAGAATCATTGAACTTTACAAGCAAGCAATGGCTTAATAATTGGTAATAAGATGAATAGTATCAAAATTTATACATGTCACCACAAACCCAGTGCTTTTCTAAATGCCTCTATTATTAAACCACTGCATGTCGGGAAGGCTAATACTTATAATGATATTGGCTGTGAAGGGGATGATAGCGGAGACAACATTTCCTTTAAAAACCCCTTCTATTGTGAGCTGACGGCCCACTACTGGGTGTGGAAGAATGAATCTCTGGCTGACTATGTGGGATTCATGCATTACCGCAGACACTTGAACTTTGCAGAACAACAAAATCATCCTGAGGATAACTGGGGGGTGGTCAACTACCCGCTCATCAATGCCGAATACGAAAGCCAGTTTGGATTAAGTGATGAATCCATAAGCACCTGCGTCGATGGATATGATCTGCTGTTACCCAAAAAATGGTCGGTAACATCGGCAGGAAGTAAGAATAACCTTGATCATTATGCAAAAGGTGAGTTTTTACACATTAAAGACTATCAGTCTGCCCTGGATGTCGTTGAAGAGCTGTATCCACAATATAAAGCTGCGATTCAACAATTCAATAATGCAACTGATGGTTATTATACGAACATGTTTGTTATGCGCAAAGACATGTTCCTGGATTATTCTGAATGGCTTTTTGCTATTTTGTCTAATCTTGAAGATCGGATTTCGATGAATAACTACAACGCTCAAGAAAAACGAGTTATAGGACACATTGCTGAGCGTTTATTCAATATCTATATCATCAACTGTCAACAAGATAAACAGCTAAAAATAAAAGAACTACAGCGCACGTTTGTTACTGCTGAAACATTTAATGGTAAATTAAAGCCCGTTTTTGACGAAAGCGTACCGGTGGTTATTAGTTTTGATAATAACTATGCATTAAGTGGCGGGGCATTAATCAATTCAATTGTTCGCCATTCTGATGCGAACAGAAACTATGATATCGTTGTTCTGGAAAATAAGGTCAGTCATTTAAATAAACAACGCCTTATCAAGCTAGTTGCTGGTCATAACAACATATCATTGCGCTTTTTTGATGTGAATTCATTCACTGAGATGAGTGATGTTCATACCCGTGCACATTTTAGTGCGTCGACCTATGCGCGCTTGTTCATCCCGCAACTTTTCCGCGAGTATAAAAAAGTTGTGTTTATCGATTCTGACACCGTGGTGAAGGCTGATTTGGCGACACTTCTGGATGTCGAGATCGGCACTAACCTGGTTGCCGCTGTTAAAGACATCGTCATGGAAGGGTTTGTGAAGTTTGGTACCATGTCAGAATCAGATGATGGCATTATGCCTGCAGAGCAATACCTGAAAAAGACATTAGGAATGACTAATCCTGACGAATATTTTCAGGCCGGGATTATTGTTTTTAATGTCGAACAAATGGTTACAGAGAATACCTTTGCTCAATTGATGTCAGCATTGAAAGCCAAAAAGTATTGGTTCTTAGATCAGGATATCATGAACAAAGTCTTCTTTGGCAGAGTCAAATTCTTACCATTAGAATGGAACGTGTACCATGGTAATGGTAATACCGATGATTTCTTCCCGAATCTTAAGTTTTCAACCTATATGCGCTTTTTACAAGCCAGAAGAAATCCAAAAATGATTCACTATGCGGGTGAAAACAAACCATGGAATACTGAGAAAGTCGATTTCTATGATGATTTTCTTGAGAATGTTTTAAATACGCCATGGGAAAAAGAAATCTACTATCGCCAGTTACCTGTGGCCACGGTAGTACCTAACCAACATACTGAACTGCAGCAAACCGTGTTACTGCAGACAAAGATTAAAAGAGCTTTAATGCCATATGTTAACAAATATGCTCCTGTCGGTTCGCCAAGAAGAAATAAGCTCACCAAATATTATTATAAAGTTCGCCGTTCGATTCTTGGCTAATACAACTGGAGATACATTATGAAGCGTAACAATATTCTCATCGTCGGCGCTGGTTTTTCAGGTGTGGTCATTGCCCGCCAGCTTGCTGAACAAGGTCACAAGGTTAAAATCATCGATCAGCGGGACCACATTGGAGGAAACTCTTATGACACTCGCGATCCTCAGACTGATGTCATGGTTCATGTCTACGGTCCGCATATTTTCCATACGGATAATGAAACCGTCTGGAACTATGTCAATCAGTATGCGGAAATGATGCCCTATGTGAATAGAGTAAAAGCTACTGTTAATGGTCAGGTTTTTTCACTGCCGATTAATCTGCATACTATTAATCAGTTCTTTGCTAAAACCTGTTCTCCTGATGAAGCTCGCGCGCTCATTAGCGAAAAAGGTGATAGTTCCATTCTGGAACCGAAGACTTTTGAAGAGCAGGCCTTGCGCTTCATTGGTAAAGAATTATACGAAGCGTTCTTCAAAGGCTACACCATAAAACAGTGGGGGATGCAGCCTTCCGAGCTTCCGGCATCTATACTCAAACGTTTGCCTGTGCGTTTCAATTATGACGATAATTATTTCAATCATAAATTCCAGGGCATGCCGAAGTTAGGCTATACCCATATGATTGAAGCGATCGCCGATCATGAAAATATCACTCTGCAATTACAGCGTGAGTTTGCGGCTGAAAATCGCGAAAGTTATGATCATGTATTTTATAGCGGGCCGTTAGACGCCTTCTATTCATACCAGCATGGGCGTCTTGGCTACCGTACTCTGGACTTTGAGCGATTTACCTGGCAAGGTGATTACCAGGGCTGCGCGGTCATGAACTATTGCTCAGTTGATGTCCCGTATACGCGCATTACGGAACATAAATATTTTTCCCCGTGGGAAAACCACGAAGGCTCCGTATGTTACAAAGAATATAGTCGCGCCTGCGGTGAAAATGATATTCCTTACTATCCAATCCGCCAGATGGGCGAGATGGCTCTGCTGGATAAATATCTATCACTGGCGGAAGGTGAGAAAAATATTACTTTCGTCGGACGCTTAGGGACTTATCGCTATCTTGATATGGATGTAACGATTGCAGAAGCCTTAAAAACGGCCGATAAATACCTGTCTTCATTGTCCAACGACGAAGCAATGCCTGTATTTGTGGCCGATGTACGATGAAACATACTGCACTAATAGTCACTTTCAACCGTCTTGAGAAGCTTAAAAAGACGGTTGCTGAAACTGTTAAGCTGCACTTTACCTCTATCGTTATTGTCAATAATGGGTCCACGGATGGGACCTCTGACTGGCTGCAGACAATCACTGATCCCCGAGTCATTGTCTTAAATCTGGCCAGTAATAACGGGGGGGCCGGCGGGTTTAAGGCCGGTAGTCAATATATATGCAGTTCTGTTGATAGCGATTGGGTCTTCTTTTATGACGATGATGCTTATCCGCAAAGTGATATTCTTGATAAGTTCGCGACGATAAATAAAGAAGATTGTCGTGTTTTTACGGCTTTAGTTAAAGATTTACAGGGCCGGACATGTGCGATGAATGTTCCATTTGCAAAAGTCCCGACCTCGTTTAGTGATACCTTGCAATATATCAAATATCCCCAACGATATGTACCAGATAATAAGAAAATGCTGGTGCAAACCGTTTCATTTGTTGGCATGATCATTAAGCGTGAAGTCTTGAATGAGCACCTTCATCATATTTATGATGAACTTTTCCTTTATTTTGATGATCTCTATTTTGGTTATCAATTAACTTTAAGTGGCGAGAAAATCACTTATCAACCGGAACTTGTTTTTACTCATGACGTGAGTATTCAGGGAAAGGTTATATCGCCAGAGTGGAAGGTTTATTATCTTTGTCGGAACTTGATTTTGGCTAAGAGAATATTCACGGAAGTGGAAATTTTTAGTAGTTCATCAATCCTTTTGCGCCTGTGTAAGTATATCACCATATTCCCTGTGCAGCGCCGGAAATGGGTATATCTAAAGTTTTTATGCCGTGGGATTGTACATGGTGTAAAAGGAATCAGCGGTAAGTTTCACTAAGTGGACATAGCAATGAAAAAACTGTGTTATTTCATAAATTCGGATTGGTATTTTGATTTGCATTGGACCGATCGTGCAATTGCCGCCCGAGATGCCGGTTATGAGATTCACATTATTAGCCATTTTGTCGATGATAAAATAGCGGAAAAATTCAGGACATTAGGTTTTGTTTGCCATAACATTCCACTTGTCGCCCAATCATTCAACGTTTTGATTTTCTTTCGGGCCTTTTCTAAGGCTCGGAAAATTATTCAAAACATCAATCCAGATTTGTTGCACTGCATTACCATCAAGCCCTGTTTGATCGGCGGTTTTCTGGCTAAAAGTACCCATCGTCCTGTTATTCTGAGTTTTGTCGGTTTGGGCCGAGTATTTTCCGCAGAGTCTGCCTGTCTTAAGCTGCTGCGAAGTTTTACTGTCATGGCATATAAGTATATTGCCAGTAACAAATGCAGCTTGTTTATGTTCGAACATGATAAAGACAGAGCTAAACTTGCCGATCTGGTTGGTATCGATTACAAACAGACTATTGTTATTGATGGCGCGGGTATTAATCCAGAGATTTACAAATACTCTCTGGAGCAGCAGCGTGATGTTCCGGTCGTCCTTTTTGCCAGCCGTATGCTGTGGAGTAAAGGACTGGGTGACCTGATTGAAGCCAAAAAAATACTGAGTAATAAAAATATTCACTTTACGCTGAATGTTGCCGGTATTTTAGTTGAGAATGATAAAGACGCGATTCCGCTGGCGACGATACAGAAGTGGCAAAGCGAAGGCGTGATTAACTGGCTCGGTCATTGCTCTAATGTATTTGATTTAATTGAAGAATCAAATATCGTTGCTTTGCCGTCGGTCTACGCCGAAGGCGTACCGCGTATCTTGCTGGAAGCTTCCTCTGTCGGGCGCGCTTGTATCGCTTATGATGTTGGTGGCTGTGATAGCTTAATTATCAATAACGATAATGGGTTGATTGTAAAAAGTAAATCTGTCGAGGAATTAGCGGAGAAACTCGGTTTCCTGTTGGATAACCCAGAAACACGCGTCGCAATGGGTATCAATGGCAGAAAGCGCATTCAAGATAAATTCTCGAGCGTGATGATCATTAATAAAACATTAAAAACATATCGTGATGTTGTTGAAGAGTAATTTTTGATGAAGCTCAGTCGCTTTCATCTTACCCATTCTTAATAAACTGGCAACCTACAAATTAAACGCTACCCATAAATAAATATAATTGCGTTTATAAGCTAAGCGTCAAGGTGATTGCATGTCTGAAAAAAAGAGTATAGCTGTTTCCGTTATTATCCCTGTACACAATGCGGCGGGATATATTTCCGACACATTGAGCACTATTTTGTCGCAAACATTAAATGATATTGAAATCATTATTGTCAACGATTGTTCTGACGATAATACCTTAGAGATTGTCTCGGCGCTGGCTGAAACTGATTCACGAATTAGAGTCATTAACAACACGACAAATCTTGGTGGGGGAGGCTCAAGAAACATCGGGTTGGATGCTGCTACCGGTGAGTACGTTATTTTTCTTGATGACGACGATTATGCCGATAACATGATGTTGGAGCGCATGTACGCACGTGCTAGCGATATACAAGCGGATGTCGTTATCTGTCGCAGCCAGTCTTTTGATCCCGCCTTGCAGGTTTATGCTCCGATGCCGTGGTCAGTGCGCCAGGAGCTGTTACCTGATCTCAAGTTTTTTTCATCCCAGGATATTCCCTCTGACTTTTTCCGCACCTTTGTCTGGTGGCCATGGGACAAGCTTCTCAGGCGTCAATTTATTACTAGTCATCAGCTTCGCTTTCAGGAAATCAGGACGACCAACGATCTTTTCTTCGTCTGCGCATTTATGCTCATGGCGAACAGAATTTCGGTCTTAAATGAAACGTTAATTTCTCATACCATCAACCGTAGTGAATCCCTATCCGCCACGCGTGCAGAGTCGCACCGCTGTGCTGTTGAAGCATTGGTGGCTCTTAAAGCGTTTATCTGTCAGCAGGGGATGATGGAACACCGTCTCAGAGATTATAAAAACTATGTTGTCGTGTTCCTTGAGTGGCATTTAAACACGATTTCTGGTCCGGCATTTCACCCGTTTTATCAGCAAGTGAAAGAGTTCGTTGTTGCGCTGGATGCAAAGAGTGATGATTTTTATGATGAATTTATCGCCGCCGCCCATCATAGGATCACCACGCTGTCAGCTGAAGAGTACCTATTCTCACTTAAAGATCGGGTTCTGAAGGAACTTGAGTTTTTCCAGGCCAGGAGCTCCGCATTACAGCAAGAAGTTGAGACGCTTACCCACTCATTCGCCGAGCAAAAGGATGAAAATGCGATATTGCATAATCAATTGCATGAGATTGAAGAGCGGGTAACTGAACAGGAACAGAATATTCGTCAGTTAACCGACAAAAATAATGATATGCATCATGAAATGACTATCAAACAGCAAGAGTTCAATGAAATTTATCAGCATCACAAAAATTTAATCTCTTCTTTATCCTGGAAGTTGACTAAGCCGCTACGAGTGGTAAGACGTTTTTTTAAATAATTTCAAAAAGAAGTTAAGCAAGTTTCACTTCTTTGTCAGTGATCTTGTTATTTTCAATAAAGATGTTTTTTCGTTAAATAAAAGAGCTCGTGGTCACATGATTTGCGAGTCTCTATTCCTGTTAGATTAATGATTTATTAGCTAGAGAGTAATAGATTTTTTGTCGAGTTTTACTGGGGGCAGTAAAATTTCGATGTGTGTACTTGTGTTTTTTGTGACTTCCTGCCTTTAAAATTTTTCCTATTGGGCAGCAATCACCTTTGAATATTGATAGCTATTCTTTTTATTACTAATAAATTCTTTCTTCTAAAAGAATGTAGTTTTACTCATTGGAATATGGGGTGTAGATTGTCTGTTAACAGATTTGATGCCATTGATGGCACTCGTGGGATATTGGCGGGTATGGTCATGCTCAGCCATATGTTTGGCAGCTTTATGGGTTGGCCGCAAGTCAGACCATTTAGCGGTGCCTATCTGTGTGTGGTATATTTTTTCATCATGAGCGGCTTTGTTCTAACCTATGCCCACGCATCAGGAAACTTTTTCAAATACGTTCTTACACGATTTGCCCGATTATGGCCGCTTCATTTTCTGTCGACGATGCTGATGGTAGCCATTTATTACTATAATGCGCACCATGGCGGCTACGTTTCCAGCCCGGATGTTTTTTCTATTAGCGTGATATTAAAAAATATATTATTTCTTCATGGTCTTTATTGGCATGACTTCAAGTTGGTCAATGAACCATCGTGGAGTATCAGTATTGAATTCTGGGTATCGCTTTTAATTCCTCTGATCTTTACGCGATTAGGAAATATGACTCGCGCTGTTGTTGCAGGTTTGTTTTTTATTTTCCTGTGGCATAAACATCCATCAGGGATACCCCCATCAATGCTGACAGCAATGCTGTCAATGCTGATTGGTTCATTGTTTTTTTCTTTATCACAGACAGAGTATTTTAAGTGTCTGATGAAAGAAAAATTTATGGCATTTTTTATTACCGCAGCGGCTGTCGTATCGATCGTTGGCGTATATGCTATGAACCATAGCCGACTGGATTACTTTTTATTCGTTGCATTTATCCCGATGCTATTTATCGATCACCTTCCGGATAATCAACTAATAAAGAGAGTTTTCACTTCAAATTTATTCTTATTTCTCGGTTATATTAGTTTCCCTTTATATTTATTGCATGAGCTGGTTATCGTATCCGGATTCATTTTTGACGCTGAGAATGCCTGGGTATCGATATCATTAGCGGCATTTGCCTCAATATTCATTGCCTATATTTATGCCCGATTTATCGATTATCCTCTCTATCGGGCATTAAAGCGTCAGATTGCCAAAATAAGTTGATTATGGTTTGGATTTTATTGAACGGTAGTTGACTGATTAGTGCGCTGTCGCCGGAGTAGCGTTGCGACCCTTAAAAGGGGAGGGGGAATCCCCTCCCTTCATCGATTTATTTATGCCGGCTACGCAGGTTCTCGACCACTGCCGTCAAATCCAGCCCCTGATCCTGCAGCAGTACCAGCAGGTGATACATCAGATCCGACGCTTCGTTCTTCAGTTCGAACTGGTCATGCACCGTCGCGGCCAGCGCGGTTTCCACGCCTTCTTCCCCGACTTTTTGCGCAATACGCTTGGTACCGCTGGCGTACAGCTTCGCGGTATATGAGCTTTGCGGATCCGCATGCTTACGCTCGGCCAGCAGTTGCTCCAGCTGATACAGGAACAGCCACTGGTGGCCGGCGTCACCGAAGCAGCTTGATGTGCCTTTATGGCAGGTCGGACCGATTGGGTTAACCAGCACCAGCAGGGTATCGTTGTCGCAATCCGGCGTAATGCTCACCACGTTGAGAAAGTTGCCGGAGGTTTCCCCTTTGGTCCACAGACGCTGTTTGGTCCGCGAATAAAAGGTCACTTTACCGCTCTCTTCGGTCTTCGCCAGCGCATCCTGATTCATATAGCCCAACATCAGGACTTCGCCGGAGATGGCGTGCTGTACGATGGCCGGCATCATGCCGTCGGTTTTTTCCCAGTCCAGCTGTTCAGTTAACATACCCTAATCTCCACGCCCTGTGCTGCCAGGTACGTTTTTAGTTCACCAATATTAATAATCTGCTTGTGGAACACCGACGCCGCCAGCGCACCGTCGACGTTGGCGTCGCGGAAGGCTTCAAGGAAGTGCTCCATGGTGCCGGCGCCGCCGGAGGCGATAAGCGGTACGTGGCAGACGGCGCGGACTTTGCGCAACTGTTCAAGATCGTAGCCGTTACGCACGCCGTCCTGATTCATCATGTTCAGCACGATCTCGCCGGCGCCACGTTTCTGGACTTCCTGCACCCAGTCGAGAGTCTCCCACTGAGTCACGCGCGTGCGGCTCTCATCGCCGGTGTACTGGTTGACGTGATATTTACCGCTCTCGGCATCAAACCAGGTGTCGATACCCACCACAATACACTGCACGCCAAAACGATCGGCCAGACGGGTAATCAGCGTCGGATCGGCCAGCGCCGGGGAGTTAATCGAAATCTTGTCGGCGCCGAAGGAGAGAATCTGCGCCGCATCGTCGAGGGATTTAATTCCGCCCGCGACGCAGAAAGGAATATCGATCACTTCCGCTACCCGCGACACCCAGCTTTTATCGACGACGCGGCCGTCGCTGGAGGCGGTGATATCGTAGAACACCAGCTCATCAGCGCCTTCGTCGGCATAGCGTTTCGCCAGCGGGACGATATCGCCGATGATTTCGTGATTACGGAACTGCACGCCTTTCACTACCTGGCCGTCACGAACGTCGAGGCAGGGGATTATCCGTTTTGCCAGCATTGAATGGCCTCCGTTACATTAAATTTACCTTCCAGCAGCGCGCGACCGACAATCACGCCGCGCACACCGGTTCCGCGCAGCGCGGCAATATCCTGCAGATCGCCGATACCGCCAGAAGACTGAAAGGCCACCTGCGGATAGCGGGCGCACACTTCTTCATACAGCGCGACGTTGGACCCCGCCAGAGTGCCATCGCGAGAGATATCGGTGCACAGGACGTGCTGCAGCCCGACGGATTGATAGCTCTCCACCAGCTCTTCCAGCGTCACGCCGGAGTTTTCCTGCCAGCCGCTGACTGCCACCTGCTTGTTGCCTTCCGCGTCGATACGTACGTCCAGCGCCAGCACCAGATGCTGCGGGCCAAAACGCTTAAACCAGCCTTTTACCACTTCCGGCGATTTCACCGCCGTCGAACCCACCACCACGCGCGCCACGCCTGCGGCAAGCAGGGCCGCCACATCTTCTTCCGTCCGCACGCCGCCGCCAACCTGCACCGGTACGTTCACGCCGGCCACCAGCGTTTTCAGCAGCGGGATCTGGCGCCTGGCCGGGTCTTTCGCGCCGGTCAGGTCGACCAGATGCAGCACTTCGGCCCCTTGCGCCGCGTACGACTGCAGGCGCGGCAGCGGATCGTTGCCGTAGTCGCGCTGCTGACCGTAATCGCCCTGATGGAGACGGACAACCGTGCCGTCAATTAAATCTAAAGCAGGAATGATCATCACATCTCCAGGAAGTTTTTCAGCAGCTGCGCGCCGGCGCTGCCCGAGCGTTCCGGGTGGAACTGGACGCCAAAAAAGTTATCTTTCTGTACCGCCGCGGTGAACGGCTCGCCGTAATGACACTGGGCGATGGTGTAAGGATTCACCGGCATGGCATAGCTGTGAACGAAATAAAAATAAGCGCCGTCATCGATACCGTGGAACAGACGATTCCCGGCTTTCGGATAGACCCGGTTCCAGCCCATATGCGGCAGCGGCAGCCCGTGGTCGGTCATTTTAGGCACGTCTTCTTCGATAATGCCCAGCAAATCCACGCCGTTGCTCTCTTCGCTACGCCGCCCCAGCAGCTGCATGCCGAGGCAGATGCCGAGCACCGGCTGGGTGCAGGCTTTCACCAGCTCAATCAGCTCGCGTTCGCGAATCTGGTCCATGGCCGCCTGCGCGGTACCGACGCCGGGTAAAAACAGTTTATCGGCGCGCAGCACCACATCCGGATCGCGGCTGACCGCCGGCTCATAGCCGTGGCGGCCGATTGCCGACTTTACCGAATTGAGGTTGGCGCAGCCGGTGTCGAGGATCACCACGTTCATCACAGGACTCCTTTCGACGAGGGCAGCGTATCGCCCTGCACGCGAATGGCCTGACGCAGCGTACGGCCAAAGGCCTTAAACAGGCTTTCGACGCGATGATGGTCGTTCTTGCCCTTCGTTTTCAGGTGCAGCGTGACCGCCATGGTGTAGGAGAGCGAGCGGAAGAAGTGCTCAACCATCTCGGTGCTCAGATCGCCGACGCGCTGATAGGCGAAGTCGGCTTTATATTCCAGGTGCGGGCGACCGGAAATATCCAGCGCGCAGCGGGCCAGACATTCGTCCATCGGCAGCACAAACCCAAAACGGTTGATCCCGCGCTTATCGCCCAGCGCCAGCCTCAACGCCTCGCCCAGCGCCAGACCGGTATCTTCCACGGTGTGGTGATCGTCAATATAGAGGTCGCCGCCAACGTTAATTTCAAGACGGAAGCCGCCGTGGGTGGCGATTTGATCGAGCATATGATCGAAGAAGCCGACGCCGGTGTGGATTTTGCTGCCGCCTTCGCGATCCAGCCAGACTTTGACATCCACCTGGGTCTCTTTGGTGTTGCGCTCAACGTGGGCATAGCGGTCGCGGCGAGTCAGCTGTTCGCAGATAGTCGGCCAGTTCAGCGTCTCGCGATCATAGCGCAGGCCAGTAATGCCCATGTTATCCGCCAGCTGGATGTCGGTGGCGCGATCGCCGATAACGTAGCTGTGGGCTTTATCCATGACGTCTTCTTCCAGCCACGGCAGCACCAGCTGGGTTTTCGGCTTACGGCATTCGCAGTTGTCAGCCGGCAGATGCGGACAAATCAGCACGTCGTCGAAACTGACGCCCTGGGAAGAGAACACCTGCATCATCAGATTGTGCGGGCCGTCAAACTCCGCCTGCGGCAGACTGTCGGTCCCCAGACCGTCCTGATTGGTGATCATCACCAGTTTGTAACCTTCCTGCTGCAGTTTCAGCAGGGCCGGGATCACCTGCGGCTCAAAGGCCAGTTTTTCAAAGCGGTCTACCTGAAAATCAACCGGTGGCTCGGAAATCAGCGTACCGTCACGGTCAATAAAGAGAAACTTCTGGGTCATACATTCTCCGCAGTCAAAGCGTCAATCACGCGCTGGCTCTCTGCACGGGTACCGATAGTGATACGCAAACAGCCGCTTAATGAGGGTTGTTTATTCTGGTCTCGTAAGATAATGCCCTGATCCCACAAAGATTTAAACACTGCGCTGGACGCTTTAAAGCGCACGAGGACATAGTTAGTCTCGGAGTCAAAGACCTGTTCAACGCACGGGATACCGCGCAGCTGGCCGATCAGATACTCGCGCTCGTCGAGAATCTGCGCCACGCGCGCGCGCATCGCGGCGATACCCTGCTCGTTGAGCGCCTGGGCGGCAATGTCGGCTACCGGCGTTGACAGCGGGTAGGGGGCGATGACCTTCATTAACAGGCTAATCACCTCGGCGTTCGCGAGGGTAAACCCACAGCGCAGCCCGGCGAGGGCAAAGGCTTTTGACAACGTGCGCAGCACCACCAGGTGCGGATAGTCGCTCAGCCAGCCGGCCAGCGTCGCCTGCGGGCAGAATTCGATATAGGCTTCATCGGCCACCACGATCGCCTTCCCGCGGGTCATCTCCAGCAGCTTACGCATGTCGTCGGGATTGATAATCTGTCCGGTCGGGTTATTGGGGCTGCAAACAAAAACCACCTTCACACCGTCGAGATTGGCGGCAATACCGGGCAGATCGAGCTGCCAGTCGCTCAGGGCCGGCACGGTACGACAGGCCACGCCGATGGTTTCGGCGCTGACGCTGTACATGCCGTAGGTTGGCGGGCAATAGAGCACCGCATCTTGTCCCGGTTCGCAGAAGGCGCGGATCAGCAGCTCGATACCTTCATCGGCGCCGCGGCTGACCAGAACCTGCTCCGGCTTAACGCCGGCATAGCGGGCATAATTCTCAATCACCGCCTTGGGCTGGCATTCCGGATAGCGGTTCAGCGTCTGCTGGGTCAGCTGAAATTCGACGGCGGTCGGGAATTCATTGGCGTTCAACCAGACATCGCCTTTGCCGCCCAGACGGCGAGCAGACTGATAAGGCGTCAGATCGCGCACGTTAGCGCGGGCTAAATCTTCGATGCTCATGCTTGCTCCTTAAGGGCTGCAACGCGCAGCGTAACGGCATTTTTGTGGGCGGTCAGGCGCTCTGCGGCGGCGAGGATCTCAATGGTCGAGGCGAGGGCGGCAAAACCTTCGCGCGACAGCTCCTGCACGGTCATTCGTTTCTGGAAGTCCGCCAGTCCCAGACTTGAACAGGTGGCGGTATAGCCATAGGTCGGCAGCACGTGGTTGGTGCCGGAGGCATAATCACCGGCGGACTCCGGCGACCAGTCGCCGAGGAACACCGAACCGGCGCTGGTAATGCTGTCAACCAGTTCACGGGCGTTACGGGTCTGGATAATCAGGTGTTCCGGACCGTACTGGTTGGAGATTTCTACGCACTGGGCGAGATCGCGGGCCACGATAATACGGCTGGCCGAGAGCGCTTCCCGGGCGGTCTCCGCCCGCGGCAGCTCCGCCAGCTGGCGCTCAACGGCGCGGGCGACCTGTTGCCCCATCGCCGCATCCGGCGTCAGCAGGATCACCTGAGAATCCGGGCCGTGCTCCGCCTGCGACAGCAGATCAGAGGCGACAAAGTCCGGCGTCGCGCCGCCGTCGGCAATCACCAGCACTTCCGACGGTCCCGCCGGCATATCGATCGCCGCGCCGTCCAGTCGCTGGCTGACCTGGCGCTTGGCTTCGGTGACGAAGGCGTTGCCCGGGCCAAAAATCTTATCAACTTTTGCCACCGACTCGGTGCCGAAAGCGAGGGCGGCAATCGCCTGAGCGCCGCCGACGTTGAAGATTGTGCGCACGCCGCAAAGCTGGGCCGCGTAAAGAATCTCATCGGCAATCGGCGGCGGCGAGCACAGAACCACCTGCTGACATCCCGCGATGCGCGCCGGCGTCGCCAGCATCAGTACCGTCGAGAACAGCGGCGCAGAACCGCCGGGAATATAGAGGCCGACGGAGGCGATAGGGCGAGTCACCTGCTGGCAACGTACGCCCGGCAGCGTCTCCACATCCACGCCCGGCAGTTTTTGCGCGTTGTGGAAGGTCTCGATATTGCTGACCGCGACCGCCATGGCTTGTTTCAGCTCATCGCTGAGGCGCGCGCCGGCGGCGGCAATCTCTTCTTCGCTGACTTGCAGCGTTTTGACGTCGGTTTTATCAAACTTTGCGCTGTATTCACGCAGCGCCGCGTCGCCATTGTTTTTGACGTTATCAAGAATGTCCGCCACCGTGCGGGTGATGCTGTCGGAGGCAGAAATCGCCGGGCGCATTAAGAGCTGCTGCTGCTGTTGTGCGCTACAGCTGTTCCAGTCGATGATGGTATTGAAGCTCATGGTCGTTTCCCCTGTCTAATCTCTGAGACAGACCCGTCGGGCCTGTTCCCCGTGGATTACTCCATCATTTTCTCGATGGGCAGTACCAGAATGGAGCTGGCACCCAGCGCTTTCAGTTTTTCCATGGTTTCCCAGAACAGGGTTTCGCTGCTGACCATGTGCATGGCAACGCGCTGTTTGTCACCTGCCAGCGGCAGAATGGTCGGGCGCTCAGCGCCAGGCAGCAGGGCCACCACTTCCTCCAGACGTTCGGTCGGGGCGTGCATCATGATGTATTTGGATTCGCGCGCCTGAATCACCCCCTGAATACGGGTCAGCAGGCGGTCGATTAGCTGCTGTTTGGCATCGGCCATTTCGCCATCGCGCTGAATCAGGCAGGCTTTAGAGCGGAACATCACTTCCACTTCGCGCAGACCGTTGGCCTCCAGGGTCGCGCCGGTGGAGACCAGGTCGCAAATGGCGTCGGCCAGGCCAGCGCGCGGGGCGACTTCAACGGAACCGTTCAGCAGACAGGATTTAAAGGAGATGCCTTTCTGATCGAGGTAGCGCTTCAGCAGGTGCGGGTAGGAGGTGGCAATACGTTTGCCGTCCAGCGACGCCGGGCCGTCCCAGCGTTCATCCGCCGGAGTGGCCAGCGACAGGCGGCAGCCGCCAAAATCAAGACGACGCAGAGTGAAATAGCGCGGGTCTTCACCCTGAGCGCGACGGCTCAGCAGCTCTTCTTCCAGCACGTTCTCGCCAATGATGCCCAGATCCACCACGCCGTCCATAATCAGGCCCGGGATATCGTCATCGCGGACACGCAGAATGTCGATCGGCATATTTTCCGCCAGCGCAATCAGACGCTGGGTGTGCAAATTCACTTTAATGCCACAACGGCTCAGTAATTCGCGTGAATCTTCACTCAGGCGGCCTGATTTTTGAATAGCTATGCGTAAACGGCTGTTGTCTAACATTCTTGTTTCCTCTTAATTCCTGTCTGAATCTGTCCGAATTTGGTTCAAAAAAAAGCCCCCGGAAGTAAATCTTCCGGGGGCTCTATTCGCGCTCATGCACCTCTGGAAGATCTAAACGTCTTCCAGCACACATCGCCTGAAAGACTAGTCAGGATGATGGTGATGATGATGGTGTTTAAATTGAACGCTGTTCATAAAATTCTCTTTGAATGACTATGCATTTGATGCCTTTTAACCTAAACCACTTCAAGCGCAGAAAGCAAGGGCTTTTTACCATCATTAATTCATTTCATCTTCACTGAAGAAATTGTCAGTTGCCGCTGGCTGGCGTAGCCTTAAGTCAGCACAGCGAAAGAGTCAGGAGCCAGGTATGAAAAAGGTCGCAATTGTCGGTTTAGGATGGCTGGGCATGCCGCTCGCTTTGTCATTGAGCGCGCGGGGATGGCAGGTTACCGGCAGCAAAACCACCCAGGACGGCGTGGAGGCGGCGAGGATGTGCGGTATCGACAGCTTTCCGTTACGCCTGGAGCCGCAGCTGGTCTGCGATGCCGAAGATCTGGATGCATTGATGAACGTGGATGCGCTGGTGATTACGCTGCCGGCTCGCCGCAGCGGGCCCGGGGAGGATTTTTATCTGCAGGCGGTACAGGAGCTCGTCGATACGGCGCTGGCCTACCATATCCCGCGGATCGTCTTCACCAGTTCCACTTCCGTATACGGCAATGCCAGCGGGACGTTAAAAGAAAATTCGCCGCGCGATCCGCAAACCGCCAGCGGCAGGGTGTTGAAGGAGCTGGAGGACTGGCTGCACAACCTTCCGGGTACCTCGGTGGATATTTTGCGTCTGGCCGGACTGGTAGGGCCCTCTCGTCATCCCGGGCGTTTCTTTGCCGGGAAGTCCGCGCCGGACGGTCAGCACGGCGTGAACCTGGTACACCTGCAGGATGTCATTTCAGCAATCGAGCTGCTGCTGCAGGCTCCGAAGGGCGGACACATCTATAATATATGTGCGCCCAAACATCCGGCGCGCGGCGTGTTCTATCCGCAAATGGCCCGTGAACTTGGCTTACCGGCCCCGGTGTTTGCCGATAGCCCAAACGGCGGCGCCGGAAAAATTATTGATGGTAACCGTATCTGCTATGAACTGGGGTTTGACTATCAGTACCCCGATCCGCTGGTGATGCCGATGGAGTAATCCGCCAGCGGGGAATCGCGAACCTAAGGGGGCGGCGATGAAACCACTGCTGGATGTCCTCGTCATTCTGGATGCGCTGGAAAAAGAGGGGAGCTTTGCCGCGGCGTCGGCAAAGCTGTACAAAACGCCTTCTGCGCTGAGCTATACCATTCATAAACTGGAAAGCGATCTCAATATTCAGCTGCTTGACCGCAGCGGCCATCGGGCGCGCTTTACCCCCACCGGACAGATGCTGCTGGAAAAGGGGCGCGAAGTTCTGCATACCGTCCGCGAGCTGGAAAAACAGGCGATTAAACTGCATCAGGGCTGGGAAAATGCGCTGGTGCTGGCGGTGGATAACACCTTTCCCTTCTTTTTACTGGCGCCTCTGGTGAGCCGCTTCTATCAGCAGCATACCGCTGCCCGACTGCGTTTTGTCCGCGATACGCCGGCCAGCGGCTGGAGTGCGCTGGTGGAAGGGCGGGCTGATATCGTCGTAGGGGTCTTAAGCGACCCGCCGGCGCTCGTCGGCTATGGTTTTAGCCCGCTGGGCGAGCTGGCGCACATCTTTGTTATCGCGCCGCAGCACCCGCTGGCAAAAATGGATGCGCCGTTAAGCTGGCGGGCGATGAAACACTATCGGGCTATCGTCAGCGGGGGAGAATGGCCGCCGGTTGACGATCAGGAAAGCCTCGTGACGTACGATTTTGCCGGCCAGCTGATGTTGATTAGCGCGGGGCTCGGATGGGGATATGTGCCCAGGTATCTGGTGCAGGATCAGCTGGAAAGCGGTGAGCTGATAGAGAAAGAGGTGGCCTCTCATTTACCCGCGCATCGGGCATGGCTTGGCTGGAATGAAGACGCCGCCGGACTCTCTTGCGCATGGTGGCGCAGCGAGATTTTAGCAAATAATGCTATCCATACGATCTATGATATTAAAATTGTATAAATATTAATCTGTTAAGTAATTGTGGCGACGATTTGCCGCTTCAACATCTTGTCATTTGGCCAGTAAGTGTTGCAAAATACGCGGCCTGAAAAAATAGAAACTAGCCGACGCTTTTTTAAAGTGTCGGTTATTTTTTTGCTTTAAAGACACATCATTCAATACCAAGAGGCCGGGCTTCGTACCGGATAGATATTTACTAAAAACCGACAGTCGTTGTCGCTGAGGAATACACTAAAATGGGGCAATTTTTTGCTTACGCGCTGGCCTTCGCCGTAAAAGGGGATAACCACCATGTCGCATAACGCTACTCCAAAAACCTCTCGCGTGGAATTACGTAAAACGCTTACGTTGATTCCGGTTGTAATGATGGGCCTGGCCTATATGCAGCCGATGACGCTGTTCGATACGTTTGGTATCGTCTCTGGTTTGACCGACGGTCACGTCGCGACGGCTTACGCCTTCGCGTTGATCGCCATTCTCTTTACGGCACTCAGCTACGGTAAACTGGTTCGTCGTTTCCCGTCAGCGGGTTCCGCTTACACCTACGCTCAGAAATCCATCAGCCCGGCCGTGGGCTTTATGGTGGGCTGGTCATCGCTGCTGGACTATCTGTTCATGCCGATGATCAACATTCTGCTGGCCAAAATTTACTTTGAAGCGCTGGTGCCTTCTATTCCTTCGTGGATCTTCGTTGTCGCGCTGGTGGCCTTTATGACCATCTCTAACCTGCGCAGCATCAAGACCGTAGCAAACTTCAACACCCTGATCGTTATCCTGCAGATGGGGATCGTGGCGGTGATTGTTGGGCTGATTATCTACGGCGTGATGCACGGCGAAGGCGCAGGCACACTGACCAGCACCCGTCCGTTCTGGTCTGAAGGGGCGCACGTGGTGCCGATGATTACCGGTGCGACCATTCTGTGCTTCTCGTTCCTGGGCTTCGATGGCATCTCTTCGCTGTCTGAAGAGACCAAGGACGCTGAGCGCGTGATTCCGAAGGCTATTTTCCTGACTGCGTTGATTGGCGGCCTGATTTTCATCGGTGCCTCTTACTTCCTGCAGCTCTATTTCCCGGATATCTCGCGCTTTAAAGATCCGGACGCATCGCAGCCTGAAATTATGCTGTACGTCGCGGGTAAAACCTTCCAGTGGGGCGTGCTGATCTTCTCCAGCGTGACCGTGCTGGCTTCCGGCATGGCCGCGCATGCAGGCGTTTCTCGTCTGATGTACGTCATGGGCCGCGATGGCGTGTTCCCGACCCGTTTCTTCGGCTACGTACACCCGAAATGGCGTACTCCGGCGTGGAACGTGCTGCTGGTTGGCGCGATTGCTCTGCTGGCGATTAAATTCGACCTGGTGACGGCGACGGCGCTGATTAACTTTGGTGCGCTGGTGGCATTTACCTTCGTTAACCTGTCGGTCATCTCCCAGTTCTGGATCCGTGAAAAGCGTAACAAGACGCTGAAAGATCACTTTAACTACCTGATCCTGCCGGTGTGCGGCGCCCTGACCGTGGGTGCGCTGTGGATTAACCTGGAAGAGAGCTCAATGATTCTGGGCCTGATCTGGGGCGGTATTGGTCTGGTGTACCTGGCCTGCGTGACCAAAAGCTTCCGCAACCCGGTACCGCAGTACGAAGACGTAGCGTAACCATCGCCCGTTGTGATTAAAAAAGCCGGAGGGAAACCTCCGGCTTTTTTGTTTTTGTCCTCTGCCGTTCCCGGCCTGACTGCGGCTGATAACCCGAATCACGCCTTCCTACATCACCTTCAGAAGCGCATCCAGCAGCCCGGGAAAGCGCGCGTCGAGATCCTCCCGGCGCAGGGAAATCATATTCTCCCGCCCCTGAGGGCGCTGCCAGATGACGCCGCTATCGCGCAGGACGCGCCAGTGGTGGGTCATCGTCGACTTGGCGATGTCTTCATGACGCAATGCGTTACAGCTCTGCTCGCTGCCGTCGGCCAGGATGCGAACGATCTCCAGGCGCATCGGGTTACCAAGGGCAAAAAGAACATTTTCCAGGCGAATGTGTTCACGTTCGGGGTGATTGGCGATCATAATAATCCTGTGTCGGCGGTTGCGCGGCTCCCGGGAGTCGCGGCCCGTATCGGCGGCTGGCAGCTAATATATCCAAACTGAGGGTCTAACGCCACGCGTGCAAGCCGTCGCTTCACCAATGACAGTAATAGCAAAAATAGTTCGAATATACTCGTACAGTTGTACTATGATGACGGCAGTTAACCACTCTGCGGCACCATTTGGCCGCTTACTGACAGTCAAAATGACTAAGGACGCATCATGCCCCGACCCATCCCTCTCGAACGTTATCGCAACATCGGTATCTCCGCGCATATCGATGCCGGTAAAACCACCACCACCGAGCGCATTCTGTTTTACACCGGAATGAGCCACAAACTGGGTGAAGTACACGATGGCGCGGCAACCACTGACTGGATGGCGCAGGAGCAAGAGCGCGGAATTACGATTACTTCCGCTGCGGTGAGCTGCTTCTGGCCCGGCATGGACCGTAGCTTCGAGCCGCATCGTATCAATATTATCGATACCCCGGGCCACGTGGATTTCACCATCGAAGTAGAGCGCTCGATGCGCGTGCTGGATGGTGCGGTGATGGTCTATGACTCCGTCGGCGGCGTGCAGCCGCAATCGGAAACCGTGTGGCGACAGGCGAATAAATATCACGTTCCGCGGCTGGCCTTCGTCAATAAAATGGACCGTCCGGGCGCCGACTTCTTCCGCGTCGTGCAGATGATGATTGACCGCCTGAAAGCGAATCCCGTGCCGATCGTAATCCCCGTTGGTGCCGAGGAGCATTTCACCGGCGTGGTGGATCTCATCAAAATGCGCGCCATTTTATGGGATGACGCAACCCAGGGGATGACTTTCAGCTATGCGCCGGTACCGGACGAGCTGCTGGCAACCGCCCGGCAGTGGCGAGAAAAAATGGTCTCCGCAGCGGCGGAAGCTAACGATGAGCTGATGGATAAATATCTCGAGAGCGGCGAGTTGAGCGAGGCCGATATTGTGGCCGGGCTGCGTAAACGTACCGTCGGCGGCGAAATTCAGCCGGTGCTGTGCGGCAGCGCCTTTAAAAATAAAGGCGTGCAGCGGATGCTGGATGCGGTTATCGAACTGATGCCTTCGCCGCAGGATGTGCCGGCGATTGACGGCGTTGATGAGAAAGGGCTGCCGGCGGAACGCCATCCTGGCGACGACGAACCGTTCTCGGCGCTGGCGTTTAAACTGATGACCGACCCGTACGTCGGCCAGCTGACCTTTATTCGTGTCTATTCCGGCACCCTGAAAAAAGGCGATGCGGTCTATAATCCGGTCAAAGGCAAGAAAGAACGCATCGGGCGTATTGTGCTGATGCATGCCAACGATCGCCATGAAGTAGATGAGCTGCATGCCGGGGATATTGCCGCCTGCGTCGGGTTGAAAGATGTCACCACCGGCGACACCCTGTGCGATCCGAATGCGATCATTACCCTGGAACGGATGGAGTTCCCGGAGCCGGTGATTTCGCTGGCGATTGAGCCGAAAACCAAAGCGGATCAGGAGAAAATGGGGATTGCCCTACAGCGCCTGGCCTCTGAGGATCCCTCTTTCCGTCTGCATACGGATGAAGAGTCCGGACAGACAATTATCTCCGGGATGGGCGAACTGCACCTGGAAATTATCGTCGACCGGATGAAGCGTGAGTTTGGCGTTGAGGCGAATATCGGCCGTCCACAGGTCACCTACCGCGAAACACTGCGTAAAACGGTGAAAGAGGTGGAAGGTAAATTTGTCCGTCAGTCCGGCGGGAAAGGGCAGTATGGTCATGTTGTGCTGACCCTCGAACCGCTGGCGCCGGGGAGCGGTTTTGTGTTTGAAGACGCAACGAAAGGCGGCGTGGTGCCACGCGAGTACATTCCTTCGGTGGAGAAAGGCTTGCGTGAAGCGATGGGCACCGGCGTGCTGGCGGGTTATCCGGTCGTCGATGTCAAAGCGACCCTGACATTTGGTTCGTATCATGATGTCGACTCATCGGAAATGGCCTTCCGCATGGCGGCGATTTTTGGCTTCAAGGAGGGGGCGCGCAGAGCCGATCCGGTGATTCTCGAACCGGTGATGCATGTGGAGGTGGAAACGCCGGAAGAGTATGCCGGGAATATTATGGGCGATCTCTCTTCTCGTCGTGGCATGGTGCAGGGGATGGAAGAGCGATTCGGCAGCCAGATTATCCGCGCGGATGTTCCGCTGGCTGAAATGTTTGGCTATTCCACTACGCTGCGCTCGATGTCGCAGGGACGAGCGACCTACAGTATGGAGTTCCATCACTACGCGGAAGCCCCGCGCAACGTGGCTGACGCGATTATCGCCAGCCGCGCCAAAGGCTAAATCACCGTTCCCGGGTCGTGGCTCTTGCCTCACCCGGGAGACGGGAGCGTGCTGTATTGGGTTTTATCGCCCGGACAGGGCGCAGCAAGCGCCGCCTCCGGGCGCTCCCGCAAATTAAACAATCTCCTGCGCGTATTGCCACAGCGCCTTCAGCTGCGCGAGCTTTTCACTGTCCTGTTCATGCTGTTGATACAGCATCTGCAACTCATCGGCATAGGCCTGCAAAAACGCCGGCGTAAACACCTCGCGACGATGTTCTAACCAGCGCTGCTGCTCGGCCTCGTCAAGGCTGCCGGGGAAGTTGCGGGCGCGGTAGTTAAACAGCAGACTCTCGATCCGTTTGTCGGCAAAAGTAATATCCAGCGCCGGCAGGTTGCGCGGCTCGGTTTCCAGCACAATTTTCATCGCCGCGCGGTCGGCATCGCTGAAAAAGCCGTTATAGAGCTGAGTATCGACGTTGTCGGAGGGAACAAACGGCTCCGCTTCAGCGAAAATAGCCACCGCTTTTTCCCGCACCTGCGGATGACTGCGCAACAGCTGCAGGTTATCCAGACAGCGCTGGCGGTTAATCCCCAGGCGGTCGGCATCCTGCGGGCGTAGCGTATTATCCTGCGCCAGCACCGGGCATTTGTTGAGATGAACCAGCTTAATCGGTACCGCCGCCAGTTCGCCCAGATCGGCTTTTGGCGTGTACAGACGCTCGCGTAGGGTATCGGCATCCAGTTCCAGCAGCGGCGTCATATCGCCGGCCAGATCGACCATGATCACCGCATTGCGGTTATCCGGATGCCAGGCCAGCGGTGCCACCAGGCTGGTGTTGCCGCGCGCCGCGCCGAACATGCCGGAAACATGGACCAGCGGCTTCATTTGCGGAACGTCGATCAGTGTCGCCAGCTTGCGCTTGTTGCGATGACTATAGAGATAGTCAAACAGACGCGGTTGCCGGGCTTTGACCAGTTTTGCCATGGCGATGGTGGCGTAAACGTCGGCCATCGCGTCGTGGGCGTTGCTGTGTTCAATATCATTAGCGACAGTCAGATGCTCAAGGCGAAAGCTTGGCAGTCCGTCGTCGTTCTCCGGCCAGTTGATCCCTTCCGGGCGCAGGGCGTAACAGGCGCGCATCACATCCAGCAGATCCCAGCGAGAGTTGTCGTGCTGCCAGCTCCAGGCGTAGGGATCGTAAAAGTTACGATAGAAAATATTCCGGCTGACCTCATCATCGAAGCGCACGTTGTTATAGCCGACGATGCAGGTTTTCGGCACCGTGAACAGATCGTGAATCCGGCGGGCAAAGGCGGCTTCATTATCGCCTTTGGCGTTCGCTTCCTGCGGGGTGATCCCGGTTATCATCACCGCCTGCGGCTGCGGCAGATAGTCGTCGGCCAGTTTGCAGTAGAAAACCTCCGGCTCACCGATGATATTCAGTTCGGCATCGGTGCGAATGGCGGCGAACTGGGCCGGCCGATCGAGCGCAGGGTGGGTACCGAAGGTTTCGTAATCGTGGAATAAAAATCCGGGCTGGTTGGCGCTATCTTGCATAATCTGTTCATTTTCCATGGTGGCTGGCACCCGTTATGGTAAACGATTTACCTGGGCATCAGAAGGGCGTTGGCTGCGCGGCGCTTTTGCCGTGTCATATTTTCTTGCAATTAAACCCTGATTTGAAAGGAGAACTTCCGTAAAAAGGACGGCGAATCTGTCAATTTAGAGGATATGCCGTTGAAAGGCCGTTTTTTTATTGCTGTAACTTTGCTCGCTTCGAGCGTTTCTTGCGCATTTGCTGCCAATGATTTCCCCGTCACCGTGCCGCCACCGTCCATTCAGGCGGGCTCCTGGGTACTGATGGATTACACGACCGGACAGATCCTGACTGCGGGTAATGAACACCAGCAGCGCAACCCTGCCAGCCTGACCAAACTCATGACCGGATACGTCGTCGATCGCGCCATCGACAGTCATCGTATCTCCTTTGACGATATTGTGACCGTCGGCCGCGACGCCTGGGCGAAAGGCAACCCTGTCTTTGACGGCTCGTCGTTGATGTTCCTTAAGGCCGGCGATCGGGTCAGCGTCCGGGATTTAAGCCGCGGCCTCATCGTCGACTCCGGCAATGATGCCTGCGTGGCGCTGGCTGATTATGTCGCAGGCGGCCAGCCGCAGTTCGTGGCCATGATGAATGAGTACGTAAAAAAACTGCATCTGCAGGATACCCACTTTGAAACCGTGCATGGCCTGGATGCGCCGGGTCAACACAGCTCGGCGTACGATCTTGCGGTGCTGTCGCGGGCGATCATTCACGGCGAGCCCGACGTTTATCACATGTACAGCCAAAAAAGCCTGACGTGGAACGGGATCACCCAGCAGAACCGGAACGGGCTGCTGTGGGATAAGACCATGAATGTTGATGGATTAAAGACCGGGCATACCTCCGGCGCCGGCTTTAACCTGATTGCCTCCGCGGTGGACGGCCAGCGGCGCCTGATTGCCGTAGTGATGGGTGCCGATAGCCCGAAAGGGCGCGAACAGCAGGCGGCAAAACTGCTGCACTGGGGCCAGCAAAATTTCGACACCGTTCAGGTGCTGCAAAAGGGCAAAAAGGTCGGCAGCGAACGTATCTGGTACGGTGATAAAGAACAAATCCAGCTGGGTACCGATCAGGATTTCTGGCTGGCGCTGCCGAAGTCGGAAGTGCCGCGTATTAAAGCCAAATATGTGCTGGATAAAAAAGATCTTGAGGCGCCAATTGCCGCAAATCAACGGGTCGGGGAAATCTCACTCTATGACGGCGACAAAGTGGTCGCTCACTGGCCGCTGGTGACGCTGGAAAGCGTCGGCAAGGGCGGGGTGTTCTCGCGGATGAGCGATTATCTGCATCACGCGCTGTAACCGCAACGCCCCGCACGGGGCGTTTTTTTTGCTCATTTTTCGCCCCCCTTCATTGGCCACTCTGTGAATCAGCGCACATACTGATGTGCATCACCTGGCTACAGTATATGTACATTTATACAGTTGTTATCACTGGTGGAGGCAATATGAACTACAGCGTGAAGTCCGTCGGCAAACGAACCATTGCCGGTTTTCATATGGTGGGGCCCTGGGAGCAGACCGTTAAACAGGGTTTTGAGCAGCTTATGGCGTGGGTCAGCGGCCGTCAGATTCCGGCACAGGAGTGGGTGGCCGTTTACTATGACAATCCCGATCAGGTTCCACCGGAGAAGCTGCGCTGCGATACGGTGGTCACCGTAGCAGACGATTTCGTCATTCCGCCCAATAGCGAAGGGGTTATTCTCACTGAGATTGCCGGGGGAGAGTATGCAGTCGCCAGCGCGCGGGTGGAAAATCACGACTTCTCGACGCCGTGGCTGGCGTTCTTCAATAGCCTGGTGCAGAGCAAGGCGTATCGGCTGGCGGAAAAACCCTGTTTTGAGGTCTATCTCAACGACGGCAATCAGGACGGTTACTGGGACATCGAAATGTATGTCGCGGTGGAACGGGTGGCGAAATAAGCGCTTACCCCTGCAGTGGACAAGGTTTTTTACATTAGCGTACTGCTTACATTGAAAAAGCAGTTACAATTGGCCTTTGCTTCCTGCCGCCGTTTGCTTGCTGGAGAGGTCTGTGCGCGCTGATAAATCACTTAAGCCTTTCGAAATCCGTCTGTATCGCCACTATCGCGTGGTGCATGGTATTCGAATTGCTCTGGCCTTTGTCCTTACCTTTTTGCTGGTTCGTTTGCTGAATGTACCGGAAGGAACGTGGCCTCTGATCACTCTGGTGGTGGTGATGGGGCCGATTTCGTTCTGGGGCAACGTGGTGCCGCGCGCCTTTGAGCGTATCGGCGGCACTATCCTGGGCTCGGCGCTCGGGCTGGTGGCGTTAAAGCTTGAGCTTATCTCCTTACCCGTCATGGTGCTGTGGTGCGCGGTGGCGATGTTCCTCTGCGGCTGGCTGGCGTTAGGGAAAAAACCGTATCAGGCGCTGCTCATCGGCATTACGCTGGCGGTGGTGGTGGGCGCGCCGCCAGGGGATATGCACACCGCGCTATGGCGAAGCGGCGATGTTATCTTTGGTTCCCTGCTGGCCATGCTGTTCACCGGCATCTGGCCGCAGCGGGCGTTCCTGCACTGGCGAATCCAGATGGCAAATTACGTCACCGCCTTCAACCGTCTTTATCAGGCCGGGTTCTCCCCCAATCTGGTGGAAAGACCGCGGCTGGAAAAACATCTGCAAAAAGTGCTTAACGATGTGGTGAAGATGCGCGGGCTGATTACCCCGGCGAGTAAAGAAACCCATATCCAGAAAGCCATCTTTGAAGCTATTCAAACCGTGAGTCGTAACCTGGTCTGCATGCTGGAACTGCAGATCAATGCATACTGGAGCTCGCGTCCCGGCCATTTTGTGATGCTGAACGCCCACACGCTGCGCGAGACCCAGCAGATGACCCAGCAAACGCTGCTGACGATTGCGCATGCGCTGTATGAAGGTAATCCGCAGCCGATTCGCGCCAACACGGAAAAACTCAATGATATCGTCGCCGAACTGCGCGAACTAATGAAAGAGCATCAGGGAGATAGCCTGGCGGAAACCCCGATCCACGGCTACGTCTGGCTGACGATAGAACTGGCGCGCCAGCTTGAACTGCTGTCGAATTTAATCTGCCGGGCTTTGCGTAAATAAAAACCAGATGCGCGCAATTTGCCCACAGGTTGCTTCGATTCAGCAGCATTTAGGGTTATGATAAACGTAAAGGAAAAAACATTGTCATCCGCGGCTGCTAACAGTTATGTTAGCCCTATATAGCAGTCGCTTTAGCGAATCCGAATCTCAAATATTAGGGGTGTAAAAATGGAAACAACTAAGCCTTCTTTCCAGGACGTACTGGAGTTTGTTCGTCTGTATCGTCGTAAGAACAAATTGCAGCGTGAAATTCAGGACGTTGAGAAAAAGATCCGTGATAACCAGAAGCGCGTACTGCTGCTGGACAACCTCAGTGACTACATCAAACCGGGCATGAGCGTTGAAGCTATTCAGGGCATCATCGCCAGCATGAAAAGCGATTACGAAGATCGTGTTGATGACTACATCATCAAAAATGCCGAACTGTCGAAAGAACGTCGTGACATTTCCAAAAAGCTGAAAGTCATGGGCGAAGCGAAGGTCGAAGAGTAATCGCATCGTACCTGCCCGGCGGCGGCTCTCGCCGTCGGGAATTATCCCCTCTCTGATTTATCTCCTTCTCCCGGTGGCGAACCGCTGCGTCACGCCAGCTTTCATGCGCGACGGCGTTCACGACGGGCTATGGCAAATCACCTGCAAGTGCTA
Source organism: Klebsiella ornithinolytica (assembly GCF_030505655.1). Taxonomy (NCBI): domain Bacteria; kingdom Pseudomonadati; phylum Pseudomonadota; class Gammaproteobacteria; order Enterobacterales; family Enterobacteriaceae; genus Klebsiella; species Klebsiella ornithinolytica. Next base: position 1,788,852 of record NZ_CP130153.1, read on the forward strand.
CGAGGAACATGATGGACAATCTTTCGGCCTTCATCGCCGACATTCCGCTGCCGGACCGCGCGGCGATGGCTCAGGCGCAACAACATCTGGATGGGTTATTGAAACCCCCGGGCAGTCTGGGACGACTGGAGGCGCTGGCAGTACAGCTGGCCGGAATGCCAGGGCTGCAGGGACAGCTGCAGCTGGCGGAAAAAGCCATTGTGGTGATGTGCGCCGATCACGGCGTCTGGCACGAAGGGGTGGCGATCTCGCCGCAGGCCGTTACGGCGATTCAGGCGATAAACATGACCCGCAAGAATACCGGCGTCTGCGTGCTGGCGGCCCAGGCGGGCGCGCAGGTGCATGTAGTCGATGCCGGTATCGACGCGGATCCGATCCCTGGTCTGGTGGATATGAGAGTGGCGCGCGGCAGCGGTAATATTGCCCGCACGGCGGCAATGAGCCGGGAACAGGCGACGGCGCTGCTACTGGCCAGCATTCGCTATACGCGAGAACTGGCGTCGCAGGGCGTACGCGTGTTCGGCGTTGGCGAACTGGGGATGGCGAACACCACGCCGGCGGCGGCGGTCGTCAGCGTTCTTACCGGGAACGACGCGCAGGATGTGGTGGGCATCGGCGCTAACCTGCCGGTCTCGCAGCTGGGTCACAAAGCCGATGTCGTCCGTCGGGCGATTGCTGTGAATCAGCCGCAGGCCGACGATGGTCTTGACGTGCTGGCGAAAGTCGGCGGATTTGATTTGGTGGGGATGACCGGCGTGATGCTGGGCGCCGCCTCCTGCGGACTGCCGGTTGTGCTGGACGGTTTCCTCTCCTATGCCTCCGCACTGGCAGCCTGCCGTCTGGCTCCAGGCGTGCATTCGTATCTGATCCCTTCACATCTGTCGGCGGAAAAAGGGGCGCGTATTGCGCTGGAACATCTGCAGCTGAAGCCCTATCTGGATATGGATATGCGGCTGGGAGAGGGGAGCGGTGCCGCGCTGGCGATGCATCTTGTGCAGGCGGCGTGCACCGTATTTAACGAAATGGGCACCCTGGCGGAGAGTAATATCGTGCTGCCGGAAAGCCGCTAAGCCAGATTCAGGGCGACGGCCGTCGCCCTGAATTTTTGCGGATTTACAGCGCTTTTTGCCATACGCTCTGCGGCAGCAGATAGACATTCGCTTCCGCGTTCATGCCGTCCGTGACGATGTGATGAATCCCGCTGGCCATGACGGCGAGGGTTACGTCAAAGGCGTTCAGGCTGTCACCAAATCCCGCAGTCAGGTTCAGCATTGAGCCGTTGGCCATCAGGTAGACGGTTTTATCGCTCACCCGGTACGCATTAATATACGGCATCACCTCATCGTGGCTGAACTGACGCAGGTAGCCGCAGTCGATCTCTTCCGCAACGTGGCCGACATTGAGAATAAAGACGCCATCTTTGGCGTTATCCAGCGCCGTACTATTGACCACTTTTTTCGCACCGGTTGCCGTAGCGACCACATCTGCCGAGGCGATGGCATCCTGTAAATCAACAACATGCCAGCCATCATAGGCCGCCTGCAGGCGACGGGCGGGATCGATCTCTGCCACCATCACCTGTCCGCCAAAGGCTTTTGCTGCGGCGGCAACGCCTTGTCCCACCAGACCGTAGCCAATGACCAGCACTTTCTTCTCATGCAGCGTCAGGTGAGTCGTCTGGAAGAAGGTGTGCCAGGCCGTGAGACCCACCATATGGCGGTTATGCAGTCCCTCTTTAACAGGGAGATCGTCCCAGTTAAAGATAGGGTAGCCGGGACGAATATCGCCCAGGCGGCTGACGCCGGAGCCGGTTGCTTCCAGACCGGCGACGATGTTGCCAAATTCCCCGCGCTGGTGCAGCAGGGTGGTGATATCGGCGCCCATTTCACACAGATGGGTCGGGCCCCAGGCGATCGCTTTTTCCCAGGACTGCTGCCAGTCGGCATCGCTCATATCGCGCCAGGCGCAGGCTTGTGCACCGCGCTCTACCAGCCAGGCGACAACGTCGTCCTGAACGGTGGTGGGGTTACAGGTGGTCAGAAAGACTTTCGCTCCTTTCTCCAGTATCCCCTGCACCAGCGGAATCATTTTCATATCCAGATGCATGCAGCAGGCCAGGCGGACATGGCTCAGATCGGGAAGGGCGGCGACCTGACGCAGCGTGCGCGGCATATTCTGGCTGGCCCATGCCACGTCTTTCACTAAATTTGTCTTATTATTCACTGTATTGTGACCTTCAATCCGTAGAGTGGGTTAAATCCCGGTGGGGAAATGATTCTAACGTAGTGTCCCGGGATCACATAACGGCGGCGCATCGCTAAATTCAGGGGGGGGGAGGGAAGTAGCCCTTCGAAAGATATGGTTGTTAAAATATGGTTAAAAAATGAAAATAAAATATAAGTAATTTATATGACGTGAGTGAGCCGTTCGATGTTAAGCGTTTTACCGACCGCACTGTTTTCGCGGGTCCGCATTTTTCTTGGCCGATTAAAGCCGCATGCTCTGCCCGTTGCCCGAAAACATATCCTCCTCGGCTCGATAGGTGCCGGTACGGGGCTGGCCGTCACCAGTATGTTCAGCCACTGGCTGCTGGGTGAGATGAATCTGTGGTTTATTGCGCCGATGGGGGCCTCTGCAGTGCTGCTGTTCGGCGTGCCGAGCAGTCCGCTGGCGCAGCCGTGGTCAATCGTCGGGGGGAATGTGGTTTCGGCGTTGATCGGTGTTACCGTCGGGATGTGGGTGCCTCAGCTTGCCCTGGCCTGTGGTCTGGCAGCCGGACTGGCTATCGCCGCCATGTACTTCCTCCGCTGTCTGCATCCGCCCGGCGGTGCCGTTGCGCTGACGGCTATCCTCGGCGGAGCGGGCGTACACAGCGCGGGATACCACTTTGTGCTGACGCCGGTACTGCTAAATTCGGCGATGCTGGCGCTACTGGCAATCATCTTCAACAACCTGGTCGGGCGCCGCTATCCCCACCCTCTGGCGGCTGAAGAGGTCAAACCCAAGGTTGTGCCGCTGGGGATCCCGGTGACTCGTGAAGATATTCATGCCGCATTACTCGACGGTCAGTTCCTGGATATTGATGAGGATGACGTGCAGGAACTGCTGGAAAACATCGAGCAAAAGGCACGTATGCGGATGGCCGCCGCGCCGAAAGCATAACGGCACGGGGCCCGGGAAGGTTAAAGCTCTCCGGTCATATATTGGGCGACGCCGCGGCCAAAACTCCAGTCGCCTTTCTGGTTACCGATCACGGAAATCATCAGGTCATCAGCGCTGAGTCCGCAATGTTCCTGCAGCTCAGCGAGCAGGGTGGCATAGAAGAGCTGCTTTTGTTCTTCGCTGCGCGGGCTGGTGTACACCCGCACGACCAGCAGCTTGTTGCTGCGCGTGAATCCCAGTCCGGTATCCTCAATCACCATATGGTGGGCCTTGTTTTCGTGAACAATCTGGTAGCGATCGCGCTCCGGCACTTTAAACGCATGAATAACCGCGCGATGTGCGGCATCCAGCAGAGTATTAAGTTCGCGTTCGCTACGGCCTTCAATCACATCAAATATCAGTAACGGCATGGCAGGTACTCCTTACTTCCGCGGTTGGTAAGCTGACTTCCGCGATGCTAATCCATGTTCTGCCGGGCAAAAACCGCTATAGTGGAATTCATTGTTTATACAGGTGAACAATCGAGATGAATGAGATTCGCCCGGAGAGTTACTGGACCCATCTGTACTGGCTGACGGTGCTGGAAGAGCAAAAAAGCTATACCCGCGCCGCGGAAAAACTGGCGGTCAGCAAATCGGCGATCAGTCAGAAAATTAGCGAGCTGGAACGGATCACCGGCAAAAAGCTGGTGCATCGCACGACGCGGAATGTGACGCTCAGCGAGGATGGCCTGCGGCTGGTGGCGGAGCTGAACGAACCTTTCGGACAGCTGCGCGATATTTTTGCCGGTACCTGTGATGAAGGCGGGCCGCTGCGGGGAACGCTACGGGTCACGGCGCCGGTCGCCTTTTCCCGTCAACAGCTGGTACCGGCGATTACGCCATTTTTGCACCAGCACCCGCAGCTGCAGCTGCAGCTGGAGGTGACCGACCGGCTGGTATCCCTGGCCAGCGAGGGATTTGACCTGGCGATACGTCACTGCCGCCGCGAAGCGTTGCCGGAGACCCACGTGGCCTGGCCGCTGTGCAGTACGGCGACGCTGATCGTCGCCTCGGCAGAGTATATCCGCCGTTTTGGCCGTCCGGATTCCCCGGAGACGTTGCGCCATCATCAGTGTCTGACCTATCCGCGCGGGGCGCAAAGCCCGCAGTGGACGTTCGAGTCCAGCGAGCAACCGGCCGAACGGGTGAGTGTCAAGGTTCATGGCCCCTTCGCGACCAACAATAGCGAATCGCTTCGTGATGCGGTGCTGGCGGGGCTGGGTATTGCGCTGCTGCCTGATTTCAGCGCCCGGGAGGCCATCGGCCGTGGGCTAGTGCAGGAGTTGCTTCCTGGCTGGCGGCCGGTCGAGGTTTTCGCGCCAAATCTGTACGTTATCCGCCCCTATGCACCGCGCGTATCACGCGCGGTAGAGACATTCAGCCACTATTTGAAGCACACCTTCAGCTGAACAGCGCCAGCTGTTCCGCCAACGCCTGGTGAAAGCGGGGAAGTAACTCTGTTTCGCCGGGCAGCAGCTGCGCCAGCGTCACGGTTTTATCAGCACGATAGACCCGGCCACTGTTGAGGCGGGCTTCAAAATCGTTCGCGGCCTGATGCGCGCCGATCAGATCGGTATCCACTAAAATCACCGCATGCGCCAGGACAACATGTCCTCGATCATCGGCCAGCGGTCGCCAGTACTGGGCAGTACCGACAATTTTGCGGGCATGGTCACCCTCGCCGCAGGCCAGGTTGTAGCGCCCGTCGCAAAATGATCCTGTCACCGCCTGATAGTGACTCCCGACGCCAAACGTTGCCAGCGTGCGCTGAAGTAGCCCGCAGAGCTGCTGATAGATAGGTTCTGCCGCTTCGCCCAGCGGTTGCGCGATAGGCCAGGCGAGGCTGAGATTGATAATCCCGGGGCCCTGCGGGACCAGTCCACCGCCGGAGCGGCGAAGCCACACCGGCCAGCCGCGGCGGGAAAAAAGCGCGCTGACGGCGCTGAGCTCACTGAATTTGCGATAGCTGCCAGGCACCACCAGTCCTTGCGGCGCCTGCCAGATCTGCGCCACCGCATCGCCGCGGCGGGCCTGTTCAAACAGCGGCTGCTCAGCCAGCGTCGGGTCAGGGCAGTAGAGCAGCGGTAGCGGCTGGGGATGAAACTGTGCGGGCCAGCAGGCCGGGCGGTTGTCCTGAATCATAAGGTCTCCATGTACGCGGCGGTTCCCCGCCGCGTACCGCGCAATCAGGGGTGAGGGGTCTTTTTCATCAACATGGCGGTGACGGCAGAGAGCAGACAGCCGCCGGTCAGGTAAATCGCCACGCTGTGCCAGGAGCCACCGGAGAAGGTGACCAATGCTGCGGCAATAAATGGCGTAAAGCCGCCGCCAATGACGCTGGCGACCTGATAGCCGACGCCGGCCCCGCTGTAACGATAGCTGGCGCCAAACATCTCGGTGAACATCGGTTGCTGAACGCAAACCACCATATCATGGGCGATATTGGCCAACATCAGGGCGAAAAAGAGGATCCAGAAGTACGACTGACTCTCCAGCGCCATAAAGAACGGGAACGCGCTGAGCGTGCCGATTAGCGCACCGGTAATGTAGATCCGCCGGCGGCCAAAGCGATCCGCAAGCCAGGCGAAGCAGGGGATTGTCAGACAGCTAATCCCACCGACCAGCAGGCCGATATTAAGGAACAGTTCACGCGGTAGGCCGAGGTTCTGCGTTGAGTAATTCAGGGCGAAGGCGGTGACAATATACATGGTCAGCAGTTCGCACAAACGCAGGGCGATAATCAGTAAAAACGCCCCGGGATGACGAAACAGGGCTTCGACGACCGGCAGGCGCTTTTTGGCCGTCTTCAGCTGCGCTTCCTGCTGCTGATTTTCAAATTCGGCGGATTCGGCCATGCCGTTGCGGATCCACAGCGCAACTAACACCAGCACCACGCTGAACAAGAACGGCAGGCGCCAGCCCCAGCTGAGAAACTGCTCGTTGGTGGTGTTGGCGCTGATCAGCGAGACCAGGCCGGTGGAAAGCAGCAGACCCACGCCGTAACCCACCTGAACTCCGCTGCTGTAGAAGGCTTTTTTATTTTTGGGCGCACTTTCTACTGCCAGCAGCGCCGCGCCGCCCCATTCTCCGCCGACGGCGAAGCCCTGAATAGCGCGTAGGGTGACAAGCAGCACGGGGGCCCACCAGCCGATTTGATTGAAAGAAGGGAGCAGACCAATGCAGGCGGTCGCAATCCCCATCATCCAGACGGTCATCATCAGCATCCGTTTGCGGCCGAGGCGATCGCCGAAATGACCGAAGATAATGCCGCCGAGGGGACGAAACAGGAAGCCGACGCCGAAAGTTGCAAAGGCGGCCAGCGTACCCATTGCCGGGCTAATCTGCGGGAAAAATTCGCGGTTAAAAACCAGCGCGGCGGTAATGCCGTAGAGTAAAAAATCGTACCAGTCAACCACCGCGCCGGCAAAGCTGCCCCAGGCCGCTCTTCTGGCGCGATTGAGTGAACATGTCTCCTTGCCGGGGCGGGAGGAAATAAGCGTTGAGTCCATACCTGTCCTGTCTGTTGCCGTGTTTATCATTATTGGAATGAGACGCAGTCTTAGCGGCGTCTGTACAAAGACTACCGCGCTCCAGGATGAGAGAAAAGATTTTTACCGAAAGTGCTGCCTTAATGGCAAAAAATGTGCTTTTTATCGTCAGGCGTAAACACAGGTTCAGAGTGTTCTGGAAAGAGAAAATATTTTTAATCGAGAACCTCACAACCCGCTGCTGACGTCTTTTAAGAATTGACCTTAATGGTTTACAATTAACTTATCTCCAATTCCGGAATGGTGAGCTAAATGCGTCTACTTTTCGCAGTTTTATTTTGTGTTATGGTTTTGCCTAATGCTTTTGCAGAAAAACTGCCTGCCCCTACGGGGAAGCCCGTTTTAACCATTTCCGGCTTGATTGGAAATACAAATGCAGGCGATACCGCGGTTTTTGACCTGGCGGCATTAGAAAAACTGGGGATGGAGACCATTGTCACCACCACGCCCTGGTACTCAGGAAAAGTGCGCTTTGAGGGCGTTTCCCTTAGCAAACTCATGGATTTAGTCGGTGCCAGGGGCAAGACGGCCAAGGTTATTGCCTTGAACGACTATACGACGATGGTCCCGCTCGATGATTTTCGCCAGTTCCCTGTTATCCTCGCGCTAAAATTAAATGGCGAATATATGCACATCCGTGATAAAGGCCCTTTATTTATTGTTTATCCGTACGATAGCAGCCCTGAACTGCAAAACCAGGTTTATTATTCCCGTTCAGCGTGGCAAGTTTCAAAAATTATCATTGAGTAAGGGTTTGATCTTGAATCGAATACTTACCGGGATTATTTTGTCGCTGTTCATCATCACCGGATACATTACCTATCTGGTGCATGAGCGGCAAAGTGAGTTACAGAAATTAACCCGCTATACGGACTCCTGGTCAGTCGCCCAGATAGTATCCGAGTATATGCGGCTGGAGTCGAGTTTAGGCGCATTCGCACTTGGCGTGGAGAGCGCTGACCGCGATCAGGTACGTCTGCGCCTGGATATTATGTTGAGCCAGATTGAACTGTTGCAGCAGGGCGAACTGAGGAATTTTATTCATAAAGATGCCGGGCGCCAGGCTACCGTCGATACGTTGTTCGCTATTTTGCAGCAGCTCGATAGCGGGCTGGATAAAATGACACCTGCTCAGATTAAGACGGTGTTAGGCAAAATGAGAGAGATTGACGGCCCGATGACCTCGCTCGCCTCCACCTCGCTGGTGCAGGGGATTGACGTTGTTAATCATACTCACGATAAAATTCAGAATCTGTATTACATCTATTCAATTATCTCCATCCTGTTGATTACAACCTGTATCACGTTGGGCCTGTTGATGCTGCGGCAGAATAACAATCTGCGGCGTGCCCATGTGCGAATGAAGCTGCTGGCCGACGATCTGCAGCTGTCGAAAGAGAAGCTGCAGGTGCAAAACCGCCGTCTGCAGTACGATGCTTACCATGACTCGCTGACCGGTATGCCGAATCGGCTCTCCTTCTGGCAAAAGTTGCAGGAAATTGTCAATCAGGTCAGGCCTTACGATGGCTGTGCCGTGGTGATGCTTTTCGACCTCGATAATTTTAAAGATGTAAACGATACGCTGGGCCACGATTCCGGCGATAAACTGCTGCAGGAACTGGCCAGCCGCCTGTCGTTTTTCCGTAAAACTGCGGAAACTCTCTATCGTCTGGGAGGCGATGAATTCGCCCTGATCTCCTGTGACCTGAGCGAAGAGATGGCGCTGGAACGGGCGATGGTGATCCGGGAAAAAATCATCCAGCCCTATCAAATCTATGACTCGATGATCAACATCGATGCCTGCATCGGCATCGTGCTTTCCGATCGTGAAACGCGCACCGATTATTTATATAAATGTGCCGATCTGGCGCTGTATGAGGCGAAAAAAGAGGGCGCAGGTACCGTCAAGGTCTTCCGCGCCGGCATGCTGCAACGTCTGCAGGAGAATAAATCGTTCGAGGATGATCTGCTGCAGGCGCTCGGTAATGGTGAATTCCGGGTGTATTACCAACCGATAGCCGACACGGTCAGCGGTGAAATTTACGGTTACGAAGCGCTGGTGCGCTGGTTCCATCCGGTACGCGGCGTGGTTCCGCCGAGCACCTTTATTCCGATTGCCGAGAAAACGGGCATGATAAACGCCCTCGGCGAGTGGGTGCTCAGCACCGCCTGCGAAGAGGCGGCGCGTTGGTCATCGCCGCTTAAGGTCTCGGTAAACGTGTCGCCTATTCAGTTGATTAACAGCTCGTTGACCGATGTGATTGTCAGCGTATTGAAAAAAACGGGCCTCGATCCGCATCGTCTGGATCTGGAGATTACCGAGTCGGATGTGTTCAATGAAAACACCCGCTCTTTAGAGATTCTCAGCCAGCTGCGTGAGCTGGGGATCCAGATTTCGATTGATGATTTTGGTACCGGCTACTCGTCATTGTCGCGGTTGAGCTATTTCCCGTTCGATAAGATAAAAATCGATCGCTCGTTTGTGATTAATATTCCGCTGCAAAAAGACGATCTTGATATTGTGCGTCTGATCATCAGCATGGGAAAAAGTTTACATATGCGTATTGTCGCCGAAGGCGTCGAAACAGAAGAACAACTCCATTCGCTGCAACAATTAGGTTGCGATCTGGTTCAGGGTTATCTAATTGGTAAACCCGGCCCCCTGAACACGCCGGTAAAATAAATCATCTTCTCTCCTGTCTTATCGCGGATCTGATTCACAGGTCCGTCCATTCTTATATTTCAGAAAAACTAACCCTTATTGAGTATTAACGGGGGTAGAAAATTCTCATCTTTAAAAATAATACCCTTAGTGATTAAAAGGGGTATATCATATGCAACATATTTCACCGTTCCCACCGCACGCAAGGGTGCGGAAAGCGAGGCCGAATCATGCAGCGAATTATTATTCCCACCCACTATGTTCATACGCGAACTACGCCCCTGTGGACGACAGAGACGGCGCCCGCCTCTATCTGGCAGCGGCATCTTGATGCCGGAACCCGGCAGGGAGTCTATCCCCGTCTGGCTGTGATGCAGGGGGCTATCCGCTATTACGGCTATGCCGATGAGACCAGCCCGCAGCCGGTGGAAACGCTGACCATTGAAGCCGGACAGTTTGGCGTATTTCCGCCGGAGAAATGGCACCGAATTGAAGCATTGACTGAAGACACCGTCTTCAACGTAGATTTTTATGTCGATCCTCAAATTCTGATAGAGGGATAAGGCTGCACGTATGAACAACGAAAATAGAGGTTATTCACTGGCTGTTGCTAATGGCAACAATAATGACAGACAAGAGAAAGTCTATTTGAAGCCGATGGCGCTATATATTCCCGCCATGGCCGAGCAGGCGCTGGCAGAACTTGTTGCCCCGCTGTCGTCTGACAATAGCCAGGGGAAGGGGTTCACGCTGTCGGTGACCAATAATAATAATGGTGTATCGGTGGATAAAGAGTTTGCCTCCCTGAATGAGCTGCAGGCGCCGGGGGTGGCTGCCGATGCCGTCAAAGATCTGATTAATATCGTGCGCGGTTATGAATCGGATGAAGAGACCAACGTCTGCGGCTGGTAGTTTACAAGCGAAATATCGGGCAGACACCCCGGGTGTCTGCTTTCTTCACCGGCCAGCCCATCTTAGCTGGCGGTATTGTCACTTCCGCTCTTTCCGCTGTCACCTGAAAAGCAGCATCTGACGCTCCTTCGGATCGATTTTCGTACGACAAGCTTATTGTCCCGGCACGGATCCGTCGCCTGCCGTTCCCTCGCTTTATGCGCGTTTTTATTTGTAAATATAACTAACTAGTTGGTTATGTGATTGCTGTCGTATTTACCCAACATATTAATTTCTATAATGCTTTGTTGAGAAAAATGATGCTCAACTTATCTGGTTTAACGTTTTTCAGGCACAAAACACTGAGGTCACACAGATGAGTCAACCCGACAGCCGTAAACTATCCCTCAATACCGCCACGGTGCGGGAGAAATGGACACTTGATCAGATCATTGAAGGCTGTGCCCGGCATGAGATTCGCGGCATTGCGCCCTGGCGCGATCAGGTCCAGGCGCTGGGGCTGAAAGAGTCCGCACGTCTTATCCGCCACCATGACCTGCTGCTGAGCGGCTATTGTCGCGGCGGTATGTTTCCCGGCAGCACCCCGGAGGAGCGTCGGGAGAAGGCTCTGGATAACCGGCGGGCAGTGGATGAAGCTCTGGAGCTTGGCGCACCTTGCCTGGTGCTGGTGGTCGGAGGGCTGCCTGCGGGATCGAAAGATTTACTCGCCGCCAGGCAGCAGGTGCGTGATGGGCTGAGTGAACTGCTGGACTACGCGCGCCCGCTCGGCATGCCGCTGGCGATTGAGCCCCTGCATCCGATGTACGCCGCCGAGCGCGCCTGCGTAAATACGCTGGCCCAGGCCAACGATCTTTGCGACGAACTAGGCGACGAGGGGCTGGGTATCGCCGTGGATCTCTATCACACCTGGTGGGATCCGCAGTTTCAGCAGCAGATTGAACGGGCAGGCGTCGATCGGCTGTTGGCTTTCCATATTTGCGACTGGTTAGTGCCCACTACGGATATGCTGCTGGATCGCGGCATGATGGGGGACGGAGTTATCGACATTCGTAGCCATCGCCAGGCTATCGAGGCGCTGGGCTACAGCGGTCTGCACGAAGTGGAGATATTCTCCCGTAACAACTGGTGGCAGCGGGACCCGGATGAGGTGCTTGCTATCTGCAAGCAGCGGCACCGCGAATTTGGCTAGGGGAGGGGGTTCCCAGAGCGGTGACTCTGGGAAATAAACGCCTCGTCGCATAATACTCAGAGGCCATAAACCGTCAGCAGATTTTTCATTCGCCGGGTAGCCAGCTGCGGATCTTGCAACAGACCTGCCTGGTCCGCCAGGCGGAAAATTTCGGCATAGTGGCTAATCTCGCGTGCCGCCTGCATGCCGCCGGCCATCGAGAAATGACTCTGGTGACCGTTGAGCCAGGCCAGAAATACAATGCCCGCTTTGTAATACTGCGTCGGCGCTTTAAAGATTTCCCGCGACAGGGCGACAGTGGGGTTCATCAGCCGATAGTATTCCCCGCTATTGCCCAGCGCCAGTTCGTTGAGTGCGGCGGCGGCTACCGGGGCGATAGCGTCGAAAATACCTAACAGCGCATGCGAGTAATGGCCATCCTCTCCGGCAATCAGTTCGGGATAGTTGAAATCGTCGCCGGTGTACATTTTCACCTGTGAAGGCAGGCGCTTACGGAAGGCGACCTCTTTTTCTTTACTCAGCAGCGAAATCTTAATGCCTTCCACTTTATCAACGTTGTTGGCGATGATCTCCAGCACGGTATCCGCGGCGGCGGCAAAATCCGTCGACCCCCAGTAGCCGGCTAACGCCGGGTCAAACATCTCTCCCAGCCAGTGGAGGATAATTTTATCCTGGCTTTGTTCCAGCAGACGGTTATAGACGGCAAGATAATCCTGCGGCGTTTTTGCCACTTTGGCTAAGGCCCGGCTGGCCATCAAAATGATTTTGCCGTTATGTTGTTCGACCAGTTCCATCTGCTCTTCATAGGCCGCGATAACCTGTTCCAGCGTGGTGGCGTGGGCCGCCTCCAGCTGATCGGTCCCCACGCCGGCAGCAAGATCGGCACCGGGTACGGTTTGCGCCTCTTGCAGCGAACGGATAATCAGCTCTTTGGCGATCTCCCAGCTGACTCCCATGCCGCGCTGGGCGGTATCCATTGCTTCGGCAATATTAAACCCAAGTCGCCAGAGATGGTGGCGATAGGCCAGCGTCGCGTCCCAGTCTATGCGCGGATTGTTCAGCCAGTCCGCTCCCTGATGCTGCGGGTCGATCACCACGTGGGCGGCGGCATAGGCGATACGGTTAAACGCGGGGATGATAACCGTCGGACGTTCTTCTGTGGTCACGAGCGGATAATTCGTCATGATCCCTTGTGGGGTTGGCAGGTGAATGCTAAGCATATTGACTCCTCAGTTAAGTATCTATTTAGTTACTTTTAGGTGTACTTTTTGCCCGCGGAAAAGTCAAGATACTCACGACTAAAGTGATAAGCCGGGCAGCGAATGGTGAGCTGACCGCTGCCTGTGATTGCAATATTTGTCGATTGGTTAACAACAATTATTTAACTGGATTGACAACCATATTTATCCAATGTAGTAACTATCTGGTTATTTAATTAATGTGTTCGAATGTCGTGAGAAACAGACGGCATGACTAATAGCTGGCAGGAGGATGACCATGTATTTGACTGAAACCCATCAACAGATCCGCGAGATGACCCGTAAGTTTGCCGACGAAGTGATTCGGCCTCAGGCGGAAGAGCTGGACAGAGAAGAGCGCTTTGCCGCGGAGATCTACCAACAAATGGGGGAGCTGGGGCTGTTCGGTATCACCGTTCCGGAAGAGTATGGCGGCGTCGGACTGGATGCGGTGGCCTATGCCGTGGTGATGGAAGAACTGTCGCGCGGTTACGCCTCGATTGCCGATCAGTGCGGCCTGGTCGAGCTGCTGGGAACGCTGTTATCAAAATACGGGGATGATGCGCAACGCGCCCAGTGGCTGCCGGGCCTGCTGAATGCCTCGCTGAAAGGGGCCTATTGCATCACCGAAGCCGGGGCCGGTTCCGATGTCTCAGGAATTAAAACCACCGCGACCCGTACTGCGGATGGCTGGGTGCTGAACGGGAGTAAGCTGTGGATCCATAATGCGCCGGTGGCCGATGTGGCCTTTGTGCTGGCGCGCACGGATAAAGACGCTGGTCACCGCGGCATGAGCATCTTTATTGTCGATTGCTCCCGCGATGGCGTCTCCCGTGGCCCGAAAGAGCACAAAATGGGTCAGCGTTCATCGCAGGTGGGCGAACTGCATTTCAACCAGGTCAGACTGCCGGAACACGCGCTGCTGGGGCCGGAAAACCGCGGCTTTCACATTATGATGAGCGTGCTGAATAAAGGTCGGGTGGGCATCGGCGCGCTGGCAGTCGGTATTGCCCGCGCCGGGCTGGAAGCGGCGATTGAGTATGCGAAACAGCGCGAACAGTTCGGCAAACCGATTGCTGATTTCCAGGGCGTGCAGTTTATGCTGGCGGATATCGCCAAAGATACCGAAGCCGCTCGCCTGCTGGTGCACAGCGCGGCCTATAAAATTGACACTGACGCCGCGGATACTTCGATTGCCTGCTCGATGGCGAAATGCTTTGCCGGCGATGTTGCGGTGCAGCACAGCGGCAATGCGGTGCAAATTTTTGGCGGCGGCGGCTATATTCGCGGCGTGGAGGTGGAACGCCTGTACCGCGACGCCAAGATAACTCAGATCTATGAAGGGACTAACCAGATTCAGCGCATGATTATCGGTCGCAATTTACTGGCGTAATCCTCTGTTACCCGGAAGAACAGGCACTCCAGACGGGGTGCTTTTTTTTTGCCTGTCACCGGCATATGGCGGGAAGGGGGCAGAACGCAGGCAAAGCAAACCCCGATAAAGAAAACCCCGGCGCTGCCGGGGTAAAGAACTGATCACATATTCGGGTAGTTGGGGCCGCTGCCCCCTTCGGGCACCGTCCAGACGATATTCTGCAGAGGATCTTTGATATCGCAGGTTTTACAGTGCACGCAGTTTTGCGCATTAATCTGCAATTTAGGCTTTCCGGCAAGGGTGATGATTTCATAAACCCCCGCCGGGCAATAACGCTGGGCCGGTTCAGCAAAACGCGGCAGCGTTTCCCGTACCGACAGCTCAGGATCTTTTAACCTGAGATGGCAGGGCTGATCTTCATCGTGCGACGTGTTCGCCAGATAGACGGAGGAGGGCTTATCAAAACTCAGCTGGTTATCCGGTTTGGGATAGTTAATGGGGGGGCTTTGTTCCGCTGTCTGCAGCTGCAAGTGATCCGCTTGACGGTCATGCAGCGTGAACGGTAGCTTACCTTTAAACCAGTTCTGATCGATATAGTTAAGCGCCCCGCCTGTCAGCGTACCAAAGCGGTGCAGCAGCGGGCCAAAGTTACGTGACTGGCGTAGCTCTTCCCCGAGCCATGATTGATGAAACGCCTGCGCAAAATCAGCAAGGTCCCGTTTGTCATCGGGGGTTTGTATCAGCGCCCGATAGACCGATTCAGCGGCCAGCATCCCGCTTTTCATCGCCGTGTGGCTTCCTTTAATTTTGGCGAAATTGAGCGTGCCCGCGTCGCAGCCAATCAGCAGCCCGCCGGGAAAATGCATTTTGGGCAGCGCGTTGATGCCCCCTTTGGTGATGGCGCGCGCGCCGTAGGAGAGACGTTTTCCGCCGCTGAGGGTTTCGCTAAAGGCCGGGTGATGCTTCATACGCTGAAACTCATCGAACGGGCTTAAATAAGGGTTACGGTAGTTGAGATCGACAATCAGCCCGACGACCACCTGATTATTCCCGGCGTGGTAGAGAAAACTCCCCCCCGATGCGCCGTTGCTCAGCGGCCAGCCGGAAGCGTGGATAACCTCTCCGGGGCGGCTTTTTTCCGCTGGGATCTCCCACAGCTCTTTAATACCCAGCGCGTAGTGCTGCGGATCCCGGCCGGCATCAAGTTGATAATTCGCGATCAGCTGTTTGCCCAGATGACCGCGGCAGCCTTCGGCGAACAGCGTATATTTCGCCAGCAGGTTCATACCCGGGGTAAAACCGGGTTTTTCTTCCCCCCGGGCATTAATCCCCATATCGCCGGTGGTGATGCCGGCGACGGCGCCGGCATCGTCATACAGGATGCTGGCGGCGGCAAAACCGGGGAAAATATCTACTCCCATCGCTTCTGCCTGGCGGGCCAGCCAGCGGCAAAAATCCCCCAGGCTAATGACGTAATTACCCGCGTTATGCATTGGGGCAGGGATAAAAGCCGCCGGGATCTTCCACGCTTTTTCACCATCGCGCAGCAACAAGAGTTCATCTTGCGTCACCGGCGTGTTCAGCGGTGCGCCGAGCGACGGCCAGTCGGGGAAGAGTTCGTTGAGCGCCCGGGGTTCGAACAGTGCTCCGGAAAGAATATGCGCGCCAACCTCAGCCCCTTTTTCAATGACGCAAACGCTCAGCTGACGTTGTTCCTGCTGCGCCATTTGCATCAATCGGCAGGCTGCCGATAGCCCGGCGGGTCCTCCACCGACAATGAGGACGTCAAATTCCATCGTTTCACGTTCCACCATAACCTCCATCTTTTGTTGCCTGCCCCATGCTCATCACAGTTTCGCGACCAGCTGCGGCACAATCTCAAACAGATCGCCTACCAGGCTGTAGTCGGCGATTTTGAAAATTGGCGCTTCTTCGTCGCTGTTGATCGCCACGATGACTTTGGCATTGCTCATCCCGGCCAGGTGCTGAATGGCCCCGGAAATACCCACTGCGATATACAGCTCCGGCGCGACAATTTTTCCGGTCTGCCCGACCTGCAGATCGTTGGCGACCATCCCGGCATCGACCGCCGCGCGGGATGCGCCGACGGCGCCGTGCAGTTTGTCGGCAAGCTGTTCGATCAGAGCAAAGTTTTCGCGGCTGCCCAGCGCGCGACCGCCGGAAACCACCACGCGGGCGGTAGCAAGCTGCGGGCGATCGGATTGCGCCAGCTCTTCATGAATAAAACGGGATAGCGGCTGGTGAGCGACGCCGGCGACCTGCTCAATGGGCGCGGCAGACTCGCTTTCTTGCGCTGCCGGGAAGCTGGAGGCGCGCAGGGTCATGACCACCTGCGGGTCGAGACTCTCAACGGTGGCGATTGCGCTGCCCGCATAAACCGGACGTTTGAAGACCCTGGGGCCGACCACTGCAATCACGTCGGAGATTTGCGCGACGTCGGCGAGGGCCGCAACGCGCGGCAGGATGTTTTTCCCGTTTGCGCTGGCGACGGCGAGCAGATGGCTGTAATCCCCGCGGAGCGAAAGCATCAGCGCGGCGACGTTTTCGGCCAGCTGATGTTTAAAGGCGCTATCGTCAGCGAGCAGCACTTTCGCCACCCCGGCAATGCGCGCAGCCTGTTCCGCCACCGCGCGGCAGTTTTCGCCCGCCACCAGCAGGGTCACCTCGCCACCCAGCTCCCGGGCGGCGCTGACCGCATTTTTGGTCACTGCGTTGAGCTGGTTATTGTCATGTTCGACAAGGAGTAAAGTAGCCATATCAAATCACCTTCGCTTCGTTTTTCAGCTTGTTCAACAGTTCATCCACGCTATCGACGCGTACGCCGGCTTCGCGCACTGGCGGGGTTTCGACTTTTAACAGGGTCGTGTGCGGGCGTAGCTCAAGACCAAACTCCTCCACCGGCAGGATGCTGAGCGGTTTCTTTTTCGCTTTCATCATGTTGGGCAGGGAGGTATAGCGCGGCTGGTTAAGGCGCAGGTCGGTGGTGACCACTGCCGGCAGCGTCAACGACACGGTCTGCAGGCCGCCGTCTATTTCACGGGTGACCAGCGCCTGGCCATTCTCAATACGCAGCTCGGCGGCAAAAGTTCCCTGCGGATAACCGCACAACGCGGCAAGCATTTGCCCGGTCTGGTTATTGTCGCCATCGATGGACTGTTTCCCCATCAGGATTAACGACGGCTGCTCCCGTTCGACCACTTTCGCCAGCAGCTTTGCCAGGTTGAGCGGTTCGAGGGACGAAGGGGTAGCGATGAGCAACCCGCGGTCGGCTCCCATCGCCAGCGCGCTGCGCAGCTGCTCCTGGGCCACTTCTTCACCGATGGTGACCACCACGATCTCGCTGGCGATGCCGAGCTCTTTCAGGCGAATGGCTTCTTCAACCGCAATTTCGCAGAACGGGTTGAGCGCCATTTTCGCGTTGCTCAGATCAACCTGGCTGCCATCGTTTTGTACGCGGATCTTAACGTTATGATCGACAACGCGTTTTACGGGGACGAGAACTTTCATCGTTACCTCTCGGGATGTTGACATGTCTTTCTGGTTTTAAGTAAATAACTATTTAGTTATTTATTCAACCGGTTTTTGCCCATGAAAACGAACATGGGCGACAATTTGTGATCAGTGCGACGCGATAATCAGATCGCTGGCTTTCTCGGCGATCATAATGGTGGGGGCATTGGTGTTGGAGCTGACCAGATCGGGCATCACCGACGAGTCCACCACGCGCAGCCCTTCAATGCCGCGAACGCGTAATTGGGTATCGACCACCGACATTTCGTCGACGCCCATTTTGCAGGTGCCCACCGGGTGATAGCAGGTGCGCGCAAACTGGCGGATGTAGTTTTCCAGATCTTTATCGCTTTGCGCGTCCTGTCCCGGCATATGTTCGCGGCGAATATAGGACGAGAAGGCGCTTTGTTGCATGATATCGCGCATCAGCTTGCAGCCTTCGACACTCATTTTGAGATCGTACGGATCGCTGAGATAGTTCGGGTCGATCAGCGGAGCATCGCTGGCGTTAGCCGAGCGTAATGTGACCCGACCGCGGCTGCGCGGTCGCAGGAAGTAGCTGTTAATCGTCACCCCGGAGCCGGAAGGCACCGGTTCGATACCGGCTTCCACCCCGGCACCCGCCAGGAAGTGAATTTGCGTATCGGGAGTGACGGACTGTTTATCGACATACCAGAACGCGCCGCCTTCGACGATGTTCGAACATACCGGCCCTTTGCGGAACAGCAGATATTCCAGCCCGGCCCACAGCATCCAGTGCGTCTTTTTGTACTTGTCATAGCTCAGCGCGTTACTGAGCTCAAAGATCAGGTCGATGCCCAGATGGTCCTGCAGGTTTTCCCCGACCCCCGGGAGATCGGCAACCACCGGAATGCCTTTTTTACTCAGCTCATCGGCCGCGCCAATTCCCGAAAGCTGCAGCAGTTTAGGAGAACCAATGGCTCCGGCGCTGACGATGACTTCACGGCTGGCATGCAGTCGTTGCGGTGTGCCATCCTGATAGATCTCCACGCCGACGGCGCGCTGGTTATCGATAAGCAGCCGGGAAATATGGCAGCCGGTCTTAATCGTGAGATTGCTCCGCTGGCGCGCGTCTTTCAGATAGCCCACCGCCGCGGAACAGCGACGGGCGTTGCGGGTGGTGGTCTGATACAGACCGCAGCCGGCCTGGGTCGCGCCGTTGAAGTCGGGATTGTAGGGCAGTCCCGCCTGCTGGCAGGCTTGACTGAAGGTTTTGCTCATCAGATTAGCGCCGATCGGACTGGAGACGCCGAGCGGGCCGCCGACGCCGTGCCAGGCGTCAGAAAAGGTGTCGTTATCTTCGGATTTAATAAAATAGCGCTGAATATCGGCAAATGACCAACCGTCACAGCCCTTTTCCGCCGCCCAGCGGTCATAGTCCGCCGGCGTACCGCGGGTGAATACTTCGGCGTTGATAGAACTCCCGCCGCCCAGCACCCGCCCCTGGGCAAACAGCAGCTCACGATTGCCGAGCTGGGGCTGCGGTACCGTTTTATAACCCCATGTCAGCGGCCCGGCGGTGAGTTTGCTAAAGCCAACCGGTAAATGGATGTAGGGGTTGCTGTCCTTCGGACCGGCCTCAACCAGCAGCACTTTGCAGTCGGCGTTTTCGCTTAAGCGCGACGCAAGGACGCTGCCCGCCGAACCGCCGCCAATAATAATGTAGTCGTACATGTCTGATCCTCTGCCCCAAAATCACTCAGCGAGCCATTTAGCGCGCTTGCCCAACTGGATATGTACGGATTTAATCTCGGTATATTCATCCAGACCATAGCTGCCGCTTTCGCGCCCGATACCGGACTGTTTAAAGCCGCCGGAAGGGAGCTCGGGGCCGCCGGCGATAGTGGTATTCACCCACAGTCTGCCCGCCTTCAGATCGCGGAAGCCCTGCACCGCCTTATCCAGATTCGACGTCCAGATGCTGGCCGCCAGCCCGTAGCAGGTGTCATTGGCAATGCCGATCGCCTCTTCATAGCTGTCGAACGGGGTAACGCAGAGCACCGGGCCGAAAATCTCTTCGCGGAAAATAGTCATTTCCGGGGTCACATCATCGAAAATGGTCGGTTCGATAAACAGCCCATTCCCGGTGGGAACCGCCTTGCCGCCGGTGAGCAGGGTCGCCCCCTCATTTTTCCCCTGCTCGATATAGCCGAGCACGGTCTGGTAGTGTTTCTCCGTAACGATCGCGCCAATCTGGGTGCTTTCATTCAGCGGATCGCCGCTGCGCACTTTCTGCGCGCGTTTAACCAGCTTCTGGCAGAAATCTTTATGGATAGAACGTTCAACCAGTAAACGACTGCCGCTGACGCAGCACTGCCCGGTATTGAACAGGAAGCCAAACAGCGTACCGTCCAGCGCGGCGTCAATATCGGCATCGGCAAAAACCACCTGCGGATTTTTACCGCCCAGCTCCAGACCAAGGCGTTTGATGTTTTTTGCCGACGCGTGCAGCGCCATCTGTCCGACGGCGGTGGATCCGGTGAAAGAGACCATATCGATATCGACATGTTCGGTGATCCGCTGGCCGACGACCGAACCGCTGCCGGTGACGACGTTAAATACGCCGTCGGGCAGCCCCGCCTCTTTAAGAATACCGGCCAACAGCAGAGTCGTACCGGATGTGATCTCGGCGGCTTTCGCCACCAGCGTACAGCCGGCGGCCAGAATATAGGGGTAGCGTTCTGCGCCAATAAAGAAAGGGAAGTTCCACGGCGTGATGACGCCGACGACGCCGATGGGTTCGCGAGTCACCAGACCCAGCATGTTGTCGCCGAGATTATTAAAGCTGTCGCCATTGATGCTGCGCGCCAGGCCGGCGGCATATTCCCAGATATCGGCCGCGCCCTGGATCTCGCCGCGCGACTGGGCGATAGGTTTACCGGTTTCCAGCGTTTCCAGCAGCGCCAGTTCCGCAAGGTTCTCGCGAATGAGCTGGGCGGTTTTCAGCAATACCGCCGCACGCGCTGCGCCGCTAATGCGCGACCATTTTCCGCAGTCAAAGGCGTCTCTGGCTGCCTTTACCGCCTCATCAACGTCTTCAACGGTTCCCGCCGGATAGGTGCTAACGACAATATCGTGGGCCGGGCTTTTACGGACAAAACTTTCGCTGCTGTGGCCCGTGGTCCATTTGCCATTGATGAACATCTGAAATTCACGCGCTTTTTCAGGCAGCAAAGGGTGGTTAACGTCTACAGGGTGAAATGTATTACTCATCGTCCTCTTCCCATCGTTCATAGCCTTCCTTACCGCTCGGTAAGAGCCAGCGAGTGATCGTTGTCATCCTGTCCATCGCATTTTTAGATGGGGACAAGATGGGTTGATTGTGTTTGTGTTTAACTTTA
The DNA here is from genome assembly GCF_030505655.1 of Klebsiella ornithinolytica. Taxonomy (NCBI): domain Bacteria; kingdom Pseudomonadati; phylum Pseudomonadota; class Gammaproteobacteria; order Enterobacterales; family Enterobacteriaceae; genus Klebsiella; species Klebsiella ornithinolytica. The sequence goes on from NZ_CP130153.1 coordinate 1,809,872, forward strand.
TGTTTTATAAGTATAATGTTATTTATATATAACTATATGGTTACATATATTAGCATGCTGTTTTTGGATTGAATAAGGAAACGCCAGCCCTTGTAATGAAATTGTTAAGCGGCTAGCAGAAAGGAGATTAGCGAAAAATTTTTCTTGATTTCCGCCAATGAGTAAGGGTTAATCATCAGCCAGATCCGCAACCAAAACGATGTAATGACTAAATCAGCTACGGAAAAAACAGTACAGGTCCGTGACCCTGTTGCGACACAAAATCGGATCCTGAAAGCCGCGAAACGAGAGTTCGCGCAAAAGGGACTCGGCGGCGCACGCATTGACGTTGTCGCTGAAAAAGCAAAATCAAATAAGCGTATGATTTATCACTATTTTGGTAGCAAGGAGCAGCTTTTCCAGAAAGTGGTCGAAGATTCCTACCTTGATATTCGTGCCGCGGAAAAAAAATTAAATCTCGACAGTCTGGAGCCGAAAGAAGCGGTTGAAGCGCTGGTCAGGTTTACCTGGAACTACTACCTGAAAAACCCGGAGTTTCTGACGCTGGTGAACAGCGAAAACCTGCATCGCGCCGTACATCTGAAAAAATCAGTGGCGATCAAGTCGGCACAGAAATCAATGGTTACCCTGATGGAGGGGATTCTGCAGCGCGGTGTGGAGCAGGGTGTTTTCCGGGCGGGCGTTGATGCTGAACAGCTGGTAATCACCATTGCGGCGGTCAACTATTATTACTTCAATAATAAATATACCGGCGCCATTCTGTTCGATCGCAATTTCATGGATGCTGATTCCCTTCAGCAGCGCCTTGATTTTAACGTCGAAACGATAATGCGGATATTACAGCCCTGATATCCGCATCGCTTTGCTCATTCAGAGAGAGACGACCGCGGGGCTGTCGACTTTCGGGCAGAATTGCATACGCTGCAATACATCCTGCTCGAGGTTAACCCCGCTGACGATTGCCGCCAGCTCCACGCCTTCTTCCGTCAGCCGGAAAATGGCGCGCTCCGTAACGTACAACACTTCCTGTCCGCGTTTTATGGCTTCCGGCCCGCTGAAAGTGATATGGCGAACTTTCCGCACCAGTTTGGGAATTTGCCCATGGGACTCGATCTGTAAACGCGCACCCTGCTGGCACACCTGTAGGCCTTTTGCTTCGAAGGTGCCGCAGAAAACGACCTTTTTGGCACCGCAGGTAATATCGATAAAGCCGCCCGGTCCGACGATAGTGTCGCCCAGCTGCGAAACGTTGACATTCCCTTCAGCGTCCATCTCGCCCATGCCGAGGAAGGTGATATCCAGCCCGCCGCCGCTAAACAGATCGAACTGATCGAGCGAGCTGACAATGGCATGCGGATATTTTGCCGCGCCGAACAGCGCGCCGTCGAGAAGCTGGCCGTTGTGAATGCCTTGTTCCACCATTTGCCAGCAGGAGTCGACCAGCGATTTGTCCGCCATGGCTGAGATCCCGCCGGGGATGCCGAACCCATAATTGACCCGCATATTTGGCTTCAGCTCCCGTACCGCCAGACCCGAGATCAGGCGGCGAATGCCCTCTGCCGGCGCGTCGAGCGGGTGTTCATCCGGCGGGGCGACCTGTCCGGAGATGGCCGGATCGTATTCGGCAAGATAGCTCTGCCACTGCGCCGGGCATTCAACGATATGGTCGATCATCACGCCGGGAACGGTGACCTTACGGGCCGGGACAAAGTGCTGATCGGCGGTGGATTTCACCTGGGCGATAACCATCCCACCGTTGTTGTGTGCTGCTAAGGCGACGGCATAAGTATCCAGCTCCGCGGGCTCTTCGCTGGTGGATATGTTCGCCACGACGTCCGCCTGCGATCCGTGAATCACCGCAACATCCACTTTAAACGGTTTGTAATGCAGCCAGGTTTTACCGTCGAGTTCAATACGCGAAACGATATCCTCGCAGGTGATGTCATTGCATTTGCCACCGCTTATCAACGGGTCGACAAAAGTGCCCAGCCCGACGCTGGAAATGACGCCCGGTCGCCCGGCGCCGCTTTCGCGATACAGCGTCATGATGATGCCGGTGGGCAGACAGTAGGCCTCGATCTCATTGTCGCGGGCCATTTTTTGTAGCTCGGAAGACCATGACCAGTGGCCGCCGATGATCCGTTTCACCAGTCCCGGTATAGCGAGGCGGCCAAGACCGGATCCTTTGCCATTGCCAATCCCTAAAGCATGAATCAGGGTGAGATTCCGCGGATGTCCGGTTTCGCGGTAGCGCGTCGCGATGGCCGCCATGACGTAGTCAGACTCCAGCAGGCCGCCGCCGGAGCCGGTGAAGGCAACGGTGGAGTTATCTTTAATCAAAGCAACCGCTTCTTCGACGCTTTTTAGTTTGCCATGCATGCTCGTTATCCTCGTTGAACTCAGCACAAAATAAACTAACTAGTTAGTTACAATTGCAGAAAGTAAAAGCCGGATCAACGTCATTAATGCCGCTTTGTTATCCAGGTAACATTTTCACAACATTCGTTTTGATATAACTATCTTGTTAGTTAATTAAACTCTAAACCTGCAGGAGCACAGACATGGATCCATCACAGAAGAATGCGTTTGGCCGTACCGCTGTTCAGGTTACGGCAATGGGTTACGGTGCCGCGCCAATTGGCAATATTTTCCGTCCCATCAGTGAACAAGAATCGCAGAACATGATTCGCCAGGCGTGGGACAACGGTCTGCGCTATTTTGATACCGCGCCGCTGTATGGCCATGGTCTGAGCGAAGCGAGGATTGGCCACGGTTTGCGCTGGTATCCACGCGATGAGTATGTGTTGTCCACTAAGGTCGGTCGTCTGCTGAAGCCGAAAAAACGTAGCGAAATTGATTCCGGGGTGTGGGTCAACCCGCTGCCGTTTGAGGCGGTCTTTGATTACTCCTATTCGGCAACGATGCGATCCATCGAAGACAGTCTGCAGCGCATGGCGCTGGAGCATATCGATATCGCGTTTATTCACGACTGCGATTTTTATACTCACGGGGATAAACAGCCGCACTACTTTCGTCAGGCGATGGATGGCGCATGGCGCGCGCTGGCGCAGCTGCGCGATGAAGGCGTGATTAAGGCGGTAGGGATGGGCGTCAATGAATGGCAGGTGTGCCATGCTGCGCTGCAGGAAGCCGACTTTGACTGTTTCCTGCTGGCCGGGCGCTATACGCTGCTGGAACAGGAGGCGTTAAAAGCGTTCCTGCCGCTGTGCGAAGAGCGTAATGCGGCGGTGGTGATTGGCGGGGGATTCAACAGCGGGATACTGGCGACCGGGGCGGTTGAGAACGCGAAATATAACTATGGCCCGGCCAGCCCGGCGATTCTGCAAAAAGTCAGCAAAATTGAAAACGTCTGCCGCGATTATCACGTCAGTCTGCCAGCGGCCGCGCTGCAGTTTGTCCTGGCTCACCCGGCGGTGCCCACGATTATTCCCGGCACCCGCACGGTAGCGCAGCTGGAAAACTGCCTGGAGTGGATTGCCGCGCCGATCCCGGATGATTTCTGGCGTACGCTGCAACAACAGGGCCTGCTGGATGAAGGGGCGCCGACGCCAGCCGACCGCAAAGCCTGAGTGACCCGGGAAGGCAAAAAAGGTGCTCATCAGGAGCACCTTTTTTATTGTCATCCCTACACCACCTCCTGGGGAGGTGGTGATTGATTCTGCCGTCTTATCCGTGCGGCGAAAATCTTACTCCTCGGCAATACGTAGCTGAATTTTCAGGTGCTGCGGATGAGCGAGCAGGGTGGAGAAAACCTGCTGAATATCCTCCAGCGGGTGAACGGACTCGCGGAACGGGGCGGTAATAAAACGTTGATGGCTCAGCAGATGCAGCGCCTGGTGCATATCTTCCCCCATCCCGGCCACGCTGCCCTGAATCCTTTGCTCCTTTAAAATTATCTCCAGCGGTTTAATGGCTATCTCGGTTTCCGCATCGGTTAAACCGAAGGCCAGCAGCCGTCCGCCTGGGCGCATAAACGTTAGCGCCTGTTGATACAATTCCGGATGGCCGACGCTTTCGATGACCACGTCGGCGCCGCGTCCCTCCGTAAGCGCCTTGATCTGCTCCAGCGCGCGTTCGGGGTCGGTGATGACGCTATCCGCACCGCACTGTCTGGCGAGCTCGGCCCGCTGCGGATTCAGCTCCACGGCAATAATCGGCGCGGCGCCCAGCAAACGCGCCATCTGAATATGCATGTTGCCCACCGGGCCCGCGCCAATCACCACCACGGACTCTGCCACGCTGAGGCCGATTTTTTTACTGGCGCGCACCACGCAAGAGAAGGGTTCGGTCAGGCAGGCAACGCTATCCGCAATCTCATCGCCGATCGGGATCACCAGACGGGCTGGAATCGCCACATACTGCGCAAACGCGCCGTGGGTGTGAATGCCGAGCTGGCGGATCTCCGGGCAGTTCAGCAGTTCGTCGCGCCGACAATAATAACAGTGGCCGCAGCCGATATTGATATCGGCGACCACCCGCTGGCCCGGCGTCAGAGTCGAGACCTGGCGACCAATGGCAACAATTTCCCCGCTGAACTCGTGGCCGGGAATTAACGGCAGCTTATCCTGGGAGTAATGGCCATTATAGATATGAATATCGGTTCCGCAGATTGAACAGCGGGTGACGCGAATCAGTACCTCGTCGTCGCCGTAGGCGGGGACCGCAACCTGGCGTATTTCGAACGTTTTAGGTGCCGTCAGCACCGCGGCCTTCATTAATTTGGGGATCATCGCCTGCTCCGGTTATTTAACGGTGGAAATTTTGGCGCGATCGATGGTCATCGCGATCGCCGCAATCATCAGCACGCCGAAGAAGATCTGCTGCGCCTGCGCTTCGACGTTCAGGTAAGTCATACTGGTACGAATAACGGCCACGATGAGGGTGCCGATAAGCGTGCTCAATACGCCGCCCACGCCCCCGGTCAGCGGCGTGCCGCCCAGCAGCACCGCAACGATGGCCGGTAGCAGGAACTGGTCGGCCATGGTCGGCGATGCGCCGGAAAGACGCGTCGCCAGCAGCACCCCGGCGGCGGCGGAGAACGCGCCGGCAATGGCGAAGGTGATAATCTTCACCTTGATAACCTTCACGCCGCTGGCGAGCGCCGCGGACTCGCCGGCGCCAATCGCCTTCATGTGGCGTCCCAGCGCGGTGCGTCTTTCCATCAGCAGGGCCAGCAGCAGCAGTACCGCCGCGATAATGATTTCCATCGGCAGCGTAAAGACAGTGGAGGTCATCCAGCCAACCGTCTGGCTGCGAATATCCCCTGGAATATAAAACGCGCGTTGTCCGGAAATGACCTGTCCGCTGGCATAGGCAATTCCGCCGACGGCGAGCGTGGTTATGAATGACGATATTTTGAAGCGGGTATGCACCCAGCCGGAGATCGCGCCGAACAGCGCGCCGACCGCCAGGGTGAGCGGAATCGCCAGCACGCCGGTTTGCGACAACAGAATGACCAGCACCACCGTTGACATACTGGCAATCGACTGGGCGGATAAATCTATGCCGCCGATATAAATCACAAAAGTCATGCCAATCGCCATAATAAACAGCGTCGACGCATCCTGCAGGAGCTGGAATATATTGTCGGGTTTAAGAAAATCCGGGTTATAGAGGCTGACGAGGGCGACTAATACCACCAGGGTCAGAATGGGTAAATAACGGGTGATTTTTTCACGCCCGGTTAACGGCGGCCGGGTCGGGCTGCCGGTATTATTTTTTGTCGGCACTGCTAATAAATCAGAACGGGTGATTTTCATGGAGATTTGCCTTAATAACCTAGACGAAGTGCTGCAATAATTCATATTGCTCCGGACGCTTTTCTTCACAGCCGGTGAACTGATATCTCAGCTGGCCGTCCTTAAAAATAGCGATGGTATGGGCGAGACCGATGGCCTCCTCCAGAGAATCGGCGATCAAAATGACGCCGCATTGTTCATCGGTGAAGTCGCGGACTAAGTCGTAGACATCCTCTTTGGCGCCGATATCGAGGCCGCGGGTAGGGTGGTCGAGCAGGATGATTTTCGCCTCGGCGGTTCGCCATTTAGACAGCACCACCTTTTGCTGATTGCCGCCGGAGAGCTTGCCGCACTGTGTATCAATGCTGGCGGTTTTAATCGACAGCTTTTTAACCCACTCATTGGCCAGCTGGCGCTCGTGATGCACCTGCAGCAGTCCGGCGCGGGAATAGTCCTGCAGGTTGGCGAGAGTGATGTTTTCCACCACCGACATTCCTTCGACGATACCCTCGATTTTGCGCTCGCGCGGGATATATCCCACCCCTTCAGCGATGCTGTGCGTGGGGCTGAATTTACGTACCGCTCTACCGTTGAGGAGCACTTCTCCCTGCTCGGGCTGCAGCAAACCGAAGATGGTGCGGATAATCTCTTCGGTACCTGCCCCTTCGGTGCCAACCAGCGCCAGCACTTCGCCGGCGTGCAGCGACAGCGAGACATTCTGATAATGGCCCGGTAATGAGATATTTTTTAACTCTACGAGGGTGGTCGCTTTATGAATGCCATGCTTGCGATGCTCGCGATAATAGCGTTCATCAATATCCCGACCGACCATCTGGCGCTGAATATTCACCACATCAAAACGGTCGCGGGTGAGCATATCCATGACCTGCCCGTCCTTCATCACGTAGATGCGGTCGGAAAGGGTCATCACTTCGTCAAGACGATGCGAAACAAAAATGAAAGAGGCCCGGCTTTTTAGCTCTCTGACCAGCGCAAACAGCAGCTCTATCTCCTGGGCAGGTAACACCGAGGTCGGCTCATCGAGCAGGATAATTAAATGGCCGCTGCTCCTCTCCTCGAGAGTTAAAACCTTCGCCAGCTCTACCAGCTGACGTTGGGTAAACGAAAGCTCTGAGGTGATTGTTTTCGGGTCGATATCCAGTTTGACTTTCGCCAGCTGCTTTCTGGCGGCCGCCGCCATTTTTTTCCAGTTAATCACCCCAAGTTTTTTAAACGGTTGTTCAAAGCCGAGGAAAATATTTTCCATTACGCTCAGATTGGAAATTAGCGACTGCTCCTGAAACACCATCCCGATACCTTGCATCATGGCATCGCGCGGTGAGCGAAATACCACCGGCTGGCCATTAATCAGCACTTCACCTTTATCGTGCTGATAGGCGCCATATATGATTTTCATCAGCGTAGATTTTCCGGCGCCGTTTTCACCGACTAATCCAACAATTTCTCCGGGATTAATTTGCAGATTAATATTTTGCAAAGCCAGAACGCCCGGAAACGATTTACCAACATTTTTGAATTCAAGCATAATCGTCACTTCACTATTTGCAGACGTTTACGATTAGTGACTAATGCCACCGAGATAATAACTAACGCGCCTAAAACGCCCTGCTGGATATAGGTCGGGAAACCGACCAGCACCATGCCATTGTTAATCACGTTGATAATCAGCACGCCGATCAGGCCTTGCCATACGCCGCCGTTGCCGCCCATTAAGGAGGTACCGCCGACGACCACGGAAGTGATGGCGATAAAGGTGTAACCATCGCCCAGGTTGCTGGCGACCGACCCCAGGCGGGCCACCGCAAAGACGGCGCCCAGGCCGTAAAAGACCCCGGCCAGCGCAAAGCCGAGCACGCGAATACGTTTTACCGACAGACCGGACGCGTAGGCCAGGTGCTCGCCGCCGCCGACCGCATAAAAATTACGTCCCAGCGCGGTATAGCGTTGAATAAACCAGGCGCACAGCAGGGCCGCGCCGGCGAGATAGACCATCAGCGGGAAATCAAAAATGCGTTCGGTCAGCAGGAGCCGGAATGTCCGGTCGGGCAGGGGAATGCGTTCGCCGCCGGTAATCACCATGGTGACACCAATTAAGCTGAAACCAATTCCCAGGCTGACCAGGAACGAGGGGATTTTTAGCGTGACGTGAATCAGACCATTAATGAGCCCACAGGCGGCCGAAATAAGAATCGCTGCGGGGATCGCTAAATAACCGAGTTCGCTAAAGCCGCCCAGCTTCACCATAATAATGGCCAGCATCGAACCGCAGAAAGCCATAATGCCTTCAATTGACAGGTCGATCGAACCCATAATGATGATAAACGTCACGCCAATCGCGATCATTAACGGCGCGGCGCTGGCGGTCAGTAAACGCGAGAAATTACGCACCGATAAAAATCCGGGATAAATCACGCTGATGATGGTGCACAGGAGCAGCAGCACCATCAGCGGCGCCCATTTGCGCAAAAACTCTTTATAGCTTGAATGTGATGACATGTTCGACCTTCACTCATTGAATGTATAACGTCTTCATTGAGAATAAATATTCGCAGAAGGGGGAATACTATAATTTGCGATACTGAATGGGGCCTTTCGACGCCTGCCAGAAATTGTTCCAGTCGACCACCGGCGTATTCACGATATTCTCCTGATACCATTTCTGCGCGTCATCTTTGGTTATCATGATCGTCGGGCCATAAAATTCGCGATGCTCATGCGGTTCGGCGGATGGTTTGAAGCTGCCGATAGCCGCATGGTGAGCCAGGGAAAGCGCGATGCCGCCGGCCCAGTAGGGGTCAGTGCTCACGGTGCAGAGTATTTCACCGCTGATGCACAGCTTGACGGCGTCCGGGGTACCGTCGTAGGAGACAATGGGTATCTGCCCCGCGAGGCCTTCAGCGCGCAGCGCTTCAATAATGCCGAGAGTCATGCTGTCGTTGGAGGAGAAAATACCTTTGATATCATCCCCGAAGCGGGTGAGCATCGTTGACATCATGTCGTTGGCTTTTGACGTACTCCAGTCCGCATCCTGCCAGTCCAGCAGCTTGATATCCGGATTCTCCTTCAGCTTGTGCATCAACCCCGCTTTGCGTTCAATCGCCGGGACGTTAGAGGCGATACCGCCCAGCCCGACAATCCCGCCCTTTTTGCCCATCGCGTCAAACAGCAGCTGCGCGCACTGCTGGGCCGGTTCGAAATCAGACCAGCTGATATGGGCGACGTAGTTGTCGCCAAAATCCCACGGATGCAGATCGTCGGTTTTGTTCCAGATAGTGGTAATAAATGCGCCGCGCTGCTGACAGGCCGTCACCACCGCCCGGGCGTTAGGGGCATCGTTCGGATCGCAGCCGATCGCCAGCTTCCCTTCGGTTTTCGAGAGCAGGGCTTTGATATCAGAGAGCACCTTCTCGTTATTACCGCCGTTAATCAGACTCACCATCGGCGAGTTTTGCGTCTTCGCATAAGATTGCCCCCCGGCGGCAATCGCGTTCCAGTAGGAGTTATCAGGATCGCGGTAGCCCCAGGCCAGAGTGAAATTCCCCCCTTCGGCAGCCATGGCTTTCGACAGTGGGCTGATAAGCGGGAGCGCAGCCATGCCGCCGATGCCAAGGGCGCTTTTCAGCAGGAATTCACGTCGGCTAATCACGCTTTTTTCAACGAATTTTTTAATAAATGACATAGCGATATTTCCTGTCTTTTCGGTTCACATGGAGGATCGTTTCTGGTGATAAAACGCGTAACATGTAAATAACTAATTACTTACAAGTTGAGGGTATATCATCCAGGAAAGTAATTGGCAATGAAGGGGGAGAGAGACAGTTTGCCTGGCGTTTTCATCTGATTGGGAATTATCTAGTTATTTGTTTTTACTGATAATTTATGAATGTACCGTTGGCAAATGCGTCAGCGCCGGTGTGACGGTTCTTTGCCAGCGAATTACTCTTATCGCTATGATTTATATTGTTTTTATTGTTATTTTTCTGCGGGTGGTGTTTTGCTTGCGTTTGGGAGATCAGTCACAAAGATTTTGCTGACGATCTTGCCCTCAACTCCGCTATCTACCTGGATCGCATATTTGACATTTGTAAGTAACTATTTATTTACAAGTGGCGAGGGCCGTCGCTATGATTTCGGCGTATGCTCAACCAACAATGGGACGAAAAAATGACGGTTAAAACACGACAGGTTGCGTTTATCACCGGCGGGGCTCGCGGCATTGGTTTTGAGATTGCTGCGAAGCTGGCGCAGGCCGGTTTTGATATTGCGCTGAATGATTATCAGGATTCCGCCACGCTACAGGCATCCGTAGCGCGGCTGGAAGGTTGGGGGGTGAATGCGGTTGCGATCCCCGGGGATGTGGCGGATATCAGCCTGCACGACAGGATGCTGGCGCGGGCGGAAAATGCGCTAGGACCGTTGACGACGTTCGTGAATAACGCCGGCGTCTCGGTGACCAGCCGCGGCGATCTCCTCGACGTGACGCCGGAAAGCTACGATCGCTGTCAGGCGGTTAACGCCCGCGCCACGTTCTTCCTCTGTCAGGCTTTTGCCAGACGCCTGCTGGCGCGCACCTGCCAGCCAGAACTGCACTACAGCCTGATCGTGGTCTCTTCTTCGAACGCCTCCGCGGCCTCCATCAATCGCGGAGAGTACTGCGTGTCGAAAGCCGGGGCGGCGATGGTGGCGAAACTGTTTGCCGCGCGACTGGCGCAGGCCGGAGTGCAGGTTTTTGATATCCAGCCGGGGCTGATTGTCACCGAAATGACCCAGCCCTCGCTGGCCATGTATCAACAGCGCGTCGATGAAGGCTTAACGCTGTTGCCGGAACTGGGGACTCCCGCTCAGATAGGCACGATCGTGACCACCCTCGCCAGCGGGGGAATGCCCTATTTAACCGGTCAGGTGATTAGCGCCGATGGCGGAATGCTGGTTCCCCGTTTCTGATTTAAGCAGGTAAATGCGATGAAAATAATTATTGCCCCGGACTCCTTCAAGGAGAGCCTCTCCGCCAGCGCGGTGGCTGATGCTATCGAACGCGGCCTGCGCAGAGCGCTGCCAGATGCGGAATACGTGAAACTGCCGATCGCCGATGGCGGCGAAGGCACGGTTGACGCGCTGATTAATGCCACCGCCGGACAGCTGATTTTCGTCCCGGTTACCGGGCCGATGGGAAGGCCGGTGAACGGCTTTTTTGGCCTGCTGGGGGATGGGAAAACGGCGGTCATTGAAGTGGCCGCCGCCTGCGGTTTGCAGTGGGTGGCGCCGCAGGAGAGGGACCCGCTGATAGCGACCAGTTATGGGGTCGGGGAGCTCATTCGCGCGGCGCTGGATCGCGAGGTCGACAAAATCATTATTGGTCTGGGCGGCAGCGCCACCAATGAGGGTGGGATTGGCATGCTGCAGGCGTTGGGCTGTCGCTGTACCACCGCCGGCGGAGACGAGGTCTCGTGGGGCGCCGGAGGACTTGATCAACTGGCTGAGATTGATTGCTCCGGTCTCGATCCGCGATTAGCCGGGGTAACGTTCCAGCTGGCCTGCGATGTGAACAATACGTTGCTCGGCGAGCAGGGCGCTACGGCCGTTTTTGGTCCGCAAAAAGGGGTGACCGCGCACACGGCGCTGAGAATTGAAAACAACCTCGCCCGGGTCGCCAGCGTTCTCAGGGGCCGCTCCGGAACGGATATCGCCAGCCTCAAGGGCGGCGGTGCGGCCGGCGGAATGGGCGCTACGCTGCAGGGGATACTGGGAGCCGATATCTCCAGCGGCATCGATCTTGTGCTCAACACGCTTAACTTTGATGAGCAGGTGCGCGGGGCCGATCTGGTGATTACCGGTGAAGGACGCCTTGACGCCCAGACCAGTCGCGGCAAAGGGCCTGCCGGCGTGATCAGCCGTGCGCATGCCCACGGTTGCCCCAGTATTGCGCTGGCCGGGTCGCTCGGCAGTGGTTATGAAGCGCTGTACGCGCTCGGGCTCCGTTCGGCATTTTCGCTGGTTCCCGGCATTATCTCCTATGAACGCGCGCTGCGCGAAGCCGCCGCTCTGCTGGAATCGACGGCGTTCAATATTGCCTCGTTGTGGCATCTGGCTGCGAGCCAGGCGGTTTGTCGCCAGCGCCCTCCGTTGAGGGAAAAAGCATGAATATTCTTTATCAGCCCGAGTTTATCCGCGGTTTTGGCACCTATAAACTGCGCGCAGAGAGATTAATGACGGCCCTGGAACAGGCTCTGAACGTGGGCTATCGGGCGATTGATACCGCGCAGATGTACGAAAATGAACAGGAGATTGGGCAAGTCCTGCGTCATCATCCCGTCGCTCGCAGCGAACTTTGTATTACCACCAAAGTGCTGCCGGCGAATTACTCCGCTGAGCGGTTTATGGCTTCGGTGGCGCAAAGCCTGGCGGCATTGAATGTTGAACAGGTGGATGTGTTGTTGCTGCATAGTCCGCCAAAGCAGGATTTCAGCGCCACGTTGCGTTTGCTGGAACAGGCGCAGCGGCAAGGGCTGACGAAATATATCGGCTTAAGTAATTTCTCTCCGCAGCAGATGGTAAGGGCACGTGAAGCCATTGCCGCGCCGCTGGTTGTCAATCAGGTGGAGTTCCATCCGCTGCTGGATCAAAGCGACTTATTGCAGGCCGCCGTCGCTACGCAAATCCCGCTCTCCTCATACTGTTCAATAGCCCGGGGGGAAGTGCTTAAATACCGGCTTATTCAGAGTCTGGCGGAATATTATGCCCGCACGCCAGCGCAAATTATTTTGCGCTGGATTTTACAGTCGGGCGTGCAGTCAAATACCATGTCCTCCGATCCGCAGAGAATGGCTGAGAACTTCGCGATCCTCGATTTTACGCTGTCCCATATCCACATGCAGCAGATAGCCGAATTAAAAAGTGCCAATTATCGCGTTGTGATGGTGTAAGCCGCGTTATGCGGCGGTGTCTGACGGGGAAGGCGAGTATCGCCTTCCCCGTTATTGTTTATTTTGACGCTGTGACCGTGTCAGCGTCTGGCTGGCGGCTAAGACGTGAAACCGAGTTGTTCCCCCACAGTTCCTGATAACGCAGACCGGTAATCTCCTCGAGAATACGCTGGTTTTGCGGACTTGCGGGGGCGAGTGGCCCGCCGGCGAGGCGCATTCTGTCGCACTCCTCGCGCAGTACCGCATGCGTTTTGATATTCAGCGTAAAGCGACGTGACGCCAGGTAACCGCCAATCAGAAGCAGAGTGGTGCCGAGACTGAGTACGGCCAGGATAATGTAATGCACCGACGCCGGTTGCTGTGGCTGGCCGGGATTAAAATGCGCCAGCTGCAGCAGAACGCCGACGAGCATCACCGCGACCGCCTGCGATGCCTTACGCGTCATGGTCATGACGCCGGCGAAAATACCTTCGCGCCGCAGACCGGTGATCGCTTCGTCGACGTCGGCCATATAGGTGTAGGTATTCCACGGGATATAGTTAATACCGCCGCGACCGAAGCCCGCTACCGCCGAGACCAGCATCAATACGGCAAGATGGGTAAAATCCCCGAGCCATAAAAAACCGTAGGTCAGGCAGGCAAGCGCAAAAAAGGCCACCGCCAGACGATAGGCCGGGGCGGGGCCCCAATGAATACACAGTGGGATCATGCAGAGTACGGCGATCAGCTGCATGATGGACATGATGCCGAGCAATTCGGAGGAGACGGTGGCGGTCTGGAACAGGACGTAGATGACGTAGTAGGTGAAAACGGCATTAAATACATCCTGGGCGATAAACCCACCGAGATACATCCCAAGATGGGTGCGGAAGGCCTTCACTTTCAGGGTGGAGAGTGCGTCGCTGAAAAAACGCTTGAGTAAAGATCCGGACGCCGCAGGCGGCACCTGCTGGTCAACGCTGCGCTCTCGTTCCCACGTATTGCAATACACCAACGTCAGGGCGATGGCGCAGATGATGGCAATCACCAGCCCGGCATAAAAGAAGGCGTGGGGGTTATCTTTTCCATACCAGCTAAAAAACAGGGCCGGCAGGTAGGCCGTGATGATGTACGACAGCTGGGCGAAAGAGATTCTGGCCCCTGAGAAGCGGGTTTTCTTTTTGAAGTCATCGGTCATTTCCGGAACCAGGGTTTCATACGGCACCAGAACCATGCTGTAGACCAGTTCGAAGACAAGGTAGGTCAACAGATAATAGAGGTAACCCATATCGCTGACCCAGATAAAACAGTAGGAAAAGACGGCGGGGATACCCGACAGAATAAAGAATTTGCGGCGACCAAACTTTTTCCCCAGAAAAGTATGGCCGAAGTTATCGGTAATATAGCCCATTAACGGACTGGCGATGGCATCGAAGACTCGCGCAATGGCGAAAATGGATGCCGCTTCAACCGCGCTCAGGTGACAGAAATTGGTATAAAAGAACAGCAGCCAGGCACCGGTGAGTGCCGTCGTTCCCATACCAAAAAAATCCCCTGAGCCGTAGCTGAGATAGTGTTTTAACGTGATTTTTCTTGCCATGATATACGCCTGTTATCTGAGTAACGAGTTCGCAGTACCATAGTTCACTGATATCTAAAAGTAACCAACTTGTTAGTTACTTTTGATCGTGGATCACATTTCATTAACCACCAGTCACGCCGTTACCGGCAGCAGGGGAACGTGAAAAAAGCAGCGGTCTACGCCCGATGGGCGCGGCGTGCATCCCGGGTAAATCGGCTGCTTAACCAAAACAGCGGGAGCTGAGCTATCGTTACCAGGAGTACACCGGCTAAGGGGGTCATCGCCATCAGCCCCTTCGCCACGACAGCACTGCCCAGCGTTTCACCGAGGGTTATCCCCAAATTAAACGCCGCAATATTTAAGGCTGAAGCAAAATCGACGGCTTTTGGCGTCCAGCGTTCAGCGGTGCTCAGCATGCCGGCCTGAAAAGCCGGTGACATCCCGAACGCCAGCAGTCCCCACAGGAATAACAGGACCATCACAGGCAGGCGCCAGGGTAATGCCACGGCCAGTAAAATGAGGGTAACTGCCAGCAGCAACAGCATCCGGCGTAATGCGGATGTCCAGCCCCGGGTCACCGTCAGTTTGCCGCCGAGTTGATTCCCGATTAGCGTGGCGATGCCAAAAATAATCAGCAGCAAACTCGCGGTCTGCGATGAAAAGCCGCTGATGTCGGTCAGGATCGGCGTAATAAACGTGAACGCGGCAAAGCTGGCGCCAAAGCCGGTGACGGTTATCGCCATCATGGCCAGAATTTCCGGCCGCAGTAACGCCGCGAGTTGCGTGACGGTTTTACCGGCCTCAGGTACGGCCAGCCGGGGCACCCAGATTGCCGTGGCGACCCACGCTATCACCGCCAGCCCGGCGACGGCGTAAAACGGTAGCCGCCACCCGACGCTATTTCCGATCAGGCTGCCCAGCGGGACGCCGATCACCATGGCTAACGTCAGGCCGGAAAACATCAGGGCAATCGCTCGTCCGCCTTGCCCAGGTGGCGCGAGGCGGCTGGCCACGGTCGCGCCGATGGCAAAGAAACTGCCGTGCGCCACCGCGGTGATGGCCCGGCCTGCCAGCAGCAGCGGGTAGCTGTCCGCCAGCGAGGAGAGGATATTGCCGGCCAGGAATAGCGTTATCAGGCTCAACAACACCGTTTTACGCGCTAACCGCGCCAGACCCAGTACCGCCAGCGGCGTGCCAATCGCCAGTGCGAGCGCATAGAGTCCGACCAGTTTACCCGCCGCGGCCAACGAGACGTGGAGATCTTGCGCGATGGCCGGAAGAACCCCGACAACAATGAACTCAGCTACGCCAATGGCAAAAGAGGTCACCGCCAGGGCCCAAATCCCCGGATGTATTGGCGTTTTCTGACTCATCGTTCACCTGCAGCGGCCTGGGCGATAGACTGATCCTGTTCAACCGTGGCGCCCGCGACACCGACGGCGCCCAGTATGTCGCCATTCGTATCATGTAGTACCACGCCGCCGCCAAAGCTGATTAATCCGCCGTTGGTGTATTCCAGGCTATAGATGGCCCCGCCGGGCTGGGCGTGTTCGCCAAGGTCAATGCTGTCGACGCCAAATAAGGCGGCGGTGCGCGCTTTCTTGATCGATACGTCAATGGTTCCGGCAACCGCACCGTCCATACGCAGGAACTGACGCAGCAGGCCTGAATCGTCGACGACGCAAATTGAAACCGAAAAACCTCGCTCACGGGCCAGGGTTGAGGCACGTAAAATAACATCCCGGGAAAGCTGCTCTAATTTCATTTTCAAAACTCCTCGTGTTAACAGGTGTTTTGATGATTCCAGAACGGCCGGGATGAAGAAACAGGGGAGGGAGATATCCGCTTATTGTTTGATAATGTCAAACTTTCCACCGCATCAAGTGTGTGACGAGGTGGTTGATTCGCTCTGCGCTCAGGCGCTGAGAGGGGCCGGAAATACCCAGCGCGGCAACAATTTTCCCGTGTTGACGTAGCGGGAGCGCCAGGCAGTGCAATCCGCATTCAGCTTCTTCGAGATCAACGGCATAGCCCTGACGGATAATCGCCTGCAGCTCTTTTTCCAGCTCTGCGGACATCCCGTCCGCCCGGCGCAGGCTGCGAATAATTTCCGCTTTATCGGCGAGGAGCACTTTGCCGATGGCTGAGGTGGTCATGCCTTCTCTGCGGCCACGCGCGCTGAATACCGGCAGCGGGCCGTTAGCATCGATGGCATCCAGGTAGAGGTATTCGCGCGTTCCGCACGGCACCGCCAGATAACACACCTCGCCGCTGATTTCCGCCGCATATTGCAGCAACGGGGCGAAAAAGGATTTCACCTCCTGGTCGGCATCAATCAGCGTCTGGGCAATGGTTCTTAAGCGCAGACCCAGCGAGTAGCGGGTGCCGTTACGGGTGATATACCCCATTGACGCTAAAGTATTCAGCAACCCGTATATCGTACTTTTATGCAGTGCCGACCGGCGGGCCAGATCGACTAATCGGGCATCGCCACCCTGCTCAGCGATGATCTCAAGGAGATTCATCGCCCGTTCTACGGACTGAATTTTACGACTTTCATCGATCATCGATGTTTCTCTCTGTTGTCGATCCCGACGCTCAATGGCGGGGCAGATAATGGGGCGAATAATGAATAAAAAAGACCGGTGATACAATACGGCGTGTCGATTGCCGCGCGCTCCTGTGCCGTCACTTTTTTGCGTAATTGAAAATGATATTGCTAACCATTATCATCATGGCGCTACGTGAATAAGGCTTATCCGTCAGAGTGATACGGGAAAAACAGGTGAAGAGAGAGTATCAACAGGGGAAGGATCATCCGTCCCGAAACAGGGTCCAGCGCATCGCGGTATCTTGCATGCTCTCCTGTATGGCGCTGCTGTACGCCGGAAAAAGCGCGGCGAAACCGGATATGAAACCGCTGGGGCCGAATATTGCCGATCGCGGGTCTGCGGTATATCACTTCAGCGTTCATCAGTTTGACTCTGCGGATGGCAAAAGGCACTACCGGGTCTGGACCGGCGTACCTGACACATCGCCGCCGCCATCGGGCTACCCGGTCCTGTATATGCTGGACGGTAATGCGCTGATGGACCGCTTGTCTGATGAGCTACTGAAACAGCTGACCCAAAAAACGCCGCCGGTGATTGTGGCGATTGGCTACCAGACGCCGCTGCCTTTCGACACCCGCGCCAGAGCCTACGACTATACGCCTGCGGTGCAGCAGGGGGCCGTTGCCGTCGGCCATTATACGCGCGAGGGCGGCGGCAGCGCGACGTTCCGCCGGCTGCTGGAAGGGCGCATCGCCCCGACGGTAGAAAAAAATATTAACATCGACCCCAATAAACGAGGCCTCTGGGGACACTCCTTTGGCGGGCTGTTCGTACTGGACAGCTGGTTAAGCTCCTCTTTCTTCCACTTTTATTATGCGGCCAGCCCCTCTCTGGGCAGAGATAATTTCGCCCTGCTGACGAGAATGGAATCGCTTAATAAGCAAGAGGCCTGCCACAAGCAGCTCTATTTACTGGAGGGCGACGACCCGTCGGGAAGCAGCGCCGCCGCCGGTGCGGCCGGTGTGCTGAGCAGAGTGCGTAACACGGTTTCCCTCCTGAAGGAGGAGGGGCTGGCAGCCACCTACTGGCATTATCCGGGGCTGACGCACGGGCCGATGTTTAATGCCTCCTTCCGGAGTGCTTTGCTGCATATCGCTACGGCTGGCGAGAGCGGTGAGCAACGGTGCGAACACCGCTAGCCCGAACGGTGTGCTCGGCGAGGCATCTCTCCTGACGCGCTGTCACTGAGAGGGCGCGAGGTGATAATTTAAGCGAGCCGCCGGCGCGGTCTGTCGCATCGGGGGGCATCTTCCTCCCGATGGCAGGGGCTGTTTCGCTGAGCGCAGAAAAGCAAAAAGCCTGCTCGAAAGCAGGCTTTTCTATGTATGGCTCCTCTGACTGGACTCGAACCAGTGACATACGGATTAACAGTCCGCCGTTCTACCGACTGAACTACAGAGGAATCGTTGTGGAGTCGTATCTTAGCGGCGAAAAAAATTTTGTCAAACATCAATTTGCCCGTAAATGTTCAACTGCCGCTTCCATCAACAATTTGTTGCTATTACCGACAATTAATAAGGAAAAATGTTTTGCAGGATCCCTCATTCTCTATCATTATTTGAAATGTAGTTTCAACTTTTCTCACTAAGGTCTCCTTTGAACGTCACCTCCGCAGTAAGCCAGGTCCTGGGACGCACCACCTGGTTCAAAAAGCGTAAAAGTTATCGTGTACTTTACTGGCGTGAAATCAGCCCTCTTGCGGTGCCGATTTTCCTCGAAAACACCTGCGTTTTGCTGATGGGCGTCCTGAGTACGTTCCTCGTCAGCTGGCTGGGAAAAGAGGCCATGGCCGGGGTGGGGCTGGCCGACAGTTTTAATATGGTGATTATGTCGTTCTTCGCCGCCATCGATCTCGGCACCACGGTGGTGGTCGCCTTTAGCCTCGGCAAACGCGACCGGCGGCGGGCGAGAGCGGCGGCAAGACAATCGCTGGCGATTATGACGCTGTTCTCGGTTCTGCTGGCGGTCGCGATCCATGCATTTGGCCGCGAGATCATTAATTTTGTCGCCGGCGATGCCTCGGCGCAGGTGAAGGCCATGGCGCTGACCTATCTGGAGCTGACGGTCTTGAGCTACCCGGCGGCGGCCATTGCTCTTATTGGCAGCGGAGCGCTGCGCGGGGCGGGGAATACCAAAATTCCCCTGCTGATCAATGGCGGGATGAACATCCTCAACATCATTATCAGCAGCATCCTGATCTACGGCATTTTTTCCTGGCCGGGTCTGGGGTTTGTCGGCGCCGGTCTCGGGCTGACCATCGCCCGCTATATTGGCGCCGTGGCGATAGTCTGGGTGCTGGCAATTGGTTTTAACCCGGCGCTGCGCATCTCGCTGAAGAGCTACTTCCAGCCGTTCAATCTGGCGATTATCTGGGAAGTGATGGGCATTGGCATCCCGGCGAGTATTGAGTCGGTCCTGTTCAATGGTGGCAAGCTGCTGACGCAGATGTTTGTTGCGGGGATGGGGACCAACGTTATCGCCGGCAACTTTATTGCTTTTTCCTTCGCCGCGTTGATTAACCTGCCGGGGAACGCGCTGGGTTCCGCTTCGACGATTATTACCGGTAAACGGCTGGGGAAAGGGCAAATCGGACAGGCAGAGCGCCAGGCGTGGCATGTTTTTTGGTTATCCACCATCGTTCTGACGGTGATTGCCTGGGGGACGGCGCCGTTTGCCAATCTTATTGCCTCTTTCTACACCAGCGAAGAAGATGTCAAAGTAGTGGTTAAAGAGCTTCTGTGGCTCAACGCCTTCTTTATGCCTATCTGGGCGACTTCGTGGATCCTGCCCTGCGCCTTTAAAGGCGCGCGCGATGTGCGCTACACCATGTGGGTATCGATGCTGGGAATGTGGGGCTGCCGTGTCGTGGCGGGTTATACCCTGGGCATTGTGCTGGGAATGGGGGTGATTGGCGTCTGGCTGGGAATGGTGCTCGACTGGGCGGTGCGCGGCGTGCTGTTCTATAGTCGAATGGTCAGCGGGCGCTGGCTATGGAAATATCCGCGTAGCAAGATTCAAGTGGACGAAACATAACCATTTTTCGGGCGTAACGGTACTTTTTGCGCAAAGTGGAGAATAAATCGGCAAACGATTTAAATTGTGAAAACAGCCTTTGACAAGGCCCGGCGGCGCCGTTAATATTCGCCCCGTTCACACGATTCCTCTGTAGTTCAGTCGGTAGAACGGCGGACTGTTAATCCGTATGTCACTGGTTCGAGTCCAGTCAGAGGAGCCATATTTAAGAAGCCCGCTTAAGAAAACTTAAGCGGGCTTTTTGCTTTCAACGCTATCCCCGATAGCCGACCACAATCCCGCGTCGTCCTACCCACGCGACTGCTGGGCCCTGAGGGGGGGCGCTGCTATCGCCGTCAGGCATTCGCTTTCATCTACTGACTTCGCCGTTCCCGCAAGATGTGCTCCGGATGCCGGGCGGTGAAAAGAGAGTGCCGATACCCGCCCCCAAAGCGACCGCCCGGGATAAAACGATTTCCGCCTGGCGGGAAGGTCAACTCTCTCTATGCCTGCTGACGGCTACCGGCGGATTAAAGCCCGGCCTTAAGCCGCGATGCCGGCGCTGTTTTGTGCTCCAGTATTTTATCCACCCCTTCGATAAAACCGTCTCCCCCGGGGCCCACGCTTATCCACGCAGGCAGCGCCGGGATGGTCGCCAGGTGATGGCGTAGGGTACTCATACCGAGGGTATGTCTGAATCCGGCAAACATCGGGGCGTCATTTTCAGAGTCTCCGCTATAAAAGACGCTCTCCAGTCCGGCCCGTTCATCCAGGTGGTAAAAGGTCCTGAGGACGTGACGGCTCATGATTAACTTATCGTATTCCCCGGACCAGGCCAGCACCCATAGATTATTCACCGTGGTCTTTAACCCGGCCTCGTGCAACGACTCACGCAGCGTGTCAGTGTGCGCGGTATGAGCGGGCAGGTCAAAGGCCAGGCCGGACAGGCGGAAGGGCTGGTCTGCCGCAAGGGTTGCCCACCGGTATTGTTCGGTGATTTTCCGCGCAATCGCGGCGAATTTTTCCTGCACGTCGGCCTGCTTGTCCGCATGCCAAAAATAGCGGTTTACCCCATGGCCATCGGCGGCACGCTGAAAGAAAAAGCCGCCATTCTCGCCGATGACGCCATCGACAGGCCACATTCTGACCATCTGATCGCACCATCCTGCCGGGGCGCCGGTAACGGGTATCACCCGGATACCGGCAGACTGCAGCCGCTCTAACGCCGCATAGGTGGCGGCGGAAAGCCGTCCGCGAAAGGTGAGCGTTTCATCCATATCGGTCAGAACATATTGCACCGAAGAGAAGAGTCCCTGTGATGCCAGCGCAAGCGGTCGCATATCCACTCCCAATATAAAGAAACGATGTTATCGCGCTTTGGGTCGCAGGCGTTATAACGGAAGGCGATGAGTTATACCGTGGCTGAAGTCCGGCGCTGGGAGAAAGCCCGCCGGTGGGCGGGCCGATGGTGGTCGGTCGCGAGACCGCTTTGTCGCTTTCTTTTTACCCGTAATGGCGTCGGATAAAGAGGGTGAAAGGTTAGCGGAACGGCGGTTCGTTGAAGGTACGCAGCTTGCGCGAATGCATGTGGTCACCCTCGGCGCGCAGCAGATCAATAGCTTTAATACCTATCTGCAGATGCTCGGAGATTGCCCCTTCATAAAAGCGGTTGGCCTGGCCCGGCAGCTTAATTTCGCCGTGCAGCGGTTTATCGGAGACGCATAGCAATGTGCCGTACGGGACGCGGAAGCGGTAGCCCTGGGCCGCGATGGTGGCGCTCTCCATGTCGATGGCCACGGCACGGCTGAGGTTGAAACGCAGCGCCGAGGCGGAATAGCGCAGCTCCCAGTTGCGGTCATCCGTGGTCACCACCGTACCGGTACGCAGCCGCTGTTTAACCTCTTCGCCAGGCATACCGCTGATTTGCTTGGTAGCGTCGTACAGCGCGCGCTGTACTTCGGCAATGCTTGGAATCGGGATATCCGGCGGCAGCACGGCATCCAGAACGTGGTCATCACGCAGGTAGGCGTGGGCCAGCACGTAGTCGCCGATGGTCTGGCTTTCACGCAGACCGCCGCAGTGGCCAATCATCAGCCAGACGTCAGGGCGCAGCACCGCCAGATGATCGCAGATGTTCTTGGCGTTCGCCGGGCCGACGCCAATATTAATGAGCGTAATACCCTGGCCATCTTTGGTGATCAGATGCCAGGCGGGCATCTGATGCTTTTTCCACGCCAGATCGGAAATGGCCTGCTCCGGCGCTTCCGTATCGGCGGTTATCCAGATCCCGCCGGCGCAGGAAAGCGCGATATAAGGGCTGTCAGGATCGAGAATCTGACTGCACCCCCAGCTCACGAACTCATCAACATAACGGGTATAGTTGGTAAACAGAACGTACGGCTGAAAATGATCGACCGGTGTCCCGGTATAGTGCCGCAGGCGCGCGAGAGAGAAATCGACGCGGCGGGCGTCAAAATGAGAAAGCGGGTGGTGTTCGGTGGGATGGAACAGCCCGTCTGCGGTTTCATCGCCAATTTGCGACAGCTCGGTGGTCGGGAAATGGCGGGTCAGGCCCGCGCTCATCGAACGATCGAGCGTTAAGGCGGAGCCGTCGATGACATACGGATAAGGGATTTCATGCTGCGATAGCCCGACGCTGATATGCGCGCCGTAATCCTGATACAACGACGTGAGCTGCTCCAGCAGATAGGCGCGAAACAGCTTAGGATTGGTAATGGTGGTGGTGTAGCAACCGGCATGGGTGAAGCGGCCCCAGGCCCGGGTTTTTAGCGCTTTATGGTCTGCGCCGTCCCACGAAACGGACAGCTGCGGATAGACAAACAAGCCGTTAGCTCGATCGTCGTCATCCGGGAGAACGCTGTGGTTGATATATTCGCCGATGGCTTTACGTAATGCATTGACCGAACGCTCATACTGCAGTTCAAGCTGATTCAGCGCTTGTTCCGGGGTCAGACTGGCGGCCTTGTGGTTCATCTTCGCTCCTTTTTTCAGGTCTGCTGACATGCTTGATAGTATGTCACAGACGGAAAAGAGCGAAGGGGAATTTCAGCCGTTCCACGGTGAAAGTGATTGAATTAAATATTGTTGCTGCAGGGTCGGGTGCTGATTTATTGCCCAGGCTGGGTGATTTCCGCCCAACGTTCGCTGCTGAAGTGCGTGGCTTTTATCACTTTTAATGTCATAGCAGGATTGTCATTGAGGCAATACAGGGCATTTGCCAGCGGCGTGAGTTTATCCCCGCACTGCAAAGCGCATTGCCGGGTGGTGATTTCGGCAATCACCAATAAATGCGCGCTTTGTAATACTGCGTAATAGTCTTGTGCGTTCTTAGATGATTGTACTTTTTTTATCCGCCATTCCATAAGACATTCCCTGATCTGCGCTATTCCTGGCGATAATTGCCCGTTACCTCTTTTCTTACAATAAGAATAGCCTAATGGTTTAGGATGCGTTTAATCTGAAAAGATTCAGAATATCGTCACATGCATAATGGTCCGAATAAGAATACCAATGATCGCGCCAGGGGCGGCAAAGCGGAACAGTCGAACAAAGCGCGAGCTCACGCCAAGGAATATACCAATGCCGGGCAGATCGAAGGTCTGAATTAATAGTCCGGCTGAGGCGTTGAGTTGGCTGACGGTGACTTTGCCTTGCTGCAGCAGTTCAGAGACCACGCCAAAATAGGCGGTACCGCCTGCGATACATTTGACCAGCGCAGGAAGGACAAAGTTGACTGGAATATGCAGCCACTGCAGCAGCGGCATCAGCAGATGCTGAAGCATGCCGATGATGCCGGCCGCTTGCATCACCCCGACGATGGTTAATGACAGGATCAGCATCGGCACCGCGCCGAGCGCAAGACGAATGGCATCTGATCCCGCATTGTTAATGACCGCAATCACCCCCTGGCTGTTTTGTTCGGCGTTGGGTAGCGCCTCCGCCCGGGCATTCTCCATCACTGACAGACGGCGCCCGATGACGTGCCAGGTGACCGCCCCCGCACACAGACCGCCGATAATCGAAATGCAAATCGAGGCCATCCAGTGCAGTCCGAAAGGAGTGAGAGGGTAAAAGACGTTGCCCTGGCCCATGGCAAAGACCATAGCGAGCGTGGCGGCCATCTGGCGATCTGAGACGCCACGCTTATCCATAATGGCCAGCGTCGCCAACGGGGCGGCGAAACTCACGAAGTTAATCTGAATCAACGCGAAGGCGCTCATCCCGCCAAGGCCAAAAGGTTTGAGCAGCGGCGCGACCCAGCGGACGATAACGTCCAGGACTCCGCGGACTTCCAGATATTTCATGATCATCAGCATGACGACCATAATGGGCAATAGCGTATAAAGCGCGACATCAACGGAAGATTTTCCCGCCGACATAATAATGCCGATAAGATCCATTTAACTCTCAATCATCGAATAGCGAAATGATAATGGTCATCATCATAATCCTCGTCAGACGGAAATGATACGGCTACCCGTTATCAGCCGTCCAGCAATGAAATGAAAGAATAAGCTAACGATATGACTTCATAATATGACGGCTTGCGGTTTATATGTCGTGTTTCGGTTTTGAATGAGGAGGGCTGTTGGTGAGATATTTTTTCATTCCCTGTGTTAACACCGGGGGGAGTTCGCGAATCAAAGATGTTAAGCGCTACGGTGATAAACTGGAAATAGTGAGTATGTAAAGGCCGGGGAGGTAATGAGGCTATTACGCGGCGAGGTCTTTCCGAATCAGATGGAAGGCTGTGGCACTCACGATCTGAATCGTTCGCAGAACCAAAGAGTAGGGAACTGGCGTAGTGAGAGAAAGTAAAAAGGCCGCTTAAGTTTCTTTAAGCAACCTTGTTAAATATGGCCCCGGTGACTGGAACCGCCTTTACTAAAGGCTGGCTAATAAATGAGCTAAAACTGACCGCTGTTTCTGTCAAGACCACCATAATGCCCACCAGTTTTTTTCTTTTGTCTTTTAAATTGTAGATAAGGTTGATTTCAACCTCGGGCGAAGGGGCGCAAATTATTTCGGCTGAAGTAGGTCATATTTCATGTGAGTAAATGATTTCATGCCTTCAATATAGTGGGTGGCTTTAACCGCGAGGCCTTCGTGATAGAAATCTATCTGAAGACCCCGGCGCAGCGGGGGCAGAGGACTAGAGAGGAACGTGGCTATCCGCTGAAACTGCGGATGGAATATGACCCGGTGCTGGCCCTGACGCAACAGGTTGAAAGGGATGGTGCCATGTTGGTATTTATCAAACCCGGTCGGACAGCACCGAATACCTTTATCGAACGGTGCAACCGGATGCACCGGACAGAATACTGAATTTTTAACTGGTCAGAACGCTAAATAAGTTAACCGGAGAGGTGACTTTTTACTTCGGGAAATATTGCAGATATTGCGGTGAGAGGTAATTTGGGCATCCAGGTACGGGTTGTTCTACGAGAGGTTTAAATTTCCGCGGCTTCCCGAGGATGGGTAAATAAGGTTTTTAGTCTGTGATGATCACAATACCAATTCAGTTGTGAGAGGGGTGCGGTGACAGCACCCCTTTATACACTTTTAGAAGAAATCAATGCGCGTATTGATACCGACGGTGCGCCCCATATTGACCTGCGCTACGGCGCTGCTGCCGTTCATATAGCCATAGGTACGGTAACGACGATCGAACAGGTTATCGACATAAACGGAAATATTCATCCGTTCAGTCGCCTGCCAGCCCAGGCTGCTGTCCAGAGTGGCGTAAGCGCCTTGCCGCAGCTGGTTGTCGCCATCGAAATAATGCGGCCCGACAAGATTGACCGCCAGTCGGGGCATCAGCGCCCCATAGCGGGTATCGATCAGGCCGTTTACGCTGCTTCCTGCGCCATAACGCGGCACGAACGGCACCCGGTTACCGCGATACAGCTCACTGTCATTGGTGAATTCGGAACGGATCGCGTTGCCATTGATATCCCATGACCAGCCCGGTGCGAACCGCCATTTTGCTTCAAGCTCAACGCCGGTGGCGTCGGCTTTCCCCGCATTGCTTAAAGTTTGCATCCCGACCGGACCAGAGTAGAGCTGCATGTCTTTGGTATGGGTATAAAACGCTGCGGCTTGTAGCGTAACATCGGCGGTTTCGTAGCGAGTGCCAAGCTCATAGTTAATAGATTTCTCTGCCATGAACGGTTTGGCATCAAGACCCGCCGTAGGCACAATATTATATCCGGAAGGTTTATATCCCTGGGCTACGCGGGTATACACTCTCCAGTCGTCGGCCAGCATATAACCTGCGGAGAGTTGCCCGAGCACCCGATCGTCATTGCTCTTACCCTGGTCGCCAAATGGGCTACCGAGCACGCTGCCGTGATATTGCGTGCTGGCCTTATCATGTGAGAAGCGAACGCCGCCACCGATATCAAAACGATCGCTTAAATGCCAGGTCAGGTCACCGTAGGCGGCCAGAGTTTCAGCGCTGGTATAGCCGGTGCTGCTTAAATAAGGCATTGTCGGCATGTCGTAGGTCGAATTTATCTTCTCGCGGGTGTTCTGCCGATACAACCCGAACACCATATCAACAGTACGCGTATCGCCGAGGGTGGCGGCGCGCAGCTCCTGCACATCCTGATTCCAGCGCTGGGGCATATTGACGATTAACGAGCCAGAAGGGAAGGTTCGCGAATAATCCTGCTGCTGCCAGGCGCCGATCAGATTGTAAACCCAGTCAGCGGTGGTGTACTTCGCGCTCAGGGTCTGGCTATCAGTGCAGCGCCGCATGTACGGGTCTGGTGAACCCTCGCCGAGCGACAGCTTACGGCTCTTAATATCATTCCATGCCACATAGGCATCCTGGGTGGCGCGAGTACATTCGCGTGAGGCGGAAAAACCCATCTCCCAGGGCCGATCGTCCGGCGCCAGACGCAGTTTCACATTCCCTATGCTGGCGCGGGTGCCGCCTAGATCATCGCTTCCCGTCGCGGGGTTAATCATCTCACCATCATCAACCTGGCGTAACAGAGTGACGCTACCGTACAGCAGGCCATCCTCAATGGGGCCGCTCAGGTTGAATTTGCTACGATAACTGTCGCGACTGCTGACGCCACCTTCAATATAGCCGCGAAGCGTGCTGTCCGGCTGCTGGGTGACGATGTTGATAATCCCGCCCTGAGCGCTTTTGCCGTATAACGTTCCCTGCGGGCCACGCAGCAACTCTACGCTTTGCACATCGGTTAGCGCCTGGATGGTGTTAGTGGAAAGCTGAGGGACGCCATCGACATACAGGGTGACGGCAGGGTTATAAAAGTCCTGGGCTGAAGAGATGCCGCGTAGCGAGATCGTTGAAAAAAGCATGTTGCCGCTATTTTCAATATTGAGCCCGGGCAAGACTCTGGGGAGTTTGTCGCTGGCGGTCACGCCGGCGTCGCTTAACTCCGGCGCGCTGACAACGATAGAAGAGACATTGTTGGCTGAGGCCGAACGAGAAGATTGTTTACTGGCGGTTACCACCATCGTGCTTTCGTCCGGCTGGGAAGTTTGGGCATGGGCAATGGCAGGAAGCAAAAAACCTCCCAGAACCAGAGGATAAAACCGTGTCATTTTCATTGTTATGAGTCCCTGTAAAACGGCGAAGCGCCAAAATACCGACAATATTGAGTTGAAAATGATAACCATTTCTAATTGCGCTGCTACCCGAAACGGGTTTATTTCAACCTGTTTCGGGTAGGGTTACGCTTATTGGGCAGAAGGGTGATAGCGGTCGATGGCGAGAGCCGTCAGGCGCTTTTTGTCTATCTTGCCGACGGCAGTGAGCGGCCAGTGGTTCAGGAACTCGATTTGGTCAGGGATTTTCCACGCGCTGAGCCCCATACTGGTCAACTGTTGACGTAGCTGCTGATAGTCAGATGGTGTTTGTTGCGCGATGATAAATGCGCAAATCCGCTCGCCAAGTAGCGTGTCCGGCGCGGCGACCACGGCGCAATCCTTCACCTCTTCTAAACGCATCAATGCCGATTCGACTTCCGCCGCGGCGATTTTTTCTCCGGCACGATTGATCTGCTCTTTTAGGCGCCCC
Organism: Klebsiella ornithinolytica; assembly: GCF_030505655.1. Lineage (NCBI taxonomy): Bacteria > Pseudomonadati > Pseudomonadota > Gammaproteobacteria > Enterobacterales > Enterobacteriaceae > Klebsiella > Klebsiella ornithinolytica. The sequence continues at coordinate 1,837,834 of NZ_CP130153.1, forward strand.
TCAACGCACAGGTTTCCCGCCTCATCCAGCCTGACATTGTCACCAGTGCGGTAAAACCCCTGCGCATTAAAGGCGTGCGCGTTGTGAGCAGGAGCGCGGTAATAGCCCGAAATGGTGTAAGGGCCGCGTGTTAACAACTGCCCGATCTCGCCCGGGGCGACGTCGTTCTCGTTTTCATCAACGATTCGGATTTGATCCTCGGGAGACAACGGACGTCCCTGGCTGTGGAGAACGGTGGTTCGCGGATCGTCCAGCCGGGTAAAACAGAGCAGCCCTTCCGCCATACCGAAGACCTGTTGCAAGGTGCAGTCAAAGGTGGCGATAACCTGCTCAGCAAGCGTCGGGTCGAGCCGGGCGCCGCCCACCTGAATGACGCGCAGAGAGGAGAGATCGCTCTCTTCCCACTCTCTGGCCTGGATCCACAATTGCGCCAACGCCGGAACCAGAGCAACGTGGGTGACTCCTTCATTAGCGATTAAGGGCATCACCTCATCGCAACTGGGGCTGTCGGTCAGCACCACTTTTCCGCCGCAGGCCAGCGTTCCCAGAATGCCGGGGCAGGCTAGCGGAAAGTTATGCGCCACGGGGAGGACGGCGAGATACACGCTCTGTTGACTGATGCCGCACAGTTCGGCAGACGCGCTGAAGTTATAGCTATAGTCGGCATGCCGGCGCGGGATAAGCTTTGGCGTCCCGGTTGTGCCGCCTGAGAGCAGCAGCAGCGCGGTGGCGGAAACATCAGGCTGCGGCCACTCCTGCCGTTCACCGCGCAGCGAGAAGAGAGGCGTAAAATCGTCGCCTGCGCGCTCTTCTATAACCAGAACATGACGTAAGCAGGCGTGTTTATGCGCCATCTGGCGGGCCAGCTCTGCGTGGTTTTCCCCGTGAATAACGTAAGCGACGGGTTGCGCCAGCGCCATCAGCGCGTCGATATCCAGCGCCCGTTGGGAGGGCATCGCCAGAACCGGGATAACGCCCAGTCTTAACAAGGCAAACAGCAGGATCACAAACGCGTTGCCGTTAGGAAGCTGCACAATCACCTGCTCCCCCGGGTGCAAACCCAGTGAGGACAGACCTGCGGCAAGTTCGTCGACCCGTGCATCAAGCGCGCTGTAGGTAAGTGAACCCTGTGCATCAACGACGGCAATTCGCGAGGCATAGCGGACCGCCCAGTGGCGCAACTGCTCGGCAATGGGGAAGGGATACGGTTTAATCAGAGATTCAAAAGAAGAATGCATACATCACCTTTCTAAAATGCTGGGCCGTTTTTGCAAAGCGGTCATCGCAGAAAATGCGTGGGGAAAATGGCGGACAATCTGCGTAAAAAAAGACCGGGATTGTTGAAGGGGATAGAAATGGTCGCCGTCAATCACGACCGGGCCTGTAACGTGGCGCAGCCACTGATGCCAGGCATCGACCTGTTGCCAGGAGGCTTCGCGATCGTGGCTGCCGCACAATAGCAGCGCGGGAGTGCGCAAGGGGGGACAGACATCGGGCGAGTCGTAGTGATAGCTCTCGGTGGCGTAAAAGTCAGCGCGCAGGAGAGGAAGAAACAGCGACATTAACTCCTTGTTTTGCCGCAGTTCAGGAGAACATCCGCCAATGTCTATCAGCTCAGCGATAAAGTCGGCATCATCGCGGTGACTGAGCTGGCGTTCAGAACGCAGATGCGGGGCATGGCACCCGGAAATAATCAGTCCTTGCGGCGCATGCCCCCGCTGTTCCAGAAGTCGGCAGGTTTCAAACGCCACCTGAGCGCCCATGCTGTGCCCGGCGAGTAAAAGCGGTGTATCAGGCGATAGCGTCTCTTCCAGTTCGTTGGCCAGCAGCTCCGCCAGTTGCGTAATGCTTCTGACCGGCGCCAGATGGCGAAGGCGATCGCGCCCCGGCCAGATCACCAGGGAAAGCGCGCAGTTCGCCATTTGAGCATCTCGCCAGTGGCGAAACGCGCTACTGCTGCCACCAGCGAAAGGGCACATGACCAGATGCGCAGTATTGGCGCCCCGGGCGGGCCACAGCGGGATACACATTGTAGATTGCATCACAGCGCCTCCTTATCATCGGTGTAGAAACCGACTAAGCGGTCGTGGTGCGGCGGCGTAAGGCGTCTGATCTCTGCGCTGCCAGCCTTACGTAATATCTGCTGCCATAAACGGGATAGCGCTATCTGATGAGCACTGTGGCAGGCCGCTGGCGGATGTTCGCCCGCCAGATGGCCGCACAGCTGTTGCAGCAGCCAACTGACGCCCTCCGGCCCGGCGCTTTCGCAACAGTCACGCCAGTTCAGAGGGGCTACGCTGCGCGTCAGACCGGGTGGGTCGCGCAGGATCTCCGGCCTGCGATAGAGGCTGTGGGCGTTCTCCTGATGGTCTGCGACAAACAGGCTGGATGACCAGATGACGGGGCCGTAGCTCGCCTCCAGCGAAAGGTGGCCTTCCGGCCAGCCCAACAGCAGGCGGTGCATAATAAGACTATGCATATCCGGATCCTCAGGGTCGAGATAGCGCTGAAGCAGCAGGCAGGCTTCTCCTTCCGGCCAGCGGAGTTTCAGGCAGTGAAAATCATTAAAGCTGCCGACCACGTCGCACTCTACGGTGGCGGCATCCACGCCCAGCGCCAGCAGCAACAAATCCAGGGTCGAGTAGAGCAACTGTCGGCTGGTGGTGGCGTGGACTACCGGCGGCGCCTTCGCCAGGCAGCGCCGCAGCTGCTGCGCATCGCTAAGCCATGTGCGTCCTGCAGGCGTATGCGGATAAAACGTGTTGACCCAATAGCAGCAGCCCTGTTCCTGCGCCAGCGTTTGTAATGAACTGATGTCATCCGGATGGAGGGGATGCTCCTGAATGACGTGCACACCGCGCGTCAGAAAGTGTCTGGCAAGCTGCGTACCGGTGCCACCGGCGACGGTCGAACGCACGACAATACAGGCAATATCCGGCATCTCGGTTATCTGCTCCGGCGAGGTATACAGCGGAATACCAAAGGCATGAGCCAGCTCCCTCGATCGCGCGCTTCCCTGGGCCAGCAGGCCAACCAGTTCCAGCCCTTTCCCGGGCCGCATAAAGGCATTAAGGTACATTTCGCCAAATTTGGCGCCCACAATCAGTACGCGTTGTTTTGGGATGGCAGACTGCATCATAACGTGTTCTCCGGTTGCGTTGAGGTGGCGCCAAGCCAGCGCTTAATGTGTCGTGCGCAGGCCTGAACGTGGGGAGGCTCCAGCATGATTTGCCAGTGGCTGGCTTCAATCACATAGTCGTCAGCGTTGTTTATCCAGTCCTGCCATTCGGTTTCTGCCGGCGTCCAGCGCGCGGGTCTCCCGGCGGCATAGACCATGAGACAGGGGATCGGAACGCTTTCGCCTGGCGTATGCTCAACCAGCAAACGCAGCAGATGCGCGATGTTGTCGAGCCACGCTTCTGCCGCTTGCTGCGTCAGGTTTGGCGACACCATACCGGCCGTTTTAGCGAGGCTGATAAAGTCGGCCAGCTGGCTGTCGGGCGCCTGTTGGTCGAAATGTTCCGCCAGCGCCAGAGGCGTTTGTCCTGCAGCTAACAGGCGCAGCAGGGCTGTCCGGTTTTGGCAACAGAAATCCTGTCGACACACGGGATCGATTAACGCGATCCGAACCGGCTCGCCCCTGGCGTACAGGCGCTGTGCGGCGCCCGCCGCAAGAAAAGCGCCGTACGACCAACCCGCCAGCACGTACGGGCCGTGAGGCTGCTGGCGGCGGATGCACTCGACATATTCGTCGATCATCTGGTCAAGCGTTGCAAAGCGCTGCGGTGATTTTGCCTGCAGGCCGAAAACGCGCATATTCAGCGTACTGGCGAGCGGGAGCCAGGCGCTGACATCGCCGTCCGAGGCGTGGAAGACGAACAGGGTTTCGTCGCCATCGCCCTGGCAAATGGGGATCGGGTTGTCCTCTCCCGCCGAACAGGCCTGCAGGTGGGCGCAGAAGTCGCTCAGCGTTGAATGGGTGAACAGATCCTGAAGGTTGGCCCTCGCAATCCCTCTTTGGTTCAACTGCGCCACCATCCTTGTCGCCATCAGACTGTCGCCTCCCGACTCGAAAAAGTCGTGATGTCTTGCCACAGGGCGAGACAGCAGCGATTGCCAGAGTTCAGCCACCTGTTTTTCCAGCGCCGGGTTCCCCCCGGCAGCTGGCATGGGTTCAGCAGGTTCAACCAGCGCATCAGATGGAGCATGCAGCGGCGCAAACAGCGTTTCTCTTTGCCGGATCTGTAAAACGGGCAGACCGCTGCCGAAACGCTGCTGTAAATCGCGGCGCACGGCTTCTTTGTCCGGGCGATTTACACCGGGTGAACGGGCCACCAGCAGATGCTGGCGCAGCGGTGACGACTCCTGCGCGGGCCACGCCAGCTCGTTGGCAAACCCGGCCTGAACAAGAACCTCCTGCCACGCCGAAAGGGTGAGCATCGGCTTCTCATCCCGGCGGCGGAAATCGCGGTATCCGCTTAATCCCTCAATAAAGCCCACGCTCGCCAGCTGGAATACACTGTTTCGCTCCGTCGCCTCAACGATCAGCAAGCGTCCGCCGGCGTTCAGCAACAGTTTTAATCGGCGCAACGTCTGGACGACATGGCTGGCGTCGTGGAGTACGTTGACGGCAATGATCAGGTCGTAACCCGCCTCCGGGTGGGCGCTGAAATCCAGCGGCTGGTTGATATCGAACAATGCGTAAGTGACGCGTGATTGATCGTGGAAACGGCCTCTGGCATCGTTGAGGAATTGCGCAGAGACGTCGGTAAAGTGGTATGACTGCCGCGTGTTCCGCGTGGCTTCCAGCACCGGTGCGGCAGTGGCCGCGGTTCCGGCGCCAACCTCCAGAATCCGTTCTGCGCCGCACAAGGCGGCAATCTGCGCGGTGTAGCGATTCAGACAGGCGCTGGCAGGGTTGTCCCGATACAGTGCGTCAGTGACGCGCAGCGACTCGTTGAACAGCAATTCCAGCGGAGAACAGCGTCCGGAGAAGAGATCGTCGTGCCGGGCGATGCAGGTGTCCAGATACTGCGCCAGCGCCTGGCTCCATTGGCTTTGCGGGCATGCCTGCTGAGGTTCAGGAATCTCGCTGAGCGGAATACGGCAGCGCCAGCTTTCACCTCCGCGGATTAACCATTCTCTTTCCGTCAGACACTGTAGCCATTGGCGCAGCAGGCGCTGGTGAGACGCTTGCGCGGACAGCGCCTCTGCTATCCCGGTAAAGCGATGAGCGATCTCCGGCGTGGTGAACAGGCCGTGGCGATTTAGCGTAGCCGCAATACCCTGCAGCGCACGCGCTTCCAGCCAGCGCCAGGTCGCCTCCAGCTCATCAAGTTGCGCCTGCTCAGGCAACGGCAGCGCCAGCCGGGCGAGATCGTGCCCGTCAGAAGCGGCGGTTAAGCGCGGCGGAACGTCGGCCATCACAATATCCAGCGTTAACGCGCCTGTATCGCTTATTTCCGCCCTGGCCTGTTGGATGTGCGGATGTTCGAGCGTCGCCTGCTCAATATCCCGCAGATCGTAGTCGGCCTGCGCGCTCAGCGGCCAGCGTCGGCGGGGAATATGCCCGGCGATGCCACTGGTGCTAGTCTTCAGGCTTTCAGGGCTGGTCATGACGGCCTGCAGAATGGCGCAGTAGTCATTGAACATCGCTTCAGCAGCGCCTGGCTCCAGTACGTTGTCCATGCAGTACCAGCTAAACATCAACTCGTCGTCGCTCTCCATGACCTGATGATCCAGCCAGACCTGCGGCGTTTGGGTGAACACATAGCAGGGTTCGCCAAACAGATGGCTCATTGCCCGATCGATAGTCATCCCTTCCAGCGTCATCCCCAGCATGCTGGTAAAGACTATCGGCATGAGCGGTTGACGTTGTGACCCGCGCAGGCGACCCAGCTCACGGATCACCTCAACACCGTTCATTTCACTGTGTGCCATGTTTTGCCAGAGGCGCCGTTGGGTCTGTTGCATTTGCTCCTGCAGCGTCACCGGTGTTGAGAAGTTAAAATCGACCAGCGTGACGGAGGTAAAATCACCAATCAACTGGTTGATTTGCGGATGGATCGGCTGGCGATTGAAGAAGGTCAGGTTTAGCGTAAAGGCCGGGGTGCGACTCCAGCGTTCAAGGGCGGTGGCAAACAGCGTGAGCAGCGCGGCAGACGGCGTGACGCCTTGCTGCTGCCAGCGCTGTTTTACTGCCTGCCATTCTTTCTTGCCGATCGTCGATTTGAAGGTGGTGAAGCGTGGCGTTTCCGCGGCTGTTTCAACCACCGGGAGCTCGGGCGCTAAGGGCAATTGCGGCAGTTTTTCCTGCCAGTAGTCCCAGGCATCGTGCCATGCCGGGGTCTGTCGACGCGCCTGTTCAGCCATCACATAATCACGGAAGGTAATATCGAGCGGCGCCAGCGTTTCACCGCGCCAGGCCTGCGCCAGGTCGTCCATCATGACTTTAAAACTCTGCACATCGAACTGCAAAAGGTCGAGGTTCATGTGCAGGCGGTAGTGGCAATCGTCGATTTCGCTGACCGCCAGCTCAAAGAGAGGCCACTGGTCGGCAGGCAAAACGCGATAGCTAAGTTCATGCCGCCGTTTTTCCAGCGCTATGCGCTGTTCTGTCGGGGAAAGCGTGCGCAGATCATCACGGGCGATGCGATATTCCGGCGTTGTCGCCAGGATTCGCTGCTGCCCGTCGGCATCCACCACCATGCGCAACATATCGTGACGGGCAATGAGCTGGTTCCAGGCTTTCTCCAGCACGGTGAGATCGAACTCATCGTGGCGTTTATCCCACTCAAACAGGACGTGGCAGGCAACGCCACCATAGCCAATGAGATGTGTGCGCCCCAGCCAGTAGGCGTGCTGAATGGGTGTCAGCGGGAAGGGCATATAACGCTCACCGGCGTCGTGCCGCAATACTTCCGGCTGCGAAGCGCCAGGCGTCGCCTCGGGCTTACCGCAGATAAGCTGCGCGAGGCCATGAGGCGACAGATCCTGCCATGCCCGTTCCGCATTGATGCGTACGCCCAGGTAGTGCTGAATATCGCTACTGAGTTCAAGGAAGAGCAGCGAGTCCATGCCAAGTTGCAACAGATCCTGGTTAGGGAGCAATGACGCCGGATCGTTTAGTCGTAGCTGAACCGCAATCCGCTTTTTCAGCCATGCCATCACCGCCGTTTCATCGCTCAGGCTGCCGTTAAAGGCGTTGTCATCAGCAGGAGGGATGACGGGCGTTGCGGTTTTTCCGGCAGCACCGACGTTAAACAGAGCCTGTTGTAACGGGGGCATTTTGTCGATGAAAACGCGCATCGCCAGCCGCCACGGAGTACCGCGCATCACCGCCTGTTCCAGGTGCCAGCAGCCTTCAGCATCGCTTAACGCACCCATGCCACGGCTGGCGAGCGCCGCCAACATTTCCGGCGTGGCCGCCCGACCGCTTTCCCCCCATGCGCCCCAGGCGACAGAGAGCGTTTTCGGCGCATCAAGGGTGGAAAACTGTTGGGCCAGCCCGTCGAGATAACCGCAGGCCAGCGCATGGGCGCTTTGACCCGAGGCGCCGAGGGTGGCGGCAGCGGAGGAGTAGAGAATAAGATAACGTCCGCCGTGGTTGCGCAGGGTTTGCAATAGCTGGGTTGCCGCCTGCGCTTTTACCGCGAAAACGGCGGCCAGCGGGGGGTGATCAAGCTCCTGCAAGGGGGCATCAGCCAATACGCCAGCGGCATGAATCGCCCCGGCAATGCCGCCGTTGGCCGCCAGTTCATCAAGAACCGTGGCCAGTTGTCCGGCATCGCCCACATCACAACGGCAGACGCGGGTCTGCTCACCCTCGATGTCGCGTAGCCATGATTCATCCACGCGCGGCGCCAGCAGGGCGATGCGTCGCGCCCCTTTTTCTCTGAGCCAGTTCACGGCAAGACGGCCTAATCCGCCAAACGCTCCCGTTACCAGATGCCAGCGGTTATCGCCAGCAAACACGTTTGCCGGTAATTCGGCGGCGCATCCCGTATTGGGCGCCAGTGAAGGGAGCCTGAGGGTGTTACCCCGCGCGGCGAGCCAGCGCTGAGAGAGGGAGACGGCGCTCAACCCTCGATGCAGCGTTTCTCCCGGGGTGTTTTCGGCGAGATCGATGGCGGCAATCAACCGTTCTGGCTGTTCGTTGGCCGCGACACGAAGCAAGGCCCATAGAGCATGATGGGAGGCAGAAAGCGCCTCATTTTCCTCGATTCGCCACGCGCGGTGAGTGACCACAATCAAACCGGCTGTGCTGGCGGTAAGTGCCTCCATCACTTTCTCCGCTAAGGCCAGAGTATCCTCGCTCTCCTCAATAACCATCAGGAGCAAAGAGGCCTGCGGATCGTGGATGATGCCGTATTGCGCCAGCTTGTCGCCGCGCGCAAGCGTATTGGCGCTGAAGCTGAAGGTAAGAGGATGGTCAACGCTGGCGACGTTGCAGGGCGTCCAGCGCCATTGATAATGCGTTTGCGGGGCAGGAAGAGGCGCGGCGGGCGAAAGCGGCAGCCACTCGCCATCAGGACGACGGGCTTCAACGCGCATCTGACCGCGGGAAAACGCGTTGTTTTGCCAGCTTAAACGAACGTCCCCCAGCCATTCCGGGGCGGTGACGAGGGGCGGCTCCCCGGGAAAATCATCGCCATGACGCTGTGAAAGCAGGCGCCAGGCCTCCTGCCAGCGGGCGTTAAACCGCTCAGGCTGACCAGCACAATCAGACCAGTCGGCGAGGTAGTCAGCGCTATCCGTCAACGCCTGTCCCAACACCGGGTCTGATGGCGCGCCGCCTGATGTTGCACAAACCGCCTGACCGGGCAGCGTGGCAAGAATGATATGTTCGCTCATCCCGGCGGTTGGGCTGCCATCCTGCGGTAGCCACTCCACTTTGCTGAATCCGGCCCGGCGACACTGTTGTTGCCACTGATCGGTGGTGAGGAATAACTCACCTCCGCGGGCGCCGATATCCTGTAGCGGGAGGACCAGCGGACCGAAAACGAAATCAAACAGACGCATTGGCTGGGTGATTTCGCGCATCAGCAGGCGTCCGCCCGGTTTGAGCAGGGGGCGCAGATTGTCGAGCGTGTGGCCAATATGGCGCGTGGCATGAATCACGTTCGCCGCCACGATAAGATCGTAAGACTGCGCCTGGAAACCCTGAGATTGGGCCTCTTTTTCGAGATCCAGCTCGTTGTAATGCACAAACTCATAGTCGGCGAATTTCTGCTGCGCGCGGCGGGTGAACAGCGCGGAGATATCGGTGAAATGGTACTCCAGCGCTGGAACGCCTCTGAGTTCCGGCAGTAGCCACGCGGTGGTCCCGCCGGTTCCGCCGCCGACTTCAAGAATGCGCAATGGCTGGCGGGGCTGACGCGTCTGGAGGATACCGCGTAATACCCCAGCGGCGATTTGGTTGAAATAGCGGCCAAAGCTGAACTCCTGGTACAACACCTCCACGCCGTCGGAGGCGCTTTGCGGGAAGATAATCGCCACCGGTTCTTCCGCGCCGCTCATCATTTCATATAACCGATCGCCGGCACGGGCGATAGTATCGGGAATGGCCTGAAAACCTTCACAATAACTGGCAAGTTCCGTCAGCAGTGATTCCCGCTGTTGATGATCTATGGGACGGGCGCGGGTGTAACGTCCGTCGGCGCAGCGGTAATCGCCGTCGACCACGCAGTTATTGAGCAGGCGCTGGAGCAGCTGCTGGTAGCGGGGCAGCAGACGGCCACGGCGCATGATGGTTATGGCGTCCACGCCGTGCTCAATGGCATCGCCGGTACAGCGTTGAACCAGCCGATCGACATAGATGGCGTGCAGTCGCGTGGCGCACTGTTTAAGCGCTTCCAGACGGGGGAGATCGAGCGCTGTCGCGGCGCGACTCGCCACCGCCAGCCCGGCGGACAGCGCTGCGTCGGCAGGCTCGTTGGCGCGGGAGGCGCGATCTTTCCAGTAACGCTCGGTATCAAACGGATAGCAGGGGGCAGCGATACGTTGTCCATCGCCCGCCAGCAGGTCGGCCCACGGTAAGGCGACGCCGGCCGCGTAAAGCTGGAGCAGGGCCTGATTGAGGACATCGCTCGCCTCTTTGCTACGTCGGGCGCTGGCTATCCAGTATGCGTTATCGCGATATTCGCGCTGCCCGCAAGCAACCAGCTGAGCATCAGGCCCTGTCTCAAGAAAAATGCGGGCGCCGAGTTCATGCGCCACCTGAATACTCTGGATAAAACGTACCGGCTGGCGCATGTGTCGGCGCCAGTAGTCCGCCTGATTGAGCGTTGACTCATCGATGACGTCGGCGATGAGCGTGGAGATAAGCGGTATTTGTCCCGGCTCAGCGTGCAGCCCCGCGCAGGCTTCCTGAAAGCGGTCGAGTATGGGTTCCAGTAAAGCGGAGTGCGCGGCGCCGGTTACGCTCAGACGACGATAGTTGATGTCATGCTGAGAAAGTGCGGCGCAAAATTCCGCGAGACGGGCCTCCGGCCCGGAAAATACCGTATGTTGCGTGCCATTGTTGGCGGCGAGATCCAGCTCAAAGCGGCGGGCCAGCGGCATTAGCGTGTCTTCGTTTGCAAATACTGCCACCATGGCGCCGCTCGCGCACTGCTGCATGAGCGCGCCGCGCCGACAAACCAGTGGCATGACCTGTTCAATCGTATAGTGTCCGCAGACGACGGCAGCGGCAAATTCACCGACGGAATGACCCATAGCGAAGTCTGGTTTTAGCCCTTCAGCGCGCCAGTGCGCCGCCATTGCGATTTCAAACGCGACAATCGCCGGCTGGGCCCAGGCCATATTGTCCAGCTGCGTCGAGTCGGGGTTAAACATCGCTTCCCGCAGTGATGGCGTGAGCATTTCGCTACAGGCGGAAAAACAGCGATCCAGCGTGTCGGCAAACGCCGTCGAATGTCGGTACATTGCCTGGCCCATCGTGCGCCAGTGCGAACCCTGCCCGGTAAACAGCCATGTCTGCTTGCCGCTGGCGCCGTGGCCGCTGTAAACAGGCGGCCCCGATTTATCAGTAGCCCAGGCACTGAGCGCAGCGGCGGTTTCACGGTTTAATGGCACCGCCAGGCGGAAGGGAAGATCGAGACGGCGCGCGTGCATGGCCGTAAAGGCCAGATTGTTGGCATCTGCATTCTGCGCCAGCGCCCCGGCATAATTGGTCGCCAGTTGCCGCAGCGCGCTGTCGCTGGCGGCGCTGAGTAGTAGCGCGGTGCTCTCTCTGTCGCCATCGGCATTGGGGAGGCGCGTTTTGAGCGCATCGGGCAGCGAGGCGACGATCATATGGCAGTTGGTGCCACCAATACCAAAGGAGGAGACGCCCGCATAGCGTATTTCGTCCTGCCACGCCTGTGCCGACACCGGTATGGTAAAAGGGCTCTCTTCAAGCTTAAGCGCCGGGTTGGGCGAGTGAAAATGCAGCATTGGCGGAATTTGGCCGCGGCTTACCGCCAGAACGGTTTTCAGCAATCCGGCAATACCCGCTGCGGTATCCAGGTGGCCCATGTTACTTTTCACGGAACCCAGCGCACAGCGTTGCTCCTGCGGACGTGGCGCGTAGACGTTGCGTAGCGCTTCAATTTCAATCGCGTCGCCCAGCGGTGTGCCGGTGCCGTGCGTTTCAATGTAACCGATCTGCCTGTCGTCGATGGCCGCCAGCATTAACGCCTCTTCGATGACCGCCTGCTGTCCTGCGACGGAAGGGGCGGTATAACCGACCTTTCTGTTGCCGTCGTTGTTGACCGCGCTGGAGAGGATCACCGAGATAATCGGATCGCCTGACAGCAGCGCATCTCTCAGGCGACGCAAAACCACGCAACCCAGACCGTTACCGGCCCAGGTACCTTCCGCTGAGGCGTCAAAAGGACGACAGTGACCATCGGGAGAAAAAATCATCCCGGGCTGGTAGCGGTAGCCCGCCTGCTGGGGGAAAGAGAGCGCCACGCCGCCGGCAACCGCCATATCGGATTCACCTGCGCGCAGGCTTTCGCAAGCCAGATGCACGGCAACCAGCGAACTGGAGCAGGCGGTCTGTACTGAGAGTGCCGGACCGTGCAAATTGAGTTTGTAGGCGGCGCGGGTGGCAATATAGTCCTTGTCATTGCCCATCAGAGATTGCAGGCCCTTTACCTGCGCGACCTCAGTCACGTTCAGCGCCTCACGACCGGGATAGGTACTCATCCGGGAAGAGGCGAAAACGCCGGTCTTATGCGGGACGGCGCCGGGGGCATAACCGGCATGCTCCAGCGCATGCCAGACCGCCTGTAAAAACAGGCGCTGCTGCGGGTCCATCGATTCCGCTTCCTGTCGTGAATAGCCAAACAGAGTGGCGTCGAAGCAATCGGCATTTTCTAAAACCGTACCGATATTGACGTAATGAGGATCGTCAACGGTGGCGGCTTCCAGACCGACGGCCAGAAGCTCTTCGCGCGCAAAGCGTCGGCTGCATTCACGACCTTCCAGCAGGTTTTTCCAGAACGTTTCACCATCCGGCGATTCAGGAAAATGGCAGGCATAGCCGATAACCGCGACAGGTTCGCAGTCCGGGAAGTGTTGAGCGATCGATGCATCAATGGAATCTGCTGTCGGCGCAGAAGAGAAGCGCAAGTTATCCATAATCGGTCCCGTTTCCTAAGATTCACAAAGTCAATGGAACGCCATGCATGCACAATAGCGTTCCGGGGAAAATCAGTTTGCTTCGCGCTATATCCGTCGCTGACGACGGCGAACAGGGCGAGGGCGTTGGGTTTTCTCCACCGAGGCGATGCCGGTCAGATAATCAGCCAGGGCGGCAGGAGAAGGGTGGGTGAAGAGATCCAGCAACGTCAGGGTGGAAAATTCGTGACGCTGTAATAAAACGTGCAGTTGCACCAGATTCAGCGACGTTGCGCCCGCCTCAAAGAAGTTTTCAGCTGGGGTGACTGGCACGCCAGCCACTTCGCGGAAGGCGTCGCAAATCAGGCTGACCGTGCGTTCGTCCGCCGCACCGTGTGGCTGAGCGTGCTCAGGGCATACGCGCTGTGGGCGCTCTGCGCGTTGCCCCGCGTGCTCAGCGGGGGGTACCAGCACGGCAAGCGGCCGTTGCCAGGCGCTTTCATCCTCGGCCATTCGGTTGAGCAATGCGCAATACTGTTCAAACTGGCGTTCCACCTGGCCCGAAGGAAACAGGGCAGCGACAAAATCCCAGTTGAAGCGCAGTTCGCCTTCGGACTCATAAACCTGGTGATCGAGCCAGACCTGCGGCGTCTGGGAAATGCCCCAGACCGGCTTGAGCAGATTGCGCCGGGCAAGGAAGTTATCCTGTTCAAAGCCCAGCGCGCTGGTAAAGACGACGGGCATCGAAACGGCGGGCACGTTTTGCCGCTGTGCCAGTTGACGCATCACGCGGATTGCCGACACATCGCGGTGGCTGAGGTTTTGGCTCAGTCGCTGCTGCAGTAACTGCGCGCTGTGCAACCAGCTCTCCCCGGGATGCCAGCTCAGCAGCATCAGCGAGGTGAAATCGCCGAGGATCTGGTTGATTTGCGGGTGCAGTGGCCGTCTGTCGAAAAGCGTAAGGTTAAGCGTGAAGTCAGGCTGCGCACTCCATGCAGAGAGAACCGTTGACCATACGGACAACAGCACGGCCGATGGGGTGAGGTGTGCGTCAGCCGCCCGTTTTTTCAGACGACGCCAGCGCGCACTGTCCATTGCACCGTTCAGGCGAGCGAAGCGCGGCGCCTCAACCTCCTGAGCCAAGCAGCGCAGCGGCAACGCAGGCGCTGGCGGAATATCATCAAGTCGCGCCTGCCACCAGGCCAGAGAGTCTGCATTGGGCGACTGGAGCGAGGATTGCTGTAGATAGTCCCTGAAGGTGACGGGAAGCGGCGGAGGGAGCTGTTGCGGATAGCGATAGCCGTGTTCCAGCTCCGCCAACAGGATCTGCATGCTCAGCCCGTCCAGCAGCAGATTATCCAGACACAGCCACAAGCGGGCGGGCATCCCGTCCACAAATCCGGCCTGGAGATCGAATACCGGCCAGACTTCGGGATTGAGTACCTGATGCGCCAGTTTTTCCCGTACCCGCAACGCCTCTTCAGGCGTATGGAAGGTGTGCGTGGGTATCACCCAAGGGGGCGTCTGTGCGAGAACCTGCTGTTGACCATCACGCACAACGGCGCGCAGCATATCGTGGCGGGCGATTAATCGGTTCCAGACCGTCTCCAGCCGGGTGATGTCCAGTTCGGCAATTTCAAATTCAACAAAGAAGTGAGAGCCGACGCCGCCCAGGGCAAAGCCCGGCTGACGCCCCACCAGGTAAGCCTGCTGCACGTCGGTAAGCGCAAAGGGCTGGTAGCGTTCTTCAGGGGAGTGGACAAATTGTTGTTCGACAGGAACGTCGATTTTACGCAGCGTGGCGGCAAAATCTGCCAGCCGGGGCTGATTAAACAGGTCGCTTAATTGCGCTTCGTAACCTGCCTGACGGAGTTGCCCGGTCAGACGGGTAGCCAGCAAACTATCGCCGCCTTGTTGGAAGAAGTCGGTCTCTCTGGTGACGGGGCCCGTCGATAAGAGTTGTTGCCAGAGGGTGGCAACCTGTTTTTCAATGTCGCCCCGAGGTAAATCCGCCTCGGCCCGGTTTTCCGCTTCCGGGGTATGACGCTGCTTCAGCGCCTGATAGTCAATTTTCCCGTTAGCCGTCAGCGGTAGGGCATCTAGGAAGACAATTCGTTGCGGCACCATCCACCCCGGCAAGCGTTCGGCGAGGGCGGCCTGAAGTTTACGAGGATCGCGACGCACCTGGCTATCAGGACATTGTACGAGGAAGCGTTGTAACCCCGCGACCTCATCGCCATGCTGGCAGTTGAAGGCGGCGGCGGTAAATAATGCCGCCCAGTCTGCGCTGTTATGGAGCAAAGCCTCCGGCTGCCCATCGGTTAACAGGAGCGTGCTGAGCAGGGCAGACGGCGTTAACTGACGAAACTCCATCACGTAGAGCAGTGCGCCGGGGGCGGCAAGCTGTTGTAATGTTGCCAGGAGAGCGGGGTCTTCTGGCAACAGACGATGCAGAGCGTTGTTAAGCCAGATAATGTCCGCCGAGCGGGCGTGCGCCGCCAGCGTGTCTGCATGCCAGGGGAGCAGCCGGGCGTCGGACCAGGGAGAAAGCCTCTGCCGGGCGTTCAGCAGCATCTCCTGGCTATGCTCAAGCCCGACATACTCAATCTGTTCAGCATTAAGCTGTGTTAACAGCGATTCTGCGGCGCGGCCAGTGCGGGTTCCCACCTCAAGCAGGCGTACCGGGCGCTGTAAACGTGGCGCAAGCCGTTGGCAAATTGTCGCCAGTTCCTGAATATACCAGGCGCTGGCCGGATGGTCGAAGGCCAGATTTTCCGGCGACCACCGGGCATCGTTCAGTAATGACAGTTCGTCGCGGGTGCCGCGAAGAATTTGCGCTAAGGTGACATCATGCCCGCTGAAATGCGGGTGTTCATCCTCGCGTTCTTCATGAGCGCAGACTTGATACCCTTCAGCTACGGGCTTCAGGCGCTGTTGCGTAACGAGAAATGCTAACCAGCGCTCCACCACGGCCTGCCAGCGTGGCTGGATAGCGAGTGCGTTCATCAGGGAGAGCGGATCGGCGCCAGGGGTTTGACCCGGTTTCAGTTTTAACAGCCGATGCTGAAGGAAATCGGCGACCTGTTCGGCGGATATCTCTGGCGAGAGCGTGCAGCAGGGCAATGCGCCCGCAAGCGCGTGCCATGCCTGCGGTAGTGCCGGGTCTCGATGATGGGTAACGCAAAAATCCTCGCCTTGAGGAACAACATATGCCACCAGCGTCTTTTCTTTTTCGCCAACCGCCACCACGGTTGATTGTTTCACGCCCGTCAGCTGGCTGAGCGCGTTTTCTATTTCGCCCAGCTCGATGCGATATCCTCCGACTTTGACCTGCTTGTCACGACGACCGAGGAACTCTACTGTGCCGTCTGGCCAGTAGCAGCCGAGATCGCCGGTGCGATACCAGCGCTCGCCGGAGAGCGTCAAAAATTGCTGCTCGCTGCGCAGGGGATCGTTGAAATAGCCTTCCGCGACCCCGATGCCGCCAATCCATAATTCGCCTGACACCCAGTCAGGGCAGTCCCGGTTCTGTTCATCCACCACCCGGTAGCGTTGGTTGGTTAGAGGAAAACCGTAAGGGATGGCACGCCAGTGGTCATGGACCTGCTTAACCTCGCAGACGTTAGACCAGATCGACGCCTCGGTGGCGCCGCCCATGGCGATAAATTGTCCTTGCGGCCGGAAGGCCCGATAACGGGCGGGGAGCGCAAGACCGATCCAGTCGCCGGAAAGCATCACCGCGCGCAGATTTTCCGGCGTGGCGTCGGCGAAACCTTCACACCAGGTCAGCAGCATATCGAACAGCGCCGGGACGCTGTTCCAGAGCGTGACATGATGGCGTTGGATCAGCTCACACCATGCGTGAGGATCGCGCCGTTGATTTTCCATCACCATAACCAGCGCGCCGCCGGCGCTCAGCACGCCAAAAATGTCGTAAACCGATAAGTCAAAATGCAGGGCGGACAGCGCCAGCATCCTGTCTCCGGCGCCAACCTGATAGCGGCTGTTGATGTCGCAACAGGTGTTGAGCGCTCCCCGGTGCGAAATGACTACGCCTTTCGGCGTGCCGGTAGAACCGGAGGTGTAGATAATGTAGGCCGGTTGCGTGGAGGCGCGTGCCACCGGGTTGGCGATCGGCTTCGCCTCAATGGCCTGCTGCCAGGCAAGGACGGGTATGGCGTCTGACCAGACGCCGGCGTCGTGCTGGCAAATGAGCACCAGCCGGACGCTGGCGTCAGCGTAGATTTTCTCGCGCCGTGCGGCGGGCTGGTCCAGCGAAACCGGAACGTAAACCGCGCCGGCCAGCAGGACGGCCAGAACGGCAACAAGTTGTCCCGCGCCTTTCGACATCGTGATAGCCACATTGTCGCCGGGCTGAACCCCGCACTCAATTAACCTGCCCGCGCAACGGTGGGCGTAGTCTGTCAGCTCACGATAACTCCACTGATAACGCATGTCCGTCACCGCCAGCGCCTGCGGCTGTTGCAGAGCGATACGGAAAATGCCTTCATGCAGCAAGCCTTTGGGAATGGGGCCGTCGGTGGCGTTGGCCCGTTCGCGTATCGCGCGCTGGCTGGCGGGCATCATATCGGCGAACGGCTTTTGCCAGGCGGTTTCGTCATCGCAGAGTTGGTTAATCAGCTGGCAGTAGGCGTCGAACAACGTCTCGACTAAGGCCGGAGGGAACAGCGCGTCGTTGCTGTCCCATTGCAGCCAGACCTCGCCTTGATGCTCGAACGCCAGATGATCTATCCAGACCTGCGGCGTTTGCGAGATGCCCCATTCAGGCTCGCCCAACGGTGACTCTGCGCGACTGCTGTAGAGGGAACGCCCCAGATTGCTGGTAAATACCACCGGGGCGCCGTGGGGGTAGCGCTGCTGGCGTTTGAGTTCACGGAGCAGTTCGACGCCGGACCAGTGGCGATGCTCCCAGTCTTCAGTAAACGTCAGCTGGTTTTTCCGCGCCAGGTTGCTGACGGTATCGCCGTCGCAGGCGGTATCCAGCAAAAGAATATTGGTGAAGTCGGCAAGCATTGCGTCAACCGCCGGGTGCAGCGGCTGGCGGTCGAATAAGGTGATGTTAAGCAGCAGACGCGTCAGGCCGCCCCAGCGAGCCAGAACGGCGGAAAAACAGGTCGCCAGTGCCATTGTCGGCGTGACGCCATATTCGCCAGCCCGTTGGCTAAAGACGTGCCAACGTGTTGCCGGGACAATCATGCGGCGCCGGGTATTACGGACTTCACGTAGCGTGGCGGGCTCGCAGTCCAGCGGCAAGACAGGCGCGGGAGGAAGCGTCGGTGCTTTCGCCAGCCAGTAGGCGCGCGCTTCGTCTCTCAGCGGTTGATTAATCTTCTGCTGGTGCAGTAAATACGAGCGGAAATCATAGCCGGTGTCGATAGCCGATAGCGATTCTCCGGCCAGCAGTGCGTTGAGTTCATCGAAGAAAAGCGTAAAGCTGGAGGCATCCATAATCAACAGGTCAATATTGACATGGAGGCGGTGGCGATTGTCCGGTAAGAGCGTTAGCTGAAAATCAAACGTTTCGCCGATCTCCACGCGTAAAAGACGGTGGCTCAGGCGCTGGCGCAGCGCTTGCAGATAGGCCTCGCGGCTTTCAGCATCATTATGGCGTAAATCATGAAGGGTGACGCCGTTCCAGTAAGGTTGCGGCAACCAGACCTGCTGCCCGTCGGGGCGAAAGGCGATATGCAGCATCGGGTGGCGTTGCAGCAAGGTCGTGATGGCCTGCTCCAGCTGCGACGCCGTCAGACAATGGCCTGCAAACTCCTGATACAGGTGGCACCCCACGCCGCCAAGCGTCTGTCCCGGCATACGGCCCGTCAGGTAGGCGTGCTGTACCGGCGTCAGAGGGAAGGGGGTACTTTCAGCCATTTTCGGCCAGGCGGTTTCGTCCGGCGGTGTTTCGTCGTCCGGTTTTTCAACACTACGGCTGCGCATCAACTGGCGCCATGCGGCCAGCGTGGGGGCGGCATACAGTTCGCGAAGGGTAAGGCGATAGCCTTTTTTACGGAACCAGTGTAACCATCTCATCAACCTGATTGAATCCAGGCCTGCCTGGATCAGATTGCTCTCTTCATGTAACTGCTGCGGCGTTAAATTCAGCTCCTGCATGAGCCGCTCGCGTAATTGTTGGTAATCAGCCGTGTGGCGGTTGCCCGGTAACAGCGAATCCTGAGAGGGTGCGCCAGAAATCATTCTTCCTCCTGATGGCACGTCTTACCAAAAAGCATTGTCTACATGAGAATAATAATTATTAACAATTGAGTGCTACCCGAAACGGGTTTATTTATGCCCGTTTCGGGTTGGCGGCAGGCAGAAAGCGCAGAGGCCCGGATGGGATATCCGGGCCTCTGTCAGGGAGGAATTGATGAGGAGACAACCCCGATTACATCACGCGTTTAAAGGTCGAAGGAGTAACACCAAACTGTTTCTGGAAGGCGGCAGAGAAATGGCTGGCGTTGGCATAGCCCAGATCGGCTGCCACCGTCATGACCGAGGTATTGCCATTGGCCAGGCGTCTTCTGGCTTCCTGCATGCGTTCTGCCTGAAACAGACCATAGACGCTGTTGTTGAACAGAACGCGGAACCCCCGCTTAATTTTGAGCACGCTCAGACCGGACTCTCTGGCCAGCTCTGCGACGCCCGGTGCTTGCGTCAGGTCTGCCAGCAGCAGATCCTTCGCCCGCAGCAGTTTCTGGCGTTCCATTGGGTTGAAGTGGCAGGAGAGGCAACCGGTGTCTTCGCGATGTTCATCCAGCACCAGACTGAGCATCACCAGACTTTGTCCCTGTAGCCAAAGCGTCGATGGCTTTTGCTCATGACTGAAGCCGCTGTGCATCCGCATCAGCGCGTGACGCAAGGCTTGAGCCGTTAAGTGGGTTTCAGCATTACAACGCTGCTGCTGACAGCAGCAGTGGGAGTCGATCTTCTTCTTAATGACCGCGCTAATATCCGGCACCCACAGCGCGAGGGTTTCAGGGCTGAAGGAGAGCGTAATGCTCTCGAAGCGGCCACAATAGGAGGCGCTGCCGCGGCAGCCGGGCGTATGGGTAATGTAATGGCGATTACGCGCAAGCTCCCAGTCGGTATGGCGTCTGAGTCCCTGGATAGCAAAGTGAGATGTGCCTTCCAGAATGCACGAGAAGTTAATCCTGCCCAGATCGTCATGTAGTTGCAACGTCTCAGGCCGCGCAAAATTCCCCCTCCAGAGCAAAATATCCATCCCTTCCTGCAACGAACAGCGTAGCAGTTCACACTGGGCAGGAATATTGCCATCCTTTACGGGTTTCCCGGCTACCAACTGATGAATAGAGATTTCAGATTGCGTTTGTGGTGACTCCGTCATGACCTGGTTATCTCCCTGTGGCTTAGTCCAATGCGGGTATATACCCGTCATACTTCAAGCTGCATGTGCGTTGATTGGGTTACTCGGCTCATTCATGAGCTTTACCCTGGCGGGCCGCCGCGACACGGCATTCAACTCTGTTCCAGACAGATTTGTCCCCCCCCCCCGTCAATGATTGCTATAAATTTCTGGGATTCCCTCGCTTGCCGCCTTCCTGCAACTCGAACTATTTAGGGTAAAAATAGAACCGAATGGGGTAGATGAGTAATTGATAATGGTTATTATTCACATTAATTATCAGAACGCCACTCTGAATTGTCGTTTTTGGTGTGCGTAAAAATTCATCAGGAAATTCAGCCATTCCCATGTCATCTCAATCATCAAATACTGAATCGCTATCCCGATTTCCGCTCTGGCAGGTGATTACACCGGTTCGCCGGAAGGTTATTTTAGCGATGGCGCTGGCGGGGCTGGCGGCATTAACCAGCCTGGGAGCGCTCCTTTTTCTGGCGTGGAGTCTGCGCGACATCCGCGCGACGCCTGACGCGATTCCTGCCTGGCCGCTGAGTGGCCTGATTAGCTGCGTGGTATTGACTTTTGTCCTGCGCCTGCAGGCATTCAATATCTCTCATTACGCGGCTTTTCATCTGGAGAACATTCTGCGCAGCAGGTTAGCCCGTAAAGCATTGCAGCTTTCGCCTGGCGCGTTACAGCAAATGGGCAGCGGATCAGTGGCGAAAGTGATGCTGGATGATGTGAAGTCGTTACATATTTTTGTGGCTGACAGCACGCCGCTCTACGCCCGCGCGGTCATCATGCCGCTGGCGACTATCGTTATCTTGTTCTGGCTGGATTGGCGACTGGCTATCGCGACGCTGGGGGTACTGGCGTTTGGCTCGGTTGTTCTCGTGCTCGCCCGCCAGCGTTCGGAAGATTTGGCCCAGCGTTATCATCAGGCACGCGAGCAAGTCAGCGCGGCGGTTATTGAGTTCGTGCAGGCCATGCCCGTAGTGAGAACGTTTGACAGCGGCAGCAGCAGTTTTTTGCGCTACCAACATGCCCTTGAAGAGTGGGTTGGCGTGCTCAAAACCTGGTATCGCAAAGCCGGTTTTTCAGCACGTTTTTCATTCTCGATTCTGAATCCTCTCCCGACCTTATTTGTCCTGATCTGGTCGGGATACGGCCTGTTGCACTATGGCGGTTTCGACTTTATCGCGTGGGTGGCCGTTTTACTGCTCGGCAGCGGAATGGCCGAAGCCGTGATGCCAATGATGATGCTCAATAACCTGGTCGCGCAAACGCGTTTAAGCATTCAGCGTATTTATCAGGTTCTCGCAATGCCGGAGTTATCGCTGCCGCTATCTGACCAACAGCCGAAAGAGGCGAGTATTACCTTTGAGCAGGTGAGCTTCCATTATCCGCAAGCGCGGGCTGATGCCGCGTTGCAGGAGGTGAGCTTTCATGTACCTGCCGGGCAAATTGTGGCGCTGGTCGGGCCAAGCGGCGCCGGGAAAAGCACCGTGGCACGCTTGCTGCTGCGTTACGCCGATCCCGACAAAGGCCACATCCGTATTGGCGGCGTGGATCTTCGCGATATGCAGACGAACACCTTGATGAAGCAACTCTCTTTTGTGTTTCAGGACAACTTCCTTTTTGCCGACACAATCGCCAATAACATTCGTCTGGGCGCGCCGGATACGCCGCTGGAGGCGGTAGTCGCGGCGGCCAGGGTGGCGCAGGCCCATGAATTTATTAGCGCACTGCCAGAGGGGTACAACACGCGAGTCGGGGAACGCGGGGTATTTCTCTCCGGCGGTCAGCGACAGCGCATCACCATCGCCCGGGCGCTTTTGCAGGACCGCCCCATCCTGGTGCTCGATGAGGCGACGGCGTTTGCTGACCCGGAAAACGAAGCCGCGCTTATCAAGGCGCTGGCGGCGGCGATGCGCGGCCGGACGGTCATCATGGTCGCGCATCGCCTCTCAATGGTGACTCAGGCTGATGTGATATTGCTGTTTTCCGACGGGCGGCTCAGGGAAATGGGCAACCATGCGCAACTTCTGGAACAGTGCGGCTTGTATCAACGGCTCTGGCAACACTATCAGCAGGCGCAGCGTTGGGTACCGGGTGGCGTACAGGAAGAGGGAGTGGAAAATGGAAGACAATAATCCTGCGGATAACCTGGCCTGGCGCGTCATCTGGCGTCAGCTTATCTCCAGCGTTGGCAGCCAGGCCGGGATGCTGCGGCGCAGTATGCTGGCGCTATTGCTGGCGGCATTCATGCAGGGGATCGCCTTTGCCTGTCTTTATCCGATCATTGATGCGCTGTTACGGGGGGATGCATCGTCACTTCTCAACTGGGCAGTGGCCTTCAGCATTGCCGCGATTGTGACGCTGGCGCTACGTTGGTATGGCCTGGGCTTTGAATACCGCGGCCATCTGGCGCAGGCTACCCATGAGTTACGTCTGCGCCTGGGCGAGCAATTACGCCGCGTGCCGCTGGAGAAACTCCAGCGCGGACGGGCAGGGGAAATGAACGCTTTGCTGCTGGGCAGCGTGGATGAAAACCTTAATTATGTTATTGCGATAGCCAATATTTTATTACTCACCCTTGTTACGCCATTGACGGCGTCGCTGGCGACTTTGTGGATAGACTGGCGGCTGGGGCTGGTGATGCTACTGGTCTTCCCTCTGCTGGTGCCGTTTTATTACTGGCGCCGTCCGGCGATGCGGCGACAGATGCAGATGCTGGGGAAAGCGCATCAGCAGCTGAGCGGTGATATCGTTGAATTTGCTCAGGGGATGATGGTATTGCGTACCTGCGGTAGCGATGCCGATAAAAGCCGGGCGCTGCTGGCGCATTTCGATGCGCTGGAAAACTTACAGACCCGCACTCACCGTCAGAGCGCTGGCGCGACGATGTTGATCGCCAGCGTCGTAGAGCTGGGTCTGCAGGTGGTGGTGTTATCCGGGATCGTCTGGGTGGTGACGGGGACCCTGAACCTCGCCTTCCTGATTGCCGCCGTCGCGATGATTATGCGCTTCGCAGAACCGATGGCGATGTTTATCAGCTACACCTCGGTCGTGGAACTGATCGCCAGCGCCCTCCAGCGGATTGAGCAGTTTATGGCGATTGCGCCGCTTGCCGTCACAGAACAAAGCGAGCTGCCGGAACGTTACGATATCCGTTTTGATCATGTCAGCTATCGCTACGAAGAAGGAGACGGGCAGGCACTCAATAACGTTTCTTTGACGTTCCCCGCAGCCAGTATGAGCGCGCTGGTGGGCGCCTCTGGGGCAGGCAAAACCACGGTCACAAAACTGTTAATGCGCTACGCCGATCCGCAGCAAGGACAGATTTCTATTGGCGGCGTCGATATTCGCCGCCTGAGGCCAGAACAGCTCAATAGCCTGATTTCTGTTGTTTTCCAGGATGTCTGGCTGTTTGATGACACGCTGCTGGCGAATATCCGTATCGCGCGCCCACAGGCGACGCAGCAGGAGGTGGAGGAAGCCGCCCGCGCGGCGCAGTGCCTTGAGTTTATTTCCCGTCTTCCGCAAGGCTGGTTGACGCCAATGGGTGAGATGGGTGGGCAGTTATCGGGCGGCGAGCGCCAGCGGATTTCCATTGCCCGAGCGTTATTGAAAAATGCGCCGGTCGTCATTCTTGATGAACCGACCGCCGCGCTGGATATTGAAAGCGAACTGGCGGTGCAGAAAGCTATCGATAACCTGGTTCACAATCGGACGGTGATTATTATCGCCCACCGTTTATCAACCATCGCCGGAGCGGGAAACATCCTGGTGATGGAAGAGGGACGCGTGGTTGAGCAGGGCACTCACGCGCAATTGCTCTCCCGTCATGGACGTTATCAGGCGCTGTGGCAAGCGCAAATGGCCGCGCGCGCGTGGCGCGACGAAGGGGCTTCTGCGCCTGGAGAATGGGCTCATGAGTGACCTTCAGTCGAATGTGAAACCGCTGACGTTAACAACCGGGCGGGTGATTTTTGCTATTGCCGGCGTTTATGTGACGCAGAGTCTGGTATCGGCGCTGTCTATGCAGTCCTTACCCGCGCTGGTGCGCGCTGCCGGCGGATCGCTGGCGCTTGCTGGGGCGACAACGCTGTTTATGTTGCCCTGGGCGCTGAAGTTTATTTGGGCGCCGTGGATCGAGCGCTGGCGGCTCCCGCCCGATAGCCCGGAGCGCCGTTCCCGCATGTTAATCCTGCGTGGACAGGTCGCGTTAGCGGCGCTCCTGATGATGGCCGCTGCGATCGGCTGGTTCGGGCGAGAAGGGGGATTTCCCGATACGCAAATCGTGGCGTTATTTGTTCTGTTCATGGTGGCAGGCACGGTCGCCTCCACCATTGATATCGCCAGCGACGGTTTTTGCGTCGATCAGCTGACCCGCGCGGGTTATGGCTGGGGAAACAGCGTGCAGGTTGGCGGTAGCTATCTGGGGATGATGTGCGGTGGCGGGGTGTTCCTGATGCTGTCGGCGGCATCCGGCTGGCCTGTCGCCATGCTGATCATGGCGCTGCTGATTATGGTGTTATCACTCCCGCTGTGGCGCATTACGGAGCCGACGCGAACGGTGACGGTCCCGCATGTTCCGGCGTTAGGTTATGCGCTAAGGCGAAGACAGGCGCGTCTGGGCTTACTGCTGGTATTGATGCTGAATTCCGGTATGCGGTTTGTGCTGCCTCTTCTGGCGCCGCTGTTGTTGGATCATGGGCTGAGTATGTCAGCGCTGGGTGCGCTGTTTAGCGGCGGTAATATTGCGGCGGGCATAGCAGGAACGCTGGCCGGCGGATTACTGATGAAGTACACCTCACCCGGCAGAGCGCTGTTGACGGCTTATGGCGTCCAGGGGATCGCACTGCTGGCGGTGGTGGTGACGCTGAAGATGGCGCCGGGTCATCTGCTGCTGCCCGTTCTCCAGTGTCTGGTCATTATCCAGTCCATTTCGCTGGCCTGCGCGCTGGTCTGTCTTTATGCCACGCTGATGTCGCTTTCATCACCCTTACAGGCCGGCGTCGACTTCACCCTCTTTCAATGTACTGACGCGGCAATCGCCATTCTGGCTGGCGTTGTCGGCGGCATTGTGGCCCAACATTTTGGCTATGCGGCCTGCTTCCTGTTTGCCGGGATATTCACGTTACTGGCGGCGTGGGTTGCCCATATCCGGCTGCATTCGGCAAGCAAACTGATGACCAGCTCAATTGATTGAACCGGGAATAACACAGAGAGGTAAGGGATGAAAATCAGTGAATTTTTACACCTGGCGCTACCAGAGGAACAATGGCTGCCGACGATTTCTGGCGTCTTACGCCAGTTCGGAGATGAAGAGTGCTATGTCTACGAGCGTCAACCCTGTTGGTATTTAGGTAAAGGATGCCTGGCACGGTTGCACATTAATGCCGACGGAACGCAGGCGACATTCATTGATGATGCCGGGGAGCAAAAATGGGCGGTGGATTCCATTGTCGACTGCGCGCGTCGTTTTATGGCGCATCCGCAGGTGCAAGGGCGTCGGGTATATGGGCAGGTTGGGTTCAACTTTGCGGCGCATGCGCGGGGGATTGCCTTCGACGCCGGCGAGTGGCCGCTGCTGACATTAACCGTTCCCCGGGAAGAGCTTGTGTTTGAAAAGGGAAATGTCACCGTTTATACGGACTCCGCTGAGGGATGTCGACGTCTGTGCGAGTGGGTAAAAGAGGCCAGTACAACCACGCGAGGGGACTCCATGGCTGTGGATACCGCCCTCAATGGTGAGGTGTATAAACAACAGGTGGCGCGCGCCGTTGCGGAGATCAGCCGGGGCGAATATGTCAAAGTGATTATCTCGCGCGCCATTCCGCTGCCATCCCGGATTGATATGCCCGCCACCCTGTTATACGGGCGGCAGGCAAACACGCCCACGCGGTCGTTTATGTTCCGCCAGCAAGGACGCGAAGCGCTAGGGTTTAGCCCGGAGCTGGTGATGTCGGTAACGGGCAATAAAGTGGTCACTGAACCGCTTGCGGGCACCCGCGATCGCATGGGAAGCCCGGAGCAAAATAAGGCGAAAGAGACAGAGCTGCTGCACGACAGTAAAGAGGTGCTTGAGCATATCCTTTCTGTCAAAGAAGCGCTTGCTGAACTGGCGGTGGTTTGTCGGCCGGGCAGCGTGGTGGTTGAAGATTTAATGTCGGTCCGCAAGCGTGGCAGCGTTCAGCATCTGGGCTCTGGCGTGAGCGGTCAGCTTGCGGAAAACAAAGATGCCTGGGATGCATTTACCGTGCTGTTCCCGTCGATTACCGCCTCGGGTATCCCTAAAAATGCTGCTCTGAACGCCATTATGCGAATTGAGAAGACCCCGCGAGAGCTCTATTCCGGCGCAATCCTGCTACTGGAAGATGCGCGCTTCGATGCGGCGTTAGTCCTGCGTTCCGTATTTCAGGACAGTCAACGGTGCTGGATACAGGCGGGAGCAGGGATCATTGCCCAATCTACGCCGGAACGTGAACTGACGGAAACCCGGGAGAAATTAGCGAGCATTGCGCCCTATCTCATGGTATCGGAGTGATGGCTAAGCCGTTCCGGTCGTCCCTCCGGGACAAGGGCGGAAGAGTGGCGCCGATGGGCGATGTCATCGCGACTGGTCACCGGGCTGCTGTCGATTAATCCCTGATGGATAGCCTGGCGCTTGTTATTACCGTGGTACTGCCGTCTGCAGGAAGCCACTTCCCGCAGAACTTTTCTTCAATTCCTTTCAGTCGGTCAATGAGATGACGAGTTTTATTGGCGGTCGAACTGACCTGTCCGGATTTGACGACGCATTTTTCCGATGCTGAGGATGACATCAAAACGCAGCGGGAAAATTTTCACGCTAGCTTATTGAATCAACGCGATATAAGGATTCATAAGGATACGCCAAAGCAAAAAGCCCGCTTAAGTTTCCTTAAGCGGGCTTCTTAAATATGGCTCCTCTGACTGGACTCGAACCAGTGACATACGGATTAACAGTCCGCCGTTCTACCGACTGAACTACAGAGGAATCGTGTGAACGGGGCGCATATTAACGGCGGCGCATGACCTTGTCAAAGACAGAATCACCCGAATCTGTTTGATTGCTGACAATTTCAGCAATGGCGATGCGTTTGCGCTGTTTTCCATCAATGCGCACCGTTGTGGTGCACATATACCCCTAATGGAGCATAGCGTAATCCGCTTACCGGGCAAATAAATGCTCTGTTGCTATCAGAATCGCTTATCACGCCGCCTGGCGCGGCCTTTGCACCGTTGCGAAAAAACTGGCAAGCAAATTGCAAAACCTCTGTAACTCAATAGCCAGCGTTGGTACTGGCTTTCCTTACAGGAGGCAAAATGAACTTAAGACGACTGAAGTATTTTGTGAAAATCGTCGATATCGGCAGTCTGACTCAGGCTGCTGAAGTCTTGCACATCGCACAACCGGCGCTGAGCCAGCAGGTGGCGACCCTGGAAGGCGAACTGGACCAGCAGCTGCTGATTCGGACAAAGCGCGGCGTGACGCCGACCGAAGCCGGGAAGATTCTCTACACCCATGCGCGTACAATCCTGCGTCAGTGCGAGCAGGCGCAGCTGGCGGTGAATAACGTGGGTCATACGCTCAGCGGCCAGGTCTCGATTGGCCTTGCGCCGGGGACCGCGGCTTCTGCCATTACCATGCCGCTGCTGCAGACGGTCCGCAATGAGCTGCCTGAAGTGATGGTCTACCTGCAGGAAAGTAGCGGGACAATCCTGAACGACAAATTGCTCAGCGGCCAGCTGGATATGGCCGTGCTCTACGAGCGCTCGCCGGTCGCTGGCATCATCAGCCAGCCTTTGTTGAAAGAAGATCTTTATCTGGTGGGAACCCGCGATTGCCCGGGCCAGAGCGTCGATCTGACCGCAGTGGCGGAGATGAACCTGTTCCTGCCGCGCGATTACAGCGCAGTACGTGCGCGAGTGACGGAAGCGTTCACCCTGCGTCGTCTGTCGGCGAAAATTATCGGCGAAATCGAATCCATTACGACGCTAACCGCGGCGATTGCCAGCGGAATGGGCGTCACCGTGCTGCCTGAGTCCGCGGCGCGATCGCTGTGCGGTGCGGCAAACGGCTGGATGGCGCGGATCAGTACCCCATCGATGAGTCTGTCGTTATCGCTGAACATGTCGGCGAAGGGCAGCCTGTCGCCGCAGGCACAGGCGGTGAAAGAGATTCTGCTTTCGCTGGTGAGTCGTCCTTCGCTGGAGAATCGTGAATTGTTGTTGGTAAGTTAATCTATATTCCCGAAAGGAATAAGTTGCTGGTTTTTATTATTTGTTAGTAAGGACAACAGACTTTAACAATAGAGCATATGTTATGTCTGATAGCCCGGAGGAAAGGGTGAATTTCCAGCAACTAAAAATTATTCGTGAGGCTGCCCGTCAGGACTACAACCTGACGGAAGTCGCAAATATGCTGTATACATCGCAATCGGGCGTGAGCCGTCATATTCGTGAACTGGAAGAAGAGCTGGGGATCGAGATCTTCATCCGACGCGGTAAGCGTCTGCTGGGGATGACGGAGCCGGGTAAAGCGCTCTTATCCATTGCCGAACGCATTCTCAATGAAGCCAGCAATGTCCGCCGTCTTGCCGACCTGTTTACCAACGATGCCTCCGGCGTGCTCACGATTGCGACGACTCATACCCAGGCGCGCTACAGCCTGCCGCCGGTGATTAAAGCTTTCCGGGAGCTCTTTTCCGATGTGCGGCTGGAGCTGATTCAGGGTACCCCTCAGGAGATTGAAGCGCTATTGCATAACGGTGGCGCAGATATCGGTATCGCCAGTGAACGTCTGAGTAACGATCCGACGCTGGTGGCTTTTCCCTGGTTCCGCTGGCATCACAGCCTGCTGGTGCCGAAAGATCACCCGCTGGTGCAAACCACCCCTTTAACCCTGGAAGCTATTTCCCGCTGGCCGTTAATTACCTACCGCCAGGGCATCACCGGGCGCTCGCGTATTGATGAAGCCTTTAACCGTAAAGGGCTGATGCCGGATATTGTCCTTAGCGCACAGGACTCCGATGTCATTAAAACCTATGTTGAGCTCGGACTCGGCGTCGGGCTGGTGGCGGAACAATCGGGCGATGCCCGGGAGTCAGACACCTTCACCCGCCTGGAAACCCGGCACCTTTTCGATGCCAATACCGTCTGGTTAGGGCTTAAACGCGGGCAGCTGCAGCGTAATTACGTCTGGCGGTTTATCGAGCTGTGCAACGCCGGGCTGTCGCTGGATGAAATTAAACGCCAGGCAATGGAGCCGGAAGAAGCGGCCATTGATTATCAGATTTAAAATGCCATCGCGGTGGCGGATAAAGGAACAGCGGTCCGCTGCCACGAGGAGGTGAGAAAAACGCTATAATTCATTCACGATTGTCGCGACTGAGGAAGGGAAATAAATGGTGCGGCGTGTGAAATGGTTTTGCTCTCTTTTAGTTATTCTCTCAAGCCAGTGTGCGCTGGCCGTCAGTTATCCGCTGCCGCCGGAAGGAAGCCGCCTGGTGGGAAGCCCGCAGCGGGTTACCGTACCGCACAACAATACGCAACCGTTGGAGGCCTTTGCGGCGCAATATGGCCAGGGGCTGAGCAACATGCTGGAGGCCAACCCCGGCGTTGATGTCTTTCTCCCGAAGTCGGGGACGACGCTGGTGATCCCGCAGCAGTTGATTTTACCTGACACGGTTCGCGAAGGTATTGTGGTCAACGTTGCGGAAATGCGCCTCTATTACTATCCGCCGGAAGGCAACACCGTTGAAGTTTTGCCGATTGGCATCGGCCAGGCGGGGCGCGAAACGCCGCGCAACTGGGTGACGACCGTAGAACGTAAGCAGGAAGCGCCGACCTGGACGCCAACGGCTAATACACGGCGTGAATATGCCCGCCGAGGTGAGAGCCTGCCAGCATTCGTTCCGGCGGGGCCGGATAATCCAATGGGACTGTACGCAATTTATATCGGCAGGTTGTACGCGATTCATGGCACCAATGCCAATTTTGGTATCGGGCTGCGCGTCAGTCAGGGATGCATTCGCTTACGTAATGACGATATCAAATATCTGTTCGATAACGTCCCGGTTGGCACTCGCGTGCAGATTATCGATCGGCCGGTGAAGTTTACCGCAGAGCCGGACGGTAGCCGCTGGGTGGAAGTTCATGAGCCGCTATCGCGTAACCGCGCAGAATACGAATCTGACAGGAAAGTGCCGTTACCCACGACCACAGGCATCCAGGCGTTTGTGAAGGGGGAAGGCGTCAATGTGATTCGGGCGGAGCAGGCTCTCGAACGACGCTCCGGAATGCCGGTCAATATCAGCGAGGCCGGCACGCAAAGTCATATCGGGAGCTAGCGAGCCCGCTTCTTTTGGGTCCTTTGTTGCATAAGGCATGACTGACCTGCGGTTTTTTCAGATCAAAATTTAGTCTCCGGTATTATTTATGACAGGCCAGGGCCAGAAGATCGCTCTGGCCTGTCATTTTCAATAAATTATCTATTTTATCAATGTAATACAGATCATTTTACAACCACTCATACCCACCCCAAAGCATGAAACCCGTCTCTGTCAGCCGGGAATGTCTTCATTTGTCATGCCTCTTATGAAGCCACTTTCTTTCGCGCCTTAGCGGGATCATTTCCACGAATACCCCCCTGTTCATTTCGTGACCCGACTCCCATTTTATCCATTTTTCAAATGGTCACTCTTGCTAACTATGTGGCGAAGTGTATTTTAGCATATAACTTCACAAATAATTGTGAAGATGGAAAGTACATCACAAACCTGTTTTGAAGGATCCACCCTTATGTCCGAACTGAAATTTGCCACGCGTTTAAACTCTTTTGCCTCAGGAGCTAACCTCTACTGGCCGGATCTTCAGGGAAAACCCTCTGTACTGCAGATGATTGCTCGTGCCGGTACGGTTAAGGGGTTAACCCACCTTGATCTGAACTACCCGCAACACATCACGACGGATATTCAAATGCTGCGCCAGGCCATTGAAGATGCGGGGCTGGCGGTCAACGGAATGCAAATGCGCTGGGATGCACCGCAATTTAAAATCGGGGCATTTACAAACCCTAATCCGCAGATCCGCCGCGAGGCCATTGAACTGACAAAACGCGGGATTGATGCCGGACGGGAATTTGGTTCCCGCCTGATGACGCTCTGGATGGGGCAGGATGGCTATGACTATTGCTTCCAGGCCGATTACAAAAAAATCTGGGACGATGCGGTGAGTGCGGTCCGCGAAATTGCCGAATATGCGCCGGACGTTGATATCAGTATTGAATACAAACCGAATGAACCGCGGGCTTACAGTATTTTCCCCAATGCCACGACCTGTTTGCTGGCGGTAGAAGAGGCGGGTTGCCCGAACCTGGGTATCACGCTCGATTTTGCTCATGTGCTGTTTGCTAATGAGATCCCGGCCTACGCAGCCGCGATGGTCGCTCGGCGTTCACGCCTGCTGGGGCTTGATCTCAATGATGGCTGGGGGAAACGTGACGATGGCTTGATGGTGGGGTCGGTAAATCCGCGTGCCACGCTGGAATTCCTCTGGCAGATGCAGAGAGATGGTTATCAGGGCGCCTATTACTTTGACACCTTCCCGGATGCCAGCGGTCTTGATCCGGTTCGTGAAGCTGAAATCAACATTGCTACCGTTACTCGATTGCTCAAACTGTGTGCCCGGCTTAATGATAATGATGAACTGACCTCAGCCATCAGCCGTCAGGATGCGGTGGCCTCTCAACGAATCGTCAATGACATCATGCTAGCCAGATAGTGGCAAGCATTAGCAAAAATAAGAAAGCGTTCCCTACGTGACAATAGAAGGCTGAAAAATGAAAAAACTCATACTCTCTGTACTCGCCTCTTCTTTACTGTGCTCGATGGCTTATGCCGCCGATTTAGCCCCGCTGAAATCGGATACTGAGCCCGATCGCACGGACTGGACCCAGCTCAGCAGCAAATATGGTCCAATGCCGAAAGTCGACAGCAAACTAAAAATAGGCGGCGTATCAAAAACGCTGACCAATGAATACTGGCGTTCACTTGGCGAAGGTTACCAAAACGTCGGTAAAAAATATGGTTTCACCGTGGCTTATCAGGCAGCTGCAAATGAGGACGATCAGCTGGGCCAGTTATCAATTGCGGAAACGCTTATCTCCCAAGGGTTTAATGGTCTTCTGGTATCACCCCAGACCGATATTAACCTTGAGCCCGCTCTCGAAAGTGCCACCAGTAAAAGAATTCCCGTGGTCAACGTTAACGATGCCGTGATGCCAAATGCTCCGTATTACGTGGGTAATGTGCAGAAGGATAACGGTGTACGGGTGGCGAAATGGTTCATTGAACATCATCCGCAGGGCGGCAAGGTCGCGGTGATCGAGGGCCAGCCAGGAGTCTATGCTGCCGGTCAGCGTACCAGTGGCTTCAAAGAGACGCTGCAGGCCAATGGCAAATTCAATATTGTCGCCAGCGTGCCGGCGAACTGGAGTCGCGAACAGGCGTTTAATGCCGCCTCAACCATTTTACAGCAGCATCCCGATCTGATTGGCTTTTACGCGAATAACGACACCATGGCGCTGGGGGTCGTGGAAGCGGTTCGTTCGTTGAATAAAGCCGGGCAGGTGGCCGTCTTCG
Organism: Klebsiella ornithinolytica; assembly: GCF_030505655.1. NCBI lineage: Bacteria > Pseudomonadati > Pseudomonadota > Gammaproteobacteria > Enterobacterales > Enterobacteriaceae > Klebsiella > Klebsiella ornithinolytica. Next base: position 1,870,492 of record NZ_CP130153.1, read on the forward strand.
GTACCGATGGTATTTCAGATGCTTATGCCTCGATTAAACGCGGTGAGCTGACAGGAACGGTGGATAGCTTCCCGGTGCTGACGGGGGAAGTTGCAATGGAAGTTATGCTGCGTCTGATTGATGGTCAGAAAATCTCCCGCGTGGTCTCGACGCCCCAGGCTTTAATCACCAAAGAGAATGCGGACGCCTTCTCAACCAAAGATAACGACAAGCTGCGTCAACTGCTGGCTCAGCAGTAAGCCAGGCGGAGGGTGTATGGAACAGTATCGCTTAATGATGCGTGGAATTAGTAAAACATACGGTAATGCGGCGGCATTGCAGGACGTGGACTTTGCGGTCAAACCTGGAGAGGTACATGCTCTGATTGGTGAGAATGGCGCGGGAAAATCCACGCTGTTAAATATTCTTTCAGGTGTACGAGAGGCCGATAGCGGTGAGATTAGCGTCAACGGGCAAACCGTTCAGATGAAGAATCCGTTGAGTGCGCGCCATGCCGGCATTGCCATGATTCATCAAGAATTACAGCATGTTCCGGAACTCTCCGTCGCGCAGAATATGTTTCTTGGCCGACCGCTAACCAAAGCAAAAGGTCTATGGGTGGATAAACAGGCTCAGCTGGAAAGAGCTGAGCTGATCCTCAAGCAACTGGATCCGACAATCGATCCCAATGAGCCGATCAAGAACCTGAAAGTCTCACAGCAGCAGATTGTGGAAATAGCTCGCGCCATGCTCGACGATGCAAAAATTATCGCGATGGACGAGCCGACATCCAGTCTGACTCCGAGAGAGTTCGACCGGTTGGCCGAGCTGATTTCGGATCTGAAAGCTATGGGGGTATCGCTTATCTATGTTTCTCATAAGATGAACGAAATTTTCAAAGTCTGCGACCGGGCCACCATTATGCGGGATGGCAGGCAGGTTGGGGTGGTGAATATTTGTGATGAGGATGAAGAGAGCATCGTCTCAAAGATGGTCGGGCGCAAGATTGAGAAACTTGAGCACAACTCATATGTGACCGAGCGCGAAGTGCTTCGCGTAGAGAATCTCTCTCGGGGTGGCGCTGTGAGCGATGCCAGTTTTACCGTCCGTGCGGGTGAGGTGCTCGGTATTGCGGGTCTGGTCGGAGCCGGGCGTACGGAACTGATGAAACTGATTGCCGGTATTGATAAGCGCAGCAGCGGCAACGTGTTTGTTAACGGTAAGGCAGTACGCAATCACAACGTCACTGCTGCCATCAGGTCCGGTATCGGCCTGGTGCCTGAAGACCGCAAGAAAGAAGGGATTATTAAAGAACGTGCGGTGAAGATGAACATGGCGCTGCCTTCAATGCGTAACTTCACCATTTCGGGAATGATCAGTAAAGTTAAGCTTAATCGGGTGGCGCATGAAGTGATGAGCGATTTGAAGCTACGACCACTGAACATTGATAAAACGATTGGCACATTAAGTGGAGGTAATCAGCAGAAAGTTATTATTGGACGCTGGGTCGCCGCAGATGCTCAGGTTTTTCTGTTTGACGAGCCAACCCGGGGAATTGATATTGGGGCAAAATCAGAAATTTATAATCTGATAGAAAAACTGGCCCGTGCAGGCAAAGCGATTGTTGTTGTCTCTTCAGAGATGACAGAGATTATTCGTATTTCTGACCGCGTACTGGTTATGCGTGAAGGGAAGATTACTAAAGAACTGAAAGGTGATGCCATCACGGAAGATAATATTGCACGCTCTGCCATTAAAGATGTCGAAGAGACCATTTAAACTTCTTACCCGTATTAATTTGAAAGGCCATAATCATGATTTCACAAAGTAATTCCCGGCCCGAAAAGCTTCGTGCACTGCCGTTTAAATTTAACCTTCGCGATGCCGGAACATTAATTGGTTTGCTTATTATCATTATTACGTTTTCTTTTCTATCACCGGTGTTTTTCACCATCCCTAATTTGTTGAATATTTTACAGCAATCATCCATTAACGCATTAATTGCGCTCGGGATGACTCTGGTCATTATCTCCGGAGGGATCGATCTTTCGGTTGGTCCGACCGCAGCATTATCGGCGGTTTTAGGGGCAACCATGATGGTAGCTGGCGTCCCCGTGCCGCTGGCCATTCTGGCAACGCTGGGAATTGGGGCTATCTGCGGCGTCTTTAGCGGTTCGCTGGTTGCCTATGCCGGATTGCAACCCTTCATTGTTACCCTCGGGGGGCTGTCGTTGTTCCGTGCTGTCGCGCTGATTTATACCGGCGGCAATCCGGTATTTGGCATCCCGACGGAATTCCGTAGCCTGATTAACAGTGAAATCTTTGGCATTCCAACGCCTATCGTTATTGTCGCCGTTATTGCTTTAGTGCTGTGGACCGTCATGAATAAAACGCCGTTAGGAGAATATATTCTGGCTGTTGGCGGCAATGAAGAAGCCGCTCGCGTTGCCGGCGTGCCGGTGAAAAGAACCAAGGTCACGGTATTTGTTATCTCAGGAACCCTGGCCTCTCTGGCCTCTCTGATCTTGATTGGCCGGTTAGGCGCTGCGGAACCAACGATTGGCAATCTGTGGGAACTGGATGCCATTGCCGCCGCGGCCATCGGTGGGGCTTCACTGATGGGAGGGAAAGGCAGCGTTGTAGGCACAATTATTGGCGCGATCATTCTCGGCGCATTACGCAATGGTTTGACGTTACTAAATATTCAGGCCTTTTACCAATTGCTTGCTACTGGTCTTATTATTATCATAGCTATGTTGATTGACAGAGCGACCAGAGGCAAGTAATGAAGCAAGATCCACGAGCCATTGGTGCTCAAATCCGTATGCGACTGCCCCAGCTGACACCCTTAGAGCGACGTGTGGTTGAGGCGATCATCGCCCGAACCGATATTACTGAGCAAACCTCTCTAAAAGAAATTGCCCAGGAGAATAATGTTTCAGAAGCGATGATTGTCAAAATAGCCAAGAAGCTTAACTTTTCAGGTTTTAGAAACTTCAGAACTGGCTTGATTTATTATAACCAGTCTGAAGTGGCAAGTTTACACGCGGAAATTGAGCCTGATGATTCATCGGAACAACTGTTGTCAAAAGTATTCAGAACATCGATTCAGGCTATTGAAGAAACAATGTCTATTCTGGATATTGCAGAGTTTGACCGCGCTGCGGACATTATATTCAAGGCTCGACATATTGACTTATATGCTGTCGGTGGTTCTGCCACGGTAGCACGTGACTTATCCCACAAGCTTTTAAAGATTGGTATTAAGTCGACGGTCTATGACGACGCCCATATTATGTTGATGTCCGCTGCGGTGCTATCTGACGACGATGCTGTACTTGCAATCAGTCACTCTGGCGCAACGCGTGCCGTTAACGATCCGGTAAAACTGGCGGCACGCAATGGCGCTAAAGTGATTGCGATTACGAATTATGCCGAATCGCCTATTGCGCGTAATGCGCATGTGGTACTCAATTCAACGTCTCAGGGATCGCATTTGCTAGGGGAAAACGCCGCGTCACGCATTGCTCAGCTCAACATTCTGGATGCATTGTTTGTGGCCATTGCGAAGAAGGATCTGAAGCAGGCGGAGAAGAATTTGATGAAAACCCAGCATGCGGTTCAGGACCTGCGAGAATATTAACTATGGGTAAAATTGTTGTGGCGGGCAGCCTCCATTACGACATCATGCTGGATGCGCATCATCGCCCGGAAAAAGGTGAAACGGTAATGGGCACGGGCTGTGCTTACAAGTTTGGCGGTAAAGGGGGCAATCAAGCCATATCCGCTGCTCGTGCGGGAGGGGACGTCATTTTTATTGGTGCGGTAGGGGCTGATGCGCAAGGGGCGTTTCTTCTGCAGACGCTTCGTGATGCCGGAGTCAATATCGAGTCAGTCGCCAAAATAGATGAGATACCTTCCGGGATGAGCGTGGCTATTTCTGATGTCGATGGTGATTATGGTGCGGTTGTCGTCTCAAATGCGAATCAGCATATTCCGGCAAAACTCTTTCAACGGGGTGACATCTGGCAAGATGCCGGAATGCTGGTTCTACAAAATGAAGTTCCGGAAACGATAAATCTATGTGCGGCCATCGAAGCCAGCAAGCGGGGGATTCCGGTCTGTATCAATGCGGCGCCGGCCAGAGAACTGAGTCCGCAGCTGGAAAGCTGCATCACTTTGCTGGTGGTTAATGCCATAGAGGCGCGTGATATGAGTGGCGTGACGGTGAACGACCTTTCTTCAGCTCTGGAGGCCGCTGAATCATTGGCTAAACGTTTCTCTCAGGTTGTTGTCACTGCCGGCGAACATGGTGTCGCGTTTTGTGAAGCGGGCATTGCAGGCTCGACGTTAGCCGCCAGGCGGATAACGCTGGTGAGTACTCATGGCGCTGGTGATTGTTTTATGGGGGTTTTATGCACCAGCCTGATGCATGGAGAGGCGCTTCGCGATGCGGTATTTCGTGCGAATGAAGCTGCCGCCCGCCATGTCTCTCAACCCCGGGCATAAACAGGTCTTCCGCCATCCAGAGCCTTTTGTATGGCAAAACTAACAGCTGATTTGTCTTCAGAAGAAGGCTGAAAAGCAAAAAGCCCGCTTAAGTTTCCTTAAGCGGGCTTCTTAAATATGGCTCCTCTGACTGGACTCGAACCAGTGACATACGGATTAACAGTCCGCCGTTCTACCGACTGAACTACAGAGGAATCGTGTGAACGAGGCGCATACTACTGGCCTGGCATTTTTGTGTCAACACTAAAATTAACTCACTGATTCAAATGGCTAAATTTAAGTCAACTCGTTGTTTTAGTGCACAAGGTGTTCGTCATCTGTATCTAGCCGGCCATTCTCACGTAATCTTTGTAAGGGATCCTGGCGATAGAAATGGCAAAAACGCTGCCAAAGAGCCGGAAAGCGCGGGGCAAACAGCTCTGGTGCGCTAAAGAAATATTCGGATAACACGGCAAAACACTCGGCCGGGTCGGTCGCCGCATAGGCGTCAATACTGGCGGCGCTCTCGCCAACCAGATCGATCTCATCCTGAATGTTGTTCATCGCTGCGTGGAGGTCGTGCTCCCAGCCGGCGACTTCACGTAACGGAATCAGCGGCACGCCGCTGGCGCGATCGCCATTGCGCATATCCAGCTTATGTGCAACTTCGTGCACGATAAGGTTGAAACCAGATGCATCGAAAGAGTCCTGAATATCCAGCCAGTTCAGGATGATTGGCCCTTGTTGCCAGCTCTGGCCGGACTGGACAATCCGTTGATTGTGGACCAGACCAATATCGTCTTCCCATTCATCATCAACCACGAATGGGGCAGGGTAGATTAGCACCTCGTGGAAGCCATCCAGCCACTCAATGCCAAGCTCAAGAACCGGCAAACAGAACAGCAGGGCAATGCGGGCGTTTTGCAGCGGAGTGAGTTCAAGCCCTTGCAGGGCAACCAGGCGTTTTTGTTGCAGAAAGCGTGCCGCCATCTGCACCAGTTCCTGCTGCTCTTGCGCAGAAAGATTGGCTAAAACAGGAATGGCAAGCGCGTGTTCCCAGGGCATTTCTGCGTTGCCGGACTCTTCATCTACTTTCCAGGGCCATTTAAACATCATATTGCTCGCAAAGTCGTCACTTGAACATAATTAAAGAGACAGGAACTATTAAAGTGCCAAAGAACCTGGCATTATAGCAACCTCAGCGGAGAGATGCCGGAGCGGCTGAACGGACCGGTCTCGAAAACCGGAGTAGGGGCAACTCTACCGGGGGTTCAAATCCCCCTCTCTCCGCCACTATTCAAACACTTACGTCAATTCCTTTCAACGACCCGCGTCACACACTTCTATTGTGTTGGTATAACGGAGCGTCGCAAGTCCATCAATCATCATCCTCTGATTTCTCGTCGACGGGAAGGGCTTACCTCGAGGATATCCGAATGCTTCCTGCTGGCAGAAGATTTCTCTCCTCGTCGCTATAGATGAGAGAAGGGGTTTGCTGACGTTAAGGCAAGAACGGGTGGGCAGGGCAGAAGTCGAATCTGAAAAACAAAGCCCGCACGCGGCGGGCTTTAAAACGTAAATTGCATCAGAACTGATAGGTAATACCGACAGCAAACTGATTGTCTTCGGCGGCACCAGTTATGATGCTGTCTTTGTGATCGATCAGGTTAAATTTGTAAGCACTGTAGACATTGAAGTTTTTGTTGAAGTAGTACCAGGTACCCAGCTCGATATAATTCTTCATTTCGGCAGTCTTGTCGCCATTAGTGCCGAGATCTTTGCCTTTTGCATAAACATAGCCGAGAGAAGGGCGCAGACCAAAATCAAACTGGTACTGAACAACGGCCTCGATATTCTGCGTTTTGTTGGCGAAAACGCCATTTTCCATTGGCGTCATATTATGCGATTCGGCATACATCACCGCCGTGTAAAGGCTATTGGCATCATACTTGGCGGCTAAACTCCAGACTTCTGCGGTTTCACCTTTACGATCTGCCGCCTGCTCGTCGGTACGGTCTGAATTGCTGTATGCGGCGGCAAAACCAAATCCATCGATGTTGTAATCGACTGACGTGCTATACCCGTCACCGTTAGCTTTCAAACGATCGCGGTTATTATTTTTACCCTGATATTGCAGTGCGATTGTCAGGCCATCAACCAGGCCGAAAAAGTCGCTGTTACGATAAGTGGCGACGCCGTTGGTGCGAGCCGTCATAAAGTTGTCGGTTGCTACCAGGCCATCGCCACCCCATTCGACCAGCATATCGGTGTAACCCGCCGCGTCATAAACCAGACCATAGTTACGACCATAATCAAATGAGCCGTAGTTGGCGAATCTTAAACCAGCAAACGCCAGACGCGTTGCGCTACCCTGTTCGCCTTCTGGTTTATCGGCTTTGATGTTGTATTCAAACTGTCCATAGCCGGTCAGATCGCTGTTAATCTGCGTTTCACCTTTTACGCCGAAACGGGCATAAGTGGTATCTTTGGAGTTATTGTCACTGTTGTTGCGATCGGTGTTGGTGAAAATGTGTTCACCCACCATTTTGCCGTAGAAATCCAGCTTGTTTCCGTTCTTATTGTAGATTTCTGCTGCATTGACGGTTCCGGCCACTAATAATGCCGGAATCAAAAGTGCCAGTGTTTTTCTTTTCATTATATATTCCCTTTTAATCATCATTAATATGAATAGGTGTGCGTGTTGCAAAAAGCAATTTCATAGTATCGGCAAGGTTCAATTTTATTTAAAATAAAAATGTAAATAAATTATATCCAATATTACAAAATGTTTCATTTTGAATTTTTATATTAAAAATTTATCATTTTGAAATGATGTATTTTTGTGGTTTATTGTTTTTAATAACAATATGTTAGGTGTTTGTGGTGATGTATTCATGTCATTAATTTAATTATCATAAATTATGAGTGTCATTTAAATGATTTGGGTGGGTTATTTAATTCTCGGATAATGCGTGATGCTGCAATGTGCGTGCGGATTTATACGGGCTTTGAGGATGGAGAAATATCTCTCCGCTATACGAACGGTAGTGAGCCAGCGTGCTGGTTATTATTATCCGCCACAGATTTATGGCGATGGATAATAAATCCTGTGCTGCTGTGGCACGTAAGTATCACTATCTCGCGATGGTTAAAAGCGCTTGTTCACCGGAGGAAGGTGCTGTTTCGTTATCTTTTTCACAGTATAATGTGACGTGCGTCACCTTTTTGCCGGGTGCCGCGGTTTCGTTGTCAGTTAAAGGAGAGGAGTTAATGGAGCAGAAAGCGAAACGAAGTCCGGGTGGGAAACTTGCCCTGTGGGTCTTTTATGCCTTTTGTGGTTACTTTCTGTGGGCAATGGCGCGCTACTGGTGGGTCGTTGGCAAAATTGAAAGTGTCCCCGGTGCGACAATTGACGGCGATCTGGGATCGACGTCAGGTAAGTGGCTTGGCGCTCTGCTCGGGTTCCTTGTGCTGAGCGTGGTTGGCGCTATTCTGGGGGCGATAGCCTGGTACACCCGCCCTGACCCCAGGATGCATGAACAACACGATTAAAGTTGCTATGCTCAACGCTGACTTCTCTCAGAGGAACGCGTATGCAACAACTAGACTGGCAGCAACGCTTTGAAGCCTGGCTTGCGGGACATCTCACCCAGGGCGACTCCGCCCACGACATTTCGCACTTTCGTCGCGTGTGGGGAACCGCGCAGCGGCTGGCTGAAGAGAGTCAGGCCGATCGCCTGGTTATTCTGACCGCCTGTTATTTTCATGACATTGTTAGCCTGCCGAAAAACCATCCCGAGCGCAGCCGCTCCTCGGTGATGGCGGCAGAAAAAACGCTGGCTATTCTCCAGTCGTCATTCCCCGATTTTCCGCGCGACCGCTATCCAGCCGTTTATCATGCGATTGAAGCGCACAGTTTCAGTGCCGGTATTTCCCCACAAAGCGCGGAGGCGAAAATTGTCCAGGACGCCGATCGGCTGGAGGCGCTTGGCGCAATTGGTCTGGCCCGCGTCTTCGCGGTCTCCGGGGCGCTGAACAACATCCTGTTTGATGCTGACGATCCCTTTGCTGACCAGCGTAAACTGGATGACAAAAAATATGCGCTGGACCATTTTCAGTGCAAGCTGTTGCGTTTACCCGACACGATGCAAACGGACAAAGGCAAAGAGATGGCGATACACAATGCGCGCTTCCTCGTGCAATTTATGGCCAAGCTTAGCGCTGAACTTCGCGGCGACCCGCTGTCGGTCGATGAGGCGGTTTTAAGGCGCTTTGAGCCACTGGCCTGAAACTGCCCGCATGATTTATGGTAATCTCTGCAAAATTGTCCGGGCTGGTTGAGGGTATGCCGCAAAATTTATCGAAGGAAAAGAGCCTGTTGTTGCCTCCGGAACCTGCCGGGGAAGAGGCTCAGGCGCTGTTACGCCAGCTGATGGCAATATACGATGTGAAAACGCTGGTGGCATTTCTGCTGGCAGTTGGCGATCGCCACTGGAGCCCGGCGATCTTAAAACGCGTGGCGTCGGTTGAGCGGGCGGCTAGCCGTATTACGGCCAATGAGTATGCCCGTCTGGCAACGCTGCTGCCGCCACCGCCGGCCCACCATCCCCGTTATGCTTTTCGGTTCGTCGATCTCTTTGCGGGAATCGGCGGGATCCGCAGCGGCTTTGAGGCGATCCGCGGGCAGTGTGTTTTCACCAGCGAATGGAATAAGCACGCGGTGCGCACCTACAAAGCCAACTGGTATTGTGACCCGAATCAGCACCGCTTCAACGAAGACATTCGTGATATTACCCTCAGCCATCGCCCGGATGTCAGCGATGAACAAGCCGCGCAGCATATTCGCGAGACCATTCCTCCCCACGATGTTCTGCTGGCGGGCTTTCCTTGCCAGCCTTTTTCGCTCGCCGGGGTATCGAAGAAAAATGCGCTGGGCCGGGCCCACGGTTTCGCGTGTGAAACCCAGGGAACGCTGTTCTTTGATGTGGTCAGAATTATCGCCGCCCGCAGGCCTGCCATCTTTGTACTGGAGAACGTTAAAAACCTGAAAAGCCATGATAAAGGACGGACATTCCGCATTATCATGCAGACGCTGGATGAACTGGGTTATGAAGTCTCCGATGCCGACCACAGCGGCGCCGACGATCCGAAAGTGATCGATGGACGTCATTTCTTACCCCAGCACCGCGAACGTATTGTACTGGTGGGCTTCCGTCGCGATCTCCAGCTGCACGACGGTTTTACCTTGCGCGATATCTCAAAATATTACCCGACCGCGCGGCCGACCTTTGGCGATCTGCTGGAACCGACGGTGGATGCTAAATTTATTCTGACGCCGGTGCTGTGGAAGTATCTGTATCACTATGCGCGCAAGCACCAGGCGCTGGGCAACGGGTTCGGTTACGGCCTGGTTGATCCGCGCAATCCTCAGAGCGTGGCGCGCACGCTATCCGCACGCTATTACAAAGACGGAGCCGAGATTCTGGTCGATCGCGGCTGGGACCGCCCGTTGGGGGAACAACACTTCGACGATGCGCAAAATCAGCTTCGTCGTCCGCGCCGGCTGACGCCGCGCGAATGTGCGCGGTTGATGGGGTTTGAAAGCCCGCAGGGCTATCGCTTCCGTATTCCGGTTTCCGATACCCAGGCCTATCGTCAGTTCGGCAATTCGGTGGTGGTGCCGGTGTTTGCGGCCGTCGCGAAATTACTTGCGCCGCGAATCGCGCAGGCCGTGGCGCAGCGTGAATCCGAGGATGAAGCCGGTGGACGTCCACGATAAAGCCACGCGCAGTAAAAACATGCGGGCGATTGGCCAGCGCGATACGGCGATCGAAAAACGCCTTGCCGCGCTGCTCGCTCAGGCCGGATTTACGTTTACCGTTCAGGATGCGACCCTGCCGGGGCGGCCGGACTTTGTCGTGCCAGAGTACCGCTGCGCTATCTTTGCCCACGGCTGTTTCTGGCATCACCATCGTTGCTATCTGTTTAAAGTGCCCGCAACGCGCACGGCGTTCTGGCTGGAGAAAATTGGCAAGAACGTCGCGCGCGATAGCCGCGATATCATGCGCTTGCAAGAGCAGGGGTGGCGGGTGCTGATCGTCTGGGAATGTGCGCTGCGCGGGCGACTGAAGCTGAGCGATGAGGCGCTGACTGAGCGTCTGGAAGAGTGGATCTGCGGCGGCGGTCACCGCGCGCAGATCGACACGCAGGGCATTGGCGAGCCAGAGCTTACTTCTCCACCTCACAAGGCGTAACTTCAGCTCGGGCGGGGAACAGGTATTTCCCCAGCGTGACCAGCACCACGGCAAAAATAATGACGCCCAGCGCCAGCCACTCGATGGACGAAAGGCTCTCTCCGGCAAATCCGGTCCCCAGCAGGACCGCCACCACGGGATTCACGTAAGCGTAGCTGGTGGCGACGGCGGGGGTAACGTTACGAATTAAATACATGTAGGCGTTAATGGCGATAAGAGAACCAAAAATCGCCAGATAGGCAACGGCAAAAATACTGGACCATGACGGCATTTGACTCAGGGTTTCGCCGGTCGCCCAGGAGGCGACCGCCAGGACCACGCCCGCGGCGAGCATTTCAATCGCCCCAGCCATCATGCCCGTCGGAAGCTCAATTCGGGAGCCGTAAACCGAACCAAATGCCCAGCTCATTGAACCGATAAGGATCAACAGCGCCCCCCACGGATTACCGCTCAGATTCCCGCCGCTGTTAAGCAGAATGATGCCCGCCAGACCAATAGCAATCCCCAACCACTCAATCTTGCGGGTGGTGATACCAAAAAAACGGCTAAAGCAGAGCGTGAAGAGCGGCACGGTCGCCACCATGACCGCCGCAATGCCAGAAGGCACATGCTGGTGCTCGGCCAGGGTGACAAAACCATTGCCGACGGCCAGCAGCAGGATGCCGATCAGCGCCGCATTGAGCAGAGGCCTGAGCGGTGGAAGCGAGTGGCCGGTTGCCAGCAAATAAGCGAGCAGTAGCCCGCCGGCGGAGAGAAAACGGATACCGGCCATCATCAACGGCGGCCAGCTGGCAACGCCAATGGCAATGGCAAAATAGGTCGATCCCCAGATGATATAAAGCGCAAACAGGGCGCCGATAAGGGGCAGAAGCTGGCGGGTAGACATACGTCCTCACGACGGTACAGAGATAGAAAGGAGACATATAGTAAACGTGAAAACTACTGCGCTGGCGAGCGCTTTAATTGATCGATAATTGTTAAATTTATATTGACTCCGCGCATCTCTGGGCGAAAAAGCACTTTTACCTCATACTTATGCGGACATGGCCGCTAAGCGTTCAGGCTGCGGCTGGACGCCAGGGGATTAACCCTCAATAAATGAAGGAATACAATTTTGGCAGGAAGTAGTCTTTTAACGCTGTTGGATGATATCGCCACCTTGCTTGACGATATCTCCGTGATGGGGAAACTGGCAGCGAAAAAAACGGCCGGCGTACTGGGAGACGATCTCTCTCTCAATGCTCAGCAGGTGACGGGCGTACGGGCCAATCGTGAGCTCCCCGTTGTCTGGGGCGTTGCAAAGGGATCGTTGGTCAATAAAGTGATTTTAGTGCCGTTGGCCTTACTGATCAGCGCGTTTATTCCCTGGGCGATTACGCCATTGCTGATGCTGGGCGGCGCATTCCTGTGCTACGAAGGCGTTGAGAAAGTGCTGCACAGTCTGCAGGCGCGCAAACACAAGGAAGATCCGCAGGCCCGTCAGCAGCGTCTGGAAGCGCTGGCGCAGCAAGATCCGCAGGCCTTTGAACGCGATAAAGTGAAAGGGGCGATACGCACAGACTTTATTCTGTCCGCTGAAATCGTGGCCATTACGCTGGGAATCGTGGCCGACGCGCCGCTGCTCAATCAGATTCTGATTCTCTCCGGGATTGCCATCCTGGTGACCGTTGGCGTGTACGGCCTGGTCGGCATTATCGTGAAGCTGGATGATATGGGCTACTGGCTGGTGAAGAAGAGCAGCGCGCTGGCGCGCTGGGTCGGTAACGGGTTACTGGCGGTTGCGCCGCGCCTGATGAAGCTGCTCTCCATCGTCGGGACACTGGCGATGTTTCTGGTCGGCGGCGGCATTATCGTACACGGCATCGCGCCGCTTCATCATGCGGTTGAACAGTGGGCAGGTGAACAGTCCGCCCTCATCGCCTCACTGCTGCCGACCGGCGTCAACCTGGTGCTGGGCTTTATCGTCGGTGCGGTAGTGCTGGCGGGCGTGAAGGTTATCAGCGGCTTTCGCGCTACGGCAGAGTAAAATCGCCCGGCGATTATGCAAAATTGCTCAGCTTCGTCTATGGTGAAACGGTTTCTCCCAGATGACGGACTAAAAAATGGTATTGTTGGTCAGTGATGAAGTGAGGCGAAAAAGCGGAGGGCCGCGCATGGTTGTGACGGGCTTCGCCAGCGGAATGGTCGAGTGTCGTTGGTACGACGGTTATGTCGTTAAACGCGAGGCGTTCCGTGAAGATGAGTTAGTGCGTGGGGAAGGGCAGCGACAGAAGAGTGCCTGACCCCTATAGCGCCCGGCAAAAGCCGGGCGCTTTGTCGTTATGCTGCTTATTTAACCAACAGGGAGCGTTGATGACGTTTGTTGCTTTGATTGTACTGCGAGAGAACAATGGATAAACCACTGTGGGTAAGAAAACTTCGCCGCGTTTCTCGCCCGGGACATGTGGTTAATTATTGTTTTGTCGCAGTACTCTTTTTTTCTACGCTCCTGATCTGGCGCGAAGTGATGGTGTTGGAAGGGGCCTACGTCACCAACCAGCGCAACAATCTTGAAAACGTCGCCGATGAACTGGACAGTCTGCTGCTGTTCAACATCGACAGAATGGTGTTTTTTCGCAACGGGATGCAGTCGGCGCTGGAAACGCCGCTGGATTTTGAGATTTTGCGTAATGCAGAACAGGAATACATGAGCAAACGCCATGAACCGATCTGGTCCGTGGCGTTACATAACCGGCGTACTCTGCCGGTGTATGGCGTTTCCGATGACTTTGTCGACAGTCAGAGCTCGCTCTCGCGCAACGATGCCCTGACCGGTAATGAGCTGATGGCGGTTCTGGAGCTGGGGTATCTCCTGCGTCTGGTCGAGAATAACCGCGGATTTAACGAACGCATGCTGTACATTTCGCGCAGCGGTTTTTTTACCAGCACCACGTTGCCAAAAAACGCGGTACAGGCCCAGACGTTATATACCCATGCGATCGCCGCCCCGTGGTTTACCCGGCAATCGCAGCGCAATAATCCCGGTCGCGGCGTGTTCTGGCAGACCGTTCTCGATGAGCATGCGCAAAACGACGATCAGGTAGTAACGGCCTCCATTCCCCTTGATTTCCGACATGACTGGCTCGGGGTGCTGTCGATGGATTTTTCGGTGCGAGAGATGAAAGCGTTTCTGGTCAGCGCCATTAAGGGGGGCCAGGAGGGGGAATATCAGCTGTATGATAGTCGGCTTAACCTGATTGCTTCCTCGGCGTCGGGGAATGTACTGACCCTGTTATCCGCCCGTGAACAGGCGATGCTTAGCTACGCGTTTTTGCATCAAAACCAGGGGGGGATTCGTTTATTAACGCGCTATATCAGCTGGCAGAAATTAAACAACTTTGATGGCGTGCTGCTGAGGATCCATACGCTGCAGGAAGGCGTGCGCGGTGCTTTCGGGACCATTACTATTGCGCTGACGCTGATGTGGCTACTCTTTACGCTGATGCTGATCATCTCCTGGCTGGTGATTCTGCGGATGGTGCGTAATATGAGTGTTTTGCAAAAGTCGCTGGAGTGGCAGGCCTGGCATGACGCGTTAACCCGCCTGTTGAATCGCGGGGCCTTATTTGAAAGGGCAATCGCTACCACCAGAATGTGCGAGCGGACGGGGCGGCCGATCTCGGTGATCCAGCTCGATCTCGATTACTTTAAGAAGGTGAATGACCAGCACGGGCACCAGGCGGGCGACCGGGTACTGTCGCTGGTTGCCAGTACCATCGCGAGCAATATCCGTGAAGGCGATCTGGCTGGCCGCGTCGGTGGTGAAGAGTTCTGTGTTGTGATGCCTGACACCACCTTACAGGTGGCAACAGCCATCGCCGAACGTATCCGCATCCGCATTTACAGCCGTGAAATTCTGCTCTGCAACGACACCAGTTTGCGGATCAGTGCTTCACTGGGGGTCAGCAGCAGCGATGATTGTGCCGGATTTAATTTTGAAAACCTGCAGTCAACGGCCGATCACCGGCTCTACCTCGCCAAACAAAATGGACGCAACCAGGTCTGCTTTAACGATTTGCCGTCGTGCGCTGGTTTGCGGAAATGAGATTTATCTTAAAAAAACACCCGTGACCAATGCGCAATTGGAGAAAAAAGAACGCAACAAACCCTTGCGCCATCAGCATTCTGGCAGAGTGACAGAAAGTTCATCCCATTTCTCAATTATTTTCTTCATGAATAGCTCTTGTCATGCAAAATAATTGAGGATAATGTTTTCCCGCAACGGATATCCCGGTGTAACGAATTTTCAAGTGCTTCTTGCATTAGCAAGTTTCATCCCGACTCCTGCGAGTCGGGATTTTTTTCACCTGTACCTAGCGGTTGATCTCCGTGACGCTAAAGTCATGAATATCGAGTTCAAACGCTTCCGCTAGTTCGCACCAGGTGTGATAGTCGCGGCCATCAACGCTGACGTGATGCGGATCGTCGCGCGAACGCCGTATCTCGCTCTCGCTGATTTCATTAATCGCCGCCAGCAGGGCATCAACATCGACATTCACCCCGCGACTTCCCGCATATCCACTATCTTTGGCGGTTTTCATCATGGCTACCTCGCTTGGCTCAGATCGTGCCTGTTTAAGTATAGGCAAAAAATCACCGGATGGTCGGCGCGGCATAGGGGCCGTCGTAATGGCGGATGGTCGATAAAAACGCACTCACCGGGCAGGGCGCTGCACAGCGGGCAGTTTTGTTCTACACTGGCTCAAAAATAGAGGAGATAAGTTATGCAGGTGAACGATCGTGTCACGGTGAAGACCGACGGTGGCCCACGTCGATCGGGTGTAGTTCTGGCAATAGAGTCGTTTAGTGAAGGGACAATGTATCTGGTTTCGCTGGAAGACTACCCGCTGGGGATCTGGTTTTTTAACGAAGCAGGGCACCCGGACGGGATCTTTGTTGAGAGAGAAGATTAGTTCGTAAGGCATCTGAACTGGCGGAGAGCACCGCCAGTTTTGCCTGCGCCTGGTTCAGCGCAGGTTAACGTGTATTCCGCTGGTAATGTTTTCCGCCAGGCGTACGATATGGTAAATCACCTGTTTATTGTGGGTCTGAATTTTCTTTTTAATATTTCCTTTATGCGACGAAACCGTCTTTGCCTTGATGTTCATCTGGCTTGAAATCTGCGCTGTACCATAGCCCGCCATCCACATTTGCAACATATTCGATTCGGTACGACTAAGCGACAGTGTCGGTATATTGATACGGGCGCTGCTGTAGTTATCGTATTTAAGACGATTACCCAGAATTTCATCAAGGTCTTTTGGCGTCAGCGATTTGGAGCTAATAAGTAAATTCTTGCGCACCAGCAGATAGCGATCGAAATGAATGTTAGCTAACGACATAAAGATAACAAATAACGTCCCAGGGTGCTGGGTAATGATATGCCGGATAAGCTGATTGCTGTCCGGATGATGAATAAAGCAATCTTCATTGATAAATACCACTGCCGGATGCATGAATTCACAGGCCTCTTTCAGGCATTCCACAGAATGTACTTCACTAATGTCGCGCTTTTTTATTCCCCGGCTTGTCAGATACCCGGACAATCCCAGCCGGGTATAGCTACACAAATCCATGATAATCGTTGACATGACCCATCCTCAATCAACACGTAACGATAATTTATCCCTCGCCGACAAGCGCGATGAAATCCATTTAAGTGGGTAATAAAAACCCGGTTCAGCACAGGAACCATCAGAGAGTCTAAACTATTCCGTAATATTGCCCATAATTTGCCAGGAATACTCCCAAAGTAATGTGTGGCCCGGGTTATGTGAGGGAATTAAAAGCAAAATTGCCTCTTTTCCAGAGAGCGTGGGCCACAAATAATAAATATTTTTAGGATTTTCCTTATGTTGATTGCGTAAATAGCCAGCGCTTTGTCATCGGCCCTTCATGATCGTTATTAATTAATAATGCGGCAGCGGCCGGCTGCATTTTTTCCTGGAGCGACGGTGGCGTTTTGCGTACGGTCATGTTGGCAAGTTTGACGCCGGTCAACGGCAGGGGTGGCGGGCTTAACGCTTTAATGCCACAATACTTTTTTATCGGTTTGTGGGATGGATGATGAAAAAGTTAGTGATTGTCGGTGCGCTGTTGATGCTGGCCGGGTGTGTCCAGGTTGATAATTACGATACCGTCGTTAAAGCGCCAGCGCCCGCCGGGTTAGAGGGATACTGGCAGTCAAAAGGCCCGCAGAGCGAAATGATGAGCCCGGACGCGATTGCCAGCCTGATTGTGACGAAAAATGGCGACACCCTGGATTGTCGTCAGTGGCAGCGCGTCATCGCCACGCCGGGTAAATTAATGCTGCGTGACGAGCAGGTCTATAACGTCACCTCCAGACTCGATGTTTATCCTGTTGAGCGCTCTGGTAATACGCTGCAATACGATCGCATGACCCTGACTCGCGTTGACCGCCTGACCGCCGAGTGCGAGCAGGCGTGGAAAAAAGCCGCGGCAGGGAAAAGCGTGAACTAATGCAGGTGCGGGCTGAGGCAACGTTCAGCCCGCGAGCTTCCAACGACTACAGCACCTCCTCAATGACCCAAACGCTGACGCTTCCGCCGTTGCAGGTAAAAGTGCCGCAGCCTTCGTCGTCGGTTTCTACCACCTCCTGGCGATTGCCCAGAAAATCTTTCCAGCGCTTATTGCCATAGTTGGCGCCCAGCGGCAGCTGCTTCTCTCCCTCATCGCCGTTAGACAATACAACGACGCATCCCGGATCTTCATCGGTGCCGCTGCGGCTGAACGCAATGCAGTTGGGATGATCGAACCACAGCGTCTGGACGCCGTGGGCAAAACGCTGGCGGGCATCAATCAGTTCATGCAGTTGCTCAATAACCGGCATCTCAATGGCATAGGTCTGGCCATCACCACCGGTATCTTCATAGCTGGCGCCGAAGAGGTCGGCATAAAAAACCGAGGGGACGCCGTTTTCGCGCAGCAGAATGAGCGCATAGGCCAGCGGTTTGAACCACGGTTCGACGGGAGCCTCCAGCGCCTGCAAGGGTTGAGTGTCATGGTTGGTCACCAGCGTAACGGCATGAAACGGGTCGCTTTCAACCAGCGTGCCGCTAAAAATCTGGCTCATATCGTAGTCGCGCCCCTGACGTGACGCCTCGTGAAACTTCATCTGCAAAGGGGCGTCAAACAGCATCGTTTTACCGTCGACGCGCTCAATATATTGCTGGAGCTTATCAACTTCATGCGACCAGTACTCCGCCACGATAAACAACGGCTTTGTCGCCACTTCCTGGACGTGGTCAATCCACGCTTTATAAAACCATGCGGGAATATGTTTAACCGCATCGAGACGAAAACCGTCGCAGCCGGTTTGCTCCATAACCCAGCGGGCCCAGTACTTCAGCTCTTCGGCGACCGCATGATTGCGGAAATCAATATTCTCGCCCATCAGGTAATCGAAATTACCCATCTCATCATCGACCTGATCGCTCCAGCCTTCGCCGGTATAATCGTTAACAATTTTAAAAACGCCGTCCTCGTCGGGATTCTCGATGTGATCGACGCCGCTGAAACATTTGTAGTCCCAGATAAACTGAGAGTACTGCCCGTCCCGGACCGGGAAGGTGTAGCGTGTCCAGGCTTCGCACTCGATAATCTCCTCCGCGATTTGCGTCCGGTCCTGCTCATCGACGCGCTGCACGCGAATATGCTCTTTCTCATCTGCGCCCATCTTGTGGTTGACCACCACATCAAGCAGCACCGCAATATCGTGCTGGTGAAGGGCCGCAATGGCGGCAAGGAGCTGGGCTTTATCACCATATTTCGTGGCAATGGAGCCTTTTTGGTCGAACTCGCCGAGGTCAAACAGATCGTAGCTGTCGTAGCCGACGGAGTAACCGCCGGACGCCCCTTTGTAAGCCGGCGGTAGCCAAATCATGTTAATGCCAATTTCATTCAGGTTCGGGGCCAGGGCTTCGACTTCGCGCCACAACTCGCCGCCGGCGGGGTAATACCAGTGAAAGCACTGCAGTAACGTGGGGTTTTTCATCTTCCATGCTCCAGACGTCATCAAGCTGACCTTTGCAGTATGAGATATCTCCAGCAAATCCGATCAATTTTGGCTCTCTTTTCGCTATGTCTTAAATCGCTGCATATATAATATTTCGGAATAAGATGTAGCGTATAGGTGTTGGTGAGCGAAACTAAACGCCTTACACTACTGGAAAATATCACTTATCAGGGGCATCTATGAAATTAGCACTTCTGGGTCGTCAGGCGCTGATGGGCGCGATGGCTGTAGTTTTAATGGCCGGCGTCAGCGCAAAATCGTTTGCTGCGGAAAATCTGCTCGGGCAGATTAAAGAGCGCGGGACGCTGCGCGTAGGACTGGAAGGGACCTATCCGCCGTTCAGCTATCAGGGCGACGACGGAAAGCTGACTGGTTTCGAGGTTGATTTTGCTAATGAACTGGCGAAACATCTGGGCGTGAAGGCCGATCTGAAACCGACCAAATGGGACGGCATGCTGGCTTCCCTCGATTCTAAACGTATTGACGTGGTGATTAACCAGGTCACCATTTCCGACCAGCGCAAGCAAAAGTATGACTTCTCTACCCCCTATACGGTGTCGGGTATCCAGGCGCTGGTGAAAAAAGGCAATGAAGGCATTATCAAAACCGCAGCGGACCTGAAAGGTAAAAAAGTCGGCGTCGGTCTGGGGACCAACTACGAAGAGTGGCTGCGCCAGAACGTCCAGGGCGTAGATATTCGTACCTATGATGATGACCCGACTAAATATCAGGATCTGCGCGTGGGCCGTATTGACGCGATTCTGGTCGATCGCCTGGCGGCGCTGGATCTGGTGAAGAAAACCGGCAATACCCTGGCGGTGACCGGCGAAGCGTTCTCCCGTCAGGAGTCTGGCGTGGCGTTGCGTAAAGGCAACGAAGACCTGCTGAAAGCGGTTGATGGCGCGATTGCAGATATGCAGAAAGATGGCAGCCTGAAAGCGCTGTCGGAAAAATGGTTTGGCGCTGACGTGACGATGTAACGGCGGGCGGTGAAAAAAGGCGCTATTGATAGCGCCTTTTTTTATTTCGTACGCCAGTGTGTGCATAATAAAGATAACTCAGTCAGGAGGTACCATGTCACTGCAAAATTTAACGCGCTTCCCGCGCCTGGAATTGATTGGCGCGCCGACGCCGCTGGAATATCTACCGCGCTTGTCCGATCATCTGGGCCGCGAGATTTTTATAAAACGTGACGACGTGACCCCGCTGGCGATGGGCGGCAATAAGCTGCGTAAGCTGGAGTTCCTGGCGGCAGATGCGCTGCGTGAAGGTGCGGATACGTTAATCACCGCCGGCGCGATTCAGTCGAACCACGTTCGTCAAACGGCGGCGGTGGCCGCGAAACTGGGTCTGCACTGTGTGGCGCTGTTGGAGAACCCTATTGGCACTCGCGCCGAGAACTACCTGACCAACGGTAACCGCCTGCTGCTGGATCTGTTTAATACTCAGGTTGAGATGTGCGATGCGCTGATCCAACCCGATGTTCAGCTGGAGGAGCTGGCAACCCGCATTGAAGCGCAGGGCTATCGGCCCTATGTCATTCCGGTGGGGGGCTCAAATGCGCTTGGCGCGCTGGGCTATGTGGAAAGCGCCCTCGAAATCGCTCAGCAGTGCGAAGGCGCCGTGGAACTCTCTTCCGTGGTGGTCGCCTCCGGGAGCGCGGGTACTCATGCCGGACTGGCCGTAGGACTGGAACAGCTGATGCCAGGGGCTGAGCTGATTGGCGTCACCGTATCACGCAAGGTGGCGGATCAGTTGCCGAAAGTCGTTGCGCTTCAGCAGGCGGTGGCGAACAGTCTGGAGCTCCAGGCCAATGCGGAGATTAAGCTGTGGGATGACTATTTTGCGCCGGGATATGGCACGCCGAACGACGAAGGAATGGAAGCCGTGAAGCTGCTGGCGCAGCTGGAAGGCATTCTGTTGGATCCGGTTTATACCGGCAAAGCGATGGCCGGGTTGATTGACGGCATTAATCAGAAGCGCTTTAAGGATGAAGGGCCGATTTTATTTATCCACACGGGTGGAGCGCCGGCGCTGTTTGCCTATCATCCCCATATCTAAAGCAGAACATACAGAATGCAAGAGAGTATCCAACTGGTTATCGATTCCGCGCCTTATCTGCTGAAAGGCGCGGTGTTTACTTTACAGCTGAGCATCGGCGGTATGTTCTTTGGCCTGGTGCTGGGCTTTATCCTCGCTTTGATGCGGATGTCGCCTCTGTGGCCGGTGAAATGGCTGGCGAGAATGTATATCTCCATCTTCCGCGGTACCCCGCTGATTGCCCAGCTGTTTATGATCTATTATGGTCTGCCGCAGTTTGGTATTGAGCTCGACCCGATCCCGGCGGCTATGATTGGCCTGTCGCTTAACACCGCGGCCTACGCGGCGGAAACGCTGCGGGCGGCGATCGCCTCGATTGACAAAGGGCAGTGGGAAGCGGCGGCCAGTATCGGTATGACGCCGTGGCAAACCCTGCGCCGGGCGATTTTGCCGCAGGCTGCGCGCGTGGCGCTGCCACCGCTCTCCAATAGTTTTATCAGCCTGGTAAAAGATACCTCGCTGGCGGCCACCATTCAGGTTCCGGAACTGTTCCGTCAGGCGCAGCTGATTACCTCGCGCACCCTGGAGGTATTTACTATGTATCTGGCCGCATCGCTGATTTACTGGGTGATGGCGACGGTGCTGTCCTCGTTGCAGAACTATTTTGAAAACCAGCTGAATCGCCAGGAGCGTGATCCAAAATGAGTGCCATTGAAGTCAAAAACCTGGTGAAAAAATTCCACGGCCAGACGGTACTGCACGGTATCGACCTCAATGTCCAGGAGGGGGAAGTGGTGGCGATCATCGGCCCCAGCGGCTCCGGTAAAACGACGCTGCTGCGCAGTATTAACCTGCTGGAACAGCCGGAAAGCGGGACCATCCGGGTGGGCGATGTGACCATTGATACCGCGCGCAGTTTCAGCCAGCAAAAAGGGTTGATTCGCCGCCTGCGCCAGCATGTGGGTTTCGTGTTCCAGAGCTTTAACCTGTTCCCGCATCGTACGGTACTGGAAAACATCATTGAGGGGCCGGTTATCGTCAAGGGTGAGGATAAAAACGAATCCATTGTTCGCGCCCGGGAACTGCTGGCAAAAGTGGGGCTGAACGGTAAAGAAAACAGCTATCCCCGCCGTCTGTCCGGCGGCCAGCAGCAGCGTGTGGCCATCGCGCGTGCGCTGGCGATGCGCCCGGATGTGATTCTGTTTGATGAGCCGACATCGGCTCTCGATCCTGAGCTGGTTGGCGAGGTGCTGAACACCATTCGCCAGCTGGCGCAGGAGAAGCGCACGATGGTGATTGTGACTCATGAAATGAGCTTTGCCCGCGATGTCGCGGACCGCGCTATTTTTATGGACCAGGGGCGTATCGTCGAACAGGGGGAGGCGAAAGCGCTGTTTGCTAACCCGCAACAGCCGCGCACCCGCCAGTTCCTTGAAAAATTTCTGATGCAGTAATTTTTACCAGCTCGCGGCGGCCGTCCCCAGCGGCGAGGGCGGCCGCGACCAGACCACCGGTGTTCCCGCCAGCTGTAACGGAAAGCGCAGACGCTCAGCCAGGCCGAAAGCTGACCACTCCAGCGCCGGCTGGAAATCGCTCCGCTGCGGTTCACGAAAAGAGAGGGGGCTTTCTGGCGTGGGATATTGCATTAAGCATGCCGCCACCCGAGCCAGCGACAGGCGCGCGCGGTAACCCTCACCGCAGGTCGCACGACGATAAAGACCTTTGAGTACCGCGGCAGCCATTAAATAACCGGTGGCATGATCCAGGGCCTGAACCGGCAGAGGCACCGGTTTATCCGCCAGGCGCCACTGTTGACCGGCTGCGGCAATGCCGCAGGCCATCTGCACCAGACTGTCAAAACCGCGGCGGTTACGCCACGGACCGCTCCATCCCCAGGCATTCAGCGACACATCGACCAGCCCTGGTCTGAGTCGAGCCCGGGTTTCGCTATCGAATCCCAGGGTGTCCAGCGCATCGGCACGGTAGCCGTGTACGATAACATCAGCCTGAGAGAGCAAATCTATTAAACGTTGCTTATCGATTGCTGTTTTAATATTCAGTCGTGCGCAGCGCTTGCCGGGCGTGATTTCCTCTTCGAGCGTCGGCTCATACCAGTCTGGCGGATCGATCCGCAGCACCTGCGCACCGAGGCCGGCGAGCAGACGGGTGGCCACCGGTCCGGCAATAATCCGCGTCAGATCGAGAACCCGAATGCCGAGCAGCGGCCTGCTGCGAGATAAACGCCAGTCGACGGGGGAGCCAGACGGTAACGGTGTTTCGATCAGCAGCGGTTCCTGAATGACCGCCACGCCCTGCGGGTGCGCCTGCCATTGTCGGGCGCTGCGCATTGCCGCCGCACAACCGCCTGCTTCGACGACCGCTTGTTCAAGCGCCTCAGCCTGCCACTGACTAACCGCGGACGCCAGAGAAGCCCGGGAGTCATGTTCACCTAAAACGCGCGCCATGGCACGACGGTGGTGATGTGCGTTGGTATGCAAACGGATCCAGCCTTCCTCAGTCGGGTAGTCGCCGGCCAGGGGATCCCAAAGCGACTGGGGCGGCCGGTTTACAGGATACAGGCTATGATTAAACCAGTAAGACGCGAGGCGTCGGTCGACCCGGATGGGCGAGGGAGAGCCTGAGAGTTGTGCCAGTTGACCGCCCGCGACGGCAATAGAAGCTGAGGCAAAATCGGTGACGGCAAAGCAGGAACGCAACGCCCCCGTCTGGGTAAATTCGACTTCCGGGGCCGGGTGGGAACTAAAGGCCTGCCATAGCCGGGAATATATCGTGTTTAGCGATAATGGATCCGACATACTTTTCTCCGGTAACGGGTGAGGAGCGCCAGTCATGGCCTAATAAGTGCGATGCATACGATATTTTATACATATAAATAAGATTTATGTGTTAGTTTTCTGTATTTCTAATAATGATTATTACTCAGGAGTTATTTGGTCGGTTATGAGGGACATTGATTTTTTCAGCTGGCGGCGGGAAATGCTGCAACAATTTCAGTCAATCGCGACGGGAGGGGAAGTTTATAATCTCCTGCAACAACAAACGGAAGGGCTGGAATATGACTATTTTGCGCTTTGCGTACGCCACCCCGTGCCTTTTACCCGGCCCAGGATTACGCTGCAATCGACCTACCCGCAGGCGTGGATGACACACTACCAGGCGGAGAATTATTTTGCTATCGATCCGGTATTGCGTCCCGAAAACTTTCTCCGTGGCCATCTGCCGTGGGATGACAGACTCTTCCGCGATACGCCGGAATTGTGGGATGGCGCGCGGGATCACGGGTTGAACAAGGGGGTTACCCAGTGTCTGACCTTGCCTAATCATGCTCAGGGGTTTTTGTCCGTTTCCGGCCGCAGCCGCAGCGCAGGGCCGTTTCATGAAGACGAGCAGGAGATGCGCTTAAGAACGCTGACCGAGCTGAGCCTGCTGACGTTACTGCGGCTGGAAGATGCGATGGTCATGCCGCCGGAAATGAAGTTTAGTCGTCGTGAACTGGAAATATTGAAATGGACTGCGGAGGGAAAAACATCGGCTGAAGTGGCGATTATTCTCTCTATCTCAGAAAATACCGTTAATTTCCATCAAAAAAATATGCAACGAAAATTCAATGCGCCAAATAAAACGCAAATCGCCTGTTATGCGGTGGCGACCGGTTTAATTTGAGCAGGTAGGGTGTTCTGCGTGTCAGACGTGGGGACCGGCTGTGCTGAACTCACAGCCGGTTGACTGTTACTGGCGGTAAGCTTGTTTAATTTGCTTAACGGTGCTGGAGAATACGGCAGCCTGAGCCTCATCTTCCATCTGCGTGATCTGTTTTTCCATTTTAATAATCACCCGACCCGCATCCGCCTGGCCCATTGCCTGGAGCATCAGCGTCAGCAGCGTTTTCAGGCAGGTCACTTCCTGCGCCAGTTCTTGATTATTTTCTGCAGTGGAAAAATCTGGAGTGCTCATCGATATCCTCGTTTGCTATCGGCGCTTTTGCGCAATACTAAATGTTAAGGCGGCGCAGTATACCACAAGCGACGGGAAAAAAAGGAGCGCGTAATTTGTGTCCTCTCATCAGAGGTGTAGGCGCATTAATTGCCTGAATAATACGTAATCTGCCCGCGCATCGCAGGTTAATTTTTGCGGTAGTGTGTTTTCATCGTTAATTATTGTTACATATTTTGTTTCGTATTTTGCCCTGCGGTATCGCGGCGCCCTGCGGGTGTTTTTGTAGGGCAAATGTTAAAAATGAAGCGTAATACAACTTACTGTTATCTATAAGTTTCCACTTGCTGTGCAGACAAATTGACATATCCGGGGAAGAAACTTTCCGTAGGGCATTTTTTTGCCTTTTAAAGTGACGAGAAAACCCGGTAATATGTATGAGATAAGCTATCCGTAGCGTTATCCCTAATTCTGGAGATTATTCCTTTGATCAACGTCCTTCTTGTTGATGACCACGAGCTAGTGCGCGCAGGGATACGACGCATTCTGGAAGATATAAAAGGGATTAAAGTTGTCGGTGAGTCCTGCTGCGGCGAGGATGCGGTGAAATGGTGCCGCGCCAATTCCGTTGATGTTGTTCTGATGGACATGAACATGCCTGGAATGGGTGGCCTGGAAGCCACGCGCAAGATTGCGCGTTCCATTGTCGATACCAAAGTGATTATGCTCACCGTGCATACCGAAAATCCGCTGCCGGCAAAAGTGATGCAGGCTGGTGCCGCAGGTTATCTGAGTAAAGGTGCTGCGCCTCAGGAAGTGGTGAATGCCATTCGCTGCGTAGCGTCCGGCCAGCGTTATATTGCTTCCGATATCGCCCAGCAAATGGCGCTTAGCCAGATTGAGCCGGAAAAGACAGAATCGCCTTTTGCCAGTTTGTCTGAACGCGAATTGCAGATTATGCTGATGATCACCAAGGGTCAGAAGGTGAATGAGATCTCAGAGCAGCTAAATCTGAGTCCCAAAACCGTGAACAGCTATCGCTACCGGATGTTCAGTAAATTAAACATCCACGGTGACGTCGAGTTGACCCACCTGGCCATTCGACATGGTCTGTGCAATGCGGAGTCGTTAGCAAGTCAGTGAGTGATGTTTTTGACGCAAAAGCTTTCCTGAAAACGGTAACCAGCCAGCCGGGCGTCTATCGCATGTATGATGCTGGCGGCACCGTCATCTATGTTGGCAAAGCAAAAGATCTGAAAAAAAGGCTGAGCAGCTATTTTCGGAGCAACCTGGCTTCGCGTAAAACCGAAGCGCTGGTGGCGCTGATTGCGCAAATCGACGTGACCGTTACCCATACGGAAACGGAAGCGCTGCTGCTGGAGCACAACTACATCAAGCTGTATCAGCCGCGTTATAACGTGCTGCTGCGTGATGACAAATCCTACCCCTTCATTTTCCTTAGCGGTGATACCCACCCGCGCCTGGCAATGCACCGCGGGGCGAAACACGCCAGGGGCGAGTATTTCGGTCCTTTCCCGAATGGTTATGCGGTTCGCGAGACGCTTGCACTGCTACAAAAAATTTTCCCTGTGCGTCAGTGCGAGAACAGCGTGTACCGTAACCGGTCGCGTCCGTGCCTGCAGTATCAAATTGGCCGCTGCCTGGGGCCCTGTGTGTCAGGCCTGGTGAGTGAAGAGGAGTACGCGCAGCAGGTTGAATATGTGCGGCTGTTCCTCGCAGGTAAAGATGATCAGGTGCTGACGCAGCTCATTGCCCGGATGGAGAAAGCCAGCCAGGCGCTGGAGTTTGAAGAAGCGGCGCGCATTCGCGATCAGATTCAGGCCGTACGCCGGGTGACCGAGAAACAGTTCGTCTCGAATACCGGGGATGACCTCGACGTTATTGGCGTCGCCTTTGATGCGGGCATGGCCTGCGTCCACGTTCTGTTTATTCGTCAGGGCAAGGTTCTCGGTAGCCGCAGCTATTTTCCGAAAGTGCCCGGCGGTACGGAGCTTGGCGAAGTGGTGGAGACGTTTGTCGGCCAGTTCTATCTGCAGGGCAGCCAGATGCGTACCCTGCCGGGAGAGATTCTGCTCGATTTTAATCTTGGCGATAAAACCTTGCTGGCGGATTCCCTCTCTGAACTGGCGGGGCGCCGGGTGAACGTCCAGACGAAACCGCGCGGCGACCGGGCCCGCTATCTGAAGCTGGCACGTACCAATGCGGCCACGGCGCTCACCACGAAACTTTCCCAACAGTCGACGATCCATCAACGTCTGCAGGCCCTGGCTACCGTACTGAAACTGCCGGCCGTTAAACGTATGGAATGCTTTGATATCAGCCATACTATGGGTGAACAGACGGTGGCTTCCTGCGTGGTGTTCGACAGTAACGGGCCACTGCGTGCCGAGTATCGACGTTACAATATTACCGGCATTACCCCGGGCGATGATTATGCGGCGATGAACCAGGTTCTGCGCCGCCGCTATGGTAAGGCAATAGAAGAGAACAAGATTCCTGACGTTATCCTGATAGACGGCGGTAAAGGGCAGCTTGGGCAGGCGAAAAGCGTCTTTGCCGGGCTGGATGTGCCCTGGGATAAACAGCATCCTCTCTTATTGGGGGTGGCAAAAGGTAGCGATCGTAAAGCCGGGCTGGAAACGTTATTCTTCGAACCAGAAGGCGAAGGGTTTAACCTGCCGCCTGATTCGCCTGCGCTGCACGTTATTCAGCACATTCGCGATGAATCCCACGATCATGCCATTGCCGGGCATCGTAAAAAACGGGCAAAAGTGAAAAGCACCAGTTCACTGGAGACTATCGAAGGGGTAGGGCCGAAACGCCGCCAGATGCTGCTGAAGTATATGGGCGGATTGCAAGGGTTACAGCAAGCCAGCGTCGAGGAGATAGCCAAAGTACCGGGTATATCTCACGGTCTGGCAGAAAAGATCTTCTACTCGTTGAAACATTAGGGGCTCTGTAGCAACATAGGGCTAATTTTTACTTCTAACAGATAGTTACCTGTCACTATGCAATTTAATATCCCTACATTGCTTACTCTGTTTCGCGTCATCCTGATACCGTTCTTTGTGCTGGCGTTTTATCTGCCTTTCGTCTGGGCCCCTTTTGCCTGCGCCCTGATCTTTTTTGTCGCTGCCGTTACCGACTGGTTTGATGGTTATCTGGCCCGCCGCTGGAATCAGAGCACCCGTTTCGGCGCTTTTCTTGACCCGGTTGCCGATAAGGTGATGGTGGCGATTGCGATGGTGCTGGTGGTTGAGCACTATCACACCTGGTGGGTAACCCTGCCGGCCGCGACCATGATTGCCCGTGAAATTATTATTTCTGCGCTGCGTGAGTGGATGGCCGAACTGGGCAAACGCAGCAGCGTGGCGGTCTCCTGGATCGGGAAAGTGAAAACAACCGCGCAGATGACGGCACTGGTGTGGATGCTGTGGCGACCAAACGCCTGGGTAGAGTGGGCCGGAATCGCCCTGTTCCTCGTGGCAGCGGTGCTGACGCTGTGGTCTATGCTGCAGTATTTGAACGCCGCACGCGGAGATTTGCTTGATCAGTGATCGTTTCGCCGCAAATTTCAGCAAACGACACAAGGATTTAAAAAATATCGTTGACTCATTTCGCCAGGTAAGTAGAATGCAACGCATCGAACGGCAGCACAGCTTGCCAGACGATAACAAAATCAAGTGATTAGCAAATTTGCTTGATAATGCGGGAATAGCTCAGTTGGTAGAGCACGACCTTGCCAAGGTCGGGGTCGCGAGTTCGAGTCTCGTTTCCCGCTCCAGATTAAAAACATCGGCAGATGCGGGTGTTTAAGTATTAAGGCGCGTTAGCAAAGCGGTTATGTAGCGGATTGCAAATCCGTCTAGTCCGGTTCGACTCCGGAACGCGCCTCCAATTTACATCCCGAGCCCGGATGGTGGAATCGGTAGACACAAGGGATTTAAAATCCCTCGGCCATAGGCTGTACGAGTTCAAGTCTCGTTCCGGGTACCATTGGGATTATAGAATAAAATCAATGATAAGCAGTGTCGTGAAACCACCTACGGGTGGTTTTTTCATTTCTGAAATCCCTCCATTCCTGATATCACGGCGTAACATCTTTCTTGTCGCACGGTCCGCCGACTGACGGAGCAACCGCAATTATTCTGCCATACCGACCGTTTCCCGAAGATCTCATGACGGGGTAATTTACGCCGGGTGAAATCCCGCCAGGCCAGCCGCTTAAACTGATATCATCAATGTCTCTGTTCTTCGGAAAAGGTGTTCATATGCTGCATTCTGGCCAGCCGGCGAGGCGTAGAATTTTCATCGGCGATATCCACGGTCAGTACCACAAGCTCGCCGCTTTGCTGGAACACCTTGATGCTCTGTACCAACCGGATGAGCGTTTACTGATCTTCGTCGGCGATCTGATTGATAATCAGCCAGGGGCGCAGATCGACCACCTGGCGGTGCTGGAGCGGGTGAGGGCGGAAGTGGAATCGGGACAGGCGATATGTCTGATGGGCAATCATGAATTTAACGCCGTTGGCTGGGCACTGCGCCATCCGCATCGCG
This sequence comes from Klebsiella ornithinolytica, assembly GCF_030505655.1. NCBI lineage: Bacteria > Pseudomonadati > Pseudomonadota > Gammaproteobacteria > Enterobacterales > Enterobacteriaceae > Klebsiella > Klebsiella ornithinolytica. The sequence goes on from NZ_CP130153.1 coordinate 1,899,862, forward strand.
CTCAGCCGCTGCGGCCGCACTCCCCGAATAATCGACGTCAGCATCAGGCCTTTCTGGCCGATGTCGTCGAAGACACTCCGCGGCATGATTTCTGGATCGACTGGTTTAAAACGCTGCCGCTGTTTGTTGATTATGGCGATATTCGGGCGGTACATGCCTGTTGGCAGGACAAGACGATTGCCCGACTGCGACCGTGGCTGGATGAACAGAATCGGTTGAAACCCGAAAGCTGGGTCGCTGCTTTTGATCAACAGCATCCTCTGTTCCGGATGATCGAGACCGTGCTTAAAGGACCAGAACTGAAACTACCTGCAGGCTTTAGCTTCGTGGATAAGACGGGCGTCGAGCGCCGCCATATTCGTCTGCGCTGGTGGCGGGATGATGCGAAAACCTATCGCCAGATAGCCCAGGTTCAGCCGGAAATGATCGGCCGGATCCCGGATATTCCTCTGGAGCAGACCCATCTGGACACAACAGATGTCCCGGTGGTGATCGGTCACTACACTTTATCCGGTGAACCTTGCTCCTTGAGCGAGCGTGTTGTCTGCGTCGATTACAACGCGGCGAAAGCCGATAACCCGCTTTACGCCTGGATTCAGGAACCCGGTTCGCAGCGCGCGATAACGGGGACGTTTGTCCGCCAGCCCACAACCCTCTCCCGCCATCCTGCCGGGTAGTACCGGTATTCAGCGTTTCCCCCCCATTTTTCTCAGGCGCGGTATGGCCAAACTGCGGTAAAATAGCGCTCCGGTTCGCCGGACTATTATCCTTTGGGAACGGAACGCCGTTATGGCAATAAAAACAAATTAAATGAGGGATCTTATGGCTACATTGCTTGAAAGCTACGGTGATTGCTTCCGCAAATATGCCACCTTTCGCGGGCGTTCGGCTCGCAAGGAGTATGTGGTTTTTACCGTCGCCAACTTTGTGCTTTCGGCCGTACTGGGGTTGATTCCGATCGTGGGAGGCCTGTTTGGCCTGATCATCATTATCCCCGGCATCGCGGTTGCGGTGCGCCGTCTGCACGATTTGAACAAATCAGGCTGGTGGCTGCTGTCACCCTATGCTGTTCTGCTGGTTGGCTTTATCGGCATTATCGCCACCGTTGATAACGGCGAGGCGGCCGTCTGGGTATGGATAACGGCGGCGGGAGGCATGGCGGCGCTGGCGTTGTCTATCTGGCTGCTGTTTGCCCGCGGCACCGATGGTGTCAACCGCTATGGCGACATTCAGCAAGAGAGTGAATACAGCCCGTCAGCAGCCCGGCAGAGCGCGCCGCTCTCATCCGCCGATGATGTGCGGGAACGCCTCGCGCAGGCGAAAAAAATGTTCGATGACGGAACCATTACCGAGAGCGAATACGAAACGATGCGCGCCAGCATCATTAAAGACATTTAACGCTTGCTGAGTGCGCTGCCGGGTGGTTTTCTCCCGGCATTTCCGCTACTGTATGCGCCATTTTTCTACCACGACGAGCCTGTTTATGAAAACCGGACCCCTGAACGAAAGCGAACTTGAATGGCTGGACGATATCCTGTCGAAATACGCCACCGAGGGCGCCATCCTTGATGTCTCAGAGCTTGACGGCCTGCTGACGGCCATTCTCTCCGGCCCGAAAGAGATTGAACCGGCTCAGTGGCTGCTGGCTATCTGGGGCGGAGCGGACAATGTGCCGCGCTGGGCGAATGACCGCGAGCGCGACCACTTTGTTAACCTGACTCTGCAGCACATGAGCGACATTGCCGAGCGTCTGGACGAGTATCCCGATCAGTTTGAACCGCTGTTTGGGACCCGCGAAGAGGAAGGTCAGGAGCTGACGATTGTTGAGGAGTGGTGCTTCGGCTATATGCGCGGCGTCGCTCTCGGAAACTGGCCCGCTCTGCCGGAAGAGCCGCAGTCGGCGCTGGACAGCATTGCTTTGCACGGCACGGAAGCGCAGTTTACAGCGGTTGAGGCGCTCTCTGTCGATGAGTTTATCGCCAGCGTGGATCATATCCGCCCGGCAGCGCTCTCGTTGTACCAATACTGGACTGAGCATGCTGAGCCGGAAGTCGTGCAGCAACCGATCCGCAATGAAGTCAAGGTCGGGCGTAACGATCCCTGTCCCTGTGGCAGCGGTAAAAAATATAAGCAGTGTTGCTTAGCGAAATAAATAACGGGTCTGCTGGTCTGATGCCGATCGTTTAAGGATCGGCTGACCGCTCCGGCAGAGGGGGAACTATCCGTCATCTCAAAGAGATTGCCGATTTTTATCCGGCGCTGTCAGGTTTTCAACACGCCTTCGGATAAGTCTGTCCTGGAGGTCGCTGTTAAGCCAGGGATGTCGGTTTTACGCTGGTTTGCGCGAAAAGGGGTCTGTCGCGTGGGTTCCGTGGAATATTCCGTCCGCGTATTTCTGTTTCCTGCGCGACAGATGAACTTCCCAGGGCCGGTTTCGCCCGGCCCTGGGAACCCGGCATCGCTCTGGCCGGCGATAAACCAAAAAAATGCGGGTCGCCTTTAAGTGACCCGCATTAGGCCAGAGGCCGTTTTTTTTATCCTACCGCCGGGAGCAAACCCGCGACGATGCAAAACTGAATAGCGACAATCGCAATACCACACAACAGCACCAGCCACAGCGCCGGTGTTCCCCCGGCGACCCGCCAGGGAGCGTCAGGGTGCTGTTTCCGACTCTTCATCACCAGCAGCGAAGGCAGCATGAGCGCCAGCACCGCCAGCGCGACGCCGGCATAGCCCAGCGCCATCACGAAGCCGCGCGGATAAAACAGGGCAAACGCCAGCGGCGGGAGGAAGGTGATTGCACCGCTTTGCAGACGACCGCCGGGGCTGTTTTTACGCTGGAACAGATCGGCCAGATAATCAAACAGTCCAAGCGCCACGCCAAGGAACGAGGTGGCCAGCGCGAGGTCGGCGAACAGATGCACTGCCAGTTCAACGTGCGGCGACGCCACGACTTCGCGCAGTGCTTCCAGCAGTCCGTTCAGGCCGGCATTTTGCGCCAGCAGCGCGGTAAACGCCGGGGAGTCAATACTGCCGAGCGTCGCCAGCTGCCAGAAAATATAGGCGACCAGCGGGATAAAGCTACCGATGATAAAGACCCGACGCAGCTTACGAATATCGCCGTTAAGATAGCTGACGATGCTCGGCACGCTACCGTGAAAACCGAAAGAGGTAAAAATCACCGGGATCGCCGATAGCGCCAGGCCCTGCTGGAGCGGGAGCGTCAGCAGATTGATGCGATGGATATGCGGCAACAGCAGCGCCAGCATAATGGCGAGAAAAATGATCTTGGCGCTAAACAGGAAGCGGTTAAACAGATCAACCAGCGATGTGCCGAGGCAGACTACCGCGCCACCAATGGCGGTAAACAGCAACACGCCGCCCGCAGGAGGAAGCGACCAGCCCAGCCACTGGTTGAGGCTGGAGGCCAGCAGTTCGCCCGCGCCGCTAATGTAGGCTGCGGTTAGCGCATACATCAGGAATAACATGCAGAAGCCGGTCACCCACTGCCCGTAACGTCCGAGATAACGTGCCGCCAGCGAACCGAGCCCCATATCGGCGGGCACGTGCTGATAGACCTCCAGCAGTAATAACGCGGTGTAGCACATCAGCGCCCACAGCGCGATCAGTAAGCAGAAGGTGACGCCAAAACCCACGCCCGCGGAAGCCAGCGGCATTGCCAACATCCCTGCGCCGATTGTGGTCCCGGCCACGATTAAAATACTACCCAGAGTGCGGTTCTTCACGTTTCTCTCTATCCATGAAGGAATTAACAATAAAATATGTCGCGCAGAGTATGTGAAATTATCATTCTCGTCAAATGAGGGTTACAGTGGTTGTAATTAAATATTTACACTCCGCGAAGGCCGCCTGAAGGCTGCGCTGGCGCAAAGCTTCCAGCCGTTCGCCGGGCTATGCTGGGCGTTTTACAGGAGGAGCTATGCAATCGATTCATGGTCATGAAGTGCTGCAGATGATGATCGCCTCGGGCGAACCTTACTCAACGGCCACTCTTGAGGCGGCAATCATCGCCCGCTTCGGCGCAGATGCACGTTTTCATACCTGCTCGGCAGAAAATTTAAGCGCGGCGGAGCTGGTGGCATTTCTACAGAAAAAGGGGAAGTTTGTTGCCGTAGAGGCGGGGTTTAATACGCGTGAGAGTAAGATCTGCCGGCATTAATTTAGCGGCGAAGCCGAAACTTCGCCGCCGGGATAATTAATTCTGCGTGTCGAGCGTCGCCAGCTCTTTATCAATAAAGTACAGGCCTTCGCCGCTTTTACCGGCGAGGGTCAGCTTATCAATAACAGATTTAAATAATTTCTCTTCTTCGTGCTGTTCAGCCACATACCACTGCAGGAAATTAAACGTCGGATAATCCTGATTAGTCATGGCGGCGTGGGCCAGCTCATTAATTTTCTGGGTAATCAGCTGTTCGTGTTCGTAGGTGACGCGGAACAGCTCATCCAGCGATGCGTACTCGGCAAACGGTGAGGAGATAGCGTTGATGCAGGGCAGGCTGCCGGTATCGGTCAAATAATCAAACAGGCGCTGCATATGGGTCATCTCTTCCTGCGCATGACGGCGGAGGAATGCGGCGGCGCCTTCAAAGCTGTGGTAGCTGCACCATGCGCTCATTTGCTGATAAAGCAGAGAAGAATAAAGTTCAAGATTCATCTGCTCATTCAGTTTATCGATCATTTCTGTTTTCAGCATCGCGTGTGCTCCGAAAATAAAGGGTCAACGTAATTGTGCGGTTACTATAATTTGTTATTAATTTATTTGCAAAAAGTAAATTAAAAAACTTATTTATTAAAAATGAAAATGGGAATAAAACGCATTGGCAATTTAATAAGTAATGAGAATGGTTTCGGTTTAATATTTTAGTCAGTTCGTATTATCAAAATAAAAAACAGAAATAAGGTGTCTGGCGTTGGCAGGAAGATGGACTGCCAGGGAGCTGACTGCGTCTCTGCCTGTGGCGGCTGGTACCGGGAGGGCGGGGGCGAAGGCGAAAAATGTGAAGCGCTACGTAATTTATAAAACAACTTTTCATAAAATTTGAAAGTGCGTTTGTTAAGTAGTAGAGTCCATCATAACGCTAACGAACTATCGCGGGAGTGCCCGCACAGCATTCAGGAGAGTAAAGCATGAAAATTGCACTGATGATGGAAAACAGCCAGGCCAGCAAAAACGCCATCATCCTCAACGAGCTAAACGCCGTTGCCGATGAAAAAGGGTTCCCGGTATACAACGTCGGGATGAGCGATGAGCACGACCATCATCTGACCTATATTCATCTGGGCATCATGGCCAGCATTCTGTTGAATTCGAAAGCGGTTGATTTCGTGGTAACCGGCTGCGGAACCGGACAGGGCGCGCTGATGTCGCTGAACATCCACCCAGGCGTAGTGTGCGGCTACTGTATTGATCCGGCTGATGCCTTCCTGTTTGCGCAGATTAATAACGGTAATGCGCTGTCCCTGCCGTTTGCCAAAGGTTTTGGCTGGGGTGCCGAGCTGAACGTGCGCTTTATTTTTGAAAAAGCCTTCACCGGTCGCAATGGCGAAGGTTACCCACCGGAGCGCAAAGAGCCGCAGGTGCGTAACGCCGGGATCCTGAATACGGTGAAAGCTGCCGTGGTGAAAGATAACTATCTGGATACTCTGCGCGCTATCGATCCGGAACTGGTCAAAACGGCTGTCTCCGGCCCGCGTTTCCAGCAGTGCTTCTTCGAGAACTGCCAGGATAAAGAGATCGAAGCTTTTGTCCGCCAGATAGTCGGCTAAGCAAGCTCTCGTTTTTTTCGAATAAGGCCAGCCTCCGCTGGCCTTTTTGCTGCTATTTTTTGCTCTGCGAGACGCTGCTACCGGCATCTTTGCTCAATCGCAGACTATCTACCATTCCCACCAGACAAATTAAGGCAATAAAGACAAAGGAGAGCCGGAAGCTGATCCCCGGTAGGGTCGTCAGACTTAACCACTCACTGGCTTTTTCACCCATGCGAATGCCGATCGCGCCGAGGGTGATCCCCAGACCCACGGCCAGCTGTGACGCGGTACTGAACAACGTATTGGCGTAGCTCATCTGCGCAGGCGGAACATCGGCAAAAGCAAGCGTGCTCACACCGGTAAACTGAATCGAGCGGAATACGCCGCCGAGATACAGGATCATACAAATAAGCCAGACCGGGGTCTGCGGCGTTAAAAAAGCACAGGCGAGCAGCGAGATGACGTTTAGCGTCCCGTTTATCAATAGCAGCCGACGGAAGCCGAGCCAACGGATGAGCGGGGTGGTGGCGGGTTTAATGGTGAAGTTGCCGACAAACACCGCCAGCACCAGCAGCCCGGAATGGAACGGATCCATACCAAAGCCAACCTGAAACAGCAGCGGTAACAGAAAGGGGACGGCGCTGATGGAAGCACGGAAAAGCGATCCTCCGTACATCGTAACCCGAAAGGTGGGCACCTGTAGCGCATCGAGACGTACCATCGGCCACTCTGCCCGGCGGAAATGGCGCAGAGCGAACAGCATGCATCCCGTACCGATCCCCAGCAGGACCAGGGTTGTCCAGCCTTGTGGTCGGCTATCGCCAAGCAACTCCATGGCGCTCACCAGGCTCACCATAGCAACCGATGTCGCAAAGAAGCCGGGAAGGTCAAAGGGACGTCGCTGCGCTTCGCGGATATCGGGAATAATTCGCAGCGACAGCGCGATGGCGATCAATCCCAGAGGAACATTAATAAAGAAAATCCAGTGCCAGCTGGCATAGCGGGTAATAAAGCCACCCAGCGGTGGACCGATGATCGGCGCAACCAGCGCCGGCCATGTCAGTGTGGCAATGGCTTTGATGAGCTGATCTTTTGGCGTGGTACGCAGTACCGCCAGGCGGCCGACGGGCACCATCAGCGCGCCACCAATACCCTGAAGGATTCGCATGGCGACAAAGGTGTCCACGTTGCCGGCAAAGCCGCAAAAAACGGAGGCAAGCGTAAAAATGGCCAACGCCAGCGTGAAGATCTTACGCGCGCCGAAGCGATCGGCAATCCAGCCGCTGGCCGGGATCAATACCGCCAACGTAATCAGGTAGGCGCTGATGCCGATATTGAGGTCAACCGCCGCAACGCCAAAATCTTTTGCCATGTCCGGCAGCGCGGTAGCGATTACCGTCCCGTCAAGAAACTCCATGAAAAATGCGCCGGCGACCAGCAGCGCAGGAGCAGAGAAGGCGCGGCCTTCTCGTGAAGAGATATCTGTACTCATTGTGTGTTTGCCATCGCCTGGTGAGGTGCCTATCGCGGGAAAAACGTGCAGGCTCTTAACTCTGCGATTTCCCTCACTTTTGTTTAATTTATAAATTATTCTTGTAAATAAATTGTGATTTAGCGCATGTTTCTATTGATTTATGTGATGCAAGTCATATTATAGACCCCATCAATGGTAACACCTGCATAACAAAACCGGAGTCGCTTCATGAAACTGCGCAAAATTCTGAAGAGCATGTTCGAGCAGTACTGCAAAACATTCAAAGATGTACCGCCTGCCGGTATGTTCTGATAAAAAAACCTGCTGCGGCAGGTTTTTTTATCTCTCGGGATTTAGGTTACTATTACGCTCCTCGAAAAAGGAGTAATAAATGTCTCAACATCTCACCGAACAAGACGAACTGGTTTCTGACGTTGTCGCCTGCCAGTTGGTTATCAAACAGATTCTCGACGTCATTGATGTCATCGCCCCTGTTGAAGTCCGCGAAAAAATGACCACGCAGCTGAAAGCCATCGATTTTGCCAGCCATCCGGCTTCGGCCGATCCGGTGACGCTGCGCGCGGTCCAAAAAGCGATTGCGCTGATTGAGCTTAAGTTTACGCCGCAGGGTGAAGCACACTAAGTTGTTTCGCCCCGCTATCGCTGTCGATGGCGGGGCGAAAACCAGACGTTAATGAGAGATAGCGGCCCTTGCCGACGCCGGCTGTTCATCTTTAAATAGCTTACTGTTGCCCCAGCACTCTTCATAACGATGGCCGACTAAATCCTCCACGATAATACGCACATCGGACGGGATATCGCTAACCTTACCCCCTGCTTTAATCCGCGCCACTTCCTGCAATACGACCAGGTGCGCTTTGCGATCCAGTTTCATCTGCTTGCTGAAGACAATGGCCGCCAGCGCCAGCAGGATCACGCCGCTACAGAACACCACCGCAATGGCGGTCACGGCGCTTTCTGGTTGCGTATGCGCTTTAGACTGGAACCCGTAAAAGCTGAGAATAGCTCCCATCGTGAAGACAATAATCGAACGCAGGATTTTTCCGGAGAAGGTCATGGCGCCCGCGTAGATCCCTTCGCGGCGGCGGCCGGTATAGATCTCATCAACATCGGCGAGGAAGGTGTAAACGGTCCATGGAATGTAGTACACGCCGCCGGTACCCAGGCCAAACAGCACCGTGATCCCAAACATCAGGATGGTTGCCAGATGAGCGGGCAGATGGAAAAACCACAGCGAGGTGTACAGCAATACGGAGAAAATCACGATGCTCAGCGCCAGAATATAGGGCTTGCTGAATCCCTTTTTCACACACAGGCCGATAAACAACGCCGTAGAGAGCAGCTGCAGAATCGAGTTCAGGCTGTTCAGCCCGGCGACCATCGCCGGATCGTGCTGCAGGACAAAGATAACGAAGTAGGTAAAGATCGAGGCAAACAGCCATTCTGCGCCGAAACCGCAGAGATACATCCCAAGATGTTTGCGGAACACGCGTAGATAGAAGGTTGAACGCATATCCTTCGCCAGCATCAGCAGGGTCGTGAGCAGGCCTTTTTTCTCATTCACGCGAACTTCTTCTTCACGCGGGCGCTCCCAGCTGCAAAACCACAGGCAGGAGATGGCGATAATCAGAATAACCCCGTAGGTCAGCCCGGTCAGGAAGAACGGTGTGGCGGAGTCTTTGCCGTACAACAGGATAAACTGACCTGGGATGAACGCCGCCAGGAAGTTGGCAAGCTTGCCGAAAATGGCTTTATAGCCGGTCAGTTTAGAGCGTAATGAGAAGTCGTCGGTCATTTCGGTGGCTAAGGTTTCATAAGGCACCATGACTGAGGTATAAATAATCTCAAAGACGACGTAGGTGCAGAGGTAGTACCAGAAACCCAGCCCCTCAACCCACAGCAGCGGGTAAAACATCATCAGCGGGATACCGATCAATAAAAAGAAACGTCGGCGTCCGAAGCGTTTGCCGAGCCGCGTTTTACCGAAGTTATCGGTCAGGTAGCCCATTAACGGATTGCTGATCGCATCGATGATGCTGGCGACGGAGAAAATGAACGACGCCTCAATCAGCGTCAGTCCGCAGAACGTGGTGTAGAAATAAAGTAGCCAGGCGCCGCTGATTGCCAGCGCGCCGCTCCCCAGTAAATTACCGCCGCCGTAGGCTAGCTGATGGCGTAACAAAATCGGTCTTCCCTGCAACCCTTGTGAGGTTGAAGCCGCGTATCCTGCCATTAATATAAACCTCATGTTTTAAATTTTTGAAACGCTGTTTTTATATTCTTAAAGTCGATGGCGAAAAGTGATCGCCGTCACTAATCACCCGCTGCGCCATTTCCCAGAGCAGGAATGCGATCGGCTTAAAAGTTTTTAATGCTTTTCAGGAATAAGAACGGCGCCTGAACGGCGGAAATGATGTGTCAGAAACAGCGATCGCTGGAACGTTATCCGCGATGGACGGAGGCGTGAAGCGGAGGGATTGATGATCCGGTGTCGTTTATTCGCGCAGCGGAACGGTGGCCATACGGCGGTCTGCAGGGCATCGTCCGGCGGGTTTTAGTGCCAACGCTGCGCGGTTGCGCCGGCCAGGGCGAGCGCTATGCTGCGATGCGAAAGCCGTTCTCTCGGGATCCATACTCGCTGAGAGAACGGTTGATGTGATGCCGGCGCGATGGCCTTAATCCTGGCGGCGTGTCACCAGACTGAGCAGGCGGCGATCGGTCTGAAGCATACCCAGGCCGGCTTTATCCGCGTTACGAACCTCTTCAAGCACGCTTTGCAACAGCACGCCGTCCTGCTGCTGCTCTTTCTCCAACAGCGTCAGGAAGCGCCAGGTGGTGTCGTCGCGTTGCGCTTTAGCCTCTTCGGTCAATCCGGACAGCATGCTGCTACGCTGTTCATAATCGGCCAGGGTGGTGGTAAACAGATCTTCGAGGGAGTGACAGTTATAGCTGTAGCTGCCTTCATTTTTGACGATCGGCCAGTTTCCGCCGGTCTTCATGAAATCGAATACGCGCATCATCTGCGTCACGTGGGATTGTGCCCGGGAGCGCAAAAAGATGGCGGTGCCGTTCAGACGGTGCTGTTCGCACCATTCGCTGAGATGCAGATATAAATTTGAGGCATGAAACTCAAGGTTCATCTGATTATTGAGTTTTTGAGCCATTCCTGAAACGACCATAAAAAATATCCTTATTAAGCTGGAGGTATCATTCACGCGTCGGGAATCTTCGCCGGTGAACGATAAAATGCGAGACTCTTTACGCGTAACATTGTGGGCAAAATAATGAATTTGCACTTTCCCTATGTGTATCGGTAATTAATTAGCGCCTGCCGATATATATAGAATACCCTCAATAATAGACTAAGAAAACTCTCAAGTGCATCTGTTTACGTTTCGTTACAACATCCTTATAAAGCGTGTTGTTTTTGTCTTTTACTTGATTTTAATATCCATATCTTGATGATTTTATTGAATTTATTTTTATGGCTTTTTTTATGATATGGATGATGCCTACGACATATTAATTAAATATGAATTTAATCCTGAGGTCATAATTCGGTCATGTCGCATCAACCATTCGGTAAAAAAGAAATCACGAGAAATGATTGAGTGACGTCATTTTTACAGGACTAGATAAGCGGGGTGATGAGGTGTATTCTGTTATTAACGGTAATAAAATTCTCCTGTGCGATATTTCATCTTGTGAGAAGTCGTATCGGTAAGGGAAACGGCTGAAAAAGGGGGCACAGCACTTTCGGGACATCTCCTGAGAGCAGGCGGCGGTAGCGACAAGGATAAGTCTGCTGATGATATGGATAATATTGCTATGTGCAGGGCTAATTGTCTGACAATTAGCTCTTTTTTTATGTCATTTTTCGCTAAATCTATGCACGCAATTACTGTAATTCCGCGATGTGATAATGCTCTCGTATGGAGAATTGATTTCCAGTTATTACTTAATGAACAACGGCAGTTCGGTGTGCAATTTTTCTAATGCCTTGTTTTACGTCCGATAAAAAAATTAAGTCCGATACTTCCCTACAGAAAAGCGAAATAAAGCTGGAGTTTACCATGCACAAATTTACTAAAGCGCTGGCGGCGATCGGTCTCGCTGCGGTTATGTCACAATCAGCTATGGCTGAAACGCTTAAACTCGGATTTCTGGTCAAACAACCGGAAGAACCCTGGTTTCAAACCGAGTGGAAATTTGCCGATAAGGCCGGCAAAGATTTGGGCTTTGAGGTAATTAAAATTGCGGTCCCGGATGGTGAGAAAACCCTGAATGCCATCGACAGCCTGGCGGCCAGCGGGGCAAAGGGCTTCGTTATTTGTACACCTGACCCGAAACTCGGGGCGGCGATTGTCGCTAAAGCGCGCGGATACGATATGAAAGTCATCACCGTCGATGACCAGTTCGTGAATGCGAAAGGTAAACCGATGGAGAGCGTACCGTTGGTGATGATGGCCGCCAGTGAAATTGGCGCCCGTCAGGGGCAGGAGCTGTACAAAGAGATGCAAAAACGCGGCTGGGATGTGAAGGATACCGGCGTGATGGCGATTACCGCTGATGAACTCGATACCGCCCGTCGTCGTACCACGGGTTCCATCGACGCGCTGAAAGCGGCCGGTTTCCCTGACCAACAGATCTACCGCGTGCCGACTAAATCCAACGATATCCCGGGCGCCTTCGACGCCGGTAACTCGATGCTGGTACAGCATCCTCAGGTGAAGCACTGGCTGATCGTGGGGATGAATGACAACACTGTACTGGGCGGCGTGCGCGCCACCGAAGGTCAGGGCTTTAAAGCCGGGGATGTGATTGGCATTGGCATTAATGGTGTGGATGCGGTTAACGAACTCTCCAAAGCGCAGGCGACCGGTTTCTACGGTTCTCTGCTGCCTAGCCCGGATATCCACGGATATAAAACCAGCGAGATGCTCTACAACTGGGTCACAAAAGACGCAGAACCGCCGAAATTCACTGCGGTCACCGATGTGGTGCTGATCACGCGCGACAACTTCAAAGAAGAGCTGGCGAAAAAAGGGCTGTAAGGCCTGGTTGACCCTGCCTCCCGCAGCCTGCGGGAGGCTGAGCATAGAAGAGCGGAGTTGTTATGCAACAGTCTACCCCTTATCTCTCATTTCGCGGCATTACCATGACCTTTCCCGGCGTTAAGGCGCTCTCCGATATTAGCTTTGACTGCTATAGCGGACAGATCCACGCCCTGATGGGGGAAAATGGAGCCGGAAAATCGACGCTGCTGAAAATTCTCAGCGGCAACTATATTCCTACCGCCGGCGACCTGCAGATAGACGGCCAACCGCGCGTATTCAGCAACACTACCGAAGCGCTGAACGCCGGAGTGGCAATCATTTATCAGGAGCTGCACCTGATTCCGGAAATGACCGTCGCGGAGAATATCTACCTCGGCCAAATCCCGCATAAGTACGGCTTAGTGAACCGCTCGCTGCTCAACTACGAAGCGCGGCTGCAGCTGGAACATCTGGGGCTGGATATCGACCCGGAAACGCCGTTGAAATACCTCTCCATCGGCCAGTGGCAGATGGTTGAGATTGCCAAGGCGCTCACCCGTAACGCAAAGGTTATCGCATTTGATGAACCGACCAGCTCTCTTTCGGCGCGCGAGATCGACCATCTGTTTCGCGTCATCCGCGAATTGCGTGAGGAAGGGCGCGTGATTATTTATGTTTCGCACCGCATGGAGGAGATTTTTGCGCTCAGCGATGCGATCACCGTGTTTAAAGATGGCCGCTACGTACGCACCTTCGATGATATGCAGACCGTGAGTCATGACGCGCTGGTGCAGGCGATGGTCGGGCGCGAGCTGGGCGATGTTTACGGCTGGAAACCGCGTGAGTATGGCAAAGAGCGTCTGCGCCTGGAGCAGGTCAAAGCGCCCGGCGTCCGCAGGCCGGTAGATCTGTCGGTGCGCAGCGGGGAAATCGTCGGCCTGTTTGGGCTGGTCGGGGCCGGGCGCAGCGAGCTGATGAAAGGGTTGTTTGGCGGAACCCGTATCACCGGCGGTCAGGTGTATATCGACGGGCAGGCGATCGATATTCGCAAACCGGCACAGGCTATCGAGGCCGGAATGATGCTGTGCCCGGAAGACCGCAAAGCGGAGGGCATTATTCCGGTCCATTCCGTACGCGACAATATCAATATCAGCGCGCGTCGCCGGCATATTCACGCGGGCTGCATCATTAACAACGGCTGGGAAGCGCACAACGCCGATCGGCATATTAAGTCGCTTAATATCAAAACCCCGGGCCCCGAACAGCTGATTATGAATCTCTCCGGCGGCAACCAGCAGAAGGCGATTCTGGGACGCTGGCTGTCGGAAGAGATGAAAGTGATCCTGCTGGATGAGCCGACCCGCGGCATTGATGTGGGCGCTAAGCATGAAATTTATAACGTTATCTATGCCCTGGCGGCCTCCGGTGTCGCCGTCGTTTTCGCCTCCAGCGATTTGCCCGAAGTGCTCGGCGTGGCCGATCGTATCGTGGTGATGCGCGAAGGTGAGGTGGCGGGCGAACTGCTGCATGATGATGCCAATGAACAGCAGGCGTTAAGCCTTGCGATGCCAAAAGTGAGCCAGGCGGTCGCCTGAGTAAGGAGTCAATAATGTCCTCTGTTACTACCCCTAATGCCCGCCAGAGTTCGTTTAGCTTTGCCCGAATCTGGGATCAGTTTGGCATGCTGGTTGTTTTTGCCGTGTTGTTTATCGGCTGCGTGATTTTTGTACCCAATTTTGCCTCGTTTATCAATATGAAAGGGCTGGGGCTGGCGATTTCAATGTCCGGTATGGTGGCCTGCGGCATGCTGTTTTGCCTGGCGTCCGGGGATTTTGATCTGTCGGTGGCATCGGTCATCGCCTGCGCTGGCGTAACGACGGCAGTGGTGATTAATCTGACGGAAAGCATGTGGATAGGGATTGCCGCCGGTCTGCTGCTGGGGGCAATCAGCGGGCTGGTTAACGGCTTCGTGATTGCCCGGCTGAAAATTAACGCCCTGATCACGACGCTGGCCACAATGCAGATTGTGCGCGGCCTGGCTTATATTATCTCCGACGGAAAGGCGGTCGGCATTGAAGATGAGCGCTTCTTTACCTTAGGCTATGCCAACTGGTTTGGCCTGCCGGCCCCGATCTGGCTGACCGTCGCCTGCCTGATTGTTTTTGGTTTACTGCTCAACAAAACTACCTTTGGCCGCAATACGCTGGCTATCGGTGGCAATGAAGAGGCGGCCCGTCTGGCGGGGGTGCCGGTGGTGCGGACCAAAATTATTATCTTCGTGATCTCAGGCGTGGTTTCTGCGGCCGCGGGGATTATCCTCGCCTCGCGCATGACCAGCGGCCAGCCGATGACCTCGATTGGCTATGAGCTGATCGTTATCTCAGCTTGCGTGCTGGGTGGCGTGTCGCTGAAAGGCGGGATCGGTAAGATCTCTTATGTGGTTGCCGGGATCCTGATCCTCGGCACCGTAGAGAACGCCATGAACCTGCTCAATATCTCGCCGTTCTCTCAGTACGTGGTGCGCGGGGTGATTCTGCTGGCGGCGGTTATCTTCGACCGTTATAAACAAAAAGCAAAACGAGCTGCTTAATAATCCCCCAACCTTTTAGTCTAATCCCTGATTATCGCCAGCGCCCGCTACGCTGGCGATAGCTATCAAAAATGGCGATCCCGGTCACACTGTCTATACTTACATGGCTAACAATCCGTTAACAACCAGCGTTGTGCTGGCCATGAAAGGAGGAGAACAGGGTGGCTGACAAGATATCTGTACCGCCTGTGCCAACCGAACATCATGCATTTTTCTTTGACCTCGACGGCACGCTTGCCGATATCAAACCTCATCCCGATCAGGTTGTTATCCCCACACAGGCGCTTCAGGCGCTGCGGCAGCTTGCGCAGCAGCACGGTGGGGCGGTGGCATTGATTTCAGGGCGCTCAATGGTTGAGCTTGATGCGCTTACCCATCCATACCGGCTGCCGCTGGCCGGTGTTCACGGGGCAGAACGCCGCGATATCAATGGTAAAACGCACATCGTCACGCTTCCTGATGCGCTGCTCCGGGAACTGGATGAGCAGCTGCGGGCGGCGCTGGAGACGATGCCGGGATGTGAGCTGGAACACAAAGGCATGGCGTTTGCGCTGCATTATCGCCAGGCGCCGACGTACCAGAGCGCGGCGCTATCGCTGGCGCAGGGGATTGTCAAACGTTACCCCATCCTCGCATTGCAGTTGGGTAAGTGCGTGGTGGAGATTAAGCCGCGTGGGGTCAATAAAGGGGAAGCGATTGCGACGTTTATGCAGGAGGCGCCGTTTCAGGGGCGTAAACCGGTATTCGTTGGCGACGATTTGACGGACGAAGCCGGGTTCAACGTCGTGAATCAGCTCGGCGGCATGTCGGTAAAAGTTGGCAAGGGCGACACCCAGGCGCAGTGGCGTCTGCCGGATGTCGCGGCCGTTCAGCATTGGTTAATCAGCATCGCAAATAATAAGCAACAACCTGATGCGCAAAATGACAGGAGGGAGGGTTATGGGGCGCTTAGTCGTAATATCTAATCGTATTGCGCCACCGGATGATAAAAAGGCCAGCGCGGGTGGCCTGGCCGTGGGCATTTTGGGCGCGCTGAAGGCCGCCGGTGGATTATGGTTTGGCTGGAGCGGAGAGATTGGCGATGACCAGAAACCGCTAAACACGGTGACGCGAGGCAATATCACCTGGGCCTCGTTTACGCTCAATGAACGGGATCATGACGAATACTACAACCAGTTTTCCAACGCCGTGCTGTGGCCGGCATTTCACTATCGCCTGGATCTGGTGGACTTCCAGCGTCCGTCATGGGACGGCTATCTGCGGGTTAATGCCAACCTGGCGAAGAAGCTTCTCCCGCTGATTGAGCCCGATGATATTTTGTGGATTCATGATTATCATCTGCTGCCTTTTGCCAGCGAGCTGCGCAAGCTCGGGGTCAATAACCGTATCGGTTTCTTTTTGCACATTCCGTTCCCGACGCCAGAGATTTTTAACGCGCTGCCTCCGCATGCCGAGCTTCTTGAGCAGCTCTGTGACTACGATCTGCTTGGCTTCCAGACCGATAACGACAGAGTGGCGTTTCTTGATAGCGTCTCGCTGCAGACCCGGGTGGTGACGCGAGATGGCCGACGCCATGAGGCATGGGGCAAACATTTCCGCACCGAGGTTTACCCGATAGGCATCGATCCTGACGAGATTGCGCGCAGTGCGAAGGGGCCGCTGCCGCCCAAACTGGCACAGCTGAAAAGCGAGCTTAAGGGAGTAAAAAATATCTTCTCCGTTGAGCGACTGGATTACTCTAAAGGCCTGCCGGAGCGCTTTCTCGCCTATGAAGCCCTGCTGGAGAAATACCCGCAGCACCATGGCAAGATTCGCTATACGCAGATTGCGCCAACCTCCCGCGGCGAAGTACAGGCCTATCAGGATATTCGCCATCAGCTGGAGACCGCCAGCGGCAGAATCAATGGCCAGTACGGACAGCTGGGCTGGACGCCGCTGTACTACCTGAATCAACATTTTGAACGCAAACTGTTGATGAAGATCTTCCGCTATTCCGATGTCGGGTTAGTGACGCCTCTACGCGACGGGATGAATCTGGTGGCGAAAGAGTTTATTGCTGCCCAGGATCCGCAGAACCCGGGCGTGCTGGTCCTGTCGCAGTTTGCCGGGGCGGCGAATGAGCTGACCAGTGCGCTGATCGTCAATCCCTACGATCGCGACGAGGTGGCCGCGGCGCTGGATCGTGGTCTGACGATGCCGCTGGCGGAACGCATTGCGCGTCATGCGGAGATGCTGGCGGTCATCAAGGATAACGATATCCATCATTGGCAGGAGCGGTTCATCAGCGATTTGCAGCAGATCGAACCGCGTAGTGAGGAGAGCCGATTGCAACGCAAAGTCTCAACTTTCCCCAAACTGGCGTAGCGCGGTAAGCGGGATACAGGCTGACGCCTTTGGCGTCAGCCTTTTTCCAGAGAGACCAGTAAAACGTCCACGCCGCTGCTGCCGACGATGCTTTTCGCCGAGCAGGTGGCGCGAGAAAACAGGCTGTGGTTGTGATTGCCACATATCACCAGGTCCACGTGATGCTGCTGGCAAAAATCTTTGATGTGGTGGCTGAGTTCGCCGCTGGCAATCGTCACGTTGTCGATAGGGTAATTGGCTTCTTTCGCCAGTCCGGAGAGAAAATCTCGCGTTTCTTCATGCATCAAGTCCCGCAGGTTTTCCAGCATCGGCGCAGCAAACTGGTTATATAACTCCGGATCGGTGGCCAGCGTGATCAGGCTGACTTTGGCATCCAGCGGACGTGCGATAGAGACCGCTTTATTGATAAGCACGCGGCTTTCCGGCGTTGGGGCGACGGCAACGAGCAGATGAGAATAGGACATCAGGCCTCCTTCAGATACGCGAAATAACCCTTCATACTTTCTTTACTCTCATTTTTTATCTCCCGCAATCCCTGTTCATCACACATTAAGCGACTGATTTCTGGTGGAGATAAATCACGTTTTCATCGACCAAATTTTAGTTTTGGACATGCGTTTTGTTATAAATGAAGTGCTGTTTTATAAATAGGTGATGCGTGTCCGTCGACTCTTTGTATTTTTGCCATGGACGGGGGCGGGCTGGCAAAAACGAAAAGGTAACCCTGTTCTCATACTTCTACTGTAGCCATGTATCCACTCCCTTTTGGCTAAGCCAGAAAGCTTGTCGGAGTTCACTAAAAAAAAGACACAGGATTTACGGCGATGAAAACACGTAAAATCGGTTTAGTTAATTATCTGGCCTATGGCTCGGGCGACTTCCTCGGCGCCGGGACCACCGCGCTGACCGCGGCCTGGCTCCTCTACTTCTACACCACCTTCTGCGGCCTTTCCCCTATTGAAGCAACATTGATTTTTGCCACGGCGAGAGTGCTGGATGCGGTGATCAGCCCGCTGATGGGCTTTCTGACCGATAACTTTGGGACCACGTGGCTCGGCAAACGCTTTGGCCGACGTAAGTTCTTTATTCTGCTCGGCATCCCCTGCGTGTTCAGCTACTCCATCATGTGGGTTGGCGATATGGGATTCTGGTATTACCTGCTCACCTATCTGCTGTTCGATATCGTCTACACCATGATTCTGGTGCCGTATGAAACGCTGGTACCGGAAATGACGGATGATTTTAAACAAAAAACCAAATTCTCCGGCGCGCGTATTTCGATGGCGCAGATGTCGGCCATTCTGGCGTCATTCCTGCCGGGCATTCTGCTGACCCAGTTTGGTAAGGACAATGCGGTTTCCTTTTTCTACGCAAGTCTCGTCTTCTCCGTGCTGTGCGCGCTGATGCTGACCTTCGTCTGGTTCTTTACCTGGGAACGTCCGCGGGAAGAGTGGTCGGAAGCCGCGCTGCGGGCGGAAGAAGAGAAGCGCAATTTGTCTTTGGTTCAGAGCCTCAATCGCCTGTTTATTGAGCTGAGTTCGACGCTGCGGATTAAGATTTTCCGCCAGCACCTGGGGATGTACCTTGGCGGCTATATCGCTCAGGACGTCTTTAATGCCGTGTTTACCTACTATGTGGTGTTTGTGCTGATGCAGGAGGCCTCAATGGCGTCCAACCTGCTGGGCACCATGGCTATCTTCCAGTTTATTGCCGTCATCGCCATGATTCCGCTCTGTATTCGCTTCGGGCCCGCCCCTTCGTATCGTATGGTGGTCGTGCTGTTTGGCCTGAGCTCGCTGTCCTACGCGATTCTCTATTACGCCGGACTGAGCGATGTCTACTCGCTGCTGCTGTTGATCTCTGCCGTCGCGGGACTTGGGCGTGGCGGAATCAACTATGTGCCATGGAATACCTACACCTATATCGCGGATGTGGATGAGGTCATCACCGGGCAGCGTCGTGAAGGGATTTTTGCCGGCATTATGACGCTGACGCGCAAAGCCTCTCAGGCCGGCGCGGTGATGCTGGTGGGTATCATTATGCAGCTCTCGGGGTTTGTTTCCGGGCAGAAGACCCAGCCCTATGAAGTGAGCCATACCATCCTGTTGATCCTGAGCGTCGGCACGCTGGTGGTGCTGGCCTGCGGTTTCCTCGTCTCCCTGCGCTTCAGGCTCAATCTTGCCACGCATAGCGTGCTGCGGGCGGAGACGCTCAAAATGCGTCGCTCGGGCCGCGCACAGCCAGAGCTGGCGACAGCGGAAGATCGCGCGGTGGTTGAGATGCTGGCCGGCATGCCGTTCGACGCGCTGTGGGGAAATAACAATATTGGTTATCTGAACCGCAATAAACCTGCCGCGCCATCGCTGAAGCAGGGTGCTGAAATGAAATCGACATACAACAGAGGGTAAAGAGATGAAGGTGTGGCCTGTCAAACATAGCCCGTTACTGCGTCAGCCGGCGCATTTTATTAGCCGCCATGAACTGCAGTCGCTGATCCAAAAAGTGACCCATAATCTGGTCAATATTCGCGATGAAGCGGGGACGTTTCTGCTGCGGCTGGACGACGGGCGGGTCATTGATACCAAAGGGTGGGCCGGTTGGGAGTGGACGCATGGCGTAGGTTTGTACGGTATTCATCAGTACTACCAGCAGACTGGGGACACGGCGATGCGCGATATTATCGACAGCTGGTTTGCCGATCGCTTCGCCGAAGGGGCGACCACGAAGAACGTTAATACCATGGCCCCATTCCTGACCCTGGCCTGGCGCTACGAAGAGACCGGGAGACCGGAGTATCTGCCCTGGCTCGATAGCTGGGCGGAGTGGGCGATGCATGAGATGCCGCGCACGGAGCATGGGGGAATGCAGCACATCACGCTGGCGGAAGAGAACCATCAGCAGATGTGGGACGATACGCTGATGATGACCGTACTGCCGCTGGCTAAAATCGGTAAATTGCTCAATCGTCCGCAGTATGTGGAAGAGGCGGTGTATCAGTTTTTACTTCACGTTCAGAACCTGATGGATCGGGAAACCGGGCTGTGGTTTCACGGCTGGAGCTATGACGGTCAGCATAACTTCGCCCGCGCTCGCTGGGCGCGGGGTAACAGCTGGCTGACGATGGTGATCCCCGATTTCCTTGAACTGGTTGATTTACCTGAGCACAGCGCCGTCAGACGCTATTTGATCCAGGTGCTGAATGCGCAAATTGCCGCGCTGGCAAAATGTCAGGATGACAGCGGCCTGTGGCATACGCTGCTGGACGATCCGCACTCGTACCTGGAAGCATCGGCCACCGCCGGATTTGCCTATGGCATTCTGAAAGCGGTGCGTAAGCGCTATGTCGCGGCGGAGTACGCCGAGGTGGCGGAGAAGGCGATTCGCGGGGTGGTGAAAAATATCTCCCCGGAAGGCGAGCTGTTACAGACCTCGTTTGGGACCGGGATGGGCGGCAATCTCGACTTTTACCGCGAGATCCCGCTGACTTCGATGCCGTATGGTCAGGCAATGGCGATATTGTGTCTGACGGAGTATTTGCGCAAATACTTCTAAGGCAGGATTTGATCGCCCTGACAGACGCTGACAAGCACCGCGCCATCAGGCATTTCCCCGGCAGCGCGCGGCTAGCCGGGGCGACAAAATCCCCCGCCGACTTACATCCGCTCGACGGTTTCAATACCCAGCGTATCCAGACCCTGTTTCAGGGTTCTGGCCGTCAGCTGCGCCAGCTTCAGACGGCTGTTGCGTGCGGCTTCGCTCTCGGCGGTGATAATCGGGCAATGCTCGTAGAAACCGGAGAACAGGCCCGCCAGATCGTAGAGATAGGCGCACATGACGTGCGGCGTGCCTTCGCGGGCCACAACGGTCAGCGTCTCTTCGAACTGCAGCAGGCGCGCGGCCAGCTGCGCTTCGCGCGCTTCGGTAATGATCACCGGTGCCGCAGCCAGCGCCTGCTCGTCAACTTCCGCTTTACGGAAGACGGAGAGCACGCGGGTATAGGCATACTGCATATACGGCGCGGTGTTGCCTTCGAAGGCCAGCATGTTATCCCAGTCAAATACGTAATCGGTGGTCCGGTTTTTGGACAGATCGGCATACTTCACTGCGCCAATACCGACCGCATTGGCCAGCTGTTCCAGCTCATCGGCAGGCATGTCCGGATTTTTCTCGGCCACCAGGCGGCGCGCGCGTTCCAGCGCTTCATCCAGCAGATCCGCCAGCTTCACGGTACCGCCGGCGCGAGTTTTGAACGGCTTCCCGTCTTTGCCCAGCATCATGCCGAACATGTGATGTTCCAGCGGCACGGATTCCGGTACATAGCCCGCTTTACGCACGATCGTCCACGCCTGCATCAGGTGCTGGTGCTGACGGGAATCGATGTAGTAGAGCACCCGGTCGGCGTGCAGCGTTTCATAACGATACTTCGCACAGGCGATATCGGTAGTGGTATAGAGGTAGCCGCCATCCTTTTTCTGGATGATGACGCCCATCGGTTCGCCTTCCTTGTTTTTGTACTCATCAAGGAACACCACGGTCGCGCCTTCGCTCTCGACGGCCAGACCTTTGGCTTTCAGATCGGCAACAATGCCCGGCAGCATCGGGTTGTAGAGACTTTCACCCATGACGTCATCGCGGGTCAGGGTGACGTTCAGACGATCGTAGGTAATCTGGTTTTGGGTCATGGTGATGTCAACCAGCTTGCGCCACATCTCCAGGAAGTAAGCATCGCCACCCTGGAGTTTTACTACGTAGTTACGGGCGCGTTCGGCAAAGACTTCATCTTCGTCATAATGCTTTTTCGCATCGCGGTAGAAGCCTTCGAGGTCGGACAGCGCCATTTCACCGGCGTTTTCCTGCTGCTGTTTTTCCAGCCAGGCGATCAGCATGCCGAACTGAGTGCCCCAGTCGCCGACGTGGTTCGCACGGATCACCTTATGACCGAGGAATTCAAGCGTACGGACGGCAGCGTCACCGATGATGGTGGAACGCAGATGGCCGACGTGCATCTCTTTGGCGACGTTCGGGGCGGAGTAGTCAACGACGATAGTTTGCGCCTGCGGCCGGGCGACGCCCAGACGCTCAGACGCCAGCGCGCTGTTCACATTTTCCGCTAAAAAGGCCGGATCGAGGAAAATATTGATAAAGCCGGGCCCGGCGATTTCAACCTTGTTAGCAATCCCGTTAAGGTCGAGATGAGACAGTACCTGCTCTGCGAGTTGTCGCGGCGCCATACCCAGTTTTTTCGCTACTGCCATCACGCCGTTGGCCTGATAGTCGCCGAACTGGATTTTTGCTGACTGGCGGACCTGAGGTTCGCAATCGGCAGGCGCACCTGCCGCGATCAGGGCCTGGCTGACTTTTTCTGAGAGAAGAGCCTGAATATTCACCGGAATACCTTACGTTTAAGGCGCTATAACCCCTGTGGGGCAGCGCCGGAATGTGGACAAATTAGGGCAGGAGTATACTGCATTTGCGCCCATGCGTCAGCACCGTGCGCGCGTTGCCGGGCAGCACGCTTAATGAATAGCCACTCGGCGAACCCCACAGAAGATTCCCGGTTGGTCGCCGCCGGGAAACACGCTAAATTACCCCCCTTTGACGTGCATTGAGGTGCAGTATGGCAAACTGGCAGCAAATTGATGAGCTTAACGATATTTCCGCGGATCTGCCGCGTTTCACCGACGCGCTAAGCGGGCTGGCCGACCGACTTGGGTTGGATATCGCGCCGCTGGATGCCGACCATATTTCCCTGCGCTGCCACCAAAACGCCACGGCAGAGCGCTGGCGTCGCGGTTTTGAACAATGCGGCACGCTGCTGTCGGAAAACACGATCAACGGTCGACCTATCTGCCTGTTCAAACTGGATGAGCCGGTTTCGGTGGCCCACTGGCGTTTCAGCGTGGTTGAGCTGCCGTGGCCGGGCGAGAAACGCTATCCGCATGAAGGATGGGAGCACGTTGAGATTGTGCTGCCGGGCGAGCCGGATGCGCTCAATGCTCGCGCGCTGGCGCTGCTGTCTGATGAGGGATTGAGTCAGCCGGGGATTTTTGTCAAAACCAGCTCGCCGAAAGGAGAGCGCGAACGGCTGCCAAACCCGACCCTGGCGGTGACGGATGGCCGCGTCACGATTAAATTTCACCCGTGGTCAATTGAGCAAATTGTCGCCAGCGAACAATCTGATGCGTAACAGTGTGAAGCGACGCGGTTTTTGAACGGATAAATCATGACATGCTGTGTTGCCCGCAGCGTAAAGGAGAAGGAAATGACGCTACTGGAAGTCTGCTGTTATAGCATGGCCTGTGCGCAAGAGGCGCAGCGCTGTGGAGCCGATCGCATTGAGCTCTGCGCCGCGCCGCATGAAGGGGGATTAACCCCGTCGCTGGGCGTGCTGAAAACAGTACGCGAAACGGTGACCATTCCGGTGCATCCGATTATTCGCCCGCGCGGCGGTGATTTTTGCTACACCGAAAGCGAGTTTGCGGCGATGCTCGACGATGTGGCGACGGTCAGGGAGCTGGGTTTTCCCGGCGTGGTCATCGGGGTGTTAGATGTGGATGGTCGGGTCGATACCGCGCGCATGCAAAAAATTATGGCGGCGGCCGGTTCGCTGGCGGTCACGTTCCACCGGGCTTTTGATATGTGTGCGGATCCGTATCAGGCTTATCGCACGCTGGCCGATTTCGGCGTTGCCCGTATCCTGACATCGGGTCAGCAGGCCAGCGCTGAAAAAGGTCTTTCATTAATTACGGAACTTATTGCCCTGGGGGATACTCCAACCATTATGGCTGGTGCAGGTGTTCGAGCGGCCAACCTGGCGAAGTTTCTTCAGGCAGGTGTCAAAGAGGTCCACAGCTCGGCCGGACACTGGGTGCCATCGCCAATGCGCTTCCGTCATTCCGGATTATCGATGTCCGCCGATGCCGACGCAGATGAATATTCACGCTATGCCGTTAATGGCGTAGCGGTGGCAGAAATGAAGCAAATCATTTCTGCGCAGAGAAGTTAAACCGTTTTTTGCTGCACATCATGTCGCCCAATATGATGATTGCCCGTACCAGGCCCCTGCAATTTCAACAGGGGTCTTTTTTTCACCTTTATTTGCCCCCGGCTGACTTTTTCGCCAGCGATTGCTGGGTCTCAGGTTTGTTGGCAATGATCACCGCGCGCACCGGCGCCGGGTAACCTTCAAGCGTTTTACTGCTGTCTTCGGGGTCGAGGAAGTCAGCCAGCGACTCCGTAATCATCCATTCGGTACGGCGCTGCTCTTCGGTGGTGGTGGCGCAGACATCGACAATCCGCACATCGACAAATCCGCACTTCTCCAGCCACATTTTCAACGCCGCGGCCGACGGAATAAAGTAGACGTTGCGCATCTGCGCATAGCGGTCGCCTGGTACCAGAACGCTATTCTCATCCCCTTCGACCACCAGCGTCTCCAGCACCAGTTCGCCACCGTCGACCAGCTGATCTTTGAGCTGCCATAAATGGTCGAGCGGCGAGCGGCGATGGTACAGCACGCCCATTGAAAAGACGGTATCGAAGGCGTTGAGCGCCGGAAGCTGCTCAATGCCCAGCGGCAGCAGGTGGGCGCGCTGATCGTTACCCAGCAGCTTACGCACCGCTTCAAACTGGCATAAAAACAGCTGCGTCGGGTCAATCCCGACCGCCAGATGCGCGCCGGCGCCGATCATGCGCCACATGTGGTAGCCGCTGCCGCAGCCAACGTCGAGAATCGTGCGCCCGGTCAGATCGGACAGATGCGGCAGCACGCGCTCCCATTTCCAGTCAGAACGCCATTCGGTATCGATATTCACGCCGTAAAGCGAGTAGGGCCCTTTGCGCCAGGGCATCAGGTTTTTCAGCAGGTTCTCTACGCGCAGCCGATGGCCTTCGCTTAGCGGCGCTTCGCTTTCGGCGGTGACGCTATGCAGCAGGTCCAGACGATACGGGGCCAGCTCCGGCAGAAACTCTACGGCCCGTTCCCACTCGCGGAATTTGCCGTGCAGAGCTTCCCGTTGCCACGCCGCGACCTGGGCAGGGAGCGTCTCCAGCCAGTGAGATAGCGGGCTGAGAGCGATGCGTTGATAAAAATGATTGAAATCGATCATGCTTTTTCCTCTGATTTCACCGCCACCAGTGAACCAAAGTTAAAGCACTGGAACCACAATTCGGCATGTTCAAACCCGGCTTTATGCAGGCGGGCTTTGTGCGTTTCGACCGAATCGGTCAACATGACGTTTTCCAGCATGCTGCGCTTCTGGCTGATTTCCAGTTCGCTGTAGCCGTTGGCACGCTTAAAGTCGTGATGCATGTTGAACAGCAGTTCGCCAACATGCGCATCTTCGAAACTGAATTTTTCGGACAGCACCAGCGCGCCCCCGGGATTCAGCCCCTGGTAAACCTTATCCAGAATAGCCTGGCGTTCATCGGGGGCCAGAAACTGAATGGTAAAGTTCAGTACCACCATGGAGGCGTTGTCGATGGTGATATCACGAATATCGCCTTCCACAACCTCGACGGGCGTCGGCGCTTTATAGGCATCGATGTGGCGACGGCAGCGTTCGACCATTGCCGAAGAGTTATCCACCGCCACAATTTTGCAGCCAGGGTGGGCAATGTTACGCCGGATAGAGAGCGTTGCCGCTCCAAGCGAGCAGCCGAGGTCATAAACCTGGGTATCGGGCTGAACGAAGCGTTCAGCCAGCATGCCGATCATAGAAATGATATTGGAATAGCCGGGCACGGAGCGCTGGATCATATCCGGGAAGACTTCAGCAACCCGTTCATCAAAGGTCCAGTCGCCGAGGCTGGCAATCGGCGCGGAAAAAAGCGTATCGCGGTGAGACATAACGTTAAACCCGAAAAAACGAAAACGGCGTATTGTGCGCTAATGTAAGGAGAAAACCAACTCCCAGGGCATATACCACAGATTCGCGAGCACCATCAGCAACAGGGCGCACCAGGTGGCGCTCATTCCGGAGCGACGCCAGCTGAAGAGCCGGTGGTGAAAACCGTAAGAGTGCATCAGTCGTCCGGCAATCAGCAAAATACCGCAGACGTGCACCATCCAGTTCTGCGCGCCATTCATCTCCATAAACAGCAGCAGGATGATGCCAATGGGGACATACTCAACGGCGTTGCCGTGCACGCGGATAGCAACCTGCAGCTCGCTAAACCCTCCGTCACCATACCCGACGTGGTATTGCGTGCGCAGACGTACAACATCAAAAGAAAACTTAATTAGCAATAACGCACCCAACACCGCGTACAGCGCGCTGACCATACAAAAAACTCCCTTTCACTCTTTCAGATGGCTCCGATTAGCATAGCAGGATATCAGAAAAGCGCGGTTTGCTGCGGAATTGACGGTGCGGTCCCGACCTCTGGCATCACCCGGCGCAAATCTTCCCACAGCGTGCTGACCAGCTCCGGGGCCTGCGCGATGTCCGGGGTGTGGAGAAATAAATAGGGCGTTGTCGACTGGCTCCATTGGGGTAAGGTCTGCAGCCAGACGCCAAACAGCCGGTGATTGTGGGCCATGTCGTCGCTGCCGATAAAGCGAACCAGCGGATTCCCCGCCGTGACCACGGCATGAACCGGAAGTTTGGGTTTTTTACGCTGGGCGTCGATCATGGCCGGATTTCGCGCGATGGCGCTATGCACCGGGCGGCTGTCGAGGATGGCGCGATTCACGTGACGTTGATGCAGCCCGCGATTGAGCGCCTTTTCGGCGTCCCCTTTGGCGAAAAACTCTGGATGCCGTACTTCGACGCCATAGGTGAATTGGGTCGGCAGCGTATCGAGAAAGTGCCACAGGGCAGGGAGGTCTCCGGGGCCAAAGGTGGCGGGCAGCTGCAGCCAGTACTGGCCAATACGCGTTTCCAGCGGCGCCAGACGAGTAAAAAACTCGTGGCTCAGGTCGTCGCAATGGCGCAGAGCGGCCTGATGCGAAATGGTGGCCGGAAATTTAAAGCAGAAGCGAAAATTATCGTGAGTTTGCTCATACCAGCGGGCGACAATCTCCGCCTTCGGCAGGGCGTAAAGGGTCGTATTACCCTCCACGCAGTTAAAGTGGCGAGCATAGTCTGCAAGGCTGGTGATGCCCAGACGCACCCACTTCGGGTGCGACCATTGCGGGAGCCCGATATAAATCATAAGGCGGCGAGGACGTCCTCGGTGCTGCGCACGCGGGCGATGCGCGGGAAAATATGCGTCATGCTGCCCTGGTGCTGCTCGGCAGAGGCGGCGCTGCAGGCGTCTTCGACGATAACCAGGTTGAAGCCCAGCTCCCAGGCATTACGCGCGGTGGATTCAACGCCGATGTTGGTGGAGATGCCGCAGAGAATAAGGGTATCAACACCGCGACGACGTAGCTGCAGCTCGAGGTCGGTACCATAGAAGGCGCCCCACTGGCGTTTGGTGACTTCGATATCGCCGTCCTGTTTGCCCAGCGCCTGCGGGTAGGTCCACCAGTTATCCGGCAGCGCGTGCCCGCCGGCCTGCGCGTCAACCGGTTGCTTTAGCGCTTCGGCAAAATCAGCGGACCAGCCAACGCGGACCATGATGACCGGCGAGCCTTGCTGACGGCACTTTTCAGCCAGACGGGCCGCGCGCGTTACCACGTCATCGGCACGATGCGGCCCACCGGCGAAGGGCAAAATACCCTCTTGCAGATCGATGACAACGAGCGCAGTTTTTTTCGCATTGAGTTCTAACATGGTATCCCCGTATCTTCTTCTGTGGTTTGACCGTTACAATACCGTTGCCGATCCGGCTCATGGGTAACAATTTTTGTTAATTTTTGTGAGCACAGGCAATAAGCGTACAGCAAAGCAACGTACAAACTGCATCGGGCTTATCGTGCGGCGGAAATTCTATTATAATGACCGCCTTTTTTCATTCAGTTGTGACATTCAGCTAAAGCTGCGACTCCGTCGCCTGCGAGGCAGGCAACAATCCGCCTGCGGCTAAGTTAAGGGATATCTCATGCGTACAGAATATTGCGGACAGCTACGTCTGTCCCACGTGGGGCAGCAGGTGACTCTGTGTGGTTGGGTCAACCGTCGTCGTGATCTTGGTAGCCTTATCTTCATTGATATGCGTGACCGCGAAGGCATCGTGCAGGTGTTTTTCGATCCGGATCGTGCGGAGGCGTTAAAGCTGGCTTCCGAACTGCGCAATGAGTTTTGCATCCAAATCACCGGTACCGTGCGTGCACGCGACGAAAAAAACGTCAACAGCGAGATGGCTACGGGCGACATCGAAGTGCTGGCCTCTTCGCTGACGATCATCAACCGTGCAGAAGCGCTGCCGCTTGACTCCAATCACGTCAACACCGAAGAAGCGCGTCTGAAATACCGTTACCTGGACCTGCGTCGTCCGGAAATGGCTCAGCGTCTGAAAACCCGTGCGAAAATCACCAGCTTCGTGCGCCGCTTTATGGACGATCACGGTTTCCTCGATATCGAAACCCCGATGCTGACCAAAGCGACCCCGGAAGGCGCGCGCGACTATCTGGTGCCGAGCCGCGTTCACAAAGGCAAATTCTACGCGCTGCCGCAGTCTCCTCAGCTGTTTAAACAGCTGCTGATGATGTCCGGCTTTGACCGTTACTATCAGATAGTGAAATGCTTCCGTGACGAAGACCTGCGTGCAGACCGCCAGCCGGAATTCACCCAGATCGATGTGGAAACCTCCTTTATGACCGCGCCGCAGGTGCGTGAAGTCATGGAAGAGCTGGTTCACCAGCTGTGGCTGGACGTGAAAGGCGTCGACCTGGGCAAATTCCCGGTGATGACCTTTGCGGAAGCCGAGCGCCGCTTCGGTTCCGATAAGCCGGATCTGCGTAACCCGATGGAGCTGGTCGATATTGCCGACCTGGTGAAAGCCGTAGAGTTTGCCGTCTTCTCCGGCCCGGCCAATGATGCCAAAGGGCGCGTCGCTGCGCTGCGCGTACCGGGTGGCGCTGCGCTGACCCGTAAACAAATTGATGAGTATGGCAAGTTCGTCCAGATCTATGGCGCGAAAGGCCTGGCGTACATGAAAGTCAACGAGCGTGCGAAAGGTCTCGAAGGCATCAACAGCCCGGTAGCGAAATTCCTCAACGCAGAGATCGTCGACGCCATTCTTGAGCGCACCGGCGCCCAGGATGGCGACATGATTTTCTTCGGCGCGGACAATAAGAAAGTGGTTGCCGATGCGCTGGGTGCGCTGCGTCTGAAGCTGGGTAAAGACCTGAGCCTGACCGACGAAACCAAATGGGCGCCGCTGTGGGTTATCGACTTCCCGATGTTCGAAGATGATGGTGAAGGCGGTCTGACCGCGATGCACCACCCGTTCACTTCGCCGAAAGACATGACTGCGGATGAACTGAAAACCGCGCCGGAAACGGCGATCGCTAACGCCTACGATATGGTGATCAACGGGTATGAAGTGGGCGGCGGTTCCGTCCGTATCCACAATGGCGACATGCAGCAGACCGTCTTCGGTATTCTGGGCATCAACGAACAGGAACAGCGTGAAAAATTCGGCTTCCTGCTGGACGCGCTGAAGTACGGTACGCCGCCGCACGCGGGTCTGGCCTTCGGTCTTGACCGTCTGACCATGCTGCTGACCGGTACCGATAATATCCGTGACGTTATTGCCTTCCCGAAAACGACCGCCGCGGCCTGTCTGATGACCGAAGCGCCGAGCTTTGCTAACCCGACATCCCTGGGTGAGTTAGGTATTCAGGTTGTGGCGAAAGAGACAAAAGAGTCTCCGGAGAATAAGTAAGATGTCATTCAAGCTTCCCGTTTCCGTTCTGGTGGTCATTTATGCCGAAGACACGAAGCGGGTGCTGATGTTGCAGCGACGCGACGATCCCGCTTTCTGGCAGTCGGTAACCGGCAGCCTGGAAGCGGGGGAGACTGCAGCGCAAGCCGCCGTGCGTGAAGTAAAGGAAGAGGTCGCGATTGATGTTGCTCATGAGCAGCTGACCTTAATGGACTGTCAGCGCACGGTGGATTTCGAGATTTTTTCTCATTTACGTCATCGCTACGCGCCGGGCGTTGAGCGCAATACGGAATTTTGGTTCTGTCTTGCGCTCCCTCATGAACGCCAGATTGTCTTTACGGAACATCTGGATTACCGCTGGGTCAATGCGGCAGAAGCCGCCGCCCTGACCAAGTCGTGGAGTAACCGGCAGGCGATTGAAGAATTTGTAATTAACGCCGACTAGTCTTCCCAGCCATTTGCAGGTCGAAAGGCTGCGGGAAGCAGGCATTTTTGGAGAGTTTTTTATGGCAGGTCATAGTAAATGGGCCAACACCAAACACCGCAAAGCGGCACAGGATGCCAAGCGCGGTAAGATCTTTACTAAAATCATTCGTGAGCTGGTTACCGCTGCGCGTCTGGGCGGCGGCGATGTCGCTTCTAACCCGCGTTTGCGTGCGGCAGTAGATAAAGCACTGTCCAACAACATGACCCGCGACACCCTGAACCGTGCTATCGCCCGTGGCGTTGGCGGCGATGATGACGCGAACATGGAAACCATCATTTATGAAGGTTACGGCCCTGGCGGCACCGCGGTCATGGTTGAATGCCTGAGCGACAACCGCAACCGTACCGTTGCCGAAGTGCGCCATGCCTTCAGCAAAACCGGCGGCAACCTCGGCACCGATGGCTCCGTAGCCTATCTGTTCAGCAAAAAAGGGGTCATCTCTTTTGAAGCCGGCGACGAAGACGTGATCATGGAAGCCGCGCTGGAAGCTGGCGCGGAAGACGTTGTGACCTATGACGACGGCGCGATTGACGTGTATACCGCGTGGGAAGAGATGGGCGCGGTGCGCGATGCGCTGGAAGCGGCTGGCCTGAAGGCTGATGCGGCTGAAGTCTCCATGATTCCTTCGACCAAGGCGGATATGGATGCGGAAACGGCACCCAAACTGCTGCGTCTGATCGATATGCTGGAAGACTGCGACGACGTGCAGGAAGTGTATCATAACGGCGAGATCTCTGATGAGGTCGCCGCAACGCTCTAATGTTGCTGACCGTTAAATCACTAACCGGAGGTGCGTGATGGCCATTATTCTCGGCATTGACCCGGGGTCACGCATTACCGGTTATGGCGTTATTCGTCAGGTCGGGCGGCAGCTGAGCTATCTTGGCAGCGGCTGTATTCGGACCAAAGTCGACGATTTACCGTCGCGCCTGAAGCTGATTTACGCAGGCGTGACGGAAATTATCACCCAGTTTCAGCCGGACTATTTCGCCATCGAGCAGGTGTTTATGGCGAAAAACGCCGACTCGGCGCTGAAGCTGGGGCAGGCGCGCGGCGTGGCGATTGTCGCGGCGACGAATCAGGACCTGCCGGTGTTCGAGTATGCCGCGAGGCAGGTTAAGCAAACCGTTGTCGGCATCGGCAGCGCGGAAAAAAGCCAGGTGCAGCACATGGTGCGCACGCTGCTTAAGCTTCCCGCCAACCCCCAGGCGGACGCGGCGGATGCGCTGGCTATCGCCATTACCCACTGCCACGTCAGTCAGAACGCGGCTCAGATCAGCGAGACGCGGCTCAATCTGGCGCGTGGGCGCTTACGATAACGTCAAATCAGGCTGGATATTCATCCAGCCTTTTTTTATGATACCGCAGATACTTTAGCCCTTAACGCAGGAGCTCCATGTGATAGGCAGACTCAGAGGCATCGTTCTCGAAAAACAACCCCCGCTTGTATTACTGGAAACGGGAGGCGTGGGCTATGAAGTACATATGCCAATGACCTGTTTTTATGAACTGCCGGATGTGGGCAACGAGGCCATCGTTTTTACCCATTTTGTCGTTCGCGAAGATGCGCAGCTGCTCTATGGTTTTAATAACAAGCAGGAACGCACCCTGTTCAAAGAGCTGATTAAAACCAACGGCGTCGGGCCAAAGCTGGCGCTGGCGATCCTCTCCGGTATGTCGGCGCAGCAGTTTGTTAACGCCATAGAGCGCGAGGAGCTGGCTGCCCTGGTGAAACTGCCGGGTATCGGTAAGAAAACCGCTGAGCGTCTGATTGTTGAAATGAAAGACCGGTTCAAAGGTCTGCACGGCGATCTGTTTACGCCGGCGACGGATCTGGTGCTGACTTCACCGGCGGGTCCGTCTGATGACGATGCGGAGCAGGAAGCGGTTGCTGCGCTGGTGGCGCTGGGCTATAAACCTCAGGAGGCCAGCCGGATGGTGAGTAAAATCGCTCGCCCGGATGCCAACAGTGAAATGCTAATTCGCGAAGCGCTCCGCGCCGCGTTGTGAGGTAAGGGATGATTGAAGCAGACAGGCTGGTATCGGCAGACAGCGCCGGGTTTGAAGAGACGGCCGACCGCGCAATCCGCCCGAAATTGCTGGCAGAGTATGTCGGTCAACCGCAGGTGCGTTCGCAAATGGAGATTTTTATCCAGGCGGCAAAGCTGCGCGGGGACGCGCTCGATCACCTGCTGATCTTTGGTCCACCGGGGCTGGGAAAGACGACGCTGGCAAACATCGTCGCCAATGAGATGGGCGTCAACCTGCGAACCACCTCCGGTCCGGTGCTTGAGAAGGCGGGTGACCTGGCCGCCATGCTCACCAACCTCGAACCCCACGATGTGCTGTTTATTGATGAAATACACCGCCTCTCGCCGGTAGTGGAAGAGGTGCTGTATCCGGCAATGGAAGACTATCAGCTGGATATTATGATCGGCGAAGGGCCTGCGGCGCGGTCGATCAAAATCGATCTGCCGCCGTTTACCCTGATTGGCGCCACGACGCGCGCGGGGTCATTAACTTCGCCGCTGCGTGACCGTTTCGGGATTGTACAGCGCCTCGAGTTTTACCAGGTTCCTGACCTGCAGCATATCGTCAGCCGCAGCGCGCGCTTTATGGGGCTGGAAATGAGCGACGAAGGTGCGCTGGAGGTGGCCCGCCGCGCGCGCGGCACGCCGCGTATCGCCAACCGCCTGCTGCGCCGGGTACGTGACTTTGCCGAAGTGCGCCATGATGGCACCATTTCGCTGGAGATTGCCGCTCAGGCGCTGGACATGCTGAATGTTGATGCGGAAGGGTTCGACTATATGGACCGCAAACTTCTGCTGGCGGTCATCGATAAATTCTTCGGCGGCCCCGTCGGCCTGGATAACCTGGCGGCGGCGATTGGCGAAGAGCGGGAAACTATCGAAGATGTTCTGGAACCGTATCTGATCCAGCAAGGCTTTTTGCAGCGTACGCCGCGTGGGCGTATGGCGACGGTACGCGCCTGGAATCACTTCGGTATTACGCCGCCGGCAATGCCGTAACCTGGCTGCCGGCAGATGAGCGGTGAGCTTGTTCCGGCAGGGCAGGGATGAGGACCCCGGTCAACTCGCCGCGACCGGGGAAGAGGGCGCGGCTCAGGCGGCCGATTTTTTCATCATGCTGAAGATAAACAGCAGCGCGGCGCACAGCACCACGGACGGGCCGGCGGGGGTGTCGTAAAACGCCGAGAAGGTCAGTCCACCGGTCACCGCGATAATCCCCACACCAACGGCAGCGGCGGCCATCTGCTCCGGCGTACGGGCAAAGCGGCGCGCCGTGGCGGCAGGAATGATCAGCAGCGAGGTAATAATCAACGCGCCGACGAACTTCATGGCGACGCCAATGGTCAGCGCGGTGACCAGCATTAACAGCAGTTTCACCCGCTGCAGCTTCACGCCATCGACAAACGCCAGATCGGGGCTGATGGTCATCGACAGCAGGTTGCGCCACTGCCAGAGCAGGATAGCCAGCACAATCACCACGCCAATGGCGATAGAGATCAAATCTTCCGGCGTTACCGCCAGTAAATCGCCAAACAGATAGGCCATCAGGTCGACGCGAATATTCGACATCAGGCTAACCACCACCAGACCAAGCGACAGCGCACTGTGCGCCATAATCCCCAATAAGGTATCGAGCGCCAGATGCGGACGTTTTTCCAGCCACACCAGACCGCCTGCCAGCATTAAGGTCACGGCGATCACCGCATAAAACGGATTGACGTTAAGCAACAGCCCGAAGGCCACGCCAAGCAAAGAGGCATGCGCTAAGGTATCGCCGAAATAGGACATCCGGCGCCAGACCACAAACGACCCGAGCGGGCCTGCCGCACAGGCAAGCATCATCCCGGCCAGCCAGCCGGGTAACAGAAGTTCAATCATCAGCGCTCATTTCCCCTACGCAGTACGATCCGCCCCTGCAGGTCATGGCGGTGATTATGATGGTGACGATAGATTCCCAGCTGTTCCGCCCCACGCTGGCCAAACATCGAGATAAACTGCGGATGCGTGGAGACCACTTCCGGGGTGCCGGAACAGCAAATATGTTGATTCAGGCACAGCACCTCATCGGTTTTTGCCATCACCAGATGCAGGTCGTGGGAGACCATCAGCACCGAGCAATCAAGCTCCTGGCGCAGCTGGTTTATCAGATCGTACAGGGCAACCTGCCCGTTAACGTCGACGCCCTGCGTGGGTTCATCCAGCACCAGCAGCTGCGGCTGGTTCAGCAGGGCCCGGGCCAGCAGCACGCGCTGGGTTTCGCCACCGGAGAGTTTTTGCATCGGCGCTTCAATCAGGTGCCCGGCCTGGACACGTTTCAGCGCCGGCAGGATGTCCTGCTTGCGGGTGCCGGGACGTAAGCGCATGAACCGGCTGACGGTCAGCGGCATCGTGGCATCCAGATGCAGTTTTTGCGGGACGTAGCCAATCCGCAGATTGTTCTCGCGCTTGATAACACCGTCACTCGGTGCTACCAGTCCAAGAACCACCCGCACGAGCGTGGATTTGCCTGCGCCATTAGGGCCGAGTAAGGTCAAAATTTTGCCGGGCTTTAGCGTCAGCGAAATGTCAGACAGTACGCGTCGTTGGCCGAAGGCGACCGAGACGTTTTCGAGAGTTACAAGATTTGTCATGTCAAATTAGGGGTTGCACAAGCGAGTGAATGTTATAATATCACATCTTTCTCATTCATTACGATGACTAGACGCATTATGTTACATAAAAATACGCTTCTTTGCGCTGGACTTAGCGCCGTTTTTTTGTTCGCTCAGACCTCTACGGCGAATGCTGCCGTGGTTACCTCAATGAAACCCTTAGGCTTTATCGCTTCCGCTATCGCGGATGGGGTCACGGAGACCCAGGTGCTCCTGCCTGACGGTGCCTCAGAGCATGATTATTCACTGCGTCCTTCCGATGCAAAACGCTTACAGAACGCAGACTTAGTGGTCTGGATTGGTCCAGAGATGGAAGCGTTCATGGACAAGTCAACGCAAAGCATTGCGTCGAATAAAAAGGTGACCATCGCTGAGCTTGCCGGCGTGAAACCGCTGCTCATGAAAGGGGCGGATGACGACGATGACGATCATGGCCACGAACACGCCGCAGGTGAAAATAGTGACGGCGATCACCATCATGGTGTTTACAATATGCATCTGTGGTTATCCCCAGAGATAGCGCGGCTTTCAGCGGTTGCAATCCACGATAAATTATTGGAACTTATGCCGCAGAGTCGAGCCAAACTTGACGCTAACCTGAAAGAATTTGAGGCAAAATTAGCCTCAACCGATAAGCAGGTGAGTAACGAGCTCGCACCGCTGAAAGGAAAAGGGTATTTCGTTTTTCATGATGCCTATGGCTACTTTGAAAAACACTACGGTCTGACCTCTCTGGGGCATTTTACCGTAAACCCTGAAATACAGCCCGGTGCGCAGCGTTTACACGAAATCAGAACACAGCTGGTTGAGCAAAAAGCAACGTGCGTTTTTGCTGAGCCACAGTTCAGGCCAGCCGTTATAGAAGCTGTTGCCAGGGGCACCTCTGTGCGCATGGGGACTCTGGACCCTCTCGGTACCGGGATTAAGCTGGGTAAAGAAAGTTACCCGCAGTTCCTCGACCAACTGGCGAAACAGTATTCGAGCTGCCTGAAAGGAGATTAACGAGGAAGTGAATACGTGCAACAGATAGCCCGCGCTGTCACTCAGGCATTCAACAATTTGCCACGACCTCACCGCGTCATGCTGGGGTCGTTGAGCGTTCTGACATTAGCGGTCGCCGTCTGGCGACCCTATATCTACCATCCAGAATCCGCCCCTATCGTCAGGACGATTGAGCTGGAAAAAAGCGAAATCCGCTCTCTGCTGCCGGAAGCCTCCGAACCTATCGACCAGGCGCCGCAGGAAGAAGAAGCCATTCCTCAGGATGAACTGGATGATAAAGCCGACAGTGAGTCAGGCGGCCACGAATATGTGGTCTCCACTGGCGATACGCTGAGCAGCATCCTCAACCAGTACGGCATCGATATGGGCGATATCGCCCAGCTCTCCTCAGCCGACAAAGAGTTGCGAAACCTGAAAATTGGTCAACAGCTCTCGTGGACCTTAACGGCAGAGGGGGATTTGCAAAGTCTGACATGGGAAATGTCGCGCCGTGAAACCCGCACCTATACCCGGGTTGCGAACGGCTTTAAAATGAGCAGCGAGCTGCAGAAAGGGGATTGGGTCAACAACGTGTTGAAAGGCACCGTGGGCGCCAGCTTTGTTGCCAGCGCTCGTGAAGCCGGGTTAACCAGTACGGAAGTCAGCGCGGTGATCCGAGCGATGCAGTGGCAGATGGACTTCCGCAAGCTGAAAAAAGGCGATGAGTTCTCGGTACTGATGTCGCGCGAAATGCTTGACGGTAAACGGGAACAGAGCCAGCTGCTGGGCGTGCGTTTGCGTTCAGAAGGCAAGGATTACTACGCGATTCGTGCGGAAGACGGTAAGTTCTACGATCGTAACGGTACCGGTCTGGCGAAGGGCTTTATGCGCTTCCCGACGGCGCGCCAGTTCCGCGTCTCTTCGAACTTTAATCCGCGTCGCCTGAATCCGGTGACCGGGCGCGTGGCGCCGCACCGCGGCGTCGATTTTGCTATGCCGCAGGGGACGCCGGTTCTTGCGGTCGGCGATGGTGAAGTCGTGGTCGCTAAGCGCAGCGGCGCGGCGGGATACTATGTGGCCGTACGCCATGGTCGCACCTATACCACTCGCTATATGCACCTGCGTAAACTGCTGGTGAAACCGGGGCAGAAAGTGAAGCGCGGCGATCGTATTGCGCTGTCGGGTAACACCGGCCGTTCTACCGGTCCGCATCTGCACTACGAAGTGTGGATTAACCAACAGGCCGTGAACCCATTAACGGCGAAACTGCCGCGTACCGAAGGGTTGAGCGGTTCCGATCGCACCGATTATCTGGCGCAGGTCAAAGAGGTCATCCCGCAGCTGCGGTTTGACTAGCAGGATGTCAATGCAAGCCGGTGCCTGTCGCGCGCCGGCTTTTTCTTTTGTAGGTTCCCCGTCGTATCGCTAAACTATACCCACAATAAGTCGTCTTACGGCTTCTGAGGCTGCAACTTGCGGTTTGACGGGATTACCCCATTATCTTTTTTATGCAGTACGGCTGTGGACTGGGCATGGAAACGAAAAAAAATAATATTGAGTTTATTCCAAAGTTTGAAAAATCCTTTTTACTCCCGCGCTACTGGGGCGCCTGGCTGGGGGTTTTTGCGTTTGCCGGTATCGCTCTGACGCCTCCCTCTTTTCGCGATCCGATCCTCGGTAAACTGGGACGGGCGGTGGGTCGTCTGGCGAAAAGCTCGCGCCGGCGTGCGCAGATAAACCTGCTGTACTGCTTCCCGGAAAAGAGCGAGCAGGAGCGCGAGGCAATTATCGATGAAATGTATATGTCGGCACCGCAGGCGATGGTCATGATGGCCGAGCTGGGTCTGCGGGATCCTGCTCATATTCTTTCCCGCGTCGACTGGCAGGGCAAAGAGATCATCGAAGAGATGCAGCGCAATAACGAAAAGGTGATCTTCCTGGTGCCGCACGCCTGGGGGGTGGATATTCCAGCCATGTTGATGGCCTCGGGCGGTCAGAAAATGGCGGCAATGTTCCATAACCAGGGGAATCCGGTCTTCGACTACGTGTGGAATACCGTCAGACGTCGCTTTGGCGGGCGCATGCACGCGCGTAACGATGGCATTAAACCGTTTATCCAGTCGGTCCGCCAGGGCTACTGGGGCTACTATTTGCCCGACCAGGATCACGGCGCCGAGCACAGCGAATTCGTCGATTTCTTCGCGACCTATAAAGCCACCCTGCCGGCGATTGGCCGGCTGATGAAAGTCTGCCGTGCGCGCGTAGTGCCGCTGTTTCCGGTCTATGATGGGAAAACTCATCGTCTGACGGTGCTGGTGCGTCCGCCGATGGATGACCTGCTGGACGCCGATGATCGCACGATCGCGCGGCGGATGAACGAAGAGGTCGAGATTTTCGTCAAGCCGCATACCGAGCAATATACCTGGATCCTCAAGTTGCTGAAGACGCGTAAACCGGGGGAAATCGAGCCTTATAAGCGCAAAGAGCTCTTCCCGAAAAAGAAATAGCGCCCGCCTGTTCCTGCACCGACGTAGCAAAAGAGAGCCAATGAACCTGTCGGGTTCATTGGCTGTATTGTCTGAGTAAAGCGATATGTTCGCTAATCAACCGATAGCGGTATTCCGGTCTGCCGGTGAGACCATAGTGGTTATTGGTGAAGAGAATCCCCGTTTTTTCTAGCCAGATTAAATATTTACGACACGAAACTCTGGAGATTTGCAGCGCGATGGCGATCTCATTTGTCGAGAAGGCACTCTCCTGATGGGTATCGATCCATTGGCATACCAGGCGCAGCGTTTGCGGCGTTAATCCCTTAGGTAAGCGGCGGGCGTTATCCGGGCGCTGAATACCGCTGCGCAGTAAATCGTCAACATCGGACTGCTCGTAGCGGGATTTGGCGCGCTGCAGCTCGCGTCGTTTACGCCATGTCAGCAGCGCCTCTTCAAAGCGCGGGAACTGAAACGGTTTAATTAAATAATCAACCACGCCATAGCGCATTGCCGTCTGGACGGTTGCCGCATCGGCGGCGGAAGTAATCATGATCGCATCGATGCTGCGGGCGCTCGTACGCAGGGTGGGCAGCAGATCCAGCCCGTTCTCTCGCTGCATGTACACATCCAGCAGAACCAAATCGATCGGTGGCAAATGGTTCAGCATCTGCTCAGCTTCCGCCAGCGTTGAGGCGATACCGCAGCAGCGAAAGTCGGCGACCCTGCTGATAAACAGCCGGTTCAGCTCCGCAACCATCGAATCATCATCCACAATAAGCACATTGAACATGCGTGGTTCCTTTGACTATCGGGAAGCAGGGGAGTCGACGCCTCGATGCTTCCCGCAGGATTAATGAAGAGACGTGTCGCTATAGCGATGAACGCTTATAGGAGGTGTAACGCGCGTGCCAGAAGGTTTTATCAATATTCGCGATCAGCTCTTCCTCGCTGAGTTTTGCGGCGACGCCTTCGGCCTGGGCCACCAGAGCGACATCAAGGGCAATGGCCCGGGAAATCATCTCAATCTCTTCTACCGGGGGTAATAATCCGCCTTTTCCGGTTGTGGCTAACGGCGAGTGCGCCGCCAGCGTTTTACTGCAGGTAATCAGCATGGCTTCGGTGACGCGTTCTGCTTTGGTCGCCAGGATGCCTAGCCCCAGTCCCGGGAAAATATAGGCGTTGTTGCACTGAGCGATATCGTAAGTCGCACCTTGACAGAACACCGGTTCAAACGGGCTGCCGGTGGCGATCAGCGCGTTACCCTGAGTCCATTCAAGCAACTCTTTCGGCTGCGCTTCGGCGCGGGAAGTTGGGTTAGAGAGCGGCATCACGATTGGCCGCGGGCAGTGGCGGTGCATCTCTTTGATAATCTCTTCGCTGAACAGACCCGGCTGGCCGGATACGCCAATGAGCACGGTCGGGTGCACATTGCGCACGACATCCATCAACGACAGGTTGGCAGACGTGACATCCCAGTGGGCAGTAGTGTCCCGCGGCGTCACGAGGCGTTGCTGAAAATCGAGCAGATTGGGCATCTCATCGGTCAGTAAACCAAAACGATCGACCATGAAGACTTTGCTGCGGGCCTCTTCCTCCGACAAACCATCATCAACCATCAGCGCAATAATTTTTTCAGCAATACCGCAGCCGGCGGAACCGCCGCCGAGGAAGACAACGCGCTGGTCGCGCATACGGATACCTGCCACCGCGGCGGCGGCAATCAGCGTACCTGTCGTGACGGCAGCGGTTCCCTGGATATCATCGTTGAAACAGCACAGCTGGTTGCGATAGCGATTAAGCAGGCGGCTGGCATTCTTCTGGGCAAAATCTTCGAATTGCAGCAGGACATGCGGCCAGCGACGTTTTACCGCATCGACAAACATATCCATAAACTCCATATACTGATCGTCGTTAATGCGCGGATGACGCCAGCCCATATACAGCGGGTCTTCAAGGAGCTTCGCATTGTTGGTCCCGACGTCCAGCATCACTGGCAGCGTCGCGGCGGGATGAATGCCGCCGCAGGCGGTATACAACGAGAGTTTACCGATCGGAATACCCATCCCGCCGATGCCCTGATCGCCCAGACCAAGAATACGCTCGCCGTCGGTGACGACGATCACCTGAATATCGTTGCGCGAGAAGCCCTGCAGCATCTCGTCAATGTGATGGCGGTTAGGCCAGGAAATAAACAGGCCGCGGCCGCGACGATAAATTTCAGAGAAGTGTTCGCAGGCTTCTCCGACGGTTGGCGTATAAATCACCGGCAGCATCTCTTTCATATGACGGCGCAGTAAATGATAAAATAGTGTCTCGTTAGTATCCTGAATATTCCGCAGATAGATATGCCGGGAAATATCGCGCTTAAATTCACTGAACTGCTTCCACGCGCGCTCCGTTTGTTCTTCGATAGTTTCAACATTATGCGGAAGCAATCCCTGGAGATTAAACGCCGTTCTTTCCCCCTCGGTAAATGCGAGCCCTTTATTTAACAGCGGATTTTCCAGCAGGACTGCGCCATTATAAGGGGTATATAATGTTTCTTTGACTAACATTTGATGACTCCTGAACATTGTTTAAATAAAAACAGGTTTTAACTTGATAGAAATGTTGCCCTGAGACGGTAATTAAGAAATTAAATAAATCATGATCCCTTCGGTGACCACGCCAATGGCGGTGCCGAGTAAAATAGAGGATGAGGCCGGCTCAATATACGTATCGCTGCGCAGTGCAAACATACCGGCGGCGATGGCTGAAGGGGTTGCGCCAATGATAATGACCTGCTGCATCAGCGTGTGGCTAAGACCAAAAGCCAGGCCTGCCGCGGCCATCATGGCGGGCTGAATCAGATTTTTAATACTGATGTTGGTGCAGGTCTGAATATTAACCGTCGGGCGTTCGCCATAAAACAGCAGGCCAAGAGCAAACAGCGACAGGCCGCCGGCAATTTTCCCGACCATTTCAATCGGCATGCTGAGCATATGGGGAAGCTGTACGCCAGCAAGGCTCAGCAGCACCCCTGAGATAGGGATCCAGACGATTGGATTTCTTATGGCTTTCAGCAGGTTTTGCACAATCAGCTTACCAGCATGAATCTCCTCGCTATCGCCAGCGGCATGTTTATCGCCCATCCGAATCAGGATTATCGTCAGGGGAATCATGAACACGCTGGTGATTAAGTTGCCGATAAGCACACCCAGAAAGCCTTCGGGTCCAATCAGGACGGCAAGGACCGGCGCACCGAAATAGGCCATATCAGGAAATGCGCACACCAGGGACTGGATCGCGCTGGTTTTGATGTCATGGCGGAATACGTAGCGCGAGATCAGCAGAGTAAGGAAATAAGACCCCATCAGGCCAATCACTAATACGGCCATAAAGGCGAAGTTTTTAATTTTATCCGGGTTGGTATTTAACGCGCCAATAAAAAGATGGAAGGGCAGAGCAAACCGAATGACCACGGTGGCTAACACCGAAGCATCTTCACGACGGGTATAGCCTAACTTACCGCTGAGCCAACCGAGTAACATGATAAAAACTAATGGGAACAATGATTGCAATAGCAGCGTAGGCATAAATTATCCTGAAAATAGGGTGTAGGGTTGCTTGTGGTTTTTAATCTAACGATCCCCTATGGAATGAAAGGTGATTGAAATCACAATGGCGGGTATTTAAATAATTTCGCCTTGGGAACTTTACTTACAAATAGCGGTGCGGAGATTAACTCCTTGTTTTTCATGGCTGTCGATAAAGCAATGTCGTAACCAATAACTTTAACTACGGCGTAATAATTTAAATTACTTAAAAGGGAGT
This sequence comes from Klebsiella ornithinolytica, assembly GCF_030505655.1. Lineage (NCBI taxonomy): Bacteria > Pseudomonadati > Pseudomonadota > Gammaproteobacteria > Enterobacterales > Enterobacteriaceae > Klebsiella > Klebsiella ornithinolytica. The sequence continues at coordinate 1,942,341 of NZ_CP130153.1, forward strand.
TTCTAACTCAGTCACAAAGTCGTGAACGGAGAACGTTGTTTTCTTTTTTAGCGAAAATTCCTGTGCTACCGTTTACGTGGTTTTAATTCGAATGCTTCTTCATTTTTTGTTTCTTTTTATTTTTATTTGACTGCGCAATTTTAATATTGCGCCTCGATCCTACGCCATCTATCACAATTCAGGTGAAACATGAAAAATAATTCACTCAACCATCCGGTAGAACAAACGCACTCGAGTGGGCAAACTCCGCGGTTCTTATCCAACGTTGATGTCGGCGCCGTACCTTTAACGCTGTTTGTCGGTATTGCAATGATTGTCGCCGTCTCATCAATGGCGGGACTGTTGCCAAAGAACATGATTGGCGGGCTGGCGGTCATTATGACCCTGGGATTCGCGCTGGCCAAAATCGGGCGAATGGTGCCGGTGCTTAAAGATATCGGCGGCCCGGCCATTTTGTGTCTGATGATGCCGTCGGTACTGGTCTATTTCGGGGTATTTGATCCCCACACTCTGGGCACCGTGCATCTGTTGATGAAAGAGGCCAATTTACTCTATTTTGTCATCGCCTGTCTGGTGGTTGGCAGTATTCTGGGAATGAACAGAACCATTCTTATCCAGGGAATGGTGCGTATGTTCGTTCCGCTGGTTGTGGGGACCGGAGCGGCGATCGCGACGGGGCTGCTGGTGGGAAGCCTGTTTGGCTACAGCATGTACCATACCTTTTTCTTTATTATTGTGCCGATTATCGGCGGCGGTATTGGGGAAGGGATCCTGCCGCTGTCGCTGGCATATTCTGCGATCCTCGGGCAAACGCCGGACGTGTATGTGGCACAGCTGGCGCCAGCTGCGGTGGTGGGGAATATCTTCGCCATTATCTGCGCAGGCTTTCTGGCTCGCCTGGGCGTCCGCCGCCCGGCGCTGTCCGGCGATGGCATGTTAATTCGCAGCCATGATGATAACCACGTTTTCTCGCAGTCTCAGGGAGGGCAGCCCACCGATTTCCAGCTGATGGGGGCCGGGCTGCTAATGATCTGCGCATTTTTCATCGTTGGCGGGCTGCTGGAGAAAGTGCTGCACATCCCGGGACCGGTATTGATGATTCTGGCCGCCGTTCTGTGCAAATACACCAAAATTATCCCCGCAGCGATGGAGCTGGGGGCGCATAGCTGCTACAAATTTGTGTCCGCAGCTCTCGTCTGGCCGCTGATGATCGGCCTTGGGATGCTGTATGTCCCTCTGGAGAGCGTGGTTTCCGTCTTCTCGATTGGCTACGTCGTGGTTTGCGGTTCCATCGTGATTGCCATGGCGTTAAGCGGATTTTTCATCGCTTCCCGGCTGAATATGTATCCTGTTGAAGCGGCGATTGTGACCAGCTGCCACAGTGGGCTGGGCGGCACCGGGGATGTGGCGATACTCTCGGCATCGAATCGCATGTCGCTGATGCCGTTTGCACAGATTGCCACCCGTATTGGCGGCGCCTCAACGGTGATTGCCGCGACGTTGCTGCTGAGCTGGATTGTCTGATTACGGATAAAAAAAACCTGCCAGCATGATGCTGGCAGGTTGGGCGTTCACCACGAGGTCGGTATTACTCGACGGTCAGAATACGCGTGGTGTTAGTGCTGCCGATGGTGCTCATCACGTCACCCTGGGTCACGATAACGAGGTCACCGGAGACCAGATAGCCTTTATCACGCAGCAGATTCACCGCATCGTGCGCCGCAGCGACGCCGTCGTTGGTGCTGTCGAAGTGAACCGGCGTCACGCCGCGATACAAGGCGGTCAGGTTCAGCGTACGTTCATGGCGGGAGAGGGCGAAAATGGGCAGGCCAGAGCTAATGCGTGAAGTCATCAGCGCGGTACGACCGGACTCGGTCATGGTGATGATCGCGGTGACGCCTTTCAGGTGGTTCGCCGCATACATCGCTGACATGGCAATCGCCTCTTCAACGTTATCGAACTGGATATCCAGACGATGTTTGGAGACGTTGAGGCTTGGGATTTTTTCGGCGCCCAGACAGACGCGCGCCATAGCGGCCACGGTTTCTGACGGATACTGACCGGCGGCGGTTTCCGCTGAGAGCATCACGGCATCGGTACCGTCGAGGACGGCGTTAGCGACGTCCATGACTTCCGCGCGGGTTGGCATCGGGTTAGTAATCATCGACTCCATCATCTGAGTCGCGGTGATGACCGAACGGTTCAGCTGACGAGCGCGGCGAATCAGGGCTTTCTGGATCCCCACCAGCTCCGGGTCGCCGATTTCAACGCCAAGGTCGCCACGGGCAACCATCACCACGTCAGAGGCCAGAATTACGTCGTCCATTGCGTCCTGATCGCAAACCGCTTCCGCACGCTCAACTTTCGCGACGATCTTCGCATCGCAGCCGGCTTCGCGCGCCAGGCGGCGGGCATAGTTCAGGTCTTCGCCACAGCGTGGGAAGGAGACGGCCAGGTAATCAACGCCGATTTTCGCCGCGGTGACGATGTCAGCCTTGTCTTTCTCAGTCAGCGCTTCGGCGGACAGGCCGCCACCCAGTTTGTTGATACCTTTATTGTTTGACAGCGGTCCGCCGACGGTGACTTCGGTGAACACTTTCAGACCCTTAACTTCGATGACTTTCAGCTGTACGCGGCCATCGTCCAGCAGCAGGATATCGCCTGGCACGACATCCGCCGGCAGGCCTTTATAATCAATACCGACTTTCTCTTTGTCGCCTTCGCCTTTGCCCAGCTCTGCATCAAGCAGGAATTTGTCGCCGATATTAAGGAAAATTTTGCCTTCTTTGAAGGTGGATACGCGAATTTTGGGGCCTTGCAGATCGCCGAGGATGGCCACATGACGGCCCAGTTTTGCCGCGATCTGACGGACTTTATCCGCGCGAATCTGATGATCTTCCGGGGTACCGTGAGAGAAGTTCATACGTACCACGTTAGCGCCTGCGGCGATCACCTTTTCAAGGTTGTTATCACGATCGGTTGCCGGGCCTAAGGTCGTTACGATTTTGGTTCTGCGAAGCCTTCTGGACATGTAATACTCCGTTGACTAAAACAACTTTGGTGTTGCGTGAACATGGAATCGGCGGTGCCGGTCAGCAATGTCGCTCTGCCGGAACGTTACCGAAGGTGTAATGGGTCACTACCTAATTATCAAGTTTTATGGGTTGTCGCTGTGTACAGGCAGCTCTTTATCAAAACGCGATTCCTTCAATGCTTCCTTGACCCTCTTCAAGTTATCTCTGAATTTCGCTCCTCGACGGAGGGTAAAACCGGTGGCCAGCACATCTATTACCGTCAGCTGAGCAAGACGTGAAACCATGGGCATATAGATATCCGTATCTTCGGGGACATCAAGCGTAATCGACAAGGTTGCCTCTCGCGCCAGCGGGGTACCCGCCGACGTGATGGCGATGACCATGGCATCGTTTTCACGCGCCAGCTGCGCCAGTTCGACCTGGCTTTTCGTCCGGCCAGTATGTGAGATAATCACGACAACGTCATCATCATTGCAATTCATACAGCTCATGCGTTGCAGGACAATGTCGTCGGAGTAGATAACCGGAACGTTAAAACGGAAAAATTTGTTCATGGCGTCATGCGCGACGGCTGCCGAGGAGCCGAGGCCAAAGAAGGCAATTTTCTTGGCCTGGGTCAGAAGGTCGACGGCACGATTAACCGCTGACATATCGAGAGAGTGGTGGACCTGATCTAAACTGGCCATGGCTGACTCGAAAATCTTCCCCGTATAGGACTCTACGCTGTCGTCTTCATCGACATTGCGGTTAACATAGAGAGTACCGTGTGCCAGGCTTTGTGCCAGGTGAAGTTTAAAATCAGGAAAGCCGCGGGTTTCCAGACTCCGGCAAAAACGGTTAACGGTCGGTTCGCTGACGCCAGCTTCCAGCGCCAGGGCCGCAATGCTTGAATGAATTGCCTGAGCAGGCGTAGCAAGAATGACTTCCGCCACTTTGCGTTCGGATTTGCTAAGGTGTTCCAGCCGGGACTGGATTTTTTCCAGCATGTTCATGGGTAACGGAGCGCTCATCAGTGGAAGCGATTTCATTAATGGATGAAATCATCAGGCGTTTTAGCAAGAATATACCCCTCCGTTACGCTAAGCGGGGAGGAATGACGTTAAAAAATGTTGTTTTTTTTCATTACATGATCAGAGTCGTATTTTATTAACTTAAAACCGGTCGAAAGAACGAACAAGTTTAGCCGTTTGCCCAAATAGTCGCCGGAACTTTTCTCCGCGTGCGGTTTAGCGTCGGGAATGGCGGCCTGAGGGTTTCGGGAAGTTCGTAAACACAGTACAGTGCAGTGTAAGAAAATTACAAATATAGCCTGGCATAAGCACCAGACTATCAACTGAGGAGAATGACATGGCGGTAACGCAAACGGCCCAGGCATGCGATCTGGTCATTTTCGGCGCGAAGGGTGACCTGGCGCGTCGTAAATTGTTGCCTTCCCTGTATCAGCTCGAAAAAGCTGGCCAGATCAACCCTGAGACCCGGATCATCGGGGTCGGACGTGCTGACTGGGATAAAGATGCTTACACCAAAGTCGTCCGTGAAGCGCTTGAAACCTTCATGAAGGAAAAGATTGATGAAGGTTTGTGGGAAACCCTGAGCGGACGTCTGGATTTTTGTAACCTCGATGTGAACGATACCAAAGCGTTTTCCCGTTTGGGCAAAATGCTGGATCAGGAAAACCGCGTCACCATCAACTACTTTGCCATGCCGCCGAGCACTTTTGGCGCCATTTGCAAAGGCCTCGGCCAGGCGAAACTGAACGCCAAACCTGCGCGCGTGGTGATGGAGAAACCGCTGGGTACCTCTCTGGATACCTCCCGCGAGATCAACGATCAGGTCGGCGAATTCTTCGAAGAGTGCCAGGTTTACCGTATCGACCATTACCTCGGCAAAGAAACGGTGCTCAACCTGCTGGCGCTGCGCTTTGCGAACTCCCTGTTTGTCAATAACTGGGACTGCCGCACGATCGACCACGTTGAAATCACCGTAGCGGAAGAAGTGGGTATCGAAGGTCGCTGGGGTTACTTCGATCAGGCCGGGCAAATGCGCGACATGATCCAGAACCATCTGCTGCAGATCCTGTGCATGATCGCGATGTCGCCGCCGTCAGACCTCAGTGCCGACAGTATTCGTGACGAAAAAGTAAAAGTGCTGAAGTCGCTGCGCCGTATCGACCGCTCCAACGTGCGTGAGAAAACGGTCCGCGGCCAGTACACCGCCGGCTTCGCCCAGGGTAAAAAAGTCCCGGGCTACCTCGAAGAAGAGGGGGCGAACAAATCCAGCAATACCGAGACCTTTGTGGCTATCCGCGTCGATATCGATAACTGGCGCTGGGCCGGCGTGCCGTTCTACCTGCGTACCGGTAAACGCCTGCCGACCAAATGTTCTGAAGTGGTGGTGTATTTCAAAACCCCGGAGCTGAACCTGTTTAAAGAGAACTGGCAGGAGCTGCCGCAGAACAAGCTGACGATTCGTCTGCAGCCGGATGAGGGCGTGGATATTCAGGTCCTCAACAAAGTGCCGGGCCTTGACCACAAACACAATCTGCAGATAACCAAGCTGGATCTGAGCTATTCGGAGACCTTCAACCAGACTCACCTGGCGGATGCCTATGAACGTCTGCTGCTGGAAACCATGCGCGGTATCCAGGCGCTGTTCGTGCGTCGTGATGAAGTCGAAGAGGCGTGGAAGTGGGTTGACTCCATTACTGAAGCCTGGGCTGCCGACCGCGATGCGCCGAAGCCCTATCAGGCAGGTACCTGGGGGCCGGTCGCCTCTGTGGCGATGATCACCCGCGACGGTCGTTCCTGGAACGAATTTGAATAGTTTGCGGGTTATCCGGAGGAGTTATTTTACCGGTAACATGATCTGACGCAGCAAGTCGCATAATTTTTGCTCTTTTAAGCCCCGGGAGGATTCACCCCCGGGGCTTTTTTTATTACACTGCGGATAGATATTTTGCCGCTGAGCTGCAGTGTTGGTGCCTTTCACCTTCTAAGAAGTTGCTAAAATGCTGTGGCCGGACAGATAAAAATTCAGGAGCCTTTATGAATTCGACAATGTTACGGGTAACAAATCGCATTATCGAACGGTCGCGCGATACCCGCACCGCCTACCTCGCACGGATTAACCAGGCGAAGACCGATACCGTCCATCGCGCGCAGCTGGCGTGCGGTAATCTCGCCCACGGCTTTGCTGCCTGTCAGTCGGACGATAAAGCCTCGCTGAAAAGCATGTTGCGTAACAATATCGCCATTATTACCTCTTACAACGACATGCTGTCCGCCCACCAGCCCTATGAGTATTACCCGGATATCATTCGCAAAGCGCTGCATTCGGTAAATGCGGTAGGCCAGGTCGCGGGGGGCGTTCCGGCGATGTGCGATGGTGTCACCCAAGGTCAGGACGGGATGGAACTCTCCCTCCTGAGCCGCGAAGTGATTGCAATGTCGGCCGCTATCGGCCTGTCGCATAACATGTTCGACGGCGCGCTGTATCTGGGCGTATGTGACAAAATCGTCCCCGGACTGACGATGGCCGCGCTCTCCTTTGGCCACCTGCCGTCAGTCTTCGTACCGTCTGGCCCGATGGCCAGCGGCCTGCCAAATAAAGAAAAAGTGCGCATCCGCCAGCTGTATGCTGAGGGTAAAGTCGATCGTATGGCGCTGCTGGAGTCTGAAGCGGCGTCCTACCACGCCCCGGGTACCTGCACATTTTACGGTACGGCGAACACCAACCAGATGGTGGTGGAGTTTATGGGCATGCAGCTTCCGGGCTCGTCGTTTGTGCATCCGGATGCCGAACTGCGCCAGGCGCTGACCGCCGCCGCCGCACGCCAGGTGACGCGCATGACCGGTAACGGTAATGAATGGATGCCGTTAGGCAAAATGTTTGATGAGAAAGTGGTGGTCAACGGGATCGTGGCGCTGCTGGCAACCGGTGGTTCGACCAACCATACGATGCACCTGGTGGCGATGGCTCGCGCGGCGGGCATTATCATTAACTGGGATGATTTCTCCGATCTCTCCGACGTTGTGCCGCTGCTGGCGCGCCTTTACCCGAACGGTCCGGCGGATATAAACCACTTCCAGGCCGCGGGCGGCGTACCGGTGCTGGTCCGTGAGCTGCTGAAAGGCGGCCTGCTGCACGAAGAGGTCAACACCGTAGCCGGTTTTGGTCTCTCGCGTTACACCATGGAACCCTGGCTGAATAACGGCGAACTGGACTGGCGTGAAGGGGCGACGGCGCCATTAGACGATCAGGTTATTGCAACTTTCGACAAGCCATTCTCTCGCCATGGCGGGACGAAAGTGCTGAGCGGCAACCTCGGGCGTGCGGTGATGAAAACCTCGGCCGTACCGGTTGAGAACCAGATCATTGAAGCGCCGGCGGTGGTGTTTGAAAGCCAGCACGACGTTTTGCCTGCTTTCGAGGCCGGAATGCTGGACAAGGATTGCGTGGTAGTTGTTCGCCACCAGGGGCCAAAAGCGAACGGCATGCCAGAATTACATAAACTTATGCCGCCACTTGGTGTATTATTGGACCGCCGTTTCAAAATTGCGCTGGTTACCGATGGTCGACTCTCTGGCGCATCCGGCAAGGTTCCGTCAGCAATCCACGTTACGCCGGAAGCGTATGATGGCGGGCTGCTGGCAAAAGTACGTGATGGCGATATCATCCGCGTCAACGGGCAGACGGGCGAACTGACGCTGCTGGTGGATGACGCTGAACTGGCTGCACGCCAGCCGCATGTTCCTGACCTCAGCAGTTCGCGCGTCGGGAGCGGCCGGGAAATGTTCGCAGCGCTGCGTGAAAAACTCTCCGGAGCCGAACAGGGCGCAACCTGCATCACTTTTTAAGACGATACAATTTGTAGATCTGGCGAGAGAGAAACTCTGATGAAAAACTGGAAAACAACTGCAGAAGCAATCCTCACCAACGGCCCGGTTGTCCCGGTGATCGTGGTGAAAAAGCTGGAACACGCTGTGCCGATGGCCAAAGCGCTGGTTGCCGGCGGCGTACGCGTACTGGAAGTCACGCTGCGTACCGCATGCGCGCTTGATGCGATTCGCGCGATTGCGAAAGAAGTGCCGGAGGCGATTGTCGGCGCAGGTACCGTAACAAACGTTGAGCAGCTGAAAGCCGTCACCGAAGCTGGCGCGCAGTTCGCTATCAGCCCGGGTCTGACCGAGTCCCTGCTGAAAGCGGCGACTGAAGAAGGGACCATCCCGCTGATCCCGGGGATCAGCACCGTGTCCGAACTGATGCTGGGCATGCAGTATGGCCTGAAAGAGTTCAAATTCTTCCCGGCAGAAGCTAACGGCGGCGTGAAAGCGCTGCAGGCGATTGGCGGTCCGTTCGCCCATATCCGTTTCTGCCCGACTGGCGGCATCTCTCCGGCGAACTACCGCGACTACCTGGCACTGAACAGCGTGCTGTGCATCGGTGGTTCCTGGCTGGTTCCGGCGGATGCGCTGGAAGCGGGCGATTACGACCGTATTACCAAAATTGCTCGCGAAGCGGTGGAAGGCGCGAAGTAATTTTCACGCCCTGATAACGAGCGAAATCCAGACCCGGTAGCGCTGAGGCGACCGGGTTTTTTTATCCCTGAACCAGCACGGCCGACGCGGCGGCTTTCGCGCGCGCCACCGCCTCCTCGACGCTATCGGCGACGGCCAGCGTGACGCCCAGTCGACGAGAACCGTCAATCTCCGGCTTACCGAACAGGCGCAGCTGCAGTCCCGCCCCTACCGCGCCCTGGATATTGCTAAAGGTGACGTTCTGGCTGGTGAGCTGTGGCAGAATGACCGCGGAGGCCGCCGGGCCATACTGGCGAATCGCGCCAACCGGCAGACCGAGGAAGGCGCGAACGTGCAGAGCAAATTCCGAGAGGTCCTGGGAAATCAGCGTCACCATCCCGGTGTCGTGTGGGCGAGGGGAGACTTCACTGAAAATCACCTCATCGCCGCAGACGAACAGCTCTACGCCAAACAGACCGTAGCCGCCAAGCGCCAGCACGACTTTGCTGGCAATTTCCTGGGCGCGGGCCAACGCCAGCTCGCTCATCTGCTGCGGCTGCCAGGATTCGCGATAATCGCCATCCTCCTGGCGATGGCCGACCGGGGCGCAGAAATGGACGCCATCGACCGCGCTGACGGTAAGCAGGGTAATTTCAAAATCGAAATTCACCACCCCCTCGACGATAACCCGACCGGCGCCCGCGCGGCCACCTTGTTGCGCATAGCGCCAGGCCTCAGCCAGCTGATCAGCGTGACGAATAAAGCTCTGACCTTTGCCAGAAGAGCTCATGACCGGCTTCACAATGCAGGGAAGGCCAATCTCCGCGACGGCTTCGCGAAAGGCCGCTTCGCTGTCGGCAAAGCGGTATGCCGAGGTGGGAAGCTGCAGCTCCTCCGCAGCCAGGCGGCGAATACCTTCGCGATTCATGGTCAGTTTCGCCGCGCGAGCGGTGGGAACGACTTTCTGCCCGGCCTGCTCCAGCTCCACCAGCGTATCCGTAGCGATAGCTTCAATTTCCGGTACGATAAAGTCAGGTTTTTCTTCCGCAATCAGCGCGCGCAGCGTTTCACCATGCAGCATGTTGATGACGTGCGAACGGTGCGCCACTTGCATTGCCGGCGCGTCGGGGTAGCGGTCGACTGCGATGGTCTCAATACCCAGCCGTTGGCACTCAATGGCGACTTCTTTACCCAGTTCGCCGGAACCTAACAACATCACCCGTGTCGCTGCCGGACGCAGCGCTGTGCCTAATAACGTCATGACTCTTTTCCACAGTAAAAAAACATGCGCCACATTATAAACGAAAACGTTTGCGTCTGTCTTTATGACCGTTGGTTGAGTCCTGGGTGAAAATTTGCTATACTGTATAAAAATACAGTATAAAGAGGCTGCACAATGGCGGTTGAAATTAAATATGTGGTGATCCGCGAAGGTGAGGAAAAGATGTCGTTTACCAGCAAAAAAGAGGCCGATGCTTACGACAAAATGCTCGATCTTGCCGAGGTCCTCAACGACTGGCTGGTAGAGTGCCCGCTGACGCTGGATGAAACCCAGCGTGATGAAATGGCAATGTGGCTGGCGGAACGCAAAGAGACATTGCACCACATTCTGAGGTCAGGAAAACGCCCGGAAGCAGAAGACGGGGCAACCGGACAGGCTTCTCAGGATGAGAGCTCCGCGGCTGAAATCTCAGAGGCCGTAGCCGAGGGGGCAAGCGAACAACCCGCGGCAACCGCGCCGGCAAAATCGCGCAAGGTAAAGGCCGCCTGAGTCCGGCCGAATTTGCGCATCTTTAGCTGCTCATAACATTTCCTGACATCTCGTCGTTTAGGCTGATGACATCGCTTAATAAGCAACGAGGGAAATCATGGCTAACTGGCTTAATCAACTCCAGTCCCTGCTGGGCCAGCAGGGACCGTCTTCCTCATCAGGCGAGCGGCCGGATGGTAAAAGCTTCCTTCTGCCCGGGGCGCTGGGCGGCCTGGCGGGGCTGCTGGTGGCCAGTAAATCATCGCGCAAGCTGCTGGCCAAATATGGCACCAGCGCACTGCTGGTTGGCGGCGGGGCGGTGGCGGGAAGCGTGCTGTGGAACAAGTATCAGCAGAAAATGCGGGAAAATTCTCCTGCGCAATCTGTCGCTTCACCGGGGCAAGCCACCGGGGCGTCAACCTCGCCAGCCTCCGGGCTTGATGCCCGCAGCGAACGGCTCATTCTGGCGCTGGTGTTTGCCGCTAAAAGCGACGGGCACATTGATGACAGCGAGCGGGCAAACATTGAAGAGCAGCTGCGCGCGGCCGGTATTGCCGTGCAGGGGCGCGTTCTGATCGATCGCGCGCTGTCCCAGCCTCTCGATCCGCAGTGTCTGGCGCAGGGCCTCAACAGCGAGCAAGAGGCGCTGGAGATCTATTACATCAGCTGTGCGGCGATCGATATCGACCATTTTATGGAGCGTAGCTATCTCAACGCTCTGGGCGAAGCCTTAGGCCTCCCGCCAGAAGTGCGTGCCGACATCGAACAGGATATTCAGGCACAAAAACAGGCGCTTTCTACCTAAATCAGCAGGTTTTGCTTGCAACGTGGGCCACTTTTGCCACCCTTATACACACGCCATCCTTCAAGCCGCTTCTTGAATGATTTTGTGTATGAAATACAGGATGCAGAAGACCAAAAGATGCCACCAAAAGCAAAACGAATCCCCCACGCCATGACCCTTCATGGCGATACCCGTATCGATAATTACTTCTGGCTGCGCGACGATGAGCGTTCGCGGCCGGAAGTGCTTGATTATCTTCGCGAGGAAAATGAGTACGGCCGGCAGGTCATGGCGACTCAACGTAGCCTGCAGGAGCGGGTGCTAAAAGAGATTATTGACCGTATCCCGCCGCGCGAAGTCTCCGCGCCCTACAGCAAAAATGGCTACCGCTATCGTCAGGTATATGAGCCGGGCTGTGAATACGCTATTTATCAGCGTCAGTCGGTGCTGAAAGAGGAGTGGGATGAATGGGAGGTGCTGCTCGATAGCAACCAGCGCGCGGCGCAGAGTGAATTCTATACTCTCGGTGGGCTGGGCATTTCGCCGGATAACATGATCATGGCGCTGGCGGAGGATTATCTCTCCCGTCGGCAGTATGGCCTGCGTTTGTGCAATCTGCAAAATGGCGAATGGTATCCTGAAGTGCTGGAAAACGTCTCCCCGGAATTTGCCTGGAGCAATGATTCGCAAACGCTGTGGTATGTCCGCAAGCACCCGACTACGCTGCTGCCTTACCAGGTCTGGCGGCATACCGTGGGCGCTTCGCCGCGTTCCGATGTGCTGGTCTACGAGGAGAAGGATGAAACCTTCTACGTCAGCCTCCATACGACCACCTCCCGGCAATTCGCCGTGATCTATCTTGCCAGCGCGACAACCAGTGAAGTGCGGCTGCTGAATACCGAAATGCCGGATGCGGAACCGGTGTGTTTCCTGCCGCGACGTAAAGATCACGAGTACAGTCTCGATCATTACCAGCATGCTTTTTATCTTCGCTCCAACCGCGAGGGGAAAAACTTTGGTCTCTATCGTACCCATGAACGCGACGAACAGCAGTGGGAGACGCTGATTGCGCCACGCCAGGATGTGATGCTCGAGGGATTCACCCTGTTTACAGACTGGTTGGTGGTTGAAGAGCGCCAGCGCGGGTTAACCAGCCTGCGCCAGATTAACCGCAAGACCCGGGAAGCGGTTGGCATTGCCTTTGATGACCCGGCCTACGTGACCTGGCTTGCCTATAATCCGGAGCCGGAAACTTCGCGCTTACGCTACGGATACTCATCCATGACCACGCCGGATACGCTCTTTGAGCTGGATATGGATACCGGTGAGCGGCGGGTACTGAAACAGCAGGAAGTGAAAGGGTTTGAGGCCAGCCATTATCGCAGTGAACATCTGTGGATTAAGGCTCGGGATGGTGTGGAGGTTCCTGTTTCGCTGGTTTATCGGCGTGAGCATTTCCGCAAGGGCGTCAGCCCGCTGCTGGTCTATGCCTACGGGTCGTACGGCGCCAGCGAAGATGCTGATTTCAGCGCCAGCCGGTTGAGCCTGCTCGATCGTGGTTTCGTGTTTGCGATCGCCCACGTTCGCGGCGGCGGTGAATTAGGGCAGCAGTGGTACGAAGACGGCAAGTTCCTGTGTAAAAAGAATACCTTTAATGATTATCTTGATGTCTGCGATGCGCTGCTGGCGCAGGGATATGGCGATCCTCGCCTGTGCTACGGCATGGGCGGCAGCGCGGGCGGCATGTTAATGGGCGTCGCTATTAATGAGCGGCCGGAGCTGTTTCACGGCGTAGTGGCTCAGGTTCCGTTTGTCGATGTCCTGACCACCATGCTCGACGAGTCGATTCCGCTGACGACCGGGGAATTTGAAGAGTGGGGAAATCCGCAGGACGAAGAGTACTATCGCTATATGAAGAGCTACAGTCCTTACGATGGCGTCACGGCGCAGGCCTATCCCCATCTGCTGGTTACCACCGGGCTGCACGATTCCCAGGTGCAATACTGGGAACCGGCAAAATGGGTGGCCAGGCTGCGCGAGCTGAAAACGGACGATAACCTGTTACTGCTGTGCACCGATATGGATTCAGGGCACGGCGGTAAGTCGGGGCGTTTTAAAAGCTATGAAGGGGTTGCGCTGGAGTATGCCTTTCTGATTGGCCTGGCGCAGGGGACGTTACCCGGCCAGGCGGACGTTTAGCGTCGCTACTCCCCGAGATAGTGCTTGAGCGTTAAGCGCAGCTCGGGGCTCATCCGATCCAGGTTATTGAACAGCCAGCGTAAATAGCCCGGGTCGTTTTCTGCGATTTCGGCCACCGCCTTGCCGCGATATTTACCGAAGGTAAAGGTGGTCAGCAGCGCCGGACGACCGGTAATGGTCGCCATCTCCTCAGGCTGCCAGCCGGAAACGTTGATAATATCGAGAAGCAGCGCGGCGGTGATATAGCAGTCGTACAGCGCGCGGTGTTGATGCAGTCCGGCAGGCGTTGCGACACTGAGCTTACGCGATTTATACAGCCCCATATTGCTGTATTTAATGCCTGGCCACAGACGGCGGGCCATCTTCATGGTGCAGATCCACTCCCCGTGCATTTCCGGTAACACCCGGCGATCGAAGCTGGCGTTGTGGGCGACATACCACCGGCTGCCGATGTAATGCGGCAGAACCTCTTCAATCCACGGCTTGTCGGCGACCATCTCTTCGGTGATACGGTGAATTGCCATGGCCTGGGGGCTGATAGGTCGGTCGGGACGAACCAGATGACTCATGGGATTGGTTATCTGACCATCGACAATATCAACAGAGGCGATTTCCACAATGCCTCCCTGCAGTCCGCAGGTTTCCGTATCGATTACGCGTAGCATGGCTCACTCCGGCCCAAAGAAACCAGCGTAAATGAATGCGCAGCGCTTGCCAACCGGGACGTCCGTAAGGGACGAGAATTATTTCGCTTTGGGTTCATAGGGCAGGCGCGACAGCGAAACAGACGCCAGTCGATGGGCTATCAGGCGTTCACGGAACCAGTCACGCAGGTGTGACGGTTGCTCCCGCTCCACTAAATCGGCGACAACGGGCATATTGTAGCGTTCTTTAAAGGCGACACCGGCCGCGGCAAGGTCGACGTTCACTTTGTCCATCTCGTCCTGCGAAATTTTGGCCAGATTTTTTTCCATATGGTTTCTCCTTCATGATGCTGAAAACCGATCGGGCGCGACGTCGGACCGGGACGCATCGCTCGACTATGCCATTATACAGGGTTATTCTCTGTGCTACATACATAACGAAAAGGAATGACGATGATGCGTACCATCGCCGGGCGCGCGCTGCGCGCCTCTGCTTTTTTCGCCGGTTTCCTCGTCAGCACCGCGGCCTTTGCCCATGCGCATCTTCAACAGCAAACGCCAGCCGCAGATTCGACTGTCGCCGCCTCTCCCGAATCACTGACCTTGAGCTTTTCTGAAGGCATCGAAACGGCCTTTAGCGCCGTGACCCTGACCGGCCCGCAGCAGAAAGCCGTTGCGACCGGTAAGCTTACCCGCAGCGACAGCAATAAAGCCCAGCTGATTGTTCCGCTGACGCAGCCGCTGGCGGCGGGGGAGTATACCGTTGACTGGCACGTGGTCTCCGTTGATGGCCACAAAACCAAAGGGCAATATCACTTTACCGTGAAATAACGCATGCTCACGGGAATCTATATCGGTCTGCGCTTCGTCCACTTTCTCTCGCTGATGGTGGCGTTTGGCTGCGTGCTGTACGGCGCGTGGTGGGCGCCGCTGACGCTGCGGCGTTTGCTGATGCAGCGTTTCTTCCCGCTACTGCGCCACCTTCTGCTGCTCAGCGCGGTTTCTGCGCTGCTGATGCTGATGGTACAGGGCGGTCTGATGGGGAATGGTTGGGCGGATCTCTGGCAGCCTGCTATCTGGCAAGCCGTTGCCGGTACTCGCTTTGGCAGCGTCTGGGTCTGGCAGATTCTGCTGGCGTGGATTGCGCTGGCGATCGCGTGGCTCAAACCTCGTCGTCCGGCGCGTCTGCTGCTGGTGCTGCTGTGCGCGCAGATCTTGCTGATGGCGGGCGTTGGCCATGCGGCAATGAGCGAGGGGGGACGGGGCGTGGTGCAGCGGACTAACCATGCTGTGCATCTGTTCTGTGTCGCCGGCTGGTTTGGCGGGCTGCTGCCGTTCATCTACTGCCTGCGCCTCGCGCGCGGGCGCTGGCGTCAGGCCGCTATCGGCACCATGATGCGCTTTTCTCGCTACGGACATCTGGCGGTTGCGGGCGCGATCGCCAGCGGCGTGATAAATGCGCTGCTGATCCAGGGCGGATTATTCCGTGATTCGCTGTGGGGAGAGATGCTATTGATCAAATGTGCCCTGGTCGCAGGGATGGTAGCAATTGCGCTGGTGAACAGGTATGTTCTGGTGCCACGTATGTCGGTGAACGGAACGCGAGCGGAGCAGCTCATTTTGCGCACCACGCAGGTTGAAATGGCGCTCGGAGCATTGGCGCTGCTGGCCGTCAGCCTGTTTGCGACCTGGGAACCTTACTGAATTAACTGGCTAAATCATGAAAAAAACTCTTTTAACTATGTTGTTACTGGCAAGCTCTGGCGTCGCGCTGGCAGCACCGCAGATTATCACCGTTAGCCGCTTCGAAGTGGGGAAAGATAATTGGGCGTTCAATCGCGAAGAGGTGATGTTGACCTGTCGCCCGGGGAATGCGCTGTTTGCCATTAACCCCAGCACGCTGGTGCAGTATCCGTTGAATGATGTTGCTGAGCAGCAGGTGAAAGCGGGGAAAACCAGCGCTCAGCCGATCTCAGTGATCCTGGTCGACGATCCGCAACATCCGGGACAAAAAATGAGCCTCGCGCCATTTATTGAGCGCGCGCAGAAGCTTTGTTGATACCCGAACCTATCTTACTGTATTAACATATAAAAAACCGCCTGCATTCCTTTCAGGAAGCGGCGGTTTTTTGTTGGCACCGGCCATTTTGTCAGGAATTATTCGACCACTTTTGTTGCGGACTGGAAAACCTGACGCGGTAAACTATTCTTATAAGGCAAGGCGACTTAGCCTGCATTAATGCCAACTTTTAGCGCACGGCTCTCTCCCAAGAGCCATTTCCCTGGACCGAATACAGGAATCGTGTTCGGTCTCTTTTTATCTGAAGCTTATCAACTCGTTACATAAAAAGACCGGAAATCATCCCTCATTTCCCGTTACGGTCTTTTTCCCTTATACCACAACAAAAAACGCCTTAACATTCTCTTTACAGAAAATCTGAGCCGGATACTGCGGGTCAAGGTCAGGGCGATGGCGCGCCGCGCGCCCGCAGACAAGGTCCTCATCGCCGCGGGATATCCATGCCCTGAAGATACGCGGGCATATTATTTTAGTGCGATCTATTTGGCCGCGCGTTGCCAGGAAATGAAGGGCTGCCGGGATGAAGATGGAGTAATAAAAACAACGTATTATTCAGGCGCGACGATTGACGGATACAGCTGGGATTCAAGGTAGCAGACCAGGGTCCAAATCTCACCGCTGAAAATAAACCAAAGCGCACCGAGCAGAATTATTATCACGATAACCAGAAGGGCAATTTCACTCTTACTCATAACTTCACTGGCTACCAGAAAGGAAACGATGAAGAGATGATAGTAACGAAACCACAGGATAAGATGCAAACGCCGTGATTTAAAAACGGCGTTTGTTTGATATGGACAGGCGTTAATCTGTCAGGGTTGGGGAGTCAGCTGCGCGACCTGCGCGATCAGGTCGTCCAGCAGCTGGAAGCGGCGGCGGTATTCCGCCCGCTTTTTACTGGCGATGGCATCCAGCGATTTCCTTTCCATCTGTCGCGGCAAGCGCCAGCGCCAGGCGCCATCGGCTACGCCATCAATAGACTGCCAGAACTCATCATAGCTGGCGTGGAAATGGCGCCCCTTGCTGAGACGATAGCGCAGCGCGCGGAAAACGTGGCCATTATCGCTTACGCCATAAATGGCCTGAATGTGGCTTCTGGCGGCCAACGCCCAGATAAACTCGATCAGCAGGCGTTTAGGAAACAGACCATGGCAGGCGCGGGTAGCGAGTTTAATCACTTCATGCGGCACGTTACGTCGCGGCCCCTGCAGCCCGCCGATAACCAGCTGCCATTGCTCCTGCTGGCGCACGACGCTGAAGGTGGCGCTGGCCAGCAGCGTCTGGTTACCATCGCGCAACCACAATGTGGTTTCGCCTTCGCGCTCGGCTTTACCCGCGGAGGAGGCCGAGAGAGTGAAGCGGGCTTCATCTTTACCCTGCAATTCCAGCAGGATCGTCTCTTTAGCGGCGGTCATGGCAGCAGCCAGCTGCGTGCCTGACAGTGAGTCGATGAACTGATAGTGGCTGATAATCGCCTGGGCGCGTTGGCTGGCGTTTAACCCACGCGTCAGATACTGGCGGTGAACTTTACCCGGCAGGGTAACCTGTGCGGCAAGCAACTGATTAAAGTCAGGACGCACGGAAAGATTATCCAGCATTGCGCGAGTGGGCGTATAAAATAAGGCCGTACGCAATAAAAATTTCAGCCGGTAATTACGCTTTTGCCAAATCGGAGCGGGAATAAGTCTGCCCATCACCAGATCGGCAATAAGATTTGTGCGGGGCTGTTGTGCGAAGGCTGAGTGCAGGCTATTGTCCGTCACGATAAAATACCTCGTTGTTATTTAGCCTCTATTTTAAGGGCTTGGTGAGGCGAGATTAATATCCTGGCGGACTATATTTCTGTTTCGTTTATATTTGATTGAGGTGGGTATCTTTGGGGTGGTGAAGAGAGAATTAACTATAATTGTATCAGGGGGGCAAAATATGTATCAGCGTATTGAGGGTTCGGCCTGGCGCAATATCTGGCTGGTTGGCGATCTCCACGGCTGCTTTGCCGTATTGATGAGCCATCTCCGGCAGATAAAATTCGACCCATACCAGGATCTTCTCATCTCCGTGGGCGATTTGATCGATCGCGGGCCGCAAAGCGCGAAATGTCTCGCGCTTCTCGACTGCCGCTGGTTCTGTGCGGTGCGAGGTAACCATGAACAGATGGCGCTGGATGCGCAAGAGAGCGGGGCGTTGACGCTATGGGTCATGAACGGAGGCCACTGGTATCAGGAGAGCACGCGCGGCGAGCGGCTGCAGATTGACGAACGCCTGGATCGCTGTCGCCAGCTGCCGCTGATTGTGGAGCTCAGCGCCGGATCGCTGCGCCATATTGTGGCCCATGCCGACTACCCGGCGGCGACCTATCGTTGGCAGCAGCCGGTGGATGAACAGCAGGTGCTCTGGAGCAGACAGCGCCTGATGGACCATCTGGCTGGTCGACATGGCGCGATAGGCGGAGCGGACCACTTCTGGTTTGGCCACACGCCGTTGAAGCAACGTTATGATAGCGATAATCAACATTATATTGATACGGGGGCGGTATTCGGCGGTGCACTCACCCTGGTGCAACTGCAGTAAGCCGCTTAAAAATCGCTGTATTCGCTGGCAGGCTGCCAGAAACCATCAATAAAATCTTCAACCGGAAAACAGCCGCCCTGGCGTATCCGCTGATCGTTCATCGCCACAAGGCACCGTCGTTCGTTATCGTAAACGTCGACGACAATATCTTCGCAACCACCGTCCAGGTAACAAATAAACAAAACTAAGGCGAACATCCTGGCCTCATGTTTGGGTTTGTTAATCAGTATAGGGTAGCTCATAAACGGGGGGAATAAATAACCCGTCTCAGGCGACGGGTTCTTTTTGAATCAGGCAACGCGCATGATCCAGGCATCGGATTGTTGATCGTAGTGCTTACGGTAGAGGACGGAATGTTGACCATCAAGAATGGCAGGGACGCTGGTTTCCGCATCCCAGCCATCCAGCTGCATGCATAAGTCCGGATCGGATTTGCAAGGAATGCTTAACGTTCGCTCTCCCTGCTGTTCACCGTGCAGCTCGGCGTCGTCTATCTCAAACGCGCCGATTCGAATGCTGGTTTTACTCATAAATTCACCCCGTTGGTCTGCTGAGTTGTGGTACGACCAGTTAGGCCGTCATTTTTCAGCGTAGACAACGGGGGACAAACCGCCAGTAAAAAAATGCGGTTTTTTTGCAGTCGATCACGCCTTACCGGCAAATAGTTTACCGTCGCGAACCAGCTCACGCGGGTAGCTGTTTTTCAAACGGGAGCCGACTTTTTTCGCCAGGCCCAGCGTTGCCCCCTGGAACGTGACGATAACTTCATCCTGCTGCGGCGTCGTTTCAGGGTAGACGTCGCGGCCACGATACCACTCTTCCGCTTCATCCTGCGTCAGTTCAAAAGGAGCATCCGGGACGGCGAGCGCAATGACCGCTTCGTGCTGCCAGCGAAAGCCTTTGTTATGGGTTTCCGCCAGGCGAATGCCAATCCGCGAAAAACGGACCTGGCCGATAAATGATTCCAGCGCTTGCGGGAACAGCCAAATCTCTTTATCACGCTGCCAGAGCGTATGATGGTCATCCCAGTGCAGTCCGACGGCGGCCGCGGCGGCGGAAATCGCTGCGGCTTCCCGGCTTTTAAGCGGCGTAAAAGGAAATTTTCCGACTTTGTAACCCGGCGCCGGTCGCGCCTCGATCGCTGCGGTTTTCTTGAGGCGGGCAACAAAAAAACCTTCGCAGTCAAAAATCTGCGGAAAGACGTGGAGAAATCCCTCTGCGGTTAAGGCCTCCGTAGCCTGCGGGAACAGCGTGCCGAGCGGTAGCACCTCGACCGCCTGCGGATAGCGGGCTAACAGCCACTGCACGACCTCTTCGTTCTCTTCCCGGTTCAGGGTGCAGGTCGAGTACACCAGCGTGCCGCCGGGGCGCAGCGCGTGAAATGCGCTGTCGATGAGCTCCCGCTGAGTTTCGGCGATCTGCTGATTACTCTCAGGCGACCAGTTTTTCAACGCATCGGGATCTTTGCGCACCACCCCCTCGCCGGAGCAGGGGGCATCCAGCAGGATGGCGTCAAAGCGTTCCGGCAGCGCGGCGCCAAACACCCGACCATCGAAGTGGGTCAAGGCGACGTTGCTGATGCCGCAACGGCTGATATTGGCATGCAGGACTTTAACCCGACTGGCGGAAAACTCGTTGGCGAGAATCCCGCCCTTATTTCCCATGCGCGCAGCAATCTGTGTGGTTTTGGAACCAGGGGCGGCGGCCACATCCATGACCCGCTGCGGCATGTCGCCATCGGCAAACAGCGCCGCAACCGGCAGCATAGAACTGGCTTCCTGGATGTAAAACAGGCCGCTGAGATGTTCGGCGGTGCTGCCCAGCGGCAGGGAGTCCTCATCATCGCGTTCGATCCAAAAGCCCTCTTCGCACCACGGGATCGGCGTCAGCTGCCAGCCATAGGGCGCCACCTGCTGCAGAAAGTCGGCGACGGAAATTTTCAGCGTATTCACGCGCAGGCTGCGGCGTAACGGGCGCTGGCAGGCCGCGATAAAGGCATCGAAAGAGAGATGCGTGGGCATCGCGTCACGCATTTGAGCGAGGAATTGGTCAGGAAAATAGACTGCGTTTTGAGCCACTGGTGCGCACCACAAGAAAAAAGGGTGCGCAGTTTATCATAAACGCTCCGGCGGGGGACACCGGAGCGTTTTGCTTACTGTGGCAGGGCCGTGCCCCATTCCCGCCACTCTTTCGGTTCGCTTTCCAGCAGCAGGAAGTGTTTACCATCCTGTGCCTTCGGCGCCAGCGGCGTGCCCGGCGGCGTGGCAAAGGAGATACCGCCGCGAATGAACTGGTTAAAGGTCCCGGTTTTCACGACGCCGCCAATCAGGCCAAAGTCGAGGTTATAGCCGGAAGAGAGCCAGAAGACCGAATTGTTACGCACCAGATACTGATAGCGTTTGCTGATACGCAATTTGACCATCACGCGATCCGACATCGAGCCCAGCGTCAAGCCGGTCACCGTACCGACTTCCAGGCCGCGGAACAGTACCGGCGTTCCGATATCCAGCGAACCGGCTTCCGGCACTTCGACAACGATGCTCAGACCGTCAATGTAGCGGGAGTCGCTAATTGTCGTTTCCTGAATTTCGAAATCACGGCGTGGCGTGCCGCGGCCGGGTTCAACGTTGATGTAGGGCTGGAAAATGGTATCCAGGTGTTCGACGCCCGCCGCAGAAATCTGCGGGGTGATCACCGAGAAACGGGTCCCGCTGCGGGCGAAGGTCTCGACGTACTCCGGGTAAAGCACGGCTTTCGCCTGGACTTCGTTTTTTGCGGTAATCAGATTCAGGGACTGGATCTGGCCGATATTAATGCCCAGGTAGCGAATCGGCATCCCTTCGGAAATTTTACCGGCATCAAAGGCATGCAGCGTAATCTGGCCACCGACTGCCCGGGCAGCGGTTTCAGAAGCATAGAGAATGCGTTTGTTGCCAATTCGCGCGCCGGCGCTACTGCCGCTGAGATCGTCAAAGCTGATTGCGCCTTTCAATGCCCGTGACAGCGGTGATGCCTGCACGGTCAGACCATTGCCATCGAGCTGGACTTTGGCGCCGCCCTCGGCCCAGAAGACGCTATTGTTGGTCAACAGATTGCGATATTCCGGCTTAATATGCAGATCGATATCAAATGCGTTGCGGCGGGGTTTAACCGAAATGATCTCGCCGACGGCAAACTTACGATACAGCACCACCGAGCCTTCCTGAACATCCGGCAGGGTCTCTGCCGTCAGGCTCAGAGTGGTGGTGGGCACTTCGCTGAGGCTGTTTTCTTCCGCCTTCTCCATATTGGCATACAGCGGATAGCTGGCCTGTATTGCCCCTTTCTCGCCAGGGATAATACGAATACCGCCTTCGACCCACTCGCTGGCGCTGGCGCCCAGCACTTTGATGCCATCAAAACCCACTTTCACGTCAAGACGGCTGTTAACGACAAATTTGCTGTCGCCGCGCACCAGGTCGCGATACTCAGGGGTAATGGCCACCTGGAAGGTGACGCCTTTAGCGGTCAGCTTGCGCTCCAGAACCTGACCCACTTTCACGCCGTGCAGCACCAGCGGCTGCCCGGCATCAATGCCGTAACTCTCCGCTGCCGTGAGCGTCACCGTCGCCACATCCGGTTCATCGAGCAGGGATTTGTCAGCCGGGAGCACCACAAAGTGATTTCGCGTCTCCCCCTCTCCGGGCACCAGTTCGAACGTATTCCCGGTCAACAGGGCGCTGAGGCTGGGGTTATCCAGCGAGATTTTCGGCTTTTTCATCTGAATAAGCGTCTTATCTCTGAGCAGGGTGACCACGCTTGGGTCAACCGTCATCTCACCGGTCACTTTACTGCCGGGATTGAGGTTGAGTTTGGTCAGCTGCCCGACTTCCAGCCCCTGGTACATCAGCGGGGTGGAGCCGGCTTTCAGGCCTTCGCCGTCAGGCAGCTCCAGCGTGACCAGAACCCCGCGCTGGCTATGAGCCAAATCTTCGTACAGACCAAACTCATCGTTTTGTTGCGCGGCCTGAGAATCGGCAGGGGAGTCAAAGGCAATAGCGCCATTGACCAGCGCGGAGAGGCTTTCCAGCTGGACTTTCGCGCCGCCGAGGCCGACATCGGCCTTAACGCCTGATACATTCCAGAAGCGGCTGCCTTTTTTCACCAGGTTTGTAAAGCGGCGTTCAATCAGCACATCGATAGTGACGCCCTGATTGTTATCATTGAGCGCAAAATCGTAAACCCGACCCACCGGAATTTTGCGGAAGTAGACCAGCGATCCGCTGGTGAGCGAACCGAGGTCCGGCGCCTGCAGATGAATCATCAGCTCGCCGTTGTTGATATGGTATTTCGGCTGGGTATCGAGAGCGACGAAATGGTCCTGCGGCTCCCCTTTACCCGGCATCATGCCGATGTAGTTACCGCCAACCAGCGCATCAAGACCGGATACGCCGGCCAGCGAGGCTTTCGGAGTAACCAGCCAGAACTGGGTATCTTTGCGCAGAGCGTCTTTCATATCGCCCTTCACACTGGCAGAGACTTCGATTTTGCTCAGGTCTTTGCTCAGCGAGATATTCTCGACGGTGCCCACCTCGACCCCTTGATAGCGGATAGGCGTGCGCCCCGGGACAATCCCGTTGGCCGACTGGAAGTCGATGGTGATGGTCGTCCCGCGATCGTTATAGCTGGTCCAGATCAGCCAGCTGGCGATCAGCAGGGCTATTACCGGCAGCAGCCAGAATGGCGAGATGCGACGTTTAGTTTTAATTCTGGCTTCAGTCGGTGAAGCGGGCGTTTCCTGACTCATGTGCGTCCCAAAGTAAGCGGCTGTCCAGCCATTCAACAGCAAGGATAGTTAATATTACCGCGGCGCCGAAATATACCGCAGCAGGCCCCATCGTGAAAGCGAGGAGTTGGTCGCGATTAATCAGTGACATGGTTAATGAGATAACAAAAAGATCCAACATTGACCAACGGCCGATCCAGGTAATCAGCCGCAGCAGGATGATGCGGGTACGCAGCCCCTGTTCGCACTTGAATTGTATGCTCACTAATAGCGTAAACAAGACAATAACTTTGGTAAATGGCACCAGAATACTGGCGATAAACACCACGCCGGCAATCGCCACATTGCTATTGGCCAACGACATAATCCCCGACAGAATCGTATCATCCTGTCGTGCGCCGTTGACGTAAATAATGGAGATCGGCAGCAGGTTTGCGGGAAGCAGGAACACCACCGACGCAATCAGCCCGGCCCAGCTTCGCTGCAGACTCTGCGGCCGTCGATGGTGGAGCGGCGTATGGCAGCGTCGGCAGCGTCCGCGGGCATCGCGAAAGCCGGTGTAATGACAGCCGGTGCAAACCTGTAGCGCCGGGTCGGCCCGAAACGCTGGACGCTGGGGATAAAATCGCTCCCATAGCTCTTCAACGTTCATATGAATGATCGTCAGAATGCTGAGCAGGGTGAGCGAGATAAAGGCCACAAGCCCGACGCCCGGCTGCAGGAAGGCGTAATCCTGTACTTTGATGGAGGCCACGCCGATACCGACCAGATAGATATCCAGCATCACCCACTCTTTGAGTTTTTCCAGCATCAGCAGCACCGGGCGTAAATTCATCCCCAGAACGTTCCCCAGCCAGAGATAGGCGATCGAGATGACCAGCAGCGCCGGTGCGCCAATCGCACAAAACAGCACCATCGCGGCAGTAAGCGGATCGCCCTGACCGGTCATTTGCCAGATCCCTTGGATTACGTTCGCATCGATACGTACGCCGAGCAGATGCAGACGCAGTAAGGGTTCGGTCCACGCAAAGGGCATCAGGAGCATCATGGTAATGGCCATACTACCCAGTCGCGAAAGAGACCAGTCGCGGCCATCACGCACTTTCGCATTGCAGCGCGGGCACCAGGCACTTTGATAACGCTTAAGCACCGGCAAACGAAAAAGAACGTCACACTGCGGGCAGCGGTGATAATGTGCCTGAGGGAGCGGACGGCTGACCGCATGCACGACCATCTTTTTTGCCGGTGTTATCGGTTGTGTTTTTAGTGGCATTTATTACGTACAGGAATGAATGTATCTCACTATCTTAACCCAGGATTGAATTCATCTTGAGCCTGAACGCATTTAATGCTTATTTTATTAGGCAATGCGTGTTTCGCAGTAAGACAACTAAGTGACCAGATAATGAACAAAACAGAATTTTACGCGGATTTGAACCGTGATTTTCAGGCTTTAATGGCAGGTGAAACCAGTTTTTTGGCGATGATCTCTAATACCAGCGCGCTGCTGTTTGAGCGCCTGACCGAGGTTAACTGGGCAGGTTTCTATCTGCTTGAAGGGGACACGCTGGTTTTAGGACCATTCCAGGGCAAACTGGCCTGCGTACGGATTCCGGTTGGGCGAGGCGTATGCGGTGCGGCCGTTGCGCAAAATCGCGTTCAGCGGGTGGAAGATGTTCATGCCTTCGATGGACATATCGCGTGTGATGCCGCCAGCAATTCGGAAATCGTCTTTCCGCTGCAGGTGAACAATCAGATTATTGGCGTTCTGGATATCGACAGCACCGCCTTCTCCCGCTTCACCGCTGAGGATGAGCAGGGGCTGGCTGAACTGGTCGCGCATCTGGAAAAACTCATTTCTGCGACTGACTATCAAAAAATATTCGCCCACGTCGCAGGATAATCAACGGATAACGTAGCATTTAGCGATGGCGTCATTATAATGACGCCTGTTCATGCCTGCGGCTTGTTGGCTACGTCCGTTGTAATCAGGAAATTTCATGGAAAATCAACCTAAGTTGAATAGCAGTAAAGAAGTTATCGCGTTTCTGGCCGAACGTTTCCCTCAGTGCTTCAGCGCTGAAGGTGAAGCTCGCCCCCTGAAAGTCGGTATTTTTCAGGATCTCGTGGAGCGTGTTGGGGGGGAGATGAATCTCAGCAAAACCCAACTTCGTGCCGCTTTACGTCTTTATACTTCGAGCTGGCGCTATCTGTACGGCGTTAAGCCAGGCGCAGTTCGCGTTGACCTTGACGGCAACCCGTGCGGCGAACTGGAAGAGCAGCATGTTGCTCACGCTCGTCAGCAGCTCGAAGAAGCAAAAGCTCGCGTTCAGGCGCAGCGCGCAAGCCAGCAGGCTAAAAAGCGCGAAGCCGCCGCCGCTGCGGGTCAGCAGGAAGACGGTGCTCGTCGTGAGCGTAAGCCACGTCCTCAGGTTCGTCGCAAAGAAGGCACCGAACAGCGTAAGCCGCGTCCAGCCGTTGCAAAAGCACCGCGTGAAGAGCGTCATACCCCTGTATCAGATCTGACCGCGTTAAGCGTTGGCCAGGCTCTGAAGGTGAAAGCAGGCAACAACGCAATGGACGCCACCGTTCTGGAAATCACCAAAGATGGCGTTCGTGTACAGCTGACTTCTGGTATGTCAATGATTGTACGCGCAGAACACCTGGTGTTCTGAAACGGAGGCCGGGCCAGGCATGAACACATTCTTTAAGCTCACCGCGCTTGCGGGCCTGCTAGCAATAGCAGGCCATGCGTTCGCCGTGGACGATATTACTCGAGTCGATCAAATTCCCGTGCTGAAAGAAGAGCCGCAGCACGCGACGGTGAGTGAGCGCGTTACCTCGCGCTTTACCCGTTCTCACTACCGGCAATTTGATCTCGACAACGCCTTCTCGGCAAAAATTTTCGACCGCTATCTGAATCTGCTGGACTACAGCCACAATGTGCTGTTGGCCAGCGATATCGCTCAGTTCTCGGCGAAGAAGAATCAAATCGGCGATGAGCTGCGTACCGGAAAGCTGGACGTTTTTTACGACCTGTATAACCTGGCACAGAAGCGTCGTTTTGAGCGCTATCAGTATGCATTGAAGGTGCTGGAACGTCCGATGGACTTTACCGGCAACGACAACTTCAACCTTGACCGCAGCAAAGCCCCCTGGCCGAAAGACGAAGCCGAGCTCAACGCGCTGTGGGATGCCAAGGTTAAGTTTGACCAGCTGAGCCTCAAGCTTACTGGCAAAGATGACAAAGAAATTCGCGATACCTTAACGCGTCGCTACAAATTCGCCATTCGTCGCCTGGCGCAGTCCAACAGCGAAGATGTGTTCTCGATGGTGATGACCGCTTTTGCTCGCGAGATTGACCCGCACACCAACTATCTGTCCCCGCGCAATACCGAACAGTTCAATACCGAAATGAGCCTGTCGTTAGAGGGCATCGGCGCGGTACTGCAGATGGATGACGACTATACGGTCATCAATTCGCTGGTAGCCGGTGGTCCGGCGGCGAAGAGCAAATCGATCGCCGTCGGCGATCGTATCGTCGGCGTCGGCCAGTCCGGTAAAGGCATGGTTGACGTTATCGGCTGGCGTCTGGATGACGTTGTTGCGCTGATTAAAGGGCCGAAGGGCAGCAAAGTGCGCCTCGAAGTTCTGCCTGCTGGTAAGGGCGCGAAAACCCGCATCGTCACGCTAACCCGAGAGCGTATTCGTCTCGAAGACCGCGCGGTGAAGATGTCGGTGAAAACCGTCGGCAAAGAGAAAGTCGGCGTGCTGGATATCCCGGGCTTCTACGTTGGCCTGACGGACGACGTCAAGGTGCAGCTGCAGAAGCTGGAGAAACAGAACGTCAGCAGCATTGTTATCGACCTGCGCAGCAATGGCGGCGGGGCGCTGACCGAAGCAGTTTCACTCTCCGGTCTGTTTATCCCGTCTGGCCCGGTGGTTCAGGTCCGTGACAACAACGGCAAAGTGCGTGAAGACAGCGATACCGATGGCGTGGTGTACTATAAAGGCCCGCTGGTGGTGTTGGTCGATCGTTTCAGTGCTTCGGCCTCTGAAATCTTCGCTGCCGCCATGCAGGATTACGGTCGCGGCTTAATTGTTGGCGAGCCGACCTTTGGTAAAGGCACCGTTCAGCAGTATCGCTCGCTGAACCGGATTTACGATCAGATGCTGCGCCCTGACTGGCCGGCGCTGGGCTCTGTACAGTACACCATTCAGAAGTTCTACCGCATTAACGGCGGCAGTACCCAACGTAAAGGTGTCACGCCGGATATCATGATGCCGACCGGTAGCGAAGATCGTGAAACCGGTGAGCAGTATGAAGATAACGCGCTGCCGTGGGATAGCGTCAATGCGGCGACCTACGTGAAATCCGGTGATTTGAAACCGTTCGATCCGCAGCTGCTGAAGCTGCATAATGAGCGCATCGCCAAAGATCCCGAGTTCCAGTACATCATGAAGGACATCGCTCGCTATAACGCAATGAAAGATAAGCGTTATATCGTTTCTCTCAACTACGCTCAGCGTGAAAAAGAGAACGAAGAAGACGATGCGACGCGCCTGGCACGGATTAACGATCGTCTGAAGCGCGAAGGTAAACCGCCGCTGAAGAAACTGGACGATCTGCCGAAGGACTACCAGGAGCCGGATCCGTATCTTGATGAGACGGTCCACATTGCGGTAGACCTTGCGCATCTTGAGAAAGAGATGCCCGCGGTAGAACCGCCGGTCAGCAAATAAGCACCCAACGGGCACAATGATTGTGCCCGTTTTTCTTTCCGTCATCTTCCCGACCGTCCTCTCTTAGACATACAAAATGTCAACAACTTACGCAGATGTCAGTTCGCTGTGACAAAATGTAAAGTTGTGTTTTTCTCGTGACTTAGCGGGGCCTGATCGTTGAAAATTGGCGTTCTACCCATACGATATGGGTAATCGCATAGTGCGTTTTGTTAAATCGAGGTTAAAAGAAAATTATGATGCGAATCGCGCTTTTCCTGTTGACCAACCTGGCGGTGATGGTGGTATTCGGGCTGGTGTTAAGCCTGACGGGAATTCAGTCAAGCAGCATGACCGGGTTACTGATCATGGCGCTGCTTTTTGGTTTTGGTGGATCGATCGTTTCGCTGATGATGTCGAAATGGATGGCACTGAAATCCGTGGGTGGGGAAGTGATTGAGCAGCCGCGCAATGAAACAGAACGCTGGCTGATGAACACCGTCGCACAGCAGGCGCAGCAGGCGGGTATTGGCATGCCGCAGGTCGCCATCTACCATGCGCCGGATATCAACGCGTTTGCCACCGGCGCCCGCCGCGATGCTTCTCTGGTCGCCGTGAGCACCGGGCTGCTGCAAAACATGAGTCGTGACGAAGCCGAAGCGGTCATCGCCCACGAAATCAGCCACATCGCCAACGGTGACATGGTCACTATGACGCTGATTCAGGGGGTGGTGAACACCTTCGTTATCTTTATCTCGCGTGTTATCGCGCAGATTGCCGCCGGCTTCCTGGGCGGAAACCGGGATGACAGTGAAAGCAGCAACGGTAACCCGCTGATTTACTTTGCCGTAGCGACCGTGCTGGAACTGGTGTTCGGTATTCTGGCCAGCATTATTACCATGTGGTTCTCGCGCTATCGTGAATTCCACGCCGATGCCGGGTCTGCCAGACTGGTTGGGCGTGAGAAAATGATTGCCGCGCTGCAGCGCCTGAAAACCAGCTATGAACCGCAGGAAGCCAGCAGCATGATGGCGTTCTGCATTAACGGTAAGGCGAAGTCAATGAGCGAACTGTTCATGACTCACCCGCCGCTGGATAAGCGTATTGAAGCGCTGCGCAGTGGCGAATACCTGAAGTAACGTTGTTGCAGAATAGCTAAAAAATCCGCGGCCCCCGGGCTGCGGATTTTTTTTGGGCTGAAGCCTGAGGAGAGCGGCTATTGTCCCGGACGGGGCTGGGTTACGCGAAGCCCGCTGACGGTTGCGGCAATCACCGCCAGCCCACCGGCCAGCAGCAGTGCGCTGTGGGTGCCGCCGTTGCCCTGCAGGTTAAGTAGCAGGGCAACCAGCGCCGCACCGGTACTTTGACCGAGCAGTCGCGCGGTCCCCAGCATTCCGCTGGCGCCGCCGCTGCGCTGGGCCGGTGCGGAAGAGACAATGGTATGGTTGTTCGGCGACTGGAACAGGCCAAAACCGGCGCCGCACAGCGCCATGCGCCAGATAATATCCAGATCGGAAGGCGAGGAGGGCAACAGCGCGAGGCCAAACAGGCCGCAGGCCATCACCAGCAGACCGATTGCCCCCAGTAATCCCGCGTGCACTTTCTCAATCATATAACCCGCCAGCGGCGCCATCACCATGGTAGCCAGAGGCCACGGCGTCAGCAGTAAGCCGGTTTCGACTTCGCTACGGCCCATCACCGACTGCAGGAAGAAGGGCAGGGAAACCAGCGCCAGCATTTGCGCGCAGAACGAGCAAACAGAGGTACAGATAGACAGGGAAAACAGCGGGATGCGCAGCAGGTCAATCGGCAACAGCGGTACCGGCATCTGCAGCTGGCGGCGCACAAAGAAGAAACCGATAACCAGCATCGCGGCCACTTCTGCAAGCACGAGTCGTCCCGACTGACCCTGGGCAAAACCGCCGAGAGCGGTGATCAACAGGCCAAACGTCAGCGCATTCATTATGGCGCTGGGAAGATCGAAACGGGTGATTTTGCTCCGGCCAACGTTCGCCGGCAGGTAACGCATGGCGAGGATAAGCGAAACAATCCCGAGCGGAATATTAATAAAAAACAGCCATTGCCAGGAGGCCACCGAGAGAATCGCTGCCGCAATAGTGGGGCCAGCGGCCGATGAAACCGCCACCACGAAGGAGTTAATCCCCATCCCGCGTCCGAGAAAACGCTGCGGGAAAATAAGCCGGATCAGCGCCGTATTGACGCTCATCAGGGCGGCGCCGCCAAGGCCCTGCGCGACGCGGGCAAGGGTCAGCATCTCCAGACTATGGGAAAGTGCGCAGGCGAGCGAGGTCAGAGTAAACAGCGCAAGGCCGATTTTATAGATACGCCGATAGCCAAACATATCGCCGAGAAAAGAGAGCGGCAGAAGGGCAATCACGATAGCTATCTGGTAGGCGTTGACAATCCAGATTGACGCCGCCGGCGAGGCGTTTAAATCGGTGGCAATAGTCGGCAGGGCCACGTTAGCGATTGCGCCGTCGAGTACCGCCATGGCTAACCCTAAAACGATGGTCAGAATTGCGCCGTAGCGCTGCGGCAAAGGCAGGCCATCGGAAATGTTTTTATCCATGTTGAATGTATGTCTTTAGGGTAATTATTCTCTGAGTAATGATTTTAGCATTGATTATTCGGCTGTATGTCGCAGATTTGTAACGAATGAGCAGAAGAACGATTGCGGGGGGCGCGATGCGAATTTATAATAAAAACCGGTTCTGATTTTTATAAAACAGTTACGATGAGGTGATAAATGGCAGTTGCAGATTTGGATAAGCAGCCAGATTCTGTCTCTTCGGTATTGAAAGTTTTTGGCATTCTGCAGGCGCTTGGTGAAGAGCGTGAAATTGGCATAACCGAACTGTCCCAGCGCGTCATGATGTCAAAAAGCACCGTTTATCGCTTTTTGCAAACCATGAAATCGCTGGGCTATGTGGCGCAGGAAGGTGAATCCGAGAAATACTCCCTGACGCTCAAGCTGTTCGAACTGGGCGCGCGTGCGCTACAGAATGTCGATCTGGTCCGCAGTGCCGATATCCAGATGCGTGAACTTTCGCGGCTGACGAAAGAGACGATCCACCTGGGGGCGCTGGATGAAGACAGCATCGTCTATATCCACAAAATCGACTCGATGTACAACCTGCGGATGTACTCACGAATCGGTCGCCGCAACCCGTTGTACAGTACCGCTATCGGTAAAGTGCTGCTGGCGTGGCGCGATCGCGCTGAAGTTGAGCAAATTCTTGAAGGCGTCGAATACAAACGTAGCACCGAGCGGACCATTACCAGTACGGAAGCGCTGCTTGGCGTCCTGGATCAGGTTCGTCAGCAGGGCTACGGTGAAGATAATGAAGAACAGGAAGAGGGACTGCGCTGCATCGGCGTACCGGTTTTCGACCGCTTTGGCGTGGTGATTGCAGGTCTGAGTATCTCTTTCCCGACTCTGCGTTTCTCGGAAGAGCGTCTGAGTGAATACGTGGAGATGCTGCACACGGCGGCGCGTAAGATTTCTGAACAGATGGGCTATAACGACTATCCATTCTGATCCGAAGGGCAGCCTGGTCAGTTAAGCGACAGCGGGAATACGTTTCCCGCTGTCGCTTTTACGCATTAACCTTTGTCGATAACGGTTTCGCTTTTGCGTAAAATCGGGCAGTCGGTAACACCGATAATACCGCTATCAGAATGAACGTATTGTGCGGTACTGGTGCCGCGAGCGGTCAGATATTTACACTGAAGCCCCAGTCCCGCAGCATTCTCATTGCTGCCAATAAGAATGCCATAGCCGCTCAATAATATCCCAATCCATACGATAGCCAGTACTACAATGGAACGAATGATTAATCGCATTGTTGCCTCATGGTTTACATTATCCCTGCGCCTATTTTGACAGCTACACGTATTGAAACAAGTCTATGATTCCTAAACTTGTCTTTCGTATTACAGTTAGCCACGGTTTAAGATGCT
Source organism: Klebsiella ornithinolytica (assembly GCF_030505655.1). NCBI lineage: Bacteria > Pseudomonadati > Pseudomonadota > Gammaproteobacteria > Enterobacterales > Enterobacteriaceae > Klebsiella > Klebsiella ornithinolytica. The sequence goes on from NZ_CP130153.1 coordinate 1,974,388, forward strand.
CATGTTATCCTGGAAACATCTGATACTGATGCGGAGAATGGAGTGAAAAAAGTACGCTGGGTTTTGCTGATAGTCATCATAGCGGGCTGTTTGTTGCTGTGGACTCAGATGCTTAACGTAATGTGCGATCAAGATGTACAGTTTTTCAGCGGCATCTGCACAATCAACAAGTTTATCCCCTGGTAAGACATTTTTATGACGACCGATTTCCTTCTGCTGCGCGAGTGGTAGAATGGACGCCTTCTCTTTGAGGTGGTGAAATGAGTGAGTTACTGAATCCTGGGATCTTAAATCTGGCATCGCTGGCACTGTCCGTTGTGCTGCTGCTTGTCGGTTTGTTGTTATGGTTTTTTGTTAATCGCGCAAGTTCGCGCACCAATCAGCAGATTGAACTGCTGCAGGCGTTACTGGACCAGCAAAAGCGGCAAAATGCGCTGCTGCGCCGTCTCTGTGAAGCCAATGAGCCTGAGAAAGAAGAGGTTACTAAGACTTCGGCGGGAGAGAAAGACGATGACGACTTTATCCGTCTCGTCGCCGAACGGTAACTGACTGACAGGTGTGCACCGCGTCGGTGTGCACCTGGATCACGGAGAGGCTATAACTTTTTCTTATCCTTCCCGATCGTTTTGTTACACTTCCTCGCGCCCTGAGTGTGTTCCCGCTCCCAATTCTGGCTATTGACGCCATTGATTTTTTAGTTAATCAAATTAAATAATAACAATCTGTTTTAATTGTCTGATGAAAAAATATCGTCATTAATGCTTCATGTTTAAATTGTATTATAAATAATATTTATAACGTGAGCGGGTGACGATTTTATATCTTTACCTCCGCAGAATTTAAGCGAAATTTCAACTATAGATATGACCTTTTATACGCATCATTATGCACCGCTCCTGACGGTGCTTGCTGAAAATGTGGTGTTTGAATAGCCAGGTACCTGGACGAACCGAAGTTGTTGAGCTATGGTAAAAAAGTTGCAATCATGGGGTTGGCTATATTGCGAATCCTGCGGTAGCAGCGAGGGCAACCCTGGGCGGCAAAGACGCATAAATGTGCAGGCGATCAAATGATTACCTTATAATTTGTGCGAAGGATCGAGACACGTTTAAAAATGGCTTGCCATTATTTACGTTGTATGTGATAACACCTTTCGGGTTAAACGAGGTACAGTTCTGTTTATGTGTGGCATTTTCAGTAAAGAAGTCCTGAGTAAACACGTTGTCGTTGAATACCGCTTCTCTGCCGAACCTTATATTAGTGCCTCATGCAGTAATGTGTCAGTTTTATCTATGTAAGCGCCTGTGGGCGAAGAAAACAGTCTAAGGAATTTTGCAAATGGCAAAGATTAAAGGTCAAGTTAAGTGGTTCAACGAGTCTAAAGGTTTTGGTTTCATTACTCCGGCTGATGGCAGCAAAGATGTGTTCGTACACTTCTCCGCTATCCAGGGTAATGGCTTCAAAACTCTGGCTGAAGGCCAGAACGTTGAGTTCGAAATTCAGGACGGCCAGAAAGGTCCGGCAGCAGTTAACGTTACTGCTATCTGATTTAAGACCACTCATCTTGTAAGAAAAGCCTCGCCTCTGCGGGGCTTTTTAGTCTTTATTGCAAAACATTTCCATTTTTCCCCCTCCGTCGCGCTTTGTTGCAAAACAACATCCTTATTCGCATAGTTTCGCATCCTGTTGTGCCGATTTTCTGTTAAATCAGAGGGTTGCAATATAATGCTGGAGCTACGGTGCTAAAGTACAAAAATAAGTCAGTTGCTCATTTCACCCCTCTTCGTTTTGGGCTGTTGTGCGTGGCAATTCTCGGGTGTCTCGGAATACTGTTGGGGCGGGTAGCCTGGCTGCAAATCGTTTCTCCAGATAACCTGGTGAAACAAGAAGATATGCGTTCGTTGCGCGAAGAACCCATCGATGTACAGCGTGGAACCATCAGCGACCGCGAGAACCGCCCGCTGGCGGTCAGCGTGCCGGTGAGCGCTATCTGGGCCGACCCGCAAACCATTATGCAAAAGGGCGGCGTCGGCTATGGCCCGCGCTGGCAGGCGATGGCGGAGGCGCTGCACCTCAATCTGAGCGAACTGGCCAAACGCGTTGAGAGCCATCCGCATATGCGGTTCATCTATCTGGCCCGTCAGGTTAACCCGGAGCAGGCCGAATGGATCGACAAACTGCACCTGCCAGGGATCAACCTGCGCGATGAGTCGCGCCGCTTCTATCCCGCGGGGCACGTGGCGGCTAACCTGTTGGGGTTTACTAATATCGATAACCAGGGCATTGAGGGGATTGAGAAAAGCTTTAATGCCCAGCTTACCGGAAAGCCGGGGCGCCGGCTGGTGCGTAAAGATCGTCATGGCCACGTGATTGAAAATATCACCGAGATGCCGGCGGTGCCTGCGCATAATATTCAGCTGAGTATCGACGAACGTCTGCAGACGGTGACTGAAGATGCGCTGGATAACGCCGTGAACTGGAATAAGGCGGAATCAGGGGCGGCGGTACTGATTAAGATTGATACCGGCGAGATACTGGCGATGGCCAGCTATCCGGACTTCAATCCCAATAATCGTGACAACGCCAGGCTCGATGATTTTCGCAACCGCGCCATCAGTGACACCTTTGAGCCAGGCTCGACGGTAAAACCGCTGGTAGTGATGACGGCGTTACAGCAGGGGATTGTGCAGCCGGACAGCGTAGTGGATACCCATCCCTTTGTGCTTGATGGTCACCGCATTCGTGACGTTGGCTATTATCCCGAACTGTCATTGACCGGCATTTTGCAAAAATCCAGCGATACCGGCGTTTCGCATCTGTCGCTGGCCATGCCGGTTCAACACCTGATCGATACCTATAAAGCGTTCGGTTTTGGCGACCCGACCGGGCTGGGGCTGACCGGTGAAAGCGCCGGACTGATGCCGCAACGGCGCTATTGGGGTCAGCTGGACCGCGCGACCTTTGCCTTCGGATATGGTCTGATGGTGACTCCGCTGCAGCTGGCGCACGTTTATGCCACTATCGGCGGCTTCGGTATCGAACGACCGCTCTCGATTACCCGTATCGACCCGCCGGTTATCGGCACGCGGGTTATGCCAGAACCGATAGTGCATGAAGTGGAGCATATGATGGAGAGCGTGGCGTTGCCGGGCGGCGGCGGAACCAAAGCGGCGGTGCGCGATTATCGCATTGCGGTGAAAACCGGGACCGCGAAAAAAATCGGTCCTGACGGTAAATATATCGATAAATATGTGGCGTATACCGCAGGCGTGGCGCCCGCCAGTCGTCCGCAGTTTGCGCTGGTGGTGGTGATTAACGATCCCAGCAATGGTGCCTATTATGGTGGGGCGGTTTCTGCACCGGTCTTTAGCCAGATCATGGGAGATGTGCTGCGGCTGGAAAATGTGATGCCGGACGGTATGCCACAAGGTTCGGAAAATCTGATTGTGATGCATAGCAGGGATGCCGTTCCGCCGGCGTTGTAACAGTGGTCTGAAAGGGCGAATAGCGCTACACTTTCGCCCTTTCAGCGACACCGGAGTTGTCATGTCATACAGTTGCCCACTTTGCCACGCGCCGCTTTCCCGCCGCGATAATAGCTATATCTGCCCGCAGCGGCACCAGTTCGATCTGGCGAAAGAGGGGTATGTCAATTTACTGCCGGTGCAGTTTAAGCGGTCTCGCGATCCGGGCGATAGCGCGGAGATGATGCAGGCGCGGCGGGCGTTTCTCGACGCGGGCCACTATCAACCTCTGCGTGATGCCATTAGCGACTTTCTGTCCGTCGCTGCCCCTGAGCGCCTGCTTGATATCGGCTGCGGGGAAGGGTATTACACCCATGCGTTTGCCGCCATCGCCGCTCATTGTTGGGGGCTGGACGTCTCAAAGTCGGCCATTCGCGCGGCGGCCAGACGCTATCCGCAGGTTAACTTTTGCGTCGCATCGAGCCAGCGTCTGCCGTTCGACGACGCCAGCCTGGATGCGGTGGTGCGAATTTATGCCCCTTGTAATGCGCAGGAGCTGGCGCGGGTGGTCAGACCCGGCGGCTGGGTCATTACCGCCACGCCGGGGCCGCGTCATTTGCTGGAGCTGAAAGGGTTGATTTACGATGAGGTGCGTCTGCATGAGCAAAATCATGAACAGATGGCCGGTTTTACATTAAGCCAGCAGCAGCAGCTGGCCTATCCGATGCAGCTGACCGGGGCCGAGGCTGAAGCGCTGCTGCAGATGACGCCATTCGCGTGGCGGGCGAAGCCAGCGGTGCGTGAAACGCTGCGCGCGCAGGCGACTTTCCGCTGCCAGACCGATTTTATGATTCACTGCTGGCAGCGTGAGGCCTGAGAACTAACCGGCGAAATGGCTCCAGAGAATCTGGGCGCCGATACCCATCAGGACAATACCACCAAGAATTTCGGCTCGTTTGCCCAGCAGCGGGCCGATAAACCGTCCGACCATTATCCCCAGCGTCGACATCACCAGCGTTGCGCAGCCGATAGCCAGCGCGGTGGCGATAATATTTACCTGCAGGAATGCCAGGCCGACGCCGACGGCCATCGCATCGAGACTGGTGGCGAAAGCGGTGGTGACCAGCAGCCAGAAACCATGGCGACGAGGCGCTTCACACGCCTCATCTTCGGTTGTACGAAAACCTTCGATGACCATACGTCCGCCGAGAAAGACCAGCAGCACGAACGCGATCCAGTGATTCCACTCCAGCACGAACTGGCTGGCGAGCATCCCCATCCCCCAGCCGACAAGCGGGGTGAGCGTTTCGATGGCGCCGAAAATTAACCCGGTGCGCAGCGCTTCGGAGAACTTAGGTTTGTGTAAGGTGGCGCCTTTACCGATAGAGGCCGCGAAGGCGTCCATGGACATGCCAAAGGCAAGAAGAATCGTAGCGGAGATGTTCATGATTGCGTCCTGACCGGGGAAAATCCATATGACACATCACAGCCCCCAGTAGATATACGCAGCCCGCGATTCAGGTATGCGTACAGCGGTGATGTGTCTATGGTCTCGCCTGATTGAACACCTTCTTCAACCCGTACGTGCCACGTTTTGCAACGAGTATGTTGACACGCACATTTCCTGGCAGGCAGGAAACCGGCTACTCCCCAACGACGGGCGCAACCTTAACATATTTTTAGAATATAAAACAATAACAGGATTTATTTATTTCGATAACCAAATGATAACGATTTTCATTTGAATTTATGGGTAAATAATTCGTTAATAAATATAAGTAAAGTGCGCAGACGGAATATAGCCATGGCTATATATCCATCTGCCAGAAATCGCTGAAATATAGCGTTGGCTATATTAGTAACTTACTGAGTTGAAACGAGAAGTTTGTATATCTTTTCCAGATCGTCGATGTTTCGTACACGAATAAGCAGGCGCCGCTGTTCTAATTGCATCACCAGTACGCCATCTTCCGATAAATTCATCGCTTTAATTCGCTTATATTCAATCCAGATATTGGCGAAGAAAAAACCAGTTGGTTTGAAGATGATTTTCGGCGTCCGGATCCAGAACAGAAACAACCCCATTAACGCCAGCGCAGATAATAACCATGTGGTGATTAGCGCACCGTGACTGATGATATTGTTATAAATCAGAATGGCGATCAGGCCGACGAAGATGATCCCGTCAACGCGACTGCGGCGGAGCAGGGGGATGGCCAGGAGTAACGGGCCGTTGCGACGGGGCATAATAAACTGGTCATAAATGGCAAACGCCAGCAGAACAACAATAAACAGAATCAGCACCAGATCCGTGATTGTCATCTATCCTCCAGTGAAAAAAAAGCCGGGGGCAAGCCCCCGGCGGACAACAGGATTATTACAGGCCCAGCAGGCCGATAGCGTAGCCGACGATACCGATGACGAAGAAGCCGACGATAATCCACAGGGCGTTAACTTTCTTACGCAGCAGCCACATACAGGCGAAAGTCAGCAGCAGAGGCACCAGGCCCGGCATCAGCTGGTCAAGGATAGTCTGTACGGTCGTTACGTGAACCTGACCATCTGAACCGGTGATTTTTGACACCACCAGCGGAATGTTCACATGCGTCCACTTGTTAACCAACGCCCCCATGACAAACAGGCCGAGAATTGACGCCCCCTCGGTCAGTTTCTGCAGGAAGCCGCCGCCCATATCCTTAACGATATCGACACCTTTGCTGTAACCGTATGCCACGCCGTAGTAACGGGTCAGCAGACGGACGGCGTTGAACAGAATAAAGAACAACAGCGGGCCTAACAGGCTGCCGCTCATCGCGATACCGGCGCCCAATGCCGCAAATACCGGACGCACGGTACCCCAGAAGATCGGGTCGCCGACGCCAGCCAGCGGCCCCATCAGACCGACTTTGATACCGTTGATGGCACCATCATCGATCTCGGCACCGTTTGCACGCTGCTCTTCCATCGCCAGCGTTACGCCCAGAACGGGCGCTGCGACGTACGGGTGAGTGTTAAAGAACTCCAGGTGACGCTTAATTGCCTGCTTACGCGCATCGTTGTTCTCCGGATACAGGCGACGAATAGCCGGTACCATAGAGAAGCAGAAGCCCAGCGCCTGCATACGTTCGAAGTTCCATGACCCCTGGAACAGGTTAGAACGAATGAACACGCCACGAATGTCACTCGGAGTGAGTTTTTTCTCGGTGGTATTTTTAGTCATATCAACCATTTCGCTCACCTGTTAGTCCAGTTCGTTATCGAGATCGTTATTACCAGCAGCCTGCGCTGGCGCACCCGCTACGCGGTTGTATTTCGGGCTCAGCTGGATGTAGAGGATAGCCATTACCGCGCCAATCACCCCCAGCGCAACCAGGTTGAAGTTAGTGAACGCAGCGGTGACGAAGCCAAGGTAGAAGAACGGCATCAGGTAGCCTGCGCGCATCATGTTGATGACCATCGCGTAACCAACGACCACGATCATGCCGCCGGCGATGTTCAGACCGCTGGTGACCACTTCAGGAATCGCATTCAGCATGCCCTGAACTTCGCTGGTTCCGACGGAGATAGCCACGATGACCGCCGGGATAGCGATACGCATAGCCTGCAGGAACAACGAAGAGACGTGGAGCCACGAAATCGCCGTCAGGTTGCCATTTTCCGCCGCTTTATCCGCCGCGTGCTGGAAGGCTACGGTAATGGTACGCACGATGATGGTCAGAACCTGGCCTGCTGCTGCCAGCGGGATAGCCAGTGCGATACCGGCGCCGATACCCTGATGACCGGCAATAACCAGAACGGTAGAAATGATGGATGCCAGCGCGGCATCCGGCGCAACCGCCGCACCGATGTTCATCCAGCCCAGGGCGATCATTTCCAGGGTACCACCGATGATGATACCGGTTTTCATATCGCCGAGAACGGCACCGATCAACGTACACGCGACCAGAGGACGGTGGAACTGAAATTCATCAAGTACCGACTCCATACCCGCAATACACGCGACGATGAACACCAGCACAATCTGAAGAAGGGTAATCTCCATTGTACTTCTCCTGTTGATTAAGTCTTAAGTTGAAAACTGGGGCGCGACCCGCAAGGTTATTTCGTTACCTTGCCAATCAGGTCCATCATTTTCAGTTTCTGGTCGGTGGAAACTTTGCGGACTTCCAGCTCGATACCGCGGGCATTTAGCTTTTTAAATGCTTCAATATCTTTTTCATCGACCGAAACGGCGTTGTTCACCTGCGTTTTACCCTGACGGAAAGCCATACCACCAATATTGACGGTGGTGATTTTCACGCCGCCTTCAACGACACGTTCGACGTCGGTAGGGTTGGTAAACAGCAGCATGACGCGATCGCCTGCGTATTTCGGGTTGTTGTAGACGCGAATCATCTTCGCAACGTCGACAACGTGGGCCGTCACGCCCGGAGGAGCAACCTGAGTCAGTAACGTTTTGCGCACGGTATCCGCCGCCACTTCATCACTCACGACAATAATACGGGTAACGTTGGTTTCTTTGGTCCAGCGGGTGGCCACCTGACCATGAATGAGACGGTCATCAATACGCGCCAGGCCGATGACCATGTAGTCGTTCGGACCCATTGGTTTTGCCGGGGCTGCCGCTTTGGCTGCTGCCTTAACCGGCGCCGGAGCGACTTTTTCCACCGCTTTCGCTTTCAGCGCCTTCACGCCTTCGCGACCGGTTTCTACCGCCAGAGCCACCAGCTCGTCGAACGACGGATCGTCGTCGCGCGCCATCAGCGTTTCGACCAGCATCGGAATGTTGACGCCAGCAATCACTTCGTAATGTTCTTTATCGACGACAATGCGGCTGGCGGCATTAAATGGACTACCTCCCCACGTATCGACGAGAAATAACACGCCCTTAGTTGTGTCCAGCTTTGCCAGCTGTGCGTTGTATTTCTCAATTAGCGTTTCGGCATTTTCACCGGGAACGAAATCGATCCAGCCAACGTTTTCCTGCTCGCCCAACAGCATTTCTGCGGTTTTCAGCAGTTGTTCTGCAGCCCAACCATGTGTGCCTATTACAATAGCAATCGTCACTTGCTACCTCCTTTATTATCGTGAATGCATCATCTGTGGTGATACATCCTGAATCACTCTTGCGAACAAAATCGATTCAGTGAGGGTGTAAGATCTAAAATAATTACTACCGCGAATTATTTTAGATAGTGAAAAAATAATTAATGTGATGAAGATCCGTTAATCACGCATCTGCGATTAATAATTTCGCAGCGCAAAAAATAGGCTTACCTATTGCAAAGACTGGTAAAATTTTTTCCAATCTTCCTCCATTTTTTGCTATGTTTAGCTTCCGTTTAATTACTCAGGAGTATAGGGCATAGCCCGCTGTATGGACCCTCATCGACGTCTTTTCACCTTCTGGCATTTTTCTGCCACCGCTACCTGCTACGCTTTTTTACCAGCAACGATTGTCTCTGCCGTGCGTGACATCGCGATGACTCCGTCTGTCGTGAACTGGAGCAACTCATGGAATTCTTAATGGATCCCTCTATCTGGGTCGGTTTATTGACGCTGGTCGTCCTTGAAATCGTCCTCGGTATCGACAACCTGGTCTTTATCGCTATCCTCGCGGATAAACTGCCGCCGAAACAGCGTGACAAAGCGCGGCTGATCGGTCTGTCGCTGGCGCTGTTTATGCGTCTGGGGCTGCTGTCAGTCATCTCGTGGATGGTGACCTTAACCAAACCGCTGTTCAGCATTGCGGATTTCTCTTTTTCCGGGCGCGATCTCATCATGCTGCTCGGGGGGATATTCCTGCTGTTTAAAGCGACGACGGAACTGCATGAACGGCTGGAGAACCGCCAGCACGATGCCGGTCATGGTAAAGGTTATGCCAGTTTCTGGGTGGTGGTGTTACAAATCGTCGTGCTGGATGCGGTCTTCTCGCTGGATGCAGTCATTACCGCCGTCGGGATGGTCAACCATCTGCCGGTGATGATGGCCGCGGTGGTCATTGCGATGATGGTGATGCTGCTGGCCTCGAAGCCGCTGACCCGCTTCGTGAACCAGCATCCGACGGTCGTGGTGCTCTGTCTGAGCTTCCTGCTGATGATCGGCCTGAGCCTGGTGGCTGAAGGCTTCGGTTTCCATATTCCGAAAGGGTACCTGTACGCCGCTATCGGCTTCTCGATCACCATTGAGTTCTTCAACCAGGTGGCACGACGCAACTTTATTCGTCACCAGTCGACGCTGCCGTTACGCGCACGCACGGCTGACGCTATCCTGCGCATGATGGGCGGGCGCAAACAGCACGCCGTGAGCCACGATGGCGAGAGCCCGGCGCCGGTTCCGGTGCCGGAAGGGGCGTTTGCGGAAGAAGAGCGCTATATGATTAACGGCGTCCTGACCCTGGCACAGCGTTCATTGCGCAGCATCATGACGCCGCGCGGTGAAATCAGCTGGGTGAATGCGGAACAAAGCGAAGAAGAAATTCGCCGTCAGCTGCTCTCTTCGCCGCACAGTCTGTTCCCGGTATGCCGGGGCGAACTGGATGAAATCATTGGTATCGTACGGGCCAAAGAGATGCTGGTGGCGCTGGAGGCCGGTGAGAACGTCGCCGCATTAGCCTCGGCTTCGCCGGCGATTGTGGTCCCGGAAACGCTGGATCCTATCAATCTGCTGGGGGTGCTGCGTCGCGCTCGCGGTAGCTTCGTCATCGTGACCAACGAGTTTGGCGTGGTGCAGGGGCTGGTGACGCCGCTGGATGTCCTTGAAGCCATCGCCGGGGAGTTCCCAGATGCCGATGAGACGCCGGAAATCGTCGCGGATGGCGACGGTTGGCTGATTAAAGGATCAACCGATCTGCATGCCTTACAGCAGGCGGTCGGGCTCGATGACATCGTCGATGAAGATGAGGATATTGCGACGGTAGCCGGACTGGTCATTGCCGTGAACGGCCATATACCGCGTACCGGCGATATTGTTGAGCGGGCGCCGCTGCAGTTTACCGTCCTCGAAGCGAACGACTATCGTGTCGATCTGGTGCGCGTAGTCAAAACGGTGCATGACAGCCAGGAAGAAGAATAATCCTCCGGTGTCGTCAAACTGATCGGCCGGTCTCCGCTGGAGGCCGGCCGGTTTTATTATCTGCCATCGCCTCGACCTGACGTCGGGCCGCCAGCCACTGCGGAAAGTCTTCAACCGGCATCGGCCTGGCATAGTAAAATCCCTGCAGGATATCAACGCCGTGGCGCCGCAAATCTTCGTCCTGCTGCCGGGTCTCCACACCTTCTGCCACCGTCACAATATTCAGCCGGTGCGCCAGCGCAATAATAATATCCGTTACCGTCGCATTCACGCTGTCGATACCGATAGCGCTGGTAAAGGATTTATCAATTTTCAGCACGTCAGGCCGCAGTTTTTCCAGCCAGGAGAGCGAGCTGTTGCCGGTGCCAAAGTCATCGATAGCCAGGTGCACGCCTCTGAAATGCAGATGTTCCGCCATGTGGTGATCGCCGTCCTGAAGCACGTCCCGCTCGGTGAGTTCAACCACCAGCTGCTGCACCGGGTAGGCGCTGAACCAGAGTTTATGCAGATCGCGCAGCAGTTCACCCTCGGCAAAATGGCGAGCGGCGACATTAATCGAAATGTGAAAATGTTTATCGTGGGGGAATAGCGAAAGCTGGCGTGCGGTTTCCGCAATGACATAGCGGGTGAGGGGAATGATCAGGTTGTAGCCTTCGGCGATAGGAATGAACACATCCGGCGATATGTTTCCCCGTCGCGGATTGTTCCAGCGGAGTAAAATCTCGACGCCGGTACATTTTCCCGAATGCAGATCCTTCAACGGTTGGCACCACAGCTTGAATTCGCGGGCGGCGATGCCGAGGCTGATTTCCCGGGAAAAACTCATCCTGCCTGCGGTAGCCAGCCAGGCTATTCCGGTCATCAGTAGACTCAGGATCAGCGCCAGCGGCAGTTCGCCCGGCAGTTCGTGGAGGGCGATAGCGGAAGCGCCGGGACCGCTGACGTTGATGGCAAACGGGAACTGGGTCGAATGTTGACGGTATATCACAGACTCGCCGGGAAGCACCGGATGAGCAACCACCCCGGTCCCGCTGATAAAGTTGCGGGGGCCGACGCTCAGTCCAATACCGGTAATCAACGATGATTTTGCGTTGAGAATTAACTCTCCCAGCAGCTCAATATTGATGATCATCATCACGCCGTCGGCGCTATTGAACGCCGAGGGATACCATTGAATTAAGATGGGCGAGCCGACCAGCAGCGTGTTATCGGTTGAAAAAGCCAGCAGCTCCCGCTGGACTGGCAGGTCGGGTTGCAGCTGATGAATAGAGACGTTGCGATCGCCAAAGATGCTGGAGCAGTAGAGAATATTCGACTTAACCAGCACGATCGAACGCACGGTCTGTAGCGAGGCCGCCAGTTTGCGCAGCGGCAGACGCACATCCTCGCAGGGTTTCCCCACCAGCTGAAGCAGCGAAAGGTGTTGTTCCGATAACGGGCGTAAAATTTTATCCATCGCCACCACCATTTTATTGGTGGTCATCTGGACACGCTGCTGATTTAAACTACGCTGCGAAATAAATCGGATCGCCAACGTGGTCGTCAACGTCAGGAGCGCAACAATCAAACAAATGACAATCCGCTTACGACGGTATGTCGAAATGACCTTTTGTGCATTTTGCATGCGCGACACCCTGTCGACTCTTTGTGTGGAGTAGAATAACAACCGCCATTCAGCAAGTGTAGTGGGTGTAAATAAATAACCGAGAAAAATGCGCCCGGAAGGGCGCATTTGATGGGGAGAGTTTAGTCACACTGAACTTTGATTGCCAGACCACCGCGAGAGGTTTCGCGATACTTGGCGTTCATGTCTTTACCGGTCTCATACATGGTCTCAATAACTTTATCGAGAGAGACGCGCGGTTCGCTGGTGCGACGCATGGCCATACGCGCGGCGTTGATCGCCTTCACGGATGCAATCGCGTTACGTTCGATGCACGGAACCTGTACCTGGCCGGCAACCGGGTCGCAGGTGAGGCCCAGGTTATGCTCCATCCCGATTTCTGCCGCGACACAAACCTGTTCCGGGCTGGCGCCAAGAAGTTCGGCAAGACCGGCTGCCGCCATGGAGCAGGCCACGCCAACTTCACCCTGACAGCCGACTTCCGCGCCAGAAATAGAGGCGTTCATCTTGTACAGGGTGCCAACGGCGCCGGAGGCCATAAAGTAGCGAATATAAATATCCGGGCTGACCGATTCGATAAAATGATCGTAGTAGGCGAGTACCGCCGGTACGATTCCGCAGGCGCCGTTTGTGGGGGCCGTCACCACGCGTCCGCCGGCAGCGTTCTCTTCGTTTACGGCCAGGGCGAACATATTCACCCAGTCAACGACGTTCATCGGGTCGTTTGACAGCTTATCGCTGGCTACCAGCAGACGACGCAGCGCAGAGGCGCGACGAGGAACTCGCAGCGGGCCAGGCAGCACGCCTTCGGTATTCATCCCGCGATCGATACAGGCGCGCATGGTCTGCCAGACGTGAGCAAAATAGTCTTCAATCTCTTTTTTGCTGTGGAGAGCCAGTTCGTTTTGCATCACCATGCCGGAGAGCGACAGCCCGGTCTCTTTGCAATAGGCCAGCATCTCCTGCGCCGATTTGTACGGGTAAGGCACGCACAGTTCGTTGGCACTTTCTTTACCGAAGTGCTCTTCGTCGACGATAAAACCGCCGCCAATAGAGTAGTACGTTTTGCTGTAGATCTCTTTGTCGCCCGCCCAGGCATGAATCGTCATGCCGTTCTCGTGCAGCGGCAGGTTGTCGCTACGAAAGCGCATGCCGTCATCCGCCGGGAAGTCAACTTCATGCTGCCCTTGTGCCAGCAGCAGACGCCCGCGGGTTTCAACGTCGCGGATAAATGCCGGTATCGCGTCAATATCGACCGTATCGGGCTGATTACCCGCCAGTCCCATAATGATGGCGATATCCGTATGGTGGCCTTTGCCGGTTAATGAAAGTGAGCCGTAGACATCGACTGCCACGCGGGTCACTTCATTAAGCAATCCCTTTTCGACCAGGTCATCGACGAACTGTTTACCGGCCTTCATCGGGCCTACAGTATGGGAAGATGAGGGACCAATCCCCACCTTGAACATGTCGAATATACTAATCACGATAATACTCCTGACAGGGTTACCGCAGCGGCGGTAACGATGTGATAACTGCGCATAGTGTAAGAGGGAACCGCACCATCAGCTTAACTATTCACATGAATTAAACTAATGGATAACGGTGAATTTACTAATGGTGAGAGCGCATTCTCATTTTGAGTATATACCCGAAACAGATACCCCGACGACGGGGATCGCGACGGGTCCGAAGCGAGGAAGGCGGCCGGAATTTCAGCCGCGTCAGGCATGATGAAGAAAACTAAGGTTTAGTCCCGATTTGCAGCGCCAGTTCGCGAATAATACCGGCGGTCATTCCCCAGACGAAATAGTGCTGATACCACGACAGCCAGACGCGATGCGAGTTACCGCGGCGGTGAATATCCAGCGGGTGGTAGCGTCCCAGACGCAGCGCTTCAGCGAGCGGCATCTCGAACACCGCAGCGACCTCATCCTGACTGGCGTGATAGTGGAGATTCGGCGGAATGATGCCGACCACCGGCGTGACCTGGAAACCGGTCACGCTGTCTACCGGCGGCAGCACGCCGATAATCTCGACCGACCCGGGGGGAATGGCGACCTCTTCCTGCGCTTCGCGCAGCGCGGCGGCAATCAGCGTGGCATCGGTGGCATCCACGGCGCCGCCGGGGAAGGCAACCTGACCGGCGTGTTTACGTAGCCGCGGCGAGCGTTGGGTTAACAGCAGTCCCGGCTGCGGACGACGAACGATAGGCACCAGCACCGCAGCCTGGCGCTGATTCAGCGCATTGCGCGAGGGCTGCGGGCGCAGTAATTGAAAACGCGAAAGAAAGTCGTCCAGCTCAAGGGCGCCATCCGCCATGTTCTAGCTCTCCAGTTGTTGCAAAATACGATTAACTTTATCAAACGTTTCCTGATATTCGGCCGCTTCTTCGCTGTCCGCCACGATGCCGCCGCCGGCGGAACAGTACAGTTGACCGTGCCAGGCCGTCAGCGTACGAATAGTAATACTGGTATCCATATTGCCACACAGGCTCAGATAGCCGATACTGCCGCACCACGCATTGCGGCGCTGCGGTTCGAGCTCATCGATGATCTGCATCGCCCGCACTTTGGGCGCGCCGGTAATCGACCCGCCGGGGAAGGCCGCACGCAGCAGGTCGCTGGCATGCAGATGAGCCGGCAACCGGGCGGTAATGGTGCTCACCAGGTGGTGCACCGCCGGGAACGGCTCAACCACAAACAGCTCCGGAACCCGTACGCTACCGGCTTCGGCAACCCGACCGATGTCATTACGCATCAGATCGACAATCATCAAATTCTCCGCCCGATCTTTAGGCGAGCTGGCCAGCTTCTCCGCCTGACGGGCGTCCTGCTGCGGATCGGCCAGACGCGGCAGCGTACCCTTAATCGGGCGGGTCTGAATTTCGCCCTGGCGAAGCTGGATAAAGCGTTCCGGCGAAAGGCTGAGTACGGCGCCGTCCTGCAGACGAATAAAGGCGCTGAACGGCGCGCGATTGACGCGGTTCAACTGGCAAAATGCCTGCCACTCATCGCCGCGATAGCTGGCCTGAAAGCGCTGAGCCAGGTTGACCTGATAGCAGTCGCCGCTGTGCAGCCAGGTCTGAATCTGACGAAATTTTTCTCCGTACTGTTCGCGGCTCATATTGGAGCGCCAGGCGGACGTCAGCGCAAACGGGGTCGTTGGCGCGGCGGACTGCGCCTCCAGCCAACGCAGGCGGGCGTGCGGATCGCCATAGCTGAGCAGCGACACTTCGCGGCGCTGGTGATCGACAATCAGCGCCCAGTCATAAATACCGACGGCCATATCCGGCAGCGCGATATCCGCGACGGCGTGCGCGGGCAGAGATTCAAAACGGCGTCCTAAATCATAGCCGAATAACCCCAGCGCGCCGCCGAGGAACGGCAGATGAGGATGCGCCTGGGGCTTTAATCCGCAGCGATCCAGCTGCGTCTGCAGCAGCGTCAGGGGATCGGCCGTTGAGCTGCTCTGCGTCTGACCGTCATCCACCGCGGTTATTTCACCGCGGGTCAGCAGCGTCGTGAGCGGATCGGCGACGATAATGTCAAAACGGTTATGCGGATGGTCAGCAAAACCAGAATGCAGCAGCATCGCCCACGGGGTTGTGCTTAAAGGAGTAAAGTAACGCTCGGCAGCATCCGGGTGCCATGGCAGGGTAATAATAGCGGGGGACAACATCTTCCTCGATCCTAATCGTCACCGTCCTCTGGAAAATCAGGCGGGCGGCATGAAATAATTACGCCACACAATGTAGCAGGAGTGAGTCATGTTTGCAGGTTTACCTTCGCTGAGCCACGAGCAGCAGCAAAAAGCGGTAGAACGTATTCAGGAGCTGATGGCTAACGGGATGAGTAGCGGTGAAGCCATTGCGCTGGTGGCGAGCGAACTGCGCGCCACGCATACCGGCGACCGGATCGTAGCGCGCTTTGAAGATGAAGACGAAGACGAGTAATTACACCGCGGCGATAATTTTAATTTCGACTTTGTATTCAGGCTTCATTAACGCGGCCTGAACGGTGCAGCGTACCGGGGCGTGACCGGCAACCACCCAGGCGTCCCAGGCTTTATTCATGGCGGCAAAATCGCTTTTGTCCGCCAGGAAAATGGTGGCATCAAGAATACGTGACTTGTTGCTGCCCTGTTTTTCCAGCACCGCGTCAATCTGCGCCAGGGTGTTCGCGGTTTGCTCACAGGCGTCCGCGTCAAGGTTGGCCGGTACGCCGGTGTAGTAAAGGGTCTGGTTGTGGATGACGACATCAGACCAGCGGGCTTCCGCATCGATACGCGTAATTGTCATTTTCATTTCCTTCGGTTTTATTCCATCAGACAGCGGCAAGACTGCCATAATGTTCTGCCCACGTCACTACCCGGGCTGGTGAAACGACGCCCTCCCTGACATAATCACTGTCCAAATAACCAGGGGGCAATGTGATCGACGATTTTGCAGCAGACGGCCAGCTGGCCAGCGCCATTCCGGGATTTAAACCGCGCGAACCGCAGCGCCAGATGGCGGTGGCGGTGGCCCACGCCATAAAAGAGGCGCGGCCGCTGGTGGTTGAAGCCGGGACCGGGACCGGGAAGACCTATGCCTATCTGGCGCCGGCACTGCGGGCCAACAAAAAGGTGATCATCTCCACCGGTTCGAAAGCGCTGCAGGATCAGCTCTACAGTCGCGACCTGCCAACGGTGGCAAAAGCGTTGAACTTCACCGGCAGGCTGGCGCTGCTGAAGGGGCGGTCAAATTACCTGTGCCTTGAGCGTCTTGAGCAGCAGACTCTGGCCGGCGGCGATCTGCCGGTGCAAACCCTGAGCGACGTCATTTTGCTGCGATCCTGGTCTAATCAAACCATAGATGGCGATATCAGCACCTGCGTCAGCGTCGCCGAAGACTCTCAGGCCTGGCCGCTGGTGACCAGTACCAATGACAACTGTCTCGGCAGCGACTGCCCGCTGTACAAAGATTGCTTCGTCGTTAAAGCGCGTAAAAAGGCGATGGATGCCGATGTGGTGGTGGTTAACCACCACCTTTTCCTTGCCGATATGGTGGTGAAGGAGAGCGGTTTCGCCGAGCTCATCCCCGAAGCGGAGGTGATGATCTTCGATGAAGCTCATCAGCTTCCGGATATCGCCAGCCAGTATTTTGGCCAGTCGCTCTCCAGTCGTCAGCTGCTGGATCTGGCGAAAGATATCACCATTGCCTACCGCACCGAGCTGAAAGATACCCAGCAGCTGCAAAAGTGCGCCGACCGGCTGGCCCAGAGCGCGCAGGATTTCCGCCTGCAGCTCGGCGAGCCCGGCTATCGCGGCAATTTGCGCGACCTGCTGGCGGACAGCAACATTCAGCGGGCGCTGCTGCTGCTCGATGATGCGCTGGAGCTGTGCTATGACGTGGCAAAACTGTCTCTGGGGCGTTCGGCGCTGCTGGATGCCGCCTTTGAACGCGCGACGATCTATCGTGCGCGGCTCAAGCGACTGAAAGAGATCAACCAGCCGGGCTTCAGCTACTGGTACGAATGCACTTCCCGCCATTTTACCCTGGCGTTGACGCCGTTGACCGTGGCCGAAAAATTTAAAGAGGTGATGGCGCAGAAAGCGGGGAGCTGGATTTTTACCTCCGCGACGCTGTCGGTTAACGACGATCTTCGTCATTTCACCGCGCGGCTTGGCATCGAAGAGGCGGAATCGCTGCTGCTGCCCAGCCCGTTTGATTACGCGCATCAGACGCTGCTCTGCGTGCCGCGCAACCTTCCTCTGCCAAATCAGCCCGGTGCCGCGCGACATCTCGCCGCGATGCTCAAGCCGTTGATTGAAGCTAACGACGGTCGCTGCTTTATGCTGTGCACCTCGCACGCGATGATGCGCGATCTGGCGGAGCAGTTCCGCGCCACCATGACGTTACCGGTTTTGTTACAGGGTGAAACCAGTAAAGGGCAGCTGTTGCAGCAGTTTGTCAGCGCCGGCAATGCTCTGCTGGTGGCGACCAGCAGCTTTTGGGAAGGGGTGGATGTGCGCGGCGACACGCTATCGCTGGTGATTATCGATAAGCTGCCGTTTACCTCACCGGACGATCCGCTGCTGAAAGCGCGAATGGAAGACTGTCGCCTGCGCGGCGGCGATCCGTTTGACGAAGTCCAGCTGCCGGATGCGGTCATTACGCTGAAACAAGGGGTCGGGCGTCTGATCCGCGATATCGACGATCGCGGGGTGCTGGTCATTTGCGACAACCGACTGGTGATGCGCCCCTATGGCGCCGTCTTCCTCGCCAGCCTGCCGCCAGCGCCGCGAACCCGCGATATCCGCCGGGCGGTGCGTTTCCTCGCCGTGCCGCCGGCGAGGTAATCTGTCGCAAAATGTGGTAAGCTGCGCGCCATTTTGTCAATCTGCTAGAGCGAGAGCGCGACAACTCATGCGAATTTTGGCTATCGATACCGCCACGGAGGCCTGCTCCGCGGCGCTGTGGAATGATGGCACCCTTTGTGCTCATTTCGAAATTTGTCCCCGTGAACATACCCAACGTATTCTGCCGCTGGTGCAGGATGTCCTGAATGAAAGCAATGTCTCACTGACCGAGCTGGACGCTCTGGCCTTTGGCCGCGGGCCAGGCAGCTTTACCGGCGTGCGCATTGGTATAGGCATTGCTCAGGGGCTGGCGCTGGGGGCTGAACTGCCGATGATTGGCGTATCGACCCTGGCGACCATGGCGCAGGGCGCATGGCGTAAAACCGGGGCCACCCGCGTTCTGGCGGCCATCGATGCCCGAATGGGTGAAGTGTACTGGGCTGAATATCAGCGCGATGAGCAGGGCGTCTGGCACGGCGAAGAGAGCGAAGCGGTGCTGAAACCTGATGCCGTTCGCGAACGTCTGCAACAGCTGGACGGTAGCTGGGCGACGGTAGGGACCGGCTGGCAGGCCTGGCCCGATCTGGCGAAGGAGACTTCGCTGGTCTTAACCGACGGTGATATGACGCTACCGGCGGCGGAAGATATGCTGCCGCTGGCCTGCTACCTGCTCGCTGCCGGGAAAACCGTTGCTGTAGACAAAGCCGAACCGGTTTATTTGCGTAACGACGTGGCGTGGAAGAAACTTCCTGGCCGAGGATGAATCTCAGTAGGTATAAGACTGAGAGAAGGAGTCGCATCATGGCGGGTCAAAACAAAGCAGTACGTTGGTTATTAGCGGGCGCCGTTGCCGTCGCGTTAAGTGGATGCGTGTCGGTGCCGGACGTGATTAAAGGCTCCAGCCCGACGCCACAGCAAGATTTAGTCCGGGTCATGGCCGCGCCACAGCTCTACGTTGGTCAGGAAGCCCGTTTTGGCGGTAAAGTCGTCAACGTCCAGAATCAACAGGGTAAAACCCGTCTGGAAATTGCCACGGTTCCGCTGGACAGCGGTGCCCGGCCTGAGCTGAACGAAGCATCACGCGGGCGCATTTTCGCCGATGTGAACGGTTTCCTTGATCCGGTTGATTTCCGCGGCCAGCTGGTGACCGTCGTTGGCCCGATTACCGGCGTCGTTGACGGAAAAGTCGGCGGCACACCGTACAAATTTATGCTGATGAATGCGACCGGCTATAAGCGCTGGAACGTGGTGCAGCAGGTGGTGATGCCGCCGCAGCCCATCGATCCGTGGATGATCGGTCCGCGCCCCTGGGCTTACGGTTATGGCGGCTGGGGCTGGTACAATCCGGGCCCTGCAGAAGTCAGAAATGTTGTAACTGAATGATTTTGTGGTTTTTGTAAGCTAAAAGAAACAGCGGCTTGTCCGCTGTTTCTTTATTTTTGGACTAATAAGAAAAATAAATAGTGACGCGCTTCGCAACCTGTAAAACGCCTAATTAATAAACTGGTACGCTGAGTTAATATAATGTTAACAGAATGTTTGTTGATCAGGGGCTGTGATGACGACGAATAACTATTTCAGAGGTGATGCAGTGAAAAAGGTTTGGCTAAACCGCTATCCCGCCGATGTTCCGGCGGAGATAAATCCTGACCGCTACCAATCCCTGGTTGAATTATTTGAACATGCCGCCACGCGCTACGCCGACCAACCGGCGTTTATCAACATGGGCGAGGTGATGACCTACCGTAAGCTGGAGGAGCGCAGCCGGGCGTTCGCCGCTTATCTTCAGCAGGGGCTGGGGCTGCAAAAGGGCGATCGCGTCGCGCTGATGATGCCTAACCTGTTGCAATACCCCATTGCGCTCTTCGGTATTCTGCGCGCGGGGATGATTGTGGTGAACGTCAATCCGCTGTATACGCCGCGTGAGCTTGAACATCAGCTGAATGACAGCGGAGCGGCGGCGATTGTGATCGTCTCCAACTTTGCCCATACCCTGGAGAAAGTGGTCGAGAAAACTCAGGTTAAACATGTGATCCTGACCCGGATGGGCGATCAGCTCTCGACAGCGAAAGGCACCCTGGTGAATTTCGTGGTGAAGTACATCAAGCGCCTGGTGCCGAAGTATCACCTCCCCGATGCGATCTCTTTCCGCAGCGCGCTGCATGCCGGTTATCGCATGCAGTACGTTAAACCCGACATTGTCTGTGCCGATCTGGCTTTCCTGCAGTACACCGGTGGCACTACCGGCGTGGCGAAAGGGGCAATGCTCACCCACCGCAATATGCTGGCTAACCTCGAGCAGGTGAATGCGACTTACGGGCCGCTGCTACATCGTGGGAAAGAGTTTGTCGTGACGGCGCTGCCGCTGTACCACATTTTTGCGCTGACCATGAACTGCCTGCTGTTCATTGAGCTCGGCGGCCAGAACCTGCTGATTACCAACCCGCGTGATATCCCGGGGCTGGTCAAAGAGCTGGCAAAATACCCGTTCACCGCAATGACCGGGGTCAATACGCTGTTCAACGCCTTGCTTAACAACAAAGAGTTTCAGCAGCTTGATTTCTCTTCTCTGCATCTTTCCGCCGGCGGCGGAATGCCGGTGCAGCAGGTGGTGGCCGAGCGGTGGGTTAAGCTCACCGGTCAGTATCTGCTGGAGGGCTATGGCCTGACGGAGTGCGCGCCGCTGGTCAGCGTGAACCCGCACGATATTGACTACCACAGTGGCAGTATCGGGCTGCCGGTTCCGTCGACCGAAGCGAAGCTGGTGGACGATGACGATAATGAGGTCGCGCCGGGCCAACCGGGCGAGCTGTGCGTGAAAGGCCCGCAGGTGATGCTGGGCTACTGGCAGCGCCCCGATGCGACCGCTGAAATCATCAAAAACGGCTGGCTGCATACCGGTGATATTGCGGTGATGGACGATGAAGGCTTTTTGCGCATCGTCGATCGCAAAAAAGATATGATTCTGGTCTCCGGGTTTAACGTCTATCCGAACGAAATCGAAGATGTGGTGATGCAGCATTCGGGCGTTCAGGAGGTAGCTGCCGTTGGCGTACCGTCGGGCAGCAGCGGTGAAGCGGTGAAGATTTTCGTCGTCAAGAAAGACGCGTCGCTGACTGAAGAGGCGCTGATCACCTTCTGCCGCCGCCAGCTGACCGGATACAAAGTACCGAAACTGGTTGAATTCCGTGATGAACTGCCGAAATCCAATGTTGGAAAAATTTTACGGCGAGAACTGCGTGACGAAGCCCGCGCTAAAGTAGACAATAAAGCCTAAGGTATACGAGAGTCGCCAGACGCCGGCTAAGCCGGCGTTTTTTATGGGCGCAAGTTAAGAGAGCATGATTTGAACTATCAGATGATCACCACCGACGATGGTCTTCGCGCCATCTGTGAAGCGGCAAACGCGGCACCCGCGATTGCGCTGGATACAGAATTTGTCCGCACCCGCACCTACTATCCGCAGCTGGGCCTGCTGCAGCTGTTTGACGGGGAACAGGTTTCGCTGATTGACCCGCTGGAGATAACCGACTGGGCGCCGATGCGTGAGCTGCTGCTGAACAAAGACGTCACCAAGTACCTGCACGCTGGCAGTGAAGATCTGGAAGTGTTCCTCAACACCTTTAACCTGATGCCGCAGCCGTTGATTGATACCCAGATTCTGGCCGCTTTTTGCGGGCGCCCGATGTCCTGGGGATTTGCGTCAATGGTGGAAGAGTATACCGGCATTGCGCTGGATAAGAGCGAGTCGCGCACCGACTGGCTGGCTCGTCCGCTGACCCAGCGTCAGTGCGACTATGCGGCGGCAGATGTCTGGTATCTTCTGCCGATCGCCAGCAAGCTGATGGCGGAAACCGAGGCCGCTGGCTGGCTGGATGCCGCGCTGGACGAGTGCCGTCTGATGCAGCAACGCCGTCAGGAAGTGCAGGACCCGGCGCAGGCGTGGCGTGATATCGGCAACGCCTGGCAGCTGCGCACCCGTCAACTGGGCTGTCTGCAGCTGCTGGCGGAGTGGCGTTTACGTAAGGCGCGCGATCGCGATATGGCGGTCAATTTTGTCGTTCGTGAAGAGCATCTGTGGAACGTGGCGCGCTATATGCCGGGGAGTCTCGGTGAACTTGATAGCCTCGGCCTGTCCGGCAGCGAAATTCGTTTTCACGGTAAGACGCTGATCAGTCTGGTGGCGAAAGCCCAGGAGTTGCCTGAAGAGGCGCTGCCGGAGCCGCTGCAAAACCTGATCGATATGCCGGGCTACCGCAAAGTCTTTAAAGAGATTAAAGCGCTGGTGCAGGAAGTGAGTACCGAGAAGGGGCTGAGCGCTGAGCTGCTGGCGTCAAGACGACAGATTAATCAGCTGCTGAACTGGCACTGGCAGTTGAAAAGCGGAAACGGGCGACCTGAGCTGATTTCCGGCTGGCGAAGCGAGCTGATGGCCGATCGTCTGCAGGCGTTGTTAAGCGAATACCCGCGCTAAGCCACAGCAAAAAGCCCGGACAGACTCTCCGGGCCACTAAGTCGACCAACCCGATAGCGCAAGGCTGTCGGGTTTATTTGGCTCAGGACTTCGACTCTTCCGTTTCTGGCAAAGTCACGTTCAACTCCAGAATCGAAATATCGCCATCCCGTTGTTCCAGCTGAACGCTGACCATTTCCGGGTCGATCTGTACATACTTACAAATCACTTCCAGAATATCTTTGCGTAACTGCGGCAGATAATGCGGTTCAGCGTCGCCGCGACGACGCTCCGCGACGATGATTTGCAGGCGCTCTTTCGCAATGTTGGCCGTGTTCTTTTTCCGCGAGAGAAAAAAGTCGAGTAATGCCATAATTTATCCTCCGAACAGGCGTTTGAGGAAACCTTTCTTCTCTTCTTCAATGAAGCGGAAAGGACGTTCTTCTCCGAGCAGACGTTCAACCGTATCGGCATAGGCCTTGCCTGCGTCTGACGCGTCATCCAGGATAACCGGCTCACCCTGGTTTGATGCCCGCAGCACGGACTGATCTTCCGGGATTACGCCTACCAGATTGATACGCAGGATTTCCAGAACATCTTCCATGCTCAGCATGTCGCCTTTGTTGACACGACCTGGGTTGTAGCGGGTCAGCAGCAGGTGTTCTTTGATCGGCTCATCGCCATTTTCCGCGCGGCGGGATTTGGAGGCGAGGATACCGAGGATACGGTCGGAGTCACGAACGGAGGAGACTTCCGGGTTGGTGGTGATGATGGCTTCATCGGCAAAATAGAGCGCCATCAGCGCACCGGTTTCGATGCCTGCAGGGGAGTCGCAGACCACAAAATCGAAGTTCATCTTTTTCAGTTCTTCGAGAACTTTATCTACACCTTCGCGGGTCAGCGCATCTTTATCACGCGTCTGGGAGGCGGGGAGGATATAGAGATTGTCGGTGCGTTTATCTTTGATTAACGCCTGATTCAGCGTGGCATCGCCCTGAATCACGTTGACGAAGTCATAAACGACCCGACGCTCGCAGCCCATAATCAGGTCGAGGTTACGCAGACCGATATCAAAGTCGATAACGACAGTTTTCTTTCCCTTCTGGGCCAAACCGGTAGCGATGGCCGCGCTGGAGGTGGTCTTGCCAACGCCCCCTTTACCCGAAGTCACAACAATAATGCGTGCCATAGAAATTCCTTGTTAAAAAGGGACTAACTCAACGGTTGAATAGTCAAAGCGGTATCACCCAGACGCAGGCGGGCCGCTTTGCCATAAAATTCGGCCGGGATATTATCACTCAGCCAGTATTCCCCTGCGATGGAAACCAGTTCCGCCGTGAGGTGTGAACAAAATATTTGCGCTTCTCTGTCGCCGCCTGCGCCCGCGAGTGCGCGTCCCCGCATCATGCCATAAACATGGATGTTACCATCGGCAATAAGTTCCGCACCGGCACTCACATGATTTGTAACAATCAGATCACAGTTTGGTGCATAAATGCGCTGACCGGAACGTACCGGCAGATCAATTAAACGCGTTTTTGTGATCGGATTAACAACTGGCGGCGGCACGACCGGCTCTGGCGTCGCCTGGCGGGGGATTTTCTCTTTCCCTTCCGTCAGTAAAGGAATCCCGGTGCGGTCGATTTCCGTTTTCAGCCGCGGGATTTTGCAACCACTCACGCCCATAATCCGTAAACCGGTGCTCGCAATGGCTTCATGCATAGGGCGCCAGTCAACGTCGTTTTCGACATTGCTGATATTCACAACGACCGGAGCGTGACGTAAAAAAGCGGGAGCCTGGGCGATCTTGTCTTCTAACGCCTGACGAATAACCTCGGGATTTGCGTCGTGCAAATGAACGACAGATAAGGTGAAGCTACTGCCCTTAAGTTCGATTGGCGTATTTGACATCCTGGCCTTACTCAATTTGCTGTTTATCACCCGCCGAAGTGCGGTGATATTCCGAAGACTAAAAGGCATGTTATAGTCACTCATATATTGAGGCAAGTGACCACGGGTCTAATTCCGAGTAAAACTATGTTTTGTGTGATCTATCGAAGTACTAAACGTGAACAAACCTATTTATATGTCGAAAAAAGG
This sequence comes from Klebsiella ornithinolytica, assembly GCF_030505655.1. Lineage (NCBI taxonomy): Bacteria > Pseudomonadati > Pseudomonadota > Gammaproteobacteria > Enterobacterales > Enterobacteriaceae > Klebsiella > Klebsiella ornithinolytica. The sequence goes on from NZ_CP130153.1 coordinate 1,999,445, forward strand.
GACGATTTCTCACGCGTTCCTGTCGAACTGATGGCAAGCTTCGGCACGCCGCAGATGACCATGCTTTTACCGCTCGACGGACGGAAAAAGCTTGCCGGTGCCGATCTGGAAAAAGTCAAACAGTCGCTGATTGATCAGGGCTATTATCTCCAACTTCCTCCTCCGACTGAGAATCTACTTAAGAAACACCTGGCGGAACAGGGGAATAAATCTGATTAACCCACCGAGGGGAAATAATGTACCAACATCATAACTGGCAGGGAGCATTACTGGATTATCCGGTAAGTAAAGTCGTTTGCGTGGGCAGCAATTATGCAAACCACATTAAGGAAATGGGCAGTGCAATGCCGGAAGAACCGGTGCTGTTTATTAAACCTGAGACGGCGCTATGCGATATCCGCCAGCCGTTGGTGCTCCCCGAAGGATTGGGTTCGGTGCATCACGAAGTTGAACTGGCGGTGCTGATTGGCAGCACGCTGCGTCAGGCGACGGAAGAGCACGTGCTAAAAGCGATTGCGGGCTACGGCGTGGCGCTGGATCTTACCCTGCGCGATCTGCAGGGTAAGATGAAAAAAGCCGGCCAGCCGTGGGAAAAAGCCAAGGGCTTTGATAATTCTTGCCCGGTTTCCGGTTTTATTCCGGCGGCAGAATTTCATAGCGACCCGCAAAATACGCCGCTGAGCCTGAAAGTGAACGGCGATGTTCGCCAGCAGGGAACGACGGCCGATATGATCCATAAAATCGTTCCGCTGATTGCCTATATGTCGCGTTTCTTTACGCTCAAAGCCGGCGATATCATCCTGACCGGCACGCCTGAAGGCGTCGGGCCGCTGAGTAGCGGCGATGAGCTGGCAGTCGGCTTTAATGGTCTGACGCTCTCCACCCGCGTACTGTAACGTCCTTTTGCCGCCTTTGCGGGCGGCAAAACTTGCATCAGCGTGCCAGACTGGTTATAAGGTGCACCCTGAATGGCAATGACGGACATCCCCTATGAGCGAACAACTTTTCTGGCAGCAAAAAACACTTGATGAAATGACCGACGCGGAGTGGGAATCACTGTGCGACGGCTGCGGACAGTGCTGCCTGCATAAGCTGATGGATGAGGATACGGATGAGATCTATTTCACCAACGTCGCCTGTCGTCAGTTAAATATTAAAACCTGCCAGTGCCGGAACTATGAGCGACGTTTCGAGTATGAGCCGGACTGCATCAAGCTGACCCGCGATAATCTGCCAACGTTCGAATGGCTGCCGCCGACCTGCGCCTATCGCCTGCTGGCGGAAGGGAAGCCTCTGCCGCACTGGCACCCGCTGCTCAGCGGCTCGAAAGCGGCGATGCATGGCGAACGCATCTCCGTACGCCATATTGCGGTTAAAGAAGAGACGGTGCGCGACTGGCAGGATCATATCCTCAATAAGCCCGACTGGGCGCAGTAAAGCGTTACCGCTTGCTAACGTTTGCTAAAACCCGCCGCGAGGCGGGTTTTGTGTTTCAGGCTCTCTGAGCGGCGGGGTCAGGCTTTCTTAGCATGAAACAGGCCGTTTTCGCCATGGCTCTCTTCTTCAACCCAGAAGTTGATATTGAACTGGGCATCATCGCTCATCTCGATGCGGTGCCAGTACTGCGGCGGGCTGGTGGCAAACTGGCCGGCGTTAATCACCACTTTGACTTCCGGTTCGCTTGCCTGTTCGTCAGCAAAGCCATAATAGGTGACGGTTCCTTCCATCACGCACAGCTGGCCGAAAACGCCGGCGGCGGTATTGTGGTGGCTGAGCAGGGCGGCGGGGACGTTCTGTTTGGTGAAAAATGGCGTGGAGCGTTTAACTTTCCAGTGAGCAGGAATACGCAGGTGTGACATCGTCGGCTCCTTAGTGGATACTTAAAAGATGTATTTAATATGCATCTTTTAAGGTGGCGTCGTCAATCGACAGGCAAAAAAAAACGCCCCTGAAGGAGCGTTTTTACTACCACGAACTTAGCGGCCGAAGAGATCGCGTTTTTTCGGTTTGAAAGGCTGGGCAATCAGCACCAGCAGCGCCACGATCAGATAGGCGGCGAAGATCCCCACCAGCCACTGCGGCATCTCCAGCGTCAGAAACTCCCACTGACGAACGGAGCAGTCGCCGCTGGCGACGAACATCTGCGGGATCCATTTATCCAGCGGGAGCCACGTCGGAAAACGGGCGGCGAAATCGCAGGTCTGGAACGGGGAAGGGTGCAGCTGAATCATGGTGTGTTCCCACGCCAGCTGCAGACCGCGCAGCGCGCTGTATAGCCAGATGACCAGCGCCACATAGCGTAACGGCGTTTTTGGCGCGATGGCTCCGACAATACCGGCGCCCATGATGCCTAATAATGCACAACGTTCATAAATACACATCACACAGGGTTGCAGCAACATCACGTGCTGGAACCACAGTGCGACTAATTCAAGGATAAAAGCGGTTAACGCCATCAGGAGCCAGGCTCCGCGTCCCCTCGAGCACTGGTTTAAATATCGCAACATAGTCATTTCCCTGGAACATGCTAAATCATGGCAGTGTAAACGAAAACCGAACCGACGCCAGCAGCAAGCCCGAAAATATTACGTAAAAGAATTTTGACCTTCCGCCGATCGGCGGCGGAAGGTCGCTTTCGTATTCAGGGGAGCAGCGGCGTTACGATCCACTGATGATCGAGCATCCACTGGGTAACAGGCATCAATGTGAATTCAACGCACAGCAGCCCCACCAGGGTCATGACGATGGTGTAGGGCAGCGCCATCCACACCATGCGGCCATAGGAAAGGCGAATCAGCGGCGCCAGCGCGGAGGTCAGCAGGAAAAGAAACGCTGCCTGGCCGTTAGGCGTGGCGACGGAAGGCAGGTTGGTGCCGGTATTGATCGCCACCGCCAGCAGTTCAAACTGCGGCAGGCTGATAACGCCGTTGTGCAGCGCCGTGCGGGCTTCGTTGATATACACCGTGCCGACGAAGACGTTGTCGGAAATCGACGACAGCAACCCGTTAAACAGATAGAACAACGACAGCTGGGCGTGCGGTGAGGCCTGGAGGACAAACTGAATCACCGGCGTAAACAGGTGCTGGTCGATGATCACCGCAACCACGGCGAAAAATACGGTCAGCAGGGCCGTGAACGGCAGCGCTTCGGTAAAGGCTTTACCAATGGCGTGTTCATCGGTGACGCCGGAAAAGGTGGTGGCCAGAATAATCACCGACAGGCCAATCAGCCCGACTTCAGCGAGGTGCATCGCCAGCGCGGTCACCAGCCAGATGCCGATAATCCCCTGAGCAATCAGCCGCAGGCGATCCTGACGGCTGCGCTGCTGGCGGCTGCGATCGTCGAACTCTTGTAACACTTTACGTACGGCTGGCGGCAACGGCTCGCCGTAGCCGAACCGTTTGGTTTTCTCCAGCAGCAGGCAGGTCAGCAGGCCGCAGATCATGACCGGTAGCGTCACCGGCGCCATCCGCAAAAAGAACTCGCCGAAGTGCCAGCCCGCCGCCTTGGCAATAATCAGGTTTTGCGGCTCGCCCACCATGGTCATCACGCCGCCCAGCGCCGTCCCGACGCCCGCATGCATCATCAGGCTGCGCAGAAAGCCGCGGAACTGTTCCAGCACTTCACGATAATGCTGGTCGATGTGGCTATCGTCGAGGATATCGTTATCATCCGGGCGCGCGGAGGCGACGCGGTGATAAATGCCGTAGAAGCCAACGGCGACGCTGATCACGACCGCCACAACGGTCAGCGCATCGAGGAAGGCGGAGAGGAAGGCCGCGGCGAGACAAAAAGAGAGCGACAGCAGCATCTTACTGCGAATCCCCAGCAGCAGGCGGGTAAAGATAAACAGCAGCAGCTGCTTCATAAAATAGATCCCCGCCACCATGAACATCAGCAGCAGGAGCACTTCCAGATTGCTGGCAATCTCTTCACGGACATGTTCCGGGCTGGTCATGCCGATCATCACCGCCTCAATCGCCAGCAGGCCTCCCGGCAGGAGCGGATAACACTTGAGCGCCATGGCGAGGGTAAAGATAAATTCCACCACCAGCATCCAGCCGGCAATAAACGGATTGAGGTGAAAAACCAGAGGGTTAACGATTAAAACAATGATGAGAGTGAGTTTATACCAGTCAGGGGACTGGCCAAGAAAATTGCGCCACAGAGCGCGGCCATAAGACATTTCCACGACAGACTTCCTTCCCGTCAAATTAATGACATAATTTTACGTGTAACTATTCACAAGATTACCAGTTGAGCAAAACGGGAAGCAACTTACTTCGCCCCGCGTTCGCGCAATGACGGAGAGAACGAAAAGTTGAAAATGAAACGCCGATCCCCTTTTAATTACTTCCTGACGCTATCTGCTCTATAGCGGCTCTGGTATGATGAGTGGAATATGCAACGCTGTGTAATGGAAATCTAATTATGGTCATTAAGGCGCAAAGCCCTGCGGGTTTCGCGGAAGAGTACATCATCGAGAGTATCTGGAATAATCGTTTTCCCCCAGGCACCATCCTCCCCGCCGAACGTGAACTTTCTGAACTCATTGGTGTAACCCGCACCACCTTACGCGAAGTGTTGCAACGTCTGGCCCGCGATGGTTGGTTGACGATTCAGCACGGCAAGCCGACGAAGGTGAATAATTTCTGGGAAACCTCCGGGCTGAATATTCTCGAAACTCTGGCGCGTCTTGATCATGACAGCGTTCCGCAGCTGATCGATAACCTGCTGTCGGTACGTACCAATATCTCGACCATCTTCATCCGCACCGCGTTCCGCCAGCATCCCGACAATGCGCTGGAAGTACTTGCCAGCGCGCGGGAAGTCGAAGATCACGCCGACGCGTTTGCCGAGCTGGATTACAACATTTTCCGCGGCCTGGCGTTCGCCTCCGGGAACCCGATTTACGGCCTGATCCTCAACGGAATGAAAGGGCTGTACACCCGCATCGGTCGTCACTATTTCGCCAACCCGGAAGCGCGCAGCCTGGCGCTGGGCTTCTATCATCAGCTGGCAAAAGTGTGCGAAGAGGGGCTGCACGAGAAGGTTTACGAGATTGTCCGTCGCTACGGCCACGACAGCGGCGAGATCTGGCACCGGATGCAGAAAACCATGTCGGGTGATTTAGTCATCGGCATGCGTTAAGGTATGTTGAGGTTATAAAAAATGCCCGGCAAGTGGACTGTCGGGCATTTTTTTATCGTTTTACAGCGCGTTCTGGCGCGGCGGGCTGCGCTCCAGCAGCTCGATACTGCCATCGGCATTTTGTTGTTCCAGCAGGATATCAAACCCCCACAGACGATGGACGTGCTTGAGCACTTCGCGACGCCCTTTATCCAGCGGGACGCGGTTGTGCGGCACATAGCGCAGCGTCAACGAGCGGTCACCGCGTAGATCGACGCTCCACACCTGAATATTCGGCTCAAGGTTGCTGAGGTTGTATTGGGCCGACAGCTTCGAGCGGATCTCCCGATACCCCTCCTCGTTATGGATAGCGGAAATCTCCAGGTAGTTGTTATGATCGTCATCCAGCACCGTAAAGAAGCGGAAATCGCGCATGACCTTCGGTGACAAGAACTGACTGATAAAACTCTCGTCTTTGAAATCACGCATCGCGAAATGCAGCGTTTCCAGCCAGTCAGAGCCGGCGATATCCGGGAACCAGTAGCGGTCTTCTTCGGTCGGCGACTGGCAAATACGCTTAATGTCCTGGAACATGGCGAAGCCCAGGGCGTACGGGTTAATCCCGTTATACCACTGGCTGTTATAGGGCGGCTGGAATACCACGTTGGTGTGGCTGTGCAGAAACTCCAGCATAAAGCGCTCCGTCACTTTCCCTTCGTCATAAAGGTGATTGAGGATCGTGTAATGCCAGAAGGTGGCCCACCCTTCGTTCATCACCTGGGTCTGCTTCTGCGGATAAAAATACTGGCTGACCTTGCGCACGATCCGCAGGATTTCGCGCTGCCACGGTTCCAGCAGCGGCGCGTTCTTCTCCATAAAGTACAGCAGGTTCTCCTGCGGCTCTGAAGGGTAGCGGCGGGCCGACTCAATGGTCTTCTCTTCTTCCCGCTTCGGCAGGGTGCGCCATAGCATATTCACCTGGCTTTGCAGATACTCTTCCCGGCTTTTCTGCCGCGCTTTCTCCTCCTGCAACGAGATTTTTTGCGGGCGTTTGTAGCGATCGACGCCGTAGTTCATCAGGGCATGACAGGAATCGAGGAGCTTCTCAACCTCATCAACGCCGTAGCGCTCTTCGCAGTCGGTAATGTATTTCCGGGCGAAAATCAGATAATCAATGATCGAGCTGGCGTCGGTCCAGCTGCGGAACAGATAGTTGTTTTTGAAAAAAGAGTTGTGACCGTAGCAGGCATGCGCCATGACCAGCGCCTGCATGGTGATCGTGTTCTCCTCCATCAGGTAGGCGATGCAGGGATTGGAGTTAATCACAATCTCATAGGCCAGCCCCTGCTGACCGTGCTTATACGCCTGCTCGGTTTCGATAAACTTTTTACCGAACGACCAGTGCGGGTAGTTGATGGGCATGCCGACGCTGGAGTAGGCATCCATCATCTGCTCGGAAGTAATGACTTCGATCTGGTGTGGATAGGTGTCGAGACGGTACAGCTTCGCTACCCGGTCAACCTCGGCAAGGTAGGTTTCCAGCAGTTCAAAAGTCCAGTCGGGTCCATCGCTTAAACGAGTGGTGTCCCTGTTCATGGAATCAATCGTAGCCATTAGCGCGCCCTCGTTGTAGGTGGCTCTCTCTGTACGGAAAGCCTCTCATCAAGCATAGAACAGGGGATGACAAACTGCGCCTCCCGACAATTTCTTTTCTTCGCGATTTCGCAATCTTAAAGGCCTTATTTACCCAATGATGCAGAATATTATTCTGAGTAAAAATGAAGCGCAGCAGGAGATAGTAAATCTATAGGGGCAGTGCTGGTGCGGTTTGCTGTGAGTTAAGTCACCATAAATAAAGCGTATGTTGAATAATATTTTCAGCTGAGTTATCAATTTGTAATCAGATGATTGTTCTTTAACTATTACGGAGTCGCTATGCGAGTCGTCATACTGGGAAGTGGGGTAGTTGGGGTTGCGAGTGCATGGTATTTAAGCCAGGCGGGTCACGAAGTGACGGTTATCGACCGTCAACCCGGGGCGGCGGAAGAGACCAGTGCCGCTAACGCCGGGCAGATTTCCCCGGGCTATGCTGCGCCGTGGGCGGCGCCAGGCGTGCCGCTGAAGGCCATCAAATGGATGTTCCAGCGCCACGCGCCGCTGGCTATCGGTCTTGACGGGACTCAGTTCCAGTTGAAGTGGATGTGGCAAATGCTGCGCAACTGCGATACCCGCCATTATATGGAGAACAAAGGGCGGATGGTGCGTCTGGCGGAATACAGCCGCGACTGCCTGAAAGCGCTGCGTGAAAGCACCGGAATCCAGTATGAGGGCCGTCAGGGCGGCACATTGCAGCTGTTCCGTACTGAAAAACAGTATGAAAACGCCACCCGCGACATCGCCGTGCTGGAAGATGCCGGCGTTCCGTACCAGCTTCTGGAAGCGAAGCGTCTGCTGGAAGTGGAGCCCGCGCTGGCCGAGGTCAGCCATAAGCTGACCGGCGGTCTGCGTCTGCCCAACGATGAAACCGGCGATTGCCAGCTGTTTACCACGCGCCTGGCGGCGATGGCGGCGCAGGCGGGCGTCACCTTCCGCTTTAATACGCCGGTGGACGCGCTGCTGTATGAAGGCGAACAGATTGCCGGCGTGAAATGCGGCGCGGAAATCATCAAAGGCGATGCCTATGTGATGGCCTTTGGTTCTTACTCGACCGCGATGCTGAAAGGGCTGGTGGACATTCCGGTCTATCCGCTGAAGGGCTATTCGCTGACCATTCCGATTGCCGAAGAGGACGGCGCGCCGGTTTCGACTATTCTTGATGAAACCTACAAAATCGCCATTACCCGCTTTGACCAGCGCATCCGCGTGGGGGGGATGGCGGAAATCGTCGGCTTTAATAAAGATCTGCTGAAGCCACGCCGGGAAACCCTGGAGATGGTGGTCCGCGATCTGTTCCCGCGCGGCGGCCACGTCGAGCAGGCCACCTTCTGGACCGGGCTGCGCCCGATGACCCCGGACGGTACGCCGGTGGTGGGCCGTACAGCGTATAAGAATTTGTGGCTGAACACCGGGCACGGCACGCTGGGCTGGACCATGGCCTGCGGTTCCGGGCAGTTGCTCAGTGATTTGATCTCAGGCCGTACACCGGCCATTCCGTATGATGATCTGGCCGTCGCGCGCTATAGCCCCGGCTTTACTCCGGCACGCGCTCAGCATCTGCACGGCGTTCATAACTAAGGAGTCTTCATGTCCCGTCCTGTATTGGCCAGCATTGATTTGCCGGCCTTGCGGCAGAATTTGCAGATTGTCCGGCGTGCGGCCCCCGCCTCGCGCCTGTGGGCGGTGGTGAAAGCCAACGCCTATGGTCATGGCCTGTCGCGCGTCTGGAGCGCGCTGAGCGGCGCTGATGGCTTCGCGATGCTCAACCTTGAAGAGGCGATCCTGCTGCGTGAGCACGGCTGGAAAGGGCCAATTTTGATGCTGGAGGGTTTCTTCCACGCCGATGAGCTGGCGCTTTTCGATAAGTATCGCCTGACCACCAGCGTGCACAGTAACTGGCAGATTAAGGCGCTTCAGCAGGCAAAACTCCACGCGCCGCTGGATATCTACGTCAAGGTCAACAGCGGGATGAATCGCCTCGGCTTTATGCCGGATCGCATTCATACCGTCTGGCAGCAGCTGCGGGCGCTGAACAACGTCAGCGAAATGACGCTAATGTCGCATTTTGCCGATGCGGAAAATCCGCAGGGCATCATTGAGCCGATGCGCCGTATCGAGCAGGCGGCGGAAGGACTGGACTGCCGGCGCTCGCTCGCTAACTCGGCGGCGACGCTGTGGCATCCTGAAGCCCATTTTGACTGGGTGAGGCCGGGTATTGTGCTGTATGGCGCATCGCCTTCCGGCCAATGGCAGGATATCGCCAATAGCGGCCTCAAGCCGGTAATGACGCTCAGCAGCGAAATCATCGCCGTGCAGAACCTGAGGGCGGGAGAGGCGGTGGGCTACGGCGGCCTGTATCGGGCATCCGGCGAACAGCGCATTGGGATTGTGGCCTGCGGTTACGCCGACGGCTATCCGCGCGTGGCGCCGGACGGTACGCCGGTGTTGGTTGACGGTGTTCGGACCCGCACGGTGGGCCGGGTTTCGATGGATATGCTGGCGGTCGATTTAACGCCTTGCCCGCAGGCCGGGATCGGTGCGCCGGTGGAGCTGTGGGGCAAAGAGATCAAAATTGACGATGTCGCCAGCGTCTGCGGCACCGTCGGCTATGAGCTGATGTGCGCGCTGGCGCCCCGCGTTCCGGTGGTGACCGGGTAACGTGCCTGAACGGCGCCATTCGCCGCTCTTATGAGCCAGAATTTCAGTAAGTTACTGGGATTCTGGTTTTCCGCTTACGCTCGTCAGGAAAACCGACGCCGTCGTAAGCCGGGGAAATACCCGCGTCAGCCGTGCGTTGGCGGCGCGGGCCCGCTGCTCATCCTCATCCTGCACGCCCCGGCCCGACCGCCGCAGGCCTGCCCGCAATACAACGTGCCGCTTGATAGCCACCTGGCGCCTTGATTCGATGTTGTTGCCTGCTACGATCTGCTTAGCGCAGGCTGGCATCGCCATAAGCACGGATAGCCCGGGCGGTCGGATAACATGACGCACTGCAAACCCGGAGATACGGTGTTCGACGGGACGGGGCCTCCCAGCGTGTCCGACAGATTTGGCAATATCAATACCGCCCCTCCCGAAGGTTGCGCGGTCATCGACGGTCGTCATAAGCGCAGACAATAAAAATCAGCAACCGACTACTTCTGGAAACAACGTCCATCACATGACTACAATGCCCCGGCGAGCCAACGGTCGTTATGTACAGAACACAACACGGACAGCGATATGCCAATGATGAGATTTACCCGCCCCCTGATTAACGCTGGTTTAAAAATGGCCTCGCTGGGGAAAAAAATAGCGATTGGCCTGCTTATCGTTATTACCGTTTTTATTGCCGGGCGTATTTACGAAACGCAGCGAGGGCCTGCACTGCATCCGTGGCATACCTGGTCTGCCGATGAAATGTCGGCAGCAGAGATAGACCGCACAACCTTCGCTGGCTATCTGGGGCGAGAAGAGGCGATTTTTCGCGAGATGAAACTTGAGCTGATCGATACGCTTCCTGACGATCAAAAAACGCCGCTTAATCGTTTTTATGCCCAAAGTCAGGTCTACCCGCAACAGTTTCAGCCTGACTGGAATCGCTCCTTTGTGCTACTGCCGGAGGGAACGCCGCGCGGCGCCGCGGTGTTGCTTCATGGCTTGACGGACTCGCCGTACAGCGTGCGCTATCTGGCAAAAGCCTACCAGCAGGAGGGGTTCGTTGCCGTGGTACCGAGGCTGCCGGGGCACGGTACAGCGCCGGGTTCGCTGACCGCCGTTGACTGGCAGCAGTGGATGGCGACCACGCGACTGGCGGTACGCGAAGCGACCCGACTGGCCGGGGCGAACGTCCCGCTGCATGTTATCGGCTATTCCAACGGCGGCGCGCTGGCGCTGAAATATGCGCTCGACGCGCTGGATGATAAGGCCTTGCCTCCGCCGCAGCAGATAGTCCTGCTGTCGCCGATGATTGGGGTGACCGCGTTTGCCCGCTTTGCCGGACTGACGGGATTACCGGCGGTGTTTCCTGCTTTTGCCCGGGCGGCATGGCTGAACGTGGTACCCGAGTTTAATCCTTATAAATACAACTCATTTCCGGTGAAGGCGGCCCGACAGTCGTGGTTGTTAACCCAGGCGCTGCAGGAGAAAATTGTCCAGGATTCCCGCAGCCAGCGGCTTGCTGCGCTTGCTCCGGTGCTGACTTTTCAGTCGGTGATGGACTCCACGGTCAGCACCCGGGCCGTGGTGGATTCGCTGTATCGCTATTTGCCGGACAACGGCAGTGAGCTGGTGATTTTTGATATCAACCAGGCGGCGAATTTACGCGCGCTGTTTCGGCCTGCGGTCTACTCTGCGCTCAGCACGCTATTGCCGCCAGCGCCGCGCCGCTATCGCACAACGGTGATTACTAATGCTTCGCCTACCACCTACGAGACCGTCGCACGTACCACGCCAGCAGGCGCGCAAGAGGAGCAGGTGACGCGGCTGAACATTGCATGGCCGCAGGATATGTATTCGCTCTCGCACGTCGCGGTGCCATTCCCGATGAACGACTCCCTGTACGGTCGCGAGCCGACGGAGAAGAACCGTTACGGTATTAGTATCGGCACCATTTCGCTACGCGGAGAGACTTCAACCCTCAGCGTAGGGCTGGATACGCTGATGCGCGTCACCTCCAACCCGTTCTTCCCGTTTATGATGGACCGTATTCAGCAACATATTCGCGGCGCTTTCCCGCCTTCCCCCGAATCGGGATTATAATGCAGAGGACATTCTGTTATTTCCCGGCCGGCAACGATATACCTGTCATAAGGGACGCCTGTTAGCCGCAAAAATGGCGGCGGTGATATTTGCAAAGGGTGTTTATTCTTCCCGGACGAAATCGTTACCGGTGATTTTTTAAGGAAAAATCTATGCAACATTGTCGGCTGATAGTGTGGGCAACCCTGGTGATTTTCGCCACTGCGGTACAGGCTGAAGACCATGTTTACGGCGAACAGCGCATCAGCGGCTGGTGGAACTGGCTCAAAAACGATGTTTCGCAAACCTGGAATCAGCCGCAAAATTATGACCTGTATCTGCCGTTTCTTAGCTGGCACAACCGTTTAACCTACGATAAAGAGAAAACGGATAACTACAACGAGATGCCCTGGGGCGGCGGCTTCGGTCTCTCTCGCTATCACGATGACGGCGACTGGAGCTCGCTGTACGCCATGATGTTTAAGGATTCGCATAACAAGTGGCAGCCGATCGTTGGCTACGGCTGGGAGAAGGGCTGGTATCTGGATAGCCGCCAGGATTTCCGCCTTGGCCTTGGCGTGACCGCCGGGATCACCGCCCGCGATGATTTCGCCAATTACGTGCCCTTACCGATTATTCTTCCCTTGTTTTCCGCGAGCTATCGGCGACTTAGCGTACAGTTCACCTATATTCCTGGCACCTACAATAACGGTAACGTCCTGTTTGCCTGGCTGCGCTATGGTTTTTAAACCCGGCGTCAGGCCGGGCGCCGGTGATTTAAAGGGTGATCACTTTTTTAGCGACGGAGTTGGATAACGCCAGCATTGAAATCAATACCGAGACGATAAACGTCAGGGCAATCAGCATTAATTTTGTGCTCAGCGAACCGATTGGGATAAGGGTGCTCAGGAGATGAAAAATGGAGTAATGGAGGATATAAACCCCGGTCATCGTTTTGCTGATTGCCGCCAGAATACTCTCTTTAAACTCGCTGTTTTTTCGGAAACGGACGCCGTTGGCCGCAATAACCAGCGCGACCACCAGAATATAAATTTGCGAACCGGTGAGAATGAATGCATTTCTGTCGGCCTTGAACAGAGCGAAAAAGAAATGGCGCTCGTAAAACCAGGTGAAAAGATAAATAAAGGGTATCGCAAACATCGCGGCTTTGACCACCTTATCGCGATTAAGCCAGCGCACCACCAGCGGGTCGCTAAACAGCTGACCGGTTAGATAGAACAACAGCCAGGTCCACAGGCGATACTGCGGCGCCAGCGTCAGCGCATGCACGTTGGGATAGAGGGCTGCCAGCAGGTCGTAACCATAGGAGAAAAGCAGCAATACAAACACCACGCCAAAGAAGATCCTTCTGCGCTGGCTTAGCCACTCGATCAGCGGGTGGAAGGTATAGATCACAATAAAGGCGAAGACAAACCACGGCTGGATAAGATAGCCGCGCTGGTAAGGTTCCCAGAGATAGTAAATCGTCATCCAGAAAAGAAAGACGATCACCACGCTTTTAATTTTCCCCATCTGCCAGCTCGTGCTATGCCGGGACTGGGCATCGAGATAGCCGGCCACCACAAAAAACAGCGGCGTGGCGATGGTCGAGATAAACGTCAGAAAGCCGAGGATCCAGTGGTAATCGTAATCATACCGATCCCAGGTGTTATAGATGGTAAAGAACGTTACCGCCGTCATGCATCCCAGCGTTTTAATAATATTTAACCCGGTGGTGTTCATTGTGGTTGCTGCATATCCTTAGGGTGGAAACAGGCGTAAATAACCGGAAGAACCAGTAGCGTCAGAATGGTCGCAAAACCCAGCCCGAACATGATAACCACCGCCATACTCTGGAAGAAGACGTCCAGCAGCAGCGGCGCCAGCCCGAGCACGGTGGTGAAGGCCGTGAGCAGTATAGGGCGTAAGCGCGAGGTTGCCGCATAGATAATCGCCTCGTGCTGCGGTTTTTCCTGTTTTTGTTGTTCAATCTCTTCGACCAGCACGATGCCGTTACGGATAAGCATGCCGCTCAGGCTGAGTAAACCGATAAGCGCCATAAAGCCGAAGGGGATGCCGGTAATTAAAAAGCCCGGGGTCACGCCAATCAGCGCCAGCGGCACGGTCAGCCAGATGGCGACCGCATTTTTCAGCGAGCTAAACATCAGGACGGTGATGACGAACATCACCAGATAGCCCAATGGCAGGGTGGTGAACAGCCCCTGCTGCGCTTCGCTGGAGTTCTCCGCGTCGCCTCCCCACTCAATGCTGTAGCCGTGCGGCAGGCTGAGCGCGTTAATCTGCGGCTGGACCCGCGCCAGAATATCGCCCGGGGTTTGATTGCTCAGCGGGTCGGGGTCGGTCATCACCGTGAGCACGCGACTGCGGTCGCGGCGCAGAATTAACGGGTCTTCCCATTCGAGGTTAAACCCGCTGACCACGTTGCTCAGCGGAATGTACTGCTGACGGCTTTGGCTCCACACCAGCACGTTTTTCAGATGGTTGGCATCCTGACGTTCGGCGGCCGGCGGGCGCACCACCACCGGCAGCAGATCGGCGCCTTCGCGGTACAACCCGGCGCGGCTACCGTTGAAATTCATCTGCAGCGCACTGTCGATATCTTGCTTATCCACCCCCAGCTCGCGCCCCAGGGTCGGGGAATACTGCGGGCGGATCGTTTTACTACGGTTTTGCCAGTCGTTGCGCACGCTACCGACGGCCGGATCCGCCGTGAGGATAGTGCTTACCTGGCTGGCTATCAGCCGTAATCTGTCGGGATCGGGGCCTTTAATTCGCACCTCGATGGCGCTGTCGCCGGATGGACCAAACATCACCCGCTTGCTGCTGGCATTCACCTGCGGATAGTGGCGCGCAATATAGGCATCCACGTGGCGAGTGAGGGCGTCAATACTACGCTGGTCGTCCATGCGCACCATGATCTGCGCATAGTTGCTGTACTGGCGCTGGCCGCTATAGGTGAGGATAAAGCGCATGCTGCCCTGACCGACGGTCGCCACGGTGGTGACGACGCCGGGCTGGCCGTTAATCGCGGTTTCGATATCGCTGGCCATTTTTTCCGTGGAGGCAATGTCGGTGCCGTAGGGCAGCCACAGATCAACAAAGAAGATCGGCGTATTGGATGACGGGAAAAAGTTCTGCCGCACCGAGCCAAATCCCCAGACTGCACCGGCCAGTAGCGCGGCCATCACCACGAGGGTGACGGTTTTTTGCCGCAACAGAGCGTTGAGGATCCGCTGATAGCTGCGGTAAAAGCGTCCGCGGTAAGGATCGGCCTCAGCGGCCGGCGGCGGGGAGGCGGCGCCTTTAAACAGCCACCATTTGATCAGCACCGGGGTAATGGTGAGCGCCGAGAACCAGCTGAGCATCAGGGAGATTAACAGCACCTGGAACAGCGATTTACAATACTCCCCCGTCGAGTCCTGCGACAGGCCGATGGGCGCGAAGGCGAGGATCGCAATCACCGTTGCCCCCAGCAGGGGCAGGGCGGAACGGCGGATAACGTAGTTGATGGCGGTCAGCAGCGTTGACCCCTGCTGACGGGCAATCAGCACCCCTTCGACAATCACGATGGCATTATCGACCAGCATGCTAAGGGCGATAATGAGCGCCCCCAGCGAGATCCGCTGTAGCTCAATACCCCACAGATACATAATCAGCAGCGTGCCCAGCACGTTGAGGGCCAGCGAGAACGCGATAATAATGCCGCTGCGCACGCCCATAAAGATCAGCAGCACGCCGACAACAATGGCCAGCGCCATTAAAAAATTAGTGATAAAGCCGTTAACCGAGTGGCCAACTTCAGCCGCCTGATCGTAGAACAGATCGAGGTGAATCCCGGCGGGTTTTTCCGCCGACATTTGTTCCAGCTTTGCCTCCAGCGCATGGCCAACATCGATGACGTTGACGCCGGGAATGAACGAGACGCCCATCGTCACCGCCTGGCGGCCGTTGGCGTGGTAGATGCTGGACGGGGATTCGCTCAGCCCGCGCGAGATGGTGGCAATATCCCGCAGCCGGGTCGCCGCTCCCGTACCGTGCGGGTTGATCGGCAGGTCGCCCAGTTCGTCGATATTCTCAAACTCCCCGGTCGGATGCAGGCGAATGGACTCGCTGCCGGATGTTATCTCTCCGGCGCTGGAAACGACGTTCAGGCGGCTGAGAAGAGCGGAAAGCTGGTTAAGCGTGATGCCGCGGGCCGCCATTTTAGGCAGCGAGATATCAATGTTAATTTGCTGCGGGATCGCTCCGCCGATGGCTACCTTGCCGACGCCGGGCACCAGCACCAGCTCCCGGCGCAGCTGCTCGGCATAGCGGACCAGCTCAGGATTGGTAAAACTGTCGCCGGAAATGGCAAAGAAGAAGCCAAACACGTCGCCGAAATCATCGTTCACGAAGGGGGAAACCACGCCCGGCGGAAAGAGGCGGGCCGCATCACCCACCCGGCGCCGCAGCTCGTCCCAGATTTGCGGCAGCTCGTTGGAGTGGTAATTCGAGGCGATATTCACCGTAATCTGCGACAGCCCGTTGGACGAAATAGAGCTGACGTTATCCAGGTAGGGCAGCTGTTGCAGGGCGTTTTCCAGCGGCAGGGTGACCTCTTCCTCGACCTGTTGCGCCGATGCGCCAGGGTAGTGGGTAATGACCACCGCCGTTTTAATGGTAAAGGCCGGATCTTCCAGACGGCCGATATTGAGCAGGGCGAAAATACCGCCAATGCCCAGCAGCAGAATAGTGAGCCAGACGCGCACGGGATTATTAATAAACTGGCGAGAGATATCCATTACAGGCCTCGTTCACGCGTCCAGATTCGAACCGGCTGTTGGGCATGCAGTTCGCTGACGCCAGCCGCCACAACGCGCTCGCCGGCGCTGAGACCGTCGGTAATAACCACCCCCTGGGTTGTCACCTGCCCGACGCTCACTTTGCGATCCTCAAGATGCAGCTGCTCGCCATCGCCTTTAATCACCCACACGTGCGGCTCGTTGCGCGGATGATTATCGGGATTGAACACCGCCTCAACCGGCACCACCAGCGCTTCACGACCGGCGTTAGCGGGCAGATTTGCCAGATTCACCGTCACGGTGCCGCTGACGCCGCCCACCGCAGGGAAATCAGCCGGGCGCGGCATGGTCAAAATCACCTGCCAGGTGAGCGTGCTATTGTCGCTGCTGCCGGAATGCTCTTTGTACTGGGCGGTGAACTGGCGGTCTGGCAGGGCGTTGATTTTCACTATCGGGCGGTACTGCGCGTTGCGAATATCAAAGGCGCTAAACAGGTTTTCCGGAATACTGAAGACCACATCGAGGAGATCGGTACGCGTCAGGGTCACAATGGTCTGGCCGGCGGCGACCACCTGGTGATTGCGAACCGGCACGCTGGCCGCTACCCCGCTGAACGGCGCGTTGAGCGTCATCTGGTCGAGTTCTTCGCGGGCAATTTTCAACGCCGCATTTGCCGAGTCGCGGCTGGCGCGCTGGATGTCCATTTCGGCTTTCGAAATAGCCTGGCGGCCGGCCAGGGTCTGGAAGCGATCGAACTGCCGCTGCGCGAGCGTGGCGGCAGTTTGTCGTTCATTGACGCGCTGTTGGGCTTCACGGGCGTTAAGGCGGGCGAGGACCTGTCCTTGCGTAATGTTCGCACCCTGACGAACGTCGAGCGATTCAACCTGGCCACCGCGTTTAAAAGACAGATCCGTCGAATCCCCGGATTCGATGCGTGCAGGAAAAATACGTTGCTGTGAATCACCGACGGCGGTCACCTCCACCGCTTTAACCATCCGCGGCAGCGGCGTGACCTGAGGTGCTTTCTGATCGCAAGCTGTTGTTATTAAAATAACAACAGGAATGAGAGAAAAATAACGCTTCACTGTATTCCCCTCAGAGTGAATAGATTTATTTTACATGTTTGTTACAAGCGCCATGATTATTCAGCCAACGCGGAGACAACGACATAAGTGAATAAACCTGTCGCCGTACAGGCAATGATTGCCAGGGCGATAAACAGGCTCAGACGAACCAGACTATAGCCAAACATCGCTCCTCCTTTAGTACTGGATATATAGTAAGTAAATTCTCATATGCCTAATTATGGAGTGGTTTTTGGAAGTGCTATAGCTCCTGATTATGAGCATAGTCGTAGAAAGGCGGAAATGTTAAAAAGAGTAAAAATTTTCCTTATGTCGACGTTTTAGCGTGGTTTCCAGCCGTTTTGTCTGAGGGGGGCGGGCTCTGTGATATTTTTCAATATAATAATTGGTGGTTGAATAATGTTAACCGTCCTGTGCTACGTTTAATTATAGCGACTTCTGTGCCAGCTTTTGTTTCTGAGATTCTTTCCTCAATACGACACGTCAGGCGTTAATCGCCAACTATTCTATTGGTAATAAAAGGATTGTCTGTATGTATAAAAATATCCTGGTCCCGGTTGATGTCTTTGAAATCGGCCTCGCCGACAAAGCGTTATCCCATGCTCAGTTTCTCGCGCAAAGCGCTTCCGGGCAAATTCATTTAGTGCACGTAAACCCGCTGTTTTCCCCACAGCTGACGCGCGGATTTATTTCTGATGCGCGAAAAATGGAAGACTATCTGGTTAAAAACTCAGAGGAAAAACTTGCTGAGCTGGCCAAAAAGTCCAGTCTGCCGGAAAGCGACATCCATATTCATGTCCGCAGCGGCAATATTCGTGATGAAGTGATCAAACTGGCCGACGAACTGCAGGCAGATGTGGTGATTATTGGCTCGCGTAACCCCAATATTCAGACCCATTTGCTGGGTTCCGAGGCGGCAAGCATCGTTCGTTATGCTCACGTTCCGGTTTTCGTTGTGCGTTAGGGGCGGCCTGATGCTGTTCTGATTTCCGTTACAGGAGTGAGGAGATAACCATGAGTACAGACAAACCGGCTGGCCCGTTCTACAAGCTCTCCGTCGATGAAACCCTGACCAGCACCAACAGCTCCTCCGAAGGTATTAGCAGCGCAGAAGCCGCCTCGCGGCTCCAGCAGTACGGTGAGAATGCGCTCCCCCAAAAGCCGGGCAAGCCCGCATGGCTCCGTTTCCTGGCCCATTTCAACGATGTCCTGATTTACGTCCTGCTGGCGGCCGCGGTGCTGACTGCGGTGATGGGGCACTGGGTCGATACCCTGGTGATTCTGGGCGTCGCGGTGATTAATGCCCTGATTGGCCATATCCAGGAAAGTAACGCGGAAAAATCGCTGCAGAGCATTCGCAATATGCTTTCCAGCGAAGCGGTGGTGATCCGCCAGGGGAACCATGAAACGGTGCCGACCACCGCGCTGGTGCCGGGTGATATTGTGGTGATCCGTGCGGGCGACCGAATCCCTGCCGACCTGCGGGTTATTGAAGCCCACAATCTGCGGGTGGAAGAGGCGATTCTTACCGGCGAGTCGACGGTCGTGGAAAAAAACACCGAGGCGCTGAGCGGCGATCTTCCTCTCGGCGATCGCACGAACCTGCTGTTTTCGGGGACCACGGTCAGTTCCGGCGGCGGTAAAGGCCTGGTGGTGGCGACTGGCGGAGATACCGAACTGGGCCATATCAACCAGATGATGGCGGATATTGAAAAGCACCGTACGCCGCTGCTGGTACAGATGGATAAGCTCGGCAAAGCCATCTTTATTATCATTCTGGTGATGATGGCCGCGCTGTTCGTCTTCAGCCTGCTGTTCCGCGATATGCCGGTTTCAGAGCTGATGCTCTCGCTGATAAGTCTTGCGGTGGCCTCGGTGCCGGAAGGTTTGCCGGCGATCATCTCGATCATTCTCTCTTTGGGCGTGCAGACCATGGCGCGGCAGAAGGCGATTATCCGCAAGCTGCCGACGGTTGAGACCCTCGGGGCGATGACGGTGATCTGCTCGGATAAAACCGGGACGCTGACCATGAACGAGATGACGGTAAAAGCCGTCATTACGGCGGATACCGTCTATCGGGTAGAAGGCGATAGCTATGAACCGATCGGGAATATTCACCCGGTAGATGGGGCCGGGCCGGTTGTGGTGGCGCCCGGTACGCTGCTTGAGCGCTATTTGAGGACCATTGATTTATGTAATGACAGCCAGCTTATTAAGGATGAAAGCGGGTTATGGAAAATTACCGGCGGTCCAACGGAAGGGGCGCTGAAAGTGCTGGCGGCGAAAGTCGCGCTGCCGGTGGTGGCAACCGAATTGCGCAGCAAGATCCCTTTTGATTCGCAATATAAATATATGTCGACGCTCTATCGGATCGGTAATGAAGAGATGATCTTAATCACCGGTGCCCCGGATGTGCTGTTCCGGCTTTGCCAGCAGCAGCAGACCGAGGACGGCCTGCAGCCGCTGAATCAGCCTTACTGGGAAGCAAAAATTGAAGAGTACGCGCGGGAAGGGTTGCGCATGGTCGCGGCGGCGTGGAAACCGGCGGCCAGCGGGCAAAGCGAGCTGACCCATCAGGATCTGCAGCAGGGGGTTATCCTCCTCGGTATTGCCGGAATGATGGATCCGCCGCGTCCGGAAGCGATTACGGCGATTGGCGACTGCCTGCAGGCGGGCATTCGCGTGAAAATGATCACCGGCGATCACCCGCAAACCGCGATGAGTATCGGCAAAATGCTGGGCATTGGCAATGCCGGCAATGCCATCACCGGGCGTGAACTGGAGGTGATGGACGACCTGCAGCTCAGCGAAGCCGCGCAGAAATTTGATATTTTCGCCCGTACCAGTCCGGAAGATAAATTCCGTCTGGTGCAGGCGCTGCAGAGTAAAAAAGAGGTGGTGGGGATGACCGGCGACGGGGTGAACGATGCCCCGGCGCTGAAGCAGGCCGACGTTGGCATCGCCATGGGCATCAAGGGGACCGAAGTGACCAAGGAAGCGGCCGATATGGTGCTGACTGATGACAACTTCGCCACCATCGCCAGCGCGGTCAGGGAAGGGCGGCGGGTGTACGATAACCTTAAGAAAACCATCCTCTTTATTATGCCGACTAACCTGGCGCAGGGGCTGTTGATTATTATTGCCCTGCTGGCGGGGAATTTAATTCCGCTGACCCCGGTGCTGATCCTGTGGATGAACATGGCGACCTCGGCCACGCTGTCGTTTGGCCTGGCGTTTGAGGCCGGCGAAAAGAACATTATGAAGCGCCCGCCGCGCGATCCTAAGCTGCATGTTATGGACGGTTTCGCTATCTGGCGGGTGATTTTTGTTGGTTCGATGATCGCCGTGAGCGCCTTTGTGCTGGAAGCCTGGCTCCAGCCACGCGGCTATTCGCCAGAGTTTATTCGTACCGTCCTGCTGCAAACGCTGGTGACCGCTCAGTGGTTCTATATGCTCAACTGTCGCGTCGCCGACGGATTTTCTCTGAGTAAAGGGCTGCTGGCAAACAGAGGCATCTGGATCGTCAGCGCCGTCCTGCTGGCGTTGCAGCTGCTGATTATCTACGCGCCGTTTATGCAAATGCTGTTTGGTACCACCGCGCTGCCGTTCCGCTATTGGGTAATCACTTTTGTCATCGGATTTGTGATGTTCCTGATTGTGGAAATCGAAAAACCGTTAACCCGGAAATGGCGTACCGCCTGATGTACGTCGACATGAGGATGCCTGCTGTGAAAACGTTCAGGTAAAAGGTAGGCGGGCATCGGGGAGGGGTCTTTCCCGCAGCGACCGTGGCCTTGAAGGCCACGGTCGCGCGTTTGCGGAGATGATACCGGGGGGCTTTATACGGCTCTGTAATGAGCAAAAGCATGCAAGATTAATATCTTAACCAGGATGATGAGGCGGTTCATTCCGCCTCGTCTTCCGCCACGCGTACCCCGACCCTCAGCACGTGGTCTTCCTCTTTCTCCGCCACCGTCCACAGCATCCCGGCGAACTCCACCTGGTCACCGACGACCGGCGCGGCCCCGAGCAGGTCCTGAATCACGTCCCCCAGCGACTGCTGGCGTTCGCGAAACTCTTCCCCGCCGTCAAGACCGTAAATTTGCGCCACATCGGCGAATTTTGCGCTGGCGTCGAGAATAAAGTCGCCGAAGAAGCGCTGGTCGAGCGCCACCGGCGGCGACTGGCTGAACATTTTACCCAGCGCCGGCAGATCGTGCTCGCGGCCGATCACGCAGAGAATATCGCCTTCGAGCAGGCGGGTGCTGCCGGTCGGGTGCAGCAGAACATTGTCGCGGAACAGGGCGGCAATGCGGGTTTCCGGCGGCATATGCAGATCGCGCAGCGCCGCGCCGACGCACCATTTATCGGCGCTCAGCTGGTACACAAACTGCTCCCAGGGGTTTTCCGGGTGAATATCCAGCCCGACGCGGGAAATAGGCCAGCCCACCGGCGGAACCACCACTTTGGCTTTTTTCGCCGCCCAGGAGAGGGAGGTTCCCTGCAGCAGCAGCGAGACCAGCACCACGAAGAAGGCGACGTTAAAGAACAGGCGGGCGTTATCAAGACCGGCCATCATCGGGAAGACGGCGAGAATAATTGGCACCGCGCCGCGCAGGCCAACCCAGCTGATAAACACCCGCTCGCGCAGGTTAAAGCCGCGAAACGGCAGCAGGCCGGCAAAGACCGACAGCGGGCGGGCGACGAAAATCATCCACATCGACAGCAGCAGCGCCGGGATGGCGATAGGCCACAGATCCGACGGCGTGAGCAGCAGACCGAGCACGAGGAACATGGCGATTTGCGCCAGCCATGCCAGTCCGTCAAAGTTCTGCAGGATCCCGTGGCGGTTGCGAATCGGCCGGTTGCCGAGCAGGAAGCCGCACAGATATACCGCCAGAATACCGCTGCCGTCCAGCGACGTGGTGACGGCAAAAATCATAATTCCGCCGCTCAGCGCCAGCAGCGGATAGAGTCCCGTTGGGAGCACGATGCGGTTAATCATCTGCAACAGCAGATAACCGCCGCCGAGACCAATCGCAATACCGAGGCCGAACTGCTGCACGATATGCACGGCAAACATCCAGCTCAGGCCGGTTTCATGCTGCTGAATCATCTCGATAAGGGTAATGGTCAGGAACACCGCCATCGGATCATTGCTACCGGATTCAATCTCCAGGGTGGAGCCCACGCGTTCGTTCAGTCCTTTGCCGCCGAGCAACGAGAAGACCGCCGCGGCGTCGGTGGAGCCGACAATCGCGCCGATCAACATCCCCTCGATCAGATCGAGATGGAACAGCCACGCGGCCATCATCCCGGTCAGACAGGAGGTGATCAGCACGCCCACGGTCGCCAGCGAGAGGGCGGGCCAGAGCGCGACGCGAAATGAGCTCGCCTGGGTGCGCATGCCGCCGTCCAGCAGGATCACCGCCAGCGCCAGGTTACTCACCATGTAGGCGAAAGGGTAGTTGTCAAAAGGGATGCCGCCGATACCATCGACGCCGGCCAGCATACCGATGGCAAGGAAAATAACCAGAATCGGGATGCCAAGGCGTGAGGAAAAGGAACTCAATAAAATGCTACAGGTTACTAATACAGAACCCAGAATAAACAGACTAATGACCGCACCGGCGTCCAAAGTTGACGTACTCCTTACTGGCGTGAAGGTTTTATGAAAGTGACATCATTTTAACAACCTGCAGAGTATCCGAAAATGTGTAACAGAAGTTTTTATTCTGTCAGTACCGGATGTCCGCTGAGCGTTAAGGTGGTGGTGGCCGCGTTGTTCACCAGCAGCGCCTCCGCGCCGAGGGGCAGAGTCACGGTCTGCTGCTCGTGGCCGAAGTCCAGGCCGCTGATGAGCGGAACATCGAGCTGGGTGCGAAGATAGTCACAGACCTGCGGTAAATCATAGCCCGCGTCGTAATCGTTAGGCCGGGCACCGGTAAAGCTGCCGAGGACAATGGCGCGCTGATTCGCGAGGATACCACTATTGAGCAGCTGCAACAGCATTCGTTCGACGCGGAACGGATGTTCATTAATATCTTCCAGCACCAGAATACCGTTGGCGATTTGCGGTAGCCACGGCGTGCCAATCAGCGAGGTTATCATCGCCAGATTGCCGCCCCACAGGGTTCCCTGGGCCCGACAATCCGGGCCTTCGCCCTGCCACTCGAGGGTAAATTCCGGGCTGCGCAGCGCTTGCCAGAAGTGGCGTTCAGTAAACGGATCCATCGCTTCGGCGCCAAAGTTACCGGCCAGCATCGGACCGCTGAAGGTGATTATGCTACCCTTTGCCAGCAGGCCCATCTGAATCGCTGTAAAATCGCTGTGTCCGCAAATGATTAGCGGGTTCTGCCGCTGGCGTGCAACGAGGGCCTGCCAGTCGATGTGCGCCAGCAGGCGGCTGGCGCCGTAGCCGCCGCGTACCGCCAGCACGATACGATTAGCGCCTTCGAGGGTAGCCAGCTGGTTGATGTCGTTCAGGCGCTGATGCTCAGTTCCGGCAAACCGCTGCTGGCGGCGAGGGATGACCTCCTGGTGCAGGACCTGATGCCCGGCTTCCTGCAGACGTTGAACGCCGCGGTACGCTGCCTCCTGGTTGAGGCAGTAACCTGAAGGGGCGACCAGATAAAACTGAGACATGACAATTCCTTGCTAAGAATGAAAGGGTTATCATGCCGCCTGGAGCGATTATTGTCATCTCCAGGCGGCAAACTTCAGCCAATAAGGATAGATGTGTGAAATTGAGATGGTTTGTTTTTATCGTTGTATTGTTGGCCGGTTGTAGCTCAAAACAGGATTATCGTAACCCGCCGTGGAACGCTGAAGTTCCGGTTAAGCGGGCGATGCAGTGGATGCCGATCAGTGAAAAAGCCGGCGCGGCGTGGGGCGTTGATCCGCAGCTGGTGACGGCGATTATCGCCATTGAATCCGGCGGCAACCCGACGGTTATCAGCAAATCCGGTGCAGTAGGCCTGATGCAGCTGAAGCCTTCCACATCCGGGCGCGATGTCTACCGGCGCATGGGCTGGCGCGGCGAGCCGTCGGTCAGCGAGCTGAAAAACCCCGAACGTAATATTTCGATGGGCGCGGCCTATCTGAGTATCCTTGAGAATGGCCCGCTTGCCGGGATTAAAGATCCGCAGGTGATGCGCTATGCGGTGGTGGTCTCCTACGCCAACGGCGCCGGGGCGCTCCTGCGCACCTTCTCCTCGAATCGTCAGGATGCGATTGACGAGATTAACGATATGGATGCCGATGAGTTCTTTGAGCACGTGGTGAAAAAACATCCGGCTCCGCAGGCTCCGCGCTATATCTGGAAGCTGCAGCAGGCGCTGGACGCCATGTAGCCGCTTCCGCTCGCGCTGCGCTTCACGGTGACACATCGGGTGTCATTCGCAGAGCCCGGCGCGAGCGGAACGTTTTTCAGACAATCCTTAGAAGTCGTAGCCGACGGTGGCGGTCACGCTGCGTTCGGCTCCCCAGTAGCAGTTGCCGGTTCCGTAGCAGCCGGAGAGATACTCCCGGTCGCTGAGGTTATTGGCATTAACCTGCACAAAAGCTCCTTTCAACGACGGCGACCAGACGCCGAGATCGGCGCGCACCATCGCATCCAGTAAGGTGACCGACGGCAGGCGCTCGGTATTCGCATCATCCGCCCACTGTTTCCCGATATAGCGTACGCCGGCCCCGGCGCTGATCCCTGCCGGGAACTGATAGCGCGCCCAGAAAGAGGCCATCTGATCCGGCGTCAGCTGCGGCGTGTTGTCGTTAGTCCCATCTTTAGTGTCCTGGAAGCGCAGGCGGTTCCAGGTGTAGGAGGCGAGGGTGCTCAGCTCAGGCGTAATCTGGTTGTGCATCTCCAGCTCCACGCCCTGAGAGTGAACTTTTCCTGCGGGAATAAAGGTCGCGGTGGCGATGTTTGGATCGCGCGTCGCCACATCTTTTTGCGTTAAATCGTAGATAGCGATGCTGTACATATCGGCGGAGCCCGGCGGCTGGAACTTCAGGCCCGCCTCCAGCTGCTCTGCCGTGGTCGGTTTCAGCAGGGTGCCATCGGCGCCCGGCAGCATCGCTGGGGTAATCGCCTGGCTGTAGCTCAGATACGGCGAGAGGCCGTTTTCCAGCGCATACAGCAGCGATGCCCGGCCGCTGATATGGTCATCGGAGCGGCGGCTGGAGGTGCCGAAGGTATCGCTGACCTGTTGCGAAACAATGCGATCGTAACGGCCGGAGACATCCAGATGCCAGCGCGCCCAGACCATTTCGTCCTGCAGATAGAGCCCGGTCTGGTAGTAGCGGCGGTTGTTGTTATCGCTGTAGGTCACGGTATGCCCGGTCTGCGCGGTATAGCCGCTGAACGGATCGAGAGGCGACGCGCTGCCGGCGCCGGTCCACAGATCGTTGCGGAAACGGTGATATTCCCCGCCGAGGATCAGCGTATGGGCCAGTTCGCCGGTGGTGAAATCGGCGCGCAGGCGGTTGTCGGTTGACCAGGCATCCAGCGAGCCGCGCGAGCCGCTGTAACCGCGCGCCAGACTATCGCTGTCATTAATCCAGCCGACCTGATACACCTGATCCAGCGATACGTTGGTGTGGGTATAGCTTCCGGCGGAGTAGGCGGACCAGACGTCATCGAACTGATGAGTGAACTCGTAGCTGTAGATCTGCTCGCGGCGCTGATACCCGTCTGACGGATCGCCTTCGTTGGTGCTGGTGGAGAGCTTACGTCCGTTGTGAGCATAGCGGGTGCCGTCCAGCGGCAGCGAGCCGTGATAGCCGCCCGACGGATCTTTTTGCAGGTAGGCGCGCAGCAGCAGCGAGGTGTCGGTATCCGGCTGCCAGAGCAGGGAAGGTGAAATGGCGTAGCGCTCTTCGCGGGTATTATCGTACTGGGTATCGCTGGTGCGCGTCATGCCGATAATCCGGTAAGCCCATTGATCGTTGAGGGCATCGGTATAATCGAAGGCGGCCCCTTTGGTGTTCTGCGTCCCGCCGCTGAGGCGGAAATGGCCTTCCGAGGTAAACTGCGGGCGTTTCGAGGTCAGATTCACCACCCCGCCCGGCACGCTCTGACCGTACAGCGCCGAAGAGGGGCCCCGGATGACGTCAACCCGTTCAACAAACCAGGGATCGATTTGCAGGACGTTGTGGCTGCCGCCGTCGCTCATCAAGCGCATGCCGTCGAGAAACAGGTTATCAACATCACCGCCGTGGTAGCCGCGTAGCGATACCGTATCAAAGCGGGTCGCGCCGCCGCCGAAGCTGGAGTAAACCCCCGGGGTGTATTCCAGCGCCTGGCTGATGGTATTGGCTCCCTGATCATTCATCTGTTGACGGGTGATGACGGAGACCGATTGCGCGGTGGTAATCAACGGCTGATCGGTTTTCGTCGCGCCAGCGGAGGTTTTGGCACTATAGCCCTGCGTTGGCGAGATGGCTGAGTCGATGGGTTGTGCGGTGACGATAACCGTCTCTTCCGCCAGGCTGGCAAACGGGAAGACGGTGGCCAGCGCGTACAGCAGCGCCGGGCGTTTGAAAATGACGCGAGCGGTCATGACATAATCCTGAGTTGACGTAGCCTGGTACTCCTGTACGCCACCACGCATAAAAAACGAAAGTGTCATCTCTCGTAAAAAAGTAATGCGAATTATTATCGTTCTGTTTTTGATTATCAAGGCGGGATTGGTAAATATGAAAATGAAAACCCATGAAAAACATAATGTTTATTTGACAGGACGGTGATAAACAGCGGATTAAGCGGCGATGGAAACCTGCACTGGCTACCTGATTTGGTAGCCAGTGGTTGAGGGGGGAGGGGATCAGCGGCGACTGTCTAAGCGCATCATGGCAATGGCTCTCCAGGGGGTGGCAAGGAACGGCATCGCAGAAAGAGCCTGCAGCTCCTCTTCCGTCCCTCCATCACTGAAGATAATCGCCTGCACCCGGCTGAGTGGCCAGTCTACGGCAGGGCGGTCGAGCAGTCGGAATGTATCGCCGCAGCGGGCTTCGCCAGGCGCTATCACCCGATAAAACCAGCCGTTGCGCGACTGTTGATGCATCAGTTCTGGAGCATCAGGATCCTGCAAACGGGTCGCCATCGTTTGACAGGCAACGCGCCCCCAGGAGACCTGTACTTCGACAGCGCCAAGACGAAAGACATCGCCCGGACATACGTTCGCTTCCGTCATGCCATAAGTGGACAAGTTTTCCCCAAACAGGCCGGCGCAGAGGCGCTGCCCGGCCTGCGCGGGATATCGCTCACGCCAGAAATCGTAATGTTCCCGGGCATAATGCATGAGCGCGCAATCGGGATCCTGAAAATGTTCCCGGATGCCGTTCTCGGCTTCCAGTCCATGCGTATTGAAATACACGCTGCCGCTTAACGGCACTTTGTGTACTGACCCGTCCGTCCGACGTTGATTGCCGAGGATTGTATGCAGTATCACTTTAAAATCTACGATCATAAGGATCTCCTTCATTTTTCCACCGAGTGGAGAAATGAATCAGAATTTGTATTCCACGCCGGCCCAGAAATTACGACCTTCTTCGATAAAACCTTCGCTGTAGTAATAGCGCGTATCGAAGAGGTTATTGACCGATGCATTGACGCTAAAGCCGTGGCCTATTGCGTAATCGGCGCGCAGGTGGGTGATGGCAAACCCTGGCGCTTTTTGCGAACCATTGCTGTTGCTGTAGCTAGAGGAGCGCGCTTCTTCAGAGAGGGTGAGCTGCAGCGGCGCAATCGGTTTTAGTGTCAACCAGGCGCTGAGCGTCTGGTTTGGCAGGTCGGTGACTTTGCCCGCCTCTTGCCTTTTGCTATCGGCATGAATCAGGCCATAGCTCAGACCGACATCGAGCATTTCAAACGGCGCCCCTTTGATCCCAAGATCCAGACCGGTATAGTCGACCCGGCCGCTGTTCTGGTTCTGGACCGTATCAGCATCGATATTAATCGACAAAATGGCGTCACTGACGCGGTTATAGTACGTGCTTATCTCATAGGCCCAACTGTCGGTGATATGGCCATTCCAGGTCAGGTCGATGCTGCGGGCCCGCTCTGGTTTCAGGTAAGGATTCACAAGGGCAATCTGGTCTTTCGCGGGTTTTGAGGTCGTGTAGCGCTCTTTGAGCGTCGGGAAACGGGTACGGTCGGACCAGGACAGGGCCAGCGTATCTTCGTTGGCGAAATGATAGCGGGCCATCGTTTCCCAGTTGAATGCGTTCTGCCTGTTTTCGTCGTAGCGGGTCACGCTGCCGTTCTTCTCGTGTTTCATTCCTTCGAGACTGTTGCGCCAGTCATAACTCATACCGGCGACGATATCGAGATTATCTGCGGCTTCCCATTGATATTCACTGGCGAGAGACCAGGTCCGATCTTGATAGCGATCGTAAGGGCCGTCGGTGCTGCTTTTTTCTCTGTGGACATCATCTTTCCAGTTCACGCCGAAAGAGAGCTGGTCGCGATGACGTACGTCTGCTGAAAGCTGTAAACCTGCGCCAGTGCTGTAGTCGCTATAGTGGCTATAGTTGCCGTTTTTGCTGTGCAGATCGGCCAGCGAGTTATACATCATCAGGGTGTTTTTGAAGGTATCGCGATACAGGCGACTTTTCAGCGTGAAGCGGTCGCCGAGGTGAGTTGTCCCTTGATAGTAATAGCTTTCTTTATCGTACTCTGGCCACTGCCAGTAGCGTGATTTTTGCGAGCTGTTCCCGGCATAAGGTGGATTCTGCTTTTCGCCATCCTGCTTGATCCAGGTAAAAGCATATTCATCGTTTCCCCGAGGGGTAAAACCGAGTTTGAAGATCCCGCGCTTATCATCGCTCGCCGAGTTGGTCATCTTGCCATCTTCACCGGCGAGAGGATTTGTTGTCCCGTGAGGTAGAGCAAGGAAATCCCGTTTCAGGCGGCTACCGCTGAGCTGGATATAGCCCAGTTCGTTGCTTGCCCCGAGAGAAGCATGCGTATCATAGGCGCTATCCTCGCTACGGCTCCAGCCCTGGCGATAACCGATACTGGCCTCCAGCGGTTTGCTCGGGCGCGGCGTGGTAATATTGATGGCGCCGCCCATCTGGTTTGGCCCCTGCAGCAGCGAGGAGTAACCCTTCGACACTTCCACTGACCCGATGTCCGATGTGAGAAAACGCCCGAGGTCGAGATTACCGTCGTAGGGGACATAGATTGGCACGCCGTCGAAAAATACCGGGACCTGGCGACCGTCAAACCCGCGAACTTTGACCTGGAGTTCATTCCGCCCACCTGATTTTTGTAAAACAACACCGGGCATGACGGACAACGCGTGCGCCACATCCTGCTTATCCAGACTCTGGATGGTGTCTGTCCCGAGGATATTCGTTGTCGCAGCGGGTACGGAACTGGACCATACGGTCATCGATTCTTCCGGCCGATCCCCCCACGCGACCTGACTTAAGCTCAAACTTATCAATGTGCAAAGATAACGTTTCCTGACTCTCATTTTTATTATTCCTGTTTTGGTTATTTTTATTTTGAATTGTCTGGCCTCAGTCGAACCTGAATATCAGCCGGTGGCGCATACCACGGCGCCGAAGTAATAAACAATTCAATTCCACAATCGAGGTACTGACAAAGGCTGGCGAGGGTCATTCCGCCGGTCAGTGCCAGCGTGCAAAGCGGGGCGATATGGCGGGCTTGATCTGAGACCTCGCGGGCCTGCTGAGGCGTAAATTTATCAAGTTGCAAAATGTCGGGTTGTGCTCGCAGCGCAGCCAGCGCTTCTTCCGGCGTATCGGCTTCCACGGCCACTTTTTTTTCGGGTGAGCGTCGACGCAGCAGATCTATGGCGTGGGCCCAGTCGCCGTCGTCGGTAAGGAAGCGACGATGGTTCGCGAACAGCAGCAGCGTTTCGGCGCAGCCAGCACGATGGATTAAGCCGCCTGCGGCGACGATCGCCTGGGTGCCTAGCAGCCGCGTGCCGGGGATGGCCTTGCGGGTACAGGCAATATGCGCGTTGGGAAGTCGGGTATGCAGCAGGGCCAGCATCTGCGCAACGTAGGCCGATACGCCGCAGCTCCACTCCAGCACATTTTGCACGGCTTTCCAGCCCTGTTGCAGCGCACATGCGCGACCGGTCGCGCGCAGTAGCACCTCGCCTGGCCTTGCCTGGGCGCCATCTTCCAAACGTGCGGTGACCGTTAACCCGAGGCTTCGCAGCATCTGCTCCGCCGGCGCAATGCCGCTCACGCAGCCGCCCTGACGATGGCGAAACTCCATTATTCCCGCCTGGTTTCCCGTTCCCAGCGCGCGGGTCGTCAGGTCTCCGCCTTGAATATCTTCCATCAACCATGCATCGGTTAGCGCCTGAGGTATGTAGATCATGCTCTTTCTCCGCAATCCCAGGAGATCAGCGCCCAGTTACGGGTAGCGGGCGCGATGGCCTGCGGGGCCTGCTGTTGGTACCAATGGTGAAGCCGTGCTCGCTCTTCATCACTGAGTACGCCGAGCGTCCACTTAACATTTTCTTCGAAGCGTTCGTAGGTGCTGTTATCGCGCTGACAGTTGCGGCCACGGATAAAATCGACCCGCGCCTGAATCCCCATCTGATAGAGGATGTTCAGCGCGTAAATGTAATTTGGCAGTTCGATAACCGCGCGACCCAGCGCGCGTTGGATGGCCGGCGACATAAATGTCGGGCTGACGAGATGTGTGGTATAGACGCGTAGTCGTGCCTGTTGGTGGAGTTTAGTCATCGCTTCCTGCATATCGCCAACTAGCGTTGAGCGGGAGGCGACGGCAATGTCGCAGCGGGGAATATCGTGCCACGATGATTCCCATGCGCGGCAGTGCCAGTGAGCATGGGTGATGCCCATTTGCGAGGCACGCCTTGCGGCAACGTCGAGCATCTTCGGGCTGTAATCGACGCCGTGCACGGCGTGAAGTTTATCAGCCAGCGCCAGCGACACGGTTCCCGGCCCGCAGCCCATATCGAATAAGGTCTCTGCGCCGGTGAGATCGATTTTTGCCAGCAGCTGTACAAGGTAGCTGTCCGCTGGATCGCTGCAACTGATGGACATTTTCTCCGCCCGGGCGTCCCAGTGGGCAGGGGATTTTTCCGTGCGACCGGCAAATCTGAGCTGTTGTCGGTATAGTTCTGCAAAATCAATATCATCAATAAGCATAATCATTCCTGAAAGTGAGGGTTGCCAAGGTGGTGACGAATCTGGGCGGGGGTAACGCCATAGAGCCCGGCGAGGTTATCTGGCTGAAGCTGGGTTGACGGTGGTCCGTGGCTGACAAGCCCATCCGCTTCAACCCGGATAACCGTGTCGGCAACGGCGAGAGCGTGCAGCGGATGATGGGTTGCCATCAGCAGGGTCATGCCGTTTTGGCGAAGTTCACGTAGCGTGTCGAGCAGGCGAATCTGATGGCCAAAGTCGAGGCTTGAGGCGGGTTCATCCAACAGCAACAGCCGCGGCCGCTGCGCCAGTGCGCGGGCGATAAGCGCCAACTGGCGTTCGCCACCGCTCAGCGTGGCCCAGTTCCTGGTTGCGAGATGGGCAATGCCGAGCGTCTCCAGCTGGGCTAAGGCGATATGGTGTTCGCTCTTGATTGGTTGGGAAAAGGTGCCGATGTAGGGGCTTCGTCCCATCAGGACCATCTCCAGCACGCTAAAAGCGAAGGCTCCGTCGTGGGCCTGTGGCACCCAGGCGACGGCGCGCGCACGGTCACGAGGGGTCATTTGTGCGATGGCGATGCTGTCTATCAGAATCTGACCAGAGAGCAGGGGAAGGAGCCCGAGAATACTGCGCATCAGCGTGGTTTTGCCGCTGCCATTGGC
The DNA here is from genome assembly GCF_030505655.1 of Klebsiella ornithinolytica. Lineage (NCBI taxonomy): Bacteria > Pseudomonadati > Pseudomonadota > Gammaproteobacteria > Enterobacterales > Enterobacteriaceae > Klebsiella > Klebsiella ornithinolytica. The sequence continues at coordinate 2,031,656 of NZ_CP130153.1, forward strand.
GCCCAGCAGACAGCATACCGAGCCAGACGTCAGAGAAAATGACACTTCGCGAAGAACCGGGCGTCCCGGGTAACCCACGCTGGCATGCTGAATCGTAAGCCGTGTCATGGGCGGTTTCCTCGCAGCAGCAGCGCCAGAAAGAACGGCGCGCCGACAAATGAGGTCAGAATTCCCAGCGGGATCTCGGTTGCACTCAGCCCGCGAGCCAGGGTATCGGTGAAGAGCAGCAAGATTGCGCCGATCCCCATTGCCACCGGCAGCAAACGCTGGTGATTACTGCCGGTCAGCAGGCGTCCGGTATGCGGAACAATCAGTCCAATCCAGCCAATAATACCGGCAATGGCTACCGCGCTGGCGGTGGCCAGAGTCGCGCAGACCACCACAATCAACCGTAAGCGTGCGACATCAATGCCCAGAGAACGAGCTTCGTCATCGGACAGCGTCAGCAGGTTAAGGCGCCAGCGTAGCAGCCATAGAGGCAGGCAACCGATAATCATCAGCGGAGCGGCAAAGGCCAGATCGCGCAGGGTAATATCCGCTAAGCCGCCCAACAGCCAGAACGTAATAGAGGGAAGCTGAGTATAAGGATCGGCCAGGGTTTTAATCAGTGAAATGCCCGCCCCGCATAGCGTGCCGAGCGCAATGCCTACCAATACCAGCGTCAGCGCCGGATCGTGGCGCGTGATGGCGCGGGCCAGTATGCCGGCACTCAGAACGACCAGCAGACCACCGCAAAAGGCCAACAGCTGGATATAGAATATCGACAAGCCCAGCCAGATGGCGAGACAGGCGCCCAGACCGGCTCCGGCGGCCACGCCCAGAATATCCGGCGAGACCAGGGGGTTACGAAACATGCCCTGATAGGCCGCTCCCGCAGCGGAGAGCGACGCGCCGATGGCAAGGGCGGCGATAATTCGCGGCAGGCGGATTTGCCAGAAGACGATAGTTGCCTGGGGAGGAAGCGACGCGCTATGGGGAGTGAATAAGAGCTCGAACAAACGCCCGACGGTGAGATTCCACGGGCCAGTCAACAAGGCGCCAGAGATAGTCAGTAGCGCAGCCAGCAGCAGTATGAGACTTAGCGTAGATAGTTTCATGCTGAATGCATCAATGTAGCATAGCGGGCAGGCGTTAACGCTGCATGCCAGAAGAGCGAGCTATAGCGAGTTAAATCATCCTGCAGCGAAGTCTGGATCCGTGGGTCGAGCCAGGCATGAAGCCGGCGCATCCCGGCAAGACGGTTAATGCCCGGTGGCGCATCCAGCCAGCCAAACGGCAAACCATCAAGCAGTAGCACCTGCCGTTTCGCAGCGGCGCTGACTCCCTTCCATGCAGGATCCTGCAGAATGTAGTTTCGCGTCGTCACATTTTGGGTCAGGATGATATCCGGTTGCCAGGCCAGCAGATTTTCCAGAGAGACCTGGGTGAGCCCGCTGCGTCCGGCGACGCGGGCAACGTTTTCCAGCCCCAGCAGCTCTGCCGCCTCGGTATGCAGCGATCCCGCTAACCCTGTCTCCAGTCCCTTCGCCCCGCGGGCGGCATAAAAGCGCGTCCGTGCTCTGGAACCGCTTGAAAAGGCCTGAGCGTCGGCGATGAATCTCTGCGCCAGCGCCGCCTGCCGCCGCGTACGGGCTTCGGTCCCAACGATATCGCCAATCGTAAGCAGCTGCTGGGCTGATGAGGCCAGGTTTCCGCCGATCAGTACCCACGGAATCTTGCTACGTTCGCTGACCCGTTGTGCCTGAGAGACCCAGCTGTCGTCTACATTGCCGCAGTCCACCACCAGATCGGGTTCAAGCGCGAGCAGCGTCTCCAGCGATAGCGTGCTGGCGTGTCCGGCAAGTCTCCCCAGTCTGGGAAGTCGGGCGATGTCCGCCGGGACGGGGGCATCCGGGAACTGAGAAAAATCAAAAGAGGAAAATCCCAGCAGCTTCTCCGGCGCTGCCGCAAGCAGCAACATGTCGGCAGGAGCCCCGGCGCTGATAATCCGACGAATATGAGCGGGAGCGGGGCGTTCACCTACGTGCAAAGCCAGCGGCGTAGCCGCCGTCCCCTCCAGGGTGGGGAGACACAGGAGCAGGCTTAGCGCCTGGATAAAGGTGCGGCGGGATAGAGGCATAAGTTTCTTTCCTGAAACAATAAGATGAAAAAATCGTTATATATTTACATATATAACGATGCTGGAATTGCTTGAGATCAAGGAGAGCTGGATTTGTGTACGAACTACCCCGTAAGGGTAGGAATGAGAACAAGGGCCGGAGTGGGGGAACGCAGGAGAGTCTGGACAAAAAACGCGGCGGTGAGCCCGCCGCGTACGAAGTTTACGGCGCCGATTTTTTAGCGGGTTCGGCGACAGCATCGTTGGCGGCCGGCTGGGTGCTGACGGCGGCAACGGGTTTTTCCACATTCTCGACCGGGCGCGAGGCCGGCAGTGAATCGCACGGTTTCTCTTGCGGACAGATCAGATCCAGCATTTTCAGCGTGACGCCGTTGGTCCAGCCGAAACCGTCCTGCAGCGGATATTCACCGCCGCCACCGCCGGTGCCCGTCGAGCTGACATCATACTTTTCGACCAGCTTTTGTTGACTGTCGTAGGTATGCTGGACATTGCTGAGGAAACGCCAGCTCACCTCCATCGCTATTTTCTGCTGACCGTAGTTTTGTAGCCCCTGGGCGGCAACCCACTGCAGCGGCGCCCAGCCGTTCGGTGCATCCCACTGCTGACCGCTGTTCACGTTAGTCGTGGTTAAGCCACCGGGTTTCAGTAGCTGCGATTCTGCCGCCGCAGCAACCTTCGCCGCGCGCTCGCGGGAAGCGGCGTTGACGTACAGTGGGAACAGGGCCGCGGCGGTGAGCTGATTACGTACTTTATGAGTCTTGAGGTCATAATCGGCGTACCAGCCCGCTTTATCATTCCACAGATATTTCTCCAGCGCCTTCTGGCGGTCGTTGGCCAGGGCATCGTACTGCGCCGCTTTGGCGCTGTCGCCCGCGGCCTTGCTGGCGCGGGCGAGGGTTTTCTCCATGTGGAACATCAGCGCGTTGAGATCGACCGGCACGATGCTGGTGGTGCGGATGGTGCCCAGTTTTTTCGGGTCATCCATCCAGCGTGAGCTGAAATCCCAGCCCGAGGCGGCGGCAGAACGCAGGTCGCGATAGATCTCGGTCGCCGGACGATTCGGGTTGTTCTTCGCGGTGGTGACATCATCGAGCCACGATTCCGGACGCGGCGTATCGTTATCATCCCAGTAGCGGTTCAGCAGCGCGCCATCCTCCATACGCACCACCCGCTGGTTGGCTTTTCCCGGCTCCAGCGCATCGGCGCCTTGCATCCAGTACTGGTACTCTTTTTCCATCTGCGGCAGCCAGGTTTTCAGCACCCGATCGCCATCATGGGTCGCGAGGAGCTCCACCATAAATGAGAAAAACGGCGGCTGTGAGCGGCTTAAATAGTAGCTACGATTACCGTTGGGGATGTGGCCCCAGGCATCGATCTCCGCCGCGAAGTTGGTCACCATATCCTCAACTTTATCCCAGTGTCCGCTCTCGGCCAGGCCCAGCATGGTGAAGTAGCTATCCCAGTAATACACTTCCCGGAAGCGGCCGCCGGGCACCACGTAGGGTTTAGGCAGCGGCAGCAAAGAGTCCCACTTTTCGACTTCAACGGTGCTGCGGGTGAGCACTGGCCACAGGCCGTCGATATGCTGACGCAGCGTCTGACCCTTCGGCGGAACGTAGCGGTCATTGTCTTTCGGCAGGGTGAAGTTCAGCTCGACGAAATGGCGCAGGTCGAAGCTGGTCTGGTTTTTTTGCATGCGATAGTCGGCCAGGATCATCAGCGGATCGCTATTGGGGATCGCATCGGCAAAGGTTTTCTGGTCGGGGAAGAGTCTGGCATTTTGTACATCATTAAACAGCGGGCCGAGCATCACATCCGGAGATGGCGGCACGGGTTTGGTTTCCACGGCCTGGGCGGCCAGCGTCGATAAAGCGAAAATCGCGCCTCCGAGCGCCAGAGATAAAGCGTAAGGCAACGTTGCGGGACGACGTGAAACCGATCTCGTCATGGGGAATTCTCCTTATCATTTCAGACGGTCTTGCCACTGCATTTGACCATCAGAAAACCTTAGACGAATATCCGCCATCCGGGGTGTTGCAGGTAACATTTTGCGTGAAAACAGACAATTTACCTGCCCGTCCGGGCAGAGAAACGAGAATAAAAGACCGGGGGAGAGCGGCGGTGTGCTGTTATCGGTCGATTAAAGTCTGAGGAGAACTGTGGGTGAATCGACGTCATTTTCTACTGTTAAGCGCCGTGTCGCTGTGGGCTGCGGCACGCGCCGGGGCCAGCGATCGCCGGGATGAGGCGCTCTGCTTATGGCCTGGCCAACCGCCGGGCGGCGGCGGGCCATCCGGGGCGCCGCGGCTCTCTGCGCGCGGCGCGCTCACTCATATTGCCCGGCCGCAGCTGACGGTGTGGCGACCGGCGCTATCCCGCGGTCATGGTGTACTGATTGCCGCCGGAGGCGGCTACCGGCGCATCGAAATGACGAAAGAAGCCTGGCCTGCCGCGCGCTGGCTGACCGCACGCGGTTATACCGCCTATATCCTGAGCTACCGCTTGCCCGGCGAAGGGTGGGGCGCCGGCGCGCTGGCGCCGTTGCAGGACGCCCAGCGGGCGCTGCGGCTGATTCGCGCGCGGGAAGAACAGGTCAGCCTGCTGGGGTTTTCCGCCGGCGGGCATTTGCTGGGTATGGCGGCCTGCCGGGCCGATTTTGCCGCTTATTCGCCGCAGGATGCCCTCGATGATCGCCCGGCTCGTGCCGATAAAGCCGCGCTGATTTATCCGATTATTTCGCTGATGTCGCCCTATAGCCATACCGCGACGCACCGGATGCTGGCAGGAGCCCATGCCTCAGAGGCGGTTGACCGCGCCTGGTCGGTCCAGACCTACGTCAATGCACAGACGCCGCCCTGCTTTTTGGCCCAGGCGGAGGACGATTCGGTGTCCGATCCGCATAACACCCTGATCATGGCCGCCGCCTGTCGGCAGCATCAGATACCGGTCAGCCTCTATCGCTATGCCCGCGGCGGACATGGTTTTGCCATGGGCCGTCCCGGTACGCCGACCGTCGAATGGCCGGAGCATTACGCGCGCTGGCTGAACGGGGGCTAACCCTGATGGCGCAGGCGCACGATATTTGCCTCATGGTGGTGCACAACCGGCGTGGCATCGGCTATCGGGGTGATGGTTTTTTGCACAATAAAGCGGCGCGCTGCGGGGAATTGCACTCGTCTCATGCCGTCTGCTACCTGGCATAATAAATGCTTATCTCTTTGCGGGGTTACCCCAACGTGAGTATAACCGGAGGAGACGGCCATGATAAAAATAACGCTTCCTGACGGGCATTATTATGATGAGATGCTTACCGCGCAGGGACAGCAGCGTCACCACTATAACGCCTGGTGGCAATGGTTTCACAACACCGATCAATTCTCTATCCGGCAAAAGAAAGAGCAGGCGGAGCTGCTTTTTCACCGCATCGGCATCACTTTTAATGTGTATGGGGAAGATGAAGGTACCGAGCGTTTGATTCCGTTTGATAGCGTCCCGCGCATCATTCCCGGCGGAGAGTGGAAAAAGATCGATCGCGGTATTCGTCAGCGGGTCAAAGCGCTGAACGCCTTTTTGTACGATATCTACCACGAGCAAAATATCCTGCGCGCGGGCCTTATTCCGGCGGAGCAGGTACTGGCCAATGAGCAATATCAGCCCTGCATGCAGGGGATAAATCTGCCCAATAATACCTATGCCCACATTACCGGCATCGATATGGTGCGCAACAGCGACGGCCAGTATTACGTGCTGGAGGATAACCTGCGGACCCCTTCTGGGGTCTCGTATATGCTGGAAAACCGCAAAATGATGATGCGTCTCTACCCGGAGATGTTTGAAAATCACCATATTGCGCCGGTCGAGCGCTATCCGGGCTACCTGCTGCAAACCCTGCGTGAAAGTTCCCCGGTGGACGATCCCTGTGTGGTCGTGATGACGCCCGGGCGTTTTAACAGCGCCTATTTCGAACACAGTTTCCTCGCCCAGCAGATGGGGGTTGAGCTGGTAGAAAGCGCCGATCTGTTTATTAAATCGGGCGCGGTCTATATGCGCACCACCGAAGGGCCGCGGCGGGTGGACGTGATTTACCGGCGTGTTGATGATGCCTATCTCGACCCGCTGGCGTTTCGCGCCGACTCAATGCTCGGCGTGCCCGGCCTGCTGTCGGTATATCGCGCGGGCGGCGTGGTGCTGGCTAATGCGATTGGCACCGGTGTGGCGGACGATAAGTCGATCTACCCCTTTGTGCCGGAGATGATCCGGTTCTATCTTGGCGAGCAGCCGATTCTGAACAACATTCCCACCTGGCAGTGTCGTAAGCCGGAGGATCTGCAGTACGTGCTGGGCAATCTCGAGAGGATGGTGGTCAAGGAAGTTCATGGCGCCGGGGGATACGGCATGCTGGTGGGGCCGCGTTCAACCAAAGAAGAGCGGGAGATGTTTCGTCAGCGTCTGTTGGCCAATCCGGCTAACTATATCGGACAGGAGACCCTGGCGCTGTCAACCTGTCCGACCTTCGTGGAAGGGGGGCTGTCGCCGAGGCATATCGATTTGCGTCCTTTTGTCCTCTCCGGCCAGGAGATTCGTCTGGTGCCAGGCGGTCTGACGCGGGTGGCGCTTACCGAAGGCTCGCTGGTGGTGAACTCATCGCAGGGCGGGGGCACCAAAGATACCTGGGTGATGGAGGATGGTGAATCATGCTGAGTCGGACTGCGAGTGAACTATTCTGGATGGCGCGCTACCTGGAGCGCGCGGAAAGCTATGCCCGGGTGCTCGATGTGACGTGGAAGCTGTCGATGATCCCGCGTCACAGCCAGCAGTCGCGGGACCTGGCCCTGCCGCTGAATTTGTCCTTAACCCATGAACTGTTTCAGGCGCGACATGCGCGCTTCACCATGAGCAATTTGCTCAACTTCTTCGCCCTCGACGGCAACAACCCCTGCAGCATTTACAGCTGCGTGGAGATGGCCTGGAACAACGCGCACGCGGTTCGCGGCAGCCTGTCCGCCGAGGTGTGGGAGTGCATCAACGCGACGCGCATTGAACTGCGCCAGCTCCGCCAGCGAGGGATTAGCGAACTGGGCACCGATGGTTTTTTCGAGTGGGTAAAGGAGCGGGTGCACCTGTTTCGCGGCGCGGTGCTGGGTACGCTGCTGCGCAATGACGCGCTGAGTTTTATCGGTATCGGCACCTTGATTGAACGGGCCTACGCCACCACGCAACTGCTGCTGATCAAGGATCAGCAGCTGAGCAGCGATCCGGATTCGGTACGCGAATACTACCGGCTGGATACTCTGCTTAACGCGGTCAGCGCCCGGGAAGCCTACAACAGTATCTTTCGCCAGCCGGTCACCCGGGAGACGGTGATGGAGCTACTGATTTTGCGCAACGACGTGCCGCGATCCCTGCGGGCCTGTATCTCCGATCTGATTGGTCAGCTGGAACATATCGCCAACGACCGCTCGCACCTGCCGCTGCGCCTGGCGCATCAGCTGAATGTCGATCTGCGCTTCAGCACCCGCGACGATCTGGCGGGCGCCGATTTACAAAGTTACCTCAACGGACTGCTGGCGCGTATTAATGCTCTGTCCGACAGCATCAGACAAACTTATCTGGAGGCGCTATGAAACTGGTCATCGATCACCTGACCCGCTACGGCTACGATGAAGAAGTGAAGTTTTCGACCCAGTATCTGCGCCTGACGCCGCGCAGCACCGGGCGGCAAACCATTACCGCCTGGACGCTGACCTTGCCGGAAGGCGCGGCGGTGACGACCACCGACGCGTGGGGAAATGTCCTGCATGTGTTAACGCTCGACAATCCTCACAAAGAGATTGCCATCCGCGCCAGCGGGATCGTGGATATTGCCGAGGACAGCGAACAGAGCGATGTGGCGGAAGAGGAGCTGCTCTCTCCGCTGGTCTATTTACGCTGTACGCCGTTGACCCGTGCCGACGATCGGATCCGCGAGTTTGCCCGGCGCCTGTATCGCCACGACGAGCCGGAGGAGAGCCTGAATCAACTGATGGCGGACCTGCTGCTGAGAATGCCATACTCACCGGGAGCCACGCAGGTACAGGACTCTGCCGCGGATGCCTTTGCCAGGGCAAAAGGCGTCTGCCAGGATCACACGCACGTCTTCCTCGCCTGTTGTCGCGCGCTGGAGATTCCGGCGCGCTACGTCAGCGGCTACGTTTACAGCGATAATGCCCAGCATGTCGCGATGCACGCATGGGCAGAGGTGTGGCTCAACGGACGCTGGCAATCTTTTGATATCACCAATAATACCCGTCACCTCAACCAGCATCTGCGGCTGGCGACCGGGCTGGACTATCTTGACGCCTGCCCGGTGCGCGGTACCCGGCTGGGCGGCGGCGGGGAAATAATGCTAACCAACGCTGAAGTGCGCGAGCATTCGCAACAGGCACAGCAGCAATAAAAGCAGGAACAATTAACGATGACCTACTGTGTGGCCATGTGTTTAGCGGATGGACTGGTTTTCGCCTCAGATTCCCGTACCAACGCGGGAGTGGATCATATTGCGACCTTTAAAAAGCTCCATGTCTTCGCCGAGGACGGTGAACGCGTCATGGTGCTACAGTCCGCCGGCAATCTGGCCACCACCCAGAGCGTCATAAGCCTGCTGAGTACGCGGATTGCGACTCAGCAGGAGCCTAATTTGATGCAGGTGAGTTCGCTGTATGATGCGGCGATGCTGATCGGCAAAACGCTGCAGGAGGTGATTCAGCGCGACAGCAGCAATCAGCAGCACTGTGGCAACACCAATTTCAACTGTAATCTGCTGCTGGGCGGGCAGATTGCCGGGGAAACGCATCGCCTTTTCCATATCTACCCGGAAGGCAATTTTATTGAAGCCTCGTACGACACCCCTTATTTCCAGATTGGCGAGAGCAAATACGGCAAGCCGATTATCGACCGGGTGCTCAGCCGGGAGACATCGCTGGAGCAGGCGATGTGCTGTGCGCTGATCTCGATTGACTCCACCTTGCGCAGCAATCTCTCCGTGGGCCTGCCGCTGGACACGCTGCTGTACCGCAGCGGCAGTTTGAGCAGCGCCGGCCAGCATCGCATCACCGAAAGCGACCCGTACTTCAACACCATTCGCAAGGCGTGGTCGGAAGGACTGCAAAACACGTTCCTGACCTTGCCGCCCTTTGCGCCGGGCGGCGATCGTTAACGCGTGGTCTGCGGTGAGAAATAGCGTCCCGGCGTCATGCCGGTGATGGTGCGGAAAAAGTAGATAAAGGCGCTGTCGCTGGCGAAATCCAGCGCCTGCGCGGTATCGGTAATACGCGCCCCGGTGGCCAGCAGCTCCACCGCTTTCATCAGGCGCCACTGCTGGCGCCACTGCTGATAAGTCATCCCGGTATCGCGACGGAAAATCCGGCTGATGGTCTTTTCGCTGGCTCCGCAGCGGATCGCCAGCTGCTGCAGCGGCGGCGGCAGGGCGTCGCCGGCGAGCAGCGCCAGACGCTTATCCTGAGGCAGGGCGAGCATCATCGGCTCCTGCGCCGCGCTGCACATTTCCGCCTCGCAAAGCGCGGCGAGGTGCCAGCCGATGCCGTTCTGCCAGTCACTATCCCACGGGCTGGCGGCGATTCGCTCCAGCAGTTCGCGCAGCAGCGGGCCGACGTTAAGGATCGCCGGATGACGTGGGAGAGCAGGATAGTGGGTCGGATGAAACCAGATCGAGCGATAGTCGACAATGCTTTTCATCTCCGCACGATGGTCTATACCGGCCGGTATCCAGGCCGCCCGGGTGGGCGGCAGCAGGCACAGCAGCGCGCCGTTGTTGAGGGTCAGGCGTACGCAGCCCTGACGGGTAAACAGCAGCTGTCCCATCCGGTGCAGGTGGCTACCGGAATCATGCTGGCCCAGCGCCGAGCAGACGCCAATCACCCTGTTATGCAGATCGTCCGGATTAAATAGCGCATTCGCCTCGAGCCATGCCATGATGTCTTATTTCCGATATAAAAAGTCATTATGTTTATAATGTGCGATTTATGGTCCGCCTACAATAGCGCCTCTTAATGGTTCAGGAGGTGATGATGTTCGGGCGTTCGGCCATGGTGCTGGTCACCGCATTATTGATGTTCCCGCAGATCGTGGAGACGATTTACAGTCCGGCGCTGACCGATATCAGCCGCTATTTTTCCATCAGCGCGGCAGAGGCGGCGCAGACTCTGTCGGTTTACTTTATCGGCTTCGCCGTCGGCGTTCTGTACTGGGGCCGATTCAGCGACCGCTATGGCCGGCGTCCGGCGCTACTGGCGGGTCTCGCGACCTATGCCCTGGGCTGCGTGCTGGCGCTGGCGGCGCGTGATTTCACTTTACTGCTGGTCGCCCGGATACTGTCGGCGTTCGGTGCGGCAACGGGGTCTGTGGTGAGCCAGACTATCCTTCGCGACCGCTTTAACGGCCGCCAGCTTGCCGCTCTCTTCTCGATGATGGGCCTCGTGCTGGCGGTCAGCCCGGCGGCAGGCGTCTACCTCGGCGGCGCCATTGTTGCCGGCTGGGGAATGCACGGTGTGTTGACGGCCCTCGCGCTGCTGGCCGCGGTTTTGCTGCTGCTGTGCTGCTGGCTGCTGCCGGAAACTCGTCCGCCGCAGCATGTTCACACCGCGTTTTTACCGCTGTTACGCCAGATGGCGACGGATAAGTCGCTGGCGCTGGCGGTCCTGCTGGTGGCGGCCTTCAACGTCAGTCTGTTCAGCTATTACAGCCTGGCGCCGTTCATTTTCGCGCAGCTGCGTCAGGGGAGCGTGGCTTTTGGCTACAGCGGCATCGCCTTGGCCGTCGGGTCGTTGGCCGGGGCGCTGTTCAATCGTTGGCTGCTCCGCAAAGCCGTTGCGGAAGCGGGAATATTGCTGCTCGCCTGTCTGATACAGCTGATCAGCAGCGTAGCGGTGTTCTGCCTGGCGGATACGCTGCTGTTCCTGCTGCCGATGATGGGGATCACCTGCGCCTACGCCATGGCGATCCCGCTACTACTCGGCACGGCGCTGGGCGCTTATGGCCACTGTCGGGGAACCGCCGGGGCTATCTTCGGCCTGGCCTATTATGTGCTGATTGGCCTCGGGCTTGCGGCGGTGGGATGGGGGCAATCGCTGGGTGGAACGCTGATCGTGAGCGCCAGCGTAAGCTGCATCGCCGGGCTACGCTATGGCTGCTGTTTGCGCGACATGCGGGCGGGGGCGACCTGACCCGCCCGCGAGGTTCAGCGTGCGGATACCAGCCGTTCGCCGCTGGCGGCGTCGAAAAGATGGATTTTCTCGCGCCGTACCGCCAGCGATAAGGGCTGACGGATAGTCGCTTCGAGACGCCCGGTGACCTGGACATGGATTGGGAAGCCCTGCCAGTCGAGATGCAGCAGCGTGGACTCGCCGGTGATCTCGACAATATTGACGACCCCCGGCAGCCCTTCGTCAGCCGGCTGAATATCCTGCGGACGCAGACCGACAATCACCGGCGCCTGACCCTGCCGTGCCGCCGCCGGATACCAGCGTTCAGGTAGAGCCAGCCACAGTTCGCCGCACTGCACGCCGGGCTGGCCATCGCGCTGCTGAATCTGCCCCTCCAGCAGATTCATCGGCGGGGAGCCGATAAAGCGCGCCACGAAGGTGTTGCAGGGGCGATCGTAAATCTCCAGCGGCGCTCCCTGCTGCACGATCACGCCATCGCGCATCACCACGATCTGGTCGGCAAGCGTCATGGCTTCAACCTGATCGTGGGTGACGTAAATCATGGTGGTGTTGAAGCGCTGGTGCAGGGATTTGATCTCGGCCCGCAGCTCCATGCGCAGCTGGGCATCGAGGTTGGAGAGCGGCTCATCGAACAGAAAAACCTGCGGGTTGCGTACCATCGCCCGGCCCATGGCCACGCGCTGACGCTGGCCGCCGGAGAGCGCTCGCGGATAGCGGCCGAGCAGCTTATCGATACCCAGCATGCTGGCGATGTGCTGAACCTTGTTTTTCTGTGTCGCCTTGTCGACTTTTTTGACCTGCATATGAAAGGCGAGGTTTTCCGCCACCGTCAGATGGGGGTAGAGCGCGTAGCTCTGAAAAACCATGGCGACATCGCGGTCCGCGGGATCGAGATCGTTGATTGGGCGGCTGTTCATCAATATCGTTCCCGCCGACAGGCTTTCCAGCCCGGCCAGCAGGCGCAGCAGCGTTGACTTTCCGCAGCCGGATGGCCCGACCAGCACCGTAAAGCTGCCGTCCGGAATGGTCAGATCCAGCGGATGCAGCACCGTCTGTTTACCGTACTGCTTGGCGACGTTTACCAGTTCAACGCTGGCCATAGTCGACCTCCTCGATATGGTGTTGCAAGGTTCGCCAGTCGGGATAGCGACGCGGGGATGAACCGATCGCGTATGCGGCCACGGCGTTGCCCCAACGTAACGCCTGTGAGGCCGACTGGCCGTTTAACAAACCGGCAAGAAACCCGGCATTAAAACTGTCTCCGGCGCCGATGGTGTCGATGACCTCGACCGGTTTCGCCGGCGCGTGATGCCCCTGGTCTGCCGTCCACCACCAGGCGCCATCGGCGCCGCATTTGACAATGCAGCCGCCCCGGCCGCTGAGACGCGTCGCCAGCGTGCGGGCCGCCGCCGGGAGTACGTCCATATCTGCAAGGCCGAGCGTTTCAACCTCATTGAGCAGCAGCCAGTCGCAATCGCCCAGCCAGCGGTGGGTCGCCTCACGCAGCGCGCTGTCCCAGCTGTGCGGCGGCCAGCCGGTATCGACCGCCACCTGAAAACCGCGGTCGCGCAGGGTCGTCAGCAGACGCGGATAGTCTGGCAACAGCGCGGTGCATAAGAAGGTGCCGCAGAGCAGCACAATATCGCCGGGCGTCGCCCGGGTCGGGAGCTGGGTCAGAATGTCGTCGGCGGACAGGCGGGTGATATGTCCATAGTTGCTGAGAAACGAGCGTTCTTTGTCGGGATGCGTCACCGCCACCGTCAGCGAGGTCTCGCAGGGATACTGCGGCCAGCGTTCGGCGCTGCCGGGGAACTGCGCCGCCAGCCAGGCGGTAAAGGCGTCGTCTCCCTGGCAGCCGACGGTGCAGTGGGGGATCTGCATGGCCGCCGCCGCCAGTGCGCAGTTGCCCGCGGAGCCGCCGGGGCGCAGCGCGCTGTGTTCCAGCATCACCTCGGTGCCGGGGAGCGGCCAGTGCGCGAGGGTCCCCATAATTAAGTCAATATTGTAATTACCTGCGATATAGAGCACAGGCGCGGTGAGCGTTTGCATAGTTATCCTTTACTTCCACCGTGAGTGAGACCGCTGACCAACGTTTTTTGTAACCAGATGGCGATAAACAGCGGCGGGACCGAGGCGAGGATACCGACCGCCGCCACCAGTCCATCGTCGGTGGCGCGCCCGGCGGTGAATCCGGCAATGGTGACCGGCAGCGTCTGGGCGGTAATGTTGCTGGTAAACAGCAGCGCATAGAAAAACTCGTCCCAGGCCAGCAGCCAGCCGAACAGCGCCGACGCCCCCAGCATCGGTTTTGCCAGGGGAAGGGTGATGCGCAGCAGTACCTGCCAGACCCGCAGACCGTCGAGTCTGGCGGCCTGCTCAATATCCTGCGGCAGCGCGTCGAACTGATTTTTCACCATCCAGGTGAGAAACGGCATAATCAGCGAACAGTAGACCAGCACCAGCCCGCTGCGGGTATTCAGCAGCCCGAAATGTTCGAGAATAAAATAGAGCGGCAGCACGAAGGCCACCGGCGGCACCATATAGATGCCGAGTCCGGCGTACAGCCAGCCGTCGCGTCCGGGGTAGCGCGAGAAGCTGAAGGCAGCGGGCACCGCCAGCAGCAGCGACACCAGCGTCGCCCCCGCGGCAACCAGCAGGCTGTTGCGCAGAGCGGGGAGAAACAGCGCGCCGGGCTCGCCGGGCTGCAGTGACAGCAGACGGGCGTAGCGGCTGAAGTCCCACTGGCGCGGCAGCCACTCCAGCGGTACCCGGGTCAGATCGGCCGTGGCGCTGACGCTCATCAAAAAGAGCCACGTCATCGGGGCAAGTATCGACAGCGCGACCAGCAGGGCCGCCAGGTAGCGCAGCAGAATACGCAGTTTACGCTTCATAATCAGTGCTCCGGCGACGCTGACGAAGCAGCATAAACAGATACAGGACGATCAGCAGGGCGCACATCAGGGTCATCAGGATGGCGTACGCCGCGCCGCTGCCCGCCCGCAGATAGCTAAAGGACTCCTGGTAGACGAAGAAACTCAGCGTGCGGGTACTGTCCAGCGGCCCGCCGCGGGTCATCACGTAGATGATATCGAAGACTTTAAACGCGTCGATGGTGCGCAGGACCAGGGCCACGCCGAGCGGGGCGACGATCGCCGGGAAAGTAATGGCGCGAAAACGCCGCCATGACGAGGCGCCGTCAAGGCGGGCTGCTTCGTATAAATCCTCCGGAATGGATTGCAGCGCGGCCAGCACTAGCAGGGTGACCAGCGGATAGTTTTTCCAGATATCCGCCAGCATCACCGCGTTGAGCGCCGAGTCCGGCGACCCCAGCCAGCTGCGGTAACCGTCGATAATGCCCCATTGACTGAGCAAGGCGTTAATACTGCCGTAGTCCGGGTTGAAGTTGAGCCGCCACATCATCGCGTTAACGATAGTCGGCAGCGCCCAGGGCAAAATGACCAACACCCGCAGGATATTGCGTCCGACAAATTTCTGATTGAGCAACAGCGCCACCAGCACGCCGATAACCCCTTCAATAGCGACGGAGACCACGGTGAAATAGAGCGTGCGGGCGAAGGCGGCGCGAAAATCCGGATCGGTTAACGCATACAGATAGTTATCCAGCCAGAGGTAATTGGTCGCATCGCCATTGCCCACCAGCGCGGTATCGGTAAAGCTCAGCCATAGCGTGCGCGCCAGCGGCCAGGCCGTCAGCAGAAACATCACGATGAGCATGGGTGCCAGAAGCACCCATGCCTGACGCCGCTCGCGTTGTTGCAAACTCAGCATCAAATGTCCTTAACGCAGGCGCGCCGCGCTTTTGTCGACGGCTTGCATCGCGGCATCCGGGGCGGCCTTGTCCTGCAGGACGGCCTGAAGCTGCTGCTGTAACGCGTTGGAGAGGCGCGAGTAGTCCGCGGTTTCCGGACGCGACAGCATCACGTTCAGCGATTTATCCGCTGCGGCGATCAGGCTCTCCTGACCTTTCGCCACGGCCGGGTCCTGGTAGGAGGATTTCCATACCGGCAGGCTCAGCTTCGCATACTTATCCTGCACCGGTTGGGAGGTCAGATAATGGATATACTGCCACGCCTGTTCCGGATGCTGGCTGGCTTTGGCAATGCCCAGCCCCATTGACCCGTTCACCGCGCCGGGTTTGTCCGGCGTATCACCGGGCGCCGGCATAATGCCGACATCGCCCGCGACCTTACTTTGTTTCGGGTCGTTGGCCATGTTGTACATATAGGTCCAGTTCAGGGCGAATGCCGCGTCGCCGTTGGAGAAGGCCTTGCGCACATCCTCTTCGAGATATTCGCGGGAGGCCGGATTGCTCAACCCGTCATCCAGCGATTTCTTCATCAGCGTGACCGCTTTCAACGACGCCGGAGTGGAGAAATCCAGTTTACCGTTCTGATAAAACTGCCCGCCAAACCCGGAGACGAGGGTGGTGTAGTCGCACACCAGCGCTTCTGCCTGCGACCAGCTCCACACCAGCGGGTATTTAACGATACCTTTATCCTTGATGATTTTGGCGTCATCCATTACCTGTTGCCAGGTGGTCGGCAGCTGCTTGATCCCGGCTTTGTCCAGCATCGCTTTGTTGTAGTAAAGATACTTGGTGTCGAGGATCCACGGCATGCCCAGCGTTTTGCCTTTGTAAACCACGGTATTCATGGCGCCGGGGAAGACCTTCTCCCGTTCGGCGGCGGGAATACGTGCCGAGACATCCTGCAGGAGATCGAAGTGGCTAAATTCGGCAGGCCAGATGGCATCGAAGAGCACCACGTCGTAGCCGTTGCCGCCGGCCCCGCGTGCGGCCACGATTTTGTCATGCAACGCTTCGTAGGGGACGAACTCAAGGTTGATTTTGATATCCGGGTTTTGTTTTTCGAAGTCGGCGGTCATGGCACGAATGTCATTTTCGCTGTACGCCGCCTGGGTCATAAACAGGGCGTTAACCTGGGTGGCTGCCGCCGCCGCACTCCCGCTGATGACCAGCATAGCCAGCAGACCGGCTTTAACCCGAAATGCACTGTAGTCGTTCATGTTGCTCTCCGCGGTACTGAAAAGAGGGATATGATTTATTAAATCAATTTGATTGATTTAATCGGGGCGACAATACGGCC
Organism: Klebsiella ornithinolytica; assembly: GCF_030505655.1. Taxonomy (NCBI): domain Bacteria; kingdom Pseudomonadati; phylum Pseudomonadota; class Gammaproteobacteria; order Enterobacterales; family Enterobacteriaceae; genus Klebsiella; species Klebsiella ornithinolytica. The sequence goes on from NZ_CP130153.1 coordinate 2,048,122, forward strand.
CAAACGTCATTCGTGGCCCTTAGCATAAGCGTAGCAAAGCTTATGCCACCCGAAAGGCGGGCGGAGAATGTCGTTGCGCGAATTGTGACGCTGGCTAAAATTGCAGCATGATGCGACCAGGAAGGGACGGAATGAAAACCTCGGGAACGAACCTTGAACATGCGCGAGTACACAACCGGCGGGTGGTGATTGAGGCCGTGCGTCTGCACGGTACCCTGACCCGGGCGGAGCTGGCGCGAATGACCGCGCTGACGCCGCAAACGGTCTCCAATATTGTCGCCGAGCTACAGCAGATGGCGCTGCTCACCAGCCATGAACCGCGCCGCGCCGCAGGGCGTGGCCAGCCGGCGGTGCCGGTGAGTCTCAACCCCGCCAGCGCGTGGTCCATCGGGATCCATCTCGACCATCAAACCTTGATCATCGTGCTGGTGGATCTCACCGGCGAGATCCATTTCCGCCGGCTCATTCTGGTGCAAAAGCCCCAACCTGGTGCCACCTTTGCCCGCATTGCCGAGGTGGTGCAGGAGATCAAAGCGCTACCGGGGCTCGACTGGAGCCGGGTGCTGGGCATTGGCGTGGTGATGCCGGGGCCGTTTGGCGTGGAGGGCATTTCATCGACCGGGCCGACCACCCTCAACGGCTGGGAAGGGGTGGATGTGGCGTCGGAGCTGGGGCGGATAAGCGGTCTGCCGGTCACCCTCGAAAATGACGCGACGGTGGCGGCTATCGGCGAGCGCTTCCACGGGGTGGCGCGCCAGCTGAATTCGTTTGTTTATCTGTATATCGGCACCGGGCTTGGCGCCGGGATCTTCACCGACGGTCATATTTATACCGGCCACGCCCATAACGCCGGAGAGGTCGGGCATATCGTGGTGCAACCGGGAGGACGCGCCTGCTACTGCGGCAACCAGGGTTGCCTTGAGCGCTACGTTTCCCTGCAGGCGGCCTATGAGTTTTGCGGCCTCGACCCCTACCGGGCGCTGCCCGAGGATCTGCTGGCGGTGGAGGCGTCGCTGTTCGATCGGTGGGTGGAGACGGCGTTACCCTCGCTGCGCCAGGCCATTAATTTGCTGGAGTGCGTTTTCGATGCGGAAACGGTGGTGGTCGGCGGCATGATGCCCGCGCCGCTACTGGAGAAAGTGCTGGCCCGTCTGCCGCCGCTGTATCAGTCGGTGCGCGGGCGCTATCTCCCGGCCATGCGGGTGAAAATGGGGATGACGGGCACCGACACCGCCGCCCTCGGCGCTGCCGCACTGCCGATCTTCGATGAGTTTAATCCGCAGTTTCAGGCCTTGATGAAGTAGGCCCGCCGCGGTTCAGTACAGCAACGGTCGGGCCGCGCGTCGCGGATGAGCCCGCGAAAGGACCGCCGGCGGGGACTCATCGCGAGCGGACCACGCGGTTAAAGGCGTTGATTCACGCTTTCGCCAGCGGCAAGTTGTGGATCTGCAGTACCGCTCTGGCGGCTTCCTGACCTTTTTTGATGAAATGCTGGCTGTAAAAATCGATGAACTCGTCGGCAGGCTGGAAGTTGTGCGGCGTCAGAGATACCGAGAACATCGGGACTTCGGTAGCCAGCTGGGCCTGCATCAGACCGCTGACCACGGCCTGGGCGACAAAGTCATGGCGATAGATACCGCCATCGACCACCAGCGCGGCGCACACGATGGCATCATAGCGTCCGCTTTTTGCCAGCTTCTGGGCCAGAAGCGGCATTTCAAATGCGCCAGGGACATCCCAGCTGTCGAGCGAATAATCAACCTGCTGACGTTCCAGCTCCTGCTGAAAACCGGTCTGCGCCTGGCTGACGATGTCACTGTGCCAGTTGGCTTTGATAAAGGCGACGTTTAACGATGGCATGGCATACTCCTGTAAAATGACCGCATCAGGCGAGTCAAAGAATGTTGATCTTCAGGTCTTATACTCCGCGAGCCGTTTCAGGCGACCACCGGGCGATGCTGTCAATTGCTCGGTTCACGCGCGTTCACACGGAGCTCAGGTCCGATCTCATTATCCCAACGCGCTAGCGCATTCAGCCGCGGTTCGGACGTGATCCGGGCGTTAACATTATACTGTTATGTCAAGAGACGATAGCCGTTTTTATCCGCCGCGCGCCGCGCAATACCGGGTTCCGGTTCGGCGGGCGGCGCGGCCGTCGCCTGGGGGCAGGGCGGGCTGTCCCGCCGGACAGAAAAGTGCGCGCATCACCATTTTCTGGCAAAGCTAAGTGATTTAAATTCTTTGTTATTTTCCGCATTTTCTCACATCTTCTGGAGGCAAAAAGTAACGCGGAGAGAGTACCGGTAGTGATGACACAGCACTCGTCGAAGTACCTGCATCAGCAGCAGCGCGATCTGATTCGCCAGCTTTCCCGCCGCTGGCTGTGGCGCAGTGAATTACCCACCTGGATATTAATTATTGTGGTCTACAGCGGCTGGTTTATGACCCTCGCCTACTGGCAGACGCTGGGGCTTTTCCCGGCGACCGTGCTGCTCATCTGGTTTACCGCCTGGTATATGTCGTTGCAGCATGAGCTGATCCACGGCCATCCGACGCCCTGGCGGTGGTGTAATCAGCTGCTGGGTACGCTACCGCTGGCGGTGTGGTATCCCTACGGGCTTTATCGCGACTCGCATCTGGCGCACCACAATAACGACCGGCTGACGCTGCCGGTGGATGACCCCGAATCCTACTATTTTAGTGCCGAAAGCTGGCGCCGTTTCTCGCCCTGGCAGCGTAAAGTGATACATCTGCGCAATACGTTTTTCGGCCGACTGTTGCTGGCCCCGCTGCTGGATATTGTGCAGACGCTGGTCAGCGCGGCGAACGCCTTTCGCTATCGGCAGGGGAAAGCGATGCTAATGTGGCTGGTGCACGGCGGATTGCTGGCCGCGCTCCTGACGTGGATGGCGCGCTGTGATTTTTCACCGCTCTATTTCGTGGTGGTCATCAGCTATCCGGCGCTGGCGCTGACCAAAATTCGCTCCTTCCTCGAACATCGGGCCGCTGACGATCCGCTGGCGCGCTCGGTCATCAATGAGGCCGGGCTGTTGTGGCGGGTGCTGTTTCTGAATCTGAACTACCACTCCGTGCATCATGACCTGCCCGGCGTACCGTGGTACGGGCTGAGAAAAATCTATCTGCTGGAGCGAGATCGCTACCAGCAGCGTAACCACGGGTTCGTGGTGCGCGGCTATGGCGAGTGGCTGCGCGCCTTTTTCTTCCGCGCGGTGGCGGTTAACGCCCATCCGGGTATCGGAAAAGCCTCCCGGGCAGGAGAGCAGACAGGTGAGCGCGATGAGTCATAACGTGAATTTGCCGATGTATGCGGTGCGTCCGCCTGAGAACCAGGCGTTAGAAGCTGCGGTGCGGGAACTGCTGCTCGCCCGAGGCATTGCCGTGAGTTCGCCAACGCCGCCGCCGGCGGACCTACTTTCGCACTGGCGTCAGCCGGACCTGCTGCTGAGCCAGACCTGCGGCTACCCGCTGGTGACTCTGTTGCCGGAGGTTCAGACGGTGGGCTGTTTTCACTATTCGGCGCCCGGCTGTGAAGGCATTGATTATCGCAGCCTGCTGGTGGCCCGTGCGGCGGATAACGCGCGGTCGCTCGCCGATTTCCGTGGGCGGCGGGCTATCTGCAATTCGCCCGATTCGCAGTCAGGTTACAACGTGTTACTGAAAATGGTGGCTCCGCTCGCCCGCGAGGGGCGTTTTTTTGCCGGGGTTAATTTCAGCGGCAGCCACCGGCAGTCGCTGCTCGGCTTACAGCAGGGGACGGGCGATATGGCCGCCATCGACTGCGTTAGCTGGGCGCTGCTGGCGCGTCACGAGCCTGCCGTACTGGAGGGCTTGTGCGTTATCGGCCAAACGCCGTCGGCGCCAGGGCTACCGCTGATTACCGGGCCACAAACGTCAGCGCAAACCCTCGCCGGTTTGCGATCGGCGCTGCGGCAGCTGGTCAGCGATGCGCGATATCGGGAGCGCTGCGAGGCGCAGTTTATCTGCGGTTTCAGCCCGCTGACCCGGGAACCCTATTCCCGATTGCTGGCGTGGCGCGAAGAGGCGCGACAACAGGGCGTGACGCAACTCTGAAAGACCGGAGAAGGGCTGACCTCCTCCGGGTAAGGCGTCGCATGCGTTGCCGCCTGCTATCGGGTAAAGCGGTTATCTACCTGCGGTAAGCCCAGTTTTTCCCGCAGGGTACCCGGCAGATAGCGCTTTTTCATGGCGCCGCTGCGTTGAAGGATCGGCACCACCTGCTCGACAAAACGATCGAAATCGCCCGGCAAGAGCGGGAACATCAAGTTAAACCCATCGGCCGCGCCGGCGCGCCAGATCGCGGTAAGCTCGTTGGCGACCTCTTCTGCGCTGCCAATCAGCAGCCAGCTATCGGAGCTTTGCAGCAGCAAACGGCCCAGTTCCAGTATGGTCAGCGCCGGGTCGTAGTCGCGGATCAGCCGCAGCGCGGTGCGAATGCCGTCAAACGTCTCTTCATCCGGCAGCGGCGGCAGCGGCTGGTCGACAGCACAGGTCGAGAGGTCCATACGCAGGTAGGAAGAGAGCAGGTCGATAGCCATCCGATCGCTCATCAACCGGTTGTTTAGCTGCTGGCGCTGCTCTTTTTCATCACTGGAGTTCACCACCACCGGCAGCACGCCGGCGATGATTTTAAAGTGTGCCGGGTCGCGTCCGTTCGCCAGCAGCCGCTGGTTCATCTCCTGGCGATAGCGCAGCCCCTCTTCAATGGATTTAATAAACACGAAGTGCATATCTGACCAGGTGGCCGCCAGCGCTTTCCCTGCCTCCGACGATCCGGCCTGTACCAGCAGCGGATGGCCCTGCGGCGGGCGCGGCACGTTCAGCGGTCCGCGAACGTTAAAGAATTCGCCGTGATGGTCGAGGTGATGGACTTTCTGTTTGTCGGCAAACAGGCCGCTCGCCTTGTCGTACAGGACGGCATCCTCTTCCCAGGAGTCCCAAAGCCGGGTGACTACGTCAATAAATTCACCGGCGCGCTGATAGCGGTTGCCGTGTTGGGGCAGCTGTCGGAGGCCGAAGTTTGCCGCCTCTTCCTCCAGCCACGAGGTGACGATATTCCAGCTTGCCCGGCCGTTGCTCAGAAAATCGAGTGAGGCAAAGTAGCGTGCAAGGTTGTAGGGCTCGTTATACGACGTCGATGCCGTCCCCATCAGGCCAATATGCTCGGTGACGGCCGCCAGCGCGGCGAGCAGGGTAATGGGTTCCAGCCGGGCGTTGGCGTAGTGGGTCAGACCGCTGGGCACCGTATCCCAGATAGCGATATGATCGGCAATAAAAATAGCATCGAGCGTGGCCGCCTCGGCTTTCCTGGCCAGTTCGGCATAATAACTGAGGGTAAAAATTTCTTTTCCCGGCGCCTGCGGGTGGCGCCAGGAGAAGCGATAATCTCCCTGGGGATTGAAGAAGAACAGATTCAGAATCATCGGGTTTTTAGACATCGTCGCACTCATTCAACTGATGGCCACTCCCTGGCCGGATGATTAAGGGGTCGTCAGGTTGGCATTAACCCATTGTTCGGCCACGGCCGCCGGGTCTTTATGCTGAAGATCCACCTGCTGGTTCAGCGCAATCAGCGAGGCATTGTCGAGTCTGGCGGAGACCGCATTGAGCACGCTGCTGACGTTCGGCGACAGGCTGGCCTTGCGCACCAGCGGCACGACGTTCTGGCTGGGCTGTTCATGCTTATCGTCGGCTAAGACCACCCAATCCTCTTTCGCCAGATTGCCCTGGGTAGAGACCACCGTAGCGACGTCGATTTTGCCGGAATTTAGCGCCAGACGGGTCAGCGGCCCGCCCATATCCAGCGATTTCACCGCTTTAAACTCAAGGCCGTAGACGCGCTTGAGCCCCGGTAACCCCAGCGCGCGCACCGCCAGCTCCGGCGGCCCGCCGATGGTCAGTTGATGGGCGATGGGTTGAAGATCGGAGAGTTTCGTCAACTGGTATTTTTTCGCCGTCTCCGCGCGTACCGCCCAGGCGGTAATCGACGTGGCTGGTGAAGGGTCAAGCAGTGTAAAATCGGTGGGCAGTACTTTCGCCAGTTCTGCGCTCACGTCGCTCTGGCGAGTCGCCTGGGTTTTCCCGTCATAATAGTTAAGCAGGGCGCCAAGATATTCCGGCACAATATCGATCTCGCCGCTCTTTAGCGCCGGCAGAATAATCTCGCGGTTGCCGAGATTAAGCCGGGTTTTGACCTCAATATTCTTTTTCTTCAGTGCGCTGGCGTAAATATTGGCGAGAATAGAGCTCTCGGTAAAATTGGCTCCGCCGATAGTCACGCTTTCTGCCAGTACGCTAAAACTCAAACTGAATAATCCGGCGGCGAGGAGAGATAAACGGAACCGTCGGGCGTTAACAGGAAACCCCAAAATATGCTTCATAGTGCCTCTTTATATGCAGGTGATTTATGGTTGTGGTCGTTGTTTAATACTCTGGTGCGATAGCGGTATGACGCCATCTGCGGCTACAACAGCTGAACAGCAGTTCACTGCCGATAGCCAGTAGCGAGACCACCAGCGACCCGGCAATAACCTGTGGAATATCGCGCTGGCCAAGACCGTCAATCAGGAAACGCCCCAGCCCACCCAGGCCGGCGTAGGCGGCGACCACGGCGGTGGCGATCAGCTGGACCAGCGCGGTGCGCAGCCCGGCGATAATCAGCGGCGCCGCCAGCGGAATACGCAGTTGCCACAGGCTTTGCCATGGCGTCATTCCCAGCGCGGTAGCGGCGTCGCAAAGCGGGCGATCGGCATGATAAATCCCGACCCAGGTATTGGTCAGCACGGGGGGGATCGACATGGCCACCAGCGCGGCAAACACCGGCAGATCATTAAAACCAAATAAAATAATGCACAGCAAAATAAGCCCTAATGAGGGAATAGCGCGGCCAATATTAAACAGATTAATAATAAGGAAGGCGCCTTTCCGCCAGTAGCCGAGGGCAATGCCCAGCGGCAAAGCGATTGCCGATGCGATAGCGATGCTGATCAGCACATAATAAATATGCTCGCGCAGGCGCAGTAAAATACCCGCATCGCCGAACCAGTGTTCGGATTGTGAAAACCAGTGGACGGTAGCCAGTAATATATCCATTAGCGTGCCCAGGGCGTTAGCCAATAGCCGATGTGGGCAATCAGCGAATCCAGTAAAAACGACAGCACGAGGCTTAATGCCAGGCTGACAACAATCGGGGTGAGAAAATCCTGATTAAAGCCCGCCAGCAGCAATTGCCCCAGACCGCCCTGGCCAATCAGCGCGGTGACGGTCACCAGCCCCACCAGCGTCACGGAGGCAATCCGCAGACCGGCAAACAGAGAGGGCGCCAGCAGAGGTAACTCAATATCCATAAACCGGTATCGGCGTGTGTAGCCGAGCGCGCGCGCCGACTCCAGCACGGCGGCAGGCAGCTTTTCGATTCCGGCGATAACGTTACGCAGCAGGATCAACAGTGAATAGATGGTTAACCCGATGACCGAGGTCGTCAGCGACAGGCCGGTAAAGGGCAGTAACAGAATAAATAACGCCAGCGACGGGATAGTAAAGATGACCCCGCAAAGATAAATCAACGGCTGAGCGGTGGCGGGCCAGCGTAGCGTTACGACCAGCAGCGCGCCCGTTAACAGCGTACCAAAAAACAGCGAGATGCAGACCAGCTGCGTATGCTGCCACAGCAGGTCGCCAATCAGGATTTTATTGTCAACCATCCACTGCCAGTCAATCATAGCGGCGAATTTCCACGTGGCCATCCAGCACATGCTGGAGCAGGGAATGAGAAATGGTGCCCTGATACTGGCCATTGCTGTCCACGTGCACCAGCACGCCCCCCGGCGCATCCAACAGCGCGCTGTAGGCAAAACGCAGCGTATTCAGGGCCTGCAGCGGCTGAACAATCGGCAGCGTGACGCGTTTATCCGGGTCGAACCAGTGAACGGGACGTTGTTCTTTATCCAGCACCAGCCGCAGCGGGCTGGCGACCGTCGGATGCGCGGTGGCTATCGGGGATAAACCTTCGTCAACCAGCGTGACATCATGTCGCGGTAGCTGGCCGACCTGAATCATCCCCAGCCGTTTCAGGTTGGGTTCGGGACCGATAAAGCGTTGGACAAACTCGCTCGCCGGGTGGGTGAGAAGCCGGTCCGGCGTATCACACTGCGCCAGCACGCCCCCTTCCTGGAAGATGGCGATCTTATCTCCCAGCCGGATGGCCTCATTAATGTCATGTGTTACCAGCACGATGGTTTTATGCAGGCGCTGCTGAATAAGCAATAGCTCATCCTGCAGACGCTCGCGGACTACCGGGTCAATGGCGGCGAAGGGTTCGTCCATCAGCAGAATCGGCGGATCGGCGGCTAACGCCCGGGCAATCGCGACGCGTCCCTGCTGCCCGCCGGAGAGCTGGTGCGGGTAGCGCGTCAGCAGGTGACGGTCCAGTGACATTAAGTCCACCAGTTCATCGATACGGGTGCGAATCTGCGCTTTACGCCAGCCCAGCAGACGAGGGACGGTGGCGATATTTTGCGCCACCGTGCGATGGGGAAACAGCGCGGCGCTTTGCATGACAAAGCCAATTTTGCGTCGCACCTGAATGATATCGACCTGCGCGATGTTAACGCCCTGGACATAGACGCTGCCGGAGTCCGGTTTATCGAGCTGATTAATCATGCGCAGGATTGTGGTTTTGCCGCATCCGCTGGGACCGACAAACGTGCAGAATTCACCGTCATTAATTATCAGGTTCAGGCCGCGTATTGCCGCATGCGCGCTGCCGGGGTAGGTCTTATTGATGTTTTCTAATCTGATCATCGGGAATTGTAGCACTCTGAATATATTGAGAATTTATGGCTTTTACGGCGGCACGAATAAAATACAAATTACAGAGCGGCCATGGGGAGGGCAAATACGTTATTCGCAATTGCATAGTTGGAATCTGTTCAACTCTGTCCCGCCCAAAACGCAGTTTTTATCTGATCCGGCCGCGCAGAGCGCGTTTTTGTTCTGCAGGCGTGGCGAAAACGACGATTCTGCTGCCGTTTTGCGCGCGGAAAGGGGGAGACGCAGAATATTGATTTCAGAATTTGTGATGTATGGCACAAACGTCTGGATGGTAAAGTTTTTGTCGTATGAAAAGTTACATTTGATTTTAATCAAGAAATTACGTGCTGAAAATTGTGAAAAATGCAGAGTTAAAATTGTATGGGAAATGATAATGTATTGTATCTGGTATTTTGCGCAATAATGAATAAAACATACTTTTACAAACAACCGGGGCGGAAAAGTGTGACCCCATACGATTTTTAATAAAAGAAAAACCTGATTTCTCATTATATTTTATTGTTTCAACTAACAGTTGAATAACAATATCGCTGAATAATTGCACGGCGAAGGTTGAAATATCATGTTTAACCCCCCTTAAAATAGCTCAAAAAATAGCCTTTGTTATCCCCATAAAATATTGTTATCCCCGCATCTTTTTTTGACAAAAGTCATGCAAAAAATCGACTTTTAATTTGTATTACATTGATATTGTTGGTTTTATTTACATATTAAACGGTGGGGAAAATAGCTGTCAGAGGTGTTTGTGAGTGGTCTCACATAACCCTGCGATCGCCATTTGGTACACTTCACCGCGTCGAAAAGATAATTAAAGCAGGTTGCTATGAATACCATTCCTCTGCCAAAAACACAGCACCTGGTCGTTTTCCAGGAAGTTATCAGAAGCGGTTCGATCGGCTCGGCAGCAAAAGAATTAGGATTAACTCAACCGGCAGTGAGTAAGATCATTAATGACATTGAAGCCTATTTTGGCACCGAACTGGTGGTCCGTAAAAATACCGGCGTCACCTTGACCAATACCGGTCAGGTACTGCTGTCCTGGTCGGAATCGATTACCCGTGAAATGAAGAATATGGTCAATGAAATGCACAGCATGACCTGTAACACGGTCGTCGATGTCTCGTTCGGTTTTCCTTCGCTGATTGGCTTCACCTTTATGTCTGACATGATTCACAAGTTCAAGAAGGTGTTTCCTAAAGCCCAGGTATCGATGTACGAAGCGCAGCTCTCCTCGTTCCTGCCGGCCATTCGCGACGGGCGTCTCGACTTCGCCATTGGCACGCTGAGTGATGAAATGAAGCTCCACGATCTGCACGTGGAACCGCTGTTTGAGTCGGAGTTTGTGCTGGTGGCCAGCAAGTCACGAACATGCATCGGCACCACCACGCTGGCGTCGTTGCAGAACGAACAGTGGGTGTTGCCGCAAACCAACATGGGTTACTACAGTGAACTCCTCACCACGCTACAGCGCAGCGGCATCAACAGTGAAAACATCGTTAAAACCGACTCTGTCGTCACAATTTATAATCTTGTTCTCAATGCTGATTTCCTGACCGTTATTCCTTGCGATATGACAACGCCCTTTGGATCCAACCAGTTTATTACCATCCCGATTACCGAAGCATTACCAGTTGCCCGCTATGCGGCAATTTGGTCAAAGAATTATCGCATTAAAAATGCCGCCTCGGTATTGGTGGAATTAGCAAAAGAATATTCAGCATCTGGTGGTTGCAGAAAAAGACAATTAATCGAAGTTGAGTAGTTAAACAGATTTATTCTTGGTTATAAATTCATATCATCGCGCTGATTATCAGCCGTTGGTACCGGCTAACTATACCCTGAATAATTCAAACCGTAGCGTCGGTGGGGAAATAATCCTGCCGGGAAAGATACGCTTTGAAACATGACGGAACTATTATTTGATATCCAGTTAAGAGGCTATAATGCACATTACATACGATCTCCCGGTTGCCATTGACGATATCCTCGAAGCAAAGAAAAGACTGGCAGGTAAGATTTATAAAACAGGCATGCCGCGCTCTAATTATTTTAGCGAGCGCTGTAAAGGTGAAATATTCCTCAAGTTTGAGAATATGCAACGCACCGGGTCGTTTAAAATCCGCGGCGCCTTTAACAAACTCAGTTCACTAAGCGAAGCTGAAAAGCGTAAGGGCGTGGTGGCATGTTCCGCCGGCAACCATGCGCAGGGGGTCTCGCTCTCCTGCGCCATGCTGGGAATCGACGGCAAAGTGGTGATGCCGAAAGGGGCGCCGAAATCCAAGGTCGCCGCCACCTGCGATTATTCAGCGGAAGTGATTCTGCACGGCGATAATTTCAATGACACTATTGCTAAAGTCAGCGAAATTGTCGAAATGGAAGGTCGCATATTTATTCCTCCGTATGACGATGCCAAAGTTATTGCCGGGCAGGGGACCATTGGCCTGGAAATCATGGAAGATCTTTATGATGTCGATAATGTCATTGTGCCAATCGGCGGCGGCGGTCTGATTGCCGGCATCGCGGTAGCGATTAAATCTATTAACCCGACCATTCGAATTATTGGCGTGCAATCAGAAAATGTCCACGGTATGGCCGCGTCTTATTATGCTGGCGCTATTACCAGTCACCGAACGACCGCTACTCTGGCCGATGGCTGCGATGTTTCACGCCCGGGAAATCTCACTTACGAAATCGTTCGCGAACTCGTCGATGATATTGTTCTGGTCAGTGAGGATGAAATTCGCAATAGCATGATCGCATTAATTCAGCGCAATAAAGTTATTACCGAGGGCGCCGGGGCGTTAGCCTGCGCCGCATTATTAAGCGGGAAGTTAGATAGCTATATTCAGAACCGGAAAACCGTCAGCATTATTTCTGGTGGCAATATCGATCTTTCTCGCGTTTCGCAAATTACTGGTTTAGTTGACGCTTAATCTTATGTTGAGGACAGGATATGAGTACTACTGATAGCATTGTATCCAGCGAGACAAGACAGTCATCCTGGCGTAAATCGGACACCACGTGGACCCTGGGATTATTTGGTACTGCCATCGGCGCCGGGGTGCTCTTTTTCCCCATTCGCGCCGGGTTTGGTGGTTTAATCCCGATTCTTTTGATGCTGGTTTTAGCTTACCCCATCGCCTTTTATTGCCACCGGGCGCTGGCCCGGCTCTGTCTGTCCGGTTCGAATGCCTCCGGTAACATCACTGAGACGGTGGAAGAGCATTTCGGGAAAACGGGTGGCGTGGTCATCACGCTCCTCTACTTCTTCGCCATTTGCCCGCTGCTGTGGATCTACGGCGTCACCATTACCAACACCTTCATGACCTTCTGGGAAAACCAGCTGCAGATGCCGGCGCTGAACCGCGGTTTTGTCGCGCTGTTCCTGCTGCTGCTGATGGCGTTTGTCATCTGGTTCGGGAAGGATCTGATGGTCAAAGTGATGAGCTTCCTGGTCTTTCCGTTCATCGCCAGCCTGGTGCTGATTTCGCTGTCGCTGATTCCCTACTGGAACTCTGCGGTTATCGATCAGGTGAACCTCAGCGATATCGCCTTAACCGGGCACGATGGCATCCTCGTGACCGTGTGGCTGGGGATTTCTATCATGGTTTTCTCCTTTAACTTTTCGCCGATTGTCTCCTCGTTTGTGGTCTCGAAGCGGGAAGAGTATGAAAAGGATTACGGCCGCGATTTTACCGAGCGCAAATGTTCGCAGATTATCTCCCGTGCCAGTATGTTGATGGTCGCGGTGGTGATGTTCTTCGCCTTCAGCTGCCTGTTCACGCTGTCGCCGGAAAACATGGCGGATGCGAAAGCGCAGAACATTCCGGTGCTCTCTTACCTGGCAAACCACTTTGCCTCCATGTCCGGCAGCAAATCGACCTTTGCAACGGTACTGGAGTACGGCGCATCGATTATCGCCCTGGTCGCCATCTTCAAATCGTTCTTCGGCCACTATCTCGGTACCCTTGAAGGGTTGAATGGACTGGTTCTCAAGTTCGGCTATAAAGGTGATAAAACCAAAGTCTCTACCCGCAAGCTCAACACCATCAGCATGGTCTTCATTATGGGTTCCACCTGGGTGGTGGCTTATGCCAACCCCAATATCCTCGACCTGATTGAAGCGATGGGCGCGCCAATTATTGCCTCACTGCTGTGTCTGTTACCGATGTATGCCATCCGTAAAGCGCCGTCGCTGGCGAAATATCGTGGCCGGCTGGATAACCTGTTCGTCACCGCGGTGGGTTTACTGACCATTCTGAATATCGTCTACAAACTGTTTTAATTAAGCTCAGGATGAGCGGAGTGATGAAATGAATGAATTCCCGGTAGTACTGGTCATTAACTGTGGATCGTCTTCAATTAAATTTTCAGTCCTTGATGCAAGCAGCTGTGATGTTTTAATGGCGGGAATTGCCGACGGGATTAATTCTGAAAACGCTTTTTTATCCATTAACGATGGAGAGCCAGTTAAGCTGGCTCACCGTAGCTACGAGGGGGCATTAAAGGCCATTGCCTTTGAACTGGAAAAACGGTCGTTAATCGACAGCGTGGCCTTAATTGGCCACCGTATTGCCCACGGCGGAAATATATTTACGGAGTCCGTGGTAATTACCGAGGAGGTTATTGACAATATCCGTCGGGTGTCGCCGTTAGCGCCGTTGCATAATTACGCTAACCTCAGCGGCATTGCCTCCGCGCAACAGCTCTTCCCGGGGGTCAGGCAGGTGGCGGTGTTTGATACCAGCTTCCACCAGACGCTGGCGCCAGAGGCCTATCTCTATGGGCTGCCGTGGAAGTATTTTGAGGAGCTCGGCGTGCGCCGCTACGGTTTTCACGGCACCTCGCATCGCTATGTTTCTCAGCGGGCGCAGAGCTTGCTGGCGCTGCCGGAAGCGGATTGCGGACTGGTTATCGCCCATCTGGGCAACGGGGCCTCTATCTGCGCCGTGCGCAACGGACAGAGCGTGGATACCTCAATGGGGATGACGCCGCTGGAAGGGCTCATGATGGGCACCCGCTGTGGCGATGTCGACTTCGGCGCCATGGCATGGGTCGCCCGCGAAACCAACCAGACCCTCAGCGATCTTGAGCGGGTGGTGAACAAGGAGTCCGGGCTGCTTGGCATTTCCGGCCTCTCTTCCGATCTGCGGGTGCTGGAGAAGGCCTGGCACGCCGGTCATGACCGCGCCCGGCTGGCGATTAAAACCTTTGTCCATCGGATTGCCCGCCATATTGCCGGTCATGCCGCGTCGCTGCATCGTCTCGACGGGATTATTTTTACCGGCGGCATCGGTGAGAACTCGTTGTTAATTCGTCGCCTGGTGATTGAACATCTGGCGGTACTGGGGGTTACCCTGGATCCTGATATGAATAGTCTGCCCAATTCCCACGGCGAAAGAATTATTTCCACCGATTCCGCCCGGGTTATTTGCGCGGTTATTCCGACTAATGAAGAGAAAATGATTGCCCTCGATGCGATTCACTTAGGAAAAATTAGCGCACAAGTGGAATTTGCATAATTTATTTTTTGTTCTGTAGAGAGACTATTTTTCATGAAGGTAGATATCGATACCAGCGATATGCTGTATGCCGAAGCGTGGCAAGGTTTTAAAGGGACGGACTGGCAAGCAGAAATTAATGTCCGTGATTTTATTCAGCACAACTATACGCCTTATGAAGGGGACGAATCCTTTCTTGCCGAGGCCACGCCGGCAACCACCGCACTGTGGCAAAAAGTGATGGCGGGAATACATATTGAAAATGCGACTCACGCCCCGGTCGATTTCGATACGAATATTGCCACTTCGATTACCGCGCATGATGCCGGCTATATTGAACAGGAACTGGAAAAGATCGTTGGACTGCAAACGGAGCAACCGCTGAAGCGCGCGCTGCATCCGTTCGGCGGTATCAACATGATCAAAAGTTCTTTCGAGGCCTACGGTCGTGAAATGGATCCGCACTTTGAATATCTGTTTACCGACTTGCGTAAAACGCACAATCAGGGGGTGTTCGATGCCTATTCGCCGGATATGCTGCGCTGTCGTAAATCTGGCGTACTGACCGGGCTGCCGGATGGCTACGGCCGCGGACGCATTATCGGCGACTATCGCCGCGTGGCGTTGTACGGTATCCATTATCTGGTGCGCGAACGCGAGCTGCAGTTTGCCGATCTGCAGTCCAACCTGGAGTACGGGCAGAATCTGGAAGCGACGATTCGCCTGCGCGAAGAGCTGGCGGAACACCGCCGCGCGCTGCTGCAAATGCAGGAGATGGCGGCGAAGTACGGTTGCGATATCTCCCGCCCGGCGCGCAATGCTCAGGAAGCGGTACAGTGGGTCTATTTTGCCTATCTGGCGGCGGTCAAATCGCAAAACGGCGGCGCCATGTCGCTGGGCCGCACCGCCACTTTCCTCGATATCTACATTGAGCGCGATTTCAACACCGGGCGCTTAACCGAGCAGCAGGCTCAGGAGCTGATCGACCACTTCATTATGAAGATCCGCATGGTGCGTTTCCTGCGTACGCCGGAGTTCGACACGCTCTTCTCCGGCGACCCTATCTGGGCGACCGAAGTGATCGGTGGCATGGGGCTCGACGGGCGGACGCTGGTGACCAAAAACGCCTATCGCTATCTGCATACGCTGCATACCATGGGGCCGGCCCCGGAACCAAACCTTACCGTTCTCTGGTCCGAAGCGTTGCCGATCGCCTTCAAGAAATATGCGGCCCAGGTCTCCATCGTCACCTCCTCATTGCAGTATGAAAACGATGACTTAATGCGGGTCGATTTTAACAGCGACGACTACGCCATTGCCTGCTGCGTCAGTCCGATGATTATCGGCAAGCAGATGCAGTTCTTCGGCGCGCGCGCCAATCTGGCGAAAACCCTGCTGTACGCGATTAACGGCGGCGTGGATGAGAAGCTGAAAATTCAGGTCGGGCCGAAAACGGCGCCGCTGATGGATGAGGTGCTCGACTATGACACGGTGATGGACAGCCTCGATCACTTTATGGACTGGCTGGCGGTGCAGTACATCAGCGCGCTCAACATCATCCACTATATGCACGACAAGTACAGCTATGAAGCTTCGCTGATGGCGCTGCATGACCGCGACGTGTATCGCACCATGGCCTGCGGCATCGCCGGGCTGTCGGTGGCGACCGATTCGTTGTCGGCGATCAAGTACGCGAAGGTGAAACCGGTCCGCGACCATACCGGGCTGGCGGTTGATTTTGTCATCGAAGGCGACTACCCGCAGTATGGCAACAACGATCAGCGGGTCGACAGTATCGCCTGCGATCTGGTCGAACGCTTTATGAAGAAGATTAAAGTGCTGCCGACCTACCGCAATGCTGTACCAACCCAGTCGATTCTGACCATCACCTCCAACGTGGTCTATGGGCAGAAAACGGGCAACACCCCGGACGGTCGCCGGGCCGGTACGCCGTTCGCGCCGGGGGCGAACCCGATGCACGGTCGCGATCGCAAAGGGGCGGTGGCGTCATTAACCTCTGTCGCTAAGCTGCCGTTCACCTATGCCAAAGACGGTATCTCCTACACCTTCTCTATTGTTCCCGCCGCGCTGGGCAAAGAGGAGACCACGCGCAAAACCAACCTGGTGGGGCTGCTGGACGGCTACTTCCATCACGAAGCACACGTTGAAGGCGGACAGCACCTGAACGTCAACGTGATGAACCGGGATATGTTGCTCGATGCCATCGAACACCCGGAAAACTACCCGAACCTGACGATTCGCGTCTCCGGCTATGCCGTGCGCTTCAATGCGCTGACTCGCGAACAGCAGCAGGATGTCATTTCACGCACCTTTACCCAGGCGCTGTAGCGCCGGAGGAACGATGAGAAAGATCATTGCAACCCCACACGCGCCGGCGGCCATTGGCCCCTATATTCAGGGCGTCGACCTCGGCTATCAGGTCATGACCTCGGGACAGATTCCGGTCTGCCCGCAGACGGGAAAGATTGCCGACAACGTGGCCGATCAGGCGCGTCAAAGCCTGGAAAACGTTAAGGCGATCGTGACGGCGGCGGGGCTGGAGGTGGGCAGTATCGTGAAGACCACCGTCTTTATTACCGACCTTAATGACTTTGCCACTATCAATCAGGTCTATCAGCACTTCTTTGATGAGCATCAGGCGACCTACCCGACGCGCAGCTGCGTGCAGGTTGCCCGCCTGCCAAAGGATGTAAAGCTGGAAATTGAGGCCATCGCGGTACGCGACCTCTGAGGCAGCGGCGGCGGGGCAAGCCTGTTTTGCCCTGCCGCCCAACACCGGTGGCTCCTGCTCTCCACGCAACGGCAACCCGAGGATGGGGATATGATTAGCGCATTCGATATTTTTAAACCCGGTATTGGTCCTTCCAGTTCGCACACCGTAGGGCCGATGAATGCCGGAAAACGTTTTATCGACCAACTGGTGAACATGGGCGATATCGCGCATATCACGCGTATCGTGGTCGACCTCTATGGTTCTCTGTCGCTGACCGGTAAAGGTCATGCGACCGATGTCGCGATTGTTATGGGACTGGCGGGAAACAGCCCGCAAAATGTTGATATTGACGCCATGCCGGCATTTATTCAGCAGGTGATGCACAGCGGGCGTCTGCCGGTCGCTAACGGCGTGCAGAGCGTAGACTTTCAGATGGCGGACGACATCGTGTTCCACGCGCAAACCCTTCCGTATCACGAAAACGGGATGCGTATTACCGCCTGGAGTGGCGCGCAGGCGTGGGCGAGCCAGACCTACTATTCGGTCGGCGGCGGTTTTATCGTCGAAGAGGGGGCCTGCAGGGGAACGCAGGATGCCGACGTCCCGGTGCCCTATGATTTTCGCTCCGCCAGCGAACTGCTGCGGCTTTGCGAACGCAACGGCCTGTCGGTCTCCGGACTGATGCTGCAAAACGAGCTGGCGCTGCGCAGTAAGGCGGAGATTGACGCGGGTTTTATGCATATCCACGCGGTGATGCGCGATGGTATCGAGCGCGGGATGAATACCGAAGGGGTGTTGCCCGGTCCGCTGAATGTCCCGCGTCGCGCGGCGGCGTTAAGGCGTCGGCTGGTTTCCAGCGATAGCCTCTCCAGCGACCCGATGAACGTCATTGACTGGATCAATATGTTCGCCCTGGCGGTCAGCGAAGAGAATGCCGCGGGCGGGCGAGTGGTGACCGCGCCCACCAACGGCGCCTGCGGAATTATTCCCGCCGTGCTGGCCTATTACGATAAATTCCGCCGTCCGGTTAACGCCGGCTCGCTGGCGCGCTATCTGCTGGCGGCGGGGGCGATTGGCGCGCTGTATAAAATGAATGCGTCGATTTCGGGGGCTGAAGTTGGCTGTCAGGGGGAGATTGGCGTCGCCTGCTCGATGGCGGCGGCGGGGTTGACCGAACTGCTTGGCGGCAGCCCGGCGCAGGTCTGCATTGCGGCGGAAATCGCCATGGAGCATAACCTCGGCCTCACCTGTGACCCGGTTGCCGGCCAGGTGCAAATTCCCTGTATTGAGCGGAATGCGATTAATGCGGTTAAGGCCGTCAATGCGGCACGTATGGCGCTGCGCCGCACCTCCGAGCCACATGTTTCGTTGGATAAGGTTATCGAAACGATGTACGAAACCGGCAAGGATATGAATGATAAATACCGCGAAACCTCCCGGGGCGGGCTGGCGATAAAAGTGCTCTGCGTGTAGGCCGTGCTGCAATCGCGGGGGAGGGCGAGGCCCGGTGGGGAGAATATCAGGAGGCGGCAGATTACCGCCCCCTGATACCTTATTGGCGGGAAAATCAGACGGTCAGCGCTTACAAAGCGCGTTGTTTCACCGCCGTTTTCATCGGAATCAAGGCAATCACCACCGCGCCCAGCACGAGGAACCCGGCGACCATAAAGATACCGGCGTTGAAATTCCCCGTGACGTCTTTCAGCCAACCCATCAACAGCGGCCCCAGCGCCGCGCCGGTCATGCCGGTCGCATTGATGACCGCAATCCCCAGCGCCCGCGCACGTAGAGAAATGGACTGGTCAGGGGTAGTCCAGAAAATGACCATCGCGGCAAAGGCGCCGGCAGAAGCCATTACGATCCCGGTGAACTGCAGCAGCGGGTTGCTGCTGGAGGCGGTGAGCATCCAGCCCGCCGCCGCGAACAGATAGGGCAGCAGCGTATGCAGCTTACGCTCCTTCAGGCGGTCGGAACGCTTACTCCACCAGATCATCCCGACGATGGTACAGATTTGCGGAATCGCACTCAGGATCCCGATGGTGATATTACTGCTCTGCTCGTTGAAGCTGCGCAGAATCAGCGGCGCCCAGACGCTGAGGGCGCTCAGGGTATTGGTCAGGCAGAAATAGGCCAGCGTGTAGAGCATGATAACCGGGGTAAACAGCTCCCGCAGCATGCTGCGCTGAGACAGCGGCAGGCTGGCTTCGCTGAGTCGCGATTGCTGTACCGCCGCGCGGTCGGCATCCAGCATCTCTTTTAAACAGGCTTTATCATCGGCAGTCAGCCATTTGGCTTTATCCGGGCTGTCATCAAGCCAGAACCACACGACCAGTCCGAGCAGCACCGACGGAAACCCTTCCAGCAAAAAGAGCCACTGCCAGCCTTTCAGATTCAGCACGCCGTCGAGATTCAGAATATACCCGGAAGCCAGCGAGCCAAGCGCCATGGTGACGGGCATCGCAATCATAAACAGGGCATTGGCGCGGGCGCGGTATTGCGCCGGGAACCAGAAGGTTAAGTACAGCAACAGCCCCGGCAGGAAGCCGGCTTCGGCAATCCCCACCAGCATTCTCAGCGCGTAAAGACTGTTCGGGCCGGTGGCGAACATGGTGGCGGTGGAGGCTATTCCCCAGACCACCATCAAAATAGCGATCCAGCGGCGGGCGCCGACGATACTGAGCATGATGTTGCTGGGGATGCCGCAGATCACGTACATCACGTAAAACAGGGTGGTGGCCAGGCCGAACATGGTGCTGGTGAGCCCCAGATCTTTGCCCATGGTCAGGCCGGCAAAGCCAATGTTGATGCGGTCGAGGTAGGAGAATACGAACAGAATAAAAAGAAAAACGATTAAGCGACGAAATAATTTATTGATGACGGATTGCTGACGGGCATCCAAAGGTCTCGCCTCCGAGGAGGGCGGGACCAGTACCTCGGAGCGGGTCTGTTCCATTGAAGGACTATTGTTCATCAAAAGCTCCACATTGTGATTATTAGTATTGGTCAACAGGTCGGCTAAACGTATAGGAAACAGACAGGGATAACGTCAATTTAATGTTCAATAAATGATACGGAATTGTTACTTAATCGACATATTGGAATCATAATGAGAGCCAGATCGCCTGGGAATAATACGCCAGGGCTGGCATGTTCAGTCGGCGGATCTCGGTAGATTCGCACTCACGGTGAGGCAAAAAAAGCGCGGTTGCTGACCAGGTGCAGAGAGGCAGGGCGTGAAAGGGACGAGGAAACAGAGAGGTTATGTGCAGTTGCGAAGAGAGCTGATACGGCTAATTACTTGAATATTCATGTAATTAGCCTGTGGCTCCACGCCCGTAACCGATGGGGGTTCCGCTTAAAAGCTATCGTCAGAAATATGATTCATTTTTATTAGCTTGCTACATAATAATGAAGCCGGTTTTAAAGCGCCGCGGCGACTGTCCGGCATCGGGAGATTCAGAACGGACTGTCATTGCGCGCGGTGACGGGCTCGCCGCTGACAGGGTGAACAAAATGCAGTTCGCTGGCATGCAACATGAGCCGCGGCGCGTGTGCGCTGCCCGGCCACGTCAGACCACCGTAGAGATCGCAGCCCAGGATCGGGTGCCCCAACAGTTGACAATGGATACGCAGCTGGTGGGTGCGTCCGGTTTCCGGGAATAGCTGTACCCGGCTCAGCGGCAGCAGGCTACCCTCTGCGCCTTCACGGGTAAGGCGTTCTGTCACCCGGTAGCGGGAACGGGCGGGCTTGCCGGTGATGGCGCAAATGGCCATGCGCGGAAAGCGGGCCGGATCTTTGGCAATGGCGGCATCGATTGCGCCTTCATCCTCACGCAGATGCCCGCACAGCAGGGCGCTGTATACCTTAGTCACCGAACGTTGGCTGAACTGATGGCTTAGCGCCGCATTAATGGTTTTATTCTTTGCCACCACCATCAGCCCGGACGTACCAAAATCGAGACGGTGAACGAGAGTACAGCCGGGAAATTGCTGCACCAGCCGATGGTGCACCGAGTCAAGATTCTGCGGATTTTTCCCCGACAGGCTGAGCAGCCCGCTGGGCTTATTGATCAGCAGCAGGTGCTCGTCCTGATACAGGATGCCAATGGCTTCGTGGCAGGGGGGCGCAATAAACGTATCGACGATGGTGGACATGAGCAGGTGCCTGAAAAGGGTGGGGGCGGATAATAGCGAATTTTCCGCCCGCTGGCGATTGCGGCGGCACGACTCGGGGTTGCCGGCTGCGGCGGCCCGGACTTGCCGGGTCGCCGCAGCCAACGTTGTTACTGCTCGCGTCGGGCCATAAACTGCGCCAAATCGACCAGACGATTTGAGAAGCCCCATTCGTTGTCATACCACGCGAGGATCTTGACCATATTCCCGCCAATCACCAGCGTCGACAGACCATCAATAATGGAAGAACGCGGGTCGCCCTGATAGTCGCTGGAGACCAGCGGCTCGTCGCTGTAGCCGAGAATACCCTGCAAGGGGCCAGCGGCAGCGGCCTGGCGGAATGCCTCATTCACCTCTTCTGCCGTCACGTCGCGCTCCAGCGTGACGGTGAGATCGACAATCGACACCACCGGCACCGGAACGCGCAGCGAGTAGCCGGTCAGACGACCATCGAGTGCCGGAATCACTTTACCCAACGCTTTGGCCGCGCCGCTGGAGTAGGGAACGATGGATAACGCTGCCGCCCGGGCGCCGCGCAGATCTTTTTCCGGCTGGTCATGTAGCGCCTGGCTGTTGGTGTAGGCGTGGGTGGTATTCATCAGGCCATGCTTGATCCCGAAATGCTGATGCAGAACCTGAGCGGCCGGGGCAAGGCCGTTGGTGGTGCAACTGCCGTTGCTGACGACCGAATGCTGCTGCGGATCGTAAAGCGCGTGGTTAACCCCCATCACGATGGTTAAATCGTCATTCTTGCCGGGCGCCGAGATAATCACCCGTTTCGCCCCGCCGCTGTGAATGTGAACCGCCGCTTTTTCACGTTCGGTAAAGAACCCGGTGGCTTCGATGACGATGTCCACCCCCGCATCTCGCCACGGAATACGCGCCGGGTCACGTTCGCTATAGACGATGACGGGTTGGCCATCGACGCTAAGCTCTCCGTCGGCCGCCTCCACGGCCACCGGCAGGGTGCCCAGCAGCGAGTCATATTTCAACAGGTGGGCCAGCGTTTTGCTGTCAGTCAGATCGTTGATTGCCACAATCTGAATATCCGGATTGCCCAGCGCCGCGCGCAGGACGTTACGCCCGATTCTGCCGAAACCATTAATACCGACCTTAACCATGATCAACTCCTTATTTGTTGTCTCTGGTGGTACTTTAGGTTTCCGGCATTTCGGCGTAAATGACGAATAACGATCACTTTACGCCATTTTTCGGCAGTGAAAGCGCTGACGATATTCTCCCGGCGTCAGATGCAGCTGCTTTTCAAAGACCCGCCGCAGGTTGATAGCGCTACCAAATCCCGTTTGCTCAGCAACGCGTTCCAGCGTGTCGTAACTCTGCTCGAGCCGCTCTCTGGCGGCGGCAAGGCGCGCTTCGGCGACGTAGCGCGCCGGAGAGACCCCGGTTTCGCGGGTAAACACGCGGGTGAAATTGCGCGGGCTCATGGCGACCTTTTCCGCCAGGTTCTCCACGCACAGGTTGCCGGTGAGGTTGTCGAGCATCCACTTAAGCAGATCGCCAATCGGCCCAGGGCTGTTGATTTGCCGCAGGTTATAGCGGCTAAACTGCAGCTGGCCGCCGGGGCGACGGAGGTACATCACCATATCCTGGGCGATATCGCGGGCGAGGCTAAAGCCGTAATCGTCTTCCACCAGGGCCAGCGTCAGGTCGAAACCGGAGCTGACGCCGCCGGAGGTCCAGATCGGACCGTCCTGAATATACAGCGGCCCGCCTTCCACCCGCACCGCCGGGAAGGCCGACTGCATGGCGTCCAGCAGCTTCCAGTGGGTGGTGGCCCGCCGGCCGTTCAGCAGACCGCTTTGCGCCAGCAACATCGCGCCGCCGCATACGGAGGCGATGCGCCGGGCGTGGGGCGCGGCAAGACGCAGCCAGTCGACAACGGCGGTACCTTCCTGCTCGTTTTGCCCTCTGCCGGTGATGATGATGGTATCGAGCGGTTCGCGCGGATCCACTTCGTGAAGGCGGTGGTCGGCAAGCAGATTCAGCCCGGACTGACCGTGGATCACCTGGTGGGGCTGGGTGGTGGCGACGGCGACACGATAACGCGGCGCCAGAGCGCCGTCGGCATGCAGCCGGTTTGCCTGCATCAGAATGTCGGCAATACCGGCGGACTCAAACAACATGCCGCCATCGGGGACGATAATCAGTATTTTCTTCATGTCCTGAAAAGTAAACCTTTAACAAAATAAGTCAACAGGCAAGGTGGGGGTTACTTCGTAAGGACGAGGGCAGGCTGCCGGCACATTCAGGCGCGGCTCTGGAAGAAGAAAAAGGGCATCAAAGCGACCATTGTCCATTGATGCCCGGGCGTTAACCCCGCTGGCGCACAGGGAGGGGGGCTGCCGTCAGGCAGTTAAAAGTCATACTGGAGGGCCAGACGATTTTGCCAGAAATTTTTATCCGAGGTGGAGTTGGTCTGTACGCCGGCAAAGTCCGTCAGACTCAGCCCGTTCAGCAGCCCTCCGAAACGGTAGGTGCCGTAGATCAGGTATTCAGACTGGTGGCTGCTGGAAGCGCCTGCCGTCGGGGTTAAATCCATAAACGAGTAGCGGCTGCCGAGAGAAACCTGCTCCGTGGCGGCCCAGTTCAGATCGGTGGAGTAGGCGTTGCCGCTGCCCAGGTCCTGGGTACTGGTAAAGAAGGGCTGAGCGAAGTAGGGTCCGGAAGAGGTATTGTGTGCGTACGGCGTCACCAGGGCGCCGTTGCCATAAGCATTACCGTTGGCGGCGATGTGGTTATAATTCAGCGTCCACGCCAGAGACGGGAGCAGCTTCATACTGAACTGCGCGCCATAGCTGGTGCTGTTCACTTCGCCGGCCAGCGCTTTACCTTCGCTCAGGCCGCGAATGAACTGGAGGCCAATTTTGGGCGCCGTGGCATATTCGTTCCACGAGAGAAAACTGTCGGCATAGACGATCCGCGTATAGTCGTCATAGTTTTCGTACCACATCTGGGCGTTAACTTTGCGATCGCCAAACGGTATGGATCGCCCGCCGCCGACGCCCCACATCCCGTTGGTACTTTGCTCAATGTCGGTATAGGCGGTGGTATCCAGAAACTGGTCGTCGCCCCAGGGTTTATAGCGAGTGATTTTCGTGGCATGCAGGAAATTGTCGCTATCGCCATAGCTGGCATCAATCGCCCGGAAAAGTATTGGCGTAATGCGCCAGTCATAGTCGCCGATGAAAGGAATATTAATCCGCTGGTCGCCGGCGGTGATCCTGAACTGGTCATAATGCCAGCTGAGCCAGGCTTCGCCGACGCCGGTTTGATTGGGGCCGAGTTCGTTAACCAGATGGTCATCGTTATGGGAAATCCCGCGCTGGAGAATGCCGCTGACGCCGAGGCTGACGCCATAATATTCCGCCGTGGCATATTTTACGCTGCCGCCGTAGCTGACCGTGTCCTGCGATAGCCCTGAAACAAAATAGGCGTTATGGGTTGAATAATATAATGTGCGCAGGCTGCCGCTGACGCTACCGCAGGTAAAGAATTCGGTGAGTGAACTGGCGATACCGGATTCACAGTCGTGGGTTAATGGAATAGCGGCATGGCTGGCATGGATAAATACCCCCTGGGAAATGAGCAAGGCGCCCAGCGTCGCTCCACGGTATATGGTTTTGCGTTTCATTGACATCACCCTGTTAAATATCACTGCAATTTCGGAAAGAAAAATACCGGCCACGAATATGGCGGATAATCACCTTGTGCTTTTATTTTGTAGGGCGCCAGGTAGATGGCCTGAATTTTATTTATCGGTTAATGACAACGGGTTGCTGTCTAAGACTAACTGGTCGCGCAGTGCCCAGCCGCGCAGCTTGCCCGGGTTTAGCAAACCATCGGGGTCGATATATTGTTTAACGGCCACGACATCCGGGCGAATAATTCCCTGCTTGCCATCTTCAACCTGAAAAACATGCGGGTTATTAATCTTGATATCGTTATCGCGAAATATCTGCATAATCTCATTGAGTCGCTCTTCTGTTGAATAACGCACCAGTTGCAGGCCGCTGGCGGTAATATTGCCATCATTATCGCGGAGGAATTCAATATGCGATATAACTTCCCCGGCGAAGCGCTGTTCCATCTGCAAAATTTGCTTCGGGAAGTGCTGATAATTAAACGCCGTTTGTAAGTAAGTCAGCGTATTGTCGACTTTGAGCGCATGTAGCGTGGTGTGGTTCCAGCAATATTCCATTAATGAGGTATGGCTCTCCCGGGCCTCATCGCTACTCTGGCGGATGGCATTTTCTCCCCGATGCTTCAGCATCAGACCGGTACAGAGTCCTTCGCTCTCCTCGGCGATAACGCTGATGACCGCGTGTTGCCCGGCCCGATAATGGCCGTTAAGGTGGCTAAAATAGTCGGGGATTGGCGCGGCAAGCAGCGCCAGCTGGCGCTTGACGAAACCGGGAGAACGGAGGCACTCGTTGGCATAATTCAGAGCATCGGCGAAGTCGTCAAACACATCCAGGCGTTCGATCCAGCGATGGACGGGGGCCAGCGCCAGTTCGACTTCAAGAATAATGCCGTTGCTGCCGTAGGCGTGGTGTAGCAGCAGCGCCTGCGGAGCTGGAATAGTCAACACCCGGGGAGACGCTTCAACGGTCATCACTTTGACGCTGAGCACGTTGCCGGGGGCAGCCAGGGGGCCGTAGTTAATGGAGCCGATGCCGCCAAAGCCGCCGCAGTAGAGGCCGCCTAAGCTGGCCAGACGGAAGGTTGACGGCATGCAGCGCAGCTCCCATCCGGTCGGGTGAGTGGCGGCTTCAATCTCCGCCAGGCGAATGCCAGCTTGGGCGCGCACCGTGCCGTTCTTGAGTTCGCAGATCCGGTTCAGGGCGGTCATATCGACCAGCACTCCGCCCTCAAGGGGCACCAACTGGCCATAATTACCGGTGGCGCTACCGCGCAGGGTCAGCGGCAGCTGCTGCGCTACGCAGGCGGCAACCAGCTGCCGCAGCTCTTCCTGGTCGCGCGGACGGACCACCGCGTCCGCCTGCTTTCCTTCCAGCTGCTGGTTGAGCACCGGGCTGAACCAGTGGAAATCGCGGGAAAGACGTTTGATCTTCGCTGGCTGTAAGGTCCACTCCAGTTCCGGTAATGCCTGCTGGATCAGCGCGACCGCCTGTTGACGTTGCTCACGAGTCATCATGTTTCTACCTGTTAATCATCAATACGTTAATGAGATTGCACCGCTTCGCTTTCATGCCATGCGCTGAGCGCCCGGCGCGATACCCACGACATCACGCCAAACAGCGCGATACCGGCGAGGGAAATTAACAGCAGAGCGGCAAACATCAGCGGGATGTCCAGCTGGTAACCCGCCTGCAGGATCTGATAGGCAAGGCCGGTATTGGTGCCTCCGGTCCCGGCGACAAACTCCGCCACCACGGCGCCGATCAGCGACAGGCCGCTGGAAATACGCAGGGCGCCGAAGAAATAGGGCAGCGCGGAGGGAATGCGCAGTCGCACCAGGGTTTGCAAGCGGCTGGCATGGTTGAGCCTGAAATAGCTCAGCAGGCCGGGCGACACGCTGCGCAATCCCTGGGTGGTATTGGAGATAATCGGAAACACCGCCATCAGGGTGGAGCACACTACCAGCGAGAGGGTGGCGTCCTTCACCCAGATAATGATCAGCGGCGCGATAGCGACAATCGGCGTTACCTGCAAGAAGACGATGTACGGAAACAGCGCGGTTTCCACAAAACGGTTCTGCACCAGGATAAACGCAATGGCGGTGCCGATGACGATCGACAGGAGAAACGAGATCAGGGTGATCTTCAGCGTGAACAGCAGCGACAGCAGCAGCGGCGTCAGATGCGTCCACAGGCTTTCCACCATCACGAGCGGGGAAGGCACCAGAAATTGCGGGATGCGGAAATAGCTGACCGCCCCCTGCCACAGCATAATCACCAGGACCGCGACGAGGGTCGGGTAGAGAATTTTGAGAAAGCGGGGATGATTAATCCACGGTGTTGATTTAGCGGCTTTCATATTATGGCTCCATACCGGATTGGCTTGCCTGTAAGAGGCTGTCCTGCAACTGCCGGGCATAGTGGGAAAATGTCGGGCTGACGCGGAACTCCTCGCTGCGTGGGAACGGCTCCCGGATGGCGATATCTTCGACCACCCGGCCGGGGCGGGCCGCCATCATAATCACCCGCTGAGAGAGGAATACCGCTTCATGGATCGAATGGGTGACGAACACCACCGTCAGGTTTTGCTCTTGCCAGAGACGCAGCAGATCGCTATCGAGCTTATTGCGCGTAATTTCATCCAGCGCGCCGAAGGGTTCATCCATCAGCAGCAGTTTTGGCCGCGTCACCAGACCACGGGCGATGGAGACGCGCATCTGCATGCCGCCGGAGAGTTCGCGCGGCAGGACGTTGGCGAACTTGCCCAGCCCCACCAGCTCAAGGGCTTCGCTCACCCGGGTGTTGGCTTCTGCTCGTGGGACGCCGGCAAGATCCAGGGGCAGCCGGACGTTGCTATGGACGCTGCTCCAGGGCATCAACGTGGCTTCCTGGAAGACGAAAGAGAGGGGAAGCTGGGCTTTTTCCCGGCTGTCGCGACGCCACAGCATCAGCTTACCGTCGCTGGGTTCCACCAGACCGGCGACCATCTTCAACAAGGTGCTCTTCCCGCAGCCGGAGGGACCGAGCAGGGTCACAAACTCGCCCTGATTGATGGTCAGATTGACGGGCAGCAGCGCCCGGGTGCCGTTGCTGTAAATTTTTTCCGCCGAGAGTACTTCGATGGCCGGCGTCGCGGGCGCCTGGGCGAAGCGACTGTCGCTCATGACGGTGAGTTTAGGGGCGGTATTCATGGCATGACTCCGGCATCTTTGACCATATCCAGGGTATAGGTCTGCTCAAAAGGTACTTTGCTGGCGTCGATCAGCTTGTTTTTCACCAGCATGTCCCAGGTTTTTTTCAGCCGCGGTTGGGTGATGATACCGATGCCGTCGGTCATCGCATCGCCGCCGGTGACCAACTGATATTTCTTCATCTGGGCTATGCCAAAGGCGATCTGCTCGGCGCCCATTTGCGGGTTCGCTTTGCTAATCAGTTGATTACCGGCAATGGGATCCTGAAGATAGCTTTTCCAGCCTTCCATCGAGGCTTTGACGAATGCCGCTACGGCCGCCGGGCGCTTCTTGATGGTGTCGGCCATACAGATAATCGAGTTGCCGTAGGGAGGGTAGCCCCAGTCGCTGAGCGGATAGACGTAGAACGGCTGCCCCCCTTTGGCGACGGAGAACGGCTCGGAGGTTACGTAGCCCTGCTGCACCAGATTTTTATCCGCCAGGAACGGCTGAACGTTGAAGGTATAGGGGCGCACTTTGGTGTTGCCCAGCCCCAGTTCGCTCTTCGCCCACGGCCAGAAAGAGGTATAGGCTTCGGTAGCGAGCAAGAAGGTTTTATCTTTTAATTCTGCCGGGTTATTCACCTTATCATGGGTGATAAATACCGTCGGCGAATGCTGGAAAACGGTGGCGACGGTGACGGCGTGCACGCCGGCCTGCCAGGTCTCCAGCGCCTGGCCGTTATCGCCGAGGGTGCAGTCCGCCTGACCCGCTGCCATCAGTTGCATGACGTTGATCTGCGGGCCGCCCATTTTAATCTCGACATCGAGGCCGGCGTTTTTATACAGCCCCTTGGCCTGGGCCTGATAGAAACCACCGTGTTCCGCCTGGGCATACCAGTTGGTCAGGAAAGTAAATTTTTCCGCCGCGAGGCAGGATGCAGAGGCGGCGATGGCCGTAAGGGCCAGCATCGTGTAAGCCGGAGTACGCATATTTTTCATCAGAGTTCCTTTTACTCAGCAACGGAAGAGGAGGGGGCGGACTGCACAAAGCCGTTCCAGTGGTGTTTTCCCCAGCTCGCTTCGTGACGTACGACCCACTCCATGCGGTGGATTTCGCTAATCGCCTGCGCCCAGCTGACGGCCAGGGATTCGAGTAACCCCTGGCCCTGCTCCAGAGTCGCCGGGGTCGGGTCGCCGATAACGCCGCTGGGGCCAAAATCGAAGGAAGCCCAGGCCGCCGCGGGGCGGCCTTTTGACAGGGTCGGGCAGGGGAACGGCGGCGGAAAGTTGGCGACGGCGCGCTCCATATGAACGCACTCCGGCGCAAGGGCCAGCATTAGCGCCGTCTCGCTATGGCCCGCGTGCATCGCCATTTTTTGTTCCTGAGGGCTGAGAAACTGCTTTTCGCTATTGGGGACGTTGAACACGTCGTGCGCGATGATGATCATATCGCCATGACGCAGGCGCATTTCCCGGGAGGCCATCTGCAGCACCTGCGGCTGTCCGCCGTGACCGTTGATCATCAGTAGCTTGCGAAAGCCGGCGCGATACAGGGATTCGGCTATCTCAAGGAGGGTATGCAGCAGCGTGTCGCCGCTCAGGGTCAGGGTACCGGGAAAATGCAGATGCTCGTCGGACTTTCCGTAGGTAATCGGCGGGATGGCGTAGGCCGGGATATCCGCCGGCAGCCGGGCGAGGGCATGTCCCGCCACGCCGGAAGAGATCACGCTGTCCACGGAACAGGGCAGATGCGGACCGTGTTGCTCGATGGCTCCGGTGGGGAGCACGATAACCGTATTGCTTTTGTCCGGCAGGGCGGCAATCGCCGTCCAGCTCAGAAAAGGGAGAAAGCGCTCTGCAGGAATATAACCGTTGATCATCGCTGTGCCTCTGGGTCGAGAATTATTGGGGTAACCAGACCGTCGCTTCGACTTCAATCAGCACCGTGGCGTCGGGCAGCATTTCGCTGACCTGTACCACGGTCGACACCGGCGGCTGGTCGGGGTAAAACAGCTTTCTTACCCGGCTGTAATAGGGAAAATGGTCGAGGTTGCGAAAGTACTGCACCAGCTTGATGACGTCGCTCATCTGCCCGCCCGCGGACTCCACGGTCCGGCGGATGCTTTCCAGCACGTACCAGCTCTGGGCCAGAATCGGGCCCTGTTTGGCATCCGTCGAAAACTCGCCCGTTTGCCCCAGCAGTTCCCGCACCTCCTCCGGCACATCCTGAAAGCCGTTGACGATGGTGCCGTTCAGCGGATTGACCGGAATAATGCCGGAGAGAAAAATAAACTCGCCGGCTCTGCGCCAGGCGGCATACCGCGCCAGCGGAGCGCCCGCGCCTGCTTCAAGACTCATACGTCATCTCCTGTCGCCACACCCGCTGGTGGGTTAACCTGCCGCGGTTAATCACCAGACGAGCTGCACTGTTTAAAGGCCAGGTAAACCTGTCGCTACCCGGGAAAATCACCACGCTGGCCGCGTTGCCGACGGCGAAAGGCGCAGCGTCTGCCGGCGCACCGGTTAACGCCGCCCGATCGCAAATCAGCTGCGACTGACGGTCGAAAACGTCGCTGAGCTGGGCGCTGAACAGGCCGCAGGCCAGGGTATCCAGCGGGTCATAGCTCCCCGCCGGGCAGAAAGCGTCCTGCACATTGTCGCAGCCGAGGAGGGTGGCAACGCCGGCGCAGCGGGCCTCCTGAAGCAACGTGATCCCCCGCTGGCGCGGCGTGCGGCCAGTAACCGCATCCTGTAGCAGCAGGTTGGTCATCGGCAGGGCGATAAGGGTGACGGAGTGGGCCGCCAGCTGGCGCAGGATCTTCTCCGCCTGCTCTTCGCTGCCGCAGGCCAGGGCGCAGCCGTGGCTGCAGCAGAGGCGTCCCGGAAAAGCGTGGCGGGAGAGGTACTCCGCCAGCCAGGCCAACCCCCGCGGATTGTCGCTGAGCTCCTCATCGATATGCAGATCCAGATCCAACCGCCAGCGCGTCGCGCTGCGCAGCAGGTTTTCCATCGCCGCGGGATCCCAGTTAGAGGAGTGGACAAACCCGCCGAGCAAGCAGCCCTCGCCGCCTTCGGCCACCGTCTGCGCGATGGCCTCCGCGGCGGCCGGATCGGCAAACAGTCCCAGCGGCACCAGAGCCACCCGCTCGACGCTGATGCCGGGATGGTCCAGGCGGGCGATCTCCTGCCAGGCGTCAGGCGCGGCGGCGGTGAACCAGTCAATATGGGTGCGCAGATGAGTGACGCCATTGGCCGCCGCCCGGGCCAGTGCGGCGGACGCACGGCGCTGGAGATCCTGTGCGGTCCAGTGCCGGCGATCCTCGTGCATGGCGCGAATAGCGGCCAGTAGACCGGGTTCCGACGGACGGCAGCGTTCAATGGTATAGGTCTTATCCAGATGGGCATGGGGTTCAACAAGGCCGGGCAGCGTCAGCGCTCCACCGAGATCCCATAAGCCGTGATTCGCCTGGCCGGATGGCGCTATCGTCGCGATCTGCCCGTCGGCAAAGGTCAGGTCCGCGGTCAGCGGCGTGCCGTTATGCTCCGTTGGCCAACCCGCAGGTAGCGCCCATGCCGGGAGACGGGCGTTGCTGACGCCGGCAAGCGGCGTGTGGGGGGAGGGAATGTGCATCGTCGCTCTCCTCACAGGTCGAGAACCAGAACCGGCGTTTTCGCCCGCGAGCAGCACAGGGTAATCTGACGGTTCCCGGCTTTTTCTTCCGCCGTCAGGACGCTATCCCGGTGCTCAGGAATGCCGTCGATAACGTCGGTAATACAGGAGCCGCAGATCCCCTGCTCGCAGGAGAGCATGACCTCGACGTTGGCGTGCAATAATACCTCGGCGATGGTTTGTTCCGGCGCAACCTGCAGGCGCTGGCCGGTTGACGCCAGCTCAATATAAAAACCTTTATTCTCCACATCATGATTCAGCCCGCCGGAGGTAAAACGTTCAAATGAGAATTGCGAGGCCTGCCAGCCATATATTGGCATCATATCCTGTAGCCGCTGAATAAAGCCGTCCGGGCCGCAGGCAATGACCGCCGTATCGACGTCAGGCGCGGTTAAACAGGCGGGGATCTCCCGGCGCAAAGAGTCCCCCTCGTCGCTGCAATGGATAACGATCTTTCCCGTCGCAGAGAGCCGCTCCAGCCGCGCGGCAAAGGCCACGTGACGGGCGGTGGAGACATAATAATGTATTTCAAAATCAATATGTTGCCGTGCTATCTCTTCAGCCATCGCCAGCAGAGGAGTGATACCGATGCCGCCGGCCAGCAGCAGGTAACGTCCGGCTGCCGGCAGTGGAAAATGGTTGCGTGGACGGGAGATGGTGAGTCGGTCGCCGGGCTTAAGCGCATGATGCAAATAGCGGGAGCCGCCGGAGGAGATATCTCCGAGCTTGACGCAGACTTCATAACTCTGGCGGTGGTCAGGCATCCCGCAGAGGGAATATTGCCGCGGGCCGACGCCCGGAATCATAATATCGATATGGGCTCCCGCAGAATAGCCGGGTAATATTTTCCCGCCTTCGGGAATAAATTTTAATGACAGATTACTCTGCCCGTTCAGGCTTATTTCCTTGACCGATACAGGAATCAGATCGCCGTCTTTCATTAACGTTTACCATCCCATATTAAGCTGTCTGCAGGGCGGCCTGAGTCAGCGAAGGGAGAAAATGCCCTGCGCCGTAGGCTGTCCGCCAGGTGAGTTAATTGGTGAAACGATTGTTTCTCCGCTATGAATGCTACGGTATTGTGATAAAACTGTTGCGTCCAGAGCTTTGATTCGCACAACCCGTTGCAAAAAAGAGAGCACCCAGACCATGTTTGCATTCTCCCGTTTTCTGCTGTATTTCACCGAAGTGGCCCGTCAGGGGTCGTTTCGTAAAGCGTCAGAGGCGCTGCATGTCTCGGCGTCTTCCATCGATCGTCAGATTTTGCGCGTCGAAAATGAGCTGGCGATGCCGCTATTCGAGCGCCATCCGACGGGACTGCGCCTGACGGCCGCCGGGGAGCTGCTCCTGCACGCGGCAAATAACTGGAAAAAGGACTTTACCCGGGTGTGCGAGCAGCTGGATGACCTGCGCGGGCTGCGGCGCGGGCATGTGCGCATCGCCACTATCGATGCCATTAACCGGCATTTCTTTTCGGCGATGCTGAAGGAGGTGCATAACCATTATCCCAACATTTCGTTTACATTAACCACCATGAACAATATCAACATCCAGCAGGCGCTGATCTCGGGCGAGGCGGATTTTGGTATCATGCTCAACCCCCAAAGTTCCCGCGAACTGCAGGTCCGGGCCTTTGCCGAAATGAATATCGGGATCGTGGTGCCCAAAGGCCACCCGTTGGAAAGCCGCAGCACCGTACGATTTAATCAGTGCATCGAGTACCCGTTTATCATTCCTTCCGCGCCGCTGATGATCAGCGAGCCGGTGGAAGCGCTGGTGAATATCAGCGGCAATGAGGTTAGGGAAGTGGCTGTTTCTAATAACATTCATATGATAAGAACCCTGATA
Source organism: Klebsiella ornithinolytica (assembly GCF_030505655.1). Lineage (NCBI taxonomy): Bacteria > Pseudomonadati > Pseudomonadota > Gammaproteobacteria > Enterobacterales > Enterobacteriaceae > Klebsiella > Klebsiella ornithinolytica. Next base: position 2,081,750 of record NZ_CP130153.1, read on the forward strand.
AAAGAGCAGATGGGAATCGGTATTTTGTGTCGTCTTGATATTCTGGATGAGATTCAGTCCGGCCAGCTGGCGTTTATTCCGTTGACCGATCCGCAGCTTAAACCCTTCACGCTGGCGCTGTGCGTATCCCCCGCCCGGCAGCTGTCGCTGGCTGCCTCCATGATGCTCAAGCAGCTGGAAATTCTCTTCAGTCAGATTTGATACCCGGCACTAAAACAATCCACTAATGCACCATTATGGTGCGCTTTGTGTGTTGATGAATCAAAGGTTGCATAAGCGGGTCGCTGGAACAGCGCATTCCTGCGGGGGCGTCGTGAGATGACGGATGCCGATCGTACCTGGCATCGTTTTTGTATAACGGAATATGAGTAGAAGCGGTCAGTACGATTTATCCGTACGGGACATTGCTCAGTAACCATTTCGCGGTTCAACGTTGACCGGGGTGGGAGGCTGAGCCGTTGTCCGCTCGTCCTCTTTCCCGGCGTTATGAGGAGAGGGGCAATGAAAATACGTTCACGCACTCCCTGGGGCTACCGTGTGCTGGGTCTGGTGGCCCTGAGCGGTATGTCTCTGGCCGTTGAGGCCGAGGAGAAAATTGTTTTGCTGACCTCCTGGTACGCCCAGGCGGAGCAGGGCGGCTATTATCAGGCGCAGGCGACGGGGATCTACAAAAAATATGGCCTGGAGGTCGACATTCGCTCCGGAGGCCCCCAGGTTAACGGCATGCAGCTGCTGCTATCAAAACGGGCGGACGTTATTATCGGCTACGATCTGCAGCTGCTGGAAGGCATTCAGCGGGGATTCCAGGCCAAAGCCATTGCTGCTCCCTTTCAGTATGATCCCCAGGGACTGCTGACCCATACCGATGTCGCTTCACTGGAGGGACTGAAAGGGAAAACCATTCTGGTCTCCAGCTCCGGTCAGGCAACGTGGTGGCCGTGGCTGAAGGGGCAGTATCAACTGAATGATGCCCAGGCCCGACCCTATACCTTCAATATTCAACCCTTTGTCGCGGATGACAACGTCGCCCAGCAAGCCTACGTCAGTTCCGAGGTTTTCCAGGTGCAAAAGGCGGGGGTGAAATCAAACTTCTTCCTGTTTTCCGAACACGGCTATCCCCCCTACGGCGGCATTCTGATTGCCCGTCCGGAAACCATCGCCGACCGTAACGCGGCGCTGGCAAAGTTTGTCCGCGCGTCGATGGAAGGCTGGGTGAGCTACCTGAACAACCCGGCCCCGGGAAATGCGTTGATTAAAAAAGATAACCCCAAAATGACCGACGATCTGCTGGCCTGGGCCGTCACGCAAATCCGCCAGCATCATCTGATTGATGGCGGCGACGCCGCCAGCGAGGGCTGGGGGACGATGACGGAAACGCGCTGGCGGAAGACCCGTGATTTTATGGTCAGCGCCAACCTGCTGGATACCGCTACCGACTGGAAGCAGGCCTATACCACCGAGTTTGTGCAGACTATGCAGATTAAACCCTGAGGAGTGACGCTATGTCATTAGTGATTAAAAACGCGCATGCCATTCTCAGCGGTCTCCCGGGGGATGCCGCGCGGCTGGCCGGGCCGGATATCCGTATCCACGATGGCGTTATCGCCGCCATCGGTTCGCTGGCGGCGCTGCCGGAGGAGCGACAGATCGATGCCCGGGACTGCGTGGTCTATCCGGCATGGGTGAATACGCATCACCATCTGTTCCAGTCGCTGTTAAAGGGCGAGCCTCAGGGGCTGAATCAGAGCCTGACGGCATGGCTGAGCGCCACGCCGTACCGGTTTCGCGCCGCGTTCGATGAGCACACTTTCCGTCTGGCGGTACGCGTCGGGCTGGTGGAGCTGCTGCGATCGGGATGCGCCACCGTCGCGGATCACAACTATTTATACTGGCCCGATATGCCCTTCGATACCTCGGAGATTGTATTTAGCGAAGGCGAGGCGCTGGGCATGCGCATTGTTCTGTGTCGCGGAGGCGCAACCCAGGGGCGGGCCGTTGAGCAGGATCTGCCGGTCGCGCTGCGTCCTGAAACCTTCGATGGCTATATGGCGGATATTGAACGGCTAGTCAAACGCTATCACCGCCCTGACGCCGGTTCCCTGCGGAGGGTGGTGATGGCGCCCACCACCGTGCTGCATTCTGCACCGGGCGCTCAGCTGCGGGAGATGGCCAAACTGGCTCGTCACCTGGGCATTCGGCTGCACAGCCATTTGTCGGAAACCGTGGATTATCTGGATGCCGCGCGGGAGAAGTTCGCGATGACGCCGGTCCAGTTCTGCGCCGAACACGACTGGCTGGGAAATGACGTGTGGTTTGCTCATCTGGTGAAGCTGCTGCCGGAAGAGATCGCGCTGCTTGGGCAAACCGGCACCGGCATCGCCCATTGTCCGCAAAGCAACGGGCGGTTGGGAAGCGGGATCGCGGATTTGCTGGCGCTGGAAAAGGCCGGGGTGCCGGTATCGCTGGGCGTGGACGGCGCCGCCTCCAATGAAGCGGCGGATATGCAAAGCGAAGCCCATGCTGCATGGCTGTTGCAACGAGCGCGTAAGGGCATGCTGGCGCAGCCGCGCTACGCTGGCGGTACCTTTGAGGGCGGTGCTGACGCCGCCACGGTGGAGGATGTGGTGCGCTGGGGAAGCGCGGGCGGCGCACACATCCTCGGCTTGCCGCAGTGCGGCACCATCAGCGTCGGGATGCAGGCGGATTTAGCGATTTATCGCCTCGACGATCCGCGCTACTTCGGGCTGCACGATATCGCGATTGGCCCGGTGGCCTGCGGCGGTCGGGCCTCCCTGAAAGCGCTGCTGCTCAATGGCCGGCCGATCGTTGAGGAGGATGTGATCCCCGGCGTGGATCTTGACGCCATGCGTCGCGACGCGCTGGCGGCGGTACGAACCCTACAACAGCGGGCGGCTGTTTAAACCCAATACAGGACAATCATAATGACGCAATCTGTTCAAAATCAGGGCTATGCATTACAGGAACTGGAGAAAGAGGCGCTGATGGGCGCGCCGGGGGAAGAGACGTTTACCCGCGAAGTGCGCTGTATCGATCTCTCAAATTTTGAGGAGAGGAAAAGTGAGATTGCCGATCGGCTATGGGAGGCGGCAGTGGAGATTGGCTTCTTTCAGGTCAGTCATCACGGTATTCCGCTGGCGGAAATTCGCCAGGCATTCAGCATGACCGAGGCGTTTTTCGCCCTGCCCGATGAGGTGAAAGGGCAGTATCCGCTGGCCCGCAATGCCGGTTGGGAAAGCAAGGCGCAGGTCCGGCCATCGACGAAGACCCCGGATCAAAAAGAGTCGTACCAGATTACCCGTCCGCTGATGGCGGGGCTGTGGCCCAGCGACCAGCAGCTCCCGGCGTTCAGAAAGACGATGCTGGAGTTTGAATCCCGGTGCTGGCAGCTGGGGATGAAGCTGCTGTCATGCTTTGCCCTTAAGCTGGGATTTGCGGAGTCGTTTTTCACCACCGCTCACGATCCGGATCGTGAGACCTACCAGAGCACATTGCGTATGCTGCACTACTACGCCAGCGAGCGGGCGCAGCAGGGGATGTGGCGCGCCGGCGCCCATACGGATTTTGACTGCCTGACGCTGTTGTTCCAGCGTCCGGGGCAGGGCGGTCTGCAGGTGTGTCCGGGTAAGGACCGCGAGAGCCAGCAGTGGACCAGCATTGAGCCTCGCGAGGAGGTGATCACCTGTAATATCGGCGATATGCTGATGCGCTGGAGCGACGACCAGCTCCCCTCGAACTTCCACCGCGTGAGAAGCCCGCTTGCCCATGAGTATCAGGGACCGCGCTATAGCCTGGCGTTTTTCTGTCAGGCCAATAAAGATGTCGAGATCCTCGGGCCGCAGGCGAAATACCCGCCGATTACCGCAGAGGCCTATCTGCAGCAGCGTATCCAGGCCAATTTTGCCAAAGGATAGACTTTCCCGACGGCTGGCGTTGCGCGGCTTTTTCTGAAACGGGCATCCCGTAAAATCCCACGCCGCGGCATGGGATTTTACGGTCATCAATAGCGGATATTCGCAAAAGAACAATTTCATAGCGCTGTTCAATTTAATCGTCTGAACAGTAGCCGGTTAGTGAGTGCCTCTCTTTTATTTGGCCATCGTTGTGCCCGGATTATATTATCGCATGCCGATGAATGTTAATTAATATAATAAAAACAGAAGCAACGTAATCACCGCATTAACAATTCTCATACAACTCATTTTTTGTTTGTGAGCGGTTTCATCATTTTAAAATGCTAAATAGGGTATGGTTTAACGGCATTTGACTTGAGGTGGTGGATATCATGAAAAATAAATACAAATTACACGAATTTCTTGATGTTGACCGTTTGCAAACGCTGCAGGACAATTTTAGTCAATCGATGATGATTGCGCTGGTGGTGGTCGACCAGGACGGTATTCCGGTCACCCAGGCGAGCGGTTTCTCTGATTTTTGCGCCCGATCAAGAATGAATGCCACCCTGGCCCGCCACTGCTATGACAGCGACAGCGCCGGAGGGCGGGCGGCAATGCTCGCCGGTGAACCGGTGGTCTATCGCTGCTACTGCGGTTTTGTCGAATTTGCGGTACCCATTATGATTAATGGTCATTACCTCGGCGCGTTTATTTCAGGGCAGGTCAAGGTCGAGGCGGAGAAAGAGCAAACGATCCCCTATATCCTCGACAATAATCATCTGTGGCAAGAGAATCCCTGGCTTATCAATCTGCATGAAAATACGCCGCGGATGCCCTACGATCGCTTTGAATCGACGGCCTACACGCTGCTGCACGTTGCCTCTTATCTGGTCGAGCAGGCCCATGCCAACAACATCCAGCGTGAGCTGCGGCAAAAAGAGCAGGAGCTAACCAGCGAACTGCGTAAACGCGTGGAGATCGAACGTTCATTACATGAGGCCGAGTTCAAGGCGCTGTCTTACCAGATTAACCCCCACTTTTTGTTTAATGTGCTGAATACGATCGGTCGGCTGGCGTTTCTCGAAGATGCCAGCCGTACGGAAACGATGGTGCATGACTTTTCCGATATGATGCGCTATTTACTGCGCAAAAATAATAATGGTCTGATTACCCTTGGCCGCGAAATGAATTATGTCAATTGCTATATGGCCATTCAAAAAGTCAGAATGAATGAACGTTTTGACTATGTTTGCGATATTCCTGAAAAATATAATGAAACGGTTTGTCCTTTTTTAATTCTTCAGCCGCTGGTGGAGAACTTTTTTAATTATGTTGTCGAGCCGCGTGAAACCAAAAGCCACATCATTCTCCGGGCTACCGATGATGGTAAAGATGTCATTATCGAGATAGCCGATAACGGAGATGGCATTTCACCCGAGGATATTGAACATATTCTCTCTGGCAACCAGAATCGACAGAAAGGCGGGATCGGCATTAATAATATCAACAATCGCCTGCAGCTGTTATTTGGCGAAAGCTATGGTTTGCAGATTGCCAGTCCCCATAAGCCGATGCTCGGCACCACGGTAAAACTCCGGTTCCCGATGGCGCCAGCTGAGTCTGGAGTGTGAGAATGTATAACATTGTTATTGTCGAAGATGAGTATATTGAGTCGGAATCGCTCAAGCGGATCGTCTCTCGCTGCGTGGATAATTCTGTCATTCATGAGGCGTCGACGGGGAAAAAGGCTATTCAGCTTATCGATGAACTGAATCAAATCGATATGATGCTGGTGGATATCAACATTCCGCTGCCCAATGGCAATCAGGTTATTGAGTATCTCAAGCAGAAAAACACGCAAACCAAAGTGATCGTCACGACGGCAAACGACGACTTTGACATTGTGCGCCATATGCTGAGCCTGAAAGTGGATGACTATCTGCTAAAACCGGTTAAGCAGAGTATTCTCAGCGATACGATCCGCAAAACCTTGCTGGTGGACGAACAAGGGGCTGTCGCGACGCGGGAGCAGCGGCAGACGATAAGCGATCTGATGGGCAACTGTGATTATCCCGGCTGGCACACCTGGTTGTTCGGTATTCTTGATGCGGCCTGCGCGCAACACATGTCTGATAACGATGGGGCGAAAAGGCTGACCGATGTCCTGGAATTGCTCCAGCAGCATCTTGCCGGGCTCGGCGATAAATATATCCCGTGTCGGCAAAAAAATAGCGATCTGATCCACAGCATTCATCAGCACGGTCTGGGCACCGGCCGCTACTGGCCGGTGATGGTAGGGTTATTCAATCTCAGCCACGCGATCTTTGAGCAGCTGTTTAAAAGCGCCAGCGGCAGCATGGATTTCGTCGCCAGAGCCCGTTTCCATATTGAAAAAAACATGCTTAACAACATGACGCTGGATGATATTGCCGCGGAGTCCTTCGTCAGTCCGTGCTATCTGAGTCGGGCGTTTAAAAAGAGTACCGGCAGCGGGTTCTCCAGTTACATTACCAGCCGAAAAATCAATATCGCCAAATCTCTTCTGCACTACAGCGATCTCAAAGTGAATACTATTGCGCTGGAACTCTCCTGGCAGGATGCGAACTATTTTTGTCGGATCTTCAAGAAAGAGACCGGCATTGCGCCATCCGATTATCGCCGTATCGCCTTGCCCGAGGCGGGCTGATTGTCACCCGGTCTTTTTTGCGCTTGCCCCAGCGTAAGCGCAAGAAAGTCCGCTATCCCGGCAAGATTGTTTACTCGTCGCCGCGCCGCGCGCCGCTAAGATGGGACACGATTCTTTATACAGTGGCGCTGCCGTGGATGAATACCTCTTTACTTCTGAATCCGTTGCCGAAGGGCATCCGGATAAGATGGCGGACCAGATTTCTGACGCCATTCTCGATGCCTGTTTACTCAAAGATCCGTGGGCCAAAGTGGCCTGCGAGTGCCTGGTCAAAACCGGGGCGGTGATTGTGGCCGGGGAGATATCGACCGATGCCTGTATCGATCTTGAGCAGATTGTGCGGGCGACGGTGAAATCTGTCGGCTACGACCATTCATCGAAAGGCTTTGATGGCGCAACCTGTGCGGTTATCAGCATGCTGGGCCGGCAATCTGACGATATTGCTAACGGGATCCGCGCTCGCGATCCGGCCTCGCTGGGGGCCGGCGATCAGGGAATAACCTTCGGCTATGCGTGCGATGAAACGCCGCAGCTCATGCCTGCTCCTGTTCTCTACGCCCATCGGCTGATGGCGCGCCAGGCGCAGCTGCGTAAAACGCGCCAGCTGGATGGGCTATTACCGGATGCCAAGAGCCAGGTGACACTGCGTTATGGCGGCGGACGGATCCATTATGCTGACACCATCGTGGTCTCCACGCAGCATCGTGCCGACCTTCCGCTGGCGACGCTGCGGGAAGCGGTGATGGAAGAGATGATTAAACCGGTTATTCCGGCACGCTGGCTGACCCCCGCTACCCGGCTGCTGATTAATCCAGCGGGGCCGTTTATCAACGGTGGGCCCGCTGCGGATTGCGGCCTGACCGGGCGCAAAATCATTGTCGATACCTATGGCGGCGCAGCGCGCCACGGCGGCGGGGCGTTTTCCGGTAAAGATCCGTCGAAGGTCGATCGTTCGGCGGCCTATGCCGCGCGCTACGTGGCAAAAAATATCGTTGCCGCCGGGCTGGCGACGCGATGCGAAGTCCAGCTGGCCTGGGCCATCGGCCTTTCCCGACCGGTTTCGGTCGCCATCAATACTTTTGGGACTTCCCGTCTGTCGGCGAACCAGCTGACGCAGCTGGTCGACCGTCATTTTGACCTCAGCGTTTATGGCATTATCCGCCAGCTTGATTTGCTGGCGCCGCGCTATCGCCAGACGGCCTGCTACGGCCATTTTGGTCGGGAAGTCTTCCCCTGGGAACGCACTGATAAGGCGCCGCGGTTGCGTGACGATGCCGCCGGTCAGCTGTGCGCGTCGGTGTGTACCCCCTTGCATGAAAAATAACAGGAGAGAGATATGTCCGGGCAGAGCTTAGGCTTAATTGAAACCGTTGGCTTAACGGTGGCGGTAGAGGCCGCTGATGCCGCAATAAAATCGGCGAATGTCGAACTGGTTGGCTATGAGCTGACCAAGGGCAGCGGGCTGGTGACCATCAAATTAACCGGTGAGGTTGGCGCCATGAACGCCGCCGTCTCCGCCGGGGTTGCCGCCGCTAGCCGGGTCGGGCAGGTCTACGCCTGGAAAGTCATTGCGCGTACCGCTACCGGGATTGATAGCCTGATTGCCTCATCACAAACGTGCGGCACGCCTCCTGAACCGACAGCGCCTGCCGCCGCGGAAGTTCCTGACGCGACGATAGCGGTGGTCAATATTACGTCTCCCGCACAGTCCGCCTCCTGCCTGGCTTTTGAGGAGAGCCCGGGCGTTGAGTTGCCGGCGTCGCTGGCGGCGGAACCTGACCCGGCGCTGGTTCCGCCGGTGGGCGCAGAGGCTGAACCTCAGAATGAGTCGGCGGTTCAGGCTACTCAGGAGGAGAAAAAAACGGCACGGACCCGGGCGAAGAACACCCGGCGCTAGCCGCTGTCATTTCAGTTAAGCCACCTGCGGGTTAATGCGGGTCACGTCAAGGTGACCCGCATTTTTTTGCTTTATCGCAGGCCAGGACGATACCGGTAAACGGTGGCTGGCGCGAAAATACGAAACCTCTGGCTTAACCGAGACCTTGAGGGCTGCCTCGCCTGCAGACGTGTTGAAAATCTGACAGCGCCGCATAAAAAACCGGCCATCTCTTTGAAATGGCGGATACTTACCCCTCTGCCGGATCGGTCAGCTGACCCTTAAACGATCGGCATTAACCTGCAGGTGGCTTTTTTGTTGCTACGCGCCAGGAGATGACGCGAGCGAGAGATGAGCAACCGGGCTCTGCCCGGATGCGCGGCTAAGAATCGGATGAGGTGCCTGGGGGGAGGAGGAGCAGGTGACACGAGCAGAAAAGGGGCGTTTGTGGAGCACTCCGCCACAATGTGTTGCGCTGGCGGAGTGCGGGCGCGTCGGGTCAATCAGGATAGCGGATGACTCACCGTCTCCGCGGCGGCTTTGGCGGCGGGGAGATGGCGCCCGATACCATAGCGGTAGATCGCCGCGCCCAGGATTCCACCGATGACCGGCGCAATCAAAGGTACGAGGAAGTAGGGAATCTCTCTGCCACCGGTCATGGCGACGGAGCCCCAGCCGTTCAGAAACGTAAACAGTTTTGGACCAAAATCGCGAGCCGGGTTCATGGCAAATCCGGTTAGCGGGGCGGTCGCCGCGCCGATGACTGCCACCAGCAGGCCGATCAGCAGCGGCGCAAGCGGCCCTTTTGGCACACCGTTGCCATCGTCGGTCAGCGCCATAATCAAGCCAATCAGCATCGAAGTAATGACAATTTCCACCAGCGCCGCGAGCCAGACGCTGATGCTTGCCGCCGGATAGGTCGAAAAGATGCTGGCCAGATACAGGCTGTCCTGGCTGCCGCGCACCATCTGGTGGGCCTGTTCATAGTCGGCGAACAGATTGTGGTACAGCAGATAGGTCAGAGCGGCACCGCAAAATGCGCCGGCCATTTGCGCCAGGATATAAGGCGCCACTTTCTTCGCCTCAAAGCGGGCGAACATCCATAAGGCGATGGTGACCGCCGGGTTAAGATGAGCGCCGGAGATCCCTGCCGTCAGGTAGACCGCCAGCGCAATACCCAGCCCCCACACAATGCAGATTTCCCAAAGACCGAAGCTGGCGCCGGCCAGTTTTGCCGCACACAGCACGCTGGTGCCGAAAAACATAAACAATCCGGTACCAAGAAATTCTGCAATACACTGTCCGGTTACTGATTCACGAGAGTCACTCATAGTTTTTTTCCTGTATTAAGCGATGCGCTATGCCATCTCTTAACGATTGGGGTACAAGGGATAAGAGCGCGAAATCTTTTTTTTGTGTTGTCAGGATTAGCCGCCGATATGGCAATGAAATCCCATCGATTCAACGATTTTTTTCAGGCTGGCCATTTTGTCTTCGGAGTGCGAACCGGCATCGCCCATGGGATAAATACGGCCCAGCAGGGTATATTTATTTTCGCCAAAGGTGTGATAAGGCAGTAGATGAATCGTGTCCACTCCAGACATCAGGCGGGCAAATTCAGCAATGCTGCGAATCTCCTCCGGGCTGTCGTTAACGCCGGGAATCACCGGGATGCGCACAATAACGTGAGTGATAAAGGAGATCCGAATCAGGTTTTCCAGAATCGTACGGTTATCAACACCCGTATTAAGTTGATGAATAGTCGGGTTCACGGCCTTAATATCCGTTAATGCCAGATCGACCCACGGAAAGACGTCCTCAATCACCGCTTTGCTGGTCATTCCCGTCGTTTCCATCGCCGTGTGCCAGCCTTTGGCCTTACAGGCTTTCAGGAGCTCGCGAGCAAACACCGGCTGAGCCAGCGGTTCACCGCCTGAGAGGGTAATTCCGCCGCCGGAGCGTCGAAATAAGTTCTCTTCTTTCTGCAGCTCACGGATCACCTCGCTGACGGTCATACGTTTGCCTTTCATTTCCAGCGCCTGAGTCGGGCAAACCGCGGTGCATTGGCCGCACTGAATACAGCGTTCGCGGTCGATAAAGAACGGATTGCCCGGAGAAAGCGCCCGCTGCGGACAGACCTCCACGCATTTTCCGCAGCGGATACAGTCGCTTTTTTTATAGATTAACTCGGGCTGCGGGCGCTGTGATTCCGGGTTGCTGCACCACTTACAGGCCAGCGGACAGCCTTTAAAAAAGGGGATCGTGCGGATGCCGGGGCCATCATGCAGGGAGTAGCGTTGAATATTGAATAACACGCCTTCGGTATCGTATTCGACTCTGTTCATAACATCACTCGTCAACAAAGCGACCACCAGGCAACAGCAAGTCAGCCGCTAAAATCGGGTCTGATAAAGGGCCATACGTTGCCGTATGGCCCTGGCAGGTCAGGCAAAATCAGAATTGCTGTTCGGTGCGGCTGATGATGTCATCCTGGACTTCTTTCGCCAGTACCACGAACTGCGCGCTATAGCCCGCAACGCGAACCACCAGGTCCTGGTGCTGCTGCGGATTTTTCTGCGCCTCCAGCAACGTGTTGCGATCGATAACGTTAAACTGTACGTGCATCCCTTTCTTATCGAAGTAGTTACGCACCAGACCGCCAAAGTTTCGCAGACCCTTTTCCCCCGCCAGCGAGGAGGGCAGGAATTTCTGGTTGTAGAGCGTTCCGTTCGAGGCGATAAAGTGATCCAGTTTGGCTACCGAGTTGGCTGCGGCGGTCGGGCCGAGGGTATCTTTCCCCTGGCGCGGCGATACGCCGTCGGCAAGCGGCTCTTTCGCCAGGCGACCGTCCGGCAGGGCGCTCACATCTTTACCAAACAGCACGTTCGCCGACACCGGATAGATACCGGCCTGGAAACGTCCGCCGCGTGGGTTGGTGTACTTCTCCACTTCCTGACAGTAGATCAGCGCGCATTGACGGGCGACAAGATCCACGTCGTCGATGTCGTTACCGAAACACGGCGTATTTTCCAGAATATGGCGAATCTCTTCATAACGCGGATTGCCTGCCGATGGGGCCGGACTGGCGCTGGCGAGCTGACGATAGACTTCGTTTTTTATCTCTGCCGGGTTCAGCGAGCCGTGCCGGTCGATAATGCGTTTGACCACTTCGTAAATATCCTGCTCGCCGAGAGAGGATTTTGCCGCTGCGCTATGCGCGGTGCCGCCGACCGGGTAGCCGAAGTTGGCATCCAGCGCGCCCTTCAGTTCCTGGAGCGTCAGGCGGCGATCCTCAAACACCTGTTTTTGGATGGCGTAGACGGAGTCGCCGGTATCGGCAATGCCGAACGCCTGCGGGCCGGTAAAGTTGTAAATCGCGCCGCCTTCCTGCAGGGATTTACCACGGCCAATGCAGTCATCGACCAGAGCGGACAGGAACGGCAGAGGGCAGCGTTCGCCGTGGGCGATGTCGACGCTGTTGCACGCTTCGACCAGCTGGTGCACAAAGTGCGCCATCTGTTTTTTGAAGGCCGCATAGAAGTCATCCATGCCGGTGTACTGGGTCATCTCACCGGTCATCGGGCCAAGCTGTTTGTTTCCTGAGCGGCCGTTGTTAAGGGTAATCTCCAGGACCTTCGCGACGTTGAAGAACGCCGCGTCGTGCCAGCCTTCGGTGCGATGTGGCGCCTGCGGCTCCACGCAGCCAATGATGCAATAGTCGCGGGCATCATGCAGCGAGACGCCGCGGTTTTGCAGCGCCGGGATAATCACTTCATCGTTGTACATGGCCGGTACGCCAAGTCCCAGACGGACCAGCTCGCAGGCGCGATAGAGAAACTCATCCGGCGTGCCTTGCCAGACGCGAATCGAGAAAGAGGGCTGCGGCAAACGCACGTGGGCCGTGGCTTCCATGCACATGTAGGTTAACGGGTTGGTGGCATCACGGCCGTCTTCCGTCTGACCGCCGACGCACAGGTTCTGGAACACGGCGTAGCCGGCGAAGGCCTGGGCAGAAACCTCATCGCGGGTTTTGTTGATATCGTTTAGCTTGATCCAGCAGCAGTCCACCAGCTCCTGGGCAAATTCGCTGCTGATGGCGGTATCTGCCGCCAGATACGGATACATGTACTGATCGAAACGGCCGGGAGAAATTGAGTGGCCGCTGGATTCAATCTGCAGCATGCTCTGAATAAACCAGAAGGTCTGGCAGGCTTCCCAGAAGGTTGTCGCGCCATATTCCGGCACGCGGGTACAGTTGCTGGCAATCTGTTCCAGCTCGCGCTGACGGGTTGGGTCGCGTTCTTCACGGGCAAGGCGCGAGGCTTCCTGCGCGTAGCGATGGGCGAAATTGATTGCCGCCTGATAGCTCAGAATAACGGCGTTGTAGAACTGCTCTTTTTTGATGTAATCGGGGGTGCTGCGATCGAGTTTCTCCAGCGCGCGGGTGACTTCATCGATGATCCCGCGAAAGCCGATTTTCAGTACCTTGCCATAGTCGACGCTGACGTGTCCGACACCGCCGAAGAAGTAGTTGCCGACGGTGAAAACGCCGTTGCCCATGCTCTCTTTTGTCCCTTCGGACATATAGGAGGCGGCGAGCGAACTGGTGGTTTTACCCGGCCAGTATTTAAAGGCCTGGTGGAGCTCATCGGCGGTTTTTTTCTCAATGATGAACGGGTCGGCAACGCGGTGCGCCATGGTGTCGAACTCTTTTTCGACCCAGTCATAAGAGAATTCAGGACAAATTTCTGTCGAACGTGGATTAATCGTGACGGCGCCGACGATTAACTCGTCAGGGCGAATAGTGACCGGCAGTTCGTTAAATATTTTCTCAACGACTTTTGCCCGCCGCATAATAGCGGGAAGCTGCTCATTTTCTTTATATGCCTCGGTTGCCAGCACCGCACGTTCAGATTCTACATACGGTTTAGCATGCAGAATCATATTTTTGAGTCTTACTACACGATCGGTCGGATGAGTAAAGCCTTTCTCTAACATACAATAACTCCCGAAATGATATAAGCGTGGGGTTTTTCCACACCTGAGTTTTTTTACCTGACGGTAGGGCCGGGTACGCTAGCTAATAGTGTTGCTGCCGATTAAACTAATAAATTGACGTAATATTTCCGGGTGCGCCATCCAGGTCGTCGCGGTGACAAGATTGCCGTCATGTACCGCCTCGTGGTCTGCGGCGCTCACCCAGATGCCGCCAGCCATTTCAACTTCAGGCTTTAAGGTGAAATATCCCGTCAGCGTTTTGCCTTTTAATATGCCGGCAGCAACCAGAATTTGTGGTCCATGACATATAGCGGCAATCGGTAGCGCAATATTATTGGCGCAGTGGATGATATTTAATACCATCCGGTTGAGACGTAAATATTCCGGAGCGCGGCCGCCGGCAAGATATATTCCACAATATTCCTGTATCCTGACTTCATCAAAAGAGGCGGTTAAGCGGAACAGATGGCCCGGTTTTTCGCTATAGGTTTGATCGCCCTCAAAATCATGAATCGCGGTCTTTATATATTCCCCGCAGCGTTTCCCGGGGCACACCACATCCACTCTGAAACCTAACATGCTTAATGCCTGCCATGGCACCATGACTTCATAGTCTTCAGAGAAATCGCCTGCCAGAAGCAAAATTCTTTTCATAAGCGAACTCTCAGAACGTACTGTCATCATCCTCAATAATACGCATGGCTTCATTCACTGCGGCGATCTCGCCGAACAGCGCCAGCGTCGTGATATGCTGCGGACAGCTGCCAAAGATCTCCGATACCGCAACATGTGCGCTTTTACTTGCCAGATCGGCGTAAAAGTACAGATCCGGTACCGGCAACATAATCAACCCGATAGCGTCGATGCGGATACTTTCCAGCCGGTTGCGAGATTCCGAAGGCATCCGCCTTTTCAGCATGGCGAGCGTTTCCGGCGTCGGCGCGTTGATAATGCGTTTTTTCATGATCGAGTCAGCCATCCTGCTTCAGTCAACGAATATTGAGCGCTTCAACCATCACGCAGCGACGGTGCCTGGCGTAGGAGCGTGCTGAGGTCAGGCCTTCACCGGTCGGACCGGCAATGGTAAATGTCGCATGTCCTTCGCCGCCAACGCCCAACCCGGCATATGACGGGCCATTTTTGACAAAAATAGTGGTCTGGATCAGCCGCGCCATTTTGGTCAGTTTTTCAACGTTGGTAGAGTGCATCATGGCCGTGTGACGATGACCATGTTCAACTTTCACCGCCAGATCGATCGCTTCATCGACGTTCTCCACTCTGACCACCGGCAAAACCGGCATCATAAGTTCGTGCAGCACGAATGGATGGTCACGTTCGGTTTCAATCAGGATAACTTTGATCTCCTCCGGCACGCTGATACCGATTTGCTGCAGAATGTAGCGCGCATCTTTCCCCACCAATGCGGTACTCGGGCCGTTTCCTTTTTCATTCAGCACCAGCGCCTGTAACTGCTGAATATGTTGTTTGTCGCACAGCAGCCAGGCGCCGCTTTTTTTCATGCAGTGGATGAGATAGTCCGCCACTTCATTGACGACAATGACCTCTTTTTCCGCCACGCAGGGGAGGTTGTTATCGAAGCTGCAGCCGTTGATGATATCGCGGGCGGCTTTCTCGATATTGGCGGTTTCATCAACCACAACGGGAGGATTGCCCGCGCCGGCGCCAATCGCTTTCTTACCGGACGACATCACGGTTTTCACTATCGCCGGCCCGCCGGTGGCGACCAGCATATTGATACGTGCGTCGCCGATTAAGGCATTGGTGTTGTCAATCGACGGGCTGGCGACCGTGACCACCAGACTGGCGGGGGCGCCAAGTCGGGCCAGCTGTTGATTGATTAGCGTGACGCAGTACAACGACACCTGGCGCGAACGCGGATGCGGGCTAAAGACCACGGCGTTGCCGGCGGCCAGCATACCGAGAGTATTGTTGATAATGGTCTCGGTCGGATTGGTGGTCGGGGTGATCGAACCAATGACGCCATAGGCGGAGTATTCGGTCAGCGTCAGGCCGCCATCTCCGCTGATTGCGGCGGTGATGAGATCTTCAACTCCTGGGGTTTTTTGCGCGGCAACGCGGTTTTTCACCATCTTGTCGGCATAATTTCCCATTCCGGTCTCTTCCACCGCCATGGTCGAGAGCGCGTGCAAAATCTCTTCCTGCAGGAAAAACTGGCGAATGCCGTCAACAAAGCGGGCGCGATCCTGCATTGAGCAGTGGCGATACTGGATGTACGCCTGCTGTGCCGCGGTAATCGCGGCATCCATGGTGGCAAAAATACCGTCACCGGCGCTCCCGTCGACAGGCGCTGCGGGAGCGGCTCCGGCCTGGCTTGCCAGTACGCTGGCCACAATCGCGTCGATGCTGCCGCGATCGAACGGTGTGGCGGCTGCCGGCGCAGGCTGTTCGGGCGCTGGTGCCGTCGTTTTGGTATATTTACTCAGCACGCGGGAGACGGCCTGAGTAATATCAAGATCGTTCATGCTGTATCTTCCTTACTTCGCTTCGCTCGTGGGTGCCACCATCAAATGTACGGCGTCGTGGTCGATTTGATCGGCGCCGGATCGAGCGTAGCCAGCAGCTGTTTCCCGACGTCTCTGGCGGCGATGACCGCCTGGCGTACCGCGCCGGAATCACCGGCAAACGTGAAGATCACTTCGTTACTGAAGCTGGTGCCGTGCGCCGGGCTGGCGTAACCCACCGGCTCGATGACGGCGGCTTTGGCTGCGGCGTCGGCGACTACCACGCCAATCGCCGCCGGTGAAGCGCAGGTCATGCCGAAAGATTTACCCAGCGGGGCACCGAAGGCTTTATTGAGCGCGCTGCTGGCGCGGGCGGTGTACTGGAATTCCAGATGACCGGCCGGCGAGCCATAAACATCGCCCATGGTGCGTTGAATTTCGCCCAACGCGACTTCAACCGCGCGACGAACATCGGAGACATCGGAGGCGCCGAAAATGATCAGGCAACCATGCCCACCGCCGCCCTCGGTATCGCGAGCCAGCTCAATAGAGAGAATTTCACTGTTGGTGGCTTTAATGGCCTCATCCGCGGCAAATATATGCGGACCGGCCCCGGTCCGGGCGCCAAGAATACCGATGGAGCGATATTTCTTGTCGATATTCATGACTTCATGTAATTGATGATCAACATTGGCAATAACTAATCCAATGGTATGCCCGAGGGCCGTTCCGACAAATTCAGTTAAACCGCAACCGATAAAGCTGGCCGGCGTTTTATTATTTGTGCGATCATCAGTCTGTTTGTGCATTACTTCAGATATAATCTGCTCAACAAGATTATCTCTCATGGTCGGTATCCTCTGGCTTTATTAACTGACAGCTTTCGGCAGGATTTTTTCCACTTCAATATGTGGGCGCGGAATCACATGTACGGAGACCAGTTCACCGACTTTACCTGCCGCCGCTGAGCCTGCGTCCGTTGCCGCTTTGACTGCGCCGACGTCGCCGCGCACCATGACGGTAACCAACCCGGAACCAATTTTTTCATAACCGACCAGGGTGACGTTAGCGGATTTAACCATGGTATCTGCGGCTTCAATTGCGGAAACCAGACCTTTTGTTTCAACCATACCTAATGCTTCTTGTTGCATAACGACCTCAATATTTCCAGGTGAGAGTAAAAGCAAGTTATGAATTAACCGATAAAGGTTGAGTTCATAGACTTAATAAATTCATGCACTACGATGTTATTGCGTCAGAGACAAAATGTTTTGCCCGGCAGAGAGACTTTCTTGTTTTCCCGTTTTCAGCTGGACAATAAAATCCTCCCCGTATGACTACTTTCAGGACGCGCTCAGGCCGCGCCTTCCAGCAAGGGGGCAAGCGCGGCCGCATCCTCGGCAATCATCCGCTCCTCATTGGTGGGAATGACCGCCACAATCGGTGAGCCGGGGCGCGAGATAATGCCCTGCCGGCCGGCAAACATTTGCGCATTGCGCGCGGCGTCAAGCTGCACGCCAAATATCGCCAGCCGTTCGGCGGTCAGCTCGCGGATCAGCGCCGAGTTTTCCCCGATGCCGCCGGTAAAGATCAGCGCGTCAAAGCGATGCAGCGAAGCGAGATGGGCGCCAAGGTGGCGGGCAAGCCGGTGAACCATGACATCAATCGCGAGGGTGGCCCGGGGATCGCCGTTGTCGCGCGCCTCTTGTAACGTGCGGCAATCGCTGGAAAGACCCGACAGACCGAACAATCCCGCCTCGTTATTGACCATCTTGTAAAGTGATTCGATAGTCTGTCCGGTGCAGCGGGCAATATAGGCCGCGGCGCCAAAATCCAGATCGCCGCAGCGCGTTCCCATCACCAGCCCTTCAAGCGGCGTCATGCCCATCGAAGTGTCGACACTCTGCCCGTTTTTCACCGCGCAGACTGACGAGCCATTGCCGAGATGGGCAATAAGCAGGCCGTGGTTAGCGGGGTTGAGACCCAGGCGCGCGACGGCTTCGGCGGCGATAAAGCGATGGGAGGTGCCGTGGAAGCCATAGCGTCTGACCTGATGCTGGTGTAAATACTCCAGCGGGATGGCATAGGTATAGGCTTCCGGCGGTAGCGTCTGATGAAAGGCGGTATCAAACACCGCCACCTGCGGCAGCGCGGGTAACAGCGCCATGGCGGCTTCAATGCCAATCAGGTTGGCGGGATTGTGCAGCGGCGCCAGCGCCGACAGTTCACGGATACGCTCGATGACCGACGCCGTGAGCCGCACCGAATGTTTGAAATCATTCCCGCCGTGCGCCACCCGATGACCGATGGCGCAGACCTGCGGCAGCAGCCCCTGCTCTGCGAGCCGGGCGAAAAGCGCCTCCAGCGCGCAGGTATGGCTGGCACCGTCAGGCAACCCGCTGGTCGTCTTCCCTTGCGCATCGTTAAAGGTAATGCAGGCCTGGTGTAGCCCCAGCTTTTCGGCCAGCCCGGAGAGCACCGGGGTCTCCTGATTGCGCGGGATGACGGAGAACTTGAGAGAAGATGAACCACAGTTAATAACCAGAACCATTGATGCTGACGACATGATGACCCCTGTCTGTATCCGTTTTTTAGAGAGATTCATTGAATGGTGTGAGCAAAAATCGCTCGCGGCTGAAGCGCGCCAGAGTCTGCGTGGCAATCGCGATATCTTCCTCGACGCTCCCGCCGCTGATGCCGATACCGCCGAGCAGCACGCCGGCAGACCAGCAGGGCAGCCCGCCGCCAAAGCAGCAAAGACCTTGCGTATGCGACAAGCCGTACAGGCTGGCGCCAGGCAATACGTCGGCCGCGAGTCGGTGGGTCGGCATCCTGAGCGCCACGGCGGTCCATGCTTTTTGCGTGGCCAGCGTATGGCTGATGAGCAGGGCGTTATCCTGACTAACGAAGTAGCGCTGCAGGCCGTGGGTATCCACCAGGCTAAAAACAATGGGCACATTCGCGTTGTTCGCGGCATCGATGGCACAGTGCGCCAGTAATGCCGCGTCCGTCAGCGTCAGTGAGGCCGGAGACGGCGCTAACTGACGCGAAATGGCCGCGTTGATATGACGATCCAGTTCGGCGTTCGGGGGGGTGTGCATGTTTTTCCTCCGTGGCGCTTACTGGCCGTTAAGATCGAGCGAGTCAACAATGCCGACTACGGCAGCATCAATCACCGAGTGCTCTTTGCTGGTGGTCATCCGCGCGGAGCTACCGGTGGTGACGATGACCGTTTCCCCGTTTCCGGCGCCGACAAAATCGACGGCGACCTGCGCCGTGCCGGTGGGCTGATAGTGTTCATCCAGGCGGGCGACGATCAGCAGCTTTGCGCCATTGAGCGAAGCATGTTTGGTCGTCGACACCAGTGCCCCGGTTACTTTTGCCAGATACATATTTCCTCCTGGTGGCTCTGCACCATGACAATACCGCGGTCGCGAATTTCATCGCGTGCGGCGGGAGTGATGAGCGTCCGGTGTCCAACGGACAGGACCGCGCCTGCGGGGTGCTGGCGCACATCGCTGAGCGTGATCAGCGGTTTACCGCCGGGCGCCGTCGGCCTCTGTGCCGGGTTCGCCGTGGGGCGGCCGATAATCGTGATGCCATACTCCCCGAGAGTGGCGACGTAACCGGCCAGCCGTGCCCGCAATGCCGGGGGGAGCTGGCTGGCGGCGCCATCCCGGCATTCGGTATTGAGCGTGACGATGATGGGCCTGGCCAGACTCAGGGCGTGAAAAGCCCAGCGACACACCCGGTTATCGCGAATACCTAAGGCGATTTTGCTCAGGCTGTTGGTGGACAGCGAGGGCAGATACAGGCCGCTGAACGTCTCTCCTGTCGGGCAGGGATCCCGGTCGTCGCACAGCGCCTCAACATCGCGATGCGCCAGAGCCTCCATGCAGGTGGAGTGCAACGACGCCTGGATGGCGCTATGGGAAAAGGTCATCACCAGGAGATAGCCGCGCCGGTTCAGCGCCGTCAGACAATCCAGCGTCGTCGGGAGCGTGGCGAGATCCTCGCCGCTTAATACCACGCGCATAACCTTGCCGTGGTCTTGCAGGCGCCGCCGGCGTTGAGCCAGCAGTTCTGCAATGAGGCTGTCGAGCCGGTGTGAGAGTTGCTGTGCATCCATTGTGGTTCTCCTCAGCGGCTGCGCATGGCGATGCCAAGCGGCGTCACCAGCAGCGGCTGCTGCGCCTGAATGACCCGTTTGCCGGTGGCGTGGCGAAAAACGTCGGCAAACTGGCGGAAGCTGCTGGCGCCTCCGACCAGGTAAATGTCGTCGACCGGATAGCCCGCCAGCCAGCCGGCGACCAGATGAGCCATCTTTTCAGCCACCGGACGGACCACGGTAAAGATCTGTTCCTCCTCCTCCGGACACTTTTTCAACGCTTCCGCTTCGGCAAAAGGCATGCCCAGGGCGCCCGCGAGTACCAGGGTCATATGGTTGCCTCCGGTCGGCTCATCGGCGCTGAAAATCACGTTGCCATCGCGCAGAATGCTGATCCCGGTTGTCCCCCCGCCCACATCAACCACCGCGCCGTGGCGAATGTTTAAGGCCAGCGCGGCGGCTACCGGTTCATCAACCACGTCGGTCACCTCCAGTCCGGCTGCCTCCACCATATTGACGATCACTTTGGTGTTCCCGGCGGTGATTCCCGGCGGGATGGCCGTCGCCGCGCGGGTGAGGGGGCATCCGAGGCGCTCTTCGAGCGCTGTTTTCAGCCCGCTCACCACCCGGCTGGCGGTCAGGAAATCCACCACCACGCCGTCTTTCACCGCCCGTGAAGGATGGCTGATGCCGGCGACGGGGTTATCGTTTTCATCCAGCACAACCACGGCGATATTGGCCGTGCCCGGATCGACACCCACTTTCAGCGCGCCTGCCCAGGCGCGGCATCCGCCCAGGCTGACCAGCTCCGCCAATGCGTTCAGCCGCCTGGTTGCTGTGCTGTCAGTCATGGTGGCGTTCCGCAAACGCGCGCTGGACGCAGTCGCCGTTACGCAAGCCAAAGCCGTTGGCCTCCTCAACATCAACATGCATTTCCAGCACCGCATCCGCGCTCACCCGGACCACCACGTGGCTGAGAATGCCGCCGCGATAGCCGTCGATACGCACGTCAATCTCCATCCCGTCGCGCAGGGCGTGGCGCTCGGCGTCGGCGGGCGAAATATGAATATGGCGCCAGGCGACAATAGCGCCATCCGTTTTGCTGACCCGTCCGCGCGGGCCAATAATCTCGATCCCCGGCGAGTCCTGTAGATCGCCGGACATTCTTAGGGGGGCTTTGACGCCGAGGATAAAGCTGTCGGAGACGGAGATTTCAACCTGGGTGGCGCTGCGCAGCGGGCCAAGGACGCGTACTCTGGTCAGCTCCCCTTTTGGTCCGCGCAGAGTCACCGTCTCTTCGGCGGCATACTGGCCCGGCTGTTTGACCGCCTTCATGCGGGTGAGGGTGGTGCCATAGCCAAACAGAATGTCCATATCTTCCCGGCTCAGATGAACGTGGCGGTTAGAGATGCCAACGGGGATACGCAACGTCTGTGCGGCGAGTGGGGCACCGGCCGCCGCCCCGGGGCCACGGGACTTGAGTTCCTGAAGAATTTCCCGGGTGATTAATTCGGCTTGCTGCTGGGTGTCATTCATAGCGTCAACAACCTGAAAGTGATGAAAGGAGCGATACAAGCATATTCAGTCCCGCGTTGGCCTTTTTGCTGTTGCGCAGGACTTTTTTGACGGTCCGCCGGGCGCAGGACAATCTTGTCCAGATTTAGCCGGCGATGGCGGTCAGCAAGCGGTCTACATCAGCGGCGCGGGGCTGGCAGGGATTGGTTTGCGTGCAGCCATCCCCTAAGGTCGCCGCGATCAGCGCCTGACGCAGGGATTCCACAGCCGTCCGGTCTTTTCCCAGCGCCTGCAGTGTGGCGGGAATACCAAAATGGTGATTCATATCGCGAATGCTGCCGATTAGCGCGCGCAGAGTTTGCTCCGGCGTGGCGGCCTGGATGCCCATAATGGCGGCGCATTTCAGGTATCTCATCCGCGCGTGCGGGGCGTGGCGGGCATTGTGCTCAATAATCAACGGCAGCAGCATAGCGTTAATTTTGCCGTGTGGGATATGCAACATCCCGCCGATAGCGTGCGCCATACCGTGCACTAATCCCAGCCCCGCCGAATTAAACGCCATGCCGGCCATGCAGGAGGCGTTGTGCATATGGCCCCGCGCCGCAATATTATTCTCATCGCTAAAAACGTCGGGCAGGTGTTGCCAGACCAGCGCAATGGCTTTCTCGGCGAGCGCGTCGCTAAAATCATTGGCCCCCGTCGAAACCAGCGCCTCAATGGCGTGGGTCAGGACGTCCATGCCGGTATCCACCGCGACCTGACGAGGAACCGAGAGAACCAGGTTTGGGTCAAGGATGGCGCAGTCCGGGATCAGTTCATCGGCAATCAGCGGATATTTTCGGCCGTTTTGCGGATCGGAGATGATGGCGTAGGAGGTGACTTCGGAACCGGAACCGCTGGTGGTCGGAATGGCGATAAGTTCTATGGCGTGGCCGGGGAGGAACTCTTCCAGCGTAACCTTGATCCCTTTAGCGGCATCAAGAGCGGAGCCGCCGCCCAGCGCGATAATGACCTGCGGTTTAAAACTTTTAAACTGTGCGGCGCCGGCGTGCAGGATCTCCACGCTCGGGTCGGGTTTCACCTCGCTAAAAATAGAGACGCAGGCCTGCGGCATTTCATTAATCAGGTCGCGTGTTTTACCGGAGCTCACCATAAAGCT
Organism: Klebsiella ornithinolytica; assembly: GCF_030505655.1. NCBI lineage: Bacteria > Pseudomonadati > Pseudomonadota > Gammaproteobacteria > Enterobacterales > Enterobacteriaceae > Klebsiella > Klebsiella ornithinolytica. Next base: position 2,104,489 of record NZ_CP130153.1, read on the forward strand.
GTCGGTCACAATCGCCACCTTTTTATGGTTCAGCCGACGCAAGGTTTGAATTGCGTTTTCACCAAAATAGACGTCAGGAAGAGAAAAGAAATAGCTCGCCATCTTTCGATTACCTTATCCGTTGGGCGGATTGCGGGGAGGCAAATGCCGGATGTAAAAAGAGAGCGTATTGTGTCATGGGGGGGTGAATAAGAAGCTGGCTATGCTTGTGCTAAGTCAGGATTTCGTTGCGGTACTCTTTTATTGCGGACAAAAAAGTGCAGGGGGGCATCGCGCCAGCGATGGTCTCTGACCCTGATACGGGTCGGGACCGGAATTCTGGCATGCGTGAGGCGCTGGCGGTGCTGAGGCCAGGCGATAGTTTCTACGCTGAAGGCATTGCGTGCCCCTACTATGCTGTCGCGGCATGTGTTCCCGATCTGTTCGCTCCGCCGTTGCGGGTTAACGTCCTGCCACTGCCCGGCGTTGTTGCGGTCAGATGAGCGGTTTCAACTTATCCTGTCTGCCCGGCATGGGTTTTGTTGCCATTCCGCAATGAGCCACCGTTACCCTCTCCAGGTGAAAAATATTCACCGGCTCATGCCAGTCTGCGGGCATAGCGCCAGCAGATGCTGGCGCTTATCATCCCTGAACCCTTACAGGTCAGAGCAGGATAAAAGATGAGAAAGCCAGAAGATATCGTATTCCCCGCCGGGCAGCAGGCGCTGTATGAGCAGAACCGTTACTCTCCGGCGGTTAAATCCGGCGATTTTCTGTTTGTTTCCGGTCAGGTAGGAAGTCGGGAAGATGGTTCAGCGGAACCCGGGCTGGAGCAGGAGATCCGCCGGGCGTTCGATAACCTTAATGCGGTGCTGGCGGCCGCAGATTGTACGTTTGCCGATGTGGTTGATGTCACCATCTATCTGGTCGATGCGCAATCGACTCTCGACACGCTCTGGAAGGTGTTGCCGGAATACTGGGGAGATGCCCCCTGGCCGACGCTGACGGGCGTCGGCGTGAGCTGGCTATATGGCTTCCGTTTTGAAATCAAGGTCACCGCCCGCTTGCCCTCGCGGCAATGAAAATCGGTTCCGCTCTTTAATGAGATCGATCAGTGCGCGCAGGCTGGCGGGCATATGTCGGTTGGCCGGAAACCAGAGGCACAAACCCGGAATCGGCGGGCACCATGGCTCAAGTACGGTGACCAGTCGGCCATCCGCCAGCGCTGCGCGGGCGTGTACATCCGGGACATACGCGATCCCCAGACCGTTGATCGCGGCGTCTACCATCAGCGGCGAACTGTTTAGCGTCAGCGTTCCGGGCACATCCAGCAGGATGCTTTGACCGTGGCGGGAAAACTCCCAGCGGTAGCGTTTACCGCTGGGTAAACGCTGGCGAATGCACTGATGGTGGGCCAGATCGTCCGGGCTCGCGGGAGCAGGATGCTGGCGCAGGTACGACGGCGACGCCACCGCCAGAAACCGCACATCTTCGCCAAAACGCACGGCCACCATATCCGCAGGGACGTCTTCCGCCAGACGGATCCCCGCATCAAAACCTTCGGCGACAATATCTACCAGCCGGCCATCTACCACCAGATCCAGCGACACGCCGGGATACCGTGTCATATAGTCCGGCACAATTGTCTGCAGCAACAGGTGAATAGCTTCCTCTCCGCCATTGATACGCAGCGTGCCCACGGCCTGTCCTTGGGTATCGGCGATCTCTTCCAGCGCTTGTTCCAGCCCGTTGAGGTGCGGTGAAATGCGCCGCAGCAGCGCCTCTCCGGCCTCGGTCAGCGCCACGCTGCGGGTGGTGCGATGTAACAGACGGACGCCCAGACGCGATTCCAGCCCGCGAATGGCATGGCTTAACGTGGAACGAGTCACGCCGGAAAAATCGGCTGCACGACGAAAACTACGCTGTTCCGCTACGGCGATAAAGGCTTTCAGATCGGAAAGCGTCGGGGTTTTAACTGGTGATTTCATTTCACCTCTTCATGCCATTTGTTGAGTCTTATCGTGCTAATCATCATGCCATATCCTGTATCGGCGAGTTAAAGACTTTTCTGGAGGATAACGATGAGCAGCAAAACCTGGTTAATTACCGGTACTTCAACCGGTCTCGGACGCCTGATGACGGAGCGCCTGCTGGCGCGGGGCGACAAAGTGATTGCTACCCTACGCAAATCCGGCGCGCTGGATGATCTGCAGGCGCAATACAATGGGCGGCTTCATATCCTGCTGCTGGACGTTACGGATACTGACGCTGTACGCCGGACGGTGCAGCAGGCATTCGACTTCGCCGGGCGTATTGATGTGCTGGTCAGTAATGCGGGATACGGGCTCTTCGGCGCGGCGGAAGAGGTGAGCGATGCCCAGATTGACCGGCAGATTGCCACCAATCTCATCGGCCCGATTCAGCTTATTCGGGCCGCGTTACCCGCTCTGCGTCGGCAGGGAGGCGGACGTATTGTGCAGATATCGTCAGAAGGCGGGCAGATTGCCTGGCCGAATTTCAGCCTTTATCACGCTACCAAATGGGGGATTGAAGGATTTATTGAATCCGTCGCCCAGGAAGTGGCGCCTTTTGGCATCGATTTTATGATTGCCGAGCCCGGCCCGACGGCGACGAATTTTGCGGGCGGACTGGATACGGCTGCGCCGATGGCTTGTTATGACAACACGCCCGCCGGCGAAGTGCGTCGCGGTCTGGCGCAGGGAACTCTCGCTATTAACGGCGATGCGTCAAAAACCGTCGCTGCCATCATCGATGCCGCGAGTGGGGAAGCGCCGCCGTTTCGCCTGGCGCTGGGCAGTAAGGCGTACCGATCTATCAACGAGGCGCTGAACAGTCGGTTACAGGTGCTGGAGGATACCCGCGCGCTGGCGCTAAGTGTGGATAAAGATGCGTGATTGTCCGTGGGTAATATACACACCACCTGCAAAGAAGCAGGAGCGAGCATTTTTATTTCGTTTGGTTTTTACTGAAAACAACCGATCTGCCGCTGAAATCTTAGCTGCCGCAGCTAACCTGCTGGTAAAGGTAAGCGCTGTACGATGAGATAAGTGAATTGGGCCGGATGGTGAGTTTTTCTGCCCGCTTTTCGTTCATCGCTGCACCAGCAGCGTGCGCAAAATGATTAAAATCCCTTTTTTTGCCTGAAAGTTAATCATATCTGCAGATAAAAAGAAAATTCCTCCTGGCAAGTCTTTTGCAATAGTACCTGGTGAATTTTAATTTTATCTTTTTGGGATGAGTAAATATGAAATTTAGCGCATTACTGGCAATGGCATTGCTGACAATAAGTACTTTCGCGTTAAGTGAGACGCATCTGCCGCATATTGTAATCCTTGCTACTGGCGGTACCATCGCCGGCTCGGCGGCGAGTAATACTCAGACTACAGGATATAAAGCCGGAGCAATTGGCGTACAGACGTTGATTAATGCCGTGCCTGAGATGAGTAAAGTGGCTCGCGTTGATGGAGAGCAGCTGGCAAACATTGGCAGTGAAAATATGACCAGCGAGATAATCCTCAAGCTATCAAAACGCGTCAACGAGCTGTTGGCCCGCGATGATGTGGATGGGGTCGTGATTACCCACGGAACGGACACCCTTGATGAGACGCCTTACTTCCTTAACCTGACCGTAAAAAGCAACAAGCCGGTGGTGTTTACGGCCGCGATGCGTCCGGCAACGGCAATCAGCGCGGATGGCCCGATGAATCTGCTGGAAGCGGTGACTGTAGCGGCTGACCCGGAGGCGAAAGGACGCGGAGTGATGGTGGTTCTTAACGATCGCATCGGCGCCGCCCGTTTTGTCACCAAAACCAATGCCACGACACTGGATACCTTCAAAGCGCCGGAAGAGGGGTATCTCGGGGTGATGGTGAGCGGTAAACCGCAGTTTGAAACCCGTGTTGATAAAATTCACACTGTACGCTCGGTATTTGATGTGCGTAACCTTAACGCATTGCCAAAAGTGGTCATTATCTACGGCTATCAGGACGACCCTGAATATATGTACGACGCGGCGATTGCGCATCATGTAGACGGTATTATTTATGCAGGCACCGGCTCGGGGTCGGTCTCTGTACGCAGTGCTGCGGGAATCAAAAAGGCGGAAAAAGCCGGTATCGTGGTTGTTCGCGCCTCACGTACGGGGAGCGGTGTTGTTCCGGTTGATGACGGCCAGCCTGGACTGGTGTCCGATTCGCTTAACCCGGCAAAAGCGCGAATTTTGCTGATGACGGCACTGACCCAAACTAAAAATCCGCAGCTCATTCAGCAATATTTTCACACTTACTAATTTCATCCGGAGATAGTTCCGGACCGGCCATAGCCAGGGTGGCCCCTGTTCGGGGGCTATCCGTTTGTTTAACTGATGCCTGTGTTGATAGTCACCGATATGCTCCCGTATTCCGGGCCTCCGCTCCAGCGGCAGGGCGGTATCGAGGGTTTTCACCTGCGGCGTGGTGACGCTTTCCAGACGACAGAGCCGGATTATCTCAGTCAACGCTGGCTTGAATCGGGTTGGCTCCCACCACGACTGGCTTGCGCGTATGCTCATATTTCTGCCGCGCTTTCATGTAATGTGCCGGTGCGATGAAAATAAAAAAAATCCACGCAATGGCGTGGATTTTATGGGTTTTTATGGTTTCCATGAGATTCAGTGAAACCTCACGAGAAAATAAAAACGATTAGACGTTGAACAGGAAGTTCATGACGTCGCCATCTTTAACGATGTAGTCTTTCCCTTCGGCGCGCATCTTGCCGGCTTCTTTTGCCCCTTGCTCACCTTTGTAAGTGATAAAGTCTTCATAGGCGATGGTCTGGGCGCGGATAAAGCCTTTTTCGAAGTCGGTGTGGATTTTACCTGCCGCCTGCGGAGCGGTCGCGCCCACAGGGATAGTCCACGCGCGAACTTCTTTGACGCCCGCGGTAAAGTAGGTCTGCAGGTTCAGCAGCTCGTAACCGGCACGGATCACGCGGTTCAGGCCCGGCTCTTCAAGACCCAGCTCGGCCATGAACTCATCGCGGTCGGCATCGTCCAGTTCAGCGATATCAGACTCGACAGCAGCGCACACGGCGACCACTACGGAGCCTTCAGCTGCGGCGATCTCACGAACTTTATCGAGGTACGGGTTGTTCTCAAAACCGTCTTCATTGACGTTAGCGATGTACATGGTTGGCTTCAGCGTCAGGAAGCTCAGGTATTTGATAGCGGCCTTGTCTTCTTCGGTCAGGTTTTTCAGCGCGCGCAGCATGCCGGCGTTTTCCAGCTGCGGCAGGCATTTTTCCAGCGCCGCCAGCTCGGCTTTCGCGTCTTTATCGCCGCCTTTAGCTTTCTTCTGTACGCGGTGAATCGCGCGTTCGCAGGTATCGAGGTCGGAAAGCGCCAGCTCGGTGTTGATCACATCGATGTCGTCTGCCGGATCCACTTTGTTATTCACGTGGATGATGTTGTCGTTCTCGAAGCAGCGCACCACGTGACCGATAGCTTCGGTTTCACGGATGTTGGTCAGGAACTGGTTACCCAGACCTTCGCCTTTGGACGCGCCTTTCACCAGGCCCGCGATGTCGACGAATTCCATGGTGGTCGGCAGAATGCGCTGTGGTTTGACGATTTCAGCCAGCTTGTCCAGACGCGGATCGGGCATCGGCACGACACCGGTGTTCGGCTCAATGGTACAGAAGGGGAAGTTGGCCGCTTCAATACCCGCTTTGGTGAGCGCATTGAACAGGGTGGATTTGCCGACGTTGGGCAAACCGACGATACCGCATTTGAATCCCATGATTTAAATCACCTTAATCTTTGGATAATCAACCCGTTACAGTGAACAGATTGCAGAAAAGTAAATAGCTTTGCCTATTATACACGGTGCGCGGCAAAAATTCCGCACGTCGACCGGTTATTGCGCTTTAAAAGCGTGTAAACGGTTGGTCGCTTTGGTGAGACCTTCTTTCAGCCACACCTCGGTGCAACGCGCCGCTTCGTCAACGGCTTCATCAATCAGTTTCTGTTCGCTCGCCGGCGGTTTACCCAGCACAAAGCCGACAACTTTGTTTTTATCGCCCGGATGGCCGATTCCGACACGTAAGCGATGAAAGTTGGGGTTATTGCCCAGCTTGCTGATGATATCTTTCAGACCGTTGTGGCCGCCGTGGCCGCCGCCGAGCTTAAATTTTGCCACCCCGGGCGGCAGATCCAGCTCATCGTGCGCCACCAGAATCTCATCCGGATTAATGCGGTAGAAGGTGGCAATGGCCGCCACGGCTTTGCCGCTGAGGTTCATAAAGGTGGTCGGGACCAACAGGCGGACATCTTCGCCGGCAAGGTTAATCCGCGAAGTGTAGCCGAAGAATTTGCTCTCTTCGCGCAGCGGGGCGCGATGGCGGTCAGCCAGTAAATCTACGTACCAGGCGCCAGCATTGTGCCGGGTCGCCGCGTATTCTGCGCCGGGGTTTGCCAGGCCGACAATCAGTTTTATCGTCACTTTTCTATCCTGCTTGGGTCGTTCTCTGGCGCGTAGTGTACTGTTTGCCGAGGCGGTTGACAAAATTCTGCCGCCACAACGGCGGGGAAAGAGATAATTACCCTTATGAACCATTAGAATTTGATGTTGTTCAGTAAGTTATTTGTAAGTTTTTGTTGATTTGATATTAACTAATGTGATCACCGACGCAATCAACCTTATCCCCATTGTCTATACTAGACCTATAAGTTTTGGGGATATTCCCAGGTAGCCCAAGGTTCCGGAGGTGACATATGAAACGCAGAAACGCTTCGTTACTCGGTAATGTACTGATGGGTTTAGGATTGGTCGTCATGGTTGTTGGCGTTGGTTACTCTATTTTAAACCAGCTTCCGCAGCTTGACCTACCGCAGTTCTTCGCTCATGGCGCGATATTAAGTATTTTTGTCGGCGCCGTTCTCTGGCTCGCAGGGGCGCGCGTTGGCGGGCATGAACAGGTTAGCGACAGATACTGGTGGGTCCGCCATTACGATAAACGCTGCCGTCGCGATCAGCACCGCCATAGCTAAACCGGTTCCTCGCCCCGGCCGTCTCGCGGCGGGTGCGCTTACATAAACTGTTCATCTGCAGCCAGCTGCCCACCCGGTAGCTGGCTGTTTTATTATCGCGTCGCCTCTTTTCTTCAGAACAACGCATTTGCTGCCCGGGTTACGCCTTCACGATAAAATACCCTCTCTTTAACACTTGACCCTGACGTAACGTCAGGCGGCAGAGTGGCGCTATGGTCGAACAACAGGAGCAGTTATGTTAATTCAGGTGGGTGAACTGGCGAGACGCGCCGGAATGACCGTCCGCACGCTACATCACTATGAACAAACGGGGCTGCTGATGCCGTCGGCCAGAAGCACGGCGGGTTACCGGCTCTATAACCTGGCGGCGGTTCAGCGTCTGCATATGATTAAGGCGCTGACGCAGACCGGGCTGGAGCTCGCCACTATCAAGGACTACCTTGACCAGGACTCGTTTTCCCTGTCGGACCTGCTGGTACAGCAGATCTCGACGCTGGATAAACAGCTGCGAGCGGTCTCCACGCTGCGCGAACGGCTGGTTCAGCTGCGCGATGAGCTGGCATGCGGTAACGAGCCTGACCTGGAGTCCTGGCTACAGACGCTGGAGTTAATGAAAATGTACGATCGTTGGTTTAGTCCCCAGGAGTTACAGGCGCTGCCGTTTGCGGAGCAGGATCAGCAGCGCAACCAGATCTGGCTGGCGCTGGTGACGGAAGTTCGCCAGTTGCTTGCCGAGGCGTGTCCGGCGGACGATCCGCGGGCCATGGCGCTGGCGACCCGCTGGATGGCGCGCCTGGAGCTGGATACGGCCGGGCGGCCGGAGTTTCTCACCCGCCTGAATGAAATGCACGTCGCTGAACCGCAAATGCGCGAGCAAACCGGAATCACCGTGGATGTTGTGGACTACATTACCCGCGCTTTTGCCGAGAGTAAGCTGGCTATCTGGGCGCGTTATCTGAATGCTGATGAGCTGGCTTTCACTCGCGCGCACTATTTTGATCGACTGATGGAGTGGCCTGGGCTGGTGACGGCGCTGCACGAGGCCTGTCGCGAGCATTGCGACCCGGCTTCTCCAGTGGGGCAGGCGCTGGCCAGGCAGTGGCTGGCGTTGTTTCAGTCCTATGCCGGAACTCATCCTCACACCCAGCAGAAATTCCGCCTGGCGATGGAGCGCGAACCGCATCTGATGAAAGGGACCTGGATGACGCCTGAGGTGCTCGGCTGGCTCCAGCAGGCGATTGGCGTGATGATGACGCAGGCGAGCTCGCCCGCGTCACGGTAGTTAAATGTCTGCCAGAGCGGCAGCACGGTCGGGATAGAAGCTCAGGCGCCCTGGAATCGGCTGAACGCCCGCCCGTGCCAGGGTGCGCAGCGGCTGAAACTCGAGATTCGAGACGCGCAGTTCACAGCCTTCCGGCAGTTTGTTGACGAAACGCTGGAAGGCATCCAGTCCGCCGGCATCCAGTACCGGCACCGCATCCCACTTCAGGACCACGATCCGCTTACCGGCAATCCGCGTCTCCAGATCGTTAAACAGCCCTTCGGCAGCGGCAAAGAAGAGGGGGCCGATAACCCGCAGGACCAGCACGTCGTCGGGCACATCAACATTGACCGGCGCCAGATGGGTCATGCGCGCAATGCGGCGCATAAACAGCAGCGAGGCCAGCACGATACCGACGCTGATAGCGATGACCATATCAAACAGTACGGTCAGCGACATGCACATCAGCATCACCACGATGTCGTCCTTCGGCGCGTAGCGCAGCAAATTCACCACCTTGTGCGCTTCGCTCATATTCCACGCTACCATCAGCAGCAGCGCCGCCATCGCAGACAGCGGAAGCCAGGAGAGCAGCGGCGCCAGCACCAGCAGCGCCATAATGACCAGCAGCGCATGAATCACGGCGGATACCGGCGATGTTGCGCCGGCGCGGACGTTAGCCGCTGAACGGGCAATGGCGGCGGTGGCAGTAATACCGCCAAAGAAAGGGGCGATGATATTGCCGAGACCCTGGCCTATCAGTTCGCTGTTGGCTTTGTGCTTCGTGCCGGTCATCCCGTCGAGGACCACCGCACACAGCAGTGATTCAATCGCGCCGAGCATCGCCATCGAGAAGGCCGCCGGCAGCAGCGCCTGTAGTGACGCCCAGCTGAGCGTAAAATCGGAGCCAGGCATATCCCACGGCAGCACCAGCTGCGGCAGCAGCTGCGGGATCCCGTTACCCTGGCTACCGTCAGCCAGAATATAGTGGAACTGAGAGCCGATAGTCGCGACGTGGCCCCCCATAAGATTGACGATTGCCATCACCGCACAGCCCGCCAGCAGCGCAGGCAGGTGGCCGGGCAGGCGGATCCCCAGACGCGGCCACAGGATCAGCGTGCCAAGGGTGACAACGCCAATCGCCGCATCGCCAGGATTAGCCGTCGGCAGCGCCATCACCAGGGCGGCGACTTTCTGCAGATAGTGCTCGGGAACGTGCGCCATCTGCAGACCAAGAAAATCTTTTATCTGCATGGTACCGATTGTGATACCAATACCGGAGGTAAACCCGAGGGTAACGGATAGCGGAATATATTCAATTAACCGGCCAAAGCGGGCGAGGCCGAAAAGAATTAAAAAGACCCCGGACATCAACGTCGCCACCAGCAGTCCGGCCAGGCCAAACTGCTGTGACACCGGATAGAGGATCACCACAAAGGCGGCGGTTGGCCCGGATACGCTAAAGCGCGAGCCGCCGGTGAGGGCGATAATAATCCCGGCGACGGCGGCAGTATAAAGTCCATACTGCGGCGCGACACCGCTGCCAATAGCCAACGCCATTGCCAGAGGAATGGCAATAATCCCGACCGTGATCCCGGCGATCAGATCGCGGGTGAAACGGGCTAGCGTGTATTTTTCTTTCCAGCAAGCATCGATGAGGGCGCGGAAAGGCATCACATGTGAGGAAAATAATCTGTTCACAATAATGTTTCATCCATGAGCGCATCATCTGTCAACTAAATGGCAGGTGAAGGAGGCAATGGTCATACAAATTGGTTTAAGAGACAAAAAAACCCGCCGCAGCGGGTTTTTTGGCCGGGCTCGATTAATGTTCGAACATAGCAGAGATAGATTCTTCGTTGCTGATACGACGAATCGCTTCTGCCAGCATGCCAGACAGCGTCAGCGTACGCACTTTTTCCAGCGCTTTGATTTCCGGCGCCAGCGGAATAGTATCGCAGACGACGAATTCATCAATCACAGAGTTTTTAATGTTCTGGATAGCATTGCCGGAGAAGATCGGGTGAGTGGCGTAGGCAAATACGCGTTTCGCACCACGCTCTTTCAGCGCTTCAGCTGCTTTACACAGCGTGCCGCCGGTATCGATCATATCGTCAACCATCACGCAGTCGCGGCCGGCAACGTCACCGATGATGTGCATCACCTGAGAAACGTTAGCGCGCGGACGGCGTTTGTCGATGATAGCCATATCGGTATCGTTCAGCAGTTTGGCGATAGCGCGAGCACGCACCACGCCGCCGATGTCCGGAGAAACCACGATCGGGTTATCCAGGTTCAGCTGCAGCATATCTTCCAGCAGAATAGGGCTGCCGAATACGTTATCAACCGGAACGTCGAAGAAGCCCTGGATCTGTTCTGCATGCAGGTCAACGGTCAGTACGCGGTCAACGCCAACGCTGGACAGGAAATCGGCAACCACTTTCGCGGTAATCGGCACACGCGCAGAACGCACACGACGGTCCTGACGAGCATAGCCGAAATAAGGGATAACAGCGGTGATACGACCCGCCGAAGCGCGACGCAGAGCATCAACCATAACAACCAGTTCCATCAGGTTGTCGTTGGTGGGAGCACAAGTGGACTGGATGATGAAAATATCACCACCGCGTACGTTTTCATTGATTTGTACGCTGACTTCGCCGTCGCTAAAACGACCTACAGCGGCGTCGCCAAGAGAAGTGTACAGGCGGTTGGCAATACGTTGTGCTAGTTCCGGGGTGGCGTTACCAGCAAAAAGCTTCATATCAGGCACGAGAAGAACCTCAGGCATGCGTCCAGTGGTGGATGAAAAGCGCCAGAAACCGTGCGGGCGGCACTCTTCTATCCAGGCGGTGTATTTAAAGAGAACGATGCAACGTCTGGAACAGGGTGACGTTGTCACCGTTACTCAATTTGCCCGGCGTACTAAGGTAATTCGTGCAAAAAAGCAGAACTACCTGGGTAGGGCTAGCTTGAGCGGGGAGATATTAACTCCTCGCGCTACAAAGCCTTGTAGCCATTCCGGGGCTTGCTCCAGCACCTGACGAGCGGCAGATTCGGTGTCAAATTCAGCAAAGACACAGGCTCCTGTGCCTGTCAGGCGCGACGGCGCATATTCTAACAGCCAGGAAAGCGCCGCATCAACCTCGCGAAAACGTTTTCTTGCGATAACCTCGCAATCATTGCGAAATTCACATTTTAGTAACGTACTTATTGACCTTACCGGGGTGTTTCGTGGTAGCTCGGGGTCGCGGAAAATGGTCGGCGTCGGAATACTGACTCCGGGATGAGCGACCAGGTACCACTTTTCTGGCGGTTCGACCGGCGTCAGGATCTCACCAATGCCCTCGGCAAAGGCGGCGTGGCCGCGCACGAATACCGGCACATCGGCGCCAAGACTCAGCCCCAGCGTCGCCAGTTGCTCTTCCGACAAACCACAGCCCCACAGATGATTCAGCGCCACCAGTACCGTCGCGGCGTTGGACGAGCCGCCGCCCAGACCGCCGCCCATCGGCAGACGCTTGTCGATGCTGATATCGGCGCCGCTACCGGGAGGAAGCTGTCCGGATGCCGTCGCCGCCTGCATCAGCAGCCTTGCGGCGCGAATAATCAGATTCTCTTCATCGGCTACGCCGGCAACCGGCGTCAGCAGGCGCAGCGCGCCGTCATGACGCGGTTCGATCGTTAAGGTATCGCCATAGTCAAGGAACTGAAACAGCGTCTGCAGGGTGTGATAACCATCGGCGCGCTGTCCAGTGATGTACAAAAACAGGTTCAGCTTTGCAGGAGAGGGCCAGCGGGTCATCATTTCACAATCCAGTTATCCATTTTCAGCTTGATACGCTGACTGCCGTTATTCAGCTCCATGTTGGCCGGCAGCGATGGCTGGGTATCGCTGGTATAGCCGCCGTAGGTGACGTGCCAGGTTTTGCCGTTCTGGGTATAGTTCAGTTCGCTCAGGCGGTATTTATCGTCAAGCGAGTAGTCGGTGGCATCGCCCGGCAGGCCGACGATCCACTGGCGCAGGCTGTTTAGCGGAATCGGCATCCCGGTCAGGCGGCCAATCATCTCTTCGGCATCGGTCGCCGTATAGGTCTGGCCCTTGTTATCGATCAGCGTCACGCTGCCCGGCTGGGCGGTCAGCGACAGTTCGGTGCTGCCTAACGGGTTGGTCAGCAGCAGGCGATAGCGATCCTGGCCGGTTTGCTGCCAGAAGAAGCGGGCGTAAACTTTTTGTTCATCGGAGAGGTAAGCGAAGGCGCCGCGGGTCTGGTACTGGCTCAGATTGCGGACATCCTGCTGGTGCTGACGCCACTGAGGAGAGTCAGGGCTTTTGCCAGGGCCTTTCGGGGCGGTGAGTGTACAGGCGGTCAGGACCAGGCTTGCCAGCGGTAACAGGCGGAGCAGTCGATTCATAATGATGACAAATCCTTGATGTCTACAGTGAAATCCGGCGACGGGGTGGTACGCACACGATTTGTGTAGCGGGTTACAATTATAACCCTTAATGCTAGCGTTGCCCGGCGATAGCGTCTACGTTCAAATTGTCTGAAATCAAAAAATTACCGTTAATGGCTTTTAAGCCCGATGCCTATTACTCCAAAAGGGGAGCGTCTCTTTTATTGATTCCGCGCATCCTGTATGATGCGCTCAGACTAACCTTAGCAACGCTGGTACTACTCCCTCACAATGACCCTTTTAGCTCTTGGCATTAATCACAAAACAGCCCCGGTCGCGCTGCGAGAACGCGTAACGTTTTCGCCGGACACGCTCGATAAGGCGCTGGAGAGCTTGCTGGCTCAGCCAATGGTGCAGGGCGGTGTGGTGCTGTCGACCTGTAACCGCACGGAGCTGTATCTCAGCGTTGAAGAACAGGATAATCTGCAGGAAGCGCTCATCCGCTGGCTGTGTGATTACCACCATCTTAATGAAGAAGACCTGCGTAAAAGCCTGTACTGGCACCAGGATAATGATGCGGTCAGCCACCTGATGCGCGTCGCCAGCGGCCTCGATTCGCTGGTGCTCGGCGAACCGCAGATTCTGGGGCAGGTCAAAAAAGCCTTCGCCGATTCCAGCCGCGGTCACCTCAACGTCAGCGAACTGGAGCGGATGTTCCAGAAGTCGTTCTCGGTGGCAAAACGCGTGCGGACCGAAACCGATATCGGCGCCAGCGCGGTTTCCGTGGCTTTCGCCGCCTGTACCCTGGCGCGACAAATCTTCGAATCCCTTTCAAGCGTGACGGTGCTGCTGGTCGGCGCCGGGGAAACCATCGAACTGGTGGCGCGTCATCTGCGTGAACACAACGTGCGCAACATGGTGATTGCTAACCGTACCCGCGAGCGCGCGCAGGCTCTGGCCGAGGAGGTCGGTGCCGAGGTTATCGCCCTGAGCGATATCGACGAGCGGCTGAAAGAGGCCGACATTATTATTAGTTCGACCGCCAGCCCGCTGCCGATTATCGGCAAGGGGATGGTGGAGCGTGCGCTGAAGGCGCGGCGTAATCAGCCGATGCTGCTGGTTGATATCGCGGTGCCTCGCGATGTCGAACCCGAAGTGGGTAAGCTGGCGAACGCCTATCTGTACAGCGTGGACGACCTGCAAAACATCATTCAGCATAACCTGGCGCAGCGTAAAGCCGCGGCGGTACAGGCGGAAACGATCGTCGAGCAGGAAACCAGCGAATTTATGGCCTGGCTGCGTGCCCAGAGCGCCAGCGAGACTATCCGCGAATATCGTTCCCAGTCCGAGCAGGTCCGTGAGGAGCTGACGGCGAAAGCGCTGGCTGCGCTGGAGCAGGGCGGCGATGCGCAGGAAATCATGCAGGATCTGGCGCGTAAACTGACCAATCGCCTGATCCACGCACCAACCAAATCTCTTCAGCAGGCAGCCCGTGACGGGGATGATGAACGCCTGCATATTCTGCGCAACAGCCTCGGGCTGGAATAGCGCACATTTCTCTTTTTTCAGGACAGGGTGAATTCACGCCTATGAAGCCTTCTATTGTTGCCAAACTGGAAGCTCTGTACGAACGCCATGAGGAAGTTCAGGCGCTGCTGGGTGATGCTGCGACCATCGCCGATCAGGATCGATTCCGCGCGCTGTCGCGGGAATATGCGCAGCTGAGCGACGTGGCGCGCTGCTATACCGAATGGCGCCAGGTGCAGGACGATATCGAAACTGCACAGATGATGCTCGACGATGCGGAAATGCGCGAAATGGCGCAGGAAGAACTGCGCGACGCGAAAGCGAAAAGCGAGGAGATGGAGCAACAGCTGCAGGTGCTGCTGCTGCCGAAGGATCCGGATGATGAACGCAACGCCTTTGTCGAAGTCCGCGCCGGTACCGGCGGTGATGAAGCGGCGCTGTTTGCCGGCGATCTGTTCCGTATGTACAGCCGTTACGCCGAATCCCGCCGCTGGCGCGTGGAGATCATGAGCGCCAACGAAGGCGAACATGGCGGTTATAAAGAGGTGATTGCCAAAATCAGCGGCGATGGCGTGTATGGTCGTCTGAAATTTGAGTCCGGCGGTCATCGCGTACAGCGCGTGCCGGCCACCGAATCCCAGGGGCGTATTCACACCTCCGCCTGTACCGTGGCGGTGATGCCGGAGCTGCCGGAAGCCGAAATGCCGGATATCAACCCGGGCGATTTGCGTATTGATACTTTCCGCTCCTCCGGGGCCGGCGGTCAGCACGTTAACACCACCGATTCGGCGATCCGTATTACCCACTTACCGACCGGGATAGTAGTGGAGTGCCAGGACGAGCGTTCGCAGCACAAAAACAAAGCCAAAGCGCTGTCGGTGCTCGGCGCGCGTATTCGCGCGGCGGAAATCGCTAAGCGTCAGCAGGCGGAAGCGTCAACCCGTCGTAACCTGCTGGGCAGCGGCGATCGCAGCGATCGCAACCGCACCTATAACTTCCCGCAGGGCCGCGTGACCGACCACCGCATCAACCTGACCCTCTACCGTCTGGACGAAGCGATGGAAGGGAAACTGGATATGCTGATTGAGCCGATTGTTCAGGAATATCAGGCCGATCAGCTGGCCGCGCTTTCCGAGCAGGAATGATGACCTTTCAACAGTGGCTGGCGCAGGCGATTGCCCGACTGAGCGCGAGTGAAAGCCCGCGACGCGACGCCGAGATCCTGTTAGGGCACGTCACCGGCAGGGCGCGGACCTGGCTCCTCGCCTTCGGTGAGACGGTGCTGACTCTGGAACAGCAGGCGCAGCTGGAGACGCTGCTGAGCCGCCGCCAGCGCGGCGAGCCGGTGGCCCATCTGGTGGGCGTGCGTGAGTTCTGGTCGCTGCCGCTGCTGGTTTCCCCCGCAACGCTCATTCCGCGCCCGGATACCGAATGCCTCGTCGAGCAGGCGCTGGCGCGGCTGCCGGCTACGCCGTGCCGGATTCTGGATTTAGGTACCGGCACCGGCGCGATCGCCCTGGCGTTGGCCAGTGAACGCCCGGACTGCCAGGTCACGGCGGTGGATTTCATGCCCGATGCGGCGGCATTAGCCGCGCGTAACGCCGAGCGCCTTGCCATCACGAACGTTAGCGTCCTGCAAAGCCACTGGTTCAGCGCGCTGGCCGGGCAGCGGTTCACCATGATTGTCAGCAACCCGCCCTATATCGACGAAACCGATCCGCATCTTGAGCAGGGCGATGTTCGTTTTGAGCCAAAAACGGCGCTGGTTGCTGCCGATAACGGCCTTGCCGACCTCGCGCATATCATCCGGGAAGGACGCCGTTTCCTGACCTCCGACGGCGTGATGCTGCTGGAACACGGCTGGAAGCAGGGGGACGCGGTACGGGCGCTGTTCCGGGAAGCGGGTTACCACGATGTGACGACCTGCCGTGACTACGGCGATAACGATCGCCTGACGACAGGGCGATTTTCCGGCATGGAGAAAGCGGGCATATGAATCTGTTTAGCGCGGTGCTGTATCTGCATATAGCGTGTGTGGTGGTTTCCGTCAGTTTATTTACCTTACGCTACTGGTGGACCTACAGCGGCAATGCCCGGCTGAACCAGCGCTGGGTGCGCATTGCGCCGCACTGCAGCGACACGCTGTTATTTCTGAGCGGCGCAGGATTAATGGCCATAACGCACTATCTGCCTTTCACTGAAGACGGCTCATGGCTGACTGAAAAGCTGTTTGGCGTTATTATTTACATCGCATTGGGTTTTATCGCGCTGGGCCGTCGTCGCCCGCGCAGCCAGCAGAGCCGGTTTATTGCCTTTCTGCTGGCTTTGGTGGTGTTGTTCATCATCATACAACTCGCCATTACAAGAACACCGTTACTGGGGTAAGTCATGAGGTCATTAGCTGATTTCGAATTTAATAAAGCGCCATTGTGCGATGGCATGGTCCTCATTTCTGAATTAATCCGCGACGATTTTCCGACGCACTATGTGCAGGATGAACTGGAGCGGCTGCTGGGTCTGGCGCAGGAGGAAATTGCCTCTTCCTGGGATCAGGAGCGTCAGCTGGAGCGGCTGCTGGAGCTGTTCTACCATGAGTGGGGCTTTCGCGATTCCCACGGCGTTTACCGGCTGTCTGATGCTTTGTGGATCGACAAAGTCCTGATTAATCGTCAGGGGAGCGCGGCGTCATTAGGCGCTATCGTCCTGTGGATTGCTCAGCGCCTGTCGCTGCCGCTGGTCCCGGTTATCTTCCCGACGCAGCTGCTGCTGCGCGCCGACCCGGAAACCAGCGAAGAGATGTGGCTGATTAACCCGTTCAACGGTGAAACGCTCAACGAACACACGCTGGAAGTCTGGCTGAAGGGCAATATTAGCCCGGTTGCCGAGCTGTTCAACGAGGATCTCGACGAGGCGGATAACGCCGAAGTGATCCACAAGCTGCTCGACACCTTAAAATCGGCGCTGATGGAAGAGCGGCAGATGGAGCTGGCCCTGCGCGCCAGCGAAGCGCTGCTGCAGTTTAATCCGGAGGATCCGTATGAGATCCGCGATCGCGGGCTGATCTACGCCCAGCTTGAGTGCGATCATGTTGCGCTGCTGGACCTGAACTATTTCGTCGAACAGTGTCCGGAGGACCCGATCAGCGAAATGATCCGCGCGCAAATTAACACCATTTCGCATAAACAAATTACTCTTCACTAATCTGGAATGAATCCGGTTACACCCTGATAAGGCGATCTTATGAAACAAAAAGTGGTTAGCATTGGTGATATCAACGTAGCAAACGACCTGCCTTTCGTCCTGTTTGGTGGGATGAACGTGCTGGAATCCCGCGATCTCGCGATGCGCATCTGCGAACACTATGTGACCGTCACGCAGAAGCTGGGCATTCCTTACGTGTTCAAAGCCTCTTTTGATAAAGCCAACCGTTCTTCCATTCACTCCTATCGTGGTCCGGGCCTGGAAGAAGGGATGAAAATTTTCCAGGAGCTGAAGCAGACCTTCGGCGTGAAAATCATCACCGACGTTCATGAAGCAAGCCAGGCGCAGCCGGTTGCCGACGTGGTTGACGTTATCCAGCTGCCGGCATTCCTGGCGCGCCAGACCGACCTGGTCGAAGCGATGGCAAAAACCGGCGCGGTGATCAACGTGAAGAAACCGCAGTTTGTCAGCCCGGGCCAGATGGGTAACATCGTCGACAAGTTTATCGAAGGCGGCAACGACAAAGTTATCCTCTGCGATCGCGGGGCGAACTTCGGCTATGACAACCTGGTTGTCGACATGCTGGGCTTTGGGGTGATGAAGAAAGTGTCTAACAACTCGCCGGTTATCTTCGACGTGACCCACGCGCTGCAGTGCCGCGACCCGTTTGGCGCCGCGTCCAGCGGTCGTCGTGCTCAGGTGACCGAGCTGGCGCGTGCCGGTATGGCAACGGGCCTGGCAGGCCTGTTCCTCGAAGCGCATCCGGACCCGGAACATGCGAAATGCGACGGCCCGTCCGCGCTGCCGCTGGCTAAACTGGAGCCATTCCTGAAGCAGATCAAAGCAATTGACGATCTGGTGAAGAACTTTGAAGAGCTGGATACCAGCAACTAATTCATCGCTCCTGAGCGCGAAAAGCCTGCCCGTTGTAAAACCGGCAGGCTTTTTTTTGCGCCAGTAACGGCGCAGAACTCTCCCCGGTCGACGCCGGGGAAGAGCGGTCAGGCAAAAATGGTCATCAGATAAGCGGCGAAGAGCGCCAGGTGCGCGGCGCCGTTCAGCACATTGGTGCGCCCGGTAGAGAAGGAGATCTGGCACAACAGCAGCGAGGCGACCATCACAATCATTTCCGGTGCGCCAAGCCCGAATTGCAGCTCATTGCCGGTTAAGAAGGCGATTAAGGTGACCACCGGCACGGTCAGCGAAATCGTCGCCAGCACCGAACCGAAGAACAGGTTCATCGCGCGCTGCACCTGATTGTTGAGTACCGCTTTCAATGCACCGAGTCCTTCCGGCGAGAGAATCAGCAGCGCGACCAGGAAACCGGTAAAGGCCACCGGCGCGTTCATGCTGGTCAGCAGCGTCTCCAGCGGGTTCGCATTCATCTTAGTGACCGCGATAACCGCGACCAGGTGAATTAACAGCCACGCGGTGTGCCAGGCGCTGCTGTGGGCGGACGGTTTGCCGTGATGCGGGTCGTCGTCGTCGCCGTCGTCTTCATGCTCATAAATAAACAGGCTCTGGTGCGTTTTGGTCTGAATCAACAGAAATACGCCGTACATGGCGGCGGAAATCAGCGCAACCAGCAGCGCCTGCCCGGTGCTGAAATTCGCGCCCGGTAGCGCCATCGGAAAGACCAGCACAATAATCGCCAGCGGAAACAGGGCGATGAGATACTGCTTAATACCAAACAAATTCATGTACTGGGTGGCGAATTTACGTCCGCCCAGCAGCAGAGCAAAGCCGACCAGGCCGCCGGTGACAATCATAATGATTGAATAGAGCGTATCGCGCATCAGCGTCGGGGCCGCGTCGCCGGTGGCCATTAATGCAGAAATCAGGCTGACTTCAAGAATCACCACGGAAAGACTTAAAATTAACGAACCGTACGGCTCGCCGAGGCGGTGGGCGAGAACGTCCGCGTGGCGTACAACGCTGAATGCGCTACACAGAATACCCACTAAGGCCAGAATGTTAATGCCAATGACCGCTGGCAGTGACTGACTACTTCCGAAGAAGATAAGCACCGCCAGCGCCAGAATCGGGAAAACAAGCGATGTCTCCTTGTGGCGGGTTTTCACCGCCTCATGTACATGCGTCATGAACCATCTCCATTTATGCAGGTGTTATAATTATAGATACCGTAAGTAGATAAAATAACAGACATTTTGCTATCTGAATTGTTTTTTTACTTAAATTTACGGCTATTGGTAACTAATGCCTTGAGATTGTCATAACTTATCATTATTGCGATTTTGTATTTATTATTCAGACAATTACTAAAAATGCTTCTGGATTATATCCCGCCTTGAAAACCCGGAATTAGCGTCCCAGACTTATCTTTTTACCACCATCCGGAGGTGCATATGCCTTATCGCAGTAAACAAGCGCTACCCGATAGCGTCCGGCACGTGTTGCCGGCGCATGCCCAGGAGATCTATAAAGAAGCGTTTAATAGCGCCTGGGAGCAGTATAAGCGCCAGGCGGACCGGCGGGACGACGCCAGCCGTGAAGAGACGGCGCATAAGGTCGCCTGGGCGGCGGTCAAGAATGACTATCAAAAAGGAGACGATGATAAGTGGCATAAGAAAAAATAATCGTTCCTGCTGCCTCATCTGCTGCTCCGCGCCTTGCCAGCGTGTCGTTCATTGCTTATTGTCGATGAAAGCTGGATAATAATTCGGCAATATTTCACGGATGCCATCAGATAATCGCCGGGAAGCGGGCAGTGGCGGAGGTAGTAGAAAGTGTTAACTCGTGATTTCTTAATCAATGCGGATTGTAAGACGGCGTTTGGTGCTATTGAGGAATCGCTTCTCTGGTCGGCAGAGCAACGGGCCGCTTCCCTTGCGGCAACGCTGGCCTGTCGTCCGGATGCTGGCTCAGTATGGATTTTTGGCTACGGTTCGCTGATGTGGAACCCGGCTCTTGAGTATCGCGAAACCTGTACCGGTACGCTTCCGGGCTGGCACCGCGCCTTCTGCCTGCGGCTGACCGCCGGGCGCGGCAGCGCCTGCCAGCCGGGGCGCATGCTGGCGCTGAAAGAGGGCGGGCGTACCACCGGCGTGGCCTATCGACTCCCTGATGAGACGCTGGAAGAGGAGCTGACGCTGCTGTGGAAGCGGGAGATGATCACCGGGTGCTATCTGCCGACCTGGTGTAAGCTGGAGCTCGATGACGGGCGGACGGTGAACGCGCTGGTGTTTATTATGGATCCTCGTCATCCGCTGTTCGAACCGGATACCCGCGCCCAGGTCATTGCGCCGCTGATCGCTAAAGCCAGCGGGCCGCTCGGCACCAATGCCCAGTACCTGTTCTCTCTGGATCAGGAGCTACGCAAACTCGGTATGCACGATGATTGTCTTGACGATCTGGTCGGGACGGTACGGACGCTGCTGGGAGAAAACAGCCAGCCGGGGCTGGCCTGAAAAATGCCCGGGCTATCCCGGGCAGGTGATATCAGGCGGGAACGTAGCTAATGGAGTGCTCCAGTGACTGGCTGTGGCTATCGATCAGTACGTTCCAGGTGCCGTTATACGGCACGGTCAGATAGGCGCTGTCGCGATCCTGGACGCTCAGAATATCCGCATGGCTGTCGCCGGCAGCCTTCGCGCTCATCAGGTGAATATGGCAGCGTTCAGAACAACGAACCACCAGCGTATCACCGCCAAACAACATCAAACTTGCTTTAACCATCGCCATTTATCTACCCCGTTGTTGTCTGTCTACAGCATCCTGCCTGCTCAATCCCGCGCGTGATATTGTTCACACTTTACTCATGGCATAACACCAAATGGGGAGCAGACGAATGCTGATTTTGATCAAAAAAAGGGATAAAGATTAAACAAAAATGATGTTGTGCCTGAAAGCATTCAGCTGACTTAGTTTTTTGATTAACAAACGCTGCCTCGGTGATATTAAATCCCGCCAGAGGCCCTTTCTTCAGAAGGTCAGGATTTTATCGGCCGCCAGCGTCCACTGCGCCAGCTCCACCAGAGTGCCAATCTCCACGCCGTCAATCAGCGGCAGCGCGGTGATCCCGCGGCCGTCGGCGCAGGTTTTGCACAATTTCACCGGGACATTCTGGGCGGTGAGGATCTCCAGCATTTGCTGAATGTTATAGCCTTCCGCCGGCTTTTGTCCGCGCAGGCCTGCCGTCACCGCGTCAGACATTAAAAACAGTTTCAGATCGAGTTCAGACTGCTGTTCGCGCAGGGCAATCGCCAGGCGCAGGCTATTAAACAGCGATTCGCTACCGTAGGCAGCACCGTTGGCGATAATCACAATACTTTGCATAAGGACTCCTTGGTATAAGGCACGGTTATTGCTTGTGGTTAAAGTATAAAGCGTTGACCCGGGAGGGGGTATGAATAATACGGCTGGCATCACGCCTGAGGCCAACAGGTGGTTTCACCGCGCGCGGCAGCTGCAAAAAGAGCAGCTACGCCAGCTGGCGCAGCAGGGTACGCTGGCAAGCCGGATAAGCGCGCTGGTACACATGCTACAGTGCGAACGCGGTGCGTCCAACCTTTGGCTCTGCTCCGCTGGACGGCTCTATGCCGCGGAGTGCCGGGCGGGCTCGGCACTGGTGGATGAGCAGCTTATCGCCTTTCGCGAGGCGCTGGAAGCGGTGCGGGAGTGCGCCAGCGGCGCGCTATGCTGGCGGATTGCCAGCGCGCTCTGGTACCTGGAGCAGTTGCTGACGCTGCGCCACGCCGTGCGCGGCCGCGCTATCATCGCCGAAGAGGCGACAAACCAGTTTAGTCGCATTATCCGCCACTTATTAAATATTGTCCCGCAGCTCAACGACAGCATTGACGACCCGCAAATTGCCGGGCGCATGGTGGCGCTCTACAGTTTTATGCAGGGGAAAGAGCTGGTGGGGCAGGAGCGCGCGCTGGGGGCATCCGGCTTTGCCCGCGGCCAGTTTAGCGATGAGCTCCGCCAGCTGCTGGTGGACAGAATCGATGGTCAGCAGCCCTGTTTTGACAGCTTCCAGGCGCTGGCGGAGGCGCCGCAGACTGCGCTGTTTATGACCCAGTGCCAGGCCAGTCTGGAAATTGAGCAGCTGCGGCGGATCGCCTGTACCCGACAGCCCCCGGCAGACGAGGGGGAGACGGCGCTGCGTTGGTTTTGCGCCCAGACGCAGCGTCTGGAGCAGATGCGAGGTCTGGAAGAGCGGCTGATTGACGACCTGCTGAGCGTCGCCGATAACCTGCTCAGCGGCGAAGCGCCGCCCGCCAGCTGGCCGGAGGAAGAGGGTGATGACGGCATCGCGCGCCGTCTCGATAAACAGCTGCTGCCGCTGGTTCGCCAGCAGGCCTTTGAGCTCCAGCAGCTCTCCGGGCAACTGGCCTCGCTAAAAGATACGCTCGAAGAGCGCAAGCTGATTGAAAAAGCGAAAAGCGTGCTGATGGTTCATCAGGGAATGCAGGAAGAGCAGGCCTGGCAGGCGTTGCGGAAAATGGCAATGGATAAGAATCAGAGGATGGTGGAAATCGCCCGCGCGCTGCTGACGGTAAAGGCGTTGTGGTCCATAACCCCAAAGGAGTAGATGCACGATGGTTGGGCAGCGGCTGCCTGTCAGCGGTGCAATGAGCGGCGGGAAGCCGCCCGGCGCACAGCGGAAAACGGCCTGACACCGCCTCTGTGAACATTGGCATCTGTTTTGCAATATCCTGCAGACAACGGTTAATGCGTTAAATCGTTCAGTAAACAATTTTGGGCAACAGGCCAACGGCGGTTTGTGTGTCCATGGATAAAGGCGTCCTGCAGTGCATCAGCACTGTCGGGCGCTTTTTTTTTGCGTGTTCTGGAGCGGGTATGGGCGATAAATTTTCGATTTCACGACGGCATTTTTTACAGGCAGGCGCCGCGCTGGGCGGGGCGATGTTGTTGCCCGGCGTGATGCAGAGCGCATGGGCGGCAGGATCCGATAAGCCGGAGCAATCTACCGTACGAGTCGGATTTATTCCGCTGACGGACTGCGCGCCGATCGCGATCGCGTCGCTGAAAGGGTTCGATAAAAAATATGGCATTACCCTGGTACCGACCAAAGAAGCCAGCTGGGCGGCGGTGCGCGACAAACTGATCGCCGGTGAACTCGATGCGGCACACATTCTCTACGGCCTGCTGTATGGCCTCGAACTGGGGATCGCCGGCAAGCCGCACGCAATGGCAAACCTGATGACCCTCAACCGCAATGGCCAGGCGATTACGCTCTCCAGCGACCTGCGGGAGAAAGGGGTGACCGACCTCGGGGGGTTGAAACGGCTGATCGGCCAGCGCGCGCCGGGCAGCTACACCTTTGCCCACACCTTTCCCACCGGGACGCACGCGATGTGGCTCTATTACTGGCTGGCCAGCGGTGGCATCGACCCGTTTACGGACGTACGCACCGTGGTGGTGCCGCCGCCGCAAATGGTGATGAACATGCGTATCGGCAACATGGTTGGTTTTTGCGTCGGCGAACCGTGGAACGCGCGGGCGATCAACGACCGTATCGGTTTTACCGCAGCCACTTCGCAGGCCATCTGGCCGGAACACCCGGAAAAAATTCTCGGCACCCGCAGCGAATGGGTCGAACGCAATCCGAACACCGCCCGCGCGCTGGTCGCGGCGGTGCTGGATGCGGCGCGCTGGATTGACGCCTCGGAAGAGAACAAACGAGAGACGGCGCGCATTCTGGCAAAACGCGCCTGGCTGAATACCAAAGAGCAGTATCTCACCGGACGAATGCTTGGGGAGTACGACAACGGGCTGGGACAGCGCTGGCAGGACGCACACCCGATTCGCTTTTACGACCAGGGAGAGGTGAGTTTTCCCTGGCTGTCGGACGGAATGTGGTTTTTAACCCAGTTCCGCCGCTGGGGATTACTAAAAACGGCCCCGGATTATCAGGCGGTGGCCGGGCGCATCAACCGCATTGACGTCTGGAAAGAGGCGGCGCAGGCGGTGGGCGGCATCTCTACGCCGGCTGCGCTCATGCGCAGCAGCACATTAATAGACGGTACGGTCTGGACGGGGGCCGATCCGGAAGGTTACGCCCGCGGCTTCGCGATTCAACGTAAGGGGGCATGAAATGAAACACGCGCACAGTACGCAACCTGTTATTGCCACAGAAAAAACGCCGGGCGAAGTGATTGTCCTGCCACCGGTACAGGTCCGACGTCCGACGCCGCCCGTCAGGCGCTGGCTACGTGAAACCGTACAGCGGCTCCTGCCACCCCTGCTCGGGCTGGGGCTGCTGTTGCTCTGCTGGCAGCTGGCGGCGATCAACGGCAAGGGCTTTCCGACGCCGCTGAGTACGCTCGATTCCGCGCTGACCCTGTTTGCCGATCCTTTCTATCAGGACGGGCCGAACGACATGGGCATCGGCTGGAACGTGTTGGCGTCACTGCAGCGGGTGGCGGTGGGCTTTGGGCTGGCGGCGCTGGTGGGGATCCCGCTGGGCTTTTTGATTGGCCGCTCGCTGTTCTTTGCCCGCATGTTTAATCCGCTGATTGCGCTGCTGCGCCCGGTCAGTCCGCTGGCGTGGCTGCCTATTGGCCTGCTGCTGTTCCAGAAGGCGGAGCCGGCATCGAGCTGGACCATTTTTATCTGCTCTATCTGGCCAATGGTGATTAACACTGCCGAAGGGGTACGCCGCATTCCGCAGGATTATCTCAACGTGGCTCGCGTTTTACAGCTGTCGGAGTGGACGGTGATGCGGCGCATTCTCTTCCCGGCCGTGCTGCCCGCGGTGCTGACCGGCGTGCGTCTCTCTATTGGCATTGCCTGGCTGGTGATCGTCGCTGCTGAAATGCTGACCGGCGGCCTGGGGATCGGCTTCTGGATCTGGAATGAATGGAACAATCTCAACGTGGAAAACATCATCATCGCCATCGTCATTATCGGCGTCGTCGGCCTGCTGCTGGAGCAGGGGCTGATGTTGATCGCTCGTCGCTTCAGCTGGCAAGAAAAATAGGGGAATCGCTATGAAACCATTAATTCAGGTGCAGGCCGTCAGCCAGCGCTTCCATACCGCCAGCGGCGAATTTCTGGCCCTGCAAAACGTCTCTTTCGACATTTATGAAGGGGAGACCGTGAGCCTGATTGGCCACTCAGGATGCGGTAAATCCACGCTGCTGAACCTGATTGCCGGCATTACCTTACCCACGGAAGGCGGACTGCTGTGTGATAACCGCGAAATCGCCGGGCCGGGTCCCGAGCGCGCGGTAGTCTTCCAGAACCACTCCCTGCTGCCGTGGCTGACCTGCTTTGACAACGTGGCGCTGGCGGTCGACCAGGTTTTTCGCCGCACCATGAGCAAAGCCGAGCGCAAGGCGTGGATCGAACACAACCTTGAGCGGGTGCAAATGGGTCATGCGCTGCACAAGCGTCCGGGGGAGATCTCCGGCGGCATGAAGCAGCGGGTAGGGATTGCCAGAGCGCTGGCGATGAAGCCGAAGGTGCTGCTGCTGGATGAACCGTTTGGCGCGCTCGATGCCTTGACCCGCGCCCATTTGCAGGATGCGGTGATGCAGATTCAGCAGGCGCTGAACACCACCATCGTGATGATTACCCATGATGTTGATGAGGCGGTGCTGCTCTCTGACCGCGTCATGATGATGACCAACGGCCCGGCGGCGACGGTGGGCGAGATTCTCGCTATCGACCTGCCCCGGCCGCGTAATCGTGTTCAGCTGGCGGATGACAGCCATTATCACCACCTGCGTCAGCAGATTCTCCATTTCCTCTACGAAAAACAGCCGAAGGCGGCGTAAGGGGCGGCGATGAAGCGGCGACTGGTGATTATCGGCAATGGTATGGCGGCCACCCGGCTGGCGGAGACGCTGGTGGCGCGGGGGGGCGACAAATTTCAGATAGTGATTATCGGGGATGAACCCTGGCAGGCCTATAACCGTATCCAGCTGTCACCGGTACTGGGTGGGGAAAAAACGCTGGCGCAAACGCGGCTGCTGCCAGAGGAGTGGTATCACCAGCACGGCGTGACGGTACGCAGCGATGAATCGGTGCTGGCGGTGGAGATGACGACGCGAACGCTGCGCACCACCCGCGGCGAGCTCTCCTGGGATGAGCTGATTTTCGCCACCGGTTCACAGGCTTTCATCCCGCCGCTGCCCGGTGTGGCGCTGCCGCACGTCTACGCATTTCGCACCTTTGCCGATGTGGCCGCCATTCTGGCAACCGGTGGCCCGGCGGTCGTGATCGGCGGTGGGGTGCTCGGCGTCGAGGCTGCGGCTGCGTTACGACGTCATGGTGACAATGTCACTTTGCTGCATCGCGGCGACCGGCTGATGGAACAGCAAACCGATGCCTTTGCCGGTCAGCAGCTACAGCAACAGCTGGAGGAGCGAGGGATCCAGTGCGTCACCGGCTGCGGGATTGCCGCGATTCGCGAGCATGAGGTTGTGCTGGAGGATGGCCGGGCGTTTGCCGCCAGTCGCGTAGTGCTGGCGACCGGCGTGCGCCCCAACATTCAGCTGGCGCAGCGAAGCGGCCTGGCCTGTCGGCGCGGCATTATCGTGGACCGTCAGCTGGCGACCGCGCTGCCGGGGGTTAGTGCTCTTGGCGAATGTTGCGAAATTGACGGCCAGACCTGGGGACTGGTGGCGCCCTGTCTGCGCCAGGCTGAGGTGCTGGCCGGGCGGCTATGCGGCACGCCGGAGGCGGATTTTCACTGGCAGGATAGCGGTACCCGCCTGAAAGTCACCGGCATCGCGCTGTTCAGCGCCGGCGATCCGCAGGCCAGCGACCACGATGAGATCTGGACCAGCTGGGACCCGCTGGCCCGCCACTACCGCCGTCTGCTGGTCCGCGACGGCAAACTACAGGCTGTTTTGCTGCTGGGCGACTGCGCAAATGCCGCGCCGCTCACCGCGCTGCTGGCTACCCCCGCGCAGCCAGACTGGCTTTTTGATCCTTCTTCAACGCAGCCGCGCGCTGCAGGTGAATTTTCTATGACAAAACCTGTTTTGGTGCTGGTCGGACACGGCATGGTCGGCCACCATTTTCTCGAGCAATGCGTCAGCCGTAACCTGCATCAACAGTTTCGGATCGTGGTGTTTGGCGAAGAGCGTTACGCCGCCTACGACCGGGTGCATTTATCAGAATATTTTGCCGGTCGTAGCGCGGAATCGCTGTCGCTGGTGGACGGCGATTTCTTCGCCCGGCACGGAATTGAACTGCGGCTGTCCGAGACGATTACGGCCATTGACCGTGAAGCGCGGGTGGTACGCGATACCTGCGGCCATGAAACCCACTGGGATAAACTGGTGCTGGCGACCGGCTCATATCCATTCGTTCCGCCGGTGCCGGGCCACGATCTGGAGGGCTGTTTCGTCTACCGCACCCTCGACGACCTCGACCGTATTGCCGCCTGCGCCAGCAGCGCAAAACGCGGGGTGGTGATTGGCGGCGGGCTGCTGGGGCTGGAGGCCGCCAACGCGCTCAGACAGCTGGGGCTGGAAACCCACGTGGTGGAGTTTGCGCCGAATCTGATGGCGGTCCAGCTGGATAGCCCGGGCGCCGCGATGCTGCGGGAGAAAATCAATGATATTGGCGTCGGTGTCCATACCAGCAAGACGACTCAGAGTATTGCGCGCGGTGATAATGGCCTGGTGCTGAACTTTGCCGATGGCGGATCGCTGGCTACCGACATGGTGGTCTTTTCCGCCGGGATTCGTCCGCAGGATACGCTGGCGCGCGGCAGCGGACTGACGGTAGGAGAGCGCGGCGGGATCGTCATCGACAATCAGTGCCGCACCTCCGATCCGCAAGTGCTGGCGATTGGCGAATGTGCCCTGTGGCAGGACAAAATCTATGGCCTGGTGGCGCCGGGCTACCAGATGGCGAGAACGGCGGCGGCAATGTTGGCTGGAGAAGAGGCGAGCTTCAGCGGCGCCGATATGAGCACCAAACTGAAACTGCTGGGCATCGATGTAGCCTCTTTCGGCGACGCCCAGGGACGCACGCCCGGTAGCCAGAGCTACCAGTGGACGGATGGTCCGGGGCAAATCTACAAGAAAATTGTCGTCTGCCAGCAGAACAAAACGCTGCTGGGCGGCGTGCTGGTGGGCGATGCCAGCGATTACGCCACGCTGCTGCAAATGATGTTGAACGCGATGGCGCTGCCCGCGCGCCCGGAAAGCCTGATTCTGCCGGTGCAGGAGGGGAGCGCGCCAAAAGCGCTGGGGGTAGCGGCGCTGCCGGACAGCGCGCAGATCTGCTCGTGCCACAACGTCACTAAAGGTGATATCTGCCGGGCGGTCAGCGCGGGCGCCAGCGATATCCCGGCGATAAAAAGCTGTACCCGGGCGGCGACCGGTTGCGGTGGATGCAGCGCGCTGGTCAAGCAGGTGATGGAATATCAGCTCTCGGCGCAGGGCGTGGAAGTGAAAAAAGATATCTGCGAACACTTTCCGTGGTCGCGTCAGGAGATCTATCACCTCGTGCGCGTGAATCATATCCACACCTTTGATCAGCTGATTAGTCGTTACGGTCAGGGACACGGCTGCGAAATCTGTAAGCCGCTGGTGGCTTCAGTTCTGGCCTCCTGCTGGAATGAGTATCTGCTGAAACCGGCGCATTTACCGCTGCAGGATACCAATGACCGCTACTTCGCCAATATTCAGAAAGATGGCACCTATTCAGTGGTCCCGCGTATGGCGGCAGGCGAAGTGACACCGGACGGACTGATTGCCATCGGACAAATTGCCAAACGCTACCAGCTGTACAGCAAAATTACCGGTGGCCAGCGTATCGATCTGTTTGGCGCCCGGCTCGAAGAGCTGCCGGCTATCTGGCGCGAGCTGGCGGAGGCCGGCTTTGAAACCGGTCACGCCTACGGCAAGTCGCTGCGAACGGTGAAATCCTGCGTCGGCTCGACCTGGTGTCGCTACGGCGTTCAGGACTCGACGGCGCTGGCGGTCACCCTTGAACATCGTTACAAAGGATTGCGTGCGCCGCACAAGATAAAAATGGCGGTCTCCGGTTGTACCCGCGAATGCGCCGAGGCGCAGGGGAAAGATATCGGGGTGATTGCCACGGAAAAAGGCTGGAATCTTTACGTCTGCGGCAACGGCGGGATGAAGCCGCGACATGGCGATCTGTTTGCCAGCGACCTCGACGACGCGACGCTGATCCGCACGGTTGATCGGCTGCTGATGTTCTATATTCGCACTGCCGACCGGCTGCAGCGAACCAGCACCTGGATGGATAACCTCGAAGGCGGAATCGACTACCTGCGCGAGGTGATCCTGGAAGACAGCCTCGGGATTGGCGAAGAGCTGGAGCAGGAGATGGCGCGGGTGGTGGCGAGCTACCAGTGTGAATGGCAGACCACTCTGAACGATCCGCAGCGGCTGGCGCTGTTCCGTTCCTATGTTAACAGCGATCGGCCGGATGAGGCCGTGCAGCGGCAAATGTTGCGCGGTCAGCCTCAGCCGGTCATCGCGCCGGTACGCCGCGAAGGTGAGGTGTCGACCCGGCCATGGCAGGCCATTTGCGAACTGGCGGCGATTCCCGCCCAGGCCGGGATCGGCGCGCGGCTGGGCGAACGGCAGATTGCGCTGTTTCGTTTTGGCGAACAGGTTTATGCCCTCGACAACCTGGAGCCCGGTAGCGACGCCAACGTGCTGTCGCGCGGTATGCTGGGCGATGCCGGCGGGGAGCCGATGGTCATTTCGCCGCTGTATAAACATCGTATCCGGCTGCGCGACGGGCGTCCCTGCGATGGCGGTGAACCGATGGTCCGCGCCTGGCCGGTGAAGATCGAAAACGGCACGGTGTGGGTCGGGAACCAGCTTCTGCTGGCGCGTGCGGAGGCCTCCTGATGGATGAAATACGCACCACCTGTCCCTATTGCGGCGTGGGCTGCGGCGTGCTGGCACGAAGGGAGGAAAATGGCCAGGTCAGCGTGCGCGGTGATGAGCACCATCCGGCAAACCTGGGACGCCTGTGCGTAAAGGGCGCGGCGCTCGGCGAAACCACTGGCCTGGAGGGGCGATTGCTGAGGCCTGAGCTGGAGGGGGAACCTGTCAGCTGGTCACGGGCGCTGACGGTTGCCGGTAGCCGGCTGCGGCAAATCATTGAGCAACACGGGCCGCAGGCGGTGGCGTTTTACGCCTCCGGACAGCTGCTCACCGAGGACTACTACGCGGCGAATAAACTGATGAAGGGATTTATCGGCGCCGCCAATATCGATACCAATTCCCGGCTCTGTATGTCCTCGGCGGTGACCGGATATAAGCGCGCCTTTGGCGCCGACGTGGTGCCGTGCAGCTATGAGGACGTGGAAAACAGCGATCTGGTGGTGCTGGTGGGCTCGAACGCCGCCTGGGCGCATCCGGTGCTCTATCAGCGGCTGGTTCAGGCGAAACGTGATAATTCGCGGATGAAAGTGGTGGTGATTGATCCGCGTCGAACCGCCACCTGCGATATCGCCGATAGCCACCTGGCGGTTGCGCCCGGCAGCGATGGCGGGCTGTTTGTCGGTTTACTGAACGCCATTGCCGAGGCCGGTGCGCTGACGGGCGATTTTCGCGACCAGGCGCAGGCGCTGGCCGCCGCTGCAGCCTGGGACACGGAACAGGTGGCCGAATTCTGCGGGCTGGACATGGAGCAGGTCGCCGGGTTCTATCGTGATTTCATCGCTGCGCCGCGGGCGATAACGCTCTACACCATGGGGATCAATCAGTCGGCCAGCGGTAGCGACAAGTGTAATGCCATTATTAACGTCCACCTCGCCAGCGGGAAGTACGGGCGTTCGGGCTGCGGGCCGTTTTCGCTGACCGGACAGCCAAATGCGATGGGCGGCCGCGAGGTGGGCGGCCTGGCGACGATGCTGGCTGCCCATATGAATTTTGAGCCGCAGGATCTGCACCGGCTGTCGCGCTTTTGGGGCAGCGAACGGCTGGCGCAGACGCCGGGACTGACGGCGGTGGACCTGTTTGCCGCCATTGGCCGCGGTGAGGTGAAAGCGGTGTGGATTATGGGCACCAATCCGGTGGTGTCGCTGCCGGACAGCCTTGCCGTCAGCCAGGCGCTGGCCGGCTGTCCGCTGGTGATCGTTTCCGAAGTGAGCGCCCGGACGGATACGGCAGCGTTTGCCCATATCCGTTTCCCGGCGCTGGCGTGGGGAGAAAAAAATGGCACCGTCACCAACTCGGAACGCCGTATTTCCCGTCAGCGCAGCTTTCTGCCGCCGCCGGGGGAAGCCAAAGCCGACTGGTGGATAATCGCGCGCATGGCCGAACAGCTCGGCTTTGGCGCCGCCTTTGCCTGGCGCCATCCGCACGAAGTCTTTAGCGAGCATGCCGCGCTTTCGGGGTTTGAAAATAACGGCCAACGGGCGTTCGATATCGGTGGGCTGGCGGATCTCAGCCGTGAGGCGTGGGACAACCTGGCGCCGGTTCGCTGGCCGGTCAGCCGCAGCGGCAGCGGTCTTGATTTACAGCAGGGCTGGCACGGCGATGGCAAATTGCGCATGGTGCCGGTGACGCCCCAGGCCACGCGTGCCGCGACCGACGCCTTTTATCCGCTGATCCTCAATAGCGGCCGCATTCGCGATCAGTGGCACACTATGACCCGTACCGGCAGCGTGCCGCGCCTGATGCAGCATATTGCCGAACCGATCGTGGAGATCGCGCCAGCGGATGCCCGACGCCTGCAGCTGCGCGAGGGAGAACTGGCGCGAATCTGGTCGCGCAATGGAGTGATGGTGGCCAAAACGGTGGTCAGCCGCGGGCAGCGTCCCGGCTCGCTGTTTGTGCCGATGCACTGGAATAATCAGTTTGCCCGACGGGGGCGGGTCAACGACCTGCTGTCGGCGGTAACGGATCCCTGGTCCGGACAGCCGGAAAGCAAACAGGTGGCGGTGGCGATTGCACCCTGGCGTCCCGCCTGGCACGGTGAACTATTTTGTCGCCAGCCGGTTCCGCTGCCGGTCGCGGTCCACTGGCGTCGGCGGGCCGCGCTGGCGGTAAACCATCTCTCTTTAGCCGGAGAACACCCTCCGCAGGGATGGCTAACCAACTGGTGTCGTCAGCAGGAGTGGCAGATACAAACCGCGCAGGCCGGAGCAGTATGGAGCCTGCTGGCCTGGCATGAGGGAAGGCTGATGTTGGGCTGGTGGAGCAATCCTGGCGAGCCGCAAATCGATGCCGGGTGGATCGCCGATGCGTTTCACTCTCCGCCGCAGACGCCCGAGCAGCGGCACGCGCTGCTCGGCGGGAGAAAAAGCGGCGAGACAGCCCCTGCGGGGCGGATTGTCTGCAGCTGCATGAGCATTGGTGAACGCGCGATTGGTGAGGCCATCGCCAGCGGTTGCCGCACGGTCGGCGAACTGGGCAAGGTGCTGAAATGCGGTACCAACTGCGGCTCTTGTATTCCCGAGCTCAAAGCGCTGCTGGCAGAGGAGCAGATACGGGCATGAGGTTCGGGTTATTCCTGGAATTGCCTTTGGGGCTACGGGAGAGGGAAAAAAACGGTAAACTTAAAGGCTGTCATTATCCTACGTGAGCCAATGTAACCGATTTAATGCCTGTGTCGTACCGCGTGACCCCACTCCTTTCAATACTCCTGCTGCTGGCAGGCGTTCCTGCTTGTGCTCTGCAGGGAAATACGGCGTTCAGTGAAAAACAGGCGGCGCTGCCGGATCTGGGGATTGCGCCGCAGGTGGATGACGACGCCCGCCATTTTGCCGAAGTCGCGAAAAAGTTTGGTGAGGCCAGCATGAGCGATAATGGCCTGACGACCGGCGAACAGGCGCGAATGATGGCCATCGGCAAGCTTGGCAATGAGCTGAGTCATCAGCTGGAAAACTGGCTCTCGCCGTGGGGCAACGCCAATGTCGATCTGCGGGTGGATAAAGAAGGCAACTTCACCGGCAGTCAGGGCAGCTGGTTTATCCCGCTGCAGGATAACGGCGATTACCTGACCTGGAATCAGTATTCCGTCACCCGGCGGGAAAACGATCTGGTGGGGAACATCGGTCTGGGACAGCGCTGGCGAACGGGCGACTGGCTGCTGGGCTATAACTCGTTCTACGACAAAGTGCTCGGTGAAAACATGGCGCGAGGCAGCGTTGGTGCCGAAGCCTGGGGCGAATATTTGCGCCTGTCGGCCAACTATTACCATCCCGTCGGGAGCTGGCAGCAGGGCGAAAGCCTGACTCAGGAACAGCGGATGGCAAGCGGCTACGATGTCACCGCCCAGGCGCGGCTACCGTTCTATCAGCATATTAATACCAGCGTCAGCGTCGAGCAGTACTTTGGCGATAGCGTCGACCTGTTCCATTCCGGTACCGGCTACCGTAACCCGGTGGCGGTGTCGGTGGGGCTGAACTATACCCCCGTGCCGTTAGTGACTATGACCGCAAAACATAAGCAGGGCGAAAGCGGGCTCAGTCAAAACAACGTCGGACTGAATCTGAACTACCGTTTTGGCGTGCCGCTTAAACAGCAGCTGGCGGCCGATGAGGTGGCGGTCAGCCGCTCCTTGCGCGGCAGTCGTTACGACAGCCCGGAGCGCGATCATTTACCGGTGGTCGAGTATCGTCAGCGTAAATCGCTGTCGGTCTACCTGGCGACGCCGCCGTGGGATTTACAGCCGGGGGAGACGGTTCAGCTGAAGCTGCAAATTCGTAGCCTGCATGGGATAAAGTCGCTGAAATGGCAAGGCGATACGCAGTCGCTGAGCTTAACGTCTCCCGTGGATACCCGCAGCCCGGACGGCTGGAGCGTGATTCTTCCGGCCTGGAACAGCGAGCCGGGAGCGACCAATCTGTGGCATCTGTCGGTGGTCGTGGAAGACAAAACGGGTCAGCGCGTTTCATCCAATGAGATCGCGCTGGCGCTGACCGAGCCGCTGGTCAAATTCTCGGCCGACGGCGTCACCTGGCGGGATACTCCTTAGAAAATCCGCTCCTGGTGTACCCATACCGCCGCTTCAACACGTGATTTCAGCTTCATTTTCTTCAGCATATGCTTAACGTGCACCTTCACGGTACTCTCGGTTATCTCCAGACGACGGGCGATCATTTTGTTCGGCAGCCCCTGGGCGATGAGCTTGAGAATATCCCGCTCGCGCGGCGTCAGCTGGCTGATATCGCGGTCTGAGGTGGCGCGGTTGGCGCGCAGGCTGGCTGCCAGCACCGGCGTGAGCGCTTCGCTGAGGACCATCTCGCCTGCCGCGGCCTGCTGCAACGCTTTTAAGAGATCTTCTGGCTCCATGTCTTTCAGCAGGTAGCCGTCAGCGCCGCGTTTGAGGGCGGTGACCACATCTTCTTCGTGGTTAGAGACGCTGAATACCACGATTCGGCCGGAGAGCGACTTTTCACGCAGCTTATCGAGGGTTTCCAGACCGTTCATGCCGGGCATGTTGAGATCCAGCAGGATCAGATCGGGGTCCAGCGTCTCCGCGAGGGCGATACCTTGTTCACCGTTGCTGGCCTCGCCAATAACCTGAATATCGCTGGCCATACTGACCAGCTGTTTGACGCCGGTGCGCAGCATCGGATGATCGTCAATGAGAAGGATGGTGGCCCGTTCCTGTTGACTCATAGGGTTCTCCTTATTGGATTGAAAACGATTTTTCCGGGATAAAAGTGACGACCACTTCGGTACCGCCGTTTTCCCGGCGACGAACCTGACAGTCTCCGCGCAAACTCTGGGCGCGATCCCGCATGATAATTAAGCCGTAATGGTTGCTTCGTTCCGCCTGATCGGGCACGCCGCGGCCGTTGTCTGCAACCACCAGCCGTACCTGGTTGTCCCGTAGCGAAACGGTCACGGTCACTTCGGTCGCCTGCGCGTGCTTCAGCGCATTGCTCAGCG
This sequence comes from Klebsiella ornithinolytica, assembly GCF_030505655.1. Classification (NCBI taxonomy): domain Bacteria; kingdom Pseudomonadati; phylum Pseudomonadota; class Gammaproteobacteria; order Enterobacterales; family Enterobacteriaceae; genus Klebsiella; species Klebsiella ornithinolytica. The sequence continues at coordinate 2,139,737 of NZ_CP130153.1, forward strand.
CCTCACGAGCGATTTGCAGGACGTGAATAGCCTGATGAGACGGGACAAAGCGCGGCGGTAGCTGGTAATCAAGCTGGACGGTAAAGCCAAAATGGGCGCTATACTCCTGGCAGCTGGACTCCAGCGCCGGGCGCAGTCCTGGTTCGGTTAATTGCAGGCGGAAGGTCGTCAGCAGTTCACGCAGCTGTGCCCACGACGTATTCAGCTCATTGCGAATCTGGCCCAGCAGCTGGCGGCTCTCTTCCGGCAGGTTTTCGCCCTGCATTTGTAAACAGCTGACCTGCATTTTCATACAGGAGAGCGATTGGGCGATGGAGTCGTGCAGCTCGCGGGCGATGGTGGCGCGCTCCTCCATCACGATCAGCTGCTGCTGATGCTCCTGGTGTCTGTCGAGCGCCAGCGTGGAGGTTAGCTGCTCGACTAACGTATCGACCAGCTGCTGCTGATCGTGACTCAGGTGACGGCCTACGGGCAACGTCGCCAGCAGGATCCCGTACTGGTTGTGGGCATCGGACAGCCGCCATTTCAGCGTGGTGCCGGCATCCGGCAGCGGCGGCAGATCGCGCGGACATAAATAGCAGCCTTTGTCATCGCACTCTAAGTCTGAGTGACAGGCGAACTCCTGATGATTGTCCTCATCTTCGAAGTCGTACACCCGCACCTCAATATCACGCAGCAGCGTCAGCCCCTGCAGGCCGTTGAGCACCGGTGAAATACGTTCACAAAGCGGGGCGCTGGAGTGCAGACGACGGTTGGCCTGCCACAAAAAGGCGAGGATTTCATTTTTCTGCTCCAGGCCGGCGGTTTTTTCCTGTACTCGTCGTTCGAGTACCGAATAGCTTTCCGCCAGCTCTTTTGACATGTTGTTAAGCGCCATACCGAGGCTGGCCATCTCATTGCGGCCGCTGATATGGACGCGTTGGGTAAAATCACGATGGCTGACCGCCCGGGCCATGGCCAGCAGCTGTTTCCACGGGCGCAGCAGACGGGCCCGCAGCCAGACGATAGTGAACAGAAACAGCAGCGCCATGCCGATAGCCATCACCCGCTGCAGCCAGACGACGTAGCGGATGCGCTGCTCGGTGGTGTGATCAAAAGAGGTGACCAGGTGGTCTATCCGGTCGACAAAGCTGGCGACGTCCGTGGCGACGGTAGCCTGATTCTGCGCATGTTTCATCCCCGGCGCCAGTTCCAGCTGCCAGTACTGCTGTAGCGCTTTAAGCTGGCTATCCTGGCCGTCTCTGAGGGCGGCATTCTGCAGCTCTTCGCTGAAGACGGTGGCGTTCATGTCGTCGAGCAGCTTGCTATCGCCCTCGGTGAGCGGGATTGCCGCCAGCAGACGATAGCTTTGCATTCTCAGCGAACCGGCTTTATTGATCGCGTGTGCGCTGCCCTGTACGCCGTGTACCAGACGGGCAGAGATACCGATTCCTGCGACGCCAATCGCTGTCGATAGCAGCACGATTAACGCCAGTTGATTCACTAACGTAAGCGGGGTAAAAAGACGTTTTAACATAGCGTGCGTGGCTCCTGACCGGCAAACCATCCGGGAGTGGCGTCTATTCTCGGATATCCCATGGAGTATACCCATACCTATAAGGGATTACCCCTTAATTGTCGGTGGTGGGTAGGTTTGCGGGAGACGATGGCTTAAACCCGGCAGCCATGTGAAAAACCACACTTTTTTTAGCGAAAATGGCTACTCACTTCGGGTGATGGGTTTTTTTTAAGCAATTTAATGACCACTTTTCCTTTGATTTATATCAACTTACCGCCCTCTGTAACCCCTAAGGTAGCGGCAGGATATATGAATAATCAGAGGTATTTATGAGTCAATCTTCCCTACCGGAGAAGGCCAGTACTTCAGTCATCACCGACTGGCGTCCTGAAGATCCCGAGTTCTGGCAGCAGCGCGGCCACCGCGTTGCAAGCCGGAATTTGTGGATCTCCGTTCCCTGTCTGCTGCTGGCGTTTTGCGTCTGGATGTTGTTCAGCGCGGTGGCGGTCAATCTGAATAAGGTCGGCTTCCAGTTCTCGACCGACCAGCTGTTTATGTTGACCGCGCTGCCGGCGCTCTCCGGGGCGTTATTGCGTGTTCCCTATGCCTTTATGGTTCCGCTGTTTGGTGGCCGTCGCTGGACCGCCTTCAGTACCGGGATCATGATCGTCCCCTGCGTGTGGCTGGGCTTCGCGGTGCAGGATACCTCTACGCCGTTCAGCGTCTTTGTGATCATCTCTCTGCTTTGCGGTTTTGCCGGGGCGAACTTTGCTTCCAGCATGGCCAACATCAGCTTCTTCTTCCCGAAACAGAAGCAGGGCGGCGCCCTCGGTCTTAACGGCGGCCTTGGCAATATGGGCGTCAGCGTGATGCAGCTGGTTGCCCCGCTGGTGGTTTCACTGTCTATTTTCGCCGTCTTTGGCGGTACGGGCAGCGAGCAGCCGGACGGTTCCATGCTGTATCTGGAAAACGCGGCGTGGATCTGGGTGCCGTTCCTGATTATCTTCACCCTGGCGGCGTGGTTCTTTATGAACGATCTGTCGGCGTCGAAGGCATCGTTGAGCGAGCAGCTGCCGGTACTGAAGCGCGCCCATCTGTGGGTTATGGCGCTGCTCTATCTGGCCACTTTTGGCTCATTCATCGGCTTCTCGGCGGGCTTTGCGATGCTGTCGAAAACCCAGTTCCCGGATGTTCAGATTCTGCACTTTGCCTTCTTCGGGCCGTTTATCGGCGCGCTGGCGCGTTCGATGGGCGGGGCTATCTCTGACCGTCTGGGCGGTACCCGCGTCACGCTGGTGAACTTTGTGGTGATGGCTATCTTCAGCGGCCTGCTGTTCCTGACGCTGCCAACGAATGGCGTCGGCGGCAGCTTCATTGCCTTCTTCGGCGTGTTTATGGTGCTGTTCCTGACCGCCGGTCTGGGCAGCGCGTCTACCTTCCAGATGATTTCGGTTATCTTCCGTAAAATGACGATGGAACGCGTAAAAGCGCAGGGCGGTAATGAAGAGCAGGCGATGCGTGAAGCCGCAACGGATACGGCGGCAGCGCTGGGCTTTATCTCTGCCATCGGCGCTATCGGCGGGTTCTTTATCCCGAAAGCGTTTGGTATTTCTCTGGAACTAACCGGTTCTCCGGCTGGCGCCATGAAGATCTTTTTCGTCTTCTATGTCGCCTGCGTTCTGATTACCTGGGCGGTTTACGGTCGTAAGCAGAAGTCTTAAGCCATCTCTGTTTGCTCACGGGGCGCAATGTATATTGCGCCCCTTTTTTATGTCGTCAGGACTGAATTCAACCCGCCGACAGGGGTATCTACCCCTTAATACCCTGGCGCACGCCACAGGCGTACAACAATCGCTCATTTTTCATTAAATTCCTTAAAAAACATAAAGATAAAAATAGAAAATGCTACCACTTCGGAGGTATTTGTCGCTTGAGGGGCTATTTATAAGCCCTATCGCATTGATCGTTATCAATTCTCTCCCTCTTTCATAGCGTTACCTTCGCTGCAAATCCAGCAATGTCGATTTATCAGAGAGCCGTCAGGCTCCAAACAGGAGAAACCCGATGAGTAAATTCCTGGACCGGTTTCGCTACTTCAAACAGAAGGGTGAAACCTTTGCCGATGGGCATGGCCAGCTTCTAAAAACCAACCGGGACTGGGAGGATGGATACCGCCAGCGCTGGCAGCATGACAAAATTGTGCGCTCCACTCACGGGGTAAACTGCACCGGCTCATGCAGCTGGAAGATTTACGTTAAAAACGGTCTCGTCACCTGGGAAACCCAGCAGACCGACTATCCGCGTACTCGCCCGGATATGCCAAACCACGAGCCTCGCGGCTGCCCGCGTGGCGCCAGCTACTCCTGGTATCTCTACAGCGCCAACCGTCTGAAGTATCCGCTGATGCGCAAACGGCTGATGAAAATGTGGCGCGAAGCGAAAGCGCAGCATTCAGATCCGGTGCATGCCTGGGCATCCATTATTGAAGACGCCGATAAAGCCAAAAGCTTCAAACAGGCGCGTGGGCGCGGCGGTTTCGTTCGTTCCTCCTGGCAGGAAGTGAATGAGCTGATCGCGGCTTCTAACGTCTACACCGTCAAAACCTACGGCCCGGACCGCGTGGCCGGCTTCTCGCCAATCCCGGCGATGTCGATGGTCTCCTATGCCTCCGGCGCGCGCTATCTGTCGCTGATTGGCGGCACCTGTCTCAGCTTCTATGACTGGTACTGCGATCTGCCGCCGGCCTCCCCGCAGACCTGGGGCGAGCAGACCGACGTCCCTGAATCAGCCGACTGGTATAACTCCAGCTACATTATCGCCTGGGGCTCCAACGTACCGCAGACCCGTACGCCGGACGCGCACTTCTTCACCGAAGTTCGCTATAAAGGCACCAAGACCGTGGCGATTACTCCGGACTACGCCGAGATCGCCAAGCTGTGCGACCTGTGGCTGGCGCCGAAGCAGGGCACCGATGCGGCGATGGCGCTGGCGATGGGCCACGTCATGCTCCGCGAATTCCACCTCGATAAACCGAGCCAGTATTTCACCGACTACGTTCGCCGTTACAGCGATATGCCGATGTTGGTGATGCTGGAAGAGCGAGACGGCTATTACGCCGCGGGCCGCATGCTGCGCGCGGCCGACCTGGTGGATGGTCTGGGCCAGGAAGAACATCCGGAATGGAAAACCGTCGCCTTTGATGAAAAAGGTGAAATGATGGCGCCGAACGGCTCTATCGGCTATCGCTGGGGTGAAAAAGGGAAATGGAACCTTGAGCAGCGTAACGGTACCACCGGCGAAGAGGTTGAACTGCGCCTGAGCCTGCTCGGCAGCCACGACGATGTGGCGCAGGTTGGCTTCCCGTACTTCGGCGGTGACGGCACCGAACACTTCGCCAGCGTTGAACTGGAAAACATTCTGCTGCACAAGCTGCCGGTGAAACGCCTGCAGCTGGCGGATGGCACCACCGCGCTGGTGACTACCGTCTACGATCTCACCATGGCCAACTACGGTCTGGATCGCGGCCTCAACGATGAAAACTGCGCAACCAGCTACGACGATCTTAAAGCGTATACCCCGGCGTGGGCTGAAAAAATTACCGGCGTCTCCCGCGCGCACATCATTCGTACCGCGCGTGAATTTGCCGATAACGCCGATAAGACCCACGGTCGTTCGATGATCATTGTCGGTGCCGGTCTGAACCACTGGTACCACCTCGATATGAATTATCGTGGTCTGATCAACATGCTGGTCTTCTGCGGCTGCGTCGGCCAGAGCGGCGGCGGTTGGGCGCACTACGTGGGCCAGGAAAAACTGCGTCCGCAGACCGGCTGGCAGCCGCTGGCGTTTGCACTCGACTGGCAGCGTCCGGCGCGTCACATGAACAGCACCTCTTACTTCTATAACCACTCCAGCCAGTGGCGTTATGAAACCGTCACCGCGCAGGAGCTGCTGTCGCCGCTGGCGGACAAGTCGCGCTACAGCGGCCACATGCTGGACTTCAACGTACGCGCGGAACGCATGGGCTGGTTACCGTCGGCGCCTCAGCTGGGCACCAACCCGCTGCGCATTGCCGATGCGGCGAAAAAAGCTGGCATGAGCGCGGTGGATTACACCGTTAAATCCCTGAAAGAAGGCTCGATTCGCTTTGCGGCGGAGCAGCCGGAAAACGGCAAAAACCATCCGCGCAACCTGTTTATCTGGCGTTCCAACCTGCTGGGCTCCTCCGGTAAAGGCCACGAGTACATGCTGAAGTACCTGCTGGGTACCGAGCACGGTATTCAGGGGCTGGATCTGGGCAAGCAGGGCGGCGTGAAGCCGGAAGAGGTGGAGTGGCGAGATAACGGCCTCGACGGCAAACTGGATCTGGTGGTGACGCTGGACTTCCGTCTGTCGAGCACCTGTCTCTATTCTGACATCGTGCTGCCGACCGCCACCTGGTACGAAAAAGACGACATGAATACCTCGGATATGCATCCGTTTATTCACCCGCTGTCTGCCGCCGTCGACCCGGCCTGGGAATCGAAAAGCGATTGGGAAATCTACAAAGGCATCGCGAGGAAATTCTCCGAAGTCTGCGTCGGTCATCTGGGTAAAGAAACCGACGTGGTTACGCTGCCTATTCAGCACGACTCCGCCGCCGAACTGGCGCAGCCGCTGGACGTCAAGGACTGGAAAAAAGGCGAGTGCGACCTGATTCCCGGTAAAACCGCGCCGCATATCATTCCGGTTGAGCGCGACTACCCGGCAACCTATGAACGCTTCACCTCTATCGGTCCGCTGATGGAGAAAATCGGTAACGGGGGCAAAGGTATCGCCTGGAACACCCAGAGCGAAATGGACCTGCTGCGTAAGCTCAACTACACCAAGGCGGACGGCCCGGCAAAAGGCCAGCCGATGCTGGATACGGCGATTGACGCGGCAGAAATGATCCTCACGCTGGCGCCGGAAACCAATGGCCAGGTGGCGGTGAAAGCCTGGGCGGCGCTGAGCGAATTTACCGGTCGCGACCATACTCACCTGGCGCTCAACAAAGAAGACGAGAAGATCCGCTTCCGTGATATTCAGGCGCAGCCGCGCAAGATTATCTCCAGCCCGACCTGGTCTGGCCTGGAAGACGAGCATGTCTCCTACAACGCCGGTTATACCAACGTTCATGAGCTGATTCCGTGGCGTACGCTTTCTGGTCGCCAGTCCCTCTATCAGGATCATCAGTGGATGCGCGACTTCGGTGAAAGCCTGCTGGTGTACCGTCCGCCGATCGACACCCGCTCGGTGAAATCGGTGATGGGAGAGAAGTCCAACGGCAACCCGGAGAAGGCGCTGAACTTCCTCACGCCGCACCAGAAATGGGGCATTCACTCCACCTACAGCGACAACCTGCTGATGTTGACTTTAGGTCGCGGTGGGCCGGTCGTCTGGATGAGCGAAGAAGATGCCAAAGAGATTGGGGTTGAAGACAACGACTGGATTGAAGTTTTCAACAACAACGGCGCGCTGACCGCACGAGCGGTAGTGAGCCAGCGTGTGCCGGCCGGGATGACCATGATGTACCACGCGCAGGAACGTATCGTAAACCTGCCGGGGTCAGAAATTACCGGGCAGCGCGGCGGTATTCATAACTCGGTGACGCGTATTACGCCGAAACCGACCCATATGATCGGTGGCTATGCGCACCTGGCATATGGCTTTAACTACTATGGCACCGTCGGTTCTAACCGCGATGAGTTCGTAGTAGTCCGTAAGATGAAGAACATTAACTGGCTGGATGGCGAAGGCAATGACCAGGTACAGGAGAGCGTAAAATGAAAATTCGTTCACAAGTCGGCATGGTGCTGAATCTCGATAAATGCATCGGCTGTCATACCTGCTCAGTGACCTGCAAAAACGTCTGGACCAGCCGTGAAGGAACCGAGTACGCGTGGTTCAACAACGTTGAAACCAAGCCCGGTACCGGCTTCCCGACCAACTGGGAAGATCAGGAAAAATGGAAGGGCGGCTGGATCCGTAAGATCAACGGCAAGCTGGTGCCGCGCATGGGTAACAAAGCGCTGCTGCTGGGTAAAATATTTGCTAACCCGCATCTGCCGGGTCTGGACGATTACTACGAGCCGTTTGATTTTGACTACCAGACGCTGCACAACGCGCCGGCAGACAGCAAGGCGCAGCCCATCGCGCGCCCGCGCTCGCTGATTACCGGTCAGCGGATGGACAAGATCGAGAAAGGCCCGAACTGGGAAGACGATCTGGGCGGTGAGTTCGAGAAGCTGTCGAAAGACAAAAACTTCGAGAACATGCAGAAAGCGATGTACGGCCAGTTCGAAAACACCTTCATGATGTATCTGCCGCGCCTGTGCGAGCACTGCCTCAACCCGGCGTGCGTGGCAACGTGCCCGAGCGGCGCTATCTACAAACGTGAAGAAGACGGCATTGTGCTGATCGATCAGGACAAATGCCGCGGCTGGCGGATGTGTATTACCGGCTGCCCGTACAAGAAGATCTACTTCAACTGGAAGAGCGGCAAATCCGAGAAATGTATCTTCTGCTACCCGCGTATTGAAGCGGGTCAGCCGACGGTCTGCTCTGAGACGTGCGTCGGGCGTATTCGTTACCTTGGCGTGCTGCTGTACGACGCGGATGCGATTGAGCAGGCGGCCAGCACCGAGAACGAGAAAGACCTGTACCAGCGTCAGCTGGACGTGTTCCTCGATCCGCACGATCCGAAAGTGATTGAGCAGGCGCAGAAAGACGGCATTCCGCTGAGCGTCATTGATGCGGCGCAAAAATCGCCGGTCTATAAAATGGCGATGGACTGGAAGCTGGCTCTGCCGCTGCACCCGGAATATCGCACGCTGCCGATGGTCTGGTATGTGCCGCCTCTGTCGCCGATCCAGTCCGCCGCCGATGCGGGGGAACTGGGCAGCAACGGCATCCTGCCGGATGTCGAAAGCCTGCGGATCCCGGTCCAGTATCTGGCCAACCTGCTGACCGCAGGCGATACCCAGCCGGTGCTGCTGGCGCTGAAACGCATGCTGGCGATGCGTCACTTCAAACGTACGGAAACCGTCGATGGGGTTATCGATACGCGGGCGCTGGAAGAGGTCGGGCTGACCGAAGCGCAGGCGCAGGAGATGTACCGCTATCTGGCGATTGCCAACTACGAAGACCGTTTCGTGGTGCCGAGCAGCCATCGTGAGCTGGCGCGCGAAGCCTTCCCGGAGAAAAACGGCTGTGGCTTTAGCTTCGGTGACGGCTGTCACGGGTCTGATTCGTCCTTCAACCTGTTCAACAGCCGCCGCATCGATGCCGTGGATGTGACCAGCAAAACGGAGCCGCACGCATGATCGAACTCGTGGTTGTTTCACGTCTGCTTGAGTACCCGGATGCGGACTTATGGCAGCATCAAAATGAACTCTTCGACGTTCTGGCTACGTCAGAGAAACTGGAAAAAGCGGATGCCCAGGCCCTGGGCGTCTTCCTGCGTGATTTAACCGCGCAGGATCTGCTGGATGCCCAGGCCGCCTACAGCGAACTGTTTGACCGGGGGCGCGCAACCTCGCTGCTGCTGTTTGAGCACGTGCACGGCGAATCTCGCGACCGCGGGCAGGCGATGGTCGATCTGCTGAACCAGTATGAGCAGCACGGTCTGGTGCTCGACAGCCGCGAGCTGCCCGATCATCTGCCGCTGTATCTGGAATATCTCGCGCAGCTGCCGGAGAGCGAAGCCATTGGCGGTCTGCAGGATATCGCGCCGATTCTGGCGCTGCTTTGCGCGCGTCTGCAGCAGCGTGAAAGCCGCTATGCCGTTCTGTTTGAACAGCTGCTGAAGCTGGCAAACAGTGCGCTAGATGAAGCGAAAGTTGCGGAAAAAATCGCTGATGAAGCGCGTGACGATACGCCGCAGGCGCTGGATGCCGTCTGGGAAGAAGAACAGGTGAAATTCTTTGCCGATCAAGGCTGCGGTGAGTCCGATATCGCCGCTCACCAGCGTCGTTTTGCCGGAGCCGTGGCCCCGCAATATTTGAATATCTCTAACGGAGGACAGCAATAATGCACTTCCTGAATATGTTCTTCTTTGACATCTATCCCTACATTGCCGGAGCGGTGTTCCTGATTGGGAGCTGGCTGCGCTACGATTACGGACAGTACACCTGGCGCGCCGCCTCCAGTCAGATGCTGGATCGCAAAGGGATGAATCTGGCGTCTAACCTGTTCCACATCGGGATTCTGGGGATTTTCGCCGGACACTTCCTTGGGATGCTGACGCCGCACTGGATGTATGAAGCGTGGCTGCCGCTGGAAGTGAAGCAGAAAATGGCGATGTTTGCCGGCGGCGCCTCCGGCGTGATGTGTCTGGTGGGGGGCGTGCTGTTGCTGAAACGTCGTCTGTTCAGCCCGCGCGTACGGGCAACCACGACCGGTGCCGATATTCTGGTGCTCTCCGTGCTGATTCTCCAGTGTGCGCTGGGCCTGCTGACTATTCCGTTCTCCGCCCAGCATATGGATGGCAGCGAAATGATGAAGCTGGTGAACTGGGCACAGTCCGTGGTGACGTTCCACGGCGGGGCGTCCGCACACCTGGACGGCGTCGCCTTTATTTTCCGTATGCACCTGGTGCTGGGGATGACGCTGTTCCTGCTGTTCCCGTTCTCCCGTCTGGTACATATCTGGAGCGTGCCGGTAGAATACCTGACGCGCAGATATCAGATAGTCCGCGCCCGCCGCTGATCGCCCGGTCCGGCAGAATTATACCCCGCTCTGGCGGGGTTTTTTGTGGCCAGACGCCAGCCTGTCGCCCCAGCCGAGATTATTTCCCGCCGCCGCAAACAGAATCAGCAGGCCTCCGACCAACTGCACCGGCGTCAGCGCATGATGGAAGAGCAGATAATCGACAACCATCGCCACAAGCGGATAGATAAAGGAGAGCGTACCGGTTATGGGCGTCGGCAGTTTCTGAATCGCGCTATAGAGCAGCTGGTACATAATGCCGGTATGCACAATGCCCAGAATCAGCAGGTAATGCCAGGGGAACGCGGCGGTGAAATCGGGGGCGTGAACCAGCGGTAGCAGCATGATTGTCCCGACGATAACCTGAATAAAGGCTATATGCTGAGGCGGAAGCGGACGCAGCTTGCGGGCGATCATCGCAGTCAAGGCGTAGAAAAAGGCGGCGCCAAGGGCCAGCGCAATACCCGTAGCCAGCTGGCTACCATGAGCCTGCATCAGCTCGCTGGAGAGCAGGACGACCACGCCGAAAAAAGCCAACGTTAGCCAGCCCCATTTAATCAGCGTCACCCGCTCGCCTGTCAGCATTCCCATCAGTACCAGCATAAACGGCTGAGTGTTATACACCACGGTAGCCATGCCAATCGAAATTCGGGCGTAAGCGGCAAACAGCAGCAGCCAGTTAATGACCAGCGCGATGCCACCGAGGATCGCCAGCAGTAGCGTTAGCCGCGTGAGCTGGCTGAACGGCTGTCGGCTGAAAGAGATAAACCCCAGTAAGGTCAGGGCGCCAGTCAGGCAACGCCAGAAGACCACATCGATAACCGGCAAGCCGGAGAGTAAAACGAAGGCGCCGATCGAACCCGAAATGATCATCGCCAGACTCATTTGCCAGACGCCCGTTACTGTATGTGCCATTTTTCTACCTCCGTGATGATGCCGATATTGTCGTTAATCTGCTGACAGGTTGACATGCATGATCTAAGGTAAAAGACGAGTATTGCTTTTATTTATCAGGTAAAACGAATGGAACACTTAATTGATAATATCGATCGCGCCATTCTGGCCTGTCTGGCAGAAGATGCGCGTATATCGCTCAAGGTGTTGAGCGCGCGGGTGGGATTGACGTCACCCAGTACCGCAGAGCGGGTGAAGCGACTGGAGGAGCGCGGGGTGATTCAGGGATACGGCGCCCGGGTTAACCTTGCGGCGCTCGGTTATACCCTACAGGCGCTGGTTCGCGTCAGACCGCTACCGGGCTTGCTGCAGAAGGTCGATAAATATATCCAGGCAATGCCAGAATGCATTGAATGTGACAAGGTCACGGGCGAGGATTGCTTTGTGATGCGCCTGGTGGTGCGGGATATTGCGCAGCTTGATACCCTGCTGGATGGTCTGGCCGAGCATGCCCAGTGTAATACCTCGATAGTAAAAAGCTCGCCGGTAACCCGCCGTCTGCCGCCGATGTAATGTCACCTGAATAGCAGCATCAATGTGTTAACCGTTTCGCTTGATGCGGAGCTAATTCCCATACGGGCAGAATATAGTGCAAACGAGATGGGTATAACGAAGAAGTCGCAGGAAAGTGATGGTGGCGGGGGAAGGATTCGAACCTTCGAAGTCGATGACGGCAGATTTACAGTCTGCTCCCTTTGGCCGCTCGGGAACCCCGCCAGGGGTATGAACTACTTGAGCGTAATACTTTTGATGGTGGTTGAAGGATTATTTATCGCTTCGCGCCTCACCCTTCCCGATAAGTGCAAACCTCGCTAAGGCCTACCGGGGTTACCACGTTGCTGTGGTGAATAATGGTGGTGGGGGAAGGATTCGAACCTTCGAAGTCGATGACGGCAGATTTACAGTCTGCTCCCTTTGGCCGCTCGGGAACCCCACCACGGGGCAATGCTTAATACTGGCCTGCTTCCTTCTGGGGAAGCGGGGCGCATCATATCAAATGATGCGCCCCTGTAAAGCTTTCCGTTGATAAAATTAAACTGGTTGCCTGAAATTTACGCGTAAAGACGCAATGCTAACCAGTTCATTTCATTATCGATTAAAGAATAATCGTTCGGTTGCCGTAAACAAACACGCGCTGGGCCAGAACCTGATACAGCGCGCGGCTCAGCACATTCTTTTCCACATCGCGGCCCGCGCGCATCATATCTTCCGCCGTATAGGTGTGATCGACATGAATAACATCCTGCATAATGATCGGGCCTTCATCCAGGTTGTCATTAACGTAGTGGGCGGTAGCGCCGATGATCTTCACGCCGCGCTCATAGGCCTGATGATAAGGACGGGCGCCAATAAAGGCTGGCAGGAAGGAGTGATGAATGTTGATAATCTGGTTCGGGAAACGGGAAACGAATTCCGGCGTCAGAACGCGCATATACTTCGCCAGCACCACATAATCCGGCGCGTAGGATTCAATGGCATCGCCCATCAGCTTGTCGTGTTCTTCGCGCGTCAGCCCTTCGTGACTGACCAGCTGGAACGGGATATCAAAACGTTCGACCAGCGAGCGCAGGGTTTCATGATTGCCGATGACGGCCGCAATCTCAACATCCAGGCCGCCATAGTTGGCTTTCATCAGCAGATCGCCCAGACAGTGCGCTTCTTTGGTGACCAGGATCACCACGCGACGGCGGCCGGCGGGCGTCAGTTCGCGTATAGAGCCTTCCGGCAGCGCGCTATCAAGGTCGGCGAGCAGAATGGCATCATTAAAAATACCTTCCAGTTCGGTACGCATAAAGAAGCGACCGGTACGGTGATCGACAAACTCGTTGTTCTGCACGATATTCAGCTCGTGCTTGTAACAAATATTCGTGATACGCGCGATGAGTCCTTTCTGGTCAGGGCAAATGGTGCGTAGTACTTTACGTTGTAATGAATGCATCGCGAGGAAAATCCTGTAGTGTTTGCTATTGCCGGCGCCAGCTTTACTGGCCGCAGCATTTTTTAAATTTTTTACCTGAACCGCAAGGGCAGGGGTCGTTACGACCAATCAGCGGTCGTGTGCCGTCGATATAATACCACCGTCCATTTTCTTTTAAGAATCTGGAACGTTCAATAATCGCGCCGGGGCGGTTATCGTCGTGATATCGCGCGATGAAACTGACGAAACCCTCGTCGGGGTGACGGCCTTCATCGGTAGCAAATACGGTTAAGCCTTGCCATTGTGTTTTAGCGAACCCCTGTTCCAGATCGTCCCGGAAGTGCTGCGGCTGGCAGGAAGGGTGCCAGGTGGCGATCAGGTAATCGGCATCCTTCATGACAAACGCGCTGTAGCGGGATCGCATCAGCTGTGAGGGATCCGGTGCGGGCAGCGAGCCGCTCAGATATCGCTGACAACATGAGCTATACTCCAGAGCGCTGCCACAAGGGCATAATGGCGACAAATCGGCCTCCATGGAAAAAGAATCACGGCGCATCGGCGCCAAAGTGTTTTATGTTAACTGAGCTGTGGCAATGATGCCATGCTCGGAGTGGAAGGAAGTATACCGGTCATAATGAGAAAGCTTAAAATTGGTCTGGCGTTAGGGGCGGGAGCTGCCCGCGGATGGTCGCATATCGGGACGATTAAAGCGCTACAGCGCGCGGGCATTGAAATTGATATCGTCGCAGGATGTTCAATCGGTGCGCTGGTGGGGGCCGCCTTTGCCTGCAACCGGCTTCCGGTCCTTGAGAAATGGGTCTCCTCTTTTAGCAACTGGGACGTGCTGCGATTGATGGATCTTTCCTGGCGTCGCGGTGGACTGCTGCGCGGTGAGCGCGTATTCAACCGCTTTCGACAGGTATTGCCCGTCTCCGATATTGAGCGCTGCGACCGTCGCTTTGCTGCGGTGGCGACTAATTTAAGCACCGGGCGCGAACTGTGGTTTACCGAGGGCGATCTGCACCAGGCCGTGCGCGCCTCCTGCAGCATGCCGGGCCTGATGTCACCGGTTATGCATAATGGCTACTGGCTGGTCGATGGCGCGGTGGTCAACCCCGTTCCGGTTTCCCTGGCGCGCGCGCTGGGGGCGGATATCGTGATTGCCGTCGACTTACAGCACGATGCGCACCTGATGCAGCAGGATTTGTGGTCAATTGAAAAACCTCAGCCTGAAGAAGACAAAGAATTTTCCTGGCATGCGAGGATTCGCGCGCGTCTGAGCGGAATGACCTCCCGCCGCGCGGCGACGCCAACGGCGATGGAGATTATGTCGACCTCTATTCAGGTGCTGGAAAATCGCCTGAAACGCAATCGTATGGCGGGCGATCCTCCCGATATTCTGCTACAGCCTTTTTGCCCACAAATATCCACGCTTGATTTTCATCGTGCCGGGGAGGCGATTGCTGCCGGACATCAGGCGGTTGAAAAGAAGATGGATGAGCTACTACCCTTGGTGCGCACCGCGGTGTGACGCCATTTAACCAGGACTTAAGTAAATTCTGACAGGCGATAGTGTGAATTGCATGCCACTATTTAACTATCGTCAGCCAGAGGAGAGATCATGACGCAGCCATTGGCGGGAAAACTGATTCTGATAGTTGAAGACGAAGCCGTTTTCCGCTCACTCTTGCACTCCTGGCTAACCTCACTGGGCGCGACAACGGTTCAGGCGGGGGATGGCGTGGAAGCACTCCAGAAAATGGCCGAGTCCAAACCCGACCTGATGATTTGCGACATCTCTATGCCGCGAATGAATGGTCTTGAGCTGGTGGAGCAGCTGCGCAACCGGGGCGAAAAACTGCCGATTCTGATGATTTCGGCAACGGAAAATATGGCCGACATTGCCAAAGCGTTGCGCCTTGGCGTCCAGGATGTGTTGCTAAAGCCGGTAAAAGATTTCAACCGCCTGCGGGAAACGGTGTATGCCTGTCTGTATCCCAATATGTTCAACTCGCGGGTTGAGGAAGAAGAGCGGTTGTTTGAGGACTGGGATGCGCTGGTTAGCGACCCTACCGCAGCGTCAAGGCTACTGCAGGAGCTTCAGCCTCCCGTACAGCAAGAAATTTCGAAGTGCCGTATCCATTATCGTCAGCTGGTGTCGGCGGATAAACCCGGTCTGGTGCTCGATATTGCGCCATTATCGGAAAATGATCTGGCATTCTATTGTCTGGATGTCACACGAGCAGGAGATAATGGGGTGCTTGCGGCGCTGTTGCTGCGGGCTTTGTTTAATGGATTGCTTCAGGAGCAGCTGGCCCATCAGGGGCAGCGCCTGCCGGAAATGGGGAGCCTGTTAAAACAGGTTAACCAATTACTCCGTCAGGCCAATTTACCTGGGCAGTTTCCATTGCTGGTGGGTTATTACCATAGCGGTCTGAAAAATTTGATATTGGTATCCGCAGGTCTGAATGGCACACTCAATACCGGAGAACATCAAATTCAGATTAGCAATGGCGTTCCGTTAGGGACATTGGGTAACGCTTATCTCAACCAAATTAGCCAGCGCTGCGCATCATGGCAGTGCCAAATTTGGGGGGCCGGAGGGCGTTTGCGACTGATGTTGTCTGCGGAATGAACAATTACCGGTTTTTTTAAGCTGGTAGGATTACCGGGTAATCTTTTGCGGTGGTACTATCATTGCGTTTTATAAGTAAAGTCCTAATTCGAGGGAACACAAACCTTTTCAGACCAGGTTTGCCTGAGTGGACTGATATACTCGACACGTTATTATTAACGAAAAGTTTAAAAAACGAACAGTCCAGGAGATTTCAATGGCTGCCCTTAATTCTAAAGTAAGAAAAGCTGTTATCCCGGTTGCGGGATTAGGTACCAGGATGCTACCCGCCACCAAGGCTATTCCGAAAGAAATGCTGCCACTGGTAGATAAGCCTTTAATTCAGTACGTTGTTAACGAATGCATCGCAGCCGGAATTACTGAAATTGTTCTGGTGACCCATTCGTCTAAAAACTCTATCGAAAACCATTTCGATACCAGTTTTGAACTGGAAGCGATGCTGGAAAAACGTGTTAAACGTCAGCTTCTGGAAGAGGTTCAGTCTATTTGTCCGCCGCATGTCACCATTATGCAGGTCCGTCAGGGGCTGGCTAAAGGTCTGGGTCATGCGGTACTGTGCGCGCATCCGGTGGTGGGTGACGAGCCGGTCGCGGTTATTCTGCCAGACGTTATTCTGGATGAATTTGAGTCGGATCTTTCCCGTGATAACCTGGCCGAAATGATCGCCCGTTTTGATGAAACAGGATCCAGCCAGATTATGGTTGAGCCTGTTGCTGATGTTACCGCCTATGGCGTTGTCGACTGCAAAGGCGAATCCCTGCAGCCGGGCGAAAGCGTCCCGATGGTGGGTGTGGTTGAGAAGCCGAAAGCCGATGTGGCGCCGTCTAACCTTGCTGTCGTCGGTCGCTACGTGCTGAGCGCAGACATTTGGCCGCTGCTGGCAAAAACACCTCCGGGAGCCGGGGATGAAATCCAGCTGACCGATGCGATCGACATGCTGATCGAGAAAGAGACCGTTGAAGCCTATCATATGAAAGGTAAGAGCCACGACTGCGGTAATAAACTGGGCTATATGCAGGCGTTTGTGGAATATGGCGTGCGCCATAAATCCCTCGGCGCAGATTTTAAAGCCTGGCTGGAAAAAGCAGTAGCTAAGTAATCGTTTTCTGCTTAATGATAAACCGGGAGCGAATTTCGTTTCCCGGTTTTTTTATATCGCCGGGCGGCAGATAAAAAAATCCCGCCGAAGCGGGATTTTTCAAATACAGATGCTCGATTACAGCAGGAAATCGTCCAGGGTTTTACCCTGCTCGTCCATGGCTTTTTTGATCACTGCCGGGGTGCGACCTTGACCTGTCCAGGTTTTGGTTTCGCCGTTTTCATCAACGTAGCTGTATTTAGCCGGACGCGCAGCGCGTTTAGCTTTAGTACCCGCTTTGACTGCCGCCATGGTGCTCAGCAGTTCGTTCGGGTCAATACCATCTGCAATCAGCATTTCACGGTATTGTTGCAGTTTACGAGTACGCTCTTCAATTTCTGCAGCTGCAGCGCTTTCTTCTTCGCGACGTTCGTTAACGACAACTTCTAATTTTTCCAGCATTTCTTCTAGCGTTTCAAGGGTGCATTCTCTTGCCTGCGCACGAAGAGTACGGATGTTGTTCAAAATTTTAAGTGCTTCGCTCATTGTAGTAATCTCAAACTTATATTGTGGGGTGGTTTGTTGGACTAATAATAGAGCGATATAATCGGATGTGCAATAGGGGAGAATGTAAGGAATTCAAAATTACTTGTTATTTGTCGCAGCAATTAATTAATTTAAGTTAAATTCTACGTGCGACTTCACATCTTTTTTGCTTATAGCCTGACCCGAATCCTGCGCTAAAACCCTGAGATAGTATGCTTTTCTCTGCTGGCCGGGAGTAAAATTATACTTTGCAGGGATAAATATCCCTCTTGAGTATTAGCGTATTAGTAACGGCAATCTTTAATATAATCTGGTGAGCAAAAAACGTTATAGCGGGTTGGCTCATGCTACGATTCGCACAAAAGGACAATCGCCGGGCGCCAGCCAGGGGGGCTGTACAAATTGCCGGCACCTGCATTCAATTAAAAAAGCGTAATCTATCAGCAGGGGGGACGGACATAGCGTATGCCGCTATACCCATGCTGAAAGGGGGGATAGCACGGGAAAATATGCTACAATTTTGCCGCGATAAAACACACTGATTGGGGTGATGCAGCCGATGGCTCAACTTTATTTCTACTATTCTGCAATGAATGCAGGTAAGTCGACCGCTTTGTTACAGTCGTCATACAATTACCAAGAGCGAGGCATGCGTGCCCTGGTTTATACCGCCGAGATTGATGACCGCTTTGGTTCAGGTAAGGTCAGTTCAAGAATTGGTCTCTCCTCGCCAGCCCGCCTGTTTAACCCTCAGACCTCGCTCTTTAGCGATATTGCGGTCGAGCATGCGCAACAGCCTGTTCATTGTGTCCTGGTGGATGAGAGTCAGTTTCTGACCCGCGAGCAGGTACATGAATTGTCTGAAGTCGTCGATCGGCTGGATATTCCGGTGTTGTGTTACGGCCTGCGTACGGATTTCCGTGGCGAGTTGTTTATTGGCAGTCAGTATTTATTAGCATGGTCCGATAAGCTGGTTGAATTAAAAACGATCTGCTTCTGCGGACGTAAAGCGAGCATGGTGCTGCGTCTCGATCAGGAAGGTCGGCCATATAATGAAGGCGAGCAGGTCGTGATTGGCGGGAATGAGCGCTATGTTTCCGTCTGCCGTAAACATTATAAAGAGGCGTTAAGTGAAGGCTCGCTGACCCGGGTGCAGAGTAAACATCGCCCCTGCTAATCGTCCACATCATTCCCCACCCAGGCGCCTGTATGGCGCCTGCTGCGTCTCTTTACTGTGAACCGATGTCCTGACCTTTCCCCGGAACGGATTATGCCTGGCACGCCTGCTGCTGACGATTCTCCGCGACGGGCTTCTCCTGACCGGGTATCAACGGCATGAGGGCGTAATGAGCCTGACCAGGCTGCCGTGCCGCCGAAAACAAACCGCCAACAGCGTTAGCGTAGATATCCAGGTCTCAATGCGCGTCAGGAAAAAGCGTTTGCGACCGCTTATCCGGTCATGCTCTACCGGAATGAGATAAAAAAAGCCCCATCCGGAGATGGGGCTTTTACCAGCGTTATCAGAGTCGATTAAGCAGATTTCTTCGCTTTTTTATCGGCTTTTGGCGCTGCTGCGGTCTCTTTCTTCGCGGCAGTTTCACCTTCGCTGAACTCGTTACCGTAGAAGGTATCCAGCAGAATCTGTTTCAGCTCGGCAATCAGCGGATAGCGCGGGTTAGCGCCGGTGCACTGGTCATCGAATGCATCTTCAGACAGCTTGTCAACGTGGGCCAGGAAGTCAGCTTCCTGTACGCCGGCTTCACGGATAGACTTAGGAATACCCAGTTCAGCCTTCAGGCTTTCCAGCCATGCCAGCAGTTTTTCAATTTTCGCTGCGGTACGGTCGCCCGGTGCGCTCAGACCCAGGTGGTCCGCGATTTCAGCGTAGCGACGGCGTGCCTGCGGACGGTCGTACTGGCTGAATGCAGTCTGCTTGGTCGGGTTGTCATTCGCGTTGTAACGAATCACGTTACAAATCAGCAGGGCGTTAGCCAGGCCGTGCGGAATGTGGAACTGAGAACCCAGTTTGTGCGCCATGGAGTGGCATACGCCGAGGAAGGCGTTAGCAAACGCGATACCGGCGATAGTTGCTGCACTGTGCACACGTTCACGTGCTACCGGGTTCTTAGAACCTTCGTGGTAGGACGCTGGCAGGTACTCTTTCAGCAGTTTCAGCGCCTGCAGAGCCTGGCCGTCGGAGAACTCAGATGCCAGTACGGAAACATAGGCTTCCAGGGCGTGAGTCACGGCGTCAAGACCACCGAAAGCACACAGGGACTTCGGCATATCCATCACGAGGTTAGCATCAACAATCGCGACGTCCGGAGTCAGCGCGTAGTCAGCCAGCGGATATTTCTGACCCGTTGCATCGTCGGTAACAACGGCGAATGGCGTAACTTCAGAACCGGTACCGGAAGTGGTGGTGACGGCGATCATCTTCGCTTTCACGCCCATTTTCGGGAACTTGTAGATACGTTTACGGATGTCCATAAAGCGCAGCGCCAGGTCTTCGAAGTGAGTTTCCGGATGTTCGTACATTACCCACATGATTTTCGCGGCATCCATCGGGGAACCACCGCCCAGGGCGATGATAACGTCCGGCTTGAAGGAGTTAGCCAGATCCGCACCTTTACGTACTACGCTCAGGGTCGGGTCAGCTTCAACTTCGAAGAAGACTTCAGTCTCAACGCCGGATGCCTTCAGCACGGAGGTGATCTGGTCTGCATAACCGTTGTTGAACAGGAAGCGGTCAGTCACAATCAGCGCGCGTTTGTGACCATCAGTAATCACTTCATCCAGTGCGATTGGCAGTGAGCCACGACGGAAGTAGATAGATTTCGGAAGTTTGTGCCACAACATGTTTTCAGCTCGCTTAGCAACGGTTTTCTTGTTGATCAGGTGTTTCGGACCAACGTTTTCAGAGATGGAGTTACCACCCCAGGAACCACAACCCAGAGTCAGGGAAGGCGCGAGTTTAAAGTTGTACAGGTCACCGATACCACCCTGAGAAGCCGGGGTGTTAATCAGGATACGTGCGGTTTTCATCATCTGGCCGAAGTAGGCAACGCGAGCCGGCTGGTTGTCCTGGTCGGTGTACAGGCAAGAGGTATGACCGATACCGCCCATCGCAACCAGTTTTTCAGCTTTATCAACAGCATCTTCGAAGTTCTTCGCGCGGTACATCGCCAGCGTCGGAGACAGTTTTTCGTGAGCAAACGGCTCGCTTTCATCAACGTCGGTCACTTCACCAATCAGAATCTTGGTGGTAGCCGGAACGGTGAAGCCTGCCAGTTCAGCAATTTTGTATGCCGGCTGACCTACGATTGCCGCGTTCAGTGCGCCATTTTTCAGGATGATGTCCTGAACGGCTTTCAGCTCTTTGCCCTGCAGCAGGTAGCCGCCGTGGCTGGCGAAACGCTCGCGAACGGCGTCATAGACAGAGTCAACAACAACGACTGACTGCTCAGACGCACAGATAACGCCGTTATCAAAGGTTTTAGACATCAGTACGGAAGCGACCGCGCGCTTAACGTCTGCAGTTTCATCAATAACAACCGGAGTGTTACCTGCACCCACGCCGATAGCCGGTTTACCGGAGCTATAGGCTGCTTTAACCATGCCTGGACCGCCGGTCGCGAGGATCAGGTTAATGTCAGGGTGATGCATCAGCGCGTTAGACAGCTCAACGGAAGGCTGGTCGATCCAACCGATCAGATCTTTCGGTGCGCCTGCAGCGATAGCGGCCTGCAGCACGATATCTGCCGCTTTGTTGGTCGCATCTTTCGCACGCGGATGTGGAGAGAAGATGATCGCGTTACGCGTCTTCAGACTGATCAGTGATTTGAAGATTGCTGTGGAAGTCGGGTTAGTCGTCGGAACGATACCGCAGATAATACCGATAGGTTCGGCGATGGTGATAGTCCCGAAAGTGTCGTCTTCAGAGAGAACACCGCAGGTCTTTTCATCTTTATATGCGTTATAGATATATTCGGAAGCAAAGTGGTTTTTGATAACCTTGTCTTCGACAATGCCCATGCCAGATTCGGCTACGGCCATTTTTGCGAGAGGGATTCGAGCATCTGCGGCGGCCAAAGCGGCGGCACGGAAGATCTTATCAACTTGTTCTTGAGTGAAACTGGCATATTCACGCTGGGCTTTTTTTACGCGCTCTACGAGTGCGTTAAGTTCAGCGACATTAGTAACAGCCATAATGCTCTCCTGATAATGTTAAACTTTTTTAGTAAATCAGTAGCTCGATTCGACAGTATAGACAGGCTGTTAACAGCTTGCATCTAAATGTTAAGGTGCCGTTTCTGGCGCCGCTGGCTTCATTGATTTACTAAAGAAGCTTGATCTTTTTGATTCTCAGGTACCGCTATGCTGCACTCTTTTGGTGTCAACAAGGTTACTCACTTCTGAGTATAATTTACGTGATTTAGATCAAGTTTGCGCGAAGCTGACACCTTTCAGCAGTCTGTTTTTTGACCGGTCAAATCAAGTGTAATAATTGGTATGCAAACTAAGTGAATAAGTAACCGGGGGAAACAAATATATAACATGCCATTTTGTCGCCGCTATACGTATATTTGAGATGAATTATGCTGCTAAAAAGCGTATCTTCTGCGCGAATATTTTATGTGGCTAACTGTCAACAGCCATTTTTAATGATGCTGCGGAGCGCACTGTGACTCTACCGTTGTTTGATTTTTCAACCTACTTCAAGTTTTTCATCGGGTTATTTGCGCTGGTTAACCCGGTAGGCATCATCCCGGTCTTCATTAGTATGACCAGTTATCAGACGGCGGTGATCCGCAATAAGACCAACCTGACGGCGAATCTTTCGGTCGCCATCATTCTGCTGACGTCGCTGTTTCTCGGTGACTCGATTTTGCAAATTTTCGGCATCTCTATTGATTCATTCCGTATTGCCGGCGGGATCCTGGTCGTGACGATTGCGATGTCGATGATCAGCGGCAAACTCGGCGAGGACAAACAAAACAAGCAGGAAAAATCGGAAACCGCAATTCGTGAAAGTATTGGCGTCGTGCCGTTGGCGCTGCCGCTGATGGCAGGGCCGGGCGCAATCAGCTCGACTATCGTCTGGGGAACGCGCTACCACACGGTAACCTACCTTTTAGGGTTCTCCCTTGCCATTGCCCTGTTTGCCTTATGCTGCTGGGGGATTTTCCGCATGGCGCCATGGCTGGTGCGCCTGTTAGGGCAGACCGGCATCAACGTCATCACGCGTATTATGGGGCTGTTGCTGATGGCGCTGGGGATTGAGTTTATCGTCACCGGAATAAAAGCGCTGTTTCCCGGCCTGGTGAGTTAAACGAGCCTGCGCGATGCGGAGCCCAGCGCTCCGCGTTTGCTTCATTATTAGCAAAACATATCCATAAAGCGGAAAAGGCGGTACAAGATAGCTTTCTGTAATACCTTTAAATATTCTTATTTATCAAATTGTTGTGCAAATTATCGAACGTCTCCTCTCTTTTTATCCCTCCTCCGCCACTGTTATTTTCTTCACATCATTCTCTGGTGCTTGCCGTCGCATAATTGAAATGATATTAGTAATTTCATAACCGGGGCAGATGAATGTGCTAAATAATAACCGATTGTTAAATTTTCGTACAAAAATGCATCTTCGCGTGGTTATGGGACACCCATAACGGCCTGTTGACAGTATCTGTATGAAAACTAAATTCTTTAATGATTTTCACGCCGAAAGACAGGGCAAGATAGCGGCGCAGAGAAAACCATAAAAGAGAATCCGGTAACATATTTGCAAATTGCATTGGCGGATGAGATGGCCTTTTGGTACTTTCCGCCGTGATCGCTAACTGAATAATACACGTAAATGAGAATTATTATTAAATAACTCATTGCGGCTGAAAACGCCCCGCCACAGGGGATAAAAGAATCGACGCCAAGGTCGCCGTTTGAGCGGCCGTAATAAATAAGTCGGTGATAGCAAGCAGTAACGTCTGACAGCAGCATAAACTCCTGCACTGTACAGAATCCCGTAAGGGGAAAAAAAACAGGCTGGTTAAATAGCCAGTAATTATAATGAATGGAGTAACAACACAATGACCATCATCACCAAAAAAAGTCTGGTAGCCGCGGGGATTTTGTCTGCGCTAATTACCGCGAATGTTGCCATGGCAGCGGATGTACCTGCAGGGGTGCAGCTGGCGGATAAACAATCGCTGGTACGTAATAACGGCGCAGAAGTGCAATCCCTGGACCCGCATAAAATTGAAGGCGTTCCGGAATCCAACATTAACCGCGATTTGTTTGAAGGGTTAGTGATTGGCGATATTCAAGGCCATCCGATCCCTGGGGCCGCAGAATCCTGGGATAATAAAGATTTTAAAGTCTGGACCTTCCATCTGCGCAAAGATGCCAAATGGTCCGATGGCACGCCGGTTACCGCGCAAGATTTCGTTTATAGCTGGCAGCGTCTGGCGGATCCGAAAACCGCTTCACCTTACGCAAGCTACCTGCAATATGGCCACCTGCTGAACGTTGATGACATTATCGCGGGCAAAAAGCCGATCACCGATCTGGGCGTCAAAGCGATTGATGATAAAACCTTCGAAGTGACGCTGAGCGAACCGGTTCCTTATTTCTATAAACTCCTCGTTCACCCATCCGTTTCTCCGGTGCCAAAAGCCGCTATCGAAAAATACGGCGAGAAATGGACCCAGCCTGCCAATATCGTGACCAACGGCGCTTATAAGCTGAAAGACTGGGTCGTTAACGAACGTATTGTGCTTGAGCGCAATCCGCAATACTGGGATAACGCGAAGACCGTCATTAATCAGGTGACCTACCTGCCGATTTCTTCCGAAGTGACCGACGTTAACCGCTACCGCAGCGGCGAAATCGACATGACCTATAACAACATGCCGATTGAACTGTTCCAGAAGCTGAAAAAAGAGATCCCGCAAGAAGTCCATGTTGACCCGTATCTCTGCACCTATTACTACGAAATTAATAACCAGAAAGCACCGTTTACCGACGCCCGCGTTCGTACCGCGCTGAAAATGGCGCTGGATCGCGATATTATCGTTAATAAAGTGAAGAATCAGGGCGACCTGCCGGCCTATAGCTATACACCGCCGTATACCGATGGCATGAAGGTTGTCAAACCAGAGTGGTTTACCTGGTCTCAGGACAAGCGTAACGAAGAAGCGAAAAAACTGCTGGCGGAAGCCGGATATACCGCCGATAAACCGCTGACCTTTAATTTACTGTATAACACTTCCGATCTGCATAAAAAACTGGCTATTGCCGTGGCGTCCATCTGGAAGAAAAACCTGGGTGCTAACGTCAAGCTGGAAAATCAGGAATGGAAAACCTTCCTCGATAATCGTCATCAGGGGACCTTCGACGTGGCGCGTGCCGGCTGGTGTGCGGATTACAACGAACCGACCTCATTCCTGAATACGATGCTGAGCGACAGCTCAAATAACACCTCTCATTATAAGAGCCCGGCTTTCGATAAAATCATCGCCGAAACATTACAAACGAATGATGACGCGAAGCGTGCCGATCTGTATGCGCAAGCAGAACAGCAGCTCGATAAAGATTCTGTGATCGTGCCGGTCTTCTATTACGTCAACGCCCGTCTGGTTAAACCGTGGGTGGGTGGCTATACCGGTAAAGACCCGTTAGATAATATCTACGTTAAAAACCTTTATATTATCAAACATTAATGGCAATACGTGGGGCAGGCGACGCTTGCCCCACCGTGTCTGAATTCATCGCACTCGATAGGCACAGGCCAGAAGGTACGGGCAATGTTAAAATTTATTTTTCGTCGCTGTCTGGAAGCGATTCCGACGCTATTTATTCTTATTACGATCTCTTTCTTCATGATGCGTCTTGCGCCGGGAAGTCCATTTACCGGTGAACGCACGCTGCCGCCAGAAGTGATGGCGAATATTGAAGCCAAATACCATTTAAACGACCCCATCATGACCCAGTACTTCAATTATCTGAAGCAGCTGGCGCACGGTGATTTCGGTCCCTCTTTTAAATATAAAGACTATTCGGTAAACGATCTGGTGGCGTCGAGCTTCCCGGTCTCCGCTAAATTAGGGCTGGCCGCCTTCCTGTTGGCGGTAGTTCTCGGCGTGACGGCAGGGGTTATTGCGGCCCTGAAGCAGAATACGAAATGGGATTATGCGGTCATGGGGGTGGCAATGACCGGCGTGGTGATACCCAGTTTCGTGGTTGCGCCGCTGCTGGTGATGATATTCGCCATCACGCTGCACTGGCTGCCCGGCGGCGGCTGGAACGGCGGGGCGCTGAAATTTATGATTCTGCCGATGGTGGCCTTATCGTTAGCCTATATCGCCAGTATCGCGCGTATTACCCGCGGTTCAATGATTGAGGTCCTGCATTCTAACTTTATCCGCACCGCGCGAGCCAAAGGGCTGCCGATGCGGCGCATCATTTTACGTCATGCGCTGAAACCCGCGCTGCTGCCGGTTCTTTCTTATATGGGGCCAGCATTCGTGGGGATCATCACCGGCTCAATGGTTATCGAAACGATCTACGGTCTTCCGGGTATTGGTCAGCTGTTTGTGAATGGCGCGCTTAACCGCGACTATTCGCTGGTGCTGAGCCTGACCATTCTGGTCGGTGCGCTGACTATTCTGTTTAACGCGATTGTTGACGTGCTGTACGCCGTTATCGATCCGAAGATTCGCTATTGAGGCTGGAGTTCGCCATGATGTTAAGTAAGAAAAGCAACGAGGCGTTGGAAAACTTCAGTGAAAAGCTGGAAGTCGAAGGACGTAGTTTATGGCAGGACGCCCGCCGTCGCTTTATGCATAACCGTGCCGCTGTTGCCAGCCTGATTGTGCTGGTGATTATCGCGCTGTTCGTGACTATTGCACCGATGGTTTCGCAGTTCTCCTACTTCGATACCGACTGGGGCATGATGTCCAGTGCGCCGGACATGACGTCCGGCCACTATTTTGGTACTGACTCTTCCGGCCGCGACCTGCTGGTGCGTGTCGCTATCGGCGGGCGTATCTCGCTGATGGTCGGGGTGGCTGCGGCGCTGGTGGCGGTGGTTCTTGGGACACTCTACGGTTCACTTTCCGGCTACCTGGGCGGCAAAGTCGATTCCGTGATGATGCGTCTGCTGGAGATCCTCAACTCCTTCCCGTTCATGTTCTTCGTTATCCTGCTCGTCACCTTCTTTGGCCAGAACATCCTGCTGATTTTCGTTGCCATCGGTATGGTCTCCTGGCTGGATATGGCGCGTATTGTTCGCGGCCAGACGCTGAGCCTGAAGCGCAAAGAGTTTATCGAAGCGGCGCAGGTCGGCGGCGTCTCAACATTCAGTATTGTGGT
This sequence comes from Klebsiella ornithinolytica, assembly GCF_030505655.1. Classification (NCBI taxonomy): domain Bacteria; kingdom Pseudomonadati; phylum Pseudomonadota; class Gammaproteobacteria; order Enterobacterales; family Enterobacteriaceae; genus Klebsiella; species Klebsiella ornithinolytica. The sequence continues at coordinate 2,166,462 of NZ_CP130153.1, forward strand.
TCGGCATATCGTGCCTAACGTACTGGGCGTGGTGGTGGTGTACGCCTCTCTGCTGGTGCCGAGCATGATCCTGTTTGAATCCTTCTTAAGCTTCCTTGGCCTGGGGACTCAGGAACCCCTGAGCAGCTGGGGTGCACTGCTCAGCGATGGTGCGAACTCTATGGAAGTGTCGCCGTGGCTGCTGCTGTTTCCAGCGGGGTTCCTGGTGATTACGCTGTTCTGTTTTAACTTTATCGGCGATGGCCTGCGTGATGCCCTCGACCCGAAAGATCGCTAAGGAGCGCCGTCATGAGCACAATTGAAACGGCAAAAGCGCCGCAGGCACAGCAACAATCCGGCCTGCTGCTGGATGTCAAAGATCTCCGCGTCACGTTCAAAACGCCGGATGGCGATGTCACGGCGGTGAACGACCTCAATTTTAACCTGCGTGCCGGGGAAACGCTGGGTATCGTCGGCGAATCGGGTTCCGGTAAGTCGCAAACCGCGTTTGCTTTGATGGGCCTGTTGGCCTCCAACGGTCAGATTGGCGGGTCGGCTCTGTTTAACGGCCGCCAGATTCTCAATCTGCCGGAGCGCGATCTGAATAAGCTTCGCGCCGAACAAATTTCAATGATATTCCAGGACCCGATGACCTCCCTGAACCCGTATATGCGGGTGGGTGAACAGCTGATGGAAGTCCTGATGCTGCATAAAGGTCTGGGAAAAGCCGAAGCCTTTGAAGAGTCGGTGAAGATGCTGGATGCGGTTAAAATGCCGGAAGCGCGTAAGCGCATGAAAATGTATCCTCACGAATTCTCCGGCGGGATGCGCCAGCGCGTGATGATTGCAATGGCGCTGCTGTGCCGGCCTAAACTGCTGATTGCCGATGAGCCGACAACCGCACTGGATGTCACGGTTCAGGCGCAAATCATGACCCTGTTGAATGAGCTTAAGCGCGAGTTCAATACGGCGATCATTATGATTACCCACGATCTTGGGGTCGTCGCCGGGATCTGCGACAAAGTGCTGGTGATGTATGCCGGGCGAACCATGGAATACGGCATGGCGCGGGATGTCTTTTATCATCCTTCGCATCCGTACTCGATAGGCTTGCTGAACGCGGTTCCGCGTCTGGACGCCGAGGGCGAGTCGCTGTTGACCATCCCGGGTAATCCGCCAAACCTGCTGCGTCTGCCGAAAGGCTGCCCGTTCCAGCCGCGTTGCCCGCACGCGATGGAGATTTGTCATAGTGCTCCACCTCTGGAGGAGTTTGCACCGGGCCGCCTGCGCGCCTGCTTTCAACCGGTAGGGGATCTGCTATGAACGCCGTTACGGAACAAAGAAAAGTCCTGCTCGAAATTGCCGATCTGAAAGTCCACTTTGATATTAAAGATGGCAAGCAGTGGTTCTGGCAGCCGGCCAAAACGCTGAAAGCGGTGGATGGCGTCACGCTGCGTCTCTACGAGGGCGAAACGCTGGGCGTGGTCGGGGAATCCGGCTGCGGCAAATCGACTTTTGCCCGGGCGATTATTGGTCTGGTGAAGGCGACCGACGGCAAAGTCGCCTGGCTTGGCAAAGATCTGTTAGGCATGAAGCAGGAAGAGTGGCGCGATGTTCGCAGCGATATCCAGATGATTTTCCAGGATCCGCTGGCTTCGCTCAATCCGCGTATGACTATCGGCGAAATTATTGCCGAGCCACTGCGCACCTATCATCCAAAAATGTCGCGTCAGGAAGTGCGTGACCGCGTGAAAGCGATGATGATGAAAGTGGGGCTGCTGCCGAACCTGATTAACCGCTATCCGCACGAGTTTTCCGGCGGCCAGTGCCAGCGTATCGGTATCGCCCGTGCGCTGATCCTTGAGCCGAAGCTGATCATCTGCGATGAGCCGGTCTCGGCGCTGGACGTATCGATTCAGGCGCAGGTTGTTAACCTGCTGCAGCAGCTGCAGCGCGAAATGGGGCTGTCGCTGATCTTTATCGCTCACGATCTGGCGGTGGTGAAGCATATTTCCGATCGCGTTCTGGTGATGTATCTGGGCCATGCGGTGGAGCTGGGCACTTATGATGAGGTGTACCATAATCCGCTGCACCCCTATACCAAAGCGCTGATGTCCGCGGTGCCGATTCCAGACCCGGATCTGGAAAAGAACAAAACCATACAGCTGCTGGAAGGGGAGCTGCCGTCGCCGATTAACCCGCCGTCGGGGTGCGTTTTCCGTACGCGTTGTCCCATCGCCGGGCCAGAATGTGCGAAAACGCGGCCGGTGCTGGAGGGGAGTTTCCGACATGCGGTTTCCTGCCTGAAGGTAGACCCGTTATAATCTCTGGGGCTGACGTAGGTCAGCCCTTTTTTTTGCGAGGTTAAACGTGGCTGTTCATTTTCACGCCGCTCGCCAGCGGCTGTATCATCTACTCTTCGATCAAACCCGTCGTTCCGGACGACGATTTGAAGGTCTGTGCGGTATTTTTGCGCTCTTGAGCGTGCTGGTGATTTTTATTGAGTCCGGTCTTGGCACGCAATATCACCTGACGTTTGATGAATGGCATGTTTTTGTCTGGCTGGAGCTGTTTGTCACCGCTGTTTTTACCCTCGAATATTTCCTGCGTATTATCAGCTGGCCGAAACCCCTTAGCTATATTTTCAGCTTTTGGGGGGTGATAGATTTAGCCACCATCCTGCCGCTCTATGTGATGTGGATGTGGCCGGAGATGGGGCTTAATTATGTCTTTGCGTGGCGGGCGATGCGGGCGATTCGCTGCCTGCGTATTCTTAAACTGCTGCGCTTTATGCCGTCATTGAATATTTTCTGGGCGGCTATCGTCAGCGCCCGCCATCAGCTGATCCTCTTTTATTCCTTTATTGCCATCGTGATGGTTATCTTTGGATCGCTGATGTACCTGATTGAAGGGCCGCAATATGGGTTTACCACCTTAAATGCGTCGGTCTACTGGGCGATTGTGACCATTACGACGGTCGGGTATGGCGATATTACGCCGCATACGCCGATCGGCAGAATTCTGGCCTCGGTTCTGATCTTAATCGGTTATTCCATTATCGCCATTCCGACCGGACTTATCACCACGCATATGACCAGCGCATTACAACATCGCCGCGCGCGCGCGTGTCCAAACTGTCAGCACGCCGCTCATGATAAAAATGCGCGTTTTTGCAACGCCTGCGGCAGTGAATTAGCGGAATAGTCAGGGAACAAAAATAAAACGGCAGGCGGTGTGGTGACCGTCTGCCGTTTTTTTGTGGTTCAGTATGGGGGACGCTTATTCACGCCACAGAATATGGCACAGCTTATGGTCTTTTTCGCGGCACAGCAGAATGCGCGCAAAGATATCGTTAATTTCGCCGCCATCGGTATCGGCAAGACCAATCACGACTTCGGCGAAAAAGTCCGGGTTGAGGTCATAATCGACATGCTCTTCCCAGTCCGGCGCAGGGTCAAACAGCTCGGCGCCGCCGCGTTCTTCAAACTGCAGGTTAAACAGAATGACATCCGCCGGATCGAGGTTGTCGACAGCCAGCTCCAGGAAGATGTCATAAGCTTGTTCAAGCGTTTCGTCTTCGGTCAGGCGATTGTTTAAATCCATATCCATGATTGCTACCCGTTAAACATCTGATTGGCACGTTTTACAGCAACGGACTGAAGAAGTAAAACAGTCGCTCGGTGATCCGCTGCCAGAGCGGTCGTTTTAACCACAACCGGGCGTCCAGCAGGCGCGAACGGGAAATATAATCGTCCTGAACGGCCGCCAGATCGCCGCCGAATCCGACGTCGTCAATGACCAGCGTGATTTCAAAATTCAGCCACAGGCTGCGCATATCGAGATTCACGGTACCGACCAGGCTGAGCTCGCCGTCGACCAGTACGCTTTTGGTATGCAGCAGGCCGCCTTCAAACTGATAAATTTTAACCCCGGCTGCCAGCAGCTCGGTAAAGAAGGCCCGACTGGCCCAGCCAACCAGCAGCGAATCATTCTTGCGCGGCAGGATAATGCTGACGTCGACCCCGCGTTGCGCCGCGGTGCAGATCGCATGCAGCAGATCGTCGCTGGGCACGAAGTACGGGGTGGTCATGATCAGATGTTCTTTGGCGGAATAGGCGGCGGTGAGGAGCGCCTGATGAATCAGATCTTCCGGGAATCCGGGGCCAGAGGCAATGGTATGAATCGTGTGTCCGCTGGCTTCTTCAAAGGGCATAATATTGAGGTCCGGCGGCGGCGGTAAAATACGTTTGCCGGTTTCAATCTCCCAGTCGCAGGAGTAGACGATGCCCATCGCCGTGGCGACCGGGCCTTCCATACGCGCCATCAGATCAATCCACTGCCCGACGCCGGAATCCTGTTTAAAGAAGCGCGGGTCGACCATGTTCATACTGCCGGTATAGGCAATATAGTTATCAATCATCACCATTTTGCGGTGCTGGCGCAGATCCATGCGGCGCAGAAAAACACGCATCAGGTTGACCTTCAGCGCTTCGACCACCTCGATGCCGGCGTTACGCATCATGGCTGCCCACGGGCTGCGGAAAAAGGCGACGCTGCCGGCGGAATCGAGCATCAGGCGGCAGTGAACGCCGCGTCGCGCCGCCGCCATTAAGGATTCCGCGACCTTATCGGCCATGCCGCCCGGTTGCCAGATGTAAAATACCATCTCAATATTGTGCCGCGCCAGCTGGATATCGCGCATCAGCGCCTGCATCACGTCATCAGACTCGGTCAGCAGCTGAAGCTGATTGCCCTTAACGCCGGCGATCCCCTGACGCCGTTCGCAGAGCTTAAACAGCGACTCGGCAACCGGGCTGTTATCCTCGGCAAAAATATGTTTGCAGGCTTTGAGATCGTTAAGCCATTTGGCGGTGGAGGGCCACATCGCCCGGGCCCGTTCCGCACGACGTTTACCCAGATGCAGCTCGCCAAATGAGAGATAGGCGATAATCCCCACCAGCGGAAGAATATAGATAATCAGCAACCACGCCATTGCTGAAGGTACGGCGCGCCGTTTCATCAGAATGCGTAATGTTACACCGGCGATGAGTAACCAGTAACCGAGGATGACCAGCCAGTTCACCACCGTGTAAAAGGTTGTCATAGATGAAAAATCCTTTTGAATAACTCTATGTCATGAGTTTACGCATCAACATCCATCTGGCAAATAAAAACGCAGCGAAAGCGTTGGTCAGCCGGATTCATGGGTTTATAATGTGGTCTGTTTTTCACTTGTAGAGTAGTAGCAATGAAGCGTAGTAGAACGGAAGTAGGGCGCTGGCGCATGCTAAGACAGGTGAGTCGCCGCAAGTCCCGCTGGCTGGAAGCCCAATCGCGCCGCAACATGCGCATCCTCTCCATCAGGAAGGAACTGGTGAAACGACAACGAGGTTCCCTGCTGTTTGTCTTCACTGAGTACTGATATAAAAGGCACCGTTTACGGTGCCTCTGTTATTTTAGCGTCGGACGGTCTCAGAATACTTTCTTATAAGGCTTCACGGAGACGTTCTGGTACACGCCAGCCGCGATGTAAGGGTCATCATTTGCCCATGCTTTGGCGACTTCCAGCGATTCGAACTCCGCAATGACCGTTGAGCCAGTAAACCCGGCGGCGCCAGGCTCATTACTGTCGACGGCAGGCATTGGCCCGGCGGTCAACAGACGACCTTCATCTTGTAATAGCTGCAAACGTGCCAGGTGGGCGGGACGTACCGACAAGCGCTTTTCCAGAGAATCGGCAATGTCTTCAGCGTAGATAACGTAAAGCACGGCAAGGCTCCTTATCAATAAACAGGCGAATCACGTTAAGTGAATCCGCCGTTGACTGCAATGTAAAGATGCGTACCGACTTAAAATGCCATGCTTCAGACGTTTTTTCCCACAAAACGGGGCAAATTTTGATGCAAGATAACAAGGCTTATTGAATATGATTGCTATTTGCATTTAAAATCGGGGCATCATTTTTCAACAGAAACGACTATGAGCGCAATGACCCTTGATTTACCTCGCCGCTTCCCGTGGCCGACGCTGCTGTCCGTGGCTATCCACGGTGCCGTTGTGGCGGGGTTGCTTTATACCTCGGTACATCAGGTTATTGAACGGCCCTCTCCCTCGCAACCGATCGAAATTACGATGGTTGCGCCGGCAGATCTCGAACCGCCTCAGGCGGCACAGCCGGTAGTGGAACCCGTTGTTGAACCGGAGCCTGAACCGGAAGTGGTGCCGGAGCCGGAGCCACCAAAAGAAGCGCCGGTGGTGATTCACAAGCCCGAACCCAAACCGAAGCCTAAGCCTAAGCCTAAACCGAAGCCGGAGAAGAAGGTTGAGCAACCGAAGCGGGATGTGAAACCGGCGGAAACGCGCGTGGCTTCACCGTTCGAAACGACCAATACGGCGCCAGCACGTACGCAGCCGAACTCCGCACCGGCAACGGCAAAACCGACCCTGACCGCGCCGAGCGGCCCGCGGGCGATAAGCCGCAACCAGCCGGCGTATCCGACACGTGCCCAGGCGCTGCGTATCGAAGGTTCTGTACGCGTCAAGTTTGATGTCACGCCGGATGGGCGAGTGGATAACGTCGAGATTCTCTCCGCGCAGCCCGCCAATATGTTTGAACGCGATGTGAAAAATGCGCTGCGCAAATGGCGCTACGAAGCGGGCAAGCCGGGAACTGGCGTCACCATGACGATCAAATTCCGTCTGAAAGGCGTAGAGATTAGCTAACCGTGTTGTCATCAGGCCCCTTATGGGGCCTTTTCCATTAAGACCGCATCCAGCGCTTTCTGCGCCGTCACCAGATGCTGCCCGCCGAACAAGATCGCCCGGTTTAACAACGTGTAGAGCTGATAAACCGGCTGACGATCAAGGAAACCAGAGGGCAGCGGCGATATCGACTGGTAGCCATCGTAGATCTGCGGCGGCTGTTCAGGGTGCAGCGGCAGCATCGCCAGGTCGCACTCTCGGTCTCCCCAGTAACAGGCGGGATCGAAGATATAGGGGCCGTTCGGGCCTAGCGCGCAGTTCCCCGACCACAAATCACCATGCAGCAATGACGGTTGAGGCTGGTGATTGCTCAGGCGCTGCTGCACATTATCGACGATGCTGTCGATATCGCCGAAGCTGAGCCCTTTTTCGGCAGCCAGCTCCAGCTGCCAGCCGATACGCTGTTCGGCAAAGAAAGTCGACCAGCGGCGCTGCCAGGCGTTGGGCTGCGGCGTGGTGGAAAGGTCGTTATCAAAATCCAGACCAAACTGCGGCTGATCGCTCCACTGATGCAGATGTGCAATATGCTGACCGAGTAAGAAGGCGTTGTGCGCGTCCAGCGGGCGAGGGGGCAGATATTCCATTACCAGGAAACTGTAGTCGCGATCGCTGCCAACCGCATAAACCTGCGGAACGCTAACGGTTTTACTCCGTGACAGCAGCTCAAGCTGGTCTGCTTCAGCGGTAAAGATAGGCAGAAGTTCACGCTCATCACATTTAACAAAGTAGTCCCGACCGCCGAAACGTAAATGCCAGGCCGCATGAATTTCACCGCCGGGCAGTTCGTTGCGGAGTTCGATTTCAGCTGCTTCGGAATGCCAGTCGCTTAACAACGTGCTGATAGCTTGCCACATGCTGTCTCTCCCCTTGTTTTCCACCATTTCATAAGGTTAGCCCATAACCCCGGTGTAAAATTCGAACTGACGCACAACTGGCGCGCTCCGTTGCACGAATCGCACTTATTGAGCTTTCAACCACTCAGCAAATGTGGTGACGGTAACGTCGACGGGGCGACCCAGCGCCGTTTCCGCCAATCCGGCGCTAAGCGCTTTGACCTCGTCGGCGCTTTGCGCGGAAATCAGGCCAAAGGTATTCGTACCCAGTTCATGGACCTTGCCGTTTTCATCATTCAGCACAAGAGTAAATCCTGCGCGGGTGAGATGATTACTTAGCTCGTTAATTTCGGTCAGCGTCTCTTCCTGAAAGTTAACCGTGACGACGCGGGTAACAATTTCTGTGCTCATTTTTCACCCTGTTGTAATCCATGGAATTTTCAGCATAGACCATGATGATGATTTGGCGACTCCCTCTGCGCCAGCAGAGGGAAGGAGAACTAGCGACCACACAGGTAAGTGTAGATTTTGTGCGTGTTTTCCAACGAGCACAGACGGGTACCCTGGTTAATGGTGGCGGCGCTACCGGCGGCGACGCCGAAGCGGACCATATCCTCCAGACTGGCATCTTCCGCCAGGCGCAGGGTCATTGCGCCGACCATGCTGTCGCCGGCGCCAACGGTACTTTGGCTTTTCATCGGCGGCGGCACGACCTGTACACTGCCGCTGGCATCAACGCCCAGCGCACCCTGCGGGCCGAGTGAGACCACAACCCGGCGGACCTTACCCGAACGAATCAGCTCCTCCGCCGCGCGTCGAACGTCATCCGGCTGGCTCAGATCGCGCCCCACCAGAGCACTCAGCTCTTTTTGGTTAGGTTTGACGAGCTCAATATTCCCGACATCAAGAGCGGCGGCCAGCGCCTCGCCCGAACTATCAATGATGCAGCGAAGTCCGTGACGCTGTGCGCTTTTGACTAACTGAGTCAGGTTGTCAACGCCGATGCCAGGCGGCAGGCTGCCGCTTACGACCAGCAGTGAGCCGGTCTCGATCGCCAGAACCTTTTCTTCGAGGCGACGGAACTCCTCTTCCGTTAAGGCGGCACCAGGCATCACGAAGCGATATTGTTCGCCGCTGGCGCCTACGTGGACATGCAGATTTTGTCGCGTCCAGTCTTGCGCCTCGACAGGCTCAACCGGGACCTGTTCTGCGGTGAGCAGCGCCGTAAGATGTTCGCCGGTGGCGCCACCGGCCGGGTAAATGGCCGTTGCTTCACCACCGAGAAAGGTGATGGCACGTGCGACGTTGATACCGCCGCCGCCGGGTTCGAAAATCGGTGCGCTGCAGCGGAGTTTTCCTTCGGGGTACATTTGCGGGGTCAGCGTTGCGCTATCGAGTGAGGGAGCCAGCGTTAGCGTATAGATTTTGGTCATCTAATTTCCTCCATGATACGGGTTAAGCTGTTCTGTTTTTAAGCATGGCACTTCTTAGCGGGAAGGGGAAGCCATTGCCGGTCGCGATTTGTAAAGCGCTTTTTATTTTTATCTTTATGAAATAAAGATTGTTCTAAGAGCTGTCTTATTCAAAAAATGAAATAGTAATTGATTGCTATGTTAATCGTGCTTTTTTATAATTCTTTGCCTTTCATTGGACCTGCAAGATACAAAAATCATTCAAGATGCGTCGAGGCGGCGAGGGAAGCCATCCCACGAAAGCACAGTTCATGCTGTGTGGGGGATGTCTTAGTGACGCCAACAAAGAAGTAGCCTGAAGGATGACGCGTATAGCGATCCTTGCGAAAGTTTCCGGGACCAGCTGGGTCTCTCTTTTTGTTGTACGGACTCTAAATTAAATGAAGCTTTTGAAGACAGTACCCGCAGCGGCATTGCTGGCGGGGGGGCTCTTTGCGTCTGCGCACGCATTGGCCGATGATTCCGTTTTTACTGTTATGGATGACCCTTCCACTGCCAAAAAACCTTTCGAAGGTGCGGTTAACGCCGGTTATCTGGCGCAGTCCGGAAATACGAAAAGTTCTTCAATGACCGCGGATTCTACGTTGACCTGGTACGGCGATACGACGGCATGGTCGCTGTGGGGTAATGCCAGCAACACGTCATCCAACGATCAGCGCTCCTCCGAAAAATACGCGGTTGGTGGCCGTAGTCGCTACAACCTGACCGACAGCAACTACGTGTTTGGCCAGGCCAGCTGGTTGACCGATCGCTATAATGGCTATCAACAACGCGACGTTTTAACCGCGGGTTATGGTCGTCAGATCCTGAACGGTCCGGTTCACAGCCTGCGCTTTGAATTTGGTCCGGGCGTGCGCTATGACGAGTATACCGATGGCGATAATGATACTCAGCCGCTGGGCTATGCTTCCGGTACCTGGGCCTGGCAGATGACCGATAACACCAAGTTCACCCAGGGGGTGTCGGTGTTCGGTGCCCAGGACACTACGCTGAACTCGGAAAGTGCGTTGAATGTCGCCATCAATGCGCATTTTGCACTGCGGGTTGCCTACAACCTGACCTGGAACTCCGAGCCGCCGTCATCGGCGCCGAATCATACCGATCGCCGCACGACGCTGTCTCTGGGTTATAAGATGTAATGTATTTCAGGCCGGGAAACCGGCCTGATTGTTTTAAAATTAGCAACCATCGGCATTATTATTTTTGGTCATTCGTTTTATTTTTTATAAAAAGAAAATAACTCCACAATTTCCTCATAATTCATTTTTTCCTGACAACTCTGTAGATAATTTGACACAAATAGCTAAATATTTAGTCGGACAAAAGTGTGATCGGGATCTATACTGTTGACTATCGACGAAGATGAGATCTTTGCCGGACAACCTTCAGTAAATAAGAGAATCACCATCATGAAAAATAGCAAAATCGCAACTGCGGCTGTGATGCTGTGCACCCTGTCTTTTGGCGCATTCGCCGCGAACCCGGTCCCGCAGCCAGGCAACACCGACCATACGCAGGTTGGTATTGCGAAAGCGACCGATGTTGAAGCCGGATCGAATATTGCTCCCGGTTCACAATCAACCGGTCACTCTATGGATGATGCATTTAATGTCCATACTCTTGTTGCCGGCGAGTGGTCCTGATTTTCATCTGTAGATAATATGATGACGTTTCAGGGAATATAAAGCCGGGTAGAGATGTACCGGTTTATTTCCTGAATGGTGGTCAACACTGATTCTTCCACTTTGCTATTTCTTGCCATTACCTATTGTGGCACGAGCTATTTTTCTTTTTTCGTCCGCCGTCCCGCCACGTTGTTCCTGTGGCTGAATATCCAGCATATGATTCTGTCCCCCTTGTTTTATCCATAACCGCCACCATTTATCTTGTTCTGACTTTTAACACGCACTAATGATGTGTAAACTAAGGGTCGGTGTTATCAGCAGGCGGCTGCAGGTGGGAACGACTCGGTAAACGATCGTCCTCATATTTCGCAGAGTGAAGCGGGAACTGAGCTATAACTTGTTGATAATTATTATTATATTGTTTTGTATGTGCTCTTTCGTGTGGGGCACCACTGCAAATAAGGACATAAAATGCCTGTAATTACGCTTCCTGATGGCAGCCAACGCCATTTTGACCACGCCGTTAGCCCGCTGGATGTTGCTCTGGATATCGGTCCAGGCCTGGCGAAAGCCACGATCGCGGGACGAGTGAATGGTGAGCTGGTCGATGCCAGCGACCTCATCGAAAACGATGCAACCCTCTCCATCATTACTGCAAAAGATGAAGACGGCCTGGAAATCATTCGTCACTCCTGCGCGCATCTGCTCGGTCATGCGATTAAGCAGCTGTGGCCAAACACCAAGATGGCTATCGGCCCGGTTATCGATAACGGCTTCTATTATGACGTCGACCTCGATCATACGCTGACCCAGGAAGATATCGACGCGCTCGAAAAACGTATGCATGAGCTCGCCGAGAAGAATTATGACGTCATCAAGAAGAAAGTCAGCTGGCACGAAGCGCGTGAAACCTTTGTGAAGCGTGGCGAGACTTATAAAGTTTCCATTCTTGATGAAAATATCGCCCATGATGACAAGCCTGGCTTGTATCATCATGAAGAGTACGTCGACATGTGCCGTGGACCGCACGTGCCGAATATGCGTTTTTGTCATCACTTTAAACTGATGAAAACCGCAGGCGCGTACTGGCGCGGCGACAGCAACAACAAGATGTTGCAGCGTATTTACGGTACCGCATGGGCAGATAAAAAAGCGCTTAACGCGCATCTGCTGCGTCTGGAAGAAGCGTCCAAGCGTGACCACCGCAAGATTGGCAAGCAGCTCGACCTGTATCATATGCAGGAAGAGGCGCCGGGTATGGTCTTCTGGCATAACGACGGCTGGACAATCTTCCGCGAGCTGGAAGTGTTCGTTCGCTCCAAGCTGAAAGAGTACCAGTACCAGGAAGTAAAAGGTCCGTTCATGATGGACCGCGTGCTGTGGGAAAAAACCGGGCACTGGGACAACTACAAAGATGCGATGTTCACCACCTCTTCTGAGAACCGTGAATACTGCATCAAGCCGATGAACTGTCCGGGTCACGTGCAGATCTTTAATCAGGGTCTGAAATCGTACCGCGATCTGCCGCTGCGTATGGCGGAGTTCGGTAGCTGCCATCGTAACGAGCCTTCGGGCGCGCTGCATGGTCTGATGCGCGTACGTGGCTTTACTCAGGATGATGCGCACATCTTCTGTACAGAAGAGCAGGTCCGTGAGGAAGTGAACGCCTGTATTCGTATGGTCTACGATATGTACAGCACCTTTGGCTTCGAGAAAATCGTCGTCAAACTCTCAACTCGTCCGGAAAAACGTATCGGAAGCGACGAGACCTGGGATCGTGCTGAGGCGGATCTGGCGGTCGCGCTGGAAGAAAACAATATCCCGTTTGAATATCAACTGGGTGAAGGCGCGTTCTACGGTCCGAAAATTGAATTTACTCTGTATGACTGCCTCGATCGTGCATGGCAGTGCGGAACAGTACAGCTGGACTTCTCTCTGCCGCAGCGTTTAAGCGCTTCTTATGTGGGCGAAAATAACGAGCGTCAGGTACCGGTAATGATTCACCGCGCAATTCTGGGGTCTATGGAGCGCTTCATTGGCATCCTGACCGAAGAGTTTGCCGGCTTCTTCCCAACCTGGCTTGCGCCGGTGCAGGTCGTGGTGATGAATATTACCGATTCTCAGTCTGAATACGTTAACGAATTGACTCGTAAACTACAAAATGCGGGCATTCGGGTAAAAGCGGACTTGAGAAATGAGAAGATTGGCTTTAAAATCCGCGAGCACACTTTACGTCGTGTCCCGTATATGTTGGTCTGTGGCGACAAAGAAGTCGAAGCCGGCAAAGTGGCCGTGCGTACCCGTCGTGGTAAAGACCTCGGCAGCATGGACGTAAATGAAGTGATCGAAAAGCTGCAACAAGAGATTCGCAGCCGCAGTCTTCAACAACTGGAGGAATAAGGTATTAAAGGCGGAAAACGAGTTCAAACGGCGCGTCCGAATCGTATTAATGGCGAAATTCGCGCGCAAGAAGTTCGCTTAACAGGTCTGGAAGGCGAGCAGCTTGGTATTGTGAGTCTGAGAGAAGCTCTGGAAAAAGCTGAAGAAGCCGGAGTAGACTTAGTCGAAATCAGCCCTAACGCCGAGCCGCCGGTTTGTCGTATTATGGATTACGGCAAATTCCTCTATGAAAAGAGCAAGTCTTCTAAGGAACAGAAGAAAAAGCAAAAAGTTATCCAGGTTAAGGAAATCAAATTCCGTCCTGGCACCGATGATGGCGACTACCAGGTAAAACTCCGCAGCCTGGTTCGCTTTCTGGAAGAGGGTGATAAAGCTAAGATCACGCTGCGTTTCCGCGGTCGTGAGATGGCTCACCAGCAGATCGGTATGGAAGTGCTTAACCGCGTCCGTGACGATCTGAGTGAACTGGCAGTGGTCGAATCCTTCCCATCGAAGATCGAAGGCCGCCAGATGATCATGGTGCTCGCTCCTAAGAAGAAACAGTAAGGCCTTCAAGTAGCAACTCCTGTGGAGCCCTCAGGCTTCGCAGGCGTTGTTCGCCTATGTTTCGTTTATTAACAATGCGAAGTGGAAGTTATTAAAATGCCAAAAATTAAGACCGTACGCGGTGCTGCTAAGCGCTTCAAAAAAACCGGTAAAGGTGGTTTTAAGCACAAGCACGCTAACCTGCGTCACATTCTGACTAAAAAAGCTACCAAGCGTAAACGTCACCTGCGTCCGAAAGCCATGGTTTCCAAAGGCGATCTGGGCCTGGTAATCGCGTGCCTGCCGTACGCATAAGTCGTTAACCCTTTTAAACTTTTTAATTAGAATAGATACAGGAGAGCACATATGGCTCGCGTAAAACGTGGTGTAGTTGCCCGTGCACGTCACAAGAAAATTTTGAAACAAGCTAAAGGCTACTACGGTGCGCGTTCTCGCGTATACCGCGTTGCCTTCCAGGCTGTTATCAAAGCTGGTCAGTACGCTTATCGTGACCGTCGTCAGAAAAAGCGTCAGTTCCGTCAACTGTGGATTGCGCGTATCAACGCAGCAGCACGTCAGAACGGTATTTCTTACAGCAAATTCATCAACGGCCTGAAAAAAGCCTCTGTTGAAATCGACCGTAAGATCCTGGCTGACATCGCCGTATTCGACAAATTAGCGTTCACCGCGCTGGTCGAAAAAGCGAAAGCAGCTCTGGCATAAGCCAGTTGAAAGAGGGAGCTTGTCTCCCTCTTTTCGTTTCAACACCATCAATACATTGACTTTTATTGCCGTAAGCTTTTCAATACAGGTCTTACGTTTCGTACCAGACAAGGTAATGCAAGCATGAATGCTGCTATTTTCCGCTTCTTTTTTTACTTTAGCACCTGAACTCAGGAGGCTAGCGCGTGAAAGAAGAAACGGAAAACAGCGCCAGAAAGCCTCCCACTGTGGAGGCTTTTTTCGTATATGAACGTGTTCATTCTATTTCAAGCTGCAGGTGCGCGGGCTGAGTGCGCATCCGGCGACAGCGATTTTTCTGTGCTAAGTGCCATGCGGCCCGACGCCGCCTGTGACTCGAAATAGTCAGAATAAAATAATGATCATAACCGGTGTCTGCACCGACATAATGAGGAAAACCATGTCACATCTCGCAGAGCTGGTTGCCAGTGCGAAGGCAGCCATTAATGAGGCATCAGATGTTGCCGCGCTGGACAACGTCCGCGTGGAATACCTGGGGAAGAAAGGGCATCTGACCCTTCAGATGACAACCCTGCGTGAACTGCCGCCAGAAGAGCGTCCGGCGGCTGGTGCGGTCATCAACGAAGCGAAAGAGCAGGTTCAGCAGGCGCTTAACGCGCGTAAAGCGGATCTGGAAGGCGCAGCGCTGAATGCGCGTCTGGCCGCAGAGACTATCGATGTCTCTCTGCCCGGTCGTCGGATCGAGAACGGCGGGCTGCATCCGGTGACGCGCACCATCGACCGTATCGAGCACTTCTTCGGTGAGCTTGGCTTCACCGTCGCGACCGGTCCGGAAATCGAAGATGACTACCACAACTTTGATGCGCTGAACATTCCGGGCCACCACCCGGCCCGTGCCGATCACGATACCTTCTGGTTTGATGCGACGCGTCTGCTGCGTACCCAAACCTCCGGCGTGCAAATTCGTACTATGGAAAACCAGCAGCCGCCGATCCGCATTATTGCGCCGGGCCGCGTTTACCGTAACGACTACGACCAGACCCATACGCCGATGTTCCACCAGATGGAAGGTCTGATTGTTGATACCAATATCAACTTCACCAACCTGAAAGGGACGCTGCACGACTTCCTGAATAACTTCTTCGAGGAAGACCTGCAGATTCGTTTCCGTCCGTCCTACTTCCCGTTTACCGAACCTTCCGCGGAAGTTGACGTTATGGGTAAAAACGGCAAGTGGCTGGAGGTCCTCGGCTGCGGCATGGTGCATCCGAACGTTCTGCGCAACGTTGGCATCGATCCGGAAATCTATTCCGGCTTCGCCTTCGGCATGGGGATGGAGCGTCTGACGATGCTGCGCTACGGCGTGACCGATTTACGCGCGTTCTTCGAAAACGATTTGCGTTTCCTCAAACAGTTTAAATAAGGGCAGGACAGAATAATGAAATTCAGTGAACTGTGGTTACGCGAGTGGGTTAACCCGGCGATCGACAGCGAAGCGCTGGCTAACCAGATCACCATGGCGGGCCTCGAAGTGGACGGCGTTGAGCCGGTAGCCGGTAGCTTCAACGGCGTTGTTGTCGGTGAAGTGGTTGAGTGCGGTCAGCACCCGAATGCCGACAAACTGCGCGTCACGAAAGTTAACGTCGGCGGCGAACGTCTGCTGGACATCGTCTGCGGGGCGCCAAACTGCCGTCAGGGGCTAAAGGTTGCCGTAGCAACCATCGGCGCCGTGCTGCCGGGCGACTTCAAAATTAAGGCCGCGAAGCTGCGCGGTGAACCTTCCGAAGGGATGCTGTGCTCGTTTTCTGAGCTGGGCGTATCCGACGATCATAGCGGAATTATCGAACTGCCGGCGGATGCGCCGATTGGCACCGATATCCGTGAATATCTGCAGCTGGACGATAACACGATCGAAATCAGCGTCACGCCGAACCGTGCGGACTGCTTAGGTATCATCGGCGTCGCCCGCGACGTGGCCGTTCTGAATAAAGAACCGCTGAACGCACCGGAGATTACCCCCGTTGCCGCCACCATTACCGATACTCTGCCTGTCACCGTTGAAGCGCCGGAGGCCTGTCCTCGCTACCTGGGCCGCGTGGTGAAGGGTATCAATGTTAAAGCGCCAACGCCGCTGTGGATGAAAGAGAAGCTGCGTCGCTGCGGGATTCGCTCCATCGATGCGGTCGTTGACGTCACCAACTACGTGCTGCTCGAGCTGGGTCAACCGATGCATGCGTTCGATTGCGACCGTATTGACGGTGGGATCGTGGTCCGAATGGCGAAAGAGGGTGAGAAACTGGTTCTGCTGGACGGGACCGAAGCCAAACTGGATACCGATACCCTGGTTATTGCCGACCATCACAAAGCGCTGGCTATGGGCGGCATCTTTGGCGGTGAACACTCTGGCGTCAATGACGAAACGCAGAACGTGCTGCTGGAATGCGCGTTCTTCAGCCCACTGTCGATCACTGGCCGCGCGCGTCGCCACGGTCTGCACACCGATGCGTCTCATCGCTATGAGCGCGGCGTGGATTCAGCGCTGCAGTATAAAGCGATGGAACGTGCAACCCGCCTGCTGATCGATATCTGCGGCGGCGAAGCGGGCCCGGTTATCGATGCGACCAACGAAGCTGCGTTGCCGAAGGCGGCGACCATTACCCTGCGTCGTAGCAAACTGGATCGTCTGATTGGCCATCATATTGATGATGCGCAGGTGAGCGATATTCTGACTCGCCTGGGCTGTGAGGTGACCGTCGGCGACGGTGAGTGGCAGGCCGTTGCACCGAGCTGGCGCTTCGATATTGCCATCGAAGAGGACCTGGTCGAAGAGGTGGCCCGCGTTTACGGGTATAACAATATTCCGGATCGGCCGGTGCAGGCGGGGCTGATTATGGGCACCCACCGCGAAGCTAATCTGTCGCTGAAACGTGTAAAAACGCTGCTTAACGACAAGGGCTACCAGGAAGTCATCACCTACAGCTTTGTTGACCCGAAAGTGCAGCAGCTGATTCACCCGGGTGAAGAAGCCCTGATTCTGCCGAGCCCTATCTCCAGCGAAATGTCGGCGATGCGTCTGTCGCTGCTGACCGGTCTGCTGGGTACGGTGGTGTACAACCAGAACCGTCAGCAAAGCCGCGTCCGCATTTTTGAAAGCGGTTTGCGCTTTGTTCCGGATACCCAGGCTCCGCTGGGCATTCGTCAGGACGTGATGCTGGCCGGTGTGATTTGCGGCAACCGCTACGAAGAGCACTGGAATCTGGCAAAAGAGACCGTTGATTTCTACGATCTGAAAGGCGATCTGGAGTCCATTCTCGACCTGACCGGCAAATTAGCGGATATCGAATTCCGCGCAGAAGCGAACAGCGCACTGCATCCGGGGCAGTCAGCCGCGATTTATCTGAAAGGTGAACGTATTGGTTTCATTGGGGTTGTTCATCCTGAACTGGAACGTAAACTGGATCTGAACGGCCGGACTTTAGCGTTCGAGCTGGAGTGGAACAAGCTTGCAGACCGCGTGGTGCCTCAGGCGCGCGAGATTTCTCGTTTCCCGGCGAACCGTCGTGATATCGCCGTTGTCGTCGCGGAAAACGTACCTGCAGCCGATGTTTTGACAGAGTGTAAGAAAGTTGGCGTAAATCAGGTAGTTGGCGTAAACTTATTTGACGTGTACCGTGGTAAAGGGGTGGCGGAAGGCAGTAAGAGCCTTGCGATTAGCCTCATCCTGCAGGATACCAGCCGTACACTCGAAGAAGAGGAGATTGCCGCTACCGTTGCCAGATGTGTAGAGGCATTAAAAGAGCGATTCCAGGCATCATTGAGGGATTGAACCTATGGCGCTTACAAAAGCTGAAATGTCAGAATATCTGTTTGATAAGCTTGGGCTTAGCAAGCGGGATGCCAAAGAGCTGGTAGAGTTGTTTTTCGAAGAGGTGCGTCGTGCTCTGGAAAACGGAGAACAGGTAAAACTCTCCGGGTTCGGCAACTTCGATTTGCGGGATAAAAACCAACGCCCGGGTCGTAACCCGAAAACGGGGGAAGATATTCCCATTACAGCCCGGCGTGTGGTGACCTTCAGACCCGGTCAGAAACTTAAAAGCCGTGTCGAAAACGCTTCGCCCAGAGACAAATAATCTGAACTAACTAAAAAGGCCGCTGATGCGGCCTTTTTCTTTTGTGGCGTAAATCAACTTCTTACGGCAGTAACCATCACCTCGACGAGGATATCAGGGCGTGCCATTTCCGCCTGGACGGCCGCGCGTGCCGGGCTGTGACCTTCCGGCATCCAGGCGACCCAGACCTCGTTAAACCCGGCAAAATCACGTGCCATCGTCTTCAGCCACACCTGAGCAGACAGAATATGACGATTATCACTGCCGGCTTCGGCCAGCAGTGCGTCAATTTTTGCTAAAACCTCCCGGGTTTGCTGGCGGATATCGTCATCGCTGCTTGCCGGGGTTTGCCCTGATAAAAAGATCAGATCGCCGTACCCGACGCTGGCGGAAAGACGGGGCTGCGAATGATGACGTTCTATTTTCATGCTGAGTGTTCCCATGTCAGACCTTCTAAAGAAATGGCGGGACTTGCGCCGTTGAGTAGCGCGCTGAGCACCACCGCGCTGCCGGCGGCCAGAGTAAAGCCGAGGCTACCCTGACCGAGGTTCATCCACAGGTTCTGATACCCGGCACGACCAAGCAGAGGGGGACCCGCGGGGGTTGAAGGGCGCATACCGCACCAGGCCTCTGCATCCTCAACGCCCTGCAACTCAGGGAAGCTGCGGGTGACGATCTTTTTTAGCGCCTGGATACGCTCGGGGCGCAGTTCATCGCCGTCGTAGCCAATATCGACCATGGCGGCAATGCGCAGCCGATCGCCCAGCCGGGCGTAGACCACTTTATGGCCATAATCCGTTACGCTGATATCAGGCGCAATCCCGGGCTTTGTGGGGTAGGGGAGCGTCAGGCTGTAGCCTTTCAGAGCGCACAGCGGCACGCGAATACCGGTACCGGCCAGCAGGGGACCGCTGCCGTTTCCTGCCGCCACGATGTACTCATCGCCGACCATCGTTCCCTGACGGGTATCGACAGAATCAATGCGGGCGCCTTTTTTATTCAGGCGCAGCACCTCACAATCGCTGGTCAGAGTAAAGCTGGCGCTGGCATGCAGCTTCTCCAGCAGCGCCTGGCAGAATTTTTGACAGTCGGCGGTCTCATCGCCGGGCGAATAAATACCGCCCTGCAGCGAAGGGTGAATATATTTCAGCGCCGGTTCAAGTTGAATACACTCGTCGGCATTCAACGCTTGCTGATATTGCGGGCTGATACCTTTGGCGGCTTTATTAAAATCATATGTCCGGCGATGAACGATCAATTTCCCGGAACGCCGCCAGTGAAAGTCGTGCAGATTATCCGCCGTCAGCCACTCCTGCATCACCTGACGGCTGAGCAGCGACAAGCGCAATATATGATCGCCGTTGAGCTTATTCGTCTGGCTATTACAGGCGCGGAGAAACTGCAGCAGCCAGCGCCATTGATCCGCCGACATTTTCAAACGCATATTAAGAGGCGAGTCGGCTTTACCCATCCATTTCATCCCCTGCAGGGGAACGCCACGATCGGCCAGGGGGGCCACATACCGGTAGCTAAGCTGCCCGCCGTTGGCAAAGCTGGTTGCCAGACCTGGCTTCGCCTGACGTTCCAGCAACTGGACCTGATGACCGCTCTTGATTAACTCATAAGCTGTTGCCAGCCCGATAACACCGCCGCCGATAATGACAATGCGCTTTTTCATAACCTGATAAACCCACCGCTGATAAATGCATGGGCTTTATGTCAAAGCATTTGCCTCTGCGGCGCAATTGACTTTTTATTTTCAGGGTATAACTCCAGGTTAATCTCCTGCAGCTGCTGGCGGAGCCGGGTACAGAGAAAATCGACAAACTTCTGGCTGATCGGGCTGAGTGAAACGTCTGCCCGACGCAGTAAACACAGGGTGATCATCATCGGCGGCGCGATCGGATGAATCATCGCCGGCGCCAGGTTATGCCGGGCGGAAAAAATATCGGTAATGCTGCATCCCATGCCGCGTTTCACAAATTCGGTGGCCATGTAGTAGGTCTGCACGTTCAGACGGGTGGTCGAAAAATCGCGGCGGGTCGCAAT
Organism: Klebsiella ornithinolytica; assembly: GCF_030505655.1. NCBI lineage: Bacteria > Pseudomonadati > Pseudomonadota > Gammaproteobacteria > Enterobacterales > Enterobacteriaceae > Klebsiella > Klebsiella ornithinolytica. The sequence goes on from NZ_CP130153.1 coordinate 2,186,918, forward strand.
GGCCGCGGAGAGGGAGTGTGGTCCTGGCGAGATCCACCGCTGCTGGTCAATCTCCTCAATCGCCACTTCTCCCTGGCGATAGTCGCGGTCAATGTATACCAGCGGGACCTCAGCGATAGCGGTGCTGGTGATCTCCCCTTGCTGGACGGGCTGTAGCGTCAGGGCCAGATCGATCTCGCGCAGATCCAGTTTTTTGACCAATGTCTCAGTGTGTTCGGTGGTGAGTGTCATCACCAGATTGGCATTTTGTTGATAGAAATCGGTGACCAGTTCCGGGACCAGACTCAACCCAAGGCTCGGCAGACAACCGAGGCTCATTTTGGCCCGGGGGTCGCGGGCCAGGTTATCGGCGAGCAGGCGGAGGTTATCCAGATCCTGATAAATATTCTGAGCTTTTTCAAACAGCATCAGCGCTTCGCTACTGGGCAGCAGTTTACCGCGTACCCGCTGAAAAAGTTTAAAACCGAGCTTCTGCTCGGCGTTTTTTAGCGCTTTGCTGGCGGCGGGTTGAGAGATATTGAGCGATTCCGCTGCTCGGGAAAGCGTGCCGCAAGTCATCACGGCGTGGAAGATTTCCAGGTGACGCAGTTTCATGAGGAGTTAACTCAGGGTTATAGAGGCCAGATAAAAAGTCATTTTCCAATAACATTAAGTTAACATAAATTTAATCCGCAATCAGCGAGCTGTTTACTTATCGCGCTGACTGCGCCGCCTTCCGGCGGATAATCCGATTCTCAGAACAATACCTGTTGTCCCTACATACACCCTCAGGCAACCAAGCCAACACATTATAACGAGGGGGATATTTTCTGAGCAGGCCCGAATACACCGCGTCCCAATAGCGGCCGGTTTTATTGGCATCAAGGAGTTATATGAGTGACTCAACGCTCTCTGGCAACCCGGTAGCCAGACAGAATATCACCAGAAAAAATATTATTATTGGCCTGTTATTAGGGCTGTTTTTAGCGACGGCATTTTGGTGCCATGGACACCCCGCAGACGAACTCGGCTTGCTGAGTTTTACACCGCTTGTCGCCCTCGCCATCCTCTCGCTCGTCGGGGTAGATATTGTGCTGGCGGTGATCTCATCCATTATTATTGCGATGATTATGACCTCGACCAGCTTGCCTGAAATGGGAACAATGCTGGCAAAATCGACCGGCTCTTTTATTGCCACAGTCGGGTTAATCATTATGCTCGGTGCCGGTGTCGGAGAAGTGGCGACTCGTACCGGCGCCGCGGTGGAGCTGGTGAAATTTGTGGTTCATCGTATCGGGCTGTCGAGTCAGACCCGGGTTAAACTGGGTATTGTCATTTCGTCGATTCTCATCTGCGGCGCCCTGGGGACCATGGCCGGGGGAAATGCGATCATCGTGGCGGTAATTATTCCGGTTGCCGCGGCGGTCAGACTGACGCCGCCGACGGTGGCCGCGCTGATGATGACCGCCGGCTCCATCGGGCTTTTTACCGGGCCGTTTACGCCGAGTACCGTGACGATTCTCAAGCTCGGCGGCCTCAGCTATCCGGACTATTTGCTGTATGTCGGGTTGCCAATGAGTGCGGTGACTTTGCTGGCCGGCTGGGTGATGGCGGGGCGCATTCAGAAGATGACCGAAGGGAAGCTGCGGTATGAGGTCGACCTGTCTGAAAAAACGCAGGAGCAAGCCAGTGCCGCCGTTTCAAGGCGCAAAAAGCTCAGCGCGCTGGCGTTTGCGGCAACGATTATCGTGATGGCGGTGGTTGGGGTAGTGATAAAAGCCGGCTTTAGCTTCGCGATTATTGTGATGCTGCTGGTGGCGTTGATCACCGGACTGGTCGGCGGCCTACGGCCCACGCAGATTTTGCAGGCGCTGTATCACGGCTGCGGCCGTCTGGTGTGGATGTTTATCCTCTACTGGCTCTATAACCCGATTCTTGAACTGATGGATGGGCTCCATGCCTATCAGGGGCTGCTGGACTACACCCAGCCGCTGTTGGAAGGGATCTCCCCGGCCTGGCTGTGCTTTTGTATTTTCGCCTTCAATATCATTGGCCATGTTCCCGGCGCGGCGGTGGCGCAGATGACCTTTACCCACAAGATTTTTGGCCCGATGTTGATGGCTGCCGGCGTCCCGCCGCAGGGAACCACTGCGGTTCTGCTGGCTTCATCGCAGGTGGACTGGTTTGGCCCGTTCCCCTCTTCGGACATGTTCGGGCAGATGGGGCTGGCGCAGTCGACCCATCTCAAGTACATGCTCTATAACGGCTGGGCTATCGTGATTGCTAACATTATTCTCTTCGCTCTGCTGTTTCAGGTGCTGGTGTAAGAGACCTTTCTGCTCAGCGCGGCGGGGCCGATGTCCCGCCGTTGTGGCCATTGGATCATCAGGTTATCTCTTCCCCTGCGGGAGGTTTTGCTTTTCTCACCTCTATCGCCACCGTAAAATCAACGGCATCTCTTTCTGGCATGACGGAAATTATGCTGACCTTTGTCCAAACTCAACAGCGCCGCAGCCGGCGCTGGCTTATTGCACTCCTGCTGCTGCTCCTCGCCATGTTGACCGTCAGTCTCTGCGCCGGAGACCAGTGGATTGGTCCGCAGGAGTGGTTCAGCGCCAAAGGGCAGCTGTTTATCTGGCAGATTCGTCTGCCGCGGACGTTGGCCGTTCTGCTGGTGGGCGCCGCGCTGGCACTCTCCGGGGCGATCATGCAGGCATTATTCGAAAACCCGCTGGCGGAACCGGGGCTGCTGGGCGTTTCTAACGGCGCTGGCGTGGGGTTAATTGCTGCGGTGTTGCTGGGCAAAGGCTATCTGCCGGGATGGGCGCTGGGGCTGTGCGCGATTGCCGGTGCGCTGGTGATTACTTTTATTCTGCTGCGTTTTGCCCGGCGGCATCTGTCAACCAGCCGTCTGCTGCTGGCGGGCGTCGCGCTCGGCATTATCTGTAGCGCGTTGATGACCTGGGCGGTCTATTTCTCCACCTCTTTCGACTTGCGTCAACTCATGTACTGGATGATGGGCGGGTTTGGCGGCGTGGACTGGCAGCAGCTGTGGCTGATGCTGGCGCTGTTGCCGGTACTTATCTGGGCGTGTCTGCAATCACAGCCGCTGAATCTCCTGGCGCTGGGAGAGGTGTCCGCTCGTCAGCTGGGGCTGCCTCTCTGGCTATGGCGCAGGCTGCTGGTGGTGGCGACAGGCTGGCTGGTTGGCGTGAGCGTGGCGCTGGCTGGGGCAATTGGATTTATTGGGCTGGTGATACCGCATATTCTTCGCCTGTGCGGCTTGAGCGATCATCGGGTGCTGCTTCCGGCCTGCGTGCTTGCCGGCGCCAGTGCGCTGCTCGGCGCCGATATCATTGCCCGCCTGGCGCTGTCGGCGGCGGAATTACCGATCGGCGTGGTCACCGCGACGCTGGGCGCGCCGGTCTTCATCTGGCTACTGCTGAAATCCGTGCATTCGCAATAAGCGGTGGGCTGGCGCAGCCATGATCGCTGCGCCAGGGGCGGGACGCTGGGGCTTACCAGCCTTTGATCGCATCGCCTTTGTATACTTCCATGGCTTTATCGGCGACTTCTTTGGTCTGGAAGGCCTCTTTCAACTGCTGAATCTTTTTACTGTCTTTATTCTCTTCACGTGAAACGATGGCATTCACATACGGAGAGTCCGGTCCTTCCATAAATAAACCATCGCGGGCCGCGGAAAGACCTGCCTGCGCGGAGAAGTTGGTGTTAATAATCGACAGCGCGACGTTCGGATCGTCGAGAGTACGGGTCAGCTGCGGCGTATCGACTTCAACAATTTTCAAATGTTTCGGGTTGTCGATAATATCCAGCGACGTCGGCAGATAGCCCACGCCCTCTTTCAGTTTGATTAAGCCCTGCGCCTGCAGCAGGAGCAGGCTGCGGCCTAAGGTCGTGGTTTCGTTAGAGATAGATACCGTTGCGCCGTCCGGCAGCTCGTTGATATGTTTAATTTTGCGTGAATAAGCGGCAATCGGGAAGACGAACGTTTTGCCAACGATGGCAAATTTGTAGCCGCGCTCTTTGGACTGCGCCTCGAGATAGGGCAGCGTCTGGAAGGCGTTAGCATCGACGTCTTTATTATTTAACGCTTCATTTGGCAGTACGTAGTCATTGAAAGAGATAACCTCAACGTCGAGGTTGTATTTATCCTTCGCCACCTGCTCAACCACTTTCCAGATGGCTTCATCCGGTCCGGTGTTAATTGCCACCTTAACTTTGTTGTTATCGTCAGGAGAGCAGGCCGATAACAATACTACCGATGTGGCGATTAACACTGAGCTTAACAACTTTTTCATCTATAAAAACTCTCTCAAATTAGTCCATAACAAAAGGCTATTACATCCATTTAACACTGTACACTGAATTGTCTGCTGACCATATTGAGAGGAATTCATGTTAGCGGCGCGTACGGTGCGGTATTCCTGGCCGCCGATTAGACGTACAATGAGCGCCCGTGAATCCGCTACAGTAGATAGGGATCACCTTAAATCAGAAACCCGTTTTATGGACGGAGGGAAGGCTATGCAACACGATATTCTGAATACTGAAGTCACCACGATTGATGGTCAAAAAACGACGCTGGCGGACTATGCGGGTCGCGTTCTGCTGATTGTGAACGTGGCCTCAAAATGTGGTCTCACGCCGCAGTATGAGCAGCTGGAGACATTGCAAAAAGATCTCGGGCACGATGGGCTTACCGTGCTTGGCTTCCCTTGCAACCAGTTCCTGGGCCAGGAGCCTGGGAGCGAAGAGGAGATTAAGACGTTTTGTAGTACGACCTATGGCGTCACTTTCCCGCTGTTCAGCAAGGTAGACGTCAACGGTGAACATCGTCATCCGCTGTACCAGAAACTGGTTGAGGCCGCGCCGCAGGCCGTGGCGCCAGAAGGCAGCGGTTTCTACGAGCGTATGGCAAGCAAAGGCCGTGCGCCGGCCAACGTCGGCGACATTTTGTGGAATTTCGAAAAATTCCTGCTGGGCAAAGATGGCCAGGTTATCCAGCGCTTCTCGCCGGATATGACCCCGGACGATCCGCTGCTGGTTGCCGCCATTAAAGGGGCGTTAGCGAAATAATGCCGTTTCTGATGCAGCTGCGGAATGTCAAAGAAGCGGGGCGTCTGGCGCCGTTTAGCGCCCAGGTGCGTCCGGGTGAAATGGTCCATCTGGTAGGGCCAAACGGCGCAGGCAAAAGCACGCTGCTGATGCGAATGGCCGGTCTGACTGCGGGGCCCGGAGACGTTATTCTTAACGAACGTAAACTGGGCCAGTGGTCGGCACAGGAGCTGGCGCGTCACCGGGCCTACCTGAGCCAGCACCAGATGCCGCCTTTTGCCATGCCGGTATGGCACTATCTGTCGTTGCATCTGCAAAATGGCGGGCAAAGCGAACTGCTCGCCAGCGTTGCCGATAAGCTGGGCCTGAGCGATAAGCTCGGGCGCCAGGTGAATCATATTTCTGGCGGCGAGTGGCAGCGCGTACGCCTGGCGGCGGTCATTCTGCAGGTTCATCCGCTGGCGAATCCGGCGGGGCAATTGCTGGTGCTGGATGAACCGATGAACAGTCTGGACGTGGCGCAGCAGGCGGCGCTAGATCGCGTTCTGGGTGAACTGTGCGAGGCGGGCGTGGCGGTAGTGATGAGCAGTCACGATCTTAACCATACCCTGCGACACGCCCATCAATCCTGGCTTATCTGCCGGGGGCAGGCCATTGCCTGCGGTGAGACATCGGTAGTGTTAACCGAAGAAAACTTAACCGCGGCCTATGCGATTCCTTTTCAGCGCATCGCGGTTGCCGGTCATTTTATGCTCGTTGCGTCACAGTAGCACGAAGCAACCTTGCCAGTGCATTGATAAACCAGCTAAATTATCCTGACGAATTGATAAGGAACAGAGGAATCGTCTGAGATGCGTTTGTGGTTCATTTTATTGACGGCTCTATTTCTGGCTGGCTGCAGCAGCCACCGGGCGCCGCCGCCGAATCCGCGGCTTGCAGATTCCATTACCGTTATCGCGAACCTGAACGAGCAGCTGCGCAACTGGCGGGGCGCGCCGTATCGCTATGGCGGTATGTCTCCGCGCGGGGTCGATTGTTCCGGATTTGTCCTCATGACCTTCCGCGATAAGTTTGCCCTGCAGCTGCCGCGTGAAACTCGCGATCAGGCAGAGATTGGCACTAAAATTGATAAAAGTGAGTTGTTGCCGGGGGATCTGGTCTTTTTCAAAACCGGGTCCGGCGACAGCGGTCTGCATGTGGGTATCTACGATACCGACAATCAGTTTATCCATGCTTCGACCAGCCAGGGCGTGACGCGTTCCTCCCTGGATAACGTCTACTGGAATAAGAAGTTCTGGCAGGCTCGCAGGATATAGCGACGGACGTCGTGGCGAAGGGGAAGCACTGGCTTCCCTTTTTTTATGTCGATAACCCTGCGTTTCTCCCGTGTTAATACCTTGTTGAAGGCACTACACTGGAGAGAGGAGGAACCATGACCCTGTCTTTTACTACCCACTGGCGTGATGAACTGCCGGATTTCTATACCCCTTTAGCGCCCACTCCGCTGAAAAATGCCCGACTTATCTGGCACAATGCGCCGCTGGCGCAAACCCTGGGCATTCCCGAGGCGCTGTTTCATCCGGCGCAGGGCGCCGGCGTGTGGGGAGGCGAAACGCTGCTGCCGGGCATGTCGCCGCTGGCGCAGGTCTACAGCGGCCATCAGTTTGGCGCCTGGGCCGGCCAGCTTGGCGATGGCCGGGGGATTTTGCTTGCTGAACAGCAGCTGTCGGACGGCCGTCGTCTCGACTGGCATCTTAAAGGCGCCGGACTGACGCCCTATTCGCGAATGGGCGACGGGCGGGCGGTGCTGCGTTCCACGATCCGCGAAAGTCTGGCCTCGGAGGCCATGCATGCGCTGGGGATCCCGACGACGCGCGCGCTCGCCATGGTCACCAGCGATACCCCCGTGCAACGCGAAACGCTGGAAAGCGGCGCGATGTTGATGCGTCTGGCCGAAAGCCACGTGCGCTTTGGCCATTTCGAACATTTTTATTATCGCCGTGAGCCGGAAAAGGTACAGCAGCTGGCCGACTACGTGATTCGTCATCATTGGCCGGAGCTGGTTGATGACGCTGATAAATATGTTCTATGGTTCCGTGACGTTGTCACGCGGACGGCGACGCTGATCGCCAGCTGGCAGACGGTTGGCTTCGCCCATGGGGTGATGAATACCGATAACATGTCGATTCTTGGGCTGACGATGGACTACGGCCCCTACGGCTTCCTGGACGACTTCAAACCCGATTTTATCTGCAACCACTCCGATTATCAGGGCCGCTACAGCTTTGAAAACCAGCCGGCGGTTGGCCTGTGGAATTTACAACGTCTCGCGCAGTCGCTGTCGCCGTTTATTGCGGTGGATGCGCTTAATGCCGCGCTGGATGACTACCAGCATGCTTTGCTGACGGTATACGGCCGCCGGATGCGCGATAAGCTGGGTCTGTTCACCCAGCAGAAAGGTGATAACGACCTGCTGGATGGGCTGTTCGCGCTGATGATACGGGAAGGCAGCGATTACACCCGGACTTTCCGGATGCTGAGCGTGAGTGAACAACACAGCGCGGCATCGCCGCTGCGCGATGAGTTCATCGATCGCGCGGCCTTCGATAGCTGGTTTGCAGGCTATCGCGCGCGCCTGCGCGATGAGCCGATCGACGATGCGCAACGCCAGCAACAGATGCAGAGCGTCAACCCGGCGCTGGTGTTACGAAACTGGCTGGCACAGCGGGCCATTGAGCAGGCGGAGCAAGGGGATATGAGCGAACTGGCGCGTCTGCATGAGGTATTAAGCCAGCCGTTTGCAGATCGGGACGATGAGTATATCAATCGTCCGCCCGACTGGGGAAGGCGTCTGGAAGTGAGTTGCTCCAGCTGATGTTACCCCGGACTTTCTCTGTGCTCGCGGGCGGAGAAGGTCTATTTAGTCAGAATCAGTTTCCCCGCATGGGTCTGGCGCAGTAAATAGCGCTGGCCACCATGCTCAATCACCACCCGGCCTTCAGCGCCGAGTAAGGTGCGGCTGTTGATCTTACGGTCCGTGGGGATGGGGTAAGGGGCATTGTCTTTTGTTTTTTCTGCTGTGGCAGTGTTATCCATACGCGTCATAGCACCAAATAAAAATAAAAGAAACAATGATAATCATTATCAATAATGTTAATTTTCACGGCAAGCGTTATTTGCGAAAACCCTGTTTTTTGGGGGGAGGCTGCGCCAGACTGCGCGGAAAGAATCTCCCCCACCACGACGTGGCGGGGGCAGGGACTACAGGCGGGTTGCGGTGGCCGCGGCCAGTTCGGCCAGCAAACGTTCGCTGTCTTCCCAGCTCAGGCAAGGATCGGTAATGGACTGGCCCCGCGTCAGCGGCTGCCCGGCAACCACCTTCTGCGTGCCTTCCTGCAGGAAGCTTTCGGCCATGATGCCGGCAATCGAAGTGGAGCCGGCGCGAATCTGCTGGCAGATATCGGCACACACCTCCAGCTGACGACGGTGCTGCTTCTGGCAGTTGCCGTGGCTGAAATCAACCACCAGCTGTTCCGGCAGATCAAATTCACGCAGCGCATCGCAGGCGGCGGCGATATCTTCAGCATGATAATTCGGCTGTTTACCGCCGCGCATGATGATATGGCCGTACGGGTTGCCGCTGGTCTGATAGATGGTCATCTGTCCCTGTTTATCCGGCGACAGGAACATATGGCTGGCGCGGGAGGCACGGATGGCATCGACGGCAATACGGGTATTACCATCGGTACCGTTTTTGAAGCCGACCGGGCAGGAGAGCGCGGAGGCCATTTCCCGGTGGATCTGGCTTTCGGTGGTACGCGCGCCGATAGCACCCCAGCTTATCAGGTCGGCAATAAACTGTCCGGTCACCATATCGAGAAATTCGGTGGCGGTGGGGACCCCCAGCTCGTTGACCTGCAGCAGCAGCCGACGTGCCAGCTCAAGACCGTGATTCACCCGATAGCTGCCGTTAAGGTCAGGATCCGAAATTAACCCTTTCCAGCCAACAACGGTACGCGGTTTTTCAAAGTAGGTACGCATGACGATTTCCAGCTGCGGCTGGTAGCGTTCACGCATCCCCTGCAGGCGGCGCGCGTAGTCCATCGCCGCGTCGGTATCATGAATGGAGCACGGTCCGATAATCACCAGCAGGCGGCGATCTTCACCGTTGAGGATCTTTTCAATCCGGCGGCGGGAAGCGGCAACGTGCGCCGCAACGTCGGCAGACACGGGATGCCGCTGCGCCAGTTCCGCGGGCGTCACCAGGCTTTCAATGCGCGCGGTACGCAATTCGTCTGTTTTATTCATTGGAGTCTCAAAAAATCTGTTTCTTCCGCGGCGAAAATGCCGGGAAGTGATGCGCATCACGATAAACCAATCTCTGCTTATTGCAAGGGCAGGTCATGATCCTGTATAGGCCACGGGCGATAGCATAAACAAATTTTCTCCAATGCACTAGTTCGTTAGTACATTCTTCGATTCAGCCCCATGATGTCCATGATTTTAGTCGCAATTTCTTCAACAGAATAATTGGTGCTATTCAGGCACGGAATTTTATTCTTGCGATACAGGGCCTCCACCTCGGTCACCTCCATGCGACACTGGCGCATCGATGCATAGCGGCTGTTTTCACGGCGTTCTTCGCGGATCGCGGCCAGCCGTTCCGGATTAATGGTTAAACCGAACAGCTTATGTTGTAAGGGTTTAAGCGAAGCCGGGAGGATCAGGTTGTCCATATCGTCGGCGATAAACGGGTAGTTTGCCGCGCGGATACCGTACTGCATCGCCAGGTAAAGACTGGTCGGGGTTTTGCCGCAGCGCGAGACGCCCAGCAAAATGACCTGTGCCTGATCGAGATTACGCAGCGAGATCCCGTCGTCATGGGCGAGGGTGTAATCAATCGCCGCAATACGTGCATCGTATTTGTTGAGGTTACCCGGCGTCAGGCCGTGGGTGCGGTGCGCGATGGGCGTCGGGTCGAGCCGCAGTTCCTGCTGAAGCGGAGCCACCAGGGCCTGCACGATATCCTGACAAAACCCCTCACTTTGCAAAATAATATCGCGAATTTCAGGGATAACGATGGAGTAGAACACCAGCGGGCGGATGCCGGTCTGCTGATAGATGGCGTCAATTTGTTCCTTTACTGCCCGCGCGCGGCTGATATTTTCGACGAACGGCAGCGTAAAACTGCTGATCGCGACCGGGAATTGCGACATCACCGCATGCCCCAGTACTTCGGCCGTAATGGCGGTACCGTCAGAAATATAAAATACGTGGCGATCTACAGCACTTTCCATTTTGACCATCCGGTATAATGAGTTTAATTATCTGAAAGCAGAAATTAAATTTAAGCATATCCCTTTAGGCTTTGTCTCACTTTTAAAATGAAACGGTATTTTTATTTTTAATGAAAAGGTCGGTTCAGTTTTCGATTTTGCCGGCATTTTGTATCTTATTGCAGCAGATTTCAGCAGAATCATTGGGTTAGCTATATCGGGAAAAGTATCCTAAAAAATGAAAAATAATTTGCTTGAACGATTCACCGTTTTTTTCAGCCGCATAAATATGTCAGGATAAATCCCGTAGTTGATCGTGAGTTTTTTATCACTGGTATTAAATCACAAAAGGATTGTCTCGATGTCCAACAATGGCTCGTCACCGCTGGTGCTTTGGTATAACCAACTCGGCATGAATGATGTAGACAGAGTTGGGGGCAAAAATGCCTCCCTTGGTGAAATGATTACGAATCTGTCCGGTATGGGTGTTTCCGTACCGAACGGCTTTGCCACCACCGCTGATGCCTTCAATCAGTTCCTGGACCAAAGCGGTGTAAACCAGCGCATTTATGAACTGCTGGATGAAACCGACATTGACGACGTTTCCGCATTAGCGAAAGCGGGCGCTCAGATCCGTCAGTGGATCATTGATACGCCGTTCCAGAGCGAACTGGAAGACGCCATTCGTGATGCCTATACACAGCTGTCCGCGGATAATGCCGAGGCCTCCTTTGCCGTCCGTTCCTCCGCCACGGCGGAAGATATGCCGGATGCCTCCTTCGCCGGGCAGCAAGAGACATTCCTCAACGTGCAGGGCTTCGATGCCGTGCTCGTCGCGGTGAAGCACGTGTTTGCTTCGCTGTTTAACGATCGCGCGATCTCCTATCGCGTGCATCAGGGTTATGACCACCGCGGCGTGGCGCTATCCGCCGGGGTACAAAGGATGGTGCGTTCCGACCTTGCCTCATCCGGCGTCATGTTCTCCATTGATACCGAGTCCGGCTTTGACCAGGTGGTATTTATTACCTCCGCCTGGGGCCTCGGGGAAATGGTGGTGCAGGGCGCGGTTAACCCGGATGAGTTCTATGTGCATAAACCGACGCTGGCGGCGGGTCGTCCGGCCATCGTGCGTCGCACCATGGGGTCGAAGAAGATCCGCATGATTTATGCCCCGACCCAGGAACACGGCAAGCAGGTGCGTATCGAAGACGTTCCGCAGGCGCAGCGCGATATTTTCTCGTTAACCAACGAGGAAGTGCAGGAGCTGGCGAAGCAGGCGGTACAGATTGAGAAGCACTACGGCCGTCCGATGGATATCGAATGGGCGAAAGATGGCCACACCGGTGAGCTGTTCATCGTCCAGGCCCGTCCAGAGACCGTCCGCTCGCGCGGCCAGGTGATGGAACGCTATACCCTGCATGCGCAAGGACAGATTGTGGCTGAAGGCCGCGCTATCGGTCATCGCATCGGTGCTGGCCCGGTAAAAGTGATTCACGATATCAGTGAAATGAACCGGATTGAGCCGGGCGATGTCCTGGTGACCGACATGACCGACCCGGACTGGGAACCGATCATGAAGAAAGCCTCGGCTATCGTCACCAACCGCGGCGGTCGTACCTGCCACGCGGCGATTATTGCCCGCGAGCTGGGGATTCCGGCGGTCGTTGGCTGCGGTGACGCGACCGATCGCATTCAGGAAAACCAGAATGTAACCGTCTCCTGTGCCGAAGGCGATACCGGCTACGTCTACGCCGAGCTGCTGGATTTCAGCATTAAGAGCTCAAGCGTGGGGGAAATGCCCGATCTGCCGCTGAAAATCATGATGAACGTCGGTAACCCGGATCGCGCATTTGATTTCGCTTGTCTGCCGAACGAAGGCGTTGGTCTGGCGCGTCTGGAGTTCATCATCAACCGTATGATTGGCGTTCACCCGCGCGCGCTGCTGGAGTTTGACGACCAGGAGCCGGCGCTGCAGAACGAAATCCGCGAGTTGATGAAAGGTTACGATTCCCCGAGAGAGTTTTACGTCGGTCGTCTGACCGAAGGGATTGCGACTCTCGGCGCGGCGTTCTATCCGAAGCGGGTAATCGTGCGTCTGTCCGACTTCAAATCTAACGAATACGCCAACCTGGTGGGCGGCGAGCGTTATGAGCCGGAAGAGGAGAACCCGATGCTCGGCTTCCGCGGTGCCGGTCGCTACGTCTCAGACAGCTTCCGCGATTGCTTCGCGCTGGAGTGCGAAGCGGTGAAGCGCGTGCGCAATGAGATGGGGCTGAGCAACGTCGAAATCATGGTGCCGTTTGTCCGCACCGTCGCCCAGGCGAAAGCGGTGGTAGAAGAGCTGGCGCGCCAGGGACTCAAGCGTGGCGAAAACGGTCTGAAAATCATTATGATGTGTGAAATTCCATCGAATGCGCTGCTGGCCGAACAGTTCCTCGAGTACTTTGACGGCTTCTCTATCGGTTCAAACGATATGACTCAGCTGACGCTTGGCCTCGATCGTGACTCCGGCGTGGTTTCTGAGCTGTTTGATGAACGTAATGACGCGGTGAAAGCGCTGCTGTCGATGGCGATTCGCGCGGCGAAGAAGCAGGGTAAATACGTCGGTATTTGCGGCCAGGGGCCTTCTGACCACGAAGATTTTGCCGCATGGCTGATGGAAGAAGGGATTGATAGTCTGTCTCTGAACCCGGATACCGTGGTGCAGACCTGGCTTGGTCTGGCTGAACTGAATAAGTAAGCCCTCGCTTTACATTCCCCCAATCCCCGTCAGCAATGGCGGGGATTTTTTTATTTTCAGCGTCTGGCGACCGCTATTGACAGCCGTATGGGCAAACAAGAAAAAATAGCGGGCAGCTAGCGGAACCAGGTAAAAAAAAAGCCCATCGTGGGAGATGGGCAAAGACTACACACAGCAATTCGTTGTTTCACTCAGGGGATTTCCATGCTTATAAATCAAGGTGTTGATCTATAACCGTGCCCTAATAGTAGACACAGCCTTTTTTGGCGTCGATCGGATTCATCTCAATAGTTAAACAGCTGTGAAGAATATGTCGATTGCGTAACATGAGAGAGGGAATAGTGGGGGAGAACGGTATTATTTTTATCAGTTTTTCTTATGATTAAGGCGGGTTTCCCCGCCTTAATTTTTTACTTTTCGCTGTTGATATTACTGACGTTTAACGCTTCAAGTTCCGCCAGTACCTGATCGGGATCTTTCGGCGGCGGCGGCACCTCCTGCAGCCAGGCATCAAACAGGCGCCAGGAGACGGCGAGCAGCACCGGACCGATAAACAGGCCAATCATTCCGAAGGCGATCAGCCCGCCGATAACGCCGGAGAGAATCAGGATCATCGGCAGGTCGGCGCCCATACGAATCAGCACCGGGCGGATAACGTTATCCATGGTCCCCACCACGCAGCTCCATACCAGCAGCACCGTGCCCCAGGTGGTATCTCCGCTCCAGTAGAGCCAGATAATCGAGGGGATCAAGACAAGCAATGGCCCCAGCTGTACCAGACAGGTGAAGATCATGACCACGGTCAGCAGCGCGGCGTAAGGGACGCCGCTAATCGCCAGACCAATCCCTCCGAGCACCGCCTGAACCAGCGCAGTCACCACCACGCCCAGCGCCACGGCGCGAATGGCCTGACCGGCCAGCAGGACCGCCGCATCGCCGCGTTTTGCCGCCAGACGCGTTGCGAAGTAACGGAATCCATAGGCGACTTTCTCACCCTGCCAGTACAGCAGGGCGCTGAACAACAGCATCAGCCCGCAATAGACCAGCAGTTTGCCGATATGCGCCGCCTGACCGACGAACCAGGTCGTGGTGGTGCCGATATAGGGACGGATTTTGGCCATAATGGCCGCACCGCCCATATCCAGCAGACCGTGCCAGGCCGCGTAGAGCTTGTCGCCAATCAGCGGAACGCTATTGAGCCAGGCGAAATCCGGCAGCGTGACATTCCCGGTGGAGATAAGTTTTATCAGCGGAATGCTGTTATCTACCAGGCTATTCACCAGCAGCGCAATCGGGATGACGAACAGTAAAAACAGCAGCACGGTCATGACCAGCACGGCGAGGGCGCGTTTACCGAACAGCAAACGCTGCAGACGCAGCAGAACGGGCCAGGTGGCGATGACGACGGTGCCAGCCCAGGCGAAGGACAGAATAAAGGGTTGCACCACCCACAGGCAGGAGATAATTATCAGGGATAAGAACAGTACCGACAGCAGTATTTGCGGTATATCCCGGGGTTGGCGATCGTTAATCATAGAGAAATTTTACCTTTCCAGTCGCGTCAAAATGCTGACGCCGCGTAAATCCATATACTGATAATAATATCAATAATTTCACGGGCCTGATTTTGCACATAAATCTCGTGGGCGCATATGAAAAAAATGTGATAAAAAGTTGACTGCGCCACGCAATCGTTTAGTTATCCATAGACAAAATCATCCGGATGCATCGAGTCGGCGACAGACTCCCGGCTCTCAGGCTATTTTTGCCCGCCGTGGTGGACGTGGTTTACATTGCCCGCAAGGGTCAGCTTCACGCAAGGATTCGGCAGCAAATGCGCCAACAAGAGGCAGTCTGAAGGATGACATCACTACAACACAACATAGTCAGGCAGGGTCAAGCATTATGATCCCACAAATTTCTCAAGCACCAGGCGTCGTTCAACTGGTATTGACTTTTTTGCAGGTACTGGAGCAACAAGGATTTACCGGCGATACCGCCACTAGCTATGCCGACAGGCTAACGATGGCGACAGATAACAGCGTTTATCAACTGTTGCCGGATGCCATTTTATTTCCCCGTTCGACGGCCGATGTCGTCCTGCTGGCGCGGCTTGCCGCCGAAGATCGCTTCAAATCGCTGGTCTTTACCCCGCGCGGGGGCGGCACCGGCACCAACGGCCAGTCGCTGAATGCGGGAATCATCGTCGATATGTCCCGCCATATGAACCGCATACTCGAAATCAACCCGGAAGAGGGATGGGTTCGTGTCGAAGCAGGCGTAATTAAAGATCAGCTGAACCAGTATCTTAAGCCGTACGGTTACTTTTTTGCCCCGGAGCTTTCCACCAGCAACCGCGCCACTCTGGGCGGGATGATCAATACCGATGCCTCCGGCCAGGGGTCATTGGTTTATGGCAAAACTTCAGACCATGTTCTGGGCGTTCGTTCGGTGCTGATGGGCGGCGATATTCTCGATACCCAGGCGATGCCCGTCGCTCTGGCGGAGACACTGAGCCGGGAACAGTCGGCGATTGGGCGGATTTACCGAACGGTATATCAGCGTTGCAAAGCGCAACGTCAGCTCATTATCGATAAATTTCCAAAACTTAACCGCTTCCTGACCGGATATGATCTGCGCCACGTCTTTAATGATGACATGAGCGAGTTCGATCTGACCCGTATTCTCACCGGTTCGGAAGGGACGCTGGCCTTTATCACCGAAGCGCGTCTCGATATTACCCGTCTGCCGAAAGTTCGCCGTCTGGTGAATATCAAATACGATTCGTTTGATTCCGCGCTGCGCAACGCGCCGTTTATGGTCGAGGCGAAAGCGCTGTCGGTGGAAACCGTCGATTCAAAAGTCCTTAACCTGGCGCGCGAAGATATCGTCTGGCATTCGGTCAGTGAGCTGATTACCGATGTCCCGGATAAAGAGATGCTGGGGCTGAATATCGTCGAATTTGCCGGCGATGACGCGGCGCTTATCGACAACCAGGTGACCACGCTGTGTCAGCGCCTTGATGAGCTGATTGCCGCCAGCGAAGCGGGCGTCATCGGTTGGCAGGTCTGTAACGAACTGGACGGCGTTGAGCGCATCTACGCGATGCGTAAAAAAGCGGTGGGGCTGCTGGGGAATGCCAAAGGTGCCGCCAAGCCGATTCCCTTTGCGGAAGATACCTGCGTGCCGCCGGAACATCTGGCCGATTACATCGTTGAGTTTCGTGCGCTGCTCGACAGCCACGGCCTGAGCTACGGCATGTTTGGCCACGTAGACGCCGGCGTTCTGCACGTGCGTCCGGCGCTGGATATGTGCGATCCGCAGCAAGAAGTGCTGATGAAACAAATTTCCGACGAGGTCGTGGCGCTGACCGCCAAATATGGCGGCCTGCTGTGGGGGGAACACGGCAAAGGCTTCCGCGCCGAGTACAGTCCGGCATTCTTTGGCGAAGAACTTTATGGCGAGCTGCGAAAAGTCAAAGCGGCGTTCGATCCGCACAACCGTCTTAATCCGGGGAAAATCTGTCCGCCGGAAGGCGTAGATGCTCCGATGATGAAAGTGGATGCCGTGAAGCGCGGCACCTGGGATCGGCAGATTCCGATTGCGGTGCGCAGCGCATGGCGTGGCGCGATGGAGTGTAACGGTAACGGCCTGTGCTTTAACTTTGATGTTAAAAGCCCGATGTGCCCGTCGATGAAGGTCAGCAATCATCGTATCCACTCGCCGAAAGGGCGCGCAACGCTGGTGCGCGAGTGGCTGCGCCTGCTGGCGGATCGCGGCATCGATCCCAATCAGCTGGAAAAAGATCTGCCGGAAAAACGCGCCAGCCTGCGTACTCTGGTGGCGCGGACCCGCAACAGCTGGCACGCGCGCAAGGGGGAATATGACTTCTCCCATGAGGTCAAAGAGGCGATGTCCGGCTGTCTGGCCTGTAAAGCGTGCTCTACCCAATGCCCGATTAAAATCGATGTGCCGGAATTCCGCTCGCGCTTCCTGCAGCTTTACCACAGCCGCTATTTGCGGCCGGTTCGCGATCATCTGGTGGCAACGGTGGAATCCTATGCGCCGCTGATGGCTCAGGCGCCGAAGACGTTTAACTTCTTTATTAACCAGCCGTGGATGCGCAAGCTGTCAGAGAAGCACATCGGGATGGTGGATCTGCCGCTGCTCTCGACGCCGTCGCTGAAGCAGAGGATGGTGGGACATCGCTCGGCAAACATGACGCTGGAGCAGCTGGAAACGCTCAGCGCTGAGCAGAAAGCCAAAATGGTGCTGGTGGTGCAGGATCCGTTCACCAGCTATTACGACGCGCAGGTGGTGGCCGATTTTGTGCGCCTGGTTGAAAAAGTGGGCTACCAGCCGGTACTGCTGCCGTTCTCGCCAAACGGCAAGGCGCAGCATATCAAAGGGTTCCTCACGCGCTTTGCGCGTACGGCGCAGAAAACCGCAGATTTTCTCAACCGTGTGGCGCAGCTGGGGATGCCGATGGTTGGCGTCGATCCGGCGCTGGTGCTGTGCTATCGCGATGAGTACAACCAGGTTCTGGGGGACAAACGCGGTGATTTCCGCGTGATGCTGGTGCACGAGTGGCTGCCACAGGCGTTGCCGGAAGCTCGCGAGCAGGAGAATGGCGGCGAAGCGTGGTATCTGTTTGGTCACTGTACGGAAGTCACGGCGCTGCCCGCGGCGCCGAAGCAGTGGGCCGAGATTTTTGCGCGCTTTGGCGCGAAACTGGAAAACGTCAGCGTGGGCTGTTGTGGGATGGCCGGAACCTACGGTCATGAGGTAAAAAACCACGCCAACTCGCTGGATATCTACGCGCTTTCCTGGCAACAGGCGATCCAGCGTTTACCGCGCAACCGGTGCCTGGTGACCGGATATTCCTGTCGCAGTCAGGTGAAGCGCATTGAAGGCAGCGGTGTTCGTCATCCGCTGCAGGCGCTGCTGGAGATTATTGGATGATTTGGAAACGTCAGACAACGCTGGAACAGCTTAACCGCATGGGCGAAGGCAATATGGTCGGGCTGCTGGATATTCATTTTGATAGCTTCACCGATGAGACCATCGAAGCGACCATGCCGGTGGATAGCCGCACGCACCAGCCGTTTGGTCTGCTACATGGTGGAGCATCGGTGGTACTGGCGGAAACGCTGGGCTCGGTTGCCGGCTATTTGTGCAGTGAAGGCGAGCAAAAGGTGGTAGGGCTGGAGGTCAATGCCAACCACATTCGCTCGGTGCGCGGTGGCCGGGTCAGAGGCGTCTGTAAAGCGCTGCATGTCGGATCGCGCCATCAGGTGTGGCAGATTGAAATCTTCGATGAACAGGGGCGCCTGTGCTGCTCTTCGCGCCTGACCACGGCGGTAGTCTGAGATAGCTACCGCGGGCTGAGATTCTACTTGTCCAAATATAAGGGGGAATATATTTCCCCCTTATATTCAGCAGATTTTATTGTGTTTCATCCTTAATCGTTTCGCTGGGACCATTCTTCTGCACCGAGGCAATTCCTTTTTTCGCCGCCTCCTTCGAGGAATACATTTCACTGGTGGCGATGGTTTCATGGTTATCCGCTTTTAGCAGGAAATACCATGGCTGGGAAACGCTTTTCTCGGATTTTTTAATAACGTAATAGCCCATTGTTAACTCCTTTGCGCATTAGCATCGACATCATGATATGTAGACCATCGCGGCTTATACAGCAAGCTATCGGCGCTAAAAATATAATTCATGAATTGTTCACGCTACTTATGCTACTATTTTAAGTACGAAATACTTATGTGTAACCAAGAGGACGGAGTTAACTATGGGTATCATTTCCTGGATCATTTTTGGTCTTATTGCCGGTATTTTGGCTAAGTGGATTATGCCAGGCAAAGACGGCGGCGGGTTTATCGTCACTATCGTTCTGGGTGTCATTGGTGCGGTTGTAGGTGGTTGGATCAGTACGTTCTTTGGCTTCGGCAAGGTCGACGGCTTTAATTTTGGCAGCTTTGTCGTGGCGGTAATTGGTGCATTAGTGGTACTGTTTATCTACAGAAAGATTAAGAGTTAATATACCGTCATCATACCCGCATCCTCATTGCCGTCGGTGGTGAGGATATAGATATTGAGCACTAAAGAAGACGCAAAATAAAAGCTGCCACGTTCACTGGCAGCTTTTTTTATGAGGCTGACATCAGCCGCTCAAGGCTACCGGTATATGACCCCAGGATAACTCAGGGCATATCGGGAGCGGGAACGACTTCCACGCGCACTTCATAATGTTTCGCGCTACCTGTCGGGATCAGCGCGGTCAGTTTATTAATGGTCTCAACCGGGTTATCGGTGGCAACCGTTGCAGAGAATAATACCGGTTTTCTCGGCGGGAATGGCGGCAGAGGCATAGGCATTGGACCACGCCCTTGCGGCATGTCCATCACCGGCTGTCCGGCATTATTACCGGCGGGAGCAGGGCCGTCATTTTTATCTGCCGCAAATGCACTGGCCGCGACAATTGACGCGGTGGCTAACAGAGCAATGATTGTTCCTTTCATCTTCGTTACCTCGTTGGAATGTGGCTGGAATCTTAGAGGCAAGGTCATTGACGAACAATCCCACGGCGGGCGAATCCTCCAAAACTCCTCATTTCATAACGAATGTGAAGCTCCGGCGTGGCAGGCAGGGTTTGTGGCTGGCTTAGTTCAGCAGTACGCTCATCACCAGCAGTACCACCATGCACATCGACATAATACTGATATCTATCATCCTGTACGGACAAACTCCAGGTAAGCAGTGCCTCCGACACAGGGCCGAAAACTGTAGGAAATTTAGGCGGGAATTGTACATCAATTTACCAGTAGAGAAAAAACCTTTATTCCTGGTTTTTGTCCGAATTTAACATGATAACCGCTTCGCTTTACCGGATAACAAATAGCCATCCAGAAGGATGGTTATAGATAATGCTAAAGGGGTAGATCCGATAGCGCCTTGTCGTCGTCCGGTACAAATAACAAGCTATTGATTTGACAGTAAGTGCTACGGATGCTGAATGGACTCTTTTCGATTTCAAAAATAGGTATTTCCGATGCACCTTTCCCATTGCCCGCCATACCTCCGCAAAACACTAAATAACTTATTATTTATCAATATATTAAATTACAAAATAGTCACCTGATAACCTGCGGGGGAGGGTCTATGCTTATAAAAAGCGAGATAAAAGGGTTCGCAAGGGGAATATCCCTTCTCCGGCTGGGTTGAAGTGATAATCGTTATCATTAACATGGTCGTATGCCCTTATGGCGCTAACCAATGAGGTAGAGCGATGGAATTAGATACAGGAACCTTCAATCCCGATGAATTTAGCTGGCGGGGTCTGATGATGACCCCAGCGGCAGCCGCCCATATTCGCGATCTGGTGAGTCAACAGCCCGATAAGCAGGGGTTGCGTCTGGGGATCAAAACCAGCGGCTGCGCCGGGTTTGGTTACGTACTCGAGTTGATTGCCGAGCCGGCAGAAGACGACCTGCTGTTTGAGCGCGACGGGGCGAAACTCTGGGCACCGCTGCAGGCTATGCCGTTTATCGATGGGACGGAGCTGGATTATGTTCGGGAAGGATTAAATGAAATCTTTAAGTTTCATAACCCGAAAGCACAGCACGAATGTGGCTGCGGCGAAAGCTTTGGGGTTCAGGCGGAGTAACTATGTCTCGTAATACTGAAGCAACTGACGATGTCAAAACCTGGTCCGACGGGCCGCTCAATTATAAAGAAGGCTTTTTTACCCGCTTAAAGACCGATGAGCTGGCGAAAGGCATCAACGAAGAGGTGGTGCGCGCCATTTCCGCCCGCCGCAACGAGCCCGAGTGGATGCTCGAATTCCGGCTAAAGGCATATCACGCCTGGCTGGAGATGGAGGAGCCGCACTGGTTGAAAGCGCATTATGAAAAGCTCAACTACCAGGATTACAGCTATTACTCGGCGCCGTCCTGCGGTAACTGCGACGACACCTGCGCTTCTGAGCCTGGTGCGGTGCAGCAAACCGGCCCCGGCGCCTATCTGACTCAGGAAGTCGAAGAGGCCTTTAACCTGCTGGGCGTGCCGGTACGCGAAGGGCGTGAAGTCGCGGTTGATGCGATTTTCGACTCCGTCTCGGTAGCGACAACCTACCGGGAAAAACTGGCGGAGCAGGGGATTATTTTCTGTTCGTTTGGTGAAGCGATCCACGACCACCCGGAGCTGGTGAAGCAATATCTTGGCACCGTGGTGCCGGGGAATGACAACTTTTTTGCCGCCCTCAACGCGGCGGTAGCTTCTGACGGCACCTTTATCTACGTGCCAAAAGGAGTGCGCTGCCCGATGGAGCTGTCGACCTATTTCCGCATTAATGCGGAAAAAACCGGCCAGTTCGAACGTACCATTCTGGTGGCCGATGAAGGCAGCTATGTCAGCTATATCGAAGGGTGTTCTGCCCCGGTGCGCGACAGCTATCAGCTGCATGCGGCGGTGGTCGAGGTGATTATTCACAAAGATGCCGAAGTGAAATATTCCACGGTGCAGAACTGGTTCCCCGGAGATAACAACACCGGCGGGATTTTGAATTTCGTCACCAAACGCGCGCTGTGCGAAGGTGAAAACAGCAAGATGTCATGGACGCAGTCAGAAACGGGGTCCGCCATCACCTGGAAGTATCCGAGCTGCATTCTGCGCGGCGATAACTCCATCGGCGAATTTTTCTCCGTGGCGCTGACCAGCGGGCACCAGCAGGCAGACACCGGCACCAAGATGATCCACATCGGCAAAAACACCCGCTCGACGATTATCTCGAAAGGGATCTCCGCCGGGAAAAGCCAGAACAGCTACCGTGGGCTGGTCAAAATTATGCCGACGGCCACTAACGCGCGTAACTTCACCCAATGTGACTCGATGCTGATTGGGCCGGACTGCGGTGCGCACACTTTCCCGTACGTGGAGTGTCGCAACGACAGCGCGCAGCTGGAGCACGAAGCCACCACTTCGCGGATCGGCGAAGACCAGTTGTTCTACTGCCTGCAGCGCGGCATCAGCGAAGACAATGCCATCTCGATGATCGTCAACGGCTTCTGTAAAGATGTCTTCTCGGAGCTGCCGCTGGAGTTTGCCGTCGAAGCGCAAAAACTGCTGGCTATCAGTCTGGAACACAGCGTCGGCTAAGCGCCAGGCTTTACGAATTAAGGGAAATGAGATGTTAAGTATCAAAAACTTGCAGGTCGCCGTTGAAGACAAAGAGATCCTGCGCGGATTGAATCTGGAAATCCGCCCTGGCGAAGTGCACGCCATTATGGGGCCGAACGGCTCCGGCAAAAGCACGCTTTCTGCAACGCTTGCCGGGCGCGAGGACTATGAGGTCGTCGGCGGTAGCGTGGAGTTCAAAGGCAAAGATTTGCTCAGCCTGGCGCCGGAAGACCGCGCCGGTGAAGGCATTTTTATGGCCTTCCAGTACCCGGTAGAGATTCCCGGCGTCAGCAACCAGTTCTTCCTGCAGACCGCGCTGAATTCGGTGCGCGACTATCGCGGCCAGGAAGAGTTAGACCGTTTCGATTTCCAGGATCTGATGGAAGAGAAAATTAAGCTGCTGAAGATGCCGGAGGATTTGCTGACCCGTTCGGTGAACGTGGGCTTCTCCGGCGGTGAAAAGAAGCGCAACGATATCCTGCAAATGGCCGTGCTGGAGCCGGACCTGTGCATTCTTGATGAATCGGATTCCGGGCTGGATATTGACGCCCTGAAGATCGTCTCTGACGGCGTCAACGCGCTGCGCGACGGCAAGCGCGCATTTATTATCGTCACCCACTATCAGCGTATTCTCGACTATATCAAGCCTGACTACGTCCATGTGCTCTATCAGGGGAGAATCGTCAAATCCGGCGATTTTACCCTGGTCAAACAACTGGAGGAGCAGGGCTATGGCTGGCTTACCGAACAGCAGTAACGCGCTGCAGCAGTGGCATCATCTGTTTGAGGCGCTGGGTGAAAGGCGAACGCCTGAAGCCCGCCGGCATCTCCAGCAGGTCCTGCGCCTCGGTCTGCCGACGCGCAAACATGAAGACTGGAAATATACGCCGCTGGATACACTGAACAAAGGCACTTTTGTCGCGCTTCCACCGGGTGCCTTAACGGCAACAGAGCGCGATCAACGGGCGCTGTCGGTGGATGCCTGGCGGCTGGTGTTCATCGACGGGCAGTTCAGCGAGACGTTAAGCGACAACCTGGCCGGCAGCGGCTACGACGTCAGCGTGGCGGACGATCGTCAGGGATTGCCTGACGCGGTGCAGCCGGAAGTGTTCCTGCATCTCACGGAGAGCCTTGCTCAGACGGTGACGCGAATCCGCGTAAAACGCCATCAGCGGCCCGCTAAGCCGCTGCTGCTGATGCATGTGACGCGTGGAGGAACGGGCGACGACCTGAACACCGCGCACTATCGCCATCATCTTGAGCTGGAGAGCGGCGCCGAGGCGACGATTATCGAGCACTATCTGAGCCTGGATGAACAGCGCCACTTTACCGGCGCGCGTCTGACGATGTCGGTGGCGGATAATGCCCATCTGCAGCATATCAAACTGGCGTTTGAAAATGCGCAGAGCAACCATTTTGCCCACAACGATCTCGCGCTGGGCCGCGACGCTTCGGCCTTCAGCAGTAGCTTCCTGCTTGGCGGCGCGGTATTGCATCACCGCACCAGTACCCAGCTGCTGGGGGAGAACAGCACCCTACGGATCAACTCCCTGGCGATGCCGGTCAACAATGAGGTCTGCGACAGCCGAACCTGGCTCGATCATCGCGTTGGCTACTGTAATAGCCGCCAGCTGCATAAGACCATCGTCAGCGATAAAGGGCGGGCGGTGTTTAACGGTCTGATTAATGTCGCGAAGCACGCGATTAAAACCGACGGTCAGATGACCAACAATAATTTGCTGCTGGGGCGCCTGGCTGAAGTGGACACCAGGCCGCAGCTGGAAATTTATGCCGACGACGTCAAGTGTAGCCACGGCGCCACCATCGGGCGCATCGACAACGAACAGCTGTTCTATCTTCGTTCTCGCGGCATTCCCTACCGGGCGGCGCAGCATATGATCCTGTACGCTTTCGCCGCCGAGCTGACGGAGGCGATTGGCGATGAGACGCTCAGGGCGCAGATTCTGGCGCGTATTGGCCAACGTCTACCGGGAGAAAAAGCATGACATTTTCTGTTGAACGGATACGCGCGGATTTTCCGTTGCTTAGCCGGGAGGTCAACGGTCAGCCGCTGGTCTATCTCGACAGCGCCGCCAGCGCGCAAAAACCAGAGGCGGTGATTCGCGCCGAGGCGGAGTTTTATCGCCACGGCTATGCCGCCGTCCATCGCGGTATCCATACGCTGAGCGCAGAGGCGACGGCGCGGATGGAACAGGTACGTCAGCAGGCGGCGAGGTTCCTGAATGCCCGCTCAGCGGAAGAGCTGGTCTTCGTCCGGGGGACCACCGAAGGGATCAATCTGGTGGCCAATAGCTGGGGGAACGCCAACGTCGGCGCCGGCGATAACATCATCATCAGCGCCATGGAGCACCACGCGAACATCGTCCCCTGGCAGATGCTCTGTGCCCGGGTGGGCGCCGAGCTGCGGGTTATCCCGCTCACTCCGGACGGCACCCTGCAGCTGGATGCCATTCCGGCGCTGTTTGATGAGCGGACCCGCCTGCTGGCCATTACCCAGGTCTCCAACGTGCTGGGGACGGAGAACCCGCTGGCGGCCTTGATTCCGCTCGCCCGCCAGCATGGAGCGAAAGTGCTGGTGGACGGGGCGCAGGCGGTGATGCACCACGCGGTGGATGTGCAGGCGCTGGACTGCGATTTTTATGTTTTCTCCGGCCACAAGCTGTACGGCCCGACCGGGATTGGCATTCTGTATGTCAAAGAGGCGCTGCTGCAGGAGATGCCGCCGTGGGAAGGGGGCGGGTCGATGATTGCCACCGTCAGTCTGACCGAAGGGACGACCTGGGCGAAAGCGCCGTGGCGCTTCGAGGCGGGCACGCCCAATACCGGCGGGATTATCGGCTTCGGCGCCGCGCTGGAGTATGTCAGCGCGCTGGGGCTGGCGCACATTGGCGAATATGAACAGACGCTCATGCGCTACGCTTTGCAGGCGCTGAAGGCGGTGCCGGATTTGACCCTCTATGGCCCTGACGAGCGCCTGGGGGTGATTGCCTTTAACCTTGGCGCACATCATGCCTACGACGTGGGCAGCTTCCTGGATAATTACGGTATTGCCATCCGCACCGGCCACCATTGCGCGATGCCGCTAATGGCGTTTTACAACGTACCGGCCATGTGTCGGGCTTCGTTGGCGATGTACAATACCACGGAAGAGGTGGATCGCCTGGTCGCAGGACTGCAGCGCATCCACACGCTATTGGGCTAAAGGAAGCAATCATGGCGGCATTACCGGATAAAGACAAACTGCTGCGCAACTTTAGTCGTTGCGCGAACTGGGAAGAGAAGTACCTCTATATTATCGAACTCGGCCAGCGGCTGGCGCCGCTGAGCGCCGAAGAGCATACCGCGCAAAACATCATTCAGGGCTGCCAGAGCCAGGTGTGGATCGTGGTAGAACAAGGCGAAAACGGAGGGCTGTCGCTGCGCGGCGATAGCGATGCGGCGATTGTCAAAGGGCTGATTGCCGTGGTCTTTATCCTCTACGACCAGATGACGGCCAAGGATATCACCGACTTTGACGTACGGCCGTGGTTTGAAAAAATGGCGCTGACCCAGCATCTTACCCCTTCGCGATCTCAGGGCCTGGAAGCCATGATTCGCGCAATTCGCGCGAAAGCCGCAAATCTTAGCTAGAATAAACAGGTAGATTTCATTCTGTTACGTCAGGCCGGAGATGATGCCGGCCCGACGGCAGATCCTGGCGTTTTATCAGCGAAAGAAGGAATCTCAGTATGAAACGCGCATCTCTTATCACCGTAGCGCTTCTGACAGCCCTTAGCGTCTCACATGGCGCCTGGGCGGTAGATTACCCACTTCCCCCGGCGAACAGTCGGCTCATTGGCCAGAATCAATGGTGGACGGTACAGGAAGGGGATCGCAATCTGCAGGCGATTGCCCGCCATTTCGACACGGCGGCGATGCTGATTCTCGAAGCTAACGACACCCTCGCACCGGTGGAGCCGAAACCCGGGACTCAGGTATTAATTCCTTCACAGATGCTGCTGCCGGATGTGCCCCGGGAAGGTATCGTTGTGAACCTGGCGGAACTGCGGCTGTACTACTTCCCGCCGGGACAGAACCAGGTTCAGGTTTATCCGCTGGGTATTGGTCAGCAGGGGCTGGAGACGCCGGAGATGACCACGCGCGTCGGGCAGAAGATCCCCAATCCGACCTGGACGCCGACAGCGGGCATCCGCGCGCGTTCGCTGGAGAAGGGCATCAAGCTGCCGCCCGTGGTGCCGGCCGGGCCGAACAACCCGTTAGGGCGCTATGCGCTGCGTCTGGCGTACGGCAACGGCGAGTACCTTATCCACGGCACCAGCGCGCCGGATAGCGTTGGCCTGCGGGTCAGCTCGGGCTGTATGCGCATGAACGCCGCGGACATCCAGGCGCTGTTTAGTCAGGTAAAAACGGGGACGCCGGTTCGCGTTATCAACCAGCCGGTGAAATTTGCGATTGAGCCGGACGGTAAACGCTATGTCGAAGTGCATCGGCCTCTGACGCAGGATGAAGCGGGCGACACCCGTACGATCCCGCACACGCTGCCAGCGGCCTTCCATCAGTTTGCCGGAGATAAGACCGTAGACGATGCGCAGCTTAAGAAAGCGCTGTCCCGACGTGCGGGCTATCCGGTGGTCGTCTCCACGGGCAATGAGGCGGCGAGCGGCGCAGCGCTATCGACGATGTCTGTGCAGAATGGCGCGATGGACGAAGCGAAAAGAGTGCAGTAGCGCGAGGCGGAAGGGGAGAGAGGACAAAAAAAATGGCGCACAATGTGCGCCATTTTTATTACACAGGTACTATTACTTACGGTATTTAGTAGCCTGGTTGTCCAGACGCTGGTTAGCGCGTGCTGCGTCGTCTTTAGCAGCCTGGACGTCAGAACGCATTGCGTTCACGTCGTTGCTCAGCTGGTCAACTTTAGCGTTCAGAGTCTGAACGTCAGAAGACAGCTGATCGATTTTAGCATTGCTGGAGCAACCAGCCAGCAGAGTAGAACCCAGGATTACCGCGCCCAGTACCAGTTTAGTACGATTCATTATTAATACCCTCTAGATTGAGTTAATCTCCATGTAGCGTTACAAGTATTACACAAACTTTTTTGGGATGAGAATATTTTTTTACGGTAATACGCTTATTTTTGATCGTTCGCTCAAAGAAACATCGAATTTGGCAGATTAGTTTAAAAATCTTTGTGAAAACAGCACGCTTCCATCGGATTCATCTTAGATAATCTCTTATTAAATAGTAAATTCCGATTTGCATTTTTATTAAGAGTAGCTAGTGATTGAATAAAAAAAAGCGCCTCGAAGAGGCGCCTTTAAAAAACGAATTAACCTGTAAATTATTACAGCACGTGTACGGAGGCTGTATTGGTGGTTCCGCTCGGGACCAGCGCACCAGAGACCATAACAACCACGTCGCCTTTACGCGCCAGGCCGCTCTGCAGCGCCAGTTCTTTACCCAGGATGTAGAAATCATCGGTAGAGGAGAGCTGGTCAACCAGCTGCGGCACCACGCCTTTGGTCAGCACCAGCTGACGAGCAGTGGTTTCGTTGGTGGTCAGCGCCAGAATGGTGGCGTCCGGGAAGTATTTACGCACGGCGCGCGCAGATTTACCGCCCTGGGTCGCGACAACAATCAGCGGAGCTTCCAGTTTTTCTGCCGTTTCTACCGCACCACGGCACACGGCTTCGGTGATGCGCAGTTTACGGTTGTCGTTGTTGAATTCCAGACGGCTGGTCATCACGCGGTCGGTACGTTCGCAGATGGTAGCCATGATGGTGACCGCTTCCAGCGGGTATTTCCCTTTGGCGGATTCGCCAGACAGCATAACCGCATCGGTACCGTCGAGGATGGCGTTCGCAACGTCACCGGCTTCTGCGCGGGTCGGACGCGGGTTTTTGATCATGGAATCCAGCATCTGGGTGGCGGTGATAACCACTTTACGCGCGCGGATACATTTTTCGATGATCATTTTCTGGGCGAAGATAACTTCTTCAACCGGGATTTCAACGCCCATGTCGCCACGAGCAACCATGATGCCGTCAGACGCTTCGAGGATCTCGTCGAAGTTGTTCAGGCCTTCCTGGTTTTCAATTTTGGAGATGATCTGGATGTTTTCGCCGCCGTGCGCTTTCAGATGCTCGCGGATTTCGACGACGTCAGAACGCTTACGGATAAAGGAAGCAGCAACAAAATCAACGCCTTGCTCGCAACCGAAGATCAGGTCCTGCTTATCTTTCTCCGCCAGCGCCGGCAGGGCAATAGAAACACCCGGCAGGTTAACGCCTTTGTTTTCGCCCAGGTCGCCGTTGTTCAGCACTTTACAGATGACGTTCTTACCTTCAATGGCAGTCACTTCCATGCCGATCAGACCATCGTCGACCAGAACGGTGTTGCCGACGGACAGGTCGGTAGTGAAACCTTCATAGGTCACGGCGACGATTTCTTTGTTGCCGACGACGGATTTATCGGTAGTGAAGGTGAAAGTCTGACCGGCTTTCAGGGAGACGTCATTGCCGCCTTCCAGCTTGATGGTGCGAATTTCCGGGCCTTTGGTGTCCAGCAGGATAGCCGCGGTCTTACCGGTTTTGCTCAGCACGTTACGCAGGTTCTTGATGCGTTGACCGTGTTCAGCATAGTCACCGTGAGAGAAGTTCAGACGCATGACGTTCATGCCCGCGTCCAGCATTTTGGACAGCATCTCTTCGGATTCGGTTTTCGGACCGATGGTGCAAACAATTTTGGTCTTTTTCATGAAAGTTTTAGTCTTTAAGTTGTGAAGGATATGGAAATCTCGCTCCGTGGGCGCACGGCCGTGGAGTCAAACCTGTATTGCGAAAGTTGCTATGCCACGCTCTAAGAATAGGTGACAACAAAAGAGCGTGCAGAAGAAAGTGTGCTGGCGGTTCAGCCCATGAAAAGAGGCAGTATTTTATGCGTTTAGTTGTGCAGTCCAATGTGCTGAAACCATTCAAGAAAGAATCGGTGGGCATTATACGACGCTGGAACAAAAAAAGAAAATGAAAACGACGTTTCATTCTTTCCCATAAAAATGTAACAAAACTCAAACTAATCTAAATCTTCTCCGCAACACATTTTTTCACCAGCCGACAAAAATCAACGCCGCTATTTCGCGGATTTGCTCGCGGTTAGCCGCTGGAAACAGCGCACTGGCGCAAAAAAAGTGCGCTGGTTTGATTTATCACGAAAACATATCAATAATAATTTGATTGATAATGATAATTTGTGAGTCGACAAGAATGGGAAATAAAGCCAAAGACGACGAGTTGTACCAGGAAATGTGCCGGGTGGTAGGGAAAGTGGTGCTTGAAATGCGCGATCTCGGCCAGGAGCCAAAACATATCGTGATCGCCGGGGTGGTACGGACCTCGCTGGCTAACCCGAAAATCGCCCGTTCTGAACTGACCAAAGAAGCGATGGCGAAGGTGATCCACGCCTTATCCGGACACGATTAACTTTCCCGGCGCGCGGATCGCGCAGGCTCAGGAAATCACGAAACGCACGACCGCTTTCACCGCGATATCGCAGTGGTGGGCGACCATCTCTTCATCGTCGATAGCCGGCAAAGGGTCGTCGAGGAAGAGACTGTTGAAGGTGTAAAAGTTCGACACCTGATAAAAGCTAAAGCTGCTGATCAGGCGATGGACATCCCGCGCCTGCAGACCCTCCTGAAAAATTCCCTGCTGCTGCCCGCGCTGCAGAATATCCTCCAGAATCGACAGGGCGGTTCGATTCAGCGGCTTAAGCTGCCCTGACGACTGTAACCACTTCCCGCGCTGCATATTCTCCATACAAATCACCCGCATAAAGTTCGCATGGGTGGCGTGATAACGCACGCTCCAGCGCACCAGCTGAACCAGCGCTTCGACCGGCGGAAGCTGTTCCAGCCCGAGCTGCTGTTCAGTCTCGCGAATGCGCGCGTAGACATGCTGCAGTACCTCCTGGTACAGCTGCTCCTTCGTCTTAAAGTAGTAAACCACCATGCGTTTAGTTGTCTGCGCCTCGGTGGCAATTTGTTCCATGCGCGCCCCGGACAGCCCGTGTTCGGCAAAGACGACGATCGCGGCGGTGAAAATCCGCTCCTTCAGGGACTGTGCTTCATCATGAGCCACGACAGACATAACCACTCCTTTTTTCTGAGAGACAAAAAATACACATAATGATCACAAATTAGCAACCTTGTATGGCGCAAATGAACCAAATGATACATATTCAGGACTCACGTCTGTTGATGACACGAGGACCTATGCTGCGCTCTATTGCTACCGTTTCGATTTCCGGCACCTTGCCCGAAAAGCTCCATGCTATTGCGGCTGCGGGTTATCAAGGCGTCGAAATCTTTGAAAACGATCTGCTTTATTATACCGGCACGCCGGCGGATATTCGCAATCTGGCGGCTGATTTAGGGCTAAAAATCACGCTTTTTCAACCCTTTCGCGATTTTGAAGGTGCCAGCCGCAGCCAGTTTGCGGCGAATATGGCGCGGGCGAAGCGCAAATTCGCCCTGATGCATGAGCTGGGCTGCGACACACTGCTCCTGTGCAGCAATGTGCAGCCGGACTGTTCCGCAGATGTTGCGCTGCAGGTGGCGGATCTCGCCGCGCTGGCGGCGCTGGCGGAGCAGGAAAAGATCGTCATCGGCTACGAAGCACTGGCCTGGGGAACGCACGTCAACCGCTGGTATCAGGCCTGGGAACGGGTGAAAAGCGTGAACAGCCCGGCATTGGGGATCGTTCTGGACAGCTTTCATATTCTGGCCCGCGGCGACAACCTGCAGCGGTTGCCTGAAGTCCCGGTGGACAAAATCACCTTCCTGCAGTTGGCGGATGCGCCGCTGATGAAGATGGATGTCCTCGAATGGAGTCGCCATTTCCGCTGTTTCCCGGGGCAGGGTGAGCTGCCGCTGGTGGACTTTGCCTGTGATCTGACCCGCTGCGGCTACCGCGGCCCGTGGTCGCTGGAAATTTTCAATGATGGCTTCCGCGCGTCGCCGAACGGCGCAACGGCGAAAGATGGCTACCGCTCGCTGCAATGGCTGGAAGAGCAGACCCGCCGGCGGCTGGAGGACAGCGATGCGTCGCTGTTTCACGCTGCGACAGTGCCGGACTATCTCGGCCTGGAATTTATCGAATTTGCCGCCAGCCCAGCGGAAGCGCAGGCTCTCGGCCAGCGCCTGTCGCAGCTGGGGTTCTGTCAGGAAGGCAGCCACCGTTCGAAACAGGTGGCGCTGTGGCGTAACGGCGGGGCAAGAGCGATTGTCAACTCCCAGCCGCACAGCTGGGCCGACCATTTTCACCAGCGCCACGGGGTCTCGCTGTGTGCAATGGCGCTGCGCGTCAGCCGCAGCGCGGCGATTGTTGAGCGCGCCCGAGCCTATGGTTACGCCACCTGGCAAGGGGATGCCGGGCCAAATGAAAGCCCGATTCCGGCGATTTGCGCCCCCGACGGCAGCCTGATCTATTTAATCGAAGCCGGTGACGATATCTACGCCCGCGATTTTCATCTGCATGACGCGCCGGCGCTGCGCGATGACTACCGCGGCATCGATCATCTGGCGCTGGGAATGGAGGCGGAAAGTCGCGATAACTGGATTATCTTTTTCCGCACCGTCTTTGGTTTCACCCTCGAACATGAACAGACGCTGCCGGATCCGTATGGTCTGGTGCGCAGCCTGGCGGTTCACAGCCCGCAGGGCAATATTCGCCTGGCCTTGAATATCTCCCAGAGCCGCGCCACCCAGATTGCCCGGTCGGTGGCCTGCTATCAGGGGGCGGGCTTGCAGCACGCGGCGTTTGCCTGCCGTCACCTGCCGGAAACCCTCGACGCCCTGCCGCAGGTCTCCCGTCAGGCGCTGCCGATTCCGGCTAATTACTATGATGACCTGCTGGCGCGCTATGGCGAGGCGGTGGATGTCGCGACGCTGCAACGTCTGCACATTCTCTATGACCGCGATCCGCGCGGCGGGGAGTTCCTCCACCTTTATACCCGCCCGTTCTCGGCAGGGCGCTTTTTCTTCGAATTGACCGAAAGACGCGATGGCTATGCCCTGTACGGTGCGGCAAATGCCGCCGTTCGCCTGTCGGCAATGCAATACAGCTAGTGATGTATCAAATGGTTCGTTGAGCACAACATCGTCAATACAATAACAACATTCATCTGCACCCTATGACAGGAAAACGACTATGAACGCGTACAGCCAGAATCACACGGCAGCGGCGCAAGCCGCGACCGCCGTGCCGCGCTCCCGGCGGCGAATGGGGATCCTCACGCTGCTGGCTATCGGCACGATGATTAACTACCTCGATCGGACGGTGTTGGGCATCGCGGCCCCCAGTTTAACTTCCGAACTGGGGATTGATGCGGCGGTCATGGGGATCGTGTTTTCCGCCTTCGCCTGGACCTACGCGCTGGCGCAAATTCCCGGCGGCCTGTTCCTCGACCGTTTCGGCAATAAAGTGACTTACTTCCTGTCGCTGACGCTGTGGTCGCTGTTTACGTTGTTTCACGGCATGGCGATAGGGCTGAAAACCCTGTTGCTGTGCCGCTTTGGGCTGGGGGTCAGCGAGGCGCCCTGTTTCCCGGTGAACAGTCGGGTGGTCAGCGCCTGGTTCCCGCAGCAGGAGAGGGCCAAGGCAACGGCGGTCTATACCGTCGGGGAGTACCTCGGGCTGGCCTGCTTCTCACCGCTGCTGTTCTGGATCATGGGCAGTTTCGGCTGGCGAGCGCTGTTTATCAGCGTCGGCGCGGTCGGGGTGCTGTTTGCGCTGGTGTGGTGGCGCTGCTACCGCGAACCGCATGAAGACAAACGCCTCAGCCAGCAGGAGCGAGATCATATTGTCAACGGCGGCGGTCTGGTGACGGCGAGCGACCAGCAGACGGCTTTCAGCTGGCCGCTGGTGCGTCAGCTGCTGGGGAAACGGCAGATTCTCGGCGCCAGCATCGGTCAGTTTGCCGGGAATACGGTACTGGTGTTTTTCCTCACCTGGTTCCCGACCTATCTGGCCACCGCGCGCCATATGCCGTGGTTGAAGGTGGGGATCTTTGCCATTCTGCCGTTCCTTGCCGCCGCCGGCGGCGTGATGTTCGGCGGCTGGATCTCCGACAAACTGCTGAAGGCCACCGGCTCGGCCAACCTCGCGCGTAAGCTGCCGATCGTTGCCGGTCTGCTGATGGCCAGCAGCATTATTTCCGCCAACTGGCTGAGCAGCGATCTGGCGGTGATTCTGGTGATGTCATTCGCCTTCTTTGGTCAGGGAATGGTCGGTCTGGGCTGGACGTTGATCTCCGATATCGCGCCGAAAGGGCTGGGTGGCCTGACCGGCGGCCTGTTTAACTTCTGCGCTAATTTCGCGGGGATCCTCACGCCGCTGGTGATTGGCTTTATCGTCGCGGCCTTCGGCGACTTCTTCTATGCGCTGATCTATATCGGCGGCGCGGCGCTGCTCGGCGTCGTGGCGTATCTGTTTATTCTGGGCGATGTCAAACGCATCGAGCTATCGCAGTAAAGGAGCAGGGGATGATAATTAGTGGTAATACGCAGCTGATCGCGCATCTGGGTTATCCGACCGGTGGTTTTAAGGCGCCGATGATCTACAACCCGTGGTTCGACCGACAGCAGGTGGATGTCAAAGTGGTGCCCACGGGCGTGAAGCCGGAGGCGCTGGCGACGGTGGTTCCGGCGCTGTTTACGCTGACCAATATTATCGGTGCGCTGGTCACGATGCCGCACAAGATTGCCACCTGCGGGCTGGTGCATCGCCTCAGCCCCACGGCGACCATTGCCGGCGCCTGCAACGCCATTCGCCGCGAGGCCGACGGCACTCTGAGCGGCGATATGTTCGATGGCGATGGTTTCGTGCTCGGTATCCGGCGTAAAGGCTTTCAGCCTGAGGGGGCTCGGGCGCTGGTGGTCGGCTGCGGCGGCGTGGGGTCGGCGATCGCGGCTTCGCTGGCAGCGGCGGGGGTACGCGCCCTGACGCTCTACGATAGCCACGCCGATGCTGCGCATGCGCTGGCGCTCCGTCTGCTGCAACACTATCCGCTGCTGGATATCAGCCTGATGCAGCGTGACCCGCAGGGGCACGATCTGGTGGTGAACGCCACGCCGCTGGGGATGAAGGCGGGGGACCCGCTGCCGCTCGATCCTCAGCGGTTGACGCCCGGTACCTGGGTAGGGGAAGTGGTGATGACCCAGGCCTTTACGCCGCTGCTGCAGGCCGCCCAGGCGCGCGACTGTCCGGTTCAGCGCGGTACCGACATGTTGTTTGAAATGATCCCGGCCTATCTGCGTTTCTTCAACCTGCCGGTAGCGACCCCGGAACAGCTGCGCGAACTGGCGGAAATTCGCTACTGAATCGCTGGCGGCCCGGTTAATATATCGTTCTGTTTCCGGGCATTTAGCGAGCCATCATGATGACCAACGCAGTCGTTCTGCTGGCGGCGGGGAGCCTGAAAGGGGCTTTTATCCCGCTGCTGGCAGGTTTCCATCAGCAAAGCGGTATTCGGGTCGAGGCCCATTTTGGTCCTGCAGGTTTACTGCGCGAGCGTATTGAAGGCGGGGCGGCGTGTTCGGTATTCGCCTCTGCCAACCGTCAGCATCCCCAGGCGCTGCGCCAGGCCGGGCGGGCGGGAGAATGTTATTCGTTCGCCCGCAACCAGCTGATGCTGACCGCCCGTCGCGCCGCCTGCGATGACCGCGCCGACTGGCTGGCGCTCCTCACTAACCCGCAGCTGCGTCTGGCGACATCGACGCCGGGCTGCGACCCGTCCGGCGACTATACCTGGCAGCTGTTTGAGCGCATTGAAGCCCGCTTCCCTGGCTGCGGCAGCGCCATGATGGCCCGCGCGCAGCAGCTGGTCGGGGGACGGCAGTCGCTCAGCGTCCCGCCGGGCGAGACGGCGGGAGCCTGGCTTATCCGCGAAGGGTTAACCGACCTGTTTATTGGCTATGCCCATTACGCCAGCCAGATGACGATGGCCGACGATCTGCGGACGGTAACGATTCCGGCGCCGTGGAATATCCAGGCTGATTATCAGCTGACGACGCTCGACGAGAGCGCCGGGGCGCAGCGTCTGTGCCGCTTTATCCTCGGCGCAGAAGGGCAGCAGTATCTGCAGGCCGCGGGTTTTTTACCGGCTAACGCCGAATCGTAAACTGCGGCGCCAGCAGCGGTGAGTCTGAGCCGGGGTAATCAATTTTACGCACCGCCAGGCCGTAGGCGCGCTGCAGATGCGGCTCGCTAAGCACTTCCCCGGAGCGTCCCGCCAGCCACTCGCCGTCCGGCAGTAGCAGCAGCGTATGGCTGGCGACCTGCAGGGCATGGGTGGGGTCGTGGGTGGTGAAGATCACGGTGCGCGACTGGCGATGGGCCAGGTCGCTGATGAGCTGCAGCACCACCTGCTGGTTGGACAGGTCCAGCGCCGAGCAGGGCTCATCCAGAAGGATATTCTGGCTGGCACCCACCAGCGCGCGGGCAATCAGCACCAGCTGCTGCTGGCCGCCGGAGAGCGAACGAAACGCGCGGCCCGCGAGGTCGGCGATGCTCAGCTGGCGTAACGCCTCCTCAACCCGGCGTTCATCGTCAACGGCCGGTTGGGCAAACAGACTGACTTGCCGGGCGCGGCCCATCAACACCACCTCCCGCACTTGCCAGTTGAACGCCG
The DNA here is from genome assembly GCF_030505655.1 of Klebsiella ornithinolytica. Classification (NCBI taxonomy): domain Bacteria; kingdom Pseudomonadati; phylum Pseudomonadota; class Gammaproteobacteria; order Enterobacterales; family Enterobacteriaceae; genus Klebsiella; species Klebsiella ornithinolytica. The sequence continues at coordinate 2,222,882 of NZ_CP130153.1, forward strand.
GGCGGAACGATTGCGGCACAATCGCTATCCCGCCTTCACTGTGGAAACTCCCGCCAAGCGGCGGCAGCACGCCGGTGAGGGTGTCGAGCAGGGTGCTTTTCCCGCGCCCGTTGGCACCGAGCACCGCCCAGATTTCACCGGGCAGGCACTGCAGGCTGAGCGGCCGGAAGAGCGGCTGACGGTGGCCGTAGCGCAGTTCCGCCAGCCGAAGCGACATGTTCATCAGACCATCCCCCGACGACGTGAGTGGATCAGTAGCCAGGTAAACAGCGGGGCGCCGAGCAACGCGGTAATGATCCCGACGGGTATCTCTGCCTGGGTCAGCGAGCGGGCCAGATCGTCGACCACGATCATTAATCCGCCGCCGAGCCAGAAGGCGGTGGGCAGCAGACGGCGGTGGTCGGCGCCGACCAGCAGCCGTGCCAGATGCGGGATCACCAGTCCCACCCAGGCGATGCTGCCGCTGACCGCCACCTGTGCGGCCACCAGCACCGCGCAGCATAGCAGCACGCCGCGGCGCAGCGCGGTGACCGAGACGCCGAGACCGCGCGCGTCTCTCTCCTCCAGCGCCAGCAGGTTGATTCGCCAGCGCAGCGCGATCAGGAGCGTGGTGCTGACGAGAATCGGCAGCGCCATGATCGCCACTTTGTGCCAGCTGGCGGTGGCGAAGCTGCCCAGCAGCCAGAAGACGATATTCGGCAGCGTCTCTTCGGTATCGGCCAGATATTGCATCAGGCTGACGAGAGCGGCGAAAAAGCCGCTGAGAATAATCCCGGAAAGAATCAGCACCAGCGTGTTTTCCCGCCCTTGCAGCGTGGCAATCAGGTACACCAGCATTAAGGCCAGCAGGCCGAAACCGAAGGTGGAGGTCATCATCAGTACGGTGTCCAGCCCCAGCAGGATGGCCAGCGTGCCGCCAAACGCGGAACCGGAGGTGACGCCAATGATATGGGGGTCCACCAGCGGGTTCTGGAACACGCCCTGCAGCGTGGCGCCGCACAGTCCGAGCGCGCCGCCGGCCAGCAGCGCCATGATGACGCGCGGCAGGCGCACCGACCAGACAATTTGCCCGGCCACGCCGTCTGCGGGCGACAGATGTCCCAGCTGGCTGAATACGTCGCTGAGGCTCAGGTGATACTGGCCGGCGCACAGCGAGGCGACAGCAATCAGCAAGGTTGCCAGCGCCAGCCCGCCTTGTAACAGCGCCGGGTGACGATTACTGAGCATCCGGCGTCCACTTCACGCGATAAAACCGCTGGTAGTACTCCTGCGCTTTGCTATCAACATCCACGCCGTTATAGCGGGAAGGATAAAGCTTTTTGGCCATCCACAGCTCGCCGAGGGCCAGCGCTTCCGGCATCGGGTAACCCCAGGCTTTGGCATACTCTGGCATCAGCCAGACGCGGTGATTTTTTACCGCGTCAATCCCTTGCCACTGCGGGTCGGATTCGATCTGTTTGACCACCTGCGGATAGCGGTCCTGGACAAAGATCACCTGCGGATTCCACTGTAAAACCTGCTCCAGTGAAACCTGACGCGCGCCCTTGACCGTGGCCGCCGCGACGTTCAGCGCGCCGGCATGTTTCATCATCAGGCCGGTGTATTTGCCGGAGCCGTAGGTATTGAGGTCTGGATTGGCCATATAGACGCGCACCCGCTGATTGTCGGGGATATCGGCGACCGGCGCGTTGGCCTCTTTGCGCGCGGCGAAGGCGGTGCGAATGAGCGTTTCCGCCTGATCTTTGCGATCGACCACCGCACCAATCAGGCGAATACCCTGCTTTAACCCTTCGTTATAGGCCTGCTCTTCATCGGCCATCGACGGGTTCATTTTGTTTTTTTCACCCGCGGCATCCTGGCGTAACGAAATAGCCACCACCGGGATCCCGGCGTTCTGAATCTGTTGAATCATCGCCTGCGGCGCATAGTTGGCGACAAACACCACCTGCGGATGCAGCGCCAGCAGGCTCTCGATATTGACCTGGGTTAAATCTCCCGGCGTTGGCAGTTGTTCAATCCCCGGCATAAAGCGGGCGAAAGCAGGGCCAAGCTGCTTTTTCCAGCTGCTCATCACGCCAACAATCTCGTCACTGGCATTAAGCTGCACCAGCAGGTTTAGGGTTTGATGCTGGAGAACGACGGCGCGGGTAATGTGGTCAGGAAGCGTCACCTCGCGGCCAAGCTGGTCGGTGACGGTACGGTCGGCAAAAGCATGACCGGCAAACAGGCAGGCGCTGACCAGCGTCAGCCCCGGTAACAAACGGGGTCGTTTTGACATGAGTGGACTCGGTTAGGTGAGAAGAATCGTCGTATATTAAAATATATAGCGTTAGCGGAAGCAATTCTTACCGGCCGGTCTACCCATTCAGGACAAGTTTACTCGTAAAAAACCGCTTCTTCGGTCATTCGCGACTCGATCTGCGCGGCGACTTTTTGCAACGGTGCCAGATATTTCTGCGCCGCTTGCTCAAGACTCATCGCCTTCGCCATATAAACCAGGTTCAGGCAGCCGATAACCCGCTGCTGGCTGCGGATCGGTACGGCGATGGAGGCGATTTTCTCCTCCTGCTGCCAGCCGCGAAAGTTTTCGCCGTAGCCCTGACGTCGTGTGCGCTCAAGTATTGCCGCCAGCTTTTCCGGCTCTCGCGCCAGCTGATACTCCTCTTCCGGGCGCGCCGCGAGGATCTCGATCATCGCCTGGCGCTCATGATCCGGGGCGAAGGCCAGCCAGGTGAGCCCCGAGGCGGTCAGCAGCAGCGGGAGCCGACGGCCGACCATCGCGCGATGAAACGACAGGCGGCTGAAGCGGTGCGTGGTTTCACGGACCACCATGGCGTCAACATCCAGGGTGGAGATATCCGTCGGCCACAGCACTTCGCGCAACAGCTCCCCCAGTAGCGGGGTGGCGAGGGCAGAAATCCAATGTTCGTCACGAAATCCTTCACTCAGCTGACGGATTTTGAGGGTTAAACGAAAGCTGTCATCGGATTGACTGCGGCGAACGTAACCCTCCTCCTGCAAGGTCTCCAGCAGTCGTCTGACGGTGGTGCGATGCAGGCCGCTAAACTCAGCCAGCGTGCCGACCGTGGCCCCGCCATCGAATTTATTTAACAAATTAAGTAACAATAATCCCCGACTCAATCCGCGGACCGTTTTGTAATCTGCCTGCCTGCTTTCGCGCATATTTCCTCAATTAATATCCAGATAAACAATGATGTGCACCTGGTGCACATCCGGTGATGTTTTGATTGTAGCGCATCCGGCCGACCCTATACTGACCTCACTATAAAAATGTATTTACATCTATTTAACAAAGTGCCGGGCGTCAGTTTGCGACGCAGGCACGGTGTCTGAGTCGTGAGGTTCTGAAATGACAACATCGAATCCGGATATTCAACCCGCTGTACAGCATACCGCCCAGGTCGCGATCGCCGGCGCGGGCCCGGTCGGCCTGATGATGGCCAACTACCTTGGTCAGATGGGCGTCAGCGTACTGGTTGTCGAAAAACTCGAGGCGCTGATTGATTACCCGCGGGCTATCGGCATCGACGATGAATCGCTGCGCGCGATGCAGGGCATCGGGCTGGTGGACCATGTTCTCCCGCATACCACGCCGTGGCACGCGATGCGTTTTCTGACGCCGAAAGGGCGCTGTTTCGCCGATATCCAGCCGATGACCGATGAGTTTGGCTGGCCGCGGCGTAACGCGTTTATTCAGCCGCAGGTGGATGCCGTCATGTATGAAGGATTGCAGCGTTTTCCCCATGTGCGCTGCCTGTTTTCTCGCGAAGTTGAAGCCTTTAGCCAGTCTTCGGATGCGGTGACCTTGCATCTGAAGGGACCGGCGGGCGAACGCGAAACGTTACAGGCCGACTGGCTGGTCGCCTGCGACGGCGGAGCCAGCTTTATTCGCCGTACGCTGAATATTCCCTTCGAAGGTAAAACCGCGCCGAATCAATGGATTGTTATCGATATCGCTAATGATCCGCTGGCGACGCCGCACGTCTATCTGTGCTGCGACCCGGTGCGTCCGTACGTCTCCGCCGCGTTGCCGCACGGCGTAAGGCGTTTTGAATTTATGGTGATGCCCGGCGAAACCGAAGCCCAGCTCAGCGAGCCGCACAAGATGCGCCAGCTATTGAGCAAGGTGCTGCCGGATCCGGACAACGTCGAGCTGATTCGCCAGCGCGTCTATACCCATAACGCGCGTATCGCCGAACGCTTTCGCGTCGATCGCGTGCTGCTGGCGGGCGATGCCGCCCACATCATGCCGGTCTGGCAGGGGCAGGGGTACAACAGCGGCATGCGCGATGCATTTAACCTCGCCTGGAAACTGGCGCTGGTGGTGAACGGCAAAGCCGGTGAGGCGCTGCTGGACAGCTACCAGCAGGAACGGCGCGATCATGCTAAAGCGATGATCGATCTCTCGGTCACCGCCGGCAATGTGCTGGCGCCGGCGAAACGCTGGCATGGCGCGGTGCGCGACGGAATTTCGTGGCTGCTCAACTATCTGCCGCCGGTCAAACGCTACTTCCTCGAGATGCGTTTCAAGCCGATGCCGCAATACCGTGCCGGCGCCCTGCTGCTGGAGGGGGAAAGCAAAAACTCGCCGGTGGGGAAAATGTTTATTCAGCCCAAAGTCACCCTGGAGAGCGGTACGGTCACGCTGCTTGATGAGGTCATTGGCGCGAATGTCGCCATTCTCGCCTGGGGCTGCAACCCACAATGGGGGCTGAATGCCGGGCAGATAGCCCAGTGGCGCGCCGTCGGCGTGCGATTTATCCAGGTCGTGCCGGAGGTACAGATTCATCGCCAGCAGGACAATTTTGCGGGCGTTATCCGCGTCGGCGATACGCAAAACCGTCTGAAAAGCTGGTTTGCGCAGCACGATACCGCGATTGCCGTAGTGCGTCCGGACCGCTTCGTCGCCGCTGTGGCAATCCCGCAAACCCTGGGTCAAAAGCTTGACGCGCTGGCGAGCAAGATGCAGCTGGCCTCCGTGCAGACCACAACAACGATTGAACAGGTGGCTTGATATGAACGCGTATCTTCATTGTCTCTCGCATACGCCGCTGGTGGGCTATGTTGACCCGGCACAGGCGGTGCTGGACGAGGTTAACGGCACCATTGCCGACGCCCGGGCGCGGATTGCCGCCTTCGCCCCGGAGCTGGTGGTGCTGTTTGCCCCCGATCATTACAACGGTTTTTTCTACGATGTGATGCCGCCGTTCTGTTTAGGCATCGGCGCGACTTCTATCGGTGATTTCAGCAGCGCCAGCGGCGTCCTGCCGGTGCCGACGGCGTTGGCGGAAGCCTGCGCCCACGCGGTGATGAAGGAGGGGATCGATCTGGCGGTCTCTTACTGCATGCAGGTGGATCACGGCTTTGCGCAACCGCTGGAGTTCCTGCTCGGCGGGCTGGATACGCTGCCGGTTCTGCCGGTGTTTATCAACGGTGTCGCATCGCCGCTGCCGGGCTTTCAGCGCACCCGCATGCTGGGCGAAGCCGTCGGCCGCTTCCTGACCACCCTCAACAAACGAGTATTAATCCTCGGCTCCGGCGGGCTGTCGCATCAGCCTCCGGTGCCGGAGCTGGCGAAGGCCGATGCCCATATGCGCGATCGGCTGCTGGGCAGCGGCAAACAGTTGCCGCCGGTCGAGCGGGAACTGCGCCAGCAGCGGGTCATCAGCGCGGCGAAACAGTTTATCGAAGACCAGAACTCGCTCTATCCGCTCAACCCCGTCTGGGACAACCGTTTTATGAGCCTGCTGGAGCAGGGACGGCTGATGGAGCTGGATGCCGTCAGTAACGAAGAGCTGTCGGCAATGGCCGGCAAATCGACGCACGAAATTAAAACCTGGGTGGCCGCCTTTGCCGCGCTATCCGCATTTGGCAGCTGGCGCTGCGAAGGCCGCTATTACCGACCCATCCCCGAGTGGATAGCCGGATTTGGCTCGCTGAGCGCCACCGCGCAGAACTGAATTAACGGGAGAATATGATGAGCTACCAACCGCAAACCGAAGCCGCCACCAGCCGTTTCCTCAACGTGGAAGAAGGCGGAGAAACACTACGCATTCATTTTAACGACTGCGGCCAGGGAGATGAAACCGTGGTCCTGTTGCACGGCTCCGGCCCCGGCGCCACCGGCTGGGCCAACTTTAGCCGCAATATCGATCCGCTGGTTGAGGCGGGCTATCGGGTGATTCTGCTGGACTGCCCCGGCTGGGGGAAGAGCGACTCGATTGTCAATCGCGGCTCGCGTTCCGACCTGAACGCCCGAGTATTGAAAAGCGTCATTGATCGGCTGGATATCAGCCAGGTGCATCTGCTGGGCAACTCCATGGGCGGTCACAGTGCGGTGGCCTTCACCCTGAGCTGGCCGGAACGGGTGGGCAAGCTGGTGCTGATGGGCGGCGGAACCGGCGGCATGAGTCTGTTTACGCCAATGCCGACGGAAGGCATCAAGCTACTGAACGGCCTGTATCGCGAACCGACCATCGAAAACCTGAAAAAGATGATGAACATCTTTGTTTTCGATACTCGCGATCTGACCGACGCCCTGTTCGACGCGCGTCTCAACAATATGCTGTCGCGCCGGGAACATCTGGATAATTTCGTCAAAAGTCTGGAAGCCAACCCGAAGCAGTTCCCGGATTTTAGCCCGCGTCTCGGCGAAATCCGCGCCCAAACCCTGATCGTCTGGGGGCGCAACGACCGCTTTGTCCCGCTGGACGCCGGCCTGCGCCTGCTGGCCGGAATTAACGGTTCTGAACTGCATATCTATCGTGACTGCGGCCATTGGGCGCAGTGGGAACATGCCGACAATTTCAACCAGCTGGTGCTGGATTTTCTGGCGCGCAAATAAGGAGCCGTGATGACAACGCTATCTCTCGAACAGCTGGCGCAACGACTGCGCGATGCCGAAGTCCAGGGGCGGGCCATTGAACCGCTGCGCGATCTCCTCGGCACCGATAATGCGGAGGCAGCCTACGCCATCCAGCGGATTAACGTCCAGCACCACGTGGCGAACGGACGGCGGGTGGTGGGGCGCAAGGTGGGGCTGACCCATCCTAAAGTGCAGCAGCAGCTGGGCGTTGACCAGCCGGACTTCGGCACCCTGTTTGCCGACATGTGCTACGGCGATAACGCCGCTGTGCCGTTCTCCCGGGTGCTGCAGCCGAAAGTGGAAGCCGAAATCGCCCTGGTGCTTAAACACGACCTGCCGCATGCCGATACCACCTTTGATGAGCTGTACGCCGCTATCGACTGGGTGTTGCCCGCGCTGGAAGTGGTCGGCAGCCGTATCCGCGACTGGTCGATTGGTTTTGTCGATACGGTCGCCGATAACGCCTCCTGCGGCGTTTATGTCCTGGGCAGTCCGGCGCGGCGTCCGGCCGGACTGGATCTGAAAAATTGCGCTATGCGTATGACCCGTAACGAGGAAGAGGTGTCCAGCGGGCACGGCAGCGAATGTCTTGGCCATCCGCTCAATGCGGCGGTGTGGCTGGCGCGCAAAATGGCCAGCCTCGGCGAGCCGCTGCGGGCGGGCGATATTGTGCTGACCGGGGCGTTAGGCCCGATGGTGGCGATTAACGCCGGCGATCGCTTTGCCGCCCACATTGATGGTTTAGGTTCAGTAGCGGCAACGTTTGCCGCCGAAGAGGGAAGCAGTGATGAGTAAACGCAAAGTCGCCATTATCGGCTCCGGTAATATCGGCACCGATTTAATGATCAAAATTCTGCGCCATGGCCAACACCTGGAGATGGCGGTGATGGTCGGTATCGACCCTGAATCCGACGGTCTGGCCCGCGCCCGGCGCATGGGCGTCGCCACCACTCATGAGGGCGTCGGCGGCCTGATGCAGATGGCGGAGTTTGCCGATATCGATATTGTATTTGACGCCACCAGCGCCGGGGCGCACGTGAAAAACGACGCCGCGCTGCGGGAAGCCAAACCGGAGATCCGCATGATCGACCTGACGCCGGCGGCCATCGGCCCGTACTGCGTGCCGGTGGTCAATCTTGAGGCCAATCTTGCCGAGGGTAATGTCAATATGGTGACCTGCGGCGGCCAGGCGACCATCCCGATGGTGGCGGCGGTATCGCGGGTGGCCAAAGTGCACTATGCGGAAATCGTCGCCTCGATTGCCAGTAAATCTGCCGGTCCGGGAACACGCGCTAACATCGACGAATTCACTGAAACCACCTCGCAGGCTATAGAGAAAGTCGGCGGCGCGGCAAAAGGTAAAGCGATTATCGTACTGAACCCGGCGGAGCCGCCGCTGATGATGCGCGATACTGTATATCTCCTGAGCGAAGCGGCGTCGCAGCAGGAAATTGCCGCGTCGATTGCGGAGATGGCGGCCGCGGTGCAGGCCTATGTCCCGGGATATCGCCTGAAACAGCAGGTGCAGTTTGAGGTGATTCCCGAAGATAAGCCGGTCAACCTGCCGGGCATTGGCCGCTTCTCCGGTCTGAAAACGGCGGTTTACCTCGAGGTTGAAGGGGCGGCGCACTATCTGCCTGCCTACGCGGGTAACCTCGATATTATGACCTCGGCTGCGCTGGCGACGGCGGAAAAAATGGCCCAGTCAATGAATGACGCGGCGGGAGAAGCAGCATGAACGGCAAAAAAATCTATATCTCAGACGTGACCCTGCGCGACGGGATGCACGCGATTCGCCATCAATACTCGCTCGACAATGTGCGCCAGATTGCCCAGGCGCTGGATAGCGCAGGAGTGGATTCTATTGAGGTGGCCCACGGCGACGGCCTGCAAGGTTCGAGCTTCAATTACGGCTTCGGCGCCTACAGCGATCTGCAGTGGATTGAAGCGGCGGCGGAGTCGGTCAGCCGGGCGAAAATCGCCACTTTACTGCTCCCTGGTATCGGAACTCTGCACGACCTGAAAAATGCCTATCAGGCCGGGGCGCGGGTGGTGCGTGTGGCAACCCATTGCACGGAAGCGGATGTTTCCGCCCAGCATATCGCCTTTGCCCGCGAGCTGGGGATGGACACCGTTGGCTTCCTGATGATGAGCCATATGATCAGCCCGGAACAGCTGGCCCAGCAGGCGCTTAAGATGGAATCCTACGGCGCGACCTGCATTTACGTGGTCGATTCCGGCGGGGCGATGAATATGCACGATATTCGCGATCGTTTCCGCGCCCTTAGGGCGGTGCTCAAGCCGGAAACCGCCACCGGGATGCATGCGCACCATAACCTGAGCCTCGGCGTCGCCAACTCCATCGCCGCGGTGGAAGAGGGCTGCGACCGCATCGATGCCAGCCTTGCCGGCATGGGGGCCGGGGCGGGGAATGCGCCGCTGGAGGTCTTTATTGCTGCGGCGGACAAGCTTGGCTGGAACCACGGCACCGATCTGTATGCGCTGATGAACGCGGCCGATGAACGGGTGCGGCCGCTACAGGATCGTCCGGTACGCGTCGATCGCGAAACCCTGGCGCTGGGCTATGCCGGAGTTTACTCCAGCTTTCTGCGCCACAGCGAAGTGGCGGCCGCGCGCTACGGTCTGAGCGCGGTCGATATTCTCGTCGAGCTGGGCAAGCGACGGATGGTGGGCGGCCAGGAAGATATGATCGTCGATGTGGCGCTGGACCTGCTCAACCGCGCGAAATAAAAACCGGCGGCTGGCAACGAATCAGCCGTCCTTCACCTGCACCGTTTTCGCTATCGCACAGGTACCCTATGACCACGACAACCTCTGGATCGGCTTCACGCCTGATGTTAACCATCGGGCTCTGTTTTATGGTTGCCCTGATGGAAGGGCTGGATCTTCAGGCGGCCGGGATCGCCGCCGCCGGGATGGCTCACGCCTTCGCGCTCGATAATATGCAAATGGGCTGGATCTTCAGCGCCGGTATTCTCGGGTTACTTCCCGGCGCGCTGGTGGGGGGAATCCTGGCTGACCGCCACGGCCGCAAACGGCTGCTGATCGCTGCGGTCACGCTGTTCGGCCTGTTTTCCATCGCTACCGCGCTGGCAGGGAGCTTTCCGATGCTGCTGTTGGCACGCCTGATGACCGGTGTGGGGCTGGGGGCGGCGCTGCCGAATCTTATTGCATTGACCTCCGAAGCGGCCGGTCCGCGATTTCGCGGTACCGCCGTCAGCCTGATGTACTGCGGGGTGCCGGTGGGCGCCGCGCTGGCAGCGGTGCTGGGATTCTGGGGGGAAACCTCCGCCTGGCAGACGGTGTTTTGGGTCGGCGGCGTTGTGCCGCTGCTGCTGGTGCCGATGCTGCTGCGCTGGCTGCCTGAGTCCGCCGTCTTTCGCGCCGGTATGCAGAGTGCGCCGCTACGGACGCTGCTGGCGCCGGAAAACGCCAGCGCCACGCTGCTGCTGTGGCTGTGCTATTTCTTTACGCTGCTGGTGGTCTACATGCTGATCAACTGGCTGCCCATGCTGCTGATAGGTCAGGGATTTCGCGCCGGTCAGGCGGCTGGCGTCATGTTTGTTTTGCAGCTGGGAGCCGCCTGCGGCACGCTGCTGCTGGGGGTATTGCTGGATAAACTGAGTCCGCTGCTGATGTCGCTGCTGATCTATTGCGGTATGCTGGCGTCGCTGCTGGCGCTGGGCTGCGCCTCCTCCTTTCCGGCGATGCTGCTCTCGGGTTTTGTGGCCGGGCTGTTTGCCACCGGCGGGCAAAGCGTACTGTACGCGCTGGCGCCGCTGTTCTACCGCACGGAAATTCGCGCCACCGGGGTGGGGACGGCGGTGGCCGTCGGGCGGCTGGGGGCGATGAGCGGTCCGCTGCTGGCGGGAAAAATGCTGGCGCTGGGCGCCGGTACCGTTGGGGTAATGGCCGCCGCCGCGCCGGGGATTCTGCTGGCTGGCGTGGCGGTATTCTGGCTGATGAATCGCCAGAGACGGCAATCAATAGCCTGATGACGGTGCCGGGTTATGTTTCAGGACCCGGCACCGCGCCACCTTGCGCAACGGCAGACTTTGGCATACGGTAAATCATCACCCATTGATCATCTCTGCCGCCATGTCTTTTCAATCCCGGTTACTTAGCGATATTCCCGGCATTCGCTACGCCTTTCTCGATGTCCACGAAACGGCCGCCTTTCCTTACAGCGAAATGGCCCCGGTGAAGCTGGTGCACGGCAATGTGGTTCATCATTTTCAGCAGCCGGCGCCGCTTACCGACCGCCCGCATGCCGACGCGGTTTTTACCGCATCAAGTGGGCAAAAGGTGGGAGTGGTGACTGCCGATTGTCTGCCGATGCTGATGGCTTCCCGCGACGGGCGCTTTGTCTGCAGCGTACATGCGGGCTGGCGCGGTGCGGCGACCGGCATTATTGCTAATAGCCTCGATCTCTTTGCCCGACATGGCATACCGCCGGACGAGGTCGTGGTAGCGATCGGGCCGCATATTCAGGTCTGCTGCTATGAAGTGTCGGCGGCATTTTATCAGGCGCTGTTGGCGACGCCGGTGGCCGGGCTGGTCAAACAGCACCGCGATCGGCTGTTTCTGCACCGCCGTGGCCCTGAGCCTGCGGCGGAAAAAGCGCGGGCGACGGGCGACGACACAATGTGGTTCGATCTGCGGGCTTTTGGCCAGCTGCTGTTACGCCGCGCCGGGGTGCCGGAAAGTCATATTGAATGGCTGGGCAGCTGTACCTACTGTACGCCGCAGTCGCTGGGGTCGTTCCGGCGGCGTACGCACTTCCCGGCAGAGAAAACGTTCCAGTACTCGTGGATTATGCGCGAGGCCTGATATCACCCGGCATCGCGCTGCCGCGCTACAGTACCGTAAACCCGTGGGTCCCGTCGTTTGCCAGCTGGGCCACGAGGCCATACTCCCACTCCAGATAGGCCTGCATCGCTTCGCGGGAATTATCGGTTCCTTCATAGGGGCGACGATAGCGATCGCTACGCGCGCTGATCAGACGGGTTGCGCCATGCTCCAGCGGCAGACCTGAAGCGATCCACCCGGCGGTGCCTCCGCTTAATACCTGCACCGGTTTGCCGGTCAGCGCCGCCACTTCGTCGACGGCGTAGCGTGCCAGCAGGCTGCTGCCACAGGTCAGTACGTAACGGCTGGCAGAGGGAATCAGCGCCAGCGCCTGTTTCAGCCGCGAGCGTATCAGCCAGTATGCCCCGGGAATATGCCGCGCCACATAGTTGGCGCTGGTGGTGAAATCCAGAACCACCGTTCCCGGTTCGCGCAACAGCGCCGCCAGCCGGGATGCGTCGATCTCCTCTGCCGCAGGCGCCGCGGGCAGGCTGGCGGCCGGTACACCGCGTTCGCTAAAGTTCGCCGCGCTCAGACCGCGCAGGATTGCCGTTTCCCAGCCCATTTGCGCCAGCCACGAGGCGGTTATCGCCGCGCGAATACCATCATCATCCACTAAGACCAGACGTGCGCCGCGAACGCTGGCGTGGTGATCGGTCTCCTGGACCAGCTGGCCGCCCGGTGCGCTGAGGCTTCCCGGCAGGTGACCTGCGGCGTACTCCTCCGGACTGCGGACGTCAAAAAGATAGGTGGTGCGGTCGGTCTGCTGCTGCCAGCGCCGGAGCGTGGCCCGGTCGATAACCGCCACTCCGGCTTTTTCCGCCAGCTGGCTGACCTGCTGAAGACGCGCCGTCGAAGCCCGCGATTCCTCGGCATAGCGGCGCTGCTGGTCGCGATCGAGGGCCAGTCCGGCCAGCGTCCAACCGATGGTGCCGTTACGTAAGGCATAGACCGGGTTGCTCACGCCGGCATTGATCAACGACTGGGCGCCGATAATGCTGCGGGTGCGTCCCGCACAGTTGACGACGATTGGCGTCTGCGGCGAATCGACCAGTCCGTCAATACGCAGCGCCAGCTCACCGCCGGGAACGCTGATACCGCCCGGAATACTCATGGTCTGATACTCATCGAACCGTCGGGCGTCGACAATCAGCACCGGCTGACGGCTGTCAATCAGCGCCTTCAGCTCTCCCGCGTCCAGAGAGGGGGTCTGCCGTTGGCTCTCCACCAGCTCGCCGAACGCTTTGCTGGGGGAGTTAACGTCCTGGAAGAGCGCGCCGCCGCTGCGCTGCCAACCCTTCAGGCCGCCTTCCAGCAGCGCGACATCTTGATATCCCCAGCCGCGCAGGCGATCGACGGCCTGGGCGGCCAGCCCCTCGCCGTTATCGTAAACGGTGAGCGGCGTCGTCAGCCGCGGCACCCGACGGTGGATCTCCAGCTCGAGCTTGCTCAGCGGAAGATTGGCCGCAAACAGCGGGTGAGCGGTGGCAAAATCCGCTTCTTCACGCACGTCAATCAGCGCCAGTTCGGCGTGGTCGAGCAGCGACTGGCGCACTTGTGCCGGCTGGCGATAAGTGTGGATGGGCATATTAATTATCCTTCGGGAAATCCCAGATATTGGGTAAGTGGCGATTGGAGTAGCCGGAAATAAAGGGTTTGATGAGACCTTCCGGCGTATAGACGGCACGTTTAACGGCGCCAATATTGCCGCCGTAGACATGGATACTGATCGACACGCTCTCCGCCAGCGCGTTACTGACGCGGTGAATATCACCATCGCGGGAGGAGACTTTTTCGACCTCGCCCGGGGAGAGTCGTCCGGCAATACCGTCGGCCACCGGAAGGCCTGTCGCATCGAGGCGATAGCGCTGATTCTCTTCCGCGCCGCGTAGCATGCCGATGACGCCCCACACGCGGTGATCGTGAATCGGCGTGGCCTGCCCGGGCCCCCAGACAAAGCTGACGATCGAAAAGCGTTGTCCGGAATCGGCGTGCAGCAGGTATTGCTGATAGTGGTGGGGATGCGGCAACGCGTACTCGTCCGGCAGCCAGTCATCCTGCCGGACCAGCCGCGCCAGGCGCTGCGCCACCGCCTCCAGCAGAGGCGATTCGTCAGTGAACTGCCGATGAAGGGCATCAACTTCTTGAATAAAATGGCGTAGTTTTTCCAGTCGTGGTGCGGTCATGTACGGTTCCTGTCAGAGGGACTGGTCATTACGCTAACAAAGGCGTTAATATTATTTAAATGCAATTTACGCATATATTAATATGCAAAATTCACATTAAGGATTCTATGCGCATCGACGACATTGACGCCCTGCTGGCGACGGTACAGTTTTCTTCCCTCAATCAGGCGGCGGAATATCTGGGAATTACCCAGTCGGCCATTACCCGACGGCTGCAGCGTCTGGAGCAAACTCTCGGGGTGACTCTGTTGGAGCGCCAGACCCGGCCGTTGACGCTAACTGCTGCCGGGCACCGGGTTTATGAGCAATGCCTGAGCATCAAGCGGGAGACAAAAAAGCTGTACGGGCTGCTGGATCCGCAGGCCGAACCGCACGGTATTTTGCGCCTCGGCGTACCGCAGAGCGTGGCGGAAATTGCGCTTCAGCCGGCGCTGCTGGCGCTACGCCAGCAGTTTCCGCAGCTCCAGCCGCAGGTCACCTGCGGCTGGAGCGGGTTGCTGCAAAAGCGGCTCGAGAGTGTCGAGCTGGATGGCATGCTGGCGATGGGGCCGGCACAGCAGGTCTTTGCCGACGGCTATGTCGGCCGGTTGCTGTGTTCGCTGGATATTGTGGTGATTGCGGCGAAAAGCCTGCGCCTGCAGGCCGCTGAACTGCGGGACTGCGCGTCTCAGGGCTGGGTGCTTAACCCTGACGGCTGCGGACTGCGGGCAGGGTTAATTCGTGAACTACAGGCTCAGGGGCTGCGGCTTCAGCTGAACGTCGAAACAGCGGGCGCTCACCTGCAAATTGGCCTCGTCGCTCAGGGTCAAGGGTTGGGTCTGGTGCCGCGTGCGGCGCTGGCCGCCAGCCCGTGGCGCGATGAGGTGACAGCCCTGACGTTAGCCGATTTCCAGCCGGCGGTCTGCTTGTGGCAGGTGAGCGCACAGAATCTGGCGAATCTACAGCAGCCGTTCACTTTTTTTGCCGGGAAAATCGTCCAGCAGTTAACTCTATCTGACTGAATAGTATATTAAATTACCAAAATGCTAATTTTGCATATTAAGATATGATAAAAATGCATTTTGCTCATTAACTGCCGATGTATAGGGTAACGACAGGCGCCGCCGCTGCGGCCACCGTTACCCGACGCAAGGAGTTATGTTATGAGCATTCAGTTTCTCGGGATGATCGGCCATCGCCTCTCATCCGAAACCATCGCCCCGGCAGGACCGGTTTTTGACCGCGACTATATCGTGCGCTTTGCGCAAACTCACGAAGCGGCCGGCTTCGATCGCCTGCTGGTGGGGCATTGGTCCGATCAGCCGGATGGCTTTCTGGTTACCGCGCTGGCCGGGTTATCGACGGAGAAAATCAATTTTCTGCTGGCCCATCGCCCGGGATTCGTCTCGCCGACGCTGGCGGCACGTAAGTTTGCTACCCTGGAGCATCTGCTCGGCGGGCGTCTGGCGGTGCATATCATCAGCGGCGGCAACGATGCCGAACAGCGTCGGGATGGTGACTACCTCAACCATGACGAGCGCTACGCGCGTACCGATGCTTTCCTGGATACGGTGCGAAAAGTCTGGACTGCGGAACAGCCCGTTGATATCGACAATGACTTTTATCAGGCCGAGCAGGCGTGGTCGGCAATCCGCCCGCTGCAACAACCGCACATTCCGATCTACTTCGGCGGCTCGTCCGAGGCCGCCATTGCGGTAGCCGGTAAACATGCTGATGTTTTTGCCCTGTGGGGCGAATCGTTAGGGCAAACGGCGGAGACCATCCGTCGGGTGCGGGCCGAAGCCGCGAAGCATCAGCGCCACATTGATTTTAGCGTCTCATTCCGGCCGATTATTGCCGACAGCGAAGCGCAGGCCTGGGAGAAGGCCGAGCATATTTTACATGTCGCTTCCGAACGGGCGGCGCAGGCGGGCCAGGGTTTCAAAGCGAAGCCAGACAGCGAAGGGGCACGGCGCCTGCGGGCCACGGCAGAACAGGGAAATGTGGTGGATAAACGTCTGTGGACCGGTATTGCGAAACTGGTTGGCGGCGGCCATAACTCCACCGCGCTGGTCGGAACGGCGGAACAGGTTGCCGATGCGCTGCTGGATTATTACGACCTCGGGGTGCGCAACTTCCTGATTCGCGGCTTCGATCCATTAAACGATGCGCGGGAATACGGGAAGGCTCTGCTGCCGATTGCTCGCGAAAAAGCGGCTCAGCGCGCGATTCAGGAGCGCGCATCGTGACGCTTTCCGGTCAACAGCCCCTGCGGCCGCAGGCCGACTGGTTGCGGCAGCTAACCCACATTCGTCAGCAGATGGCCGAACAGGCGGCAGAGCTTGACCGCAGCGGCGATTTTCCCCACCACAATCTCGCGCTCCTGCATCAGAGCGGTTTTCTGAGCCTTGCCACGCCGGCGCAGTATGGCGGGGCGGGGGCGGATTTGGCCCGGCTGCAGCAGGCGATTACCGCCATTGCGTGGGGGGAACCGGCGACGGCGCTGATCGTCTGTATGCAGTATCTGCATCATCTGCGTCTGGCGGAGAGCGACGGCTGGGCGGAACCGCTGCGTCGGCAGGTCTATCGCGATGCCGTCGAGCGGGGGGGATTGATCAACAGCCTGAGGGTTGAACCTGAACTCGGCTCGCCGGCGCGCGGGGGCTGCCGCAGACGGTTGCAACACGTACCGCCGACGGCTGGCGTCTTAACGGACACAAACTCTATACCACCGGCGTTGAAGGGCTGAGCTGGCTGGCTATCTGGGCACGAAGCGACGATCTCGACCCGCAGGTCGGCACCTGGCTGGTACCGCGAGAAAGTGACGGTGTCACCATTATTAAAAGCTGGGACCATGCCGGAATGCGCGCGACCGGCAGCCATGAAGTGATACTGAAAAATGTACCGATCCCCCGGCAAAATGCGGTGGATATCTGGCCGGCATCTGCGCCTCCCGCCGCGGATGCCGAACGTTTCCGTCTCTTCGCCAATCGACAGACCGCGCTGTTAGCCGCGATCTATGACGGCGTGGCCCGCGCGGCGCGGGACTGGTTGCTGGGCTGGCTAAGTACGCGGGCGCCGGCCAACCTCGGGCACCCGCTCTCCCGTCTACCGCGTGTGCAGGAAAAAACAGGTCAGATAGAAGGCTGGCTGCTGACGAACCGCTGTCTGCTGCAACAGGCCGCCGGACTGGAATTGACCGCCACCGAGGCCAATCTGGCCAAGGTCACCATTACCGACAACGCGGTGCAGGTCGTGACTCTGGCGCTGGAGCTTACCGGCAATCATGGCCTTAGCCGACAACATCCTCTTGAACGCCACTATCGCAACGTGCTGTGCGGGCGCGTGCATACGCCGCAGAGCGACAGCGCGTGGCAGGCGGCGGGTCAACACGCTTTTCAATCATAAGGATAATGTTTATGCACGAACGAACAATAACAAGATTGGCCGCGGGGCTCTCGCTGCTGGCGCTGAGCGCTTTGGCGTCGGCGCAGGAGCGCATCACCCTGCGAATTGCCGATCAGAAAGGGGGCATGCGCTCGCAGCTCGAAGCGGCCAACGCGCTGCAAAACCTTGGCTATGAGATCAAGTGGGCTGAGTTTCCGGCCGCCGCACCGCTGGCGGAAGCGCTGAACGCCGGCGCGGTAGACGCCGGGATTATTGGCGATGCGCCGCTGTTATTTGCCCTCGCCAACGGCGCGCCGGTAAAGGCCATTGCCGTCGATAAAAGCAACCCGGCGGGCACGGCCGTGCTGGTTCCTCCGGGAAGATCGCTAAAGCGCGCCGCGGATTTAAAAGGTAAGCGGATCGCCACCGGGAAAGGTTCGATCGGTCATTACGTGGCGCTGAAAGCCCTGCAGCAGGCGGGGATCTCACCGACAGAGGTGCAGTGGGTATTTCTCGGCCCGGTCGATGCCAAAGTGGCTTTACTCAACGGCTCGGTCGATGCCTGGGCGACCTGGGAACCCTATACCACCCAGCTGGTGAAAACCGCCGAAGGTCAGATTCTGGTGAGCGGTAAAGGGCTGCTGCCGGGGAATACGTTTCTGGCGGCAACGGATGAAAGCTTAAAGGATCCGGCTAAGCGCGCGGCGCTACAGGATTATCTCACCCGCCTGGCTGGGGCGGAGCGCTGGGCTTACGCCAATCTCGAGAGCTATGGCAAAACCCTTGGTGACATCATCCGTTTCCCGCCGGACATTGCCCGGGCGCAGTTTGCTAACCGCCAGTCGCAGTGGCAGCGTCTGGACTCGCGCACCATTGAACAGCAGCAGGCGACCGCCGACTTTTATCAGGCCAATGGTCTGATTCGCGCGAAGCTGGATGTCACGCCGACCTTTGATACCCGATTTACGCTGCCTGATGTCCCGGCCGCTCAGGAGAACAGACCATGAATCAGTCCGCTTTCTCACGCCGCCGCTTTTTACAGCTCAGCGGTGGAACCATGCTGGCAGCGGCCGCCTGGCCGCTGTGGGCGCATACGATGACCACGATACCGGCGGAGGGCGGAAACGGTGAAAACCTGGCGCTGCGGCTGGCGGAACCCTACAAGCTGAAGCTGGCCATCAACAAGAGCGCGGTTTGCCTCGCGCCGGTGGCGGTCGCTGAGCAGCAGAAGTTTTTCAGCAAATACAATCTTGAGGTTGAGTTCGTTAACTTCGGCAACTCGACCGATGTGCTGTTGGAGGCCATCGCGACCGGCAAGGCCGATGCCGGCGTCGGGATGGCGCTGCGCTGGTTGAAGGCGCTGGAGCAGGGTTTTGACGTCAAGTTGACGGCCGGAACGCACGGCGGCTGTCTGAATCTGCTGACGGCAAAAAATTCGCCGTTTGGCGGCCTGGAGAGTCTGAAAGGGCAGACGATTGGCGTCACCGATATGGCCGGACCGGACAAAAACTTCTTCGCTATTTTGCTCAAACGCCATGGCATCGATCCGATAAGCGACGTGCAGTGGAAAGTTTACCCGGCGGATCTGCTCAGTATCGCGCTGGATAAGCAGGAGATTGCCGCCATCAGCGGCAGCGAGCCCTTCAGCTTCCGCCTGCTGCAAAGCGGGAAATATCAGCTGATCGCCAGCAATATGAGCGGCGATTACGCCAACCTGAGCTGCTGCGTGCTGGGGGTAAGCGGGGCGCTGGCCCGGGATCACAAACCGGTTGCCGCCGCGCTGACCCAGGCGATTCTCGAGGCGCACAGCTACGCATCGGCTCACCCCGAAAGCGTGGCGCAATCGTTCATGGCCCATGCATTAAACACCGATGAGGCCGAAGTCTCGGGGATCCTTCATGGCCAGGGGCATGGACACCACGCCGTAGGAGAAGCCTTTGTGAATGAATTGACCCAGTACGTGAGCGATCTGCAGCGGGTACAGGTGATCAAACCGGGGACCAATCCTCACCAGTTTGCGGAGAGTATTTATGCCAACGTATTCGCCTGATCGGGCGCTGTCGCGCGCCGGGGGGCGCTATCCGTTGTGGTCTGAAGGGCTGCTGGCCGCCGCGCTGTGGCTGGCGGGCGGGATGTTTACTTTGGCGTGGCCGGATGTCGGGCGACGCTGGCCCTACAGCGCGGGGTGGGCGATGAGTCAGCTCGCCATCGCCGGTGGACTGCTGGCGCTGGCGCTAAGTTGCCGCTACTGGCATCAGCGGGGCGGTCGTCTGCTCGCGGCCGGAAAGTGGCTGGCGCTGCTGCCGCTGCTGTTTACGTTATGGCAGTGGCTGACGGCAAAAACAGCGATCCTGCCGGTGCCGTTTTTTGCGCCGCCGCAGGCGCTGATCGAAGTCCTGGTCGACGACTGGCCGCGGCTGCTGGATAGTCTGCTGCACTCTCTGGGGCTGCTCGGGCTTGGGGTGCTGCTCGGCACCTCCTGCGGTTTTATCAGCGGGCTGGCGATTGGCTGGTCGCAGCGTATCGGCTACTGGCTGCATCCGGTCCTGCGCCTGCTTGGCCCGGTGCCCTCAACGGCGCTCTTGCCGCTATGCCTGTTTATTTTTCCCTCCAGCTTTGGGGCAAGCGTGTTTCTGATTGCGCTGAGTACCTGGTTTCCGGTCACCGTGCTGACCTGGTCCGGGGTCATGAGTATCGATAAAGCCTGGTATGACGTCGCCCGCACGCTGGGGGCCAGCCAGCGTTTTCTGATTTTACGGGTGGCGATTCCCGCCTCGCTGCCGAATGTGTTTGTCGGCTTGTTCATGGGGCTGGGCGCATCGTTCTCAGTGCTGATCGTCGCTGAAATGGTTGGCGTGAAATCGGGCATCGGTTTTTATTTGCAGTGGGCGCAGGGCTGGGCGGCTTACCCCAATATGTATGCCGCGCTGCTGGTCATGGCCTTTCTCTGTTCCGGCCTGATAAGCGGGCTGTTTATGGTGCGCGATCGGCTGCTGAAGTGGCAGCGAGGAGGGATGACATGGTAGCGACAGCGGCATCCCAGAACAGCGCCCGGGTTGGCGCGGGCATCGAGATTCACCATTTGCACCATGCCTTTTCCCTCGGCAGGGAAACGGTGCCGGTGCTGGAAAATATCAGTCTGCGGCTGCGTCCGGGAGAGAGCGTGGCGCTACTGGGACCTTCGGGCTGCGGTAAGTCGACGCTGCTGCGGCTACTGGCGGGACTGGAACCCATGCAGGGCGGGCAGATCCGGATAGATGACGCGCCGATGGGCGGTCCGGGGCCCGACCGCATTCTGGTGTTTCAGGATCCGACGCTCTATCCGTGGCTGACGGTGCGGCAAAATGTGCTGTTGGGGCCGCAGGCGCAGGGCAAAAAAGGGCGTGAAGCGCAGGCCGATGCGCTGATAACGCGTATCGGTCTGCAGGGATTCAGCCAGGCGTGGCCCCGGCAGCTTTCCGGCGGGATGGCCCAGCGGGCCGCGCTGGCGCGCGCGCTGCTCAACGAGCCGCGTTTACTGCTGCTCGATGAGCCCCTCGGCAAACTGGACTCGCTGACCCGCATCGGCATGCAGCGCGAGCTGATTACGCTCTGGCAGCAGCAGGGCTACACCAGCCTGCTGGTGACCCATGACATTGAAGAGGCGCTGCTGCTATGCGAACGCGTGCTGGTGATGTCGCCGCGGCCGGGGCGTATCATTGGAGAATTTACGCTACCGCTGGCCTTTCCCCGGCATCGGGATAACCCGCAGCTGTTGCAGCACCGACAGGATATTTTACGCATGTTGGGGCAGGCGGAGGACTGGTAGTCTGGCGCAGGAGCAACGGATGGACCCGGACAGGCCGCGATGGCGCTGTCCGGGCGTGGTGATGCGATCAGAAGTCCATTTTCACCGTAAACTGCACTTCCCGCGGATCGCCAATCTGATTGCCCAGGTTGTTTGTGGCGATGGATGAGGTGTAGTAGGTCTTATCAAACAGGTTCTTCACGTTAACCTGCAGCGTCACCGGATATTGCAGCTTCATCTTATAGGCGGCGAAGACATCGGCGACCGCGTAGCCCTGCAGATAATAGTCCGCGCCGTTGGTGCCGGAGCGTTTGCTCACCGCGCGACCGCCGCCGCCGACGGTCAGCGTATTGCTGTCGTAGACGTTATGGATGTCGTAGCTGAGGAACAACGAACCGGTGTGTTTCGGGACGTTGGGCAGCGGCTTACCGGCATAGTCAGGATCGTCGAGCACTTTCGCGTCGGTATAGCCGTAGCTGGCGATCACGCTCAGGTTATCGGTAATCGAACCGGCCAGATCCACCTCGACGCCGCGTGAACGCACTTTCCCGGCGGTCTTGGCGACAGTCTCATCGCCGACGGCTTCGGTGTACAGCACGTTGCGTTTATGGATATCAAACAGCGCGATGTTGGCGGTGATACCGCTTAACAGATCGAACTTGGCGCCCACTTCATAGGATGTAGACTCTTCGGGCGGCAGATTGCCGATGTAGCTGGCGATCGATGACTGCGGCATAAACGACTGCGCCACGTTACCGAACAGCGACACGGTTGGCGTGAGCTTATACACCAGACCAAATTTCGGCGTCCATTTCTGGTCGCTGCTGTCGGTGTTGACGTTGAACGGACGCCCTTTGCCGGCGTACTGGGTGTAATACTGATAGCGCATCCCGGCGACGGCAATCCACTTGTCGGTCAGATAGAGCGCATCCTGAACGTAGGCGGCGTAGCTCTCCTGCTGAATACGCTGATCGCTATCGGAGTCCGAAACGGTGCTGCAGGTGCCGACAGTGCCGTAGACCGGGTTATAAATATTAAACCCTTTCACATTCTTACAGCGGATCATATCGGTGCGCAGCAGATCGTAATTCTCATAGGCGATGCCGGTGAGGACTTCGTTATAAAACCCGCCGACGACCACGTTGCCCTGTAAATCGGCGCGAGTTGTGTGCATCTTTTGCGTTGAGCCGTGGGTGGCGTCAACGCGGCGGGTCAGATCGCCGGTGGCCGAATCGTAGGCCGTCACCCGGGCCTGGTTATCGTTGTAGTGATCCTGGCTGTAACTGTAGTCAAAGCGGGCGGTCCAGGCATCGTTCAGGCGATATTCGGCGTTCAGCTGCGCCAGATCGGAATAACCATCGGTCACGTTAAACGGCTCGTCAAAGCGCGTTTTCCGATCGACGTTGACCGCGTGACCGGTATTAAGATCGAAGATGGTACCGCGATCGAACGGAGTATTGTAGTCGCGATGGGAGTACGACACGTTCACCGTCGCCCTGTCGCCAAACCAGGTCAGGGAAGGGGCGATAAAGCTGCTTTTCTCTTTACCAAAGTTGCGCCAGTAATCCTCATGTTGGTACTCGCCGATGATCCGGTAGGCCAGCCGCGTGCCTTCGATGGGGCCGGTGACGTCAAACTGGCCGGTACCGCCGCCAAAGCTGCTGGAGGTGGCGGAAATCGATCCGCCGAAGGTTCTCTCCGGGCGTTTCGTGACGACGTTAATCAATCCGCCGGGGTCAAGAATGCCGTACAGCGTGGAGGCCGGGCCTTTCAGTACTTCTACGCGTTCGGTGGCGGCATTAAAGCTGCGCGGCAAAACGGTACGCAGACCGTTGGTCATGATTGAGCCGTCGCGGTTGGCGCCAAAACCGCGGCGGGTAAAGGCATCCTGGGTCCCGCCGAGGGTGTTGGTCTGGACGACGTTGGCGACGTTATACAGCGCCTCGTCAAGGGTAGTGGCGTGCTGATCTTCCAGCACCTTGTCGCTGACGGTATTTACCACCTGCGGAATATCCAACAGCGGCATCGACGTCAGGGTCGCCGTTGAGCTGGCAACCGGCTGATAGCCGTTGGTGTCGCTCTGAGCACCCGCGGCGACCACCGTCATGGTTTCGTCGCCAGCCGTTTTCTCTTTGCTGGCGCTGTTTTCTGCTGCAATTAATCCCGGTGAGGTAAAAGAACCCAAAAATATCAGTGAAAAAAGAGCTCGCCCTTTCAGCGTTGTGAAAGGGATCGTTGATCGCGTCATTTGTCTGTTTCTCGTGAACGAATCTGTCCTTTGCAGACAGAAAAAGCCAATTAAATCATTGCCCTTAAAAATATTATCTGCCTGTTGGTCGCGATGATTTGCGTTCAGACATGTAATTGAGAATCATTCAATCACGAGAGAATGTAGTAGTAAATGTTATGTAAGATAAAAAATTAACCGTTGCAGGATCGGTGATTGTGGCGCTTTTTCTTACCCGTTTTTTTGAGCTAATTTTTTGTTTTTTATGTAAAAAATTTAAACTTCTTTATGCAGGAATCCTGGTAGTGCAGGCAATTTATGTCCGATAAAACAGAGTATTGACTACTACATTCATCCGCAGCATGATCAAAAGAGAATGAGATTTATTTTTGTTTGAGTGCAGAACGTGCTGGCTGATGCCACGCCGTTGCGGCGCAGGAGCGAGTTATGCCACAGCGGGTGATGCCTGCAGAGCAGGGAATCGTGCTGGATTCCCTGTCGGCCGGATACGGCCAGACCCTGATTGTCGATGATATTCAGTTGACGATCCCTCACGGTAAAATGACGGTACTGGCCGGGGCTAACGGCTCCGGTAAATCTACCTTGCTGTCGACGATTGCCCGCATGCTGAAACCGCTTGGCGGCAGCGTGCGTCTGGATGGTCAGACGATTCACACTATGCCGACCCGGGCGGTTTCACGTCAGCTGGGGATTCTGCCTCAGTCGCCGCTCACTCCCGAAGGATTAACGGTCTTTGAGCTGGTTTCCCGCGGTCGCTACCCCTGGCAGGGATTGATGCGCCAGTGGTCTGATGCCGACGAGCGGGCGGTAGAAGAGGCGATGGCGTTGACCGGCACCGCCGAATTTGCCCATCTGCCGGTAGACAGCCTCTCCGGTGGCCAGCGCCAGCGCTGCTGGATTGCGATGGCGCTGGCGCAGGAAACGCCGACGATTCTGCTGGACGAGCCGACCACCTGGCTCGATTTGCGCTATCAGGTCGATATCCTCGAACTGCTGCAAACCCTGACCCGTGACCATGGACGCACGGTGGTCACCGTGCTGCACGACCTTAACTTTGCGGTGAACTATGCCGATATCCTGGTGTTCCTCAAGAAAGGGCGTATTGCCGGGGTCGTGGACGAAAACGCCAGCTGTACCCCGGAGCTGATCAAAACCGTGTTTGACGTTGAGGTCCAGATGTCGCTCAACCCGCAGACCGGTAAACCCTTTTTTATGCCCTTTCGCGCGCGGCAGGAGGAAGCCCAATGAGCGCCTCCGCGCTGCTGTTGCACCGCCGCCGCCAGGCGCGGCCAAAACGCGCGCTCGCGCTCCTGACGCTGCTGCTGATTGTCGGTTCGGTGGTGCAGCTGGGACTGGGGGCTCGCTGGATTGCGCCGGAGACGGTGCTCCAGGCGCTGTTTCACTACGATCCACGTAATTTTGACCAGCGGATTATTGTCGAGCTGCGTCTGGTTCGCCTCGCGGCGGCGCTGTTGACCGGCGCGGCGCTGGGCGTCGCCGGAGTGCTGCTGCAGACGGTGATTCGTAACCCGTTGGGGGAACCGCATATTCTGGGGCTTAATGCCGGCGCCTCACTGGCGGTAGTCGCAACATCGGCGCTGGGTCTGAGCGGAATGACGTCAGGTCGCCCGCTGATTGCCGCCGGCGGCGCTGCGCTGCTGTTTGGCGGCGTCATGCTGCTGGCGACCTCCGGGCGCGGCGGGGCGACGCCGCTACGCATCACGCTCTGTGGCGTGGCGCTCTCCGCCTTTGCCTCGGCGGTCACCGCCGCGATCCTGATTCTGGATGAACAAACGCTGCTGGCGATGCGCACGTGGCTGGCAGGCGATCTTGCCGGACTCAACTGGCCAGTTTTACGATCGGCGACGCTTCCGGCGCTGGCCGGTGGCCTGCTCGCGCTGCTTATCGCGCCTCGCCTGAACGTTCTGGCGCTGGGCGACAAGGTGGCGCTGGGGCTGGGAGTGAACATTCTTCAGACCCGACTGCTGGGGCTGGGTGCTATTGCGCTACTGTGCGGTGCGGCAGTGGCGGTCGCCGGGCCGATCGGTTTTGTCGGACTGGTGGTGCCACACGTTATTCGTCGCCTGATCAGCGAAGATATTCGTCTGGCGCTGCCGCTGGCGGCGCCGGTCGGGGCGCTGGTGCTGCTGTTTGCGGATATCGCCGCCCGCACCCTGGTGGCGCCGCAGGAGCTGGCGACCGGGGCGATGACTGCGCTGGTTGGCGCTCCGGTATTTATCTTTATCGCGGCGAGGTTTTTTAAATGAAAAACGCGGTGCGCCGTGCCGGTTTCCGGCCCCTTCGCGCGGGGAGCTGCCATCTGCTCCTGCGTCCTGCGGCGCTGAACATCGCCGCGGTGCTGATTATTGCCATTCTGCTTCTGGCAAGCTTTGGCCTGACGCGCGGCAGCTTCCCGCTGCCTGCCGGTACCCTGGCGCGTGCGCTCTTTGCCCCGGAAAATGTTGGCGACCAGTCACGCTTTATCCTGTTTGATATTCGCCTTCCCAGGCTGCTGATGGCGCTGCTGTGCGGCGCCATGCTCGGGCTGGCGGGGGCGGCGATGCAGAGCATCACCCGAAACGGACTGGCGGATCCGGGGCTGATTGGCGTCAAAGAAGGGGCCAGCGTGGTCGTGCTGGCGTTGATTCTGTTCTTTCCCGCCGTCGGGCTGGTCTGGCGGCCGCTGGCGGGCATTCTCGGCGGGGCGCTGGTGGCGCTGCTGGTGCTGGTTCTGGCCCGGGATTGCTCGCGGCCGCGCTTCATTCTGATCGGTATCGGCGTCTCCTGGACGCTGGCGGCGGCGGTCGGCATTTTTATGACCACCGCCGATGTGCGCGATGTGCAAACGGCGATGATCTGGCTTGCCGGCAGTCTGCATGCGGCAACCTGGACGCTGCTGCTGGTGGCCTTTTTGTGGGCGTTGCCGGGGACATTGATTCTGTTTCTGACCGCCCGGGCGGCGGATGTGGCGCTGCTTGGCGACCGTACCGCCGTGGGACTCGGCGTACGCCTGCAGCAGCTGACCCTGCTGCGCTTTTTTGCGCCGGTGCTGCTCACCTCCGCCAGCGTCTCCTGCGTCGGTAGCCTTGGTTTTGTGGGGCTGATGGCGCCGCACATGGCACGCTTTCTGCTGCGCGGTGGTCAGGTGTCGCTCCTGTGCGGCAGCGCGTTGATTGGCGCGCTGCTGGTGCTGTTTACCGATACTCTCGGCCGTCTGGCCTTCGCGCCGCTGCAAATTCCGGCCGGAATTGTTATTGCGCTGGTGGGGTGTCCGTTTTTTATCTTGCTGCTGTGGCGTCGTCGTGACGCCCTGTAATGTAGAAGGGTTGCTATGCGTTGGCTTATTTCTTTGCTGTTGTTAGCGGCGGGCGTGACCGGCGCCGCCGAGCGTCAAACACAAACGTTTACTGATGATTTAGGGCGGGTGGTGACGGTGCCGCTGCATCCGCAGCGTATCGTCTCGATGCACGACCTGGATATCACGATTCCGCTGATTGAGCTTGGCGTGCCGCCGGTGGCCAGCCACGGGCGCACCCGCCCCGACGGTAGCCACTATCTGCGCTCCAGCGCCCAGCTGACCGGGGTCGATTTTGATAACAGCGCGATTCAGTTTATCGGCACCGCGGATATTGACCTCGAAGCCGTTGCAGCGGCGAAGCCGGATCTGATTATTACCGAACCGAGTCGCCACGTCTCTGTGGAACAGCTGGCGAAGATTGCACCGACGGTCAGCATTGACCATCTGCAGGGCAGCGCGCCGCGAATTTACAGCAAGCTGGCGCAGCTCACCGGCAGCGAAGCGCGGCTGGCCATTCTTGAGCGCCGCTATCAGACGCAGATAGCCCAGCTCAAAGCGATGGTGGATACCCGCAACATCACGGTGTCGGTTATTCAGGCCAACAATGGTAAAGTCACCGTTCACCACTCTTACCACGCGCTGGGACGGGTACTGCGCGACGCCGGGTTTCGTTTTCCGCCGTTGATCGACAAGATCCCTGACGGCCAGCGTATTGACGTCAGCGCCGAACAGCTGCCGGAGCTGGATGCAGATTTTGTTTTTGCTACCTGGCGCTCGGATACCGGCGGTAAACCGCAGGAGGAGCTGCAGGCGATGGAAGGGGTGATGCCCGGCTGGTGCGACTTTATGCGTGCCTGCCGCACCGGTCGCTATATCCTGCTGCCGCGTGAGGAGGTTATCTCCAACTCCTTTGCCGCTCTGACCCTGATGGTGGCACAGGTGCAGTCGCACATTGCCGGTCGGCCGCTGCCGGCGGAGCTGAAATGAAAACCCCGGTAAAAAGAGAGAAAGGGCGGGTCGACCTGTTCGGCGAACGCTTTCGCGCCCGGGCGCACCAGCTCTCGCCGCGGCAGCTGGCGGTCGTCAGCTATATCAACGAAAACCGGGAAGTGGTGCTGGAGCGCACGGCGATGGAGATCGCCGCGGCGACTCAGACTTCGGATGCCACGGTGGTGCGGGCCATTCAGGCGCTGGGCTTTGCCGGACTGCGCGAACTGAAGCAGACCATGGAGCGCTGGTTCGGCCCCTCCATCACCTCATCGGAGAAGATGCTGTCAACGGTGAATGCGCTCTCCTGCGATGTGAATTCGAGCATTGATTTTGTGCTGGAGGGCCATCAACGCGCCTGTGAAGTGCTCTCTCGCCCCACCAATCGCGCCGCCGTCGCCCAGGCGGTAGCGCTACTCAGCGAAGCGCGGCAGGTGGCGATTTTCGGCATCGGGGCATCGGGGATTCTGGCGGAGTACACCGGCAGGCTGTTCAGCCGTATCGGATTACCGTCCAGCGTGCTCAACCGCACCGGCTTCAGCCTTGCCGAGCAGCTGATCGGTCTGCAGCGCGGCGATGTGATGATTATGATGGGACAAAAATCGCCGCATCGCGAAGGGATGACCGCGCTGCGTGAAGCCCGGCGGCTGGGGATCCCGACGATTTTGTTAACCCAGGCGGTGGACTCACGCTTCAGCCAGGAGGCGCAGGTGGTGATCGACGTTCCGCGCGGCGGCGATAACGGCCGGGTACCGCTGCACGGTACGGTGCTGGTCTGTCTCGAAATGCTGGTGCTGTCGGTGGCGACCACCACGCCGCAGCGGACCATGAAATCAATGAAGCGCATTAACGAACTGCATAAAGCGATTGGTAAATCCGGCGGTAAACGCAGCTAAGTACGCGATAATTCACAGGCTGAAAGGTTTCCTGTTGCAAGTAATCGTGATGATGTGTATTTTTATGCAAAATTAATGCATAAAAAGAGGTTGTCATGATGGGGAAATGGATGAAGGCGTGCTGTCTGTTGGTGGCTCTGGCAGGGAGCGCGCAGGCGGCACAGGAGACGTACGTTGTCGGTTCCGGCGGGACCTACCGCCCGTTTGAATATGAAAACAGCCAGAAGCAGCTGGAAGGTTTTGATATCGATATCATCAAAGCGATCGCCAAAGCGGAAAACTTTAATATCAAGCTGGTGAATACCCCGTGGGAAGGGATCTTCGCCACTCTCGGCTCCGGCGACCGCGACATCATTATCTCCGGGATAACCATCACCGATAAGCGTAAACAGATGGTTGATTTTTCCGCTCCTTACTTCCCGGCTGAACAGTCCATCGTGGTGCCGGCAGACTCCAAAGTGACCTCCCTGGCAGCGCTGAAGAGTGAGAAGGTCGGCGTGGTGAACTCCAGCACCGGCGATATCGTGGTCTCTGATGTGCTGGGTAAAAACAGCACCTCTATTAAGCGTTTTGATAATACCCCGCTGATGCTGCAGGAGCTGTTTGAAGACGGCGTCAGCGCGGCGGTGGGCGATGTGGGCGTGGTGAAATACTACATCAAACAGCACCCGGAGAAGCAGTTCAGGCTGGTGCCGGACGCCAGGTTTGAACGTCAGTATTTCGGTATTGCGGTGGCCAAAGGCAACGCTGAGCTGCAGGCGAAAATCAACGCCGGTCTGAAGAAAATCGTCGCCGACGGCACCTACGCCAAAATCTATAAAACCTGGTTTGACGACAACGTCCCGACGCTGCCTGCGCAATAATTCATCTTTTGGTTTTCATGACGGCTATCGACGCGTGCGATAGCCGTATTTTTTAGGGAAGCACTATGACGGGATTCCGTTGGGAGATCATCGAGGAGTACGGTCCGCTGTTTATGGACGGCGCCTTGATGACCATTAAATGTACCATTATCTGCGTGATCCTCGGTACTCTGTGGGGCCTGACGCTGGGCCTTGGGCGTATGGCGAAAGCGGAACACGGCGCGTGGAAATATGTGCTGCGCTATCTGGTGCAGTATCCGGTGCGCGTTTACGTCAGCGCGTTTCGCGGCACCCCGCTGTTTGTGCAGATTATGGTGGTGCACTTCGCGCTGGTGCCGCTGTTTATCAACCCGCGTGACGGTCTGCTGGTCAGCCATGGGCTGATGAGCGCCGATTTCGCCCGCGAACTGCGTTCTAACTACGGCGCGTTTCTCTCCTGTATCGTGGCCATTACCCTTAATGCCGGGGCCTATGTCTCGGAAATCTTCCGCGCCGGGATTCAGTCGATTGATAAGGGGCAGATGGAAGCCTCACGCGCGCTGGGGATGCCGTGGTGGAAAACCATGCGCCAGGTGATTCTGCCGCAGGCCTTTCGGCGGATCCTGCCGCCGCTGGGGAACAATGCCATTGCCATCGTCAAAGACTCTTCGCTGGCTTCGGCGATTGGTCTTGCCGATCTGGCCTATGCCGCGCGTACCGTGTCCGGCGCCTATGCCACCTACTGGGAACCCTACCTGACCATTTCTCTGGTCTACTGGGTCATTACCTTCCTGCTGGCGCAGCTGGTTAACCGTCTGGAAAAGAGGTTTGGCAAAAGTGATTCACATTAATAATCTGCACAAACGTTTCGGCGACAGCCACGTACTGCGGGGCATCAGCTGCGATATTAAACCGCAGGAAGTGGTCTGTATTATCGGGCCGTCGGGTTCCGGAAAAAGCACGTTCCTGCGCTGTATGAATGCGCTGGAAAGCGTCAGCGAAGGCATCGTCGAAGTCAACGGCTTTGCCGCCCACGACCGCAGCACCGATCTGAACAAGATGCGGGAAAGCGTTGGCATGGTATTTCAGCGCTTTAATCTGTTCCCCCATATGACGGTGCTGGAAAATCTGATCATGGCGCCAGTCAACCTGCACGGCGTGAGCCGTTCGCAGGCGGTGCTGCTGGCGGAGGAGCTGTTGGCGAAGGTTGGATTAAGCGATAAGCGTGACGCCTGGCCCTCCAGTCTCTCCGGCGGCCAGCAACAGCGGGTGGCCATTGCCCGCGCGCTGGCGATGAAGCCTTCGATTATGCTGTTTGATGAGCCGACCTCTGCGCTGGACCCCGAGCTGGTGGGCGACGTGCTGGAAGTGATGAAAAATCTCGCCAGCGAAGGGATGACGATGGTTATCGTCACGCACGAGATGGGCTTTGCCCGTGAAGTGGCTGACCGGGTTATCTTTATCGATCAGGGCATTATTCAGGAAGAGGGGAGACCAGAGCAGATCTTTACCGCTCCGGTCAATCCGCGCACCGCGGCCTTTTTAAGCAAGGTATTATAATACCGTACGACGGCGCGCCATCAGGGAGCATCCGCTGATGGCGCTTGCCGTTGCATCTCAGGCGGTTTCAGTCTGAGCATCGTCGTCATCGCGGTCCTGGCGTTCATTCGCCAGCAGCGTTTTCTCCGTTTTCCCCAGGCACTGAATCAGCAGGAACAACACTCCGCAGGCCAGCAGGGCGATCAGCAGGCCATCATAGCCGGAGACGCTGATCAGCAGGCTACTGACAACCGGCCCGGCAACGCTGCCCGCCGACCAGAAAAAGCCCAGCAGCGCGTTGATCATAATAAGCTTCTGCCCGCTGAAGGTTTTACCGGCGCGCACCAGCGAGAGCGTATATAGCGCCCCCGCCGCCGCGCCAAGGATCAGACACCCGACGATAAGCTGTACAGGCGACGCCAGCAGGAATGGCAGCGCCACCAGGGCGAGGCAAAACACCGCCGCGCAGCTCAGATGCACGCGGCGGATACCAAATTTGTCGGCCACCCAGCCCAGCGGCGCCTGGAAGAAGGCATCGCCGGTTAGCACAATGGTCACCAGCAGGACCGCCATCGCTTCGTTCAGCCCTTTACCCATCCCGTAGAGCGGCAGCAGCGCCAGAATGCTGGCGTCGAAGAAGGCGAAGCAGAAGACGCCGGACGCCAGAACCGGTAAAAACGCGCCCAGGCTACGCCAGCTGGCGCGTTCAGAGAGGCTTTCGCGACTTCCGCTCGGCAGATGGCGCAGCATCAACAGACAGGCTGCGGTCAGACCGACGACGGCCAATAGCACCCAGATTTGATAATCGGCGCCGGCAGAGATCAGCAGCGGCCCGGCCAGCTGGCAGCCGGTGAATGCCGAGGCGTAAATACCGGTCAGCGTCGCGCGGTTTTTACCCGCCGCGCCGCCGGTTATCCAGCTTTCGCCAAGCACGATGATCACCCCGGAGGCGATACCGGTCAGAAAGCGCGGCAGCAGCAGCGGCAGCAGATCGACGGTCAGACAGGAGGCGATGGTGGCGAGCGCCAGCAGGATCAGGTTGGCCGTGAGCAGGGTGCCCATCTCAAAACGACGGCACAGCGCGGGCGAGAGAAACGACGAGAGCATCATCCCCGCCGGCGGCAGTGCGGCCAGCAGGCCGACATAGACCGTGTCTATCTGCTGCTGCGCAAGTTCAAGGCTGATTAAAGGCACCGTATAACCGGTGATAAATCCCACTAATGACGCGGCCATAATCATCGCCAGCGTGGGGGCAAGGCGATTCTGGTCTGGGTTAAACATTTTATTCCCGATAACGGAAGTCAACAGGTGGATAATCCGGCAAAGTGCCGACGACCCTGAATATTAATTAATCGTATGCGCGCTGTCACCGTTGAAATGACTACTAATATTGATACGCGGGTGCGGGCACCCGGCAAAACGCGCCGTTCGGGCCTCCGGGGAGTGTTGTCAGCGCGCTGGCGAAAGGATATAACGAAGAGGGCATTCCGCCAGCGACGGGCGCATGCATAAAATGTATCCCGATTTCATACTCGTTCAGCGTTGATGCTGTGCAGGAAAGGAGTAACACATGGCAGTATCGCCTTCATCGATCGCCGAGGCCATCCGCTGGCGTCGTGATTTTCATGCCTGCCCGGAGCTGGGCTACCAGGAACAGAAAACCTCGCGTCGCGTCGCTGAATTATTGACAT
This sequence comes from Klebsiella ornithinolytica, assembly GCF_030505655.1. NCBI lineage: Bacteria > Pseudomonadati > Pseudomonadota > Gammaproteobacteria > Enterobacterales > Enterobacteriaceae > Klebsiella > Klebsiella ornithinolytica. The sequence continues at coordinate 2,255,477 of NZ_CP130153.1, forward strand.
CTTTTGGCCTGCAGGTGCATAGCGGGCTGGCAGGTACCGGGGTGGTGGCCACCCTGGAGAACGGCCCCGGGCCGGTTATCGGCCTGCGCGCCGATATGGACGCGCTGCCGATTACTGAACTGGGTGACGTCAGCTACAAGTCCCGTAATCCGGGCGTGATGCACGCCTGCGGCCACGATGGTCATACCGCTATGTTGCTGGCCGCCGCCGCGCATCTGACGCAGACCCGCCGCTTTCGCGGGACGGTGCATTTTGTTTTTCAACCGGCCGAGGAGAACCTCGGCGGTGCGCGCAAGATGGTGGAAGAGGGGCTATTTGAACGTTTCCCGATGGACGGTATCTACGCGCTGCATAACTGGCCCGGGCTGCCGCTGGGGCACGTGGCGGTTAACGAAGGGCCGATGATGGCCTCGCTGGATGCGTTTGAAATCACCCTGACCGGCAAAAGCTGCCATGCGGCGATGCCGGAAAGCGGCGCCGATCCGATTGTCGCCGCCGCGCAGCTGATTATGGCCCTGCAGACGATCCCCTCGCGTCGCCTGTCGCCGCAAGAGTCGGCGGTCGTCAGCATTACCCAGATTAATGGCGGTGAAGCGATTAACGTTTTACCGGACAAAGTGGTGCTGCGCGGCACCTTCCGCTGCCTGAGCAACCGGGTGCGTGAACGAGTGAAAGGGCTGATTGCGCACTATGTCAGTACGCAGCCGCAGGTCTCCGACGTGCAGGGGAGCATTGCCTGGTATCCCGGCTATCCGGTGACCAAAAACCATCGCGCGGAGGCGCTAAAGGTGCGCGAGGCGGCGGTGGCGGTACTGGGCGAGGCGGCGGTGAGCGTGCAGATCGCGCCGTCGATGGCGTCGGAGGATTTTGCCTGCATGCTGGAGGCCTGCCCTGGCGCCTATTTCTGGATCGGTACCGATGGCGAAACGCCGTCGAAACCGCTGCATAATGCCGGCTATGATTTTAACGACGATCTGATTGAACACGGCGTGACGCTGTGGACGGCGCTGGTGGAAAAACTGCTGCCGGCGGGCTGACGCCACGGCGGAACCTGTTGCGATCGCCGTGAAAGGGAGAGGCGATGCCTCTCCCCCAACACTCAGGCGTTTACTGCCGCCTTCAGGCGCGCTTTCATGTCACTGTAGGCGCGCCAGGCAAACTGCTCTGCCCAGAGCTGGTCCTTGATGGCTTCTATCTTCACCGCGCAATATTTGGTTTCCGGCGTTTTCGAGACCGGGTCGAGGTTGTCCTGAGTCAGCTCATTGCAGGCACCGACCCACCACTGGTAGGTCATATAGACGGCGCCGTGGTTAATACGATCGCTGATATCCGCGCGGGTAATCACTTTTCCGCGACGCGAGCTCACCCACACCAGCTGCCGATCGGCGATCCCCAGCCGGTCGGCGTCGGCGCGGCTTATCTGCACGCGACCGGGCTCATCGGCAAGGGATTGCAACGCCGCGCAGTTGCCGGTCATCGAGCGGCACGAATAGTGGCCGACTTCGCGCACGGTACAGAGCACCAGCGGATAGTCGGCATCCGGGGTCTCCGCCGGCGCACGCCAAGGCGCGGCAAACAGCTGACCTTTCCCCGACGGGGTATCAAAGCGGTTTCCTTTATACAGCCATGGCGTGCCGGGATGTTCGAGCGTCGGACACGGCCACTGCACGTGGTTCATATCGCCCATTTTTTCATAGGTGACGCCGTAGAACAGCGGGCACAGTTCACGCATTTCGTCCCAGATTTGCTGGTTGTCGTCGTAATGCATCGGGTAGCCCATTTCGCTGGCCAGCAGGCTGATGATCTCCCAGTCGCGTTTTACGTTGCCCGGGGCCGGGATGGCTTTTTCGAAGCGCTGAAAACCGCGATCGGCGCAGGTGAAGACGCCGCCGTGTTCGCCCCAGGAGGTGGCAGGCAGCAGCACGTCGGCTATTTCGGCGGTTTTGGTCATGAAGATATCCTGCACCACGACAAAATCCAGCGCCTCGATGCCCTTACGCACCAGCCCCAGATCGGCTTCGGTCTGCAGCGGGTCTTCCCCCATGATGTAGTAGGCTTTGATCTCCCCGCTCAGCGCTTTATGCGGAACTTCGGTAATACGGGTGCCGACTTTGTCATCCATTATGGCCGGGTCGATCCCCCAGGCCTCGGCAAATTTGGCGCGGACGTTGGGATCGGTCACCTCCTGATAGCCGGGGAACAGATTCGGCAGCACGCCCATGTCGCAGGCCCCCTGGACGTTATTCTGCCCGCGCACCGGGCCGACGCCGACATGTTCCCGGCCGAGATTACCGGTCAGCAGAGCCAGGCTGGCGAGGCCTTTCACCACGTCGACCGCCTGGCCGAACTGCGTAACGCCCATGCCCCACATAATCGTGGCCGACGGCGCGGCGGCAAACATTCTCACCGCCTGACGTACCTCTTGCGCCGGGACGCCGGTGACCGCTTCCACCGCTTCAGGCGAGTAGGCTTTCACCGCCTCACGGTAGGCGTCCAGCCCTTCGGTAAAGCGTTCGACGTAATCATGGTTATAGAGATCTTCTTCCAGCAGAACGTGGCCGAAGGCGTTGACCAGCGCCATATTGCTGCCGTTGTTGAGCTGCAGGTGGCGATCGGCAATGCGGGCGGTTTCAATTCGTCGCGGATCGCAGACGATGATTTTCGCGCCGTTTTCGCGCGCTTTAATCACCCGACGGGCGACGATAGGGTGGGAATCGGCGCAGTTGTAGCCAAAGACCAGCAGACATTTTGAGTGTTCAATATCGCTGATGGAGTTGCTCATCGCGCCGTTACCCAGCGCCACCTGCAGACCCGCTACCGACGGACCGTGACACACGCGGGCGCAGCAGTCGACGTTGTTGGTGTTTAACACCGCCCGGGCAAATTTCTGCATCACATAGTTGGTTTCATTCCCGGTACCGCGAGACGAACCGGTCGTCATAATCGCGCGCGGGCCATACTGTTCTTTAATCTCCCGGAGTTTTTTAGCCGTATAGCGAATCGCCTCGTCCCAGCTGACCGGGGTGAGTTTCCCCCCTTTCTGGTAGCGAATCATCGGCTGCTTCAGGCGTGGGGTAAGCAGCTGAGTATCATTAAGAAAATCCCATCCGTAATACCCTTTGAGGCACAGCTGATTCTGATTGGTCACCCCATCGGCGGCTTCCGCACGGATAATTTTATTGTTATCGACAACCAGCTTGAGTTTGCAACCCGCCCCGCAATAAGGGCAAACGCTTGTGATTTTTTTCATCAGTAACAGACCTGTTAACAGTGAATGAAGATCGATGGTCAGGCCGGGCCCGGCCCGCCATCGTCATGGAATCCTTTCGCCGCGATGCAAGCGGAAGGCAGGAGCGGTATGCAGAAGTTGTGCCAAAATTAATGCGTTGATATATAAGGGGATTAATTCGTGCTGCGGAGGTGTCGTCGTGATGTCGTCACTAATGACGATGACGTAACAGAACGCCCGGGGAGGGCGTTCTGTCAGGGGCTAGCGCATTTTGGGCTGAAACTGCGCCAGTTCCTGCGCCGGGAATCCGGCTTCCAGCGCCGCTTCGCAGATGGCCTGCCAGCTTCCGGCATCCAGTGGAATGCCCTGCGCCAGGCGCGCCTGACGATTGGCTTCTTCCCATTCGCCCGGCACCAGAATCGGCGTCTGCGCATCGTGAGGCGACTGTTTACACCAGTCGATGAAGGCTTCCGTCTCGCGCTGCATATCCGGTGCGTCGAAGGCTTTCGGGTCGAGAATAATGGTGGTCATGCAGTTGAAGATGGCATCAACGCAGGTCTGTAGGCTCTGCTGGTGGGTGGTCTGGCCGCCGGAAACGGCGCCGCCGAGGATTTCGCACAGCGTGGCGAGGGCGTAGCCTTTATGTTGGGCAAAGGTGAGCAGGGCACCCAGCGGCGACGTCTGCATGACCGCCGGGTCGGTGGTCGGTTCGCCTCGGGCGTCAATCAGTGAACCGGGCGGAACGGCTTCGCCTTTATGCCAGGCGACGCGCGTTTTGCCAAAGGCAATCGCGCTGGTGGCGTAGTCGAGCAGCAGCGGAGGCTGACCTTCTCGCGGGAAGATAACGCACAGCGGATTGGTGCCAAAGCGGCTGTCTTTGCCGCGAAACGGGGCAACCATCGGGTCGCCTACGACGCTGACGAAGTGGATCGAAATAAAACCTGCCGCTGCGCACTGCTCGGCCCAGTAGCCGATGCGTCCGATATGATGCGCGTTGCGCAGGGCGATAGCCGCCATACCGTGTTGCCGGGCTTTCTCAATCCCTTTCTGCATCGCTTCATGGGCTACCACCTGACCAAAGCCTGCGTTGCCGTCGAGCGTCACCACCGCGCCGGCGTCCTTCATCACGCTGGCATGGCGGTTAAGCTGCAGATGCCCCTGCGCATGAGAACGCACGTAGCTCGGGATCATCCCCACGCCGTGTGAGTCGTGGCCGGCGAGATTAGCGGCCACCAGATGGTCGGCGACAAGGGAGGCTTCGGTGGGAGAACTGCCAAGCTGAATGAAGAGAGTGTTGACGAACTGATGCAGATCCGTCGCCTGAAAACGATATCCGGTTTGCACTGATACGCTCCTGTGACCTATTTGATTGTGTTGTTGTTTTGTTAAGTTTGCGCTTCCATGCTGCGCTCCTGGGCGAAGAAGATCAATACCTTGCGCCGAGGAGAGAATTGAGGGGCAGAGAACAGGATTGAGGCCGCAGGTGCTGTTCGCGGCGGCGATAATCACTATGATAAAAATGATAATCAATGTGAAAGAGAAAACCAGAATGAATATCAGCACGCTCTTGTTAATTATCGTCGCCATCGCCCTGCTGGGAATATCCGTCTATTGTTTACTCAGCTATATTAAAGAGCGTAGGGCGACACATTTTAAATCATTCCGCCATCGTTAACGTCAATGCGCGGTTTTAATATGGATAGTTATCGCGCCAGGCTTTCGGCGAGAGATGATATTTTTCGCGAAAGTGTTTGCTGAATAACGGGTGGCTGATGAAGCCGCATAGCCAGGAGACGCGCTCGACGGGCAGATGGGGATTGCTTTCCAACAGCTGTCGGGCGGCCTCCAGGCGGATCTCTTTGATCACCGCCATTACCGAGGTTCCCTGTTCGTTGAAGGCCCGGTCAAGGCTGGCTCGCGAGCAGCGCAGCGTCCGACAAAGCTGGTCGGGAGAGAGCTGGTGTTGATGATAGTTGAGCGTAATAAACGCTCTTGCGCTATTGACGATATGGCTTAATTTTCCGCATGAACGCAGTCCTTTTTCCTTGGCCACATCGGCCAGCACCAGCAGTGAAATTTGATGCAAACTATCGACGATAGCGGCGGTTTCTTGCGGTGATAAACGGTCTGACCGTTGATCGAGGAGCTGCATATGCGATTTTAAAAATAGCGCTAAAGGATGGTTTTCCAGTGAAATAATGGGACTAGTGAGTTTCCCGCTGAATAATGGTTTGACTTTCTCATTATGCGGAATGATATACAGCTGTTTAACATCGTCACATTGATAATGGTAATAATCATTACGCTGGTGAACAATCAACATTCCCGGATTCACCTGCGCGGCGGCAGATTTTTTTCTGCCGTTAATTAACTGGTGGCCGTGGACTAATAATGAGATATAAACAGAGGACTCTGCAACCTGATGAGGATCGAAGAACGTCTCATTCCTTGAGCCCATCGCACTACAATAGTCGCCAGAAACTCCGGAGATGGTTTTGTGATTAGCAATAATGTCTGCCGGATGGCGGTTGTTCACCACCTTGATCCCATAGCAGCTGAGGTTTTGTGCTATTTGCTGATAGCGCTCTTCCGGCGCGATATCCGCCGCGCTTAAAACATGTGGAACGTACAGCGTCGAAGGTCTGGACATGCTTGTCTCTTATCCCGGGTTGACGTTGGCAGGTAGTTCTGTTTTATCCCTCTGATTATAATATTAATCTTCATGAAAGCCAGCGGGCGGCCAGTTTTTTACATTGGCCTGAGGGGAGATTATGCAGTATTGCGTGGAAAGCAATCAATCCGTAGCACATCGCGGTGACAGGCTGGCCGCATCAACCAGCGGAAATCTATTTGCGGTTAACATTTTCGCGGCCTTGAAATATATTATTAATTAATTTTAATTTCTTTTTTTGTATTTTAAGTGGGCGCTTTGAGTTGTTATTTTGACATTTTAATAAAATAAATAAACCCCGTCTTTGTTATTTTTCATCTTCCTCGGGCTCGCGCAACAGCAAAAAAAGAGAGTGGACAGCAGGATGAAAATCATCGCAATCTAAAAAGAGACATTCATTTCGCAACGGGGAAAATACGCGTATGCGCAAGAGTAAAATAATTGTTCTGTCTTTGATGGTTGTTTGTGTTTTATGTTTTGCAATTGTTGCTGTTTATTTTTTATTGCTCAAGGATGACGCTGCGGAGCCGGTCAATGAAGAGACGGAAGCTGCGGTCCTCAACGTCGCCGGATTAACGAACAACGGGCATCGCGACGAGCAAACGTTGAGAGCGCTGTTCGAGGCACGCATCGTGACTCGCCAGCTGAATCTCGATCGCGGCGAGCTGGTACCTGCCGGGCAGACTGGCGAAGAACACCAGCGCTGTGCAGACCTGCCACCGAACCGCGACCCGGCGCAGATCCGGCGTCGCTGCGCGCTGGTGGATATTTACCTGGTCCGTGATACCGACCAGCGTATTCAGCAAATTATTCTGCCGGTCTACGGTAAGGGCGCCAAATCAATGATGTATGCGCTGGTTGCTCTCCGCACGGATGGCCGTACGGTAAATGACCTGATCTATTACCAGCAGAATGAGACGCCGCTGCTGGGGGCGAGGGTGGAAGACCCGCAGTGGCGCAGGCAGTGGGCAGGGAAAAAAATCCGCGATGAACATGGGCGGCCCGCGTTGCAGGTTGTTCAGGACAATACCGGCCAGCATGACGCCTATACCGTTGACGGCATCAGCGGCGCGACCCTGACCTCAACCGGCGTGGAGAAAAGCATCAATTTCTGGATGGGGGAGCAAGGTTACGCCAATTTTCTCCGCCATCTGCAGGATAATCCCGCGATATTAAGCCAGTAACCTTCAGCCGTTTGCCTCCCCGCCGCGACGCCACTTCCGGCGTCGTTTTTTTATCTTGCGGGCGGGGATGGCATCAAAAACGGACGCGCGCAGCCGACACAAAACGTGTTGTTCTTTGCAGCTTTTTACATAAATTGTCACCATTTGACATTTTCATGATCTGGGTCATGTGGACTGCAAGGAAAAATGACAATGATAACTATTATCATTGCCGTTAATGGAACCCGTCATGTCAGCTCCTCGCTCTTTTCTGCTGCTCACCTTGCTCAGCGTCCTGTTCTGCGCCTGCGCGACGGCGCAAACCCGCTACGCGCCGCTGATCGAGGATATTGAGCACCGGCTGGATAAAACGATCGAGCTCTACCAGCAGCAAAAAAACAACGAGGCGCGTCGGGAAGTGCAGGCCGCCTATTTCGAAGTGTTTGAAAACCTCGAAGGCCCTATCCGCATCAATTTTTCGGCGCGCAAAAGTTACGAAATGGAGAGCACTTTCGGTGACATCCGTCGCATGATTGCAGACGGCAAGCCGCTGCAAGAGGTTCAGGCTCGGGTGGACGGACTTAAGAAAGCGCTGCGCGACGTTGAGCCTGTGCTGGATGGCGGTCATCGGCTGGTGGCGGAAGAGCAGCATACCGCTTTGACCCGGGGCGATATCGCATTGCACTGGCAGAACAGCTTCCGCACCATCGACGATCTGCTGGCGCAGGCGGTGAGCGCCTATCAGACGGGAAATTACCCCCTCGCCAGTCAGCAGGTGCAGCAGGCGCACTATCAGGGGTTTAAAAACTCAGAGATGGAAATGTCGGTGCGGCAAAACCGCTCGGCAAAAGAGGCGGCGGCCATTAACCAGCAGTTTACCGCCCTGATTGCGCTGACGTCCCAGCCGGATCGTCTGAACGACGTGGCTTATCAGGTGACGACGCTGTTGCAGGAACTCGAAGACATATTGCCCGGGCTGCCGACGACCCGCGATGACCAGCCGGTGAATGCCCCGACAGCAGACGAAGGGAGCACTCCGCTCGCCGCTGGCGCGCCGGCCGCTGACTGGGCCAACGTTGCAACGGGGATCAACCAGAGTATCGAGGCGGCGCTGACGCGCTACCAGCACGGCGAGGCGTCCGATGCCATTCTGGATATTCAGGACACCTACTTCGATCGCTTTGAAGCCAGCGGGATGGAGAACAAAATCGGCTCCCGCGATGCCGCATTTAAAACCCGTCTTGAGGCCCACTTCACCCGTCTGGTCAGCCTGATGAAGGCCGGGCAGCCGCAGGACAAACTGGTGGCTGAAGCCGCTGCGCTACGAGCCGATCTGCATCAGGCGGTGGCGATGCTGGGCGAGGGGGAAGAGACGCAGTGGAGCCTGCTGCTATACAGCCTGATGATTATTGTCCGTGAAGGGCTGGAGGCGCTGCTGATTGTGGCGGCCATCGTGGCCTGGCTGGTGAAAAATGACCATCACGACAAGCTGCCGCTGATTCGTCAGTCGGTGATCGTAGCGCTGGTTGCCAGCGTGGCGACGGCGGTCGTTTTCCAACTGGTGTTTACCCGCTCCGGCGCCAGTCGGGAGCTGCTGGAAGGGATTACCATGCTGATCGCCGTGGTGATGCTGTTCTTTATGAGCTATTGGCTGCTGTCGAAGGTTGAATCCCGCCGCTGGAAAGCCTGGCTGGAGGGTAAGCTGACGCATTCGCTCTCTCGCGGCTCGCTGGTGGGGCTATGGCTGACCAGCTTTCTTGCCGTCTATCGGGAAGGTGCCGAAACGGTCCTGTTTTATTACGCCCTGGTGGGCGACGCGCAGAGTGTTTCCGGGCATCTTGCCATCGGCGCCGGGTTTGTTATTGGCTGCGTGCTGCTGCTGGCCGCGTGGCTCATCATGCGCTACTCGGTGGTGCGTCTGCCGCTCAAACCCTTCTTCATCTTCACCGGCGGTTTTATGTACCTGATGGCATTTGTTTTTGCCGGTAAAGGTGTCCTTGAACTGATAGAAGGCAAACTGTTTCAGCCTACGCTGGTTGGCGGCGTGCCCGAAATCAGCTGGCTGGGCATTTATCCCTATCTGGAAACCCTGACGCCACAGGTGATTTTACTGATTGCTGCCCTGGTCGCCCTGTGGATTACGCTCCGTCGCAATCACCTACCCACAGCACAGATAAAAAATAATACTTCAACAAATTAAGACGAGAGGATTTGTCAAATGACCATCAAAAAAAGCCTGATTATCGCTGCCACCGTGGCCGCTATTTTTACCGCGCCCGCGGCGCTGGCTTTTAAAGAGTATCCGGCCGGTGAACCGGTCACCATGAATGAGATGGAGATCGCCGCCGTCTATCTTCAGCCGATTGATATGGAACCGCGCGGAATGGGTCTGCCGGCCGCGAAATCAGATATCCATCTGGAGGCCGATATTCATGCGGTTGAAGGGGGAAAGAATGGTTTTGGCGCCGGGGAATGGATTCCCTATCTGACGATTGCCTATACCCTGGTCAATAGCGATACCGGTGAAAAGCAGGAAGGGACTTTTATGCCGATGGTCGCGAGCGACGGTCCACACTATGGCGCCAATATTAAAATGATGGGCGTCGGCAATTATAAAGTGACGTATCACATTGAACCGCCATCAAAAGCTGGGATGCACCGTCATACCGACAGCGAAACCGGGGTTGGCCGCTGGTGGAAACCGTTTGATGTCAGCTATGAATTCAAATACGTCGGCCTGAACTAACGTTCGTCGCGCAGGATGGCCAGCATGCCGTCCTGCGGTGTATTACCGCATGCGGATTGCACATTATCCGCCGAACCGGGTCGAAGTTATGAGTTATTTTTTCGTCACCACGCTGCAGGTTTTTTTCTGCATAACGCTGCTCTCCTCGGTTCTCTGGGGCCGCGGCGAGCCTCCTTCACTGCGCCCCCTCACGTGGACGCTGCTCACGGCGCTGGCCAGTGGGCTACTGGCCGGACTGTTTATTCGCGGGAGCCAGACGCTACAGCTGATGCTGGTGAGCGGAGAAATCCTCCTTTCCCTGCTGTTTTTACTGAGCTTCTGGTGGGCCACGCCGCGTTTGCGCTACGTGTGGCAATGGATCCTCGTATTTGGCGCCGCCCGTCACTGGGCTCTGGATCCCAATCTTGGCGGATTAACCTCCACCCACGTGCTGAATACCGACCTGCTGCTGAACCTGACCGCGCTGGCGCTGGCCGTTGCGCTGCTGTGTCTGGCCGCGGTGCTGTGCGCTCTGCTGCTGCGGCGGATGAGCTGGCCGTACTGGCCGCTGACAATTCTCCTGATGATCCTGCTGTGGCTGCCGCTGTTCGGCAATCTGCTGCTGCTGTTGATGAAGCTGCAAATCATCCCCTTACTGAAGCCGCTGCTGAGTTTTGTGGCCAGGGTGACCAACAATGCCGCCTGGTATAGCTGGCTTGCCGCCGCCGTGCTCCTGCTGCTGTGCCTGTGCTGGACCCCGGCTATCCGTAGCTATGCCCGGGCGGTGAAGGCGGCGACGGCGCCGGTTGCCCGTCGACTGGCGTTGGCCGAGCGGCGCAGCGCTGTCCGCCTCTGGTTAACGACGATCTGCTGTGCGCTGGTGATTTCAGGTGGCCAGCTGTGGTGGGATCTGGTGGCCTCGCAACCGCCGAGGCTCTCGGAAGCTCAGCCGGTCAGCCTTGCCGCTGATGGTCTGGTCCATATTCCGCTTACCCAGGTTCGCGACGGAAAACTGCACCGTTTCGTTTGGGTGGCAGACGACGGAAAGGCGGTTCGCTTCTTTGTCATCAACCGCTATCCCGACAAATTACGCTTTGGCGTGGTATTTGATGCCTGCCTGCTGTGCGGCGATCAGGGATATGTCATGGAAGGTAATCAGGTGATTTGTGTCGCCTGCGGGGTACACATATTCATTCCTTCGATTGGTAAACCCGGCGGCTGTAATCCGGTACCGATCGATGGCTGGCATAACGACGAACGTGAGCTGACGATACCCGGTACGGCGCTGGCCGTCGGAGGCAATTATTTCTCTACCGTGCTGACTATCAACGTGACCGACCCGGTGGACGGGACGGTCCTGACCAACACGACCGCAGAGTATAAATACAGCTACGCAGGCAGAACCTGGTTTTTTGCCTCTGAAGCAAACTACAACCGTTTCCGCAACGCGCCAGAGGCGTTTGTTCCCGGCACGGCGCAGGAGGAGTAACCATGCTGTGGCGAATGATCTATCAGTCATGGGGGCGTAATCTGCGCCGCAAAGCGCTGGCGGTGTTAACCGTTTTCCTGGCCACGAGTCTGATCTCGGCGCTGCTGGCTATTTCTATCGACATCGGTGACAAAATGTCCCGGGAACTGAAATCCTACGGCGCCAATATCTTAATTGAACCGGCAGGGCAGGCAGCGCTACCTGCGTTATTCAGCGAACAAAGCAACCCGCTGGCCAGCGATGATTTCCTTGATGAATCCGAGCTGGCGAATATTAAGGATATTTTCTGGCGAAATAATATCGTTGGGTTTGCTCCCATGCTCAGCGGCGAGGCGACCGTTGACGGGCACGATATCCGCATACTCGGGACCTTCTTCAGTCAGCCGGTCGCGATACCGGATGAAGAGGGCTATGAGACCGGGCAGCGCACGGTCAGTCCGTTCTGGCAGGTTACCGGCAACTGGCCGCAGGAACCTGTAGGCAAGACGCCACAAACATTAGTCGGCCATGCGCTGGCGCGTAATTACGGCTGGCAACCCGGTGACCATCTCAGGCTCCAGGTGGCGAACGAGGCCGTGGATGTGGTGGTCAGCGGCGTTCTCTCCAGCGGGGGGGATGAAGACAACCAACTGGTGATGCCGCTTAGCATCGTACAGCAGCTGCTGGGTCTGACGGGAAAAGTACAGGCAATTCGCGTATCGGCGCTGACGGTACCCGAAAATGAGCTGTCGCGCCGGGCGCGTGAGAATCTCGAGGCTCTCAACGCCGAAGAGTATGACCTGTGGTATTGCACGGCATACGTCTCTTCTATCGCTCACCAGCTGGAGGAGGCCATTTCCGGTGCGGAAGTGCGCCCGGTCTGGCAGGTTGCGGCCTCGGAGGGCGTAGTTATCGATAAAATTCAGCTGCTGATGGCGGTCGTTACCCTGGCGGCATTGGCCGCTGCGGCAATGGGTATTGCCTCGCTGATGACCAGTACCATTATGGAGCGAGCCCGGGAGATCGGCCTGATGAAAGCGCTTGGCGCCCGACAGTGGCAAATTCTGCTGCTGTTTTATCTCGAAGCAGCGCTGGGTGGGCTGGCAGGTGGGGGGCTGGGCTGCATCGCTGGCTGGGGGCTGGCGAAGATGATTGGCCTGATGCTCTTTGCCACGCCGCTCGACTTTGCCTGGGTGGTGGTGCCCTGTGTGCTGGTGATCGCAGTGCTGATTGCGCTTATCGGCACCTGGTTCCCGGCGCGTCGTATCGCCCGACTTTATCCCGTGGAGGTGCTGTATGGCCGCTAAGCGCGACATGCTGTGGCTATTGGTCTGGCGGGCGCTGCGTCTGCGTCTGCAGCGCGTCAGCGTCGTGTTCACCGCGCTGGCGGTTGGTGCGACCATCGTGACGGCGCTTTCCGCCGTGTGGTTTGACATCAACAGCAAAATGAGCGAGGAGCTGCGGACCTTCGGCGCAAATTTTTATATCGGCCCAGGGCACGGTACCCGTATGCCGGAGCCGACACTGCAGGCGATTCTTGACGATGCGCCGAAGGGACTGATTCATGGCGCCAGCCCCTGGCTATACGGCACGGCGCGTACCGAGCTGGAAAAAGTGGCGATCGTCGGCGTGTGGTTTGAGTCGCTGCAAAAGCTGGTGCCGTACTGGCAGGTCAGCGGCAACTGGATCGGCGTCAGCTTTGACGATCGCCATGCGATGGTGGGCGTTAAGCTGGCTCAGCGGCTGGCGCTAAACGTGGGCGATAGCGTCACGCTGGTGGATCATCAGCGGCGCAAAAAACTGCTGGTCAAGGGGATCGTCGAGGCCGGTGACGCGACCGATAACATGCTGATTGTCAGCCTGAACGTGGCGCAGGCGTGGCTGCAAAAGCCCGGTATTATCAGCCACGGCCTGCTGAGCGTCAGTAACGATCTCGGCCAGGTGGAAAACTATGCCGGGCAGCTGCAGCAGCGCTATCCCGCTCTTGAGATCCGCCCGATCCGTAAGGTCTCGGCATCCGAAGGTCAGGTACTGGATAAAATCAAAGGGCTGATGGGGCTGGTTTCACTGGTGATTCTGGCGCTGTCGTCACTGTGCGTGAATACCACCCTGATGGCAATTGTAGGCGAGCGCGCCCGTGAGTTTGCGCTGCAAAAAGCGCTGGGCGCCAGCAATGGCGATATTATCCGCCAGATGCTGCTCGAAACCAGCATTATCACTCTGGCAGCGGTGGTCTGCGGCTGGCTGCTCGGCTATCTGCTCGCCCAACTGCTGGGGCTGACCGTGTTTAATGCCACTATTTCGCTGCGCCTGCCGGTGCTGCCGATTACCCTGGCGCTGTCTTTACTGGTCGCCTTGCTGGCGGCCATTGTTCCGGTACGCCGCGCGGTGAGTGTTGAACCGGCGAAAGTGTTGAAAGGAGAATAACGCCATGACCGTCACGCCTTTACGTCAGATGGCGATTGAAACCCGTCATTTATCTAAGCGCTTCGGAGAGGTTACCGCGCTGGATGACATTAATTTGTGCATCGCCCGCGGTGAATTCGTCGCCATTATGGGGGCTTCAGGCTCCGGGAAAACGACGCTGATGAATATTCTGACCTGTCTGGACACCGCCAGCGAGGGGCAGGTTATCCTCGACGGAACCGATGCCGCGGCGCTGGATGAAGAAGGGCGACGGCGCGTTCGCGCGCAGAAGATAGGCCTGGTGTTTCAGCAGTTTCATCTGATTCCCTTTCTGACGGCGCTGGAAAACATCATGCTGGCGCAGCATTACCACAGCGTCGTCGATGAGGCGGCGGCCAGGGCTGTGCTGGCGCAGGTTGGCCTTGAACATCGCATGACCCATTTACCCAGCCAGCTCTCCGGCGGGGAGCAGCAGCGAGTCTGTATTGCCCGGGCGCTGGTGAATGAACCTCCGGTGATTTTTGCCGATGAGCCCACCGGTAACCTGGATGAAGAGAATGAACAGCGGGTGCTGGACCTGCTGACCGACCTGCATCGTCAGGGGCGCACTATCGTGATGGTGACCCACAACCCGGCGCTGGGAAAATTCGCCGACCGTATCGTTCGGCTCCAGCACGGCAAATATCTCGGTGAGGAGATGAATCCCCATGCGCATGCCTGAAGTGATGATAGCGATACTGCTGGTTCTGCTCCTGGCCGGCTGTAAAGAAGAGAAGCTGGCACGTGGTGAGACGGCACCTGCGCTGGCGGCTTTTGATTTGCAAGGGAAACCTGCCAGCCTGGAACGTTGGGAAGGGAAGGCGGTGTATCTCAACTTCTGGTCGGCCAGCTGCGGAGGTTGTCTCGCGGAAATGGATACGCTGCAGGCGCTCAGCCAACGCTGGCCGGATAAACTGGTGGTGGTGGGGGTGAATACCGACCCGGAGCAGGTGGATATCGCTCCGCTGCTGGCGAAGCATGGCATCAGCTACCCGGTGCTGCGCGATCAGCTTCATATTACTCAGGATCGTTATCAGGTGATCGGGACGCCGACATCGATAGTGATTGACGCACGCGGGCGGGTGCGCGACCTGCATCAGGGGTGGCGAAAACCCGAAGAGCTCCAGGCGGTTTTTACCCGCCTGGCCCAATCTGAATAGCGGCATCCCGGGCGCTGGCCCGGGACAGAGGGGTTATCGCTCAGTCCAGCAGCGAAGGATCGGCATCAATCATCAGCTGCTTCATTTCGGCGAAGTGCTGGCGGGAAAAATCGGCGATATTCTCCCAGTCCTGGGCAGTTTTCTCCGCCACCTCAGCCGACAACACCTTCAGCGGCTGGCCGGTTGACCACGCGGTGACCAGAATCTGGCAGGCCCGCTCCAGCGTCCAGATATCGTCAAACGCCTCGCCGATGGTCGCGGCGGTAACCAGTACCCCGTGGTTGCCCATCAGCAGGCGGCGTTTATCCGCCAGCAGCCCGGCCAGCCTCGCCCCTTCGGCGACGGTATCCGCCATCCCGCCATACAGCGTATCCACCGCCACGCGATTAAAATAGCGCGCGCTATTCTGATCGACCGGCAGGATCTGCGGGTTTGCCAGGCAGGCGACGCTGGTGGTGTAGATCGGGTGCAGATGCAGCACCGCCCGCGCCTGCGGCAGCCGCTGATGGATCTGGCCGTGGATCGCCCACGCGGTGGCGTCCACGTCCGGTCGCTGCGCGGTCGCTTCATCATCGGCATCCAGCAGCAGCAGGTCGCTGGCGCGGATCCGCGAAAAGTGTTTCCACTTCGGATTCAGCAGAAACTGTTTGCCGTCCGGCGACAGGGCCGCGCTAAAGTGGTTGGCGACGGCCTCGTGCATGCCGAGATGCGCGATGATGCGAAAGGTCGCCGCCAGATCGATCCGCGTTTGTTCTTCGAAAGAGTAAGCCATCGCCTTACTCCGCTTTCGGCATCAGGGTTTTCAGGTCGTCTTCCGTCGGCGGCTGGAAGTGATATTTTTTCAGCAGCGCCGCGTATTCCGGCGTGGCGCTGAATTTCTTCAGCCCCTCCTCAAGGGCGCTTTTCACTTCGCTGTTGCCTTTTTTGACGCCAAAGCCGTTCAGCACCGGGTAAATTAAGGTATCGGAAGAGATAACGATCCGGTCGCCCAGTTTCTCAACGACGCCACGCGCCACCGCCGCATCGGTAATCTGCGCCTCCACCGCCCGCGACAGCAGCGCCTGGGTGGTTTGCGGATCGGTGCTGTACTCGCTCAGCACAATGGGCGGCAGGCCTTTCTTCACGCAGTAGTCCGCCGACAGTTTTTGCAGCTGCGCCAGCCAGGAGGTGGCTCCCATCGAGCCGATTTTATGCCCGCAGAACGCTTCCGGAGTTTTAGGCTGATAGCTGGCGCCTTTAAGCGCCAGGATCGATTCGCCGCTTTTCAGGTATGGCACCATGTCAATCACCTTCAGGCGTTCGGCGGTGATATACATCGAGGAGTTGGTAATATCGAACCGCCCGCCCTGCAGACCGGGGATCAGATTAGGAAAACGGGTATCGGTATTCACCGCCTCGCGGCCAATGGTTTTAGCCAGACCGGCGAGAAACTCAATATCAAAACCGGCCGGTTGGTTGTTTTGCATATATTCATAAGGATAAAAGGTCATATCCGAACCGGCGGTAATTTTCCCCGGCTGCAGGAACGCCGCAAAAGTGCTGAACGAGGTCAGGGCGCCGGCGGTGCAAAGAAGCAGAGCATTAAATCGTTTCATAAAAACCTCCAGGGATGACATTACATGCTGGCAAGATCGTGGCCGGCCTGCTGAACGAAGAATGAGGCACCGCGCGGCTTCTGCGGCAAACGTAATTGGTTGGCGGCGCTGCGTACCAGGCCGCTCTCCACGCCGGCTACCAGTTGGCCCGCGTGCAGGCTTGGTAAGGGGTTTTCGCCAAAGGGCAGGGCGTCCTCGGCGGCGTAAACGCTGATAAACAGCGTCCGCGGTAGTTCGGTCTCATTAGGGCTCGAGGCGTGGAGCAGACGGGTATGCATAAAGCACACCGAGCCTGAGGGGCCAAAGCAGGCGGCGGGCTGCTGGCACTGCGCGGATACCACCTCGTCGTCAACCGAACCGGTAAAACGCCCCTCCTGCCAGTGGGACCACAGCGGCCCCTTATGGCTCCCCGGCACCACGTTCAGCGGGCCGTTTTCCGGCGTGACGTCGCTGATCATCAGCAGGGCCGTGATGATGTCGTCATTGCTGTGCGGCGTGAACAGAAAATCCTGATGCCATTTCACCTGCGTCGCGGTAAACGGCAGCTTGGAGTTGATTTTGCTGTGATGAAAACGGGTGCCGCTACCGCCGATCAGCTGGGCGGCGATGGTCGCCATACGCGATTGCAGGGCGGCATGTTCGAAGGCGACGGAAATCTCCGTCGGCGAACTGACCCGGCGCAGCGAGGGGTGATCGGCGCGGTGATCCCCTTCAAGGTCGAAACGCGGGCGACCGTCGAGCGTCTCGCCCCACACCTCGGTGTGGCGGCGGCTCTCTTCGACCCAACCGTCAAAATCCTGCTGCAAGGCGGCGATTTCGTCAGGCGATAGCACCCCTTCGACCACCAGAAAACCCTGCTGATGAAACTGTTCGATTTGCCACTGCGCGATCATAATTTTTCCTTTCACAAACGGAGAGTTAAGCCAGGGAGACATTTTTCAGGAAGGCGTCAACGCGCGGGTGGTTACCGTCGCGCATCGCCTGCGGCGTGTCGTCGCACACCACGCGCCCTTTTTCCATAAAGACAATCCGGTCAGAGACTTTGAAGGCAAAATTCATTTCGTGGGTCACGATGACCATGGTGATGCCTTCATGGGCCAGCGATTCGATAACCTGGAGCACTTCATTGACCTTTTCCGGGTCAAGCGCCGAGGTGGGTTCATCGAACAGCATGATTTGCGGTCGCATCATCAGGGCCCGGGCAATGGCGACGCGCTGTTGCTGGCCGCCAGAGAGCTGGTGCGGATATTTCCACGCGTGCTCCAGCATGCCGACCTTATGCAGTAATTCGCAGGCCTGCTGCTTCAACTCGGCGTCCGGGGCCAGCCGATGGTAGCGCGGCGCCAGCAGCAGGTTGCCGAGAACCGTCAGATGGGGGAACAAGTTAAAACTCTGGAAGACCATGCCGATGTTGAGGCGGTACTGGGCATTCTCCATAAAACGCGGTTTCTGCACGCCCTGGCGATCGAGGTGAATAAACGGCTGGCCGTTGATCCGAATTTCGCCGTTGTCGATCTGCTCAAGTCCGTTGAGCAGGCGGATCAGCGTGGTTTTCCCGGAGCCGGAAGGGCCAATCACTGAAACCACCTCACCCGGCTGAATTTGCAGGCTGACGGCCCCGAGCACTTCCACATTGTTATAGGCTTTGTGCAGTTTTGACGCCTGCAGCGCCGGCTGCGGATTATCGACCGCGCTGCGCACGATTACCGGGCGTGTTTGGGTCGCCAGCCGCTGCATCTCGCTGTCGATGGGGCGGGTGACTTTCCGCCGGGTGACATCGAGATAGCTCTCCAGCCGTTTGAGCAGGAAGTCGAAAACGGTCACGATCAGCACGTAGTAGAACGCCACTGCCGCCATGGTTTCCATCACCAGGAAATTTTGCGAATACAGACGCTGGCCGACCATTAAAATCTCGGTCAGGGAGATGACCGACACCAGCGAACTGAGCTTCACGACGGCAATATATTCGTTGGCCAACGCCGGGAGGGCGACGCGCAGCGCCTGAGGAATAATCACCCGCCATTGGGTGCCGGCATAGCGCAGTCCCAGCGCCCGGGCGGCTTCGCTCTGGCCTTTAGGTATTGAAAGCAGGCCGCCCCGGTGGATTTCGGCGACGTAGGCGGCCTCACTCAGCACCATCGCCAGCAGGCCGGCCCAGAACGGATCGTTGAGCACTGGCGCTGACGACGGCACCGCCTGGGGCAGGTTATAGACGAATATCAGCAGTACCAGCAGCGGCAGGCTGCGGAACAGCCAGATATAGAGCCGCGCCGGAAGATTAAACAGTTTGCGCGGCGACTGCTTGGCCAGGGCGAGAACAAATCCCAGCACAATACTGCAACCCCAGGTCAGCAGACTTAATTTAATGACGGTCCAGGTGGCCTGCCAAAAATCTGCATCGCTGAGCAGACTTAACATGTAGTTCCAGTTAAACGTCATGGGCTATTTCACTCGCCATAATGAATGGACATGAATGCGATACCGATGATCAAAAATGGGGCATCGCCAGGGTTTATCTTGCAATAACACTATGCTGGCAGTTTTCGCTGCGAGGCAATTAGTAAATTTTTGGCCTTTAAGTTTAAAAAAACTATACAGGTAGATTAATTCCAATAAATTTAAAGCAATGAGTACGAAACAAGAACTAAACATTAAAAAAACAATTGCGCGGAAGGGATAACGGAACGGGCGTTTAAATCGCGAGTTGTGCCATATTGGGGCGCGCGAGGAATTAATTTGGTGCAGCCTGATTCAGGTTGGTGCAATTAAGCGGATGCGGCGGTGTCGGTATAATGTTGACTTCGCCGGGACGCTAAATAAATCATTTGCTCAGCGAGGAAATAAGCGAATCCCGGTGAAATGGCACGATGCTTGCAAATTGCATATCAGGAAACTATACCGTTTCCGCTTGTGACAATATTCCGTAAAGGGTGAGGCTATGACGCGATTCACGCTCAAACAACTTAAATACTTCGTCACCGTTGTAGAGACCGAGAGTATCGCTGAAGCCTCCCGGCAGCTCCATATTGCCCAGCCGTCGATCTCGATTGCCATTAAAAACCTTGAAAGCACTTTTGAGCAGCAGCTGTTTATTCGCCATCATGCTCAGGGCGTCTCGCTGACCTCCTGCGGAAGGCGTTTTTATGAGAAAGCAAAAGAGCTGCTGCGGCTCTCCTATGAGTTTGAACAAAACTCCCGCGCCGATAAAGAGCTGGTTTCCGGGACGATTTCCGTCGGCTGCTTTGAGTCCGTCGCGCCGCTGTACATGCCAAAGCTGGTCGCCGGGTTTAAAAAAATGTACCCCGACATCACCCTCCAGCTGTATGACGGTGAACAGCATGAGTTAATGCACGGCCTGCATCGCGGGCGTTTCGATCTGGCGCTGGTCTACGATCTGGAATTAGGTCATTCGGTCAATAAAGAGATGCTGAATGCGCCGCATAAACCCTATGCGCTGCTGCCGGCCAGCCATCCATTGGCGCAGAAAAATAGCGTCACCTTGCAGGAACTCAGCCATGAACCGATGATTTTGCTCGATGCGGTGCCCAGCAAGAATTATTTCATCACCATATTTAAAGAGAAGGGCTATCACCCTGAAGTGGCGTACAGTTCGCCCTCGATCGAAATGGTTCGCTGTATGGTAGGACAGGGACTGGGGTTTTCGGTATTAGTCACCCGGCCGTTGTGCGATATGACCTATGACGGCGAGAAACTGGTGCAGTTGGATATTGAAGATGAGATGCCCGCTTCGACATTAATTATGGCGCATCTTGCCAATAATGAACCAACCCGACCCACGCAACTGTTTATGGACTATTGCCGCAGTATTGAATTAACCCCCGCACATTTTTGAATAAATAAGCCTGCGGTCACTGCAGGCTTATTTATTTCACGCTGCCGTTAAGGCTCGTAATTTTCTATTCAGCGACTCGTTTTATAATAATTTACCCGCGATGGCGGATTAAATAATCTGTGTGGGTTCCATTCGCGGTGGCTAAACCGCTGGCCTGCCAGGGGCACCTTCAGCCGCCTCATCTCTCCACACAGGAAGGTTAGCTATGCAAAATCAGCGTGACCCACATATTGATTCGCAGACCATCGACAGCTATCAGCAGGATGGCGTCGTGTTGCTGAAGGGGGTGTTCAGGCCGTGGATTGAAAGCCTGGCCGCCGGCGTCGCGGAGCTGATGGCCAACCCCAGCGAGTATGGCCACGCCCGCACGGTTGTGCCGAAAGATGGCTCCGCCCCGTTCTTTCAGGATTATTGCAACTGGTCGCGGATCCCTGACTTTGAACGCTTTGTCCTGCATTCGCCGGCGGCGGAAATCGCCGCAGCGCTGATGCAATCGAAGACGGCAACGTTTTTCCATGAACATACGCTGGTGAAGCCGCCCGGCGGCAGCACGGTGACGCCCTGGCATCACGATCAGCCCTATTATTGCGTCGAAGGGCAGCAAAACGTCAGCTTCTGGATCCCGCTGGACCCGGTGGCGGAAGCGATCTCGCTGCGCTGCATCCGCGGTTCCCACCGCTGGGGCGACGAGTTCAGCCCAACCCGTTTTAACGGCTCAAAGCTTTACGCACACAGCCGTTTTAAAGAGCTGCCGGATATTGATGCGCATCAGGACGATTACGATATTGTTAGCTGGGCGCTGGAGCCGGGAGATGCCGTCGCCTTTCATTACCGGACGCTGCACGGCGCGCGGGGCAATGCGACCGCGCGCGCGCGGCGGGTTTTCTCCGCTCGCTGGGTCGGGGATGACGCCACCTTCGCCGATCGCGGCGGAGTCACCTCGCCGCCGTTCCCGGAGCTGACGCTGAAAGATGGCGAGGCGCTGGTCTCGCCGCTGTTTCCCCGGGTCTGGCCGCGAGAGTCATGTTGAATTATCACCGGGCCGTCTCCTCGCGGCCTGAATTTGCCCGGCCACCATTTTCCCCTGTTAGCCCTATCGCCCATATTATTTTCCGCAACGCAATTCAGTGGCGGTAAATTGCCCTCCTGCAGGTCAGTTGTGGCCTGCAGCCATTCTATTGCAGGAAAGGCACGGCGCCCGTTTAATCAACAGCGCCGCTGATTCTTAAGGTTTCTTAATATTCGGTGGCGGGCGGGGTAAATATTCTTCGCCTTATTCCCCGATTTTTTGACCGCCGCGGGCGCCAGTTTATTTAAATTAAGCCAGCGTCACAAAAGCCGGAAAAAAACACCCCCCGTCATTGCAACGTCCTGATGTCTCGCTATATGTTAAATTTGTGTTTAATAAATGATAATTAAGGGTTGGTTTTATGCATAGGAAAATTGGTGGTTTAGTGGTTTCACTGACGACAGTCTTCTCCTGTTCTGTTCTGGCAGAATTACCTCAGGGTTACCCGGCTGATTATCAAAAAGTGGTTGATGCCGGGGTGAAAGAGGGTAAGGTCGTGATCTATTCGACGACGGATACCAAAGCCGCAGGCCCGTTAATTAAAGGGTTTGAGGCGCAATACCCCGGGATAAAAGTTGAATATAACGATATGAACAGTACCGAACTCTATAACCGCTATATCAGCGAGCAGGCGGCGGGCGGCGGGAGCGGCGATGTGGTCTGGAGTTCATCGATGGATACGGCGCTAAAACTGGCGACGGATTATGCCGAAAAGTACGCCTCTCCGGAACTGAGCAAGCTGCCGAAATGGGCGGTCTGGCAGCAAAAAGCCTATGGAACCACCTACGAACCGGTGGTCTTTATCTATAACAAACGTTTGATTCCGCAGGGTGATGTCCCGGATTCGCACACCGCGCTGGCCAAACTGGTCACCGCGCAGGCGGATAAATTCAAAGGCAAAGTGACCACCTACGATATAGAGAAATCGGGGCTGGGCTTCATGCTGGCGGTACAGGACAGCAAAGCCGACGCCAACTATTTCGCCGATCTGGCCGGGATGGCGAAAGGCGGTCTGACCGTGCAGTCTTCAACCGGCACCATGATGGAGAGGGTCTCCTCGGGTGAAAACCTGCTGGGCTATAACATTCTCGGCTCCTACGCCGAGGCGCGGGCGAAAACCGATCCCTCATTAGGCATTTCCTATCCAAAAGATTATGTGCTGGTATTGTCGCGGGTCTCGTTTATTACTCAGGAATCCGAACACCCGAATGCCGCCAGACTGTGGTTCGATTATGTTCTGTCGGAAAAGGGGCAAAGTATTCTGGCCAACCAGGCGGATATTCCCTCTATTCGTAATGATATCGAAGGTAAAAACGATATCGACGGCATGACCAAAATGTTGGGCAATGCGCTGAAGCCGATTCCGGTCGATGAAACGTTACTGGAATATCTGGAACCGAAAAAACGTCTGGAATTTATCAAACAATGGCGTACCGCCGCCGCAAAATAATACCTGCCGGAGGCGCATCATCGGATGCGCCGCCTTTTCGCGCCGGGTATTCCCGGTTTTCAACACCCGTCTGGTTTGTACTCCGCGCCTGACCAAAGGGATAAGCTATGAATGTAATACGCAGAAAGTGGCAGGGGCTACCGCGTGGCATCGTGGTAGTGATAACGGCATTAGTGATTTATATCCCGCTGTTATTTATCGTGGTGCAGAGCTTTCTTTCCGCCCCGTTTTTCGCCCGCAGCAAAGAATTCAGCCTCGGGGCCTTTGAATTTATTTTTACCGACCCCGACTTTTATCTCGCGCTGAAGTCCGGTTTTATTCTGGCGGTGGGGCTGGTGCTGATTGCGATACCGCTGGGCGGGATCCTCGCATTCTTAATGGTGCGTACTGATTTGCCCGGGCGACGGTTTATTGAACCGCTGATTCTGGTGCCGATTTTTGTTTCTCCGATGGTACTGGCTTTTGGTTATGTGGTCGCCGCCGGACCGGTCGGGTTTTTCTCGCAATGGGCAGAGCAGCTGCTGGGGGTTGTGCCGTGGAATATCTATTCCATGTTCAGCATTGTGGTGATTGCCGGGCTGACTCACGTCCCGCATGCCTATCTCTATATCTCCTCCGCGCTGCGTAGCGTCGGTTCGGATGTCGAAGAGGCGGCGCGGACGGTAGGGGCATCTCCGCTGCAGGTGATGACCTCGGTCAGCCTGCCGATGGTACGTCCGTCGATTCTCTATGCCTGCGTGCTGCTGTTTTTCCTCGGCCTTGAAGTGTTTGGTCTGATGCTGGTGCTGGGAGACCCGGAAGGCAACATGGTGCTGGCCACCTACCTGTATAAGCTCACCAATAAACTCGGTACGCCCTCCTATCATCTGATGGCGGCGGTGGCGGTCGTCCTTATCTGCATCACCATTCCGCTGGTCATGCTGCAGCGTCGCCTGATGCGCACGGCCAATCGGTTTGTGACCATGAAGGGCAAAGCGTCGCAGGCGCGAGCGCTACCGCTCGGCAAGTGGCGCTGGGTTGCCGGCGGGGTGGTGGTCTTCTGGCTAACCGTGACTATCGGCGTGCCGCTGATTGGCGTAGCCTTGCGGGCGTTTATCTCCAACTGGGGGGTGGGGGTTTCTATCTGGGATGAACTCTCGCTGGCGACCTTCCGTAATATCTGGCAGCAGCCGAACCTGCTGCGGGCCATCGTCAACTCCATGGCCATCGGTATTTTCGGCGGCGCGCTGGCGGTGATCTGCTACCTGTTTGTCGGGATTGCGATGCATCGCAAAGCGGATAATGTCACGCGCTTTCTCGACTACAGCGTGCTGGTTCCGCGTGCGGTGCCGGGCCTGCTGGCCGGACTGGCGTTCCTGTGGGTGTTTTTATTCCTGCCGATGTGGCTGGATCAGTCGCTGAAAAACGGCTGGCTCTCGGCGCTGCCGGTGGCCGACTGGCTACGCGAACATCTGATTGTGCAGCTGCGGGCGCTGCGCAATACCATTTTCAGCGTCTGGCTGGCCTACACCGTTGTGTGGATGGCCTACGGGCTGCGGTTGATCTCCTCAACCCTGCTCCAGGTGGCGCCGGAGCTGGAGGAAGCCGCCCGGAGCAACGGCGCTTCGCGGGGCCAGGTCACGCGCCACGTTACGGTGCCGCTGTCGCGCTACGGCCTGATTGGTTCCTGGCTGCTGATGTTTCTGATCTTTGAGCGTGAGTATTCCACCGGCGTCTATCTGCTCTCGCCGGGAACGGAGACCATTGGTTCGATGCTGGTCTCGCTGTGGGCGGCGGGAGCCATCGATATTGTCGCCGCGCTTTCGTTTATCAATATCCTGCTGGTGGTGGTCGGGTTAGGTATCGCCCTGCGCTTTGGAGTGAAATTACATGATTGAATTATCAGTAGAAAATCTGCATCTGACCTACGGTGACAACCCGGTGCTGAAAGGGGTGTCGATGACCTTGAAGCGGGGAGAAGTGGTGTCGCTGCTGGGACCGTCTGGCAGCGGAAAAACCACCTTACTGCGTGCGGTTGCCGGGCTGGAGAAGCCCACCGGCGGGCGGATCGCTATCGGCAAGCAGACGGTCTATGACGGCAATCCGCGCAGCGAAATTCCGGCCGAGGCGCGCAATCTTGGGCTGGTGTTTCAGTCCTACGCTCTGTGGCCGCACAAAACGGTATTCGAGAACGTTGCCTACCCGCTCAGGCTGCGGAAAGTCGCCTCTGGCGAAATGAAACAGCGGGTGCAGGCGGTGCTCGATCAGCTGGGGCTGGGGCACCTCGGAAACCGCCATCCGCATCAGCTATCGGGAGGGCAGCAGCAGCGCGTGGCGATTGGTCGGGCGCTGGTCTACAACCCGCCGGTTATCCTGCTTGATGAACCGCTGTCGAACCTTGACGCCAAATTACGCGAAGAGGCGCGGGTTTTTCTGCGCGAGCTGATTATCAAGCTGGGGCTGTCGGCGCTGATGGTCACGCACGATCAGAACGAAGCGATGGCGATTTCCGATCGTATCCTGCTGCTCAACAATGGCGTGATTGAACAGCAGGGGACGCCGCAGGAGATGTATGGCAATCCGGCGACTCTGTTTGCCGCCGAGTTCATGGGCAGCAATAACCGCCTGCACGGTAAGATTACCGATGTGATGGACGGTCGGGCGCGGATTGAAGGGGCGAGCTGGGCGCTGTGGGGAATGGCGGACGGACGGGTCAGCGTCGGGCAGGAGGCGACGGCGGTGATCCGCGTTGAGCGTCTGTGCCTTGGGGCGACGCCCCAGGATAATATGCTGGAGCTACCGCTGTTAACCAGTATGTATCTCGGCGACCGCTGGGAGTATCTGTTCCGTACCCGGGGAGATGATTTCGCTATTCGCGCCTATGGTCCAGCGCTGCGCGACGACGGGCATTGTCACCTGACCTTCCCGGCCAATGATCTGTGGATTTTCCCGCGAACGTAGGCCTGAACGTCTCTGGCGGACGGCGATAGCGTGAGCGCCGTCCGCGAAATAAATAGCGTAATACTGGCGTCATGAAAATATACCGTTAAGAAACAATTTCACTGCGGTAATTCTATATTCTGTCTCTATTCACCGTCGCGGCGAATAATTCATCGCCGGCGGCATTGTGCATTGTCTCTCAGCGAATAAGCATTGCGCGAAATACAGTTAATATCCGTTATTAAGCAATTTAACCGCTCAAATTGTTTACTTTTTACGGAATCTTACGTTTGCACGCTGCCAGACAGCCATGTACCATAAACAAAAAAGCAACATTTGTGATACGTATCACTCTTTTTTGGGAAAATGGTCAGACCTACTTCGGCGCTGATTCCACCCCCATTTCTGCCCTCTGGATATTGCATACGCGTTCTGATTATCAAATGAAAAGGGATATTTTCCTTTTTTTCATGACGGTGTATGAGAATCGACTAATATCCAAACGATAACTCTATAAACATCATCGCCAGCGGCGATTTATTTTTTGTACGACTTAATGGCGTCGTGCCAGCAGGTCCGCTAACGCGGTACCTTTCTGGAATCGGTTCCAAAGCAGCGTTTGCTGGGCTTGTAACAACAAAATCAGTAATTTAATTGACAGGAATGTGAGAATGTCGAGCGAAAAAACCAATAATTCGAGGCGTGATTTTTTAGTAAAATCAATGGCTTTGATACCCACGGTCGTGATCGGTAGCGGCAGCGTCGGCGCGGTTGCCGCCGCCAGCACCGCGCAGGCGGCGGAGCGTGCCACTGCCGGCGGATCCGCTTCCGCGACCACCGGCGACTGGAAACCGCAGTTTTTTAACGAACGCGAGTGGGCATTTATCAACGCCGCGGTGGCGCGCCTCATTCCGGCCGATGAACTGGGGCCTGGCGCACGCGAAGCCGGCGTACCGGAGTTTATCGATCGGCAGATGAATACTCCGTATGCCACCGGTTCCATCTGGTACATGCAGGGGCCGTTTAACCCCGATGTACCAAAAGAGATGGGTTATCAGCTGCCGTTGGTCCCCAAACAGATCTACAACCTCGGGATTGCCGACGCCGATGAATGGTGCCAGGGCCAGTATCACCAGCCGTTCGCCGGGCTGACCCCGGAACAACAGGATGCCGCTTTAAGTCAGTTTGAAGCCGGCAGCGCCGCCTTTAAACAGCTGCCGTCTTCGCTGTTCTTCTCTTATCTGCTGCAAAACACCCGCGAAGGTTTCTTCAGCGATCCGATTCATGGCGGCAACAAAGGCATGGTTGGCTGGACGCTGATTAATTTTCCCGGCGCACGCGCCGACTTTATGGACTGGGTTGAACGGGGTGAACGCTATCCCCTCCCGCCGGTATCAATTAATGGGGAGAGGGCATAACGATGACCACCGTACTGAAAAAAACCGACGTCGCGATTGTGGGCTTTGGCTGGGTTGGCGCCATTATGGCCAAAGAGCTGACCGAAGCCGGATTAAATGTTGTCGCCCTGGAGCGCGGCCCGATGCGCGATACCTGGCCTGACGGTGCTTATCCGCAGGTGGTTGACGAGCTGACTTACAATATTCGCCGTAAGTTATTCCAGGATCTGTCGAAAAGCACCGTCACTATTCGTCATAACACCAGCCAGCAGGCGGTACCGTATCGCCAGCTGGCGGCCTTTTTGCCGGGGACCGGCGTCGGTGGCGCCGGACTTCACTGGTCCGGGGTCCATTTCCGCGTGGATCCGATAGAACTGCGCATGCGCAGCCACTATGAAGAGCGCTACGGCAAAAGCTTTATCCCGCAGGATATGATTATTCAGGATTTTGGCGTCACCTACGACGAGCTGGAGCCCTTCTTCGATAAGGCTGAAAAGGTCTTTGGCACCTCCGGTACCGCCTGGTCGGTGAAGGGACAGGTAGTCGGCAAAGGGCGCGGCGGCAACGCCTTTGCGCCGGACCGTTCGGACGACTTCCCGCTGCCGGCGCAGAAAAACACCTGGTCGGCGCAGCTGTTTGAGAAAGCGGCGCGGGAAGTGGGTTACCACCCCTACAATCTGCCGTCGGCGAACACCTCGGACTCCTACACCAACCCTTACGGCGCGCAGATGGGGCCGTGCAACTTCTGCGGCTACTGCAGCGGCTACGCCTGCTACATGTATTCCAAAGCCTCGCCGAACGTCAACATCCTGCCCGCGCTGCGCCAGGAAAAACGCTTTGAGCTGCGCACCAACGCTAATGTTCTGAAGGTCAATCTGACCGCCGATAAGCAGCGCGCCACCGGCGTGACTTACGTCGACGGACAGGGGCGCGAAATGGAGCAGCCGGCAGATCTGGTGATTATCGGCGCCTTCCAGTTCCACAACGTTCACCTGATGCTGCTTTCCGGCATCGGCAAACCCTACGATCCGCAAACCGGGGAAGGGGTGGTGGGTCGCAACTTCGCCTATCAGAATATGACCACCATCAAGGCTATTTTTGATAAGAATACCTTTACCAATCCGTTTATCGGCGCCGGTGGTAACGGTGTCGGGGTGGATGACTTTAACGCCGATAACTTCGACCATGCCGAGGCCGGCTTTGTCGGCGGCTCGCCGTTCTGGGTCAACCAGGCCGGGACCAAACCCATCTCCGGACTTCCGGTTCCTCCGGGGACGCCGGCGTGGGGCAGCAAGTGGAAATCGGCGGTTGCCGATACCTACACCCATCATCTGTCGATGGACGCCCACGGCGCGCACCAGTCCTACCGCCAGAACTATCTCGATCTCGACCCGAACTACAAAAACGTCTTCGGCCAGCCGCTGCTGCGAATGACCTTTGACTGGCAGGAAAACGACATCAAGATGGCGCAGTTCATGTTCGATAAGATGGCGCCGATCGCCAAAGCGATGAAGCCGAAATATCTGCTCGGCAGCCCGAAAAATGCCAACAGCCACTTTGACACCACCAGCTACCAGACCACCCATATGAACGGCGGCGCGGTAATGGGCGAAGATCCGAAAACCAGCGCGGTGAACCGCTATCTGCAAAGCTGGGACGTGCATAACGTCTTCGTTATCGGCGCTTCGGCCTTCCCGCAGGGTCTGGGATATAACCCGACGGGGACGGTGGCCGCGCTGGCCTACTGGTCAGCAAAAGCGATCCGTGAACGGTACCTGAAAAACCCGGGTCCACTGGTGCAGGCATAAAGGAAGGCAAATGATGAAAATGCAATGGT
Source organism: Klebsiella ornithinolytica (assembly GCF_030505655.1). Taxonomy (NCBI): domain Bacteria; kingdom Pseudomonadati; phylum Pseudomonadota; class Gammaproteobacteria; order Enterobacterales; family Enterobacteriaceae; genus Klebsiella; species Klebsiella ornithinolytica. The sequence continues at coordinate 2,284,458 of NZ_CP130153.1, forward strand.
TATCGGCACTGGTGCTCGGTGCGTTAAGCTGTGCGGCGTTTGCCGAAGAGGCTCCCGCGGACAGCAATTTGATTCAGCAGGGCGAGTATCTGGCGCGGGCCGGGGACTGCGTGGCCTGTCACACCAACGGTAAAGAGGGGAAACCTTTTGCCGGCGGCCTGGCGATGGAGACGCCTATTGGCACGATTTACTCCACCAACATTACCCCGGACAGCGCCCACGGCATCGGCGGCTATACCTTCGAGGAGTTCGACGACGCGGTGCGCAAAGGGGTTCGCAAGGATGGCTCAACCCTCTATCCGGCGATGCCGTACCCGTCATTCGCCCGGGTGAGCGAAGCGGATATGCGGGCGATGTACGCCTACTTTATGCATGGCGTGGCGCCGGTTGCCGAGGCGAATCGCGATACCGATATTCCGTGGCCGCTGTCAATGCGCTGGCCGCTGGCGTTCTGGCGCGGGATCTTCGCTCCGACGCCGGCCGATTTTGTCGCGAATCCGCAGGTCGACCCGGTGCTGGAGCGCGGGCGCTATCTGGTGGAGGGACTCGGTCACTGCGGGGCCTGCCACACTCCGCGTAGCCTGACGATGCAGGAAAAAGCGCTTAGCGAAAGCGAGGGTGACGACTATCTGGCAGGCAGCAATGCGCCGATTGACGGCTGGGTGGCTTCCAGCCTGCGCGGCGAAAATCGGGACGGTCTGGGCACCTGGAGCGAAGCCGAACTGGCGGAGTTCCTGAAAACCGGGCGTAACGATAAGTCCGTGGTCTTCGGGGGAATGAGCGATGTAGTGGAACACAGCCTGCAGTATCTCTCTGACGACGATATCACCGCGATTGCCCGCTATCTGAAATCGCTGCCGCCGCGCGGTGGAAAACAGACCCCGGCGCCGGTTGAAGACAGCGTAGCGAAGGATCTGTGGAAGGGCGATGACAGCAAGCCCGGCGCGGCGCTGTACGTGGATAACTGCGCGGCCTGCCACCGTACCGATGGCGTGGGTTACAAGCGCGCCTTCCCGTCGCTGAAGGGCAACCCGGTAGTGCAGACCGAAGATGCGACGTCGCTCATCCACATCATCCTCACCGGCAGCACCACGCCGGCGGTGAAAAATGCGGTGTCTAATCTGACCATGCCCTCGTTCGGCTGGCGTCTGGATGACCAGCAGGTGGCGGATGTGGTCAACTTTATCCGCACCAGCTGGGGGAACCACGCCTCGCCGGTGAGCGCCAGCGATGTGGCAAAAGTGCGTAAGGACAAGTCGATCGTTCGCGATGAGAAGGCGACAGGTAATGTCGACATCTCGAAACTGCCTGTTTCCGGTCAGTAACCGTCGTGGATGCGCCGCCCGGGTGGCGCATCCCGAACGGATTGTCGACGCTAACGGCGGTCTGAACCAAGGAGAGTACATTCATGCTGCATGCCGAAGGACTGAGCGGCATCTTTGATGACCGGGTGCTGTTCCAGGCGCTGACTCTGACGGTCGGGCCAGGCGAACTCCTGCAGGTGGCCGGCGATAACGGCGCCGGGAAAACCTCGCTGCTGCGGATGCTGTGCGGCCTGACGCGTCCGGAAAGCGGTACGGTGAGCTGGCAGGGCGAACCGCTGGCGAGCGTGCGTGAAGCGTTTCATCGTCAGCTGCTGTGGCTCGGGCATAAGCCCGGCGTCAAAACGGCGCTGACCGCGGACGAAAATTTGCATTTCTTCTTCCCGCAAACCCGGCAGCAGACGCGAGAAGCGGCGCTGGCCGAAATGGGGCTGGCGGGTTATGAAGATGTCCCGCTGAGTCAGCTCTCCGCCGGACAGCAGCGGCGGGTGGCGTTGACCCGTCTGTGGTTGACGTCGGCGACGCTGTGGATCCTTGACGAGCCGTTTACCGCGCTCGACGCGTCGGCTATTGCGACCTTAAGTCGTCGGCTGGAGCAGCATGTTCTGGCGGGTGGCAGCGCGATCCTCACGACTCATCAGCCCCTGCGTCCGCTGGCCTGCGCTCTGCGCACGTTAAGGCTCGGCGCCGGAGAGGAGGAAAACGCATGATGTGGACGCTGTTTGCCCGCGAAATGCGCCTGGCATGGCGCAACGGGGCAGAGATTCTCAATCCGCTGTGGTTTTTCCTGGTGGTGATCACCCTGTTTCCGTTTGGCGTCGGCGCCGACCCGCAGCTGCTGGTACAGATCGCGCCCGGCATTGTCTGGGTTGCCGCGCTGCTGGCGGCGCTGCTGGTGATGGACCGCCTGTTTCGCGACGACTGGCAGGACGGTTCGCTTGAGCAACTGCTGCTGCTGCCGACACCGCTGGTGGCGGTGGTTGTGGTCAAGGTGCTCGCCCATTGGGCGATGACCGGTCTGCCGCTGCTGGTGGTATCCCCGCTGGCGGCGCTGCTGCTGGGGATGGCCCCCCACGATGCCGGCGTACTGGCGCTGACCCTGCTGCTGGGGACGCCGACCCTGAGTTTTCTCGGTGCGGTTGGCGTCGGCCTGACGGTAGGGCTGCGGCGCGGCGGGGTTCTGCTGAGTCTGCTGGTGCTGCCGCTGTCGGTTCCGCTGCTTATTTTTGCCTGCGGCGCCATTCAGGCTGGCGCCGCGGGGCTGCCGGTGGATGGCTATCTGGCGATTCTGGCGGCGTTTTTAGCCGCCAGCGCCACGTTGTGTCCGTTCGCCACCGCCGCCGCATTACGGCTGACGGTGCAATAATTCGCTGCGGTGACGCTGCCGCAGTCATAAAAACAGTAGTGTGAGCAAACGTTATGTGGAAAGCATTACATCAACTGGCGATACCCGAACGGCTGTACGGCCTGTGCGGCCGCTGTATTCCCTGGCTGACGGCCTTGAGCGCACTGCTGCTGGCGGTGGGGCTGGTGTGGGGATTTGTCTACGCGCCGGCGGATTATCAGCAGGGGCAAAGCTATCGGATTATGTATCTGCATGTCCCGGCGGCCATGTGGTCGATGGGCGTCTATCTGGCGATGGCCGTCGCCGCCTTTGTGGGGCTGGTCTGGCAGATGAAAATGGCCGATCTGACGGTGGCGGCGCTGGCGCCGGTGGGCGCCGCCTGCACGGCCATCGCGTTGGTCAGCGGGGCGGCATGGGGGAAACCGATGTGGGGAACGTGGTGGATCTGGGACGCGCGCCTGACGTCGGAGCTGGTTTTGCTGTTTCTCTATGCCGGGATTATCGCCCTCTGGCACGCCTTCGACGATCGCCGTCTGGCGGGCAGGGCGGTCGGTATTCTGGTGCTGGTGGGGGTGGTGAATCTGCCTGTCATTCACTATTCGGTCATCTGGTGGAACACGCTGCATCAAGGGTCGACCAACATGCAACAGTCGATTGACCCCAGTATGCGTCTGCCGTTGCGAATCTGTATTCTGGCCTTCCTGAGCCTGGTGGCCACGCTGACCCTGATGCGCCTGCGCAATTTGATTCTGTTACAGGAGCGGCGCCGGCCCTGGGTCCAGGCGCTGGTCACGGCCCCAAAAGGAGCGGAGAAATGACCCCCGCCTTTTCATCTGTCGCCGCCTTTCTGGCGATGGGCGGCTACGCATTTTATGTCTGGCTGGCGGTGGCGGCGACGCTGCTGATCTTCGGGGTTCTGACGCTGCATACCTGGTGGCAGCGACGGACGCTGTTCCGCGAGCTGAGTCGTCAGCAGGCCCGGGAGCGGCGTATCGCCGCCGCTCGCCGCCGTGCAGAAGCGGAGGGCGCCGATGCAAACGCGTCGTAAAACCCGGCTCGGGATCGCGCTGGCGGTGCTGGTTGGCCTCGGGTTGACCATTGGCCTGACGCTGTATGCCCTCAGCGCCAATATCGATCTCTTCTACACGCCGGGGGAGATCCTGTATGGCAAAACGGAAACTCATCAGCGGCCACATCACGGCCAGCGTCTGCGGATCGGCGGCTATGTACAGCCCGGCAGCGTCAAGCGTGATCCGCAGACCCTGGACGTCAGTTTCCGACTGTACGACGCTCGCGGTGTGGTGGAGGTCAGCTATCGGGGCATTCTGCCGGATCTGTTCCGCGAGGGGCAGGGAGTGGTAGCCCAGGGGGTGCTCGATGGCGATCGGCACATTACCGCCCGGCAGGTGCTGGCAAAGCACGATGAGAACTATACGCCGCCGGAAGTGAAAGAGGCGCTGCAGCCGGAGAAGAAAGGAGAACAACCATGATGCCGGAACTGGGGCACTATCTGCTGTGCCTGGCGACAGGCCTCGCGCTACTGCTGGGCATTTATCCGCAATGGGGCGCGGCGCGGCAGGACCCGCGGCTAATGGCGCTGGCGCGGCCTCTGGCCTGCGCGCTCTTTTTCTGCGTCGCGGGCGCTTTTCTCGTGCTGGTCCATGCCTTCGTGGTCAATGATTTCACCGTGCGCTATGTCGCGGATAACTCGAACAGCGCGCTGCCGATGTGGTACCGGGTCGCGGCGACCTGGGGCGCCCATGAAGGCTCATTGCTGCTGTGGGTGCTCCTGCTGAGCGTCTGGACTTTCGCGGTGGCGCTGTTCAGTCGGCGGATGCCGCAGGACGCCGTGGCGCGGGTGCTGGCAGTGATGGGGACCATCGCCTTCGGCTTTCTGCTGTTTATTCTGTTCACCTCGAATCCGTTTGCCCGCACGCTGCCGCTCTATCCGGTTGATGGTCGCGACCTTAATCCGCTGCTGCAGGATATCGGCATGATTTTCCATCCGCCGATCCTGTATATGGGCTACGTGGGCTTCTCGGTGGCGTTCGCCTTTGCGATTGCGTCGCTGCTCGCCGGACGGCTGGATACCGCCTGGGCGCGCTGGTCGCGTCCGTGGACCCAGGCGGCATGGGTATTCCTGACTCTGGGTATCGTGCTGGGCTCTGCCTGGGCCTACTACGAGCTGGGATGGGGTGGCTGGTGGTTCTGGGATCCGGTGGAGAACGCCTCGTTTATGCCATGGCTGGTGGGGACGGCGCTGCTGCACTCCCTGGCGGTCACCGAGCAACGCGGGAGCTTCCGGGCCTGGACCGTGCTGCTGGCGATTGCCGCCTTTTCACTGTGCCTGCTGGGAACCTTCCTGGTGCGCTCCGGGGTGCTGGTGTCGGTCCATTCGTTCGCCTCGGATCCGACGCGCGGGCTGTTTATTCTGGCGCTGCTGGTGGTGGCTATCGGCGGTTCGCTGCTGCTGTATGCCCTGAAGGGGGGGCAGGTACGGGCGCGAGTCGAACATGCGCTGTGGTCGCGAGAGTCGTTTCTGCTGGGGAACAATATTTTGCTGATCGCCGCCATGCTGGTGGTTCTGCTCGGCACGCTGCTACCGCTGGTGCACAAAGAGCTGGGGCTTGGCAGTATCTCGATCGGCGAACCCTTTTTTAATCTGCTGTTCACCGCGCTGATGGCGCCGTTTGCGCTGCTGCTGGGTCTGGGACCGTTGATCCGCTGGCGACGCGACCAGCCGGGCAAGCAGCTTAAGCGGCTGGCGATTGCGCTGCTGGTGACATTGTCACTTTCTCTGCTGCTGCCGTGGCTGTTGCAGGACCGGATTGTCGCCATGGCGGTTCTGGGTCTGATGATGGCGATTTGGGTACTGCTCTTTGCCCTGATTGAAATCCATGAACGGGCGACCCACCGGCACGGTTTCTGGCGCGGCCTGCGGGTGATTTCGCGCAGCCAGTGGGGAATGGTGCTGGGTCACGTTGGCGTGGCGGTCACCGTTATCGGGATTACCTTCAGCCAGAACTACAGTATTGAGCGCGACGTACGGATGAAAACCGGCGATAGCATCGATATTCATCGCTACCATTTCGTGTTCGACGGGGTGCGCAACATCGTCGGCCCGAACTGGACCGGCGGTGAAGGAGTGATTACGGTGACGCGCAACGGTCGCCCGGAGGCAACGCTGTACGCGGAAAAACGTTACTACAGCGCCAGCCGTATGATGATGACCGAAGCGGCGATCGGCGGCGGTTTGACGCGCGATCTGTATGCCGCGTTGGGGGAAGAGCTGGACGATGGCAGCTGGGCGGTGCGTCTGTACTACAAACCGTTCGTGCGCTGGATTTGGTTCGGCGGCGGCCTGATGGCCCTTGGCGGCCTGTGCTGCATGCTCGACCCGCGCTACCGGATGCGTAAACAACGGCAGGAGGCACAATGAAGCGCAGGCTGCTTTTTATTCCGCTGGCGCTGTTTCTGCTGCTGGCGATGGCGCTGTTCTGGCAATTGATGCGTAACGCCGAGGGCGACGATCCGACGATGCTCGAATCTGCGCTGATCGGCAAACCGCTGCCTGAGTTTCGCCTTGAGGCGTTGACGGCGCCGGGAAAAACCTACAGCCGTGCGGCGCTGATCGACGGGAAACCGCTGCTGCTGAATGTCTGGGCCACCTGGTGCCCGACCTGTCGCGCCGAACATCAGTTCCTGAATGCGCTGTCCGGGCAGGGGGTTCGCGTCGTCGGGCTGAACTACAAAGATGACCGGCAGAAGGCGGTGAACTGGCTCGACAGTCTCGGCAACCCCTATGCGCTGAGTCTGTTCGACGGCAGCGGCATGCTGGGGCTTGATCTGGGCGTATATGGCGCGCCGGAAACCTTTCTGATTGATGGCCAGGGCATAATTCGCTGGCGTCACGCCGGCGATCTGAACGCCCGGGTGTGGCGCGAACAGCTCCAGCCGCTATGGCTGAAATATACCCAGGAGCCGGCAGCATGAGGCGCTGGATACTGGCGCTGATGGCGCTGCTGCTCGCCGGCCAGGCGCTGGCCGCCATCGACACCTGGCAGTTCAAAAACGAAGCGCAGGAGCAGGCGTTTCGCGAGATCACCTCGCAGCTGCGCTGCCCGAAGTGCCAGAACAACAGTATTGCGGACTCGAATGCGATGATCGCCGCCGATATGCGGCTGAAGGTTTATGAGCTGATGCAGCAGGGACAAAGCAAAGATCAAATCATCGCCTATATGGTGGCGCGCTACGGCCATTTCGTCAGCTATGAACCACCGTTGACCGCCGGGACCTTACTGTTGTGGCTGGTTCCGGGGCTGTTTGTTATCGCCGGTGTCGCGCTGCTGGTGGCGCGAACCCGACGTCGCGGTGGCGCAAGCGCTGCGCTGAGTGAACAAGAGCGTCAGCGGCTGGCGGCGTTACTGAACAAAGGAGAGGATTGATGACCCTGTTTTTATTGCCGGCGCTCCTGATGTTGATCGGGGCGCTGGCACTGCTCTATTTTCCGTGGCAGGGGAAGGCGGAGGCGGATCGCGATAGTCTGAACCGGACGCTGTACCAGACGCGGCTCGACGAGCTGGCGCAGGAGGACAACGTTGCCGACCGGGAAGCGATGGTGGTTGAACTGCAGCGTACGCTGCTGGCCGATATTCCCGACGTCACGCCGGCAAAAGTCCGCCCGCTCAGCCGTTGGGTGCTGCTGCCCGGCGCGGCGGCGCTGGTACTGTTGAGTAGCGGGATCTTCCTTAAAACCAGCGATATTGGCCAGGTGTTGCTCTGGCAGCAGGCGGAACGTCAGACTCCTGCGCTGCTCCGGCAGGTGCAAGACCCAACGGCGGCGCCGCTGCGGATGGATCAGCTGGCTCAGCTCAGGCTCGGGCTGCGCAGCCAGTTACAGGATCGGCCTGACGATCTTGCTGGCTGGCAGCTGCTGGGACGTATTGCCCTGTTGCTCAACGATGGCGAGACGGCGATCGGCGCCTTTGCCCGCGCCCATCAGCTGGCGGCGGGCGATCCGCTGGCCGCATTCGATTACGCCAGCGTACTGGTGCGGGCCGGCGATAGCGGCCAGCTGCGGATGGCAGAACTGCTGCTGCGCGAACTGCATCAGCGGCAGCCGCACAATCTGCCGGTGCTGGAACTGCTGGCGCTGAGCGCGCTGCGTAGCGAAGATTACCCGCAGGCGGTTGCGGCATTGCAACAACTGCTGGATATATTGCCGGCGAACGATGCGCGACGTCAGGCCATTGAACGCCAGCTGGCGCAGGCGAGCGCGCGTTAATCGTCCGGGATAATCATTGCCCGCCGGGCCGCGGGGGGCGTTTATCGCCCGAGCGACCAGCACATAAAAAAAGCCCCTGTTTCGCGGCAGGGGCAAACCATGTCAGAGCATCATGGAATTAGTTAAAAACCATACCGCCGTCGATCAGTAGCGACTGGCCGGTCATATAGTCGGAGTCCGGGCTCGCCAGATACGACACGCAGGCCGCGACGTCTTCCGGTTCGGATAAACGTCCCAGGGTGATGCGTTTCGCGAACTCGGCCGTACCGTAGCCCAGCGGTTTACCCGCCGCTTCCGAAACCTGACGATCGATCTCTGCCCACATTGGGGTTTTGACGATCCCCGGACAGTAGCCGTTAACGGTGATCCCCAGCGGCGCCAGGTCGCGGGCGGCGGTCTGGGTCAGGCCGCGCACGGCGAATTTACTCGAACTGTAGACCGCCAGCTCCGGATTGCCGACGTGCCCGGCCTGGGAACAGGCGTTGATGATTTTCCCGCCGTGGCCCTCTTTTTTAAAGGCGTCGACGGCCGCCTGAATGCCCCAGATGACGCCTTTGACGTTGATGTTATAGACCTTATCGACGGTCTCCTCGACGATCGCTTCGATCGGCGTCGACGGGGCGATGCCGGCATTGTTGACGATAACGTCGAAACCGCCCAGCGCTGTACGCGCCTGTTCGACGGCGGCGAAAACCTGTTCACGGCGCGCGACGTCTACCTTAAGCGCCAGCGCCCGGCCGCCGTGCTGGTTGATCTCGGCGGCCACGGCTTTCGCCGCGGTATCGTTGTAATCGGCAATGGCCACGGCAAATCCGTCTTTAACCAGGCGCAGCGCGATAGCTTTACCGATGCCCTGAGCGGCGCCGGTGACAAGGGCGACTTTTTGCATATTTCTTTCCTTTTTGTAGTGACTCACAGTATTTGGCTGAGATGGAGTTGCCCCATCAGCAGAGGGTTATCGCGGTAGTCGACCGGAATAGCGACCACCGCCGGGCCATCGACGTCCATGGCGGCACGTAATGTCGGCTCCAGCGCGTCGGCGCTCTCCACCGAAAAGCCTTTGGCCCCGAAAGATTCGGCGTAGGCTTTGAAATCAACCGGACCGAACTCTACGCCGGAGAGGCGCTGGTATTTTTTCTGTTCCTGAATCGCCACCATGTTGTAACCGTTGTCGACCCAGATGATATGCAGGATATTGGCCTGCAGCCGGACGGCGGTCTCCAGCTCCATGCTGGATTGCAGGAACCCGCCGTCGCCGGAAACCGAGACCACTTTGCGCTGCGGATTGACCAGCCAGGCGCCGATTGCCCACGGCAGCGCGACGCCCATCGTCTGCTGACCGTTGGAAATCATCACCTGGCGGGCGCGGAAGCTGTACAGATAGCGGGCGATCCAGATATGGAAGCTGCCCATGTCGACGGTGAGGGTGACATCGCTGTTGACGATATCCTGCATCGCCCGCACGATGCGCAGCGGATGAAGGGCAAATTGATTCAGCTGCGCGCCGCGGCGGTCGAGCAGCTCGCGCTGATGCTGGCGATCGGTGAGGATCTCCGCCGCCTGCGGGGTTAACACCAGCTTATGGCTGATGCGTCGGGTCAGTTTGTTCAGCGTCGCGGCGATATCACCCACCAGCTCCATATCGGGGGTGTAGTTACGCTCTTCATAAGCCGGCAGCACGTCGATATGTACCAGCGTCGCGTTACCGCGGTTCCACATCGCCGGTTCATATTCGACCGGGCTGTAGCCGATGCAGATGATCAGGTCGGCGAGGTGGAGCAGGCGGTCGCCGGCCTGGTTGTTAAACAGTCCGACCCGGCCGGCGAAGCGCGCAAAGTGCTGCTGATTGACCGCCCCGGCAGCCTGGTAGGTGCTGGTGACCGGAATATGACTCTGTTCCAGCAGCTGGTGCAGGGCGCGGCTGTTTTCCGGCTGGCTGGCCATCAGCCCGAGCAGGAAAACCGGGTTCCTGGCGGCGGCGATCATCTGCGCGACCTTCTCGATCGCCTCGTCAGGGGCCGCGCCCATTTGCGGGGCGTTGCCGACCGGGAGAATCGCGCCGTGGGTGGGTTGATCGACAACATCCTGCGGCAGGCTGATAAAGGCGCTGCCGGGGCGCCCCTGCTCAGCGGCGCGGAAAGCGTTGGAGACAACTTCCGCCAGCGCGTCGGCGGCGGTCACTTCAACGGCATATTTGGTTACCGGGCTGAACATCGCCACGGTATCCATGCTTTGATGGACCAGTTTTGCCTTATCCGCCCGCTTAACCGCGCCACCCAGCGCCACCACCGGATCGCCCTCGCTGTTCGCGGTAGCCATCCCGGTAATCAGATTCGAACAGCCTGGGCCGGAGGTGACCAGCGCGACGCCCGCTTTACCGGTCAGGCGACCGACTGCCGCGGCCATAAAGGCGGCATTAGCTTCGTGGCGCACGGGAATAATCCGGATGGTGGAGTCCAGCAGCGAATCGAAGACTTTATCTATTTTCGCGCCGGGGATGCCGAAGACCTGGCGGACGCCCTGGGCCTCAAGCTGACTGACTATCATATCCGCGCCGTGCGCCCACTGGCGTTCGTGACGTTGATTGTCCATATGAAGCTCCTTAATTTTCTACCGCGCGAATGGCGGCGTCGAGATTGTCAGGATGCAAATCGGCCTGGAGAAAAGCGCTGTCGGCCGGGAGGTCAATCAGCAGTTTGTGGATCTCGCCGAAAGTCAGCACGCCGCTATCGAGCTGGTAATCCAGCAGATGGCCGCCGCCCTGACGATCGTCGGTGATGAAGTGTTCGTGATACCCGGCGACGTTAATCCCCTGCATATGCTGCGGGGTGCGAAAACCGACCAGTATCCCTTTGCGCTGGTTGAAGCGGAACACCGGCTGGTCGTCCAGAACATCGGTCATCGCCCGGTAGGGGGGAGTCTGGCGGGGTACGGTCCGGGTATGGGCGTGGCGAAAATGGCCGTCGATATGCAGGGCGCAGAACAGATTGTCGGAGGGGATCTGTCGGTCGATGATCTCATGCAACTGCTGGCGGTTTACCGGGTGGTCGAAGCTGACGCGGTGCTGCGGTCGAAACCAGGTCATCACCGCGAACGGTGTTTTTTGGTCCCCGCGGGCTTTGCGCGCGCTGCCGTCGGCGCGCAGCTGGTAGACCTCGCTGCTGAAGGCGATCAGTTCGCCATCGAGTTCGTTAAAGGTTCCGAGACCGAAATCGCCGTGGGTGAGCAGGTCGGCGATGGTGGTATTGCCCTCATAGACGCCGCTCAGGAGCGCGCTCATCAAAGAGGTCTGATAGAGCACGTTATCAGGCTGCTGGGCAGAAAAACCGCGTACGGTTTCGCACAGGCTTTGCTGGCAGGTGCATGCAGAAGAATGGGTCATCAGAGACTTCCTCGTTCAACAAATATAAGAAAGATTAAATAATTGTTGACCCGATTCAGCTCTCAGTTCCAATATACAAAGCATGCTGGTTTGAGACGTTTTTGATATGGAACTTCGTTATCTACGCTATTTTGTCGCCGTGGCCGAGGCGCGAAATTTCACCCGCGCCGCCAGGGAGCTTGGCATCTCTCAACCGCCATTAAGTCAGCAAATTCAGAGGCTTGAGAGGGAGATTGGTACGCCATTGCTGCGCCGTCTGACGCGGGGAATTGAGCTGACGGAAGCGGGAGAATCGTTTTATGAAGATGCCTGCCAGATCCTTGCTCTGAGCGACGCGGCGCTGGAAAAGACCAAAGGTATCGCCCGCGGGATGAACGGCAGGCTGGCGTTAGGTATCACCAGTTCTAATGCTTTTCATCCGCAGATTTTCGCGCTGCTGCGCCAGTTTCAGCGCCGCTATCCGGCGGTCGCCCTGCGCCAGGTCGAAGGCAATATGGCGGCGCTGATGAGCGCGCTGGGGGAAGGGGAGCTGGATATCGCCTTTGTGCGCCTGCCGTGCGAAAGCAGCAAAGCGTTTAACCTGCGCATTATCGATGTGGAGCCGATGGTTATCGCCCTGCACCGTGACCACCCGCTTGCCGGTGAGAACGCGCTATCGCTGGTACAACTGCAGGAGACCGCGCCGATTCTGTTTCCGCGTGAGGTGGCCCCGGGACTGTATGAGCAGGTCTTTAATAGCTGTTTGCGCGCCGGTATCGATATGCAGCAGGCGAGTCAATCTTCGCAACTCTCCTCCTCCTTAAGCATGGTGGCTGCCGGATTTGGTTTCGCGCTGGTGCCACAGTCGATGACCTGTATCCACCATCCCGACGTCATCTATCGCCCGTTATCGGGGACGCCGGTGACGACCGATGTTGCGATTGCGTGGCGGCGATTCGAACGATCGCGAACGGTAAAACGTTTTCTGGAGATGTTTTAGCCGCTCCGGTGGGCTATCGGAGCCGTATCAGCGGTCGGGTTGTGGCTATGAGAGGTAGACGTTAGCCGCCGTCGGACCGCGCAGGCCGTTGACCCGGCGAAATTCAACGCGAATACCTGGAATTATGGTTTCTGATTCACCAGGGGATAATGCAGAAATATGGACCTGAACGTCTTTACGACCATCGGAGGGAATTATAAGGCCTTTGCCGGTTTTATTATCAAACGCTTTGACAATGCCTGTCATTTTTTGGAACAAATAAAATCCTTGTAAAAATAAGTACCGGCGAACTATACATTAATCGAACAATAAAGCTATCGATTTAATTTTTTACCGGAGCAGGCTTCCGGACGGCTAAAATAAACCTTGCTAATAAATATACCCTGTGCCTTAATAGCCAGGTCGGTTTGTAAGACAGAAAGCAGTTCACTAAAGCAGTCCTCATTTCCAGGCGTTATCGCTGATACCTCCTTCCTTGAGTCCCTCCATTAAGTGTTAAGTTGATTCTGTAGCGCAAACCAGTTTGCCGATTAAGGGCTCATAAAAAGGAATATCGAATGTCGAATAAAATGACTGGTTTAGTCAAATGGTTTAACGCAGATAAAGGCTTCGGCTTCATTACGCCGGCCGACGGCAGCAAGGACATCTTCGTCCACTTTTCTGCGATTCAAAGCGAAGACTTCCGCACCCTGTTTGAAGGGCAGAAGGTTGAGTTTGTGGTCGGCAGCGGCGCGAAAGGCCCGGCGGCGACAAACGTTTCCATCGTAGGCTAAGTATGCTGAACATGGGCGGGTCTGCGATAACGAAGACGGCAGCAGCCTGAGTAGACAGATTTACCCGTGGAACAGACAGAATAGATTTATTTAAAACCCGCCAGAGTGCGGGTTTTCTATTTGCCAAAAAAATAACAACCGATTGTGCCATTCATTCAAGGTGATAAGAATAATCTAATCAGTGTTGGATTTCGTGGAACAATCAGCGTCTGGCATCTAGAGATTAAGCAGCATTTTTTGCTGTTGTCTGGAAGAGTTTGTGGCAGTAGGGGCAAATGAGCTGGGCGCCTTTTTGTACTCGGCTGAAGCTGTGTTCTGAATCCTGGGAGCAATTAGGGCAGGTGCATTTTACAAGATAATTACGGCGGCTTTTGGCATCTTTTCGATCTGACATATGATTTCCTTCCTGATTTAATGGCCTGAAACCATACATCATTATTAAATAAATAGCCCGAACTCATTGTCTTTTGCCGAAAATAAACCGACGGCAGGAAAATATCCCGCCGGAAAAATGAGGCGCCTGCTCAGCAGGAACGGGCGCCTCCTGAGCAGGTTGTCGGTTATTGCGCGACCCAGCCGCCGTCCATGTTCCATGCCGCGCCGCGCACCTGGGCGGCGCCTTCGCTACAGAGAAACAGCGCCAGTTCACCCAGCTGTTCCGGGGTGACAAACTCGCCGGAGGGCTGCTTTTCCGCCAGCAGCTGTTCGCGGGCCTGCTCAGGGTCGCTACCTTCAGCGATGCGTTTATCGATCTGCTGCTGTACCAGCGGGGTTAGCACCCAGCCGGGACAAATCGCATTGCAGGTCACGCCGGTTCTGGCTGTCTCCAGCGCCAGCGTTTTGCTCAGGCCGATCACGCCGTGTTTGGCCGCGACGTAGGCCGACTTATCCTTCGAGGCCACCAGGCCGTGAACCGAGGCAATATTGATAATGCGCCCCCAGTTACGCGCCCGCATCCCGGGGAGCGCCAGACGACTGGTGTGAAAAACGCTGGAGAGGTTGATAGCTATAATATCGTTCCACTTCTCTACGGCAAAATGCTCCACCGGCGCCACGTGCTGGATCCCGGCGTTATTAATCACAATATCCACGCCGCCAAATTGTGCCTCGGCGTAGGCCATCATCGCCTCAATTTGCTGCACATCGCGCAGGTCGGCATCGTGATATCCCGGGGTTTTGCCGATTTGCGCCACTTCCGCGCGCGCGGATGCGCTATCGCCAAAGCCGTTGAGGATCAGCTGCGCGCCGGATTTTGCCAGTACCTTCGCGATCCCTAAACCGATACCGCTTGTTGAGCCGGTGACCAGCGCCACCTTTCCGTTCAGATTCATGCTATTTTCCTTCATGATGCCGGTAAAATATTGTCGCATCAGACAATGCCGGTTAAATAGAAGACGGCAATGACAAACAGAACCGCCAGACTTTTAATCAGGGTAATGGCAAAAATGCCGCCGTAGGCCTGACGATGGCTGAGGCCGGTAATCGCCAGCAGGGTGATTACCGCGCCATTATGCGGCAGCGTATCCATACCGCCGCTGGCCATCGAGGCCACGCGATGCAGCACCTCCAGCGGAATATCGGCGGCGTGGGCGGCAGCGATAAAGGTCTCCGACATCGCCGCGAGGGCGATACTCATCCCGCCCGATGCGGAACCGGTAATCCCCGCCAGCACCGTCACGCTGATGGCTTCATTCAGCAGCGGGTTGGGAATGGCCGTCAGCGCTTTTGACAAAACCAGGAAACCGGGCAGCGCGGCAATGACGGCGCCAAAGCCATATTCCGAAGCCGTATTCATCGCCGCGAGAATAGCGCCGCTAACGGCGGTGCGGCTGCCTTCCGCCAGACGCCCGCGGATATTGCGAAAGCCGAACACCAGCACCACGACAATGCCAGCCAGCAGCGCTGCTTCAACGGCCCAGATCGCGGTGATTTTGCCCACTTCGGTGACGATCGGCTTCGCCAGTCCCGGTAAAACCAGCTCGTGAGTGGTACCGTACCACCGCGGGATCCAGCGGGTAAACAGCAGGTTCAGGATCCCAACCAGCAGCAGCGGGGCAATGGCTATCAGCGGATGGGGAAGGTTGATGTTGTCCGGCGTGTCCGGCTCGTTTTGTAAATCCGTGCCGTAACCTTCTCCCGCGTGCTGGGCTTTACGGCGTTGACGTTCCAGCCAGAGCAGACCGAAGGTGATGATAAACAGCGAACCGATCGTTCCAAGCCAGGGGGCTGCCCAGGCGTTGGTGCCAAAGAAACTGGTGGGAATAATGTTCTGGATCTGCGGCGTCCCGGGCAGGGCATCCATGGTGAATGAAAACGCCCCCAGCGCAACGGTGGCCGGAATCAGCCGTTTGGGGATAGCGCTCTGGCGGAACAGCTCGGCGGCAAACGGGTAGACCGCGAAGGCCACCACAAACAGCGAGACGCCGCCATAGGTTAGCAGGGCGCAAACCAGGACGATGACCGGGATGGCGTGACGTCGGCCGAGGATCTGAATGGCGGCGGCGACGATGGCGCGCGAGAAGCCCGACAGCTCAATAAGCTTGCCGAACACCGCGCCCAGCAGAAACACCGGGAAGTAGAGTTTTACAAACCCGACCATTTTTTCCATAAACAGACCGGTAAAGGTCGGTCCTACTGCGCCAGGGTCGGTGAGCAGTACTGCGCCGAGGGCGGCGATAGGGGCAAAGAGGATAACGCTATATCCTCGATAGGCCGCCAGCATCAGTAATGCCAGCGCGGCCAGGGCAATCAAAACACTCATCACGACACCTCACTCTCATTGTTATTGTGGGCTACAGTTCGAGACGCTACGGTTTCAGGGCATAGCGCAGGAGGTGCTCCCGACGCGACTGGATACGCGCCATTCGGGCATTATCCCAGCGATAAAATCCTTGCCCGCTGCGCGCACCGGTCTCGCCCCTGGCGACCTTTTCCGCCACCAGTTCCATCATTTGTGCGCCGCCGGCCAGCTCCGGCAGCAGGTGCTGACAAATATCCTGCACCGTCGCCAGCCCGGTCATATCGGCCGCCTCCAGCGGACCGACCATCGCGTAGCGGCGGCCGAGGGAGGCGCGCATGACCCGATCTACCACTTCCGGTGAGGCGATACCGCTGTGGACGATATGCAGCGCCTCGCGCAGCAAAGCGAACTGCAGGCGATTGCCGACGAACCCCGGCGCCGCACGTTGAAGCACCACCGCTTCCAGCGCCGCGGTGGCGAAAAAGTCGCTCACCAGCGCGGGGAGGTCCGGGCGCGTGGCGCTGCCGGGCACCACTTCCACAAGCGGAATAAAGTGCGGCGGGTGCCAGAAGTGGGCGATTAACAGCCGCTGCGGGTGGATCATACCCGCCGCGAGGCTATCCGGCGGCAGGCCGCTGGTGTTGCTGGCAATGATCGCATCGTCGGCAATCAGCGTTTCCAGCTGAGCGTACAGTGCATGTTTGAGCGGCAAACGTTCGGGAATCGCCTCAATCAGCAGCGTCGATTCCGCCAGATCGCTGAGGCTGGTGGTCCCGGTTAAGCGCGCCAGAACCGCCTGCTGGTGGGCGGCGTCAAATTGTCCGCTCTCCTGCAGTTCATGCAAAATAGCGGCGGCAACGGCAGGGACTTCCGCCAGACGCGTCGGGTCGGTGTCGTAAAGCCGTACCCGGTGGCCGTGGCGAGCAAAGTGGCAGGCGATACCGATACCCATCAGTCCGGCGCCGAGCACCGCCAGCGTTGGTTTATACATAGTGACTCCTGTTAACGTGCGATCGTCATGGCGATACCCTGTCCGCCGCCCACGCAGAGGGTGGCAAGCCCTTTACTGACGCTCCGGCGCTGCATTTCATGCAGCAGGGTGACGAGGATCCGGCAGCCGGAGGCGCCGATAGGGTGGCCGAGGGCAATGGCGCCGCCGTTGACGTTGACCTTGCTGCTCTCCCAGCCCAGGGACTGGCCAACCGCCAGCGCCTGAACGGCAAACGCCTCGTTAGCCTCAATTAAATCCACCTCATCCAGCTGCCATCCGGCCCGGGCCAGCGCCATCTCGCAGGCGCTGACGGGACCAATGCCCATGATCGCCGGATCGACGCCTGCCACGGCGCTGCTGACAATGCGTCCCAGTACCGGCAGTCCCCGCTCCCGGGCTTTGTCAGCGCTCATCAGGAGTACCGCCGCCGCGCCGTCGTTAAGCGAAGAGGCGTTCCCGGCGGTGACGGTGCCGTTTTCCACGCGGAACGCAGGGCGCAGCTGCGCCAGCTGCTCTGGAGTGGTGGCCGGGCGGGGCTGCTCGTCGCGGGTAATGGTCTGCGGCGGTTGCTTCCCCTGTCTGACGACGACCGGCACGATCTCTTGCTCAAAGCGGCCCGCGTCGATCGCCGCCGCCGCTTTCTGCTGTGAACCGGCGGCAAAGGCGTCCTGCTGTTGGCGATCGATGGCATAGCGGTCGGCGAGATTTTCTGCCGTTACGCCCATGTGATAGTCGTTGAAAGCATCCCACAGGCCGTCCTGAATCATGCTGTCCCGCATGCTGCTATGGCCGATGCGTAGCCCGGCACGGGCGCCGTCAATCAGATAGGGGGCATTGCTCATGCTCTCCTGCCCCCCGGCGATGACCACCTGGGCGTCGCCGCTGCGGATCGCCTGCACCGCTTGCTGCACGGCTTTCAGCCCGGAACCGCAAACCAGATTCACCGTCACTGCCGGACAGTCGATCGGCAGACCGGCGCGTAAGGCCGTCTGGCGCGCCGGATTCTGCCCGCAGCCGGCGGTTAAAACCTGGCCGAAAATAAGCTCGTCGACTTCCGTTACCGACAGCGAGCAGCGGGCCAGCAGGCTGCGCACGACTTCGGCGCCGAGGTCAACGGCGGAAAGCGCTGAGAATACGCCACGAAAGCTGCCGATGGGCGTTCTGACCGCACTGACAATCACCACTTCTTTCATGTTGCCTCCTCAGTTGAAACGCATTTCACAGACGTCGTCCGGGACAATCAGGCGTCCGGCGGTTTTGCGCCTGATGTCGTCGAGGGTGACGCCCGGCGCGTGTTCGCGCAGGACGAAGGCCCCGTCGCGTATCTCCAGCAGGGCGAGGTCGGTCAGTACCCGCCGAATACAGCCGACGCCGGTCAGCGGCAAGGTACAGCGCGGCAGGAGTTTGGATTCGCCGCTTTTCGAGGCGTGGGTCATCACCACGATGATGTTTTGTGCCCCGGCCACCAGATCCATTGCGCCGCCCATGCCTTTCACCATTTTTCCCGGGATCATCCACGAGGCGATATTGCCCTCAACGTCAACTTCAAAGGCGCCGAGAACGGTCAGATCGACATGACCGCCGCGGATCATGGCGAAGGACTGCGCGGAGTCGAAGATCGCCGCGCCGGTCCGGGCGGTGACCGTCTGTTTCCCGGCGTTGATCATGTCGGCGTCGAGCTCCGCCTCGTGCGGAAAACCGCCCATACCGAGCAGGCCGTTTTCGGATTGCAGCATGACGTCAACGCCTGCCGGGATGTAGTTGGCCACCAGCGTCGGGATGCCGATCCCGAGATTGACGTAGTCGCCATCGCGCAGCTCCCGGGCGACGCGGATAGCCATTTGTTCGCGAGTCAGCATAATCAGAGGCTCCCTGCGCGCAGCGTGCGCTGTTCAATGCGTTTCTCGAACTGGCCGACGATCAGCCGGTCGACGTAGATGCCGGGGGTGTGGATTGAAGAGGGCGGAAGTTCCCCCGGCGGGACGATCTCTTCAACCTCGACCACCGTAATGCGCCCGGCGGCGGCCATCAGCGGATTAAAGTTTTGCGCCGTATGGCGATAGATAACGTTGCCGTACCAGTCCGCCTTCCAGCCTTTGATGAGAGCGAAGTCGCCGGTGATGGCCTCTTCGAGGATGTAGTGCTTACCGGCAAACTGGCGCACCTCTTTTCCTTCCGCCACCGGCGTACCGTAGCCGGTGGCGGTGTAAAAACCGGGGATGCCTGCGCCGCCGGCGCGAACTTTTTCCGCCAGCGTGCCTTGTGGGGTCAGCTCCACCTGCAGTTCGCCGCTGAGCGCCTGCTGCGCAAAGAGGGCGTTTTCGCCGACATATGAGGCCACCACTTTGCGTACCTGGCGCGTCTCCAGCAGGATGCCAAGACCGAAACCGTCGACGCCGCAGTTATTTGATACCACCGTCAGCCCCTGTACGTTCCGGCGTTTGACTTCGGCAATCAAATTTTCGGGAATGCCGCACAGGCCAAAACCGCCGGCCAGCACGGTCATACCATCCGTTAACCCTTCCAGCGCCGCTTCGTAGCTGGCGACGCGCTTATCCAGTCCTGCCATGTTTCACCTCTGCTGGCTTGCGATGGGGCTATCATTGGCGGCGCAGACTGATTTGTTAATTTTGAATTTGTGACCTACTCATTGGGTTTTCTTATTAATTTGTTGTTAACTAAATTTTTTCAATTAGTTAACGGGATGAAAAATGAGAATGAGTGTCAAACAGTTACGCGCGTTTTTAGCGGTAGCTCACACTCTGAATTTTGCCCACGCCAGCGAACGGCTGAATATTTCGCAGCCGGCCCTCAGTCTGACCATCAAAGGACTGGAGGAGGGGCTCGGCGGCGCATTGCTGCAACGCAGCACCCGCCGGGTGACGCTGACTCAGGAGGGGGAGATCTTTTTACCGATGGCTCGTCAGCTGCTGGCCGACTGGGATAACGCCGAAGAGGCGATGCGCCAGAGCTTTACCCTGCAGCGTGGCAAAATCTCGATCGCGGCCATGCCCTCGTTTGCGGCAAACGTCCTGCCCGAGGTGTTGAAAGCCTTTCGCGATCGCTATGCCGGAATTAACGTGACCGTTCACGATGTGATTAACGAGCAGGTGATAGAAATGGTTCGTGAAGGGCGGGTGGAGATGGGGATCGCCTTTGAGCCGGCGCCAACCAATAATCTGCTGTTTACGCCGCTGGGCGTTGACCGTTTTATCGCGATTGTGCCGAAATCATCGCCCCTGGCCGGTAAACATCGTCTCTCGTGGCGCGAGCTGTTGACGCTGGATTTTATTACGCTGCAGCGGCCTTCGGCGGTCCGCCTGATGCTTGAAGAGGAGCTGGCGCGCAGCGGTCGTCAACTGGATGTTGCGCTGGAGAGTCACCAGCTGGTGACGGTAGGCAGAATGGTGGCCAGCGGCCTCGGCGGCAGCGCCGTCCCGGCGCTCTGCCAGTCACAGATGCAGGCGCTGGGCGCCGTATGTCTGCCGCTGGATAACCCGCCGATTGAGAAGTGTGTCGGGGTGATCCATGCCGGTCATCTGCAGCTGTCGAAGGCGGCGCAGGCGTTGCTGTGCACGCTGAAGGGGGCATTTACGGCTTGACTGACGGGCGAGGATAAAAAAAACCGGCGTGGTTAGCCGGTTCAGGAATCAGATTTTGCAGGCGTCGCCACAATCATCATCGGCAACGATCGCTTCGGCTTTTTTGTCAGCGTCTTCAAGGCGTTCGGCATTGCGCTCTTGCGCTTCTTCCAGACCGCTGAAGACCAGATTGTCGAGATCAATTTCCATGAGTTACCCACTTTAGTTCACTTTTGACTGGGGTCAGATTATAGAGCAAAACCATGCCAGGATGAACCCTCGGCGCCCCGTTACCGCACAGAGCGGTAATAGCGTGGCGCCGCGTGATATTTTCATCTGACGCCAGAAGAGACTGCCAATAATAAGAGTTGACATCCCCCCGCCTTTAATTATAGGCGTGAGAATGATTATCTACCTATTTATTAAATGAAAGGACAACGACTCACTAATCAAGCGTTGACTTGAACTATTTATGATATTATGGCCGCGATTATGGTTGATTCTATGGATCTTGATCAATGGCTCAAACAGCAACAGTTGCCATCAAAGAATGGCGAAAAAATAATAAATTGATTTGTCAAATTAAACTCAAATATAAAAAGGTCTTACGAAAATGCAGAGAAATACCTCTCGCAGGGGGAAAGTATAAGGAATATCAAGCGCTTTGTGATAAATATGTTTGCGCCAGATTAACCGGTGCAACGCAGGGGCTGGTCAGTTTTCAGGATAAGCCGTTCAAAGCCTATTTAAATAAAAAAATGTCAAGAAGAGCCAAGCTGGATATTGCCTATGGCTCCTTGATTTTTATCGAGAAAACCTTTAGCGCAGCCGCGCTGCCACAGCTGTATAACGTGGTGGAGTATGGGCTGACCGTGGCGGAAATTCCGCTGAAAAACGGTAGCCACATTGCGGTGAAATTGCTGGCTTCGCCTTTTCAGGAAGAGGGCGAACTGATGCTATTAATGCTTCAGGATGGAAAACGCATTTACAGCATCTGTTTTTCCTGCACCGAGGATGGCCGGGCTTATATCGGCGGCATTCAGGGAGGGAAGGATATTGCCAATGATGAAATTAAAGTGCTGACTAAAGAGCTGCACGGCACCCGACCGAAAAATTTAATTATCTCTCTGCTATATGGTTTTTTACAGCATAGCGATATTAAAGAGATCTATGCCATCGACTCCGATTTTCACGTCAAAAGCGAGAAAGTACAAACCAGTTATGCTGCGCTGTGGCTGGAAGTCGGGGGCGAAAAACATCGTCGCGGCTGGTATAAATTACCGCCGCAGGAGATCAAAAAAAGTATAGAAGAGGTCAAAAGCAAACATCGCAGTCAGTTTATCAAACGCGAAGGTTTGAAGGAGCTGGCGCAGCTGGAAATGAAGGCTGCTCTGCGGCAAATCAGTGGGTCCCGGCCCGTAAACTAATTTGCACCTACCGGTGTGCTGGCCCACAGGGGGCTGTTGGCCAGCCATCTCCCGCCCGTTTATCCTCCTCTGGTGATTTATCACGCGCTTTATCACCGTTTCTGATGCAACTTCCGTTTATATATTAAAAAATTTTAAACATTTAATGCTGGTTTGTTTTACATAACTTTTACAAATCCATATACTTTATTACGTTCTTCGCTCGGCTCATGAGCGTCCAACCAGGATGTTATGCGGTCTGTATCCGATTTGTTTGGATCGGATGCTGTTAAAAATAAATATATTGGTTATAACGACTAAAGTCGTATGGGATGAGATATGGACGAACAGCGAGGTAGCGGCAGGAGGATCTTCTTCACCGTCTACCGGGTTATATTTGTATTACTCAGTTTTTGTACTGGACTCTTTTTCACTTTCTGGGGCGGTAAGCTCCTGACTCTGGGCGGTAGCGCCTGGTACCTGTTGGCTGGAGTGGCCTATCTGCTTATCGCCATCGGATACCTTATCCGCAGTCAATACGTCCTCCCTTTCACCATCGTGACCTTCTTACTGACCCTTGTCTGGGCGCTTTATGAAGTGCAGCTCAGCTACTGGGGACTGATTCCTCGTCTGGTGGTTCCGGCTCTGCTGCTGATGCTGGGCCTGTGGCTGGCCACAACGCTGCCGGTCAAACGCACCGCGGTCCGCTATGCGAACTGGAGCGCCTCGGCGATTTTCATCGCGCTGCTGGCGACGCTGGTCTCGGCGTTTTCTCCCCACGGTGGCATTCATCATGGCGTGGTGAAAGCCGCCGCCGATAGTAAGCCAACCCTCGCTTCCCAAAGCGACAACTGGGAGTTTTTCGCCCGCGATGCCTCAGGTACCCGTTTTGCTCCATACGATGACATTACCCCGGAGAACGTGAAAAACCTGAAGGTGGCGTGGACCTACCACACCGGCCGCCGGGTAAGCGGCCCGGGGATCGGGGTGGATGAGAATACGCCGCTGCAAATTGGCGATACGCTCTACTCCTGTACGCCGCTGAACGTGGTCACCGCCCTGGATGCGGATACCGGGAAAGCGCGCTGGCGCTTTGACCCACACGCGCAGACCGCAGAGCACGTTACCTGCCGCGGCGTCGGCTACTATGATGTGCAAAACGATACGACGCTGACGGCGCAGGAGAAAGCCAGCCCGGACCTGCAGCAGTGTCCGCAGCGGATTCTGGTCTCTACCGTCGATGCGCGCCTGCTGGCGCTGAACGCCAAAACCGGCGAGCTGTGCGATAACTTCGGCCGCCACGGTAGCGTCGATCTCAAGCAGGGGATGGACAACACCGAAAACAGCAAGCGCTACCATCCGACTTCGACGCCGGTGATCATGGGGCATATTGCGATACTGGGCGGCTGGGTTCGCGATATTATTCACGGCGAACCTTCCGGCGTGGTCCGCGCCTTCGATGTGCGCAGCGGCAACGTGGTTTGGGCCTGGGATGTGGGGCAACCGGAAAATGTGACCGATCCGCAAAAAGGGCGGGTGTACACACTCGAAACGCCGAACGTGTGGACGGTTCCGGGCTTTGATAAAGAGCTGAACCTGGTTTATCTGCCGACCGGCAACGGTCCGCCGGATTACTGGGGCGGCGATCGTAATGAGGCCAAAGAGAAGTACGGCTCTTCGGTGGTGGCGGTGGATGCCAGCACCGGTGAAACAAAATGGGTCTTCCAGACCGTTCACCATGATGTCTGGGACTATGATTTGCCGTCTCAGCCGGTGCTGTTCCATATGAAAAATGACCAGGGCGAAGAGGTTCCGGTCCTGATTCAGACCACCAAAACCGGTCAGATCTATGTTCTCGATCGTCGCACGGGCAAACCGGTGACGCGCGTTGAGGAACGGCCGGTAGCGCACGCAGGCGCAGAAGGCGAACGTCTTTCTACCACGCAGCCGTTCTCGACCGGGATGCCGCAGCTCGGCGTTGAGCCGTTAACCGAGAAATCCATGTGGGGCGTGACGCCGTTTGACCAGCTGATGTGCCGCATTGACTTCAAAGAGTCCACCTACCTTGGAATGTATACGCCGCCGTCAGAGAAGCCGTATATCGAATGGCCGAGCCTGCTGGGCGGCATGAACTGGGGCGGCATCACCATCGATGAACGCACCGGGACGCTGTTTGTTAACGACATGCGTATGCCGCTGAGAATGTCTCTGGTGCGTCAGGAAGATATGGCGAAATACAAGGTCTCCACCGACGAAGTCCCGGGATTTATGGGCACCGTCCGTCCGCAGATCGCCGGGCCATATGGCGGCGTGCGGATCGATATTCTGCAATCCGCGCTGGGGATTCCGTGTAATACGCCGCCGTTCGGCACGATGAGCGCCATCGATCTCAATACTCGTCAGCTGATGTGGCAGGTTCCGATGGGCTCCGTCGAGGATACCGGTCCGCTGGGTCTGAAAACCCACATGCATATCCCGCTGGGTATGCCGACGCTGGGCGGCCCGACCTCGACCGCTTCCGGGCTGATCTTCTTTGCCGGGACCCAGGATAACTACCTGCGGGCGCTGGATTCCGCAACCGGTAAAGAGCTGTGGCGCGCGCGTCTGCCGGTAGGCGCAGTGGCCGCGCCGCTGATCTACAAATCGCCGAAAACGGGCAAGGAGTATGTGGTGATCTCCGCCGGCGGCGCCAGCCACTCCCCGGATGTGGGCGATGATATTATTGCCTATGCGCTGGAAGAGTAGCGCCCTGAAGGCGGCGTATTGAGTTCGCCGCTCCGCCAGGTTAAAACCAGCCAGCGTCATTGCTGACTGGTTTTTTTTTGCCTCAGCTCAGGTGTCGGCCACGTTGACCGACAGTCGCAAGGCCTCGCGCTTTAGCAGGAGGCGACCACCTCATGGCAGGCCACAAAGTGGCCGGCGGCTATCTCACGCAGCGTGGGGATTTCGCGGCGACAGCGGTCGTTAGCGCTCGGGCAGCGTGAAGAAAAACGACAGCCGGGCGGCGGATTCGCGGGATCGGGGATCTCGCCTTGTACAACCGCGACGGGTTCGGCGTGCGGCTCGAGCGTCGGTATCGCCGCCAGCAGCGCCTGGGTGTAAGGGTGGCGCGGTTGGGCAAACAGCGCATCGCGACTGGCGGTCTCCACCAATTGTCCGAGATACATCACCGCCACGTCATCGCAGAGATGCTCCACCACGCCAAGGTCATGGGAGATAAACAGAAAGGTAACGCCGAAATCGTCGCGCAGATCGGAAAACAGGTTGATGATCTGCGCCTGGATAGAGACATCCAGCGCCGAGATCGGCTCGTCGGCAATGATAAAGTCCGGGTTGAGAATCAGCGCCCGGGCAATCCCGATACGCTGGCGCTGACCGCCCGAGAACTCATGTGGAAAGCGATTGTAGTGGTGGGGCGCGAGGCCGCAGATCTGCATGACCGCAATCACCTTGTCATAGAGTTCCGCCCGGCTGCACAGTTTATGCTGCAGCATGGCTTCGCCAATCGCCTCGCCAACGCGAATCCGCGGGTTCAGTGAACTGTAGGGATCCTGAAACACCAGCTGGATTTTCGGGCGTAGCGCCTGCATCTCCTGCGAGGAGAGGGCGGAGAGCTCCCGGCCCCGGTATTTCACGCTACCGGCGCTCTTTTCGTATAGCCCCAGTAGCGTGCGCCCCACGGTCGTTTTCCCGCTGCCGGATTCGCCCACCAGGCCGAAAATGGTCCCCTGGCGGATGCGAAAGCTGACGCCGTCCACCGCCCGTAGCTGCCCAGTTTGCTGGCCAAACAGCCCCTCGCGCAGCGGAAAGTGTTTTTTTAATCCTTCGACTTCAATGACATATTCATGGTTTTCAGTGTTCATGCAACCGGCCCCGCGGATAGGGTGTGAAAGCAGGCGGCCTGCCGCGTTGTTCCCAATAACGGAGGGAGACTCTGGCGGCAGACTGCGCTGGCCCGCTGGCAGCGGTCGGCAAAGGCGCAGCCGGCCGGCAGGGCGGCCAGATCCGGCACCTGGCCGGGAATTGAGTACAGGCGACGGCGTCGTTCGCCGGGCACCGGACGCGAGGCGATCAGCCCCTGAGTATAGGGATGCTGCGGGTGGCGTAAGATCTCGGCCGTCGGGCCAGACTCGACCACCCGGCCGGCGTACATCACCACCACCTGTTCCGCCATTTGCGCAATCACGCCCAAATCGTGGGTGATCAGCAGCATCGCCATCCGCCTGGACTGCGCCCGATCGCGCAGCAGGCGCAGGATTTGCGCCTGAACGGTGACATCCAGCGCGGTGGTGGGTTCATCGGCGATCAGCAGCTTCGGTTGGCAGCTCAGCGCCATGGCAATCATCACGCGCTGTAGCATCCCGCCGGAGAGCTGGTGCGGGTAGCTGTTCATCAGGCTATCCGCGCGCGCCAGCCCCACTTCGCTTATCAAACGGGTGGCGTGGAGCCAGGCGGCTTTGGGCGTTTCGCCACGGTGGCGAATGAGCGGCTCGCACAGCTGCTCGCCGATGGTCAGCACCGGGTTCAGCGCGGTCATCGGTTCCTGAAAGATCATCGCCAGCTGGTTGCCGCGCAGGTCGGCCATAGGGTTGGCTTTCAGACGCAGCAGGTCCTGCCCGTCAAAGAGGATTTCGCCGCTATCAATACGCGCGGCCTGGGGCGGCAGTAGGCCCATTAAGGCCATGGCGGTGACGCTTTTTCCACAGCCGGATTCGCCGACGATCCCAACGGTCTGGCCGGCATGAATAGCGAACGACACCTCCTGTACCGCCCGCACACGCTGTTTTTCAGCGGCGAAGGAGACCGAGAGTTGTCGGAAAGTGATTAACGGGGCGCTCATTTCAGCCTCTGTTTCATTTTCGGATCCATCGCATCGCGCAGGCCGTCGCCCAGCACGTTAATGGCAATCACGGTGATAAAAATGGCGATACCCGGCGGCATCCATAGCCACGGACGACGCTGGAAATCGATCAGGCTGTTGGCGGCGTCCATCATATTGCCCCAGGAGGGCGTGGGGGGAACCACCCCCAGTCCAAGGTAGCTGAGCGCCGATTCGCTCAGAATGGCATTTGCCACCGCCATGGTGGCCATAACCACCAGAATCGGAATGGTATTGGGCAGCAGATGGCCAAACAGGCGACGGCGCGCGGAGAGGCCCAGCACCCGGGTTGCCAGCATGAAATCACGTTCGCGCAGCGACAGGCATTGACCCCGCACCAGCCGCGCCAGCTTTGGCCACTCCAGCAGGCTGAGCATCACCACGACCATATAGATCCGGGCATCCGGGGAAAAATCGAGTTCGGATAACATCGCGCCAGCGACGATCAGCAGCGGCAGGCCGGGAATCGTCATGACCAGGTCCGCCAGGCGCATGATCAGCTTATCGGTCAGGCCGCCGGCATAGCCGGAGACGGCGCCGAGCAGGTAGCCCAGCGCCACCGACAGCAGCATGGTGAGCAGGCCAATAATCAACGAAATACGTCCGGCCATCAGCAGGCGGGTGTAGACATCGCGGCCGAGAAAGTCGGTGCCCAGCCAGTGCTCAGCGCCGGGCGGCTTGTTAATCATCAGGACATCGGTGGCATCATCTTTCCACGGCGACCACAGCGGCCCCAGCACGCACCAGGCGGCCATTACCGCCAGCAGCAGCAGGCAAAACATGGCCAGCCGGTTGCGTTTAAGCGACCGCCAGGCCTGACGCCACGGTGACGGGGTGATCATAGCGAGCGCCGGAATCTCCGCCTTGCGCAGGCGACGTGGCGTTGAAAACAGAGTGCTAAACATGATTATGACCTCAGCCGAATTCGCGGGTCGGCCCACGCGTAGAGAACATCGGCTATCAGGTTGCCCAGAATGGTGAGCACCGCCAGAAACAGGGTAAATCCCATCAGTACCGGATAATCGCGGGCGGCCAGCGAGTCGATATGAATATGCCCGGCCCCGGGCCAGTTAAAGACCTTTTCCGTGATGATGGCGCCGGAAAACAGTCCCGGTAACTCGAAGCCGAGCAGCGTGATAATGGGCAGCAGCGCATTGCGCAGCGCGTGTTTGAAGATCACCGTCCGTTCATGCAGCCCTTTGGCGCGGGCGGTACGAATAAAATCCATTCTGACCACGTCAAGCATACTGGCGCGGAAGTAGCGCGTCAGGCTGCCGGCCTGCAGCATCACCAGCGCCAGAACCGGCAGCACCAGGTGCGCGGCCACCTGCAGGATATAGCCCCAGCCGCGGTCATCGCTGCCGGTGTTGGTCATTCCGCCAACCGGCAGCCAGTGCAGATCCACGGCGAACCACTTAATCAGCAGCAGACAGAGGAAAAAGGTTGGAAAGGACATCGCGGCAAAGACCGCCACGCTCACCAGGTGGTCAAACAGCGAGTTTGGCTTCATGGCGGAGACGATACCCACCGTCAGGCCGATGCCCCAGTAAAAAACCAGCGCAATGCTTGCCAGCAGGAACGAGTTCCAGATGTACTGGTTTAGCAGCTGGCTGACCGGAATCTGGTACTGCAGCGAGAAACCGAGATCGCCTCGCAGCAGCTGGCCGAGCCAGTGCAGATAGCGGGTCAACAGCGGTTGGTCGAGGCCATAGATGGCTTTGAGTTCGGCGGCGCGAGCGGCAGTGAGGGTAATATTACCGTCGATAAAGTCACCGGGCGTTTTGGCAAACAGCATAAAAATAATCAATGAGGCCAGTAGCAGCATCGGCAGCGTTTGCAGCAGCCGTCTCAGGATAAAATTTCTCATAACATTCTCACATCAGCCGCCGGGTTATTCCGGCGGCTGTGATGGTTACCTGGCGATTTTCACATCCGGCAGGCTGCCGGTCAGGCCGTTATAAATATCCGGTTTAAAACCGGATACCCTGGCGCTGCTGGCCGAGAGAATCTGGCGGTAGCCGAGAAGAATGACCGGCGGGTCTTCCGCCAGCACCTGATACAGCTGGTGGTAAATCGGCTTACGTTTTTCGACGTCGAGCACGGCGTTGCCCGCGTTAATCAGCTTATCGACCTGTGGATTGTTATAGCCTGACTCTTTGGCTTCAGTGCTGTAGAAATCCCATACGCCATCGTGCGGATCGTTGAGCGTGCTGGTGCTGAAGGAGGCCAGGTCATAGTTGCCCGCTTTACGCTGGGCCATCAGGGCGTTGAAGTCGACCACCTGCGGCTTGAGCACGACGCCGATCTGCTGCCAGTTCTCTTTGGCAATCGGGATCAGCGCATCGTTGAGCACCTTCTTACTGACCAGCAGCGTCAGCTCCAGACGCTGGCCGTCTTTCACGCGGATGCCGTCCGGACCCGGTTTCCAGCCCGCTTCATCGAGCAGTTTTTTCGCCTGCGCCGGATCGTAGTGATACGGGTTAACCCCCTGCGGATTGTAGGCCCAGGAGATAGGGGCGATCGGTTCAACGGCCACCTTGCCATAGCCCTGGTACACCACATCGATCAGCTTCTGGCGGTCGAGGCCGTAAATCAGTGCCTGACGAACTTTGACATCCTTCAGCGCCGGACGACGGACGTTAAACTCCACCTGGCTGTAATCGCTGGAGCCGTAGAGGTTGATATTGGCGAAGCCGAGCATTCTCAGCTGTTCGATATCGTCCGGGCGCGAGGTAAAGGCGTCGTAGTCGGTTTCGCCGGTCTGGAACAGCTGGAAGTTGGTCGACGGGTTGGTGACGCGGTAGATAAAGCGCGGCGTCGGCGGTGTGCCGCGGTAGAAGTGGCTGTTAGCGTGGAAACGAATCTCCTGGCCCGGAATATATTTGTCATAGACGTAAGGACCGTTGCCCAGCGGTTTTCCGTGCAGGGTGCGGAGATAGTCGAGGTTGCCGCGCTGATACTCTTTGCCGTACCAGGCTTTCGACAGCACCGGCCCTCCGATCCGCGAAAGGGTGGTGGCCCCGGGCTGCGTCGTCGTGACCTGCAGGGTCAGCGGGTCGATGACCTTCAGGCCGCTGACGCTGTCGGCTTTCCCGGCTTTATACTCGGCGCCGCCGGCAATGTTGGCGAGGGTAATATCGGTATCGCCGTCATACTTTGGATCCAGCAGCACGGTCAGAGTAAAGGCGACATCTTCCGCGGTGAGCGGCGAGCCGTCGCTGAAGGTCAGATTCGGCCGCAGCTTGATGGTATACACTTTGTTGTCGGCGCTCACTTGCCAGCTTTCGGCCAGGCCAGGGACCAGGTTGCCGTGGCTGTCCCAGTCAATCAGGCGTGAAAAGATGACGTTGGTGACGTTTTCGTCCCAGCCGTTAACGAAGAAGTAGGGGTTAAAGATCCCCTGCGGCTCGGAAATCCCGGCGACGACGGTGTCTTTACGCAGTTTGGCTGCCGCCGGGATCTGGCTGGCATCGGTGGCCGGCGTGATGCCTTCCTGCAAAATATCGTCCGCGCTGGCCACAGAAGAAAATGCCAGCGTGCCGCCGATTAACGCGATTCCAAGAGCGTGTGAAAATCGCGTCCGTTTAGTTTTTAATCCATGCAGTAATCTGGACAAAAGTGTTCCCTCATCAAATGATTGCGTTGAAATTTACAATTCATGACGAAAGATAAGAGGCGCACCACGGCCTGTCTAACAACGAAAAAATATGATTTATAGCGAATCAGCATTAGCAATAATCTGGCAATAAAATGCCAGATTTTGATTAAGACGTAGAATTTTCCACCGACAGGTCCGTAGCGAGAGTCAGACGGTCCGCGACCCAGCCGTGCTGACCCAGCGCGCGCTCATCCAGCTGCCGGGGCAGCCGGATGCGCAGTTGCCCGATGACCCGCCCCTGAATCTGCTCGCAGTTGCCGTACAGCAGGCGTGCCCCGTCGCCGAGCAAAGCGGCGATGTGGTGTAAATCCGGTTCACCGCCGCTGCTGCCGTCGAAGTGCAGGGTGACCAGCTGCGAGCCGTCCACCGACGACAGGTTCTCGCCGGGACGACCGTGATGCAGCGTACTGGTCATGCTGCGCGTCACCTCGTGTTGCGGGTTGCCAAACACTCGCCACACCTCGCCCTGTTCGATAATGTGCCCGCGCTCCAGCACCGCCACCCGATCGCAGAGCGTGCGGATAACCTCCATTTCATGGGTAATGAGGATAATCGTCAGACCCAGGCGCTGGTTAATCTCTTTCAACAGCTTAAGCACAGAGAGGGTGTTTTCCGGATCGAGCGCCGAGGTTGCCTCGTCGCAAAGCAGAATTTCCGGCTGGGTCACCAGCGCACGAGCGATCCCGGTGCGCTGCTTTTGCCCGCCGGAGAGCTTTGCCGGCCAGCTATCGCGCAGGGCGCCGAGGCCGACCAGTTCCAGCATCTCATCGACCCGACGCTGTCTTTCGGCCCGCGGGACGCCGGCCATCTTGAGCGGCAGCTCGACGTTTTGCGCCACCGTTTTGGTCGACATCAGGTTGAAGTGTTGAAAGATCATCGCCACCCGGCGGCGCAGGTCGCGCATCTGACTGCGTGAATAGCGCAATGTCTGTTCACCGTGAATGGTGATTTCGCCGCTGTCGGCGTTTTCCAGGCGATTAAACAGGCGCAGCAGCGTCGATTTCCCGGCGCCGCTGCGGCCGATAATGCCAAAAATCTCGCCCTGATAGAGCGTCAGGTCAATATTCTGCAGCGCCTGAACGCCGTTAGGGTAGGCTTTGCTTATTCCGCTTAACTGGATATGCGGTACGGCATGAGGATCGTGAGTCACGGTAGTTTGCTCCATCAACCTTGAAAAACCGGCAGCATCAGCGCTGCCGGATACGCTCCGGCGATCAGAAGCCCGGGACGATTTTGCCTTTGTAGCGGGTCAGGATAAAATTGCGCACCGCGTCGGAGTGCAGCGCTTTCGCCAGCTTCTGGATCCCCGGATCGTTGAGGTTATCGGGACGGGCCACCAGATACTCGACGTACAGATCGCTGCCTTTTTCCACCAGCAGGGCTTTATCGGTGTCGATCCCTGCTTCCAGCGCATAGTTGGCGAAAATAAACGCCAGATCGACCTGATTCACCGCCCGTGCCAGCATGGCGCCTTCCAGCTCGCGAATTTTAAAATGGTGCGGGTTGGCGACAATATCCCGGGTCGCCGATTGCGGATCCTTCGGATTTTTCAGGGTCAGCAGGCCGGCATCGCTTAACATGACCAGCGCCCGCCCGGTGTTGACCGGATCATTCGGCACCGCGATGGTTGCGCCATCCGGGAGCGCTTTGATGTCGTGGTATTTGCTGGAGTAGGCGCCAAACGGTTCAATATGGACGCCTACCACCGGCACCAGATGGGTATGTCGCGTCTGGTTGTAGTTCTCGAGGAACGGACGGTACTGATAGTAGTTGGCGTCGAGGTTTTTCTCCGCCAGCTGTTGGTTGGGCTGAATAAAGTCGTTAAAGACTTTGATTTTCAAATCAACGCCCTGTTTGGCCAGCTCCGGCTTTACAAACTCAAGGATTTCCGCGTGCGGTACCGGCGTGGCGCCGACGGTCAGCGTCTCGTTGGCGGCGACAGAGGCGGAGAAGAGGGTCAGCAGCCCGGCAGCGATAAGGGTTTTTTTCACGATGTTGTTCATGGTTTTTTCCTGGAAAAGTAGCGTGTCTTTGTTATTTACGGCTCATGTACCGCACGAGGCGGTCGCCGCTCATCTGTAAAATCTGCACCAGGGCAATCAGCAGCAGGACGGTGACTACCATCACGTCGGTCTGAAAGCGCTGGTAGCCAAAACGAATCGCCAGATCGCCGAGCCCGCCGCCGCCGATAACCCCGGCCATAGAGGTGTAATCCACCAGCAAAATCGCGGTAACGGTGACGGCGGCAAGCAGTCCGCCGCGTGATTCGGGCAGCAGGGTGTGCCAGATCAGCTGCGCGGTATTGCCGCCCATTGACCAGCTGGCCTCCACCAGACCGTGATCCACCTCGCGCAAAGCGCTTTCCACCAGCCGGGCGAAGAAAGGCGCGCAGCCCGCCACCAGCGGCGGAATGGTGCCCTGTACGCCCAGGGAGGTGCCGGTAATTAAGGTGGTGACCGGGATCATGACGATCAGCAAAATAATGAACGGCAGCGAACGCAGGACGTTGACGCAAAGCGACAGCAGGCGATACAGCCGCGGGGCATGCAGCAGCTGCGGCTGGCCGGTGAGGTAGAGGACAATCCCCAACGGCAGGCCGAACAGTACGGTAAAGCCCAGCGACCAGCCCAGCATGATTAACGTGTCGATGCCCGCCTGGGTCACATCGCTCCAGTCGATATCGGCAAAAAACTCCAGCACGGGGGCCACCTTAGTTCCAGTCGTGACGCTGTGGGCGAATGCCGTTTAATACCCAGTTGCCGAGCAGCTGATATTTCCAGCGTACCGGGTCGTGCAGGGTGTGAACGCGCGCATTGCGCCAGTGGCGATCGAAGTTATGGCGGTTGCCGGTCGCCCGGGTGCCGCTGAGTTCAAACAGGCGGCTGGCGGCGTCAAGGGCGACCTCGGTGGTGAACACTTTGGCGCGGGCAACGGCGATGGAAGCCTGCGCCACATGCTCTTCGCTGAGATCATGTTTAAACCGGTCGAGAACCTTGCCTGCCTGCTCCAGCAGCGCCTCAGCGGCGGCCAGTCGGCTATCAATCTGTCCGATATGGTAGATGGTGAGCGGATCGTCGCTGGCCCGTTCGACGCCGGCATCAATCCACGGTCGGGCGAACTGGCGAACAAAGGTGACCGTGTCGTTGAGGGCCGCGCGGGCGATCCCGGCATCAATCGCGGCGGTGGTGAGCTGCGCGAAGGGGCCGGCGAGCGTCGGCGTGGCATAAGATTTCCACGTCGGGAAAAGATGGAACGGCGCGACCGCCAGATTCTCCGCCAGCACCGTGCCGCTGGCGGTATTCCGCTGTCCAAGGCAGTCCCAGTCATCGAGCACCGTCAAGCCAGCGCTGTCGCGCGGTACGAAG
Organism: Klebsiella ornithinolytica; assembly: GCF_030505655.1. Taxonomy (NCBI): domain Bacteria; kingdom Pseudomonadati; phylum Pseudomonadota; class Gammaproteobacteria; order Enterobacterales; family Enterobacteriaceae; genus Klebsiella; species Klebsiella ornithinolytica. The sequence continues at coordinate 2,318,163 of NZ_CP130153.1, forward strand.
GCCAGCTGCGCGCGATCGTCGGCGTCCAGCGCCAGAATACCTATCCAGTGGGCGTAGAGCGATCCGGTGCAATAGCCCTTACGTCCGTTGATGTACAGCGTTTCACCGCGGGTTTCCAGGCGGGTGCGGATATCGAGCACCGTTTTGCCGCCGGTCTCGGAGAGCGCGTTGGCAAAACGATACCCCTGTAACACCAGACCAAAAAAGAAGGCCTGCTGCTCTGCGCTGCCCTGCAAACGAATGTCCTCGAGCAGGCAGTAGTGGTTTTGCGGAATTTGTCCGAGCGACGGATCGGCGGCGGAGATGATGGCAATCACCTGGGCCAGGGTGGCGGCGGAGACCTCGGCACCGCCCCATTGGCGCGGCACCGTGATGCCCCACAGGCCGCTGTTGGAGAAGGTATCGACAATCTCGGGCGCCACCGTCCCGTGACGGTCGCGTTCTGCGGCCCCGGGTTGTAGCCGCTGGGCAATCTCGTGGGCGATGGCGATGGCTTCTTCATCGCTGCTGATGACATGGGCATTCGGCGAATGGCGGGTGTAGCTGACAGGCGATTTACTTTCTGACATACGGATTTCTCGTGGTTAACTAAATGGCTATATGCAAAAAATGGATAACTAAATAACCTATAATTCCAATGTGTTATATGTGAATAGCAAAGGCTGTGCCAGTTCGCGGAGAATTTTTAGATGAATAAAATCAATTAATTACGTTTCTATTTGCCGGAGGGGCTGCTGCAAATGCAGCTGCGGTGATAGCAGGCTGTTGCATTTCCGACAGCCTGCGTCGGGGAAACTTGCTGCAACAAGCGTTATGTAGTTTGATATATATCGAAAAATGATCATCAGAGGATCGGCAATGCATCTGTTTATGTTCTACGTCGGTGGCAATGCGGGTAAATCGAATATTGAAGTCCATGACATTCAGTTTGTGGTGGCGCGAACCCCGGAAGAGGCGTGGCCTGCGCTGCGCGAGGCCTGGTTTGGCGATGCGGATAAAATCCATATTGACGGCTATAGCAGGATCCGCTGGGCCGATGGTTATGAGGTGACTTTGGCCAGAACGCCTGCTCACGACGGGGTGAAGCTGTTCTTTGTTAACGCCGGCGGCTATCGATCCGACACCCTGGCGGAGCTACATGAATTCGGACTGTTTGCGGCGAGTGATGCGCGGGAGGCGAAGGCGAAAGCGCTGCAGACGCTGCTGCGCGGCGCCTGGCAGCAGCATAAGGACAACCTGCAGGCCGTCGATGATTGTCTGCTGCTGGACAAGGTGGGCGACTGGTATCTACACCTGACGCCCAACGCTGCGGGCGAGGCGGCAAAACCCGAGTGGCAAGGCTATCAACCGATTGGGATTTGAAATCCTGTCAGCGCCGGGAGGCATCCTCGCTCATTGCCCGTCAGATTTTGGCCTGATTGACTCGCGTTGAGAGGGCCTGATGGCTCTCTTTACGTTCGCTGTATCGCCCGGCGAGCAGCGGGGTATGGCCTTTCAGCAGCTGGGTTATCTTGAACAGTTCTTCGCTGACGTCGACGATTCTGTCGTACCACGGCGAGGGCTTCATGCGACCCTGTTCATCAAACTCCTGCCAGGCTTTGGGGACAGACGATTGATTCGGGATAGTAAACATCCGCATCCAGCGCCCGAGGATGCGCATCTGATTGACGGCGTTGAACGACTGGGAACCGCCGCACACCTGCATCACCGCTAGCGTTTTGCCCTGAGAAGGGCGGACAGCACCTTCGCTCAGGGGGATCCAGTCAATCTGGGCTTTCATCACCGCGCTCATCGCACCATGTCGCTCCGGTGAACTCCAGATCATCCCGTCGCACCAGCGCACCCGTTCACGCAGCTCAACCACTTTAGGGTGCGATTCCGGCGCATCATCGGGCAGCGGCAGTCCGGAAGGATTGAAGGTCTGGACGCTGGCGCCCATGGCCGTCAGCAGTCGCCCGGCCTCTTCCGCGGCGAAGCGGCTGAAAGAGCGCTCGCGAAGCGAGCCGTAGAGAATGAGGATGCGCGGTGGCGCCCGATCCGGGAGCTTGTTGGCAAGTTCAAAATCAAAAAATTCATGTTGCAGGGCAGGAAAATCAGCCATGGGGGAACGCCTTTTTTTGAGAGCGGTTGTTTCAAAATGAATATATATGATTTAGCATATATGTAAATGTCACGCTAAGGAATCGAAAATGCCGCATCCGCTAGAGGTTTTTAAAATATTGTCTGACGCCACGCGCCTGACGATCGTGATGTTGCTCAGGGAGCAAGGTGAACTGTGCGTCTGCGATATTTGCGCGCTGACAGCGGAATCACAACCCAAAATCTCCCGTCATATGGCGATTCTTCGCGAGGGAGGGCTGGTTCTTGACCGCCGGGAAGGGAAATGGGTGCACTACCGTTTGTCGCCGCATATGCCGGCCTGGGCGGCAGAGATCATCGACAGCGCATGGCGATGCCTGCGTGATGAGGTGCGTGCCCGGGTCGCTGACGCTTCGCCGTCTTCCTGCTGATGGCGGCTTAATATATCTGTTATTGCATATTTGATGGGGTGAGGGATGCTGCTCGCAGGGACCATTTTTTTATTGACGCTGCTGCTGGTTATCTGGCAGCCGAAGGGACTCAGTATCGGCTGGAGTGCGAGCCTGGGGGCGGCGCTGGCGCTGGCGTTCGGCGTTATTCATCTGAGCGATATTCCGGTGGTCTGGAATATTGTCTGGAATGCCACGGCGGCGTTTATTGCGGTGATTGTTATCAGTCTGCTGCTGGACGAGTCGGGCTTTTTCTCCTGGGCGGCACTGCACGTTGCCCGCTGGGGGAACGGGCGCGGGCGGAGACTGTTTAGCTGGATAATTCTGCTGGGCGCCGTCGTGGCTGCGCTGTTTGCTAACGATGGCGCGGCGCTGATTCTGACCCCCATTGTTATTGCGATGCTGTCGGCGCTGGGTTTCAGCCAGCGCGCGACGCTGGCCTTTGTGATGGCTGCCGGTTTTGTTGCCGATACCGCCAGCCTGCCGCTGGTGGTGTCGAATCTGGTCAATATTGTTTCGGCCGACTTTTTCCATCTTGGCTTCAGCAGTTATGCGGCTGTTATGGTGCCGGTCGATATCGCGGCGATCCTCGCGACCCTGGCGATGCTGCATCTGGTCTTTCGTCGCGATATTCCAGCGGTCTACGATCTGGCCCTGTTGCCTGAACCGGCCAGCGCGATTAAAGATCGCCCGACGTTCCTGACCGGTTGGGTGGTGCTGGTGGCGCTGCTGGCCGGCTTTTTCATCCTGGAACCGCTGGGGATCCCGGTCAGCGCTATTGCCGCTGCCGGCGCGGCGGTGCTGCTGGCGGTGGCGAAAAAGGGACGAGTCATTCATACGGGCAACGTGCTGCGCGGCGCGCCGTGGCAAATCGTCATCTTTTCGCTGGGGATGTATCTGGTTGTTTACGGTCTGCGCAATGCCGGGTTAACCGACGCGCTCTCCGGCGTGCTGAATGTGCTGGCGGAAAACGGGCTGTGGGTGGCCACGCTCGGCACCGGGGTGCTGACGGCGGTGCTCTCGTCGCTCATGAATAATATGCCGACGGTGCTGGTCGGAGCGCTATCCATTGATGGCAGCACGGCAACAGGGGTGATTAAAGAGGCGATGATCTACGCCAACGTCATTGGCTGCGATCTGGGGCCAAAAATCACCCCCATCGGCAGCCTTGCGACGCTGCTCTGGCTGCATGTTCTGGCGCAAAAGAACAGAGCCATCTCCTGGGGCTACTATTTCCGTACCGGGATCATCATGACTCTACCGGTACTGCTGGTGACGCTGGCCGCACTCGCTTTGCGTCTCTCTTTTTCTCTGTCGTGAGAACCTGATATGAGCAACACCATCATTTATCACAACCCGGATTGCGGCACGTCGCGCAATACGCTGGCCATGATCCGCAACAGCGGTATTGAGCCGACGATTATCTACTATCTCGACACACCGCCGTCGCGGGAAGAGTTAGTGGGTCTGATTGCGGCGATGGGGATAACGGTGCGCGCGCTGCTGCGTAAAAACGTCGAACCCTACGCGCAGCTGGGGCTCGATGATGAAACCCTTAGCGACGAACGACTGATCGAGAGCATGTTGCAGCAGCCGATCCTGATTAACCGGCCCATTGTGATCACCCCGTTGGGCACACGCCTTTGTCGTCCGTCGGAAGTGGTGCTGGAGATCCTTACCCAGGCGCAGAAACAGCCGTTTCGTAAGGAGGACGGGGAATGGGTCGTGGCGACTTCAGACCAGCGGCAGCCATAAGGTATCCGGCTCGGCAAACCCCGCTTCAACCTGGGCGAAAAAACGGCTGGCGTGCAGCCCATCCACAAAAGCGTGGTTGAATTTACCCGCGACCGGAATGACGCCGTTTTTCAGTTTGCCCCAGGTGAGCGCCGGAACCGCCGCGCCCGTATAATACTCGGCCTGGGTGATGGCGCTAAAATGGAGCCACGGTAGACAGCTGGCGCAAAAAAAGTGCTCGCCCTCGACAATCAGCGGCGCCGGATCGGTGGTTTTTGCCGCCTCAATATTCGGCGTCGCCGCCCGGCTAAAGGCGGCGAAGTCGGCGGCATTGTTGCACCACACCTGACGAAACCCTTCCTGGGCGGTCATGACGGGCGTCATCACCGCAATATCATCATATTCAATAATATCGTCGCCTCGCATCCGCTGTTTGAGCTGAGGTACCGCGTTGGCTGCCCGCAGCAGCGCGTAGAGCGCCAGCTGGAAAAAGGAGACCTGGCGATCCTTCGCGCACTCATACAAGCGCTGTGCTTCTACCGGCACGCAGAGGTTAAAGCTGGGGTTGGCAAAAGTGCGATAAAACTCGAAATGATCTCGACGATGCCAGCTCTCTTTATCGATGACATGGTAGGTAGACACGGCGCGTTCCTGCTCAGAATGGGTTGCAGAGATGACTATGCAACGATTTCAATCAGATTGCCATCCGGGTCTTTGATCACCGCTTCATAATAGCCGTCGCCGGTCGTGCGCGGCGGGGAGACTAAAATCCCCTGTGTTTCTGCCCGCTTCGCCAGCGCATCGACCTGCTGTGCGCCGCCGACGGAGATAGCCAGATGAACCCATCCAGTGTGGTTATTGTCCGGCGTGACCGCCTGCAGCCCCGGTTTGCACATCAGCTCAATGGCAATATCTTCGCCAATTTTCACAAAATAAGACTCAAAGCCGGGATTGGTCCGGCTGCAATATTTTTCGTTAATCTGGCCGTTAAAGAAGCTGGTCCAGAAACGGGCCTGTTGTTCAAGCTGCCGGGTCCAGAGCGCGATATGGGCAATTTTCATTTTTACCTCTTTACAGGGTAGGTTGACAGAGCCGGGCGGATGCATGATCATGCTCCTTAATGCTCGGTTAAGATAAATTCAGGAGTTAATGTGCTCGATTATGCAGCTTTCCCTCAGCAACGACAAGCGCTGATTTGTCAGATCCTCCAGGAAAACGGTCGGGTGGTCTGTAGCGAGCTGGCCAGCCGCTTAAACGTCTCCGAGCATACAATTCGCCGCGATCTGCATGAACTTAGCAAAGACGGGTTCTGTAAAAAGGTCTACGGCGGCGCGGTAATGAACCTGCCGGAAGCCGGGGATTACAGCGAGCGGAAAGACAAAAATGCAGCAACAAAACTCAGAATCGCGCAGAAATGCGCAAGGCTGGTGAAGCCCGGCGGCTGCATCTTTATCGATACCGGTACCACCAATCTGGCGATGGCGGAGGCGCTACCAGCTGAACTGGCGTTAACGGTGGTGACCAATTCGCCGGAGATAGCCGCAGAGCTGCTCAAAAAGCCGCTGTATGACGTGGTGATGCTTGGCGGGCAGGTTCAGCGAGCGTCGGGCGGCTGCGTTGGCGCTTCGGCGGTGGCTCAGCTGCAGGGCGTGCTGTTTGATCAGGGGTTTATCGGCGGCTGCGCGATGGCGCCGGAATCCGGTCTGACCGGATTCGACTATGCCGATTGCGAATTTAAAAAAGCGGTGATTAAACAGTGCAGTGAAATTATCGTCGGCCTGACTTCGGATAAAATTCCGGCGGTGGCCCGTTTTGTCGTCGCCCAAAGCGGCGATATCGATGTGCTGGTGGTGGAGGAGAACATCAGTCGCGAGTATCGCGACACGTTCCGCGAGCACGATATCCGCATTTATACCGTCTGACCCCCGCTAAACGCCGCCGCATCGGCGACAGACCTCCTGCTGAGCCGCGCCATCCGGGCGACGGCTGGCAATTATTAATTTGATAAATTACGTCTTCTCACTTTGATAAAATCACCGTCGTTCGGGCGGTGATACGCTCTCCGCATCCTCCGCTGCGCTGATTTTTCACCGTCGGTGCCTCTTTTTGCGTTTCCAGTCACAAATAATAACCTGCACCACATCCCGGCGGACTTATGGCACAGATATTGGATTTGTTGTCCCGGACGGGTTTTTCCCGTGGGTGAACGGATACTGCATGCAATGGCTAAGTCTGGTTTGCCATCAACGGACAATAATAAGGGGAATATTATGTGCGCTTTACGTTCAGCGTCGCCGGGACGAGTGGATGGCCTGGCGAAAGTCAAAGGAACGGCCATTTATGGTGATGATATCACCCTGCCAGGTATGCTATTTGGTGTCTGCCGCTATGCGGATATCCCGGCGGGCAAAATTGAACACCTTGATTTGAGCGATGCGCTGGCGGTCGACGGCGTGGTGAAAATTGCCACCTGGCAGGATATTCCTGGCACGCCAGCGGTGGGGGTTATCGTGAAAGATTACCTGCCGATCGTCAAAGATGAGGTGGTCTTTCACGGCGACGTGATTGCCGTGATCGCGGCGACCACCTATGAGGCCGCCTGCGAGGCCGCTGACAAAATACACGTCCGCTATACGCCCTATGCGCCGCTCACCGATGTTGAGCAGGCGCTGGCACCCGGTGCCCGGCTGATCCATCCGCAACGCAGCGACAACATTGCCGCGCATCATCATACGATTAAAGGCGATGTTAATAAGGGGTTCGCCGAGGCTCGCCATGTGCTGGAGCGCGAGTATGAAGTGGGCTTTCAGGAGCATGCGTATATCGAGCCGGAAGTGGTGCTCAGCTGGCTGGATCCCACCGACGGCAGCCTGATCATTTCCGGTTCGATTCAGAATCCGCATCGTGTTCGCGGATTCGTGGCCAAATTTATGGGCTGTCCGCAGAGCTTAATTAATATTAAGCGGGCGGTGATGGGGGGATCGTTTGGCGGTAAAGATGATGTGATCGACCATCTGGCCTGCCGTTCGGCCTTACTGACCCACTTAACCGGTCGCCCGGTGAAATTCGCCTATACCCGCGAACAGTCGATTATCGAGAGCTGCAAACGTCACCCCTATAAAATGAAGTATAAAGTGGGGCTCGATGAGGTCGGGCATATTGTCGCGATGAAGGTCGATATTCTCGCGGACAGCGGCGGCTATGCCGCTTCTTCGCCCTTCGTGACCTGGCGGTCTTCGGTACAGGCCGCGGGTCCTTATCGTATTCCTAATGTCCATATTGATGTGAAAGCGGTCTACACCAACAACAGCTATACCTCGGCGATGCGTGGCTTTGGCTCGCCGCAGGTCGTCTACGCCCATGAATCATTGATGGATGAGATTGCGGAATACCTGGATATTCCACCGCTGAAGCTGCGTGAAAAAAACGCGCTACGACAAGGCGATACTTCGATTACCGGCCAGGTGTTTGATAACCACACCGTTTCGGCAATTGAAGTGTTGAATAAGGCCAGCACGTCGGCAGAATTCATGGCGAAACGCCAGCATTATCGTGTGTTGAATCAACAGGGAGGCGTCTGGCGCTACGGTATTGGCCTGGCGCTGAGCTATCGCGGCTGTTCTATCGGTGCGGAAGGGGTTGATACCTCAACGGCGCTGATTCAGGTCAACGAAGACGGCAGCGTTAACCTTTCGACATCAGTATCAGAAAATGGTCAGGGGTTACAGACCACCATGTCGCTCATTGCCGCCGAAGCGTTTGGTATTGGGCTTGAAGACATTCATTTTAGCGAACCGCCAACCTCGGTAATTGGCGATGGCGGATCCACGGCGGCCACGCGCGGAACGATGGTGGGCGGCGGGGCGATTCTCGATGCGGCAGAGAAGATTAAACGGCGCATTCTCAGCGTCGTCGGCGACACGCTTGGCACCTGCGAGCTTGCCGACACCCTCTGGTCAGGTGGGTTGATAATCAATCGCCATGACGAAAGCCGGCGTATTGATTTTAAAAGCGCCGTCAATAAAACCAAATGGGCCAGCGTCAGTCTCACCGAGTATGGCTGGTTCGTCCCACCGCCGATTCACTGGGATGAGGAAAAAGGCTGCGGCAGTCCGTACTTTACCTGGGTGTATGGCTGCCAGGTGGCTGAAGTTCGGGTGAACACCAGTACAGGGAAAACTGAACTCCTGCATGTGACCGCCGCGCACGATGTTGGGCGGATACTCAATCCGGTGGGGTTTGAAGGCCAGGTCTGCGGCGGCGTCGCCCAGGGGTTTGGCTATGCGCTGCTGGAAGATTTCAATATTGAGCACGGCCAGGTGAAGTCAGAAAACTTTGACAGCTACCTCCTGCCGACCATTAAAGATATTCCACGAATGACGGTTATCGGCGTAGAGAATCCCGATCTTGCCGGACCGTACGGTGCGAAAGGAATCGGCGAGCCGGCGACTGAACTGGCGGCGGCAGCTATCAATAATGCGGTCAGCTTCGCGCTGGGGAAACGCTTTAATAAGTTGCCGCTGACCCTTGAGCAGGTGATCCTCGGTTTCAATCTGAAAAAGCCCGCCCGGCAGAGCGAGTTGATGATTGAGCCTGAAAATAAAAAGCAGGTGCTGCGGCTGACCGACGTGACGGTAACCCGTCCACAGAATCTGGAACAGGCGCTGACGCTGCTGGCTCAGGAAGGCGTGAGCGCAATAGCGGGAGGGACGGACGTCATTGTACAAGGGCGCATGCAAACCCGGGCAATGAAGCTGGTGGATATTTCCCGTCTTCAGGAACTGACCGGGATTACAGAAGATCCCCATAGTCATGAGATGGTCATTGGCGCGGCGATGACCTTTAACCGTATCAGCGAGCATCCGCTGCTGTGCGAGCGTTATCCGCTACTGGTTCAGGCCTGTCACACCGTAGGCTCACATCAGATTCGTAACCGCGCCACCATTGGCGGCAATATCGTTAACGCCGCACCCTGTGGCGACTCCATTCCACCGGCGATCCTCTACGATGCGAGTATTGTGCTGCATTCTCTGCGCGGCACGCGGCGGATGTCGCTGGGTGAGTTTCTGCTATCTGGCTATAAAACCCAGCGTCAGCCGGATGAGCTGCTGACTCAGGTGATCCTGCCGCCGCCGGCCAGACCGGAGGCCAGAGGTTTCTATCATCAACTGGGGCGACGTAATGCGCTGAATATTACCCGGCAAAGTCTGAGCGCGCTGCTGGCGCTGGATACCAACGGCTGCGTCGACTACTGCCGGCTGGTGGATGGCGCGCTGTTTAGCAAACCGCAGCGCCTGCCTGATGTCGAGCGTTGCCTGATTGGCCAGCGGTTAGAGCATGCATCGATTGACAGCGCTTGTGCGGTTCTGGAAAAGCTGATCGATGCCGCCATCGGCAAACGCTGGTCCGCGGCCTATAAGCAGCCTGTGTTTATCAGTATGTTCCGCGACATGATGGCGCAGGCGAAGCAAGAATTTGATAAATAACCATTAATTAACGGGGCGTGATATCGCCCCGCACAGGATAGCGCAATGAGCACAATCAAAGTGAAGGTCAATGGTAAGCTGGTGGAAGCGAAAGTGGAAGGTCATATGCGGTTGTTGGATCTGGTGCGCGACACTTTGCACCTGAGTGCCACTAAAGAGGGCTGTTCCATCGGGGAGTGCGGCGCCTGTACGGTATTAATGGATGGTCATGCCGTCTGTTCATGTCTGGTTCTGGCCGGGCAGTGCGATGAGGCGGAAATCACCACGCTTGAAGGATTGAACGATAACCCGCTGACGCAAAAACTGCAGCAGGCATTTGTCGAGAAAGGCGGCGTGCAGTGCGGTTTTTGTACTCCTGGCGTACTGGTGAGTACCACGGCGCTGCTGACTAAAGTGCCGCAGCCGACGGATGAACAGTTGAAAGATGTGCTGGAGGGGAATATCTGTCGCTGTACCGGCTATCAACCGATTCTTGATTCTATTCACCATGCTTTAAAGTCATAGATCGTACAACCCGGGCTAAGGTGTAGACACCTGGCCCGGGTTGCTCTCTTTTCTGTCTGATAACCTGACCCGCTGATCTAATCGCTCCTGACGACTCCCGAGAGCGGCCGGATCTTTTCCCCGATAAACGTAGCGCAAGCGGGGAACAGTGTTAACCCATTGCGCTTTCGCGCAGGCGGGCTTTCAGCCTGGTGTACTCATCAATTACATACTGCTCGGCGGCGCGCTGGTCGGCGATGCGCTCAACGTTCACGGCACAGTACTTGTACTCCGGCGTTTTGGTTATCGGGCTTAAGTTCTCCGCTACCAGCTCATTACAGGCGCCAATCCACCACTGATAGGTCATATAGACCGCCCCTTTATTCGGACGGTTGCTGACCTGTGCGCGGGTGATAATGCGGCCTTTACGTGAGTTCACCCACACCAGCGCCTCATCCTCAATACCCAGTCGCGCGGCATCGGCGGTATTGATTTGCGCATAGCCCGGTTCATCCGCCAGCGCGGCCAGCGCCGCGCAGTTGCCGGTCATGGAGCGGCACGAATAGTGGCCTACTTCCCGCACGGTGGAGAGCACCATTGGATACTCGTCGGTGAGCTTATCGATCGGCGCAACCCAGTCGCAGGTGAAGAACTGCGCCAGGCCGTTCGGGGTGTCGAACTTCTCTTTAAACAGATAAGAGGTCCCCTGGTCGGCGTCGGACTCATCGCGGCACGGCCACATCACGTAGCCCAGCTCGCCCATTTTCTCGTAGGTGGCGCCGTAAAAGTCCGGGCACAGATGCCGCAACTCGTCCCAGATCTCCTGGGTGTTGTTGTAGTGCATCGGATAGCCCATCCGGGTGGCGATTTCGCTGATGATCTGCCAGTCGGTTTTCAGGTCCCACTTCGGCTCTACCGCCTTAAAGAAGCGCTGGAAGCCGCGGTCCGCTGCGGTATAGACGCCTTCGTGCTCGCCCCACGAGGTGGACGGCAGGATAACGTCGGCCGCCGCGGCGGTTTTGGTCATGAAAATATCCTGGACAATCACCAGCTCCAGCTCTTCAAACGCTTTACGCACGGCAGAGAGCTCGGCGTCGGTCTGCAGCGGATCTTCGCCCATAATGTACGCTGCCCGTACTTCACCGTGCGCCGCGCGGTGCGGCAGCTCGCTGATGCGATAGCCGGTATGCGCCGGCAGGCTCCCGACGCCCCAGGCTCTGGCGAACTTCTCGCGGTTCTCCGGGAATTTCACGTATTGATAGCCCGGATAGGTGTCCGGCAGCGCCCCCATATCGCAGGCGCCCTGCACGTTGTTCTGGCCGCGCACCGGGTTGACGCCGGCGCTCGGCTTGCCGAGGTTGCCGGTGAGGATCGCCAGGCTGGTCAGCGAGCGCACGGTCTCCACGCCCTGATAGAACTGGGTCACGCCCATACCCCACAGGATGGCGGCGGATTTCGCGCCGGCATACATCCGGGCACAGGCGCGGATCTCCTGCGCGCTGACGCCGGTGATGGCTTCCACCGACTCCGGCGTATAGCCTTCGACGATTTTACAATACTCCTCGAAGCCCTCAGAACGGCTGGCGACGAAGGATTTATCGTAGAGATCCTCTTCGATAATGACGTGGCCGATGGCGTTGAGCAGCGCGATGTTGGAGCCGTTTTTCAAGGCAATATGCATATCGGCAATGCGCGCGGTTTCAATCTTGCGCGGATCGCAGACGATAATCTTCGCCCCGTTGCGTTTGGCGTTAATGACGTGATTCGCCACAATAGGGTGTGAGTCGGCCGGATTGTAGCCGAAGATAAAGATGAGATCGGTGTTATCAATCTCCGTGATGGCATTACTCATGGCGCCATTACCGACCGACTGGTGCAGACCTGCAACCGAAGGGCCGTGTCAGACGCGAGCGCAGCAGTCGACGTTATTGGTACCAATAACGGCGCGCGCGAATTTTTGCATCACATAGTTGGTTTCGTTCCCCGTCCCGCGGGACGAGCCGGTGGTCTGAATGGCGTCCGGACCGTACTTCGCCTTAATGGCGCTGAGACGGGTCGCGACGTAGTCGAGCGCCTCCTCCCAGGAGACGGATTCCAGTTTTCCGCCACGCTGACGGCGGATCATAGGGGTTTTCAGGCGCGGGGTGAGGATCTGGGTATCGTTAATGAAATCCCAGCCATAATAGCCTTTCAGGCACAGGGTTCCCTGGTTGTTTTTTCCCATTGCCGCTTCGGCACGAAGGATTTTTTCCTCCTCAACGACCAGCCTGATCTTACAGCCAGCTGCGCAATACGGGCATACGGTAATCACCTTTTTCATTATGATAATTTTCCTCGTCAGAACGAAGCGGAGACAGCGCGATTAAAAGAATAACCAAAAGTCGAAGCGGCTATGGAAACTCAAATTAATGGCATATTGCACCGCTGGCAGGCTCAGCAAACAGAGAACCGCGGTGGCGAAAACCAGGCGTAATAACATGATAAGTGCTCCTGAGTTCGCGGAATGAATGCTCCCGGTAGCGGGATGACGGCGTCAGAGTTATGCATTGACGCCGTAGTCTTTCTCGTTATTCATCGTGTTGCTGCTGTTTAACTTTGCGCATCAGTAACCACATGCGCATCGTACGTGGCTGGCGCTTAACCGCCGGGTTCTCGGGAATCAGCCCCGTGTGTTTGTTGTAACCGTTAAAGAACAGATTGAGGGTGACGGCGCTGAACGTGGCCAGCATGATCCCGCTATGCAGTAGCGGCTGCAGTACTGTCGGGAATTTTGAGAAAAAATCATGCGACAGCGTTGGTGTCAGACCCACGCCAAGGCTGATGGCGACGATATAAAGGTTGTAACGATTAGAGGAGTAGTTAATACGCGCCAGAATGCGAATTCCCGTCGCCAGTACCATGCCGAACATGACCAGCCCTGCGCCGCCCAGCACAAACTGCGGGATTGAGGCGACCAGCACCGCCATTTTCGGCACCATCCCGAATATGATCAGAATAGCGCCGGAAGCCACGCAGACCCAGCGGCTGTGAACGCCTGTGACGCTGACCAGCCCGACGTTTTGCGAAAAAGAAGTGTGGGGGAAGCTGTTGAAAACGCCGCCAAACACCGTGCCGATACCGTCAACGCGCAAACCACGAACGATATCCTGCGGCGTCAGCTTGCGGCCCACAATTTCACCCAGCGCCAGGAACATCCCCATCGACTCAATAAAAACGATGATGACCACGGCGGTCATCGTGATAATCGACACCGGATCGAAGACCGGCGTCCCTAACGCCATCGGAGTGACAATTGCGAACCATTTGGCGTCGTACAGGCCGTTGAGGTTGACTTCATTCATCATCATGGAAAGGCCAAAGCCAAAGACGATGCCTAACAGGACGGCGACATTAGACATAAAACCTTTGGCGAAGCGTGTGACCAGCAGGATAAACAGAAGTACGGCGAAGGAGATGCACAGATAAACCGGATTACCATAGTCAGGATTGCCTTTCCCGCCGGCCGCCCAGTCGATCCCGACCTGCATAATGCTCAAACCGATAGAGGTGATCACCACGCCGGTGACCAGCGGTGGAAATAGTGGCATCAGCCGTCCGATGAGAGGGGCGAGCAGGGTGGTGATGATTCCGGCGCCGATCGTCGCACCGAAAATCCCCAGCAGTCCGATGTCAGGGTGTATACCAATGGCCAGCATCGGCGTGACGGCGGCAAAGGTCACTGACATAATGACCGGGAGACGAATCCCCATAAAACGACCGATACCGATACATTGCAGTAGCGTCACGACGCCGCAGCAAAACAGATCGGAGCTGATCAGTAGCGCCACCGTATCCTTACTTAATCCTAGCCGGTCCCCTATCATTAAAGGCACGGCGACGGCACCTGCATACATAACCAGAACGTGTTGCAAACCCAAAACGACCAGCTTCCCCGGCGACAAGACGCGATCCACCTCATCTGTTGTATGGGGGCTGCCAGAGACCGATGGTGGCTGAGAATCAATGGCGCTCATAACTTTGTTCTCCTTATTATCCGACATTTTCCGCCAGTGCTTCCTGAAAGGCGCGACTGGGGAGAAGGATGAGTAACGATTGAATACACCTGAGGGGAATATGCTTAGGGAGTGCCAGTTTTTTGAATTTGAGGCAGAAAGTTGTCGAAATGAGTCGACTGTCACAGAACGCGCCTTTTACGTCGCGACAGGTCAGGATTAAACAACGGATGAGGAAGAGAAGGTTCTCATAATGATAGGAATGAAATCATTATGAATCGCCACATGATTCTGCGCGGCATTTCACTGGAGGTCCCCGGTCGGCGCTGGGAAGGGTGTTTCTTTGAGGCGCTTCTCAAAAATGAACCTGCTACGCGGCAGAACATAAAAAGCGCCTGATTATTGCATCGTGACCCTTGTCATTTTCATAATAATAAAAGGGACGCAAATGAATAGATTTATCGTTGCCGATGCCGCCAGCTGCATTGGCTGCCATGCCTGTGAGATAGCCTGCGTGACTGCGCATCATCAGGATGTCTGGCCGCAGCAGCGTCGTCATTTTCTTCCGCGCATCCACATTGTCTTCCACCGTAATGAGAGTCGTGCCGCTACCTGTCATCACTGTAACGATGCGCCCTGCGTAACCTCATGCCCGACGCAGGCGCTCTATTTGGCTAAAGACAGTATTCAGCTCAGACAGGCGCAGTGCATCGGCTGTAAAAACTGTGTGATAGCCTGCCCGTTTGGCGCCATCGAAATGACCTCGGTGGCAGCGGATGCGCCGCAGCTGGCGCAGAAGTGCGATTTGTGCAGCGAACATGCCTCGGGTCAGCAGGCCTGCGTGGCAGCCTGCCCGACCCAGGCGTTGAAGCTGATGGATGAGGCCGGTATCAACCGGCTGCGCCGCGAACGACAGATTCGTGCGGCCCAGGGGCTGGCGGTGCAGCCTCGTCAGAGGACGCGACGCGAAGCGTTCCTCGATAAATTACCGCGCGTCGGGGCGAAGAAGATCGCTGCCGAAACGCGAAAGACCCATTTTGCCGAAATCTACCACGGGCTTGAGGCCTGCGATGCGGAATACGAAAGTGAACGCTGCCTCTATTGCGCCCAGAAAGCCTGGTGCAACTGGACCTGTCCGCTGCATAACCACATTCCGGATTTTATTCGCCTTGTCAATAAGGGCAATGTCATCGAAGCGGCGGAGCTGTGTCATCAAAGCAGCTCTTTGCCGGAAATTTGCGGCCGGGTTTGTCCGCAGGATCGTCTATGCGAGGGGGCCTGCACACTGAAAAATGAAGGCGGCTCGGTCACCATTGGCAACCTTGAGCGTTATATCACCGACAGCGCGCTGGCGATGGGCTGGCGACCGAGCGTGGGGCATGTCGTGCCGCGTAAGGAGCGGGTGGCGGTCATTGGCGCCGGTCCGGCAGGCCTGGGCTGCGCTGATATTCTGGCACGCGCGGGGGTACAGGTGGCGGTGTTCGACAGGCATCCTGAAATCGGCGGCCTACTCACCTTTGGTATACCGCCCTTCAAGCTCGATAAAAGCATCCTGCGGGTCAGAAGGGAGATCTTCAGTGAGATGGGGATTACTTTTCACCTTAATCATGAAGTGGGGCGCGATGTGGCGTTCAACGACCTGGTTGCCGGTTATGACGCCGTTTTTCTTGGCGTGGGTACCTACGGCCTGATGGCGGCGGGACTGGAAGGGGAAGACGCAGCGGGCGTGATTCAGGCGCTGCCGTTTTTGATTGCCAGCACGCGTGAAGTGATGGGGCTTGAGGAGAGTCCGGAATATCCGCTGACCGAGATTAAAGGTAAACGCGTAGTGGTGCTCGGGGGCGGCGATACGGCGATGGACTGCCTGCGTACGGCGGTCCGTCGCGGCGCAGCCAGCGTAACCTGCGCCTACCGGCGGGATGAACTGAGCATGCCGGGTTCGAAAAAAGAGGTGGTGAACGCTC
Organism: Klebsiella ornithinolytica; assembly: GCF_030505655.1. NCBI lineage: Bacteria > Pseudomonadati > Pseudomonadota > Gammaproteobacteria > Enterobacterales > Enterobacteriaceae > Klebsiella > Klebsiella ornithinolytica. The sequence continues at coordinate 2,334,350 of NZ_CP130153.1, forward strand.
GTGAAGAAGGGGTGGAGTTTCAGTTCAACGTTCAGCCGCAGTATATTCTGCGTAACCGCAAAGGCCAGGTCAGCGCGGTTGGGATGATCCGCACCGAAATGGGTGAACCCGGCGCGGACGGGCGTCGTCGTCCGCAGCCGATTGTCGGCTCAGAGTTTGAGCTCCCGGCCGATGTGCTGATCATGGCGTTTGGCTTCCAGGCACATGATATGCCCTGGCTACGTGGGCACGGGATCCAACTCGATCGCTGGGGGCAGATTCGTACCGGTGGTAAAGGTCGCGGCACGACGCAAACCGACAATGACAAAATTTTTGCCGGCGGGGATGCGGTGCATGGCGCCGATTTGGTGGTTACAGCGATGGTGGCCGGGCGCCAGGCGGCTCACGAGATGCTGGATCTGTTCAGGAACAAGGAGGGGATATGACCAGCTTTATCGTCGCCAGTCCACAGGCCTGCATTGGCTGCCGGACCTGTGAAGTCGCCTGCGCCCTGTCGCATATAGCTGAAGGGGCGGAGTTTCATCCGCGCCTGAAGGTGATGCGTCTCGCTAATCTCAGCGTACCGGTGATGTGTCATCAATGTGAAAACGCGCCCTGCGTGTCTGCCTGTCCGGTTGGCGCGTTAACGATGGGAACCGAGCGGGTTGAAGCCGATGCCGCACGTTGTATCGGCTGCCAGGGGTGCGTGGTAGCCTGTCCTTTTGGGGCAATAACGATTGTGGCCACGGCGGCACATCCGCCGGTGGTGGTGAAGTGCGATCTGTGCGTGGCGCGTGAACAGGGGCCCGCCTGCGTTGATGTTTGCCCGACGGCTGCGCTCAGGGTGATGAGCGCTGAGGCGCTGGCGGCGTTGCAAAAACAGCGTAACGTCGCCACCGCCAGTCTGTTGACGCTGTAGATTTGCTGCAAAAAAAGAACCCGGCGCAGAGACCGGGTTCTTTTTCCTGCCAGAGGCGTCAGGCCAGGGCATCCATTCGCTTCCACATCTTCGCCGCAACCTTTCTGGCTTCGGCAAACACCGGTTCGCAGTCAAAGGTAAACTGACGGTCCTCGTAAACCATGACCCCGTTGACCATGACGCTATGCACGTTGCTGCTCCCCATCCCGAAGGCAATGTGGCCGGCAATATTTTCAGCGATAAACGGCGTGGGCGAGGCGTAATCGCTGATGGTCAGGTCGGCCTTGTAACCGGCTTCAACACGACCAAACTGTGCATTAAAGTTACGACTGAGCAGTTCGTTACCATTGCTCAATGCACGGGCAAAGCTATCCGGCCACAGCGGCCCGCCGGCATCACGGTGCTTGAAGAAGGCAAACTTAAGCTCCTCAAACATATCAGAACCTATACCGTCGGTCCCGAGCGCCAGGTTACGGAACGTCGCCAGACGCTGGTTATAGCCCACATGATTGTTCATGTTAGAACGGGCATTATGTACCAGGAACCCGTCATGCGCATTCAGCAGCTCAATATCCCTGACCGAAAGATACAGCCCGTGGGCGATCAGCGTTTTGCTGTCGAGCAGATCGAAATCAGCCAGCCTGACCAGCAGGTCTTTTGCATAATGATGGTGGCTATGGGAGACATCGTAGCGGTCTTCCGCGGCGTGAATATGCAGCCCGCGGCCGGTTGTCTTCAGGGCCTCGGAGAGCATACTCAGGCCCTCATCCGGGACAGTGAACGGCGCGTGAGCGCCGATATGGGCCTCCACCAGATACGGGGTATCGCCTTTTTCCTTTGCACTATCTATTTCGCGAGCAAAGCGAATGTTTTCCTCAACGCCAGCCCGTAACTCTTTGACGCCACCGTTGCGATCCGTGGTTTCGAAGCAGGTCATTCCGCGTAGCCCCACCTTCAGAAAGGCCTGACGCAGTTGACTAAGCGACCCGGCAATATAATCCGGAGAGGCGTGGTGGTCGATAACCGCGGTACAGCCGCAGCGAATGGCCTCCAGCGAGCAGATGAGTCCGCTGTAGTACAGCGACTCTTCATCCAGCGCCCGGTCGAGCCGCCACCACAGGTTTTTCAGCGTCGAGATAAAGTCCGGACAGGGGGCGATGTTGGCCTGGATACCGCGTGATAAGCCGGAATAGAAATGGTTGTGGGAACATACGTTGCCAGGCATGACCAGGCGGCCCCGCATTTCTTTGATGCTGGCCAGCGGATAGCGCCGACACTGGTCCGCACCAACATCGATAATCGTCTCATTTTCGATAACGATATCGACATTTTCCACGACTTTTGCCGGGTAAAGTTGCACGACAGTCGCATTTTTTAGAATCAGGATACTCATACTTCGACGCCTCCCAGCAGATAGCGATGGTGGAGATGAACATGGCTGATAATGCGGCACATGTCGGTAAGCGGTGGCGGTACGTCGTTAAGCTGACCGCGTTCGTCGATATTCAGCAGCCAGATCCGATCGTTTTGTCGTACGTGAACCTGGTTCGCTTCGACAAGAAAACCCGGGTTGGTGCTGTTGCCGAAATCCTCGGCCAGGCTAAAGATGGTGATTTTGTCTTTGTATGGTTTGCCCTGCCACGGGCAGAACTGGGCGCAGTTACCGCATTCGTTGCAGAAGGCGTCAAGGTGCAAGGTCTGGTAGCGATTCTGGAACCCAGGTACGGCGATTGAGACGTTGGCGCGGTTTGGACAGACATCCACGCACTTGCTGCAGATGTAGTTGCACTCAAGGCAACGGGAGGCCTCCTGGGCCACGAATGCATCGCGATCGTCTTTGTTTACCCTTGCCACGGCAATGGTTCCCTTACGGCGGTAGACTTCCGCCGGATTGACGTTATTCCAGCGTTTATCACCATGGTGACTGAGGATATTCTCGCGGGCCAGAATCGTATCCGTGGCCCGGCGGGCATTGCCGATTGCGGAAACAATGGAAGAGGGGCCGCGCTGCACATCGCCGATCAGGAAGACGTTGGCCTTACCGGTTTCCCCATTGAGATCGACAACCGGCCAGCCATGTTCATTGAGCGGAATACCCATCGCCGCGAGGGCATCGTGATCCTGCTGCTCGCCGATGGCGGTTATCAGGGTATCGACCTGCAGCGTGCAGGTCTCGGCGGTTTGTACCGGGCGGCGGCGGCCCTTTTCATCGGCTTCGCCGAGAGTCATAACGCGCAGCGTCAAGGTGCCATCGGCGTTAAACTCTTCCGGGTTGTTCAGAAAACGGAACTGAACGCCATCAGCAACGGCTTCTTCATACTCCTCACGCCACGCCGGCATCTCCTGTTGTGAACGGCGATAAACGATGGTGGCCTTCTCCACGCCGGGGACGCGCAGGGCCGCGCGGGCGCAGTCCATTGCGGTATTGCCTGCACCAATAATGGCCACATGTTTCCCCAGCTTCAGGTTGTCGCCGCGGTTATACTCCCGCAAAAACTGGAGTGATTTTAGTACGTTAAGGTTATCACCGCGTAGCGGGACGCCGCTGTTCTTATCGGTACCGGTTCCCACCAGAACGTAGTGGAATCCTTCCTGCTGCAGCTTTTCAACGCTCAGATGCGGATCGCAGCCGTAAACCAGATTCACCCCATGCCGGGTCACGAAATCAATATCATGTTCGATCAGCTCTGCGGGAATACGGAATTGTGGGATGATATTGCGTACCACGCCACCGGCGTTGGCTTCGCGCTCAAAAAGCGTCACCGGATGCCCGGCGCGGGCGAGAAAATATCCGGCGGCCAGTCCTGCCGGACCTGCGCCAATCACGGCTACCGGATGTCTGGTGCCGGAACCTGCGGGTTTATGCCAGCGCTGCTGGTATTCATCCCAGCCTTTCTCAAGGGCGATTTTTTTCAATTCACGAATGTTAAGTGCGCTGTCGTAGTCCAGGCGAGTACAGTTGTACTGACACTGATGATCGCAGATATGACCGGTAATGGCCGGTAGGGCATTGCGCTGGTAAATCAGCTCCAGCGCGTCGGCATAACGCTGTTCGCCCATCAGACGAATATATTCCGGGATATCCTGCTTAATGGCGCAGGCGGTAACGCAGGGGGCGACGTAGCAGTCGGTGAGGGGCAGTTGCTCGCCGACATCAATACGGTCATCGGGTTTCCAGTGTTTCTGGGTGTACGCCATGCTGACGGCTTTTTCTGCCAGCGCATTCAATCGTGCGACGTCCACCCGGGTCATCTTCCAGCCGTCAGACTGCTCAAGTTCGCGCATACATTCGCTAAGCCGCAGGTAGCCTCCCGGTTTCAGCAGGTCCGTCGCCATGGTGATTGGATGTATTCCTGTTGCAAAAATTTCGCGCATATTGAGCTGGCTGGCGCCTCCGGAATAGGAGATTGGCAGCTTGCCGTCAAAAGCGCGGGAAAGAAGAGCTGCAACATTGATGGACAGCGGGAACAGCGCGCGACCGGACATATACATCTCATCTCCCGGCAGCGCGCCTTTGTTGTTGACGGTGCCGAGGGTATTGGTGAGCTTCACACCGAAGCCGAGATGCCTCTCTTTTGCCAGTTGCATCAGGCGTTCCAGCATTTCTAATGCCCGATCGATTTTCAGATCGTGGTCAAAGGACTCTTCATTGAGGGCGATATAGCCGAAGCCGCAGGTATCAAGAATTTCGCGTACCCGCGAATAGCCGAGAAGCGTCGGGTTGAGTTTGACGAAGGTATTGAGGTTTTTCTCTTCCAGCATATAGCGACAAATGGCTTCAATTTCGTCCGGCGGACAGCCATGCATCGTCGACAGCGTCACGCCGTGTACCAGGGTGGCGGGGATCCGGTGTGCCAGCGTGTCGAGCCGTGGACGGATATCATCGAACCGGAAGCGGAGAAGGAACTTGTCGTCATGTAGCCAGCGGTCGAGAATATCGCGATAGCGGGAAAATTCGGGTTGCTTGCTGGCGTTCATCATGCAGTTGATGAACTGCTGCATCGGCGGCTGCTTGATACCGTCCAGGTTATAACCCACGCTCATATTGAAAATAAATGATTTGCCGCCCTTCATCGGCGTGAGCGGGAAAATCTCTTCCAGCAGGTGCAGAATAAACCAGGCTTTCAGGTACTCATCAGCAGCCTTTTTCAGGGTAAATTCGGTCGACCATTCAGTATTAAAACATTCATCTTCGGCGTCGATACACGGTTTTTCCAGCTCAAGCCGATCGAGGATCTGCACGGTTTTCAGTTCGATAAACCGACCGCCGGTTAACCAGGAGGTGATAATATTTTGCGCCAGCTGGGTATGCGGTCCGGCGGCAGGTCCAACCGGGGTTGCACAACTCTCGCCGAACACGGTGAGTCGATTTGGGTTTGCCGGCGAGTAAAATTGCTGTTCAGGAATACCAAATATCGAGCGATGGTTTTGGTATTCATCAAAGATACGCGTCAATAATGCCTCAAACGGGACGGGACGCATGATATCTCCCATAACCCTCTCCTTAGATTAATCGGTGAACGAATATTATCGGGAAAGCGATCTTTCCGACGAATTGGGAGAGGTGGAGCAACAATCACACCAGTTATTTAGCCATTAAGCTAAGCGGGTGCGAATCTGTGAGAGAGATCTAAAGTTAACGACGCTTTATGAAATACATCACGTTACGCTAATGCGAATTAAAATCACTCACCAAAATGAGCTGTGTTTATTTCTCAAAATCAACGCTTATCTATCACAATGATAATTTACGTTATCGCGATAAGCGCGCCTCATGAGGTGCGATGGCATCGCGACGAGAAACGCGGGCTATTCTGCAGGCGAATAAAATCGGCAGGGGTATCAATATCAAAAATAATTTCCGGATATTCCAGTTCCAGTCGTTGATGCCGACCGCTGAGCAGAGCTTTGCGGACAGATGAACCGTCAGATCGGTTCAGCCGCTGTTGCAAATAGCGGCTGGCAACGAGGATGGGATGGCCCGGTATTCCTTGATAATGCGGAAGGAGCGAACCGTTATAGCGCAACGGCCACATGGTGCGGAACACATCAGACGTGATACAAGGCAGATCGCCGTGGGTGATAAAGCAGTATTCGCTTGTCACGGCGCGGGCCCCGCAAATCACGGATGAGAACAACCCATGTTGATAATCCGCATTATGGGCCAGCGTTATCCTGGGATTGTTGCTATACCGTGTCTGCAGTTCCTGCGCGTGAAAACCCGTCACCAGAATAATACGTGAGCAAAATTGCAGGGCATTTTTAATACTTGCATCAAGTATTGTTCCCTCTTGCCAGGGTAACATCATTTTCCATTGCCCCATTCGGGAGGACAACCCGGCGGCGGTAATAATGCAGTCGATCGGCTTCATAGCTCTCTTTAAATAATGGAAATGAACCTGATTAATGGAAAATATACCGCAAGATGACGCCTTGTTTTGTGATTTGGGTGCGTCTGCCAGCCCGTTACTTATTTCCACCGTCGGCGCTGGCGGCAAAACCAGTACGTTGTTGTGGCTGGCTGAATTATTTGTCCGGGCTGGACGACGGGTCCTGTTGACCACCACCACGCATATGTATCTACCGGCGCAGATGCCGGTTGTTATCTGTCGCGATCCGCGGTGGCTGTCGCCAGTCGTCTGGCAACAGCCGCTGCTGGCCTGTTTTTCCGCATGGCTGCCGCAGGCTGGAAAAGTAAAGGGTTTTACCGGCGAGCAACTCGATGGACTGGTGGCGCAGGCTGACGTCGACGTGGTGCTGGTAGAAGCCGACGGCGCTCACGGTTTTGCACTCAAAGCGCCAAACGAGCATGAACCTTGCATCCCTGATTCAAGTCGCTGCGTCATTGCCGTGACGGGAGGCGGGTTGATTGGGCAATGTATTGGTCCTGGGACGGTTCATCGCTGGCCGTTTTTTTCCCGAATAACCGCCGCCGTACCGGGTGACAGGCTGAGCTGGCCGATGCTGCATCGTTTCATTCAGCATCCTGAAGGGGCCTTTAAAGATACGCCGACGGGTGTCCGGCGCATCTGGTTACTTAATCAGCTTTCTCAAAATGATAATTTGCTGACAGCCGACCTGCTGACCGATGGCGATGTTGATGCCATCTGGGCGGGATCCGTTCAGGCGCGTCCGGCAATCACGCGCAGACGAGTGAGAGAGTGAGAGAGTGAGAGAGTGAGATCCACTCTGGGGTGAAAAGGGATAGCCATCGAGGTTGTTATGAATATTTTCTCAGAAGCTGCAAGACTCGAAGAACAGAATCGCCCGTTTGCGCTGGCGCAGATTGTTGACAGCAGAGGCTCAACGCCCAGGCACTCGGCGCAGATGTTGATCCGCGCTGACGGGACCATTGCGGGAACTATAGGCGGCGGGATGGTGGAGCGAAAAGTGATTGATGAGGCACTGGTGGCGCTGGGTGAGAAGGCGTCGAGAATGTTTCACGGCAGGATGGCGCGCAACGGGGCCGATGCCGTTGGTTCTGACTGCGGAGGCGCGATGTCGGTTTATATCAGCGTGCATGGCCTGCGGCCGCGCCTGGTGCTGATTGGCGGCGGACACGTCAACCGCGCAATTGCGCAAATTGCGGCGCTGGTGGGGTTCGAAATCGCCGTTGCCGATATCTATCGGGAGAGCCTCAATCCTGATTTTTTCCCTCCGTCGACCCAGCTGCTGCATGCCGAAACCTTTGGTTCCGCGTTAGAAAAGCTGGACATTCGCCCGGACAACTTTGTTCTCATCGCCACCAACAATAAAGATCGCGAAGCGCTGGATCGGCTGATTACCCAGCCAGTGGCCTGGCTTGGCCTGTTGGCCAGCCGCCGTAAGGTTCAGGTTTTTTTACGTCAACTGCGTGAAAACGGGGTTGCGGAAGAACACATTGCGCGTCTGCATGCGCCGGTGGGCTATAACATTGGCGCAGAGACGCCAAACGAGATTGCTATCAGCGTCCTGGCGGAGATCCTGCAGGTGAAAAATCAGGCCGCTGGTGGCCTGATGATGGCGGTGGATCATCCCTCACAGCATCTGCGGGTCGTGATTCGCGGTGCCGGAGATATTGCTACCGGGGTGGCGCTGCGGCTCTGGCATGCCGGATTTAAGGTGATCATGCTCGAGGTTGAAAAACCGACGGCGATCCGCCGCAGCGTGGCCTTTGCCCAGGCGATATTCGACGGTGAGGTGACGGTAGAGGGCGTTGTCGCCCGGCGCGCAGCGTCGGTACATGAGGCTATTCGTATCGTCGAAAATGGGGCCATCCCGCTTCTGGTCGATCCAGTGTGCCACTCCCTACACGACCTGAGGCCCGCCTGCGTGGTGGATGCGATTCTGGCGAAGGAAAACTTCGGTACTCATTGCGGGCTGGCACCGGCGGTGATCGCGCTTGGCCCCGGTTTCTGTGCTGGAAAAGATTGCCACGCGGTAATTGAAACCCATCGGGGCCACTGGTTAGGTCAGGTGATTTACCACGGCTGCGCTCAGGCAAATACCGGGATCCCGGGCAATATTCAGGGCCACACGTCGCTGAGGGTAATCCGCGCTCCGGTGGCCGGCGTGCTACAGGGGCGGGTGCGGCTGGGAGATATTGTCAACGAAGGGGAGACGATCGCCACCATCGGTGACCGGGAGATTCTGGCCCCGCTGGGCGGGATGGTGCGTGGGTTATTAAACGATGGCCTGGTGGTTAACAGCGGTTTCAAAATCGGTGATATCGATCCGCGCGGCGCAGACGCCGATTATACCAGCGTATCGGATAAGGCCAGAGCGATTGGCGGTGGCGTGCTTGAAGCGCTAATGACGCTAATGCATCGAGGTGTTAAGGCGAAGGAAGCGGTGTTAACGGTCGCCTGAGCCTGATATCCCGTGGGCTGGTCCTGTAAAAATCGCCCGGAACATCACCGGGCGTATCGAGGGTTACTGGTTTTCTCAGACCCTGTTTAACCCGCTATCACGGTTCCGGTTTTGCCTTCAATTCCTTCTTGAGCCTTGCTCAGAACCGTAATCAGTGCTTGACGTCCGGGACGGGAACGCGCGAACGAGGCGGCAGCCTCGACTTTCGGTAACATCGAACCTTTCGCGAAATGGCCTTCGCGAATATAGCGTTCGGCATCGCTGAGCGTGAGCCTGTCCAGCCACTGCTCATCCGCTTTGCCGAAGTTGATGGCGACTTTCTCCACCGCGGTCAGGATAATCAGCATATCGGCGTCAATCATCGCTGCCAGTTTCGCGCTGGCCCAGTCTTTATCAATCACCGCGCTGGCACCCCGCAGGTGGTGGCCTTCACGAATGACGGGGATACCGCCGCCGCCTACGGTAATCACCACATGACCCGCTTCCATCATCGCTTTCACCGTCTCTTTTTCGATGATATCCACCGGTTGTGGCGATGCGACAACGCGGCGGTAGCCGCGGCCGGCATCCTCTTTCATGGTGTACCCCTGGCGGGTCAGCTGCCTGGCGTCTTCTTCGCTAAAAAAGGAGCCGATAGGTTTGGTTGGATGTTTAAATGCGGGGTCGTTGGCGTCCACTTCGACCTGGGTAATCAGCGTTGCCACGGGCACGGTCATTCCTCGGGAAAGGAGTGCTTCACGGAGTGCGTTTTGTAAGTCGTAGCCAATGTAGCCCTGGCTCAGGGCGACGCAGACCGACATTGGCAGCATGGGCGTGTGCGCTTCCGTTTTAGCAGCGGCTTCAAAAGCGAGGTTAATCATCCCCACCTGCGGACCATTTCCGTGAGTCACCACCACCTGGTGTCCCTGCGCAATCAGGTCAACGATGGCCTGCGCGGTTTGTTTAACGGCCTGCATTTGCCCGGCCAGGTCGTCCCCTAAGGCATTTCCGCCAAGGGCGAGAACAATTTTCTTACTCATTCATTCCTCACTTTAGGGTGCATTTCCGCTTACGGGAGCGTTAGCGATTGAAAAGGGATGGCGGCGCAGGAAACGCCCCTGGCCTGCGGTGCCGGTAAAGTGACCGTTATCGAAGATCACTCTGCCGTGAGACAAGGTCTGGCGAATAGCGCCCTGACAGATAAACCCCTCCCACGGGGAATAGTCAGCGTTGTCATGCAGCATTTCATGACGAATGGTGGTAGTCCGACGCGGATCGATGATCGCCACATCGCCATCGGCGCCGGGTGCCAGCAGCCCTTTTTTCGGCCACAGACCGAACAGTTTTGCCGGCGTCGCGCTGGTGAGAGCCACGAAACGTTCCGCCGAAATGCGTCCGGTCATCACCCCGTGGGAGAACAGGAGCAGCAAACGATTTTCGACTCCCGGCAGACCGTTCGGACAGCGGCTGAAATCGCCACCGGAAAGCTGCTGGCGTTGGGCCATGGAGAAAGCACAGTGATCGGTGGCGACAACATCAATCGCGCCATCGCTGATGCCGCACCACAGGGCATCGTTATGCCTGGCATTACGCAGCGGTGGACTGAGCAGAAACTGCAGGGCATCTTCACGCTCATAGCAGCGTTCGTCGAGCAGCAGATACTGTGGGCAGGTTTCTACCCATACCGGCTGATGGCGGGCCTGGGCGAGACGTAGATAGTCCAGACCCAGACTATTGGAGAGATGCACAATGTATAGCGGTGCATTGCCGGCAAGCTGTGCCAGATTGATCATCCGCGCGATGGCTTCGGCTTCGCACTCAAACGGGCGACTTAAAGCGTGATAGCGCGGGGCGGTCTTACCGGCGGCAAGAAACTCAGCGCGCTTTTGCGCGATAGCGGCATCATTTTCCGGATGGACGGTCGTTAATGCCCCGGCACGCTGTAGATGACGCATCGCCTGCAGCACCTCGTCATCATTGAGTTTGTACTGGTAGGTCAGGTAGAGCTTAAAGCTACTGATCCCCGCCTCGACCATCATCGGGATCTCATCAAGAATCGCGTGATTTATATGCTGGATAACGCCATGAAAACTGTAGTCAATCACCGCTTTATAAGCGGCATATCCGTGGTAGGCCTCCAGCTGGTGGCGTAACCGACAGCCGGCAGGGCCAAAGCCCATATGATCGATGATGGTTGTTGTACCGCCACACGCGGCGGCGCGGGTACCGGTAAAAAAATCATCACAGCTGCGGGCGAGTCCGGTATCAATATTAAAGTGGGTATGAACATCGATGCCGCCGGGCATCACGTAGCAACCTTCGGCATCAATAGTGTCGCAAGGTTGGTCAGGCGTTATCTGGGGGGCCAGGCGGCTGACCAGACCGTTTTCAATGAGCAGATCCTGTTTAGCCCGGCCGTCGGCATTGACGACGATGCCATTTTTAATCAGTACGCGCATAAACACTCCAGACTCCCGTCGCGAAGCGACGGGAGGGGTTGCAGTCAATGATTATTCAGTGGCCAGCCAGCTAAGCGGAATGGCGGCATACATCGCGGCACAGGTCACCAGATGGGATTTCCAGGTCTTCTCATTAGGCGCATGGGCTTCCGGTTCTTTACCTGGCCCAAAACCGATGACCGGAATGCCGTGACGGCCCATGATGGAAACGCCGTTGGTCGAGAAGGTCCATTTATCAACGACCGGCGCTTTACCAAACAGCCCTTCATAGGCATTGCTTAGCGCACGGACGGTGAAGTGGTTTTCTTCCACTTTCCAGGTCGGGAAATAGCACTCGGTCGGGTAGACCAGCCCGGTCCAGGACGGACGGTCATAGTTGTACATCGACACCACCGCGCCGGCATTTTGTACGGCGGGCAGGGCGCGAATTTCAGCCAGAGCGCCTTCCCAGGTTTCCCCCCAGGTCAGGCGCCGGTCGATGGAGACTGCGCAGCTGTCGGCAACGGCGCAGCGGCTTGGCGAGGTGAAGAAAATTTCGGAAACGGTCAGGGTGCCTTTGCCCAGGAACTCATCATTGCCCAGTTTGTGCGAGAGTTCCTGCAGTTCATTGAGGATTGGTCCCATTTTGAAAATCGCGTTATCGCCGCGTTCCGGCGCGGAACCGTGGCAACTGATGCCCTGGACATCAACGCGAATTTCCATACGCCCGCGCTGACCGCGGTAGATCTGACAATCCGTTGGTTCGGTGCTGACAACAAACTCCGGGCGAATACCTGACTGCTCGATGATGTACTGCCAGCACAGCCCATCGCAATCTTCTTCCTGAACGGTGCCGGTGACCAGCAGGGTGTACTCATCTTCCAGTCCGAGGTCTTTGATAATTTTACCGGCGTAGACCATGGAGGCCATTCCCCCCTCCTGGTCAGACGTTCCACGACCGCCGATTAACTCATCGGTCTCCATGCCTTCATAGGGATCGAAATTCCAGTTCTTGATGTTGCCGATGCCGACGGTATCGATATGTGCGTCCATCGCGACGAGACGCGGGCCATGGCCGATATAACCAAGAACGTTGCCCATCGGGTCGATGACCACTTTGTCGAAGCCGACCTTTTCCATCTCTTCTTTAATGCGATGGACAACGCGTTTTTCATCACAGCTTTCGCTAGGTATTGCCACCATGTCCCGTAGAAAACGGGTCATGTCCTGCTGGTAGTGGTTTGCTTTTTCAAGAATAAGTTTGAAGGGAATGTGCTTGGCCATGAATCAGTTCTCCAGTTTTTGTTTCCCGCTCAGCGGGATGAATTTGTCAGTGTTCTGAGGAATTATTGGGCTGCCGGATATTTACCTTCCCAGACGACTTCCCGGTAGTGCTCCACATCGGTATCGCCTTCAGTACTGATAACCAGCACCACGGAGCGGCTATCCAGTCCGAGCTTATTCATCAGCGCTTCGCGCTGTGGATGGAAATGTACGGCGGAGAGAATGCCCAGACCGACAGCGCCAGACTCTCCGGAAATCACCCGCGGATCGGTACCGAGAGGATTACCCAGTACGCGCATCCCGAGCGCGGCTACGGCATCCTGACAGGAGATAAACTGGGTGGCGCAGTTGCGCAGAATGTCCCAGCCCAGCGGATTGGGTTCGCCGCAGGCCAGGCCTGCCATAATCGTGGCCATGCTGCCGCCAACGTTGACGATTTGACCTTTGACGCCTGAACGGTAGAGACAATCCGCCAGCTCTGGCTCAACGATAACCGAATGCAGATCGCGTGCGCCGAAGACGTCCACCAGATAACCGAGCACGCCGCCGGCCATCGCGCCGACGCCAGCCTGCAGGAAAACGTGGGTCGGACGAGCAATGCCCATTGCCGCCATCTGCTCTACCGCTTCATCGGCGAGGGTGGCGTAACCTTGCATAATCCAGGTCGGGATTTTGGTATAACCTTCCCAGGCGGTGTCTTGTACCACTTCCCAGCCGTTTTGCCGGGCGGTTTGCATCGTGAAGCGTACGGTATCGTCATAGTTCATCTCGGTGACGATACACCTGGCGCCAAGCCGCAGGATGGCATCAACGCGCTCCTGGGCAGAACCTTTGGGCATATAGATGACGGCATTCTGTCCCAGCTGCTGTGCCGCCCACGCCACGCCGCGTCCGTGGTTACCGTCGGTGGTGGTGGCAAAGGTCATCTTTTCTTTGATGCTGGATTTGAAGGTTGCGAAGGAAAATGCGTTGATATCCAGGTGATATTTTTCGCACAGCAGCTGTGCGATAGCGTAGGCGCCGCCCAGCATTTTGAATGCGTTCAGACCGAAACGCTGCGACTCGTCTTTGACCAGAATCGTACTTACGCCGAACAGAGCAGCCAGCGATTTGAGGGCATACAGCGGCGTCGGTTTATATCCGACGATTTTTTGATGAAAATGTCGTGCCTGTTGCGCCTGCTGGCGCGAAAACAGCGGGGATGTTTCGCCGGTAAAAAAACGGTTTTCGGCAATATCCATTTTCAGTGAGAAAGCAGACATACTCTGTCCTTATCCATCATGCGGAGAGTGTGATGCTGGCCTGCAGGCCAGCCTGATAGGTTACTTGACGCGTTTTTGTGCTTCGTTGAGCAATTGCTCCAGCAGCTGGCCAGGTCTGGCGTATTTGCGGCACAAAATCATGGCGGCGATGATGTATGGCTTCCAGCTGGCTTCTTTGTAGGTGGCGATACGGTATTTTTCGAAGACCGCTTCGGTGACTTCCCCCTCGTCGCAGGAGACGCCGGTGATGTCGGCAGGCAGACAGTGCATATATAGCGCCTCGCCGTTTTTAGTCTGCGCCATCATCTCTTCAGTACAGTGCCAGTCTTTATGGTTGGCGTTTTGCGCCAGGCAGGCCTGCTCCAGCGCTTTTAACCCATCATGATCGTTAGCGCGCAGCAGTTCGGTGCGTTTTTCCATCACCTTATAAGGTGCCCAGGACTTCGGATATACAATGTCCGCATCCTTAAACGCTTCTGCCATATCGGTGACCTGACGGAAGCGGCCGCCAGAAGCTTCGGCGTTGTTTTTCGCCACGTCGATGACGTCCGGAATCAGATCGTAGCCTTCCGGGTGTGCCAGAGTGACGTCCATACCAAAGCGGGTCATCAGACCGATAATTCCCTGAGGCACCGAGAGAGGTTTGCCGTAACTTGGCGAGTAGGCCCAGGTCATGGCGATTTTTTTACCTTTCAGGTTTTCCAGCGATCCAAAATGTTCGCGCAGCCAGGCAAGATCGGCCATTGCCTGCGTCGGGTGGTCGATATCGCACTGCAGGTTAATGAGGGCCGGGCGCTGCGGCAGTACGCCCTGTTGGAATCCGTCGTCCAGCGCGTCGCCGACTTCGCGCATGTAGGCATTGCCGGCGCCAAGATACATGTCGTCGCGAATACCGATAACGTCGGCACAAAATGAGATCATGTTGGCGGTTTCGCGAACGGTTTCGCCGTGGGCAATTTGTGATTTGCCTTCATCAAGGTCCTGCTGCGCGAGACCTAACAAATTCAGCGCTGAGGCATAGGAGAAACGAGTGCGGGTTGAGTTATCGCGAAAAACGGAAATTCCCAGCCCGCTATTAAAGGCCTGGGTGGCAATATTCTCTGCACGCAGCGTCTTTAAGGCTTCGGCAACATCCAGCACCTGTTTCAGCTCATCCGGAGACTGTTCCCACGTCAGCAGGAAGTCTTTATCGTGAAGGTTGGAGTTGAGGTGGTTGATATCCTTAATCAGTTCGTTAACAGTTTTCATTTTTAGGTCCTGGTAGTGAATGACGAGCTTAATGATTGCTGTGCGGTCGGGAGCGGCGAGCGTGAAGTGGCGACGGCCAGCGCTGTATATTCACTAACAATAACTGTGCCAGTTCCTGATAAAGAGTCTGACGTAGAGATAAATGGCTGTGATTATGCGATGACGATCACGTAAACATCGGTGCTCGAGGGGGTGAGGTAAATAAGATTCATTTTCGTTATGCCGGCTGCAATTCGGTTTCTTTTATTCAGCGGCCGCAGAACGGGGAAGAAAAGACAGCTTCATCGTCAAATTGATAAAAAACCGCTGCGAATTCTCATATTGATATGAAAATGTGATATCGCCTCCATATTTCCGTCAAAGAGTGAAAAGGGGATTTTATCTGCATCAATTCCGTTCAACCCTGGAGTAGTATCATCGGGAAAGAATAAAAATAGTTTTCGGTTAGTGAGAGTAAGGGTTCATTATGATTTCCTCTAACACCTTATCCGTATTGATGCAAATTCAACCTACAATTCAACGGTTTGCTCGTATGCTCTCCAGCGTGCTTCAGCTTGAGGTCGAGATTGTCGATAACACACTCTGTCGCGTCGCCGGAACAGGCGCGTACGGGAGATTGCTGGGAAAAAAGTTGAATGAAGATTCGCGACTTTTGCGTTACATAATAGAAACAAAAAAAGACAAAGTTGTTACCCATTCTCGTTTTGATCCTCTTTGTAAAGGATGTGCCAGTAAGGAAAGTTGCAAAGAAAAAGCGTTTCTTGGCACTCCTGTTATTTATCAGGGACAGTGTGTGGGCGTTATTAGCCTTATTGCGTTAACCCGCGAGCAGCAGGAGCGAATTAAAGATAATCTTCACGAATTCTCCGATTACGTTCGCCATGTCTCATCAATATTCGTTTCGCGGCTGCTGGAGGGGCAGGGCAGTAGCGATAATATTCAAAAAATATTTTTGACCATGATTGAGAATATGGATCAGGGGGTGCTGGTGGTCAGCCTCGATCAAAAGATAAAATTTGCCAACCAGACGGCATTAAAGATTCTTGGTGTAAATCAGGGAAATATGGTCGGCAAAACGATTAATTTTCGTCCGTTAACCTTTGAGCATAATTTTGTGCGCGGCCATATGCAGCATGTGATCTCCTTTGATGACAAGAAAGAACTTATTATCGGGCAGCTGCATGCTGTTCAGGATCAGTGGCTATTCTTAATGGCTTTTCATCAATCGCACGCCACGACGGATTTCAGTGCGGCGCAGGACGAGCCGCAGATTGAGCAGCTGATTGGCGAATGTCGCCCGATGCGTCAGTTGAAAAAACTGATAAGCCGCATAGCGCGTGGTCCGTCCAGCGTGATGGTTGCTGGCGAAAGCGGGACCGGAAAAGAGGTTGTCGCCCGCGCCATTCATAAGCTGAGCGACCGACAGGCAAAGCCGTTTATTGCCATCAACTGTGCGGCTATCCCCGAACAGCTGCTGGAGAGCGAGCTGTTCGGTTACGTAAAAGGGGCATTTACCGGCGCGTCGGCCAACGGTAAACCCGGGCTGATACAGGCGGCGAATCACGGTACGCTGTTTCTCGATGAGATTGGCGATATGCCCCTTACGCTGCAGGCAAAGCTGCTGAGAGCAATTGAGTCGCGTGAGATCCAGCCGGTAGGGGCCAGTCACCCGGTTCCGGTCGATATCCGCATTATTTCCGCCACCAACCAAAACCTGGCGCAGTTTATCGCCGAGGGTAAATTTCGTGAGGACCTCTATTACCGGCTTAACGTGATTCCGTTAAGGTTACCGCCGCTACGCGAGCGGCAGGATGACATCGAGTTGCTCATTCACCATTTCCTGCAGCTGCATACCCGCCGTCTTGAGCTGGTCTATCCCGGCGTCTCTCCCGAGGTCATCGGTTTGCTTAAGCGCTATCATTGGCCTGGCAATATCCGCGAGCTGAGCAATTTGATGGAGTACCTGGTCAACGTTGTGCCATCGGGTGAGGTGATTGATGCGTCATTGCTTCCGCCAAACTTAATCTGCAGCGGTAAAACCACCGGGCGGGACGCCAGCCTGCCTGGCGAGATGGCGGAGGTTAAAGAGGAAGAAGGGAGCACGGCGCTGGAAGCGATGGAAAAACAGATGATTCGCGACGCTTTGACTCGCTACAGCAATAAGAAACAGGCGGCGGATGAGCTGGGAATTGGCATTGCCACGCTGTATCGCAAAATTAAAAAGTACGAGCTGATTGGCATCTGATTCTTGAACGGACAAGGATAGCCCTTATGCTAAACGTATGGCGGAGCGGCGGCGGGTTATCACTCTGAGAGCGGTAATTATCAAAATCATCTCTTCCTGACTCAGGCTTGAGGTTTGACGCATTCACTGCTGCCGGTAAAGCTATCGCTTCTGTCTATGAGACCAACAGCAGGCAGTGCTTGCTCGCTTCAGTCTGCATTTTTGTCTATTTTTTAACCAGGTGGCGTCATTATTGCTTTGTAACCCTGTCTTCGGCTGCTGAGGTAGCCGGTTAGCAAACATGATAAGGACAGGATTATGGCGCAACTAAATGAGAATACACCTCCCTTAGCCGTATCACCGATAACACCATTTTTTGCTAAGTCTCGCATCATTGCTCGCCCCGGATTTAACCGTTGGCTGGTCCCACCGGCGGCGTTAGCCGTGCATTTATGCATCGGCATGGCTTACGGTTTTTCCGTCTTCTGGTTGCCAATGTCGCAGTTAATTGGCGGTACACACCCCCTGCAGTGTCCGGCTGAGATGTCATTCTGGCAGCAGCTATTTACCCGAGAATGTGACTGGAAAATTTCGCTGCTGGGTTGGACCTATACCTTGTTTTTTGTTTTCCTTGGCTGCGCCGCGGCACTCTGGGGAAGCTGGCTGGAAAAAGTCGGTCCGCGACTGGTGAGTCTCGTCGCGACGCTGTGCTGGTGCGGCGGGTTGCTGCTCTCCGCTCTCGCCATTTACAGTCATCAACTGTGGCTACTCTGGCTGGGAGCCGGAGTGATTGGTGGTATTGGCCTGGGACTGGGCTACATATCGCCGGTTTCTACGTTACTGCGCTGGTTCCCGGACAAGCGCGGGATGGCTGCTGGCATGGCGATCATGGGCTTCGGCGGCGGGGCACTGGTCGGCGCGCCGTTAGCAAACTGGCTGATGAACTTTTTTGCCGGCCCGCAAGGAAACGGCGTCTGGCAGAGTATCCTGGCGCTGGCGGGGATCTACTCGCTGTTTATGTTGTGCGGTACGTTTGGCTACCGTTTGCCGCCGATGGGCTGGCATCCCTCGGGGGAGAAAGCGCAAAAGGTGATGCGTAATCATTCCACCATACAGGTGCATGTCAGCGTGGCGTGGCGAACGCCCCAGTTCTGGCTGCTGTGGCTGGTGTTGTGGTTGAATGTCACCGCCGGTATCGGCATTTTGGGTATGGCATCACCCATGCTGCAGGAGATTTTTGCCGGAAAGCTACTCTCGCAGGACCTGAGCTGGAATGAATTAAGTGGCGAACAGCTGAAGCGGATTGCGACGATGGCCGCCGGATTCACCGGCCTGCTCAGTTTGTTTAATATTCTGGGGCGTTTCTTCTGGGCTTCGGTGTCGGATCTGTGCGGCAGAAAGACCACCTTTGCCTTAATTTTTTTGCTGGGGGCGTTGTTATACGGGACGTTGCCGCTGACCAATCACGGTGGCTATGTGGCGCTTTTCGTCTGCGCGCTGTGCGTCATTATTTCGATGTATGGCGGCGGCTTTGCCACCATTCCGGCTTATCTGGCCGATGTATTTGGTTCTCAGATGGTCGGAGCGATTCACGGTCGTCTGTTGACCGCCTGGTCCGCTGCCGGCATTAGCGGCCCGGTGCTGGTGAATTACCTGCGAGAATATCAGCTGGCGCAGGGCATCGCCCCGGCACGGATCTATGATATTACGCTGCTGGTCTTGACGGTATTACTGGTTATGGGTTTCATCTGCAACCAGCTTGTGCGCCCGATTGCGGAAAAATATGCCATGACCGCCGAACAGCAGCAGCAGGCTAAGGGCATGTATACCATTAATGCCAACGCGCAATTGACATGGGAGGCCCGTCCCTCCGTTGTGCTGCTAACGTTAAGCTGGTTTGCTGTGGGGCTACCGCTGCTGTGGGGAATAGGCACGACGATGCAACAGGCAATAAAATTCTTCATCTAGCGAGGAGGTAGTGCACGTACCGACTGAACGCAACCGTTGCGCTGTCTGAGGCGTGAGATCCCTTGTATTTTGTCACAGCCCCGCAGAAACGATCGGGGCTGCAACATATAGATTCCATTTGAATAACGATTCCTATTCTCTGCTGCGGTGATACACTGACAAACTGTGATCTTTGTCATACCGTAATTCATACCGAGAAAAGAGACACTGCTATGCAACATATCATTGAGGGTTTCCTCAACTTCCAGAAAGAGATCTTCCCGCAGCGTAAAGAGCTCTTCCGTAGCCTGGCCTCCAGCCAGAATCCCAAAGCGCTGTTTATCTCCTGTTCTGACAGCCGCCTGGTACCGGAACTGGTGACCCAGCAGGAACCTGGACAGCTCTTTGTCATTCGTAACGCGGGGAATATCGTGCCCTCATTCGGACCAGAGCCGGGCGGCGTGTCCGCGACTATCGAATATGCCGTTGTTGCCCTGGGCGTCACCGATATTGTCATCTGTGGCCATTCCAACTGCGGCGCGATGACTGCGGTTGCGACCTGCCAGTGTCTGGATCCGATGCCGGCAGTGGCGCATTGGCTGCGCTATGCCGATGCCGCAAAAGCGGTGGTCGAAAAAGGCACCTGGAACAGTGAAATCGATAAAGTGAATGCGATGGTGCGGGAAAACGTTATCGCACAGCTGAACAACATCAAAACTCACCCGTCGGTTGCCGTCGGTCTGCGTGATAAGGCGCTGCGCCTGCACGGCTGGGTTTACGATATCGAAAGCGGGGCGATTGGCGCGCTGGATAAGAACACCAAAACCTTTGTATCGCTGTCGGAGAACCCGGCCGTCTACTTCGAGTAATTTCTCTCTTCAGGGCAGGGAAGCCCTGTATCTCAGTGTACCGTTTTTGACTCGTCCTCCCGTTCTTATTCCTGTTCTCCCCTCTGTGGCTTTCCTGTCATCTTTGGAATCACCGGCCGTCGCCGCGCATCTGCCATACTCATGACTGCTTTACCATCGTGCAGGAGGGGAATAATGATTAAGCTGTGTAAAACGTGCGGCACGTCGTATGACGAAAGAAGTACACCCATCTTACGCTGCAAGATTTGTAACGATGAACGCCAGTATGTCCCGGTCAGCGGACAGGCGTGGGTAGCCTTCGAGGATCTCATCAGCCATCATACCAACGCCTGGCAACAGCATGACAACACCTTGTTTAGCCTTAAAACCGTTCCCCGGTTCGCTATTAACCAACGCGCGTTTCTGCTCAGAACGCCGCAGGGCAATATTCTGTGGGATTGCATTGCCAATCTCGATGCCGCCACGATGGCGTTGATAGCTGCGCTTGGCGGTATTGATGCCATCGCGATTTCCCATCCTCATTACTACACCACCATGCAGGATTGGGCGGCCGCCTTTGACGCGCCAGTCTATCTGCATGCCAGCGACAGTGAGTGGATCGTGCGCGATAGCCCGGCGATTCGTCTGTGGCAAGGCGATGCGTTTGAGCTATGGCCCTCGGTGCAGCTGTTGCGACTGGGCGGCCACTTCGGCGGGGGAACCGTTCTACACTGGCGCGAGGGCGATGGCACGCTGCTGGTGGGCGACATCCTGCAGGTGACTCCCGGTGCGGATGCGGTCTCTTTTATGTGGAGCTACCCGAATATGCTGCCGCTGCCCGCGTCGGTCATTGAAAACATCATGCAGCGCCTGGCCGGCGTGCGGTTTGCCAGACTGTACGGAGCCTTCGCCGGGCAAAATATGCTGAACAACGCGCATGAAAGGGTACAGCGTTCCGCACGAAAATATCTCGCCTGCCTGCGTGGATGACGCCTGTTAATCGCGATGAGAGGCCCTTTTGCACAGGCCGCTCATCGCCGCCCATTGCCGAAAAGGGCCGCTACCACACCCCGTCGCCGTCATCCGAACACCAGACCTGGCCTGAGGCGAAGGAGCAGGCGCAAATCTTTTCACTGGTGAAAACTTGTCCTGGCAACCAGGCTTTATAAGGCCGGTTGAGGAACCTGCACAGGACTTTTTCCTGCGCCGGCTTATCAGCCACCGCAATCATCCACGTCGCGACCGGAGGTATACATGAGACGATTGATGGCAAATGACACCGCAAAGCGCGGGAGTCGCCCGGCAAAAGACGACCCGCGCGAACAGGGGGAAATACCGCGTAAACGCGATGATAGCGAGGACCATAAGAAAGATCCTTTTCACCCGGATCCCGGGCAGCGCTAAGATTGATCGTCACAGATCGGTCTGCGGCAAACGCCTGCGGCGACGGGACGCCGGACGGGAAATGGCGCCGGCCATGGCTTCAGCCATCTCGGCACAGGCGGTAATACCCTGCACAAAAGGCCGATCATGCATTAACCACGGCAGCGCCGCGAACGCCACGCGGCCTCGTACCTCCGCAGGCTCCTGTAACGTGTAGTCGTCCCCTACGTCCGGGATCTCATCGCCGGTGGCCTGCAGCTGCTCCCGTAACGTCGGGAAGGGCAGATCTTTTGTTTTTAGCGCTCTTTGCCCGCGTGCATCAATAAAGACATCATAGGTGGCCCGGCTTTCCCGCGTGGTAATCACCGTTTTGTCCTCTTCGATCGCCATCTGGTAATCCTCGCCGAGGGCGAGAATGCGGATCGCTCCGGCTTCACGAAGCGCCAGCAGGCGGCGGATCGACTCTGACGGAATAGCGGCGTAATTATCGATGAACACCCGGGCGAGCCCGTCGCTAAAGCGCTGACTATCCCGCTCATCCAGATGCGGGACCATTTCCTGCACGGCCTCATGCAGCCGGAGGATGACATAGCGCCACGGAACGGTGTATTTCTCGCGCTTGTTGCGCTCGACTTCCATAAGATTGGCCTGCGCCCAGTGAAACGGGTCATGTTGGTGTCGTTCACGAAACCACGCGTCGCTGAAGCTATCGGCGTTCAGCGTCGGGAGGGCGATACCGGCACTCCATTGCGGATCGGCGCGCTCGATCTCCTCTGCCATCAACCGGAAAACGCGGTCAAGTAAACCCTCTGAACCGGCGGCAATCGCCTTTTCCAGCGCGTCAGGCGTCACCACCGAAAGCGGTTCATAGGGAATCGGGCAGTAAAAATCCGCTTCCGGCAATATGCCGGAGCGCGACATCAGGACAATATTCAGCGCTTTGCTGGCCGGATTGAGCCTGAACTGCAGCGAGCGCGCGGCGGATTCGACAAACTCGCCGTGCTGAACCACCACGGCCATCGCGGCATCAATACCGCTCAACGAGGTACCCATGATACCGACCCTGCATGCCGGGATCTCGGCATCCATCAGGCCGGACCACGGACTGGGGAAAAAGGTACGGGTGGACTCCTCGTCAGCGGGCCAGACGTGGCCCGTGGCGATGACCGCAAGATCGAAACGTTCCGCCGCCGACTCACCTTGTGCCCATAATCTGACGCCTTCTGCCGTGGCCTGCAGGTCGGTGACCTCACAGGATTCATGCACCGTCAGCGAGAAACCCTGTTGTCTGGCTCTGGCTGTCAGGCCGATAAACTGGTCGCGAAAATATTCGCCAAGCAGGATACGCGGAAGAAACTGGCGAACATGCAGCGAATCATAGCTGACGCCATAGCGGGCAAGGTGCTCCTCGCTTTGCTGTTTCAGCCAGTCGATATAGGGACAGAGGATCGGTGGGATTTCAATACTGGCGATATTGGCCAGCATCATGCGCGAGTTTTCTTCGTCGCTGTATGGCATGCCGACGCCGGCCTGACTCGCCTGCTCATAGACCGTCACCGCCAGCGGCTCCGGATATTTTAACAGGGAAAAAAGAGTATAAATCCCGGTGGGGCCTGCGCCGATAATCGCAATTTTCTTCATGCATCATCACCCGTGATAAACGTTCTTCCATTGCCGTTTCCCGCCTGCCGGACGGTCAACCGGGAAAAGCGATCGGCGCCTTAGGTTCAGCAGCGGGAGTCGGGTTTAAGTGTGGTCGAAAACCCCGGCGCCAGCCAGCTGGATGCATGCGGTCTGTACGTCGCTCCCGGCTGTCGGCTGGCGGGCAATAAAAAAGGGGCCTCTGTGCCCCGCAAAAGTTTTCCGCTGTTATATCGCTCAGGGAAAAGGAAACTGTTTCAAGGCCGGATGGGCTTCTGCTATTTCGCTGTGGGCACGAATTGAGTGGAAGTCATCGGCCTTCACCACCTCGGGGATCATCGCCTGAATAAAGGTCCATACCACGGCGCTGGTTACCGAGACCTGATCGAGCGGCGTGTTGAGCGCCCGGCGTTCCAGCGCGGCGTTCCATTCCCGGCAGGCAGACAGTAACTGCCAGGTGATGCGTTCAATCCACGGTTGATACTGTTTCTCTGGCGGCCGTAAGCGGTGTTCGTAAACCTGTTGTACGGCTTTTTCGCTGGCAGCCAGAATCCATCCCAGCGTCTGAAGATCTTCGGCCAGCGCAGGGCCGGCGGCGGGGAGCAATTTACGCTGCAAATCTGCCTGAGATTCGAAGTAATGAAGGATCAGCGTGGAGTCCATCAGCCGAACGGCGTTATCCAGAATCAGCGTAGGCGCCTTGACCACCGGATTGAATTTTGCGAAGGGTTCAACGGCACTAAACACCGACAGCGGCAGGTGTTCAAATTCGACACCGTACAGCGCCAGAGATACCGCGATGCGCCTCACGTAAGGGGAGTCCAACATGCCAATGAGTTTCATCATGATTCCTGTTTTCCTGTCTCTGAAAGGAGAATGCCGGGTCAATCAAGGTGCGCCAGGAAGGATATCACCGTGCGCATTGCCCCTGGCTGCAGAGAGACATTACGCCAGATTGGCGATAACGAATATTACGCATTTCTTACCTGAGATGTCAGAATGACTGACCGGTACTGTCGCCCGAGGTTTACCCTCCTGGACCAGGGTAACGTTGACCTCCAGGAGCCGGAATATAAGGAGCTGCTTCATGTCGGATTACCCACCGATCGCCAGTTTACGGAGCTTTGAGGCCGTTGCCCGACTTGGGAGCGTGACGCAGGCGGCGAAAGAGCTGCATGTCACCCATTCGGCAATCAGTCAGCAAATTAAAGTGCTGGAAGAGATGCTCGGCGTGAGATTGTTTACGCGTCACGGACGCGGAGTGCAGATTAACGAAGAGGGGCGACTGTATGCGATGCATGTCCGCGAGGCGCTGGAACATATCGCGGATGCCACTCGTCTGGTCCACGTTAAGCCGCGGACGACGACGTTAACCCTGGCCACGGTACCGTCTTTTGCCTGCCACTGGCTATTGCCGCGCCTGGATCGCTTTCGCACCAGCTATCCCCATATCACGTTGCGGCTGCTGGCCAGTCTGACGGTCACCAACATGCAGCAGGAGGCGGTGGATATCGCCATTCGCATGGGGAAAGGCGACTGGGAAGGGCTGGAAAGCCGCTATATGTTTGCCGATGAGCTGATTGTGGTGGCCGCGCCGCATTACAACGGCGGCGCGCTGCCGGCAACGCCGCAAGAGGTGGCGGCGAGTAAGATTCTATTTTCGATGGAATCCTGGAAAACCTGGTGCCTGAAGGCCGGGCTGGAGCGTGAGATCGTCGCCGGCGGACTCTGTATCAACGACTCGAATCTGGTTCTGGAAGCCGTGCGACTCGGCAATGGCATTGCGCTGGAGCGGCGCTCCCTGGTGCAGGGCGCGATCGATCGAGGAGAGCTGGTCCAGGTCACCGCCTGTTCTGCGCCTTATCCCTGGCCGTACTGGCTGGTCACCCCGCAGCAAAGTGAAAAGAAAACGGAGGTCTCGTTGTTCATCGCCTGGCTGAATGAAGAACTTGCGGCCTGGCGCCAGCGGGAAGATTTGCCGGCGCCGCGATAGCATTGTACCGGCGCTTGCCAGCGGGCCTCAACGGCCGGCGGATCGGGCAAATTCCCGCACCAGCGCCAGAAAGGCGGCCAGCCCGGCGGAGGGGTGACGTCTGCCGGGATAATACAGACACAGGCCGGGAAAAGGGGGCGTCCAGTCGTCCAGTAAACGAATGAGCCGGCCGGCCTCAATATCCTCGATGACATCCTGTTCAAGAAAGAAACCTATTCCCGCATCTTCCAGCACCGCAATCCGCGCCAGCGACGCCTCATCCAGCGTCAGCTGCCCGCGGACATCGACCTGTACCGTTTCTCCTTGCTTCTCAAGATGCCAGCGATAGAGGGAACCATCGGGCAGACGCACCCGGATGCAGGGATGATTGAGCAGATCTGCGGGGGTTTCAGGCCGCTTATGGTGCGAAAGATACTGCGCAGAAGCCACCACGGCATAGCGCTGAGGTTTGCCGAGGGAAAGTGCGATCATATCCTCCGGTATCAGGCTGGCGACCCGTACTCCCATATCGAAGCCTTCCGCAACGATGTCGATCAGCCGGCCATCGGTGACGATATCCACCTGCATTTGCGGATAGCGGCGCAAAAACTCCAGCACGACCCGGGAGAGAAGCGTCCGGGCGGCAAACGGAGGCGTATTGATGCGCAGGACGCCAGAAGGGGTTTCGCTGCGGGAGCGGACAACCTCAAGGGCCTGATGAACGCCCTGCAGCGACGGACCGATGTTATCGATAAACAGGCGACCGGCGTCGGTGAGCCCCACGCTGCGGGTAGTCCGGTTAAATAGACGTACGCCCATTTCGGCTTCAAATCTGGCGATGATATGGCTCAATGCGGTGGTTGATACCCCCAGCTCGATCGCCGCCGCGCGAAAGGTCCCTCGTCGGGCGATGGCCAGAACGGCATCTAAATCCGTCAGCGTGATTCGCGACATTATCCCATTTCCTTCATCATGGCATCCCGGTTTGTCCTGATTGTTTAAATTATAAAGGATTCTTAAAGTTAAGCCGTAGCGTTTAATCACGGGAGATTCACTATGGATACGCCATCAGCAGTACAGGCCTTTTTTGCCGCTGAAGATCTGGAGCGCGTTGTCAGCGCCTTCACCCCGGATGCGGTGGTGAAAGATGAAGGGAATACCTATCGCGGACGGCAGGCCATCCGCGAGTGGCGGGTTGCCGCCAGACAAAAATACCGGTATGTCGCCGAACCTATTGAGACGATAACGCAGGGCGCCAGGGTAAAGGTGCGCGCCAACGTCAGCGGAAATTTCCCCGGCAGCCCGGTCATCCTTAACTATGTATTTCGCCTGACGGCAGGGCAGATCGATGAGCTGGAGATCGGTGATGAGTGATTTTCTGGCGCTGGAAGGAAAGCGTGTTCTGATTACCTCGGGTACCAAAGGGGCCGGGGCGGCAACCGTGGCGCTGTTTCGCCAGCTGGGGGCGCGAGTGTTAACCTGCGCTCGCCATCTGCCGGACGCTCCTGTTGATGCGCTCTTTGTGACGGCGGATCTCGCCACGGCGAGCGGGTGCGCTCTGCTGGCCGCGGAGGTACAGGAGCAGCTGGGCGGCGTTGATATTATCGTTCATATGCTGGGCGGTTCTTCCTCCCCGGCAGGCGGGTTTGCCGCGCTGAGCGATGAGCTGTGGCAGCAGGAGCTGGATCTCAACCTTTTCCCTGCCCTCAGGCTGGATCGTCTACTGCTTCCCCTCATGCTCAACAGCGGGAAGGGGGTGATTATCCACGTCTCTTCAATCCAAAGAAGGATGCCGCTGCCGGAGTCAACCACGGCCTACGCCGCGGCAAAAGCCGCGCTCTCCACCTACAGTAAAAGCCTGTCGAAAGAGGTTTCCCCCAGGGGCGTTCGTGTTCTGAGCGTGGCCCCCGGCTGGATTGAAACCGAGGCGGCGGTCAGATTTGCGCAGCGGCTCGCGCAGCAGCAGGGGGTTGAGTATGCGCGAGGGAAACAAATCATCATGGACTCATTAGGCGGAATTCCACTCGGTCGTCCGGCGCAACCCGAAGAGGTGGCCAATCTGATTGCGTTTTTAGCCTCCGACCGGGCGGCATCGATAACCGGGGCAGAATACCTCATTGATGGTGGAACCGTGCCGACGGTTTAACCATCACCACGGACTGGCAAGGCGCGGCGAAAGGTTTTCTCCTCACTCAGTCTTGATGGCAAGGTATTGCTGCCAGGGCTTCAGAGGGGCGTGGAGCGTGCGAGGCGGGGATCAAAGGTAAAGGGATACTGACGCACGGAGGCCAGGGCCTCGCTGAACGCGGGATGCAGCGGGTTTAAAATGGCGTTGTTTTCATAGGGAATAATGCAGGAGGGAAGCATCAGCGCCAGACCGCTGCCCGACTGTAGCCAGCCGGTGCCCAGATCCATTGTGGAAACGGGCATCGGATTTTCTTGCCAGTTATCCGGTAACCACTGTTTATCGAGGGATTCCACTTCACTGTCCGGTATCTCGATACTATACAGCTGATACTGGTTGAGGATTGCCTCATTTTTGACGTGAACCAGGATCTCCAGTGACGCCAGGGCAATGGAAGTGGACACATAGACCGCCGGGTGTCCCTGGTGATTCCAGCGCCCGCCGTACTGGTTGGCCCCGCTTCCCGTCCAGGCTTCGCTGGCGTAACGGCCGGTAACCAGACGATAGAAAATCATGCAAAGACGCCGTGTTCCAGGCGACCAATCAGGTCTGTTACTTCCAGCGCGCCGCTCTCGGTAGCAATCAGATCGATGGGGGCGACATTGCCCAGTCCTCTGACCGGCGACTGCAGCCAGTCGTAGGCATCCTGCTTGCTGCCAAAATAGTCGACGGCGGTATCCAGGACCCTGACAAAACGCGCCACACGTTCGCTTTCGCCTGGCGTCAACGTGCCGCCCGCGCTCTTGCGCCGGGCAACGTTGCGCTCATTAATCCCGGTGATGCGCAGAATGTCGGTTTTCGACATTTCCGTCCACTCATGAATATTATCCAGAATGCTGACCGGTAATCCCATACTCAGCAGCTCAATCAACTGCATACCGCGATTCGCCGGTAGCCCGGCATAGCGCCACAGCGCATTATCGGCAGGTTGCTCTGCAGGAACCCAGGTTTTCATCTTCCCTCCTGAATAAGGACATTTGTCATGCTTTATTATAGTCATTTGTCGGGTTGTTGAAAATATAATCGCCGGGCAGGTCATGAGTTGATTGCGGTTTTGTGGCTGGCGGCCCCGAAAACAGTCCGCAGTAAGGACCGTCAGCTGGACGGTCCTCCGGGGTCGTTTTATTCGTCGCGGATTCAACGTTTACTGCTGCAACACTTCAGCAAATTTCGCCAGCCATTGCGGATGGGCGGGCCAGGCCGGGGCGGTGACCAGGTTGCCGTCAACATGCGCCTGATCGATACCGATCTCAGCATAATGCCCGCCGCTGAGCCGTACTTCCGGCGCGCAGGCCGGGTAGGCGCTACAGGTGCGGCCTTTCAGTATTCCGGCGGCGGCCAGAAGCTGCGGGCCGTGGCAAACGGCGGCAATGGGTTTGTGCGCCGCGTCAAACGCCTGAACCAGTTTGAGCACCTCGTCATTCAAGCGCAGATACTCCGGCGCTCGTCCACCGGGGATCAGCAGGGCGTCATAATCCTGTTCTTTTACGGCAGCAAAGTCGGCGTTGAGGACAAAGCGGTGCCCGGGTTTCTCGCTATAGGTCTGGGCACCGTCAAAATCATGGATCGCCGTCATGATATAGTCGCCTTTGCTCTTATCCGGGCAAACCGCGTCAACCTGATGGCCAATCATCTGCAATGCCTGAAACGGCACCATGGTTTCGTAATCTTCGGCATAATCACCAACCAGCATCAGAATTTTTTTGCTCATAAGGGTTGTTCCTCAGGGAATAAAGATGCCTAAGGTATAGTCCAGGGGCGAAGGGAATGCGAACCGCAAGTGGCGTTGTGTGTACTGATACCGCGGTGTTTCGCCTGTGCTCTGCTTTTGGAGCGCGCGCAGTTCTCGGCCTGAGTGACTTTGGTAGACGATAAATGATTGCCGACCTGCGGCAGGGAGCCGGGCAAGGAACTACTGAAGCGTCTGGCCAATCCCGAAACTGTAAGGGCGTGAAATCGTACGCCATATCGCGTTCTTGTAATGCATTAATGTAATTTCTCATCGGTGTGTGCAGATTGACGATGATCTGCGCGTTTTATATTGCTGCCCGGTCCCGTCAGGACAATAATCGCCCATAGAGATGTCTCCTCACTGAATACAGGCCGCCATGATTATAAAAATCGTTTGTCTGAGTCTGCTTTGCATCATCCTGCTCTCCCTTGGCGCCAGCCTGGCCCAGACGATGTATCAACGGGAGCTACGTCCGCAGGAGGGCTGGTGGTCCGCCCGTCGTGACTCAGCTGGCCTGGCGCCTGATCCCCAGCAAAACGCCCGCCTGGCCATTGTGCAGGTTTACGCTGCGCCCACCTGGGGCTGGAAAGGCGTGGTGGCGGTGCATCCCTGGATTATCTATAAACGCGCCGGGGAAACGGAATATAACCGCTATGAAGTGATTAGCTGGGGAGGCGGGGAGAAGGTGCGCCGTAATAGCAACCCGCCGGATGGCTACTGGTTCGGCGCGAAACCTCGTTTACTGGTGGAGCATCGGGGAGCAGAGGCCGAGGCCATGATCCCGCAGATTGTCGCGGCAATTGCCTCCTACCCCTGGCCGGATACCTACCACGCCTGGCCGGGTCCTAACAGTAACACCTTTCTGGCCCATATTGGGCGCGAGGTGCCCGCGCTCAAACTGGATATGCCGGCCAACGCGGTGGGGAAAGATTTTCGCTCGCTGCTGAATCCCATTGGCCTACCGCCATCCGGGCGCGGGCTGCAGGTGTCGGTGCTGGGTATCGCCGGCGTAACGCTGGGAGCTGAAGAGGGATTTGAACTCAATCTGCTGGGGCTGAACGTCGGCCTGGATTTCACGCCGCTACGTATCCGTCTGCCATTTATTGGCGGACTGGGCCATGACAATTTATCCAATAACGCTGCGGAACACTCCCGATAAATGGCGACGCTCCCCACCTGCAGCTAAGCCAACATTGCGTATCGCTGCTGCACATTTCTCCTCAATGTGGCCAGAAAGGTCGATGTTGGCATTTTAATTGTTATGTTATAACATAACAATTAAAATGCTGTGGTCACGCTGAGTGGCCCGAAATCAGCGGACCAATGACAAATGAAGTACGAGGAGATAAAAGGCAATGTCTGACATCAGCGTAGAAAGACAGGGCGACATGCGTCTGCCGGTGACCGTTCTGTCCGGTTTTCTGGGCGCCGGGAAAACGACCCTGCTCAACCATATTCTGAACAACAGAGAGGGCAGGCGTGTTGCGGTTATCGTCAATGATATGTCGGAGGTCAATATTGATGCCGCTCTGGTCAGGGAAGGGGGCGCCGAACTTTCACGTACCGATGAAAAACTGGTTGAAATGAGTAACGGCTGTATCTGCTGCACGCTGCGGGAAGATCTCCTGCTGGAAGTGAATCGCCTGGCGAAAGAAGGGCGCTTTGATCAGCTGGTTATCGAGTCTACCGGTATTTCTGAACCGCTTCCGGTTGCTGAAACTTTTACCTTTGCCGGCGATGACGGGCAAAGTCTTTCAACCGTGGCGCGTCTTGATACCATGGTGACCGTCGTGGATGCCTTCAATTTTTTGCGTGATTATGACTCTGCAGATAGCCTCCGCTCACGCGGAGAATCACTGGGCGAAGGCGATGAGCGCAGCGTGGTCGACCTGCTCATTGAGCAGATTGAATTCTGCGATGTGCTGGTCCTGAACAAAGTCGATCTGATCGATGACGGGCAACAAGAAAAGCTAACGGCTATTTTGCGCTCTCTGAATCCACGGGCAAAAATAGTTGTTTCGCAGTTTGGTCAGGTAGCACTGGATAAGGTCCTGAATACCGGGCTGTTTGATTTTGATAATGCCGCACAGGCGCCAGGCTGGCTGAAGGAACTGCGCGGCGAACATACCCCGGAAACAGAAGAGTATGGGATTAGCAGCTTTGTTTTTCGCGCCCGCCGGCCTTTCCATCCGGCCCGTTTCTGCCAGGTGATGGCACATGAGCTGGCCGGAGTGGTCAGATCGAAAGGATATTTTTGGTTGGCCAGTCGTCCGGAATTTGCCGGCGCCTGGTCCCAGGCCGGTGGCGTGGCGCGTCAGGAACTGGGGGGAATGTGGTGGGCAAGTGTCCCCAGAGAACGCTGGCCTCAGGATGATGAGTCGCTGAAATTTATCCGGGCAAACTGGATGGATGGTGTGGGCGATGCCCGGCAGGAACTGGTGTTTATCGGAATGAATATGGATGAATCAGCACTACGCGCCAGGCTGGGTTCGGCTCTGCTTACGGACGAAGAAATGGCGGAGGGGCCGGGCGAATGGCGTCACTACTCCGACCCGTTTGCGCCCTGGGTTGCCGCATAAGTCAACGCAAGAGACCCGGTAAAAGCCGGCTCTTCATCGCTTCTCTGTGCAATAACGCCGCAGAGACGGCGTGCGTGCGGGAATATTCGTCAAGGGGGCTGCTGAGAGGATAAACTGGCCCCAGTCCTGTTTCAGCAATGGCCTGAATAACTGCAAAGGAGAGATGAGCGTGTTACAGCGAGAAATGTGCGAAATTCACACCGTTCGATAACCTACAGACGGTTGCTGATGTCTGCGGAATAAAGAATGGTGCGTCCGAGTGGACTCGAACCACCGACCCCCACCATGTCAAGGTGGTGCTCTAACCAACTGAGCTACGGACGCATTATGGTGCGTTTAATTGGACTCGAACCAACGACCCCCACCATGTCAAGGTGGTGCTCTAACCAACTGAGCTATAAACGCATTATGGTGCGTTCAATTGGACTCGAACCAACGACCCCCACCATGTCAAGGTGGTGCTCTAACCAACTGAGCTATGAACGCAATGTTGTGGTGACAACGGGGACGCATATTAGCGATCGGATGGGGTTGTGGCAAGAGGCAAACGTCACTTTTCTTTCAGATCTCACGCGATTGCGGAAGTTTTACGCATATTGCTCATATTTTACTGATGCTAAAGGATATTTCTTATCCAGTTGCCCTGGTCTCGCTGCGGCGTCGTGCCTGACGCGGCGCGAAGTAAGGCCTGGCGACGCTGTCGGGAGAGAATGAGTGATTCGTCAGGCGAATGGTGCAAGAGGCGTCGCAGACGCGGGGGCCGGAAAAGAGAGGTTACCTGAAAATAAGGCGAAGGGTAAAAAGTGCGCAAAGGACTAACAGGATCAGAATAAGCTCAAAACGATAGCGCTGTAGCATAGTGGCCTCCTGAAATAAAACCGGCGCTGAAACAGCGCCGGTTTATGATTAACTCAACTTAGCGGAAAAATTAAGCAGCCGGTTGGGCAGCCGGTTTAGCGGCCTGATGCTTAGTGGTTTTGTGATGTTTTTTTGCCGCCTGAGCTTTCTGGGCTACCGGTTTAGCCGCCGCTTTGTGGTGTTTTTTAGCGGCCTGGGCTTTCTGGGCTACTGGTTTGGTTGCTGCTTTGTGATGTTTTTTCGCGGCTTGGGCTTTCTGTTCAGCGGCCGGTTTGGCGGCGGCTTTGTGATGTTTTTTCGCGGCCTGGGCTTTCTGCTCAGCGGCCGGTTTGGCGGCAGCTTTGTGGTGTTTTTTCGCAGCCTGAGCTTTCTGCTCAGCGGCCGGTTTGGCAGCGGCTTTGTGATGTTTTTTATGATGAGTGGTTTTGGCAGTGGTGCTGTGAGTTGCAGCCGCCGGAGCCTGAGTGGTGCTTACTGCGTCAGCAGCGAAAGCAGCAGAAGACAGACCCATAGCAGCGGCAACGACCAGAGCTAATACTTTTTTCATTCTGATATCCTCGAAATTATTTCTTCAGTGAACCCCACTGCGGGGCTGTTGAAATCACTATAAGTTTTTCTTTTTCAGGCTTCAGTGAGTGTTTGGTATCGGCGAGTAACGGAATGTACAACGCATAGAGCGGGCGAAAAGCCGGATGCTCCGCTAACAGCGTCAGCGGAGGGGGGGTTAGCGACGCGGTGTATCGGACAGCGTCGTGAGCAGCGTCGGGCGGGTCATTCGTACGCAATAGGCAGGCTGGCCGCGTTCAAAACGCCATCCTTCGGACAGAGGTCCGGCGTCTACGGTGTCAAAGCCAAATGCCTCGTACAGCGCGGCGGCGATCGCTTTTCCTTTTTCACTATCGCCTGCCAACGGCAGCGCCCGACGATTTTCCGCGCCCGCGGGCAGTCCATCGCTTTCCAGCTGGGTCATGGGAATCGCGTTAAACGCTTTGGTGACGGTAGCGGCAGGCAGGATTTGGGCGAGCAATTCGCTGGTGGTGGTTTCTCCTGACTCCAGCGCCTCGATCGGGCCGTCACGCTCGGGATAGTAATTCACTGCATCAATGACATGTTTATCCTGAATTACGCTGACCGGCAGCGAATGGATGGCGCTGAGCGGCACGGCAATGACCACCACCTCGCCAAATTCGGCAGCTTCCTCTGCGCTGCCGACCTGACAGCCAATCATCGGCCCCAGGCTGAAAAGCGTCTGGGGCCCTCGTGAGTTACTCAACATAACGTCGTGACCGGCGGCAAGCGCCAGCTTCGCGACAGACCGGCCAACGAATCCGGCGCCGATAATGCCAATCTTCATTTTCAACTCCTTACGAATGATCTGAGAGTGTTGATAAATTTAATTCCATCCCCGCAGAAGATAAATCGTAAGATAGTGGAATGATAAACAACTCAAATGAGTGAATCATGGACCAGCTCACCAGTATCAGGGTTTTCGTGAAGGCGGCTGAAACGGGGTCGTTTGCCGCCGCTGCCGGACAGCTGCGACTTTCGCCGCAGATGGTCGCCCGACACGTGGCGGCGCTTGAAGCACACCTCGGCACTTCATTAATCGCCCGCACCACGCGGCGACAGACGCTCACCGATATCGGGCGTAGCTATTATGAACGCTGCCGCGTGGTACTGGCGGAGATCGCTGAGGCGGACGCGGTGGCACAGGAGATGAAAGCGACACCTTCAGGCATCATCCGGGTGAATGCGCCGGTCACATTTGGATCGCATGCGCTCGCGGCCTTTATTACCGACTATCTTGCCCGCTATCCTGACGTTCAGGTTGAACTGACGTTGAGCGACCGCATTGTCGACCCGATTGAAGAGGAGTTTGAGGTGATCGTGCGCATCGGTGAGCTGGCCGACAGCTCGATGGTGGCGTGGCCTCTGCTGCCATACCGGCTGATTGCCTGCGCGTCACCGGACTATATTTTGCGTCACGGCGAACCGCAGACGCCGACCGATCTTCAACATCATGCGTGTCTGGTTTATGGACATTGGTCGGCGGGCAGCGCCTGCCGGTGGCGATTTGAGAAACAGGGGGAGATGTTCGAGGTCAAACCCTCCGGGCGGTTTCGCGCGAATGACTGGAAGGCGCTGATGAATGCGGCTATCGCCGGGCACGGTATTACCCTCGGGCCGGAAGATGTGTTGAAAACCGAAGTGGAGCGGGGGAGCCTGGTACAGGTTTTAGCCGGATTCTCAGGACCGGCGCGGCCCATGCATATTCTGGTACCGGCCGGACGTCGGCGGACGACGAAAATTAAATGCTTTGTTGACGCATTAAGAGCTGCGCTGGGCCCGCGCTGAATCCGTACGACGGTGAGAAGCGGCACCCCGGGAACAGGATGCCGCTGGGCGTTAGCGCGCCGCGCGTTGCAAAATCACGCTGGACGGCTGACGCTGCAGGAAACGCATCCGCAGCATCATCATCACCGCTGCCGAGGTGAGCCCGATAATAAATCCGCACCAGAAACCCGCGGGACCCATACGCGGAACCAGCGTATCTGTTAAGGCCAGCAGGTAGCCGCTCGGCAGTCCCAGCACCCAGTACGCGGTAAACGTAATAAAGAAGATCGAACGCGTATCTTTATAGCCGCGCAGAATCCCGCTACCAATCACCTGGACGGAGTCGGAGATCTGATATATCGCGGCCAGCAGCATCAGCTGGGAAGCCAGCAGGACCACCTCCGGATTGTCGTTATACAGCAGCGCAATCTGCTTACGCATCAGGATGGTGAAAATCGCCGTGATCACGGCCATGCAGACGCCAACGCCAACCCCGGTTCTGGCAGAAACCTGCGCATCGAGGGTGGAACCCTGCCCAAGACGGAAGCCGACGCGGATGGTGACCGCTGCCGCCAGCGAAAGGGGTAAAACGAACATCAGCGAACTGAAGTTCAGGGCTATCTGATGGCCCGCGACGTCCACAATGCCCAATGGAGAAACCAGCAGCGCAACGACCGCAAACAGAGTGACTTCGAAAAACAGCGCCAGCGCAATCGGCAGTCCCAGCTGCACCAGGCGTTTAAGCACGTTCAAGTCCGGTCCGCTGAAGCCTTCATCGCTACGGATATCGCGCATAGAACGGGCGCGACGTACCCAGGAGATCATGCAGAAGAACATCACCCAGTAAACGGATGCCGTCGCCACGCCGCAGCCGATGCCGCCCAGCTCAGGCATGCCAAAGTGGCCGTAGATAAAGATATAGTTAACGGGAATATTGACCAGCAGGCCGATAAATCCCATCACCATCCCCGGTTTGGTTTTCGCCAGGCCTTCGCACTGGTTACGAGCGACCTGGAAGAAGAGGTAGCCGGGGGCGCCCCACAGCAGCGCGCGCAGGTAGCCTACCGCTTTTTCAGCGAGGGCCGGGTCGATATTGTGCATCGAGCTGATGATGTACCCGGCGTTCCACAGCACGACCATAACCAGCAGCGAAACGAATCCCGCCAGCCAGAACCCCTGGCGAACCTGATGGGCAATGCGGTCGCGGCGGCCGGAGCCGTTTAGCTGGGCGATAACCGGCGTCAGCGCCAGCAGCAGACCGTGGCCAAAGAGAATTGCGGGGAGCCAGATAGAGGTCCCAATCGCGACGGCAGCCATATCGGTGGCGCTATAGCCACCCGCCATCACGGTATCGACAAAGCCCATAGAGGTCTGGGCGACCTGTGCCAGGATCACAGGAATGGCCAGGGCTAATAACTGACGCGCTTCAATAAAATACTTCTGCACGTGAACACCTTTATATTGTTGTTATTTTGAGACTAAAAAAGCCGCCGTAATTGGCAGCAAGAAGAAAGAGCTGAGGGGTTTTCCAGTCTATTGTAGCGATGATGCGCCATTAAGCCAGTGAAAAAATGGTAGGGCACGATGCGCGCTGGCAACCTGTTTTGCCAACTGGTATTGTTCCCGACAGGTATAACGGTAATGATACCGTCACGAAAGTCTACAGGAGTAAAGCATGTTTACTGGCATTGTGCAGGGGACCGCTAAAGTGGTGTCCATCGATGAAAAACCCAATTTTCGCACCCATGTGGTGGAGCTGCCTGAGCATATGCTTGCCGGCATCGAGACCGGGGCATCGGTGGCGCACAATGGTTGCTGCCTGACAGTCACCGAAATTGACGGTCCGCGTATCAGTTTTGACCTGATGAAAGAGACGCTGCGTATTACCAACCTCGGCGCGGTAGAGGTGGGGGACGTGGTGAACGTGGAACGAGCGGCAAAATTCAGCGATGAGATCGGCGGTCATCTGATGTCCGGTCATATTATGACCACGGCGGAAATCGTCAAGATCCTGACCTCGGAAAATAACCGCCAGATCTGGTTTAAGGTTCAGGACCCGACGCTGATGAAATATATCCTCTATAAAGGATTCATCGGCGTTGACGGGATCAGCCTGACGGTCGGAGAAGTGACCCCGACGCGTTTTTGCGTGCATTTGATCCCGGAAACGCTGCAGCGCACCACGCTTGGCATTAAAAAACTCGGCGATCGGGTGAATATTGAGATCGACCCGCAAACGCAGGCGGTAGTGGATACCGTGGAACGTGTGCTGGCGGCCAAAGAAGCGGCACAACACCTGAGCGATGAATGATCGGGCGCCGCCGCCGGATGAAGCATAAAAGAAAAGAATATCCCCCGTTTTAGCGGGGGATATTTTTAGCGGGCGACGCGAAGGCCGTTTTCAACACCGCGAGAAAAGACCACCTGCCAGAGCTGAATATCGCGCGCGCGAAAAGCCCCCGCGCAGGCGTTCAGATAATAACTAAACATACGTTTAAACCGTTCCGAATAGTTATCGGCGATATCGGGCCAGCTGGCCAGGAAACGTTCGTACCAGGCCATCAGCGTAGTATCGTAATCGGCGCCGATATTGTGCCAGTCTTCCATCACAAAATGGGATTCGCTGGCTTGCGCGATATGACGAACCGAAGGCAGACAACCGTTGGGGAAAATATATTTATTGATCCACGGATCGACGCTGTGGTCCGTTTTTTTGGAGCCAATGGTGTGCAATAAAAAACGGCCGTCAGGTTTCAAATTACGATCCACCACTTCAAAATAGGTGGCGTAATTTTTAGGTCCCACGTGTTCAAACATCCCGACGGAAACAATGCGATCAAAGTGGTCATGCAGATCGCGATAGTCCTGCAGCAAAATGGTGACGTCTAACCCTTCGCATCTTTGCTGAGCCATTTTCTGCTGCTCGGCAGAAATGGTCACGCCGACTACGCTAACGTGATAATTTTTGGCCATATAGTAAGCCAGACCACCCCAGCCGCAGCCAATGTCCAGCACCCGCATCCCCGGTTCCAGCTGCAGCTTGCGACAAATAAGATCTAATTTTGCCACCTGCGCCTCTTCCAGCGATTGCGCCTCTTTCCAGTAGGCGCAGGAATATTGCATATAGGGGTCGAGCATACGGCTGAAAAGATCGTTGCCGAGGTCGTAATGTTCTTTTCCGACAATCCAGGAGCGCTTTTTACTTTGTAGATTAAACAGGCGAGCACCTGCGATGCGCAACGTATCTTTGAGATGATGCGGGAGCTGATTTTCCAGCCCGGCGCGCAGTACTTTATGGAAGAATATATCCAGCCGTTCACAATCCCACCAGCCGTCCATATAGCTTTCGCCTAACCCCAGCGAGCCTTCCTGTAAAACGCGTTTAAAAAAGAGCGGATTGTTAATCCGCAGATCGGAGGGGGCGGGGCCATTGACCTCAATGCCCGCGCGACCGAGCAATTCGGTTGCAATTCGGTACCAGTCGTCGTTTGGTACGCTTACTTCTTCTATACACGATGAACTCATAGCTTCTCCATCACGCCCAAGTGATCAGAACCTTAAAACAGCGTAGACGCTTTTTTGGCTTTGTGAGAAATCTCACGGAATATCCGTGAAGCTGCTATCCGACGTAGAACAGAGGAAGGGCGATAACCCTTGCCGAAAGGCCTTCCATGGTGAAACGGGACGCATCCTGCTGCCGTTAATCGTAAAAAATATTTTATTTATGTGAAGCCGGTTCAGTATAGGCCGCTGAAATCCGGCTTTCAATAAAAATATATTAGCAGGCTAATTACTGAGCCTTAACATCGCCGAAACGCGTTTATGCATGCGACGATTCGGTAGTCAGGCAGGCGCTGTGACGCTGCATAAAATAACCCAGCCCGGCCAGCACGATCGAGACCAGCATCACGCTGGTGGTGGTGAGCAGCGGTGTGGCAATCAGCGCGGAGACCAGCAGACTGGTCAGGAAGCACAGACCAAGCTGCAGCGTATTCTGCAGCGCGGCGGCACGGCCGGTCGCCTGCGGGAACGGCTTCAGTGCCTGGGCGACAACAATCGGGTAAATCCCGCCATTGACAACGGCCATCACGCAGAAGGGAATCATCACCGCAATGATTGAGACATCTTCAACCCGACCAACCATCCAGGTTGCAGCCACGCTGACGGCGAAAATCACCAGCAGCCAGGGCAGCAGCTGTTGGCCCTGCCATTTCTGCAGCGCCGCGCGGCATCCATAGCCACCGACTAAAAAGGCGATTGTCTGCGGAACATAGCTAAGACCGATAGCGGTCGGGCTGTAGCCCATCTCATGGAGAATAAACGGCGACCCGGTCAACCAGGCAAAAAAGCTGGCGGAGCAGGCGGCGTAAATCAGCACGTTGCCGCTGTATTCGCGCGAACGCAGCAGCGTCATAAAGGTCAACTTCTCGCGGACATCACCCTGCGGCCTGACGACCGGCTTCAGGCGTAGGGCGGGTACCATCAGCAGCAGGGCGATGGCAAACAGGGTGGCAAAAATGGCCTGCCATTCCAGATGGGCAAGCAGCCAGCTGCCGAGCAACGGCGCCAGAGCCGGCGATAGACCCACCAGCGGCATGATGGTGGCGAAAATACGGTTAGTGCGCTGGGCTGGATAATAATCCGTGACCATCGCCTGCCAGGTCACCGCCGCCGCGCAGACGCCGATCGCCTGAATAAAGCGCAGCACCAGCATCAGGGTGGCATCCCGCACCCACAGCATTCCCAGACAGCTGATAGCGAAGATCGCCAGCCCGGTCAGCAGAATCGGTTTACGTCCGTAGCGGTCCGAGAGCGGGCCCCAGAACAGCTGTCCGATGGCGAAGCCGGCGAGGAACAGGCTCAGACTGGCGCTGACCGACGCCGCAGACGTATTGAGATCTTGCTGGATGGCCGAAAAGGCCGGCAGATACATGTCGGTGGCGAGGAAACCCAGCACGCTGAGTCCCGCCAGCCACACTAAAAATCCTTTCCCGGGTTGTTGCATAACATTCTCTTATAGGTGCAGGTATGATGCCGCAGAGTGTAGGGAGTGCATTCTGGCTTGTGAAACGCTAATATTTGCTACATGCATTCAAAATTTTTGCAGGCAGAATATGTGGTCCGAATACTCACTCGAAGTTGTTGATGCTGTCGCCCGCAACGGCAGCTTTAGCGCAGCGGCTCAGGAGCTGCACCGCGTACCTTCGGCGGTCAGTTATACCGTACGTCAGCTGGAGGAGTGGCTGGCAGTACCGCTTTTTGAACGCCGCCATCGCGATGTCGAATTGACCCCCGCCGGGCTCTGGTTTTTACAGGAAGGACGATCTGTTATCAAAAAAATGCAGATCACTCGCCAGCAGTGTCAGCAGATAGCCAACGGCTGGCGCGGCCAGCTGTCGATAGCCGTAGACGACATTGTTAAACCGGCCCGTATGCGTCAGATGATTGTCGATTTTTATCGTCACTTTCCCGATGTCGAGCTGATTGTTTTTCAGGAGGTCTTCAACGGCGTCTGGGACGCGCTGGCCGACGGGCGCGTGGAACTGGCTATCGGGGCAACGCGTTCGATTCCGGTCGGGGGGCGCTACGCCTTTCGCGATATGGGAATGCTGAGCTGGCATTGCGTAGTGGCCAGCCATCACCCGCTGGCGCAGATGAACGGGCCACTGAGCGATGATGTGTTGCGCAACTGGCCGTCGCTGGTCCGGGAGGACACTTCCCGTTCGTTACCGAAACGCACGACCTGGCTACTGGACAACCAGAAAAGGGTAGTGGTGCCGGACTGGGAATCATCAGCTACCTGCCTCTCGGCGGGATTGTGCGTAGGGATGGTGCCGAGCCATTTTGCTCGCCCCTGGATTGACCGCGGTGAATGGACCGCGCTGGCGCTGGAAAACCCGTTCCCGGACGCCGCGTGCTGCCTGACCTGGCAGCAGAGCGACACGTCACCGGCGCTGTCGTGGCTGCTGGATTATCTGGGGGACAGCGAAACGTTGAACCGGGAGTGGCTGCGGGCGCCGGAGTAACCGGCGCCGCACGGGCGATCAGCGACGATAATCGACGAACGGGCCGTCTACGACGGAGCGACGCTCTACCAGCCGCGGGTGAACCTCAATAGATTGCGACTCTTCACGCTTGTTGACGATACGATCCATCAGCATATTGAAGGCCGCTTCCCCCAGCGAATCTTTCGGCTGGTGGATGGTGGTCAGCGCCGGGCTGAAATAGCGGGCGTTACGCACGTTATCATACCCGATCAGCGAAATGTCCTGCGGCACGCGCAGTCCCATCTCATCCGCAGCACAGATTGCGCCCATCGCCATGATGTCGCCGCCGCAGAAGACCGCCGTCGGGCGATGCTGCTGGCTGAGGATCTGCTGCATGGCGCGGTAGCCGGATTCAGGCTCGAAGTCGCCCTGAACAATCCAGCTTTCCGGAACGGCGATCTGCGCTTCTTCCATGGCTTTCATAAAGCCCGCCAGGCGGCCGGCGCCGGTATTACGCTCCAGCGGACCCGGGATCACGCCGATTTCACGGTGGCCGCGTTCCACCAGATAGCGACCGGCCATATAGCCGCCTTCGAAGGCGTTATCGATGACCGAATCGGTGAAGTCGGCTTTGGATTCACCCCAGTCCATTACCACCATCGGAATATGGCGGTACTCTTCCAGCATGCTGAGCACCGATTCCGGATATTCAGAACACATAACCAGCAG
Organism: Klebsiella ornithinolytica; assembly: GCF_030505655.1. Lineage (NCBI taxonomy): Bacteria > Pseudomonadati > Pseudomonadota > Gammaproteobacteria > Enterobacterales > Enterobacteriaceae > Klebsiella > Klebsiella ornithinolytica. The sequence goes on from NZ_CP130153.1 coordinate 2,375,726, forward strand.
GCCGTCGACGCGCTTTTGCGCCATCATCGACAGGTAGGCCTGCTGTTTTTCGAGATCGTTCCACGCATTGCCCAGAATCAGGGTATAGCCTTTCTGGAAACAGCTCTTTTCTACGGCTTCAATAATCTCAGCGAAATAGGCCGCTTCGCTGCTGGTGGCCAGCAGGCCAATCGATTTGGTGTGATTAACCTTCAGGCTGCGAGCAACGGCACTGGGGGAGTAGTGCAGCTCTTTGATCGCCGCCCACACGGCGTTGCGGGTTTCTTCCGCCACGAAACGGGTTTTGTTAATTACATGTGACACTGTTGTAGTGGAAACGTTTGCGCGCTTCGCTACATCTTTAATTGTTGCCATTACTTCTCACTCCAGACCTTGACCTGATCGTCTGATTATCGATACGTAAACGTTTGCCTATACACACCCTGAATACAATTTTCAACATTGCATCACGTCGGGAAAACGACACAGAACGACAGGAAGGGGTCAATGGCCGATACGCTTTCAAATTAGCGTGGGATTTTGTCCGATCTTGCGGCAAAGGGGAAGAGCAAAAATGTGCATCACCCTAAAACATGGAAGATTTTTGCGCTATATTGTGCAAAAATGAGCAAGCTCACTTTTCATGTGGGGATAACTGGGGGGAAAAATTGATGGATACAGATTTAAAGTTTTCGCTGACGACAACGATTATTGTCCTGGGTCTCATCGTGGCCGCCGGCCTGACAGCGGTGCTGCACTGATTTATCAGGGGGAGAGGCCTCTTTCCCCCGACATCCCGCCATTATTATCAATTTCGCAAAAATCTTTTGCCATTTCGTTTACTTTTGTTTTTTTGTGATTGATGTCATGCTTTTGACTTCTGATGAGATACCGTCGCCGATGGCGGTCTGCTGGAGTCATTGAATGAAAATCAACTTTCCCTTGTTAGCGCTGGCGATAGGCGCGTTTGGTATTGGCACCACGGAGTTTTCCCCGATGGGGCTGCTGCCGGTAATTGCCAAAGGCGTCGACGTGTCAATTCCGGCGGCGGGAATGCTGATCAGCGCTTATGCGATCGGCGTGATGGTCGGGGCGCCGCTGATGACTTTGCTGCTCTCTCATCGCGCGCGCAGAAATGCGCTGATTTTTCTGATGGCGATCTTTACGCTGGGTAACGTCCTCTCCTCAATGGCGCCGGATTACACCACGCTGCTGATTTCGCGCATTATCACCAGCCTTAACCACGGCGCTTTCTTCGGCCTCGGTTCGGTGGTGGCGGCGAGCGTGGTGCCAAAACACAAACAGGCCAGTGCGGTGGCGACCATGTTCATGGGGTTAACCATCGCTAACATTGGCGGCGTTCCGGCGGCGACATGGCTTGGCGAGACCATCGGCTGGCGGATGTCGTTCCTCGCGACGGCAGGTCTGGGGCTGGTGGCGATGGTCAGCCTGTGGTTTTCGTTGCCCAAAGGCAGCGCTGGCGAGCGTCCGAACGTAAAGCAGGAGCTCTCCGTGCTGGTTCGTCCGCAGGTGCTCTCCGCATTGCTGACCACCGTGCTGGGGGCCGGCGCGATGTTTACCCTCTATACCTATATTTCACCGGTGCTGCACACCATTACGCACGCCTCGCCGCTGTTCGTCACCGCCATGCTGGTGTTGATTGGCGTCGGCTTTTCGCTGGGTAACTACCTCGGCGGTAAATTCGCCGACCGTTCCGTCTCCGGGACGCTGAAGGGGTTTCTGCTGCTGCTGATGGTCATCATGCTGGCGATTCCGCTGCTGGCGCAGACACAGCTGGGGGCTGCAATCAGTATGGTGGTCTGGGGGGCGGCGACCTTCGCCGTGGTTCCACCGCTGCAAATGCGGGTGATGCGGGTGGCTCATGAAGCGCCGGGGCTCTCTTCGTCGGTCAATATCGGGGCCTTTAACCTTGGCAATGCGCTCGGTGCGGCAGCCGGTGGCGCGGTGATTTCCGGCGGACTGGGCTATGCCTTTGTGCCGGTGATGGGGGCGATAATTGCCGGTGTGGCGCTGCTGCTGGTGCTGTTCGGCGGGCGTTCGCAGCCGGAAGAGGCGTTGGTCGGACAGTAGTCGGTGTATTCGCAGAAGGGTTTCCCCTTCTGCGTTAGCGTTTTAGGCCGCCAGGTTGGCCGCCACAAACTTCCAGTTTACCAGCGCCCAGAAGTGCGCCAGATAGTCAGGACGGGCGTTGCGGTAGTCGATGTAATAGGCATGTTCCCAGACATCCACGGTCAGCAGCGGTTTGGCGTCGCCGGTCAGCGGCGTGCCAGCGTTGCTGGTGGAGACAATGCTCAGGCTGCCATCGCTATTTTTAACCAGCCATGTCCAGCCTGCACCAAAGTTCTTCGCTGCCGCGTCGGTAAACTTCGCTTTGAACTCTGCGAAGCTGCCGAAGGATTGATTGATGGCGGCTGCCAGCTCACCTTCCGGCTCGCCGCCCGCATTCGGCGCGAGGCAGTTCCAGTAGAAAGTATGGTTCCAGACCTGGGCCGCATTGTTAAAGATGCCGCCTTCAGAAGAGCGGACGATCGCTTCTAAAGATTGACCTTCAAACGCGGTGCCTTTGATCAGGTTGTTGAGGTTGGTGACATAGGCCTGGTGATGTTTGCCGTAGTGGTATTCCAGGGTTTCTGCGGAAATGTGCGGCGCCAGGGCGTCTTTTGCATACGGTAATGCAGGTAATTCAAACGACATTGTTACTCTCCTTATAACTTCTTGTTTTCTAGCTCACATTCAAAGGATGTTTGACCATCCACAACAGCATGTACTGTCCCTCGCCGGGGCGAGTGCAACAGGTTTTTATTGTGATCGGAATGCTAACACTTGCAGAAGGGAGTTAAAAGCCTTGCAATGATAAAGGGTATATTTAACAAATGTACCTGGTTAAGCCTTCGCCGGAGCGCAAGGCAGCGCATTTCAGCAGAGCCGGTTGATCGCTGTTGCTGTTGAAATATAAAGTGATTACTGAAAAATCCATTTTGCAGAGGTCTGTTTTGTCTAACATAGTCTATCGCCAGGCGTCCCTGGCCGACGTCGAACGCTGTTTTGAAATTGAAACGAGCGCGTATGAAGGGGATGAGGCGGCTACCCGTGAAAAGATTGCCACCCGAATCCAGCAGTACCCGGAAGGATTTCTTTGCATGGAACGGCAAGGAGAGGTTATTGGCTTTATTAACTCAGGGTGCGCGTGGGAAGTCGTTATGTCGGATGAAGCCTTCAAGGAGCTGGTCGGGCACGATCCCCGCGCGCCGAATGTAGTGATTATGTCTGTAGTCATTGCGCCTGAACACCAGGGAAAAGGGTATTCGACCGCCCTGATGGAGCGATTTATCCGGCAGATGGCACAGGCGCAGAAGAGCGCCATTCACCTGATGTGCAAAGACCGACACGTGGCCCTGTATGAGCGGTTTGGTTTTCGCTACGAGCGGCCTTCGGCCTCGGATCATGGCGGGATGTCCTGGCATGAGATGAGCATGGCGTTATAGCCGGGGAATTGACCTGCCGCAGGTGCGGCAGGTCAGGTTCAGCGAATGGTTTTGGGGGTCATCACCCGGCGTGCGCCGACATAGTGGCGAATCCAGTAATCTTCGCTTAATGAGGTGATCTGAATATCGCGGCCGGTACGCGGCGACTGAATAAACTTGCCGTTGCCAACGTAAACGCCGACGTGATCGGCGGTGCCGCGCCCACGGGTGCGGAAGAAGACCAGATCGCCGCTCTGCAGCTCGCCGCGATCGACCGGACGGGCATCGCGCAGGTGATACATCTCATTGGCGGTGCGCGGAATGCGGATTTTTACCAGATCCTTATAGGCGTAGTAGACCAGCCCACTGCAGTCAAAACCAGTACGCGGCGAGGTTCCGCCCCAGCGATACGGTTTGCCAATCTGATCCATTAACTTCGACATCGCGGTGCTTTGCGCTTTCTGCACGCGGGCTTTGTGCGCATCCGCCAGCGTCAGCGGCGGTTCTTCCGCGATTGTTTTACAACGTTTTTTATAGCCTTTACGGACGACGCATTTGCTCTGCATGCTGGCCATGACCGGAGCCGGTTCGGCGGCCGGCGCGATCGTTTTCGCACACTGCTTTTTATACCCTTTACGCAAAACGCATTTTTTGCTGCCGGCGGCCTGACGGTTCAGCGCCGTCTGGCTGGATGCGGTGGTGCGAGTGGGGTGTCTGGTGCGGGTGGCCGTTGAGGCTTTCTTGCTGGCGGTTTTGGTTGTGGACTTCGTTTTCTGAGCGGTGGCTTTTTTCTTACGTTCTGTTGTGTCTTTCGCCGCGTGCGCTTTTGGCGTGGCGGAGGTGTGCGTATGCCCTGAAGCATGCGCCAGTGGTGTAAATGAGATAGATGTAAACAGTAATGCACAGAGCGAAATCGCGATTTTGTTTAGCCGCGCCACTGAGCAATCCCCTGATTAATGACAGATATGTACCCATACCTGACGGTGAATGACAAAACCCAACGATTCTAAAGCATAAAAACCCGGAAAGTTAATACTCTTTTGTATCTAAAGTGTCGTTTGATTAACAATTGCAAAAAATTATCTCAGACATTAACCACCTTGTACGCGAAATGTACAGCGATACCGCTTTTCGGTGGCCAAAATGATATTTTTAAGGCAACTTCTGACCACAGAAGATAAAATATAATGAGTGAAAAAAATGTTATTATCTGTCCTGCGTTCAGGACGCTACAATGACAAATTACTGCCGTATAGAAGTTAAGGAAGCATGACAATGAGCACGACTGTAGAAAAAATCCAACGTCAAATCGCTGAAAACCCGATCCTGCTGTACATGAAAGGGTCTCCGAAACTGCCAAGCTGCGGTTTTTCCGCTCAGGCTGTGCAGGCGCTGTCTGCATGCGGCGAGCGTTTTGCCTACGTTGACATCCTGCAGAACCCGGATATCCGCGCGGAACTGCCGAAATATGCGAACTGGCCGACCTTCCCGCAGCTGTGGGTTGATGGCGAGCTGGTTGGCGGTTGCGACATCGTGATTGAAATGTATCAGCGCGGCGAACTGCAGCAGCTGATCAAAGAAACGGCGGCAAAGTACAAGACCGACGAGCCGAAAGCTGAATAAGTCTGCTGCCAGTAAAAAAGCGACTTCCTGTGAAGTCGCTTTTTTTTGTCTCTTACTCTTGTCCGGCAAGCGGTAACGGCCAGCCGCCAAGACGTTTCCAGCGGTTGACGATTTCGCAAAACAGCTGCGCCGTCTGCTCGGTATCGTACAGCGCAGAGTGCGCCTTGGTGCCATCAAACGCCATACCGGCGGCCAGGCAGGCTTTGGACAGCACCGTCTGACCGAGGGCCAGTCCACTCAGCGCCGCGGTATCAAACGTCACGAACGGGTGAAACGGATTACGTTTGAGTCCGGCGCGTTCGGCGGCGGCCATCGTAAAGGTGAGATCGAAGGTCGCGTTGTGCGCCACCATGATGGCACGATTACAATCGTGCTCCTTAATGCCCTTGCGGACCATTTTAAAAATGGCGTGCAGGGCGTCGTATTCGCGCACCGCGCCGCGCTCGGGGTCGTTCGGATTGATGCCGTTAAAGGCCAGCGCTTCAGGCTGCAGATTGGCGCCTTCGAAAGGTTCAACATGAAAATGCAATGTCTCGTCCGGCATTAACCAGCCTTGCTCATCCATTTTCAACGTAATGGCGGCGATCTCAAGCAGGGCGTCGGTTTTAGCATTAAACCCGGCGGTTTCTACATCAATTACCACGGGGTAGAAACCACGAAAACGGTCGCACAGACCATTAAGTTGAACGTTCTCGGACATCTGATTCTCTTAACTGGAAAAAAGTAGCGCGCATTATGGCAAATTTTGCCGCGCCTTGCAGCAGGAAGGGGAAAAACAGCGGGCGCCGATAAGCGCCCGGAGCAGGTTAGTTGCCAAGACCTTTGCCGGCATCTTTCTCTTCAATCAGCTCGATTTTGTAACCGTCCGGATCTTCAACGAAAGCGATCACCGTGGTGCCGCCTTTCACCGGACCGGCTTCGCGGGTGACGTTGCCGCCGTTCTGGCGAATACGCTCGCAGGCTTCGGCGGCGTTATCCACGCTCAGCGCGATATGACCGTAAGCGCTGCCGAGGTCGTATTTGTCAACGCCCCAGTTGTAAGTCAGCTCGATAACCGCCGTATCGCTCTCCTCGCCGTAGCCGACGAAGGCCAGCGAGTATTTGTACTCGGTATTTTCGCTGGTGCGCAGCAGCTTCATGCCCAGCACGTTGGTGTAAAACTCGATAGAACGTTGCAGGTCGCCAACGCGCAGCATGGTGTGAAGTAAGCGCATAGTTTTTATACTCCTTGTTTACAGCCCCTTAGCAGAGACCGTATGTGCAATTGTCTGAATAGCGTAACAAAACGGACAAGGCGTTTCATACCCCTGAGCACTATATCGTAAAAAGGCCGCCATTTCAGGCGGCCCTTACGCCGATCTTTCTTATCGCATCCGCGGACGGCGTGAGTGCGTCCAGGACGTGCAGTCAGATGCGACAGAATACGAGTATAGCGGCTAAACGTCGCCATACCCGGCTGGATTATAACGTCGGGTAGTCGGTATAGCCTTCCGCACCGCCGCCGTAGAAGCTTTCAGGGCGCTGCGGGTTCAGCGCGGCCTTGTGCTGCAGACGTGCGACCAGATCGGGGTTGGCAATATAGTCACGACCGAAGGCGACCGCATCAATTAAGCCTTTGCCGATCAGATCGTTGGCTTTTTCTACCGTATAGGCGCCGGCGCCGATAATCGCCCCCGGGAAGCGATCGCGCACTTTTTGGCGGAATGCGTCGCTGTACGGCTGGCCGCCGGCCCAGTCCGGCTCGGACATGTGCAGATAGGCAATGCCGCGTTTGGCGAGTTCTTCAATCAGATACAGCGCATCGGCTTCTTCGTTCGGGCCATTATCGACATTCTGGAAACTGCCAATTGGCGACACGCGGATCCCGATACGATCGGCGCTCCACTCTTTGCTGACGGCATCGACAACTTCCAGTACCAGACGCGCGCGGTTTTCAACGCTGCCGCCGTATTGATCGGTACGGTGGTTGGAAGAAGGAGACAGGAACTGATGTAGCAGGTAGCCATGCGCAGAGTGCAGCTCTACAAGGTCAAAGCCGGCATCGCGGGCATTGCCGACCGCCTGGCGGAAATCATCGACGATCCCCGGGATTTCATCGAGCTCCAGCGCACGCGGCATGGAGGTGTCGACGCGAATAGCGTGGCCATGCTCATCGCGCAGGGAGGTTCGGGTGCCCGCGCTGATAGCAGAAGGCGCAACCGGCGCTTCGCCGCCGGGCTGCAGGGAGTTGTGGGAAATACGACCGGTATGCCACAGCTGCACGGCGATACGGCCATGTTCAGCGTGAACCCCGGCGGTAATTTTCTGCCATGCCGCGATCTGTTCCGGGCTGTGCAGACCAGGCGCGCCGGCGTAGCCTTTCGCCTGGGCGGAAATCTGCGTGGCTTCGGAGATGATCAGTCCGGAGCTGGCACGTTGACGATAGTACTCTGCCATTAACGGCGTCGGGATATCGCCGGGTTCGATACTGCGCAGACGCGTCAGCGGAGCCATAAATACGCGGTTAGGTACAGTTATTGCACCGACTTTCAGTGGAGAAAACAGTTTTGATTCGGACATAATGACTCCTGAGTAGACCGGTCGTCTTGTAATTCGTTAAATAAAAACGCCTGTTAAACGCCAGGCGCTGCAATAATCTGTTTGGCATGGGCAAGGGCGCTTTCCAGCGGCATTGCGCTGCGGGTAATCTTGGCCTGCAAATTGGCTCCCAGCCACAGGGAGTAAAGCACCTGGGAGAGGGTAAAGGCATCGCCGTCAAATGTCAGGCTCCCTTCCTGGCGACCCTTTTCCAGCGCTTCGCCCAGTAAAGTAATAATCTGGCTGGCGCCTTTGTTCATCTCTTCACGCATGGATTCAGACAAATCGCACACTTCAGCGGAGAGCTTGACCGTCAGGCAACCGCTGATAATACCCTGCTGGCAAAACTGCGTCAGGGTGTGCTGGTAATAAGCCAGCAGGCGGTCGCGATAGGTTCCTTCGCCGTGAGCAAAATGGTCAACCAGGCGGCGGATATAGCCAGCATAGTGATATTCAAGCAGCGCGACGCCGTAAGCTTCTTTAGAGCGAAAATAGTGGTAGAAAGAGCCTTTCGGCACTTCCGCTATTTTCAGCAGCTCGCTCAGGCCCATTCCGGTAAAACCGCGGTGCATGCACAGCTGTTCACCGGTCAGCAGAATATGTTCGCGGGTATCGTATTCACAATGTTTGTTCATGGCGCTCACTGTAATAGACCGATTGGTCTAATGCAAGCAAAAAAATGTCGCCTGGGGCAGAGGCTGAACAACAAAAGTTGCGAAGCAGAGTTGAAACGTCTTCAATAAAAGACACAGAGAAGTCGCCGGAGGCGTGGAGTGGCAGAGCAGCTGGAGTTTTTCCCGGTACAGAGTCCATGCCGGGGAATTTGTCAGTCGGACGAACGTGGATTTTGTCGCGGTTGCTTTCGTAGTCGCGAAGAGCGTTTTCACTGGCAAACAATGAGTGATGTCCAGAAGCAAGACGTGCTGCGCCTGTGCCGGCAGCGTCTGTTGCGCAAATTACGCGCGAATAAACCGCAGGCCGAGGAAGAACCACAGCAGCCTTCACTGTTTTAATGGCAAAATTGCGTATACTCAACACACTTTTTTGTTGAGGACGTTGTTATGGTTCAGCGTATTGCTATGGCCCCACAGGGGCCGGAATTCTCGCGTTTTGTGATGGGCTACTGGCGTTTGATGGACTGGAATATGTCCGTGAACGAGCGGGTCAGCTTTATTGAGCAGCACCTGGATCTGGGCGTGACTACGGTTGATCACGCAGATATTTACGGTGATTATCAGTGCGAAGCGGCCTTTGGCGAGGCGCTGAAGCAGGCTCCGCATCTGCGTAGCCGCATGGAAATCGTCAGCAAGTGTGGGATTGCCACTAAAGCCCGCGCCGAAAACACCATCGGTCACTATATCACCGACCGCGATCATATCGTCTTAAGTGCCGAGCAGTCCTTGCGCAATCTGGCGACCGACCATCTTGATTTGCTGCTGATTCACCGCCCGGATCCGTTAATGAATGCGGATGAGGTGGCGGAGGCCTTTCTCGCACTGCATCACAGCGGCAAAGTTCGCCACTTTGGCGTCTCCAACTTTACGCCGGCGCAGTTTACGCTGCTGCAATCGCGTCTGCCGTTTACGCTGGCCACCAACCAGGTTGAAATCTCCCCGGTACACCAGCCGCTGCTGCTGGATGGTACGCTGGATCAGCTGCAGCAGCTGCGTATCCGGCCAATGGCCTGGTCTTGTCTCGGCGGCGGGCGCTTGTTTAATGATGAAAGCTTCCAGCCGCTGCGTGATGAGCTGGCGCAAGTGGCTCAGGAGCTGAATGCTGAGAGCATTGAGCAGGTGGTTTATGCGTGGATCCTGCGTCTGCCGTCGCAGCCGTTGCCGATTATCGGCTCCGGTAAAATTGAGCGTGTGCGCTCTGCCGTGGTGGCCGAAAAACTAAATATGTCTCGTCAGCAGTGGTTCCGCATCCGCAAAGCCGCGTTGGGCTACGACGTACCATAATCCTCCCACCGCCTCCGCAATGGCCGTCTCTGGTTTACCCTTATCAGGGACAGAGCCATTCTGGAGGTGTTATGCAACGATGTATCCTCGCCATATTGACTTTAGCGATCTCAGCGGGCGCGCAGGCGGCCAGCGAAAACGTGGATCTCAATCTTGTTACCCGCCAAAGCGTGGGCCAGGCCATTGGCAGCGTTAAAATCAGCGAGACCGCAAAGGGGCTGGAATTTACCCCAGATCTCAAAGCGCTACCGCCGGGTCGACATGGTTTTCACATTCATGCTAACGGTAGCTGCCAGCCGGCGATAAAAGAGGGTAAGGCCGTCGCTGCCGGTGCCGCCGGCGGACATTACGACCCGCAACAGACCGGGAAACATGAGGGGTCCGAGGGGCGCGGGCATCTGGGCGACCTGCCGGTACTGGTAGTCAACAGCGACGGGAAAGCCACCCGGCCGGTGGTGGCGCCGCGGCTTAAAACGCTGGATGAGGTACGGGGAAAAGCCCTGATGGTCCACATTGGTGGCGACAATATGTCCGACAGTCCGCAGCCCCTTGGCGGAGGCGGCGAACGTTTTGCCTGCGGGGTGATTAAGTAGCTCTTTCGGTTATCGTCCCGACCTCAGGTGCCTGCTCAAGTTGAGACAGGGCGCAATACAGCCGCCAGATCACGGCGGCCAGCTCTTTTGCCGCTGGCTGGTGATGGTGGTTCAGGGTATCGCAAATTCGCTGTAGCTCCTGCAAGGTTGAGGCCAGAGGACGCTGCTGGACGCCGCGCTCGCTCATGACATCCCGGAGCAGACTGATGCATAAATCCCGCACCTGCGAGAGCGGGTCAGAGCGGGTTTCCCACTCGCGAAGCTGCCAGACCACGTGCGAACAGTTAAGCAGCACCACGCCCCAGCGCAGCAGCCAGCGGCGCGCGAGAGCATCCTGGCTGTTACTTAACTGACTGATGTGATGGTAGACCAGCGATTCAAACTCGTGCTCGCTATGCTGAGGGCGGCGGCTCAGCTGGTCGACAAAGTGACGGCGTAACGCCTTTATGTGCCGGCGGCTCTTGCGCGCATCGGAACCGGGACTGATCACCGCAAAAGCAAGCCAGGCAAAGCCAACGCCAATGATTTTTCCAAGATTGTCGTTGAGAAACGAGGCAAAGTCGTAGACCGGCGGGTTGGTCACCGAAATAAACGACCCCATGAACACAATCAATTGTCCCCAGAGACCCGCCAGCTTTGGCATCTGCAGTTTGAGCAGTTGCATGGTGGTGAGCAGCGGGAAAAGGAACAGCAGGAACTGCCACAGGTCGGTTATCTGCACCATCAGACCGAACTTCACCCCGAAGCTGAATAGCGACAGCAATATCAGCGTACGCATCAGCAGGCTCAGCGATTTGAACGGCGAAGGTGAGACTGAATAAAGCACGCAGCAAATCGCCGCCAGGGTGAGCGCGGCGGCGCAGGACTGCCATTGGGTGCTGATACCCCAGGCACCCACCGCAACCAGCGCACAGAAGGTTCTGATACCGTTCCACAACGCTTCGGCCTGATCGGTATGACGCGCTAACGCCGGGGCGGAAGGAACATTAAATTCGGCGATTACCGAGGCGTTTTCCACGCGGCGGAGCCAGCGACTGCTGTCCAGATACAGGCGGCAGAAATAGCGCAGGCGCTTCCAGAACGCGAGATGGCGATAGTCGGCATCGGCGGGAGGCGCCAGCGGGGCGATTATCCGTGCGACAGCGTAAAAATCGGCCCGTGGATTAGCCAGCGCGGTAAGCAGCGTTTCCAGCACTTCGCGGGTCTGCGCCGGCGCGGCCGGCCAGTTCACTAACATCCGGCGCAGGCTGGAGATTACGCTGGTCAGCCGCAGCTGCTGGTGGAGTAAATAGTTCAGCAGCGGATTCTGACGGCGAAAACGGTAATGACTCCAGAAGGCCTGAATTCGCAGCAGGTTCATGGTCAGGATTTGCCCGATCACGCTTTCGTGGGCGGTACGAATGGCATCGGTGGTTTCCGGCACCCACAGCAGACTGGCGTGCTCAAGCAGACGAGCATGCATATTTTTCAATGCCGTCAGCAGCGCAGTGCCATCCGAGGTACTGGGCATGATCATCATCATCAGCCCGCCGCACAGGATACCGACGATAACCTCGCACACTCGCGACTGCGCGATAGTCCACAGCTCGTTGGCGTCGGTAATGTTGATAACCGGAAAGGCGATAATGGCGCAGGTATAGCCGGCGAGCTGGAAGGCGTAGGCTACGTTGTTGGTATACATCGCGCAGGCCCAGGTGCAGAGCGCAATCCACGCCGAAATGCTGAATAAAAATAGCCAGGGGTCGTTTAGCGTATGTCCGGCGAGCAGTAGCGCGGCGCAGGCGCCGAGCAGGCTTCCGGCAATACGCCCGAAGCTCTTACTGATCACGCCACCCACCGTCGGGAAGCTGACGACGGCGGCAGAGGTCATCGCCCAGTAAGGCTCATCAAGATCCAGCCAGTAGGCAATACTCAGCGCGAGACACATCGCAATGCCGTTACGCAGGGCATAGCGCCATTGCGGACGGCTGGCTTTAACCCAGGGAAGAGCACGCCATGACGGGACCTGCAGTTTCATCAGGGTTCGCCAATTGAGACGGTGCAGGTGGTCCCGGAAACCAGCGTCGTATCCGCAGGCAAACTGTTGAGTTCGATGCGCACCGGTACGCGCTGGGCCAGACGAACCCACGGGATATTCGGTTTAATATTGGCAACCAGGCTGTTCCCGCCTTCGACGCTTTGGTCGACGATGGCGCGACCGATACTGGATACGTGACCCTGTAACGTTTGTTTACTGCTGTACAACACTATCTGCGCATTATCGCCAGAGCGAATATGGCGCAGCTTAGTTTCTTCAAAATAACCAATGACATAAAACGAATTGCTATCGACAAGGGCGAAAACCGGGTGGCCTGCCGAGGCGTAGTCGCCCACGCGGGTCGTTAAGTTTGTCACCCAGCCATCTACCGGCGATTTCACGGCCGTCTGGCCAAGCTGCCATTGCGCGTGCTCCAGACTGGCCTGCGCCACGCCGACCACCGCTTTGGCGGCCTCAAGGTTGGTGGTGGCGGTGTCCAGCGTGGTATTGGCGCTTTCCAGATCTTCGGCGGAGATGGCCTCTTGCGAAAGATGACGACGACGACGGGCATCACTGGCCGCTTTCGTTTGCTCCGCTTTGGCTTTAGCCATTTCCGCTTGCGCTTTCGCGAGCTGCGCTTCGGCGTTGAGAGCGGCAATACGATAGGGGGTGTCATCGATCCTGAACAGAACGTCGCCGGCTTTGACCAGCTGGTTATCGCGCACGTTCAGCTGGAGGATGCTGCCAGAGACCTGCGGCGTAATGCTGACCTGTTCGGCGCGGACTTTGCCATCCCGGGTCCACGGCGATTGCGTGTAATAGTTCCAGACCAGCCAGGCGGCAATGATGGCGAGTGCGGCGACCAATAAGGTCGAGAGGTATTTGAGTTTTTTCATGTCGTGAACATTACCAGGCAGTCAGTAAAACCAGAGCCAGACACACAGAGAGTGCAAACAGGGACAGATCCATCAGCAAGGGATGCCAGATATCGCCGGCATACATCCAGTCTCGCAGCTGGCGGTGAATAACCAGCCAGATAAAAAATCCCAGCAATACGGCTTTAAACAAGGGGGGAAAGTAAATTGACGCACCGAATACCAGGTCCTGGAGCGCCAATCCGGAAGTGTTAAGACTCAGTTTCACAAGCAAAAATCCTTTGCCATTGCAGGGAGAATGTTCAGAGCATGCTACTATTACACATTGTAAATCATTGTTTTGAATTTGGTGTATCAGGTAATTCATTTGTTTTGATTATTCAAATGCTGCACACTATTCTAAAATCAGTATAATAACTTAGCAAGCTAATTATAAGGAGATGAAATTGGAATCGCCACTGGGTTCTGATCTGGCACGTTTAGTGCGCGTCTGGCGCGCGCTGATCGACCATCGCCTGAAACCTCTGGAGTTAACGCAGACCCATTGGGTCACGTTGCACAATATTCATCAGCTGCCTCCTGAGCAGTCGCAGATTCAACTGGCGAAAGCTATTGGTATCGAGCAACCCTCACTGGTGCGTACGCTGGATCAGCTGGAAGAGAAAGGGCTTATTTCTCGCCAGACTTGTGCAAACGACCGGCGCGCGAAACGAATCAGGTTAACGGAAAAAGCCGAGCCGCTGATCAACGAAATGGAAGAAGTGATCGGCAAGACGCGAGATGAGATTCTGTCTGGTGTGTCGGCAGAAGAGGTCGCTACGCTGCTCAATTTAATCCGTAAACTGGAACAAAATATCCTCGATCTTCAGGCAAAAGATTAATTTATTCAGGGCCCTGAGCATTCAAGGCCCTTTTTTTTATCTCCGGTTATGCGCTGCATCAGTTAGCCACCTGATAACCTCGCCGTTCCTCGCCTGATACAGGGCGGCATCGGCTGGTTTATCGCCAGACGGAACCCTTCTGCCACCGTCAGTCTTCATAATAAGGCCCGGAATCAACGTATCTCCTCCATCAAAACAGCGCTGAATTTCTGCACGCCGGACGGAAGAATAATACGCATTGCCGTTGACAATAATTTCCATCTTTTAGGGCAGCGCAATAGGTGTGACAGGACAATATGACGAAGCCGTTATTCGTTAACGGTGAGCGGGAAGATGAGGTTGCCTGAGTACGCTATTTTTATCGTTAACCACGGCGCTGCTGAGTTGCAGTTTTCAGATGCTGGCGGACAAGGTTTTGATATTAACAACAGGGAAAAGCAGGGCGGCCATAAAGACCGCACTGAGAGGTTCAAACTTAACGTGGGGAAACGGTAACCTGGCTGCCGCTGCCGGCAATCGCCACGCGCTGACCGACAGAGAACGGCGTGGTACCCTGTTTCTGCACGACCAGGATGGTATTGCCGTCATCCTTACGGATTTCCAGCTCAACGCCCTGAGTTTTGTTCATTGCGCCCTGTACGCCCTGGCCGGCTACGCCGCCGGCGACTGCACCTGCTGCGGTTGCCAGAGAGCGGCCAGTACCGCCGCCGATGGTATTACCGAGGAACCCCCCCAGTACCGCACCACCGATAGCACCGATAGCATTGCTGTCATCACCGCTCTGGATCTGAACTGCACGGGTATGAACAATGGTCCCGTAGGTGACGCTTTGCACCTGTTTGGCTTCCGATGCGGAGTAAACGTCTCCGGAGAGGCCGCTGCTGCTCACGCAACCTGCAAGCGATAAACCAATCATCGAGACAGCCAAAACACGTAAAATCATTTATGAATCTCCTTCACCGAATAGTGTTCTGTTGAACGTCCATGCGTTCAATTATATGGCATTTCATCGTCGGCTGGCATACCTCCGGCATGGACTATACAAAAAATAATAATCCGTTCCTCTTCAACTTAACATAAACATAAGTTCTTTACGTAATGCGCAATCTTTCGCGCTTTAGTGTTAATAAACGTTAGTGCGCCGTAGCATTGCCCTCTTCTTTATGATGGAGTGTGAGGTATACGAGAGTCATGGAATGAAGGAAGACGTATGAAATCAGGTCACTTTATCGGCGTAATGTCCGGAACCAGCCTTGATGGCATTGATGTGGTTCTGGCGGCAATCAACGAAAGCGTAGTGGCGCAGCAGGCCAGTCTGTCGTACCCCATTCCGGTGGCAATAAAAGAGGATATTCTGGCTATCTGCCAGGGACAAACGCTGACGTTATCCCAGCTCGGTCAGCTGGATACGCGTCTGGGGCGCTTATTTGCCGATGCCGTGCTGGCCCTTATGCGTCAGGAGAATGTGCAGCCGACGGATATTGTCGCTATCGGTTGTCATGGGCAAACGGTATGGCATGAACCCACTGGCGAAGCGCCGAATACGCTGCAAATCGGGGATAACAACCAGATAGCGGCCCATACCGGCGTGACGGTGGTAGGGGATTTTCGGCGTCGTGATATGGCGCTAGGCGGTCAGGGAGCACCGCTGGTTCCTGCTTTCCACCATGCGCTGTTGGCGCATCCCGTAGAACGGCGGATGGTGCTCAATATCGGCGGGATTGCCAACCTGTCGCTGTTGGCACCGGGCGTGCCGGTCCGCGGCTATGACACCGGGCCGGGTAATATGCTGATGGATGCGTGGATCTGGCGTCAGTGTGGCAAACCCTACGATAAAGACGCGCAGTGGGCCAGCGAAGGCAAGGTGCTGCTACCGCTGCTACAAAATATGCTCAGCGACCCGTGGTTTGCGCTCCCGGCGCCGAAAAGCACCGGACGTGAATATTTCAACTACGGCTGGCTGGAGCGCCATCTGGCTCGTTTCCAGGGGCTGCGTCCGCAGGATGTGCAGGCGACGCTGGCAGAACTGACGGCGGTGACCATCGCGGAACAGGTGCTGCTGAGCGGCGGCTGTGAACGTCTGCTGGTGTGCGGCGGCGGCGCGCGTAATCCGCTGCTGATGGCGCGGCTGGCAGCGCTGCTGCCGGGAACGGAGGTCTCCACAACCGATGCGGCTGGCATCAGCGGCGATGATATGGAAGCGCTGGCGTTTGCCTGGCTGGCATGGCGGACGATGTCCGGCCTCCCCGGTAATCTCCCGTCGGTCACCGGCGCTTGTGAAGCCACTGTGCTCGGGGCCATCTTCCCCGCAAACCGACCGCAGAATCAGAGTTAACTGAAACACCTATTTTTTATTAACCGGTAAACTGGATGAAGTTAACGGGGGGCGATTTGCCCTCCTGGACCGGGAAAGTCGAAGGCAAACGAATGAAAAAAATCCTTATCGCGGTAGTACCCTTTATGCTCGCAGGCTGTAGCTACTATAACCAGTTTGTGGAGCGGATGCAGACGGATACCCTGGAGTATCAGTGCGATCAGAAACCGCTGACCGTGCACATCAACAATACCCGTCAGATTGCCAGCTTTATCTATGACAACCAGCAGTTGAATCTGGCGCAGGGGCTTTCGGCATCAGGGGCGCGTTACACCGACGGCGTGTATGTCTTCTGGTCGAAAGGCGACAGCGCCACCGTTTACAAGCGCGATCGCGTTGTGCTGGAAAACTGTCAGCTGCAGACGCCCAAACGTTGAGATTTCCGCCCCGGGGGCGCACAATGACGCCACCCGATGACTATTTTCTCAATTGCCATGTCTGATAACGACGAATTGCAGCAAATCGCGCATCTGCGCCGAGAGTATACCCGTGGCGGCCTTCGCCGCCGCGATCTTCCCGCTGAACCGCTGACTTTATTTGAGCGTTGGCTCAGGCAAGCCTGCGACGCCCGGCTGGCCGACCCGACGGCAATGGTCGTCGCGACCGTTGACGAAAACGGTCAACCTTACCAGCGAATTGTTCTGCTCAAGCACTATGACGAAAAAGGGCTGGTGTTTTATACCAACCTCGGAAGCCGCAAAGCCCACCAGATCGAAAACAATCCTCGCGTGAGTCTGCTTTTTCCGTGGCACATGCTGGAGCGTCAGGTGATGGTGACTGGCAAGGCGGAGCGCCTGTCAACGCTGGAAGTGGTGAAGTATTTCCACAGCCGCCCGCGCGACAGCCAGATCGGCGCGTGGGTCTCGCAACAGTCAACCCGCATCTCAGCCCGCGGCATCCTGGAAAGTAAGTTCCTGGAGCTGAAACAGAAATTCCAGCAAGGCGAAGTACCGCTGCCGAGCTTCTGGGGCGGATTCCGCGTGAATATTGAGCAGATGGAGTTCTGGCAGGGCGGTGAACACCGTCTGCACGATCGTTTTTTATACCAGCGCGACAACAGCGCATGGAAAATCGATCGTCTGGCCCCGTAATCCCTGAAATTTGTTGTGTTAAGCGCTGGTGCTGGATGGGCTGGCGCTTTATTCTATAGACTTCATTTTTCAAGCTGCGTCTTTGTTGGCTGTGCCGGCTTATTCCGGTCGTTTGCTTGCGTAAGTCTCCGTACTTGCCGCCTTGAGGCAGCTTGAATGATTTTGCATAGATGTTTTTTTTCGCGTCTGGCGAAAAGTCGTGTACCGGCAAAGGTGCAGTCGTTTATACATGGAGAATTTGATGGCAAGCAGTAACTTGATTAAACAATTGCAAGAGCGGGGGCTGGTAGCCCAGGTGACGGACGAGGAAGCGTTAGCAGAGCGACTGGCGCAAGGCCCGATCGCGCTCTATTGCGGCTTCGATCCAACCGCTGACAGCTTGCATTTGGGGCATCTTGTTCCATTGTTATGCCTGAAACGCTTTCAGCAGGCAGGCCATAAGCCTGTGGCGCTGGTGGGGGGAGCAACCGGTCTGATTGGTGACCCGAGCTTTAAAGCCGCCGAGCGTAAACTGAACACCGAAGATACCGTGCAGGAGTGGGTCGATAAAATTCGCAAACAGGTCGCGCCGTTCCTCGACTTTGATTGCGGTGACAACTCGGCCATTGCCGCGAATAACTACGACTGGTTTGGCAGCATGAACGTGCTGACCTTCCTGCGTGATATCGGCAAGCACTTCTCCGTAAACCAGATGATCAACAAAGAAGCGGTTAAGCAGCGTCTGAACCGCGACGATCAGGGCATCTCATTTACCGAGTTCTCCTATAACCTGCTGCAGGGTTACGACTTCGCGTGTCTGAACAAGCTGCATGGCGTGGCGCTGCAGATTGGCGGTTCCGATCAGTGGGGCAATATCACCTCCGGCATCGACCTGACCCGTCGTCTGCACCAGAACCAGGTGTTTGGTCTGACCGTTCCGCTGATCACCAAAGCCGATGGCACCAAATTTGGTAAGACCGAAGGCGGCGCGGTATGGCTGGATCCGAAAAAGACCAGCCCGTACAAATTCTACCAGTTCTGGATCAACACCGCGGATGCTGACGTTTATCGCTTCCTGAAGTTCTTCACCTTTATGGACATTGCCGAGATCAATGCGCTGGAAGAGGAAGATAAAAACAGCGGTAAGGCCCCGCGCGCGCAGTACGTGCTGGCCGAACAGGTCACTCGTCTGGTACATGGTGAAGAAGGGCTGGTGGCGGCAAAACGCATTACCGAAAGCCTGTTTAACGGCAATCTGAGCGACCTGAGCGAAGCCGACTTCGAACAGCTGGCGCAGGATGGCGTGCCGATGATTGAACTGGAAAAAGACGCCGACCTGATGCAGGCGCTGGTGGATTCTGAGCTGCAGCCATCGCGTGGCCAGGCGCGTAAGACAATCGCCTCCAACGCCGTCACCATCAACGGTGAAAAACAGTCTGACCCGGAATATGTATTTAATGACGGCGATCGTCTGTTTGGTCGCTACACCTTACTGCGTCGCGGTAAGAAAAATTACTGTCTGGTCTGCTGGAAGTAATTGCGTAAAGGCAGGGGCGTGGGAAACCACGCCCCTTATTTTTTGCTGTCAGGTATCCAAGATGAAGAACATCCTCGCCATCCAGTCCCACGTTGTATTTGGTCACGCCGGCAACAGTGCCGCAGAGTTTCCGATGCGCCGCCTTGGCGCAAACGTCTGGCCCCTTAACACCGTTCAGTTCTCCAACCATACGCAGTACGGGAAATGGACCGGTTGCGTGATGCCGCCTGCGCATCTGACCGAGATCGTTCAGGGGATTGCTGATATTAATCAGCTGCAGCGCTGTGATGCGGTACTGAGTGGCTATCTGGGCTCCGCCGAACAGGGAGAGCATATTCTCGGTATCGTGCGTCAGGTCAAAGCGGCCAATCCGGCGGCGAAATATTTCTGCGACCCGGTGATGGGACACCCTGAAAAAGGCTGCATCGTCGCACCCGGCGTGGCGGAGTTTCACGTCCGCCATGCGCTGCCGGCGAGCGACATCATTGCCCCCAACCTGATTGAGCTGGAAATCCTCTGCGGTCATCCGGTGGCGAACGTTGCGCAAGCCGTCTTAGCCGCGCGCGAGCTGATTGCGCAGGGCCCGCAGATTGTGCTGGTTAAGCATCTTGCCCGCGCCGGGCTGAGTATGGACCGGTTCGAAATGCTGCTGGTGACGGCTGATGAAGCCTGGCATATCAGTCGCCCGCTGGTGGACTTTGGTCTGCGTCAGCCGGTTGGCGTCGGCGATGTTACCAGCGGACTGCTGCTGGTTAAACTGCTGCAGGGGGCCCGGCTTCGCGATGCGCTGGAACATGTGACCGCCGCGGTGTATGAAATTATGCTGGCCACGAAAAATATGCAGGAGTACGAGCTGCAGGTGGTGGCCGCCCAGGATCGTATTGCCCAGCCGGAGCACTACTTCAGCGCCACGCAGCTGTAACCGAAGAACTGCCCGGCCTCGCAGCCGGGCAGAGGATGTCAGGGGATTAAACTCCTTCCGCCGCCAGCGCCGCGGCTACCGATGGACGAGCGGCCACGTGTTTCATCCAGGCCTCGATATTGCTGTAACCGGTCATATCCAGCTTCACGGCCCACGCCCAGCGCAGTACGGTAAACAGGTAGCCATCAGCGATGGTGAAACGATGCCCGCTCAGCCACTGCTTCTCCTTCAGCGACTCATCAATGTAATGCAGCTTCTTCTCCAGCTGAGCGCGCGCGATCGGTTTGTAATCTTCCGGCGTGTCCGGGCGGAATAGCGGCGTAAAGCCTTTATGCAGCTCCGTCGCGACGTAGTTTAGCCACTCCAGTGTCTGATAGCGCGCAATGGTGCCCACCGGCGCCAGCAGCTGGCGATCCGGCACCCGATCGGCAATGTATTGCATGATGGCGACGCCTTCTGTAAGCAGGATCTCGTCGTCAAGTAGCAGCGCCGGAACCTGTCCCTTCGGGTTGATCCGCAGATAATCCTCCCCGTTTTCCAGGCGCTTCTTCTGCAGGTCGACGCCTTGTAAGGTGAAGTCCAGTCCGCTTTCGCGCAGGGCGATATGTGATGCAAGGGAACAGGCGCCGGGTTTGTAGAACAGTTTCATCAGTAACTCCTCGTGGCTGCAGTTTTCTGTATGTTAGCCCAGGGGTAAAAAAAAAGCCGCTAACAAAACGTTAGCGGCCTAAATTTATTGGTTTTCCCGAAGCGCTTAAGCGGTTGCCGTATCGCGAGCTTTGCTCAGTGAGTCGTCATCCTGGGTCATGCGGTTCAGTTTCGGCGCGATAGCAAACATCAGCACGGCGATAACTGCGGTAGCAATACCAATCTGCAGGAAGACATGGCCATAGACGGCAAGAGACTGCAGCGGGTCGGTCACGTTCTCCGGTACCGCCATCAGGTTGGCGACTTTACCGGCGATGATAGCGGCACCTGCGGTAGTCAGGAACCAGCTGCCCATGATAAAGCCCATCAGGCGCTGTGGTACCAGCTGTGCCACCATCGCCAGACCCAGACCGGAAATCATCAGCTCACCGATACTCTGCAGCGCGTAGCTCAGAATCAGCCAGTTAACGGAGACGATACCGGCGTCGGTTGCAAATTTGGCGCCCAGCGGCAGGACGAGGAAGGCCAGCGAGCAGAGCACCATGCCAATCGCAAATTTGTGCGGCATCGGCAGACGGTCGCCCATCTTGTTATAGATAGCGGCCAGAATCGGGCTGCCGATCATAATCCAGAACGGGTTCAGCGCCTGGAACTGTTCAGGCTGGAAGCTAATGCCCAGAATGGCGTGCTCAACGTTGCGGATAGCAAAGAAGTTCAGTGACGTCGGCATCTGGCTGTAGAGGACGAAGAAGACGATCGCCTGAACCATCAGAATGAAGGCCACAATCATCTTACGACGCGCAGCACCTTTCATCGCAATCGCTTCTTTAGCAAAAATAATCACGATACCCAGAGCCACCACGCCAAGCACCATGCGGGCAATGCCCTGGTTGTGCAGCAGCCAGGTCGCAATCACCACCAGCACGACCACGCCGACGATGGTCGCCAGCAGTTTACCGAAGTGTACCGGGGCAAAGTCAGGCTTCGAACCGTAGTTTTTTACCCATTTTTTGCAGAACATGAAGTTCACCAGGGTAATCAGCATCCCGACGAAGCTCAGAGAGAAGGCGATGCTCCAGCCGAATTTCGCCGCCAGCCACGGGGTAGCCAGCATCGAGAAGAAGGAACCGATGTTGATGGACATGTAGTACATCGTAAATGCGCCATCAAGACGCGGGTCATCTTTCTCATAGCAGGTCGAGAGCAGGGAAGACGGGTTAGCCTTAAACAGGCCGTTACCGACGGCGATGGTCGCCATACCCATATAAACGATAGCCGCGTCATGTCCGGAATACGCCACCAGGGCGTAGCCGATAGCGAGGACGATAGTCCCCAGCATAATCACGCGCTTAGTACCGAGCACTTTATCGCCCAGCCAGCCGCCGATAGCCACGAGGCCATAAACCAGCGCACTGAAGGAGGAGAAGAGAGTAATAGAATCCGCTTCTGACATACCCAGCTGTTTGACCAGGTAAACGGCCATGATCCCTTGCAGGCCGTAATAACCAAAACGCTCCCATAATTCGATCGAGAAGATCAGATAGAACGATTTCGGTTGTTTGAAAGCGTTCAGACTCACGCTTTCTGCTGGTTTATTGTTTGCAGTTGACACATATACCTCTTTTTTTACATCCCATATTAACGGGGGGTGTTCGGGGCGCAATCTGATAAGACCGCCGCCTTTATAGTTATTCTGGAGGGAAAACGGGAAGTAATGTTCACTATCCTGGCCGTTCAGGCAAGCGTTTTGTAATACTCTGTTACATATATCTTAAGCGTTATAATACGCCAGTCATTCAAATGTTATACAGAGTTAAATTTCACCTTTTACACATTGGTGATATTTTTATCTGTCGAGACCGGAATGGAATCGGATAATGGCGATATATTCTGCTGATAAGCCTTGAACATAGTGATATAGCCCATAATCCTAAAAAATGATGGGGTATTGTCCTGGTAAGTGGTGCTCTGGTATTGGAAATACTGGCTTTCTTTATCATTGCGACAACAATAATTTAACATTAAGTTGCGTGGATGATCTGGATCACAAATGTATAGAAATTTTTTCACCACAAAAAATGATTAACCTGGATGAACGTTATATAGACGGTTAATTGTCCTGTAGAGCGCAGAAATAGTGGCGTTAAAGCTAAGGGAATGGCGGGAAGAACAGAACCATTACCACAAGCAGGGTAATGGTTCTGCCAGAATGTTATGCGTAGACTTTTTCTTTAAACTCGCACAGATCTTCAATCAGGCAGGAGCCGCAGCGAGGTTTGCGCGCAATACAGGTATAGCGGCCGTGGAGAATAAGCCAGTGGTGGCAGTCGACTTTAAATTCGGCGGGAACGACCTTTAGCAGCTTTTCCTCCACCTGTTCAACGTTCTTCCCTGGGGCAAATTGTGTCCGATTGCAAACGCGAAAAATATGCGTATCCACGGCAATCGTCGGCCAGCCGAACGCGGTATTCAGTACCACGTTGGCGGTTTTACGTCCCACGCCGGGAAGGGCTTCCAGCGCCGCCCTGTCCTCGGGAACCTCGCCATTGTGCTGCTCAAGCAGAATCCGGCAGGTTTTAATCACATTTTCAGCTTTGCTGTTAAATAACCCGATAGTTTTGATATACGCTTTGACGCCATCAACACCCAGCGCCAGCATGGCTGCCGGCGTATTGGCCACCGGATAGAGCTTTGCCGTGGCTTTATTCACGCTGACGTCGGTCGCCTGCGCCGAGAGTAGTACGGCTATCAGTAATTCGAACGGGGAGCTGAAATTCAGTTCCGTTGTGGGGTGCGGGTCGTTATCCCGCAGTCGGGTCAGTATTTCCAGACGTTTGCTCTTATTCATCCCAGACTTTCCCTGTGCGCATCAACTGGCGTGGCTTGATTCGCTTCAGCTGCTTTCGCTTTACGTTGCTTAGTTCGTTCGTCAATCAGGTATTTCACCGCCAGCATCATCCCTAAACCGATAAAGGCGCCCGGCGGCAGCATCGCCAGCAGGAACGGCGTATCGGTGTGGAATACTTCGATACGCAGCACTTTCGCCCAGCTACCCAGCAGGCTATCGGCCCCATCAAACAGCGTCCCGTTGCCGAGGATTTCTCGCAGCGAACCGAGCACAAACATCGCGCAGGTCGCCCCCATACCAATGGAGAAACCATCCAGCGCCGACAGTGCCGGCCCTTTTTTGGCAGCGAACGCTTCGGCACGACCGACCACGATGCAGTTGGTTACAATCAGCGGAATAAAAATTCCCAGAGACTGATACAGACCAAATGCATAGGCGTTAATCAGCATCTGTACGACGCTCACGACCGAAGCGATGATCATGACATAAATCGGTATACGAATTTCAGCCGGTGTCCAGCGGCGCAGGCTGGAGATTGTCAGGTTGGTCAGCGTCAGCACCAGGGTTGTCGCCAGTCCCAGCCCTAACGCATTGGTGGCGGTAGAGGTCACGGCGAGCAGGGGGCACATGCCTAACAGTTGGACCAGCGCGGAGTTGTTTTTCCACAACCCCTGAACAATAACGTCTTTGACTTCGCTCATGGCTTACTCTCCACAGGACGTGAGTTCGGGAATCTGTGCGGGCAGCGTTTGCGCGTACAGGCCGGCACGCTTAACGGCGTTGACTACCGCGCGTGGGGTAATAGTGGCGCCGGTGAACTGATCGAAATCACCGCCGTCTTTTTTCACGGCAAAGTGGCTGTCGCCGGAACCGTGAATGACTTTGCCCGCAAAGTGGGTTATCCAGTCCGACAGACGGAGTTCAATTTTGTCGCCAAGGCCGGGCGTCTCATGATGCTCCGTTACGCGGGTGCCAAGAACGGTGCCTTTGAAGTCGGCGGCAACCAGCAGCTGAATCGCACCGGAGTAACCATCGGGGGCGGTCGCTTCCATCACCACTCCGACCGGAGCATCGTTATTTTTGGCAATCCAGATCTTATGCTGACCTTTACCGAGCGGTGGCGCTGTGACCAGGTAGCAGCTCTGCAGCAAATCGTTATTATAGCGGTCCGCAGGCAAAACCTGATTGAACAGCGCTTTTTGCTGGGTCGCCGCCTGCTCAGCAATCGTCGATTTTGTCAGCTCATTGATGGCCGCGGTTAACCCGGTAGAGCCGGCGGCGAAGAGCGCCAGCGTAATGCCGTGTTTGCGCATGCTTTTTAACATCATCGGTCCTCAGCGGTGGCCATAGACGCGCGGGCGCGTGTAGTAGTCGATTAACGGAACGGTAATGTTCGCCAGCAGCACGGCAAAAGCCACACCGTCAGGATAACCGCCAAAGCTGCGGATGAGCCACACCAGCAGACCCGCGAGGGCGCCGAATATCAGGCGGCCGCGGTTGGTGGTGGAGGCGGTAACCGGATCCGTTAAAATAAAGAATGCGCCGAGCATGGTCGCGCCGGAAAGCAGATGAATCTGCGGGGCCGCGAAGCTCTGCGGTGAAAACAGCCAGCCCAGGGTGGCGCAGAGGGTCAGGCTAAGCAGGAAGCTCAGCGGGATATGCCAGCGAATAGTCTTCTGCCAGAGTAAAAACAGACCGCCGACCAGATAGGCGATATTGACCCACTGCCAGCCAAGACCGGCCAGCGTGCCGCCGTAGATCGGGTACTGCAGGATCTCCTTCACCGCATGACCGGCATGCAGTGACGTTTTAAACGTATCCAGCGGCGTAGCCTGGCTGATGCCATCGATCCCCAGCCGCAGGGCGTTCATATCGTTGCCGCTGGCGGTGTGACCGCTAAAAATAACCTGCAGGGCGTCGGTGAAGCCCGGAACGGTGGCCGCAATTTCATGCGGCGGCAGCCAGGAAGTCATCTGCACCGGGAATGAGATCAGCAGCACAACATAGCCAATCATCGCCGGGTTAAACGGGTTGTGGCCCAGCCCCCCGTACAGCTGCTTGGCAATAATAACGGCAAAGGCGGTACCCAAAACGACCAGCCACCAGGGAGCCAGCGGCGGAATACTAATGGCCAGCAGCAGACCGGTCAGTAGCGCGGAGTTATCGGCAAGCGTGGCGGCAATATTCTGTTTCCGCAACCTGAGGATGGCGGCTTCTGTCGCCCAGGCCGTGAGGGAGGCGAGGACGAGCTGCACCACGGTTCCCCAGCCAAAAAACCAGGTCTGAACCGCGATGCCGGGTACGGCTGCGAGCAGAACCAGCAGCATAATCCGTGAGGTCTGACGCTGGTTGTGGGTATAAGGAGAGCTTGCGATTCTGAAAACCATTTATTCCTCGTTAACTGCCTGCCGGGATGCTTTCCTGGCCTGAACGCGGGCGATTGCTTCGGCGACCGCGGCTTTGCGCGGATCGTCGTTGGCGGTTGACTGGGTCATCTCTTGCTGCCCGGCCTTGCGGGCCTTCGCGCGGGCGATAGCCGCTTCAACGGCCGCTTTGCGCGGGTCGATGGCTTCGGCGGCGGGCTGAACGTCAGCCGGTGCGGCGGCCTGCTGCTCAGCCTTGCGGGCCTTCGCGCGGGCGATAGCCGCTTCAACGGCCGCTTTACGCGGGTCGACGACTTCGGCGGCGGGCTGAAGGTCAGCCGGTGCGGCGGCCTGCTGCTCAGCCTTGCGGGCCTTCGCGCGGGCGATAGCCGCTTCAACGGCCGCTTTGCGCGGGTCGACGGCTTCGGCGGCGGGCTGAACGTCAGCCGGTGTGGCGGCCTGCTGCTCAGCCTTGCGGGCCTTCGCGCGGGCGATAGCCGCTTCAACGGCCGCTTTACGCGGGTCGACGGCTTCGGTTGCAGGCTGAACGTCAGCCGGTGCGGCGGCCTGCTGCTCAGCCTTGCGGGCCTTCGCGCGGGCGATAACCGCTTCAACGGCCGCTTTACGCGGGTCAACGGCTTCGGCGGCGGGCTGAACGTGAGCCTCGGTCGCAAGTTGCCCCGTATCCTGATCCTGCAGCGCCAGTTTGCGGGCGCGGGTTTCGGCTTTACGAGCTTCGCGGGCGGCGATCGCTTCACTGTTATCCGGTTTCGCGCCTGCCTGGACTACGATCGGCTGGGCGGCATCGCGTTGTTTTTCGCGAACCCGGGCCAGCGCCGCGTTAATCGCCGCATGATCTTTCGCGGCCGGTTGAACAGCAGACTGTTTGTGGCGCTCCAGGCGTGCGGCTTTGTCCCGTTCCAGGCGAGCCTGGCGGGCCTCAAAGCGGGCTTTGGCCTCCGCTGCACGCTTTTCTTCCTGACGGATAGCCGTAATCTCGGCCTTTTCCTGACGGAAATATTGTACCAGCGGAATATTACTCGGACAGACCCAGGCGCAGGCGCCGCACTCGATGCAGTCGGCCAGGTTATGGGCGGTGGCTTTATCGTGCTGCTGGCCTTTGCTGAACCAGTACAGCTGCTGCGGCAGCAGATCGGCCGGACAGGCGTCCGCACAGGCGCTGCAGCGAATACACCCTTTCTCTTCCTCGGGGTCGCCCATTTCGCTTGCCGATGGCGCCAGCAGGCAGTTGGTGATTTTGACCACCGGAACGTCAAGCCACGGCAGGGTGAACCCCATCAGCGGGCCGCCCATAATGACCATCTGTTCGGCGCTCGGGCAGAAGCCGGCATCTTCCAGCAGATGGCGAACCGGCGTTCCCAGTCGCGCCCACACGTTGCCAGGGCGGGTAACCGCCTCGCCGGTGAGGGTGACAACGCGCTCGGTCAGCGGCTCACCGTCGATCACCGCACGTTTAACCGCATAGGCGGTACCGACGTTTTGCATCAGCACGCCGATGTCCGACGAGCGCCCGCCGTGGGGAACCTGTTTGCCGGTGAGGATCTGCGTCAGCTGCTTCGCGCCGCCGGACGGGTATTTGGTGGGAATCACCCGCAGTTCGATACCGTGAGCATCGGCAAGGACTGCCCGCATCATCGAGATGGCCTGCGGTTTATTATCCTCAATACCGATCAGCACCTGGCGCGGCTGTAAAATATGGGCCAGGATGCGGATGCCGGCGATAATTTGCGCTGCGCAATCCTGCATCAGGCGATCGTCGGCGGTAATATAGGGTTCGCATTCAGCGGCGTTAATAATCAGGGTTTCAATTTTGTCGCCGCCGCCGCGTAATTTGCTGCCGGTCGGGAATCCCGCGCCGCCCAGCCCGGCCACGCCGAACTGGTGAATACGCTCGATGAGCTCTTCACGGGTTTTGTTTGCGTAATCACTCCAGCCGTCACGCTCAATCCACCGGTCTTCACCGTCGGCATCGATAATGACGCTCATCTCGGCGAGGGCGGAAGGGTGAGCGGTCGAGTGCGGCGCGATGGCGCTGACGGTACCGGAGGTCGGGGCATGAACCGGCAACATTCGTCCCCAGCCGCGGGTCAGCGGCTGACCACGCAGTACGCGATCGCCAGGCCGCACGCAGAGCTCACCCTCAGCGCCGATATGCTGTTTTAACGGGATCACAAACTGCTGCGGCAGGGAAACCTGGCGCAGCGGCGTGCCGTTAGACTGGCTTTTCATTTCAGGCGGGTGAATACCGCCGTTGAAGTCCCAGACTTTATCTTTTCTGAACGCGGAAAATAGCTTAAACATGTTGTTCCACAGGAATATTGCGTACTGGAATAGTGTGCAGGTCCCACTTCCAGTTTTCAGTGGTCGTCGCGACAGGAACCATTTCGATACATTGCGTCGGGCAGGGCGCGACGCAAAGATTACAGCCGGTACAAAGATCGCTCATCACGGTGTGCATTGCGCGAGTTGCGCCAACAATCGCATCAACCGGGCAGGCCTGGATACATTTTGTGCAGCCGATACAGTTATTTTCGTCAATGACCGCGAGCATGCGTGCAGGCTCGAGTTGTTGTTCATCGCCATCGATGGGCTGCGGGTCGACGTTCAGCAGAGCGGCAATTTTTAGCATCACCGCTTCGCCGCCTGGGGCGCAGCGGTTGATTTTCTCACCCTGAGTGCCGACGGCCTCGGCATAAGGACGACAGCCGGGGTAGCCGCATTGTCCACACTGACTCTGCGGAAGAAGCTCATCGACTTTTTCAACAACGGGATCATCTTCTACTTCAAACCGACGGGAGGCGTATCCCAGAATCACGCCAAAAATGAGCCCCAACAGGCTAATGGCGATCACGGCTATCCAGACTGCACTCATATTACAACTTCACCAAACCACTAAAGCCCATAAATGCCAGCGACATTAAACCCGCAGTAACCAGGGCAATGGCATTACCACGAAACGGCGCAGGCACATCCGCAACCACCAGCCGTTCGCGAATAGCGGCGAACAGCACCATCACCAGCGAGAAACCGACCGCGGCGGCAAAACCGTAGAGCGCGGACTGCAAGAAGTTATGCCCGAGGTTAATATTCAGCAGCGCGACGCCGAGCACCGCACAGTTGGTAGTGATCAGCGGTAAGAAAATACCCAGCAGTCGATACAGGGCAGGGCTGGTTTTACGCACCACCATCTCGGTGAACTGCACCACTACCGCGATAACCAGGATAAAAGCCAGGGTCCGCAGGTAGATCAGGTTAAGCGGGATAAGAATCCAGGTATCAATCAGCCAGGCGCAAATTGAGGCCAGCGTCATCACAAAGGTGGTGGCCAGCCCCATCCCCATTGCGGTTTCCAGTTTTTTGGAAACCCCCATAAACGGGCACAGTCCAAGAAACTTCACCAGCACGAAGTTGTTCACAAGGACAGTACCAATAAAGAGCAGTAAATAATCAGCCATCAACTCGACCTGAAAACAGAAAAAGCCGCCTATTATCGAATAAATCGATACCGGCGACAACAGGTTAACTGTGGGGTTATTACGAATTCACGAAGGTTCGCTTAACCCGTGCGGAACGTTTGAAATAGGGGACCAACAGCGCCGCGGCAAGAAGCGGAAACAGCAGCTGGCGCAAGGCCATCGCGTCTGAAATCGGTGAAAAAGCAAAGGCCTTTATCGCCAGCAGCAGAGAGATGAGCAGCCAGATAATATAGTGCTTTGGTACGATGCTTCGCCGTTTGAAAAACGCAATGGTCAGCCACAGGGTATAGTACCACATGGCGAGGGCGAACAGCAGCGACCCCACCCAAAGCAGGAGGTGCCCGGCGCTCATTTCCGCCAGCAGGGCGTAGGTCCGGGAGCTCATCAACGCATTAGCAAAGATCAACAGCGACAGCGAAGTGCTAAGCAGAGCAACCAGTAGCCATGCGAGCGGTGCCAGCAGCCACCCGCCGATACGTTCTGCAGAGTGAGAAGACATGATTTCTCCCGGATTCAATCAAAATAAAGAGCGGGAGTATAAGCAACTGGCATGGCTGAGAACAGTTTTTATTGCACGTAACGCCAGACGGATTTCGGAACCTGCCCGACATCGAACAATTTACCGCCAGAAACCAGCTCTGCCCGGCGGTGATCGGCTGCGCGATACATGTTGACGATTTCCGTGGTGTCGGTCAGGGAATAGTTAAGATGGTCAAAAAGTTTTTCAAGGCTTTCAAGGGAACTGATTTTACGGAATTTTAATAAGTAGTCCTGAACGGTCATTTGCGGTTCCATTTTATAATCGGAATAAACAAGTCGAATATTAACAACTGTCGGTAAACCAACTTTCAACAAACGGTGCCTTCTTAACGGGCCGGATGAAATTATTTAGGTTGTAAATACTAAAGACAAGAAATGATTTCATTCCTGGGGTAGTCAAAAGAAATTTAAGAATATTCTAGGGCTAAATCAGGCGCCGGGCGGCGCCTGGGAGAGAAGATTAACGCTGTTTGCCCCGGCTGGCAATAACGTTTTGATACCAAAAAAAGCTCTTTTTCCGTTTACGGGCGAGCCCTTGCTGATGATCAACATACACAAAACCGTATTGTTTTTGGTAACCGTTCAGCCAGCTCAGCAGATCAATAAACGACCACGGATAATAACCGCGGACATCGGCCCCCGCCTCAAGGGCTTTTTCCAGCGCATTAATATGGCTGCTAAGATAGTCGATGCGCGGATCGTCAACGACTTCGCCATCAATAATCGGATCTTTCGCGCCTAAACCATTTTCGGTGATGTAAATGGGAATATCGCCATAGCGTGCTTTGATCATCATTATGCCGTCGGTTAACCCCTGCGGCCAAATCTCCCAGCCCCATTCGGTATAGGTGCTCTGCGGGTTACGCACGAAGTAAAACAGACCTTCGACGCCCGGTTCACCGCCGCTGGGTCCCTCCTGAGGTCGGGCTGAGACGGTTTCACGGCGATAATAGTTGAGTCCAATAAAATCGCAGCGGTTGTCACGCAGCAGCGCGTCATCGCCGGGAGCAAACTGCGGAACACCCCACAGGGTCTGGGTCTGCTGCAAAAGCGACTCGGGGTAATGGCCTTTTAACACCGGATCGTATAGCCAGTGCGTATGTATTGCGTCCGCCATGTCGCTGGCCTGGCGATCTTCTGCGCTGTCGGTGAGCGGCGTATGCGGCTGCAGGACATTAACGAACCCAATCTCGCCCTTGATACCGCTTTGGCGAAACTGTTTAACCGCCAGCGCGTGGGCAATAAAAACGTGATGACAGGCCTGGATAGCGCGCGCCGGATCGCGTACCGCCGGCGGATGACAGCCGTTAATATAGCCGTGACCGATGAACACAATGGTTTCGTTGAAGGTTGCCCACAGCTTCACCCGGGAACCGTAGCGCGCGTAACACAGGCGGGCATACTCGGCGAACGCTTCGGCGGTGCTTCGTGCTTCCCAGCCCCCTTCATCCTGCAGCGCCTGCGGCAGATCCCAATGATAGAGCGTAATCATCGGCTCGATATTGTGAGCCAGCAGCTCATCGATCAAATCGCTATAAAACCGGACGCCCGCTTCGTTAACTTCGCCACGGCCGAGAGGCAGCAGGCGAGGCCAGGAGATAGAGAAACGGTAGCTTTGCAGGCCCATTTCGGCCATCAGGGCAACGTCTTCGCGAAAACGATGATAGTGATCGACGGCGACGTCACCATTGGTGTTCTCGAATGTCGCGCCGGGCTGATGGGCGTATATGTCCCAGATTGACGGGCCTTTACCGTCGGCATCGTGACCGCCTTCAACCTGATAGGCTGCGGTGGCGGCGCCCCAAAGAAAATGTTGCGGAAATGCGGCCATGAAAAACTCCTTATCGAATGATAAAGAGAGTGTAGTGAATGCGTTTATCGCTGTGCAACCGGTTTCTGAAACCGGTTGCACACTTGCGAAGTGGGTCACTGTTTAGCGTCAGCAGAGGCTGACAGGCTAATGGGGCAGCGAGGTCGTTTGCACAACATTAGCTGGAGGCGGGGATTGGTAGTTATCAATGTGGTGAGCGATAACCAAAAGCAGGGCTGAGACGCCAAATACAACCCAACCAATAAGTTCTACAATTCGGTTAAAAACGTTTGCCATAATCCTGAAATTAAAAGTTAAAACAGGAGTAAATGTTACTAAATGGGGAGAGTAACGCAAGGGCTGGCGGAAGAGTATTATCACCATTGCTGTAAAGGTGAACGCTTGAGAAGCATAAGCAAAGCTAATAAATCAATTGAAGCTTATAGTTATCAGAGGGCAAAAATCCTTGAATGAGAGGGCAGCAAGATGAGTGACACTATCCGGGTGGGGATGATTGGCTACGGATATGCGAGTAAAACTTTCCATGCGCCGTTAATCAGCGGTACGCCGGGAATGACGCTGGCCGCGGTGTCCAGTAGCGATGAAAAGAAAGTCCAGGCCGACTGGCCTCTGGTGAACGTGGTGGCTGAACCCGCAGGCTTACTGAGCAACCCCGATATTGATTTGATCGTCATCGCTACGCCAAACGATACCCATTTCCCGCTGGCGAAAGCGGCGCTGGAAGCGGGCAAGCATGTGGTCGTGGATAAACCTTTTACCGTGACACTGTCACAGGCGAGAGAGCTGGAGGCCGTGGCCAGACGCTGCGGCAGACTGCTGTCCGTTTTTCATAACCGCC
This sequence comes from Klebsiella ornithinolytica, assembly GCF_030505655.1. NCBI lineage: Bacteria > Pseudomonadati > Pseudomonadota > Gammaproteobacteria > Enterobacterales > Enterobacteriaceae > Klebsiella > Klebsiella ornithinolytica. The sequence goes on from NZ_CP130153.1 coordinate 2,408,182, forward strand.
GCTGGGATAGCGATTTTCTGACGCTGAAATCGCTGATTCATGAAGGGCTGCTCGGCGAGGTAGGTTACGTCGAATCGCACTTCGATCGCTATCGTCCAGAGGTGCGTAACCGCTGGCGCGAACAGGGCGGCCCGGGAAGCGGAATCTGGTACGATCTAGGGCCGCACCTTCTTGATCAGGTCGTCAATTTATTTGGCCTGCCGGTCAGTATGACCGTTGATTTGGCGCAGCTGCGTCCGGGCGCCCAGGCTACCGACTATTTCCACGCCGTGTTGGCTTATCCCCAGCGGCGGGTCGTGTTGCACGGTACGCTGCTGGCGGCAGCAGAAACCGCGCGATATATCGTTCACGGGTCCCGGGCAAGCTATGTCAAATATGGGCTGGATCCGCAGGAGGAGCGGCTGAAAAATGGCGAGCGGTTGCCGCAGGAAGACTGGGGATACGATATGCGCGACGGGGTGCTGACGCGGGTTGAAGGGGACGCTCGCACGACGGAAAACTGGCTCACTCTGCCGGGCAACTACCCGGCTTACTATGCCGCCATTCGCGACACCCTGAATGGCAGCGGCGAAAATCCGGTGCCTGCCAGCCAGGCGATTCAGATTATGGAGTTGATTGAGCTCGGTCTGGAGTCGGCGAAACATCGCCCCACCCTGAGTCTGATCTAGAGTCTTTGCCCGGCAGCGAGGCCGCCGGGCTGAGGGTCAGGCCTGCTGAACGCGCTGAATCAGCGCCGCTTTTTCCTGGTTGCTGAGAAACGCCTGTTCCAGACCATTAATTTGCGCCTGGCGAATCTGATCGCGACTCAGGCCGGCTGCCGGCGCGGCCACGGTGTATTCGTGAATGATGTCGATACCTTGTACCGCCGGGTCGTCGGTATTAATGGATGCCAGAACGCCGTGTTCAAGGAACGATTTGAGCGGATGCTCTGCCAGTGATGCCACGGTGCTGGTCTGGATATTGGAGGTCAGGCAGGACTCAATACCGATACGCTGCTGCGCAAGATAATCCATCAGAGCCGGATCCTGGACCGCTTTTACGCCATGTCCGATACGCTCTGCTCCTAGTTCTCGTATAGCCTGCCAGATGCTTTCCGGACCGGCCGCTTCGCCGGCGTGCACGGTAATACGCCAGCCGGCATCACGAGCGAGGGTAAAGTGTTCCATAAACAGATTGCCCGGGAAACCGAGCTCATCACCCGCCAGATCCAGGGCGGTGATCGCGTCGCGGTGGGCAAGCAGCGCGTCCAGCTCTTGCTGGCAGGCCGCTTCACCGAATGTCCGGCTCAGAATACCAATCAGACGGGTTTCGACATTAAAATCGCGGCTGCCTTCGCGTACGCCGGCAATCACGGCTTCAACCACGCCGTCGACCGGCAGCTGGTGGGTCATGGCCATATAGCGCGGGGAAAAACGCAGCTCAACGTAGTGGAGACCATTGCGTGCCGCATCCTCGACGTTTTCATAAGCCACGCGACGACAGGCTTCCAGCGAGGCCAGAACTTTTACCCCCCAGTCCAGTTTGGCGAGGAAGCTGACCAGATCGGGTTCATTACTGGTGACCTGTACATGGGGGATCAGCGTGTCGAGTGAGGTTGCCGGAAGGGGGATATTGAACTGGCGGCCAAGATCGAGAATGGTTTGGGCACGAATATTGCCGTCAAGGTGGCGGTGAATGTCGGTTAATGGCAAAGTTAAATCAATCATGGTCGCACTCATTTTTTAGTTAAAGTGCACGTCATTATACAGCAATTCTTTAACTCTTTAAAAGCATTGAAAAAATCCAGTGGATACAATCATCTGTAAGAGCCGCGATCGGTTTTGAACCTACATCACGAGAGTCTCCTGGCCCGAACAGGATCCCCGGCAAACTTGCGGGCGGTGGGCCGGGCGGCGGGCGATTATCCTGTCGACTAAACTTAGCCAGCAGGCCGGCATAGGATGCGGGACGTTGCGTGAGGGAGAGGGCGTCTAAGGAATCCGGGGCGTTCACGATAGAGATGCAAAGAAAGCCATTCGATTCCAGCAGCAGACTCTCGCATCGCGTGGGCAAACGTGGCAGATAGCCGTTGCGAAGATCGATAAACTGTGAGCCAGAGGGGCGTTGTTTCAACTCAGATAAAATAAAGTTAACCGGGTTAACCCGGTTAAAGCAGATTTTTTCATTCACGGCAACGGCGTACGCCAATGCTTCATCCTATGCATGATGACAATTTAAGATGAAAGTGATTCACCTGGATAGCGTTTATCAATCAACGAACGAGAAGACCCAGGCGACCTGGCTGGAAAACGAGGGTATTGGTAGCATTCGCGAGACGCCGGACTATGACCCAACAAAGCTGGCGCTTGCAACGGGCATACGGCCCACAATGCCTGCTCAAATACAGCAGCTTTTCAATAAACTAAACGATCTGGTGCGCGACGACGTACTGGCGGACAGGTTGCCGGAAGCGTGTTTTCATTTTACCTTTTTACCGTTGACTCTCCCGCTATACGCTGAAAACGAGGTCCTTCCCGAAAAGATTTCGCAATTAGGTGAAATGTGGGCTGACTATCAGGCCCGACGTATAACGGTCAGAGAATTGCGTTTGGTTGCCCTGCCTGGCCAGCTATTGCTTGCCGGGATTCCGGATGAGGCGGCGGTTGCGATGCGCCACGCATTTTGTCAGAAAGTTCTGGCATCACCCTGGAAACAAGAACTGCTTGCCCGGCACGCTGCTACGCCGCTTCCGGCGCCTTTCTGGCACAGTACGCTATTGCGCTACCAAGCCCGTTTTCTGCCCGCACAATTGCGACGATACTTCCAGCAGAATCAGGCGCGGCGCTTTGGTACGGTTTCAGGAGAACTCAAGCTCGTCAAAGTGAACTACAACTGGGCGCGCTGTGATTTTGTTCACCTCCAGAACCCGGACATCGGTTACCGACATCCCTGAGAGACGGCACAGGTTATTTACCGGGTACGGCATGTTTATTTCTTTTGTGAACGTACAACAGCTGATCGGATTTGTTGATCGCGCTTTCAAGAGAATCGCCAGCTTCTAATGGATAGTTGCCATGCGAAAAGGAGACCCGCTTGTCTTTATCGGTATGGCGCAGGTTTTCTTTGATGCGGGCGATGACGTCTAAGCTTTTCGCGTAGTCGGTATCGAAGAGAATTAATAGAAATTCATCGCCGCCAGCACGGATGCCATAGTCACTTTTACGAATCGACTGCTCAATGGCGCGGCCTAATGACTGGATGACTTTATCGCCCATATGGTGTCCGAGGGTATCATTGATTTTCTTCAGACCATCGCTGTCGATAGACACCAGCGTAACAGGAATATGCTTTGCCAATGCCGCGTCTATTTTATGACTTAGCGCGTCGTTCAACACTTTTCGGTTATAAAGGCCGGTCATGGTATCCGTAATATTATCTTTGGACAGTTCAGCATGACGTGCCATTTGCTTTTTCGTGTAGCGACAAAGCAGCCAGGTGCTGAGGGCATAGATGAATGCCAGCCATAAGTTATTGATAATAAAATAGATAAGGTCAAGTTTAACATTCAGCTTATATAACGGTGTTAAGTTCGCCTGGTATTTAATGATGTTAATAGATTTGAGTATCGAACGATGGAAATAAATATCACCAGCGGTTGACTCATCCGTGACATACAGTGACAGGAAGCGCCAGAGTACCGGGCGGTCCGCAGTGTAAAACGCAGTGGTCAAATCATCAATATTAACATCGGTGACAATGATGCCTTTGATTAAACCGTTCTGAAAAACTGGCGTGAGCATACTAATTATATTTTTCTTGGTGTAGCCGTCCCGGTAAATATGGGAAGTGATGCTCTCACCATGGAGTAAATCGTTCAATGCGCGACGATCGATGCTGATAGTATGGGCGCTGCGAGTGATATCGATCACGTTATCATCACGGACTAACCAGTTATCAAACTGGTATTTATTAACGTCAATGATTTTATTAATATAAATATAATTATTGAACAGATCGATATAATAGCGGATATTATTGAAAATGTAGCCGCGATAGCTGGAGAAGGTATATTTTGACACCGATATCCGATGATCATTTTGAATAACAGAAAGCGCAGGAACATCCTCGGCCCAGACCTGGCAGTCCGCATTCCGGGTTTGCAATGTCCCGTTTAAACCACGATATGTCTGGTTGGTAAGGTTTAACCCCTGAACACCGTTGGCCGATTCAAGATGTTCGCACACCTTGTCACGCTTATTCTTTTGCACACCTGGCGAGGCAGGCAAAACTGAAAAAGCCCGGGAAAGCTGGAACGCCATATTCTGGTTGATATATTCCGCATGGGAGAGCGCGGATCGTCCATTTTCCGCCACGTAGCCCATATATCTTTCCAGATCGCGGTATTCACGCGTGATGAGACCGATGAAAATTGAGGTGGTCAGAATCACGATCAGCGTATTGATATACCGGAAATTAACGGAAAAGATTTTGGTGTCCATACTCAATGACCTGTGTGCCTGAAGCGGTGATAACCCAGGTCCGATGGCGCTGGAGCACTGGTAATGTAACGTCCCCGAACGTCAACGTTTTCATCAATAAATGAGAACAGCAACGACAAAGGGATGGGTATATTTCTGCCAGCGGTGTTTATTTTTCATGCGTGCCCTCCGGCTGGCAATAAAATCATCAAGTAATATGCTGGAACAGGCGGACTCATCGAATACGCTTGCGTTCAGCCATGGTTCACTGACCTCATCAGCCATGAAAAATCCCTTTCATCCGTTAGCTGATTGAAATTTTAATCTTCATTAGCCAATTTTTCCAGTGAGTTAAACTATAATTTCGTCGCCTCCGTGACAGCTCCGCGAGGAAAACTCAGCCATGAGACAGGCTCATAGCCAATCGCTATAAATCATAGTGAATCAGTCTTTAATATCGCCAATGATATTTCCTATAGTCTCAGGCGCTACTTTTCCTGCTATAAGCGGCAGGCTATTTTAAAAAGGACTCTGGGATTATGGTTTTTACGCTGAAGAAGTTTGCTGTTTCGCTGCTTGTCGCCAGCACCACGCTGCTTGCCGCCTGTGGCCCCGCCGGGCAGGACCCGAATCATATCAAAGTGGGTATCAGCGCGGGGATCGATCAGCAGGTATGGGCGGTGGCGCAGAAGGTGGCGAAAGAGAAATATAACCTTGATGTCGAAGTCGTCACCTTTAACGATTTCGTTTTGCCCAATGAAGCGCTGAATAACGGCGATCTGGATATCAACGCTTTCCAGCACAAACCGTACCTGGATAAACAGATCCAGGAGCGCGGCTACAAGCTGGTTGAGGTAGGCACAACATTCGTCTATCCGATCGCCGCCTACTCGAAGAAAATACACGCCATTGATGAGCTACCTGAAGGTGCTCAGGTAGCCGTGCCAAACGATCCGACCAACCTCGGACGTTCGCTGCTTTTGCTGCAGAAGCAGGGCCTGATTACCCTTAAAGATGGGGTGGGTCTGCTGCCAACGTCGTTAGATATTGTGCACAACCCGAAGAAACTGAAAATCGTCGAGATTGAGGCGCCGCAGCTAACTCGCGCGCTTGACGATCGGCAAATTGCGCTTGCCGTGATTAATACGACATTTTCCAGTCAGGTTGGGCTCTCGCCAACCCGCAACGGGCTTTTCATCGAAGATAAAAATTCACCCTACGTCAATATTTTCGCCAGCCGGATTGATAACAAAGACAGTGCAAAGGTGAAAAACCTGGTGAAAGCGTATCAAAGTGATGAAGTCGCCGCTGCGGCAGCGGAGCTGTACAAAGGCGACGCGGTAAAAGGCTGGTAATCTGTATGGCATCAGGCCGGCGGCGGGAGCGCGTCACCGGCCTGGACGGGAGGGATTACTTCTGAATTAAATAGCGGATGGTTGGCCCGTCTTGTTGAATGTCCAGCACCGTATAACCGTAGTTGCGGGCATCCTGCGGAATGTTATTAATCGACTGCGGGCAATCGCTGACCACTTCCAGAATCTCCCCTTTTTTAAGCGAAGGCATCGCTTCCAGAGTGGCAACGGCCGGATAGGGGCAGGGTTCGCCTACCATGTCGAGACGATAATCGGGAACGATAGCTTTCATGCGGTTTCCTTAACATTGGCCATGGCGGCGGATTTCTGGCGGAAAAAGCGTTTCTCCCAGGCAATGACCAGCATCAGCGCGATAAATAATAGCAGATAGGTCACCAGCAGGCCGCCAAAAGGCCCGAAGGTGGCCAGCAGATTGACTTTATCCCAGCTGGTGGCCAGCGCTGGGGATAAATCATCCCAGAAATAGGCCAGAATCGTCGAACCAATGACGTTGCCCAGTCCTACCCACCAGTAGTGAACCTGACCTTCAACGGCGCGGTACATCCAGCCGGTTTCACAGCCGCCGGCCAGCACAATACCGAAACCAAACAGCAGGCCGCCGATCACCGCATTCGGGCCTGCCCACATGATTTTGGGCTCCATGCCCAGCTGCACATAGCTGAAAATGCCAATCGCGCTCGCCGCCATCCCGAAGATAATCGCTTTGGCCATATAGGTGCGTCCGGTGATCCACATATCGCGGAATGCCGAAGTAAAGCAGATCTGCGCACGTTCAATCAGCAGACCAAAACCGACCCCAAACAGCATCGCCAGGCCGAGTTTAGGCTGATTGAGTGCAGTCAGTAATCCCCAGGCGATCATGGCGAAGAACACCAGCATTCCTGCGCGAAAACGACGCCGCGCCTGCGCCGGCTTTTGTGTGAGCGGCGAGGCCGCAGAAACTTTTTGTATCCTGACCGGAATTCGAAACAGAGGCAGTAGCGTAAAGCGTGCGCCAAACCAGGTCCCGATAGCTGTCGCGATGGCAAAGAACCAGGCGTGGAGGGAAAACTGAGGAATACCGGTAAAAAAGGCTGCCAGGTTGCAGCCCATCGCCAGGCGTGCGCCAAAACCGGCAATGATCCCGCCCGCTACGGCCTGAATAATACGGATCCGGCTGCGCGGCAGGCGTAATTTGATATTGTTTGCCCACAGCGCGGCGGCGAAACAGCCACCAAACATGCCGATAATCATCATGCCGTCAATGCGGGTTAACGGCGTCCCTTCGAGATGAATCAGTTTGAAATAACCCCACTGCTCGGTATGAACGCCGGCAAGTTGCAATAGCTGCCCGCCCCAGCGGGTAAATTCCCCGGTCACGGCCCAGAACGTGCCGGTAATACCGAAATAATAGGTGGAGAGAATACCGGCGGCGATAACCGCGGGGGCCGGTGCCCAGAATTTAATCAGGTAGGCCTGTTTGAACTGTTGCCATGTCATGAAAGATGCCTCTGAACTCAGAAGGTAAATTACCCCGGGCGGGGTGAAAGAAGGCGGGATAATACGCCGCTTATAGCGAGAAAACGCTCGATGGGATCAAAATGAATCGATCCGGCAACAAAAATAAAGGCCGCCGCGGCGGCCTTTATTCTCTTTCGGCAGGGCGACGAGCCATCGCCGGGAGGTAATTAATGAAAGCCCAGCCGAATAAGGCTCATTGGGCAATATAACCCTTCGCAGCCTTCTATTTCCACGCAGTCAGCGCGGCGTAATTGTTCCGCCGTTTTACCTTCGCCGTGGATGGCCTTAATGACGCCCGTCACGCCATTTCCTGCCACCATAACCATGCTGCCTGTTGAGATAGCGTTACGGTTACGATCGTAAGTTTTCATGGTTTCCTCCTCTTATCAAAATAGCTGAACGGGATGGTTAGCGGCTTTTTAATACACCTTTTGCCAGTGAATTTTTTTGAGCTTTATCAAAATCATGGCTGTTTTTACCCATGAGTCCGCCCGTCAGGGCGACGGGCGGGAAGCGGGCAAATCTGCGCCGGTGGCTAGGACACTTTTGCGAACATCCAGTACAGCACCGCGGAGAGGATCACCGAGGCGGGCAGCGTCAGTACCCAGGCCATCAGCAGATTACGCACGGTAGAAAACTGCAGTCCTGAGCGATTTGCCGCCATGGTTCCGGCGATACCGGAAGAGAGGACGTGAGTCGTGGAAACGGGAAGGCCAAAAGCATCGGCGGCGCCGATGGTGCTCATCGCCACCAGTTCTGCGCTGGCACCCTGCGCGTAGGTCAGGTGCGTTTTGCCGATCTTCTCGCCAATGGTGACGACAATACGCCGCCAGCCGACCATGGTGCCCAGTCCGAGCGCCAGAGCAACGGCCACTTTGACCCAGAACGGAATGAAACGCGTGGCGCTATCGAGCTCTTTTTTCAGCGCATCGAGATTCTGCGATGTCTCCAGCGGCAGTTGGAGATCGGGGTTATTCTTCAAATGCTTGATAGTTTCCGAAGCCAGATACATATCGTTACGGGTGTTGGATACCGCCTGGGCCGGGATTTTATCTACCGAACCGTACTGGCGAATCTGGTCGCCAATAATGCCGGAAAGGCGCGCCAGCGCCGGTAATACGTCCGGCGTCAGCTGGCTGTCGCGCACATACTGGGTCAACACTTCACGAGGATCGGTGGGGAGGTTGCCCGGGAATTGTTTGAGCAGCCTGTTTTCGGTGACTTCGGCCAGCGCCGCGACCCGCGGTGCCTGTTCCGGCGGCAGAGTGCGGTTAAGCGCATAGGCAATGGGCATGGTCCCCACCAGAATCAGCATAATTAGCCCCATTCCCTTTTGCCCGTCGTTAGAGCCGTGGGCAAACGAGACGCCGGTACAGGTGAGGATCAGCAGACTACGGATCCACAGCGGCGGCGGCGCGTCATTTTTCGGTGCGGCGTAGAGCTGCTTGTTTTTGACGAAACGCTTTAACAGCAGCAGCAGGACGGCGGCGCAGACAAAACCGACCACCGGCGAGAGCAGCAAAGAATAGCCGACATTGACCGCCTGGCCCCAGTCGACGCCGCTGGTACCGTTGCGCCCGTGGATCAGCGCGTTTGAAACGCCGACGCCAATGATCGAGCCGATCAGCGTGTGTGACGAAGAGGACGGCAGGCCGAACCACCAGGTGCCCAGGTTCCAGATAATGGCTGAAAACAGCAGGGCATACACCATGGCAAACCCGTTGCCGGTACCGGCCTGCAGAATGAGTTCGACCGGGAGTAATGAAATGATACCGAAGGCCACCACGCCGCTGGAGAGCAACACGCCGAGGAAATTAAAAAAGCCGGACCACATGACCGCGACCGTCGGCGGCAGGGAGTGGGTATAGATGACGGTGGCCACGGCGTTGGCGGTATCATGAAAGCCGTTAACAAACTCAAAGCCGAGAGCAATCAATAAAGCCAGCCCTAATAAAAGAAAAGGCAGGTAGCTGGTATATACCGTTCCTGAACGGGCCACGTCGTTAAATAAGCTCACGGCGGAAAATGCGATGCCGATAGCTAATAAAAAGACAAAAAAAAGAACAGTTTTTTTACTGTTCTTTTGGTAAATCTTTGACTGGATGATTTGCGGGCTAAGGCCCGGCGCAACGCGTTGCGAGCTGCTGTTATCGCTCATCAGGAACCTTCCTTTAAACGTCAGACAGGATAAATTGTTACGGGTGACAGCGCTGAACTTATAAAACGCAGATGTCAGCCAGGTTTCCGTTTGATGAACAAATCATTAACCTTGCCAGGCTCTGAAAAATAGCGAAAGATGACTTTATTCGGGTCCGAACAGCATGCAATACAATCCTGAGGGATATATGAGTCAAGATGTCGCAGGAAAGATGTTAAAGCCCGATTTTGATATGGAAGTCTCCGGGTTGGTGTACGGTTTTCTTTTTCGGGAAGGGCATCAGCCGCTGCAAATCACCTCCCAGCAAGTATGCGCCCGCTTTCACGAGCTGGACGGTGAAAATGATTTCGTCTGGCTGCATCTCAATCTCAACCACGCAACCGCTGAGAAGTGGTTGATGAATCATTTCCCCGTTGCCGATTTTTTCTTTGAGGAGATCCGCGACGGCTCTCACACCACCCGCATTGAGCGCCAGGGCGACAATTTGTTTGCCGTGCTTAACGACGTCATTTTTCATCCCAAAGAGACCACCGCAGAAACATCGACGCTGTGGCTGTACTGCAGTCAGAAGCTGGTGGTGACGGCCCGCTATAAGCCGCTGCGCTTTATTGAATGGATGTTGCCGCGGCTGGCGACATTGCACGTGACATCCTCTACCGCGCTGCTGGCCTTTTTACTGGAGGAGCAGGAGGAGGTGCTGGAACAGGTGGTGCGCCAGGCCAGCCGCCATGTCGATGCCATCGAAGAGCGGCTGCTCAGTAACCACGTCCAGCGTAACCGCGCCGACCTGGCGCGCCTGCGGCGGATGCTCCTGCGCTTTCAGCGGCTGTTGGCTCCCGAACCGGCAGCCATGTTTCGACTCCTCAACCGGCCTCCGGCGTGGATCGATCGCTCCGTAGTTCAGGAGTTTCGTCAGTTCACCGAGGAGTTTACCGTGGTGCTCAACGATCTCTCCGGGCTGACCGAGCGTATCAGCCTGCTGCAGGAGGAGATCAGCGCCCGGCAAATGGAAAGAAGCAACCGCACGCTATATACCTTGACGGTCATTACCGTGCTGGCGTTACCGATCAATATTGTGGCGGGGTTCTTCGGCATGAACGTCGGGGGGATCCCGCTGTCCACCAATCATCACGGGTTTATCCTGCTGGTGCTGCTCGTCGGTGGATTTACCCTTGGGGCCGGATATCTGGCCTTTCGGCGGCGGGACGACTTGTGAGCCGGGGATCCGGGCAGACTTGTCCGCGGCGTTTAACACGGCCGACGCCGTGCGGTACGCCGCGGTATCGCTATGCTAAAGCGCGCAGCGCGGCAATCAATCCGTTGACGCCTTTTTCCAGTTTCTCCCGGGGACAGCCGGCATTGAGGCGCACAAAACCAACGCCTTCTTCGCCGTAGGTATACCCGGGCATAATGGCGACCTTCTGTACCTCGATGAGCGCTTTTTGCAGCGCGCGGTCGTCTACGCCGAGCGGGCGCAGATCGATCCAGGCGAGATAGGTGGCCTGCGGCGGCTGCCAGTTCAGCTGCGGGAAGGCGTGATTGAGCGCCTGAGCAATATAGCGCATGTTGTCCTGCAAATAGGCCCGCAGCGCATCGAGCCACGGGGCGCCTTCACGGTAGGCGGCAATATGGGCGACCAGCGCCGGTACGGAAGGCGAAGAGAGGCCATCGCGACTCTTCAGAGCCGTGAGATAAGCTTCGCGGGATGCGGCATCATCAATCAGGCCGTAAGCCCCGGTAAACGCGGGAATATTGAAGCTTTTTGAGCCGGAGGTGAACAGCGCCCACGGCCCGCGAGCGACGTCGCACCACGGCGTATGACGATGCTCACCCCAACACATATCCATATGAATCTCATCGCTGATGACCTTCACGCCGTGTTTTTCGCACAGCAGGGCCATGGTCTCAAGCTCCTCGCGGCGCCACACTTTCCCGGTCGGGTTATGCGGGCTGCACAGCAGCAGCAGCGTGTTGCGCGGCTCCGCCAGCGTGCGTTCAAGCTGCGCCATATCGCAATGCCACTGATTATCCCGCTGCGTCAGCGGCACCGATGCAACGCGACGCCGGTTTCCTTCAATGGTTTTATAAAAAGCGTCATAGGCCGGGGTATGGACGACCACACCGTCGCCTTCGTCAGACCACTGGCGAATCATCTCCGCTACCATGTAAATGACCGACGGGCCATAGACGATCGCATCGCGGTTAACGGGGCAGTGAAAACGGCTGGCGTACCAGTGGGCGACCGCGGCCAGAAACTCATCGTTTTTCCAGCGGCTGTAGCCGAACACGCCGTGCGCCAGGCGCTGACTGAGGGCATCAAGAATGCAGGGGGCGGTGGCGAAATCCATATCGGAGATAGTAAAGGGGAGCAGGTCGGCGGCGCCGAAGCGGTCGGCTACGTAGTCCCATTGCGTACACCAGGTGCCGTGGCGATCGACAGGCGTTGCAAAATCAAACATTGACACTTCCTTTATCAAAGCCCCCTCCGGGTCAGGAGGGGGCGGGCGTTTATGCCTGGACGGTATTCATCAGGACGGTCATTTCATCTTTCACCGACTGTACCTGAGGGCCGATAACAACCTGCAGGTTATGCTGATTCAGCTGTACGACGCCGATGGCGCGGTTGGCTTTCAGCGCGGCGCTATCCACTTTACTCATGTCGTGCACCGACAGCCGCAGGCGGGTAATGCAGTTATCCAGGGAGACGATATTCTCGGCTCCGCCCAGCGCGGCCAGAATTGCCGGCACGTTGTAACCGGATTTACCGGTGACGCCGCTCACGGCTTTGTCAAAGGCCGTCTGGGTTTCGATATCGCGGCCCGGCGTTTTCAGGTTAAAGCGGGTAATGGCGAAACGGAAGATGCCGTAATACACCGCAAACCAGATGGCGGCAACCACCGGCACCAGATACCACTTGGTTGCCAGACCGTGCAGGATGCCGAAGACCACGAAGTCAATGACGTTCCCGTCGGTGTTGCCGATAGTGACGCCCAGCACCGCCATAATGGTGAAACCAAGGCCGGTCAGCAGGGCGTGAATAACATACAGTACCGGGGCGACGAACAGGAACAGGAACTCCAGCGGTTCAGTGGTGCCGCCGACGACACAGGCAATCACCCCGGAGATCAGCAGGCCTTTAATTTTATGACGGTTTTCCGGACGTGCGCAGTGGTACATCGCCAGTGCCGCTCCCGGCAGGCCGCCGAGGAATGCCGGCATTTTACCCTGCGACAGGAAGCGGGTGGCGCTTTCTGAGAAGCCGTGAGTTTCCGGGCAGCTTAGCTGCGCCTGGAAGATAGTCAGCGCGCCGCTGACGGTATGACCGCACACATCCATGGTCCCGCCCGCTTCGGTAAAGCGAATCAGCGCCACCAGAATGTGGTGCAGACCGAACGGCAGCAGCAAACGTTCGCCGGTGCCGAAGATCATCGGTCCGAAGTCGCCCGCGCTGTTAATCACGTGACCGAGGGCATTAATTCCCATGGCAAAGACCGGCCAGACGAGGGGGATAACCAGACCAACCAGCCCGAGCACCACGGTGGTGATAATCGGTACAAAACGCGTGCCGCCAAAGAAGGCTAATGCGTCAGGCAGGCGGATATTGTGAAAACGCTCGTGCAGCATCCAGACAATGATCCCGGCGATCACCGCCCCCAGGATCCCGGTATCGATCGACTGAATACCGATGATGTTCTGGATATTGTTGGCTTTCAGCACCGCGGCATCGGTCGTGGGGAGAATCCCTTTCGCGGTGAGCCAGAAGTTCACCGCCAGGTTCATGACCGCATAGCCGACGAAGCCGGCGAAGGCCGCCACGCCTTTATTTTCACGCGCCAGCCCCAGCGGAATCGCGATACAGAACATCACCGGCAGGAAGCTAAAGGCGAAGGAGCCGACTTTGCTCATCCAGACAAACACAGCCTGCAGCAGCGGAATATCGAGCCATGGCAGCAGGGTGAGCACATCGTGGCTGCTTAAAGAGCTGCCGATCCCCAGCATGATCCCGCAAAAAGAAAGCAATGCCACGGGCAACATAAACGTTTTTCCTAACTGCTGGAAAAACTCCCACAAGGTAATTTTTGGTGTCGTTTTTGCCGTCATTAACACGAATCCTGATTTTTTAAGTTATGGGTAGGGTGTAACGCTACGGCAAGATAAAACGTTTTATCACTTTTTAGTGCGATAAAAATCACATAATCAGGCGAAGATAACGTTTATAAAGGTAACCCATTGATAAAACGTTTTATCGACCGCCACAGGGAGACGGTTGCAGTTATGGCTATCGCAAAAAAGATCACCATCAACGACGTTGCGCAGGTGGCCGGAGTGTCGGTGAGTACGGTCTCACTGGTGCTGAGCGGCAAAGGCCGGATATCGTCGGCCACCGGCGAGCGCGTCAATCAGGCGATTGAACAGCTGGGTTTTGTGCGTAACCGCCAGGCGGCTGCACTGCGCGGCGGGCAGAGCGGCGTGATTGGTCTTATCGTGAGCGACCTCTCCAAGCCGTTTTATGCGGAGCTTACCGCCGGGCTGACCGATGCGCTTGAGGCCGAGGGGAAAATGGTCTTTCTTACCCAGGGCGGCTACGGTGGGGAAAAAATGCGTCAACGTTTTGAAACCCTGATTTCGCAGGGTGTAGACGGGGTGATTATTGCCGGTGCTATCGACAAAGGTAGCGAACTGCGCGATCGCGCCGCGGAGGTTGGTATGCCGCTGGTGTTTGCCTCCCGCGCCAGCTACCTCGATGATATCGACCTTATCCGCCCGGATAATATGCAGGCCGCGCAGATTGTCACCGAGCATCTGATCCGCCGCGGACACCAGCGCATTGCCTGGCTCGGCGGACAAAGCGCGTCGTTGACGCGGGCGGAGCGGGTGGGCGGATACTGCGCGACGCTGCTGAAGTACGGTCTGCCGTTTCATAGCGAATGGGTCGTGGAGTGCGAATCCAGCCAAAAGCTGGCGGCCGAAGCAATGGCCTCGCTGCTGCGGCAGAATCCGACCATAACCGCCGTGCTGTGTTACAACAACGTGATTGCCACCGGCGCCTGGTTTGGCCTGATGCGAGCGGGACGCCAGAGCGGTGAAGACAGCGTGGAGAGCTATTTTGAACAGCGCGTGGCGCTGGCGGCTTTTGCCGAAGTCCCGGAAAGCGCGCTGGATGATGTGCCGTTGACCTGGGTCACCACGCCTGCGCGCGAGATGGGCCAAAGCCTGGCGGAATGTATTCTACGGCGTCTGGAGAAGGGGCAGATGAGCGCGAGAAATCAAATTATGCCCCCGCGGCTGGTGACCCGAAAATAGCCCCTCGAAAGGGCTCAGATGTAAACTATGGTTCCCGCATTCTGGCCCGGTGGCAGTTACGCCTTACCGGGCCGGCGTGATTGTAGCGGTTGCCACGTTTCCGGTAGGCCCGCGCAAGCGAAGCGCCGCCGGGCACTGACCGCTAAACTGAGCCCCTCGAAAGGGGCTAATCGCGAGATTACTGCTGCGGCGCGACCGGCGGCGCCACTTCTTCTGGCAGGGTTTCCTGCGGTTCGGCGCCAGGGGCTGCCGGCAGAGTAAAGCCAAACATTCCGGCGAACTCATCCAGCGGCATTTTCTGCCCGTTCAGGGTGACCTGACCTTCGGCGTATTGCAGACTGGAGGTGATCGCGTTGTCTTCCATCGCGGTAATGCGGAACATCTGGCCCATGGCGGCAAGACCTTTCACCTGCTGGTCTGCCAGTTTAGCCGCATCTTCCGGCTGGTAGCCTTCGAGGCCGGCAACCTGAGTCATAAATGCGGTGGCCATATCGACCGGAATGACCAGCTTGCTGTCGAGCGACTTGACGCTGCGATCCACTTCATCCGCCAGCGTTTGCGGTTCAGCGGTGGTCAGCGCCGGGTCTTTCAGCAGAACAGACATATTAAAGGTGCTTTCCCCTTTGGCGTTGCGCCAGCTCAGCGGGGCGATAGTCAGCGACGGGTTACCCTTCAGTAAAATCGGTAGCGCTTTAAAGAAGGTTTCCGTCAGCGCCTGCTGGTACAGCTCAGGATTCTGCGCCAGCTGCGGGTTCGCCATCAGCGCCTGCGCTTCGGCATTGTACTGCTGGCTGAACTGATGCCAGGCCTGGCCGTCAAGATTCGCCAGCTTGACGGTCAGTTTACCGCTGCCGATATCCTGGTTTTGCAGCTTCAGGCTGTTGACGGTGTAATCCAGCTGGCTGTTAATCCCTTTACCGTCTTCAGTCAGCGAAGACTGGCCATCGATGTTCATGCCTTCCAGCAGGGCCAGCTCTTTCCCTTCAACGCCAATCGACAGCTTCTCCAGGGAGATTTTCTGCTTACCGATGCGCTCATTGAAGCTGGTCATCTCGGTGGCGCCGTCGGTTTTCAGGTTATTGAAGTTCAACTGAACTTTCTGGTTGTATTCATTCAGCGCGTTGATCTGACCGCTGCTCGCTTCGCCGCTCAGACTCACCGATTTGCCTTCCGCATCCGCATCGAGCTGGAACTGACCGCCGCTGAAGGTGACTTTCTCATCGCCTTTCGCGTAGTCCAGTGGTCTCAGGTCGATAGCCGACCGGCTGTCGCCGCTGTAGGCAATCCGGGTATTGATGGTAAACGGTGACTCGCCTTTGGCGATATCAAACAGCCCTTTGCTGGCATCGTTATTGACCAGCGTGGTTCTGACGGACGCCATCGCCGGGGCAAGCTGGCCGGATTTCAGCGCTGCCGCCGGGAAGGGGCCGTGATCGACCACTTCATCAAACACCAGCGACTGCCCGGCCGCCAGCCAGCTGTTCTCTTTACCGGCAACCGGCTTCACTACCAGCTGCAGGTGGCTACTGAATACGCCGCGCTGATAGTTTTGCCATGACAGCTCGACGCCCGCTTCCGGCGCGCTGCTCTGTAGCTGCGCATTAGCCTGTTGCACTACCTCGGCGAGGTGGCTTTCCAGCTGTTTCCCTGTGTACCAGGCGCCGCCTGTCCAGATGACGCCCAGCGCCACGATAATTCCTGCTGCGACCAGCGATTTCTTCATAGCATTTGTCCATAAATAAAACCAGGCGGATCGAGCCGCCTGGTCATGTTGTCATGATGAGGGAAAGTCTAGCAAGCGCGACTAAAAAGTTCAGTAACTTACTTGAGCTTATTAAAGACGCGCGCCAGACGACCGCTGCCGCTGACCGCGACCGGCGACTCGTTACAGCCAATAAAGGCCGACTCACCGGCTTTCAGGGTCAGACGCTGTTCACCTTTACGCAGAACCGCTTCGCCTTCTACGCAGAAGATGATAGCCGCGCTCTGCTGGTCGAGGGTGGATTCCTGTGCCGAGAGATCGTGCAGGGAGAAGGCGAAATCATCGACCGGAATCGGGAAATCCAGCTCCGCGGCCTGTTTCACCGGCTGAGTCAGCAGCTCGCCTGCCGGCTTGGCAACGAACTTCACGTTGGCAACCAGCTCAGGAATATCAATGTACTTTGGCGTCAGGCCGGCACGCAGCACGTTATCCGAGTTGGCCATCACCTCCAGCGCCACGCCCTGCAGGTAGGCGTGCGGCGTTTCGGCGAACAGGAACATCGCTTCGCCTGGATTCAGCTTCACCACGTTAAGCAGCAGCGGAGAGAACAGGCCGCTGTCGTCGGGATAGAATTCAGCGATCAGGCGGATGGTCTGCCACGGTTCGCCCTGTTGGTTATCCAGCGCCGCTTGCAGCACGCGCAGAGCCTGCGCTTTTTCTTCGCCTTGCATATTGAGCAGGCCGGCGAACAGCTGGCTTAAATGTTCAGCATCCGGATGACTGAGGAATTCGCCGATGGCCGGGTGCGCGCTGGCAACCGGCTGCAGCAGGGCGGCAATCTCGTTAAATTCGCGGAACGCGTTCATCGCCAGGAATGGCGTCAGCGCAAAGACCAGCTCCGGCTTGTGGTTAGGATCTTTATAATTACGTTCAGCGGCATCCAGCGGAATGCCGGCGGCGTTCTCTTTGGCAAAGCCAATTTCTGAAGCCTGCTTGTTCGGATGAACCTGAATGGAGAGCGGCTGGGCGGCGCAGAGCACTTTAAACAGGAACGGCAGTTCGCCGAAACGCTGTGCAACCTTGTCGCCGAGCAGGGCGGACTTGTCGCCGTCAATGATCTGGCGCAGCGCGTGCGGGCGACCGTCAGCATCGAGAACCTGCGAACTGCTCTTCGGATGCGCGCCCATCCACAGCTCTGCCATTGGCAGGTCGTCCGGGTTGGCGATACCATAAAGTTCCGTTAATGCGGTGTGACTTCCCCAGGCATAGTTCTGCACTGAGTTAATGAGCTTTTGCATTCTCAATCCCTGTTTCCACATGATAATAATCGCTCTATTAAACCAGCAAACCGCCGAGAAGCAACTGCTGAAAGAAAAAGTCGTCCCTGTCTCAGTTTTTGTTAAAATTTTGTGTAAAATTGATCGACTCGCTTTTCTACAGGCAAATGGAGTGTCTGCCTGAAATATAATCAGCCCAGCAGTAAGTGAGAGCACAATGTCGAATAAACCGTTTGTTTATCAGGATCCTTTTCCCCTTAAAAAGGATGACACCGAGTATTATCTCCTCAGTCGTGACTACGTCTCTGTCGCCGAATTCGCCGGCCAGGAAGTCCTGAAGGTTGAACCTCAGGCGCTGACCCTTCTGGCACAACACGCTTTCCACGATGCTTCCTTCATGTTGCGCCCGGCGCACCAGCAGCAGGTCGCCGATATCCTTAACGACCCGGAAGCCAGCGAAAACGACAAATACGTCGCCCTGCAGTTCCTGCGCAACTCCGATATCGCGGCCAAAGGCATTTTGCCGACCTGCCAGGATACCGGTACCGCAATCATCACCGGTAAAAAGGGCCAGCGCGTCTGGACCGGCGGCGGCGATGAAGCGGCGCTGGCGCAGGGGGTGTATAACACCTATATCCAGGATAACCTGCGCTACTCGCAGAACGCGGCCCTGGATATGTATAAAGAGGTCAACACCGGGACTAACCTGCCGGCGCAGATCGATCTGTATGCCACCGACGGCGACGAATACAAATTCCTCTGTATCGCCAAGGGCGGCGGTTCGGCCAACAAGACCTATCTGTATCAGGAAACCAAAGCGCTGATTACCCCGGCGAAGCTGAAAAGCTACCTGGTTGAGAAGATGCGCACCCTCGGCACCGCGGCCTGTCCGCCGTACCATATCGCCTTCGTGATTGGCGGCACCTCGGCGGAATCGACGCTGAAAACCGTGAAGCTGGCATCGACCAAATATTATGATGGCCTGCCGACTGAAGGTAACGAACACGGCCAGGCGTTCCGCGATATTCAGCTGGAGCAAGAGCTGCTGCTGGAAGCGCAAAATCTCGGCCTCGGCGCCCAGTTCGGCGGCAAATACTTCGCCCACGATATCCGCGTAGTGCGTCTGCCGCGCCACGGAGCCTCCTGTCCGGTCGGCATGGGCGTCTCCTGCTCCGCTGACCGCAATATCAAGGCCAAAATCAACCGCCACGGTATCTGGATTGAGAAGCTGGAAAGCAATCCGGGTAAATACATTCCGGAGCCGCTGCGTCAGGCCGGTGAAGGTGAAGCGGTGAAGGTTAATCTCAATCAGCCGATGAGCGAGATTCTGGCACTGCTGTCGCAGTACCCGGTATCGACCCGGCTGTCGCTCAGCGGTACCATCATCGTGGCGCGCGATATCGCCCACGCGAAGCTGAAAGAGCTGCTGGATAACGGCGAAGCGCTGCCGCAGTACGTGAAAGATCACCCGATCTACTACGCCGGTCCGGCGAAAACGCCCGATGGCTATGCCTCAGGTTCACTCGGCCCAACCACCGCGGGGCGCATGGACTCCTATGTTGATCTGCTGCAGTCCCACGGCGCCAGCATGGTGATGCTGGCAAAAGGCAACCGCAGCCAGCAGGTGACCGACGCCTGTCACAAACACGGCGGATTCTATCTCGGCAGCATTGGCGGCCCGGCGGCGGTGCTGGCGCAGCAGAGTATCCGCAGCCTGGAGTGCGTGGCGTATCCGGAACTGGGGATGGAAGCTATCTGGAAAATCGAAGTGGAAGATTTCCCGGCCTTCATCCTGGTGGATGACAAAGGCAACGATTTCTTCCAGCAGATTCAGACCTCGCAGTGCACACGCTGTGTGAAATAATCTAAGCCGCCCTCCGGGGCGGTTTTTTTATGTCGTTTAGCGGCACGAACGAGCAACATAATCTTAAAAATTTGACCAATACTTAACCCTTTATAGCAGGTGAGCTTTGTCGTAATTACGTACTTTGTATTCAAGGAGAAAGTAATGACAACGCATCGCAGTGAAAGAGACTCAATGGGCGCTATCGAGGTGCCTGCCGATAAGCTATGGGGCGCGCAGACCCAGCGTTCGCTGGAACATTTCCGCATCTCGACGGAAAAAATGCCGGGCGAACTGATTTATGCGCTGGCGCTGACCAAACGGGCGGCGGCGAAGGTTAACCAGGATTTGGGATTACTGACCGCAGAGAAGGCCGGAGCGATTATTCAAGCCGCAGATGAAGTTCTGGCCGGCAATCATCCCGATGAATTTCCGCTGGCCATCTGGCAGACCGGTTCCGGCACGCAAAGCAACATGAACATGAACGAAGTGTTGGCCAACCGCGCCAGTGAGCTGCTGGGCGGCGTGCGTGGCATGGAGCGCAAAGTTCATCCTAACGATGACGTTAACAAGAGCCAGAGTTCCAACGATGTCTTTCCAACCGCGATGCATGTCGCGGCGATTATCGCGCTGCGCGAAGCGCTCATCCCCCGGCTCACGGTGCTGAAACAGACGCTGAGTGATAAAGCTGCTGCCTTCAACGACATCGTTAAGATTGGCCGCACGCACCTGCAGGATGCGACGCCGTTAACGCTGGGGCAGGAGTTCTCAGGTTGGGTGGCGATGCTGGAACACAATCTCCGCCATCTGGAGCTGAGCCTGCCGCACCTGAGCGAGCTGGCGTTGGGCGGTACCGCCGTTGGTACCGGTCTGAATACCCATCCGCAATATGCCGTTCGCGTAGCGGAAGAACTGGCGACCCTCAGCGGCCAGCCGTTCGTCACTGCGCCGAATAAATTTGAAGCCCTCGCGACCTGCGATGCGCTGGTTCATGCCCACGGGGCGCTGAAGGGGCTGGCGGCTTCGTTGATGAAGATTGCCAACGATGTACGCTGGCTGGCTTCCGGCCCGCGTTGCGGGATTGGCGAAATCGCGATTCCGGAAAATGAACCCGGCTCATCCATCATGCCCGGTAAGGTTAACCCGACGCAGTGCGAAGCGCTGACGATGCTGTGCTGTCAGGTTATGGGGAATGATGTGGCGGTCAATATCGGCGGGGCGTCCGGTAACTTCGAACTGAACGTATATCGTCCGATGGTGATTCATAACTTCCTGCAATCGGTGCGTCTGCTGGCGGATGGGATGGAGAGTTTTAATGAACACTGTGCGACCGGCATCGAACCGAACCGTGAACGGATCGCTCAGTTGCTCAATGAGTCACTGATGCTGGTCACGGCGCTGAATACCCATATTGGCTATGACAAAGCGGCGGAGATTGCCAAAAAGGCGCATAAAGAGGGGCTGACGCTCAAAGCCTCCGCGTTAGCGCTGGGCTATCTGACGGAGGCCGAATTTGACAGCTGGGTGCGCCCGGAAGAGATGGTGGGCAGCATGGCTACTCGTTAGCCAGCCACAGATGCAGTCGCGGGATAAGTAACCTGAGCGACTGCGCCTGCGGCTTATAGCGATACTGCACATTATCCGCATCGTAGTTCAGTAACTCGCCGATATCCGGCACGCTCACCCCCTGAGTGCCGGATATCAGCGTGATAAGCGGGCCCGGGCAGGCGTACTGCACCTGTTTCTGTTCACCGGCGTACCAGACGCGTGCAATAGGCTGGACCTTCACCGGCCGCTTGATCTTAAGCTTTGCCCGCTGCGGCAGAGCGGCGACATCCTGATATTCTCGCTCCAGTTTGCTTTGCCACTGTTCACGCGTCCAGGGCGGCACCGCGCGCGGCGATTGCAGACTTTTTTCCAGCTGCTGCAGCACCTCATCACGGGTGAGATTTTTAATCACGTGCTTATTAGCCCAACCGAAGCGAAGGGTGCTTGGGTCGCATAGCACCGTCAAGGTACGGTAGGCGCTGAGGGTGATAAGCCCCGGCAGATGACGGTGCACCCATTCAAAACGTGCCGCGGCGGGCAGGCCGGAATCAACGGTGACAATCTTTTCGAAAGCGGCTTTCAGCGCGTTAATGCGAGAAATGCTCTGCAGTAACGCCGCCTGCTCCTCGCCATCGGTTTGCAGGCAGATAGCGCCGGGGAGGCGGACCGCAGCCTTACTGCTACGGCTTTCTGATTGCTGTTGAATGAACAGATGGCTGTAGTGTTTCAGCGCCATCTCCAGCGCCGGTTGACCGGTGTGCTGAACCACCTGAATAGTCTCCAGCGGATCGTGTTCCGTCTCTTTACTGACGGCCGGCAGTTCAAACACCCGGGCGGCCAGCAGTCGACAGGCGCGCAGGCGTTGCTGGAGCATCTGCAGCTCGCGTTCCAGCTGGCGAAAGGTGTCATTAAGACGTTCAACGAGATCGTAGCTGGCCATAGCGCCACCTTAGTTACAACATACTGTTTGGTTTTTAACTATACGCAGGCCGAAGCACCTGCGCAAGAGGGTCAGGCAGTACTCAAAGAGCGCTCAAATTGGGCAGCTGGTGATAGATTGGCCAGCTAAAACAAAAGCGAGCGCCGCCCAGAGAGCTGGCGCCGCAGCTCACCTCGCCGGACATGGCCTGGGCGATACTGTGGACGATCGCCAGCCCAAGCCCGCAGCCGCCGGTGGCCCTGTCACGGCTAGGATCGAGACGGACAAAGGGCTCAAACACCCGCTCGCGCTCCTCTGGGTCGATGCCCGGACCGTCATCTTCAACCTGTAAAGTTGCGCGCGAACCCTGTAGCGTGAGGCTGACCTGAATTCGCTGATTGCTGTAGCGCAAAGCGTTGTTGACGAGATTGTCCAGCACCCGTTCCATCAGACGCATATCAAGCGCGCCGTAATCCCCGGCGACCACCTTATGTAACGTCACATCGCGTTGGGGATTAACCATCTGAATCTCTTCAACGTGCGCCGCTATCCAGGCGGGAAAATCAGGCGTCGTCAGGTGTAGTTCGTTCTGCGGTCGGTCCAGACGGGCGTAGGTCAACAGCTCCTCGATTAAGGCTTCCAGCTGCCCAATATCGCGGTTCAGCGCCAGGGATTCCGCTTCGGTCAGGTTTTCACTCATCTCAAGGCGATAGCGCAGACGCACCAGCGGAGTA
Source organism: Klebsiella ornithinolytica (assembly GCF_030505655.1). Lineage (NCBI taxonomy): Bacteria > Pseudomonadati > Pseudomonadota > Gammaproteobacteria > Enterobacterales > Enterobacteriaceae > Klebsiella > Klebsiella ornithinolytica. Next base: position 2,430,997 of record NZ_CP130153.1, read on the forward strand.
CGCAGTTCGTGGGCAATGCCGTCGATCAGCAGCTTCTTGCTGGCGATTAGCGCGTTGATATTGTCGGCCATCTGGTTAAAGGCCACGCCCAGACGCTCGAAGCTGGACATACTGTCGAAATGAATGCGTTCGGTGAAATGCCCCTCGCCAAAGCGTTGTGCTGCGGTCTCAAGACGCAACATATCCTGCCAGTGGGGGCGCATCCAGATGAACACCGGAAAGGCCAGCGAAATGGCGATGAAAGCCATTAAGGCAACATCCAGCAAACGCATCTCGTGGAGGAAGTAGAGATAGGGGACGGGGCCCACCGACAGAACATAGTGGCTTCGCGGAATGCGTTGAATAAAGGTGTATTCATCATCGAGGGCGACAATATCCCCGGCGCGCAGATGCTGCATGGAGTTTTCCGACAGCTTAAATTTGCTCAGCGGCTCAATATGCAGATCGAACGACAGATTAAGATCCAGCTCCTTTAGCGTTTTGCTCCAGTCGCGCGGTGGGATTTCCCGCAGCTCGCTGCGCATCAGATACAACGAGCTTTTCATCAGATCGTCCAGCGACTGCCGGCCCGCACGTTCGGCGGTGAATTTATACACCAGCCCCACCAGCATGGTCATCACCAGGAAGCAGACGAACAGCAGAAGGTAAAACTGCACAAACAGCTTTTTCATTAAATCTCACCTAAAAATCAAAAAAGTTAACTACCTGTCTTTTACCTTCATGGGCACGATGGAGCATTGGCATCGCTCTTTTATGGATTATAAAGATTAGACTTCAGCTGATTCTTATCATGTTTTATTTTCCGCTTTTGACAGAAAGCAGACAACCGCTATGTCATGTCACGAGCATCGGTTCTGCCCGTAACCAGCGCTCAAAATCTTGCAGGGCGGGTTCATTAATTCCTGTTTCCACCGGTTTTACCAAACAAAATGTCTTGCTCAGTTGCTCTGAGTCCGGCCAGGGCGCAACCAGCAATCCCTGGTTTAGCTCTTTTTCGACGTATATGCGTGGCACCATGGCCACACCTTGTCCCGCCAGTACGGCTGCTATCGCCATTTCATGAAGGTCATAGCGGACTCCCTGTGCCGGGTTATCAAGGACTATCCCACTTTGCCCGGCATAATGCAGCCAGGCTTCTGGGTTCTGCCGCCGGTGAATGCGGGGCAGTGTATTCAACTGTTCAACGATATCCTTATCGCTTAACAGGTCGGGACGACAAACCGGCACCAGCTTCTCTTCAAACAGAACCTGCGTGCGCATACCCGCCCATGCGGGATGCTCGAAATGAATCGCCGCGTCAAATCCGCTCCCGGTGAAAATGAAAGGGTCGGTTCTCGCCGCGATATTCAACGTGATGTCCGGATATAAAGACTGAAAGCCGCTGAGCCGGGGAATCAGCCAGCGGCTGCAAAACGTCGGCAGGACAGCAATTTCCAGGCTTCTGCTGCCTTCGGGCATGCCCATCACATACTGAGTATCCCGTTCTAACCGTTCGAGTATTTCCCGTACGTGATGGGCATAGTGTGAACCCACTGGATTAAGCTTTACTCGGGTTCCCGTACGGTCAAATAGTCTGCACTCGAGCAGAGCCTCCAGGCGGGCAATCTGTCTACTGATGGCGCCTTCGGTCAGCGATAGCTCCGCGGCGGCACGGGCAAAATTACCGTGCCGGGCAGCGGCCTCAAACGCCTGAAGTGAAGCGCTGCTGGGAATTTTTCTGCGCATTAGAATTGCCTTATTCGACGAAAGTGTGAATTGTTAGTGACATAATGTCACTAATACTTGAATTAATATCGATTCATCGCCGAGTTAACAGCATATAGCATGATCAAAAGTCATTAAGCAAGGCCATTCGGGCCCTGCGTTTTATTCATGCAGAGGTGAATCGATGCTCTATACCGTGGAGTGTAACTATACCGACCCTGAAAGTGAGCAGGAGTGGAATACGTTTTACAGCCAGCAAAAGCTGCCCGCGCTGATTTCGGTCGCCGGGTTTAGCTCTTCCCAGCGTTTTAAGGCCCTGAAACCAGGCGGCTCCCGGTATCTCGCCATTCATACGGTGAAGTATGCAGAGGTGCTTACCAGCGAGGAGTACAAGCTGAAAGGGGGCGGTCATTTTTCACGCTGGCAAAATCACATCACCGACTGGCAGCGTAATTTGTATGAGTGTGACGGCACGGCACCTGCGGTAGCCAGTGATGAAATCCTGCTGCTCAGCACCCAGCCATTGAGCTTTATTGAGGGGCTGGGGTACCCGGCACTGCAAATGCAGGCGTCAGGATTAGATAAAATGCCCGCCCGACGCATTGCCTGGGTGGTGACGCGGGAAACTGCCGCGCAGTTAGCTGACCTGCCCGGCGTAAACTTCTATGCGCCGCTGACAGCGCAGTTGACGAATCCTGCTCAAGCCTGAAGGGAGGCGAGTTTATCAACATGCCGAATCTGACGTTTTATCTTTCTCAGGAACATGCTGCCAGGTTTAGTGACCTCCGCGATTTAACGCGTACCTGCAGTGCGCTCTGCACAGGCATTCTCGCTGCGGAGTCGGAAAATGTGCATATCATCTATGTCGATGTAAAACCCGGATGCGGACATCCGGTATATGCCGAGCTTTTTTATCGTCTGACAAACGTGCGTACGTCAGAAGTCATGGAGGAGTTCATGCGCGAGTTAGAACGAGCCATTCGACAAGCTTCGGGCCTTACAGCGCGTATTCGCTGTTTTGGCTCCGCTGCATCACACCTGTTTGCGCGCAATTAACCAGAGGTAACGATGAACCATCACTCTTTTTCAACCCGTCGGATTGGGGATTTTGTGGTGACCGCGCTGAGCGATGGCACGATGTCCGCCAGTCTGGATTGGCTGTCAGGTATTGAAACAGCAGAAGCAACGGTGATTCAACACCGCGCCCGGATCGCTGAACCCGGCAATATCCATATCAACGGCTATCTTATCCAGGGGCGCGGGCGAACCCTCCTGGTCGATGCCGGTGCCGGGGGGCTGAATAACGTAGGCGGGCAACTCATAGATAATCTTGGCGCTGCAGGTATCAGCCCCAATGATGTCGATACCGTGTTGCTGACGCACGGCCATCCTGACCATATTGGGGGGCTTTTAGATGCCGGAGGGCTACCTGTTTTTAAACAGGCCGAACTTCATCTTCACCCGCTTGAGGCACAATACTGGCAGGATGATGAACGATTTAAAGTAGCGAATGAGCGCGGGAAGCGAAATTTTAACCTCGCCCGCAGGACGTTAGACGTGTACGCCCGGCAGCTGCGCCTGCTTGACGAGGGGGCGATAACTGAGGGTATTCTCCCGGTATGGCTGCCAGGACATACGCCAGGACATACCGGATTCCGTATCACTTCCGGGGAACAATGCTTATTGATCTGGGGAGACATCGTCCATTTTCCGCATATCCAGTCAGCACGCCCGGACGTTTCCATTGTGTTTGACTGTGACCCCCTTCAGGCTGAAGAGACACGTAAAAAAATCCTCGCGCAGGCGGCAAGTGAAAAACTGTTGGTTGCAGGAATGCATTTAGACCGTTCGGGTTTTGCCAACGTGCTCAAGGCGGGCCAGGGTTACCGTATTGCCTACCGGGAAAACGGGCGAGAATGCCGGTGTGCATCCAGGACTGGCCGCCAGGCCAAAAATGCGGATCACCATTAAGTGACCCGCATTAACCCGCCGGCGGTTTTTTGTCGCGTTCTACGGCGGGGGAAGATTAATTGTCCCAGGCGTGAGGAGCGAACAGATACCCTTTATTGCGCACCGTCTTGATGCGATAGGGCTCGGTCGCGCTGTCGAGCAGTTTTTTCCGCAGGCGCGAAATTGCCACATCCACGCTGCGATCCATCCCATCGTAACTGACGCCGCGCAGATTTTTCAGCAACGCATCACGATCCATAATCTGTCCGGCGTGGGTGGCCAGTTCCCATAACAGCTCAAAATCCGCCGTTGAGAGGGCCACGCTTTCGCCACCGAGCAATACCTGACGATTAACCGGGTCGATGAGCAGTGAACCGAATGCAATCGATTTATGCGGGGTGAGCGATGCCGGAGCATTGGTCACGGGGGAGGCGACGTGCTGGCGTAAATGCAGGCGCAGACGTGCCAGCAATACGGCAGGCGGCGTGGTCTTCAGAATGTAATCGCTGGCGCCCATTTCCAGGGACAAAATATGGTTCATATCGCTGTCGAGCGAGGTGAGCAACACAATCGGACCTTGCCACTGGCCGCGCAGATCGCGGCACAGAGTCATGCCGTCTTTGCCTGGCAGCATGATATCCAACAACACCAGATCGGGTTTTTCCCGCGCGATAACCTCTTCTGCCCGGTCACCTCGTGGTTCAACCACTACGTCCATATCGTGCTTTCCGAGATAAGCGGCAATCAGAGCGCCCACTTCCGGATCATCCTCAACAAAAACGATCTTATTCATATCTTACTTGTACTGGAAAAAGAATTAACATACACCGCCACCAGACTACCTGCCATTACTCTTTTATAAAAAAGACCTCATCCTTCAAGCGACCCCGACGTTTGCTTCGCGCGGAGTGGTCAGCCGGTTATCTATGCTTCGGGGCATTCGCTCTTGCGCCGCGGTGGGGCGATTCGAATAATATTGTGAAGAGAGATACTTCCGTTATGCTACATCAACTGTTGTTTAAATGTTAAGGCTAAAGGAATGGGGTTGTTGATTAAAGGGCTGATCGGTGCGCTGGTGGTGATATTGATTGGCGTATTGTCGAAAAGCAAAAATTATTATATTGCTGGTTTAATTCCGTTATTTCCGACCTTTGCCCTGATTGCGCATTATATTGTGGCCAGCGAACGCGGGCTTGAGGCGCTGCGGACCACGATCGTCTTTGGGATGTGGTCAATCATTCCCTATTTCGTCTATCTGCTGTCGCTCTGGTACTTCACCGGGATGATGCGCCTGCCGTTGGCGTTGGCGGGCGCAGTCGGGTGCTGGGGGCTGTGTGCCTGGCTGCTGATCCTCGGCTGGAGCCGCTTCCACTAACGCAGGTGTCTGCCGCCATCCACGGCAAAAGAGCGGCCCGTAACGAACCGGCTGGCGAACAGATAATCGAGCAGGTCGATGATCTCTTTTTCGCCCGCCACGCTTTTCATGAGCGATTTATCCAGCGCCTGCTGGCGATATTCGGCGTCGTCGCCCTCATTAAACATGATCAGCGAAGGGGCAACGGCGTTGACCTTAATCTCCGGCGCCAGCTTGCGGGCAAACGAGCGGGTCATATTATCCAGTGCCGCTTTACTGGCCGCGTAGGCAATATGTTTATCGCTGCCGCGTTCAACGACATAGTCAGTGATATGAATAATGTCGCTGGCGGCGTGCCCGTGCCCGCGCAGGAGCGTTTCCAGCGCATGGTTGAGCAAATAGGGGGCATGAACGTGGATCTGCATCATGCTGGCCAGCACCGTGGTGAGTGGAATGCCCGGCTTTTCAGCCATCCAGTCGCTGGCGTTATGGACGATGGCGCGCAGGCCGCCGGCGGCGTGGTGTTTTACCGCTTCGGCGAAGGCCAGTATCTGCTCATCGGTACTAAAATCGGCGGTAAGACAGATAGCTCCGGCGTCGCGCAGTGCGTCAATGGCCGGGTAGTGCGTGCGATAGCTGACGATAACCGGCTGCTGCTGATCCAGAAAATGGTGCGCCAGCGCAAGGCCGATGCGGCGGCCTCCACCGGTGATGAGAATCGGGCGAGGCTGTCGGACAGTCATGGGTATCTCCTTTGAGTTCAGCAGCAGGGCGACCGCTTACCCCACCAGCATCCACGTTGCCGGTACAGCGGCAACCAGCAAAAAACCAATTAAGGCTAATTCACGGCGTTTGAGCATGCGATCGTGCTGGTGCGTACGGCGAGCGTACAGGAAAACCAGAAGACCCGGAGCGTAAAGTACCACTGACAACAATAAATGCACAGGGCCGGATGCATATAATAACCATAAGCCATAAATACATGCACCGACACCCACCGCCTTATGCAGCGGGCGTACAGCAATCTTCAGCAGGAAGGCGCCCACGAGGAAATAGGGCACCAGAATCATCTCGGACGCGATGGTCAATAACGTATTGTAATCAGACTTTGTCAGCCAGATGAGCACCAGCGACAGCTGAACACTGATATTGGTTAGCCACAGCGAGGCCGACGGGGCGTTGTTTTTATTCTGCCGGGCGAAGCGGCGCGGAAATGCTTTATGCGTCGCGGCCAGCCAGGGAACTTCTGCCGCCATGATGGTCCAGCTCAGATAGGCGCCGCACACGGAAATAATCAGCCCGGCAGCGATCACTACTTCGCCCCATGAGCCCATCATTTTCACCATCAGGCCGGCCATCGACGGATTACGCATTTCGGCCAGTTCCGGACGGGCGACCACGCCTAAAGAGAGCAGGGTCACCAGCAGATAAACCACCAGTGCGGAAAGGACCGCCAGCAGCGTAGCGCGGCCGACGTCCTGTTTATTACGCGCCCGCGCGGAAACCACGACCGCACCTTCCACGCCGATAAACACCCATAGGGTGATCAGCATGGTGTTCTTCACCTGCTCCCAGACCGGTACGCCGAGCGCCAGACCGCTAAAATCAAGGCGGAACGTCTCCAGACGAAAGGCGATGACGGCGAGGATGATAAATGCACCGAGTGGGATCAGCTTGGCCAGGGTGGCGATCAGGTTAATTCCTGCGGCGGTCTGGACGCCGCGCAGGACCAGAAAGTGCACCACCCACAGCAGGACCGACGCGCCCACGATCGCCTGCCAGGTATTCCCGTTGCCGAAAATAATGGCGTCCGGAGTATCGGTAAAGAAGCTGAGCGCGGCAAAAACAATCACCAGATACGAGACGTTGGCGATCACCGCGCACAGCCAGTAGCCCCAGGCGGAGCAAAAACCGACGAGTTCACCGAAACCTTCGCGGGCATAGGTGAAGATACCGCCGTCAAGATCGGCGCGAATGCGGGTCAACAGCAGCATGGCGAAGGCGAGGAATAAAATCCCCACGCCGGTGATTGCCCAGCCAATCAGCAGCGCCGACGGGCTGGCGACGGCCGCCATGTTTTGCGGCAAGCTGAACACCCCTGCGCCCAGCATTGAGCTCAGTACCAGTGCGGTCAAGGCGCTGAGGCCCAGTTTCTTTTCCATTGTATTCCCGAGGTGACGGCAGTGAATCAAGAATATTTATTTGGCGAAATCGCATAAAAATGGAGGATTACGCTAAGGCGCGGGATTTTACGGAGTGTCTTGTGCGCATGCAATGGTGGCGGATGAAAAAAAACAAAAAGGCGGCATATTGCCGCCTTTTTACACAGTGCCAATACGATTATTTATACAGGTCTGCGCTGATGGTGATGTTACCGCCACGTTCCTGCCACTGGCGGGTAATGTGGTAGTACTTCGCCCCTTTCTTCGCCGCGCGCTTGGCGGTCTGGTAAGAAATCTCGGTCATGTTGCCGTAATTGCCGGTGAACTTGATGCTGTCAAACGGCGCCATCTGGGCCGCGGTAACCTTGTTCACTTCTTCGACTTTGGTGCCATCCGGCAGCGTGACGGTGTAACGTCCACCTTTTGATGACTGGGTTTCGAAGAAACGACCTACGCCGGTACCGGAACCGACGGCTGCCGTGGTGGCAACGCCTGGGATTTCAACATTTTTCGCAGCTGTGCCGCCTTCAGCCAGCGCCGCGCGACCGGCTTCAGAGTCGGCCGGGATCGCATCCGGGCTCTGCAGAACGCGTTTTCTGGCATCGGCTTTATAGATATAGGCAGTAATACGCTGGTTACCGCCCTGGTTGGCATCAACCTGACGGACGATAAAGAAGGAGGCGGCACCTTTGGCTTTCGCCGCTTTGGTGATCGCATCATTCACTTCCGGCTGACTGCGATAAAAGCCCTGCACGGTCACGGTATCAAAAGGCTCAAGTTCGACGGCCTGATCCTTTGGTAACTCCATGACGCCATTGATGACGCGATTTTTCGGGGCATCCGCCTGCGGGGCATTGTCTTTATACAAGTCTGCCGTTACGCGCCAGTTGCCGCTGTTGCCATAATCAGAAGTGTCGACAACATAAAATGAGGCCGCGCCATCTTTGTCCGCTTTACGGGACATGGCTTTTACCGCATCGCCGATGGCATTAAAACGGCCCGTGATCACTACGCGATCGTAGGGTTTTAGCGCCGCCGCCTGCTCCGGAGTCAGCTCGGTCGCTGCATGGGCTGACAACGCTGTCGTAGCCAGGAGAGCAGACGCCAGGAGTGAGTTCTTAAGCTTCATAAAAATAATCCTTTGCCTTGCGCAAACCATGTACTGGTATTGTTGTTGACTGATAACGCTCGATTATTGCATTTAAAAGGAGTCACTGTCTGCGTCATTTTTTGCTTACCGCCCGAAACGTGCTTCACAATAATATAACAATTTCTGATATGTTGAAAAAACAGCCGCTTGACCAGCAAAATTGATAATCAATACCACTTTTATAAGTTAACGTAATGTTAATGTTATGTTCTTGCTGGCGATTAATGGCGTATTACTGCATCAGTTAAGCGATTTATCAGGCCTGACCATAAATTTAAGGTAAATATTGCTGCCTGACACGGTTCGCGATGCGTTTTACCAATAAAATCAAAATTTCTGTTTTATCGCAGTAGATCACAATCGCTATTTTCAGTAGGTTATAAAAAGTTTGTTACTGTTTCATTTTTTCAGTCAATGGAAAAGAAACGGCATGTTTTGCCGCTTAACCGTCGTCTGTAAGAAAAGAAAAACCATCATCAAAAACCGATGGAAGGGAAAACTATGCGTATCGGGGTACCAAAAGAACGGTTTGCCAATGAAACCCGCGTCGCTGCCACGCCGAAAACGGTGGAACAGCTGCTAAAACTCGGGTTTACCGTTGCCGTTGAAAGCGGCGCGGGTCATCTGGCAAGTTTCGATGACGAAGCCTTTGCTCAGGCGGGTGCAGAAGTTGTAGACACCGCTGAAGTCTGGCAGTCATCCATTATTCTGAAGGTGAACGCACCAGAAGAACATGAAATTGCATTACTCAATCCGGGCACCACGCTGGTGAGCTTTATCTGGCCTGCGCAAAATCCTGAGCTGATGCAGAAATTAGCGGCTCGCGATATCAACGTGATGGCGATGGATTCAGTGCCGCGTATTTCTCGCGCCCAGTCGCTGGATGCGCTCAGCTCGATGGCCAACATTGCCGGCTACCGGGCGATTGTTGAAGCGGCCCACGAATTTGGTCGCTTCTTTACCGGTCAGATCACCGCTGCCGGCAAAGTTCCGCCGGCGAAGGTCATGGTCATTGGCGCCGGCGTCGCCGGACTGGCGGCCATCGGCGCGGCGAACAGCCTCGGCGCCATTGTCCGTGCGTTCGATACGCGTCCAGAGGTGAAAGAACAGGTGCAGAGTATGGGCGCCGAGTTCCTGGAGCTGGACTTTAAAGAAGAGGCGGGCAGCGGCGATGGCTATGCCAAAGTGATGTCGGAAGCCTTTATTAAAGCCGAAATGGCGCTGTTTGCCGCGCAGGCCAAAGAGGTGGACATCATCGTCACCACGGCCCTGATCCCGGGTAAACCGGCGCCGAAGCTGATTACCCGTGAAATGGTTGACTCCATGACCGCGGGCAGCGTGGTGGTCGACCTGGCATCGCAGAACGGCGGCAACTGTGAATACACCGTTCCTGGCGAAGTGGTGACTACCGCCAACGGCGTGAAGATCATCGGCTATACCGACCTGCCGGGCCGTCTGCCGACGCAGTCCTCGCAGCTGTACGGGACTAACCTGGTCAACCTGCTGAAGCTGCTGTGCAAAGAGAAAGACGGCAATATCACCATCGATTTTGACGACGTCGTGGTTCGCGGCGTGACGGTGGTTCGTGAGGGCGAAGTGACCTGGCCGGCGCCGCCGATTCAGGTTTCTGCCCAGCCGCAGGCTGCGGCGAAGCCCGTTGATGCGCCGAAAGAAGCAGAAAAACCGACCTCCCCGTGGCGTAAATACGCGCTGATGGCGCTGGCGATTATTCTGTTTGGCTGGCTTGCCAACGTGGCGCCGAAAGAGTTCCTCGGTCACTTTACCGTCTTCGCGCTCTCCTGCGTGGTGGGCTATTACGTGGTATGGAACGTTTCTCATGCGCTCCACACGCCGCTGATGTCGGTGACCAACGCTATTTCAGGGATTATCGTTGTCGGAGCGTTATTGCAGATCGGCCACGGTGGCTGGGTCAGCTTCCTGAGTTTTATCGCGGTGCTGATCGCCAGCATTAATATTTTTGGTGGTTTCACCGTTACTCAGCGCATGCTGAAAATGTTCCGCAAGAACTAAGGGGTAGCACATGTCTGGAGGATTAGTTACAGCTGCATACATTGTTGCCGCTATTCTGTTTATTTTTAGCCTTGCGGGGCTGTCAAAGCACGAAACCTCGAAGCAGGGTAACCTGTTCGGGATGGCCGGGATGGCTATCGCGCTGCTGGCGACCATTCTCGGGCCGGATACCGGCAACGTGGCGTGGATCATCCTGGCGATGGTTATCGGCGGCGCGATTGGTATTCGCCTGGCGAAGAAAGTCGAAATGACCGAAATGCCGGAGCTGGTTGCCGTGCTGCACAGCTTTGTGGGCCTGGCCGCGGTGCTGGTAGGCTTTAACAGCTACCTGTATCACGAAGCGGGTATGGAACAGATCCTGGTGAATATTCACCTGACGGAAGTGTTCCTCGGCATCTTTATCGGTGCGGTGACCTTCACCGGCTCGATTGTGGCCTTTGGCAAACTGCGCGGCAAGATTTCGTCTAAACCGCTGATGTTGCCGCATCGCCATAAGCTGAATCTGGCGGCGCTGGTGGTTTCCTTCCTGCTGCTGGTGGCCTTTGTTCGCACCGACAGCACAGGAACTCAGGTTCTGGCGCTGCTGGTGATGACGGTCATTGCCCTGGCCTTTGGCTGGCATCTGGTGGCTTCGATCGGCGGGGCAGATATGCCGGTCGTGGTCTCAATGCTGAACTCCTACTCGGGCTGGGCAGCGGCAGCGGCGGGCTTTATGCTCAGCAACGACCTGCTGATTGTGACCGGGGCGCTGGTGGGCTCGTCGGGTGCGATTCTGTCTTACATCATGTGTAAGGCGATGAACCGCTCATTCTTCAGCGTGATTGCCGGCGGTTTTGGTACCGATGGTTCCTCTACCGGCAGCGATGAAGAAGTAGGCGAACACCGTGAAATCAGCGCCGAAGATACCGCGGAAATGCTGAAAAACTCGCACTCGGTGATCATCACCCCGGGCTACGGCATGGCGGTCGCGCAGGCACAGTATCCGGTGGCGGAAATCACCGAAAGATTACGTGCTCGCGGCATCAAAGTGCGCTTTGGTATTCATCCGGTTGCCGGACGTTTGCCTGGGCACATGAACGTACTGCTGGCGGAAGCGAAAGTGCCGTATGACGTGGTGCTGGAAATGGATGAGATCAACGACGATTTCACCGATACCGATACCGTGCTGGTTATCGGCGCCAACGACACCGTTAACCCGGCGGCGCAGGACGATCCGAAGAGTCCGATCGCCGGCATGCCGGTGCTGGAAGTGTGGAAAGCGCAAAATGTGGTGGTCTTTAAGCGTTCAATGAACACAGGTTATGCCGGCGTTCAGAACCCGCTGTTCTTCAAAGAGAACACCCACATGCTGTTTGGCGATGCGAAAGCCAGCGTCGACGCAATTCTCAAAGCGTTGTAATGGTTTGCCGTCCTAAATAATGTTTGATTCTGAAGCCGTCTCTGCTGAGACGGCTTTTTTATATATACAGCAAGGCCATGAATTGCTCATAAAGTCGTCAGTCCGGAGTGCTATACTAAGCCTGTTTTTTCATCACTCTGAGGATATTATGGATACCGAATTAACCCCGGCGCAAATGGCAATCGAGTTTCTGCGTCGCGACCCAACAGCATTAACCCCCGCGCAGTACCTGAAAAAACTCAAACTTCTTGAGCTGGAATTTGCGGATTTGATGTCGCTCTCTTCCAGCGAGCTGAAAGAAGAGATCGATCATGCCTGGCGCTTAGGTATCCATTAAAAGCATTGTTGCTGTCTATGTGTTGTCGATGACGGGGCCGAAAGGCCCTTTGTTTTTTCCGTTGCCGGAGTGGATACCTAAAAAAATCCCCCGCCGAAGCAGGGGAACGTATTTTACGCAGCATCAATCCGCGATCGATTAATCGTCGTCCTCGTCATCCATTTCAACCGGCGTTTTGTACTGCTCAGGCTTGAGAACCAGCAGGTCGCAGCGCAGATGGTCGATAACCTGCTCGGCGGTATTGCCGAGAAAGGCCGCCGACAGCCCGGTGCGCCCGACGGTGCCCAGAACCACAATCCCCGCCTGCAGGTGTTCAGAGAGGTCAGGTATGACCTCTTCCGGCAGGCCTTTTTCAACGTGGGTGCGGTTTTCATCAATGCCGAATTTTTGCCGCAGGGCCTTCATGGCCAGCAAATGCTGACCGCGAATGGCATCGTTGTAGATACTGGGGTCAAAATCAGGTAGTTCGATAGCGATATTAATCGGCGTTACCGGGTAGGCGCCCACCAGATGGACTTCGGTATGGTTGACCTGGTCCGCCAGTTCGAGGGTTTCTTTAACCAGTTTTTCGTTTAACGCGTCGTGGTAATTTTCTTCGCTGGCCAGATTGACGGCCACCAGCGCTTTGCCGCCTTCCGGCCACGGCTGATCTTTTACCATCCAGACCGGACATGGACATTTACGCAGCAGATGCCAGTCGGTTGGGGTGAAAATAACGGCCTCCAGCTTGTCATGCTGGTGCGCCATTTTCAGCAGCAAATCGTGTTTGTCGCTGAGGATTTCCTGAATAATGGCTTCGAAGGGGCGATTGTGCCACACCACCTTAATCTCAATGGGAACGCCGGATTCAATATAAAACCGGGCCTGTTCTTTGATCCAGGCGCTACGTTGGCTGATAACGCCCTGGCGCATCGCCGTCCGCTCGTCGGGCGACAGCAGGGTTGTCATCTCATAGGAAAAATCGTAGATCGGCAAAAAGGCTTTGATGCGTCCACCAATCCGTTGGTGTAGATACACCGCACGCCGCAATGCAGGCTGGTCGTCCTGATTGGGGTCGATTACTACCAGCATGTTCTGATACTTGGCCATACAGGGTCTCCTTACAACTGTAACCACAGTCTGTCTTTAAAAAGATAACCTATATGGATGAAATGAAACAGGGGATGACCCTGGCCAGATCAACAAATCAGAAAAAAAATGAGCGATCTGGCGGAGGGACAAAGAGGATCAGGCGACGTTGCGGGCCTGACCAGCGAGCTGAGCAAGCAGGTCGCTATTTTCGATGGTGATGTATTTGCCTTTTACCGCCAGCATGCCGCTTTTCTGGAAACGCCCCAGCAGACGGCTGATGGTTTCGACGGTCAGACCAAGATAGTTGCCGATATCACCGCGGGTCATCGTCAGGCGGAATTCGCGAGGCGAGAAACCGCGCTGCGCGAAACGACGGGACAAATTATAAATAAAGGCCGCCAGACGCTCTTCCGCATTCTTTTTAGACAGCAGCAGGATCATGTCCTGGTCGCCTTTGATCTCGCCACTCATCAGCCGCATCATTTGCTGGCGCAGATTGGGCATTTTACCGGAAAGATCGTCCAGCGTTTCGAAAGGGATTTCGCAGACCATTGAGGTTTCCAGCGCTTGTGCAAAGCTCGGATGCAGCGCGGTACCGATGGCATCAAAGCCAACCAAATCACCCGCCAGGTGGAAGCCGGTAATCTGCTCGTCACCTTGTTCGGTAATGGTATAGCTTTTGATGGTGCCCGAACGAATCGCATACAGAGATTTCAGCTCATCGCCAGCTTTGAATAAGGTTTGCCCTTTCTGGATTGGCTTTTTACGCTCGATGATATTATCCAGCTGATCAAGCTCGTGCTCGTTCAGAGTAAAAGGGATGCAAAGCTGACTAATGCTGCAATCCTGACAATGGATTGCGCAACCGCCAGACTGAATGCGTCGTATAATTCTCTTTTCCGGGATCATAAGTCTGCTCAAGCCTTAATTGATATTGGTCAATTTTAACATCTTTTTGGTGAGCAGGTAAGCCTCGAACCCGTGAAACACGTAATATTAAAAGGGTAAAGCTTTTATCACTTTTATCTCATTGATAACCAATGCAATGTTGGTCGGAAGCATATTGTAAAGTTACCTGATGCTTCCGATAAAAGGCACGTAGCGTTAAAGCAGCAGATACCCCTCATGGCGCAATAACCACTCTTTCCGCTGCACGCCGCCGGCATAGCCGGTCATGGTGCCATTTCGTCCAATCACGCGGTGGCAGGGCACGACAATGCTGACCGGGTTTGAACCGTTGGCCGCGCCGACCGCACGCGCCGCGCCAGGACGCCCCAGCGTTTCCGCCAGCTGGCCGTAATGCATCACCTGACCGCAGGGAATAGTGCGCAGGGCTTGCCAGACTTCACGCTGAAAGGGGGTGCCTGCCGTTGCCGTCGGCAGCGTCTCAATGACGCTGAGATCGCCGGCGAAGTAGGCGTCAAGTTGGCGACTCAGTCCGCCGGGATCGCGGGCATCGATGCGTTGATAACCTTCATGACGATAATGCAGATCAAGCAGTTGCGTCATACGGTCGCTATGCTCGTCCCACTCCACGGCGCGCAGGCGAAACTGCTCGTCGCAAAGAATCCATAACGGCCCCAGCGGGGTGTCGATTTTGTCCTGAAGCAGTACCAGCATCATTTCTCCTTGTTACCTGATTAGCAAGATAACTATTGCGTGATATTGACAAGATATCACGCACGCCGTTCCGCCAACTATACTCCTGAAAGATAATCCACCGCTGTGCGGATAAAGGCCGGGAACCGGGGGAAGAAATGACGCGCGATTTCAATCTGCATACGGCTGCTGAGACGGATAAAACCGCGGAGATACCGTCTGCGGTGATGTTTATTTTTGTATTAATTACGCCGCGCGGGTGTGACGGGTTTTTGTTACTTTTATTCGGCGGCGAATTCCCCTGTGCGGAGGAGCGTTCAGTTCATTTTTCTCTGCAGTTTGTCATACGCACGCGGATTAGTAAGAACTGGCTAATTCATCGGGAGGCACCCGGCGCCGCGAATAAATATACAGGCATTCCTTGAGTCAATTATTTTGCCAGCACCCCGGTGTTGGCTTTTTTTTATAACCATTAGAGGTATCGATATGCAATATATGCTGACAGGACTTTTAATCTTGATTATCAGTGGTTTATTGTTAAACGCTGTCTCTCTTGCGATTGAGTCGGTATATAAGATGCTGAAAGAGATGCATTTAAAAAAACGGCATCTTTAAGAATGTCGCAGGACAACCTCGGGTGACGAAAAATGCGGCGCAGACGACAAGGCTGATATTATAAAAAGTCTGGAGATGAACGCTTCTCTCCACGCGATCACGCGATGATGCGTGTCGTCACGCGCGCAGCGGAGGGTGACCAGGCTCTGGCCACCCGGTTTTATCAGGACAGGCGCGGGTAAATTCCCGGGCCGATGGGTAAACCCAGCCAGTACCATATCACCAGCATCAGAAGCCACACGACGAGGAATATCAGAGGATAGGGCAGGACGAGTGAATAATAAGTACCGAGTTTCGCATCTGAGCGATAGCGTTGCAGGAAGCCAAGAAACAGCGGGACAAACGGCGATACCGGCGCCAGCGGCAGGACCGACGAATCCGCGATGCGGAACAGTATCTGGGCAAAGGCCGGATGAAACCCGAGCAGCATAAACATCGGCACAAAGATCGGCGCCAGAATGGACCAGATTGCCGAGCCGCTGGCGATAAACATACAGAGAAATGCCGACAGTAGCGCCAGGCCAACAAAAGCCGGTACTCCGCTCATTCCCGCCTGCTCCAGCAAATCAGTCAGCCCCACGGCCATAAATTTACCCATATTGCTCCAGTTAAAAATGGCAACAAACTGGGCCAGCGGGAACACCATGACGATAAACCCGGCCATCTCTTTCATCGGTTCGATCATTAACGGCGGCAAATCCGCCTGACGACGAATTTTCCCGGTGGCAATACCGTAGGCCAGCGAGACGAAGCAGAAGAAAAAAATAATCAGCGGCACAATGCCTTTAATAAAGGGAGAGGGCATCACCGTATGGCTGACCGGATCGCGCAGAATACCGTTCTGCGGCACGACCATGATGGCGACCAGAGCGATAAAAACCAATGACGCGATACCGGCAACCCGCAGCCCGAAGCGTTGCTCCGCCGTCAGCGCCTCAAGTCTGTCCTCGCTGCGGCCTTCCCAGCTTCCCAGCCGCGGTTCAATCAACTTATCGGTGATAAGCCCCCCAACCAGGGTCAGAACGATGACCGAACTGGCCATGAAATACCAGTTGTCGATAACGCTGACATGCAGCGAGCCATCCAGTGTTTTTGCCGCCTCGGTACTGATGCCCGAGAGCAGCACATCGGTCGTGACAATCAGCAAATTAGCGGTGAACCCACAGCCGACGCCGGCAATCGCCGCCAGTAAGCCCGCGACCGGGTGGCGGCCAACGGCGAGAAACATCAGGGCGCCTAGCGGCGGCATAATCACCAGAGCGGCGTCGGATGAGATGTGGCTAAAAAAGGCGATAAACAGCACCATATAGCTGGCGTAGCGCGCGCTGACGTGCGAGGCCATTTTGGCCATCAGCGCCGGCAGCAGTCCCACCCGCTCAGCAAGTCCAGCGCCGAGCACCAGCGCCAGAATCGCCCCCAGCGGTGCAAACCCGCTGAAGTTCTTGATGACGTTTGGCAAAAACCAGTGTAACCCTTCGACGCTGAGCAGGTTTTTGACCACCACGGTGGAGCCGTCCGTCGGGTTGATCACCGCCACGCCAAAGGCCGACAGCGCGGCGGTGGCTACCGCCAGCACCACGATAAGATAAATAAACAGCAAAAAAGGGTGTGGAACCTTGTTACCGATCTTTTCAACCCAGCTGTACAGCTTCCCGTTGGGGGAAGGCGACGGTATGGATGACATACTCATGGGCATTCCTCAGTCGTTGTTGTGTTAGTTGTGGTGTTTAGTGCGTGAATGATTGTTTTTATTTTAAAGGTGACGGTGTCACGCCTTGCGGGATCGGGCAGTGATATGGCTTTTCAGCCAGCTGTTGCGCCAGTTCTTGTTGACTGGCTTGCAGCAGCGCACCATCGGTGAGCAGGCGGATCGCCGTGGCGCCGAGCACTTTTCCGGCCACCAGCATCCCCTTATGGGCGATGGCCGTGCGGCCCTGGCTCACCAGTTGCCAGGTATGCAGCGGTGTTCCGACGGCAAAACAGGGGCTGAAACATTGGGCGACCGGGGTTTTCCAGCTGACGTCGCCCACATCGGTGGATCCCGCCAGGATAGTATCCGTCGCAGCCCAGGGGGCGACTTCATCGATTAGCACCGTTTCCCGGTGGCGACGGGCGAAGCGTTTGCCCTCTTCGCCGCCGGTGCCGGCGATATTTCTCAGGCTGTTGTTGAGGTCGTTCTCGCTTAACGTGGCACGAATGTCGTCGGCAAACGCGCGATCCGCCTCGCTCCATGACGGTGTACCGTAGTGGCACACGGCCTGATACATCGCCGCCTCCAGCGTGCGATTAGGTAAATAACTGGAGCAGGCCTTCTCGAAACGACAGGTGACCGACGTTTCAGTCATCAGCGCCGCGCCCTGGGCGATTTTCTCGATGCGGGCATAGATTTGCTGCGCATCCGCCATCTCCGGCGCGCGGATTAAATAGAGCACCTCCGCCTGAGCCTGTACCACGTTGGGGGAAATGCCGCCGCTGTCGGTTATGGCATAATGGACGCGTGCTTTCTCAATAATGTGCTCATTGAGGAAGTTGGTGCCGGTGGTCATCAGCGTGACGGCGTCCAGCGCGCTGCGCCCCAGATGCGGCGAGTTGGCGGCGTGAGCCGCGGTGCCGCTGAAACGCCACGCGGCCTGAATGTTGGCCAGCGTGCTGGTGCTGAACATGCCGGCGTAGGCTTCCGGGTGCCAGGTCAGCGCGGCGTCCACATCGTCAAACATGCCTTCGCGCACCATAAACGTTTTGCCGGAACCGCCTTCTTCCCCCGGACAGCCGTAGAAACGAATCGTCCCGCAACCGCCGTGCTGCACCAGCCAGCTCCGGCAGGCAATGGCGGCGGCCAGCGCGGCGGTGCCCAGCAGGTTGTGACCACAGCCGTGGCCGTTCGCCCCAGGCGTCGCGGCAGCAGGATACGCGCACTGCGCCTGCTGACTAAGCCCGGCCAGCGCATCATATTCACCCAGCAGGGCAATCACCGGCTTTCCGCTGCCGTAGCTGGCGACAAAGGCGTTGGGGATCCCGCCGGCCTCACGGCAGACCTCAAAACCTTCTGCTTCAAGGGCGAGCGCCAGCCTTTCGGCTGACCAGAACTCCTCAAAGCGCGTTTCCGGGTGATCCCAGATGGCGTCGGCGATAGCGGTCAACTCGCCGGCGCGGGCGGTAATCACCTCATCAACGTAGCGGTAGAGGGCCTCCATTACACACCTCGCTGCCAGGGGAAATTGAGCGCGGTGAGGGCCAGAGTTTCCACGGCGATGGCCATCACGTTCTCATCAAAGTCGAATTGTTCGTTGTGGTGACCGGCGCTGAGTTCCGTGCCAAAAACCATATACGAGGCCAGGCCATTATGCTGTTGAACCCGGGCCATCATCAGGGTGGCATCTTCTGAGCCGGCAGGGGCGGCAATACGGTCGATAGCCTGCTCCACGCCGGGCACCCGTGCCGCCTGCTCGCGCAGATAGTGTACCCACGCCGGGGACGGTGCGCTGGAGGTCGCCGCGCCCATCAGGCGCAGCTCGACGCTGGCTCCGTACATCGCGGCAGCGCCGTGGATAACCTCCCGCGCGCGTTCAAACACATACCGGTTAATGTCTTCCGTTTCGCCGCGGGTTTCCACCTTCAGGAGCGCGCCGGATGGGACAACGTTCCGCCCGGTGCCCGCCTGCATCACGCCGACATTGACCCGCGATGCGCCGGCGCTATGCGGCGCGATGGCGTGCAGAGCAATCGCCGCCTGCGCCGCGGCGAGCAGCGCATTACGCCCGTCTTCCGGTTTACCTCCGGCGTGGGCCGCAACGCCGGTGAATAGCGCGTCGAATTTAGTGGTCGCCATAAAGTTATCGCTGCCGCACACCACGGTACCGGCCGGGACACCGGTACCGATATGAATAGCGGTAAAGTAATCGACATCATCCACCACGCCAGCGGCGACCATTGCCCGCGCGCCGCGGGTACCTTCCTCCGCAGGCTGGAAAATCAGCTTGATCACGCCGTGCAGCCGATCGGCATACTGTTTCAGAACGTGGGCCAGGCCAAGGCCGATGGCCGTATGACCATCATGTCCGCAGGCGTGCATCATCCCAGGGTTACAGGAGGCAAAATCCTCGCGGAACGGGCGGTGGTGGCCGTCGGTATCTTCATTCAGATCGAGGGCATCCATATCGACCCGAAAGGCCAGAGTGGGGCCGGGACGCCCGGTATCCAGCGTGGCGACGATACCGGTGAAGCCGCCTTCGAATGCGTTCAACCACGGTTCTGGCGCACCTTGCTCACGGGCGCGCTGAAAGGCGTTGGCCAGGGTGATCTCATCCGGTAATCCCATCCGGCTATCGGCATCGACCGCGTCGCGGCCCAGGGTCAGGTCGTAGCCCAGCTGATGCAACTGCTCTGCAACTTTACTGGCGGTGCGGAACTCGACCCAGCCGGACTCGGCATAATGGTGTAAATCGCGACGCCATTGCGTCATCTCTGGCAGCAGTTGACGGATGTATTCATTGAGTAACGGCATAACCTGTCCTGTCATATTTAAAAATGTGATGAGGTTCACGGTGTGATAGCTTTTACTTATCGCTGATGGGTTTTTCAGCAGCGCATTCTTACGTTGCCACAACGCTTTGCATTACAGTAGATGCCATTTTCTTCTGTTTGATAAACAATGGTTATCACTACGGCGATGTCTTTTCAGATTAAATTTCACCAAATTCGTGCCTTCGTTGAAGTGGCGCGTCAGGGCAGTATTCGCGGTGCCAGCCGGACGCTGGCGTTATCGCAACCGGCTTTGACCAAGGCCATTAAAGAGCTGGAAGAGGGGCTGTCCGCCCAGCTGTTCGTGCGCCGCAGCCAGGGGGTATCGTTAACCGAGAATGGCGAAAGTTTTTATCAGCACGCCAGTTTGATTCTTGAGGAGCTGCGGGCGGCGCAGGAAGATCTGTTGCAGCGCCAGGGGGCGTTGACCGGGCAGATCAATATTGGTCTTGGAGCCAGCGTGGCGCGCTCGCTGATGCCCTCGGTGATTTGTCGTTTTCATCAGCAGCACCCGCTGGTGAAGGTGCGTATCATGGAAGGTCAGCTGCTGTCGATGATCAACGAACTGCGGCAGGGGGAGCTCGATTTCACCATCAATACCTATTATCCCGGCCCTTACGATCATGAATTCAGCTTTGAGAAACTGTTCGAAAAGCCGTTTGCGGTCTTCGCCCGCGCCGGGCATCCCGCAACCCAGGCGACCTCGATTGAACAACTGCTGCATTACAGCTGGACCATGCCAACCCCGCGCGGCAGCTACTTTAAGCAGCTGCAGGATCTGTTTAGCCACCGTTCGCAGATCCCGCATGTCGGCATCGTGTGCGAAACCTTCTCTTCCTGCATCAGTCTGGTGGTACAGAGTGATTTTCTGAGTATCTTACCGGTTGAGCTGGGCAGCGACCCGATGATTGCCGACAAGCTGGTGATGATCAAGGTGAGCGAAACGTTACCGAAAGCGACCTATTATCTGATCCAGCGCCGCGACTCGCGGCAGACGCCGTTAACGGCCTCGCTGATTACCCAGTTTCGCCGACAAAGTCGCCACCAGTTTCCCGCCTGAGCCGGCAGGGCAAATTGTCGCCGGTTGTCGACAAACGCATTGAGGCGGCGGGGCGCGGCGGCTATAGTAGCCTCCGGTAGCAGCCGGAGGAGTGCACATGAATCTTGACGACAAATCGCTATTTCTTGGCGCCATGGAGGACGTTCAGCCTCTGAAGCGCGGCAATGACGTTCATTGGTATCCGGAACGCAACCCGCGCCCGACGCAGCGTCTTGATGTCCTGCAGCTCGATAATTTTCTCACTACCGGCTATCTCGATATTCTGCCGCTGACCACGCCGCTGGAATTTAAACGCGACGGGCTGCAAAACGGTGTGCTGGATAAGCTGCGTCTGGGGAAATATGACCAGCAGGCCAGCCTGAATCTGTTGCGCCGTCCGGTCGAACAGTGCCGGCAAATGCTGTTTGCCTTTGTCGTGCAGGCGCAAAAGGAGGGGTTGCGCAATCTGCTGATCGTCCACGGAAAAGGGCGGGAAGATAACGCGCACGCTAATATCGTGCGTAGCTATCTGGCGCGCTGGCTGGTCGAACTGCCCGAGGTACAGGCGTTCTGCGCGGCCTCGGCACAGCATGGCGGCAGCGGAGCGTGTTACGTCGCGTTGCGCAAATCCGCCGAGGCGAAACAGGAGAACTGGGAGCGCCACGCCAAACGCAGCCGCTAGCGCAGCAGCAGCGTCAGCTCGCGAGCCGCTTTTTGCAGCTCGGGTAGAACCCGTTCCAGCATGTCGCGAGTGGAGACCTGCCCGGCATGCACGCCGACGTTCAGCGCGGCCTGTATCTGGCCCTGCGGGTTGAACAAAGGCACCGCCAGCGAGCGCAGTCCCATTTCCAGCTCCTGATCGTTGAGCGCGTAGCCCTGCTGCTGGACGCGCTTCAGCTCCGCGCGCAGCTTGTTCACCGAATCCACCGTTTGCGGGGTGTAGCGAATCATCGTCACCCGCGCCAGCATATCGTTCAGCTTCTCTTCCGGCAGATGGCTTAACAGCACGCGCCCCATCGAGGTCGCCCAGGCCGGGAGGCGGCTGCCGATATCCAGATCGATGGTCATAATCCGCGAACTGGAGGCGCGGGCAATGTAGAGAATATCGTCGCCATCGAGGGTGGCTATCGAGCAGGATTCGTTCAGCATTTCACTCAGGTGTTTAAGAACAGGCTGCGCCGAACGCGCCAGCGGCGTGGAGGCTAGCCACGCGTGGCCGAGGGCCAGAATACGCGGGCGCAGCTGGAAGTTTTTGCCATCTTCCGCATAGACGAATCCCAGTTTCCCCAGCGTGTACAGGCAGCGGCGCACCGCCGCGCGCGGAATACCGGTCTTCTGGCTGATTTGCGAGATAGACAGGACCGGGCGCTGCGGGGTGAAGGCCTGAATCACTTCCAGCCCGCGGGCCAGCGAGGCCATAAAGTTCGGATCGCCTTTAAACGGATCGCTGTCGCCCGTCAGTAAATCGTCTGGATGCTTCTCCATTTTTTTCTCCATATTTGCCGTCGATCACATTCTTTCGCTAAAGATATACGATGTTCGATTATCGCACCATATTTCGATTATCGCCCTTGACCAACATCGTTAAGCGGGTCACATTTTGTGCGAACAACGCATAAAAGTGCGATTACCGCACGTAAAGGAGCGACCTGATGATTGATAAAAGCGTGTCGACGCTAAGTGATGCCATCGCCGGGATTCACGACGGGGCGACCATCATGATCGGCGGTTTTGGTCCCGCCGGTCAGCCAACGTACCTGATTGACGCCCTGATTGAACAGGGTGCCCGCGACCTCACCATTATCAACAACAATGCGGGCAACGGTGAAGTTGGCCTGGCGGCACTGCTGAAGGCCGGACGCGTGAGAAAGATGGTCTGTTCTTTCCCGCGCCAGGTTGACTCACAGATTTTTGACGATCTTTATCGCCGCGGCAAAGTGGAGCTGGAACTGGTCCCGCAGGGTAATCTCGCGGCGCGAATCCAGGCCGCCGGCGCCGGCCTGGGCGCGATATTTACGCCGACCGGTTACGGCACGCCGCTGGCTGAAGGCAAAGAGACCCGCGAAATCGACGGTCGTCATTACGTCCTCGAATACCCGATCAAGGCCGATTTTGCCCTGATCAAAGCGCACCAGGCCGACCGCTGGGGCAATCTGGTGTATCGCAAAGCGGCGCGCAACTTCGGCCCCATTATGGCCACCGCCGCAAAAACCACCATCGTTGAAGTCTCCCGTCTGGTGAGTCTTGGCGACCTTGACCCGGAAAATGTGATCACCCCGGGGATTTTCGTCCAGCGTGTGTTCTCGCTGGAACATCTGACCACCGCACAACGCGCCTGAGGAGCCAACTATGCAAAAACTAACCCGCGATGAAATGGCCCAGCGAGTGGCGCGCGATATCCCGGAAGGGGCCTATGTCAACCTGGGCATCGGTTTACCTACCCGTATCGCCAACTATCTGCCGAGCGATAAAGAGGTCTTTCTGCACAGTGAAAATGGCCTGCTGGGGATGGGGGGTAAGCCGCAGCCGGGTGAAGAAGATCCGGAGCTGATTAATGCCGGAAAAGAGTACGTGACCCTGCTCAAAGGCGGCTGCTTTTTCCATCACGGTGACTCATTCGCCATGATGCGCGGCGGCCACCTCGACATTTGCGTACTCGGGGCGTATCAGGTCTCCGCCAGCGGCGATCTCGCCAACTGGAGCACCGGCGCACCGGACGCGATCCCGGCGGTGGGAGGGGCGATGGATCTGGCCATCGGCGCACGTCAGGTGTTTGTGATGATGGATCACCTGACCCGCGACGGCGAGTGTAAGCTGGTTGAACAGTGCAGCTACCCGCTCACCGGAGTGGGCTGCGTCAGCCGGATCTACACCGACCTGGCGGTCATTGACATCACCCCGGCCGGTCCGGTGGTACGAGAAATTTTCAACGGCCTCTCTTTTGAGGAGCTGCAGCGCATCACTCCGGTGGCGTTGACCTTTGAACATCTGGCGGAAAGCGCATAAGGAACCTATGATGAATCAGGCATTTATCTGTGATGCGGTGCGTACACCGTTCGGGCGTTTTGCTGGTACGCTGGCGACAATGCGCGCCGATGATTTGGCCGCTCTGCCGCTGAAAGCGCTGCTGGAGCGCAACCCGGGCCTCGATCCCGCGCGCATTGATGATGTGATTTACGGCTGCGCAAACCAGGCCGGGGAAGATAACCGCAACGTTGCCCGTATGGCGCTGCTGCTGGCCGGACTCCCGCAAACGGTGCCGGGTAGCACCATTAACCGGCTGTGCGGCTCCAGTCTTGATGCGATCGGCGTCGCAGCGCGGGCCATCAAAAGCGGCGAAACTCAGCTGATGATCGCCGGCGGCGTGGAGAGCATGTCGCGCGCGCCGTTTGTGATGGGTAAGGCGGAGAATGCCTTTAGCCGCAACATGAAGATTGAAGATACGACGATCGGCTGGCGCTTTATCAACGCCCGGATGAAAGAACTGTACGGCGTCGACTCGATGCCGGAGACCGCCGAGAACGTCGCCGCTGATTTTGCCGTTTCGCGTGCCGATCAGGACGCCTTTGCGCTGCGCAGCCAGATGCGCACCGCCGCGGCGCAGGAGGCCGGACGGTTTGCTGATGAGCTGATCGCGGTCTCTATCGCACAGCGTAAAGGCGACCCGCTGCTGTTTACTCGCGATGAACACCCGCGTAGCACGACTGCGGAAGCGCTGGCGAAACTCAAAGGGGTGGTGCGTCCGGACGGTTCGGTGACCGCGGGGAACGCCTCCGGGGTGAACGATGGCGCCTGTGCCTTGCTGTTGGCCAGCGAATCAGCGCTGTCGGCCAACGATCTGCACCCCCTGGCCCGGGTCGTCGGCGTGGCGACGGCGGGCGTGGCGCCACGTATTATGGGCTTCGGTCCGGCTCCGGCGGTACGTAAAGTGCTGGCGCAAACGGGGCTGACGCTGGAGCAAATGGATGTCATTGAATTGAATGAAGCGTTCGCCGCGCAGGCGCTGGCGGTGACCCGCGATTTAGGGCTGGCCGACGATGCGCCCCACGTCAATCCCAACGGCGGCGCCATTGCGCTGGGCCACCCTCTGGGGGCGTCGGGTGGTCGTCTGGCGATGACCGCCGCGTATCAGCTACGTCGTAGCGGTGGGCGCTATGCGCTGTGTACCATGTGTATTGGTGTCGGCCAGGGTATTGCGCTGATTATTGAACGTGTTTAAGGAGCCAACATGAGTTTGTTGACCCCCATGCTGCGCAGCAGTCCGCTGACCGCCTGGTTTAGCGATGCGCAGCGGGTGCAGGGGATGCTGGATTTTGAAGCGGCGCTGGTCCGCGCACAGGCATCCTGCGGCACCGTGCCGCAGGATGCTGTCGCCCCCATCGTCAGCGCCTGCCAGCATTCGGCCATCGATTTTCCGGCCCTCGGGCTGGCTGCCGCCAGCGCGGGCAACCTGGCGATTCCGCTGGTGAAGCAGCTCACCGCGCGGGTGAAGACGCAGGATGCCGGTGCGGCACGCTACGTTCACTGGGGGGCGACCAGCCAGGATGCCATCGACAGCGGGCTGGTCTTGCAGCTGCGCGGCGCGCTGGACGAAACGGAACGTCTGTTGCAACAGCTGATTGACGGCTTCGCCACCCAGGCTGAACGCTATCAGAACACGGTAATGCCCGGTCGTACCTGGATGCAGCACGCGCTGCCGGTCACCTTTGGCCTGAAGCTGGCGGGGACGCTTGATGCGCTGCTGCGCTGGCAGCAGCGTTTGCGGGAGATGCGTCCGCGGGTGCTGGTGCTGCAGTTTGGCGGCGCGGCGGGTACCCTGGATTCGCTAAAGGCCGATGCATCGCCGGTTGCGGCGGCGCTGGCCAGCCTGCTCGGGCTGACTCTGCCGGATACGCCGTGGCACAGTCAGCGTGACCGGTTGCTGGAAGTGGGGGCCTGGTTTGCGGGACTGTGCGGCACGCTGGGCAAATTTGCGAACGATTTTTCCCTGCTGATGCAAACCGAAGTGGCGGAAGTCAGCGAACCGGTTGCGGAAGGGCGCGGCGGATCGTCGACCATGCCGCACAAACGCAACCCAATCGCCTGTAGCGCGATTTTAACCGCGGCCCAGCGCACGCCTGGACTGGTGGCGACGCTTTACGCCGGCCAGATTCAGCAGCATGAACGCGCCCTTGGCGGCTGGCAGGCGGAATGGGAGACCCTCCCGGAGCTGATTATGCTGGTGGGTGGGGCACTGGCGCAAAGCGATGCGCTGGTTCGCGATATGCAGGTCTTCCCGCAGAAAATGCGGGCCGACCTGGAGATAACCCACGGACTGATTATGGCCGAGGCGGTGACGCTGGCGCTGGCGGCGTTTATTGGCAAAGCCGATGCCCATCACCGTATTGAGGCGCTGTGCCGCCAGGCGATCGACGAATCCCGCCCGCTGCAGGCGTTGCTGGAGAACGACCCGCTGGTCAGCCAGCATCTTTCGCCCCCCCGTTTAACGCAGCTGCTGGATCCGGCCACGGCCACCGGCAGCGCCGAACGTTTTGTGCGCCAGGTCGTGGCGCGTTACAAGGAGCAACGTAATGAACCTTGATTATCAGCTGGACGGGCCGGAAGGCGCGCCGGTCATTGTGCTTTCTAACTCGCTCGGGACCACCCGCGCAATGTGGCAGCCGCAGATGGCGGCCTTAACCCAACGGTTCCGCGTGCTGCGCTATGACACCCACGGCCATGGTAAAACCCAAAAGTCGGGCAAGGTCACGCTGGCGCAGCTTGGGGAAGATGTGATTGCGCTGCTCGATCATCTCAATATCGCCAAAGCCTGGTTTTGCGGCATCTCGATGGGCGGCCTGACCGGGCTATGGCTGGGGCGTTTTGCCGCGGATCGTTTCTACGGTATCGCGGTGGCCAACACGGCGGCGCGGATTGGCGATCAGGCCAGCTGGCTTTCCCGTTCGCGTGCCGTGCGCCAGGAGGGAATGGACGTGGTGGCCGCCGGTGCGGCGGACCGCTGGTTCACGCACGCCTTCCGTCAGAAGGCGCCGGAGGTGGTTGAGGCGCTGTGCCATCAGCTGACCCATAGCAATGCCGAAGGGTATGCCGAGTGCTGCGAAGCGCTGGCGGCAGCCGATTTGCGCAGCGAAGTCGGACAAATTAGCGTGCCGACGCTGATTATTGCCGGTGAAAGTGACCCTGTCACTACCGTTGCCGATGCGCATTTTTTACATCAGCAGATCCCCGCGTCGCAGGTGGTGGTGGTTTCCGCCTCACATCTGTCCAGCATCGAGTCGCCGGGGGCCTTTAGCGCGGCGCTGTTGGCTTTTTTGCAGGAGGGCGATCGTGGACGATAAAACCCGTTACCAGCAGGGCATGAACGTTCGGCGCAAAGTGCTGGGCGATGCCCATGTCGAGCGCACGCTGCACAATCTGACGCCGCTCAATGACGAGTTTCAGGATTTCATTACCCGCTATGCGTGGGGAGAAACCTGGACCCGACCGGGGCTGGATCACCATACCCGCAGCATGATAACTATCGCCATGCTGATTGCGCTGAACCGTGAAGCGGAGCTGAAAATGCATTTGCGCGCGGCGTTTAATAATGGCGTGACCCGCGATGAGCTGAAAGAGTTGATTATGCACTCGGCGCTGTACTGCGGGCTGCCTGCTGCCAATGCCACGATGCATCTTGCGCAGCAGGTGTTTGATGAGCTGGACGGGAAACCGGCCTGATGCGGCTCTGCTGGCCGGTCTTTACCGGCCAGCATCGTGATTTATCCCTCTGTTGTCTGCGGGTCTTGCGCCGCCGGCGCGGCGTACCAGTCCTCTTTCGCCACCATCACGGTTCCCTTCGGCTGCATGACAAAGTTCGGCGACATGATCTGCACGCCAAATTCATTAAATACATCCTGAATATTGCTGTGCAGTGCGGTACGCCCGTCGGCCAGCGAGGTTTCCGCCAGTAGCAGGACCTGCAGCTCATAGGAGACGTACCAGTCCATCAGGCCAAGCTGACGCACCAGCGGCGGCTGACGGTGGTCGATACCCGGCGCGCGGCGGGCCGCCAGTTCCAGCATCGCCTGAACCTGTCGCCACGGCGTGTCGTAGCCGATGGTGACGCCGGTGGTCAGGTTAAGGCCGGCTTCGCTGTTTTGGGCGCTGAGGTTGGTGATTTTTCCGCTGACTACTACGGCGTTTGGCACCGTCACGATATAGTTTTCCCGGGTGACGATTTTGGTGGCCAGCATCCCAATTTCACTGACCTTACCCTCATTATCGGCAATCCGAATCACATCGCCTTTGCGCAGCGCGCGCGAGTAAATCAGCACCAGACCGCTCATGGCATGGTTCATGACTCCCGCCGATCCCAGGGTTAACATCAGACCGAAAAAGACGCTAATGCCTTTAAAAGCCAGCGAGTTGGCGCCAGGCAAAAAGGGGTAAGCGGCGGAGAGGGCGAACAGCCAGATGACCACCGAGATAAGTTTACGCGTCGCGCCTACCGTTTCCGGATGCAGACCCGGAATTTGCAGACGACCGGCTTCCACCTGACTGAGCAGCAGTTTTACCAGACGGATAATAAACCAGGTGATCAGCAGGATAATCAGAACAATCAGCAGGCCGGGTAGCGCCGAGACTATCGACAGCGCAATCTCCTGCAGGACGCGGACCGACCACTCTCCCAGCGATTCGCTCCACACGCGCGTCCAGGGGAACAGGCCGAAGGCCCAGCTTAGCCAGGCATAGAGCGCCACCGTACCAAGCAAGACCATCAGCAGGGCATAGAGTCTGGTTTCGATATTGCCGAGAAACCGCCGCCAGCTCTGGGGGATCCAGCCGCGCTTTTGCAGAATCTGCAGCAGAAAATAGCGGCGAACCCGACGCCAGGAGCGCCAGGCGACGTAATAAAAGGCGGCCAACAGCAGCGCCCCGACCACCACTTTAACCACCGCCAGCGCCAGGTAGGGGGTGTTGTACTGTTCCCGAAGCGCACTGCGCTGTGCCTCCATACGGGCGAGAACCCGTTGGCTGGCCTGGTCGAGGGTCAGGTCGTCACCTTCGTCGAGGTCGGCCTGGCTCAGCAACATAATGGGTTTACCGTTCATAAGGAACAAACGACCCGGCAGGTTGTAGCGCGTGACCGGAACAACCTGCAGCGGCTGGCTGATATCCGCCTCGGTAAAAGCACGTAGCGTATTCCGAATCCGCAGCACCCGCTCTTCGGGCGTCGTCTGGCCGAAGGTCGCCTGTAACATCACAATCGGCTGGTGGAAAATTTTTACCGTACGGGCCTGTTCACGTTCTGTGGGCTGTTGGCGCGGTTCTGCCGCCGAAAGGGGGAACGCCAGGCATAGCGCGAGGGCGGCTAAAAAAAACGCCTGTATCTTGTTCATATGCAGCACCCAAAAAAAGAGAATTATCGTTATTTTTCAGGTGGTCAACGGCACTCCCTGACCAGGCCCTGCTTTGAGCATAGACCAGCGATAAGCGAATACAAGCGCGGCGGACAGGTCGCGAATATCGAGGATGAGGCCGGCAAACGGCGTCGGGGGCCGCGTCATAATGTACTGAGCGGTGGCCTTGGCGCTGACAAAATGTGCGATCTTCTTGACACTACGTTGACAAATAGATGCCTGGTCAGTAGTTTCAATTGTAATTACTGACCAGGCAAATATCATGAATAACCATCCGGGTATTATTAACAATAGATTTCACTTAGGTTTGTTGATCCATCTGGCTAACCAGTTCAAGGACCAGCTGATTAGCCAGCACTTCTCCGGCATGGACATTACCGCCGCGCAGTTCAAGGTGCTGATCAGTATTTATAAAGGCTTTAACAGCCCGGTCGAAATCAGTAAAAACCTGGTCATGGACGCCGGCGCCATGAGCCGAATGGTGGATCGAATGGTCAAGCGTGAGCTGATCAGCCGCTCCCCAAATCCACAGGATAAACGCCAGGTGATTCTGGCATTGACCGACAAAGGGCTGCTGATTTGCGAGCGCTTTGTCAATGAAGCGCTGGTGTCGATCATCAGCGAACTCACCGCCCGACTGACTCCCGATGAATCCCGACAGCTGGTCGATCTGATGACCAAAATGTTGCCAGACGAGATCGTCGCCCCTCATCGCTAATGCATTCAAAAAGGTCCTGACAAGATGGAAACCACTGCGGTACAACAGGCTGAGCGCGGCAGCAAGCGCAAACGAAACTTTATTATTTTATTGATTATTCTGCTTCTCGCCGCCGGAGGCGGGGTGGCGTGGTATTTGCTGTACGCCCGCTACTATGAAACGACCGACGATGCCTATGTCAATGGTAACCAGGTGACGCTCACCCCGCAGATTGGCGGTACGGTCACTCAGGTGACGGTGGATGAAGGCGACTTCGTGCAGAAGGGGCAGCCGCTGGTGCTGCTCGACCCCAGCGATACCGAAATTGCGCTGCAGCAGGCGGAGGCCAGTCTGGCGAATACCGTTCGCCAGGTTCGCGGCCTGTACAGCACCGCGGATAACTACCGCGCCCAGGTCGCCGCAAAAAAAGTGGCGTTGCAAACGGCGCAAAACGACTATGCGCGGCGGCAGAAAATCTTCCAGAGCGGGGCGATCGCCGCGGAAGACCTGGCGCATTACCGCGATGCGGTCACCAGCGCGCAAAGCGATCTTCTGGCCGCTCAGGAAGCGCTGCGCACCAATATGGCCATGGTGGATGACACCGTAATCGACAGCCACCCGGAAATTAAAAGTGCCGTCGCCACTTTCCGTCAGCGCTATCTCGACAACTCCCGCAGCACCATCGTGGCTCCGGTCAGCGGCTATGTGGCGAAGCGGGCGGTGCAGCTTGGCATGCGCGTTGATTCCGGCACGACGCTGATGGCTATCGTGCCGCTGAACGAAGTCTGGGTGGATGCCAACTTCAAAGAGAGCCAGATGAAGGGGATGCGCCTCGGACAAAAAGTCACGCTCAGCGCGGATCTGTACGGCGATGATGTTGAGTATCACGGCACCATCGAGAGCCTGGGTATTGGCACCGGCAGCGCTTTCTCGCTGCTGCCGGCACAGAACGCCAGCGGTAACTGGATCAAAATTGTCCAGCGTCTGCCGGTCCGTATCGTGCTCGATCCCCATGATATGCAGAAAAACCCGCTGCGCGTCGGCCTGTCGATGAACGTTAGCGTCGATATTCGCGACGCTGACGGGCACCTGCTGCCGCAGCAAACCGTTAGCAGCCCGCGTTTCACCACCGATGTGTATCAAAACCCGCTGGCAGAAGCGGACAAACTGGTGGCTAAAATCCTTCATGACAACAGCAAAACGATAGCCGCCGGCGCCCGTTAAGAGAGACGTTATGCACGATAAGGCTGCCTTTACACCGCCCAATATGTGGCTGGCGGTGCTCGCGCTGTCTCTGGCCACGTTTATGCAGGTGCTGGATTCCACTATCGCCAACGTGGCGTTGCCGACGATTGCCGGCAACCTCGGGGTCAGCGCGGATCAGGGGACATGGGTGATCACCTCATTTGCGGTGTGTAACGCTATCGCGCTGCCGCTGACCGGTTGGTTTACGCGCCGCTTCGGGCAGTTAAAGCTGTTTATTGGCTCGGTGATGATGTTTACGCTGACCTCATTCCTGTGCGGATTTGCCCACAGTATGACCGAGCTGATTATCTTCCGCGCGCTACAGGGCTTTTTCGCCGGCCCTATGTTCCCGATGTGTCAGACGCTGCTGCTGGTTATCTTCCCCGCCAGTAAACGCAGTATGGCCCTGGCGCTCCTGTCGATGGTGACCGTGGTGGCGCCGATTGTCGGGCCGATTACCGGCGGCTGGATAACGGACAACTACTCCTGGCCGTGGATCTTCTACATCAACGTACCGATCGGCATCTTCGCCACCATCGTCGTCTGGACGCAGATGCGTGAACGGGAAGAGACCACCACCCACGCCCCCATTGATTACATCGGGATTGCGCTGCTGGTGCTTGGGGTTGGGCTGCTGCAGGTGGTGCTTGATAAAGGTAACGATCTTGACTGGTTTGCCTCTTCGCAGATCGTTGTGATGTCGACGATTTCAGCCATCTCGCTGGTGTCTTTCGTTATCTGGGAGCTGGGCGAGCGTCATCCGATTGTTAATCTGCGCTTGTTCAAAGATCGCAATTTTGCGATTGGTACGCTCTCGCTGACTCTGGGCTACGCGGCTTTTTTTGCTATCAATATTATTCTGCCGCAGTGGCTGCAAACGCAGATGGGCTACACCGCGATCTGGGCCGGACTGGCCGCCGCGCCGATGGGGATCCTGCCGCTGATAATGACGCCGATTATTGGCCGCTACGCCAATAATTTCGACCTGCGTATTCTGGCTTCGCTCTCGTTCCTGACGATGGGGGCCTCCTGCCTTATTCGCGCGCAGTTCAATACCGATGTCGATTTCCGCACTATCGCCGAAGTGCAGCTGTTCATGGGAATCGGCGTGGCGTTTTTCTTCATGCCTATCACGACGATTGTGCTGTCAAACCTGAACGGCGCAGAAGTGGCGGAAGGCTCCGGTCTGGCGACCTTCTTCCGCGTGCTGGGCGGCTCGTTCGCGTCGTCGCTCACCACCTGGATCTGGTCGCGGCGGGAAGTTTTCCACCATGCCAACCTGACGGAAAGCGTCTCCGCCTACAATCCCGCTGCGGTGGACTACATCGACAAGATGGGCGGAGCCACGCAGCAGCATATGGCGCTGATTGATAAGAGCATTGAGCAGCAGGCCTACATGATGTCGACCATCGACTATTTTTGGGTGCTGGGCTGGGGCTTTATGGCGCTGATCGTGGTTATCTGGTTTGCCCGGCCGCCGTTCAGTCGTGCCGGAGCGCCGGGCGCCCCCTCGGCCGGTCACTAGCCGCGGGGTGATAAAAAACGAGCCCGAGCTGCGTCTGTTAATTCGATCGTTGCCTGCTTTTTCCTCGACCGTTGTTGCTCTCCGCAGTGATGGACATTTTGGGATGAAAAGGCGTGCAGCGGGGCCCTGGACCCCGCTGAAATCGGCGAACCGAAGGCCGGAAGACAAGGGCTGGCCGCCAGGGATGGCGGCAAGAGGCGAATCGAGACAGGAGCGAGCCCCGGAACGGGCGAGCAGGTCGAGTTGAGCCGACCGCAGGCTGCAGGCCGGGAGGTGAGCGCAGTGCGCAGCACCGATTTCCGTGCGGGACCGCGGGGATTGTTAAGGGGAAGACGGTTATCTTCCCCTTAACCCGGTCACCTCGCACTGAGGCCGCATGTTCTGCCTGACGTAGGGTGAACGGAATACCTCTTAGCTCAGCGCCCGGCTTTAGCCGGCAACACTACCGCTGGGCACAGCCGTTACACTGCTTGTTCTGAATCTGCTGGAAGAAATCATTGCCTTTGTCATCCACCAGGATGAAGGCCGGGAAATCTTCCACTTCGATTTTCCAGATAGCTTCCATCCCCAGTTCCGGATACGCCACGCACTCCAGGCTGCGGATACTCTGCTGCGCCAGCACCGCCGCCGGGCCGCCAATGCTGCCGAGATAGAATCCGCCGTGTTTGTGACAGGCGTCGGTCACCTGCTGGCTGCGGTTGCCTTTTGCCAGCATCACCATGCTGGCGCCGTGGGACTGCAGCAGATCAACATAGGAGTCCATGCGCCCTGCGGTGGTTGGGCCGAGTGAACCTGAGGCGTAACCTTCCGGAGTTTTCGCCGGACCGGCGTAGTAGATCGGGTGATCTTTCACGTACTGCGGCAGCGCTTCACCGTTATCCAGCAGCTCTTTCAGCTTCGCGTGGGCGATATCGCGCGCCACGATGATGGTGCCGTTCAGCGTCAGACGGGTGGAGACCGGATGGGCGGACAGCTGCGCCAGGATCTCGCTCATCGGCTGATTCAGATTAATGCTGACCACCTGGCCTTCACCTTGCTCACGCAGCGCTTCCGGGATGTACTGGCCCGGGTTGCTCTCCAGCTTTTCAATCCAGATACCGTGGCGGTTGATTTTGGCTTTGATATTGCGGTCAGCGGAGCAGGAGACGCCCATGCCGACCGGGCAGGAGGCCCCGTGACGCGGCAGGCGAATCACGCGGATATCGTGGGCAAAGTATTTGCCGCCGAACTGCGCGCCGAGGCCGAGATTCTGCGCTGCCAGCAGCAGCTCTTGCTCCAGCTGAACATCGCGGAACGCCTGGCCGTGCTCGTTACCTTCGGTGGGTAAACCATCGTAGTAGCGCGTGGAGGCCAGCTTCACGGTTTTCAGCGTCGATTCCGCCGAGGTGCCGCCGATCACAAAGGCGATATGGTACGGCGGACAGGCCGCGGTGCCGAGGGTGCGCATCTTCTCAACCAGGTAGTTTTTTAGTTTCGCCGGGGTAATCAGCGCTTTGGTTTCCTGATACAGATAGGTTTTGTTGGCTGAGCCGCCGCCTTTCGCCATGCACAGAAATTTGTACTCGTCGCCGTCGGTGGCATACAGATCGATCTGCGCCGGCAGGTTAGTCCCGGTGTTGACCTCTTTGTACATATCCAGCGGAGCATTTTGCGAGTAGCGCAGGTTATCTTCGGTATAGGTGTTGTAAACGCCGCGGGCCAGCGCCGCTTCATCGCCGCCGCCGGTCCAGACGCGCTGACCTTTTTTACCCATGATGATCGCGGTACCGGTATCCTGGCAGGTCGGCAGCACACCTTTCGCCGCAATTTCCGAATTGCGCAGGAACTGCAGGGCGACGTATTTGTCGTTTTCGCCGGCTTCCGGGTCGAGCAGGATTGACGCAACCTGCTTTTGATGGGAAACGCGCAGCATAAAGGCCGCATCGTGGAAGGCCTGCTGGGCCAGCAGGGTCAGGGCTTCAGGTTCAACCTTCAGGATCTCCTGGCCTTCAAATTCGGCCACGGAAACATGTTCTTTGCTCAGCAGATAGTATTCGGTCTCATCTTTTGCCAGCGGAAAGGCTTCCTGGTAAACAAACGGTTTAGTCGACATAGCTTTGCTCCCTAAGAGTAAAACCGCCGGAGGAGAACCTCCGGCGGTTATGAATCAGAACATCATAGACATCCACGGATAGCCAATCAGCAGCAGGGCGGCCAGGAAGATGGCGCCGAAGATGGTGCCGAGGCGCCAGTAGTCTTTGGTTGGCAGGTAGCCGCTGCCGTAGTAAATCGGGCTTGGACCGGTACCGTACGGGGTGATGATGCCCATCACGCCGAGCGAGGTGACCATCAGCAGGACGAAGACCTGCATATTCATACCCGGAATGGTGGAGGCGATAGTCAGCATCGCCGGCAGCAGCGCGGTGGTGTGCGCGGTGGTGCTGGCGAACAGGTAGTGCAGCAGGTAGAACGCCAGCAGCAGCACGATAGTGGCGACCCCCGGGGAGATGCCGCTCATCAACGCGCCACCTTCTTTACCCAGCCAGGCGATAAAACCGGTCGAGGAGAGGCCGTCGGCCAGCGCCACCAGCGTGGCGAACCAGACAAAGGTGTTCCATGCCGCTTTATTGTTGGTGATATCGCTCCACGAAAGTACGCCGGTCCACAGCATCAGCACAATCACCAGCAGGGCGGCCAGCGCCGGTTCAATCCACTCGGCGGCGAAAATCCACATGGTCAGGGCGAAGCAGACGAACACCAGCAGCAGGATCTCATTGCGCGACAGCTTGCCCAGTTTTTCCAGCTCACGAGCGGCCCACAGCGGCACTTCGTTGTTGACTTTCACTTCCGGCGGATAGAACCAGTAAGCCAGCAGCGGCATAGCCAGAATCAGCAGGATACCCAGCGGCAGGAAGGCGATAAACCAGGTGCCCCACGAGATATTGATGCCAACGATGCTTTTGACCAGCGCGAGGGCCAGCAGGTTTGGCGCCAGCGCGGAGAGGAACATCGAACTGGTGATACAGGCGGCGGTAATGGCCACCCACATCAGGTAGGAGCCGATTCGACGCGCGCTGGGATCGTTTGGTTTAGAACCGTACAGCGGCGGCAGGTTGGCGATAATCGGGTAGATTGTCCCGCCGCTGCGCGCGGTATTGGACGGGGTAAACGGTGCCAGCAGCAGGTCAGCAAAGGTAATGGCATAACCCAGCGTCAGGCTGCGGCGGCCCAGATACTTCACCAGGATCAGCGCCAGACGGCGACCAAACTGGGTTTTATCGTAGCCAGCGGCGAACATGAAGGCGCCGAAAATCAGCCAGACGGTGGAGTTACCAAAACCGCTGACCGCCCATTTAAACGAGGCGCCGGCCAGTTTGAATTTAGGGTCGGCCAGTTGCGCCGGGTTGAAGAGCAGCCACTGGCTGCACAGGGCGATGACCACCACCCCGGTGATACCGATCACGGCGCCCGGCAGGGGTTCAAAAATCAGCCCGACAATAACGCCAACGAAGATAGCAAAGTAGTGCCAGGCATAAGGCGGTAACCCGTCAGGCACCGGCACGAAGAGTAAAAGAACTGCAACAATAATGGGCAGCGCCATCATCAGCAGGCGGTTTTTATTTGCAGCCTTGGGACTGGCGGCACCGGCAGGCGGTATGGTTGTCTGTTTCTCTTTCATAATGAGTATCTGCGAGTAGTTGAAAATACGGTTGCGTCACGTCATAACCGGTGATTTTTTTAATTTCAAAACTTTCTTTACTTATTAATCTTTGGTTTTGATGATTTTCGTGACGGTTATTTAACGCCTTTTTCTGTGCGTTAAATTTAATTTGTTGGTTATTTATATATTGCGCTTTGTTGCTTTATTGCAATTGATCAAGATCAATAAACACGGTGTGTGAAGGTGTTTTTTTTATTTTCAAAATAACCCTGACGGATGAGGTGTTTATTTGTTTAAAATATAGATAAATGTTAATGGATAATTGATTTATAAACGTTCGTTAAAACAAAATCTATCCTATCTATATGATATTGATAAGTTTTATTTTGTGTCTGGTATGTTTTGTTATTTAACAAAAGTGGCGGGTATGTTATCGGTGTTTTGCTTTGTGTGAAAATTGTATTTTTAATTAATAATACAATGGAGGTACTGATGTTATTGGTGGTATTAAATAGTTTTTTAACTAACGTAATTGGTTTGGTAACTAAAAATAGCGCTATATTATGGGCATGACAACAGGAATTAAGAAACACAACCAAAAACAATTCCGTCACCCAATTCTGAATTTTCAATATTTAAAATCTGGAGTGTTAATATGACCAGTAACCCACGTATATTGCGTCCTTTTACCTTACCGAATGGTACTGAGTTAAAAAACCGTTTGTTAATGGCACCGATGACCACCTGCACCGGCTATTTTGACGGCAGCGTCACCAGCGAACTGGTGGAATACTATCGCGCTCGTGCCGGCAGCATTGGCACCATTATCGTTGAGTGCTGCTTTATTGATAATTACGGTCTGGCTTTCCCCGGCGCCATCGGCATCGACAATGACGAGAAAATTGCCGGTCTGGCTAAAATCGCCGACGCCATCAAAGCCGAAGGGTCAAAAGCGATTCTGCAGATCTATCACGGCGGGCGTATGGTCGATCCGCAGCTGATCGGCGGCCGTCAACCGGTGGCGCCGAGCGCGCTGGCGGCACCGCGTGAAGGTGCCGCGATGCCGCGTGAGCTGAGCGGTGAAGAAGTTGAGGGCATGATCGCCAAATTTGGCGACGGCGTACGTCGTGCCATTCTGGCCGGTTTTGATGGCGTGGAGATTCACGGCGCTAACACCTATCTTATCCAGCAGTTCTATTCCCCGAACTCCAACCAACGCGATGACCAGTGGGGCGGCAGCCGCGACAACCGCGCGCGTTTCCCGCTGGCGGTGCTGGACATTACCCACAAAATGGCGAGCCAGTACGCCGACGATGCCTTTATTATCGGCTATCGCTTCTCCCCGGAAGAGCTGGAAGAGCCGGGTATCCGTTTTGACGACACCATGTACCTGCTGGAAAAACTGGCGGCGCGCGGTCTCGACTATCTGCACTTCTCCGTCGGCGCGTCACTGCGTCCGTCGATTGTTGATACCCGCGATCCGACGCCGTTGATTGAAAAATATTGTGCGCTGCGCTCTGACACCCTGGCTCAAATCCCGGTGATGGGCGTTGGCGGCGTGGTGAACGCCGCGGATGCGGAGCAGGGGCTGGATCATGGTTACGATCTGATTGCCGTGGGCCGCGCCTGCATTGCCTATCCGGACTGGGCGGCGCGGATTGCTGCGGGAGAAAATCTCGAGCTGTTTATCGATAGCACCCAGCGCGAAGCGCTGAATATCCCGGAGCCGCTGTGGCGCTTCTCGCTGGTAGAAGCCATGATCCGCGACATGAGCATGGGCGATGCGAAGTTTAAACCCGGCCTTTTTGTGGAAACCGTTCAGGACGATGCCAACGAACTGGTCATCAACGTCAGTCTGGAAAATGACCGCATCGCCGATATTGAACTGGCTGCCGGCCCGGTCCAGAACGTGGAGTTCACCACCAGTTTCGAAGAGATCCGCGAGCGCATTTTGACCGCCAATACGCCGCACGTGGACGCGATTTCTGGCGCGACCAGCCAAAGTGAAGCGGTGAAAAAAGCGGTGTCGAAAGCGATGCTGAAATCAAGTAAAGCGCTGGCGCTGGAAGAGGGCGGCGCAGACCTGACGCCGAAAAGCTATGACGTGGTGGTGGTCGGGAGCGGCGGCGCCGGCCTGGCGGCAGCCATTCAGGCGCACGATGAAGGCGCAAGCGTCCTGATCGTAGAGAAAATGCCCACCATCGGCGGTAATACCATTAAAGCCTCTGCCGGAATGAACGCCGCGGAAACGCGCTTCCAGCGGGTAAAAGGTATTGAGGACAGCAAAGAGCTGTTCTATCAGGAAACCTTAAAAGGCGGGCAGAATAAAAACAATCCGCAATTGCTGCGTCGGTTCGTGGAAAACGCCCCGGAGGCCATCGAATGGCTGGCGCGTCGTGGGATCATGCTGAATGACATCACCACCACCGGCGGGATGAGTATCGACCGTACTCACCGTCCGCGTGACGGATCTGCGGTTGGTGGCTATCTGATCAGCGGTCTGGTGCGCAATATCACCCGACGCGGCATCGATGTGATGCTGGATACGTCGGTGGAAGAGATCCTGATGGCTCACGGCGAAGTGAGCGGCGTACGTCTGCTGAATGATGAGCAGGAAAGCATCGAGGTGCAGACCAAAAGTATCGTCATGGCGACCGGTGGCTTCAGCGCCAATAGCGCGATGGTGGTGAAATATCGCCCGGATCTGGCGGGTTTTGTCACCACCAACCATAAAGGGGCGACCGGCGGCGGCATTGCGCTGCTGGAACGGATTGGCGCCGGTACCGTTGATATGGGCGAAATTCAAATCCACCCGACCGTTGAGCAGAACACGTCGTATCTGATTTCTGAATCGATTCGCGGCGGCGGCGCCATTCTGGTCAATCAACGGGGTAACCGCTTCTTCAACGAAATGGAGACCCGCGATAAAGTGTCTGCGGCGATCATCGCGCTACCGGAGCATTATGCTTACATCGTCTTTGATGAACATGTCCGGGCAAAAAACAAAGCGGCCGACGAATATATCGCCAAAGGTCTGGTGACCAGCGCCAGCTCGCCGCGCGAACTGGCGGAGAAACTGGGGATGGATTACCATGCCTTCCTCGCCACGCTGGAACGCTACAACGGGTTTGTTGAAAATCAGCGTGATGAAGAGTTCGGTCGTACCACCGCGCTGCGCGCGCCGGTTAACCAGGGGCCGTTCCATGCGATTCGCATCGCGCCGGGGGTTCACCACACTATGGGCGGTGTGACCATTAATACTGACACCGCGGTCCTGGATACTCATCATCAGCCGATTGTCGGCGCTTATGCCGCGGGCGAAGTGGTCGGGGGTATCCACGGCGGCAACCGTATCGGCGGCAATGCCGTGGCGGATATTATTATCTTTGGCACCCTGGCGGGCCACCAGGCGGCAAAACGCGCCAGAGGCTAACGCTCAGTGATAACAGGCCGGGTCCGCCCGGCCGATTCCCGGCGGCGTCTGCCTGTCCGGGTGACACAGAGGAGCTTCAATGATGTCTGGTATCTCTGGCGATCAACGCCTCTATAGCTACTCCGCTGTTTTGATGGGGTCTCCCATCCTGCTCAAACTGTTCTCCCACGATGAAGCCCTGGCTTCCCGCACGTTTCAACTGATTAAACGCTACGAAGACCTGTTTACCGTCAACCGCGCACACTCGGAGGTGATGGGGATTAATCATGCCGCCGGCCGCCATCCGGTCAGCGTCAGCCGCCCGGTTTATCAGCTGATCAAATGCGCGAAAGCGGCCAGCATGGTGCAGGAGAGCGCCTTTAATCTGGCGATTGGCCCGCTGGTGAAGCTATGGCGCATCGGTTTTAACGGCCACAGCGTTCCGGCGGCGGCGGATATCGCCGCGCGCTTAGTGCTGACCCGCCCACAGGATGTGATCCTCGATGACGCCGCAGGCAGCGTTTTTCTCGCCCAGCCGGGAATGGAGATCGATCTTGGGGCGATTGCCAAAGGCTACATTGCCGACCGGGTGCGCGATGACCTGCAGCGCCAGGGCGTCGACGCGGCGCTGATTAACCTCGGCGGCAACGTGCATACCTTGGGGGCGTGGTCGATTGGGCTGAAAAAACCGTTCGCGGCCGATAATGCGCTGGTGGGAAGTATTGATGTCGTCGGCCAGTCGGTGGTGACGTCCGGCATTTACGAGCGCTATTTTGAGCAGGATGGTCGACGCTGGCACCATATTCTCGACCCGCGCACCGGCTATCCGCTTGATAACGAGCTGGAGAGCGTCACCATTATTGCCGATGATTCGCTCGACGGCGATATCTGGACCACGTTGATCTTCGGTCTTGGGGTGGAAAAAGGCTGTGCGGCGCTGCGCCATCGCGAAGACATTGAGGCGATTTTCGTCACCAAAAATCGCGACATTATCCTCTCATCACAGCGCCGCTTTCGTTTTCACTTACTCGACGACAGCTACCGGCTTACTGACTGTACTGCTTAAGCAGGCTGTACTGCTCGGCGACCAGCCGGTAGCGATAGACCGGCCGCCCGGTCGCGCCGTAGTGAATGCTGGTGTAGAGAATATTAATCTGTGCCAGCCAGATCAGGTATTTCCGGCAGGAGACGCGGGAAATATTGACGGCCACCGCCAGTTCATCGGTGGAAAACTCGGTACCCGGATGGGCATCAATCCACTGGCACAGCGTGCGCAGCGTCTGCGCGGTTAAGCCTTTCGGCAGCTTGCGCGCGTCGCTGGCTTCCGGCGCGTTGCCGTGGAGCAGGCGGTCAACATCGGCCTGTTCATAATAGGGCTGTCCGGTCATCAGTTTGCGTTTTTCGCGCCAGGCGGTCAGCGCCTCTTCGAAGCGCGGAAACTGGAACGGTTTGATCAGATAATCGACGACGCCGTAGTGCATCGAGGTTTGCACGGTGGCGGCATCGGCGGCGGAGGTAATCATAATCACGTCGATAGGGCGACCAGAGGCGCGGATGGTCGGCAGCAGATCCAGGCCGCTGTCATGCTGCATGTAGACATCCAGCAGCACCAGATCGATCTCCTGTGCGCTATCGTTAACCATCTCCTGGGCCTTGCTCAGCGTAGACGCGGTGCCACAGCAGCGGAAGCCGGGAATTCTCGCCACATACAGGCGATTCAGTTCGGCGACCATGGCATCATCGTCAACAATTAATACATTTATCACGCACGTTTCCTTTTACTATCCCAGGGAAGATGAACAAAAAATTGGGTAAAGACGCCAGGCTCAGACTCGACGGCCAGCGTGCCGCCCAGTTCACGGAGCTGCTGGCTGGCGAGAAACAGGCCAACGCCGCGATTCTCACCCTTGGTAGAGAAGCCTTTATTAAAGATGGCATCAATATTCGCCGGCGGGATGCCCGGTCCGTCATCGCTGACTTCGCCGCTCAGCCAGCCATTCTGATAGTGCAGCAGCAGGCCGACTTCCCCCTCGCTTTGGCCGCTCATGGCATCCAGCGCATTCTCAATCAAATTACCCAGCACGGTGACCAGCACGGTGACCTGCTTTTCATTTGGGCAATCGGGCACCAGGCTCTCTTCGGCTAAGTTAAGGGTGAAGCCGCGCTCTTTGGCGCGCTGGATTTTACCAATCAGGAAGCCCGCGACCACCGGTGATTTGATACGGTGCTGAATTTCGCCAATGTCCGCCTGATAAGTATGGGCGGTTTGCAGCACATACTCCTCCAGCTTGTCATAACTTTTCATGTTTAACAGGCCGAGGATCACATGCAGCTTATTCATAAATTCATGCGAGGTCGTGCGCAGCGCATCGACATAGTTAACCATACCGTCCAGCCGCTGCAACAGCTGGCTGACTTCCGTTTTATCACGGAAGGTACTGATGGCGCCGACGATAGCGTTCTGGCTGCGTACCGGCACGGTGTTGCTGATCAGCAGGAAGCCGTTGCAGCCGAGTTCGCGGTCGTAAATCGGCTCGCCGGTCTGCAAAACCTCCTGCAGATCCGCCAGCAGCGGGGTGTGGGCAATCTCTTTGCCGGGGCCGCTAAGCAGGATCTCGCTAGCGGCCGGGTTGATCAGCGTGACGCGACCCTCGACATCCACCGCGACAACCCCTTCTTTTAACGAATGGAGCATCGCCTGCCGCTGCTGAAACTGCGTAGAGATCTCCTGCGGTTCCAGTCCCAGCAGCACGCGCTTGAGTCCGCGCACCAGGCTCCAGGTACCGATTCCGCAGACCAGGGCGCTGAACAGCACGGTTAACAGCACATCCCAGCGGCCTTTGGCAATTTGCTCATCCACTTTACTCAGCGAAATCCCGACCACCACCACGCCAATTTGCTGCTGCTGGTCGTTGAATACCGGCGTAAAGACGCGCAGCGCCGGAGCCAGCACCCCGTGATTGACGGCGACATTCTCTTTGCCGTTAAAGGCGGGTTGAATATCCTCGCCGATAAACTGTTTACCAATAAGCCGGGCGTTGGGATGCGAATAGCGCACGCCATGCATATCGGTCACCACCGCATACAGCAGATCGTTCCGCCGGGTAATGGCCAGCGCCAGCGGCTGGATGAGTCCGCTCTGCGGCGGCAGCGTCAGGGCCTGTTTCACTTCCGGCATATCGGAGAACGTGCGAGCAACCGCCAGCGCCGTATCTTTTACGCCGTCGCGGGTGGTATCGCTGATCTGTATAAACCACAGCGCGTAGACCAGCAGCAGTACCGAACCAATCACGCTGCTAATCATGAGCGTCACGGCGGTACTCAGCTTCATACTCATCAGTCGTTTGCGCGCGGGCGGAATTGACTCCGCGATATCCTTCATACCATCCCCTGAACTGTTCGGCGAAGGGCTATTATCGCTGAAGGTAACCATTTCTTAAAGCTATGTAAAAAAGCAAAAAGACGCTGAAAGAACCGGGAAGCGTGACCTCACTCGCAGGACCTCGCAATAAATATCCTTATAGTGAATATGGAGTTATTTAAAAGGAGGTTTTTATGAGCAGTAAGCCAACCGCATCAATGATGGAACGACGCCACCCTGAAACTCACCACATCGACACTCTCGCCACCCTCGATATGCTGACCCTGCTGCATAAAGACAATCGGCAAATTGCCGACGCCGTCGGGGCCTGTTTACCGGAAGTTGCCCGTCTCGTCGATAATGCCGCCGCAGCCCTGAGCCGGGGAGGGCGG
Organism: Klebsiella ornithinolytica; assembly: GCF_030505655.1. Lineage (NCBI taxonomy): Bacteria > Pseudomonadati > Pseudomonadota > Gammaproteobacteria > Enterobacterales > Enterobacteriaceae > Klebsiella > Klebsiella ornithinolytica. Next base: position 2,474,600 of record NZ_CP130153.1, read on the forward strand.
CTGGTGATTGTCGGCGCCGGAGCATCCGGCCGCGCGGCGCTACAGACGGTCAGCGAGTATACGCCGGAAGAGAAACATTCGCTGGTTGGCCTCATTGCCGGCGGCCCCGCAGCCGCGCTGCAGGAGATGGAGACGGCCGCTAACGATTACGATCTCGGGGCGCTTGAGCTGCAGGCTATCCGTTTCACCAGCAACGATATGCTGCTGGCGCTGACGGTTAGCGGACAAACGCCGTGGGTGTGGGGCGCGATGCGTCACGCCTGGTCGCTCGGTGCGCCAATTGCGGTACTGACGCAGCAAGCGGAGAGTGAAGCTGCCCAGCTGGCGGATATCATTATCGCGCCGCAAACCGGGCCAGAAGCGGTGGCGGGGTTCGGTAACCCGAAAGCGCAGCTGGCGCAGCGGCAGATCCTCACGATGCTGACTACCGGGCTGGCGATTCGCAGCGGCAGGGTTTACAGCAACCTGCGGGTCGATCTGCAGGCCATTAGCCCGCGCTGGACTGAGCGCCAGATTGCCATCGTCATGACGGCCACCGACTGCTCGCGCAGCGAGGCCAAAGCCGCGCTGGCCAGCTGTAATCAGCATGTGCGCACGGCAATCCTGATGCTGATGACCGGGCTCGACGCCTGGCAGGCGCGGGATCTGCTGGCGGAAAATAACGATCGTTTGCGCCTCGCGCTGCAGGAGACAAAGCGTTCGACGCTGAGCAGCGTAAATTGAATGATGCGGCGCGCAATCGCGCGCCGTAATGCCGCGAGGGCGACGGGATGATAAATAACTAAATAAACCGGCGGGAATTATTTAACCCCTTAATTGCCGCCGTTATTTTCTGATTTTTATTTTTTCGCGCGATATTTTACTTTTTTAAGTTAAAAAAGTATTTGTCAGAAATTGATTAACTGTGCGGAAAATGTAAATGATATTTTAAAATATAATAGAAATGCGTTAACATGTTTGCACTTATTTCATTGTGCTATGCGATAATTCTATTATGCCTGCAATAAAAAAATCTATCTTATCTGTGACTGCCCTGGCGATGTTTGTCAGCACCGCGTCGTATGCGAATACTGATACCGCTCAAAAAACCGATTTCCTGCTGATCGGCGGCGGAATTATGAGCGCCTCCCTTGGTACCTGGCTGCAGGAATTACAGCCGGACTGGAAACAGGTGATGGTCGAGAAGCTGGATGGCGTTGCGCTGGAATCCTCTAACGGCTGGAACAACGCCGGGACCGGCCACTCAGCGAATATGGAGCTGAACTATACGCCGGAGCGTGCGGACGGTTCCATTGATGTCAGCAAAGCGCTGGATATTAACGAGCAGTTTATGATCTCCCGCCAGTTCTGGACGGCGCAGGTCAAACGCGGCATTTTGCACGATCCGCACGCCTTTATTAATTCCACGCCGCATATGAGTTTCGTCTGGGGTGATAATGTGGAGTATCTGCAAAAGCGGTATACCGCATTGCAGCAGACGACGTTATTCCAGGGTATGAAATTCTCCACCGATCACGCGCAAATTAAACAGTGGGCGCCGCTGGTGATGGAAGGGCGCGATCCGCAACAAAAAGTGGCGGCGACCTGGACTCCGGTTGGCACCGACGTCAACTACGGCGAAATTACCCGTCAGCTGATCGGCAGCCTGAAGAAAAATAATAATTTCTCGCTGCAGACCTCTTCTGAAGTCACCGGGTTTAAACGCAATGCCGATAATTCATGGCACGTGACGATCAAAAACGTCAATAGCGGTCAGGAACAGGCGATCGATGCGAAATATGTCTTTATCGGTGCCGGCGGCGGCGCGCTGAAATTACTGCAAAAAACCGGCATTCCGGAAGCGGATAATTACGCGGGCTTCCCGGTCGGCGGCTCCTTCCTGATGACGGAAAATCCGGACGTGACGAAGCAACATCTGGAAAAAGTGTACGGTCAGGCCTCCGTTGGCGCACCGCCGATGTCGGTTCCGCACCTCGATGCCCGTTTCATCGATGGTAAGCGCGTGGTGCTGTTCGGGCCGTTTGCGACCTTCTCGACCAAATTCCTCAAAAATGGTTCCTTTATGGACCTGCTGAGCACCACCACTACCGATAACGTACTGCCGATGACCCACGTGGGGCTCGACAACTTCGATCTGGTGAAATACCTGATTAGCCAGGTGATGTTGAACGATGATGACCGTTTTGCGGCGCTGAAAGAGTACTATCCGGACGCGCGTAAAGAAGACTGGAAACTGATCCAGGCCGGCCAGCGCGTGCAGATTATCAAGAAAGATGCCGACAAGGGCGGAGTCCTGAAGCTGGGTACCGAAGTGGTGGTCGATCAACAGAAAACCATCTCGGCGCTGCTGGGGGCATCGCCGGGGGCATCCACCGCGGCACCGATCACCCTTAACGTCCTTAAGCAGATGTTCCCGGAGCAGTTTGCTTCTGCGCAGTGGCAGAACCGCATTCATGCTATCGTACCGAGCTACGGGCAGAAGCTGAACGATAACCCGGCGCTGACGCAGCAGGTGTGGGATGATACCGCCGCGACGCTGCAGCTGGTGAAACCGCCGGTCATCGACATGAGCAAGACTCAGCCAGCGGTGACCACCGCGAAGCCGGCCGAAGCAAAACCTGCGGAGTCAGCACAGCACGATATGGCGCTGTAATCTGACATAACGTCCGTCACAAAGCATGCCAGTTGGTCTGTCGCCAGCTGGCATTTTTTTGCGGATACGCCTGCCATCCACGCGGTGTACCCTCTGCGCGCCTATTCATGAATGCGGCTCATAACCTCGATACGGTGGCAGGGGATTATTCGTCGCTCCTTTCTCGTTAACATACCTCGCTCTGTATCACTCTCTCCTGACGGATATCTCACATGACTGTGCCGCAAAAAAACGCCGCCAGCGGACCGCTGTTTATTTTGATTTTAAGCGGGCTGATGGCGTTCGCTTCGTTATCCACCGATATTTATCTGCCCGCCATGCCGGTGATGGCGGCGGAATTGCAGGGTGACGCCGAACTGACGATTACCGGTTTTTTAATCGGTTTTGCTCTGGCGCAGCTCATCTGGGGGCCGGTGAGCGACCGTCTTGGTCGTCGCACGCCGCTGTTTATCGGTATGGTGCTGTTTATCATCGGCTCCGCGGGTTGCGCGCTCTCCGACAGCATCGATCGGATTATTTTCTGGCGCGTTTTTCAGGCTCTGGGGGCCTGTACCGGGCCCATGCTGGCGCGGGCGATGGTACGCGATCTCTTTGCCCGGACCCGCGCCGCGCAGATGCTCTCGACGCTGACCATTGTGATGGCCATTGCACCGATTATCGGGCCGCTGATGGGCGGGCAGATGATAAGAGTCACCAGCTGGCATGCCATTTTCTGGCTACTGGCGGGCATTGGTCTGGTGATGCTGCTGGCGCTACGCTGGCTGCCGGAGACGCTGCCGCCGGAGCGACGCCAGCAGGGATCGCCGCTGAAGGCGTTTCATCACTACGGGCAGCTGCTGCGCAATCGCATTTTCATGCGCTATACCCTGAGTCTGACCTGTTATTACGTCGCCGCTTACGCTTTTATTACCGGTTCGCCGGATGTCTATATTCGCTATTTCGGCGTTGAACCGCAGCACTATGGCTGGCTATTTGCGGTCAATATTCTCGGCGTGATGACCATGAGCCTGGTTAACCGCCGTCTGGTTCAGCGTTATGCATTGGGGGATCTGCTCAAAGCGGCGCTGGTTGTGGCCTCTCTGGCGATGGCGGCGATGGCGTTCAGCGTCAAATTGCATCACGGCGGTCTCGTTGGAATCGCCCTGTGCGTGTTTCTCTTTTTCTCCATGAACGGCGTGATTGCCGCCACCTCAACGGCGGCAGCGCTGGATGAGGCGGGGGCGTTTGCCGGTTCGGCATCGGCCTTCATCGGCTCGCTGCAATATGGCAGCGGAATCGTCTCTTCACTGCTGCTGGCCGGATTACATGATGGTACACCCTGGACGATGACGTGGATTATGGGGGCCTTTACGCTTGCCAGCCTGCTGCTGGCCTGGACGCCGTCGGCACCGTTGCCTGATGAATTAAACGCCTGATTTCAGGCCGGTTCAGGTTTATCACCGACGGCGGCAGCGGTTCTCGCCGCGAGGAGATGCGACAGGCCCTGAACTTGCGCCCCGTTAAAACTTTCGCCGCGGATTGTGGTTATACTGGCTTGAATTGACAAGAAAAAAGCGGAAATACGGGGCGAAAATAATGAAAGACGACATTAATCAGGAGATAACCTTCCGCAAACTGTCGATATTTATGATGTTTATGGTTAAGGGGAATATTGCCAGAACCGCCGAAGCCATGGAGCTCAGCGGGGTGAGCGTTCATCGGGCGCTGCATACCCTTGAAGAGGGGGTTGGCTGTTCGCTGTTTGTACATAAGGGGCGAAATTTACTGCCGCTGCCGGCGGCCTGGACACTGCTGGAGTATTGCCAGGATGTCACCAGTTTAATGACCCGCGGGCTGGAAGCGACGCGCAAGGTGGCCGGCGTCGGCCAGGGGCGTCTGCGCATTGGCACACTCTACTCGCTAACTCTTGAGACGGTGCCGCGAATTATTATGGGTATGAAGCTACGACGGCCCGAACTGGAGCTCGATCTGACCATGGGATCCAACCAGATGCTGCTGGATATGCTGGAAGACGATGCTCTCGACGCCATTCTGATCGCGACCAATGAAGGGGAGTTCAGTAATACTGCCTTTGATGTGGTCCTGCTGTTTGAAGACGATATTTTCCTCGCCGCACCGGCGGCGGAAAAACTCGACAGCGTGCTGCCTGCCGACCTGCGCGACTATGCAGACCGCAAATTTGTCTCGCTGGCCGAAGGATTTGCCACCTATGCCGGGTTCCAGGAAGCCTTTCAGGTAGCGGGATTCGAACCCGAAATTGTGACCCGGGTGAACGATATCTTCTCAATGATTAGCCTGGTGCAGGCCGGCGTCGGTTTTGCGCTGCTGCCAGGACGCATGAAGAAAGTGTATGAAAACGATGTGCAGCTGTTAAAGCTGGCGGAACCCTACCAGATGCGCCAACTGATCTCTATCGTCTATGCCCACCATCGTGAACGTGACGCCGATCTGCTGGCGCTGGCGGCAGAAGGGCGAATGTACGCCCGCAGTCTTAACCGTTAAGCCGCTGCGCCAGATGACGCACGACCGCCACGCCGCTACTCTCAAGCGCCAGACTCTCTCCCTGCCAGCCCGCCTGGCGGGTGAGGCAGGTGAGTACACCGCCGGGCGGCATCTCTATTGCCAGCCGGGCGTCGCGCTCCTGGGCGGCGACGACGGCATCCTGCCAGCGTACCGTCCGCGCCATATTCATCGCCAGATCGTCGGCGATCCGCTGCGGATCCCACAGTACCCGCGCGGTGGAACCGCTCAGGTAAGCGCAGCGCGGGCGCTGTAACGAGACCTGTGTGAAGGCTTGCGCCAGCGCGGCTGCCGGGGCGTCCAGCAGCGCGCAGTGCGAGGGAACGCTGACCGCCAGCCGCTGTGCTTTAGTGGCGCCGATGGCCAGCGCTTTCTGCGCTACGCGCGCCATCGCCTCATCGGTGCCGGCAATCACAATCTGCGTGTCGGCATTGAGGTTAGCGATGTAGGTCTCTCCCGCGATCAGCAGCGCCTCCACCCGATCCCGCGTCAGCCCCATAATCGCGGTCAGGCCGTAACCGTGCGGATAGGCCTGTTCCATTAAATCGCCGCGTCGCGCCACCAGGCGCAGTGCGCTGGCGAAATCCAGCGCCCCGGCGATGACTGCGGCAGGAAAGGCGCCGATCGACAACCCGCTGACGATATCCGGCTGGACCCCCTGGCGCTGTAGTTCCCGTGCCCAGGCGACGCCGGTGATAAGCAGGCACAGCTGCACGGCCCGGGTGTGCCTGAGCGCCTCGACGCTATCTAAGGTGACGATCTCTTCCCCGAGTACGCTGCGGGCCTCGGCGAGGATCGCCTCACGGTGAGGGATGACGCCGAGCATACCCGGGCGCTGGTTTCCCTGACCGGGAAAGGTAAAGAGAATTTTCATGCTTCCTCCCTGTGCCAGGGCGTAGTGGTCAGGCGCGCGCCCCGGGACGTTTTCAGCAATACGCGGCCATCGCGCAGCCATTCATTCAACGCAAAGGCGCCGAACGGCGTTTCAATCTGGGTGTCGGCCCGACACGGCAGTTTCGCAACCTGCGTCTGCCACTGCCGTAGCTCATCCCCGGTCAGCGGCATAGGGGCGCGGATCAGCAAATCGAGATCGCTGTCGGCGTGCAGAACGGGAATTTCGCTGGCAAGCGCATAGCCGGTGCTGCCGGTAATGCCCCACAGCCACGGCCACGCGAAGGTCGTCAGTAAAATAGCCGCCTGAACCGGCGGCTGGGAAACAAACGGTGAGTGCAGCAGGCGTTCGCGGTCGGTGAGCGCTTCCGGCGTCACCACCCGGGAAACCGCCTCTGCCTTCACCCATCCGGCGGCGCGCTGTTCGCGCTTCATGCCGCGCACGCCCACCGGAATATCATGGTTTTCATTTACATCGCGCCGCACCACCACCGGCAAACCGGGGTGCCACTGGGTGGCCACCCACGCCTCCTCAACGGTCAGTAAGGCGTTGGCGTTGTTCAGCCACAGTAAATCGTGCGGGCGCGGGGTAAAGGTCATATCAGAGTCCGGAAGTCAGAGTAATAAACAGCGGTAACGACAGGATACACAGAACGGAGCTCAACAGCAGCACGGCTTCGGCATCCGGTGACTGGACGCCAAAGCGGTTGCCGAACACCACGCCGAAGAAACCGGCAGACAGCGCAATCATCAGGATAGCGGTGATCGCCACCGAACCGTGCAGCCCGAATGCCAGAACGATACCCCAGGCGATAAACGGCTGGATCAGCAGCTTGGCGATGGTTGCGATGCCGACCATCGCGTTCAGCTTCAGCTTACGGGCAGACAGAATGACCCCGGTCAGGAACAGCGCGGCAGCCGTTGCTGAGAGGCCCAGCGGTTTGATCGCCGCCAGCAGCAGGTCTGGCATGGTGATGCCAATCGCCGAAAGGATCACGCCGAGCAGCGGGCCCATGACGATAGGTTTTTTCAGCGAGCGCCACATCAGCACCGGTAGCATCGCCAGGGTAGAACCGCTGTTTTCCCCGGCGGCGCGCGCTTTTTCACGTTCGAGGATCAGCAGGCAAAACGGGGTCATCAGTACCGAGCCGCAGGCAATGGATACCGCCACGGACAGCGAGGTGGCGGAGCTTTCGCCCAGCACGCTACCGAGTATTGGCAGGCCGAGTGCGGCATAGTTCGGCAGCGCCACGGTGAGGGTCAGCACCGCCGCGTCCTGCGGCGACTTTTTAAACATGCCGGTGGCCAGGAAGTAGATCGCCGCATAGGTCACCCACATGGCGCCGGTCAGCACCACAATCAGCGGGGATTGCGCGACGATTCCCGCCCACGGCGTCTGTACGGTGGCGCTGAACAGCGCGGCCGGCAGGGCAAAGTCCATCACGAAGATATTCAGCAGCGACACGTTTTTATTGTCGACCATTTTGGCTTTGCCGGCCCAGAAGCCCAGCAGCATGATGAGAAAAATCGGCGCCAGGGCATGAACAATTACATAAGTCATAGAGTACTCACCTGTAGATAAAAAAAGAGATACGCGTCGTCCTTCACGCTGCCTGTGCGTTGGCTGCCTTCCCGGCTCCCGGTCACTGACTCAACTCAGCTCATGGGGATTGACTCAGCTGCCGCCTTGGGCCAGCGTGAATGATTCAGCGTATTGGGCTAATTGCGATGTTTTTAGTTTTCTAAAAGCCGCGAGCCGTGGGCGCTATGCTGCGCCCGACGGTAGCCGCTTTCGGCAGGTCTTTTTTTACGTACTTCTGATGTTGCCCGTTACCAGCTGGCGCGCATCCGCTCGCGGACCAGGGCTGAGCTACGGCGATTTTCCGCGCCGAGACGGTTTTTCAGCGTTGGGTCTTTGCGCGCATCGGAAATGGCCTTTTGCACGCTGATCTCCACCAGTGCCAGGTCAGCATCAGACGGGGCATCCGGATTGCTGAGATTGAGCAGGTCGGAGAGCAGACCGAGCGTGGCGTAATTGCTGACGTCGTAGGCCATGGGGGGAATGGTCGCCGCCAGTTTTTCCAGCGCCTCGACGGTGCGTAGCGTGATCCGCGCGGCGGACGCTTTGCCCATCGCATGCACCAGCACGCCTTTGTCGTTGATGGCAATCAGGCGGTTAGCCTGGTAGCCGTGCGCCAGAAACGCGCCGGACATTGCCTTACCAACGATCAGGCCGATCACCGGATGACCCGCCAGGCGCGCCTTTGCATACGCGCCTGCGGCACCGGCCAGCGCCTGGTGGATACCGAACGCCTCTTCGCGGCGGCCATAGGCCTGGCTCGGGACGTCGATGACCGCCACTATCGGGCGTTTTACGTCGCTGTTGGCGTCGGCATCGATGGTTTCATTGACCACTTTCGCCAGCGTCCAGCCTTCCAGCAGACCCACTTCGCCTTTGGCGGCGCGCGGGTAGTGGTTGTTGGCATCCGGCACCACGGCGATGAAGCGCACGCTTGCGCCGTTCAGTTCACCGTCAGCGACCTGTACTGAAGGGCACAGGCCGTTCATGCGCGGCGCGTTCGGCGCCAGTTTTTCCAGCCATACGGCCCCACGGCTATTGGACTGAGTCATCATTTCACCTCCCGGGCAAAAAGCTGTTTGATCTGCGCGGTATCCGCCTGCTGGCGGGTATCGAAGTGGGTCAGGCGGGCCAGGTAATCCGCATATTTATCGCTGCGGTGTTGTGCCGGGACGCCTTTGGCAATGGCCTCATTCATTGCCGATTTCACCGCATCGATGCCGTCACCGACCAGCGCATCGACCAGCCCGCTTGCATAACGGATTTCGCCGCCGGTCATGCTCCAGATAAACGGGCGATCGCGGGAGTCGTACTCTTCGATTCCGGCTTCCTGCTCGATAACCTGCGGGCCGTTGAGACCCAGACGCGCCTCGCGGGTGACAATCAGATAGCTGCACAGGGCGGCGGCGATAGACATCCCGCCGAAACAGCCGACGGTGCCCGCGATAATGCCGACCACCGGGGTGTAGCGCCGCAGGTCCACAATCGCCGCATGAATGTCGGCAATCGCCGCGAGGCCGAGGTTGGCCTCCTGCAGGCGCACGCCGCCGGTTTCGAGGCACAGAACCGCCAGCGTCGGGATGCCGTTGCGGTTGTCTTCGGCCGCCAGTTCCAGTGCCGCCGCCATTTTCGCGCCGGAGACTTCACCCATGCTACCGCCCTGGAAGGTACCTTCGATGGCAATGACCACCGCAGACTGGCCGTTGATGGTGCCGCGAGCGACCACCATGCCGTCGTCGGACTGCGGTACCACGCCCTGCGGCGCGAGCCACGGCGACATCATGCCGGCGAACGGATCGATCAGTTCGCGGTAGCTGCCTTGATCAAGCAGCGTCCGGGCACGTTCACGGGCGCGTAATTCAATAAAGCTGCGGTCGTTACGCATGGGAAACCTCCTCAAAAACCTGTTCGATGCGAATGCGCGCCACGCCCGGCGTCGCGCCGAAGTCGTGAATAATCAGCGTGCCCGCAGGCAGGCCGTTGATCAGATTCAGACGGTCAAACAGCGCGTTCCAGCGGTGAGTGCTGTTGTCTACGGAGGTGGTGATATCGATGTTGAGCGTGTCGCCGATGGCCGCGGTGAACAGCACTTCCATATCACCGGAGCCTACGACGCCTGCCAGAGCTTTACCGCTGAGGGTACGGCTGGCAGGGAATGACAATGTAATGTGTTCCATAACATCCTCTTTAAATTGAGCAAGACGCGGGCTGGCTGACCCTGTCGAGAAACAGCGTGGCGGCGAGCAAATCGGCGGCGCCGCCGGGCGAAGCGTTGAGGGCGAGCATCTGCGCGTCGAGTTCGGCGAGCGCTTTGCTGCCCTGAACCGTGGCGCTGCCGCCGGCACGCAACACGGCGCGCGCGCCGGTCTGCATCGCGTTGAGACCGGCCATTCCGGCGCGTGAAAGCACGCAGGTATCGCTGAGCGAGGTCATGATTGCTATCAGCGCGTCAAGACGAGCGGCGTTTTCATCCGCGCCCTGTGCGCGGCTGCGCAACAGCTGGGGCAGCGCCAGTTTCATCACGTGCGGGAAGGCCTGCTGCGCCTCTTCACGCGCGCCCGGTACCCGGTAACGGTGCGTCGCCTTCAGCCCTTTGCTGAAGACCTTCGGCGCGGCGCTGTCCGGCAGACGGGCGAGCAGGGCGGCAGTGTCCGCAATCTGCTGCGCGCTGGCGTTGGCGCTTAACATCGCGTTCGCGCTCACCAGTAATCCCAGAGCCCAAATTGCGCCGCGATGGGTATTCACGCCGTCGGTGGCCGCCATCATCAGCCGTTCGCCTTCGCGTCCTAAACGGCCAATGGTTTCGCGCAGGGCGATGTCGGCCGGGCGCTGCCAGCTCTGCTGGGCCAGCTGCAGAAACGTCGGGGTCAGGCTGTGCGCCGAGCGCTCCATCAGATCTAACGACAGGTCGTGATGGGCGCCGTTTCCCCGGCTGTCCACCAGACCCGGCTTCGGGCTTAATCGCGCTTCGTCGATCAGGCAGTCGCGGGCGATCCACGCCAGCGTCTCGGCCTGCAGCCCGGTATGAGTCTGTGACAGGAGTTTCATTACCAGCTCCGGAATTTGGCAGGTGGGTTGTAAAGACCGTCGGACCATTCGACCAGATCGGCAACGCTGCCGGCGGCGAGCAGGGAACGGGTCGCATCGCTGCGGCGAATACCGATATCTTCCGGATAGACCACTTTGCCGCTGCGACGTAGTTCGGCGACGCGTCTGGCATCGACGCCCAGACCGATGTCGGTGATGCCGGCCACGGCGGCGACCATTGCCCGCCGCTCTTCGAGGCTTTCCGCGCGATAGAGATAGGCGATACCCTCTTCGGTCAGCACGTGGGTGACGTCATCGCCGTAGATCATTACCGGGGCTAAAGGCATGCCGGAGGTTTTCGCCACCTCTACCGCATCAAGTTTTTCCACAAAGGTCGGCTTCACGCCGGCCTGGAAGGTTTCGACCATCTGCACCACCAGCTTTTTGCCGCGCTGCATCGGGTCAGGTTCGGTGATCATGTTCAGCCAGGCCGGGGTCGCGTGGCGGCGACCGTGCGGGTCATGACCCATGTTCGGCGCACCGCCGAATCCGGAAAGCCGTCCGCGGGTGACGGTTGAGGAGTTTGCGAGGCCATCAACCTGTAGGGTGGAGCCGATAAACATATCGACCGCGTACTGACCCGCCAGCTGGCAGAAGGCGCGGTTAGAACGCATAGAGCCATCGGCGCCGGTAAAGAACACATCCGGGCGGGCGCGGATGTACTCTTCCATCCCCAGTTCGCCGCCGAAGCAGTGGACGCTTTCCACCCAGCCGCTTTCGATGGCCGGGATCAGCGTCGGATGCGGGTTAAGCGTCCAGTGCTTACAGATTTTGCCTTTCAGCCCCAGCTGTTCACCATAGGTCGGGAGCAGCAGCTCAATGGCGGCGGTGTTAAAGCCGATCCCGTGGTTGAGAGACTGCACCTGATGTTCCGCGTAGATGCCTTTAATCGCCATCATCGCCATCAGAATATGTTCTTGTTTAATCAGGCGCGGGTCGCGGGTAAAGAGAGGTTCAATAAAGAACGGCTTATCGGCCACCACCACGTAGTCTATCCACGAGCCGGGGATATCGACGCGCGGAAGATCGCACTCGTCGTCGACCAGTTCGTTCACCTGGGCGATAACGATCCCGTCGTGGAAGGCGGCGGCTTCGACCAGCGCCGGGGTATCTTCGGTGCTGGGTCCGGTGTAAAGGTTGCCTTTGCGGTCGGCTTTATACCCGGCGATTAACGCGACGTTGGGTGACAGGTCGACATACAGGCGAGAGTAAAGTTCGATGTAGGTGTGAATTGCGCCGATTTCCAGCAGACCATCTTCCAGCAGCTGCGAAATCCGCAGGCTTTGGGTACCGGAGAACGAGAAATCGAGCTTACGGGCAATCCCTTTTTCAAAGAGATCCAGATGTTCGCTGCGCCCGACGCTGGGCATGATCATATGCAGGTCGTGGATAGTTTGCGGGTTCACTTCCGCAAGCATGCGGGAGAGAAAATCGGCCTGTTTCTGGTTATTGCCCTCCAGTACGACGCGGTCGCCCGGTGCCAGCAGATGTTCCAGCGCCTCGACCAGCTGGTCGGTGGGGATAACCTTACCGGAGACGTTCGCGGCGGCCAGTCGCCGCTGCTTTTCCGTACGACGACGGTTCCAGACGCGCCCCGGCGATTGTTCGGCATTCATTATTAACCTCCTGATTCGACAGATCGTTTTGATTGTCCTGGTGTGGAAGTTAGTGTGCGACGCGCCGGGCAGCGCATCAATTAAGCCCGCTAAAGGATTGTTAGCCTGAGAGTAATAATTCTAAGGGAAATTATGTGACGGCGATCGAAGCAGAGGTTCAAGGTGTCGGCTAGAGGAGGACCCGAAGGAGAGGAATTAAAGGGCAAAATGCAGACATGCGAGGGCGTGCCAGCAGGAGATATCATGCGTTGCCGGGCGGAATCGAGCTGATTGCATGAGCGTGAACATCTTTGACAATGCGCAAATGCCGGGTGTCGGCAACGCTTTCCGTCGGCCGACGATGCTCCGCTCGTTTTGCCAGACAGCGCTAAGAAGAGGCGGGGGGCGGATGTCAGAAGCATGAGGTCGGGATCGTCTGGCATGAGAAATTCGCCAACAGCAGCGTGTTTACGCGTCGACGAAGGGAAATCTGCCGCTGGCGGCCTTGTACCGCCAGCGCGAACAAAATCTATTTACTTAAATCACTCAGCAGCACGGCGATACTCCGCCCGCCGGGGCTCTGCTCAAGCGCGATTTTGACAATGATTGTCAATGGGACGGAAAGCAGCATGCCTACCGGTCCGAGCAACCATCCCCAGAAAATCAACGACAGAAATACCACCAGCGTCGATAGCCCCAGACCGCGCCCCATGATCCGCGGCTCAAGAATATTCCCGAACACCAGGTTAATCACCAGGTAGCCTGTGAGTACCACCAGCGCGTCGTACAGTCCGCCGAACACCAGCACCTGCAAAATAGGCGGAATGGCGGCCAGGACCGAGCCAATATTTGGAATATAGTTGAGGGCAAAGGCCAGCAGCCCCCACATAAAGGCGAAGCGAACGTCCAGCAGTACCAGCATGCCCCAGACCACCATCCCGGTGACCAGACTGATGGCGGTTTTTAGCACCAGGTAGTGAGAGACGCTGTCGATCGCGCGCTGTATGGCGCCCATACCTTCCACCGGTCTGGACATCAATTGTTGCAGCTTGGCCGGCAGCTGGGGCACTTCCAGCAGCATAAAGACCACCGTCAGCAGCAAGAGAAAGATTGAGGACATTGCGTTCGACAGCTGGGTAAGCAGGCTGGTTACCATCGTCATGACCGCGTTGGGGTCGATGTATTTATTCAACTCGACAACGGAAACGGTAAACCCAAATCGCTGTAGCCAGGGCGTCACGGTTTGCACCGGCTCGCTGAGGGAGGTGCGGTATTGCGGCAGCGTGCGCGCCAGTTCATTCAGCGAGGTACCTAATGAGGCCAGCAAAACCACCGCCAGCATGACAATCGCGCTGATTAATAACGAAATGGCCAGCACGCGCGGTACCCGACAGCGCATCATCAGCCGGACCACCGGGTTAATGACCACGGCGAGGAACAGCGCAAGGATGAACGGGACGATGATATCCGCGGCGAAGCGAATACCGGTGAGGATGATGACCAGCATGCCCAGCATGATGACAATCTTTAATCCATTAAGCGTAATGATGGGTTTAGCCATGTGTGTCCCTGAAAAAATGACCGGTTTTCCTCACAGTGTAGACCCGAATGCCGGGGTAAAATCAGCAAAAACTGCCTCGCTCAGGCAGGATGACTGCGCCGGCTAAAACGTCTACGGTGGTGAAAACAATTCGGTGGCGAAAATAAAAAAGTGAAGCGCCATCATAATGGCGATTGCCATCAGTAAAAGCTAATCAAAATCAAATGTCAGACGTAAAGAAGTGCAAAGACTTTGAGTATAATGTAGCATTATGGTACAAATTTACTGTGTGTAACTACCGAGGACAATACTCATCCGCAATGACGAGAAGCAATACCGCGGATAATTGTAATTTTATGGACAATCAGTTCAGGATGTATATTTCGACTCACCCTGCCGTTTCCTTCCCTGGCTGCCGCTTTGCCGGCGAGCAACACTGGCGCTCCGCGCTTTAGTCCTTTCTCTCTGCCTGAGCTGGCGCCCTGCGCACGGCTAAACAATCTCAGAATTTTTCCGGTTTACCTTCGCTGTAAGCCGCGGTGGATTATATTCTCTAGCAGGAGAAGGATTATGTTTTATTGGATCTTATTAGCGTTAGCAATCGTTGCTGAAATTACCGGCACACTTTCTATGAAATGGGCCAGCGTCAGCGGTGGACACACCGGCTTTATTTTAATGCTGGTGATGATTGCGCTTTCCTATATATTTCTGGCTTTTGCCGTTAAAAAAATCGCCCTCGGTGTGGCCTATGCCCTGTGGGAGGGTATCGGTATTTTGCTGATCACTTTATTCAGCGTCCTGCTGTTTGATGAAGCGCTTTCGCCGATCAAAATGGCGGGGCTGGCGACGCTGGTGGTCGGGATCGTGTTAATTAAATCCGGTACCCAAAAAGCGGTGAAGCAGCCAACGGAGGCGGCCCATGCAACAGTTTGAGTGGATTCACGGTGCCTGGCTGGCGCTGGCCATCGTGCTGGAAATTGTCGCTAACGTCTTTTTGAAATTTTCAGACGGTTTTCGTCGTAAAGTATACGGCATACTGTCGCTGCTGGCGGTGCTGGGTGCCTTCAGCGCGCTCTCGCAGGCGGTGAAGGGCATTGACCTGTCGGTGGCCTATGCGCTGTGGGGCGGTTTCGGTATTGCCGCCACGATTGCCGCAGGATGGATTCTGTTCGGCCAACGCTTAAATCATAAAGGCTGGATTGGCGTGATATTGCTGGTGACCGGGATGGTGCTGATTAAACTGGCGTAATGTGATGCCGCCTGCTCCCGCGGGCGGCAAAATTTGTTCTCTGTATTATTCTTTAAAAAAGAGTACTGGCGGCGCGTTTACCTTTAGCCGTGATGAGGACAAAGAATGGTTAATTTGCCTGGCTGGCGCAATCTTCCCTCGGCCAAAACGCTTTCGGTCATGATCTTCCTCGCCGGTATCGGCCTCATTGTTTCTGTTATTTCTTTAATCTATCTTTCCCAGCATCTGATTAGTATTAAAACAAATGAAATCGACAGACATCGCTCCGTTCTTTCGGTGGATGGCGCGGTGCAGACATCGGTGAACCGCGTTCTCTCGCTGGTACTGGATAACTCGATTTGGGACGACGCGGTTAAACAAACCTACGCCCCGGTATTGAATACCGGCTGGCTGTATGACTCCTGGGGCTCGGGCTTCAAAATCAACAATCTTTACGACGGTACCTTTGTGCTCGATCAGCACTATCGCGTGCTGTGGGGATCGTTTCGCAGCCAGGCCTTTAACGAAACCGACATACGCTTTTTTGGCAGCGGTTTGCAATCGCTCATCGCCCGGCATGCTGAAGCATTGCGCAGCGGCAAAGGCGCCTACGCCGGTATTACCCGCACCCGTGAAGGCATCGCCTTTATTGGTATCGGACTGATTCGCCCGACGCTGGGGCGCTTACAGGTGCATGATGATACGCGTCGCTACCTGGTGGTCACCCGGCATATCAATGCCGAGATGCTGCAAAAACTGGGGAATACTTTTCAGATTAACGGCCTGCATGAGACGGAGGGCAGCGGTGAATATAGCATTCCGCTGCGTACCCATGGCGGGGAGATCATTGGCTATCTCAGCTGGCAGCCGCGTCTACCCGGCGCGGAGGCGGCGCATGCGGCGTCGAACAGTATCCGGCTTATCGCCCTGGTGGCCGCCAGCCTGATCCTGCTGTTTATTCTCTTCAGCTGCCTCGGGCTGTACAAACTCTCCTGTGGAGAGAAGCTGGCGCGTAAAATCGCGTTGACCGACTGGCTCAGCCAGTTGCCCAACCGCCGGGCGCTGATCGGGCGATTGAATCAGGAGTGCGATAAGTCGCAGCATGAGACCCAGTGCGTGGTGTTTATTGATCTCGACGGGTTTAAGGATGTCAACGACAACTATGGGCATGAGGTCGGCGACGCGCTGATTGCCCATATTGCGCGGGAGCTGCAGGAGCGGGTGCCGGGCGACGGTCTGCTGGCCCGTATGGGCGGCGATGAGTTTGCCATGACCATCAGCGGGGAGCAGGCGGTGGATCATGCATCGGCTTTTGCGTGGGCGGTGCTGGAGATGCTGAAGTCGCCGGTGAAGCTTAATGAGCGGAAAATTTACATCAGCGCCAGCATCGGTATTGCCAGCGGCACGCCCGCATCCTGTCCGAGTACCTAGCTGTTTCGCCGGGCCGATATTGCGATGTATCACTCGAAAAAATCGGGGAAAGGGCGTACCTCCTGGTATGACGAGACCCTCAACGATACCCGGCAGTATCAGCTGAATATCGAAAACGGCATTCGCCAGGGGCTGGAAAACGATGAATTTGATGTCTGGTACCAGCCGATTGTTAACGCCGATACCCTGGTGATGGAGGGGGTCGAAGCGCTGTTGCGCTGGCCGCGTCGGCCGGAAGGGCCGCTGCCGCCGGATGTCTTTATCGGCATCGCGGAAAGCAGCGGTCTGATTTATGCGCTGGGGCAGTTTGCGCTCTACCGGGCCTGCTGCGATCTTCAGTCCATCGGGGAATTGATGCTGTCGGTGAATATCTCGCCCGCACAGTTTCGCGACCCGGAGTTTGAAACGCGAGTCGTCCAGGTGCTCGCCCGCTGCCATTTTCCGGCCCGCCGTTTGCAAATCGAGGTAACCGAGAGCTATGTGATGGAAAATCCCGCCCGCGCCCTTGCGGCGATTGAAAATTTGAAAGCGCTGGGGGCCGCGGTTGCGCTGGATGATTTTGGCATTGGCTATTCCAGCATCGGCTATCTGCGCAGTTTTCGCTTCGACACGCTTAAAATTGATAAATCGTTGGCCGGGCTGGTGGATGTAGATGCCCAGGCCGCGGAACTGGTTCGCGGGACCGTGCGTATCGCCGGAGCGCTGGGAATGACGGTGGTGGCCGAAGGGGTTGAGAATCAGCAGCAGCTGGCTCTGCTGCGGCGGGCGGGATGCGATCGGTTGCAGGGTTTTTACTTCAGCGAACCGATGCCGATCACATCATTGCTACAGCTGCGCCAGCAGCAGGGCTGATCGTTTACTCACCGGCCAGCGCTTCCAGCTTGTCACGAAAACCGGTCACCGAAATCGCCCGGTTATCCGCCCGCCAGCGATCTTTCGGACCGGGCGCTGAACTCTGTACGGCAATGACCTGCCAGCCGGTATCGGTTTTCAACAGCAGCGGCGAACCGCTGTCGCCGGGTAGCGTATCGCACTGATGAGACAGCACCGTGGTCTGCGCCCAGCCGGTCACAATGCAGTCCTGATGGCTGTATAAATTATCCAGATGGTCTTCCGGGTAGCCGGACTGGGTGACTTTTCTCTCAGATACCTTCAGCGCGGCGGTGAGATCGGCTTTATCGCCGCTAAACAGCGGGATCGGCGTGATGCCGCCCGGCGCGTAGCGTAAAACGATTAAGCCAAAGTCCCAGGGCGCAGCGGCCGACGGGACAATCCAGCCGTCGCCATCGGCTTTGAGCCGCTTACCCAGCGACGGGTCGACGCGACCTTCAATGCCGTGAATCTCATACACCCAGCCGCCTTTGCGGGAAATAAAGCGCAGCGCAACGGGTTTATCCGGCTTGCCTTTTGGCGGCGTCAGCAGACAGTGACCGGCGGTCAGCGCCAGATGCGGCGAAATGAGCGTGGCGGTACACAGATTGCCGCTGGCCGTTTCTAATTGACCAATGGCATCCCAGGGTTCCTCGGCAGGATTGTTGACCGGTTTGCGATCGTCATGACCGAAAAAAAGCGTCTTGATATCTTTCGCACTCATGCTGTCATCATCAGCGTGAGCAAACGGGGACAACAAACAAAATGAACACAGCAATAACAGTACGTCTCTACGCATATCACTCTCTGGGGAGAAATTATGTTTCTACATTGCATCCTTTTGCGTACTTCATGCGAATGAAGCCGCCGGGATGATTTTGTCTATATTGACAGTAGCAGGAGATTTAAGTTTATGAAAGTTAAGAGTAATTTTAATCAAAGCCCACGGCGGACAAAATTACCTCAAAACGGCTCTTTTTGGCGGAAGAATGAAGATAACTCAACCGGTTAGCACGCATCTTTCCATCGCGTTATTTCCGCAGAAAGCGCTAGCGGAAGCAACATAAATCGGGTTACGGAAAGTACCAAATCAGACGAAAAACAGGCAAGCGGGCCGTGCGGAGGGATCGGGAGTGTCATGCGCAGACCGCGACGGCGAGCAGTAAAAACAGACATTTCTTCAGCGGAAAATGCACTTCTTTACAGCATTCTCAGTTGCTTTCAATGTGAAACATTTTCTCACCGCAAATATTGTTATTCCTCTCTGCCGTTGAACAAACAGAGATGTTACCCCGGCGATGATATCCGCTAATTCTTATCTCCGGTTTCGGGAGGATGTATGTCTAAAAAAGGTATTCGTGCGTTAGTTTATGTTTCTCTCGCGTCGGTTTTTATCTGGGGCGCGGCGGGATATCTGGTTGTGCAGGCGGTACATGTTATGTAAACCGCCAGGACCGCAGTCACTTTGGCGGCTGACCCAGGCGGGTTAATCCATCCGGGAACGGCGCCGGGATGTGTTCGAGTAAAAAGTGATACAGCAGGGCGACAGGCTGTGGATTAAGCCTCTTTTTGGGCCACACCAGGTAATAGCCCTCGCCGGTGGCAACGGCCTGCGGGAACGGAAGCGCCAGCAGGCCGCTGCGAATCGCTTGCAGACTCAAAAAGAGATCGCCCACCGAGACCCCGTGCCCGCTCATGGCCGCCATCGTGCCTTGTTCCAGACTATCAAAGACGATTCCCTGGTTTATCCCGGTCTGCGATAACGCTCCGGCATGCTGTAGCCAACGTCGCCAGTCCCGGCGATCGGTCGTCGGATGAATCAGCGGGCAGGCGGATAATCTCTGGCGAGCGGCCTCGACCATGGACGGGGCGCAGATCGGAACCAGCCATTCGGCAAACAACAGCCTGTGGCAGGTCTCTTCGCCGAAATGACCATCGCCGAGCAGAATCGCGCAATCGTAAGGCTCGCGGCTGAAGTCTACGCTGTCTCTGTCCATCCACACGCTGCTCATCTCTATGACCGGTCGCGGATGCTGCTGGCGAAAGCGCTGCAACACATCCAGCAGCCAGCGCATGGTGAGTGTCGACGGCGATTTCAGCCGCAGCTTGCCCGCCTGATGGCGCAAGGTCTGGCAGGCGCTGTCAATGGCAGCAAAGTTTTCCGCCAGCGCGCTGGCGAGCTGCCTTCCCGCGTCGGTGAGCACCACTTTTGGCCCCTGACGGGTAAACAGCTGGCAGTCAAACCAGGTCTCGAGCGTGCTGATATGGCGGCTGACCGCCCCGGGGGTAACGTGCAGCGCCGCAGCGGCTTTGCTAAAGGAGCCAAGGCGGGCGGCGGTTTCAAAAGCGCGGAGGGCATACAGCGGCGGCATCGACATATCGGTCAGCTTTCTATATTGAGTTAAACTCACATTCAAACTCACCATTTGTCGTTTTTCAATCCTGAAATCTAAATAGAAAATGCGCTGACCTGAAAAAAAAGAGTGAGTCAGTATCATGAACTATGCATTGATGGCGGGATACAGCATGACGGTGCTGGCGCTGATTGCTACGCCGGGGCCGGTGGTGCTACTGGTGACCGGCTGCGCCGCCAGAGACGGGGCTTCATCGGCAGTGCGTACGATGATAGGCAGCAATCTCGCGTCGCTGGTGTTGATGGCCGTTGCGGCGGCAATGTTGACCGGCGCCGTGGCGATCCATCCCGACATTCTGCTGCTGTTGGCGGCGCTGGGGTCCATCTATATTACGTGGCTTGCTCTGAGTATGCTGCGTCCGTCGCCTGTGACACCTGGCGCGGCGACCGCGCGAGGCGGCGTGTGGTCGGGGTTCGTGACCGCCCTGAGTAATCCCAAGGACATTCTGTTCTTTGCCGCGTTTTTCCCGCAGTTTATCCAGATTACCAGTGATGTTGGCCTGAGCCTTGGTCTGTTGAGCATCATCTGGGTGGCTATCGATCTTGGGGTGCTGTCGTTCTATATCCTCGCCATTCGGCGCTGGCTGGCCCCGGCGCATGCCCATCGCTTAACGACAATTGCCGCCTGCTTTTTGCTGATTCTTGGGGTGTATGGCGTGGGGTATCATTTCTGGCTGCTGGCAGGTCATTAGTGCTTTCTCGCTACGGGAGGAACAGCGGTCTGCTGGCGTGACCTTGTGATGAAAATCAGCGCATTGATGCGGTATTCACCGCGCAATCCGACGGGGCGGCAAGGAGGAGCAACGTAGACGGTGACAGCATGGTGAGATGTCGGGCCGGAGAGTCGCTGCGCAGAGTGATGAAGCGCCGTCTTATTCAGTAGAGGAAAAAGCGGGTCGCAATCAGCGCGCAGAGAATTAACAGGATCAGGATGAGCTCAAAACGATAGCGCCGCAGCATAAGTGCCCTCCAGAAAAAAACGGCGCTGAAACAGCGCCGGTTTATGATTAACCTGACTTGCCGGAAGAATTAAGCAGCCGGTTGTGCAGCAGGTTTAGCGGCCTGATGTTTAGTAGTTTTGTGGTGTTTTTTAGCAGCCTGAGCTTTCTGGGCTACTGGCTTGGTTGCCGCTTTGTGGTGTTTTTTAGCGGCCTGGGCTTTCTGGGCTACTGGTTTGGTTGCTGCTTTGTGGTGTTTTTTCGCGGCCTGGGCTTTCTGTTCAGCGGCCGGTTTGGCGGCGGCTTTGTGATGTTTTTTCGCGGCCTGAGCTTTCTGTTCGGCGGCCGGTTTGGCGGCGGCTTTGTGGTGTTTTTTCGCGGCCTGAGCTTTCTGCTCAGCGGCCGGTTTGGCAGCGGCTTTGTGATGTTTTTTATGATGAGTGGTTTTGGCAGTGGTGCTGTGAGTTGCAGCAGCCGGAGCCTGAGTGGTGCTTACTGCGTCAGCAGCGAAAGCAGCAGAAGACAGACCCATAGCAGCGGCAACGACCAGAGCTAATACTTTTTTCATTCTGATATCCTCGAAATTGTTTTTTCAGTGAACCCCACTGCGGGGCCGTTGAAAGAACTATATGCCTCTCTTTTCTGGCTTTCCGTGAGTGTTTGGTATCGGCGTGTAACGATATGTACAACCGAAACTGAGACGAGGATATTTCGGTGAGCGCCGGAGAGTGCCCCGGCGCGACGGAGGCATTTACAGGTAGCGTGCGCTGAGATGCTGGCGGAAATAGTCGCTGTTCAGATCTTCCCCGGTGGCGTTAATGATCAGCTGTGAGGTGCTGAACCGGCTGCCGTGCTGCCAGATATTCTGCTGTAGCCAGGCAAACAGCGTCGTGAAATCACCGTTGGCAATGTTGGCCTCCAGCTGCGGCAACGCGCGCTTCGCGGCAGCCATCAGCTGCGCGGCGTACATGGCGCCGAGGGTGTAGGAAGGGAAGTAACCAAACCCGCCATCGGTCCAGTGAATATCCTGCATACAGCCATTACGATAATTGCCGGTGGTAGAGAGTCCCAGCCAGCTTTGCATTTTCTCATCCCACAGCGCGGGAATATCGTCTACCTCGATGTCACCATCGATCAGCGCCCGTTCGATCTCATAGCGCAGGATAACATGGGCCGGATAGCTGACCTCGTCAGCATCCACGCGGATATAACCCGGCTTAACGCGCTGGTTCCAGGCAATGAAATTCTCAGTGCTGAAGGCCGGCTGTTCGCCAAAACGCTGACGCACGGCCGGCAGCAGGCGTTTCAGGAAGGCATCGCTGCGTCCGAGCTGCATTTCGAAGAACAGGCTTTGCGATTCGTGGATCGCCGTTGAGCGGGCCAGCGCCACCGGTTGATCGAGCCATTTACGCGGCAGGTTTTGTTCATAGCGCGCATGACCGGTTTCATGAATCACACCGAACAGGGCGCTGAGCAGATCCTCTTCGTTATAGCGCGTGGTGATGCGCACATCCTGCGGCACGCCGCCGCAGAACGGATGGGCGCTGATATCCAGACGCCCGCCATCAAAATCAAAACCCAGAATCCGCATGGCTTCCAGTCCCAGCTCACGCTGTTCAGCGATCGGGAACGGCCCCTGCGGCGCAACCGGCGGGTTCAGGGACTGCTTTTCGACGACGCTGGCGAGCAGAGCCGGCAGCCAGGATTTGAGATCGGCAAACAACACGTCAAGCCGCGCGCTGGTCATATCCGGTTCGAAAATATCCAACAGGGCATCATAGCGAGAGCACCCTTTCGCGCCGGCGCGAATCGCCGCTTCTTCACGGCTCAGCTTCACCACCTCGCGCAGGTTTTCGGCGAAACCTTCCCAGTCGTTCGCCGGGCGCTGGCTGCGCCAGGCATGTTCGCAGCGGCTGCCTGCCAGCGATTTGGCCTCAACCAGACTTTCCGGCAGCAGCGCCGCCTGTTCGTACTGGCGAGTCATTTCGCGCAGATTCGCTT
Organism: Klebsiella ornithinolytica; assembly: GCF_030505655.1. Classification (NCBI taxonomy): domain Bacteria; kingdom Pseudomonadati; phylum Pseudomonadota; class Gammaproteobacteria; order Enterobacterales; family Enterobacteriaceae; genus Klebsiella; species Klebsiella ornithinolytica. The sequence continues at coordinate 2,497,346 of NZ_CP130153.1, forward strand.
GTTCAACGTCGTTCAGATTTTCCTGGCGTGCGTTGCGCAGCGCTTCAGCCACGCTCTTATCCGTCAGGATTTGATGCTGCAGCACGCCCAGTTCTGCCAGAGCCTCGCCTCGCGCGGCGCTGCCGCCCGGCGGCATCATGGCGAACATATCCCAGCCGGCGATAGCGCCGAGATGCGAGAAGCGGGAAAGACGCTGGAAAGTGCGGGTAAGCTGCTGATAGTTTTTGTTGTCAGTCATGTTTAGTTTGGCCTGTTGCGAGTGAACGAAAGGCGTTGCCCGTTGACCTCTACACTATCCTGATCCGCGCCAATCTTCCACACGAGACGCAAGGCTCGCCGGGCCGTCCGGCAGAGCGATCGGTGGGGACGGACTATCGCGCCAGTTTTTTCGCCTGGCCGGGAGCAGGATCGAAATATTGTCACATTGATGTGGTCAGAATAGCGGATTCTTTTTGAGCAGCGGCTAAACTTATTTTGGGCACAGGCCGTCGTTCGGGAGTCATTATGAATCCGTTCACTATGCTATTTATTGCACTGCTGTCTATCGATGCCGTCAGAGAGCTATTGGGGGCGTCGTCGGTACTGGGCATGTGGTGAAAGACGTGGCCGATAAAGGCCACGTGAAGAGAGATTATTGCAGACGTTTGTGCAGGCAAACGCCGGTAAGCAGTGCGGCCATTAGCATCAGCGCGATAAAGCCACCCACGCCGTTCCAGCCATAGTTATGCCAGAATACCCCGCCTAATGTCCCCGCAATACTGGAGCCGAGATAGTAGCTGAACAGGTACAGCGACGATGCCTGGCCGCGGGCGCGGCGCGCACGAGGACCAATCCAGCTGCTGGCGACCGAGTGGGCGGCAAAGAAGCCGGCGGAGAACAGCAGCATGCCCGCAAATATCAGCCACAGAGAGGAGAACAGGGTCAGCGTCAGCCCGGCCAGCATAACGGCGGTAAAGGCAAGCATCACCGGGCCGCGGCCGTAGCGTGCGGTCATTGCCCCGGCCTTCGGGGAACTCCAGGTCCCGGTCAGATATGCGACGGAGAGCAGGCCAACCACCGCCTGACTCAGCGACCAGGGCGACATCATCAGGCGATAGCCAATGTAGTTGAAGAGGGTGACAAAAGACCCCATCAGCAGGAATCCTTCGAGGAACAGCAGCGGCAGCCCGCGATCGCGCCAGTGCAGGTGCAGGTTAATCAGCAGGGTTTTGGGGCGCAGCGAACTCGGGCGGAAGTGTCGCGATTCCGGCAGGATTCGCCAGAACATAATGGCCGAGGCTAACGCGAAGCAGCTGATCACCGCCAGCGCCACGCGCCAGCCGAAAAAGTCGGTGAAAACCCCGGTCAGCAGACGGCCGCTCATTCCGCCAATCGAGTTGCCGCTGATGTACAGTCCCATGGAAAAGGCGACGACGCTGGGGTGGATCTCCTCACTCAGATAGGTCATCCCGACTGCCGCCACGCCGCTTAGCGACAGGCCAATCAGCGCCCGCATAATCAAAATGCCGTGCCAGCTCGACATCATCGTAGACAGTAAAGAACAGCATGAGGCCAGCACCAGCGCGGTGACCATCACCTGTTTACGGCCGATAGCATCCGAAAGCGGGCCGGTAAACAGCAGGCCAACGGCGAGCATCGCGGTGGAAATCGACAGCGAAACGCTGCTGCTGGCGGGAGTCACGCCAAATTCGGTCGAGAGCACCGGCAGAATCGGTTGAACGCAGTAAAGCAGGGCGAAAGTGGCCAGACCGGCGGAGAAGAGGGCGAGAGTAACCCGAATAAACTGGGGGGTACCGCGCTTAATAAACTGATTTGGCTGGGATATAACATTGTCGCTGACCTCGCTTGCCGGCACGGTATCAACGGTAGTTGTACGACTCACGGAAAAATCCTTGCTGAGAACACAGAGTTAGGAAACATCACAGATCACATTTTAAGGGTATGAAAATGTAAATATTCTGTCTAATATATTAATAATCTCAAATAAGACGTTTTAGATATGAATATCGAGCTGCGTCATCTCCGCTACTTCATTGCCGTCGCCGAAGAGCTCCATTTTGGCCGGGCAGCGGCACGGCTGAACATTTCACAGCCGCCGTTAAGCCAGCAGATTCAGATACTTGAACAACAGATTGGCGCACGCCTCTTCGCCAGAACCAACCGCAGCGTGAGTCTGACGGCGGCGGGTCGCCAGTTTCTTGCCGACAGTCGGCACATTCTCAGTCTGGTCGACGATGCGGCGGCGCGCGCAAGCCGTCTGCATCACGGTGAAACCGGGGAGCTACACATCGGCTTTACCTCCTCCGCACCGTTCATCAAGGCGGTTTCCGATACGCTGTCCACCTTTCGCCGGCGCTACCCGGACGTGCATATCCAGACCCGGGAAACCAATACCCGCGAGCAGATTGTGCCGCTGAATGAAGGCGCCCTCGATCTGGGGCTGATGCGCAATACGCAGCTGCCGGAGACCCTGGTCTGGGAACGGGTGCTGCGCGAACCGCTGCTGGCGATGGTGCCGAGCGACCATCCCCTCGCGCGTCAGGAGGCGGTAAGCCTGATCGAACTGGCCCGCGAACCGTTCGTCTTTTTTGACCCGCACGTCGGAACCGGACTGTATGACGACATTCTGGGGCTGATGCGACGCTATGGTCAGACGCCGATGATCGCTCAGGAGGTGGGCGAGGCGATGACGATTATCGGCCTGGTGGCTTCCGGGCTGGGGGTATCGATATTACCGGCGTCGTTTAAGCGGGTGCAGCTCAACGAGATGCGCTGGCTACCCATTAAAGAACAGGATGCGGTTTCGGAAATGTGGCTGGTGTGGTCGAAGCATCATGAACAGAGTCAGGCGGCGCAACGCTTTCGTGAATACCTTCTTGCCGCCGCTGCGGTGAATAATTAAGACTAAAAACAGTCAAAAACGTGCGGTAAATCACAAGGCTAAGTAAAAATTTGACGAGTGCTACCGAAGTGCTTCACCATAGCTAAAAGTTTATTTCGAAGCGCGAAAATAAAGGGAGTCAATGGTGGTAGCGGACAGTCAGCCAGGCCATATCGATCAAATAAAGCAGACCAATGCAGGAGCAGTATATCGCCTGATTGATCAGCTTGGCCCGGTGTCGCGCATCGACCTCTCGCGTTTTGCGCAACTGGCGCCGGCCAGCATTACTAAAATCGTGCGTGAAATGCTCGAAGCGCATCTGGTTCAGGAGACGGAAATCCAGGAGCCGGGGAGCCGCGGGCGTCCCGCCGTCGGGCTGATGGTCGAGACCGAGGCCTGGCACTATCTCTCCGTGCGAATCAGCCGCGGTGAAATTCACCTTGCGCTGCGCGATCTCAGCAGCAAACTGGTGGTTGAGGAGCAGCTCGAGCTGGCGCTCCAGCACGAACAGCCGTTCCTGACGCGCGTTGTTGAGCATATCGACCAGTTCTTTATCCGCCATCAAAAGAAACTGGAACGTCTGACCGCCATCGCCGTCACCATGCCGGGCATCATTGATACCGAAAACGGCGTGATTCATCGGATGCCATTTTATGAAGAGGTCAAAGATCTGCCTCTTGGCGAGGTTCTGGCGAACCACACCGGCGTCTCGGTCTATATTCAGCACGATATCAGCGCATGGACGATGGCGGAATCGCTGTTTGGCGCGTCCCGCGGGGCGCGGGATGTCATTCAGGTGGTGATTGATCATAACGTCGGCGCCGGGGTGATTACCGATGGTCGCCTGCTGCATGCGGGCAGCAGCAGTCTGGTCGAGATCGGTCATACTCAGGTCGATCCCTACGGCAAGCGATGCTACTGCGGTAACCACGGTTGTCTGGAGACTATCGCCAGCGTCGAAAGCGTGCTGGAACTGGCCCAGGTACGAATGACTAAATCAATGAGTTCGATGCTGCATCAGCAGCCGCTGAGCGTGGAGTGGCTGTGCCAGGCGGCGCTGCAGGGCGATTTGCTGGCGCAGGATATTATTAGCGGCGTGGGCCAGCACGTCGGGCGGATTCTGGCGATCATGGTCAATCTGTTCAACCCGCAAAAAATCCTCATCGGCTCCCCGTTTAGTCTGGCGGCCGATATCTTATTTCCCGCCATTTCAGATTGTATTCGGCAACAATCTCTGCCCGCCTACAGCCGGCATATTAGCGTTGAAAGCACGCAGTTTTCTAACCGTGGAACGATGGCCGGCGCAGCGCTGGTGAAGGATGCCCTCTATAACGGATCTCTGCTGATTCGACTGTTACAGGGTTAACATTTTTTCATAGTCACACCAAAAATTGCGCTATCTCAAGCTGGTATCCGGCGGCTTCGCGTAGACTTTTCCCACAGTTTATTCCTTCTCTTCTGTATAAATCATCAACATAACTGTGGGGTTAATGATGTTTAAGCGTTTCTTTATAACAGGTACTGACACCTCTGTCGGGAAGACAGTGGTTTCTCGTGCGCTGTTGCAGGCACTTGCTGCCAGCGGCAAAAGCGTCGCGGGATACAAGCCTGTGGCGAAGGGCAGCAAAGAGACGCCGGACGGATTGCGTAACAAAGATGCGCTGATTTTACAAAGCGTGTCGTCGCTGGCGTTACCGTATGATGCTGTCAATCCCATAGCATTAAGCGAAGATGAGAGCAGCGTGGCGCACAGCTGCCCGATTAACTACGGGCTGCTGTCGGATGGTCTTCAGCGCCTCAGCGGGCAGGTCGATCACGTTGTGGTTGAGGGGACCGGCGGCTGGCGGAGTCTGATGAACGACCTGCGTCCGCTTTCAGAATGGGTGGTCCAGGAGCAGCTTCCGGTGGTGATGGTCGTTGGCATCCAGGAAGGCTGCATCAACCACGCTCTGCTGACCGCCCAGGCCATTGCTAACGACGGTCTGCCGATGATTGGCTGGGTGGCAAACCGCATTAACCCGGGCTTAGCGCATTACGCTGAAATCATCGAGGTGCTGAGTAAAAAGCTGCCTGGGCCGCTGATCGGCGAACTTCCTTACCTGCCGCGCGCCGAACAGCGTGAGCTGAGCCAGTATATTGACTTAACCATGCTCGGCGACATGATGGCGGTAGATAGAGTCCTGGCGTAACGTCCGGGAGAGCACCGATGCCAGTACGCAGGCAATCAATAAACCGGGCAGTAGCAGGTATTGCCCGGTCATTTCACAGATCATCAATGTCGACATAATCGGCGCATGCGTTGTGGCCGCCAGAAAGGCCGCCATTCCGGTCAGACCAATCATAATTGCCAGTCCTTGATCGTGGTGCAGCCACAGCCCGCTGAAGCTGGCAAACAGCATGCCCATCGCCAGCCCGACGAACAGCGTAGGGGTAAACACGCCGCCCGGCGCGCCGGATCCGCTGCTGGCCAGCACCGCTATCAGTTTGCACACAAAGACCACCGCGATGGCGCTAAACAGCGGCGGCGACTGCAGATAATGCTGTACCGTGCTGTAACCATTGCCCCACACCGCAGGCGTGATCAGCGACAGCAGGCCGACAATCATTCCGCCGAGCGCCAGCTGCCACGGCGGCGAGAGCCTGATGCGTAAAAAACAGCGGTGGCTGTAGCTCATCATCGCGATAAACAGCGGTCCGCAAAGCCCGGCTAACAGTCCGGTAGCCAGCATCAGCGCATAGTGGAGAGCGGTCAGCGTCTCATGAAACTCCACCTGATACAGCGGCGATGCGCCGCCGTTGATCAACTGCGTGAGCAGCAGGGCGATAACCGCGGAAATCACCACCGGACCCAGTGACGCAAGCATCAGCGTGCCAAATAAAATTTCGGCAATAAACAGACTTCCGGCCAGCGGCGCGTGATAGGCGCTGGCCATCCCGGCGGCGGCCCCACAGGCGACCCACAGCTTCCATTCTGCTTTTGGCGTGAAGCGGCGGGCGAACAGCGACGCGGCCAGTGCGGCCAGCAGAATCATCGCGCCTTCGCGACCAATCGCGCTGCCGGTAGTCACCACCAACAAGGAAGCCAGGGATTTAACCAGGCTGGCGGGGGTATCAAACTGACCGTCTCCGCTATCGAGCGCCTCCATATAGTCGGTGGGCGCATGCGGGCGCTGGCGGGTCCGACATTGCCAGAACCAGAGCAGTGCGCCGGCAGCCAGTCCGCCAGCCGCCGGCGTGAGCAGACGTCGCCAGCCGGGTAGTCCTTCGGCGGCATTGACCAGACTCCCGCTATGATCGTTGAGAAAAAGCCCTTCCAGGATCGCCAGCGCCGCCAGTATACCGACCAGCGTCGCAATCAGCAGGCGACGAAACATGACCTGAACATCAGGATAATTGTGCAGACGGTGCATCAGAGGTTACGGTGAGCGGGAAACATAGACTTATTGTGATAGGAAATAAGCTTAGACGCAAAAGCTATAAATGCCGCTTGCGCTGAAAACGGGCGGATGAAGGGGCTTAAAAATCTGTCTGCGTGACGTTGTCACTGAAAAGCCGCCATGCCAGTTCTCCCGGCATGGCGGTGCGTTTAGCGATAAAGCGGTTTGTCGGCGACGGCTATGGGGAGCTGGCGTTGCCATTCGGCGAGCGTCGCCTGCGCCAGTTGTCCGAGGGAATGATAAAAGGGGTGTTCGGCTCCGGCGATAAACACCTCGAGGAACCGGCCGGACCAGGGCAGCAGATGCCAGGCGAGAAGCTGCGAAAACGCCTCCTCCTGCGCGGATTCGCACAGCCAGGCGGCCAGCAGCAGGAGCGTACCAAAATGATCTTCCGGCTCCTGGCCTTGCGTTGCGTGACCAATTCCGTTCGCGCGCATCCACTCCCGCAATGCCAGAGTAGAGTCGCCGAACAGCACATTCTCTTTATCCAGCCAGACCGAACCCCACGGCGGGGCGGGCAGCGCCCAGGGACCAATAAACAGGCGTTGCCAGGCCTGGGGGAGCGGTTCATCGCTGGCGGCGGCGAACCCGGTCACCAGCGAATCGGCTAGCGGATAAGGCCATTGAGCCTGCCAGCTGCCGTCTTGCAGAGCCGCTACCAGCGGCGCGGCCTGCGCGCTTTCCGGGGAAAATGAAAACAGGGCGCCCAGGGTGCGGGCGCTCAACGCGACGGCATCGCGGTAGTGAGCTTGTATCATGTACTCTTCCTTACTGCGGCGGGACGGTGCCACGCCTGAATATTAACCAGCAATCGCCACGCCGACGGTCATATGCAGAGCATAAAACAGACCGCGGCCAATAAGTTCTGCGGCCAGAACCAGCAGCAGTCCGAGGAACAAACTGGTCGGGCGCGGGGTTTTGTTCCGGCAAAGCGGGCAGATCCAGCAGCCGAGGCCAAGCGCCAGCAGCGCGATGCGCCAGATCTGTAACGCGGCATAATTCGGCACCAGCGCGCCGGCGCGCTGCACTGAGCTTTGAATGTCGCTGAGTTCAACGCCCTGCATAATCACCAGAGCAATGCTGGCAAACAGCGCCAGCACGCTCAAGGAGGCGAAAAAACGCCCGTTGAACTCAACATTCGCAGCCCGCAATAACAGCGCGGCGAACAGCGGCCCGGTCAGCGCCATTGTCAGAAAGAAGGATGTTGTCGTGACGCCACTATACCATGTCGGGACGGTTTCAATCTGGTAAACCCGGGTCATCGCCAGCACAAAAATGAGGCCCAGCAGCATGCTCAGCAGCAGCCAGGGGCGGCCGAGGGCCGCAGGCAGTTTGCCGAGCCTCGCCAGCCACCACCAGAGGCCGCCGACGGCGAAGAACAGGGCGCCGCTGGCGATTTCATTACTGAGCGCCGAGGCGCCAATGCGATGAAGAGAGTTGAATGCCCGGAGCGGCGATCCCAGATGCAGAACCGATGCCAGAAAACCGACCCCCATAATGAGCCAGAGAAAGACCATGCGTTTGACCAGACGCTGCCGGGCCTCGGAGTTATCTGTCAGCGATATCCATCCCAGACCGCTGACGATAGTCGCTCCCGCCACGCATTGACCGAGTACCGTAAACAGCACCAGCGGCCATTCATGCCATCCACTACCCATGGGCGATCTCCTTGCTGGCTGTTGGCTCGTCTGCGCCTCCTGGCAGCCAGGAGATCATGACGCCGTGTCCTCGACCCTGGCGATGTCAACGAGGTTCGTATGCTGTGGATTTCCTTTTGCCAGCGGAGAGGGCCGCTGGGTGGTCAGGGTATTAATGCAGGCGCCGCGATCGATGCGATCACCGTCCATGTTGGCGTCATGCCATGCTCCCTGGCCCATAGCCGCAACGCCGGGCATGATACGCGGCGTGACTTTCGCCGGAATACGCAGTTCGCCGCGCGGGTTGAAGACGCGCACCAAATCGCCGTTTTTAATTCCACGCTTCCCGGCATCAAGCGGATTGATCCACACCTCCTGGCGGCAGGCGGCCTGTAGCACATCGACGTTGCCGTAGCTGGAGTGGGTTCGGGCTTTGTAGTGAAAACCGAAAAGCTGCAGCGGGAACTGGTCGCGCAGCGGGTCATCCCAGCCTTCGAAAGTGGAGGCGTAGATCGGCAGCGGGCTGATTGTTTCATCCTTCTGCAACTGCCAACGGGCAGCAATATCCGCCAGTTGACTGGAGTAAATCTCAATTTTGCCGGAGGGCGTTTTTAAGGGGTGCGCGATCGGGTCCGCGCGAAAATCGCGATAGGCGACAAAATGGCCGTCCGGATCTTTACGCTTATAAATCCCCATTGCTTTCAGGGCTTCATAGGTGGGTAGCGCGGGATCTCTGGCCAACATTTTGGCGTACAGATACTGGAGCCACTGCTCCTGGGTGCGACCTTCGGTAAATCGTTGATGAATATCGTCGCCGAGGCGTTTTGCCACTTCGCTGAGGATCCAGTAGATCGGTTTGCGTTCGAATTTCGGCGCGGTTGCGGGCTGAATAAAAATCAGGTAGCCCATGTTCCCGGCGTAGTCGTTAGGGATGATGTCTTCCTGTTCGACGGTCATCAGGTCCGGCAGCAGAATGTCGGCATACTTCGCCGAAGAGGTCATAAAGTTCTCGATCACCACGATCATTTCGCATTTTTTCTCGTCCTTGAGAATTTCGTGGGTTTTGTTGATATCAGAATGCTGGTTGACGAGGGTATTCCCGGCATAGTTCCAGATAAACTTAATCGGGACATCCAGCTTATCTTTGCCTCTGACGCCGTCACGCAGCGCGGTCATCTCCGGGCCGCGCGCGATGGCGTCGGTCCAGCTAAAGCAGGAGATGGCGGTTTTGACCGGATTGACCAGCACCGGCAGGCGCTCAATGGTCAGGGTATAGGTCGATTCGCGCGCGCCGCTGTTGCCGCCGTTAATGCCGACATTGCCGGTCAGAATCGGCAGCATGGCGATCGCCCGGGAAGCCAGTTCCCCGTTAGCCTGGCGCTGCGGTCCCCAGCCCTGGCAAATACAGGCGGGTCGGGTGGTTCCAATTTCCCGGGCCAGCTTAATGATTCGGTCGACGGGGATCCCGGTGATACGCGACGCCCACTGCGGCGTTTTGGCGGTCCCGTCCTCGCCGTGGCCGAGAATGTAGGCTTTGTAGTGGCTGTCTGGCGGGGCGCCGGCGGGAAGGGTTTTTTCGTCATAGCCGACGCAGTATTTATCGAGGAACGGCCGATCGACCAGATTCTCACTAATCAGTACCCAGGCGATACCGGCCACCAGCGCGGCATCGGTGCCCGGACGGATGGGGATCCATTCATCTTCCCGCCCGGCGGCAGTATCGGTATAGCGGGGGTCAATGACAATCATCCGCGCGTTGGAGCGTTCTCTGGCCTGCTCCAGATACCAGGTGATACCGCCGCCGCTCATGCGGGTTTCCGCCGGGTTGTTGCCGAACATCACCACCAGTTTGCTGTTTTCGATATCCGAGGTGCTGTTACCCTCGTTGCTGCCGTAGGTGTAGGGCATGGCGCAGGCAATCTGGGCGGTACTGTAGGTGCCGTACTGATTCAGCGACCCGCCATAGCAGTTCATCAGACGGGTGACCGGCGAGGCCGAAGGCGAGGAACGGGTCATATTGCCGCCGACAATTCCCGACGAATAGTTAATGTAAACCGCCTCGTTGCCGTAGTCTTTGACGACTCTTTGCAGATTGCCGGCAATAGTCTCCAGCGCCTCTTCCCAGCTGATGCGCGCAAACTTGCCTTCGCCGCGTTTGCCGATGCGTTTCATCGGGTAATTCAGGCGATCCGGGTGGTTGATTCGCCGGCGAATGGAGCGGCCGCGTAGACAGGCGCGTACCTGATGGTCGCCATAATTGTCCATCCCGGTATTATCCGTTTCTACCCAGGTGACTTCATTATCGCGCACGTGCAGACTCAGCGCGCAGCGACTGCCGCAGTTTACCGAACAGGCGCCCCAGACGATACGTTCTTCACTCTGTGTCGCCTGCTGAACGGCCGCCGCAGCGGAGCGCAGACTAAAAGGAAGCGAGAGTCCACCGGCGGCAAGCGCCAGTGAGCCTATCGCAGACGATTTGATTAACGTGCGTCGGCTGACGCCGCCAGAATGTTCCTGACTGGACATGGCTCACCCCATCGTTGTGTTGCGGCAGAAAGATCGCCGGTATCATTTTCCGGTGTATGGGGGAGCAATCATACCCAAAGTGGGGTAGAAGGATATTATCCCTGGTCAACTCAGGGATAATATCCTTCGAATGAAAATAAGAGGTTAACGGGCGTCGCTGTCTGAATCGGCGCTGCGGGTATAGGTAATTTTGAAGGTGTCGTTAGCACAGTGGCCGACAACCTGGGCACCGGGCTGATCGGGTTGATCGTTGGGCACGATCGCTAAAGTAAAGCCTGAGGCCGGCACGCCGTTATTGACGATCTTTTGTTGAATATCGTTCTTCACGCGTTCGCAGGAATCGGGCGCGGCGAGCGCTGAGGTTGAACCCAGCAGCAGCGCGGCGCATAGCCAGAAAGAGCGTTTCATCATAGACTCCTTATTAATGTTATCCAGATTTAAGCATAGCAGAACTGGTGTAAACAATTGTATTTGCTAATATGATTGCAATGTATACAAAAGGGATTCGGCGTGAAAAAACGGTTATTGCTGATATCGGCGGTGATGGTGCTCAGCGCCTGCGATGCGCAGAAGAAGCCAGAAGCATTTACGCCGGAAATGGCGAGTTTTTCCAATGAGTTCGAGTTCGATCCGCTGCGTGGTCCGGTGAAAGATTTTAGCCAGACGCTGCTCGACGAACACGATGAGGTGGTAAAACGGGTGAGCGCGAGCCTCTCGAGGGAGGGCTGTTTTGATCTGCTGGACCTGGAGGACCGGGAAAATAATACCGGCGCGACGCTGATGCTGGATGCCAACTTCTATCTTGACGCCCGCACCCGTGAGAAACGCCTGCGCCTGCAGGGAAAATGCCAGCTCGCGGAACTGCCGTCGGCCGGCATTATCTGGGAGACGGATGATAACGGCTTTGTGGTGGCCGCGCGTGGCAAAGAGACGACTGCCACCTATCAGTATGACAGCGAGGGTTATCCGACCGGTAAAACCACCGTGGCGAAAAATGAGCGTTTTACGGTGATCTCCACGCCGGCGAAGGATCCACGTAAAAAGCTGGACTACACGGCGACCAGCACCTTCAACGATCGTCAGTTGGGGAACGTGCGTCAAACCTGTGACTACGATAGCCACGATAATCCGGTTGATTGCCAGCTGCAGGTGGTCGATGAAAGCGTCCAGCCGCCGCTGACCCGTCGTTATACCATCAAAAACAGTATCGAATATTACTGAGCCGTGGGCTTCAGCAGCGACTGTCCCTGAGTGCGATGTTCGCTAATATACTGGTGCTGGAACAGGCACATACGAATGGTGTTGCGGTATTCGCCGTTGATGAAAAATTCATGAATCAGCTCCCCCTCTACCATAAACCCAAGCTTGCGGTAGATGTGGATGGCTTTTTCATTTTCGCTGTCGACGATGAGATACAGTTTATACAGATTGAGAACGGTAAAACCGTAGTCCATCGCCAGCTTCGCGGCGCGTGTCGCCAGACCTTTTCCCTGATAATCCGGTGAAATGATGATTTGAAATTCGGCGCGGCGATGGACGTGGTTGATCTCAACCAGTTCCACCAGCCCGGCTTTTTCACTATTACATTCGATAACAAACCGGCGTTCGCTCTGATCGTGAATGTGTTTATCGTAAAGGTCGGAGAGCTCAACAAAAGCTTCGTAGGGCTCTTCGAACCAGTAGCGCATCACGCTGGCATTGTTATCGAGCTGGTGGACAAAACGTAAGTCTTCACGCTCGAGCGGACGAAGTTTGATTGAGTATGCGTCGGTCATGGCTGTTCCTGTCGATAAAAGCTAAATATCGCGCCCGCGGGCGCCATGGATGCGTGACGGATTAAGGTGCAATAGCGCGACCGGTGCGGCGGTCGAGGCAGCGCAGGGTGTTCGGTTCCCAGTACGCGTTGACGTTCGTGCTTTTCTGGCAGTTGTCCTGCGCATCAAAAGCGACGTCAGCCTTGTCCCACTCTTTTTCGGTGCGGGTGTTGACCTTGTGACGCAAAGAGCGGGTGTCGTTCCACTGCTCTTTTTCCATGGCGGCCTGCTGGCGGCTTTGTGCGCTATCGCCGGATTCAATCACCAGCTTGCTGGTTTGCGCGAAAGACGATGCGGTAAAGAGTACGGCGCTCAGCGCCAGCATAGCCGTCAGGCAGTAACGTGTGTTCTGTGTCATTTTCATCACGATTTCCTTTGAGTGATAAAAAGGGGAAGCCCCTGCAATCTGCAGGCAGTTTACTACATCTCTTTTCGCCGGCATACCCGACAAAAGAGTGTGGAAGAGGCAGATTATTGCGTAAAATGGGCCAACAACCTGCTCTCTTTACGTGTCTTTAATGTTCAAAACAACGCTGCTTTTCTTCGCCACCGCGCTCTGTGAAATTCTCGGATGTTATTTACCCTGGCTATGGTTAAAACGCGGCGAAACGCCGCTGCTGTTAATTCCGGCAGGTCTGGCGCTGATGATGTTTGTCTGGTTGCTGACGCTGCATCCAGCAGCAAGCGGGCGGGTTTATGCCGCTTACGGCGGCGTGTATGTCTGCACCGCGCTGCTGTGGCTGCGTTTTGTCGATGGCGTTAAGCTTAGCCATTATGACTGGGCAGGGGCGCTGATTGCGCTGTGCGGCATGTTGATTATTGTCGCTGGCTGGGGACGCGCTTAACGCGCGTTCTTCTGTGATCGTTCACGCTAATTTTAACCTTTATTCTTGTATGGTAGTCGGCTTGTTGTCTTACTGTTAAATGCATATCGTCAATTACAGTAAGGAACAACTATGGCTATCCAGACTCTCGCCAGCCAGACTGGCGCCAAACCGGCTCGCATTCGCCGGGTACAGAATGTGACGCTGGTGCTTCTGTTTATCGCTGGCATCGTCAACTTCCTCGATCGTTCGTCGTTAAGCGTCGCGGGAGAGGCTATTCGCGGTGATTTGGGGCTGAGTGCGACCGAGTTCGGTGTGCTGCTGTCGGCGTTTTCACTATCCTATGGTTTCGCTCAACTACCTTCAGGCATGCTGTTGGACCGCTTTGGCCCGCGCATTGTGCTCGGGGCCGGACTCATCTTTTGGTCATTAATGCAGGCACTGACCGGGATGGTGAACTCATTCAGCCATTTTATTCTCCTGCGTATTGGTCTTGGCATTGGCGAAGCCCCGTTTATGCCCGCGGGCGTTAAATCGATCAACGACTGGTATGTTCAGAAAGAGCGCGGAACGGCCGTGGGGATCTTTAACTCATCGACGGTATTAGGGCAGGCGATTGCGCCGCCAGCGCTGGTGCTGATGCAGATTGCCTGGGGCTGGCGGACGATGTTCGTGGTTATTGGTCTGGCGGGTATTGTGGTGGGTCTGTGCTGGTATGCCTGGTATCGCAACCGGGCGCAGTTTGATCTGCAGCAGGATGAGCGGCTCTACCTTGCGGCGCCGGTGCAGGCGCGTCCGACGCTGAATTTTAGCGAGTGGCTGGGGCTGTTTAAACGCCGGACGACCTGGGGCATGATTCTGGGTTTTTCGGGCGTGAACTATACCGGCTGGCTGTATATTGCCTGGTTGCCGGGATACCTTCAGGCGCAGCAGGGACTCAGTCTTGCAAAAACGGGGTGGGTGGCGGCCATTCCTTTCCTGGCCGCTGCCGTTGGCATGTGGGTTAATGGTATTGTCGTCGATGCCCTGGCGCGCCGGGGATATGATCTGGCGAAGACACGCAAAACCGCGATTGTTGTTGGTCTGCTGCTTTCCGCGCTGGGCACGCTGCTGGTGGTGCAGTCCTCATCGCCGGCTCAGGCCGTGGCTTTTATCTCGATGGCGCTGTTCTGCGTTCATTTTGCCGGAACCTCGGCGTGGGGGCTGGTACAGGTGCTGGTCAGTGAGCAGAAAGTTGCCTCGGTGGCGGCGATTCAGAATTTCGGCAGTTTCGTTTTTGCCTCTTTTGCCCCGGTCGTTACCGGTTGGGTCGTCGACACCACCCACTCATTCAATCTTGCGCTGGTCATTGCCGCCTGTGTGACTTTTACCGGCGCACTTTGCTACTTCTTCATTGTAAAAGACCCTATTCATTAGCCTACAGAAGCGGCGCTCAGCGCCGCTTCACCTCGTCTGAAGAATGTGACCGAACGCGTCTTTTTCTAATTTCATACTTGTATGGTAGTAGGTCTGATGCTTTAATTTTGATCACTTATCGTCAGAATGGAAGGAAACAGAGATGAAGATCGTTGCCGCTGAAGTTTTCGTCACTTGCCCCGGACGTAACTTTGTCACCCTTAAAATCACCACCGATGACGGGGTTGTCGGGCTGGGGGATGCGACGCTGAACGGACGTGAGCTCTCCGTGGCATCGTATCTGCAGGATCATCTCTGTCCGCAGCTTATTGGCCGCGATGCGCACCGCATTGAAGACATCTGGCAGTTTTTCTACAAAGGAGCGTACTGGCGCCGTGGGCCGGTCACCATGTCGGCTATTTCTGCCGTCGATATGGCGCTGTGGGATATAAAAGCGAAAGCGGCGGGGATGCCTTTGTATCAGCTGTTGGGCGGTGCATCGCGAGAAGGCGTGATGGTTTACTGCCACACCACCGGGCATTCCATCGATGAAGTACTGGAGGACTATGCCCGCCACCAGGAGATGGGCTTTAAGGCCATTCGCGTGCAGTGCGGCGTTCCGGGTATGAAAACGACCTATGGAATGGCGAAGGGGAAAGGCCAGGCGTACGAGCCGGCGACCAAGGGCCAGTGGCCGGAAGAGCAGCTGTGGTCAACGGAGAAATATCTGGATTTTACGCCGCAGCTGTTTGCCGCCGTGCGTGAAAAGTTTGGCTTTAACGAGCATCTGCTGCACGACATGCATCATCGGCTGACGCCCATTGAAGCGGCTCGCTTTGGTAAAAGCATCGAAGAGTATCGCCTGTTCTGGATGGAAGATCCTACCCCGGCAGAGAACCAGGCGTGCTTCCGCCTGATTCGCCAGCACACCGTGACGCCCATTGCCGTCGGTGAAGTCTTCAACAGCATCTGGGATTGCAAGCAGCTGATTGAAGAACAGCTGATCGACTACATCCGCACCACTATCACCCATGCTGGCGGGATTACCGGCATGCGCCGCATTGCCGATTTTGCTTCGCTTTATCAGGTCCGTACCGGTTCGCACGGGCCATCCGACCTGTCGCCGATCTGCATGGCTGCGGCGCTTCATTTTGATCTGTGGGTGCCGAACTTCGGCGTCCAGGAATATATGGGTTATTCCGGGCAGATGCTGGAGGTTTTCCCACACAGCTGGACCTTTGACAACGGCTATATGCATCCAGGAGAAAAGCCGGGGTTGGGTATCGAGTTTGATGAAAAACGGGCAGCAAAATACCCGTATGAGCCCGCCTGTCTGCCGGTAGCCAGACTGGACGACGGCACCTTATGGAACTGGTAAGGAGATAAAAATGAAAAGCATCGTGATACGACAACCCAATGAGCTGAAGGTGGAAGAGAGAGACAGGCCGGAACCTGCACCTGGAGAAGTGCGGGTAAAAGTTAAGCTGGCGGGGATTTGCGGTTCCGATAGCCATATCTACCGCGGACATAATCCTTTTGCTCAATACCCTCGCGTTATTGGCCATGAATTCTACGGCATCATCGATGCCGTTGGCGATGGGGTGCTGGACAGGAAGGTCGGCCAGCGGGTGAGCGTTGACCCGGTGATTAGCTGTGGTCATTGCTATCCGTGCTCAGTGGGCAAACCCAACGTCTGCACTTCTCTGGTGGTTCTGGGGGTCCACCGGGATGGCGGTTTTAGCGAATATGTGGTTGTGCCTGCTCAAAATTGCTGGTTAGTGCCAGATACGGTACCCGATCGGCACGCGGTGATGGTTGAGCCTTTCACCATTGCTGCCAACGTCACCGGACAGGTTAAACCGACGGCACAGGACATCGCGCTGGTATTTGGCGCCGGGCCGATGGGCTTAACTACGATTCAGGTGCTGAAGCGGGTCTATCGGGTTAAGCAAGTGATTGTGACTGACCAGATCGACGAACGTCTGCAAATGGCGAAGCGCAATGGTGCTGACTGGACGATCAACAACGGTCAAACATCATTAGCGGAATGCCTGCAGGATAAAGGCATTAAACCGACGCTGATTATTGATGCGGCCTGTCATCCGTCAATTTTTCAGGAGGCCGTGACGCTGGCCTCTCCGGCGGCCAGAATTGTGCTCATGGGATTCTCAACGGAACCCTCGCAGGTTGCCCAGCAGGGTATTACCGGTAAAGAACTGTCTATATTTTCATCGCGGCTGAATGCGCATAAATTCCCCATTGTATTGGCGTGGTTAGAGCAAGGGTTAATTGATCCTGAAACTCTCATTACTCATGTTTTTGACTATCAGAATATTATCGACGCTATCGAAACTTTTGAAAAAGACAGAAAGAGCTGTTGTAAGGTTTTACTGACCTTTTGACTCTAATAATAAATGCAGGCTCGACTTCTAACAATTAGAGAAAATAATGATGACTACAGTAAATAATGAGAGAACAACGGCCGATCTCATCCGTGCGGCTGTGTCTGGGTGGTTAGGGACCGCTCTGGAGTTTATGGATTTGCAGGTTTATAGATTACATCTTCATGAATTTAAATGACTTTATCCAGTCTTTAAAATTTCATGGGGCATCAGTGGGGCAAATGCGCCCAATTTCGAGTTAAGTATTGCGATCTGGACGTCGTTATTTTCACTCATCCATTTTCCGTAAACCTGAAAAAGCATCTGAGCATCAGCGTGACCCATTTGCGATGCGATAAAAGAAGGGTTAGCCCCCGCCGTCAGTGACCAGCATGCATATGTGTGTCGCGTCTGATATGATTTCCGGTGTCGGATGCCAGCTCTTTTAACTGCGGTATCCCAGGTCTGTCTTATCGAGTCGACCGTGAAGTGATCACCATGGCGTAATGTCCTGGCGGTGACGCTTGGCAGAAAAACAAAGGTGCATTTTTGCGTGTCAGTACGGCCATACTCACGCAGTTTCACCTTAACCGAATGCTCCTTCCCCAGCCTTGTTAACTCCGCCTGACTTCTTAATGCCTGGATCGCCGGTTCGATTAGGTGAATGACCCGGTTTGTACCCGCCTGGGTTTTCGGTACGGTAAATTCGCCTCTGGCAAAATTCCTCCTCACCATTAGCGTACCTGCTTTCAGGTCGATATCTTCCCAGGAAAGGGCGCACAGCTCCCCGGGCCGGATGCCGGTATAAACAGCTACGGACATCATATTTTTCGTCTGTAGGTGGCGGCACGCATCGATCAGTCGAATAAACTCATCTCTCGATAACGGGTCCGGCTTTACTCGTTCCTCACGAAGCGGCGATACACCTTTAAAGGGGTTTTCTTCTAGATAGCCGTTTTCCAGCCCAAACTGGAAAATAGCGTACAGGTTCGTCATGTAGTTGTTGACCGTTACCGCGGAACGGCCCGGATCCTTGACCTCATACTGTGGCCTTGGCAGATGATGTCCGGTAAGGAGTTCTTTGCGGATCTCCAGCAGCTTCTCTTTGTTGACCGCTGATGCCAGGATATTGCTTCCGGCGACAGCCAGGACGTTTTTGATGATTGCCCGATAGGTATTGATGGACGTATCGGCAACCTCTGTTTCTTTCAGCGCAAGGAAGCGCTCAGCCAGTTCCTTCAAAGTGAGGTTTTGGGTGGCCTCGCCGAATTTGGCGAGATTTGATGAGTCCGGGAACTGGGAAGCGTAATTAAAATTGCCGGTTTTAATCGCGTAGCAGATCGAAGTTCTCAGTTCGCCGGCGGTTTTTCTGTTTTTGGGGGTGTCAGGCACCCCCAGGCTTTCACGCACTCTGACACCCTTGTAGATAAACCAGATCCGTAGCGTGCCGCCATGGTTCTCTACTCCAGTTGGGTATTTCATAACGATTCCTCGTTGGTTGATGGTCAGAGTATTTAATCAGTTTTCGTCTGCTTTAGCAGGAGTCTTACGACTTGGCTTTGCCGGACGCTGGCCGGCGATCCAACGGTCAATAGCCTTTATGTTGTAGAAGCAGGGGCTGTTATCAAAAGGCTCACCGTCAGCGGCAACATGTTTGTATTCGCGCCCCTCCAGAAAACTCTTCTTCCTGGCGTTCTTTAACGTGCCTTCCTTCAGTCCTTTAAGTGCCATTATCTGTTCTTCGGAAACCCATTCGCCAGGATCTGCGATGATATAGGTGGTTTGCGATGTCTGATTCATAACCCCACTCCTTACTCATGCTGCGCGCTGAGCGCGCAGCATAATTAACTGTTCAAATGAGTGCCTGGCGAGGCAGGTTTCGAAGTCTACGGGCACAGTTCATTGCGGTGGCCACGTAGCTACATTTCCGATTAACGACTTCCACGGTGATTTTTGAACCCTCAACGATGACCGTATAAGTCCGTTTCGTCTTCTGGCGCCCGTAGGCGCCGTAGAGTTCAACATGCTTGGCCAGTGCTGCATCGCATGCCTGGCGCCCGAGCGGAGATTGTTTGCTTCGGTTTATTAGTCGCATGGCCACCTCACACAAAGACGTCAACGGGGTCGCCGGCAGCGCGAGCGTTATCGTTCGCTTCCCGGCGGAGTCCAAGCACGTAACCAACCGGATCCCAACTGGACAGAATGGCGTTGAGTTCTTTCTGGCTATGCCAGGTGGTCAGACGCTTTTTCAGTTCAGTGGCGCAGGCGCGTACATTCGCCCGGGTGGGACCGGCCATCTTCATGCACAGGCAGAGAGTCAGCAGCAGATCGGAATACTCATCAGCTGCTGCGCGCAAAGCGGCAGGATCAATGCTGGCTTCGAGTTCCGGTAAACGGTGCTTTAGGCTCATTGACCACCCCACTCAACAACAGGTATTGCCAGGTCTACCGACCATGAGATGAGTTCACGTTCTTCGGGATTCTGGCATTCCCCGTAGACGTAATTTCTGGCACCATCGCGACCTTTAGCCGGGTCGAAAATTTCGACCACGGGACCTTCTTTTACCGCAGCAAGAATCTGATGCTGGCCGCCGACGATATTCAGTGACGGAACTGTGAGGAAATAAATAAAGCCCGGTAGCAATTCGGCCTTCTTCGGATGCCCATAGAAATAAGGAATGCGGTAATGGTCCATAGCATCATCAAGCCACGCTTCTTTGCTGTGAAACTTCTCATGCCATTGAGCGACGACTTCAGATACCGGCTGGCTTGATATCATTGCTACGCAAGCAGACATGCAGCTATTGTGTGTTGGTTGTTGCTGGTGTTTAAGGCTCATGCTGCACTCTCCTCAAACAGAACTTCACCTTCGATACCGCCCAGTGCATAAACGATCGAACCATCGTCACGATATTCCATCGGTGCAGCGCTCCAACCTTGACCGTCTGGCTCATCGTCATCCCCAACCAGAACAAAACCGCCGGGAGCAGCTACCGCTTCGTAATATTCGCCTTCGGTCCACCAACCCTCGGTATCTTTGATGCATTTAACTTTCATGCTGATACTCTCCCATATCCTGCATATGGTTTTTCTCCGACAAAGGCATCCAAGGCTGAAATGTCTTCAGGATTTTTGACGGCATACTCCACAGGCTTATCGTCATACGTTGTGCGGTTCTTCTGAACCTTCCAGCCACCATCCGTATACGGGCAGCGGCGAAACTTCACCCCATCGCCGCCAGTGACATACCAGATCCGGAATTCACCAGTTCGTGACCCACTGTAAGTACCGCCTTGAATTTTCTCGGCACCTTCTGCGACAAAGCGCCATTTACGTTGTTTGCTCATCTCTTTACCGGGAGGGCGGACCCTCCCGCCTCCCTTAGCTCACGTATTCCGGTTTCATGTCGTCCAGGGTGATGCGGAACTGGTCGTACAGTTCATCGCCCAGATGACGCTTGGCTGCATTGAGGGTGCCTTCAGCTTTGGCGAACAGCTCAGAAGCTTCCGGGTCACCAGGGTTTGGAAGTGAATTGATCGCGGCTTCAATCTTGTTGCGAGCATCAACCAGGTAGTAGCGCTTCACTGCCTTATTTTTCAATTCAGTAAAGAGAGCAGTGCCCAGCAAAGCTTTCTGTGACTCGATATCAGCGCGGATGGCTTTAGCCTGATCAACGGAGTCTGCTGTATCAATCCGGTCGCGTAGTTCGTCTGCAACAGAGTCAACGTTTGATGCAGGCTCTGGCACGCTGGTGGGGGTGTCTACGGAACTTGTTATCTCATTCAGTGTGATTTTTTCTGTCTGAGCCGGGTTAATAACCTTTTCTTCGCGCTCGTCAATCTCGTCAGCGGTATAGACGCCGAGGATCACATCTGGGCAGTACAGCCGCGCCCAGCGCTTGACGGCAAGATAGGCCAGTTGTTGGCGAGGGTCACTTGCCCACAGTGTTGAATTGCGGACTTGCGCCTGCGAAAGCATCAGCACCAGTTCGCGAGGTTCTGATTCTCCTTTGAGTGTTGCCCAGGCGCGTACGCCCACACCAGCTTCATCTCCCAAATCCCAACCAGGAACAATATAATCATTGCCCTTGCTGCTCGTTTTTTTAACGAAGCGGCCAACGATGTTTTCCCACGAGCCAAACCATTCAAAGTGAATACGGTCTTTTGTGGGGGCCATGGTATTGATCACCGCATTAACCAACTGAGCTTCATAACCAAGCACACCGGAATTACCCACGATGAATGTTTTCTGCGCAACTGCGAACGGATCCATGTTCCAGCGTGCCGCCTGCATAACTACGGCCATACACGCGTCAGGTTTCCCGCGGTAATGTTCGGGAACGAAGTTTCCACTGTTAGCCATTACCTCGGAAATTTTGAGCAGACGGTTGAATAAGTCGGCGTTCGTCAGGATAGAAACGTTGTCGATTCTCTGAGTCTGGTTGTCAGTTGTGGCCACTAAATTGGACATAGTTTTTCCCCCTTATGCCTGTACGCGCAGCGCTTCGAGACGGCGCACATCAAAATCGTTGAGTTCTTCGGCGTAGTCTTCCGTGATCGGCGCCGGCCATTCTCCAGTGTCGAAACCGTTCGCGATGGCGCGCATCGCTTTGCGGTATTCGAGCATCCCCAGCTCCAGCAATTCGGCCGATGCCTCGATGATGGCGATCCAGTGGTAGTTCTCGTCTTTGTTGACGAAAATCCAGAAGAACTGGTCAAGCGCTGCGGTTTCGCAGTACATAGCCGCGCTCAGGTGGTAATCACGCTCAATGATTTCCCTGTGCAATTTCGCGCGCAGGCCTTCCTGCTTGATGTTCCACATGCTTATGGTTTTCAGGTCGGCACCGATACGCGGGCCGCCCATGTCGATCTCAAGGTCAGGGCGCACACGAATTTCCAGCCCGGTTTCCTCATCAATACCGAAATAGCTCACCTCGACGGCTCGGCTCGGGTGCGTCAGCAACTTGCCGGCGGTCGGGTGATTAAGGAGGGCTTTCTGAATGGCTAACGCCGTAGCCAATTGCTGACGGGTAACCAGCACTTTTGCTTCGGGGTTATCGCGCCAGGCATCCAGGAGTTCGTCGGCGAATACTGCGTCCGGATTTACCGACTTAACGGACTGCATCAGATCTGCTTTGGTACCCGAGACTTTCAGTGGTTGTGGTTTCTGGGCTTCCTGCGCGACGAGGTCAGGGTTAATAATTGCCAGTTGTTCCAACAGAGCATCGCGGCTGCCGCTGGTTTTAACTGGCGCAGGCAGGGTGGCGTTGTATTCTTTGATGCAGGCCTTCATTGCCGCTGCGGTAAAGTTCTTATCGTCCCCGACAATTCGCTTGAACTCGTCGGGTAATTCCAGGTACGCAATGCCAATTGCATCTTTGTCGCCGCCCAGCGATACAGACGCAGGCAGGGTGGCGTTGTGCGCCTCCAGCAATGCTTTGATATCGTCACTGCTCAACAGTGGCGGCAGGGTGGCGTTGTACTCATCGATAAAGGATCTGATGGTCGCAGTGGTGGTAAACGCACCTTCCGGGATTTCCGGCTCAACGCTAAATTCTTTGTCCAGGTCGTCCGGCTGCAGAGCCAGCGCGTGCACCAGGTTGCCCATATCCAGTACCGGGGATCGCACCTTCTGAATAGTTCTGGAAACGTGGCGTGCTTCGAAGTACATCAGCGATACACGGGCATCTTTAACCATCGTGGAGCTGGTGCCGTTCGCCGCGTGATAAACCTCATTTGGCACGCCTTCATAACGTCCAGGCTCGAAATATTCCGGCCATGCTGGCGCTGCGGATACCTGTTCGGTTTCTGCGTTAACTTCTTCGACAGATTCTCCGGCAGTGCTCGCGAGTTCCCGGTCTTTCAAAACGGCTGCGGCCAGTTCAGGGCAGCGCTCAGCCATGATTTTTCGTGCGTCTACGGCATCTGTTTGCGGAGCAGTTGCATCAGAGCTTTTGCCTGCTGATATCGCGTTATCATTTTTGCTTTCGACCTGGACAGTCGTTTCCATCTGCACATTGCTGGTGGCCTCTTCATTAGTGCTCGTTGTGGCAGGAGAGGCCATAAGGCCTTCAATAGAGAACACGCCGGCGCCAGGGTTGGCGACTTGCGGTTGCTCTTTTTTCGCCAGGTCTTCAGTGACCCACTTAGGATCCGCTGGGTCGCTAATGCCCTCGACAAATTCACCACGATCAGCAGCGAGCTGGCGACCAACATTATCAGCGGCGATACTTTCTGGTGAGTGATACGCAGCATTTACGGTTTCAGCTTTCGGTTTGTCGTGTTGAGATTCCGTCAGATTCGCGTTGATGTACGTCCGGAGGCTGGTCGGGAAATGATGGACGTCAGCATGCGCGCCGCGGATCAGCGCAAAAATAGATGCGCGGGAATAATCCAGAATACCTGAGGTGCAGCGCAGCGCTGCCGACCACTCCTTCCACGGGCTTTCTTTGGCTTTGATAATGTCTTTTGCGCGACGATGAACTGAAACCGGGAAATCGTAGATGTCGAAATCCATTGGCAGCGTGGCCAGTGCAATCTCCTGATCCAGAGTATCCAGGGTATGCTCATAATCCGGGTTGCGATCCGTAGCAATGCCGCCGCCGGCGTTGGTACCGACATCTGTACGCTGCACCGCGGTAATGCGGTTGCCAGAAACCCATTCTTTTACCAGCAGGCCGCGATCAATATGCGGGGTGTCCATCCAGGCTTTCAGGAAATTAAGCAGCAAACCAAGCTCAGTCCGCTTGTCTTCAGGAAATACCTTTTTGACGGCGTCAGTTAATTTCCAGAGGTTGGCTGTCGTAAGTTCATCGATCTCAGGGATGCTTCGTGTCGCCAGTAACAGGTTCTGGATGTAGTGGTTATCTGTATCCATTTCCAGCGCGCCAATCTGGATCCGCTGTATCCGGGTGACATGGTGAGTCATGGCATCACTGATGAATTGCGAGATAACGCGCTGCGGGCGGCGGAGCTGCGCCACCGGATAGTGGGTGTTGTTGTCGTCGTCTTCAGTGATATCGGCATTGCCATCGCCGGGCTGAATGCCAACAACTTCACCGGTCGTGGTATCGACACCATCGACGATGACAGCTTCATCGTCAGACGTCGTTTCTTCCTGGTGAAATCCGTCGGCCGGAACGGCTCCTGCCTTCAGTTGCCAGGTGCGACCGTCGTCGGCGAGTTCGTAACGCGTGCACCATTCGAAATCAAGCACGCCCTCAGCTGGCAGGTCGTTAAACACAGGGAAATCGGT
Organism: Klebsiella ornithinolytica; assembly: GCF_030505655.1. NCBI lineage: Bacteria > Pseudomonadati > Pseudomonadota > Gammaproteobacteria > Enterobacterales > Enterobacteriaceae > Klebsiella > Klebsiella ornithinolytica. The sequence goes on from NZ_CP130153.1 coordinate 2,521,495, forward strand.
GCGGATTGGCTTCATATAGTCATGACCGCGGCCAGTTTCGATACCAGCATCTTCCAGATCGACGTCGAGCTGCAGGTTAGCGCGGGATTCAGATTTTGCGGTGCGCCAGATAACGCCGTCAGGCTTGCCTGATTTTTGAGTGGCCTTTATCAGATTAAAAAATTGCATGTCGTAGCCTCGATTTTGGATGTTAGAATCCACGGGCCATTGATAGCGCCCATTGGGTGTTCTTTGGTTTTGGGTAATTTCCGGTGGAACTTTGGTCGGTGTCACCGGACGTACAGCCCGCTTCGGCGGGTTTTACGTTATGCCTCGTTGGCCATGGCGTCGTATTCGCCACAACGTTTCGAGCAATACGTTCTTTCTCGTGGTGCCAACTGCGTGCCTTGAATAATCAGGATGGTCATTTTTACTTCCTGGCCTTCCTCAATCGGTTTGCGGCAGTACGCACATTTCTTCTGCATTAGTCCTCCTACATCTGTGCCGTGAATCCGGCAGGGTGCTCTTCCAGTAGTCCTTTAAGTGGATAACACTCACCTTTTACGTCCTGCTCATCTGCTGCGCTCTGACAGGCCTTCTCGCTCTCATACACACCAAGTAAAACTTCCTGCGTGCCTCCTACTGTCATGCTGATGGAAAGCACCAGGGCAAACAGCGAACTCATGATGGGTCGCCTTTCTGTGCGAGCAGATAGCACATCCGGCGGATGAACGCGGTCACTGGGCCCAGTCTGACGGCCTGCTGACAAGCGGGCTTACGTGCGAAATCAATCATTGAAATAACCCCATAGTTCGATGGCTAGCACCGTCCAGATTAAGAGCCCGATAAATGCCGAAATGATCATGGCTCTGATGCCTTTCTTACTCATTTCAACCTCAGCCATTACGTGGCCAGCGGAACGTTTGAACCTACTGCGCGTTGATAAATCCACCTCATCCCGGTCTTCGTTTGCGCCGGGCCGCTACTTCGTGGGCGTCCTGCCTGGGTGGTTTGTTGCGATGGATTAATTAAACACAATGTTTATTATTGTGTCAACTAAATGAGTTGTTTTAGATAAACAAAAAGTTTACTCATGCGGTGTGTGCGGACGTCGGCAGTGTGTTTTTCATACATGTGGTGTGCTCAAAAAAACATCAAATGGGGGGGCTAGTATGGACTACGAAGAAGCCGCACAACTGCGCTATCAGGAGATGTGCCGTATCGTTGGGGATGTCGTGTTTGCCATGATCGCCGAAGGTCACGAAACCAGACGGGTAGCCATAGCTGACGTGATAAGAACGGAGATTGCAAAGGGGATTGATAAGTGGGACTTGGATCAGATTCAGGTAATGGAACTGGCTGTGAAGATGCTGGAAGAGTAGGGCAATAAAAACCCGGCTCGGTGGCCGGGTCAGGTTATGAAAATTTTATGTTCACAGCGATTAACGAGTAGTCATCTGCGGGGCCTTTAGTCTCTATTCTTTTGATAAGACTTGCAGCAAACCTTGACGATGCAGATAGCGTGTTAATAGAAAAGCGGGGGCGCTGTTCCCAAAAATTATGAGCGCCATCGGACATAATAAACATCGACAATATCCCATCTTCTAAGGGAAGTTCATTTTTATGAATGTTTAGAATTTGCTGGTTAAGCGGAATTTTTGCCGATATCGCAGTTGTTATGACGTTTTTTCCTTTGGCGTTTTTAAGCTCTTTAGCTGTATATATACCGCTATCAATTAACATTTGATGCTGAGTGTGATCGGTTGTTACTTGACGTAGTTTTGTTCCATCTTTTAAATAGACACGGCAATCTCCAATGTGACCAATAGTTAAACCATTCTCATGGAGGAAACATAATGTCAAGGTAGTTGCCGCAGATGATAGAGTCTCATCTACTTTAGATAACGAAGCAACTGCATTTTTTAGAGGATTAAAAACCGAAAAAACATCATCGTTATTGATTATATCTAATGAGTGGAGATGCTTTATTACAGTCTCCGATGCTTCTTTACCGCCTTTGTATCCACCAACCCCATCAGCTATCGCCATCAGATAACCCCCTGATGTTTGGGTAGGGTGAAGGACGCTATCTTGATTTTCCCTGTCTTTGTTTTTTGGCAAGGAAAAAATTGATGATGATAGGATGCTAATCATGAGCGCTTCATCTCCAATTCTTCAATGATCTGCTCTACAGTTAGAAATCTTTTATTAAGCTGTCGATGTGTACATTTGGTTACTATATCATCAAATCCATCTATGCTTAAGTCTTCTATCAGTACGCCTATAGAATAAATATCTGACTGGTTAGAATAACCATTTAGGAATACATTGTAATCAAAATATTTTGGGGTTGCGGGATACTGACCGATTTGGGTTAAGAGTTGGGTGTTGGCGTCTGGTGCTACATTTTTTGCCAAGCCAAAGTCTGAAAGTTTGTACGTTCCATCACGAAACTTTAGAACATTTAATGGTTTAATGTCACGGTGAAGATAACCCTTCTTATGAATCAACCCAACTGCATTCAATACCATTTTGACTATTGATATTTTTTCATCATTAGAAATGGTTCTATTTTTAAGTTCCTCTTCAAGGTTAGACTCAGCAAGCTCCATAACGAACCAGGGACGATCATTATGAAGATGACATATAAATATTTGCACAATATTGGTGTGTAGGCATTCAGTCTGATATCTTACTTCTCGCTCGAATCTTGCGAAGAGCTCGGGGTCCGAGGCGTCCGGGCGTAGAATTTTTCGCGCATACAATCCACATTCATGCTTTTGTGAGTTGTACAGCCTTATTTTTTCTACCAGGCCAAATCCGCCTGAACCTATCTCTTGAATTGGCTCGATTAAATAATTCCCACGCTCTTCCATACATAGTTCCTTCAACTAACACACGAAAGAAAACACTGACTCAATAGAAAAAAATTTTATATTTCATATCATTAAATGTTGAGACTTCATCATAAGTAAGAGGGCGCTTTACAGTGCCGAATAGTCCAGTTACTCAACATCACCCTTAATCCGCCGCCCCATGTACTTCGCGTACAGTTCGTCGAGCTCCTTCAGCCGCAGAGATACGATCCGTAACATGTTCTGCTGCTCTTCTTCGTTAGGCAGCTGGTTATAGAGCTCTAGGAGTCTCCGCTCGTCTGGTCTCAAGCCATCTTTGGAATCCACATCCTGGCCTAACACCCACTCAAGACTTACGCCTAGTGCGTCAGCCAGTTTTATTGCAGAACTCTTCCCGATCGCTCCTCTGACAAACCAGTTGTTAACCGATTGGGAGCTCACACCGCAAATCCTCGCTATATCCGCTTTAGATATGCGCTTTTGCTCGATGATTTCGTTAAGCCGCTGTACCTGCGGGTTATCTGCTTGGTGCGTATTTTTTCTCATATATCACGATTTTAAACTAAATGTTTACGCCCACAACATTCATAAAGTTGACATTAAAATAAACATAATGTTTAATTCATAAGACAACCTTAATGGAGTGGTTTATGAACGCACTTGAAAAAGCCATACATATCGCCGGAGACGCAACAAAGCTGGCAGAAAAATTAGATGTTTCGTCAATGACAGTTAGTCATTGGAAACATCGTCATGCCGGTGTTGTGCCGCAAGGGCGGGTTTTCCCGATTTTTCACGCAACAGGCGTCACCCCGCACGAACTTCGCCCGGATCTCTATCCGAACCCCAATGATGGTTTGTCTTCGCAAGAGTTGGGAGGCTAAGCATGCACACTCTTTCTTTTCAACAAAGTACCGGATTCAACGCCGGCGCTCTGATAAAGCGAAATCAGCCGAGAGTGGCTGAGCATGACAACATTCGTTCTGCCGTTCGTGCCTGGGCGTCGGTTGCCGGGCAGGATGTTGTCTCCGCATACATCATCGAAGAATGGCGCCAGAAGGGCGGCGAGGGCATCGATTTTCCTGAAGACCTCAGCCGGGCGCGGCAGAAGCTCTTTCGCTATCTGGATAACCCGGCCGAATCGGAGAAATACCGTGAGCATGTGCGCCAACTGACACCAGCCATTCTGGCCGTTCTTCCTCTGGAATACCGTCACCGCCTTCTACCCGAAGACAATTTTATGTCTCGTCTGGCTCGTCTGGAGAAAGAGACTAGCGAAGCAAAGGTGGCTGTTGCTATGGGAGCTCCACGCCATCAAAAACTGAAAGAACTCAGTGAGGGAATTGTCGAGATGTTCCGGGTAGATCCGGAGTTGACGGCGCCACTGATGGCCATTGTGACCTCGATGCTCGGCGCGATGTAAGAGGGGAGCCATGAACCATATCGAATTCATTGAGAAGAACGTCCGCGAAGAGCTGCTTCGGCAGGGATTCACGCAGGCAGTGGCTCAGGGGGGGCATACCGGGCGGTCGATATGTACAAGCGTATGTCACAGGCAAGTCGTAAAGGGGGGATGTTTGACGATGTTATGCGATACGCAAAGTTATGGGCAGAGAAACAAACCAGCACAGCTGAACGGCGCGAAGCTAAGCGCGCGGTGCGAAAGGGAAGTAATCAGGCAGGGTTGTTCTGAAAGGGTGAAGACCGTTGTGCTCGAACACAGCCGGTCTTCGAGTGAATCAATTTGGGCAATTCACGGGATTAAGTATGTCAAATACCGCTGAAGTTATCAATTTTCCAATCAATACCGAACTAACGGGAGGTCGCATGGCCGACCTGTCCAATGGCTACACCAGAATCGCCAATGAGATACAAAAACTCAAGCCGCGGCTTCGCATGTCCGGCCGAGAGTGGCAGTGCCTTGAGGCGGTGATCTGGCTTACCTACGGCTGGAACAAGAAAAGTGACCGTGTAACAAACACGGTAATTTCTGAGTTAACAGGACTGAGTGACTCGCACGTTTCTGATGCAATTAAGCTCCTCGCTGCGCGGGAAATAATCTTCAGTCATAAGCATGGAGTGATGAAAACTGTCGGGATAAATACTGAGCTATCTGCCTGGATTTTAGACAAACCGAAAACGGGAAAACTCTTCCCGAAAACGGGAATTTCCTTCCCGGAATCGGAAAAAACCTTCCCGGAAACGGTAGACACCCAAGACTATAACAAAAACAATATTAAAAGATCTTCGTCTCGGAATTCTGAAGAATCCCGAAACGAGAAAACTCAAAAATTTCTCTCTCGCCATCCTGAAGCTGCGGGCGGAATTTACACCCCCGCTGGAAAGTCATGGGGAACTGCTGACGACCTGAAGGCCGCTCGCTGGATTTTCGACAAGGTCACCACTGTCAACGCCTCCCTGTCAGAACCTAACTGGGTTGAGTGGGCAAACACCATCCGCCTGATGCGCCTGCAGGACAATCGCAGTCACTACGAAATCTGCGAGTTGTTCAAATGGGCCAACGAAGACGAATTCTGGAAGGAAAATATCCTCAGCCCATCAAGCCTTCGCAAGAAGTGGGATCAGCTCGCGACCAAACGTCTTCGTAGACCAGGTCCATCAAAAGCCAAATCCGGCGCCAGTGCGCTGGACAATACCGACTGGATCGATGGGGTACTCGAATGAAATCTATCGCTGAAAGCATGCATAACTTCGATCGGAAGAACTTCCAACGTATCGCCGCCGGAATGCCAGAACAGCAGGATGCGCAGAGCTTTGCACATCAGGCGACAAAAACGGCTGAGGTATTCAACGAGCTGTTTCGGCAGTTGCTCGCGGTGTTTCCTGCACTGGCCAGTAAATCCCCGGAAGACTTCAACGAAATGCGTCGGCAGTGGCTCCTTGCGTTCAAAGAAAACGGGATCACCACGGTCGAGCAAATCAACGCCGGGATGCGTGTAGCCCGCAAACAGGAAAAACCCTTCATGCCGTCGCCTGGACAGTTCGTCGCATGGTGCCGTTCTGAGCAAGCCATCGCGGCAGGACTACCCGATGTCGGCCAACTGGTGGAAATGGTTTATCGCTATTGCCGAACTCGAGGCCAGTATCCCGACGCAGAATCTTACCCGTGGGAAAACAACGCGCATTACTGGATGGTCACTGGGTTGTATACCGACATGCGAGCAAATTCGCTCAGTGATGCTGAGTTGCGTCGGAAAGCTTCGGATGAACTCTCCCGCATGGTACGCCGCCTGAACGCAGGTGAGGTTATTCCGGAACCAGTGAAGCGGATCCCCTTACTCGGTGGGAAACCGCTAACCAATGAGCAGGGGCTTAATAAAATTGCGGAAATCCGCGCGAAATTTGGTTTGGGAAGAGGGCGCAACCATGGCTAGAGCTTTGTCAGTTGCAGAGCGCCGGGAGTACGTCCGTGCGGTTATTCGGATCACCAAACATCAGGGGCGCCTGACAGCCAACGACGCAATGAAAAAACTGGGCTTGTGCCGTAGCACTGTCCAGAAATACTTCCTCGATGCGGAAGCTACCGGCGAAGTAGTTCGCCACGGGCGGCTGGGCTTATTCCGCGATCAGCGCGCCGTTATCGATTTTGACATGAAACGGTTTGGCCTGGTGCCTAAGGCCGCTACCGGGATGAATTACAGCCTGCTTGGCAGCCCTGTATTTCAGCGTGTTTTGGATGTGCAGGAGGCTATGCATGGCTAACGAAACAGAATTCAAATTTGGCGATTACGCCATCATTGAGCAGAAGCGTCATGGTGTACCTAGCGAGATGTTCGTACACAAGGTTATCGGCATTCGGCGCTCTAACTCATGGGTCGATGTTCCGGTGCAGAGTCCGGCAACAGAGACGTTGCACTGTGGTATGGAGGTTGTATGCCTGTGTATCTGCTGCGGAATTGACGAGACTAAAGTTCGCCAGTATCGCGTTAAAGACATGCAGCGCTCAAGTCGTTCACCAGACAGCGAGCCAACCGCAGCACTGGCGACTATCGAGAAGTGCCGCGAAGTATCAGGCAGCCCGGCTGGCGTAGACCTGCAGGACCATTTACGGCTGCTGGCTGCTGAGAATGTGGGGCTGCTGGCAGCCGCTGAATTTGCGACCGCACCCGATATGTGGATTGAGCAGGCCGATGGAATGCTGGATTACCGGTACTGCGATTGGTACGTCGATGTTCTGAAAGCTGCTATGGAAACCCCCGCCACCTCCGCTTATCTGGCCGGGATTAAGGCTGATGGGGTGGAAGAGTTTGCGGCAAAGCTTGAGTCACGTGGAAGACATCAGGACTACGTTGAAATTGCCAACGCATTCGCCAAGCAGCTGCGCGAGGGGGCCAAATGACCGAACAAACCATTCTCGACATGTGCTGTGGCTCCCGCATGTTCTGGTTCGACAAACAGGACCCACGAGCAGTGTTCGCCGACATTCGCGCCGAGCAGCACACTCTGTGCGACGGGCGCAGCCTGGTTATCAGCCCGGACATTTTCGCCGATTTCCGCCAACTGCCGTTCGCTGATGACTCATTCCCTGTTGTGGTTTTCGACCCGCCGCATCTTGAGCGCGTTGGCGAAAATGCCTGGATGGGTAAGAAATATGGGCGCCTGAACAAAGACACCTGGCGCGATGACCTGCGAGCCGGGTTCAAAGAGGCGTTCCGTGTGCTGCGGCCACACGGCGTTCTCATCTTCAAATGGAACGAAACCCAGATACCGGTTAGCCAGATTCTGGCACTGACCGATGCGAAGCCGGCCATCTGGCAACGAACCGGGAAAGCTGACAAAACCCATTGGGTTATTTTCGTGAAGGGAGGTGCTCAGTGAGCGACGCATTACTCGAGTACGCTTATTATCGGATTGTTGAGATGGAAAAATGCTGTTAGTGGCGATTGTGATAATCTAAGGTATTGTTTCATGGAGTGTAACGGCTGCAGCATTACGCTACAGCCCGTTAGGTTTCACTTGCTATTTTCTTTCGCTCTACGCATTGCGTTGTTATACATAATATGAACACTGCCCATTTTAGGGGGAGGAACATTATTTTTTCTCGGTGCCTTGGCAAAAAACTCAGTTGTGAAAGGCAATATACATGTTCTGGCTAAGTCGAATTTAGTATCGTAGCTTAGCCCGGACAAGCCAAAAGCCTCATCGCCATCAGTCTTCGCAATAAGAAATTCAGATGGATACAGCTTATGCGTCTTTTGGCTTGTACCGAACGCAACAATGACTTCATGTTTGCGTTTTGATACACCCAATACGACGCCTGGTCTCATTTTTGAATCATCGGGATGAAGAAACCAGACGATATCACCCGGATTTGGCAGTTTTATCTTCGAATGCACTTTTATACCTACAAAAGCATTTCGAAACTCTCATCCGGTACTTGGTCGGTTTTTGACCTTTCTTTTAACATCCGGAATTGAGCCTCAGTTAAGGGCCCTTCATCTTGCTCATAAGCTGGAACGTATTTATCCATCAGGCTCACAAGAGCAAAATGCATGAGGTCTGTTTTGCTCATGCCGGTAGCTTTCATTAATTTTTCAAAGGACTCAGAACTGATACCATTGATACCATCTTCTTCTTTGAATCTAAGGAGGAAGCTATCAGGCTTTTTTATGCTTGACATAAATTCTCCTTGAAGATTTCGGATGTTAAAATTTTGTTTAGAGCTAAAAGGTCGCAATGCTGATTTTTGGTCATTTTAGAAATGACTTTATATTCCATTGTCTTATGTTTCATAACCTTATACATGATCGCAATCTTGAATACGATCAGGCGAGTTATTAAGCGTATCAGTGCTATCAAGGGAATACTGATGCTGAATTTCTCATTTTTGACGGAAAGTTTCTGCACCACCCGCGTGCTTTTAAAATTATCAATAAAATCAAAGAATTTAGAATATAAATCAGACATCCGTTCAAAGCTTTTTTGGAGTTCCTCCATGACGCTGCGAGTAATGCTAACTTTCAGCCTATCGCAAGATGGTTTGTACAGATTATTGATAGGGTGCATACGTTTGACTCCTGATTAACTCACTGCCAATGATGATATCAAAAAGATATCAATGCAAGTTTTTTCGGGCGCATTTTGATTTGCATCCAACAATTGCTCATAATTGCTAGGCTGGAGCCTGAACAACTCTGGTGACCTGTGCGCATTTGAGGAGACTTAAATGCGCGAACAATCTGAACACGCTTCTTTGCCGTCAGTGTCCTGCGATGCTGAGGGTTTTCTGCATTCTGCGTTTTGCCTCTTTGGAGGTGAAGCGTGAACTCCCCCCCAAAAAAGGCATACAGCTGCATAACGGCAATTTCACAGCTATAAATCAGCACCTGAAGCTGTTCCTTGCCAATGGCGATACCTACCGACTAATGCTCAAACCGCGGCGTGAAATATGCCAAGGATAAGCAGGTAGCACGTTGTGGGAATGCCGTTCCACCGCCGTTTGCTGAGGCTCTGGTGAGGGCTAATTTACCGGAAATGTGTCAGGCGCGGGAGGCTGCATAGTGGCTAAATCCTCCGCAGAACGCAAAGCCGCGCAGGAGGTAATGAGTTGTTTAGCTGGGAATGTGAGCATGATAATGTGGTTTCTCTTTTCCTTGCCTGCTTAAGGGGCGTAAAAGTGCTATACACCGTGACGTTTAATGAGACTGGACGAAAAGAAGATTTTGAACTTGGCGATGACGTTAGACCCGAAGATTTGTTGTCATTAACACTCGATGGCGTGAAAGATGACTACATGGTAATGACCGTAGGCGGGCCAGTTATTGGTGGCGTAGGCGTGCCATCGGTCATCAGGGTCAAAAAAGCTGGGAAATAATGATATATAATCCCCTCCACACCAGAGGGGATTTTTCTTATGTCGAAGTGGAGCCGCACCCTCCGGATTTACATGCAAAATGCGCATTAGTGAACTTTGGACGCAAGGAAAACAACAATTGGTATCGTTTATGAGAAAAACATTACTTCTGGTTTGTGCTGTCCTTATATCAAACGTGGCGCTTGCTGTTGAAAAAAAAGAAATAGTACCTGTTCGCATAAACTGTCCTGCGCCAGTGATGCCAGTCAAGGCTCAGGCATTGAGGATTGAGGGGAGTGTCGATTATGCGGCGTGGGTTAATGACAAAGGCGATGTTTACTCAGTAGACATAACGGGCGATGAGGTTTTTTTCAGGGAAACTCAGATTGCCATTAAAAAATGTAAATTTAAGCCGGGCCACCCAGGTGTATATCGGGATTCGATAAAGTTCAGCCTAGTCAAGCCCTAAGAAGGGGGGTTGCGGCTTTATGGCGAGTGACTGCAGTGTGCAGGAAGAGCTTGTTAGGATGACTTACTGAGTGGATGCAGCTGAACCGCTTAATAGAACTCTAATAACTCAACCCGCTACGGCGGTTTTTTTGCCACTCATCATAGCTGCCTCCCTTAAAGACACTCACAACAAGGTAGAACCAAAGTTTCTGCCATTGCCCTCGCCAGTGACTCAACACTGACTCATCAATAATCCGCTTAGGCATTTTTTTCATTTGTTAAAGATTTCTAATACTGCTCAATTTAAATAGGGGCTTGCGCACTACACAAAATGTGCATTCTTTGTCGCGGCAGTGATTTCTGCTGCTCCATTTTACATGCAATTAATTAAATTCTGAAATTGGCTGGGTTCTTCTATCTGAGTGAAATAGGGGGTTGCGCCAGAGAAAAAATGTGAATGACTTTTCTATACACAGTGTTTTTCAATAACTCATTGAATTTAGTGTTGTTTGTGTTTTTATTATCACTCTCTTTTGTCCGTGAAAATAGGGTCTTGATGGACGATCTAAATATGTCATTGTATTCCAGAACGTCGCGAGTTCATTTTTAGCCATCCCTGTACAGGAAAAGAAAAAACTACGAATTATGAAATATTCACAAGGTGCGGACTGATGAATAAGAAAGAAATGAATGAAGCAACGGACGTTTTGGGGGCGTATGTCGCTCAGGGGGATAATGTGGGGGATGGGATTGAGGTTCCTGATGATCATTCCTGGTATGATGTTGTTAGGAGATCAGACGGTGCCATTATATGCAGCTTCCCGGCCGAAGGAAGGCATCTGATTTACAGAGGTAATGGCATAATCTCGATGCGCCCATTATTACCAGATGAAGAGATTTTTACGCTGAATGGATTTATGAAGTTTGCAGAGCGACTTGGCTACCGAGTTTTGCCACCTTCTGATATTATGTAATCAACGGCCTGAACAACCGTTAACCTACTGCGCCACCGGAGAAAACGATGGCGCAGCAATTACACCTGATAAAGCAGTCTCAAGGCATACTGATCCCTGCCACGCAGGAGACCAGCGATTTCCTGCAATCAAAATGCAAGCTCGGTGCCGTCCTGGAAGCCGAGTATAGACTGGTCCGAAATCCAGCGTTTCACCGCCGCTTCTTCGCTTTACTCAACCTCGGATTTGAATACTGGGAGCCTACCGGCGGGGCGATCTCATCCAATGAACGCCGACTGGTGACCGGGTATGCAAAATACCTGGCAGCGTATGGTGGCAATGAATCAGCGTTACTCGATGCCGCGGAGCAATACCTCGACCGGATAGCCGAGAAACGGGCCGGGAGCATCAGCATCTGTAAATCCTTCGACGCCTATCGGGCGTGGGTCATTGTTGAAGCTGGCCACTATGACGCCATCCAGTTGCCGGACGGCACGCTAAAAAAACATCCCCGCAGCATTTCTTTCTCAAGCATGGATGAATGCGAGTTCCAGGAATTATACAAAGCATCGCTCGATGTTCTCTGGCGCTGGATCCTATCCCGTTCTTTTGGCAACCAGATGGAAGTCGAAAACGCCGCAAACCAGCTTCTGAGCTTCGCGGGGTGATGCCGATGAAATATTCGTGGTTTCACCATAGCGACTGCACAACGCAGCAGGCCGATGAGCTGATGGCGAAATATCGTCAACGTGGTATCAGTGTTGAACGCAGCCTCAATCAAGACTTCCTCACCAGGACCGTCAGCGCGCAGCTGGTGGAGGACAATAAACCACCTCGCCCGGATTCCCGCTGGCGCAACCGGATGTGGGGTGATGATGGCTAATCTGCGCAAATCGGCACGTGGCCGCGAATGCACGGTCAGGATCCCGGGCTATTGCAACGGCAATCCGGACACCAGCGTACTGGCGCATTACCGCCTGGCGGGAACATGCGGTATTGGCTGCAAACCTGATGACACCCAGGCGGCGATCGCCTGCAGCAACTGCCACGACCTGATCGACGGTAGAAAGAAAACCACCGATTACACCCATGATGAATTGCGCCTGATGCACGCGGAGGGAGTAATGCGCACTCTGGAAATCTGGCGGAAAGAGGGGCTAGTTAAATCATGAAAATCTACGATATCACCCCCATGGGCAAGCCCCGAATGACACGAGCAGATAAGTGGAAACAACGCCCGGCAGTTATGCGTTACCGGGCGTTTTGCGATGAAGCCCGTCTGCGAAAAATTCACCTCCCGGTGTCCGGTGCCCACGTTACGTTCGTTTTGCCCATGCCGCAAAGCTGGAGCCAGAAAAAGAAGGACCAGTACGCCGGTCAACCACATCAGTCAAAGCCTGACTGCGACAACATGCTGAAAGCCCTGATGGATGCTCTCTATGATGATGATTCGCACATCTGGGATTGCCGCATCACCAAAATATGGGGAGAGAAGGGGCAAATCATCATTGAGGAGTGCGCGGGATGACCAGAGAAGAGATTGTCAGATACCAGGAAGAAAGCGTTAAGCGCGCCAGCATGACGCCAGTAGCAAAGCACAACCAGAACCAGACCAAAACCAAACAGCCAAAGAGGGCCGCAGCGTGAATCTTGAAAACACAGTGAAATACCACTTCGCAAAATCCACGCTGATTAGCGATTCTCCGCGTGCTACCGGCTCTGATTCATTGACCGGCACTGACATCATGGCGGCAATGGGGATGACGCAAGAACGTGCTGCGATGGGGTATAGCGCTTTCCTCGGAAAGATGGGCATAAGCAATAATGACCGGGAGCGGGCTATAGGACTACTGGCTGAATACGCGCTCACAAAATGCGATAAAGTAGCCGCGTTGCGAAAGCTCTCGCCAACCTTAAAACCCCAGGTTATCCGGATCCTCGCAGAGTACGCCTTTGAGGATTACTCTCGCAGCGCTTCCAGCAAAAAAACATGTGACGGCTGCTACGGGTCTGGATTCATCGATGCAGAGGTGTTCACCAACAAAGTAACGTATCCGGACGGTAAACCGCCGAAGTGGGTTAAAGTTACGAAGGGGATCTACCCATCATACTGGGAGGAGGTGAAGTCGGTCCGGGAGCAGGTTCGGGTGCTCTGCCAAAAGTGCCATGGAAAAGGGACCGTCAGTGCCGCCTGTAATGACTGCCACGGCCGGGGCCGGGTGGTGAACCAGGTCGAAACGGAAAGGCAGGGCGTACCTGTCATGGGTAACTGCAAACGCTGCGGCGGTCGAGGGTATGAGCGAATCCTCTCCACTGCTGTGCACAGTGCCATTTGCCAGATAACGGATACCATCACCATGGATACCTGGAAGAAGTCGGTTAAGCCGTTCTTCGACGTGCTGATCACTAAATTCGATATAGAGGAGGCCTGGGCAGAGGCACAACTCAAACAAATAACGCGCTGAGATATTTACTTTTCCCGAATCCGTGTTAATTTGTTCTAACGATGGGCATTGTATGTTCACCGTTGAAGACGAAATTTAAGAGCCTCGGCAAACGCCGGGGCTTTTTGTTTTCCGGCGATACGACAGGGGATTCGCGAGATGCATTGCATCAGTACCCCTGTCACATCGCCGTATTGTATTGAATCTAGAATTGCCAGATGTTAAATTTCTGGTGTGGTGAATCCCCCTATGCGGAGGGGCATTGCCAGTCTGATATGTTTTTTTGCGCATTGCGAGTCGTCTGTGGACTGGCGGCGACTTACCGGGAGGCACCCGGCACCACACTCCATGTTTTTCTTGTTTTACGTACTATACTTTTTGTGTGGTTGCATCGTTTCGCTAAATCCTGAAATAACGTGCATAAGACGTTGTGGCAGAGCTGGCAGTGTAACCTCCACTGAACAAACTACCATTTTGCCCACTTCGACGAGTGGGCTTTTTTTTGCTCAGACATATAAAGGCCGCGCATTTGTTCGGCCTTTTCTATTTGTGCCGCCAGAACGTCACTCACTCTGTGTGTTGTCGTAAATCCATCTGGCGGCCTTTCTCTATACACACAGCGCCATCCGTCATCAACGGAGGTGAGGCTATGACCAGAATGAGCACCATTTACAGCAGACTCTCATACGGCACCGGGACCGCATTAACGGGCTGCGGTGTTTCAGCAAAGGCGTATGCCGACGTATCGAGAACAGAGGTATGGATTTTGGCCGACAAAGTGGCGGGTATGAGCCTGAGTGACTGGGCGATCGTTGTCGGTATTGCATGCACTGTTATTACCTGCGGCGTGAACTGGTATTACCGGCGGAAGGAGCGGGAGGATCGGCTGAATGGCTATGTCACCAAAGCTGAGGAATAGTGTTATTGCTGCCTTAGGTGGCGGGGCTATTGCCATTGCTTCTGCGCTCATCACTGGCCCGACCGGTAACGATGGTCTTGAAGGTGTGCGATACGACCCCTATCAGGATGTGGTAGGCGTCTGGACTGTCTGTTATGGCCACACTGGCAAAGACATCATGCTCGGCAAGAAGTACTCCGAGGCAGAGTGTCGGGCGCTACTCAATAAAGACCTCAACACCGTCGCCCGCCAGATTAACCCGTATATCAAACAGCCGATCCCAGAAACGATGCGTGGGGCGCTGTACTCGTTCGCGTACAACGTCGGTGCTGGTAATTTCCAGACCTCTACGCTGCTGCGCAAAATCAACCAGGGCGACCAGAAAGGCGCATGCGACCAACTGCGTGTCTGGATTTATGCCAAGAAGGTTGTCTGGAAGGGCTTGGTAACTCGGCGCGAGATTGAGCGCGAAGTTTGTCTGTGGGGGCAGAAATGAGCATGGTTTGCTTCTTTATTGCAGCGCTTCTCGCCTTCAATGGCAACGATGCATGGCCGTGGTTTCTGGCTGTCGGAGTAATCACGTCATGAGCCGCTTAACCGCCATTATCAGCGCAGTTGTCATCTGCCTGATAGTCAGTCTTGGTTGGTTAGCTAATCGCTACCACACCAACGCCACCGAGTTCAAAAGGCAGCGCGATGAGAAAACGAAAGCGCTCAATCTGGCGAGCGCCACCATCACCGACATGACAACCCGCCAGCGTGACGTAGCTGCGCTGGATGCCAAATACACAGGAGCATTGGCAGATGCTAAAGCCACTATCGATCAGCTTGAGCGTGATGTTGCTTCTGGCAAGCGTCGGCTGCAGCTCAACGCCACCTGCCCAACGAACGGAACGACCGGCACCGGCGGCGTGGGCAATGCTTCCGGCCCCCGACTTACAGACTCCGCTCAACGGGATTATTTCACCCTCAGAGAGCGAATCGTCACCATCACCGGGCAAGTGAGCTACCTGCAGGACTACATCCGCACGCAGTGCCTTAGGTAGGACATTACAGCAGGCATTCACCGGGTGCATGTGATAATGTCCGATTACACTAGGGGCAGTTACATATTCTCGTGTGATGAAGTGTAAGAGCTATGGAAGGTCAGATTTTCGGATTTTTGGGGTAAATATGATTATTCACAGCGGTATCGAGGCTTACTTATTGCTTTTACTCAGCATGTGGCCAGTTTTGATAGTTCTGTGTATCGGGATGTCATTGGCATTTTACGGTGTACTAATGCGTAAAACAGCAATCACGTTTATCGTTATTGCAATTATTACTGGTGTATTAGGATGGTTCTATACATGACTGAACCAGTAAGGTTTCGAATAAAAAATACAAAGACTAAGGTCGCTGATGCGGCCTTTTTTATTGGGCATTACAGGAGCCATTCAGCGAGTGGCTTCGATAATGTCAAGGCGAGGACAAAATTATGGCAACACCGGACTGGGAGGCCATCGAGTCGGCATACCGGGCCGGGATGATGTCCCTCCGTGAAATTGCAGCGCAACACGGCATTAGCGAAGGCGCTATCCGTAAGCGCGCCAAGCGTGACGACTGGTCTCGTGACCTCGCAGCGAAGGTAAAAGAGCGCGCTGACGATTTGGTACGCAAAGCAGAGGTACGCAAACAGGTACGCACTGAAGCGACCTTATCGGAACGCGTACTGATCGAGGCTACAGCCGAGGTGATTGCGACGGTACGCATGGAGCACCGCGGCGATATTAAGCGAGCCCGACAGATAACCAATGCCCTGTTTGATGAGCTGGGTGCTGAGTGCGCCGACATTGCCTCTCTGGAGAAGCTCGGAGAGCTGATGTATGACCCTGACGATAAAGGGCAAGACAAGCTGAACGAGATTTACCACAAGGTGATCAGCATGCCGGAGAGAGTGAAATCAGTGAAGGCATTGAGCGACGCGCTGAAGAACCTGATAGGACTCGAGCGCCAGGCTTACGACATCGACGGGCCGGAAGGCGACAATTCGGTTAAACAACTCTCTGACCTGATGGATTCCTTGTCTCAGGGGGCGTAATGAAACCTGAGCACCTCAAGCTGCTGGGCGATAAAGACTGGCGGCTGAATAACCTTTACTGGATCACCGACAAAGAGGGAAAGCCCACGCGCTTCCGGATGACGCCGGAGCAGCGGGAATACTTCGAGGGGATTCACACCCGCAACATCATCTTGAAAGCTCGTCAGCTCGGTTTCACGACTGAGGTGTGCATTATCCAGCTCGACGCTGCGTTGTTCGAGTCAGCGAAGTGCGCGCTGATCGCCCACACGCTGAATGATGCAAAGCGCCTGTTCCGCGAAAAGGTGAAATATGCCTACGACAAGCTACCGGCCGAGATAAAGGCGGCCAATCCGGCGAGCAACGACTCAGCTGGCGAGCTGGTCTTTAAGAAGGGCGGATCACTCTACGTCAGCACCTCATTTCGTGGCGGTACGCTGCGTTACCTGCACGTTTCCGAGTTCGGGAAGATATGTGCCAAGTATCCAGATAAAGCCCGCGAAATCGTCACTGGGGCATTTGAGGCGGTATCAACGGGATGCTTCGCGACCATCGAGAGCACGGCGGAAGGGCGTGCCGGGTACTTCTTCGATTATTGCCAGACGGCAGAGAAAGCGCTGCTTCAGGGTAAAGCCCTTTCTCCGCTCGACTGGAAGTTTTTCTTCTTCTCGTGGTGGAAGAACCCGCAGTACGCAATCGATCCGGTAGAGCCACTACCGCAGCGCCTGGTCGATTACTTCGCTGAAATGGAAGCGAAACACGGCGTAGTCGTTAACGAACGGCAAAAGGCGTGGTATTACGCCAAAGAGAAGACGCTCGGCGACGACATGAAGCGCGAATACCCGACCATTCCGGCCGAGGCATTCCAGCAGTCGGTCGAGGGTGCTTACTACGCCAAACAGTTCCGCTGGCTCTACACCAATAAGCGGATCGGCCAGATTCCTGATAACTCGCATCTACCGGTTCACACGTTCTGGGATATTGGTGTTGGCGACTCTACGGCCATCTGGTTTGTTCGCGAGGTCGGTGAAGAGTTCCACATCATCGACTACTACGAAAACTCTGGCGAGGGCCTGAGGCACTACATGAAGGTGCTGAAAGACCGCGGCTATGAGTACGGTGAGCACTGGGGGCCGCACGACATTGATAACCGTGAATTCGGTGCTGATGCCAAATCCCGCAGAGAGCTTGCCCGCGAGGGGTATGAGATCGATGGTCAGGTTTACAGCATGACATTCCAGGTGGTGCCAAAAGTCGGTGTTGATACCGGCATTGAGTCGGTGCGTGAAATCCTCCCATCCTGTGTTTTCGATGAAGAGAAATGCGCTGAAGGCATTTCCCACCTTGAGGGCTATCGCAAGGAGTGGGATGACAAGCGCGGGTGCTGGAAAGATAAACCGCTTCATGACTTCACATCACACGGTGCTGACGGCTTCCGTTACTTTGCAGTGGCGAAGAACAACCACAAGCAGGTCGGCGCAGTATTCTTCTAAGGAGCTCATCAGTGAGTGAATTAAGCACCGGGGAACAATTCCTCGTTAATGCCCTTGCTGATGCTATCGGGCGCCAGCGCATGCTCTACGCAGGGCGTAATGGCAACGTCAAACGGACCAAGTTATGGGATGAGTTCGGTTACCCGGACACGCTCACTTTCGACAATTTCTATCGCCAGTATCGCCGCGGCTCAACCGGTTTTGCAGCTGTCCATAAATTGCTGGATTCCTGCTGGATGGACAGGCCGACCATTATCGATGGTGACGAAGACAAGGAGTCGACCAAAACTACTCCCTGGGAAAAGTCAGTTACCAAACTGATGAAAAAGCACTGGGCAAAAATCAAAGACGCCGATCGCCGCAATATGGTCGGGCGTTACTCAGCGCTTCTGATTCAGGTTAAGGATAGCCGAGACTGGAGCGAGCCTGTTGATGTGGAGCTGGTCCAAAAGCTTGGCATTGCTGCGCTGGTTAAGCTCATCCCGGCTTGGGAACCGCAAGTCAAACCCGGCAACCTTGATATTGATACCTGGTCAGAAACCTACGGGCAGCCGGTCAGCTATCAGTTCAATGAACAACCGATAGGCGACGAGGGCACATATAGCAGCCCTCGTTCTGTTCAGGTGCATCCGGACCGCATCATTCTGCTCTGTGAAGGTTCCGAAGATGAAAATATCCTGTCGGGAATCCCTCTTCTTGAGGCCGGCTACAATGACCTCCTTGATATCGAGAAGACGAAAGGCGGCAGTGCTGAGGGGTTCCTGAAGAACGCCAGTCGTCAACTGGCGATGGAGTTCGACGCCGCCACCCAAATTGACACGCTCATCAAGCAAGCCAAGGATGCTGGATATGACAGCCTCGGTGATGCGATGAATGACAAGGTGAATAAGCTTAACCGCGGTACGGATGCGGCAATTGCTATGCAGGCAGGGAAAGCTAGCGTTCTCTCTGTCGCTGCTGCTGACCCAACCCCAACCTGGACAGTATCGGCAAACTCATTCGCTTCGACGATTCAGTGCCCGTTTAACATCCTGTTTGGCAAGCAGACCGGTAACCTCGCATCAGAGGAAGATAAAACGGCCTGGGCTAACCGATGCAACGCGCGTCGCTGGGGTTTTATGTCCGACGTAATCACGCGTGTGATAGAGCGATTTTGGACTATCGGCATTATCGACCCACCGAAGTCTGGTGAGGTCACTCTGGCATGGTCTGACTTACTGGCTCCGAGCGAGAAAGAAAAGCTCGCAAACATGGCGACTATGGCTGATGTGGCACAGAAAACTCAGCAAGCCTACGGCACCCCGGCGGTCGATGAGAACGAAGTAAGGGCAGTCGGTGAGCTTGAACCCCGCAAAGAGGTCACTCCGCCCAACCCCGACGACAAGGTGACAACCGATGATCCTCTTTCCGATGAACCAGGAGCAAAAGAGTAAAGTCGGTACGCCGATAATCCCCCGCAGCAAAGTCGACCCCACGCAATCAGCTAAACCAGTCAGTAGGATGTTTCAGGATATCGAAGGCCGGTATCTGGATATCAAGCACCGGCTGAAAGAGTTGTTTGACCAACGTCTGACTGGCCGGCAGCGGGAGGTTAACGGCGAACGTTCATGGTTGATCTGCAATAACGAAGGTGCTGAGCCGTCGATCTACCAGGTTAACGCCGGCACCTACATTTACGACATGACAGCGGCGCAGTTAGCCGACCTTCTCCAGATTGTGCAAACGATTCTGGACGATGCTCTGCTGGGCGGTGGCAGCCAGAACCTCTGGGCGCTGGATTATGTCGCCGCAGAGTATGAGCGAGGAACTCAGCAGGCCTTCACGAATCTGTCGGTACAGTCTCCGGCATACGCCAGCCAGACGACGCTGCAGCAACTACTGTCCAGTCCGGCGTACCAGAACCAGATCGCTAGTGCCTACATCAGCACGTACAGCGACTGGAAGGGGATAAGCGATTCGGCGAGAGCCGATCTCGCTAACGTCATTGCCGACACGATAGGCCGGGGAATTAACCCCCGAGAAACGGCCAGCATCGTCAGCAAGCGCCTTGATGTTTCGATGTCACGGGCGAAAAGCATCGCCCAGACTGAGCAGGTCGGCGCACTGCGACAGGCACAATGGAACGAAACGGACTGGGCGGCGGATCGGCTTGGGCTGAATACTGGACTGCTGTGGCTGTCGGCGCTCAAGCCAACGACGTGCAGCTGGCACGCCAGTCGTCACGGCAAGGTGTACACCACCGAGCAGGTGCGAGACTTCTACGCCGAGAACGGCAACCGGTACAACTGCTATTGCAGCCAGATTCCGGTGCTGCTTAATGACGACGGAAGCATTTTCAATCAGGGGCTTGCTGAAAAACTGCAGAAAGAAAGAATAAATTGGAGTGGCCAGTAAGTTGCCTTTATAGTCCATTTGCACATGATTTCATATCTAAGTGGAGTGAACTATGGAAGATGTTATCCAGGCAACACTGAAAAGTTTTATTTGGCTCGAGGGAAGAACCCAGTTTCGCGTAGAACTCTCAATTGATACAGGTGATGAAGAGATCTTCGATGTTTCGGTTTACTTCTATAATGGAGAAGACGCTTTCTACACGAGATACTTTAAGACACTCACTGAAGCTTGTGCTGAATTTAACGGGATTGTAACTGCGGCGAAGAGCAAGCTTTAGCAATCGTTATTTTATAAGGTCGCTTCGGCGGCCTTTTTTATTGCCCGAAATCCACCAATGAGGACCCAGCATGAAACGCAACCGCGTTAACGTGCTGACCGTCGTCAACTCCGCTTCAAACATCACAACTGAAACCATCGACGGCAAGCCACATATCGTGGTTCGCGGCATCACGCCTGTCGTGGACGATATTGTGATGAACCGGAAGTTGTACCCGGCAGCAGAAATCGAAAAGGCCTACAACACGCTGGAGCGCAACCCGATGCCGCTGGGCCACCCGAAGGTGGATGGCAAGCATGTTTCTGCGCGCGATGTCCGGGCGGTGAATAACTACCATGTCGGCGCATGGCTCCAGAACGTCAGCCACAAAGACGGAAAAGTCAGCGGCGATATGTATATCGACCGCCAGTACGCCGAATCCAGTGAGAAGGGCAAGCGCCTGATTAACCGCCTGGATGAGATGATCGCCGGCACTAACTCTGAACCTATCCACATCTCAACCGGCCTGCTGTATTCCGGCATCGCCGCCAACGGTGAGTCGAAAGGCAAAAAGTACAACGAGATCGCCACCAACATGATGTTTGACCATGTCGCGGTGCTGCTCGATGAGCCTGGCGCTGGAACGCCATCTGAGGGCGTAGGCATTTTCGTGAACTCCGAAGGCGAAGAGGTGGAGATTGAGGTTGCTCTGCTCTCTGACGCCGCGGACTGCACCCGCGAGGGCCTGCTCAACAAAACGAAGTTCTTCTTTACCAACGCCTCGAATTTCTCTTTCGACGATATCCAGCGCGCCATCAGCGACAAGCTCCACGAAGGGCGGGCTGATGATAAGTGGCTCTGGCCCGAATCGGTATGGCCAGACAACTTCATCTACCGCGATGAAGCCAAGTATTTCAAACAGAAGTACCTAATCGATGACGACGGTAAAGCCGTGTTCGTCGGCGAACCTGTAGAAGTCGTGCGCAAACCCATTGAGTACGAGATTAAAACCAACGGAGAGAACGATCCGATGAAAGAACTGATTATCAATGCGCTGCAAGCCGCGGGTAAGCCGACTGAAGGCAAGTCCGATGCCGAGCTGATGGATGCTTACAACCAGTTAGCGGCAGAGAAGGCGGCAGCCAAGAAAGAAGGCATCGACGAAATCGACCCCGCCACCGGCAAGCCTAAGAAAAAAGAGCAGGCCAGCAACAGCGAAGAAGCACCAGCATGGTTTAAGCCCTTTGCTGACGATCTCGCGGCGGTTAAGTCTGGTCTTACCGCCAACTCTGACAAAGAGAAGGGCGAAAAACGCGCGGTCGTAAAAGCGAAATTTGGGCTGGACGACCTCGCTGTGAATGCTCTCGACGGCGCCGCCCTTGATGGCCTGTTTGCTCAGTGCCAGACCTCTACCGGCCTGAATGGTGCATTCCGCCAGGTCAACAACAACGATTCTTTCAGCGAAATGCCGGAGTAAAAAATGGCTAAAGACGGAAAACACGTAATTCACGCAGGCGGTATCTTCGCGAACCCACAACTTCACCGTGAAGGTGCTGCAGCCGCTGATACTCCTCCCGGTACGATTGGCTTCTTCGACAACACCACGAAGAAATTCACCGCCTCCGTGGATGGCAATGAAGCCGCGATCCTCTACGTAGCCAACTATGACTACCTGCGTTGCAAAACCGTAGATGACGTCATCAAGGCTGGCGACTGGGTTGTTGCTTTCCACCCAACCCCTGGCGTTTTCTTCAACGTTCCCGCTGCAGCAGGCACTTACACAAAAGGGCAGCCTCTCTCTGTGGCCAACGGTCGCGTTAAAGCTGTCGGCACTGATGAATCGGTCCGCTGCTACGTAGAGGAAGACCGCTCATACACCATTTCGACAGCAGGCCAGCTCCTGCGCGTTGTCATTAAATAAGGAGCACCTGAATGTTTGTATTCTCCACTAAGCAGGCGACCGAAACCGGGAACCTCGAAGCCAACATGGCTCAGTTCAATGAACTGACGTTCGCTCGTAATTCCAGCGCTCAGGCCGTGGCAGACTTTATTGCTCGTACCCGTGTTCGCGGTGAAGCGGCAAATGCGCCGGTACTGGACGCAGTAAACGCAGTCGACGATATCCGCCGTCTGTACAAGGCATATGACCAGACCGTGCTGAAGCAATTCGAGCCGAACACCGAATTCACGCTGCTGAACGACCTGATGCCGCTGTCTCGTTCTGTTCGTCTTGAAGAGTCTGTGTACGAGTACGCTCGCACCGGCGGCCGAGGCTGGGCGCACACCTCAATGTCCGGTCAGATTGGTGCTGCGCTGGATGCGAAGTCTTACACCTTCGATGGCACCATGGTGCCGATCCACGACAGTGGCTTTAAGTTCAACTGGCGTGACCCGGTATTCAACAAAGGCTCCGCGCTCTCATCCCTGGCGGATGCTCAGGCCGGTTCAGTAGATGATGTGCGTCGGCAGTATGTCGACTACATCTGGGAAGGTTTCCGCGATGCGGCAGGTAACTACATCAAATTCGATGACAAAACCTGGAAGGGGCTGCGTCACGATGAGCGTGTGGCGCAGGTAACGCTGACCGTTAACTTCGCAACCAGCACCGACCCGAAAGCCATGCGTGCGGCGGCGATCGCCCTGCGTGACGTCCTCAAGCTGCAAAACAAGCAGTACGGGCAGCAGACGTGGTACGTCTCCAGCGAAATCATGTCCAACTGGGAACAGTATTTCGATGTGAACTCTCTCCGCACTGTGCTGGAAGAGATCTCCAAGCTGTCAGGCATCACGGCAATCAAAGAAGATGCTGAGCTGACCGGCAACGAAATCGTAATCGTGCCGCTGCAGGCTGGCGTGATTGCTCCTATCGTCGGCCAGGCGTTCGGTACCGTCGCTGATCCGCGTCAGTTCTACAACTCAGATTACGTTTGGCGTACCTGGGGGGCTGCTGGCCTGATGGTTAAGCAGGACATCAACGGTCACTACTCTGTTATTCACGCTTCAAGCTAAGGAAACAACATGGCACTCGTAAAGGTATTGGTAGCAAACCTCTTTGCCGGTGCCAGCCTTCAAAAGCTGGAGGCTGGACAGATTTATGACGTCGATGACTCGATCGCTGAAAAGTGGATTGAGCAGGGCAAGGTTGAGAAATCCACCGAGAAGAAGGGTGAAAAGCTTGTCTTTGAGGTGGCTACTCCGTCTGCGCCGGTAAGTAAAGATGCATCCGGCATCCTGAAACAACTCGACGAAGCTCTCGACCTGGTGAAAACGCTCACTGATGAAGCTGAAGCGAAAGATAAGGCCCACGCAGACGCTCTGGCAGCTGAGGTTAAGCGAGCTGACGAAGCTGAAGCGGCACTGGCAGCAGCGACCAAAAAGGACAAGTAACCATGGCTGACCCAATCACGGCGGCAGACGTGCAGGCGTTCCTCGGTGAGTTGGGTTACGCCATTCCCGGCGCGCTGCTCGATCCGATTCTCTGCGTAGTGAACAAAATTATCCCGTGCCT
Organism: Klebsiella ornithinolytica; assembly: GCF_030505655.1. NCBI lineage: Bacteria > Pseudomonadati > Pseudomonadota > Gammaproteobacteria > Enterobacterales > Enterobacteriaceae > Klebsiella > Klebsiella ornithinolytica. The sequence goes on from NZ_CP130153.1 coordinate 2,545,598, forward strand.
CGATGGTGCGGGATATGACGAATGCACCGCAAAGCTCATCCTGATGTATGCCGCCGCGCTCATGGCGACTTCTTCCGGTGCCCGGCGAATAAAATCGCAGGGGGCGCCATCAGGGGCGTCGCGCTCATTCGATTACGGCGAAGACGGGGTTACCTGGTTGCGTGACTCGCTGGCGAAACTGGATACCAGCGGCTGCACCAGTGAGTTGCCTATAAGCGCCGGTAACAGCGTGGGCCTGTTTCTGGTCGTCGGCGGCTGCTGATGGCCTGGATTTCAGTACAGCAGCGGCTGCCGCGCACGTTCACCCGGGTGTGGGTCATGACTGATACCGGGCAGCAAACGACGGCATACGTTAACGGTGCCGGGCAGTGGATGATTAACTGCCCTCGCATACAGGCTACAGGCGCAAAGGTGTTGAGGTGGAAAGATGACTGAGCGAGTGAGGAAGGCGAGCGATAACCGATTGTCGTTCATGTGTCCTGGATGCGGCAGTCGCCATGTAGTGCAGGTTGGCAATGGCGAAGGCCCTCGATGGGGCTGGAATGGAAGCTTGGATAAGCCGACGCTTACTCCCAGCGTTTTGGTTACTGGCTTCATGCCCAGTGATGACCCAGAACAATTTGATGACGCCACGAAAGACAAGCCGTTCACTTGCCATTCATTTGTGACCGACGGGCAGATTCAATATCTGAATGACTGCACACACAGCATGGCAGGCATGACGGTGCTGCTACCAGAGCTTTGAGGAGTGAGCGATGTCTAGCGTTGCTAATTGGTCATACACTGCGACAGCGACAATCTGGCGGCGCATACGCGATGCCGACGGTAGTGATACCGACGGCGGAGGTCAGCCGTACGGATGGGAAGCGCCGATCGCTATCCTCTGCGACTACCAGGGCGGCCTGTCTTCGAAGATTGGCGACATCGGCCGGGAAATCGTGGTTAAAAACACGATATGGACCGAGTACGCAACTGCGCGGGAGGGGGATTACATCCTGATTGGCGCGTCTTCAGCAGTGGCGCCACCGGACGAGGCCGACGAGATACGCCAGATTGTTCAGTTCGCCGATACGTTCGAACGACTGGCTGATGATTTTGCGCTGATTACGGGAGTCTGATCATGGGCGCTAAAGTTCGCGGTATCCGCCAGGCTAAGGCCAATCTCGACCGCATCATTAAGGATGTGCAGGGGCGAAAAGTTGTGCGCGCGTTGCAGTCGGCGATGCTCATCGGTAGTGCTCAGGCATCACTTTACACCCCGATCGATACGTCGACGCTCATCAATAGCCAGTTCCGGGAAATCACTGCTAATGGTGTGCGGGTGACCGGGCGCGTTGGCTACACGGCGTCTTATGCGGTGTTTGTTCACGACCCGGAAGTGAAGCAAACTTTCCGGCGCGCATCGGCGCAGAAAGAGTTCTTAACGAAGGGCTTCGAGGATACCCGCAGCCAGATTGATGCCGCGGTTAAAAAGGAGCTTTCGCTATGACACCTGCGATGTATATGCGCCTGAGGGACCTGTTTGTAGACGAAGGGCTAACTTCCGGGTTTAAGGTGCAGTGGCGGCAATGGCGCGACACCGGCAAGGATGCCGATCAGTTCATCGTATTTCGACCTTCTGGCGGTACCAATATCGAGTACGACCGCGGCGGTGACTGGTATGTGATGGTCGATGTCGTTTCATCGAAATCGAATCCTGACGCTGCTGACGCCGCGGTTAACGCCATCGTCGAATACATCAGTGCACAATCTGGCGCGGATGACTGCGTAGGCGCGCTGAGTCTTGTCGGCAATGTTCCGGCGCCAATATCCACCGAAGAGGGCCGGTTAGTAACCCGGCTGCTCGTCTCATGCACATACGGCGAATAATCGCCAGAATCACTAGCAGGCTGCCATCTGGCGGCCTTTTTTATTTGAGAGGTACACATGCAAGGCTGTGCTAATGATACCGGCAAGCTGATCGGCAAAGTGGCGGTGCTCCGCGCGGCTATGGGCTGTGCTGATACTATTCCGGCTCTTTCCGAATATAAGCGCCTGGGCGCGCTAACCACGAAAGGTTTCGACTACTCCATGAATACCGTCAGCTCTGAGGCAGACGATACGAAAGGGCTGGTTGAGAACCTGGTCAACAACATGGATTTCACCATCTCCGGTGAAGGTGAGTTCCGCAAACAGGACAAAACGACGGAAGTCGGCGCCATCGCAATCTCGAAATATATTTTCGATGAAGTGCAGGCCGGTCGCCAGCCGACACTGTGGCTCCGCTTCGACTTTGTGGGCGAGGATGCCGGAACCTACATCATGGGGTACTTCAACACCACATCCTGGTCTGGTGACTTCGGTACAACCGATATTTCCACTTTCTCTGGTGAATGGAAAGTCTACGATGCTGACACCGTCGTATTTGAAGTCGCTGGCCCGGCACTGGCGTTTACCACGAACCTGACGGCGTCAAAATCTGTTGCTACCGGCTCCGCTCTTAACATGCCGGTGGTCGTCGAAGGCGGCACGTCTCCATACACCTATGTGTGGAAAAAAGACGGCACCGTTGTCAGCGGTCAAACCACAGCCACGTTTAACAAGGCCAGCGCCGTGTCTGGTGATGCAGGAGTATATACCTGCGAAGTTACTGACTCTGCAGCGACGCCAGTCAAAATCACCTCAGTGGCATGCACGGTCACGATCAGCTAACTGCCGCGTGAATAGTACAAAGGGCGTTCTGCGCCCTTGATACTGTTTATGGAGCGACTATGACCCCCATTAAAGAATTAGGCGAATGCCTTATTGGTACCGATGACCGGGAATTCTTTTTCAGACCGTCATTCCGCAATATGGCGCGTATCGGCGAGCCTGCCGAAATCGTTCAAACGTTCTATGACCTGTGCAACGATGAGGCGACGCCATTAGTGCAGCGCGCGGCAGAGGCCTATATCCGTGACGATTACAGCCGTCTCCCTGATTGCGTGCTGCGATACATCCAAAGTGGGCTACTGACTCGCAAAGCAATCATGGCGGCACATACGGTGCTCACGGCCTGCTGCGACGACGACATCGGTGATCTGGTCGGCTGGATGCGCCCAGGGAAAGGGCGCAAACGCGGTTTCGTCTGGCGCCCTGGCAGCATGCCGCCGGAGAGCATGGTCATCGTCGCGCAAAACCTGATGATGCACGGCATCGTTGGCAAGGCGAAGATTCGCCAGCTGCAGCGCCATGAAAGCAACGAAACTACCTCGGAATTCCGCGCTGCCGATTACATCATGGCGGCCCGCAACCACTTCGGCATAAGCCGGGAGGAGGCCGAAAACCTGACGATGACGGAATTCGCGATGATGCTCAACGCCAAATACCCGAACCAGAAAGGCTTTACGCGCGAAGAGTACGACACGGTTATGGACGAAGACGATCGCCGGTGGCAGGCGATGATGGAGAAAGAAAAGCCACGATAACGACCAAATTTGTGGGCTTGTTGCCAGAAACAACCCTGTTAGGATTTATCCCGACAATACCATTGGGATGATTATATAAAATGAAGAAAATTTTTATCGCAACTGCGATTGCTTTAACTCTGGCTGGCTGTGCTTCATCAGGAAATCAGCAGCTCAGCAAAGAGTCTGAAACCAGCGTCCAGTCAAAGCTTCAGGAAGGAAAAACCACCAAGGCAGAGGTTAAGAACACCTTCGGATCGCCTGATAACGTGTCTTATACCGACGGCGGTAATGAAATCTGGAAGTATTCCTTCGCTAAAGTGAAAGTTAATGGCACCTCATTCATTCCGTTCTATGGGCTTTTCCATAACGGTACGAACGGGACAAAGAAAGAGCTCACGATCCTGTTTAAGGATGACGTTGTGGCGAAGTATACGATGGCTGAGTCGGCGATTAACACAAAGACAGGCTGGGCCGACTAAGCACAAAGATAACCTCACTTCGGTGAGGTTTTTTGCTTCTGGTTGCATTGAATCCTGAGACATCCCTGCTAATCTGTTCCAAAATAAACCAATGGAGATAGGGATGTGAAAAAATTTATTTTTGCAGCAATAGCTTTGGTTGCATTTAGCACACACGCAAAAGATTGGACGCCTTCATATCAAAACGATGAAATGCGTGGTACAGCTCAGAAGTTTCTAACACTTGACTCTGAAAATTCTGCCGATTTTGATTTTCCCTATAACGGTGGTTCTGAACTGTCAATTGTCCTACGCTCCAAAAAGACCACTTTGAAAAAGGGTCAGAAGCCGGAGGAGTTGATGCCAACAGAGGCGCTGTTACTTATAAGTAAAGGCCAGTTTTTATGTAACTCGTATGATGGTTGCCATGTGTCTGTTAAGTTCGATCAAGACAAGATAAAAACATATTCAATGAATGAAGCTGCTGATGGCAGCGCTGACGTGATTTTCTTCTCAGCACCCTCTGGATTCATAAAAAACATTAAATCTCATAAGCAAGTAATTATCGAGGCTGAATTTTACCAGGAAGGGAAAAAACAGTTTAAGTTCAATTTAGATAATTATCCTGGGTAGTACCTTCACGCGAACTCATAGAATTCTATCAACCCGCTCCGGCGGGTTTTTTTATCCCCGGAGAAAAGCAAATGGCAGAGAACGCCGGCGGCATTTATTACGATATTGAGATGGATGTACGCGGTCTGCTGACTTCGCAGCAGCGTGTAAATCAGCGCCTGGATCTGATGGAGCGTGGTTTTGATAAAACATCACGCTCTATTGACACCACGGAGCGATCGATGTCGAGCTTGTCCCGTGTTGCGGTTGCACTGACAGCAGCTCTTTCTGTCCAGCAAGTGGCTGAATATGCTGATGCATGGGCCACGGTTAATAACAAATTATCTAACTCCCTTCGCCCGTCTGAACAACTTGCTGATGTAACCGAACGCGTTTTCAACATCACGCAGCAGACTCGCAGCAGCTTGGATGCTACTGCATCCCTATATGCACGTTTAGAGAGAGCCACCAGGCAATACGGAACCAGCGCTGGAGATCTGGCAAAATTAACCACGATTATCAATCAGGGATTTGTGGTTTCGGGCGCAACGGCACAAGAGGCTGAAAATGCCATTATTCAGCTATCTCAGGGCTTGGCCTCTGGCGCGTTGCGCGGTGAGGAATTCAACTCTGTAAACGAGCAGGGTAACCGCCTTATCGTAGCCCTTGCTGACTCTATGGGGGTCAGCATCGGCCAGATGCGCAACATGGCGGCACAGGGAAAGCTAACGACAGATGTTGTGGTTAACGGCCTGCTTTCCCAGGGTAGTGTAATCGGTGCTGAATTTGCCAACACCACTACGACTATCAGCCAGGCTCTTCAGGTTGCTGGCAATAACATCACGAAGTTCTTCGGCGAAAATTCTACGGTTAAAACAGGCGCGGCAATTTTCAGTGATGCAGTCGTCACCATCAGTGAAAATATCGGCGGATTGAGCGCTTTACTGACAGGTGTCGCTGCGATTCTTGGGAGTCGATATGTCGGCGCCTTAACTATGGCCACTGCGGCCAAAATTAAAGCAGCTGCCGCATCTCGTACGCTTTCAGCAGAAGAATCACTAGCAGCTCAAGCTGCCGCGAATAAAGCAGCGGCAGACCTCATGGCTGCGGCGGTCGCAAAAGAACGGGCCTTAGATGAAATAAGGCTCGCAGAAATGATGCGGCTTACTGCTATCAGCGAAACCAACGCTGCGGCAGCTGAGCAGCGCTTGTCCGTTGCCAGAATTGCGGCAGCCGGTGCAGTTGATAATTATAATCGTGCATTGGCGGCAAACAGGGCTGCTCAACTGGCTCTCTCATCTGGTGCGGGCCTTGCTAGCAGAGCGCTTGGGTTAATTGGTGGACCTGCTGGCGCGGCAATGCTTGCTGCAAGTGCCATTCTCTACTTCTCTCAGCGTGCAAAAGAAGCGAGGAATGATGCTAATGCTCTTGCCGATAGCGTTAACGAACTGAGTTCCAAATTCCAGACGATGTCGCATACAGAGTTGGCGGCGACGATAGGGAAATTAAGTCAGAGTCTGCCTGAGTTAAGTGATGCGGTATCTGACGCACAAAAGGAATTCAATGACGCGACATCTGCGGTCCAGCGCCAGCAAAGAGAAATTGCAAACTGGGGTACCAATACAACGAGAGGGCGGCAGGCTGCCGAGGCTCTTGGCGGAGCGCAGGATAATCTGGCTATAGCAACCCTTGAACTTGAGAAGGCGCAGAACAGACTAAGCCAGACCCAAAACGCCATTAATATTGGTCGAGCTACGCTAAACGGAACTATGAAGCAAGGTATTGATTTGCTTCGCAGGGATGGTCAGGAAGCGGGAATTGCTGCCGGCATGATGAGCAAGTTGGGGGATATGATTAATTTTGCCGCCAAGGCAAAAGACAAATTCAATTCCAGCAGCCTCATGGTTGAGCGCCCAAAAGATGTTCAGGAATACTTGGATAAGTTACAGGATCAGGTAACGCTGCAGAGCGAGCTTAATGACAGGAAACGAGCGCAATTAAGAGCTGAGCAGGATATCAGGAAGCTCGGAGGCTCTGAAGCAGATGTTAACCTTGCTCGTGACAGGGCGGCCGCTGAATATGATGCCCAACAGGCGCAGCAAAACAGCAAAAAGGTGACTAAGGAAGCAGCATCAGAAGCCAAAAAGCTGGGAAATCAGCAGGAGTCTGTTGCTCAGAAGCTTGCAAATCTTAAACAACAATCTGATTTAGCGGCAGATTCGACGACGGAGTTAAGTAGAGAGCAGGCTATATTGACAGCCCAGCTTTCGCTCGGCAAGGGTGCGACACAAGAACAAGTAGCTTTGGCCGGTCAGTACGCAGCAACAAAATGGGATACAGCGAACGCCATCAGGGCTCAGGCAGCGGCTGAAAAACTGCTCCCTGAAGCCCGAGAAAATGCATCTTACACGCAGGATGTAAAGGACCTACAGACTGCACTGGCCGCAAAAAAAATTACCCAGCAGCAGTACGATCAAACCAGTGAACAACTGGAGGCCCAGCACCAGGCTAATCTCGCGAAAATCCGTTCTCAACAGGCTGTAACACCGCAGCAGCAGGCCGCTGGAGATGTGGATCCGGTCCAGAACTTGGCTAACCAGCATGCTCAGCAACTTGCGCTAATTCAGCAGTATGAACAGCAAGGTGTTATTGCTCACAACCAGGCTTTGATGCTGAAAAATGCAGCTGATATGCAGTACGAAAAAGACAGGACGGATGCGCAATGGGCGTTGTTCACCCAGCAGAGCGTAGGTTATGAGGCCCTTGGCGCTGCGGTCGACGCATTTGGCAATCAGGCATCCAATGCGCTTACCGGAATAATCACCGGCAGCATGTCTGCATCGGATGCACTCCAGTCGATCGGCAACACCATTCTGAATGATGTTATCAACACGTTCGTTCAGATGGGGATCCAGCAGGCCAAATCTGCAATCATGGGGGCTACGGCGCAGAATGCTGCAATTGCTACCACAACAGCTGCACAGGTCAGTTCATTGGCAACGACGACCGCGGCCAGTACATCATCAGCAGCGGCGACAACAGCGGCGTGGACGCCAGCGGCACTTGTTGCGTCTATCGGCTCGTTTGGCGGCGCTGTTGCGATTGGACTCGGTGCGTTGATCGCTGCCCTTGCTGTTGGATCTTCGCTTGCCGGAAAGCGCAAAAACGGCGGGCCAGTCTCTGCGGGCGCGATGTACCAGGTAGGCGAAGGTGGCATGCCTGAAATTTACAAGGCCAGTAATGGCAGCCAGTACATGATCCCCGGCGATAACGGCTCCGTCATCAGCAATAAGGATTTGCGCGGTTCTGGCGGAGGCGGGGCACTGCAGGTGACCAATAACGTCTACAACTACGCCAGCGGCGTGCAGGTTGACACTCGCAGCACTCAGAACGGTAGCGAGTTGCTGATTGAGACGTTTGTTACTGATCTGCAAAGCGGTGGGCCCATGTCTGGACAGATGGAATCGACCTACGGCCTCCGCCGGCAAGCATCAGGCGACTACTAAACCAACCCGCTTCGGCAGGTTTTTTATTGCCCGGAGGAAACGTGGCAACAGTTTCATACCCGGATATGCTGCCGCTTCCTCAGCGCGCAGACCAGAACATGACGCAGGATACTGCGTGGCAGACAACGCAGACGGCAATTGGGCCCGCTATCTTCACGCCGCTAACCACTGACCTGAAATCGACCTGGTCTCTGCAGTGGAAATTCACGCTGCAGCAGGCTGAACGGTTTAAATCGTGGCTACGATCGCCGACGTACTGCGACCGCGGGCGTAACTGGTTTCAGATGCCGATCGATCTCGGGGATGCTCAGGGAGTACAACTGCAGACGTTGCACTTTATCAGCATGCCAGTGCAGACCAGCAAAAACGGCAATATCGTAACCTGGACTGCCAACGTCATCTGTAACGGTATTGAGGACATCACTGAGGACTACGACGACTGGATCGTCGAGGCGCCAGAGAACTACGGCTACTGGCTGGATTATCTGGTGACGTCCGTTATGCCGAGGGCCGAATAATGACGACATTGAGAGAATGGAAAGAGCGCAGGCCGGCGAGTGACATCAAACAGACCATCGAGTTTTATCACCCGGCGTTCGGCTATTACCGAGTGATCAATAAGCTGTTTCGTGAAGCGACGTTCGGCGGGAACGTTTACCAGCCGGCGGCCTTCAGCATTATTGAGCCGAAACAGGATGGCTCGGCAATTATCTCAATGGCGATCACCTTTGAACAAGGCGCGGAAGAGGTCAGGAGCACGCTGAAGAGCTGGAAAGGAGCGGGGCGCATGACCCCCATAATTTGCAAATACCAGCAATGGAATGCGATCGGTGATTCTGATGCACTCAAGACTTGGTCACTGTTTGTGAAGGACGTCGGCGCCGATGGCAGCAACGTCACCGTGAACTCTGGCAAGACCAATCCGCTCACGCTGGCTAACCCCATCATTTACACCACGAAAGACTATCCCGGACTGATCAACATATGAATCAGAGCGACTTTATCGGGCTTGTTAATGGCAAGCCCTGGGCTAACCGCGCCTGCACCTTTGATGAGGTGGATTGCTGGGGGCTAGTGGTGCTGTATTACCGGCATGTTCTGGGTCTGGAGCTCCACCACGTCGCCGGCTATGAATCTGGCTCCGATTTCATCACATGCTACGAAGAAGAACTCGAACACTGGCGCCGGGTTCCTGTGCCGGTTTCCGGCTGCCTTGCGGTGTTCTATTACGGCAATCAGCCGGCGCACGTCGGCGTGATGATTAATCCGGGGAAGTGCCTGCACTCCCGCGGCGAGTTCGGTTTTGTCCGCACGGACAGTGCCGTCATCCTTCAGAAAATCTATAACAGAGTGGAGTATCTGGTGCATGGTTCGATATGAGCTTCAGCGCCTTCCTGGCGCACCTAAGCAGCGCGGGACCACTGAATCCGGTACGACTCTGATAACGCTCCTCGACTCGCTGAGGCTGCATAATGACGTTGTGGTTAAGCTTAATGGTCGCAAGCTGGCGGATGACTTCGATCTGGGCTATCGGCTGCGCGCTGGCGACGTCATTGCGATATTTGACCAGCCACAGGGCGGCGGACTGATTAAGACACTGCTTAACCCTATTGAGCACCTGAACCCGATCCGGTTCACCAAGAAGGTACTGGCGGGAATCACAGGGCAACAGACTGCATCATCACCCTCGATTTCAACCGGCGAGTCTCCGAACAACGACGCAACAGGGCAAACTAACCGGGCGCGGCTCTACAAGGGGCGTCCGAATATTTACGGTCAGTGCCGTGTCTTTCCGGACCTGATTCAGCAGGTGCTGTTTGAGTTTATCGACAACAACAAATACATCACTGAATGGTTTGAGGTCGGCTACGGGAAATACACGATTTCCTCTGTGCGCTACTCAGAATCAAACCTCGGCAGCCTGGCAGGCGCTAGCTACCAGACGTTTGACCCGGGCGTGACGATCGGGAGTATCGATGTCGGCTACCAGTTTGACGACGTCGATAACGAAGAAGTCCCCGGCCTGAACGAGAGCGAGGATTTTCCGGCGCAGACTGCGACGACTTCAGCGCCGACGGCAATGGCGATCGAGAGCAATCAGCTCAAGGCAACGGTGCTCTCGAATGATGACAACTTCACGTACTTCGCTGCGCTGGCCGTTCCGCACCCGGTGACGTTCGTGATTAATGCGACCTGGAACGCCGGCGGCAGCCCGGTAACCCGAAACGTGACCGGCAGCGGGAATATCGTTTATTCGGAAAGCTTCATCGGTACGGACACCCTTTCGTACACCACGTTCTATCTCGGCGATATGACCGGGGAAATCACCACGCTGCCGGCGGACGCAACCATCAACCTGACGCTGTTCACTCTGAACGACCAGACACCGCTGGTGATTGGCCCGTCGGTTTCACCATTGGTGTCTTCTCAGGTATGGGTGCACGTAATGGTCCAGCTCGGCGCAACGGCCGGAACGTCACGCTATCGGATCCGTTTCTGGAAGGTTGACGATAGCAACAACCAGATACCGGGCACTTCCGAGCAGTACGATTATTTCTTCGATAACGACTTTCAGGTGACAACCCGGTATTTCCGCACATCACACAAATATACCCCGGCTGCCGGCGCCGGTCGGTACGCTGTGACGATTGAGCGCCTGGATAACAGCAACGACGGTAATGTCGTGACGCTGATGGCGATTCATGCGGTCAACACGCGTACCGGCGTAGTTTACCCGGATGACACGATCGCCAAAGTCACCATAAAGGGTCCGAATAACAGCAACAGCAACCGCGAGCAGAAATACAATATGCTCGCCCAGCGCCATACCATCAGTTATGACCGCGCAACCGGTCAGATTGACTATACGCTGCGGCCGAGCCGTTCGTTTGCTGATGCAGCTCTGCACGAGTGGATAGTCATCGGTAAGCAGGACATTTCGAGCATCGATGTCGCGACTCTGTACGCCATTGCTGACTCGATAACCGTTCCGGAACTGAGTTACTTTGATTACACCTTCTCGGATGAAAAGCTTTCCCTTGGCGAGCGAATCAAAACCATCTGCAATGTGGCCCGCGTAGACGGGAACAATATCGGCGATGTGCTGACATTCTGGCGTGATGAGAAAGTGGTGAATCCGGATGCTGTTTTTGCGCGCTCAAACATGTTCTGGGACGAGTATAAGGTCACATGGACTATGTCACTGCCGGGCGGCTATGACGGCGTCACGTTGGATTATGTCGACCCGCTCACCAATAAAAAGTCGTACATCTATCTGCAGATTGACCAGAGCGGCATTGTTGAGGTCGAGGACGCGACCATCAACGCGCTGCAGATCAGCCTTGATGGCTGTCGTAATAAAACGCAGGCGGAGGACCGGGCGTGGCTGGAAGCGCGCCGCATTCTGCTCTCGCGCGTCGGTATGACGGTTAAAGTTCTGGAATCGACGCAGGTTATCCGCGGCGCAGTGGTGCAATGCCCGGATATGTACGACAACAAGCAGCAGAACGGCTATATCACCGCCCGCAGCGGGGATGTGTTTTCGACGTCAGAACGTATCGACTTCTCTCTCGGCGATATGTGGGTGGTGATGACGGATAGCCTCGGTAATTATCGCGGGCGCTGGCGAGCATACCCCGTAGCCGGAAGGCCTAAAGCGTTTCAGGCTGCAGCTGACGCATTCGACCTGAACATTTACGACCGCACGATGGTGCAGAACGCAAGCCGGTATTTCATCGCCACCGATACAGAACTCAACGCCACCATCTGGCGTGTCGAAACAGCCAAACCAAATGGCGACGACACCCAGACATTAACCCTCTCTGAATATTCAGACTCGATTTATCCGTAACGCACAGCAGTAATATCCAACCTTCGCGCACACCAGCAGATTAATTTCTGAGGGTTTCGTGCGCCATTTATAGGGCGACAAGCACAATGGCAGAAGTTCCACTCCCGACACCTACGCAGGCTCCTGTCCCGAGCACCGATATCCGTAACGCGGTATTTGCTGGCGCTAAGCTTGACGAAGAGGTTACTGGCTCTGGTGAATTCTATACGGATCGCCTTGGCATTAAACGCCTGACCAATACGGGGCGAAATAACCAGTTCAATGCTGCGCAGCAAGAAAGGGCCGACCAGTTCCAGCAGTTCCTCCTTTCGTCCGGTTACGTGTTCCTCGGTGACTATGAAGACGGTCCGTTTCAGTTCAGCGCCCGTAACCAGTACATCCGGTATAACGACCAATATTACCGCCTGAATGCCACCACGGATGTCGGATTTACGACGACCGGTACCGACGCGATCAGTTTTGCGAATGATGTGGCTCACTTCGTTCTGATGGATGGCGATACGCTTCGCCAAAACCTGGGTTCAGGCGACGGCCAAAAACTGATAGGAGAATACTCCAGCATCAGTGAGCTGAGAGCGACCACGCTGGACCATCACGGGCAGAAAGTAAAAGTAAAATTCTGGGACATAGAGCTGGGCACGGCGCTTGTTAACGTATTTTATGTTTACGATGCCAATGACCATATCTCTGTCGATGATGGTTACAGGACAATTGTCAATGCAGCGGGCCAGCGCTTTAAAGCATTGCTCAACGATACCCTTGATTTACGTATCGTAGGGTTGCGTTCGTACGGCGATAACCTGGGCACTGCCTTTAATCGCGCTCTGAATGCGGAGCTGGCACGTGTATTTGCCGCCGACTCCGCAATGAAGATGGCGACAATTAAACTCCCGGCGCTGACCTCGTTTGATGACCCCAACGTTTCAACATATAACGCTATTCTGAATGCCTCCATCGTGATGCCGTCATATACGCCCGTTGAGTGTGACGGGAATTATTTCTGCAAATTTAACCCGATTAACGATGTCGCCATTCGCATTACGAACACCATCGAAGGGGTGAAGCCGTCCCAGACCGTATGGCGAAACATGCAAGGCGTGAAAATGTTCGCCAATAAATCGGGGCAATTTCAATTAGTCGGGCCGGGCGCTACGGTCAGCCAGTCGGCCGGTATTCGGGTCGGTAATGACCGCGCTGGTGATGATGTACTCGATCTGCGGGACTTATGCCTGGAAGATGTCCAGATCCGTGCATTCCGGTATGGTCTGGATTGTATCTGGAATGACACCTATCTCCTGACCTACCGGAACCTGAAGTTAACCGGAAACTATTTCAACCTGTCATCCCTGCTGGCGGCAAAGCAGAATGCGGGGGAAAACATCCGAGTGGAAAACTGTCTTCTGGCGGATTCTGTTTCACATCAGGTTTACTGGAACTCCCCTGGCATTAACGTCACGATTGATAAGGTCAGTATTGACTACGCTGGCGGGAGTGCATTCTATTTTGACAACGGGGCGCGCGGGTGCGACTTTCATACGCACGGTGGGCATATCGAAGGCTGGGACGGTATGCTGGTATTTCAGGTGGCTCAGCTGGTTGCCTGGTACAATCAGGCTAACGCCATCACCTTCAGCAACACCCCGATTAAAGCCGCCGGTACCTCACCGGGCGTCTGGGCACCACGCCGTAAAATTCTGCATTCCGGCCAGGTACTCCCCGGTCTTGGAACGCGGGTCACGTTCGAGAATAGCCCGGTATACTGGCCCGCCCCAGCTTCTGAGCCGCATGTAGCGCTGATGGGTTATACCGACCCGACGCCAGAGAATATGAAGGCGATATACCACTGCCCGAACTCGCCTTACCCGGATTGCCTAGTGAACTACCGCCAGTCAATGAACAAGGGACTTTACCGATTCGGCGGCACAGAGGGTGTTTCCGTTAAGGACCTGACAGACCCGTTAACCGGATTTACCTTCTCAACCAATGGCAACCCGTCAATTGTCTATGGCGGTGAAGACGCGGACGGTCTGCGACATATCATCATTAATTTCGATGCAACAACAACATGGGTTGAGTTGCGGAATAAAGGTCTTTACTACGCACTTGAGCGAGAAGCTGAAATTAATACGGCGATTTCCGTCATGATGGAAAATATCACTGAGGGAGACCTGACGCTGAATACGCGGTTCCATTATTACTACGGCGCAGCAAAAGCCTATGACGGTTACGAAGACGGAAGAACTAAAAGCCTGACTGCACTGCTGTCGGCAACGTATAACGGCATTAACACCCCCCTGACGACATCAAAATATGTTGGTGAGCAATCCGCCATGTCATATGTCCGTCAGGACAGCGCCCACCCGACGCAGGCGGAATACGTTCAGGCAGCAATTGTCCTGCGGGGTGCGAAAGGTCAGGCGCGTATCAAGCTCCCTGCAATCTGGACAACCAAAGGCAGAGGCGCCGCCTTTGCTTTCAGCTAAATGAGGTAAATGATGGTTACTGCAAAATTTATGTGTTCGTACCTGTACCAGGCTTCTGATAATTCGCGGCTTGATGTGTATCTCGATCCCGTTCTTGAGGACGGGAATCCAACGGGAAACGTGTCATTAACCCTGACAAATCCTGATGCTTATTCTGCATTCGAGCAGGGTAAAATTTACAAGCTAAGCTTTGAGGAAGTTTCTGCATAACAAATTCCCGCCAGTAATGGCGGGATAACTTTAGGATTCAGTTGCACCGCTGAACTCGTCCAGTGTTTTCAGCCAGGTGTAGGCCTGAGTTACCGGGTCTACTCCGGTGATATCGTACGGGCAGTTATAGGTTGTTTGCCTGAAGAACTCTGAAGAACCCGGGGCTGACCAGTTGGCTGTTATAGACAACACCGCATGTCCGTCAGCAATATAAATATCACCGATGGTGACTTTCGCGCTCTCAACAGAAATACCTTTAAAGGTTGTATCAACAATTAAAGACATTAGTCCCCCTTAACCTTGTGTGAGTGTGTATGTTGTGACTGTTCCGGCGGCGTTTTTGAACTGTATTTTGAGGACGCCGCCGGATTCGTAAAACATTGCAGTACCGTTATCCAGATAGGCGGCGTTGCTCTGCGAAGGAACTCCCATAATAGCCATCCCGCCATTCTCTCCCCTCACTCTGAGCCCTTTAGTGAAAACCCCATTAAAAACTGGTAGCAGGGCGGCATTTCCACGCTCACTTCCTGATGTGCCGTACGTCAGTTCAAACAAAAGACGCCCGATGGCATTTGCCAGAAATGCCCCTCGCGGATGCCCGTCAATCCATACCTGCGTTTCCGTTGATGAATACGAGCCAAGTGACATACTCGACATCTCACTGAATGATGGCAGGCTCGGCAATGTGCACCAGTCTTTATCAATGTCAGTAGCCATTGATGATGGCGCATACAAGCCATACCCGCCGGTAATGACCGTATCATCCACGATAATGGTGATTTTGCTGACCTTGTTATTTTTGCCAGGCACTTTGATCTGGGCGACCGGGTCAGATACGGTACCGTTCTTCCGGTTATTGTTTTTCGAGAACACATCATCAATGATGTTATATTCGCCAATAAAGTTGGTCCCCGAGCTGTAACAATCCTCTATGTGAAGGTTCCTGTAGGTACTGCCCTGACCGTCTCCCCATGCTCCTGTCCCGTGACAACCGATAGCCGTCAGATTGGTAACTTCATGTTTAAGCGGAAGCAGATTCCAGGCAAATTGCGCCAGCGTGTAATCATCCACGCGCTGTGCGGCTTCACCATAATCTGACGCGAGGTCAAAGCCATCGTAATAACACTGCTCTGCGGTGAGGTTATCCCACTTCACACCATAGCAACGAGCTGAGCGGCCATTGACTTCATTCTGATACGTTTTAAATCCGGACTCACCACAGCGGTAGGCACTAGTACCATAAATACGATTAGACTTTCCTTTATGGCGCATATACACCACTCCGGATGTTGAACCGTACCTGACTTCACCATCGATAACTTTATTTCCCTTACCCCATGCGGTTGTCCCGGTGTTATTGAAAAGAATGGTGCCGTACTGGTGCTTACCGCCCATAACCGATGGCTCTGATACAGTACAGAAATTACAATCCATGAAGGTGATCGCAATATATCTCCCCCTTGGATTCAGCACACTGACACCCCGTGAGGTATGAATGATGGGACCGCCGCAAATCTGTTGATTCTTTACTGTGTCAGACAATAAAGGCCAGACATCTTTATCGCTGGCGGTTGGTTGATATCCTGCTTCTTCATTCGTCTGAACGACTGAATTGGCAATGGTTTCTGCGTTATCTATCCAGTTTCCGTCCGTATCCCAGCGATTAATAACCCAGGGGGCTGTGATGTTCTGAAACCACATATCTTTGAGAATGGATTTAGGGCCGAGATTATGCAGGTTAAATAACTGCGTATCGCTGTTAATCGGCGCTTCCCAGCGCAAATGAATATTTGAGAACTGCGCATCGAAATTAACAGCAACAGTTAAATTCACCACGGTATCAACAATGCACTCACGGCCAGACGCTGCGGCGTATGCCAGAAAATTCAGTAGCCCTGTTGCCGTGGAGCCGTAAAACGATAGCTTCTCCCGCTCCAGATATTTGATGTGCTCCCGGACTGTTTTGCCGTCAGAGTGTGTAACAATATCATCGCCCATTCCCTCTTCGCTTGAACCCAGGTTTGAGCGAATAACATCAGCATTTTACAATCTGTATTTTCAGGGAGTTACACAGTGCTGATTGGTTATGCCAGGGTCTCAACTGGGGATCAAAACCTCGATTTACAGAAAAACGCACTGATTCGCTCAGAATGTGAGCTGATTTTTGAAGATACAGCGAGCGGGAAGAATGCCCGGCGCCCGGGATTAAAGCGCGCGCTGCGGCGACTCCGCCCGGGTGATGTGCTGGTGGTCTGGAAACTGGATCGACTGGGTCGCAGCGTGCGCGATTTGATAACGCTGGTGTCGGAGTTGCAGGAGAGGGGAATACATTTCCGCAGCCTGACCGATTCGATAGATACATCAACGGCCGCCGGCCGCTTCTTCTTTCACGTCATGAGCGCCCTGGCAGAAATGGAGCGCGAATTGATAGTAGAGAGGACCCGCGCTGGCCTGGCAGCAGCGAGAGAGCAGGGGCGTATCGGCGGACGTCGCAGAGTGATGACCCCTGAGGTTGTCGAACTGGCGCGACGAATGCTGGAGAACGGTGCAACCCGGCAGCAGGTGGCTGATGTGACAGGCGTGGACGTGAAAACAATCTACAAGTACCTCCCGGCGACTTGAAGACAAAGATTTCACTACTTTTCCTGATATGTTACGTTTGGCTTAATCAATTCATTCAGCTTTGAAAACAGTTTGGTTTGTTCGTGAACGGTAAGAAAACAATAAGTTTTGAGCAATTTTTAACTATTAACAGCAATCTTGTTTCCATCTCAGATACATGGGCTGACTTGTGGGCGTTAATTTTTCACACGGGTTTAAGCGCTGGAAGGCTGCTGAGTATTCGATATGATGATATTGATGGTGGCTTGATACTGATACGAAAACAGGGTCACCTGAAGGAGCTACGTGTTGAATCAACCCCTCCAGTGGAGGCGATGATTGCTCGTAGAAGAGAACGCTATCCAGAAGATGTTTTTTTATTTCAGAGTCATTCTAACCGTGTGAAGTACCAACGCCGGCCGGTCACTATAATTGCTTTCAACGCCGCTTTACGTCTCGCCGCTAGATCATTACCAGACGTTAAAGTAAGTAGTCGTAGCGCGAGAAACATACCGGACTAACCGCCTGTCCAGTAGCGTGTGGCCGATGCGATCGGTGTGGGGGTGAAGACTATTTTCAAATATTTGCCGGTACAATACGGCGGTAAAAAATCCCCTTGAGCAGGCACACTCAAGGGGAAAATACTACATAACATCATTGCTGTGTGCGTCTTTGCGCTCATCTATCTTCCAAGAAGATGCCTAAAGCTTCCAGATATTTCTGGTCTGAGCAGTTAAAACATTGGATCGGCGGCCTATGTGATAGGAGGGGGTGAAGACGATTTATAAATATTTTTCGGCGGATAATCCGCACCATCAACATGTTACGCCTGTCAGGGGTATTGATAGTCGTAACCTCTCTTGATCTGAACTTCCGATAAAAATACTGTATATAAAATCAGTATTATTGAGAGGTTCAGATCATGCCACGTCGATACGAAATAGAAGCAGCCTGCCGGGCGGCGATAGTTATCGAGCCCAACGGAAGGCGCACCATCACTACGCGCCGATTCCTGGCGGAGCTGGAGCGGTATAACTGGCACTGGTCGCCACGGCAGGCCAATCAGTGGATAGAAGGTTACGTGACGACGTTCCGGGATGTTTCAACACAGGAGGGTGATGACCGCACGTTCCAGTTATTCAACCCGAACGGAGGACTGTGATATGGGCTTCCCGTCTCCAGCCACTGACTATATCGAGCGCAGGATCAGCATTACCAGTCTGTGCAACCTTGGTGCCAATACGCTTGTAGTTGAAACCAGTGACGGATATGCGGTCATTGACGTGTCTCGGCGGCCGCAGCAGGGAGATACGGTGCTTGTTCGATATGACGGGCGCGCTGAGTTTGCAAAGCTGATGGGAAGGGCGCTTATAACGGCTGACGGGGAGGCGATCGAGGGAGAGGCTCTCGACGACGTTGAGGTTTGCGGCGTAGTGACGCATACAATCATCGATCTGATGCAGGATGAGAACCCTGTTTAAAAAAATCCCCAGGAGCAGGCACTCTCTGGGGTAAATGCTGCATAACATTATTGCTGTGTGCGACTTTGCACAATGACCATTTTCTAAGAAAAATCGTAGGTTATCGAGATAAATTTAACAGGT
Source organism: Klebsiella ornithinolytica (assembly GCF_030505655.1). NCBI lineage: Bacteria > Pseudomonadati > Pseudomonadota > Gammaproteobacteria > Enterobacterales > Enterobacteriaceae > Klebsiella > Klebsiella ornithinolytica. Next base: position 2,564,350 of record NZ_CP130153.1, read on the forward strand.
AGGAGGAGAGGCTGGGCATGTTCTCGGGGTAGTGACGCTTACCATTATCGATGTGAGAGAGGATCGTTCTCCGGTGTGAGCCAGGTAATGGGGCATGGATGGGGCATAAAATTGACATGGTTCCGCAATGCTTATGCCCGGTTAGTGATTTGGTGCACCACAAAACGTTGAAAAATCCCCGGTTATAACGGGATATTACACGGTTAGTGAAAATAGCCCGCTAAATTATGGACTTTCAACTCTATTCTTTAGGGGCTGCGCTGGTTTTTCATGAAATCTTTTTTCCTGAGCAATCAGCCGCAATGGCGCTTATTCTGGCGATGGGGACCTATGGCGCGGGATATATTGCGCGAATAGTCGGTGCTTTTATCTTTGGCCGGATGGGTGACAAAATCGGACGTAAACGCGTTCTCTTTATCACTATTACGATGATGGGCATTTGTACCACCCTGATTGGGGTGTTGCCTACCTATGCGCAGGTTGGCATTTTTGCGCCAGTGTTACTGGTGACTTTACGTATTGTCCAGGGGCTGGGCGCCGGGGCTGAAATCTCCGGAGCAGGTACCATGCTGGCCGAATATGCGCCGAAGGGGAAACGCGGCATCATTTCGTCGCTGGTCGCAATGGGGACCAACTGCGGCACGCTGAGCGCAACAGCTATCTGGGCGATAATGTTTTTCCTGCTTGACCGGGAGGAGCTGGTGGCATGGGGATGGCGAATCCCGTTCCTTGCCAGCGCCGTGGTGATGATATTCGCTATCTGGCTGCGGCTGAACCTTAAAGAAAGTCCGGTATTTGAACAGGTCAACGAGGGAAGCGAGCTGCAAACCGGCGCGGCGGATCGGGAGACTACTTTTGGCGCGATGCTGAAAAGTAAATCCTTCTGGCTGGCAACCGGGTTACGTTTCGGGCAGGCGGGTAATTCAGGTTTATTGCAGACGTTCCTGGCCGGCTATTTGGTACAGACCTTATTATTTGATAAAGCTATTCCAACCGATGCTTTAATGATTAGTTCCGGCATCGGTTTTATCACCATCCCTCTCCTCGGGTGGTTATCCGATAAAATCGGTCGCCGTGTCCCTTATATTATCGTGAATATCACCGCCATTATACTGGCCTATCCGATGGTCTCGATCATTGTTGATAAGAGCTACAGCGTCGGCGCAATTATGGCGTCGTTGATTGTCATCCATAATATTGCTGTGCTGGGTCTGTTTGCGCTTGAAAATATCACCATGGCGGAAATTTTCGGTTCGCGTAACCGCTTTACGCGAATGGCGATTTCAAAAGAAACCGGTGGTTTAGTTGCCGTAGGCTTTGGTCCGGTACTGGCCGGTATTTTCTGTAATATGACGGAGTCATGGTGGCCGATCGTTGCCATGCTTATCTGCTACTCGTCTATTGGCTTGCTCTCCGCTCTCCTTATGCCAGAAGTGCGGGACCGCGATCTCAGCTTGCTGGACGATGCGGCAGACGCCGTTCCTCAACATCGCGAGGTGAGAAGCGGTCAGTTAACCTGAACCGTTGACAGACCGACGTGCAAACTGGCCGGGTGCGGAACCCGGCTTTTTATTTCCTCTATTCACCCGTAGTGAAACAGACTGTGAATGGCAAAATCTTCTTGTATGGTAGTTGATGGAAATCAAAGATGTCATACCAATTGCATGAGATGGTTTACCTCACAGAGGCATTCTCCTCGAGAATGGTTGATTAGTAATCATAAAAATGAGAGTCACCATGGAAAACACGCTTTTAACAGCCAAGGCAACGCTTCCTTCCTACGATCGCAGCAAACTGGTTTCGCGCATTGTCCATCTCGGTTTTGGCGCATTCCATCGCGCGCACCAGGCGGTCTATGCCGATATTCTGGCGGCAGAACAGGGCAGCGATTGGGGCTACACCGAAGTTAACCTGATTGGCGGCGAGCAGCAGATTGCCGATCTGCAGAAACAGGATCTCCTGTATACCGTTGCCGAAATGTCGGCGGATGCCTGGACGGCCCGCGTGGTCGGCGTGGTTAAACAAGCCATGCATGCAGAGGTCGATGGCCTTGAGAGTGTGCTGGCGAAGATGTGTGAGCCTCAGGTGGCCATTGTATCCCTGACGATTACCGAAAAAGGCTATTGCCACTCGCCGTCCACCGGCGAGATACAGCTGGAGCATCCGCTGATCGCGGCGGATATTCTGAATCCGCACCAGCCGAAATCTGCGCCGGGCGTTATCGTTGAAGCCCTGGCGCGGCGCAAAGCTGCAGGCTTGCCGGCATTCAGCGTGATGTCCTGCGATAATATGCCGGAGAACGGTCATGTCACGCGCAATGTGGTTTGTGCCCTGGCGCGCGCAATTGACGGCGATCTCGCCGACTGGATTGCGCAACAGGTGACCTTCCCGTCGACGATGGTTGATCGCATTGTGCCGGCGGTGACGGCCGACACGCTGGATAAAATTGAGCAGTTGACCGGCGTGCGCGATCCGGCGGGCGTTGCCTGTGAGCCGTTCCGTCAGTGGGTCATTGAAGACAACTTTGTGGCGGGTCGCCCGGCGTGGGAACTCGCGGGGGCCGAACTGGTCGCTGACGTCGTACCTTTTGAAGAGATGAAACTGCGTATGCTCAACGGCAGCCACTCTTTCCTCGCCTATCTGGGATATCTGGCCGGCTATCAGCATATCAATGACTGTATGCAGGATCAGAATTACCGCCGTGCGGCGCGCAGCTTAATGCTCAGCGAACAGGCGCCGACGTTGAAAGTCCAGGGCGTTGATCTGGAACGTTACGCCGGGCTTCTCATCGACCGTTACAGCAACCCGGCACTGAAGCACCGCACCTGGCAGATTGCGATGGACGGCAGCCAGAAACTGCCGCAGCGGATGCTGGATTCCGTGCGCTGGCATCTCGCGCAGCGTACCGACTTCAGCCTGCTGGCGATGGGGATCGCGGGCTGGATGTGCTATGTCGGCGGCGTTGATGAGCAGGGACAGGCGATTGAGATCTGCGATCCGCTGCTGCCGGTGATTCAGCAGGCGGTCCAGAACAGCGCTGGGGGGCCGGAACGAGTGAAAGCGTTGCTGGGTATCGAAGCCATCTTTGGCCGCGATTTGCCGCAGAACGGTCGTTTTGTCGATGCCGTAACGAGCGCCTGGCTGTCGTTGAAAGCGCGGGGCGCGAAGGCGACCGTTGCGGCCTGGGCCCAGACTCACTAGCGGCACCCGTCCCGCTCGACCTTGTGGAACAATATTAAGACACCCATCCGGGTGTCTTAATTTTTGCAATCACGTTCGTTAACATCCTGGCAGGGCGTTTTCTTCGGCGGTAAAAATATTTATTGTGGCTTTTATACAAATATTGATCGAGAACATTGAATATACATAACTTTAGCTATCCAGAGCTAACTATATATAATTGATGTTTATTTTAATGAATATGCCAGATTACAGGGTTATTAGTTGTGTGGGACTGAAAATAAATATGTCATGATGTGCGCAGTGAAATTAAGTACTTCGGAAAAAGGAGCCGCATATGTACAAGAAAATTCTCTTGCCGGTCGATGTATTTGAAATGGATTTGAGTGATAAAGCGGTTCGTCATGCTGAGTTCCTGGCGTCGGCTGAAGAGGGCGAAATTACGTTATTAAACGTATTGCCAAACAGCAGTCGTTCCGTTTTACGCGGCTTCGCTGCGGATATTCAGAAATTCGAAACCTTTATGAAAGCAGAGTCAGAAAAGAAAATGCAGACGCTGTCCCGTCTGTTCTCGATTCCGGCTGAGCGGATTCATACCCGGGTAGTATTTGGCAATGTCCGCGATGAAATACTGGCTATCGGCAATGCCGACGAGTTTGACGTGATTGTTGTTGGTTCACGCACACCGGGCCTATCCACGCATCTTCTCGGCTCGAACGCTGAATCAATTCTGCGCTACGCAAAAATACCGGTGCTGGTTGTCCGCTAGCGTATTTAGCCATCAGGGCGGCAGCGTTGCTGTTTATTTGGCTGCCGCCGAAATCATTTACTCTTCACTAAACCAGTCGCGGTTTTCCTGACGAATTAATAATACCGATTCACTGATTTCATGCAGGTGAATATTCATCGCGGTCCCGACCGCTTCCGCATCACGATTTTCCAGAGCCTGAAAAATTTGATGGTGTTGGCGCAACAGCATCTCCGGCGAGGTAATGTGATCGAGGCTCATGTAGCGGACCCGGTCAATTGTCGCTTTAATATTCTCGACGGTATCCCACGCCAACTGACAGTCGGCAATCAGCGACAGTTTTTGGTGAAATTCATCATCCAGCTGAAAAAAATCATTTAACTGCTGACGCTCAACCGCAATACGCTGCTGGTTAAGATTTTGCTCAAGCTGATAGATTTGTTCAGCGGTGATCATTCCGGCGGCACGGCGCACCACGGCGCATTCGATAGCCTGGCGAACGAAACATCCGTTGCGCACCTGAGACAGTGAGATCTTATTGACATAGCTGCCGCGCTGCGGGCGAATTTGAATAAGACCATTCTCAGCCAGTTTGATAAAAGCCTCACGCACCGGTTGGCGGGAAACGCTAAAACGCACAGACACTTCTTTCTCAGACAGCGGGGTACCCGGCGGGATCAAACAATGAACGATATCATGGCGAAGGATACGATAAATTTGCTGGTTTACAGGCTGTGTCGGATTAAGTTGCAATTCTGCGGCCATTGATGGTTACTTTTATTGGGGGATATGCGCTATTTTACGCGTTATTTGTCCATTCGCCCATACCCGGCCGCAAAGCGACCGGGCTGCCGGTTTTAGCCCGCGCGATGGACGCTCAGGCCGGCAAAGCTTTGGCTGACCGGCATCATTTCCAGCGTGTTGATATTGACATGCGCGGGCAGGGTGGCGACCCACCATACCGCTTCGGTCACATCTTCCGCTGTTAATGCCTGGGTATTCTCGTAGGCTTTACTCGCTTTAGCATCGTCGCCTTTAAAACGGACGTTAGAGAACTCAGTACCGCCGACCAGGCCAGGCTCTACATCGGTCACTCGAATGGCTGTACCGTGCAGATCGGTACGCAGGTTCAGGCTGAACTGACGCACAAAGGCTTTGGTCGCGCCGTAGACGTTGCCGCCGGAATAAGGCCAGCTGCCGGCGGTGGAACCGATATTAATAATATGACCGCGGTTACGCTCAACCATACCCGGCAGCACGGCACGGGTCATATAGACCAGCCCTTTGTTGTTGGTGTCGATCATGTCTTCCCAGTCTTCGACGCTGGCTTTGTGCGCCGGCTCAAGGCCCAGCGCCAGACCGGCGTTATTGACCAGCACATCGATGGCCTGCCACTCGGCCGGTAGTCCGGCAATCATCTCTTCAATCGCGGCACGGTTGCGGACATCCAGCTGCGCGATGTAGAGATTCGCGCCCAGCTCATCCTGCAACGTTTTCAGGCGCTCTTCGCGACGCCCGGTGGCGATCACCTTGTGACCATTAGCGATAAAACGGCGAGTCATGCTTTCACCAAAACCTGCTGTTGCCCCGGTAATCAGAATAATCATTATCGCTCCTGTCAATGTTCTCATCATGCCCCAGCCGTCTTATGTCGGGGCTTTCCATACCGTCTTGCTTAATATTTTGCGTAAAAACGGTTCGCCGGCGTATTGCTGCGCGCCAAAGGACCCAATCCGGAGAAAAAGATTAAACAATGACGATAACCGCTCGTTACCAGCACTGTAGCTACAAAAGAAAAGAGAGTCTACATCCGTGGAACAAGCAATACGTTTCCAAAACAGGTAATTGCGACGGCGAGCGCGGATGAGCGCCTTTCCGCCGGGATAAACATCGCTGTGGCAAGAGTGGGCGAACCGGCGCTGTTGGCTAACGGAAAAAGAGGTGGCCGGCTGGTCAGTTATGCGAACCTTGTGGAAAAATAAACAAGAAAGCATTCATGGCATGAATTGATCATCGACGACATTATGGGGATTGTTATTCTGCCGCCACACGACAGAAGAGCACAGGATTGACACCTAAATCCTTGTCGCGCCGGCCCTTTGCGGCGGCGCTTTTTTGCCTGAGGAGGGTTCCGATGAACGAATGGGAAGAAGAAGAGAGCATTCCGACGCACGCCACCATAATCAGCACGGCAATCGATATTCTTGGCGTAACGGGCGCGCTGCTGGTGGCCGGCGTTTTCTTTTTTTTGTTATGACCGCATTCGGGTAGCGCCACTCGCCAGCAGGCGGAAATCATTGCGGTCAATCAATGAGTTGCCTAATCTTACTGGATTACCGAGTCCAGGAGACGATGATGGCCGACAATAACCCCTTTTTGCGCGTCAGTCTGTTGCCTTATCAGGCACCCCAGTTTGATCTGATTGACGATACCCATTACCGACCGGCCTTTGATGAAGGCGTTCGCCGTCAGCGGGAAGAGATTGCCGCGATAGTAAATAATCCGGCGCCGGCGGACTTTGCCAACACGCTGGTCGCGCTCGAGCAGAGCGGGCAACTGCTGGCGCGCGTTACCCGGGTATTTTTTGCCATGGCCGGGGCGCATACCAACCCGACGATCCAGGCGCTTGATGAGCAATTTTCTGCTGAGCTGGCGGATCTGGGAAATGATATCTGGCTTAACGCGGCGCTATTCGAGCGCGTGAAGCAGGTATGGCAGCAGCGTGACACCTTGCCGCCAGATAGCGAGTCCCGCAGGCTGCTGGAGATCACCTGGCAGCGTTTTACGCTGGCCGGTGCGACCCTGGCCGATGCGCAAAAAACGGAGCTGCGGGCTTTGAATACCCAGGCTGCGGCTTTGCAGAGTCAGTTTCAGCAGCGGCTGCTGGCGGCGGTTAAATCCGGCGGTCTGGTGGTTGACGACCCGGAGCAGTTAGCCGGACTCAGCGATGAAGAGATTGCTGAAGCCGCAGATGCCGCGCGGGAAAAAGGGCTGAGCGATCGCTGGCTGCTGCCTTTGCTGAACACCACCCAGCAACCGGCGTTACTCGCTTTACGCTGCCGCCAGACGCGTGAAAATCTGTTTGCTGCCGGCTGGAAACGCAATCAGAAGGGCGATGCGAATGATACCCGCGAGCTGGTGCTTCGCCTGGCGGAGATTCGCGCCCGGAAAGCGGAACTGCTGGGCGTGGCGGATTACGCCAGCTGGTCGATGGCCGACCAAATGGCGGCAACGCCCGAGGCGGCATTTGCGTTCATGCGTCGGATAGCCCCGGCCGCCCGGGCAAGAGCGGAACGGGAGCTGGCGGATATCCAACGGGTGATTGATGGTGAGGGCGGCGGTTTTAAGGCTGAAGCCTGGGACTGGTTGTACTACGGCGAACAGGTGCGCCGGGCGACATTCGCCATCGATGAAGCCCAGTTAAAACCCTACTTCTCCCTCGACCGCGTTTTAGAGGATGGCGTGTTCTGGACGGCGTCGCAGTTGTTTGGTCTGCGCTTTGTCGAACGGTTTGATATTCCGGTTTATCATCCGGACGTCCGGGTATGGGAAATTTTTGACGCCAACGGGGAAGGTCTGGCGCTGTTTTACGGCGACTACTTCTCGCGGGATTCGAAAAGCGGCGGGGCGTGGATGGATGTCTTCGTTGAACAATCCACGCTGCTCGCCCGGCATCCGGTGATTTACAACGTCTGCAACTACCAGAAACCGAAGGCCGGCCACAGCGCGCTGCTCTCCTGGGATGAGGTCATCACCTTATTCCATGAATTTGGTCACGCGCTGCACGGGCTGTTTGCCAGTCAGCGTTACGCCAGTCTGTCGGGGACCAATACGCCGCGCGATTTTGTTGAGTTTCCGTCGCAGATCTTTGAGCACTGGGCCAGTCAGTCTCAGGTGTTCGCCCACTATGCGCGCCATTATCAGACCGGGGAAGCGATGCCGGATACGCTGCGTGAGCGGATGCTGCGCGCGGCGAAGTTTAATAAGGGCTATGACATGAGCGAGCTGCTGGCGGCGGCGCTGTTGGATATGCACTGGCATAGCCTCTCGTCGGCAGATATTCCGCGCGATGTCGATAGCTTTGAAGCGCTGGCGTTGCGTCAGGAGCAGATGGACCTCGCCGCGGTACCGCCGCGCTACCGTAGCAGCTACTTCTCGCATATCTTCGGCGGCGGCTATGCCGCAGGTTATTACGCCTACCTGTGGACGCAGATGCTGGCCGATGACGGCTATCAGTGGTTCGTTGAGCAGGGCGGGTTAACCCGCGAAAACGGCCAGCGCTTCCGCGAGGCGATTTTGTCCCGCGGTAACAGCACTGATTTAGCAGAACTTTATCGCCAGTGGCGCGGGCACGATCCGAAGATTGAGCCGATGCTGGAAAACCGCGGACTGAGTGCATAGGCTAACCGTGTGTCGGAAACAGAACCGGGCCTGAGGCCCGGTTTTTTGTCCACTTTTTGTACCTCAACATCGCTCATGCATGTCGGCGGTATGGGTAAAATCTTGTCCGCAGGCCGGTAGATTCACCCCCTGGGGACAATGACATTTTCTCTCTCCGTCACTCCTCGACCATCCACATATCAGCCTCTTCAAACATTTCCTGCACAGCACGGCTGATTTGTTCTTTTTCGTGCTTGCTGGCATCGGTGTTAATTGCCGGTAGCGTCATCATCGGCTTTACACGTACATCAGCATCGGGAAAGATACGGTGAATTCGCTTCGATAGTTCAGCTGCAATCGTCTCTTTCGCCCCGGGAAGGCCCTCAAAGTTCCGCTTGTCATAAATCAGTTCCACAAACATATTTCATCTCTCAGCGTTAATTGTTGGCGCTATTTTTACTGTATTTGCATACAGTATCAAGTTGCGTGGACGACGGGAAGGCCAATAGCGCGATGCAGCGATGGTTTGTTGTGTGTCGCTGGCGAAACCGTCACACGGTTCGTCACGAAAAGAGCCGCTGATTAAACGTAGCCAGACGTCGGCAAACAGAATCGCCCGGTGTTATCTCTTCTTCATCCTGCAGACCTCTTGCGGCGCTGTCCTTAGTGACGCCCTGCGCTCTGAACGACGTTGTTAAACAACTAAATATTAACTCTTTGTAATTAATATTTTTTTTGCTGTTTATTTGCCCCCGCTTAGACGAGAATATCCTCCCCGATAATGAAATGGCTGAATGTTACGAGGGAAATCATTTGATATTACCGGGAAGAGATGGGATCAAGCGGGAACCCGCGGGATTGCTGGAATGCCTAGTTTTGGCATTTGATACCAACTCAAGGGAAGATGGCTGGTTTTGGATTAAATTTGATACTGGTGCTTTATTAGTGTTAAGTCACTTCTGATAGCGTTCAAACGGGCTGCTAATGCCTTTTAGACGTTAGTGCGGTTCGCTGCTCAATGGTTTCTTTAGCGCTCCCTCAAAAGAACATCATCGTTCTTATCATTTTGATGTTTCTTTGCGGCTGATAATAGCATAACCATTTGTCATAGAATGATTTTCTAAAGCAGCCATCTAAAGGAACTCATTCTCTAAAAGAAACAATCTCTTTTGCTTTGCTAACTATTGACTCTGCCAGACGTCCCTATCCGGCCTTTTTGTCATTTTTTGATGGGGATGGTGTAGTTATGATCCCACCAGTTTCAACATCGCCCCCTTTTACCTGGTTATAAAGTCTGAGAATCCGCTCTCTTTCGCTTTCAGGCAACTTCAAGAAGTCACTAACGTCATCGGCGCTATTGATTGCAGAAATGATGCCTGCCACTCCATGAATTATGATGGCATCCGCTAGCTGCTGACCTTGCTCTTCTGGCAACCGTTTTATAATGGCCTCTAAAATTGAATCAGTATGAGCCTTCGTCTCAACATTACCTTCCTCGTCCTTTTGTTCGATACCGCAAATCAACCATACAAGTGATACACCGCATGCCTCGGCAACAAGCGCGGCACTATCAATACCAGGGTAAATGTCACCACGAAGGTACTTTCTTATGGTTGTTTCCGACATACCACTCTTCCTGCCTAGCTCACTGTTGCTCATGCCATTCATGGCCTTTTTTAATCGTGCCCCAAAACAGTTTATTCCACTCGACATAAAAATCCGATCTCGATTTTTTGCACTAGCTTCGGTTTTTTCTGTGTAAGTCATTGATGTATACCTTTTTATTTATTTGAAGTTATTGCCATAAAACCTCGACTAAAAATCCGATCAAATTTATTGATTTCGGATTATTGTTCGAGTAGTCTTTAATGAATCCGATAACCGTTTTTAATTATCGAATCAGATAAACCAGAGAGGATCACATGATGCAGCTGTTGAAGCAAGATCTGACCAAAGTATTCATCGAGCCAGGACAGGACTGGTCCAGCAAGGCGATCATCGCAGCACTGGACAAAAAAGGTTTTGATTTACAGGACATTGAGAAAGAACTCGGACTGAAAAGCGGTGCTGTTCGAAATGCCTTTTATCGTAAATGCGTTCGTTATCAGGAAGTGATCGCACAAAAAATCGGAGTTACGCCAGAGACTATCTGGCCTAGCCGTTATGTTTCTGACAAAGAACTGAACGACTGACGGAGGAAATGGAATGTCTCTCTGGTTAACTGCGCGGGAGTGCGTGAATTTACCTGGTCTTCCGGGTCGCGAGCATAACATCCGTATCAAACTGAACAAGTTTGCTGAGGGTAATTCAAGCCTCGTCCGTAAACGTGCCGGTAGCAAGGCTTTTGAATTCCATATTGATTGCCTTCCAGAAGTGGCGCAGCAGGCACTCCGTGCTCGCCAGATAAAAGAACTGATGAACGGTTCACCGAAAGAACTGCCTGCAGCCCCGGTTGGTTCGTCGCTGACTCCGCGAGCCAAAGGTACCGAGGAAAGCAAAATCGCGGTATACCGCAAATGTCCTGCTCTGATGGAGAAGAAGCTCAACGGTCTGACAAATGCACAGCGCCAGACTGCTGATGCACGTATGGCGCTGGTCGTTGAAGTGCTGCGCCTTGGTGAACTGCCGGGATACAGCCGGGCAAAAGCTATCCGCGAGATCGTACGTCAGGCACAAAATGGCGAACTGCCTGAGCGGTTGAGTGCAGCGGTCTCAATGGCGAACGCCAAAAAAGGCGCGTCACGGTCGCTGAGTGAAATATCACTCAAGCGCTGGGTGGCGGATTTTAACAAGACCCGCTCCGCCGCAGAACGTCTTCTTTTACTGGCTCCGGGTAAACGTCAGGTCGTTAAGCCTGAAGAAATCAGATGGTTGCCCGAATTCCTGAGTTTTTATCGTCGCCCTGACGGTCGCGGTATTCAGGAGGCTTACGATGATTTTGCAGCTGAATGGGCTGAGCGTTACCAGGATGATTCGATGATGGCCGCAGCCATCCCTTCTTACGATCAGGTGTGCTATGCCATGAATAAATTACCCGTTGTTGTTAAGCAGAAAGGCCGCATCACTGGTAGCGAGTTCCGTCAGTATGAGGGCTTTGTCCGTCGTGACTGGGAGTCATTACCGGTTAATTACGTCTGGATTGGTGACGGCCACGGCATGAAGATGAAGGTTGCCCACCCTGACCACGGCAACCCGTTTTCGCCGGAGGTGACGTTTATCCTGGATGGTAGTTGCCGCTATATTGTCGGCTGGAGTCTGGCGCTGTCTGAAAGTGTGATAGCTGTTGCCGACGCCCTGCGCCACGGCATTAAAAACCACGGCAAACCGTTCCTGTACTATTCCGATAACGGTGGCGGCGAGACCAACAATACCTTCGATGCTGAGCTGACAGGTATTCTTCCCCGCCTCGGTATTGATCACCGTCTGGGTATCCCGGAAAACCCGCAGGGTCGCGGTATTATCGAACGCCTTAACCGTTCGCTGGCCATGCGTATTTCACGCCAGTTCGCCACCTATTACGGCACCGGCGCAGACCGCAGCACCGTTCGTCGCATGACAAAAGCGCTGCAGTCCGCGACGAATGCAGCGAACAAAGGGAAAGAGCTGACTGCAAAACAACAGCAGACCCTGCGCGATCTGCCCTCATGGGAATCTCTCATTGAACACATCGAGGCCGGTGTTGAGTGGTACAACAACCGCCCGCATGAGTCTCTGCCGCTTCGTGGTGATGGTGAGCACTTCACTCCGGCGCAGTTCCGCCGCTATAAGCTGGAGAAAGAAGCGACAGAAATTGAGTGGCTGTCGGAGCTGGAACTACGCGAAATGTTCATGCCGCAGATAGAGCGTACCGTCAACCGCTGTGAGGTCCGTTTATTCAATAACCTGTATTACTCCGCTGAGCTGAATAACGAGCACGGTAATAAAGTGCTCGTTAATTACGATATTCACGACGCAACAAAGGTTGTTATTCGTCGCCCGGATGGTTCATTTATTTGCGAAGCTGTCTGGGATGGCAATAAACAGCAGGCATTCCCGGTTACTGCCGAATATCACCAGCGCCAGCAACGTATCAAAGGGATGCGTCAGCGCGGCGAGGAGAAAGTCCGCCTGGCCGAGGCCGAGAACGTCCACACCCTGCCAGCTCCGACAGAGCAGGAATGGCTGCATGGCAACGTCTATCGCCCCACTCGTGGTGCTGCGCCTGTAGCGCTGGCAGAAATGGAGGAAGAAGAATACAGCGAGGATGAGTATCTGAATAACTCGCTGGATATGCTGGAATCAAATAAACGTAAAAACGCTATTTAAGGCCGTTTAAATACCCTTCAAATAATGGAGAAAATTATGTCAGAGGTGAATATTTCCGATATTCGCGAGGTTCTGCGCAACCTTGTCGATGGTAACCGCTTTACTTTTGCTCAGGTTGCCCGTGAAACCGGCTTATCAACCGGTGTGGTTAGTGGCTTCATGAACAATAAATATGCCGGTGATAACGCTCGCGTCGAGAAAGCGCTGCAGCGCTGGGTCAATAAACAGCATTCTGCCGCCGAGTTGCCAGCGCCACCGCGCTTTATTGAGACCCCAACAGTTAAACAAATCTGGACAGCTTTCCGCTATGCCCACCTGACGGAGTGCATCGGCGTGGTCTGCGGTAACCCTGGCGTCGGGAAGTCCGAGGCCGCGCGGGAATACCGTCGCAGTAACGACAACGTCTGGATGATAACGATCACCCCATCATGTGCGAGCGTGCTGGAGTGCCTGACCGAGCTGGCCTATGAGCTGGGGATGAATGATGCGCCGCGCCGCAAAGGTCCGCTGGCCCGCGCACTCCGCCGCCGTCTTGATGGCACTCAGGGCCTCGTCATCATTGATGAAGCTGACCACCTTGGCGCTGAAACGCTCGAAGAGTTGCGCCTGCTGCAGGAGGCTACCCGCGTCGGGCTGGTGCTGATGGGTAACCACCGCGTCTACAGCAACATGACCGGCGGCAATCGTACCGTTGAGTTCGCCCGCCTGTTCTCGCGTATTGCCAAACGCGTGGCGATTAACAAGACCAAAAAGGCGGATGTGGAAGCCATTGCTGATGCCTGGCATATCGACGGCGAAAAAGAGCGTGATCTGCTTCAGAAGATTGCGCAGAAGCCCGGCGCACTGCGCATCCTCAGCCACTCACTGCGGCTGGCGGCGATGACGGCTCACGGCGCAGGTCAGGCTGTCAGCGAGAGCTACATCCTCAAGGCGCTGCGCGATCTGGATCTGGATGTTGATGTTTCGACGTTATTAAGGGGGTAGCGGCTTATGGAAAGCAGCAAAACAGTGAAATGTACCCGATGCCGGAATGTTCACAAGGAAAGCGAACGCTTGAGCGTCCGGGACAAGTCGTATCGGGGCATCAAAGTATTCGTTCTTGTATGTCCACGCTGCGGCGGAAAAAGCTTCTATGACCTGACGAAGGAGAGTTAAGAGCATGATTACTGAACGTATTGCTGAGCATGTTGGAATGGCCACCGCTGCGCAGGCATGGCTGCAGGCGCGCGGTAGTCGTGTTACGGAGATGCGGGTGTGGATGCGCCGCCCGTGTCTGGAAATCACCTGTCCGCCGAATGAGCTGGTGAACAGGGCTAATCATCTGATTGAACGCTGCCCCACCGGGACCCGTTCCGTGTGGATGGCCACTCTCGAAGGTTGTCATGTTATCTGGAGGTAGTTATGCAAAAGCGCCGTAAGTGGACCCAGTCCGAAATTCAGTTTGTCTGTGAGAATGCCGGAAAAATGACCGCGCAGGAGATGGCTGAGAAACTCAACCGCAGCCGCCAGGCAATCTGCTCCCAGGCGAATCGCTGGGGTCTGTCGGTTCAGGTTCAGACTGCAGAGGATCATGATATCTATCTGTGTCGCGAACTTTATAAGGAAGGGCTTACCATTCCGGTTATTGCCGAAAAGATGGAATTAAGCCTCCGTGCCGTTTCAAACATCGTTTATTCAGGCTGTTATTAATTTAGCGAGGGTTTTATGAATACTTTAAATATCATCCCGGAAGGTTACCGGATTAACTCTCAGGGGCATTTAGTTCCTGAATCACAGATTAAACCGCTTGATAAGCTCCGCGATGAAGTGGTGCTCGGCATCGTTGAGGCAGCTCGTATGCAGCGTCAGTCGCTGGTCGAGTTCAAGCTCGGCTCTATGGCGAAAATCGGTGATTTTATCGACCTTTCAGCAGCGGAATACGGTGTTGAATATGGCGGAGCTAAGGGCAATGTCACGCTGGCCAGCTTTGATGGCCGTTATAAGTTGGTTCGCGCCGTAGGCGAGCATCGCATCTTTGATGAGCGCATTCAGGCAGCGAAAAAGCTGATTGATGACTGCATTCATGAATGGTCTGCCGGGGCTAATGAAAAGATTATGGCAATGGTCGATCATGCCTTCCGTGTCAACAAACAGGGCCGGATTGATATCAATCAGGTTCTGGGGCTACGCTCACTGAATATTGACGATACCAAATGGAATGAAGCAATGGACGCAGTGGCCGATGCTATTCAGGTCACCGGAACCAGCCAGTATCTGCGTTTATATGAGCGTCAGGATGATGGCACTTATAAACAGATATCACTGGATTTAGCCAAACTCTGAATATTCGTTAATTGACTTTGTTTAATTTCCGGCGTCAGCGCCGTGGGGTTGCTCACGCCGAAATCCAGTAAGGGCATATTATGAATCCGAAAGCAAAAGGTATTTTTGAGGCTGCATTCGCCAAATGGGGATTTGAATCACAGGTACTTGTTCTTTCCGAAGAGGCCAGCGAATTATCAGCTGCCTGCTGTCGTTTTCTAAACCATAAAACCGACAGCAGCAAAGTGGCCGAAGAAGCGGCGGACGTTGAGATCATGATTGAGCAACTGCGTCATAACGGGATGGGCCCGATGATTGACCATGAAAAGAACCGCAAGATGGCGCGTCTGGCTCAGGTTGTTGGTGTTGAGTCACAACCTGTCAATCCCTTTGGCCCGTCCGTTATGGGGCTTCTGGAGGAAGCGACAGAACAGATGGGGCTGGCAGAAACTCTCTATCGCGACACCAAAACCAGCAATCGCTATGCCGCCGCCCGCGCCCGTATGGCCGTCAGTCTGCTGATGCAGGCGGCTCAGAAGATGATGCGCGAGCAGCAGTATGCCGAACGTATGCGGGCGGAGGATAAATCTCATGGTTAATTTAGAGCAGATTAAAGCTGATATTGCGGCCCGTAAGGCGATGCCAGCATGGGGGCCTAATACTTCCATCGAGCGCATTAAGACCATTAATGTAACGCTCCCCAGCTTTTCTCTGAAAACGGTAGAGGCGCTGATAGAGGCGCTGGAGAAGGCGCAGCAGCGCAACGCAGAGATGGAGTCCTGCGCCGTGAAGCTGCCTCAGCGTCACAGCATGCTGCTTCGCGAAGACTTCAATGAGGATTATCACACCGAAATGGCCTACAAAGCGGATGAAGTACAGGCATCGCTGGCCGCCGCTGGCATCAAGTGGGAGGTCTGAATGATGACCCGCTCAAACGCAATCCAGATTATCCATATCGCCAAAGGCCAGCTGGCGCTTGACGATGACACTTACCGCTCCCTGCTGGGGGCGGTAGTTCCGGGTAAGTCGAGCTGCCGCGAGATGACCGTCATCGAGCTGCGGAGCGTCATTCAGGCGCTGGAGGCTAAGGGGTTCAAAAGCAAACCTCAGCGCCGTTCCAAGCGCCGCATGTCTGCCCCGTCTGACGTGAGCCTGAAAATCCGCGCGATATGGAAAACGATGTTTAACGAGGGTTTTATCCGGGATGGTAGCGATATTGCGCTCGACCGTTTTGTCCAGCGCCAGACTCGCATCCGTAATGGCGGCGCTGGCGTCTCCAGCCTGGAATGGTTGCGCGGTGATGCCGAAGCGAATTTCCTTGAGAGCCTGAAGCAATGGCACATCCGGTCGATGAGGGAGGCTATGTTGGCGCACCACGTCCGGCTCCCTGAAAATCCGGTTACCGGCGAGGAAAGCCGGGACTATGACACAATCTGCAGCGCTTACGCTGATGCAGCCAGAAGGTGGATAAAATGAGTGGCGATCTCTTTGGTGACGTGCAGGACGACAGTATTCTGGACCATATCGATGATGAGATGGAGAGTTCCCGTTTCCCCTCGTTGTTGGCTGAACTGAATGCGTTATTGCGTAAGGAACTTGAACGCTTTGGCTATGACCCGCGTCATTCTATCGAGCTGGTCGCAGCCATCAGCAGTAAAATCGGTGGGATGCAGGTTTACTTTCCACGCGGTCAGGTGCTTGAGCAACTCATCAGGGATATGCGTATCTGGCGTGATTTTCAGGGAAATAACATCCCTGAACTGGTTGAGCGCTACCAGGTGACCTACAAAACGGTGTATAAAGCTATCAAGCGAATGCGAAGGCTTGAAGTAAGTAAAAGACAATACTCTTTGGATATGGAGTGACAATAATGATCGGTGGGTTACTAATTGATGTGATTGTTGTTGTATGCGTTTTTTGGGTTTTTTTTGATGCGGCAAATAATAAAATCGGGACCTATGTTGCAACTGAAGGACTACACAAAGGCTACAAGCGAGGTATGCCCCCTGTTGTATGGGGACTATTTTGTATGTTTATCATTCCTTTTTTTATTTACCTTTTTCGCCGGAAGGCACTGATATCAATTGCTCAACAAAATCCCGTTGAAACAGATAAAAGTCGTGGCTTTATTTTGCTTTTTCTTATGGTAGCGGTTATGGAACTATACAGTTACCGAGAATTTCTTTTTTACTATTAACCATCAATGAAGCCGGTAAATCCGGCTTTTTTTATGCCTGCAGCAAACTGGGATTAAGTCAGATTGACTTAATCCCAAAGGTGCAGGCATGACAACATCATTTACCCCCGCATTTTCTCACGCGCTCGCTTTCGTTCTCGCCCGCGAAGGTGGTTATGTTAATGACCCGACCGACAAAGGCGGCGAAACCAAATACGGCATATCCGACAGGCGCGATGGACTTGCCGATGGCAAAGCCGACGTCGATGGCGACGGCAAACCCGATACCCGAATTAAGGACCTGACCGAAGAACAGGCCGGGCAAATTTATTTCCGCGATTACTGGTATTCCTCCTACTGCTCACAGTGGCCTGATGGCATCTCCCTTTTTGTGTTCGATTCTGCAGTACAGCACGGCGTTAAAAAAGCGATTCAGCTCCTGCAGGATGCCGTCGGTGTCACCGCTGACGGCATTATCGGCCCCAAAACCCGCGCCGCTGTAGCCTCAACTGATGCCGAATGGCTTCTCCTGCGCTGCTTCCTGCGCCGTTCCCGCTATTACGCCGACATCATCAAAGCCAATTCCTCGCAGGGTAAATACCTCAATGGCTGGTTTAACCGTCTCGATGAACTGGCGAACGCCTGTCAGGAGGTCATCGGCGGTCAGGTATCGGTTCCCCGGAGCTGAGCATGGGTAAGGGCTGGGATTCGTCGTTACGCGCGGGGCGGCGGGACCGTCTCCGTCAGGAGGTGCTTCACAGGGTTGCCGGTGGCCCTCCGCCCGTTCCACAGGACTACACAGGCTGTGACGGTACTCATGCCAGTTATTACCGCAGGGGCTGGGACTCCGTCGATACAAGAGACATCGTCTGGCAGTGCCAGCGATATAAGGAAAAACATCATGTTTAAATCGTTGAATACCGACTGGCTGAAGCTGGCATTACTCCGGGTATTTCAGTCCGGCTGGACGGTGGTGATTCTGGTGGGATTGTCGCTGCTGTTCTGCAGCTTCACTGGCCGTCAGGCGTTTATTGTCTGGTGGCTGACATTCGCCGGGGTGCTGTTAATTGGGGCGAGCGTATGGCTCGGCAATCTGCCTTACCGTCTGCTGCAGCCGGGTAATTCTGCTCGCCGGTGGTCAGGTGTGTTGTCCTGGATAATCTGGGGAGCTGGTTTCCTGTTGCTGGCCGTCGCTCCCGCGAATGCAAAAGACCCGTGGATCCTGCTGTTTAATCCGCTGGCTGGACTGACTGCATTCCTTCTCTGGTTATGGGCTTCACATAAGGAGCCCCTCAAATGGATCCGATAACCCTTTCCACCGTGGCCTCCGTGTTGCTCAAGGCGGGCCCCTCACTGGTCCGCACTGTCGGTGGCTGGTTCGGCAGCGATACCGCCAGAGCCGCAGACTCGGTGGCCAGTATTGTCGAGACCGTCAACGGTGCCATCAATCCAGCCGACCAGCAGCGTGTTCTGGAGCAGAAGCTGGCACAGTTGCCCCCCGAACAGCTGGTACAGCTGGAAACCCTCAAGGTACAGCTGCAGCAGTTCCAGCTGGAGCGGGACAAGGCGCAGATGGCCGACCAGCAGGCCGCGCAACATGAACAGCAGGAAACCATCCGCAACGGCGACAATGCCACGGACGAATATGTCCGTCAGACCCGCCCGCTGATGGCCCGCTTATCCCTCTACAGCAGCATTGCCTACGTGATGATCATGTCTCTGGGTCAGCAGGCTGGCGCGGTGGCCGGTGCTTTCGGCCATGCGTTTACCATGCCCGAACCGGACTGGGATATCGCGCTGATGCTGGCAACCCCGGCGCTGGGTTATCTGGGTTTCAGGACGCTGGACGGTTTCGCTCGCTACAGCAAATCCAGCAAACACAAGGTCATGGTGGGTAAATGACTAAAGCATTTGATCGCGCCAGCGACCTTGAAATGGAAGAACGGGAACGGCTCTTAAACCAGCATTTAAAGCGCGTTAAAGAGCTGCCGGATGAGTACGGGTTCTGTAACGACTGCGGCGCAGCGATTCCGGCGAAGCGACTCCGGGCGCTGCCGTACGCAGTGACCTGCTTCACCTGTCAGACCATCAGAGAACATAAGGAGAAGCATGGGCTGGGAAATCATTAAGGGTAACTGGGCGATCATCTGGGCGCTGTTTATGTCCGCCGTGAACGTTATCCAGCTCCTGCTGGCCAAAACCTACGTCAAACGCGAGGAGCTGGAATTGTTGCGTACCCGTCTGCAGGGCATCGAAAACACCATCGCAGGACTTCCCAGCCAGAAAGACCTGCATCAGTTGCAGCTGGAAATGAGCAACCTGCGGGGCGATTTGCGCGAACTGGGCCCGGCGATTCGCCAGGTAAAACACGTCAGCGATCTGCTTCTGGAAAACGAGCTGAAGGAAAAATAAGAGGTGACTATGCGTGACATTCTCGACCAGGACCAGCGCCTGGTTATTCTGCGATCCCTTGTCGAATGCGGTGACAGCGCCAACGAGTCGATTCTGCAGACGTGCCTGCAGACTTATGGCCATCGCGTTTCCCGTGATACCGTGCGCACGCATCTGGCGTGGCTGCGTGAGCAGGGTCTGGTCAGTCTGACGGATGTTTCCGGCTGTTATGTGGCTGAAATCACCGGTCGCGGTGATGACGTCGCCAGCGGTCTCGCCACAGTTCCGGGGGTGAAAAAGCCCCGCGCGAGGGGGTAATTATGGATAAATCAGCCCTGCAGAAATTGCTGATGACATGCCGTGAGCAGGCCGAACAGTTCCGCCGCTTATCACGGCTTGCTCATCATAGCCCGGCAGAGGAACTCACTTTGTCGTGGCATTCACTGTTAACAGCAGCAACCTCACTGGAATCGCTCTGTTGTTCATGCGACAAGCTCCTTGCTGAACTGGGACAACTCGACCGTTCTGAAACGCAGCTTATTGTTGAGCGCGATGCTGCTCAAGAGACACTCAGCGCCATTTACGAAGCGGTGACAGGCGCAGCCCCGGAATGGAGCAATGTTTTTACCTACATGGACGCTATTGATGAAGTTAATGAGTTGATGGCCGCAGGGGAGAAAACATCGCATGTCCACTGAACAAAAGCCGACCCGTGGTCGCCCCTCCAAAATCGACCTGCTGCCGGATGGTGTACGCGATCAGCTGCATCAGATGCTGCGTGAGAAACGCCACACCCAGGAAGAGATCCGCGAAGCGATTAATGAGCTTATCGACAGCCACAACCTGCCGGAGGATATGAAGCTCAGTCGCACGGGCCTGAACCGCTACGCCAGCCGTATGGAAGAGTTCGGGGCCAAAATTCGCGCCTCCCGCGAAATGGCGGAAATCTGGGCCGCGAAGCTGGGTTCCGCGCCAACGTCTGACGTCGGCAAATTGTTGATGGAGTTTGTGAAAACGCTGGCATTCGAAACGTCTATGTCACTAGCTGAAGAAGAAGGTCCGGTTGAGCCGAAGGCCCTCGGCCAGCTGGCGCTGGTTGCTCAGCGTCTGGAGGCGGCAGCGATGGCCAGCCACAAACGTGAGAAAGAGATCCGCCAGGCCTTCGCCGAGGAAGCCGCCGCGCAGGCGGAGAAAATCACCAAAAGCGCCGGGCTGTCTGCGGAAACCGCCGCTGATATCCGTCGCCAGATTCTGGGGATCGCATGATGGCCGGACCATTGTCAGCGCAGGAACAGTTACGTAATCAGTCCGCCAGCGCCATTCTGGCGGGAGAATTCGACGCGGATCAGGTGCTGCTGCCTTATCAGCGTCGCTGGATTGCGGACACGTCCCAGCTCAAGATTGCCGAGAAATCCCGTCGTACCGGCCTGACGTGGGCGGAAGCCGCCGAGGCTGCGCTCAGCGGGTCAATGTCACCGGAAGCCGGAGGAACTGACACCTTCTATGTCGGCACCACTAAAGACATGGCACGTGAGTTTATCGACGCCTGCGCCATGTGGGCGAAGGCATACAATCTCGCGGCCTCCGCGATTGGCGAGGAAGCGCTGGAGGATGACGACAAGGACATACTGGTTTACGTCATCAACTTTGCCAGCGGCTTCAAAATCAAGGCGCTGTCGTCAAACCCCTCTAACCTGCGCGGTATGCAGGGTAACGTCATCATTGACGAAGCGGCATTCCAGAAAGACCTCGCTGCCGTGCTGAAAGCGGCGCTGGCGCTCACCATGTGGGGGTCTAAGGTCCGTTTGATCTCCACCCATAACGGCATTGAAAACCTGTTCAATACCATCATCACTGACAGCCGCGCGGGCAAAAAACGGTACTCCGTTCATCGTATTGATATCGAGCTGGCCATCAGCGAAGGGCTGTATCGTCGTATCTGTCAGGTGACGAAAAAGCCGTGGTCACCGGAAGCCGAGGTGGAGTGGCTGGCGAACCTGCTGAGCGATACCGCCACCGAAGAAGACGCCCGCGAGGAATACTACTGTGAGCCGAAGAACGGCGGCGGCACCTATCTCGCCCGTTCCATTCGTGAGCGTGCTGCGCGGGGGGCCGGTCCCGTTCTCCGCTTCACCGGCACCGCCGGATTCAATGCCATGCCGGAAATTATCCGAGCGCTGGATATGCAGGAATGGCTGGATAAGCAGGTTCTGCCTGTGCTGAACACGCTCCCGCAAAACCTCCGCCACTGCCTCGGCGAGGACTTTGCGCGGTCGGGCCACCTGACCGTTTTTGCGCCGATGACCGTCAACGATGACACCACCCGTACCGTACCGTTCCTGGTCGAGCTGGCCAACGTTCCCTACAAGCAGCAGGAGCAGGCGTTGTTCTTTATCTGCGATCGACTACCGCGCCGCGACGGTATCAAGCTTGATGGTCGCGGGAACGGTAACTATCTGGCGGAGCAGGCAGCGGAGAAGTACGGCGCTGAAGTGGAGGTGGTTATGCCGTCCGTCGCCCACTACCGCGAGAACATGCCGCGCTTTAAGTCAGCGTTCGAAGACGATGAGCTGATACTGCCAAAGCACGAGGATGTGATCAGCGACCTCGGGCAGATTGTCGTTCTGCGCGGTGTACCGGGAATTGACGACCGGGAAAACACCGGCAGCGATGGCCACAAGCGTCACGGCGACAGCGCGTATGCGATCTTCCTCGCCTTTCTCGCCAGTAAAGAGGACTGCCAGCGGTACGAACTGCACCGGCTTAACACTCCCCAACAGCAGCGCAACAGCGACAGTCATCGTCAGTTGCGTATCACCCGTGGTCTTAAAAATCAGCGAGGACTGCTCTGATGTTAAAAAAACTTACCGGGGCCATCCGCAGCCTGTTGAGTCCCTCAACGGGTGAGCCGGTCACTGTCAATGAATCGGATATGAAACAGGCTGAAGCGAGGGCCGGGAGCATCAGCGTCAGGCGACCCTCTCCGGGCATCAGCGTGGCGAGTACCTTATCTCCGGCCAGACTGGCCGGGGTGTTACGTAATGTGACCGAAGGCAATGCCAGCGATTACTTTATCCTGGCCGAAGAAATGGAAGAGCGTGACCTGCACTATTCCAGCGTCTTACGTACCCGCAAGCTGACCGTCGCCGGTATTCCTCCGGCAGTGGAAGCGGCGAGCGACGATGAACATGATGTGATGCTGGCTGATGCCGTACGCGATCTGATTGAGCAGCCGCAGATACCTGAGCTGCTGTTTGACCTGCTTGACGGGCTCGGCAAGGGTGTGGGTGTCTGCGAAATCCTCTGGGACACCCGTGACGGCTGGAAACCCCGCGACTACGAATGGGTTGACCCGCGTTTCCTCAAAACTGACCGTGAAACCCTGCGCCAGTTCCG
Source organism: Klebsiella ornithinolytica (assembly GCF_030505655.1). Lineage (NCBI taxonomy): Bacteria > Pseudomonadati > Pseudomonadota > Gammaproteobacteria > Enterobacterales > Enterobacteriaceae > Klebsiella > Klebsiella ornithinolytica. Next base: position 2,587,227 of record NZ_CP130153.1, read on the forward strand.
CCTGCTGACCGATGAGCAGCCGGTTGATGGTATCCCGCTGACGCCAGGTAAGTATGTTATCCATTATCCCCGCCTCAAGTCCGGTCTGCCCCTGCGTAACGGTCTGGCCCGTCTGGTGGCGGTGATGTATATGCTGAAGTCCTTCACCGTCCGTGACTGGTGGGCGTTCGCCGAGAAGTTTGGCATTCCCATCGTCGTCGGCAAGTACGGGACCAATGCCTCCGATGAGCAGATTAAGATCCTCATTGACGCCATCAGTTCCATCGCTTCCGATGCCGGGTGTGCTATCCCCCAGAGTATGCAGCTTGAGATGCAGGAGACGGCCAGCCGTAACGGCGGTGGTGCTCTCTTTAAAGAAATGGCGGAGTGGTGCGACGCCCAGACCAGTAAGGCCGTACTGGGGCAAACTATGACCACCGATGACGGCAGTTCGCGGTCTCAGGCCGACGTACATGACCGGGTGCGCATGGATATTGCCCGCTGGGATGCCCGTCAGCTTGAGAACACCCTCAATGAGTTTCTGGTACGCCCGTTTATCCAGTTCAACTACGGGCCGCAGGAAAAGTACCCGCGAGTGAAGCTGACCATCAGCGAACCGGAGGACCTAAAAGCTTTTGTCGATGCGCTTATCCCCCTGGTTGATCGTGGTCTGCGGGTGCAGGAATCTGAGGTTCGGGACAAGTTCGGTCTGGCCGAACCAGAGAACGGCGCGGCGGTACTATCACCCTCTAACAGCTTCTCCGCCTTCAGCCCGGCACCGGCACTCAACCGCGAGCAACTTGCGCTTAACCGTTCACAGGACGATGAAATTGATGTGATGGCCAGCGAAGCGCTTAAGGACTGGGAGCAGACCGGCGATGCCTTTACCAGTCCGGTGCTGCAGCTGGCGAAAGAGGCTGGGAGTTTTGAGGAGTTTCTGGCGCGTCTGCCGGACCTGCAGAAGACGCTGGAGCCTGCCGCATTCGTCGAGCAGCTGGCGATGCTGAGCTTTAAGGCGCGGACACTGGGAGATGCGAACGATGGCTAAGGCTCCCGATATTATCCCCAAAGAGGCACTCGCCTGGCTGAAGTCCAAAAAGCTGATGCCGGGCTTTGATTACCGTGATGTGTGGAAGCAGGAGCACAGCATCGGTTTCACTGTGGCGAAGATGACGCAGCTCGACCTGCTCTCTGACGTCAAAACGCTGGTTGATGAGGCAATGGCCAGCGGCCAGTCGTTCGCCGAGTTCCGCGAGGTACTGAAGCCGCTGCTGGTGAAGCGTGGATGGTGGGGTCAGCAGATGATGGATGACCCGCTGACAGGTGAGACAAAGCCGGTGCAGCTCGGTAGCGATCGTCGTCTGCGCACTATTTATGATACCAACATGCGCACAGCCCGCAGCGCCGGGCAATGGGAACGCATTGAGCGCACCAAACGTGCGATGCCGTATCTGCTCTATACGCTGGGGCCGTCACGCGAGCACCGTGCCGAGCACCTGAAATGGGAGGGCCTTTGTCTACCCGTTGACGACCCGTTCTGGCAGACACACATCGGCCCCAACGGCTGGGGCTGTAAATGCGGCGTTCGTCAGGTCAGCAAATACGAGTACGATCAGTTGCAGAAAAATGGCGTCCCGCGCAACGTGCAGCAGCTCGATGACAGCGGCCAGCCAACCGGCCACGTTATCCGCCAGACCGTCCCGGTCCGCACCGAAGCGCCTCCCATCAAACGGGTGAAGTGGGTTAACAAGCGCACCGGCGAAGAGGAGCTGGTGCCGGAGGGAATTGATCCGGGCTGGGACTATAACCCCGGCATGCGCCGTCAGGCCGAACTTGAGCGCCAGCTGGCCGCGAAGCAGAGCGCCTTCGACAGTGATAATGAAACGAGGCGGTAATCCGTCTCAAACGCACTCAGGGACTTTACCGGCATTTGTGGTACGATGATTCTCTGAAAAATACTTAAACGCGCCACGGCGTTTTTGAACGTGGTTTGAACGGGGGTAAGCTATGGAGTTCGTTAATAGTTATAGAGTAGTGTCGACTTTGATATTTCAGAGGCCTAACGAAAGTGCTTTTAAGTATGAGATTGTGCAGTCTTTAGGAGAACAACCTGAATTAATTTTTAACATTCATATCTTAAGGAAGGTTACTGTACACAAAAAACCTCAGCCTTTTGATGTTTCTCATCGTTCGTTTGATAATCCAATTACAGCTAATTCATGGATTTTTGCACTTTCGAAAAAAATTGATGGTGTAAAGACTATTGAAGATGCTGAAGCTGCAGCAAAAAAGGATTACCTCCAGAACTCTTTCTTTATTGAGAATGGATTTAGATAGCAGGGAAAGCGGTTAATCTACTTTCTCCTTCCCCATCACCGACACTGTCCGTCAGTTACCTTTAACGACGGACAGCACCATGCCAAAGCCTGCAACACAACTCGAATTTCTGGCCCTGTGCTTCGAGCTTCCCGACCTGTCGGATGCCAGCACGCCGCTGCCGGAATGGTTGCCGATGATCCCTGCGGGCACATTCACTGGCCGGGATGGCCGTACGTGGGTAAACGACAATCCGCAGGCCATTATTGCCACGTCCTTTCGTTACCCGACGTTGCCGTTTGATGCCGAACACTCCACCGAGCTGCTTGGGCCTAAAGGTGAAGAAGCTCCGGCTTATGCCTGGATTGATGCCATGCGCGTCAACGCCGACGGCAGCATTGACGGTCATATCGAATGGACGCCTGACGGCGAAGCGCTCGTTCGCGGTAAGAAGTACCGCTATTACAGTCCGGCTTTCCGTCATTTCCCTACCGGTCAGGTCTCGCATCTTTCCAGCGCTGGCCTGACCAACAAACCCAACCTGTATTTACCCGCTCTTAACTCGGAGAACACCATGCCTTTACCTGTGCAGATTGCCACGGCACTGGGGCTGGCTGAGACCGCGTCGGTTGACGATGCCGTATCAGCGATCCAGACCATCAAGAACAGCGAACAGACCGCGCTGAACCGTGCTCAGAACCCGGACCTGTCAAAGTTCATCCCGCAGGAGACCTATCAACTGGCGCTGAACCGCGCTCAGACAGCGGAAGATCGTCTGAAGACACTGGATGAGAAGACGGCCACCGCGCTGGTTGACGATGCCGTAACCGCCGGGAAAGTCGCGCCCGCTAACCGCGATATGTATCTGGCCCTTTGCCGCAGTGAAGAAGGCCGTCAGCAGTTTGCCGAGTTCGTGAAAACTGCGCAGCCGCTGGTCAATCAGGACCCGTCCAAAGGTAAAGAGAACAAGGGGCAGCAGACCACGCTGACCGAAACCGAACTGGCGATGTGTCGCAGCATGGGTCTTACCCAGGAAGAGTTTCTCGCCGCTAAACCGAAACAGGAGCAATAAGAATGCCGCAACCGTCAGCAGAAATCCTGCACGCGCTCACGACCTCCCTGAGCGCAGCTTTCACCCGAGGTCTCGCAGGTGTGACTCCGCAGTACCTGCGCATTGCTACCGAAGTGCCGAGCGGCTCCGCGTCCAATACGTACGGCTGGCTTTCGGACTTACCGACCATCAAAGAGTGGGTCAGTGAGCGCCAGTTCGCGCAGTTGTCTCAGTACGGCTACACCATCGCCAACAAGACCTGGGAAAACTCGATCCGCGTCAAGCGTGAAAACATCGAAGACGACCAGATTGGCCAGTACAGCGTCATTGCGCAGGCGTTCGGTCAGCAGGTCGCCGAATTCCCTGACACGCTGAGCTTTCCGCTGCTGGTTGCCGGTTTCACCACCCTGTGTTTTGACGGCCAGAACTTCTTTGATACCGACCATCCAATGGCGGGTGGGACCTACAGCAACATTGTGGGTGATATCGCGACTGACAAAGGTGAGCCGTGGTTCCTGATTGATGAAAGTCAGGTGCTGAAACCCATCCTTTACCAGAAGCGCCGCGCCTTTAACTTCCAGGCACTGGATGACCTCAGCAGCGAACACACCTTCAAGAACAATGAGTTCCTGTATGGCGTGGATGGGCGCTGCAACGTTGGTTTTGGGTTCTGGCAGACCGCCTGCGGGTCCCGCGCACCGCTGACTGTCGCCAACTATGAAGCGGCGGTGAAGGTGCTGCAGGGCATGAAGCGCGATTCCGGTTCGCCGCTGGGGATCCGTCCGACCACGCTGGTCGTGGGTCCGAACAACCGCGCAGCCGCGAAGAAGATCATCGACGCAATGCTGGTCGATGGCGGTAACTCCAACATCTATTACAAGGATGTGGAAATCGTCGACAGCCCGTTTATCACCACCCCGGCGTAATCGCCAGTCTGCGTTTTAAAACCGTTACAGCGGGCGTTAAACCCGCTGTAACCCACCTTTAAAGAGGATGGAACAGTGAGTGGAACGAAAGAAAAAGCAACGGGTAAGCAAAGCGCTAAAAGTCGCGCTGGCAAGGTTTCAGCGCCGGAAGTGGCACAGGCTGATGCATCTGACCTGCCGGGAGCTGAACGGTCAGTCACATTACCAGGGCATTACGTTGCGGTGGGTGCGTCCCCCGTCAGCCTGAAGCCTGGCGATGCTGGTGCGCCTCCGTCATCTGATGACGTCATTACCCTGACCGGGGACAACGTCAGCATTTCTGCCCCTGCGATTCACATTTCAGCGGAGCACCTTAATTCCGTACAGCGTGAATTACAGACAAACCTGACCCCCGAAGGTCTGGCCGCCGGTGGCGGAAGTGAGAACCTTATCACCGCGTCCCCTGCAACCGACGATGTTGTAGTGCTGGAGGTTCGCGCCAGACATGAGCGCGGGTTCTGGCGCTGTGGCCGCTTCTGGCCGCGTGAGCCGGTGCATGTGTTTGTCAGCGACGATCCCGATGGCGAGAACGAGGCGAACGCGTTGGAGGGTGATGTGGTGGTGGAGTGCTTCATCAGTCACGAAACCGCCGAGCGACTGAAGGCTGAGCCTCATCTGGTGGTGGCGGTAGTGCCGGTTCTGCAGGTGGCGGAGAAAGACTGATGGGAATTTACGTTACCCGTGATGACCTGCTGGCTGCGGACGGGTCGCTGGTCTGGACTATGGCCATCGACAAGGCAACGAACCAGCTCGACGAGACGAAGATAGCCACGGCCATCGAGGATGCCGACGCGGAGATCAACTCGTTTCTGTCAAAGCGCTATCAGTTGCCGCTGAACATCACCACCGTTCCGCGCCCGCTGCACCGGGTGGCCGTATCCATCGCCATTTACTGGCTGTCCGAGCGTGACAATCAGATCACCGACCTGATTCAGAAGCGCTACGACAGTGCTGTCCAGACCCTGAAGGAGATGGCGAACGGTACCCGCGACCTCGGGCTGCCGACCGACACTCCGGCCCCGGAGACCGATAACGGCAGGATGATTGTTGTCTCCGATAACAAACGCCTGTTCACCCGCAACAACCTCAAAGGGGTGCTGTGATGGGGATTTCGGTTGAGGTTATCGGCGCTGAGAAGCTGCAGCAGATGCGCATGGCCATCGAGAAACTTTCCGACAGTTCGCTGCAGCAGGAGCTGCTGGAGAGTATCGGTGCTGTCGTGGAATCGCAGACCCGCCGCCGCATCAGTGACGAGAAAACCTCACCGGCTGGCGAGCGCTGGGAGGAGTGGTCCGAGGGTTACCGCAAGACCCGCAGCGGGAATCAGAGCCTGCTGCAGGGCAATGGCGATCTGCTCGACAGCATCCAGTACATCGTCGAACGTGGCCGCGTTCGTGTGGGTTCGCCGCTCAGCTACAGCGGCGTTCACCAGGACGGCTTTGCAGGTAGCGTCCCGGTCAGCGCTCACAAGCGTCTCATTCATCAGGCGTTTGGCCGGGCGCTCAGGCATCCGGTCTGGCAGACGGTGGGCTCCCATACCCGCCAGATGAATATTCCGCAGCGCGAGTACCTCGGGCTGTCCACCGCAAACAGTGATGAGCTGATGCATGTCATCGGCGACTTCTGGAAAGAGGTATTACCGTGACTAACGAACGTCCGCCGCTGCTAACCACCGGCTCCACGGTCTCCGCCGCTGAGAACATTGTGGCGTGGCTGAAGCCGGAGCTGCTGAACGAACCTCAGCAAAACAAACCTGACCGCGTCAGCGTTATCGAGCGCCATATCGGCCAGTTCAGCACCCCGGCAGAGGTCAAAACCTACCTGACGGATCGTGATGGTTGCATCCGTCTGGCCGCACTCCGCGTGCGCAATGTCCGCGCTCAGGCTGGCGGTACTGTCGGCGATGTCACCTGGGCGGCCTACGTCATGGCCACCGATGCATGGGGATATACGCGCGATACCCGCTGCGAGGTGCTGGTCGGAAAGCTGGTGCGCCGTATTGTCCAGCGCGGAGCCGCTAACGGTATGAAGGCCGAGCGTCTGGCCACCTCCGTCAGTGCCGACAATATCTATTCCGGCGGGCTTAACGAGCTGGGCCTGACCATGTGGGCCGTGACGTGGGAACAGGAGTTCCGTCTGGATGATGAAATCGACCTTGCCACCCTCCCGGACTTCCTGCGACTGGGGGCCACGCTGCAGGTCGGCGATGGCACCACCCCGATTGAAGACGTTATTAACGTAAGAGAGCCGTAACGATGAAGAAACATATCAAGCCCGCCCGCGCGGGGCTGCAGGTGCGAAAAGCTGATGGCCAGCGCCTCAGTCCTGAAGGGGAAACGCTCCTCATGAGTGCATGGTGGCATCGCCGAGAAGCTGAAGGTGATGTTGTTATCACCGATATCCAGGCTGAATCCGTAACCGAACCGGCGGAAGTCCGCCAGGCCCGAACCGCAAAGGAGAAGTGATATGTCTGCACTGGGTGATATTCCTGCTGATGTCCGCGTCCCGCTGGTGTACATCGATATCGACAATTCTCAGGCGCTCGACAGTGCCCCGGCACAGTCGCGCAAAATTATCGTCATCGGCCAGCAAAGTGCGACCGGCACCGCTGCCGTTCTGACGCAAAACCGCATCACCAGCGACGGCACCGCTGACCAGCTCTACGGTAAAGGCTCCATGCTCGCCGGGATGCTCAAGACCCTGCGTAAGGCCAACAGCTATACCGAAGTGTGGGCGATGGGCCTGGCTGATATCGCTGCCGGTGCTGCCGCAAAAGCAGAGCTGACCATCACCGGCCCGGCCACCGCGGCAGGTACGCTGGCCCTGCTGGTGAACGGTATCTCAGTGCAGGTCGGTGTCAGCGCCGACGCGACAGCGGACACCATCGCTGCGGCTGTCGTCACCGCCGTCAACAAGCTGCCTGACACGCAGGTTACTGCTGCACTGAAAGCGGACTCCACCACTGCCGTCACCCTGACCACCAATTGGAAAGGCGTGACCGGCAATGCGATGGACGTCCGTCTCAACTACTACACCGGCGAGCAGACACCGGCAGGCGTTGCGGTGGCCATGACCGCTTTCACCGGCGGCACCGGTACGCCGGATATTGCGGCAGTCGTCGCGGCGCTGGGTGATGACTGGTACACCGATATTGTGTTCCCGTACAACGATACGCAGAGCCTGAACACCATCCGGGATGAACTGCTCGAACGCTGGGGACCGCTCAAAATGATTGAGGCGCAGCTCTGGACGGCCTTCCGGGGCACCCATGCCGAAAGCGGCACCTTTGGCGAAACCCGCAACGACTGGCTGATTTCCTGCATCGGGACCAACATCGCCCCGCAACCGCACTGGCTGTGGGCGGCATCCTACGGCGGCATCGCGTCCTGGTATCTGGCTAACGACCCGGCCCGTCCACTGCAGACGCTGGTGCTCCCGGGCATCCTGCCGCCGGTCAAAACGGTGCGCTGGGATATGCAGGAGCGCAACCTGCTGCTGCATGACGGTATCGCCACCCATTACGTTGACGCCAGCGACAACGTCTGCATCGAGCGTGAAATCACGATGTACCGCGTCAACCAGTACGGCGATACCGATACCTCGTACCTCGATGTGCAGTCACCGGCGACGCTGGGGCGTATCCGCTACGTCATCAAAAACCGGTTCACCAACCGCTACCCGCGTCACAAGCTGGCCGGGGATGATGTGCTCGACCTGCTCGATCCGGGCCAGCCGGTGATGACGCCGAAGATTGCCCGTGCCGAGCTGCTGGATATCGCGCTGACCGAGCTGATTCCGGCTGGTCTGGTTGAAGACTTCGACGACTACAAAGACACGCTGGATGTCTATCTCGACGGCGACGATAAAAACCGCCTGAACTTCATCTGCCACCCGAACCTTGTCAACCAGTTACGAGTGCTGGCCGGTCTCGTCCAGTTCAAACTTTAAGGAGCCTTTATGAGCATTCTGGGTCAGGCGGCCATCCGTATTAATGGCCGCGAAATCAAGACAGAGGGTAAGTCCACTCTCAATCCAGGTGGTAAAACGCGCACCCAGCATATGGGGGGCGGCAAGGTCTGGGGTACGTCCGGCAAGATGGCGGGCCCCTCGATCCAAATGACTATCGCCGCAGCGCAGGATATGGACGTTATTGAAATCAGCAACTGGGAGAATGTCACCGTGATGTTTGAAGGCGATAACGGCCTGACCTACATGATGACTGGCGCGGCGACGGCTGAACCGGCCACGCTTGATGAGGATGGCGGCACCATCAGCGCCAACTTCATCGGGACCAAACTGGTGAAGGTGTAAGTCATGGCTGAGATGAGTGTCACCTTAAAACATGGCTACATCGCCGGTAAAGGTACTGACGATGAGATCCGCTACAAAGAAGTCACGTTCCGTGAGCTGACCTCCAAAGATGTTATCGACGCCCAGCTGGAGGCTGAGCGTGTGGTTATTGGGGAGAACGGCAAAGCGGTTGCGTACTGCTCTGAGGTGCTTATGGGGCTGGGTATGCTGAGGCGACAGATTGCGTCAGTGGGTGAGATTCCGGGGCCCTTGTCCCTCAAGCAAATCTACGCCTTTCACCCGGAGGATTTGGAATTACTCAGCAGTAAAGCTGCCGCACTCGATGAGCTGATTTCGGAGACCGCTGGCCGGGGGCGACCTGATGCCGCTGGCGACGGCGCTCAGTAATCTCATCGTCAATTTGTCTCAACGTTTTGATATGTCCTACCTGCAGCAGTTGCCTCTCCGGCAGCTGCTGCGCCTGACAGAGCAGCTGAGGAAGCAATATGGCAAATCGCCTCACCACTGAAATACTCATCAACCTGTCAGGTAACCTGACCGCGAAAGCCCGCCAGTACGGAGCCAACATGTCCGAGTTCGCCCGCACCAATCAGCGGGCAATGTCGGTTGTCAAGGCCACCACGGCTGCAGCTGGTCGAGGTCTGGATGCACTGGGTAACCGCTACACTACGATGATTGCGGGGTTTGCTGGTAGTGCCATGCTAAAAGACTTTGCTGCGACTGACCGCCGTATCACCCGTATGGGGCTGGCAGCGGAAAAAACCAAAAAAGAAATGTCCGAAATGTTTGGCGGTATGCAGGATGCTGCGATCAAGTTTCGTGTCGATGACAGCGAAGTGGTCAGCGCGATTGAGAAAGTCGGGACAGTTACCGGTGATATCGATTACGGCTATAAGAACCGAAACATCATAGCGCCGTCTATCGCTGCATCAGGTGCTGATGGTGAAAGTATCGGGGGGCTCTTCTCTCAGTTCACAAAGTTTAACCTGAGCAACGAGAAAGACACCCTGCAGGCAATGGATACCCTGAATCAACTCGGTAAAGAGGGAGCCTTTGAGCTGAAGGATATCGCCGAACGCGGTGTAAAAGCATTCTCAATGTATGCCGCTGCAGGGGGAACGGGGGTACGGGGCGTGAAGGACGTCGGTGTCGCGCTTGAGAGCGCGGTCGACGCTACCGGTGATACCACCACAGCTTCTACTGCAGTCGAGAACCTGATCCGCGATCTGCAGCTTCCGAAGGTTGTGAAGGAGTTGCGCCGGAATGGGATAAATGTTTTTGGTAAAGACGGAAAAATGCGATCACTGCCAACACTGATGGAAGAGATTGCAAAAAAATCAGGGAACAAAGGTGCAGAGACCCAAAGCGCCCGCTTGCTGGGGGCCGGGTTTAACCAGGACAGTATCCTCCTGCTTAGCAGCGTGACGTCCGGTAAAGGGGCTGAAAACCTCAAGCGCTACAACGGTGTAGTAGCCGATGGCCAGGGCATTATGAAAGATGCCGAGTATGCATCTAAAGATTTCACATCAGCCGTCACTGCACTAACCACCACCTGGAAAAAATTTGCAAACAGCAATCTCGCAAAACCAGTCCAGGAGCTGGCTGATGCAATTAATTCCGTTGACCAGGAAACCGTCCAGCACTGGCTGGAGATTGGTAAAAATATCGCCATCGCAGTCGGGGGGGTTATTGCAGCCCGCAAAGCGTTTCAGTTTGGTAAAGGTGTCTGGGATGTACTTAATCCAAATAAAGGTAAGGGTATACCTAATGGTATCGCTGATGTGTTTGGTTCAGGTGTAATGCCAGTTTATGTGACCAACTGGCCAGCAGGTGGGCTGGGTGGAACAGGAGAAGATAAGGTTAACGATCTTCTTGATACTACCGCCGACCTTCCAGGTTGGCCTGGAATGCTTGCCCGGGGTGGGTTAATTGCCAGTAAGTTGATGGGGTTAACTGATATGGACCCTTTTTCGGACGAGGGACGCGAAGAACTCCTTAAAAGGGTTCAGCAGAACAATGAGCGTTCAACGATGTGGGAGGACATCAAAAACTTTTTCACGTCTTCCTCGCCGTCACCTGCGGGTTACCAAGACCCGTCGCCGTGGGCGTCTATGCAGCCGCAAAACCAGCCGGGCTACCCGTTCCTGCAGCAGCCTGAGCTAAAAGGCAGTATCGAGGTCTCCGTAAAAGATGATCGGGTACAGGTGACCAGCGTTAAGGTCAACGCCCCCGGTGTCACCATGAGTGCGTCCAGCGGTGTTCGTAATATGGAGCAGCAGTAATGGCCACTCAATGGGAAGACCTCCGCGATGCCTCATTCCGGGGCGTACCTTTCTTTTTCCGCGACGTCGAGGGGACTGGCGGTCGCCGCGCTATCCCTCACGCTTACCCTAAAAAAGAAGTGGGCTGGACGGAAGACCACGGCGCGGTGCTGACTCAGCAGCAAATTAACGCGATCCTGCTCGGCAGTGACTACATCGACCAGATGAACCGTCTGCTGGCCGCGCTAAATACTGCTGGTCCCGGTGAGCTGGTGCATCCGTGGTTCGGCGTGCAGAAGGTTCAGGTGGGCCGCGTCACACATCGTCTTTCCACCGAGGAAGGCGGGATTGCTTACGTTTCCTTTGAGGTGTACGAGGCTGGCGAGCAGCTGTTCCCGTCCGGCACCGAAGACACCAGCGCCACCACGCTCAGCGCGGCGGACAAGGTCAGGGAAGCGCTGGCCAGCGGTGATTATTTTGCGGCACTCGATGGCGTCGGCAGCATGGTGGACACACTTCTTGAGGACATGGAGGGCTTTGTCACCAGCCTGCCGACACTACCGGATGCGCTCAGCGGGTGGATGGACCGCCTCAACCGGTTTAAGGATCTCGCCGGTATTGTGGCCGCCGCGCCTGGTGAAATGATCCGCGATATCACCGGCCTCATCAGCGATATGAAGGACCTGGTCTCTGAGCCGCCGTTCGCCCTGCGGGTCTATGACCAGTTGCGCGATAAGTGGGAAGGCGACCGGGCAGCGCAGTCTGCGACCAAATCCCTGGTCGATAACATCAGCGTGAACACCGATACCGGCTTTGCCAGCAGCGTCACACCGGCATCGACGCCGGAGACCACCGCAGCGATGGAGACCAACATCGTAGACTTCCGCCGTCTGGTCATTATCTCCACGCTGGTCGCTCAGGCTGAAGCGGTGGCCACAGCGACCTTCGAAACCGGTCAGGACGCGCAGAACACCGGCGACCAGCTGGCGGAGCGTCTCGGCGAGACTGCAGCGGAAGCCGTCGAAAGCGGTCTCCGTGAATTGTGGCGTACCCTTCGCGAGCTGCGGTTCGCGGTGGTCAATGATGTGCGTATCCGCAGTATCCAACTGCCGGAGCTGCGCCGCATCACCTCGGCCCGGACAGTACCTGTGATGCTGCTGGCCTACCGCGAGACCGGCGACGCGGAGAACCGGGATGAACTGGTGACCCGCAACCGGCTGCGTTATCCCTCTTTTATTACACCTTCACAGACGATTGAGATCATCAGCAATGACTGAAGAGTTAACCCTGAACGTTGACGGCAAGGTCTGGGGCGGCTGGACGGACATGACCATTAACCGCTCACTGGAGTCTGTAGCGGGCGAGTTCGACCTGACAGTTACTGCCCGATGGTCATCTGCCACGCCGCGCTCTATCAAGCCAGGTCAGTCCTGCACGGTCTCCATCGGCAGTGACCGCGTCATGACCGGCTACATTGACGACTTCATTCCCAGCTATGACGCGGAGAACGTCTCCCTGCGCGTGATGGGCCGCGACAAAACCGGCGATCTGGTGGACAGCTCGGTGGTCGATAAGTCCGGCCAGTGGAAAGGTCAGAAACTGGAACAGCTGGCGGCCACCATCTGCAAGCCCTACGGCATTGAGGTGGTTAACGAGACCGACACCGGCGATGCCTTTGGCAGCATCACCCTCGAACAGGGTGAAACCGGCTTTGAACTGCTCGACCGTCTGGCCAAACAGCGCGGCGTTCTGGTGACTTCAGACGCTTACGGTCGGCTGGTTATCACCCGCGCATCCACGCTACGGGCCGGAGTGACACTCACTCTCGGCGACAATATTCTGGCTGCACGTGGACGCTTCAGCTGGCGCGAACGTGCCAGCCAGTACATCGTCAAGGGCTCCGCCAGCGCGGGCGGTTCAACATGGGACGACCAGCCGGTGAAGATGATCGGCGGCCGCCAGACGGTAGTCAGCGACCCGGAGATCACCCGCTATCGTCCGAAGATTCTGGTCAATGAAGACAGCCTGACGGTCGGCGGTGCCAGCGCCCGTGGTGAGTGGCATAAGGCGTATGTGCTGGGCGAATCCAACACAACCGAAATCACCGTGTCGGGCTGGCGTGAAAACGGTGCTACAGGTCCACTGTGGGAGACTAACCGACTGGTGCCGGTCACCGATGAAATCCAGCAGCTCGACGTCACTTGGCTGATTAAATCTGTGTCATTTATGGAAAGTGACAGCGGTCGTCTGACGGTACTGACCCTGGCACCGCCTGAGTCTCTGGACATGCCATCGCAGAAGGCGAAGAAGAAAGGCAAAAAAACATCCGTGGGGGTCACGTGGGACTGAAAGACGCGAATTTCGGGCGTTCCTTTGCTGAGCTGGGTCGCCGTCTGCGCTTGATGGTGGACCGTGCGCTGGTGCGTATCGTGACGGACAGCCTCGGTCGGCAGAACCTGCAGGTGCAGTCGCTGGCCGATGAGACCAATGACGATGTCGAGCGTTTCCAGAACTATGGTTTTTCCAGCGTCCCGCCTGCAGGCTCCGAGGCGATTGTCGTTGCTGTCGGTGGCCGTCGCGGCGGCATGGTGGCCATCGCCGTCGAGGATAAAGGGAGCCGTCCCCGTGGCGGTGAAGAAGGCGACGTTTTTATTTATCATCAGGAAGGCCATATTATTCGCCTGAAAAAGAATGGCGTGATTGAAATAACAGGGAAGACGGTAAATGTGGTTGCCGAAGAGAGCTGTGACATTATCGGTAAACAGATAAATGTCACCGGCCCCACTAACTTTACTGAAGATATTACGGTTAAGGGTAAAAGCTTCCTTAAGCATTTTCATAAAGACGGGGATGGTAATGATACTTCCGAGCCCAGATGACCATCAGAATAAACTGGCACCTGCCTGCAGGTGGAGATATAGAGATTGAACACAATGGCCTTTCGTTTGACGAGGGCCTTGTTTCTTTGGTGTATATCTGCCTGTTTACTGATGCGCGGGCAGATACCAGCGACGAAATACCCGACGGCACCGATGACCGTCGCGGCTGGTGCGGTAATTCCTTCAGCGATTTCGAATGGGGCTCAAAGCTCTGGCTGATTGACCGTGAAAAGCTGACCGAAGAGGTCAGGCTCCGCGCAGAGAATTACGCCCGTCTGGCCATGCAGCCGTTATTACGCTACGGCTATGCGCGAAATGCGCAGGTCATTGCGACCATTCCCCGTATTAACTGGCTGGCATTAACCATTATTCTCACCCGCCCGGATAAAACCGAGTTAACCGTCGAAATAAAGAAACGCTGGGAGGCGGTAGAAAATGGCTACATTTAATGTCCCGACGCTCCGCCAGCTTATTCGTGCCGGTATTCAGGATTTAGAGATTGAACTCGACCAGGAATTACCGATTGTCGGCGTTGAACGCGCGTTAAATACGGCTTTCAGTGGCGCTTTACGCGACGTCTACGATTATCAGACGTGGATTAAAAACCAGATCATCCCGTCAGAGCAGTCCGCTGACGAAACCATTATTGATACCGCCCGCTATGAGGGCGTTATTCGTAAGGCTGCATCTTATGCCAGCGGACCTGTCGCCTTCACCGGCACCCGACCGCTGCCGCTCGATACGGAGATGCAGACGCAGGACGGCGTACGCTACCACGTCACCGCCACCAGTGACCCGTCAGCGGGTAAAATCACCGTCACCGTGCAGGCTGACGAGACGGGCCTCAGCGGCAACCTGAAAGCCGGTGACGTGCTGACCCTGATTTCACCGGTGGCCGGGGTGAACAGCGACGGCGTGGTGGCGGATGCCGGGATTTCCGGCGGCGCGGACGTCGAGTCCGTGGCCGAGCTGCTGACCCGTCTGCTGTACCGCAAACGTAACCCGCCCACCGGCGGCGCACTGCATGATTACGTTATCTGGGCCACCGAGCTGCCGGGCATCAGCCGGGCATGGGCCTTTGACTGCTGGCACGGGCTGGGAACGGTGGGCCTTGCGTGGGTCTACGACCAGCGCACGGACATTATCCCGACCGGCACCGACCGCGAGGCGATGCAGGCGTACCTGTTCCGCCATCAGGACCCTGCAACCGGGACTTACGTCGGCAAGCCCGGCGGTATCGAGGTCTGGCCCATCCCGCTGACGCTCAAGCCGGTGCCGCTGACCATTCGCGTCATCCCCGACACTGCCGCCATCCGCTCAGCGGTCACCCTGAGCCTACAGGCGCTGTTCCGCTCGGTCTCGCCGGGCGACACGCTGCTGCTCTCCGCTATCCGCACGGCCATCGGCTCCTCGACGGGCGTCACCGACTACGAGCTGGACCTCACCACCAATCAGGCCAGCGAGAACTATGAGCTGCTGACACTGGGGGCAATCACATGGCGCATCGTGTAGAGGACTGGCAGGACGTCCTGCAGCAACTGATGCCGCGCGGTAAAGCGTGGCCACGCGACCAGACAGCGGCGCTGACGTCGCTGCTCCGGGGCTTCAGCTCCCGCCTGCAGCTGGCGGAGGCAAACGCGGATTTGCTGGTCACTGAGATGCGCCCGGAGACCACTGAGCTGCTGCTGGCCGACTGGGAAGATTATCTCGGCCTGCCGGACTGTAACGCCATCCCGGACGGCTTTGACCGCCGTCGCGATGCCGTGGTGGAGAAGTATCACCGCAAAGGCGGGCTGGCCACCTGGCAGATTGAGCAGGCTGTAAAAGATGCGCTGGGCTTCACCATTCAGGTGACCGAAATTCTGCCGCATCACGTCATGCGCGACATCATGTATCCGATTTATTCCCACAAATACCGCTACCTGCTGCAGGTGACGGTCACGGATATGCCGATGATCCGCTTTCGCAGTATCAGCAACGTCCTGACTCCGTTAATTAGTTTGCAGGCGCAGATACTGGAATGTTTTTTACGTCGTTACCGGCTTGCTGGCCACGATTACGATTTTCTTTACGAGGTTTAATTATGTATCACCTGGATAATGCCTCTTCCGTTCCTGATATGCCTGCCATCAAGCCGGTATTATTTACCGAGCGCCGCTGGTTTACCGAAGGCGGCGACGGTATTCAGCCGAGTTATCCGGGCGCGGACTGGTTTAATGCTATTCAGGCGGAAATGCTGAATGTGCTGGCGCTGGCGAATATTACGCCGGATAAAAATGCACTGGACCAGTTTGCCCAGGCCATCCGGTTATTTTCATCAGATTATATGCTCCCTCCGGGTATTCCACTTCCGTGGCCGGGGGCGACAGCACCGAACAGTTTTGCGCTGATGTTGGGCCAGAGCTTTAATAAAACAGCCTATCCGCGCCTTGCGGTTGCATATCCCTCTGGCGTTCTGCCGGACATGCGCGGGCAGACCATCAAGTTTTTACCGGCCTCCGGGCGGGCGCTGCTGTCTTATGAAGCTGACGGCGTGAAGGCTCACGCACACACAGGGAGCGTGGCCTCTACTGACCTCGGGACCGTACCCGCCAGTAACTTTGATCACGGTACAAAGCCCACCAGTTCGGATAACGAACACGACCACAACGGTGGTCTTGCTGCACCGGGTGATGCCTGGGACCCGGACTACGTCGTCGGGTCAGATAATGACTCCCACCGCACCCGGAATAAAACCAGCAAAGCCGCAGCCCACCGACATACCGTCGATATCGGCATTCACGGCCACACCGTTTATATCGGCCCGCATGCTCATGCTGTGACTATCAACAGCACCGGCAATACGGAAAACACCGTCAAAAATATCGCCTTTAACGCCATTGTGAGGTTAGCGTAATGTCATTCGAATTTTCTCATAGCCCCCGCGCTATCTGGCTTTATCAGTACGACGTCGATGGTGTTTATATCGGCTCCGTTTTTATGACGATTCCGGCAGGCACAGGCTTGCCTGCTAATACCACGCATATTCCCTGTGAGCCGGAAAAAGGCCAGACGGGCATATTTAAAAATGGTGAATGGGAATATGTGACCGATATTCGTGGGACCCGTTACTGGAATATTCACGGCACCGGTTTTGTTATTTCTTCTCTGAGTGAATCCCTGCCGGAATGTGCCATCACTACTGAGCCCCCTGTGGCGGATGCCGGTTATGTTCTGCTGTTCGCGAAGGGCCAGTGGACGCAGATTGAAGATAAGACCGGTCAGCTTTATTACGAGAGCAACGGGACTAAACACGTTGTTCCTGATGCGTGGTTCACACTGCCTGATGGCTGCACGTTTGTGGCCCCACCAGAGGACAAAACGACCTTCGTCACCCGCTGGAACGGAGCTGAGTGGGTTTATGTCAAAGACCTGCGCGGTCAGGTTATCTGGAACACCACAACCCGCGAGCCTCTGACCATCACCGATATTGGTCCTGTTCCTGATGGCTATACCCTCAAAATGCCAGGTCAGTTCGATGAATGGGATGGCTCAGCCTGGATTAAAAACGCCGATGCTGAACAGGTTTATCTCATCGCTCAGGCTGACCGTCAGAAGGCAAAACTGCTGTCTGATGCGTCGGAACAGATTTCAATGCTCAGCTACGCCGTCAGCAGCGGACAGGCGACTGACGATGAAGCCGCGCAACTGGCACGCTGGGAAGAATACCGCCTTGCGATAAGCCGCGTGGATAGCACTGCCCTTGATATTGTCTGGCCTGAGAAGCCGTAAGGAGTCGCTATGTACCATCTCGATAACACCAGCGGCGTCCCGGAGATGCCGGAGCCTAAAGAAACGCAGACAATTTCTACACGTTGGTTCGGAGAGAGTCAGGAACAAGGCGGTATAAGCTGGCCCGGTGCGGACTGGTTTAATATTATGCAGGCCGAGATGCTGAATCTGTTGGCTGCTGCCGGTCTGCAACCTGAAAAGCATGTGTTTGACCAGCTAAGTAAAGCGATTCCGGTTTTGGGGGATGCAAAGCTACGTGCTGACCTGTTGTTAAGTGGCGATACTCCCGGCGCGGCTCAGGTAAAGTTAAAGAAAGGAATGACCGTCCAGGCAGGAATTGATGACCTGAATGCTAATCGTCTGTCATTTTATGGGGATGATTCTGATGCGCTGCATAACTTGCTTCAATATGCTGCATCTTCAGCCCGGCAGTGCGTTATTGACACAGAGATAAACCTGACGACTCCTCTTTTCTTCAATGCTGACGGAGCGGTTATCAACCTTAAATTTACCGCTCCAGTTAACAGTGACAC
Source organism: Klebsiella ornithinolytica (assembly GCF_030505655.1). Classification (NCBI taxonomy): domain Bacteria; kingdom Pseudomonadati; phylum Pseudomonadota; class Gammaproteobacteria; order Enterobacterales; family Enterobacteriaceae; genus Klebsiella; species Klebsiella ornithinolytica. Next base: position 2,605,293 of record NZ_CP130153.1, read on the forward strand.
CCAATTACTAACCCTCTCAAACCTCGGAAGAAAATCAGTTATCGAGGATGCATGGTTTCAGAACATTACTGCTCCATGGATAATCACCAGATTTGATTCAGATGGTAACTGGCTGTCGACACCTGAGGAGGTTCTGGCAACACTCAGGCAGACAAATGAGGAGGTCGGATATCAACCAACCTCTTCAGATAAAGTTGTCTGGGATGGATTGTCCGATGAAATTAAAAACCAGTTTATATGTGCCGGGCTCATCATTGAGGACTCTGACGAAGTGACCCTGATACGCCCGAAGGGACGGCATATGGGACTTGTTTTCAATAACTGCAATTACTGCTGTGTGGAAAGACCTGATTTTATGCCTGGTCGCCATATGTATGGTGCGATCTTGTTTAACAACACCTTTTCACAGGATTATGGTCGTGGAAACAAGGTCGAAGGTGGTGTTCTGCGATACGGATCTGTATCTGGTATTGTTTTCATGCGTAACAAGGGATACGACGGCGGAGTTTTCAACTTTAAAAATCGCCGTGTTGGTGAATCAGGTGTAAAAACTTATCAAAATAACATTAATGGCGTTTCAGCCCGTAGCTATGAACTGACCTTCGATTCCATAACGTCAATTCAGCCTTTTTATGACGGCGTGGATGTCTTTTCTGATTATGGCGAGCAGGAAGAGCGTCTTTATGACCACAGCATCAGTGAGTATGCCTGGGGACTGTTGCCGACTAGGCACAGCCTGAACAACATCACTGTCAAGGATTGCCATGGAGCAGGTGTTACCGGGGATGGACAGTTTAATGAATTTACAAATATTCATATAGATGGTTCCTACAGTTCAGGATTCTTTAATTCCGGTGAAAATAACTATCTGACCAATGTTTTTGTTAAAGATGGTAATAGAAACAACGCAGATGCAGGTGCTCAAATTCGCTTTTTCGGTAAGGCGAGCATCCAGAATGCCAAGATTGTAACCACTGAAGGACTCATCACTAAGGGGAGTGCATTGTACTGTCCGTATGCGGGCAGCTCTCTGAAAAACATAAATACTGACCTGACTTCGCTACCTTCTGCGCCAAAGCACATCGCCGACCAGGACCTGTTTCTAGGTAAACCCAGCAGTACAGCATCGCGCTGCTCCGTTCGGGCCAATCCCCGACCAACACTGATGGCAAATGACTGTGCAGGACATCATTACGAACTCACCTTCGGAGTTTCCGGGGCTGAGCAGGGGCAACTTATCGGCTGGGTAACATACAATGGTGTTGAAATCCCGGTTTTCCGGGGGCGTGGTGAAAATGGCGGGTTCTTCATTGCGCGTGCTTCTTCGGGATATAACACTTCACTCCTGAACGCGAATGAATACCAGGTTACTCTGGAAAATGGTATGTTCTATTTTCTGGGCAAAAAAGCAGATGGCACAGTTGTGAAGCACGCGCTGGCCGCAAGTTAATATGAGGGTATCGTATGTCTTTAACGCTTGATATGATGTTCAAAGGCATCCTTGTGAAGGATGCCGTATGCACTATCCAGGAAATCAGTATCGCCACAGGTCATAGTTCAATGGGGTTCTCTGTGTACTACACTGCTCCGGGAGCTGAGGAATCATTTCATTCAGAGTACGTGATTTCTGCTTATGATCTTAATGGCCCTAACCCGCTGGTGCAGGCCTTCGCGTACCTGAAAACGCTACCGGCATTCAGTGAAGCAAAAGAAAGTTAACGCTTATCCCTCATGGTCGCAGGTTTCTAGCTATCGGACCTGCGATACCCGCACATTTAGTATCAATTGTTTTTTCCTCTCCGACAAATGCCAGTATCAATTGATTTTCAAAACGGTATCAATTTTTTTCGCGCGCTATATGAAAAGGATCCGCTATGTTAGAAAAATACTTTCAATTTGATGGCGATAGTGGCGACGCGGCTATCGAGAAACATAAGCGTCTGCTCGCTGTTCAGGCGGCATTAGAAATTTCGAAAGCCGCCGTCTCTTCATCCACCGCGAATTCCGGGATTCGTAGCCAGATGGATTTACGCAATGTGGCTCAGGAAGTCGCTTCCTTAGCCGATGCCATTCAGGATGCGCTCGAAGGTTACGAGGAAAACTAATCCCGGCCATCGCTGCGATCTCTCCGCGTCAGGCCTCGCGTTTGCGAGGCTTTTTTACGTCTGAGGTTTTGTCCGGGGATGTTCCGGATGGCGAGCGAGCGCTGACCGGCTAGGGTCTTTTATCGTCTTTGGACCAGTGCCTGACCAGCGTTTCACCGATGGCCGCAATCTGTTTATTGCGCTCATCCATTGAGGCCGGGGTTGCGGTTAAATAAATCACCACGATGCGCGCGGCTTTACCGTCCGGACCGAGAGCGGCGATGATTCCGCGCGAGCCGCGATTGCCGGCTCCGGTCTTATCGGCAATAAACCAGCCCGCCGGCAGCGCAGAGCGCAACAGCGGCCCCGCAACTTTGTCCTCTACCATCCAGCGTTGCAACTGCTGCTGCGAGGCGGGGGAAAGCACGCGGCCGGTCAACAGATTTCGCAGTGTCCTGGCCATCGCTTCCGGAGTCGTCGTATCACGCACATCGCCCGGCCGCGCTTCATTGAGTTCCGTTTCCCACCGGTCGAGTCGCGAAGTCTGGTCGCCGCTGTGGCGCAGGAACGTGGTCAGCCCCTGCGGGCCGCCGAGAGTGGTCAACAGCAGGTTTGCCGCCGTATTATCGCTCAGGGTAATGGCGGCCGCGCACAGTTCGCCCACGGTGAGCCCATCGGCAAGATGCTTCTCCGTCACCGGCGAGTATTCCACCAGATCCTGCTGCCGGTAATGGATACGGCGATCGAGCTGTTCTTCACCGGTATCGACGCGCGACAAGACTGCGCCGCAGAGCAGCACTTTAAAGGTGCTCATCATCGGGAAGCGTTCGCCAGCGCGATAGCCGGACAGCAGTTGGCCGGAAGCTAAATCCAGTTCGGCGTAGCCGACCCGGCCCTGCAGCTGGCTTTCGGCTTGTTTAACCGTCGTCACCGTGGCTTCATGCGCCCAACCGGGGAGCGCCAGGGCGGCTAACAATGGCAGAAGGGCGAATCGATATTGACGCATAGCGGAATGTTTCCCTGCAGGTTGTTGTCCACAAGTCGATCTGGCGGGTTTTGCGGACGTCACGGAAAATAAACAAAAAATAAAGACAAATAAGAGTTATGAAGATTCACAATTTCTCTTTTTTCCTTCATCATCTGCCAGCTTTTACCAGTAATAATCAATGCTTAGCTCACTATATGAAAGAGTTTTTTTCATTCAGGCTGGTATGAACTATAAGAATGTACTGAAGGTTGTATAAATGCTCTACGCCGTCGGCAATCACATATTAACCATTGATCCATCCGGGAGGAACATGGTGGACCCGCTAATTAAGGTCATGCTGGTGGGGGGAAAGGCGGATGGCCTGTTGGTCAGCGTCGCCGGTACCGCGACGGAACTGTCCGTCACCGCCGCGCAGTATGGCGCGAAATCTGGCAATCCGCTGAGCTATCGGATTGTTTCGCAAACGATCGATGATGAGCGCTACTTTTTCGGTGTGTTTAGCGAAACCCATGACGATGCTGACAAGCTCAAACGCGTGGCCCTGACCCGAGGCATGAAAAAGTCTCTCCGCTGAGTGCGTCCTTGCCGGACGATTGACCTTCGTCCGGCCTGACCGTGTTATCATTCCCCTTGTTTGCCACTGCCGCAGCACGGAGTTTTTTCATCGGGAGCACCATGATTCACCATATCCGCATACAAAATTTCAGGTCGGTCAGGGATATCGAACTGGAACTGGGCGCGCTCAATATCGTATTTGGGCCGAATGGCTGCGGCAAGTCCAACATCTACAAAGCGATTCACCTGTTAACCGCCTCCGCGGACGGTAAGTTCTCAAGCTATATCAGCGAGGAGGGCGGCCTGGAAAATGTGATGTGGTCAGGGCGAACGGCACCGACGGCGCGCCACCCGCGTCGGCTGCAAATTTCCTGTCTGACCGGGGATTTTGACTATGAGCTCCAGGTGGGTTTTCCGGAAAAGCTGCCTTATCCCACTCAGTTTATGCTCGATCCGATTGTCAAAGAGGAGTCCATCTGGCTGGCGGGATTCTCCCGGCGACCTTCTGCCAGGGTGCTGCAGCGGAAAAATCAGGCTGCGTTCCTGCTCGATGTCAACGGCGAGAAAAATACCTTCACCGACACGATTTATGAAAACGAGTCGATCTTTGGTCAACTGGGCGAGCCGCACCGCTTCCCGGAAGTTTCTCGCGTCCGGGAAACGATGCGCCAGTGGCGTTTCTACCATGAATTTAATATCGGCCGACATTCGGCGCTCCGACATCCGACGGTAGGTTATCGTTCACCGGTCCTCGACAGCGACGGGCATAATCTTGCCGCCGCTTTTCAGACGATTGTCGAAATTGGCGCCGAAGCGCTCCTGCACGAGATTCTGGCCGCCGCTTTTCCGGAGTGCACGTTCTTCTGCGAAAACGAAAACTCGCGTTTCTCGATTAAGATGCGGCGCAACGGGGTGTTTCGCCCGCTGCTGGCGGCGGAAATGTCGGACGGCACGCTGCGTTTTTTATGTCTGGCGGTAGCGCTGTTGAGCCCGCGTCCGCCGGCATTCCTGGCAATTAACGAACCGGAAAACAGCCTGCATCGGCAGATGTTCCCGGCGCTGGCCAGACTGATTGTCGAGGCCTCCCGCTATAGCCAAATCTGGTTGACCAGCCACTCTGCCGAGCTGGCGGCACTTATCTCCTCGCAGGCCGAGAGCCGGCTATATGAGCTGGAAAACAGCGACGGCGAGACGCGAATCAAAGCTGCAGCCGCCGGATAATGGTAGCGGCCCGTTGTGCGTAACGGGCTGCTAATTTGCGGTTTACGCGGCGTTGTTATAGCCGGCGGTCGGCAGCAGCGTTTTACTGCCTTTCAAGGTGAACAGTGAGATCACGGTAAAGCCCAGGGTAATCGAACCCAGAATCAAGTAAGCCTGGTGGAAGCCGACGGTGTCGTACATGCGGCCCACCCATGCCGACAGCACCACGCCAGAGAGCTGTTTCGATAAGTTAAAACCGATCAGAAACAGGGTGGCGGACAGTTTCGGGTTAAAGGCCGAGGAAATATATTTAAAGGTGCCGACCAGCAGGAACGGAACTTCAAACATATGCAGCATTTTTAAGATCACGACCTCGACCGCCGTCGTGGCGAATGAGGAGCCGAGAATACGCACGGACATAATTATTCCGGCGGTCAGCAGCGCATTTTTCGCCCCGATACGGTTCACAATAGCCGGGGCGCAGAACATGATCAGCGCATTCAGCAATTCGCCGCCGGTGGTGACGAAACCAAAGACTTCAGTTCCGCGCTGCGGATCGGCAAAAAAGCCTTTAAAAAAGTTAGCAAACTGCTGGTCGAATACGTCATAGACGCTGGCGACGCCGACCACATAGATAATAAATCCCCAGAATCGCGGCATTCTCAGCAGCTCAGCGGCGACGCGCAGAGAAAACGCCTGACGGTTTGCCCCTAAGGCGTCCATCACCTGGGCGCTGTTGCTGCTTTCCGGACGGGAGAACCACAGCAGCACCCCAAGCACCAGCGCAAAGCCGGAGGCGATCCAGAAGGTGATATTGGGATCAATACCAAACAAGATGCCGGTGATTGACGCGCAGAGCGCCCAGCCGACACAGCCAGCGACGCGAACCTTGCCGTATTCGAAACGGTTGGCGCGACTGACCCGCTCAATATAGGCTTCGACCGCGCCGGAACCGCTGGAGAAGACAATTCCCAGATAAAGTCCCCCCACCAGCGCCCCGGCGATAATATTGACCTGCAGCAGCGGCGAGAAGACAAAGATAAAGAACGGGGCAAACAGAATTAATAAGATGGTGATGGTCCACAGCAGGTGTTTACGCAGTCCCAGCTTATCGGATATCAGGCCAAATATCGGTTGGCAAATAATGGCAAACAGCGAAATAGCAGAGAAGACAATCCCGGTTTCCGTTTTAGTTAAATGGTTTACATCCGCCAGCCACACCGGAAAAAACGGGAAATAGGCCGACATAATGAAGTAGTAAAAGAAAAAGAACAGCAGGAAATAAACAAAATTATGCCGTTCGCGTGGCGCCAGTTCAGAGAATTTCATAGAGATGTTCCAGGGTTATTATACTCGTCATCATTCCAGCTGCCTGTTATTGGCGGCACGCCGTTCCCTTCGTGATACTCGCCATTCCTGGCCTTCGGCGCGGATTCTGTCCATTTCCGCCACGCTGCATCCCGAATATGCGGGTATAGCCGTTTTAAAGGGGGGCGATAGCCCCCGTTGAGGGTTTAGCGTAAAGACAGCGAGAGCTGGTACTGCCAGCGGGTCCCGAGCAGCAGCCACTGCGGCAGCACGCTTGGTGTCCACGAATCGTCGCCGCCGACGCCCATATGCGCGCCGTCGAGAGTGATCCAGACGCCTTTTTCCGGGGTCATCCGGTGCCAGTGATCGGTTTCCATGAGCTGCGCGGTGCTGTAGGGCTGAACCGAGAAGTGGAAGTCACCGGTCACGTGCCAGCGCCCCCAATCCAGCGCTTTGTTGTCGCAGCGCAGGCCGTTTTCCGTCGGGAAAATATAGGGCGTGCTCATCGCTTCCAACGGAAGCTGCCAGCGGGCGAAACAGGCGCTGCTCTTCCGGTCAGGGTAATTTTCATGCGGCCCGTAGCCGAGCCAGGAGACCGGCGACCGCTGGTCCGGGACCTGGAAGTGAAGGCCCACGCGCGGCAGCGGCGGCAGCGTGCCGGCCCGCTCTCCGCTCACCGCCAGATGCAGATGGCCATCGCTATCAAAGGTCATCCGCCACTGACTGACGATGACCACTTCATCGCCGCGCAGATAGTGCCAGCGGCTGTCGATGATGATCTCATGTGCCAGGCGCTGCGCGGTACAGTCAACGCAGCGCGCGTCGAGCGCATAGAGTCCGGCGCTTTTCCAGCGTTCAACCCAGGCGTTGGGGTCGATACGATCCGTTTCACTGACGCCGATATCGTTGTCCAGCGGAGCGCGAACGAACTGGTCGCGCAGCGGAGACAGCAGCTGCTCTATGCCTTCCGCCAGCCAATGAGTTAACAGACCGCTCTGACGATCGATAATCCATTGCTGAGATCCCTGGCGGACGCTGAAGGTCTCATCATCGACGGTCAGCTCTGGAGCCGGGCCGACGGCGGCGGGCGCGGGTAAGGCCAGCGGGGCGGCGAGGGCGAACTGCGCCCAGGCCACGCGGTGCCCGGCGTCAGACCACGTCGTCGCCTGCGGCTGGACAACTTCCAGCGTCAGCCAGACCTCCCTGGCGCCTGCCGGCAGGGTCAGCTGGTCGCACAAGGTAAAATCTTCCTCGCCCTGCGGCGCGAGGTTCAGCGTCAGGCTGCCGCTGGCGACGGTTTCACCGGCGGACTGCACCTGCCAGTTCAGCACTTCATTATCGCTGGCACGGAACAGGTATTCGCTGACAACGCTGACCCGCAGCGGGGAGTGCGCCAGCAGGGAAAACTGGAAATATTGCTGGGCATGTTTCGCTTCAATCAGCGAAGGATGAGGGCGACGATCCGGGAACACCAGCCCGTTCATGCAGAACTGCCGATCGTTTGGCGTGTCGCCAAAATCCCCGCCATAGGCCCAGCCTACGCTGCCGTCCTCGAAGGTCTTTTCAATTGCCTGATCCGCCCAGTCCCAGATAAAGCCGCCCTGCAGGCGCGGATATTCCCGGAAGGCCTGCCAGTAATCGGCAAAATTACCGAGGCTGTTGCCCATCGCGTGCGCGTATTCGCAGAGAATCAGCGGTCGCTGTTCACCGGGCAGGCCGATCCACTTTTTAATGCCCCATTTGGGCACGGCGGGAATCAGCTGATCGCGTTCCACGCGAGCGTACATCGGGCAGATAATATCGGTCGCCGTGCTGTCGGCGCCGCCGCCTTCGTACTGGACCGGCCGCGTAGGATCTTCACGTTTCAGCCAGTGATACATGGCTTCATGGTTCGCACCGCAGCCGGACTCGTTCCCCAGTGACCAGATAATAATCGACGGATGGTTACGGTGGCTTTGCAGCATCCGGGTGACGCGAGCGCTGTAGGCCGGCAGCCAGGCAGGATCGTCGGACAGGCGGTTCATTGGCACCATGCCATGGGTTTCGATGTTCGCCTCATCGACCACGTACAGGCCGTAGCGGTTACACAGTTCATACCAGCGTGCGGCGTTGGGATAGTGCGAACAGCGCACGGCGTTAAAGTTATTCTGCTTCATCAGCAGAATGTCCTGCAGCATATCCTCTTCGGTCACCACCTGGCCGCGCTGGTGGTGGTGCTCATGGCGGTTCACTCCGCGGATCAGCAGCGGTTTGCCGTTGAGCAGCAGCAGGCCGTTGCCGATCTCCACCCGGCGAAAGCCGATGTCCCAGGCTTCAGCTTCAACCAGATCTTCGCCGCGCCACAGGGCAACCACGGTGCGATAGCAGTGGGGCGTTTCCGCGCTCCATTGCCGCGGTTTTTCCACCGCCAGGACCAGCGTTGCCCGTTCGGCATAATGGCCCCGTTCATCAACTGGCGCAGAACCTGGCCGCTGGCGCCGGCGGGCAATCAGCTGCTCGCCGTCCCACAGACTGACTTCAGCCTCCAGCCCGGCCAGCTGCTCATCAGCGGCGGAGATGGCCAGATTGACCTGTAGTTCGCCGTCGCGATACAGCGCATCCAGCTGCGGGGAAATCTGCACGTCGCTGAGGTGCTGCTTTGGTTTGTTCAGCAGCCACACCGAGCGGAAAATCCCGCTCATGCGCCACATATCCTGATCTTCCAGCCAGCTGCCCGCGCTCCAGCGCATGACCATCACACACAGGCGGTTTTCTCCCGCCCGCAGATAGGGGGTCAGGTCGAAAGCAGCCGGCAGCCGGCTATCCTGGGAGTAACCGACCCACACGCCGTTACACCACAGGTGAAACGCCGAGTTAACGCCGTCGAAAACAATCTGCGTCAGGCCATCGGCCAGCCAGTGTTGCTCCAGGGTGACGTTGAGCGAGTACAGGCCGGTCGGGTTCTCTTCCGGGACCCGCGGCGGCGTCGTATCAATGGGATAACGGACGTTGGTATAGATCGGCGCATCGTAGCCTTCCATCTGCCAGTTAGAGGGCACCGGCGTGCTGCGGCTGGTGTCGAGATCGCGCTCGATCCAGCGGCCATCGACGGCAAACGGGCTGGGTGCCCAGCAAAATTGCCACTGCCCGTCGAGCAGGCGGAGGCGGTCGGAAGGGCGGTTGTCCCGGGCGTCGTCGAGCGATCGCCAACTGGCAAACGTGGGGTGAGCCGCTAAGCGATTAAGGTGAGTAATGGTCTGATTTTGCCAGTCTTCACGGGCCAGCACGTCCTGAAACGTCAACGAGCGAACCGCGTTTGAGTCATGTTGTTGCATAGGCATACCTGACGGATAAGTGGAAAAAATGTCATTCGCTAGACAAGGATGATGTTGTTATCAGATATTTTCTATCAGGCCGCAATAATGGCGAAAATGAAACCGACTCACGATCACGAAACTGCAGAATCAGAGCTGATTTTTGTCGTCAGTTAGACATAAAATGTTAGCGGACGACATTTAACGTAATCAGACGAGTTTTGCGCAGACAGGGGGGATTATGCAGCGGCGTTCAGCAACCTTAGACGATGTGGCACACGAGGCCGGCGTTTCACAGCAAACGGTCTCCCGGGTGCTGAATCGTCCCGATGTCGTCTCCGCGCGGACTCGCGAGAAAGTGATCCGCGCGATGCAGGCGCTGCATTATGTGCCCAACCGATCGGCGCAGCTGCTGGCGGGGAAAGCCGCACCTTCAATCGGGCTGATTACGGCGTCACTGACGCTACACGCGCCGTCGCAAATCGCCTCGGCGGTAAAAAGCCATGCCGGGGCTCATCAGCTGGAAGTGTCCATCGCCATGCCTGAACGCAGCGATTACGCTTCTCTGCAGACCCGGTTGGATGAGTTTCGTGCTCAGCATATACGCGGCGCGATTATCAGCCTGCCGCTGGAGAGCAGCATCGCGGAACGGCTGGTGAAGGAAAATCCCGATATCGCCTGTCTGTTTCTTGATGTGTCGCCGGAGACCGAAGTCTCCTGCGTGCGCTTTGATCATCGTGACGGCTGCGGCGCCTGCGTTCGGCATCTCTGGGAACTCGGCCATCGCGAATTTGGCCTGCTGGCCGGTCCGGAAAGCTCGGTCTCTGCCCGGATGCGCCTCGGTAGCTGGCGGGAGACATTGCATCGCCTGGGCGTAAGCCAGGCCGTGACGGTTTTCGGCGACTGGAGCGCCGCCAGCGGCTGGCAGAAAACCTTTGAACTGCTCCACCTGCAGCCGCGGCTCAGCGCCATCGTCGTGGCCAATGACCAGATGGCATTAGGGGTACTTAGCGCGCTGGCGCAGCTTAATCGTACCGGTAACAGCGCCGTTTCGGTCACCGGCTACGACGATACGGCGGACAGTCTTTACTTTCAGCCGCCGCTGACGACCGTGGCGCAAAACTTCGATTTGCTGGGGAAACGGGCGGTGGAGCTGCTGATCCAGCAGATGGCGGCGCCGCAGGTGCCGATCCGCGAACTGCTTCCCACCCGGTTGATTGTCCGTCAGTCAACCTGGCCTCGTGAGGGGGAGTATCCGCGCGATCCGCTGATTGCGCAGCTCAAAGCGCTGGTGGATAAACTGTAAGCAGATGTCGGTTTAACTTTCATTGAAGATAACTATGCTAGCGTATGGCCAGGCGTAGAAGGAGAGGGAAAATGCCTCTACGTAAAATGCAAAACACAATCTATCCATGCAAGCATTTATTCACCGCCAGCTATCTGGCGGTTTTTTTTGCCGCTATTCCCGCATCAGCTAGCGGAATTTTGCTTTATTCCGCCAGTTGCGCATTAAGCGCGCAGCCAACAGAATAAATACGCTGTTTTTCAGGGTGGTGGTGCGGCGGCTCTCGCGGGTTGTAGTTTCTTACCCAGCATAAAATGCTGCTGAAGAGGGGCGGCCATCCAGCTCTCTGTGCCGATAGAAATGGCGCAATCACCAGCGGATTATTGTCCAAATTTAAATTTAACTCTTTGTTACAGAAGGCTTTCATTTTGAGAGCAATAATCAAATCTCTTCTTTTGCACATTAAGGATAATTGATTGTGAATAAACTTTTCCGTAACACCCTGCTTGCCGTGGCGATGACCGCGGGTTTCTCCATGGCCGCACAGGCAGCCACCGCTAACGAAGTCCCGCCGGTTTCTCAGGACCCGGTGGTGCAGCACCTTAAGCTGAGTAACGATCAGGTGACAAAAATTAAGGGCCTGCATCAGGAGTTTGAAACTAACGTCAACAATATCAAAATCGAAGGTTTCAAAGATGGCGCGCTGATCGATGTGATCCAGTCCGGCAAGTGGGATGAAGCGAAAGTGAAGCAACAGCTGGCCGCTTTTGGACAGTTAGATCAGCAGGTACGTTACTACCGCGTGAAATACTATTTTGGCGTCAACCAGGTGCTGACGCCGGAACAGCGTACCCAGGTTAAAAAAGATCTCCAGCAAGCGCTGAATTAATTGCAAACCCGCCAGCAATGGCGGGATTCTCTTTTTGCAGGATCGCATCACCCGCGACAGAACGAAAAATGAGCCATTATGAAGAGATTCCTGTTCATCGCTCTCAGCTTTCTCGCCTTTACCAGCCAGCCCGGCTTTGCGGGGAGTAAAACCGTGGTGGATTACGGCGTTGTGCAACAAAGTCAAATCATCACCAGCCAGGCCCGTAACCAACCGCTGCGAACGCTTGCCGCCGGCGCGGTTGGCGGGGCCATCGGCCACCAGTTTGGTAACGGGAGCGGGCAAACGGCGATGACGGCGGTGGGGGCGGTTGCCGGAGCCAGCGCGTCGCATCACCGGCAAACGCAGCGCCAGGCCGCCCGGCAGATCGAACTGACGATCAAAACGCAATCTGGCCAGCTAATCCAGGTGCTGCAGCCGTATGATGGTCAACTGACCTTCAATAAAGGCGACAAAGTTCGTATCCTGACCTCCGGTACAAATACCAACGTCGATAAATCCGTTTAACGCACAGGCCGCCAGCGGATAAACGCAGGCGGCCTCTCTCTTTACCGCCTGTCGGTTGCGCCTTCACTGCTCACAAGCAGAGGAAAAAAACCGCGCAACATCAGCCGTCTGTGATAGTATTGAGAATTATTATCAATATGGAAGCTGATGATGAAACTATCCCGGGCATTTCTGTTTGCCGGCTGCTGCCTGATATCAGCCTGTACCAGCCAGATGAAAGGCGTTGCGCCTCAACAGCTTGTCTCCACGCTACCCGATTATCCCTATTACGCTCTGGCCAACCATCTCGACGGGGAAGTGACGATCCGTTTTGATGTCGGGGCGAACGGTAAAGTGGAGAAAATGTGGATACTCACCTCTGAACCACAGCATCTATTCGATGATGCCGTCATTTCCGCCGCGGCAAAATGGCGCTTTGAGAGCAATAAGCCCTATAAGGGGATGACCAAAACCATCCGCTTTAAATTAAACAATGCCGGATAACGCTAATTCGGCAGCCGATCTCTCTGCTCTGGATTCACCCGGCAATCGTTCAGTATCTCTTTGCTGTTGGCCGTCCTTCGTCATTCAGTAAAACATCTGCGTGCCGGGACAGCGATGGCAAAGCAGGGGGCATGACCGTGCCTGAACGGCTGGACTCCCCGACGCCTCTTCATGGTAACGTGCGTTAGTTTGCCGCTATTTTGCGCTAAGAACAGGGTTAATGACGATTTTTGCCGGCGAGAAACGTATGCCGAGAGAAGGTAACGCATTGACCTGACGAGCAAAGAGATACGAATAAAAATTGTTCTCATAGACAAAAGTGTGATCGCGATCAATATGGCCGGTCGTGAGTAACATTAAACATAGCTAATGTATTCATTCTAAAAATAATCAGGTGGTAATCGATGGCTATCAAGGACTTCTTTGCACAAACGGAACCCGGGCGCCGGCGTTATGGCGTGGCAACAGGCGTTGGGATCATTGCGGGTATTATGTCGGCATTTGTGAAGTGGGGGGCTGAAGTTCCGTTACCGCCCCGTACTTTCTCCGGCGGCAGGGATGAATTTAATCCACCCTATCTTTTTTTACGTGATTACCTGGGGATTGATCCTACTCACACCGTTTATACCTTCTCAGAGCACATCATCAATCCGGTGATGGTGACGCATATTATTTTCTCGCTGGTATTTGCCATTGGCTATTGCGTGGTGGCAGAAGTTTTCCCCAAAGTAAAATTATGGCAGGGGGTATGGGCGGGTATTGTTGCTACTATCGCCGTTCACTGGATCTCTTTCCCTTTATTAGGTCTGACGCCTTCTCTGCTTAATATCCCCGCCGATGAATATATTTCGGAACTGGTCGGGCATATTTTCTGGTTCTGGGCGATAGAGATGATCCGCCGCGATCTGCGAAACCGTATCACTCATGAACCTGATGCTGAAGTTCCGCTGAATTCACCGTTCAGATAATTGCCGGAAAAGCGATGGCAATGACGGGCTCGCGACGGCGGGCCCGTTTTACGTCATCAGAGGAGTCTCAGGCGCAGACCTAAATCCTGGGGATAGGGATTAAAGTAGTTTTGCGTCAGCAAATAGCGGTCTGGAAATTCGCCCAGATAATGTTTGAGCAATGTCATCGGCGCGAGTATTGGCAGCAAACCGGCGCGATAGTTGAGGATCACCTCGCGAAGTTCGCCGCGCTGACGACTATTGAGCCGATCGCGAAAGTAGCCCTGGATATGCATCAGCACGTTGGTATGGTTTTTCCGCGAAGCGGGTTGTTTAAGAATCGCCATCAGCTTCGCGCGATAAGCGACAAAGAAGGCATCCAGATCTTCCCACTGGTGAAGGGAGGCAACGAAAGGCCCAATTTCGCGATAGCCCGCCTGGTCGTGCGCCAGCAGCTGCAGTTTGTACTGGCTATGGAAATCCAGGAGCGCACGGCGGCTAAGTCCCTGCGCTCGCAGGGTAGTTAACTGGTGCAGAGCGAAAACGCGCTCAACAAAGTTCTCCCGCAGCACCGGATCGTGCAGGCGGCCATCCTCTTCTACGGGCAGCCACGGGTAGTGCATCAGCAATTGCTGCGTGAAAAGACCCACTCCCTCTTTACGCCCACGGTGACCATTTTCGTCATACAGCCGTACGCGCTCCATACCGCAGCTGGGCGATTTAGCACAGACAACAAAGCCAGAGAGGGCGTCCACGCGGGGGAGAAATGAGGCGCTAAATTCGGCCATTTTCTCCGTCACATCATCGTGGGGCGTTTGGCTAAAACGCATCTCAATGGCTCCTTCGTTGGTTTGCACCAGACGAAGGGCCGGGCGAGGAGCGGGCAGGCCGATGGCCATCTCCGGACAGACGGGTTTGAAGGCGACCCAATCCGCCAGTTCGTCCATGACAAAGCCCATACGTTTATGCCCGCCGTCAAAGCGTACGGCTGAGCCGGTTAAACATGCGCTGATGCCGACTGCGGGTTGCGTGTTCATGGTGCCATCCTCTTAGTGCATTGGTTGTAGGAAGAACAGGGGGACCGCCGGTTGCCGGCCCGCGCGACGTCTCCACATACTTAAAACTTACACAATAACTAATATTTGTCCAAGTATTAGCGAGGATATTTATTATTATCTATTTAATTCAAGTGGTTATATTTAACGGTTTTCATCGGTCCTTTTCCGTCAGGCGATGTACTAAAGTCCGGAGGACTCAATCTCTTTGACTGGTATCGGCGGTCGCGTCCGGCGAGATATCGCCGGAGGAAAGGGAGATAACGTCGAGGGCGCTGACCTGCTGCCGCCAGCATGCGATCTGTTTTTTGCGGGCAGCGGTCAGTGTTCCGGAGGTGACCAGCAGCCAGTTTCGCTGCGGGAAAACCTCGGGCGCCAGAGCCGCCGGCGGGACGGGAAGGAGATCGATACGCTGGCCCTGGCCGGTACGGGCGAGGGCCTCCAGCCAGATTTCGCAGGGGTCGGAGAGATGCCAGCCGGCTATCAGCCAGTTATCTCCCGGCGCTTTTTTATCGCCTTCGAGGCAAAATGAGGTATAGGCGATAATGATCCCGTCGAGAATTTCGCGCAGCGTCATCATTGTCGGGATGCGGGCAGACAGTTTACCGCGCAGCGGACGCAGTACTTTCGTAACCAGCTCCGGGCGCGGGGACTCGCGGCCTGCATCGTAGATTAGCTGGCGCAGGGCGTCGATTTTCCCCTCTTTAAGCCGCTGCAGCATGGTTTCCTGCAGGCTTGACCAGTTGTCAGTCCGCCCCGCGACGGGGCTATCCAGCAGAGGTTTCACCTGGCTGACGGGAACCCCTTTTTGAATCCAGTCGAGAATTTTGAGCGCCAGCTGAACATCATCATCACTGTACAGACGGTGTCCACCCTCTGTACGCCGCGGTTTGAGCAGGCCATATCGGCGCTGCCAGGCGCGAAGCGTAGTGGGGTTGATCCCGCAAAGCCGGGCAAATTCACCGATGGAGTAAGACATGAAGGAGACCTGCTAAGAGAGAAAAGTCCCAATATACTATGAATTATTACCGGGTAAATGTTAAATGACCGACGCCCGCGTTGCCCTGCGCGGTCGCCGCGATTGCGCAGATGACATCAGGTTCCGCTCATGCCGCCGAACGGCGTTATTTCAACGTTCGCGATGACGTTAAATTCCGCTTCCCGCCACCGCGTTACTGTCGATTCCGGGCGCCCGTCGGTTATCGGTCTCCGCGAACAACCGCAGGCGCTTGCGCGGATCCTGAAATGGAATAAATTGATAATTTCACTGCGGCTTTAAGGTTTCGTTAATTAACCGCAACGATACTGATGAAATTAACTTTCCCGTAAACAAAGTGGTTAAATCATGAAAGACCGGTTATGTCAGGCGCTTCCTCACCGCGATACCCCTTTTTTTCGCGCGCTACATATCAGCGTCGCGATATTGGTTTTATTGCAGATTATTAACTCTGACTTCACTGAAAGTGAGGCCCTCGGCGAGGTTAACCTGGCTGGGTTCGTGACCTGGTTTCACGTTATCTCCGGATTTACATTGATTGCTCTGGGGATTGTGATGCTTATCTGGATGCTGACACAGCGTGGTTTTCATTACTATTTTGCCTGGCTGAAGCTCGATTTTCGCGGCATGGTTGTCGATTTCAAGACGCTGATTTCATTACGTCTTCCTGACGCGCATGCCGGGGGAGTGGCGGCATTTATTCAGGGGCTGGGGGTTCTGGCACTGCTGGGCGTGGCTCTGTGTGGCGGGCTCTGGTTTGTGCTGAATACAGCGCTTGGTCCATCCTCTGCGTTGGCACATGATGTCCTGGGCTTGCATAAATTCCTGACCGTATTTATTGAGACATATTTCTGGGCCCACGGCGCAATGGGATTACTGCATATTTTCCTGAAAGTCCGCAGCCAAAGGAATAATCCCGTGACTGAATAATCATGTTACCGCGAGAAAGGGGCTTCATTATTGTGCCCGACAAAAAACGCCGTCAGGATTTTACCTGGTGGCCATGTGCGAGACGTGAATTGCGCATCAATATTTACGGCTTATATTGTAAATTCCATTCTTTCTTCAGAAGAGCATAAATACAGGTATTGTCATATCGTCGTTCGCCGCTGGCGGTCACAAACGAAACAAACTCTTTAAAACAGCCTTCCTGGCGCATCTGAAGACGTTCACAAAGTTTCTGAGAGGCCTGATTGTAGTCTTCAACATAGGCATACAAACGGCGGGCTTCTTTCGCCGTAAACAGATAGTGAAAAAGCGCGGAAACGGCTTCCGTCGCAAAGCCCTGACCCTCATAACGTTGATTAAAATGCCAGCCCACGGACCAGGTATTGTGGTCCGGCTCTTCGTCGTTGTCGGCAAACAGGTGCCCGATGAGCCGATCGCTTTCCTTGAGGCAAACTGCAAACTGGCTTGCGTCACTGGCCCTTTTGATGACGTCTTCCTTGGCTTGCGCAATGGAATTGAGCTTTTCATCCTGAAAACAGGGCACGCGAGGGGAAGACAGGTATTCCAGCAGCGGCAGGGCATCTTTTTCTTTAAAAGAACGAATAAAAAGTCGTGAAGTCGTCGCTACGATCATGATGGGATAAGTCGCCGGGATAAGTTTGTGCCTAAACTAACATTCATCCAGGGATTGCCTCAATGCCTTTCGAAAACGCTGAACATCTCTCCGGTTAATGATGCCCGGTTTATCTGCTGAAATATCGATGGGAATTGATGATGGCTGCAGAATCATCCAAAAATAAGAAAACATGAAATTGTTAAGGGTATAGCTTTGTCATATGTTTTAAGTGTCAACGTAATCTTAAGGAACAGTTATCATGTTTAAGCGTCGCACTCTCAAAACTGCACTTGCGGCGGTTATATCTCTTGTTGTTCTTGCTGCGCCGGTTTATGCCAACCCAGGAAACGGAAACGGCGGTGGGCATGGCAATGGCGGGGGGAACCACGGGAACAGCGGCAATCATGGCAACAGCGGAGACCATAGCAACCAGGGCCAGGGGAAATCGGCTGAGGATCATGGCAACCGCAAGAACTATGGGAAACCAGACCATGTTGACTCCGATATCAGCTTCTCGCGGGCGCGCTCCCTGGCAGTAAATTATGGTCTGGTGGGTTATAAGGCGCTCCCTCCGGGTATCGCCAGGAATTTAGTCCGGGGCAAGCCATTGCCTCCGGGGATTGCGAAGAAAACGCTCCCGGCATCCATGATTAACGATTTACCCTATTATCCAGGATATGAATGGCGTGCGGTGGGCCATGATTTGGTGCTGGTCGCATTAAGTACGGCCATCGTTACATCAATCATTAATGGTGTTTTTGACTAACGGTAAACCGTTTGCTCTGAGGCCCCGCAAATGCGGGGCTTTTTTATCCGCGAAACAGCAAAGGGCAGCCAGGGCGAAGCGTCTTACGAGCGGCTGATTTTGTCCTCATTGGCTTAACGGGAATATCCCGGTAACGTCTGCCTCTGGCACAAGGCGGGTATCGTGACCCGGGCCATTATTTACCCGCAGACCCGATCATAAGGTGGATGGGCTGACCCCAGAAATATCCGCTGTCAATGTCCCGAGGCCAGGTCGTGGCACAAGCGACCGAGTTGTTCCACAGCCTTCAAAAGATGGCGGGTGGGTTCATTGGCACCGTTCAAGCGCAGGAAGTTTTGCAGTTCTGCCGCCCCCGGGGAAAACAACGGTCCCGGACTGACGCCAATGCCAAGGGCGAGTGCGCGACGATGTACCTCCAGCGCATCTATCTTTGACGGAAGCTTTACCCAAATCAGAAAACCGGCTTCTGGAGCGGCTACCCGCGTGCCCGGTGGGAAGCTTGTTTCAACCTGTGCGATGATAGCCTGCATCCCTTGCGCAATGCGGAGCTTCAGCTGCCGCAGATGCCTGTCATAATCACCACTTGCCAGGAGCTCGCTCGCCGCGGCTTCAATCAGCGGCGCGCCGGCCCACTCTCCGGCCATTCGGGCCTGCAATACCGTTGAGTGATAGCGTCCGGCTGCAATCCAGCCGATTCTCCAGCCCGGCGCCAGGGTCTTAGACAGTGAGCTGCAATAAATAACATTTCCGCACCTGTCGAAGGCTTTACACGCAGGCGGACGCTGCGCATCCCCGGCCAGATCGCCATACACATCGTCCTCAATTAAAGGGATGCCCATGCCGGCAAGCAGGGCCACCAGATCCCGCTTGCGCGCGACGGGCATGCTGGCACCTAACGGATTCTGCACCGTGGGTGAGGCAAGAACGGCCGCAGGACGGTGGCGCTGAAGGGCTTCTTCAAGCGGCGCCAACAGTAAACCTTCAACAGGGTCAGTGGGGATCTGTAATGCCTTCAGGCCCAGATCCTCCAACAGCAGGAGCGTGCCGAAGTAGGCAGGCTGCTCAATTGCCACGGCATCACCCGGTTGGCACACGGCGCGGAGAGCCAGGCGTAGCGCCTGGGTTGCCCCTGCGGTAATGATAAGGTCATCCGCGCCAAAAAGTGCTCCCCACTGTGCCGCGCGCGCGGCAATCTTTCTGCGCAGGTCTGCTCTCCCCGGGGGCAGGCTGTAGCTCTGCCCGCGCGCATCAAGCCGACGACCTGCAGTCTGCAATGCCCTTTGCAGAGTATCTACGGGAAGCCAGGCGGGATCCGGTAGCGCGGCGCCAAGCGGGACCAGGCGCGCCTCGGCGCTCCCGAACAATGAGCGGGCTATTGCGGACATGGTTACCGGCACGGGGACGGGTAAAGAGGCGGTGCCCGGCCTCTCCCCGGCGGAGATGATCTGGTGGACAAAGTAACCTGAGCGTGGTCGCGCGATAATCAGCCCCTCCGCCTCAAGATAACGTAGGGCCTCCAGCGCCGTGGGAAGGCTGACCTGCTCGCGCTCGGCCAGTTTACGCGCGGAAATAATCCGATCTCCTGTGCGCAAAGCGCCTGAAGTCAGCGTCAGCCGCAGCAATTCGGCTATTCGGCGATAGTGGGGAGTCGGCGGGGACGGGTCGGACATCGTAATCTGTATAGTCTGATTTTTGATAAATCTGACTATACAGGCGATACGAGGCGCCATCTATAGTGTGGGCAACACAAACCAGCCAAGGAAGTCCCATGCACAGCGACAATTTTGATCTTTCCCTCTACTTCCGGCGCATAGGCTATAGCGGGCCTGCGGCTGCCGATACCGCCACGCTACAGGCGCTCATGCGCCACCAGCTCTTTGCGCTCCCCTTTGAGAATCTGGACGTACAGGCAGGTAAAATCGTTTCGATGGAGCCTGATGATATTGCCAACAAATTATTACAACAGAGCCGGGGCGGCTACTGCTATGAACTCAACGGACTGTTTACGATGGCGCTGGAGACGCTGGGTATAACCTACCGTTTTGTCGCGGCGCGGCCAATGTTCTATCCCGCGCGCCGGCCTAAAACCCATATGGCGGTCATTGCCGAAGTTGATGGCCGTCAATGGCTGTGCGACCTTGGGTTTGGTAGCTACGGTATCCGCGCGCCGCTGGCCTTAGATGAACTGGATACGGACATCATTCAGGATTTTGATACGTTCCGGCTGAGTCGCGATGCGAGTGGAGACTATCTGCTTCAGGCCATGGTTGACGGAGACTGGTGCGATCAATACGGTTTTGACCTGTCGCCTCAGGAATGGATTGATTTTGTTCCGGCTAATTACCTTAACTCCACGCACCCCGATGCGGTCTTTGTACAAAAGCTGCTTGTCATCCAGCATCGACCCGAGGGGCGCTATATTCTGCTGGGCAATATGCTTAAGACCATTACTGCAGACAGGGTAGAAAAGCAGTGGCTGACAGAAGACGAAATTGCGCATGCGCTGGAAAACCGTTTCGCGCTTGTGCAGACCGTTCAGGTTTAAGCTATTTCATCATCGAGAAGCTGACTTTAATGTTACCGCGCCCAACGGCATCTTGCAGCTTATTCGCCGCAACGACCTTGCCGATCGGCGTATAGCTGTAGGATGTGCGAAAGGTCTCGTAAAAAAGAACAACAGTATGACCACCGTATAACATGAGATCCCCCTGATAGAGGGTTTCAGGGCGGATGGGATTGGGGGGTAAAGGATGGGGTAAGTCAGCGAATTTCTCATTGCCGTTAAGCTCCTGCATCGTCAGCGTTAACGGCAGCTGTTTGATAAACGCCTTCGCTGTCGGATTATCAGCAAGCTCAACGTCGTAACTCTGTTGATGGAGGGTCAATTTCACAATCATCGGCTTCTCCTTACCTGACGGAACAGCACCCCCGGCATAAACGGGAAACACACAATGATTAACCAGGACAAATAACAGCGCTAACGGTTTATTCAACATGGCTCTCCTGTAAATTTTCCGCTCCCTTTATGGGAGCGGCGGGTAGCACTATTTCAGATTGGTTTTAAAGAATGACGTCAGCTTCGCAAAAGGGATCAGATCCGTTCGGTCGTACAGATCGACATGGCCTGCACCAGCAACGATATAGAGCTCTTTCGGTTGAGCTGCGCGCGCATAGGCATCCTCGCTAAACTCTTTTGAATGCGCATTGGCGCCGGTAATAAACAGCATTGGGCGCGGGGCAATGGTTTCAATATCGTTGAATGGATAGAAATTCATAAATTTGCCAATGCTGCTTAACAGCGGTTTGGTGGTCAGCGCCTCTTTCTCGCCCTGCGGGGTATAGCCGCCTCGCGCTGTACGATAGAAATCAAAAAACTCACGCTGTATGGCCGGTGTGGCGTCATCCAGCTTGTTTACGGTCCCCGGAATATATGCCTTCTCTGCACCGTTAAATTCGGCCTGTCGCTGTTCGATGGCCGACTGGATGAAGGACTGACGTTGCTCTGGCGTCTGGGAATGATTCAGGCCATTGCGGAAAGCCGAGCCCATGTCATACATGCTGACAGTGGCAATCGCTTTCATCCTGGGGTCAATTTTGGCCGCGCTGATAACAAAGCTGCCGCTGCCACAAATCCCCAGCACGCCGATATTCTCAGGATCAACGTACGGCTGGCTACTGAGGTAATCAACTGCCGCGCTGAAGTCATCAGAATATATTTCCGGCGAAATCAGATGACCCGGTTTACCTTCACTTTCACCCCAAAAGGAGAGATCGATTGCCAGCGTCACAAAGCCCCGATCCGCCAGTTTTTGCGCATACAGATTCGAGCTTTGCTCTTTTACCGCCCCCATCGGATGTCCGACAATAATTGCCGGATTTTTGACATTCTGATCCAGCGTTTTCGGAATAAATAAATTGCCTACAACGCTCATCTGGTACTGGTTTTTAAACGTCACCTTTTGCTGGATAACCTTATCGCTTTTATAAAAGTTGTCGGCGCCTTTTGACATATCCGCCGCAGAGGCGGCAAACGAGCTGATTAACAGCCCCAGCGCCAGCGTCATATTTTTCATGGAGTTTTATCCTCTATTGTGAGTGGTGTGTTTTACGTGATGTCAGAATGGTTAACCCCGCAGCGACAATCAGCAGCCCGCTACTCAGCGCAAAAGTGCTCTGCCAGCCGGTGTGATCAAACGCCAGGCCGCCAAGCGTGGAACCCAGGGCGATAGAAAGCTGGATCGCCGCGACCATCAGGCCGCCGCCGGCTTCGGCATCATCAGGCAGCGTACGCGCGACCCAGGCCCACCATCCGGTTGGTGCAGCTGTCGCCATCAGTCCCCAGAACCCCAGTAGCGGCACGACAAACCAGAGGTGTTGGCCCGTGAGTATGAGCGTCACGGCGACGACAGCCATGAGTGAAGAGATGGCTGCAAGCGTTGAATAAAGGCCCCGCTTTAAAAAATGACTGATCACCAGCGTGCCAATAAAACCCGCTATCCCGATGGTCAGCAAAATGAGCGATAAGGCGCTGATATCCACCCGGGTGACGGTTTCAAGAAACGGCCGTACGTAGGTGAATAACGAGAACTGCCCCATAAAGAACAGCCCGCAGGCTAGCAGGCCAACGGCAACAACGGGACGGGAGAGCAGATGAAAAGCAGAACGCCCGGGCTGCCTGTTGTTGTCGGGGGCCATCGCGGGGAGGCTGAAGCACTGCCAGATGAAGGCGGCGATCGCTACCGGAACAAGGCAGAGGAACGCTCCGCGCCAGCCCATTACGGCGCCGAGATAACTGCCGAGCGGTGCCGCGATAACGGTTGCCAGGGCATTACCGCCATTGAAAATAGCTAATGCGTGAGGGACCCGGCGCCGTGGCACCAGACGCAGCGCAGTGGCGGCAGACATCGACCAGAAGCCACCGATCGCAATGCCAATCAGGGCGCGACCCGTCATATAAATCAGGTAGCTGGGGGACAGGGCGACCATAGTTGCCGATAAAGCCATTAATGCCGTCATGCCCAGCAGCAGATATTTACGATTCAGATTCCCGGCAAGAGTCGAAAGAGACAGGCTGGTCAACACCGCCAGCGCCCCGGAAATGGCGATCCCCTGTCCAGCCAGCCCTTCACTCACCCTGAGGTCGGCCGCGATGGGCGTCAGCAGGCTAACAGGCATAAATTCTGAGGCGATAAGCACAAAGACGCAGAGCGTCATCGCCAGCACACCGCTCCAGTATGCGCGCTCCTGGTGATGTGAATTTTCATGACTGAGTGTGGACATAAACGGCTACCTCTGAATATCGACCCGGCTGAATTCAGGCAAGCCGGGGCCGGACGCTATTCACGGGAATAACGACAAAAAAACGCACGCATAAACATGCTGTTGACGCTTATCAATTGCTGAAAGTTTTACATGACTGGTGTAGCCTGACTAGCTAATGAATACTTAATAGGCTTATAAGCCTGAGTTATTAATCGGGAGTGTCAGCCGAATGAAACGCAACCTGAATGACCTTCTTTATTTTGTCACTGTTGCCCGTGAAGGGAGTTTTACCCGAGCGGCGGCGCATCTTGGTGTGACGCAACCCGCTCTCAGTCAGGCGATTTCAGCCCTGGAAGAGCGCATGCAAATTCGTCTCCTTACCCGAACCACCCGCAGCGTGTCGCCCACCGCAGCCGGAGAGCGGCTGCTGCAGGCCATCGGCAATCGTTTTGATGAAATTGAAGCTGAACTGGATATGCTCACGGAACTGCGTGACAAACCTGCCGGTACGGTACGAATTACCTGCGGGCCGGATGTGTTACGTACCACCTTATTACCCAAACTGACGCCGCTTCTGCGTGAATACCCGGATATTCATATTGAGTTCGATGCTAATCACGGTTTCCGCGATATTGTTGCCGACCGCTTTGATGCTGGAGTGCGTCTGGGCGACACCATTGATAAAGATATGATTGCGATACCGATTGGCCCGGAATTACGCATGGCGGCCGTGGCTTCGCCGGAGTATTTTTCACGCTACCCGATTCCGCAAACTCCGCATGAACTGACGCAACACTGCTGTATAAACCAGAGAATGGTCAAATCCGGGGGGCTGTACGTCTGGGATTTTGATCAGGAAGGTGGTGATTTGAACGTTCGGGTGAACGGGCAGGTGACGTTCAACACTTCAGAGCATATTGTCACCGCCGCACTGGCCGGATTAGGCATCGCTTTTTTACCTGAGCAAGAGTTTGGCGCACATATTGAAGAAGGTCGGCTGATTCGGGTGCTGGAAACCTGGTGCCAGCCTTTCCCTGGCTACTATCTGTATTACCCCAGCCGGAAGCAAGTTTCTCCCGCATTTTCGCGGGTGATCGATGCTCTGCGTGTTTACCGTCGGCGCCAGCCCGTAGACAAGAACCGGTAATTCTGTTTCCTCATGCCCGGACGGCTTCTGGTATGAATACCTGAAGCCGTCATGCTACAGGGGGATGCCTGGGCGGCTGTAGAGTGACGCTCTTTCGGTCTGTTTCTCCGATCTATTTAGATATCTCTGGTAAACGATGTTTGCCTGAAATATGCCAGACGCGGGTGGTTGCTTAAACTATAATCCCCGGCATTTATTGTGGGGGAACTTAATGAAAAGTATGACAGCAGTATTGAGTATTGTGCTCGCAGGAACGTTATCAGGGTGCGCAGCAGTCCAATATAACGATGGTGAAAAGGTCAGCATTCAGGCTGATGCGTGGTACGGTCTCGATAGTTTGCATTCTACGGCCGTTAAAGCCTGTCAGCAGTATGGCAAATCAAAAGCAGTATATGTCCATAGCGCAAATATGAACCCGAATTTGCCGAAGGGCAGCGGGGTACAAAATACCATCTGGAAATGTGAGCCATGATGAGGCCGGGTTGCTGAATCTGTGCCAGACAGAAGGTGATATTCGGCGCGTAAGGCAGGGAATAAGAATGCCGTTCCGGTACGGTTTGCTGAATATCGGCTATGCAGTAGCTTGCCAGATATTTAGTCGCCGGTGCCGCAGCGGCATTGCCGTCTTTAGTGTAGGCCAAGACGGATCAGTTCAACGGGTTCGAACTTACCTTCATTCCCTTCAACTTCAACGGTTTTGCTGCGACGTAATTGGGCGGGGGTGAGTCCACTGGCGTGGATAGCAACAATTTTACCCGTTTTACCTGTCCCATTAATCATCACCTGGCTTCCGTTGGTAATAGGATTGCGGTTACGATCGTAAGTGACCATGGGTATTTCTCCTTTTTTCTCTGTGCATCAAAAAAAACCGTATTGCGTACAAGGCCGGGCCCTGGCAACGGACGTAATATAAATACGCCTTTGCGCCTGCCATGTTTTGAGTTTGATCAATGTCACACTTTTTAGCCGTTAAGAGGCGACTCTTCTCCGGGTGAGCGGTATTTTAATAGTTAAAGAACGCATAACACTTACTTTTTTATAAAAAAACATAATATCAGCGTGTCGCTTTTTATCTGTTGATAGCGATAAACGCGAATATTCTGTTGAACTAATAATCGATACCGCCCTGGGTAATTTCCCGGATAAACCCATGGACCTTCTGCCAGAAATTATTTTCGCTTTTAGCCCTTCTTCCCGGGAGAAGTCAGACTTGATACCGCAGGGTTATTGCAGGCCAGGGCGATGCCGGTAAACGGTGGTTGGCGCGAAAGGGGTCTTCGTACGCTGGCTCGCGTGTTCTGTGGAATATTCCGTTCACGTGAGGTTCCGCACGCTGCTTTTTCCTGCGCGACAGGTTAACGGCCCAGGGCCGGTTTCGCCCGGCCCTGGGAACCCGGCATTGCGGCAAGAAAAATCGTCGCGACGCGATACCTTCATCTCCGCCGTCTGGCTGTTCGGGGACGGCAAGAGGTAACCTCCCTGTAAGGCTTGCCTCCGCCAGGTTATTCGTCCCATCCCTGGGACTCACCCCTTCGGGGCCGACGTCAACGTCGTTCAAAAACGCTCCGGGCGTTTTTGTCCATGCTGGCGGCCCCGGCTCAGCGATTTTCAGCCGCGCCAGCCCCCTGCGGCATGTCCCGTTATTCCATGCTGACCATTCCGCCGCTGAAAAACCTTCAGCAAGGATATCGCAGCGTGGCGGCCACGGGAGGGCAGCGCAATGCCGGGGGCAGCCGACCTTAAACGATCGGCATTAATCTGCGGGTGGCTTGATTAACAGCTGTAACAAAATGGCCTTACCACCTTAGCGAAGATCTGGCCCGTGAAAGTGTCCACCACCAGGACCACCGCCGGGTCCGCCTCCGTGGCCTCCCGGCGGAAGGATGCATCCGGAAAGAGACATGACTCCGCAGAGCACAAAAATGACAAGGATAATTTTTTTCATAATAAACTCCTGAACTGGCGAGCCTCAATTCCAAACCAAAAATGTGATTATTTTATGGAGAATCAATAATTCCCCTTCGCGACACACCTTAATTAGGAATATTCCATGAGGAAGCCTGGCCGCGAGGTCATCAAAGCGATGTGTTGACCTGAGTGATATTTCTGCTGACTCACCGAAGGGGTGTCCAACACCGCTATTCTTCTGTTGAGAATCGACAATTAGCACTATCGCGGGGCATGAGACCAGGAAGACTAGCTCTCACGCTGTGCCTGAAGTCGGTAGGACGGCAGAGCTTCCGCGAAGGGCGGCGATAATCCTCCCCACATCGTACCGAAGTACGGCATAGCGCCAAGTACCGAAGTACGGCATAGCGCCAATCACCGCGTCCGAACCGAGTCGTTATGACGAAAAAATGTGGGATCTTACCGCCAGCAGAGAGAGAGCATTGTCAATGCAGGAAAGCTTTCGAAATTCGGTGGCGGGAGCGGTAGTGCGTGGTCATGCACGATGCCATTACGCCATCGAACGACATGCATTTATCTTGAATAATCCGTGAGGAGGGTCTGTTTAAAAATACGCCGGCTAGCAATGTGAGCAAAAAAGCTAGCAACGGAATAGCTATATGGGTTTTCACTGGCAAGGAATCCGATATCGCGAATAATGCTGAATAATCTACACCCTCAGTATGAAGGTAAAGTGACGATCCTCGTTGCCATCAGGGGGCCGGGTACGGCGGAAGGAATGAATTTCTCACAATGAAGCTAATACTATGTTCGGAAAGCTAAAAACGGAACGCCCCCTGGTGCAGTCAGCAACAGGGGGCGGTTACGGGTGGGGATTATCGTCGTTCATCAGTCATCCCATTTGTGGCTTAGATACGCGGCAAGAAAACCAAAGAACAGAATTGTTCCCAGTACTGCCATAAATACATGCATATTATCCAGCTTAATCGCATCCCATTGAACTAATTGAAATTAATTTTATTAATTTTTTCTTTGGGGCACCCATGGGGCACAGCGGTTGGCAACGTGCTGTTCAGCAGCTCTACCTGGTTGCGGTCCATCCCTCCGATCCATTTTGAGTAAATCTCATAAACCATCTTGGCATTTTCGTGCCCGAGCTGGCTGGCAATGAATGACGGGTTCGCACCCGCAGTTAATAACCAGCAGGCGAATGTATGTCTAGACTGATAAGGCCGGCGAGGTCTTATGCCGGCTTTCTTTAAACCGGCGTCCCAACTGTAGCCCAGGGAGGACTTGCTGAAACTAGTGGCCTTTGTCCGGGAACGAGCGCCCGGGATAAAGACAAACCGTAAATTCTGCTGCTCAGTTAAACCATATTCCCGGTGGTTGAACGTGATTTCTGTTTTGCGGAGTGCCCCTGTTTTCTGAAACTGAAGCCGAAGCGCATCCACTGCAGGCTGTAATAGGGTGACAGTCCGATTACCTGCGTCAGTTTTAGGTGGGACGAATAGCCCTTCGTTGGTTTTGTTTCTACAAACGTGGATCTCTCCTCGTTCGAGGTCTACATCTTCCCATGCAAGCGCTGACAGTTCGCCGTGACGAAGTCCCGTGTGGATTGCTACTGTCCATAATAATGCTGCAGGAGGTGGCAGCGCTTGGATGAAGGCGTAGTATTCGTCATGCAGTAGCGGATCTGGCTCTTTACGCGACCGCTTCAGCATTTTTAAACCTTCATGCGGTGTGTGGCTGATGAAGTTACTGCGTTGGGCCAGCTTAAGCATCTCCGTTAGCGTGTTCATCAGCCCGTTAACGGTGGATACTGCCCGTCCTGTTTTATTAAGCCAGGGGGAGTGTGGTGATACTGACTCTCCGGTCAACAGCTGATTTCGATAATTCAGCAGGTCACTATGCTGAATGTCTGCAATATGGGTATTGCTTCCGACCACGGTCTTCAGGGTTTCTAATCTGGAGGCTATACCGCGATATGACGCTAAGGATACCTCAAGCTTCTTTGCTTTGAGGTATGTTTCGCACAGCTCGCCATATGTGCGGATCATTTTCGTTGTGGTGAACTTTTTTATTGCATTCGACTCCGGGAAGTGTTCCGCGTAGTCAAATTTTCCCTGTTGTATTTCACTGACGATTAAAGCACGGAGATTGCCTGCTTTACGGATATTGCTGTTTGAAACAGTCCAACCCCGTAAAATTTCGCGGCAACGAATGCCGCGATACAGAAAGCTAATTCTTATTCCCTTCCCATGCAGTTCTACGCCAGTAGGCATATTCATTACGTATCCCCGACAAGCCTATTAATCCTGGTATAGTTATAGAGAAGTGTTACTCTTCCTTCTGAGGCAGAAGGATTAGGCGAGTGCTTCTTATAATGAACCCCCTCAATCCATCTCCCTTCCCGATAAGATTTAATTTGCCGGGGAGTCATATACATCTTCGCTACTATTCCCTTTTCCATCACCCATTCATCTTCTTGAGCAATATCGGCCATAAATAACCTCATGGCCGGGAAACTATAATCAGTATCCCGGCTTAATGTTGATTATTAGAAATCATGCAGTGTGCTGTCACATTGTTTGAACTGAATTAACCTGCTTGTGAATTATTAAGCGCACTTCTGAGTGTTTCTTTAGCGGTTTCCCAGTCCTGATTTAAGGCTTCCTTGATGGACTGGTACAGCCATTCTGCATCCCCTTGCCAATCATCGGCGCGGCTTTCTGCCTCTCTGGCGTCGTCCTCCGCATTTGAAATGCGATCCATTAGCTCGGACTCGACCTCATTTTGAACCTGTTGACGGATACGTAGCCGCATCAGCTCGACAACCTCTTCCAGAGGAATGACGCCTATCAGTTGCTCAGGTTCGGCGTTTGAGTATTTAAGAATTAGCGCCTGGCACATGGCGCGCCTCCTTATGCGCTTCCGCATCATATTTTCTACCCTGATACCACCCACGCCGCAGCCAGCGACGAATGGTACGCATAGCCTTTGCATCACCACGCACAGGCTCAGGGAAACCACCGTATTTCACAGTTTTAGGCCCATGCTTGCGCTCTGACTGCATCATTCCGCACTCAATGATGTGATCGCGGTAGAAGGCCAGCCACTGCTTGCGATTACAGACAGGGCAAGGAATGTCACCACCATTCGTCAGCATGCCATCTTCGTATGCGTCGCAATCCCACAGGTAGCCATCACAGCAAAGGCTGTCCGGGTAATGCGCCCCAAACTCATAACCTTGATATCCGCAACTCATGCTGCACCCCCAAATATCCATTGATTGCCAGCGTGAGCCTGGAACTTGCACGACGTATCCGGCAGTAGAAGCTCCTGAACCACTTCACCGGTTTCAACGTAGTAATAATTGCTATCGGTAACATTGTTAATAAACAGGGCTTCACGCTCGCGCTCTGTCATTCCGCCGATGACTTTCATCACTTTTTTAGAAACATGGCGGAAATCCGGCTCTACGCCCGCCAGTTTTGCTGCTGCATAGTTGTGATGACCATCCATCAGGATGCTGTACTGGACACCACGCAACACGATGGGGTAGACAGATACAACGAACCGCTTAAATCGCAGTGCTCTGTCGGTTACTTTTCCCCTGTCCAGGTACCGCTGGCTGCTGATCAACTGGCCTTTGATAGTGCTCATCGTATGGCCTCCCGGATAAGGTGGTTATAGGCTCTAAGAGCGTGTTTTGTTTTCCCGCTCAGGATTGTTCGCATAATGAAGAAACCGCTGCTTCTACTGGCCATCTCTGGAGTAAGGAACAGGGCAATATCAATCACCCGGTTGTGTCGTCTGAACTCAAAAGCCGAGCTGGTCACAGTAACTGTTGAAACAGTTCCCTGATCGTTAAATTCGATTTTCATTATTTCTGTTTCCTGTCTTTAAGTTGGTTGTATTTTTCGTGACTCATTACTTTCCAGCATCCACCATCATCATGTGACAATAAGCGCCACTTCCGGCCAACCTTTAAACTTAAATTCCCGCATTTAATACGGCATGGGTTTATTTTGCCACTGGCATACATTTTCAGAACATTCGATGCCTTCTCATTAATGTGCGGAGGTATGCGATTAGATGTTATGATCATTTATCACCTACCAGCGTTTATGGCTCATGTAGCCTGGTCTGGCTGGCAATGATTTTCGGAATGATGATACAGCTGAGGTCAGAGTGTTTTTCTTTATCTCTTTCTCATTGCATGTCGGGCAGAAGTATTTTTCTTTACGATATGCACCTCTACCGGAAGGGCGGTATTGTAATTCTTCACGTACAAAGGAGCCACCGCAGCCGTAGCAACGAAGTTTTGGATCTTCCATTTTTATCTCCTGCCTTTCATGTAACAGGCATATTTAGATTGAGTTTATCCCTGCCAGTTAAGGCATGAATAACGATTGGTGTTTATGATTAATAAAAAATATCAGTATTGATTTTTGACTGAGCCAGAAGTAAATCACCGTCAATAATGGTTAAGTCACCATATATTTCGTAGTTGCAAATTACATCATCAACTTTGAGGCTTGAGAGAAGGTTTATATGACCTGAAAGCATTCTATCTTCAGTTTGTTTGACAGAATCATATTCGTGCTTCATTGATGCCATAGCCTGAGCCCACATCACGCTATCGCCGACAGCCTGCGCGATAACCAGTTTATTTTGAGCAGACAACAAGTTTGCACTAACCATCAAACACCCCCGTAACATGCAGAATCTTGATAATCGTCGCTGACCAGGCAACAAGGCAGATAGTCAGAACGATAACCAGTGAACGAATACCGTTTCGGCTCATTTGCCACCCCAGCATGCAAAGCTGAGAACGGCGACCGCAGCCAATAAGGCGATGACCTTAACCCAGAACAGGTTCCATGCCGGCTTGTCTTCTTCTCTAATCATCCCATTACCCTCATGTGATATTGAGTACCGAACAGACTTTGCAATGCAGTGCCGGGTGCCTCCCGGTGATACCAGCCAGTTAACAACTGGTATCGGCCTGCTTTTTCCCCACAACATGAATGACCGTTGTTGTACCGCTTTAACTGAACCGCGTGCGCATAGCCGCATTCACTGCATTGCAAGGTCTGTTATTTGCCTGTCTTTTCACCACTTCAGGCTCGGTGGTATGCTGGAGTTCTCACACAACCAGCAAAGGTAAATCATGAATAAAGATGATAAGGCTTGGCTTTTGGCCGTTGTTTACGCATCAACTCAACCCAAAGAAATCACCCCTGAAGAGTTCCTTTCTGAAGTCGACCGCTCTGAGGTTGATTTTCTCTCCCTGCTTACAAAGCGTGAGGAAGAGGAAAGTGCGAAAGCGATCAAGACTTGGGAGCAACTAGGCTCTTCAAACTAATTGCCGATATAGCGGCTTCAACTACGGTTGTGGCTGCTTCTTTCACTTCATCCTTGGATCGCCTGTCCCTCACCTTTTCAGCCACCACCACAAGAACGGTAGGTAAAACCTTCTCAATAATCAGCAGGGCAACGTCTTTGCTGCATAGCTGACCGTTAATCACTACCAGATCTTTGCTTTCCATATTCACCTCGTTAGTTAGCCCTTATCGCCGGGTAGCGGAACGTTTATCTATGGCACCGTTGATAGGTGTTGATGGGATTAATAATACAACCTGAAGTTATGTTGTCAATAACTTCAGGTTGTATTTTTTATGGTGGCATGTTTGTGTTGAAAGGCAATGCAAAGTGGTATGCTCACAAAAACATCAAATAGGGTTACTGGTATGGACTACGAAGAAGCCGCGCAACTTCGCTATCAGGAGATGTGCCGTATCGTTGGGGACGTCGTGTTTGCTATGGTCGCCGAAGGGCATGAAACCAAGCGGGTAGCCATAGCTGACGTGATAAGAACGGAGATTTCAAAGGGGATTGATAAGTGGGACTTGGATCAGATTCAGGTGATGAAACTGGCGGTAAAGCTGCTGGAGGAGTAGAGGAATATTAAAAAAATGACCCATGGCGGGTTAGCGGCGTTCTGTAACGGGTAGAAGTTTTTGTATGGCCGTTTTAAGGTCGTTTTGGTTGATAAAGATGAAAAAACCATCGTCGTAATGTGCGCATTCAACTAAAGATATTTGATATTCTTTCCAAATCTTACGGGCAGGCTCGCGTTTTTTTCTTGGGAGCATATCTAAAAAATACTCAAATTCACCATTAGATATGCCATTTCTTTCATTTGGATAATACCCGAGATCGACCGCCTCAAGTTGTTCTCTTAGCTTTTTGCGGAGGGCGTCGGCGATGGTGTTGTACTCCTTGCGCTTTTCCCCCTTAATCGCATATTGGTAACTTAGATAGCCACTTGCTGGAACAGCCACTATGGCTACAATCATGGCAGAGGTTGCTACTAAATCACTATAAATCAAGGAAATATCCTTATGTCAGATGTGTATACTTTCTCTGATTTACTATCCTCTGTCGCGTTAGCTATCTCTCTAACTAACGCAGCATGGCTTTTCTTTTTCTGGATGTTTGTAAGGCGCATGTAGCGCCTTACGCTTTATTGCCCTTTTGGGCGGCAAGCCACCGAGCAACGGTCTTATCCATAGTTTCTTTTCGCTCTTTCATCTCGTAGAGCATTTGTTGCTGATCTTCTTCCGGGAACGCATTGAAGGTTTTAAGCAGGTCTAACTGCATAGGGCCTAACTTCATTGTGTCCGGAGTCACCACCTGGTCGCCTTCGTCTGGCGGGAGCATGAACCAATATGGTGGATGTCCTGTAATCTCCGATAACTTATCGACGTTCTCCATAGAAGGGCTGGTTTTACCTTTCGCCCATTTCTGAATGGTTTGCTGCGTAACGCCCATCCTCTGGGCGAGATCTGTTTGGCTCCAATTTCTTTCCTTTAGGAGCCTGTTTATGCGGTAGGTGGTGATGTCGATGGTCTTCATTTTCATACCCAAATAATACAACCAAAGATTGTTACTTGCGATATGAACCTAAAGTTGTTGCATATCACGCCTTGAAGTTGTGTTTTTAAAATGTGAATAACAGGAGATGCACCATGAAAAAAGAAATTAAAGCGCTAGTAGCACGGCGCTTCACCCAGGCCGAAATTGGTCAGCACTTAAACGTAAGCCAGCAAACTGTCTTCAAGTGGTTAAAAAAACAAGTTCCATCTGGTCGGGTAATTCCCCTCTGCCAACTAATGGGATGGGAAGTAACCCCGCATGAATTACGCCCGGATCTGCACCCAACCCCTATCAGTGGCATACCTGAAGGCGTGATTCTGCCTCAGAAACAACAAGGAGTCTGATTGATGGAAATCAAACACGAGCACGTAGAAATGGCCTTGTTGGCTTGGGCCGCTGAAGTTGGCCAGGCCTTCGCCGCAAATGCGATCGCCGAAGAGTACGTGCGCATTGGTGGTAATCAGCTGCGCCTGGTGCCCGGTAAAACCTGGAGCAATCAGCAGAACATTTTCCACCGCTGGCTTAAGGGAGAAACCGAGCTGCAGCGTGAAAAAATCCGGCTCCTTCTCCCGGCGATTTTGCGTGTTCTCCCGCGTGAAATCCGCCACCGACTGAGCATCTACGACACCATTGAACGTCGTGCGCTGCTTGCTGCTCAGCACGCTATCGGAACGGCGATTGACGCTCATGACGATGCTATCGAAGCCGTATACAGCAAAGCGTATCAACCCGGTGCTGTTGAAGTAACGAAATACCACTGATTCCGGAGGTGACTATGTGTAACCAGTCTGCTGCTGAATTGATTGCTCGCCTGAAGCGAGCTTATCCGGCGTATGTACCTTCTGAAGGGGATAACGCCTGCAATGGTATCCCTGAAGCCGGTTCGCGTTTCCAGCACAGGCACAAGGGACACATGGTGACGGTAATCACTGCGACTAAGACAGATGTTTCCTACCGCAAAGCCTGCGGGAGTGTGGGCTGGGTGGGGTTAAGAGAGTTTTTACGGTTACACAATGAGGTTTCGGTATGAGCAAGGTTTTCGAAATTGTTCAGGCCCTTTCGGGACAGGGGAATTGCGTCACGATCCCCGGACCGTATCTGGATTTATTTGCCGGTGACCGGCAGCAGCATTTGCTGGCGGCCATCCTGAATCAGCTGGTGTTCTGGTCGGGCAAGTCAAGCCTGGACGATGGCTGGTTTTACAAAGAGCACGCAGCACTGGCGAAAGAGATTCGCGCTAAAGATGGCGATGTGGTCCGGAAGGCTATGTTCAAGATTACAGAGCAGTATCTTGCGGGGGTTATTGAGGAAGAACTTCGGCAGGTAAACGGCACTCCTAAGAAGCATTATCGGGTCGATCAGGATGCGTTAGTCGCCAAAATATTCCCACAACAGGGAAATTACATTAATCCATTGAAATATATGGAAACGGCTCAAGAGCCGAATGGATATGGCTTAAGAGCCGAATCGAAGCAAGTGATTGAAACTAATGGAAACGGCTCTCAAGCCGAATGCATTCGTCCCAAGAGCCGAATGGAAACGGCTCAAGAGCCGAATGGATATGGCTTAAGAGCCGAATCGAAGCAAGTGATTGAAACTAATGGAAACGGCTCTCAAGCCGAATGCATTCGTCCCAAGAGCCGAATGGAAACGGCTCAAGAGCCGAATCCTGGAAACGGCTCTCAAGCCGAATCCATTCTCTATACAGATCTTAAAAACAGATCATTACATACAGATCATAAAAACCACGCGGGAGAGATTTCTCCTGTGGATAACTTTGCTGATTCAAGTCCGAAAACACTCCTCCCGGAGATGGCTCTCCCGGACGCTACCGAAGACAGCAACCTGGCTACCGATGACGACTTCGATCTTGCGATGTGGTTCTGGTCGACCATCATCGAAATGTACGAACGCGCAGCAGAGTTTGACGGCTCTCTGGCAAAACCGAGAGAGCCAAACTTTGTCGCCTGGGCCAACGAAGTTCGCATGCTGCGGCAGGAGCACGGCTGCAACTATGACCAAATTCGCACCATGATTGAGCGCATTCAGCGCGATCAGTTCTGGTGCTCAAAAGTTCAATCCATGAAGACACTGCGCAGCAAATGGCCCGAGCTGGCCCTGAAGCTGTGCCCGGTAAACCTTGCAGTAGGCGGCAATCTTGGGTTTAGCGGAAAAGTTGATACCAACATCCCGAAAGGCTTTCGGGGCTAAGGACTTCTCATGAAAACAACAAAATCCAAAACACAGCAGACTAGCGAAATCCCGATGCTCGACTTTATCGCGGCCAATCCAGACATGACAGCGGCAGAGATTGCCAGCGCACTGAACCGCCGTATGCCGTCAGTATCCGGCCAGATTCGGCAGTTACGGGGGATGCACCGCATCATTCCTGGTGGACTCCGCGATGGCGTGACCGTATGGCGCATTAACGACATGCCATTTGGCTGCGGCAACCGGGAGCGTCTGATGTTTGAGACCCTGCTGAGAGAACACCGAGGGGCTGCGCGATGAAATTACCTGTTTGCCCCAACTGTGGACTTGCTCCGGAGTTTTACTGGCGAGACTACCGGTTTGGTTCCTGCTCAGGAGCACTGAAATGCCCGTATGACCACTATCGCGTTCAGGAAAGCTACTGGGCTGGTAGTCGGAAAAAAGCGAAGCAAAACCTCG
This sequence comes from Klebsiella ornithinolytica, assembly GCF_030505655.1. Lineage (NCBI taxonomy): Bacteria > Pseudomonadati > Pseudomonadota > Gammaproteobacteria > Enterobacterales > Enterobacteriaceae > Klebsiella > Klebsiella ornithinolytica. Next base: position 2,641,143 of record NZ_CP130153.1, read on the forward strand.
AAGAAAAGTGGATAGCGGAAACTGGAGTGAAAAATGGCTAAAAATTCGATCGACGCATACGGCGCCAGCGGCAAAACGAACGTCCTGATGTTCGAGCCGGAAAATCTGCACCTGGTGACTGATAAGGCACACCCGCTTTACGATGAGCGTATTCATTTACCTCTCAGTGAAGCCATGGTGCTGAACATCATGGACCAGGGTGTGCTTGAGCCGATCATCGTCTGGAAAGATCCTGAAACTGGCAAATCCTGTGTAGTCGATGGTCGTCAGCGCGTCCGCCACACGCTGGAGGCTAACAAGCGCCTGGCAAAAGAGGGCAAAGCCCCGCTACTGGTCCCGGCGGTTACTAAACGTGGCTCTGCCGTTCGTATGGCTCAGGCGATGGTTTCAGCTAACGAAATCCGCCAGGCTGATACTCCGTTGGGCCGAGCTAAGAAGATGGCCGACGCACTGGTGCGTGGTCACGATGAAGAGGACCTGGCGCTGATGTTCGGGGTTAGCATCCAAACCGTACGCGCAACGCTCTCTTTGTTGGATGCAACCCAGGCTGTTAGGGATGCAGTGGAGCAGGGAGCCATAACCGTAACCCAGGCTCGCCAGCTTACATCTCTCACACCAGATGAGCAGCGGGAAAAGGTCCAGCAGATCGAAACGGCAACTGCTGGCACAACCGGCCATGAAAAGGCCCGCCGCCAGCGCCAGGTTCTCGGCGAAACAAAACCACGCCTTAAAACTCGCAAAGAAATAACCAAAGCCCTCGAAGGCGCCAGTGGCGATTATGCCGAAGCTCTGCGCTGGGTGTTAGGGGAGGCTGTATGAACATTGAAACGGTAAACGAGCTCATAGCCTCTCTGGAGAGCGCAGGCGAGCTGTCAATCAAAGAGCGGAAGTATCTGGAGCTGGCGAAGGCCTACCAGCAGCTGACTGCGGAGAACGTGGGGCTGAAGGCTGCAATCAATGCGGTAAACAGGACCGCGGAGGAGTGCGAGGTTAACGGCGATGAATTGAAATACGTTGTCGAGCCGTCAGAGTTTGAGGCGTTGATTGATTTTATGGACGAAACCCCCGCCACCGATCGCATCGTAGCCGGGATTAAGGCTGATGGGGTGGAGCAGGCTGCAAACGAATGTTATGGCGCTGGTTATATCTGCGAAACATTGCTGGCTTATGCCCAGCAGCTGCGCGAGGGGGCCGACAAATGAGCATCGCCACTTATCTCAATACCGGTCTAGCCCTTCTGGGGTGGGTATACATCATGTTCAAAACAGGCCAGTGGATTACCAAAAATGCTCTGAGGAAGTGGGACAAGCGTCGTAAGGAATCTCGCCGCCAGAAAGCCGTGAATGAGTTTTATGACGCCTTTGAGCTTAACAGCCTGGAACCTGGCTCTACCGTTCGCCTGGCCACTAAAGGCGACCTGACAATCATGATGTTCCGCAGCGAGGGGGACGACAAATGATAACCGGGACTACTAATTATGACGATGTGGCAGAAGTCCGCTGCAATTTGTGCGGCGGTTATTACAAAGCCGACGATCCGGAAAGTCACGAATGTGAGGATGCAGCATGACTGATATCACCGAACTGGCGCAGAGCCTGAAGGCTGCAGCAGAGAAAGCAAAACATGCAGGGGAGGCTCCGATAATGTCTTTCGATGCTCGAATCTCCGCGCTTAACGAATACCAGATTACGGCATGCCCAGATAATGTTCTCACGCTGGTAGAGGCGCTGGAGAAGGCGCAGCAGCGGATTACTCAGCTGGAGTACCGAACCGTGAAGCTACCGAAGCTCAAAATGCTCGAAGACTATCTCGCAGAGGTAGCCATTGAAGAGAGAAAACAGATTTTGGTCGGCGTGAAACTGGAGTTTCATCGTGCGTGTGTTTCCGCTGGCGTCAAGGTGGAGGCTGAGTGATGTTCAACCCAAATGATAATTTCTGCGCTGTATTTCTCGTCTTGGGGATAATCTGCGGCGTTGTTGGCTGGGGAGTAATTGAGTTCATCCTCTGGCTGTTCTCGTTCGTTCACATTTCTTTCGGAGGCTGAGTGATGGCTGAAAAATCATCTTTGGAACGTTTGCGGGAAATCAATGCGGACAATCAACGCAGGGTCACGGTCAGCGTCGGGGTTCTCAAGGCGGCTCGAAGCGAAATTAACGCCCATGTCTCAGTGAATGGAAAGGGTATCATGACGGATATGGTTCTCAACGCCCTGAATGCGATTATCGAAGGAGATAATTAATGACCAGTAAATTAACCCGAGAAGAACTACGCAAACGGGCAAAAGAAAATATCAATAACTTGAGGTTCGCATCAAAGCAGCGAGCCTTCGAAAGCGCTCGTAAAGAAATCCTGGCCGATCTTCAACTGGCAGAATATGCACTGGAAGCAATGGAAAGTGAGCCATACGGTTTCACTGAAGGTGAGCGTTTTGGAATGGTTTTAGAGCCGCGACAATGGCCTGCTCCAAAAGACGGAGAACCGCAACTGCATATCAAAGAGCAACCAGGGCCAGATATCGACACGTTACGACATGCTTTCGAAACGGAAGAGCGAGAGGAAACTGGCGGATTTAACCTACACAAATCTGGTATTGACTATGTGGATAAATCAACTCAAGCGCAGTGGGAGGCATGGTTAGTCTGCCGCGCCGCCATGCTCCAGGCTGGCATCTCCGCGGTAATTCCGGATGGTTACGTGATGGTGCCGAAGGAACCAACGCAAGCCATGTGCGCTGCATTTAACGATAGCGACTACGGACGCAAGTCTTTGCGCGAGCGTTATGTCGCCATGCTCGCAGCCGCCGCGCATGATACCCCCGCTCTGAACTCTGTACAGAGCGTCGCTACCGTGCCGGGCAAATGGGTTCCGGTAAGCGAGCGGATGCCGGAAACGGACGGCAATTATTGGGGGTGGTGGAGTGAGAGCAAAAGGCAAGGGCCCGTGTGGTTTATCAAAAGCGAACTGCAGGCGCAGTTTCAGAGCCATGAAATAACCCACTGGATGCCGCTGCCAGCCGACCCGCAGGAGGTGAATCATGGCTGAGTTACGCGCAGGTGGGTTGGCTATAATTATCGGTCTAAAAATAAACGTTAATCTCAATGGTAAGTGCGTAGTGCTCCAGCAGCTGGTGAGGCACCTGGATGAATTTATTTCGCCAGTCAATGACTGCATATGGATTCATGATGACCCACGTAATGCGTGGATTGTTACTGGAGATGTTACACACCCAAGTGGGGAATATGGTTGGAGCTCATTATCTCCGGCAAACCTGATACCTATCGACGGCGACGACTTCAGCAATGAAGACGAGCACCAGAAGGAGCGGGAGCATGCCTAAATCCCCCGCAGAACGCAAAGCCGCCCCTGGAGATGAAACCATAAAACGCAAACACGCTATTTGTAATCAACAAATCTAAGGTTTGTAATTTATGCGAATGATAACCAGAAAGAAACCCGCCTTTACTGAGTTGTATCAGACCGGTGTACTGACTCGCATAGCTGCCGTAAAAAGCCCTGATGGCGGTGGTTGGAGATTGTTCGGATTGTGGCGGGATAAGGATATTGCCGTTTTTGTCGAGGCTGCCCGCGGTGGTGTTCGGGAGTGGTCAGGTCTGGATTACCTGGCTAACTTCTGCGGTAGCTGCGGAATCAGTCGCTGGGAGATTCACAGTAAGGTCGAACAAAAGTTACCAAATTGATAGCTCACATGCAGCGAGCTGATTTATAATAATCACATCGGCTGAACACCGAATCTATGGCGCCATCACCGGAGTATAGTGATGACGCAAAAACGCAGCAACACCATTCTACGCCGTGCCTTTGTGCGCGGTGTTTCTGTTTGTCTGTCGCGCCCAGGCGGTGCGATATGAGCAAATCAAAAAACAAAGCTGAAAAGCTCCATCTTAGCCGTGTGGCAGCACTTGGCTGCATAGCTTGCCGAAATCTTGATTACGGTGAATCACCGGCAGAAATCCATCACTGCAGTTCTGGCACTGGCTTGTCTGTTCGCGCTGATAACTTCCATGTAATTCCTCTATGCCACACCCATCACCGCACTGGTGGTTACGGTGTTGCCATTCATGCTGGCCGTAAGTCATGGGAAGAAAAATTCGGTACCGAGGCTGAATTGCTTAATCAGGTTCTCCAGGAGTTGGGGGAACCAGCGCATGACTAACCCTTACTGCGAATCCCTGGCTGCTCAGCGTGTAGCGGTATCCCATAAGTTAAAAGAGATTGGCGACCAATGGCGCACCCCGGATCCGCTGTTCTGGGGCATTAATGCGATGTTTGGCCCGTTGGTTCTGGATCTGTTCGCCGACGACAGCAACGCAAAATGCCCAGCCTGGTATACCGCTGAAGACAATGCGCTGGTGCAAGACTGGTCTGGCCGCTTGGATGAACTTGGCGGCGCGGCCTTCGGAAACCCTCCATATAGCCGCTCTCAATATCACGAAAAGCAAGCCATCACTGGCATGACTCACATCATGAATTATGCGGCTGTGCAACGTGAGAAGGGCGGGCGCTACGTATTCCTGGTTAAATCAGCAACGAGTGAAACGTGGTGGCCGGAAGATGCGGATCATGTCTGCTTTATCCGTGGGCGAATTGGTTTCGATCTGCCTGTCTGGTTTAAGCCTGCGGATGAAAAACAAAAGGCGACTAGTGCATTTTTCGCAGGTGCTATTGCCGTGTTTGATAAGACCTGGCGAGGAGAGCGTTTTAGTTACATCAATCGGACAGATATCGAAGCAAAGGGCCGCGCATTTCTGACACTGGCGCAGTTTGCTACTGGGCAGCAGAAAATCAAAAATGAGGTGAATGAATGATCAACCCTTCTGAAGTTGGTAAGTCAGGTGAAATGGTTCGCCTCCGCACACTGGAAAGTATCTGGATACAGGGAAAGCTGCGCATGTGGGGCCGCTGGTCATATATCGGAGGCGGTAGCGGCGGCAATATGTTTAACCAGCTACTGGCATCCGGGAAAATCACTAAAACCGCTATCAATGATGCTTTGCGACGTATGAAGAAATCAGGTATTACCAAACCCGAGTTAGAAGCGTTTCTAAAAGAGATCCTCAGCGGCAAAAACAAAAGCGGTCTGGCGTTCTGTACCGATGAAGAGGCGCTGATCATCAATTCAGTGCTCGGAGAAATACTGGTTCGCTCAGGGCATAAGAGTCTGTATGCGCTTATAGAAGACCGGTATATCAAGAGGCTTAGCAAAAAGGCGATGGCTCGCGACCTTAACGAAAAACACCCAGAGTGGTGCCTGAGAACGTGTGAAAGCAGGATCGATGTTTGGTTAAATCTTGCAGAGTCGATGCTTTATGCGCGAATGTGTGACGCTTTCGGCACAAATGGCGACAAGTTTTACTTGAACTCTTGCGCGGAAAGTGCTTTTATTGTGATAGGCTCGGGACGTTAAAGCGAACTGAGCAGCAAAACATTATAAAACCCGCAGTTAGCGGGTTTTATTTTAATGCGGCGTATGATGTGCTGGCTCTCACTGAGGACCACCATGGACAAATACGGACCCGTGCTAGATATTGTTTTCACTCTTGTACATTTTCTTCCTGACGGAAATACGCGAAGTTTTGCAGTAAAAATCACTAAGCATCCAGACTCTGACGGTACTAGATATGCCACTTATCCCAATGGTGTTGGTTTAGTCATAGGGCCGTCTCAATTTGATCGATTGATGGTATCGAGGGTAGGGTTACCAACACCTATGCCACAAAGACTACGCGAATCACTTGATCTCATGTAGAAATCAAATATCACCAAACCCAGCCATAGCGGGGTTTTTGCTTTCCGGTGATCCGACAGGGGTATTCGCGAGATGCATTGCACCAGTACCCTTGTCACATCGTCATATTGCAACATTGAAAACCAACACGCCTCGCCATCGTGCGGGACTTTTTTACTGGAATTGATGCTGAACCTGAAATAAAATCTAAGCGAACTTATGGATGGTGGATTGAATGAAAAAAATCATTTTAGGGATTATCGCAATTATTGTCGTTTTATTTCTCTATGGCGTTTACACAGCCAAATCGCAATTGAGCAATGGCGTTTCTTTATTTCAAGTCGCAGTGACATACCAGTCAATGAATCCTGTTAGCCAATACGGTTATCAATGGGTGATGCGTAACGATTCAGGCATGCTCGGTGCAGTTCAAAAAATGAATGAATCATATGAAAAGTTAAAATCAGAATAACCATACTCAGAAACACTAAAGGTCACCATCTGGTGGCCTTTTTTATTTTCAGGCTCACGGGAATCATCCTCGACGCGTGTTGTTGTTAATCCAGCCCGTGAAGCCTGACCTTTTCAAACACACAGCGCCATCCGTCATCAACGGAGGTGAGGTTATGACAAAAATGAGCACCATTTACAGCAGACTTTCATACGGCACCGGGACCGCACTGACGGGATGCGGTGTCTCAGCAAAGGCGTATGCCGGGGCAGTTAAGGCAGAGGTATGGATTTTGGCCGACAAAATAGCGGGGATGACCCTGAGTGACTGGGCAATTATTGTCGGTATCGCCTGCACCATTACCACCTGTGGGGTGAACTGGTACTACCGGCGGAAAGAACGCGAGGATCGGCTCAATGGCTATGACACCAAAACTGAGGAATAGCGTTATCGCTGCCGTCGGCGGTGGCTCCATAGCCATTGCTTCTGCGCTCATCACCGGCCCAACCGGGAACGATGGTCTTGAAGGTGTGCGTTATGACCCCTATCAGGATGTGGTAGGCGTCTGGACTGTCTGCTATGGCCATACTGGCAAAGACATCATGCTCGGCAAGAAGTACACCGAGGCTGAATGCCGTGCGCTGCTCAATAAAGACCTGAACACCGTCGCCCGCCAGATTGATCCGTACATCCAGAAGCCAATCCCGGTAACAATGCGCGGGGCTCTGTACTCGTTCGCCTATAACGTCGGTGCTGGGAACTTCCAGGCCTCCACGCTGCTGCGCAAAATCAACCAGGGCGACCAGAAGGGGGCGTGTGACCAACTGCGCCGCTGGACCTACGCCAAGGGCAAGCAGTGGAAAGGCCTGGTAACTCGCCGCGAGATTGAGCGTGAAGTTTGTTTGTGGGGGCAGAAATGAGCCGATTAACCGCCATTATCAGCGCCATTGTGATCTGCCTGGTTGTTTGCCTTGGGTGGCTGGCCAGTCACTACCACGACAACGCTACCGAGTTTAAAAGGCAGCGTGACGAGAAGGTTAAAGAGCTAAACCTTGCGAACGAGACCATCACCGATATGACAACCCGCCAGCGTGACGTAGCTGCGCTGGATGCTAAATACACTGGAGAGTTGGCAGATGCTAAAGCCACTATCGATCAGCTTGAGCGTGATGTTGCTTCTGGTAAGCGTCGGTTGCAGCTCAACGCGACCTGCCCCAAAAACAGAAGCAGCAGCCCGGCCAGCTCCACCGGCGTGGATGATGCAGACCGCCCCGGACTTACTGACTCCGCTCAACGGGATTATTTCACCCTCAGAAGTCGAATCGAAACCGCCGGAAAGCAAATAGCCGGTCTTCAGCAGTACATCAGAGAGCAATGTCTTAACTAAGGAAAAATGAAATGACCTTTTATGAAACTATCATGCTGTGGTTCTCGACCATCGTTTCCGCACTGTATCTCATTGCCGGTGGCTGGGTAAAAATCCGGGATTACATTAAGGCAAAAGCGCAGGCTAAGTCTGATGCAATTGAGGAAGAGGTGCAGACGCGACTGAAGGCCGCGCAGGCTGCCAGCGCTGATGCTCCGGCTGCTACAGCCACCTCAGTTGCTGGCCCGGTGGCTGAAAGCAAAACTGCTGCATAAGCAGGACATCACAAGGCGCATTTACGAGTGCGCCTGATGATGATCTAAATTTAATAAAAATGCATTTAACCAATTGAAGGTGAATTCTATTTAATATCAACCACCACCATGCTGTCCTTCCATTTCTGGTAAGTAGTCGCGCGAATTTGATCATCTCCTAACCCATAGATTGATGCTCCACCTAAATGACGATAAAAAAGCATAATCTCGTCACCGGACGAACAGTCAGGCCATTGAAAACCAATGACTAAGTTACGTCCTCGATTCACCACTGGGTTTCCACTTAAATCTTTCGGGTTGTTAGACCAAATCATGCGGTCATTAATCCATTTACGAATCTCTAGACTTTGGTCGATGAATTCACTGCGCTTATTTTCCTCCAGTTCAGAAAGCACAGCGCCCATATCCTCTGGTGATTCCTCTTGAAAACCCTCAGGCAGTGGAGTTGAAGCCAAATGCACATTTTCCAGATACAAAGCTAAAGCTTTACAGATAATTGAGTTTTTAGTCTCTCCTGTTTTATAGGCAATGTAGCCAATTTGGTCGTCAATATTTTTTGGCAAACGCACGGAAATCATCGGCAAACCTCGCATACAATGTAATCAAGAATACAATGTATGCATAATGATAAGTTAAAGCAAGAGATTAATATGGCAACACCGGACTGGGAGGCCATCGAGTCGGCATACCGGGCCGGAGTCCTTAGCCTCCGTGATATAGGTGAGCAATACGGCGTTACTGAAGGGGCTATCAGGAAGAGGGCTAAGAAGTTTAGTTGGGTACGCAAGGCTGGTACGCAGGTACGCAAAAATGGTACGCAAACTGGTACGCAAAAAGGAAAGGTGCGTACCACCGAGAAGCCCGTCAGTTCAGGCGGTACGCAAAAAAGCGCACAACCAAAAGCTGAACCCCCACAAGATACGAAACCGATACGTGGAGTGCGTACCAACCCACCAACCAACCCATTCCAGCGCGGCAATCAGGAGGCGGTAAAGCATGGTGGCTATGCGCGCCGAATGCTTTTCAAAGATGACGTCATTGAAGATGCCAGGGTGCTGCAACTGGAGGATGAACTCTTTCGCCTTCGAGCTAATAACCTCACCGCTGCTGAGAATATAGGGCGCTGGTTAACACTGATGGAAGACGCTGAAAGTGATGAGGCGCGCGATAAGTTGGCAGCCCTTATGGTTGCGGCCGACAAGGCGATGATGCGCAACACAGTGCGCATTGAATCCATTGTGGGCACGCTTGCTACGGTCGGTAAAATATTTGCTGATACTGATTATCGAAAAGCTGCTACTGACAAGGTATCTCTGGAGGCCGATCGCCTGCGTCGTGATGCTGGTATTGATGATGGCAATGGAGAGCGTGACCTCAATGACTTCTACTCAGACATCCAAGCCGACACTGAATCCGGCGCTACGTCCGTTCTGGACGAAGAGAGCAAGGAATAAAGTGCTTTATGGTGGCCGGTCATCGTCAAAGTCGTGGGATGCTGCCGGAATTGCAATATTCCTGGCAAATAAATACAGCCTTCGCTTTTGTTGTGCTCGTCAGATACAGAACAAAATTGAAGAGTCGGTTTATACCCTGCTGAAAATTCAGATTGACCGGTTTGGCCTGCGGCATCGTTTCCGCATTCTGAACAACAAAATCATTAACCGGGTGACCGGGTCTGAATTCGTCTTTTATGGGCTCTGGCGCAACATTGAAGAGATTAAGTCTCTGGAAGGTATCAGCGTTCTGTGGCTTGAAGAGGCCCACGCGCTGACGGAATACCAGTGGAAGATACTGGAGCCTACCATCCGTAAAGAGGGCTCAGAGTGCTGGTTTATCTTTAACCCCGGACTGGTGACTGATTTCGTGTGGCGTAACTTTGTGGTCGATCCGCCAGAAGATACGCTGATACGCAAAATCAACTACGATGAAAACCCCTTTTTGTCCGACACTATGCTGAAGGTTATCGAAGCCGCTAAGCGCCGGGATCCGGATGGGTTTAAGCATGTCTACGAAGGCGTGCCAGAGTCGGATGATGATGCGGCCATTATCAAGCTGTCATGGATTGAGGCGGCCGTTGATGCCCATAAAGTCCTTAATTTCGAGCCGAGCGGGCGCAAGCGTATTGGCTTCGACGTTGCTGATAGCGGCGCCGATAAGTGCGCTAACGTCTATCGTCACGGCTCCGTCGTGTACTGGGCGGATGAGTGGAAGGCGAAAGAAGACGAATTGCTGAAGAGCTGCCAGCGTACCTATCAGGCGGCACTGGAGCGTGATGCTGATATCGTCTACGACTCAATCGGCGTTGGGGCATCTGCTGGCGCGAAATTCTCAGAAATTAATGAGGATCGTAAGCGCGAAAACATGAATGCATCCCGCATCAACTATCAGCGTTTCAATGCTGGCGCTGGTGTGAATGAGCCGGACTACGAATATATTGGCATCCCGAACAAGGATTTTTTCGCCAACCTCAAAGCGCAAGCCTGGTGGCTGGTAGCGGATCGCTTCCGTAACACCTTCAACGCGGTAAAGAACGGCGAGCAGTACCCGGTAGATGAGCTGATTAGCATTGACTCATCCTGTCCGCTGCTGGAAAAGCTCAAGCTGGAACTTACCACCCCGCACCGTGATTTTGACAAGAATGGTCGCGTAATGGTGGAGAGCAAGAAAGACCTCGCTAAGCGTGATGTTCCGTCACCGAACGTGGCTGATGCATTCATTATGGCATTCGCCCCGACTGATACGGCAATGGATATCTGGGAAGCCCTGGGAAGAGGTTAAACATCAGGAAATAGCCACCTCACGCCGAAAAATCCCTATTCACTTTTTGACCCTGTTTATGCACGTTTTATTCACGCACTTTCTGCTACTTATCCTGACGAAATAAGCCTTTGGCGGACATTTCATCATGGGAGGGATCCGGCTGGTGCGGGTAACAGTCATTATGTTAAATCGGGCCATTTTTAACAAATTATCTGATCCGTCACGGGTATCGAAAAACCGGAGCATCATCACCATGGCGAAAAAAACGGGACGAGTCGCCACGGCGGATTCGTACGATAACTTTATGGCCCGCGTCGGCATGCAGCAGCCTAACCAGCACGCTGCATCGACATACCGGGCGAACTATACCAGCCGTAACCGGCTGCTGATTGAGTATGCGTACCGCTCCTCCTGGATTATTGGCGCCGCTGTCGATTCGAAAGCGGACGACATGACCAAAAAGGGCGTTCGCATTACCAGCGAGATTGACCCGAAGCGTCGGGGAGTGCTGGAGTCACGTTTTGATGAGCTACAACTGTGGGACTGCATCAACGAGACGTTGAAATGGTCCCGGCTATACGGCGGGGCTGTTGCACTGATCCTTATTGAAGGGCAGGCACCGTTAACGCCTTTGATGTTGGATAAGGTCGGCAAGGGAAGTTTCAAAGGACTGGCCGTCCTCGACCGCTGGATGATTAATCCGCAACTGACCAGACGCATAAAAGCGCTTGGGCCTAACCTCGGCAAGCCAGAGTTCTACGATATTGTGACGACAGCGCAGGGTCTGCCTGCCTGGACAGTTCATCACAGTCGCCTGATCCGCATGGATGGTGTGAAGCTGCCATATCAGCAAAAAATCACCGAAAACGAGTGGGGCATGTCCATTGTAGAGCGCATTTTCGACCGTCTGACCTCCTACGACAGCACCAGTGTCGGCGCAGCCCAGCTCGCGTATAAGGCGCATCTGCGAACAGTTAAGATTAAAAAGTTACGTGAAATTATCGCGTTGGGCGGCAAGCCATTCGAAGCGCTACTCAAGAACATGGAAATGGTCCGCCAGTTCCAGACGAATGAGGGAATGTCCCTCTTTGATTTGGAGGATGAATTTGAAACTCATTCTTATTCTTTCGCGGGCCTCTCTGACCTCCTGGGGGAGTTTAAAGAGGATATCGCGGGTGCTGTTGGTATCCCTCTTGTTCGCTTGTTCCGACAGTCACCAAAGGGGTTTTCAACCGGCGATGCTGATTTGGCGAACTACTACGATGACGTGGGGACGCTACAGGAGCGAGATTTACGGCCTCACATCCGCCTGCTATTCGATGTACTGCATCGCTCGGAGTTTGGTGAGCCGCTGCCGGACGATTTCACTTTCGAGTTTAATCCACTGTGGCAGATGAGTGACACCGACCGATCAACTGTAGCGACCAATACCGCCAATGCCCTGGCAACGGCTGTGCGCGATTTGGGCATGTCTCCAGCAGCTGCGCTGACTGACCTACGTGAACTGGCCGATGTAACAGGCATCGGGGCATCAATTACTGACGAGGATATCCAGAATGCGGCGAAACAGTGGGAGGAGACTGAATCTGAAACCCAACCTCCGCCGCCGGTCGGAGCGCCAGTATCAGAAAAGCCTACTGGCGATAGTCGACCAGATAAACCAAATCGTAACGGGTTCATACGATGGTTCACAGGCAAGCGCTGAGAGCATTGCTAAATCTCTGGTTGACTACTCCGGGGTGATCGACGACTGGGCCGAAATGGTCGGCAGAAAGATGTTTGCCCAGGTAGAGCAGGAAGAGTGGAACCAGTGGCGGTCTGTCTCGGAAGAAATTTCCGCAGGGTTGCGTGATGTGGTTGGCAATACTCCTGTTGGTATGGTCGCACAGGACATCGTGTACCGGCAGATTCGCTACATGAAGTCGCTGCCTTTAGAGGCGGCTGGCAGGGTCAGGGAAATTCAGGAGAGAGCGATACAGGCGGTTATCAACGGTGAGCGACCTGACCAGCTCTACGAGATGATCATGCAGTCCGGCGATGTGGCGGCCAGCAGGGCGCGAATGATAGCGCGCACTGAGATAGGTCGCGCCACTGGCGCACTGACACAGGCGCGGGCTCTGGCAGTCGGATCGGAGGGCTACTGGTGGCGCATTGAGGGTGCTGGCACCCGTCCATCACACCGCAAAATGAAAGATAAGTTCGTGCGCTGGGATAACCCGCCGACTCTCGACGGCATGACCGGACATGCCGGGTGTCTGCCTAACTGCAAATGTTGGTCGGAAGTGCAGATTCCTGACCCGGGAAAATGAAAAAACAGCGGCTATCCCTGTGATTCTTGCTGAACAATCAAACCCGCGAAATGTTACCAAAATGTTGTGATAAAAAAGAGGCCAAAATCGCCAGTCAAACTGGATCTTTTGCGGCTTTAATGTGGCGTTTTGGTTGAGTTCATTTTTGCTGGTGCGGGTAAGAACCATTATGTTAAATAGCCCGCTATTTTGAACAATTAACCCTTAACCGAAGGTCGCCTCTGAGCGGCCTTTTTTGTTGCCCGAAGAGGTGAGAATGAAAAAGGTCCATATCGAATCAAAGCGAGCCGGCGACCGCAGGATTATCGAAATGTCGATAGGCGGCATCACCGCGCGTTATCGCGCCGCTGGCGAGATCCAAGAGTTAAAAGCCACAGGTCGCGGTAACGTCCGCCAGGTTAAGGCGCTGCTCCGTGAGTTTATTCGCAACGCTGACCCCGCGCTCATTTAGCGAGGCACCATGAAATATTTCTTTAAAACCCGCCTGGGGAATACTCGCTTCCAGCTCGCTGATGGCTCGGTGCTATTCAAAGACGTACCGATCGGACGCACTGGAGAGCAGGTCTACGGCGCGGAAGAATTGCCGGGGATTGAGCCAGATACTCAGGGGTTGATCGTCGTTCGCCGGACTCCAGAAGAGGTATTTAGTGAGCGCACAATAGCCTCTTTTGAGGGGATGGCAGTCACTATCGGTCATCCGAAAGATTTCAACGGCAACATCATTTTCGTGACGCCAGAAAACTGGCGCCGACTGGCAAACGGCCATATTCAGAACGTCAGGCGCGGTAGCGGAGATCAGGCAGACCTGCTCCTGGCTGACGTTATCGCAAAAACACCGGAAGCTATCCAGGCGGTGGCAGATGGTGATGACGAGGTTAGCTGCGGGTATGACGCAGACTACCGCCAAATCTCGCCGGGTATCGCGGAGCAGTACGCGATCACCGGTAATCATCTGGCTTTCGTCCCTAACGGGCGGGCCGGTTCTCGCTGCGCACTTGGAGATAGCATGCCAAATAAAGCCAAAAACTGGTGGGAGCGCCTTGTGCGCGCTCGTAAAACCAACGACGCCGCCGAAATGGCGAACCTTATTGATAATCCACCAGAGAGCGTTACGGGTGATGATGACGTGAGTTCGACGCTTACGCCTGGTGGGGTGGTGATTAATCTCTCACCTCAAAGCCCGCTGCCGGGTCCAGCTCTTCCGGGGACCGGTGATGCAGAAGAAGAAATTCCCGACTGGGGTAAGGCGCTGATTGAAGCGGTTGCCAAACTCACCCCGGCAGCTGCGACCGGCGATGAGGAGGAGAAGAAAGAGGAAGAGGGTGCGGTTACCGGCGATGCCGCCTATCGTGCCGATCTGATTCAGCCAGGCATTCAGTTGCCCGCCAAAGCAAAGCCTACCGCATTCAAGCGCTCAGTGCTGGCAACTGCCGATCAGGCGATGGTGCGCTCTATCGTTGGTGATGCCGATATCACCAAACTGAAAAAAGCTACGGTAGATATGGCATTTAACGCTGTATCTGAACTGGCGAAGAATCGCAATACCGCGGCTAAAACTACCGATAGTTTCCGCTCTATCAACTCCAACACCACTAAAACCATCGCGGAGATTAACGCTGCCGCGAAGGAACTCTGGGCTAAACGCTAACGAGGCATTCAATGGATAACACTTTTCTTTACCGGATGCCTGCGGGCATCGCCGGCGCAATCTCTCGTCCGCAGGATCTGACGGTTGAACCTCAGACGCTGGACAGCACAAAGGCATTCGCCGCGTACGGTCTTGCCGGTAAGTTTTCGGCAGGTAAGTTTGTGCCGATTGAGGCGGCTGATACGGCTGCTGTTGTGGTGGGTATCTATGTTCGTCCTTACCCAACTACAACTCAGCCCGACAAAGTGCGCCAGATCGGGAGTGGCTATAACTTCGCGGGCGACTGCATGAAGCGTGGTTATGTCACGGTCAACCTCGGCGCTGATGCCAGTTCTGTAACGCTTGGTGGGGTTGTTTTTATGCGCGTGGCCACGCCGACAGCATCAAGCCCGCTGGGTGCCTTCCTTGCCGCTGCTGATGGCGAGAACACGGTGCAGATCACCAACGCTTACTTCAATGGCCCCGGCGACACGAACGGCAACATTGAACTGGCCTTTAATATTTAAGGAATTCGCAAATGCCAATGACATTTGACCAGGCAACAGTAGACAGTTCTGGTGCCTTTCTCATCGGAGAACTGGAGCGCCTCGACCAGACGCTGAATCTGCCGCTGACCTCGCAGACGTGGAGTCGCGATATTCGGTTGCGCGAAGACGTGTCTATCGCTGACGAAATCAGTTCTTTCACCAACACCACCTTTGCTGCGGCTGGCACGCCTAATGCCAACGGCAAGAACTGGATCAGCCCGCTGGCAACAGCAATTGCCGGTATCAACGTTGATATCGAGAAGAAAGGCTTCCCGCTCGAATTGTGGGGCATGGAGCTTGGCTGGACTGTTATTGAGCTTAATGCTGCTGCGCAGGTCGGTCGCCCCATCGACACCCAGAAATACGACGGCATGCAGCTTAAGTGGAACATGGACACCGATGAGCAGGTTTATATCGGTGACACGGCAAAAGGCGCAAAAGGGCTGCTTAACCTGTCTCAGGTAACGCCGACCAACGCGACCAAAACGTGGGCTACCTCAACCGCCGACGAAATCCGCGCCAGCATTAACCAGGTGCTGAGCAATGCATGGGCCCGTTCCGCTTACTCCAAAGTGCCGGAAGATTTGCTGATCCCGCCTGAGCAGTATTCGTTCATTGCTAGCACCATCGTTTCCAGCGCCGGTAACCAGTCTCTGCTGACCTACCTGGAAACGAACACTATCGCTTACCACCAGAACGGCAAGCCGCTGAACATTCGTCCGGTTAAATGGATGAAAGGTCGCGGTGTGGGCGGTACTGATCGCATGGTCGCCTACACCAATGATAAGAAGTTTGTTCGCTTCCCGATGGTCCCGCTGCAGAGCGTCCCGATCCAGTATCGCGGCCTGTATCAGCTGGTGACCTATTACGGCAAGCTGGGTGCGGTTGAACCGGTTTACCCGGAAACCCTGAACTACATGGATGGCATTTAATCCAGATACAGCCCCTTCACAGGGGCTTTTTCTAAGGAACTCCGATGAAGAAAATCTATGTACTGACCGCGTTCAACTTTAACGACGGCGACAAAATCACTCCGTTTGCGGCGGGGTTTCATGACGTTGATGATGCCGTTGCAGAGCATTGGTTTGTGAAAGCGCATTGCTCACCTGATGGTGAGGCCCCGGCAGTGGTTGAAGACCCGCGTATTGCTGAGTACGAAGCGCGTATTGCAGAACTCGAAGCGAAGCTGGCGGAGACTACCACTAATGGCAAGAAATCAAAGTCTACCGACGCCTGAGAAGTTCAGGGCAGCATTCCCGCAGTTCGCTGACGAAACAAAGTACCCAACCACAATGATCCAGGCGCGGCTTGCCCTCGCTGATGTCCTGCTGAGTGAATCGCGTTTTGGTGAAGATATTTTCCCCTATGTTGTTGGTCTGTATGTCGCGCACTACCTGTACCTGTACGCTGCTGATATGCGTGGCGTTGCTGTTGGTTCGGCTGGTGGTGCAAATAGCGGTGTGCAGACGTCAAAGTCAGTGGATAAGGTTTCGGTAAGCTACGATGCCAGCGCGACGCTTGACCCTAATGCGGGCTTCTGGAATAACTCCCGTTATGGGTCTGAGTTCTGGGAATATCTGATGATTTTCGGTGCGGGAGCAGTTCAATTGGGGACGCCGTAATGAAAAGCGGACTCACGATACGCTCTGACAATTACGCCGATGTTCTCGACGCACTGAATAAGCTATCTGGCACCGATGTGCTGGTGGGCATTCCCGCTGGCCCTCCACGTGAAGATTCCCCACTGAGTAATGCCGAAATTGGTTACCTGCAGTCCACCGGGGCGACCGTGGAGATTGACGGCGAGATCGTCACGCTCCCGCCACGGCCTTTTCTCGATATGGGGATAGAGGATTCTCGGGATAAAACCACCGCACGGCTGAAGCTTGCCGCACAGGCTGCTCTTGAGGGTAATTCTGGTGTGGCAGAGCAGCATCTTGAAGCCGCTGGACAGATTGCCCGAGATGCGGCAAAGGCGGTTATTGGTGATGGTGATCGACTAGAGCCTTTATCCGAAAAGACGCTTAAGCGACGTCGTGCTGCTGGTTTGAGAGGTATTAAGCCGCTGTACGCTCATGGCTTCCTGTTGCGTGCGATTCAATACGTCGTAAGGAAAAAATAATGCCTTTACTCGATGTGACAGAGGTTCTTCTGGACCCGGATTTTGTCGATCTGACGTTGGTATGTCACCGACAGGTGCAGACGGTTGACGAAGATAACTTCCCGATCAATACGCCGCAGGATATCCCGTTCTCCGGGGTGGTGACCGTTGACCGCTCTCTGGAAGCTAAACGTATGGCCGCCGGACAGAACATCAACGGCGCAATCCTCATCGTTACTCAGTTCAGGCTTACGCAGGGTCAGCCCGGACTGGATGCTGACACAGTGACCTACCAGGGGCGCGACTATCGCGTGACGTTTGTCGATCCGTATACGGCCTACGGCGCCGGGTTCGTCCAGGCACATTGCGAACTGCTGGAATTTGACGGAGGTACGCCAGTTGAGTAACGACAGCACAAAGGCGGGTTATCTGACGCCAGTCGGTGATTCTCCGCCCTACGATGAGGATCTGGAGCGGTTAATTAGCCGTTGGATACGGGGTGTGACAGGGCTGGATGCCACGCTGGTTTACCCGCGGTGGACCGACCCGCAAAAGCAGATACTCAAAAACGGCATTACCTGGTGCGCGTTCGGTATCACCGGCATTCAGGAGGACTTCAACCCGGCGTACGTGCAGGGCGAAGAGAACACAGAACAGTGGTCGCATGAGACCGTGAGCCTGATCTTGTGTTTCTATGGCCCGCAGGGGCTGGCAATGGCCACGCGCTTTCGTGACGGTCTGCTGGTATCGCAGAACAATGACGAATTGAACCGCTCAGGCCTGACATTCCTTCAGATGGGCCGGATCCTCAACCTTCCCGAACTCATTAATAACCAGTGGGTGCGCCGGTACGATATCAGCGTTGACCTGCGCAGAAAAATTACCCGCACCTACAACATAGCTTCCGTCATCGACGGCAGTGTCACAATCACCACCGGAGATTAAATCATGGCGAAAGGTTTGCCATTAAGTCGGGTCGCTAACGTGGCCGTGACACTTTCCGCTCGCGCTGCGCAGGGTCGTAACTTCGGATCTATGCTGCTGCTGGGCGACTCAACCGTTATCCCTATTTCTGAGCGCATACGACTGTATTCAAGCGCCGATGATATTGGCGATGATTTTGGTGTAGATAGCCAGGAATATGCGGCAGCGGTTATCTGGTTTTCACAGCAACCGCAACCGACGCAAATCTACGTTGGTCGCTGGGCTAAAACGCTGGCAAGCGGTGAAGATGGTGCGGCGGAAACGCTGCTGCAAGCCGTTAATGCACTGATGGATTACAACTCATGGTACGGTTTGCATCTGGCAGTACCTGAGGCTGATTACCCCGCTGATGCGGATATTATCAGCGTGGCCGCAGCGGTTGAAGCATCAACGGTATCCCGCATCTTTGGCATCACCACTGATGAGGCTACGATTCTGGATGCTGCAACGACAACGGATCTTGCTTCGAAACTGAAGGCCGCTAAATACAGCCGAACCTTTATCCAGTATTCGACCAGCAGCAGCTATGCAGCGCTGTCAGCCTTTGCGCGTGCGTTTACTGTTGATTTTACCGGCAGTAACACGACGATCACCCTGAAGTTCAAACAGCAGCCAGGAATTACCTACGAAACCCTGGGCACATCGCAGGCCAACAACCTGGAAACGAAGAACTGTAACGTGTACGTGTACTACGAAAACGATACGGCAATTCTTGAGCAGGGGGTGATGAGCAACGGTGACTTCTTCGACGAGCGCCACGGGCTGGACTGGCTGCAGAACGCTGTTCAGACCGCCGATTTCAACACGCTTTATACCAGCACAACCAAAATCCCACAGACCGATGCCGGTACCACAACCCGTATCGCCAATATTGAGCTGGTACTCGATAAGGCTGTCACCAATGGCCTGTTTGCTCCGGGTAAATGGACTGGTGGCCCGATGGGGCAGTTAAGTACTGGGGATACGCTGACGAAAGGCTATTACACCTGGGCCGAAAACGTCGACGACCAGCTGCAGGTCGATCGCGAAGCGCGTAAAGGGGTGCCGATTCAGGTCGCCGGTAAACTTGCGGGTGCCGTTCATTACGGGACTGTTGCCATCACGGTTGTGCGCTAAGGAGCCATAAATGTCTACGTATTCTTTTATTGATGTTTCGGCCTCTCTCGCAGGTCCTACAGGTTTACTTGAGCTGGGGTATGGCTCAGGGAACTCCGAAGAGGGCATTACGATCACGATGACCGAGGCGAAGAACACCATGACCGTCGGTGCTGATGGTGAGGTGATGCACAGCCTGCATGCCGGAAAGAGCGGCACCATCACGGTGACTCTGTTAAAAACCTCCCCGGTGAACAAAAAACTGTCGTTGATGTATAACGCACAGAGCCAGTCCTCAGCTACCTGGGGAAACAACGTTATTGTCGTGCGCAATAAGGCATCAGGCGATATCTCTACCGCGCGATCCTGCGCATTCCAGAAACAGCCAGACCATTCCAACGCGAAAGTGGGTAACACTGTTTCGTGGGTCTTTGATTGCGGCAAGATTGACCAGTTACTGGGGGAGTTTTAACAGATGGAATTTCAAATCAAAGGCGTTAACTACCGCTCCGCCAAACTCGATGTTTTCCAGCAGTTGAAGGTCAGCCGTAAACTTCTGCCGGTGCTGGCCGGGCTGGTTAGTGAATTTTCGACGCTGAAGGCACAGGCTGTTGCCGGGAACTCTGGTGCTGTAGTGGAAAGTGTGCTGCCGAAAATCGCCGACACGCTGGCGGCATTGCCGGATGAGGACGTTAACGCGGTGATTTATCCGTGCCTGGGCGTCGTTTCCCGCCAGCATGAAAAGGGATGGGTGAAAGTCTTCGATCAGGGCGTGCTGATGTTCGACGACATCGACCTGTTCACGATGCTGCAGCTGGTGGCGCGGGTGGTCGCCGACAGCCTGGGAAATTTTTTGAAAGAACTCCCCGCCAGCGAGACGCCCACCCCGCCAGCGGCCTGACGCTTGAGTCCTTACCTGAAGGCGAAAGCTTCCTGATGCGCCCGGTGGAAGCCGGGTATATCCCCTATACCGCCCTGAAGGACGGGTCAGTCGACCTGGCCGATATTGCCCGCATGAATGACTGGCTGGACCTCAAAGCCGATAACGATTACCGCATAGCGAAATGGAGAGAGGCTAATGAACGCTGAAACGCTCAAGGACTTTCTGATCTCGCTTGGGTTTAACGTTGATGAGGCTGGTGCCAGAAAATTTGATTCGGTGGTTACCGGGACGACGCTCAAGGCGATCGAGCTTGGTACCAAAGTAGAATTGGCCGCTGCATCGGTCGTGGCGTACACGGCCAAAATCGCCAGTAGTCTGGATAACCTGTACTGGGCTTCTCAGCGTACTGGCGCGACGGTGCAGGGCATTAAGCAAATCGGGTATGCCGTCAGCCAGATGGGTGGCAGCGTGGACGCAGCCCGAGGCTCACTTGAAAACCTGTCACGATTCGTGCGTAACAACCCCGGCGCTGAAGGCTTCCTGAATCGTCTTGGCGTGCAGACCCGTGATGCTAAAGGCAACATGCGGGATATGGCCAGCATCTTCACCGGCGTCGGCCAGCGTCTTAGCAGCATGCCGTACTACCGTGCAAACCAGTACGCACAGATGCTGGGTATTGATGAAAATACCCTGATGGCAATGCGTCGCGGTATCGGTCAGTTTAGCGGCGAATACACCGCCATGGCGAAGGCTATCGGCTATAACGCTGATGCGGCCGCTGTCAGCTCAAACAAGTTCATGACCTCGCTGCGCTCTTTTGGCCTTATGGCCGGTATGGCGCGGGATAAAATCGGGTCCGGCCTCGCTGATGGCCTGGCGGGCTCGCTGGACCGACTGCGGCGCCAGATACTGGACAATTTCCCGAAAATTGAAGGTGCAATCACTGCGACGGTTAAGGGGATTCTCTGGGCTGGTGAAATGGTCGGCAGGATGATTTACCGGCTCATGCAGTTAGGCCAGGGCATCAGTGACTGGTGGGATTCTCTGGATAAGCAGTCTCAGGAGCTGATAGAGCTCCTCGGGGCGCTTACTGCTGCCTGGTGGCTATTGAACCGCGCCATGATGGCGTCACCTATTACCTGGGTGCTTGGCCTTGCTGGTGCCATAGCGTTGCTTTGGGAGGATTACCAGACCTGGAAAGAGGGCGGCAAAAGCCTCATTGACTGGGAGAAATGGAAACCTGAAGTTGATGCCGCGCTTAAGATGGTTGGCGACCTGAAACAAACGGTCATCGATCTCGGGAAGGCGCTGGCGAAGCTTCTGAACATCGACCCAAAATCCTGGTCACTTAAGTGGGACTTCAGCAATTTCATTACCCAGATGGGTGAGTTCAGCAAAATGCTGAGCATGATTGGTGACCTGCTTAACGCCATCAAAGACGGTCGCTGGTCTGATGCAGCAAGCATCGGCAAGGCTCTACTCAAACAAGGGAGCGATCAGCCCGATGCGTTGCCAGGCGTAACCAGTAGCGCCGTCAACGCGCGAGGTAAGGTGCTGGGCTTCTGGGAGGAGGTTAAAACCCGCTTCAGTGATGGCGGATGGTATCAGCATGAGCAGAAAACGCTTGCCGATCGCAACAACAATCCTGGGAACATTCGCCCTGTCGGCGGTGGTGGCTTCCGTGCGTTCGGATCAGCTCTGGAAGGCTGGTCGGCGATGAAAAACCAGCTGATGCGCTACTTCACGGGGAAAACGACAGGTCGCCGCCTGCAGTCCATTATGGATATCGTCAGCACCTGGGCCCCGGCGGGCGACAATAACGACCCGCAGCAGTATGCCCGACAGGTAGCAGGTTGGATGGGGGTGTCGCCGACGGCGGCGCTTAACCTGTCCGATCCAAATACGATGGGGGCCCTTATGCAGTCAATGGCTCGTAAAGAGGGCTATTCGAACTGGAACAGCCCACTGGCTCATCAGGCGGCTGGTGCACAGGTTCAGCAGCAGAACACCTACAACATCTACGGCGCAAACGCTCAGGAAGTCGGCCAGGAAGTCGGGCGCCGGCAGCTTGAAGCGAATGCCAGGGTGTTGCGGGTTAATCAAAGCGGGGCAGGCTGATGGATATCCTCTCTACGTTGTTTCAGCAGCAGAGCCGTCGCATCGGGCTGATCGTTCCCAGTGTCGTCATTTCTGAAAAGCACAATGACACGCTGGAAATTACCGAACACCCGGTAGAGGTCGGCGCTGCAATTTCTGACCACGCCTACCGACGTCCGTCAGAAGTGGTTATGCAGGTCGGATTTGCTGGCGGTGGATCGCTGCTCGACTTTCTTGATACCACGTCTTTCGGATTGAGTGTGGGCCTTAGTCCGAAAGAAACGTATCAGGAACTATTGGACCTGCAGAACAGCAGGGTACCTTTCGATGTGGTGACCGGTAAGCGGATTTACTCAAACATGCTGATCCGTGCGCTGGAGGTCACGACCGACAGGACGTCAGAAAATGTGTTGTCTGCTGTACTTACGCTTCGCGAGGTCATTATCACGAGCACGACCACCACGCAGGTAGCAGTCAAAGAAGACATGAAACTGGGGGCGAATACTTCAGCAGTGCAGAACTCAGGAGTAAAAACGCCGGCGGCGAAAAATGAGTCCCTGTTAAGCCGGCTGGCTGGCTACGCAACCGGAGGATAAATGGCCGTATCAGAAATCCCGCTGTCACCAGAAAATCAGTCGTTTTCAATATCACTGGCGGGGCAGAGTTTTCAGATGGCGGTTACCTGGCGTGCTGCGTTCTGGTGTCTGGACATCATGGACAGCAGCGGTGGCGACCTGATTAAAGGCGTACCGCTCATCACCGGCGCTGACCTGCTGGCGCAGTACGATTATCTCGGGCTGGGGTTTTCGCTTTATGTCGGCTGTGATAACCCGGCGAATGAAAACCCCACCGAAACCGATCTCGGAATAAACAGCCATCTTTACGCGGTAACGGAGTAATCATGTCACAGAACTGGATGCGGCATTTTGAGCTGCAGCTTGTCGACTCGAAAGGTAACGCTACCGACTTCGGTAGCTTCAAGGTCACGTTTACCATCGACTGGTTCAATCTGAGCAGTGAAACGCGGGTAGGGACCTTCAAGGTGTATAACCTGGCCGCTGATACCGTTAACCGGATTGTTGGTGATGAATTTACCCGTATCCGGGTAATTGCCGGTTACGACGGGATTGCAGCAGATGTTTCCGCCAGCCAGGTCGGTACAGCGCAAAGGGTAAACCCCGATGACGTGGGTCAGATGGACGGGCGGAACTACGGGCTTATCTTTGATGGCGAGATCCGCTACACCATCACCGGCAAAGATAACCCCATCGACAGCTTTGTGCTGATTCAAGCGGCCGACTCAGACCGGGCATTTGCAACCTCGATCACGACGCAGACGCTTGCTGCGGGCTATACGGTTGCAGATGTCAATGCGGCACTGATGAAGGATTTCAACGCAAAAGGTGCGACTGAGGGAAGCACTCCTGCTATGCCCGCTACGGTCTTCCCACGTGGGCGGGTGCTGTTTGGCATGACGCGTCACCTGATGGATAACGTTGCCGATCAATGCCAGGCTGACTGGATGTTTGTTGATGGTAAGCGTGAGATGGTGGCGAAAAACGAAGTCGTTCACGATGCCATTAAGCTGAACAGTGCCACTGGCCTCATCGGCATGCCACAACAGACTATCGGCAGCGGCGTTAACGTACGCTGCCTGATTAACCCCAACATCCGGGTTAACGGGTTGATAGAGCTGAATCAGGCCTCTGTCTACCGCACGGTGCTGGGCAATAACGACATCACTATGACTCAGGGGCGCATCACCGACCAGAATAACAACGGCAACATCACCGTTGAGGGTACTACCGCACAACCCGCGAGCATTGCGACCGACGGCGTTTATATTGTGCGTGGCATTATGTACACTGGCGATACAAGGGGCCAGGCGTGGTACATGGATATGATGTGTGAAGCGCGTGGTGCGGCGGATTTCCTATCGTCCACAGCCATTCAACGCGGTGCGTAAAAATGAAAAAATTGGCGTTTATCCTGTTATCGTTTCTGTCTTTTACAGCTTCAGCAGCTGATGGTGGTGTCACCCTTCAATGCTCTGGCTATAAACTAGAGTTGATTCCAAACTCGATGTTTAAAATAAACGGTGAGACAGTGACATCTCAAAAAATAAAAACCCTTGGGGATGGTGACGGGATGAAGGTTGATATGGCCCTGATGCCAGCTAAAGACGGAAATAATTACGGATTTCAATATATCCGGCGTCCAGGTACTGAGTCCCGATTTTTGAACGTTCAACTTCTGCAAAACAACATGGATGCACCGAAGATCATCGGGTCTTTCCCATGCAATAAGGTTTAAAACTAAGGCGTTACCCTAGCCATACGTATGGCGTACCGAAGAAGAAATCATGTATATTTCGGATGATTCCTATCTTTAACTCTGGGGTAACTGTAAATGGAAGCGCTGTATCCAATCCTCATCGTCTTAGGCATAGGGGCTGCAATTGGCTCGTACGCTACTTATAGATATCTGATTAAAAAGCATAAAAAGGTAATAGAGTATCTTGAACTTAGAAATCAAAACTCTCTTGCTGATGAGATTCAGGAAAAAGAAGACGTAATTAAAACATACAGCCATAGAGAGGCGGTGCGAGAAGCAGAACATAAAACCCTGCAAGAACAGCTCAGGCAAACCATAGAAATAAATAGGATAAAGAGCAAAGAGGTTCTTGGGAAAGCTGTTGATTTTGCTTTGGATTTTGAAAATATTTTCCGTGAGCAACACCATTCAGCACAAGAAGAAATACAGAAGGTTCTTGATGATACCTATCGCTATAAACGAAAGACGTTGCTAGGTTCCGTAACGCTGAAGAACTTTGAGAAAAAACTCGAAGATATCAGAAAAGAAAAAGCGATATATCAGACCTTAATTGCGAAATATGATTTCTTCCAACTTCATGACCGTTCTGACTGGAAAACGGTAGAAAAAGAGTTTCGAGATAAGGTACTGGAACTTCAAGCCGCACAAGATGAAAGGGATGCTCAGAACGAAATCAAGCGACAGATGCGTGAGGAGCGCCAGCGTGCAGAAGAATTGGAAAAACAGCAACAAGAGGCTGAAGCCAAAGAGCAAGAGCTTGAAGCTCGGCGTAAAGCTGTAGAAGAAGCCTTGTTGGCAGCTGACGAAGAGCATCGCCAAGAGCTTGAAGAAACCAGACGTCAGTTAGAACAAGAAATTGAAGATGTTCATAAGCAATATGAGCGTGCGAAATCTATGGCACAAATGACTAAGCAAGGGCATGTGTATGTCATTTCTAACATCGGGTCGTTTGGTGAGAATGTCTTTAAAATCGGCATGACACGTCGTCTCGAACCTCTGGATCGCGTAAGTGAATTAAGTGGTGCAAGCGTGCCATTTGAGTTTGATGTTCACGCTATGATTAGCTGTGATGACGCTCCTGCACTTGAATATGCATTACATAACAAACTTAGCAGCGAGCGAATGAATAAAGTCAACCTGCGGAAAGAATTCTTCAAGACTGATATTGATAAAATAATTCAATGTGTTGAAGAAAATCATGGGAAGGTTGAATATGTGGCTGATCCTGCAGCCCTTCAATATTACCGATCTCTGGAAATTGGTGAGGAACTCCAAAATAATAAAGAGCTCGCTGTTGTGTCATAGATATCATCCACCCATTTAAGACCCGCTTCGGCGGGTTTTTTAATGCCCGGAGTAAACCGAATGGCAGTATCCGATAAAACCCGTAGTGGTGCGCTGGCGGAGGTTCTGGCGTCAGAGCGAAAGACTACCAGTGAACAACTACGCGTAGCGCTACCCGGCATCATCCAGTCATTTGATCCTGATGCCGTCACTGCTGTTGTTCAGCCGGCAATCCGCTACGTCGAACGAGATAACGACGGCAACAAAAGCACGAAGGATTACCCGCTGCTGGTGGACGTTCCTGTCGTCTTCCCTCGCGGTGGTGGCTGTACGCTGACTTTTCCCGTTAAAGAAGGTGATGAATGCCTGGTGATTTTTGCCGACCGCTGCATTGATTTCTGGTGGCAGAGCGGGGGCATACAGGAGCCGGTAGACGGTCGCATGCACGATTTATCGGATGCGTTCTGTATTGTCGGCCCGCAGTCGCAGGCGAAGAAAATCGGCGGCATCAGCACCAGCGCGATAGAGCTGCGCAGCGATGACGGGTCTGCAAAATTGAGCCTTAACCCCGCAAGTGGCGAAATCAGCGGTACGGCTCCGGGCGGGTTTAACCTGAACGGTCTTCAAATTCTTCCTGATGGCCGCCTGCAGCTGGTGGATGGCTCAATCGTCGATAAGCATACGCATGGTGGCGTTGAATCTGGTGGCAGCAGCACAGCACCACTCGGAGGGTGATATGCGATATCGAAGAGAAGACGATGACGGTGATTACACCTTTGGCCAGGGCGATGATACCTGGCTGGTAAACTCTCCTGAGACCGTCGCGCAGGCTATTAAAACGCGCTTCCTGCTCTGGTACGGTCAGTGGTTCCTCGATACCACAGAGGGAACACCCTGGATTCAGTCTGTGCTGGGTAAGCAAAAGCCTGATACCTACAACCTGGCTATCCGACAGCGCATCCTGGAAACGCAGGGCGTTAGCTCTATCACCGAATTTAATACCGAAGTTGATGGGCGTACGCGCCGTGTAACGTTCACAGCAACGGTAGAAACCCTCTACGGGACAACCACAGTAACCTCGGAGGCGTAATGTCTTTGGACCTCGATACACTCGGCTTATCGGCAACGGTAACCGCTGAGGGGATAAGTGCGCCAGACTATCAGACCGTGCTGGATACTATCACCGGCTATTTCCAGCAGATTTATAGCAGTGATGCCTATCTCGATCCTGACAGCAAGGACGGCCAGATGGTGGCGCTGGTGGCTCTGGCCATTCATGACGCGAACAACACAGCCATTTCGGTTTACCGTTCGTTCTCGCCGGCGACGGCCCTGTCAGATGCACTGACGAGCAACGTCAAAATTAACGGCATTACCCGGCGTGCAGCGACTAATTCGACGGTCGATCTACTGCTGACCGGCACTATCGGCACGACCATCACAAATGGTTCGGTACGCGACACAAACAGTGTGGTGTGGAATCTGCCGGCGACGGTAGTGATTGGCTCTGATGGTACCGTGGTGGCGACGGCCACGTGTGCGAATGCTGGCGCCGTAGCTGCGGTGGCGGGGTCGGTAAATGGCATCAACACGCCGACGCGTGGATGGTCTTCGGTGACTAACCCTCTGGCGGCCACGGTAGGTGTCGCTGCTGAGACGAATGCGCAGCTACGCGTAAGGCAGGCGCAAAGCGTCGCGCTGGCCTCTCTCACGCCGTTTGACGCGGTAGATGGTGCAATTGCTAACGTTGAAGGCGTAACCCGTCACAAGCTGTTTGAGAATGATACCGAGATTACGGACGCTAACGGGTTACCAGAGCACTCTATTTCTGCTGTCGTTGAGGGTGGGGATGCAACAGAAATTGCCAGTACCATCCGAAGCGTGAAGGGGCAGGGAGTTTCCACCTACGGCACAACGGCCGTGGTAGTCACAGATAAGTATGGAAATCCTTATACCATTCGCTTCTCTCGCCCGGTAGATGTTCCGGTATATGTGTCAATTACCCTGAAGGCGTTAACTGGCTACACCTCTGACATTGGCGATGAAATGAAAGCCGCTGTTGCTTCGTACATTAACTCTCTCACTATTGGTGATGGTGTGCTGCTGAGCCGGGTTTATTCCCCGGCGAACCTCGGCGTAGTCAGCGGAGGGAATGCGCGATATTACGACATTATGGAGCTGTTAATAGGTCGGTCGGCTGAGTCTGTCGCAGCAGCTAATGTCACAGTCGTATATGACGAGGCCGTTTCATGTAGCGTGGAGAATATAGAGATAACGGTGACAGCATGAGCAAATACACCGATCTTATTTCCAACTACCATGCAGGAAAACCAAAATTTGTAAAACATGTTGATCTGTCGACAAGGCCGCTAATTGATGTGTCTGGTTCAGTGTCCGGTCTTATCTCTGCGTTCGATATAGATACTGGCGTAGGGGCACAACTTGATATTCTTGGTCAATGGATTGGTGTAGCCCGGACTGTTGCCGCGCCGATATCTGGTGTTTTTCTTGAATGGGACAAAGAGCGAGTTGGCTGGGATCAGGGGATCTGGCTTGGTCCGTATCAGTCTTCTGACGCATTAACCTACCTGAGCGATGACGTATACCGGGTCGTGTTAAAGGCCAGGGTAGGGATTAATAACTGGAATGGTCAGAACGGAGCGCTGCCTGACATTTTGGAAACAGCGCTTGCTGGTACTGGGATTAAAATGATCATCCTCGATAATCAGGATATGACGATCTCAGTTCTCATCGTCATTGATTCTGAATATTTAATGTCTGTAACAGACCGGTTGATATTTGATTCTGGAATGAACCGTGGTCCTTTTATTTCTCTTCCTGATGATTACACACCATCGCGATATGACATTAACCCAATAGATAAACTCCCGGCTGAGTTTGTTTTTGTTGTACGTGCTGGGCTCCTTACTGTAAAGGCCGCCGGGGTAAGAGTCAGGGAAACAGTTACGCCTTCTAATGGATATAAATTCTTTGGATTTGATGTCGAAAATGACTATATCGCTGGCTTTGAGTCCGGCGCATGGGGAGAAAACTTCTGATGCCAGTTAATAACTTTAAACCGTTTGCCATCGCATCTGGCTCAAATGTGACATCTCAGACGGAATGGGAAGGTTTGATCGCCCTTTCTACAGGATTTACAGCGGGGCTGGCCCGGTCCGCGCAGATTAATAAAGCCCTGCGCCAGGGGACGGTTATGGCGAGCGTCTTAGCTCAGTTCATGGCTGAGACAACCGGAGAGGATGTGCTTGATGATGGAGATACGGCAAAACTGGTATCCCTGCTGATCGGTTCAGTTAACACGGTTGCGCGGAGCGCTCTGCCAGTTGGCACCCCCATACCATGGCCCTCTGACATTTTGCCGGCAGATGGTAATTTCGCTTTCATGCAGGGGCAGGCATTCAGCCTTACGGCATACCCGTTACTGGCTACAGCTTACCCGTCAGGTGTAATTCCAGACATGCGAGGCTGGACCATTAAGGGGAAGCCGGCCACCGGGCGTGCGGTGCTGTCTCAGGAACAGGATGGCGTTAAATCACACTCTCATACAGCGTCGGCCACATCGACCGATCTCGGTACCAAAACGACAAGCAGCAATGGGGACCACAATCACACGTGGGGATCGCCAATGCAGAAGCAGGGCGGAAGCGATCAGGAAGTTGGTAGCAACGGCGGGAGCACCTTTGGCACAACATCCACTGCAGGCGCACACACTCACTCCGTGGTAATTGGAGCCCACTCACACACCATCACGGTTGATTCTGCAGGTAATGCAGAAAACACCGTTAAAAACATCGCATTTAACTACATCGTGAGGCTCGCATAATGGCTTTTGAAATGTCTGACAAAACTCAGGTGGTAACCGTTTACCATATCAGCGACGATACGGGTGAGTTAGTGGGCGTTGAAGAATTGTCGATCCCGCCTCACACTGGCTTGCCTGCCTGCAGCACTCAAAGTTCACCACCCGAAATAGCCTCCGGAGAAACAGCGGTTTTCAATGCCGCTGCGGGCCAGTGGTCCCTTATCGAGGACCATCGCGGGCAGATCGTGTACAGCACTGCATCTGGCGAGCCTGTTGAGATTGCAGCGCTTGGGGAATTACCAGCAGGGGTAACGACAAAAGCGCCTGCTGGCAGCTATCAAAAATGGGATGGAGAAAACTGGGTTAACGACGCGGAAGCTAAACACCAGGCTGAAGTGAGTAGCGCTATTGAGCTGTTAACCGAGTTGATGCGAGAGGCAAACGCAAAAATAGCCCCTCTAAACGACGCTGTAGAACTTGGTATCCAGACCGACGAAGAAGTCATGCAACTGACTGAGTGGAAAAAATACCGCGTTGCCTTGAGCCGCATTGATACATCTACCGCTCCCGATATCGCCTGGCCTGAAATTCCTGCCTGATCTGTTTCTGAGGTAATACCCCTATGCCATTTTATTTAACGCGGGATCCGGTCCCGTCGGCAGACATGCGCAACGTTTTTGATAACGCTCAGAATCTTGACCTTGCCCTGAACGATATTACATCCTCTTTCTGGAGTGATCGGCTCGGTCGTAGCCGCATGTCATGGTTCGGACTGGAGTCTGCGTTTACGGTAAAACTGAGTGACTTTGAGTCCCGTTTTTCCACCCAGATAGTCGAACAGGAAACCACTTTTGATGCTTCCCAGGCTGAAAAGGAAAACCGATTCCAGGCTTTTCTTGATAGCTCCGGTTACGTGTTCCTCGGTGACTATGAAGACGGACCGTTTCAGTTCAGCGCCCGCAACCAGTACATCCGTTATAACAACCAGTATTACCGCCTGAATGCTGCTACTGATGTCGGCTTTACCACGACTGGCGTCGATGCAATCAGCTTTGCGAATGACGTTGTTCACTTTGTTTTGATGGACGGTGATACGCTTCGCCAAAACCTGGGTTCAAGCGAAGAGGGAATGGGCGATGATATCGTTACGCATTCTGACGGCAAAACAGTCAGGGAACACATCAAATATCTGGATCGGGATAAGCTGTCATTTTACGGAACCACGGCATCCGGGTTGCTGGCATTTCTGGCGTACGCCGCAGCATCTGGACGTGAGTGCATTATTGATACTGAGGTTAATTTAACTGTTGCAGTTAATTTCGATGCGCAGTTCTCAAATATTAACTTACGCTGGGAGGCCCCGATTAACAGCGATACGCAGTTATTTAACCTGTACAACCTTGGCCCAAAATCCCTTCTCAAGGATATGTGGTTTCAGAACATCACAGCCCCCTGGGTTATTAACCGCTGGGATACCGACGGGAACTGGATAGATAACGCAGAAACTATTGTCAATTCAGTCGTTCAGACGAATGAAGAAGTTGGTTATCAGCCGACCTCCAGAGATAAGGATGTCTGGTCTTCATTACCAGAGGCAGTACAAAACCAGCAGATTTGTGGCGGCCCCATCATTCACACCTCCCGTGGTGTCACGGTGCTGAATCCGAGGGGGAGATATATTGCGATTACCTTCATGGACTGTAATTTCTGTAAAGTCATCCAGCCATCAGTAATGGGCGGGAAGCACCAGTACGGCACCATTCTTTTCAATAACACCGGGACAACTGCATGGGGTAAGGGAAATAAAGTCATTGATGGCGAAGTGAGATATGGCTCTGTATCAGGAGTGGTATATATGCGCCATAAAGGAAAGTCGAGTCGTATTTCTGGCACCAATGCCTACCGGTGCGGAGAGTCCGGATTTAAAACGTATCAGAATGAGGTCAATGGCCGCTCAGCGCGTTGCTACGGCATGAAGTGGGATAACCTCACAGCGGAGCAGTGTTATTTCGACGGTTTCGACCTGGCGTCAGATTATGGTGATGCCGCTCAGCGTGTAGATGATTACAAGCTGGAGCAATTTGCATGGAACCTGCTTCCGCTCAAACATGAAGTTACCAATCTGACGGCTATCGGTTGTCACGGGACGGGAGCCTGGGGAGATGGTCAGGGCAGCACTTACAAGGGCCTTCACATACAGGATTGCTACAGTTCGGGAACTAATTTTATCGGCAGGTATAACATTATTGATGACGTGTTCTCGAAGAACAACAACCGGAAGAATGCAGCAATAGCTGACCTCGTCGCTCAGATTAAGGTTCCGGGACAAAATAACAAGGTCAGCCGCGTCACTATCATCGTCGACGATACGGCAATTACCGGCGGATATGGGCTCTACGCACCATCGTCGATGGTAACTGACCTCGATACTGACTGGTGCACCTTCCCGAGCCTCCCTTCGTTTAGTGAGTTGTCCAACCTGTCACTGGGCTCCTATTCCTCGACTGAAACACAGGTATGGATTGACGGGCATCCGCGCGGGGCATTCCTGACGAACGCGATAGGGAGACTCCTTTTCGAGTTGACTTACGGTGTTGCAGGAAGTGAGCGAGGGAATGTGAGTCTCCGACCGGTTTACGGTGGTTTATTCACAAATGGTCTGAGGGCCAGGGGGGAATATGGCGGCATGGCAATTTTAGGTGTCGGCTCACAAAGCAACAGCGCATATCTTAATCCCGGAGAGATGCAGCCTTATGAATCTGGCGGTGTCCTCAAACTGCAGTTCAAAAATGCCGCCGGAACAGTCACAACATACACACTCACACAAGGTTAACAGGAGGACTCATGTCTTTGATTGTTGATACGGTATTTAAGGGGATTTCAGTTGAGAGCGCAAAAGTCACCGTCGGTGACATCTATATTGCTGACGGACATACGGTGCTGTCTGTAACGGCAAACTGGTCAGCACCAAGTTCATCTGAATTTTTTAAACAGACGACCTATAACTGCCCGTACGATATCACCGGCGCAGACCCGCTAACCCAGGCCTATACCTGGCTGAAAACGCTCGAAGAGTTCAGTGGTGCAACTGAATCTTAATGCTTACCCGCCAGTAATGGCGGGTTGGACGTAGGAGGGGAACTATTACTAATAGTCATCGTCGTCGTCATTAGACAGACATTCGAAATCTGGGTCGTGTATAACTTTGATTTCTTCTGGAACGTCTTGTACGCCGCTGCTATTTACATCATGGTATGGAGTATCCCCAACTTCCACAGTAACTAACCATGTAACATAGGAGCCATCGACTAATGTAGCAGCAAAAACATATTCCCACGTTTCCGTGTCGTCTTTAAATTGGCGATCAGAGGCTTTCTGGGACTCACCGACCTGTTCCGGAGTAACCTGATATTCTTCTTCTTCATAGGTGTATTCAAAATCACCCTGGGGAATAACTGAGTAACTCATGGGGATTTCCTTTTTTTGTACGTACCTTCTGAATGTAGAAGGCATACTGGTTATTGCATTACTATAACAAAATTTCAAGTTGTCATAGGCCGTAACGATAAGAATATTCATTGATCTTTCTGCTGATAGTTTTACCTGAACACCCGGCGGGTTTGGAATGCAACTGCCGGATGCTGGCTGGTGGCGCGCCCCGGCAGCTGGTGGTCGAGGTGATCGGGGGTGGGGTGAAAGCAATTTATAAATACTTTCCGGTGCAACGCGATGATAAAAAAAATCCCCTTGAGCAGGCACCGCCAAGGGGAAAGTACTTCATAACATTATTGCTGTGTGCGACTTTGCGCACTGATCATCTTCTAGGAAAATTCTTAGGTTATCGAGATATATTTAACAGGTAGGAGGAGAGGCTGGGGGCATGTTCTCGTGGTGGTGGCGTTTACCATTATCGATGTGAGAGAGGACAGGTGTCTTTTGTGACGGTTTTTTGGGGCAGATTTTGGGGCAAAATGACGTTTGGGGCACGGTTTGGGGCAATCAAATGTCCGTATTTGTCCGCTATTGTCCATAGGTCAGGTGAGGAGTGCCGTACGCCAGGCTATTCAGAAAACTATTATTGATGGCGAGGTCACGGACTGGGGAACACAACAATATTTTTTCGCGATAAAGATAACACCATGATAAAAAACCAAAAACAGAAAGCCCCCTGGTGCAGTTGCAGCAGGGGGCTTTTACGGGTGGGGATTATCGTCGTTCATCAGTCATCCCATTTGTGGCTTAGATACGCGGCAAGAAAACCAAAGAACAGGATTGTTCCCAGTACTGCCATAAATACATGCATATTTCCCAGCATGATTAACCTCCATCATTGATTAGTGTGCGCTAAGTAGTCCTTATTGAACGTGGTGTACGGTTGTTGCATAAAGAATAACCTGGTCAACCTAAACAAATAATTAACCAGGAAAACTTTTTCGCCGTGAAATAAATAGTGCGGTGAGTGATTAGAGCGGTCGTTCAAGGACGAACAGATAGGCCTCGCGCGACCAGAACAGTCCGGTTCTGCGGCGCTCCACGGACATCGTTTTGACTTCCCAGCCCTGCAGGGTGAACTCATTGAGAAAGCGGCTCATTTTCTCCGGGTCAGCTTTCGCTTCACCAAAAAACATGCTCCCCAGAATCCCCTCTTTGTACAGAACGACTCGACACTCTTTTTTCATCTGACAGGCTCCTTGCGTAATGACAGCAAACTGAAAGCCATTGTGACCGCCTGTTACGATTTTACAACCGCGGCGACAGAAAACTTCTTCCGGTAGGCAGATGGGCTGATGGCGAACTGCTGGCGAAAATGGTGGCGCA
This sequence comes from Klebsiella ornithinolytica, assembly GCF_030505655.1. NCBI lineage: Bacteria > Pseudomonadati > Pseudomonadota > Gammaproteobacteria > Enterobacterales > Enterobacteriaceae > Klebsiella > Klebsiella ornithinolytica. Next base: position 2,675,644 of record NZ_CP130153.1, read on the forward strand.
GGGTGCCGGCATCGGCGAAACCGCTGAGTTCGGCGATTTTATCGATGCTGATGCGGCTATGGGTCAGATGCTGCTGCGCGCGCTGCAACCGCTCATCCAGCAGCCAGCGGGCAGGGGTCTTACCGGTCGCCGCCTGAAAACGGCGCAAAAACGTGCGAGGACTCATCCCCGCCTGTTGCGCCAGCGACGCCACGGTATGGCTGGCGGCAAGATGCTGATACAGATAATCAAACACCAGCCCCAGGCGCTGACTTTCCCGCGCCTGGGCCACGGGCCGGACGACCTGCTGCGCCTGCGCGCCGTCGCGATGCGGAGAGACAACCAGTCGCCTGGCCACGGTATTGGCGGCTTCAATCCCAAAATCCTCACGCACAAGGTGCAGGCACAGGTCGATGCCGGCGGCGCTGCCCGCGGAGGTCATAATGCCGTCAGAACCCACGTACAACACATCGGCGACGACATCAATCAGCGGGTAGCGCTGGCGCAGATTTTCCGTGTATCGCCAGTGCGTTGTCGCTTTGCGGCCATTGAGTAACCCGGCGGCCGCGAGAACAAATACGCCGGAGCAGATTGAGATAATCCGGCAGCCTCGCGCATGGGCGGCGGCTAAGGCATCACCCAGCGCCGCCGGGATCGGCGCATCGATCCCGCGCCAGCCGGGCACCACGATAGTCTGCGCATCCTGAAGCAAATTCATGCCGCCGTCGGTCATCAGCCGGATACCGCCGGTAGCACGTAGCTCACCGTCATCGACGGCGGCGACCGCGAACTGGTACCAGCGTTCGCCCATCTCCGGGCGGGGAAGACCAAAGATCTCCACCGCGATACCAAACTCAAAGGTGCACAGGCCATCATAGGCCAGCACAACGACCCGATGGCGTGACAACGTCACGGGATGGTTTGTCAGGATTTCAACGTTTTCTGTCATGGTTGCCGGCAGAGGATAAGTGGGCGGATTCATTAAATTAGTGGTACCACAGACAAGGAGAATACGCCATGAGTGTTGTAACTGCTTTTGCCCCAGCCACCTCCAGCGAGGCTGCCGCCTGGTTCCGGCATAAACTGAGTTTTGAAACCGACTGCGCGGATGTCTACAGCGCGATGCGCGACGGGGCCTGCGATTTTGTGCTGCTGCACGTTGTCGGCAGTCCGGAGGCCTTTGCCCGACGGCATCTGCCCGGGGCGCTGCATTTACCGCATCGCCTGATCGATGCCTCCCGAATGAGCGAATGGCCAGCTGAGACGCTGTTCGTCGTCTATTGCGCCGGCCCACACTGCAACGGTGCGGATATTGCCGCTCTCAGGCTGGCTGAACTGGGGCGTCCGGTCAAAATGATGCTCGGCGGCCTCACCGGCTGGCAGGACGAGGGGCTGCCTTTCGCCGACTAACTCACCGCGGCCGGTTTCCTGCGGGGAGTAGGCCGCACAATGAATTTATTTCATGACCGATGAAATTTTCTCGTTTGCCGCTGACGGCAGTGCATGACAGTATCTGGACATATAGCCATCCAGAAGTCTAAAATTCAAATGATGAACTATCACGGCAGGCAACTACTTGTGCTTACCGCTAAGGAGACACCATGCAACGTCAACAGGCCCCGTTCCGCGCGGATATCGTCGGCAGTTTTTTACGTCCAGAGGCAATAAAAGTCGCGCGTCAGCAGCTTGCCGAAGGCGCCATAGATGCACAACAGCTGCGCCAGATTGAAAATGATGCTATCCGCCAGCTGGTCAGGCAGCAGTGTGACTGCGGGCTGCACGTGGTGACCGACGGGGAATTTCGCCGCGCGTGGTGGCACTTCGATTTCTTCGATGGCTTAGAAGGCGTTGAACGCTACGATTCCGACAAAGGGATCCAGTTTAACGGCGTGCAGACCCGGGCACACGGCGTTCGCGTCATTGGCAAACTGGCGTTTGGCGATCATCCGATGCTGGAAGATTTTCGCTATCTGAAAAGCGTCAGCGGCGAAGCACAGCCGAAGATGACCATTCCAAGCCCGAGCGTGCTCCATTTCCGCGGCGGGCGTAAAGATATCGATGCCACGGTTTATCCGGATCTCGCCGACTATTTCGACGATCTGGCGACGACCTGGCGCGATGCCATCCGCGCCTTCTATGATGCCGGCTGCCGCTATCTGCAGCTCGATGATACCGTCTGGGCCTATCTGTGTTCCGATGAACAGCGCCAGCAGGTGCGCGATCGCGGCGACGATCCCGACGAGCTGGCAAAAACGTATGCCCGGGTGCTGAATAAGGCTCTGGAAGGCAAACCGGACGATTTGACCATCGGCCTGCACGTTTGTCGCGGGAACTTCCGTTCCACCTGGATCTCGGAAGGCGGTTATGAGCCGGTTGCCGAGGTGCTGTTTGGCGGCGTCAACGTCGATGCGTTCTTCCTTGAGTATGATAATGACCGCTCCGGCGATTTCGCCCCGCTGCGCTTTATCCGTCCGGGCAAGCAGCAGGTCGTGCTGGGATTAATCACCACCAAAAACGGCGAGCTGGAAAACCCGGAGGGAGTGAAGGCCCGTCTGCAGGAGGCCGCGCAGTATGTTGCGCTGCAGCAGATTTGCCTCAGCCCGCAGTGTGGCTTCGCCTCGACCGAAGAGGGGAATGCGCTGACGGAATCCCAACAGTGGGATAAAGTCCGCCTGGTCACCGGGATCGCCGCTCAGGTCTGGTAACCGCTCTTCATAGCGCAGCGTTGCACCGTTTTGAGGCAACGCTGCCTGTCTGTTTCTCTCCTGCCGCGCCGTCGCGCGCTTTCCCGCCGTCAGCCAACCTGGCACCGTTTTTGCCTTATCACTTCCGGATAGTCGTTCATTCATTTTTCGTTTTTGCGATTTTCAGGAGTGAATCATGCAGCGTCGAACATTATTAAAAGCTTTTGCCCTCTCCGCCTCTACTGTTCTCATGGGCTACTCTTTCCAGGTTTATGCCGCCGACACCATTAAAGTCGGGATTATGCATTCACTCTCCGGGACCATGGCGATTTCCGAAACACCGTTGAAAGACGTGGCGCTGATGGCAATTGACGACATCAATGCCAAAGGCGGGGTGCTGGGGAAAAAGCTCGAGCCGGTGGTTGTCGATCCCGCCTCAAACTGGCCGCTGTTTGCGGAGAAAGCCCGTCAGCTGCTAACCCAGGACAAAGTGGCGGCGGTCTTTGGCTGCTGGACATCGGTCTCGCGAAAATCGGTGCTGCCGGTTTTTGAAGAGCTGAACGGCCTGCTGTTCTATCCGGTACAGTACGAAGGCGAAGAGATGTCGCCAAACGTCTTCTATACCGGCGCGGCGCCGAATCAGCAGGCGATTCCGGCGGTGGAATACCTGCTGAGTGAAGATGGCGGCGGGGCGAAACGCTTCTTCCTGCTGGGCACCGATTACGTCTATCCGCGTACCACCAACAAAATTCTGCGCGCATTCCTGCATGCGAAAGGGATCCAGGATAAGGACATCGAAGAGGTCTATACCCCGTTCGGTTACAGCGATTACCAGACCATCGTTGCCAACATTAAGAAATTCTCCGCCGGCGGTAAAACGGCGGTGGTTTCTACCATCAACGGCGATTCCAACGTCCCGTTTTATAAAGAGCTGGCAAACCAGGGGCTGAAAGCGACCGATGTGCCGGTGGTGGCCTTTTCGGTCGGTGAAGAGGAGCTGCGCGGTATTGATACCAAACCGCTGGTGGGGAACCTGGCGGCGTGGAACTACTTTGAGTCCGTCGATAACCCGACCAACAAACAGTTTGTGGCGGATTACCGTGCCTATGCCAAAGCCCACAAGCTGCCAAACGCCGATACCGTGGTGACTAACGACCCGATGGAAGCCACCTGGGTTGGGCTGCACATGTGGGCCCAGGCGGTAACCAAAGCGGGAACCACCGATGTCGATAAGGTGCGGGCAGCGATGGCCGGCCAGACCTTCAACGCGCCATCAGGCTTTACTCTGACTATGGACGCGACCAATCACCATCTGCACAAACCGGTGATGATTGGCGAAATCGAAAGCAACGGGCAGTTCAACGTCGTCTGGCAGACCGATAAGCCGGTACGCGCCCAGCCGTGGAGCCCGTGGATCGCCGGCAACGATAAGAAACCCGATCATCCGATAAAAACTGCCGCTAATTAAGCGCCTCTTTCCCGGGCGCGAACGCCTTGCCCGGGCGACATAAGTAGCCCCGGCAAGCGCCAGCGCTGCCGGGGCTATCCCGGAATCCCGCGCGACCCTCGTTAGCGTTAACGGGGAAATGACACAAGGAGATACTCATGAGCACATGGCGCATAGTGGGGTATTACCTCGCGCTACTGGTGATGATCGTGCCGTGGCGGGCGCAGGCAGCGGATGCGGATGATTTTGTGACGGCCAACCGTACCCAGCAGGCGCGCCTGCTGGAACAGTGGGCCGCCGCACCCGATGCCCGGCGGCTGCCGCTGCTGCGGGCGCTGAAAGCGGAAACCCTGGTGGCTGATGACAGTGGCCACGCCTTCAGCCAGCAACAGGCGCTGGGGGCCGCGCGCACTCCGCAAGGGGCGACAAAACCGGTTCGCCTCACCAACCGCCTGCGTAACCTGGTCGCCGGGGCGTTGGCCACCCATTTGCTTTTCAGTGACAGTGTCACGGAGAGGGCGGCAGCCGTCAAAACGCTACAGCGGGAGGCGACGCCGGAAATGGCGGGGCTGCTGCAACAACGGCTGGCGGTTGAAACCGATGAGGGGGTTAAAACGCAGCTGGACATTGCGCTGGCCCGCCTGCAGCTTGCCAGCCCGGACAGCGCCAGACGGCTGGCCGCCGTTGAACAGCTCGGTCACGCCGTGGATCCGGAGACTCAGGCGCTGCTGATTCCCTATACCGATCTTCAACATGAGCCTGACGCCCGCGTGCGCGATGCGGCGGCAAACAGCCTGAGCCAGATTAAACAGCGTCTGCTGCTCGGCGATATTCTCGGCCAGGCATTCATGGGGCTATCGCTGGGGTCGGTGCTGCTGCTGGCAGCGCTGGGGCTGGCCATCACCTACGGGTTGCTGGGCGTCATCAATATGGCGCATGGCGAGATGCTGATGATCGGCGCCTACAGCTGTTGGCTGGTGCAGCAAGCGCTGGCACAGCTGGCGCCGCAGTGGCTGGCGTTCTATCCGCTGGTCGCGCTGCCGGTCGCTTTCCTGATAACCGGCGGCATCGGTATGGCGCTGGAACGCACTATCATTCGTCATCTCTACGGCCGGCCGCTGGAGACGCTGTTGGCCACCTGGGGGATTAGCCTGATGCTGATCCAGCTGGTGCGCATGCTGTTCGGCGCCCAGAACCTGGAAGTGGCAAACCCGGCCTGGCTCTCCGGCGGCTTGCAGGTTCTGCCGAACCTGATCCTGCCGTGGAACCGCCTGGCGGTGCTCGGCTTTGTGCTGCTGGTGCTGTTCTTCACCTGGTTAATTCTCAATAAAACCCGCTTAGGCATGAACGTGCGGGCGGTGACCCAAAACCGGGCGATGGCCGCCTGTTGCGGCGTGCCAACCGGGCGAGTGGATATGCTGGCATTTGGTCTCGGTTCGGGTATCGCCGGTCTGGGTGGTGTGGCGCTGTCGCAGCTGGGAAATGTCGGCCCGGAACTGGGCCAGGGCTATATCATCGACTCCTTCCTGGTGGTGGTGCTCGGCGGCGTCGGCCAGCTGGCGGGGAGCGTAGTGGCAGCCTTTGGCCTCGGCATCTTCAACAAAATCCTCGAACCTCAGCTCGGGGCAGTGTTGGGCAAGATCCTGATCCTGGTGCTGATCATCCTGTTTATTCAGAAGCGTCCGCAGGGCCTGTTTGCCTTAAAAGGGAGGGTTATTGACTGATGAGCCAACCAATTAGCTTAACATTAGCGCGCAAGGCGCCGCGATCGCTGCAATGGCTTGGTGTGCTCCTGGTGCTGGGGTTGCTGAGCATGCCGTTTCTGGCGCTGCTGCCGCAGTCACATCCGCTGGCGGTCTCCACCTGGCTGCTGACCCTCAGCGGTAAAATTCTCTGTTACGCGATTGTTGCCGTAGCGCTGGATCTGGTCTGGGGTTACGCCGGTATGCTGTCGCTGGGCCACGGCATCTTTTTCGCCCTCGGCGGCTATGCGATGGGGATGTATCTGATGCGCCAGGCGGCGGGCGATGGTCTGCCGGCATTCATGTCTTTTCTGTCATGGAGCGAGCTGCCGTGGTTCTGGTGGGGAACCCAGCATTTTGCCTGGGCGATGCTGCTGGTGGTGCTGGTTCCGGGCGTACTGGCCCTGGTCTTCGGCTGGTTTGCTTTCCGCTCTAAAATCAAAGGGGTCTACTTCTCGATCATGACCCAGGCGTTGACCTACGCCGGCATGCTGCTCTTTTTCCGTAACGAAACCGGTTTTGGCGGCAACAACGGTTTTACCGGATTCACCACGCTGCTTGGCTATTCCGTTACCGCGACCACCACGCGGGCCGTGCTATTTATGGTCACGGTTTTACTGCTGCTGCTGACGTTAGGGATCGGCTATCTGCTGGCGCAGAGTAAATTCGGCCGTGTCCTGACGGCGGTGCGTGATGCGGAAAACCGGCTGATGTTCTGCGGATACGATCCGCGCGGCTTTAAGCTGCTGGTGTGGACGCTATCGGCGGTGCTGTGTGGCCTCGCGGGGGCGCTGTACGTGCCTCAGGTGGGCATTATTAACCCCAGCGAAATGTCGCCAACCAACTCCATTGAAGCGGCTATTTGGGTGGCGCTTGGCGGTCGCGGCACCTTAATTGGCCCGGTGCTTGGCGCCGGGCTGGTGAACGGAGCGAAGAGCCTGTTCACCGTCACTATGCCGGAATACTGGCAGCTGTTCCTTGGTCTGATTTTTATCATCGTGACCCTGTTTCTACCTCGCGGGGTTATTGGCCTGCTGCGCAAAGGAGACCGCTAATGCAACCGGATGAAGGCCTGTTTACCCGCCAGCAGCCCACGGACCGCTTTCGCGAGCAGACCGACCCGGTGCTCGAGCTGGAGAACATCAACGTCACTTTTGATGGTTTCCAGGCGCTGACGGATCTCTCATTGCAGATTGGCGTGGGCGAGCTGCGCTGTATTATCGGGCCGAACGGCGCCGGGAAAACGACGCTGATGGATGTCATTACCGGCAAAACCCGGCCGCAGAGCGGCAGGGCGCGGTATGACCAGTCGATCGATCTGCTCGGGCTTGATCCTATCGCTATCGCCCGCCAGGGGATCGGCCGCAAGTTTCAGAAACCGACGGTGTTTGAGGCGCTGACCGTCGCCGAAAACCTTGAGCTGGCGTTGAAAGGCGATAAGTCGGTCTGGGCCAGCCTGCGGGCGCGGCTGAACGGCGAGCAGGAGGACCGCATCAGCGACATTCTGCGCCTGCTGCGTCTTGATGGCGAACGCGCGCGCCCGGCGGGGCTGCTTTCTCACGGGCAAAAACAGTTTCTCGAGATCGGCATGCTGCTGGTTCAGGAGCCGCATCTGTTGCTGCTGGATGAGCCCGCTGCCGGGATGACCGATGCTGAAACCGAGTATACCGCCGAGCTGTTCCGCACCCTGGCCGGGCAACATTCCCTGATGGTGGTGGAGCACGATATGGGGTTCGTCGAAACCATCGCTGATCGGGTCACGGTGCTGCATCAGGGCCAGGTACTGGCAGAGGGCTCGCTCCGCGAGGTACAGGCGAATGAGCAGGTGATTGAGGTGTATCTCGGTCGTTAAGGAGAGCGAATGTTACAGGTTAATCAGTTACATCAATACTATGGCGGCAGCCACATTCTGCGCGGGGTCGATTTTGAGGCCCGGCAAGGCGAGGTCACCTGTCTGTTGGGGCGCAATGGCGTGGGTAAAACCACCTTACTGAAGTGCCTGATGGGGCTGATCCCGGCGCGCAGCGGTGAAGTCATCTGGCAGGAGAAAATCATCACCCAGCGTAAACCGCACCAGCGGGTGCAGGCCGGTATTGCCTATGTGCCGCAGGGTCGTGAAATATTTCCTCGCCTGACGGTTGAAGAGAATCTGCTGATGGGGCTGTCGCGGTTTCCGGCCAGCGAGGCCGGGCAGGTACCGGAGGAGATTTATCAGCTGTTTCCGGTGCTGAAAACCATGAAACAGCGGCGCGGCGGCGATCTCTCCGGCGGTCAGCAGCAGCAGCTGGCCATCGGTCGCGCGCTGGCCAGCCGGCCGCAATTGCTGATTCTGGATGAGCCGACGGAAGGTATTCAGCCGTCGGTCATCAAAGAGATTGGCGAGGTGATCCGCCAGCTGGCGAACCGTGGCGATATGGCCATTCTGCTGGTCGAGCAGTTTTATGACTTTGCCGCGGCGCTGGCCGATCGCTATCTGGTGATGTCGCGGGGAACGATTATTCAACAGGGGAACGGCGCGGCGATGGAAGCGGAAGGGGTGCGCGGCATGGTGACGATTTAATACGCGGACTTTTTTAAGGGCTTTGCCGCCTTGAGGCAAGGCCTGTTTACCGTTAACAGGTCCCGTCCCATACGAACAGACGCCTGTTCGCCTTTTATTCTGCAATAAGAATAAAATCCAGCATATTTCATTCCCAGCCGTTAAGTCTGTTTATCTATTCGCTATCTATATGATGGCTCCGTTGATGACGGCGCTGCTATTGCTCAGCGTATGTGGTTAATTGCCTGGTTCTGGACGCTAATTGTTTTGTATAAATTCAGACGCTTTTCTTGTTTTAATTATTTGTTATTTATATGTGTTTCCGATATCGATATTCGCCATATATTGTAAGAGATAAAACCCTTCTTAATTTGCTCAGGAACTGTTTAACCTGCGAATTTAATGACGAAACCAGAGCTTAATACTAAATGTTGATTTTTATCGAATGTAATGGTTGTTGAGTTGTTTATTTATTATGAAATCATCTGCTAAAAATAAACTCTGCCTGCTGCCCCATCACGGTAAGAAATACCGTCGCATAATTCCTGATTTATAAGCAATTAGTCCATTTTTCTGAGGCTGTTTTTTCTACAAATGATCGGTAAAAACGATCGTTATATGTTAAATGATAGCTTTTGACTATTAATTGGATTGAAATCGATCGATTATAAATATTAGCTGGCTGCAGAATTATCAGGCTATTCTTCTACTGCCCGGAAAATATCAATACTGAAAAGATAGATTCTTTTTATGAATATATTTTGGGTGACATATAAATTTAAATATTGAATGATGGTTAATAAGGAAACTGGTAATGCTAAACCGTGTTTATGATAAATATCTGGCTGCCTATACCTGTGTTGCTGGATGCATTTATGATTTTAAAAACAATGAAAAAGGCGTCACCGCCGTTGAGTATGCGATTGTCATCGCTGGCGTGGCCGCTGTTGTCGCCGTTATCTTTGGTTCGGGCGGAACCGTGCAGACGATGTTGTCCGATATCTTTACTAGTGTCAAAGATAAGGTCGATGCCTCTATGACGCCATAAGCCTTTGTAAGTTCATTAGTGGTTTTAATACGGGCATAGCAGGACGCAATGCCCGTATTGATGAATTTCAGATACATGGATACTGTCAACGCAAAGTGGAAAACAATGAATATGAAAAGAGGCGGTCTGCTTGTTTATGTGGTGATGATCGTTGTCGGTATTCTGGGGCTGTTTTTCTATTTTAATCAATCCCGCACGGCTGCTCCTTTGCAGGCCAGTCAGCCAGAAAAAAAACCGCAGCAGACGATAAGCGTGGTGGTAGCCACCCGTGATTTAGACGCCAGAACGATACTACGGGCCGGGGACTTTCAGATTAAAACCGTTACGGTTGATGTCGGCAGTACCGATACGCAGTTTAATCTCGTCGGTAAAAACCTGGATAACTGGGCGTTAAAAAGCGCGGTGCCGGCGAATTCATGGATTTTGCCGGGTTTAATGGTGGCGCCGGGCAGCGATGAATACCTGACCCTGTTTTTACGACCGGGAAATATTCTCTATACCTTTGAGCTAAACAAGTCAGACAACTATTTATTAAATAACATCAAAGCCGGGCAGGGCGTGGATATTTATCTCTCCTATCGTCGGATATATCCCAAACATGAAGATACGCTGGAAGTCGGGGCCGAACAGTCCCGCGAGAAAAATCAGCTTTATAACCGCCTGAAACCGCTGATGGGCAATAAGCGGGTGCTGGCGATTCGCCCGGCAAAAACGGTTGTCAATAACGGCGTCAACGTGGTGGAAAAGGGCAGCCAGCTAGTGGTGGAGCTGCAGGACCACGAGGTCAAGATGCTGAAGGGGCTGGGCGGCGAGCTGGCGAATATTCTTCTGTTTCCGGCCACCACCACTCCGGAGGGGAAATCGACCATTGCGCTGCCCTCGCCAGAGGCGGCATGGCCGGTCAGCGACGACGTGATTTTTAATCTACCTCCCGTTCCAGCAAAGCTCACCTCAGAAATTAACGAGCTTCGAGGCTAAATCGCCGCCTGACGTCGGGTGGCTTATAACACCATGGAACCCCGGATACAGGGATATTTTAAAAAATGACTCAACGTTTGTTCTGCATTAAAAGGCTGTTTGTGCTGCTGATTTTTTGCGTGTTTTCTCTGGGGGCCAGGGCGGAGGTCGTCAATCTCAAACCCGGGCAATCGAAAACGCTGCGCTTCGCTAGCGCCGTTAATACGGTGTTTGTGTCAGACCCGGCCGTTGCCGATTACAAAATCGTCAACGATAAAAATATCGTGCTGTATGCCCGCAAGCTGGGCAGTACTGAGCTGGTGGTCTATGGTCCGCAGGCGAAGATCCTGATGAATCTCAGCGTGGATGTCGACCCTTTTCTGAGCGACATTCGCCAGCGCGTGGCGCGTGAATACCCCGGCAGTACGGTGGAGGTGAAACGCTTCCAGAATGCCGACAAAGCCACGTGGATCCTGAGTGGCACGGTGCCTGATGAAGAGACCCGCGACGGGGTTTATCAGCTGGTTGGCAGCCTGGTGGGTTCCGGCGATGGCGGCGGAAAAAGTAACGGCAGCAACGCCAGCAGTGAAAACACCCGTTTTGCGATTGCCAAAGTCTACAACAATGTCATTAACCGCTTACAACTCCCGTCCTCAAACCAGGTCAACGTTAAACTGACCGTGGTGGAGGTAAGCAAAGAGTTTACCGATAACCTGGGTATCGAGTGGAGCAGCCTGACGCTGGATAGCATTATCAACGGCGGCGGAAATGGCGGCATGACCACCAACAGTCCTGGGGTCTTTAATCTGCTGGGGTTTCGCCGCGGGTTTGATGTCGGAAATATCAGCACCCTGATCAACGCGGTAAAAAATGACTCAATTGCCCGGGTGCTGGCTCAGCCTAATCTCACCGTACTTTCCGGAGAGTCAGCCAGCTTTCTGGTGGGCGGAGAAATTCCGATTATGGTGAAGGATCAGGACTCGGTCACCGTGCAGTATAAAGAGTACGGCATTCGCCTGAATATCACCGCTAAGGTGGAAAAACGCCAGAAGATACGTTTATTTGTCTCCAATGAATTAAGCAGCGTCACCGGTTCGTATGCCTATAACGACTACCAGATCCCAACCATGCGTACCCGCCGTTCCAGCTCAACCATCGAGCTGGCGGATGGCGACAGCTTTGTTATCGGCGGCTTATTAAGCGAAGCGGACAAGGAGTCGCTCACCAAAGTACCGTTTATTGGCGATATTCCGGTGCTGGGGGCATTAGCCCGTAGCTCGATGACCGAAAGAAGCAAAAGCGAACTGGTGGTGTTTGCCACGGTGAATCTGGTGAAACCGCAGTCAGAAGCGGCGGCCCGCAATATGTCGCTTCCATCCTTTCGCCGCAGCTCGGTTGAGAAGCTGTTCTTCAACGTCGGCGTTGACCAGAAAATGCGCGAAGAGCGTTTAAATAGTGATGCCGGACGCTTTCTGGAACAGGGCGGCTTTGCCCGCTAACGACATCGCATCATTGACATATTTCTGGAGTGAAAGATGAAGTTGTTTTCGGATTCTAAAAAGAAAAGCGAGCCGGAAGTCGCGCACAAGGCGAAAAAGGGAGGGCCGCAGTCGATAATCATTATCTCCCCTGATAAAGAGATGCTTTCTGATATTAGCAGTTTGTTATTAATTAATAACTTTAATAACGTTATTGGTCATCCTCTTGATTTTTTTGCCTTGCTGGATGACAGCATCTTGCGCGGCGCTGCGACGGTGATTATTGATATCGGCAGCTGCAATGATGTTACGTTGATCTGTGAAACGGCCACACTGCTGATTCCTGCCAGCGCGCGTCAGGTCTTTCTCGGCCGCAATGACTCGATCGCTTTCGCCCAGGCACTGATGAGCGCCGGCGTTTGCTATCTGCATATTCAGTCCCAGCTGGCACAGCTGGCCGGGCAGCTCCAGCAACCGGACAGCGCCCAGGCGACGCGCAGTATGATGAAAATCAGCCTTCTGGGCTGCAAAGGTGGTGCGGGTACCACGACCGTGGCCTGGCAGCTGTTTCAGGCTATCGGTATGCAGACCTCTATCCCCTCGCTGCTGGTGCAGGGCGCCAGCGGTAGCCGGGATCTTGATTTATTGACCTTCTGTGGTCTACCCAGAGACGGGGCGATTACGTCTCTGGGGCCTCAGCAGTCCGCGCGCATAGAACCCCTGGATGCGGCCTGGACCTATGACGATAGCCACTTCAATGCGTTCAATCTGGTGATGTTCGATCACGGCGTCTATGCCCAACCCTACGAGCATCTTGAGACAGTCTTTACGCAATCCAGCACCTTGATTCTTGTGATTAACCGCGATCTGAGCGCTCTGAGGGTGGCTAAGTATTTACTGGATGAGAAGCAGCGCGTTGACCTGTCGCGCGGTGGTAAAGAACTGCGGGTCTTCATCTGCCTCAATGAGAATCACCCTGCGCACGGCGATGAGCTGCGCAATGATGATATTGAGGAGTATCTCGGTTACCCGCTGGCGGTGATTAATCCGTGGAACGTTAAGAAAAACCAACCGTTGTCGGTGACTCCGCTGTGGCGTTTTACCGCACAGAGCCTGTTGGGTAAATCTGAACAAGAGGCAGCAAAGAGGAGACTATTTCCATCGTTTTTCTCATTACGTCCCGACCGTAAGTCGTAGCGGATAAGCGGACTTCGTCACGCGGTGGGAACATAACTTTTAAGGATGATGAAAGCAATGGATACGGAGAGCTTTGAATCCCTGCTCTATTTTCGCGAGCTTGTGCTTAAGAGCGTTGATTTAGAACGGGTTGATGCATTGCGTCACGACCGCGATGCGCTGTTTCGTGAAATCAGTGAGGTGATCACGCGGCAGGTGAATAGTAGCGGTAGATATTTATCCTCCCGCGCCGGTCACGATCTGTGCGAGCTGGTTACCGATGAGATAACTGGCTACGGCCCGTTACGAGAATTAATGGAAGACGACACTATCAGCGATATTTTGGTGAACGGACCGGATCGCATTTTTGTCGAGCGGTTCGGCAAACTTGAACAGGTCGATAAACGCTTCCTCAACGACATTCAGCTCACCGATATCGCCAGACGGCTGGTTTCGCGAGTAGGGCGCCGGGTCGATGATTCCCAGCCGCTGGTAGACGCGAGGATGCCGGACGGCAGCCGTCTGAACGTGGTGATTTCACCGGTGGCTCTGGATGGTGCGTCGATCTCCATTCGTAAGTTTGGTAAGGGCAAGAAATCGCTGGCCGACCTGGTGGAGTACGGCAGCATGAATGAAATGATGGCCAATTTTCTGGTCATCGCCAGCCGCTGTCGGATCAATATTATTGTCTCCGGGGGGACGGGGTCCGGGAAAACTACGCTGCTTAATGCGATGTCGCAATACATCAATGAAGATGAGCGGGTACTTACCCTGGAAGATGCTGCCGAACTGCGGCTACAGCAACCGCACGTGGTTCGCCTGGAAACGCGAATGGCCGGATCGGAAAACCAGGGGGTGGTGAATATGCGCCATCTGGTGGTCAACGCGCTGCGTATGCGTCCAGACAGGATCATCGTCGGCGAGTGTCGTGGTGAGGAGGCTTTTGAGATGCTGCAGGCCATGAACACCGGCCATGATGGTTCTATGTCGACTCTGCATGCCAACTCACCGCGCGACGCGCTGGCGCGGCTGGAGAGCATGATCATGATGTCCAGCGCTTCGTTGCCGTTGGCGGCCATACGCCGAAATATCGCCTCGGCGGTAAACATTATTGTTCAGGTGTCGCGCCTGCCGGACGGCTCGCGCAAGGTGATCAACATTGCCGAGGTGATGGGTATGGAAGGAGACAACATTATCCTACAGGACATCTTCAGCTTCGGCGCAGAAGCGGATCGCAATGAGTACGGGAAAATTCAGGGGACGTTTACCTGTTTTGGGCTGCTTCAGCGTTCGGCTGTGTACCGTCAGGCGCTGGTTCACGGCCTGCTTGAACCTTTAAAACAACTGTTTGGGAACCGGATGCCATGATGATGATCATTTTTAGCTTTCTGCTGCTGGCAGGCTGTATTCAGCTGGGGCTGTGGTATCGCCAGCAGAAGCGCATGCAGCGTTTACAGCAGGCGGAAGCCGCCCGTAACCGGGTGGAACTGACGAGGCGACTGCTGCGTAATCCGTTGGGCGGGTGGTTATCACGCTTGATGGATGATATGCGTCTACATTTACTGGGCAAGCAGCGCAGTACCGCCTTACGCCACGGGCTGATCCTGCTGCTGGTACAGGCCGTAAGCCTCTACGTTAACCGCAATTACCTGAACCTGAGCCCGATCATTATCCATCCCGTATTATTTGTGCTGACTCTGTACGGCCTCTATCTCAGCAGCAAGAAAAAGATGCGTCTGGAATTTGATGCTCAGTTCGCGGAAGCGTTGAATATCATTAATAGCTCCATCCGCGCCGGTAACTCTGTTATTCAGGGGATTGAGCAGTGCGGGCAAAAGATTGATGGTGTGCTGGGCGAAGAATTCAGACAGATATCGCAGCGCCTGGAAATTGGTGAAGATGCGGAAAGCGTATTTATGGCTTCGTGGCGACGTCTGCCGTTTAGCGAATACTACTTTTTCATCATTACCGTACAGCTCAATATGAAAGGTGGGGGTCAGGTCAAAGAGGTGATGTCGCGTCTGGGGACGCTGATCTCCAACGCCCGGGTGCTGGAGAAGAAAAAATACGCCATGACTTCGGAAGTCCGCATGTCGATTAAGATTTTGACAGCTATCCCCATTTTTTTCTTCTTCTTTCTGAAGTTTCAGTCGCCGGCTAATTTCGACATTTTACTGCACCATCCAACGGGCCAGATGATGCTCTATTACGCTATTTGCAGCATTCTGCTGGGGCTGCTGATTGTCTGGATGATGATGAATAAAGTATAGGTGGCTTATGTTTTATATTATTGCGCTAGCTCTGCTGGTATTAGGCACTGGGGGGCTAGCCCGGATCTGGTTATTGAGGCAGCGTCGGCAGCGTATTTATCATCTGCTGGAGCAGAGTAGCAACCAGTACGCTTTTATCCCACAGGATAATACGACGCCGTTTGAGCGGATAATGAGGAAAACCAGTCGCCTGGTCTCGTGGACCGCGATGTTGGATAAAAATATTGTCGCTAAAACGTTAGTCGTATTCATCGCGACGCTACTGCTGGTATTAGTGAATGCTGCCGGGATTTATACATTTTCTCATGAAACGTTATTTCTTTGCGTAATAGCCTGCGTGGTGGTGGTGATTCTGCTACCAAATCTGGTAAAAGAAATGGTCATTAAAAAACATATGAAAAGGATTTCTGACGACCTGCCATTCGTTATCGATATGCTGGCAGTTTGCGTGCAATCCGGGATGACCATTGAAAAAGCTTTGCGTTATATCGCCGACAATACCTATGCCATTAATCCCAATATCGCCACGCTGTTCGACAGGGCGATGCTCAAAACAGAGGTCAACGGTATTAATGCTGCGCTGGAACAACTCTATGAAGAAGTTCCAGGCACGGAAGTCAGGATGCTATGTTCGACCTTACAGCAGAGTATTAAATATGGCTCATCGATATATCAGGTGTTGATCGATCTTTCTAAAGAGATGCGCGAACTGCAGCTGCTGAATACCGAAGAGAAGGTGGCCAGTCTTTCAGCAAAAATGACGTTGCCGATGATCGCCTTCATTATGTTTCCGCTGTTGGTTATCGTTGCAGGGCCGGGTTTTATAGGGATGGTGTCGGTGTGGGAAAAATAATCTCTCTTACGTCGCTTCTGGCGCTCTTCGTTTTGTGTGGGTGCCAGAGCCAAACTGGCAGCGGCAGTGAACTCGATGATAGTCAGCGTGAATATATTCTCAGTAAGGTCAATAACTATAACGGCTTGATCAAGCTCTACCGTGAAAAGCTCAGCCGTAAAGAGGATAAGGATACCCGCTACCAGCTGGCGGAATACTATTATCTGGCGGAGGATTTTGACTCTTCCCGCCAGTATCTACAGCCGCTCATCGCCAACAATCCCGATGAACGGGCATTATTACTGGCAAGTAAAAACTTGATGGAGTTCGGGGATTATAGAGAAGCGCAGGCGGCGATTTCCGGTGTGCTCAGACAGAACCCCAAAAGTGGTGAGGCCTGGAATATACAGGGGATCCTGCTGGCGCAAGATGGCGATTTTCCCGGGGCGACACGCGCGTTTAATAGCGCGAGGCAGCGCTTTGTCGATGACGATATCGTAATTAATAACCTGGCGATGCTGGCCATTATGCAAAACGATTACGCCACCGCCAGAGACTATCTTTTTTCTCTCTATGGCCGGGGGCATGCGAGCCAGAAAGTGCTGCATAACCTCGTCTACGTGCTGGTGAAGCTCCAGGACTTTAACGCTGCGGAAAGCATCCTGCAGCAGGAAAAGATGGCCGACCGTAGCGACGGGTTGATGGAAGCGCTGGCGAAAGTGAATCCGCGCCCGCGCGCGCCGTCTGCAACATTATCGGCTGCGGCTCCGGTATCGATAGCGGAAAGCGCAGCGCCCGCGGTGAAATCGGGGGAGCAGGCTGGCGGCGGGCCCCTGCTGGTCAGAACGGCGGCCGCTGGACGTACCCCGGTTGCCACTCAGGATGAGCTCGCCCGGTTCCTGGATAATCAGCAGACGGCGAAGCCGGCAGGGCTACCGGAAAAAGCTTCTCTGTCATTAACCAGTAGTCTGAAAGATATCTCTGCGGTTCGCTCCGGGCGCCATCCCGGTTATTTCCGCATGATACTGGAATCGCGGCATGCGATTAATTTCCGTGAACTACCTGGTACGGATAAAAATAAGCGTATTTTTGAATTACAGAATGTCAAACTAGGGAATGCATTGCTGCGAGCGGCTGAGGATATTACCAGGGAACACCCTGATATCAATAAATTGACGTTTTATCAGCATCAGGCGGATGCTGTTTTAATTGAGTTTGAATTTACCCGTTCACTGGCAAAAGCGAAAGTGTTTCGCCTTGCTTCGGATAAGGCGCCAGGAGAGAGACTGGTGTTTGATATTTATTATGGCTGAACCGCCGGGTCTATTTTTATACGGAAATAAATATTATGAAAATTTATGAATACAACGATCTGCTGGTGCAGGTGCCGGCGGGAGTTACGCATCTGATGATCGGCGCGGATGGCGTATTACGCGGCTATCGCAGCAGGCCGGATATGTCATTGTCCCGCCCCTGGGAAACGACGGAAAGTATTATTCCTGCTGTGCTGAACTGGGAAAAATCACATGCTGAGATTGCCGCGCTGCGGGAATATTCGCCGATTGTTATTCACGAGTTTGCGTTGCCAGGAACCGAACGTTTCCGCGTCGGCGATAAATACACGCTACATGCGACTATTAATGAAGAACTCTGTTTGACCTCAGAGGTTCATGCAGTTGTCAGCTGCTATACACCGGGCATGAAGCCATGGTGCCAGATATTAAAACTGAAGGTCGAAGGGCTTTCTATCGACAATATCTTACTGGCAAATGTAAAAGAAGTTCTTCATGACTTAAAGGTCACTGATTAATTATAACAAAATGAAATCACAGGAGAAAATAATGGCTGAAATGGAAAAATTACTGGATGGACTGGTAAACCTTGATGGCGCCCTGGGGGCGGCGTTGGTCGATGCGCGTAATGGCATGCTGTTACACGGTGTGGGCTCCGCCGGTCTGGATATCGAAATTGCCGCCGCGGCCATTACTGACGTGCTGCGCGCCAATATCAAGATGCTGAAATTAATGGCGACCGGGGATGAAGTAGAAGACATCCTGATTACGCAGGGCAAACAGTACCACATACTCCGACCGGTGAGGGCTGTGGATGGGGTATTCGTGTATACCATTCTCGATCGCCGCAATGGAAATCTGGCGCTGGCCAGACGCAAAGTGACGGACGTCGAAGAGGCCATCGTCATTTTATAAGTAACCTCGCCCGCGTAACGCGGGCGGAGGACATAAGGTTCGGGATGATGAAAGACTATAAGGTGATCCTGGTAGGACGCAGCGGCTCGGGTAAGACCACGGCTATCCGTAGCGTCAGTGAAATCAACGTCGTGTCAACGGACGTGCTGGCATCGGACCGCGTCGACGCAGAGAAAGAAACCACCACCGTCGGTTTTGACTATGGCGAGTTGACTATTCCTGGCGGGCAAAACCGGATGCGGCTTTACGGCACTCCGGGGCAGGAGCGCTTCACGTTTATGCGCGATATCCTGGAACGCGGCAGCGTCGGTATTCTACTGCTGGCTGATAATCACCGTCCAGACCCGTTGGCAGAGACTCGTAGCTGGTTGCGGGCGCTGAAAACCGGCCCGTTGGCGGGAAATGCAATCGTGCTGCTGGGTATCGTTAAGTGTGATTTGTCCCCCTTACCTGATCTTGAACAATACCAGCGCTTGCTGCGGGAGGAGGGGCTAACTCTTCCCGTCGCGACGCTGGATGCACGCAGCCCGGAAAGGGTCTTATTTCTGCTGAAGGTGCTGTTTTGCCAGCTTGAGCGTGCCAGAAATGAAGAGGTTTATTCCTGATGACAAGCATACTTCCGTTTGCGATTGAAGATGCCGGTACCCTGTCTACTGAACTCAGCCAGCAGATTCAGCAACTGCTGCTGGAGTTTGCCCAGAATTATCCTGTGATGGGGGAGCTGCTGGTGGCGACCGCCGATGGTTATGAGGTTGCGGCCGTTCTCAAAGAAGAGGACCCTGGGCGTTTACATAAAATCGCGGCGATGACCAGCTCTCTGCTGGGGATTGGCGCTGCGATGCTAAATGAAATCGCGGCCGGAGAGCAGAAAGCCATCACCGTCGAGGGCGAGAGGGACAATATCCTGCTCTGGCAGGTCGCTACGCAGCGTTTTTCGTTATGTCTGACCGTCGTGGCTTCCGCACAGGAGCCCCTCGGGCAACTGTTCTGGCTGCTGCGCCAGTTGGCGGCGGCCATTGCTGAGATCTGCCATGCGCAGCCGGATCTGCCGCCGCTACAGGAATATTATTATGAATGATCCGTTAACGATGTCCTTTGCCGTCAGATTATGCTCGGCAGACATGAGCTGTGGTTTTATTTCCGTATCGCCGGTCCTGGATAACAGATCGGAGTTAATTCAGCAGCGTCTGAAGTGGTATCACCAATGGCTACATTCGCTGTGTAGTCATTTGCAGAAAGAGATACCGATCCCGGAAGATATTTTCTCGCTTCTGCTGCTGCAGGCCGTTGAATTAACGGCCGCCGATATGCTTAGCGATGCCATTGCGCTGGCGCCGGTGCTTTACGATCGCGACAGCAGAATCATCGAGAGTGTGACCAGCTATTATTCCTGGCTCCAGGCATATACGATGCCAGCCCCTGAAAATAATGAACTGACGCAACCAGAGAATCTCTCACCTGAATAAAAATGGTTCTTTTTAATATCGAATTTTTATGATGCATGGAGAATAAGGGATTATTGTGAGTATCGCATGGCTATTGACTGCCGGTATTAGTGGAGTTCTTATCTATATTTGCTATGTGGATATACGCTGGCGGCGGATACCTAACCGCGCCACGCTGCTGATACTGCTGCTCTCCTGTCTCGCAGGATTTACGCATATGCCTTATCCGGCGTTCATTCTCCCCGGCATACTGCTGGCGCTGGGATTTATCGCCGCGATGGCGAAGTTGATGGGCGCCGGGGATATTAAGCTGGTGTGTGCGCTGGCGGTGGCGTTGTCAGTACCGGAGACCGGCAATTTTTTGCTGCTGACGGCCATCGCGGGTATTCCCGTCGCCATTGTCAGCCTGCTCTATTTTTATTTCTTCGCCCGCGAGGAACGCGCGACGGTGCCATATGCGCTGGCCATCAGCTGCGGGTACTGGCTACAGCTGTGGGTATAACCATTGGTGAATGTATGTTTAAAAAGGTAAAAAACGGTCTGCGTCATTATTTATGCGCTGAACATGGCGTTGCTGCTATGGAATTTTCCATGGTGTTTATTCCTTTTATTATTTCGATACTTTTTATTGCCGAGATGTGCCGGGTGGTCTTTATTTCCTCGGCGCTCGATCTGATTATCGCCGAGTCGGGGCATATAGCGGCGATCACCAGAGCGCCAGACAATTATCAGCAATATTTCAACGCCGAAATCAATAAACGCATGGCCGACTGGCCGCTCATCTCCCGTGAAATACATGTCGAACTTTCGGTTAGCTGGTGTGACAGTATTTCCGCGGTGATTAACCACACTTGCACCACTATGGATGCGCGTAATAAACCGTTGGCATTTTATAAAGTGACCACTGATTATCAGCCACTATTTTTTTTCTTTCCATCGCAAAGCGTCATCCGTGAACTGAGTCGCAGGATTTTACTGGTACAGGAATTTCAGCGTGAGGCAGAAAATGATGAATAACCCGATGGGCGAGATAAAACGCTCTCTATGCGATGAACGAGGGTCAGTCACGATTGAGGCCGGCCTGTACTTCGTTGTCTTTTTTGTGCTGTGCGCGCTGCTGGTGGATTTCAGCGCCGTTTTTCTGAATAAAAGCTACCTCGCGCGAGTAACTTATTCGCTGGCCAGCGTGGTGCGAGAAAGATCCGTCTTCTATGGCGAAAAAGAGGAGCTAAGCCAGCAGGATGTCAGCGATCTCTACGAACTGGCCGGTGTTTTACTGGAGGAGAGTCGGCTGGCAGGCAGCCGCTATCAGCTGGTGGTGGAGGCCGCCTTTTTTCAGTCCAGCGGCAGCAAAGCGCAAAGACACCTGCTTAATACCCAGTCCATCGCCCGGGGTTCCGGGGACTGCCATAGCCGACCTGGCATAACCAGTTCGCAAATTGCGGATCTGTCGCCGTGGGATACGAAAGGGCGCTGGCTACCTGTTTATCAGGTGACGATGTGCTTGCCGGGTGGCGAGAGCTTGTTTAAACGCACCCTGAATAGCGTCGGAATAGAGATCGGCGATATTGCCATCAGCAATGCGGTGATCCCGCGTTAATACCGTTCCTTATGGGCGAGGTGAAAATTATGCGAAGCCGATTTTTGCGGTTTATCGTTCGTCTTTTGCGTCAGGAATATGGCGCGATAACCGTCATGTTTGCCATTATGTTTCCGCTGTTAATGATGTTCTATTCGGTGGCATATGATGGCGCTAATCTACAAAGCAGTCGCGCCAGGCTGGCAGATGGCCTCAATCAGGGCGTGCTGGCGGTGGCGATGATCGATAACCGCAATACCACTGCCGCGGATGAGGCGGAGAATATTACGCTGTTACATCACTACCTTTCCTACTATGTGCCGGATGCGAGGATCGCGAAAAGCGATCTGGCCGTTTCGGTCGATGTGAACTACAGCACAACGAAAACAGGTAAACTTGACTCCGTGGACTATACCGCCAGCGGAAAGGCCAGCATGCGGCCGCTCATTGGCGCGCAGCAAGAGGTCGGTTTTGACTCTGCAGTAGATATTCGCGCCGACAGCGGCGCGGGAGTGGTCAGACGTACAATCGAAGAGATAAAATACCCGACGGACTATGCTCTTGTGCTGGATTTTTCAGGTTCGATGCTAAATTCGTCATCAGAGCCAGGCCTGACCAGGATCGAATTGTTACGTAAAGTCGTCACGGAGTTTATTGGCGAGGTTTTAAATGATGATTCTGTGACTAATACCGTAGGAATTATTCCATTTACTGCAGGTGTATCAGTTATTCTTCCCGGAGAAAATGTTGCTGGAGGAAATAATTTTGGTTGTTCATATGTTGGTAAGTTCCAGAAAAAATATGCGAAGGTAGATCTGGACTTTTGGTATAATAAAATACGCTTTAATACCTCTTTAGCAACTCCGACAGAAATAACTCAGTCCTATCAGTACGATCAGTTATTATATAACTGGTATAATAATGTTGTACGTCCAGCAACAGGATACAGCATCAATGATATGATTAATAAAGGCTGGTGTGTGAAAAATGCGCAATTTGGTTCTGCGGTTGGTAAAGCACAATATAGCTGCGATGCCGATCCTCGGGCTAGCCTGTTTAAGAATTACCCGGAGTTTCAGGAAGGCCGTGTGGCAGCACATGAACTTATGTACTACGCTTACTCTCAGCGCACGATATTTAATACAGTAACGATGGATTTCCCCGGCTTAGTTACGGGTGATTATATGTTTACCGATGCCTCCATTACCACTTTCAAATACATGGTTAATAATATTAATGATAGACCATTTTTATATGACTGCTATTCGACCTTTGGTGCTATTAACGCTACCACTGCAAGCAATATGCTGAGGAGTAAGACGGCTAAACCAGCCTCTTATCTTATTGAGTTAACTCATGACCGTCAAATAATCGATAAATTCAGAGAGATGAATGTCACTGATGGCACAACCTATGTCACTTCAGGATTACTGCGCGCGCTTCCCGTTATCGCCAAAGGAAATAACCCAAGAAAAGCAATAATTATCATATCAGATGGTATTGATATTGATGGCGGCGCTTTGAGCAAAAAATTATTTGATCAGTATAGTTTGTGTAGCCGCATCAGAGAGGGGTTACTGCGCTATCCTGAGGGAACGCCTACGCAACTGGCGGATATTTTCTTTATTTTTACGGTCAATAGTTCAGAAACGACCAACGCTCTCGACCTCTGGCGCAATTACTGCGCAGGAGACAACGTGTTCCTTGCCACCAACTACCAGGACATTATTAACGTCCTGACGGGGATTGCTAAAAAATCCTCGGTGAAATTTATCAATAAAAATGAGCCGGAATAACCACCCGCGCGACAGGAGGTCAGAGTGTTGGATTTGGCTGTTTTGGCTAATCAGTGCGCGCCAGAGGTCGCTCCCCAGGTGCTGGAACGTTTAATGAAAGTGGAGTCGTCGTTTAATCCATACGCCATTGGCGTGGTAGGCGGACGGCTGGCGCGTCAGCCACGCCACAAGGAAGAGGCTATCGCCACCGCGCAATATCTGGAACAGGCGGGCTGGAATTTTTCGCTGGGGCTAGGCCAGGTGAACCGGCACAACCTCGACAAATACGGACTGGATTATGAGACCGTCTTCGATCCTTGTCATAACGCCCGCGCTGCTGCAGGTATTTTTAATGAATGCTTGCGGCGCGCTTCGGTCAAGTTTTCACCGCAACAGGCGGAGCTGGCGGCTTTTTCCTGCTACTACAGCGGCAACTTCCGCCGTGGGTTTCTCCCTGAAGGTCAGGCGCAGACCAGCTACGTAGATCGGATCATGGCAGTAAAACCGACGCTGACAGTCGGCAATATTGCTCCCATTGCGGTAATTCCGGATGGTAAATCTCGCCCATCGGCAAAAGCCTCCGTCGCAAAAGAAAACCGGCAAACGCCACCCGGAGCGAAGCTATCCCAGATCGCTGGCGCGTCATCACCCAGAGGCGTGAAATCTCTGCGAGGTGACTAGCCGGGGCCCGCCTGCAATCTGTAGACCCGCTCAGCGTCCAGGCAAGCGGGGAATGGTTGCAAGGTAAAATAGCTATTTGCGCAGCAGTCGCTGCAGCCGCGTCTGACGCCAGCTGCGGATCCATCCGCCGAAAACAAACAATCGCATGCCTCTCACCAGCAGCAACGCCCCCCAGATCCCGGCGACCCAGGCAGACCAGTTGTTCTCCGGGTTGGTAAACCGGTTAAGTAAAGCCAGCAACACGCATACCACCACGGCGGTCGACAGTGAGCGGAAAAAGCGGCTTTCCTGATGCACGCGCGCTTTTGCCTCTTCGATGCGTAAATCGAGAGACTCTTCGTGCCCCGCCGGGGAGTCACCGGTGATATCGGCAACGTTAACTTCAAAGACGGCGGCAAGGGCGCTCAGCGTTTCCAGCCCTGGGCGGTCGCCGTTTTCAATGCGCTGAATTGTCCGCACGCTGAGGCCGGCAAGTTCTGCCAGCTGCTCCTGGGACCAGGCGCGCTGCAGACGTAATTGTTTAACCTGATTAGTGCTGTTCATCATGTCTATCTCCGGGTGAAAACCTGAGATGGAGTGTGGCGCCGGGCTCTGTCGGGCACCACGATCCGCAGCCGACAGTTGCACGACATTAACCCGACAGCCGCATGACGCCTGGGGTTACGCGCTGACGGCCGAACAGCCATTCTGCCACGGGCGAATTTTCATTCCGCGGAAGATCATCAGCCAGGCAACGATAATAGCGAGCATCAGCACCACAAACAGCGACCAGTGCGGCATATGGGTCAGGATAGATCCGGTAATCATCGGGTTGAAGGCGGCGCCCAGCCAGCCCAGCGACTGGGCGGAAAAGTAGCTCGCCTTCATGCCGGCGGGGGCGATGTTATCAATCAGCATATACTCACCGGGCGCGTAAATGACCTCGCCAAGCGTAAACACGGCGGCAGAGAGCCCCCATAGCAGCAGGCTGCTGTCGGAAACAATAAATCCCCCCAGACCGAGGACGAAACAGAACGTACCAAAGGTCATGAGCGGACGAATATTCCTGGCGCTCAGGCGACGGCCGACGGCGTACTGCAGCGCAACCACCACGGCGGCGTTGACCGGGAGTACCACCGCCACCACCTTTTCGGCAAAATCGCTATCGGCGACCACCAGCACATACTGCGAAATACAGGAGGCGAATGAACCGCCGACGAACGAGGCCAGCAGGCCGGAAAGCGTAAACCACATCAGCGCGCGGTCGCGCAGCAATACGGAAGGCGACCATTGGGTGGCATTATCCTGGGCAATGGTCGCCGAGGAGCGCTGAACGAAGAGCTGAATACCAACCAGCGGCAATGCGGCGCAGGCCGCCGCCAGCCAAAATGGCAGGTTGATACTGTGCATCACCAGCAGCGTGCCGATGGGCGGGCCGACGGTCCAGCCGATGTTGAGAAAGGTATAGTTGAGGGAGAAGATCCGCGCTTTCTTTTCCGGCGACAGAACATCGGCAAACCACGCCTTCAGCACGGTAGAGAAGACGGAATAGGCGCAGTTGATCAGAGCAAAGAAAAACACCACCAGGCTTACGCTATTGACCAGCGGAATCGCGATAAAGCCGCAGATAAAGGCCAGCACGGCGATAAGCATATAGCGCTTTTTATCAAACTTATCGGCCAGAATGCCAAACCCCATGCTAAAGACGACGCCGACGGTGAGGGCGATGGAGAGCGCATAGCCAATTTTATCCACCTCAAGCTGGTACTGGCGGGTGAGGAAAATGGTCATAAAGGGCAGCGTTGCACCACGGCCGATAGTCAGCAGCAGCGAGGATGCCAGCAGCGCGATGGTGGAGCGCCTGATGGTCGGTATCATGTTGTTTGCCTGATGAAATGTTTTTTTTATGTGGTACTGCTCAGAAATACCATGCTCTCAGGACCTTGTATAGCGCAACCCGGTGTCATCATGTGCTTTGGTACCCTGCTAAAAATAATGATCTATCCGGCGGGCGCTTTTTTGGGTACTTTGATTTTGTTCACAAAAATTCATATAACAACAGAGGCAGGGTATGACACGTAAAGACGGGCTGCTGGCGCTGCTGGTGGTAGTGGTGTGGGGGCTGAATTTTGTGGTGATTAAGGTCGGACTCCACAATATGCCGCCGCTGATGCTGGCGGGACTGCGTTTCTTACTGGTGGCCTTTCCGGCGCTGTTGTTTGTTGCCCGTCCCAAAATCCCGCTGCGCCTGCTGCTCGGCTATGGCCTGACCATCAGCTTTGGTCAGTTCGCCTTTTTATTCTGCGCAATTAATCTTGGGATGCCCGCTGGCCTGGCCTCTTTGGTGCTGCAGGCGCAGGCGTTCTTCACCATTATTCTTGGCGCTTTTGCCTTCGGTGAACGCCTGCAGGGAAAACAGCTGGCCGGGATTGCGCTGGCTATTTTTGGCATCCTGGTGCTGGTGGAAGCCAGCCTCGGCGGCCAGCATGTTCCGGTCGTCGGATTTATGCTGACTCTGGCGGCGGCGTTGAGCTGGGCGTGCGGTAATATCTTTAATAAGAAGATCATGTCCCGCGCCGAGAAACCGCAGATTATGTCCCTGGTGGTGTGGAGCGCGCTGATTCCGGTGCTGCCGTTTATGCTGGCGTCATGGGCGATCGATGGCCCGCAGACGATGGTGGCGAGCCTGATTCATATTGATATGCTGACCGTGCTCTCGCTGCTTTATCTGGCGTTTATTGCCACGATTGTGGGCTACGGCATCTGGGGCTCGCTGCTTGGGCGCTATGAAACCTGGCGCGTGGCGCCGCTGTCGTTGCTGGTGCCGGTAGTGGGGATGGCCAGCGCCGCGCTGTTGCTCGGCGAAACGCTGAACGGCTTGCAGCTGCTGGGGGCCGTTTTGATTATGGCCGGGCTGTATATCAACGTTTTCGGCCTGCGGACCTGGCGGACGGGCGTGGTCCCAAGATAAGTAAAGGCCATATATCTGGACAGGGATGTTTTTTGCATGACGGCGCCAGGGTTGCTTGTCGCTGGTCTTTGACCATGATGTGGTTAGGCTCAGGGGCAAAGCGAATGAGTGACCAAAGGAATATAAATGATTGATGACATCCGCTACCTGATCGTTTTTGCAAAAATTGTAGAGGCGGGATCCATCTCAGGTGGCGCAGAAGCTTTAGGGCTGACGACCGCAACGGCGAGCACGCATCTGGCAAAACTGGAAAAAAATCTGGGTAGTGCTCTGCTATATAGAAATACCCGGAAACTCTCTCTGACTCACGATGGCCTCAGTTTGCTGGAGACGGCCAAATCTATGCTGGAGCTGTATGAGAAGGGGGTTATTGAATTTAAGCAGCGGTCTATATCAACGGCTAACAAGCTGCATATTTCTGTTCCTGCCGTTTTTATCAATAGCGCATTTACTCGCCATCTTGCGGTTTTTATAAAGGAATATCCGGATGTTTTCCTCAATATTTCTTATAGCGACACGCGGAAAGATATTATCGGAGAGAGTATTGATGTTGCTTTTCGGATTGGGGAGCTCCCGGACAGCTCACTCAAAGCCCGGCATCTTTTTGTGCTGCCCCGGCAGCTCGTCGCATCAAAGGCGTTGTTAAGCCAATATAAGCCCATCAACCACCCTGATGATCTTGAACCACTGCCCTGGATTGGACTGACCATGAGGCAGAACCAGCGGGCGTTCAGGCATAAAAATGGCGAGGTGGCGTTAGTAAAGTATACGCCAACGGTTGTCGTTGATAATGTTGAAGCGGCCTATGCTCTTGCAAAGCAACACATTGGACTGGCCGCTCCCCCTCGCTATCTGAGTGAGAATGATGTTAAGCGCGCAGAAATGCAGGAAGTACTCCCGGACTGGTCATTAGAACCTCTAAAGGTATACGCCATATGGCCGGCGAATATATCGACCAGCAGTATTGCCTACAAATTGATTAATAATATTTATAATTCGTTTGAGTCGCATAAATTATGAATGATTCAGGAATGGCAGACAGAGCATGTAGCCAGCCGTAACGATCAGCGAACTGCCCATCAATAAGTTAAACGTACGGATACGTTGTCTGCTCCTGAGCAGCATTGACACTTTGTCACCAAGGACTGCCCATGAAGCCAGTGAGAGATAACAGACTAAAAAATAAATCATGATAAAGACGGATACCGTTGTTCTGGTTGCCGGGTCGGAAAATAACGCCGCTCCTGATGCGCAGGCAGTCCAGGCTTTCGGGTTGAACCATTGCATTAAAAAACCCTGAATGAAACCTGGGGTCTCTGCTTTTTGTAATGACAAATCAGGGTGAGACGACGCTATTTTATAACCCAGGTACATGATAAATACTGCGCCAGCAACGTTGAGATATTTGAAAAATAACGGGTGCTGTTCAATTGCAGCGTAGAATCCGAAACAAACGAATATAAGCAAGGCAGTAAATCCTGTTGTCGCACCAGAGACAAACGGGAAGGTTTTTCTAAATCCATGCGCCGCCGCTGACGATATAATGATCATATTTACCGGGCCTGGTGAAAATGACATGGTGAGGGAAAATATAAACATCGTAACAATTAAAATCATTATTTCTCCGCGAATGTTAAATGTTTAATCAGCATGGGGGTATTGTCCAATAGCGTTGCTGATATCCCGACAGGCTACCTATAAATAGGCATTAGAGTAAGTGGCTTTTCTCTAAAGGTGTATTTGATGTTTTCACCGCACAGTGGCCATAAAGCCCGGCTCATTACCGGGGCACTGAGGTTTGTTTATCGTTGTAATGATATGAATTTATCGTTTTTTTAAGTTGGCAGGGCGACCGCCAGCCCCGTACACGTAACAGACGGGGCTAACCCGATGCGCATTCTGAGAGGCGGTGGCATAATCAGCATATGCTCGCTGGGAAATGTTACCTGACCAGTCGAAGTCCTCGTGAAACGATTCTCTTGAACTCCTCACAATGGGTATGCTCGGGCTGAGTACAGCGCGCAACATGTTTTAGTCCGCGGCTTAATAATTGCAGTCTGCGAATGGTCACGTCAATTTCCCGTGAGCGTTTGTGGAGCAGTTCGCGATTAATATCTGGATGAGCTTCCGTACCGATCATCACGGCGATTTCATCCAGAGAAAACCCTGCGGCCTGTCCCAGCGCAATGAGTTGCAGTTTATAAAGCACATTCTCATGGTACTGCCTGCGAAGACCATTTCGCCCGACAGGCCGAATTAATCCTTTCGTTTCGTAATACCGCAATGCGGAGGGTTTAACCCCGGCAAGGTCAGCGATCTCTCTGATATCCCGTTCTTTCATTGTTGACTTAAACCTCACTTTAAGTTGCACACTGGCTGTCAGCTTAGCATTCCATCAATAAGGAGCAGACATTGGATATGATTATTCTCGGTAAAACGGTCATAACAGGCATCGGCGCCACGCTGATCATGGATATCTGGTCACTTTTGCAGAAATACCTGCTCAAAGCACCGCCGCTAAACTATGCGCTGGTTGGGCGCTGGATTTTATGGTTGCCCAGAGGAAAATACTGGCATTATACGATTGCGACAACGCCGCGAATACAAGGGGAGATGTTCACCGGCTGGATGTTCCACTACCTGATCGGGGTCGTTTTTGCTTTTGTACCGCTTATGCTGAACGCAACCGCCTGGTTCAGCGAGCCCTCTCTTAAAGTCGGTCTTCTGGCCGGTTTATCGACGCTATTTGCTCCGTTCATCATTCTGCAGCCGGCATTGGGTTTTGGTTTCGCTGCTTCACGAACCCCGCGTCCCTGGCTGGCTCGTCTGCTCAGTCTGCTCACGCATCTGGCGTATGGGGGAGGGCTGTATATCTCAGCCCTGATGATGAGCGCCTGAAGATAAAGCATTTTCGTCCGGTCATTTCACCAGCTTATAGCGCGGCGGCTTCAACGCTAGCACAAAAAATGGTAGGGAATATGAAGATAAATGCAATTGCAAATGATATTTATTTTCATTAATGTTTGCATTCCGTAAACTACTGTAAAGAAAAATTACATGTCTACCGTATCCCTGACGAAAGTAACGCTTTGCGCGCTGGCCATTTCATCTTCTCTGCCTGTTTTCTCTGCCTCGGCTAAGGATTTTACCGAGCAGGCCTTCCGCTCACAGCCTCTTGGCCACGGCGTTTATGAGCTGGCTTATGACAACAGTCAGAAGACGCTCTATGCCGCCTCCGCGCCCTCGTTTGAGAAAGATAAAACGACGGGCGTTGTATTTCGGCTGGCGGCCGATTCTCTGCAGATTAATCAGAAGATAGCCACCGAACGGCGTACCTTTGCACTTTCTCTGGATGAAGAAAACCATATCCTGTATTTGGGCAATGCGCTGGATGGTTCGCTAACGCTCGTGGATACGTTGACCAATAAGGTGATTAAAACTATTCAGCTAAGCGATGATGCGGATCCTGAGAAACAGGCTCACGTGCGCGAAGTGGTGCTGGATAAGCAAAATCAACGTCTGTATGTGTCCGGGATCGGGCGCAAAGACAAAGGGCTGCTGTGGGTTGTCGATACGCGAAAGCAGCAGCTTAGCGAAACGCTGAATCATCTCGAACCGGTGGGGTTTGCCGTTGATGACGCGGGTAACAAAGTTTATGTAGTTACCGGCAACGGGGAGTTGGTGACCCTCGATGGCAAAACGTCGAAGCTCCTTGCCCGCGTGAAGGTCGACCCGGCTGAACCGGACCATTATTTCCTCAATATCGCCCTGAACAGCGCCGCAGGAGTCGGGTATATCGCTGATACCAACACCCGCGATGTGCTGGTGGTGCGGCTGGACTCCGGCAAGCTGGTGGATCGTATTGCCTCGCCCAATTCGGTCGCCGTGCTCTATAACGCCGCGCGCGATGAAATCTACGTTACCCATCGCAACGATCGTTCGATTAGCGTCATCGACGCAAAAACCCATCATCTCAAACACGCCATCAAAACGGCGGCCATGCCCAACAGTCTGGCGCTTTCTGCGGATGCCGGAACGCTTTATGCCAGCGTCAAACAGGACGAAAAAAGCGACCAGGCTGACTACGTTCTCAAGATTGATCTAACTAAATTCTAAGGACTTTTTTGTGACGATTAAGACACACATGGAGGTGGCGATTGCGCTCGCCTTCGTCAATCTGCCCGCGGCTGCCTACGCTGCAGATGGCGTTGCCGTAAACGAAGAGCAGATGGTAGTCACCGCCACGGGTTTCAGCCAGGAGAGGCGCGAGGCGCCGGCGACGATCTCGGTGCTTGATGAGAAGGCGCTGAATACCCGTTCCAATCAGAATGTCGCGGAAGCGCTGCGCGAGATGCCGGGCGTGCTGGTGGGCAACGGTCACGGCAGTCTGGCGACCGGCGATGTACAGATGCGCGGTATGGATTCGACCTATACCTCGTTTATGGTCAACGGTATCAAGCAGTCTACCCGCGAATCCCGTCCCTACGGGCATCACATTGGTAGCGAAGTGGCTTTTATGCCGCCGCTGGCTGCCATTGATCGGGTGGAGGTCATTCGCGGCCCCATGTCCTCGCTGTATGGCTCTGACTCGATTGGTGGCGTGGTCAACGTCATCACCAAAAAGTCCTGGAACCTCGAAAAATGGACCGGGGTGCTGGAGGATAATTACTTCCTGCAGGAAAAAAGTGAATACGGCAACACTAATCAGACCAACGCTTTCTTGATGGGGCCTGTCATCCCGGGCAAACTCGGGATCAGCGTGGGCGCAGACTACCTCGATCGTCGCGATGATGATAGCCCAACCAAAGAGCGCTTCGTGAAGCATCAGGCCGGGAATCTGGACGCCACCATTTCTCTTTCGCCAACCGATACTCAGCTCTGGGATCTGAACGCCTCTAAAGGCAATCAGGAGAAAACCCATAACGATAAAGCGTGGTACTGGGGCTTTGACCGCGATGCGGCCTCACTGTCACAGCATGCCTGGTACGGCGATGATCTGGTGGAGGTGAAGAACTTTATCAGCTACGAGAAGGCCCGCACGGAGTACCGCGTGCCCGGGATGGATTCGCAATTTATTAAGCAGAATAATTTTGAGGCCAATAGCGCGAATACCTTTACTCTGGCCGATCACAAGCTGACGTTAGGCGTAAACTTCACGCGCAATGAGCTGAATGACACCTTCGGTATCGCGGATAAGCAGGCGCCTGGCGTCACTCCGGTGAGTAAAATCACGCGTCATGGCTGGGCGGTTTTTGCGGAAGATGCATGGATGATGGTGCCGGACTTTACGCTGACCACCTCTGCGCGCCTGGATCATGATAGCTACTTTGGCTATCACGTCACGCCTAAGCTGTATGGTAACTGGACTATCGACGAGACCTGGGCGCTGAAAGGGGGTGTCTCCGCCGGTTATAAAAAACCGGATTTACGGCAGAACAACGCCGGTTTTACCAGCGTCTATGGTGCTTATCCCTATTCTGAGATTGGTATCGGCAACGACGATCTGAAGCCGGAACAGAGCATCAACACCGAACTGGGCGTGTACTGGCAGCAAAACGCGCTGGCGCTGGATGCGACGCTTTTCCATACCAAATTTAAAGATAAAATCAGCGACCACACCATCTGTACCTCATCGGCCAGCCAACAGTGTCAATACAATGGCTATACCGCTGATAGCGTGTCGCAATATATTAACGTCGGGGATGCGGAGATCTACGGCCTGGAGCTGAACGGCGACTGGCAGGTGACCGCGGCGCTGAAGGCCAACGCCAACTATACCTATACCCACAGTGAACAGAAAAGCGGTGAGTATAAGGGCTATGCGCTAAATGATTTTCCGAGCAGTATGGCCAACGTTTCGCTGTCGTGGAATACAACGTCCGATCTGGAGCTGTGGACCAAGGCGAGCTGGCGCAGCAACTCGCCGGATATCGGCAAGTCCAGCTCAACGGATGCCTATGCGCTGGTTGATTTAGGCGCGCGTTACCATCTGAATAAACACGTCACGTTGATGAGCGGGATCTACAATCTGTTTGATGTGAATCCGGTTTACACCACCACCTACAGGCAGACCGCGATGCTGGAAGGGCGGCGCTATAATTTCGGCGGCCGCGTGGAGTTCTGAGAATGATGCAGGGGCCAAGGGCCCCTGAGACAATATTGCGGAAATCCCGCTCACGGTCTGAAATCCATAATGGCATTGTTGAATGTCTGATAGGTTTGTTCATCCGGGGCTGGCGGAATCTGCGCCTCTTGTAGCGCGGCTATAATTTCCGCGCATAAAGCCGGATCGCCATGCGCTTGCGTTGGATTCTGCACCTTCCCGTCACGCTGGAACGTTAAGCGCACGGAGCATTTTTGCCCCTGATACGCCTGCGGCTGGTCTATTTTAGCGAAGATAGCCGTTCTGACCTGATGCAGATAGCGCAAATTAGTCGCCCGCGGCGAATTGTCTGACCCCATCTCATAATCTGCAAACAGCTTATCCACTTCTGCCGATAATTTAGCCTTTTCAGCGCTCTCAGGTGGGGAAGCGGTGCCTGAGCAGGCCGTCAGGAGTAAAGAGAGGAAACAAAAGAGTAGCGGACTGCGTCTCACGGTCATGGTAATGCCTCCTTGCCTGGTATGATAAATTCGGCGTGATATGCGGTCATCCTCTGCTATTCAGCGAGGGTATTCAAATGTTTATCAACGAGTGTGCCTGCGGAGGTTCGAACGCAGGCATTCTTTCCGTGTGACGCTGTCACTTTTATGCGACTCCGGCAGGCAGATTACCGCATCCAGTCGCGGATAATTTCTCCGTACAGCTGTTCCGCTTCCTCCAGTCGGCTGAGCAGGCAGTACTCATCGGTTTGATGAGCCAGAGACGGCTCGCCGGGGCCGAGAATAATACAGGGCGGGTTGCCCAGCGCAGGCAGCAGCAGGGAGGCATCGGTAAAGTAGGGAACCACGCGCGGCTCAAGCGGCCGATCGTGCAGCGGCTGGCAGCGTTGATAAACCTGCTTTATCCAAACGTGGTCCGCTTCGCTCAGTACCGCGGGCAAGTCAACCAATGTCGACACCGTGACGCTCTCACCAAGCAGCGTGGTCAATCGCTGCCGGATAGTGGCGTGCTGTAAATTGGGCGCGCTACGGATATCGACATCAAAACGCGTGCGGTCCGGCACGGAGTTGATATTGAGCCCGCCTTCGATTCGTCCGACGTTAAGAGTGGGCTGTTTCATCAGCGGATGCGGCGCGCCTGGCGAGAAATGTTGAATCTTACCTACCGCATCCGCCGCCAGATAGATAGCGTTAATCCCCAATTCCGGCATCGCGCCGTGCGCGGTTTTCCCTCGCGTTTCACAACGTAGCCAGAGGGCGCCTTTATGCCCGATAACCGGGTAATTGGCGGTGGGTTCGCCGACGATCAGCGCCCCGATCTCCGGCAACGGAGCGGAGGCGATCAGCGCCCGGGCGCCGTCACAGCCGGTTTCTTCCCCTCCGGTAATCAGCAATACCGCACCGCTGCCGGCGAGAATAGTTTCCCGCTGATGAACGCAGGCGACGGCAAATGCCGCCACCGCTGCTTTCATATCGCTGGCGCCGCGTCCATAAAGACGACCGTCCTCCGTCTGTGAACCGAAAGGATCGTATCGCCACTGCGCGTTCCCAAGCGGCACGGTATCCAGATGTCCGGTAAAAGCCAGCGGTTTACCGGCTGTCATCCCGGGCAGACTG
Organism: Klebsiella ornithinolytica; assembly: GCF_030505655.1. Classification (NCBI taxonomy): domain Bacteria; kingdom Pseudomonadati; phylum Pseudomonadota; class Gammaproteobacteria; order Enterobacterales; family Enterobacteriaceae; genus Klebsiella; species Klebsiella ornithinolytica. The sequence goes on from NZ_CP130153.1 coordinate 2,710,152, forward strand.
GCGATCAGATTGCTGCGTCCCTCGCCGAACGACGACAGCGAAACCTCAAAGCCGCTCTCTTGAAGCCAGTCGGCAAAGAAGCGCATGCAGTCAGCTTCGCTACCCGGCGGGTTGATGGTGTTAAAGCCCAGCAGCTGCCGGGCCAGTTGAAGGGTGGTGGTCATCAGTCGCGTTCCGTCAGCCAGTCGAGGCAGTTAATCCACAGCTGGCGATAGCCGGGCCATTTGGCAAACTCTTCCGGCAGCCAGTGTGCGGACATATCGCTGGTCCACACCAGCGAGCGACCCTGTTGATATTCGCGAATAGCCAGCAGCGGATGACCGGTTCCGGCGACGGTAGCCAGCAGTTTGCCCTGCGGATGCATTTCCACTTCGTTATAGCCCAGCAGCCACGGCCATTCGCCAGGAATATCGTTAAACAGGGCGTGAGATTCTGTCACTTCGGCATAGCAACCTTCCGGGGTTTCAATACGATCGTCCCATGCCAGACAGCGCACCGGCAGAACTTTCTCCACCGCGGTATGGCGATAGCGTGCGCCGCCGTTAATTCCCTGGAAGCTGTAATAGCCCCCAATCATCATCAGCGCACCGCCGGCGGCAACGTAGTCATGGATCAGCGTCAGCCGGTTGGCGGTGCGCCGGCTTTTCAGCCAGGTATCCGGATGCAGCAGCAGCGTATTGGCGCCAATATCCGACAGGATAATTGCATCCCACTGCCGCAGCGCTTCCTGAGTCAGCGGGAAGTCGGTCGCCGCCGCGTGGGCAGGCATGTAGGTAATCGCGTAATGACTGTCCGCAAGCGCGGCGAGAAAATCCGTTGCGCCGGTGTGCCAGGTAGCGGTGGCAAACTGATCGAAGCCTTTAATGTGCGTTGAAGTGCTGGTCCAGGATTCCCCGACCAGTAAGATTTTTTTCTGCATTATGATTTTCCTTTTATCCGCCAAAGACCCGTTGGGGATTGCCAATCATCAAGGTTTCAAGCTGTTCGCCGCTGACGCCGTGGCGCCGCAGACGAGGAACAAAATGCTTGAGTATGTAGCCGTAACCGTGGCCGCCGTAGCGGGTGAGCATGGTTTTCAGGAACACATCCTGCGACAGCAAAATCTGCTGGAGATAGCCATCGTCAATCAGCTCGCGAATCGCACGGGCGTTCTCCTCGTCGGAGGGCGACTGCGCCGACTCGTCGGCATAGTAGTAGCTCATGCCGATCATGTCGTATTCGAGAAACGCTCCGCGCTGCGCCAGTTCGCGCTGGTAGCGCTTATCGGCAAAGCTGGGATTCATATGACACAGCACCGCATGACGGAGATCGGCGCCTTCCTGTTCGAGAATATCCAGCACCCGGTGACCCAGTCTCTCCCAGCCCGGCAGATGGACCTCGATCGGCACGCCGGTCGCGGCGCTGGCCCGGCCGGCCGCGCGCAGAGACTTCTCTTCATCCGGCGTAAAGCGGCTTGAGATTCCGATTTCGCCGATAAGCCCGGCGAGCACTTCCGGTTTCTCCTCCGCGCCGCCAAGATCGTAAATCAGCCGTTCGGCCAGCTGTTCGACGCTGCTGGTTTTTACCCACTCGGGGTGTGACGGCTCCAGATAGAGGCCGGTACCCATAACAATGTTCAGACCGGTCAGACGCGCGATGCGCGCCAGCGCTTTGGGGTCGCGGCCAATGCCGATATTGGTCGGGTCGACCACCGTTTCCCCGCCAAGCGCGCGATATTTGGTCAGTTCTTCAATCGCGACGTCGACATCAAATAGCTGGCAGTTATCGCGGCTCATCAGCGGGTTCAGCGACAGTTCGCCGAGGTTTTCCATCTTCACCGGCATTTCGGCTAGATGGCGATCGCTACAGCAGCAGGGCGGCACCCATTTGCCGGACGCGTCCAGCAGAATATGCTCATGCATCAGCGTGACGCCCATCTCGCTAATCGGCAGCGGGCCCAGCACCGTCATGACGTAACCGCTGCTGACGCCGACCGGCAGCGGGGAGGGATGGCGAAAAATTGATCCTTTCATCAGCTATCTATCCTTTTGCCGCCGAGCGCGTGGGGTTGAGAATGCGGGTGTTCAGCCAGATAGCCAGCAGGATGATAGTGCCGGTGGCTATCTGGGTGTAGAACGGTGAAATATGCGACAGGATCAGCCCGTTCTGAATCACCGCAATCGACAGCGCGCCGAGCAGCGTGCCGATAATCGTCCCGAAGCCGCCAAACAGACTGGTACTGCCGAGCACAACGGCGGCGATGACCTGCAGTTCAAAACCTTCGCCCTGGTTGGAGGAGCCGCTGCCGAGACGTGCGGTAATAATCATTCCGGCCAGCGCGGCGGCCATTCCGCTGATGATATAGACCTTCATGGTCACCGCTTTGGTGTTAATCCCGCTGCGTCGTGCGCCTTCGGCATTCGCGCCGATAGCCGTCACATAGCGGCCAAAACGCATATGGTTGAGAACGATATGCCCGATAATCAGAACCATAATGCCAATCAGCGCTGGCATGGGGATACCCACGACCCACGCGCGCCCTATAAAGGTAAACAGGCTGTCAGCGGGAAGCGGAATCGAATAGCCCTGGGTCACCAGCAGCGCGATACCGCGCACAACGGCCAGGGTGGCGAGGGTGACGATAAACGCCGGAATGCCTTCATAGGCAATAAAAAAGCCGTTGATGGCGCCGACTAATCCGCCGAGCAGCAGACCGCCGAGCAAAACCACCGGCCACGGCAGTCCCCAGTTGTTCAGGGCGATAGCGGAAAGCGCGCCGACCAGCGCGAGGGTGGATCCCACCGACAGGTCGATGCCGCCGGTGGTAATCACCAGGGTCATTGCGGTTGCGACGATCAGCAGCGGGGCGCTCTGACGGATGATATTCAGCCAGTTGGTGCCGGTGAGGAAATTGCCGGTAATCAGCGAAAACACCACGCAGCAGAAGACAAAAAATAGCGCGATGCTCACCACGCCCGAGTGGTTATGCAGCAGGCGGCGCGGCAGCGAATGCTGGATCATGCGGGAGCTGCTTAAGTTCATGATACTCATCCTGTTACCTCAATGTGCAGCCGCAGAGCGGGCGGTGAATTTCTCGCCCACAATCAGGTTAACGATATCGCTCAGGCTGGTGTCGGCCACCCGCCGGTCGGCGACGTTGGTACCTTCATACATCACCATGATCCGGTCACAGACCAGGAACAGGTCCTGCAGGCGGTGGGTAATCAGAATAACGCTCACGCCGCGAGCGGAAACGCGACGAATTAGCTCCAGAACCGCTTCAACTTCCGCGACGGCCAGCGCGGCGGTTGGCTCGTCCATGATCAGCACCTTCGGATCAAAAGCCGCCGCGCGGGCGATGGCAATGGCCTGGCGCTGGCCGCCGGAAAGATTTCGCACCAACAGGCGAGTATCAGGAATGGAAATTCCCAGCCCTTTTAGCATCTCCCGGGCATCGGCGTGCATTCTGGCTTCGTCGAGAAAGGGGATGCCGAGGAGCGATTTCATCGGCTCGCGACCCATAAACAGATTGCCCGCGACGTCGACCGTGTCGCATAGCGACAGATCCTGATACACCATCTCGATATGGCAGCGACGCGAATCGGCCGGATTAGCAAACTGGTGCTGTTCACCGTCGATACGAATAGTGCCGCTGGAGGGGATCACCGCGCCAGATAGTACTTTGGTCAGGGTTGATTTCCCCGCGCCGTTATCGCCCACTAATCCCAGCACCTCGCCGGGAGCCAGCTCCAGGTTGACTCCGCGCAACGAACGTATCGACCCGTAGGTCTTGGTGATATTGATCATCTCCACCCTTGGCGGGGTAGTTTGTGGCTGCTGCATCTGATAACTCCCATCGCTATTGCCGGGAAAATGTTCGCCAGCCTGCGGGAGATACCCCATCCGACACGGTTTACATTCTAGTAAACCGGTTTACCTGCGGAGTGGAGCACTCGCCAACACAGTCTGGTCAAACGCTATGTAAGATATTTGTTCGCCAGTAAGAACATTGCAGCATCCGTGCCAGGGCAGGAACAACACCGCAGCCCTGTGACTTAACCTTATGTAATAGATAGTGTTTCTTGATTACATTCCGGTAAACCGGTTTACTGATTATAGTGAAGAGATGGCAGGTTGAACGCTTTTTGCGCCAAAACTGGGCGCTTTTGCGCCATTTTGGGACGCGCTTAACAAATCTTGATCGAGTCGCGGCCAATCCATTCCACCGGCAGGCGGGTTTCTGCCGGGATATCTTTGTCGTCGTTGAGCAAGCGCATCATGATGTTCACCGCAGTGCGGCCCAGCTCCCGGGCGGGCTGGCGGATAGTTGAAATACGCGGCTGGGTGAAATCGGCATAGCTGGCGTCATCGAAGCCGACTAACGACAGCGCCTCCGGCGCCTGCAGTCCGCCGGCGCGCAGCCCATCGAGCAGGCCAAGCACCAGATAGTCGCTGGCGGCGAAGACGGCAGTAGGGCGAACCGGCTGACTAAACAAATACTGCAGCGCCTGTTGGCCGAACTCGCGCTGGTAGTCGCCGTACATAACCCATTCGGGGGGCCAGCTCAGACCGGCCTGCTTCATGGCGGTGCAAAAGCCCTGATAGCGTTCGCGGACGCTCATCAGCTTGTCCGGACCGCCGACGAAAGCGATATGGCGATGCCCGGCGGCGATCAGTTTTTCGGTCGCAATCCGCCCGCCCTGGACGTTATCGGCAAAGACTTTAGGAACCTTACTGCCGGGAATGTCCTCATCCAGCAGCACAATGCGTTCGTGGCGCTGAACCTCTTTGCGCAGCAGGCCGTTATCGGGGCGGTTGGTGGTGAACAGCAGACCATCGACCTGGCAGGTATCCAGCCAGCGTATAAACTGACACTCTTTTTCCGGGTTATTACGAGTGATGCACAGTACCAGGCTGTAGCCGTTGGCAGAGGCGGCCTCTTCGGCGGCATCGGCCAGTTCGGCAAAGAAGGGGTTGGTGATGTCGGGCAGCACCAGGCCAAGGGTTTCGCTTCCGCCTTTACTCAGACGGCGTGCGAGACTATTACCGCGATAGTCCAGTTCGCGTATTGCCGTTTCGATGCGGTCGATGGTTTCCTGCGGCAGCACAATACTGTTGTTCATATAGCGCGACAGGGTAGCCTTCGACAGGCCCGCCAGCTTTGCCACGTCGGATAATAATACGCGTTTTATACTCATTTCCTGCGCCATTTCTGCCAGAATCGGCTATCTGTAACATAGTTAAGCGCGGTGGATACAGCAATATCTCTGTTAACAATATCCTTAAATAAATGCTTGACAAATTTTAAATGGCGGAGAATTGTATAGGCAGTTTACCGCATCATCCGGGAAGTCATTCCCAAACCCGTTTAACTCATTCCAGTCGCGCACCGACACGGACCGGTTGCCGGAATGAAATTAAGCAGGTCCAGCCGAACGTTCGACGATCGTTCTGGCCATATAGACGATATTTGCCCGCCAAAAAATAAGCCTTCTGCGTTCGCATGCGACGCGGAACTCTGCTGGCTATCAACTATTCCCGACGAGGATACTGATGATGTTATTTAACACCGGAAAACTGCGTTTTATTGCTATAGCAACGACGATGCTGGCATCAGTGAGCTTTATTTCTACCGCCAGTGCCGCCGTTCCCACTTATGCGCTGGTACAGATCAATCAGCAGGCTCTGTTTTTTAATTTGATGAATAAAGGCGCGCAGGATGCAGCAAAATCCAGCGGTAAGGATTTAGTTATTTTTAACTCTAACGACAATCCCGTCGCGCAAAATGACGCGATTGAAAACTATATTCAGCAAGGTGTTAAGGGCATTCTGGTTGCCGCTATCGACGTTAACGGAATTATGCCCGCGGTAAAAGAAGCCGCCGCTGCTAACATTCCTGTGATTGCTATTGATGCCGTATTACCGGCCGGGCCTCAGGCGGCTCAGGTGGGCGTGGATAATATCGAAGGCGGCAGAATTATTGGCCAATACTTCGTTGACTACGTGCAGAAAGAGATGGGCGGCCAGGCGCGGCTGGGGATCGTCGGCGCCCTGAACTCGGCGATTCAGAACCAGCGGCAGAAGGGCTTCGAAGAGACGCTGAAAAGCAACCCGAAAATTACCATCGCCAACGTCGTCGACGGGCAGAACGTGCAGGATAAAGCGATGACCGCGGCGGAAAACCTGATTACCGGCAACCCCGATCTGACGGCTATCTATGCTACCGGTGAACCTGCGCTGCTGGGCGCCATTGCCGCGGTGGAGAACCAGGGGCGTCAGAAAGATATTAAAGTCTTTGGCTGGGATCTGACGGCGAAGGCGATTTCGGGTATTGACGGCGGATACGTCACCGCCGTACTGCAACAGGATCCGGAAAAGATGGGGGCCGAAGCCCTCAAGGCGCTGAACAGCATTACGTCGGGAAAAACCGTGCCGAAAACCATTCTGGTTCCGGCAACGGTGGTGACCAAAGCGAACGTTGATAGCTACCGCTCGCTGTTTAAGTAGGTCAGTGCGCGCCGCCCGTGGCTAACAGGGCGGTGAGCTCCTGAGCGTCGGGAAACGCGCTGAGCGTGCCCCGGCGGCTAACGGTAATGGCGGCAGCACGGCTGGCATGGGTAAGCGCCAGGCGATCTGGTTCGACGTCGCGCAGTAGCGCGGATGCCAGCATCACAGCGAGGAACGTATCGCCCGCGCCGGTGGTATCAAGCGCCTCGGCGGGGGCGGCGGGGCAAAACTGACGCTGGCCATCACGGATCAGCCAGGCGCCTGCTGCCCCCTGGGTAATCACTAAGGTTTTTACGCCGTATGGCTGGAGCAATTCAGCCTCTGATTCGTTGACCACTGCGATGTCGATAAGCGGCCACAGATGACAAAAGTCAGGATTGACCGGTGAGGGGTTGAATACCGTTGTCATACCGCGGGTTCTGGCATACTGGAATAGCGCCCGCGTTTTCTCCAGGGAGAAATTGCCCTGTTGTAGCAAAATATCGCCCGCGGCGGCATCGGCCATGTGTGGAATAATATCATCAAGATGGAATGTATCGGCGGCGGCGGTAGTGGTAATGATCGCATTATCGCCATCAGCGCTATTTAAAATAATCGAGGTATCGCTATGTTGGTTAAAATGGCAGTCGGGTAGCAACGTTAATGCTTCATTTTGTATCCGCTGGCGAATCCAGATTCCATTGCTGTCATTTCCTGTGGCAGCAATTAATCGCGTTTCTATTCCACTGCGGGATAATATAATCGCCTGATTCGCGCCTTTACCGCCGATATCCTGCGAAACTTTAACGCCATGAATTGAAGTGCCTTTTTTTGGTATATCCGAAACAGACCAGGTTTCATCTACGGTAATATTGCCGATAACGTAAACACGCATAGTGTTCCCTTAACAGGATGGATAAGATGGTTGCTATCTCAGCAGAAAAAACGAATGCAATACAAGCTATTTTTTCACGTGGTAAAGTTGTTATAGGTGTTATTCATTGCGATCCTTTTCCCGGCACGCCTAAATATCGAGGGAAATCAGTGGGTGATATTGTCGAGCGTGCGCTTCGGGATGCTGAAAATTATATTTCTGGAGGCGTTCATGGCCTGATTGTTGAAAATCATGGCGATATCCCTTTTTCTAAACCTGAAGATATCGGTCATGAAACCTCGGCGCTGATGGCGGTCATTACCGAGAAAGTACGCGAGCGTTTTGGCGTACCGCTGGGAATTAATGTCCTGGCAAATGCTGCGATTCCGGCGATGGCTATCGCTCTGGCGGGGGGCGCCGATTTCATTCGCGTCAATCAGTGGGCCAATGCTTATATCGCCAACGAAGGGTTTATTGAAGGGGCGGCGGCCAGGGCGTTGCGCTATCGCAGCATGCTGCGCGCTGAACATATCCGCGTTTTTGCCGATAGCCACGTTAAGCACGGCAGCCATGCTATCGTTGCCGATCGTTCGATTCAAGAGCTGACTCGCGATGTGGACTTTTTCGAGGCCGACGCGGTGATTGCCACGGGTCAGCGCACCGGCGATAGCGCCACGATGGCGGAAATTGATGAGATTCGCGCGGCGACAGAGCTACCGTTATTAGTGGGCTCGGGGGTGACGCCAGCCAATGTCAGCCAGATCCTCGGACGGACTCAGGGAGTCATTGTGGCCAGCACCATGAAAGTTGATGGCGTCTGGTGGAACGACGTTGAGCTGGCCCGGGTTAAGCATTTTATGTCCGTCGCCCAGGCCGCGCTGGAGGAGGCATAATGGAAGCATTTAGCGATCGCCTGCTGCGCGAACATCAGCAGGTCTGGCAGACGATGCAGAGGCACCGTTTTGTGGTTGATATTGAACAGGATCGTCTGCCGACAACCGTATTCAACCGCTATCTGGTGTTTGAGGGCAACTTTGTCGCCACGGCAATCGCGATTTTCGCCCTCGGGGTCAGCAAGGCGCCGGATATTCAGCAGCAGCGCTGGCTCATCGGCGTACTGAACGCGCTGGTAGACACGCAGATTGCGTGGTTTGAACAGGTCTTGTCAGACCGGCGGATTAATCCCGCGGATTATCCGCACGATTTGCCAGCCGTGCAGCGCTTTCGCGACGGCATGCTGCGGACAGCCCGGTCGGGCAACTATGAACAGATCATTACCATGATGTTCGGGGCGGAATGGATGTACTACTCCTGGTGCCGGGGGGCGAGCGAGCATCGTCAGAGCGATGCTGACGTCAGGCGCTGGGTGGTAATGCACGCCGAAGACGACTTTTATCAGCAGGCTCTCTGGCTGAAGAACGAACTCGATCGCTGCGCCATGGCGCTGAGTGAAAACGAAAAGCAGGCGCTGTCGGCGCTGTACGGGGATGTGCTGCAGTGGGAAATTGATTTCCATCACGCCGCGTACGAGGATTAGCCGCGAGGTAATAGCAGGGGGGCGCCAGCAGCGGCGCCCCCCTGGACATTGATGCTATTATCAGGCAGATAGCAACCTTAATCACTGTTTTCAGGGAAATGATGAAATATCAGGACGTATTGCAGGACCTGTTGTTAAACGACCCGATAAGAATGAAGGCGCTGTATGCCGTTCAGGCGCTGGAACTCAGCGATGGCTGGATTGGTGCCGGCTTTGTCAGAGATGCGGTCTGGGATCATCTGCACGGATACGGGCAAAGGCCAGTCTCGGGTGATGTGGATGTTGTCTGGTTCGACCCGAAAAACTGCAGTTCAGTTGTTGATAGCGCTCTGGAAGAGACGCTCAGCCGGCAATCACCGGTCTTTAACTGGTCGGTGAAGAATCAAGCCAGGATGCATCAACGTAATGATAATGAACCCTATTGCTCGACAGCGAATGCTCTTCGCTACTGGCCTGAGACGGCGACGGCCGTCGCGGTCAGAATAGGCCGTTCCACCCTTATTGAGATCATTGCGCCTTATGGGCTCGACGATCTGTTTGAACGACATCTTCGGGCAACGCCATTCTTTGAGAGCGATAAGCGGGATGTTTTCTGGCAGCGTGTCGTGGCAAAACGGTGGCTGGAACGCTATCCGGATTTGCAGCTAATCCTGCCCGCATAGTGTGGGCCTGGGGTTATAGTGGATTATCGTTGGAGATGATGAAAATGAAAGACTTGTTTACATCGGCAGGCCATCATCGAGAGCGCACGATTTTCATCAGGCCACAGCGCAATGACAACATTGCGCCTCCCTAATATCTATGTAAGTAAAGTCCGCTGCGTGCCAGGAGCGGATGTTGCGACCCCTTAGGCGCTATTGTCAATCAGGGTAGACACATACCGCAAAACATCGATTGGCTACACTTTTGCAGAAATGCAGCCGCTCGGAGTTTTATTCCTGTTGCTGAACTGTCGGAACCTGGCATTATTAATTTCGTTTCACCTCGTATTGCAGACACACTACGCCCGACGGGAAAACGTGACTCTTCACCAGCATGAGTGAGGTTCTGTGTTTTATATTTTGGAACAAGGGAATGCCTTGCCCCAGCAGAATCGGATTGACGAATAGCCAATACTCATCAATAAGGTTTTCCGCCATTAGCGAGTGAGTAGCTGAGGGACTACCAAACATTAAGATTTCGCTACCCGCGCTCTGCTTGAGCTTGCTGATTTCGCCGCTTAAATTGCGACTGATAATTTGCGTATTAGGGTGATTTTTCTCCAGAAGGGTTTTCGACAACACCACTTTGTGGGCAGATTTATACCAACGCGAATGCGCATGGTCATGTGGGCTGGCGTCAGGCTTGTCGGCAGCCGTTGGCCAGTACGATTCCATCATCTGGTAGGTGGTGCGCCCATATAAGGCGGTGTCGGTTTGCTGAATTCGCTGCTCTACGTATTCAAACAGGTCGGGGCTTATGCTTATCCAGGCCAGACCCGCCGGGCCCTCTGCGGTAGAAGCGACAAAACCATCTAGCGACACATGGACAAACGAAACTATTTTTCTCATGATTTTCTCTTTGATTAGGTTTTGATTACATAGCCTGCGAGGCGCGCCAGGGTTTGCTTCCCGCTTTCTATCGCCCCCATTTTCTCCAACGCTATCTTGCGTGCTTACGCATCCGGAAAAAACAGAGGTATCGTTACTTTGATTTGTCCATCCACCGCTCATCACACCGGAGAGGGTGACGAAGGTGTTCCCGGGCACGCTCAAGTTGTATTGGATCAAGATGAATAAAAGAACGAAGTAGTGAGAAAAACAAGTTGCCTCCCGCGGAAAGCCCCTGGTCCCGAAGGTATCTGAAGATCGCCAGATGGGATCGGAACGTAGTTACGTGAGCAGCTGCGGTAGATTCAGCCGTGTTTAAGCCAGCGGGCGAAAGCCACTGGCCCCACGCTGAATGCTAATCAGCAAGCGCTGGTTCCTCTTTTTGGCGCGCATACACCACCAGCCTCAGATGCCTGTCTTCATCCACGGTCAGCGACGTGAATTCGAAAGGCACGGGCTGTTCCTCTATCAGCAAACGGCGGATGCCATTACAAGGCGCGTGAACCTGATGTTGTCGCCACCAGGTTTTGAACTCGGGTGAAACCTGTTCCAGCTCATTGACCAGTTCAGGAATATCGCTGCTCTGGCTGGCGCGAGTGAAGTCACGGCGAAAGTCAGACAACATCAGCGGAGCCTGTTCATCCCAGTCAACCACACGCGCCCGTAGCGCGGAATCGGTGAACAGTAGCCAGAGCAGGTTACGCCGCTCCGGTACATGACGGGCAAAATTAAACAGCTTATCGGCTAACATATTAAAGCCCAGGACATCCCAGCGCAGATTGAGCACAAAAGCAGGATGCGGCAGATCGTGCATCAGCCGCCGCACAAGGGGAGGGAGTACGCACCAGGTTTTTCCGGGGTCGGCAGGAGGACGCTGATGTGCGAGCATAAAGAGGTGTCGACGTTCAGCGGCATCCAGTTTCAGTACCCGCGACAGATTATCCAGAAAGGTGGACGACACCCCAATATCCCGGCCCTGTTCAAGCCACGTGTACCAGGTGAGGCCGACTCCGGCAAGCGCCGCGACTTCTTCACGCCGGAGGCCTGGCGTCCGGCGCCGGGTTCCGCTGGGCAACCCGACGTCGGCAGGTGACAGACGTTCCCGCTGTGCCCGCAGGAAGGCTGCCAGATCGGAACGCGTTCGATTCAGTGTGCGCATCGCTTATCTCGTTACTTAAAGTAATAGTATAAAGTGTTAAATTGTAATGGTTTAAAGAGCAAGAGAGAATCGTCGCATATTCTCCTTACCCTGGATATACATGATGAGTTCACCCCTCTGTTTTTCGATGCCGCGCGAACGTGAAACGCCTCCGTGGGCTGGTTTGACCGTGTTGCTCCTCGCGGGATTCGTCACCATCTTTGATCTGTTTGTCGTTAATGTGGCCATTCCCAGTATTCAGGCCGGGCTGGGGGCAAATTTCGCCGAGATTGGTCTTATTGTCGCCGGATATGAACTCGCGTTTGGCGTTTTGTTGATTACCGGCGGGCGGCTGGGGGATCGGTTTGGCCGCCGTCGCCTCTTCATCATCGGTATGGCTGGCTTTACGCTGGCGTCGGCATTTTGTGGCCTGGCGCCTGATACCGGTTATCTTATCAGCGCCCGGGTGTTACAGGGGCTGGCGGCGGCATTGTTGTTCCCGCAGGTGTATGCCTCCATCCGGGTTAACTTTGCGGGTAATGACAGGCGCAAAGCTTTTGGCCTGTTGGGGATGACTCTGGGGTTGGCCGCGATTGCCGGTCAGGTGCTGGGCGGTTGGCTGGTACATGTAGACCTGTTCGGCCTGAGCTGGCGCACTCTGTTTCTTATCAATGTGCCGGTTGGCGTTCTCGCTATTCTCGCCGCACGATCGATTCCCGAATCCGCCGCCCCGCAAAGACCACAGCTGGACTGGATCGGCGTGGTACTGATCAGCTCCGGGTTGACGCTGTTGCTGGTTCCATTGATAGAAGGGCCGGTGCAAGGCTGGCCCGCGTGGAGTCTATGGTCACCGGGTATCGCGCTGATTGTACTCGCGCTCTTTTGTCGACAACAGGTACGCCGCCGAATGAGTGGTAAATGGCCGCTCGTGGATATGCGCCTGATGGCGAAGCGCCATTTTGCGCTGGGCACGTTGCTGGTATTACTGGTTTATTCGACATCAAGTTCATTTTTCCTCTGCTTTGCTTTACTGGTACAGACGGGGATGGGGTTGGATCCCTTCATGGCGGGAAGCCTGTTTGCGCCCTGTAGCGTAGGGTTTGTGCTTGCGTCACTGGCGGCGCCACGAGTGCTTTCCAGATGGGGAACCCGGACCCTTTTTTGGGGCGCCCTGATCTATGCGCTATTCATCACGGTATTAGTTGCTCAGGTTTGGCTGTCAGGCGCTGAACTGAAGCCGGTGTACTTGCTCCCGGCGCTTGTTATGATCGGTGCCGGACAGGGTTACATTATGACGCCACTGCTGAACCTGGTGCTGGGTTTCGTTGACGAAGCAGACTCCGGCATGGCTTCCGGAGTGGTATCAACAGTACAGCAAGTCGGCGCTGCTCTGGGCGTTGCTGTCGTGGGCATTCTGTTTAATGGCGCTCTTGCAGAGACGACCTCTTTGTCACCAGCCGGACAGTATGCTTCTGCCTTTGTGGCTGGAATGCTTTACAACCTCGCAGCGGCGGGAGCCATCTGCCTGCTGTTGCTGATTCTGGAAAAAACGCAACCAACAACACAATGATCGGGTTTCATCCGTTAGCGCCTTAATCTGACGGTGGATGATTGAGTCTCGCGTATTCACCGTGATAGATGACGGTCCGCTTCTCGCTCAAAGCTGCCGGTTAACTACTGTAAACTCATGAAGGTGTATCGGCAGCCATTCTGCATGCATAGACAGAAACAGCGGAACGCCCGCTGCAACGCGAAAACAGGTAGAAAGAGAGGTCACCGGCAAAAACAGGCTGGAGTGAGGTCTGGCTTTTTCACTTTTCTTCGTTGAGAGGGTTTCCGTGACCGGATCAGGCTATATAGCTGACCGCTGAACAGCGGTCGATAATCCCTGTTAGTCAGCCGCTTAGAGATATAGTATAAATTAATGCTGGCTTGGGTTATTTAACATAGGGAATTGTCAATGCGCGGACCGTCTGTTTTATTCATTGTGCTGGCACTGAGCGGGTGTGTTGTCCATTCGCCGCAGATGGCACAATATAAAGCGGAGTATTCTAACCGACAGGATATTCATTCACATAGCCTTTATCGGTTCATGGCTAAACCCGTTAAATCAAGTGAGGAGAAATACTGGGGCGCAGGCGATTTGACTGAGTTTTTTTACGTTAAAGGTGACAAGACTTCAACTGTAGAGTTAAAACTCGATTATGATTCCAAAACAATGCATATCAAATCGATTGATTCGCAAAACAGAACTCTGGATGAAAGAACATTTGTCCTTCTCGATGGCTCAGAAGAAAAACCATCAGACTCAAACGTGAAATCTCTATATCTGACAAAGGATGGTGAATTAATTAGAAAGGTCAAAAACTGTACCCCAGATATGAGCGCCGGATGCCAGTGGTGGGAGCACCGACTCTTCATCACTCATAATGGAGATTTAGCCGTACAGTATCAGCAAGGAGGTGCCGGTATGCTGTTTCTGATTGTTCCTTTTTATACGAATAGTAGTTACCTTGAAATTTTCCCTCGAGCTCCTGACGTATAGCGTTTTATTCTGATCTGCTTGCAGCCGGAAGGTGAGGTGCCGCAACCGCGGAAGCCGTTTTTTGTGGGCCTCTGGGCAGACATACCGCTTCGTCCAGGTGAGACGGTGAACACCAGAACGAGATTTGTGTTGCTTGATCGCGATGGACGTCAATCAGCTTCGAGTAAAAAGATGTGAATATCGATCGGATACGCTAAAACATACCCCCGGCCCACAGGTGACTGGGGGTTAATAATAATGCCAGGCTGACCTGCCTGCGACTAACCCGGCGGACTCATGGCGTTATTTTTTGGCGGTGATTTTCGTCACTGAACCGGTCTGAACTTTATCTCCGGTCGAGCCATACATAGACACCAGATAAACTGCGCCATCAGGCCCGGCGGTCAGGTTGTTTGGCGTATCATCCACCGGGATATTAGCGACCAGTTTACCGTCCTTGTTCAGCACTGCTACGGTTCCGCCTGCACGCGCGGCGGCGAAAACCTGCGAGGTCACCGGATCCCAGACGACAGATACTCCCCCGGCACCAATATAGGTATCCGCAAGTACCTTACCGTCCGCATCAAGAACCACGACATTGTTCGTCTCCTGGGACGCGACATACAGACGGCCGGTCTGCGGATCGCGAGCGATGTCGGTTGCGCCCTGCGCCTGAGGTACTTTCACCGTCGTACTCTTGCCGGTTTTGAGATCAATCCAGCCTACCCATGGCGTATCGCGGCTGACGCCGTAGAGCTTGCCGCCAGCGCTATCGAGGGTAAGATCGGTACTGTTAAACAGGTTTTTGCCACGCTCCACCACAAACTCCAGCTGACCGATGTGCTCCAGCGTTTTGGTGTCATACACTTCGACAAAACCGGTCAGCGCCGCGCTGACATAGGCCCGATTGTTGGCTTCGTCAATAACCACATCGCGTGGATGTGCGACCGAACCCTCCGGAAAGACTTTGGCGACGGCAAGCGTTTTTGCGTCATAGACGGTCACCGTCTCGGCAAGGGTGTTCGTCGTCCAGACCTGATTATGGGCATTATCAACACCGACGCCGAAGACACCAATCTGCTCGCCCTTTTTGTCTTCAGGCAGTGTTGCCTCCGCTTCGACAGCCAGGGTTCTGGCATTCAGTCTCAGTAGGCGGCTACCATCCTTCGGGCCGCGTGCAGAGGTCACGAACAGCTTTCCGTCAGCCGACACTGCCACCTGGTAAGCCCGCTCACCGACGGACGTTGTTTGCAGCCTGAAAGCCTCCGTGTTTTTTGGCGGGACAATCTGGGACAATTTCAACATGACCTGCGAAACGCTCGCCGGGTTTTGCGTAATAACAGTGAGTGGATGAAGGCCTGTTGCGGCATCGGCCGGAACGGTCAACGGAATAGTGAGGTTTCCCTTCTCGTCGGCGGTCAGTGGTTTCGGTGTCAGGACTTCAGCACCATTGAGAATGGTGACGGTCGTGCCCGCCTGTAGGCTCTTAATGGCTATAACCGTTTTATCTCCGGGCTTGACGGGAATTTCCCGTGACCCGGCACGGATGCTACCAGGAAAGGTCGTGGTGGCGGCTGTCCATTGGCTATCGGCGTATGCCGCTATGGCGGTTGACATCGCAATAGCTGAAGCCAACAGCACTGACCAGACTGAAATTCTTCTCATCTTCTCTCCATAAATTGTATTGATGCTGCATCTCAGCGCAGCCACAGGATTTTCCCACGCGATGAGTCTTATCTTCCGCCATGAGAACCCGCTCTTGTTTTAAGCGCATACAACATAGCACACTGATGCAAATAGTTATCATTACTGTTTGGGGTGGTATCTTAAATGCAGGGCCTTTACTGTATCGCGGGGAAACGTAGTGCGGGTTTTGGCCTGGGTGAGCAGGAGGGAGCACCTTAAGATTCAATCATTAGAAATGATTGAATCTTAAGGTTAGCTGCGAAAAAAAGATCTAGTCACTTACAGCCTGATGAGCCTGAACGCTTTTCAGGCCTGAAAGATCAGTTGGCTTCGTCCTGCAGTCGGTGCCGATAATGTTTCAGGACAACGTGTGTCACGATCTGGCCGTAAATAAAGCCACCCAGCCCAGCAAATATTACGGTGCCGGCCAGGCCGCCAAAGTGCGCTCCCGCGCCGCTGAAGGCCCCGCAGAGGACGAGGCCGCCCCAGGTCTGCCAGTGCCGGAAGGCCGATTTATAGGCATTCCGCCACCGTCTTCCGCGCTCCCGAAAAGATAAGTCTTTTAGTTCGGTAATACTTTTTAGGGTCCAGTAGATTTTCACGGTGTTTTCCTTGTTCCGTTGCTTAGGCTAAGGAAAACATAAAACGCCGGCCTGGGAAAGGATGACTCAAGGTCAGCTTTTCGCTCATCGTCGTCCGATGGTAGCTCTATGGTGGGTTTCGTAGCAAAAACGGACACGATTAACATCATGCAGAGTTCATCAATGGGGAACGGGGCACCGGTCGCCTGTTGGGTGTCCTTCTGGTCCTGTTCGCACGATTTAATTGTGTGAACAGGCAGCCAAGGAACGATGCCGGGATCCGCGTTCGGATTCAGGCCACCACCGCCGGCATTGCTCTTACTAAAACTTGACGTCGCGATTCAGGACCTACCGGGTTATCATCAGCAGGAACAACTTGCCGCTCTCCACGCGATATTCCCGTGCAGCAACACGCTGCGTAGTCATGTCGGTGTCGAACGGGTTCTGCTCTGAGGATTCCGACATGACCGCCTTTTATGAACTGACGGCCAACAGTCTGCGTGGCCAGCGCATCTCTATGGCCGACTACGCCGGCAAACTGGTTCTGGTGGTGAATACCGCCAGCCACTGTGGCTTCACGCCGCAATACGCCGGTCTTGAAGCGCTGTACAAAAAGTACGCCGCCCAGGGGCTTGTGGTGCTTGGTTTCCCCTGTAATCAGTTCGGTAAGCAGGAGCCCGGCGGCGCCGACGAAATCGCCCGGACCTGTCACATCAACTACGGTGTGAGCTTCCCGATGTTCGAGAAAGTAGAGGTGAACGGGGCCGCAGCGCACCCGGTGTTTCGTTTCCTGAAAGATGAACTGCCCGGTGTACTGGGTGGGCGGATCAAGTGGAACTTCACTAAATTTCTGATTGGACGCGACGGTAAACCGCTCAGGCGTTTTGCACCGTTCGTCACGCCGGAGAAAATGGAAACCATAATCCGTGCTGCACTTGAAATCTAAGTGCTCTTGTCATTCGGGCCATTCATTTTTTAGCTGCTGCCGACCAACTGATTAAATCCGTCTGAGAAGAGAGAGAAAGCAAAGGGCTTCTTGCTTTCTTCTGTCAACCATCGCAGGGGGAACGGGGGGATGTCCAATGCCCCGACGCGGCCTTCTGGCAACATCCCGCATCCAGGCGACGCCACGCTAAACAACAGACAAGTTCACCCTTTAAAATGAAGTGTGTTAAGTTCTATTTTCTCTTCTGTATATTAAATGAATAACGTCAGAATTCATTTCTGGCCGTTATAGCGTAGCGGATTGGAAATTCTCGTCTTGTTCATAATGCCTTTTTCTTGTTAAAGTAACGACGTCAGCGTCGAATACTTTGTGTATTACATGGACGTTATTTCTACAATAATCAGGGGATGGGGCGAATATGAAGTATGTTTTTGCGTTTATGCTGAGCGTGGGATTATCAGGATGTACCGCAAATGATTGGGTGGATGCTGCGGGCGGGATAATGCAGGCCCATGACAAACAAGAAAAAGACGCCATGAATAAGCGTATAAAAGCCGCCAATAAAGCTGCAGGGTACTGATTTTTTAATAAATTAATATTCCTCTTCTTAATCAAGACAGCATGAGGAGGAATGGTTTTTAATCAAACTTACTGACTAAATATTCCCCTGACTTTTGCCTGTTGACAAGAGATATAGCCATAATGCTGTCGGTTTTCTCTGTTATCGAAAACGACATAAAAAGGCATGGTCTGTGCGTCTTTTTTCAGCGTCTGGTTGAGGCGGCTCGCGCCGATTTCAGGAACCATTAAAAAATGGGTATAGCGCATTGCATCTCCTTGCAGCGAATATAATTACATGAGGAATTAAAAAACACCCGATATTTTCTGAGCATCTGATCTTTTAAAAAAAGACAGGGAAGTGCAATTATCGGCCTTATCGTTACGCACGTAACGGATTTTTGTGGGACCGCTTGATTATTAGCCATGAATAAGTTTAAAACCTGCTGATGAGTGGTAACCGCGGGTGTTTAGCAATGCAGGGCAGATAAGGTTACGAAATATGCTTTCGGTCGAACAGACAGATCATCGCAACCATTTCCCCAACCCCTGGGGACGATGAAAGCGACCGTTCGCCTTCCAGCCTGGGCGAGACATCTCGCCGGCGTTAATGGCGCTGGCGATACCGGACACGTTAATTCGGCGGTCTATCATGGTCGCGTGAAAAGCGTAGCCGCCTCGCGCACAGATCTTCAGGACATCGTTGCCGATCGATGCGGTTCTGCACGCTCGGATAGTCAATAGCCGTAAGTTACGCGCCACGCCGGCGGCGAGCCTTGTGCCAGAAGGGTCCTCACCTCAGACGAGGCTCGATGTCCGCACCTTGAGCCTGCCCGCCAGCATCACGTGCGTGGCGGCATCTTCCTGGTTGCACAGGTACTCCACCGCCAGGCGTCCCAGCTCGCTGTATGGCAGCTGGATACTGGTCAGCGGCGGGGTGAGCTGCTCGGAGATTTTCTGGTCATCATAGCCCGCCAGCAGCATATCCTGGGGGATGCCAATGCCGTTTACCGCCAGCGCCTGATAGCAACCGATCGCCAGCCAGTCGCTGGCGCAGAAGATGGCGTCCGGGCGTTCATCCAGCGCCAGCAGAGAGGTGGTGGCGGTAAAAGACTCGCTGAACTGCCAGTTGGTCTGGCGCACCAGACTGTCGTCACACGCTAAACCGGCCTGCTGCAGCGCGGCCTGGTAGCCGGCCAGACGCTGGCGGGAGGCTTCCATCCAGCTCTCCCCGGTGATGTGGGCAATACGCTTTGCGCCGCAGGCGATAAGGTGTTTTGTCACCTGGAAGGCGTTGGCGTAGTCGTCCGGAATAAACGACGGCAGCAGCGGCGAGCCGGGGTCGCGCTGGTTGAGCAGCACCAGCGGAATACGGCTGCAGTCCTGAAAAGCAGTCATGTCGACAAGGGTGGTCACGGGGGAGGCGAGAATAATCCCCACGCAGTTGCGCTTCTCCAGCTGGCGGATAATGTTCAGCGCCAGCTCCACGTCATCGCCATAGTCGTAAACGGTCAGCAGCGCTTCGTTGCGCCACGCGGCTTCCCGCGCCTGGCTGATGGCGTCGATAAACGGATCAAAGCTTTGCAGGGAGCTCACCAGCAGGGCGATTTCTTCCTGGTTGCGCGGCGCATGAATGGCGGGCAGGCGGTCGTAGCCGAGTTCGGTCGCCACGCTGATGACCCGCTGGCGGGTGTCGTCGCTGAGCTTGATGTTGCGCGACTGGTTGAGCACCAGCGATACCGTCGCCTGAGACACGCCCGCCGTTCGCGCAATATCATTCATCGTGACTTTAGTCTTTCGCTTCATTCGTCCTCTCCCTCTCGCGTCACCGCATCATACCCTAACTGCTCGCTTACGCGCTGTCGATCACGTTTCTCATTCACCGAAGCGTGAACTTTGTGAAGGCTGTCGCTTTTCTTCGCGTGGTGATTTGCGCATTTATCCTGCGGCTAATATTTATTAGCTAAATATTATCAGCAAGAGGACGCGTAATGAAAGAGCAGTGGAGTAAAGCGCAGGCGCAGGCGTGGTATCAGCAGAAGGGGTGGCTGTGCGGGTTCAACTACCTGCCGTCAACGGCAGTGAACTGGACCGATATCTGGCAGCAAGAGACTTTCGATGCCGAGACCATCGATCGCGAACTAGGCTGGGCGGCGGAGGCGGGCTACAACACCCTGCGTATCAACCTGCCGTTTATTGTCTGGGAAGACGATCGCGACGGCCTGATAGCGCGTATCGACAAGTTTCTGACCCTCGCCGACAGTCGCGGATTCAGCACCATGCTGACTCTGATGGACGACTGCGGTTTCTCCGGTGATGAGCCCTATCTGGGGCCGCAAAAACCGCCGGTGCCGGGTAAGCACAACAGCCAGGCGGCCGCGAGCCCGGGACGCGACAAGGTCTGCGATCCCGACTGCTGGCCGCATATTGAGCGCTATATTCGCGACGTTGTCCGCCAGTTCCGCGACGACAGCCGCGTGCTGCTGTGGGATCTGTATAACGAGCCGGGCAACCGCGGCATTTTCGCAACCGGTACGCAAGAGGTGCAGTATGACGCGAAGCTGGAGACCTGCGCGCATGAGCTGATGAAACTGGCGTTCCGCTGGGCGCGTGAAGAGGATCCGACTCAGCCGCTTACCGTCTGCGCCTGGCGTCTGCCGGCGGAGGAGGAGGGCGAGACGTTTTATCAGCATCCGCTGGATCAGACCGCGCTGGCGTTATCAGACGTGGTGAGTTTCCACGCCTACACCAATACCGGGCGTATGACCGCGATTATCCAGCAGCTGCAGGCGCTTGGGCGACCAATCTTCTGCACCGAATGGCTGGCCCGCCACGTGGGCAGCACCATCGAAGAGCAACTCCCGCTGATGTACGCGGCGAAGATCGCTCCGTATCAGTGGGGACTGGTGCGCGGCAAAACGCAGACGTGGCTGCCGTGGCCGGTAGTGATGAAAGAGTCCACGGACTACTGCCGTCTCTGGTTCCACGATGTATTTGAGGAGAACGGTATCCCGTTTTCGCGCAGTGAAATGGCCTTAATGAAGAAGCTCCGTCAGATTGCCCCGCAGGCTCAGGGCTAATAATATCCACCCGGCGGCCTGCCGCCGGGCAACCAGGTACGCACTATGGCAATGACAATGAAAATACCGTCTCGCGAGTTGTGGTCTTATTTTGGTTATGGTTTAGGTCAGTGTTTTAGCTTTGGTTTAGTGGGTTCGTTTATTAACTATTTCTACACCGACGTGCTGGGGATCTCGGCACTGGCGGCGAGTACCATCTTCCTGATTGCCCGCGCGTGGGACGCGGTTCACGATCCGCTATTTGCCAGCATAATGGATACCATTAACACCCGGTTCGGCAAGTTTCGCCACTTTTTGCTGATTGCCCCGGTACTGATTACCGGCGTCACGCTGCTGTCGTTCTATAAAATCGAAGCGGACATGACCACTAAAATTCTCTACGCCGGGGTGACGTACATTCTGTGGGGGACGCTGTACGCCATCTCTGATATTCCGTTCTGGTCGATGTCGTCGGTGATGACCAATGACTCCGGGCAGCGCACCCGCGCGGTGACGGCGGCCATGCTGGGGGTCAACGCCGGGATCGCCTGCGCCAATATCTTCTTCCCGAAACTGGCGGCGTTTTTCGCGCACTACAGCAACGACAAAGGCTACTTTATGGCGGCGCTGGTCATGATGCTGGTAGGCCTGCCGCTGATGCTCAACGGCTTTATGCAGATTAAGGAGCGCGTGCCGCCGAGTCCGGAAAAGGTGACGATACGTGACACCTTCCATAACCTGCGCCAGAACAAGCCGCTGTTTATCGTTCTGCTGTCGTTCTTTTTCTGCGTGTTTCACAACGTGGCCGGTGGCCTCTATATCTACTTCTTTATCAACAATATGGGGGACGGCAGCCTGCAGATGGCGATCGGCGTGATGGGGATTATGGCGGCGGTGGTGTGCCTTGTCGCCCCGATGCTGACGCGCAGGATGCAGAAGCGGAAGCTGTTTATGATCCTCTGCGGGCTGGATGTCGCGGTACGCGTGGTGATGTGGTTTGTCGGATATCAGCACGCGGCCATGCTGTTTACCCTGCTTGGCCTGAGTACGCTGTTCGTGATGATGACCAATATCCTCACCTCGTCGATGATTGCCGACACCATCGAATATGCGGAGTACCACACCCACAAGCGTTGCGCGGCGATCACCTTCTCCGGACAAACCTTTACCGGCAAGATGTCGGTTGCGGTCGGCGGCGGGTTAATCGGCGTGTTTCTGACGATGATCGGCTATGTGCCGCAGGCGCCCACCCAGAGTGACGGTGTGCTGTCGGGGCTGTTCTTTGGTATCTGCCTGCTCCCGGCCATAGGCTCGCTGATCCGGCTGGTGTTTATGTCGCGCTTTACCTTTACCGAGGAGAAGCATGCGGAGATCTGCCGACTACTGGCGGAGCGCAGGCACGAGAAAGAGCAGCAGGGTGAGGACGAGGGACGTCTGGCGCATCCGGCCACGGTGAACTAACCACTAACGCCTGCACTGCAGGCGTTATGTATTCTTCTCAGCGCCGGAGCGCGATCAACTGTCTGGAGAATAGCCGGAAGCCGTCTCCGCTAACTACGCCAGAATGTACGCGAAAGCAGAATCAGTAGCGGATAGATCTCCAGTCGCCCCAGCAGCATCGCCATACACATCAGGTATTTCGATACATCATTCAGGCCAGCGAAGCCATCGGCGGTCGCCCCAAAACCGAGGCCCATGTTATTAATGCAGGCGGCAACCGATGCAAACGATGTCAGCAGATCGTAGCCCTGTAGATTCAGCAGCCAGACAAATAGGCAGGTCGTGAGGATATACAGAAAGAAGAAACTCCACACCGAACGCAGCACGCGATCGGTGATGATTGCGTTTCCGACGCGGATACTCATGATTGCCCGGGGATGGGCTAATTGATGTACCTCGTGGCGGCTCTGCTTGAAGAGGATCAGAAAACGCAGCGCCTTAATTCCCCCGCAGGTCGACCCGACACAGCCGCCGAAAAAGCTCGCTGACAGCAGCAGCACGATAATTTCCGGCGGCCAGGAGGCATAATCCGCCGTTGCCAGACCGTTATCGGTGATCATAGAACTGGTGAGAAAAAAGGCGTGGACCAACGATTTGGGCAGGCTGTACATCCCCGCACGCCACACTTCGAAAGTGACCACCGCCACCACCAGCGCCACCACCAGGAAAAAGAAATGCATCTCGGTGCTGCGGCGAAACGGTTTCAGACTACGACGCGCGATAGCCACAAAATAGAGGGTGAAGTTAAGGGCCGAGAGCAGAGAAAAGGCCCCGGCCACCAGTTCTATTGCATCGCTCTGGTAGTAACCGATGCTTTCCGTATGCGTGGAGAACCCTCCCAGCGACACCGTCGATAGCCCGTGACAAAGGGCATCAAAAAACGACATCCCGGCAAGGAAAAAAGCAAGAGTACAGGCGCCTCCCAGCAGCATATAGGTGAGCCACAGACTTCTGGCAGTATCCGCCAGCCTCGGCGTCAGACGCTCCTCTTTAAACGGACCGGGCATCTCGGACTGATAAAGCTTCATTCCCCCGATGCCCAGCAGCGGCAACACCGCCACAGCGAGCACGATAACCCCTAAGCCGCCCACAAAATTGAGCTGGGCGCGGTAATAGAGGATCGACACGGGTAGCGAAGAGACGTCATGAAATACTGACGCCCCGGTGGTGGTAATCCCCGAGACGCCCTCAAACAGGGCGTCGGCTATCGACAGGCGTAGTTCGTCATTTAACCACAGCGGCAAAGCGCTGATGGCGGAAAACAGCAGCCAGAACAGCACGATAATCAGAAAACCATCGCGGGTTTCGAGATTAACCTTCGACTGATGCGTCGCCCGCCAGCAGAGCAAACCGCCAGAGAAGGCGAGAACAAAGGTCGAAAAAAAGGCAAAAACGCTGCGCTCTTTGGCGAACAGCGCAATCAGCATCGGCGGGATCATGGTCAGGCTGTAGAGCAAAACCAGAAACCCACACAGGTGAAGAACAATTTTAAACCGGGTTGAAATGTACATCGGCGGTCTTATCGTTTCGCGAGCGTAACTACGATGAACAGGGATAAGGAATTATATGATATTGGGGGACAAATTGAGTTGAGGGAGCGCAGTAAACGGCCACCTGGGGACAGTCAGGGTTCGCGATCCGTTGTTGTCAGAGGCGCAAAAAAAAGCCCCGTAAACGGGGCGAAATGCTCGGGTAGTGCAGTTAATTGTAATACGGTACGCCCAGCTCATCCGATTTGTCGCTACCGGCAGCCATATGATTGAAATCAAATGGAGAGTCGTTATGTTCGGAAGGCATAATCATCGCGTCGCGGTGATTGTGGCGAACCGGCGTAGTCGTTTGCTCCGCATAGCTCTGGCTGGAGACCAGGCCGACCAGGACCATGGCCGCGGTAGCGAATAGTTTCATGATTTCCTCAATACGTCTTGTTGCAGGCGATTAACAGCAGTTGTTTAGTGGCATCAGATAGCGGGATTCACCCGGCATATTGGTCATGCGATATTTGTGCGGCGGAACGTCGAAGTAGTTTTTAAAGGTTCTCGTCAGCGTTTGTTGCGATTCGAAACCGTAACGTTCTGCCAGGTACAAAATCGGCTCATTGCTCTGCTTGAGTTTTTGCGCGATTTCCGTCAGCTTGCGACTGCGGATGTACTGGCCTAAGGAGTGACCGGTCTCTTTTTTAAACATTCTTTGCAGGTGCCATTTGGAGTAACCAGAACGCTCGGACACTTTTTCCAGCGACAGGGGCGATTCCAGGTTATCTTCAATCCACGACAAAATACTATGGATAGTGATGGCGTCATTATTGCGTCTGGACATCATCTTACCTCTTCTTATTACGGCAGGACTTTTTTGAGTAAATGCTCAAGATTGACCACTTCATCCGCCGACAGATTTTTTGTTAATTCCTGGTGCAATTTCTGACCCACAACCTGATGACACTGCTCACAAAGGGCTGCACCGTCTGGTGTTAGCTGCACCAGTACGCCGCGTTTGTCATTGGGGTTGGGTAACCGTTCAATCCAGCCTTTACAGACCAGACGGTCGAGCATGCGCGTCATTGCGCCTGGGTCGACCGACAGCACGGTTTTCAGCTCAACGGGGGTAATACATACTTCGCAACGAATGGAACAAAGCACCCGAAACTGGGTGGAAGTAATATCCATCGGCGAGAGATATTCGTTGAGCAGGCGATCTTTTTTCTGGTTAACCATTTGGATCAAGCGACCGAGGGGGATCATTTCGTTAAACAGATCGCTGGTGTTTTTCACAATGGTTGCCCAGGCAAGTAGTTAATTGCTGCTGATATTATTGCCCAGGCAATAATATGTCAACCTGAGGGATTAGACGATGACACGATTTGCTAAAGCAGACTTCTGGCCCTGGCTGAAGCGGCGGTGGGGCGCTGCACCGGCCGGGTGATAAGCGCTGGAATGATATTGACGAGCAAAGTTATACTGGCGCGGCAAAACTTTTTAATAGTGAAAAATTAACGGGGCCTTAATTCATTATGATTGAACTCTTTCAGGCGATAGGTCTGGGGCTGGTGGTGATTTTACCGCTGGCGAACCCGCTGACGACCGTTGCGTTGTTCCTCGGGCTGGCTGGCAATATGAACAACGAGGAGCGCAACAAACAATCGCTGATGGCCTCGGTGTACGTATTCATTATCCTGATGGTTGCCTGGTATGCCGGTCAGGTGGTGATGAGCACCTTCGGCATCTCTATTCCCGGCCTGCGCATTGCCGGCGGGTTGATTGTGGCCTTCATCGGTTTTCGGATGCTCTTCCCGCAGCAGAAATCGCATGACTCGATGGAAGCGAAGATCAAATCCGAAGAGCTGGTGGATGAACCGACGGCCAATATCGCGTTTGTGCCGCTGGCCATGCCGAGCACCGCCGGGCCGGGGACCATCGCCATGCTGATCAGTACGGCATCGACGGTGAAGCATGGCGTCGATTTTCCGAACTGGGTGGTGCTGGTGGCGCCGCCGATTATCTTTGCCCTGGTCGGGATTATTCTCTGGGGCTGCCTGCGCAGCTCTGGGGCAATCATGCGTCTGGTGGGGAAAGGGGGAATCGAAGCGATTTCGCGCCTGATGGGCTTCCTGCTGGTGTGCATGGGCGTACAGTTTATTATCAACGGTGTGCTGGAAATTATTACCACCTACCACGCCTGATAACGTCGCCGTCGCTTCACTGACGACCCGCGAATAAAAAAGCCTGCCGATGGAACAACCGGCAGGCTTTTTTCTTTCGTCATCCCGTTCAGGAGTGGTGAGGCTGATGATCGTCCAGCGACACCGGCCAGCGGCGGAATATCATGATTGACCACACCAGCGCCACCAGCGCCGGAATCGCCCCGACGTAGCCGATCGCGTCCATCGAAAGATGCGTGCTGACCTGGCTGCCGACCAGCGCGCCCGCGCCGATACCAATATTAAAGATCCCTGAAAACAGCGACATCGCCACATCGGTGGCATCCGGCGCCAGCGCCAGAACCTTCACCTGCATCCCCAGACCAATAATCATGATCGCGATGCCCCAGAAGATGCTTAACACCATCAGGTGGTGAGCGTTTTGCGATGCCGGCAGCAGCAGCAGCAGGCTGACCAGCAGCAGGCCAATGGCGATGCTAATCAGCCCGGAAGCATGCTGGTTGCCCAGTTTACCAAACAGCACGCTGCCGATGATCCCTGCGCCGCCGAGGATCAGCAGCAGCACGGTGGCAAAATTACCGCTCATACCGGCTACCGTTTGTACAAATGGTTCAATATAGCTGTAGGCGGTGTAATGTGCGGTCACCACGATGACGGTCAGCAGATAGATGCTCAGCAGCGCCGGGCGACGGAACAGCACCGGCAGGCTTTTCAACGAACCGGAATGCTCGCTGGGCAGTTTAGGCAGCAGCTTAAACAGGCACACCAGCGTCACCAGCGCCCCCAGACCGATCGCCAGGAAGGTGGTCCGCCAGCCAAAATACTGCCCGATGATGCGGCCGATAGGAATGCCGAATACCATCGCCAGCGCGGTGCCGGTTGCAATCAGACTCAGCGCCTGCGCACGTTTGCCCGGCGGCGCCAGACGTATTGCTAATGCAGAGGTTATCGACCAGAAGACCGCGTGGGCAAAGGCGATCCCGATGCGGCTGATCACCAGAACGTTGAAGCTCCAGGCAAAGAACGACAGCACATGGCTGGCAATAAACAGAATGAACAGGCCGATCAGGAGGCGGCGGCGCTCCATCTGGCTGGTCAGCAGCATAAACGGCAGCGACATTAACGCGACCACCCACGCATAGATGGTCAGCATCATACCCACCTGAGCGGTCTCCATGCCGAAGCTGTCGGCAATGTCGGACAGCAGACCGACCGGAGCGAACTCGGTGGTGTTAAAAATGAAAGCGGCGATCGCAAGCGTGACTACCCGAAGCCACGCGACCCTGCGTGAAACCGTGTTTGTAATCATAGGTTCTGAGCTGGTTACTAAAGAGGAAGAAGAGGTCTCGATCTTAAAACGATTGCTGGTGAAAATACAATCGTTTTGTGATCTGGATCTCACTATGGCATCAGGCGGCATTTATAAGCTAACGGATTCATTTTTATATAGATCGTGTACATGACCCGCTTTTATGTCATGTTGAAGAAAAGTAAAAACAGGAAGCGTTGTATGATGCAGGAAATTGATTTTTACCTGGTAGATGCCTTCAGCGATCGCAATTTTGGCGGTAATGCCGCCGCGGTGTGCCCACTCACCGAATGGTTACCCGACGACACGCTGCTGAGTATGGCGCAGCAGCACAACCAGTCCGAGACCGCCTTTTTTGTGCGTACCGATGAGGGTTATGAGCTGCGCTGGTTCACCACGCTGCATGAGATTAACCTCTGCGGTCACGCCACGCTGGCCTCGGCGCACATTATCTTTGAATATCTCGACCATCCTTCCACCACGGTGGTGTTCAGTACCCGTTTTGTGGGGGAACTGAGGGTGACGCGTAACGGCGACTGGCTGACGTTAGACTTCCCGGCGTGGCAAACCACCCCGGTTATCGCCCCGCCGCCGGAGCTGCTGGCCGGACTTGGGCTGGATAAGGCCGTAGAGATTCGCGAAGGGCGGGATTATCTGGTGATCCTCGAAAACCGCCAGCAGGTGGAAGCCGTGCGGCCGAATATGTCATTGCTTGAGCGGACGGGCAAAATGATCTGCGTCAGCGCCGCCGATGATGAATATGATTTCGTCAGCCGCTTTTTCTGCCCGGGCGAGGGCGTTGTTGAAGACCCGGTGACCGGCTCGGCGCACAGTATGCTAATTCCCTACTGGGGGGAAAAACTGGCCAAAACGACGCTGCAGGCGCGGCAGGTCTCCGCCCGCGGGGGCGATCTGCGCTGTCAGTGGCTGGGCGATCGGGTGCTGATTGGCGGGCAGGCGACAACGTACATGACCGGCACCATTACGCTACGCTAAGGAGATACCGTGAAAGAGATCCCCATGTATCTGGTTTCAGCGTTCAGTGAACGGCCTTTTGCCGGTAACCCGGCGGCGGTGTGCCTGCTGGACGCGTGGCTGGCGGATGATATTTTGCTCAAAATGGCGCAGGAGCATAATCAGTCTGAAACCGCCTTCGTGGTGCGCGAGGGAGAGGCGTTTTCTCTGCGTTGGTTCACGACCCGCAATGAAGTGAATCTGTGTGGGCACGCCACTCTCGCCAGCGCACACGTTATTTTTCATCACCTCGACTTTCCGCACGCGGCGATTCATTTTGCGACCGCCTCCGGTCGTCTGACCGTGAGCCGGGAAGGGGGCTGGCTGACCCTGGATTTCCCGGCGAGTGCCACGCAAGAGAGCACCCCGCCTGCAGCCCTGCTCGCCGGATTAGGCCTTGAGCGGTACGTAAGCGCCCACCGTGGCCGGGCATGGCTTATCGAGCTGGCCAGCCGCGAAGAGGTTGCCGCCGTGCGCCCGAATATCGCGGCAATGACGCCCGGAGAACATAAGGTGACGATTACCGCCCCCGGCGATGGCGAGTATGACTTTGTCAGCCGCTTTTTCTCCCCGGGAGAAGCGGTATGGGAGGATCCGGTCACCGGTTCGGCGCATACCATGCTGATCCCGTTCTGGAGCGCGAAACTGGGGAAAAGTAAAATGCTGGCCCGTCAGATATCGGCGCGCGGCGGCGATATTCGCTGTGAGCTGAAGGGCGATCGCGTGCTGATGGCCGGCCAGGCGGTGACCTGGCTGCAGGGGAGAATTTTGCTGCGCTGAATCTAAACCCGTGAGAGCAGGATGCCCGCGTAAAGCGGGCATCAACGGCAGAGAAGCGAATCTAGCCGAGACGGGCGATATTGGCTTTAATCACCTCAACAGAGCGGCGGAATTGCGCCGCTTCATCGTCGGCCAGTTGCAGTTCAATAATCTGCTGGACGCCGCTCTGCGTCAGTACCGCCGGTACGCCAACCGCGACATCATACATACCGTATTCGCCGTCAAGAATGCACGAAATAGCCAGTGCACGGTGGCTGCCGGTGAAAATATTGCGACAGATCTCGGCGATGGTGCCGGCGACGCCGTACTCGGTGCAGCCTTTCCCGGCGTAAATTTCAAAGCCAAGGGTGCGAACCTTCTCCGCGATCTGCTGGCGATCCAGCCGCTGGCCGGTATGTTTCAGGTAAACATCGGCAATCGGGGAACCGTAAACCGACGAATGCGACCAGACCGGAAACTGCGTATCGCCATGTTCGCCGAGAATAAAAGCATCGATGCTCTGGGCGCCAATATCGAGTGCCTGGGCGAGCACCCGCCGCAAGCGGGTGGTATCCAGCCAGACGCCGGTGCCTATCACCTGGCTACGCGGGAGTCCGGACAGCTTCCATACCTGCCAGGTA
Source organism: Klebsiella ornithinolytica (assembly GCF_030505655.1). Taxonomy (NCBI): domain Bacteria; kingdom Pseudomonadati; phylum Pseudomonadota; class Gammaproteobacteria; order Enterobacterales; family Enterobacteriaceae; genus Klebsiella; species Klebsiella ornithinolytica. The sequence continues at coordinate 2,739,990 of NZ_CP130153.1, forward strand.
ATAATATCGCAGGGGTTGGTGGCCACCAGAAAGAGGCCGTTGAAGCCGTTGTCCATCATCTGTGGAACGATGCTGTTAACGATTTTGGCGGTGGCGTTCAGCTCGTCAAGGCGGGTCTGGCCTTGTTTCAGCGATCCGCCGGAAACGGTAATCACCGCGATATCGACATCGGCACAGTCGCTGACCTCCCGGGTTGAAATGGTCATCATCCCCGGCATATAGGCGGCTGCATCGCTAAGATCCTGAGCATGTGCCTGTGCTCTGGCCCTATCGAGGTCCACAAGGATAAGCTCCTCGCAGATAGTCTGGTTTAACAATGCGTAAGCCGCTGAGGTGCCGACATTGCCGGCACCGATAATCATCACCTTGCGTGCTTTGGTATTCATGGCCCATTCCCGATATCAAGCGTCATGGCATAAAATTACTGCGGTTCAATTGCTTAGCGCAAGTGGCGGCGGGTTGTATAAGTTAAAACTATGAGAAAGGGGGTATGCGCTGCGCTACAGTAGGCGAAAAAAGGAGCTCGCCTATGTATACCATCGCCCCGACAGCCATAACCGATCCGCATCTGACGGCGCTGATTGCTCGCCTCGATGCCTATCAGAAATCCCTCTATCCGGCCGAGAGCAACCACCTCGTGGATTTGAGCCAGCTGGCGGTGGAGTCGGTGATTGTGCTGCTGATCCGCGATGCCCACCAACAGGCGGTCGGCTGCGGGGCGATTGTGCTCGGCCACGATGGGGTTGGGGAGATGAAGCGGGTGTTTATCGACCCGGATCATCGTGGGCAAAAGCTTGGCGAACGGCTGCTGGAGGCGCTGGAAACGGAAGCGCTGCGCCGGGACTGCCATACCGTGCGGCTGGAGACGGGAGTTCATCAGCAGGCGGCGGTCAGGTTGTATACCCGCTGGGGTTATCAGACCCGCAGCGCCTTCGCACCCTATCAACCGGACCCGTTGAGCCTGTTTATGGAGAAACTGCTCGTTGCCGATCTTCGTTCAGCTGCGCTATAAACGCCTCCAGCTGACGGGTTTTCGCTCCGCGCCGCCAGACCAGCCAGGTTGTCAGCCAGCGCCACTCTTCGGCCAGCGGCCAGGCCGACACCTGATGATGGCCGGGCATACTCTCCAGCATACTACGCGGGATCAGCGCCAGCCCGGCGCCGGCAATGACGCAGGCCAGCATCCCGTGATAGGACTCCATTTCATGGATCCGCCCCGGCGTTGCCCGGTCGGCGTGGAACCAGCTCTCAAAATGGCGGCGATAGGAACAGTTAGCGCGAAAGGCGTAGACGCTGCTGCCGTTCACCTCGCTGGCGCGGGTAATCGGCGGATGGCCGAAGGGCGCCACAATCATCATCTCTTCCGGAAAGACCGGTAATCCCTCAAGGCCGGGATGGACCAGCGGCCCGTCGACAAATGCGGCGCTTAAGGTGCCCTCCAGTACGCCATCAATCATCGTTCCGGAAGGGCCGGTAGAAAGCGCGAGATGGATTTTCGGGTAGCGCTGGTTATAAAGCGCCAGCGTCGAGGGAATGCGAACCGCGGCGGTACTCTCCAGGGAACCCAGCGAAAACAGCCCCTGCGGCTCATCTCCGGCGACCACCATTCGGGCTTCATCGACCAGCGCGAGGATCTGCTGGCTGTAGCGCAAAAAGCTGTGTCCCGCCGGCGAAAGGCGCAGGCGCTGATTCTCACGAATAAACAGCTCGACGCCGAGGTCGGCCTCCAGCTGGCGAATTCGGGTCGTCAGATTTGACGGGACGCGGTGCACCTTCTGCGCGGCCTGGGTAATGCTGCCGGTGCTGGCGACGGCGTTAAACATCTCAAGCTGGGTCAGGTCCATAGTGTTCTTCTTTTGTGAATAGGTTGCTTAATATTATTCATTTTCAATGAAAAGCAGGGTAAGCCAGAATGAGGTCAATTCGCAATCAACATTCGTCATCAACAGAGAGAGCATAACGATGAATTTATCTGCAACTCACGCGGTTTCCGTCAACCCGGCCACGGGAGAAAGGGTGTCGTCTCTGCCCTGTGCGAGCGAACAAGAGGTGGATTCGGCGATTGCGCTTGCTGAGCAAGGTTATCGTCAGTGGCGTCACGTCAGTCTCGAACAGCGCGCTGACGCCCTGCGTAAAGTCGGTAATGCGCTGCGCGCCCGCGCCGAAGAGATGGCGCAAATGATCAGCCTGGAGATGGGTAAACCGATTGCCCAGGCTCGTGGTGAGGTGACTAAATCCGCCAATCTCTGCGACTGGTATGCGGAACACGGCCCGGCCATGCTGGCGACCGAAGCCACTCAGGTGGAAAATAACAATGCGGTGATTGAGTATCGTCCGCTGGGCGCGATTCTCGCCATTATGCCGTGGAACTTCCCGCTGTGGCAGGTTCTGCGCGGTGCGGTACCGATTCTGCTGGCGGGGAATAGCTATCTGTTGAAACATGCGCCGAACGTGATGGGGAGCGCGGCGCTGATTGGCGAGATCGTTAATCAGGCAGGGCTGCCGGCCGGCGTATTTGGCTGGGTTAATGCGACCAATGACGGCGTATCCCGGATGATCAACGATTCGCGTATTGCCGCGGTGACGGTAACCGGCAGCGTACGCGCCGGGAAAGCGATTGGCGCCCAGGCCGGCGCGGCATTGAAGAAATGCGTTCTTGAACTGGGCGGTTCCGATCCGTTTATCGTCCTGAATGATGCCGATCTCGATGAAGCGGTAAAAGCCGCGGTGATTGGCCGCTATCAAAATACCGGGCAGGTTTGTGCCGCCGCGAAGCGCTTTATCGTTGAGGCCGGGATTGCCGAAGCCTTCAGCAAAAAGTTTGTTGCCGCGGTTGAAGCGCTGAAGATGGGCGATCCGCGTGATGAGGCCAATTACCTCGGGCCAATGGCGCGATTCGATCTGCGTGATGAGCTGCATCAACAGGTAACGGCCACCCTGGCTGAAGGGGCGACCCTGCTGCTTGGGGCGGAGAAAATCGCCGGGCAGGGTAACTACTATGCGCCAACGGTACTGGGCAACGTGACCCCGGAGATGACCGGATTCCGCCAGGAGCTGTTTGGTCCGGTGGCGACCATTACCGTGGCGCGAGACGCCGCCCATGCGCTGACGCTGGCAAATGACAGCGAATTCGGCCTGTCGGCGACCGTGTTTACCGCAAGCGTCGATGAAGCCGGGCGTTTTTCTCGCGAGCTGGAGTGCGGTGGCGTCTTTATCAACGGTTACAGCGCCAGCGATGCGCGCGTGGCGTTTGGCGGGGTGAAGAAGAGCGGCTTTGGTCGCGAGCTGTCCCACTTTGGCCTGCATGAGTTCTGCAACGTCCAGACCGTATGGAAAGACCGTCGCTAACGGAAGTCGCACCTGACGATCGTCGTCGTGCTCTGCTATACTCGCAGCCCGAATTTTGACGGCGGGCAAGGAGCCGGGTGTGGCGACGGTCATCAATAATGCAATGCTGGAGACGATTCTGGCAGAAATCAGGCCGCTAATTGGGCGTGGCAAAGTGGCGGATTATATTCCGGCGCTGGCAAGCGTAAGCGGTAATAAGCTGGGTGTGGCGATTTGTACGGTGGAGGGTCAACACTATTCTGCCGGCGATGCCCACGAGCGTTTTTCCATTCAGTCCATCTCTAAAGTGCTGAGCCTGGTGGTGGCGATGAACCACTATCAGGAGGAGGAGATCTGGCAGCGGGTGGGGAAAGATCCTTCCGGACAGCCGTTCAATTCATTATTACAGCTGGAAATCGAGCAGGGCAAACCGCGCAACCCGTTTATTAATGCCGGTGCGCTGGTGGTCTGCGATATGTTGCAAAGCCGACTGAGCGCGCCGCGACAGAGGATGCTGGAAATCGTGCGTCGTCTGAGCGGAGTAACGGATATCGGGTATGATCCGGTGGTGGCGCGTTCGGAGTTCGAACATTCGGCGCGTAATGCCGCGATCGCATGGCTGATGAAATCGTTCGGCAACTTCCATAATGATGTCGCGACGGTCCTGCAAAACTATTTTCACTACTGCTCGCTGGAAATGAGCTGTGTCGAACTGGCGCGGACGTTTCTGTTTCTCGCCGATCGCGGAGTGGCTCCGCATCTGGATACCCCGGTAATTGCCCCGATCCAGTCGCGGCAGGTGAATGCCTTAATGATGACCAGCGGGATGTATCAGAATGCCGGCGAATTTGCCTGGCGCGTCGGACTGCCGGCAAAATCAGGGGTAGGCGGTGGTATTGTCGCCATTGTCCCGCAGGAGATGGCTATCGCGGTGTGGAGTCCGGAGCTGGATGCGGCCGGTAACTCGCTGGCGGGAACCGCGGTACTGGAAAAACTGACCCAACGCCTGGGAAGGTCGATATTCTGATGGCCAACATAGATTCCTTATTTGCCCGTCTCCAGCGGTCGACCTTTCGTTCCCGCTTCCATCTTGGTCGCAAAGAGCGGGAGTACTGTGTCGATAAAGGGCCGGAGATCATTGACCAGCACGCGGCGGATTTTATTGCCCGCCGGCTGGCGCCAGCGCATATTGCGAATGACGGTAAACAGACGCCGATGCGCGGGCACCCGGTATTTATCGCCCAACATGCCACCGCCACCTGCTGTCGTGGCTGTCTCGCGAAGTGGCATGATATTCCCGCCGGCCGTGAACTGACAGACCGGGAGCAGCGCTATGTGGTGCAGGTGATCCATCGCTGGCTGGTTATCCAGATGAATTCATCTGGAGGTCAATAATGCGCATTTATCCGCCATGGGTATGCTGGATAAATATTCTCATGTTATGATAATCCGCTAACTAATTATTAACATAATAATTGCCTGAAACAATTAGACGGATAATCACTGAATGTCTTCACTGTCGATTCGGTTATTCACGCTGTTTCGTGAGGAACACCCCGTGCGTGACGCGCTGGTGTTATTCACCTTAACGTTGTTGCTCCATTTTTTCGGTGCCATGCTGCGTCTGGTCCAGGAACTGTCCTTTTTCTGGCCGCTGAATGCCGTGATGGTCGGGATCTTCGCCCGCTATGTCTGGCTCAATCGTAGCTATTTTTATGCCACCTGTTTTGTGGCGATGATGGTGTACGACGGCCTGACCTCACGCTGGGGAATGGGCTTTGCCTCGCTGCTGATTAATTTCTCGAATATTGTCTTTATCGTCAGCCTGGCGCAACTGTTGCTGTGGGATAAGCGACGGACTGATTCCATGCCGGGCCCGATCAATGTGCTGAATTTGTTCTGTTACTGTCTGCTGGCCGCTTTCCTGAGCGCCGCCGTGGGGACGCTTGGATCGATGGATGTCGAGCGGGAGACATTTATCTCTCTGCTGGCCGATTGGTTTAGCGAACAGTTCTCGACGGCGGTGCTGATCCTGCCGTTTATCCTGACGGTGACGATCCCTTCGACGTTCAGCGGCTTCCGCTGGAGTCAGCTGCTACCGGTCATGGTGCTGGTGCTGTCCATTATCCTTGGCGTCGCCGTAGGGGGAGCCGAAAGTATCACTTTCCCGCTGCCTGCGCTGATCTGGTGTGCGATTCGTTATCCGCTGCCGCTGACCTGCCTGCTGACTTTCCTCACCGGAATCGGGGAGATCCTGCTGGTGGCGAATGCATTAGTTCATCTCTCTCCCGATGCGCATCTGCAGCCATGGCAGCTGTTCTCGACCCGCCTTGGCATTGCGGCGATGTTAATCAGCCCGGTGATTGTGGCCTCAAGTGTTGACGCGATTAATAACCTGGTGAAACAGCTGGCGCTGCGGGCTGATTTTGATTTCCAGACGCGGGTTTACTCGCGTTCCGGTCTGAGCGAGGCGCTGAAGCGTCAACCGCAATCAGAAACGCAGCAGCTTACCGTGATGTTGCTGGATATCGATGACTTTAAGCGGGTCAACGATAGCTGGGGTCATGAGTGCGGAGATTGCGTGCTGACTCAGTTCGCCCAGCGGGTGCGGGATCTGGTGGGCGAGCAGGGGCTGGTGGCGCGTATTGGCGGGGAGGAGTTTGCCGTTGCCATGTTGAGCGCGACGCCGCAGGAGGGTCAGCTGCTGGCGGAGAAAATTCGCCAGGGCGTGGCGGCGCAAACCTTCGTCTGGGGGCCGCACAAGATTAAACTGACCCTGAGCATGGGGCTGGAGTGTCGTCCGGTCGGCGGCGGGCGGATCACCGAGCTGTTTAATCAACTGCTGATGGCTGCCGATGATTATCTTATTAATGCGAAGGAAGCCGGGCGCAATCGGATTTGTACGCCGACGCTGGCGGAACATCAGCCATAAGAAAACGCAATGACAATTCCGCTTGTGTTAAATATAAGTTAAAAAGATAGTGATGTGGTCAATTTCATGGAGCGACCAATGACCACATCCTTTTCTCTTCGTACGCTTTCGCGTGCTGATATTCTCGAAAACCTTTCCCCGCTGAGCGATATTCTGGCCGATTGCGTTAACGGCGGTGCCTCCGTCAGTTTTATGCTGCCTTTTTCGTTGCAAACGGCGCGAACGTTCTGGCTGCGCATCGCCGAAAGCGCGGCGGCCGGGGAGCGCCTCGTGCTGGTGGCCGAACATGCCGGGCAGATTGTCGGCACGGTACAGCTGGTCATCGATCAACCGGAAAATCAGCCTCATCGCGCCGACGTGGCAAAACTTTTGGTTCACCAAAATGCGCGGCGACAGGGGCTGGCTAATGCGCTGATGAATTATCTGGAGCAACTTGCCCGCGAGCAGGGCAAGTCGGTTCTGGTCCTTGATACGGCCACCGGCAGCGGCGCAGAACGCTTTTATGTCCAGTGTGGCTGGGAAAAAGCCGGGGAAATTCCGCGTTATGCCTTAATGCCGGACGGAACGATGACGGCGACCTCACTGTTCTATAAGATCCTGCAATAACCGAGACAGGTTTGATCAAAACACGGTTTTACTCTTAGAAAAGCTGTTAAGTTATTACACCAATTACTCAGGTTGTATGACCACTCTACGAGGGAACCTATTGTGAAAACATTAAACCGTCGTGATTTTCCCGGCGCGCAGTACCCTGAACGTATCATCCAGTTCGGTGAAGGTAACTTTCTTCGGGCATTTGTCGACTGGCAGCTTGATCTGCTGAATGAGCATACCGACCTGAACGCCGGCGTGGTGATTGTTCGCCCCATAGAGAGCGCGTTCCCCCCGTCGTTGAGCACGCAGGATGGGCTGTACACCACCATTATCCGCGGTTTGAACGAACGGGGTGAGGCGGTGAGCGATGCGCGTCTGATCCGTTCGGTAAACCGGGAAATCAGCGTTTACGCGGATTATGACGCCTTCCTTCAGCTGGCTCATAACCCGGATATGCGCTTTGTGTTTTCCAATACCACCGAAGCCGGCATCAGCTATCACGCCGGCGATCGGTTTGAAGATGCGCCGGCGGTGAGCTACCCGGCAAAACTGACCCGACTGCTGTACGAGCGTTACAGCCACTTCGCCGGCGCGGCGGATAAAGGCTGGATCATTATCCCTTGCGAACTGATCGATTATAATGGCGAAGCGCTGCGCGAGCTGGTGCTGCGCTATGCTCATGAATGGGCGCTGCCGGCGGCATTTATGACCTGGCTGCAGGAGGCAAATGCTTTCTGCTCGACGCTGGTGGACCGTATCGTAACGGGCTACCCGCGTGATGAAGCCGCGGCGATCGAAGCGCAGCTGGGGTACAAAGACGGTTTCCTCGCCACCGCCGAACACTTCTATCTGTTTGTTATCCAGGGGCCAAAATCGCTGGCCGCTGAACTGCGTCTGGATAAATTGCCACTTAATGTCCTGATTGTTGATGATATTAAGCCGTACAAAGAGCGGAAAGTGGCGATTCTTAACGGCGCACATACCGCCCTGGTACCGGTGGCCTACCAGGCAGGGCTGGATACCGTCGGCGAAGCGATGAATGACCCGGAGATTTGTGCATTCGTCGAGAAGGCGATATATACAGAGATTATTCCGGTGCTCGATCTGCCGCGCGCTGAACTGGACTCTTTTGCCAGCGCGGTGACAGGGCGTTTTCGCAATCCGTATATCAAACATCAGCTGCTCTCCATTGCGCTAAACGGCATGACCAAATTCCGCACCCGCATTCTGCCGCAGCTGCTGGCAGGGCAGGCGAAATCAGGTAAACTACCGGCGCGTCTGACTTTTGCGCTGGCGGCGTTGATTGCCTTCTATCGCGCGGAGCGCGATGGCGCAACTTATCCGGTGCAGGATGACGCCGAATGGATGACGCGTTTCCAGACCCTGTGGGCGCAGCATCGCGACGCGCAGATCGGCACCCGTGAACTGGTGAAAGCGGTGCTATCGGTGACCTCTCATTGGGAGCAGGATCTGACGCAGATTAATGGCCTGGTTGAACAGGTAACGCAGGATCTTGATGCCATTCTGCTGCGCGGCATGCGAGAAGCGGTGAAGCCGTTGTGCTGATTTAAACATCGTCGATCAACGTTGACCCGGCCACGGCCGGGTTATTAACTTGCTTTATTTAGTTACAACATACAATGGCTGCAAATCAAAAACAGACCGCGCAGATCTGTAGCGCTGAAAACAACAATCGCCAGACAGCGGTAAATGCGCGTACAGATAAAGACGAATAAGGGCAAATTGTGCCCCCGCCGCTTGAAGAAATGTCAGGCCAGGAAAATAATGGGACATCGTAACTGCAAAACGTTAATCGATCGCCCGCGTAACCGGTCCAGTTCGGACATCAGGAGAGATAATCGATGGTTGTTGATATTCGCGAGGTCTGTGCGCAAGACAAGTCGCAATGGCTGCAGCTTTGGCAAGGCTATACCTCTTTTTATGGCAGCCCGCAGCCGGCCGATGTCACGGAATACACCTGGCAGCGGTTACTGGACCACGGCTCACCGGTTCTGGGGCGTGTGGCCGTGGTCGACGATCGCGTAGCGGGTTTTGCAATCTGCGTCCTCCATGAAGGGACCTGGGTGAAAACCCCGATTTGCTATCTGGAAGACCTGTTCGTCGATCCGCAGCTCCGCGGCCGCGGCATTGCCCGGCAATTGATGCAGGCTCTACGGGCGGAAGCCAAAGAGCAAGGATGGTCGCGCCTTTACTGGCATACGCGCACCGACAATCCGGCCCGTCGACTGTATGACGAATTTACTCCCGCTGATGATTACGTGCGTTATCGCATCACCTGTTAAAACAGGTCAAAAGAAAAGCCGTTGTTCAGCGTCGCCTGGCGGCTGAAAACAACTCAGGAGAATCAAAAATGGAAAAACGCATCGAGACCGCCATTAACCTGATTATGTTTCTTTCGCTGCTGGCCACCGCGTGGGATCTCTCGCTGGTGCACCATCTTTCCTGGTAACTCTGCTGCGGCGCCTGCTTTGGCGCCGCTCAACCGCGCCGGATGTTTATTGCTGAAGCATGATATTGTGCCAGAAGAGAGGGCACCGTGGTTTTCAGGAAAGATATCACCTGATTGATTGCGGGTGAAATCGGTTTTTGCGGTGGGGTCAAGGCATGTAAATCAAAAGCGGGGATGTGATAACCCGGCAATAGCTCAACCATTTCACCATTGCTTATTTCTTTCATGCATGCCGGCGCCTGAAGAACGCCAATGCCGATGCCGCGTTTGACCAGCCCATAAATAGAACTCCAGTGGGTGGTCGCCACCACCGTATTGATACGGGTGTGAACCACCACGCCATCCTCGTCATACAGTATCAGGTCTCCACCATCAAAAATCCCCTTTACGCGAATAAAAGGATGATGGCGGAGCTGTTCCGGAACGGTAATGGCCTCGCTGTTACGGAGGTATTCAGCTGAGGCAACAAGTTTTCTTTCGACCTGGCCAAGCGGGTGGGCAATAAAAATCCCGTTTGCTAATTTTCCCAGGCGCAGAGAGATGTCGACCCCCTCAGTGACCGGATCCACAATTGCATCATTGAGGGTGAGATCGATTTTTAGCAAAGGATAGGCGGCATAGAGCAGTGCCAATAGTTCTGGCACCACCGTTTCGCCGAAGCAGCAGGGCGAAGACAGACGTAACGTCCCGGCAAGTCGATCTTCCGTCGGTGTCACGGCGCGAATGGCTTCTGCCGCCGCCGCAAGGACAATTTTGCTGTGGTTGTAGAACGTCATGCCATAATCCGTGCAGGTGATAGCGCGCGGATTGCGCATCAGTAAACGTACTGCCAGATATTTTTCCAGTCGGGTGAGGGTTTCACTTACCGAAGATTGCCCCATATGCAGATCTTTGGCTGCCTGCGAGATGCTCCCTCGTTCGACAACCCGGGCATATACGCGCATGGCCAGAATCATATCCATAGCATTTTCCGCATTCAGTATTGGCCTAATTATAGTCTTTTCTGGCGAGTAAATAGCGGCATGCTATAAACCATTCAATCTGTACAAACCATAAATAATTTGACTGCAAAATAACAATCGTATTAATTGATATTTATTATCGTGTTTATTGACTTAAGTTTATTTTTATCTTCACTTAAGATTTGCGCTGAGGTGAAGTATATGTCAAGAATACATCGTACGAATAAATATGATTTAATGGGTTTATTGAGAGAGGAGTTAAAAAAGAAAAGTCTCCTGCAAATACACACGCAAGATAACCTGATGACCACTCAGTTGAAAGAGGTGAGTGCCGCCGGTTTTACCACCGATCTTGATATTTCTGATGGTAAAAAATTATCCTTTACTATTTTTAGCGAGAATGGAAAGGCTAATTTTTTTTCACGGAGAAAGAAGGGTGTAGCGGACAGTATCGGGACACTATTTAATCTCCCGGATAGCATTACAATAACCCAGAGAAGAGCGCATCCGCGCCTGACGACGGCGCCGGACTATCCTTTCTTCTGCCATGGCCGTTTTCGTAATGGCAAAAACTATCATTTTGCGATCGATAATCTATCCTGCGGCGGCTGCGGATTAATAGCGCATCAGGCATTCAGTGAATTAAAAGTCGCTAACCTGTATCTGAAGCAAGCCATATTAAATCTTGGTGCCTATGGCGAAATAATCGTTGATCTGGCGATAAAAAATATTTATAGCCCCCCCTGTTTTGGCCGCGACAGCCGCGTTGAATATCGTATTTCATGTCAATTTATCTTTCGCCACGAGGACGATAAACAGCGGATGGAAGACCTTATGCTTGAGTTGACGATCAATGAGAAAAGAAAAAAACGCGTAATGCCAGAAAGCGGTCATTACAACGACAAAAACGACGCTGACGCCCGGCGATAGCGCATTGCGTGGCTATCTCGCCGGACGTCTCTGTCATCAGAGGCGAGGTTTGCGCTGCGCGACGATAAACAGTCGTGGGAACAGCAGCAGGACCTTTCCGTTACGCTGTAGCGGATAGTGTTGCTGCAACAGCGCCAGATAGCGTTCGAGGAATCCCTCCTGCTGCCCGGCATCGAGCGGTTGCAGGTAGGGGCGAAGCCCCGTGGATTGCAGCCAGTCGATAATCGCCTGGTGCGACTCCAGCGGGTGGTAATATGTTGTTCGCCAGATATCCACCTCGCAACCGCAGGCGGTGAGAATATCGTAATACGCCTGCGCACCCGGCAGCGGATGACGTCCGCTCTCCGGGAATCCCATCTCCTGCGCCACCTGACGCATAAGCGTGTGGGAGGGTTCCTGCCAGTTGTCCGGCATTTGTACCGCCAGCAAGCCGTTATCCGCCAGCTGATTAACGAGGTGCGGAAACAGGGTTTCATGATCCGTCAGCCACTGGAGCGATGCGTTCGCATAGAGAAGATCCGCGGGGCGTTCGGGTTGATACTGGCGAATATCGGCGGCGACGAACCGGCAGGTCGGCAGCGCCCGGGCGGCGTCATCGAGCATCGCCGGTGAGCTGTCGACGCCGACAAGGGTCGCTTCCGGCCAGGCATGATGCAGCAAAGCGGTGCTGTTACCAGGACCGCAGCCCAGATCGACAGCGAATGTGACGGGATGCTGTGCAATACGGGCGACTAATTCAGCGGCGGGGCGCGTACGTTCAGCGCCAAATTTCAGATACAGGGAAGGATTCCAGTCGGCCATGGGTGACTCCGGGTAAGATATACGCGTTCATCAGCATAGAGGGCAATGCCGTCAGATAAAACGTCTTTTGCTCGCGATGAAGGAATTGTCACCCTTTTTGTGACAATGTCACGCACGAGCGGTACGCCACACGTGCCTCAGCGTTTACACGTGGGCTATGCCGGGGAGCCCGGCATGTGTAATGTGCAATGTGCGGGCGGTTAATCGCTCTCCTTGAGCGCTTCGGCGCGTTTCGCCGTGGCATAGACGAAGTCCAGCATCGGCTCCAGATCGGTGTCATACCCGGCCTGAATAATTTTACCGCGCAGCCATTCGATTTCGCTGGTGATATCCGGATGGAAGATATTGTTGTCCTGAGCTTTACGCAGCCATTTCAGCAGGAAATTGTTCTTTCCTCTGATTCCACCCGATTTTTTTGATTTTCCATGAATTTTCAGCGCGACTAAGATGCAGTAATAGAAATGAACGCGCTGATTAAAGCTTTGATGCATTTGCGTATTTCCCGCCAGGCTCAAGAACTCACCGTCGTGGTCAGTGATTCGGATTGGGTTACGTCACGGGCCGGATCTTTAATTACGCGATCTCTGTTATGCCACCCGCCACGTCAGTGCGCCTGTAACCAGACGTGACAAGGATGTTGGCACGGATGCGGAATCACAGTCAATTATTGATTAGTTTTTTACCGGCTCCGGTAACCTGCGACTACCGGAGACCGTCGCTCATACGTGGCGCATAGCGGCGCGTTGCTGCAGGTGGACACGAAAAACCAGCAGGAATGCCAGCACGACGACCACCGCGGCCAGCAGATAAATTGTATCCAGTGCATAATAGCCGGCGACCCAGCCAGCCAGCGGGCCGGTCAAACCCAGCGCTAAATCGAGAAAGGCCGAATAGGTCCCCAGCGCCGTCCCCTGGTTTTGTTCTTCAACCTGTCTGACCGCCTCCACGCCCAGCGCCGGGAAAACCAAAGAGAAACCGCTGCCGGTCAGCAGTGCGCCGAGGCCGGCTATCCATGCGGAAGGCGCGAGCCAGATAATCATCAGCCCGAGACACTCGACCACGAAGCAGACCAGAGAGACGCGGACGCCGCCATAGCGGGTAATTACATTGCCTGCGACCAGGCGAACACAGATAAACCCGGCGCTGAACAGGGAGAGGGTAAATGCCGCGCCTTGCCAGCGATGCGCGGAAAAGTAGAGCGTGATGAAGGTCGCGATGACCCCGAATCCGACGGTTCCCAGGGCCAGGCCCAGGCCATAAGGCCAGATCTTGCGCACCACCACGTGGAACGGCGCCCGGATACCGGTGGTGACGCTGACATCCTGGCGCGTACGGGCAAAGAGCAGGCCAATCACCGCCACCAGAACGACCACCGCGGCAAAACCGCTGATACCAAAGACGCTGTTGAGCATCACGCCGAGTGGCGCGCCTACCGCCATCGCCACATAGGTGGCCACGCCATTCCACGAAATCACTCGCGAAGTATGGATCGCCCCCACGGTTTTAATTCCCCACAGCGTTGCTCCCGTCGCGGTAAAGCTTTCACCGACGCCGAGGAAAATACGCCCAATCAACAAAGCGCTAATCGCCAGCACCGGCACCGATTGCAGCGCCACAGCAACCAGTGTGAACAGACCGCTCAACAGGCAGCAGACGATCCCAAGACTGACGACCTTTTTCGGCCCCCAGATATCCGTATAGCGTCCGGCGTGCGGCCGACTGAACAGCGTCGAAATGTACTGCAGGCTGATAACAACACCGGCAATGAGCGTACTGTATCCCAGCTGGTAATGGATATATCCCGGCAACACGGCAAGCGGCAGGCCGATGGAGAGATAGCAGATACAGGTGAAAACGACGATCGAGATAATGCGCAGATTAAGCTGAGTATTACTGACTGAAGAGGTCATAACATCATGGTATTTCAAACGAAGGTGTGAGCAGCATAGCGCAGACCCGGTCATTCGGACGAGCACAGGATGCGTTTTTCCGCTGTTTTAGCCAAACCCACCAAAATTAGCGTTGGGACAAGACGAATCTGTGCAAGTCTGCGTATTCAATGTATAAATTTTCTACTGGCTCTATTCTGTGTTCACCGTCAGGAGGGAAGATGACAAAAGATTTCACCGATATCGCCGTGCTGTTTGTCGCGGGATTTGGTCCCATCACGCAAAACACCGCGCTGAGCCATGCCTTTTATGGCGAGACGTTAGGTTTACCGTTGAAACGGATGGCGGGTAACGATGACTATCTGCTGACCGAGCAGGATGCGCTGGCGGGAGTGAAACATTTTGCCCTCTGGCCGCTGGCCCAGGCGGCGTTCTCCTGCTTTGGCAGTGAAGAGTGGCCGGCAGATCTGCCCGTTCCCCAGGCGTGGATTGAATTTGAAGTGCGCGATATTCAGGCCGCCTCCGACGTGCTGATGGCCAAAGGATACCGACTGCTGATCGCCAACCGGGAAGAACCATGGGGTCAGACCGTCACCCGACTGCTCAGCCCGGAAGGGCTGCTGACGGGCGTCACGATTACGCCATGGCTCCGCGAGGAGGCTCCGTGAAAGCGCCACTCTTAACCACCGACAGGCTGCGGCTGGTCCCGCTGGTCAAAGACGACGCGCCGCAGATTCAGGCGGTGTTTCCGCAATGGGAAATCGTGCGCCATCTGGCGGCCAGTTTTCCGTGGCCGTTCCCGGACGACGGCGCGTCTCGTTATGTGAACACGATTGCCTTACCGGCTGCCGAAAAGGGGAGCGGCTGGTTCTGGACGATTCGCCGCCAGGCCGCCCCGGAGCAGCTTATCGGCCTGATTACGCTCTCCGACCAGGCGGATAACAATCGCGGCTTCTGGCTGGATCCGGCCTGGCAGCGTCAGGGGTTAATGACCGAAGCCTGCCGCTGTGTGACCGACTTCTGGTTTAACACTCTCCATCGGGAGGTGCTGCGCGCGCCTAAAGCCCGCGACAACGATGGATCGAGGAAAATATCGATGAACAGCGGCATGCGGCTGATTCGCGTAGAGAAACAGCAGTTTACCGCGGGCATGCTGGATGCAGAATTGTGGGAAATCACCCGGGAGGAGTGGAACCGCCTGGTGCGCTGAAGCACGATGCGGCTCGTGACCAACATCCTGAAATGGTGTGGGGCAGCCTACTTATGCTGGCCAGGCTTTCAGCTTCTGCTTCGTCCACGTCAGGCCTTCGATACGCGCCAGTCTACCGCGCCTTTTACCAGCAACTGGTTTTTAAAAGGAGTGCTCGGGAACGTATTAAATCCGAAAATGGGGGTATTTATGCTCTTTGCGGCCAGACTGGCGCTCAGTCACCGCTAACCGTTACGGGGGCTGCAAGCCCCCCGCATTTATCCGTCGCATTGACCACCACACTTCGTTGTTCAGCGAAGCATCTTCATCGGGCTCCTCTACACTGGCAGCAGTGGTCGGCCTGCGCTCCGCGTTTTCTGCTGGTCGGCCTGTTTATTACCACGACACCAAGAGAACAGTAGAAACGTCATTCTCTTATTGAGATTTTCAGCGGCGAGGTAGCGAGTGAACAGGACGAAACAGCGGCCGGAACGTCAGGCTTTGTGGCTGGCGCTGGCCGGTGCAGTGGTGCTGATTATCGGCATGGGATACGGGCGTTTTGCCTATACCGGAATTCTCCCGGTAATGCTGAATGAGCAGATTCTATCGCTGCGGCAGGGGAATCTGGCAGCGTCGGTCAACTACGCGGGTTATCTGATCGGGGCGCTGCTGCTGTCGAAAGCCCGACCGGCTGACAGCACCCGCCTGACTCTCGCTTCGGTGGCATGCACGTTAGTGTGCCTGGCGCTACTGGCGTGGGTGAGTTCGCCCTCGGGGATCATACTTATCCGCGGACTGGCGGGGGTGCTGAGTGCGGTGACGATGATCGCCGCCTCGCTATGGCTGCTCCAGCATATGCAACACCATCACGGTGCGCCGGTACTCTTTTCCGGCGTTGGAATGGGGATCTTTTTATCCGCCGAAGGTATTTCGCTGGCGAAACATGCGGCGCTCTCCAGCCCACAAATCTGGCTTATCTGCGCCGCGAGCGCGACGATCCTCTTTTTCCTGGTCGTACGCCTGCTGCTGATGCCGGCCCATGAGGTGCAGACCTGGCCGCCGCAGTCGCCGGCTTTAACAGCGACGGATGGACAAACCGCCGATGCCTGGCGATTGCTGGCGATATATGGTTTTTCTGGCTTTGGTTACATCATTACCGCGACCTACCTGCCGCTGTTTTTATCCGCTTCGCTGGCGCAGATCGATCCCGTGCAACTCTGGGCGCTGTTTGGTCTCGCGGCGGTCCCTTCATGCTTTATCTGGCACAAACTGGTGATCAAACTGGGCTTCCGCCGGGCGCTGACCGCCAATCTGCTGATACAGGCGGCGGGCGTGGTACTGCCGGCTCTCAGCCAGACGCTCCTCGCTTGCCTGCTCAGCGCGCTGCTGGTCGGTTTTACCTTTATGGGCACCGTTACCATTGCGCTCCCGGAAGCCAGAAGGCTGAATCAGCGGGTAAAATTCAATATGATCGCGGCGATGACGGCCACTTATGGTATCGGACAGATTATCGGGCCATTTGTCGCCGGGACGCTGCATAACCTGACGGGATCGTTTAATCCCTCATTGCTTGCGGCGGCAGCGTCTCTGTGTCTGGCGGCAGGGCTGGTTGCGGTCAGGTCAGCGCGCGCGCATCCTTAAAATTGGATGCCCGCCGTCAGCAGTTGCCGCATTTCACTGAGCGCAGGGGACATAGATTCCCGGCGCCAGATGAGCTGAGTCTGTACCTGCTTAAGCGGCTGAATCTGGCAGTTGTCTGGCAGGGGCAGGATATCTATTACGCTTTGCGGCAGGATACCGCGATAACCACCGGACGCAATGCAGGCGATCATGGCGTGGTACGACCCCACATCCTGAATCTCGACATGCGCATCGGAGGCGAAAAACGCTTCCGCGATCGCCCGATAGCTGCAGCCCCTGGGAAAAGCGGCAAGTCTGATATCAGCCGGCCCCTCTGGACTCACCAGCATCAGCTGCTCGTCAAAAACGGGGATCGCGTCGATGTCCGTCGGGCGGACAAGCTCACCTTCGGCGGTAACCGGCAGACTCACCAGCGCGCAGTCGAGGGCGGCACGCTGTACCAGATCGGTCAACTGCTGCGTAGGCTGGGTATGCAACGTCAGTTCGACCTGCGGACAGATGGCGCGGAACCGTGGAAGGAGGTGAATAAGCCGGCTCGCGGCTGTCGCTTCCATCGCCCCCAGGCGCAGGCGCCCGGCGGGGTTTGTCGGGTGCAGCGCCTGTTTCGCCTCTTCGCCAAGGCTCAGTATTCTTAGCGCGTAATCGAGGAACTGCTTGCCGGCAGAGGAGAGCACCATTTTTTTATTGCCCCGCACGAACAGCTCGACATCAAGCTCTTCTTCCAGCTGCTGGATGCGCGTGGTGATGTTTGATTGCACACGGCCCAGCTTCTTGGCTGCCCGGGTAATGCTTTGCTCTTCCGCGACAATTTTAAAGATCAGTAACGTGGCGTGGTTCATATTTTTCTTCTAAATATGGAAATGATATTGATCTTAACATCTCAAAAAGAGATGTTAAGCATTCAGCATCACACATTCAAACAGGGTGACCATGAGCAACCGCTTTACGCAGAGACTGGATATTGCCTATCCCATCATTCAGGCGCCGATGGCCGGGGTCTCAACCCCAGAGCTGGCTGCCGCGGTGAGTAACAGCGGCGGGCTCGGCTCGCTGGGGCTGGGGGCCGCGACCGTTTCCCAGGCCGAAGCGCTGATTGCGCGTACTCGTCATCTGACCACGCAGCCCGTCAATGTCAATCTGTTTTGCCATGCGCCGGCGCGCCGGGACCCGCACACGGAAGCAAGGTGGACCGCGCTGTTGCGTCCGCTATTCGCTCGTTTCGGCGCGCAACCGCCCGAGACGCTGACGGAAATCTATCAAAGTTTCCTTGTGAATCAGCCCATGGCCGAGCTGCTACTTGACCTGGCGCCAGAGGTGGTCAGTTTCCACTTTGGCGTGGCGGATAAGACACTCATTCGCCGGCTGAAGGAAAAAGGTGTGCTGACCATGGCCAGCGCCACCAGCGTAGACGAGGCACAGCGGGTCGTCGCCCAGGGCTTCGATGTGGTGATTGCGCAGGGGTATGAGGCCGGAGGTCATCGCGGGATCTTCGATCCTCGCGGCGACGATCGGCAAATGAGTACCTTGACGCTGGTCCAGGCGCTAAAGCGGACGGTGTCGATACCGGTTATTGCCGCCGGGGGGATCATGGACGGTGCCGGGATCCGCAGCATGATGCATCTGGGCGCAGAAGGGGTTCAGCTGGGGACCGCGTTCCTGCTCTGCCCGGAATCGGCTACCGACGCCGGATATCGCCAGGCGCTGAGCGGTGAACCAACGCCAGAAACCGTGATGACTGCGGCGATTTCCGGTCGCCCGGCGCGCTGCATTGACAATGCATTTTGTGAAACCGGTCGACGCAATCCCGACGTTATGCCCCCGGACTACCCGCTAGCCTACGACGCGGGAAAAGCGCTGGCGGCAGCGGCGAAAGCGCAGGGCGAATGGGGATTTGGGGCACATTGGGCAGGACAGGGGGTCGGGATGATCCGGGCGTTGCCGGCAGCGGAGCTGATGCAAACGCTGATCCGGGAGGGCGGATTTTCCACTCAGCCGTCGCGGCGGTGATGGCGACCTGCCGCGACGGCTGATGTTTAACGACGGTGGGCCAGTCGGCGGACCAGGCTGTCGCCCGCCATCTGCACGCCCTGCACCAGGGCCACCAGAATCAGCACCGTGCCGACCATCACTTCATTATTAAAGCGCTGATAGCCATAGCGAATCGCCAAATCGCCCAGCCCGCCGCCGCCGATCACGCCGGCCATTGACGAGAAGCCAATCAACATCACGATAGTCAGCGTGACGCCAGCCAGCAGGGTTGGCAATGCTTCCGGCAGTAGCGATTTAAAAATTACATGCCAGACCGTGCCGCCCATCGACAAAATGGCTTCAATACGTCCGTAATCCACTTCATCGAGCGCGTTTTCCGTCAGCCGGGCGAAAAAAGGGAAGGCGCCAATCGTTACCGGCACCACCGCCGCCGTGCTCCCGAGCGTCGTACCGATAATCAGCCGGGTAAACGGGATCAGGGCGATCAGCAGCACGATAAACGGCAGCGAGCGACCGAAGTTAATCACTGCCCCCAGCAGCGCGTTGAGTTTCGGCATCGGCAGCAACCCGTTTTTACGCGAAATAAACAGCACCACGCCAACCGGAAGGCCGAGCAGAACGGTAAATACCGCCGCCAGCCCCACCATATACACCGTCTCCAGCGTCCCGTCCCACAGCAGCGGCCAAAGGTCATCCCAGCTCATGCGACTGTGCATAATGGCCTCCGCTGATAACCATGACGAGCAAGAAAATCGCGTTCCGACTGCGGATCGTGCAGCAATGATTGACGCAGCTTCGACCACGGCGCCACCAGCAGTTCGGCGATACTGCCGCTTTCGACGATTTCGCCATTTTCCAGCAGCGCGGCGTGGTCGCACAGGGTTTTGACCACCTCCAGTTCATGGGTGATCAGCACAATCGTCAGATTCAGACGCTGATTAATATCTGCGAGCAATGCCAGCACCGAGGCGGTGGTCTCGGGATCCAGGGCGCTGGTCGCCTCGTCGCACAGCAGGACGTCCGGCCTTGACGCCAGCGCTCTTGCAATACCCACGCGCTGTTTTTGCCCGCCCGATAGCTGGGAAGGGAACGCGTGGGCTTTATCGCTAAGCCCGACCAGCTCAAGCAGCTCCGCGACTCGCGTCTGACGCGCCGTTTTGGTCATGCCGGCAATTTCCAACGGCACAGCGATATTGTCGGCGACGTTACGTGCGTGCAGCAGGTTAAAATGTTGAAAGATCATCCCGGTACGCAGGCGATAAGCGCGCAGCGCGGCTTTATCCATCTGCGTAATATCCTGTCCGTTCACAATAATGCGGCCCGATGTGGGCCGCTCCAGCAGATTCAGACAGCGGATCAGCGTACTTTTTCCCGCGCCGCTGCGTCCGAGGATGCCGTAAATCGCGCCCTTCGGGACCTGCAGCGACACATTGTTCAGCGCCGGTCGGCCTGTTCCGGCGTAGGTTTTACTCAGCCCGATCGCTTCAATCATGATTTCGGGGTAACCGGGATAACCGAGCCGTTATAGCGTTGACGGATAAATTCAGCCACCTGCGGCGAAGTCAGGTCTTTCGCCAGCTGTTTGATGCGCGGATCGCTTGCCAGGGAGGGATTGGTGACCAGAATGTTGGCGTAAGGGTTATGGCTGGCGCTCTCAAGGCCAAGCGCGTCTTTTGCCGGCGTCAGCCCGGCTTCCAGCGCATAGTTACCGTTGATCACGGCCAGATCGACATCGTCCAGAGAGCGCGGGATCTGCGGCGATTCAATTTCGAGAATCTTCAGATGCTTCGGGTTTTCCACAATATCTTTGGGCGTCGCCAGCGTCGTGGCCGGGTCGGTGAAGGAGGAGGCCAGTTTGATCAGTCCCTGGCTTTGCAACAGGAACAGGGCACGGCTCAGGTTGGTGGTGTTATTGGGCACGGCGACGGTGGCATTTTCCGGCAGTGAAGCAAAGTCTTTGTGCTTGCGCGAATAGATACCCAAAGGCTCAATATGAACCGTGGCGGCGACGGCGAAGGTCTTGCCCAGCGCCTTTTCCTGATCCTTCAAATAGGGTACGTGCTGGAAATAGTTTGCATCCACGTCGCCGTTTGCCAGCAGTTCATTGGCATTTACGCCGCTGGTCAGTTCGACCACCTTCAAATCCAGGCTCGGATCGATTTTCTTGATGTAGTTAAGGATCTCCGCATGCGGAACCGGGTCAGCCGCTACGCGTAAGGCGGCGGCCTGCGCTGATGTCCAGGCGAAAGAGAGAGACAGAGCAACCCCTGCCAGTTTAAAAGCGGCAATTTTCATGGTGTTTTCCTTTATTGTTATCTTTAAACGATTGGTTGCCCGGCCGGTTCGCGAAACACATCCTGGTAGTAGCGTTCAGCCACATCCGGGTGTGAGCGCAGGCGGCCCTTCAGGTAATTCCAGCCCACTTCGCGCAGCAGCGGGTTTTGCGGATCGCTGTCCGGTCCGAGCGCTTCCTGCGCCAGTTCCGGCGGCAGGGTGAAGACCGGAACGGTGGCATCCAGCTGCGCACCGAGGAAAAATGCGATAGAGAGACGCTCCTGGTGTACCGGCGGAGACACCACCCGATGGACGGTGGCACGCAGGTAGCCATTGGTGGCCAGCTCCAGCAGTTCGCCAATATTGACGACAAAACTGCCGGCCAGCGGAGTCGCATCGATCCATTGCCCGGGGGCAACTTCTACCTGCAGACCCTTTTGCTCATCCTGAAGCAGGAAGCTGAGGAACCCGGAGTCTTTATGCGCGCCGACGCCCTGGTGGCTTTGCGTCTCATGCTGACCGGGATAGCGGATCAGTTTGATATGCTCGTTGGGTTTATTGCCATACAAGGTCTCAAAGGCGTCATCAGGTAGCGCCAGCGCTTCAGCAAAGGCGCGCAACAGGGTTGTGCCGACCTCGGTCATGGCGCGCTGCCAGCTGAGCAGCGTGGGTTTCAACGTCGGTAGCGCTTCCGGCCACAGGTTAGGCCCCTGCAGACGCTGCCAGCGCGGCGCATCGTCATCCAGACGCAGCGCCGGACGCTCGGCGCCAATATCAAACTGTTCTCGCCAGTCTGGCTGTCCGCGGGTCAGCTCGGATGCGGCGCGGTTATAGCCGCGAAAGTGTGGGGAATGAATCATCGCAACCGGCTGTTTTTGCTCATCAGGCAGGGCAAAAAAGCGGCGGGATTGCTGCTGGACAGCTTTTTGCAGGGCATCGTCGACGCCATGATTGATCAGATAAAAGAAGCCGATCTCGCGGGCCGCATGGCGAAGGTCGGCCAGAAAAGCCGTTTTTTCAGCAGGATCGGCGTAGCGAGCAAGATCGAGAATCGGCAAAGTCGTTGCGTTCATTGTGTGCTCCGAAGACGGCATTCAGGGAGTTGCGTTTATTCATATTCAGGGTTCGGGGACAACAACAGCGCATGGTGATTTCCTCATTCTGTGGGGTGAACACAGCTTGCCTCAACGGAAAATAATCAACCAATAACCTTCTTTTCTAATTTATGACCGGGCGGGGTTCTGTGCTTTTGCGAATAATGGATAAAGGCGTCGCGAACCTGCTTTCTGCCTTGCGCAGGGGCGGTGTAGCCAGTATGGTGTGCGACATTTATCAGATATTCAGGATTCAACATCGCAATGCAGCCTTCTAAAGATCCTCTTCATGGCATCACCCTTGAGGCTTTACTGAACGCCCTGGTGGCGAAGTATGGCTGGGCCGAGCTGGCAAAACGGATCAATATCAACTGTTTTAAGAGCGACCCGAGCATCAAATCGAGCCTCAAATTTTTACGTCGAACGCCGTGGGCGCGTAAAGAGGTTGAAGACCTTTATATCGACTCTCTCGGCGATTCAACCTCCACCGCGACGCCGCTGTCGGCGGAAAGCCCGTGGGCGAACTGGCAGAATAAAAAAGAGTAGGGCGTAAGCGCGAAGCATTACAGCACCGTCTCGCCACGGAGCGCCCCTGGCGCCTTGCCGGTGATGCGCTTAAAGGCCCGGCTGAAGGCGGCTAACGAACTGTATCCCAGGCGGAAGGCGACCTTTTCCAGCGTCTGACCTTCATCCGAAATATACTGCACGGCCAGACGCATTCGCAGTTCCGTGAGGTAACGCGCGGGTGTGGTACCGGTGGCGGCGAGGAAACGTTCCGCAAAAACGGAACGTGAGGTCCCGGCTTCGCGCGCAAGCTCTTCGACTTTCCAGTTGACGCCAGGCTGCTGATGCATCGCGTAGATAGCTCTGGCAAGTTTGGGATCGCGCAGGACCTGTACCCAGCCGTTTGCGTTACCGCAACCGCACGCCACCCAGCCGCGAACAATCAGCGCCGCCACCACATCGGCAAGTCGCGCCAGAATACCGGCATAGCCCGCCTGTCGAGTGAGGCTTTCGCGTTCCATGGCCGCCAGCATCGGCTGGATTTCCGGGCGGCTGGTCAGAAGGCTGCTGACCAGCATCACTTCGGGCATCGCTTTAACCAGAGGCTGCATGCCGCCCAGCTCAAAGTCCATACAAGCGCTGAAGATAATGGCGCTGCCGCTTTCCGCGTCGTCGCACGCGTTTTTGACACAGCTTACCGAGTCACAAACCGGTTCGCTGGGAAGTCTGGAGACGTTGACTACCGATGCCTGGTCATCAGAGAGCAGCACGTGGCCATCGCCGTTGGGAATAAACAGCGCATCGCCGCTTTGCAACATTAAGCGCTGACCGCTGACCATGCGCAGCAGTACCGGTCCCCGGCTGATAAAGTGAAACTGCGCTTTACCGGGTACAAAGCCGAACTCGACGCCGAAAGGACGGGAGGTTTCGATGCGCCGATAGTTGACGCCGGAAAGGCGCATGCCGCGCAGTAGTTCGCTGGTGAGATCGAGGGCTTGCTGAGTCATAACATCATTCCCGGACGAATTATCAATAATCACAGAGTATTTATCATAGATCGTCCTGACGGAACCTCCTAACCTTAACGAAATGTTAATTGTTCTGGAGAGATGTTTATGAGTTCCTGCATTGCAACTGAAGAGAGGCTGGCCACCGCCAGGCCCGCATGGCGCGCCGTGTATGCACTGGCATTGGGCGTTTTCGGCCTGATTGTTGCAGAGTTTCTTCCCGCCAGCCTGTTAACACCGATGGCAGCCAGCCTTGGGGTCAGCGAAGGGATGGCGGGGCAGGCGGTGACCGCGACGGCTCTGGTGGCGCTGGCGACCGGATTGCTGATCACCCCCGCCACTAAAAATATCGACCGCCGCTGGGTACTGATGTTCTTTTCTGTCCTGCAGATCGTCTCCAGCCTGATGGTGGCTTTCGCCACCTCGCTCGAGTTTCTGCTGCTGGGACGCCTGCTGCTGGGGATAGCGATCGGCGGATTCTGGTCGATGTCGACCGCCACGGCGATGCGTCTGGTGCCTGCCGCGTTCGTGCCGAAAGCGCTGGCGGTGATCTTCTCCGCCGTGTCGATAGCGACCGTGGTAGCGGCGCCGCTGGGCAGCTATCTGGGCGGCCTGATCGGCTGGCGCAGCGTCTTTATTCTCTGTACCGTCCCGAGCGTTCTGGCGCTGCTGTGGCAACTGTGGGTACTGCCCTCAATGCGCCCGGAAAGCGTCGGCAGCTTTGCTACGCTGTTTAAGGTTCTGCGTCGTCCCGGCATGGTTGGCGGGATGCTGGCCACCATTTTAATCTTCAGCGGACATTTTGCCTTTTTCACCTATCTGCGGCCGTTCCTGGAGACCGTCGCCCAGGCCAGCGTCGAAGGGGTCTCTCTGATTCTGCTGGGATTTGGGGTGGCGAACTTTATCGGGACCTCTATTGCCGGGCATCTGCTGAGCCGTAGCCTGCGTTTGACGCTGGCGCTGGTTCCTCTGGCCATGAGCGTACTGGCGCTGATGATGGTGACCTTCGGCCACATCGCGCTTCTCGACGGACTGCTGGTCGCCATGTGGGGCTTTGCTTTCGGTCTGGTGCCGGTAGGCTGGTCAACCTGGCTGGCGACGACGGTACCGGATGAAGCGGAAAGCGCGGGCGGGCTGCTGGTTGCCTCTATTCAGCTGGCGATTGGCGCCGGCGCGGCCGGCGGCGGGGCGGTGTTTGACCTCAATGGCGCCAGCGGCGTCTTTACCGGCAGCGGTTTACTCCTGCTGACCGCCATGATTATTGTTTTTGCCGGCGTACGGGTGAAATCCCCGGCCAGCGAAGAGTAGATCCGCGCCGCGTCAACGATGCGCCTGCGGGCGCATTTTTTTCGCCTGCTGTTGCGGCCAGGCCGCTTTGCGTTCCAGCAGGTGATACGTTCCCTCGTCGCTTATCCCTTCGCCAAGCGTGACAAAGCCGCTGGCGGCATAAAACGCCAGCGCCCTGTGATTGCGCGTCAGGCACTTCAGCCGATAGCCGTGTTCTTGCCAGCCGGGTAATGCCTGCAGCAGCATTTTGCCCACTCCGCATCCCTGACGGGCGGGAGCGACATGCAAATGGTGAATAAAGTGGTCTGGCATCCAGACGGCAATGAAACCGGCCAGCTCTCCCTGAGGATCATGCGCCAGCCAGATCGTTTCCCCTTCAGTCTGCTTTTCCAGATCGGTTAAGCGAAAATCGGTGACGTTCAGCCACGTAAACGTATGACACCGCGATAAAAGAAACAGCCGCTGTAATGCTGGCCAGTCATGACGGGTTGCCTGACGAACTGAAATAGTCAATCTCACTCCTTTCTCTTTTCCCTGCCTGAACCCGGAACATCCCCGGCGGCGACACAATTATAGCGAATCTCCCTTTTTAGCTGCACATCAGGCGAACAAAAACCGCCCTTCAGCGGTGCAGCGCAACGCCAGGCTGAACATACGGCGGCCGATGACTTCAAGAAGACATTGATAAATAACAAATAAATAACGTGGCATGGTTAATGCTTAGCACTGTAAGTATTGGGATGCGCAGGGGACGGGGCGGGGTTTCAAGGACCCATAACCGTCATGGCCGTCATTGTTGATTTGTGGCTAACGGATTACTGGAGCTGATTATGACCGTTCTCAGAGAACCTTTGGTTGTCGCCAGATATGGCAAATGGACGCAACTCTCACTTGGCCTGATCTGTATGGCTGCAATATCCAGTCCGCAATATGTCTGGACGTTGCTGACCAGACCGTTGACCGAAAAGCTGGGCGTCGGGTTAGCGGAACTACAGGTTACCTTTTCGCTGCTGATTATCCTGCAGACGTTTTTCTCGCCGTTTCAGGGACGGCTGGTTGAGCGCTTTGGCCCGCGGCTGCTTATCTCTATCGGCACGGTCATGGCCGGGCTGAGCTGGGTTCTCTCGGCTCAGGTCAGCGGCCTGGCCGCGCTGTACCTCGTCTATGGCGGCCTCGGCGGGCTGGGGACCGGTATTGTCTATATCGGCGTCGTCGGTTTAATGGTGCGATGGTTTCCCCGCCATCGTGGATTTGCCGCTGGCGCCGTCGCGGCAGGGTATGGCATGGGGGCGATTATGACCACCTTTCCTGTCTCCGTTTCGTTGGGCCAGTACGGACTGGAACAGACCATGACAGTCTTTGGCATCCTCTTTGCCGCCGTGGGATTGCTGGCCAGTCAGGGGCTGAAGCTGCCGCCCGATAGCGGAGCGTTGCCCGCCAGTCGGAGCGTTGCGCAAAGTACCCGGCAATTCACTTCGCGTGAAATGCTGCGCCAACCGCTTTTCTGGCTGATGTTTGCCATGATGGCGATGATGTCGACCTCCGGACTGATGGTGACGTCGCAAATGGCCGTCTTTGCTGAGGATTTCGGTATCAGTAAGGCGGTGGTTTTCGGCATGGCCGCGCTGCCGCTGGCGCTGACTATCGACCGTTTTACCAATGGCCTGACGCGACCGCTGTTCGGATTTATCTCCGATCGCTATGGCCGCGAAAACACCATGTTTATCGCCTTTGCGCTGGAAGGGGTGGCGATGACCCTGTGGCTGGCCTGCCGGGACGATCCGATGCTGTTTGTGCTGTTGTCCGGGGTGGTGTTTTTCGGCTGGGGAGAGATCTTTTCACTGTTCCCCTCCACGTTGACCGACACGTTCGGCAGCGAATATGCGAGCTCTAACTACGGCTGGTTGTATATATCGCAAGGGATCGGATCGATTTTTGGCGGCCCGCTGGCGGCGCTGCTGTACCAGCATACTCAAGGGTGGGGGGTGGTCTTCAGCTGTGCGATAGGGCTTGATTTTATTACTGCCGCGCTGGCGATTGCGCTGCTGAAACCCTGGCGCGCACGGTTTATCCGTCAACACAGTGACGCGGCCGCGCTTCGCTAAAGGTTCTCAGGTCTCCACCCCGGCGCCAGCCTGTGGCCGCCGGGGCTATTCTTTATCTCATACTGACGAATTTACGCCTGTGCCAGCGACAGCTCGTGCGCGCTGGCCGCCTCCTGACGCTTACGTTCCAGCTCCAGCGCGCCGCGGTGTGACAGGTAGCAAAACAGGATGCAGCACACCACGCCGCCCATCAGCAGATAGAAACCGCCGTGCCAGCCCAGCTTATCTACCATCACGCCGAACAGACTGGTCCCCAGCGACGCGCCGAAGATGTAGCTCATAAAACCGCGCAGACCGACGGCAGAACCGACCGCAAAGCTCGGCACAATCTCCATGGTCTGTACCGAGGCCAGAAATTGCGGGACGTAAATCAGGCAACCGACGATGGCGGCAAACACCGTGACCATAAACAGCGAATCACTTTTCCAGTAGCCAATCAGGCAGAAGAAGATCAGCGTCATGCAGATCATCGCCAGCGGCATGCGGCGACCTTTAAACAACTTATCCGACAGCCAGCCGGCCAGCAGCGTCGACGGAATAGCCGCCCATTCGAAAAACAGAAAGGCGACGCTCATCTCTTCTTTCGAGAAGTGCTTCACCGACAGAAGATAGATAGGCAGCCAGCTGATCATCCCGAAGCGCACCATATAGACGAACACGTCGACCATCGACACGTACCAGGCGTTCTTGTTTTTCAGCACGTAGGTACAAAAGATCTGCCATGCGCTCATGTTTTCCGGCGCTTTTTCCACTTTGCCGGTATTGAGCAGCACTTTCTCTTCCGGGAGCATTTCGTCGAGCGCCGGTAGCCCTTCGCTGCGCGGGGAGCCTTTCCCCAGAATCAACACCACAACGGCAAACAGCACCGCAACCGCGGCGGGAACGATATAGCTGGCGGTCTGCCAGTGTTCGGTACCGAGTAGCGCAAAAGCGGTTCCGACGATGGGGGCGACAATACCGCCGCCAACGTTATGCGAAATGTTCCAGAATGCGCCGACCCGGCCGCGTTCGCGGCGTGGAAACCAGTTGGCGATGGTGATAAACGAGGGGCCAACGCCCATGCCCTGAAACAGCCCGTTGATCACTACCAGCGCCACGAAAATCCAGAACGCGCTGCTGAAGCCCAGCCCGACGTTCACCGCCGCGCACATCACCAGTCCGCAGGCCATAAAGACTTTCGGGCTGGCCTTATCCGCCAGGCTGCTCATCACGCCTTTGCTGATACCGTAGGCGATCAACATGCAGCTGCTGAGCATGCCAATTTGAGTGGCGCTCAGGTCAAGCTGCTCTTTGAGGTAGGGGGTCGACAACGTGAAGTTGTTACGCACGATGTAGTAGGCGAGATAGCCGAGAAAGACGCTCAGTAGCGCCTGCATACGATAGCGTTTATAGGTGGGGGCAATCTGTTGTGCAGGAATCGTGGCCGAGGCGACCTTGGGTTTTAATAATGAAAGCATAACCGTACCTGTATTTTATTGGCGGTGGTGAATATCGGGATAATTCAATTAAGCGATTGTCAGTACGCTATCGATTGTGGTGAAAACAAAGCGACAATACAATCCAGGCTATTTGAGTCAAAAGTGACTCAAATATAAATCCAGACGTTCTTTTTTTGACCCAAATATATTTTTCTGGCATCACTCATTTTGTGAAATACTCATGCGGGCCGGGGGCATATGGTGCAACGGCGCAAAGGGCCTGCATTCTTGTTAGTTTGACCTTGTTAACAGTATGATTTTAATAGCGGTGCTAGGCTGTTTATTATTCTGCGAGATTAAGCTGAGTGTGGATATTTTCCCGGCTTTAAGCAAAGCGCCGGGCAATGAACTTTTTTGTCACAAACCTCAGCGAGATATTATTTATTCAGGTTCTTGTTTTATGAAAACGATCACAAAACCATTTCAGCGGGAAGGGTATTTCATGACGAAGTGGTCAAATAAACGACAGCGCGGATGGGGTATTGCGCTCTTTCTCAGTTTGCTGATGGTCTTTAGCGCTGAGGCCAAAAAGAATGAACTGGTGATTGCCACCACGTTCTCACCTGATGCGACCGCCTATATCATCAGCCGCTGGCAGACTCAGCCGCAATCGGTGATCATCCGTACCCTGAATCGCACCAGCGCCTCACTGGAACAACTGCTGGACGGCGCCGGAGGCGAGAATATCGATCTGGTGCTGACTTCCTCACCCATGCTGCTGCAGCACCTGCAGGAACATCAGCGGCTGGCTGCCTACCCGGACGCGCCGGCCCAGTCGCAGCAGCGGGTACCGGCTTCGATCCGCGGTACCGCGGTCGCGGTGGCCATCTCCGGTTTTGGTTTGCTCATTAACCAGCGTAATCTCAGCGAGCGCCATCTGCCGCTGCCCGGCAGCTGGGACGATCTGATGCAGGCGCGCTACCAGGGCACCTTATTAATGAGTAGCCCCTCGCGTTCGGATACTAACCATCTGATGGTGGAATCGCTGCTGCAACAGGAGGGCTGGAACCACGGTTGGGAGATTATTTTGAGCATGGCGGGAAACCTGATCACCATCTCCAGCCGCAGTTTTGGCGTGGCGGATAAAATCAAAAGCGGCTTAGGTTCGGTCGGCCCGGTGATTGATAACTACGCCAATCTGTTGCTCAACGATCCCAACCTGACGTTTCACTATTTTCCGCACTCGGCGGCATCACCTACCTATGTTGCGATGATTCGTCATAACCCGTACCCGGCGGATGCCCGGCGCTTTATTCAGTTTTTGCTGAGTCCGGAAGGCCAGCAGGCGCTCTCGGATACCAACACCGGAAAATACTCGATTATCCCCGACCCGGGAAATACGCCGCGCGCGCGGCGGCAGCGCCAGCTATTGAGCGAACCCTCGCTCAATTATCAGTTGATCCTGCAACGTCAGCGTCTGGTGCAAAAGTTGTTTGATACCGCGATCAGCTTTCGTCTGTCGCAGCTGAAGGATGCCTGGCGGGCGTTGCACAATGCTGAAGCCCGGCTTAAGACGCCGCTACCGGAGGTCCGTGCGTTGCTGACCGCCATGCCGGTCAGCGAGCAGCAGAGTCGCGATGAGGATTATCTCCGACAGCTGGATAATAAAGATCGGGCCGAACAGCTCATGATGGAGTGGCAGCTCTTTTTCCAGGAACAACAGCGGCAGGCGATCGTCAAGCTGGAGAACCTGAAATGAGGTTGCCCGGCTTTATCAGAAATCTGACTATCAGCGCCAGTCTGCGCGGCGCGTTCCTGACCGGCGCGCTGCTGACCCTCGTCGTCAGCGGTGTCAGCCTCTATTCCTGGCACGAACAGAGCTCGCAAATTCGCTATGCGCTCAACGACTATTTCCCGCGGATTCAGACCTCGTTCCTGATTGAAAATAGCCTGAATACGCTGGTCGATCAGCTTAATGAGTTTTTACTGGCGGCCAATACCACGTCGCGCCTGCAATTACGTAACCAGATCCTGCAACATCTGGATGACATCGACAGGTTAAGCCAGCGCCTTGATAGACCGGAACGCCAGCAAATTGAGCTGACGCTTCGCGACAGCCGGCAGCTGCTCGCCAGGCTCGATCGCTCGCTCTACAACATGTTTATCGCACGGGAAAAGGTCAATGAAATCACCGCGCGTATTAACTGGCTGCATGATGACTTCACCTCGGAGATGAACTCCCTGGTGCAGGACTTCAGCTGGCAGCAGGGCGCCTTGTTGGATCAGATGGAGGAGAAGCAGGGCCATGCCGTTCACCGTCTGCAGGCCAATCTGCGGGCGGTACAGGGAGAACAGCAGCAGGTCTACACCCTGGCGCGCATTGAGAACCAGATTATTAGCGACCTGCGCGACAGACTCAGCGAGGTGCAGTCCAGCACGGAGGGCGACGGCAACGTGGAAGGGCATATTCGCTACCTGACCTACCTTAAAAACACCGCCGATGACAATATGCATCTGCTGGAAGGCTATCCCAGCACGATCACCCTGCGGCAAACCATCGATGAGCTGCTCGACACCGGCATCGCGGAAAACAAAATGCCGGCCGCGATTCGGGAATACATTGAAGCGCAAAAGGCGCTGGCGCAGGTGACGCAAGCCAAAGAGAGCACGCTGGCGCGTTTTCGCGCCCAGCTGGAGTCCCAGCTCAGCGACAGCCACGCTAAAATGCGCGCGTTCAATCAGCGCCTGGAACATACCATGTGGTTCAGCGGCAGTCTGATTCTGATTGCTACGCTGCTGGCGCTGGCGCTGGCATATTTGCTCAACCACTATTTTATCCGCTCGCGGCTGGTTAAACGCTTTAGCCAGCTGAATCAGGCGGTGGTGCGTATCGGACTGGGCGATGTTAACGCCGCTATTCCGGTGTATGGCGAAGATGAACTGGGGCGCATCGGGAAACTGCTGCGCCATACCCTGGGACAGCTTAATCAACAACGCCAGCTGCTGGAACAGGAGATCGCTGAGCGCAAGAGGATCGATATCCATCTGCGTACGACCCAGGATGAGCTGGTTCAGGCGGCCAAGCTGGCGGTTGTCGGGCAGACGATGACAACGCTGGCGCATGAAATCAATCAGCCGCTCAACGCCCTGTCGATGTATCTCTACAGCGCCCGTACCGCCATTAAGCATGAACAGATGGCCAGCGCCAGCCAGACCCTGGTCAGGGCGGAAGGGTTGATTGGCCGAATTGACGCCATTATCCGCAACCTGCGGCAGTTCTCTCGTCGTGCGGAGGTGGATACGCCCGCCCGCGCCGTCAGTCTGCGCCAGGCATTCGTTGCCGCCTGGGAGCTGCTGGCGTTGCGCCATAAACCGCTGTGCGGCGTACTGAACCTGCCGCCTGATGAACCACGGGTACTCGGTGACGAGGTGCGCATCCAGCAGGTGCTGGTAAATGTGCTCACCAATGCGCTGGATGCCGCCCAGACGGCGCCCTGCATTAGCGTGGCGTGGGAGCGCACGGCTGAAGGCTGGACGGTGATGATCGCGGATAATGGCGGCGGCTGGCCACTGGCGTTGGCGGGGTCGCTCCTCAAGCCATTTGTCACCAGCAAGCAGCTGGGGCTGGGTATCGGCCTGTCGATCAGCGAATCGTTAATGATACAGATGGAAGGGCATCTACGGCTGGCGTCGACGCTGGATCGTCATGCCTGTGTTGTTTTGCAATTTTT
Source organism: Klebsiella ornithinolytica (assembly GCF_030505655.1). Classification (NCBI taxonomy): domain Bacteria; kingdom Pseudomonadati; phylum Pseudomonadota; class Gammaproteobacteria; order Enterobacterales; family Enterobacteriaceae; genus Klebsiella; species Klebsiella ornithinolytica. The sequence continues at coordinate 2,772,134 of NZ_CP130153.1, forward strand.
AGCTACGGAAATAAGTCATGCTGACCGATCACCACAACATATTGCTGATTGACGATGATAGCGATGTCCTCGATGCCTATACCCAGCTGCTCACCCAGGCCGGGCATCGGGTTTACGCCTGCGGCGATCCGCGAAGCGTACAGGATCTGGTCAGCGAGGCGTGGCCCGGCATTGTGCTCAGCGATGTGTGTATGCCGCACTGTTCCGGTATCGATTTACTGAAGATACTGCTTAAACACGATCCGCATTTGCCGGTGATATTAATTACCGGCCACGGCGATGTCCCGATGGCGGTTGAGGCGGTAAAGAAAGGCGCCTGGGATTTTCTGCAAAAACCGGTTAATCCCGGACAGCTGTTAGAGCTGGTCGATAAAGCGCTGGCCCAGCGTCAGTCGCAGGTGATGCGGCGACAGTGGCAAAAAGAGCAGCTGGAAGACAACCTGATTGGCCGCAGCGAGTGGGTGATTCAGATGCGACAAACGCTTCAGCAGCTGGCCGAAACGGATGTCGCGGTCTATTTTCATGGCGAACGGGGAACGGGGCGAACGCTGGCGGCATGCTACCTGCATCGCCTCAGCACGCGCGGCGATCGGCCGATAATTTTCGGCGATATCCTGCAAGGCCAGGAGACACCGCTGCAGGCGTGGTGTGAGCAGGCGCAGGGCGGCACATTGGTTCTGCGTAATATCGAATTTCTGAGCCAGGCGCAGCAGCTGGTACTGGCCCATCAGCAAGCGCAGGATGAACCGCCGTGTCGACTGGTTGCCACGGGGCTTCAGCCGCTGATTACCCTGGTGGGCAACAACCTGGTTGTTCCCGATCTCTATTACTGTTTTGCCATGACCCAGCAGTTTTGCCCGCCGCTGGCACAGCGTCTCGACGATATCGAGCCCCTGTTTCTGCACTACCTACAGCAGGCCTGCTTACGGCTGAATCATCCGGTACCTGAACTGCCGACGGCGCTGGCTAAAAAGCTGGTCAATCGCCACTGGCCGAACAACGTGCGCGAACTGGCAAATGCCGCCAGGCTGTTTGCCGTCGGGGTGATGCCGCTGGCCGAGATCCCCAATCCGCTGCTGCATCAGGTAGAACCGATGCAACTAGACCAGCGGGTTGAGGATTATGAACGGCAGATCATTATTGAGGCCCTGAACATCCATCAGGGCCGGATCAACGATGTCTCAGAGTATTTGCAGATCCCGCGTAAAAAGCTCTACCTGCGAATGAAGAAATTTGGCTTAGACAAGCACCACTATCGCTAAGCCGGCGGGGCGGTGTTTGAGCTCAATGGCGCTTTACCGCTAGCGGGTTACTGCTGCTCGAGCGCCATGATTAGGGTCTTTGCCGGTGTCCGGGTGACACCAACGGTCAGGGAAGAATCAATCTGCAAAGCGTTAGCGGTGCGCCTGTGGGCGCATTTTTTTGTTCCCCGCACTCAAGCTGACGGTGGCCGGCACGTGTCATTTTTTTCATCTGAAAATTTGGTTTTCTGTCGTTTCGTTTAAATAAAGAATTTTATCCTTAAAAATAAAATTACACAGTTTTAATGATCGAATAAACACATATTTTAAGATATCCATCCGCATCTGTGCAAATGTTTATTGTCCACTCCATACATTATTTTCATAATAATCATCGCGTTGTTTTTCGCTCATTAAAGCAACCTCGACATATAATTTTGAAGATTGCATGGAATATTTGATGGATAAAATTCGGACAGAATATAAGCTAGTAAAACATCAAATTTGCAGCCCGCCAGATATTCTGGCGCAATCATCATTGCAACCAGCAATGCACGTTTTCGTTTCTCTTTTACACTGCCAGTTTGATGTTAAATCATCGTCTTTTAATAGGTAATCAACCACAAGGCAATCACTTGCTTTGCTCTTCGCAATGGTACAGTGATTGCATCTGTTTAATATTGTTCGGAGATAAACTATGAGTTCGGAAGATATTAAAGACAGAACACAGACCTGGTTTAACTACATTACCAGCCCGGTAAATCATGATCATATATTCTTGTTTAACTCACAAGATATACTTGTTATGAACCCTGCGATAGCCGCTGCGACGCAGGATTATATTGATGGTAATATTCACGCAAGTAAACTTGTTAATGCAACATCGTCAGCCCCGCAAACAATGTTTGATGGCCTGCAAACCATTGTAAACCTCTGTCGCGTGCAATCAGGTTATAACGCGCTGGATCCTGATGGTACCGGGAATAAAGTCTATTTCACCAGGTTTACTCAGAACGTGGCCAACGTTCCGTGTCTGAGTTTACTAAGCGCAGAGACAAAAAATATTAAACAACAAAGCCATAACGCAGATGAGCTCATCAACTCATTTGTCGATGCTTTTGATGGTCTTACACAAAGCGACCAGTCTAAGATTAAATCTTCCGTAACCTCGTTAGCAAAAGCCGCGCTAAGCTATGCAAACCAGGATCAGAAATCATCAAACTTTACGCAAAACATTTTGCAAACTGGCGACGACCAGGTGATTTTCACGCTATATGCCAGCACATTTGAGATTTCGTCGACCCAAAGCAAAGGCGTGATCTCCTTTAAGTCTGAATACTCATTGCAACAGGCGTTATATAGTCTCTCCCGTGCGAGCTGGGAACGGGTTAAAGATCTTTTTGCGGAACAAGAAAAAACCACCATGGAACAGTGGTTGAATGATATGAAAACGCCGGCTAAAAGTGGCAGCACAGTAAAAGCCCTGTGTCTGGAATGACGTTTTTTTAAATAAAGCGCTGCAATAAATTGCAGCGCTTTCGTTTAATATTGGCGTGGTCAAGCGTAATGCTATGAGGTGTTAAGATGCGTATTTACTATAGATATTTATGCTTGTGGTTTGTGTTCTTATTATTTTCTTGTACTACCAGTTATCAACCCTCGACTCAATTTCCTGTAACAACAGATAATTGTGAAGTTGGATGCCCAAGCGGTGGCAGTGATCAGACATTAGTTCGCGATAGTTATACCCTGAATAATAATAGCAATACTAAGTTTGCTAATTGGGTGGCATATAAAATGACAAAATCCAGTCAGGCGAGCGGCCGTCCGAGAGACTGGAAGCGGGATCCCGCATTACCACCTGCTGATACATTATCCCCGGATGCTTATCAAAATGCTAATACGCTCCTTGAGGTAGACCGCGGACACCAGGCACCGTTGGCTGGGTTAGGGGGGGCGTCAGACTGGCCATCACTCAATTATCTGTCGAATATTACTCCACAAAAGGCGGACCTCAATCAGGGAGCCTGGGTTAGGTTAGAAGATAAAGAACGAGAACTGGCCAACAGAAGTGATGTTACGGCTGTTTATTCAGTCACCGGACCACTTTTCGAACGACATATCGCCACTTTACCGGCGGACCCTTCGGTTGAAATTCCAAGTGCCTACTGGAAGATCATTTTTATTGGCGTCAGTCCTGATAAAGGACAATACGCAGCGTTTCTGATGGATCAGTCAACGCCTAAAACAGCTAATTTTTGCGATTACCAGGTCACCGTAGACTTGATTGAGAGTAAAACAAACCCAAAACTCTCGATTTGGTCCTCGCTGCCTGCGAAGGTCTTGGCTCATATCAAAGCAACGAAAGGGACTTTAGCCAGCGAGATGGGTTGCCTGTAAAACGATAATCTGGCTTGTTAAACTCAGACCGCAGAATGGCCGTGATGGGGATACAGTGGGGTAAGTGTTCATACAACGCCAGCGCCATGAATGTGTGTCGTCCGGGCGGGGCTATCGTTGTTGATTAAGCCAGCGGCGCTCTTCCGGCGTGGATCTTCTGCCGAGCGCCTGATTGCGATACGGGTAGCGGCCAAACTGGTCAATCACCCGCTTGTGCTCTGTTTCTGCTCTGAGTGAGCGTGTGCTCGCGTAGCGTTGATAGAGCCTGAGCGCAGCAGCATGAATTATCGGCGATTCCGAATGCATAAATGGCAGCAGGGCAAAATCGCGTCTTTCAACAGGAAGTTGGTCAAAGTCAGGTTGTTTGACCAATTCCTGTGCCAGGGCCAGGGCCATACCGTCGGCAGCGAATGAAAGCGGGCTGTTGCGAAACAGATTGCGCGAAAACTGATCGAGCACGATGATTTCCGCCAGCCGACCGGAGCTGCTCTCCCGCCACTCGGCCAGCTCACCGCGCAAGGCTGCCTGATGAACATCAGAAAAACGGTGACGAATCTGCTCATCAAAACCCGCGTCCGATCGAAACCAGCGTTCAGGCGGAATTTGATGAAACCAGAATTGCAGAATTTCCCGGGCATCACTCATCGTATTAAGCGACATTTTCGCTCCTGTTATCAAGCCTCGACGATTGCCAGTGGTTTACTCCGCATCCATCACCGGCAAACCTGCCAGCGCGTTCCGGCGATCCTGTTCGCCGATCGGCCTGAGCACCCGGCAGGGAACGCCGGCGGCCACCACGTTGGCGGGAATATCTTTTGTTACCACGCTTCCGGCGCCTATCACGCTGTTACGGCCAATGGTCACGCCAGGGTTAATGATAGCGCCGCTGCCGATCCAGACATTGTCTTCCAGGGTGACGGTCTGTGAAAACTGCTGACCGGTAATGCGAACCGCGGGGTCAATCGGGTGTCCGGTCGTCGAGATGGTGACGTTAGGGGCAATCATGACATTATTGCCGATAATCACTTTGCCATCATCGACAACCACCAGATTAAAATTTGCGTAGAAGTTATCGCCGATACTAATTTGACTGCCGTAGGCCACGTGCAGCGGCGGTTCAATCCAGACGTTATTCCCGACGCGGCCCATCATCTGGCGGATCAACGCCACGCGTTTCTCGGGTTCTGCGGGGGACGTATGATTAAATTCATACGCCAGCATCTTACCCCGAAGCCGCTCTTCCGGCATCCCCTCATCCATATCGGTGTACAGGTAGCCACTGGCGAGGCGTTCCCTTTGCGTCATCATCTTGAGATCCTTTGCATTGTTGAAGTAGGGGGCTTACGTCATCTGGTTTGCGTGCCATCCCGCCTCCGCTTAAGCCTGAGGCGAATGGCGGGCTGCAGCAAGGGTGATAAGCCGAGAAATCAATGAGGTTATAAAAATACTTTTTTATACATATCACGGATTTGTGCTAAAAATCGAACCTGGATTGTTGATTGTGTGCTTAGGCCAACAGCCAGCTTTTCGCATCGGCTTTCATCTTCGCTTCCAGTTCGCTGCCGCGGGTAGCAAAAATCCGTCCCAGCGGAAAACCACTCTGTTGCAGAAGATAGGCCAAAGCCGCGTATTCGCGGGGGTAAGCCAGCGCTACCGACGGGTCAATTTCAACCGGACCGAGCGGGAAGGTAAAGGTACCCATATCGTAAATGCTCTGCCGGTGAAACAATTTCCACACGCCGTCTCTTTTTTCTGCCAGATCGTAGAACCGGTTATGGCATTCACAGCCCAGATTGAGTTTGACGTTTTCAGCGATGATCATGGCGTTGGTCTCAAGAATAGCCTTGTTCCCGCTGGCATTGAAGGTGATCACGGGTGTGCCGATGAGGTGTTTGGTGCGTAGGTCAGATGCGCCCATCCGCATGGAACCGTCGACAAAATCGCTCGCCAGCCCTTCAAACCACGTAATTTCGATCGTGCCATCAGGATGAAACAGCTGACGTAGCGCGGCCCATTCACCGAGGTCGCGATGCATCCAGCCATTCACCAGATCGTTGAGTTGTTGGCGGTCTTGTTGGCGATTGTTCATAGCTTCAGCTCCTGTTAGTTGACGGCCTTCAGTTTGCGGAACGGCAGGGTTAAACTCAAATAGATAGATCTGACTGAATAATCATTTTAAATGATGAATGGGGGGTGTATGGAGTTACGTCATTTGCGCTATTTTCTGGCCGTGGCGGAGGAAGGGCACTTCGGACGCGCGGCCGAACGGCTGAATATTGTTCAACCCGCACTCAGCATGCAGATCAAAGCGCTGGAAGCGGAATTGGGCGGGGCGCTGTTTATTCGCACCAGCCGCCGCGTTGAGCTCACCGATGCCGGGAAACTGCTGCAAGCAGAGGCCCAGCGGACGTTAGACCAGGTCGAGCATACCCGTCTGGCCGTGGCGCGCTCCCTTCGCGGCGAAACGGGGCGTGTAAGGGTCGGATTTGCCGGCAATGCAATCTTCAGCGGTAAAATGATGAGCGATCTGCGTCAGTTCAGAAAACGCTACCCGGATGCGGAGGTGACGATTGAGGAGATCGGCCCGCAGCAGCAGGTGGCGGCGATTCTTGCCGGGCAGATAGATGTTGGCTACACACCCGATAATAGTACCACCCATTCACCCGGCATCACGGTATATCAGGCGGGGCGCTGGAAGATGATGGTCGCGCTGGCAGACGATCATCCGCTGGCCGCTCACGCCTGTTTGACGGTGGAGATGCTCGCCGGAGAGCCTCTGGTTCTGCATGATACTCACGATAATCATGAACAGCTTTACCTTGTGCTGGGGCAAATGCTGGGCAGCCAGTTCCATGTTGCCCATCGTTCTGGCAGTACTCTGAGCGTGCTGGCGATTGCCGCGGCGGGCCTCGGGCTGGCGCTAATTCCGGCGCCGCTGCAGCAGGTTAACATCCCGGGCCTGGTCTATCGTAGCCTTAACGCACCGGAGTTCGGTGAATATCACCCATTTACGAGCGGCGCTGCTTCAGGTCCGCGAGGCTATCGAATCGGAACAATATCGTTAGCATGGAAAAGCGCAGGGAAGGGAGATCCGGATAGGGTATCGGCGGCAGGAGAAGGGGGATGCGTGATAAATATGGTGAACCTGCTTATTTAAATCGCCATGCTACGTAGATTTTCCGCGGCTTAGAGCTGAGTCTTATTACTCTGTATCCAGAATAGGCGCCACAAGCGTTCATCCTGTCCTGACCGGGCGCATGAAGATTGAGCGCACATATAAATTTCAGCCGTTCCCTGCTATAAACGATCGCTAATATCTGCGGTTTTAAAGGATGCCACAATGATGATGCTGCAAGGTAAAGAGGGGCTTAACTCGGTTGACTGGCGGGCAATAGCAGAACTTATCGCGGCTTCCGGGCTGGGGCAACGCGATATATCGTTGCTTGAACAGGCCTTTCGCCACAGTACGTTCTGCTGGTTTGGTTTCCTCAACGGCCAGCTGGTTGCGGTAGCCAGAGCGATAAGCGATCTCACCTGGTGTAGCTATCTGGCCGATGTGGCCGTAGATCCGCGTTATCAAGGGCTGGGCTATGGCCGTCAGTTAATGCAGACAATATGTGATGTGCTGTTACCCTACGGGAAAATTTTTATTTATTCGGTGCCGGATAAAACCGGATTTTATCAGCGTCACGGATTTGAATTACTGACGACGGGTATGGTCTGCCTGAGTGATGAAGCTGTAATAAGAATGCGTGAGCAGGGTTATATCAGATAAGCCGCCCGTTTGCCGACTTGCAGAATTATCTGATGTAGACAGCGACAATATATTCAAATAGTCTGACATTGCTTAGCGTGAGCAATGCGCATTATCCGAAACACACATAAAATATTTAACGGGATTATTCAGTGCATATCAACATGAAACCATGCCTATTGTCATTGCTGCTGGCGACGGCAGCCATTCCCGTCTGGGCGAAACAACCTGTTTCCCTTCACTCGCCGGAAGCACACGTCCTGTGCGATAAGTATATCTGCGCCACGGCGACAGACGGCGTTTCTCAGGCCATGACTGCGAAATATCTGGGCAAAGAAGCGGCGAAACGACTGAGTTCACAGGGGCAGTTTGACCCGACTTCGTTTACCTTTGCCGGTGGCACGTTCTGCGATATTAAGGAAAAGCTGTGCCGTGAAGACCGATATTATGGCGCGGATGGTAAACACAGCGGTGCGATTTCGACAAAATATACCCGGCTGCTGTTCGGGAAGTAAGACTTCCCGCTCACCCTTGGTGAAGGGCAGGGAATTCACGGGATGTACTCGCTGCAGCCCTGTGCTCCCTGTTCTGAACCCGCTGTATCATCTGCAAAGCGGGTCCCGAACCGTTGTTGTCGCCGCCACGTATTCCATCCGATCTGGTCTTAGGGCCAATGAGGCGCCGCTTGCCCAGAGCGTGTTCCATCCCGATCGCCTGACGGCGCGCTGTTTTCCTGAAAATACCGACGTCCTTTCATAAGGATGGCCAGGCCGATCCCGGTACCTTTAGCTATATTCTTAATACAGAACAAACGCTTTTCTCTTTCAGGAACGCAGCTTCTCTTATAGGTGTCCTATGAATAAGAAGGATATTTTCCGCTTTCATCGACCCTTATCCCGCTACTCGCATACGTTTGGTGATGAATGGTTTGCCCTGAAAGCTGAAGCATTCGCACGTTTTTTTGGTACACCAACGTTTTTGGTGGCACAAACGGTCATTGTCGTTGTCTGGATCCTTATCAATATTATCGGATGGACCCGGTTTGACCCTTATCCCTTTATTTTGCTTAATCTGGCCTTCAGTTTACAGGCGGCCTACGCGGCGCCGCTGATCCTGCTGGCACAAACCCGACAGGCTGAGCGTGACGGGGCGCACGCGTTAGCCGATGCACAGCACCGTGAAGAGCTGGCGGAAGATATAAGCCAAAGGCAGGGGCTCGCACAGCGGCAATCAGAACAGTTGATGATTTTATTGCAGCAAAATACCGAATTAACGGACCTGACGCGGCAAATGGCTGAGCGCATTGAGAAATTAACGTTGCAGCTCGCCCAACATCAGAACCTGAATATTCAATAAAACGGCCAGATGGACGGGGAATTATGGCTAATAATAACTCAGCAAGCCACAGGACATCAGGAAAGCTCATGCTGGCAGGGGGAGCGCTGGGAGTGGTTTTTGGTGATATTGGCACCAGCCCACTGTATACGCTAAAAACGATACTGCTGTTATCCGGCGATAGTCCCACTCCCGATGTCATTCTGGGTTTATTATCACTTATCATTTGGACACTTATTCTGGTTACTTCCGTTAAATATGCCATCTTCGCCATGCGTATGGATAATAATGGCGAGGGCGGAATCATGGCCCTGATGTCATTGCTGGTGCATAAAGGTAAAGATAGTAAGTGGGTGACATTTTCTGCGTTGACTGGTGCGGCGCTGATATACGGAGATGGCGCAATTACGCCCGCTATTTCCGTGCTTTCAGCCCTTGAAGGGCTGAATATTATCTTTCCTGACGCACACTCTTTTATATTACCTGCCACGGTAGTGATCCTGGTTACTTTATTCGCTATTCAACCATTCGGCACCGCCAAAATAGGTAAAATCTTTGGTCCGGTGATGACGTTGTGGTTTCTGGCGATTGCTGCGCTGGGGATATCGGGTATCGTCCAGCATCCGGCAGTGCTGCTGGCGATGAATCCGGCCTACGGTGTCTCCTTTTTACTCTCAAATGGGTTCAGCAGCTTCCTGGTATTAGGCGGTGTGTTTCTGTGTGTCACCGGAGCCGAAGCCCTTTATGCGGATATGGGCCATTTCGGTAGAAAACCAATCTGGATGGCCTGGTTTGGCCTGGCGTTTCCGGCGTTATTACTCAACTATGCGGGCCAGTCAGCGATAATTCTTTCAGGTGCGGACATTTCACAGAATATCTTCTTCCGTCTTTGCCCACCGTTCCTGCAAATTCCACTGGTTATTCTGGCCACCCTGGCCACTATCATTGCCAGTCAGGCCATTATTACCGGGGCGTTTTCAATGACCCGACAGGCGATTCAGCTTGGCTGGTTTCCGCGCTTGCATATCAAACAAACCACCGCGGAGAGCTACGGGCAAATCTATATCGGCACGATTAACTGGCTGCTGATGATCGTTACCGTCGGTCTCGCGATTGCATTCAAATCATCAGAGAACCTCGCCGCAGCCTATGGGATCGCAGTGTCGTTGACGATGCTGATGACCTCCGGGCTGCTGTTCATGGCTATGCGGCAAATCTGGGGCTGGAATCTGCTTGCCAGTACGCTGGTTGCCATCAGTTTTCTGCTGATCGACAGCAGTTTTCTGATTGCCAATCTGGTCAAAGTCATGGAGGGCGGCTATATCCCGCTTATGCTGGCAGCCGTGGTTTGCGGCGTTATGATTATCTGGAACCGCGGCGTGAAGGCCACGTCACGCGCGATTAATGAGAAAGTGATGGATGTTGACGAGTTCTTCAAGAAAATCAACCGGCTGAAGATTCCTCGCGTACCGGGTACTGCGGTGTTTTTAACCCGTAGTCAGAATGGCGTGCCGCCGGTTATGCGCTGGCACGTCGCGCGTAACCGCGCTCTGCAACAGCAGGTCATCTCATTGACCATTGAAGTACAGAACATCCCTTATGTGGACGCGGGGAAGCGACTGGTGCTTACCGAGCGGGCACCGGGTTATCTGCAGGGCGTTGCGCATTATGGCTTTATGGAGCAACCGCATATTCCGCAGCTTCTTCATGGCGTCCCTGGACTGGCGGTTCCGTTTGTTCCAGAAGAGATCACCTGGTATCTGGGACACGAGACGATCATCGCGCTCGAGGGGCATGGCATGGTCGCGTGGCAGCGTAACTGTTTTGCGTTTATGGTGAGAAACAGCACCCACATTACCAATTACTATCGTTTGCCGGGCGATCAGGTGGTGGAAATTGGTCGGCGGGTAGCAATTTAGCGCGGTGGTAGAGAAATGGCGTTCATCCGGCGGTGGTCTTATCGGCTTCGGAGTCAGCGTTGGCGCTAAATTAGCATATTGTCAAAGCTTAGTTGAATTGTTTAATCAGCGGTTCATTAGAAAATCAGTCATAATTTTCAGTACGTTAGTCAAGGTGAGGATGTATGGATAATGCGCGATATAAACCGGATGGCCGTAAACGATATACCACATGGTTGTGGTGCGGAATTTTGTATTTGGTTACATGGTATTGTTCGGCGGATGAAATAAACCTGTACTCAATCAATACGGGCTCATATGTTTATCATTTAACCCATAACCACGGGCAGTATACTGAGAATTTTGAAAATAACTTCATATCCGTGGAGCGAAAATTCTCTGATGATTCAAAATATAGTTTTGTGCTCGGCACAATGAAAAACAGCTTTGATGACAGATGCCTGGCTGCCGGCGTAAGAAGGGATTGGGTAGGGTGGGATAATGGCTGGGTTTTCAAGGGAATATATGGCTATGTCGGTGAGTTTTTCTTTGATGCTTTCAGTGATTGCGGCGATCATGGCTCATACCATGATTTTAAGAAAGCGACAGGAATCGGTTTTTCTCCCTATATCTATCATGGGTTCCAGTATAATTTTACATCTTATTTTGGGATGGATGTTGGCATTATCATACCGTCAGTATTTGTCATTACGGCACAGTGGAGTTTTAGATAAATTCGATAACAGTGATGAGACACGGAAACATAGGTGCGAGATGCTACATCGGAGATTTAATATCCAATGAGATCTCTGATACATGCAGCACCGAGGGCGTGGATGATGCACATGCAGTAGGTGCAGTTACTGGAGATCCATAAATCGTCCGGGTCATAAGCTTACGTACGGTCTCTTTGGCCAGATAGAGATCCTGAACTTTAGTAGTCATGTGACTAGATTATTGAGTTAAGTGTTGATGATTTTATTTGCTTTTTATGGTAATTATATGAGGTAGATTATCTTAATCTTGCTTTTTACTGGGGTTTTTATGTCCGGGTATCCATATAATCAAAGGCATTACAGGCGTTTCAGAAATATTCTGATTGATTTGAATCGAGATCTTTTAACGATATCTGAATATATGAATGAATATGATGACTATTATGAGTTAAATGATCTTTGCTATTTTGTTATGGCCCTTGAAGATCGTCGTTTTTTTAGGCATTGTGGGTTTGACTTTTTTTCTTTTGTTAGAGAGGTATTTAAAGCCGCTTGTAAGAAGAAACATGGTGGCGCCAGCACTATTGATATGCAGTTAGTTAGAACGATTACCGGATTCAAAGATTTAACTCTTTATCGAAAGTTTTACGAGGTAATTCTGGCTATTCTTTTGAATTTTAAATTCTCAAAAAAACAAATAATAATGTGTTATTTGAGAAATGCATTCTTTGGTTCAAGATTAATTGGGGCTGAAAAGGCAGCGTCTTTTTTTAATAAAAATGTTGGTGAATTAAATTATGATGAAAGTGCCTGTCTGGCAGCTATGTTACTAAGACCTAAACCATTGAAGCCAAGTGAAAAATGGTTTGAATCAATCAAGGTCAGGGCGCTTTATGCGAAGAGATTTAGGGGTGCGGTGAAAAAGAGCGATTATTAAAGTGTATAAGTTAGCACGTTCAAGATTATACAAACAAAGTTTTTCAGTATTGCCATTTATGGTGTTAGTCCATCTTGATGCTCCTTCGTTAATGAGGTTTGATGATATGCTTCTTGTGTTCTTGAATACTCTATCAGCTAATTCACTAATTTCCAGCTCTCTCGCGGGAGTGTTATTTTTTATACTATCGTTGATTAGCTTATGAGTTTTTCTAAATGTGTTATGTACATTTCTTTCTAAATCAATTGCGTAACTATAAAGATTATAGCTATAGAGTTCAGTGTATATAGTTGTTATATTTACATTCCATTCTTTTACAGTCTCTCTATATTCCTTTCTGATTTCATCGAGTTTCTCGCTATCTTTACCTCTGAGATTTATCGCTGATGATAATACTCTGACAGAATAATTTCTTGCGCCTGACAAAATCTCTATTTTTTTTGCTAATTCTTTTATTTTTTCAACCTCTTTTTCAGTTTTGCTTATTTTTGTTTGATTTACAAAGTTTTTCCTCTGTATTTTTGATGAAATTGTCGCGCCTAATATTCCAGTAAATACAAACCCTATTGCTATTTTTATAATGTCATTGAGCATAATATTTCCTTATCTTTACCCCATGTTATTCTTTCAGTTTAGCCTTAACAGGCGCATAACTTCAAGGCTCTCTCTTCTAAATCAGTTACCAGTGGTTAGCGATCGTGTCTTTTCGGGTTGGGCTCAACTGGACTAACACGCAACAATCAGACTGAACGGAGTTCTCGTGCATATAGTCCAGCCTGGAGAGAACCACCTCCGCGCAATTGATATCAGGCGTAGAATGAGATAAACGCGGCCATAAGAGCGGGATTGGTCGATTTTTGAGAAGCGGAGTAGGGAAGAGCAGTCCCGTTAGCCGAAGCTCTTTCACAAAGCGATCCTGAAGCGTCAGTTGAACGCTGTAAAAGTAAGTGATTTACCATGCTTTTACAGTCAGCCTCGCGTGGCTGAATGTCGATTCCGGTTTTATAAAGCGAAGTTGCATCAACCGGCTTGTCACATCGTCAACGTAGACCAGCGCATACAGGTTCTCAAACCAGTGATGGTCACAACCATCATTCAGAATCAGCTCACCACATCTTTGGTGCCTGCGTCGGCCCAAAGTCGATATAGCGTTCGCGGATTATGTTGAGTGCATACCGGGCAAGACCGGCCGGGAGCTGGTTATTGCTGGTTTTTCCCCGAGACGGTTAGCTGTGTTCGCGTAACGCGAAAGAAGACGTCGCGACACTGACGCTCGAAGATACCCAAGGCGCTGCGCGGCTATCTGTGTGGTCAGTCGCCGGCGACAACATCGTGAATGATTTTGAGTCGGTTAACTTCATCCAAAGTGAAAAACTCCGCTGCATGAACAATGCATCGGAATCCCTCGATGGTGAAGAATCTACGGCTTAGGACATTACAGCTTTGCTACCACATCATTTGTCAAGGCTCAATTGAAATGTCCGTTATCCAGCTCAATTAAAATGACCACTTTGATCTCTCATTCTCTTTACTGATAGACTTTCCTCCGACTGAAACAACAGGATGATTGAGCCCATGCTTCGATACGAGTTAACGCCGAACAATGCAGGTTTTATACTGTGGGGAGATTCAGAAGCCCTGAATGAATTACATGAACTCATTCATTACATCGTGGATGAAAGCCCACTGATTAAAGTTAAAGACGGATTTATGTTATCCCTTGCCTATGATATTCGTAAAGCACGGGAAGGTAATCATCGTGTTGAGCAACATCAGTATGATCAACATGATACATATAAGCTTTATGGTGTTGAGCTTTTATGGCCTCTGGTCCTGGTACAGTCCTCAATACTCAGAAACTCAATGGGTTATATTCAGACAGACAAAAACCAGCTGTCTGTCATGTATGCCTTTGAATACCTGATAGAATCAGCATTAACAGAGTCTGAGAGAACAACGTCGAATGATATTATGCTAACAGTAAAATATGCATCAGACTCTGATTTTAATTTCATTGAGGATAATATTGACAGCAGGTGCTGCTATTTTATCAGCCTATCTCCGGAGCAAAGAAAAAAGCAGTTAATCAGTATTGTTCGTTCTTTTCATTCATTATGGGGTAAGTATGCCCGTGAAAAGCAGGACATAAAGATGCTGAACGAAATGAATAATACATCATGGGTCTGGCCGGACAATATCAACTGGTGAGCAACCACTGTCCGGCCAGTGAGTACCATCAGCGGGCTCTTTTACCAAAAATGTCCTCTGAACGTGACTGAAGCTGTTTGAGTGCTTCGAGCATGTCATCATTATCCAGTGAGCGCTGGGATTTCTTCCCTTCCTGCTTTGGCCGTCGTCGGGAAGGGCCATCTCCAGCGGGAATTGACTGAGAGCGCGTGTTATCCCGCTTGCTCTGCACCAGACTGATAAACTCCAGGGTTCGGCCAAGACGCTTGTTATCGACAATCGCGCCCTGGTCGATTTCTGACAGTCGGTCGTAGGTAGAGTAGGGAAGTAGCGTACCGTTCAGGCGCAGCTCTTTTCTGCCATCAGGATAGTGATACACATCGATATATTTACCTATTGCACGGCGACTCAGTTCGCTGTCTTCAATCAGGTACAACATTTTATCATATTGTATCGTCAACGATTTTGAGACTTTACGTTTTTCACGAACAGTGAAAATAAGCCCCAGGTCCTCATCATGTTCTACAGCACGGTGTACGTCAAAATCATGTCGCGGTACTTTGCCAAAACGGCGGTTATAGTCAGCCATATAGGCCTCAGCGAAGTCATTTGCAGCCTCCATTGAACAAATGCCCTGTAACCGCAGCTCTTTGACCAGACGATCCTGTAAAGTGAGGTGAGCTCGTTCTACACGCCCTTTGGCGGGACTGGTTTCTGCACAGATAGTCTGGATGTTCAGTTCATGCATGGCTCGCCCAAACTGAGTATGCCCGTCTCCGCCTGTGGCGTGTTTATTGTTAACACGAAAAACACCGGCTTTATCGCTGTACAGTGCCAGCGGTTTACCATGCTTATCGATATAGCGCCGCGTGGCTTCGAAGTAAGAAAACGTGGACTCCGATTTAACAAACAACAGTTCCATCAGTTTGCTGGTTGCATCATCAACATAGACCAGCGCGGTGCAGGCCGGGCCACGGCCTTCAAACCAGTCGTGATCACAGCCATCTATTTGTATCAGCTCACCAGTACACGGACGCCGGTACCGTGGTTGAGGGATCCTTGCGGCACGTTGTTTACGGGGAACCCATAAGCCAGCCCGCACCATGATGCGCCGGACAGTTTCTTTGCCAAGAAACAGTCCGTGGAGTTCTTCGAGCTTTTCACGCGCCAGAGTCGGACCGAAATCAGCATAACGCGTCTTGATCAGTTCCAGAGCCTGATCTGCGAGCCCGGGTGGCAACTGGCGGTTACCACGCATGCCACATCGTCTGCTGGCCATACCAAGCGGTCCGCCTTCACGGTAACGGGCAAGAAGTCTGCGGCATTGCCTGTCGCTGATACCGAGGTGCTCGGCCGCACGGCGCGTTGTGATGCGACGTTCAATGACGTCCTGTATAATCTTGATCCGGTTGATCTCTTTCAAAGTAAACACTCCTGAGCTTTCTGCGCTCATGATATGCCTCCCGGTAGTTTAAACGGACCAGTGAAGCTTACCATAGCGCGGACATCTGAATTGAGCCACAGGCGGACATTACTATTGAGCCATTACATCATTGGTGCGCATAATGTATATTATGTTAAATTGCATTTAAGGAACCCTGACGTTATACGGCCCTGATGCTATGCCAGATATCAATAGATGCCCGCCTTGAGTTCCTGCCCTTTTTCATACATCAGCTCGGGATACATTATCTTCATACCGCGTGCTGCTTGTTGCTGCTTCATCAACTCAGCATCACCACCGCAGATTGCTACCATAATCACAAATGTCTGTGGATGTGGATAAATACCCATTCGGCTCACCCTCAGTTGCCAGCTGATGAATTGGGCACTATCTCAGTCCTGTCTGGCTGAATACGGCCTGACTGAGTCATCACGTTGTCGGACACTGCGTTAATCCGGCTCCGGCGCATTCCAGTTTTCTCGTCAGTGCAGGCAATTCCCGGTGTCCCGAACGCCAGTGACCCAGTCAAACCACTGGTCCGGCAGCTTGTCGCTAACTCAAAATGAAACGAATAGCGGAAAAAATGAAATACAGGCAGCACACGAGCTGTATTAAATTCTATCCCCACCTGGCATAGCACCATTGATGGCGCTCTCTGGCGTTGGCTGCGGCAATTTTGTCTTCAGGTTCTGCGACTTTTGTATTCACTCTTTTTCTTAAAAAGTCCCAACACAACATAACGAAAATTAAAATCACGATCGCTTTAAAAAGTAAGGTGTTAAGCATTGTCAAACAGTCAGCCTCGTCTGGCTTAATAACACAAAACCCTGCAGGTACAGCGCAGCAATGGTGCTCAGAACACAAACGTAATATTCCACGCCCAGGCACAACTACAGCGAATATCGCTGATGTCGGCGTAGCGATCCCCAAAAACTGGAATATTCCGCGCATTACCTTATGATTTATAAAGATTTAATGGAAAATGCGTGCGCTACGTGAATTCTGTATGTTTCGCAGTACGATTATGCACAAGAATTCACGTAGGCTCCCTGCTCTTTTGGCATTATTACTCGGTTGTCGGCCGTCCCGCCAGCCAGGCATACACCGATGCCAGGTCTCGATCGGCATATCCCTCATCGGCGGCGTCATCCCAACAGTCGGCGATGGTGGCCAGAATCGGCAGCTGCGTATCTTCCGCCGCTTCGAGCGCCAGCCGGGCATCTTTCAGCGCATGGCTGAGCTGCATCTGCGGAGTAAAATCATTCGCCGCGATCATCTCCAGCTTGGCTTTCACATACGGTGCCGCCAGCGGGCCACCGTCAAGCGCGCCCCAGAACGCTTCTGGCGTAAAACCTAATTTCGCCGCCAGTAGCGTACTTTCTGCCACGCCTTCCATCATGGTGATCAGCCAGGCGTTCAGTACCAGCTTCATTTTCTGGCTGTTGCCGGCATCACCAAACCATTGTGTGCCGCGCGCAATCGCGGCAAAGACGCTCTCGGCCTTTGCGCCTCGCTGACGATCCCCGCTGGCAAGCACCAGAATTTGCGCATTTTCCGCCGGTTTTTTGGTTCCCGACACCGGAGCATCAAGATAGACCATCGATGGACGAAGCGACGCCAGCAGGCCAACGGCCTCCTGTGTTTCTTCCACGCCAATCGTCCCCATCTGGCAGAAAACGGTATCTGGCTGGCAAACCGGAGCCATTTCGCGGATCGCATTCAGAGTCGCCTCACCATCGGTCAGTACCGACAGAATCACCTCCGCCGACGCCGCGGCCTGTTGCGGCGTCGCGTGACGGATTAATCCGCTGGCCATCAAATCTTCACCCCGCTCAGGGGAACGGTTCCAGCCATGAACGGTAAAGCCTTTTTTTAACAAATTGCTGGCAAAAGCATGCCCCATGGCGCCGAGCCCAATAACGGCAACAACCGGTAAGTTCATTCCATTTCTCCTGCGTTAATTTCGCACCTGCATAGCGTCCCGGGCAGCGATCCGTCCGTTCAGGTGACGTCGGTAGCGTGCTAACCGGGTAAAGTTCATTCAGTATGCCCGTATCCGCGGAACAAAGGCCAGCACGTTTATCGTCTTTATCCTGCAGAAATCAGTGGCTTGCCCTGGCGAGAAAAACAAACGCCGGCGGGAAATCGCCGGCGGACAGGATATCGCTGCTTTTTTATGTTTAAATGGTGACACTGTCACTTATCAGGTGACGCCGAGATAGGCATTTCTCACCTCCGGGTTATTCAACAATTCCCTGCCCGTTCCGGTTAATTGAATCTGACCATTCACCATGACGTAGGCGCGATCGGACAACTTCAGCGCATGATGCGCATTTTGTTCCACCAGAAACAGCGTCATGCCCTGCTGCGTCAGCTCCCGCAGGATCTGGAATATCTGTTTGACCACCAGCGGCGCCAGTCCAAGGCTGGGCTCATCCAGCAGTAACAGTTTTGGCCGGCTCATCAATGCCCGGGCAATGGCCAGCATCTGCTGTTCGCCCCCCGATAACGTCATGGCGCGTTGCGCCCGTCGCTCTTCAAGACGCGGAAAAAGCTGATACATTCGCGCTTTGTCCTCATTCTGATAGCGGCTGCCTACGGGAATTGTCCCCATCAGCAGGTTTTCCTCCACCGTCATATCGGCAAAAATTCGCCGCCCTTCCGGCGCCTGGGCAATACCGTTACTGGCAATAAAATGGGTAGATCGTCGGCTGATATCCTCGCCGCGATAGCGAATTTCTCCTGCAGCGATGCGTGGCTGGCCAAAAATGGACATTAACAGCGTGGACTTCCCGGCGCCGTTGGCGCCGATTAGCGCCACCGTCTCCCCTTCATTAACCGTTAAGGAGACCTGTTTCAACGCCTGGATTTGACCATAGAACACATCAACCTGACGAAATTCAAGCAACGGTTGGCTCATTCGGCAAGCTCCTCTTCATCCGTTCCGAGATAGGCCGCGATCACGCTGGTATTCGACTGAATCTCCTTCGGTTCGCCGCGGGCGATCACGTCGCCATGATCGAGCACGATCACGTGATCGGAAATCTCCATCACCATTCCCATATCGTGTTCAATCAAGAGTACCGTCACGCCGTGATACTGGCGCAGGAAGCGGATAATCTTGCTCAGCGCCTGAGTCTCCACGGGATTCAGCCCCGCCGCCGGCTCATCCAGACAGATCATCTCTGGCCCGGTACACATCGCGCGGGCAATCTCCAGCCGCCGCTGCTGCCCGTAGGAGAGCGTTCCCGCCAGCAGGTTAGCGCAATCCGCCATCCCGACCACCTCCAGCCAGTAAAAGGCCCGATCCAGCGCCCGGTTTTCGGCATTTCGATACCCGCGGGTATTTAAGATCCCGGCGAGTAAATTACGGTTTACCTGCATGTGCTGGGCCACCAGCAGATTTTCAATTACCGACATCTCACGAAACAGCCGGATATTCTGAAAGGTTCGTGCCAGCCCCGCCCGGTTAACCAGATGCGTCCCACCGAACATTTTGTAATACAGCCGCGATCCCAGCGCGGCTGGATGAAGAAAATCCGTCGGATGAAGCTTCTGTCCCAGAACCTGAATCACGTCGGTGATCCGCGAACGGGCATCTAGCCTGATCGCCCCGCCGGTTGCACGATAAAACCCGGTCAGACAGTTAAATACCGTGGTTTTCCCCGCGCCATTAGGGCCAATCAGCGCGGTAATTGACCCTCTTTTGACCTCAAGATTGACATCATTGAGCGCTTTAATGCCGCCAAAATGCATCATCAGATGCTCAACCTGCAAAATAGTGTCATTCATGGCGCCACTCCCTTCCGTACCGCTACCCCCGTACGACTGGTACGCACCAGCCCACGCGGCCGCCAGATCATCATCAGCACCATTAATACGCCAAACAGCAGCACCCGATATTCGTCGAACCCCCTGAGCAGTTCCGGGGCCACCGTCAGGACAAACGCGGCCAGCACCACGCCCAGCGTCGAGCCCATTCCGCCCAACACCACGATGGCCAGAATCAACGCCGACTCAAAAAAGGTAAACGAGGTCGGGTTAACAAACCCTTGATAGGTGGCAAAAAAGACCCCGGCAATTCCTGCCGTGGAGGCTCCCAGCATAAACGCCGAGAGCTTCACCAGCACATGGTTGAGCCCCATAGCCCTGCAGGCTATCTCATCTTCACGCAGCGCCTCCCACGCGCGCCCGATAGGCATTCGCGTCAGCCGGTGCTTAATAAACAGCACCAGCAGGACCACCAGACAAAGCACGGCGTAGATAAAGATAAATTTGAGGTTGGGGTTATAGCTGATGTGCAGAAACTCGTGGATGGGCACCCCGCCGTCTTTGGCCCGCCGGCCAAACTCGAGGCCGAACAGCGTCGGCGCCGGGACGGAAACCCCATTCGGTCCGCCGGTAAAACTGACCCAGTTATTCAGCACCAGGCGGATAATTTCGCCAAACCCGAGGGTGACAATCGCCAGATAATCGCCATGCATTCGCAGCACCGGAAATCCCAGCAGCGCACCGGCCAACGCCGCCATAATGGCACCTGCCGGCAGCATTGCCCAGAATCCCAGCCCCAGATACTGATAACCCAACGCCAGCCCGTAGGCACCAATAGCATAAAAGGCCACATAGCCCAGATCGAGCAGGCCCGCCAGACCGACTACAATATTCAGCCCCAGTCCCAGCAGGACATAAATCAGCCCGAGAATGGCGACCGTCAGCAGATATTTCGTGGCGACGATCGGGAACAGGATTGCGAGGAGCGCCAGCAGCGGAATCACCCAGCGCAGCCGCGAACGATAACCGGCGGGTCTCACGTATACGCCATCATTCGTTCCTTCAAAACGGGCGAGAAACTGGCGACCGCTGCGACTTTGCAGCAGCAGACTGAGCAGCAGTCGCCCAATCATCACGATGCCAACCAGTATCAACACCCGCTGGGTTGACAGATTGTAACTGTAACCTTTAAGCACAATGCCCACGATCGGGCCAAATACAATCAGCGCGCACAATCCGGCCAGGATGCTGTCGATCAGGCAGCGCCTGATCGACAGCCCTGGCTTACGGGACACTTCAGCCATGTTTGACCCCTTAAACCTTAGCAACCATCGGGCGACCCAACAGCCCTTGCGGGCGGAAAATAAGGATCGCCACCAGCAGCGCGAAGGAAAAAACATCTTTGTAATCCGAGTTCACCAGCCCGGCGAACTGCGCTTCGGCCACCCCCAGCAGTAAACCGCCGAGCATCGCGCCGGGTAGCGAGCCGATCCCCCCCAGCACGGCGGCAGTAAAAGCTTTGATGCCGATGATAAAACCGATATAGAAATCAAAGGTGCCGTAGTTCATGGTCACCAGCACGCCAGCCAGACCGGCCATCGCCGCGCCAATGACGAAAACCAGCGAGATCACCCGATCGGTATTAATTCCAAGGATTGCGGCCATTCGCCGATCCTGCTGCGTCGCCCGGCAGATGCGCCCGAGCCGGGTATGCTGAATGATCCAGGTCAGGACGATCATGCCCACCAGCGCGGCGACAAGGATAAATATTTTGGTCCAGGTGATTTGCACGATGCCGTCGCCAACCTCAAAACGCAGGACGCCGGAGAGCAGCGTCGGGATCCCCTGTTGATTGGGCCCCTGGCTGATTTGTACGTAGTTCTGCAGGATAAGCGACATACCGATAGCCGAAATCAGCGGCGCCAGGCGGGTGGAGTTGCGCAACGGCCGGTAGGCGATACGTTCGATAGTCCAGCCGTAGACGCCGGTCACCACAATGGTGAAGACCAGCGTGCCGAAGATCAGCAAAGGAAAAGAGTGAATCCCAAAACCGGAGAGCAGCGCCAGCCCGATAGCGCACAGATAGGCCGAAATCATATACACCTCGCCGTGCGCGAAGTTAATCATGCCGATGATGCCGTACACCATGGTATAGCCGATGGCGATTAATCCATATACGGCGCCCAGCGTCAGCCCATTGATCAATTGTTGTAGAAAGAACGCTTCCATAGACACCATCCTGCCGGTAAACGGGCAGCGAACAGCCTGGCGCACCGCCGCTGCCTTTTCGCGAATAGCCCCTTGCGAAGGGGCGGAAAGTTCTGGCGGTTAAAGCTGGTGATATTTGCCTTTATCATCCCACTTATAAACCACGTAATCGGATACCTTCAGATCGCCCTTGCCATCCCAGGCTTTTTTGCCCATCACGGTATCGACGCTGTGGTTTTTCAGCCATTCGCTGGCTTTGGTGTTATCGGCTCCAACGGCATTATAGGCTGCGGCGATCGCCTGGATCGACGCGTAGGCATACAGGGTATAGCCTTCCGGTTCGAAACCGCTGGCGCGGAATTTTTCAATCACGGCTTTCCCTTCCGCAATGGTGCGCGGATCCTGACCGAAGGTCATCAGCACGCCGTCAGTGAACTGCGGGCCGCCGGCAGCGGTCACCAGCTCTTCCGTCACAATACAATCGCCGGAGAAGAATTTCGCCTGTACCCCCTGTTCTCTCATCTGACGAACCAGCGGGCCGGCTTCCGGATGGCAGCCGCCGAAATAGACCACATCAGGCTTCAGCGCACCAATTTTGGTCACCAGCGCGTTGAAGTCCTTCTCGCCCCGGGACAGCCCCTCGTACAGCACCTCTTTCGTCCCGCGTTTCGCCAGCGCGGCGCGGGTGGCATCCGCCAGCCCCTGGCCATAGGTATCTTTATCGTGGATCACGGCGATTTTTTTCGCCTTCAGCACATCCAGCATATAGTTCGCCGCAATAGCCCCCTGCTGGTCGTCACGACCGCACATGCGGAACATATCTTTCATACCGCGTTCGGTGATTTGCGGGTTCGTCGAGCCCGGGGTGATCGTCAGAATACCGGCCTCATCATAGACTTCGGAGGCCGGCATGGTGGATGACGAACAGAAATGCCCCACCACGGCAGAGACACCGGACTCATCGACCAGACGGTTCGCCACCGCGACAGCCTGTTTGGGTTCGCAGGCATCGTCCCCCTGAACCAGCACAATTTTTTCGCCTTTGATTCCTCCCGCCGCATTAATATCCGCCGCCGCCTGCGAGGCCCCTTTCCAGTACTGGGCGCCATAAGTCGCATTCGGCCCGGTAAACGGTCCGGCAACACCAATCTTCACATCCGCCTGTGCGTAAAATGCCACGCTCATACAACCCGCAATCGCAAAATGAAGAGTCAACTTTTTAAGTTTCAGAGACATTCGATATTCCTCAGCGATTTATAGCCTTGCGCCCTGTTACGGCGCGGAAAATATCAATTACTGTTTGGTTTGCCGAAGGCTGACAATGTGCCGTCACGGCCGGGGTGGAAGAAGCAAAAATCCCGCCAGGGAGAAATGGCGCGTCAGATCGCTTAGTGATGGATGGCAATAACGCGTGATAACAACGTTACCGCCTCCGGCTGACGTGCATTTCAGTACGAGTCAGGAGGTCTGTTGCCATCACGTGGCGAGTCGGGAACTGCGGCGTCCATATCGACCAGCGAGCTAAACATAGTTGCTCTTTTCACTCGTTGCGCACTGCCCTGGTGCAAAAGTGCGAAAATGATCATGAGAGTGAATAATTTTGTTGCGGTATTGTGAACAATATAACAAGACGCGCGAGAAGCGGCGCGTTAACAGGGATTCCGCGCTATGGACGCATAGCCCACTCTTATGATTTCCATCGTGCCGGCTGACCTCATCTGACGGCAAAAGGCGGCGATAACGACCCGACGCTGTTGCGGCGTCGTTCGCCGCCGCGCCCGCCCAGCCCACATAACAACAGGTCAGACGCGGGGAGAATACACACACTGATTGACTTGAATCCGAATCGTAGGAGAATGCATCTTCACGCAACGGCCTATAACGATGACGAATATGATTTTCTGCTCTCGTAGCGTCCCTGTTTTCGCTAAAGTCACCCTGTCCGCCGCGGCCGTGGCCGCCGCGCTGTTGTTGGTGAGCTGTTCCGGTAAACCGCCCGCCTCTCTGGTGACTCCGCTTCCTCCGGCGCTGAAACAGCCCCATTTACCCAAAACCCATGAACCGGTACGCGGCGTCTGGCTGACAACGGTATCTCGCCTTGACTGGCCGCCTGTCGACTCGGTGACGACTGGCGACCCTGCGGTTCGGATCCGTCAGCAGCAGAAAGCGTTGACCGATAAACTGGATAAACTGCAAAGCCTCGGCATCAATACCGTCTTCTTCCAGGTCAAGCCGGATGGCACCGCGCTGTGGCCGTCAAAAATTTTGCCGTGGTCCGATATGCTGACCGGCCACATCGGCCAGGATCCGGGCTACGATCCGCTCCAGTTTATGCTCGATGAAGCCCACAAACGCGGTATGCGGGTCCATGCCTGGTTTAACCCCTATCGCGTCTCTGTGAACACCCGGCCAAAAACCGTCAGCGAACTCAACGGAACCCTGTCGCAGATCCCCTCCAGCGTCTTCGTGCTGCATCGCGACTGGATCCGTACCGCCGGCGACCGCTTTGTCCTCGACCCGGGGATTCCGGAAGTCCGCGACTGGATAACCAGCATCGTTGCCGAAGTGGTGGAACACTACCCGGTTGACGGCGTGCAGTTTGACGATTACTTCTACACCGAATCGCCGGGTTCCGCGCTGAACGACACCCAGACCTACCGGAAATATGGGCAAGGATATGCCTCAAAGGCGGACTGGCGGCGACACAATACCCAGCAGCTGATTGCCCAGGTGTCACGCACCATCAAGCAGCTTAATCCCGATGTTGAGTTCGGCGTCAGTCCTGCGGGCGTCTGGCGTAACCGGTCACACGATCCGGCAGGATCCGACACCCGCGGCGCGGCCGCCTATGATGAGTCTTACGCCGATACCCGCAGCTGGGTTCAGCAGGGGCTCCTTGACTACATCGCCCCTCAGCTGTACTGGCCCTTTGCCCGTGATGCGGCCCGCTATGATGTGCTTGCTAAATGGTGGGCCGACGTGGTGAAACCGACCGGTACCCGGCTGTATATCGGCGTGGCGCTGTATAAAATTGGCGAGCCGTCGAAAAATGAGCCCGACTGGATGGTCAACGGCGGCGTTCCGGAGCTGAAGAAACAGCTGGATTTGAACGAATCGATGCCGCAAATCCAGGGGACGATCCTGTTTCGCGAGAACTATCTCAACCAGCCGCAGACCCGGCAGGCGGTGAACTACCTGAAAAGCCGCTGGGGAAGTCGCGTCGGGCCCTCGCTCAGCCCGACGGAGACGCCGCCATTGCGTTCTGCAAGCGTGAATGGACCCACAGTAAGCGATCGGTGATCGCCTCATATACCGGTTGTGAAAAGTCAGGCGGTAAAGTCCCCTTTACCGCCTCAACCGCGCGGGGAACGTTATCGACAAAATAGCGCAGAATCTCCAGCATCTGCTGCTGGGCAAACCCTACCTCTTTAGCCGTAGCGAGAAAGTGACGCGGATAGAGCGTCTGGATCTCCGTTTTACGTCCTTTACTGGCCTTCAGACTCATCGACAGCTTGAGATCGCTCAGGTGCAGTCCCTTTCCGCCAAGCAGCGGAAACGCGGAGATAATGTCGTAGAACGGGGTTAAGCGGTAGCTGCCGCCCGGCTGGAGGAATATCGAGAAGTTTTTGGCGTGGCCATCGGTTGCGCCAATCAGCCACTGGAAAACCATAAACTTCATAAAGTTATAGCGATCCTCGAGTGCCTCGCTGGAGCCAACCAGAAAAGCCATAATTGCCCGAATGCCCGGCCCGCCGTCGGACTCATACTTAATCGATGACGGAATGCCGAAGGCCTGACACAGATCTTCCTGCGGCAAACGCAGCAGCACCGTTTTCTCCTGCGCCCAGCGACGGTCGAAACGCTCCACCGCCAGCGCCCTGATACTGGCTGTCTGGATAATGCTGGCGGGCGGAACGGCAAAACCCAGCGCCCGGGCCAGCGCCAGACACAAATATTCGTTATCGACGCTTTCGCTGAGATCCAGCACCGCATCCGGCTGTTTGATCTCGCCGATAGGCAGTTTAATGATGTGGGTGGTCGGCGTGGTACCCGTCGGGATACACCACTGCTCGCCGATTTTCAGCAGCGCGGTTTTCTCCTGGGCCCCGGCCACCGAGATCCTGAAATCATCGTGTTCGTTGACCATTCCGAGCGGTATATCCGACTGGTAGGCCGTCAGTAACGCATCCAGAGCGTGGTTATCCAGCGGCTCCCAGCTCAACGCACCGCGGGGCGCATTTTCTCCCGGCGGGAGTAACGTTACCGCCCCGACGCTGTCCCGTCCGATCTCGGCCAGCAGATCAAACGGCTGCTTTGAACGCGCCTGATAGCGCTTAACAATGCGGTCCCGTACCCGCGGACTGTCCGGCAGCAGATTGTCAAAGTAGTTAAATACCGCCTCGTCGGTGATGTTACCGTACTGCAGCGGAAGCGACAGTGAGAGCGGTCTGGCGCGCGGATTGCGCATCCACGCCTCTTCATAGCGAAAGAGATGTGCGCCGTTCGCCTGCTTGATTAGCTCGCCGACCCGCTCATTGTTCATCCATGTCACGAGAGTCGCCATTACCACTCCAGATCCCGCGGGTTATCACGGTTATCGTCGGTATCCGGCGCATTTTTTTCGCAAATCGCCATCGACAGTTCCAGTGACTGTAAAATTTTAAACACCGTGGTTAACGTCGTTTTCTCGGGATGATTTTCAAAGTTAGAGACGGTGGCCTGTTTAATCCCCATACGCTGAGCCAGCTCGCTCTGCGTCCACTGGTTTTTCTGGCGCACCAGCTTGAGATAGTTTGCCAGCTGAACCGGGCTGTATATCGTTGGTGAAGGGCTCATCGGGTTTCCTTATCCTCTTCTGCGGATAAAACACTGTTTATACCCTGTCAGGGATAATGTCAACCGGATTGCTCGCCGCTGTCCGCCATTTATCCCCACTAAAGGATAAACATAAAAATATCCCCTTATGGGGATATTTTGGGTGTTTTGGGCTTAGTCAGACGAGCTGCATGAGAGGAAAGCGCGGAACCGGACGGCGGGCTTAGCCGTCGACCAGCTCATCGTAGAAGGTCCGCAGACGCGAACGAAGATAGAGAACGGCTTTATGTTTGCGCGAGAGCAGCGCCTGCTCGCTGGCCCCGCACTCTTCAGCCAGCTCCTTGTAGCTGTAGCCTTGCAGTTCGGTCTTCTCAAAGACTTCGCGCTGGGCGGTCGGCAGTTCGGACAGCGCCTGATTCAGCGCCTCCCAGAGCAGCGCTTTCAGATACTCCTCTTCCGGCGTTTGAGGTACGCCAAACAGCGTCTCTGAGAGCTCATCCTCCGGCAGACTGTCGTCCGGGCTCACATAGCCCGCCAAGGGCAGCTCACGCTTTTTACGCGCCCGGTCGGTCATCTCGTTACGTGCCGCACGAAACAGCCAGGCCGCCACGTTCTCCACCGGCTGTTCCACGGTCATCAGCTGACAGGTGACTTCCTGCAGGATATCATCCGCATCATCGCGCACCGGCGTCCGACCGCGGATAAACGCGCTCAGCCGTGAGCGGCAGGCGTTGATTGCCGATAGCAACAGCGACTCCCCGCCTGGCCCTGTTTTCATCTGACTCACTCGTCTGGCGTCGTTTTGACCGCGTCGTTCTGCGGCGGGGTTTTCTCCTCCCGGCGTTCGTGCCAGCCGCAATGCCCGCGCGGGTCGCGAGAAGCGCGATGGTGGAAGCGCTGAATAAACTCTTCGCGCTGTTCCGGGCTCATCTTCATCCAGCGTTCGTGCATCCGGCGACGCATCCCGAACATGCCGGGGCGAAAGCCCAGACCGCCAAACAGAATGCGCGACAGTGCCAGAATACCTAACGCCTGCCAGAAACCGATACTCTTGACGCCAAGAATGGCCGGCAGCAGCGCATTCCACAGCGACATCACCAGCAGCCCAAGAATCGCGATCAGCACCACGCCGATAATCAGCGGTTTAGCCATTCGATGATGACCAAACCGGCGATCGCGCGCATAGCCGTGCATTCCAAAATCTCTCATCAGTGTGACCTCATTAACGTAGTGAAAAGTAACCTTGTGCTGAGGTAGACGAATGAGCGGCGGGAATATTGCTAAAAAAATAAAAAAAAAGCGGCAAGTTGCACAGTTCGATGCGCAGTCAGAACAAACGCGACTAAAAACTCATTGCTAAACCGACGCCGTAGCCCCGGGTATTATCCCCGAACATATAGCGGGCGACGAGACGCGTGCGGCTGATGAACACGGGATACTGGCTGCTGTCGAGCTCCAGCCCAACTCCCAGCGAACTAAGACCGTTAAACCCAAGCTGCCCGCGCTGATCGCCCAGATACTCGGTATGCGCGCCTTCCAGCACGTAGCGCACCGGGCTTTTCAACAGCGTCCAGTCGGAAATGGGCGCCCGACGACGCAGATACAGCCCCAGGTTTTCGGCGCTGGACTGTCCGCTGACGGCTTCCGGCGTGCTGCCAAAGGTTTGCAGGCTCATGCCGGAATAGCGCAGTTCAACATCGATATCCTGCTCTTTGGAGAACAGTTCGTAATCCAGCATCAGCGAACCACCGAGCCCGTATGCATTAAGCCGTCCACCGTCAAGAAATTTAAAGTCCGCATCCCGCTTATGCTCAATCAACCGGCTGCCGATCCGCACGTCGCTGGCCATGGTCCCCAGCATAAAGTTAAAAATGGGCCGCAGGACCAGCGTACCGCCCCACTTATCGGTATACAGATTAAAGTCCCAGCCGATGCCGCCGGTCCCGGTCAGGCTGTTCCACTTCGCCGGAATAGTGCGGCTGTCATCGCCGTTGCTCAGGACAAACTGCGGATCGTAGCGGCTGTAGCCCAGCGTTCCCTCTAAATAGATCGGATAACGTTTACTCAGGGTCGCCCCGCCGCCGAACTGGGTAATCGACAGCTGATTTTTCTCATTGGTGCCGGAGCCGATATTGAGGTCGCTGGCGGTGACGTCGGGGACGACGGTGTAGCTCATCAGCATCAGCACGGCATCGGCGCGCTGTTTTAAATGGCTACCGTCAAGAGCC
Organism: Klebsiella ornithinolytica; assembly: GCF_030505655.1. NCBI lineage: Bacteria > Pseudomonadati > Pseudomonadota > Gammaproteobacteria > Enterobacterales > Enterobacteriaceae > Klebsiella > Klebsiella ornithinolytica. Next base: position 2,801,068 of record NZ_CP130153.1, read on the forward strand.
AGACAGGCCGGACTGACCAGCAACAGGGCAGCAGACAGAGTGCAGGCACGTGGCAAAGAAACCATCATTTCTTATTTGAAACCTCACCCGGAGATCAAAGGGTTACCCGAAAGCCTGGGCTGACAATGAAATACTGACCTGACGAAAAACAGCGGATCGGTATGATAATTCAGTATAGCGATAGTTTTGCATCCCTCCTGGCGAGCCAACGCGCGGATTGACGTATTTTCTGCCGGCCCCTGGTCGTCCGCGCGCTCAGCCGATCGTTGCAAGGCACAGATTCAGGCGTTTTTTACCGCCAGCCAGACCGTGCGCCCGCCGCAGCACGGGTCGTTGACAACATGCTTCAGTAATTCAAAACCGTGGGTTTCCAGCAGCAGGCGATACGCTTCCGGCGCCAGGCTGGCATGATAGAGCTCGTCCCCCTCAAACCGCCCGATAGCTTCCCCATCGTGGGTCCCGCTGGTGAACATCAGCGGCGCGTGCGGACGGGCATGGGCCGCAAAGCGGGCAAACATCGCGCGCTGGGCGTCACGGGTCAGATGGAAGAAGCTGTCCCACGCCAGCAGCGCGTCAAACTGCTGCCCCAGCGCCAGGGTGCGCATATCTGCCACCATCCACTGTTGTTGCGCAAAGTCCCGGCGGCAGCGGGCAATCATCGTCGGGGAGGCGTCGATGCCGGTCACCCGATATCCCCGGCGGATAAAGTAGGCGGCGACAGGCGTGCCGTTACCGCAGCCAATATCGAGAATATGACCGTCGGGTCTCACCCGCGCAAGAAACGTATCCAGCCAGGGTTGTTCAAACAAGTGGGTTGAACGCAGTTCCGCCCAGCGTCGGGCATGGCGCTCATACAGATCGATGATCTCCTCAGCGCACGGATTATCCGGGGGAGAAGGTTCCGGGGATTGCATACGTTCGTACTCCAGGTGTTTAATATTTTTCGACCAGATGAAGTTTTACCTGGTTTCGCCCTTCTTTCTTCGCGGCATACAGCGCTTTATCGACGCGATTAAACAGCTGATCGATCTCTTCACCCTCTTGATGTTCCGCGACGCCGATACTGACCGTCACCGTACCGGCATGCTCGGGGAGATGATAACAGCTGACCGCGTGGCGAATCGCTTCTGCCATCGCCAGCGCCGGTGCGATTGACGCGCCGGGGAGAAATAATAAAAATTCTTCCCCTCCCCAGCGATAGATCTTGTCCTGAATTTTGGCAGCGGATTCAAGAATTCGGGAAATCGCCAGCAGCACCTCATCGCCTTTTTGGTGTCCGTAGCTATCATTAATCGCTTTAAAATTATCGACATCCACCAGCAGCAGGCAAAAACCGCCTGAATGAAATAATGAAGAATCAACAATACGATAAAACTCGCGTCGGTTAAGTAATCCGGTTAAAGGATCGTGAGTGGCGGCAAATTCAAGTTCTTCCTTCAGATGCACTTCTTCAGTAATGTCATGAACAATACACAGCATCAACCGTATATGGTTCAGCACCACCGGTCCGGCATAGGTCTGAACGTAGCGGAGAGAACCATCGGACAGAATATGGGTAAAATTAAGCGGCTTGTGGCCGCCGGGTAAGCTTGCCACGCTGCGCATCACGGGTAGCACGTCCCTTCCCAGAGTATTGATTTGCCAGGTATGGCGAGTGCGCATCTCATCGGCCGTATAGTTATAAAACCGCAGCGCGGCGATATTAGCATCAATAATTCGCCCGTCCTGTTCAGGGTCAATCAACAGCATCGGGGCAGAACTGGTCATAAAGAATCGCGAAAAGAAACTATTGCTGCGCCGTTTGTAAGGGTGCGCGGGGAGCGCCTTAAACGAGTCATTTTGCTGCAGGATCTTTGCCGCTTCAAAAAGAATTAATGTGTCATATTCTGCGGATTTAATCAGGGTGGTTTTACAATAAACCGGACTCAGACCTTCCGGGGTTTGAATCGTCCACACTTCGAATACTTCAGCAATATTTTTGAAGTAGTACAGATAATTCTGCAGGCTGCGTTCCGGGCAGCTGGAGAGCGTACCTTTGCGCATTTCATCCAGCGACATCGCTCCGCTGAGGGTTCTGGAAGCCTGATTACAATAGACGACTGCTTCTTTAAAAGGATGAACCACCCAAACAGGGGTGCTTAATAAATCAAAAATCATTAACTCTTTTAATAACATGCAGCCCTCCAGCGAACAGGCACCACGCTTCTGAACAACGCGCTCATCGCCAATATGGCCCAACGGCGTAGGCTAATAAGCTAATGAAATGACGTCGAAAGTTCAGACACGAGATGGAGACGCCGGAAGTATAGTTCCTTTTTGATTATGGAAAGTGTACCGGGAAAGCAAAACGGCGCTGCCGCTGACAGAAGCCGGGCATTCTCCCCGGCGCTCGCCGTTCCTGAGTTATTTCTCGATACGCTCAAGCTGGGTTTGATCCGCCCGTTCGGCGCGATCGGCCAGTCCCTGGAACTGCCCGGGGGTATAGAAGGTCTCCGGCACTGGCAGCATCTGCATGTCCTGCCCCGGATGAATTTGCAACTGACCAAGTTCTGCGAGCGAAAAGCCGTCCACCGTCTGCGGCAGAGTTAACCGCCAGGGCGTCGTCCTCTCGAACGGGACCGGCGTCGGAAGCCGATCGTCGCTCATATCGTAATTGCGTTTGAGCACCAGAAATTTATCCGGAACCCGACGCTGGCTGTTCCACCAGTCGCCATCCAGCTTGCGAAACATACTTTCCGTTTCACTGCGCGGAGCCACCATCAGCTTCACCAACACCTTTTTCAGCGCGACGTCCATCGCCCGGTTATAGTCGTCAACCGAACCGGCATGGCCGTGCAAAATGACGCTGATGGCCAGCCGTGCCCCCAGCAGATTCGAATAGAGATCTTCCGGGGAAAAGGCGGAGATTTCCTCCGAAAAACCGGGAACTGACTGGAAACCATTCCACTGCGCAATTTCATGCCATTGCGCAAGTTCATAGGCCAGACGGCCTGCGAGCCAGGCGGCAATCTCATAGCGTCGGGACAGGGAAGCCGGCGGCATAAAAGCATTGAGCTGGATCCGTCTGACGCCCAGCTCCTCGCTGTAGAAAATGCGCCCCGCCTGTCCAAGATTCGGGTAAATGCGGGAGAAGAGATAAAAAGTGTTATCCGCCGTATCGCGCACGTGGGCGATATCGATAAACCCGCCGCGACGGGTATAGATCAGCCCGTTTTCCTCTTCACTCAGCCCGACAAGATTTTTTACCGCCCCCAGCGCGCTGTCGTTGTAACGATGCTTACCCAACGTATCGAGCGTCAGGACATTACCAATTTGATAGACCGGGATCGGCACCCCAATCGCTCTGACATGCAGATCATAGCCAAAAGCACAGCACGGACGAAGCGATTCCGGCGGCGCCAGCTGGCTGACCACCGGTTTGACCCGGGGAGTGGGAACGACCGGTAATACCGGATCCTTCGCGCACACCGAGAACGCGGCCGCCAGCAAAAATAACAAGCCATTACGCATTAACATCGTCTCCAGGACATAAAACGGACGCTCGCAGGCGGCATTTTGCGAGGTTAAAAACGGTATTCTCCGGCAACAAAGAAGCTATTACGTTCGTTAAAACCAAACTCGGTTAAGACGTTAAAGTTCTGCGTAATTTCATATTGCGCGCCCACCAGCATGTTCCACGGAGAAGAGAGCCGCTGCTTCACGTCAAACTTGCCCTGATCGTCTTTATTAACCGCAGCAATAAGCGGCTGGAGTTCCGGCGGCATATGCAGATCGGAGAGATTGCCTTTGAACTCCTGCTGTACGTTCTGGTACATACTGCCCACCCAGATACTTAAGTTTGACGGGCCGGCGATACCTTGCAAATTAAAGCGATAGCCAATGCGCGGCGACACGGTGGTGGCCGAGATTTTACCGTCAAGAATATCGAAGTCGGTACGGGTATAGTTGGTATCGATCAGGCCGAACCAGTTGCCATAGCCGCCGGCGAGGGTAAACCCGGTTCCCCAGGTGGTGCCTTTAAAATCGAGCGCAAAATCAATATCCTGCAGCTGTCCGTTTTCATGGAGCCGATGCACGGATCCGGCAATAATCCGGTCGATCCCGGTATATTTTGAGGGATCGGCGTCAACGGAGACTTTTGATAACGACGATCCGCTGGTATGCCCGGCGATGCCGTAGATATTTAAGAAAGGAAACACCCACATATCCAGACGCAGGTTCTCGGTCTTGCTCTTTTGTCGCGTGTGTCCGGCATCGATAGCGAACATATCGCTCGGTATCGGGTGGTTCCCGAGCTTCAGTCCGGAAAAAGAGATACTGTCGACCAGGATATCCTGGCGAATGTTCATATAGCTTAAATTGACCCCGAAAGGCAGCGGAATGGAGTATCCACGCGCCCTTGCCTCATCACCCCAAATCGGAAAATAGCTGTCGTTACTGCTGCCGGAACTGTCGGTCGTGCTGGCCCCCCAGGCGGTGCCCGACGTTAACAACAACGTAAGTACGGTTTTAGTCCATCTCATTTTTTTCTCATCTGACCTTAAAGTCCGGAACCTACATTAAAATAAAGCGCCTGTTCATGTTCGCTGAAGGCAATATCAATCCCCGTATGTAATCCATACTGGCGCGCTATCAGGTAGCGAAACCCTGTCCCCCACGCCACTTCGGTTTGCTCCCACAATGAATGGGCCTCGTCAGCGGCGCTGCCGATACCGACGAACCCTTGCAGGATCCAGCGCGGCTGAAATTCCCAGGCAAGCTGGGTCTGCGCCGTACTGACATAATCCCCCTGATAGCGGTAACGAGAAATCCCGCGTAATTCGATATAAGGGCGAGCCATTGGCGTCAGGCGCTTATCATGGTGGGTCAACGACTGATAGTTGCCAGCCACGGCGAGCGTCAGCGTGCGACTGAGCGGGATATAGTATTTCCCATCGACAGAGAACTGATCGTAATGATAGTCGCCACCTAACAATGAACGGAAAAATCGATATTCGCTTTGTACCGATAACCCCTTCTCAGGATAGAAAAAATTATCCGTAGTGTCATATTCCGCCACCACGCCCAGCGCCGATGATGCACTCTCCTGACCCAGCACCTGCTGCCATACCCGATTAACGACCGGGTTATCGGCGGAAACGTCGGTTTTCGCATACACCTGAGAGGCCCCGACAAATACCGGCGTGTCGCCTACGCGAAACAGCAGTTTTTGCAGACCGCCATAGCCGCGGGTCTGCGAATGGATAGCGGTATTTTTGTTAAAACTGGTCAATCCGTCGGAATAGATATCCAGTTTAATATTGGCGTAGCCCAGCAGCAGCAGATAGCGGATACGGTCATTATTCCAGGTATGCCGGTGGCCGCCGCCGATAAACCAGGTCCCGTTCTGCGTTCCACCGCCGCCAAAAGCGGTGATCGGCGGCGGAATAAAATGATCGCCATCCCGCGTCCCTTTACCGTGCAAAAAGAGACCAAACAGCCCCCCGCCGTAGCCCACCGCCGGCTCGGTTATCACCACAGGCACCGGAAGAAACCCGTACTGGTTATCCTGGAGATAGCGGCTCATATCCAGCATGCCATCTTCGGGATCGAACAGATCGGCGCCAACGGCGGGAAGGGAAAGTGGCACGATGAGCGCCAGCAATAAGGTCGGTAGCGAAAACTTCATGCACTCTCCGGCGCCGTGATGGGTTCTGAATGCCCATGTGGCTGAAGAATAATGGGTTTCATGGTAATGAAAATATATCCTATGGTGCCATGAACTACCAATTTTCGGCCGGCGGTTTTTTTTAATTCTGGACAAATTAGCCAGTTAAAAACGCATAGAAAGCCAATGGTCTACGGCGAAAATATGCTGGCGCTGAGTTTTTAGCCATCATGGTAAGTGACGGTGTCACATATTCAGATACCAATTCGCCCGCGGCCGGGATTGTAATCAAAAAGTGAATGCCGTATAACATGGCGCAACCGAGGGGTGTCCCGTGAGGGCTGAGATGGCGTAAGCCGAACCCTTTGAACCTGATCTGGGTCATGCCAGCGAAGGGACGGGTCGGCAATTTTGCCAGTTTACCGCCATTGCCTGTTCATACTTCCGCACACCCGGATCTCCCCCGTAATCAGGAGGTCCTGTGATTCTGCCGATCTTTACCCAGGGTATTTATGGTCGTCTGCGCCAGCAGGCGGGAGGCGACTGGGAACAGTACGTTGCCCATCCTTTTCTCCGCCAGCTTGCCGACGGTACCTTGCCCGAACGCGCCTTCCGACGCTATCTGACTCAGGACTACCTGTTCCTGATCCACTTTGCCCGTAGCTATGCCCTGCTGGTCAGCAAACTGCGCACGCTCCCGGAGATGCGCGCCGCGGCCGCCTCAATGAACGCGATTCTTGGCGAACTGCCGCTGCACGTCGGCTATTGCGCGGGCTGGGGGCTGGACGAAGCGACAATGGCCGCCGAAAGCGAAGCGCCGGAGACGGTAAACTACACCCGCTACGTGCTGGATATCGGTCATTCCGGCGATGCGCTCGATCTGCTGGTGGCGCTGATGCCCTGCGTGGCTGGCTATGCGGAAATCGGCCTCGGACTGCTCCACAATCCGGCCACCCGGCTCACCGACAACCCCTATGCCTCCTGGATCCGTAACTACGGCGATGCGGGCTATCTCGACGGTGTCACGGCGGCTATCGGCCTGCTGGAGCGTGTCTGGCAGCAGCGCGGCGCCGAATCGCGCATCGCAGAGCTGGGTGCCATCTTCACCACCGCCACCCGTCTGGAAGCCAACTTCTGGCAGATGGGACTGAATGCCGCGGCGGTCGCTCAGTGACGGCTCCGACTATCGCGGTGCGGGAATTAAGTCTGCGCTTCGGCTCACGGGTCATTTTTGACAAGTTGTCGTTTGATATTCCCGCTGAACAGTGGATTTCGCTGCTGGGCGCCAGCGGTGCCGGCAAAACCAGCCTGCTGCGAATTATCGCCGGACTGGCCGCCCCCACTCACGGTCAGGTTCAGGCCAGCGACGGTCGCCCGCTGGCCCCTCGTCTGGCCTGGATGGGGCAAAAGGACCTGCTCTATCCGTGGCTAAGCGTGCGCGACAATGTAGCGCTTGGCGCCCGCCTGCGCGGAGAGCGCGTCGATCGGCAGCGGGTTGCGAGGTTATTAGAGCAGGTGGGACTCAGCCACTGCGCCGACGATCGTCCGGCGTCGCTCTCCGGCGGCATGCGTCAGCGGGCGGCGCTGGCGCGCACGCTGTATGAAGATCGGCCGATCGTGTTAATGGATGAGCCTTTTTCGGCGCTGGACACCCTTACCCGCACGCGTATCCAGACGCTGGCAGCGGAACTGCTGACTCAGCGTACGGTGGTGTTGATTACCCACGATCCGATGGAAGCCTGCCGGCTCAGCCATCGCCTGCTGGTGCTCTCGCCGCCGCCCGGCGGCATTGATGACTCCCATCATCTGACGGGGAAACCGCCGCGGGCGCCGGACGATCCGGCGCTGCTGAGGGGACAAGCCGCGCTACTGCAACAGTTGATGAGGGCCAACGGATGAGAGGGAAACTTTTCCGCGGCGGCGTGGTGTTCTGCGGCCTGCTGGTGTTTTGGTGGCTGCTCAGTAACAGCGGCATTCCGGCGTTCCTGCTGCCGTCGCCATCGGCGGTGGCCGCCGCCCTGTGGAACAACCGCAGCTGGCTGAGCTGGCACACGCTGGTTACTTTGAGCGAGATCCTCAGCGGCCTGACTCTCGGGGTACTGCTCGGCGTGGTGTTGGCCCTGTGTATGATGATCTCGCCGCGCCTACAGCGCTGGCTGATGCCGCTGGTGCTGACCAGTCAGGCGATTCCGGTTTTCGCCCTCGCCCCGCTGCTGGTGCTGTGGTTTGGCTTCGGGATGAGCGCCAAAGTGATGATGGCGGTTCTGGTGATTTTCTTCCCCGTGACGTCGGCATTTTTTGACGGCCTGCGGCGGGTCAATCACGACTACCTCGATCTGGCGCGTACGATGGGCGCCTCGTCAGGGGCGCAGCTGCGACATGTTCGCCTGATGGCCGCCCTGCCGGCGCTGGGTTCCGGCCTGCGCATGGCCGCGGCCGTAGCGCCAATCGGCGCGATCATCGGCGAATGGGTCGGTTCTGCCGAAGGACTGGGCTATGTGATGCTCAATGCTAATGCGCGCATGCAAACCGATGTCTGCTTTGCGGCGCTGTTTATTTTAGTGCTGCTGACCATTCTGCTATGGCTGGCAGTGGATGCTCTATTACACCGGCTGATCAACTGGACACCGGAATAAGGAATAATCATGCATAAACCCGTTTTCACCGCCATCACATTAACCGCGCTTATCAGCGGACAGGCGATGGCCAACGAGAAGCTGACCCTGGTGCTGGACTGGTATATTAACCCGGACCATGCGCCGATTATGGTGGCGGAACAGATTGGCGCCTTTAAAGCGCAGGGCCTGGACGTGAAGATTGTCCCGCCGTCTGACCCGGCCCTGCCGCCGCGTCTGGTGGCCGCCGGCCAGGCGGATCTGGCTATCACCTATCAGCCGCAGGTGCACTTTTTCGCCGATGAGGGGCTGCCGCTGGTGCGGGTCGGTACGTTGATTAACTCGCCGTTGAACACGATCATCGCTCTGGATAAGCGCATCAAAACCCCCGCGGATCTGAAAGGGAAAAAAGTCGGCTATTCGGTTAGCGGTATCGAGCAGGCTACGCTGGCGACTATGGCGCAACATGACCATATCGATCCGCAAAGCATCAAGCTGATTAACGTCAATTTCCAGTTGACCAGCGCCCTGCTGGCCGGCCAGGTTGATGCGGTGATTGGCGGCTATCGTAATATTGAAGCGCTGGAGCTCAAGCTGCAGGGTAAAGATCCGCAGGTGATGAATGTCGAAGATTTCGGCGTTCCGGCCTACGACGAGCTGGTGATTGTCGCCAACCGCGATGAAATTCATGCGGCCAAAATCAAAAAGTTCCTCGTCGCGCTGCAGGAGGGAGTGGCCTATCTGCGCGCGCATCCGCAGGAAACCTGGCAGGCTTTTGCCGCCGCTCATCCGGAGCTGAATACCGAGCTGAACCAGCAGGCCTGGCAGCAGACGGCCCCCCTGTTTGCCGCCCATCCCGCGGCGCTGGATAAGGCCCGCTACGAAGCTTATGAACAGTTTTTATATAACAACAAGTTGGTTAAAAAAATCACACCTTTAACTCATTATGCGGTCGAACTGGATTGAGTAACCATACGGCTGACGGAAGAATTTCCGTCAGCTACTTTAGCGAAGCGGTAATAAAACCCGGCGCTTTCCCTCACTAAGAATTACACTTTTAATGGTTTTATAACACTTTAAATAAATCATATAAATCAAAGCATTACCATTGATTTTCGTTGTGTAAAAATAACGTAAAAATACCTCAATAAATAAAACATTGAATGACGATTTAAAAAGCCATATATTGTGCGCGCTTTATGAATGGCGATTCATTTTCTAAAACCAATTATTCAACCAGTGTTCAACCGTAACGCTGGTTGTGGGAGTGATATGATGACGGATAAAGTCCGTATTGATACTTTAAGTGCAGATTTATTGGACGCTAACAACGAAACCTTTTTGGCCCGTCAGGCTGAATTCGAATCGAACGTCAGGAGTTACCCGCGCAAGCTGCCGCTGGCTATCGCAAAAGCGGAAGGCGTGTGGTTAACCGATGCGGATAACAAACAGTACCTGGATTGCCTTGCCGGTGCTGGTACCCTCGCTCTTGGTCACAACCACCCTGATGTGCTGCAAAGCATCCAAAGTGTCATTACCAGCGGCTTGCCGTTACATACGCTCGATCTGACTACCCCGTTAAAAGATCGCTTCTCCGAATACCTGCTCTCATTACTGCCGGGAGAAGGTAAAGAATACTGCCTGCAGTTCACCGGCCCGTCCGGCGCTGACGCCGTAGAAGCGGCCCTGAAGCTGGCGAAAAAATACACCGGTCGTTCTTCGGTGATTAGCTTCTCCGGCGGCTACCACGGTATGACCCACGGCGCGCTGTCGGTAACCGGCAACCTGTCACCGAAAGAAGCCGTCAACGGCATGATGCCAGAAGTGCAGTTTATGCCGTATCCGCATCAGTACCGCTGCCCGCTGGGTATCGGTGGCGAAGCGGGCGTGAAAGCGCTGACCTACTACTTCGAAAACCTGATCAACGACGTGGAAAGCGGCGTGCGTAAACCGGCGGCGGTCATTCTCGAAGCCGTTCAGGGCGAAGGCGGCGTGAACCCGGCTCCGGTTGAGTGGCTGCAGCGCATCCGCAAAGTGACTCAGGAACATGGCATTCTGCTGATCATCGACGAAGTTCAGGCTGGCTTTGCCCGTACCGGTAAGCTGTTTGCCTTCGAACACGCCGGCATTGAGCCGGACATCATCGTGATGTCGAAAGCCGTCGGCGGCGGTCTGCCGCTGGCCGTTCTGGGTATCAAGAAGCAGTTTGACGCCTGGGAACCGGGCCACCATACCGGCACCTTCCGTGGCAACCAGCTGGCGATGGCCACCGGGCTGACCACCCTGCGTCACCTGAAAGACAACGACATTGCCGGCAAAGTGGCCGCGCAGGGCGAATGGCTGAAAGGCAAACTGGCCGATATGCAGAAGCGTTTCCCGGTCATGGGTCACATTCGCGGTCTGGGTCTGATGATCGGTATTGAGATCGTGAACCCGAATGGCGAGCAGGATCATATGGGCTGCTACCCGGCTGACGGCGCGCTGTCCGCCCTGCTGCAGAAGAAATGTTTCGAAGCGGGCCTGATCCTCGAGCGCGGTGGCCGTGGCGGCTGCGTACTGCGTCTGCTGCCGTCGCTGCTGATCAGCAACGCCGAGCTGGAAATTTTCCTCGACAAATTTGAACAGGCCATGCTGGCCGCCGGTGTCAAACCGGTCTGAGTGGAGCGAGTGACCGCAATGTCCAAATTGAATCCGATTCTTGCTGGTTCGCCGCAAAGTATTGAGGCTTATCAGCAGGCGATCGCCCAGACCAGCCAGGCCGTCGCGCAATGGTTGCAGCAGCCTGAGATGTATCAAGGTAAAAGCGTCGCCGAACTGCGTGAGCGCATTACCCTTGAGTTCACCGAGCAGGGTCTGGGTAACCAGGCGGCGATTGAACGTGCGATCGAGTACTTCCTGAAAGACAGCCTGTCGGTGCATCACCCGCAGTGCGTGGCGCATCTGCACTGTCCGAGCCTGGTCGTTAGCCAGGCGGCGGAAGTACTGATTAACGCGACCAACCAGAGCATGGACTCCTGGGACCAAAGCCCGTCGGCGACCATCATTGAGATGAAGCTGATCGAATGGCTGCGTGCTCAGGTCGGTTACCCGGCCGGCGACGCCGGCGTCTTCACCAGCGGCGGCACCCAAAGCAACCTGATGGGGCTGATGCTGGCGCGCGATGCCTTCTTCGCTCGTCAGGGGCACTCTATCCAGCAGGACGGTCTGCCGGGTGACGTGCGTCAGTATAAAGTGCTGTGCTCTGAAAATGCCCACTTCTCGGTGCAGAAGAACATGGCGCTGATGGGCCTCGGCTACCGCGCCGTGACGCTGGTGAAAACCGACGAATTCGCGCGGATGGACGTCGCTGACCTGAAAGCGAAAATCGCCGAAGCGCAGGCTAACGGCGAGCAGATCATGGCGATCGTCGCCACCGCTGGCACAACCGACGCGGGCGCTATCGACCCGCTGCGTGCTATCGCCGGCGTGGCGGCAGAACATCAGATCTGGCTGCACGTGGATGCGGCATGGGGCGGTGCACTGCTGCTCTCCGAGCAGTACCGCGACTATCTGGACGGCATTGAGTGTGTGGACTCCATTACCCTGGACTTCCACAAGCAGTTCTTCCAGACCATCAGCTGCGGCGCGTTTCTGTTAAAAGACGCACGCCACTACGAGCTGATGCGCTACCAGGCGGCCTATCTGAACTCCGAGTTCGATGAAGAACACGGCGTGCCGAATCTGGTCTCCAAATCGCTGCAGACCACCCGTCGCTTCGATGCGCTGAAGCTGTGGATGGGGCTGGAAGCGCTGGGCCAGAAACAGTACGCGGCGATCATCGATCACGGCGTGACCATGGCGAAAAAGGTGGCGGAATACGTTAAATCTCAGCCGACGCTGGAACTGGTCATGCAGCCGCAGCTGGCGAGCGTGCTGTTCCGCTCTCGTCCGGCGCAGATGGCCGGCAGCGATGATGCCGCGATCGCCCTGCTCAACCAACGCGTTGGGGATGCGCTGCTCGACTCCGGTCGTGCAAACGTCGGCGTGACCGAGCACAACGGCATGACCTGCCTGAAGCTGACGCTGCTGAACCCGATCGTGACGCTTGAAGACGTGAAGGTGCTGCTGAATCTGGTGGAACGCACCGCGCAGGAATTGCTGGCGAAGTAATATCCTTGAGCGGGACGGTGGTTGACTGCCGCCCCGCTCAACAATCCTCGCCATGAGACTTGTTGGTAAAAGCCGATAACTTAGCTTATCGGCTTTTTTATTTCTGTCTGCGGAGCAGGAATAAGTAACACCGTCACGATTTGAGTGCTGAGCGGGCCACTGATAACCTGTCAACGTCTGCCACTGGCCGCTTCAGCGCAACGCCAGCGGGACTATTACCCCACTCAGGCTTTCGCCTCTTGTAACAGCTGCTGGATCATTTTCTCCTGCTGCACGTAGTCCCCTTCGCCAAAAGCGGTGTAGCGCAGCTTCCCCCTGGCATCAAACAGATAATGTGCCGGCCAATACTGGTTGCCAAAGGCGTTCCAGATAGCGTAACCGTTGTCCGCGACGATCGGATACGGCAGCTGCCATTTTGCCACCGCGTCACGCAGCGCCGGCAACGAGCGTTCCCACGGGTATTCCGGCGTATGCACCCCCACGACCAGCAGCCCGGCGGCGCGATATTTGTTCGCCCACGCGCGTACATACGGCAAGGTGTGCTGGCAGTTAATACAATCCCGGGTCCAGAAATCGATCAGAACCACCTTCCCCTGCAGGTCGGCCGGGCGCAGCGGCTGGCTGTTGATCCATGCGCTACCGCCGAGCAGCGCGGGTATATCGCTGGTTGGTTGTGGCGCGACAACCGGTTGTAGTACCGTTGTCTGCGCCCGCTGCGGTAAGCTGGCGCTCAGACGTTGCTCCAGCGACTGCGTCAGACCATTTGCGCCTTGCAGGTAGCGGTCCGCTCCGCTGGCAATCAATGTCACCGAGGCGAGGATCGCCCCTCCCGCCAGCTGACGCAGCCGCTGGCTAAAGGCCAGCCCGCGATGCAGACGCGCCACCAGCTTTGAGCCCAACCACCACAGCAGCGCCAGCATCAGGGCGCAACCGCTGCCGTAGGCGGCCAGCAGCAGGCCTGTGGTCACCGACTGGCCGTTAAGAAACGCAAAGCTAAGGATTGCCCCCAGTACCGGCCCGGCGCAGGGCGCCCACAGCAGCCCGATGGCCAGCCCCGCCAGCAGCGCCGAGAATCCGCCGGCATGGCGATAGCTGCGATCGTTGATACGATTGCCCAGCGCCACCAGCGGTGAAGCAAGCCGTTGGGCGACACGTTGCGAGAGCAGGCTCAGCCCCACCAGCGCCAGAAAAATCAGCGCCAGCCAGCGCCCGGCCAGGGTCAGACTGACGATGCCGCTGCTGGCCAGCGTCACCAGTAGCGACATCCCGGTAAACATCAGCACCATCCCGCCAAGCAGGAGCAGCAGATGGCTGCGTTTACCGCGAAGGTTAGCAAAGATGAGTGGGATCACCGGTAAAGTACACGGACTCAGCAGCGTCAACATACCGCCGAAAAAAGCGATCGGAAGAGACATCATATTCACCTCGTTATCAACATGCGGCCGGTCATGGCCGCAGGCGTATTACATCAGGCGAATGTCGTTATAAAGTGTCTGAATTTACGGGTTTTTGTCTGTTAAGTTGTCTGTCTCAGCGCGAGATACAGACGGATACAAAACGGCGGAGTCGAGACGAATAATCGCCTCTAATCCCCCTTCCGGGCGGTTCCCCAGGCGAAGCGTTCCCGGCATCTGGCTGGTCAGCTGCGCGGCGATCGCCAGGCCGAGCCCGGTGCCGCCGGTTTCACGGTTGCGCGAATTTTCCAGGCGAAAGAATGGTTGCAGCACCTCCTCCAGGCTCGCTTCCGGGATCCCCGGACCGTTATCCATCACCTGAATGATGGGGTCGCCATTCATTGCATAGCTCAACCGAATATCGACCCGCTCAGCGAACTTTAAGCCATTATCGATCAGATTGGTCATGATTCGGCGCAGCGCCTGAGGCTGTGTCAGCACGACGCGCCCCTCTTCGGCGGGGATAAAGGCAACCGGTCTGCCGACATCGGCATAATCCAGGGCGATGCTGTCCAGAAACGCGTTCAGATCGAGGCGTTGGCGCTTCTCTTCCAGCGGCTGCGCCGAGCGGGCAAAAGCAATCCCTTCCCTGACCAGACGACTCATATTGTCGAGGTCCTGCAGGAGTTTATCGCGCAGTTCCGGCGCGTCGGTCATTTCCAGTCGCAGCTTCATGCGCGTAATCGGCGTCTGGAGATCGTGGGAAATTGCCGCGAGGATCCGCGCGCGTTCCTGTAGATGGTCGCGAATGCGCGTCTGCATCGCGTTGAACGCCCGGGCGGCGTGCTGTACTTCCACCGGCCCCTGTTCCGCCATCATGCCTGGCGCGCTGTTCGCCGGTTGCAGGGCGTCAATCGCGCGGGTAAAGCGCGTCATCGGACGCACAACCTGGCGCACGGCATACCAGGCGCACGCCAGCAGCAGCAGGAACTGGACGATCAGCACCGCCGGGAGCCAGCGGGCAATCGCCGGCAGCCGCGGCCATAAATCAATGCTCAGCGGCGCTCCGTCATGCAGGGTGATATGTGCCTGAATATGTTCACGCGGACCGGGCACCGCAATAATGCTGACCGGATAGCTGCCGCTCAGCGCTTCCTGCAGAGAACGCACCGCATCGCGGGAACGCCAGCTGTCAGGATAGTGTCCGCTGACGCCGGCGGACAACCGGTAGCGATAGTTGCCACGCGCCAGCCGCGCCAGCCACTGCGGACGCTCGGCGGCGGGAAGTCGGTCAAGGATCGCCACGCTGGTTGCCACGTCGTACTCCAGGTTTCCCAGCATCACGCTGCGGGCACTGCTCATCCGCTCATACAGCAGCAGCGAAAGGGTCAGGGCATTAGCCAGCAGTAAGGTGAAGAAAATCATCAGCATCAGCCGTGACCGCAGAGAAGCGGGCCACAGCCTCATTCGCGGACCTCGCGAATGGCAACCGGGACCGCGAGGACATACCCTTCGCTACGCACGGTTTTGATGTAGGCCGGTTCGCGGGCATCTTCCCGCAGCCGCTGGCGTAAGCGGCTCACCAGCAGATCGATGGAGCGCTCAAACAGCTCGGCATCGCGTCCCTGGGTCAGGTTCAGCAGCTGGTCGCGGTTGAGCACCCGCTGGGGATGGTCGAGAAAGACCCGCAGCAGTCGGTATTCTGCCCCGCTCAGCGCGACGATAGTGCCGTCATTATCCAGCAGATGACGCGCGGAGGTATCCAGTTGCCAGTCGCCAAACGCAATCAGTCTGCCGGCTTCGGTAATTTGCAGATTGGGTGGCAGCGCGCGCGTGCGCCGCAGGATCGCTTTAATCCGCGCCAGCAGCTCCCGGGCGACGAAGGGTTTGACCAGGTAGTCATCGGCGCCCATTTCCAGACCCAGAATACGGTCGCTGTCGTCGGTGCGGGCGGTTAACATCAGAACCGGGATATTTTGCTGACCGTGGCTACGCAGCTGGCGACAGAGGATCAGGCCATCATCGCCGGGAAGCATAATATCGAGGACAATCAGATCCACATGATGACCCTGCAGCACTGACCACATCGCTTTACCATTTGCAGCACCCGTGGCGCGGTATCCCGACTTATTCAGATAATCGGTCACCAGTTCACGAATATCGCGGTCGTCATCGACAACCAGAATATGGTCAATATGTTCCACCGCAGGCTCCGTCGTGAATGAATGCAACTCAACAAGAATATGCGCTGTTGCCGGAAGCGCAACTCGCCGCCTCCGGCGCACGCGCTACAGACGGTCGGCATCGACCACCGCTTTAACAAAGTCGGCGGGATCTTCCTGCGGTAGATTGTGACCGATGTTGCCGGTTAAGGTCCGGTGCTCATATTTGCCGCTAAATTTCGCCCGATAGCTCTCCGGCGTCGGGTGCGGCGCACCGTTGTTGTCGCCCTCAAGCGTAATGGTCGGGACGGCAATCGTCGGCAGCAGCGCCAGTTTCTGTTCATAGGCGGCATATTTCTGTTCGCCTTTATCGATGCCCAGCCGCCAGCGATAGTTACTGATGGTCACGGCAACATGGTCCGGGTTTATCAGCGCTTTGGCGCTTTGCGCAAATTCGGCTTCGCTGAAGGCCCAGCCCGGCGAGGCCTGATGCCAGATCAGCTGCGCAAAATCGCGCGTATTCTGCCGATAGCCCGCCTCGCCGCGCGCGGTGGCGAAATAAAACTGATACCACCAGGAGAGTTCCGCCTGCGGCGGCAGCGGCCTGGCGCCGAGTTGCTGGCTGCCAATCAGATACCCGCTCACCGAAACCAGCGATTTAACCCGCTCCGGCCACAGCGCCGCCATGATATCGGCGGTACGCGCCCCCCAGTCAAAACCGGCCACATCGGCCTGTTTTATCTGCAAGGCGTCCATCAGGTGAATAATATCTGCCGCCATCGCCGACGGCTGTCCGTTGCGCGGCGTCTTCGCAGAGAGAAAACGGGTGGAACCATATCCACGCAGATACGGCACGATAACGCGGAACCCTTTTTGCGCTAACGCGGGTGCCACTTTCTCATAGCTATGAATATCATACGGCCAGCCGTGCAGCAGGATAACCGGCTGACCGTCGCGCGGACCGATATCGACATAGCCGATATTCAGATCGCCGGCCTGAATCTGTTGAACATGATCGAATGCACCGGCATCGTCCGCCGCACAAACGCTGGCTGACCACAGAGCCGACAGCGCCAGCATCAGCGCACTACCGTTACGGACCCGAGATAAACTGTTCATAAAGCCACCTGTTAACTGAAAGAGAAGAGCGTACCCAGACAGTTAACCCGCGTTTTGTATACGGCATATGCGCAGAATGGCGGGGTTTTGTATCGCGATGTATTGCTCCCCCGGCAGATACATTGTGATACAGACGGAAGGCGCGCTGTGCGGGCCAACGCTTTACGTTAAGCCCTCAGCGGCCTGTTAAGCATGTGCAACGTCCGGCTCCAGATAGTTGGCCACGAAGCGGGTTAATATTCCCGCCGCGACCGGACACGCCTCCACCTTATCCAGCAGTTGCCGGGGATCGATCCCCTCCGTTCGCAGCACGTCATCACGATAGTGGATCAATGAACGCGCAATTTCAGGGGTAAATTCCGGATGGAACTGTGTGGACAGCGCATGGCGGGTATAGCGCACTATCTGGTGGGGATCGTGCACTGAAGCGGCTAGCACCGTCGCATCCGGCGGCAGCCTGACGACCGTTTGCAGATGGCTGAGGTGCGCGGGGAAATGGGCCGGCCGGTCGCTGAGCAACGGGTCCGTTCGTCCGGCAGCGGAAAGCGTAATCGCCTTGCATCCCGTTTCACGTCCTGCCGGATGGTACGCCACCTCGCCGCCGAGCGCGTCGGCCATCAGCTGATGACCGTAGCAGATACCAAATAACGGCATCTCTACCGCCATCGCCGAACGGATCCACGCGGCGGTTTTCTCGCTCCACGCCAGCCGATCGGTGACCATCGCCCATGACCCCGTCATTACCGCCACGGTCTGGCTATCCGGATCGGGCAATGTTTCCCCCGCATAGACACGCACGGTGGCGATCTGCTGACGCCAGGGGGCAAGCAGCCGGCCAAACCACTGCGGAAGATCGCCATGTTCGGCCTCAATTTCCGCCGGCGGCGCGCCGGTCTGCACAATAAGAAGTTTGTTTCTCAACGCCATAGCCCGTTACCCTTCGATGCTTTCTACAGTCCTTTCACTATGGAGAAAGGCGGTTGTTTCGACAAATAACCAATCTCTATGAGTGACACCATGCGGGAATAAGCGCTGCTCCGCGTGGAAGCCGGCAAGGAAACGATTTACGCCCCCCCTATTGCACTATCAGGTACGCGCGATCGAGGCAATTTTCTGGAAGCGGAGAATATCCGGCACGCTGGCAAAGTAAGGATCAGACGTGTTTACGGGTTGCATAGCCTGTCGTTTGAGCTTATCGAAATCAACTTGCCGCAATAGCTGAGCAACCGGTGATGTTGAACGAACAACCAGCACAGCGCTGGAAATCTCATCTGCCAACGCCATCGCCTGAGGATTATCCAGCGCACGAATCGTTAAGCCAATTTTATCCAGCGGGATCAGCGAAGGCTCCTGATGCCAGACACCGGTATCAATCTCACCAAGGAAGACGGAACGCGGCAGCAAGGTAAAATCGACCTCAACGTATTCGCATTGCGTCTCCGGAAACTGGGCGCGGGTAAGACGCTGATGATCGCTGGAGTGAAAATCAATTCCGACGCGTAAACGCGTCGCCGCCACGGTATCGGTTTTTTCCACCACCACCAGACTTTCTGGTCGGTAATAGCTGCCGTTGCCGACTTCAAATAACTCATAGCCTTCAGCAGCCGCATCCTTCATTAGCATTTGCGCCGAACCGGACGAGAGCAGAACGATATCCGCGGTGTTTTCGTTGAAGGCGGCCAGGCGCGAGTGCGCGCCGCGCAGATAGCCAACGGTGGTGACGACACCCCATTGGCTACACTGCTCAACCAGCGCGGAAGCCACCTGGGTCGCTTCCCGGGAGCCTCGAGGAGGGAGTAGCATATGGACCGGCGGTATCCGGGCGGCGTTCCACAGCAATGTAAAATCCCAGGAGACCACAAAGGTCCCCTGATGACCACGAGAAACAAGGGTTACCGCACCGGATTTTTTTAGTTCCTGTAGCGCTTTCTGCACGGTCCCGGAACCGATTTCCAGGACATCCTGATACCAGGAGGTCGTAGGAAGGCGTCCGGACAAGCCGAGTGAAATAATCGAGCGTGCAATAAATGCGACCGGAGAGAGATGCTTTGCTTCACGCGCAATAACCGTCATTGTTTTCGCCGACTTTTACTGTTCCAGATACTGTAACGCTTGTTCAACGCTTTGACCTTCATGCACGACAGCATTGAGCGCACGAAGGACGCCGGCAGGTTGCTGTGCGCGGAAAATACGTCGACCAAACATCACCCCTTTGGCGCCTGCCCGAAGCGCATCCGCAGCCAGCTGCAGGGTTGAGTGCGGATCTTCGCCACCCGCGCCTCCGGCGAGTAGCACCGGAGTATAGCAGGTGCTTGTTACAGCAGCAAAATCCTCCACTGACCCCGGCCAGAGCGCTTTGACCAGATCCGCGCCGATATCCGCGGCGATACGGCAATACAGACTCATGACTTTGGCACTCAGGGCATCGGGATCGACACCTTCCAGCGCAGAACGCGGTTCGATAATAACGCCAATCCCATGCCGCTCACATTCGCGTACGATACGCGTATTGCGCGCAATCTCGGCCTGTTCCAGCGCCGTATCTTTCTGCCCCAGATACATGTAGGTCATCACTGCATCAATGCCACACGCGGACACCTCTTCGATGTGCGCTAGTTGTGCCAGAACGCCTTCACTGCGGCCGTCTTTACCCGGGGTATAGATAGAACGGGCATGATTTTTCCAGTCCAGATGCAGGACAAAACCAGGCCGGTCGCGACCAATAAAGGTCTTTTCAACCACAGGAATCATCCCAGGAGTCACCATCACGCCGTCTGCATCACGCAACTGAGCGAAAACAGTTTCAATTTCATCGCGTGTTTTCAGTCCAGAGGGAGGACCTGACATCACCCCGTGGGATGCGGCAACAACCACTGCCCGCCCCGTTTCCGGGCGCAAAATACGACCTAAACGAACTGCCTTACCGGTGCGACTATCCATTTTGCTCTCCTTCACAAAGTCTGGAAAATATTAAAATGCAATTTGCAGCTTTCTGCAAATTGATCGTATATTAGCCACTAACGTGCTGTCAATGAAATATGCCCTGTGCGTTTTACCCCGTCTCATCGCGCCAGGAAAATCCTTTAAACTGAAAAAACAGGAGTTAGTATGTCCGACGTTTCCCATCTCATCACCGACCTGAAAAGCATCCTCCCTGAGTCACAGGTACTCAGCGATCGTGAAACGCTGCAGGCATCCAGCCACGATACCTGGCCTCTGTCCACAAAGCTCAGACGCTTAGGATGCCATGATTATCAGGCTGATGTAGTGGTAAAAGTCACCGACGAAAAACAGATTCAACAGGTACTGGCGCTGGCGACGGCAAATGATACGCCGGTCACCCCCAGGGCGCTGGCATCCTCAGTAACCGGCCAGCCTCTCCCGACGCGCGGCGGCATCGTATTGGATGTAACCGGTATGACGCAGCACCGCGAAATCAACATCACGAACCTCACCGTCGAAGTTTCTGCCGGCTATAACGGAGGTCAGCTGGAAGATGAGCTCCAGCAGATGGGCTGGACGCTGGGTCACTCGCCACAATCACTGTATCAGTCCACCGTCGGAGGCTGGCTGTCCACGCTGGCAACCGGGCAGTTTTCATCTTACTACGGTGGTATTGAAGAGTTAGTTACCGCCTATACGGTCATTCTTGCTACGGGTGAAAAGCTGCGGCTTAAGGCTTCTCCGCGCGCAGCAATGGGCCCGGATCTCCGCCAGCTGTTTATTGGCGCCGAAGGTACGCTTGGGATCGTCACCTCGGTGCAGCTCAAAATATTCCCCCTGCCCCAGACGCGCCTGTACGATTCGCTGGAACTCCCTTCTATCGACGCTGGTCTCGAGATCATGCGTGAGCAGGCCATGGCGGGTCTGCGGCCGTTCCTGCTGCGCCTGTATGATACCAATGAAGCTCGTCATGCAATGCAAAACCCACTGCAGGATAAACCGGTGATGTTCCTCGGCACCCAGGGCGTGGATGCCGTCGCGCACGCTGAAATGGATGCTTTTATGGCCATTGTTCATCGCCACGGCGGAAAATCCATCGGCTCAGAAGGCGTGCTGAAATGGATGGAGCGCCGATTTGATTTTTCAACCGTGGAGAAACTACTTGATAGCCATGGGGGATTTGCCGAGACCATCGAAATTGCGCATACCTGGGACGGTATCTCCGGTCTGTATCACGCTCTGCACGAGATGCTTACCCCGCTCGCGGACGAAGTGCTGTCGCATTTTTCGCACGTTTATCCTCAGGGGACCTCGATGTACATGATTCTCCTTGGGCGGGAGAGCAGCGACCGCGAAGCGGTAGAAAAATTGCGCACCATCTGGCGGGAAACTATGCGCGTTTGTCTGGAACATCACGCCGAACTGTCGCATCACCACGGCGGCGGATTAGTTCGTTCACCTTATGCCCGCGAATCTCTCGGTTCCGCACATTTATTATTGCGCCGCGTCAAGCAGGCACTCGATCCTAACGGAACGCTGAATCCAGGTAAGCTGGGATTATAAACGGCACAGTGAGGGGGATTCACCATGTGGTTTCTCGGTATAGATATTGGCACGACACATATCAAGATCATCGGTCTGAGCGAGGACGGTGTACTTTTACCCGTGAAAAAGTGCCGCACTCCCATCCTGCAACGTGACGGGTTGACCTTCCACGATGCGCAAGACGTATGGCAAATGCTGGTGATCCAGCTAACAGATTATGCCCGTACAGCGGCCCGGGCTCACGGACCGCTGGCCGCAATTTCTATTGGAACCTTTGGACAAGAAGAGTCCGTGGCCGTGAACCTCCGCGGGGACATTGTCTACCCTTCTCTTGCCTGGTGGGAAAACTACCCTGCCGCCGCGCTGGATAACGAGACGCAAAGCTGGCTGGACAGCGAGGAGCACTATGCCATCTCCGGTAT
The DNA here is from genome assembly GCF_030505655.1 of Klebsiella ornithinolytica. Lineage (NCBI taxonomy): Bacteria > Pseudomonadati > Pseudomonadota > Gammaproteobacteria > Enterobacterales > Enterobacteriaceae > Klebsiella > Klebsiella ornithinolytica. The sequence continues at coordinate 2,823,064 of NZ_CP130153.1, forward strand.
GCGTTCACGACCAAACCAAAGTCCGGAACGGCTGAGCTGGATACGGCAGCATCATGAAGAACTCTGGAATCACATCGATCGCTGGGTTGATTTCGGCACTTTCATCATGTGGCGGTTAACGGGAGAATGGCGCGCACCCTCCTCGCAGCTGACCCATTCGCAGTGCATCGATCTCAAAAGCATGCAGCCGCACGAACCTACGCTGCAACAGCTGCGACTTTCGCCAACATTATTCCCGACGCCGGCAGATACCGGCGAGTGCTGTGGCGAAATCCATGCGCAGATGCTGCCGGGTGTTGAGCTGTATCCGGGCGCCTGCGTATTCATTGGCGGGCATGATCAAATCGTCGGTGCGCTGGCCGTGCAACACAGTCAGCCGACCCACGTTTTCGATTCGATAGGCACATCAGAATACCTGATGGTGTTAACCCCTCATTTTCCTGATACATCTGCTGCCTGGCAACTTGGCGTCGATATCGAACGGACCTGGAAAGCCGGCGAGTTTGTGATGGGTTGCGCGACCCCTTCCGGGAAAATAATCCAGACACTCGCTGAACTGCTTTATCAGGGGGATTATGACCACCTTTTCAACGATCTATTGACTGATGCAGACACCCGTGGGGTGTCGGTGTCGGTGGATGAGAGCGAAGCTCAAGGCCTTTTTTCACTACACCACCTGAATGCCGGTATTCGCCCCGCCGGATTAGTTCAGGCCACACTCAACCACATCGCCGATCGCGCCTACCAGCTGCTTACCCAGATGTGTGAAATGGGGGCGATACGCCCCCAGGACGCCGTACTTATGGGATCTTTATTCCAGCGTTCGGAGATGATTGAACACCGGAAACGCCGCTGGAAAATGCCGCTCTTCGCCAGCACATTAACCGAACCCGTCGCGATGGGGGCCGCCATGATTGCCCGTGAAAGCTGGTTTATCGCGACCCACAGGGAGGACCAGCTATGAAAGTCATCATCGCTTCACTGAATACGGCGATCGAACGTTTGCTACTGGTTGATAAACAGCGCCCTGGCGACGTTCATCGTTTGCTGGATGACAAAACGCTGGCCGGCGGTAAAGGCGTCAATGTCGCGCGGGTACTTAAACAGCTGACGACATATTTACCGGATGCGCCGGTGCCGCTGTTACTGGGGTTTCTCGGCGGCGCCACCGGACGCCTGTGCCATGAGCTTTTGCAACAAGAAGCGCTGGCCGGATGCTGGTGTGATATCGCCGGCAGCACCCGCATCTGCGAGGTCATTACGGAAACGGACTCGCCAGAGAAAGCCAGCGTATATAACGCCGGCGGTCCGCCCATCAGCCAGGAGGAACATCAGCGTCTCCATGCCCTGCTGGCGCAGGAATTACCCCATGCGGATGCGTTAATTTGTACCGGCTCACTGGCAAAAAATCTGCCTCCTGACGAGTACGGATACTGGATAGCGCAGGCACGTGCCTGCGGTGTGCTTACGCTACTCGATACGCACGGCGCAGCGCTGCTGCACTCTGCAAATGCACTTCCGGATATTATCAAAATCAATCGCGACGAACTGCGCCACGCTAATGCGGAGTCGTCGCTGCCTCTCCCTAAGACATGGTTGGTACAAGGGGTGCGTTGCGTGATTATCACCGATGGCCCGCGCCCGACATTAGCCCTTACGCCGGATGGCCATTTCGAACTAACAGCCCCCTCCGTAATGACAGCCAGCCCGGTCGGTTCCGGGGACGCATACTGCGCAGGACTGATCGCCAGCCTACTTTCCAGGCCACAGGCTGGGTGGGTGGAACATCTGAAGCTGGCAGCGGCCTGTGGCGCAGCAAATGCCGCCAGCTCGACGGCAGGCCTCGCTGCCGAACTCCCGCTTTCAACACTACAACGGCGCTGCGCGGTACGCACTATTCCAACACCGCCCCGCTCACCGACTTAATCACGGAGGGTACTATGGTTAGTCATGCACATGTCACGGCAAAAAATGTCTGGATGCGCAACGTCCTGTTGATTTCAATCATCACCGCCGTCGGCGGGTTTCTGTTTGGCTTTGATAACGGTAGCATTTCGGGTTCCGTTGGTTTTTTGCAAAACAGATTCGCACTGGATGCCGATGGTATTGGTTGGGTCACCTCATCCATCATTATTGGATGTATTGTGGGCGTTGCGCTGGCGGGACCACTTTCCGACGCCGTAGGGCGAAAAAAGGTGCTGTTGTTAACGGCGCTGATTTTTATTTTTGGCGTTCTGGGTGAAGCCATGGCGACAACGGCGGAAATGTTGGTCTGGTTCCGTATTCTGGTGGGCGTCGGTATCGGCGTGGAAACGACAATTGCCCCGCTCTATATTGCGGAGGTCTCCCCAGCCCATATTCGCGGGCGTCTGGTCTCACTTAATCAGCTTTTCAACTGCGTGGGTAATCTGGCCATTTTTTCAATTGCCGCAGTGATTGCCAGTCACGCCAGTGAAGCATGGAATGTTGAACATGGCTGGCGAATTATTTTCGCCACCGGTATCGCACCGGCAATTGTTTTCCTGTTGCTACTGATCTGGGTGCCGGAAAGCCCACGTTGGTTGATACGCAAAGGACGAGATGCGCAGGGTCTGACTATACTGCGCAAAATAAATCCCGATGAAACAACAACCCGCGAGCAGCTCGCTGCAATTAAGTCCGCCTTATTAAGCGACTCTCCTTCGCGATTGCGTGAACTCTTCACCCCGCGCTTACGTAAAGCGCTGGTGGTTGGCTTTTGCGTTGCACTCTTTCAGCAGATAACAGGCATCAACGCGATTTTTTATTACGCCCCGGAAATATTTAAAACCGCGGGAGTTGATGTCAGCGGCGCGATGTCGTTTACCGTACTTATCGGACTGGTATTGGTTATTTCAACGCTGGTTTCAATGTGGATAATCGATAAGGTTGGCCGCCGCTCGTTGCTCATTTTCGGCTCGGCGGGAATGGCCATTGCTCTTGGCTGTATCGGACTTCTGTTTCGCGCCAGTGAAACACAAACCACGCTTTTGCTGATTTGCATTCTGGCCTATGTGGCTATTTTTGCCGTATCTTACGGCACGGTAGCCTATGTCATTATCGCTGAAATTTTCCCGATTCACGTCCGTGGCATCGCCGTATCAATAGCAACCTTCGCATTATGGGGAGGAAACTTCCTGGTTTCACGATACTTCCCGGTTCTGGTGGAAAATATTAGCGCGGCAAATACCTTCTTTATCTTTTCCGGTATATCCATCATCGCTTTATTTTTTGTCCTGACGAAGGTGCCGGAAACCAAAGGGAAAACGCTGGAGGAAATTGAAACCGAATTACATCGAAAATAATCACCAGGCACCGTCTGGATAAATAGAAAAATACATTACCTGATTCTGTACGCCTAAATAACTATAACCGGAGAATATTATGAGACCTGGTAAAATTCTACATCCGCAGATCGCCGAAGCGCTGGCCAGTTTAGGTCATGGTGATATTGTATTAGTTACCGACGCAGGTGCGCCAATCCCGTCACATAGCCAGCGAATCGATCTCGCTTTTTATGCCGGGATGATTGATTTACTTGATATTTTATCGGTCCTGCGACAGGAGATTTTTATTGAGAATGTAATTTTTGCCGATGAAGTACCGCAAAAAAACCCGAAACTCCTGCAGCGTGTCACTGAAATATTTACCGGTTCAGGCGCTGATTTCACTTTAATTCCTCACGCGCAATTAGTTGCTGAAGTCTATGGCAGCGCCAGAGTCATTATTCGTTCAGGATCCTTAATGCCATGGGGCAACTTTGCTCTGGTGGCGAGTACCGACCCTGATGCGTGGTTTGACGATTCAATGCAAATCATTCCTGAATATATAGAAAGATCGGCAAAAATCAAAAATGGGGCCGTACCCGTCATAAAGAAAACCGGTGAATAAAATGAAAACAGTATATACCACGAGCTATAAGTTATCCCTTATTGCCTCACTGGCCGGTTTACTCTATGGATTTGACTCCGCGGTGATTGCCGGTGCGATATTACATTTAAGGAATTTTTTCTCCCTTGATGATATAGGGATGGGATGGGCCGTATCTTCTGTTGTCCTTGGGTTTATGATCGGCGCTTTCAGCGGTCAATTTATCACCAACCGGTTGGGAAGAAAAAAGGCGCTGATTATTACCGGAGGGTTGGTTTTTCTTGCCGGAATTGGTACTGCATTCCCCTATAACTTTACCATGTTTATTCTCTGCAGAATTGCCGGTGGGATCGGTGTCGGACTGGGCTCAGCTACTGCCCCCGTGTATATTGGTGAAATTTCGGCCAGCCAGGTGCGGGGGAAAACACTCGGTTTTTATCAGATGATGATCGCCTTCGGGATCCTTTCCGTCTATCTGGTTAATGCCCTGGTTGCCGGCTGGACGCCTGATGCCGAGTGGGCGACGCAGTACTCCTGGCGCTATATGCTCGGTGCCATGTCGGTTCCTGGCTGTGTGTTCATGGGTTTAGCATTCTTTTTGCCGGAATCTCCTCGCTGGTTGATTAATAAACATCGTGAGGAGGAAGCGGAAGTCATTCTTAAGTTCATTCACGGGCAACAATATGATAGCCAGACGGCTATTGCGGAGATAAAAAAATCGTTTAATCCGCAAAATGTAACGCATAATAATGAAAAGATGTTGTCTAAAAAATACCGCAAAGTCTCCTTCACTATCATGGCCATGGCGTTACTGGCCAATCTGTGCGGAATAAATGCCGTGCTATATTATGGCAATGTATTATTCGAGAACATCGGAATTGCCAATGAACAAACGGCTTATTATCAGCAAATTATTATTGGTATCGCTTTTTTTGCGGCGGCGGTGTGGGCGGTGTATAACGTCGAGAAATACGGAAGGAGAAAACTACTAATAATCGGATCATTTGTCTGTTTTGTTGCCATTACGCTTCTCGGAATATTAATCTGGATGGGCGTCACCAGCGTGCTTATGCTGGTTATTATGATAGTTTACATCCTCTTTTTTGGTGGGACTATCGGCCCCATTTTATGGATTATCATCCCGGAAATGGCACCAAATATGATCCGTGATAAATTGATGTCGTGGGCCACGCTACTCATCTGGACGGGGAGTTTTATCGTTTCACAGACATTTCCTATGCTCACAAACAGCCTGATCCTCAACAACATCTTTAACGGCAGCTTCCCTTTCTTACTGTACGGGGCATGTTGCCTGTTATGGTTTTTACTTAACCTGTTTTTCGTTGTTGAAACAAAAAACAAATCACTTGAGCAAATCAGTGCAGAAATGAGTGAAGCCTGAATCCCCACTAAAACGTCAGCCAGCCTCGCCTCTGGCTGACGTTCTGCAAGTACCCTCACCGGCCTCGGCAGACCACATCATGTTGACGGCGATTTACCGCTGTAACCTCGCCCGGCCAGCACAACACCGGGCGATACTCTCCTGTTCTACTGCGCGTCGGCGCTGTCTATCTGCGGAACGCTGGCTTCAGCCCCCTGTGCGACATCAGGCGCGTTGGCCGGATCAAAGATGTGGTCAAGGATAGCGCGCGCCGTTGGCCCGGCGACAACACCCTCGCCGCCGCCGTTTTCCAGAATCAGCGCCATCGCCACCTTTGGATGCTGATACGGAGCAAACAAGGTATAGAAAATATGATCGCGGAGTCTGACCGGGATCATCTTCGCATTGTAGGTCTGATTCTCTTTCAGGCTGAAGACCTGCGAGGTACCGGATTTCGCGGCAATCTGGTACGGCGCGGTATGAAACAGTTTATAACCGGTGCCATTAGGCAAGTTAGCCATGCCGTACATCCCGTTGCGCACGATGCCCCAGTACGGCGATTTCGGGTCGCCCACCTGCGGCGTATTATCCGGCGGCTGATAGCGTTCAACCTTATTGCCGCGCTTCATGGAATAGAGCAGATGGGGATTTTTTACCTTGCCGTTGTTGAGCAGCGTCGTCAGCGCCTTCACCATCTGGACTGGCGTGGCGATCCAGTAGCCCTGGCCGATGCCGACCGAAATGGTGTCCCCCTGATACCACGGTTTTTTATGCACCTTCTGCTTCCACTCGCGGCTCGGCAACACCCCGGCATACTCTTCATTCAAATCAATCCCCGTTAACTGCCCGTAGCCAAACTTGCTCAGCCAGCTGTGAATGCGGTCAATGCCCATTTCGAAGGCCACCTGATAGAAGAAAGTATCCGCCGACTCCTCAATCGCCTTGGTGACATTCAACATCCCGTGACCGGTTTTCAGCCAGTCGCGGTAGCGGCGCTGGGTGCCGGGCAGTGTCCAGGTCGGCGCGCCGAAAAAGGTGGTGGTGGGCGTAATCACGCCAGCGGAAAGTGCCGACAGCGCCATATAGGGTTTTACCGTCGATGCCGGCGGATAGAGCCCCTGGGTCACGCGGTTAATCAGCGGGCGGTCCGGGTTATCGAGCAGAGAACGGTACGCCTTATAGCCAATCCCCTTCACGAAGGGATTTGGGTCATAGCTGGGACTGGAGACCATCGCCAGCACGCCGCCGTCGCGTGGATCAACCACCACCACCGCCGCGCGCTGCCCCTTCAGTACCCCTTCAATATACTGCTGTAAATGCAGATCCAGCGTCAGGTAGATATTCTTCCCGGCTACCGGCGGCACCTCTTTGAGCAGGCGCACCACGCGACCATGGTTATCGACTTCCACCTCCTGATAACCGGTCATGCCGTGGAGCTCTTTTTCGTAATAGCCTTCGATGCCCTGCTTGCCGATATTATGGTCCGCAGCATAGTTTTCCGCCTCGCCGTTTTTGTCCAGGCGTTGCAGGTCGCTGTCGTTGATTTTCGATACATAGCCGACCACGTGCGCCAGCTGGGCGCCGTAGGGGTAGTCACGCTGCTGGTAGCTCTCCACCGTGACGCCCGGAAAACGGAACTCGTTGACCGCAAATCGCGCCACTTCAACATCGCTCAGGGCCGACTTCAGGGTCACCTGCTTGTAGCGACTGTTGTGGTGCATATCGTCGCGGAAACTGGCGATATCATCGGGGCTCAAATCCACGATCGGTGTCAATGCGTTCAGCAATGCGGTCATATCGGGAATTTTGCTCGGGATCACCTGCAGGCGGTAGAGGGTGATGTTCTGTACCAGCGGGATACCGTTGCGATCGAAAATAAGCCCACGGCTTGGCGCGATAGGCAGCATTTTTATGTCATTCTGATTCGATCGGGTCTGATAGAAATCGTGCTGCTTAACCTGTAAACGGTAGAGGTTAAAAATCAGCACGCCAAAGCAGACCACCACCAGTAGAAACGCGATCGCGGCACGACGAATAAACAGCATCTCTTCCGCTGAGTGATCGCGAATTTCATCTCTCAATAGGGTCATTAGCGGCAATTCACTTGAGTTTGCATAAAAGGCGAAAAAAAGAAAAAGCGCAGCAGAATAGCGTTATCGACGCGTCAGCCCTACAGAAAGGTTGCTAATGATTTAGCAGAAATGTTTCAGCATGTTAGATACCCGGCAGGCGCCAGCACAACCCCGGGGGATGAAATGAGTGTGACATTGTCACAAAAAGGCCTCTGCCCGGTTAAGGCAGAGGCCCCGGGGTCAGCCGCGGGTCAGCCAGGCCCGCCAGCCTCCGTAGCCGGTAATGTCGGTAGCCCCCTGCAGACCGTATCCTTCGCAGATAAAACCGCTCAGCCAGCGTCCGTCGGACAGTTCGACCTTGCCCAGCCCCAGCGGTGCGGGAATGGCCGCCAGCAGCGAGCCCAGCTCCGACGAGGGCAGCTCCCAGACCTCCACGGCGATGGCCGCGCCGTCGTTTTCATCACGCACCATCCCCGGACGACGTCCATCGGCCAGGGCATACAGCCGATAGCGCGGAGCGCTCTGTATGGCCGTCAGCAGACGCCCGCCCCGCTCCCGCAGCTGCCCGTTCAGCGCCAGGCCATCAAGATGGGCGCCACAGACCACCAGCGGCATACGATCGTGGCTCCCGGTGGCGGCAGGCAACGATGCGGCCAGCAGATTCCCGCCGACCAGCGGCAGTGGCTGTACGCGCTGGAACGCGTCGGCCACACCGAGAAGGTACTGGTCGGTGAAAGCCCGGCCAAACAGGGTGACGCCGGAGGGCAATCCGTTTGCCAGAAAACCGACCGGCACATTCACCGCCGCATAATCCAGCAGGTTCATAAAGTTGGTGTAGTAGCCAAGATTGGCATTTCGCTGCACCGGCTCGGCCTCCAGTTCAGCCAGCGTCACCGGGCGCGGACAGGTCGGCGTCAGCACGCAGTCCAGCGTCTCCAGCAACGCGTCACACTGCGCCTTGTACGCTTGCAGCTGGTACATTGCGCGGAATGTGGCCACGGCATCGGTATCCGGCGCTTTCGCCAGCACCTCGCGAATCACCGGCAGCACCGCCTCAGGCTGCTGCGTAATCAATGGTTCCACCACCGCATAACGTTCTGCGACCCACGGGCCGTCGTACAGCAGGCGCGCGGCGGCAAGAAACGGCGTCATATCGAGGTTGACCGGCACGCCACCAAGGGCTATCAGCCGTGCTTTCGCCTGCATAAACTGTGACTCGCTCTGCGCACAGCCAAGGAAATTCAGCGTCTGCGGCACGCCGAAGCGAAATCCCGGCGTCGGGGCGCCAAACGCCTGATGGCTGTTCCACTGCGGGTTGCGGCGACTGTAGGCATCTCGCGGATCCAGCCGTGCGGTCAGGGCCAGCAGCCGGCTGGCCTCGTCGGCGGTGGCGGTAAAGAATGTCGTACAATCGAGGGTCCGGCAGGCCGGCACCACCCCGGCGGTAGAGATAAGTCCCTTGCTGGCCTTCAGTCCCACCAGGTTATTGAGCGAAGCCGGGACCCGCCCGCTGCCGGCGGTGTCCGTTCCGAGGGCGAAGCTGGCCACTCCGAGCGCGACAGCCAGCGCGGAACCGGCGCTGGATCCACCGGAGGGATAGTCCGCATGATACGCGTTTCGGCAGCGGCCGTAGGGCGAACGCGTTCCGTTCAGGCCGGTGGCAAACTGGTCGAGATTGGTTTTGCCGACCGGGATAGCGCCGAGGGCAATCAGCTGGGCCACGATAGTGGCATCCTCAGTCGCGGTGCGGGCGAAGGCCGGACAGGCGGCGGTGGTGGCAATTCCCGCAAGATCGATATTATCTTTGATGGCAAACGGCACGCCGTACAGCGGTAGCGTCTCCGGCGCAACCGTATCCAGCGCCGCCAGCCAGGGTTCCTGCTCTTCCGCCGTCAGTATATGAATGAACAACTGATACTCCGGATTCAGCGTCTGCGCCTTCTGGCGGAGATCGGCCAGCAGCGCGCGCGGCGTCAATTCGCCGCGGCGATACGCCTCTGCCAGGGTCGCAAGACGTAAATCAAAGGTTGGCTGACTCATACGTTCTCCTCCAGGATCACCGCCACACGTTGCCCGGCGCGTACCGACGCCCCCGGCTGAACATTCATCTGTTGCACCATGCCGTCGCACGGCGCCAACAGCGGGATCTCCATTTTCATTGACTCCAGCACCACCAGAACGTCGCCGGCGCGCACATGACTCCCCGCGGCGGCCTGCACCTGCCACAGATTGCCGGAGATCGGGCTCTCCACGCCCTGCTGTCCGCGCTGCAGCGGCGCCTCGACACCCGCGTCAGCCGGGACTTCCTGGCTATCGAAATGCGCCTGGCCGCTGGCTATCCAGCGTTCGCGTTCATCATTGAAGGCGCGCTGTTGATGCTGGCGAAAAGCGTCGATACTTACCGCTTCCTGCTGCAGAAACTGCTGGTACTCCGCCAGCCGCAGAGTGCTGTGCTCAATGCGCAGCGGATAGCGGCCAAGCGGAAAATCGCGGCGGATCTGTTGCAGTTCCTCGGCAGAAACCGGGTAGAAACGCAGCTGGTCGAAGACGCGCAGCAGCCAGGGTTTACCGGCGAAGTCGGCGACCTCGTGATAGCGATTCCACATCTGCAGCGTTCGGCCAACAAACTGGTAGCCCCCGGGTCCTTCCATACCGTAGACGCACAGATAGGCCCCGCCGATCCCCACCGAGTTTTCCGCCGTCCAGGTACGCGCCGGGTTGTACTTGGTGGTCACCAGACGATGACGCGGATCGAGCGGCGTCGCCACCGGCGCGCCAAGATAGACATCGCCCAGCCCCATCACCAGATAGCTGGCGTCGAACACCGTCTGCCATACCGCCTGTTCGTCCGGTAAGTCGTTAATCCGGCGGATAAATTCGAGGTTACTCGGGCACCATGGCGCGTCGCGCCGTACGGTCGTCATATATTTATCGATAGCGGTGCGACAGGCCGGGTCGTCCCACGACAGCGGCAGATGTACCACCCGGGTCGGCACCTGCAGATCGTCGCTGACGCACACCGCCGCCCACGCCACGCTCACCCAGCTCAACAGCGCGTCAAGCGTCAGGGTTTCCGGCTGGAAATGAATTTGCAGAGAGCGAATACCTGGCGTCAGGTCAATCACCCCCGCGCGGGAGCCGCTTTCCAGCGCCTGCATCAGAGCATGAATGCGAAAGCGCAGCACCAGATCGAGCTCCGCCTCTCCCGCTTCCAGCAGCAGATGGGTATCGCCGGAAAGACGGGCCACCAGACGCTTATCCGCCTCTCCGCAGCTCATCACCACGGGGGAAGTTAACCGCGCGGGTTGCCACGCCACGGGCATTGCCTCCAGCGTCGCCAGCTCCTCCCGGTAGCCAGCCGCCAGTCGACGGGCCGTGGACAGATCCACGGCGACAAAACGCACCTTGTCGCCGGCTTTCAACTGCCCCAGCTGCCAGAGATCGGCTTCAATCACCGTCACCGGGCAGACGAAACCGCCGAGGCTCGGGCCGTCGGGGCCAAGAATAACCGGCATATCGCCGGTAAAATCAACCGCGCCGACGGCATAAGGGTTATCGTGAATATTCGACGGATGCAGCCCCGCGTCGCCGCCGCTGTCGCGGGCCCACAGCGGTTTAGGGCCAATCAGCCGCACGCCGGTACGGCTGGAGTTAAAATGCACCTCCCAGTCGGTGGCAAAAAAGGTGTCGATGTAATCTGCGGCAAAAAATTCCGGCGCACCGTGCGGACCGTAAATCACCCGCAGGGTACGCACCGTTGCCAGCGGCGGCACCAGCGCAACAGGCAGCGCGGCGCCAGTTTCTCCCTTGCCGTCTGGCGCCAGATGCAGAACATCCCCGCTGCGCAGCGCCCGCCCGCCATGGCCGCCAAACTGTCCAAGAGTAAAGGTACTTTTGCTGCCCAGATAATCCGGCACCTGGATGCCGCCGCGCAGGCAGAGGTAGCTTCTGACCCCCGCCCCTTCGACGGCGCCGATTTTCAGCGTCGCCCCGGCCGGGATCGGCAATACGCGGTTCATCTCTTGCGCGATACCGTCAAGGGTGACCGGGACGCCGGCGCCGCTCACCACCGCCAGGGCTGCGCAATGAAACTTCAGCGTTGGCCCGTTCAGGGTGATTTCCAGCGCCGCTGCTCCCGGCGGGTTATCCAGCAGCCGGTTGCCGAGACGCAGCGCCCGATCGTCCATCGGCCCCGACGGCGGGACGCCCACCGCCCAGTAGCCCAGCCGTCCGGGAAAATCCTGGACGCTGGTCTGCGTCCCGGCGCTGAGCACCTCGACGGTGGCGGCCCGATAGTTCAGCTGTTCCAGGCAACGGGTCCAGGGTTCACCCTGGGTAAAGGGTTCAAAGCCCAGAATCTGCTGGAGATAGATGCGGTTAGTTTCCACGCCATACAGGCGGGTGTTCGCCAGCGCCCGGGCCAGTTCAGCGATAGCCTCTGCGCGGGTTGGCCGCCAGGCGATCGTTTTGGCCAGCATCGGATCAAAAAATGGCGGCACGTCGCAGCCGGCTTCTACCCAACGGTCGATGCGAAGCGTTTCGCCGTCCGCCGGTGGAAAGAGCACCTCGGTCAGCAGACCCGGCGATGGCTGAAACTGCCGGCCCGGATCCTCCGCATAAATACGCGCCTGGATAGCGTGCCCCCGTGGAGTCAGATCGGCCAGCAGCGCAGTGAGCGGCGGTAAATCTCCGGCCGCCAGCGCCACCATCCAGCGCACCAGGTCGACGCCCCACACCTGCTCGGTGACGCCATGTTCCACCTGGAGCCGGGTATTCACCTCGAGAAAATAGAAGCGTTGCGCCGCGCTGTCATAGACAAATTCGACCGTCCCGGCGCTACGATAGCTGACCGCTTTGCCCAGCGCGACCGCCGCCGCACAGAGGGCCTCCGCCGTTGCGGTGGGTAAATTGGGCGCCGGAGTCTCTTCGATCACTTTTTGATTGCGCCGCTGTATCGAGCAGTCGCGCACCCCGAGGGCGATGACCTCGCCCTGCCCGTCGCCGAATATCTGCACTTCCAGATGGCGCGCGCGTTCAATGTATTTTTCGAGAAACACGCCCGCATCGCTAAAGTTGTTCTGCCCCAGCCGCTGTACGGTCTCAAAAGCGTCCGTCAGCTCGCGGGCGTCGCGACAGACGCGCATCCCGATACCACCGCCCCCGGCGGTGCTTTTTAACATCACCGGATAACCGATGGCGTCCGCCGCCCGGCACGCTTCAACGCTATCGGCCAGCAGACCGGTCCCCTCCAGCAGCGGCACGCCCTGCGCTTTGGCCAGCGCCCGGGCGGTGTGTTTCAGGCCAAACGTGCGGAGCTGAGCGGGCGTCGGGCCAACAAACGCCAGCCCGGCAGCTTCACATGCCTCGGCGAAGGCGGCGTTTTCCGACAGGAAACCGTAGCCGGGATGAATCGCTTCGGCCCCGCTTTTTACAGCGGCGGCGATGATTTTTTCCGTCATCAGGTAGGTTTGCGCCGCCGGGCCGTCGCCAAGGCCGATCGCCTCATCGGCTTCACGGATATGCAGGCTGCTGAGATCCGCGTCGGAATAGACCGCTACGCCCTTCACCTGCATCGCGCGCAGGGTGCGTAAAATTCGACAGGCAATGGCGCCGCGGTTAGCAATCAGTAAGGTTTTGAACATACAAGGGACTCGCGTCGTGGCGGGTCGTCCCGCCAAAAAATTCGACGTCCCCGGGGCCGTCCCCGAGGCGCACAAGCATTCAGGGCTTGCGCGAAGGTGTGCTTAACAGGCGGTCGGCGCGAACGGCAAACAGACGCCAGGCCAGCAGGCGCCAGCGCTGCCAACGGGTCAGTTCCATACCAGCACCTCCGCCGGCGTCGGATTCCAGCCGTTGCAGGGGTTATTCAGCTGCGGGCAGTTGGAGATCAGGACGATCACGTTGCGCTCCGCGCGCAGCTCGACGTACTTCCCGGCGCCAGAGATCCCGTCTTCAAAAGTCAGGCCGCCGGCTTCCGTCACCGGAACGTTCATAAAAAAGTTGATATTGGCGCCAATATCACGCTTATGCAGCCGGCCGTCATGCAGACAGGCGCAGAGAAAATTATCCCGACAGCTATGCATGTAGCGTTTATCCAGCGCATAGCGCACGGTGTTGCTCTCCTGCGCGCAGGCCCCCCCGAGGGTGTCGTGGCGCCCGCAGGTATCGGCCACGATGGTCAACAGCGGATTCCCGAGGTTGGAGTACAGCACGCTGCCGGTCGTCAGGTAGGCGTTGCCCTGGCGGCGCAGCGTGCGCTGCGGATCGTAACGCTCGCGTGGGCTGTCGGCGCAATAAAACAGGGTATCGACAGCCTGGTTGCCTTCCAGATCGAGCAGGCGCAGGGTCTGCCCCTTTTTGATTTCGAACAGCCAGGGTTCGCCTGCGGGAATCACGTGGCGATAGACGGCATCGGCGGGGTTACGGGTACTGGTCACAAGGCTCATCGCAGGCTCCTCAAAGGGCGAACAGGTGGGTGTTGGTGAAGGCGCGCTGGTTTTCATCGCGGGTAAACAGCGATTCGACCGCCGCCTGCTCATCGTCGGCCTGATACCAGTCCAGCTGGACCGGACGAGGAGCATATTCGTCAGACGGGTTCATCGGATGCGGCAGCGCGGTGAGGACCATCAGTACATCCATCGGCGCGAACAGTTCAACGTAGCTACCCGGGGTGGAATGGCCCGCACAAAACTGAAAGCGCCCTTCGCTGTCGACGGTGACTTTGCTGAACAAGTTGACCACCATCAGCAGATCCTCAAGGCCGAGATCCCATTTGCCCATTTCGACCAGCAGATTATCGGTGCCGTTGCGATGGAAGGTGTTGCGCAGTTCCTGGTAGCGACCGGCACCATATTTTTCTTCCGTCTCTTGCGCATTGAGCACCCCGCCGAACGGATCGTGCCAGCCGCAGCTATCGGCGATAATGCCCGCCAGTACCCGCCCCATATCGGAGTAGAAACAGTGTCCGGCCGTCAGTCGCGCGGTGTGCTGTCCCTTGAGGGTGTCCGGCAGGTTCAGGCGCTCGCTTTTCTCGTGCGGGTTGAGCATCATCATGCTGACGTTCGCACCGCCCTCGATGTCGGTCAAACGCAGGATCTGTCCACGGCGTAAAATGAACGAGGTATGGCCCCCGCCCGGCAAAAATTCTTCGCGCAGATTTGGTGAGGTATGAAAAAGCGCTGTCATCGGGCTATCTCCTTAAGGCATAGACATTGTTATCGGTACCGGTGCTGAGCATCTGCGACATCCGGGTCTCATTAAGCGGAATATCGTAGGTAATGCGCGCGCCATAGGCGTTGGGAGCCTGCGGGTCGTGGCGTACCTTATCGAAGACCAGCAGACGAGTGCCGAGGTTGAATCCTTCGGCCAGATCGTGGGTGACCATAAAGACCGTCATTCGCGTTTCGCTCCACAGCTGGAGCAGCAGTGCGTGCATATCTTTACGGATACCGGGGTCGAGCGCGCCGAAAGGTTCGTCGAGCAGCAGAACCCGCGGCTGCATCACAAAGGCCTGGGCGATCGCCAGCCGCTGCTGCATCCCGCCGGACAGCTGTGCCGGATAGCGGTCCAGGGCGTGGGCGAGCCCCACTTTGTCCAGCATCTGTGCCGCCTGTTCGCGGGCAGCGCGCTTGCGGGCACCGAACAGACGGCCAAAGCACGGCGAAGATGGCAGCTCCAGACCGACGGTCACGTTATCCAGCACGCTCAGGTGCGGGAAGACCGAATAACGTTGAAACACCACGCCGCGGCTGCGATCCGGCTCGGGAGCCAGCGGCTGACCGTCGAGCGTAATCGCCCCCCGGGTCGGTTGCTCCTGCCCCAGCAGCAGGCGCAAAAAGGTGGATTTCCCGCAGCCGGAAGCGCCGACCATTGAACAAAACTCCCCCTCTTTGACCTCTAAATTGATGCGCTCCAGCACCACATGGTCGCCGTACTCCTGCCAGATATTGTTGATGCGGATAAAACTCATGTCCGGCCTCCTTCGGCCCACGGGAAGCAGACTTTATGCAGCTGGCGCAGCCCCAGATCCATCAGCCAGGCCAGCAGGGTTATCCAGATGACATAGGGGATGATCACATCCATCGCCATGTAACGCCGCACGAGGAAAATGCGGTAGCCCAGCCCGGCGGTAGCGGAAATCGCCTCCGCCGATATCAGAAACAGCCAGGCCGATCCCAGCAGCAAACGCAGCGAGGTGATCAGACGGGACAGCAGCTGCGGCAGGACCACCCGCAGGACCACCGTCCAGCTGTTGGCGCCGAGGGTTTGGGCTTTGATAAACAGTTCCGCCGGGATTTCCCGCGCCCGCTGTTCAAGATCGCGCGCCAGCATCGGCGTGATGCCAATCACGATCAGCATCACCTTAGAGAGTTCATCGAGACCGAAGACGATAAACAGTACCGGCAGGATCGCCAGCGGCGGTACCATCGAGACCACGGTCATCAACGGCGACAGCGCCGCGCGATAGAGCGGAAACACGCCGGCAACGATCCCGATGTTCAGGCCAATCAGCGCGGACACCGCCAGCCCAATGAGCAGGCGGGTCAGGCTGATCAGCGTATCGCCCCACAGCAGGTATTCGCCGCTGCGTTTGTCCGGCGTAAACGCCATCCGCTCGACGGCCGCCGCCATCTGCGACAGACCGGGCAGCAGCTTGTCCTGCGGGTTAGCCTCAAGGCGAATAGCGGAGCCGATAAACCAGGCGGCGATCAGCAACACAAAGGGCAGCAGCAATAGCATCAGCCGCATGCCCTGCTGTGGATGGCGGTTAATTTGGCGCATGGCGTTCACTCCCGTCATCAATGATTACAGCTGGCCGGCGGCGGCCATTTTCAGATAGCTATCGTCGAAGCGCAGTCGGGTATTGGCGCTATCGCCGACGGTGACGTCGCCGGGGAAGCGCATGCCAATGAAGTCGGCGCTTTGCGCCCCTTCACCCAATAGCCCTTTATCAAATGAAAACTGCGCCACGCGCTGCATGGTTTTTGCCAGCTCCGGGCTGGAGATGAATGTCAGGGTTTCGGCGGCGGTCCAGAACAAGTGGGTCGTTTTCAGCTGCGCCTGGTAGCCAGCAAGATCGGTGCCGGAATCTGCCGCCATCGCGTTTAGCGCCTGGGCATCTCCGGCATGCATTTTGGCCATCATCTCAAACCATGCGCCGGTCAGGGCTTTACCCAGCGCGGGGTTATCTTTCAGGGTTTGCGTGTTGACCACCATCATGTCGATAAGCTCGCCGGGAACCTGCGCTGAGCTAAAGACTTCGCTGGTCTGCGGGGTCTTTTTAATCGCCGACAGCTGCGGGTTCCACGCCACGGCGGCGCGGACGCTGCTGGTGCCAAAAGCGGAGACAATATCGGCATCGGAGGTATTCACCACTTTGACATCTTTCTCCTGCAGACCGGCCTTCTCCAGACCGCGAACCAGCAGATAGTGCGAAACCGACAGCTCAGGGAGATAGACCTGCATCCCTTTCAGATCGGCTAACGTTTTAGCGCTGCCTTTGAGCACCACGCCGTCATTGCCGTCGGAATAGCTGCCGGTAATAAGCGCGGTGGTATCGACGCCGCCCGCTGCGGGGATCGTCAGCGCATCCATGTTGGTCATGGTGCAGCCATCAAACTGACCGGCGGTGTACTGATTAATCGACTCGATATAGTCGTTGAGTTGGACGATATTGATTTTGATGCCGTATTTCGCGGCCCATTTATCAATAATTTTTTCGTTGCTGATGGCGCCCCAGGGCATCCAGCCGGCATAGATCGTCCAGCAGACGTTGAACTCTTTTTTTACGGCGGCAAAGGAAGGGAAACTGGCCAGCAGCGCCAGCGACAGCATGAACGAGCGGATTACACGGGATGTCTTCATTATGAACCTCTGGTTGGCACAAAAACAGGAGCAGCGCGACACCTGACGGTGCTGCTGTCTCCCGGGCTTTTGTCCCGCCGTGTAACCTCGCAGAGGTCGCCAGCTCTCGGACCAGACATTCACCTGCGTGAACCGGAACCCTAGCCAGCTATTGGATCATCTTGATTGTCTGTTGCGCTGCCTTCTGATGTATTGAGTGCAAAGGGCATGCCAGAAAATTGTTCTTTTTAATTCAGTGAGATAGCTGAAAGTAGCGTGGCATCACACCACAATGGGGAGTGGTTTTGGGGCAATGCGTAACTTTGGTGCAGGTCATCTGTGCGACCGACAACCCGCCGCAGGCAATCAAGCAAAAACAGGCCCGGGCACATTTTGCAAGCACTACCGGGTTATATAAACGGAGGAACTCGACCGCGGTAATCTTATTTCTTGTCGTCGCGACGGAAACCAGTAAATGACCAGAATTCACCTGCTTAGCTTTTTTTGCAACCGCTGCTTTTATCACCAGAGGCTTCGCTACAGTGTCCTATACTGATTAGCTAATAAGAAAATACGTAAGCTGCTTTACGTATTTTGGCTTTAATCCACAAATTTTTTATGGATTTCTTTGTCACCTGTTGTTAAAAGGATATAACTATTAATTCCGTAGATTCTTTCAAGTATCACTTATTGGTTGCAGTGTATATCGTAATGGCATTCACAAAAGCAAACGGAGCCTGATATGAGCACGTCTAACGATTCATCTAACAACGCATCCGCCGGGAAGTGCCCTTTTCACGCAGGGAAGCCCACACAAAGTGCCGGTGGCGGCACCGCCAACCGCGACTGGTGGCCTAATCAACTCCGCGTGGACCTGCTGAACCAGCATTCCAACCGCTCAAATCCCCTCGGCGAAGACTTTAACTACCGTGAAGAGTTCAAAAAACTCGACTATGCCGCGCTGAAGGCAGACCTGAGAGCGCTGCTGACCGATTCGCAGGAGTGGTGGCCGGCAGACTGGGGCAGCTACATCGGGCTGTTTATTCGTATGGCCTGGCACGGTGCAGGCACCTATCGTACCGTTGACGGTCGCGGTGGCGCAGGCCGTGGACAGCAGCGCTTTGCGCCGCTGAACTCCTGGCCGGATAACGTCAGCCTCGATAAAGCCCGTCGCCTGCTGTGGCCGGTAAAACAAAAATACGGCCAGAAAATCTCCTGGGCCGACCTCTATATGCTGGCCGGTAACGTCGCGCTGGAAAACGCCGGTTTCCGCACCTTCGGTTTCGGCGCCGGTCGTGAAGATGTCTGGGAACCGGATCTGGACGTGGACTGGGGCCATGAAAAGGCCTGGCTCGAACATCGTCACCCGGAAAGCCTGGCGCAACAGCCGCTGGGGGCCACCGAAATGGGCCTGATCTACGTTAACCCGGAAGGCCCGAACGCCAGCGGCGACCCGCTCTCCGCCGCCGCCGCCATTCGTGCCACCTTCGGCAACATGGCAATGGACGATGAAGAGATCGTCGCGCTGATTGCCGGCGGTCATACTCTCGGTAAAACCCACGGCGCAGCGGTAACCACTCACGTAGGCCCAGAACCTGAAGCCGCACCGATTGAAGCGCAGGGCCTCGGCTGGTCAAACAGCTACGGCAGCGGAGCCGGTCCCGATGCGATCACCTCAGGTCTGGAAGTGGTCTGGACACAGACCCCGACCCAGTGGAGCAACTACTTCTTCGAGAACCTGTTCAAATACGAGTGGGTCCAGACCCGCAGCCCGGCTGGCGCTATTCAGTTCGAAGCTAAAGACGCCCCGGACCTGATCCCCGATCCGTTCGATCCGGAGAAAAAACGCAAGCCGACCATGCTGGTTACCGACCTGACGCTGCGCTTTGACCCGGAATTCGGCAAGATTTCCCGTCGCTTCCTCAACGATCCGCAGGCCTTTAATGAAGCCTTCGCCCGCGCCTGGTTCAAACTGATCCACCGCGATATGGGGCCAAAATCGCGCTACCTCGGACCGGAAGTGCCGAAAGAAGACCTGATCTGGCAGGATCCGTTACCGGCCGCCATCCATAACCCAACGCCGGCGGATATTGCGACGCTGAAGACCGCCATCGCCGATGCCGGACTGTCGGTCAGCGAGCTGGTGTCGGTGGCCTGGGCCTCTGCCTCCACCTTCCGCGGCGGAGACAAACGCGGCGGGGCTAACGGTGCGCGTCTGGCGCTGGATCCGCAGAAATCGTGGCCGGTGAACGCCGTTGCTGCAAAAGTGCTGCCGACGCTGCAGGCCATTCAGAAAGCCTCGGGTAAAGCGTCGCTGGCCGATATCATCGTGCTGGCAGGCGTCGTGGGTGTCGAACAGGCCGCTGCGGCTGCCGGTGTGCAGGTCAGCGTACCGTTCGCGCCGGGCCGGGTGGATGCTCGTCAGGATCAGACGGATATCGAGTCCTTCGATCTGCTGGAACCGCTGGCGGATGGTTTCCGTAACTATCGCCGTATCGAAGGTGGCGTCTCGACAGAAACGCTGCTGCTGGATAAAGCCCAGCAGCTGACGCTGACCGCGCCGGAAATGACGGTGCTGGTGGGCGGCCTGCGGGTGCTGGGCGCCAACTATGATGGCAGCCAGCACGGGGTCTTCACCGATCGCGTCGGCGTCCTGAGCAATGACTTCTTCGTCAACTTACTCAGCATGGCCACCGTCTGGAACGCTACCGACGAGCAGGGCGAACTGTTCGAAGGCCGCGATCGTCAGAGCGGTGAGAGCAAGTACACCGCGACCCGCGCCGACCTGGTCTTCGGTTCGAACTCAGTCCTGCGGGCGCTGGCGGAAGTTTACGCCTGCCAGGATGCTCAGGAGAAACTGGTTAAGGACTTTGTTGCGGCCTGGACCAAAGTGATGAACCTCGACCGTTACGATCTGTAATCTCCCTCCCCGGCTGGCGCTACGCCCGCCGGGGCTTTTCCCCTTCCCCTCTTATGTTTTCCCCAGCTGCAATAACCGGCTGTAGGTACGCTGAATATCTTCCTGTTCGACATCCGCCACCAGTTCGCTCAGTCCGCAGGCAGCCACCACGATCAGCTGACACTGCTTTTCATAGAGCACATCCACCAGATTAATAAAACGCTGCTGCGCCGCCGGGCCTGCCTGACGCAAAGGCGGAACCGCATCCAGCAGCCAGCGCTCATGCCGTTCACAGAGCACCAGATAATCCATCACCGATGTCGCCGCCATGCACAGTTGGTTGAAGGTGAAATGCAGAAAATGCGCCGGCGCAGAGGCGGCGTGCAGCGTACGATAGCCCACCTGCAGCGGCTGCGCGCTGACGCAGGGATCCGGTAGTTCAAGTCGCTGGCGGGTTTGTGCAGAGGGCTGCACCAGAAACCTCCCGCGGCAGAATGGATTTTCCGCCGGCGCATGGCGCGCCCGGTAATCCTCTTCACCATTGAGCGCGGCTATCGTCATGTGCTGTTTGATCAGCGCAATCGACGGCACAAAACGTTCGTGATACAGCGGGTTAGCCAGTAATTGATCCGGGGGATAGTTGGAGGTAGCCAGCAGAATGATGCCGCGTTGGAACAGCAGCGTAAGCAGCGCTTTCACCAACATGGCGTCGCCCGGATCGTGCAGATGGAACTCATCAAAACACAGGAGTCGACAGCCGTCGGTCATCTGTGCCAGCACCTCAGGCAGGGTTAGCGCGGGCTGCGCGTTCAGCCGCTGATGCAGTTCGCGAAAGAAATAGTGGAAATGCACCCGGCGCTTTTCCGCCAGCGGCAGGCTGGTAAAGAAATGATCGATAATAAAACTTTTGCCGCGCCCGGTACGCCCCCAGACGTACAGCCCTTTGGCGCCGGCGGCCTTGCCTGAGGTCAGTCCGCTCCCCAGCGTGTCCAGTTGATTAACCAGCGCCTGCTGATCTGCATCAAGGGCCAACGCCAGCTCCTGAGCCCGCTGCGCCATAAACGAAGTAAACCTGAATTCAGTCATTCCTTGCGTCATTTTCGCTCTTCGTGGTGTTACCGGCGCATCTGCCCCGGAAAAAGATGAGGAATCCTCATCAATTACACCTTCCCTGAACGACAATAACAAGCTTATCTGCAGCACAACGGTTTTATACCTCTCGCGGACCTGAAAAAAATCCATCGCTCTCTTCAGGGGCACATCAGCAGACTAAAACCTGCAAAAACAGATAAATAGCATTGTTTATTCAGTAGCAGGTTGACTGTGCCGACCTACAAAAACCAACGTTATATATTGACATATACAGCGATGTTTTTTATCTTTTTGTCATACAAATAAAAACCGTACCCTTCAGACAGAGACGAGATTTTACCCGCCTCATTCCGCTTTCATTCGTCTGAACTCAAAATTAATGCGCTCATATAAACTCGTTTTATTTACCGGGATGATTCCCTGTTCTCTCATTATGCCGGCGATGCCCGTATATGCGGCAGAAACCCTGGTTGTCACCGCAGAACCGCTTACGCAATCCCTTGATGATGTTACGCCTGCCGCTGAACAGCAGGCTACGGTAGGCAACCTCGGCAAGCAGAAGTTGATTAACGTTCCGTGGTCCGTGCAGACGCTCTCCGACTCTCTGACCCGCCAGGTGCAGGCCAGCAGCGTCAAAGATATCTACCGTTATCTGCCCTCCGTCCAGGGCGACGGCGTTCGTCCGCAAACCCGCGGTATGCAGGGCAGCGTGGTCCAGAACAGCATGATTGATGGCCTGAACGTGGTGTCGACCACCGAGTACCCCGCTGAACAGTTTCAACGCATTGAGGTACTGAACGGTATGGCCGG
This sequence comes from Klebsiella ornithinolytica, assembly GCF_030505655.1. NCBI lineage: Bacteria > Pseudomonadati > Pseudomonadota > Gammaproteobacteria > Enterobacterales > Enterobacteriaceae > Klebsiella > Klebsiella ornithinolytica. The sequence continues at coordinate 2,845,049 of NZ_CP130153.1, forward strand.
CGCGTTATATGGCCCGGCGAACCCGGCAGGCATGTTTAACCTGGTCTCGAAACGGCCTACCGATGTGCCGCTGCGCAGGGTAACCGTTGGCGGTGGGACCGCCTCCGGCGCGAATGCCGCGTTGGACCTGAGCGGGCCGGTTGACGCGGCCGACAGAGTAAAATATCGCCTCAATCTGCGGGATCAGGACGGCAGCAGCTATACCCACGGTAGCCGTCAGCGCAACCAGTATGCGGGTCTGGCGCTCGACTTCCAGCTGACCGACCAGACGGTGCTGGAGAGCAATTTCAGCTACTACCACTTCTATCAAAAAGGTCTTCCTGGCACTTTTGCCCTCGCAAAAGGCACCCGTTTCCCGTCACCGCTGGATCCGACCAAAAGCCAATATGGCCAGTACTACGCCGGCAACGACGACACCACCACAACCGGAAGCCTGCATATTAAGCATGATTTTGACGGTAACTGGCTGCTGGACATTGGCGTACTGCGCCAGATTGCCGACCGCGAATCCACCGCCGTGACCAATACGCTCACCGACAATCGCGGCCATTACACCACCACAACCGCCAACTCTGCCGCCAGCCGTTTTACCATCAACAGCTATCTTGCCAATCTTACCGGCAGCGTTGAGACGGGCTGGCTGCAGCATGATCTGGCGGTCGGCATGCGCGGTTTCGTGTGGAAAAACGACAATCCACGCAACGGCGGGACGCAAACGCTGGGACACGCCTCGCTGGCGGAAAATCCGGATTACGCCCGCCCTGCTTACCCGGACTTTACCGACCGCTATCATTCGGCCACCACCACGCAGCACGTTTTTTTACTGAGCGATACGCTGACTTTCACCCCGCAGTGGAGCCTGCTGCTCTCGGGTAGCGAAAACCTGTTCACCGTCGACAATTACAACAAAAGCGGAAATCGCAGCAGCAATCATGATGACCGGGGTACCAGCGGCTCAGCCAGTCTGATGTATAAACCGGTGGAGAATGTGACGCTCTACACGACCTGGGCAAACAGCATGCAACAGGGCGACACGGCGCCGGCCGGAGCCAGCAATGCCGGAGAGGTTCTCGACCCTTATCGTAGCCATCAGCTGGAAGTCGGCGCGAAATATGCCCCGCACCGCGACCTGCTCTTAACCGCGGCGCTATTCCAGGCCGAACGTCCGTTCGCCTACACCAACGATAGCGGCGATTTTGCCGAAGACGGTACGCAAAAAAACCGCGGGCTGGAGCTGATGGCCGACGGACACGTCACCTCTAACCTGCGACTGTTCGGCGGCGCTACCTGGCTCGACCCGCGTCTGCATAATACCTCGAGCGCGGATGCCGATGATAAGCAGGTTGTCGGCCTGCCGCGCTTCACCGCCAACCTGCTGGCCATTTACAGCATCGACCCGGTTCCTGGACTCGACGTCAACGGCAATATTCACTACGTCGGGCGCCGGGCGACGGATAATGCCAATGACAGCTGGGTCGCCAGCTATACCACCGTGGATATCGGCAGCAACTACCGCACCCGACTGTTTGGCACCGACACCACCTTCAGGTTAGCAATTACTAACATTACTAATCGCCACTACTGGACCAACATCGTGCCCGGCGCGCTGACAGGCTATACCGGCGCAGGTTACGCCAGCGCTCAGCCCGGCGCACCGCGCGAAGCGACGGCGTCAGTACAGTTTGATTTCTGAGGAACAACATGAAAAAGATAGCCGCTGGTCTGCTTTCGCTGCTACTCGCTTTGCCGGTGCTGGCCGACCGTCAGGTGACGGACGATGCCGGGCACCCGGTGATATTGCCCGATCGGGTGACTCAGGTGGCAGAGGGGTGGTTCGCGCACCACTCGCTGCTGATGACGCTCGGCGTCGGCGACCGTATCGTCGCCACGGTTAACCGTCCGGATAGCCGCCCGTGGATGTTTCATATCGCTCCCCGGCTCAATCAGGTGCTGATAAGTCGCGGCCCCCACTTCACCAGCGAAGCGCTGCTGACGCGCGATGCTCAGGTGGTCTTTGTGGCGCAGGGCAATGGCGATGCGGACGCCTATCGCCAGGCGGGATTAGCCGTGATGGAAATGCACTTTACCGACTACCCGTCGCTGGCCCACGCCGTAGAGACCACCGCAGCGGTCTTCGATACGCCCCAGGTTCGGGCCAGGGCCCAGGCGTACAACCGGTATCTGCAACAGGTTATCGCCGTCACCGCTCAGCGCAACCGGGGTCTGACGGACGGCGAGCGGCCGCGGGTGCTGCATATCCAGTCGCTGAAGCCTCTTAAGGTTGACGGCAGCCATACGCTAATCGATACCTGGATTCACCTGGCCGGTGGGCGAAACGCCGCGGCGGAAATCTCCGGCAATATGCAGGAAATTTCCCCGGAGAAAGTGCTCGCCTGGCAGCCAGATATCATCATCCTCGGCGCCGGGTGCGGCGATTTACAGCACTCGGCTTATGGCAAGCTGTTCGCGCCGCTACGGGCGGTAAAAAACGGCAAGGTCTGGCAGAATCCGGCAGGCGTGTTCCCGTGGGATCGCTACGGCACGGAAAGCGCGCTGCAGATCCAATGGGCGGCGAAACGGTTGCAACCACAGCGTTTTAACGATCTGGATATGATCGCCATCACCCGCGATTTTTATCAGCGCTTTTTCGATTATTCACTGACCGGGTCGGAAGCAGAGCGGATATTACAGGCGCTGCCGCCGCAGGTAAAAGTGGGCCGCTAAGCAGCGGCTCAGCGCATCATGCTGGCCGCCGGTGTCATGGTCATTTACTTCAAATCCGTCGGCCACCCTACGAAGAAACCAGCGTATCCAGTAGACATTTTGCATATCGGCGAGATTTTTTGCTGTGGAAGTCCCATGGAAAGAGGAATTAAAAATTTAAAACCATTAACAATCTAATAACATTAGCAGGCAAACATTTTATCTGAGGAAAATAATAATATGTCTACCACCCAGGTTCTGGGGGATGCGCCTTTTGCACCCGCAGAACACCCCCACTCCAGCTTAACCCGCCGCATTGATGCCCTGCCTGCCTCTGTCGGCCTGTGGTCGTTTATTACTCTGCTGGCGCTGGGCGGCTTCTTTGAGCTCTACGATCTTTTTCAGACCGGGTATATCAGTACCGGACTGCTGGCAGAACATATTTTTCATACCGACCAACAGGGCATTTTTGGCATCTCCGATCAGGCCTCATTTGCCTCGGCCACCTTCTTCGGATTATTTATCGGCGCCAGTCTGCTGGCGCCGCTGGCGGACAAGCTGGGCCGCCGATTGACCTTTATGTTTGCGCTGGCCTGGTACGGCGCGTTTTCACTGCTGATGGCTTTCCAGAACAGCGCCGAAGGGGTCATCTTGTGCCGCTTCCTGGTTGGTATTGGGCTGGGAATTGAACTGGTGACCATCGACACCTACCTGAGCGAATGGGTCCCGACCCATCTGCGCAACAAAGCGTTCGCCTTTGCCTTTTTTATCCAGTTTCTCTCGGTTCCCGCCGTCGCGCTGATGTCATGGATGCTGGTCCCGACGACGCTGTTCGGCCTGAGCGGCTGGCGCTGGGTGATTATCTTTGGCGCACTGTGTTCGCTGATCATTTGGGTCATCCGCAAAAAATTGCCGGAGTCGGCCCGCTGGCTGGAGGTGAAAGGTCGCCATGCGGATGCGCACGCGGTGATGTGTCAGATGGAGCGGCGCTGTGGCGTCACGCCTTCGCCGCAGCATATCCCGGACACCCGGGAAGCGCAGCGCAAAAGTGGAACCTTTAAAGAGATCTGGGCGCCGGAATACCGCAGACGAACCCTCATGCTGATGGTGATGAATTTCTTTCAGGCGATCGGCTTTTTTGGCTTCGGCAACTGGCTGCCGGCGCTGCTTTCCGGCCAGGGGGCGAGCATTACCCACAGCCTGCTGTACGCCTTTTTTATCACTCTCGCCTACCCGCTGGGCTGCTTGTTCTGCACCCGCTTTGTCCACCGGTTTGAGAATAAGTGGCAGATCGTTCTTTCCGCGCTGATGACGGTGGTGTTCGGTACCCTGTTTGCGCTGCAGAATAACCCGGTGATGCTGGTTGTCTGCGGGTTTATGATTACCTGGTCCAACGCCTGGCTGACCATCAGCTATCATGCCTACCAGGCGGAAATCTTCCCGACGCGGATTCGCGCCAGAGCCGTGGGCTTTTGCTACTCGTTCAGCCGCCTGTCAACGGCGCTCACCAGCCTTCTGATCGGCCTGATTTTACAATACGCCGGCACCCCGGGGGTGATTAGCTTCATCGTGGCCAGCATGCTGATGGTGATGCTCTCGGTGGGTATTTACGGCCCGAAAACCCGCGGTATCGAGCTGGAAAATATCTGACTGTCCGCTGCGCCGCCGGGTGATTATCGGCGGCGCAGTCGGCTCCTGGCGGGCAATCGTCAGCGCACTAAGCCGTAGTCTGCCAAATGAATATGCCATTGAGCCCCAGGGACGGCCTCCCATCCCCCGGCCATATTAATTAAAAATGACCTGCGCATCGGCAAAACATTTCTCCGCCAGTGACGAGACCGGCTGCTGGTTGCGCATGATCAGCGCCAGCATTGACTCTACTTCGGTTTCGACGATGGGAATAATCTCCAGATTATCGCTTAACGCCTCCAGACCATTGTTGAGCGGCATAATGGCGCAGCAAATTCCCGCCTGCACCGCCTGGATAATCTGGAAGGTAGAATCGCTCTCAAAAACATATTTCGGCGTGAACCCTTTACTCTTAAAACTCATCTCAATGGATTCACGGTAATGCATTCCTTTAGTGAGAAAACCAAGCGGTAATGCGGCCAGCGTTTCCCAGTCTGGCGTCCCTTCGGCAAACTGAAAATGGCGTTTATCATGCAGCAACCCCATTCGCGTTGCCGGCAGCCGCTTAATGTTGAAAAGCTGGCTATCGACGTGGTGAAGGTAGCAAATGCCCAGATCGAGCTGATTACGGCTGACGCCATCGATAATCTGCTCCGAGGTGAGAGAAAGCAGGCTGAACTGCAGCTCCGGGTACTTCCCGGCCAGCGGTTTAATCAGCTGCATCGGGTTAAGGCTGGCCAGCGGCACCATCCCTACCCGCAGTTGCCCCACCATCTGGCCGCGACAAATCGCCGCTTCCGCCTCCAGCCCGTCATGAGCCGCCAGCAGCGCCCGCGCCCAGGCCAGAATACGTTCGCCTTCCGCGGTAAACCCCTCAAACCGCTGCCCGCGCTGAATCAGAACCAGATTGAGCTCCTCTTCCAGATTGCGGATGCGCATCGAAAGCGTCGGCTGAGTGATATGGCACAGCGCCGCGGCCTGGCCAAAATGACGCGTTTGATCGAGTGCGATCAGGTATTTGAGCTGTTTAATATCCATGGTTAATCCAGTGTGTTGCCGTTCGCTATATGCGAACGCCGGCGCGATGCAGACTCCCCTCGCCCGGTCAAAAGTATGTTAGTTAAATGTTACGTTCAGCATCGGACAAATACAAGCCGGTCCGGCGCTTGCGGAAGTGACGATCGGCGGACTACACTCGCACAGAACCGCTTCGGGAGGAGCACATGGCGCCCCGCATCCATCACGTCCAGCAGCATCACTTGCCTCTCCCCGGTCTCGAGGCCATGTCACTGCTGACCGAACAGCACTTTTCGCGCCATGCTCACGAGCAGTTTGGCCTCGGTATTTTCATTCGCGGTGCCCAGCGCTCGTGGAGTCATCTTGGCCAGGTTGACGCCTCGGCCGGGCAGATCATTATGGTCAACCCGGGAGAAATGCACGATGGCGTTCCGCTGAACGGTCCCCGCAGCTGGCAAATGCTCTACCTCGATCCGCAGCTCGTCGTCGATGAATTTCAGGGCGCGGTCAAAAGTGAGGATATCCTGCTGCGCCCGGTGGTCGACGACCCGCCGCTGCGCCTGCTCATGCAGCGACTGTTCGCTGAAATCACCGCCCGCACGGGCGATGAGACGGCGCTTGAAGAGGGGCTGCTGCTCTGTCTGCTGCGGGCAACCGGCTGCCATCGTCTCGTCCGGACGGCACCGGCCCGTTACTCCCCGACCATCGCGCTGGCAAAAGAGTATCTTGATGATGCGCCGGAGGAAAAAACCTCCCTCGACATGCTCGCCGCGCTGTGCGGCATGAGTCGTTTCCAGCTGATCCGCGGCTTCGCCCGCGAAACGGGCATTACCCCGCATGCCTATCTGGTGCAGTCCCGGGTACGGCTGGCGCGTCGGCTGTTAAGCGCCGGACATTCCCCCGCCGATGCGGCGCAGATGGCCGGCTTCGCCGATCAAAGCCATCTGACTCGCGCCTTTCAAAAACAGTTCGGCACCACCCCGGGCAGCTATCACTCCGTCCGGTAACCTCGTCTGCAATTTTATTCAAGACGCGCCCGCGGTGTGGCGAAATACTCAGAGCGACTGATTTCTCTCACAGGAACACCGCCATGTCGTTCATCAGCCCTGAATTTCTACTCACCTCATTGCTGGTTGTACTCGCCCCCGGCACCGGGACGCTCTACACCATTGCCACCGGACTCGCTGCCGGAAGACGCAGGAGTTTCGCGGCCGCTTTCGGCTGCACCCTGGGTATCATTCCGCATCTGCTTGCCGCCGTCACCGGTCTGGCGGCGCTGCTCCACCGCACTCCGGAACTCTTCGGTGCGATCAAATATCTCGGTGTCGCCTGGCTGCTGTACATGGCATGGAATACGCTCGCTCAACGGGGCGCGCTCACGCCAGAGAGCCGTGACGAGGCCGATTCACCGCTGAAAATCATCACGCATGCCGTGATGATTAACCTTCTCAACCCGAAACTGCCGCTCTTCTTTTTCGCCTTTCTGCCGCAATTTATCCGCAGCGATGCCGCCTCCCCGGGGGAAGCGATGCTGACGCTGAGCGGGATTTTTATGCTGATGACGCTACTGGTCTTTATGTTATACGGCGCCTGCGCGGCCGCGATGCGCGGCTATGTCCTGACCCGTCCCAGGGTGTTACTGGGGCTGCGGGTCGCTTTTGCCGCCGGTTTTGTCGGCCTTGGCATCAAGCTGGTACTGGCGCCAGAATAGCGAGAGTTTGCTGCCGACGTTGAGGTCGGCAGCGGTCGCGGGCAGATTAGCGCAGGCCGGAGACCGGCCGAATCTCTTTCGAGCGCAGGGTCAGACGAATCGGCACGGATTTATAAGAAGGCGTGCCGCTCTCTTCATCAATGTAGTCCAGCGGAACCAGGACGTTGGCTTCCGGATAGTAGGCGCCAACGGTGCCTGGCGCGATGTTGTAGGCCACCAGCGTAATATCCTCCAGACGCAAATCGCTGTCCGGCAGCGCGGTGGTGATATCCACCCGGTCGCCGTGCTCGAATCCCTGACTGGCCATATCCTGCTCGTTCATAAACAGCACGTCGCGACGGCCAAAAATACCGCGGTAGCGGTCATCCATGGCGTAGATGGTGGTGTTGTACTGATCGTGGCTGCGCAGTGTGACCAGCCGCAGTACCTCCTCGCCCGCAACATGGACGTTCTCATGTACGCCGTGGAACACCGAGAACATGGCTTTCCCGGTTGGCGTTGGCCAGATGCGCTCCGTCGGCGGCAGCGGCATGCGAAAACCGCCCGGGTGACGAATACGCTCGTTGTAGTTATCAAAACCGGGAATGGTGCGTTCGATCAGATCGCGGATACAGTCGTAATCTGCCACCAGCGAGCGCCAGTCGACTTTAGTGTTTGCCAGGGTCGCCATCGCCATACCGGCAACAATCGCCGGTTCTGAACGCAGCAGCGGCGAGGCCGGTTTCAGTTTTCCTGACGAGGCGTGCACCATCGACATGGAATCTTCCACGGTGATCGACTGCCGCCCGGTCTCCTGCATATCCAGCTCGGTGCGGCCCAGACACGGCAGAATAAACGTCTCTTTCGCTACCAGCAGATGCGAACGGTTCAGTTTTGTCCCGACGTGCACGCTGAGATCCAGCCCGCGCATTGCCGGGAACGCGCGCTCATGGTCGGGCATTGCCACCGCAAAGTTACCGCCAAGACACAGCAGAGCCTTCGATTTGCCCTCGATCATCGCCTGCAGCGCTTTCACCGCGTCATGGCCATGCTTGTGCGGCGGCACGAACCCAAACACCTCCTGCAGCTTCGCCAGGAAGGCGGCGCCCGGCTTCTCGGTAATCCCGACGGTGCGGTTGCCCTGGACGTTGGAGTGACCGCGCAACGGACAGATCCCGGCACCGGGTTTGCCGATATTCCCGCGCATCAGCAGCAGGTCGGCGATCAGCCGCACGTTTGATGTGCCTTTGTTATGCTGAGTGATCCCCATGCCATAGGTCACAATCGTGGCGTTCGATTTAGCGTAAGCGTCGGCAACCCGCTGCAGGTCAGCGCGGGTGAGACCGGATTCGCGTTCGATATCTTGCCAGGAGGTCTTCTGCAAATCATCGACAAACGCCGGGAAGTTCTGCGTATGTTCAGTAATAAAGGCGCGATCGAGGACGCTACCCTGCTCTTCTTCCATCTGCAGCAGCGCTTTGGCAATGCCTTTCAGCGCCGCCGCATCGCCACCGGCCTTCACCTGAAAATAGGTAGAGGCAATATTTGTCGAGCGCAGTGTTGCCATCTCGATAACATTCTGCGGATCGGCAAAACGCTCCAGCGCACGCTCTTTCAAAGGGTTAAACACGATAATCGGTACGCCGCGACGAGCCAGCTCATGCAGCGTCCCCATCATACGCGGGTGGTTGGTTCCCGGATTATGGCCGATGGAAATCACCAGCTCGGTTTTATCAAAATCATCCAGCGACACCGTTCCCTTGCCGATGCCGATCGACTGCGGCAGCCCGACGCTGGTCGATTCATGGCACATATTCGAACAGTCGGGAAAATTGTTGGTGCCCAGTTCACGGGCAAACAGCTGGAACAGCCAGGCCGCTTCGTTGGAGGCGCGTCCGGAAGTATAGAACTCGACCTCGTCCGGCTGCATGCCGCTGACCACTTCGCCGATACGCGCGAAGGCGCTTTCCCAGCTGGTCGGGCGCAGCGTGTCGCTGGCGCGATCGTAGACCAGCGGATGGGTTAAGCGACCGTAGCCTTCGAGCTCAAAGTCGCTTTTGGCCAACAGCGAAGTGACGGTGTTCGCCGCCAGAAATTTCGGCGTAACGCGTTTGCTGGTCGCTTCCCAGGTCACCGCTTTGGCGCCATTTTCGCAAAACTGGAAAGTAGATTTGTGTTCTTTATCCGGCCAGGCACAGCCGGGGCAGTCAAAGCCGTCAGGCTGATTGGTGCGCAGCAGGGTGACGGGCGCCTCCAGGGCATCCATTTGTGTCCGCACGGCGATGGCCGTTGCTTTCAATGCGCCCCAGCCGCCGGCCGGGCCATCATAAGGATGCACGCCAGGTACTGAGCGTCTTTTCATATTCATATCTACTCCAGAATGCGCCGTCGATAAGCGAGAACGACGTGCAGAATCACCTTAATCAGGGCGATCCGCAACGTGAAAAAGTTCGTCCGCCGGAGAACACCGCGGCGGACGTTTTTGTTAACGAAAGCATAACAATCGGGATCGCAACTGTATAATCAATGTTATCTATCACGCGTTAGATTTAACTTATTTAACAGTTACGCAGAGAGAACCATCAGGTCAGATTGTAGTAGCGGTCGGGCTGCAGCGTTTCCGGCAGCGGGTGCTGACCGGTCATATCCAACAGGTTGCGTTCGATGGTGTTGCACATGGCGTTGAGGGGTAAATCGTTCGCCGCGGTGCCAAACGGATCTTCCAGCTCTTCCGCCAGCGAATCCCAGGACAAGAAGGTGTAAGAGATAAAGACCGACACGAACGGCGTCATGTAGTGCAGATCGCCGACCAGCGCGAAAGGCAGCAAGGTGCAGAACAGATAGACCGTACGCTGCAGAATCAAGGTATATGCGAAAGGGACCGGCGTGCTGGCCAGGCGTTCGCATCCGCCCAACACGTGGGCCAGCTCGTCGAGCTTATTGTCCATCAGACCATAGGTGATATCGCTCACCTTCCCCGCTTCGCGCAGCTGGCCCAGCTCATGACCGACCAGCAACAGGATGCGGTTAGTCGGCATCGAGCTGCCGAGGATCTCCGCGACGGTATCGGGGGGCAGCAGCCGGTTAAGGTCAGCCCCGGGATGGGTTTTACGTAACTGGTGTTTCAGACTCCAGCTAAAGGCAATCAGGTAGCTGGCGATTTTTTGATGCGTTTGGTGCTCCGTCGGAAGAATATTTTTCAGCTGACGCATCAGGGTGCGTTCGGCAATCAGTACCGTCCCCCAGAGATTACGCGCTTCGACAAAACGGTTGTAGCTGGCGCTGTTGCGAAAACCGAGGAATATCGCGATGGCTATCCCCAGCAAACTAAAGGGTGCCACAGTCAGATGGATACCCAGCTGTTCGTACCATTGATAGCTGATGATGGCGATAATCGACATCAGGACGTTAAGCAGCAGGCGAAAAATGATTTTTGACAGCACGGAGCCGTGCCAGTCAAACAGACGAAGGAACCAGTGTTGTTCTGGTCGGATGATCATTGTATGACTTCCTGAATGCCCAGTCTGGCTATAGATAATATCTATTAACCGATTGGATTATTTTATTGAACATAAACACGACAATGCGTTTGTTATTAACCATTAATATGCGATGGAATAATGGCGCAATAATTATGGTCCTTTTTTATTTATCGGGCAATATGAAAACCACTGCGGGGATGCGAGGTAGAGCGCCAATGAATCAACCCTGAGATTAATGTGGCTACATTATCAACCTGCCGGCGTCAGCCTCCTCTGGACAGTTAACGCACCTGTCGCGGGGCCCACACGCAATCGATTCCAGCGAGCCGATAATTTAATTCACAGAGGGCCGAAAACGCGCATAAAAATATAAATCGCGCCGACTTTTTTATTCTGAAATAATAGCCGACAGGTGCTATCCGCGACAAAAACGTTAATTCACGGCCATTCTGCGCATCGCACAATGATAGGCGCCGTTGCGTACCGATGCGCGAAGCACCCTGGCGATACCCTGTACCGCGAGCCGGGCGGTATGCCGCTGCCAGGGAGTCAGCGTCAGAGAGAGCATCTCCTGCGCCCAGGGCGGCAGCAGATCAATCCCGGCACGCATCATCAACTGGCCTGCCGGCTGAGTCAGACGGCCGGGTAAACGGGTGGTCAGCAGCACGTTCGCCACCTCCCGCGTACGCTCATCGCAGCGCAGACGCGGGCGCATATCCTGCAGATATTCCGTCACCTGCTGCGGCGTCACCGGGATATCGCGCGCGCCCAGACGGCGGGCAATCTCAGCCGCCTCGTGGAAATATTGCGTCTGTCGCTCCTCGCTGACCACCGTACGCTTATAGCGCAGATGCGATGCCATAAAGCTGCTGCATTCGGCCACGTGTACCCAGGTCAGCAGCGCCGGATCGCTGGCCTTATACGGCGTGCCGTCTTTATCCTGCCCGCTGACCCGCAGGTGAATGCCCTGCACTTTGGCAATCAGCCTTTCCGCATCGATGGTGGTGCCAAAGGTGGTCGCGGAGATAAACTGGCTGGTGCGCCGCAGGCGGCCGAAGATATCGTCGCGGAAATTGGAGTGATCCCAGACGCCGGCCAGCGCCAGCGGGTGCAACATCTGGAGCAACAGTGCGCTCACGCCTCCGCATAGCATCGACGTAAAGTCGCCGTGTACCTGCCAGATGGCCGATCGGGGGCCGAACAGCCCCGGCTCCCCTTGCGGGTGCTCGAAATCAATCTCTTTCAGCGCCATGCCGGTTAAGCCCAGAACCTGAGCTTCTATCATTCCGCGTATGCTGGTCATTGTTTTGCCTGATTCTCTCCGTGACAGCAAAACATACCACTATTCGGCGCGGGACTCATGTGCAGGCCGTGACTTTATCCGCAGCGAGAATGCAGAGTGCCCGCCAGCAACGGGCACTAAAGACTCACGGATTCAGCTGGTAGTCGAGGCTAATCTCAGCGTTCAACACCTGCGATACCGGGCAGCCGGCTTTCGCTTTCTGGATAATGCCGTCAAAGACATCGGCTTCAATGCCCGGCAGAACAATCTGACTCTGCAGCGCCACCTGGGTAATCGCAAAACCGCCGCCGGATTTATCCAGCGTCACCACCGCCACCGTATCAATCGCCGTGGCCGTATAGCCGGCTTCACTGAGCATCAGCGACAGCGCCATCGAGAAGCAGGCCGCATGCGCAGCGCCTATCAACTCTTCCGGATTGGTCCCTTTTACTCCCTCAAAACGGGTATTGAAACCGTACGGCTGCTGGCTCAACGCCCCGCTTTCTGTCGAAACGGTCCCCTTGCCACTTTTTAAATCCCCTTCCCAGTGCGCCTGACCTTTCTTATGGATTGCCATGTAATCGCTCCTGTTGGTATGTCGAACCCAAAGTATAGATGGTGAGGCGTCTTTCGGGGGTGGATTAGGAAAATCCCCTATAAAACAAAAAATTATCAGGTGGCGCCTTCTGTCGTTTTTTTTAACACGAAAATGACAATGATTAACATTCGCGCAACAGATCACATTTTCATCATCGCGCCATAGCGAATTTTTTCCGCTCATCTACTATCAGTTCACAACTAGATATATCGAGATAAAAGATATATCTCAATTGGGCTTTGTCTTGAGCAGAACAGGCGGCCACAGAGCTGCTACGTATCCGATACCTGTAGCGATGACTGAAAGAGAGAACCCTACAATGCAGCAGATCAATGAGCTAGTCGGCCAGCCTCCTTTTAATGTGACCCGGGCCAGCCATGTCGTCCTGAACGTACGGGACCTTGAAGCAAGTAAACATTTTTATCGCGAGCTGGTGGGCCTGATCGTCAGCGATGAAGATGCCTCCACCGTCTGGCTGCGTGGCCTGGAAGAGCGCGGTCACCACAGTCTGGTGCTACGTAAAAGCGCACAGCCTGGCTGCGCGCGCATCGGCATGCGGGTCCACAGTGAGGACGATGTCAAACGGGCGCGGGATTATTTCGCCGCACAAGGAGCGAATGCCGAACTGGTTGATGTCCCCTGGCAGGGTCTGACGCTGCACGTCAGCGACAGCATCGGCGTGCCGCTGGAGTTCTGCGCGACCATGGAGCCGCGCGAACGGATGTTTAAACAGTACGATCGCTACCGCGGCGCCTGTGCCCAGCGTCTCGATCATTATCAGCTGCAGGCCAGCGACGTGCGCACCGCGTTTGATTTCTACCAGCGCCTGGGATTTCGCACTAGCGAATACACCTGGTCGACGCTGGACGGCAATGAGCAGCTCTGGGGGGTGTGGATGCAGCGTAAAGGCAACCCGCACGATATTGTCTTTACTAACGGCGTCGGCCCTCGCCTGCACCATTTCGCTTATACCATCCCGGATAGCAACGACATGATTCGCGCCTGTGACGTGGCCGGAGCGTTGGGCTACGCGCCGCAGCTGGAGCGCGGCCCTGGACGTCACGGCATCAGCGGCGCGCTGTTTATCTATTTTCGCGACCCTGATGGCCACCGCATTGAACTGTTCAACACCCACTATCAGCACATCGACCCGGAACCTGCCGTCGGCTGGGATCTGGCGGATCCCAAACGCGCCGATCAGTGGGGACTGCCGGCACAAAACAAATGGTTTACCGAGGCCACAACGTTCGTGGGCGTGACGCCGCAGCCTCCGCGGCTGCGGGTTGAACCGCCGGACCTGGAACGTTTTCTGGCGATGGCCAACGACGCCTGACATTGCACATCGTCACACGCTGTACCTCAACGCTCCGGCGCCGCGCGCGGCCTGTGAGCAAACTTAACAGCATCCAGGAGTACGATTGTGGCTACATTTTTTCAAAATGCTTATCTCAGAATTCTGGTGACCTACGCCCTCGGCGTGATGGCGGCGATGACCGTCAGTGAAGCGGTCACCGAACTGGGCGCCATTGCACACGCGTTTCATATCGACGGGCACGGCCAGGTGGGACTGATCATGTCGCTCCCTTCCTTAATGGTCGCTCTCGGCGCGCTGCTGGCAGGCTATACCGTTGACCGCTTCGGCGATCGCGTGGTGCTGCTGATTGGCGCGGTGATTATTGTTGCCGGCGACCTGCTGGTGATTGCTGCCCCCACTTTTACGCTGCTGCTGATCTGTCGGGCGATTACCGGCGTGGGCTATGTCCTGACCGCCGTCGCCGCCGTCACCCTGCTTATTCGCATCACAACCGGCAAGCAGAGGACGATGGCGATGGCGCTGTGGTCAACGTTTGTCCCCGCCAGTTTTCTACTGCCGTTTCTCTCGGCCGGTCTGGCCGAACACTTTGGCGACTGGCGGGTGGCGTTCCTGGCCCACTCGGTCTTGACCCTGCTGCTGGCCGCTGTGGCGCAATGCTGCCTGCCACGACGCAGTGCGGAAGAAAAAATCATCTTCTCCCGTACCCGGGGCCTGCGCGACGTGCTGAAGAGCCCGCTGCCGTGGCTGCTGGGGATCTCTTTCGGCGCCGATGCGTTTCTGCAAACCGGCGTCATCACCACCCTCGCACCGTGGCTGGCGAAAAGCTATGGCGTGGATCCGCTGGCGGTTTCGCGCTGGAACGTGGTGGCGATGGTCTGTAACGGCATCGGCTGTCTGATGGTCGGCGCCCTGCTCAACCGTGGCGTCCGGGCGATGCTTATCGGCGCGCTGGGCATCTTACTGACCGGTATTCCCGCGCTGGTCATCTTCAGCCTGCAGCTGGGGCTGTGGCCATCGCTGGTGGCGTCGTGGGTCTTTACCTTTGGCAGCGGGCTGCTGGTGGGAATGTGGGCACTGGCGCCGGTGGTGGCTCCTTCACGCGACAGCATTGGCGCCACCAGCGGGCTTATCACCCAGTTGACGCTGATTGGCGTGTTCCTGGGACCGCCGCTGTTTTTCCATGCTCTACAGAATCATACCGGCCATTCGCTATCGCTGCTGGTTCTGGCGGGACTGGCGGTATGTCTGGTCGGCATTCCCGTCTGGCTGCGCGATCCGAACCATAAACCTGCCGCTGAACACCGCGCCCCGGACGGCGCTGGCATCAACAAATCGTCCGTGAACTGACTATGACAGGCCAGCTGGCCTGCCGATAACACAATCTGAGGAAGTTATTATGTTGGATATCGTCATTATTGGTGCCGGTCCGGCAGGGCTGGCTGCGGCCCTGCGTCTGCACCAGCAGGGATTTAAACCGCGTTTATTCGAAGCCGTTCAGGAAATTAAGCCGCTGGGCGTCGGGGTGGATATCAAACCCTACGCGGTAAAAGAGCTGACGGAACTGGGTCTGTACGAGGCTTTTTGCGACATTTCTGTCGACGCTCAGGAGTCGATTTTTTACACCGGTTACGGCCAGCAGATTTTCGCCGAACAGTGCGGTCGACATATGGGATATGAACACGATCAGCGCTTCGTACATCGCGGCCATCTCCAGATGATGCTCTATCGTGCGGTACAGGAACGATTGGGGCCCGAGGCGATTACCCTCGGCTGTCGCTGCCTGAGCTTCACCCAGGACGAGCATGGGGTGACCGTCACGTTTGATAACAGCCTGAACCCGGCGGCTCCGCAACAGGTACGGGCCGATGTGATGGTTGGCGTGGATGGCATTCGCTCGGTGGTGCGCAGCCAGCTGCTCCCGGCCTCTCAGCGTAGTCACTTTTCCGGCCTGACGCTGTATCGCGGCGTCACCGTAATGCCGCCGATCAAAACCGGCGGCTCGATTTTGCACATCGGCGATCCGATTCGTCAGGGCACCCTGATCGTCTACCCCATTCAGGACAACGTCGATGGTCAGGGAAATCAGCTGGTCAACTGGGTGATTGAGCAGGCCGAAAAACCGCAAAGCGAAGAAGACTGGAATCAGGAAACCGGCGTCAAAGAGATTGAACATGTTTTCGATGACTGCCAGCTCGGTTTCCTGGATGTCAGCGAAATGATCCGCCGCGCCCGCGAATGCTACCTCTTCCCGCTGATCGATCACGATCCCCTCTCCCAGTGGTCTTTTGGCCGTATCACCCTGCTGGGCGACGCCGCGCACGCCATGTATCCGCGCGGCGGCAACAGCGTTTGTCAGGCATTTGTCGACGCCCGCGTGCTGGCTGAGAAACTCAGCACAGTGGCCGATCCGGTTGCGGCGCTGCGGGCCTACGAGGAAGAACGACGCGAGAAGGTGAACTGGCTGGTGCTGGCTTCACGCGGCGAAGGCCCCGAGGTGGTTCGTCGGATTGTTGAAGAGCGCAGCGGCGGGAAACCGTTCGACGATATTGAGGCCATTTTCCCCCACGAAGAGGCGCTGGCTATCTTCAGCGAATACCACGCCAAAGCCGGGATGCGGATTCCTGGAAGTAAAGAGAGCGTAGCGCCCGGTAAATATAAGTCCGTTTTTGCCAGCGAGCAGAAATAACACCCCACCAACCAACATGACACCAAAAACAAAAGGAAAGAACGCATGAGTAAAATTATCGATGCCAACATGCACTGGCTGCCAGGCGACCTGTTCTCCGACGAAAAACTGCTGAATGCATTTCTGGATTGCGTGCCGAAACAGTACGGGGTCCACACCCGGGTAGAGCAGATCGAAGGCAAACCGCTGCGTCAGCTGATCATCGAACAGCCGAAAGGCTATGTGAATCTCAACTACGCCGAAGGTCAGTACACGCTGGAGAGTCAGCTGGCAGACATGGAAAAAGCCGGCGTCGACCACGCCATTTTCCGTCTTCCGGTATGGCAGGAGTGGCTGGATCTGGAGACCTGTAAAAAGGTCAACGATCGAATGGCTGAATACGTGAAACGCAGCGGCGGAAAAATGTCGGCGCTGGCGGTCGTTCCGCCGTGGGGGACCGAAGAGTGTCTGCGCGAAGTCGACCGCTGTCTGAATCAGCTCGGCTTCCGCGGCGCGCAGATTGTCGCCCACTACGGGCAGATCTATCTCGACGATCCGGCCTTCCGCCCTTACCTCAACTACCTGAACTCGCTGGAAATTCCGGTTGTGGTTCACCATACGCCGCTGCCGGTGGATTTTAACTCCGTACTGCCGTACACCAATCAGCGCCGCCAGTTCGGGCGCTGCATCGACCAGGCCACCGCCGTCGGACGCGAGCTGTTCAGCGGCATGTTTGACGAGCTGCCGAACCTGCGCTTTATCCACTCCATGCTGGGCGGCGCGTTTTACGCCTTCGCCGATATGCTGGTACCGCCGCAGCATCAGTTCAACGATGCAGTCGATCGTTTCCAGACCGGCACCGGCAATCTGCGCGCGCAGTTAAGCAACAACATCTTCTTCGATACTTCCGGCGCGCCGCAATGGGGTAAAGCTCAGCTGGAGGCCGCGGTGAAGGTGATCGGCGGGAAAAATATTCTCTACGGTAGCTCCTACCCGATTCGCAAGGACTGGTTCTTCCAGGGGGTGGACACCATTCAGAGTCTGGATATTTCAGCGGAAGATAAGGCCAATATTCTCGGCGGGAATGCCGCACGGATGTTCCATCTCGACTAACGAAATCGGCCCCGCTAAACATCAGATTATCGGGGCCAAAAGCGAGAAACCGGCAGAGGGCTGCCGGTTTTTTTACGTCCGCTGCCAGCGGATATCCAGCGTTTCGCGCACTGCCGCTTCCGCCAGATGGCGTTCCACGATGGTTTCCATCTCGGCCAGATCGTCGGTTTCCGTGGCGCTTAACGTAATCTGCAACAGGTTATCCTGCACATCCAGCCGGACCTCGCCGATGCTCAGTCGAAACTGCCCGCTGTGCTCATCGCTGACGACCGGCGTGCGATGTTGGAAATGGCTGCACAAGCGGCGCATAAATCGCGAGGCATTGGGCGTCGCGATGCAGGCGATACTGGTGTGCACGCCCTCCGACGCAACCGGGGTAGTCAGCAGATGTTCAATACGTTCGGCGGCCAGATGAATTGCCTGCGCCAGGCTCACGACCATACCGGCAGGCAGCGGCTCATATTTCATCCGCAGGCTGAGCGCCCGTTTCAGGTGGTCCATTGCCTCTACCAGCTCCACCGGCGATGCTCGGTTCGCCTGCGGCGCCACCCGCGACTTAAGCATTTCCATAACCGATTGATTGGCCGTCAGCCATGCCCGGCCCTCTTCGGTAATGCTGTAGCGCTTGCGGCCGCCCTTTTCCAGGTCGATAACCGCATAGTTGCGGTCATACAGCCAGGTCAGGGTCGGATAGATGACCCCCGGGCTGGGCTTATACAACCCGCCAAAGCGTTCTTTAATGTCATGAATTAGTTCGTATCCATGGCTCGGCTGTTCAGACAGCATCGCCAGGAGCAGCACGCGTAGCTCACCGTAATCGAATACCCGCCCACGACGCCCGGTCTGCCCCGCATTCTGCGGGACAGCCGGAGTGTCGTTACCGGCGGACTTTTTTCCGGAGCGTTGTGTTTGTTCCATCGTCGACTCCTTTATCATCCACTGCAACATAACTAAACTTTAAATATATCTTAAAGAGATGACGCAGGCCTGAATTTTGTTCGCCAACGGAATACGCGCGGGAAAGCGGAGAAGCGGTCAGTAAAAGTTAGTTAAAGAACGGCGATAAAATCACACTGTACGCGAATATTGCCGTTCAGTTTAGCATCGATGGCGTACCTGGCCGGACGCGATGCCGGATCAGGGAAATAGCGGACCCAGTGGCGGTTCACCGTTTCGCGCTCGTTTCTGTCCGCCATCAACAGCGTCAATCGGGCAATGTTGTCCAGCGTCCCTCCGGCATCCTCAATTAGCGTTTTGATATGGGCAAACATCAGCGCGCACTGGGCATCAAGATCATCCGGTACCTGCCGGGTCAGCGGATCGCGGCCATAAATCACACCGGAAAAAACCATATTGCCAATCCGACAGGCGGCAGGAACGGGATTGGCGTGAACGAAGGCCTCGCTATAAATACTTTTTCTGTTACTCATATTTATCTCCAGTCAGGATCTGCCGCCGGCAGACCCTGCTACTAATAAAAGGACAATGTCATCACGATTAATATTCGCTGTCCGGCATCATAGCGCCGAATTTATAAACCAGGCGCAGGCGTTCAGCATGATAATCACCGGTTATCGGCGACGGCGAGTCAATATAATCAAATTCAAATTCAGCATGTAATCGCGGGGTCAGGTTATAGCCTAATATCATAAACCCGGCATTAATATCCTTAGCGGCAATCGGATAATAAATCCCACTGGAATCTTTTAAATTCAGACGCGTATAGCCTAATACCGCCAGCGCGTTTTGATTATGATAAACATAGCGCAGCGCCAGCGCATCGCCGGGCTGATTACTGGTGATCATCGATGCCAGCGGTTGTCCGGCCTCAATCGGCGTGGTGTCATAAATACCGAAATTATATGGTGCGAAATAGGCGCCATTTAAAAACGCCCCGTCTTTGCTGGGGACATGAGTGGCAATCACCGAGAGACTGTGATTGCGCGAGCGCATCCCCAGTCGGGCAGAATAAAGATCGGTGTCGATATTTTTATACGGCCAGGACTGATCCGATGTATCCCATTCATGCAAATACTGTGCGCCGAAAAATGGCGTCCATTGTCCCACGCTTAGCCCATGTACCGGCAGCTCGCCGCCGACAAAAGCCATCTGCGCACGTTTATCAAAGTGATAATACCAGGCCTCGGCCTGGGCATCGTACAGGTGGCCATAGCGCAGACCGAAGGTGGAGAAACCATCGCTGTCGACCGAAGGGATCGTCGTATCATCAACCTCTGGCGCCCCGGTATCTCCCTTACCAAAGGTATCAGAGCTGAAAGGTTTGAAGCGGTAGATTCGATAGCCGTACAGCTTTAACGGCTGCTTATCCAGCAAAGCGTAATCGCCGCCAACCCCCTCATATAAGGCCGGAATCATGGTACGACCTTCGCCGCCGTTGGCGAAAGGCGTGTCGAGTGCAATTCGTCCCCCCTGTAGATTAAATCCATATCCCCGATAGCGCAGATAGGCCTTACCCAGAACATTGATATTATCCGCCGGCAGATAAACTTCCGTTTTTTCACTGTTATCGGGATTGAGACCTAAATTCCACGACGCATAATCTGCAACACCAAAACTAAAGCCATAAAGTTCCGGGCTGACATATTGAATATCACCCCCAAAGGCGTGCGTTTGTTTATCCGCAACGGTACCGTTAAATTCTTTAAAAAAATGCATAGTTTTGACTTCGCCGTAAATATTCCCTTGCGAAAGCCAGTCGTTGAATGAATCAGAGTCGCCACCGGCAGATACCGTATTCGCGTAACAACTGCCGCACATCAACGCCAGCGGAAATAACGCCATCGTTGAGACTCTGAATGAACAGTTTAATTCCATTGCCAGATAACCTCATTGTAGGAGACAGAGATATTTTTATTTACCGCCCGGAGCCTGTTCGCGCAGGCTCATAGAGAATGGCGCGTCAATGCGCCCACCCGCGCTACGCTCTGCGTTCGCGATGGGTGATATCAACAGAAATTAAAGCCGACAGGTTTATTTGCGCGTTTGTGCCAATAAGGCTTTGCCGTAATCATTGCCATTGGGAATCCGCGTAATCGTGTGAATATGAAAACGCGCCGGCTGCTCATTGGTCAGCCACATCCCGCTATGGTGATCGAACTCCAGCATCACCACCGGACTTTGAATACGGTAATAAAAGACATCGTCATCGCCGCAGCCGCCAATCCAGCACCACCAGGTTTCCTCAAGATGCTGTTCAATGCACGCCAGCCGCCGCTGTCGCGGAGCATCGGGCAAAAAATCAAGGAAGCAGGCAATCGTCGCCATTAACATCTTGCGCTGCGCCGGACTGAACTCCGCCACACAAATTCCCTCATAAGGAATTATTCGGTTATCCTGAAAAGCCCCGCCGAGATGGCGCTGATCGGCGAAGTTAAAGCGCTCTGGCGGCATCGCCGGATCTTCCATCTGCTGGAAAATCGTTGCTCGTTTCTGCTGCCGCGGAGTCAACGCCTGCATCAACGCAAGGCCGCAGCGCTCTTCGTCGGTAAACAGCGTCGCATCGCTGTCATCACCGCGATCGATAACGTTTGGCTCCACGCCCATAAACGTGGGGGCGATAGTCAGCTGACGTCCGACGATAAAACAGCAAAACGCGACATGATGGCCGTAGATATTCCACCCCCAGGGCCGATCCGCCGAAGGCTCGCCGAACAACATGAAATGGAAGCTCCAGCGGTTCATGATGTTATTCAGGTCATACAGCTCGCCAAGGAAATGGTTGGCATCCATCAGGCGAGAGACTTTGCGAAAACCCTGCTCGCTGGTGCAGGTCCTCAATAACCCGAGAAATGCCTCGCGCGTCGCCGGAGACGTCGCTTCCAGGCGCACGCCATAGTCATTGAACGGAATTTCCGGGTTATACCAGGCACGCCACTGCGGCGCATCAATCGGCTGGCAGACGCGCTGGCGCTGCGACGGCTCCAGCGTCCGCAGCAGCTCTCTGGCGGCGGCAACCGCCTCGTCGACGGCAAACCCTTCATCGGCTAACGCGAAAAGCCCCTCGCGTACCCTGCCGTCAGTCGTGATCCCGCGAAACGTTTCATCCAGGCTGGCCTGCCACTGCGCCTGTAGGTCACGTGCTTTTTCCGTCGCCAGCATCCTGGCGCCATAGGTGGCAACATCCACGTTACGCGCGGCCAGAATACGTGGCGCGTCAGCAGGCAGAAGATAATCACGAAAAGAGTTGCTGCTCATCACGCCTCCCACGCTATGGCGTCGTCTTCTGCCACCACGCGATGTTCTATCGCCCCCAGGCCGTCGATGGTCAGATGCAGCAGATCGCCCGGCTGCAGGAAACGTCCGGTCGGCGCGCCAATCCCGGACGGTGTTCCGGTAGCAAGTACGTCGCCCGGCTCCAGCGTCATCACCGATGAGAGATACTCAATTTGTTGATATATGTTGTAAATCATATCGCCGGTTGAGGCGTGCTGACGTTGTTCACCGTTCACCGTTAGCGTCATCTGTAGCGCCAACGGGTCGGCAATTTCATCGCCGGTCGTCAGCCACGGGCCCAGCGGCCCGTGCGTATCGAATGATTTGCCGAGCGTAAAGGTCGGCGATTTTTTCAGCCAGTCCCGCGCGGAGAGATCGTTGACGATCAGATAGCCGGCAATCACCGCGTGTGCATCGCGGGCACAGACGTGGCGACAGCGGCGACCGATAACCACACCGAGCTCGATTTCATAATCCATCTGCTCGCTAACGCGCGGCTTAACGACCGGATCAAAGGGCCCGCTGATGCAGGAAACCTGCTTGTTAAACCACATTTGCGATGGCGGGATGGCGATCCCCGCCCGGCGTGCCTCCTCGGCATGCTGGCGATAGTTCATACCAATGCCGAGAAACTTCTGCGGGTCGTGAATCGGGGCCTCCAGGCGAACCTCCTCCAGCGCAATGGCCGGCCCGGTGGCCCGCTCAAGCCGTTCGCGAAGCGCCGGCAGGTCGTTGAGCAACTGGCGCATTGAGTGATCGATGCCGGTGATTTCGGATAAATCAATGACCGTAGAATCAACCACTTTGCCAAGCCGGGTACGTCCGTGGTGGGTGTAGCGCACGAGCTTCATAACACTCCTTCTTACGCCGCAAAGGGCGTCATTTGTGACAACACAATCTGCCAGCCCTGCGGGGAACGTCGCAGAACCAGCGTGGAAAAACCGTGGCGAACCCTTTCGGCGCCATCGTGCAGTGCACGGACCACGTTGCGCGTTTCGCCGCTGATAATGGCAATATCGCCCAGCAGGCGTATGTCCGGCGTTGGCCGCTCGATAGCCACAAAGCCGCCCATTTTCACCACGTGTTCGAGAAACTCGGCCTTACCCTGCACCATTCCGGTACTGTGAATATGAACAAGATCGTCGGCCAGGAGCCCCGCCAGACGCACGCTATCACCGGCCACCAGTGCCTGCTGACGCTGCGTCTCAAGCGTCATTAGCGCCAGGAGATCCGTATTCATAGCAGCCCCTCATAGGAACCGCCGTCGAGCTGCAGATTTTGTCCGGAAATATAGGAAGCCTGCTGGCTACAGAGAAAGGCACAGGCTGCAGCGAACTCCTCCGGGCGGCCAAAGCGACCGGCGGCGATTGTCGCCTCATTGCGTCGGCGCGCCTCTTGCAGACTGATGCCCTCTTCATCCATCAGCCGCTGCAACATAAATGCCTGGCGCGGCGTATCGATCCGCTCCGGAAGCAGGTTATTGATGGTCACATTGTCGGCTACCACTTCACGACCGATCGCTTTGCAGATAGCAGTCAGCGCCGTCCGCGCCGAGGTGGATAGCCCCATCATGTAGTGCGGCGCTTTGACCATGGCCGAAGTGATATTGACGATCCGCCCGAAGCGCTGCTGCTGCATTGCCGGCAGCCACGCGCGAATCAGCTGTACCGCAGGAATAAAATTGGCCGCCATCGCCCCCAGCAGCGCCTCTTCATGCCAGTCGGCAAGTGCGCCGGGCTGAGGCCCGGCGTTATTGGTCACCAGAATGTCGATTTTTGGCCAGGCCGCCAGGATCGCCGCGCGCCCCGCCGACTGCGTCAGGTCGGCAGTGACGGTGGTGACGGCAACCTGAGGAAAGCGCTGGCGCAGCGCCGATGCCGCCTGCGCCAGCTTCTGTTCATAACGCCCGTTTAGCGTGACGTTCACGCCTTCTGCCGCCAGCGCCGCCGCGCAGGCCAGACCGAGTCCTTGCGATGATGCGCAGACGAAAGCCTGTTTTCCGCCAATCCCCAGATCCATTCTCCGCTCCTGAATGTTAATTATTGGTAAAATAATGTACATATATTGATATATCTCAAATTGCGATATGTCTAGATATCCACAGGAGGATTAGATGAAAGTCGGAGATGGCTCACGAAAGAGGACGCTGTCGGCGCGAACAAGAGACAGACGTGCGGACGCCACCCGGTAGCAGGTAGCGAGGTGAGTGATGGCAGGAGCACGCGCGCCCGCAAGGCGCGACGCAGGATCGGCGGTACGAAAGCGCGCTAGCTAAGCTGCGCCAGCTGCTGTTGGATCTCATCGAGGAACAGCGGTAGCGCGCTGGGTTGATAGTCGCGCGATAAATAGATGCCGTAGACGCTGAGTGCTTTCGGCGTCCAGCCCGGCAACACCGGCTTCAGCGCCCCGCTGTTGAGCGCGCGCTGCGCTTCCAGTTCCGGCAGCATCGCGATACCGCATCCGGCTACCGCCGCTTTGAGTAGTAATGAGGAGATCCCGGCGCTGAGGTTTCCGGAAACCGTCACCGAGACCTCCTCGCCCTGCGAGTCGGTAAGCTGCCAGCTCGGCGCGACAAAATGGCTGTAGTGCAGACAGTTATGTTCGCTAAGCTCCGCCGGCGTCTGCGGCTGGCCATGTAACTGCAGCCAGCGCGGCGATGCGCACAGGACCGAACGACAGACCCCCAGCCGACGGGCAATCGCTCCTGGCTCCGGGTTATCGGTGATGCGAATCGCCACGTCGATGCGCTCGCCGATCAGACTCACCGGATGATTATTGATATCCAGTTCGAGACGCAGCTGGGGATAACGGGCGAGAAAATCGGGTAACAGCGGTGAAATCAGCTGCATAGCCGTAAAGTGAGCGCAGGCGACGCGAAGCGTGCCGCTGGGCACCGCCCGCTCGGTCTGCCCGGCAATTTCATCCGACAGTTGCGTCAGGCTGCGGGTTTTTTGCAGCACCTTCTCCCCGGCCGCGGTTAAGGTTAATTTGCGCGTCGAACGGTGGATCAGGCGGGTACCCGCCCAGTGTTCCATCTGCTCCAGATAGCGACTGACCATCGGGCGTGACATCCCCAGCGCACGGGCCGCGGCGCTCAGGCTCCCCAGTTCGCAGATCCGCATGTAGACCTGCGCGGCAATAATTCTGTCCATCTTTCACTTCCATCTGCACGTTTTATGAAACTCAGCATCTCTTTTTTCAGGAATTTTCGCAAATCAGGAAATCCGTAAAATAGCGTTATTCAACAGACACAGAGAAAACCAACATGAAATTATCTGCCCTTGCCGTTGCCACCGCGCTGTTCAGCTCCGCTGCGTTTGCCGCACCTTTAACATTGCAGACCTATAACCCGCAGGATAAAGGTATCTTCGCCGTGAACTCGACGCTGGCTTCCGGCCCGCATGAAGCGGTGCTGTTTGATGCGCAATTTAGCGTGAAAGATGGCGAAAAGCTGGTCGATATGATCCGCAAAAGCGGTAAGAAACTGAGCCGCATTGTCATTACCTCCGGCGATCCGGATTTCTATTTCGGCCTCGAGCCGCTGGTGAAGGCTTTCCCGGACGCAAAAGTTGTCGCCACGGCCGAGGTGGTCAAGCACATCGAAGCAACCCAGGCCGCGAAGCTGGCATTCTGGGGCCCGCAGATGAAAGATGGCGCACCGAAGCAGCTTTATACGCCGCAGGTGATTGCGGCCAACACCTTTACCATTGACGGCGAAAAAGTTGAAATTCGTCAGCCGCAACACTACGCGGCGTTCGTCTGGATCCCGGCGAACAAAGCCATCCTCGGCGGTACCGGTGTCGCCTGGGGTATGCACGTATGGACGGCCGATACCCAGAGCGCCGAAAGCCGCTTGCAGTGGCGCAAAACGCTCGACGATATGGCTGCACTCCATCCGCAGCAGGTCATTCCGGGCCACTATCTTGGCACACCGCCGGCCGGGGATCGCGCGATCGCCTTTACCCGCGACTATCTGCAGCAGTTTGAGCAGGCGCTGAAAACGCACAAAGACTCCGCCGGGGTGATCGCCGAGATGACACAGCGCTGGCCGGAGCTGGCGGAAGTCAGTTCGCTGGAGCTGAGTGCGAAGGTGAACACCGGCGAGATGAAGTGGTAAACGCAGACTATTCCTGATTCCGGGTGATAAAGTTGCCAGGGGCGGAAAAATAGACCACGATAGATAGACGGTCGCGCTAGCGCGCCGTTCTTAGGGTTACATTTCGTCCGGCCACGCCGGGCTTGTCCTTGAAACAGAACTGGATTAAGGAGTAAGAATGAAATCGAACCACCAGGCACGTCATCTTCTCGGTCTGAACTATAAACTGTCCCAGCAGAAAAAAGTGGTGCTGGACGGCGATGTGGAAACGACAATTAACCACGCTCATGCCACCGGCCGTAAGCGCCGCGCGGGTTAATTTCTCAGCTGAATGATGATAAAAACACCGTCCTTTCGTCAGGATGGTGTTTTTTTAATACAATTTCCCCTCTTTGATAACATCTGCTCTATACTGCTCCCGCTGCATTCCCTGCCAGCCCGCACGCTTATCGCCGCGCACGGTCTGAAGTGAACATCAAGGAGTTAGTGCGATGCAATTCACCCATAAGAAAAACCGTTCCCTGTATATCCCCTACGCTGGCCCCGTTCTGCTCGAATTTCCCCTTCTCAACAAAGGTAGCGCCTTCAGCATGGAAGAGCGCAGCAGCTTTAACCTGCTCGGCCTGCTGCCAGAAGTTGTTGAAACAATTGAGGAACAAGCTGAACGCGCATGGATCCAGTACCAGGGATTTAAAACTGAGATCGACAAGCATATTTACCTGCGCAACATTCAGGACACCAACGAAACCCTCTTTTATCGCCTGATTGGCAACCATCTCGATGAGATGATGCCGGTCATCTATACGCCGACCGTCGGCGCCGCCTGCGAGCGCTTCTCTGAGATCTACCGTCGTTCGCGCGGTGTTTTTATCTCCTATCAGAACCGGCACAACCTCGACGATATCCTGCAAAACGTCCCGAACCACAACGTCAAAGTGATCGTCGTCACCGACGGGGAACGCATTCTGGGTCTCGGCGACCAGGGCATCGGCGGTATGGGGATCCCGATCGGCAAACTCTCGCTGTACACCACCTGCGGCGGTATCAGCCCGGCCTACACGCTGCCGATTGTGCTGGACGTGGGGACGAACAATCAGCAGCTGCTCGACGATCCGCTGTATATGGGCTGGCGCCATCCGCGTATTACCGACGATGAGTATTATCAGTTTGTCGATGACGTTATCCAGGCCATTAAGCACCGCTGGCCGGACGTTCTGCTGCAGTTTGAAGACTTCGCGCAGAAAAACGCTATGCCGCTGCTCAACCGCTATCGCAATGAGATTTGCTCATTCAATGATGATATCCAGGGCACCGCCTCGGTGACCGTCGGCACGCTGATTGCAGCCAGCCGCGGTGCGGGCAGCCAGCTGAGCGAACAGAAAATCGTCTTCCTCGGCGCCGGCTCTGCCGGTTGCGGGATTGCCGAACAGATTATCGCCCAGATCCAACGCGAAGGATTAAGCGAAGAAGAAGCGCGTCAGCGCGTGTTCATGGTTGACCGTTTCGGCCTGCTGACTGACGCCATGCCGAACCTGCTGCCGTTCCAGAACAAACTGGTGCAGAAGCGTGAAAATCTGCAGCAGTGGGATACCACCAACGAAGTGCTCTCCCTGCTTGACGTTGTGCGCAATGTGAAACCGAATATCCTGATCGGTGTCTCCGGCCAGCCGGGTCTGTTCACCGAAGAGATTATTCGCGAGATGCATAAGCACTGCCCGCGTCCAATCGTAATGCCGCTGTCGAACCCGACCTCTCGGGTGGAAGCCACGCCGCAGAACATCCTCAGCTGGACCGACGGCGAAGCGCTGGTTGCCACCGGCAGCCCGTTCGCGCCGGTCACGCTGAAAGGTAAGCAGTACGTTATTGCCCAGTGCAACAACTCCTATATCTTCCCCGGTATCGGTCTTGGCGTCATCGCCTCAGGGGCATCGCGAGTCACCGATGAGATGCTGATGGCGGCCAGTGAGACGCTGGCGAAGCACTCGCCGCTGGTCAACAACGGCGAAGGCCCGGTGCTGCCGGAACTGAAAGATATCCAGACCGTCTCACGCGCGATCGCTTTCGCGGTCGGCAAAGTCGCTCAGGAACAGGGCGTGGCGGTGAAAACCTCCGCCGAGGCGCTGTTGCAGGCGATCAGCGATAACTTCTGGTTGCCGGAGTATCGCAACTACCGCCGGACCTCGATCTGATTAACCTGCATCGCAAACGGGCCTGACAACGGGCCCGTTTTTTTGCCGCCGCCCCACTATCTTTAGTTGCTAGCCAAATCGCCGCCCACCTCCTACACTGCTTTCACCTGTCAACTCACTGAATGAAAAAGGAGGACCCCATGCTGTTATGTGAAATATCTATGTTTTCACTGACATTTGGTAATCGTCACTGCTCAAGCGTTATCGGTATCGTGCTGCGATAACTTCAGCTTGAGCGAAGACACCCCAGACTAATTCCCTTCCCTCGGGCTTACCGGGTTATCGTCAGCGATGTTTGACGAGGCGTTTTTACGCCTGTAACTCTTGAGTAAGTTCACTATGAGTACATTATTTAGCGCGCAATCTCTGCATGTTGAAACGGCATTCGGGCCGCTTTTCACCGACCTCTCCTTTACCCTGAAAAAAGGCGACCGCATCGGCCTGATCGGCCATAACGGCTGCGGCAAAAGTACCCTGCTGCAGGTGCTGGACGGCACGCTGACGCCCGCTGCCGGCAGCGTGGCGCTGGCGCACCATTGCCTGATGGCGCGGGTTGAACAGCACCTGCCGGATGCCCTGCTGCAACAATCGCTCATTGAGGTGGTTCTGGCGCGGCTTCCCGCCAGCGGGCGTGAACAACAGCGCTGGCAGGCAGAACGTCTGCTGGCAGAAATGGGCTTTACGACGGTGGCGTTCACCCAGCGAGCGGCAACGCTAAGCGGCGGGCAACATACCCGACTGCTGTTGGCCAGAGCGTTAATTCAGCAGCCGGATCTCCTGCTGCTGGACGAACCCGGCAACCATCTCGATCTGCCGACCCTGCTGTGGCTGGAAAGCTTCTTGCAAACCTGGCAGGGGAGCTTCGTGCTGGTGTCCCATGACCCCCTCTTACTGGATGCTGTAACTAATGCCAGTTGGATCCTGCGCGACAGAACCCTGCACGCCTTCTCTCTTCCCTGTAGCGCGGCGCGTCAGGCGCTGGCGGAACGGGACGAAAGCGATGCCCTGCGTCATAAAGCCGAGCAGCGAGAAATCGACCGCGTCAACACCAGCGCCAAACGGCTGGCAACCTGGGGACAGGTGTACGACAACGAAGATCTCTCGCGCAAAGCCAAACAGATGGAGAAACAGGTCGCGCGCCTGAAGGAGAGTCAAACCGAGCTGACCGCCGGCACGCCGTGGCGGCTGGCGCTGAACGGTGACGCCCTGCGGGCCGATCGTTTACTCGAAATTGAACAGCTGCCGGTGCCCCCGGCTCCGGGATTACCAGCCCTGTTCACCGCCGGGCTGGCGCGTCTGCGCAGCGGCGACCGGGTGGCGATTATGGGGCGCAACGGCGGCGGGAAATCGTCGTTGCTGCGCCTGCTGTGGCGGCAGATGCAGCAGGCGGCGCCGGATGTCGGCCTGCGTCTGCATCCACGATTACATCCGGGCTACTACGACCAGTCGCTGCATCAGCTGGCGGATAATGCCACGCTGCTGGAGGCGCTGGAGCGCTTCGAACCCGCCGGTGAACGCCGTAAGCGGGCGCTGATTTCCGCCGGTTTCGGCTGGAGCCGCCACGGGCAAAAGGTCAGCACCCTCAGCGGGGGCGAACGTTCCCGCTTGCTGTTTGTCGGGCTGTCGCTGGCGAGCTATAGCCTGCTTCTGCTGGATGAGCCCACCAACCATCTGGATATGGAAGGCAAAGAGGCGCTGGCTGCCTCGCTGCGCGAGTATTCCGGCGGTCTGCTGCTGGTCAGTCATGACCGTCAGTTGATAAGCCAGAGCTGTAACCGCTTCTGGCTGATTGATGATAACGGGCTGAGCGAGTGGCATAGCACCGACGACGTTTACACCCGCCTGCGCGGCGGGGCGCCCCTGCCCGGGAGGCCCGCCGACGCGGATGCGACGACCACCGTCTCCGAAGACCATGACGCCCTGCTGGAACGGCTGATCGATCTGGAACAACGGCTGGCGGATGATGTATCGCGTAAACCTAAGCACCAGAAACCCCACCTGCAGGCGCAGTGGCGCGAGGAGATCGCGGCCATTACCGCCAGACTGAGTTAAAGGAGACTGAATCCCCGGCTAAGGTGGAGACAGCTTAGCCGGGTGTACGCGGTCAAGGACGGTGGCTACGCCGACGCTGCATCCGCCGGGTATCGGCTGAACTGCTGTTCGGTCATCATCATCCCCCACTGATCGCCCTGCCACTCTTTATGTAGCGTAAAGCCGAATGATTCATACAGCGCGCGCGCGGCGTCAAGCCCGCTGAAGGTCCACAGCTGAACGGCTGAAAACGCGCGACGGTCGCAAAAAGCCATCGCCTCGGCCAACAGACGTCGGCCAACGCCGCTGCCCCGACAGCTGTCGTCGAGAATAAACCAACGTAGATGCGCTTCGTTATTGCCCAGATCTTCACCATCGATGGCCACGGAGCCGACGATTTTGCCCTCCAGCACGGCCAGCCAGATCTGATTGCACTCTGCGTCAAGTCGGGCAGAAAACTCTGCCAGCCCGCTGGCGACCTTACCTTCGAAAAAGTGGCCGAACCCGTGGTGCCGGGCATAATATTCGCCGTGCATCTGCGCAATGCGGCCAATCATACCCGGCCGGTATCCGCGCACAATCGTCACGTTGTTTGCCGCAGCGGGCCTTGGTACGTCGCGGCATTTCGCCAGCGCCTGCGCGTACGCGGTCAGCCCCAGCGCCACGTTTTGCTGTTGTCCGGCATCGAGATGCATAAGCGCATCAATGACCCGCATCGCCCCGTAATCGTTAATCCGTCCGACCGTCCCTCGTCCCTGTTCCGTCAGTTCGAGTTGCTTGAAGCGGGCATCTTCGCCGTCGGGTTTTTCCTGCAGCTCGCCGGCGGTCAGCAGACGGGACAACATCCGACTGACGCTTGATTTCTCCAGGCCGAGGATCTGAACCAGCTGCGCGGCGGTCATCGCCCCGTGTGCGGAAATTTCCAGCAGCGTATGCACGGCGGAGGGTGAATAGTCGGTGGCTGCCAGCGTAGAATTCATGAAGCCGAGTTCACGAACCATCAGGCGGGAAGAGCGGCGTATTTCAGTGATGAGCGATTGGTTAATAAGCGATGGATGCGTCATGGAGATGGGTGCAGGTGAGTTAATAGTTGCACAATACAACCATTATTGCGTTCTTCCTGTCAATCCACGCCGCCATTCGGCCCGCGCACACGAACGGTATTTCCTTCCGGCTCATCGGCTCTTTGTCAGGATTAAACACGGTCGCAACGGGTCATTGCCCGGCTAAAAAAGTACAGGCACCGTGCGGTGCCTGTTTTTATCTTATTGTGGATTTTTGGCTTTCCACGCATCCCATGCCTGCTTAATCTCTTGTTTTGCCGCAGCGGCATCGTTAAAGCCGTTCAGCTCCACCTTTTTACGCCCGTCAGGCAGTTGCTTATAGACGCGGAAAAAGGCCTGCAGCCGCTCCTGCTCAATGGCAGGCAGGTCGCTGATATTCTTGATGTCATCATAGGTCGGATCGATTTTGCTCGCCGGCACGGCAATAATCTTATCGTCCTTTTCCCCACCATCGATCATCTTCAGGACGCCGATTGCCCGCAGCTTAATCAGCGTCCCCGGAGCCATCGGTGCACGCGTGTAGAACACCACGTCCAGCGGATCGCCGTCTCCCGCCAGCGACTGGGTCAGTGAACCGTAGTTAGCCGGATAGGCGACCGGCATCGACTGGAAACGATCGGCTATAATAAATCCCGTCTTCGCGTCGGTCTCATATTTGATGATACCGCCCGTCGGAATTTCCGTGACCGCGTAAAACTCTTCCGGGTTGTTCTCCGGCTGCGGAAAGTCCAGTACGTTGTGGGCCTGAGCGGCGGCAGACAGGAACAGCGATGCGGCGAGGATAGTTTTTACCAGATGCATTGTAGTATCACTCTGTTGTTATAAGAAATTTGCCTGTAACAGCCTGCCGCTTAGCCATGAACAGAATATGACGACCTCATTGCATAATTATTAACAGCCAAAATTCACACATATGCTCGAATTTTGCGCTATTAGTGCTCCTCTAGACCACATATTTCACTAGCTCCCTTGCATTCCTGACTATAAGGGTTAATCCTTAATGAGTATTATTTAAGAGTAAACACTCATTTTTTCTTCAAAATTCAAGGAGTAAACATGAAGGCAGCCGTTGTTACCCACGATCATCAGGTTGATGTGACGGAAAAAACACTGCGTCCCCTGCAACATGGAGAAGCGTTGTTGAAAATGGAGTGCTGTGGCGTATGCCATACCGACCTGCACGTGAAAAACGGCGATTTTGGCGATAAAACCGGCGTGATTCTGGGCCATGAAGGCGTGGGCGTTGTACAGCAGGTTGGTCCGGGCGTCACCTCCCTGAAACCGGGCGACCGCGCCAGCGTGGCGTGGTTCTTCGAAGGCTGTGGGCACTGCGATTACTGTAACAGCGGCAACGAAACGCTCTGCCGTTCGGTAAAAAATGCCGGTTACAGCGTAGACGGCGGCATGGCTGAAGAGTGCATCGTCACCGCTAACTATGCGGTCAAAGTGCCGGACGGCCTCGACTCTGCTGCCGCCAGCAGCATCACCTGCGCGGGTGTTACCACCTATAAAGCGGTGAAAGTTTCCCATATTAAACCGGGCCAATGGATTGCCATCTACGGTCTTGGTGGCCTCGGCAACCTGGCGCTGCAATATGCGAAAAACGTGTTCAATGCCAAAGTCATCGCCATCGACGTTAACGATGCGCAGCTGGCGCTGGCGGCCGAGATGGGCGCAGATCTGACCATTAACTCCCGCAATGAAGATGCGGCGAAGGTGATTCAGGAAAAAACCGGCGGCGCTCACGCGGCCGTCGTCACCGCTGTCGCCAAAGCGGCGTTTAACTCCGCCGTTGACGCCGTTCGCGCCGGAGGCCGCGTGGTGGCCGTTGGCCTGCCTCCGGAAGCCATGAGCCTCGATATTCCCCGTCTGGTACTGGATGGTATCGAAGTGGTGGGCTCGCTGGTCGGCACCCGTCAGGATCTGACCGAAGCCTTCCAGTTCGCGGCCGAAGGGAAAGTCGTTCCTAAAGTGACGCTGCGTCCGCTGGGCGACATCAACGCCATCTTTAAAGAGATGGAACAAGGGCAAATTCGCGGCCGTATGGTTATCGATTTCCGCCGCTAAGCCTCGCGCCTCTCCCGCTCAGGGAGAGGCCGTTTCATGACGCTGGCCATCCGGCATGAACGCATTCCTCCGGCTGTTACCCACATAGAATATTTCCCCGACGCGGTAAATGCCTTTTCCGCAAATGCTTAGCGCAATTCGTTGGTTCCTTTGTTTATATCCGCGCCCGATGATGGCAACACAATAGATAACAAAGGAATT
This sequence comes from Klebsiella ornithinolytica, assembly GCF_030505655.1. Lineage (NCBI taxonomy): Bacteria > Pseudomonadati > Pseudomonadota > Gammaproteobacteria > Enterobacterales > Enterobacteriaceae > Klebsiella > Klebsiella ornithinolytica. The sequence continues at coordinate 2,878,424 of NZ_CP130153.1, forward strand.
CACCATGCAAAGCCGTTTTCGTCTGCCCGCGTTGGCAGCCCTCTTTTTATCCGGCGCTTTTTCCGCCTGGGCCGCCGATACGCCGGTCAAAGGCGGGACATTAATCTATCTGGAGCAGCAGCCGCACACCAATCTCTATCCACCGGCCGGAGGCTTCTACCCCAACGGCGGCATTCTCAATCAGATAACCGATAAGCTCACCTGGCAAAACCCGAAGACGCTGGCGGTTGAACCGTGGATTGCCGAGAGCTGGGTCACGAACGCCGACAAAACCGAATACACCTTTACGCTGCGTCCGGGCATCACCTTCTCCGACGGTACCCCGCTGGATGCCCACGCGGTGGCCAAAAATTTTGATACCTACGGTCTCGGCAATAAAGCCCACCGGCTGCCGGTCTCTGAAGTGATCAACAACTACGACCATAGCGAAGTCATCAATCCGCTAACGGTGAAGTTTTACTTCAAAAAGCCGTCGCCAGGATTCCTGCAGGGTACCGCCACCATTGGCTCCGGGCTGGTCTCTCTCAGCACCTTGCAGCGTAATTTCGACGAGCTCGGCGACGCGCGCAATATTATCGGCTCCGGACCCTTTATCGTTAAAGATGAAAAGCCGGGTCGCGAGCTGACGCTGGTCGCCCGTAAGGATTACCTGTGGGGGCCGAAAAACCTGGCTCAACAGGGGCCGGCCAACCTCGACGGCATTACCTTTATCGTCACTCCGGAAGACAGCGTGCGTATCGGGGCGTTACTGGCGGGTCAGGCCGACTTTATCCGCCAGGTCCAGGCCTACGATGAAAAGCAGGCGACCGACCAGGGATTCAGGATTTATGCCGCCCCCACCCGCGGCGTCAATGACAGCCTGAGTTTCCGCCCGGATAACCCGCTGGTGTCCGACCTGCGCGTCCGCCAGGCGCTGCTGCATGCCACCAATGCAAAACAGGTGGTTGATACGCTGTTCTCCGCCAACTACCCGCAGGCGACCTCGGCTATCGCCAGCACGGCGGCAGGGTATGTCAATCTGAGCGACAAGCTGACCTTCGATCAGGCCAAAGCCAGACAGTTGCTCGATGAAGCCGGATGGCAACCGGCCGCCGACGGGATCAGAGAGAAAGATGGCCAGCGCCTGGCGCTGACGGTCTATGAATCGCTGCCGCAGCCGCAAAACAAAGAGGTGCTCCAGCTGATCGCCCAGCAGTGGCGCCAGGTGGGGGCGGCGCTGAGCGTCAAAGCGGGCGATGCCGGTAGCCGGGTAATTGATAACCTCGATCCGCTGAAGACCCCGCTGACCGTTTCAGAAGTGGGTCGCGCCGACCCGGACGTGGTGAAAAGCATGTTCTTCCCGACCAACCGCGATGCTCTGCTGCAACAGGGCGGTTCCAGCGACAAAGTGCAGCACTTCCGCGACGATAAGCTTAACGATCTGCTGACCGCGATTTCCGCCGAAGTCGATGCGCAAAAACGCCTGCAGCTGACCGGCGATGCCCAGCGCTATCTGCTGGATAACGCCTACGTGATCCCGATATTTGAAGAGCCGCAGGTCTTTGCCGGCGCGCCGTGGGTGAAGGGCGTGAGTTTTGAAGCCGTTGGTCGTCCGTCGTTCTACGGCAGCTGGCTGGAAAAGCACTGAGGAGCATGGGATGAGCCATAACCTTCTGCGACGTCTGGGCCAGAGTTTACTGGTGCTGTGGGCGGCCTTCACCCTCTCCTTCGTGCTGCTGCAGGTGCTGCCGGGAGACGCGGTACTGATCAAGTTCCAGAATCCGGATCTGGGTCTCAGTCCGGCGCAAATCGCCGATATGCGCATCGCCTACGGCGCCGACAGCCCAATCTGGACGCAGTATTTCCACACCTTAGCGGCGATGCTGCAGGGGGATTTTGGCTACTCGTTACAGGCGGGTATTGCGGTCAGTACGCTGCTGGCCAGCAACCTGCCGGATACGCTCAGCCTCGCGATCCCGGCGTTTATACTGGCTATCGTGCTGGCCTTTAGCCTGGCCTTCGCCTCACGCCTGCCGGGGCTGCGCTGGCTGAGCAATACCTTACAATCTTTGCCGGTGCTGTTTATCTCGCTGCCGACCTTCTGGCTGGGCATTGCGCTGATTCAACTCTTCTCCTTCCAGCTGCGTTGGATCCCGGTGATCAACCCCGGCCCGCTACAGGGCCTGATACTGCCGATCATTGCCGTCGCGGTGCCCATTTCCGCCCCGCTGGCGCAGATCCTGATGCGCAGCATGGACCAGGTGGCCGCCCTGCCGTTTGTCGCCATCGCCCGCGCCAAAGGGATGAGTGAAACCGGCGTCCTGTGGCGACACGTTACCGGCAACGCCCTACTACCGGCGCTGAATATCGCCGGGCTGCTGCTGGGGGAGTTGATCGCCGGCGCATTGATTACCGAAACCGTCTTCGGCCGCGGCGGTCTGGGTCAACTGACCCAGCAGGCGGTCAACAATCAGGATATTGCCGTCTTACAGGCGGTGGTGATGATCTCCGCCCTCGCGTTTGTGTTGATTAACCTGCTGGTGGATCTGCTGATGCCGCTGTTCGATCCCCGCCTGAAAACAGTGACCGGAGGAGTGGTATGAGCCTCGTTGATTACGCTACCGCCGCCCGCCGGCGGGCGCCCGGCCGTCGACCGCTGCGTTTCCAGCCGGGGCTATGGCTCGCCTGGAGCATCATGATCGCCGCGCTGTTGATGGCGCTCGCCCCGCAGCTGTTCAGCGGCTATAACCCGCTTGAAGGGACCTCCGGCGCGCAGCGTCTGGCGCCGCAGGTCGGCCACTGGCTAGGAACCGACCAGCTGGGACGCGATCTGTGGACGCGGATTGTCTATGGCGCGGTCCACTCTCTTTCCGCCGCGCTGGCGGCCGTCGCTATCGGGCTGCTGGTCGGCACCGCGCTCGGTACGCTGGCCGGTGCCGTTGCCGGACGCGTCGAGTCGCTGGTGATGCGGCTGGTTGACGTCCTGCTGGCCATCCCGTCGCTGCTGCTGTCATTAACGGTGATTATCCTGCTTGGCTTCGGCACGCTGAACGCCGCGGTTGCCGTGGGCGTTGCCGCCATTGCCAGTTTTGCCCGCCTGGCGCGAGCGGAAGTAGTCCGCGTGCGGCACAGCGACTACGTCGAAGCGGCCTTTGGCAGCGGCGGCACTTTCTTCGCCGTCTTCTGGCGGCATATTTTACCTAATTCCCTCACCGCCGTACTGGCCTTCGCCACACTGCAGTTTGGCCAGGCGATTCTCGCCCTCTCCACCCTGAGCTTTCTCGGCTACGGGACCCCGCCGCCGGTGCCTGAATGGGGGCTGCTGATTGCCGAAGGCCGTAACTATCTCTCAACCGCCTGGTGGCTGACCACCTTTCCCGGCGTGGCGGTCGTCGCGGTGGTGCTGGCGGCCAACCGCATCAGCCGTCAATTTAGCGGAGAGCGCTCATGAACGTATTACGCGTGGAAAACCTGCGCATCAGCTACCGCTCGCAGCACCGCTGGCAGGAAGTGGTGCATAACGTCAGTTTCAGCCTGCAACGCGGTGAAATGCTGGCATTTGTCGGGGAGTCGGGTTCCGGCAAAACCACCACCGCCCAGGCCATTATCGGCCTGCTGGCGAACAATGCCCGACGCGACAGTGGACGAGTGGAGATCAATGGCGAGGATATCAGCGGCTGGTCGGGGAAACGACTTGATAGTCTGCGCGGCACGCGCATCAGTCTGGTCCCGCAGGACCCGGGCAACTCCCTGAACCCGGTACAAACGATCGGCGCGCAGGTTGGCGAAATTCTGCGTCTGCACCAGAAAGAGCCCGCCGCCGTACGTAAGCAGCAGGTGCTGGCCCTGCTGAGCAAAGTTGGCCTCAGCCACCCCGAACAGCGCTTTCATCAGTATCCGCATCAGCTCTCCGGCGGCATGAAGCAGCGGGTGTTAATTGCGATCGCCATTGCCCTGAAGCCGGACTTGATCATTGCCGACGAGCCAACCAGCGCCCTCGATGTCACCGTACAAAAACGTATTCTCGACCTCCTCGATACCCTGCGCCGGGAGTCCGGGACGGCGGTACTGCTCGTCACCCACGATCTGGCGCTGGCGGCGCAGCGTGCCGACCGGCTGCTGGTTTTTCGCCACGGAGAAATTCAGGAACAGGGCATTACGGCGGATGTTATCCGCGCACCGCAACACGCCTACACTCGCCAGCTGTTGAGCGATCTGCAGGGAATCCAGCCGACAATAGGGGCAGCGCAGCGCCGCCATCCGGCGACGGCCGCTATCCGGGTCGCGGATATCAGTAAACGTTTTTCGCTGGGCGACGCCGGGCTGCAGGCGCTTGACGCCGTCAGCTTTGAGGTGAAACGCGGTACAACCCATGCGTTAGTGGGTGAATCAGGTTCGGGCAAAACCACGCTGGCGCGGATTCTGCTCGGATTTGAACAGGCCGATCGCGGCCACATCGCCATCGATGGTATCGATGCCGGTCATTTAAGTCGCGAGGCGCAGCGTCAGCTGCGGCGTAAAATTCAGTTCGTCTACCAGAACCCGTTCGCCTCGCTCGACCCGCGTCAGACCCTGTTTGAGATTATCGAAGAGCCGCTGAAAAATTTCGAACCGCTGAGCCCGGCCATCCGTCGTGCCCGGGTCGAGGCGGTTGCCGCCCGGGTCGCACTGGCGCCGGAGCTGCTGACGCGGACCGCCCGCGAGCTTTCCGGCGGCCAGCGCCAGCGGGTCGCCATTGCCCGGGCGCTGGTACTGGAGCCGACGATTCTGGTCCTCGACGAAGCGACTTCCGCGCTGGATGTCACGGTGCAGGCGCAGATTCTGGCCCTGCTTCAGCAGCTCCAGCAACAGCTGGGGCTGACCTATCTGTTTATCACCCACGACCTGGCGACGGTGCGTCGCATCGCGCAGAGCGTCACGGTACTGCGCGCCGGTCAGGTTGTGGAATACGGCGAGGTCAACCGCCTGTTTAGCCAGCCGCAGCACGACTATACCCGTGAACTCATCGCCGCTATTCCCCACCTGTCCACTCTGAGCAAGGAGATCGCATGACGCGTAAACGCCTGGGTTTTTTCACCCGCCTGCTGGACTCTGCCCCTGCGCAAGAGCGCTACCGGCTGGCAACCGAACAGATTCGCCACGCCGAACGTCTCGGCTTTGACAGCGCGTGGATTGCCCAGCATCACTTCCACGAGCATGAAGGCGGCCTGCCTTCGCCGCTGGTCTTTCTCGCCCACGTGGCGGCACAGACCGAACATATTCGCCTCGGTACCGCCATTATTACGCTGCCGATGGAGAACGCACTGCGGGTCGCCGAAGACGCGGCGGTGCTGGATCTCCTGGCCAACGGGCGTCTTGAAGTCGGCTTTGGCTCCGGCGGTACGCCCACTTCATTTCTGCCGTTTGGCTTAACCAGCGAACAGCGGGGCGCCGCCTTTGCCGATAATCTGCATCTGATCCACAGCGCCTGGCGCGGTGATTCACTGGCCCATCCAGAAAACCATCTCTACCCGCCGGCGCCGCAGCTGGCTGAACGGATCTGGATAGCGACGTTTTCAATTGACGGTGCCATTCGCGCCGGTCAGGCCGGTCACGGCCTGATGCTCTCCCGCACGCAGCCGCGCCCGCCCGGGCAGCCATATTTAGCGCTTGATGCCATCCAGAATCCGCTGATCGATGCCTACCTCGCGGCGCTGCCCGCCGGCAAAGCGCCAAGGATCCTCGCCTCGCGCACCGCCTTTATTGCCGACAGCCAGGAGTACGCTCTGCAGGTTGCAGCACCCGGATTACGCCAGCAGGCAGCGGCGCATCGCGCCGCCGGGCATGAAATAATCGGTGACACTGTCACCGACCATCTGTCGCAACTGGATGCCCACGTCGGGGATGTCGAACATGTACAGGCGTCTCTGGCGCGGGACAGCGTGCTGGCCCGCGTCACCGATATTTCGTTCCAGGTCCACTCCGTTGAGCCCGCGCACCGTGACACGCTGCGTTCCCTTGAGCTGATCGCTCAGCATATCGCCCCGCAACTAAGGTAGGAGTCACCATGACACTGAGTCAGGATATTTTGGCAGAGCTGGCAGAGATTTCCCCGCGTTCCCCGTTAGCCGAGGCCCGGGCCGTGCGCGACGCAGCGACCCGCCATGCGCAGGGCAGCTATGAGGTGCTGTTCAGCCAGCAGGATGAGGATTTTCCACCCGATGAGCGTTTTGCCGTCGCCGCCAAAGTGGCGAAACTGCATCAGGCCGATGCGCTGGCCGCCCACTATGCCGGTTTTGGCCTCGCCGACCCGACCTCCGCGCGGCTGACACCGGCGCTGGCGTTTGCCCGCCTGTTAACCTTCAGCCCGGTGGAAGCCACGCCCTCGGCGCTGCAGGCGCTTACCCGCGCCGGCTGGACCCCGCGGGGGATAGTCACCCTCGCCCAGCTGATCGCCTTCGTCAGCTTCCAGAGCCGGTTGCTCAACGGTCTGCGGTTATTGAACGGCAAACCCTTTGCCAGCGCCGATACGCCGGTGGCGGCCGGTTTCTGGCATACCACCCGGCAAACGGTCAGCGGTAGGCCCGCCCCGGGACATTTCACCCGAGATGAGCTCAACTGGGAGCCCTGGCTTGAGGCCAAACCGCTGGAAGCCTTCAACGACGACGAACGGGCGATTCTGGCGAAATTTGGCCATACGGATTCCCCCTACTTCCGGCTGCTGGCGCGCAATCAGCCGGTGCTGGAGCAGCGTACGCTGACCGACAAAGGCATCTTCTACACTCCAGGCGGTCTGCCGCGTGCGGAACGGGAGCTGGCCGCCACGGTCGCCAGTAAAGTTAACGGCTGTATTTATTGCGCATCGGTCCATGCCCGCAAGGCGGCGCAGCTGGCAAAAGATGAGAGTGCGATAGAAACGCTGCTGGCGGTGACGCCGGGGGAAACATTGAGCGACGGCCAGTCGCCGCGCTGGCGGGCGGAAATAGACTTTGCCGCCGCCCTTTCCGTCACGCCGCCAGCCCTGACCACAGCGCATCTTCATGGCCTTGAAGAACAGGGGCTGGACACGCTGGCCCAGCTCGATTTACTGCAATCGGCGGCCTTTTTCGCATGGGCTAACCGCCTGATGTTGACCCTTGGCGAACCGTGGGAAACCGATTAATTCACCGCGCCCGCCGCGATGCGGTTTCGCTGGCCGCGGGCGTAAATCAACAGGGATGTCATGGCCAGGAAGGAGAGTAACGCCGCCGGGAGCGCAATCGCATTCCAGCCAAAGCCCGAGGTAATCATCATCCCGCCGCAAAATGCGCCGATCGCGCTGCCGAGGTTGAAGGCTATCTGCCCGCCGGCCGCCCCCAGCATCTCTCCGCCCCGCGCATTCTGTAGCAATAAGATTTGCAACGGCGCCGCCAGCGCAAAGAGTCCGGCGCAGCACAAAAATGCCAGCAGCAGCGATGCCGTTTTATGGTCGCCAAAGAGAAAGATCAGCAGCATCACCACCACAATGGCGCCGTCGGTGGCGGCCGCAATGCGCAGCGGGCTGTAGCGAGCGGAGATTTTCCCGCTCAGCAGATTACCGATAACCATCCCCAGCCCTACCAGCATCATGATGGCGATCATCGCGCTTTCGGAAAATCCGGAGACATGGATCATAAAGGGTTTGATGTAGCTGAACCACGTAAACACCCCGGCGTTGCCAAACAGGGTCGCGGCAAAAATAAGCCACGGCGCAGGCGACGATAAGAAGTGAAACTGCTCCCGCAGCCGCGATGTGGATCGATCAAAGACGGTCGGTACCCACCAGAGAATCGACATCAGCACCGCCACGTTGAAGACGGCAATGCCCAGAAAGGTATAGCGCCAGCTGAACTGATGCCCAAGCCATGTCCCGGCGGGGACGCCGACCAGGTTAGCCACCGTCATCCCGGCAATCATTCCCGCCACCGCAGCGGTCACTTTACCCGGCGGGGCCACCTTCGACAGAATAATCGCCCCGACGCCGAAAAAGGCGCCATGCGGGAAGCCGGACACCAGCCGCCCTGTCGCCAGCATGAAATAGCTGGAAGAAAAGGTAAACAAGGTATTCCCGACAATACAGAGCGCCGCGAGAAACAGCATCACCGACTTTAATGAAAAGCGGCTGGAAAACAGCGCCATCACCGGTGCGCCAATCACCACCCCGAAGGCATACCAGGCGATCATGTTGCCGGCGACAGGAATGGAGACCCCGACATCGTGAGCAATTTCCGGCAACACACCCATAATGCCAAATTCCGCCATGCCCAGGCCAAACGTACCCAGCGCGAGCGAAAAAATCGTCTTTTTCATTCAGTTAATCACGTAGTTTGGATTTTTGGCCGGCATTATTGACCATTCAGGATCGGCAAACCAGACAAAAACGTCCGCTGACCCGTTTGTCCATAAAATAGCGCGATCCCTGCATGTGAGTCTGGGGGCGGGAGAGATGAATTGGAGAGGATGGCCGGCGCGTCGGCGTGACGCAGAGGCAGTCAGCCGTATCGCAGCGCAATACGGCTGGAGAGCGTTAGTGGGTCGCTTTCCCGATCATGCCGCCGGCCCCGGCGCCCAGCGCCGCGCCCTGCAGCACGCTGTTGCCGGAAACGGCTGCGGCACCCGCTCCGACTGCGGCGCCGATGGCCCCGCCGGTACGTGCGGCTTTGCCTTTGTCGCCGTGTTCAGTCATGGCGCCGATACCGCCACCGACGACCGCGCCTTGTACCGTAGAGCGCACGCTTTTTCCGCTTAGCGCCCCCACGGCGGCCCCCGCCACGGCGCCACCGGCCGTTTTATCCATCGCGCTGACGGAAAAGGTCAGTGCGCATCCCAAAAAAATGGCTATACCGTTCGCTGTTTTCATCGGTCAATTCCTTTTTAGTTCGCTCCCGAAGGCGTTAACGCCAGCCCTACGGACAATCCTCAGGAGCCAGACCTCGCGGTCTGATGGCAAAGAGTCGGCAAACGGTATGCGCTCGCTGGCGGAATGAAAAGAGAAAACTTGTCCAAATCTGGACAAGTTTCATGCCTTCTGCCGCGTGACGCCTTGCCGCTTTCAGCCATTAACCCGCGGAATTGTCATAATGTCCGCCACTCTGGCCCGGGGTGATTACACTTTACGGTACACGGGTCCCATTTCCCCTCTCAGAACGGAGCGATAGCCATGGGAAACAACAAGAAGGCCAAGGGTGTAGCGGGTTCGACCAAAATGAAGCCGCTTGGCGACAAAGAGTATGAAAAAGCGCTGCGCAAGCTCCACGTTGAGCTGGTTAAATTGCAGCAGTGGGTGGTCAGTCAGGGACTGAAGGTCTGCATTGTCTTTGAAGGCCGCGATGGCGCCGGTAAAGGTGGCACCATCAAAGCGATCACCGAGCGGGTCAGCCCGCGTGTGTTCCGGGTGATCGCCCTGCCGGCCCCGACCGACAAGGAGAAGACCCAGCTCTATTTTCAACGCTATATCCCGCATCTGCCGGCCGCAGGAGAAATCGTCATTTTCGACCGCAGCTGGTATAACCGGGCCGGCGTTGAACGGGTGATGGGATTTTGCAGCGCCGACGAAGTGGAAAAATTCCTTGCTGGCGCGCCGCTGGTAGAGCGGTCGATGGTGGAGTCCGGCATCATCCTGCTCAAATACTGGCTCGAGGTGACGCCGGAAGAGCAGGAACGTCGGCTGCGCGACCGCATTGATGACGGGCGAAAAATCTGGAAATTATCACCGATGGATATCAAGTCATTTAACCGCTGGGATGAGTACACGCAGGCCAGGGATGCGATGTTTGCCGCCACCGACACCTCCTGGGCGCCGTGGTTTGTCGCCCGTTCGGAAGAGAAGAAGCGCGTGCGCCTGAATATCATTACGCATCTGCTGTCGCAGATCCCCTATAAGAGCGTCCATACCGAACCGGTCAAATTACCCAAACGTAAAATTGGCAAAGTGAAAACGGCCGATTACCCTTTCCGTTTTATTGCCGAGCGTTTCTGAGTCCGGACTCCGCCTTGCCCGCCTCGGCCCTTCGGTGCCGGGGCGGGCAAGGCCCCCCTTTTCTGGGGAGCTCAAATCGACAAATCCGCCGTTTACCTCAAGTTAACTTCAGGTATTACCCTTAACGCATCCTCGTCAGACCACAATAAGGACATGATATGCATGAGATTGACAGCGGTTTTACCCACGTCGCCTTTATGGTGCGGGATCTCGACAGGAGCATCGATTTTTATACCCGTTATACCGCCATGCAGGTGATTCATCGGCGCTCGCCGAATCTTCCCTCCGCGCGTCACGTGGCGTGGTTAAGCGATCGTACCCGCTTATTCGCCCTGGTGCTGGTGCAGGCGGACGAGCCGACCGATACCCCGCTGGGGCCGTTTGGTCATTTAGGTGTCGCCTGCGCGACCAAAGCGGAGATCGACGGGAAAACCGCGATGGCGCGGCGGGAAGGCGTGCTGAGAAAGGAGCCGGAGCAACTTGGGGAACCGGTGGGCTATTACGTTTTTTTCCGCGACCCGGATGGCAATACGCTGGAACTCTCTTACGGCCAGCGCGTTGGGCTGGAAGTCCTGCGTAGCGAGAGCTGAAAGCACATGGCGCGACCAGGTCGCGCCATGAATCGGTCAGGAACGGCGGGACGAGATGCCTTCCGAACTCTCTTTTTTCGCTTCCAGGCGCTCAACCTCGCGATACCAGCGCGGGTGGTGTTTCTTCGCCCAGCGACGGCTGACTTTCCCTTCGACCATCCCCTTAATCGACCCTTTCACCCAGAATGCCATATACATATGGATCAGGATGGCGTGAATCAAAATAATCGCCGAGGTGGCGTGAATCAGCAGGCTGTAGCGAATGACCTGGATCGGGAAGAAAGGGGCAAACCAGGGACGCCAGATGATCACCCCGGTCACCAGCAGCACGAAAATCATGCTCATGATGGTCCAGAACATCATCTTCTGCCCGGCATTATATTTGCCGACGCGGGCCACTTTATGCTCATTGCCCTTCAGCACTTCAACAATGCCCTTCAGCCACGGGATGTCCTGCTTGTCCGGAATGTTATGGTGGACAAAGCGTACAAACATAAACATCAGCGCAATGAAGATAGCCACGCCGAAGAAGGGATGCAAAATGCGCCCCATCTGCGGCGTACCGAAGGTTTCCGTCAGCCACTGCAGCGTCGGGAAAAAGAACGAGATCCCGGAGAGCGCCACCAGAAAGAAGCAGATAACCACCGTCCAGTGACAGGCGCGATCGATAAACTTTGTGCGCACAATCATTTTCGATTTATTCATCATGCTCCTCCTCGTCGTCATCCACTTCCTTATTCGGCCCGATGCCGATGTAGTGATAAATCAACCCGGCAAAGGTAGCGATAAAACCGGCCGCTGACAGCGGTTTCAGCGCCCCTTTCCACAGATTAATACTGGTATCAATCTGCGGCTCTTTCGGCAAATTGTGGTACAGCTCAGGCTGGTCAGCATGGTGCAGAACGTACATCACGTGGGTACCGCCCACCCCCTGCGGGTTGTATACCCCGGCCTGTGAATAGCCGCGCGCTTTCAGCTTGTTGACCCGCTCCTGCGCGACCTCCAGCATCTCCTTCTTGCTGCCAAAATGGATGGCGCCGGTCGGGCAGGTTTTCACGCACGCCGGTTCCTGACCGACGCTAACGCGATCCACGCAGAGGGTACATTTATAGACCCGGTTATCCTCTTTATTGAGACGCGGGACATTAAACGGACAGCCGGCAATGCAGTAGCCGCAGCCGATGCAGTTCTCCTGCTGAAAATCGACGATGCCGTTGGCGTACTGAATAATCGCGCCGGCGGAAGGACAGGCTTTCAGACAGCCTGGCTCCTCGCAGTGCATGCAGCCATCTTTACGGATCAGCCACTCCAGCTTGCCGTTCTGCTCGGTTTCGCTAAAGCGCATCACCGTCCAGGATTTTGCGCTCAGGTCCGCCGGGTTATCGTACACCCCGACGCAATGCCCCACCTCGTCGCGGATATCGTTCCACTCGGAACAGGCCACCTGGCAGGCTTTGCAGCCCACGCAGGAGGAGACATCAATTAGCTTAGCCACTTCCGCCTTGTAGTCCCGCGCACGCGGCGCGGGGGTTATCGGGTTGGTAGCGGAGCGCTTAATAATGTCTTGTGTTTCCATCGCCATTGAATCGCTCCTTACGCTTTCTCGATGTTGACCAGAAACGCTTTATACTCCGGCGTTTGCGAGTTGGAATCGCCGACGTTTGGCGTCAGGGTATTGGCGATATAGCCTTTCTGCGCCACCCCTTCAAAGCCCCAGTGCAGCGGGATCCCGACGGTCTCCACCTGCTGGCCGTGAACGTTGAGGGTCCGCAGACGGCGAGTCACCACCGCCACCGCGCGAATAAAGCCGCGCTGGCTGCTCACCGTCACCCGATCGCCGTTGGCAATGCCTTTCGCCTGCGCCAGACCTTCGCTGATTTCCACAAACTGTTCCGGCTGGGCGATGGCGTTGAGCCGCGCATGCTTGGTCCAGGTATGGAAATGCTCGGTCAGGCGATAGGTCGTGCCGACGTAAGGGAACTTATCTTTTTTCCCTAAGCGCAGGGCGTCCTCTTCATACAGACGCACCACCGGACTGGAGATCACCTGCGGATGCAGCGGGTTGGTCCCCAGCGGCGTTTCCATCGGCTCGTAATGTTCCGGGAACGGCCCTTCGGCCAGCTTATCGAGCGCAAACAGACGCCCCAACCCTTCCGGCTGCATGATAAACGGCCCGGTATTGCTGCCCGGCGCGGCGGTATTGAAGTCAGGAATATCGTTCCCCGTCCACTTGCTGCCGTTCCACTGGATCAGCATCCGCTTCGGATCCCACGGCTTGCCGTTAATATCCGCCGACGCCCGGTTGTACAGCACGCGTCGGTTCAGCGGCCACGCCCAGGCCCAGCCCAGCGTATTGCCCAGCCCTGACGGATCGGCGTTATCGCGGTTGGCCATCTGGTTACCCTGCTCCGTCCAGCTACCGGCGTAGATCCAGCAGGACGATGCCGTAGTGCCGTCATCGCGCAACAGCGCGAAGCTGCTCAACAGCTGGCCTTTTTTCGCCAGCAGAACGCCGTTGCTGTCGTAGAGATCCTCCAGCGCGTAGCCGTTGTTCTCTTTCGCCACCTCTTCCGACTCCGGATGATCCGGCTGCTTGTAGCTCCAGCTCATCTTCAGCAGCGGTTCCGCGCCTTTGCCGCCTTCACGGCGATACATTTCGCGCAGGCGATGGTAAATCCCGGCCAGAATTTCGCCGTCGTTACGCGCTTCGCCCGGCGCATCCTGGCCTTTCCAGTGCCACTGCAGCCAGCGCCCGGAGTTGGCAATCGACCCGTCCTCTTCAGCAAAGCAGGTGGAGGGCAGACGGAACACTTCGGTCTGAATCGCCGCCGGGTCAACATCGTTCGACTCGCCGTGGTTTTGCCAGAAGGTCGAGGTTTCGGTCACCAGCGGGTCGATAACCACCATGTACTTCAGCTTGCTCAGGCTGCGGACCACCTTGTTTTTGTCCGGGAACGAGGCCACCGGGTTGAAGCCCTGGCAGATATAGCCCGTGACCTGACCTTTATCCATCATGTTGAAATACTTGATGACGTCGTAAGCCTGATCCCATTTCGGCAGCCAGTTAAAGCCCCAGTCGTTCTCTTTCTGCGCCGCATCGCCGTAAAACGCTTTCATCAGACTGACCGCAAACTTCGGATAGTTGCTCCAGTAGTTCACCTGATCCGGTCGCGTTGCTTTTGGCGTGTTCGCCGCCAGCCAGGTGTGCAGATCGGTCTGTTTTTCAGACGGCAGCGTCAGATAGCCAGGCAAGCTGGTCGACAGCAGGCCGAGGTCGGTTAAGCCCTGAATATTGGAGTGGCCGCGCAATGCGTTAACGCCGCCGCCGGCCATCCCCATGTTGCCGAGCAGCAGCTGGATCATCGCCATCGTGCGGATGTTCTGCGCGCCGACGGTATGCTGCGTCCAGCCCAATGCGTACAGGAAAGTGGTGGTCCGGTCCGCGGCGCTGGTGGAAGCCAGCACTTCGCACACTTTCAGGAAGTCGGCTTTCGGCGTTCCGCAGATATTCTCCACCACTTCCGGCGTATAGCGGGAGACATGCTGCTTCAGCAGGTTCCATACGCAGCGCGGATGTTGCAGGGTCTCATCGCGCAGGGCGTAGCCATTTTCGTCGAACTGATAGTTCCACGACGTTTTGTCGTACTGCCGTTTTTCAGCGTCGTAGCCGCTGAACAGGCCATCTTCGAAGGCAAAATCATCGCGCACCAGCAGGTTGGCGTTGGTGTAGTGCTTAACGTACTCCGCATTGATTTTGTTGTTTTCAATCAGGTACAGCAGCACTCCCGACAGGAAGGTAATGTCGGTCCCGGATCGAATCGGCGCATAGATATCGGCGACCGAAGCCGTACGCGTAAAGCGCGGGTCGACGACGATCAGCGTCGCATCGTTGTTGTTTTTCGCCTCCATCGCCCAGCGGAATCCCACCGGATGAGCTTCAGCGGCGTTGCCGCCCATCACCACCACGACGTTAGCGTTTTTGATATCAACCCAGTGGTTGGTCATCGCACCGCGACCAAATGTTGGAGCAAGACTTGCTACCGTTGGTCCGTGTCAGACGCGCGCCTGGTTATCCACTGCCAGCATGCCGAGCGAACGCACAAACTTCTGCGTCAGCATCCCGGTTTCGTTACTCGCCGCCGAGGCGCACAGCATCCCGGTTGAAAGCCAGCGGTTGACCACGGTGCCCTGCTCGTTTTTCTCAATAAAGTTGGCATCACGGTCGGCTTTCATCAGTCTGGCGATACGGGTAAAGGCATCGTCCCAGGAGATGCGCTGCCATTTGTCAGAGCCTGGCGCGCGGTATTCCGGATAGCGCAGACGGTTATCGCTGTGAACATAATCCAGCAGCCCCGCCCCTTTCGGGCATAAAGCGCCCCGACTGACCGGGTGATCGGGATCCCCTTCAATATGATAAATGGCTTCTTTCGCGTTCTTCGCGCCGTCGCCCAGGCTATACATTAATAGCCCGCAGCCCACGGAACAGTATGTGCAGGTGTTGCGGATCTCTTTGGCGCGCAATAATTTGTAATTACGCGCCTGAGCCAGCGCCATTTTGGGTGCGAAACCCAGGGCAGCAGCTGTTGTTCCGGCCATACCGCCTGCGCAGATTTTAAAAAACTTTCTGCGGCTGACGTCCATTGATTTTCTCCATGCAGGATGCGTGTTCATCGCGGGGGAAACTAACAGCAATGCCCCTGATTTTTTTGCGTCAAATCAATGTCGAAAACCATCGCCCCCTTAATAGTCAAGGTCAGCGGATTTCATTACTCCCTTTGTATTAAGCGCGAAGGAAAACAGGGGCCAGAAGGAATGAAAAAGTGTTATAAATCGACTCTTGATGAATATCGGTGTCAGGTTTGACATGGAAAAGAAAAAAGCAACGTTGACCGGTCTGGCTGCCATTGTGCTGTGGAGCACGATGGTCGGACTAATTCGTGGCGTCAGTGAAGGGTTAGGTCCGGTCGGCGGCGCGGCAATGATCTATACGCTGAGCGGCTTATTATTGCTGGCCACCGTCGGGTTTCCCCGGCTGCGGCAAATGCCGCGCGCCTATCTGCTGGCCGGCAGTCTGCTGTTCGTCAGCTATGAAATTTGTCTGGCGCTGTCGCTGGGCTTTGCCGGCAGCCGCCAGCAGGCGATTGAAGTCGGGATGGTCAATTATCTGTGGCCCAGCCTGACGATTCTCTTTGCCATTCTCTTTAATGGTCAGAAAACCAGCTGGCTGGTCGTTCCCGGCTTATTTCTCGCGCTGCTTGGCGTCACCTGGGTATTAGGCGGTGAGCATGGCCTGAATATCGATGAAATTACCCGGAACGTCGTCTCCAGCCCCCTGAGCTATATTCTGGCCTTTGTCGGCGCATTTATCTGGGCGACCTATTGCACGGTCACCGCAAAATATGCGCGCGGCAAAAACGGCATCACCCTGTTTGTTTTATTAACCGCCCTGACCCTGTGGCTCAAGTTTATGTTCAGCGATCAACCGCCGATGATTTTCAGCTGGCCGGTGGTCATTAAGCTGGTGATGTGCGCGGTGGCGCTGGGGTTTGGCTATGCGGCCTGGAACGTAGGTATTCTCCACGGCAACGTCAGCCTGCTGGCGGCCGCCTCTTACTTTACCCCGGTGCTCTCTTCGGCGCTGGCGGCGGTGCTGCTCAGCGCGGTCCTCTCCTGGCCATTCTGGCAGGGAGCCGGCATGGTATGCGCCGGCTCCCTGCTCTGCTGGTATGCCACCCGACGTTAGCCGAGGTCGCCTCCGGCCACCGGCAGCGTAACGCCGGTGATATAGCTTGCCTCATCGCTGGCGAGAAACAGGATCGCGTTCGCCTGTTCCGTCAGCGTGCCGTAGCGATGCATCAGGCTGCTCTCCACGGTTTGATCGACCACCTGCTGATACCACTCCTGCTCCTGCGCCGTGGGCGTTTCATGATTCCGCGGGGTTAAGCGCGCCGGCGCCTCGGTTCCGCCCGGCGCCACGGCGTTGATGCGAATCCCGCTGCCGCTGTACTCCATAGCAATCGAACGGGTCAGCGCGTTGACCCCGCCTTTCGCCGCCGAGTAAGGCACCCGGTTAACGCCCGCGGTGGCAACGGACGAGACGTTAACAATGCTGCCCTTGCCCTGTTTGAGCATCCACGGTAGCGCCGCGCGGCAGCCCCACAGCGTCGGAAACAGCGAGCGACGAATCTCTTTTTCAATCTGATCCGGCTGATATTCGGCAAACGGCCGCGCCCAGATCGTCCCCCCGATGTTATTAATCACCACATCCAGTCGGCCAAAATGGGCGACCCCGGCGGCAAAAGCCTGCTCGGTGCTCTCCCACTGTTCGAGGTCTGCCTCCAGCGCCAGCACGTCGCTGCCCCCCTCGGCCAGCGTCGCCGCCAGCTCGTGGACATAGCGCGAACGGTCGATCAGCAGCAAACGGGCCCCTTCACGGGCGGCCTGCTCTGCCGTCTGACGGCCAATGCCCTGGGCGGCGCCGGTAATGGCCACCACTTGATGTTGAAAACGCATCGCTCCTCCTTATGCCGCCGCACTCTGGCTGGCGAGAAATTTTTCGTACCAGAAACCTGCCGGATTAATTCCCCGCTCGCGAAGCGCGCCGGAAACCGCGTTGACCATCGGCGGCGGGCCGCACAGATAGATGTCGACATCGCCATCGTTAAGCATCGCGTCATCAAGATGCCCGGTAACAAACCCGCGCTGCGGGCAGGCGCTCTGTTCATCGGCAACGACCGGCAGCCAGCGGTAACCGGAAAGCTGACCGACAAACGCATCCAGCGCCTCGGTCTTCACCAGATCGCTATCGCGGGTGACGCCATAGAGCAGCGTAATCGGCCGGGTACTGCCCTGCAGGGCCAGGGTGTGCAGCATCGACAGCAGCGGCGCCAGCCCGGTCCCGCCCGCCAGCATCAGCAGCGGACGTTCTCCGTTGCGCAGGTAGAAGCTGCCCATCGGGCCGCTGAGGGTAAGACGATCGCCCGCTGCCGCCTGGCGCGTCAGCCACTGGCTCATTACCCCGCCGGGCACATTGCGGATCAGGAACCGACCTTCGCGCTCGCCCGGAAGCGAGCTGAAAGAGTAAGCGCGCACCTGCGGTGTGCCCGGTACCTGAATGTTGATGTATTGTCCGGGCAGAAAAGCCAGCGGTTCATCCAGCTGGAGCACCAGCTCAATGGCGGTCTCCGACAGGTGATTCACCTGCATCACCGCCGCACCGCTGCTGGCGAGCGCGGTTTTGCACTGCGCCGCAGCCACCGGAACGTCAATCACGCAATCGCTGGTCGGGATCATCTGACAGGTCAGCACCTGACGAGCATCGGCCTCTTCTTCGCTCAATGCCTCCTCGAGATACTCTTCCCCCATGCCATAGTCGCCGCTGGCGCAATGGCATTTGCAGGTCCCGCAGACGCCGTCCGAGCAATCCATCGGCAGGTTGACCTTCTGGCGGTAGGCGGCGTCCAGCACTTTTTCTCCTGCATTGCACTGGATAAAGCGGGTAATACCATCCTCAAAATTGAGTGC
Organism: Klebsiella ornithinolytica; assembly: GCF_030505655.1. Taxonomy (NCBI): domain Bacteria; kingdom Pseudomonadati; phylum Pseudomonadota; class Gammaproteobacteria; order Enterobacterales; family Enterobacteriaceae; genus Klebsiella; species Klebsiella ornithinolytica. Next base: position 2,896,493 of record NZ_CP130153.1, read on the forward strand.
GATAGTAAACATATCCACCTCTTAAATATGGTAAACGTCAATCACCTGACGGATATAATCGTTGTTCAGCCGCACCGTCTTACGCAGGATCTGCGGTTTGCCGTCGCAGGTCGTCAAGGTGACGCAGGTCGAGCCAAACCACGCGTCGGTGTGCTGGTACCGGTGGTTGTAAGTCACCCAGTTGTAGCGCACCTCCACCCCCTGCTCATTTTCGCCGAGCAGCTCAACGTTGCTGATCAGGTGGGTGGTACGCGGCTCCGGCGTACTGGCGCCAGAACGTTCCGTTTTGATGCGGTAGACGCGGTCCTCAAGTCCCTCGCGGTTCGGGTAATAGATCAGCGATATTTCGCGCTGCGGGTCGCGGGTCAGCTTGTCGTCATCGCCCCATGCCGGCATCCAGAACACCACTTTCGGGCTGTAGCACGTCAGCCACTGATCCCACTGGCGGTCGTCCAGCAGGCGGGCTTCGTAATAGAGAAACTGGCGAACCTGTTCAAGCGTCAGCATCACACCACCTCCACGCGTTGGGTTATGGACTGTTCATAGCGCTGCTGCTCTTTTTCCAGCGCCGCCAGCATCACGTTTTGCCAGTGATGGTGATGGGCGATGTACAGCGCCTCATCCTCCGATTTCACCCCGCTAAGCAGCGGAGTGAATCCGGCATGCCGGGCGTGTTCATCCGGGCCATCGACCCAGTGCAGCGCGCCGCGACTGAGATCGCTCCACGCCAGGTTCTCGCCGAGATAGCCGCGCTGGCAGGCGCTGAACTCTTCCAGATCGTCCGGCGTTCCCATGCCGCTGACGTTAAAGAAATCCTCGTACTGGCGGATGCGCAGCGCGCGGGCCTGCTCCGGCTCGCCTTTCGGCGCGAAGCACCAGATAGTGACTTCGGTTTTGTCTACTGCGAGCGGGCGAATAACGCGGATCTGTGTGGAAAACTGGTCCATCAAATAGACGTTGGGATAGAGACAAAGATTGCGCGTTTCATTGACCATCTGGTCGGCGCGCAGCTCGCCAAACTCGGCCTGTAAGCGGGCCTGATGGGCGAAAACCGGGCGCACTTCCGGGTTGAGCGCCCGGGTCCACAGCAGCATATGGCCGTTTTCGAAACCGTAACCTCCGCCGAGACTTTTCGACCAGCCGTTGGCATCGACGGAATGCGTCCCTTCGGCTTCGTAGTTGCGGCGCGACATTGTGGAGGCGTAGTTTCAGTGCACCACGCTAACGTGGTAGCCGTCGGCGCCGTTTTCCGCCCCCAGCTTCCAGTTGCCCTCGTAGACATAGCTGGAGGAGCCTTTCAGCACTTCCAGCCCTTCCGGCGCCTGATCGACCATCAGATCGATAATTTTGCAGGTTTCGCCAAGATAAGTTTCCAGCGGCTGCACGTCCTCGCTGAGGCTGCCGAATAAGAAGCCGCGATATGAGGCAAAGCGCGGCAGTTTTTTCAGGTCATGCGACCCTTCATGTTTAAAGGTCTCCGGATAACCGCCGGTGCTTTCATCTTTGGCTTTCAGCAATTTACCGTTGTTGCCAAAGGTCCAGCCGTGGAACGGACAGGTAAACGAGTTTTTATTGCCGGTTTTACGACGGCAGAGCATGGCGCCGCGATGGGCGCAGCTATTAATTAACGCGTGCAAGGCATGCTGTTTATCGCGGGTGATAATAACCGGCTGTCGTCCGAGAGTCAGAGTAAAATAATCACCAGGCTCAGGAATTTGACTTTCATGGGCGAGGAACACCCAGTTCCCTTCAAATATATGTTTGATCTCAAATTCAAATAGCTGCGGATCGGTAAAAATCGAACGATGGCAGCGATAAATATGTTTTTGCCGGTCAACAATTAATGCATTGCTGATTTTATCTTTTAATAGCGAGAGTGTTTTTTGCATGAGCTTAGCCCTCCTGCAGAATTCAGGAATTAATAAAGTCAGAGAGAATAATCAATTCGGGAATATCCCCGGCCGCGCGTGGCAGGCCGGGCAACAGCATGACTCACCGCCCCGGGCGCACCGGCCCGGGAGGTGCGCCGGTCATTACTCTTGTGCGCGCAGGCGGGAAATACGCTGTTCTTCGTCGGCGTTGAGGGCCGGGCACAAAGTAAAGTCGAAGCGAATTTCGGTGTGTTCGCCGTCAAGCTCACGCTGCTGAATCAGCTCACGATCGGTGATTTTAACCGGGTCGGCAATCAGGCCATCGCGGGTGGCGAAGGCAAAGTCATCCCACAGATACTTATCACCGTTAAGGTTAATCTGGCTGGTTAAATGCTTGTGGCCCGGCGCGGAAACAAAGAAGTGAATATGTGCCGGACGGTTGCCGTGACGACCCAACTGATTAAGCAGCTTTTGGGTCGGGCCATCCGGCGGACAGCCGTAGCCAGAAGGCATGATGCTACGCACGCTGTAGCGGCCATCTGCGCCGGTGCGGATGCGGCGACGCAGGTTGTATTCACTCTGGCTCTGGTCGAAGAACGAATAGTTCCCCAGGGTGTTGGCGTGCCAGATATCCACAATGGCGTTAGCGACCGGACGCCCCTGGGTATCGCACACCTGACCGTGCAGCCACATGACTTCACCCGCATCGCGGCCGTCATCCATCCGCGCGTGCCCTTCTGCGAGCGGCGCATTGGCCACGTACAGCGGCCCCTCAATGGTGCGCGGCGTACCGGTTTCCCGATGCGCTGCGGCGTCAATCGCATCCTGACGCAGGTCGAGGAAGTGTTCCAGCCCGAGACCTGCCGCCAGCAGCGCCGCTTCCTGACGCCCGCCCAGTTCATGCAAATAGTTCACCGCATGCCAGAACTCTTCCTGGGTAATATTATAATCGTCGATCAGGGTGCACATATCTTCCAGTAAACGATGCACAATGGCTTTAAAGCGTTCATTACCGCCGGGAACATTTAACCCGGCACTTTCACGTAATAATTTCTGCACGGCTTCTTGTTGTACGAAAGAATTTTTCATTGTGATTCTCACTTATTGCTTGCAGTTGGCTTGTAGGGTTTACACCGGAATATCCGGCGCGAGGTTTTTTATTATTTTTAGCTATCGTCTTCACGAATCGAGGAGGGATGACGACACAGTGCCTCGACGCGTATTTCCATAAACGGGTATAACGGCAGAGCCATTAATATCTGGTGTAACTGGTCGGCATCACGCACATCAAAAATACTGACATTGGCGTACAGTCCGGCGACGCGCCAGATATGTCGCCAGGTGCCTTCACGCTGTAATTGCTGCGAATAGGCTTTTTCTCGTTGTTTAATCTCCTCAAGCTCGGCGGCGGGATATCCCAGCGGGATCTTGACGGTCATATCCACTTTAAACAGCATATTTTTCTCCTGTCATGTCCTACGCTTTGCGGGCATAGAACTGCAATTTATCTTCATCGAGTTCGACACCTAAACCCGGCGTCTGAGGCAGGACGACGCTGCCGTCGGTGAACGTTAGCGGCACGCTGACGATGTCATCTTTGAGCAACAGCGGACCAAACATTTCAGTGCCCCATTGCAGCGGCAGCGTCGACCAGGCGTGCAACGATGCGACGGTGCCCACGGTTCCTTCCAGCATGGTGCCGCCATACAATCCGATACCCGCCGCCTGCGCGACGTGCGCCAAGGCTAAAACGCTGGCCGGGCCGCCCGCTTTGGCAATTTTCAAGGCAAAGGCGCCGCTGAAGCCTTGCTGCGCCAGGCGATAGCCATCGTAGTGCGTCGCCACCGCTTCATCCGCCAGAATCGCGGTTTCAATGTGATGGCTGAGGCGAACCAGCGCCGCGTTGTCCTGCGCGCTGACCGGTTGTTCAATTAAGTCGATGCCCATCGCCGCCAGTTCACGACAGCCTTTTGCCGCCACAGTGGCGTCCCAGGCCTGGTTGACATCGACACGAATGCTCGCCCGATCGCCGAGGGCTTCGACAATCGCCCGGGTATGACGTAAATCGGTCGCCAGTTCGCGGGCGCCAATTTTCAACTTAAATGCCTGATGGCGACCTTCGGCCAGCAGCGTTTCCCCTTCGGCGATATCCTTGTTGGTATCCCCGCTCGCCAGGGTCCACAGCACCGGCAGCGAGGTCTGCAGCGCGCCGCCAAGCAGCGCTGAAACCGGCAGCCCCAGCGCCTTGCCCTGCGCATCCAACAGCGCGGTTTCAATGGCGGATTTGGCGAAGGTGTTACCTTTGATGGCGCTGTTGATACGCTGCGTCAGCGCATTCAGGTTATCGGCGGGCTGCCCTTTGAGCAGCGGCGTCAGATAATGGTTAATGGCGCTGGAGATGGCTTCCGGACTCTCGACGCCATAGCTCAGCCCGCCGATGGTGGTCGCCTCGCCGATACCGCAAATACCGTCAGAGCGCGTAATGCGGACAATCACCAGCGTCTGGCAGCCCATGGTTGTCATTGAGAGTTTGTGCGGGCGAATGGTCGGGACATCAACCAGCCAGCTTTCAATGCGTTCTACGGTCGCGGTCATGTTTTCTTCCTGATCGTTAAATTCATAACTTTTTGTGACGCCAACCATAACGAAGGGTGACGGTGACTTTGACAATAGGGGGGAGCCGGTGAAATGGTCAACGGCGATAATCGAAATGTTGTGCGATTATCGACGCGCTTGTTAAAATGAGGTTAATAATGTGATCCGGGTGGTAAAACAGGCACATTCCGTCGCCGCCCTTTTTCCCCACGGTATAGTGGTGCCCGTGAGCTTTTGTTTTCGAATGGAGAGGAATTCAATGAGCGCGACACCGCCAACCCCCCTCAGCGCCAGGCAGGCCGAACACGACCCGAATTTCATGCTGTCGCTGGCGCGCGGGTTGGAAGTTCTCAGCGCCTTTACTCCCCAGCGCCAGCGGCTGACTATCTCGCAGCTCAGCCAGAAAACGCAGATTTCCCGCGCCGCCGTCCGCCGCTGCCTGTATACCCTGGCCGCACTCGGCATGGTGCACAGTCCTGACGGACGCAGCTATGAACTGTTGCCGCGGGTGTTGGCCGTCGGCCACGCCTATCTGGCCGGAACGCCGCTGGCGAAAGTGGCCCAGACCGCGCTGGATAACCTCGGTAAGAGCCTCGGCGAATCTTGCTCCGCCGCCACCCTCGATGGCGATAACGTGCTCTATATTGCCAGGGCCGCAGTCAATAATCTGCTGAGCGTTGATATCGGTCGCGGCAGCCGTCTCCCCGCATGGGCGACCTCAATGGGCCGCGTACTGCTTAGCGCCCTGGCGGAAGAGCAGCTGGACGTGACATTGTCACGCGCGAATTTAATTCGCTACACCCCGCATACGCTGTATGATTTAGCGGGATTGCGGGAGGAAATAACCAGAGTACGTATGCAGGGATATGCGATCGCCGATCGGCAAATTGAGGTAGGATTATGTTCGCTGGCGGTACCGCTGCTGTCACGCAGCGGCCAGGTGGTGGCGGCGCTCAACGTCGGCGTGCCCGCCAGTGCCATGAGCGCCGCCGCGCTGAGAGAGAAAGCGCTGGCCCCGCTGCGGCGGGCGGCCATGGAGCTTTCTCTCCAGCTGTAGGGCTAGTTCATTTTCGGCGCCTGCGCCAGACTGCGCCAGATCCCGGCTGCCAGCAGCAGCAGCAGCACCCCGGCGGTGGCCAGCACGATGCTGTGGGCGCTGATAAACGCGGTTTTCGCCGCTGCAATCAGCGAATGCGCCGGAACTGCGGGCAGCGATTGCGCCAGGGCGATCGCTTCGCTGATGGACGACGAGGCCTGCGCTGCGGCCTGACCGTCCACCCCGGCGGGCAGCACAATCGATGAACTGTAGCTGCGGGTCAGAATCAGGCCAAACAGCGCGATCCCCAGACCGGCCCCCAGCTCGTAGGCCATCGTTTCAATGGCGCCGGCCGCCGCCGCTTTCTCTTTCGGCGCCGCCGCCATAATGGCGGAGCCGGAAGCCAACAATGCGCTGGCGACGCTGAAGCCTAAGAGAATCATCAATCCCCATGCCAGCCACTGCTGGGAGCTGAAATCGGTCATCGACAGACCGAGGAAACTGAGCGCGCTCAGCAGCATACCGCCGGTTGCCACCAGCCGCAGGCCCAGGCGAGAAACCATCACCCCGGCAACAGGTCCGCTAAACCCGCTCGCCAGCATCAGCGGCAGCATAAACAGCCCGGCTTCAAACGGTGTTTTGCCGTGGACGAACTGTAGCTCCTGCGCCATCAGTAGCTCGAAGCCAACCAGGGTAATCAGGGCGGTCATCGCCATCATCACGCCGCTTAAGATAATGCGATGCGTAAACAGGCGCATATCGACCATCGGCGTCGCGGCGGAAAGCTGCTGGCGAACAAAGCGCACCAACAGCGCCAGGCCCACCAGCGCGATCGATCCGGTCAGCCATAATGCCATCTGCCCTTTCAGCGCCGATTTTGCGCTGAACACCAGCATCAGGATCGCCACAATCAGCATCAATGCCTGGGTCAGATTAAGCGGCTGTTCGCGCCGTGCCGGCTGGCGCGGCACCATCCGCGCACTGAAGGCGATAACCGCCAGCACGATGGGCACGTTGATCAGGAATACCGATCCCCAGTAAAAATGTTCCAGCAGGATCCCGCCCACCAGCGGGCCGAAGGCGGCGCCGCCAGAGCCAATCGCCGCCCACAGGCCGAGCGCCATGTTGCGGTGGCGCGCCTGAGAAAAAGTGTTACGGATACCGGCGAGCGTCGCCGGGACGATCATCGCCGCACCAATGGCCAGCAGCGCGCGGGAGGCGATCAGCGCCAGCGCAGTGGGTGAAAACGCCGCCGCCAGCGACGAAACGCCGAAAATAGCGCTGCCGAGCAGCAACAGCCGTTTAAAACCAATTTTATCGCCGAGCGCCCCCATCGGCAGCACCATACCGGCCATGACTAATGAATAAATATCAATGATCCACAGCAGCTCATTGCTGCTGGTCCCCAACGACATACTAAGCGTTGGCGCGGCGACATGCAGTACCGTGGCATCAATCGCCACCGGTAAATACACCAACAAAATCGCCACCAGGGTTAACCATTGCCGAGACATACTTTTTCCTCAATTTTGCAAATTGGACACGCGTCCAGGATTGCGATCCTGCCGGATTGTTGAACAACTGTCCAACTTTTTGTTACTATCGAAGAAAACCACGGCTCAGCGGGGAAATATGCACTACTTAAATCGGGAAGCGCGTCGGGAGGTGATCATGCTGGCGGCGATGCGTGTCGCGCTGCAGGGGGGCTTAGGCGCCATGACCGTCCGGCAAATCGCCGCCGAAGCTGGAGTCTCCACCGGGCAGTTGCATCACCATTTCACCTCCATCGGCGAGCTTAAGGCGCAGGCCTTCGTTCGTTTAATTCGTGAGATGCTGGATATCCAGCTGGTAGCGGAAGACGCCAGCTCGCGCGAGCGCCTGTTTTCAATGCTCGGCAGCGAAGATGGCCGCCTGGATCCCTATATCCGTTTGTGGCGCGAAGGCCAACTGCTCTCCGGGAGCGATAGCGACATCAAAGAGGCCTACCTGCTCACCATGTCGATGTGGCACGAAGAGACGGTCAATATTATTCGTCTCGGCAGCGAAAGCGGTGAATTTCATCCCGATGACAGCGCGGAGAATATCGCCTGGCGTTTAATTGCCCTGGTCTGCGGTCTGGATGGGATTTATGCGCTGGGAATGGAAGCGATCGACGACAGCGCATTTACACGCTATATAAACTACTATATAACGTTAGAACTACTGCGCCCACCAACCATTTAGCCAACTGAGCTTCTGAATGCACCGGGACGGCACGGTTGTCGGCCCGGCAGACCTGTCGCCGCTGCTGACAGGAGCGCAGTTTAAGTCACATTTCATTTACATTTAGTAACAAATAATAACCCCCTATTGCGCACGCGCTTTCCTGAAGCGTTTTTTTTTATCTATTCTTCAAACACTACAATAATTCATTCGACCAGCCTTAATCGCCTCTTCTGCTTAATTTGCGGTGTTGTCATCTTTAAATTTTCTTTGGTTACTGTGCATTCGAGGGCAATATGTCAAGAGAAAGTGAGAAAGATAATCATTACCTTTTAAAAGGGTGGCGCCCGGAAAATCCAGCATTCTGGGAAAATAAAGGCAAAGCTATTGCGCGAAGAAATCTTTTTATTTCAGTAAGTTGTTTACTTCTTGCCTTCTGCGTCTGGATGTTATTCAGCGCGGTTGCGGTGAATCTTAATAAAGTCGGCTTTAATTTCACTACCGATCAGCTTTTTTTATTAACCGCGCTTCCTTCGCTGTCCGGGGCAATATTACGCGTGCCCTATTCTTTTATGGTTCCTATATTTGGCGGACGCTACTGGACGGTGATCAGCACCGTTATTTTAGTGGTGCCCTGCCTGTGGCTTGGGATCGCGGTGCAAAACCCGGCAACCCCATTCTGGATATTTATTCTCATCGCTCTGCTCTGCGGTTTTGCCGGAGCTAACTTTGCCTCCAGCATGGGCAACATCAGTTTTTTCTACCCGAAAGCGAAGCAAGGCAGCGCCCTCGGCGTGAACGGCGGCCTGGGTAACCTCGGCGTCAGCGTGATGCAGCTGCTCTCGCCGGTAGTGATCTTCGTGCCGATCTTCACTTTTGTCGGCGTTCGCGGCGTCGATCAACCGGACGGCGCAACCCTGTGGCTCGGCAACTCGCCGCTCATCTGGGTGCCGCTGCTGCTCGCCGCTACCGTGGCGGCGTGGTTCGGGATGAACGATATCGCCGGTGCCAAAACCTCCATTCGCGATCAGCTCCCGGTGTTGAAACGCCCGCATATGTGGTTGCTGAGCCTGCTTTATCTCGCCACCTTCGGCTCGTTCATCGGGTTTTCCGCCGGCTTCGCGATGCTGGCCAAAACGCAGTTTCCGGATGTGAATATCCTGAAACTGGCCTTCTTTGGCCCGTTTATCGGCGCCCTGGCGCGCTCCTTCGGCGGCATCATTTCCGACCGTCTGGGCGGCGTCAACGTCACCCTGGTGAACTTCATTCTGATGGCGCTGTTTACCGGCCTGCTGTTCCTCACCCTACCCGGCTCCGGTTCCGGGAGTTTTCTGGCGTTTTACGTGGTGTTTATGGGGCTGTTTCTCACCGCGGGTCTCGGCAGCGGCTCTACGTTCCAGATGATCGCCGTGATCTTTCGCCAGATAACCATCGATAGCGTCAAGAAACGCGGCGGCAGCGATGAGCAGGCCCAGCACGAAGCGGTCACCGATACCGCCGCCGCGCTCGGGTTTATCTCCGCTATTGGCGCGGTCGGGGGCTTCTTCATCCCGAAAGCCTTTGGCACCTCGTTAGCCATGACCGGTTCCCCGGTTGGCGCCATGAAGGTTTTCTTTGTCTTTTATGTCGTTTGCGTACTGGTGACCTGGCTGGTCTACGGTCGTCGTAAACCGGCAAAAAAATAACGGCATCGTTGCCGGATGGCGGCTGACGCCTTTATCCGGCCTACGGGATCGTGCGGTCTTGCTGGCCGGATAAGGCGTTAACGCGTCGCATCCGGCAAGGGCTTGATGCCGGACATTATCGGAGCAGGAGAAACGTCATGAGTAAACTACTGGATCGCTTTCGCTACTTTAAGCAGAAACGCGAGACCTTTGCCAACGGCCACGGTCAGGTCCTGGATACCAACCGTGACTGGGAAGATAGTTACCGTCAGCGCTGGCAGTTCGACAAGATCGTCCGTTCCACGCACGGAGTAAACTGTACGGGCTCATGCAGCTGGAAAATTTACGTCAAAAACGGGCTGGTCACCTGGGAAACCCAGCAGACCGACTATCCGCGTACCCGCCCGGATCTGCCCAACCACGAACCGCGCGGCTGCCCGCGCGGCGCCAGCTACTCCTGGTATCTCTACAGCGCCAACCGACTCAAATACCCGCTGGCACGTAAACGGCTGATTGAGCTGTGGCGCACGGCGCTGGCCCGCCATCCCGACCCGGTCGATGCCTGGAACAGCATTATGGAAGATCCGCAGCAGTGTCTCAGCTACAAGCAGATGCGCGGCAAAGGCGGGTTCATTCGCTCGACCTGGAAAGAGCTGAACCAGCTGATTGCCGCCGCCAACGTCTGGACCATCAAGCACTATGGCCCGGACCGCATTGTCGGCTTCTCGCCGATCCCGGCGATGTCGATGGTCTCTTATGCCGCTGGTACCCGCTACCTGTCGCTAATTGGCGGTACCTGCCTGAGCTTCTACGACTGGTATTGCGACCTGCCCCCCGCCTCGCCGATGACCTGGGGCGAACAGACCGACGTACCGGAATCTGCCGACTGGTATAACTCCAGCTACATCATCGCCTGGGGCTCTAACGTGCCGCAGACCCGAACGCCTGACGCCCACTTTTTTACCGAGGTGCGCTACAAAGGCACCAAAACTATTGCTATTACGCCGGACTATTCGGAAGTGGCGAAACTGTGCGATCAGTGGCTGGCGCCGAAACAGGGTACCGACAGCGCGCTGGCCATGGCGATGGGCCATGTCATCTTAAAACGCTTCCATCTCGACAATCCGAGCGATTACTTCCTTAACTACTGCCGCCACTACACCGACATGCCGATGCTGGTGCTGCTCGACGATCGCGACGATGGTACCACCGTCCCCGGGCGAATGGTGCGCGCTTCTGACCTGCTGGACGGGCTGGGTGAGAGCAACAATCCGGAGTGGAAAACCGTGGCCTTCAGTTCCGCCGGTGAACTGGTCGCCCCCAATGGCTCTATCGGTTTTCGCTGGGGCGAAAAAGGGAAATGGAACCTCGAACCGCGGGCCGCCGGGAAGGAGACCGAACTGGCGCTGTCCCTGCTGAATATCAAAGATACCGTCGCCGCCGTGGGCTTCCCCTACTTTGGTGGCAACGAGAACCCGCATTTTCGCAGCGTTGAGCAGCAGCCGGTGCTGATTCATCGGCTTCCGGCCAAACGTCTGACCCTGGCCAGCGGCGAGAGCAAACTGGTGGTGAGCGTTTATGACCTGGTCCTGGCTAACTACGGCCTCGACCGGGGGCTCGACGATGAGAACGCGGCCGGCGATTTCAGCGAGGTGAAAGCCTACACTCCGGCCTGGGCGGAGCAGATTACCGGCGTTCCCCGCCACCACATAGAGCAAATCGCCTGGGAGTTCGCCGATACCGCGCATAAAACCCACGGTCGCTCGATGATTATCCTCGGTGCCGGCGTCAACCACTGGTACCACATGGATATGAACTACCGGGGGATGATCAATATGCTGGTGTTCTGCGGCTGCGTCGGACAGAGCGGCGGCGGCTGGTCGCACTATGTCGGCCAGGAAAAACTGCGTCCGCAGACCGGCTGGCTGCCGCTGGCGTTTGCCACCGACTGGAACCGCCCGCCGCGCCAGATGAACAGCACCTCTTATTTCTACAACCACTCCAGCCAGTGGCGCTATGAAAAGCTGACCGCCCAGGAGCTGCTTTCACCGCTGGCGGACGCCAGTCGATATACCGGACACCTGATTGATTTTAACGTGCGCGCCGAGCGCATGGGCTGGCTGCCTTCCGCCCCGCAGCTCAGCGTCAATCCGCTGACCATTAAGCAGCAGGCCGATGCCGCCGGCCTCTCACCCGCCGACTACACCGTGCAGGCGTTAAAATCCGGCGCCATCCGCTTTGCCTGCGAGCAGCCGGACAACGGTAAAAACCATCCGCGGAATATGTTTATCTGGCGCTCCAACCTGCTGGGTTCCTCCGGCAAGGGGCATGAGTACATGCTCAAATATCTGCTGGGCACCGACAGCGGCATCCAGGGCGATGAACTGGGGGCGACGGACGAGGTTAAACCGGAAGAGGTCGAGTGGCAGACCCCGGCGATTGAAGGCAAGCTCGATCTGCTGGTGACCCTCGATTTCCGCATGTCGAGCACCTGCCTGTTCTCAGATATCGTTCTGCCGACCGCCACCTGGTATGAAAAAGACGATATGAACACCTCGGATATGCATCCGTTTATCCACCCGCTTTCCGCCGCCGTCGACCCGGTCTGGGAAGCCAAAAGCGACTGGGAAATCTATAAAGAGATCGCCAACGTCTTTTCGACGGTCTGCGTCGGCCATCTCGACGCGGAGACCGATGTGGTGCTTCTGCCTCTGCAGCATGACTCTGCGGGCGAACTGTCCCAGCCTTTCGATGTGGTTGACTGGCATAAGGGCGAGTGCGATCTGATTCCGGGGAAAACGGCCCCGACCATTGCGGTAGTCGAGCGCGATTACCCTGCCACCTACGAGCGCTTCACTTCCCTGGGCCCGCTGCTGGATAAGCTGGGCAACGGCAGTAAAGGCATCAGCTGGAAAACGCAGGATGAGGTCGATTTCCTCGGCAAACTCAATTACGTCAAGCTCGACGGCCCGGCAAAAGGCCGCCCGCGCATCGACAGCGCCATCGACGCCACGGAAGTGATCCTCAGCCTGGCGCCAGAAACCAACGGCCAGGTGGCGGTCAAAGCCTGGCAGGCGCTGGGAGAGTTTACCGGACGCGATCACACCCATCTGGCTATCAACAAAGAAGATGAGAAGATTCGCTTTCGCGATATTCAGGCCCAGCCGCGCAAAATCATCTCCAGTCCGACCTGGTCCGGGCTGGAAAGCGAGCACGTCTCCTACAACGCCGGCTACACCAATGTCCATGAACTGATCCCCTGGCGCACGCTCTCCGGCCGCCAGCAGCTGTATCAGGATCATCCGTGGATGCGCGCCTTCGGTGAAAGTCTGGTGGTCTACCGGCCGCCGATTGATACCCGGAGCGTCAGCCATATGCATCAGATTCCGCCGAACGGCTTCCCGGAAAAGGCGCTCAATTTCCTCACCCCGCACCAGAAATGGGGGATTCACTCCACCTACAGCGAAAACCTGCTGATGCTGACCCTGTCGCGCGGCGGGCCGATCGTCTGGATCAGTGAAACCGACGCCAGAGAGCTTGGCATTGAGGACAACGACTGGATTGAGGCCTTCAACGCCAACGGTGCGCTCACCGCCCGGGCGGTGGTCAGCCAGCGCGTACCGCCCGGCATGACCATGATGTACCACGCGCAGGAGCGCATCATGAACATTCCCGGATCTGAAGTCACCGGCCGTCGCGGCGGCATTCATAACTCGGTGACCCGCATTTGCCCGAAACCCACCCACATGATTGGCGGCTATGCGCAGCTGGCCTACGGCTTTAACTATTACGGTACCGTCGGCTCCAACCGCGATGAGTTCATCATGATTCGTAAAATGAAAAACATTAACTGGCTGGATGACGAAGGTCGCGATCAGGTACAGGAGGCGAAAAAATGAAAATCCGCTCACAAGTTGGAATGGTGCTCAATCTCGACAAATGCATCGGCTGCCACACCTGCTCGGTCACCTGCAAGAACGTCTGGACCGGGCGCGAAGGGATGGAATACGCCTGGTTTAACAACGTCGAAACCAAACCCGGTATCGGCTACCCGAAAAACTGGGAAGACCAGGAAGAGTGGCAAGGCGGCTGGATCCGCGGGATCACCGGTAAGCTGACGCCGCGCCTCGGCAACCGCGTTGGCGTGTTGGCAAAAATCTTCGCCAACCCGCAGCTGCCGGGCATCGACGACTATTACGAACCCTTCACCTACGATTACCAGCATCTGCATACCGCGCCGGAGAGCCAGCATCTGCCTACCGCCCGCCCCCGTTCGCTGATTAGCGGTAAGCGAATGGATAAAATCAGCTGGGGCCCCAACTGGGAAGAGCTGCTTGGCGGCGAGTTTGAAAAGCGCGCCCGTGACCGTAACTTCGAAGCCATGCAGAAAGAGATGTACGGCCAGTTTGAAAACACCTTCATGATGTATCTGCCGCGCCTGTGCGAACACTGCCTTAACCCGAGCTGCGTCGCGACCTGCCCGAGCGGGGCTATCTATAAGCGCGAAGAGGATGGCATCGTACTGATCGATCAGGATAAATGCCGCGGCTGGCGCATGTGCATCAGCGGCTGCCCGTACAAAAAAATCTACTTTAACTGGAAGAGCGGCAAATCGGAGAAGTGCATCTTCTGCTATCCGCGGATTGAATCCGGCCAGCCGACGGTCTGTTCGGAAACCTGCGTCGGGCGCATTCGCTACCTCGGCGTGCTGCTGTATGACGCCGACCGGATTGAGGAAGCGGCCAGCACCGAACATGAAACCGACCTCTATGAACGCCAGTGCGAGGTATTCCTCGACCCGCACGACCCGGCGGTGATTGAAGAGGCGCTGAAACAAGGGATCCCGCATAACGTCATCGACGCGGCGCAGAAATCGCCGGTGTATAAACTGGCGATGGACTGGAAGCTGGCGCTACCGCTGCACCCGGAGTATCGCACCCTGCCGATGGTCTGGTACGTCCCGCCGCTGTCACCGATTCAGTCGGTCGCCGACGCCGGCGGCCTGCCAAATAATGGCAGCATTCTGCCTGCCGTCGAAAGCCTGCGCATTCCGGTGCAGTATCTCGCCAATCTGCTGAGCGCCGGCGATACCGGCCCGGTGCTGCGCGCCCTGAAACGCATGATGGCGATGCGCCACTACAAACGCTCACAGACCGTCGAAGGAGTGACCGATACCCGGGCTATCGAAGAGGTGGGCTTAAGCGTGGAACAGGTCGAGGAGATGTACCGCTACCTGGCCATCGCTAACTACGAAGATCGCTTCGTGATCCCCACCAGCCACCGGGAAATGGCGGAAGATGCCTTCCCGGAACGCAACGGCTGCGGATTTACCTTCGGCGACGGTTGCCACGGGTCGGATACCAAATTCAACCTGTTCAACAGCCAGCGCATCGATGCGATCAACATCGGGGAGAAAGAGTAATGCGGATCCTCAAAATTATCGGTCTGCTGCTGGAGTATCCGGATAGCCTGCTGTGGGACAACCGTGAAGAGGCGCTGGAGTTGGTCCGTGCCGATGCGCCGGCGCTACTGCCGTTTGTTGAATCGCTGCTGGCCGCCCCGCTGCTCGACCGCCAGGCCGAATGGTGTGAAGTGTTTGACCGCGGACGGGCCACCTCGCTGCTGCTGTTTGAGCACGTGCACGCGGAGTCCCGCGACCGCGGCCAGGCGATGGTCGAGCTGATGAATCAGTATGAGCAGGCCGGGCTGCACATCGACTGCCGGGAGCTGCCTGACCATTTACCGCTCTATCTGGAGTACCTCAGTAGCCTGCCGCCAGACGACGCCAGAGAAGGCTTGCAAAACGTGGCCCCGATTCTGGCGCTGCTTGGCGGGCGCGTCAAACAGCGCCAGTGTCAATATTATCAGCTGTTTGACGTCCTGCTGGCGCTGGCTGGCAGCGCGCTCAGCAGTGACAGTGTCACCAGGCAGGTGGCGGGTGAAAAGCGCGATGATACCCGCCAGGCGCTGGATGCGGTGTGGGAGGAGGAGCAGGTGAAGTTTATCGAAGATAACGCCACCGCCTGCGACAGCTCCCCGATGCAACATTATCAACGACGCTTTAGCCAGGACGTCGCGCCACAGTACGTCGACGTCGGTGCCGGAGGCCCGAAATGATACAGTACCTGAACGTCTTTTTTTACGATATCTACCCTTATCTGTGCGGGACGGTGTTTCTCATCGGCAGCTGGCTACGCTACGACTACGGGCAGTATACGTGGCGCGCCTCTTCCAGCCAGATGCTCGACAAACGCGGCATGGTGCTGTGGTCGAATCTGTTCCATATCGGCATCCTGGGCATCTTCTTCGGCCACCTCTTCGGGATGCTGACCCCGCACTGGGTTTACTCCTGGTTCCTGCCAATGTCGCAAAAGCAGCTAATGGCGATGATTCTCGGCGGGATCTGCGGCGTACTGACGCTGGTGGGCGGCGCCGGGCTGCTGATTCGTCGTCTGACCAACCCGCGCATTCGCGCCACCTCATCGACGGCGGATATTGTGATTCTGAGCATTCTGCTGATTCAGTGTGCGCTGGGTCTGACGACCATCCCCTTCTCCGCTCAACATCCTGACGGCAGTGAAATGCTGAAGCTGGTGGACTGGGCGCAGGCGGTGGTGACCTTCCACGGCGGCGCCTCGGCGCATCTTGATGGCGTGGCATTTATCTACCGCGTTCACCTGGTGCTGGGGATGACCATCTTCCTGATCTTCCCGTTCACTCGCCTGGTGCACGTCTGGAGCGCGCCAATAGAGTATTTGACCCGCCGCTACCAGCTGGTGAGATCCCGACGCTGAAGGTTTGACTCCCTCTCTGTCAACCCTTATGAGCTAACCCGTCAGCCTCCGCGCCAGGAGGCTGACGCTGTTAAAACAGGGGGAAAAGGTAAACCTGTAGTCGCTTCCCGCAATGACTTATACTGTTCCCGCACGTAATCTCTTCTCTTGAAACGCGCTGACTCAACCGGATGATACGTAGGTGAGGGAACCATGGGTAAATACGTCATTTTTATCAGCAGTCGCGGCGGGAGAGCCGTAGCAAAAGACGCAGTGACATCCTCTTTGCTTAAAGAGATGAAACGACAGGGATTCAGAAAACATCACGTTGAGGTAGAAGCTGAAAACGAAAACGATGCCGTTAAAGCGTTAAACAGATTTAATGACGATTATCTGACGGAGGTAAAGGAGTACACCGCGAGCGTCATATTTGTGTGCCTGTGCGCGATTGTTGCTTTCATCGTTTTTCTATTTTCAAACAGATAGCAAATTTACGCCTCCAGGCGCAACAAACAGATTAACAAGCGGATTTCAGCGCAAAGCGCAATTATCCGTCGGCGGCATATGCAGCGCAAAACAGGTGGTAATAGTGTGCAGCAGCAGTTTCGCCGGCCCGGTAAGCCGATTTTCATCGCCATATAATCCCACCCCAATGTCACCCGCCGCGGGCAATTTTGCGCAATCAACGATCTGCAGCGTAGCAGGCATGCCTATCGTTGTGCGTAGCGCCACCCCCAGTCCTGCAGATGCGGCAGCCCAGATTCCGTTCAGACTGCGACTGGTAAAGGCAATACGCCAGGGGATTCCGGCTTTATCTAACGCCGCGGTGGCGGCGGTGCGCATGACGCACGGCGCTTCAAAGGCCAGCAGCGGCAGCGGCTGGTTGCTGTCGAGATAACGGGCAACATCGAACGCCGCCGCCGCGATCCACTGCAGCGGCAGTCTCCCCAGCAGATGATCAAAAACCGGTGCGTCGCGCCCTTCCCAGCTCAGGGCCAGATCGAGCTCCTGGCGCATCATCGCCTCGCGCAGCGGCGCATTCCGCGTGACGGTAACCGCAATCTCCACCTCGGGACAGGCCCGGGAAAATTGCCCGAGGACCGCCGGCAGTAACACCTCGCCAAAGTCCTCCTGCAGTCCGAGACGAACCTCGCCGCTTACCCCTCTGGCCTGCAGCGCGGCCCAGGCCTCGTCATTCAGGCTAAGCATTCGCCGCGCGTAGCTCAGCATAATTTCCCCTTCCGCGGTCAACGCCAGATGACGCCCGGCCTTTTGTACCAGCGCCGTGCCGCTCTGCTGCTCAAGCTTTTTAAGCTGAGCGCTGATCGCCGACGTTGAACGCCCCAGGCGTTCGGCGGCAAGGGCAAAACTGCCGAGTTCCATTCCGGTCACGAAAGCGCGTAGCGCGTCGGCATCAAAGGTCAGTGGTCGTCTGGTCATCATTAATCATCCCGTTTTTCAGGATTATTACTCACAAATTATATGATTATCGAAACCATCATAACCGGATATCGTCTCCGTGACATCCCACCTATGAGGTTGCAAATGGACAAAGTTAATCTGACCCGGGAAACCCTGGCAGCGCTGGCGCCAAAGCTGGCATCACTGAGTGAAGAGATCCTGTTTGGCGATATCTGGCAACGCCCCGCGCTGTCACCGCGTGACAGAAGCCTCATCACTCTCAGCGCGCTGGTCGCAATGTATCGTCCTGAACAGCTTGCCTGGCACCTGACATTCGCCCGGGAAAACGGCGTAACGGAGAGCGAAATCACCGAGCTTTTTACCCACCTGTCGTTTTACGCCGGATGGCCAGCGGCGGTTTCAGCACTCAATGTGTTTAGCCAGCTTGATACCGAATGAGGAGACGCGCATGCCCATAACCCGCATCGCCATTTCTGCGCAGCGTTTCGCGCAATGGCACGCTCGAATCTCTATCGATTTGCAGCAGGCGCTTGAAGATCATTTTTCGGTCCCGGCCGGCGACTGCTTTCAGCTTTTTGACTGCTACAGCCCAGGGCAGCGGATAGTTAACCCGCACTATCTCTGTAGGGCTGAAGCCGGACGCAGCGATGATTTCCTGCTGTTTCAGATAACCGCCGGTAAGCCACGCAGCCATCTGCAAAAGCAGCGTTTTTATCAGGATTTAGTGACGCGACTTGAGCAGTCGCTGGGCATCAGCCCGCATGAGGTGATGGTAGTGATCGGCTTTACCGAGCCGGAAGACTGGTCATTCGGCAGCGGGAAAATGTTCAGCCTGACGGATATTCCTCCGCCGCGCTAAGCAACGCTGCAATAACAGAGGCTGTGACCAGTCAGGAGCCGGAAGCCGACCCGGTTGCTGAGGATGCTTCCCGGCGGCTGACGCTACAGGAGACGCAGCGCCACCACGTTGGGTCATCGCGAAGCATGACTCTCGGGTAAAGAGCAGGTGCCCGATACCGCTCGCGGCCGGGATTAGCAGACCGCGGCCCCGGGGGATACTGGTGAACAACGGGTGACGCTGGAAGCATGTCTCTTGTGGGTTAACATCGCCGAAAGTGACAGGACAAATGCCGCAGTTCCCCGGTTTATGGCCGAGAAAAGGCGGTCGCTATACTCTGTTTTCGCCAGGACGACGCCCTGAAAAAAACCGGGGAGGATTTCAGATGCGACCTTTCACCTTGCAGGTCTGGCGATGCGATAGATGCGGTCCGCCTGCACGGCCGACCGCCCCTTCTGTCTGGACAGCGTCGCCCCTACTTCCCCGCCTCAGGATGGGTATCAAACGCCGCCATGACCGCTGCGAGCTCACCTTCAGTAAAGCCATATTTGGCATCATCGACGCCAAGACCGAAGCGGGTTTGCAGCGCCTCATACAGCGCAGGAACATCCGGTAAATCGATCTTCTCCACCACATGGGCATTATCCCAATGGGTAAAGTGGAAGTTAGTTAACGTCATTTTCCCGCCGTCCGGCAAATGACGACACATCAGCAGATGGTGGCGGAAATGCGATTGCGGCCAGTGCGCCGACCAGAAATTCCCCATGACATAGTCAGCGGCATACTGGCGCCCGAGGTCGAAAACGTACATCGACTGCCAGTGGCCGTGATGGCTGTACTGTAACGTCCACTCATCCCCTTCGCAAATCAGTCGGTAGACACCGTGCGGGGTTGACTGTTCCGCATCCGCCAGCAGCCGGACAGGCGCGGTCAGGGTCTGGCCGCCGAAGCCGACATCGGCGATCCAGCGCTCACCATCGACCTCAACCAGCAGCAGGCGATGGGTTCGCGGCGGCATCTGCGACGGATTGGCCAGCACCACGCGCCCCAGCAGACTACGGACGTTAAAACCCAGCTCGCGAAGTACCCGCTCCAGCAGCCCATTTTGCTCGAAGCAGTAACCGCCGCGACGGCCGTTAATCAGCTTCTCTTCCAGAGTCCGATCGTCAAGATGGATCTCTCTGGGCAGCAGAACATCCAGATTTTCAAACGGGATCGCGCCATTGTGGTGAATATGCAGTTCGCGCAAGGTGTTAAGCGATACATCAGGGTTTCCCGTCCAGCCCAGACGAGAAAAATAAGCGCTTAAAAATCGACTCATCAATGCCTCCAGCAATCGGTGTTCGACATTTATAGCCTATTTTCCCCGGCCGACTGCATATTTTGTGCGGTCACCCTTAACCGCGCGTGCCGCGTTGCATCAAGGCCAGCGCGCCGAGCATCAACGCCAGGCCGGTCAACAGTGTCAGCGAAGCCATGGCCATGCCCTGGCCGATCGACCCTTGCTCAAACTGACGCCAGATAAACACGGACACGGTTTGCGTCCCCGCCGGAGCCAACAGCAGCGATGTCACCAGTTCACGCGAAGCGACGGCAAACACCATCAGCATCGCCGCCAGCAGCGCCGGAAAGACCAGCGGCAGCACAATCAGCCGCAGCGCCTGCAGCGGCGATGCGCCGTGGACCCGCGCCGCCGGTTCGAGATTATTCCCCAGCTGGCGCAGAGCGCTGCCAACATAGCGCACCGGCCACGGCAGCAGCAGGCAACAGTATGACAATAGCAGCATCCATCCGCTGTTATAGGGCGAAACCGGCCAGAACGGCTGGTTCCACAGCAGAATCAGCCCGACGCCCACGACCACCCCCGGCAGCGCCGCCGGCATCAGCGACAGCGCATCGACGATGCCACGGCCTTTGATTTTCTGCACCAGCACCAGCCATGCGACAATCAGCCCCACCAGGCCGACGATCAGCGCCGACGCCAGCGCCAGCGACAGACTGGTTCCCAGCGCCGACAGCGCATCCCCCTGCCTGGCAAACAGCGCGGCAAAATGGCGGAAAGTAAAATTATCGGCATGAATGCCGCCTGATAAGGTCCCCATCAGGCCGGTCAGGACCATCGCCGCGCCCGGCAGCACCACGGCGACGCCTGCGATACCCAGCATCAGCAGAACAGCGGGCAGCGCCAGCCACCCCAGTTCCGCCCCGCTGTTTTCCCCCGGTTTGCCGGTCACGCTGGTGACCTCGGTATCCCCCACCAACCGCTTTTGCAGCCACCAGGCCAGCAGCGCGACGCCAATCAGCAGCAGCGACAGTAGCGACGCGCCCGGCAGATCGATGGGCCAGTCAGCCAGTTTTTTCTCAATACCGACGGTGAGCATCACCAGACCGGCCCGCGATCCTAACGCCGCCGGGACGCCAAACTCCTCAATTGCCAGGGTAAACGCCAGCAGCATCCCCGCCGCCAGCGCCGGGGAAAGCATCGGCAGCGTAATATGCCAGAAGGCTCGCCAGGCGCTGGCGCCGTGAACGCGCGCGACGATCGCCAGCCGCTGACCGCTCGCCAGCAGGCTGCGGGAAACGGCAAAATAGACCACCGGGAAGATATTAAAGGTCATCACCAGCACGATCCCGCCGCGGCTGAACAGCAGATCGTTCAGATCCCAGCCGGTGAGCTGTTGCAGATAGCCGTTGCTTTGCAGCACCAGCATCCACGACAGCGCCGCGATATATGGCGGCGTGAGGAACGGGATCAGGAACAGCAGATCCCACAGGCGCGGCAGCGGAACATTAAACAGGCCGCGCAGCACCCCCAGCGGCAGGCCGATAACCACGCTCATCAGCGCGACGCCGCTGGCCACCCACAGGGTGCCGCCGAGCATCGGCAGGAGCTGAGGATCGGCTAACAGCATCGGTACGCCCGTCAGCGCTCCGCTCAGGGAACCGGCGCTGAAATGGGGGAAAATCGCCTGTAAGACGATGAATAAAAGCGGTAACGCCACCAGCACCAGCAGCACCGTCAGAGTGACGCCGGAAATCAGTTTCTGTTTCACGGTAGAGTCCTGGGAATACGGCCCCGTCTCCCGGGTCAGGCGTCAACCGCCCCCGGGAGAAAGGCAAATTACTGCGCGAAAAGGGTATTGAAGCGGGAAAGTACCGTACTGCGTTCGCTGCTGCCATCGCTGGTGGTCGGCAGAATTTTCAGTTCATTAAGCAGCGGACGTTTAGCCGGGATATCGCTACGTGCGGGCATCAGCCACGCGCCGGCGACCAGCGCCTGGCCTTCCGGCGACAGGACATAGTCAACGAAGGCTTTGGCATCGTCAGCATGCGCCGTGGTTTTAAGGATCATCATCGGCCGCGGGGCAATCACCGTGCCGCTGGCGGGGAAAATCACTTTCAGGGATTCCCCCTGGTCGATATTACCGTAAGAGACATAGTCCACCGCGCCGAACACCGCCGCTTTCGCCCCCTGCATGACCGGCGTCACCGCCTGAGCGTTCGGCCCGCTGACCACCATGCCGTTCTTTTTCAGTTCGTCGAACAATGCCCAGGCCTTGTCGCCCATGCCATTCTGCAACCCGATCAGCAAATCCAGCGATGCGCCGGAGAGCGCCGGATCTGGCGTCGTGACCTTATCTTTAAACGCCGCTTCGGTCAGGTCGCGCCACTCTTTCGGCTCCGGGGTGCCGCTTTTGCTGTTCCAGACGATCCCCAGTGCCGATATCCCCTGCGCAACGTAATCCGCAGATTTCAGGTTCGCCGGGACCTTATCGGCATTGGCGCTTTGATACGGCAGCAGCCAGCCGCGTTGATGCAAATCTTCCGCGGTATCCCAGGAGGCGGAGATCAGCACATCCGCCTGCGGATTGGCCTGCTCCGCGTCGAGACGCGCCATCACCTTACCGGTCGTGGCCTGGAAAATATTGACCTTCACCCCGGTTTTCTTTTCATAGCCGCTGGCGAGACTTTTCGCCAGCGAACCCGGCCCGGCGGTATATACGGTCAGCGCGTGGGCGCTGGACATCATGGTGGCAGACAACAACATCGCGAGCACAGCTCCTTTCTTAACGGTCATAACGGTTTTCATGCGAGTTCCCCGGAGGATGAAGTGATGGTGCGAACGGCGGCAATAGTGCCGGCAGATAAATGAACAATTCGGTCGGCCAGCAGTTCGGCTTCGCGGCGGTCGTGAGTGACATATACCGCGGTGATCCCCAGCTGACGCAGCAGACGGCTCATCTCGACACACAGCGATTCGCGCAGTTCGCTATCGAGGTTGGAGAGCGGTTCGTCAAACAACAGCACGCGAGGTTCGGCAACGATGGCGCGAGCCAGCGCGACGCGCTGCTGCTGACCGCCGGAAAGACCGGAGGGTTTACGATCGGCAAAGCCGTTGAGGCCAACCATCGCCAGCGCATCATTAACCCGCTGTTGTCGCGCTGCGCGCGCTACGCCGCGCATCCGCAGTGGAAAGGCGACATTCTGCGCCGCCGTCATATGCGGCCACAGGGCGTAGTCCTGAAAAACCATGCCGATGTCACGCTGCTCCGGCGCCATACCCCAGCCGGGTTTCGCCACCAGACGATCGCCAAAGCGTATCTCGCCTGCTGCCGGAACGCTGAGCCCCGCCAACAGGCGCAACAGGGTACTTTTGCCGCAGCCAGAAGGCCCCAGCAGCGCCACGATGCTACCCGCATCGATATGCAGGTCTATTTGATTCAGGACAGTATGAGTGCCGAAGGCGAACGAAACGCCGTCGAGTTTGATGCCGGTAAGCGCGCGCATTATCGCCCTCCCTGCCGGGAAAGCGTTGCTCCGCCCGCCGTCAACAGCCGGCGGGCCGCACTCACCTGTGATAAAGACAGGAGAGCTAACATATTGTTATCCTCTTTGGGATTTAGTGGTGCCGACTATAGGGAGCCCGCATGACATATTGATTACATTTTCATTGCGGATTAACGTGTTGTCTGGCATCAGACCCATTTACCAAGGAACGCTTATGAGCCGTTTTCGCCACGTGGAACTCCAGTACGCCAGTCGCCTGCTCAATCATGGCCCGACCATTCTGATAACCAGTTACGATGCCGCTTCTCAACGCCGTAACGTCATGGCCGCCGCGTGGTCGATGCCGGTGGAATTTGCCCCGCCGCGACTCGCCATCGTGGTGGATAAAAGTGCCTGGACAAGGGAGATCATTGAGCGCAACGGTACCTTCGGCATCGTGGTCCCCGGCGTAGAAGCTGCCAGCTGGACCTACGCGGTCGGCAGCATCAGTGGACGTGATGAGGATAAATTTAACGCTTACGGCATCCCCGTGGTGCAGGGGCCGGAGCTGGGATTACCGCTGATTGAAGAGAAGTGCCTGGCGTGGATGGAGTGCCGACTGTTGCCGCCAACGGCAGCTCAGGAGCAGTACGACACGCTGTTTGGCGAGGTGGTTTCCGCCGCCGCCGATGAGCGCGCTTTCGTCACCGGACGCTGGCAGTTCGACGACGATAAGATCAATACGCTGCATCATCTCGGCACCGGAAACTTTGTCGCCAGCGGCCGCCACGTGCGCGCCAATACTCCGGAAGAGTAACCCCATTCGCCGGCGCAGGCAGGGTTTACCGGCCTGCCTGGCTTGCTGGCCGCATATGCGCTTCGTGGAAATTGCCCGGCGGCGCTTCGCTGGCACGGGCCTACACGATCGGCGCATAACATCCACGCCCTCGCCGGTCAGGCTATTCCGCTACCACATCCGCAACCCCGTATTTACTGGTTGGCCTGCCTGGCGTGCTGGCCGCATATGCGCTTCGGGGAATTGCCCGGCGGCGCTTCGCTGGCACGGGCCTACACGATCGGCGCATGACATCCACGCCCTCGCCAGTCAGGCTATTCTGCTATCACATCCGCAACCCCGTATTTACTGGCTCGCCTGCCTGGCTTGCTTGCCGCATATACGCTTCGTGGAAATTGCCCGGCGGCGCTTCGCTGGCACGGGCCTACACGATCGGCGCATGACATCCACTCCCTCGCCGGTCAGGCTATTCCGCTATCACCCGTGTCCCCCTGTAGGCCGGGTAAGGCGTCAGCCGCCACCCGGCAAAATACCGGCACGCTGTCCAGGCCCGATTTATCATCTTTTATGCTGATGTTCACAAAACGCGCGTTGACATTTGATTATCGATAAACTCACCCATATAGTTAGGCGCCATACTATATTGCAGAGGCCGCGATGGAGCTTGAACAGAAATATCTTTCGTTATTGCAGGAGGCCCGGCGTCTTCAGCTTGCCGATGTCGATACGATCCGTCTCTGTTTTCAGACCCTCTCGCTGGCCGCTGCGATTGATCGCGATTGTGCGCTGCTGCTGGCGCCATGGGGATTGTCCGAGGGGCGCTTTGTTCTGTTGTTTATACTCGATGGCGCGCCTGACGGTCTGGCCCCCAACGTACTGGCGGAAAAAGCCGGCGTCACCCGGGCAACCATTACCGGATTGCTGAACGGTCTCGAACGCGACCGGCTGATTGAACGCCACGCCGATCCCCTTGATGGCCGGGCCATGCGTATCGCATTAACCTCTGAGGGGAAGCAGCTTATCGCCCGCGTTTTTGCCCGACACAGCCGCTGGATCGCCGGTTTGTTCAGCCCTCTCTCGGCGCAAGAACGCACCCAGCTGTCTGAACTGCTGGCGAAAGTTGCCGCCGGTACCCAGGCAGGAAAAGGAGATGCCCATGCCGGTTGAACAACAACGTAAAGGCGCAACCCGCGTCGCGGATATCCCTGACGACATTTTGCACCGGCTTTCGCGGGGAGAGCTGCCAGGTGCCAACCTGACGGAAATCCTGGCCATCGATCAGGCCGTTCTGCTGCGCTCGGTCTTTCCAGAGCTGTCGCCGGTTTCCCACCAGGCCGCAGAGGGATTGGCTGCGCAGGGTATTGTTAAACGAATGGCGGGTATTGCTCGTCTGTTGCTGAGCGAACTCGGGGAGAGTGGATTCGACCGCTGTGCGGCTCATTCGTCGGATACCGTGCGCGGCTGGGCCTGTTTTATGCTCGGCGCCGCGCCGGATTTAACGCTCGATGCGCGCTTACACGCTATCTATCCCCTGGCCGACGATAGTCATTTTGGTGTTCGCGAATGGGCGTGGCTGGCGCTGCGTCCGCATCTGGCGCACGATCTGGATCTTACTATCGCCCTGCTCACCCCCTGGACCTGTTGCGCATCGCAGTACATTCGCCGTTTTGCCTGCGAGTCCCTGCGCCCGCGCGGCGTCTGGTGCGCGCATATCGCTGAGCTGAAACAACAGCCCCAGCGGGCGCTGGCAATACTTTCCCCACTGCGTGCTGATCCGTCGAGATATGTCCAGGATTCTGTGGCCAACTGGCTGAATGACGCGGGTAAAGAGAGAGCAGAGTGGGTACAGTCGCTCTGCGCGCAATGGCTGGCAGACAACCCGTCTCCCGCCACCTTGCGCATTTGCCAGCGCGCGAGGCGAAATTTAATCTGATGAGCGACGCAGGCGCCCTGCCCGGGCGACAAACGGCGCCGATTGTTGAGCACGGTCGCCCCCTGCGTCGTTCTGCGCAAACATACCGTATAACCAACTCATCCCACCGAAAGGAACTCGCTATGAGCGTACCGCAAACCCAGGCGCAACTCCTGCAAGCCATCAATAAAAACTACGCTAAACTAGCCGGCTATTTGACGCATATTCCCCCGGAGATGACGGAGCAAAAGACCCTTCCCGGTCATGCACAGAACACCGAAATGAGCGTTCGCGATCTGGTCTGTTATCTGCTGGGATGGAATGAACTGGTTCTCAAATGGCTGGCTCACGATGAAGCGCAGCAGCCCATCGACTTCCCGGAAACCGGTTTTCAATGGAACCAGCTTGGGCTGCTGGCGCAAAAGTTCTACCTCGATTACCCCGCGCAGGACTACCCGGCTCTGCTCGATTCTCTGCATCAGGCTAAACGGCGGCTTATCGCCTGCATCGAAGCCCAGGACAATGATTCGCTTTACGGTCGGCCGTGGTATGGGAAATGGACTCTGGGGCGGATGATTTCACTCAACACCTCGTCGCCTTATGCCAACGCCTGCGCCCGCCTGCGCAAGTGGGCGAAGGCACAAAATGTCGCCTTGAAATAGTGGCTCCCTCAGCGCAGCAAACGACGCCTGTCTTCGCTGGGGGTCACCCCAAAAACCTTTTTGTACAGGGTCGTGAAGTGGTTACTGTTGGCAAATCCACACAAATAAGCCACATCGGTAATCGTCATATCCGTTTCCCGGAGCTTTACTCGCGCTGAGACTAAACGCAGGCGTTTTAAATAATTATCCGGCGTCATCCCGGTGGCTTCTTTTATATGGCGAAAAGCAGTACGTGACGTCAGATGAAATTTTTCGGCCAGCTGTTGCCAGTTATGGTCTTCAAAACAGTGCTCCTGTAACCAGGTCAGCAGCTTATGCAGTTTATATTTGGTATTGCTATATTCCGCTTCGGTTTCCGCATACATTATGGTCGTCACCAGCTGGAAAAATGCGGCTTCCCGCAGCGCCCTGTTTTCCCCCCGCTGGCCATCCGCTGAAAATATTTTCCCCACCAGTTCCTTGCAGATATGGCGGGCATCTGGCGCCAGCCAGCCGTAGCAGGAGGCCTGCCGGGAAGAGAAGGTCTGCAATAGCGAATCGAGATGCTGTAAATAATGAAATTCAACCTCGGGGTTAATCAATACATTAATTAATTTCAGTGTTCCAAGCTCATCATAATAATGTACATCCCCAGGCTGAACATAAAAAACGTCGCCCTGCTGAATATATAATGGCCGGCCGTTAATAATATGTAAGCCGTGCCCCTCGTCCACTATCACCAGTTCAGCAAACTCGTGGCTGTGTTCATGACTGTTATCTTCCGGATCGCTGGCGTACATCCCCAGTTTATCCTGCGGATCGGCGAAATAATACTCAACGGTTAATATCATCGTTAACAATATCCAAAACGGCATTCGGGCAGTGGCACGATAATGCATTTTACTGGCTGCCACGCACAAGATTTATAGAATTGTGATCGCCAACCGTCCTACCCCACTATCAGTGCCATTTTCATAACAGGATTGGCATTGCCAGAGTGGTTGTGGCGGGCGTCGACATCTTATGCTGCGTGAAAATCAACTCAGAGGACGCAGTATGTCACAGGCCATTCAACGCAACGCGCAGGTCGCGATGACCCGCCACCCGCATTTTTTACGTACCGCCGAAGCGCTCAGACCCGTACTGCGCAGCCAGTCGCGCCAGCCGATGGCGGTGATACAAGCCCATGCCGACCCCGAGGCCCTGTTCGGCTGGCGCGGGGATGAAGTAGGCACCTTAGCGGACTTTTCCCGGCGTGAACTGACCAGCGGTGACAGTGCGATCATCGATTTCGGCAGCCACATCGTCGGCTATCTGCACTTCACCTGTCTGAGCGCCGGCAGCCCCCCCGACGCCCCGGCCCATTTGCAATTGACCTTCGGCGAAACCCTGTGCGAAGTGTGCGAACCCTTCAGCGATTATCAGGGCTGGCTCAGCAGCAGCTGGTTGCAGCAGCAGGACCTGTGGCTTGACGTGTTGCCCGCCGCCGTCGACCTGCCACGCCGCTACTGCTTTCGCTACCTGAAAGTGGAGGTTAAGGCGGTGTCGGAGAAATTCCGCCTGCGTCTCAACCAGATCCAGGTCAATGCCGTGACGTCAGCAACGCAAACCTGCCCACCGGCGGTGACCACCGATCCGCAGCTTCAGGCTATTGACCGGGTTGCCGTCCTGACCCTGAAGAACTGTATGCAGGAGGTGTTTGAAGATGGTCCGAAACGTGACCGCCGCCTGTGGCTCGGGGATTTACGCCTGCAGGCGTTGGTCAATGATGTTACCTTCGCGCACCACGATCTGGTCCGCCGCTGTCTGTACCTGTTTGCCGGTCATACCCGGGAAGACGGGATGGTGTCAGCCAACGTTTTCGTCCAGCCGGACGTGCTGGCTGATGATACCTTTCTCTTTGATTACTCTCTTTTTTTTGCCGACATTCTCTATAACTATCTGCACAGTACCGAAGATGACAAAACCGCTCGCGAACTCTGGCCGACGGCGCGTCGACAAATCGACCTCGCCCTGGCCCGCTGCGAAGCGTCTGGCCTGGTGCGCGATAGCGATGACTGGTGGGTCTTTATCGACTGGCAGGCATCATTGAATAAACAAGCCGCGGCTCAGGGCGTGCTGATCTATTGCCTGCGCCGCGCCATCCGGCTGGCCGAGCGCTTTGAGCCTGAGCGGGTGCCGGACTACCGCGCCCGTTTGCAGCAGCTCTGCGCAGCGGTACAGGAGAGACTGTGGGATGAGAAGCAGGGATTTTACGTCAGCGGCGCACAGCGCCAGGTCTCCTGGGCCTCGCAGATCTGGCTGGTGTTGGCGGAAGTCGGTAGCGCCGGGCAGCGTCGGGAGATCATGCATAACCTGCGACGCCATCCGCCGGCCATCGCCATGAATACCCCCTATTTGCGCCATCACTATATCGCCGCCCTGCTGCAGTGCGGGCTCCGTGAAGAAGCCATTGCCGAAATCAAGGCCTACTGGGGCGCGATGATCAACTACGGCGCCGATACCTTCTGGGAAATTTTTGACCCGGCGGATCCTGAGTTTTCCCCTTATGGCAGCAAACTGATCAACAGCTATTGCCATGCGTGGAGCTGTACCCCGGCCTGGTTTATTCGCCAGTACGGACTTTAACAACAACAATAAGCGAGTGCATTTTATGGCAGAAACATTCTTTACCCGATGGCGGCAGCGCATTGGCTATGGCATCGCCGACCTCTCCTGCAACCTCGTGTGGCAGATGATCTCTTTATATCTGATGTTCTTTTATACCGATGTGATGGGCCTTCCCGCCTACTATGTCGGCCTGATGTTCCTCGTCACCCGTCTGGTTGATGGCGTCGCTGACGTACTGATGGGGCTGGTGATCGATAATACCGCCACCCGCTGGGGGCGCTGCCGTCCGTACCTGCTGATTGGCGCAGTACCCTTCGGTGTGCTCTGTATTCTGGCCTTCTACGTGCCCGATTTTGGCACCACCGGTAAGCTGCTCTACGCCTTTGTGACCTACCTGTGTCTGTCGTTTCTCTACACCCTGGTCAATATTCCATTTTGCGCGATGCTACCGTTTCTGACCAACGACTCGCGGGAGCGCACCACGCTATCGGCGGTGCGTATTCTGCTGGGCTCACTTGGGGCAACGATTGTCGCGGTCGCTACCCTACCGCTGGTCGGGGCGCTGGGCAACGGTAGCCAGGCCGATGGTTTCTTCTATACCGCGGTGGTTTTCGGCGTGATGGCCACCTTCTTCCTGCTGGTGAGCTTCCGTAACGTCAAAGAAAACATCCGCATCACCGAAGAACGGATGACCTTAAAACGTGCGTGGGTCAGCCTGCGCGCCAATCGTCCCTGGTTGGTCTTCGCGGTGAACATTTTCCTGATGTGGGGGGCGTTCTTCTTCCAGACCGGGGCGCTGGTCTATTTCTTCCACTACTACGTTGGCAATAACGATCTGACGGCGATCGTTGCCGGGATCTCCACGTTTGTCCCGCTGCTGGGCACTCTCACCGTTCCGCTGCTCGCCAGCCGGATGAAAAAGCGCCACGTTTATCTGTGGGCGAGCACGATTAACCTCATGGGTATGGGCATGATGATGGCGGCCGGCGCTAACAGCTGGGGGCTGATTGCCGGGGCGGTGGTACTGTCCCTCGGCGCCGGTCAGCGAACGGCCATTTACTTCTCCATGCAGGCGGATCCCGTGGATTACGGCGTGTGGAAAACCGGCATCAATACGGCGGGGATTTTAACCTCCATCAACGGTTTTTTGGGGAAAGTGGCGATGGCCGGCGCGGGTGCGATCACCGGCGTGCTGCTCTCTTCCGGCGGCTATATCGCTAACCAGGTACAGAGCAACAGCGCAATGTTGGCGATTAAAGCCTGTTATCTCTACATCCCGGCGCTGCTGATCGTTGCCTCAATGCTGTGGATCGGGCGCTTCTATCGCCTTGACGATCATTACGAACAGATTCGCGCCGACCTCGATGCAGGCCGCCGCGCGCCGCCCGACCCGTCGGTGGCTTCAGGAGAAAAACACGCCATCTAAGGCGCCCCTGCACCGTTCTACCTCTGGAATAAATAAGGATTGATATGCGCATCTCTGTGATAAGCGCAGCGGTTTGCTGCGCCCTTTTTTCGGCCTTCGCCGCCGATGCCACGCCGCTTTCTGTCGAACAAAGGCTGGCGCAGCTGGAAGCTCGCCTGAACCATGCCGAACGTGAGGCGGGAGAAGCAAACCGCCGGGTGCAACAGGCGGAACAACGGACCACCGCCGCCGAGCAACGTGCGGCGGCAGCGGAAAAACAGATACAGACCCTGAGCCAAAGAACCGCGGTGGCCGAACAAAAACAGCAGGCGACCGATAAGCAGCTGGCGAAGAGCAGCCTAAGCGACGGGTTTGAGTTCAATGCCTATGCCCGCGCCGGGATGCTGGTTGACAGCCACGGCAAAGGCGCACGCGGCGGCCCGGGGATCTCTCCGGCCAGTTCGCTCAACGGTGATGCCCACGTTGGCCGTCTTGGCAATGAAAAGGATAACTACGTCGAGCTAAGCTTTGGCAAGAAGATGACCTTCAGCGACGGGTCGTGGGCACGCTTCAAAACGATGCTGGCCGATGGTGCGACCAACCCGGACCCGTGGGTACAGGATAACGACAGCCATCATCTGAACGTGCGCCAGCTGTACGTCGAGATGGGAAACTTCGCCGACTTCTCCGGACCGTTTAAGCACGCGTCGATCTGGGCGGGTAAACGCTTTGACCGCGATAACTTTGATATCCACTTTACCGACAGCGATATCATGTTCCTTGGCGGCACCGGCGGCGGGATCTACGACGTCAACTGGGGCGACAGCCTGCGCGGCGATTATTCGCTCTATGCGCGTAATTTTGGCGACCTGGGAAGCGATAACTACGCAGATAACGACATTCAGAACCTGATGTTTACGGCAAACCACTTCTGGCAAAAATGGCAGCTGATGACCACCGCGATGACCGCTCAGGGCAATGATTCGCTGAAAGATAATACCTCCACCACCGGCAGCTACGCTCTGCGCAGCGACAATACGGCGAAAAATGGCTATTACGCGATGCTCGCGTATCACGACAAAGAGCGGTTCTACGGTCTGGCTCCGGGAGTATCGGAAAGTGCTCTGCAGTACGGCAGCGGACTGGGCGCCGAGGCGCGGCAGCCCGGTAGCGATGGCGACCTCACCGAGAACGCCAAATCGTTACGTTTTGCCTCGTACGGCATTTTACCGCTGGGGAAAAACTGGCAGCTGGCGCCATCGGTGATTGCCCAGCATAGTGAAAACCGCTACCGCGACGGCGACCGCTACGACTGGGCGACCTTCAACCTGCGCGTCTCGCAGGCGCTGACCCGTAACTTCGCTCTGCTGTACGAAGCGTCATGGCAGTATATGGACCTGAATCCTGACGGGCGTAGCTACCGCTATAACGACAATCTGTACCAGTATCAGGCGGTGAGCGGCGATTTCTATAAGCTGACCTTTGCGCCGACGTTTAAGGTCGGCGATGTGTTTGATATCAAGGCTCGCCCGGA
Organism: Klebsiella ornithinolytica; assembly: GCF_030505655.1. Lineage (NCBI taxonomy): Bacteria > Pseudomonadati > Pseudomonadota > Gammaproteobacteria > Enterobacterales > Enterobacteriaceae > Klebsiella > Klebsiella ornithinolytica. The sequence goes on from NZ_CP130153.1 coordinate 2,928,559, forward strand.
AATTCGGTTCTTCGTAACGTGGATGAACTGGGACAAAGCGCTGGATCACTACGCTATCAACGATGATTTTGGCAGCAAAGGCTTTACCGCCGGGGGGAACTGGAACTTCGGCATCCAGTCGGAGATTTGGTTCTAATCGGCAAAACCGTGGCCGCTGCTGCGGATGATGATCTGCAGAAAACAGGTCGCCCGGCCCCTGCACAGCATCGCCCGGGCGACAACATCCGCACTCTTTTAAAACCGTATTCCGTGACAACAGACCGCCACGGCGACGGGCCTGGCAGCGGCCTGCTGACAGGTAGCCCGGACAAGTGCGGCAATCACTGTCCGGGAAAGGTTCGCCATTACATGCTGTAACCCGGCTTCTTAATCAGCTGCTCCATCTGCGGGGCGATTTCGCTGTCCCAGACTTTTTGCCAGTCGCTTTGCTCAACCTGATTGAGGGCGACGCTCACCGCCCCGTCTTTACTGTTCAGATGGCGGATCAGCACCTCGGTAATGTCGGCGGCCAGGGCGCTTTTTTGATCATCGGTCAGTTCGCGGGGAAAACATTTAATATCAACATGCGGCATAGCAGGCTCCTTATTGTGAGAGCGATAAACTAGCATAGCGGTAGTCAGTCGGTTGGCCTTTTGTGCTTTAAATCAACTCGTTGTCACGCAGTACCTGCTGCAGATCCGGGTGCTGACAGACTTTGTCAGCCACGGCGACAAACTTCGGCGTATGGGCGGAAAACCACTCCCGCCGCGGACCCCAGCGGCACATCGTCGCAATATAACAATCCAGCAGGGTTATCTCCGCCCCCAGCGCATAAGGCGCCGCCGCCAGCTGCTGCTCCAGCCACAGGTACAGCGATTGACGATAGAGGATGCAGTTTTGCCGCAGTTGCTCCGCCGCATCGGCGGCCCAGCGCTGCGGATAATCGGCGTAGGTAAAGGTGGGATAAACATTGGCCACCAGCCAGATCAACAGACGCTGAAACTGATGGCGCTGCGCTGTGCCCGGCGCCGGCGCCAGATCCGGACGGCTATCGAGGATCATCAGAGCCATCGCGGCGGTTTCGGTCATCACGCTGCCATCCGCCAGTCGCAAAGTGGGAACCTGACACAGCGGGTTTATCTGCATCAGGCTATCGCGCTGCGGCCCCGGCTGGTCGAAGCCTGCTACGTTAACGAAATGGTAAGGAATGTTGGCGAGGGTCAGCATCAGCTCACCGATCGCCGATCCCCAGCCGGGAACGCCATAGACAGTAATCATCATCTGCCTCCACGATAAAGCTTAAGTTTAGACACAAAATCGGGCTGACATGCTGGAGATCCGGCCAGCAGTACGGCGCAAGATGCTACAGAACAGGCGTTATCCGCGATGATCTTTGACCGGTAGCGCTACGTTTCGCGTAGCGACGCCCTGCTTTTCAATACCTCATACCTTACCGCTTATCCGCAGAATACTCGCGGCGTTGCAAGCAATATTCATGGCTGACGATTGAGAAAGGGTGAAAATGTCTTCCAGAATTTTTTGGCACACTGAATGTCATATAAGCTGTTAACCACGGCACTGACAATCAGAATAAACATCGCCAGGTAAACAAGAAATAAAACGACAAAACAGGCTACCGCGGCCGCGCCTGACATTTCGGCTACCACATCGGGCACCGACATAAAGAATCCGTATATGATAGCGGCAATCATCAGCCCGCCGAAAATAACTATCTCCCGGCGCGCCTTTTTCCTTTTACTGGACGGTTGCGTCACGCCTGAATTCGTAACATTCAGCAGCCTCGACATCCGAAGAAAGCTATTCAGGGTTGGCTCATTGAAATCGATATTGTTGCTGGCAATATACTCGAGAATTTTATGACTGATGGTCACCGGATATCTTATGCCGATACCTTCATATAACGCCTTGATAGCCAGTAAATCAAACGGGGTAAGATCGTTTTTATTTTTCAATTGATTAATACGGCGAAACGTTGCCAGGCGCTTTTCCACATTCACTTTATCAAACTGACTGTCACGATGAAGCTTCCTGCCTTCTCCCCAGCGATTATAAACAGCGCGAATGAATGCGACAACAGCAGGAAACACCACGCCCGATAAGGGTATAATAACTTCTGATAATATATTCACTTCAATCCCTTGATGATTATTGATGTAAAGAGATGGTCCCAGCAGAACCGCGGAGTGAAAATATTAACCACACGAAAAATATACGGATTTTGATAAAAATCAAAATCGTCATCATCATATTTATCTTTGGAATTAAAAACCGGCGAGCTGAAAATGATGGTGCAGTTATCATATTAAATACGTTGCCGAAAGTTAAATCCGCCACACAACGCATAAAGTGACATTGACATCATCTTTGCCGATTGCTGAACACCGCGATGAAAGTCGCTATCAATAATAATCCCCCGCTGTTTCGCCCCGTACTCCGGCGAAACAGCGGTTTTTTTAGTAGGTAATGCCCGGCGGATTCACCTGCGATTGTGTCACCGCCTCCCCCTGTTCGCCCCAGCGCGCCAGCACCTGCTGGTACTCTCCGCGCGCAATGGCGCCATCGAGCGCCGCCTGCAACGCATACACCAGGCCATTGCCCTTTTTGGTGGTGGTGGCGACCCAGGCCTTTTTCGGCCCCAGCCCAACCACTTTGGTTGCTCCGGTCAACGCCGCTTTATAGGCTGCCGTGGACTGCGGGCCAAAAAAGACGTCGGCGCGCCCTGACTGAATATAGAGGTTGCCGGAGGCGTCATCGGTCAAATAGATCGGCAAAGCCGGTTGACGTCCCGCCGCTTCATTTTCCCCGTTCCAGCCCAGCAAAATGCGCTCCTGATTCGTGCCGGATCCGACGATCACCTTCCGCCCGGAGAGATCCGCCGCACCGCTGATTTTGTCGATGGCGCTGGTGGATTTAACCGAAAATGCCAGCGAATCGACGCGATAGGTGGCGAAATCGAACTTCTCTTTGCGCGGTTCGGTGACGGCGATATTGACCAGCGCCACGTCATAGCGCCCGGAGGTGATCCCCAGCGGCCAGTCTTCCCATGCCGTCGGCACCAGTTTCAGCTTGAGGCCTAAACTGCCGGCCAGCAGGCGGGCAATATCCGGGTCGCTACCGATCCGCGTCCGGTTGTCGCTGGCCAGCAGCGCCAGCGGCGGGGAATTAAGCGCTGAAATCGCCACCGTCAGCGTACCGGGTTCAACAAAGCGATAGCTGGCCGGGATCCTGGCGATCGCGGCGTTGTCCACCGTTACCGGCAGCGGCCGTTCATTCGCCTGGAGATCGATTTCCGCCTGCGCTCCCGCAGAGAGCGCGCCCAGCGCCAGGGCGACTATCCTTTTTTTCATGCCAGCACCTTTGATAAAAATTGCCGCGTACGCTGATGCTGCGGATGATTGAGCACCGCATCGCTGCTGCCCTGCTCAATAATTTTCCCCTCGACCATAAACACCACCTGATCGGCCACTTCGCGGGCAAAACCAATCTCATGCGTCACCACCACCAGCGTGGTACCGGAGCGGGCCAGCTTTTTAATCACATCGAGCACTTCGCCCACCAGCTCCGGATCCAGCGCCGATGTCGGTTCATCGAACAGCAGCACTCGCGGCTTGAGGGCCAGCGCCCTGGCGATGGCAATACGCTGCTGCTGGCCGCCGGAGAGATGGCGCGACCAGGCCTCGGCCTTGTGGCGCAGCCCCACCACGTCCAGCAGCTCATAAGCGCGCGCGATGGCCTCTTTGCGGCTCGCCTGCCGGTGGGCAATCGGCGCTTCAATCAGGTTTTCCAGCACCGTCAGATGCGGGAACAGGTTGAAGTTCTGAAAGACGTAGCCGACGTTAACGCGCTGGCGCAGAATCTCTCTCTCCTTCAGCTCATAGAGCTTATCGCCCTGGCGCCGATAGCCAATGTAGTCGCCATCAATCTGAATAAACCCTTCATCCACTCGCTCAAGATGGTTTATGGCACGCAGCAGGGTTGATTTCCCCGAACCGGATGGCCCGAGGATCACCGTCACCGTGCCGGGCGCAATTTCCAGCGAGACATCATCCAGCGCTTTATGGCGGCCAAAATACTTACTGACGCCGGTAATCGAAATATGGCCGTTATGAGAGTTGGGCATGAATGGCCTCCTGCGGTTTCTGCGGCTGGCGAGAGGATTCATCGGCGCGCGCCCGGCGCGGCGAGTTGACCGCCGAACGGCGTTCGCTGCGCGCCAGGGCGCGTTCCACCAGATATTGAATCAGCGACAGGACGCTGGTGATAGCCAGATACCAGACGGCCCCCACCATCAACAGCGGGATCACCTCCTGGGTTCGGTTGTAAATCATCTGGATGGTGTAAAACAGCTCGGGCATCGCCAGTACATAAACCATCGCGGTCCCTTTGGCGAGGCTGATAATCTCATTGAAACCAGAGGGTAAAATCGTGCGCAGCGCCTGAGGCAGAATAATACGCAGCGTACGCCGCCACGCCGGCAGCCCCAGCGCCGCAGCCGCCTCATACTGACCGTGGTCAACGCCGAGGAAACCGCCGCGAATGATCTCCGCGGTATAGGCGCTCTGCACCAGCGTCAGCCCCACGACCGCGGTGGAGAACTGCCCCAGCACATTGATGGTCTGATAACTCCCCCAGCTGATCCCGGTAAACGGAATACCGAGCGATAGCGTGTCATACAGATAAGAGAAGTTGTAGAGGATGATCAGCACCACAATCAGCGGCAGCGATCGAAACAGCCAGATATAGCCCCAGGCCAGGCTGCTCAGCAGCCACGAGGAAGAGAGCCTGGCCAGCGCCAGCAGTCCGCCAAAAATCACGCTCAGGACGGTACCCAGCAGCGTCAGCAGCAGCGTTTGTCCCAGCCCTTCAAGAATGACCGGGTCAAAGAACCAGCGGGCGAAAACCGCCCACTCCCAGCGCGGGTTAAAGGCTACCGACTGCACGACGACCGCCAGCACCAGCAGCGCCACCACCGCGCCAACGGCGCGCAGCGGATAGCGCGCCGGGATCACTTTAATCGTTTCCGATCTGTTCATGTTCTCTCCTCAGGCGCTGCGGCTTAAAACGCTTACTGCCAGCGCTTTGGTGAACCGTAACCGTCCGTCAAATGGCGGCTGGCTGTACTCTTCCGGGTTGCGTGCCAGGTCAAACTGCGCGTCGTACCCCTGACTCAGATAGAGCCTGACCGCTTCCGGCTGGCGAAAGCCGGTCGTCAGGTAGATATGGCTGTAACTTGCCAAAACCGCCGCCGCTCCAGCTCCTGTACCACTTTCGCCGCCAGCCCCTGCTGGCGCAGGGCCGAATGGGTCCAGATGCGTTTGATTTCCGCCGTATGACTGTCCTTCGGCTTATAGGCGCCGGTGGCGATAATTTCGCCTTCACGTTCAAGGACGATAAACAGCCCCTGCGGCGGCAGATACCACTCGGTCAGCTCAACCTCCGCATCGCGAGAAAAATAGTCGCCATAGCGCGACGCGTATTCGGCGAACAGGCCGTGAATAATCGGCTGGAGTTCCGGCGCTTCAGGTGAGATATCGCGAAATGCTGCACTCATATTGCCTCCTGTTAATCGCCCAGCCCGGCCGGGTTAATTTCGGATTGCGGGATGCTCTCCACGCTTTCCCCCCAGCGGGTAAGCACTTTGCCATAGTCACCGTTCTGAATGGCGCCGTTTAACGCCGTCTGCACGGCCTCAACCAACCCGCTGCCTTTTTTCAGCGTAACTGCAATGTGCGCCGCTTTCGGCCAACCGCCGTCCACGCTGCCCACCAGTTTGGTCTTCCCGGTCAGCGCGGCCTTCCAGGCGCCGATCACGTTCGGGCCAAAAAAGGCGTCGGCGCGACCGGACTGAATGGCCAGCGTCTGGGCGGCATCATCCTTGGTGTAGACCGGCGTAAAGGGCTTCAGCCCCTTTTTCAGGTTTTCCGCATTCCACGCCAGCAGAATGGCTTCCTGGTTAGTGCCGGAGCCGACGATAATCCGCAGCCCGGCAATGTCTTCCGCCTGGTCAATTTTACTCAGCGGGCTGGTACTCTTGACGTAGAAACCCAGCGAGTCCTTACGATAGGTGGCAAAGTCGAACTTCTCTTTGCGCTCTTTGGTGACGGTAATATTGCTGATCGCGGCATCATATTTGCCGGAGGAGACGCCCAGCGGCCAGTCCTCCCAGGAGGTCGGCACGACGTTCAGCTCCAGCCCCAGGCTGTCGGCGACCAGGCGGGCGATATCGACTTCGCTGCCGAGCAGGGTCTTGTTGTCGTCCGAGAAGACGGTCAGTGGCGGCGAGTTCAGCGCCGCAACCGCCACGGTAAATTTACCCGGTACCGCAAGGTGATAATTCGCCGGCAGCCGGGCGATCGCCTGCGGATTTTTGGCCGTGTGCACCGGCGCTTTATTGGCCTCCACGCTTACGCCGGTACCGTTGATGTTGACGTCCTGCGCCCATAATGGCGCGCTGAAACCCAGCGCAAGGGCCAGTAAAAGTGACTTTTTCTGCATAGCGAGCGTTCTCTGTTGTTATTGTTGTTGGAATTGATTAACCGGCTGCGTCAGCCCCAGGCTTTCGCGCAACGTCGTTCCCGGATACTCCCGACGGAACAGCCCGCGCGCTTGCAAAATCGGCACCACCCGATCGACAAAGCGCGGGAAGGTATCCGGCGTGCCGCCCTGAATGATAAAACCGTCGGCCCCTCGCTGTTCAAACCAGAGCTGTAAACCGTCGGCGACCTCCTGCGGCGTACCGGCGAAAAGCGGGCGCGGGCTGGCGGCTTCCAGCGCGACCTGGCGCAGGGTCAGTCCACGTTCGCGCGCATTGTGCTTAATTTCATCGGTGGTGCTGCGGAAGCTGTTTTTCCCGAGGTCGCCAATATCGGGGAACGGTTCATCCAGCGGATACTGCGCAAAGTCATGATGTTCGAAATAGCGTCCGAGGTAGTTGAGGGCGTCCTCAATCGATACCAGCGCGGCGGTCGTCTGGTATTGCTGTTCGACGTCGTCGGCATCGTCACCAACAATCACGCTGACGCCCTGGAAGATATGTAGTTGGTTATCCTGACGACCGCAGGCCGCCAGCTGATGCTTCACATCTCGATAAAACGCCTGCGCTTCCGCCAGTGACGCCTGATGGGTAAAAATGGCATCGGCATGGCGGGCCGCCAGCTTTTTACCGTCATCGGAGGCCCCGGCCTGAAAAATAATCGGTCGCCCCTGCGGCGTACGGGAAATATTGAGCGGGCCGGCAACCTGGAAAAAATCACCGCGATGGTCGAGGGTATGCAGCTTATTTTTATCGAAGAACTGTCCGGTAGCTTTATTACGGACGAAGGCATCTTGTTCCCAGGAATCCCATAATCCTTTCACCACCCGCAAATATTCATCGGCAATACGGTAGCGCAGCGCGTGGTCAGGATGCTGCGCGCGCGAAAAGTTTTTTGCCGATCCTTCCAGCGGCGAGGTCACCACGTTCCAGCCCGCGCGTCCCTGGCTCAGATGGTCAAGGCTAGCAAACTGCCTCGCGGTGGTAAAAGGCTCGCTGTAGGAGGTCGATAAGGTGCCCACCAGCCCGAGATTGCGGGTGACCGCCGCCAGCGTCGAGAGCACGGTCAGCGGTTCAAAACGGTTTAAAAAATGCGGGATAGATTTCTCATTAATATATAAACCATCGGCAACAAATAAAAAGTCCAGCTTGCCCTCTTCGGCTTTTAAGGCCGTCTGCTTAACGAACTCAAAATTAATACTGGCATCCGCCTGCGCGGCCGGATGACGCCAGGCGGACATATTTCCCGATGCGCCGTGTAATATTGTGCCCAGACGCAATTGTCGTTTTTCAGACATAGCAACCCCTTTCCTTGCCGAAAATAAAAACAGAAGCCCGAACGCTCAGGCGTCAGATCTGGCCTAAAGCCTGCTCCGCCAGCGCCGCAAAATAGCGGGCCGCCGGGGCAATTAAGTTGTCATCCGGATTGTAGGCCGGGTGGTGAAGACCAAATTCGCTGGCGCTGCCGATACTGACAAACGCGCCGGGAATATGCTGTAGATAGACGGCGAAATCCTCGCCGCCCATATGCAGATCCGCATGGCGGGTGCGGTAGCCGGAGCGAGCGGCAACGTCGCTGGCAAATTCCGCCCAGCTCGGGTCATTGACCAACGCCGTGGGACCGGCGTACCAGAACACATCTATCTGGGCGCCAAAAGCACTGGCGAAACCGGCGGCAATATCGCTGACCCGCGCCTTGACCCGCTGCTGCACCTCGCTGCTGTGGGTACGCAGGGTACCTTCCAGCTCCACGCTTTCCGGCAGCACGTTCCAGGTATTGCCCCCCTGGATCCGCGTTACGCTCAGGACCACCGAATCGAGGGTGTTCACCTCGCGGCTGGCCACGCTCTGCAGGACGGTGACCAGCTGGCTGGCCAGCAAAATCGCATCTTTGCCTTCGTGCGGTCGGGCGGCATGCGCCCCTTTGCCGGTGACCTTAAAGACGAAACGATCGACGTTGGCGTAGAACGCCCCGCCGCGGGTGGCGAACTCGCCCAGCGGCAGGCCGGGTTCATTATGCATACCGAAGATCGCCGAGACGCCCTCCAGCGCCCCGGCGCGAATCAGGGTTTTCGCCCCGCCAAAATTCTCTTCCGCCGGCTGGAACAGAATCCGTACTCGTCCCGGGAGCGTCGCTTCGCGTTCTTTCAGCAGCAGCGCCGCCCCCAGCATCACGCTGGTGTGAATATCATGGCCGCAGGCGTGCATCACCCCTTCGTTTTGCGAGCGATACGGCAGGCCGGTGGTCTCAGCGATCGGCAGCGCATCGATATCTGCACGCAGGGCGATAATCTTCTCGCCGCGGCCCACTTCGACGACCAGGCCGGTTTTCAGCGCGTAGGGCAGCACCCGCAGGCCGCCGCTCTCAAGCCAGTCGCGGATGCGCGCCGTCGTCGCCACCTCCTGCAACGAAAGTTCCGGATACTGATGCAGCTCGCGCCGCCAGCTAATCAGCTGTTGTTCAAAGCTCATGGCAACACCTCCGCGCCAAGATGGGCCTGAGCCAGCAGGCGGAGTGAGTCGAGGCGCGCCTGCCCCTCGGCGATCGGCGTGTCGATGATAAATTCGTCAATATGCCAGGCGGCATGCAGGGCGTCGAGCTGCGCTTTTACTTCGTCTGCGGTTCCCGCCAGCAGCGAGGCCTCGCGGCGGGCGATGCGCACCGGCGGACTTCCGGCCTGACGGGCAAAGGCGGCCGCCTGCGCTTCGCTACCTACCGTCACCCGCTGGCCGTTTTCCAGTTCGACGCCCCAGATTTCAATCTGCTTCGCCAGTTCAATCGCCGTGGCGCTCTCTTCAGCGACAATGACCTGGATAGCGATGATGGCGTCGCGGCGACTCAGCGCCCGCCAGCGGGTTAACACCTCGCGCAGCAGCGTTTTGTCGCCGTTAAGGTGGGCGGCGAAAACGAAATTCCAGTCCAGCCGGGCGGCGAGCTGAACGCTCTCCAGGCTGGCGCCGAGCAGGAAGCCGTCGGCGCGACGCGGCGGGATTGGCGTGGCGCGCAGGTTCTCTTCCCCTGCGGCATCGGTGAGCGACAGCCAGTTATCCAGCTGGGCGAGGCTATCGGCAAAAGTCTCCTTCTGCGCCGGATCAATCCCCTGCTGCAGCGCCCGCGTTGCCAGCGGCAGGCCGCCCGGCGCTTTTCCGACGCCAAGATCGACGCGGCCAGGCGCTATCGAGGCCAACAGGTTGAAGTTTTCCGCCACTTTGTACGGGCTGTAGTGTTGCAGCATGACGCCGCCGGATCCGACGCGAATCTGCCGGGTCTGGCCAAGGATCCAGGCAATCACCACTTCCGGCGACGGGCTGGCTAATTGATCGGTGTTGTGGTGCTCGGCAATCCAGAAGCGGTGATAGCCCCAGGCTTCCGCCTGTTGCGCCAACGTTAATGTACGCGTCAGCGCCTGAGCGGCCGTTTCTCCCGCCGCCAGCGGACTTTTATCCAGGATACTGATTCGATAAGACATTTCGCAGGCTCGTATTAATTAACATGCCTGCATTATTAGAATCTGCCGCGGCCACTGAGAAACAATTTATTTACATGTACTCTGCCGGAAAATAGATATACGCACTTAACGCGGCGCCACCTGCCGCTGCAGCTGACGGATGAAATCCTCGGTCTGCCGCGGGTGACGCAGGCGTACAAAGCGGATGTGCCGATACGCCGGGTCGGTCATATCAGACTGATAACGCTGGCGATTGTTCTTCCAGGTTTTGAGGGTCCACCAGATAATCGAGTCGCGGCTGAGGAAGGCGCGACGGAAGCTTTCACGGTTGCCGGTTCCCGGCCACAGCTCCTGACCGCTGCTTGCCCGGGAGATGGCCCGACAGATGGCCTGGCGCAGAGTTCGGGCGAAACCATAATCCACCCACACCACCAGATCGACATTGCGCCACTTAACCGGGCGGCTGCGGTTGAAGTTGCCGTCCAGCACCCAGCCGGGAGTCTCGGTGGCTGCAACCACCCTGGCGAAGAACACCTCATCCGGCACGCCCTGCCACTCCGCGCGCCAGTAAAGCCTGTCCATCTCAATGTAGGGAACGGACAAGATCTGCGCGAGCCTTCGCGCCAGCGTCGATTTGCCGACGCCACTGGTCCCCACTACGTTGATATTCATCGCTGTCTCCCAGCCGTTGCGCCGCTGAGAATCATAGCCCGAAAAAGCCCAACGGCGCTACCGGCTGCCCCACGGAACACGGCCGGTAGCTCGGGCCGGACGCGGGGCCAACGGGATTAGCCTGCCGGATACTGGTCGTCGGTCACTTTTTCCAGCCAGCTTACCGGGCTGCCGTTTTCGGCTTCGGCAATCGCAATATGCACCAGGGCGGTCTCGCTGCTGGCGCCGTGCCAGTGTTTTACGCCCGGAGGAATCCAGGCAATATCGCCCTGATTCAGCGCCTGCGGCTCTTTGCCCCACTCCTGCAGCCAGCCGCGCCCCTGGGTGACGATCAGCGTCTGACCAAGCGGATGGGTGTGCCAGGCGGTACGCGCGCCGGGTTCAAAAGTGACCGTCGCACCGCCCACTTTTGCCGGCTCGCTGGCCTGGAACGGCGCATCAATACGAACATCGCCGGTAAACCAGCTATCCGGCCCCTTTCTCGAAGGCTGTGAGCCGCTACGAATAATGTTCATTTCTGTTCCTCTCAACATGACGTGTCTGTTCAAAGTAGTGCAATCTGGCAACGAGGATTAGACTGCAAAATCAGAAAGGAACCATGAACGAAATTCATTAATCCGGAAAAGTGATGTTAAAAGATAACGTTAACGACCTGTTGTTGTTTATGGTGGTCGCCCGCGAGCGTAGCTTCACCCGTGCGGCCGCTCAGCTTGGCGTCTCCCAGTCCGCCCTCAGCCACGCGATGCGCAACCTCGAGGCCCGGCTCGACGTGCGGCTGCTGACCCGCACCACCCGCAGCGTGGCGCCTACCGAAGCGGGCGAAAAGTTGTTCCAGCGCCTGAGTCCGCACCTGCAAGAGATAGAACAGGAGCTTCACGCTCTGCGCGATACCCGCGACCGTCCGGCGGGTAACCTCCGCCTGACCGCCAGCGAGCATGCCACCAGCGCCGTGCTCTGGCCGGCGCTGAAAAACTTCATGTTGCAATACCCGGAGATCAATATCGAAATCACCGTGGACAACGGCCTGACCGATATTGTCGACGGCCGCTATGACGCCGGCGTTCGTCTGGGTGAACAGGTTGCCAGAGATATGATTGCCGTGCGCATCGGGCCCGATATGCGCATGGCGGTAATCGGTTCAGCGGCCTATTTTCAGCGCTACGGTATCCCGCAAACGCCCTACGATCTCGCACAACATCGCTGTATTAATCTGCGCCTGCCGACCCTCGGCGGTATCTATGCCTGGGAGTTTGCGCAGGACGATCACGAAGTCCGCGTGCGGGTTGAAGGACAAATTACCTTAAACAGCCTGCCGCAGCGAATTGATGCCGCGGAATCGGGGCTGGGTCTGGCCTATGTCCCGGAAGATAGCGTGCAACAGGCGCTGGCGGAAGGACGACTCATCCGGGTCCTCGAGGCCTGGACTCCCGCCTTCCCCGGCTATCACCTATACTACCCCAGCCGCCGCCAGCATACGACGGCCTTCAGCCTGCTGGTGGACGCCCTCCGTCTTTGAACTCATTGATATTTAAGCAAGTGCGGTCGAGAAATGTTTTACGTGCGTGACTATCTCGATACGTGTAGGATGCTGCGCCATGCTCTGCTTATCTCCTACGTCAGAATGATGGGAAAGCCAGCATAACGTACTGCTACTCAGCGGTGCGATGAACCACTCATGGACATTGACAGGAAAATGGGTACATCAATGAATACAAAGCAACACTCGACGGCGGAACACCATGCCGCCAGACGTCACTGGCTCAACTCCCAGGAATCGGGCTATCACAAAGCGATGGGCAACCGTCAGGTACAGATGATTGCCATCGGCGGCGCCATCGGTACCGGCCTGTTCCTCGGCGCAGGCGCGCGTTTACAGATGGCTGGCCCCGCGCTGGCGCTGGTTTATCTGGTCTGCGGCCTGTTCTCATTCTTTATCTTACGCGCCCTCGGCGAACTGGTGCTGCATCGTCCTTCCAGCGGCAGTTTCGTCTCCTACGCCCGCGAGTTTTTGGGTGAAAAAGCGGCCTACGTCGCCGGCTGGATGTACTTCGTTAACTGGGCGATGACCGGGATTGTCGATATCACCGCCGTGGCGCTGTATATGCACTACTGGGGCGCCTTCGGCGATGTCCCGCAGTGGGTCTTTGCGCTCGGGGCGCTGGCGATCGTCGGTACCATGAACATGATCGGCGTGAAGTGGTTCGCCGAAATGGAGTTCTGGTTCGCCCTGATCAAAGTGCTGGCGATTGTCGCCTTCCTGGTGGTCGGGACCATTTTCCTCGGCAGCGGCAAACCGCTGGACGGGAATGCCACCGGCTTCCACCTGATTACCGATAACGGCGGTCTGTTCCCGCACGGGCTGATGCCTGCGCTGGTACTGGTTCAGGGGGTGGTGTTTGCCTTTGCCTCCATCGAACTGGTCGGGACCGCCGCCGGCGAGTGTAAAGAGCCGCAGACGATGGTGCCGCGCGCCATTAACAGCGTGATCTGGCGTATCGGCCTGTTCTACGTCGGCTCGGTGCTGCTGCTGGTGCTGCTGCTGCCGTGGAATGCCTATCAGGCCGGGCAAAGTCCGTTTGTGACCTTCTTCTCGAAGCTGGGCGTACCGTACATCGGTAGCGTAATGAATATCGTGGTGCTCACCGCCGCGCTCTCCAGCCTCAACTCTGGCCTGTACTGCACCGGGCGTATTCTGCGTTCGATGTCGATGGGCGGTTCCGCGCCGAAGTTTATGTCGAAGATGAGCCGTCATCAGGTGCCGTATGCCGGGATTCTGGCCACGCTGGCGGTGTATGTCGTCGGGGTGTTCCTGAACTATCTGGTGCCGTCGCAGGTCTTCGAAATCGTCTTAAACGTGGCTTCGTTGGGGATTATCGCGTCGTGGGGCTTTATCGTGGTGTGCCAGATGCGCCTGCGTAAAGCTATCAAGGAAGGGAAAGCGGCGGATGTCAGCTTCAAGATGCCGGGTGCGCCGTTCACCTCCTGGCTGACCCTGTTGTTCCTGCTCAGCGTGCTGGTGCTGATGGCCTTCGATTACCCGAACGGTACCTATACCATCGGTTCCATTCCGCTGATTGCGGTACTGCTGGTGGCCGGTTGGTTCGGCGTGCGTAAGCGCGTTCATGCTATTCATAGTACGGCGCCGGGCGTACAGTCAGCGCAAAAATAACCCTATCGCGGTTTGTCCGTCACCGGGCAAACCGCCGCTTCCTGCTTAGTTATCTTCCACCAGCTGCGACACATCGCTGCTGTTAATCTGGCGGTGATTGCCGGATTCATCCACATAGCTGGTCATACCGGTGTCTTTATCCAGACGCGGCTTACCCTGAGTCACAATGGTCTGCCCGCTTTTCGTCGTCATTACATAGTTTGAAGTACAGCCCGCAAGCAGTGCCAGCATCGCGCCAGCGCACAGAACCATAAATGGCTTATTCATACATCCTCCAGAATGATTAATTCCGCCAGGCAGCAGGCGGCAAAACGATGATTGTAAAACCATAACCGCAATCGGGCCAATAAGTGTTTGTAACAGAGGGTGATTCTGGCGGGCGGGAGGGGTTTCCCCCTCCTCAATCACGACTTACAGCGCGATACGGATAACGTCATCCGGCTGGGTCGCTTCTTTCTGACGGGTCGACTCCTGCTTCACGCTGACATACAGCGTTTTACCGTCGGCGGAGAGCGTCAGGCTGTTCGGGTAGGTCGGCGTTTTGAAGGTTTTGACCACTTTATAGGTTTTAGCATCAATTACGCTGACTTCGCCGGCTTTGCGATGGGTCACGTAGGCTTCATTGCGCGTCGGGTTGAACAGCACCGCCAGGGATTCCGGCGCAGCGATTTTCTGCAGCACTTTGCCGTCGCGCAGATCAACAACCAGCACTTCCGGCTGTTTACTGTCGGTGATGAAGGCGCGGTGGCCGGCGGTATCCAGGCTCAGGTTCAGATAGAAGTGTTCTTTACCGTCATCCTGCAGCTTCTTGCGGCTGAGAATTTTGTTGCTCTCGCTGTCGATGGTCAGCAGCTCGCCATCGGCATTGGTGGTGTAAATACGCTTCGCATCAGCATCCACCGCCAGCCCGGTCGCCATGGCGCCAGTATTGGTGATAGTGTCTTTCAGCGTCAGCTTTTCACCATCCACAACCCAGATCACACTCTCTTTACCCAACCCGGTGATATAGACCGTGTTGGTTTTTTCATTGACCGCCAGCTCACGCGGCGCCAGCGGACGCACGGTTTCACTGCGTTGACGATTGTCGAGCACCAGACGGCCTTTCACCGCGCCGGTTTTCGCGTCAATGGCGGTAACGGTGCTGTCAGTGGTGTTACCAAACCACAGCGTTTGCGTAGCAGTGTTGATCGTCGCGCCGAACGGTTTCAGATCGTTATGAATAACCTGCGTCACTTCCAGCGTGGTCGGGTCGAGACGATAAACAATCCCGCCTTTATCCAGTGAACGGCTTTGAGAAGTTGCGACCCACAGCGCATTTTCCTGCTGGCTGTAAGCCATTTCGTATGCGCCCTTACCGACCGCCTTGCGCAACATTTCTTCTGCCGCATGAGCGCTGAAGCTCCCCGCCAGCAGTAAAGAGGTTAATAACAGTGAACGACGCAGACGCGGCGCGGACAGATGACGTAATGACATGACGACTCCCTTGAATAAAACACCTATGTGCCTGCTCGACATTGCTTCCCTGACACAAAGTCCTGGCTTTGCGTTCATTTTCAAATGCGAATAGTAATCATTATTTGACATGAAGTGGAGCGTTATTTATGAAAACTGACGGCGAAAATAACCATTCGGTGCCATTATTTAACGAAAATAACGTTAATAATTTTCAAAAAATTACAAAAGGGTTAACATGTGGACATATGTTCCGTTTGGTTCGTTTCACGAGTAGCTCTATGAAAATCCTTTCCGTGCGCACGGCTGCGCTACCTGCCCTCCTCTTTCCGCTGATCGCTGTGGCCCAGCCCGGCACCAGCGATGAACAAACTATGGTTGTGACCGCCGCGCCGACCGCGGTCTCCGAGCTCGATACCCCCGCCGCGGTCAGCGTCGTTAACGGCGATGAGATGCGTCAGGCGGCGCCGCGAGTCAATCTCTCTGAATCGCTGGGCGCCGTACCGGGACTGCAGGTTCAGAACCGACAGAACTATGCTCAGGATCTGCAGCTATCGATTCGCGGCTTTGGTTCCCGTTCCACCTACGGCGTGCGCGGGCTGCGCATTTACGTCGACGGTATTCCGGCCACCATGCCCGATGGCCAGGGCCAAACCTCGAATATTGATATCGGCAGCGTCGATAGCCTCGATGTCCTGCGCGGTCCGTTCTCTGCGCTGTACGGCAACTCCTCCGGCGGGGTGATCAATGTGACGACCCAAACCGGCAGCCAGCCGCCAACCATCGAAGCCAGCAGCTATTACGGCAGCTTCGGCACCTGGCACTATGGCCTGAAGGCGACCGGCGCCGTCGGCGACGGAACGCATGCCGGGGACGTCGATTACACCGTATCGACCAACCGCTTTACCACTCACGGCTACCGCGATCACAGCGGCGCCCGCAAAAACCTGGCGAACGCCAAACTGGGCGTGCGCATCAATGACGTCAGTAAGCTGACCCTGCTGTTTAACAGCGTGGATATCAAAGCCAATGACGCCGGCGGCCTGACCTACGATGAATGGCGGAATAACCCGCGTCAGTCGCCACGCGGCGATCAGTACAATACCCGTAAGTCGACGAAGCAGACCCAGGCAGGATTGCGCTACGAGCGTCAGCTCAGCGAGCAGGATGACCTGAGCGTGATGATGTACGCCGGTGAACGTGAAACCACGCAATATCAGTCAATCCCACGCGCGCCTCAGATAAACCCCTCTCACGCGGGCGGCGTTATCGACCTGACGCGCCACTATCAGGGGATCGATACCCGCTGGACTCACCGCGGCGAACTGCTGGTGCCGGTCACCTTCACCACCGGTCTCGACTATGAAAACATGAGCGAGCGGCGCAAAGGGTTTGAAAACTTCGTGATGGTCAACGGCGCGCCGCAGTACGGCGAAGAGGGGAACCTGCGCCGTAATGAACGTAATCTGATGTGGAACATCGACCCGTATCTGCAGACCCAGTGGCAGCTGACGGACAAACTCTCCCTCGATGCCGGCGTGCGCTACAGTTCGGTATGGTTTGACTCCAACGATTATTACGTTACCCCAGGTAACGGCGATGACAGCGGCGACGCCAGCTACCATAAATGGCTGCCGGCCGGCTCGTTAAAGTATGCGGTCACCGAGGCGTGGAACGTCTATCTCTCCGCCGGGCGCGGCTTTGAGACCCCCACCATTAACGAACTCTCCTACCGTTCCGATAACCAGAGCGGTCTGAACTTCGGCCTGCAGCCTGCGACTAACGACACGGTCGAGATCGGCAGTAAGACGCGGATCGGCAATGGCCTGTTTACCGCCGCGTTGTTCCAGACCAACACCGATAACGAGATCGTGGTGGATGCCAGCAGCGGCGGCCGTACCAGCTACAAAAACGCCGGCAAAACCCGCCGTCAGGGGATGGAGCTGGGGCTGGATCAGCAGTTTGGCGAAAGCTGGCGTCTGAAAGCCGCATGGACCTGGCTGGATGCGACCTACCGGACCAATGTCTGCGATGACGCCAGCTGCAACGGCAACCGTATTCCGGGCATCGCGCGCAATATGGGCTACGCCTCGTTCGGCTATCAGCCGGATCGCGGCTGGTACGCCGGCAGCGATATTCGCTATATGAGCGATATCATGGCTAACGACGAAAACACCGCCAAAGCCCCGTCCTGGACGGTGGTCGGTCTCACCACCGGTTATAAGTGGAGCTATGGCAAGATGGACATGGATCTGTTTGGCCGCGTCGATAACCTCTTCGATCGCAGCTACGTCGGCTCGGTGATTGTCAACGAGTCCAACGGTCGTTACTACGAACCCGCGCCGGGACGTAACTATGGCGTCGGCCTGAATCTCGCCTGGCGTTTTGAGTAACCCCAGCCTTAGATCGTACAAACCTGACTCCCCGGGAAGCGTAGCGCCACCGGGGAAACAGACCGCACAAACCCGTAGCCCCGGTATGCGCAGCGCCACCGGGGAAACAGACCGCACAAACCCGTAGCCCCGGTAAGCGCAGCGCCACCGGGGAAGCAGACCGCACAAACCCGTAGCCCCGGTAAGCGCAGCGCCACCGGAGAAGCAGACCGCACAAACCCGTAGCCCCGGTAAGCGCAGCGCCACCGGGGAAACAGCCCCCACATCCCCGTAGCCCCGGTAAGCACAGCGCCACCGGGGAAGCAGACCGCACAAACCCGTAGCCCCGGTAAGCATAGCGCCACCGGAGAAGCAGACCGCACAAACCCGTAGCCCCGGCAAGCATAGCGCCACCGGGGAAACAGACCGCACAAACCCGTAGCCCGGGATGCACAGCGCCACCGGCGGATCGTCCCCACGCGCGTCTTATTGCGGCTTACATCACGCTTTGTTTTATCCTTTCTCGTCTGTTGTGCCCTCGAGCGTTACCCTTGTCACAAATAACGCCCAACAAGGAGCTGCTATGGCACTGCCGATCATTCTCGATTGCGACCCCGGTCATGATGACGCCATCGCGATGGTTCTCGCCCTCGCCTCACCCGAACTTGACGTCAAGGCGATCACTGCCTCCGCTGGCAACCAGACGCCGGACAAAACCCTGCGCAACGTGCTGCGCATGCTGACGCTGCTGGGAAGACAGGACATTCCTGTCGCCGGCGGCGCGCGTAAGCCGCTGATGCGGGAGCTGATCATCGCCGAAAACGTTCACGGCGAAAGCGGGCTTGATGGCCCGGCGCTGCCGGAACCAGATTTTACGCCGCAGGCCTGCACCGCCGTCGAGCTGATGGCCAAAACGCTACGCGAAAGCCCGCAACCGGTGACGATTGTCGCCACCGGCCCGCAAACCAACGTCGCCCTGCTGCTCAACAGCCACCCGGAACTGCATGACAAGATCGCCCGCATTGTCCTGATGGGCGGCGCGATGGTGTTGGGCAACTGGCAGCCCGCCGCCGAGTTTAATATCTACGTCGACCCGGAAGCGGCGGAGATCGTCTTCCAGTCGGGTATTCCGGTGGTGATGGCCGGGCTGGACGTCACGCATCGGGCGCAGATTCATGGCCTGGATATCGAACGTTTCCGCCAGGTGGGCAACCCGGTGGCGACCATTGTTGCCGAGCTGCTCGACTTCTTTATGGAGTATCACAAGGATGCCAAATGGGGTTTCACCGGTGCTCCGCTGCACGATCCCTGCACCATCGCCTGGCTGCTGAAGCCGGAGTTGTTTACCAGCGTTGAGCGCTGGGTGGGCGTGGAAACTCAGGGGAAATACACCCAGGGGATGACGGTGGTTGATTATTACTTTCTCACCGGCAAGCAGCCAAATACCACGGTGTTGCTGGATATCGACCGGGAGCGGTTTGTGGACCTGTTAGTCGAGCGGCTGGCGTTTTATGGCTGAATAAGGATTCTGAGAGACGTTAAAGGCTGCGATACTGCCTTCTGGATAAAGACGAGCGTCGGCAGTTTGCAGAGTATCAGGCGATGAGTTTGTCAGACGCAGAGCCTGTCCGCTCGTTCGTCAATAAACCTGCCTTTGGTCTGTCCGGGTTGGATCTATCAGAGGCAGGCAGCTTCGTTAATTCCAGTATCGTGACCGACAAACAGCGTTTACCCTGGAAAGGTATTCAAGGATAACGGCTCCGAAGAGCCGTTATGACTAGCGGTGTATCAGGTCCAGTCTTCATAGCCGTTCTCGTGGATCCAGACAATGCCACCAGGGCATTTTTCAGTCAGAAACCAGAAGCCATCAAAAGCATCCTCTTCCATTTCCTCCTGGTTTTTGGGGAATCTCTTTTTAAAGAACGATATTTGCTCAGTAGTACTACCTTGCAAATACCTCCCATGTGATGCCAACTTAATTTTTCCATCATCAAGAAGCATCTGCAATAATTGAAAGAAGAATGTCTTTCGTTGATTAAAATTAAGTTCAACTCCATAACATTCTGGAGGTGTCACATGCCATATAGCATTCATTGAATGCCCTTCTAAGGCATTTTTATATTCGAGATACTCCTCATTTGTAATTTTCATATGATTTACCTAAATTTAATTTCAATCGGCTTTTTAACTTTTCCCTGCAGATTATTGAGTTGTTCATTTTTTATAATTTCAACGGTCCACCGTGCTTTTGTATCATCCTTGCTCCTGGAAAAATCCCTAAGATTGATAGTCATTCCATCTTTCTTCGCATAATAAACTATTCCTAATGGGGTTTTCTGCTCTTGTAGCGGTACTGTTCCAGCTAGTGATTGTGCATAGTTAAGGATATCCCGCTCAGACAGTTTTTCCGTCGCAAAGACCTTGGTCGTTCCGTACTTATTACTTCCCCCATCACCCAACACCTGCGCAAACTCCTTCCCGAATACATTGAGCTTATCGCTACTCTGTTTTGGATCAAACACTTTAACTAACTGGTCAGTATTGGTTTTCTGGATATTGCGGACATAATCTGCTGTTTTCGTTGACAAACTCGCACCAGCAGCCGTTTCGCCTTTAATGAAACCGGCAACAGGCTGAATATTTAATGTTTTTGTTATATTCAGTTCATCATAGACCTTCACCAACTGCAGCGAAAGCTTCTTCAAGCTGTCTTCGGTTTTCCCGATAATCAGCGTACTGGCAGTGGTAATGGCCCCGGTACCGATAAGCGCTTCTGGTGCCACAATATCTGCCGCATAAATACCAGCCTGATTCAGACAAAGCGCGGGGTTGGTTTTGTAACCAGCGATGACCAGCCTTGCCGCCAGAACCAGCTCGGGTGCAGCACCAATCAGAGTCATGCCACCTGCGGTCAGTGCCATACCTCCGCCGCTGGCAGCTGCCACGATAATCGCTGCTTCCCGCCGGGCCTGGACGCGTTTAGCTGCCTCCTTATCCCCCTTATCACGGTCGCGGAAGAAAGGTAAGGCAGGATATTTAACAAAGAGATGAGTTAAGGAAAACCCCGGATGGGGCGCGCCATTTCTGGTGCCTGGCCGATCCTCGCCCCGGCGCTCTGCCGCCGGGGCATAAGACCTATTCGTCGGGTGAAACCCGGACCACGACTTTGCCGAAGTTTTCGCCCTTCAGCAGACCAATCAGCGCATTGGGCGCACGCTCCAGGCCATCGACAAGCTGCTCGCGGTACTTGATTTTGCCTTCCCGTACCCAGCGCCCCATCTCCTCCTGGAACTCGGCAATACGATGCCCGTAGTCCTGACCGATAATAAAGCCCTGCATCCGGATCCGTTTTTTCAGCAGCGTCGCCATCAATAGCGGCAGACGATCCGGCCCCTCCGGCAGTCCGGTCGCATTATACCCGCTGACCAGGCCGCACACCGGTACCCGCGCCGAGGTATTGAGTAGCGGCAGCACGGCATCAAACACCTTGCCGCCGACGTTTTCATAGTAAACGTCAATGCCCTGCGGGCAGGCCTGCGCCAGCTGTTCGGCAAAATCCGGCGCGCGATGATCGAGGCAGACGTCAAAGCCCAGCGTCTCGACCGCGTAGCGGCATTTCTCACTGCCCCCGGCAATCCCTACCGTACGGCAGCCTTTTAGCTTCGCGATCTGGCCGACCGTACCGCCAACCGGCCCGGTGGCCGCGGCCACCACCAGCGTTTCTCCCGCCTTCGGCTGACCGATATCCAGCAGCCCCATATAGGCCGTAAAACCAGGCATCCCAAGGATGCCGAGCGCCCACGAGGGGTGTTGCGGATGTTCACCCAGCTTCACCAGCCCGTTGCCATCGGAGAGTTCAAAATCCTGCCAGCCGCCGGAGCTCAGCACCCACTCTCCCGGTGTAAAGTCAGCGTGGTCAGACGCTTCAACGCGACTCACCGTTCCACCGACCATCACGGCGCCGATGGCAACCGGAGGCGAGTAGGACGGCGCATCGCTCATGCGCCCGCGCATGTAGGGATCTAACGAGAGATAAACCGTGCGCAGAAGCACCTGCCCGGGACCCGGCGTCGGGGCCTCGCTCTCTTCCAGACGGAAATTATCCCCTGTCGGCTCGCCGTGCGGGCGAGAAGCCAGCACCCAGCGGCGGTGACGTTGCGGATTAAAAGCCATAGCAAACTCCTCTTGTTTAGGACCTGTACTGAGGCTAGTCGCAATTGCCGCCGCGCACATTGGCATTATGAGGCAGGTTGATTTAATCGCACGACCAGATAGGTGCAGGATGTGCTGGATTCATTGATAAAACGACAGTCGTTAGGCGGCCCCAGTTCGAGACAATCACCGGCTCGCATCTCATGCCGGGTCGCGCCCTCGACAAAAACCAGCTCCCCCTGTTGCAGCCAGATCAGCTGACGCGCCAGCGCGTAGGAGGCTGCGGGCATCGGTACATCGCTACCCGCCGGCAGCTCCACCTGCACCAGATCGATAGGCAGATCGCTGCGCGGCGAAACGTGACGCCGTAAATATTGGCTTTGCGGATCGCGCCATACCGGCTGCTGGGCAAAGCGCAGCAGTTTACCTTCCTGCATCTCCGCTCGGGCAATCAGCGTCGACATACTAATGCCAAAAGCGCCGGACAGCCGCCCCAGCATCGATGCCGTCGGACTACTCTCGCCGCGTTCGATCTTGTGGATCATGGCGCGTGAGGCGCCGGCGCGCTCGGCCAGTTCGCTGAGCGACCAGCCGCGAGATTCGCGCTCGATGCGGATACGTGCGCTAATGCGCTGATTCATATTGTCTTCAATAGTATTCATAGCGTAGTACTATAGTGTATGAATTAATCTCAAACAAGGCGACCTCAGGCAAAACCCGCGTCGTCTCGTCTGGCCACCTCACCCCCGATATACCTGCACGCAGACGACAGGCCATGATAAATTTCTTGCTAAAACAGATGACAGCGTCGCGTACATTATTGTAATAATACCGTACTACTATAGTGTACGGATATTGAGTTGAGGTTTGCTATGACCATTCGTTATGCCTGCAAAGAAGATTGCGCGGCGATTGCCGAAATTTACAACCACGCGGTGCTGCACACTGCCGCCATCTGGAATGACAAAACCGTCGATACCGATAATCGCATCGCCTGGTTTGAAGCGCGTCAGCTGGCAGGCTATCCGGTCCTGGTGAGCGAAGAAAACGGCGTCGTGACCGGCTATTCTTCGTTTGGCGACTGGCGCGCATTTGACGGCTTTCGCCATACCGTCGAACATTCGGTCTACGTCCACCCCGATCATCAGGGTAAAGGATTAGGCCGCAGCCTGCTGGTGGCGCTGATTAAGGAGGCCCGTCGCCTGAACAAACATGTCATGGTGGCCGGTATCGAAGCGCAAAACCAGGCCTCTTTGCATCTGCACGAAACGCTCGGGTTTGTGACCACCGGACAGATGCCGCAGGTCGGCACAAAATTTGGCCGCTGGCTGGATCTGACCTTTATGCAGCTCCAGCTCGACGATCGTCACGATCCGGACGCCAGCGCATGAACGCTTCGCTGACCCTCGCCTGTCTGATTGCCGCCGGCGTCGGACTGGTCGTGCAAAATACGCTGATGGTGCGTATTACGCAGTCCGCCTCCACAATACTCATTGCGATGCTGCTGAACTCGCTGGTGGGGATTGTGATTTTCGTTACCATCCTGCTCCTGCGCCACGGTGCAGCGGGCTTTCAGGAGCTGGCGCTCAGCATAAAATGGTGGACGCTCATTCCAGGATTGCTGGGATCGTTTTTTGTCTTCGCCAGCATCAGTGGCTATCAGAACGTTGGTGCCGCCACGACGATTGCGGTGCTGATTGCCAGCCAGCTGGTGGGGGGACTCGTGATGGATATCATTCGCGCGCACGGCGTGCCGTGGCGGGCGTTGCTGGGGCCGCTGTGCGGCGCGGTTATGCTGGTGGCAGGCGCCTGGCTGGTAGCCAGACGCCAGTTTTAGCGCGCAATATCAGAGAATGGCGCCGCCTTTATTCAACTGCTCGCGGCGCGTTTCCTGCTCTTCATGCTGCTGACGGCCGTGGTGGGCAATCGTGGTGCGTAAACGCTGCTGCTGGGTATAGCGTTCGTCGCGGCTCAGCTCAGCATCATCGCTCAGCGCCACCAGCAGTTCATTCATGTGAGTAATCACCCCTTCGGCGATCGCCGCATCGACGCGGGCGATAACGTCATCCAGATGTGCCATATGTGCTCCTTTCGGCTTAGTTCAATTTGACCTTCGAAAAATCGCTCCCCATCAGGCTCACGCTATACCCGCTAACGTTGCTGCGCGTGGCGTAGTAGGTTTTCCCGGTCGCCAGGGTGATCCATGGCGCCTGCTGATAAAAGATCTCTTGCGCCTGACCATACAGCGCGGCGCGTTGCTGCGGATCGCTGACCAGGATCGCTTTTTTGACCAGCGCGTCATACGACTTATCGCACCAGCGGGCAACGTTGGAACCGGTCTTGATATTATCACAGCTCAGCAATGTCCCGGCAAAGTTGTCCGGGTCGCCATTGTCCGACATCCAGCCAAACAGGGCGCTGTCGTGTTCGCCTTTGCGCATGCCGGAGAGATATTCCCCCCACTCATACGTGACGATTTTGGCTTTGATGCCCACTTTGCTCCAGTCGTTCTGAATCATTTCGGCAATGCGGCGCGAATTGGGGTTGTAGGGGCGCTGTACCGGCATCGACCACAAGGTCACCTCCGCCCCTTTTTCCAGCCCGGCCTGCTTCAGCAGCGCTTTCGCCTTTTGCGGATCGTAGTCGTAATCCGGCAGATCTTTCTTATAACCGAGCATATTCGCCGGCAGCGGAGATTTGGCTACCGCGCCCGAATCCATAAATACCGCTTTGACGATTGCCTGTTTGTCGGTGGCGTAGTTCAGCGCCTGACGTACCAGCACGTTATCAAACGGTTTTTTCTCGGTATTAAACGCCAGATAGCCGACGTTCAACGCTTCAACAGCCTGCAGCGCCAGATCTTTATTGCCCTTGATCGCGGCGAACTGTACCGGCGACGGCGCCGGGATAATCTGACATTCGTTGGTTTGCAGCTTCGCCAGGCGAGTCTCGACATTCGGGGTGATGGAGAAGATCAGATGTTTTGTCGGCACCTCGCCTTCCCAATAATGCGGGTTAGCAATGTAGCGGATAAGCGAATCGACTTTATACTGCTGAAGCGCATACGGGCCGGTCCCGACAGGCCAGGTATCAACATACTCCGGCGTGCCTTTCTTCATCATGGCATCGGCGTATTCCGCGGAGAGTATTGAGGCGAAATCCATTCCCCAGTCGGCAAGGAAGGCAGCATTCGGCTCGCTCAGTACGAACTGGACATGATAATCATCGACCTTTTTCACCTCTTTAATCAGCTTATCCAGCCCGACATCATGAAAATATTCATAGTTGCCCTGCGAAACGTTATGGTACGGATGTTTCGCATCCTGTTGACGCAGGACGGAGAACAGAACGTCATCGGCGTTAAAATCGCGGCTCGGGGTAAAGTACTTATTGCTGTTGAACTTCACTCCTTTACGCAGGGTAAAGGTCCAGGTCTTGCCATCTGGCGATACCGTCCACGCGGTGGCCAATGAAGGGATCGGTGTGTTTTTAAGCGGATCAAAGGTGATCAGGCGGTTATACAGCACCTGCGAGCTGGCCACAAACGAGGGGCCGGAGCTGGCAATCTGCGGGTTAAATGATTCCGGCGATGCTTCGGAGCAATAGATCAGCGTATCGTTACCGGCCGCCCACGCGGCGCCAGCCGGCAACCAGGCGCTTAACGCCAGCGCAATTAACGTTTTCCCTGTAGACATGGTTATAAACCTTATCAATTTGTTATAAGTGCTCTAATAACAGCACAGCGGCATGCAACCGGCAAATAATCAATCGGTATCAGGTTATGCTGAAAGCGCTGTTTTCGCCGATTTATTCTCCAGTCCGGGCCAACCTGCTGAAGTTGTGAACTGCCTATAAAACCAGAAAAAAAACGTGCGATAACCGCCCTGCCTGTCCCATGCGCTCCCGTCGCCCGATACACTCGGAAAACCGCAGAACACAACCCAACGAGGTTTTCCCATGACAATTACCTGCAACTTATATACCGATGGCCAGTGGCATGATGCTGAAGGCCAGGCCACTTTTACCCGCACCAATCCGCTCAGCGAACAGCCGGCTTCCACCGCACCGGCTGCGAGCCTGGCCGACGCCCGGCGCAGCGTCGAGGCCGCCGCTGCCGCCTTCCCGCAATGGCGCGACACGGCCCCCGCCGAGCGTCGCCGCCTGCTGCTGGAGGCGGCGGAGCAAATGCAGCAACGTGAGGCAAAATTCATCGCCGCAATGTCGGCTGAGACGGGCGCGACGGCACACTGGGCGGGTTTTAACGTTCATCTCGCCGCCGACATTTTGCGGGAAGCCGCCGCCCTCACCACCCAGATTGAAGGGCAGATTATTCCGTCGAATGTACCGGGCAATCTGGCTATGGCCGTCCGCCAGGGGGCTGGAGTGGTACTGGGGATGGCGCCGTGGAATGCGCCGCTGATCCTCGCCACGCGCGCGATTGCAACTCCGTTAGCCTGCGGGAATACGGTGATCCTCAAAGGAGCCGAGATGTCGCCCGCCAGTCAGGCGCTGATTATTGATGCCCTGGCTGCGGCGGGATTACCGGACGGTGTCGTGAACTATCTCACCTGCGCGCCGGAAGATGCGCCCGCGCTGGTGGAGTCGCTTATCGCCCATCCGGCAGTACGCCGCGTTAACTTTACCGGCTCTACGCCGGTCGGACGCATTATCGCCCGCACCTGCGGACAGTACCTGAAACCGGCAGTGCTTGAACTGGGCGGCAAAGCGCCGCTGCTGGTCCTCGATGATGCCGATCTCGAACAAGCGGCGGCCGGAGCCCTCTTTGGCTCATTCGCTAACGCCGGGCAGATCTGTATGTCGACCGAGCGCATTATCGTCGACCAATCGATAGCCGATGCCTTTATCGCCCTGCTCAGCCGCCGCGCGGCAACGTTGCCCGCAGGGCTGATGGGGCCGGTTGTCGATATGAAGACCGTTACACGCTGCAATGCGCTGATTGACGACGCGCTGGCAAAAGGGGCCCGGCTTTTAACCGGTGGTAAAGCCGACACAACCCAGATGCGCGCCACGTTGCTTGATGGGGTGACCCGCAGCATGCGGATATGGCAGGAGGAGTCCTTTGGCCCGGTAAAAGCCATTATCCGGGTGCAGGATGAGCAGGAGGCGCTGACGGTAGCCAACGAAAGTGAATACGGACTCTCCTCGGCGGTATACAGTCGCGACACCGCCCGGGCGTGGAATGTTGCCCAGAGATTGCAAACCGGCATTTGCCACATTAATGGCCCCACCGTGCACGATGAAGCGCAGATGCCGTTTGGCGGCTGCAAAGCTTCCGGCTACGGACGCTTTGGTGGCCGCGCAGGTGTTGCTGAATTTACCGAACTGCGCTGGATAACGCTGCAGACCAGCCCGCGCGAACTGCCGTTTTAATCAGCGGATCTGCCGGTTGCCGATTCTCATCACCAGTTTAAAACAGCCCCATTGCGCTGCCGTTCCGGGGAAGGCTAACCGCGGAACGGTCGCAACGCCGTGACGACAGCGCGCCACAACGAAAGATGCTGATCTTTAACCAGCGCATCTCCTGCCAACCGGGCCGAGAAAGTTAGTCCCGCTACACGCCAGCGTCTTCGCAAGCCACGGCTGGCGGTTCCGTCCTCCGCGCGG
The DNA here is from genome assembly GCF_030505655.1 of Klebsiella ornithinolytica. Lineage (NCBI taxonomy): Bacteria > Pseudomonadati > Pseudomonadota > Gammaproteobacteria > Enterobacterales > Enterobacteriaceae > Klebsiella > Klebsiella ornithinolytica. Next base: position 2,955,982 of record NZ_CP130153.1, read on the forward strand.
TCGGGCAAACAAGTGATCACGGCGATATTTAGCCGTCCGCCTGCATACCCCCGAAGAATTGCGCCATGCAATCGGCCAGGGCAACGGGATTCTCCCAGGCCATAGAGTGGCCCGCATCCGGCACCACCAGCAGCGGAATACCGACGGCGACAACGTCGTCAGCTTCCTGAGCCGGGAGCGACAGCTCACCGTAAATCAGCGCCTTGCGGCAGGATAATTGCTGAAAGCGGGCGAACCAGGACGGCGACGTCCCGTCGACCAGGCTGCTGGCTCCTCGCCATACTGCCCAGGGGGCGCTGTTTTGCAGACATCCGCTCCAGGGAGACGTTTCCGCTGCCAGCAGATCGGCAAAGCCGCGGGCGACAAACTCGGCTTCCGGCTGGGCGACGATAGCCCGACTGTACGTGCCGCCGCCGGCATAAAGATTAGGTTCGGAGACCAGCAGAGCCTGGACGCGACGGCCCAGAAGCTCCGCCGCTTCAATGGCAATACTGCCGCCCATGCTATGCCCGAACAGTGAGCAGCGGGTCAGCTGCAGACTGTCAAGCCACTCCACAACAACCCGCGCCTGTTCAGCAATACCGTAACCAAAAGAGCCGGGCTTGTCGCTATAGCCAAAGCCCGGCAGATCGATCAGCAGGGCCCGCCGGCCGGAAAAAGCCGGATCGGTCGCCACGCCGGGATAATCATAAGAGGATGCACAACCCAGCCCGTGAATAAAGACCACCGGGTCGCCGTGCCCTGGGAAATCAAACCAGCGCACGTTCGCGCCAGCGAATGAGGAAAAATAGCGCTTCATAAGGTTGCCCCGCCAACAGTTACTGTGTTTTTATACAGTAATATTGTGGCGGTTGCCATCGCTTTATGCTGTCAGAATAAAGAGACCAGCAGCGCCATCGGAAAGCTAAACGGCCAGGTGGCGCCGATCAACAGAGCGGCCAGCAGGCGAATCAAACGGCTCTCTTTTGTCAGAAACCAGCTAATGATTGCACAAATACATCCCATAACTGCATAAAAAACCAGCATTTTCTGGTATAAGGTCATTCTTCTTCCTTCCCTGATAAGCCCCATTATGATACGGAGATGCGTGGCAGCAGAAGTGCGACACAGTCCGCAAAATCACACAATGAATCGCACGCTTAATCAGCGGAAAACAACCAATTCATCCTTGTCTGATAGCACTTCCTTTCGCCTCGTACTATACCTGTAGAGGCTTACTCATAAAGGTGGCGTTATGGATGTTTCCAGCAAAACCGTAATTCTGATTAATGTCGGCGTAGCTTTCGCGCTTATCAGCCTGTTATCTGTTCGTTTTGGTTGGTTTTAGTGATTTTATTCAGCAAAGAAACCTAAAAAAGCAGCCTCTGCGGGCTGCTTTTTTACGCTTTAATCGCGACGGTTTTATCCGCGCGGGTCTGAGCCTGAAGCTCGGCATTAGCCTTCATATATTCAGGGTCATAGCCAGGCAGCAGATTAACTTTTTCATTATCCCACTCAGCCGCCGTACAGACGGATTCGCTGACCCCCTGCTGTTCACACAGGCTAATACGCCGGGCAGGTAAATTGCCATACAGAATTGCCGTGGCGCAGGCCACTGACAGAAAAAAAGCTATTTTTTTCAAAACAAGATCAACGTCGAAGTAACAAATTATGACAAATGTTCGCATGAGCCAGCCTGTAAAGTCAAACCTCAAGCATCCTTTTACCCCCAGGCCGCCGCGGCCAGACAGCGTTTCTTAGCATTTTTCTACACCATGTAGTGGAACAAAATGTCGCGGAACAAAAAGATGCCTCCGCGGATATCCCTTCATTCTCCCCCTTTCATCTCTGCAGGTTACTGGACAATATGAACAATTTGTCGTCATTTCCTCTATGAAAACAATCTGGTCAGGTGAAATTAAAAAGAAAATAACTGTCTGATACCTTACATGAGGTTCCGAAGAGTTCGATGAATAATAAAAATAGTGTATAAGAACAAACCTAAAAAACATCATAAATTATACGGTAAATTAATGATGGATAATAAAAAAACCTATAGGAAGTTGACTAAAAATGCGGAACAACTTAAACGCCAGCCCAAAAAACCAGCAAGAAAAAACACACCAATACATTGATTAATAACAAATAATTAAATCAACCCTGTCTTTTCAACAGTGACTGACAATGCACTTATCAGTAAATATCATTTGCGTTATCACCCTTTAGAAATTACATTTTAACTGCATATTTTGACCTTTTTTGTTTTTACTCATTTATTTTGGGGTGGTACATGTCTGGAATTATTGTGCTTATTGTGGCACTGCTATTGCTGGTAATTGCAGCGTATAATCTGGTCTCTTACATTCGCGACCGTCGTCAGTCTGGTTTACCGACCAAAAAATCAAAGCGATAGCACGACGCGCGCGTGACAACATCGTGCGAATAGGCCACAAACGTTTTGCTCACTGCAACTTCATGCGCGATAAATAACACTATAGTTTATGCGGGAAATAGATCGTTCCGCCCTCTCTGCGCCCTTCTCTCACCTATTGTGCCGACGTGGTACACAGCAACAAAAAACCCCTGTATTCAGTACAGGGGTTTTATTGTGGATTGCCGCAGCAGCGGATATATCATCTGGATTCGCTCTCTGTCTCTCCACGCTGACAGGCAGGTTACGCGCCCCACCCGGCGCTTATCTCCGGCACTCATTGGCTTAGCTCTTGAAGGGGCGTAAGAATATTCTCATATTTCGCTGTCTCTGTTTTAGCAATTACTGCCATTGTGACTATTAGCAAGCTAATGCACTCGATGAGTGACTATCCCGTCCGTTACAAGCTCGCGATCGCGCCATCAGCGTCACCCGGCCACCGCCTCATACTCACGGCCGACCTCTGAAGGTTGTGCCCGCAGCAGCGGGCATAAAAAAGGCCGCCCCGGCGACCTTTATCTTTCACATCAGCTTGATTCTGACGTCGTATCCGTCAAGACCCGACATGGTTTCATGAGCAACAAACTCAATTTCAGAGACTTCTTGCCCCGTTTTCTTGCGCAGTTCTGCAATCTTTTTGCTAATCAGCGCCGAGATCTCTTCTTCAGCTTTACGAGTCAGCTCTTCGCTTTTCATTGGTCAACTCTCCTTGAATTTCACGATGTCGTATAGCGTAAGGGTTGTCCCGCGTTAGCCGAAAGCCAACCCTAATCCATTATAAACAATAGGTTATCTTCCTTGAAGCTGTTTTTTGCCATCGGTTATTTAGTGATATCAGGCCCTGTATCACAACGCCATTTTTTAAGCATAGTACGCCCATCCTGCAGAGGAAAGGAGATGGTGGCGACGCCATTTTTGCGGTTGAAGAGAACTTCGGATTGGTCCAGGTCTTTGGCATAGATGGTTCCTTCCGCATCGCTAAAATTGTCGGCGCCATAAGCTCTTACATACCAGCCATCTATCTCGATCGATGCAAATTGCTGCCATGTCGTGTCAATTCGCCGCAGCCACCCCGCTGAAAAGCTGCCGATGGCCGGACTATCAGCCAGGATGATGTTTTGATCCACCAACATGCAGTTGAGTCGCCTTTTTTCCGTGTATTCAGCATTGTCCGCGCCTGCGCCTGATGAAAGGATTGGCATAGCCATCACTATGGTCGCGAGTAAAATGCGGTACGCAATATATTTATCTGACATAACCTGTATAAATTAAATTATAAACTGAAAATATAGCATAAAAACAGAATAAATAACCATTATGATGCTATTACACTCTGCCAGCGCCCTACAGAACGACAATGTTTTGCGATGAACAGGGAAACTGATAGCCATTTCCCGACTTTGCTAATGTATTTGCATGTGAAAACAGGCAATATTTAGCGTTAGATTGGCGGCCAGTATTTCATCGGCCCCTTCAGATTGTCACGACAAGGAACAATGAATAATGGCGCGGACCTATTTTCTCGGTTGCCTCCTGCTTCTGGCCGCTTCATCCGCCGATGCGGGATGCTGGGTTATTGAAAACTTGCGGGGTTCTGGCGCCCATGAGTACGATCAATATGCCATTAAAAACGATGGTTTCGCGGGAAAAGTGTTTGTGGTGAACATTGATAAAAAATCCCCTTCCGTCACCGACAGCATCATGAATTACACCGTGGTAAGTCCAACGGCCATGACGGGAACCTATGCCACGGATCTGGGACTGACTATCCAGACATGGCAAATTTCCACCGATGAGACAAAAGCGCTAATGACGCTTAACAGAACCAACAAAAATAACGTCTTACAGGATGCCGTCGCATCTTTTATCGGCGATGTTAAAGCCAGATGTGACCATTAATCTCTTCTCTTGCTGCGCTATATAGACAGTTCAGTTAGCCATAGCGCGACGACAATCTCCGAATGGCACCTTCGCAGTTCACGGTTCAGCGGTTTATCTCCCCATCGCGCGGCGGCAGTAAAAAAACCGCCCGCAGGCGGCTTTTTATCTCTATGCCGGCAACAGGCGCCCGGCTTCTGTCGGCACTTAGTGTTTTATCATCACATGACGCACGACGGTGTAGTCTTCCAGACCATACATCGACATATCCTTCCCATAGCCGGAGAGTTTCTGTCCGCCGTGCGGCATCTCGCTGACCAGCATAAAGTGGGTATTAACCCAGGTACAGCCGTACTGCAGACGCGCGCTCAGACGATGAGCCCTGCCCACATCGCGGGTCCATACCGACGAAGCCAGGCCGTATTGGGAATCATTGGCCCATGCCAGCACCTGATCTTCATCGCTGAACGAGGTCACGCTGACCACCGGACCAAACACCTCACGTTGAACAATATCATCATCTTGCCTGGCGCCCGCCAGCAGCGTCGGTTGATAGAAATATCCCTTGCCAGTCGCCGGGCTTCCTCCGGTCACCACCTGGATATGCGGTAATGCGCGGGCAGCTTCAACGGCTGCGCTGACCCGCTCCAGATGCGCCTGCGAGCTCAGCGGCCCCAGTTCAGTAGCAGGGTCGTCCGGCTGGCCAATTTTCAGCGTAGCCACGGCCGCGCCCAGTTTCTCCACCAGCCGATCGTAGATACCCTGCTGGGCATAAATACGGCAGGCTGCGGTACAATCCTGGCCAGCATTATAAAAACCGAAGGTCCTCACCCCCTCCACGACGGCATCGATATCCGCATCGTCAAACACGATCACCGGCGCTTTGCCGCCCAGTTCCATGTGCGTGCGTTTTATCGACGAGGCCGTATGGCCGATAATATGGGCGCCGGTGGCAATCGAGCCGGTGAGCGACACCATGCGCACCTTCGAATGGCCGGTCAGCGGATCGCCCACGGTTTTACCACGACCAAACAGCACGTTCAGCACGCCGGCAGGGAGAATCTCTCTGGCCAGCTCAGCCAGCTTCAGCGCCGTCAGCGGCGTAATCTCTGACGGTTTGATGACCACGCAGTTGCCGGCTGCCAGCGCCGGCGCCAGCTTCCACGCCGCCATCATTAACGGATAGTTCCACGGTGCGATAGAGGCCACCACGCCAACCGGATCCCGGCGAATCATCGAGGTATGCCCCTCCAGATATTCCCCCGCCGCCATACCCGGCAGACAGCGCGCCGCGCCGGCAAAGAAGCGGAACACATCGGCGACGGCGGGCAGCTCGTCGTTCATCACGCAGTGCAGCGGTTTGCCGCAGTTTAAGGATTCCAGCTTCGCCAGCGCCTCCGCGTGATCGGTAATCGCCTCCGCCAGCTTTAACAGAGAGTCCGCGCGAGTTTTCGGCGTCGTCTGGCTCCAGCTGACAAAGGCCCGATCCGCTGCCTCAACCGCCGCGTTGACCTGGGCCTCCGTGGCTTCTGCAATCTCCAGAATGACCTCACCATTAGCAGGATTGAATACTGGCACCATTTCGCCTTCACCCGCCACTAACTCACCGTTAATCAAAAGGTTATGTTGCATAGCATTATCCTGTAGAAATGAATTATTTACTGTTTTCAGCACTCATGTCGCTATCACGGGTAAGCCACCAGGCCCCCAAAATGGGTATCGTCGTCACCAGCATCACCAGCAGCGCGACCACGTTAGTTACCGGTACATCGCGCGGGCGCCCCAGCTGATTCAACAACCACAGCGGTAAGGTACGCTCATGCCCGGCGGTAAACGTGGTGACGATAATTTCATCAAACGATAAGGCGAACGCCAGCATTCCCCCCGCCAGCAGCGCCGATCCCAGATTCGGCAGCACCACATAGCGAAAGGTCTGCCAGCCCGTGGCGCCTAAATCCATTGATGCCTCCACCAGACTCCACGATGTCCGGCGAAAACGGGCGATGACATTGTTGAACACCACCACCACGCAAAACGTGGCATGTCCCACGACGATAGTGAGCAGGCCAGGTTCCAGACTGACCTCCTTAAAGGCCGTCAGCAGCGCAAGTCCGGTGATAATCCCCGGCAGCGCGATCGGCAACAGCAGCAGTAACGACACCGCGTTTTTGCCAAAAAACGTACTGCGCCATAATGCGCCTGCAGCCAACGTGCCAAGTACCAGCGCAATCGCCGTCGACATTGCGGCGATTTTAAGTGACAACGTCACGGCCTCGATAATATCGCTGCGTCCTGCCGCCTCGCTGAACCAGCGCAGCGTCAGCCCTTGAGGCGGAAAGCTAAAGGCAGCATCTTCGGTATTGAAAGCATACAGCGCGATAATCAGCAGCGGAAAATGGAGGAAAACCACCCCGCCCCAGGTGGCGACTTTGAGGAACAGCGGTGCCCGTTCAGAGTGCATCGAACGCTCCCAGGCGCTTCACGAACGCCAGATAAAGGGCAATCAGCACAATCGGTACCAGGGTAAATGCGGCCGCCATCGGCATGTTGCCGATCGCCCCCTGCTGGGAATAGACCATATTGCCAATAAAGAAGCCGGGCGGCCCCACCAGCTGCGGAACGATAAAGTCCCCCAGCGTCAGGGAGAAAGTAAAAATCGACCCGGCGGCAATGCCGGGGATCGCCAGCGGCAGCACCACGTGGCGGAAGGTCTGCCGCGGGCGGGCGCCAAGATCGGCGGAAGCCTGTAGCAGCGAAGGCGGCAAGCGTTCCAGCGCCGCCTGTACCGGCAGGATCATAAACGGCAGCCAGATATAGACAAACACCAGAAAACGGCCGAGGCCTGAGGTCGACAGCGTATTTCCGCCGACCGCCGGAATCGTCAGCACCAGGTTTAACACCCCCTCCAGCCCAAGATGCCCGAGAAACCATTGCGCCACGCCATCTTTTGCCAGCAGTAACGTCCAGGCGTAGGCCTTCACGATATAGCTCGCCCACATCGGCAGCATGACGGCAATATAGAAGAATGCTTTCATTTTGCCGCGGGTATAGCGAGCCATATACCACGACATCGGCAAAGCCAGCACCGCGCTGGCTATCGTCACCGACAGCGCCATCACCAGCGTGCGGACAATGATGTCGTAGTTCGCCGGATTAAACAGCGCTTTGAGGTTGGCGAGCGTCAGATCCGTGGTGACCGACATGGTGAAATCATCAAAGGTGTAGACGCTTTGCCACAGTAAAGTCAGCAGCGACCCCAGATAGACAATGCCGAACCACATTAACGGCCCCAGCAGGAGCAAGAACAGGCCGAGCGATGGCCTGCGCCAGAAGAGTGCGGACAGACGCCCGGACGGTGCGCGCGGAATGACCATCGTCATCTCAGCCCCCTTGTTCCAAAGGCACCATCGCCGAACGTGACCACGAAGCCAGCACCGTTTGTCCGGTCTGCGGTGCGCTGGATGCCATACCGCCATCGCTGTTCGCCAGGCTGACCAGCAGCTTGTCGCCATTCGCCAGCTTCAGTTCGATACGCGTTGCCGCTCCCTGGTACTGAACCGCCTGCACCACGCCCTGCACCTGAACTTCTCCGCCGCTGTTCAGGCGAATATGTTCCGGCCGCAGTGACCAGACCCCGCGCATCCCGCACAGGCGGGCGGCAAGATCGCTATCAAATACGTTCGCGGTACCGACGAAACCAGCGACAAACGCGGTTTTAGGACGCAGATAGAGGTCGTGCGGGGCATCAACCTGCTCGATACGCCCGTTATTAAAGACCGCCACCCGATCGGACATCGACAGCGCTTCGCCCTGATCGTGGGTGACGAAGATAAAGGTGATCCCCAGCGTCTGCTGGAGTTTTTTCAGTTCGACCTGCATCTGCTCCCGCAGCTTTAAGTCCAGCGCGCCGAGCGGCTCATCAAGCAGCAGCACCCGCGGTTCATTCACCAGCGCACGGGCAATCGCCACCCGCTGCCGCTGTCCGCCGGAGAGCTGTGACGGTTTACGCGTGTACACAAACCCGAGGGCCACCTTTTCCAGCGCCTCCTGCGCGCGAAAGTGGCGCTCCTTTTTGCCGATACCTTTGACCATCAGCCCGTAGGCAACGTTATCGAGGATCGACATATGCGGAAACAGCGCATAGTCCTGAAAGACGGTATTCACGTCACGCTGCCACGGCGGCAGCTCACTGGCCTTGTGACCGTAAATGGAAATCGCCCCGCCGGAGAGCTGCTCAAATCCGGCGATCAGCCGCAGGCAGGTGGTTTTGCCGGAGCCGGACGGCCCCAGCATGGAGAAAAACTCGCCATCACGGATCCCCATGTTGACGCCGTCCACCGCGCGAACGTCACCATAGAAACGTGAAACGTTGTGAAACTCTACCGCGTACGTCATGTTCCGCCTCCGGCCGATTACCGGCCGCCCATAATCGCGATATAGTCCTGTGTCCAGCGGCTGTAAGGCACGTATTTACCCCCTTCGGCCACCGGCGTTTTCCAGAATGCAATTTTAGAGAACTCGTTGTAGCCATTGGTTTCGCAACCTTTGTCACCCAATAGCGCACTCGCCTTACAGCCTTGCGGAACCACCGGCAACGAGCCAAACCACGCCGCCACGTCGCCCTGTACCTTCGGCGTCAGCGACCAGTTCATCCATTTATAGGCGCACACCGGGTGTCTGGCGTCGCTATGTAACATCGTGGTATCCGCCCAGCCGGTCACCCCCTCTTTCGGGAAGACGGTGGCCACCGGCTGGCCGTCGGCTTTTAAGCCGTTGGCCTGGTATGGCCAGGCGCTCGAGGCCACCACGCCTTCATTTTTGAAGTCGCTCATCTGAACGGTGGTGTCATGCCAGTAGCGGTGGATTAACCCATGCTGAGCGCGCAACACCTTCAGCACCGCCTGGTACTGTGCTTCGGTCAGCTGGTAGGGATCGGTAATGCCCAGCTGCGGCTGGGTTGCTTTCACGAACAACGCCGCATCGGCAATATAGATAGGTCCGTCGTAGGCCTGAACGCGCCCTTGATTACTTTTACCATCGGAGAGTTTTTGCTCCACAAAGACCACGTTCCAGCTGTCTGGCGGCGTCGGGAATATTTTCGTGTTGTACATCAGCAGGTTTGGCCCCCACTGGTACGGGGTGCCGTAAACTTTACCGCCGACGTTAAACCAGGCGCCTTTTTCAACGCGCGGGTCGAGGCTAGACCAGTTGGTAATCAGGGCCGTATTAATGGGCTGCACCCGCTTGCCCATAATTAAGCGCAGAGAGGCGTCACCCGAAGCGGTGACCAGATCGTACCCTCCTTTCGCCATCAGGCTGACCATCTCATCGGACGTGGCGGCCGTTTTCACATTCACCTGACATCCGCTCTCTTTTTCAAACTGGGTGACCCAGTCATAATTTTTATCCGTCTGGCCACGCTCGATATAGCCCGGCCAGGCGATAATATCGAGTCGGCCTTCTCCTTTATCCAGCGAAGCGGGCGGCTCAGCGGCCTGCGCAGTCAGGATCGCCATCCCCAGCGCATAGAGGCTGCCACGGGCAATTTTTTTGCTCATCGGGTGTTACTCCTGTCACAATAAAATTAGCGGCAGCCGTGCCGTAAAAATATCTCCCTTTTTAACCATAGACGGCGCACTTACGCCCCCTGGAGAAATTTATTCAGGTTGTGACAAGGGGCGCATTCCACAAAAATCGATGAAGACCTGGCAACAATATGGATTATAGACAAGGAGTTAGGGGCAGGATACGGCTATGCGTATTTCCTATGACCACGGCCGGTAAAATATTAGCCGGCCGGGTTTGATAATAATATTTAGTTATTTCAGCAGCGGCTGTTTAGCGGTATATAAAAAATCAGTTCTTTAGCTCAGCTGCTCGCGAATAAGTTCGCCGAGTCGTTTAACTCCTTGCTCTTCTCTTTCTCCCCAGCCCCACGCGGTATTAAAGCGGAAAAAAGAGGTCCAGCTGGCGGTGGTAGAGAACATTTTCCCGGGGGCAATACTGATATTATCGCGCAATGCCCTGGCGCTCAGCTCACCGGCATCGGCCCCTTCCGGCAGTTCAAGCCACAAAAAGTAGCCGCTGTCGCTGTGATGGATTTTCACCTCGGCGGGCAGATGGCGCAGCAGCGCCTGCCAGGCCTGCTGTTTGCGCTCGGCAAGCTGGCGGCGCAGGCGGCGGAGATGGGCGTCATAGCGCCGGGTAGAGAGGTAATCGACCAGCGCCATCTGCATCGGCGAACTGGTGGAGAGCGTGCTCATTAATTGCAGCTGCTGAATGCGCCGGGCATGTTTACCGGCGGCCACCCAGCCGATACGAAAGCCAGGTACCAGACATTTTGAAAACGAGCTGCAGTGCAAAGTCATCTCCTGGCGGTCCCAGTATTTGGCAGGCAGCGGCTTTTCACGACCAAAATAGAGTTCACTGTAGACATCGTCTTCAATCAGCACCACGTTATAGCGGGCCAGCAGATCCACCAGCTGCGCCTTTTTCGCCGCACTCAGGGTAAAGCCGAGCGGGTTTTGCCCGTTGGTCATCAGCCAGCAGGCCTTGACCGGGTAACTCTGCAACGCCTGCTCCAGCGCGGCTAAATCAATCCCCTCTTTGACATCCGTCGCCACCGACAGCGCTTTCAGCCGCAGCCTTTCCAGCGCCTGCAGCGCGCCGTAAAAACAGGGGTTTTCCACCACCACCCAGTCGCCAGGCTCCGTCACCGCCTGCAGGCTGAGATTCAGCGCCTCCAGGGCACCGGCGGTAATCACGATTTCATCCGGCGAAATGTTCATCCCCTGCAGCGCGTAGCGCCGGGCAATCGCGTGACGCAGCTCATCATTGCCCGGCGGCAGATTCTCAATGACGCTCATGGCGGTCGCAGTTTTGCTCACCTGCGCCAACGAGCGATTAAGCTGCTGGAGCGGAAACAGCCGCGGGTCGGGAAATGCCGAGGCAAAGGGCAGCATCGAAGCCCGGCGGCTGGCCTGCAGCACCTCAAAAATGTAGGTGTTGATATCGACCGATTCATCACGGGTCACCTGCGCAGGCGGTGGCGGCTGGCGTAGTCTGACCGGTTTTGGCGCTACGTAGTAGCCGGACTGCGGGCGGGCAATAATCCGGCCCTGGCTTTCCAGCAGCTGGTAGGCGTGGCTGACGGTCATAAAACTCATCCCGCTGCTGACCACCTGTTCGCGTAACGAAGGCAACCGATCGCCGGGTTGCCAGACGCCGAGCGCAATCTGTTCGGTCAACTGCTGCGCAAGCTGCTGATACTTTTTCATGAGGAGTCTCGCGGTTCAGGTTTGCGCCTATAGTATATCAGCCATGAAAAAATAGCCGTTTATAAAAACTGTTATAGCTCAGCCCGCGCCGACTTCCGCTGCCGACGCTATCGGCGCGGACGATTTTTTTAGATCTAATGATTAACAAATGAGTTACATGTCACAAATTGCGCGTAAAGCTTTCCCGGCACTTTGACACCCGCCGTTCAGCGCTCTAGAGTTCAGCCTACAGATTTTAGATTAGAGACTATCTGTCATTCATTAAGATGGTCTCTCATTGCCTTTCCTGTATGTAGCGGCCTTCTTTCGAGTATTGCAAAGGGGACCGCTATGTCTGTTCATAAAAATACAAGCAAAAAAAATATTCGCGGCATTGACGATATTATTCAGTTTATCGATGCGCAGCCGAATATTGCGGGTAAAGCCGGCATTATCTGGTGGCTGGCACTCGGTGGATTATTTTTAGACGCCTTCTCTAATTCAGCATTAAGCGCCGGGCTCAATCCGATGACCCGGGATTTACAGCTAAGCGCTACGGACGTGGCGATGCTGACCTCTTTTTCTTCATGGATTGCCATTATTTTTAATCCAGTCGGCGGCTGGATCGCCGACCGCTGGGGGCGGGTCATGCCGCTGATTGCGGCAAAAATATGCGCCGTTCTCGGCGCCCTTCTCGTCACTTTCTCTCCTGATTTCAATTTGATACTTACCGGCCGATTCTTTGTGGGCATCGCCTACGGCATGGATTTTGCGGTGGCGATGGCGCTGCTCGCGGAGTTTACCCCGGCGCGCTTTAAAAGCCGGCTCAACACCTGGCAAGGGGTCTGGTATGTCGCCGTCTGCTTAAATCTGGTGCTGGCGTTGTTATTTTATTCATGGCAGGTCGGCGATACTATCTGGCGCTATTCGGTGGCCGCAACGGCGCTCTGTGGAATAATTATTTTACTGCTGCAAATACGTTATCTGGTTGAAAGTCCGGTGTGGTTAGCGCGTAAATCGCGCCTGGCTGACGCGGTCAAAGCGATGCAAAAAATATATGGCGATCGTTTTATTCTCGCCCCCGCCAGCGAACAAAAACCGATAATTGGCCAGGCGCAAAAAGGGATTAAAAACGTTGTGCTTATTTTTCGCGGCGTCTATTTACCGCGGACAATTCTGGCATCAACAGTGCAGATCTGTCAGTCGATTCAATATTTCGGCGTGGGCTGGTATCTCCCGGTCATCAGCGCCAGTCTGTTCGGTAAAAGCTTTGTCTACGCAACGCTTGGCTCACTATTTTTTAACATATTCGGCATTGTCGGCGGTTTTCTGTCACCGTCGATCGGTCGTCGTCTCGGTCTGCGCCGCTCCTCCGCTATCGGCTTCGCCATCGCTTTTCTGGTGCTGCTCACTCTCGGTTTGTTCAGCGACCGCATGCCGCTGTGGGCGTCGCTGATGGTACCGGCTCTGTTTATCCTGTTTCATTCCGGCGGTCCAGGCGCCAACGGTAAGAGTCTCTCTTCTCTCTCCTTTCGCAGCGAATTACGCGCCGGCGCCAACGGCATCGTCGGTGCGTTGGGGGCGATTGGCGCCGCCATCGGTTTGTTTGTCTTCCCCATCTTTCGTGAAATGTACGGATTACAGTCGACCTTTTTGATCATGTCGGCCGTCCCGCTTTTCGCCAGCATCGTCTGCTTCGTTATCTCCTGGGATCCGACGCGCACTGCGATCCAGCCGGATAACGAACCTGGCGCGCCGCAATTTACCCCACTCTCCCGTTCCCCCCTGCAGCCTGTCGCGCAGGAAACCGGCCGAGGCACAAAATGAATTCACCACAAAACGTTATTCTGTCCATTGATGAAGGTACCTCCGGCACCCGCGCGGCGGTCGTCGGCCAGGACGGACAGGTTCACTGTCTGGAATATCACCCGCTTCGGGTCGTCAGCCCCCGTCACGGCGTGGTGGAACAAGATGCCAACGAGATTCTGACTATGACGCTGGCGGTATGTCGCAAGACCATCGCCGAAGCGCAAAGCCGCAACATGCACATTCAGGCACTGGCTATCGCCACCCAGCGATCCACCGCCGTACTCTGGGATCGCCAGAGCGGCCAGGCGCTGGTGCCGGCGATGGTCTGGCAGGATGCTCGCTACGCCCGGACACTGGCGGATAAAGCCGGCGAATGGGACCGACCGCTGCTGAATCACACCGGTCGTCCGGTGGGGATTCGCTCCCCTTACCTGTGGGCCGCCCGCCATATTGCCGATACCCCGGCGATCGCAGCGGCGCACCGGGCCGGACGCCTGATGTTTGGGACCATCGATAGCTGGCTGCTCTGGCATCTCACCGAGGAGCGGCGCTGCCTGTCCACGCCGACCAATGCCACCTCGGCCGGTGCCTATCAGCTGCGGGATCACCGTTACTACGCCCCGTGGCTGGCGGAACTGGCTTTCCCGAGCGGACTGTTACCGACCCTGGTCGATGATGGTGAGATGCTCGGCACCTCGCGAAAATCGGTGCTCGGCATCGCCGTGCCGGTACTGGCCTGCATGGGCGATCAGTTTGCCGGCGCCGTCGGGCTGGGCTGCATCGCCCGCGGTCAATCCTTGTGTATGCACGGCACCGGCAGTTTTGTCGATCTGCTGGTTGGCGACCGGCTCCCGACACTGCACGAGGCCGGTGAAAGCACGCTGGTGATGACCGCCAGGCGCCAGCACGGTAAAGCCCACTATTCCGTCGAAACCTTCGTCCCCACCAGCGGATCCGCCCTTAACTGGGTGTGTGAAAATCTGGGCTGGTTCGACACGCCGGAGCAGATCAGCGACCTGGCAGCGCAAACCGCCAGCGCTGGCGGCGTAAGCTTTATTCCGGCGCTAACCGGGCTTCGCGTTCCGGTGCTGCAACCGCAGGCCCGCGCCTCGCTAAACGGGATTTCCATCTCCACCACCCGCGCGCAGATAGCCCGGGCGATTCTCGAAGGCATCGCCCATTCGGTAGCCGCCTGCATTCGCGCCAACGAACAGGCCACCGGCCTCAGCGTCAGTGAGCTGGTGGTGGGCGGCGGAATGTCCAACAGCGACATCCTGATGCAAATCCAGGCCGACCTGAGCGGCATTCCGGTTCTCAGAATGGCCGAAACGGCGCGCGCCAGCCTGCGAGGAGCCGCGTTTCTCGCCGGATCCGGCGGTCTGCTGTGGGACTCATTACACGAGGCCTGTCAGACCGTGCAGGTCGCCCGTCGATTTATGCCATCCATCGATAGTGAATGCCGTCGGCAGCAGCGAACCCTCTGGGAGAGCCGCATCACCCAGGAGCTGGCCACGGCCGCCACCTCATCCCACAATCAGGAGTAAAGGCGTTGATGAAGTTTTTTCCGTCCCGTAAAGCCAACAAAGCGCGCAGCGAAATGTTCGACACTGCCCCGCTGCGCCTGCAGCGCGAAGAACAGCTGGACCGGCTGGCCAGCGATACCTTTGATATTTTGATTGTCGGCGGCGGCGTCACCGGTGCCTACACCGCGCTGGACGCCAGCCTGCGCGGCTACCGCGTAGCGCTGGTGGAAAAGAACGACTTTGCCTCCGGCACCTCGTCCAAATCATCAAAAATGGTCCACGGCGGCCTGCGCTATATCGAACAGGGGAATTTAGGGCTGGTGCGCCACTCGCTGCTTGAGCGTCAGCGTCTGCGCCGCAATGCCCGCCATCTGGTACAGCGCCTGCCGTTTATGTTTCCGGTGCTGGATAAAAACGGCATTTTCGACAAACGCATGGCCTCCGCCTTTGAGAGCCTGCTGTGGACTTACGATCTGGCCGGCGGCTGGCGAGAAGGCATTCTGCACCAGAAACTCACGCCGGCGGAGGTGCTCTCCCACTGTCCGACGCTGAATGAAGAGCAGCTTTCCGGCGGCTTTATGTACTTTGACGCCAGAGTCGATGACGCCCGGCTGACGCTGGCCCTGGTACGTACCGCCGCATTTCACGGGGCGGCGGTGGTGAACCATGCCCAGGCGATCGACACGACTCGCGATGGTCATGGCAAAGTGAACGGCGCGCGGGTCCGGGCCGACGATCGCGAGATCGCGGTCAAAGCCCGGGTGGTGATCATGGCCACCGGCGTGTGGCTGCGCGACTGGAATGGGCAGAAAAAAGGCGCCCCGTCGGCGCTACAAATCCGCCCGGCAAAAGGCGTCCATGTCGCAATTCCGTGGCTCAAAATTCGCAATGACTGCACGGTTACCATCCCCGTCGCCGGGCGCAAACGCCGCGCGACGATTACCCGCTGGGGCAATGTCTCCTATCTGGGCACCACCGATGAAGATTATCACGGTGATCTGGACGATGTGTGCTGCACCCGGGAAGAGCTGGATTTTCTGCTGGATGGAGCCAATTCCGCGCTCAAAACCCAGCTCACCGCGCAGGATGTGGTCGGCAGTATTGCCGGCTGCCGCCCGCTGATAGGCAGCCCCGGCGGAAAAACCGTGGAGCTGAAACGCAATCACGAAATTGATGTCGCGCCGGATGGCCTGATTACGATTGTCGGCGGCAAACTGACCACATCCCGGCATATGGCGGAACAGACCGTCGATGTGGCCGCGAAACTGCTGGGGCGCAAACGCGCCTGTTCCACCAAAAGCGCCTTTTTACTTGGCGCCGCCGGCTACGATCCGCAGGCAATTCTCGCTTCCGGCGGGCTCTCCGCCCACCTCGGCGAGCGTTATGGCGCCGAAGCCCATTTTGTCAGCGACCTCATCCACGCCAACCCGGCGTTAGAGACGCCGATTATTGCCGGTCTGCCCTACACCGAAGCCGAAGTGATTTACGCCATTCGTCATGAGCTGGCCGGCAGCGTCGACGATATTTTGTCACGTCGTTTACGCGCCCGGCTGATGGCGCGGGATGCCTCGGCGACCGCCGCCGACCGCGTCGGCGAACTCTTACAGCAGGAACTCAACCTGGCCCCGGCAGTCGTTGCGCAGCAAATTGCCGCCTACCGGGCCGCCGTTAAACATGAAAAATCCATCCTTATGGGGAGCGCAGAATGATCAGTAAAGAAGCGATTAAACGTGGTTATAACCGCGGTAATTATCTTGTCGGCGTCCACACGCCACCGGGTTGGGCCGCACAAAGCCAGGCCGAGGGCTGCGGGGACGGCATGCAACGTGACCCTGTCACTGTGAGTGACAGCGTAGTAAACCAGCTGCGCAGCGTAGCCAATGAGGTGCTCACCGCCCGTCATGATGTCGTGAGCTGGACCCGCGACTGGTGGGCCGGCTCGATGATCGCCGAGACCGATGGCAACCCGGCAACCCCCATTGCGGTTATCGTCCGCGTCTCCCGCGTCGAACAGGTTCAGGAGGTGGTCAGCATCGCCCAACGCTACCATCTGCCGCTAACGGTTTCCGCCGGACGCAGCAACGTCACCGGCGCCGCGTTGCCGGTACGCGGCGGCATTGTGCTCGACGTTTGTGATCTCAACCAGCTGCTGAGCTTTGACCCGGACAGCCAGATTGTAGAGGTAGAAGCCGGGATGTTTGGCGATATCTTCGAGCAAACCATTCAGCAGGAGTACGGCATGACGATGGGCCACTGGCCCTCTTCGTTTGGCATCAGCACGGTGGGCGGCTGGGTCGCCTGTCGCGGCGCCGGTCAACTGTCGACCCGCTACGGGAAAATTGAGGATATGGTATACGGCATGGATGTGGTGCTGGCTGACGGGCGCTTAATTACCGTCGGCGGTGCGCCGCGCAGCGCCACCGGACCGGACATTCAGCAGCTGTTTATCGGCTCTGAAGGTACGCTGGGCGTCATTGTGCGCGTACGCCTGAAACTGCATCGCCTGCCGGAGTATGGTCGCGCCATCGCCTGGGGTTTCGCCAGCTTTGCCGACGGCCTCGAAGCCTGCCGACAGATCCTCCAGCATGGCGCAACCCCCGCCGCCCTGCGGCTGTACGATAATCTCGAAAGCGGCGTGCAGTTCTCCTTACCGGAGACCAACGTTCTGTTGATTGCCGATGAGGGTGAAAAGGAGCTGGTGGACGCGGTGTTGGCCATCTCGGCGCGCGTCTGTGAGCAATGCCAGGGACAGCCGCTGGAGAGCGATCCGATATTTGAGCGTTGGCTGGATACCCGCTATCTCACCGGGAAGAGCGCCGAAGGCTTTGCCCGCAGTCCGGGCCTGGTGGCCGATACCCTGGAGATGGTTGGCCGCTGGCGCGATCTGGCCGCTATCTATGAGGAGGTCGTCGCCGCCATTAACGCCGTCCCGGGTACCCTCGCCGGCTCCGCCCATCAGTCTCACGCCTACGTCGATGGCGCCTGTCTCTACTTTTCGCTGCGCGGAGATGTCGCCGTTAAGGAGCGAGCGGCCTGGTATCGCGCTGCCTGGGATGCGGCAAACGCGGTGCTGATTCGCCACAACACGTCTCTCAGCCATCATCATGGAGTAGGTTTATTACGTTCGCCTTATATGCAGGCCGCCTTAGGTGAAACCCTGAAGGTGATGGCGGAGATCAAAGCCGCACTCGATCCACACCGTATTCTCAATCCGGGGAAACTGGGGTTGAGCGATGAATACGTTTCGCGCCCGGCAGGTCAACAATGATCAAAAACCTCGGCACGCAGCTGGCGTGCCACCCGATGATTATGGCGATCTACGGCATCGACCAGTTAAAAGTGGCGCTCACCAGCCGGGCGCAGGTCTGCATTATTGCCAATATCGATCTGATTAAACTTCAGCCGGTGATTACCCTGCTGGCAAAGGCAGACAAGTATGTGATCGTCAATATCGACAGCTGCAACGGCCTGTCGCAGGATAAAGGCGGGATCGACTATATTGCCGAAACCGGCGCCATGGGGCTGCTCTCCACGCGCCTGCAGACCGTGCAGCGGGCCAAAAAAAGCGGGCTGGTGACGATGCAAAAGATCTTTGTCACCGACCGTTCGACCTGGCTGCGCAGTCTGCATGCGCTGGAGCAGAGCGAGCCCGATTATGTGCAGCTGATGCCGGCCCCGATGCTGGCCATGCTGCCGCAGGCCGATCGCCAGCGCCTGCCGCCAATTGTCGCATCCGGATTTGTCAGTAACGAAGCGCAAATCCGCGCGGCGCTTGCCAGCGGCGCGACGGCAGTCTCCAGCAGCGACAGTGCGCTGTGGAATCTGCCCATTTCATCGCAATAACGCGGAGCTCTCTATGGGAAATCAGCAGCTACAGGTCATCGCCCACTACTACACGCGTCCGGATGAGGTTGAGAACGTGGCAACCGCATTGCACGCCCTCGCCGCAGCCACCCGTCAGGAGACGGACAATCTCTCCTATGCCTTCTTTCAGTCCCGGGAAGATCGTCGCCACTTTGTGATCCTCGAGCGCTATCGTCACGCAGGCGGGCTCGATGCGCACCGGGCAACCCCGCATTTTCAGCACCTGGGCCTCGAAGTGATTGCCCCGTTGCTGGATAAAAAAGAGGTGCAGAGCTTTTTAATTCCGCAGACGGACAACGACAGATAAGGAGTCAGTATGCCCCCATCAGGAAAGGCCTTCACCTTCACCACCGTCGGGACCGTACTCGTCGAATGGCAAGGCGCGGCGCGGCTGGGCGATATCGTCCGGCGCTATTTTCAGGCCCGGCGAATCTTACTGGTCACCGATCCCGGGCTGGTGAGCGCCGGCGTGCTGGCACCGGTGGAAGACGCCTTGTGCCGCAGCGGCTATACGCTAACCCGATTCGACCGGGTCGTCGCCGACCCGCCCGCCGATTTGGCCGTGCGCGCGGCGGAACAGGCCCGTGAGGCACGCTGCGATATGGTCATTGGGATCGGCGGCGGCTCCTCGCTGGATGTGGCGAAAATGGCCGCCGTGCTCGCGCCGTCGCAGCAGCCGCTCGACGCGATGTACGGCATGGATAAGGTCGAAGGGACGCGTCTGCCGCTGATGCAAATCCCGACGACCGCCGGAACCGGCTCCGAAGTAACCAACATCGCGATTCTCACCACCGGTGAAAACAGCAAAATGGGCGTGGTGGCCCCGCAGCTGTATTGCGATGTGGTGCTGCTGGATGCCCACCTGACGCTCGGTTTGCCTCCGGTGCATACCGCGGCTGCCGCAATTGACGCCATGGTCCATGCTATCGAAGCCTACACCAGCGCCCATCAAAAAAATCCGCTATCGGATGCGCTGGCCCGCGAAGCGCTGCGGTTGATGACTCGTCATTTGCTCAACGCCTGTCGCCACGGGCAAGATCGCGAGGCGCGCGAGGGAGTGCTGCTCGGGGCGATGCTGGCCGGTCAGGCCTTTGCCAACGCGCCGGTGGCGGCCGTTCATGCGCTCGCTTACCCACTCGGCGGGCGCTATCACGTGCCCCACGGTCTCTCAAACGCCCTGATGCTGATCCCCGTTTTGCATTTCAATGCCCCCGTGGCGGGGGCGCTGTATGCAGAACTTGCGGCGGCTATCGGGCTGCAGACCTGCGGTGATGTGCAACGGGATAGCGCGGCATTCATCGCCGAAATGACCCGTCTTATCGTTGCCAGCGGCGCACCGCAGCGCTTGCGAGATGTCGGGGTAGATCAAGCTCAACTGCCGCTGCTCGCCCGGGATGCCATGCAGCAAACCCGGCTGTTGGTGAATAACCCGGTGACGCTCAACGAGGAGGATGCGCTGCGGCTTTATCAACAGGCCTTTTAAGGCTTTTTGCGCCGCGGATTTGCCCATGCGTAACGCGGCGCGCTTTTATCTCCTGCCTGCGGGCCGACCGACCGCAGCAACAAGCCGCTCGGGGATCATCATCATCGCGTCGACAGGCTGGCTCCCGCGATAAAAGCCATAACAGTCAGGCAACTGTTATCACAAAAAATAGCCTTTCTGCCTCTGCAACCCGAAACTCTCGCCGCCTAGAATTGCGCTGAATCAATTTTCTTGCGGAGTTCTGCATGTTCGGTCTTGATGCATTCCACCTGGCGCGAATTCAATTCGCCTTTACCGTCTCATTTCACATTATCTTTCCTGCCATTACCATCGGCCTGGCCAGCTATCTGGCGGTACTGGAAGGGTTGTGGCTGAAGACAAAAAATCCTGTCTGGCGCTCGCTTTACCACTTCTGGTCAAAGATTTTCGCCGTTAACTTCGGCATGGGCGTCGTCTCCGGTCTGGTGATGGCATACCAGTTCGGCACCAACTGGAGCGGTTTTTCCGAGTTTGCCGGCAGTATTACCGGCCCGCTGCTGACTTATGAAGTCCTGACCGCCTTCTTCCTTGAGGCGGGGTTCCTTGGGGTCATGCTCTTTGGCTGGAACCGCGTCGGTCCCGGCATGCACTTTTTCGCCACCTGTATGGTCGCGCTGGGGACCATCATCTCGACCTTCTGGATCCTCGCCTCCAACAGCTGGATGCAGACGCCGCAGGGGTTCGAAATCGTTAACGGCCAGGTGGTTCCCGTCGACTGGTTCGCGGTTATCTTCAACCCGTCGTTCCCGTATCGTCTGCTTCATATGACGGTGGCGGCTTTTCTCAGCAGCGCGCTGTTCGTCGGGGCCTCGGCAGCGTGGCATCTGCTGCGCGGTCACAACACGCCGGCGATTCGCGCCATGTTTTCAATGGCACTGTGGATGACGCTTATCGTTGCCCCCATCCAGGCGATGATTGGCGATATGCACGGCCTGAACACCCTGAAACATCAGCCGGCAAAAATTGCCGCCATCGAGGGACACTGGGAAAACCGGCCGGGGGAACCGACGCCCCTGCTGCTGTTCGGCTGGCCGGATATGGCGCAGGAGCGCACCCGCTACGGACTTGAAATCCCGGCACTCGGTAGCCTGATCCTGACGCATAGTCTGGACAAACAGGTGCCCGCCCTGAAAGAGTTCGCGCCGCAAGACCGCCCCAACTCGACCATTGTCTTCTGGTCATTTCGCCTGATGGCCGGACTCGGCATGCTGATGATCCTGCTTGGGGCGCTGGCGCTGTGGCTGCGCTACCGCCAGCGTCTGTATCAGTCGAAGCCCTTCCTGCGCTTTGCCCTGTGGATGGGCCCTTCCGGGCTGATTGCCATTCTCGCAGGCTGGGTCACCACCGAAGTCGGCCGTCAGCCCTGGGTGGTGTATGGCGTACAGCGCACTGCTGATGCCGTCTCCGCCCATGGCGACCTGCATATGACTCTCAGTCTGCTGACCTTTTTCGTCGTCTATAGCTCGGTATTTGGCGTCGGCTACAGCTATATGCTGCGCCTGATCCGCAAAGGCCCGCAGACCTTCAATCCACCGCTCTCCGGTACCCCGGCCCGCCCGCTCTCCGCGGCAACGGAAGGTTTTCAGCATAAGGAGTCCCGCTAATGGGGATCGATCTCTCAGTTATCTGGTTCGTCATTATCGTCTTCGCCACCCTGATGTACATCGTGATGGATGGCTTCGATTTAGGGATCGGCATTTTGTTCTCGGCCACCCGCGATGCTGAAGACCGCGACGTCATGGTGAACAGCGTAGCGCCGGTCTGGGACGGCAACGAAACCTGGCTGGTGCTTGGCGGCGCCGGGCTGTTCGGCGCGTTTCCCCTCGCCTACGCGGTGATTATCGATGCGCTGGCGATCCCGCTGACGTTAATGCTAATCGGCCTGATTTTTCGCGGCGTGGCGTTTGAGTTTCGCTTCCAGGCAACGCCGTCACACCGTCCGTTCTGGGATCGCGCATTTCTCGGCGGCTCGCTGCTGGCCACCTTTTCTCAGGGCGTGGTTGTCGGGGCGGTCATCAATGGCTTTTCGGTAAGCGGTCGCGCGTTCAGCGGCGGAATGCTCGACTGGCTGACGCCGTTCACCCTGTTCTGCGGTCTGGGATTGACCATTGCCTATGCGCTGCTGGGCGCCACCTGGCTGGTCATGAAAAGCGAAAATCCGCTGCAGGACAAAATGCGCCATACCTCGCGAACGCTGCTACTGGCGCTGCTGATCGCCATCGCCGTCATTAGCCTGTGGACACCGCTGGCGCAGCCGGCCATTGCCGCCCGTTGGTTCACGCTGCCGAACCTCTTTTTCCTGCTGCCGGTTCCCCTGCTGGTTGTGGCGCTCGGCGCCTGGCTGTGGCGGGATCTGCGCAACCCTGATCGCCATGCGCTGCCCTTTATTCTGACGCTGGGGCTGGTGTTTCTCGGCTTCAGCGGTCTGGGGATCAGTATCTGGCCGCATATTATCCCGCCGGGCATTACGCTGTGGCAGGCCGCCGCGCCGCCGCAGAGCCAGGGTTTCATGCTGGTAGGCGCCCTGCTGATTCTTCCGGTGATCCTCGGCTATACCTTCTGGAGCTATTACGTGTTTCGCGGCAAAGTCCAACATGGCGAGGGGTATCATTGATGAATCAGTCACGACTGAAGCAACTATTATGGATGGTCGCGCTGTGGGGCACCAGCGTGCTGGCGCTGGGGGCAGTCAGTATGCTCTTTCGTTTTTTAATGACCGCGGCCGGGCTGAAAGTTTAATCCCCGGCGCTGCGGATTACGCTGATTAGCAAGAACTCCATTGTCTCTCCATTTTTATTTGCTGAAATCTCAAGGCACATAAAAAAATATAGGATGTAGTAATGAAAAAGAGTGTCTTGTTATCCGCGGCGATGTCGTTTGCGCTCTCTTCCCTGGCGTTTGCCGCCGATAATCCCCCGCCGCCTCCGGGGAAAGCGGTCGCAGGCCAGCAGCATAACGGCCACGATAAGAACCGGCAGCAGCACAGCGGTAAACGGCCAGCACAGGGCGCATCGCATAATGGCAAACAGCCGCCGAAAGGCAAGTCGTCCGCACAGGGCAACAAACAGCCGTCGAAAGACGGCCAGCACAACGGCAATCCGTTGCCGCCGAAAAAATAATCACTCTTCGGCCCGACGCGTGTATCGCGCCGGGCTTTTTTTCGCCTTTCGTCAGGAAAGGCTGACGCAGACTTTGCTCTTCTTTGATAACCCAATAATAAAGCTCAAGAAATTCAGAGCATAGTAGCCCCACTCGTCTGTCACTGGAAATCGATATGCTCAGGAGATGCGTTTCGGCATTCGTGCTGATGTGTGCGTTATTTTCCGGCCATCTGCTGGCCCGCAAACAAGGACATGAATACTTCCCGGTACAAAGCCTCGAACAGCAGCTGCTGCACGAGGCCGACAGTGATGAACTGCGCAGCCAGCGGGACGAGGCCGCCGCCGATCTGCGCGAACGTCACCACTGGCAGAATGCGCGCAAACCGAAAATGCACTTCCGCCAGTAGCGTCTGCCGTCGATCAGACGCCTTTACGCTTCGGCAGGGTTTTCAACAGCTCATCCGGGCTGACCGAAGCAACCACGCTCCCCGGAAGCGGCATTTTCAAAATATGATTTTTCATTTTGCCGATAACGTGCATTTCGCACGGACGGCAGTCGAATTTCAGCGTCAGCACTTCATCCCCGTGAATGAGCTGCATTGGCGTCGCTTTCCAGCTCTTAATCGATCCCTTGGCCTGCTTCGGGCATAAATTGAAGGCAAAACGCAGACAGTGTTTCGTGATCATCACCGGCACGTCGCCCTTCTCTTGATGCGCTTCATAGGCCGCATCGATCAGCTTCACGCCATAGCGCTGGTAAAACGCACGCGCCTTATGGTTATAGACGTTGGCAAGGAACGACAGATGGGTTTCCGGGTAAACCGGCGGCGGGACGGAAACCGCTTTGCGCTGGCCGCGCGGCGCGGCTTTCACCCGCGCATCGTCCAGTCGTTCTACCGTTTCCCGACGCAGCTGGTTCAGCAGGCTATTCGGCACAAACAGCGCGCCGGGGAGATTGATCTGCACATCGCGGGCAAAATAGATCGTCTGCCCCAGCTTCGCCACGCCGTCCCGCAGGTTCGCCAGCGCTTTCTCCGCCTGGGTCGCTTCGGCAAACTCGCCGTCCAGGGTGTGGGTGACGCTGACGCCATCTTCGCAGGTCATCGTCAGCACCAGCTGCTCCTGCCAGCCGCTGAGGTCGATATCCACCGCAATTCGCCGCTCGCTGGAGGTTTTTTGCAAAGCCTGCTGCCAGTTATGGTCGAGGTTACGGTTCAGCACCTGGCGCGGCCGGACTTTATGCAGATCTGCCGGCATCTCGTTCGGCCAGACGCGATAGCGATTTTCGCCGGTTTTTTCCACCGTGTTGGCGCGGAAACCGACGATTTCGCGCTTAATCATCACGTTGAGGCCATCGCCGTTGGTCAGCGCTTCGCTCACTTCAACATCGAGGTGGTCTTTCGCCACTTTCAGCACTTCACCCACCGGCAGGCCGATAAATTTCGGCGAATCAAATGCGCCGATGTCACCTTTGCGCGTATTAACAAAGTAGTCTGTACTGCCGCGATGGAAGGTTTTGTCGGTGGAGGGAACGAAAAAGTGTTCGGTGCGTCCGGCGGACGAACGCATCAGATCGCCGCGATCTTCAATAATCGCGTCGAGCATCTGACGATAGTGCGCGGTAATGTTTTTCACGTAGCTCATATCTTTGTAGCGCCCTTCAATTTTGAAGGAGCGCACGCCGGCATCGATCAACTGGGCCAGGTTGGCGGTCTGATCGTTGTCTTTCATCGACAGGAGGTGTTTCTCATAGGCTACCACGCGACCCTGATCATCTTTCAGGGTATACGGTAAACGGCACGCCTGGGAGCAGTCGCCGCGGTTGGCGCTGCGCCCGGTCTGGGCATGGGAGATATTGCACTGCCCGGAATAGGCCACGCACAGAGCGCCGTGAATAAAGAACTCGATTGTCGCGTCGGTGTTGTCGTAAATCGCTTTAATCTGCTGCAGGTTCAGCTCGCGCGCCAGCACGATTTGGCTGAAACCGACGTCGGAGAGGAATTTTGCCTTCTCGACGCTGCGGATGTCACACTGGGTGCTGGCGTGGAGTTCAATAGGCGGAATATCCAGCTCCATCACCCCCATATCCTGCACGATCAGCGCATCAACGCCGGTTTCATACAGGTCGGTAATCAGTCGCTGCGCCGGTTCCAGCTCATCATCGTGCAGGATCGTATTCAGCGTCACAAAGATTTTCGCGCCGTAGCGATGGGCGAAAGGCACCAGCCCGGCAATATCGCTGAGGCTGTTGCTGGCGTTGTGGCGTGCGCCGAAACCCGGTCCGCCGATATAAACCGCGTCTGCGCCGTGTAAAATCGCTTCACGGGCGATCCCGACATCGCGGGCGGGGCTAAGAAGTTCAAGATGATGGTTGTGCAGGCGCATACGCTCGTCGTTATCCGTTATAGGGGGTCGAAATGGCGGCTATTGTAGTCAGAAGTGGGCAGAGACGAAATCATTTTCCATCACGCGGAAAAGGTGAATTTTCAGTTTCCAGCAAAGCATTGAAGGAAAAGGTATTTCCTTCGAAAAACGTCTACGGTTACAGTCATCACGTATTCCGGATTTTCCTCGTCACGTTGTGAGTGGTTACATTAATCATTTGATTGGCCGCAGGTTAAATACCCGCGGCTTTTTCTTTGGGATAATGAATCAGCGAGTGAAAATGGGCCGTTTGCGCGCCGCTGTTACGATAAGCATGCGCCAGATCGCCGGCAAACCGCCGCCCTTCTCCGCTCGTTAGCGTCTGCCACTCCCCCTGCAGACACAAATCCAGCACGCCGCCGATCACCACCACATGTTCAATTACCCCTTTCTCGTGCGGCGTGGATTCGCTCAGCGCCCCGGGGGCGAGCGTAATCGAGAAGTGGTCAAAACGCAGCTCCGGGTCCCACGGGAAAAGGGGTGTCACCACCATCGCCTGCTGCTGCGGGTCAAAGGCGGTCGGCGCCGTCGATTCATCGGCCACGATAAACGCCGAGAACGGCACGTTCAGACCGGTGGCGATTTTCCACAAGGTCGCTACCGTCGGGCTGGATTCATTTCGCTCAACCTGCCCGAGCATCGCTTTTGACACCCCGGTCTCTTCCGCCAGTCGCGACAGACTCCAGCCCCGCTGTTGACGCAGCGTTTTCAGGGTCGTCGCCAGATGTTGCGCAATATTCATTCCACCTCCTGTATGCTCAGCAGAAATTATACGCGCATTGGTATGATTCTACAGGAAGTTTCGTCGGGAAACGCGCCTGGCGCGTCCGCGACGGCGATGACGACGGCATGAAAGGAGGGAAAAGATCATTGTGCGTTATAGCGCACAATGCTACATTTTGCCGGATGTTATAACGCACAAGAGGTCACTATGCGCTCGTTCTCACTCCCGCTGCCGACGCTACTCGCCGGGTTTATCGCCGTCCTGGTGGGCTACGCCAGCTCGGCCGCCATTATCTGGCAGGCCGCCGCCAGCGCAGGGGCCAGCGCGAGTCAGATCGCTGGCTGGATGACGGCCCTCGGCCTCGGGATGGGGGTCAGTACGCTGGCCCTCACGCTATGGCGCAAAGTGCCGATCCTCACCGCCTGGTCAACCCCCGGCGCGGCGCTACTGGTCAGCGGATTACAGGGGGTGACGTTGAACCAGGCGGTCGGCGTGTTTATCTTTGCGAATGGCCTGATGGTGCTATGCGGGCTGACCGGCCTTTTTGCCCGGCTGATGAAAATTATCCCCCACTCGCTCGCCGCCGCCATGCTGGCAGGGATTTTACTGCGCTTCGGTCTGCAGGCCTTCGCCACCCTTGAAGACCATCTTCTGCTGTGTGGCGGCATGCTGGCAGCCTGGCTGCTGTGTAAAGCGCTGTACCCGCGCTTTGCGGTGGTCGCGGCGCTGCTGGTCGGCGGCGTTATCGCCGTGTTCTCCGGCGACGTCACCGGGAGCCACATCAGCCTCGCTTTTGTCGCCCCGGAATATACCGCGCCGCAGTTTACCCCTTCGCTGCTCCTCAGCGTCGGGGTGCCGTTCTTCCTGGTCACCATGGCTTCGCAAAACGCCCCCGGTTTCGCCACGATGCAGGCTTCCGGCTATCGGGTACCCGTGTCGCCGCTGATTGTCGCCACCGCCGGCCTGGCGCTGATCCTGTCGCCTTTTGGCGTCTACTCCATCTGTATTGCCGCCATTACCGCCGCCATCTGCCAAAGTCCGGAGGCCCATCCCGATCCGCAGCGACGCTGGCTGGCCGCCGCCGCCGCGGGCGGTTTTTATCTGCTGGCCGGCCTGTTCGGCGGTTCGATTACCTCGTTGATGTCTGCCCTGCCGACGGCGTGGATTCAGATGCTGGCCGGGCTGGCGCTGCTCGGGACGCTTGGCGGGAGTCTGTTTCAGGCGCTGAATCAGGAGAATGAACGCGATGCGGCGGGGGTGACGTTTCTGGTCACCGCCAGCGGCGTGACTTTGGCGGGGATCGGCTCGGCCTTCTGGGGGCTGGCGCTCGGCGGCGCGAGTTTCGCCCTGCTGTCAGCGCTGCGCCGCACGTAACTGCGACGGCGTCAGACCGGTGGCGCTTTTCACCCGGTTACTGAAATGGCTGGCGGAGCTGAAACCGCAGGCCATCGCGATATCGGTCAACGGCCGGGCGCTGCGGCAGATGAGCTCCTGCGCCTTAACCATCCGCCGCTGCATCACATACTGGTGCGGCGCCATGTTCATTGACTGCCGGAACATCCGCGCGAAGTGATATTCGCTGAGCGCCGCCTCCTGCGCCAGATCGGCCAGCGTCAGCGGCTGATCCAGATTCTCCTCAACCCACGCCAGCAGATTACGCAGGACGTGCGGCGCCAGGCCGCCGGAGACCGTGGGCAACCGCCACTGAACGTTCGAATAGTGCTGAATAAGATGGGTCAGCAGCAGCGTGCTGGCGGAGCTTAAGGTCAGCTGGTTGGCCTGCTGCTGCCAGTCGTAATCGAGAAGAAACTGGCGATAGACGGCGGTAATTTTATCATCCCGGGAAAAGGTCTGTTCCTGCAGACTGAACGACGCCGGGCTGCGGTCCCAGATCTGCTCGCCAACCCGACGCAAATGGTCATCGGTACAGTACAGATGCACGAACGAGAGGTCGCCGCGAATATCCCAGGTGCTCTCGGCTCCTTTTGGCATCAGGCAAAAACGATCCGGGCCGCCGCCGTTTTTCCAGCCCTGCGGCGTTTTCTGATAACTTTCGTAACCATCGGCAACGTACAGGCTCAGCGTATGATGGTCGCTGCGCACCGTAACCGTATCGCGATTGTTATACCACGCCGCCAGTTGAATACCGGAGTTAAGCTCCACCGTCTCCCGCAGGACGGCTTTTTGTCGGCGTAATGTTTCGAACGTCCCGTAAGCCATGGC
Source organism: Klebsiella ornithinolytica (assembly GCF_030505655.1). Classification (NCBI taxonomy): domain Bacteria; kingdom Pseudomonadati; phylum Pseudomonadota; class Gammaproteobacteria; order Enterobacterales; family Enterobacteriaceae; genus Klebsiella; species Klebsiella ornithinolytica. The sequence continues at coordinate 2,984,716 of NZ_CP130153.1, forward strand.
CTTCACACATCTGATTTCGTAAACCTCTAGTCTATGAAGAGTCGGCAGCGGATACCAGATCTCTCCAGCCATTCGATAAAAATAAGCGCAAGAATTTGCAAGTCCAACCCGCAAGGATGACAGCGGCGGCGCGCAAAAACCGCCACACTGCCTCCCTGGAGTGTTTATGGGAGAAATATTTTGAACGCAATACTGTACGGGCTGGTGGTCGTTATCTGGGGAACGACATGGATTGCCATCTTTTTACAACAGGGGCCGGTCTCCGCGCCGGTCTCCATTTTCTGGCGGTTTGCGGTAGCCAGCGTCACGATGCTGGCGATTCTGCTGGCAACCCGTCGTCTGCGCCCGCTGGCGCTGCGCGATCATCTGTTCTGTGTACTACAGGGCTGCTGCGTCTTCTGTTTCAACTTCTGGTGCTTTTATACCGCCGCCGCACACATCAACACCGGTCTTGAATCGGTTATTTTTTCCATGGCGGTCCTGTTTAACGCCATCAACGGGTTTATTTTCTTCCGCCAGCAGCCGCCCGCGCGTTTCTGGCTAGCCGCCGCGCTCGGCCTTGTGGGGATTATCACGCTGTTCTGGGACGATCTGCTCAGTAACGGGCTCAACGCATCCTTGCTGTGGGGAATTGGTCTCAGCGCGCTGGGAACCTACGGTTTTTCTCTCGGCAACATGCTCAGTATGCGCCACCAGCGCCGTGGGCTGGAAACCCTGACCACCAACAGCTGGGCGATGCTCTACGGCACTCTGGTGATGGGGGCTATCGCTCTGGTGCGCGGCGATGATTTCCCCCCCCAGTGGACGCTGAGCTATATGGGGGCGCTGCTGTACCTGGCGCTGTTCGGATCGGTGATTGCGTTCGGCGCTTACTTTACGCTGGTTGGCCGGATTGGCGCCGGCAAAGCCGCCTACAGTACCCTGCTGTTCCCGCTGGTGGCCCTGACGATTTCGACCTTTTACGAAGGCTACGTCTGGCACAGTAACGCGGTTATCGGGCTGGCGCTGATTCTGGTGGGGAACCTGGTGATGTTTGCCCGTCCCGAGCAGTGGTTCCTGCGCCGCAGACTGGCTTAATCTCTGCCTGTCGGCATAAAAAAGGTGCCCTCCCGAAGGGCGCCTGAGATTGATGACAGGCCCGTTTTGAACATCGTGCCCACATTATGCCGGGTGGCCGTGGCGGCTGCGCCTGACCCGGCCGACAAAACCCGTCACTTCTAAGGTTTGCACAACCGCTGTAGGCCGCTGTAGGCCCGTACAAGCGCCGCGCCGTCGGGCAATTTAATGTGTCGGCAATCTGAGACGCCCTCCTGAAGGGCGTCTTTCGTTGTTGCGGGCTTATTTCTGCGTCGGGTCAAATTTCACGGCATCGATCGCCATGTCATCAATCACCTGCTTCAGAGTATCAATGGTCATCGGCGTATTTTCGTTAGCCAGTGATTTCCCCTCGCCTTTGCGCACGACTTTGACCACCGGTTTGTTGGTCGCCGGGTCAATCAGTTCACCTTCGAAGTAGAGGTTGGTATCCATTGTACGATGCCCGGTTGCCATCTCTGTACCTGCCACCACCATGGCGACCGGAACCACTTCATAGAACTGCAGGCCTTCTTTGCTGGAATCCACGCCGGTGATGGCGCCGCGGAAAATCAGACTGCGCGGTCCGGGTTTCGCCACCAGCGGTTTACGCTCGGCAATCGCCTGTTTCATCTGCTGGTTGGTGTAATTAAGAATATCGCGCAGCGCCTTTTCCCCGACCTGAGTAGACGGTTTAGGCACCGGATAATAGGTGATCGGGTTATAGACAATACTGTCGTAGTTTTGCGGATTGTAATCCGCAGAGATCCAGCGCAGTTCTGCTTTACCAGACGCTGACGTCGTTTCTTTTAAGTTTGAATAGTCTTTTAAGAAACCAGAATATTTTTCCGGCGCGGCAATTTTTGAGGCGCAGCCCGTAAGAGCCAACATACCAGCAAGTGCTGCCACTTTAAAAATGAAATGAGTACGCATGAGTGAATCCCTGTAAATGCAGTTGTCGGCGCGATTTATAGCAAAATACCAGGATAAGTTTTGTGACAAAAAAAGGGAACGTCAAACCTTTGAGAAAATAAATCCGCCACGACGGGCGGATTTACATTTGCTGTTTATTTTATATCGACCTGATAGAAAATATGCTTGCCAAAAGGATCAATTTCATAGTCAGAAACGTCTTTACGCACCGGTTCAAAAATAGTCGAGTGGGCAATCATCACCGCCGGCATTTGGTCATGCATCATCTGCTGCGCCTGTTTATACAGCGCTTCGCGTTTTGGACGATCGGTAATCGATTTTGCCTCGGCAATAATTTTATCAAACGGCTGATAGCACCATTTCGCCGAGTTCGAACCGCCGTTGGCCGACTGACAGGTAAATAGCGGCCCGAAGAAGTTGTCGGGATCGCCGGTCGCCGTGGTCCAGCCCATCAGCGCCGCCTGATGTTCGCCATCTTTTACCCGCTTCAGATATTCACCCCATTCATAGGTGGTGATTTTAGTCTGCACGCCGATTTTGGCCCAGTCGGCCTGAATCATCTCGGCCATCCGTTTGGCGTTAGGGTTATAAGGACGCTGCACCGGCATCGCCCACAGATCGATCGTTAGCGGACCGCTAATGCCCGCCTCCTGCAGCAGCGCTTTGGCTTTTTGCGGGTCAAAGTCATAATCTTTCAGCTCCGCGTCCGCGCTCCAGACGCCCGGCGGCAGCAGGTTTTTCGCCTGCGTACCGGTACCGTGGAACACCGCTTCAATAATCGCCGGTTTATTAATCGCCATCGCCAGGGCCTGACGTACTTTGACATTGTCCAGCGGGGGTTTTTGCGTATTAAAAGCAAGAAACCCGGTGTTCAATCCGGCCTTATTCAGTAATTGAATGTTTTTATTTTCCTTCATCCTCGGTAAATCGGCCGGATTAGGGAATGGCATCACCTGGCATTCATTCTTTTCCAGTTTGGCATAGCGCACCGAAGCATCCGGGGTAATGCTAAAAACCAGACGGTCGATTTTTGCTTTCCCCTGCCAGTAGTCCGGGAAGGCGGTATAAAGAATACGCGAATCTTTCTGATACTGCGCCAGCTTAAAGGGACCGGTGCCAAGCGGATCGGAATCGACGCGCTGCGGGGTACCGGCCTTCAGCATCGCATCCGCATATTCCGCCGATAAAACAGAGGCGAAATACCACGCCAGGTCTGCCACAAACGGCGCTTCGGCGCGGGCCAAAGTAAAGCGCACCGTATACTCATCAGGCTTATCAATAGCGGTAATTAACTGGCCAAACTCCAGGCTTTCAAAGTTAGAGTAGCTGCCGCCGGAGACGTTGTGATAAGGATGCTGCGGATCTTTTTGCCGCATGAAGGAGAAAATCACATCATCGGCATTAAAGTCGCGGGTGGGGGTGAAATATTTATTACTTTGAAACTTCACCCCTTTGCGTAAATGGAAGGTATACACTTTTCCGTCATCGCTCACCTCCCAGCTTTCCGCGAGACTCGGCTGCAATTCGGTGGTGCCCACCTTAAAATCAACCAGCCGGTTATAAACAGGTACCGCGCTGGCGTCCACGCTGGTGCCTGAGGTGTAGAGCTGAGGATTGAAATTCTCCGGCGATCCTTCGGAGCAGTAAACCAGCGTTTTTGCGCTCACGGCGGAACCGAACGTGAGTGCCGTTATTGTCAGAGCAAGCGTGGTGAGTTTGCGTTGCATAACGTTTTCCTTTTTTAATTTGTCAGCTAATGAATAGCTTGTTGTTTTCCTGCCCATACATAACACTAAAGCCAGATTGCAAACACCTGAAAAAATAAATAAAGAAGGAATCACTATGTCATCTCCACTCGCCAGTCAATTGACCCAGCGTTTCTTCCGCTACCTTGCCATCAGCAGCCAAAGCGATCCGCGCGCCACCACGCTGCCAACCACGCCGGGACAACATGAGATGGCCCGCGAACTTGCCGACGAGTTAAGCCGCCTTGGGCTGGACGATATCGTGATTGATGACCATGCCACCGTCACCGCGGTAAAAAGAGGGAATGTCCCGGGCGCGCCGCGGATTGGCTTTATCACCCATATCGACACCGTGGACGTCGGCCTGTCCCCGGACATTCATCCACAAATTTTGCGTTTTACCGGCGATGATCTGTGCCTGAATAGTGAAAAGCAGATCTGGCTGCGGGTTGCCGAGCACCCGGAGATTCTCGCCTACCCGGACGAAGAGATTATTTTCAGCGATGGCACCAGCGTGCTCGGCGCCGACAACAAATCGGCGGTCACGGTGGTGATGACGGTGCTGGAAAACCTGACGCCGGAACATCGCCACGGCGATATCGTGGTGGCCTTTGTCCCCGATGAAGAGGTGGGCCTGCGGGGGGCAAAAGCGCTGGACCTCAGCCGTTTTGCCGTCGATTTTGCCTGGACTATCGACTGCTGCGAGCTGGGCGAGATCGTGTATGAGAACTTTAATGCCGCGGCGGCGGAGATTCGTTTCACCGGCGTGACCGCCCATCCGATGTCCGCCAAAGGCGTGCTGGTCAACCCGCTGTTGATGGCCGCCGATTACATCAGCCATTTCGACCGGCTGCAGACCCCGGAACACACCGCCGGACGCGAAGGTTATGTCTGGTTTAATGGCATTCAGGGCGATCAAAACAGCACCCTGCTGCAGGCCAGCATTCGCGATTTCGACAGCGAGAGCTTTTTACGCCGTAAACAGCAGATTGGCGACGTCGCTGAAAAAATTGCCGCACAATACCCGACGGCCAGCGTCGAATTTTCGATCGGCGACACCTACAGCAACATCAGCAATGCCATTGGCGACGATCGCCGGGCTATTGACCTGATGTTCGAAGCCATGGAGAGCATTGGCGTAACGCCAAAGCCTACGCCGATGCGCGGCGGTACCGATGGTGCGGCGCTCTCGGCAAAAGGCCTGTTAACGCCCAACTTCTTCACCGGCGCGCACAACTTCCACTCGAAATTTGAGTTTTTGCCGCTGCGCGCCTTTGAAGCGTCGTACCACACCGCGTTCCAGCTCTGCCTGCTGGCGGCCCGTTAAGCCGGTTTTTGCGCCAGCATGGTGGCAAAACGCAGTTTGATACGATTGCCGTTGGCATCGGTGCGGTGCAGCTCGCCCACCTCTTCGTTGTACCTGAGGAACGACCAGCCGGCGTAGTAGCGTCGCAGTTCCTCAGGTTTAAAGGCAAACGGGAAGCCAACGGTGCAGGGATAATCGTCGGTGTCCATTGCCGCAACGATCAGGTTGTAGCCGCCCGGTCTGGTGCAACGCTGCATGTTGGCGATAAGCCCCGGAATAGTTTTCGCTTCAAGGAACATCAGTACTACGGTGGAGAGAATAAAGTCATATTCACCGTCGAAGCTTAAGCTATTCAGATCCTTGACCGCCGCCTGGAGATTGGTCAGTTCTTCCTGCGCACGAATACTCTCCAGATTATTGATGCTCATCGGGTTTTTGTCCCACGCCGTCACATCAAAGCCGTTTGCCGCCAGATAGAGGCTATTGCGTCCGTTGCCACACCCCAGATCCAGCGCTTTTCCCGGCGGCACCTGGGTCGCGGCATAGACCACTTCCGAGTGGGTACGGGTCAGCCCGTATTTATCAGTAAAGTAGTTTTCGTCACGGATAGTCATGATAAGTCCTTATTGTTTAATAATGTGGCCCGGTCGACGCGAATCAGCAATTTCCCCCGCAGCAACAGCAGAAACGTGCGCAGCAACAACAGTCCAATAATCAGATTGGTAAAGATAAACAACGGGATCGATAAGTAATGGAAGAAGCCGTTCGGCTGGCTGTGTCCGAGATGCAATCCGGTGCTGGCCAATGCGGAAATCCCAAACGAAAAGCTCCAGAAGGACACATTGAACGGCTGCCGCAGGTACCACGGCATCAGACGTAACATAAACAGCAGCTGTAAAAGGCCGTAGCCAAACAGCAGTTTGGCAAAGGTATCCGCCTCTGCGCCGTTGACGCTGAGCCAGGCGCTGCACGCTACCAGCGCTGGCGCCAGCTGGATACCCAGCGAGGTCCGCATAGCCGCGGGCAGTTCGCCGTGGCTGCGTAATCGTTGCAGAATCACCGGCTCCAGGCTCAGCCATGAGAAGATCCCGGCGCCGAGAAACACCAGCCCGGCGTCGTTAAAGCCGAGCGCCCCGCAGGCCATCGCGCTGATGAAATTGTTCGCCACGGTTGGTAAATAGAGTCCCGGCGTGGTAGCGTCGCTCGGATGTTTTCCGCGCCACAATCCGGCGCTCTGCCAGGCGGAATAGCTCAGCTGGAGTACCACGCCAATGCCGAACAGCAGCAGCGAGAGCGGACGAAACCACGGCACGAAGCCGATAGCCACCAGCATCGTGGTGGCGGGAAACAGGCTGACAAAACTGCTGGCAACCGGATGGCGCATCTCCTGCAGCACGCTCCACGGAAAGCGAATGGCCCGGGAGATAAACGCTATCGTCAGCAGCGCCCAAATCATCGCCGCCAGCGCCACCAGACCATCGCCGATAGCCCGACTCACCGGCCAGAGGGTGCTGGCATAGCGCCACGCGAACCCCATGCCTATCGTGCCCAGCACCATACCAAAATAGCCCGCAGGTAAATTCAGAACCTGCCGTTCAAGCGGGTTTTTATTCATTTTATTTATTTTTTCAATTTATCTTTAAGTTGCATTTTAAAAGAACCTTATAAAACACGCTACGGAGATTTTTGCTATGTTTATGTTAACCAAAAGTAAAATAAAGCCTTGATAAGAGAAGTCCTGATGAACAAATATCGTCTGAGCGACAAGGTTCGCCTGTTTCACTATGAAGAGGACGGGATTAAACATAGCGTAAATCTGCGGCAAATTGTGGCCCTGCGTGATTTCGCCGATGTGCCGGCCGGCAGCGAAGGCGGCTGGCTGGACGATGAGTCGGCGCTGAGTCAGGCGGGCACCTGCTGGATTTACGACCCCAACAGCGCGGTGTTTGCCGGTGCGCGGATCGAAGGCAATGCGCGGCTGACGGGGACCTGCATCGTCAGCCACTTCGCGATCATCCGCGATGATGCATGGATCGACAGCGGTACCATCAGCCATCACGCCCTCATTTGTGACAATGTCACGCTTCAGGATTCCCGCGTTCGCGGCTTCTGCCGCCTCGCCGACCGGGCGCGCATTCTCCCCCACTGCCTGATTATCGCCGCCCAGGGATTGACCGCCGACCGCGACAAATTTTTGCAAATCTACCAGCGGGCGACGGTCAGCGCCTCACGCATCGTTCATCAGGCGCAGATTTACGGTGATGCCTTCGTGGACCACGCCTTTGTTGAGCATCGGGCGGAGATATTTGACTATGCCCGGCTGGAAGGCAACGAAGAAAACGATGTCTGGGTCTGCGATAACGCCAGAGTCTACGACCATGCGCGGCTGATTGCCGGACGCGCTGAGGATGCGATACCGACGCTACGCTACAGTTCGCAGGTGGCAGAAAACGCCGTGGTTGAGGGCAACTGCGTGCTTAAACATCGGGTAATGGTGGGCGGCCACGCCCGGCTATGCGGCGGCCCGATCCTGCTGGATGACGACGTGCTGGTGCAAGGCCACGCCCACATCAGTGGCGATGTGGTGATCGAGCATCGGGTTGAAATTACCGACAACGCGCGGATTGAGGCGCTGAACGGCGATGCGATTCATCTGCGCGGCCGCAAAGTGATCAACGGCGCGCAGCAGATTACCCGCACGCCGCTGCTGGGATCGCTGTAGCGCGGTATTCCGGCTCAGGCACGACGCCGCACGCCGGGATACCTTATTATCAGGACGCGGGGCTATCGATAATCCGCCCGTAGATATTCTGATCGTCATAAGCGCCGTTCAGGTACTCGGCCTGTTTCAGACAGCCTTCGAGGGTAAAGCCATTGCGCAGCGCCACCTGGTTACTCTTGTGGTTAGCCACCCGACATTTAATCACGAAGCGCCGGACTTCGCCGCGGCGAGCGTAGTAGTGCATAAACGCCTGCAGCGCCTGGGAAAGCAGCCCTTGTCCCTGGTGATGTTCATCAATCCAGTAGCCGATATAACCCGTTTTATTCAGCGGTTCAATCTGGTTGAACGACAGCACACCCACCATCTCATCGCGCAAAAACAGTAAAAACATTTTAGCGTAACCGCGCTGGTGCAGCATGACGTTCCCCTGTACGTGGCGACGGGTTTCATCTTCACTGTCAACCGCGGCGGGCCAGCTGAGCGAATGCTGTAGCCAGTGTTTATTCTTCTCCACCAGCTGGTGTAAGTCGGTAACGTAGCGCTCATCCACCGCGCGCAGCGTCAGTTGCCCGGACACCGGGATTATTTCAGGAACGGGGATCTTTTCTGCGGACATGACTATCTCTCACTGCAGGAAAACCCGTCCACGGCACGCAGACGGGCAACCGCGACGGTTACTTCATGACCCGGTCATCAACGTAGTTGCGTTTATCCGGAGCCGGCGGGAAATACTGATACAGCCAGGTCTCACTGATGGCCTCGCCCTGGCAGCGCAGGAACATGCGCATTTCCACCGGGTCGGTGGAATCGTTGGTCGGGTACCAGTCAAACTGGATGCGATAGCCATCGAACGGCTCAACGTACAGAATCTCGATCTGCTTCGCTTCACCGTTAGACAGGGTAATCACCGGTTCGATGCCTTTTGGCGCAGCGGCCTTCAGGTCGCCACCGACGAAATCAATGGCAAAGCGGCGCGCCCATTTGTCCGGATAGTGTTCGCCCGGCGCCCAGCCTTCCGGGAAACCGCCCATTCCGGTGCGGGTGGCCATCACGCGAGCCAGCGGAGAACGCACCGGCGGCTGTGCGCTCCAGTACAGGCGATAGCTAAAGTCCAGCTCATCACCGGCCTTGATCGCTTTTTCCGGCTGCCAGAAGCAGACGATGTTATCCAGCGTCTCACCGGTGGTGGGGATCTCCATCAGGCTGACGGCCCCTTTGCCCCACTGGTTACGCGGCTCGACCCACAGACTCGGACGCTTGTTGTACCAGCCCATGATGTCCTGGTAATGGCTGAAATCGCGGTCAAGCTGCAGCAGACCAAAGCCGCGCGGGTTCTTGTCCTGGAAGGCGTTGAACTGCAGTTTTTGCGGGTTGTTCAGCGGGCGACAGACCCACTCGCCGTTACCGAGCCACATGGCGAGGCGGTCGGAGTCGTGAATTTGCGGGTGGATGGTGTCGCACATCCGGCGCTCGTTGTTGCCGCAGCTGAACATACTGGTCATCGGCGCGATACCCAGCTGTTTGATATCTTTGCGGGCGTAGATGTGGTTTTCCACATCCATAATCACCTGCGTCTCCTGGCAGTTGATCACAAATTTATAGGCGCCGGTGACGCTCGGGCTGTCGAGCAGCGCGTAAACGGTAAAGACGGTGGCGCCCGGCTTGACGGTTTCAAACCAGAACGAGGTAAAGTCCGGGAACTCTTCCGGGGTGTCGGTAAAGGTATCCACCGCCAGACCGCGGGCGGAGAGCCCGTACTGGTAGGTGCTGTCCACCGCGCGGAAGTAGCTCGCGCCGAGGAACGCCACGATATCGCGACGCGCCAGCTCCGGCGCTTTAAACGCGCGGAAACCGGCAAAACCGAGGTCGGTTTGCCCTACCAGCTGTTTGGTGTCTACGCCGGCGTTATTGTAGTTAAACAGTTCCGGACGGAAGTGAATCTCCCGCGCCTGCTGAGTTTGCGAATCCAGCGAGAACATGCGCACGCGGCGGCGAAAACCCATGCCGACGTGGAAAAACTGGATGTCCAGCTTGCGGTCGTCGATGTTATTCCACAGCGAATGTCCCGCATCGTACTGAATGCTGTTGTAGGCCTGCGGAGTCAGATTGGCCAGCGTGGGCGGCAGGTCGCGCGGGGCGCCGCCCCACGGCTGACGCGACAGATCGTGGGCCATCGATTGCAAAACGGTAAAGTCAAAACGGCGCGTCATCCCATCAGCAATGCCCGATTCCTCGGCAAGCGCGGCGTTAGAAAAAAGTGAAGCGACTCCTGATGTTCCGCATACGGCGGCAACAGCCATGGAAGATTTGAGAAAACGTCTGCGATTCATGCCTGAGAAAGCGTCCTTCTGTTATGCCAATTGGTCGACAACGCGACAAACAGATGCGTCGTGAATTTCGCCCACTCTAGACAAAAACGATTGATAATCCAATTGTTGGCGACAGAAAAAGCGTGAAAAAATTCTCGCCATCGGAGCAGACTGAATCCCTCCGCAGGTTTGCCCTGCGGAGGCAGACGGGTTATTTGACGCTGACGTCGATACCCGGGAAGTATTTGGCCGCCAGACGGGTGATGGTGCCGTCAGCGCGAACCTTGTCGATTGCCGCATCGAGCTGTTTTTTGCTCGCCTCGTCGCCTTTGCGCAGGCCGTAGCCGATCCCGCTGCCGAGAATAGTATCGTCAGCCACCGGTTTGCCGATAAAGCCAAAGCCTTTGCCCTGCGGCTTGCTGAGGAAACCGGCCTGCCCGGCGGCAGACATCACCAGCGAAGCATCGATACGGCCATTCAGCAGATCTGCCCACGCCATATTTTGATCTTTATAGGAGACCACCGTCACGCCATGCTTCTCCCAGTGCTCTTTGGCAAAGGTTTCCTGAATCGAACCTTGCAGCACGCCGATGGTTTTGCCTTTCAGGCCTTCCGGGGTGGTCTCCATGCCGCTATCGGCTTTACCGACCAGCTGCGAGGGAATGCGATAAATCGGCTGGGTGAAATCAATGCTTTTGCGCCGCTGTTCGGTGATATTCATCGCCGAGTTAATGGCGTCGAACTTCTTCGCCACCAGCCCCGGGATCAGCGCATCAAACGAGGTTTCCACCCAGCTGCATTTCAGCTGGGCCGCCTTGCAGATGGCGTTGCCGAGGTCGATATCAAAACCCTCCAGCTCCCCTGCCGTATTGCGACTTTCAAACGGCGGGTATTCCGCTTCTACGCCGTAGCGCAGTTCGCCGGCGGCAAACGCAGAGAAGGTGCACATCATCCCTAAAGCAAGGGTAAGGGCTGTTATTTTCATCTTCATCGTGGGGCTCCTTAACGCGGCTTAACGTGACACAGTGCCTGCGCACCGGCCCGCAATGTGGCTTCATCTTTAGCAAAAGAGAGGCGAATCAGTTTGTTATCAGTACCATCCGTATAAAACGCCGACAGCGGGATCGTCGCTACGCCGTAGTCGGTTATCAGCCGCTTCACCATTTCGCTGTCGCTTTCGTCGCTGAAATGGCTGTAGTCCGCCAGCATGAAGAAAGAGCCGGCGCTCGGCAACAGGCGGAACGGTGAGTCAGCCAGCAGCTGGCGGAGTAAATCCCGCTTCTGCTGGTAGAATGGTGCCAGCGAAAGCCAGGACTGGGGATCGGTCATATGCTCAGCAAAGGCATATTGCATCGGCGTGTCGGCAGAGAACATCAGGAACTGGTGAACCTTGCAGATCTCGTCCATCAGCGCCGCCGGCGCAACGCAGTAGCCCACGCGCCAGCCGGTCACGTGGTAGGTCTTGCCGAACGATGAGATGATGACGCTGCGCTCAGCCAGCTGGGGATGGGTCGCCATCCCATGGTGGTGTTCACCGTCAAAAACCACGTGCTCATACACCTCGTCCGACAAAATCACGATATCGGTATGGCGCGTCAACGCCGCCAGCTGGTCTAAATCTGCACGGGAAAATACCTGGCCGCTGGGGTTATGCGGCGTATTGACAATAATCATCCGCGTCCGCGGGGTGATGGCGGCGCGAACTTCATCCCAGTTAACGTTAAAATCAGGCACCGTCAGCTTAATGGCTACCGGCGTCGCCCCCTGCAAGCGGACAATCGGCGCATAGCTGTCAAAAGAGGGTTCGAAGTAGATAACCTCATCGCCCGGATGCACCAGCCCACCGATAGCCGAGTAGATCCCCTGGCTGGCGCTGGCGGTAATCAGGACTTCGTGGTCTACGTCATAACGCGTACCGTACAGGGCCGCAACTTTCCCGGCAATTCGCTCCTTCAGCGCGGGCAGGCCGGTCATCGGCGCATACTGGTTATGCCCCTCCGCCATCGCCCGCGTGACCCCGGCAACCAGCCGGGCATCGCAGGCAAAATTCGGCGCGCCCTGAGAAAGGTTGATGGCATTATGCTGAGCGGAAAGTTGACCGATCACGGTAAAAATTGTCGTGCCGACATCCGGCAGTTTGGAGCGCGTCGTCACCGGGGAACTGAGACTCATAGTTAATCCTTTCTCATTTTATTTGCATAACCATTCAATCCAATGCGCTACCCGGCGACAACCGAATTGTTATCATAGTAGCCATGCATTCTGATCATGCCTTGAGAAAAGAGACGGCCAGCCCAGGCTGGCCGGAGCGGAAAACTACTTGCGGGTTAAGGTGTTAAAGCTGGTCATCAGATTGCGGTAATCGGGAATATGGTTGGAAAACAGCGTTGCCAGTCCCTCAACATCATTGCGCCAGTCGCGATGTAGCTCACACGCGGCGCCAAACCACGACATCAGCTGCACGCCAGCCTGTGACATGCGATCCCAGGCAGCATCGCGGGTAATCGGGTTAAAGGTGCCGGATGCATCGGTGATCACGAAGACCTCATATCCCTCTTCAATCGCCGACAGCGCCGGAAACGCCACGCAGACCTCGGTCACCACCCCGGCGATAATCAGCTGCTTTTTCCCCGTGGCCTTCACCGCATTGACGAAATCTTCGTTATCCCAGGCATTGATATTTCCCGGACGCGCAATATAGGGCGCGTCCGGGAACTGCGCTTTTAGTTCCGGCACCAGCGGGCCGTTGGGGCCGTTCTCAAAGCTGGTGGTCAGGATGGTCGGCAGGCCGAAATATTTCGCCATATCCCCCAGCGCCAGCACGTTGTTCTTGAATTTATCCGGGTCGATGTCGCGAACCAGAGATAACAGTCCTGCCTGATGATCCACCAGCAGCACCGCCGCCTCGCTCTTATCCAGACGTACGTAGGGTTTTGCCATGCTTGACTCCTCATTTAAACATCAGGTTATCCCCGCCAGCCTTCCCGCACCGGCAGATGTTTACTCTACAGGCAGATCATAGTTTACTCGTGGCCTGAGGATTAGCCGGCAAAAGTGGAACGCAGTGTCCCATTCGCTGAACAAAGTGGGCATACTGTCCATGATCAAAATGCATAGCTGGAGATGAGATGTCGCGAAGCGCCCTGCCTTTTCATGCCGTGGAAACCTTTCTGGTCACCGCCAGACACCTTAACTTAACCCATGCCGCGCGCGAACTCTGCCTGACTCAGGGCGCCGTCAGCCGCCAGATTGCGGCGCTGGAGGCGTGGTTTGGTTTCCCGCTTTTTGCCCGCCACGCGCGCGGACTGCATCTTTCACCGCAGGGCAGCGCCCTCTACCCGGAGCTCCAGTCGGCATTTGGCCGTCTGATCGCGGTGGCCGAGCAGGCTCGTCAGCAGCAGACCGTGGTGCGTCTGAAGGCGCCGACCTGCGCCATTCGCTGGCTGGTTCCCCGGCTGGTGGCTATTGAGCAACGTCACCCGGAACTGCAAATCGCCCTGACCACCACCACGGAACATGGCGTCAATTTCAGGACCGAACCCTATGACGCCGCCATCGTCTTCGGAACTCACCACAGCGTCGGCGATCTGCTGTTTGAAGAGGCGCTGACGCCGGTCTGTAACGGTGCCCTTGCGCGGGACAACATGCTCAATGACGTCACGTTTTTGCACCCGACCCGGGATAAGACCGACTGGTCGCTATGGCTGGCGGCATTCTCACCCGATGCCCCGCTACTGATGCGCAAAAATCAGCACTTCGACACCATGGATCTGGCGATCACCGCCGCCATGCAGGGGCTGGGCGTCGCCATGGCTGACGCCACCCTGGTGGCTGAAGATGTCCGCGCCGGCCGCCTGGTGCGCCCTTTCACCCTCAGCGTGAAAACCGGCGCCAGCTATCGGCTGGTGGTCCGCAGTTCGCAGAGTAAAGCCGACGGTCTGGCGCGGTTTCGGGAGGAGCTGGTTAATCCAGCGTAACGTGGTGGCGCATGACCCGGCGAAACAGCGCCAGCCGGGCGCGCATAAAGCGGTTTTCCAGCTTAAACCCGACCCGTTTATGGAGCCCGATGCGCAGCAGGCGATCGCGCCCGCGCAGGCTGGCGGGCCAGCGTACTGCTCCCGGCAGTTCGCTACAGCGATGCCCGGCAAGGCGGGCGAAGTTCACCCAGTAATCGGCGACCTGGGCGGCAAACGCACGGTCCTCCTCGCCGGCGTAGGTACGCACCGGCTCGGCCAGGGTGAGCGTGTCAAACACATAAGGCACTTCATCGCCGTGCCACGCCCCGTGCGGGCAGGTTTCATCGGCGGCCCGGGGAACGTAGTCAAACCAGTAGCGCCAGCACGGCTGTCCTACCCGCTGCTGGGCCTGCATCACCACATAGCCCAGCGTGGTGAAGGCCATATCGCGGCACACTTCGCGTCCCAGATTCTCATCCCCTTTCACGCCAGGATAGAGCAGTTTGATCAGTCCGAGGCCAAACCGCCGCTCGCGGCGCAGTTTTTGGATCTGCCCGGCGATATCGACGCCGAAGACCGCCATCACGCTGGCCTCGTCGCTGTTAGAGCCAACCATGACCGGCATCGGGTGCTGACGGCCGGCGAAAAAAGCCTCCAGCATCGGCTGCGGTAACACCGCATCGCCGACGATCGGCGCCGGTCCGGTATTCAGCGGTGCGGTCAGCGACCAGAACGCCTCCGCCGGAATCGCCCGCAGCTGTGCGGCGCTGGCCTCCGGCAGCGAGAAGTGTTCCGCCAGCAAACGCCCTTTCTCCAGCGCTTTTTCTCGCGGCAGATCCGGCAGCGTATAGCCGCTCTGGATGATGGCCTTATGGAACAGTCCGCGGGATTTTGGCGATACCATCAGCGAGAGCACGCTGCGCGCCCCGGCCGATTCGCCAAACAGGGTGACGTTGGTGGCGTCGCCGCCAAAGGCGTGAATATTATCCTGCACCCATTGCAGCGCGGCGATTTGGTCAAGGAGGGCGAAATTATAGACCCGTTCGCCGTCTTCCCCTTCCAGCGCCGGATGGGCGAAGAACCCCAGATGCCCCAGCCGATAGTTGACGGTCACCACCACCACGTCGCGGGCCGCCAGCGCTTTGCCATCGTAAGGCGGCAGGCTGCCGGCGCCAATGGTAAACCCGCCGCCGTGCAGCCAGACCATAACCGGCAGCGGCTGAGTACGTCCGGCGGGTGCCCAGACGTTAAGGTAGAGACAATCTTCTGAGAAGCGCCCGGGATCGCCGCCGCCCAGTTCGCGGCAGTACTCAATATCTTGCCAGCTGGCGGCGGAGAAGGTGTCGGCCTGGCGGACGCCCTGCCAGCGCGCGGGCGGTTGCGGCGCGCGCCAGCGGAGCTCGCCGACCGGCGGCGCGGCAAAGGGAATGCCGCGCCAGAGATGAATACCCTGTTCAGTGATGCCGGATAACGTCCCCTGCCGGGTTTTGACCAGTGGGGTAGACGGGTTCTGCATGACCTGCTTCCTTTTACTGACTGTCCTCAATGATTCATGTCAGCAGAGTACCGGTTTCAGAGCAGACCGCAACGACGTTTACTGCGCTCCTCCGCCTGTTGATAGAGAGTAAACTCGTCCAGCACCGGGCAACCCAGCGCCGTTTCAAAGGCGTCACGGCTGGCATTGCCATGGCTGCGGGCCTGAATTTCATTGCCGAGATTTGACTGGAAAATCCCTGCCGCGCTCACCGGTAAAAAATCTTCATAAATAATCGGTTGCGCCACCACCCAGCCGCGTTCGATCAACGGCTGCGGATCGTCGCCGGGGCCAAAGGCATGACGATGGGCTTCCCCGGCGGGGGTCAGACGATAGCGGAACCATGCCAGCCCCTGCTGGCGCAGCAGGAATTCGCTGTCCGGGAACTGGCTGAACACCTCCTGGAGATGACGCTGATGGTTGAGGTTGTCTTTACCCACGCCCGCTTCGTTCAACAAGCGATCGTACAGCGCCCGGCCTTTCGGCGTCAGCGCAATCCCGCGCTGCTCTATCTCGCCAAAACGCGCGCTGTGGGTCCCCTGGTGCTCCCCGGCAAAGACCACCGGTTCTTCGAGGGCCTTAAAACTGGTCTGGCGCAGCAGAATCGGCACCTCGCGGCGCGGCGGCCCTTCAATCAAAGCCTTCGGCACAATCCCGCACTCCGGCATCAGCGCCTGAACCCGGTCGATATCCAGCGTGCGCGGCGTCAGGTGGTTGATATGGCAGCCGGGGAAACAGACCACATCGGCAATCAGCCGGTGCTCATTATGCAGCGCATGATAGGTGTCGGCGTCCACCGTTGCGTGACTGTGCCAACGAAACGTCTCCAGCGCTTCGCGAACAAATTCCCGGGCCTGCGTCGATGAAAAATGCCCCTGTTCTTCGTGCACAGCGATGAGCTCGCGACAGCGGGGAGTAAAAATATCGCGCCGGGCGAGGATCGCCGCCGCACGCTGGCGCAGCTCAACGTTGGCAATCAGTTCCAGACGCAGCAGCGAGGTAAAAATACGAAACGGATTGCGCGCCAGCGCCGCGTCATCAATCGGACGAAACGCGGTGGAGTGCACCGGCACGCCGGCCTGCGACAGGTCGTAATAGCTGACGGGGAACATCCCCATAATGGCAAACATACGCCGCAGCGTCGCCAGTTCTTCCGCCGTGCCAACGCGGATCGCGCCGTGGCGCTCGACATTAAGTCGCGACAGCTCATCGGCATTCGCCAGTTGCTCATGCAGTTTAGGATGATGCTCCAGCACCGCCAGATTAACGTCAGCCACCAGCTCCAGTAACGTCCCGTACTGTGGAACTTCCTGCTGGTACATCGCCGACATTGCCTGCGAAAAGTTTTCCCGAATCTCATCAGCCGTGATGGTGTTCGCCATGATGCCTTACCTCCAGTGAATACTTCCTGGAGTGTAGAAAAGGCCCGTGGCAACGGCGGGAAGAATTTACAAATTGTGATGCGGATAACCTGCCTCTGTCCTCCATGCCATTCTGAGCATAACCGTGGGTTATGCAAAACGACCGTTAATTTCACTTTAAATTAACAAAGCGTTTACACACACTGTTTCTGGCGATATGACAATAAAAAGCCCTCTACCGATAAAAACGGAGCCACTACCCTATGAATGATAAATGGTCACCGCGCGAGGTTGTGCATCGCGACTACAGCAGTCACCCGCCCGCCTATGCCCCGGGCTACAAAACCAGCGTCCTGCGCTCACCGCGCAATGCGCTGATCTCATTACAGAATTCCCTGTCCGAAATTACCGGCCCGGTATTCGGCCACGACGATCTCGGCCCGCTGGATAATGACCTGATCCTTAATTACGCCAAAGAAGGTCTGCCTATTGGCGAGCGTATTATTGTCCACGGCTACGTGCGCGACGGCTTCGGCCGCCCGATGAAAAACACGCTGGTCGAGGTGTGGCAGGCCAACGCCGGCGGCCGCTATCGACATAAAAAGGATCAGTATCTGGCGCCCATCGACCCCAATTTCGGCGGCTGCGGCCGGATACTGACGGATGAAAACGGCTATTACTGCTTCCGCACCATTAAGCCAGGCCCCTATCCGTGGCGTAATCAGGTCAGCGACTGGCGCCCGGCGCATATTCACTTTTCCCTCTCCGGGGATGCGTGGGCGCAGCGCCTGATTACGCAAATGTATTTCGAGGGCGACCCGCTAATTAAACAGTGTCCGATCGTCAAAACCATTAATAACGACGAGGCGGTTCGCACGCTGATTGCCGAACTCGACACCCATGCCGCCGTACCGCTGGATTGCCTCGCCTATCGCTTTGATCTTGTGCTGCGCGGCCATCGCGCCACGCTGTTTGAAAATCGCACCCAGGGGGCCGCCCGATGAAAGACTATTTAGCCGAAACCGCCTCGCAGACCGCCGGCCCCTATGTGCATATCGGCCTCGCACCCGACGCCGCCGGCTTTCATATCTTTGAAAAGAACTTCGGCCCGCAGCTCACTACGCCGGACACCGAAGGTGAACGCATTACGATCGAAGGTCGGGTGATCGATGGTTCCGGAACGCCGGTGCGTGACGTGCTGCTGGAACTCTGGCAGGCCAATGCCGCCGGGCGCTATCACCACCCCGACGATCGTCAGCTACATAAAAAGCTCGATCCGGGCTTTCGCGGCTGGGGTCGCAGCTGTTCGGACTTTACCTCCGGCATCTGGCGCTTTGAGACCATCAAGCCGGGAGCCGTCGTCGGTCGCGATGGCCGGATGATGGCGCCGCACGTCAATTTATGGGTGGTGGCGCGAGGCATCAATATTGGTCTCAACACGCGGATGTACTTTTCCGACGAGCAGGAGGCGAACCAGGCCGATCCGGTGCTGAATCTGATTGAGTGGGAGGTGCGTCGCCAGACGTTGATTGCCCAACGCGAAGTGCGCGGCAGTGAAATTGTCTACCGTTTTGATATTCACCTGCAGGGTGAGAACGAAACCGTCTTCTTTGATATCTGAGTAACTTTCCGTCTGATTTTGCCCCGACCGGGTTCGGGGCGTCTGTTTTTTCATCAAAATAAAAAATTTGTAATACAAGAGAGTGAAATGTTAATAATATTTTGCTATCAGGTTATCAAATTTCAATAACTTCGCTTGTCACCCACTGCGCTCTGTTTTTAACATCAACTATGGAAAAAAATGGTCTTTTTAGTCAGCGCATTCGTTTGCGCCATCTACACACTTTCGTGGCCGTCGCTCAACAGGGAACGCTGGGGCGTGCGGCTGAAACACTTAATCTAAGCCAACCTGCCTTATCAAAAACGCTCAATGAGCTGGAGCAGTTGACTGGTACGCGACTGTTTGAACGCGGGCGGCTGGGCGCTCAGCTGACGCTGGTCGGCGAACAGTTTCTCACCCATGCGGTTAAGGTCCTCGACGCGCTGAATACGGCAGGCCAGGCGCTTAACCGTAAAGAGGGGCTGAATAACGATGTGGTGCGCATCGGCGCACTCCCGACCGCCGCCTTAGGCATTTTACCCACCGTCATCGGCCAGTTTCACAAGCAGCAGAAAGATATCACCCTGCAGGTCGCGACCATGAACAACACCATGCTGCTGGCGGGCTTAAAATCGGGAGAAATCGATATTGGGATCGGCCGCATGTCTGACCCGGAGCTGATGAGTGGCCTCAACTACGAGCTGCTGTTCCTCGAATCTCTGAAGCTGGTGGTACGTCCCGGTCATCCGCTATTGCAGGAAACCGTGACCCTCAGTCGGGTGATGGAGTGGCCGGTCGTCGTCTCCCCTAAAGGCACCATTCCGCGGCAGAATGCGGAAACGCTGCTGCAAAGCCAGGGGTGTAAAATTCCCGCCGGCTGTATCGAAACCCTCTCCGCGTCGCTCTCGCGTCAGCTGACCGTGGATTATGACTACATCTGGTTCGTCCCTTCCGGCGCGGTCAAAGACGACCTGCGCCGCGGGCTGCTGACCGCTCTGCCGGTACCCACCCAGGGTGCGGGCGAACCGATCGGCATTTTGACGCGCGTCGATGCCACATTCTCCTCCGGCGCACAAACTTTACTCAGCGCCATTCGCAAATCCATGCCGGCGTAATGAACGCCGGATACGGCATCTGACGCCCTGTCCGGCCCTTCCCAGCCCCTTCTCACCCGCCCGCCGCCAGGCTTTTGGCCGCCGTAGCCCGGCGGAAAAATCAGCGTGCTAATCAATTAATGCGAAATTGTTTATTAACAATTGCGCAAACTTCATTAACAGATTTATCATTGTCACGATTTCACCAAATGGTTCATTCGAAATCAACGTAACTTGTGAATACCGCCAACATGAAGGCGTATTCCACTTCACTCAAAAGCACCCCTGTATTTTTTGATTCATTTGGTTCGCATCTGAGAACGGATGGTTTAAGGAGACAAAATGGCAACTGGCAACGTGCCGCGAGGATTCCCCCGGATCCTGCAGTGGCTTCTCGCCGGGCTGATGCTCATCATCGGCCTGGCTATCGGTATTCTTGGGGTCAAGCTCGCCACGCTGGGCGGTACCCTCTATTTCGCAATCATGGGTCTGGTGATGGTTATCGCCGCCGTGCTTATCTTCCGCAATCGTCGCGCCGGTATTGTGCTGTATGCCATCGCGTTCATCGCCTCTGTGGTCTGGGCGATCGGCGATGCCGGCTGGACCTACTGGCCGCTGTTCTCGCGCCTGTTCGCGTTCGGCGCGCTGGCGCTGCTCTCGGCGCTGGTCTGGCCCTATCTTTCGGCCCCGCCGGCGAAGAAAGGCCCGGCGTTTGGCCTGGCCGCGGTGCTGGCCGTGGTGCTGGCCGCCAGCTTTGGCTGGATGTTCAAATCACAGCCGCTGGTCAGCGCTACGGAAGCCGTACCGGTAAAACCGGTTGCCCCGGGTGAACAGCAGAAGAACTGGGAGCACTGGGGTAACACCACCCACGGCGACCGCTTCGCCGCCCTCGACCAGATTAACAAACAGAACGTCAACCAGCTGCAGGTTGCCTGGGTCGCCCATACCGGCGATATCCCGCAAAGCAACGGTTCCGGCGCGGAAGACCAGAACACCCCGCTGCAAATCGGCGATACGCTGTATGTCTGTACGCCGTACAGCAAAGTGCTGGCGCTGGATGTCGATAGCGGAAAGGAAAAGTGGCGCTATGATTCAAAAGCCACCGCGCCAAACTGGCAGCGCTGCCGCGGCCTCGGCTATTACGAAGACAGCCAGGCCCAGGCCGCCGCTGCAGGTGACGTTCAGCCTGCCGCCTGTGCCCGCCGTCTGTTCCTGCCGACCACCGATGCCCGTCTGATCGCGATTGACGCCGATACCGGCAAAACCTGTGAGACTTTCGGCGATCGCGGTATCGTCGATCTGAGCGTCGGAATGGGTGAAATCAAACCGGGCTACTATCAGCAAACCTCCACCCCGCTGGTTGCCGGTAACGTCGTCGTTGTCGGCGGCCGCGTGGCGGATAACTTCTCCACCGGCGAGCCTCCCGGCGTGGTCCGCGCCTACGATGTTCACACCGGTAAACTGGCCTGGGCGTGGGATCCGGGTAATCCGGGCCTGACCGGCCTGCCGCCGGAAGGCCAGACCTACACCCGCGGCACGCCAAACGTCTGGTCGGCGATGTCCTATGACGCGAAGCTGAACCTGATCTATCTGCCAACCGGCAACGCCACCCCGGACTTCTTCGGCGGTGAACGAACCGCGCTGGATGACAAATACAGCTCCTCGATCGTCGCCGTTGATGCCACGACCGGCCAGGTACGCTGGCACTACCAGACCACCCACCACGATCTGTGGGACTTCGACCTGCCGTCACAACCGCTGCTGTACGACCTTCCCGACGGGAAAGGCGGCACCACGCCGGTGCTGGTGCAGACCAGCAAGCAGGGGATGATCTTTATGCTCAACCGCGCGACCGGGGAACCGGTAGCGAAAGTGGAAGAGCGTCCGGTTCCGGCCGGGACGATTAAAGGCGAACGTTACTCTCCGACGCAGCCCTACTCCGTGGGTATGCCAATGATTGGCAATGACACGCTGAAAGAGTCGGATATGTGGGGGGCGACGCCGGTGGACCTGCTGATGTGCCGAATCGCCTTCAAAGCCATGCGCCATCAGGGTATCTTCACCCCGCCGGGCGAAGACCGCTCGCTGCAGTATCCGGGCTCGCTGGGCGGCATGAACTGGGGCAGCGTCTCGGTGGATCCGAACAACAGCCTGATGTTCGTCAACGATATGCGCCTTGGCCTGGCAAACTATATGGTTCCGCGTGAAAAAGTCGCCAAAGATGCCAGCGGCATCGAGATGGGGATTGTGCCGATGGAAGGGACGCCGTTCGGCGCAATGCGTGAACGCTTCCTGTCGCCGCTGGGTATTCCGTGCCAGAAACCGCCGTTCGGTACCATGTCCGCGGTGGATCTGAAGAGCGGTAAACTGGTGTGGCAGGTGCCGGTAGGGACCGTTGAAGATACTGGCCCGCTGGGTATTCGCATGCATATGCCTATCCCCATCGGGATGCCGACGCTGGGCGCATCGCTGTCGACCCAGTCCGGTCTGCTGTTCTTCGCCGGGACTCAGGACTTCTACCTGCGCGCGTTTGATACCGCCAACGGTAAGGAGATCTGGAAATCTCGTCTGCCGGTGGGCAGTCAGTCCGGCCCGATGACCTACGTTTCGCCGAAAACCGGCAAACAGTACATTATCATCAACGCCGGCGGCGCTCGTCAGTCTCCGGATCGCGGCGATTACATCATCGCCTACGCGTTACCGGAACAGAAGTAAGCGTCAGGGCCCCAAACGGGGCCCTGATTACTGGCAATGTGCGAGCCTGGGCAATTTGCCCGGCGGCGCTACGCTTGCACGGGCCTACCAGGAACGACGCCTGCACAGGCCTGCCGGAAACAGCGCCTTTGTCGGTCGGGCCAGGCGCCAACTGCCACCCGACGAAACCCGCGCATTCGCTAAACCATTTTATCACCACCCCTCAGGGCCCTGGATGGAGGCATCGCGAACGGCAGCGGTGGCGACACGGGTAGGAAAATCTGCGGTGAGAGTCACCACTCTTTAGCAATAACCCGGGCAAGCCCGGGTTATTTTTGGTCTGAAAATCAATTCTCGCCGAAATGAATGACGGTCCGAATCGATTTCCCCTCATGCATCAAATCAAAAGCTTCGTTAATCTGCTCCAGCGGCAGGCGGTGGGTGATAAACGGATCGAGGTCGATTTTACCGGCCATCGCGTCTTCAACCATACCCGGCAGCTGGGTACGCCCTTTCACTCCACCGAATGCCGAACCGCGCCATACGCGCCCGGTCACCAGCTGGAACGGACGGGTTTTGATCTCCTGGCCCGCACCGGCCACGCCGATAATCACGCTTTCGCCCCAGCCTTTATGGCAGCACTCGAGCGCCGCACGCATCACGTTGACGTTGCCAATACATTCGAAGCTGAAGTCCACGCCGCCATCGGTGAGCTCAACGATCACATCCTGAACCGGCTTATCATAATCATTCGGGTTGATAAAATCGGTCGCCCCCATCTCTTTGGCGAGGGTGAATTTTTCCGGGTTGGTATCAACCGCCAGAATGCGCCCGGCTTTCGCCTGCACCGCCCCCTGGATAACCGCCAGACCAATCCCGCCGAGGCCGAAGACCGCCACGGTATCGCCCTCTTTGACCTTCGCGGTATTGTGAACGGCACCGATACCGGTGGTCACGCCGCAGCCCAGCAGACAGACTTTATCCAGCGGCGCCTGCGGGTTCACCTTCGCCAGTGAAATTTCGGCTACCACGGTGTATTCGCTGAAGGTGCTGGTGCCCATATAGTGGTAAACCGGCTCGCCGTTATAGGAGAAACGGGTGGTGCCATCCGGCATCAGACCTTTCCCCTGGGTGGCACGTACTGCCTGGCAGAGGTTAGTTTTACCGGATTTACAGAATTTGCACTCGCGGCACTCTGCGGTATACAGCGGGATAACGTGATCGCCAGGCTGCAGGCTGGTGACGCCTTCGCCAACTTCGACCACGATACCGCCGCCTTCATGACCCAGCACGGCCGGGAACACCCCTTCCGGATCGTCACCGGAGAGCGTAAACGCATCGGTATGGCAGACGCCGGTGTGGGTAATTTTGACCAGCACCTCGCCTTTTTTCGGCGGAGCAACATCAATTTCAACAATCTTCAGCGGCTGGCCGGGGCCAAACGCGACAGCTGCACGTGATTTCATAACCGTCTCTTCCTTCGTGATGATTTATTTTAAATAAGATCGTAGCAGATGACCGACTTCCGCCATTCTGGCCGCTCGCTGATCCGGGGTTGTTTCGCCGCTGACCAGCTCGTCCTGAAGGTGGATTTCTACCATTTCGCCCATCAGGCCGTTGGTCGCCCCGCGGATGGAGGCAATCTGCTGCAAAATCGACATGCAGGACTCGCCGGACTCCAGCGCCCTTTCCAGGGCTTCAACCTGCCCGCGAATGCGACGTACGCGGCTGAGCGCGCGTTTTTTGTCTTCAGGTGAATGTGGCACGATGACGCCCTCAATATTATATAGGGGGGTATACTATATTTTATTAAGCAAAGTAGCAAACTGAAACGCCGCTTTATACCGTAGCACGGCGGCGAGCCGTGGCGGTTAGCTGAGCCGGAGCGCCATTTCCACGCAGCGTAAATCCGCCTTCGCCAGCTTTGACGGCAGCAGCTTTTCGCGCACGGCGACAAAACCATGGCGCAGATAAAACCCGGTCGCATTCGGCGTCGCTTCCAGCGTCAGGCGCGGGAGATTCCGCCGCCGCGCTTCGGCGATAATGGTCGTCAAAATCATTCCGGCGCAACCTTTTCCGCCCCATTCGGGCAACGTAAAGATGGCTTCCACGCTGGCCGCGCGGAGATCAAGAAAGCCGGTCGCCACCGGGCGCCCGCTCAATTCCTCAACGACAAAAAAGGGATTGTCGCGCACCGCATGGCGATACCCTTCCGGCATCGTATCCGGCGTCCAGGCCTCGAGGACCGCGGCTGCGTAGCTCTCACGACAGCCGTTGCGAATGGCCTGATTGCGGATGTTCCATAGCGCAGGTGCCTCATCCGGCACGGCAAGTCTGACTTTCATGTTGGACTCCTTTTCCTCAGTCCGTATCAGATCTACCACAACCGGCAGCGGAAGGAATAAAAAAACCCCGCTCGGCGGCGGGGTCAGGAGATCGGGAGTGATTAGCGCTTACGTGGCATCATCCGCAGCAGCGTATTATCTTTCCACAGATAGTGGTGCAGCAGCGCGGCCAGCGCGTGCGCGCCGATGATAAAGTAACCGGTATTCGCCAGCAGGCTATGTACGCCCTTCAGCGTATCCACCAGCTCAAACTGACTTTGCGCCGCAAACGGCATGGTCAGGCCGAAGGCAAACCACGGATTGCCACGGTAATACATCATCACCAGTCCAACGATCGGCTGAGCGATAAACAGCAGATAGATAATCAGATGCCCCAGATGGGCAAAACCGGTCATCATCGGTGACGGTTTCGGTACAATCGGCGGCGCCGGGGACTTCAGTCGGACCAGCAGGCGCGCAACCATCAACACGAGAATGGCCACCCCGCAGGAAACGTGAATCATATTAATGAGCGGACGGTCGCTGCGGGGGAAAAAACCGCGAAGCTCCATGGTGGCATAGGCGCCAACCACCAATAAAAAGACCAGCCAGTGGATACCTATTTGCAGGCCAGTGTATTTATCGCGCATGTTAAACCCTTAACAAAACTGTGATGCCGACAACATAACGACCTTTCCTGAAAAATTCATTAACTTTTACGTACTTATAAAAAACAATTGCCGTTAAGCCTCTATTCTCAGTAAAAGCAATGGGTTACTCCTGTTTCCCATGACCTGTTGCAGGCTCTTTGCCGCCATTTAAGCGCGCCAAAACCTGCTCCCACTCCCGCTTTTATCACCTAATCTCACCCATAAATAGCGCGATCTCTTTTTAATTGATTCCGCAACGTATTGATGTGTCGCCAGATTTAGCCGTTTCAGGTCTTGATATTGCAGCCAGGCCCGTCTCGCCTTGCGTGACAACGTCACACACCGCGCCAGCGTCCGGCGGCTGATGTCATGGTTTTTGCTTGTGATGACGGGAGATGAGAGAGCTGTCGGCCCGGCGGCAATCAGGAGATTAAAAACAATGCGGTAGCCAGGCCGGCTTCAGAAATCATCCATACCGGGCAGGGCCGCACATTAAACAGATTAAATTTTAGCCATACGTGGTACACTGAAACACATTCATTGAAAGGTTAATCATCATGTCTTTTCTCGATTACGCAATGAAGTTCATCGGGGGTGCCTCGACCTCCACAATCACCTGCCCCGTCTGTGGCTTATCATCAACCCAGTCCACCTCTAAGATTCGCTTAAAACAGGCCATGCTGTGCCCTGGATGCAAGGCTATTTTTGTCCCGACACGCTAGCCAGCTTCATACACCGACCCACTTAAACCCCGTGTTCTATACTGAATAAAGACCGGCAGCTGTTAAATCCCTGATGCCTCACGCCCATCCTGAGAGAACGTTTCTGAACTGATTTCGCAACTGCTCCTGCGCGTTAATGTCGCATCAGAGCAACGCTATGAAAATGAATCCCCGAGCATGGTTTAGCCGCGCTCATCCCTTTACGAAAATCCCTGGACGGGAACCCTTCCCGGCCAACGACCCGACCGGTGAAAATAGTCTGCGGCCAGAACTGTTTTCGGCCCTCCAGATGGAACGTTACGGCCAGAAACTGGCGCATACTCATAAGCTGTCGCCGGACAAACTGCCTTACTATCTTCTCAAGCGGCTTGGGGACAACGAGGCCGTGATCACGCATAACTGTTATGCGCTCAATGCCGGGAAAAAATCGAGTATCATGCCCGCAGGCGAGTGGCTTCTTGATAATTATTACCTGATTGAGGAGCAAATTCGTATTGTCCGCCAGCACTTGCCGAAAAGCTTTGGCAAAGGTCTCCCCGCCCTGATTTCACCCCACCAGTGCCCGCGCATTTACGATATCGCCTCTGAAGCGATTGCCCACGGAGACGGACGCTGGGACGTAGCCAGCCTCACCAGCTATATCGCCGCCTATCAGCAGGTGACGCCGCTGACGTTAGGCGAGGTCTGGGCTTTACCGGGCATGCTGCGTCTGTCGCTGATCGAAAACCTGCGTCGTGTCAGTATCGAAGTAGTAAAAGCGCAGCAAGAGCGCAGCCTGGCGGACACATGGCTCACGCGGATTTTCGAATGTGCGGAGAATACGCCCGCCGATTTAATCATGGTGGTGGCCGACATGGCGCGCGCCCGCCCGCCGCTCAGCAGTGCGTTTGTCGCAGAACTGGTCCGCCGCCTGCAGGGTCATGGCAATGCGCTGGCGCTGCCGTTGACCTGGATGGACCAGCGCCTTGCTGAACAGGGCGTGACGACCGAGGTTCTCATTCACCGCTTCAATCAACAGCTTGCCGCCAGCCAGCTTTCTGTCAGCAACAGCATCGCAGGTTTACGTTTGCTGAGCGAAACAAACTGGGCCGATTTTGCCGAGACGATCAGCGTTGTGGAACAGACATTGCGTCTTGACCCGGCCGCTACCTATTCCCGGATGCACTTTGATACCCGGGATCATTACCGGCATGTCATCGAGATTCTGGCCAGAGACAGTCGGTTCAGCGAGCCAGAGGTTGCCAGCCGGGTGCTGGCGCTTTCTCTGGAAAACGCGCCCGCCACGCCGGGATATCATGTGGGTTATTATCTGGCAGGTGAAGGCCGCGAGCAGCTGGAAGTGCAACTCTGCGCTGACACCCCTGGACTTATCCGGCTGCGCCACAGTTTCAACAAAATCCCCTTGTTATCATGGCTCGGCAGTCTCAGCCTGTTGACGACAGCCGTTACGGCCGGAATCCTGCACGCCACAGCGCAACAGGGAATGGGCTGGATACTGATACTTTTGGCTTTACCGCTTATTGTGGCGGTCAGCCAGTTAATTAGCGATCTACTAAGCGAAGCGACCACCCGTTTTCGCATTCCCCGCCCTTTGCCACGAATGGATTTTTCAGCGGGGATTCCCGCTGACTGTGCGACGATGGTCGTGATCCCCTGTATGCTGACCAGCCACGCAGGCATCAGTCAGCTCCTCACTAGTCTCGAAGTATGCTGGCTGGGCAATCAGAATGAACACCTCCGCTTCGCTCTTCTCACCGATTTTGCTGATTCAACAGTTGAAAATCCGCCAGAAAACGCCCTGCTGCTCAGGCAGGCCATCTCGGAAACAGAGGCGCTTAACCGACGTTATCCAGCCAGCCGCCCACGCTTTTATCTTCTGCACCGACAGCCTGAATGGGTTCCGGCGCAGGAAACCTGGATGGGGCATGAACGTAAGCGGGGAAAACTGGCATTGTTGAACAACTGGTTGCGCCACCCGGCAACACAGTTTTCCAGTGTCGCCGGGCTGCCCGCGCACCAGCTGCCGGGCCCGATTAAATATGTCATAACCCTGGACAGCGATACGGTTTTGCCACGCGACACCGCACATAAACTGGTGGCCACCATGGCGCACCCGCTGAACCAGCCCGTGTATGATCCGCTGCGACAGAGAGTCGTCAAAGGGTATGGTATTTTGCAGCCCGGACTGGCAGAGGAGATGCCGCGCAACGGACAGGGGCGCTATGCTGCCCTGCGCAGCAGCGTACCGGGTAATAATCCCTATTCAATGATGTCTTCGGACATCTATCAGGATCTCTTCGGCGAAGGGTCGTTCGTTGGCAAAGGGATTTATGACGTCGATATCTTTGTCCAGGCCACAGCCAACGCCTGCCCGGAAAATCTGGTTCTCAGCCATGACTTACTCGAAGGGTGCTATGCCCGGTCCGGGCTACTCAGTGAAGTTTTACTCTACGAACAATACCCAAACAACTATCTGTCAGACGTTGCGCGTCGTATGCGCTGGATCCGTGGCGACTGGCAGCTGCTTAACTGGCTCTACCCGTACGTCAGAAAAGCGGATGGAACGCGGGATAAAAATCCGTTATCCCCGCTCTCCTGGTGGAAGTTATTTGATAATTTACGCCGTAGCCTGGTCGCCCCCTCTTTACTGGTACTTCTTTTTTGTTCCCTGCTCTGGGTTCCCAATCCGCTCTACTGGCTTGGCGCGCTGACGCTGGTGTGGTTATTGCCCGCAGCCCTGAGTATTCTTCACGACCTTCTTCATAAACCCTCTCGTCGCCCGTTGCGGCTACATCTTCCGCTTGTCGCCGCCGGAGCGCTGAAGCGGCTCTCCCGTATTGCACTCAATTTTGTGATACTGCCGCACGAGGCCGGATATTCATGCTATGCCATTGCCGTGACGCTCTGGCGTCTTGCTATCAGTCAGCGCAATCTCATCCAGTGGGCCAGCCACGCGCCGGACAGCCCGCAATCCAACCTTTCGGTGCTGCGTTTTTATCGGGCGATGTGGCTCAATGTGGTCACCGGGGTCGCCCTGACGATGATGACGTATCATTTTACCCCACCGCTGCTGGCTATCGCCCTGCCCGTCACGATTCTGTGGTGTCTGGCGCCGCTGATGATGCGCTGGTTAAGCCGCCAGCCTGCGCGTAGGACGGTATCACTGAATGCGGACCAGAAGCAGCTGCTGCGTCAGACGAGCCGCGAAATCTGGGCCTTCTTTGAGACCTTTGCCACGGCAAAAGAAAACTGGCTTCCCCCGGATAATTATCAGGAAATACCGCAGCCCACCGTCGCACATCGCACCTCCCCCACCAATATCGGGCTCTCCCTGATGGCCAACCTGACCGCCTGGGATTTTGGCTACCTGCCCGGGGGTGAGGTTTTGCAACGCGTGACGCTGACGCTCGACTCGCTGGATAAAATGGAACACTTCCGCGGCCACCTCTTTAACTGGTATGACACCCGCACGCTCGCGCCCCTCAACCCACGCTATGTCTCAAGCGTTGACAGCGGCAATATGGCGGGTCATTTACTGACATTACGCGAAGGCCTGTCCGCGATGCGTTATCAGCCGGTGTTGAACAGCGAGCAGCTGCTGGCGGGGCTGAACGACACGCTGATTATTCTGGAAAAATACTGGGGCCAAAACGCGCCAACCGGTCTGCGACTGCTGCGCAAACACTGCCTTAACGCGGTATCGTTGCCCGCGGGGCAGCTGTTCGGCGAACTGAAGAAAATGCGCGCTCAGTGTAACCATCTGACGACACAGTGTGCTCAGGAAAACCCGCTGGTGGTGCGCTGGACAGCGCACCTTGAACATCAGCTGGTGCAGCTGTGCCATGAATGGTCGCATCTACTGGGCTGGTTACCCCAGGCGTATAACCAACCGCAGCTACCGACGCTGAGCTGGCTCGCCGGCGCGAGCTATCGCGGCGAAGGAACGCCTCCGGCATCGGTTACGGCGCTGGCCCGCATGCGGCTGAAGATTATCACTGAACTTGAACAGCGTCTGAACGATCATGCGAGAATGGATTTTGCGTTTCTGTACAGCGAAGCAACCTGTCTGCTCAGCGTCGGCTATAACTGTGATACCAATACCGCGGATAAAAGCCATTACGATCTGCTGCCCTCTGAAATCCGCCTGACCAGTTTTCTCGCCATCGCGACGAATCAGCTACCGTTAAAAAGCTGGTATGCCCTGGGACGGTTGTTCACCACCATTGATCATGAAACCGCGCTGATGTCATGGAGCGGTTCGATGTTTGAATACCTGATGCCGAATCTGGTGATGCCCACCTGGCCCGGCTCTCTTCTTGATGAGATGAGCCAGTCAGCGGTGAAACGTCAGATACACTGGGGCAAAGAGCGTGGCGTGCCCTGGGGGGTCTCGGAGTCCGGCTATCATGCTTTTGATGTTCAGCACAATTATCAGTACCAGGCATTTGGCGTACCGGGCCTCGGTCTGCGGCGAGGTCTGGCCGATGATATGGTGATCGCCCCGTACGCAACGCTGCTGGCTCTCATGGTCTCCCCACACAAAGCCTGCGACAATTTGCTCAGTCTGGAAAAAAACGGCGCGCGCGGCGAATACGGTTTTTATGAAGCGCTGGACTATACTCCCTCCCGCCTCGCAACCGGGCAACTGTATGCCGTCGTTCAGTCCTGGATGGCGCATCATCAGGGGATGGCATTTCAGGCGCTGGCTCACGTGCTGCTCAACGCCCCGATGACAGAGCGATTCATGTCCAGTACCGCCTTCCGCTCGGCGAGCCTGTTGTTGCAGGAACGCGTCCCGGATGCGGTCGATCTTTACAGCCCGCGCCGTCATTTCGAATCCCATGAAGGGAGGGTCAAACCGGTTCGCTATGAACCGCGTATTTTCAGCGGAGCAGATACCCCGGTCCCTGAAGTGCAGCTGTTGTCCAACGGCCATTACCATCTGATGCTGACCCCTGGCGGCGGCGGTTACAGCCGCTGGAACAATCTTGCCCTCACGCGCTGGCGCAGCGATACGACCCGGGATAACTGGGGAGCATTCTGCTATATCCGCGATGCGCAAACGGACGAAGTCTGGAGCAATACCTGGCATCCTGTCGGCACAGATGCCGATGGCGGCGACGAAGCGATCTTTACCGATGCCGGCGCTGAGTTCCGCCGTACTTTCGGATCGCTGATCGTCAGAACTCAGATTGTGGTCTCTCCGGAAGATGATATTGAACTGCGGCGGCTCACCCTGGTACACAGAGGACGCTTGCCCCGAGAGCTTGAACAGACAACCTATTGCGAAGTGGTGCTGGCCCCTGATGCCAGCGATCGGGCGCATCCGGCATTCAGCAACTTGTTTATTCAGACGGAGATTAACCCCGATCGTGACGCGATCCTGTGTCATCGCCGCCCGCGCTCGCCGGATGAACAAACCCCCTGCATGCTGCACATGGTGGTTGTGCATGGTAACAGCAGTAAGAGTATCTCGTTTGAAACTGACAGAGCCCTGTTTCTGGGTCGCGGCAAAACCCCTTCAGATGCGCAGACCGCCGGGAAAAGTGGCGCACTCAGCAATACCTCAGGCGCGGTACTGGATCCGATTCTGGCGATACGCCACGCGATTACCCTGCTGCCGGGACAACCGGTCACGGTTGATATCGTGTATGGCATCGGCGAAAGCCGCCAGCAAAGTCTGGCGTTACTGGAAAAATATCGAGATCACCCCATTGCTGACCGTATCTTTGAGCTGGCGTGGTCCCATAGCCTGGTGGTATTACGCCAGATGAATGCCAGTGAAGATGATGCCACGCTGTTTAACCGTCTCGCCAGCGCGGTGCTGTATCCCTGTCAGGAACTGCGGGCCGACGGCCAGATTATCAGCCGTAACCGGCGAGGCCAGTCCGGCCTGTGGGGCTGGGCCATTTCAGGCGATCTGCCGATAGTGCTGCTCAGCATCACCAGCGAAGAGAGTATCGCCTCGGTCACCACCCTGGTACAGGCGCACCGATACTGGCGTCAGAAAGGGCTGGAGGTTGATTTGGTGATCCTCAATGAGAGTCCCGGCGGCTATCAGCAGATCCTGCAGAACCAGATAATGGATTTAATTTATGCCCGCTCAGGAGCCAGCCTGCTGGATAAGTCGGGCGGCATTTTTGTCCGTAATGGCGAACATCTCTCCGCCGAAGATAAGCAGCTTCTGATGAGCGTGGCCTGTTTGTATCTTGATGATCGCGCAGGCGGACTCAGTGAACAGCTTAACCAGCGCATTCATACGTTAACCCCGCCGACCCGCTTATTCATTGCCCACGCGGTGGCACAGAAAAACCACCACGTCGACTGGACACCGGATAGCGATAAGTTACGCCACTTCAACGGGTTCGGAGGTTTTTCAGAAGATGGTCGGGAGTATCAGATTGTCCTCAGCGAAAACCAGCCGACGCCAGCGCCGTGGTCAAATGTACTGGCTAATCCCGGTTTTGGCAGCGTTATCTCGGAGGCGGGGCAAGCCTACAGCTGGTATGAGAATGCTCATGAGTACCGGTTAACGCCGTGGGAGAACGATCCGGTAAGCGACCGCAGCGGCGAAGCCTTTTATCTGCGCGATGAAGAGAGCGGCGCATGCTGGTCGCCGACGGTATTGCCGGTTCGCGGGCACGGTGATTACCTCACCCGCCACGGGTTTGGCTACAGCGTGTTTTCCCATCGCGAGAGCGGTATAGACAGTGAGCTGACGGTACTGGTCGCCGAACAGGCTGCGGTTAAACTGGCGATCCTGACGCTCAGCAACAACTCGGGGCGAACACGTAAACTGTCGGTCACCGGCTATGCTGAATGGACGCTCGGAGATTTACGAACCCGCACCGCCTCCCATATCGTGACGTATCCCGTCAACCATTCCGCTGGTTGCGGGGTGATGGCCAATAATTTTTACGGCGCTAACGGCGGCGAGCGCACGGCATTCTTTGCCGTCAGCGGTTCTTACTGCTCGCTGACCGGCGACCGCCGCGAGTTTATTGGACGCAATGGCTCATTGCAAAATCCGCAGGCGATGGCACTGCGCAGGCTCTCGGGTAAAACAGGCGCCGGCCTGGATCCCTGCGCCGCAGTACAATCCGCAGCGACCTTAATTGATGGCGATCAGCGGACGTTTATCTTCGTCCTTGGCGCGGAAGAAAACCATAGCCGGGCTCAGGAGACCCTGGCCCGCTATCTGAATGAAGATACCGTCCGTCAGGAACTGAACCATGTTCACCGCTACTGGCATAACGCGCTCGATAAAATCGTGGTGACGACGCCGGATACCACCGTGAATTTACTGGTCAACGGCTGGCTGCTGTATCAGACGATGGCCTGTCGCCTTATGGCACGTAGCGGCTACTATCAATCCGGCGGCGCATTTGGTTTTCGCGATCAGCTGCAGGATACGCTGGCTCTCAGCCACGCCGCGCCGGAAAAAATGCGTGAACAAATTGTACTCTGCGCCTCCCGGCAGTTTATTGAAGGAGATGTGCAGCACTGGTGGCATCCCCCGCACGGTAACGGCGTACGGACACGTTGTTCTGATGACTACCTCTGGCTCCCGTTTGCCGTCTGTCACTATGTCGAAACGATCGGCGACCCGGAAATACTGGACCTGAATATCCCTTATCTACAGGGGCGCCCGCTCCCCGCTGGCGAAGAGTCGGTCTACGATACCCCGGTCCAGAGCAGTAGCGAAGAGACGCTCTGGTTACACTGCGTCAAAGCCATTGAGCACGGATTACAGTCCGGACAGCACGGTCTCCCGCTGATGGGCGCGGGGGACTGGAATGACGGGATGAACCGGGTTGGCATTGAGGGTAAAGGTGAAAGCGTCTGGCTGGGCTTCTTCCTGTACGATATTTTACAACGCTTCGCTTCCCTTGCCGATCGGCGGCAGGATGACGCTGTCGCGTCCCTGTGTCGTCGCGAGGCGCTGCGTTTGCAAAACAGTCTCGACGCCTCCGCATGGGACGGTGAATGGTACCGACGAGGATATTTTGACGATGGGACCCCCCTGGGGTCAAAAGCTGCGCAGGACTGCCGGATTGATGCCATTGCCCAGAGCTGGTCGGTACTCTCTGGCGCGGTCAGCCGGGCGCACAGCGACCTGGCGATGCAGGCGCTGGATAAGTACCTGGTGGATAACGAGGGTGGATTAATCAAACTCTTAACCCCGCCGTTCGACGGCCACGGCCCTAATCCGGGCTACATTCAGGGCTACCTGCCCGGCGTGCGGGAAAACGGAGGGCAGTATACTCACGGCGCCATATGGGCGGTGATGGCGTTTGCCCGAATGGGGAACGCAGAACGCGCGTGGCAGCTGTGGTCGATGATCAATCCGATAAACCACGCGCTGGATGCCGATGGCGTGGAAAAATATAAGGCGGAGCCCTATGTCATGAGTGCGGATGTCTACAGTGTCGCCCCGCATACCGGCCGGGCCGGGTGGAGCTGGTATACCGGTTCAGCGGGCTGGGCATATCGTCTGCTGACAGAGGAGCTGCTGGGGATAAAACGCGGCGCGACGTCCTTCACCGTTCACGCGCTGCTGCCTGACAGCTGGCCCTCTTTTACCTTGACCTATCAATACCGCGAGAGTCAGTATCGTATTACCGTCTCACGTGGCGTCGGGCCATATCAGGCCACGCTGGATGGCCTCCTCCTCGCGGACGATTCCATTCCGCTGTTGGATGACGGACAGTCCCACACCCTTGATATCATTCAGAACTGACGCCAGTTAACCCGCGCATTAACGCCTGTCGTTAATGCGCGAATTATTTTTGCCCTTATTCATCGCGCGCTGAATCGAGAAATTATCCGGCTGTTATTTGGTTAACCCGGTTAACGGCGGTGAGACAATATGATTTCCTTATAAATTTCTCCCCACCGCGTGTTGCTGTACCAATATGCGTTAACGGCTCGCTTTTACCCTCTGCAGCAGAGAAATATAATAAAAAGAATAATAGTCAACAAAGGCGTATAATAAATAACACCTCCCTCAGAGAATTAATTTATGTCTTACACCAGTGGAATCAGACATTTCAAAGAAAGACCGGTGCATGTCACTTGCCCGGCCTGTTCCTGCATCGCAGACCAGAAGGCCGGTAAATTACGCAAAGATGCGATTCTGCAATGCCCGCAATGCGGATTATTATTCCGCCCCTCAGAGTGTTGGTGTATTGGCGGCTGAGCAGCACACCAGCACTTTAAAGCGCAACTCTTTAAAAACAGCAACATACCTGTTTTATCAGCGTAATAAAGGAAAGGCTTATGAAAACCAGAAAAGATGTTTTTATTGAAGGCGATATTCTTGCCAGCCGTCATCCTGGCGAAGTGAACCAGCCTTTCTGCATCCATAGGGTAAGGTTTAACAATGGTAAATATGCCATTATTCGAGCAGCGACAGGGCTATGTTTCCTTCCAGGAGAAATGATTCAACGGCAGGGGAACGAATGGTTTTACAACCGTGTGAAAATTCGTTTGCTCGGCTTTGAATATCTTGATGAAAAAGAATCCGCCAGGCAATTTATTGAATATTTTTGATATTAATGAAGCCGTTACCAGAAATAACATC
The DNA here is from genome assembly GCF_030505655.1 of Klebsiella ornithinolytica. Taxonomy (NCBI): domain Bacteria; kingdom Pseudomonadati; phylum Pseudomonadota; class Gammaproteobacteria; order Enterobacterales; family Enterobacteriaceae; genus Klebsiella; species Klebsiella ornithinolytica. Next base: position 3,020,323 of record NZ_CP130153.1, read on the forward strand.
TGCGCTGTAAACAGGTGCCATTAAACCGACACTGAGTCCTCCGTTTTTGCCGCCCGGGTTCACCCGGCGCCGCGGCCGTCCCTCGGCCTGACTGAGTGCATAAATTGTCTGAATCACCTTAACACGTTGGTTGAAAGGAGGAATCCTGTTTGTGGCGCTGACTGATGTCCAGAGAGGCAACCTGCGGTGAAGGCCATCCGCAAATGTTTCTTCTGGCCGCGTGATGCGTATAATTCGCCCTCTACGTTCACCGATCGCTGCTGGCTAATGGTATGAATCTCAATCGCTTCTGTTATTTACTCCTCGTCTGCGCGGCGACCGGGAGTCTGTTTACTCCGCATCCTTATATCACGTGGTTCCTGCTGGTCAGCGTACTGACGCTGGTGATTTACGGCATGGATAAAATGGCGGCACGCAAGGCCTGGCGTCGGGTGCCAGAATCTACCTTGCTGGTATTCGGCTTTGTGGGCGGATGGCCTGGCGCGATGGTCGGTCAACAGGTGTTCCGCCATAAAACGCAAAAACAGCCCTTTAAAACTTACTTCATCATCAGCGTGATATTGAGTATTCTCGCGACGCTGGCGGTTTATCAGTTCTCTCCGTTCTCTTCTTCGACCGCTTCCCGTTCGGTTTTCCCCAGTGCGAGTGCCTCGCCTTCAGATTTTGCCCATAATGTCAGGCAGTAAGGATTCGATGGCGCTGATGATGCTTCTGACCCTTTGAGGGATAAAGCGGGCGTCGGGATAGACGGCGTAAAGGAAGCGGTCAGGTAAGCGCCAGGCAGGTAATACCGGCACCAGCCTGCCGGATTGTACCGCCCTGGCTGCCAGCGGGAGCTGCATGCCGCCGATCCCGAGGCCTGACTCAATCGCCTGTCGCAGAGCCTCACTGGTGTTGGCCCGGAAAACGGTATTCACTTTCACATCGACAGCGTCCTGACCCGAGACCAGACGGAGCGGTGCTTCCAGCGGGATAGCGCTGAAGCGCACGTGCGGATGCATCGCCAGCTCGTTGACGGAATGCAGCGGTGTAAAATCAGGTGCGGCAAAGAGCGCCGTTTCAATACGCGCCAGCACGCGCGCCGCATGCGCTTGCGGCGGCTCATGGCTCAGCCGCAGCGCGACGTCTACCCCTTCAGTAACCAGATCGGCGATGCGGTCATCCAGTGACAGCATCAGATGCAAGCCTGGATTCTCTTTCTGCAGCGCCAGCAGGTGTGGCATAAAAATCTGTCCCAGACCGCTCGGCAACTGCACATGTACCCGGCCCTGAAACTGATGATCGCCAGGGTTCAACCGCCTTTCCGCTTCCCGCATGGCCTCGAGCAAAAGCTGCATATCACGGCGGTAGATTTCCCCCTGCCCGGTCAGCGCCATCACCCGCGTAGTACGATGCAGCAATACCACGCCAAGCGACTCTTCAAGGGCCGCAATCTGCTGACTGACAGCAGATTGCTTCATCCCGCTCTGGCGGGCGGCCGCAGAAAAGGAACCCGCTTCGGCTACGCGTAAAAAAGTGGCTATCGCATTGAGCTTATTATTCATTTAATGATTCTGCTTATAAGTGCCATCAGTTTCAGGGGATATGTGGGAAAAAAATAATATATCACACTGTTTCCGTCACCTTCCCTGGAGAATCACGATGAATAAGACACAACAACAGAAAGTCGCGCTGGTCGCCGGCGCCAACGGCATTATCGGCAACCAGCTCGTCAAAACGCTTCTGCGTAATGGGTGGGAGGTCATCGGACTGAGCCGCCATGCCCTCTCCCACCCTGACGGCATTCCGATGGTCGAGGTTGATTTACTCGATGCCGCGGGCAGCGCGCGGGCGCTGCGGCCCCTTAGCGATATCACCCATATTTTTTATAGTGCCTGGGTGAATGCTGCAAACTGGACGGAGATGGTTGCCCCGAACGTCACCATGCTGCGTAATCTGGTCAGTCAAATCGAGCACAGGGCTCCGCTGCAAGCGATCAGTCTGATGCAAGGATACAAGGTCTATGGCGCGCATCTTGGACCGTTTAAAACTCCGGCGCGTGAAAGCGATCCTGGCGTCCCTGGCGCTGAATTTAACGCCGCCCAGCTCGCGTGGCTCAGCCATTTTCAACGAGGTAAAACGTGGCACTGGAATGCCATCAGGCCTGGCGTGGTGGGTAGCGCGGTGCCGGGCAATACCATGAATCTTGTCCTGAGTATCGCCCTGTACGCCTCGCTGTGCCGGGCTCTGAATCTGCCGCTGCGTTTTCCCGGCTCGCCACAGACCTGGCACAGCATCGTCGATTTCACGGATGCCGGATTGTTGGCAGAAGCGACACTGTGGGCAGCCACCTCCCCCGAGGCGCAGAATCAGGCTTTCAACGTCAATAACGGTGACGTCTGGCGCTGGAGCGAACTATGGCCGCTGATCGCACGCTGGTTCGCACTGGAGGTCGCCCCGCCGGTCAGGCTCTCCTTTCAGCAGTTATTTAAGGACTATCGCGCGCAATGGCGCGACCTTGCCGGACAGCGGCTGGTGGAGCCGGAACTTTTACGGTTAAGCGACGGCAATTTTGCCGATTTCGTCTTTAGCTGGAATGACGACATGTTTGGCGATGGCAGTAAGCTGCGCCGGGCGGGCTTCCCTCGGATGCAGGCAACCGACGAAATGTTTTTCAGTCTGTTCACGCAGCTGAGAGAGGCACGTATTATCCCCTGAAAGCGCGTGGCGCTGAAATAAAAACCGCAGCGCGCCGGCCTGTGCCGGAGAACGGTCACCGGGGGAGGTTGCGCGCGATGCTCTCCCGGCACCAGCCGGTGAAGGGGCAGATTACCGGCTTAGTCCCGATGTTTTCCCGGCATCATTCGCAGTATTCAGGGTAAATCCCCTTAAACTCCAGCGCCGCGTAAGTGATTACGATGAGCAGTAATACCAGCCAGTGTAGTGCTATCTGACGACCTGAATATTTTCTCAATTTTATCGCTTAATGGTCATTCAGGCCATGGCCTGACCGGCGAGAGAACCGGCCCCCATGGATAAAGCCATGGCCATTGCGCTCCAGAAAGTGATTCTGATTATTGCCTTCATCGGTGACGCATGGCCCGCAGTCGATGAGATATAGCCAAGAATAACCAGCGAAAAAAGCGTGGAGAGAATAACGAACGGAAAAACCAGCGTTGCCGGCGCTAGCCATGCGATGATGACCGGCAACAGCGCGCCGGCGGAAAAGCTGAACGCTGAAAACATCGCGGCCTGCAGCGGCTGCGCCGAATTTGTCTCCGTCAGCCCCAGCTCTTCCCGGGCATGAGCGTCCAGCGCATCCTTCGCCATAAGCTGTTCCGCGACCCGGTATGCCAGAGCCGACTCCAGTCCGCGCTGCCTGTACAGCGAAGCCAGTTCCTGCACCTCTTCCTCATAATTTGCCGCCAGCTCTCTTTTCTCCTGACTGAGCGCCGCGTGTTCGCTATCCGCCTGCGATGAGACGGAAACATATTCGCCGGTTGCCATCGACATGGCGCCCGCAACCAGCCCAGCCACGCCGGCGAGTAAAATACCCGACGGCGAAGTGCCCGCTGCGGCGACCCCGAGCACCAGACTGGCGGTCGACACGATGCCATCGTTCGCCCCCAGCACTGCCGCTCTTAGCCACCCTACTTTGCCGATACTGTGTCGTTCCAGATGCATAGTGGTTTTCCTTTCGATCGGGAAATGAGTCATCCTGGCATGACAGATATATAAAAACCGCCTCACTCATAACTTATTCTTTTATCATTAACCTTCCATTAAGATTACGCCAGTATAATCCAGTGCCTGAGGTGAATTATTTAAACGGACAGTTTTATGCGAAATGATAATGGGTATCATGAACGTTCAGCCACCGCACAAAAAAGCACATTAATCAGCGCCGCGGTAAATATTATTTTGTCGTTCATGCAAATTCTTAGCGGTATATTTTCTGGCTCTCAGGGTTTAATTGCTGATGGTATTCATTCTCTTTCTGATTTAGTGGCAGATGTGGTGGTGCTGCTGGCAAATAAAAAGAGCCGTAAACCCTCGGACAGCGACCACCATTACGGCCACTGGCGATACGAGAACGGTGCGTCAATGATTCTCGGAATGATGCTGGTCGCCGTGGGCGTCGGTATGCTGTGGTCGGCTGCGGGAAAATTGCTGCACCCTGCATCACTCTCTGAGGTACATGTGACCGCGCTGTGGGTCGCGCTTGCCGCGCTCGCTATTAAGGAAACGCTGTTCCGCTATATGCGCAGGGTAGCCATCCGTCTCCAGTCCTCTCTGCTGATGGCCAATGCATGGCATGCCCGTTCAGATGCCGCTTCATCGGTTGTTGTCGCGATTGGTATTACCGGGACGCTGGCCGGCTACCCCTGGTTTGATCCAGCGGCGGCTTTTGTGGTCGGATTGCTGATACTGCGCATGGGCTACTCCTTCGCCGCTGACGCGATGCACGATCTGATGGACCGCGCGGTGGATACCGACAAGGAACATGCAATCAAAGCGCTTCTTCTGTCAACGCCGGGGGTCGCCGGGCTTCACGATCTGAAAACGCGAAAAGTGGGAGATCTTATCCTCGTCGATGTGCATCTGGAAGTGCCGGAGCATCTCTCCGTCCGGGATGGCCATGACATTGCGGTGGCGGCTCGGGAACGGGTTTTACACAAGCACGGGGTACTGAATGTCATGGTTCATATTGATCCATGTTCAGTCGCAACGTGACATCGCGGGGTGTAGACGCAGGCTCGCTCAGGTCTGCTCCTCGCACCGCCTTTCCGGGGCGTGTGGCGCAGGCTCCTGGGGTATCTGAATCCGCTGCACAGAAATCCCGTCAGCGCCGTTAACTTACCGCTCAGGACTTTTGCTCATCCGGGATTTCATGGCGCGGCATGGGGGTGCCTGGACATTGCTGTCGTTCGCCATTTGCATAAGGATAATCCTCTTGTCGCGAGGCGATCAGCAAGCGCAGGGTCTGTATAGAAATGGCCGCGCCAACTGTAGACAGCGCGCCCGCGATTAATGCGTATAACAAATCGCCCAGACACCAACAGTCCCACGCAATAAAAAAATTAATTGGGACAATAAATATAAACTGAACCACAGCCATTACAAATATAGAAATATGAACACCTGAAATCATAATTCATTATCTGTTTATTATCTTTAATGGTTGACTTAAATAACCGCAGCTCAACCCTACGGACATAGTCAAAAGCCACCATTTAAATTCATAGAGAATAGCAAACAATAATTATTATAATGACAGATTTATTTTTGTGATGACAACCTGTAATTTGCGAAACGACCGTTCGATAAATACGAATCAGAAGACCCGCAGGCAGACCGGGCAATATCTGCCCGATCTGATCACTCAGTGTGATAATGCAAATTCGATGGCCCGACGGACGGTGACTACCTGCGCCCGGGTACACTCCTGCGGAGACGTTTTCGCGCTATCGGGATAGACTTCGGTTGTGGTGGTAAACGGCGCGCCGGTCATGGTCGAGCACAGGTGCCAGGCATTATTGTCATACTCAACAATCCCCTGGCCGATGACCGGATAACCGAGCACGGTCTCGCCGGGCAGCGACGGAGCAATGTGCGTCACCTGCGCAACTGCGGAAATCAACGCGCTCTGGAAATCCAGCCTTGAATTGCGCTCGTCGCTAACCAGATAGAAGCCATCAGGAATATTCTCCGGTTTATACGCCACGCCGTCTCTGGCAGCCCGCGCGGGGCTGAACTCGCTTTCGTCCGTATCGGTCGTTTCATGCAAATCAACGTGAACGGCGAACCGACCTTTCAACGGCGAAATGAGCCTCATCAATGCCAGGGACTCCTCCGCTGCGCCCTCCGGGAAAAATTGCCGGTTAGGATCGACGGCATCGTAGTTCCAACGGGAAATACGCTCATAGGCCCAGGGGCTGACGCAGGGAGCAACCAGTAGATTGATTTTTCCCGCATACTCATCCTGATATTCCGTCAAAAACGTCAGGGCGCCCATCACGCCGCTGGTTTCATAACCGTGGACGCCGCCCGTCACGAGCGCCACCGGCAGAGTATCGTCCCAGTTTTTTGATTTTACCGCTCTCAACGGATAAACATCATCGGCGTAACGCAATTCGCCATACTGAATGACATCGAAGCGGTGCTTCAGGCCATCGAGGACATCTGACACATCGCGCTGATAGCTCCTGGATCGCGTCTGGTTCTGCCGCCACTGCTGTATTTCGTCTGCTGTCCAGGGTTGCCCCGGGGTACCGATTGGATAAAACTGATTCAGGGTCATATTTCACTCAGAGAATAAAAGAGAGTATCGGGTGCGGGAAGAGAAGTATGCAGCGCACCTTCCGGAACCGTCGATGAAAACATCTCGGGCAATCAGGCCGTTGGCTAATTGCGCCATCTCTGAATTAAAGCACAGATCGCCGCAAGGACAACAGCGGCTGAAGGCAGGTCAACAGGCGATTTCCCGCCAAAGCAGGATCAATACGGAGGCGGACGCTGTTCCTGCCGCCCGGAAAGCTGTGGCCTGGGGCAACCCGCCTTCGTATCAACAGCAGGTAAACTAACCGTGGAGCGAGAGCCCTTTGATCACTTTATCCACCCTTTTTTTCGGGCCACGGATCCCCAGCCCGACCAGATCCAGATTCTCCGCATCGGCGGCCATAAATACCTCACGATTGGCCTCATCATACCCGGTAGCAAACATGGCGTGGATGTAGGGAATGATGGTCACCTCCCGCTCAAGCGCTTTGCGATGCACGACCTGCAGTTTTTCCAGCCCGCCCTCAAAGATCAGCATGGGCTGGCCAGACATATTGCCATATTGCCGGCCCAGTGCATCGATATAGGGCTGGCCGAGGATCTCGGGTGCCGCAGAGGCAATCCCCGTCGCCAGAAATGCCACCACGTTCAGTCGCTGCCATGTCGCTAAATCATCGCGCACGATATAGGCAATCTTAGTGTCAAACGTCATCAAAATACTCCTGTCTGTACCGCGAAAAGGCTATCTTCACGCAGGCATGGGGCATCAGGATAGAACGTTTGAGCAGCGGCTCTGAAAGGCAACCGGAGACATCCGGTAGGCGCGTCGGAACCAGCGACCTAAATGGCTTTGATCGGCAAAACCGGTCTCTGCCGCAACCTGCGACACAGCCAGACCTCCAGCCAGCAGTCGTCGCGCGGTGCGCAGGCGCAGCCTGACCAGATACGCATGGGGCGTCTGTCCGAAGGCCGCCTTGAATTGCCGGCTCAGGCGGAACCGGTCGATACCGCTGATCTCGGCCAGCTCATCGAGGCCGGTATTGCAGGCAAGATGGTCGTGCAGATACTCGCGGACCCTGTTCATCCTGACCAGGGAATCGGTCATCGCCGTTGCTGGCTTTACGGCAACGTGCGGCGTCAGATGCGCCACCAGACGATCGAGGCTCTCATCACACGCCAGCCGACCTTCCCCATAATGAATGGCCGCAAACGCCTGCGAGATGGCCACGATCAATTCGCGATCGGCGGTCAGCGTATGGCGAAAAGCGGCCTCCACCAGAGAAATATCGCCCAAGCCGCGCTGATCCAGACTGTCGGACATCCAGCGCTGCGGGATGTAGAGCATGGCATAGGTGAATCCACTGGGCTGCGGGGCATGGCCATCATGCGCTGCGCCCGGCTCAATAAGGATCGCGTTTCCCGGCGTACTGGTATGCACCGCGCGGTGGCAGCTAAAGCGCTGAGAACCCTGTAACGTCACCCCTACCAGCAGCTCCTCGTGGTCATGGCTGTCGTAAGCATGGCCTTTAAAGTGCGCGTTGACGCTTTCAATCCCCGTCGCGGTATCCCGGCGAAAGTCGATCCAATCGCCGGATGTCGCCGGCGGCGTTTTTTCTGACATCATCACACTCTGACAACGTTGGCGAGACAATAAGCTTAACAGGGAACTGCGCGGCGAATTGGCCTAAAATGCGCCACATATTATCGGGGATCGGCGGCGCATCGCACCAGTCAGTCGCTCCCGGACGGGGGCGCCGGCGCCCCGTTTCAATCAATTTATTTGATGCATTATGTTAAACAAACGTGATTTATTCTCCTCAGGGAATACGTAAAGTAGTGATTATGCCCAACGAGAACCGGCAGGCTTATCGAGGCCGGCGCCCGTCTACTGAACATTTCCCCGCAAACCAGGATAAAGACGTCATGAAAAAGATTGGATTTTTGTCATTCGGTCACTGGACGCCATCGCCGCAGTCCGCTACCCGCTCTGCCGCTGACGCGTTGTTGCAATCCATCGATCTGGCGGTGGCCGCTGAAGAGCTGGGCGCTGACGGCGCCTGGTTCAGAGTGCATCACTTTGCCCGTCAGCTCAGCTCGCCGTTTCCCCTGCTGGCGGCGATCGGCGCCAGAACCCGGCGTATTGAGATAGGAACCGGCGTTATCGATATGCGCTATGAAAACCCGCTGTACATGGCCGAAGATGCCGGCGCCGCGGATTTGATCTCCGGCGGACGCCTGCAGCTGGGTATCAGCCGGGGCTCCCCGGAGCAGGTCATCGATGGCTGGCGCTATTTCGGTTACGTCCCTGGCGAAGGGGAAAATGAATCCGATATGGCGCGCCGGCATACTGAGGTGTTGCTGGACGTCCTGCGCGGCGAAGGCTTTGCGAAGCCCAATCCGCAGCCGATGTTCCCGAACCCGCCGGGTCTGCTGCGCCCGGAACCGCATTCCGCGGGTCTGCGCGACCGCATCTGGTGGGGCGCCGGTTCGAATGCGACGGCGGAGTGGGCCGCCAGACTGGGGATGAACCTGCAAAGCTCGACCTTAAAAGACGATGAAACCGGCGAACCGTTCCATATTCAACAGGCAAAACAGATCCGTGCCTATCGCGACGCCTGGGCGCAGGCCGGGCATACGCGGACGCCGCGCGTCTCGGTTAGCCGCAGCATTTTTGCCCTGATGGACGATCGGGACCGGCGCTATTTTGGCTCCAGCCATGACGACAGCGATAAAGTCGGTTTCCTCGATGAGAAGACCCGCGCAATTTTTGGTCGCAGCTACGCCGCCGAACCGGACAAGCTGATTGCCCAGCTGCAGCAGGATGAGGCGATTGCCGAGGCGGATACGCTGATGCTGACCGTGCCGAACCAGCTCGGCGTCGATTACAACGTGCACGTCATCGAGTCCATCCTGCGGCATGTGGCGCCGGCAATGGGCTGGCGCGACAAATAAATTTGCCCTCTCCACGCCCTGCCCGCCGCCGGCTGGCGGGGCACATGGCCCGGTGCAGATCGCCGGGATGAGTTATGGGCGGAGTGGCGGCTGAAGCTGATAGATCCACGCGGTCACGCGCTGCGCCTCTACCGTCGTCACCTCCACCGCCACGCGGTCGTAGCCCGCTTCGAACTCATCCAGCATCGGCCAGTGCGCGGCAAGTTTATCCGATGTAAAGAGATAGCCGTCGACCCGGGGACCGTTTTTATCAAGGACGATACCCGGGAAGTCGGCAGCGGCTCCCCAGCCGCGCGCATAAAACGTGCCGTGCACCCACCCCGGCAGCCACTCGCCGCCGATAGTTTCCAGAATGGGGGCATTTTCCTGGCCCGGACGCAGCGTGCCGTAAACAAATAAGCGTTCCATGATTCCTCGTCGCAAAATCACTCATGCCCGACGGGCGGTGAAAAGGTTCAAAATACGAGGGAACACGGCGCTTAGCAAGATGCGGGAAACGCGGATAATCCGCGGCAGAGAATGCATTAATTTTTCTGTAGTGTTTTTCAACCGCTTAGCGGATGGAGCGACTTTCCGGGTTGCCGATTCACCATCAGTAGAGTATGCCTGGAGTGTCTTATACCCTCAACCTCACTCACCATCCTATCGGAGGCTTTACATGAGCAAACTAGGGATTAATGGCTTTGGTCGTATCGGACGTCTGGTATTACGCCGTTTACTGGAAGTGAACAGCCCGCTTGAAGTGGTGGCGATCAACGATCTGACCTCACCGAAAGTGCTGGCCTATTTGTTAAAACATGATTCTAACTACGGGCCGTTCCCGTGGAGCGTTGATTTTACCGAAGATGCGCTCATCGTGAACGGCAAAAAAATTACCGTCTATGCCGAGAAAGAGGCCCGGCATATTCCGTGGAAAGCGGTGGGTGCAGAACTGATTGTCGAGTGTACCGGCTTCTACACATCAACCGAGAAGGCGCAGGCGCACCTCGATGCCGGGGCGAAAAAAGTCCTGATCTCCGCCCCTGCCGGTGACATGAAAACCATCGTCTATAATGTCAACGACGATACCCTGACCGCCGATGACACCATCATTTCCGTCGCCTCCTGTACCACCAACTGCCTGGCACCGATGGCCAAAGTGCTCAACGACGCCTTCGGCATTAAGCTCGGCACCATGACCACTATTCATGCCTACACCGGCACGCAGTCGCTGGTTGACGGCCCGCGGGGGAAAGATTTACGCGCCTCGCGCGCGGCGGCAGAAAATATCATCCCGCACACCACCGGGGCGGCGAAAGCCATCGGGCTGGTTATTCCTGCGCTCAGCGGCAAGCTGAAGGGTCACGCCCAGCGCGTGCCGACCAAAACCGGCTCAGTCACCGAACTGGTCTCCATCCTGGAGAAAAAAGTCACCGCCGATGAGGTCAACCAGGCGATGAAAAAAGCGGCGGAGAACAACGAATCCTTCGGCTACACCGAAGAAGAGATCGTCTCTTCCGACATTATCGGCAGCCATTTCGGCTCTATTTACGATGCCACCCAGCTTGAAGTCGCCGAAGCCGGCGATGTTCAGCTGGTCAAAACCGTCGCCTGGTACGATAACGAGTACGGTTTTGTCACCCAGCTCATCCGCGTACTGGATAAATTTGCCCACTAGCCATCGCGGCGACGAAAAAAAGCGGATAGCCCGGCTATCCGCTTGTCGCCCGGCCGGAACCGGCGCTGGCGACTACCGCGCTGACGACTGTAAATAGACGACCTGGGTCTGCAGATACTCATTCAGCCCATGACGACCGTCGGCACCGCCGATACCTGATTTTCGCCATCCGGCATGGAAGCCCTGCATCGCTTCAAAGTTCTCGCGGTTAATGTAGGTTTCACCGAACTTCAGCCCCTTTATCGCCTTCATCGCCACATTCAGATCCCGGGTATAGATCGAGGAGGTCAGGCCATAGTCGCTGTCATTGGCCATCGCCAGCGCCTCATCCAGGGTGTCAAACGCCACCACCGGCAGCACCGGGCCAAACGTCTCTTCATGAATGATGTCCATCTCCTGGCGTACGTCCAGCAGCAGCGTCGGCGGATAGAAATAGCCGCGGCCCGCTACCGCATTGCCGCCCAGCGCCAGACGCGCCCCCTGCGCTAACGCTTTGGCGACTTTCTGCTCGACGCGTTCCCGCGCGGCGGCGTTGATCAACGGCCCCATGGCGATATCGTCCCGGGTAGCCGGGTCGCCAAACTGTACCGCCTTTAAAGCTTCGCCCAGGCGATTTACAAACCGATCGTAAATGCCTTTTTGTACGTAGACCCGCTCCACGCAGTTACATACCTGCCCGCTGTTAATGACCCGGGAATCCACCACCGCTTTTACCGCCAGCTCAAGGTCGGCATCATCCATCACGATGGCCGGCGCCTTGCCGCCCAGCTCAAGGCACACTTTAGTGATGTTCTTCGCCGCGGCGGCCATAATCTTCTCGCCCGCGCCGACGCTGCCGGTCATGCTGACCATCGCCACTTTGGGATTGGCCGCCAGCTCGTGACCAACGGTTTCACCGCGGCCCAGCACCAGATTAAATACCCCTTTCGGCAGACCGATGTCATCGACAATCTGCGCAAACGCGACGGCATTGTTGGGGGTAAATTCGCTGGGTTTAATGACGATGGTGTTACCGGTAATTAACGCTGGCGCCAGCTTGCGGGCGATCAGGAAGAACGGGAAGTTCCACGGCAGGATTCCGGTGGTGACGCCCAGCGCGCGTTTGAAGACGAGGATGTTTTCTCCTGGCCGATCGCTCTGGACGATTTCGCCTTCATAGCGACGCGCCCACTCGGCCATATAGTCAAGATAATCGGCGGTAAATGAGACCTCCACCGCCGCCAGCTGCTGGGTTTTGCCCCCTTCCGCCACGATCAGCGCGGCAATCTCCTGCGCGCGCTGGCGAATGCCGGCGGCAATTTTCCGCAGCCAGCCCGCGCGCTCAATCGCCGGCAGCGCCTCCCAGGCAGGCTGCGCGCGCTCTGCCGCCTCAATAGCCCGCCGGGCATCCTCAGCCGTGCCATCGGGAATACGGGAAAGCAGCGCTTCCGTTGCCGGGTTGAGTACATCGATCCAGGCGTCGCCGCGCCCAACCACAAACTGACCATCAATATACATCGGGTGCTGAACGGGTGCTGTCATGGCCTGCTCCTGTAGATTTAGTGTTTTTAACAAGTAACTTATTTGTTAAAAATCTACCCACACGCCGCGCTAAGAGCAGACGGTCAGCATAATTTTGTGAAACAGCTCATGAAAACGCGCCAACATCACGCCGATGAAGTTACATACTGGCAACAAAAATTGCCCGTTTGCGAAAAACGCGCCGCAAACGGGCAACGCTCAGCCGGGCGCGCGGGCGTTCAGCGCTTCACCCAGCAGGTTGTCTTCACTCAAGCGTTGTCCGGCTTCGAGGATCCGGGCGGGGATATCTACATGGACGATAAAATCTTTTCCGCGCGGGCCGTATCCCTGGGGCGCATCCAGCAACCGCGGCAGCTCGCCAAGAATCAGCGACAGGTAGCGTCCGACCGGCCACAGCCCGGCAGCGTCACCGCGAAACGCCAGCCCGTTCGCCGTATTGTCCAGCAGCGGCGCGCAGCCCGGCGTGCTGTACCACTGCGGCACGACCGCCTCGCCCTGCCAGACCCGGGCAAAGGTCGCCATAGTTCGCCGCTGCATCGTCGGATCCTGGAGCACCACGCCAGCGCGGGGAGCGATTCCCGTCGCCGCCAGCATCTCGCGGGTAAAGCGCGCGTTCTCACCGCAGTTGGTGGAACGATCCTCAACCACGATCCTGTCGCGGGGGATATGCCAGAAACGGTGGGCGATATCGGCGAGGATATGCGCCTCCGGGCGCCCGTCGACCGGCAGCGACCGATAGCGCGGATCGTTGCGTACCGCGTCGTAGAGAAAGACCGTGGAGTGGCCAATCCCGCCGCTAATCAGCAGCGGGACCCCGGCGTCAGCCGCCAGCCGACAGGCGGCATCAATGGTCGGGATCACCGCATTGCCCGCCAGCACCACAATATCCACCGCCGGCGTCGGCGCCTGTGCGGTAAAATCATCCAGCGCCAGCCACTGGCCCAGGCGGTTGGCCGCCGCCAGCGTTGCATCCGGCAGGGATGGGAACTGCTCACTCATACTCGCTCCTTTCATGCCATCTCATCCATCAAGGACGTCCGGCCCTATCATAACCCCTCACCCACAGCGTCGGCGAATAAACGGGGAAGGCGTGACTAAAAAGCCCCCATGCTAGCTAAAAACGAATGGCTTGCGCCTGAATCATCACCGCAATGATGCCATTAACGCGCGCAGAGGCTCACGCATCATCATGTTGGCCACCTGAAAATCGATAAAAGGCGCGGAGGACGGCAGCCGATGACCGGGTAGCGGCGTATCGGGCAGGAACGGCGGGCCTGTCAGCCGCCGCCATCTTCTGCGGCGGCTGATGAAACTCGCCAGGTTATGCTTTGCTAAAATGACGCCGACAGCAGACCCGCGGCTGTCGGCATCCGGTCAGGCGTTCAGCCTCTCCAGCTGCGTTTGCCCTTCCCGCTTCTGTTTTATCCTCCAGAACAGCCATAGCGCCACAAACCACAGCGGCGTCGCCATCAGCGCTTTCAGCGTATCCGGATCGAAGATCATGATAAAAATCGAGAAGGCGAAAAACAGCAGGCTGATCCAGCTCATGACAACCCCCGCCGGCATCTTAAAGGTCGATTGTTCATGCAGATCCGGACGCTTGTGGCGATACACCAGATAAGCCACCAGAATCATCCCCCAGCTGAATACCACCATAATCGCCGCCAGCGTCGACACAATGGTGAACAGCGTCATCACGTTCGGCACCAGGAACAGCAGCAGCGTGCCGCTGAGCATGCAGAAGCAGGAGAACAGCAGGCTACGCACCGGAATACGCGTGGTGCGCGACAGAATGCGGAACTGGCCGTGGGCATGTTTCTCTACCGACAGGCCGTACAGCATGCGGGTACTGGAATAGACGCCGCTGTTGGCCGATGACATCGCCGAGGTCAGCGCGACAAAGTTAATCACCGCCGCCGCCGCAGGCAGCCCGGCATTAGCAAACAGCGTGACGAAGGGGCTGGCATCCGGCGAGACGCCAGGCCAGGAAGCCACGGCAATAATCACCACCATCGAGAGCAGATAAAAAATGATAATCCGCAGCGGCAGCGCGTTAATCGCCTTCGGCAAAATCTTCTGCGGATCGCGGGTTTCGGCGGTCATCGTGCCGAGCAGCTCAATTCCGGTAAAGGAGAAGATCGCTATCTGGAAACCGGCAAAGAAGCCGGTGACGCCGTGCGGCATAAACACCGTCGGGTCGGTGATGTGGTGCAACGAAGCTTTCACGCCATCAGGCGAAGTCCAGCCGGTCGCCACCATCCACGCGCCGGTGAGAATCAGCGCAATAATGGTAATGACCTTGATCAGTGCAAACCAGAATTCGGCCTCGCCGAACATTTTGACCGACAGCAAATTGAACAGGAACAGAATGCCGAGGGTGCTGAGCGCCGGCACCCAGGCTGACATCTCCGGAAACCAGTACTGCATATAGCTACCGCACACCACCACATCGGCGATACAGGTCACCACCCAGCTCAGCCAGTAGGTCCAGCCTAAATAGAAGCTGGCCTGCGGACCGAGATAATCGCCGATGAAATCGGCGAAAGAGCGGTAATCAAGCCGGGTGAGCAGCACCTCGCCCATAGCCCGCATCACCATATAGGTAAAAAAACCCACCAGGACATAAATCACGAGGATCGAGGTCCCCGCCACCGCAATATTTCTTCCCGCCCCCATGAACAGGCCGGTGCCGATAGCGCCGCCCAGCGCAATCATCTGAATGTGCCGGGCGCCAAGGCCGCGTTTGAGCTGCGACGGGCACTCCCCGTCGATGGCAGGATTCACCTGCCCCTCGCGTTGATGTTGAGTCATGTCGATTCCTTCAAGCAGGCAAAGAAAGGCATGGCGCGGCTGACTTCAGCAACAAACCGGCGCGTTGCCCGGTTGCCACTCCCGCATTCGGAAATAAGATGTACGGCGCGTGAGCCTGAACAACCCACGTTTTATCCGGCTGGCGGGCAATTTCATACCCGGCAGGCAGCGCGGTGAAGTTGTCAATTTTCGGGTCAAGGTTGAGCGTAAAATCGCTGTCGCTCTTGATGATGCTCTCCTGCACCAGAAAATAGTCCGCCGGCGCTTTGTCCCGCGCAGGCAGCGCAGCGTCGGCAATCAGTGCGCGCACCGCGGCGTCGGTCCCGGCAAACAGACGGAGGTCGTTTTCGCCAAAAGCCATCACTTTGCCCAGCTCCAGGGTGGCACTTTGCGCGCCGAATTTTTCGCTGGTGTAGTGCGTAAAGGTGCCGCCAGGTTCGGTATGACGCACGATGGCATCCATAGCGCTGGCCTGCAGCAGCGCGTAAAACCCGGCGTCATACTCTCCCTCGCGGGCCGGGAGCAGCGCAAACTGGCGGTGGCGCGAACCGCGTATCGCGGTATGCAAATCCAGATGTAGCCGACGCGCGTGGCCCTGGCGATCCGCGGTCGCAAAGAAGGCCGCGACCGCCCCCTCCAGCTCCACCGCGCGCCGGGACTCATTCCCCGGTGCCACGGCGAGATGCCGCCCGCCAAACAGGCGGTTGAGGTCGTTATGCAAATAGCGGCGACCGGCGCGAATGGCCGGCAGATTGCCGAACACCAGCAGCAGCGCATGGCTGAGCGGCTGTTTACCCTCGCTCAGCGCCTGCATGATCTGCAGCAGGATCTCAATCGGCGCGGTTTCGTTGCCATGGATCCCCGCTGACACTACCGTAGCCTGGGTCCATGGCGTCTGCGGCAGCAGTTGCAGCACGCCATCGGCTAACCAGCTTGCCTCCATCGCCGCCGGAAAAGGCCAGCGGCTCAGCTTGCACTGGAGTAAATCATTGACTGTTTTTTCCATTCCCGGTCCCTTAGCGCTGGAAGTCATAGACCGAACCCAGACCTAAAATCTGCGTCAGTTCATCAAGGGCCTGGTAAACCTCGCTCAACAGCTGCGGGTCGCCGAGGTCACGGGCATGCAGACGGTCGCGGTAATGTTTTTCAACCCAGCCGGTCAACTGCTGATAGCGTTCGTCATTCATCAGGCTACGCGGATTCACCGCCGCCAGTTCGTCATGATTCAGCACGACGCGCAGGCGCAGGCACGCCGGGCCGCCGCCGTTACGCATGCTTTCACGCAGATCAAAGACCGCCACCTCGTTGATCGGCGAAGCGCCGCTGCTGACCAGTTCACTCAGGTACTGCCAGACATTACTGCGCTGGCGACACTCTTCCGGCACCACGATCAGCATCGTGCCATCCGCTTTACTGAGCAGCTGACTGTTGAACAGATAGGAGGCCACGGTATCATCGAGACTGACCTGCGCCTGGGGCACTTCGACGCTGGTAAACGGGATATCCAGCCGCGCGGTTTTTTCCCGCAGCGTGTCCAGCACCGCCTGCTGATTTAAAAAAGCATGCTGATGATGGAACAGCACGTGGCGGTTGCTGACCGAAATCACATCGTTATGGAACACCCCGTGGTCGATGGCCGCCGGATCCTGCTGGGCGAATACGGTATATTCCGGGTTCAGCCGATGCAGACGCGCAATCGCCTGGCTGGCTTCGAGGGTCTGACGGGCCGGATATTTCGCCGGCGCCACGCCGCCGCTGGCGCGCTTACCGTAGACAAAAAACTGTACCCCCTGGCGGTCATAGTCGGTGCAAAAGCGGCTATGGTTCGCCGCCCCTTCGTCGCCTAAATCGCCATGCTGCGCCAGCGCGTCGTGGTGGCTAAAACGGGTCTCATCGGCAAAGGTGGCGCGCAGAATCGACGCGGTCGTCGGCGCCTCCTGAGAACGATGCAGCTTGTTGTTCAGGTTGGCGACCGTGAAATGCAGCTTTCCGTCGGCGCTGTCGGCAGAAGGCGATACCGTGGCGGCGTTGGCGGTCCACATCGACGACGCGGAGCTAAATGCGGACAGCAGATGCGGCGCCTCGACGGCGGCCTGCTGAATCACCTGCGCATCGCTCCCCTGAAAGCCCAGTCCGCGCAGAGCGGAAATATTTGGCCGCGGCTGCGGCGGTAAAATGCCCTGAACGAAGCCTTTGTCGGCCAGGGTTTTCATTTTAAACAGCCCCTGCAGCGCCGCTTTCTTCGGGTTGGATAAGCCGTCGCGGTTGTTTTGCGAGGCTTCGTTGCCGACCGAAAGACCGGCGTAATGGTGCGTCGGCCCAACCAGGCCATCAAAATTAGCTTCAAAACCAGACATGGTGTCCTCACAGAATCCGTTATCAGAATGACAGGCCAGGCGAGAGGGTCGCCGGCAGCGTCAGCGTTTCGCTGACCAGGGAGGCCATTGGCCACGCGCAGTAATCGGCGGCATACCACGCCGAAGCGCGATGGTTGCCGGACGCTCCCACGCCGCCAAAAGGCGCTTTACTGGAGGCGCCGGTTAGCGGCTTGTTCCAGTTAACGATTCCGGCGCGTGCCTCGTCGGCAAACTGCTCAAACAGCGCCGGGTCGGCGGAAATGAGCCCCGCGGCCAGCCCATAACGGGTGTGGTTGGCAATGCGGATCGCCTCATCAAAGGTGTCATAGCGGATCACGGTCAACAGCGGACCAAAGTACTCTTCATCGGGAACATCCAGGCCGGTCACATCAATAATACCCGGCGTTAAGAGCGTGGAGCGCGGGTCCGGCTGATGCAGGCGTAGCAGGACGTTGCCGCCCAGTTCTTCCAGTTTGTCCTGCGCCGCCAGCATCCCCTGCGCCGCCTGAAGAGAGATAACCCCTCCCATAAACGGCTGTGGTTCGGCGTCCCATTTTCCGCTGCGGATCCTCGCGCTGGCCTCAACCAGACGCTGCAGCAGCGCATCGCCTTCGGCGCCGCGTTTGACCAGCAGCCGGCGCGCGCAGGTGCAGCGCTGTCCGGCGGAGATAAAGGCGGATTGAATAATCACATTCAGCGCCGCATCGCTGTCGGTCACATCGGCGACAATCAGCGCGTTATTGCCGCCCATCTCCAGCGCCAGCATTTTCTCCGGCTGACCGCTGAGGTAGCGATGGAAATGGAATCCGGTAGAGGCGCTGCCGGTAAACAGCACGCCGTCGATATCCCGGTTTTCCAGCAACGCCTGGCCGGTCTCTTTCCCCCCCTGAATCAGGTTGATAACGCCGTCCGGGATCCCGGCCTGCAGCCACAGCTTCACCGTCAGTTCGGCGGTGGCGGGCGTCAGTTCGCTCGGCTTAAACACCACGGTATTCCCGGCAATCAGCGCCGGAATAATGTGTCCGTTCGGCAGGTGACCGGGAAAATTGTAGGGGCCAAAAACGGCCATCACGCCGTGCGGCTTATGGCGCAGCAGCGCTTTACCGTCCGGCATCGCGGTTTCGCGCTGGCCGGTACGCTCGCTGTAGGCTTCTATCGAGATGCCCGCTTTCCCCATCATCGCCTGCACTTCGGTGCGGGTTTCCCACAGCGGCTTGCTGGTTTCCCGGGAGATAAGCGTCGCCAGCGCCTCTTTTTGCGCTTCCAGCAGGGCGGCAAACCGCTGAACGCAGGCGATGCGCTCCGCCAGCGGTCGGTGGGACCAGGCATAGAATGCGCCGCGCGCTGCCGCGCAGGCGGCCTGCACCTCCGCCGCACCGGCGCTGGGCGCCTGCCACAGGACGGATTGATCTTCCGGAGCCAGTTTGGTCAGCGTTGCGCCGCTCCCCTGCTGCCACTGCCCTGCGATTAACTGTGCATTTATCGCCATGATATTCTTGCCTCCGGATGTAAAGTCACCGCATGAACCCGGTCGGTTTCATTCACCGCCAGTGCGTCCAGCGCGGCCTGATTAAGTTGCGATTGATCGTCCGGCGATATCAATACCGCACGGAACTGTTCGAACTGGTTGTTGGCGACGATAAGCGGCGACGACCGCTCCGTCATCAGCTGCATGGCCGGAATAAACTGGCTCTCGCTGATTGCCCTGATGGCGTCGGTTTCAGCTTCCAGTACCGGGCCGGCATCAAAAATATCGACCGAACCGCGCCAGCTGAATCCCTCTTTCTCCAGAATCGCCCGCGCCGGCGAGGTATTGGCATGCACCTGGCCGATCGCTTCGCGGGCGTCATCCGGCAGCAGCGACACGTAAATCGGGTACGCCGGCATCAGTTCGGCAATAAAGGTTTTCATTCCCGTACCGGTCAGCCGGTCGGCATCGGCAAACGGAATGTCGAAAAAGTGATGGCCCAGCGCGTCCCAGAAGGGGGAATTGCCCTGCTCATCGCTGCGCCCGCGTAATTCTGCAAACAGATGCGGTGAAAACAGCTCTCTGAAGGCGGCGATAAACAGGAAGCGCGCCTTCGACAGAAACAGACCATTACGGTTTTTCTGATATTCCGGGTCCAGGAACAGCGTGCACAGCTCGCTGTGTCCGGTGTGGTCGTAGCTGAGATTCAGCAATTCCTGATTTTTATAGACCCCCAGCTCTTTCGAGGCGCGGACGGTACGCTGCAGGCGAAAATTATAAAAGGGCTCGTCGAGGCCCACGGCGACTTCAATGGCGCTGACCCCCACGACCCGCGCCAGGCGGGTATCTTCCAGCACAAAGAGAAAGCCCTGCTGGCCGCGCGGCAGCTTACCGGCAAAGGTCTCGACGCTGCGCTGGATCCGCGCGGCCAGCCGCGCGGGGTCGTTGGGTAACGAGGTCATACCGACTCCCGCCCGCGACGCGAGGCGGATAATATCGTCGAGGTCATCTTCCCGAACGGGACGAAATAGCATCATAAACCGTCCCCCGATTAGCGCGTCAGGCGGGCGACGGCGCGTTCAAGGCGCACGAAAGCGTCCTCAATGTCCGCCAGCGGAATATTGAGCGCCGGAGCAAAGCGCAGGACATCCGGACCGGCAATCAGCGCAATGACGCCCTCTTCCGCGGCCAGATTGGTCAGGGTTTTAGCCTGGCCGCGCAGATGGCTGGCCAGCTCTGCGCCGATCAACAGCCCCTTACCGCGTACCGCGCTGAAGAGATCGTAGCGAGCGTTCAGCGCGTTCAGCTTCTCGACGATGAGGTCATGACGCCGGGCGACGCCGGCCAGCAGTGGGTCATCCAGCTGGGCCAGAACGGTGTTGGCGACCGTCGCCGCCAGCGGATTGCCGCCGAACGTGGTGCCGTGGGTGCCCGGCTGGAAAACCTGAGCCCAGGCCTCTTTGGCCAGCATCGCCCCAATCGGGAAACCGCCGCCGAGTCCTTTCGCGCTGGTGAGAATATCCGGAACCACGTTGTAGTGCTGGTAGGCATACAGCGTGCCGGTACGTCCGGCACCAGTCTGGACCTCATCAAAAATCAGCGCAGCATCGTGCTGGTCGCACAGTTCGCGCAGCGCCTGCAGGAACGCCGGGTCGGCAGGCATCACGCCGCCTTCGCCGATAATCGGCTCGACGATCACCGCGCAGGTGCGGTCCGATATTGCCGCTTTGACCGCCGCGATATCGTTATAGGGCAGATGGGTAATATCCTGCGGCAGCGGCGCATAATCGCATGAGTATTTCGGCTGCCCGCCGACCGTCACGGTAAACAGCGTGCGGCCGTGGAATGCATTCTGGAAGGCGATAATTTCGCTTTTGTCCGCGCCAGACTTATCGTGGGCATATTTACGCGCCAGTTTCAGCGCCGCTTCATTGGCTTCCGCCCCGGAGTTACAGAAGAACACCTTATCGGCAAAGGTCGATTCCACCAGCGTTTTCGCCAGCTGCAGCACCGGCTCATTGGTATAGCCGTTGCCGATATGCCAGAGGTTATCAAGCTGAGATTTCAGCGCCGCAACCAGCGCCGGATGGGTGTGCCCGAGAGAGTTAACGGCAATGCCGCCCGCTAAATCGATATATTCTTTACCCTGCTGATCCCAGACTTTCGAGCCCGCCGCCTTCACTGGAATAAAGGGCGCAGGGGCAAAACAGGGAACCATGTAAGAATTAAAATCTTCACGAGTCATAGAGCCTGACATAACAATTCTCCGGAACGATTATTGGCATTATTCAGTGGGCCAATCATGGTGAGTCGACATTAACAATTCCCCGATCCCTGTTTTACTGGCGAACGAGCCCGTTGCGATGAAGATATATTCACCACAATAAAACAAAGCCTTTTTATATTTATGGGTATTTGTTAACTCTCGGTTAATACCTTGTGCATTGCGTGCTCTCATGCTGGGCCCTGTCGCGTGACAAAGTCAATACCAGCACCATCATTTTATTCACTTTTTGAAGATCATCAAGATAATGATAAATATGAAAAAATTATTTTACTATTCACCATAGTGCATAAAATATGCATATAAATGCACAGCATGATCCCGTTTTTGGCTGCGTAGTTATGCAATCGAAAAACCAAATTTCTAACAAAAATTTAAAATTCGGAATACCCGTCAAATACCGGTTTATAAAATTGGTGATAACATTCATTGCACAGAGTTTACTGCTGTGTACCCTGAATCATTCGGGTTGCAGGAAGGCGGCGACGCAGGGGATCCCCAGGGCTTACTGAAGTGAATGACTGGGGTGAACGAGGAAAGCCAACGCTCATGCGGCTTGAAGTATGACGGGTAGAAATATTCCACGGTTTCACACGACATAAATAACACTAAGAACAGGACTCTTATGGAAAAGTTATCTTACGCATCTGAAAGTAGTACATCTCCATGGACAACCTACCTGCGCCAGATCGACCGCGTCGCGCCTTACCTGGGCGATCTCGCCTACTGGGTGGAAACTCTGCGTCACCCGAAACGCGCGCTGATTGTCGACATTCCGGTGCAGATGGATGATGGCACTATCCGTCACTTTGAAGGTTACCGCGTACAGCACAATCTATCGCGTGGACCGGGTAAAGGTGGTGTTCGCTACCATCCAGACGTTGACCTGAACGAAGTGATGGCGCTTTCTGCCTGGATGACCATTAAGTGCGCCGCGGTCAATATTCCTTACGGCGGCGCCAAAGGCGGCGTGCGCGTTGACCCGTTCAGCCTGTCAGAAGGCGAGCTGGAGCGTCTGACCCGCCGCTATACCAGCGAAATCGGTCTGATTATCGGGCCGCAGAAAGATATTCCGGCCCCGGACGTCGGCACCAACGGTAAAGTAATGGCGTGGATGATGGATACCTATTCCATGAACCATGGCACCACGATTACCGGCGTGGTGACCGGCAAGCCGATTCACCTCGGCGGTTCGCTGGGACGTGAAAAAGCGACCGGTCGCGGCGTCTTTATTACCGGCCGTGAAGTCGCCGGCCGTTCCGGAATTGAAATTGAAGGCGCGAAAGTGGCGCTGCAAGGTTTTGGTAACGTCGGTAGCGAAGCCGCTCGTCTGTTCGCCGAAGTGGGCGCGCGGATCGTGGTGATTCAGGACCACACCGCCACCCTGTATAACGAAGGGGGCATTGATATGGCCGCCCTGACCGCATGGCAGGCTGAGAAGAAGCAGATTGCCGGTTTCCCGGGCGCCCGTGAAATCGACAAAGATGCCTTCTGGACCACCCAGATGGACATTCTGATCCCCGCCGCGCTGGAAGGCCAGATCACGCGCGAGCGCGCAGAAAAACTGACCTGTAAGCTGGTGCTGGAAGGGGCGAACGGCCCGACCTATCCGGAAGCGGATGATGTCCTTGCCGAACGCGGTGTCGTCGTGGTGCCTGACGTTATCTGTAACGCCGGCGGCGTGACCGTCAGCTACTTTGAATGGGTCCAGGATATGGCGAGCTTCTTCTGGAGCGAAGAAGAGATCAACGCCAAGATGGACCGCATCATGACTGACGCGATCATTCACGTTTGCGAGAAGGCCGCAGACAAAGAGTGCTCTCTGCGTACCGCAGCCTATATCGTCGCCTGTGAACGCATTCTGATGGCGCGTAAAGATCGCGGTATCTACCCAGGCTAAGATGCAGCGCTCCCCGCCCGGGCTATCGCCCGGGCTTTTTTTTGTCCACGCCAGGCCATCCCACCGGTAGCGCCCTTCCCGGTTCGTTCTTCCCCCCTGCACGTCAGCGTGTCAGGTATTCCCCCTGCTAAGCGCACGTAGCGTTAACAACTTTTTAGCATCTGCCCTTGAATTTGGCTTTCCATCAGGAATAGAATCATTAGAGCTCTAATGATTTTGTCATGTACTGATCCGAAGAAGACTATGGATAACCGGCAGCTTACCTTTTCCCATCTGTTGTATCTCACGGCCCACCACTGGCGGCTGGCGGTCAATCGCCGCCTGAAAGACCTCGGTATGAGTCAGGCCAGCTGGGTCGCGGTTGCGGCCATTGCCCGCAACGCCGACCCGCTGTCGCAAATTGAGCTGGCCCAGGAGCTGGGCGTGGAAAGCGCCACCATCGTTCCGCTGGTCAATCGCCTTGTCGGGCTGGGGCTGGTCGAGCGCGTTATCACCGAGCGCGATAAACGCAAACGGCTGCTGGTCGCCACAGAAAAGGGTCTTGAGGTCTATCACCAGGTCAAAACCGTGGCGGACGCCCTGCGCGAAGAGATCCTCAGTTCCATCACCGCCGAGGAGCGCGAGCGCACTCAGCGGGTACTGGAAACCCTGCTGCGCGAGCTGGAGAAAAAATAATGCCGCGCCGCGAGAGTAATCCCTATCGCCCTCATGACTGGGCGCCGCACGAGAAACCCGCGCTGCTCGGCTCGCCGTCAACGCCGATTCACAGCCCTCCGAAACGCATCGCCTATGGCATCGTCGGGCTGCTGGTGTGCCTGACCGGCGCGCTGGGTAATGCGGTGGTGACCGCCAACCTGCAAAACCTGCAGGGGACATTTGCCGCGTGGTCCACGGAGATCGCCTGGCTGCCCGCGGTGTACGTGATGACCAACGTGTCGATTAACATGCTGCTGGTGAAATTCCGCCAGCAGTTCGGCCTGCGCGCCTTTACCGAAGGCTTCCTGGTGCTCTACGTGCTGGTGACCTTTTTCCACCTCTTCGTCAACGATCTCAGCTCGGCGATGATGGTTCGCGCCGCCCACGGCATGGTGGCGGCCGCCCTCAGTTCTTTGGGTATCTATTATCAGGTGCAGGCGTGGCCCGCTCGCCACCGCCTGAAAGCGTTGACGATTGGCATTACCGGCTCCTCGCTGGCGATCCCCATTGCCCGCCTGTTCTCCACCGAACTGTTACAGCTTGACGAATGGCGCGGACTCTACTTCTTCGAACTGGGGCTGGCACTCATATCCCTGGCCTGCGTTATCGTGCTGAAGCTGCCGCCCAGCGATCGGAAAAAGGTGTTCGAGAAAAAGGATTTCATTACCTTCATGTTGCTGGCGCCCGGCATGGCGCTGGTCTGCGCCGTCCTGTCGCTGGGCCGTCTCGACTGGTGGTTTGAAGCCCCGTGGATTGGCTGGTCGCTGGCGGGCGCGGTGGTGTTAATTGTCTCGGCCATTGTTTTTGAGCACAACCGAAGCAACCCGCTGCTCAATACGCAGTGGCTCTCCAGCGGCAGTATCCTGCGTCTGGGGCTGATTATGCTGCTTATTCGCATTGTGCTGGCGGAGCAAAACACCGGGGTTATCGGCTGGCTACAGTACGCGGGGCTGCAAAACGAACAGATGGGCACGCTGGCCTGGTCAATTTTCGCCGGTATCCTCAGCGGGATTATCGCCAGCTGTCTGACCCTCAATCCGCAGCGGCTCTACTGGCCGATCGCCACCGCGCTGACCTGCATCATGCTAGCCTCGCTGCTCGACAGTCAGTCCACCATCCTGACTCGCCCGGAGCAGCTGATGTTCAGCCAGTTTTTACTCGGTTTCGGCAGCGCCTTTTTCCTCGCTCCGGCCATGCTCGCCGGGATCGGCGGGGTCATTGCCGACCCGCGCAACCTGGTGAGTTTTTCGGTGCTGTTTGGGATGAGCCAGAATATCGGCGGCCTGCTGGGTTCGGCTATTCTCGGGACCTTCCAGACCTGGCGGGAGAAGTTCCACTCCAGCCAGCTGGCCGACCAGCTGACCACTCTGAACCCGTTAATTACCGAGCGCCTGCAGCAATACAGCCAGCTGTACCAAAGCCAGATCGGCGACAGTACCCTGCTGAACGTCCAGGCCAGCACGCTGCTGCAAAACGCCTCGACGCTGCAGGCCAATATTCTTGCCTACAATGACACCTATCTTCTGACCGCGGCGATTTCCGCCGGGACGCTGATCTGGGTGTTCTGGCGATTGATAAGACTGCGTATTACCGCCCGTATCGCGTTGCAACGCGCGACGGGCAGCAAATAACACTGATAATTTTTCTCTGGAGTCGTTATGAGTCAGCAGGATGCGGCCAGGCAACAGGCCAACACCCGCAATAATATCCGCGTGGTATCTATTTTTACCGCCGCCGCCATCGGTCTTATCGGCGTGCTGGTGATTTTGTATGCCTGGCAGCTGCCGCCGTTTACCCGCCACAGCCAATTTACCGATAACGCCTATGTTCGCGGGCAGACCACCTTTATCAGTCCGCAGGTCAGCGGCTATGTGACTGCCGTTAATGTCCAGGATTTCGCCTACGTCAAGCCAGGCCAGGTGCTGTTCCAGATTGATGACCGGATCTACAAACAGCGCGTTCATCAGGCGCAGGCGACGCTGGCGATGAAAGAGGCGGCGCTGAAAAATAACCTGCAGCAGCGTAAAAGTGCCGAGGCGGTCATTCAACGCAACGAAGCGGCGCTGCAAAACGCCCGCGCGCAGAACCAGAAAAACCAGGCCGATTTAAAACGCGTGCAGGATTTGACCGCCGACGGTTCACTGTCCATACGCGAACGCGATTCCGCCCGGGCCAGCGCGGCGCAGGGTTCCGCCGATATTGAACAGGCAAAAGCAACGCTGGAAATGTCGCGCCAGGATCTGCAATCAACCATCGTAAACCGCGATGCGCTGGCAGCCGACGTCGCCAGCGCCAGCGCGGCGCTGGAGCTGGCGGAAATCGATCTGAACAACACGCGCATTGTCGCCCCCACCGCCGGTCAGCTCGGACAGATATCCGTGCGCCTCGGCGCCTACGTTAGCGCCGGTACCCACTTAACCTCGCTGGTGCCGCCGCAGCACTGGGTGATCGCCAACCTGAAAGAGACCCAGCTGGCGCAAATTCGTATCGGCCAGCCCGCCACCTTTACCGTCGATGCGCTGAACGGCGAAACATTCAGCGGTACCGTACAAAGCATCTCGCCGGCGACCGGCGTTGAGTTCAGCGCTATCTCCCCGGATAACGCCACCGGCAACTTTGTCAAAATCGCGCAGCGCATTCCGGTGCGCATTGCGGTGAAGGACGGGCAGAAGAACAGTTCGCGACTGCGCCCGGGAATGTCGGTGCAGGTCACCATTGATACCCGCGAGGGAGCACAGCCATGATCCGCCCGCTGACTCTCGCGCTGGCCCTCGTACTGATCGGCTGTCAATCGGCGGACGTTCAGCGTGCCGGGTCGTCATTACAGATCCCGGCCGCCTGGCGTGCCGATGTCGGCCCGGCCAGCCCGGTGGAAGGGGTGTGGTGGCGCCACTTTCACGACAGCCAGCTCAATCGCTATGTCGACCAGGCGCTACGCTACAACAGCGATGTGCTGATCGCCCGCGAGCGCGTCAATGAGTATCAGGCCCGGGCCTACGCCGTCGATA
Organism: Klebsiella ornithinolytica; assembly: GCF_030505655.1. Classification (NCBI taxonomy): domain Bacteria; kingdom Pseudomonadati; phylum Pseudomonadota; class Gammaproteobacteria; order Enterobacterales; family Enterobacteriaceae; genus Klebsiella; species Klebsiella ornithinolytica. The sequence goes on from NZ_CP130153.1 coordinate 3,047,235, forward strand.
GCAGCCTGTTTCCATCGCTGGATGCCTCATTGACCGGCACCCGCGCGCGGTCGCAGTCCGCAGCAACCGGCCTGCCCGTGCACAGCACGGTCTACAAAGGCGGATTAACCGCCAGCTATGATGTGGATATCTGGGGCGCTAACCGCAGCGCGGCCAGCGCCGCCCAGGCGAGTCTGGAGGCGCAAAAAGCCGCCGCCGCGGCCGCCGACCTCACCGTCGCCACCTCGGTGGCCGCGGGGTATCTGACGCTGCTTTCGCTGGATGAGCAGCTGCGGGTCACCCGGCAGACGCTGAAATCGCGCCAGGACGCGTACAACCTGGCTAAACGTCAGTTTGAGACCGGCTATACATCGCGCCTGGAGCTGATGCAGGCCGATTCTGAACTGCGTTCAACCCGTTCGCAGATCCCGCCGCTTCAGCATCAAATAGCTCAGCAGGAGAACGCCCTGAGCGTCCTGACGGGCAGCAACCCTGGCAGCATTCAGCGCCAGGATTTCAGCCGACTGACGCCGCTCGCGCTGCCGTCCCAGCTGCCCTCCACGCTGCTGAACCGCCGTCCGGATATTGTTCAGGCCCAGCGGCAATTGCTTGCCGCCGATGCCACCCTCGCCTCCTCGCAGGCGCAGCTCCTGCCGTCGATCAATTTGACCGCCACCGGTAGCCTGCAGGATCGGACGTTGCCGGACCTGCTCGATAACCCGCTGCGGTTGTGGAGCCTTGGCGGCAGTATTCTCGCCCCGCTGCTCAACCGTCAGGCGCTCAATGCGCAGGTGGATGTGTCGATGGCGCAACGCAACCAGGCGCTGTACGGTTATGAGAAGACGGTGCGCGGCGCGTTTCAGGAAGTGAATGACAGTCTTGATGCCATCGCCCGCTATGGCGAGCAGTTAAACGAACTCCTCAGCCAGCAAGAGGTGGCGCAGGAAACCTTGCGCATTGCGCAGAATCGCTACCGCAACGGCTACTCCTCCTATCTTGACGTACTGGACGCCCAGCGCACGCTGTTCGCTACGCAGATTAGCGTTGTGCAGGTGAAAAACAATCTGCTACTGGCGCAGGTGGATTTATACCGGTCGCTGGGAGGCGGCTGGTCAGACTCATCAGGGACGTAACGCGGGAAATCGCTTATGCAACAACAATGGTCTGCCGTAGACAGTTATCTGATTGATGCTTTAATTCCCCAGGATCCGCTGCTCAGCCAGGTGCTGGCGAACAATCAGCGCGCCGGGCTGCCGGCTTTTGACGTTGCCGCTAATCAGGGACAGTTTCTGGCGCTGCTGGTGCGCATGGTGCGGGCGCAGCGGGTGCTGGAAATCGGCACGCTCGGCGGATACAGCACCATCTGGATGGCTCGTGAGCTGCCGGGAGATGGCGAGCTGCTGACCCTGGAGGCCGATTCGCGCCATGCCGCGGTGGCGCGGGAAAATCTGCGTCTGGCGGGGGTCGATAAGCAGGTCACGCTACGGGAGGGGCCGGCGCTGCAGACCCTGGAATCCCTCGGCGATCGCCCGCCGTTTGATCTGATTTTTATTGATGCCGATAAACCCAGCAATCCCGACTATTTGCGCTGGGCCTTGCGCTATTCCCGACCAGGAACATTGATTATCGGCGATAACGTGGTGCGCGACGGCGAGGTGGTGAACCCGCGCAGCGAGGACGACCGCGTGCAGGGTGTACGACGCTTTATCGAGATGATGGCCCGCGATCCGCGCCTGACGGTCACGGCGCTGCAAACGGTAGGCAGCAAAGGCTGGGATGGGTTTACGCTGGCGTGGGTCAACGGGTAGCTTTTGTGCGGTTCGATTAGGTTGCGATATTATTGCTGAAAGAATTTTCAGCAATGACTATGCAGGCATGAGGCATCGGGACATGCAGCAGGGGGTTAGACCGGCTAAAAATCGCTGAGGCGCAGGCGGCTGGTCGGGGCCGCCAGCATGGACAAAAACGCCCGGAGCGTTTTTGAACGACGCTGACGTCGGCCCCGAAGGGGTGAGTCCCAGGGATGGGACGAATAACCTGGCGGAGGCAAGCCTTACAGGGAAGTTACCTCTTGCCGTCCCCGAAAAGCCAGACGGCGGAGACGAAGGTATCGCGCAGCGACGATTTTTCTTGCCGGGATGCCGGGTCCCCAGGGCCGGGCAAAACCGGCCCTGGGCCGTTCACCTGTGCCGCAGGAAACAGAAATATACGGAACCGATAGTGAACGCAACATTCCACCGAACATTTCACAGAACAAACTAAGAAAACACGCCTTCGCCCAAACCACCCTAAACACGACCATCAGCCGGTCGATCAGGCGACGATCTGCTCCATCGCCTGCAGCACCCGCTTGTCGGAGATGGGATACGGCGTTCCGAGCTGCTGGGCGAAGAAGCTGACGCGTAGCTCCTCAATCATCCAGCGAATCTCCTGCACATCCGCATCCCCACGACGCCCCGGCGGCAGCTTATTCAGCCACTGCTGCCAGGCCTGCTGGATACTCTCCACTTTAAGCATCTGCGCCCGGTCGCGGTGCGGATCGATGGCCATTTTCTCCAGCCGTTTTTCAATCGCCTGCAGATAGCGCAGAGTATCCCCCAGCCGGCGGAAACCGTTGCCGGTCACGAAGCCGCGATAGACCAACCCGCCCATCTGCGCCTTAATATCCGACAGCCCCAGCGCCATGCTCATGTCGACGCGCCCTTTCAGCCGCTTATTGATGTTAAACACCGCGGTCAGAATCTGTTCGACCTGTTTGGCTATCTCCACCACCGTCTCATTCAGTTCGGCGCGCACCTTATCGTGCAGTCTGGCAAAATCCTCCTCGCGCCACACCGGGCCGCCCGCCTCATCGATAAGTTTATCGACGCCACAGGAGATACAGTCATCAATCAGATCCAGCACTTTGCCGTAAGGGTTAAAATAGAGCCCCAGCTTGGCTTTATTCGGCAGTTTCTCGTGCAGATACTTAATCGGCGACGGGATATTCAGCAGCAGCAGACGGCGCAGCCCCTGCCACATCGCCTGCTGCTGCTCCAGCGGATTATCAAACAGCTTAATCGCCACGCTGTCGCGTTCATCCACCAGCGCCGGCCAGGCTTTCACCTTATAGTTGCCGCGTTTTTGCTCGTAGCTCTCCGGCAGCTGACCGAAACTCCAGATATGCAGCCCGCTCTGCTCAATGCCATCGTCGGCAACGGCAGAAAGCGTCTCCTGCACTTTGCCCTTCAAGGCCTCTTTTAAATCCTGCAGCGAACGCCCTTCCGCCAGCTTTTTGTTCTTGTCATCCACCACCCGGAAGGTGATTTTCAGATGATCGGGCACCTGTTCCCACTGCCAGGCCTCGCGGTCGATGGTCACGCCGCTCATCCGCCGCAGCTCGCGCTCCAGCGAATCGAGCAGCGGCAGCTCCAGCGGCGTCGCGCGGCCTAAAAACGCCTCGGCGTAGTTCGGCGCCGGCACGAAATTACGGCGCACCGGTTTCGGCAGCGATTTAATCAGCGCGATAATCAATTCGCGGCGCAGGCCGGGAATCTGCCACTCGAACCCGGCCTCTTCCACCTGGTTGAGCAACGGCAGCGGAATATGTACCGTCACCCCGTCAGCATCGGCGCCCGGTTCAAACTGATAGGTCAACCGCAGCTTGAGGTTGCCCTGATGCCAGAAGTTCGGATAGTCAAGCTTACTGACCTGTTCCGCCCCCTCTTTGATCAACATACTCTTTTCGAAGTTGAGCAGATCCGGCGTTTCGCGACTGGCCGCTTTCCACCACTTATCGAAGTGGCGCGCGGAGATCACATCGTGGCTGATACGCTGGTCGTAGAAATCGAACAGCGTATCGTCATCCACCAGAATGTCGCGGCGGCGCGATTTATGCTCCAGCTCTTCGATTTCCGTGCGCAGCCTGAGGTTGTCGCGGAAGAAGGCGTGACGCGTCTGCCAGTCCCCCTCCACCAGCGCGTGGCGGATAAACAGCTCGCGGCACAACGCCGGGTCGATCTGGCTATAGTTCACTTTGCGGGCGGCGACGATCGGCAGACCGTAAACGGTCACTTTCTCCGTCGCCATCACCGCCCCCTGCGCCCGCTCCCAGTGCGGTTCGCTGTATGAGCGTTTCAGCAGGTGCTGCGCCACCGGCTCTATCCATTCCGGGTCGATGCGCGCGGCAATCCGTCCCCACAGACGGCTGGTTTCCACCAGTTCGGCAACCATCGTCCACTTCGGCGGTTTCTTGAACAGACCGGAGCCCGGGAAGATAGAGAAACGCGCATTACGCGCGCCGGTAAATTCCTGCTTATCGTTATCTTTCATCCCGATGTGCGACAGCAGACCGGTCAGCAGCGCGGTATGGATTTCGCGATACTCCGCCGGCTCGCTGTTAATCGGCAGCCCCAGCTCTTTCACCACCTGGCGCAGCTGGGTGTAGATATCCTGCCATTCGCGCACCCGCAGATAGTTGAGAAAATCGGTACGGCACTGGCGACGGAACTGGTTCGAGGAGAGCGCTTTTTGCTGCTCGCCAAGGTAGTTCCACAGGTTAACAAACGCCAGGAAGTCGGACTCTTTATCGTGGAAGCGGCGATGTTTCTCATCGGAGGCCTGCTGCTTATCCATCGGGCGTTCGCGCGGGTCCTGAATCGACAGCGCCGAGGTGATGATCATCGCTTCACGCACGCAGCCATGTTTTTGCGCTTCCAGCACCATCCGCGCCAGGCGCGGGTCAACCGGCAGCTGGCTGAGCTGACGGCCCATCGGCGTCAGCTTATAGGCGGTCTGCTGCTCGTCGGTGGTAATCGCCCCCAGCTCCTCAAGCAGACGCACGCCGTCCTGGATATTGCGCTTATCCGGCGCTTCGACGAACGGGAAGGCGGCAATATCTCCGAGGCCCAGCGCGGTCATTTGCAGAATCACCGACGCCAGGTTAGTACGCAGAATTTCCGGGTCGGTAAATTCCGGGCGCGAGAGGAAATCGTCTTCGGAATAGAGACGAATACAGATCCCTTCGGAAACACGGCCGCAGCGCCCTTTACGCTGGTTAGCAGAAGCCTGAGAGACCGGCTCAATCGGCAGACGCTGCACCTTGGTCCGGTAGCTGTAGCGGCTGATGCGCGCGGTGCCCGGATCGATAACATACTTAATGCCCGGCACCGTCAGCGAGGTTTCGGCGACGTTGGTCGCCAGCACAATCCGCCGCCCGCTGTGCGACTGGAAGACGCGGTTCTGCTCGCTGTTCGATAAGCGCGCATAGAGCGGTAGCACTTCGGTATGGCGCAGATTGAGCTTATTGAGCGCATCGGCGGTATCGCGAATTTCGCGCTCTCCGCTCATAAAAATCAGGATATCGCCGGGACTTTCACGTCCCAGTTCATCAACGGCATCGAAGATCGCCTGCAGCTGATCGCGTTCGGTGTCGTCGGCATCTTCAACGATTGGCCGATAGCGCACCTCCACCGGGTAAGTTCGCCCGGATACTTCGATAATCGGCGCGTTGTTAAAGTGGCGTGAAAATCGTTCCGGGTCGATGGTTGCCGAAGTAATGATAATTTTCAGGTCCGGGCGACGCGGCAGCAGCTCCCGTAAATAGCCGAGCAGGAAGTCGATGTTGAGGCTACGTTCGTGCGCTTCATCGATGATGATGGTGTCATACTGCATCAACAGTCGATCCTGCTGGATTTCCGCCAGCAGAATACCGTCGGTCATCAGCTTGACCATGGTGTTATCGCTAACGTGGTCGCTAAAACGGACCTTATAGCCGATGCAGCCGCCCGGCTCGCTTTGCAGCTCTTCGGCAATACGGTTGGCCACGGTGCGCGCCGCCAGACGACGCGGCTGCGTATGGCCAATCAGCCCTTTCACCCCGCGCCCCAGCTCCATGCAGATTTTCGGCAGCTGGGTGGTTTTACCGGAGCCGGTCTCCCCCGCCACGATGACCACCTGATGGTCGCGAACCGCCTGCAAAATCTCATCTTTTTTCTGGCTGACCGGTAGATTTTCCGGGTAAGTAATCGTCGGACGCGACGCTTCACGCAGCAGGACTCTCCCTGCAGCTTGTTCGATCTCTTGCGCCATCTCCTGAAGAATGGCCTGCTGGGCTTCAGGATTTTTAACCTTCTTCACGCCATGCAGGCGACGGGAAAAGCGTGACTTATCACGCAGCATCAGGCCATCAAGCCGTTGGAATAGCTGAGAGAAGGTGAACTTTTGTTGTTCTGTCATAGCGTTATCGGGCAGCGCACTGCCGGGAAAAATCTCTTTTGATGTATTGCTGTATATTACCACATCTGCGAATCGCATGCCTTGTTCAAAAAAATTGAATACAGGGTTCGATTTATTGCGCTTTCTCTGTGGCATGATTGTGAATACAGTGTCAACAAGCACCAGGGCATCGACCCGTCAACCTCATATAAGGAAACACCCATGAGCAAAGTATTAGTACTGAAATCCAGTATTCTGGCAGGGTACTCACAATCCGGTCAGCTGTCCGACTATTTTGTTGAACAATGGCGTGAACAGCACGCTGAAGATGTTATCACCGTGCGTGACCTGGCAGCCAATCCGATTCCGGTACTGGATGGTGAACTGGTTGGTGCTCTGCGTCCGAGCGATGCGCCGCTGACGCCGCGTCAGCAGGAAGCGCTGGCGCTGTCCGACGAGCTGATCGCTGAACTGCAGGCTAATGACGTGATTGTTATCGCCGCGCCGATGTACAACTTCAACATCCCGACTCAGCTGAAAAACTACTTCGACCTGGTGGCTCGCGCCGGTGTGACCTTCCGCTACACCGAAAAAGGACCAGAAGGTCTGGTTACCGGTAAACGTGCGGTCGTGCTGACCAGCCGTGGCGGTATCCATAAAGATACCCCGACCGATCTGGTGACGCCGTACCTGTCTACCTTCCTCGGCTTCATCGGTATCACCGATGTGAACTTTGTCTTCGCAGAAGGCATTGCTTACGGTCCGGAAGTCGCGGCCAAAGCGCAGTCCGATGCCAAAGCGGCCATCGATAGCGTGGTTGCAGCGTAATTTAGATTGTCACTCCCACCGCCCGGTGGGAGTTTCTTCTCCCCGTCACCCACCTTACGAGACGCCTCGTAAAATCAGCAGCCCATTCTGCCTGTAAATCCTCCAACGTATACGATAGCGCTCACGGCCTGCGGCCAGCTGTCTCCGACCTCCGGGCCTGACCTGACAACATGTGAAAAATCATCGATAGGTACCATGTACACGCTCAGGTGTACATATTAGGCCCTCGAAGCCAGGGGCTCTGGTTCAGGATGATGATTTCGGCCGCAGGCTTTCATCAAACTCCAGCCGCTTTCTCTGCGGCTCCACCTCTTTCAGCGGCTCTACCTGATGCAGCGTTTGCTGGCAGCGCTCGACCAGCGCCTGATACTCCCGCGTCCCCTGCTTTTTCCACGCGATCTCCTGTTCGCTCAGGGTGCGAATGGCCTTCGCCGGGCTGCCGACGATCAGATGGTTGGCCGGCATCTCGGCTTTAGCCTTAACGAACGCCGAGGCGCCGACGATGCTGTTTTCGCCAATCGTTGCGCCGTCGATAATCACCGCGCTCATCCCCACCAGCGCGTTGCGGCCGATAACGCAGCCGTGAAGGATCGCCCCGTGACCGATATGCCCGTCCTCTTCGACCACCGTATCCTGGCCGGGAAAGCCGTGCATCACGCAGTTATCCTGAATGTTGGCGCCATCTTTCACCACGATGCGCCCGAAATCACCGCGCAGGCTGGCGTTAGGGCCGACGTAGACGCCTTTCCCGAGGATCACGTCGCCAATCAGCACCGCCGTGGGATGCACATAGCTTTCATCCGGTACAACGGGGGTCATACCGTCAATCTGATAAATCGGCATCAAGCCTCCTTAGGCGCCTGGCAAACCGCCAAAACGCTGATAATAGAGCGGCCCCGGTGCAGGCAGTTCCCCCACCGAGCTTTCCCCTTTTTCGCCGACGAAGGTCAGCGCGCCCGGTGCCACCCGCTGGTAAATATTGATGCACAGCTGGCGCGCGGTTTGGCCGGCCCAGTGCGCAGGCAGGAGCTCCTCCGGTAACAGCGGATCTTTGAGCACCACGCGACGATAGAAATGGATCAGCAGCAGCTGGATCTGAAAGCAACGTTGCGGCGTTAATTCGTCGGCATCCGCATCGCGCAATAGCGGTAGCAGCGGGCGAAACAGAGCAATGAAGGTGTCGTACATCGTGTTCTGCTCGGTCAAATGCCAGCACTCTTCAACCCGGGCGCGCAGCGCCGCCTGGGAGAGCGCCAATGGCGAATGGGCTTCAAAACAGATCACGTTTTCCGCCACGCCCGCTTCGTGCAGCAGCGACTGAACATCCGCCATTTTTTGCGACGGCGAGGCGAGCAGACTCGGTGCCAGAGCGCCAAAGCCTTGCCACAGCAGCTGCTTTTTCACTTCCGCCAGCTGATTTTTCTCCAGCCCTTCCGACAGCAGCAGCAGCCAGGTCCCGTCCCATTCCGGCGCGCTGGCGCGGTAGATTTTATGCTCCGCCCGGCGCGTCAGGCGCAGCCCTTTGTCGCTCAGACGATAGAAACTGCGTCGGCCGATGCGCACCACATCCAGCCACTCCTCTTTGTTCAGCCGGAACAGCGCCGTGCGCACGAACCGTTCGCCAAAACCCAGCCCTTCCAGCAGCGCGGCCACGCTGCCGAGCCACACTTCACCACCGCGTTGTAGCAATGAATCTCCGTACAGCGAGGCAATCAGCGAAGTGCCGCTGACAGGCATCGCTTCGACCGCCTGTTGAATAAAAGTATCGAGTTTACTCATTTGATTCATTCTGTTGTTATTGTTGTCCTTTCTGAATCATAGCACAGGAAAATCCCCGGTAGCGCAGGCTAACCGGGGATCGGGTCTGGATCCCGGGTCGGGCGCAAGCCGCCGCCGGGACGTCGCGGCTTAACCGTTGGCGACGATTTTGCGCAGGTCGGAGACGCGGCAGGCCTTACCTTCCGAACGAGGGATACTGCCGCAGTTGACGATGCTAATATCCGTCGAAATCCCGACCATCGACTTAATACGGTGGCGCAGCTGATGGCAGATCTGGCAGCGCTGTTCATGACTCAACGATAAGCTGCTCTCTTTCAGCTCGACGCGAACAGAAAGTGAATCAAGATGGCCGCGACGATTGACTTCCAGCTGATAGTGCGGCGACAGATGCTCGACTTTAAGGATCTCCTCTTCCAGCTGCGACGGGAAGACGTTTACCCCGCGAATAATCAGCATATCGTCGCTGCGCCCGCTGATGCGATCCATCCGGCGCATGGTGCGTGCGGTGCCCGGCAGCAGACGGGTCAGATCGCGGGTACGGTAACGAATCACCGGCAGCGCCTCTTTGGTCAGCGTGGTAAACAGCAGCTCGCCGTGTTCGCCATCCGCCAGCGGCGTACCGTCGTTGGGGTTAACCACTTCCGGGAAGAAGTGATCTTCCCAGATAGTCGGGCCGTCGGCGGTTTCCAGACACTCCATCGCCACCCCCGGCCCCATCACTTCCGACAAGCCGTAAATATCCAGCGCGGAGATCCCCAGGCGACGCTCAATCTCTCCCCGCATCGCCAGCGTCCACGGCTCGGCGCCGAAGACGCCGACCCGCAGCGAGCAGCCGCTGGCGTCGCCGCCCATCTGGCGTTCCAGCTCTTCAATCAGATTCAGGCAGTAGGACGGTGTCACCATGATCATGTCCGGCTGAAAATCGCGGATCAGCTGCGCCTGCTTTTCCGTCTGGCCGCCGGACATCGGGATCACCGTGGCCCCCAGGCGCTCTGCGCCGTAGTGGGCGCCAAGACCGCCGGTGAACAGCCCGTAGCCGTAGGCGACATGAATTTTATCTTTTGCCGTACCGCCGGCGGCGCGCAGCGAACGGGCAACGATGTTGGCCCAGGTGTCGATATCATTTTGCGTATAGCCCACCACCGTCGGTTTGCCGGTGGTACCGGAAGAGGCATGAATACGCACAATTTGTTCCATCGGTACCGCAAAGGTATCAAACGGATAGTTATCGCGCAGATCCTGTTTGGTGGTACACGGGAACTTGCTCAGGTCGCTCAGTTCGCGAAAATCGTCAGGATGGACGCCCGCCGCATCAAATTTACGCCGGTACATCGGCACATTGTCATAGGCATGTTTCAGCGTCCATTTCAGGCGCTGGGTTTGCAAAGCGTGTAATTCGTCACGAGAAGCAGTTTCAATCGGATCTAATTTTGTATTAGTTATCATTTTAGGGTACTCGCAGGTAAAGTCGCTCACACTCGCTCAAGGATCATGGCAATGCCCTGACCCACGCCAATACACATCGTACACAGCGCATAGCGCCCGTTCCGTCGCTGCAGCTCCAGGCTGGCGCTCAATGCCAGCCGCGCGCCGCTCATGCCCAATGGATGACCTAAGGCGATAGCCCCGCCGTTAGGGTTAACATGCTCAGCATCGTCCGCCAGACCCAGCTGCCTGAGGACGCCCAGGGCCTGTGCAGCAAAGGCTTCGTTCAGTTCGATAACATCCATATCGTTAATATTCAGTCCGGCGCGCTCCAGCACTTTGCGTACCGCCGGCACCGGCCCCAGCCCCATAAACTTTGGCTCCACGCCCGCGGTCGCCATCGCTACAATTCGTGCGCGTGGGGTTAACCCCTGCGCCCGCGCCTGCTGTTCGCTGGCGATAATCAGCGCAGCGGCGCCATCGTTCACCCCGGAGGCGTTTCCGGCGGTGACCACGCCGCCTTTGCGAAAGGGCGTTTTTAATCCCGCCAGCTGTTCAAGGGTGGTCTCGGCACGCGGGTGTTCATCCTCGCGAACCGCGCTCACCGCCCCTTTCTTGCCAATAATCTGTACCGGCACGATTTCCTGCGCCAGAATCCCCGCCCGCTGCGCTTTCGCCGTCAGCTGCTGGCTGCGAAAAGCGAAGGTATCCTGATCGGCCCGGCTGATATTTAACAACTCAGCTACATTCTCTGCCGTTTCCGGCATACTGTCAGTGCCAAATTGCTGCTGCATGAGCGGGTTCACAAAACGCCAGCCGATGGTGGTATCAAACAGCTCGGCCTGACGCTGGAACGGCGCGCTGGCTTTGCCCATCACAAACGGCGCCCGCGACATCGATTCCACGCCGCCGGCAATCATCAGATCCGCATCCCCGGCTTTGATGGCGCGTGCGGCAAAGCCGACCGCATCCAGGCCGGAACCACACAGCCGGTTGATGGTGGTGCCGGAGACGCTCTGCGGGTAGCCCGCCAACAGCGTCGCCATATGCGCCACGTTGCGGTTATCTTCCCCGGCCTGGTTCGCGCAGCCGAAAATCACATCATCGATAGCCGATGGATCGAGACCCGGATTACGGCTCAGCAACTCTCGCAGCGGAATGGCGGCTAAATCATCGGCGCGGACGCTGGCCAGCGCCCCGCCGTAACGACCAATCGGCGTACGAATCCCATCACAGATAAAGGCGTCACGCATCAGACTTCTCCCGTAATTGTGCCGCCGATGCGGTGCGATTTGCCGCGAAACAGGGCCACAATCTTTTGTTGTTGATTAACGATTTCAATGTCGTAGACGCCGGTCAGTTTCCCCTGCTGCTTCACCCGTGCCGTGGCGACCAGCCGGTCGCCGGCAAAGGCCGGACGCAGGAAGTCGATACTGGCGGCAGAAGCCACCGCCGCCAGCCCCTGGCTGTTACAGGCATAGGCAAATGCGGTGTCGGCCAGCGAAAACAGTTGCCCGCCGTGACAGGTCTGATGGCCGTTAAGCATGGCTGACGAGACGGTCATGCTCATCTGCGCATAGCCGTCATCCATTTCAATAATCTCGATGCCCAGGGTTCTGGCGCAGGTATCTTTTTCGTACATCGCGCGCGCGTTGCGCCAGGCCTCATTGCTCATTACGCTTCTCCACAAGCGCCTTCTGGCGCAGTAAGGAACCGGGGCGATAACGCTCTTCGCCATAGTGCTGTTGCAGGTTCTCCAGCAGGCGCAGCACGCGCTGCCAGCCCAGAGATTCGCCCCACGCCAGCGGGCCATGCGGATAGTTGACGCCCAGGCGCATCGCGGTATCGATATCTTCCGGGCTGGCGACCCCTTTTTGCACCGCGTCGAGGGCTTCATTAATCAGCATGGCGAGGGTACGCCAGACCAGCAGACCAGGATAATCGGCAATCAGCAGCACTTTCTTGCCCTGCTGCTGGAAATAGCGCACCGCTTTGTCGGTCGCCGACGCCGGGTTCGTCGCCGCCGTTGCCAGAACCACGGTGTCACCCGCGCAATAGTCATACACCACTACCGGACAGCCATACCGCACGCTCAGCGCCTGGGCGGTTTCACCTTCCGTTTCCAGCAGTCGCACATCGTCCAGCGCGATCGCCACCCTTCCGGTGACACTGTCACCTGTCGTGCAGACGGTTTTGGCCCCGCGAGTCTCAGCCACGGCGGCCAGCGCCGGCACCGATGCGCTCTCAATAGGCCAGCGATAGACGCCCTGTCCACTCTTCTTGCCTAAACGCCCGGCCAGCGCCAGCTCCTGCTGTACCAGCGACGGCAGAAAACGTCGGTCCTGCCAGAACGCGTTAAAGACCGAACAGGTCACGGCGAAGTTGACGTCCTGACCAATCAGGTCGGTCAACGCCAGCGGCCCCATCGGGAAACCGCCGCCGTCGCGCAGCGCGGCATCAATCACCGCCGGGGGAGCCACCTGCTCCTCCAGCGCCCGCCACGCTTCGGCATAGAACGGCCGCGCCACGCGGTTAACGATAAACCCCGGCGTCGAACGGCAGCGTACCGGCTGTTTTCCCCATGCCGTCACGCACCGGCACAGCTGTTCAACCACTTCCGGCGATGTCGCCAGGCCGCTCACCACCTCGACCAGTTTCATCACCGGCGCGGGGTTAAAGAAGTGCAGCCCGGCCACCCGCTCAGGGTGCCTGACATCGGCGGCAATGGCGGTAATCGAGATCGATGAGGTATTGCTGGTCAGCAGCGTTGACGGGGAGCAGATCGCCGCCAGCTGGTTGAAAAGCGCTTTTTTGACATCCGGGCGCTCTGACGCCGCTTCAATCACCAGCCAGGCGTCGGACAGCGCGGCTAACTCGGTGACCGGCACAAGGCGGGCGACAAGCGCATCTGCCTGATCCGCCGTCAGCTTGCCGCGCGCCACGCGGGCGGCCAGACGCTGACGAATACCTTCCACGGCGCGGGTCAGCGCCTCGACGGCGATATCGTAGAGCAGAACCGGATGTCCGGCCGCAGCGGCCACTTCCGCAATGCCGGCCCCCATGGTGCCCGCGCCGATCACGGCGACGGTTTGCAGTGTTTGGCTCATGGTCTATTTCCCGCTGAACTGTGGAGGACGCTTCGCCAGGAAGGCACTGACGCCTTCCCGATAGTCATCGCTGCGTCCGGCCAGACGCTGATAATCGCGCTCAAGATCCAGCTGCGCATCGAGGCCGTTGGTCTCCGAGGCCTGGAGCGCTTTTTTGATAAGCCCCAGACCGAAGGTCGGCTGCGTCGCCAGATGGCGGGCCAGCTGACGACTGGTATCGGCCAGTTCGGCGTCCTCCACCAGTTGCCAGATCATCCCCCACTGAGCGGCCTGTTCGGCGCTGAGCTTCTCACCCAGCAGCGCCAGCCCCATTGCCCGGGCGCGCCCGGCCACCCGCGGCAGGAACCAGCTACCGCCGCAGTCGGGGACCAGCCCCAGCTTGCTGAAGGCCATCACAAAATTCGCCGACCGCGCGGCGAGGACAATATCGCAGCCCAGCGCGAGGGTGGCGCCCGCGCCTGCCGCCACGCCGTTCACCGCGGCAATGACCGGCTTCGGCAGCGCCGCCAGACGGCGCACCAGCGGGTTATAGAAACGCTCAACGGACAGGCCCAGATCCGGCGCCGGGCCGCTGGGGTCGACGTTTCGATCATTTAAATCCTGGCCGGCGCAAAAACCGCGGCCGGCACCGGTAATCAGCAGACAGCGCACGTTCTCATCGCGCTCGGCCTGAGTCAGACAGGCCGTCAGCTGCTGATGCATAAGGTCGTTAAAGCTGTTAAGACGATCCGGGCGGTTAAGGGTAATCGTCATCACACCCTGTTCTACTTCGCTGAGAATAAAAGCGTCCACGATTAGCGTCCTTTAAATTCCGGGGTTCGTTTTTGTAAGAAGGCGGCAATACCTTCGCGGCGATCGTCGGTGGCGCTCAGCAGCGTAAACAGCTGGCGTTCCTGTTGAAGACCGGCCTGAAGGCTCACTTCCTGCGCCTGGCGCAGCGACTGTTTCGCCGCACGCAGCGCCAGCGGCGAATGGCCGGCGATGGTCGCCGCCAGCTTCAGGGCATATTCGTCGGTCAACAGCGCCGGGGCGATCTCGCTCACCAGACCGGCCTGTTGCGCCCGCTGCGCATCAATACTTTCACCGCTCAGCACCATCCGGCTGGCCAGCGCTTTCCCTACGCAGCGGATCAGACGCTGGGTGCCTCCGGCGCCGGGCATAATACCGAGAGTGATTTCCGGCAGGCCGAAGCGCGCGTTATCGCCCGCCACCACCAGGTCGCAGAGCAGCGCCAGCTCGCAGCCCGCGCCAAGGGCGTAGCCGTTGACAGCGGCGATCAGCGGCTTCGGAAAAGCATCAATCCGCGCCCACAGACGTGGGCGAATATCATCCATCGTGGCAGGCAGGTCTTTTTCCGCCATTTCGTTCAGGTCGGCGCCGGCGGCAAAGAAACGGCGGTTGCCGCCGATCACGCAGGCACGGATATCCGGATCAGACGCCGCCGCGTCCAGGGCGTCGGCAATCTGCGTCAGCAGCGCGTTATTCAAGGCATTTCGCGCCTGCGGGCGATTGAGGGTCAGCAGCAGGACCCGCTGGTGACGGGTTATCAGCAGATCGCTCATGCCATTCCCCTTGCGTCAAAGTCCACCACCACATCGCCGCTGGTCGGCAGCGCCTGGCAGCTCAGGACATATCCGGCAGCCAGTTCGTCCGCTTCCAGGCTGTAGTTGGCCGCCATCGCCACTTCACCGCGCAGCACTTTACATTTGCAGGTGGCGCAGACGCCGCCTTTACAGGCGAAGGGCAAATCCGCCCCCTGGCGCAGCGCCGCATCCAGAATGCTGTCATCTTCCGCGGTGAGGGCAATCTGCCGATCGCGGCCGTCCTGACGAATCGTGACGGTGCGGCCTTCAGTCTGCACGCCGGTGGCGCGTTTAACGCTGCTTCGGGGCGTATTAAAGCGCTCGAGATGAATCCGGTTTTCCGCCATCCCCAGCTCGCGCAGCGCCGTTTCGGCTTCATCCATCATCACCGCCGGACCACAAATAAAGGCCTCGTCGAAGCGGCTAAAATCGAGCAGTCTGGCGGAGAGCGCGTGCAGTTTTTCGCCATCAATGCGCCCCTGCAGCAAATCGCTGTCCATCGACTCCTGGCTGAACAGATGCACCACCTGCAGCCGCTGCGGGTAGCGGTCTTTTAAATCCGCCAGCGCCTGACGGAACATCATGCTGCTGCTGCTGCGGTTGCCATAAATCAGGGTGAAGCGACTATTCGCTTCGGTGGCCAGCGTGGCGCCAATAATCGCCATCATCGGCGTGATACCGGATCCGGCGGCAATCGCCAGATAGTCAGCCTCGCGCCCGGCCTGCGGCTGGTAGCCGAAGTGCCCCTGCGGCACCATCACGTCCAGCACCATCCCCTGGCAGATATCGCTCTGCGCATAGCGGGAGAAACGCCCGCCGTCGATGGCTTTGACCGCCACGCTGATTTCTGCCGGCGAGCGGCTGCGACAGATGGAGTAGCAGCGGCGAAGCTCTTCCCCGCCGAGGCGGGCTTTCACGGTCAGGTGCTGGCCCGGGCGGAAGGCATACTCCGCCTGTAGCGCGTCGGGAATCGCAAAGGTAATGGTTACCGCATCGCGGGTTTCCGGCTCCACTTTCGCGACGGTAAGCGAATGAAACGTCGTCATGGCAACCTCAAATACATTTAAAGTAATCAAAGGGTTCACGGCAGCTGTCGCAGCGATAAAGCGCTTTACAGGCCGTCGAACCGAATTCACTGATCGGCGTGGTGTGAACGCTGCCGCAGCGCGGGCATACCACCTCCTGCGGAAGACCGGCATGGCAGGCGTGCCCCTGCGGCGGGCTGATGCCGTACTGGCGCAGACGCTCGCGGGCATCCTGGTTCATCCAGTCGGTGGTCCACGGCGGGTCAAGCTGCAGGACAACATGCACCGGCGTATAGCCGTGGCGAGCCATCGTCGCGCGAATCTCCCCCAGCAGATGCTCGGTCGCCGGGCAGCCCGAGTAGGTCGGCGTAAAGCCAATCACCCAGCCTTCGCCATGTGGCGCAACGCTGCGCACCATGCCAAGATCGGTAATGGTCAGCACCGGCACTTCCGGATCGGGGATCTCACTTAACAGCGCCCAGATAGCATGGACTTCTGCGGGTGCGATATCGGCGAGACGTTGCATAGCCACCTCCTGTTACCACTGCTGACCGGGATAAGCGCGTTGCAGATACTGCATTTCCGCCAGCAACGGCCCGAGATGTTCACTGTGCAGTCCCTGTTTACCGCCGTGGCGAAACGCCGCCTCTTGCGGGATCTGCAGCCCGGCGTCAAGCAGCGCGGTGTGAACCGTACTCTGCCACTCCGCCTGCAGGTCGCGGGGGTCAACGGCGATACCCTGCTCGACAAGGGCAAGCTCCAGCGCGTCGGCGAGGAACAGCTCCCCGGTAAAGCGCCACAGACCATCGACCGCCTGCTGCATTTTCTGCGCCGACACCTCGGTGCCGTTGCCCAGACGCTCCAGCCAGCCGCGGCTGAAGCGCAGGTGGTAGCGCACTTCTTTAAGCCCCTTGGCGGCGATGGCGGCAATTTGCGCATCACGACTGTTAACCAGCCGGGTAAACAGCGCCACGTGCCAGGCATCGATAAAGAACTGACGGGCGATGGTGTCGGCAAAGTTGCCGTTCGGCTGTTCCACCAGCAGGAGATTGCCGTACTGACGTTCATCCCGACCGTAGGCCAGGGTATCTTCATCGCCGCTCCCCGCCAGCTCAGCCGCATAGCTGAGGAAGTTGCGCGCCTGACCCAGCAGATCGAGGCCGATATTGGCCAGCGCGAGGTCAATTTCCAGCTCCGGGGCATGGCCGCACCACGCGCCTAAGCGCTGGGCCAGCACCAGGCCGTTATCGCCGAGACGTAGCGCATAGGTTGCAACGGGATTCAGGTTGTTCATCGTTGCCTCACATATGTTCCATGCCGTCAGGCACGCTGTAGAAAGTCGGATGGCGATAGACTTTGCTCTCCGCCGGATCAAAAAACTCGCCGCGTTCTTCCGGCTGGGATGCGACGATCTGGCTGGCTTTCACCACCCACAGGGAGCAGCCTTCGCTGCGACGGGTGTAGACATCGCGGGCATTTTCTAACGCCATCTGGTCATCGGCGGCATGCAGACTGCCGACGTGACGATGGGATAACCCCTGCTTGCTGCGAACAAATACTTCATATAACGGCCAGTAAACGTTGCTCATCATGCTTCTCCTTATGCCGCGTCGCGGGCGTGTTGTTTTTGCGCATGCGCCAGCGCGGCTTCCCGCACCCATGCCCCCTCTTCCCAGGCTTTACGCTTGGCGGCCAGGCGTTCGTGGTTACAAATGCCGCGCCCGTTAATCACTTCATTCAGTTCCTGCCAGTTGATTGCGCCAAAACGGTAGTGCCCGGTCGTTTCATCCAGCTGCAAATCGGCGTCCGGCACGGTCATGCCGAGGATCGCGACCTGCGGTACGGTGTTATCGACAAAGCGCTGACGCAGTTCGTCGTTGGAGTGCAGTTTGATTTTCCACGCCATACTGCGCGCGCTGTTCGGCGAGTTATCGTCGCTCGGGCCAAACATCATCAGGGCCGGCCACCAGAAGCGGTTAATCGCATCCTGCAACATCTGACGCTGGGCTTCGCTGCCTTCGGCCAGCGCCATGCAGGCTTCGAACCCCTGACGCTGGTGAAAGCTCTCCTCTTTGCAGATTTTGACCATCGCCCGGGCATAGGGGCCGTAAGATGTGCGGCACAGCGCCACCTGGTTGACGATAGCGGCGCCGTCGACCAGCCAGCCAATCACGCCGATATCAGCCCAGCTCAGCGTCGGATAGTTAAAGATCGAGGAGTATTTCATCTGCCCGTCGAGCATCTTCTGATACAGATCTTCCCGGGCGCAGCCGAGCGTCTCCGCCGCGCTATACAGATACAGGCCGTGTCCGGCCTCATCCTGCACCTTCGCCAGCAGAATTGCCTTCCGGCGCAGCGTCGGCGCGCGGGTAATCCAGTTGCCTTCCGGCAGCATGCCGACAATTTCCGAGTGCGCGTGCTGGCCAATCTGACGGATCAGCGTCTTGCGGTAGGCATCCGGCATCCAGTCCTGCGGTTCGATGGCCGTATCCTGCGCGATACGCTGGTCAAAGCGTTGTTCTTCTGTCACGTCATCACCTTTATGATTCCAATAAATTCAACAAATGCGTATTTGTGAATCACTTTGTTTTATAAAAGTTACACTCAGGTTAAATAAAACCACAAATTTTGTTTGTGTTTTTTGTGATGATGACTACAAAAAATCGCCTTGCGACCGCGACAACACAGGCCATCCGCGGCGAGACACGACGCGTCCACGATCACAATGTTAATAAATTATTAAATAGTCGCTTGCATTTCATGATTCATAAAATAACTATTTATAAAGATTTCACGTAACATATTGGAGATTCGCCATGCAGCAGTTAGCCAGCTATTTATCCGGCGTCTGGCAGAGCGGACGGGGTCGCGCCCGCCCGATTCGCCACGCCATCAGCGGTGAGACATTATGGGAAGTCACCAGCGAAGGGCTGGATATGGCACAGGCGCGCCGTTTTGCCATCGACCGCGGCGCTAAGGCGTTACAGGCCATGACCTTTATCGAACGCAGCGCGATGCTGAAAGCGGTGGCGAAACACCTGCTGGCAGAAAAAGATGCGTTTTATGCAATTTCAGCGCAAACCGGGGCGACCCGCGCCGATAGCTGGGTCGATATTGAAGGTGGGATCGGCACGCTGTTCACCTACGCCAGCCTCGGCAGTCGCGAGCTGCCGGACGATACGCTGTGGCCGGAAGATGAACTGATCCCGCTGTCGAAACAGGGAGGCTTTGCCGCCCGCCACGTTCTGACTTCAAAATCCGGCGTCGCGGTGCATATCAACGCCTTTAACTTCCCCTGCTGGGGCATGCTGGAAAAGCTGGCGCCAACCTGGCTTGCCGGCATGCCGGCCATTATCAAGCCGGCCACCGCCACCGCCCAGCTGACTCAGGCGATGGTCAAATCCATCGTCGAGAGCGGGCTGCTACCGGACGGGGCCATCAGCCTGATTTGCGGCGGCGCGGGCGATCTGCTCGATCATCTGGATAGCCAGGATGTGGTGACCTTTACCGGCTCCGCCCATACCGGCCAGCAGCTACGCGTTCACCCTAACCTGGTGGCGAAATCGATCCCCTTCACCATGGAGGCCGATTCGCTGAACTGCTGCGTACTCGGAGAGGACATCACTCCCGAACAGCCGGAATTTGCCCTGTTTATCCGCGAAGTGGTGCGCGAGATGACGACCAAAGCCGGGCAGAAATGTACCGCTATCCGCCGCATCATCGTTCCGCAGGCCCAGGTTCATGCGGTCAGCGAAGCGCTGATTGCCCGTCTGCAAAAAGTGACCGTCGGCGACCCGGCGCAAGAAGGGGTAAAAATGGGCGCGCTGGTCAGCGAGGATCAGCGCCAGGATGTACAGGACAACGTCAACGCGCTGATTCAGGCCGGATGCGAGGTTCTGCTCGGCGGCCAGGCCGATCTTAACGCCGCCGGCGCCTTCTTTCCGCCGACGCTGCTGTTCTGCCCGCAGCCGGATGAAACACCGGCGGTGCATGCCATCGAAGCCTTCGGTCCGGTTGCCACCCTGATGCCGTATCAGCATCGCGAGCACGCGCTGTCGCTGGCGCGCGCCGGTGAAGGGAGTCTGGTCGGCACGCTGGTAACCGCCAGCGGCGAGCTGGCGCGTGAATTTATCCTCGGCGCCGCTCGTTCACATGGCCGTATTCAGATCCTCAACCAGACCTCTTCCGTCGAGTCCACCGGTCACGGATCGCCGCTGCCGCAGCTGGTGCATGGCGGGCCGGGTCGGGCCGGCGGCGGCGAAGAACTCGGCGGTTTGCGCGCGGTAAAACACTATATGCAGCGCACCGCGATTCAGGGCAGCCCGACGATGCTGGCCGCCATCGGTCAGCAGTGGGTTCGCGGCGCCGAAGTCAGCGAGGACCGCATTCATCCGTTCCGTAAATATTTTGAAGAGATCCAGCCTGGCGATAGCCTGCTGACGCCGCGCCGCACGCTGACCGAAGCGGATATCGTCAATTTTGCCTGCCTCAGCGGCGATCACTTCTATGCCCACATGGACAAGATTGCCGCCGCGGACTCCATTTTCGGCGAGCGCGTGGTCCACGGTTACTTCCTGATCTCCGCGGCAGCCGGGCTGTTTGTCGATGCCGGCGTCGGGCCGGTCATCGCTAACTATGGCATGGAAAACCTGCGCTTTATCGAACCGGTGAAGCCGGGCGATACCATTCAGGTTCGCCTGACCTGCAAACGTAAAACGGTGAAGCGCCAGCGTAGCGCCGAGGAGAAAGCCACCGGGGTGGTGGAGTGGGCGGTAGAGATATTCAACCAGCACCAGCAGCCGGTGGCGCTCTATTCCATCCTGACGCTGGTGGCCCGTCAGCACGGCGACTTTGCGGATTAACCAATGCCTGTCCGTCCCCTGCCGCGCCGGCTAACGCCGGACGTGCAGGGTCGGTTTCCGATGCCTCTGCGGAGGCATTTTTTGTGCCCCGCCCGGCCTGTTCCGGGCATAACTGGCAAATCTGACAAACAACCTGGCAAGAGCAAACAAACGCCAACCGGCCAACCGCTGGTAGGTTAAAGCGAGTAAAGCCGGCATTTCGCAGCGGCAAGCGACAACACAACTCGCCGGAATCATTGGCGTTGCAGACAGTCAGCAGGGACGCGTGGTCACCGTAGATGCAACCCAAAGCATGACGGGAATATAAATATAAGATGAGGTCACAATGGCAAATAACTCAATTCGTTCCCCGCGTAAAACAGCCTTAGCTCTGGCCGTTGCGCTGTTTTGTGCCTGGCAATCACCGGTGTTCGCGCACGGCGACGAAGCGCATATGGTCCCGATGGATAAAACGCTGCAGGCGTTTGGCGCCGACGTGCAGTGGGATGATTATGCCCAGATGTTTACCCTGATGAAGGATGGCGCCTACGTCAAAGTGAAGCCCGGCGCCAAAACGGCCATCGTCAACGGCAAGTCGCTGGATTTACAGGTTCCGGTGGTGATGAAAGACGGTAAGGCGTGGGTCTCCGATACCTTTATCAACGATGTCTTCCAGTCCGGTCTTGATCAGACCTTCCAGGTCGAGAAACGCCCGCATCCGCTCAACTCGTTATCCGCGGCAGAAATCAGCGAAGCGGTGACGATTGTCAAAGCCTCGCCGCAATTCCGCCCCAACACCCGTTTTACCGAAATCTCGCTGCACGAGCCGGATAAAGCGGCGGTGTGGGCCTTCGCGCTTAAAGGAACCGCGGTTGATGCGCCGCGCACCGCTGACGTGGTGATGCTCGATGGCAAACACGTCATCGAAAGCGTGGTGGATTTACAGAATAAGAAAATCATCTCCTGGCAGCCAATTAAAGACGCCCACGGCATGGTCCTGCTGGATGATTTCGTCAGCGTGCAGAACATTATTAACGCCAGTGACGAATTCGCCGCAGTACTCAAAAAACACGGCATCACCGACACCAAAAAAGTCATCACCACGCCGCTGACCGTCGGTTACTTTGACGGCAAAGATGGTCTGAAGCAGGATTCACGCCTGCTGAAAGTGGTGAGCTATCTGGATACCGGCGACGGCAACTACTGGGCGCACCCGATCGAAAACCTGGTCGCGGTGGTGGATCTTGAGCAGAAGAAAATCATCAAAATTGAAGAAGGTCCGGTGATCCCGGTGCCGATGGAGTCGCGCCCTTATGATGGCCGCGACCGCGTAGCTGCCGCCGTTAAACCGCTGGATATCACCGAGCCGGAAGGCAAAAACTACACCATTACCGGCGACACGATTCACTGGCAGAACTGGGATTTCCACCTGCGGCTGAACTCTCGCGTCGGGCCGATTCTCTCCACCGTGACCTACAACGACAACGGACAGAAACGTCAGGTGATGTATGAAGGCTCGCTGGGCGGAATGATCGTGCCATATGGTGACCCGGACGTGGGCTGGTACTTCAAAGCCTATCTCGACTCCGGCGACTACGGCATGGGTACCCTGACCTCGCCAATCGTCCGCGGTAAAGATGCGCCGGCGAACTCGGTACTGCTGGATGAAACCATTGCTGATTATACCGGTGCGCCAACCACCATTCCGCACGCGATTGCGATCTTCGAGCGCTATGCCGGCCCGGAATATAAACATCAGGAGATGGGACAACCGAACGTCAGCACCGAGCGCCGCGAGCTGGTGGTGCGCTGGATCAGCACCGTCGGCAACTACGACTATATCTTTGACTGGGTGTTCCACGAGAACGGCACCATCGGCATTGATGCCGGCGCCACCGGAATCGAAGCGGTCAAAGGCGTCATGGCGAAGACCATGCACGATCCGAGCGCCAAAGAGGATACCCGTTACGGGACGCTGATCGACCATAACATCGTCGGCACCACGCACCAGCATATCTACAACTTCCGTCTTGACCTTGACGTTGATGGTGAGAACAACACGCTGGTGGCCATGGACCCGGAAGTGAAGCCCAATACCGCCGGCGGCCCGCGCACCAGCTCCATGCAGATTAACCAGTACACCATCGACAGCGAACAAAAAGCGGCGCAGAAGTTCGATCCGGGTACTATTCGCCTGCTGAGCAATACCACCAAAGAGAACCGGATGGGTAATCCGGTATCGTATCAAATTATCCCGTACGCGGGCGGAACCCACCCGGTGGCGACCGGTGCCAAATTCGCGCCGGATGAGTGGATTTATCACCGTCTGAGCTTTATGGATAAACAGCTGTGGGTTACCCGCTATCACCCGCAGGAGCGTTATCCGGAAGGGAAATACCCGAACCGGTCGATCCATGATACCGGCCTTGGCGCCTATGCGAAGGATAACGAGTCGCTGACCAACCACGATGACGTGGTCTGGATAACCACCGGCACCACCCACGTGGCGCGCGCGGAGGAGTGGCCGATTATGCCGACCGAATGGGCGCATGCGCTGTTGAAACCGTGGAACTTCTTTGACGAAACCCCGACGCTGGGCGAAAAGAAAAAGTAGGTTCTCCCCACAATGACGGCACGGATGCCGTCTGCACGCCGCTTCCGGCTAATCTTCAGCGGTAAAATCGAGCAGCATTTTAGCGTGACCGCCTCCCTGAGCGCTGGCGCTTATCGCCTCTTGCCAGCGGCTCACGGGAATCACCTCCACTGCCGGCAACGACGTTGCCGGCAGTCGCGACCAGATCTCGCGAAATGCCGCCTGCCACGTGGCAGTTGACAGATCCGCCAGCGCCTCGCGCAGATGGAATTTATACACCCGGGGGGTCGTTCGGGTCTGACTCAACGCCTGCCCGGACAATAACCCGTAGGACACCAGCGCCGCATGCTCCGGCAGCACCGACAGCATCGCATTCGCCAGGCCGCCGCCGACGGCATCAAATACCCGATCGGCGTTCTGACTCACCTGCTCCAGCATCAACCGGTCGGTCTCCAGGACAGGATAAACGCCCTGCTGCGCCAGACGGTGAATATGCCGCTCCGAACGGATCACCCCGCTCACTGAACGCGCCCCTTTTTGCAGCGCCCACTGCGCCAGCAGGCTGGCGCAGGAGGAGCCCGCCGCGGTCAGGACGATATTCTGGCCCGCCACCGGCCAGCGCCTGAGCATCAGCAACGCGGTCAACGGATTAATATAGGCCCGGGCGGCCAGGCGATCGTCAATCTCATCAGGGACCGGTACCAGCCAACGTTCGGCGATATCCAGATGGCTCTGCCAGGTGCCTTCTCCGCGCAGAGGCAGCACCCGCTGGCCGGGCACCACGCAGGCGCCGGATGGCGCGTCAACCACCACGCCAACCCCTTCATAACCCGCCGTCGCCGGAAGCCGGGTACGGTGGCGATAGGCGCCGGTAACAGGAATAAGATCGGAAGGGTTGATCGGAGCGTAGCGCATTTTGACACGTACGGCTCCCGCCGCCAGCGGCGGTAAAGGCTCGCGGCGCAGCGCCAGCACCGATGATGGCGGCCCATAGTGGTCATAGCAAAGCGCATGTTTCAGCATATTCGGCGTTCAGGACAGTAAAAGCGAGATAATAGCAGAGTTGGGCCGCCGCTTTATCCCGTCAGCCCGGTCCGTCGCTGGCGGCCGCCAGCAGCGGAACGATAAGATCGCTCAGCGGCGTCGGAATGCCGTGCCGACGTCCGCGGCGCTGTATCACGCCGTTACGAATCTCCCATTCCAGCGGCCGCCCGTTTTCACGGTCAATCTGAATCGAGGTACTGAGATCGGGTGGCGCGCGATGAAATCCGTCGATAATTTCCTGCGCTACGCTGTCGCTCAGCCTTGCGCCTTCCGCGCGCGCGACAAGCAGGCCTTCACGTAAATAGGCCAGCGCGATGTCGCTGATATCGCCACGGGCGAACATACCGGCCCGACGTCCCGTCAGCACCATCAGGCCAGCCACCGCATTTTGCAGCAGCTTGCGCCAGGCTACGGTGGTGAAATCAGCGGCAAGATCGACGGCGCAGCGGGTCCCTTGCAGCGTTTGCTGTACCAGCCGGGCCTGCGGCAGATCCGGCAAGGTCAGCCGGGGCGTCGCGCGCAGCCAGACGGAGGCATCGGGTTGGCGCTGCGCCGGAAACCACACCACCGCAGGTAGCACCGTCGCTCCCGCAACGCGGTCGGCAAACTGCGCCTGCTGTTCGACGCCGTTCTGCAATACGCACACCACCGTTTTTTCATCACACAACGCGGTCAACCACGCGGAAATAGCGGGGTTCTGGGTCGCCTTGACCGCAACGAAAACCAGCGAAAATGGCCGCGCAATGGCCGCCGGGTCGGTCAGCACCGGTCCGGGAAGCGTAATCTCTCCGCCATCGAATCTGAGCAACAGCTGTGCATGAGACGTACGCCCGCATACCGCCGGCGTACGCCCCACTTCATGCAGCGCCGCGGCTATCGTGGTCCCAATCGCGCCTGGCCCAATAAGGGCAACGGCAGGCTCCTCCGACATCATATCCGCCTCCTGATGATAAGCTCCGCCACGATGGCGGGAAGGCATTAACAGTAGCGATAAATATGGTGATTCAGCAAGTCCTGTTCACGGCTAACGATGGGCACGGCGCCCGGCGGCGCTTAGCGGGAAATCGTCAGGGAGACGCTGCCGCGATTGTTATCATACATTTGCCACGCATCGTTGGCGTAGGCGTAAAAATAGCCGCTTTTAGCCGGTGTGAACCGACATCCGCTGCCGATAACAACGATCTCATGCCGCGACTCAGGGGCGTCGGTCGCAGGATCTGCCTGATTGGCAACCACGCCAATCAGCGCAAACCACGGCGCCGTGCCGACGCGTCTGCTCAGCCAAAAGTCCACATCCTGGTTTTTGGTTCCCCCTTTCCACAACGCTTCCAGTTTGTCGGAAACGGAGGCCATAATCTGCGCGGCCTCGCCGGGATAAAACTTACCGTCATCGGTCCCGCCCGCATCGCAGGGCACCGAGCCATCCACCCATTTTCCCGTGGCCATAAAGCGATACTCCACTCCCGCCTCCAGCCAGATCCCCGTGGCATTCCAGCGCTCACGCGCGAAAACGTCAAAGGTCGCCGGGTGTTCAGCCGTCACATCGGTGAGCGGTCGGTAGCGACCGTGGAGAAGCATCGGCTGACTTTGCCGCTGTATCACGCTGGCGTCGACATCGGGACTTCCGGCGACAATCCGCGGTACGCTGCGCGGGCAGGTATGCAGCAGTTTAAAAATGCCGGTGACCGAATCATGCAGCAGTCCATGAGGATCGGGAGCCAGCTGGGCGTCGATACCCGGCAGCAGCGTAAGTCCCAGTCCGGCTGCCTCTGTCATCATCCATTGCAGAGTAATGTCCGATAATCCGCACTGTGCGTAGCCGCCGCCGACATCAGCATGCACGCCGGCAAACCAACGCTGTTTCACCTTCGGGTTATCCGCCACATTGTCCCATAGCGTGGGAATGAAGCTTTGTCGCTGCTCGTCCAGCGCCAGCGCATGGCGGGCATGTTCAACAATCGGGCTGAGTGACGTATCGTGGAAGGCATACTTTTTAGGGTCATCGAGCAGATTGGCTAACGCCATATCATCGGGAATACCCAGCGCCCCCACCGTTTCCCAGACGCCAATAAAATAGACAGGGATGCTCTCCCTGGTCGGATGTCCCGTCGCCACCGAATAAAAAGGTCTACCCACGCTGGCCACGATAGCCGGCGCGCTGCCTGCAGGCTGGCGGTAATAGCTGAAGAGATCGTTGATATCCTCCCAGACTTTATCGTCGCCGGTTCCTGCCTGGCTGGCATTCAATAATCCGCAGCGCGAAATCATCCCGCCAAGACTCCTGACGGTATAAGCTCCGCGGCTAAAGCCAAACAACCATATTTTATCGCCGGGCTGATAGCGGGTCGCCAGCCAGTAATAGGCGCTGATAATATTCTTATCAAGACCTTCGCCGATGCCACCGCCAATATAGCGATCGACCACTCCGCCTTCGGTACCGACGCCGGAGTGGTAATAGACTCGCTGCTGCGTATTTTCCGCTACGGCATTCCTGAGTTTGACCACATTGGTCGGCGCGGGTTTTCCATCATCAAGCTGTTGGGGCGTATTCCAGGTACCGTCGCAAAACACCAGTAAGTTCATAGGAACCTCATCGCAGGCTGCGTGAAAAGCGGTCAGGATTGACAAAGTAAAAATAGCAGACGGCAATCACCTCAGGAGGGCAATCGTCAAACGTGACTGCCGTCGCCGGTGCAGAGACTGGCAGGTAGTCGTCGGCATAGAGGGAGATAATTTTGATTTCTGGGCTGCCCGCGAGGAGACATCGCCAGGCATGATACCGATACCCTTTTTCGGACTCTTTACGAGAAACCGCGGCTGACTCAGACATATAGCAAAGAAGAAAGAGAAGTGGGAGCGCGCCCGGCCCGGTGTTCGAACTCCGGGCGTCAGGCGCTGAGGCGAGAGTTAATAGCGCACGCAGACCGATTTCGTTTCGCACCAGTCGTCCAGCCAGTCCGGGCCGAAGTCGCGCCCGGTTCCGGACTGCTTCATCCCGCCAAACGGCAGGTTGGCATCGATAAGCGTATGGCTGTTGACCCATACCGTCCCGGCCTGCAGACGCTCGGTGTAGCTCAGGGCCTGTGTCAAATCGCCGGTCCAGACGCTGGCGGTCAGACCAAAATCACTGTCGTTAGCAAGGCGCAGCGCCTCTTCACCATCGGCGACGCGTACCAGATTGACCACCGGTCCAAAGACCTCTTCCCGGCTCAGACGCAGCCCGGCATCCGGGTTGATCACCAGCGTTGGCGCAATGTAATAGCCCTGCGAATCCGGCCCGACCTGCCCGGAGATCAGCTCGGCATTTTGCTTACGCGCCTCATCGAGATAAGCCGCCACTTTCTCGCAGTGCCCTTTTGACACCACCGGGTTAATCTGCGTCGTTTCCAGCATCCCCGGTCCCACCTGCAGCGATTTCACCGCCTGTTCAAAACCGCTCACCAGGTTATCGAACAGCGGGGCTTCAATATAGATGCGTGAGCTGGCGGCGCAGACCTGCCCCTGATTGAGGAAACTGCCGGTCATCAGCCCTTCGATTACCCACTCCGGATTGGCGTCTTTCAGCACGATCGCCGGGTTTTTTCCCCCCAGCTCCAGCGTCACGCGGGTCAGACGGTCGGCGGCCACCCTGGCGATATGCTTACCGGTTGCGGTGGAGCCGGTAAAGCTGACCTTCGCCACCTGCGGATGAGAGGTTAACGCCGAGCCGCATCCGGCGCCGCTGCCGGTCACGACGTTAAATACTCCGTCCGGGATCCCAGCCTCGGTGGCCAACTCGGCAACGCGCAGCAGCGTCAGCGGCGTGGTCTCCGATGGTTTGATGACGATAGAGCATCCTGCCGCCAGCGCCGGCATCACTTTCCACATCCCGATCATCAGCGGAAAATTCCACGGCACGATACCGGCGACAACGCCCACCGGCTCTTTGCGCGTCCACGCCTGGTAGCGTGCGCCCTGCGGGAACGGAATCGACACATCGAGCGTGCGCCCGCTGATTTTGGTGGTCAGCCCGGCGGTGTAACGCATCCAGTTCAGCGTACAGCCCACTTCAAATGCGCGAGAAATCTGGATGGATTTCCCCTGCTCCAGCGTCTCCAGCTGCGCCAGTTCTTCGCCGTGCTGCTCGACCAGATCGGCAAAACGCAGCAGGATACGTTCGCGGTCGGCCGGCGTGCGCCCAGCCCAGCTGCGGGCGACGAAGGCGCGCCACGCCGACATTACCGCGCGATCGACATCGGCCGCGTTAGCATCCGCCGTACTGGCGATGGCCTGCCCGGTTGCCGGGTTCCAGACGGTAAGACGCTGTTCGCTCTGCGACGCCTGCTGGGTACCGTCGATATATAAGCCATGCTGGCGGTCTAAAAACTGTTGAACGCTGGCAAGCAGCGCTACCTGTGCTGTGGACATATCGCTTCCTTATTGCTCACGGATCGTGAATTCAGTCTACGACGCGGCTGACGTTCGCGCTTTTTTCTCTGTGACATTCGTTTGTGCCGCTGTGACAGCCGCCGCAATTCAACATATTGCGGACGCAGAAATGTGCCTCAGGTAATAGTTCTTTCATATACTCCGCGCCTCGCTCTTGTATGCCACTGTGTAAATGCAACAATGCAAAAACATTATGTTTACATGAGACAGACTATGGCGACGGCGGAGCACGGACAGGACTACCAGCGCTGGTTGGCGAAAATCAATCAGGTCTGCGGCCATTTTGCCGCTCGTCCGCTGGAAGGTCGCTTTCACGGGGAGATTGACGCCAGCTATGCCGGCACGCTGAAAGTCAGCACCGTCACCGCCAGCGGCGTCAATCTGTTCCGCACCCGCAACGAAATTAAGCGCAGCAATGACGACTGGTTTTATACCGTCTTCCAGCTCTCCGGCCAGGCGGCCATCGAGCAGGACGATCGCCAGGTGGTCCTCGACGCCGGTGACATCACCCTGATTGACGCATCTCGCCCCTGCTCTATTTTCTGGCAGCAGACTTCGCGCCAGGCCTCCCTGCTACTGCCCCGACAGCTGCTGGAGCAACAGCTGCGCGGCAGTGAAATAAGCATTGCCACGCGGCTGGAAAAATCGCTGCCGATGGTCCAGCTCAGTCAGCGGCTGCTGCAGGAGAGCATGTGTAGCCCGGAGCTGTCGGAAAGTGAGAGTGCCGCGGCGCTGGAGGCCATCGTCTGCCTGCTGCGTCCGATGCTGCATCATCACGACCCCCGACCGTCGCGTAGGGAGAAGCAGTTTCAGAAGATTATGGATTTAATTGATGAGTCCATTCAGGCGGAACATCTGCGTCCGGAGTGGCTGGCCAGCGAGACCGGTATGTCGGTTCGGAGTCTGTACCGGTTGTTTGCCGACAAGGGGCTGGTGGTCGCACAATATATTAAGAACCGGCGTCTCGATCTCTGCGCGCAGGCATTGCACAATGCCCGTGATGACGAAAAGCTGGCGGGAATTGGCTATAGCTGGGGATTCAGCGACCACAGCCACTTCTCGACCGCTTTCAAACAGCGTTTTGGCGTATCGCCCGGGGAATACCGCAAGCGCTGCCGCTGATTTTTATACGGCAATGGGCCGCAGACTTCCGGCCTCCCCCCCCCGCCGCTGTCCGGCTGCCGCTTCCAGTCGCAGCGCCTCCTGTTGCCACCGCCGCTTGTTGATTCCTCTGTCCGTTACCGGGTGCCGCGCCTGACGTCCGCTTTGTTCCCCCGCAGGCCTCGTGCCGCGCATTTCGCCCCTGTTCCCGCCCGATCCGGGTCTGGCCGTGAAAAAAACAAAAGCGTATAAAAAATATAAAATGGAATTTTAATTTCATTAATAACTGCATGGATTTAAAAGCGTGACTCGTATCAAAAATTTAACTTTTAATTCAATAGCTTATTTTTGACAACCCCATAAAACCCATCAAATATTATCTTTTAAAATCAATTAGATAAAAACATTATCTTTTCTCATAAAGAGAAATTTGTTTCGCTTCAAACAAAATGAAATGAAATGAAATTTTCAAATTGTGATCTATTTGTGATTTTATTTCATTAGCAGGTGTCATATTACCCTTCGATAGAACGCAATCTGTCCACTCTCGGCGGTACGCAAACCCGCAAGCACGGAGGAGACCATGAAGGACACAGAAAGAAGATTGAACACGTCGGACGGCAGGGAGCGTTGTCATGTCATCGATTACCTATCGGTTACGACGGTTTTTCCACTGAAAGGAACGCCGGTGACAAAGCACAACGAGGCGTCAGCAAGACACCTTGCACCGCAGGTTGGCTTTCATCGCTTCAAGAGCGAGGGCCAGACGCGGTACCGGATTCGCACAGTCTGTTCTGTGCACAAGCGCTGTCGGGTAACCGTGTGAATGTCGACAGCAAGCATCGCAGATGCCACACACAATCCAGAGACACTGATAACACACCGTCAATCAAAAACACGCCTCATCGCCCGTTGCTCCTCAGCATATGGCGATGAAGACGAATAATCGCACCGCCCATCTCGTTTCCCTCCGCCATCGTTCGACAGGATAAAACTGTAGCCGCGAGCGAAGAGAAACAGAATGACCGGTGCTGTTAATGAAAATAAAAGGTATGAAAATGTCAGCTATCATGAAACTGAACGTACAGCAAAGAAAGCGGCTTCACCAAATAACGCTAGTGGCAACATTTGGCGGCCTGCTATTCGGCTATGACACCGGGGTTATTAATGGTGCATTTTCTTCACTGAAGCAATATATGAGCCTGACGCCGACAACGGAAGGTCTGGTCATGAGCGTATTGCTGGTGGGCGCCGCTATTGGCAGCGTTTTTGGTGGAACCCTCGCCGATTATTTTGGCAGACGCAAATATCTGCTCTGCCTGTCCTTTATTTTCCTTGTCGGGGCATTAATGTCAGCCCTCGCCCCGGATATCACCGTCTTGCTGCTATCCCGTTTTCTGCTGGGATATGCCGTCGGTGGCGCTTCCGTCACGGCACCGACGTTCATTTCTGAAGTTGCCCCCACGGAAATGCGCGGTAAACTCACGGGGCTGAATGAGGTCGCCATTGTTATCGGGCAGCTTGCCGCATTCGCCATCAACGCCGTAATTGGTATTATCTGGGGCCACCTTCCCGACGTCTGGCGATATATGTTGATGGTGCAGGCCATCCCGGCTATCTGTTTATTTGTCGGAATGTTGCGTTCTCCGGAAAGCCCGCGCTGGCTGGTGAGCAAAAACCGTCATCAGGAAGCGCTGGAAGTATTAAAGCAGATCCGCTCGCCGGAACGCGCGGCGCAAGAATTTGCCGATATTTCGACCCTCATCAAAGTTGAAGCCGATCGCAAATTCAGTACGCAAAACGCGTTTTTGACCATTCTCAGCACGCCGTGGATTTTTAAATTACTGCTGGTGGGCATCATTTGGGCCGCGTTGCAGCAGACCACCGGGGTCAATGTCATTATGTACTATGGCACCGAAATCCTGAGTACGGCCGGCTTCTCAGAAAGAACCTCCTTAATATGCAACGTGCTCAACGGGGTCTTCTCGGTGGGGGGAATGCTGGTTGGGGTCTTCTTCCTCGTTGATCGCTTTAAACGCAAAACCATCATTATTTATGGCTTTGCCATTATGGCGACGCTGCACCTGATCATTGCCGGCGTCGATTACACGCTGGTTGGCGATATCAAAGCGACGGCGATCTGGCTGCTCGGCGCGTTGTTTGTCGGGGTCATGCAGGGGACAATGGGCTTTATTACCTGGGTGGTGTTGGCCGAACTGTTCCCGCTGAAATTCCGCGGCCTGTCGATGGGGATTTCAGTGTTTTTCATGTGGATCATGAATGCCGTTGTCAGCTACCTGTTTCCGCTGCTCCAGGCCAAACTCGGCCTTGGTCCGGTATTCCTGATTTTCGCGGCCATCAACTATATCGCGATTATCTTTGTGGTCACGGCGCTCCCGGAAACCTCGAACAAATCGCTGGAACAATTAGAAGAAGAGTTATCGTCTAATAAATATGATGCGCGGGTGAATAACGGCGCGGAGGTCGTTCACAATGATCGCTAATATTACGCAAGAGAACCTTCACCTTGGCTACAAGGCGAAAAATAAGGCCGAAGTGTTGACCCTGCTCGGCGAGGAATTTAAAAAGAAAGGCTACGTCAGCGAAAACTGCACCGCTTTTCTTGATGAAAGGGAACGTCAGGTGTCCACTTTTTTAGGCAATGGCATTACGCTTCCGCACCTGCCGAAATCCGCGACCAATATCATTCTGAAAACCGGAATAGAAATATTTCAGTTCCCGGACGGCGTCATCTGGGACAGAAGCAACGTCATGTTTATCGCCATTGGCGTGATTGCCAAAGAGAAAGAGCATATTGATGTTCTGAAGGACATCGCTTCTATTTTCAGCGATGAAATCATTGCAAATGCGCTGTCATTGATCTCCAGTAAACAAGACTTTTTGACGATTTTACAACAACACCGCTAACCCTGACGCTTAATCGCCGTCAGGCCCCGCCGCCGCTGATGAAAGGGAGTCTCATCAGCGGCCGTTCCTGCCAGGCAAAAGCGCCGGCGCGTTATTTCCGCAGCCATTGACCATTCAGTCCCTGAACATACTCCCCCGGCTGTGCCCGCGAGACCAGTTTTTGTCCGGCCATTTTCGCCACCTCATCCACCGGCAGGTTATTATCATCCGCCAGCTGCTGATAGCTTTCACTTCTGGCCGCGTTGATCTGTTTGACCAGCGCCAGCGTTTCCTTATCCTGACGCAGCGGCGCCAGATAGCCATTCAGCGTTTCGCCGACCCGCCCTTGCTCCCGAGCCTCCCCCAGCGTCAGCGCCAGCGCCGATGAGCTGAGAAGGCCAAGCGCCAACGCCGCCGTTAACAGTCGTTTTCTCATCGCCACCTCAGAATAGATCGCTACGCGACTTCAGTAACTCTTCAACATCCTTATCCACTTTGATATGAATCTCATGCTCAATTTTGACATTCATATTGATGGTGATCGGCTCTTTTGACGCCGCGATTTCAATTCGTGGCGTACAGCCCGCCAGCAGCATCGTCATCAGCACCGGCGTTAGCAATTTCATCATTGTTGTTCCTTACACTTTTTACTGTCCGTACAGCTGCGCACGGGGAGCACCGCATTTTGCTCAAACCATGCCTGTAAATTGTCGCCAAAACGTAAACTGCGCCACAGGTCAAAAATATTCTCTTGATGAGAATAGTTTAAATGCACCGTATTACTCTGCTCCCCGACGCGGCTGGTTCCGCTGATGGTCGCCTTCAGCGTCAGCATGCCCAGATTATCGAGATCGATGCGCGTCCATGAACGGGAGATCTCCATATAGCGCAGCCAGTTAATCGCCGCACCGGCGGAAATATTGTCATTGACCATCGCATCCGCCATATCCTTATCAAGACGTAAGGTCATCGGCCCCGGGTTACCCAGCCAGCCGTCTTTAATGATCCATTTGTCATTGTTCAGCCACAGCGGCAGCGCGCCGTTAAATGCGCCGGACATGGCAAATTGCTTGATATTTATCGCGCTCACCAGTTCGCTGCTGGAAATTTGCTGCAGACGCAGTAGCGCCGGGTCGTGCTGCGGCATACGCAGCTGCTGCATGGTCACCTTACCCCCGAGAACATCCACGCTGACGTTGCTCAACTGCAGCGGTTCGCGCTCGCTCCACGGCCAGGAGCCCTGCAGATCCGCCGAGAGGTTTTTCGCCGTCACCTGGTTGACGACTTCGCCAATACGCAGCGACACCGGTCGGCGGGTTCCCAGTTGCCAGGTCCCCTGACTAAAGCGAAAAGGCAGAACAAAATCTACGCCATTAATCTGATTGTCAGGCATCCAGGCGCTGCCGCCTTTTAAGACGCCGTGGCCGCCGGCTTCAAATCCCTGATCTGCCGCCGCGGAGAAGGCTACCTGCGCATACAGCATTCCTTCACGCAGATTCATTTTCCAGTCTGGCGGCACCAGCGGCTGAAACACGGTTAACGACTGTTTTGGCCACCAGGCCTGGCCCCGCAGACGTTCGCCATCCCAACGCCCGGTGACCCGCACGGGACCTATCTTATTGGCGTGGAGCGCCCCGCTAAACTGAAACCAGGTGGGATCCCGTCCGTCGATCTTGAACTTTAACGTGGAGGGGGGTAGTTCGCTGCCGCTGCTAAAGCTGGTTTTACCCGCGTCCAGCGATAGCGCGCCGGTCAGTTTGGGGTGCTGTTCGCCGCGCAGCCAGTGCACCGGTTCATCCAGGGTTAACCGCGGCGTGCTGACCAGCATCGTGCCGTACTGCAGCTTATCGAAGCCCGTCGACAGGCTGTTCAGCACAATCGAATTGTCTATCCACGCCCCCGCCCCTTTGACGTCCCACTTGGCCTGCATCGGCGTGAAGCGGCCCTCGCCCCAGTAACGCCACTGCCAGCGGCCGCTGTCGGGCATAAAGTTGTCGGCCTGACCGTCAAGGTGCAGCGAAAAGTCGCCCATCTGCTGTTCGTGCGCGCGCAGAATAGCCTGCAGACGGCCGTCCACGCCCTGCTGAGTCACCTTCACCCCGGCCAGCGGCAGACGAACTTCGTCAATGTTGAGCGAATCAATGACCCGCCCGCGGGAACGCAGCAGCGCGCCGGGATGGAACACCAGCGACGGCGCGGTCAGCGGGCCAGTCAGGTTCGCCGGCAGCACGGCATAGACAATCAGGTCGCCGAGCTTGGCCTCGCCGGTTAACCGCAACGGCATGTCGCTGTTGTCCATGCTCAGTTTGCCAGGGCCAATCGTCAGTACCGCGTTCCCCTTCCCGGCTTCCCCGTGGGTGAGAACGTTGAGACGACCGCTGACCCGCATCTGCTCGGTGCCCTGTTGCCAGTTGCCAACCGACAAGGCCACGCGGCCGCTCAGCGGATATCCGGCATACTCGGTGCTCCAGCGACCATCGCTGATGGCAATACGTTCCGGGGTGATTTCCCAGGGTAAATCGAGCATCGGCTGCACATCGCCGCGCGGCGTAACCAGCAGCTGCCCACGGTTTTTCTGCCACTCCAGCTCCGCATCAACCAGTCCTGCCGTCTGCGGGAATTCGAGCGTGGCGAGCAGATGACCGTCTACCGGCAAACCGTCCGGCACCAGCGGCATATGAAACTCGCCGACCAGCTTCACCGGCGCCTGTCCTTCAACCAGCTGCGCGGAAAAGTCGCTCACCGTCAGCGCCTGCCCGCGCAGGCGCGCCTGCAGCGTCATCTCTTTACCGCTGTAGCCGATATCCTGCTGCTGCGGCGTCAATGACATGACCAGCCGACCCTGCCACTTTTCCCACGGCGAGAGACGCAGGTTTTCAATCGTCAACCAGCTATAGGGAAGCATGGACTGCCATTCCGCCAGGGTACGCGGGGCGCCGGATGCCGGTTCACTTTCCGGCAGTTTGCTCAGGCAGGCGCTATTGATATCAAGTTCGTCAACCTGCAGCCGCCAGCGGCTGGGATGTGAGAGTCGGGCATTGGTTATGCGGGCCAGTTCGCAATCGCCGACCAGATAGCGTAAATCGGGAATACGCAGCGCAGAACGCGTCAGGCGCGGACTGTCGTGCAGCGAAATGCGGGTTCCCTCTGGCAGCCAGATCCCGGCCAGCGTAGGTACCCAATGGGTAAGCGTCGACAACAAGGCCAGCGGTAGCAGAATAAGTGCTAACAATAGCGCGATGGCGGCTTTATATTTACCCTTCATGGGCAGTTAATATCCTGATTAAACAAAAGTAAAAGCCGAAAGTAGCGCGTATTGTGGCACGTTCGACCAGTGAGTTAAAGTTTCTATCCCGCTTAAGAGCCTATCTCATCCGGGCTATTTTGCTTGTCATTTTGCCCCGGGCAGAGCTCACAACGCGCGATTCTTGCACGCCCTTCAGCGCGGCCCGCAGGGTAAGCGAAGCGATGCAAATCGCCAGCAACTTCCTGTACGCTCCGTTTTCTCCGCGCTGTCCGCGTGCAAACGGCCTGCGCCGATAGCCCAGTCGGGATAGATTCTAAGAATAGTTGCTGCGACATCATCGTTATGGTGAATTGTTGCCATCCGCTTATTTAACCGCCATTTAGCCAGCGCCTGTCACACTCGCGGGAATCGATCTAACAAGTGGGCGGATCCCGTGGAGTTTTTTGTTTCGCTTATTGAGTATGCCCAGCGCCACTATTCATTCCTGCTGCTGCTGGTCTTCCTGCTGACGTTCAGCAAATCCTGTGCCCTGATTTCCCTGCTGGTGCCGGGCACATCCGGGCTGCTGCTGCTCGGCCCGCTCGCCTCCGGCAGCCTGAATCACTTCTTATTTATGTGGCTCAGCGCCAGCCTGGGGGCAATCGGTGGATTCTGGATCTCCTGGTGGCTGGGACGGTACTATCAGCATCGTCTGCTACGACTTCGCTGGCTGCGCGGCGATCGGCTGGCCCGTAGCCTGACCTTTCTCCATCGCCACGGCGAATGGGCGGTGTTTTTCGGGCGTTTTCTCTCGCCGCTTCGCGCCACCCTCCCCCTGGCCAGCGGCGTCAGCGGCACGCCGTTCTGGCGTTTTCAACTGGCCAATGTCAGCTCGGGACTTCTCTGGCCGCTGCTTCTGCTGGCTCCCGGTGCCTTCAGCTTCAGTTTTTGGTAAAATACATTGTGTTTTAAAGAGATACCTCAACTCAGTGATATGCTCTAGAATTATTAGATACCCGCCAGGCCAAACTAATTTTTAATATTTGTACGATTATTTTAAATATGCTACCGTGACGGTATAATCACTGGAGAAAAGTCTTATGAAAATCGCTGTGTATAGTACGAAGCAGTACGATAAAAAGTACCTTCAGCATGTTAATGATACATATGGCTTTGAACTCGAATTTTTCGACTTCCTGTTAACCGAAAAAACCGCGAAAACGGCCAACGGTTGTGAAGCCGTGTGCATTTTTGTCAACGATGACGGAAGCCGTCCGGTACTGGAAGAGCTGAAAGCGCATGGCGTGAAGTACATCGCCCTGCGCTGCGCCGGGTTTAACAACGTCGATCTGGATGCGGCAAAAGAGCTGGGTCTGCGCGTTGTCCGCGTTCCCGCCTATTCGCCGGAGGCCGTGGCTGAACATGCCATCGGCATGATGATGTCGTTGAACCGCCGTATCCACCGCGCCTACCAGCGTACCCGCGATGCTAACTTCTCGCTGGAAGGTTTAACCGGCTTTACCATGCACGGTAAAACCGCCGGGGTGATCGGGACGGGCAAAATCGGCGTCGCCACGCTGCGTATTCTGAAAGGGTTTGGCATGCGCCTGCTGGCGTTCGATCCCTATCCAAGCGCCGCGGCGCTGGATCTTGGCGTCGAGTATGTTGATTTGCCGACGCTGTATGCGCAGTCCGACGTGATCTCCCTGCACTGTCCGCTGACGGAAGAGAACTACCATCTGCTGAATCATGCGGCGTTTGAGCAAATGAAAGACGGCGTGATGGTGATCAATACCAGCCGCGGGGCGCTGATTGATTCTCAGGCGGCGATCGATGCGCTGAAACACCAGAAAATCGGGGCGCTGGGCATGGACGTGTATGAGAATGAACGCGATCTGTTCTTCGAAGATAAGTCCAATGACGTGATTCAGGATGACGTCTTCCGTCGCCTTTCTGCCTGTCATAACGTGTTGTTCACCGGGCACCAGGCTTTCCTGACCGCCGAGGCGCTGATCAGCATTTCACAAACGACCCTCGATAACCTGCGCCAGGTCGATGCTGGCGAAACCTGCCCGAACGCGCTGGTCTGATCGTCCTTTCCCTTTTGTGCCCTCCTTCCACGGGGGGCACTTTCAGATAACCCCCACAGAAATTGCCTGCAGTAAAGTTAAACTGTGCGTATTTAATAGATGTGATAAATGTTTTTGGAGGAAAAATGAACAAGTTTGCTGCACTGCTGGCGGCAGGAATGCTGTTATCTGGCTGTGTCTACAACAGCAAAGTTTCCACCGGCGCGGAGCAACTTCAGCACCATCGTTTCGTCCTGACCAGCGTGAATGGCCAGGCGCTGGCGGCGGGAGCCAAACCGCTGGAGCTGAGTTTTGGCGAAGATATGTATGTTTCAGGAAACATGTGCAACCGCTTTAGCGGTAAAGGCAAAATCAGCGGCGGCGAGCTGAAGGTCAAAACGCTGGCGATGACCCGTATGCTGTGCACCGATTCTCAGCTGAATACGCTGGATAATACGCTGAGCAAAATGCTGCGCGATGGCGCACAGGTTGACCTGACGGAAAATCAGCTGACGCTGGCCACTGCCGATCAGACTCTGGTCTATAAACTCGCCGACCTGGTCAACTAGTAGTTACCGCAGCTTCCACCCGCTAACGCCTGTTCGCTGCAGCGCTTGCCGTTGGGTAACGCGCACATGCCGATCGCCGAACCATCAAGCTGTCGTGCCACGGACAATGAGCCGCCAATCATCGCGCAGTTCGCCTGCCCTGAGCTGCTCATCGCGGCACGCATTCCCGGCGACACGTGTGCCGCGGTTGCCTGCTGAACAGGTTCGCTACTACAGGCCGACAATAATAACGCGGCACACCCTACTAAAAACGCTGCTCGCATCGTCTCTCCCCTCAGAAACTTCCCAAAATAAACAAACCCAAGAATAATAGGCAGCGCAGCGCCTGACGTCGAGAGGCGAAATACGTATTTATGCGCCCCATTAACATTTCTTAGCAAATTTTCCGCCGATCGTTGATCTTGTCAGGGAAAATGACGGGCATGCTGTGGGTCATCCATCCCCGCGATGCACGCCGCTGGCCGCGGTCCTCCAGGCGGGCTGTGGCTATCGCCGTCAAAACGGCTGTACTTGTGATGAGAAAAGAGCGTTTGCTCTCGCGACCAGGATGCCGCCGCCCATAACGATAAAACCCCGCCAGATGGCAGGGTTGTCATGACGCCCTTCTCCCGCCCCTTCTCTACGGAGCTCGGATCGTGCCAGGAAGGTTATCCCGCTCAGCTATTTATCCACCAGCCGGCGACATCATAGCGTTAATGCTATTATCAAATTGCAAGCCAACGACCAGGTCACCTTTTTTCATTAAAGTTCGGCATTTTTAGATATACCCTAAAATATAATCTCAACCAGCCAATGGTCCTTAAAATTAAAATCCCCAGGCAGACCGCCTCCTGATTTTTATACAGGAGGCAAAATCTAATAAAAATATCAATCAGATCTCAGGGGGGAATTTTTACTGCACAACGTTAAGCCCGCTTTTTTCCACTCTTTTTTACGGCAACCGCTGTCTTTATGCTCTGACCAAAGTGGATCAAACCGATCTTTTTGCAGGTCCTGTGATTCAGGCGTCCGTGACCATCGCTTTGTACAAAGGGTTTTTCGGGTAGATTTTTGCATAAAAACTCTCCAGGTTGACTTTTGCTAACCATTCCGTAGTTAATCCAGCAATGTTGAGCTGATATTAACACCCGCAAAAGAGAGTTTATTTCAACCTTTGTTTATCTTTGTAAAGGCAGAATGTAAAAATCACAAATAGCGGAGTTCTCACATTCGCAGTCCGCTAACATCCGCCTACAATATGTCCCATCATTGCCAATGTTAATCGTGAATGGCTATTCCACAACGTCAGGATTAGAAAATCGGGTATCGCGAATTCGCAGATAAATAATGCCCCCTGATTCAGACCCACAGGCAGATTGATACGTCAACGGCGATATCTTCGACAGCACGGCTCTCACCACGGGGAAACCTGCCCGTTACGCCGCCTGTCAACATAAATGCATAATAATCATAAAGATAGATGCGAAGCCGTCGGTATCTTTTGCCCTTCCGGGGAAGAATTCGTGGATCAATTTGTGCACTCGAAAGCCTCACAACTTCAAGGGTATAGATAATGCCCTTATACTAGCCACTATAATTACAAGACCTGTAGCCGTTTGTCAGGTCTCTTCTTTTGCGCAATGTTAGGGTGTCTTCTTATGATTACTATCGACGGTAATGGCGCGGCCGCTTCAGTCGCGTTTCGCACAAGTGAGGTTATCGCCATCTACCCGATTACGCCCAGTTCAACGATGGCGGAACAGGCGGATGCCTGGGCGGGTAACGGGCTTAAAAACGTGTGGGGAGACGTACCTCGCGTCGTCGAAATGCAGTCGGAAGCCGGGGCCATCGGTGCTGTACACGGCGCGCTGCAAACCGGGGCGCTCTCGACCTCCTTTACCTCATCGCAGGGTTTACTGCTGATGATCCCCACGCTGTACAAACTGGCCGGTCAGCTGATGCCGTTTGTCCTGCACGTTGCCGCTCGTACCGTCGCCACCCACGCACTCTCGATCTTCGGCGACCATTCCGACGTCATGGCCGTACGCCAGACCGGCTGCGCCATGCTGTGCGCCAGCAGCGTCCAGGAAGCCCAGGACTTTGCGCTGATTTCCCATATCGCCACGCTTAAGAGCCGGGTGCCGTTTATCCATTTCTTCGACGGCTTCCGCACTTCGCATGAAATCAATAAAATCGCCCCGCTTGCGGATGACACCATTCGCAACCTGCTGCCTCAGGACGAGATTGACGCGCACCGTCTGCGCGCGCTGAATCCGGAACATCCGGTGATCCGCGGCACTTCGGCGAACCCGGATACTTATTTCCAGTCCCGCGAAGCCACGAACCCCTGGTACGACGCGGTCTATGACCACGTTGAAACGGCGATGAACGATTTCGCCGCCGCGACCGGGCGTCAGTACAAACCGTTCGAGTTTTATGGCCATCCGCAGGCAGAACGGGTGATTGTGATTATGGGCTCGGCGATCGGCACCTGTGAAGAGGTCGTTGACGAACTGCTGAGCCGTGGCGAAAAAGTCGGTGTCCTGAAAGTTCGCCTCTATCGCCCCTTCTCAGCCGCCCATCTGCTGGAGGCACTGCCGGAAAGCACCCGCGCTATCGCCGTTCTGGATCGCACCAAAGAACCGGGCGCCCATGCCGAGCCGCTGTACCTGGATATCATGACCGCGCTGGCGGAAGCCTTTAACCGCGGCGAACGTGAAACTCTGCCCCGCACCATCGGCGGCCGCTACGGCCTTTCATCGAAAGAGTTCGGCCCGGAGTGCGTGCTGGCTATCTTCAATGAATTGCGCGAAGCCCGGCCCAAACCGCGATTCACCGTCGGCATTTATGATGATGTGACCAATCTCTCCCTGCCGCTCGGGGAGAACACCCTGCCGTCAGAAGCCAAACTGGAGGCGCTGTTCTACGGCCTCGGCAGCGATGGCAGCGTATCGGCCACTAAAAACAATATCAAAATTATCGGTAACTCCACGCCGTGGTTCTCGCAGGGCTATTTTGTCTATGACTCGAAAAAAGCCGGCGGGTTGACCGTTTCGCATTTACGCGTCAGTGAGAAACCGATTCGCTCCTCCTATTTGATCTCGCAGGCCGATTTCGTTGGCTGCCATCAGCTACAGTTTATCGACAAATATCAAATGGTTGAGCGGTTAAAACCCGGCGGGATTTTCTTGCTCAATACACCTTATGGTGTGGATGACGTCTGGTCGCGCCTGCCGCAGGAAGTGCAGGCAACGCTGAATCAGAAAAAAGCGCGCTTTTATATCGTCAACGCTGCGAAAATTGCCCGAGAATGCAGCCTTGGCGCGCGTATCAATACCGTCATGCAGATGGCATTCTTCCACTTAACGCAAATTCTGCCGGGCGACAGCGCGCTGGCCGAACTGCAGGGCGCCATTGCGAAAAGCTACAGCAGCAAAGGCCAGGATCTGGTTGAGCGCAACTGGCAGGCGCTGGCGCTGGCGCGCGAATCGTTGGCCGAAGTGCCGTTGCGCCCGGTCGATGCCTCCAGCCCGAACCGTCCGCCGGTGGTCTCCGATGCCGCGCCGGATTTTGTGAAAACCGTCACCGCCGCGATGCTGGCCGGTCTCGGCGATGCGCTACCGGTCTCCGCGCTGCCGCCGGATGGCACCTGGCCAATGGGCACCACGCGCTGGGAAAAACGCAATATCGCCGAAGAGATCCCCATCTGGAAGGAGGAGCTGTGCACCCAGTGTAACCACTGCGTCGCCGCCTGCCCGCATTCAGCGATTCGCGCCAAAGTGGTCCCTCCGCAGGCCATGGAGGCGGCCCCGGCCAGTCTGCACTCCCTGGACGTCAAATCGCGCGATATGCGCGGGCAGAAATATGTCCTGCAGGTGGCGCCGGAAGATTGCACCGGCTGTAACCTGTGCGTGGAAGTGTGTCCGGCAAAAGACCGGCAGAATCCTGAAATCAAGGCCATCAACATGATGTCGCGCCTTGAGCATGTGGA
This sequence comes from Klebsiella ornithinolytica, assembly GCF_030505655.1. Classification (NCBI taxonomy): domain Bacteria; kingdom Pseudomonadati; phylum Pseudomonadota; class Gammaproteobacteria; order Enterobacterales; family Enterobacteriaceae; genus Klebsiella; species Klebsiella ornithinolytica. The sequence continues at coordinate 3,089,904 of NZ_CP130153.1, forward strand.
AGAAGAGAAAGTGAACTACGACTTCTTCCTCAACCTGCCGGAAATCGACCGCAGCACTCTGGAGCGGATTGATATCCGCACCTCGCAACTGATCAGCCCGCTGTTTGAATATTCCGGGGCCTGTTCCGGCTGCGGCGAAACGCCGTATATCAAACTGCTGACCCAGCTGTACGGGGATCGGATGCTGATCGCTAACGCCACCGGCTGCTCGTCGATTTACGGCGGTAATCTGCCATCCACACCGTATACCACCGACGCCAACGGCCGTGGCCCGGCGTGGGCAAACTCGCTGTTCGAAGACAACGCCGAATTTGGCCTCGGCTTCCGCTTAACCGTCGACCAGCACCGTCAGCGCGTCATGCGCCTGCTGGCAACGTTTGCCGATAAACTGCCGCCAGCATTGTATGAGGCGCTGCAGGCCGACGCCACCCCAGAGGTGCGCCGCGAACAGGTGGCTGAGCTACGCCAGGTTCTGGCTAATGAAGCCGGTGCGAAGGAGCTCTTAACCGATGCCGATGCGCTGGTTGAGAAATCCATCTGGCTTATCGGCGGCGATGGCTGGGCCTATGACATTGGCTTCGGCGGTCTCGACCACGTCCTGAGCCTGACCGAAAACGTCAACATTCTGGTTCTCGATACCCAGTGTTATTCCAATACCGGCGGCCAGGCATCGAAGGCGACTCCGCTCGGCGCGGTCACCAAATTTGGTGAGCATGGCAAGCGCAAGGCGCGTAAGGACCTCGGCGTCAGCATGATGATGTACGGGCATGTTTACGTCGCGCAAATTTCGCTGGGGGCGCAGCTGAATCAGACGGTGAAAGCGATTCAGGAAGCGGAGGCCTACCCTGGCCCGTCGCTGATTATCGCCTACAGCCCCTGCGAAGAGCACGGTTACGATCTGGCGCTCAGCCACGATCAGATGCGTCAGCTGACCGCCACCGGCTTCTGGCCGCTGTACCGCTTCGACCCTCGTCGTGCGGATGAAGGTAAACTGCCGCTGGCGCTGGATTCTCGCCCACCGTCAGACGCGCTGGCCGAAACGCTGCTTAACGAGCAACGTTTCCGTCGCCTCAACTCCCAGCAACCCGAAGTGGCGGAGCAGCTGTGGAAGGATGCGGCGGCGGATTTGCAAAAACGCTATGACTTCCTGGCCCAGATGGCCGGCAAAGCGGAGAAACCGGCAACCGAGAGTTAACCCGCTCTGTTTTTAAGCCTTAGCATAAAAAAAGCCCGAATATTCATTCGGGCTTGTCATTTTTATCGTCAAAATAATATCGTGCGTGAATATGTGACGAACATAATAAAGAAGCTGGCGACAATAGAAGGCAATAACGCACGGATAATAAGCGAATAATCCCGTTCTGTATAATTTTTATTTTGTATATATTCAGTTTATACATTCACCAAACCATTATCATAACAGGTGTATTTTTTTAGCCTACAGGTTCTATTACCGCTCAGATCATTTTTCACCCTTACACCTCTTTGTTATTTATAACACCCTCAGCGCCACTCTAAATTTAAAATAAAAACACTTCAGAAACATCCAATTGAAGTCATCATTATGTATAACGCTTATCAAATACGTTATTCATCGCCTGCAGATTTATAAAGGAATCAACATAATATTGGCCTGATATTTAAAACACATTATATCCGGCATGAGCAATGACCATAAAAAGTCTCGGTCCATATGCGGGTATTGCGACGGTGTATGACTTCAAGCGAGATACTTTGCCGGTGTTTATTCTATAGCCAGTCTATAGGGCAAAGATGACAACGCCTTATCGCATAACGCTCCTCTGGCGCCTGCATCGTCGCACCGGTGCCACTGTATCCGCTGTGATGCAAAGTCCCGCCCACAGCAACGCTGTTTTATCGCGTCGTGCCGGGAACATCAATCAAATCAAAACAATATCCCTGGTGTATTAAAACCGTTACCCGATAAATGATATATTGCCGGTAAAGCCTGCCGTAAAGGACGCCAGCCATGGATCATCAACCCGTAAAATCATCCCGAATCGCCTCCATCGCCTATGACGAAGCCTCTGGCATCCTCGAAATCCGGTTTCACGACGCCACCACGCTCCGCTATGAGAAGGTGCCCGAACGCATCTATCGCCTTTTTTTGCAGGTGGTCTCCAAGGGACGTTTTTATGATGGCGTCATCAAAGGGAAATTTACCGAACACCGGGGTAGCTCACGCTAAAATGTGACCCGTCATGGTACATCATGCCGCCAAATGGCGTACACTTTAAGCGGTTACTTAAACAGGAGGTTTTATGGCCAGAATAATTCTTGTACCTATTGATATATCTGAAAAAGAATTAACTCAACGCGTTGTCTGTCACGTTGAGGCGGAAGCGCGTATTGACGATGCCGAAGTACACTTTCTGACCGTGATTCCATCCCTTCCCTACTACGCCTCGCTGGGGATGGCCTATACCACCGAACTACCGCCGATGGATGAGTTTAAAGCGGAATCGGAAACGCGTCTGAAAGAGTTCGTCGCTCAGTTCGCCATTCCTGAAGACCGGGTGCATTTCCATGTTAAGGAAGGTTCGCCGAAGGATAACATTCTGGAGCTGGCGAAAACGCTGCCGGCCGATCTGGTGATTATCGCCTCTCACCGCCCGGACATAACGACCTATCTGCTCGGCTCCAACGCCGCGGCCGTCGTTCGTCATGCCGACTGTTCCGTACTGGTTGTGCGTTAACCCCTTCAGCCCGCCCTCACGGCGGGCTTTTTATCTCAACATCTGTCAGGTTAAACTACCGGAAATGTGCTGACATCCCCACCGCGAATCCGTACCATACACGCCACAGACTTAGACTGACGTCATTAATTGCGACCACCCGCCGTGCCGTGGGCAGAGTGCGTGTGCCACACCATGAATTGAGCTATTATTAAATGCTGCAAAATCAAGAAATTAGCAAAAAAGAAAAGTACAACCTCGATAAATTGCAAAAGCGCCTGCGCCGTAACGTCGGCGAAGCCATTGCCGATTTCAACATGATCGAAGACGGCGACCGGATTATGGTTTGCCTGTCCGGCGGTAAAGATAGCTACACCATGCTGGAAATCCTGCGCAGCCTGCAGAAAAGCGCGCCGATTTCATTCTCGCTGGTCGCGGTCAACCTCGATCAGAAGCAGCCGGGTTTTCCCGCCCACATTCTGCCGGAATATCTCGAGCAGCTTGGCGTCGAGTACAAAATTGTCGAAGAAAACACCTACGGGATCGTCAAAGAGAAGATTCCTGAAGGCAAAACCACCTGCTCGCTCTGTTCGCGTCTGCGTCGCGGTATCCTGTACCGTACCGCCAGTGAACTGGGCGCGACTAAGATTGCCCTCGGCCATCACCGCGACGATATTTTACAGACGCTGTTCCTGAACATGTTCTACGGCGGCAAAATGAAAGGCATGCCGCCGAAGCTGATGAGCGATGACGGTAAACACATCGTGATTCGCCCGCTGGCATACTGCCGTGAAAAAGACATTGAGCGTTTTTCGCAGGCGAAAGGTTTCCCGATCATTCCGTGCAACCTGTGCGGTTCGCAGCCTAACCTGCAGCGCCAGGTGATCGCCGATATGCTGCGCGACTGGGATAAGCGCTATCCTGGCCGGATAGAAACCATGTTCAGCGCCATGCAGAACGTGGTGCCGTCGCATCTGAGCGACATTAACCTGTTTGACTTTAAAGGGATTAACCACAACTCAGAAGTGGTTGATGGCGGCGATCTGGCGTTTGACCGGGAAGAGATTCCGCTGCAGCCTGCCGGCTGGCAGCCGGAAGACGATGCCGCGCAGCTGGATGAACTGCGCCTGAACGTGGTCGAAGTGAAGTAACCCACCGGCGTCTCAGAGTCACCTCTGAGACGCCTTGTCATCGCTTATTTCAGCAGGCGAACGCGGCAGTTTTTGCCTTTAATCTTACCGTTCTGCAGCTGCTTATAGGCCTTCTGCGCCACGCTCTGGCGAATGGCCACATAGACATGCGCAGGATGGACGTTAATCTTGCCGATGTCGGCGCCGTCAAAGCCCATATCGCCGGTCAACGCGCCGAGCACATCGCCGGCGCGCATTTTCGCTTTCTTCCCGCCATCGATACACAGCGTCGCCATCTCTGCGTGAAGCGGTTTGATATTGCCGTTGGTCGGCGCGCTCACCCAGTTCAGCTTCAGCTGCAGCATCTCTGCCAGGATATTGGCGCGCTGCGCCTCTTCCGGCGCGCAGAGGCTGATAGCCAGACCGCTCTCACCCGCGCGGGCGGTACGCCCGATACGGTGCACGTGAACTTCCGGATCCCAGGCCAGCTCATAGTTAACCACCAGCTCCAGCGATTTAATATCGAGGCCGCGCGCGGCAACGTCGGTGGCGACCAGCACACGAGAACTCCCGTTGGCAAATAGCACCAGCGTCTGATCGCGATCGCGTTGTTCAAGATCGCCGTGCAGCGACAGCGCGCTCTGCCCCGCGGCATTCAGCGAATCGCAAACCGCCTGACAATCTTTTTTGGTGTTGCAAAACACCACGCAAGAGGCCGGCTGATGCTGGCTGAGCAGCGTTTGCAGCAGCGGGATTTTTCCGCGCTGGGAGGTTTCGAAAAACTGCTGCTCGATTGCCGGCAGCGCGTCGACGGAATCGGTCTCAATGGTCAACGGATGGTTTTGTACCCGCCCGCTGATCGCCGCGATCGCTTCCGGCCAGGTGGCGGAGAACAGCAGCGTCTGACGTTCGGCCGGGGCAAAGCGGATCACCTCATCGATGGCCTCGCTGAAGCCCATATCCAGCATCCGATCGGCTTCATCCATCACCAGCGTCTGCAGCGCATCCAGCGACACGGTGCCCTTTTGCAGGTGATCTAACAAACGGCCCGGTGTGGCGACGATGATATGCGGCGCATGCTGCAGCGAATCGCGCTGCGCGCCGAAAGGCTGCCCGCCGCAAAGGGTCAAAATTTTAATATTCGGTAAAAAGCGCGCCAGACGACGCAGCTCACCCGCGACCTGATCGGCCAGTTCGCGGGTCGGGCACAGTACCAGAGATTGTGTCTGGAACAGGGTAGCATCAACATGTTGAAGCAGCCCCAGACCAAATGCCGCTGTTTTACCGCTACCGGTTTTGGCCTGCACGCGCACATCTTTACCCGCCAGAATCGCGGGCAAGGCGGCGGCCTGCACAGGGGTCATCGTGAGATAACCCAGCTCATTGAGATTGGCGAGCTGGGCAGCGGGTAAAACGTTCAGTGTTGAAAAAGCGGTCACAATTTTTTCTCGAATTAACAGGCACACAAAGGGCAGGCGCGTATCCTCGCAGATCTGCGCCTGCGATGCGACAATTTAATCGGCTCATCGTCCGGCGGCGGGTCGGGCAGCGGATGCGGGCGCGGCCGGGGATCGGGCACCGGTATGGGATCGTTAGGTTCTGGCGAGACAGGAATCGATGTCAGGGGCTGATAGCGCATGGTGGTTCTCCCGGGAATGAGCGGGTATACCCATTAAGCGTAGAAGCTGCTAACCAGAGAGCAAAAAAAAGCCGACTTAATCAAGTCGGCGTCGTACGAATCAATTGTGCTATGCAGTAATTCAAAAAAGGAAGTAAGACAATATGGAGCGCAACGCCCATCGCTTGACGTTGCATTCACCTGCGAGAGAGATATTGCCCCGAATGGGTAGACGGTTTATTGATTTCGCTCAAACATTCCCGGATTTTCACGCGATGGACGGCGATGAAAAGCGATTATTTACAGCCATTTACTACGATGTAACCACCATGTAACACCGCCAATGAGAACGACTAACATTATGCAGAAGATAGAAAAGCCTAAATGCCACTCATTGCCGGGGATCCCGCCCAGGTTGACGCCAAACAGACCGGTCAAAAAGGTGCTGGGCAGAAACACCATCGCCATCAGCGACATGGTATAGGTACGACGCGACAGCGCCTCCTGCATAATCTGAGCAATCTCATCGCTCATAATCGCCGTCCGGGAAATACAGCTGTCAATCTCATCGAGGCCCCGCCCCAGCCGGTCGGCGATATCCTGCATTCTGCGGCGGTGATCGTCATTCATCCACGGCAGACGCTCGCTGGCAAGGCGGGAGTAGACATCGCGCTGCGGAGACATATAGCGGCGCATCACGATCAGCTGTTTGCGCAGCAGCGCCAGAAAACCACGCGGCGGCACCTGCTGATCCAGCAGGTTATCTTCGAGGTCGATAATCCGGTCATGCAGCTGCTCGATAAATTCGCTGGCGTGATCGGTCAGCGCATCGCAAATATCCACCAGCCAGCCGCCGCAGTCCACCGGCCCGGTTCCCTCGCGCAGATCGCCGAGCACATCATCCAGCGCCAGCACCCGACGCTGGCGGGTAGAGACGATTAAGCGCTCGTCCATATACAGGCGCATCGCCACCAGCTGGTCAGGCCGCTCATCGGTACTGCCGTTGATGCAGCGCAGCGTAATTAACGTTCCGTCCCCCACCCGGGTGACCCGGGGACGGGTACTTTCCCCGGCTAAGGCATCGCGGACGCTGTTGGGCAACAGCGGAGTGGATGCCAGCCATTCGGCGCTATCGGCGTGGGTATAGTTCAGATGCAACCAACAGGGATGCTCCTTATCGATAGCGTCACTGTCAGTCAGCGGCTTCACGCCGCCCTGCCCGTCGAATTGCCAGGCAAAAACCGCATCCGGCACGTTCAATTCCGATCCCTTAATGGCGTCCACCAGACCTCCGTCAGTCAGTTCTTATTTTTGCTAGTCTAGCCTGACACATCGGTTAATCAAGGGGTAAAGTCAGCAGGGTGCTGAATTCGCTGATGAAAAGCGGACGAGGATAAGCATAAAAAAAGAACCCGCCGACGGCGGGTTATGAGTGCGTTTCATAAGAATATGTCCAGCCCGCTGAATGAACCACCGCCAGAATGAATACCGGCGGGACGGCAGGCTAGCAGGAGCCGTTCATCTTTTCTCTTCTGCGTACTGACGAGCGTTATCGTGCAAATTGGTACACATGTTTTTATCTCCTTCATTGTTATGAGCAGGAGTAAGAGTAGACCGGAGTTGCCGTTTTGCAAACCCGCCCCTTAAAAAAGTCTCGCCCCGCCCCGACGCCCTGATGAAGCGCCGTCGCGGATATATTGACCGGTAACGATGAGCGGTTGGGGGGCCTGCAGAACGTTGCGCCATACCGCCCGATACCTCCTCCGTAGAGCGGGCGGCCACCCTTTCCTCGCCCCATCGCTGCTCCACTCCAGAAGGTGATGCAAGGACGATTTCTTTTCCTGCGAAATGCTGTATTATGCGAGTTATTGCAGCATTTTGCAGGATTTCATCACCATGCATAAAACCGCCAGACAAAAGTACCTGGTCGACCTTATTAGTGAAAACGGGCAAGTCAGTATCAGTGACCTGGTTGAAAAGCTGCAGGTTTCTGCAGACACCCTGCGCCGCGATCTGGCCGATCTTGAAAAGCAGGGGCTGGCGCAGAAGAACCACGGCGGCGCAATCGCGCTCGACATTTCCGCAATGAATCGCCAGGGCCGAAATGCCCTGCTGCCGCAGACTAAACAGCGTTTAGGCCGCCTGGTCGCCAGCAAAATACCCGCCGGTTCGACCCTCTTTTTAGATGCCGGCAGTACCGTTCTGGCCGTCGCGACCCAGATTCAAGGCCCGATGACGGTTATCACCACCTCATTAGATATTGCCTCGCATTTCAGCACCCGCCCGGATATCCAGCTGATCATGCTGGGGGGAACATGGGATGTGCAGCAGCGGCTGTTTGCCGGCAGCGCCACCCTGGCATTGCTGGCGCGCTATCGTGCCGATATCGCCATCCTCGGCGCCTGCGCCATCCATGCGCAACTCGGTTTAAGCGCCAGCCAGGAGGCCGATGCTGAAATCAAACGCGCCATGCTGGCGGCAAGCACCGAGCACTGGCTGGTCGCCGATCATATGAAGTTGAACCACTGCGAGCCGCATCTGGTGGCCGAATTAACAGACATACATCAGTTATTTTTAGACAAGCCCTGGGAAGAGCTCGGGGATACTAGCGCGCTGCAGGTCAACATTGCTGACGCTCAATAACGTGGAGAGGGTAATGAATAAAGTCATCGCTCGTGAAGGTAAAAACATTAATATTGCGCTGATCGGCTATGGGTTCGTCGGCAAAACGTTTCACGCCCCGCTGATTCAGTCGGTGGAAGGCCTCACGCTGGCGGTCGTTGCGTCCGGCGATGAAGAGAAGGTGAAGCGCGATCTGCCGGATGTCACCGTCATCGGCTCGCCAGAACAGGCCGTTCAACACCCGGATATTGACCTGGTAGTGATCGCCTCCCCCAACGCCACGCACGCCCCGTTAGCCAAACTGGCGCTGAATGCCGGGAAACATGTGGTAGTGGATAAGCCCTTTACGCTGGATATGCAGGAAGCCCGCGAGCTGATTGCGCTGGCGGAAGAGAAGCAGCTGCTGCTTTCGGTCTTCCATAACCGCCGCTGGGACAGCGATTTCCTCGGCATTAAACAGGTTATCGAACAAGGACTTATCGGCAATGTTAAGCACTTTGAGTCGCATTTTGACCGTTTCCGCCCGGAAGTTCGCGTGCGCTGGAGAGAACAAAATGTCCCCGGCAGCGGATTATGGTTCGATTTGGGGCCGCACCTGATCGATCAGGCGCTACAGCTGTTCGGCCTGCCGCAGTCGGTGCAGGGCAATATCGCCACCCTGCGCCAGGGCGCGGAGATTAATGACTGGGCGCATGTGGTCTTAAACTACGCGCAGCATAAGGTGATTTTGCACTGCAGCATGCTGGTGGCCGGTGGCGTATCGCGCTTTACCGTCCACGGAGATAAAGGCAGCGTGGTGAAACAGAAAGCCGATCGCCAGGAAAGCCAGCTGCTGGCCGGGGTGGTTCCCGGCAGCGAAAGCTGGGGGCATGACGACGACAGCCTCGTGGTGTTTGATGCCAGCTCGCAGTCGCGCGAGATCCCTACTCCGCAGGGCGACCAGCGCCAGTACTATATTAACGTGCGCGATGCGTTAACCGGCAAGATCGAGAACCCGGTCCAGCCGCTGCAGGCGCTGGCGGTAATGGCGGTATTAGAAGCGGCGGTACAGTCGGCGGAATCAGGTACGGTGCAAAGCGTTGCGCTGACCGCGGATGAGCTGGCGGCATTGCAATAATCAGGGGGCTCCCATGACCTGCGGTTTCCACAGGTCATGCCCCGCCGCACGTGGCTGGTCGCGGTACTCACCGTGCCAGCCCATTCAGCCGATCGCGCAGATTGTCCACCGTTCAGCGACGTTGATACCAGGCGGATATCCTCGCCCGCAGCCAGGTATGGTTTTCGGCTACATTCTTATCGGTTGGCTCCGGCTGACGGCGCGCCCTGAAACCAGCGGTACCTTTTCAGGTAGTTATGCCCTCGCCTGCAGCGCTTAATATTATTAAATAAAATAATGACGAATATAGCGCTGTATTAATCAAAGGGAACTGTTCAACTTAAGCGTGTACGCTTACTTTGTACTAAGATGCTTATCCAACAGATGCGTTAAGATATCGTCTCAGGATCAGGATGGATTGATCAGCATGACCAGAACAGAAAGGCTTCTCGAATTACTACAGATATTAAGGGCGCAAAGATACCCGATCACCGCATCCACTCTCTCGATAAGATTAGGAGTAAGTGTACGCTCCCTTTACAGAGATATAAAAACGCTACAACATCAAGGCGTGTGCATTGAAGGCGGTGCTGGAATTGGTTATATCGTTAAGTCTGACTTTCATTTGCCACCCTTAAACCTTTCTCATGAAGAAATCAATGCTATTACGCTTGGGTTAAATTGGGTATCTCATAATACGGATTATGATTTCAAGAATACCGCAAGGAATGCCCTTGCCAAAATACATGCCGTCATTCCTGGTGAATTAAAAAATCTTATTGAGAGTCAATCCTATCTGATCGGTCCTTCAGAAAATAATGAACTGTTTTTTGAACATATCCGCAATGCTATTAAAAAGCGAAAGAAAATCGAAATAAAGTATTGTGACAAGAAAGATACTTACTCTTCTCGAGTCATATGGCCCATCGGATTGGTATATATGGAGTCATGCTGGCTTTTGGTGGCCTGGTGTGAGATGAGAAATGATTTTCGTCATTTTAGAACTGACAAAATTAAAGAGCTGGTACAACTGGATTCTACATATAGTGAAAGCAGAACGGTTTTATTGAAAAAATGGAGATTCAAAGAAGGGATCTGCGAAGGGAAAGAGTACTGACAAAAACTGTCACAGCTAATTTGTATACTCACCCCGATGAAAGACTCCATTCTACTTCATAGGGGGAATTATGAATTTCCAGAATAAAGTTGCTGTCATAACAGGAAGTACTGCAGGTATCGGTGAGGCAGTTGCAGAGCAATTACACAAATATGGCGCGAAGGTCGTTATTGTATCCCGTTCCTCAGCGCAGGCTAAACAAAAAGCGAAACGATTAACTTCACAGGGACCACAAGCGCTGGGGATCGGCTGTGATGTCTCACAACCGGAACAAGTACAGAAAATGATCGCTCAGGTTATCCAACAGTTCGGCAGACTTGATTACGCTGTAAATAATGCAGGCTTAACCGGTGAACATGGTAAAAACATAACAGAGCAAACGGTTGAAAACTGGGATAAGGTTATTGCCACCTCCTTGAGCGGCGTTTTTTACTGTCTGAAATATGAAATACCTGAGATGATGAAATTTGGTGGTTCTATCGTTAATTTATCTGCAGTAAATGGCCTGGTTGGCATTCCTGGATTAGCACCTTACACCGTGGCTAAACACGGTATAATCGGTTTAACCCAAACCGCAGCGTTAGAATTTGCAAGCCAGGACATTCGAATCAACGCAGTCGCTCCGGGCTATGTCCAAACCCCACGAATGACTGAATTTCCTGAAAATATCGTACGTAGTTTCGCAAATAGCCACCCTATGAAAAGGATGGCAACAATGCAAGAAATAGCAGACTTCATATTGTTTTTGCTTTCAGACAAATCAGCGTTCTGTACCGGAGGCGTTTATCCAATCGATGGTGGTTATTTAGCCGAGTAACATCCCGCGAAAGTTCTTTTAAACTGTAAGAGTTGCTTTAACAAAGTGGCAGGCTCAATGAGAGCGTGCAAATATACAGTTAACGCTTCCGCTGTAGAGCTATTGATAACAATATTTCCCGTATGGATTAACAGGAGTACAGATGATCGACTCTCCAGGGGTTCATACATCATGCCATTAACAACGTCCGCTCCTGGCACTTAGCACTCTGGCCAGAGGCGCCAGGGTGGCGTTAAGTTAGAGGAGACGTTGACTTCACCGCACGTCCGCAAAGTCAACATCACTCATGTGCAGGGCATCAGCACGATGCCCGATACAAAATGGCCGTATGGGCGACCGGCCATTATGGGTTATCCAATGCACTCCCGTCTAAGCCGGTAAGTCGCTATCCGTTGAACGTGTTAGTGTTTCCCATTGCTCGATTTCCTTATCTAATGCAGCGAGTTTTTGCCGCACTAAACTCAATGCATCGCTGCCCAACAATAAATGCGTGGGTGGGTTCTGGCTCTCAATGATTGTCAGTATGGCGCGGGCAGCCATCACGGGATCGCCGGGTTGCTTGCCGCTTTTTTCCATACGCGCCTGCCGAATGGGTTCGAAAAGAGCATCATAGTCCGGGATGCTACGCGCGCTGCGTACCATTGAACGCCCGGCCCAGTCGGTGCGAAACGACCCTGGCGCCACGGCGGTCACGTGTATATTGAACGGGATAAGCTCTTTGCTTAACGTTTCTGATATGCCTTCCAGCGCAAATTTGCTGCCACAGTAATAGCTGATGCCGGGCAGAGTAATAAAACTGCCCATTGAGGTGATATTAATAATATGGCCACGACGGCGCTGGCGCATGCCCGCTAGCACGGCTTTCATCATTGCCACTGCGCCAAACACATTCACCTCAAACTGGTGGCGCATCTCTGCGAGCGAGGCTTCTTCCATGATGCCTTCATGGCCGTAACCGGCATTGTTCACCAGCACATCAACCGGACCGACGGTCGATTCAACCTCCGCTACCACCTCAGCAATACGCCCGGCGTCCGTAACATCCAGCAAGCGGCCGAAAGCCCGCTGTGCATCAAGGGCCTCGAAAGCCTGCTTTGCGTGGTGATTACGCACGGTCCCGATAACCCGATGACCTGCGGTGAGTGCTTCCTGCGCCAGCGCACGACCAAAGCCGCTGCTGACGCCAGTGATTAAAATCGTTTTTACCGATGTCATAAAAAAGAACTCCCATGAACAGTGAAGGTTGCATGGTATTCTCTGTACTGTCCTGTTTTTAGGCCGAATCTTCTCTTTTTATTGCCTGATTTTATGAGGTGCCGTGATGTCCGGGATGATTAGCATGATGAAAACACTGGCCGCGCAGGAGGGGTACAACCTGACCGCGCTGCCTGATGTGCGAATCTTGCGTGCCGACCGGCCGCTTGCCAGAACACCTGTGCTGTACGATCCGGGGATCGTGATTGTCTGCCAGGGCAGCAAACGCGGCTATTTCGGCCAGCAGACCTATTTATATGATGAGCAGCACTACCTGGCGGTTTCGGTGCCGGTGCCGTTTGTGATGGAAACCGACGCCTCGGCAGAACATCCGTTGCTGGCGATTTATATGCATCTGAATTTTCAGCTTGCCGCTGAACTGATGTTACAGATTGAACAGCATGGTGCCCCGCATCCCCCCGCCGTGCCGCAAAGCATGATGTCGAGTCCGATGGATGACGCGGTAAAAACAGCAGTGCTGCGTTTGCTAGAAGTTCTGAACAATCCGCTTGAGGCGGCGATCCTTGGCCCTGCGCGGGTGCGTGAGCTCTATTTCCGGGTTCTGACAGGCGAGCAAGGCAACGCAATGCGCGCCGCGCTGGCCTTGCAAGGGCAATTCGGCAAAATCGGTAAAGTGCTACAGCGCATCCATGCTCTCTACGCTGAGCCGTTCACGCTGACGCAGCTGGCGCTGGAAGCAGGAATGAGTGTGCCGACGTTTCATAGCCATTTCAAAGCGATAACCCGGATGCCGCCGATGCAGTATGTGAAATCGGTCCGCCTGCACCAGGCGCGCATGTTGATGGTGCGCCAGCAGATCACCGCCAGCGCCGCGAGTTACGCCGTAGGCTATGAAAGCCCGTCGCAGTTTAATCGCGAGTTCAAACGCCTGTTTGGCCTGCCACCGGCGGAGGAGATAAAACGTATGCAGCGTAATTTCGCCGTTCCGCCAGCCCAGCAAGCCTCGGTATTTATTTCATCGCATTAAGCTTAATCAGAGGGCAAATAGCGTTTCAATTTCAATCTTGAGATCGGGTGCAAAGAGACGGCTGACTTCCACCAGCGAACTGGCAGGCAAGTGATCGCCGTAATAGCGGTAGAGTACCTCGCGCAGCGCGTTAATCTCGTCAAAAGAGGTAATGAAAATAGTGACTTTAATGAGGGACGAGAAATCAGTACCCTCTGCGGTGACGATTTTACAAATCTGACTGAATATCTCCTCAGCCTGTTCAACGATGCCTGATTGCTGTGCGGGTGTGCCAAATGCGGTAAGCCCCGAGATATAGAGCGTATCGCCATGTCTCACGGAGTGAACGTAGGGGGCCTTTACCTCACCTAACTCAGGATAATTTTTGCGAATCAGCCTGTTCATAATGGGTTCCTTAATGGGACCAGACAGAAATCAATCTTATCATTGTCTTGTTACGGCTCAATATTCATCAGCATAGCGAACACTGCTTACTCCGTTTGCTCAGTTTTGACCATTCAGTTAGTCTTGAAAAATTCAACCTCACTTAGCCTCATTGTAAGTATCCCACCCAGGCGAACCATGCACTTTTAGATATCTAACCTAACGTGTCGTAATGTCCGAGATATCCTCTTGTGGTGCAAAGCACTCTTCGCCAACGGTCAGTGGCCGCTGTGAGCGATCAGCGGACGTTCTCATACCTGTCAAAATGACCAAATCTAGCTATCCACTATAGTTCCACGAAATTCACTAAACCACTACAATAAGGAGTTCCTGGCCTTGTGTCATACGGTTCATGGGTTAAGAAAGGCCCTAGATGCCACTAGGGCTTGGGGAACTTGTAAAGTTTAGCTATTTTTTATCTTCTGCTGCCGAGAGATCTTTTAATTTTTTATCCAACACGCTTTTTGCCAATGGACCGAGTGCCTCTCCCAAGGCTTTCATTTCTGCTTGTGCATGATCTTGTCCAGACAGGGTGCCATTTTCCGTTACCGCAAACTTGACGTATACATTCTCAGGACCACGTCCAACATAAGAAACGGGCTTGGTTGCAGAGGGGGATGATGTGAGCGCGTTACCGATGCTCCAATTATTGATAGGCACTTGGTACAACGTTCCTTTCTCACTGACTGGTACGCTGCCAATACTGAGGGTGGTATTTCCGCCCTCAGTAATTTCTCCAGTGGGCTTCTGGAATGTTTGGGTCAAAGCTATCGAAATGGAGACATGTCCTTGTGCATTGCCAGAGCAATTTGACTCGCACTTTGTGAGCGCCAGGCTTTTGCGTGATAATGCATAGATTGGACTCAACTGGAATGCGTTACTGCCAAAGGGCATCACCCTAAGAAGAATTGCCATTTGAACATCATCCTGTGTGATAGATGGAACTCTCCCATTTGCTGAAATCTTTGCCGTATAACGTATTAAAGCAATGCAATCGGTTTTTCTCATGGCATCAACGGTAGTGATCCAATCGCCTGTCCATGACTTGCTGGCACGCCCTTCAATTTCTTTAACTTTGTCGTTAGCCGCTTGAACGGTTGTGTCGATAACCACCCCACCGATGGCATTCAAGGCAGCAGCCGCTACAACGGGTATACTTGAGGCTCCGGGAGGGGGAGTACTTGATGAAGTTGTCAATTTTCCGCAGAGACTCTGGTCGTACCCTGTTCCAAAAATTGCCGGAGCCTTTTGCTCAAATGGATACGCTACAGTTTTCTCTGCAGTATCGGTGGACGGTTCGACCTTGGGTCCCAAAATTATCCCCATGGAATTACATCCACTGAGTGCAAAAACAGCGACGGTTGCTACTATCAAGTTGCGCATGATTCACTTTTCCTTTTTGTGTTTACCCGATGAGTGAGAATTTTGTAAAAATAAGCACTTATTCCCGGCTGTACGCACAAAACACACCTGAGCGTCTCGTCATTGCTATTCAATGCTTAAAGACAGTGTGAAAAGGGAATTAAACATCTATTTTAGTTTCTTTGGCGGTAGGCCAAGGTTCTGGCGAATTTGAGGGTCGGCTTCAGCGAGAAGCACCTTGAAGGCAGCGTCAAACGGAACCCGGAAATCTACCTCCCGCAGCGGCTCGCTAGTTTTGGCCATTTCTTCGAAGACTGGCGACAGCGCTTTGATTCGGTCAGACGCTGATGGGTGGTTAGCATCGCTGAATGTCCATCTACCGGCTTCTCTGCCGTAGGAGTTGGCTGCATCAAGTACGCGAAATACTATGTGAGGTGCTGCTGCAGATATCATTTCCGCAATCGGATCATCTTGCTGTTCCTCCGACCAGATCATAAGTTTGAAGCCAAGTGCGTCAGCCTGAAACTCCTGCTTACGTGTACGTAACTGTGCTTCCAATGTCGTCGACGGCCCGTCTGCCGGGCTGTTTGGAGTAAGAGATGGGTTCTTCCTCCTTGGTGCTGCGAGCTTCAGCGTGTGCGCCCCCCCTCCTTTGACGTGGCTTCCTGCAAGACGAAACTCGACAGACTGATCGCTAACGTGCCCTAGAATTACATGCGCTTCCTCGTGGGAAATAAGAAATAGGTCCATTGCCGTAACCAACCTTGCGTGTATATGGTTGTGGTTTTCGTCTAAAGTGACCTCTATTGCACCTTTCGAACTACCCTCTAGAACCAACCGTGACATTGCATCCGCGAAATTATTTACAATGTAGGGGTTTTCTTGAAGCCGATTGCGAATGCCCTGTTCTGAATAGTCCAGACTTACAGCTTCGCCCATCGTTATCGGAATAGAGTCGGAAATTGATTTGGAGAGTGCTCCGGTAAAAAAGAAAATATCTCGATTTAAAATTACTAATGGATTTTTGCTACCTGGTGGGAGAATTGCTTGGGCATCAAACGTCCCTGTAGGCAGCGATCCGAACCGGGTTACCGGTGATTTCGGAAAATGGCTTATCCGAACCTTATCTAGTTCGGCGGTATAGGTGTTGATCAACGAGATAAACAGAGGTGCCTCGAAGCGGGTTGCCAATGTCATACATGGAAGCGTCTTCATTAGTTGATCAACTATATCGGGATTAAGTGCACATTGCGTACGCAACGACGGTTCAGGGCATGCCTCGATAGCTCGTTTTTTTAGCTCCGCAAAGTTAGATACGGATCGTGGGTTATTCAATTCTGACAGCGAATAGGGATCGGTAAGACCTCGGTTCTGCGTATAGATCTGACGTTGCTCGTTCTCAAGGTACTCATAAGCATCGTCTGTGTCAGACTTGTATGTAATCTGACCGGCGCACTTACCTGGCGCAGAACTTGTGATGTTAGCGAAGGCCCATGCCGATAGTGTGTTGAGAACACAAAACAGTGCGACACATTTACCCCACTGGATCATTTTTGCTCCTGTTTACCGAGCTGGATGTTCAAAACGGCGAGGGAATGACTTGATAGTTAGATCGATAGAATTGCTTGTCGCCCTCTGATAGCATCGTCGGCCAGTCCTGGCCATGATCGCCACTCGGCTTGCAAACAGACTTGTCTCCTGACTTGTAATAGCTAACTGGAAAAACATATAGCATCACGGAAGACCGATCGGCAGTGGGTGAACTCATAAGCTTGGATTCTAGCGGCCCTGCTTGCTGGGCTAGGATCTTGGCATAGTACTTCGCATCCATATTGAAGCGTGCCTGTTCCTGACTCCAGTTGTTCGGTGGACCCATAAGGTAAGTGATGATGGTGTCCATCTTTAGGTCTGTCTGGCATTGCGGGTTGAAGTGCTCGTGGGACAGGCCGAGAGCGTGGCCGAACTCGTGCAAGACAGTCGTGTGCGCGTATGAAGCTCGCCACTCAGCTGCGTTTTGCCCATGAAAATACTTCTGTAGGTCATATTGAAACCCGTCGAAGTTCATAGTCTGGTCGCCAGGATCGACATTTTGGGCTAACACACCGAGAAGCGACCAATAACCAGTGTTGTCAAAGGCAATTCTGATGTTCGCCATGGGGAATTTGTCATCCCTTGTCCAATGCCGATATTTGCCTGCGTCGTCCTTAAACGAGAAGGACAGTTGTCCCCCTACCGCAGTCCATTCGTTGGCCGCCTGTTCGATCAGCTTGTAGAGTTCGTCGGAGCCGCCATTGAATGCGACCGTAATGATCCTTTTCTTCGTCCATGCTAAGCCCCGGGAACCAACGAGTTTATGGCTCTGAAACATTTTCTGGAACAACTCCGGTGGAATTGAATCCGGCATCCTGTCGACTGATGAGGTCAAAGGTTCGAGTTTCGCCTGAGATGCGGTTGGTAGCTCCATAGCCCCGGCAATAGAAATCGGAGAAATAGTGAAAGCGGTAATCCAGATAGCCCTAATAAGTTTCATAATGCTATTCCTCGTAGTGGATTAACAATCTACTTTTCGTCCAACAATAACTGCTCACGGTTTTAGAGCTTTTCCAAAATAATAGTTCTGATTCATTGGGCGTCAATGGACCGCTAAAAATGGGATGAAAACCGTGACGAACATGAGCAGTGCGAGGAATGTAAGTTTAAGCGGCGATAGTAATATCGGCGTTTATGTTAATGAAGCCGCGTCAAACAGATGTTGTCACCTTTGACTCCCATGTCCGGCAGTACATTGAAGCCAATCTTAGCTGGGGGAAATTACTTGGCAGGGAGATGGCCTGCCAGACCAGGGACAAAAGTGGAGTGGCCGATAAAATTTGGTCACGGCAGAGAGATTTCTAAAACCGCTAAAAGCCTGCTCCTGGCACGAAGCGGACGAACTGACTGAGCGGAAGGTCCACTGTGAGCGAGGAACGAGGCTAACTTATACCTTCGAGACCTAAGACATCGGAAGCAGGGCAATCACATTATTCAGGAATCATTCGTCTCTGCGGCATGAACGCTATTTACCAGAGGAGAGTCGAGACTCGATAGATTATCTGGGCCTGTTGCCTGGACTGATGTTTAAGTGAGGAAGCAGAACGTGAACTTCTGCCAGCCTACTCCCGGTTGCTGATTGCCCGCTTAGTCAGTCACGACGAAACCAGTGAACATGCACAAAAAGAGATAGCCTGAGAAGCCAATAGCAGCGGGCGTCAAATTGACGAAATCGCGTTCTTTCTGCATAAATGGCACAACGAGTCGTGCCTGCTGAGACCCTTTTAAAAAAACCAGCGTGTGGTTACCTCCCTCCTGATTAATAGCCACCCGATGCGGTACCAGCGGACAGAGATGCCAAAGGCGGACAAGAAAGAGCGCTGAACGCGGATTGTCTCTAATCCCGGTGGCATTTCTCTTCGTAGATTACGCGCGACCTCACACCTTTTCGTTTTCGCCTGCCGCTCCAGACAGGCTTGAGGATAAATGCTGATGTTGATGCCCGTCTCTCGGCATACTGCCTGGCAATACGCCCTCTTCCCTAAGCCGTCATTTTATGACCCACCCAGTTGTTTCATCAGGGTCAGGTTATCTTCAAGATGCCAGTTCGCGATGATTTTATTATTCCTGACCTGATAGATATCCGTCGCGATAAAATCAACCTGCTGGCCCTTACCTTTCAGTTTGCCGAAGGTTCCGGTGAAATGTCCGCGGAAATGAAGGTGCGATACGACTCGATCGCCTGCAACGATCATCTGCTCAATCTCGCAACTCAGATCCGGGACGGCGGTACGGAAGGCACGGGAGGCCAGAAGTGCGCCTTCCGGTCCCTGTTTGCGGCCCTCAGGCGGCGTCTTATCGACAAAATTATCGGCCAGCGCCTCACGGGCCAGGGCTTCATCACCTGTATTCCAGAATGTTGCGTAACGTCTCGCGACGGTTTCAAGAGCGGCCTCGCGGGCGGATAACAGGCTATTTTCCGCAATCAATTGATGGGGTTTCACCAGCGCAGGTGGTGCAGAAAAGGCAGCGCTGGCCACGGGTAGCAGCATAAGCGCCGCCAGCCGGGTAGGATAAATCGTCAACTTTTGCATAAAAGGTCCTTTGTGTTGCCTCAAAGAAACAGGTAACCCGGGCGTATTTCAGCCGCTTGCGGGTAAAATGTGAGGATTAGTTAATCAGCGCGCCGCCTTCGATATCCAGCAGGGATCCGGTGACAAAGGGATTGTCCATCACGAACAGATAGCCTTTTGCGATATCCTCTGCCCGCCCGAAAGCTTTTGCCGGTAGAGTTTCAGCGGCAGACGCAAACCATTTTTCGCGGGCAGCAGGATCCATACCGGCGTAAGCCTCGGTATCTGTCAGCCCCGGGCTCACCGCGTTTACCCGCAGCGGAGAAAGCTCCTTCGCCAGAACCTTAACGGCGGACTCCAGGGCCGCGTTCATGGTGGTTTTGACGATAGCGCCCGCGACAGTGCGGCGGGAAACAAAGCCGCTGGTCAGCGTCAGAGTGCCGCGGGCACTAATATTTTTACTCAGATGCCTGGCGACATGGATACTGCCCCAGAATTTGCTGTCGAAAGCCAGCCGGGCCTCGTTCAGATCCAGTGAAGTGAGCGCCCCGCCGGGCGCATGCGATCCCGCCGTCACAATAATGTTATCGACCTCTCCGAGCGTCTGGCTAAGCTGGATCACCTCCTCCTCTTTGCTGATATCAAGGACGACAGTATCCACAGATGCACTTTCCTGACTCAGTAACTGTCTGGCCCGCGCCAGCTTTTCTCCGTCCCGTCCGGCAAGGATCAGGCTTTCTCCCTGTTCAGCCAGAGCGCCAGCCACAGCAAAGCCAATGCCGGAACTCCCGCCGATGATTAATGTTTTTTTCGCCATCACTTTACGCCTCGTCGATTGTGTAGAACGGATAATCGGTATAGCCTGCGCTGCTGCCGCCAAAAAGCGTGGCGGGATTGCTTACCGTCGCTAATGGAAGGCTATTCCTGAGCCGGTACGGCAGGTCAGGGTTGGCAATGAACGGGCGGCCAAAGGCAAACAGGTCGGCCAGCCCCGCCTTAAGGAGCTTGTCCACTTTGTCCTGGGTATAATTGCCGGCGACAATAAGCGTGCCGCTGAAGGTGGCGCGTAATTGTTGACGAAATTCAGCAGGTACCTGCGGGGCATCGTCCCAGTCAGCCTCTGCCAGATGGATATAAGCGATACCTTTCTTTTCACACCATGCAGCCAGCGCGAGGATCGCTTCAATCACCTGCGGGTCGTTCATTCCGCGCTGGGTGATGAATGGGGAAAGGCGTATGCCCGTGCGCGTAGTGCCGATGGCGTCGCTGATAGCCTCCAGCACCTCCTGCGCAAAACGGATCCGGTTAGCCAGGCTACCGCCATACTCATCGGTACGTTTGTTCGATGTCCGGCGAAGAAACTGATCGATCAGATAACCATTACCACCGTGCACCTCAATACCATCAAAACCGGCGTTAATCGCATTTAGTGCGGCCTGCCGGTAATCAGCAATAATCTGCTGAATATCGGCAGGCTCAAGTGCCCGCGGCTCCGGACAATCGACCATATGCCCTTCCCCCTGCTCATCAACAACCCAGACCTGGGCATCGGGCGCGAGCGCAGACGGCGCGACAGGTTTGCCATCTTCCTGGAAACCCGCATATGACATGCGCCCCACATGCCAGAGCTGGGAAAAGATAATTCCCCCCGCGCGGTGAACGGCTTCTGTGCTCAGCCGCCATCCTTCAATCTGTTCAGCGGAGTGCAGACCTGGTGTCCAGGAGTATCCCTGCCCCTGAGGTGAAATCTGCGTGGCTTCTGTAATGATCAACCCCGCGCTGGCGCGCTGCTGGTAGTACGCCGCCATAAGTGCTGAGGGCACGTTTCCCGGCTGTAACGCCCGTGCCCGGGTCATTGGCGCCATCACAATCCGGTTTTTCAGGCTGAGCGCCTTCAGGTAGTAGCTATCAAAAAGCGTACGATTTTCCATTTTCTGTCCCCGTAATGAATTGTTGAAAATACTTTACGGGGTGAGCGATATTTTGATAATGGCATTAAAATATGATTGTCTTTTCAGGATTACTGAATAATGGGAAAGCTTGAAGATATGGCACTGCTGGTTGCCGTGGTGGAGGCCGGCGGGCTTTCAGCCGCCGGTCGCCATATGGGACTCTCGCCGGCCACCATGACCGCCAGGCTGAAGGCGATTGAAGAGCGTTATCAGACCCGTCTGTTCCACCGCTCCACTCGCGCCATTACCATGACGCGTGCCGGTGAGGAGTTCTACCACGCTGCGCTGCGCGTACTGGATGAAATGAACCATGCTGAGTCGCTACTTACGCAAAAAGAAGGGGTGCTCAGCGGTAATATCCGTATTTCGGCCCCCTCCGATTTTGGCCGACAGTATCTCAGCCCGGCGCTGCTCGATTTTTCCCGGCTGCATCCGGCAGTGAAAACCTCGGTATACCTGGGCGAAAGTGTCAAAGATCTGGTCGCCAATCGTCTGGACATGAGCATTCGTTTCGGAAACCTGCCAGACAGCAGCCTGGTCGTCAGAAATATCCGCCCGAATCATCGGGTTCTGGTCGCCTCGGCCAACTATCTTCGGGCGGCAGGCACTCCGGGCGCCATTGAGGATTTACACCACCACCGATGCCTGGCGCTGGAGCTGCGCGGAATGGTCATGAACGAATGGCGTTTTGAGCACGACGGTCAACAGAGCACATTACGCTTTACCCCAGCCATGGTATGCGACGATGGCGCGCTACTCCGCCAGTGGGTGCTGGCTGATGCGGGTATCGCCAGCAAATCATGGTGGGATGTCAAGCGAGATGTGGAACAAGGCAGGCTACAACTGCTGTTTGCTGAAAGTTTTATTGGGTTTAGCCGCTTTGATAAAAAAAATGTCGGGCTGCAATTTGTCTATCCGCAGCGACGGCTGCAGCCGCTACCGGTTACCGCTTTCAGCCGGTTCTTCATTGACTGGCTGGAAAATGAATAGAAATCGATGACCTGTTCCCCGTTTTTTCACTCACCGTTACGTGACCTGGCTCGACGCGCAGAGGAAACCAGGCCATAAAATTCACGGTGAGCGAAAAAACAGACGCTCTGGGTTAAGTAGAGATTCATTATCCCACCGGGACTCTCTGTCGCGATTCCATACCGCCTTACGTTGCTAAAGATATATTGCTCAACTTCTGATGCATAAAATCAATGAGCGCTCTTGTTTTAGCCGGCAAGTAACGCCGATCGGAATAAAGTGCGAACAACTGCAATGGGGCTGGCGATTGTTCAAACTCAATCTCGATTAACCGTCCATCGCTAATATAGGGTTGGCAGGCTTGTTTCGACAGGATGGCAAAACCAACGCCGGCTACCGCAGCGCGCCCTGCCATCTCTCCGCTGTTTACCCGATAATGCCCATTCACCTTAATTGTCTCAAATCCCCCCTTCATAGTGACAAACTGCCAGGGGGCACCTTTCAGGGCGCTTACCGTTGTAATGCAGGGTAATTCTTCAAACTGCCGGATATGAGAAGGGGTGCCGTAGCGCTGAATGACGGAGGGCGCGGCAACAATGGTGCAAGGAATAGTCACCAGATGCCGGGCTATATAGTCACTGTCATCCATCTGACCACGGGTAATAATGATAGCTAAATCCAGATCATCTCTCAGGGATTCGAGACCTGACAAATTAGTCACACAGCTGATCTCCAGATCCGGATACTGACAGGCGAAATCGGCAATAACAGAACCCAGCAATGCAGGACCTATCTCATTGGGAATACAGATGCGTAATGGCCCCTTGAGTTGCATTTGCCGCAACGTTAATTCTGTCTCAGTTTGCTCAAGCGCCTCCAGTAATGGCTTCGCTCGGGTATAGAGTAGATGCCCCGCCTGGGTGAGTTTCATATGTCGGGTGCTGCGCTCAATGAGCTGAAGATTCAGTTTTTCTTCTAACTGAGAAATGCAACGACTCACGTTTGATGTCGGCATTGCAAGAACTTTCGCTGCCCCCACGAAACTTTCTCTTTCAACTACCGCGATGAATACTTTCAGGGCATTAAAATCAAGAGCTGAACGCATCAACTATCCCACATTTGATAATAATAAGTGCCATTTTTACCATCTAATGAACATCATTGATAGTGGTTAAACTCGGATATCTTTCATCCATAGGTTGCTTATTATGCCACTGGTCACACAGACGTTTAATCATAAAACCCTCATGCGGATAGCCATTGTTATGGCTTTTGTCCAGTTCACTAATGCGTTGGAATATATGGCGTTAACGCCTGTTTTTGCTTTTATGGCCGACGGATTTTCGGTTCCTGTATCATTTTCTGGCTATGTCTCCGGTATGTATACGCTGGGTGCGGTACTTTCTGGAATCATGGCCTTTTATTGGATTGACCTGTTTAATAAAAAACAGTTCTTGTTCAAGAATATGGTGCTGCTGGGAGCACTAACATTTTTGTCCACACTCACGACTCATTTTGGCACTCTTCTGGCACTACGATTTTGCGCAGGATTGGTGGGGGGGACGACAATGGGCGTGGGTATGAGTATTTTGATAAATTATGCCCCGGCAAACTTACGTGGAAAAATGCTGGCAACGGTCATTGCATCATTTTCGCTGGTCAGTATCGTCGGCATGCCAGCTATATTATTTTTGTGCACGCACTATGGTTGGCATACTGCGCTATGGTTAATCAGTTCACTTTGTCTGTTATCTTTACCGTTGATAGTATTTATTATCCCCAAGGATACGCTCTCGCCGGGCGTGCAGAGGAAGCTATCTATTGATTCTCCAACCTTACTTTTCGCCTCTTGTACTGCTCTGGTACAATTTAGTCCAATGCTGATCATTCCCATTCTGACCCCATTAATGACGCAGTATATGGGCGCCCAACAAAACCTATTACCTTTATTATTTTTAAGCGGCGGGATAGCTGGTTATCTGACGACAAAAATAACAGGCATGCTGACATCGCGTTTATCTGCTCTGCTGTTGGCGATAATTTCAACGCTACTCTTTGTAGCAAGCTTGCTGATTCCCGCGATGGGTTATCATAATGTATTTCTATTTATAACCTTATTTCTTGGGGCTTCATACAGTCGGCTGGTTTGCGCTTCATCGGTTGTAGTCCCGTTTCCGGAGGATAAACAACGAGCCAGTTTTACTTCCCTACAGACAGCCATGATGTACCTGATAACAACTCTCGCGTTCTTTCTGTCTTCCTTATTACTCCCTGACCAGGAAATAACCACGCAAAATCTAAACACGCTGTTGGTTGTTAGTGCATTAGCCGCATCTGTATTTCCCGTCCTGGTCATAATACTTCAAAAGAAACTGGCTACACGTACTATCCCGTCTGACCCCCTCATCATTGATTAGCATAACGTCCGCTCCTGCCGCGGAGCGGACCGTCAGATTCTGCTCCGTCACTCCCTTACCCGTTCCGGCCCGCTGCACCACCGCTTTGCGCTAAGCCGTGTCACTCCGTAGTGGTATCGCGCGCGTCAACCTTAACGCCGGCGCCATGAATCTGCTGAGAGAGATCGTTTTTTAAGTAACTTGCATTTTGATAGTTACTATGTCAATTTGCTCCCGAAAGCCACCTCTCTATCCAGGCCAACCCATGAAAAATGAACCGCTTTGCCACGCTCCCTGCCCCATCGCCCGTAGCCTTGGTCGCATCGGTGACAGCTGGAGCATAATGATCCTGCGCGACGCCTTCGCGGGCTTTACCCGCTTTGACGAGTTTCAGAAAAGCAGCAACGTCGCGCCCAATATTCTTTCACGCCGCCTGAAGGCGCTGGTAGACGACGGCCTGCTGGAGAAGGTTTGCTACAGCAGCACACCGCCGCGCTACGAATACCACCTCACGCAAAGCGGCCGCGATTTTCGCATGGTACTGCTGGCGCTGGCGGAATGGGGTAACCGCCACTTCTCACCCGAAGGCCGTCAGATGCAATTGGTGGAAAGTGAAACCCAGCGACCGGTGGAGCCGATGCTGGTCGATAAAGCGACCGGCGAAGAGATTATCCCGGGTAAATACACCATGGTGCCGGGACCCGCAGCCTCGCCGATGATGAAATACCGTCACCAATATCTGCTGCGCAAACGCGAGGGCGATAGCGGACAAAAGTTTCAACCCGAGCCCTACAGAGATGCCAGCCATGAATCCGACCAGTAAGAGAAGAGTCCTCGTCCTGGCGACACTCGCCGTCGCCGCGCTGGCGGCAGCGAGCTACGGCGCTTACTGGTGGCATAGCGGGCGCTTTATGCAGACAACCGATGATGCCTATGTTGGCGGCGACATTAGCGCCATCTCCAGCAAAATCTCCGGTTATATCCAGCAGCTGGCGGTGCAGGACAATATGGCGGTGAAAAAAGGCGATCTGCTGATTCGCATTGACGACCGCGATTACCGCGCCGCCCTGGCAAAAGCCGCCGGAGAAGTGGCAGCGCAACAGGCCGCGCTGGCCGATGTCATTGCCACCCGGCAGCTACAGCAGGCGACCATTGCCGGCTCTGCGGCCTCGTTACAGGCCGCCACGGCGGCGGCCGAAAAATTGGCTAACGACAACCGGCGCTATCACGCCCTGGCCGCGTCGAGCGCGATTTCCGCACAAATTCGCGATAACGCCTCCGCCGATTACCGCCGGGCGCACGCCGAGCAGGATAAAGCACAAGCGGATAAAACCGCGGCCGAACGCCAGCTGGCGGTGCTGGATGCCCGCCAGCAACAAACGCTGGCCGCCCTGGCACAGGCCCAGGCTAACCTCGAGATAGCCACGCTGAACCTCAGCTATACCGAAATTCGCGCACCGTTCGATGGGGTAATTGGCAACCGCCGCGCGTGGTCCGGTTCATTTGTCAGCAGCGGCACGCAGCTGCTGTCCCTGGTTCCCGCGCACGGCCTGTGGATTGACGCCAACTTCAAAGAAAACCAGTTGGCGCATATGCGGGCCGGCCAGCCGGTGACCATCGTGGCCGATGTGCTGCCGGCCCATACCTTTAAGGGCCATGTTGCCAGTCTGGCGCCGGCGACCGGCTCACGCTTCAGCATTCTTCCTGCGGAGAACGCGACGGGGAATTTCACTAAAATCGTTCAGCGCGTGCCGGTCCGCATTGCGCTGGAAGGAGAAGGAGCAAAACTTGACGTCCTGCGCCCAGGGCTATCGGTGATCGTCACCGTGAACGAAAAGAGCCGCCGATGAGCACCGCTCAGGCGCTGCCCGCTCCGCAGGGTCTATCGATGCCGATGACGAAGAAGATCTTCGCTTTCGCCAGCATGTGCGTGGGGATGTTTATCGCGCTCATCGATATCCAGATCGTGTCCGCCTCGCTGCGGGATATCGGCGGTGGCCTCTCGGCGGGCGACGATGAAACCGTGTGGGTACAAACCAGCTACCTGATTGCCGAGATCATTATTATCCCGCTTTCCGGCTGGCTGGCACGGGTCATGTCAACGCGCTGGCTGTTTGCCGCTTCCGCGGCGGGCTTCACGCTGATGAGTCTGCTGTGCGGCTGGGCGTGGAACATCCAGAGCATGATCGCCTTTCGCGCCCTGCAGGGACTGGCCGGCGGGTCGATGATCCCGCTGGTTTTCACTAC
Source organism: Klebsiella ornithinolytica (assembly GCF_030505655.1). Lineage (NCBI taxonomy): Bacteria > Pseudomonadati > Pseudomonadota > Gammaproteobacteria > Enterobacterales > Enterobacteriaceae > Klebsiella > Klebsiella ornithinolytica. Next base: position 3,116,694 of record NZ_CP130153.1, read on the forward strand.
CGCCTTCGCCTTTTTCCAGGGCAAACAGCGGGTCATTGCCGCCGCGACGATCGGCGGCCTGGCCTCCCTGGCTCCCACGCTTGGCCCGACGGTGGGCGGCTGGATCACCGAAAACTTCAGCTGGCACTGGCTGTTTTTTATTAACGTGGTTCCGGGGATTTACATCGCGGTTGCCGTACCGCTGCTGGTGAAAGTGGATACCGCTGACCCCTCGCTGCTGCGCGGCGCGGACTACTTCAGTATTCTGCTGCTGGCGTTGTCTCTCGGTTGCCTGGAATATACCCTGGAAGAAGGCCCGCGCTGGGGCTGGTTTGACGACGCCACCCTGACGACGACCGCCTGGATCGCCCTGCTGTGCGGCGTGGCGTTTATTATCCGCACCCTGCGCCATCCGCAGCCGGTCATGGATCTCCGGGCCCTGCAGGACCGAACCTTTAGCCTCGGCTGCTATTTCTCGTTTATGGCCGGCGTCGGCATCTTCGCCACCATCTATTTAACCCCGCTGTACCTCGGTAGCGTGCGCGGTTTCAGCGCCCTGGAGATTGGCCTGGCGGTATTTTCCACCGGCCTGTTCCAGGTGATGTCGATCCCGTTTTATTCGTGGCTCGCCAACCGCGTCGACCTGCGCTGGCTGCTGATGGCCGGGCTGGTCGGCTTTGCGGTCTCGATGTACAGCTTTGTGCCGATAACCCACGACTGGGGCGCCGACCAGCTGCTGCTACCGCAGGCTTTTCGCGGGCTGGCGCAGCAGTTTGCCGTCGCGCCTACGGTGACCCTGACGCTGGGCAGCCTGCCTCCCGCACGCCTTAAGCTGGCCTCCGGGCTGTTTAATTTAATGCGCAACCTCGGCGGCGCCATCGGCATCGCCCTGTGCGGTACGGTGCTTAACGACAGGACCAATTTGCATTACAGCCGCCTGGCGGATCATCTGAATAACGCCAACCTGGCAATGAGCGATTTTGTTCAACGCAGCGCGGCAAACTTTGTCGCTCAGGGGATCTCGCCGGATGCCGCTCATACGGCTGCGCTAAAGAATCTTTCCGCTCTGACGCTGCGGGAGGCGCGAACACAGGCATTTTCCGATGCTTTTTACCTCATCATGATCGGTTTTTTGATTGCTGCGCTGCTGGTTCCATTGATGAACAAGCCGCCGGCACACTGATATTACAGGAGAGTTGATTATGGGCGTTTCAGCTAAACGCATTGTCGTGACCGGGATGGGGATTGTCAGCCCTCTGGGCTGCGGCGTACAGCACGTCTGGCAGTCGCTGCTGGCAGGCAGGTCAGGTATTACAAAGCTTAGCGAGCAGCTGGTCGAAGACATTCCCTGCAAAGTGGCCGGGCAGGTTCCGTCCATCGAACGCGATCCGCTGCACGGCTTCGATCCGCTGGCAACCATCCCGGCCAGGGAACGTAAAAAGATGGATCGCTTTATCGAGTTTGCGCTGGTCGCCGCACGTGAGGCGCTGACGCAGGCCGGGTGGTCGCCGGCATCACCGGCAGAACAAGATCGTACCGCAACGGTCATTGCCACCGGGATCGGCGGCTTTGGCGAGATCGCCAATGCGGTACATACAACGGATGATCGCGGGCCGCGTCGCCTGTCTCCGTTCACCATCCCCTCTTTTCTTGCCAACCTGGCCGCCGGGCATGTGTCTATCGCCCACGGTTTCCGTGGCCCCATCGGCGCGCCGGTCACCGCCTGCGCGGCAGGCGCGCAGGCCATTGGCGATGCTGCACGGATGATCCGCAGCGGCGAGGCGGATATCGCCCTTTGCGGCGGCGCAGAAGCGGCAATTCATCGCGTCAGCCTTGCCGGATTTGCCGCAGCCAGGGCGCTCTCCAGCGCGTCCAATGAGCAGCCGGAAGCGGCCTCCCGCCCTTTCGACCGCGACCGCGATGGTTTTGTGATGGGAGAAGGCGCCGGGCTTATCGTGATTGAGTCGCTGGAACACGCCCTGGCGCGCGGCGCCACCCCGCTGGCGGAGCTGGTGGGCTATGGCACCAGCGCAGATGCTTATCACCTGACCGCAGGTCCGGAAGACGGGAACGGCGCGCGCCGGGCCATGGAAATGGCCATTCGTCAGGCGGGGGTGACAGCAGAAGAGATTGACCATATCAACGCCCACGCCACCTCGACTCAGGTAGGAGACAAAGGCGAACTGGCGGCGATTAAAAGCCTGTTTGCTACCCATCCCGTCGCCATTACGTCGACGAAATCAGCAACCGGCCATCTGTTAGGCGCAGCCGGCGGGATTGAGGCCATCTTCACCATTCAGGCGCTGCGTGACCAGATAGTGCCGCCGACGCTGAACCTGCATCACCCCGATGAAGACGCGGAAGGCCTGAACCTGGTGGCGCTGGTGGCCCGCCCGCAGAAGATGCGGTATGCGCTGTCGAACGGGTTTGGCTTTGGCGGCGTCAACGCCAGCCTGCTGCTGAAACGCTGGGAATAATTGTTCAGCTCCCCCTCTGGCAAAGGCCGGAGGGGAGTTTCAGCGCCTGGATACTCTCGGTTTATTTCCGCTGGTTGATGCATGAGTTTTCCCCGCGTCCAGGTTCAGCCACCATCCCCCCAACCATCAGAGTAACAAGCGCCAGATATCATCTCATCCGTCTGCTTGCTGTCGGGCTAACCGGGATCTTCGCCGGCATGGCGCTGATGATGGGTCAGCGCGGTTTAACCTTTAGTGTGAATCGCAGCGCGGGGAACACCGTCCGTTTGCGCAGCCTGTCGGTACATAATATCGTGGGTGCCGACGCGGCCGATCGTTTATCTGCCCTGTAGCCAGGTAAAGCCTACATCACTCAGTTGAGGAGCCAGACCATGCCTGATAACCATCCGGACTCACAGCATAGACGCTGGCAACAGGAAATGGCGTCGCGACGTGGTGAGATCAGAGAGAAAATCAGAGCCTATACCGGACGGCGGGAAAATATTCTTTGCCCCTTTCCCGGTATGAGCGTTGTCGAACTACACCGCCCGATGCCGCCCTGTGCCTGTCTCTACCAGCCCAGCGTGTCGCTGATTATTCAGGGGGAGAAGCGCGTCAGTCTGGGCGAAAAAACCTATGCTTATAATGAATCCCACTTTCTTCTGACCGCCGTCAATTTGCCGACCGTCGCCGAAGTGATGCAAGCCAGCGCTGAACAACCGTTTATCTCGCTGCTGCTGCAGCTGGACTTATCTCTCGCCCGGGAAGTGATGATCGACATGAAACAGTACGGAAATGAGGCGGAATACAGCGATGAGGGAATGTCCCTGGGGCCGGCCGACGGCCCGCTGCTTGATGCGCTGCTACGCTATCTGAACGCCAACGAACATCCGCAGGATAAAGGCTACATGGGTAACCTCATTCAGCGCGAAATACTGTATCGTATTCTCACCAGCCCGGCGGGCAGGACCCTGAGGGAAACCGTGTTGACCGGCTCCAGCGGGCAACGGATATCCGTGGCCCTGGACTGGCTACGCGATAACTATGCGCAGCCGTTAAAAGTCGAAGCGCTGGCGCGGATTGCCGGTATGGGTGTCTCCACGCTGCACCACCATTTTCGCCGCATGACGAACATGAGTCCGCTGCAGTACCAGAAGCAGCTACGGCTTCTTGAAGCCAGACGGTTGTTATTGTCGCAAGATGCGGATGCCTCGACGGCGGCGATAAGCGTGGGGTATGAAAGCGTCAGCCAGTTCCACCGTGAGTACAAGCGTCAGTTTGGTATCACGCCGATCGGCGATAAAGCTCTGTCGCTGGCGGCCGGGACCGGGCGCCCCTACTAAAGCTCAGCAAAGGCTGACAGCGGTTCACCGATGTCAGCCGTCCTCATCAGGCCGACAGCGAGGCCATATCAATCACGAAACGGTACTTCACCTCTCCCCGTTCCATGCGTTCAAACGCCTGGTTAATCTGCTGGATCGGGATGATCTCGCACTCCGGGTAAACCCCTTTCTGCGCGCAGAAATTCAGCATTTCCTGGGTTTGCGCAATGCCGCCGGAAGGTGAGCCGGTAATGCGGCGGCGGCCCAGGATGAGCGGTAAGGTGCTGAAACCGTCCATATCGCCCAGATTGCCGACAATCACCAGCGCCCCTTCAATATCCAGCAACTGCACGTACGCAGAGAGATCGTGCCGGGTGGGAATCGTATCAATGATCACGTCGAACGAGGAGCCTGCCCGCTGCATATCCTCTGCTGAGGTCGACAGTAAAACATGTTTCGCCCCCAGCTCATGCGCCTCCTGAGCTTTTGCCGCGCTCCGGGTAATCACGGTGACCGTAGCGCCCAGCGCCTCTGCCAGACGTACGGCAAGATGCCCCAGGCCACCGATGCCAATCACCCCTACGCGTGAGCCCGGTCCCACATTCCAGGTTCGCAGCGGGGAGTAAACGGTAATACCGGCACACAGGAGCGGCGCGGCGCGGGAAGGATCGAGCTCTTCCGGCAGATTTAAGACAAACTCTTCGCGTACCACGATATGCTTCGCATAGCCGCCATAGGTGATCTCGCCCGAAATGCGATCGCGGCCATTGTAGGTCACCGTCGGAAATTCGCGACACATCTGCTCTTCATGGCGGCGGCACTGATCGCACTCCTGGCAGCTGTCGACTATCGTCCCGACGGCCACCATCTGCCCAACCTGATAGCGGCTAACTTCACTGCCAACCTCACTTACCCGGCCAATAATTTCGTGCCCGGGAACGCAGGGATAAACGGTCGCCCCCCACTCTTTCCAGTCATCCCGGGTTTGATGCAGATCGCTGTGGCACACCCCGGACCACAGGATCTCAATCGCCACATCGTTACGACGCAAAGCGCGTCGTTCAAAGCTGAAGGGAACCAGCGGAGTGGTGGCATTAAGTGCGGCATAACCCATCGTTTTCATAGCTGCTCCAGTTGTGCATTAACCTTGCTGAACTGTAGCGGCCAGATGGGCAACCCGGTGAGCCCGATCCTGCCTGATTACTGCCTATTACTCTTGAGCCGTAAATATCGGCACGCGGGAAAATATCGCCGGGTATGCTCCGAGAGGATATGCAGCGACCTGGGTTGAGTATTACCGTTGGACGGCGCGCATGGCGCTTCACGCAAAATATGTGTAGTGGTCAACTAAAACTGGCCACCACTTTAGCGTTCTTCCAGTATCGTTTTCTGATTCGTTAGATGATAGCCCACCGTTATATTCATGCAGCCTGAGCGCGCTGTAATACCCAACGATATCGTGGAAAGACCAACATCCATAGCCTTAGCTGGGTCAGAGACGGTGTAATTTTGATCGACAGGCAACTGAGCGGATTCACGTTTGAATTCAGGACTTTTTCATTGCAGCACCTCTACAGCTTACATTTTTTGATTCGGTTAAACCGCCAATAAAGTGGCAATAGTCTCCAAAGCGCTTTTTAATTGAACCTGATTTTTAGCGGCTGTTAAACTGATTCGAATTGCATTCAACGGGGCCTGTCGTACCGCAAAAACATCGGCCGATACAACATTAATTCCCGCCTGAGAACAGAGTTGGACCAGTTCAGGTGTTTCGAAAGGGGCTGTAAGCCAAACATGTGGGCTTGGGCAGGTCGCATTCAGCATATATTGTCCTACAAGCTTACGCGCCAGGTGCCAGCGTTGTGCAACTTCTCTTCGTTGCCAGTTTAATCTTTTTTCAGCCGTGCCATCCTCAATCCACCGATTCGCTATCATCAGATTTAGCGAAGATACCGCCCAATGCGTTAGCTGAGCATCCGGATCTATCTTGCTTAACAGGGGGACTGGCGCTGCGATATATCCCAGTCGCAAGCCCGCAGCCACCGTTTTCGAAAAACTGCTGATAAGAATGGTTCGCTCCGGTAATAAAACACTCAGCGGTGGCTGTTTAATCAATCCGCCATAGACATCGTCTTCAATCATTATGAGTTGATATTTATTGATAATATCAGCAACCTCACCACGCCGCCGATGTCCCATAACCGTGCCCGTAGGATTCTGCAGAGAAGGGGTTAAAATAACCACTCTTGCACCTGTGGTACGAATCATTCGATCAAACTCATCCGGAATTATGCCCTGTTCATCTGACATAATTCCGTGCAACGGTAAATGTAGTTGCCGCGATGCAGCCTTGATCCCGGGTGCAGTGAGCTCTTCTACCAGAATCGACTCTCCCCTCTGACAAAGAGAAAGCAAAACCGTCATCAGACCTTGCTGCGCTCCGGCACATAATTTTATGTTTTCAGGTAAATAACTTACCTTACGTAATTTAAGCCATTCAGTAGCCCGAATTTTTCCTGATTGAATGGCATCCGGCGTTAAATAGCTTTGCACACCGCCCCACTCAGCTGACATCGTGAGCTCCATGAGCGTTGAAGCCAGGTCGCGATTATCTTGATCGATAGCAGGAAGGTTTGTTGAAAGATCGATACGCTCTTTTAACGGTAGTGGGTTCTTTATCAAAAAAAGTGATGCCTCCTTGCTCCCTGGAAGCACATAAGTCCCGCGTCCCACTTCACCGCTAACCAGATGTCGCCGGGCGGCTTCCCTATAGGCCTGCATGGTCGTACTCGGATTCAGGTTTAACTTCCAGGCCAACTGTCTCTGCGGCGGTAAACGCTCCCCCACTTTGAGTTCACCTTTTTCAATCGCCTCGGCAATAGCTTCCACCAGGAGAATATATTTAGGTTGATTTGTCTCTTTTAATGTTGGGACCCACATTATTGCCTGCCATACAATATAATTATTTACCCATACAATATCGGTTGCTACGCTCTGGAGCAAGACTTACAACCAGAGAGTGTCAACTATGTTTAATATAGATGAACTACGCGCCTCAGCCAGCGCGGTATACCATGTTATGCCAGCTACGCCACAATATACATGGCCTTTATTGAGTAAACGTTTAAATTGCGAAGTATGGGTTAAACATGAAAATCATACACCAACCGGCGCTTTTAAAATAAGAGGCGGGATCATTTTTATTAACTGTTTATTAAAACGGGAACCTAATATTAACGGTATCATTACCGCAACACGAGGGAACCACGGACAAAGCCTGGCTCTGGCGGCAACAAAAGCGGGATTGCCCTGCTACCTGGTTGTACCAAAGGGTAATTCCCGTGAAAAAAATGCCGCCATGCAGGCGCTGGGCGGACAAATCATCGAATACGGTGTTGATTTTGATGAAGCGCGCGCTAAAGCCGCTGAGATAGCGCAACAAAGGGGGCTTTACTTTGTTCCCGCATTTCATAAAGACCTTATCCTTGGCGTTGCAACCTACGCGCTGGAACTCTTTAATGCCGTGGCTGAGTTGGATACCGTTTATGTACCTGTCGGAATGGGTTCAGGCATCTGTGGTTTAATACAAACCCGGGATTTGCTTGGTCTAAAGACAAAAATAGTAGGTATTGTCTCTGACCAGGCTGACGCATTCGCACAAAGCTTTGAACAAGGGAAAATTATCACGACGCTAAGCGCCGATACCATGGCCGATGGCCTTGCCTGTCGTATGCCTCTGGCTGAATCATTTGCCATGATTCAGCGCGGTGCAGAGCGCATTATCAGGGTCACCGATGATGAAGTTTGCCATGCCATTCGCATCTATCATGAAGATACGCATAATATGGCTGAAGGAGCAGGAGCCGCTGGCCTCGCGGGATTAATAAAGGAACGCCGATTACAGAAAAACAAAAAAGTGGCCGTAATACTGAGCGGAGCCAATATTGATCGCCCCCTCTATGCCAGTATTTTGCAGCAGCAGATCCCCACCCCATAGAGGCAGGGATAAGCCCTCGTTCATTCACTATACCTACATGAGCCATCTTGTCAGCTAACCCTGACTTACCCAATATAGGCTGTTTACTGATACAAAATATTCCGGGTAAAACTTTCAGGATCGCTCATGGAAGAGACTTGCAAGTAAAATCTAATTTTGTGGCTTTATCAATAATTAAAAACTGAAGACCAGTCAAAATCAGCAGACTTTTCTAAAGAACTGGGCCAGTTAGATAAATACTCAGGGGTTATTGGATTTTCCACACGATCTAAACTGGGAATGTAAGGTTTAATATCGATAACTGGACTACCATTTTCCGCATCAATCCAGGATACAATGAGCAATCCGGCGTTTAAATCAACATGCAATACCTCTGTTGTTGTAATCGCTATGGGATTCGGTCTTTGCGGCGAGCGAGTGGCAAATACGCCCATTTCATCTTCAGTATAAGGCGTTGATGTAATAATAGTCTGGCGAGACGATTTATCATCGCAACCATCACACCACCATAATAGATTGATATGACTATGCCCTTCTATTCCTTTTAATCCATCCCGGTAAGGAGGATGCAGGATAACATTTACTTTATCATCCATTAAAGTAATTATACCTATTGCGTGCAGATTAATTTCTTGCATATACAATTCCTTAGCGTCAATATTTCCACCATTTTATATTCACAGTAGCCGTCGACGACAAAAACCATCCTGAATTAACTATTAAGTCGATGCAACAGAAAAATCATACTTTAAAGGTAAATGTTATTCATCGAGTGAAACGGGCTGTTCCGTAACTTATCGCGCCTCCGTTTCTGACGCCGGGGTCAAGCTCAAAAGATGCGTGGAACTAAAGCCGGGATGCTTACAGCGCCAATGATGTGATCAGAATACGGTGTGTGATCTGTCATGCTGTGACGGATAAAACGATACAAATATGGCTCACGCGCCCAAACGAGTCGAAACCACAAAAAGTGGGCTTAGCAATTACACTATCTTGCCAGATGTGACCCGATAGTTAGTATTCAATAACAACTCCATGAATTGAGGTGAGGTTTCAGCCCCAGACCAGCAATCGCTGGAGCCAAGACTACGGAATGTTACCCCGGCAGCCAATGCAATCTTGTTCGGTAACCGGCTGTCACTCAACATCTGCGCCAACGCCTCCATCTCTTCTGCCCTACGCGTGATATGGTGCGGATAGGTTGGAACCAGCTTTCGTAAATCAGACAATGTGCTTCCCAGATGATACTCAAGCAGCTCGAACAGAGGATCGGTAACATCAAAAGCATTGGCAGTATTAGCCGTTTCAAACAAGGCAGCAGTAACAGCCTTGTTGAAACCTGCAAAAACCATTTTGAAAATTGATGCCTGGACGATTTCATCGCCAAGTCGAATCACCGGCAATATACCTTTAAATAATTTTTCTATCGGCATTGTGTCTGGACCACTGACATAAATTCGTCCTTCTTCGCCCAAATGTGAGGCGCGCCCGATAATACAAGCATTGCAAAAAGGCAATGAAGCCTGGTCGAAAACCCTGCTCAAGTACTCGGCATCCGCAGGGGTCTTTGCATTCAGATCGATAAATACGGGCATAGCATTCTTTTCTCGGCAGGCACGAATTGCTTGATGTGCCACCTCGACGACAGCCGATGGGGGGACCAGCGACAAAATCAGGTCACTTTCAACAACAGCATCGGCCATGCTGTCGCGCATGCCTATCCCGATCTCCCGTGCCGATTTTTGGGTTTTCTCGCTACGGCAACCCATCGGACTGATCGTTTCATGGCCAGCCGCCCGCAGCAATGCAGCAAAAGCCCTGCCCATTTGGCCCGGATAGAGAATAGCGATCGTCGACATGATATTACCTCCTGTATAGATTTAAGGATTTGGTGTTATTCGTGGGGGTAATACAGGCACCCAGAAGAGCCAGACCACCGAAAACGGCAATCGCCGCGTAAATCTCGAAGGCAAATATATAGCTACCCGTGATATCGAACAGCAGCGCTGCCAATAACGGTCCACCGATACCTGAGATCATGACTAAGGGCGTAACGACCCCCATAATAACGCCTTGATTCTTGCGCCCGAATAACGAAGCGAGAAGAAACGGCATCATCATGATCAGCCCTCCTGCAGATAAACCGCTCAAGACACCATAGCCTAACTGCAGTTGCCAAATATTCCCCGCGGTGATGAAGAGGATGAGACCTATTGCCTGAAATACAGAGAGGCTGAGAACAACCCATTTCGCTGAAACTTGCTCTACAATGAAACCCGTTAATAATTTACCCAGGATCGCAAAAGCGCCATAGGTCAAGATCACACTACCTGCCTCGGCGGTTGTAAAGCCAAGCGATTCTGCCGCCGGAACCTTATGTAACAAGACGCCTTTCAAGACAAAATCGCTGAGATTCCAGCCGACGATAAGACACCAGAAACCAGGCGAGCGAATGGCTTCTGTCAATGTAAGATCAGGACGCTCCCCCCCGCTTTTTTCTTGAGCAAATGCGCTACCCTGCTCTTCGCCGAGCGGCAGAAGGTTCATATCCGCTGGCTCGCGACGTAGAACAAAGAGAGCCAGTGGCACCAGAAAGAGAATGGGCAGAAAACCAAGCAAGAACCAGGTAGAGCGCCAGTCGGAAATAGACAACAGCCAAATGATAACGGGTGACAGCAATATGCCGCCGAGGTTGGCGCCAGATGATACCAGACCGGTCGCACGCCCGCGCTGCGTCGTAAACCATTTGGCAATCAGAGGAAACACTAATGCGTTAGACAGGCCCGCAACTCCGATACCGCCGATTACGCCAAAAATAAGCGCGAACTGCCAGAAAGTTTGTGTGAAAGAGACCACACTGAGGGAGAAGCCAACAAGAATAGCGCCAACCACTATAATAATTCCTGGCCCCCGTCGATCAACTAACCAGCCGACAAGAGGGGCGATAGCGCCTGCGATCAGCTCTCTGAATGCGATGACCCCTGTAATTTGAGTATTGGACCATCCAAGCTCTTCCCGGGCCGGATTTATAATGAAACCCATGGTCTGGAAACCGATTCCGGCACGGATAGACGATATAGCCAAACAGGCAAAAGCAACATACCAGGCATAGTGAACACGCGTTAATCTACACATACACAACATGAACCTTATAAGTTGAATTTCGGCTGGGTCACGAGTGTAGCGATTGATACTACCGCGAGTCCCCTGACCCCGATCCCTTGTTTGTGCTAGCGACGCCCGTTTTCACCTCTATGGGTATCAATAAAAGTAACCATGAAAAATACCAACGATGGCTTAGAAAATCGTTTTATTCTGTGAGTCCTTCACTTTGTATATTGTTACGAAAAAATCCATCTATAAATAAGGTAATAAATGTAGTTAACAATAAAAAACCCTAAACACTATGATGAAAGTGTGAAGATAACGTAAAGTAATACTGTTGTAAGTATCCCGCAGAAGGCAAAACGCCAGCGCCAAAACTCGATCTCCTGTAGTAACACACTGAATTTGGCCACAAGCAGAGGATATACCCCAGCCTGTGCGGCCGGGGGCATCGGAGGCGAACTAAATATGCTTATTGAAGAAGACGTCTAACTTTTGCATGGCCTGGTCAACGTATTTAGGAACCCAATATGTTTCGATATGAGTAGCGCCATCGATCAGGAACAGTTCCTTATCCTGCGTACCGGTCGCTTTCGCGAACGCATCTTCAGTCATATAGAGCGTATCCGCTTTTGAACCGGCAATCATCAGCAGCGGTTTATTGATGAGATTGATATGGTCCGTCACGTCAAAGCTCATCAAATCCAACAGGCTGCTGGTGGTGTATTTAAACGTTGAGTTCGGGTGGGCATGGGTTTTCCAGTAGTACTCGTAGCCCTGTCGATAGAGGGCAAAAGGTAATTTAGCGATCTGTTCATCCGTCAGATTTGCATCGCCGGAGTAAAGCACTTCGCCTCCGGCAGCTTCCTGAGCACGGGCGTCAGAAGCCTGCTGAAGCCGCTGCTGGATAGTATCCAGCTGTGAATTCTGAAAACCATTGCGGCGTACAAGCCCTGAATTAAACATGCTGATGGTTGCAATCGATTTGAATCGTTTATCCGTCTCGGCGGCAGCCAGTGAATACCCGCCACCTCCGCAAATACCCAGCAGACCGAGGCGGGCGGTATCGACCCCAGGATATTGGCTGATGTAATCCGCCATACCGTGGATATCCTCAATACGATTTGCCGGTTTATCCACGCTACGAGGCATCCCGCCGCTAGCGCCCTGATAAGCCGCGTCGGCGGTAATCGTGATGTACCCCTGCTCAGCGAGACGTTGGGCATACAAACCCGCGACCTGCTCTTTTACGCCGCCATTAGGGTGTGCGACCACCACCGCAGGGTATTTTTGGGCGGGATCGTAGTGAGCTGGCGTATAGACATTCGCAGCAATCTGGATGCCGTGCAGATCGTATTTCACCGGATGAATGTTGACCTTACCTTTGATATTTTCAGTAATGGCACCGTCATAAACGAGGGTGAACGGATTTTTCTTGTAATCAGCCGCCTTGACTGAGGTCACTCCGGCGACAGCCGTCAGCAGCATGGCGCTTATAAGCATCAATTTCATGGTCTCTCCCGATGAGTATCAGCCTGGTTATCCAGGCTCGCGGAATTCAATTTGCAGCCTCAGGTTAGGGAGAAAGGGCTGTCAGCAGCGTGACCGAGGAATAACATTTTTGTCAGGAAGCGGACCGGGATGAGAACCTGTTCCTGACAGCGCTGTCAGGTAAGCGTCAGCTTTATGTTGGCTATCAAGGCGCAGAATGGTCTCGGTTAGATGAGATTCATGTTCAATTTTCCGAGCAAAGGAGCGATCGATGAAACGCCAAAACGCCTCAACACGACCAGAGCGACGTAAGCGATTAGTCGCCAGGGCGAGCATTGCCGCCGCCTCGCTGATTCCCCATGTATCGGCAACAAATAAAGACCCTATGCGACAAAATAGAGCGGCGGCCGGCGTATCGCTGACCGCGCTTACCCGCTCACTGGCAACCCTGACTATCCAGGGGCAACGTCTGCCGGATGCCGGACAGATCTATTCAGATATTGAAGCACCGTTGAAAAGCTTAGAGGAAGTCCCGTTATGCGTCTGTTGTTAGTCGAAGATGAAGAAAAAACGTCAACCTATCTCAGCCGTGCGCTGGGTGAGTCCGGATTTACGGTCGATATCTCTGCCGATGGCGCTGAGGGCCTTCATTACGCGCTGGAGTTTGACTACGACGCCATCATCCTGGATGTGATGCTGCCGGGGATGGATGGCTACCGGGTACTCGAGGGGGTACGAGCCGTCAAACAGACGCCGGTGCTGATGCTCTCTGCACGGGGATCGGTCGACGAACGGGTCAAAGGACTTCGCCTTGGCGCTGATGATTATCTCCCCAAGCCCTTTTCACTTATTGAGCTGGTGGCGCGTATTCAGGCCCTGGTGCGGCGCCGCTCTGTGGACGGTGCAGACATCACCCAGCTGCACATTCACGATCTGCATCTCGACTTACTGGCTCGCCGGGTATTTCGCGCCGGAACGCGACTGGAACTGACCGCAAAAGAGTTTTCCCTGCTGAGCCTTCTCTCCCGCCATCAGGGAGAAATTCTGTCCAAGATGATGATTGCTGAGCAGGTATGGGACATGAATTTTGACAGCGATGCCAACGTGGTTGAAGTCGCCATTAAACGTCTGCGCGCCAAAGTGGATGCCCCGTTCGACATCAAGCTACTTCATACCGTTCGTGGTATGGGGTACGTCCTTGAAGTCCGCGCTGAATAAATGAAGGGGATAAGCATGCTTAAGCGCTCCATCTCAGTCCACCTGGCGCTGATGTTCGCCCTATCCGCGCTGCTGATCGTGTCCGTTATCGGTATCCTGCTAAGAAGCTCTCTGCATGACTCTCTGCAAAAGCAGATGCACAACGAGCTGTTATTCCGGGAATCATTGATGAGTCCATGGATCACCGCGCGGACCTCGGCTGACGGCTGGTCGACGCTTACCAGTAAATTTACCCTGTTAACCAATTCTGAAGGTGAGCGCGTTCGCTACTGGATAGTGAGCGACGATCCGCGCTTTAGTATAGGGGGAACGCCGCCGCTGGGAGTCCAGTGGTCTGCTTTACGGGAGGGGTTTAATCAAGTGCCCGGCGCAGCGGAAGGGGCATGTTCACTGTTCCTGTTAGTGAAAACCATCCCCGCCAACGGTGAAAGGCCTGAGCTGCGCTACGTGGTTGCCATCGACTCCACGCCGTATATGGGCACACTGAATGCCTTCACGCGTACGCTGCTGATTATTGCCGCGCTGGGCGTAGCGATCGTCGCCCTGCTGGGATACGTCGTTTCAAGGATTGGTCTGCGTCCGGTGGGAATGCTCAGTAAACAGGCACAACATCTCGCCCCGGTGGACCATGGCCAACGCCTGGATACCCGCGCATTGCCCGAAGAACTACAGCAGTTAGCCTCATCGTTTAACGGCGTATTAGCGCGTCAGGAGGTCGCCTGGCGACAGCTTGAAAGCTTTAACGCCGATGTTGCCCATGAGCTCCGCACACCGCTGACCAACCTGATTGGTCAGACGCAGCTGGGTCTCTCGCGCCGACGCTCGCCTGATGAACTGGAAGAGTTGCTGGGTTCAAATCTCGAGGAGCTGGAGCGCATGACGTCAATTGTGAACGACATGCTGTTCCTGTCCCACGCTCACGCAGGTGAACATGCTTCCCAGCTTACCCGGGTCTCCCTGCGAGAAGAAACCCTGAAAACCGCGGAGTATGTTGAGCCCTCCTTTGCTGAAAAACAGCTTTCTCTGGATGTTGAGGGCGATGTCAGCGCGCACATCGACCGGCGGCTGTTCCACCGCTCACTGGCCAATTTACTGGAAAACAGCGCCCGGCATTCGCCATCGAACAGTGCGGTCACCGTGCGACTCAGCGAAAAGGATAATCAAGCCTGTGTTGAAGTTTCAAACCCAGGCGATCCGATAGCACCGGAGCATTTACATCGGCTTTTTGAACGGTTTTATCGTGTCGACACCTCCCGAGCCAGGAGTGATACCCATCATGGGCTGGGGCTGTCGATCGTGCGTGCCGTCGCCATTATGCACCGGGGAGATGTCTTTGCCCGTAGTGAAGGTGGCATCAATACATTTGGACTGACGTTTGCTAAACAACCCGACGCTATCCGAACAGAGAGACTGATTTCAGAGACAACATCGGGACGTCCGCACGCTAAGCCCTCTGACGAAATTGTCAGAGGGCCGTCAGTCTGATGTCAGGTTGCCTGCGCCAGAATCACCGCTAAGACTAACCACTGCTGATGGAAGGAATGAAACAGTGAGAATAAACAAGGTATTTAGCGGGTTTCTGGCGATAATTTTCACGGGGCTTCTGGGACAGCCCGCGTCCGCATCAGAGAATTCATCTGCTCAGTCCCGCACGCTGATTATCTACTTTTCACAACCCGAGGAGATGAAACCTGATGCCGTGGATGGTTTTTCCGGGGCCAGCGTATTACAAAAAAATGCCCCAGAGACCGGCAGCACGCAGTTTATTGCGCAGCTGGTGCAGAAACAGACTCACGGCGATTTGTTTCGCATTGAAACAACCACCGCCTACCCTCGCCAGCATGACGCGCTGTTACGCGTTGCCGAAAAGGAGCAGCAAACTAAAGCCAGGCCCGCGCTAAAAACGCCGCTCCCCGCACTCAGCGATTACGACACCATTTACGTCGGCTACCCCATCTGGTGGTACACCATGCCCATGGTGATTTATAGCCTTTTTGAGCAAAATGATTTTGCCGGTAAAACGGTCATTCCCTTTACCACCCATGGAGGCAGCCGGTTAGCCGACTCCCTGCGAGAAATTGCCCGCATGCAGCCCCAGGCCAAATTAGTCACTCGCGCGCTCTCGATCTCACGCAACGATATTGCAGATCCTGACGTACCCACGCAAGTTGAGCAATGGGTCAAACAAGTCCAGCCACCGCGTTAAGCCATCGACATGAAGAAAATTTATATTTTCCAGGTCATGCAGGATACGCTCATGACGTTACTTCTGCTGGTGCTGATGGGGTTTCACCTTCAGGGTGAAATCATTCATGAATGGGCGGGTATTATTTTTACGCTGCTCATCATTTTGCATTTATATCTTAACAGGCGGCGCTTGTGGTTATTGTCGATGAAAATTCCGTTATCGATGCGGATAGTTAACAGAGCCATTAATGTGGTGACATTCGTTGTTATTCTGACCGCGATTGTCTCTGGCATGATGCTGTCCCGACATATCCTTCTGGACCTGCCGTTCCACAACCCGGCAAGCTGGGTCAGAAAAATACACATGACGTCGGTCCACTGGGGAATGCTCATTCTGGCACTGCATATTGGGCTGCACTGGAAAATGCTGGCAACGTTTTTCTGCCGGATCCTGAACATCTCCGACGACTCACGCTTTGCCAATGTCATTATGCCGGGGATTTTTTCGATTATTGCGTTACTGGGGTTGTACTGGCTTCTGAATCAGAACTATCTCGACTATTTGCTGATGAAGGTGGATTTCTCCTTTTTCGACTACGACGAATCTACCCTTCTGTTTTATTTGCGCTACCTGGCCATTATTGTTTTATTTGCATTAATGACACGGTTTTTGCTTTGGTGCTTTATTTTCAGGAAGTATAAAGCGGTGTCACCCTAATAGAGCTTAACTGACATCATTGTCAGGGGGGCGTCAGCCTGACGACATGCCACCCTGATTACAATCATTGCAGACCATCCCCCTCATCGTAGATAAGGACGCTTTGCATGATCGGACATTTACGTTACCTCGGGCTGTTATTGCCCCTCTTCACTTTTTCATCCTCGGCAGCGGCACAACATTCCGCTGTCCATATCGCCCCCGCCGGGAGCCAGATCGCGGTATATGGGCCAGCGGAGAACTTTACCGGTCGCGTTCGGGTCGATCCCCTGTTCAAGGCGGATAACGACATCCGGGTTTCCGCGGCTTATGTCACCTTTGAACCTGGTGCCCGCTCCGCCTGGCATACGCATCCGGCAGGTCAGCGGCTGATCGTGACCTCTGGCGTCGGGCTCACCCAGCAAGAAGGCCAGCCGGTGCAGGTCATCCGCACTGGCGATGTTGTCTCTTGTCCGGCGGGCGTCAAACACTGGCACGGAGCTGCCCCCGGCAGTGCAATGACGCATCTGGCGATAACCGGGATTGTGGATGGCAAAAGCGTTAACTGGATGGAGAAAGTGACAGATGAACAATACCACGCCCATTAAGGCATTAACGGCAGCGCTACTGCTGACCTTTGGTTTTGCTCTCACCGCAAATGCTGCCCCCGTCAATACAGGAGCCTCAGAAATGAACCAGCAACAAACCGTTTCAGATACGCTGTCAGCTCGCCAGCAGGCCATCCCGTTGATCGCGGCATCGATGGCCAGCAGTCAGATGGAGAAGCTGAATACGGCCCTGAATCAGGGACTTGACGCTGGGCTCACGGTAAACGAAGCCAAAGAGATTCTCGTCCAGCTTTATGCCTATACGGGCTTCCCCCGTAGCCTGAATGCGCTCAGTGAACTGATGAAGGTCGTCGACGCACGCAAACAACGTGGTATTGAAGACGTTGAGGGCAAAGAACCGGTCGCCACCATCCCAGTCGGGGATGAACTTCGCCGGGTCGGTACCGCAAACCAGACCAAAATCTCAGGCGCTCCCGTCCAGGGGCCGCTGTTTGATTTTGCGCCGGTCATTAATCAATTTCTGCAAACGCATCTGTTCGGCGATATTTTCGCCCGCGATAACCTCGACTGGCAGAGCCGCGAGCTGGCAACGGTTGGCGCATTAGCGGCCACTCCGGGCGTCGAAGCCCAGCTGTTATCGCATACGCGAGCCAGCATGCGGGTCGGCCTGACGGCAGCGCAGCTGCGCCAGCTGGCGCAGGTTCTGCGTGAATATGGCGAAAATGATGCGGCTATGCGAGCTGAAAAGGCGCTGCAACAGGCGCTCGCCAACCATTAGGAGTTGATTATGGAGCATGATCCCACCCGCAGAATGTTGCTTACCGCGCTTGCCGGGCTGACGCTGGCGAACGTCTCGCGGTCATCAGCAGCCACCGGAAATGCAAATGTACAGGGTAAAAGTCGAATTCTGGTGGCGTACTTTTCCCGCAGCGGTAACACACGGGTGATTGCCGGCGTCATTCATCGCAGCCTGAACACCGATCTGTTGGCAATCGAACCGGCAACGCCATATCCGGAAGACTATTTCCAGACCGTTGAACAAGCAAAACATGAGCGTGAGCGGGGAGTCAAACCCGCCTTAAAAAATAGCGTCGCAGATATCTCACGCTATGAGACTGTGTACGTAGGCTTTCCCATCTGGGGGACCAGCGTCCCCCCCGTCGTGCAAACGTTTCTCAGCAGCCATAACCTTGCGGGGAAATTACTCATCCCCTTCATTACTCACGGCGGCTACGGTAAAGGAGACAGCGACGACATCCTTGCCAGTCTGGCGCCCACCGCGCGCCGGGAAAAACCGCTGGTCATTGAATGCGACCAGGAGCGCAGAACCACAGAAACGGTCAACCGCTGGTTAGAAACCATCCGCGGCTAATCGTCCGCATTCATGAAGCTGCCAAATAAGGGCAATCAAGGCTGCTAAATAATTAACGCAGACAACTCAGATATGATTGAACGGTAAACATAACAGAGGATGTAATCTTGAAGACGATTTTAAAAACGCTGGCCATCTGCGTCATGGCGGGTGGCCTGGTGGCTCAGTCGGTATATGCCGAGCCATTGGTCATTCAGGAACAAGGAAGCTTTTCTGCCGGTGGCACCCTCATCACTGCCCCGGGAACCTTCGACGCGAAAAAACCGCTGGATTCTGCTGGTCAAACTTATCATGGCGATCATGCGTCCGTGTTCTACCAAATCCCGGTGAATCCGCATAAATACTCTATTGTCATGCTGCACGGTGCAGGTCAGTTTTCCCGTACCTGGGAAAGCACCCCGGATGGTCGTGAAGGGTTCCAGAACATCTTCCTGCGCCGCGGATTCTCAACCTGGCTTGTCGATCAACCGCGTCGGGGCAGCGCCGGGCGCACGACTGTAGAAGGTACGGTAACGCCAAAACCGGATGAGCAGATGTGGTTTAATCAGTTCCGCGTCGGCGTGTGGCCGGAGTATTTTAAAGGCGTCCAGTTCTCACACGATAAAGAAGCCCTGAATCAGTATTTCCGTCAGATGACCCCCAATACCGGGCCGTTTGATATCAACGTTATCTCCGATGCGATGTCCGCTGTCGTGGATAAATCCGGCCCGGCGATCCTCTTCACCCACTCTCAGGGTGGCGGACCGGGCTGGTACACGGCGATGAAAAACGACAAGGTCAAAGCCATTGTTGCCTTCGAGCCTGGCAGCAGCTTTGTCTTCCCGGAGCAAGAACTCCCTGCCCCGATGCCAAGCGCATTCGACACGCTGAAGGGTGAGCCTGTGCCGCTGAAACAGTTTATGGCGCTGACTAAAATCCCGATTCTGATTATTTACGGCGATAACATCCCGGAGAAACCCGTCGCCATGCCGGCACAGGACTGCTGGCGCGTTCGTCTGGCGATGGCTCGCGAGTGGCGTGACGCGGTGAACAAGCATGGCGGGGATGTCACGGTAACGCATCTGCCTGAGATAGGTATCAAAGGTAATACCCACTTCCCGTTCTCTGATTTAAATAATGTGCAGATTGCTGATTTGGTGAGTCAGTTCCTGAAGGAAAAAGATCTGCAGTAGAAAGAAGTTGTATTGGGCCTTTATTCATGAAGGCTCAATACAAACATCAGAATGAAAAATGGACGACTTTTGGCGGAAAGGTGTTGAACGTGGCGGTCAGCTTTGAGCGAGGAGCTGACTTGCAGATGGTAATTGCACAGCAAATGAGACGTGGGATGATGGCTCCGATGCCCGGCGCTGCCTGCATCTCATCCGCCCAGTTCAGCAATAGCCAACTCAGCAATTTCAACCTGGACTGATATACGATCATTGCATTCGAGCGACCATATCGCTGAGAGCCCGCACCATGCAATTATCCACTGCAGAAGTCGCTCTCTGTTTATTCCCGCTATCTCAGTAACGATCGCAAGTCGCTGTTTAAAAATACTCGGTACTCTTGCAACATAATGCTCAGGATGACCAAGATCCGGATTGGTGAAAATATTAGCAAAGTCGAATCCTCGTTCGCCGAGTAGCCCTTTGGGATCGATGGCCAGCCAACCAGATGATGCGAAATCCAGCACGTTATCGTGATGCAAGTCACCATGTAATACCACGACATCTTGCGCAGAGGAGAGCAGTTGCTGAGCGATCTCGGCGCAATGTGCCAGAATACCTCCATGCTCAAGGGCTGCGGGTTCTAGCGAAGAAAACCAGCGATGTAGCGGTGTAAGTTGTGGCCAGGGTTTATCTGACTTGCTGTGAAGCCTGTTCGCAGTTGCACACAAAATGCGACAGGCTTCCTTGTCTTGACCATTTTTGGACATCGTAGACAGTGATGCAATTCCTGTAGCGCGAGCGAGCAAAATAGCCTCTTTTTCATAAGCCATAACCTGGGCTGCGCCGTTACCTTCCCACCATGCCATCAGTGCGTTTCCGGTTTGCTCATCCGCATCATCAGTCACTTTCAACATAGCTTTAATACCATGCGTTGCTGTTTTTACCGGGAGCAACGTTGATGTATGAGTGATAAATATCTCCCCATCCGGAATAAGTGACCAACGATTTAACCAAAAACTCAACTTATCTGTATCCATAGCGATTCCTTTAAAATCCTTATTACCACCGAGCGGACTGAGGCATACAACCGAACTATTTTAACCTATGACTCCAGATACTCCCTGAAATTGTCCCAGGGATGGAGAACGTCCGCATCTGGTACAAAGCAGGTATCCAGGCAATCTGCCGTATCAGAGTGAGTCGCTCACGCTATATTTATCGCTGCCTGAGTCGCGCAAACCGGTCTTGCGGAATGTCCGCCGTCAGGATGGAGACAAACTGTTAAGGCATAATGGAAACGCTGGCGGATAATCCTGCCACGAGTTCAATTCCCTCCGGTATCTTATCTAACTGGATACGTACAGGTACTCGCTGCGCCAGTCGCACCCAGCTGAAGGTGGGATTGACATCCGGCAGCCCAAGCCCGCCCGTCTGGTCATTACTATCATCGATCCCCCGGCCAATACTCTCCACATGCCCCGTGATGTGCGGGTCGAACCCCATCAGCGAAATTTGTGCGGCGTTCCCGATACGAATATGACGCAGTTTGGTCTCTTCAAAATAGCCCACCACCCAGAAACTGCGGGCATCGACAACGGCGACCTTTGTCTCTCCCACGGTGGCGTAGTCGCCCGGGCGAAGCCGAAGATGCGTGACGTAGCCGGCAACCGGAGCGCGCACGGTAGCATGAGATAAATTAAGCTGCGCCAGTTCCAGCGCCGCCAGCGCCCCCTGATAATTGGCCGCCGCAACGCGTGCTGCGCTGCCTGTTTGCTGGATGTCCTCGCCGGAGATGACCCCTTTGATTAGCGCACGTCGCCTGGCCGCATCCTGGCGCATCAGCATCTCATGACGTTTTGCTTCAAGGTCGGCCTGCGCGCTGAGCACGGCCAGCTTCAGCCAGCGCGGGTCGATAGCATAAAGCACGTCTCCCTGGTTAACCCACTGATTATCGCGGACAGCCACGCTGCTCACCGGCCCGGAAACATCCGGCGCAATCTGCACCACATCTGCCCTAACCCGTCCATCGCGAGTCCAGGGCGTCTGCGCATACTGTTTCCAGAAAATAAACGCCACGAAAGTCGCCACCGCCACTGCGATTAACGTCAGCGCGTAACGACCCAGCAAAGAGAGTAAAGGTTTCATGCGAATAACCCCGGTGTGGTCAGGCCCTGCAAAAGCAGGAAAAAGGTCAGAATATAGGTTGAGACATCAAGCAACGGGCGCAAGGGTAAACGCCGGTAAAGCCTGCTGAAAGAGAAAAGCGGCACGAGTAACAGCGTACAGACCAGAGCGATGAGCGCGGTCAGCAGTAGTCCGGGGATAAAAACACCCCCGATATTGATGTCATTTATCATGGGTGAGTTCCTTGTTCTGTGTCCGTAACGCGCAGTGCAGATCAACCAGCCTGTCGACAAACTGGCTTGATTGTTCATCTGTCGCGGGCAAGCAGAGAGCGGCCATTGCGGCAACGCGCTCGCGTAAGGCTTCGGTTTCCGTTGTGCGGGTAAGATGATAAAGCACCTCGTTGATATCACTGCCTGCGGGCGTATCGCCACGGCGCAGGCGCATCACACAGAGGCCAATGCGCAGAAAGTGTACCAGGCGTTCAAGCGCCCGTGCGGATGACTGCCCGCTGCGCGGCAAGCGTGGCAGCAACAGGGCTGCCCGGTCGATCATCAGATTGGTCCAGTGCGTTTCATCGCCTTTAAACACCCCGTTCACGCTGCGGTGAATATCGCGTTGGCAAAGTTTTAGCAGACGGTTTATCGCCGCGTCCGCCTGCACGGTTTGCAGCAGACTCATGCCGATAACCGCAAAGCCGGTCGCGAAAAACAGGGCGATAGCGGTGTTGACCGCGTCGGCGAAGTCGCCGCTGTAGTGTGCGCCCAGCTCGCACAGCACAGGCAGCGTCAGGGTGATCCCCATCGCCATAAAGGTCGTGGGCGGCCGCGCCTGCAGTGACCCGGCAAACAGATAGACTGGAGCAAGCACCGCCACCAGCACCGGGAAATCGCTGAGCGGAGGAAGCAGCGCGAAGCTATAGATAAGGCTTATCAATACGCCCCAGACGGAGCCGATAATGTATTTAACAATATGCGGGGCCGGCGTATCGAAACCGCCAAACAGCGTGCAGCAAACCCCAAGAATCGAGACCGCCGTGCCGCCATCGGGCCAGGCGGAGTAAATCCATAACAGACAGCCGCCCAGAATGATGACAAAAGCGCCCAGCGCCGTTCGGGCTGCACTCAGGGGATCGCGATGGAAAACATACCCTTTCGCCGCATGATCTTCCGCCTGCATGGGGGCGGGTCTGGCGTGGTGGATGGCATCCGAAAGACGCTCACACTGTTGCAGGAGGGTAATCAACTCAACAAGATAGCGTAACAAATTTACCCGCAGCGCATCCTCAAACGTCAGCGCCTGCGCAGCGTGCCGCTGTGCTAACTGCGCGCTGCGTTGTTGTAGCGCATCGGCTGAGTTTCTGCGTTTCCCGGTATCGTCGCAGGTCAGCCAGGCCTGAACATCATCCAGCAACCTCTGCATATCGGCGGGCATCTCCGCGATCGCCTGTAACCGATCGCACAATTCGCCGTTCACAATGACTAACCGCGCCAGCCTGTCATGGAGCGATTTCCTGGCCTGACGGACCGGAACCGAAAGGGCAAAATCATACGGAATATGGTGGCTGATGCCCTGCAGGAACTGTAGCGCCAGCGCCAGATGCAGAGGCTCTGACCGCGCGTTGGACTTGCCTGCAAGGGTGTCGGCAAGCCGCTGACGCGCGGCCTGCAGCGTCTGCGCTAATTTGCTGTTGAACAGCCCTGATATCCGGGTAGGCAAAATGTAGCGGTGAATCAGCGCGGCGCAGACGATGCCGATGGTGATCTCCTGAACCCGAATGATGGCAATGTTAAACACCGTGCCAGGGTCAGAGACGGCGGGAAAACCAATCAGACTTGCGGTGTAGCCGGCCAGTACAAAGGCATAGGCGCGGGGCGTGCGTTCAAGCAGGGATAAATAGAGGCAGAAGATGATCCAACCTGTCAGAATCACGCTGCATAAAATCGGCATATTCACAAACGTGGGCACAATCAACACCGTGGCCCCCGCGCCGGCCACGGTCCCTGCCAGGCGATACAGGCTCCTGCTCAAGGACGCGCCCACCGAGGTTTGTGAAACGATATAGACGGTGATGATGGCCCATGAGGGTCGTTCAAGGCCAATCGCCAGGGCAATGTAATACGCGAGCATCGCTGCGGCAAAACTCCTGGCGGAATAGAGCAGCGCATGGGAGTCGCTCAGCAGTGCGGGAGAGGCTATACGGCCTGACCAACGGCTTATCGCGTGCAAAACGCGGCGGTGATGGAGAGTTAATTTGCTCATGCCGGGAATTATTCCCGCTTTGCGCCTGCCCTTAAATACTCTATTCTGTCAAAAAATACCTAAATATTGCCAATAAGATGCCGTCCAGACTTGCCCATACCCTGTTTGATCCCGATAGCACGCCGAGCCCTGCCGTCGCACGGCATATTGATTTCGTTGATTATGCGGCAGAAGTGCCGGTTCATACCCACCGCAAGGGGCAACTGATTATTGCCCTGTATGGGGCAGTGATTTGTCGCGCGGAAAACGATATCTGGATAGTGCCGCCAGATTGCGCGGTGTGGATCCCCGGTGGGATCCCCCATAGCGCCAAAGCCACCTGGAATGCGCATCTCAACTATTTATTTATTGAACCCGGCGCCGCCGCACTGCCGGAGAAATGCTGCACGCTGGCGATTTCTCCGCTGATAAAAGCGTTAGTTGACCGCTTAACGAATGAGGACGTTGATTACGCAGCGCAGAGCCATGTCGGCAGGTTGACCAGAGTGACGCTTGATGAACTGGCCGCCATGCCGCAGCAGAAACTGAGTCTGCCGGTTTCGGCACACCCGAAGATCCGCGCCATGGCGGATGCGCTGGTCAGCCACCCTGAGGATCGCAGTACCTTTAAAGCCTGGGCGAAACGGCTGGCGCTCAGCGAGCGTTCATTAGCACGCCTGATGCTGCGCGAAACCGGGCTGACCTTCGGGCGCTGGCGTCAGCAACTGCATTTGATTATTGCCCTTCGGGAGCTGGCAAGTGGAGTATCGGTGCAAAACGTCGCGGCTAATCTGGGGTATGAGTCGGTAAACGCGTTTATTACCATGTTCCGAAAAACGATGGGTAGCACTCCCGCGCACTATTTTGCCGGTCGAAGAACGACAGATGCCTGAATGACGCACAGAGTGGATACGAAGTAAGGTGCTAAATGTCCGCATCGGGGATAACGCAGTCACGGCAACGGCCAGGGACTGCTTTGAGCGAAGAGCAGAAGCTGACACCTTTGCCTAAACTGATCCCACGACAGTAGACAAATCCAACCCTCAGGACGAGGGCTGTTTGAAGGCCCGGGTTGTGTGGATCAGTTTTCTGATGCGCTACTTTTTCAGTGAACTAAAACAAGAGTACCGCTGGCAGCAGCGCGGTACTCTTGTTTTAGCGTAGGTCGCCTCTCTGTTTAGATGCAGCTTATGACGTCAGCCGATAGTGCGACTGTACCAGACCCGATGGGAAGCTGCGGCTTGATAACAGAGTCAAATCTATATCCCTACTCAGGGATCCGAACAACGGTTTTCCCGAACCGAGCAGGACAGGAACGGTCGTGATAACGATATCGGCGACCAGACCTTCGCGCAGGAACGACTGTATTACCTGCCCGCCATCTATATAGACGCGATGTGCGTTCTGCTCCGTCAGGTCAGCAAGCACCTCCCTTGGCGTACGGCATGAGAACTGTACTTTGGCCTTCAACGCCTCGGGCACGGAGGTACCGGTTAGCTGTCGCGAGAGAACCAGCACGGGTCGATCATAAGGCCATTCGTCAAAGGTCAGCGCCTTTTCATAGCTGCCTCGCCCCATAACGATCCAATCTTTGTCCGCAATGAATGCTGCATAGCCATGATCTTCTGTAGGGTCATCGCGCTGCACCAGCCAGTCGATATCGCCATCCTGTCGGGCGATATAACCATCAAGACTGACAGCGATAAAAACATGTGTGGTGACCATCAAGTGCTCCGTATTCAGGTTGCATATATCCCATTGAGTTTAGCGATGTTAACGATATTGATATGTGTTCTGTGGAAAAACATAGCATGAGAGCAGCAATATCCCCTTTGTGGATTAAGACAAAAAAATCGCGTGGTGTTGAATCCAGGATGGAATGAAAATCAATAACCTGCTCCCAATTAAGTAATATATCACAATGTTATCAACGGCCGCTGCTGGCACTTAACTGACCGCTGCCCAGGACTTTTTTGAACGAGGAGCAAAAGTAAGAACATATTCGTCTGACTGGCTACACGGCAAACCAGCCCACAGCATTTGATAATCCAGGGAAGCCTTGGCATGGCGCAATCCACACGTGAGCAAATTACGCCATGCCTGCCACATATGCGCTGCTAAGCTTTTCTCTTGCTCTCGTGATTTGCCAGTTGCCGAATAAACTCTTCAGCCGTACAACCTTGTTGTAACGCTTCAAGCAACAACTGCTGCTGTGTTTTTGGCACCAGGCCACCCAGCGGCGGATCGGTATCAAGATTGGTCGGGAAGGAATAGCCTTCAGCGCTTGCTGCCACAACTGCCTGTAACTGCTCATCGTTTAATGGTTTATCCAGCAAAACGGGATAGATTGCTTCCATGACTTTGACGTGATTCACTTTTTCCATTGTTTTGCCAAATGCGGATGAGACCTGCAGCAAATTAGCCGTACGCACATGGTCCTGCGTCACGTTATTCCCCGCGGCATGGAACAGCGCCGGATTGAAGAACAACCCGTCGCCTTTTTTCAGTGGCAACTGAATGGCATGCTGCTGGAAAAATTCAATAAAACGCGGATCGCGCCATGCCAGGTATCCTTCAGCATATTGTTGCGACCACGGTAAAAGCTGCGTCGGTCCTGACTCTACCGGCATATCGCTGTGCGCGACCGCACCCTGAAGCGTCAGGTATTGCGACAGAATCTGCAGAGGCAGCGGGAAGCGGGCAACCACCTCATTAAGCTGGAATCCGAGATGGTAATCCCGATGCGGCTGTTGCGCTTTACCGCCAGGGCGGACCTGATTCACCTGGGCCGTGATTTCATAGCCGGGGCCAACCCAGGCTTCGCAAATCAGGGCCAGTAAAGGATTGCTGTAGTAGTCGACGAAGGCATCGGCATCACGCTCAGCGACTTTTTGTAGCGCGTTCCAGATACGTCCATTGCTACCGGCTTTGGCAAAGTGATCGCCACCGCCACCGTTTGCCGCTTCACTGACGAGGATATCGTCAAACACCTTATTGCTGCTGTCTATGGCTGAGACATCGCGGTACAAGCCCTGAACCACGAACACGCCTGGTCCGCCAGACAGTGCGTGATGCAGTTCGCCCAGCATGGTTTGACGATCGGCTCTGGCTGCTGCAAGCAGATCATCATGATGATAGATCGGTACGTTTTTATCGGCAGAACGCGCCAGCGGGAAATCGCCCTTACGCAAGGTTTGCGCGCATAGCGTGGCGAACTTATCGAGAGAAATATGGCTGTCATTTATATAGGGCGTATTCATTTTTACCTCACAGCGTCAGGGCATGTGGTGGCTGAAAACCGCCGTTGTCACCGCAACCGACCACGCTTTGATCGAAATCGATCACCGCGCCTGTCATCATTCCCGACTCCTCTGAAAGGAGAAATGCTACGCCACGCGCGACCTCGTCTGGCTTCAGCAATCGGCCAAAAGGCTGGGCCTGCTCAGCACTGGCAAGCCAGTTTTCTTCAGCATCATGATATTGCCGCTGGATGTCGTGTTCATGCGGCGTGTCCATCCAGCCAATGTTCAGGCCGTTTACTCTTATCCGGTTGCGCATAACGCTGAAGGCCACGTTTTTGGTCAGCGTGACCAGGGCGCCTTTCGATGCGGCGTAGGCGGTCAGGAAGCTCTGGCCACCGTGGGAAGTCATGGTAATGATATTAACAATGCTGCCTTCTACGCCCCTGGCAATCATCAGTTTGATCGCCGCCTGCATCAGAAAAAAAGGCGCGCGAGTGTTGACCGCCATGATGGCGTCAAATAATTCCGGAGAGGTATCAAGGATGGTGCCACGGTCCGACATGCCTGCACAGTTCACCAGTCCATGCAGCGTGCCAAACGCCGATTCTGCGGCGCCCACCACTTTTTTGCAGGCTTCAGGCGAACTGATATCCGCCTCGACGAATATCACTTCACATCCGCCATGGCTAAGGGTTTCTGCTTGTTCACGTCCGGCTTTCACGTTACGTCCGCAAATAACGATGCCTCGCGCCCCACGCTCTACCAGCAGACGGGTAACCGCTGCGCCGAGTCCCTGGGTTCCGCCGGTAACGACGAACACTTTGTTGTTAAAACCACTGCCATTAATCATGTCCATTTGTTGTCCTTTCTTATTGAGGAGAGATCGGGTTTGTTCGCTTGCTTACCCTGACCTTAGCAGCTACATTCGATTAACAATATGTACACATAACCTCAAAAAGACCTCAGTTTATGGCAAGGTCATTTTCCATCAAACAAATCGCAGCCCAGTCTGGCGTGAGTAAAGCTACGGTCGACAGGGCGTTGCACCAGCGCGGCAGTGTGAGTCCCCGTACAGCCCGACGCATTGCGCAGGCAATCAGCGATCTGGAATTACAACAGCGCACCAGCCTTGCAAGCGGCCGCACGTTGCCGATCGACCTGGTGATGCACACGCCGGAACGCTTCAGTTCACTGACGGTCGCGGCGCTGCTCAGCCAAATTAAAACCTTTTCACCGTTTCGCCTGACGCTACGCTGCCACATTTTTGAAGAAGTCACGCCTGAGGAGTTGCAACGTGAACTGCGCCGCTGCGGCAATGACAGCTACGGCGTGTTGCTTAAAGCCAGCGATCATCCGTTGCTTGAAAGCGCTATTGCGGAACTGGCGGAGCTTAATGTTCCGGTGGTCACGCTGGTCACTGACCTGCCGCACAGCAGACGTATCCGTTACGTGGGAATGGATAATGCCGGAGCAGGGCGAACAGCAGCATGGCTCCTGTCGCGATGGCTTTTGAAAGAAGCGCAAACGGTCGCAGTCGTGCTCAGTAGTAAGGATTTTCGCGGAGAAGAACAGCGCATGGCAGGCTTTATCCAGGCGCTAACCGATCGGGCACCGTATCTGAAGACCATCGCCGTCAGTGAAGGATATGGTATCGATACGCTGACTTTTACGCAGATGCGTAAAGCGCTGGAACAGGACCCTTCAATCCAGTCTGTTTACAGCGTAGGTGGGGGAAACAGCGCTATTCTACGGGCTTTTGCAGCGATGCAACGAGAGATAAAAGTCTTTATTGGCCACGATCTGGATGAGGAAAACCGCAGTCTGCTGGCTGCTGAAAAAATGGATGCGGTGATTGATCATGACCTGTGTGAAGACGCACGGTCAGCATTTAGCGCCATCCTGCGATTCCATGGTTTTTTGCCGGAAACAGAGAATGAAATAGCGCCCTCGCGTGTCATTGTGGTCACACCTTACAATATTTGAATTAACTTGTTGTTTATAAAGAAATAGATTGTATTTAGTCGATCATGCCAGACCGTTTTAACGTCCCCCAGTGCCGATGAGATTTCGAGAGCGCTTAAATGTGTACGAGTGACAACGTGCATGACAGCTGTGAAGGTCTGCTTTGAGCGAAAATCAGACGCTGGGCTAATTGTGTTTGACGCCTGGTAGCTGCAAAATCGAGTTCGCTGAGGGGGTACCTATTCAAACCTGAACACTTGTGCGATTTGCCGGGCCTGTATATTCTCATTTTAGGCCCGTGCTGCCTGCCGCTCGCTTCCTGTATGGAAATGGTGAAAGCATGTTTGTCCTCAACCTCAATGATTTAACCACTCTTGACGGTCGGGATTGGTAATGCGGGCACCATTGTTTCCTGACGACAGGAGAAATTATGTTATCAATCGAGCAAGCCAAGCAAATGGCTGCGAAGTTAAAAAGCTCTCTCGAAATGCGCGGTCATAAAATTTCTTATTCCGCCGCACTCGAAACTGTTTCACAACAGCTGGGCTACAAGGACTGGAACACAGCATCGGCTGCGTTGCTCCCACCAGTTGTTCCTCAGCCTCAAATTCATTTCATCAAGACTATACCTATCTTACGAATGTTCGATGAGCGAAAAGCGCGAGAGTTCTATCTCGAGTTTCTGTCATTCAGCGTTGAATTTGAACACCGGTTCGAGCCCAACTTACCTTTGTATCTGGGCATTGCTCGAGATGGTTTGCAGTTGCACCTCTCTGAACATCACGGTGACGCCAGCCCGGGGGCAACGATATTTATACCTGTGCAGAATATCGAGTTGTTTAGAGACCAACTACACGCAAAACAATATGGCTATGGTCGCCCGGAAATAGTGAAGCAGGACTGGGGAGATATTCTGGAAGTCTACGACCCATTTGGAAACCGGCTCCGGTTCTGTCAAAGCTGATTTATTTTTCCCGATACGGAGGGTATTGCCATAGGCAATACCCCTTTTTCATACGCACGCAATGTCCGCTTCTGGCACACAGCAGCCGTTCTGACCGAAACTCGTCATTAGAAGGGAGTTATGCGCAAATTTTGTTGACGATGGTGAAGTGACTGGCAAACGGTCGCTATGTTTTGCGAGATGATAAAACCCATCAGGGATGGCTGGAGCCGTATTGTGCGCTGTCACACTGTGAAGTTAAAACCGCGTGACGCCAGCCGTCCATTGAAAACCCGTCACCTCGGGGGATTTGACGGTGTGATATCAGCTTTAAATCTGCGCCATACCGCCGTCAACAAACAGCTCTATGGCATTGATAAAACTGGCGGCATCAGACGCCAGAAACGCAACGGCTTTGCCGACTTCCGCTGGCTCACCAATCCGGCCCAACGGAACCTGCGCTGCCAGTGCATCAAACAGGCCCTGACGCTCTTCCTCGGCAACCAGCCCCCCTAATCCAGGGGTTTTGACCGGACCCGGACTCACGACATTCACCCGAATACCACGCCCCTGCAAGTCCAGCGCCCATGAGCGAGCAAAGTTTCTCACTGCGGCTTTACTGGCACTATACACGCTAAAGTTAGCCGTCCCTTTTACCGAAACGGTGGAAGCGGTGAGGATAATGGATGAACCGGCACCAAGCAGTGGCAGTGCTTTCTGGACGGTGAATAATACTCCGCGAACATTAGTCCCGAAAATCCGGTCAAAATGTTCTTCGGTTATGGCACCCAGCGCCAGCATATCTCCGCCACCAGCGTTAGCAAACAAAATGTCCAGACGCCCCGACTCTTCTGCAATCTGCGCGTAAACCTTATCCAGATCGTCAAGACGGGAGACATCGGCCCGCATCCCCTTAGCAGACGTGCCGATCAACGCGATGGCCGCATCCAGTTCCTGCTGACGACGTCCGGTGATGTAGACTTTTGCCCCCTGCGCAGCCAGTTCCTGCGCACTGGCAAGACCGATTCCTGTGCTGCCGCCCGTGACCAGGGCAATTTTGTCTGAAAGTGGTTTACTCATTATTCATATCCTCGACGTTGTTTCGAATTGGCCGTCATTCAGCCTGTGAACACACTCTAGCCGCAGAGAAATTATTGATAAATTAGTAAAAATAGAAAACACTCTTTCTACAGGTGCATAATCAGATGTCACACGGAGAAACAGAACGTGGATCAGTTAATGGCTATGCGTGCGTTTACACGGGTAGTGGAAACCGGCAATTTTACGCGGGCAGCGGATTCACTGAATCTGCCAAATGCCACATTAAGTAAACTGGTTAAATCACTGGAGGCCCATCTCGGCGTGCGTCTTTTACATCGCACAACCCGGCGCGTCGTCACAACGCCAGAGGGTCAGGACTATTATGAAAAAGCCTCTCGGGTGCTAATTGATATTGAGGAGATAGACACTTCGTTTAGCGCCTCGCAGAGCAGACCTAAAGGGTATCTGCGTATTGATGTCGGCGGCTCTACCGCACGTGAAGTCCTGATCCCGGCGTTACCGGATTTTTTGCAGCGCTATCCGGAAATCAAAATCGATTTAGGCGTGTCCGATAGGCCGGTGGATCTTATTAGCGGAAATGTGGACTGTGTAATCCGTGGTGGCTCTCTCGATGACTCATCGTTGATCGCCCGTCATATTGGTGATGCCCCGATGGTGACCTGCGCTACGCCGGGATACCTGAAAGCCGCTGGCGTACCTGCGTATCCGGATGAATTAAGAAATGGACATAAGCTGGTGAGCTATTTGTCTCCGCTGACGGGCAGAGCCTTTCCTTTTCGCTTTATCGTAGAAGGTGAAATGCGGGAGATGAAGACGCAGCATCACATCGGGGTTAACGAAAGTAATGCGCATTTGGCTGCCGCCGTGGCCGGAATGGGAATTATCCAGACCTTTTGTTATGCGGCGAAAGATGAACTGAACAACGGCACACTTGTTGAGATCCTACAGGCATGGCGTCCCGCGAGTTATCCTTTTTATGTCGTCTATCCGCAGAACAGGCACATGACGCACCGGTTACGAGTGTTTATTGACTGGCTAACTGAGGTATTCCCAGCGGCACTGTGCGATTACCGATAAACATACCTCTGACGATCCAGATGGGTGCAAAAGATACACCAATTGCTCTTCTATTGTGCCCTTCTCTAATGCCCGCCCTCGGCGGTCATCCGCTATGAACGAACAACGGACCTTTGTCATTCTGTCGTAAAATTCGCCGCGCGATCGGGTTAAGCAATACCTCTTTCTGAGGGTTGTCATGAAAAGTCTTGCACGTTTGGTTTTCTAAAGGACCAGCAGACTGCCGGTCCAATGGCGGGATTATTTCAGTTCCAGCGCTCTTATCACCCCGGCAATATCAGCAATATCACCCACCGACAGCGGCTGAAGTGGTCGAGGCAAACAATCCGTATCCGTCAGCCCAAGCACGCCTGCGGCTGCAGCAATAACCCGGAGACTTCCTCTATGTTTACGGAAAAGAGCCCACAGAGGCTCAAGGCGGGTTGTCAAGGTCGTGACGCGCTCACGATCGTTCGCCGCCGCGGCTTCCGTGATTTGTTTCGCCGTCACCGGGAACAAACCGCCGCACACGGAGTACCAGACTTCACAGCCGGCGTTTAATCCCAGCCCGGCATAAGCATCTCCACTAATACCGATTGTTACACCAGGACGCAGATGTTGACGTAACGCATCCACCCGCTCAGCCGCTGCAGCCGGGTTATCCGGGACGCCAGGGATCTTAACCGAATGGATACCCTCCAGCGAGGAGAGAAGGCCATGCAGTTCATCCGTAAAGGTAAAATGCGTGGTGCCTGGATTATCATAGATGCACACCGGTACAGACACGTGCCGGGTAACGGTCTCAAAGAGTGCGAAGACTTCTTCGTCACGGAGCGACTGGTAGCTAACCGCCGGTAGCAGCAAGGCATCTGCGCCTGCGGCTTGCGCATCGTCTGACAGATGCAGGATGGCATCCGTGCTGACAGCACCCACACATACCATGACGGGGATCTCTCCGGCATGCTGTTTTGCCAGAGTCGCGATGCGCCGGCGTTGCTCTCGGGTCAGATACGCATAGCTACCGGTTGACCCGAGGATACCCATAGAATCAACCCGAGCTTCTGTAAGGCGGGAAAGAATATGACTGAAACCCTTTTCGTCCACGCCGCTGGCGGTGATTGGTGTTATTGGGAACGCAGACAAACCGGTAAACATAGTGTTTCTCCTGAATGATATTACTGGCGTTGCTCTTCGATGAGAGCCACATCAAACCACAGACCTGGCATCATTTTTTCAAGACCATCAGTCAGCATTTTTCCGGCGTCGTGAAGCTTTTCCAGCGGCATCTGCGGCAGACTTTCCAGAATAAACCACATTTGTTGAGCTTCCGCGCTTAAGCGGGTTCGGATCCCCTGTCGCCAGTTCCAGCGGCGACAGGTTACGCCTGCGTCATCGCGCCAGATAATTTCGTTTTGTGAAGGATATTCAACGGCGGTTTCCCCCTCTTTTACCGTATCAAAAGGCTCAGTGCCTTCTGCCATAACCAGACGTGGCGACCCCTGATAGGCAGCAATGTTTTCGCCACCAACCGGAATGGCGTAGCGGAGACTCACGGCGTTATAAAGATCAACGATGGGATCGAGTGCTGGCATCGTACCGTCACGTAATACGCGCTTACGTAATGCATCGGCTGAACAAGGGGTGCGTTTGGGTTTGGCGCCAAACTGTTGAAAAACCTCAGCCCATGCGGCCAGATGAGATTCCGCCCATTCAGGCTCACCGGCCAGAACCGCTTCACTTGCTTCTCGCAACGCCGTTTCTCCAGTATCAGGGTTCAGCACCGGGGCAGCTTTTACGTAGATACTGAGTGCCCGAAAACCGGGAGCAATACGATAAATTTCAGGGGCAATTGACGGAGATACTGTAAACACGTGATAATCCTGTAACGACCAATTTATTCCATAATAATGACCGATGACCAAAAAAGTCAATTTAATGACCGACGCAAATTCTATAGTCAGCACCGTGAATGAAGCCGTATCTCAGCGGATCAAGCTGTATCGTAAGCAAAAGAAAATATCACTCGATGAACTGTCCCGTCGGGCGGGCGTCAGCAAGGGGGCGCTGGTTGAGATTGAGGGGTGCCGGGCGAATCCCAGCATTGCCCTGCTATGCCGCCTGGCTGCCGCAATGGGAGTTTCGGTGGCTGACTTTGTGGATGTCAGTTCAAAACCAACGGTTCATCTCATTGCTGAAGATGAGATCCCAGAATTGTGGGAAGGTGAAAAAGGCGGGAGAGCAAGGTTGCTCGCAGGATCTGGTGGCCCTGATATGACAGAGCTCTGGATGTGGGAAATGCAGCCGGGGGAGAAGTTTGCTTCACCCGGGCACACGGAAGGGACGCTTGAATTGTTTTATGTTCAGACGGGCTCGCTGACACTTGGCGTACAGGACCACTTGTATCTGGTGAAGACCGGGTGTTCGGCAACGGCCAGAACGGACGTTCCTCATTTCTATGAAAACCGGGGGGAGAGCCCATTGATTTTCATCATGACAGTACATGAAAAAGCATCCTGAGTGTTTCCCGTTTAACCAGTAAGGCTTGTCTCATCACCAGTCAGTCCAGAAGGAAACGTTCAGTGAATAATCAGCATCTGAGTTTTACCAAAGATAATTTTACTGTAACAACCGATCCCGCTTTTTTTCAGCTGGAAGCCATTCACGATTACCTCTCGCAATCGTCCTGGGCTCCGGGTATTGATGTCGAAACGGTCAGGTTATCCGTCCAGAACAGCCTTTGTTTTGCGCTTCTGGATGGAACAAGACAAATCGGCTTCGCCCGTCTGGTCACAGACTATGCCACTTTTGGTTATCTGTGCGACGTCTACGTGCTGAACGATTATCAGAAAAGTGGTCTTGGCCGGTGGCTGATTGAATGCTGTCACGCCCATCCGGTGCTGTCACGTCTGCGACGGATAATGCTGGTAACCGACAGTGCGCCCTGGCTATACCAGAAGTTGGGGTATAACCCGTTGAACCGGCAAGATTTTGTCTGGCAGATCAATCGACCAGACATTTATCGTAAACACGGGCAACAATAAGAATACGTAGCCGGCAATAGCTGAACGAACATTACGAGCGCCACTTTCAGCACAAAGCCGACCCTCTTATCCTCTCAAAATTAATGAGCAAATCTAATAAACCCTAGCGAATTACCCCATCTAATCGAATAAATCCGTTTGCGTTATGCTTTTCCCACACAACAGCTGAAGGATAACGTCATGCAAACTGTAAAACTGAACAACGGTATTGAAATGCCCCTGCTGGGCTTTGGTGTGTTTCAGATGTCTGATGCCGCTGAATGCGAAAGAGCCGTTATTGATGCCATCGATACGGGATACCGCCTGATCGATACCGCCGCGTCTTACCAGAATGAAACCCAGGTCGGGAATGCGCTGAAACAGACCGGTATCGCACGTCACGAACTCTTTGTCACAACCAAACTGTGGCTGCAGGATACCCACTACGAAGGCGCTAAAGCACAGTTCGAACGTTCCCTGAATCGGCTGCAACTTGACTACGTTGACCTGTACCTGATTCATCAGCCTTACGGTGATGTCCATGGGGCCTGGCGGGCCATGGAGGAATTGCAACAGGCCGGCAAAATTCGCGCCATTGGCGTCAGCAACTTCCATCCTGACCGACTGGCCGACCTTATCGCCTTCAACCACGTTGTCCCGGCGGTAAACCAGATTGAAGTTAACCCCTTCAACCAGCAGCTGCAGGCCGTTCCATGGAATCAAAGCCGTGGCATTCAGCCGGAAGCCTGGGCACCGTTTGCAGAAGGTAAAAATGGCCTGTTCCAGCATCCGGTGTTAACGGCGATTGGTCAGAAGTACGGCAAAAGCGTGGGCCAGGTTGTACTGCGGTGGATCTTCCAGCGAGGCATCGTTTCACTGGCCAAATCGGTGCGAAAAGAGCGCATGGAAGAGAACATCAACATTCTCGATTTTGAACTCAGTGGTGAAGATATGCTGCAGATTGCCGCCCTCGACACCGCCACCAGCGCCTTCTTCTCTCACCGCGATCCGGCGATGGTGGAATGGCTGACCGGTCGCAAACTTGATGTTTAAGGCGCAATAAGAAGAGGTATTCATTCAATGCAAAAACGTTATCTGGGTCAATCCGGACTCGAAGTCTCCGCCCCTGGACTCGGTTGCATGGGCTTAAGCCACGGCTACGGCCCGGCGACCGATACCCGTCAGGCTATCGAGCTCATTCGCGCAGCGGTTGAACGTGGCGTCACGTTCTTTGATACCGCCGAAGTGTATGGCCCATATCTTAATGAAGAGGTTGTCGGTGAAGCCTTAAAACCGTTTCGTGATCGTGTGGTCATCGCCACCAAATTTGGTTTTACCTTCGGTGCGGACAACAAGCAGCAGATTTTAAACAGCCGCCCGGCGCATATCCGTGAAGCGGTTGAAGGATCATTACGCCGTCTTAAGACGGATGTCATTGATCTGCTGTATCAACACCGTGTCGACCCGGATGTCCCCATTGAAGATGTTGCGGGAACGGTGAAAGACCTGATAGCGGAAGGCAAAGTCAAACATTTCGGTTTGTCCGAAGCGGGCGCGCAAACTATCCGTCGTGCGCATGCGGTACAACCGGTCACGGCCCTGCAAAGTGAGTACTCCATGTGGTGGCGCGAACCTGAGCAGGAGATCCTGCCGTTGCTGGAGGAACTGGGTATTGGTTTTGTGCCCTTTAGCCCATTAGGCAAAGGCTTCCTGACGGGATCGATTAAGCCTGGAACCACTTTCGGTAAGGATGATTACCGCAGTACCGTGCCGCGCTTCGCCGAACAAGCCATTGAAGCCAATGAAAAGCTGGTTTCGTTGTTGGGTGAACTGGCAGCCGACAAAGGCGTCACATCTGCGCAAATCGCACTGGCATGGCTGCTGGCACAAAAACCGTGGATTGTTCCCATCCCGGGCACCACCAAACTACACCGGCTGGAGGAAAACCTCGGCGCTGCCAACATCGTTCTTTCACCGGATGACTTGCGGCAGATAACCCAGGCGCTGGAAACGATTAAAATCGTCGGCGAGCGTTACTCTCCTGAGCACCAGGCTCGCGTAGGCCGTTAATCAATACCCGGACGGGTCCCCCGGCGAATGGCGGACCCGTTATTCCGCGTAGCGAAGGGCATCGATCATCAGCGCAAAAGCGGGCGGATGCTGCTTACGACTGGGGTAGTAAAGATAATATCCGGGAAAAGACGGACACCACTCCTGCAGAACCTGAATCAGCTCTCCTGACTTTATATATTCCTGCACTCTGTCTTCAGGTATACAGGCGAGGCCAAAACCGGATAACGCCGCATCAATCCTTTCCGCCTGCAGATTAAACGTTACCTGCCCTTCCACTCTGACCCGTAACGGTTTCCCTTCCCTCTCAAACTCCCAGTGGTAAAGCCCGCCGGCCGTCGGCAGGCGCATATTGATGCAGCGATGATTTTGTAGCTCGTGAGGCGTGTCAGGCACGGGGTTAGCGGCAAAATAGGACGGTGCACCCACCACAGCCATGCGCATATCCGGCCCAATCTTTACGGCGATCATGTCTTTATCCACGCTTTCGCCCAGGCGGATCCCGGCATCAAAACGCCCCTCAACAATATCGACAAAGCCGTTATCGACCACCAGCTCAAGATTAATTTCCGGATATTCCCTGAGGAAAGGTTTTAACTTCGGCCATACCAGACTTCGCGCGGCATGCTCCCCGGCGGATAAACGGATATTACCGGAGGCGGTGCCGTTCAGTTGCACAAGCGCTTCCAGCTCCTGCTCAAGATCGGCAATACGGGGTTCAAGACAGGCAATAATTCGCTCACCGGCTTCCGTAGGGGCAACGCTTCGGGTCGTACGGGTCAGAAGGCGGATATTTAGCCTTTCCTCCAGCGCTTTCATCGCATGACTGAGTGCGGATTGAGAAACACCCAGTTTGCCCGCTGCTTTGGTAAAACTCCGCTCTCTTGCGACCACAAGAAAGATTTGCAGTTCGTTGAAGTTTTCTTTCAGCATTGGCGATTTCCTTATAGAGGCATTCCCTTCGCAGCGCACTCATGAAGGGTGTTCATAGACACAATCATTTGTGCCCCATTACTGACAATAATGATAATTGATATTCTGGCCATATCGAAAATAAATCTGAATTATCAGAAGGTTTATCATGAAAATACTCGTTGCCGGAGCGACAGGAAGTATTGGTCTTCATGTCGTGAATACCGCTATTGAAATGGGCCATCACCCCGTGGCGCTGGTCAGAAATAAGCACAAAGTAAAATGGCTTCCTCGTGGAACGGATGTTTTTTACGGCGATGTTTCCATGCCCGAAACCCTCACCGATTTACCGAAAGATATTGCTGCGGTCATCTTCACGCTCGGTTCCGATGGCCAGGGTCGTATTGGTGCCAGAGCGATAGATTACGGCGGTGTGCGTAACATTTTGCGCATCTTCAAGGATACCCCTGTTCGCATCAGCTTAATGACCACGATTGGCGTGACTGAACGGCTCAGCACCTGGAATCAACGTACTGAGGTTCATGACTGGAAAAGACGAGCCGAACGTCTGGTCAGGGCGAGCGGCCATCCCTACACCATCGTCAGGCCCGGTTGGTTTGATTACAACAAGGATGATGAGCACAGAATCGTTATGCTGCAGGGCGATCGACGCCATACGGGAACGCCGGAAGATGGCGTGATATCCCGAGAGCAAATCGCCCGGGTTCTGGTCAGCGCCCTGAGCAACGATGCGGCAAAAAATAAAACGTTCGAGCTGGTGGCAGAACGAGGGGAAGCGCAGCAGGATCTCACCCCTCTGTTTGCAGCTCTGCGGACGGATCATCGCCAAAAAAATGATGGAATTCTGGATATGGACAATATGCCCCTCAGTGAAGAGCCTGAGTGCATTATTCACGAGCTGAACTGTATTCCAGCTAAGCTAAAAACCTGACAATTTTGTCATATCGCGGTCAGCCTGATGACAGCTTAGATCGGTATATTTAACTATCAAGACGGAGGGCCTTCCTCCTGACAGAAGTCCAGTTTCAACCCTATTATTTAAAAGAGGTATAGAATATGAAAGCACGACTTATTACGCTATTGTTCATGGGATTTATTGCTGTGAATGCCGCATCTGCAGCTCAGGAACTTAATCATGCAGATGGCAAAGAAAAAATAGGTGTGGTCTCAGCCAGCAATGCCCTTACGCTTGATGAGTTATCGACTGCGCTTTCTCGTAAGGCCGATGAGCAAGGTGCCACGTCATTCAAAATCCTGTCCGCGACCGGAAATAACAGGCTACACGGAGTGGCTGAAATCTATAAATGAATCATTAGCATCCTGTAAAGGATGTTTCATAAACCTTTTATTATGAGCATCGATTTATGTTCAGAACAGAAGACATCATCGATGAGATAACCCAATGGATTGATTCAAACTTACACAAACCGCTGAGGATTGAGGATGTTGCTGCGCGGGCAGGATATTCCAGGTGGCATCTTCAGCGGGTTTTTGTACAGGTAAAAGCAGTGAGCCTGGGGAAATATATCAGAGATAAGAAACTCAGTCTGGCGGCAAAAGATCTTATTGAGACAGATGAACCCGTGATCAGCATAGCCTATAAATATGGATTTGACTCACAGCAGACCTTTACACGCATTTTTTCTAAAAATTATAAACTGCCACCATTAAGGTATCGACACGCTAAAAGAATAAAATAATAACAACGGCTTGAACCACGCAAATTTTTTAATATCACGCAAACAGAAATTTATTCCAGCACCAGCAGCTGCAGGCCTTTTTACTCCAGCAGCGTCTTGTTCTGAACGAGGCTCATAACCTATGGTATACGGTTGTCACGCCCGGTGTCTGCGCCTTTAGCCGTTGTACATCGGCAGGAAAACAGACCCGTAGCCGATCGATATCTGAGCCACGTCGCCACATCATCTATCCACGCGAAACATGAGCTTTTAGGTATCTGACGTACCGTTATGTTCACCTTATCGGCTCATGGTACAAAGTGGACATAATATCGTTGCAATAGTCGGCGAGGCTCGTCGCATCACGCGGATAAAATATTGGCTATCGGTGGAAAAGAGATATTACCCGTCATTCAGACTCTTCCCCAATGAGTCCGCAGGAAACTGTGATTTCTGCTAAATCTATAATAATCAGGGTGCCAAAACTACCGGTTTCCA
Source organism: Klebsiella ornithinolytica (assembly GCF_030505655.1). Taxonomy (NCBI): domain Bacteria; kingdom Pseudomonadati; phylum Pseudomonadota; class Gammaproteobacteria; order Enterobacterales; family Enterobacteriaceae; genus Klebsiella; species Klebsiella ornithinolytica. Next base: position 3,157,068 of record NZ_CP130153.1, read on the forward strand.
CAGTATGAGGAATGCCCGCTTTGGCTACATAAAGCTGGCCAGACGTTACAGAGATTTTTTTACCCTCCACGCTCAGTTCGAGGCATCCGTCAATGACCAGTAACTCCTCGTCATACTCATGTACTTCTTCAGTTGCTGAGCGCTTATCCATACGTAAGACTTTGAGATTCGCAGCGCCAACGCGACCTAAAATATGAGAGTGCCATGCCTCCGGTATAGCATGTGCTTCGGTTCTGAGATCATAAAGCGGCATAAGGTCACTCCCTTTGATGTTCATTTAATACTTATATGCCATATAAGTGACCGGTCGACATATAACAAATATGGCAAAAGAAGTTGAAAAAGAGAATAAATCCCTCCCCGATGCGGCTATTAATGCTGAAATGTAAGATTCAGCCCCCTGAGCAGAACAATAGTTATCAAAAAGTCGATGAGGTAATCACGTCCGTATCTGACACTAAAGGGAAGCGGCTGAATATGCAGTTGGCAACGGGGACGAAAGAAATGAAGTCAGCGGCGTGGCTGTACGCCCGCTCAGGCTTGTTTACTTCATTCCCCCCCCCAGCGTACGCCCCATGGCCGCTGACATTCAGCGCATTATTTTTTTGCCATTAACCTGCACTGGCTCTTGCCGGTGCGCGTGACGGTATTTTACCGATCCGCTCATGCCACTGACAGGCATACATCAGGAACAAATCAACCGTAACAGGCTGGCGCAAGCCTGTATTTGCGCCATTCTTCAGGATCGTGCCCGGGAATAAGTAGCGCATTATGTTGCCGGGTAAGTTGGCGCAACTTTCGTACAGACTGAGCAACGTCACTGGCTGACGTCATCAGACCTGGAAGCGCTCGATCATGATAATGATCGAGGGTATAACACGCATCAATGGCGAGCATAAAGGTTGTACCGCTCGGTAACCTGATAAGAAAAGATTGATGTCCTGGCGAATGCCCGGGCGTGAAAATACATTGTAACGTGCCATCACCGTACAGGTCATGGCGATCATCTGACAGACCGTTTAGAAACAACCAGTCAAGTTCAGGATGGTCAAAATCCTTTCTACAATAGGCGCCAGAGGTAAACCAGTCAGGGGCATAAGCATATTCATACTCACATTTTTGCACTATATGAGTGGCGTTGGGGAAGCGCCCAATCGCGCCAGTATGATCCGAGTGCAAGTGGGACACTAGCACGTAGCGGATTTCCTCAGGGGCAATGCCAATTTTTTTGAGCTGTTCTACGCAACCCTGTTCTGCTGACATCACCGGCTTAAACAGCTCTACCGCACTGCCCCAGTAAGCATGGGGGTCTTTCAATCCTTCGACAGCCAGGCCACCGTCGATCAGAGCAAAGCCATCCGGATGTGTCAGTAAGAACCAGGGGACAGGTATCTCATAGCGCTCTCCTGCGCCTTGATTCATACGGATATGCTGATATTTACATTGCTGTATTCCTGACTGGAACATAAAAAGCTTGATATCTGACATGATAAATCTCCATAAAAATTAATGAATTATATGACTCCACGGTCCAGGGCTGACTCTGGCGTTAAGTTTCCATTATTTCGAAGGAGAGCAGTAGAATCCTGTATCCACTTACATATATCAGTAAAACCAATATAATCGTTGAATGGATATACTCTCAGCAATGCGCATATTCGTCAGGGTGGTTGAGCGGGGCAGCATGTCGGCTGCTGCCCGCGATCTCGGTATTGGGCAACCTGCCGTCAGTGAACGGATTGAAAAACTGGAAACGCACCTTGGTACGCGTTTGCTAAGACGCAATACGCGTAATATGTCTCTGACGCATAGCGGTAATCTGTTTTATGAGCGGAGCAAAACGGCGCTTCAGGCGGCTGATCACGCGCTGTCGGTGAACGAAGAACATCAGGGTTTGCAAGGCAAAATACGTATTGCCACCCCTTACTCCGTTGGAGACAGCGTGCTGATGCCTGCAATATTGCAGCTTCAGAAGGAACATCCCGATCTGCAGATCGATATGATTTTTAACGACCGCGTCATCGATCCTGTCACTGAAGGTGTGGATTTGTCATTGAGACTTGGAGAGGTCACGGAAGGTTTTTTTGTCGCGCGTCCACTCGGTATCGTGCACAGAATGTTACTGGCATCGCCTGCCCTCCTGGCGAAAATGGGTTCGCCACAATCTCCGGAAGAACTGGTCCGTTATCCTTTTGCTGCGGTATCGGGAATTTTCGCCAATAATCGCATTCCATTAATGACCGCTGAAGATCAACACATTAATGCTCCCATTAACGTTAAATTTCGTTCCACGCACTGGCGGAGTGTCTTCACCTATTTATTAGCCGGGCATGGGATCGGTGTTTTGCAATATCCAGTCTGCAAGAACGCCATTGAACAGGGGAGATTAATCCCCCTTTTAAGCCACTACCCGCTACCGCCTTTTAGTGCCTGGTTACTTCATCCACCGGCAGGCATGATGTCAAATGAAACGCGAATTTGTGCGTCGCTGCTAGAGGGTTATCTCAGAGATTCGCTGCCAGGGATGTTGTGAGGTTAATCACCTCCTCCCCTGGCCCACAGCAGACAGCGCCAGGAAACATGCCGTTTTACTGGCGCAAGGAGCGGACCTGCAGGAGAGACTCACGACTTAATCAGGATAAATATTGTGCGGATTGCGCCGCAAATTGCCCATCATGATCTCTTTAGGTGCCAGGGTGATATTCTGTCGTTAAATGAGGGAAGCAAATGATTGTAAGGACCTGGCACGGTTGTGTCCCGCTTAAACACGCAGAAGGTTTTGCGAATCATCTTCAGCGGACAGGCGTGGAACACGCAAGGAGTATCGAGGGGAACAGAGGCGCCTTTGTACGCAGGGAGACTCAGGGCGATCGGGAGCACTTCTTTCTGGCGACTTACTGGCAGGATTTACCGTCGGTGAAAGCATTTGCTGGAGAAAACTATCAGGTCGCAGTTACTTATCCAGATGACGAAGAATTTGAGCTCCTTTCCGACCCCTACGTCTTTCAGCATGTTGTAGAAGCTATTTCACCGCTTTAACGCCATTTCCGGGGCCCCCTTATCGGTCACCCGGAATGGTCGTAACCTTGCAAAAATTCTCCTTCTCAGCGTTCGCTTCTGGCACAAGCTGACAGGTAATGACCGGAGGAGTATCACTTAACCGTGAGCAGGTCGGCATAGCGCGTGGTATATCTCGGCGAAAGCATTTCCCGTTTCATCCGCCACTGCGGCTGGATACCCTGTCCGGCGAAATAAAGCGTTTCGCGCCCCTCTTTCGCATTCAGACGATCCAACACCTCCATCAGCTTCTGGCTGTTGTGTCGCGGCGCATTTTCATCGAACAGGTTAAGCTGCGCCACCCCCTGACTATAAAAGTCACCCAGCATAACCCCCCCTTTCTGATACCGCTGACCATCTTTCCAGATGGCATCCAGGCAGCGCATCGCCGCGCCGATAATATCCCGGCTGTCCTGGGTGGGGGTCAGCAGCTTTACCGATGCGCTGTTGCTGTAATACGGCTCGTTGTGCGCAAATGGCGAGGTTTTAACAAACGCGGAGATAAAGCGGCAATATTGATGCTCGCTACGCAGTTTCTCCGCAGCCCGTGTGGCATAGCTGCAAATAGCCTGCCGCATCTCCTCATATTCCACGATGTAGTGGCTGAAGGACCGGGAGCAGATAATCTCCTGTTTGATCGGAGCAAATTCTTCCAGTTCAAGACATGGCTCGCCGCGGAGTTCACGCACGGTTCTCTCCAGCACAACGTTGAAATGCTTTCTGATAAACCGAATATCGGTGTCTGCCAGCTGCAGGACGGTCCTGATGCCCAGCCCTTCCAGTTTTTTCGCAATCCGCCGACCTACGCCCCAGACGTCACCGACATTTAATGCCGCCATGAGCCTCCGCTGACGCGCAATATTTGACAGATCGACCACCCCTCCGGTCTGCCGTTGCCATTTTTTGGCCGCATAGTTCGCCAGTTTGGCCAGGGTTTTGGTCTGAGCGATCCCCACCCCAACCGTCAGATGCGTACGTTGCAAAACCGTGGCTCTGATTTCGCGCCCAAACTCCGTCAGATCGCGACAGTTGCGCACGCCGGTAAGGTCACAAAAAATCTCATCAATAGAGTATATTTCGCAGCGGGGAGACATCTCCTCGATCGTGGTCATCACCCGATTGGACATATCCGCATAGAGTTCATAGTTGCTACTGAAGCAAACCACCCGGTGACGCCTGAAGAGATCCTTCAGTTTGAAGTACGGTTCACCGGTTTTCACCAGCGATTGCGCTTCGGCAGAACGCGCAATAACGCATCCGTCGTTATTGGATAACACCACCACGGGCCGCCCCTTCAGGTCCGGGCGAAAAACGGTTTCACACGAGGCATAAAACGAATTCACATCGCACAGCGCAAACATGATCAGCTCACAGACTTCACGATGTAGGTCACCACCCCGAAAATATCCAGACGATCTTCGCGGCCAATCACAATCGGTGAATAGGCGCTGTTTTCAGGCTTAAGCATCGCAACGGGATGCAGTTGCAGGCGCTTAACGGTAAATTCGCCATCGACCGCGGCAATAACGATATGGCCATGCTCAGCCTTACGGGAGCTATCCACCACCAGCAAATCCCCTTCGCCAATTCCGGCGTCGATCATTGAATCGCCGGTGGATTTCACAAAATAGGTCGCGCTCGGGTGCTGAATCATCAGTTCATTCAGGTCAATACGCCGCTCGACATAATCCTGTGCCGGACTCGGAAAGCCGCATGGCACAAGATCGCTGAACAAAGGCAACGCCACGATCTGGCGTAGGTCGGCAGGTGTGAAAAACCGCATGATAATCACCATCAAAAATACTGTATACACATACAGTATTATCGATCGATGAAAGAAATCAAGGGCTGCCTGCGTGCTAACGGAGTACTGGCGGCGTATCCCTCTGATTTCATGACGACTCTTTGTGCTTATAAGGCAAGGCTCTGGTCTGCAGGGCAAGGCAGCGAGAAAAGGCGGACGATAAAGCAAAAGCTACGGTCACCGGCCGGCACGATAAGAGATATCACTCGCCAGATGCCCACCATAAACACGATCGCTGGCAGAAGAAGTGACCAGAAAATTGGCAAAGAGTAAGTCGCATCTCTGGAAATTTGCGCCGATTGGGAGGAGGATAGTCTCTGTGCAACCGACCGTTATGGGCCATCGCTATCCCCACCATACCGGCGATGTATCCGACATACTGAACTGGAGATTCTTATGTATTACACGTTAGGAGATACCACCCTCCACTTTTATCGCTATCAGTGCCGATTCTACGTCGCCCATTGGGACGGCGGTAATGTCATGAGCGATAAGTTCAAGCAGTTCATTGAGTTGATTACCGAAAAAACGGGTATTGATTCAAAGCGCGTCGAAGCCGTTGCGCGGGACTACTTCAATAACGTGGATTGACGCCGGTCGGAATCCGCACAGGTTTTTATTTCTCATTCGGGCACAGCAGTCCGGTGAGCGTTTATGGATGAACAGCCCGTCGTTACCCGCTCACGGAGGGCTGTCACGCGCGATCCGCGCGCGTATTGTGCTAAACAGGCCTCTTCAGCAGGTCTCTCGCGAGACCTGCTGCCTCATGTTTCACTAAAACTCCCGCCACGCCGCCCGTTTGCTATTTCCAGTGAGTTATTAATCAGATATCGCCTGCTACCGGCCTCTTTTTTCTGCTTATCTGCCTCACAGGCCAACCGCAGCGTACCCGATGTTTTTGAGCGAAAAATCCATTATCAATAACCATATAATGCTACGCCATCGCGGCATGATTGGCACAAAATCTCGCACTAACGGCATAAACAGAATTAAAAAAACTTTTTTCACATTCCATTAAAATATTTAGTTAGGATTTTTCTTAATCCTGGAGTAGATTCGCTTTCATAAAAGCAAGAATATCCATGAACTTCTCGGGGACTAAACCACATGGCAAACTTATTCTTTTTAGTATTAGCTATAGTACTGCTTCTGGTTGCTGTTTTTTCTCTCGTTTCTTATATCAAGGACAGAAAAAAGCAGCAGTTTACGTTCAAAAAAAGGCGTTAATAACAAACCACCACTGGAGAGGCACGCATCGGTGAACTTTCTAAAATGAATTTATCTTAATGTTCGATAGTCTGACATGGCCCGTTTAACGCGAGATCGCGTCAAAAGGTTGACGTCGCTTTAAACGCACAGGTCATGAGTTTTAGCCATATTACGCATAAGCAAATCCAATTAATAATATTGCATTAATAAGATTTTAATTTCTCGTGGGTTACTCAAGATGGTTATTTAACGATCTTATCAACACCGAAGGGTAATTGATGCTGACAGGCCGTGCCGCGAAATTAAAATGCTGTTTGTCCTCTCGGTGGTCTGCTGCTGGCCACCCGAGTTGACCCGTCGGTGTCATCCCTCCGCATCCTTTCGCCACAAATCGTCTGCGAACGTCAGGTCATCTCATACTCGGTGCCATCAGGGCAATGGTTCCTCTCGCCAGCCATCGAAATCCGTTGATTCTGTATATCGACGATATCACCTGCCCGGAGAATGCGCTGTAGACGTTGAGTGAACTCCTGCACGCCCACAAAAATGCGATAACCAAATATACTTGCAGCCCCTGTCAGTACGCCTACAGGGGTACAGTGAGCGGCCATTTTCCGCTTCAGTCCGCGAAATCATCGCCGCATACGCCACAGAACCAGGAGCGTCTTTGAGCTTCCCGCCCGACGGGAGAGGCTCTGTCGGGTTAAGGGAAAGGAGATGCCTTCCAGCGGCGGGATAGCAAAACAGCGCGGCCAAATTCACTCAGGTCGCTCTGACCTTACCGCAGCGTGGTCAGCCTGAAATGATGCGATTAATCTGTCGATTCTCTCTCCTTTATCATGAGAAAGAGCATGGTACTCGCAACACCATCTGGACGTCATAGAGCATCCCTTTTTTCCAGGCCCCGGCGCGATCAATTCTCCCCTGCTGCATCGAGCGGAGTGGGCTCCGACATATTTATCACCGATGCTATTTCACACTCTGACATCATTGTTACCCGCAGTAATAACCTTCCGTACTGTCTTTACCCATATTGACTAAATAATACTATCGACGCATAAAGATCATGAAATACAGATAATTTACGCTGTGCCTTTATTTATTAAAACAGCGCTATCTCTCTCTTCAACGCCGCTGTGCGACTAGCGGCAGCGATTTTCGTTTAAAATAAAACAAAACAAACTATTACAATGCACTAATTCATTGTTAAATAGGATTTTTCTTAGCAAAGTAAGACTGTATCTCATTTTTGCCACAGCGCTTGCAAAGATAATGGTAGTGAAATATCTTAGCTGCAATGCATGAATAAAAGAAAATTTATAAAAAATATAACATTATCATATTTTGCCCTGACGATTAACTGTGAACACTAAATGACTAGAATCTTACTTAATATAAAAAATATTTACTTCCGATTTGCCATAATGAAATTAATTGAAGATCTCATCATTGAGCATGAAAACATTACTTATGATTTCAACTACAATATAAAAAACATCAGCACTGCCGATATCATCTTTACAGAGATGGTGGTGGGCGAATTTTCTTTATGTCATGACACGCTGAATAACAGAAGCGACGCCGCCATAATTTTCATCATTCACTCCCAAAAGGGCCCTGTGGTAAAAAATCCACTCCCCAACTGCATTAAAGGGTCTGTATTTATCTACGAAAAAGATTTACCTGGCAATATCAAAAAGACCATGGCAAAAGCACTGGATGTCAGCAGCATAAAAACTACGAATGAATCAGCATCATGCGGCCTCAGGAGATGTCTTGACTGCCAGTGCAATTCGGTCACCGCGATACAGTTAAAGATTCTCTATGCCACCAGCATTGGATTAAATACTTCCGATATTGCCAAAAAATTAAGCATGAACTATAAAACGGTGTTTTCACACAAACGGAATGTAATGACTAAATTTAATCTTGCCAACAAACAGGAACTGCAAAAATTTGCTAATCTGTTTGGCCAAAAAAAGAAGTGAATCAAACCGTTACCTGCCACTGCGTTAAGAAAGGTTGACTCAGAAATGTATCGGCCTTTTACATTATGTTAATAAGAATATACGGACCACAGGGTGATAATTAAAAGAAAACAGACGATAAAGATTAAAATAACAGCGACCATACAAAGTATTCCGTAACGGGCAACAATTAGACTGCGTTGACTTTATTATGCAACCATCGGATATTCAAGAACGCAGCATGATTTTCAGTCCACGGATTAAAAACGCAAGAAAAATCTTAAGTCACGATCGTCGATCGGTTTACCTTTTCGGCCACCGCACCTGCAGCGTATTCCTTAATGCCGGCTAAATAAAGTCGTAGTTTTTGGGGCGCAATCACCATATTCCCTGCGCTACGCTAAATGAGCCCTCCGTGCGCTGGCATTTATACTGCGGCCGCGACAAGGATAAAGACGGGCCTGCGCAAAAAGGAAGTTATCCCCCTCTGACATAACGTCAGAACGGACTATCGTAGCCAATAATATTGCCAAAAAATCAGGGCGCGGATAACCGCGCCCTGATGAAATGGTGCTGAGGTAAGCGTTATGGGTGCTTCTCGATATACATCGTACGGCTATAGGCAACATCTTCCGGGTTATTAATCGGATACCCTTTTAGCCACGGCTTAATCAGACGCCCGTTGGTATACTGATAGATCGGGGCAACAGGCGCTTTGCTCATGATGATTTTTTCCGCCGCATTGTAATCATCATTACGCGCTTTATCCGAGGTTTCCTGTGCCGCCTGGCTCAGAATCTTGTCATAGGCCGGGTCGTTGAAACGGGAAATATTCCCGCTGTGGGTCGAGGTCAGCAGCGACAGGAAAGTGGAAGGTTCGTTATAATCCCCTACCCACGAAGCGCGAATCACATCAAAGTTACCGGTGTTGCGGCTATCGATATAGGTTTTCCACTCCTGATTCTGCAGCTTCACATCCACGCCGAGATTTTTCTTCCACATAGAAGCAACCGCAATCGCGATTTTCTGGTGGTTTTCTGAAGTGTTATACAGCAGCGTCAGCTGCAGCGGACGACCGGGACCGTAGCCTGCCGCCTGCAATAGCGCTTTGGCCTGAGCGTTCAGCTCGGCCTGACTCATGCTTTCCATCTGCGACGGCTGCGGTACAAACCCGGCGGTCACGTCCGGCGTAAAATGCCAGGCCGGTTTTTCGCCGGTTCCCAGTACCTTCTCCGCCATCAGACGACGGTCGATAGTCATGCTCAGCGCCAGACGCACGCGCTCATCGGCGGTCGGACCTTTCTGAGTATTAAAGGCGTAGTAATAGGTTCCCAGCTGCGGCGGCGTATACACCTGGCCCGGAATATCCTTCAGCAATTTCTGATACAGATTCTTCGGGAAAGACTCGGTGATATCAATATCGCCGGCCAGATAGCGTTTCGTTGCCGAGGACTCCTGATTGATCGGAACAAACGTCACCTGCTGAATAACCGTTTTCGCATTATCCCAATAGTGGCTGTTCGGCACGACCACCAGTTTCTCGTTAACGACGCGATCTTTTAAAACGTAAGCGCCGTTGCCGATAAGATTGCCCGGACGCGTCCAGTTAGCACCGCTCTCTACGTTAGCTTTCTGTACCGGATAAAAGGCGAAGCTGGCCGTCAGGTTACTGAACCACGGCAGCGGTTTATCCAGCTGCACGCGCAGGGTACGCGCATCAACGGCGGTGACGCCCAGCGTCTGCGGCGCCGCTTTACCATCGATAATATTTTGCGCGTTGCTGATCCCCGCCAGCGCGGCGAACCAGGCAAAAGGCGAGGTGGTTTTCGGGTCAACCAGACGCTGCCAGCTATAGACAAAGTCCTCTGCGGTCACCGGTGAGCCATCGGACCAGCGCGCGTTATCGCGCAGCGTAAATGTCCAGACGCGGTTATCATTACTCTGCCAGCGGGTCGCCACGCCTGGGATAATATTGCCTTTCGCGTCCTGGTTGACTAAACCTTCAAAAAGATCGCGAATCACCTGAATTTCCGGCAGACCAACGGCTTTGGCGGGATCTAATGATGCGGGTTCATCTTTAATATGCCGTACCAGCAGCTGCTTTTCGGCTAATACGGTTCCCTGGGGGACATCCGCTGCCCAGGCAAGAGAAGAAACGCTGGCTAACCACAGCGCGCCGCATGTCAATGTGACAGGATACTTCATGAGATCCCCTTTAAAATAAAAGAACCAGAGCTGGCAGAGCGGTAATTATTTGTTTCATCACCTGAAATTGCAAACGGCTTGTGATAGAAAATTGACATGTCCACTGATTTAGCCGCCCCAGGAAACTATTTGATTCCGGGAGGCTTTTACACAACACTGCAGAAAATAACCTGCTAACAGGATGCCCTATGCCCGTTTCCCGTCCTCGCCCCCTGCGCGGCGCCTTTCCGCCCGGTACGCAGCGCTATGGTCAGTCACATCTTGGCGCGCCGCTGCTCTGGTTCCCAGCCCCGCTGGCGGACAGCCGCAGCGGCCTGATTCTTGCCGGTACCCACGGCGATGAAAACTCATCGATCGTGACGCTCTCCTGTGCGCTGCGTACCCTGAAACCGGAATTACGCCGCCATCACGTCGTGCTGGCGGTGAATCCCGATGGCTGTCAGCTGGGACTACGGGCCAACGCCCGCGGCGTCGATCTGAACCGCAACTTCCCCGCGGCAAACTGGAAAGAAGGGGAAACGGTGTATCGCTGGAATAGCGCGGCAGAACAGCGCGATGTGGTACTGCTGACCGGCGAAAAACCCGGTTCAGAACCGGAAACCCAGGCACTGTGCCAGCTGATCCATCAGATCCACCCGGCGTGGGTCGTCTCCTTCCACGATCCGCTGGCCTGCATTGAAGATCCCGGCCACAGCGAGCTGGGACAGTGGCTGGCCGACGCGTTTGCCCTGCCGCTGGTCGGCAGCGTCGGTTACGAAACCCCCGGCTCTTTTGGCAGCTGGTGTGCCGATATCGGCCTGCCCTGCATCACCGCCGAGTTTCCGCCCATCTCAGCCGACGAAGCGACGGAAAAGCATCTGTCGGCAATGATGGTTCTACTGCGCTGGCACGCTCAGAGATGAAGCACCCCGGTGCTGAAATGCAGCGCCGGCTCAACATCTACCGCCAGCCAGGTCGGGCCATCCAGATCGGCGAAACGCGCCAGCGGCACCAGCGGGAGCGCCGCTGAAATGGCCCGCGACGTGCAGAGCATGCAGCCCAGCATACGTTCAAACCCCAGCTCCCCGGCCTCCTGCGCCAGAAACAGCGCTTCGGTCAAGCCACCGGTTTTATCCAGCTTAATATTCACCATCTCATAACGCCCGCGCAGCTGCGGCAGGCTATCGCGGGTGTGGCAGCTCTCGTCGGCACAGATGGGCAGCGGGTGAATAAAATTTTCCAGCGCGTCGTCGGCGTCCGCTGGAAGCGGCTGTTCGAGCATGGCCACACCGATGTCCGCCAGCAGCTGACAGCGCGCCGCCAGGCCATCGCTGGACCAGGATTCATTGGCATCCACTATCAGCGTCGCCTCTGGCACCACGTTGCGAATGGCAATCAGCCGTTCGCTGATCAGATGATTATCCAGTTTCACCTTCAGTAGTCGGGCCCCCTTCTCCCACAGCGCGGCGGCGCTGGCCGCCATCTGTTCAGGGGTTCCGATCACGACCGTCTGCGCCGTCACCACCCGATTGGGGAGTCCGATACCCAGCAGTTGAGGAATCGTTTTCCCGACGCGACGGGCCTGCAGATCCCACAGCGCACAATCTACGGCGTTGCGCGCGGCCCCTGCCGGCAGCAGATGCTGGAGCTGTTCGCGGGTCATGCCGCTTTCCAGCTGCTCGCCAATGGTGAGGATCTGCGCCATGACCGACGCGAGGCTCTCACCATAGCGCGGGTACGGCGTGCACTCTCCAACGCCTTTTACGCCGTCCTCTTCAATTTCCACCACCACCACCTTCGCCTCGCTGCGACTGCCGCGGGCAATCACAAAGGGCGTATGTAACGGCCAGGCTTCTTCGTACACTCGCAGGTTTCGCATTCCCAGGTTCCTCCAGGGGAAACATTAAATAGGATTTGCCGTGCCGATAACGGATGTCATACACTACCCGTGACGTTAACTATATGTAAACAGGAAGATAAACATGTCACAAACCGTGCATTTCCAGGGCAACCCCGTTTCTGTTCAGGGCACCATTCCGCAGGCTGGCGCTACCGCGCAGCCGTTTACGCTGGTCGCCAAAGATCTCTCTGACGTCGCGCTGAGCCAGTTCGCCGGCAAACGTAAAGTACTGAATATTTTCCCGAGCATCGATACCGGCGTTTGCGCGGCATCGGTTCGTAAATTTAACCAACTGGCCTCCGAGCTGGATAACACCGTTGTGCTGTGCATCTCTGCCGACCTGCCGTTCGCCCAGTCTCGCTTCTGCGGCGCGGAAGGCCTGAACAATGTCGTCACCCTGTCCACGCTGCGCGCTCCGCAGTTCCTGGCCGATTACGGTGTCGCCATTGCAGCCGGTCCGCTGGCCGGTCTGGCCGCGCGTGCGGTGGTCGTTATTGATGAAAATGACCAGGTTGTTTACAGCCAGCTGGTGAACGAAATCACCGAAGAGCCGGACTACGATGCGGCCCTGGCTTCGCTGAAAGGCTAAGACCACAAGCTATCCCGGAAAATGGCGTCACCGCCGGCCTTCCGGCTACGTTAAGCCTCCGTTCTGCGGAGGCTTGTTTATTTCTGCGGCGCATAGCGCGAAATCAAACGCGCAATCATCGGGCCGGTCAGCAAAATGGTAAACAGACGCAGCGTCTGCATCGCCATAATAAACGACATATCCGCCCGCGTACCTGCGGCAATAATCGCCACCGTATCCAGCCCGCCGGGGCTTGTCGCCAGATAAGCGGTCATAAAATCGAGCGGCAGCACCTGGGTCACCCCCAGCGCCAGCAGCGCACAAACCACAATCAGGCCGATAATGGAGGCGATAATCTGCGGCAGCGTTTTCAGGGCCAGCAGGAAGATCTCTTTATTAAACTTTAGTCCAACGCTCCAGCCAATGGCGGCATATGCCAGCGCCAGCAGCCATTCAGGCAGCTCAAGCATCCACCAGCCCTCTCCCTGCACCACCGCGCCCGCCAGCATCGGGAATAGCATCGCACCGGACGGGAAACGCATTCTCAGCCCCAGCCATCCCGCGACCATCGTCAGCAGCAGCGTCCACGGCAGCTGCCACGTCAATGGTGGAAACCAGACGATCTGCTGGGTCATCGCCTGCGCATCGCCGCCCAGGGCAAAACGCACCACCAGCGCCGCCGCGCCCGCGACAAACAGCACCCGCAGATACTGCATCAGGGCCACCAGCCGCACATCGGCGCCATACTCCTGCGCCATCACCACCATAGCCGACGCTCCGCCAGGCGAACTGCCCCACGCACCGGTCGCGCCGGGGAGCGCGCTATAGCGCACCAGCAGCCACCCCGTCAGCGCGCTGACGGCAAGCGTGGAGAAGAGGATAAGCAGCACCAGCGGCCAGTGCCCGATGAGGACGCTAAAAACAGAGGGGGTTAAGGTGCGGGCAATCATGCAGCCAATAATGGCCTGAGCGGCAATAAAAAACGGCCGCGGAACGCGAATGCTCGCCCCGCGCAGACTCAACGTTATCCCGGCGATCATCGGCCCCAGCAGCAATGCCGCAGGCAGGTGCAGCCCGAACAGAACCCCGGAGAGTCCGGCAGAGAGTCCCAGCAGTTTCATCCACTGAAGCAGATGACCCGGCGAAGTTGACATCCGTATTCCTGGAAAAAGATGAAGAAAACTGAGTATATACAGAAGCGGGCGAAAGGTTGAAGCCTCTATGGCGTCAGATTGTCACCGGCCGCCTGAGCCGCCGGTGACAGCGCCTACTCTTCGCCTTTCTTCTGGCTCAGACCGTATTCACGCAGCTTGTTGGCGATCGCGGTATGCGATACGCCGAGGCGCTTCGCCAGCTTACGGGTGCTCGGGAAGCTGCGATAAAGCTGGGTCAGCACCGAGCGTTCAAAGCGACGGGTAATGTCATCCAGCGACCCTTCCATCGCCTCTTCGCCAACCGGTAGCGAGGCCACATCGTGATCCGGCAACAGAATATCCTGCGGACGCATCTCATAGCCTTCGAGCTGGGTCAGCGCGCGGTAAACCGCGTTCTTCAGCTGGCGAACGTTGCCAGGCCAGCTATAGCGGGTCAACACCGTGCTGAGGTCGGCGGAAAGCTTCGGTCGCGGGATCCCCTGTTCGTCGGCAAACCGGGAAACAAACAGCTCCGTCAGCGGAATGATATCCTGCGGACAGTCGCGCAGCGGCGGCAGGTAGAGGGTGAGCACGTTGAGGCGGTAGTAGAGATCCTCGCGGAATAATCCCTTCTGCACCAGCTCCACCAGATTTTTCTGCGTCGCGCAGATGACCCGCACGTCGACGTGAACTTCGTGATCTTCCCCGACGCGCCGGAAGGTGCCGTCATTAAGAAAACGCAGTAGCTTGGTCTGCATACGCGGCGACATTTCGCCGATTTCATCCAGCAGGACCGAACCGCCGTTCGCCTGCTCAAAGAAGCCTTTTTTGCCTTGAATAGCGTCGCCAAACAGCTCGCTTTCCACCGCATCTTCCGGGATGGAGCCACAGTTCAGCGCCAGATAGGGTTTGTTTGCCCGCGGGCTGGCCAGATGGCAGGCGTGGGCGAGTAAATCTTTGCCGGTTCCGGTATCGCCGACGATCAGCAGCGGCGCGCTGAGCATCGCCAGCTTACGAGCCTGTTCGACGACATGGCGCATTTTCGGGCCGACGGCGAGGATTTGACTGAAGGCACTGGTGTCCTGCGTCGTCATGGTTTGCAGCTGACGCCCCATACGAACGGTGGAACGCAGCATCGCCACCGCACCGGTCAGGACCCGTTCGCCGTGTTCGCCTTCAAGGTAGACCGGGGTGATTTCCAGCACGAAGTTCTGGCCGTTAACCACCACATGCTCGCTATGCGACTCCTGCGGGCTGCTCTCCAGCCAGCGCTGGACGTTAAAATCGGTAATTAACTGAGCGACCGGATGATTGCGCAGCCGCTCCGGGCTCTGCGCAAACAGCTGGCAGCTGGCGGGGTTCGCCAGTTCAACCTTGCCTTTGGTGTCCAGCGACAGCACCGGCTCCGGCATCGCCACCAGCAGCGCGCTGAGCGCCAGGTGTTCACGTTCCGACGGCATCCACGGCACGGTACGCACGTCGGTGACGCCGGCAATCCGGCGGATTTCCGCCATCAGGCTGCTGAAGCTGGCAAACTCCAGCTCGGCAAAATTAAGATAAATTCGGCCAATGGGATCAATGTCGATGCCGCGCAGATCGATACCGCGGAGCACCAGCAAATCAAGCAATTCACGAGTCAGACCAAGACGGTCTTCACAAAAGACTTCAAGACGCATGGGAGTATTCACCCTAAAAAGGCCAATGACGGATGAATAATAGGACAGTTATTTGCTGGCGTGAAGATAGCTGTCAACAATTATTGACAGCATGGCGGAAAAACGGCCGTTATGGCGTAAAGATATCCGTTCAAAGCCCCGGGCGCCGGGGGAGATGTCCTAAAACCGCCGGTCGCCCGGCGGTTATCAGAAGGCGATCAGGGCTGCGGACCGCTTTTACTTTTTTGCAGCGTCTCTTTCAGCTGACCAATCAGTTCACGACGGAAATCGCCCAGCCGCGGTTTGTCGTCAGCGATCCACGGTAGCGGCCGACACAGCTCCATGGCCTTAATCCCCAGACGTGCCGTAAGCAGTCCGGCGCCAATCCCCTGCGCCGCACGCGCTGAAAGTCTGGCTGCCAGGTCCTGTGACATCCAGTCCATGCCCACTTCCCGCACCAGTTCGCTGGCGCCGGCAAAGGCGATATTCAGCAGCACCAGGCGGAACAGACGCAGGCGGCTGTAATAACCCAGCTCAATGCCATACAGCGTGGCGATGCGGTTGATCAGACGTAAATTACGCCAGGCGATAAAGGCCATATCCACCAGCGCCAGCGGGCTGACGGCGATCATCAGCGTGGACTCCGCCGCCGAACGGCTGATTTCCCGCCGCGCCTGGGCATCCAGCACCGGCTGCACCAGCTGCGCATACAGGCTGACCACTTCCCGATCGTTTTGCGTTTCATGAATCGCCGCATACCAGCGCTGCAGCGCAGGATGCGCCTGATCAAGCCCGGCCTGCTGCGCCAGTTTCTCGCAAAACGCGCGCCCTTTTCCGACCGCGTGACTGTGCATCAAATCCCGCGCCTCGTCGCGCTCATGGGCCCGCTGGCGCAGACGCCACAGTCGCCGCCATTCGGTCGCGACCGACCCAACACCGGCGCCGACAATCAGCGCTCCCGCCGCACAACCGCCGAGCGCAATCCAGTCCTGGGTTTGCCAGGCGGTCAGGGTCCACTGTACGCCCTGCGCCACAACGCTGACGCCAAAAATAGCCAGACCGGCGCTGACCATGCGGCGCCATAAACTACGTTTTGGCCGCAGAACCGATTCGACCACCGCTTCTGCCGCCCCTTCGTCTTCCTCCAGCGCATCCACTCGCGCCGGGGCAAATTTCGCCGCTTCCGCGCCGTCAAAGGCACGTGCCGATTTCAGCGCCTCCATTTTCTCCGCTTCCAGCGGACCGTCGAAGTCGATACGCGGTTTTAAGGGTTCGCTCATCGCAATTTATCTCCGATCAAAAATTCAAGCGCGGCATCCAGGCGGATATGCGGCAGCGGCTTATCGACGTCCATCACCTGCGGACGGAAATTCTCAAACTGAAACCCCTGCTGCTGCCAGAACGCCTGACCCGGCAGCCGGGCCGGAACCTCTCCGGGGTAGACGGTCAGCGGCTGACCGTCGCTCAGGCGGTTGCCGCGCAGCGCGGGGATCTTCTCGCCGTTAACCTCAATCAACCCGCTCTGCGTCGCCTGAATCGATGCCAGTCCCAGACAATCCATACTGATGCCTTCGAACGCGGCATTCTGCCAGGCGTCCTGAATCAGCTGCTGCAGCAGAGAAACCATATTGCCGTGTTGATCGACGGTGACATGATCGGCTTTGGTCGCGGCAAACAGCAGCTTGTCGATCACCGGGGAAAACAGACGGCGGAACAGGGTTCGCTGACCGTAATGGAAGCTCTGCATCAGCTGAGTCAGCGCCAGGCGCATATCGTTGAAGGCCTGCGGGCCGCTGTTCAGCGGCTGCAGGCAGTCCACCAGCACGATCTGGCGGTCAAAACGCAGGAAGTGGTCTTTGTAAAAGCCCTTAACCACTTTTTCGCAGTAATATTTAAAGCGTTCGCGCAGCATTCCGGCGTTGCTGTGTTTATCCGCCTGGGCCAGCTTCGCTTCACCAATTGCGTCCACATCCGGCCAGGGGAAAAACTGCAGGGCCGGCGCCCCGGCCATATCTCCCGGCAGTACAAAGCGTCCCGGCTGAATAAAGTGCAGACCTTCTCGTTTACAGGCATGCAGATACTCCGTCCACGCGGCGGCAATCTCCGCCAGACGGTTTTCATCCGCCGGTGCCAGCGGATCCAGCCCGTCACAGAGCTGACGCCAGCGGGCTGACCACGCCTCACGCTGCCCTTGCAGCAGGCCGGTCATCTGCCGCGACCAGCTGAGGTAGTCCTGCGCCAGCATCGGTAAATCAAGCAGCCACTCGCCCGGATAATCGACAATCTCCAGGTACAGCGTGGAGGTCTCTTTAAAATGGCGGAACAGCGATTCGCTGGAGCGGTAACGCAGCGCCAGACGAATTTCGCTCACTCCGCGGGTCGGCGTCGGCCAGACCGGCGGCGAACCGTACAGCTGCGCCAGCCCTTCATCATAGGTAAAACGCGGAATGCCGAAATCACGTTGCGGAACCCGTTTGACGCCAAGCAGGCGCTCTTCTCTCACCGCGCTAAGCAGCGGCAGGCGCGCCCCGGAGTGAATATTCAGCAGTTGATTAACCAGCGCGGTGATAAAGGCGGTTTTACCGCTGCGGCTCAGCCCCGTAACCGCCAGACGCAAATGGCGGTCAACGCCGCGGTTCACCAGCGCATTAAATTCAGTTTTGAATCGCTTCATTGCCATCCTGTTATGCTCTGAAGGAAAGTGCTTTGATTATAAGCTATTAGGTGAGGATAAGTAGCAAGATTCCCGCCCGTGATGCCGGAGGCTGAGCGCTGATGGCATTCACCTCAGTGGCTGCGCGCAGGCGCGCCTGCGCGAGTTCACCCCGTCCACCCCGTCGACGTCGGTACGATGCGCCTGACGCATCGCCTCGTTCGATCATTTCATCCCGCGGGCAAAACGATTGGCCAGACGGCTGAGCAACGGTTCCAGCGCCACCGCCAGCAGCATTTTTAATGGCCGACGCGCCACCGATTTCACCGCCCAGCCGGCAACGCCCGCCGGGCCATAACGTAACGCAGTCAGCAGAACCAGCTTACCCGCGATTTTCAGGCCGGGTTTCACTTTTTGCCCCGCCTGCTGCCATTTTATATTCATGCGTGACCTCAGATTTCAGTTAGAGCTGGCGAAAACGGCTGCGTAACGTAAAGGTATCCGACGTGACATAGCGTTCCATTTCGCGCAGGCGGCGTTCGCTGGCCGCCAGTTCTTGATCCGCCGCGGCCAGCAGCTCACCGCTGGTCGGCATTTTCTCGCCGTACAATTCACTTTCCGGCATCGGGTCAAGAGCGAATGTCAGGATGATGTACGCCACCACCACAAAGAAAAACAGGCCAAAGATCATCGCCAGTACGGTAATCAGTCGTACCAGCTTGACCGGCACATCCAGATACTGCGCGATACCGGCGCAGACGCCTTTTACCATGCCGTGCTGCGGCACGCGCCACAGTTTTTTATTCAGATCCAGTCCGCCCATTATTTGTCTCTCCAGTTCGGATGTTCGGCATCAAGAATGTCTTCCAGCGTCTGAATACGTTCGCGCATGCGCTTTGCATCGTCGGTCAGCTGCAGCAAACGCTGCTGTTCATTCTGCGATAAGCTGCCGCTCGCGGTGCGGTTGTTGTAGTGCAGCCAAAGCCAGACCGGTAAAACGAACAGCACAAACAGCGTCAGGGGTATGGCAATAAAAAGCGTACTCATGTGTACTCCTTACAGTGAGTGAACGGCGGCGCATAGCAGCGCCGCAACGCGTTATCCTTCAGAACGTCGGGGCATCGACCCACGACCAGCTTTAGCTGAGGCCGCCAGACCCGGCCTGCCTGTCCCGAAGGCGCTGGCCTATGCCATTAGTTGTTTTGATTCATTTTGCTTTTCAACGCCGCCAGCTGTGCGCTGATTTCATCATCCGCTTTCAGGTCGGCAAACTGCTGATCCAGCGTTTTCTGTTTACCAAAACCGTGGCTTTCCGCTTCGGCTTCCATATGATCGATGCGGCGTTCAAAGGATTCAAAACGCGCCATAGCTTCATCAATTTTACCGCTATCCAGCTGACGACGCACATCGCGGGAAGAGCTGGCCGCCTGATGACGCAGAGTCAGCGCCTGCTGGCGAGCGCGGGTTTCGCTCAGTTTATTCTCCAGCTCACCAATCTCTTTTTTCATGCGCGTCAGCGTTTCATCAACCATCTGCGCTTCATTTTCCAGACTGCCGATAAGGTCGGTCAGCTTTTGCTTTTCGATAAGCGCGGCACGCGCCAAATCTTCTTTGTCCTTACGCAGCGCCAGTTCCGCTTTTTCCTGCCACTCGGCCTGCTGGGCAAGCGCTTGTTCAATTCGGCGGCTCAGCTGTTTCTTTTCCGCCAGCGCGCGTGCCGAAGTCGAACGCACTTCGACCAGCGTATCCTCCATCTCCTGGATCATCAGACGAACCAGCTTCTGCGGATCTTCCGCTTTCTCCAGCAGGGAGTTGATGTTGGCGTTCACGATGTCGGCAAAACGAGAAAAAATACCCATAACGTTGATCCTCATAGTTCTGATTTCAGGCCGGGGCCTGTGATGATACTTACGCTGATTAATACAAATCCTGTGCCAACTTTTTATCTTGTTGATTTTAAAAGGAGTGGTTGTTATCTGCACAGCAGGTTGCTACAGTAACCTGGTGAATCACACGATTAAATGGCGAATTTCATCATGGCGGAATACAAGGATAACCTGCTCGGAGAAGCGAACAGCTTTCTCGAGGTGCTGGAACAAGTGTCGCGGCTGGCGCCGCTGGACAAACCGGTGCTGGTCATTGGTGAACGCGGCACCGGTAAAGAGCTTATCGCCAACCGCCTGCACTTTCTCTCTTCGCGCTGGCAGGGACCGTTCATCTCCCTCAACTGCGCGGCGCTGAATGAAAATCTGCTGGATAGCGAACTGTTTGGCCATGAAGCCGGCGCCTTTACCGGAGCCAGCAAGCGTCATCCGGGACGCTTTGAGCGCGCCGACGGTGGAACCCTGTTCCTGGATGAGCTGGCGACAGCGCCGATGCTGGTACAGGAAAAGCTGCTGCGGGTAATTGAATATGGCGAACTGGAGCGCGTGGGCGGCAGTCAGCCGCTGCAGGTCAACGTGCGTCTGGTGTGTGCGACCAATGCCGATCTGCCGCAGATGGTTGAGGCCGGCCATTTCCGCGCCGACCTCCTCGACCGCCTCGCCTTCGATGTGGTGCAGCTGCCGCCGCTACGCGACAGACAGAGCGACATTATGCTGCTGGCAAACCAGTTCGCTATCCAGATGTGTCGTGAACTGGGTCTGCCGCTGTTTCCCGGCTTCAGCGATCGCGCCCGCGAAACGCTGCTCGGCTATCGCTGGCCGGGGAATATTCGTGAGCTGAAAAACGTGGTGGAGCGCTCGGTCTATCGCCACGGCACCAGCGACAGCGAACTGGATAACATCATCATTAATCCGTTCCATCAACCTCTGCCGCTTCAGTCGCCCCCCGCAGACGTTGCCGCAAATCCCGCCGGGCCAACGCTACCTCTGGATCTGCGGGCCTTCCAGCAGGAACAAGAAAAAAACCTGCTGCAGAAGAGTCTGCAGCAGGCGAAGTACAATCAGAAACAGGCGGCGGCGCTGCTTGGGTTAACCTACCACCAGCTGCGGGCGCTGCTCAAAAAGCATCAGCTGTGAGACCGACGCGGCAGCATCAGGGCGCTGACCACCGTTGCCCCCAGGCACATCGCCGCGTTAAACCACAGCGCATACTGGGCGGCGCTGGCCATACCGAGCGGTAAAAACAGCGCAAAAAGTGACGCTGTCACCGCAATTCCCATCGCCCCACCCAGCGAGCTGCCCATTTTGTAAATCCCCGAGGCGACGCCCACTTTGTTTTCCGGCGCGTTGACTACCGCCGTGTCGGTAGAGGGTGTCGCATAGCACCCCAGCCCGAGGCCAAACAGCACGTTGCTGAGAAAAACGGTGACGATATAGAGCGACTTATCGAGAAAGGTGCAGGAGATAAGCACAATCGCCACGGCGGTCAGGAGCGGCCCGGTCATCATCGGCAGCCTGGCCCCGTAGCGCTGCAGCAGCTTTTCCCCCACGCGGATCATCGCCAGAACGGTCACCAGATAGCCCAGCGTCATGCCGCCGGTCTCCAGCGGGCTCATATTGTGCCCTTTTTGCAGCCAGATACTGGTGATCATCATCGTGCCAATCGCGCCGTTAAGCAGAAAGTTTGACAGCACGGCGGCGCTGTAGGCCCGGTTGCGAAACAGCGCAAAATCAATCAGCGCGGCGTCCCCTTTGCGCAGGCCGCTGCGGATGAAAAACCCTGCCGCCAGCAGCGAACCGGCAAACATCGTCAGCGACAGGCCGCTGCTCCAGCCCCACCCGTGCCCCTTACTGATAAACAGATTCAACAGCACCAGCGACGCGATCAGGCTCAACAGGCCGCTGATATCCAGCTTTTGCTGCTGCGCGCCGGCGCTACGGCTTTCCGGCGTGCCGCGAAGCAGCAGCAGCGCCACCAGCGCAACGGCAATGGAAAAGACGAAGATCCAGCGCCAGCCGAGACCGGTCGCGATGGCGCCGCCGACGAATGAACACAGCCCGCTACCGCCCCACGAACCGATAACCCAGAAGCTCACTGCGCGCTGGCGGGCCTTGCCTTCATACCAAGTTTTGATCAATGCCAGGGTCGCGGGCATGATGCAGGCCGCCGACAGCCCCTGTAAAACGCGCCCGGCGAGAAACAGCCAGGGTCCCTGGGCCAGGATCAGCAGCGCACTACCGGCAATACTCAATCCTAAGCCGATATGGGTCATGCGCATCCGGCCAAATTTATCCGCCAGCCCGCCGCTGGCGACAACAAAGCAGCCGCTGAAAAGTGCGCTGAGGCTGACGGCAAGCGTCAGCGTCTCAAGGGAAATATCCAGACTGTTTTTCATTGCCGGCACGACGTTGATAACCGACTGGGCAAACAGCCAGAAGGTCAGCACGCTCAGCACGATGCCCGCCAGCAGACGATCGGTGCCGACAAACGGTGTGTCGGTCAGAGATACGGAGCTCATCGAGTGCCTCCGGGATACTTCGTCCTTTTAGGACGGCGAGGAAAGGAGCTGGGTTTCCCCCTGACTGCTTTTGATTTGACCATCGTCAATATCCTTCACATTTTTATGCGTATTTTCTGAGGCTATGAGACGCGCCTATAAATACAGGTTTTATCCAACACCCGGGCAAGCTGAGCTTCTGGCTCAAACGTTCGGATGCGTGCGTTTTGTCTATAACTCGATCCTGCGCTGGCGCACCGATGCCTACTACGAACGCCAGGAGAAAATCGGCTATACACAAGCCAGTGCCCGTCTGACAGCACTGAAAAAAGAGCCAGAATTTGTCTGGCTGAATGACGTTTCCTGCGTGCCACTACAGCAAGCCTTGCGCCACCAACAAACGGCGTTTTCGAACTTCTTCGCCGGACGCACCGCATATCCTGCCTTTAAGAGCAAACGCCATAAACAGACGGCAGAGCTGACCGCCAGCGCGTTTAAATACCGTGACGGCAGGTTGTACTGGCAAAATGCAAAGCGCCTTTAGACGTGCGCTGGAGCCGTGAATTACCGTCTGCACCCTCTACCGTCACTATTTCAAAAGATGCCGCCGGACGATATTTCGTCTCCTGCCTTTGCGAGTCTGAACCTGTATCACTGCCGATCGCCGCTTCCACCGTCGGCATTGATGTCGGTTTAAAAGATTTGTTCGTCACCGATACCGGATTTAAACAAAGCAATCCCCGCCATACTGCTAAATACGCAGCACGCCTGGCTCTACTCCAGCGCCGGTTAAGCAAAAAGGCCAGAGGGTCGAAAAACCGCGCCAGGGCTCGCTTAAAAGTTGCCCGACTTTACGAAAAAATTGCCGATTGCCAACTGCCAACTGGATGCCTTGCACAAGGCAACCCGCAAACTGATTAACGATAACCAGGTTGTTTGCGTCGAATCCCTTAAGGTGAACAACATGCTCCGCAACCCGTCACTATCCAAAGCGATAGCAGACGCGAGCTGGAGCGAATTCGTGCGCCAGCTCCGGTATAAAGGCGAATGGGCAGGGCGTAGCGTGGTCGCAATTGACCCGTATTTTCCGTCCTCAAAACGCTGTAGCTGTTGCGGTTTCACCATGCAAAAAATGCCTCTTGATGTTCGTAAATGGCACTGCCCTGAATGCGGCGCAGACCATGACCGTGACATTAACGCGGCCCGGAATATAAAAGCTGCCGGACTGGCAGTGTTAGCTTGTGGAGAGTCTGTAAATCCTAAAACGCTTAGTGCGGCTCAGGTTCGACTCCGCGAAACAAGAATCCCCTTCCTTCAGGGTGGGGAGTGTCAAAATAGGGTCCTCCCGGTCGCGGGTCGTTAGCGCAGATAATGTTCCGTCAGGCCGCACCACAGCGCCGCGCCCTTGAGCAGGATCTCGTCGTTAAAATCATAGCCGGGGTTATGCACCATACAGCGATCGGCTTCATCTCCGGCGCCGATAGTGAAATAACACCCGTTCGGATTATGTTCGAGCATAAAGGCAAAATCTTCGCTGCCCATAAACGGTTTCACCTCCCCGACCTGCGCTTCGCCAAACAGCGACGTCGCCACCTCGCGCACCATCTGATTCGCGGCGGGATCGTTTTTCAGCACCGGACTGCCGTTGACGTGGGTTAAGGTGGCCGTGGCGTTAAAGCTTTCCGCCTGGGCAACGGCAATATCGTGAATGCGCTGCAGGACCGTTTCCCGCACCTGCTCATTCAGCGTGCGGACCGTCAGCTTCATCAGCACCTTATCGTTGATAATGTTTGGCGCATGTCCCGCCTGAATACTGCCGACGGTCACCACCGCCGGTTCAAATGGCGTGATATTGCGCGACACGATGGATTGCAGCGCCAGCGTGATGTGACAGGCAACCAGCGTGGCGTCAACGGTATGCTCCGGTACCGCCCCGTGCCCGCCCACTCCCTTGACCTCAATATGCAGGGTATCGGAGGAGGCCATCATGGCGCCGTCGCGCAGGCCAATGTTACCCACCGCCTGCCCCGGCATATTGTGCAGACCAAAGATCAGGTCGCAGGGGAATTTATCGAACAGGCCGTCTTCCACCATAACCCGCCCGCCGTACAGCAGCTCTTCAGCGGGCTGAAAAATCAGCTGTAGCGTGCCATTAAACTGCCGGGTACGCGCCAGATACTCGGCGGCGTACAGGAGCGTGGTGGTGTGTCCGTCATGACCGCAGCCGTGAAAACGACCATCGACCTGACTGGCCCAGGCTTTACCGCTCGCCTCCTGCATCGGCAGCGCGTCCATGTCGGCGCGCAGGCCGAGGCGACGCTGACCGCTGCCGACGGTCAGGCTCCCGACCACGCCGGTTCCCGCCAGACCACGATGCACCTCATAGCCCCACTCGGTCAGCAGGCGTGCCACTTCATCGCTGGTTTGATGTTCTTCGAAGCCGATCTCCGGCTGCTGATGAAAACGGCGACGCAGGGCGATAAACTGCGCTTCATTAACCTGTAAGGCCTCAATAAGTGGATGTGTCATTTTTGTTATTCCTTCATTGGGTTTGCGCGACACTTCCGAGTTTATGCGGTTAAAAAGTCTACGATGCGCTGTTTTTTGTTTTATATTGACGGATTATTCATGAGTGCTTTTCATACAAATCGGTTATGACAAAAAATAACCTGTTATTTTTTGTCTTTGAGGGGACGTTACGGTGGAACACCATTCAGGCGATTTTAGCGTCGTGGTTCGCGATGTTCGTCAGTACAGTCAACAGGATAGCGATGCCTTAACGTTGCTGTGGGTGCTGGAAGGCCGCGTCGGGCTGCATGACGGCGATCTCCGTCAGCAGCTGGATACTGACGACCTGGCGATAGTGAACCGTCATCAGCGCTGGAGCCTGACCGCCGCCGCCGCCAATGCGGTGATGCTGTTGACCCTGCCTTATGGCTGGCTGACGCGTCTTGACGGTGATTTTTTCGCCGTTGACTACCAGGTCACCGACGCCACCCGCGATGCCGATGATAACCTGCGCCATCTGATGCGCCAGCTGTTGGTCATTGAACTGGTGAATCACCAGTCCCGCTACCGCCTGGAAGCCAATCGCTGGCTCAGTGAAATTGCCCTGCTGCTGGCTACTCGCTACACCCGGCCCGTCATCGCCAGGACACAGCGCGGAGCGGAGAAGTGGAGCCGCCGCATTGCCCGGGTGGTGGCGCGGATCGAGGCCAACTATCAGCAGCGGCTTTCGCTACACGATGTCGCCGCGGCCGAATTTGTCTCCGAAGCCTGGCTATCCAGGCTGTTTCGCAAGGAGGTCGGCGTAAGCTTTGTGCAGTACATTACCGCTCTGCGTCTCAACAAGGCGGCGGAACAGCTCCTCACCACCCGCAAGTCGGTGCAGCAGATTGCCCAGGAGCAGGGGTTCGCCAGCACCCGCATCATGAGCGACCTGTTTAAACGGCTGCATGAACTGACGCCGCGTCAGTTTCGCCAGCAGCATCCGCAGAGCCACCAGGAATCCGTCCGTTCACGGATAGGCCAGGCCGATATCTGGCAGCCGGTAGCCGTGGAGCGCCTCTATGCCCGGCTGAATGAGCCGGAGAAAAACGGCTGGGATAATCCTCCGCCGCGGCTGAATCCGCAGCAGACCCGCCAGATTGATCTGCGTCAGCTACCGGGCCGGGCCACGCCATTACGCCATACCCGAATCGTGGTCACCGTGCGCGAACTGGACGATTTATTACGCGAAGATGTCCGCCGCGAGCTGGAGCGGCTGCACGATACCCTGCCGGTCTATGCGATTGATATTCACGACCCGTTTCTCAGCAGCAGACTGTTCGCCACCGGCTGGGATGACCCGCAGATGGCAGGCTATGCCTGCTGGTACCAGCTGCAGCAAATTTTCAGCTGGCTGGCCAACATGGGCTGGGGGCTGATTTTGCATACCGGGCTGACCACCCGCTGCGATCTGCTACAGCGTTTTTTACGCCTCGCCGCGAATCACTTCCCTCCGGCGACGCTTGCCAGCTGGCGATTTGTCTGGCACTGGTCACCGCAGGCCAGCGAAGAGGCGCGCCAGCACGCCTGGCAACAGCAGCGCGACACGCTGCGGGCGATAGTGCCGCAGTCGCAGCTGGGGATCTGGCATCGCTTCCCGGAGAGCGCCATTGCTGAAGACACTCTGCTCCGTTCGCCGCTGTTGACCGAAGCCAGTTTTCTCGCCTGTCAGGCCGATGCGAACGAACTGCTGGATCTGGCCCAGCTCGATAGCAGCAGGCTGGCCGCCAGCGAAAACTATCCGGTACATAAACTGCGCCAGATCCATAGCGCCCTGCGCCAGCGCCAGCTGTCGCTTCCCGTCTGGCTGCTCTCCTGGAATACGTTGACCGGCAACACCCGCGACACCAACGGCCGTTTCTTTCGCGGCGCGCTGTTGATGGATAACCTGCTGGGGCTGGCGGATCAGGTGTGGCTGGCCGGGTTCTGGCTCAACTCAGGCCTGCAGGGCGAAGCGCGGGCGAACGGCAAGCTGGATACCTCGAGCCTGGCGCTGCACTATCTGCACGGCCTCCCGCGTCCGGTTTACTGGGTGCTGTGGCTGTGGCGCCGCCTGCGTGGGGAGGTGCTGGTGAATGACAAAAATCTGCTGCTGTTACGCCACGGGGAACATTACCAGCTGCTGTTACGTAATACGGTGGTGTTCAATCCCTGGCTCTCCAGCGAAGAGGCTTTTATCCAACGCTTCAGCCAGCCCTATAGCGTACAGCTATTGGGGCTGGAGGGCCGCTGGCGGGTTAAACAGCATCTCTTCGATCGCCATCACGGGGCGTTATTCCCGCTTTTTGACGCCTTCCGCAGCCAGAGCGGGCCGGACGAAGAGGATTATCACTGGATAATGCACAAAGCCCGCCCGGCGCTGAGCGTCTCAGAAGAGCGGCAGGAAAACGGCTGGCATGTCGTCGACTCGCTGGAAAGCAACGCCCTGGTTCTCTACGAATTTACCCCGGTAAGTGACTAACCTCTCCACCATCAGATAACGGCGTTCCCTGTTTTACCCAATCATGGATTTTCACCCGGCTCTCCTCGGTTGCCGGGTTAAATACCATCATGGTGAGGTCCGGGCGGCCATCAACGGTAAAGGTGGAAAACTCCAGCTCAATCATACCAAGCTGCGGATGATGCATGCGCTTAAAGCCTTCGCCCTGCCCGGCCACATCATTGCTGCGCCAGAAGGTGTCAAATTCCGGGCTCTGACGGCAGAGTTCGGCGATGAGCCGTTCGTTTTCCGGCGATGCGCCTACCCGGGCAACATCGGCACGAAAGGCGCTGACGATAAGGCGGGCAACGGACGACCAGTCTTCCAGCGCGCTGCGCGCAGAGCGGTGGGTAAACAGGCGACGGAGAATATTACGTTCGGCGGGCGCCAGCCGGCCGTAGTCGGTCAGGACACGGGCGGCGGCATCATTCCACGCAATCACGTCCCAGGCGACGGTTTTGACGATCGCCGGAACGGGGAAGGCATCCAGCACCCGCTGTAAACGCGGGGTAATGTCGTCGGAGACAATCAGCCGGGTTTCCGGCGGATGGCCAAATGCCAGAATAAACAGGTGTTCACGCTCCGGCGTTGTCAGCCTTAATCCACCGG
This sequence comes from Klebsiella ornithinolytica, assembly GCF_030505655.1. NCBI lineage: Bacteria > Pseudomonadati > Pseudomonadota > Gammaproteobacteria > Enterobacterales > Enterobacteriaceae > Klebsiella > Klebsiella ornithinolytica. The sequence goes on from NZ_CP130153.1 coordinate 3,185,214, forward strand.
CAATACGGCCCAGCACTTCCCGGGATGGCGCTCCGCCGCGCCCCTGTTCCAGCCAGGTGTACCAGGTGGGGCTGATATTTGCCAGCTGAGCAACCTCTTCGCGCCGGAGCCCGGGCGTGCGCCGACGGCCTGGCGTGAAGCCAAATGTTGCCGGATCGAGCCGTAAACGCCGCGCCCGCAGAAATTCACCCAATGCATACGTTGAAGAGTCGCTCATACTCAGCCTGTTAGTCTTTATACCCTGATAATGTCTCTACTTTTATCGTATCGCGTTAAGACTACCATAGCCTGGATACTCATTCTGGAGGCAGGTTATGCGAATTTTTCTCACCGGCGCGAGCGGATTTATCGGCTCACGTATTCTCAGCGACCTGCTGGCCGCCGGGCACCAGGTCACCGGCCTGGCGCGTTCAGAAGCCAGCGCCCTCGCGCTGCAGACGGCAGGCGCAGAAGTGCAGTACGGAACCCTGGAAGATCCGGACTCGCTGCTGGCGGCGGTCGCCCGCTGCGATGCGGTGATCCACACCGCTTTCGATCATGATTTCAGCCGCTTTGTGGAAAACTGCGAAAAAGACCACCGCGTTATTCTCGCCATCGGCGCGGCGTTGAAAGGCAGCCGGCGGCCGCTCATCATCACCTCCGGTACCGCCATGGGTGACATCGGTAACGGACTACCCGCCAGTGAAATGCACTTCAACCCCGGGCACCCGAACCCGCGCGTCGCCTCAGAGCGTGCGGGAAACCGGCTGCTGGATGCCGGGGTTGATGTCCGGGTGGTGCGACTGCCTCAGGTGCATGACACCACCCGCCAGGGCTTATTGACCTATTACATCGCGCAGGCGGCAGAAAAAGGGGTCGTGGCCGTGGTCGGCGAGGGGAATAACTGCTGGTCGGCCGCCCACATCAGCGATGTTGCCGCGCTGTATCTGCGGGTACTGGAACAAGGTCTGGCCGGCAGGCGCTATCATGCCGTTGATGAAGAGGCGATCCCCTCTCTGCGCATCGCCGAGGCGGTGGCGGAGAAACTGCACCTGCCGCTGCAGTCCCTGAGCGCCGATCGCGCGGCAGCCCACTTTGGCTGGTTTGCCGCCTTCGCCGGCATGGATTTACGCGCAACCTCGGTCTGGACCCGTCAGCAGCTGAACTGGCGGCCCACCGGCCCGGGCCTGCTGGACGATCTGCGTCGCCTGAATCACGATAAGTGACAATGTCACTAAAACGGCGGCCGTATGCTTAGCGCGCGCTGAGCCGGCGGCCCTTTTATCTCGCCGCCCGAATAAATTTGTCAGACAAAATTGATGGGCCACGCATTTTCTCCGCCGGGAGCGGAATAAGGTAGTTGCGGTACTCCATCGAGGATAAAACCGTGAAAAAATTACTGATATGTTGCCTGTCCGGCGAGACAGCGAACATCTTAGCGAAGAAAATGCAAAAAATAGCGGATGCGCAGGGTCTGAATCTGTTAATTAGCGCCGTAGGCCTGGAGAATGTGTTTAGCGTTGCCCCGGCCTACAACGCTGTATTAGTGGCGCCGCATATTCAATATAAAAGGGATGAGATCGCTAACGTGCTGCAAGACCAACAGGAGATTGCGGTTATTGAGAGCCTGCCCTACGCCGCATTCAACGGCGACAGCGTGCTTAAATTTGCGCTGGCCAATCTGTCGCAATCGCTCACTTGACAGAGTATGAAGCAATGCGGGTAAGTCGCAGACGGCCGGCCCGCATTATCCCGCATCGTCGGTATTGAATGACCCCCGGCGCTCCCGCCCTCCGAGTTAATTATTTGTAACTGGTAAGATGTGCCAATGTGAATTATAGTCTGCGCATCATCGTTCAATGGACTGAAAACGCACATGATTCCGGTTAATATTCATACTCTTAGTCGCTATGCGGCCCATGTCAGCCTGACCCACACGATGAAAAACCATCGTTCGCCCGCCCTCTCCGTAATGATGATCTTCTCCGATTTATGTATCCGTTCAACCCTGGATTCCTACAGCGAACAGGGCTGGGAAATTAGCGAGAAGTGCAGCGGACTGGTTCTGCGCAGCTTTGTTGCCACCCATCGGGGTGGGATGGCGATCGAAATCACGCCAAAGGATTATATCGGTCGATATAACCGCTTACTTCCGCTGTAAGCGTCGGTGAATTAACAGCTAACTGGAGAAAGTGGCAATAAAAAGATACCATGTTTCATTATCCGCCATACACCGCATGAATATGCTGAGAAGCGCCTAAAAGAGCACCATACCCTCAGGTTTTTGATGAATATCAATCCACAGCTCCCTTTGCAGCATCACGATCGGCGCAACCCGTGCTCTCGTACGCTTTGTCCGTTTATTCAGGGAGATGGAGGATAAAAACGCCTGGTGGTTTTACGAGGTATACTCGAAGTAGCGGTGTGGTATGCATTCGAACCTGCGGAACAGCACGGCGGCGCAGCCGTCGTGATATTGTCCCTGTGAGCGTTGAAGGTGATGGAATATGTCATTCAATATTAATAAGATAGAGCACAGCTCTATCATCATAAAAACATTATGCGCCTGAAAATATCTTCTCTCCTGGCGGTAGCATCGCTGCTGTGCGGGCAGGCTGTTGCCGCGCCCACGCTGCCTGCGAATGCCGATATTCGCGATAGCGGCTTTGTTTACTGCGTCAGCGGTCAGGTTAATACCTTTAACCCGCAGAAAGTCAGCAGCGGTCTGATTGTCGACACGTTAGCCGCCCAGCTGTACGATCGCCTGCTGGATGTCGATCCCTATACCTACCGTCTGGTCCCTGAGCTGGCCGAAAGCTGGGAAGTCCTGGATAACGGCGCGACTTACCGCTTCCATCTGCGTAGCCACGTCCCTTTCCAGTCGACATCCTGGTTTAAACCCACCCGCGCCTTTAACGCTGACGATGTGATTTTCACCTTCAGTCGTATTTTTAACCGCGACGATCCGTGGCACAGCGTCAACGGCAGCAGCTTCCCCTATTTCGACAGCTTACAGTTCGCCGACAGCGTCGAAAGCGTGCGTAAGCTGGACAACCAAACCGTCGAATTTCGCCTGAAGCGCCCGGATGCCTCGTTCCTCTGGCACCTGGCCACCCACTATGCGTCGGTCATGTCTGCGGAATACGGCGCGCAGTTGACCAAAGCCGATCGTCCGGAACAGCTTGACCGTCAACCGGTCGGTACCGGTCCGTTCCAGCTGGAAGAGTACCGCGCCGGGCAATACGTGCGCCTGCAGCGCCATCCGGATTACTGGCGCGGCAAACCGCTGATGCCGCAGGTGGTGGTCGACCTCGGTTCCGGCGGTACCGGCCGCTTGTCGAAACTGCTCACCGGGGAGTGCGACGTTCTGGCCTGGCCTGCCGCCAGCCAGTTGACCATTTTACGCGACGATCCCCGTCTGCGTCTGACGCTACGCCCGGGAATGAATATCGCCTGGCTGGCGTTCAATACCGCCCGGCCGCCGCTGGATAAACCGGAAGTTCGCCATGCGCTGGCGCTGGCTATCAACAACCAACGCCTGATGCAGTCTATTTATTACGGTACGGCGGAAACCGCCGCGTCGATGTTGCCGCGCGCCTCGTGGGCCTACGATAACGACGCTAAAATTACCGAATACAATCCGAAAGAAGCGCGCGAGCGGCTCAAAGCGCTGGGGCTGGAAAAGCTGACGCTCAAGCTCTGGGTGCCCACCAGCTCACAGGCCTGGAACCCCAGCCCGCTGAAAACCGCCGAGCTGATTCAGGCGGACATGGCGCAAATTGGCGTGAAGGTGATTATTGTGCCGGTCGAAGGCCGTTTCCAGGAGGCCAGGCTGATGGACATGAACCACGATCTGACGCTCTCCGGTTGGGCCACGGACAGCAACGACCCGGATAGTTTTTTCCGCCCGCTGCTGAGCTGTGCGGCCATTGCCTCACAGACCAACTTCGCCCACTGGTGCAATCGCGAATTTGACGAGGTATTGCAAAAGGCCCTGCGCTCGCAGCAGCTGGCGTCGCGCATTGAAGCCTATAAAGAGGCGCAACATATCCTGGCCCGCGACCTGCCGGTGCTGCCGCTGGCGTCATCGCTGCGTCTGCAGGCCTACCGCTATGATATGAAAGGTCTGATACTGAGTCCGTTTGGCAACGCTTCCTTTGCGGGCGTCTCGCGGGAGAAAAAAGACGAGGTGAAAAAACCATGATTATTTTTACCCTGCGCCGCCTGCTGCTGCTGCTGGTCACCCTCTTTTTCCTGACCTTCGTCGGCTTCAGCCTGAGCTATTTTACCCCCCACGCCCCGCTGCAGGGCGCGTCGCTGTGGAACGCCTGGCAGTTTTGGTTCAGCGGGCTGTTGCACTGGGACTTCGGGGTCTCCAGCATTAACGGTCAGCTGATTTCCGAACAGCTGAAAGAGGTTTTCCCTGCCACCATGGAGCTGTGTATCCTCGCGTTTGGCTTCGCGCTGCTGGTGGGTATCCCCGTCGGTATGCTGGCGGGGATTATGCGCAACAAGTGGCCCGATACGCTGATCAGCGCCCTCGCGCTGCTTGGCTTCTCGATTCCCGTGTTCTGGCTGGCGCTGCTGCTGACGCTCTTTTTCTCTCTGACCCTCGGCTGGTTCCCGGTCTCCGGGCGCTTCGACCTGCTGTACGAAGTGAAAACGGTTACCGGTTTTGCGCTGATTGACGCCTGGCTGTCCGATTCGCCGTGGCGCCATGAGATGATCGTCAGCGCCGTTCGCCATATGGTGCTGCCGGTACTGACGCTGGCGGTCGCCCCCACCACCGAAGTGATCCGCCTGATGCGCATCAGCACCAGCGAAGTGTATGACACCAACTACGTGAAGGCGGCGGCTACCCGCGGCGTGTCGCGACGTACGATTTTACACCGCCACGTGCTGCACAACGCTCTGCCGCCGGTGATCCCACGTCTTGGGCTGCAGTTTTCAACCATGCTGACCCTGGCGATGATCACTGAAATGGTGTTCAGCTGGCCGGGGCTCGGTCGCTGGTTGATAAACGCGATTCGCCAGCAGGATTACGCCGCCATTTCGGCCGGCGTGATGGTCATTGGCGCACTGGTGATTACCGTCAACGTGATATCAGATATTCTGGGTGCGATGGCTAACCCGCTGAAACATAAGGAATGGTATGCCCTACGATAGTGTGTATCTGGAAAAGCGTCCGCCCGGGGCGCTGCGTACCGTCTGGCGAAAATTCTACGGCGACACGACTGCGATGATCGGCCTGTACGGCTGCGCGGGTCTGGTGCTGCTGTGCGTCTTCGGCGGCTGGTTTGCCCCTTATGGTATCGATCAGCAGTTTCTTGGCTACCAGCTGTTACCGCCGTCATGGTCGCGCTATGGCGAAGTGTCGTTCTTCCTCGGGACCGACGATCTCGGTCGCGATGTATTGAGCCGTCTGCTGAGCGGCGCGGCGCCGACCGTCGGCGGCGCTTTTGTCGTCACCTTCGCGGCGACGCTGTTTGGCCTGGTGCTCGGCGTCGTCGCCGGCTCAACCCATGGCCTGCTGTCGGCGATGTTGAACCATATCCTCGATACCCTGCTGTCGATTCCGTCGCTGCTGCTGGCCATTATTGTCGTGGCTTTTGCCGGGCCGCATCTGAGCCACGCGATGTTCGCCGTCTGGCTGGCGCTGCTGCCGCGTATCGTGCGTTCGGTCTACAGCATGGTGCATGATGAGCTGGAAAAAGAGTACGTCATCGCCGCCCGTCTCGACGGCGCGTCGACATTAAATATTCTCTGGTTTGCGGTGCTGCCGAATATCGCCTCCGGGCTGGTCACGGAGATCACCCGCGCATTATCCATGGCGATTCTCGATATCGCTGCCCTGGGCTTTCTCGACCTCGGCGCCCAGCTTCCCTCCCCGGAATGGGGGGCGATGCTGGGCGACGCGCTGGAGCTGATTTACGTCGCGCCATGGACGGTAATGCTGCCCGGTGCGGCGATTATGATTAGCGTCCTGTTGGTCAACCTGCTGGGCGACGGGATCCGCCGCGCCATTATCGCCGGGGTGGAATAATGCCGTTACTTGATATTCGCAACCTGACCATTGAGTTCAAAACCAACGAGGGCTGGGTCAAAGCCGTCGACCGCGTCAGCCTGACCCTTGCGGAAGGTGAGATTCGCGGCCTGGTGGGCGAATCCGGCTCCGGTAAAAGTTTAATTGCCAAAGCGATCTGTGGCGTCACCAAAGACAACTGGCGGGTCACCGCCGACCGTATGCGTTTCGATGATATCGATCTCTTACGCCTTTCCAGCCGCGAACGCCGCAAGCTGATTGGCCACAACGTGTCGATGATTTTTCAGGAGCCACAGTCCTGTCTCGATCCGTCGGAGCGTATCGGCCTGCAGTTAATGCAGAATATCCCCGGCTGGACCTTTAAAGGCCGCTGGTGGCAGCGTATCGGCTGGCGAAAACGCCGGGCCATCGAACTGCTGCATCGTGTCGGGATTAAAGATCACAAAGACGCCATGCGCAGTTTTCCCTACGAATTAACCGACGGGGAGTGTCAGAAGGTGATGATTGCCATCGCCCTCGCCAACCAGCCGCGTCTGCTGATCGCCGATGAGCCGACCAACGCCATGGAACCGACAACCCAGGCGCAAATCATCCGCCTGCTTACGCGTCTGAATCAGAACAATAACACCACCATTTTGCTGATCAGCCACGATATGCAGATGCTCAGCAAATGGGCGGATAAAATCAATGTCATGTACTGCGGACAAACGGTAGAAACGGCGCCCAGCGAAGAGCTGGTGACAACGCCTCATCATCCGTATACCCAGGCATTAATCCGCGCGATCCCGGATTTTGGCAGCGCGCTCCCGCATAAAAGCCGCCTGAATACGCTGCCGGGAGCCATCCCTCTGCTCGAGCAGCTGCCGATCGGCTGCCGTCTTGGACCGCGGTGCCCCTACGCGCAGCGTGAATGCATTGAAACGCCGCGCCTGACCGGAGCCAGAACGCATCTGTACGCCTGTCATTTCCCGCTAAACATGGAGAAAGAGTGAAATGGTCGAAACATTGCTCGAAGTCCGTAATCTGAGTAAGACCTTTCGCTACCGTACCGGCTGGTTTCGTCGTCAGATGGTGGAAGCGGTGAAACCGCTCAGTTTTACGCTGCGCGAGCGCCAGACGCTGGCGATTATCGGCGAGAACGGTTCAGGAAAATCGACCCTGGCGAAAATGCTGGCGGGCATGATCGAACCGACATCCGGCGAGCTGTTGATTGACGATCATCCGCTGACGTTTGGCGACTACTCTTTCCGCAGTCAGCGTATCCGCATGATCTTTCAGGACCCGTCGACCTCGCTGAACCCGCGGCAGCGTATTTCGCAGATCCTCGACTTCCCGCTGCGCCTGAATACCGACCTCGAACCGGAGGCGCGGGAGAAGCAGATTATTGAGACGCTGCGAATGGTCGGCCTGCTGCCGGACCACGTGAGCTACTATCCACATATGCTGGCTCCCGGCCAGAAGCAGCGTCTGGGCCTCGCGCGCGCGCTGATTCTGCGTCCGAAAGTGATCATCTGTGATGAAGCCCTGGCGTCGCTGGATATGTCGATGCGTTCGCAGCTGATCAACCTGATGCTGGAGTTACAGGAGAAACAGGGGATTTCGTATATCTACGTGACCCAGCATCTGGGGATGATGAAGCATATCAGCGACCAGGTTCTGGTGATGCATCAGGGCGAGGTCGTCGAGCGCGGCAGTACTGCCGATGTGCTGGCGTCACCGCTGCACGACCTCACCCGACGTCTGATTGCCGGCCACTTTGGCGAGGCGCTGACCGCCGATGCCTGGCGCAAAGACGGTAAATAACCGTCCGCGCCGGCAGCAGCTCCATCGGCCCTAGTCCGGGAACACGCTCTGCGTCGGCAGCACGCGACGATCAAAACGACGCAGCGCGTAGTAAAGAGCCCCGGTCCCGAACCAGCCGATAATCCAGGAGACATCGTTGCCGGCAAACAGCCACGTCAGCGAGCCGTGATACAGCGGGTTCTCAATAAACGGCAGCTGGATAAGCACGCCGGCCACATAAACGACAATCGCGTAGATGTTCCAGTATCCGTAACGCTGTTGCGGATCGGAGAGCGCGGGAATATCCACGGCGCCTGCGGAAATCAGATAGTAGTCGGTCAGACTGATGGCACTCCACGGAACGAAAAACGCCAGCAGGAAGAGCAGAAAATGGGTGAAGTTCTTTAAGAACGCCGGCTCGCTCAACAACGCAATCACGCATGAGATAGCCACCATCAGCACCACGAAGAGAATACGCGCCCGCTTCGACAGCGAAGCCTGACGGCGAAATCCGGAAACGATGGTGCTCAGCGACATAAAGCTGCCGTAGGCGTTCAGGGTGGTAAAGGTGATTTTGCCAAAGCAGATCGCAAAGTAAATCACCATCGCCATCAGCTGGCTTTTGCCTAACCCGACGATAAAGCTCACTTCATGGCCGGAAAACGCGCTGCCGGCGATAGCCGCCGTCAGAACGCCTAGCGTCATCGATGCCTGAGTCCCCAGCACCGTACCGCTGAAGACGCACAAAAACGTTTTCGCGCCCGAGACATTGCGCGGCAGATAGCGAGAGTAATCGGAAACGTAGGGGCAGAACGCAATCTGCCACGACGATGATAACGACACGGCCAGTAAAAACATCGGCAGAGAAAAATGGTTATTCTGCGCGATCGCCGGCAGATTGGCGGACAGCAGCAGCGTCACGAACAGATAGACAAACGCCAGCACCCCGACCACGCTCGCCACTTTGCCCAGCTTATGGATGACCCGATAGCCCAGCACGGCAATCACAATAATAATCGCGCTGAACAACAACATGCCGGCCACGTCAGAGATCGACAGCAGCCTTGCCATTGCCTGACCGGCCAGTACGGTACCGCTGGCCGAAAAGCCGACATACATCACGCACACCAGCACCAGCGGCACCACGGCACCAAACACGCCAAACTGCGCCCGGCTGATGATCATCTGCGGCAACCCCAGGCGCGGCCCCTGTAGCGCATGCAGGGACATCACCGCCGCGCCAAGCACCTGCCCCACCAACAGCCCAATCAGCGACCAGACAACATCGCCCCCCAGCACCACCGCCAGCGCACCGGTGACGATGGCGGTAATCTGCAGATTACCGCCGAACCACAGCGTAAACTGGCTAAAGGGATGCCCGTGGCGTTCGCGGTCAGGAATATAATCGATCGACCGCGTTTCCGTTAACCCCTGTTCGCGCTGGGTTGACTGCCGGTCGGCTGGTGAAAAAGAAGACATTATTTCCTCGCTATAGATTATTGTTATTGTTGTGTTTTATTTTCTTATTCTGTTGCTATTGACCGTTCAGGCGCGATGCCATCCAGTCAGCCCGATGGCTTTTGATGGTCGCCACCGCTTTGGCGATTTCTGGCGCCAGCCAGCGATCGTCTTCCCATGTCGCCACGCGCTGTCGCAGCAGCGCCAGCGCGTGACGCGTGCCGGCTGCCAGCATGTCCTGAGCATGAAACTCCAGCCCCTGAGCGGCCAGCAGATACTCGATCGCCATAATTTGATACAGGTTGGCCAGCAGGCGCTGTAGCTTGAGCGACGCGCCGGTCCCGAGGCTCAGGTGATCTTCCTGCAGCGCCGAGGTCACAAAATTATCAAGCACCGCCGGCTGCGCCAGCTGCTTGTTCTCCGCACAAAGCGAGGCCGCGACGTACTGGGCGATCATCATCCCGGAGTTCACTCCGGGTTTGGCCACCAGGAACGCCGGCAGGCCGCTGATTAACGGGTTGACCAGGCGATCCAGACGCCGCTCGGCAATCGCGCCCAGTTCGGCCATCGCAATCGCCAGCACATCACAGGCCATGGCGACCGATTCCCCATGCGGATGCGCCTGCGACACCACTCGCCAGTTCTCGAGGGTACCGAGAATCAAGGGATTGTCCGTACAGGCATTCAGCTCGGTGTTAATTTGCCGCTCGGCATGATCGAACTGATCGCGGCAGGCGCCGTGTACCTGCGGCATAGATCGCAGACTGAGCGCATCCTGGGTACGTATCCCCTGGCTGGCGCTCAACAGTGGACTGTCGGCCAGCAGCTGGCGTAATCGGGCGCCGCTGTGCTGCATGCCAGGACTGGCCTTCAATGCCAGGATCTCGGCGTCAAACGCCACGATCTGTCCGCGCAGCGCTTCAAAACTCATCGCACCGGTGACGTCGGCCCAGTCCAGCAGTTGGCTGGCGTCGTCGAGGGCCAGACAGGCCATTCCGGTCATACACGGCGTCCCGTTGACCAGGCTTAATCCCTCTTTTGCCCCCGGCGAAATGGCGGATAGTCCCGCCTGCGCCAGCGCTTCGGCAGCAGGAACCACCCGCCCCTGCCAGCTCACCTCGCCGATCCCCATCAGCGCCAGGCCGATATGCGCCATATGCGTCAGATAGCCCACCGAACCTTGCGAAGGCACCTGCGGCGTGATTTGCTGATTCAGGAAGGCGAGCAGCTGTTGCACGATGGCGCAGGAAATCCCGGACTTACCATGGCTGTAGTTGGCGACGGCGGCGCACATAATGGCCCGCGTCTGGGCGTCGTCCAGCAGAGGGCCGACGCCGCAGGCGTGGCTCAACAGCGTATTGCGCGATAGCTGGCTCAGCTGCTCTTCAGGCAGAGTGATATTGCACAAGGCTCCGAGGCCGGTATTAATCCCGTAGGCTATCTGCCCCGCGTCGATAATATGCTGAACAATCGCTCGCCCCTGTGCGATGCGCTCCCAGGCGCCGGCGCTGAGCGCCAGCTGCGCCTGGCCTCTGGCGACCTGCACAACCTCCTGCCAGCATAACGGGGCGTCGCCCCACAGCACCTGTTGGTTCATACGGATTGTCCTGGTTGGTGATGGCTGGAAATAAACTGTTGAAAACGCGGCGACCCATGCGCGCCGAACAGCGCCTCCGGCGCACCGTCGCAATCAATCGTGCCTTGATGCATAAACACCACGCGGTTGGAGACATGGCGGGCAAAGCCTAGCTCATGCGTGACCACCAGCATCGTGCGCCCCTCTTCCGCCAGGCTGCGCATCACTTTTAATACTTCGCCCACCAGTTCCGGATCTAACGCCGACGTCGGCTCATCAAAGAGCATCACCTCCGGATCCATCGCCAGCGCCCGGGCTATCGCCACGCGCTGTTGCTGACCTCCGGAAAGCTGGGCCGGGTAAAAATCCTTGCGGTTCAGCATGCCGACGCGGTCGAGCAGCTGCTCGGCCTGTTCAATGCACTCCTGCTTACTGCGTTTGAGGACGTAATGCGGCCCTTCAATCACGTTTTGCAGCACCGTCATATGCGACCACAGGTTAAAGCTTTGGAACACCATCCCCAGCCGCGAACGCAGACGTTCGATCTGCTTAGGGTTGGCCGCTAAACGGTGGCCGCGCGCATGGTGTTTCATCTCAATGGTTTCCCCCCCCACGCTGACCACGCCCGCATCGGGTGTTTCCAGCAGGTTGATGCAGCGCAACAGCGTACTCTTACCTGAACCGCTGGCGCCCAGAATCGAGATCACATCGCCTTTTTGCGCCTGGATAGAAATTCCCTTCAGCACATCAAGTGAACCAAAGGATTTATGGATATCGCTGACGGACAGCGTCACGGGACGGGGATCGTGCATACTATTCTCCTTTGGCGGCCGGTTTGAGTGCGACGGTGGCCGGGGTTTGCCGGGTATGCGGCGTCAGACGACGCTCAAGCAGCGCATAAAGCTGTACGATGATAAAGTTGAGCAGCAAATAGATAACCGCGGCGCAGAGAAAGACCTCCATCGTCCGGTAGGTTCTCTGGATAATTTGCTGCGCCACGCCGGTCACATCCCACACCGTCACCAGACTGGCCAGCGCGGTGGATTTCACCAGCAAAATCGCCTCGGTTGAGTAGGCCGGCAGCGCATAGCGCAGCATCACCGGGGCGATGATGCGGCGCAGCAGCAGAAAACGGGACATCCCGCATGCCTGTCCGGCTTCAATCTGGCCAGAGGGCACCGCCAGCAGCGCGCCGCGCAGGATTTCCGCGGTGTAGGCGGCGGTACACAGCGCCAGCGCCAGCACCGCGCAGATAAACGGCTCGCGCAGCAGCGGCCACAGAAAACTGTGGCGAATCACGCCAAACTGCCCCAGCCCGTAATAGATAAGAAACAGCTGGATCAGCAGCGGCGAACCGCGAAACACCAGAATGTAACCTTTGGCAACACTGCTGAGCAGCGGCCAGCGGCTCATGCGCAGCGCCAGAACCCCCACCGCCAGTACGCCGCCGCAGAGAAAGGAGCAGATAAACAGCCCCAGCGTGACCGGCAGCGCGGCACAGAGCTTGAGGAAGGTATCGCTGAGAAAGGCAACGTCGATAAACATAAATTCTCCTTAAGCCTGAGCCGCGGTACGGCGCAGCCAGGCGCGATTCAGGCGAAGTTCCGCCCGAATAAACGCCCGGTTGGACACCAGGGTGAGTATCAGGTAGCAGCCGCCGCCAATCACATAGAACAGGAAGTATTCGCGGGTGGAGCCAGCGGCGATCTGGCTGGCGCGCATTAGCTCCGCAATCCCCGTCACCGAGACCAGCGCCGAATCTTTAAGGCTCATCTGCCAGACGTTTGACAACCCAGGCAGCGAATAGCGGGCAATCTGCGGCAGCATGATGCGCTGAAAAATCCGCCAGCGCGGCATGCCGATTGCCGATGCCGCCTCGACTTCACCGGGCATCAGCGCCAGGCGCGCCGCGCGGTAAACTTCAGCCTGATAAGAGGCGGAAATTAAGCCGATAGCCAGCGAGCCAATCAGAAACGGCGGGACCTCGATAAAGCCGTCGGCGCCAAACAGCTGACCAATCGCCGAGACCAGTCCAGACCCGCCAAAATAGAACAGGTAAATGACCAGCAGCTCAGGAATGCCGCGGAATACCACCGAATAGGCGGAGCCGAACCAGCGCACGGGGGCGTGCGGCGACAGCTTTGCTGCGGCAATCATGCCGCCGACCACGGCGCCGACCGCTAACGCGGCGAGAGACAGCAGCAGCGTGGTCAGCGTCGCGCTCAGGATGAGCGTTCCCCAACCGTTCTCACCAAAACTCAGCAGACTAAGCATCTTCAACCTCACTTATGGCGTGACATCGCTTTTAAACCATTTTTCGCTCAGCTTTTTCACCGTTCCGTCCGCCAGCGCGGCCTGAATCGCGGTATCCAGCTTCGCTTTTAAATCGACATCGGCGTGACGAACGCCCATCGCTTCGCCCTCGCCCCAGATGGGGCCGCTCAGCTGCGGGCCGCTGAAGTTGAGGTTGCTGTTTTCCGGACGCGCAAGGGTGGTGTTGGCGAAGGTAATATCGTCGAAGACGGCATCAATACGTTCGGCCTGGAGATCCAAAATAGCGTCCGCTGAATTGCTGTATTCACGAATATCGGCCACATCTTTGAAGTATTTGTCGATGAACGGGGTATAAACGGTGCCGGAAGCGATACCGATCGTTTTTCCTTTCAGGGCCGCTTTTAATGGCGCAATCGCCGCCTGAATCTCTTTTTCATCATCGTTAAGCTTGATGGTGTGGTTGGCTCCGGTCGCCGGCGGCAGCAACGTGCCTTTTACCGCGATAAATGACGCCGGTGTTGCGGCATAGGGGACCGTGAAGGAGACCACCTGTTTTCTTTCCGGGGTGATGACGATGGCGTCCATAATCACATCGTATTTCCCGGCGTTGAGTCCGGCGATCATCCCGTCCCAGTTTTGCACCACCAGCTTGCACTCAATGCCCATGCGCTGGCAGAGATTAGCCATCAGTTCTGGTTCGAAGCCGCTGAGCTTGCCGCCCGGCAGCGTCAGGTTCCAGGGTTCATAACCCCCTTCCGTTGCGATGGTGATGGACTTCCACTCTTTGGCATTGACCGTACTGCCGCAGAGCAAAAGTCCTGAAAACAGGGTTGTCAGACAGACCTGGCGAAAAGTGATGCTCTGCTTCATGATAATTCTCCTGATTTCATTTAAGTCATGCCGCTCTGGCGGTGCCAGCCGGACGTAAAATTCAGATGACAGAGCATGTATATACAAGCATTGACAAATCAGCACACCCTCCTGATGATGGATTTGTGAGCTGCACTGTAAATAATTTGTAATCGAATTGAAAATTGTGTGTAGCTAAAACTTTACACAAAGCGACAAAGCGATGGTGAAACTGCGATGATAACGCCCTTTAACTTCTCTTCCCTGCCGAGGACTCCGTGGAAAAACGGCGGCGGCGAAACCCGCGAAATTGTCAGCGTGCCCTCGCCTGACGCCGATGCCCCGTTTCTGTGGCGAGCCAGCATTGCCACGCTGGAGCACGACGGACCGTTTTCCCGGTTCAGCGGCATTGACCGGATCATTACCTTAATTGAGGGCCAGCCGCTCTGGCTTCGCGGCGAGGGGATTCATCATCATCTGAGACGCTGGGAGCCGTGGGCATTTTCCGGCGAATGGGCGCTGGGTAGCGAAGGCATTTCCGCACCGGGGCTGGATTTTAACATTATGACGCAACGCACCCGCGCGGCTGCGCAGGTCAGCGTGGTCTCCGGTGAACAGCATCCCGGTAACGAAGGCATCGCCTGGGTACTTCAGGGATGCTGGCAGCTTGCCGGCGAACGCTATGACGCGCGCTCAGGGCTCTGGTGGCAGAGCCAGTCGCCCGGGGCCCTGATTCCACTCTCGCCTGATGCCCGGCTTTTGCTGACCGGTATCACCCGTCGTTAGCCCGCACAACGCCGGGCAAGAGGCGTAAAACGAGCCTGATATCCGGTGATATACTGGAGTGTGTCTGGTCGTCATTACGTGTTAAGGCACGAAAATATCGTGACACAAGGGGTCGTCAGTGGGATATAATTCTCGGCTAAATTTGAGTTATTTTGAAATAACAACCTTAACCCCATGATTGTTAAAGTAAAAATAAGCAATAACGATAAGGATTAAAGCTATGGGTTTTCTTTCCGGTAAGCGCATTCTGGTCACTGGCGTTGCCAGCAAACTGTCCATCGCCTACGGTATTGCGCAAGCAATGCACCGTGAAGGGGCTGAACTGGCGTTCACCTATCAGAACGAAAAACTGAAAGGTCGTGTGGAAGAATTTGCCGCGGCACTGGGTTCTGACATCGTACTGCCGTGCGACGTGGCTGAAGATGAGAGCATCGACTCTCTGTTCGCTGAACTGACTAAAGTCTGGCCGAAATTTGACGGCTTCGTTCACTCAATCGGTTTCGCACCGGCTGACCAGCTGGACGGCGACTACGTCAACGCGGTCACCCGCGAAGGTTTCAAAATCGCTCACGATATCAGCGCCTACAGCTTCGTGGCGATGGCGAAAGCCTGCCGCGGTATGCTGAACCCGGGTTCCGCGCTGCTGACGCTCTCCTATCTGGGCGCAGAGCGTGCGATTCCTAACTACAACGTTATGGGTCTGGCAAAAGCGTCTCTGGAAGCGAACGTGCGCTACATGGCAAACGCGATGGGTCCGGAAGGCGTGCGCGTTAACGCCATCTCTGCGGGTCCAATCCGTACGCTGGCAGCGTCCGGCATTAAAGATTTCCGTAAAATGCTGGCGCATTGCGAAGCGGTTACCCCGATTCGCCGTACCGTGACTATCGAAGACGTGGGTAACAGCGCAGCCTTCCTGTGCTCCGACCTGTCTGCCGGTATCTCCGGTGAAGTCGTTCACGTCGATGGCGGTTTCAGCATCGCGGCAATGAACGAGCTGGAACTGAAATAAGTTCCTTTCCCTCCTCACCCCGTGAGGAGGGATTGCCTTCGCGGCATCCCGTTCTTCCCTGCATTTCCTGCATTTCCTGCATTTCCTGCATTTCCTGCATTCCAGAAACCTACATTCACCCCTGTTATTCCAAACAGCTATTTGTTAGCACGTATCAATATTTTCTCCCGCTCCAGGGTTACGCCAGGATAGTTATGCATATATGGCCGACGGAAGTGCGGCTCGCCACATACCGATCAAGGAACGCCCATGGAGCAACGCCGCGTGTATGGCAAAAACCACTGGTATCATGAAACCCAGTCAACAATCTGCCCGGTGGATGTGCTGCCGCTCGTCCCTGAAGCCGCCCATGTCGAAGATCGCTTTTTACTCGATCTGACGTTACCGGAAGAGTGGCTTCACGCCCATGCGGGCTGGCTGACGCCAGCGCGATGTCTGGCCGACGCGCTCTTCCCTGCCTCCGTCGTCGTCAATCGCTTACAAACCGTTAGCGCTTATGACCGACTGAGCACCGCGCTGACCGTCGCTCAGGTGTATGGCGTGCAGCGGCTGTGTAATCACTATGCCGCCCGGCTGGCGCCGCTGCCGGGACCGGACTCTTCACGTGAGAGCAATCGCCGACTGGCGCAAATGACCCAATATGCCCGCCAGCTGGCCGGTTCGCCTTCGGTCATTAACACCCTTTCCCGCAGCCAGCTGGATGAGGTCGGGTTAACCAGCCGCGATATGATCCTCATTAATCAGATTGTCGGTTTTGTCGGTTTCCAGGCGCGCGCAATTGCCGCGTTTCACGCCGGCCTCGGCTTTCCGGTGCGCTGGATGCCGGGAATGCCGCAGCAGGAAGATGCGCCGGCAGACGATTTTACGATCGGTCAGCTGACCTGGACACCCGACATCAACGATACCGATCTCCGCTATGCCAATGACGAACGCCAGGTGCTGCTGGCCGACTGGCTACCGCATCCTGGCCTGTCCGGGCTGGCGCCGCTGCTTGCAGCCCACGAAACAATACTCAAAGCCCAACATCAATTACTCACCCAATTAAGCGTGAATCAGCCTTTTGCTTCGCTGGTGGCGCTGATGACCGCGCGCATCAACGGTAGCGCCAGCTGTTTTAACGCCTGGGCCGAAAGCGGATCCGTTTCCCCGCAGCTTGCTGATGCATTACGCCACGATGAGCGTACGCCAGAAGCCTGGGAACCAAGCCATCCCACCGAGCGCGTCATCTTGCAGGCGGTACAGCTTTTGACCCGGGCGCCCGACCGTTTCAGCGCGGCGCAATTAACGCCCCTCGCTGAACAGGGGCTTTCCCATGCGCAGATTATCGATATTCTGGCGTGGAGCGGTGCGTGTGGTTGGATGAATCGTCTGAAAATCGCCCTCGGCATCGTTCGTCAACAGACGTAAAATGCCAAACATCGCTTGCTGCAACAGGCATTATCGCGTAAAAATGTCAGCCGCTCTTTTAGCCACGAAAATACCTAATTATGTTTCAGGACAACCCGCTGCTAGCGCAGCTTAAACAGCAACTGCATTCCCAGACTCCTCGTGTTGAAGGGGTCGTGAAGGGGACGGAAAAAGGTTTTGGCTTCCTCGAAGTTGATGCGCAGAAAAGCTACTTTATTCCGCCGCCGCAAATGAAAAAAGTGATGCATGGCGACCGTATCAGCGCCGTGATCCACACTGAAAAAGAACGTGAAAGCGCCGAGCCGGAAGAGTTGATTGAACCTTTCCTGACCCGTTTCGTCGGTAAAGTGCATAAGAAAGATGACCGACTGTCCATCGTTCCCGATCATCCGCTGCTGAAAGACGCTATTCCCTGCCGCGCCGACCGTAGCGTGAGCCATGATTTTAAAGAGGGTGACTGGGCCGTTGCTGAAATGCGCCGTCATCCGCTGAAAGGCGACCGCGGTTTTTATGCCGAATTAACCCAGTTTATTACCTTCAGCGACGATCATTTCGTTCCGTGGTGGGTCACGCTGGCTCGCCACAATCTGGAAAAAGAAGCCCCGGACGGCGTGGCGACCGAATTGCTGGATGAAGGTCTGGAACGTCGTGACTTAACGGCGCTGGACTTCGTCACCATCGACAGCGCCAGCACCGAAGATATGGACGATGCGCTGTATGTCGAAGCCGCCGCCGACGGCAAGCTGCATTTGACCGTCGCTATCGCCGATCCGACCGCCTGGATTGCCGAAGGCAGCAAACTGGACAAAGCGGCAAAAATTCGCGCCTTCACCAACTATCTGCCGGGCTTTAATATCCCGATGTTGCCGCGCGAGCTGTCTGACGACCTGTGCTCTCTGCGCGCCAACGAAGTGCGTCCGGTCCTCGCCTGCCGCATGATCCTGACGGCTGACGGCACGATTGAAGACGATATCGAATTCTTCGCCGCGACTATTGAGTCAAAAGCCAAGCTGGCCTACGACAACGTCTCCGACTGGCTGGAAAATACCGGCAGCTGGCAGCCTGAGAGCGAGTCTATCGCTCAGCAGATCAAACTGCTGCAGGATGTCTGCCTGCGCCGCAGCGAATGGCGTAAAACCCATGCGCTGGTATTCAAGGACCGTCCTGACTACCGTTTCGTGCTGGGTGAGAAAGGCGAGGTGCTGGATATCGTTGCCGAACCGCGCCGCATCGCTAACCGCATTGTCGAAGAATCAATGATTGCGGCAAACATCTGCGCGGCCCGCGTTCTGCGCGACAAGCTGGGCTTTGGTGTTTATAACGTGCATACCGGCTTTGATCCGGCCAACACCGAACAGCTGGCAACGTTGCTGAAGACTCACGACGTCCACGTTGATCCGGTTGAAGTGCTGACCCTCGAGGGTTTCTGCAAACTGCGTCGCGAGCTTGATGCCCAGCCGTCGGGTTTCCTCGACAGCCGCATTCGTCGCTTCCAGTCCTACGCGGAAATCAGCACCGAACCGGGTCCGCACTTTGGCCTTGGCCTTGAAGCCTATGCCACCTGGACCTCACCGATTCGTAAATATGGCGACATGATTAACCATCGCCTGCTGAAAGCGATCATCAAAGGTGAAACGGCAACGCGTCCGCAAGATGAGATTGCCGTACAGATGGCCGAGCGCCGTCGCCTGAACCGCATGGCCGAACGCGATGTTGGTGACTGGCTGTACGCCCGTTATCTGAGCCCGCAGGCCGGTACCGATACGCGCTATGCCGCGGAAATTATCGATATCAGCCGCGGCGGGATGCGCGTTCGCCTGGTGGATAACGGCGCCGTCGCCTTTATCCCGGCACCGTTCCTGCACGCCGTTCGTGATGAGCTGGTCTGTAGCCAGGAAAACGGTACCGTGCAGATCAAAGGCGAAACCGTCTACAAAGTGACTGACGTTATCGACGTCAAGATTGCCGAAGTCCGTATGGAAACCCGCAGCGTCATCGCGCGTCCGTTCGCCTGATAGCCGTCGTCAGCGGCTCCCGTTATCGGGGGCCGCTTATTTTTTCCCCGCGTTGTCTGATATTGTCCCGTTTTTCCTCGTTTTCCTGACTATCTATCGCAGATGATTTACGTTGTGCGTTTTTTTCTCTTCTCTTTTTCATCTGTTTTTAGCATCATTGATTTCATTCGTTTTTGTAACCAGGATAATGCTATGTCTGATCTGAATGCCCGCCTGCTCGCCCAACGTATCGATACCGTGCTGGATATTCTGGTTGCCGGAGATTATCACTCTGCGATTCATAATCTGGAGATCCTCAAAGCGGAGCTTCAGGCGCTTTCTGCCGATGAGCCTGAAGCGAAACCCGGCCAACCTAAAGCGCCCTGGGAAATCTGATCGCCCACATCGCCACAATCGATCAATGATGTCGATTGTCAGCCAAAATAGTCCCCTAACTGTGATGTTGCTATGAACGCCCGACAACAAAGTATTTTGCAAACGGTCATCGATAAAGGCCGCATGAGCGTGGCCGATCTCGCGAAAATGACCGGTGTCTCTGAAGTCACGATTCGTCAGGATTTGAATTTACTGGAAAAGCAGAGCTATCTGCGCCGGACTCATGGTTTCGCCGTACCGCTGGATAGCGAAGATGTCGAAACCCGTATGATGACCCATTTCTCGATCAAACGTGAACTGGCTACGCGCGCCGCAGAGCTGGTCAACGCCGGTGAGACGGTATTTATCGAAAACGGCAGTTGCAACGCCCTTCTCGCCCGTACGCTTGCCGAGCGCGGCGATATTACCATCATCACCGTCAGCAGCTATATTGCGCATCTGCTTAAAGAGACGCCCGGGGAGGTCATTCTGCTCGGTGGAATCTACCAGAAGCGCAGCGAAAGTATGGTCGGTCCGCTCACGCGGCAGTTTATTCAGCAGGTCCACTTCAGCAAAGCGTTTATTGGCATCGATGGCTGGCAGCCGGAAACCGGGTTTACCGGCAAGGATATGATGCGCGCGGATGTAGTCAATGCCGTCCTTGAAAAGGGCTGTGAGGCGATTGTCCTGAGCGACAGTTCGAAGTTCAGCGTCGTGCACCCTTATCCGCTCGGTCCGGTAGCGCGTTTTAGCCGCATCATTACCGACAGCAGTCTGCACGATGATGCGCGCCAGCAGCTGACAGAAAGCGGGCTCACCGTCGATATTGTCAGTTTTTCCTGAACTCATCCCGACTCTCTTTTTCGCCCAGCGTTTCTCTTCCCCCGCCGCCCACTCATGTGGGCGCAGACCGCATGACTCGCTGTCTGAGAGTTTTCCGAGCCCGCAATTAAGAGTTTTTACCTGCCGGTAAAATATAAAAAAAGTAGAATTAATGTTAGCGATATAACAGGAAGTGACTATCACCCGCGTGATTAAAGTAACACCTGCGCAACTTAAGTTTCATGGAATAGCCCTTAAAACCCGGCATCACGCTATGCTTTAAGGAAGTTGTATCCATGAATAGATTATTCAGGAGAAAATTATGATGACTTCAATGAGCAAAAAAATGGCTGCAGCTGTGCTGGCCGTTACCGTAGTAATGTCTCTGAGCGCATGTTCCAACTGGTCTAAACGCGATCGTAATACCGCAATCGGTGCAGGCGCGGGCGCACTCGGCGGCGCAGTATTAACCGATGGCAGCGCGCTGGGGACCCTGGGCGGCGCAGCGGTTGGCGGGATTATCGGTCACCAGGTTGGTAAATAAGGCCTGAACCGGATCAACGATAAAAAATAATCCGCATCGGTAGACTTACAGACTTACGCACCGGCAAAGAATCAAGGCCACGGCATTTACCGTGGCCTTGTTGTTTATTAACCGCCGGCCAGCTTAACTTTCATGCCTTTGGCTTCCAGCAGTGATTTGAGCAAATCGCGCTTATCGCCCTGAATTTCAATCACGCCATCTTTCACCGACCCGCCGCAGCCGCACTTCTTTTTCAGCTCAGCGGCCAGTTTTGTCAGCGCATCATCATCCAGGTCAATACCGGCGATCAGACATACGCCCTTCCCCTTGCGGCCGCTGGTCTGACGCTGAATGCGCACCACGCCATCGCCTTTAGGCCGCTCAACCACCGCCCTGGGTTCGTCAATACGGCCGCTTTCCGTCGAGTACACCAGACGACTATTAGAATCGGTCATTATGCCCCCTTATTTAGTGACGCATTGATACTGCGTAAGGTCGCCGCCGGATCCGCAGACTGAGTCACCGGACGACCAATCACCATGTAGTCTACGCCAGCTGCCTGCGCCTGTTCCGGCGTCATGATGCGGCGCTGGTCTCCGGCATCGCTGCCCTGCGGGCGGATGCCGGGCGTCACCAGCTTAAAGGCCTGCCCCAGCTCCTGCTTGAAGCGAGCCGCTTCCTGCGCAGAACAGACCACGCCGTCCAGTCCGCAGCGCTGCGTTAATGCCGCCAGTTTTGCCGCATGATCGGCGGGAGAAAGCGTAATCCCCAGATCCTGGAGATCGCTGGCTTCCATGCTGGTCAGGACGGTCACGGCAATCAACAGCGGCGCATCCTGGCCAAACGGGAGCAACGCTTCACGTGCCGCGGTCATCATTCGCGCACCGCCAGAGGCATGAACATTGACCATCCAGACACCCAGCTCTGCCGCAGCGGCTACCGCCCGCGCGGTGGTGTTCGGGATATCATGAAATTTCAGGTCAAGGAAGACCTCAAAACCACGCTGATGCAAGTCGCGAACAAACTGTGGCCCGAGCAGCGTAAACATCTCCTTGCCCACCTTCAGGCGGCAGTCGCGTGGATCAATGCGGTCAACAAAGGCCAGCGCTTTGTCGCGGTTATCATAATCGAGCGCAACAACAACGGGAGAGGATGTGACAACGCGAGGCGAAGATGAAGCAGTAGACGTCATGACCAGACCTTAATTGTTGATGGGCGCCGTTTTGGCGCAAAAAAGGTAAACGGGCAGCATTCTACCTGCGATGAAGGGAAATTGACAGGCTGCTTTTACCGCCTGGCGGACGATGGCAGCGCTGACGTTAAAGCGGGCAAACGCTAAAAACCGATAAGTATGTT
Source organism: Klebsiella ornithinolytica (assembly GCF_030505655.1). Taxonomy (NCBI): domain Bacteria; kingdom Pseudomonadati; phylum Pseudomonadota; class Gammaproteobacteria; order Enterobacterales; family Enterobacteriaceae; genus Klebsiella; species Klebsiella ornithinolytica. The sequence continues at coordinate 3,207,447 of NZ_CP130153.1, forward strand.
GTAACTAAAATGCGATTTTTTAAAAACTATTGTCCGTCGAGGCCGCGGATCGGTTTAATCGTTGACCACGAACGGCAGGACGGGCAGTGCCAGTACAGAGTGTGGGCGGTGAAGCCGCACTTTTGACAGCGGTAGCGCGGTTTACTGCGGACCTGCTCCCCCACCATATTGCGCAGAACGCCAAGGCTCTCCTTCGCGCGCCCCTCTTCGGCTTCATTAAGGTGGTAGTCCATCAGCTTATGGAAGACCCGCATCGTCGGATGACGCTCCAGCTGACGGGTAACATAGCTCTGCGCAGCCTCCACGCCTTCGCGCTGTTCGAGAATTTGCGCCAGCATCAGCTCCGCGGTTGCCCCGGTGTTTTCATCGACGCAACGGCGCAGGAAGAGCTCCCATTCATCGGGTTTACCCAGCTGCTGATAGCAGGTCTGCAGCATCTCGAGCGTTTCACCCACCAGCTCTTTATCCTGATTGATGACCCGTTCCAGGCTCTCTACCGCTTTCGCGTAATCGCCCTTTTCCATCCATACCCGACCCATCATAATCGACACGCGGGCGCTGTTGCGGTCAGCCGAGGCCCCTTTTTTCAGCAGCGACATCGCTTTATCCATATCGCTGTTCGCCATCTGCTGCAGCGCGAGCTCGCACCAGAAGTTGGCAATATCGCCCCGGTGTTTTTCTTTGCCCAGCTTCACTAAACGCTCGGCAACATCAATGGCGGACTGCCAGTCGCTGGTGGCCTGATAAATTTGCAGCAGCTGCTGCAGCGCGCTGAGGCGAAAATCGGTTTCATCCACCAGCTGCTTGAACATATCTTCCGCGCGATCGTAGAGACCGGCGGCCATGTAGTCGCGCCCCAGCTGCTGCACGGCCAGCAGCCGCTGATCGTAGGTCAGCGAGGCGCTTTCCATCAGGCTCTGGTGAATACGGATAGCCCGGTCAACCTCGCCACGGGAGCGGAACAGGTTTCCCAGCGTCAGGTGGGCCTCAACGGTACCGGTATCCTCTTTCAGCATGTCGAGGAACAGATCCACCGCTTTATCCTGCTGGTTGCTCAGCAGGAAGTTCACCCCGGTCACGTAGTCACGCGACAGGCGGTTAGCGTCGTCCTGTTTGGACTGTTGTGCACTTCTGCGCCCCATATACCATCCGTAAGCAGCGGCAACGGGCAAAAGCAGAAACAACAACTCCAGCATAAATGATTATTCCTTCACCGCAGGAACACCTGCGTCGGCCGGCGCGGCGTTGGTTGGCGCAATCTGATGTTCAAGACGCTTTATTTTACGTTCAGCGCGAACCAGAGAAACGCGAACCCGCAGCCAGAAAAGGCCGCAAATCAGCCAGCCAATAGCAAACCCTGCGGCAAAGAGCACTGCCAGCAACGTCGAAATACGGAATTCACCCTGCGCGAGCAAATAGTTGAACGTGACCAGTTGATCATTCTGTGCACCTAACGTCACGGAGATGACGAAGATGGCTAATACCAGTAAGAAAATCAGTAAATATTTCACACTACTTCCCGTTTTGTGGGTTGAGCGAAAAAATCCCGCGTTCAGCCCTATAAAGTATCATTTTCGCTGCAGCGGTGAAATGGAAAAGCATGACACCCTGTCAGGATATGCGTCCGTCAGGCGCGAAAATCAACGTTATCCCTGATTTATCGTCCGTGTCTTAATCTCCTGCGCCTCTTCTCCCGGCGGCGTCAGCGGGCCGCACAGCCGCTGGGTGAGCCAGGTGGCCAGCGTCACCAGCAGCCAGGAGATAAGCGTGGCGACCAGCAAATCTTGCGGCCAGTGCATGCCAAGCGCCAGCCGGCTGCCCATCACGGCCGTCGCCCACGTCAGCAGCGCGGCGATGGTGACCCAGCGTCGCCGCGGCCACAGCAGTCCGACACCCAGCAATGCCCAGCTGGCTGCAAACATCGTGTGCCCGGACGGAAAAGCAAAACCGGTCTCTTTCTGCCAGTGCTTGCGCAGGAAGCGAGGAATATCCTGCTCTTGCGCCAGCTGCTCATGCACCAGTTTAGCGCGTTCTTTGCGTTTTAACGCGTAGAATTGATCGACAGGCACCTGCCGGCTCTTTTCCAGCCAAACCACAAAAGGACGCGGCTCCTGAACCTGCTCTTTGATCCAGGACTTTATGCCCTGCCCCAGCAGAATCGCCGCCCCCAGAATCACAAACAGCATCACGGCGGCGCGCAGACGAAAACGCAGACACCACAGAAACCAGCCGCATAAAACCGTATGGGTGATGATGCCCCACGGCTGGGTCACGCTTTCAGTCACCCAGTAGAGCAGTTTTAACCATGCTTGCGGAAGGTCTGGCTGCCACTTCCAGCCGGATACCCACACCACCCCGGGCATAATCATAAGCAATGCCGCACCGATGGCGGTTCGTCTGGCGATCGACAGCATCTTATCTCCTTATCTCTTCTTCCGACTATCATAACGGAAAGTGGTACGTTTGTGCGCTTTACGCGCAGGCAGCCGTGCGTAATTAGGAGAACGTCGCGCCACTGTGGCAAAATAGCGCCAAACAGAAAGCACATTCAGGTGCTGACAGAATCTGGAGAATCACATGCAGCTTAAACGTGTGGCAGAAGCCAAACTGCCAACCCCCTGGGGCGATTTCCTGATGGTGGGATTTGAAGAACTGGCAACCGGGCAGGATCATGTCGCGCTGGTCTTCGGCGACATTTCGGGCCAGTCCCCCGTCCTTGCACGCGTACATTCTGAGTGCTTAACGGGCGACGCCCTTTTTAGTCTGCGTTGTGATTGCGGTTTTCAGCTCGAAGCGGCGCTGTCGCATATTGCCGAAGAGGGGCGCGGTATCCTGTTGTACCATCGTCAGGAAGGCCGCAACATTGGCCTGCTGAATAAAATTCGCGCCTATGCCTTGCAGGACCAGGGCTATGACACCGTGGAAGCCAACCATCAGCTGGGCTTTGCGGCAGACGAGCGCGACTTTACGCTGTGCGCAGATATGTTCAAACTGCTCCACGTCGACCAGGTGCGTCTGCTGACCAACAACCCGAAAAAAGTGGAAATTCTCAGCGAAGCCGGGATTAATATCGTTGAGCGCGTGCCGCTGATTGTCGGGCGCAACCCGAAAAACGCCCACTATCTGGACACCAAGGCCGCCAAAATGGGGCATCTGTTGAATAAATAAATCGGCAGAAAAATGAAGGGCCAGCGCTTGCTGGCCCTTTTTTTTACAGCATGTTGCGGATCACATAATGCAGAATACCGTCATTCTGATAGTAGGTCAGTTCGGTGGCGGTATCGATGCGACAACGGCAGAGGATCACCTCTTGTTTACCGTCCGCCCGCGTCAGGGTCACCGCAACCGTTGCGCCAGGCTGCAAGGCCTGCAGGTTGCTGATATCTATCCGCTCTTCCCCGTTCAGCCCCAGCGTTTTACGCGTGACGCCCTGCGGAAACTCCAGCGGCAGGATCCCCATCCCGATCAGGTTGGAACGGTGGATACGCTCGAATGATTCGGCGATCACCACCCGCACGCCCAGCAACCGCGGGCCTTTCGCCGCCCAGTCGCGGCTGGAGCCTGATCCGTACTCTTTCCCGGCCACCACCGCCAGCGGGATCCCCTCATTTTTATAGCGCATTGCCGCGTCATAAATCGCTATCGGCTCGCTGCCCGGCAGATGCCGGGTCATCCCACCTTCCACGCCCGGCACCATTTCGTTGCGAATACGGATGTTGGCAAAGGTCCCGCGCATCATCACTTCATGGTTGCCGCGGCGGGAACCGTAGGAGTTAAAATCAGCGCGCGCGACGCCGTGTTCCTGCAAATAGCGTCCGGCCGGGCTGTCCTGCTTGATACTCCCGGCCGGAGAGATGTGGTCCGTGGTGACCGAATCGCCGAGCATCGCCAGAATACGCGCGCCGTGAATATCTTCCACCGGCTCAGGCTGAACCTCCATCTGGTCAAAGAATGGCGACAGACGGATATAGGTCGAATCCTCCTGCCAGTCGTAAGTATCGGAGCGATCGACGTGAATGGCTTTCCATTCAGGCGTTCCTTCAAATACCTCCGCGTACTCTTTGTGGAACATCTCGGTCGTGACCTGCTCAACCGCCTGGGCGATCTCAAGACCGCTCGGCCAGATATCCTTCAGATAGACCGGCTGACCATTTTTGCCGGTGCCAAGCGGATCGCGGGTCAGATTGACGTTCATGTTCCCGGCCAGGGCGTAGGCCACCACCAGCGGCGGTGATGCCAGCCAGTTGGTTTTCACCAGCGGATGAATACGCCCTTCGAAGTTACGGTTACCGGACAGCACCGCGCCGACGGTTAAATCCCCTTTCTTGATCGCCTCTTCGATCGGTTCCGGCAGCGGGCCGGAGTTACCGATACAGGTGGTACACCCGTACCCGACCAGGTTGAACCCCAGCGCATCGAGATACGGCGTCAGCCCGGCGTGGGCCAGATAATCGGACACCACTTTAGATCCTGGCGCCAGAGAGGCTTTGACCCACGGTTGCGGCTTCAGGCCCAGCTCAACCGCTTTTTTGGCCAGCAGACCGGCGGCCATGAGCACGCTGGGGTTAGAGGTGTTGGTGCAGGAGGTGATGGCGGCAATCGCCACCGCGCCGTCGGGTAGCGAATAGCGATGCCCGTTCAGCGTATAGTCGACCGGCTGGCGCTGTTTTTGCGTCAGGTTGACCTCCAGCTCGCTGCTGGCGGCAAAGGCTTTCGGGACATCCCCCAGCGCAACGCGATCCTGCGGCCGTTTTGGCCCGGCGAGACTCGCTTCGACAGTTCCCATATCTAACGCCAGCGTACTGGTAAAGACCGGCTCATCGCCCGTCTGACGCCACATTCCCTGCGCTTTGGCATAGGCCTCCACCAGCGCCACCTGTTCATCGCTGCGGCCGCTCAGACGCATATAGCTGAGGGTTACCGCATCAATCGGGAAGAAGCCGCAGGTAGCACCGTACTCAGGCGACATGTTGGCGATGGTCGCGCGGTCGGCCAGCGGGAGCGAATCCAGGCCATCGCCGTAAAACTCAACAAACTTACCCACGACGCCGTGCTGCCGCAGCATCTGGGTGACGGTGAGCACGAGATCGGTGGCGGTAATGCCTTCGCGGAGTTTACCGCTCAGTTTAAAGCCCACCACATCCGGGATCAGCATCGAGACCGGCTGGCCCAGCATCGCGGCTTCCGCCTCAATGCCGCCGACGCCCCAGCCCAGTACGCCCAGGCCGTTGATCATCGTGGTATGCGAATCGGTACCGACCAGCGTGTCGGGCCAGGCAACCCATTCGCCGTTTTGCTCTTCACTCCAGACCGCTTTGCCAAGGTATTCGAGGTTAACCTGGTGGCAAATACCGGTACCCGGCGGCACGACGCTGAAGCGGCTGAACGCCTGCTGTCCCCAGCGCAGGAAAACGTAGCGCTCGTGGTTACGTTCCATCTCAAGGCGCACGTTTTCCTCAAACGCATCGTCATTGCCGAAGCGATCGACGGTGACCGAATGGTCGATAACCAGGTCCACCGGCGACAGCGGGTTAACCTTCGCCGTATCGCCTCCCAGCCGTTTGACCGCCTCACGCATTGCCGCAAGATCCACCACCGCGGGCACGCCGGTAAAATCCTGCATCAGCACGCGCGCCGGACGATAGGCAATTTCCCGGTCAGCATGAGCATGTTCAAGCCAGCCTGCCAGCGCATGAATATCTTCGGCGGTGACCGAGTCACCGTCCTGCCAGCGCAGCAGATTCTCCAGCAGGACTTTAAGCGATTTGGGCAAACGGGTCAGATCGCCCAGTTCTTTAGCGGCCAGCGGTAAGCTGTAGTAGTGGTAGGTTTTATCTTTGACCTGTAGCGTATCCTTACTGGCTGCTCGTAGGGTTGACGACATAGCTCCTCCTTTATCACAGGGATGGCATGCCCTGATCCTCCTCAGGGTTAATATTAAAGATAACACATACCAGGCATAACACTTTGATAACAACCCAAATTGCTAAAATCGGTTAAATGTTTTAAAGCAAAAAATCTGAATGATTATACGAGAAAATATCGAATGAATTTGATAGAGGGGAACTGGCAGCAGGATAACTGTACGAGTACATGAGTACAGAAAGAACTAATCGCCAGTTAATTGACGATTAGTTCACAGGAAGGGATGTTTGTTTATACACAAAGTGTCGCGAAATATATCCTCCTTGTCACCGCGGGTTATTAGCTTAAATAATTTCTCACGATTTCGCCGTCATAAAAATGACACATACAGCCATCCAGAAAATGTACGCTCAGCTGATGATCCAAACGTTACAGACTACGAGCGCGATGATACTCCAGAACATCGCCAGCCCAACGAGCACGGCACTCCAGGCGCGGCTCCTCAACACAGGATCAATCTCCGTTTTGTCACTTTCCTGTGACATCGCCAACTTCATATAATCGATATCACTAATCATTTTATCACCACCAATCGCTAAAATTATCAGGTACAGTTAAAGCTTAATTATAGCTAATGAATTAATCCAGTGAATTCTTCCCTCTGGATATTATCTTTAACTATTATTTTGATCGGAGCGGGTATATTTGCAATCGTGTTAATAGAAATAACGATTTTTGTGATTCAGGCGAGGTTTACAAATTTAATTCGGGGCCATTATAAGTATTGGCATCCCCGACAGGGATGCCAGATTGTTGGTTGAATCACTTTTCCGGTAGTTTAATATCTTTGAACATTGCCTCAATATCTTCATTCGAACGCAAAGCCACCGCGGTATCCACCACATCTCGCGTCAAATGCGGCGCAAAACGCTGAATAAAATCATACATATAGCTGCGAAGGAAGGTGCTACGGCGGAAACCTATCTTCGTGGTGCTGTGGCTGAAAATACCGTTAGCATCAAGTTTCACCAGGTCAGGATCGGAGACCGGATCCACCGCCATGCTGGCAATAACCCCAACGCCAAGGCCAAGACGGACGTAGGTTTTGATAACGTCAGCATCGGTGGCGGTGAAGACGATACGCGGCGTCAGCCCGGCGCGGTTAAAGGCGGTATCCAGCTCGGAGCGGCCGGTAAAGCCAAAGGTATAGGTGACCAGCGGGTACTGCGCCAGCTCTTCAATCGTCACCGAACCACGGGAGGCTAGCGGATGTTCAGGCGTCACGACAATCGAGCGGTTCCAGTGATAGCACGGCAGCATGACCAGATCATCATAGAGATGCAGCGCTTCGGTGGCGATGGCGAAATCAGCATTCCCCTTTGACACGGCTTCCGCAATTTGCGTCGGCGATCCCTGATGCATATGCAAAGAGACGCGCGGGTAGCGCTCAATAAAACCTTTTATCACCCCGGGCAGCGCATAGCGGGCCTGAGTATGGGTGGTGGCCACATACAGCGAGCCTTTGTCGGGCCAGGTATGTTCCCCTGCGACCGACTTAATCGCATCGACCTTCGACAGGACTTCGCGGGCGATGCGGATGATCTCCTGGCCCGCCGGCGTCACCTGAGTTAAATGTTTGCCGCTGCGGGCGAAAATCTGAATACCGAGCTCATCTTCCAGCATGCGTACCTGCTTGCTGATACCGGGCTGTGAGGTATACAGGCCTTCGGCAGTCGAGGAGACATTCAGATTATGATTAACAACCTCAACGATGTAGCGGAGCTGCTGTAGTTTCATGGCTGATATCCGTTAACGCGTAAAATGAATTCGTTCATACATTTTACGTTCAGGCCGCCTGTCGGCAAGCTGCGCGTTTGCCGTCCCTGCGACTCGCCGTTATGGCGCCACAAAGCATCCTGAACACGATGATGTATAAGACGATTTAATAATAAAAAAGAGATTAGCTATAACCACTATATCATTTATATCTACAGTGTATAGATACTAACGAAAAATAATAAGCTGGTTATAAGGCCGCCGTCCGGCGTCAAAGAATGGCGAATAAGGCAGGGAAATCAGTGAGAAAAAGGGCCGCATCGCGGCCCTTCACAGAGAGTACTACGCTTACTTCTTCGCTTCAGTCCATTTACCGTCGATATAGAAGGCGGACCAACCGGTCGCTTTGCCATCTTTCTCTGACGCGACGTACTGCTGCTTCGTTTTACGGCTAAAACGCACCAGCGTTTTGTTACCCTCGGGATCCTGCTGCGGCGCGTCGGCCAGATAACGCAGTTTCTCCGGCAGGCGATCGCGGAAGCGGTACAGCTCTTCCACCAGCGGCGCACGAGTTTCACGCGATTTCGGGAAGGTGTTTGCCGCAAGGAAAACACCTGCCGCACCATCACGCAGGACGAAAAAGGCGTCCGACTTCTCACACGGCAGCTCCGGTAACGGAACCGGATCTTCCTTCGGCGGAGCGACTTCGCCGTTACGCAGAATTTTGCGCGTATTCTTACATTCGTCGTTGGTGCAGGCCATGTACTTACCAAAACGCCCCATTTTCAGGTGCATTTCAGAACCACATTTTTCACACTCAACCACCGGGCCGTCGTAACCCTTGATGCGGAACTCGCCCTCTTCGATCTCATAGCCGTCGCAGGTCGGGTTGTTACCACATACGTGCAGCTTGCGCTTAGGATCGATAAGGTAGCTGTCCATCGCCGTGCCGCACTTCTGGCAACGACGCTTGGCACGCAGCGCGTTGGTTTCGGCATCGTCGCCTTCCAGCACGTTGAGCACTTCGTTTTCCGGCACCAGGTTAATGGTGGTCTTGCAGCGTTCTTTCGGCGGCAGCGCATAGCCTGAACAGCCCAGGAATACCCCGGTGCTGGCCGTGCGAATCCCCATCTGGCGACCGCAGGTCGGACAGTCGATGCTGGTCAGCACCATCGGGTTCGGCTGCATGCCGCCCTCTTCCGGATCCTTCTCCGCCGTTTCCAGCTGAGTCGTGAAGTCACCGAAGAAGTGGTCCAGTACCTGACGCCACTCGGCCTGATGATTCGCCACCTGATCGAGGCGATCTTCCATTTGCGCGGTAAAATCGTAGTTCATCAGATCGCGGAAGTTCTCTTCCAGGCGATCGGTGACAATCTCACCCATTTTCTCGGCGTAGAAGCGGCGGTTTTCCACCCGCACGTAGCCGCGATCCTGAATGGTCGAAATGATCGACGCATAGGTAGACGGCCGGCCGATACCCCGTTTTTCCAGCTCTTTGACCAGCGAGGCTTCGCTAAAGCGCGCAGGCGGTTTGGTAAAGTGCTGTGCCGGAGTCAGTTCGACCAGGCTCAGGCTCTCGCCCTGGTTGACGACCGGTAACGTCCGATCTTCATCGCCTTTACGCAGCGCCGGCATCACTTTGGTCCAGCCGTCAAACCGCAGGGTACGGCCGCGCGCTTTGAGTTTAAAGTCGCCGGCTTTGACGGTCAGCGTGGTGGAATCGTACTGCGCCGGCGTCATCTGACAGGCGACGAACTGGCGCCAGATCAGCTGATACAGTTTCAGCGCGTCGGCTTCCATCCCTTTAAGATCTTCGGCCATCACGTTCACGTCAGAAGGACGAATCGCTTCGTGCGCTTCCTGTGAGTTTTCTTTGCTGGCGTACTGGTTGGCGTTCTCTGGCAGATATTTTTTGCCAAAGTTATCGCCGATATAGCCGCGAACCATGCTCAGCGCATCCTGGCTCAGGTTCGTTGAATCGGTACGCATATAGGTGATGTAGCCGGCCTCATAGAGGCGCTGCGCCATCATCATGGTTTTCTTCACCCCAAAGCCCAGGCGAGTGCTGGCTGCCTGCTGCAAGGTCGAGGTAATAAACGGCGCGCCAGGCTTGCTGCTGGTCGGTTTGTCTTCACGCTCCAGCACGCTGTAGCTGGCTTTCTCCAGCAGCGCAACGGCAGCCATAGTTTCATCGCGGTTTACCGGACGGAACGGCTTGTCGTGCTTATGCGTCACCTGCAGCGGCAGAGCATCGCCGCCCGGCGTGGTAGTGCTGGCGTCGATTTCCCAGAACTCTTCCGGCACGAACGCTTTAATTTCGCGTTCACGTTCCACGACCAGGCGTACGGCAACCGACTGAACGCGGCCTGCGGACAGACCGCGGGCAATTTTTTTCCACAGCAGCGGGGAAACCATGTAGCCCACGACGCGGTCCATAAAGCGACGCGCCTGCTGGGCGTTAACACGATCGATATTCAGCTCGCCCGGCTTGTCAAAAGCCTGACGGATCGCATTTTTGGTGATTTCGTTGAACACCACGCGGCTATAGCGTTTTTCATCTCCACCGATCACTTCCCGCAGGTGCCATGCAATAGCTTCCCCTTCGCGGTCAAGGTCGGTTGCGAGATAGATGTGGTCGGCTTTTTCCGCCAACTGTTTGAGTTCTGAAACTACCTTTTCTTTACCCGGAAGTACTTCATACTGAGCATCCCAGTCATGCCATGGGTCTACACCCATACGATTGACCAGAGCGCTACGTTCATCCTTTTTAGGCTTTTTAGCCCCTTTGGTGGAGGTAGAGTCGGCGCTCTTTTTGGAAGCTGAGCCACTGGTCGGCAAATCGCGGATATGACCCACGCTGGATTTCACCACGTAGTCATTACCCAGATACTTATTGATCGTTTTGGCTTTTGCCGGGGACTCAACGATAACGAGAGCTTTACCCATATTCACCTTTACCTAATTTGATTCATCCAGGAATACATCGCACATTTTGATTCACCATCCGCTGACGACGTACGTCAAATGTTGCGACGCCGTCGATGGATATCAACCCTTTGCACGTCCAGTTTCACATCCATAAAACCAGATAGCTGAGTTTACTGACTTTTGCTCGTCAGGTGACATAGCACGAAGAATTTTTGGCCGAATGTCAAGCAAATCTGTTGCCAGATCGCCGAAAGCGTCACACTGTACCTGATAAAATTCGTTACGCAACTTTATTAGCATGCAAAAGCAAATCCCGCCAGTAAAGTCATGTTTCTTAGAGCTTTGCCATTAACCCTGTACTCTGAATGGAAAATTTGCCCCATCTCGCCGCGCGGCGTAAACTAGCGGACGAAGAATCACAGGAGTCACTTATGCAAGGTACAACCCAACCTATCGATCGCCAGTCGCTGCTTGAAATAGCCAACAAACTCATTCGTGAACATGAAGATACGCTAGCCGGGATCGAAGCTACCGACGTCGCTCAGCGTAACGGCGTGCTGGTATTCAGCGGCGAGTTTTATCTTGATGAGCAAGGCCTGCCAACGGCGAAGAGTACGGCGGTATTCAATATGTTCAAATACCTCGCGCACGCGCTGTCAGAGAAATACCATCTGACCGATTAAGCCCTCTTATTATTTAGCGGGCATCAATTATTTATCGGGCATAAAACGCCAACGCGAGGCAGTTGCCTCGCGTTGTTTTGTTCACGTACGCTGATTACATCAGCGGCTTTTCCCCTCGCTGCCACCAGCGTAGCAGCAGACGGTCGGCGCTTTCGGCGGCGCTGCCGGTAAAACGGTCGAGCATTTTTTTACGCTGCTGGTAACGAACGCCGATCACATCGTGATTGTCGATCAGCCCCAGAAGCAGTTCGTCACTGGTTTCCACCAGGTCCACCAGCCCTTTCTCCAGCGCCTGAACTCCGTACCAGTGTTCACCGGTTGCAACGGCCTCAATATCCAGCGACGGCCGCATCTCGTGGACAAAATCTTTGAACAACTGGTGAGTCTCATTCAGGTCTTCACGGAACTTACGCCGGCCTTCGTCAGTATTCTCACCCAGCATCGTTAAGGTGCGTTTGTACTGCCCGGCGGTATGCAGTTCGATATCGATATCTTTGTTCTTCAGGAAGCGATGCAGGTTAGGGATCTGCGCAACCACGCCGATAGAGCCCAGGATGGCGAACGGCGCAGCCACTATTTTGTTCGCCACGCAGGCCATCATGTAACCGCCGCTGGCCGCGACTTTATCCACCGCTACGGTTAAGGGAATTTGCTTATCACGCAGCCGCTGCAGCTGTGATGCCGCGAGGCCGTAGCCGTGAACCACACCGCCGGGGCTTTCCAGACGGAGGATTACCTGATCGCGCGGTTTTACCGCCGCCAGAACCGCGGTGATCTCTTCGCGCAGGCTGGCGACTTCGTGGGCGTCCATACTGCCTTTGAAATCCAGCACCCAGGCACGCGGCTTGCTGTTTGGCTCCGTAGACCCGAGCTTAGCCCGCGCCCTGGCCGCTTTCGCCTCCTGCTTGTGCTTTTTCTTTTGCGCTTTGTGCCACACCTTTTGCTGCGGACCATCAAGCAGCGCAACCGCCAGCTCTTCCCGCATCTCTTTGTATTGCTCGCTGAGATTGGTTACCCGCAGTTCCCCGCGCTGTTTCTTCCGCTGGGTCAGGTTAACGATGAGGGCGGTAATAACCGCAATGGCGACGACAACGGTCGCGATTTTGGCCAAAAACAGGCCATATTGAGCAAGTAATTCCACGTATTCACCTTGTGCAAACCACTGACGTTGAAGCACAGTGTACATCAGCCTGCGTGACGAAGTCTCTGCGCTTTGTGTGGTGCGCGAGGCCCCTTCCCGTTTTTTTCAGCGACGATGAAATCGTTGCAAGATGTTCATTCCGCAAAGAGTTTCCCTTTCGCTGATTGCAATGCCCGGCTGTTTCAGGCATAAAACGCAAAAGTATGAGACCGAATACAACGCGCGATCGTCAGCAGATTGCCTAAGGAGTCGCCGTGCACTATCAACCGCAGCATCATTTATTAAAAGATCGCATTATCCTGGTGACCGGCGCCAGCGACGGTATTGGCCGCGAAGCCGCATTGACCTATTCCCGCTACAGCGCAAGCGTGGTGCTGGTCGGTCGTAACGAAGAGAAACTGCGCAGCGTGGCGCAAGAAATAGACCAGGCCGGCGGGCTTCCGGCACGTTGGTTCACGCTGGATCTGTTAACCTGCACGCCGCAGGAGTGCCAGCAGCTGGCGCAGCAGATCGGCGTCCACTACCCGCGCCTCGATGGCGTACTGCACAATGCCGGTTTGCTCGGCGATGTCTGTCCGATGGATCGGCAAAAGCCGGAAGTCTGGCAGCAGGTGATGCAGGTCAACGTCAACGGCACCTTTATGCTGACCCAGGCACTGCTTCCTTTATTACTCAAGTCGGAGTCGGGGTCGCTGGTCTTCACCTCTTCCAGCGTCGGCCGCCAGGGACGCGCCAACTGGGGCGCCTATGCGGCCTCCAAGTTTGCCACGGAAGGGATGATGCAGGTGCTGGCCGAAGAGTACCAGAGCCGTCATCTGCGGGTTAACTGTATCAATCCAGGCGGAACGCGCACCAAAATGCGCGCTAACGCTTTCCCGACGGAAGATCCGCAAAAGCTCAAAACCCCCGCCGATATTATGCCGGTTTATTTATGGCTGATGGGCGATGACAGCCGTCGCAAGACGGGAATGACCTTCGATGCCCAGCCAGGGCGTAAACCAGGAATTGCACAATGAGTGATGAACGCTACCGTGAACGCCAGCAGCGGGTAAAAGACAAAGTTGATGCCCGCGTGGCGGCAGCGCAGGAAGAACGCGGTATTGTTATCGTGTTCACCGGTAACGGAAAAGGCAAAACGACGGCCGGTTTTGGTACCGTCACCCGCGCTATCGGACATGGGAAAAAAGCGGGCGTCATCCAGTTTATCAAAGGCACCTGGCCCAACGGCGAGCGTAACCTGCTGGAGCCGCACGGCGTCGAGTTTCAGGTGATGGCCACCGGATTTACCTGGAATACCCAGGATCGTGAAAGCGATACGGCGGCCTGCCTTGCCGTCTGGCAGCACGCGCAGCGGATGCTGGCCGACGAATCCCTGGATATGGTGCTGCTGGATGAGCTGACTTATATGGTGGCGTACGACTATTTGCCGCTCGAGACGGTTCTCACCGCACTGCGCAATCGCCCGCTACAGCAGACGGTGATTATCACCGGGCGCGGCTGCCACCGGGAGATCATCGAGCTGGCCGATACCGTCAGCGAACTGCGGCCGGTTAAGCACGCATTCGATGCCGGTATCAAAGCCCAGATGGGGATTGATTACTAAGCGTCAGCCGCGCCAGCAGCGCATGATTCAGCGGCAGACACAGGCAGTCCTCTCCCAACGCCAGCGCGCTTTCAATCATGTTCTGCCGCGAAACAAAGCGCTTACGGTATTCCGTCGGCGTCAGACCACAGTATTTATTGAAGGCGGCAATCAGGTACTTATGTTCCTGGAAGCCGCAGCTGTGGCTGATTTCGGTAATTGGCGTGCGGGTATCGCGCAGTAGCGTTCTCGCCTTATTCAGCCGGACCAGGGTGAGATACTCTTTGAAATTATGCCGGCTGACCTTTTTGAACAGGCGCGAAAACCACGAATAGCTCATACCGCTATGATTCGCTACCTCGCTCAGGGTCAGCGGCTGGTCGAAGTGCTGATTAATAAAATCGATCCCTTTCTTGATCATCGCCTCTTCGCGCAGTGAACTCTCCACCTGGGTGGCCGGTTCTCCGGCCTGTACCAGCGCATCGAGCAGCAAATAGGTCATCGCGATACGCTGGAACGGCGCGCGGTTATCAATCAGCTGAGCGAGCAGGTCGCAAAGGCACTGCAGGACCTGTCGGTCTGCCGCGCTCTGGCTGCGCCCCCGGGTACACCAGGTCAGAACCGGCGCCGGGTGCAGCTCATCGAACAAACCGGGGGAAAACTGGACGGTCACCAGCGAACTCCCCGCCACTTCCGCACGCAGCGAGTGCACCGCCTCGGCGTTGATGTAGAGCATGTCTCCCTCAACCATCTCCACGCTTTGCTGGCCGACGACAATAGAAAACCGCCCGCTCAGAACGGTGATAAGCTCTGGTGCCGGGTGCCAGTGAGGTTCGCAGTAGCGTACCTCGGCCGCAAAAACATTGAGCTTTTCAGCATCAAAGGCAATCAGCTCATAGCCGCTGTTCGCCGTATGCCGCCCGGTCTCTGTCGCCGAACGTGGATGTGTCACGGAAAATGGAAACACGCATCATCTCCTGTCGCGGGACGATTATTCCGTCCCTTTAAGCGCGGCATTCAGCTCATCGCGGTCAATATCAAGCGCTAAAAACTCGGTCAGCGCGATCAGCAGCCCGCAGAACAGGTCCGGCGCCAGTTGGATCAGCCGTTCGCGGATTTGCGCCGGCGGCCGCTGGCTCTTACGGGCAATCAGCGCCACCACCCGCGCGAACGCCTCCGGCTGCTGGATTAACTGCTGCAACGAGTTATCATCACTTAGCGGAACATAGCGCGGCGGACAGTCCACCTCGACCTGGGCACTCAGCGCCAGATCGCGAGAGGAGCTCCCCAGGCGAATCTGCCAGCGCCCGGGCGTTACCACCCAATCCGCCAGCCCGGGATGATAGCAGGCAAGCTCAGCGACAGGCAGCTGGAGCGTGACGCGGCGAGTTTCTCCGGCAGCGAGCGACACTTTACAGAACCCTTTCAGCGCCTGCTCTTCACGAATCAACTCCCCGACCGGCGCGCTGACGTACAGCTGCACAATCTCTTTGCCTTCGCACTCGCCGCAGTTGGTCAGTTCGAAAGAGACGGTGAGGGTCTCATCGGGCCCGACGCGCGACGCCGAAAGCTGGATATCGCGCCAGGCAAAGCGGGTGTAGCTCAGGCCGAACCCAAACGGAAACCGCGGCGTCATGCGGCGTTTATCATAATAGCGATAGCCGACAAACAGCCCTTCTCCGTAATGATGACGCAGGTTTTCCCCGGGATAATGCAGCCAGGCGGGCGTCTCTTCAAGGGTCTCAGGTACGGTGACCGTGAGCTTGCCGCAGGGATTACGTTTACCGAACAGAATCTCGGCCACGGCGCGGCCCATCCCCTGCCCGGCGAAGAAGGTTTCCAGCAGCGCTTTACATTCGGAAAGCCAGGGCATCACCACCGCATCGCTGTTCGCCAGCACCACCACGATATTGGGTTGAACCGTTGCCACTTCCCGAATCAGCTGCTCATGTACCGCCAGAATATTCAGATCCTGACGATCGCCGTTTTCACCGTCTTCGCCGACGGCGGTACTGACAAAGATAATCGCCACGTCCGCCGCCTGAGCCACCGCTCGCGCTTCTGCCAGCGCCTGCGGATCGCTGCGCAGGTCGTCCGGGGCGCCAATGGCCCAGGAGACGCTGAACTCATCCCCGGCGAGGTCAAAAATTTCATCGAGCGGGCGATCCAGCAGCCAGGGTACCGTGGTCGCGCAGCCCGATCCTTGAATCACCGGCTCCTGCGCCGGTTTGCCGAGAACGGCAATCCGGCGGGTACATTCCGCCCGCAGCGGCAGCAGGTTATCGTCATTCTTCAGCAGAACGATAGATTCCGCCGCCAGCTGCTGCGCCAGCGCGTGATGCGCCGGGAAATCGGCCTGCGTCTGCGGACGACGATGGCGCTGAACCTTATCCAGCAGCGTCAACATCCGCAGACAGGCGCGATCGACTACCGCCATCGGCACTTCACCGGCGTGAATCGCCGCCATCAGCGTCTGCTTATCGCGGCGGGTTTCCGGCATGGCCAGATCGTTCCCCGCCAGCAGGGATGCCGGCCGGTCCTTAATGCCATACCAGTCGGACATCACCACTCCATCGTAGCCCCACTCATCGCGTAATACCTGAGTGAGTAAAAAAGGATCCTGCGATGTCTGCACGCCATTAAGCCGGTTATAAGAGGACATCACCGTCCACGGACGGGATTTGGCGATGGCCCGCTGAAAACCGGCCAGATAGATTTCGCGTAACGCCCGTTCGTCGATGATCGAATCCATTTCGGTGCGCCGGTATTCGGAATTATTCGCCGCAAAGTGTTTCAGACTGGCGCCAACCCCTTCCTGCTGCAGACCGTTGATTAGCGCTGCGGCAATATCCCCGCTGACTACCGGGTCCTCAGCATAGTATTCGTAGCCTCGTCCGGCCAGCGGCGTACGGCGAATATTGATTCCCGGCCCCAGCAGAATCCCTACGCCCATTTGCTGGCATTCACGCCCCAGCGCCTGCCCCATCTGATACACTAGATCGACGTCCCAGCAGCAGGCCAGGCTGGATCCGTTGGGAAAACAGGTCGCCGGCAACGACGAACTGAACAGCGCTTCGCTGCCGCCCTTTGCCGCGGGTTCTTCCCCGTTGACCCGGTCGGCGGTCTGCGTGATCACCGAGATAAAGTCGTCCATACTCCATTTTTCGTCGCCGTCGATCTGCGCGCTGCTGTAGCGCACGCCGTAGGTACCGTCGGTCATCACGATATCAGCGATGCCGTGCTGTGGCAGGGATGCCGTCCGCCACAGCCCGCTCCCGGTCAACAGCGCAACTTTCTCTTCTGCGGTCATCGCCGCGATAAGGGTATTCAATTCGGTATTCATCTCTGGCTCCCTGAGGTTAAAGCGCATTCTGTTTACGCAGGCTAATTTTCTGAACAATCTCGCGATACGTTTTTTCATCCAGCGAGTAACATCCGACAAATATCGCGCTGATGGCAAACATTGCGCCTGGGAATAACGTCATCAGAATATTAATCCCGTTAATTGCGCTGGCGCTAATATTGCCGGCATCATATTGATAGTAGTCCAGCATCCAGCCCGCACAGCCGCCGCCGATCGCCATCGCAATTTTGGTAATAAAGTTGAAAAAACCATAAATTGCGCCTTCTGTACGCACACCATGATGCCACTCGGCATATTCCACGGTATCTGCAATCATTGACCACATAGCGACAAATCCCATCCCCAGCGTAATACTGTAGAGACACACCCCGGTCATAATCAGCCACAGGTTATGCCCGGCAACAAAATATTGCATCAGCACCCCCAACGTACCGATCAGCAGTGCCACCAGCGTCATTCTCTTTTTGCCCATCAGCGCTATCGCTTTTTCTGAAATAACGGTACCGACAATATAGGCCCCTGACTGAATCAGGAAAAAGGTGGCGGTATAGCCTTCACTACCGATAATGTACTTAATAAAATAGATCGCAATCGCCATCCACACGGTATAGGCAATATAGAAGAACACGGTGAACAGCGATAAATTAAGCAGCGGCGCATTGCCCATCACCGCCCGCAGCATTTCCCGCAGCGATGGCGCCGGAGTCTCCTCCTCTTCGCCCACCCGTTCACGGGTCATGCCGAAACAGGCGAGGAACAAAAAGGTTGCCAGCAGCGCAAAGCAAGAGACCGCGAAGACATACCCTGATTGCTTATCCGTAAAGGGCGAGATCAGCATATCAGCGGTGGTTGAAACAATGAGATAACCGACAATCGCCAGCACAAACCGGTATACCGACAGCGATGAACGAGAAGCTTCATGTTGCGTCAGACGATTAGTTAGCGCCGAATAGGGGGTATTGACCGAGGTATACGCCAGGCAATAGAGCGTATAAGAGATCAGCGCAAAGTAAAATTTCGCCTCACCGCCAAAGGGGACAAAACACAACACCGTTAAAAACCCTAAAGGTATTGCTCCATATAATAACCAGGGACGTAGTTTGCCATACCGACTGTGCGTTTTATCAATAGCAAAACCGATCAGAATATTAAAAATGGCATCAATAACCCGGGCTATAACAAATATCAGACTGGCCTGCACCGCACTGATGCCGTAAATATTAGTATAAAAAAACAGTAAGAACAGAGAGACAAAACCGAAAGATAAATTGGAAGCAAAGTCACCAAAGCCGTAACCTATTTTCTCTTTCACGCCGATAACGACATAGCTTGCCGATAACTTTCCTGCTGTATCCATTTTTTGGCTACCTGTTTTTGTAATCAGTGTCGACAGTATATGGCGATAGCAGAAACCGTACTTTGCGTTATTTGTCCGGGCGTTTCCTGTTTTTTGTCTTTATGCAGAAGTGTGAAAGGAATCACATGCAAGGAGGGTAGCGCAGAGAAATCCGGCGGGTGCCCGCCGGATTTAATCAGATTAGCCGTTGCTACGACTTCCGCCCGAACGGCGGTTGTTGCTGTTCCCCACCTGAGAATGGCGTTTCACCGCGCGACGAATCTGATTCGCCTTCATACGGCGGCGATCTTTCTCTACCGCGACTTTCGAGGTGGTTTCTGCAGGCAGCTCAACCAGCTCACGCAGGTAGTTGGTTTGCGCCAGATCCAGCTCGGTATAACCACCGCGCGGCAGGCCTTTCGGCAGCGGAATATCGCCGTAGCGAACGCGAATCAGGCGACTGACCTGCACGCCAACCGCTTCCCACAGGCGGCGCACTTCACGGTTGCGCCCTTCGGTCAGCGTGACGTTGTACCACTGGTTAATCCCTTCGCCACCGGCAAACTTAATCGTTTTAAACGCCGCCGGGCCATCTTCCAGTTGCACGCCGCGCGACAGCTGACGCAGTTTGTCGTCATCAACCTGACCGAATACACGCACGGCGTACTCACGTTCCACTTCGCGGCTCGGGTGCATCAGACGGTTTGCCAGTTCGCCATCGGTCGTGAACAGCAGCAGACCGCAGGTGTTGACGTCCAGACGCCCCACCGCAATCCAGCGCGCGCCGCGCAGTTTCGGCAAACGGTCAAACACCGTCGGGCGACCTTCAGGATCGTTACGCGTACAGAGTTCGCCTTCCGGCTTGTAATAGGCCAGGACGCGGCAAATCTGCTCAGCGGACTCTTTCACCGAAATCAGATGACCATCGATACGAATTTTTAAACCAGGAACCACTTCTACACGATCGCCGAGGGTGGCGACTTTACCATCGACGCTGACCCGGCCAGCTTCGATTTTAGATTCAATTTCACGGCGGGAGCCGTGGCCAGCGCGGGCCAGCACTTTCTGTAATTTCTCGCTCATTGAGCTTCCTTAAGGTGTCGCCTTCCCAGGCGTCTGGTATACTTTATAAAACAACAGGTTAATATTTATAACCTATTGTTCTGTAGCTACTTTTTGCATCAAAGGCCGTCGCTATCTTCCGCAGAAGCCGGACGCGCCCGTATACGTGGGCGGCCATTCTACACTAACTTGAAAATGAATGCTTCTTCGCGTTTCAATCGCCTGGCGACATCTCTGCATATCGTCGGCACCTCGCCTCCATTATGCGCCAGATTGTCTCTTTTATCCTGCTGACCGCCGCCGTTTCAGGCAGATTTTTCCTCTTTCGCTCCGTCATTCCCCTCGTCATTCTGATAATAAAATACCCCCGTTTCACAGCGGAAACTGGCGAACTCCGCCGGCCGGTGAAAATAGTCTCCCTGAGCTTTCTGGCAGCCCAACTGCTGCAGCTTCACCGCTTCGTCTTCAATCCCCTCGGCAATCAGCGGCACGTGAATCTTCTTCCGGCTTTTTACGCCGGCCTTCAAGCACCCGACTGTGAGCGCGAGACGGATCGCTATACCGTAGCGAGGCTGGCAATATCATAGCGTTGATGCTAAGAATCCACCGCAACATGAATGTTATCTTCACATAAACATTGGGCGGGAGGCTGGGCCGGGCGGTCGCGAAAGTCCCGCCCGGAGAGAAGAGGTTTACAGGAATGGCTTCACATCGCCGACGCCTTCACGCAGCACCACCGGCGCATCTTCGGTCAGATCGATGACGGTGGTCGGCTGCTGGCCAAGATAGCCGCCGTGGATAATCAAATCCACCAGTTTCTCCAGCCGGTCTTTGATCTCTTCCGGGTCGGATTCGGTGAATTCGCTACCGGGCAGCATCAACGAGGTCGACAGCATCGGCTCGCCGAGCGTCTCCAGCAGCGCCTGTGCTATCGGGTTCGACGGCACGCGCATCCCGATGGTCTTACGCTTCTCCTGCAGCAGGCGACGCGGTACCTCTTTGGTCCCCTTGAGGATAAACGTGTAGTTGCCCGGGGTGTTATTTTTTATCAGGCGAAACGCGACGTTATCGACAAACGCGTAGGTCGACAGCTCAGACAGGTCGCGGCACATCAGCGTGAAGTTGTGGCCATCAGGCAGCTGACGAATGCGGCAAATACGCTCCATCGCACCTTTATCTTCAATCTTACAGCCCAGCGCGTAACCGGAATCCGTGGGATAAACGATCACCCCACCCTTACGCACAATCTCCACCGCCTGGTTAATCAACCGTGCCTGCGGGTTGTCCGGATGGATATAAAAAAACTGGCTCATACTTCCCTCTCAATTTTATTCTGCGGCCGTTTCCCAGCTGTGCCAGATCCCTTCCACACCAGCGGGTAGCCAAAGTTTGCGGCCCAGCTCGATCCACGGACAAGGCTGATGAAAATCAGAGCCTTGCGAACCCAGAAGACCAAACTGCACGGCGTACGCGGCAAGCTGCGTACGTTCATGGGGCGCCTGCTGACATTGCGCCAGTTCCATCGCATCGCCACCCTGCTCGCTGAAGTGGGCCAACAGCCGTTTCAGCCACTTGGCGGAGAGGTCGTAACGCCCGGGATGGGCGATAACCGCTTTGCCGCCAGAATGATGAATGACATCAATCGCTTGTTTTATTGTACACCACTGCGGCGGAACGTATCCGGTTTTCCCGCGGGCGAGATATTTTTTAAAAACGTCGGCAATATTGCTGGCATAGCCGGCTTCCACCAGGAAACGCGCGAAATGTCCGCGGGTTACCGCGCCGCCGTCGGCAAGCTTCATGGCCCCCTCCCAGGCGCCTGGAATCCGCGCTTTCTCCAGCCGTTCGGCGATCATCTGCGCGCGCAGCTGGCGACGCGCCTTCTGCTCTTCCAGAAGCGTGGTCAGCGCCGGGTGCGCAATATCAATATTCAACCCGACAATATGAATTTCGTGGTTTTCCCACAATGTTGAAATTTCCACCCCGGTCACCAGCGTGAGCGGTAAGCCGGCGCGGGCGATTTCGGCGCGAGCGGCGGGAATCGCCGCCACGGTATCGTGGTCGGTAATCGCCAGCGTCCCGACGCGCATCTGGTGAGCGCGATGAACCAGTTCTTCCGGAGTCAGCCGCCCGTCAGAGGCGGTGGTGTGGCTGTGCAGATCGTAAATCACTGCGTAATGGGTGTCGCTCAAAGAGACTCCTGCTGGACATGGACTTAAATTAGCGCATTATCATAACGACTCGCGGAGAAAATCTGCAAACAGGGGTTGACTTTATTCCTCTGGACTAGTTAACTAGTACGCAAGTTCACATGAAGGGGTATCACGATGAAAACGCAATTTATCACTCTGCACGGCTGGTGGCGCACCTCCTGATATCGGGCGGCGTGATCGCGTTTTGCACTCAGCATACAGATACCCGGCCCGCCAATGAGCGGGCTTTTTATTGGACAAATTATTATACCGAAAGGCGAGAACAATAATGCAAACATCAAAACCGGCACTCGAGCTTCTCACCAGCGACGCCATCTATCGCGAAAACCCCACGGCGCTGTTTCACCAGCTGTGCGGCGCCCGCCCGGCCACGCTACTGCTGGAATCGGCGGACATCGACAGCAAAGACGATTTAAAAAGCCTGCTGCTGGTTGACAGCGCGCTGCGCATTACCGCATTAGGTGACACTGTCACCCTGCAGGCGCTTTCTGCTAACGGCGCGGCCCTGCTGGATTTACTGGATAATACTCTGCCTTCGGGCATCGGCAATCAGCGCCAGCCCAATAGCCGGATCCTGACCTTCCCGCCCGTCAGCGCGCTGCTGGATGAAGATGCCCGCCTGTGCTCTTTATCCGTCTTTGACGCCTTCCGTCTGCTGCAGGAGCTGGTCACCGTTCCGCCGGACGAGCGTGAAGCGATGTTCTTCGGCGGCCTGTTTGCCTATGACCTGGTGGCCGGTTTTGAAAATCTGCCGCCGCTGGAAAGCGACACCGCCTGTCCGGACTACTGCTTCTATCTGGCCGAAACCCTGCTGGTTATCGATCATCAGACCAAAAACACCCGCATTCAGTCGAGCCTGTTCACCCCGCTGGAAAATGAAAAACAGCGTCTGATACAGCGGATTGCCCAGCTTCGCCAGCAGCTTAACGAGCCGCCGGCGCCGCTGCCGGTGACTAAAGTCGAATCGATGACCTGCGACTGCGATCAGAGCGATGAAGAGTACGGCGCGGTGGTACGCAAAATGCAGCGCGCCATTCGCGCAGGTGAAATCTTCCAGGTGGTGCCATCCCGTCGCTTCTCTCTGCCCTGCCCGTCGGCGCTGGCGGCCTACGACGTCCTGAAAAAGAGCAACCCCAGCCCGTACATGTTCTTTATGCAGGATAACGACTTCTCTCTGTTTGGCGCATCGCCAGAGAGCTCGCTGAAATATGACGCCGTCAGCCGCCAGATTGAGATCTACCCGATTGCCGGCACCCGCCCACGCGGTCGTCGCGCCGACGGGTCGCTGGATCGCGACCTCGACAGCCGTATCGAACTGGAAATGCGCACTGACCATAAAGAGCTTTCCGAGCATCTGATGCTGGTTGACCTGGCGCGTAACGACCTCGCGCGAATCTGTACGCCGGGCAGTCGCTACGTCGCCGACCTGACCAAAGTTGACCGCTACTCCTTTGTGATGCACCTGGTGTCCCGCGTGGTGGGCGAACTGCGTAGCGACCTCGACGTCCTGCATGCTTATCGCGCCTGTATGAACATGGGCACCCTGAGCGGCGCGCCGAAAGTACGCGCCATGCAGCTTATCGCCGCCGCCGAAGGCAAACGCCGCGGCAGCTACGGCGGCGCGGTGGGTTACTTTACCGCCCACGGCGACCTCGATACCTGCATCGTGATTCGTTCTGCCTATGTGCAGGACGGCATCGCCACCGTCCAGGCCGGCGCCGGTATTGTTCTGGATTCGGTGCCTCAGTCCGAAGCGGATGAAACCCGTAATAAAGCTCGCGCGGTGCTGCGCGCAATTGCTCAGGCCCACCACGCTAAGGAGACTTTCTGATGGCCGACATTCTGCTGCTCGATAATATCGACTCTTTTACCTATAACCTGGCAGACCAGCTGCGCGCGAACGGCCATAACGTGGTGATTTACCGTAACTCGGTTCCGGCACAGACCTTAATTGAGCGTATTGGTACGATGGATAATCCGGTACTGATGCTCTCTCCGGGGCCGGGGACTCCCAGCGAAGCGGGCTGCATGCCGGAGCTGCTGACCCGGATGCGTGGCAAACTGCCCATCATCGGTATCTGCCTCGGTCATCAGGCCATTGTTGAAGCTTACGGCGGCTACGTCGGCCAGGCCGGCGAAATCCTCCACGGCAAAGCCTCCAGCATCGAACATGATGGCCAGGCGATGTTTGCCGGACTGACCAACCCGCTGCCGGTGGCGCGTTATCACTCGCTGGTGGGCAGCAATATTCCGGCCGGGCTGACCATCAACGCCAACTTTAACGGGATGGTCATGGCGGTACGTCATGATGCCGATCGCGTTTGCGGC
The DNA here is from genome assembly GCF_030505655.1 of Klebsiella ornithinolytica. Lineage (NCBI taxonomy): Bacteria > Pseudomonadati > Pseudomonadota > Gammaproteobacteria > Enterobacterales > Enterobacteriaceae > Klebsiella > Klebsiella ornithinolytica. The sequence goes on from NZ_CP130153.1 coordinate 3,231,725, forward strand.
TTCCAGTTCCATCCTGAGTCGATTCTCACCACCCAGGGCGCACGTCTGCTGGAGCAGACCCTGGCATGGGCGCTGCAGAAACTCGAGCAGACCAACGTGATTCAGCCGATCCTCGAGAAGCTGTATCAGGCGGAAACCCTGAGCCAGCAGGAGAGCCACCTGCTGTTCTCTGCGGTGGTGCGTGGCGAGGTGAAACCCGAGCAGCTGGCTGCCGCGCTGGTGAGCATGAAAGTGCGCGGCGAACAGCCGCAAGAGATTGCCGGCGCCGCAACCGCCCTGCTGGAAAACGCCGCGCCGTTCCCGCGCCCGGATTACCTGTTCGCCGATATCGTCGGTACCGGAGGCGACGGCAGCAACAGCATCAACATTTCTACCGCCAGCGCCTTTGTGGCCGCGGCCTGCGGACTGAAAGTCGCCAAACACGGCAACCGCAGCGTATCGAGCAAGTCGGGCTCTTCCGATCTGCTGGCGGCGTTCGGTATCAACCTGGATATGAATGCCGACAAGTCTCGCACCGCGCTGGATGAACTGGGCGTCTGCTTCCTGTTTGCGCCGAAGTATCACACCGGTTTCCGCCATGCGATGCCGGTTCGCCAGCAGCTGAAAACCCGCACGCTGTTCAACGTGCTCGGGCCGCTGATTAACCCGGCGCATCCGCCGCTGGCGCTGATTGGCGTCTACAGCCCGGAACTGGTGCTGCCGATTGCCGAAACCCTGCGCGTGCTGGGCTACCAGCGTGCTGCGGTGGTTCACAGCGGCGGGATGGATGAAGTGTCGCTGCATGCGCCGACGGTGGTCGCCGAGTTGAATAACGGGGAAATCAAAAGCTATCAGCTGACGGCCAATGACTTTGGTCTCACCCCTTACCATCAGGAGCAGCTGGCCGGCGGCACGCCGGAAGAAAACCGTGACATTCTGACGCGCTTGCTACAAGGTAAAGGTGAAGCCGCTCACGAAGCCGCCGTCGCCGCCAACGTCGCCATGCTGATGCGCCTGTACGGGCATGAAGACCTGAAGGCCAACGCTCAGCGGGTGATCGACGTGCTGCGCAGCGGAGCGGCCTATGACAGAGTGACCGCATTAGCGGCAAGAGGGTAAATAATGCAGACCGTTTTAGCAAAAATCGTTGCCGACAAAGCGATTTGGGTAGAAGCCCGCAAACAACAGCAGCCGCTAGCCAGTTTTCAGAACGACGTCGTCCCGACTCAGCGTAATTTTTACGATGCGCTCGCCGGTACGCGCACCGCGTTTATTCTGGAATGCAAAAAAGCGTCTCCGTCGAAAGGACTGATTCGCCAGGATTTTGACCCGTCGACCATCGCCGGCGTCTATAAAAATTATGCCTCGGCCATCTCGGTCCTGTGCGACGAGAAATATTTCCAGGGCAGCTTCGACTTTCTGCCGATCGTCAGCGCCATCGCGCCGCAGCCGATTCTGTGCAAGGACTTCACCATCGATCCTTACCAGATCTACCTGGCGCGCTACTACCAGGCCGACGCCTGCCTGCTGATGCTGTCGGTGCTGGATGACGATAGCTACCGTCAGCTGGCCGCCGTGGCCCATAGCCTGAACATGGGCGTGCTGACTGAAGTCAGCAACGAAGAGGAGCTGGAGCGCGCCATTGCGCTGAAGGCTAAAGTGGTCGGGATTAACAACCGCGACCTGCGCGATATGTCGATTGATCTGAACCGCACCCGCCAGCTGGCGCCGCGCCTGGATCATGATGTGACGGTGATCAGCGAATCCGGTATCCATACTTACGCCGAAGTGCGCGAACTCAGCCATTTTGCCAACGGTTTCCTGATCGGTTCCGCCTTGATGGAACAGGCGGATCTCGATGCTGCGGTGAAGCGCGTGCTGCTCGGCGAGAATAAAGTTTGCGGCCTGACCCGGCCTCAGGATGCACAGATCGCCTGTGAATCCGGCGCAATTTATGGCGGGCTGATTTTTGTTCCCTCCTCGCCGCGCGCCGTCAACGACGCCCAGGCGAAAGAGATTATTCAGTCCGCTCCGCTGTGCTACGTTGGCGTCTTCCGCGACGCGCCCGTCGAGGCGGTCGCCGCCCGGGCAGAACAGCTTCAGCTGGCGGCAATTCAACTGCACGGCAGCGAAGATCAGACCTATATTGACGCCCTGCGTGCGGCCCTTCCGCAGTCGGTGCAGATCTGGAAAGCCCTCAGCGTCAGCGACACGCTGCCCTCACGTCACTTCACCCATGTCGATAAGTATGTTTTCGATAATGGCCAGGGCGGTAGCGGCCAGCGTTTCGACTGGACGCTGCTGCAGGGCCAGGACCTGCGTAATGTCATTCTGGCAGGCGGCCTGGGCGCCGATAACTGTGTAGAAGCGGCGAAAAGCGGCTGTGCCGGACTCGATTTCAATTCAGGCGTAGAGTCGCAGCCGGGTATTAAAGATCCCAGCAAACTGGCTTCGGTGTTTCAAACACTGCGCGCATATTAAGGAGCAATAATGAGCACTTTACTTAATCCCTATTTTGGCGAATTTGGCGGTATGTACGTCCCGCAGATTCTGATGCCCGCCCTGCGCCAGCTGGAAGAAGCGTTCGTCAGCGCGCAGAAAGATCCTGCCTTTCAGGCGGAATTTACCGACCTGCTGAAAAACTACGCCGGTCGTCCAACGGCGCTGACTAAATGCCGTAACCTGACCGAAGGGACCCGCACCACGCTGTATCTGAAGCGCGAAGATCTGCTGCACGGCGGCGCGCACAAAACCAACCAGGTGCTGGGTCAGGCGCTGCTGGCTAAACGGATGGGTAAAACCGAAATTATCGCCGAAACCGGCGCCGGTCAGCACGGCGTGGCGTCCGCACTCGCCAGCGCTCTGCTCGGCCTGAAGTGCCGCATCTATATGGGCGCAAAAGACGTCGAACGCCAGTCGCCGAACGTGTTCCGCATGCGATTAATGGGTGCCGAAGTGATTCCGGTGCACAGCGGTTCCGCCACGCTGAAAGATGCCTGTAACGAAGCGCTGCGCGACTGGTCTGGCAGCTATGAGACCGCGCACTATATGCTCGGTACCGCGGCGGGCCCGCACCCGTTCCCGACCATCGTACGTGAATTCCAGCGCATGATTGGCGAAGAGACCAAAGCGCAAATTCTTGAAAAAGAAGGACGTCTTCCGGATGCGGTCATCGCCTGCGTCGGCGGCGGATCCAACGCTATCGGTATGTTTGCTGACTTTATCGATGAAACCAACGTCGGTCTGATCGGCGTCGAGCCTGCGGGTCACGGGATTGAAACCGGTGAACACGGCGCGCCGCTGAAGCATGGTCGCGTCGGCATCTACTTCGGTATGAAGTCACCGATGATGCAAACCGCAGACGGCCAGATTGAAGAGTCCTACTCCATTTCCGCCGGTCTGGATTTCCCGTCCGTTGGCCCACAGCACGCTTTCCTCAACAGTACCGGCCGCGCCGATTACGTGTCGATCACCGATAACGAAGCGCTGGAGGCCTTCAAAGCGCTCTCCCGCCATGAAGGGATTATTCCGGCGCTGGAGTCCTCTCACGCTCTGGCACATGCGCTGAAAATGATGCGTGAAAACCCGGAAAAAGAGCAGCTGCTGGTGGTTAACCTGTCCGGTCGCGGCGACAAAGACATCTTCACCGTACACGATATTCTGAAAGCGCGAGGGGAAATCTGATGGAACGTTATGAGACGCTGTTTGCACAACTGAAAACCCGCCGGGAAGGCGCGTTTGTTCCCTTCGTCACCCTCGGCGATCCGAACCCTGAGCAGTCGCTAAAGATCATCGATACGCTGATTGAAGCCGGTGCCGACGCCCTGGAACTGGGGATCCCCTTCTCCGATCCGCTGGCGGATGGCCCGACGATTCAGGGCGCAACCCTGCGCGCCTTTGCCGCGGGTGTCAATCCAGCGCAATGTTTTGAAATGCTGGCGGCGATTCGCCACAAACACCCGACTATTCCGATTGGCCTGCTGATGTACGCCAACCTGGTATTCAGCCCGGGTATTGACGAATTTTATGCCCAATGCGAGCGAGTGGGCGTCGATTCGGTGCTGGTCGCCGATGTCCCGATTGAAGAGTCCGCCCCGTTCCGCCAGGCGGCGCTGCGCCATAATATCGCGCCGATCTTCATCTGCCCGCCTAACGCCGATGATGACCTGCTGCGCCAGATTGCCTCCTGGGGCCGCGGCTATACCTACCTGCTGTCACGCGCCGGCGTGACCGGAGCGGAAAACCGCGCCGCGCTGCCGCTGCACCACCTGGTGGAAAAGCTGGCCGAATATAACGCCGCACCGCCGCTGCAGGGCTTTGGCATCTCCGCGCCGGAGCAGGTGACCGCTGCGCTTGAAGCCGGAGCTGCCGGGGCGATTTCCGGTTCAGCGATCGTGAAAATTATCGAGCGCAATGTTAACGATCCGCAGACCATGTTGGCCGAGCTCAAAGCATTCGTGCAGAGCCTGAAGGCAGCGACTAAAGCGGCATAACTTGCCTCCGCCGCCTGGCGCCAGTGCCGGGCGGTTATTTCCGCTGCAAGCTGTCGGCGTATTTGCGCGTCAGACGAAACAGCGCCTCAACCTCTTCCTCACTCCACTCTGCCAGTACCTGATTCATCAGCCGTGTCCTCGCCACCGCGATGCGTTCAATCACGGTTTTTCCCTGCTCGCTCAAGGTGACTTCGCTGATCCGCCGATCGTGGATATTAGGCTGTTTGAGCGCCAGTCCCTGCGCCTCCAGTTTTTTTACCTGCCGACTGACGGTGGTGTAATCGCGCCCCAGACTATCCGCCAGCTCCACAACACCCACCGGCCCGTAGCGTCCGATGGCCACCAGCAGTGGAAACAGAATTTGATCGATTTGCACATCCGCGGCCTGAAGCAGCTGTTCATCGCGAACGGGCTGGTTCATCACGCTAATGATATCGAGCAGCGCGCCGTGGAAATCGGTAATATCGTAATTATTATGTGCATCTTGCATATATTTTTTAACCGGGTATAGTGCCGTTATCTATTATGTGCATTTTACACATAATTGCCTTCAGGAGATAACATTATGAAAGCAGCCGTAGTTTTCGATCTGCAACAGGGTCCTGTCTGGGCCGATTTTACCGATCCTCAGGCCGATGCCCGTCACTCCCTGGTAAAAGTGAATGCCGCCGCCATCAGCCATGTGGTGAAAGGTCGCGCCTCCGGTAAGCATTACAGTTTCGACGGCCGGCTACCGTTTGTGGTCGGCATTGATGGCGTTGGAACGCTGGCCGATGGGCAGCGGGTCTATTTTGCCTTCCCCACTGCGCCCTGGGGCAGCATGGCGCAGTGGGCGCCGGTCGCCGTCGAGAACTGCCTGCCTTTACCAGATAACCTGGATGATATTACCGCCGCGGCGATGGCAAATCCTGGCATGTCCGCCTGGGCGGCGCTCGTAAAGCGTGCCGGACTGGCTGCCGGAGAGAGCGTACTAATCAACGGCGCAACCGGCAGTGCCGGTCAGCTTGCGGTACAGATTGCCCGCTTCCTCGGCGCAAGGAAGATCATCGTCACCGGCCGGAATACCCAGATGCTGGCCGCCCTCGGCGCCGACGTCTGCATCGACTTAACGGCAGACGATCTGACGCTACAGGCACAATTCAGCGAACAGGCGGCGCAGCAGGTTGATGTGGTGGTGGATTATCTCTGGGGCCGCAGCGCCGAACTGATGCTGCCGGCGCTGGCGAAACACAGTCCAGGCAGCGCGCCGGTGCGCTACGTCCAGGTGGGTTCGCTTTCCGGCGCTGAAATTGCGCTCAACGGCGCGGTACTGAGAGCGGCCCCGCTGCAGCTGATGGGCAGTGGTATCGGTAGCCTGTCGATGCCGCAGCTGCTGGCGGCAACCGGTGAAATGCTGCAGGCTGCCGTTGCAGGTGGTTTTACCATCGCCACCACCCCGCTTGCGCTCAGCGAAGTAGCGAGCGCATGGCCGCGTGATAACAGCCAGAAACGGACCGTATTTCTGCTCAGCTAAAAAAAAACGCTTCCGCACAAAAGATGGGGTTGATATCTTAGATGAGAACCATTATCTTTCTCATTACCGAATAGTTGAGCAAAACACTCAGGTATTCGGTACGACATTGCTCACATTGCTTCCAGTATTTTTCGCCCGCACTTGTGCGGGCTTTTTTTTTGCCATCATGCCACCGGCCGACACACGCTCAACACCTGCTGGCGTAGCCAGGCATGACCGGGGGCAAGCTCCTGACGCGGATGCCACATCTGCGAGACGGTAATCTCCGGTGTGCTGACCGGCAGACGATGCCCTCCTGCAGGCCATGACGCAGGCAAGAGGCCGGGACCAGCGCCACCAGCTGCGAGCCTCGGGCAACCGCCAGCGCAGCGGTAAAACCCGGCACCACCGCCGCAATTTTGCGGCTCAGCCCCAATTCCGCCAGCGCCTGATCAACGGGTCCGTGCACCATCCCGTGGCGGGAAACAATCACATGTTCGCAGGCGGCATAACGCTCGCGAGTGATTTGTCCTCCCTGCGCCAGCGGATGTGTTTTAGCCACTACGCCAACAAAACGATCGCGAAACAACGCCTGCAGCCGAATTTCCGGTCCCATATTTTTCAGCACCCCAATCTCCAGATCCACGCTCCCGTCGCGCAGAAACTGCGGCCCTTTTTCACTTTTGGCGACGAAGTTAAGCTTCACTCCCGGCGCCTGCGCCGCGCAGGCGCAAATTAGTGCCGGGGCAAAAGCGTCAACAAATCCCTCGTTGGTACGCAGAGTAAAGGTTTGCTCCAGCGTCGGAAGATGAAGCGGCGCAGCGGCGTTGTTGAGCACCGAACGCATCTCAGACACCACGTTTTGCGTTCGCGCTTTTAAGTTTTGCGCATGCGGCGTTAAGACCATTTTGCGCCCGGCTCTCACCAGTAACGGGTCACCGGTGACCTCACGCAGACGGGTCAGGGTGCGGCTCATCGCCGAGGCGCTGAGACCGGAGCGGCGCGCCGCCCCCGCCACGCTCTCTTCCGCCAGTAAAATATCCAGCGCCACGAGTAAATTGAAATCGGGATCGGTCATTTAAGTTCCTGGGTTCAGTCATGGCGTCTGCTGCAGCATATTACTGCAAATGCTGCGCCTTCCGCCTGATATGTCCTATGACTATAGTCATGGACTCACGCTTTGCTCAGGAGTTTTATTATGACCACGACCGTTCGCCCTACCGTACTGATTGTCGGCGCTTCACGCGGCCTCGGCCACGCGATGGCTGCTGAATTTCTGCGCCATGGCTGGAATGTAATCGGCACCGTTCGCGATATTCAATCCACCACTCCGCTTCATCAACTCGCGCAGGAAAACCCCGATCGGGTACGCCTGGAAACGCTGGATGTGTGTGATGATGACCAGCTGGCCGCGCTGGATACAAAGCTCTCCGCTGACCGCCTGGCGATGCTGTTTGTTAATGCGGGAACCACCAATCGCGATCCGACGCAAACCATTGGCGAAGTCTTCACCGCGGAATTTGTTGAGGTGATGCTGACCAATGCCCTTGCGCCAATGCGGGTACTTGAACGCCTACAGCACCACGTGACGCCGCAGGGGCTGCTGGGCGCGATGTCCTCAGGCCAGGGTAGCCTGACCAATAATCTCCGCGGCCAGCGCGAGCTCTATCGCGGCAGCAAAGCAGCGCTGAATATGTTTATGCGCAGTTTTGCCGCCCGCTCGGCATCACGTCCGCTGGTGGTGATGGCACCGGGATGGATTCGAACCGCGCTGGGTGGCGATGACGCGCCGCTGAGTATCGAAGAGACGATTCCTCATCTGGTTACCGTGCTGCTGGCGAAACAGCAGAGGCCTGGTCTGGAGTACCTGGATTATCAAGGAAGAACCGTGCCGTGGTGATCGGTTTAATGGACGACGCACAACCATCCCGGCGTCCCTGACTCTTGTTTCAGGGCATGTAGCCGGTTTTATGATTCACGACCGGCTGCTTACTTGATATAGGAGTCGAGGACCTTGAGGACAACGTCCAGATCGGTTTCTCGCTTCGCCTCATCCCCTTCATGAACAATGTGCTCGACCAAATGGCCCTTAATGACCTCACGCATTAATCCATTGACCGCCCCGCGTATTGCGGCGATCTGTTGGAGTACAGCGGCACATTCATGCGGTTCATCGAGCATTTTTTTCAGCGCAATGACCTGCCCCTGTATCTTGTTGGTGCGGGCTTTAAGCTTTTTTTGATCGCGGATGGTATGCGACATGCTGCAATCTCCCATGGAAAAATCATGCTGATTATACCATTACGATTCTACTGGGGGGTAGTATTTGGTACTGGGGGGGAGTAGAATCCAGACACCCTCCACGACCCAGAATTCGACTCATGACCGACTTTACAACGCTGCTCCAGCAGGGAAACGCCTGGTTCTTCATTCCTGGCGCGGTGCTCCTTGGCGCGCTTCATGGACTGGAACCAGGACATTCAAAAACGATGATGGCGGCCTTCATCATCGCCATCAAAGGGACGGCCAGACAGGCTGCCATGCTCGGGCTCGCAGCCACTCTTTCACACACCGCCATCGTCTGGTTGATTGCTTTTGGTGGAATGTACATCAGTAACCGCTTTACCGCAGAATCAGCTGAGCCGTGGCTGCAGCTGGTTTCTGCCATCATCATTCTCGGCACCGCCGTCTGGATGTTCTGCCGAACCTGGAGGGGAGAAAAAGACTGGCTGGCCGCCCGACAGGAGAGCGAACGGCATCATCATGATGAATCAAAACTGATTGATACCGGTCATGGCACAGTGGAACTGTCCATTTTTGAACAAGGTCAGCCGCCGCACTGGCGCATACGCACGCTCAGCGGTAAAGAGTGGGATGCCGGTACTGTTTCGTTAGTGACGCAGCGAGAAACGCCCGCTGGTACGCAATCATTTGATTTTGTCGATTGCGGCAGCTATCTGCAGTCAACATCCCCCATTCCGGAACCACATGATTTTGTCGTTCGACTGTCGCTGGGACATCGCGGCCATGTCCATGATTACGATTTGGAATTTTGCGAGCATGAACATACGCACGATCATACGGAACTTGAAGGACTGGATATCAATTCCGCAGAGTACCGGGATGCTCACGAACTGGCCCACGCGCACGACATTGAAAAACGGTTCACCGATAAAGAGGTCACCAACGGGCAGATTTTACTTTTTGGCCTGACCGGCGGATTAATCCCCTGTCCCGCAGCCATTACGGTGATGTTGATTTGTATCCAGATCAAAGCCCTGGCGCTGGGCGCAACGCTGGTGGTGAGTTTTAGTATTGGACTTGCCCTGACGCTGGTGACGGTGGGGGTGGGTGCCGCAATCGGCGTCCGTCAGGTCGCCAGACGCTGGGACGGCTTTCATACCCTTGCCCGCAGAGCGCCCTATTTTTCAAGCCTGCTGATTGCCGTCATGGGGATCTATCTGGCTATCCACAGCGGGATCGTCCTGCTGCGCTAATCCTGTTCATCTTATTCCTCTTGTTCCTCTTCTTCCCGCTGAGTATCAAGAAGATGAACAGGCTGACTGACCATAACCCCGCGGATTAATAGCCGGCGGCTTTATTCGCCGCCTTTATCCGCTCGGTTCTCGCCACTTTTCCTTATGCTCCGGGCACGTGGATACACGCTGCTCTTATATAGCCAGCGATCATCCGTTAAGTCCAGCGCTCGCCCTTCTCGATCGGAAATCACCTTTATATACCGGTGTCCTTCGTAAAAACGACTTCGCCCACATGACATATGCATGGCCGATAACGTTTTTTGTTCTGGCAAGTCCACGTCTTACAGACCAGAACATTATGCCGTCAACCGCATAACATCCAGCTTCGATTATCTATAAGCATAAGTATTACAATAATGCTCATTCAACTGTATGATGTTACTCATCGAATAACCTTAACCGTAGGGAAAACAACATGCCAGATTTTTCTTTAATATTTTTTGGTGCCATTCTATTAAGCTTCCTGGTTTATGTGATAAGAAGCATAATGAAATCACACAATAAAAAAGAAACTATATTTGGTATTTTAATGTGGATAATACTAGCCTTTTCTATAGCATACATTTCTTTTTCAGATAATGCCGTTGAAGCCTTTCTTTACTTATCATCTATATCAGTAATCCTGTTCTTTACAGTAGTCATATTAAGCACCTTAATTGATTTTATACTGATCAAGACATGCATAGCGCGAGCTTTAAAAAAAATACACTCCCAAAAAAACTCGACATTCATGATATATTCAAGCTAAAAAAATCAATTTTTTACTCCAATAAAGCATGGTACATAGCATATTCAACAATCAATGGCTTCACTCTTATAGGCATAAACAAATTCAAAGACAAACCACATTCGAATAAACAGTTTAACATGAAAGCCTTAAGTGGTGAAAATTATCGCACCGACTCAATAGCACCCTTTCAGGAAGAAGAGATGGGTAAAGTCTCTTTCATTTGTCCCTTAAAAGAATTTTATGATTCCGGAAAAGCAAATAGAAAAATAGTTTATGATTATTTATTAAAATTAAAAAATGAAAAGTTCTAGTTTTTTTCTTCTGTCGTCACTATTGAAAACTTGTCCTGTAGAAAGCCCTCAGCGTTAACTGTGAGCTTTAGTCATCCCTGCGACTCAGAAATGCAGGTGTCACGGCGTTCGCTGGATAACAACAAGTCACGCTGCAGCGCGTCTTCGAGGCGTTTATACATCACGCTCTGAACGCCTCGATGTCAATATTCAGGCTAACAGCATAATACTGCCCGGGCATACCAGACAGGTACAGTGATTCTCGGGGGAAAGAGTGGAAAAACTGGCCGTATAACGACCAGCTTTGCAGAAGGGTTTTGCAGAAGTTTTGTAGAGGAACTCAGAACCGGTAGCCGGCAGAGAACATAAACACCCACGGGTCGATACGGGTACTGACTTTCTGGTCCACGCCGCCGGCTTTAAATTTCACATCGGTGTCGATATCCATGTACCACACCGACATGTTCAGCAACCAGTCGCGGTTAATCAGGTAATCCAGCCCCACCTGACCTGCCGCTCCCCAGGAGTCTTTAAGACTCAGATCGCTCAATCCGGCATTTTTACCGGTGTCATTAAAGTCTGCATTAAAGAAAGTGGTGTAGTTAATACCTGCCCCGATATACGGGCGCACTTTGCTCTGGGCATCGCCAAAGTACCATTGCGCCATCAGCGTTGGCGGCAGCTGATGCACGGTGGCGATGGTCCCGGTCGGGCCGGTGCCAACCTTGTGACGAAATGGCGTAGCCGCCAGCAGTTCAACGCCGATGTTGTCCGTCGCCATATAGGTGAAGGTCAAGCCCAGCTGCGTGTTATTACTGACGTTAAACCCACCCAGACTACCTAATACGTTATCAGAACCTTCCGTCGGTCGAACGGTGGCAGAACCCGCGCGAATAAAGAACTCCCCGGCTTCATGCGCCCAGACGCTGCCGGAAAGGGTACTCAAAATAATGCCAACCGCTGCTAACTTTTTCATATCCACTTCCTCATTATGGTTATTCAGCGCGGGCCAATATACCCATAACGAGTTACCTTTGATCCGTTCTGGATCACATAAAGTTGTAAGATTTAACATTTATTGATCCAGATTAATTTTTACTTTCATGGCGATACCAAAAAACTCACATTCGCATCAATTTTCACTGTTTGAGTCGCAAAAATTTTTTCCCGCCTCTTGCCGCCCTCGATGCGTCTGGATAATTTATCTGCCGACAATCTGTGTTGATGCGTTTTTATCAGGTGTAATCATGAGTGAAATCAACCCGTGCATGACGTGCGGTGCCTGTTGTGCGTATTTTCGAGTCTCTTTCTACTGGGCGGAAGCCGATGATGCCGGCGGCGTTGTGCCGACCAGGCTTACCGAGCCGCTCACCCCTTTTCTGCGCTGCATGAGCGGCACCAACCAACGACAAATCCGCTGCGCCGCCCTCAAAGGTGAAATCGGTGAATCGGTGCACTGCTCAATTTATCGGCATCGCCCCTCTCCCTGCCGCGAATTCAGCCAGTCCGGTGAAGGCGGCGAGGTAAACGAAGCCTGCAACCGGGCCCGCGCCCGCTACGGCCTGCCGCCGCTCATCCCTCTTTACAAAGATATACTTAGCCTGACAGCGGCAGAGGCTGCTACCTGCGAGGGATTTGCGGTACAATCGCCGGCTAGTTAACACCTGCAATACTCAAGGAGAGTGCATGTCTATCACGGCGAAGACCGTCTACCGTGACACGGGAAATTTTTTTCGTAATCAGTTTGTCACCATTTTGCTGATTGCGTTGTTATGCGCGTTAATTACGGTAGTCCTTGGCCATGCTTTTTCACCCAGTGAAGAGCAGCTCTCGATTCTGAGCGAAGGGGATAATCTGGCGGGGAGCGCCGGGCTGTTTGAGCTGGTACAAAACATGACCCCAGAGCAGCAGCAGATCCTGCTGCGCGCCTCGGCCGCATCGACCTTCTCCGGTCTGGTGGGTAATGCCATTCTTGCCGGCGGCGTGCTGCTGATGATTCAGCTGGTCTCCGCCGGACAGCGGGTCAGCGCGCTGCGCGCTATCGGCGCTTCTGCGCCGGTACTGCCAAAGCTGCTGCTGCTGATTCTGTTCACCACCTTTGTGGTGCAGATGGGGATGATGCTGGTGCTGGTACCGGGCGTGCTGCTCGCTATCGTACTGGCTTTTGCCCCTGTCATGCTGGTGCAGGATAAGCTGGGAATTTTTAACGCCATGCGCAGCAGTATGCGTCTGGTGTGGGCCAATATGCGTCTGGTCGCCCCGGCGGTGATTGGCTGGCTGCTGGCGAAAACACTCCTGCTGCTGTTTGCATCCAGCTTTGCGGTACTGACGCCGAACGTCGGCGCGGTGGTAATCAATACGATCAGCAATCTGATATCTGCGCTGTTGCTGATCTATTTGTTCCGCCTGTATATGCTTATCCGCAACTAAATTAACCTGGGCCGGGACTCTTCCGGCCCTATCTGAACGACGGGTCCGATGTATGAAGCAGTTTCTGGATTTTTTACCGCTGGTAGTCTTCTTCGCCTTCTACAAGCTTTACGATATCTACGCCGCAACCACCGCGCTGATTATCGCCACCGCTATCGTGCTGATCTATACCTGGGTACGCTATCGTAAAGTCGAAAAGATGGCGCTGATTACCTTTGTGCTGGTTGCCGTATTTGGCGGCCTGACCATTTTCTTCCATAACGATGAGTTTATAAAATGGAAGGTCACGGTCATCTACGCTCTGTTTGCCGGCGCTTTGCTGTTCAGCCAATGGGTGATGAAAAAACCATTGATTCAACGCATGCTCGGGAAAGAGCTGACCCTGCCACAGCAGGTCTGGTCGCGTCTGAATCTCGCCTGGGCGCTGTTTTTTATTCTCTGCGGTCTGGCCAATATCTACATCGCCTTCTGGTTGCCGCAGAATATCTGGGTCAACTTCAAGGTCTTCGGCCTGACGGCGCTGACGCTGGTCTTCACGCTGTTGAGCGGCGTATACATCTATCGCCATATGCCGCAGGACGATAACCACTAATTAAGAAGCGGGGGTAGCGCTTCTGCCCCCGCCCTTCTTTGCGCGGCATGTTCCCCTCTCATCGTCTTGTTCTCGTTTTCAGCATGGGCAACCATCTCTCTTAAGCATCGCCTGACTTGCCGTTTCCCTGTCCCGACTTTTGTGCAGAAAACGCTTCAGCTGACGCGTTTCACCTTGTAAAATGAGCCTCACAGGGGATGGCATTCCCCCTTGAACCGCCATGTGGCTAATGATGCCTGCTTTTTATTCCCGGACCGGGAATGAGCAGGCATATCTATCATGCAGGCAACGCGTCCGGGATGGTCAACCCTCTAAGGATTCGTTCATGCGATCGCTTCATACTTCACCTCTCACCACGCTCTTGTTCCTCGGACAGTGGCTTTTTATCGCCTTTATCGTTGCCGTTCTTGCGGGGAGCGCATCCGCCGCCTTCCTCTTTTCCCTTGAGTGGGCAACGGCCAGCCGCGAAAGCCATCGCTGGATGATTTGGCTGTTACCCGTTGCCGGCTTCAGCGTCGGATGGGTTTATCTCCGCTATGGTAGCCGCGTCGAGGCCGGTAATAATCTCATTCTGGAAGAGATCCATCACCCCGCTCAGGTCATTCCTCTGCGGATGGCGCCGCTGGTCTTTATCAGCACGGTCATCTCTCATCTCTTTGGCGCATCGGTTGGCCGGGAAGGTACCGCAGTACAAATGGGGGCCTCGATAGCCGATCAATTCACCGCGCTTCTGCGCCTTAACAATAACGGCCGGCGTATCGTGTTGATGACCGGGATCAGCGCGGGCTTCTCCTCGGTGTTCGGTATACCGCTCGCCGCGGCATTATTCGCGCTGGAGGTGCTGGCGATCGGTCGGATGGACTACCGGGCGATCCTGCCCTGCCTGTTTGCCGCGATCGTCGCAGACCAGGTGGGATTGATGTGGGGCGTACAGCATACCCACTATCTGGTCACCTCCATTCCTGCGCTTTCAGCCTGGACACTGCTTGCCGTGATCCTTGCCGGATGCTGCTTTGGCCTGGCCGCCCGCCTCTTCGCCGATACAACGCATCTGCTGAGTAGCCTGATGAAAAAACAGCTACCCTACGCGCCTCTCAGACCGTTTATTGGCGGACTGGTGATTGCGACGGCCGTCTCTCTCCTGCATGGCGAACGCTATATCGGGCTGGGGATCCCGGAGATCAGCGATGCGTTTTTGCATCCGCTGGCAGCGTGGGATTTTTGTGGCAAGCTGATCTTTACCGTTATCTCGCTGGGAAGCGGTTTTAAAGGCGGGGAAGTGACGCCGCTGTTCTACATCGGCGCGACGCTCGGCAATACGTTAGCACCGCTGATGCACCTGCCTGTCGGGTTCCTCGCAGGTCTCGGCTTCGTGGCCCTGTTTGCCGGCGCGGCCAATACGCCCGTCGCTTCTACGCTGATGGCCATTGAACTGTTTGGCGCAGAGATCGGCGTGTATGCCGCGCTGGCCTGCGTGGTGGCCTACCTGGTCTCTGGCTATACGGGGATCTACCGGGCGCAGCGGATTGCCGGCCCAAAACACCGTGTCGTACCGACCGGTATCCGTCTGGCGGAGCTTCCGGCCTGGCATCAGCGGCAAACGCCCGCCGCGTCTGAGACGAAAGAAGACAAACATCCTTCCCGGTAAGCCGCCCGCTCTGCGCCGCATTCCCGCGGCGCGGACCCCCATCCCCTGCTGCCGCCGTCAACCCCGCCTGTTTATTCACCTTTCTGCTATAACCCGGCAAAGTTGCGCCAATTGTGAGGATTTAATGAAGATTCATTTGCATGCATTGAAATGATAATAATTATCATTGATATTCGCAGTCTCAATTTTTAACGCTTTGATATGGATATTTACAATGAGACCGCAAAACTATTATGCCATTACGCCACTCGCGCTGGTATTTGCTGGCTTTCTGACGCCCGACGCCTTTGCTGAGGAAGCGGAACGCGATACCGAAACAATGGTGGTACACAGCACGGCTGAGGAAGCACTCAAGCAGCAGCCGGGGGTATCTGTTATTACCGCTGAAGATATTGCCCGCGATCCACCGGTTAACGATCTGTCGGAAATCATTCGTAAAATGCCCGGCGTCAATTTAACCGGCAACAGCGCCAGCGGCAGCCGGGGTAACAACCGGCAGATCGATATTCGCGGAATGGGGCCGGAGAACACCCTTATCCTGATCGATGGCGTTCCGGTGACATCCCGTAACTCGGTACGCTACAGCTGGCGCGGCGAACGTGATACCCGCGGGGATAGCAACTGGGTGCCACCGGAGATGGTCGAACGCATTGAAGTTCTGCGCGGCCCGGCAGCAGCCCGCTACGGATCCGGTGCCGCCGGCGGCGTGGTCAATATCATTACTAAACGCCCCACTAACGACTGGCATGGCTCGCTATCGTTTTATACCAACCAGCCGGAAAACAACAAAGAGGGGGCGACGAATCGCGCCAACTTTAGCCTCAACGGACCGTTGGCCGGCGATGCGCTGACCATGCGTCTGTACGGTAACATCAATAAAACCGATGCTGACGCCTGGGACATTAACCATGCCCAAAATGGTTCGTACGCCGCCGGTCGCGAAGGGGTGCGCAACAAGGACATCAACGCCCTGCTGTCATGGAAACTGACGCCACAGCAGATTGTCGATTTTAACTACGCCTATAGCCGCCAGGGCAATATTTACGCCGGCGATACCCAATACAGCAACGGTAACCTCAGCCCCGATGGCCTGGTCAGCGAGCTGTATGGCCACGAAACCAACCGTCTGTATCGCCAGTCCTGGGGGCTGACCTATAACGGAATCTGGGACTGGGGCCAGTCCAAAGCCGGAGTCTATTACGAGAAAACCAATAACACGCGTCTGCAGGAAGGTTCTACCGGCCGCGTGGAGGGGATGATCAACAGCAATGAGTACGCCACCAGCCGCCTCGAATCCTGGCGTTCAACCGGCGAGCTGAATCTCCCCTTCCACTGGCTGGCCGACCAGACCCTGACCCTCGGGATGGAGTGGAACCGCGATGAACTCAACGACCCGGCCTCCATGCAGGCAACCAACGTTACTGGCGAGACCATCCCTGGCACCTCTGGCGAGGCCTCCCAGCGCAGCACCACCAACAGCGCTACCCTCACGGGTCTCTACCTGGAAGATAATATTGAGGCAACGCCGGGCACCAATATCATCCCCGGACTGCGTTTCGACTACCACAATGAATTTGGCAGTAACTGGAGCCCAAGCCTGAACCTGGCGCAGGAGCTTGGTGAGATGTTCAAAGTCAAAGCCGGCATTGCGCGTGTCTTCAAGGCGCCAAACCTGTACCAGTCCAGCGAAGGCTATCTGCTGTCGACCCGCGGCAACGGCTGCCCGAACACCATCAGCAACGGCAGCTGCTACCTGCTCGGTAACCCGGACCTCGATCCGGAAATCAGCATCAATAAAGAGCTCGGCCTTGAATTTAACCTCAACGGCTATAACGCAGGCGTAACGTGGTTCCGTAACGATTATAAAAACAAAATCGTCTCCGGTACCGATGTGCTGGGCTATACCTCGAGCGGCAACAATATCCTGCAATGGCAAAACGGCGGCAAAGCGATCGTCGAAGGGCTGGAAGGTACCCTACTCATCCCGATTGTGGCCGATACGCTGGACTGGCGAACCAATGCGACCTATATGATCAAATCGGAGAACAAAGATACCGGTAATCCGCTGTCGGTGATCCCGAAATATACGATTAACACCATGCTGGACTGGCAGGTCAACAGCAAGCTTTCGGCGAACGTCAACTGGACGATGTACGGCCGGCAGAAACCGCGTCAGTATGCGGAGATCCGCAACGAGACCGGCACGCTCGCCACGAATGAAATCGGTGCCTATTCCGTTGTCGGTATCGGTGCGAACTACCAGCTGCTGAAAGATCTTCGCCTGAATGCCGGCATCAGCAACCTGTTCGATAAGCAAATTTATCGCGAAAACGCGGGCGCTTCGACCTATAACGAACCCGGACGCGCCTATTACGCTGGCGTCACCCTCTCATTCTGAATGCCCACGCCCGCAGCCGCGGGCGTATTCCCCTGTTTTCTCCCTGCCATTTTCATAGTAGCATCGCGCTGATCTTCTTTGACCAGCACAGAGTACAGAATGACAACAACAGATCTCACCCCGAAGGGCGAAATGGTTTTACGCACCCTGGCAATGCCAGCAGACACGAACGCCAATGGCGATATTTTTGGCGGCTGGTTGATGTCGCAGATGGATATCGGCGGCGCGATCATGGCCAAAGAGATTGCGCAGGGTCGCGTAGTGACCGTGCGCGTTGACGGAATGACCTTTTTACGGCCGGTGGCCGTGGGCGACGTGGTGTGCTGCTACGCACGCTGCGTGAAACGCGGCAACACCTCGATCACCATCAACATCGAAGTCTGGGTGAAGAAAGTGTCGTCTGAGCCGATTGGCCAACGTTATAAAGCCACGGAAGCCCTGTTTATCTATGTGGCGGTCGACAATCAGGGCAAGCCACGCGCGATACCTGGCGAATAAAAAAAGTGCCCGGCGTGCCGGGCCATTTTTACAAGAATCCGAGCAGCGAGAAGAACACATAGCCGAGAACAATCATGATCACCGGCAGGATATACAGCGGGAAGTACTGCACCAGAATCGTATGCCGGGGTACCACAATACGCTCCGCAATTTGCTCACGCGTGAGCCCTTCCGGCCCCTTAGCCTGTTCAAGAATCAGCTGATCTTCCACCCCTTCACGCAGGAACTTCGCCTGGCGGCTCATGCGCGCGCCTGACGCCTGCAGCGCCATGCCAACAAACACCAGAATATAGATAATCCAGAAGCCAATATTCAGGCTGTGTTTAAAATCCGGCAGCGGCGAGTTGTACCAGAAAAAGTTAAGGAACGGGGTATTAAAACGCATCATTTCAATCATGACGTGCGCAAAATCCATCAGCACCGCATCAATGCCCGGTTTTTTTTCGCTGTGTTCATACATAAACTTCAGTACCGAAATCAGCGTTGAAATCACCGCGGGTATAAAAATAACCCACCCTAAAATACGTTTAAGCACTGCAATGCGTCCAGCTTGTTGATACGTCATGGATTCCCCTTGTTTAAGACGCCTTCATCACCGTCTAAGTCTACCCTCACCGGCGAATTTCGCCCAATAATGCGCGGTATGATATACCATGAGGACAAATTCGTTATCTACTTGCGCTACAGGAGAAGGACTTATGTCAGCCAGGCGACAAATTCATGCCGCTATTTTCGATATGGATGGATTACTGATTGATTCCGAACCGCTATGGGATCAGGCGGAGCTGGAGGTTATTGAAAGCCTCGGCGTCGATATCAGCCGCCGCGATGAGCTGCCCGATATGCTGGGGTTGCGCATCGATTTAGTGGTGGATCTGTGGTTTGCCCAGCAGCCATGGAAAGGCGCGGACCGTGCTGAAGTCACCGCGCGGATTATCAGCCGCGCGATTGAGCTGGTTGAGGCCTCCCGCCCTCTGTTACCCGGCGTACGAGAAGCCGTCGCCTTATGTAAGGCACAAGGGTTAAAGGTTGGCCTCGCATCGGCCTCGCCGCTGCGGATGCTGGAAAAGGTCCTCACCATGTTCGAGCTGCGCGAGCAGTTTGACGCCCTCTCCTCTGCCGAATCGCTGCCGTACAGCAAGCCCCATCCTCAGGTCTATCTCAACTGTGCCGCCAGCCTGGGCGTGGACCCAATGGCCTGCGTCGCGCTGGAAGATTCGGTCAACGGAATGATCGCCAGTAAGGCAGCCCGCATGCGCTCTATCGTCGTTCCGGCCGAGGAAAATCGTCACGATCCGCGTTTTGTGCTGGCAGACGTTAAGCTCACGACGCTGGAGTCACTCACCGCCACCGATCTCTGCGGCCTGCTTTCCGGCCAGCGGTAGGCGCCCAGCGGTTGAACAATCACAAAAATAAAACGATGTTTCATTTTTAATTGTTTTTCCGCTCAGCACCCTCTATGCTTGAAAAAACGGCGTGGTTAAACGCATAAATCAGCATACAGAGGTGCATATGGTACTTAACGCCTTCGACCTGACGGGTAAGGTCGCTATCGTGACGGGATGTGACACCGGGCTGGGCCAGGGAATGACGCTGGCCCTTGCCCAGGCCGGCTGCGATATCGTCGGCGTCAATCGTAAGATCCCACAGCAAACGGCCGAACAGGTGCTGGCGCTGGGACGTCGATTTACCGCCATTCAGGCTGACCTCAGCCGCCAGGATGCCATCGCCGACATCGTCGCGAAAGCCGTCTCCGCCATGGGCCGGGTGGACATTCTGGTTAATAACGCCGGTACGATACGCCGCGCCGATGCGCTCACCTTTAGCGAAAAAGAGTGGGACGACGTCCTCAATCTCAACCTCAAGTCGGTATTCTTTTTATCGCAGGCGGTCGCCAGGCAGTTTATTCGCCAGGGCAGCGGCGGAAAGATCATTAACATCGCGTCCATGCTCTCGTTCCAGGGCGGGATTCGCGTCCCCTCGTATACTGCCTCAAAAAGCGGCGTGCTCGGTTTAACCCGCCTGATGGCCAACGAATGGGCCGGACAGAATATCAACGTCAATGCCATCGCCCCCGGGTACATGGCCACCGATAATACCCGGCAGTTACGCGATGATGCCGATCGCAGTAAAGAGATCCTCGACCGTATCCCGGCCGGGCGCTGGGGCGTCCCGGATGATTTACAGGGCCCGGTCGTGTTCCTGGCGTCGCAGGCAGCGGATTACATCAATGGATATACGCTGGCGGTTGATGGCGGCTGGCTGGCGCGTTAATAATTTTGTGACAAAGAGTTACACCGTCACCTCTTTCACACACTGTATAAAAACCCTATACTGTATGAATTGACAGTTTAGGGTTTTTATCATGACGGCGGAAGGCCATCTCTTCTTTTCTATCGCCTGTGCGGTATTTGCGAAAAATGCGGAATTAACCCCCGTTCTGGCACAGGGTGACTGGTGGCATATTGTTCCCTCAGCGGTACTGACCTGCCTGCTGCCGGATATCGATCATCCGAAGTCATTTCTCGGGCAGCGGCTAAGCTGGATATCGAAGCCCGTCGCCCGCGCCTTTGGCCACCGCGGGTTCACCCATAGCCTGCTGGCGGTTTTTGGCGCAATCACGCTGTTTTATCTGAAAGTGCCGGAAAGCTGGTTCGTGCCCGCCGATGCCGTGCAGGGACTGGTGCTTGGCTATCTCAGCCATATTCTTGCCGATATGCTCACCCCGGCGGGCGTACCGCTACTGTGGCCCTGCCGCTGGCGCTTCCGCCTGCCGATCCTCGCGCCGCGAAAAGGCAACCAGCTGGAGCGGGCGCTGTGCATGGCGCTGTTCGTTTATGCCGTATGGATGCCGCAAACTTTCGCTGAGAACAGCGCCGTGCGCTGGTCTTCGGGGATGATTAATTCACTGCAGATCACCTTTAATCGTTTTATTAGTCACCAGACCGGACGATAAACAGGCAAAACAGTCAAAATAGTTATAACCCATTCCATTTGAATATAAGTAATGAATTCCTCTTCTGCTAACCTTGCGCCATTAGAGCTGGTAACAGACCAGCCAGATAAAAACCTATCAGGAGAACGGGGATGAATTTTCCATTAATAGCGAACGTTATCGTGTTCGCGGTTTTGCTGTTTGCGCTGGGGCAAACCCGCCACAAACAGTGGAGCCTCGCCAAAAAAGTACTGCTCGGCCTCGTCATTGGCGTGGTGTTCGGCCTGGCGCTGCAGTTGATTTATGGTTCCGACAGCCAGGTGCTGAAAGACTCCATTCAATGGTTCAATATCGTCGGCAATGGCTATGTCCAGCTGCTGCAGATGATCGTCATGCCGCTGGTTTTCGCTTCTATTCTCAGCGCCGTTGCTCGCCTGCATAATGCCTCGCAGCTGGGGAAAATCAGCTTCCTGAGTATCGGTACCCTGCTGTTCACCACGCTGATTGCGGCGCTGGTCGGCGTGCTGGTGACCAACCTGTTCGGCCTGAGCGCCGAAGGTCTGGTGCAGGGCAGCGCGGAAACCGCGCGTCTGAATGCGATTCAGAGCAACTATGTCGGTAAAGTCGCTGACCTGAGCGTACCGCAGCTGATCCTCTCTTTTGTACCGAAGAACCCGTTTGCCGATCTGACCGGTGCGAACCCGACCTCGATCATTAGCATCGTTATCTTCTCCGCCTTCCTCGGCGTCGCCGCGCTGAAGCTGTTGAAAGATGACGTTGAAAAGGGCCAGCGCGTCCTGACCGCGATCGACACCCTGCAGAGCTGGGTGATGAAGCTGGTACGTCTGGTGATGCAGTTAACGCCGTACGGCGTGCTGGCGCTGATGACCAAAGTGGTGGCCGGTTCCAATCTGCAGGACATCATCAAGCTCGGTAGCTTCGTGATTGCCTCCTATATTGGCCTCGGCATTATGTTTGTGGTTCACGGTCTGCTGCTGGCGATTAACGGCGTGAGCCCGCTGAAATATTTCCGCAAGGTGTGGCCGGTCCTGACGTTCGCCTTCACCAGCCGCTCCAGCGCCGCGTCGATTCCGCTGAATGTCGAAGCGCAAACCCGTCGCCTGGGCGTACCGGAATCCATTGCCAGCTTCTCAGCCTCCTTTGGCGCAACCATCGGTCAGAACGGTTGTGCGGGTCTCTACCCGGCGATGCTGGCCGTCATGGTGGCCCCGACTGTCGGTATCAACCCGTTTGATCCGCTGTGGATCGCCACGCTGGTCGGCATCGTCACCGTGAGCTCCGCAGGGGTTGCAGGAGTCGGCGGCGGCGCAACGTTCGCGGCGCTGATCGTCCTGCCGGCCATGGGCCTGCCGGTGACTCTGGTGGCGCTGCTTATTTCCGTCGAACCGCTGATCGACATGGGCCGTACGGCATTGAACGTGAACGGCTCAATGACGGCCGGTACCCTGACCAGCCAATGGCTGCGCCAGACCGACAAAACGATTCTCGACAGCGAAGAAGACGCCGAACTGGCGCATCGCTAAGCCAACAGGCACAAAAAAACCGCAGATAGCCATCTGCGGTTTTTTTTATTTCTCGCTACCCTCTCATGAGGTGATTTCGCCTTCCTGGCGCATCTGCATGGCCCAGCGCTGCGCCGCTTCCGGAACGCTAAACGCTGGCGAGCGGCGGAAATGTTCGCCCATCAGCACAAAGGCGACATACTTGCCGCGCAACAGCCACACATCGCGAAAACCGTCCATTTTGACGGCGTGTTCCGGAGGGGCGGGCTCCACCCGAGGCACGTAGCTAATGACAGGGCGGTTTTGTTGGCGAAGTGTTTTCATAACCAATAGATTCACTAAACAAAGCGGGAAACAGAAACAGCTATCATAGCCGATTGCCCTGCCTTTCGTCGCCCCTTACGTGTGTTCTGCCCGCCGGGCAATAGTTTTCACGCCTCCTGCCGGCTCATCTGGTGAGATGCTCTATAGTTAGAAGGGTTTTGGTACCGCAACGACCATTTTTCAGTAATGAAAACAGGAGACGAGCAATGTCTGATCAGAACCATAAACCACAAAACCACAAAGCGCCTCATGACGGCAGCGAATCACAACCCGGACTGGACGCTCTGGCTCCGGACGATCAATCATGGCGCCCGACGCCGCATCCCACGGCTCCCGGAGAAGAACCCAGCGCGCCGGGAAGCCTCAAAGCGCCCGATATCCACAGCAGCAAACTTGACGCGCTGGCTCACCAGCGCAAAGGCAGCGAAAACGTCCCCCTGACCACCAATCAAGGGGTACGGATTGCCGACGATCAGAATTCGCTCCGCGCGGGGAACCGGGGCCCCACGCTGCTGGAAGACTTTATTCTGCGTGAAAAAATAACCCACTTTGACCATGAGCGGATCCCGGAGCGAATCGTCCATGCGCGCGGGTCGGCGGCGCACGGCTATTTTCAGTCCTATCGCAGCCTGCGCGACGTGACGAAAGCGGATTTTCTCTGCGATCCCGCGAGGAAAACCCCGGTATTCGTCCGTTTCTCTACCGTCCAGGGCGGCGCCGGCTCGGCCGATACGGTGCGCGATATTCGCGGCTTCGCCACTAAATTTTATACCGATGAAGGCATTTTTGACCTCGTCGGGAACAACACGCCGATCTTCTTCATCCAGGATGCGCTGAAATTCCCCGATTTCGTTCATGCGGTGAAGCCGGAACCACACTGGGCTATCCCGCAGGGACAAAGCGCTCACGACACCTTCTGGGATTACGTCTCTCTACAGCCGGAAACGTTACATAACGTGATGTGGGCAATGTCCGATCGCGGCATACCGCGCAGCTATCGCACCATGGAAGGATTTGGTATTCACACCTTCCGCCTGATCAATGCCGAAGGTAAGGCTACCTTTGTTCGTTTTCACTGGAAACCGGTGGCCGGTAAAGCCTCTTTGCTCTGGGATGAGTCGCAAAAGCTGACCGGTCGGGATCCGGATTTCCATCGCCGCGATCTGTGGGAAGCGATAGAAGCCGGCGATTATCCGGAGTATGAGCTGGGTCTGCAGCTGATCCCGGAAGAGGATGAACAGGCGTTTGACTTCGATCTGCTGGATCCCACTAAGCTGATCCCCGAAGCGCTGGTCCCGGTACAGAGGGTCGGGAAAATGGTGCTTAACCGCAACCCGGATAACTTCTTTGCCGAAAACGAACAGGCGGCGTTCCATCCAGGCCATATCGTACCGGGGATAGATTTCAGCAACGACCCGTTACTGCAGGGGCGGCTATTTTCGTATACCGATACCCAGATCAGCCGGCTGGGTGGGCCTAATTTCCATGAAATCCCGATTAATAAACCCACCTGCCCGTATCACAACTTCCAGCGCGATGGCATGCACCGGATGGATATTGATACCAACCCCGCCAACTACGAGCCAAACTCGATCAACGATAACTGGCCGCGCGAAACGCCACCGGCCCCTAAGCGCGGCGGTTTTGAGTCGTACGCTGAACGCGTCGACGGTGAGAAAATTCGCCAGCGTAGCCCCTCGTTCGCCGAGTATTACGCCCACCCGCTGCTGTTCTGGCGCAGCCAAACCCCGGTTGAGCAGCAGCATATTATTGATGCCTTTAGCTTCGAGTTAAGCAAAGTTGTCCGGGTATGGATCCGCGAACGGGTGGTCGATCAGCTGGCGCACATCGATATCCCGCTGGCGCAGGCCGTCGGCAAAAATTCAGGCATCGCGCTGAGCGACGAACAGTGCAAGATTACCCCGCCGCCGGACGTGAACGGGGTGAAAAAGGATCCCAGCCTGAGCCTGTATGCCATCCCCGGCGGGGAGATCAAGGGCCGCGTCGTCGCCGTGCTGCTCAACGAGCGCCCGGCAGCGCAGGATGTGCTGACCCTGCTGCAATCCCTGAAGGCGAAAGGGGTTCATCCCCGATTGCTTTATTCACGGATGGGGGAAGTGATTGCCGATGACGGCACGCGGCTGCCCATCTCCGGGACCTTTAGCGGCTCGCCATCGCTGACGGTCGATGCGGTCATCGTCCCGGGTGGCGACATGTCCCTTCTCAGCAACAGCGGGGAGCTACATTACTACCTGCTGGAGGCCTATAAGCATTTAAAACCGATCGTGCTGGCGGGCGACGGGCGCCAGTTTAAGGCTCTGCTGCAGGTCGCCACTCAGGGGGAGGAAGGACTTGTCGAGGCGGACGCCATTGACGCTCCGGCGATGGATACGCTGTTCACGCTGATGGCCGCGCATCGGGTGTGGTCGCGCGCCGGCAAAACGGCGGCGATTCCGGCCTGACAGAAAAGGACGGCGCGGGATCCCCCTCGCCGGATCTCCGACGCACGGGTGCAATCAGGGGAAGCCGTGTGCTTCCCCTCCGCCCGCGTTAAACGTCGCGGTAAGTCCCTAAACGGTACCCGCGCTCGGCAACCGCGTACTTGAGTGATGCCGAGGTCAGCACCTCCAGCTCTGCCAGCCGCGGGTAACAATAGGCGCTGCCCATAATGGTGTTATCCACAAACGCCGGATGGCACATCACTTCCAGAGACGATTCGCCCCGCTGGATAGAGGCATCCAGGGTTTGTAAAAACAGCGCCTCCGAGATGGCCTCGCCGTAAAACTCGCTGGTAAAACCGTCGCTGCTGCGCGCGGCATCCTGCGCCAGGTCATCACGCTCAGCGACCTGACGGTCAATACGCAGCGCCACCCCCTTCTCGCGGGCAAATGCCGCAACAATGGGATAAATCCGGGCGATCATATGCACGTGGTGATGGCTGTCGATATGCGTCGGCTCGCAGCCAAACAGCGCGATAAACCGGCGATACTGGCACTCCAGCTCATGCGCAATTTCATCCAGCGGCAGGCTATCCTCTTCCGCCATTTGCCAGATCCATTTCCCCAGACGCCCCTCGCGGGTCAGACCCGGCATCGCCGATAAAGGCTCGCCCAGAGTCAGGACAAAATGCATCCCGACCCCCAGCTCCGGCACGCAGCGGCTCAGCTGAGCCGCATGGCTAATCGCCGCCCCGTTAACCAGCGCCGTTGTCGAGGTGACCAGGCCATTTTTACAGGCTTCAATAATGCCGTAGTTCTGACCTTTACTCAGGCCAAAATCGTCGGCATTAACGATTAACACGCGTTCCATCAGCTCTCCCGTTACGCTTTCAGTTTCTCGATTGTCGCGGCAAAGTTTGGCAGCCACCTTTCGTGCGCGAGGATCATTTCGCGCGCCAGCTGCTCGGCATCGCGGTCAGAGTGAATCAGCGGACTCAAATTGAGCGCCAGCAGTACGTCGTTCAGTTCGCCGCTGATCGCGGCCTGGCTGGCCGCCACTTCAAAACCTTTGATGGTATAAATCAGCCCCAGCACTTTCTCATCGAAATGGCTGATGCGCGGCGTCGGCGTCGCCCCTGCACTGCCGAGGGTGCAGGTCATTTCCACCGCCCAGTCCGCCGGAATATTATCAATATGGCCATGATGCGGGATATTCACGTAGTGCTCGGTCTGCTTGTCATTGTAGATAGCATTGATCACTTCACAGGCCGCATCGGAGTAATAGGCGCCGCCGCGCTGCTCCAGCTCTTTTGGTTTCACCTTCAGATCCGGGTTTTTATACAGCTCAAACAGCTGTTTTTCGACCTTCTGCACCACCTGGGCGCGGGCGCCGCCTTTGTAATACTCGCCCATTTCGATGGCCAGCATCTCTTTTGGTTTAAAGTAGTAGAGCAGATAGGAGCACGGAATCAGGCGCAGCGAGCGGATCAGCCCTTCGCTGAACGGTAAATCGAAGATGTTTTTCACCGAGTTGGCGCTCAGGGTACCGGAGGCTACGCCATCGAGTAGCTCGTCGAAGCGCGATTTGCCATTCACCAGCACATCGCGAACGAACACCAGGTGATTAAGACCAAACAGGTCGATATTCAGTTCATCTTCCGGCGTCAGCTGCAGCACATCGGTGATAAACATTTTCATGCCGATCGGAATATTACACACGCCGATAAAGCGCTTAAAGTTGGTGTGGCGATAGACCGCCTCGGTCACCATCCCCGCCGGGTTGGTAAAGTTGATGATCCAGGCATCCGGGCAGATCTCCTGTACATCCTTCACGATATCAAAAATCACCGGAATGGTACGCAGACCTTTAAACAGACCGCCGGCGCCGTTAGTCTCCTGACCGAGGTAGCCGTGGCTGAGCGGAATGCGTTCATCTTTTTCACGCGCCTTCAGCTGGCCAACCCGCAGCTGTGTGGTGACGAAATGAGCCCCTTCCAGCGCGGCGCGGCGATCCAGCGTTTTGTAGACCTTCATCGGAACGCCCGCTTTTTCCACCATACGCTGGCACAGCGCATGGATAATATCGAGTTTCTCCTGCCCTTCTTCTACATCAACCAGCCACAATTCCGTTACCGGCAGTTCGTGATAACGTTTGATAAACCCTTCCAGTAATTCCGGGGTATAGCTGCTGCCGCCGCCGATAGTGACAATTTTTAATTTCTGGCTCATTATATTCTCCCTTGGGGCACTACGAATTGTACGTAGCCCACCCTCCGCCTGGAGGCGGAAAGTTAAATTGAATATGTCCTGGCGCGGAACAATCCGCTCCGGTTAATTAATGCTGGTCAGTTGTTTTCGGTAATTGCTTGGCGTAAATGAGGTCAGCTTCTTGAATGTTTTAATAAACAAACTTGGGCTGCTGTATCCCGATTCGTAAGCAATATCAGTGACCGAGTAGTTGGTGATTTCCAGCTGCTTCTTGGCGAAATTGATGCGAATATCATTGATAATCTGCATCGGCGTTTTACCATAATAGCGTTGGGTTGCCCGGGTTAAATATTCCTGGGTTTTCCCGGAGAGCGCGACCATATTCTCCAGCGCGCCTTCACCAAACTTCAGTTTATCGTGCATATCCTCGACGGTATTTTTCAGCCATTGCGGAATGACATCCTGCACCGGCTCCTCGCGATAATGCCGTAAACGGTTAATGGTATAAAACGAGACCAGCTCAATAAATTCGTCAAACTCAGTTTCGCGAAAGTTCAGCGAAGCGATAACCGACTCGATGTAGCTGAGAAAGGTGCTTTTTACCGCGTAGACCTGCGAAGCAACCAGACCAAACGGCAGCAGCGGCAGATAGTGTTTCTCAAAGAAACTTTTGCTGATGCCAACGTTAAGAATGCGAGTCGCGCCAAAAGCATAAAAACTCTGGTGGTGCGACCCCATCGGGATAAAGACAAAATCCCCGCGCTCCAGCAATACCCGTTTGCCATTGATTTCCTGATAATAGCGCCCGGTTAAAACGATGGTGTACTCGTAATAATCATGCTGGTGAAGCCCGCTTACGCTTTCCGTTTTGTTATAGATAACCACATGAAAATTTTTCCCGTTGAAAAGCTGTTGTTCCCGTGCGGTACTGATCTCGGTGGTTATCATCTTTGGCTGCCTCATCGTGTTGATGGCCTATTGTACCTTCTCGTGCAGCTCAATCAATTCGGCAACCAGCTCGCGCGCCAGCATTGAGGTCATCAGATGATCCTGCGCATGAACCAGTACCAGACTGACCTTCATTTTGCCTTCGCCTTCATCGCTTTCAATGAGCTGCGTCTGAACGCGATGCGCTTCGCTCAGCGCCATTCGCGACTGCTCCATCATGTTTTTAGCAGCGGCAAAATCGCCCTGCTTGGCCTGCTTAAGTGCAGCATATGCCAGGCTACGGGCCTGTCCGGAGTTGATAATCAGCCCCATCACCACCTCTTCGAGGTCATTTTCAGGTGCGTCAACCGCTTCGATATTATCCAGATCAAACATAGTATTTCCTCATTTCTCAGGCGGTACGGGAAATCTCCCGTACCGCTCGACATCAGAATTTCAGCGCGTTAGCGATATCTTCTTCGCTTTCCTGCTCTTCAATAACCGCCTGTGCCTTGTTGGAGACCGCGACGAACGGCAGGTAAACCAGCACCGACACACACAGGTTGAACAGCGCCACGCAAAGTGCAGCGATACTCCCGTTACTGTTGAAGAATGCCCCGAGGCCGGTAGGCATGGTCCACGGCGCCAGGTTGGTCACCGGCGGGATAATTCCCATCGAGTAAGCAGCCAGCGTAATCGCGGCCAGAATCGGCTGAATCAGGACGAACGGGATAAACATCACCGGGTTCATAATAATCGGCAGACCAAACAGAATCGGCTCGTTAATCTGGAAGATGCCTGACGGCAGCGCCAGTTTAGCCACCTGACGATGATCTGCGCGGCGTGAGCCGATGAAGATGGCGATAATCAGACCGAGCGTGGCCCCGGAACCACCCAACAGGATGTAGGAGTCCAGCATCGGCTTGGCCCAGAAGTGGAACTCTTTGCCCGCAGCGATAGCGGCTTCAACGGAACCGTACTGGTTGTACAGCGCGATGTTTTCCAGCGCCCACGGAGTCATGATGCCGTTGTCCAACGCGGTCAGCGCCAGAGACCCGTGTACGCCGAAGAACCACAGCAGGGAGTTAAAGATAACGTAGGCCCAGCCCACCACGCTGCCCATCGACGCCAGCGGTCTGGAGATGGAGTCCATGATGATCTGGTGGAAGTTGCTGCCATGGTTGGCCAACAGCCAGGAGATAATGCCGAATACGGAGAGGATCAGGAAGCCCGGAATCAGCGCAGAGAATGAGCGCGATACCGAGGCCGGTACGCTGTCCGGCAGGGTAATAACCCAGTTGCGACGGATAACAAAGGTGAACATTTCCGCCACCAGCAGGCCAATAATCATGCCCGAGATGATGTTTGCCCCACCCAGCCAGTTTGCGCCGACCGCATAGGCCTCGCCTACGCTGTAAGGTGTAACGGTCATAAAGGCAGCGACCGATAACAGCCCCGCGGCCAGCGGATCGACTTTGCGCTCTTCAGCCAGCGCCATGCCGATAAAGAACGGCGCCATCAGCGACATTATCCCTAACGTCCCGTTATAAACGTTGCCGCCGATAGCCTTAAAGCCATTTAACGTTTCAATGGTCGAGCCATCCAGGCGAATACCCATTGAATAGAAGAAAGAACCTTCACCAAAGCTCAGAAAAACGTTGTTGATTAATACGAACATGGCCCCCGCGAGGGTCAGCGGCATTAATTTAATAAAGCCGTTTTTAATCGCATTAATGTGCGGTTGCTTTCCTATTTTAACTGCAAAAGGAAGGAGTACCTTTTCAAGCGAGTCAATCACTTTGCTCATAGCAAATACCCTTAAAAGCCGTAATCGAATCATTACGGCATAGATGTATGAAATTACTCTTTGACGGGAAAATAAACTCTCACCTTTCGCTATTCAGGAAAATCAGATAATGCTTTAACGCACTGTTGATTCAGCGAAAAACAAAAAGATATTGAGTTTTAAAATTAAATTATTGTGCAGCAGCTTTCTTAATGGCCGCAACGGCCGCTTTCAGTACACCTAACCCATCGACTTTGCCATAAAGCACAGAGTCGATAACTTCCACCGGCTTATTCGGTAACAGCCGCTGAATTTCTGGAAGCATATACGCAATTTGTGGACCTAATAATACGACATCGGCTTCAGGGCCTTTTTCTCCAGCAAGTGTCTCAGGATAGGCCTCAATGATGACCGGCACTTCATATTTTTCGGCCTGTGCACGCATTTTAGAGACCAGCAGTGAAGTAGACATTCCAGCCGAGCAAAACAAATAGATGTGTTTCTTTTCCATGAGCGCTTCCTCAATTTGTAAGACCTGGCGGCTTCAGTATCATCTGATGTCTGACAGCCGGTTAAGACAGGTAATCATTCAATTAGTATTGTTTATGCATTGAGTATACGGCATCGTGCGGGGCCTGGATAATTCCTGGTTAATCAAAATTGTCTCTCATTGACCTCGTGTTTTGACTACCTTCACATTTCCCCCAAATAATTCGCGCAATTAAATAAGCATTAGCGGTCATAAAAAAACCCGACCAGTGGTCGGGCTTTCGTAGATCTCAGCATGTTGCATTACTTGCTGTTGCGCGGGTCGGTATCGTACTCCGCACAGGTCTGGTAGCCGGAGTTCATGACGCGACCGGTATCGTCGAGGGCAACAAAGTAGGTTTCAAGTTTACCATCTCGTTGACCCAGGATATAGGTCTGGCAGGTTCCACGTGCGTGGATCATGGTGACCTCAGAAGACGGTTTACCTGCAATCTGTAAAACCTGTGACCGGGTCATACCTTTTTTGACATCTTTGACGACCGGTTGAGTGAACTGGTCGGCGGTACGATCGTAAGCCGTACACCCTGCCAGCATGGTCAAAACTGCTGCTGCGCCCAGAAATCCTGCTAAATTCTTGTTCATATTGCGTCCTCTTTTCTTCTGCGTGTTAATAAGCCTGGAATAAATACCGTTATTTTTCAAGCCGAAGGTACAAAAGGAGCAAATTTAAGCTTTTTCTAATAAAAAAATCCTATGTCATTGATTGCTCTCTTTTGCGCCACTCAATTCTGTGATCCTTGTCGTTTTCCCGGCAAAGAGGTAGCTTTAACCCCTACTGGCAGCCAAACAGATTCACTTTCCGGAGGGCGCGATGACGCTACAACAAGAAATTATTCAGGCGCTGGGCGCGAAGCCCCAGATCGATGCTGAGGGTGAAATTCGCCGCAGCGTGGACTTTTTGAAGTCGTACTTGCAGACCTACCCTTTTATTAAGTCACTGGTTCTGGGAATCAGCGGCGGCCAGGATTCAACCCTGACAGGCAAACTTTGTCAGCAGGCCATTAATGAACTGCGTGCCGAAACCGGCGATGAAAAGCTGCAGTTTATTGCCGTACGCCTGCCTTACGGTGTCCAGGCGGATGAGCAAGATTGCCAGGATGCGATCGCCTTCATCCAGCCGGATCGGGTGCTGACGGTGAATATTAAAGGTGCGGTACTGGCCAGCGAGCAGGCATTGCGGGAAGCCGGGATTGAGCTCAGCGACTTTGTTCGCGGCAATGAGAAAGCCCGTGAACGCATGAAAGCACAATACAGTATTGCCGGGATGACCCACGGCGTGGTGGTAGGCACTGACCATGCGGCGGAGGCGATTACCGGCTTCTTTACCAAGTACGGAGACGGCGGCACGGATATCAACCCCATCTTCCGTCTCAATAAGCGCCAGGGCAAGCAGCTGCTGGCGCTGCTGGGCTGCCCGGAGCATCTGTATAAGAAGCTGCCGACCGCCGATCTGGAAGACGATCGCCCGTCGCTGCCGGACGAAGCTGCGCTGGGCGTAACCTACGACAATATTGATGACTATCTGGAAGGTAAAACGCTGGATGCGAGCATCGCCCGAATTATTGAAGGCTGGTATCTGAAAACCGAGCATAAGCGCCGGACGCCGATCACCGTTTTCGATGACTTCTGGAAAAAATAACGCGCTCCCCCCGCATTTCTCTGACCCCGGCCATCGCCGGGGTTATTTTTTGCACTTTTCGCTGCCTGCACGCCCTGTTATACTGGATATATAACCAGCATCAGGAGCCCGTGTGGTGAGAAGGCAATCTGCCCCGCGTCTGGAATTCGACGCCGCGGCTATCTATGAATATCCCGAACATCTGCGTCCGTGGGTCGAGGCACTGCCTAATCTGCCGGGCGTGTATCTGTTTCACGGCGAGAGCGATACGCTCCCGCTGTATATCGGTAAGAGCGTGAATCTCCGCAGTCGGGTGCTGTCGCACCTGCGTACTCCCGAAGAGGCGGCCATGCTGCGTCAGGCGCGAAGCATCAGCTGGCAACGTACCGCGGGAGAGCTGGGCGCGCTGCTGCTGGAGGCGCAGCTGATTAAAGAACGTCAGCCGCTGTTTAATAAACGCCTGCGGCGTAATAAGCAGCTCTGCTCGTTGCTGTTGGAAGACATCCGCCCGCAGGTGGTGTACGCCCGCGAGGTTGATTTTTCCCACCACAATCATCTGTATGGCCTGTTTGCAAACCGGCGGGCAGCGCTGCAGGCGCTGAAAACCCTCGCTGACGAACATCATCTTTGCTACGGGCTGCTGGGACTGGAGACGCTTACTCCGGGCCGCGCCTGTTTCCGACACGCGCTGGGGCGTTGCGCCGGCGCCTGCTGCGGTCGGGAAAGTCTTGCCGCACATCATGAAAGACTCCGCGCCCGGATGGCGCAGATGCAGCTGGTGTGCTGGCCGTGGCCTGGGGCCGTCGCGCTGGAGGAGAAAGGCCCGGACCTCACCCACTATCACGTCATTCATAACTGGCTGTGGCTGGGATCGGTCGAGACGCTGGAGCAGGCCGAGAGCTTAACGCGCCAGCCGGCCGGTTTTGATCATGACGGCTACAAAATTCTCTGCAAACCGCTGCTGAGCGGCCGCTTTACGCTGCATCCGCTCTCCCCTCGTTAGCACAAAAAAAACCGCCGGTCCTGCCCAATGCCTGACGGCGATGTTGGGCAAGACCGGCGGTCTTCATTCAAAGCGCTGAGTTATTCAGCTGGTGCAGGCATTTTACCTTCTGGCGCTTTGCGATCTGTCAGATGCTTCTCAAAATTCGCATTGAACTGTTTTTTCTGTTCCGGCGTCAGAATGTTGTAAATCTTGTTCTGGGTTTCCATACGGGAAAGCGCCATCGCTTTATGCTGCGCTTCCATTTTATCGATCTGCGCTTCCGCTTTCGCTTTATCGAAGGTATCGCTGGCGATCAGCTCATGCATCGCGCGGCGTTCGTCCAGGGACGGACGTTTCATGTTTTCGCGCTGGCCCTTCATGATGTCGCGGATCTGCTGTTTTTGCGCATCGGTCAGATTGAGCCCCTTGAACATCATTTCGTGCTGGCCGCCATGCATACCTTTATGGTGCATCATCGGTTTGCTTTCGGGCTGAGCCGCGGTGGTATCAGCAGCGTGAGCCAGGTTAGCGGCACCCAGAGCCAGTGTAGAGGCAACAAACAGAGCAGTAATCTTCTTCATATCCAGTCCTTACTTTAAGTTATTCTTACGGCGTGTTGCCGTGTTGACGAGATAAACTTTACGACGTTTATCGTCAATTAGTCAGAGCAAGAGTAAAACAATGAAAGTGTAAAAAACATTTTCTCACCAATTGTGGAGAAAATAAGGAAATTAAGGAGGGAATTGCAACAGAAAATATATAACGCATTGTTTTTTAATGGTTTTGATGGATTATAAAGCAGCAGAGATTAAAAACAAAGCATTTATCCAGGAATAATCTGCAATCAGCCCCCCGCGCACGAAAAAATAAAATTATGCACAGGAGGTGACTATACAAAATTAAACGGCCGCCCGAATGAGCGGCAGAATATTCGGCGAGCGGCTACGATAAACGCTCCAGCATCAACCCGGCCCGCAGCCCCCGCGCCACGGACGGGTTAGGAAACAGAACAAACTCCTGTGCCTTTTCTACCACATAGCGGGTATCACCATCTTCGGCGAGCAAGGTTCCGCCAGGAAAGGCGGTAAAATTGAGCGTCTGATCCGACATACAGAGATGAAAATTATCGCTATGACGGGTAATTTGCTGCACCACCCGATAGCGCAGCGGCGCCGGATCGGCGTCAACGACCGTCAGATCGCCCACCAGCAAACGCATTAGCGCCCGTTGGGTGACGTTAAATTGCGTCAGATTGTTAGCGCCAAACGGTAACGCCTTACCAAGTTCCAGGGTACAGGAGAGCGCAGCAAAGCGTTCGCAGCTGAAGTGGGTGAATGTCCCCGCCGGCTGCTGATGGAAGACCAGCGCCTCCAGCCCGGCACCTCCCAGCCAACTTAAAAACCCGTCATCCCACGGAGTTTCCCGCGCCGGAAGCACGCCAAAGCGCGTATGCAGCGATCCGCGTATCGCGGTATGTAAATCAAGGTGCCAGCGGCTGCCCGTGCCGGCGCCATAAAACCGCGTCAGTACCTGCTCCAGCTGACGCGCTCTGGCCGTCTCGTCGCTGACGGGAAAACGCTGCCAGCGCCCGCCAAACATCCGGTTCATGTCGCTGTCGCGGTAGCGCTTATTTTCCCGCAGCGCGAGCGGGTTGCCAAAGATCACCAGCAGCCGCCAGTGCAGCGGCAGCTCACCGCTAAACAGCTGCTGTAGCAGCAGATGGGTCATCTCCACCGGAGCGGTTTCATTGCCGTGGATACCCGCGGACAGAACCAGCGAACGCTCGCAGCGCGCATGCGGAGTCAATTGCAACACCCCGCAGTCCAGCCAGTGCCAGCGAAAATGCGCCGTTTCGCCATGAAAATGGTGAGGCAAACGCCCCGCCAGAGTTAATGCCAGAAAGTCGTCCACGACGCCTCCTTGAAACGAAAACTGAGTCACAGCGACTGCTGGAACGGATAAACGGAACCCAGCCGCAGGATTTGCGTCAGCCGATCGAGCGCCTCGCGACCTTCGTTCAGCAGTTGTGGATCCGCCAGATCCGCCTGGGTGAGACGATCGCGATAGTAGCGATCGACCCAGTCATTGAGGGTCACAAACAGCGCCTCGTTCATCAACACCGCCGGATTCACCGCCCGCAGCTCCGCCTCCGTCAACACCACTCGCAGGCGTAGACAGGCCGGCCCCCCGCCGTTCGCCATACTTTCGCGCAGATCGTAAACCTGCAGTTCATCAATCGGATTATCTGCGGCCAGAAGCGTATTCAGGTAGCGCCAGACGCCAGGATGTTCCTGTGCCTCCTGAGGGAGAATCAGCCGCATCGTTCCATCGGGCTTACTCAGCAACTGACTGTTAAACAGATAGGTCGCCACCGCCTCTTCTACCGTCACCGCCTGAGTCGGTACGATAACGGGCGTAAACCCGGCAACCTGCCCGGCAAGCTGGCGCATCAGCTGCGGCTGATCGACGAACGCCTGCTCATGGCAAAACAGCACCTGGCGATTACTCACCGCAATCACATCGTTGTGAAATACCCCTTTATCAATCACCGCCGGATTCTGTCGGGCAAAAATCACCTGCCGCGGGTTAACCTGATTCAGGCGCGCAACCGCCTGACTGGCTTCCAGCGTCTGCCGTGCCGGGTAGCGCTGCGGGCTTTCTCCCTCGCCGCCCTGCTGACGACCGTAAATAAAAAGCTGCAGACCCGGCGCGCCATACTCGCCGCCGAGGCGGTTATGGTTCGCCGCCCCTTCATCGCCAAACAGCGCCACCTGCGGTAGAGGAGGATGGATAGCAAAGCGCTGCTCATCGGGGAAGATCGCGCGCAGCAGCGCCTCGGTCGTTGGCGCTTCGCTGGCGCGGTGGAATTTATCGTTAAGATTGGCCACGGTCAGGTGAACCCGGCCATCCAGCGAATCGGCGGAAGGTGAAACCGTCGCCGCGTTGGCCACCCACATTGACGAAGCCGAGCTCACCGCCGACAGCAGATCCGGCGCCTGGCGGGCCGCCTTCTCGATGACCTGCGGATCGCTGCCGCTGAATCCAAGCTGGCGCAGCAGGGGAACATTCGGCCGTTCCTGTGGCGCAATGACGGCCTGGGGATAGCCGGCATCCGCCAGCGCCTTCATCTTTTTCAGCCCCTGCTTCGCCGCCAGCTGCGGGTTCGATACCCGATAGCGATGCCGTGTCGACGCCTCATTGCCAAAAGAGAGTCCGGCGTAGTGATGGGTCAGACCGGGAAGCCCGTCAAAATTTACCTCAAAGGCTTTCATCGTCCGGCTCCTCGCAGGAAGTCGAGACCGGGACTGAGGGTCTCCGGCAGCGTCAGTTCCGGCGTTTCGAGACTTGCCATCGGCCACGCGCAATAATCGGCCGCGTACCACGCTCCCGGACGGTGGTTACCGGAGGCTCCCACGCCGCCAAACGGAGCGGTGCTGGCGGCGCCGGTCAGCGGTTTGTTCCAGTTGACAATTCCGGCCCGCGCCTCCAGCAGCAGACGGTCGAATTTCTCGCGCTCTGCGGAAATCAACCCGCAGGAAAGCCCAAATCGAGTGGCATTCGCGAGAGTAATCGCCTCAGCAAAATCGTCATAGCGCCAGACGCTGAGCAGCGGACCAAAAACTTCCTCGTCGGCGACTTCCGCCACCGTCGTCAGCTCGATGATTCCCGGCGTCAGCAACGAGGTTCCGGCCCGTAGCAGCCGCGGCTCCAGCAGCGTTTTTCCGCCGTTAGCAACGTGCCCGAGCCAGGCCTGATGAACCTTTTGCGCCGCCTGGGGCGAGATCAGCCCGCCAAGGAACGGCTGCGGCGACGCATCCCAGGCGTCGGGCACCAAAGTTTGTGACACCGTCACCAAACGGGCAAGAAACGCATCGCCTTTCTCGCCGCGCTTCACCAACAGGCGACGAGCACAGGTACAGCGCTGTCCGGCGGTAATAAAGGCTGACTGGATGGTCAAATGTACCGCCGCATCGATGTCCTGCGGGTCGTCGACAATCAGCGGATTGTTGCCGCCCATTTCCAACGCGAGAATCTTTTCCGGCTGGCCGGCGAGCTGGCGGTGCAGCTGAAACCCCGTCGCCGAGCTGCCGGTAAACAGCAGCCCGTCAATATCCGGCTGGGCGCTGAGCGCTTCGCCGGTTTCTCGTCCGCCCTGCAGCAAGTTCAGAACCCCCGGCGGCAGTCCCGCCTCGGCCCATAGCTTCACCACCGCCTCGCCGCTGTGTGGCGTCAGTTCGCTGGGCTTAAACACCAGCGTATTCCCCGCCAGCAGCGCCGGCACAATATGCCCATTGGGCAAATGGCCGGGAAAATTGTATGGGCCAAACACCGCCAGCACGCCATGCGGGCGATGACGCAGCGTCGCCGAGCCGTCGCCCATAGCCGTCTGCGACTTACCGGTACGGCTATGGTAGGCTTTCAGGGAAATAGCGATTTTGTTGATCATCGCGCTGATTTCCGTTACCGCTTCCCACTGCGGCTTACCGGTTTCCGCGGCAATGATGGCGGTTAACTCTGTTTTGTTCGCTTCCAGCAGCGCGGCAAACTTTTCTACGATCGCCTGACGGACGCTGAACGGCTGTCTGGCCCACGTCGGGAAGGCTCGTCTCGCGGCACTGACCGCCAGCGCCACCTGTCCGGCATCGGCGTCGTTACCCTGCCAGAGCAGCGCCTGGCTGACCGGGTTGGTTTTTGTCCGCGCCGGACCGTGTCCGCTCTGCCAGTCACCGTTGATCCATAAACTCATGATTTTTTCTCCTCCGGAATCAGACGCACCAGTCTCACCCGGTCGCCGACATGGCATTTCAGGGCATCCAGTTCGCGCGCGCTTAACAGCAGGCGATCGGTATCTGGATCGGCGTGCACCAACAGCGCGCGAAACTGCAGATACTGCTCGTTGGCAACCAGGCATACCGGCCATTCCCCCGGCGCGGGCTGCCCTTCCGCAACGGTCACCAGCCGGCTTTTACGAATCGCCCGTACCCGGTCAATGTCGCACTCCAGCGTCGGCCCACCGTCGAAAATGTCGATATAGTTGCGGTAGCGAAACCCTTCTTTCTCCAGCACCGCACGTGCCGGCGCCGTTTGCGGGTGCACTTCGCCGATCACCGCGCGCGCCTCATCGGATAGAAAGTCGATATACAGCGGATGCTTTGGCATCAGGGCGGCAATAAAGGCTTTTTGCCCGGTCCCGCACAGGTAGTCGGCACGAGAGAACTCCATGGCGAAAAAGCGTTTGCCGAGGCTTTCCCAGAACGGGGAATAGCCCTGTTCATCAATCACGCCGCGCATCTCCGCCACCACTTTTTCATTAAAGTGTTCGCGGAACGCGGCCATAAACATAAAGCGCGATTTCGACAACAGATAGCCGTTGCCCTCTTTACGCCAGGCCGGATCGAGAAACAGCGTGCACAGCTCGCTGCTGCCGGTGTGATCGTTGCTGAGAAACAGCGTCGGCAGCGCATTGTAGACATTCAGCTCTTTCGAGGCATGAACCTGCGTCCCCACGCGGTAGTTGTACCAGGGATCGTTCAACCCAACCGCAACTTCGATAGCGCAAATCCCCACCACCGCGCCGCTGCTGGTCTCTTCAAGCACAAAAACATAGCCCTGTTCGCTTTTTGGCAGCTCCCCTCGCCAGGTTTTCTGTGAACGTTCAATCCGCGCCGCCAGCGTCTTTTCATCGGCAGGCAGCGATGTCAGGCCGCCGCCGGTTTCACCGGCCAGGGTCATCAGACCGGCCAGATCTTCGGCGGCTACAGGACGAATCACCATCATGATGACGCTCCCGCGAGGAAGTGTTGGCAGGCCAGCTCAAAGCGATCCAGCCCGGTTTTGACCTCTTCCTCACTCACAATGAGCGCCGGAGCGAAACGCACCACGTTCGCGCCGGCAATCAGAATCATCAGCCCCTCTTCCGCCGCCTGGGTACTGATGGCTTTCGCCTTTCCGGCCCAGGCATCATTGAGGACGCAGCCGATCAGCAATCCCAGCCCCCGGATCTCCTTAAACAGACCATAACGCGCGTTAATGGCGTTCAGTCTCTCGGTAAACCACTGGTGGCGCTGCTTCACGCCGTTCAGTACCGCCGGCGTATTGACGATCGACAGCACTTCGCCGGCCACCGCGCTGGCCAGCGGATTACCACCGTAGGTGGTACCGTGCGTCCCGACGGTCATGACGCTGGCACAGGCTTCCGTTGCCAGCAGCGCGCCAATCGGGAAACCGCCGCCCAGCGCTTTCGCCGTCGACAGGACATCCGGCGTGACGCCATAGTGCATGTAGGCATACAGTTCACCGGTACGACCCACACCGGTCTGGACTTCATCAAAAATCAACAGCGCATGATGGGCGTCGCACAGCTCGCGCAGGCCGCGCAGGAAAGCCGGATCGGCTGGCACCACGCCCCCTTCGCCCTGCATCGGCTCGACAATGACCGCGCAGGTATTGTCATCGATAAGCGCCCGGGCTGATTCGAGATCGTTATAGACAGCATGCTGGATCTGCGGCGGCAGCGGGGCAAAATCCTGAGAATAGGCCGGCTGGCCGCCCGCGGAGACGGTAAACAAGGTGCGACCGTGGAAGGCATTTTTGAACGCGACGATACCGCTTTTATGGCTGCCGAAACGGTCATGAGCATATTTGCGCGCCAGCTTCAGCGCCGCTTCGTTAGCCTCTGCGCCTGAGTTACAGAAGAAAACGCGATCGGCAAACGTCGCGTCAATCAGCTGTTTCGCCAGGCGCAGGACCGGCTCATTGGTATACCCGTTGCCGGTGTGCCAGAACTTTCCGGCTTGTTCCGTCAACGCGCGAATGAGCTGAGGGTGAGCATGTCCCAGGGCATTCACCGCAATGCCGCCGGCAAAATCGATATACTCTTTTCCCTGCTGATCCCACAGGCGTGAACCTTCACCGCGTACCGGAATAAAAGCCGCTGGCGCGTAGACCGGCATCATCCATTCATCAAAATTGTTACGCGTAATTGACTGAGACATATCGACCTCTTCCGGTAAATAAAAAGTATGAATAATGTTAAAAATTATGGGTTATTACGCTGTAAATGTAGATTGCACGCTTCGTGCCAGCCAGAGGGGAAAATGCATAAATCAGAGTCAAGTAAGGAATATCAATAGGTTACGATTTCGTTTTATGCACAATAAATGCATAAATAGTGAATAAATATCTTATTCGCCGGCCATAACAGTGAATAAATCAAATAGTTTATGCATCGGTAAGATATAATTCTGTATTTGTGATCCTCTACGAAATTTATCGTAGATATCCGCCCTTTTTTAGCGCAGCCTGCGCCAGAATGGTGCGCGCGGGTTACGTCAGCGACGCCAATCGGAACAACAGGCACAATAAAATGCCTTCCGGCAGCCAGCCCGGCGAATTTCTGCTACCATCCCTGCACTATTCACCTTGCACAGTGGCAGCGACTATGAAATTTCTCTCTTTTAATATCAACGGCCTGCGTGCCCGCCCCCACCAGCTGGCCGCCATCGTCGACAAACATCAGCCTGACGTCATTGGCTTACAAGAAACCAAAGTACACGACGACATGTTTCCGCTCGAAGAGGTTGCAAAGCTCGGGTACAACGTGTTCTACCACGGTCAAAAAGGGCACTATGGCGTGGCGCTGCTGACCAAAGAGACGCCGGTCGCCGTACGCCGCGGTTTCCCCAACGATGGCGAAGAGGCCCAGCGCCGCATCATCATGGCGGAAATTCCGTCGGCATTCGGGAATGTCACGGTGATCAACGGCTACTTCCCGCAGGGCGAAAGCCGCGACCACGAAACCAAGTTCCCGGCAAAAGCGGCGTTCTACCAGAACCTGCAAAACTATCTTGATAGCGAACTGAACAAAGATAATCCGCTGCTGATCATGGGCGATATGAACATCAGCCCAACCGACCTTGACATCGGCATTGGCGAAGAGAACCGCAAGCGCTGGCTGCGCACCGGTAAGTGCTCATTCCTGCCGGAAGAGCGCGAGTGGATGGCGCGTTTGCTGGACTGGGGTCTGGTTGACACCTGGCGTCAGGCCAACCCGGACAACCAGGATCGCTTCTCCTGGTTTGACTACCGCTCCAAAGGCTTTGACGATAACCGCGGTCTGCGTATCGACCTGCTGCTGGCAAGCTCTCCGCTGGCGCAGCGCTGCGTAGAAACCGGTATTGATTACGACATTCGCGGTATGGAAAAACCGTCTGACCATGCGCCGGTCTGGGCCACCTTCAAACCGTAACGCGTTTTCTCCGTCGACTCTCCCGGCCTGACGGTCGCGGAGAGTCCGCTTATCCTGAGCAAAATCAATAAATCCGCGGTAAGACATTGTTGTAGCTCGCCATTTATTATACTGTCGCGCACACCCTGGCAAGCGGGGTGGAGGTTCACGGAACGCGGTTAAAACAGGAGATCCCCCATGCAAAAGAAGCCGTCATAAAGCAGAATCCCGGCTGCTGCTGATTTTCGCCCTGCTCTGCGCCACGCTGGCGATGATCTCCTTCTCCGGCTTTGTCGATCTGGTGACCCACTTCCGCCATCTCCAGTCGCTGATTCAACACAGCGGCCCGCTCGGCTGGACGCTCTATGTTGCCTTATTTATCGTCGCGACCCTGTGCCTGATTCCGGGCAGTATCCTGGTGATGGTCGGAGGCGTGGTCTTTGGCCCGGTATGGGGCACCCTGTTATCGCTGTGTGCGGCCACGGTGGCCTCGGCGCTCTCGTTTTTGCTGGCCCGCTGGCTGGGTCGGGATCTGCTGCTGAAATATGCCGGACATACCGCGACCTTTCAGGCGATTGAACGTGGTATTGCCCGCAGCGGTACTGATTTCCTGATTTTTACCCGCCTGGTGCCGCTGTTTCCGTACAACATTCAAAACTATGCCTATGGTCTGACGGCGATTCCGTTCGGCTCATTTATGCTGATCTCGGTCCTGACAACCCTGCCAGGGCTGTTTATCTATACCCTGATGGCGAGCGAACTCGCCAGAGAGGGCATTACGTTGGGGTTTATGCTGAAACTGAGTCTGGCCGGCCTCGCCTTATTTGGCATCATTCAGGGCGCCAAAATCTTTGCCCGGCGGCGGCAGATCGATCCCGACAAACTGCAGGTTAGCCATGAAGAAAAATAACGCCCGTCTCATCTGGTACGCTCGCACGGCGCTGATCCTCATTGTCGTGGCCGCGCTCGTCGCCTGGTGGCGTATCCCCGCCGTGAATGCGTTTATTCAGCACAGTCTGACGGCTTTTTCCGCCTTAGATCAGCACGCCATTGAGCGCTTTATTCACGCCTACGGTCCGCAGGCGGCCCTGGTTTCTTTCGCCTTAATGATCCTGCAGGCTGTCGTGGCGCCGCTCCCCGCCTTTCTGATCACCTTCGCAAACGCGTCGCTGTTTGGCGCCTTCTGGGGCGGTGCCCTTTCCTGGGTCAGCGCCATGGCCGGCGCCGCGCTGTGTTTTTTTATCGCCAGGGTGCTGGGCCGTGAAGCGGTTGAAAAGCTGACCGGAAAAACGGTGCTGCGCAGTATGGACGCCTTCTTCGACCGCTACGGCCACCAGACGGTGTTGATCTGCCGGCTGCTGCCGTTTGTCCCCTTTGATCCCATCAGCTATGCGGCGGGTCTGACGTCGATTCGCTTTCGCCAGTTTATGTTTGCCACCGGCATCGGCCAGTTGCCCGCCACGATAGTGTACTCGTGGGTGGGCAGCCAGTTAACCGGCGGGACATTCTGGTTTATGACCGCCTTATCCGTTCTGTTTGCGCTGACGCTGATTATCTTTATTGCTAAAGCCTGCTATCTCGAACGTCATAAGAGGAAATCCTGATGAGGTTGCCGCCGCTGCGTACCATCCCCCTGATCCTGCGCCCGCAGGCCTGGCTGCATCGTCGCCACTACGGCGAGGTGCTTAGCCCTATTCGCTGGTGGGGGCGTATTCCGCTGGTCTTTTATCTGGTGTCGATGTTTGTCGGCTATCTTGAACGCAAGCGTTCGCCCCTTGATCCGGTGCTACGCGCGCTGGTCAGCGCCCGCATCGCTCAGATGTGTCTGTGCGAATTTTGCGTGGATATCACCAGCATGAAGCTGGCTGAACGCACCGGCAGCGCCGAGAAGCTCTTCGCCGTCGTCCGCTGGCGCCAGAGCCCGCTGTTCAGCGAAGACGAACGTCTGGCGCTGGAGTATGCCGAAGCCGCCAGCCTTACGCCGCCAACCGTCGACGATGCGCTGCGCGGCAAACTCATGGCGCGATTTGATGCCCAGGCCCTGACCGAACTCACGGCGCTGATCGGCTTACAAAATTTGTCGGCACGGTTTAATTCCGCCATGGCGATCCCGGCTCAGGGCCTGTGCCAGATCCCTCAGCCAACCTCTTCAGAAGACACCAAATCATAAGGAGCGGATCATGCGCTACTGTTTACTCTGGCTCGCGGCGCTGCTGTGGGCCCCGCTTGCCGCTCACGCCGACGATAGCTGGCAACAGATCGCCCGCCAGGCCCGCGGACAGACGGTGTGGTTTAATGCCTGGGGCGGCGACCCGGCGGTAAATCGCTATCTCGACTGGGTCAGCGCGGAGGTGAAACGCGACTATGCTATCGACCTGCGCATTGTGCATATCGCCGATGCCGCAGATACGGTAAAGCGCCTGCAAACGGAAGCCCGCGCCGGGCGCAAGCATCATGGCTCCGTCGATCTGCTGTGGGTCAACGGCGAGAACTTCCGTACCCTGAAAACCGCCAACCTGCTGCAAACCGGATGGGCGGAGACGCTGCCAAACTG
Source organism: Klebsiella ornithinolytica (assembly GCF_030505655.1). Lineage (NCBI taxonomy): Bacteria > Pseudomonadati > Pseudomonadota > Gammaproteobacteria > Enterobacterales > Enterobacteriaceae > Klebsiella > Klebsiella ornithinolytica. The sequence continues at coordinate 3,275,888 of NZ_CP130153.1, forward strand.
GCGCTATGTTGATACCCGCCAGCCGGTGCGTGAAGATTTCTCCCTGCCGACCGAAGGCGCAGAGTCCCCGTGGGGCAGCGCGCAGCTCACCTTTATCGCCCGACGTACGCAGACGCCGACGCCGCCAGACAGCCCGGAGGCGCTGCTGACCTTTGCCGCCGCGCATCGCGGCGAGGTCACCTATCCGCGTCCGCCGGACTTTACCGGTACCGCCTTCCTCGAACAGTTGTTGATGACTCTGACGGAACGCCCGGAAGCGCTGCGTCGCCCCCCGGAGCCGCAGACGTTTGCCGCCGTCACCGCACCGCTGTGGCGCTATCTCGACCGGCTTCATCCCCTGCTGTGGCGGGAGGGGCGCGACTTCCCGGCCTCGCCGGCCCGCATGGATGCCATGCTGGCAACCGGTACGCTTCGGCTGTCGCTGACGTTTAACCCGCTGCATGCCCGACAAAAAGCGGTCAGCGGCGAGCTGCCGAAGGACAGCTATGGCTTTGGTTTTGAGCGCGGGATGCTCGGCAATGTGCACTTCGTGACCATTCCAGCCAATGCGCGCGCCCCGGCGGGCGCCAGAGTGGTGGCCAACTTCCTGCTCTCCCCGGCGGCGCAGCTGCGTAAAGCCGATCCGGCGGTGTGGGGCGACCCCAGCGTGTTGAACCCGCAGAGCTTACCCGACGACCAGCGCCAGGCCCTGCAGGCGCTGGCTCCGCAGAACCCGCCGCCGGTACTGGCGGAACCCCACGCGGCCTGGGTTGATGCCCTGGAGCAGGAATGGCTGCGCCGTTACGGTACCCACTGATTCTGCTGGCCTGGGGAATCATGGCGCTGATTTACCTGCCCGTCTTCCCGGCCATTGCGCTCATGCTCGCGCCGGCGTTCCGCCTCGCCTGCTGGCAGGCGCTGTTCGCCGATCCTCAGATTTGGCAGGCGCTGGCGGCGACCCTGATCTCCACGCTCCTCGCGGTCGGCGGCGCGCTGCTGATAAGTCTGACTCTCGTCGCCGCGCTCTGGCCCTCCCGCGGCTGGCGGCAGCTGGCGGGACGCCTGCCGCTCCTGTTAGCCGTGCCTCACGTCGCCTTTGCCACCGGCGCGCTGCTCCTTTTCGCCGAAGGCGGCTGGCTGTATCGCGTCTGTTCCGTTTGCTCCCCGCCGGCCGATCGCTACGGCATTGGTCTGGGGCTGACGATGGCCATCAAAGAGAGCGGATTTTTGCTGTGGGCGATCTACGGTCTTCTGAGCGAAAAACGCCTGGCCGAGCAGGCTACGGTCCTGAAAAGCCAGGGATACGGCCGCTGGCAGTGTCTCAACTGGCTGATACTGCCGACGCTGTTGCCTTCACTTGCTATCGTTCTGGTGGCCACCACCGCATGGAGCCTGTCGACGGTGGATGTCGCGCTGGTGATCGGCCCGGGCAACCCGCCTACGCTTGCGGTACTCGCCTGGCAATGGTTAAACCAGGGTGATGATATGCAGCAGGCGAAAGGTGCCCTCGCCAGCCTGCTGTTGCTGCTCATCCTGGGAGGGGTGCTTGTTTGCGCCTGGGGTGGATGGCGTCTCTGGCAGCGACAGATCCCTGACCTGCGAGGCATTCGTCGTCCGCAGCCGCGCGCGCTCGCCGGACGGCTGCTGGCAATCGGCCTGCCGTTGAGCGGCCTGCTTTGCGCGCTGCTGCTGGCGGCGCTGGCGCAGAGCGCCTCTCCGCTAAACGATAGCCTGGCGAACAGCCTGGGGCTGGCGAACAGCCTGGGGCTGGCGCTTCTCGCCTCTCTGGCAGGGGCGCTTGTCTGCCTGCTGTGGCTGGAGTGCGGTCCTTCCCGCGGCGATAGCTGGGTCTGGCTACCGCTGGTTCTGCCCGCGCTGCCGCTGGCCGACGGTCAGTATCAACTGGCGCTGTATACCTGGCAGGATGGGCAATTTGCCACCGTCTTGTGGGGCCATCTGCTGTGGGTGGTTCCGTGGATGCTGTTTGTTCTGCGTCCGGCGTGGCGTCACCGCGATCCGCGTCTGGAACTGGTCGCGCGAACCCTTGGCTGGGGACGCTGGCAACGCGTCTGGCGGGTAAAACTTCCGATGCTGGTGCGCCCGCTGCTGATGGCGCTGGCGGTCGGCTTCTCGGTAAGCATTGCCCAGTATCTGCCCACCCTGTGGCTGGGGGCCGGCCGGACGCCGACATTAACCAGCGAAGCCGTAGCGCTCAGCAGCGGCGGCGATACGCAAACGCTCGCCGCGCAGGCATTATGGCAACTGCTGCTACCGGCGATGGTCTTTTCCCTGACCGCCCTGCTGGCATGGCTGGCTGGCCGCTATCGACAAGGATTACGCTAGTGCTCACTGTAAACAATCTGACCCTGACGTTGCATCACCGTCCCCTGCTGCGGGAAATCGCCTTTTCCGTTTCTCCGGGGGAAGTACTGACGCTGATGGGGCCATCCGGCAGCGGCAAATCTACGCTGTTCGCCTGGATGATTGGCGCGCTGGAGGCCCCTTTTCACGCCAGCGGCGAACTGTGGCTCTACAACGAACGCTGCGATGAACGCCCCACCGAGCGGCGGCGGATTGGGATTTTATTTCAGGATGCGCTGCTGTTCGACCACTTCAGCGTCGGGCAAAACCTGCTGCTGGCGCTGCCGGCCGACATCCGCGGCGCGGCGCGCAAAATTCAGGTGCAGCAGGCGCTGGAACGGGCCGGGCTGGCCGGGTTCTATTCCCGCGATCCGGCGACACTCTCCGGCGGCCAGCGCGCCCGCGTCAGCCTGCTCCGCGCCCTGCTGGCGCGCCCGCTGGCACTGCTGCTGGATGAGCCGTTTAACCGCCTGGATGCCGAACTACGCGCCGGTTTTCGCCGTTGGGTATTTGATGAGCTGGCGCGCCTCGCCATTCCGGCGGTGCTGGTGACCCACGACAGTGGCGATATTCCCGACCGCGGCCGCTGTCTGAATATCCGCGACTGGCAATGAAAACCCTGCTAACCTGCGTTATCGCAAAGAATTCCCCACGGAGGCAGCGGAAAATGTGCGCTCAATTTTCTCTTGTCGGGCATTTCGATGAAACGTGTTTCTCAATTGACCGCACTCGCCCTGCTGATCGGGCTTGCTGCTTCCCCCTCCTTCGCCGCTGAAACCATGCCAACGCTGACGCTCTCCGCGCTCCAACAGCAGCACGGTATCGCGATTGATACACGCCTCAGCGCGTTCTACAACGGCTGGCCCCAACAGGCTAACGGCCCGCAGGGTCACGAACCGCAGGCGCTGAATCTCTCCGCCAGTTGGCTCAGCGCCATGAACGATGAACAGCTTAGCGCGTGGGCCCAACAGCATCAGTTGCGGGCCGATACCCCCGTTGCGCTGTACGGCAGCGATACAGACAACGCGAAAGTCGCCGCGCGCCTGCAGGCCGCCGGGTTTACCCATCTCAGTACCCTTAGCGATGCGCTGAGTCACCCCGAACGTCTGCAAAAGCTGCCGCACTTTGAGCAGCTGGTTTACCCGCAGTGGCTGCACGATCTCCAGCAGGGTAAAGCGGTGACCGCCGCTCCGGCCGGACAGTGGAAAGTGATTGAAGCCGCCTGGGGCGCGCCCAAATTCTATCTGCTGAATCATATTCCCGGCGCCGGATATATCGACACCAACGAGGTCGAAAGCGAACCGCTGTGGAATAAGGTCTCCGATGCCCAGCTGAAAGCACTGCTGGCGAAACAGGGCATTCGTCATGACACCACGGTGATTCTCTACGGTCGCGACGTCTACGCCGCCGCCCGCGTGGCGCAGATTCTGCTGTACGCCGGGGTGAAAGACGTGCGTCTGCTCGACGGCGGCTGGAAAAGCTGGTCCGATGCCGGTCTGCCGGTCGAACGCGGCATGCCGCCGGAACAAAAACCGGCGCCTGACTTCGGCGCGCCGATTCCCGGCCAGCCGCAGCTGATGCTGAATATGGAGCAGGCGCGCGCGCTGCTGCATCGTCAGGATGCATCGCTGGTCAGTATCCGTTCCTGGCCGGAGTTTATCGGCACCACCAGCGGCTACAGCTATATCAAGCCAAAAGGCGAGATTGCCGGCGCCCGCTGGGGGCACGCCGGGAGCGACTCCACCCACATGGAAGACTTCCACAACCCGGACGGTACCATGCGCAGCGCGGAGGATATCACCGCCATGTGGCGACAGTGGAATATTCGTCCCGACCAGCAGGTCTCTTTCTACTGCGGCACCGGCTGGCGCGCCTCAGAGACCTTTATGTACGCCCGCGCCATGGGCTGGAAAAATATCTCGGTGTACGATGGCGGCTGGTACGAGTGGAGCAGCGACCCGAAAAACCCGGTGCAGACCGGCGTGCGCGGCCCGGATAACAGCCAGTAACCGCGTTATGCCTGGCGCTGAAGCTGCTTCAGCGTCAGGTAGCCACTGTAAATACGGGTGGCGGTGGTCAGCCAGCAGAGCGCGCCGAACAACCACGCCAGCCAGGCGAAATATGCGGGAAACAGGCAGCACAGCACGAACAGCAGGATGGTTTCACTCCCCTCCGTCAATCCTCCCAGGTAGTAAAACGACTTATGCGCATAGCCCGGGTTGGCTATCTGATGTTTTGCCGCCAGCGCGGCAAAGGCGAGAAAACTGCTGCCGGTTCCGATAAAAGAAAAAAGCAGCCAGCCCCCGGCCACGGCGTTTTGCGCCGGATCGGCGATAATAAACCCAAACGGTACCAGGGCATAAAACAGAAAGTCGAGGGAGATATCGAGAAATCCCCCCGCGTCGGTCAACCCGCGGCGACGCGCCAGCGCGCCATCTACGCCATCGAGAAGCCGGTTCACGACAATCGCCGCCAACGCCGCCCCGTACCAACGAAGCCCCAGAAACGGCAGCGCCAGAACACCAATGGCGAAGCCCGTCAGGGTCACGCCGTCGGCAGAGACGCCGAGGCGCTCCAGCCGCGCGGCGCAAACATTGAGCAAGGGTTTCAGGCGAGGATGCAGATGACTATCGAGCACAGCATATCTCCGATGGGCTAAAGGTTGTCTGGCAAAGATAAAGGCGGTGATAATAGGCCATTATCCTGCCCGGAACGATGATTCAGATGCAAAAAACGCTTGATGTTGTAGCCGCCATTATTGAACAGGACGGCAAAATTCTGCTGGCGCAACGCCCGCCCCATGCCGATCAGCCCGGCCTATGGGAATTTGCCGGCGGCAAAGTGGAGCCCGGCGAGAGCCAGCCGCAGGCGCTTATCCGCGAGCTGCAGGAGGAGCTCGGCATCACGGCGGAGGTTGAGCGCTATATCGCCAGCCATCAACGAGAGGTCTCCGGCCGCCTGATTCACCTGCACGCCTGGTGGGTGGCGCGCTTTAGCGGCCTTCCTGCCGCCCACTATCACCGTCAGCTGCGCTGGTGCACGCCGCAAGAGGCGCTCACCTTCGACCTTGCTCCGGCAGATATTCCGCTACTGAACGCGTTTATTGCCCAACGCGCCGCCGATCTTCCCCGCTAATTCCCTGCCACTGGCGTCATCGTTTTTAGTTATGACTGACGCCAGATTATAAATTTTGCTGTCTGGATAATTTTTCCTTGCTTGCCTAACGATTCCCGGTGTTATAGTCGGAAAATCGGTCTTTTCAAGGGCCGAATAATAAAAAAAGAGATACAAAATCATTCAGATTGCATCGGGCGGCCGCAGAAGCGCTCCCGAAGCGGGCAGCGAAGCAATCTGCAACGTGACGCGTATACATGCAACCACAACCATAAGGGGAAATTATATCTATGGATCAGATGTGCACTCTGGAAAGTTTTCTCACCCGCGTTCAACAGCGCGACCCGCATCAAACCGAGTTTGCTCAGGCCGTCCGCGAAGTTATGACCACGCTGTGGCCTTTCCTTGAGGAAAACCCGCGCTATCGCCAGCTCTCTTTGCTGGAACGTCTGGTTGAACCAGAGCGTGCTATTCAGTTCCGCGTCGTCTGGGTCGACGACCGCAATCAGGTTCAGGTTAACCGCGCGTGGCGCGTGCAGTTCAACTCGGCAATTGGCCCGTACAAAGGCGGCATGCGTTTCCACCCGTCGGTTAACCTGTCGATTCTCAAGTTCCTCGGCTTTGAACAGACCTTTAAAAACGCCCTCACTACGTTGCCAATGGGCGGCGGAAAAGGCGGCAGCGACTTCGATCCGAAAGGTAAGAGCGACGGTGAAGTGATGCGCTTCTGTCAGGCGCTGATGACCGAACTGTATCGCCATTTGGGCCCGGACACCGACGTTCCGGCAGGCGATATTGGCGTGGGCGGTCGTGAAGTCGGCTTTATGGCCGGGATGATGCGTAAACTCTCCAACAACAGCGCCTGCGTGTTCACCGGCAAAGGGCTCTCCTTCGGCGGCAGTCTGATTCGTCCGGAAGCGACCGGCTACGGTCTGGTGTACTTCACCGACGCGATGCTCAAGCGTCACGGCCTGGGCTTCGAAGGGATGCGAGTCGCGGTTTCCGGTTCCGGTAACGTGGCGCAGTATGCTATCGAAAAAGCGATGGCCCTCGGCGCCCGCGTGATCACCGCCTCCGACTCCAGCGGCACCGTTGTCGATGAAGCTGGCTTTACCCCGGAAAAACTGGCCCGTCTGTGCGAAATCAAAGCCAGCCGCGACGGCCGGGTTGCCGACTACGCCCGCGAGTTTGGTCTGACCTACCTTGAAGGCAAACAGCCGTGGTCCGTTCCCGTGGATATCGCGCTGCCTTGCGCCACGCAAAACGAACTGGACGCCGATGCGGCGCGTCTGTTGATCGCTAACGGCGTGAAGGCCGTTGCCGAAGGCGCTAACATGCCGACCACCATCGCCGCCACCGATCTGTTCCTCGATGCCGGTGTGCTGTTCGCCCCTGGCAAGGCCGCGAACGCCGGCGGCGTCGCCACTTCTGGCCTCGAAATGGCGCAGAACGCAGCCCGTATGAGCTGGAAGGCGGAGAAAGTCGACGCCCGCCTGCATCACATCATGCTGGATATTCACCACGCCTGTGTTGAATACGGCGGCGAAGCGCAGCAGACCAACTACGTCCGCGGCGCCAATATCGCCGGTTTCGTCAAAGTGGCCGATGCCATGCTGGCGCAGGGCGTCATTTAAGACGTCGTGGTTCCCTGCCGTCGTCCCCTGACGTCCGGGGATGAGCGGCAACCCCGGAAGCCCGTCATGCGGGTCACTGAAAGGTGACCCGCTTTTTTTGGTTTATCGCCGACCAGGGCGAGCCGGTAAACGGTGGCTGGCGTGAAAGGGGCTTCGCACTCTGGCGCATGTTTCTGTGGGATATTCCGTTCACCATAAGTCCCGCGTATTTCTGTTTCCTGCGCTGCAGGTGAACGACCCAGGGCCGGTTTCGCCCGGCCCTGGGAACCCGGCATTGCGGTAGGAAAAATCGTCGCGACACGATACCTTCGTCTCCGCCGTCTGGCTGTTCGGGGACGCCCTGTAAGGCTTGCCTCCGCCAGCCGCCTGCGCCTCAGCGATTTTCAGCCGCGCCAGCCCCCTGCGGCATGTCCTGTTATTCCATGCTGACCATTCCGCCGCTGAAAAACCTTCAGCAAGGATATCGCAACGTGACGGCCACGGGAGGACAGCGCGGGGGTTAAGGCGCGTCAGGAACACGGGCGAAAACGCAGGGGCGCATCGAGGACTGGCCGCAGGACAAAAACGCCGGGAGCGTTTTTGAACGACGCCAGCGTTGGCCCCGGCGGGGTGAGTCCCATGGCTGGGACGAATAAAGCGGCCAAAGGGCAGGTCGAGACAGGGAGGTTGAGTCCCGCCCGGTCCGCCAGATGAAGCCGGAGTGGAGCATACCGCGCAGCGGCCGTTTTCAGCGCAATGCCGGGGGGCATCGGAGGCGGGTGAACGCCCCCCATGCCGTTAACCCGCAGCGGGTATGAGAAAAGTGTCGAATTTATCGTGAACGGAACATGCCACAAAAGTGAACGGAATACTCCCCAGAACACATACTCCAGAGTATGCTCCCCCCTTTCGCGCAAACCAGCGTAAAACGACATCCCTGGCTTAATAGCGAACGACGGGACAGAAACTCCTGCAGATATATTGAAAACCTGACAGCGCCGCATAAGAATCGGTCTGCCGACCCTTAAACGATCGGCATTACGGAAGACCGGTTTTTTTTATGGATTTTCCGCGGCGGAGTCCGCAGCGGGCTTCTTGTCTTTCGTTTTAGCTTTGGTTTTACCTTTGCTGAAACTCTTTTTAGCGCCTCCCGGCGCGACAATGCCGCGGAACTGACGCACCGGCGTACTCCTGGCCTGCTCAATCAGCTGATAAAGCGTGCCGACCAGCGGCTGCATAAAGTCCTGATAACGGCACTGCTTCTCGCTAATTTGCGTCAGTACCGACTCCCAGTGAGCGGTCATATCCGGCCGGGCAGCCATCTCCGGCAGGGAGTGAATCAGCGCACGTCCGGCATCGGTGGAGTGAATATAGCGCCCCTTTTTAACTAAAAAGCCCCGCTTAAACAGCAGTTCAATGATCCCGGCGCGGGTCGCCTCCGTACCCAGACCGTCGGTCGCACGCAGAATTTTTTTCAGTTCTTTATCCTGCACAAAACGAGCAATCCCGGTCATCGCCGACAGCAGCGTTGCATCGGTAAAATAGCGCGGCGGCTGAGTTTGCCGCTCCACCACTTCGCCCTTTTCACACAACAGCTCGTCGTCTTTGGCCACCACCGGCAGCGGGGTACCGTCGTTCTCTTCATCCCGCTCTTTGTTACCCAGCAGCGCGCGCCAGCCGGCTTCGGCGAGGAAACGCGCTTTGGCGACAAATTTGCCATTGGCAATATCAAGATCGATCTGACACTTGCGGAAGACCGCATCCGGGCAGAACTGCATCAGATACTGGCGGGCAATCAGGCCATACACCTTCTCTTCGTTATCGGACAGTTTCACCTGGCTGCTGCGGGCGGTCGGGATGATCGCATGGTGCGCATCCACTTTTTTATCGTCCCAGCAGCGGTTGCGGATTTCCGGATCAACCGCCGGCTGCGGCAGCAGATCCGCCGCATGAACCGCGATGGCATTAAGAACCGCATGCCGACCGGCAAAATGCTCCTCCGGCAGATAGCGGCTGTCCGAACGCGGATAGGTAATCAGTTTGTGGGTTTCATACAGTTTCTGGCAGATATCCAGCACGTTTTGCGCGCTAAAGCCAAAGCGCTTCGCCGCCTCAATCTGCAGCGTCGAAAGCGAAAACGGCAGCGGCGCCGGCTCAGAATCCCGCTTATCGTTGTAGGCGGTCACCCGCGCCGGCTGGCCCTCAATGCGCGCCACCACGTGTTCGGCCAGCGGACGATGCAGCAGACGCCCCTCTTCATCCTGATACGGTTCGCAGGCATCGCTCGGTACCCAGGTGGCAACGAAACGCTCATCCTTCGGCGTCACGATATGCGCCTTGACGTCAAAGAAATCTTTGGCGACGAAATTCTCAATCTCTTCATCACGCCGCACGACCAGCCCCAGCACCGGCGTCTGCACCCGCCCGACCGACAGCACCCCCTGGTAGCCGGCATTGCGGCCGAGCAGCGTATAGGCGCGGGTCATGTTAATCCCGTACAGCCAGTCGGCGCGGGCGCGGGCCAGGGCCGAAACGCACAGCGGAATAAACTCGCTGTTGGCGCGCAGACGAGCAATCGCCCGCTCCACCGCCTGCGGGTTGAGATCGTTAATCAGGCAGCGCTGAACCTGCTGGCGCTTTTCTGGCGCCAGCTGCAGATAGTCGAGAACTTCGTCTACCAGCAGCTGCCCCTCTCTGTCCGGGTCACCGGCGTGAATCACCTCCTGCGCATCGCCCAGCAGACGCTTGATGACGTTGAGCTGTTTGGTGACCGACGGTTTGGGCTGCAGCTGCCACTTCTCCGGCACAATAGGCAGGTCGAGCAGATTCCAGCGCGCATAGCGCCCGTCATAGACGTCCGGCTGAGCCTGCTCGAGCAGATGGCCGATACACCAGGTGACCACCTGCCCGTTACCGCACTCAATGTAGCCATCACCTTTGCGATGCGGTTTGGGGAGCACGTCGGCGATTGCGCGACCGAGACTGGGTTTTTCCGCAATAAACAACCGCATGTAATCAACGGATCTCGATCATGGGACGTCCGCCGCGTGCGGTCACCAGCTCGCCGATGGCGGCAAGCTTAATGCCGAACTCTTCGGCTGCGGCGCGCACTTCGGCTTCCGCTTCCGGCGTCACCGCCAGCAGCAGACCGCCGGAGGTTTGCGGGTCACACAGCAGATCGCGCCACGCCGCCGGCATGTCGCCCATCAGATGGCCGTAGCTGGCAAAGTTGCGCCCGGTGCCACCGGGAACGGCGCCCGCGGCAATGTACTCTTCAACGCCCGGCAGTTTCGGGATATCCGCGTAATTGAGTAGCGCCTGAACACCCGCCCCGCGACACACTTCGCTCAGATGGCCCAGCAGGCCGAAGCCGGTGACGTCGGTCATCGCTTTTACGCCGCCGATGGTGGCAAAGGCCGCGCCGGCGAGGTTCATCTGGCACATGGTTTCCGTCGCCAGCCCCTGGTGCTCCGGTTTGAGCAGCGATTTTTTCTCTGCGGTGGTCAGCACGCCAATGCCTAACGGCTTGGTGAGATAGAGTTTGCAGCCCGCCTCGGCGGTGCTGTTTTTCTTGATCCGCTCGGTCGGCACCACGCCGGTGACCGCCAGACCGAAAATCGGCTCCGGCGCGTCAATCGAGTGGCCACCGGCTAGGGAGATGCCCGCCTGCTGGCAGGCAAAACGCCCGCCTTCCACAACTTCGCGGGCAATTTCCGGCGCCAGGGTATTAATCGGCCAGCCAAGAATGGCAATCGCCATAATCGGTTTTCCGCCCATCGCGAAAATGTCGCTGATGGCGTTGGTGGCGGCGATACGGCCAAAGTCGAACGGGCTGTCGACTATCGGCATAAAAAAGTCGGTGGTGCTGATGATGGACGTCCCGTTGCCAAGGTCGTAAACCGCCGCATCATCACTGGTCTCATTCCCCACCAGCAGGTTCGGGTCGATAAACTTCGCCCGATCGCTCTTCAGAATGGTTTCCAGTACTTTAGGGGAAATTTTACAACCACAACCGGCTCCGTGGCTGTATTGCGTTAAACGAATAGTTTGCTCGCTCATGGACATCTCCTGTCATTGCAATCCCGCTATGGTAGCGCTCAAACGCCAAGGTGGTAAGTATGACAGTCCGAAATCGCGAATGGTTGCTCATTAAGCAGACAAATAGACGATTTTGCGATGGACAAGCCGCATTACCTCGCCATCTTCACTTTTGCTGAAAGTCCGGCATGGCTAAAAATAGACAAAATGCGGAGCGGCGGGTCGATAAAATCAGCGCCGGCCACCGTCAGATTCTTCGCCCGGGATCCTGCCCCGCTCTCACACTCAACGGGCCCGCCTGCCAGCAAGCGGCAGCGCGCCGCTATGGCGCTTTTCGACGTAGCTCAAGCGTAAAATCATAGTAATCATTCAGGCACCAGGTCCGAGTGTATTCCACGGGCCTGTCATCGGAGGTGAAGCCGATCCGGGTCACCAGCAGAAGCGGCTCATCTTGTTTGATGTTCAGATAGTAAGCCAGCTGACTGTCCGTTGATACGGCCCGGAAATGCTGAGTTGCCCGCAGCACCGGTGAGCCTTTTGTCTCCAGGTGCAGATATAACGATTCATCCATTTCGCTGATTTTATCCAGCAGATGCGCAGGCAAAACCGCCGTCTGCAGGGAAACGGCGATACCGTTAATTTTCCTCAGCCGGGTCAGCTCGACAATTTCACTTTGACCGTCTGTCAGTTGCAGAGCGCGGCGCTCCTCCTGGGTCGCTAACCGCCGCAGATATCCCACCAGCTCGCTTTGCGCTGTGCCTCCGCTCGCTGCCGCCATTTCACTAAAACTTTCCAGCGACGGCAGGGACTGGCGCACCTGCGGAGCCACGAAGGTACCGGACCCCTGATTCCGAATCAGAACCCCTTCCTCCAGCAACTGCTGTAATGCTTTTCGGGCTGTGCCTCGCGCAATTTTCAGCATCTCTACCAGCGCCCGTTCTGACGGCAGAACATCGCCTGGACGCAGCCGGCCTTCAGCAACGGCCGACTTAATGGCGTTAACCAGCTGCATATACAGCGGCAACGCGCTGGATTCATCGAGATAAAACCCGGGATGCGAAGTTGTGTTCATCGTCTCTCTGCGCAAGTGGTGACTGGTCCAGCTCCTGTGAACCAATTCTTAACCAATAATCGATCGTTGTCATCCCCAAATCAGACGCAGAGAAAAGCCTCTCAGATCACAAAATGGCCATTTTGTCGTAGTCAGGATCTCTTTTTATTCAGTATGGTTCACTAATGGTACACAAGTGGTTTAGTTTTAATTAAACCAAAGATGGCCGATGACGACTGAGGTAAATTTATGCAGGGAATTTTTTTCGCCAGCATCCAGCGACGGGTCGAGGCGCGGATAGTGCCTGCCCAGGCCGCAGGTAAAATCAGAGTACGAATTCAGCAACGAGGCATATCCCGATGAAAACTAAACGCTTGCTGGACTGCTGTGCCTCCGATTTTGTATCGATGAATAAAGAGCAGCTGCTGTATGCCATTCGCGCCAGCGAAGGTCGGGTAATGGTCAGCGAATCTATCGCCATCACTCAGCCATTGCTGAACAATGTCACCAATGCCGAGCTTGCCGCATCGCAGGGTGCGGATATCTTGCTAATTAATATGTTTGACAGTGAAAACCCGCATATTGAGGGGTTGCCTGCCGATATCGCGCCGGACAAAACGTTGCATGAACTGCAGCGCCTGACCGGGCGTATTATTGGTGTCAATCTGGAGGCGGTAGACCCGGAATTTGCGGTTGCCCATGACGATATCTGGAAAATGAGACCGGGGCGCTCGGCAACGGCTGACAATGCCCGTAAGCTGGTCGCGATGGGAGCGAAAATTCTGGTGTTAACGGGCAACCCGGCTAACGGGGTCAGCAACCGGGCGCTGGGGATAGCGGCCGAAGAGATTCGCCAGGCGGTGGGCGACAGCGCGGTGATTATCACCGGGAAAATGCACGGTGCAGGAGTGGTGCGCGAAAGCGGCAGCAGCATTATCAGCGAGCAGGATGTTATCTGGTTCGCCGCCCAGGGGGCGGATATTGTGTTGCTCCCGGCCCCAGGCACGATACCGGGAATGAGTCAGCAACGTGTGGCATCGCTTATCGATACTGCGCATGCGCATGGCGTGCTGGCGATGACGGCGATTGGGACCTCCCAGGAAGGCGCTGATGTCGGCACCCTTCGTCAGATAGCGTTGATGAGTAAAATGGCGGGCGCCGACCTGCACCATATTGGCGATACGGGTTATATGGGGATGGCATTACCGGAGAATATTCTGGCCTACAGTATTGCTATTCGCGGGGTCAGGCATACCTACACCCGCATCGCGCGTTCGGTTTATCGGTAAACAGGTATCATCGGTACCTGAGTCGTCTCTCATCCGGCACAGAAAAACGCGCCGAATGAGAGAGTGTAGAGCCTGTCCCGGCAGGCGTTATAGCACAGGCAGTTTGCACAGGGACCGCGGTGAAACCACGGCGTACAGGTCGTTCGTGAGTCTTCGCTGCGCTCCCCCTTCGGGCGGCCCTGAAAGGCGTTCAAAGATACATCGTTGTGAGCACGCCCCGGGTCAAAATGACCAGCAAAATCGTCCTGTTGAGACAGGCTCTTGATTTCAGCAAAACAATGGTTCGTTAACTTTGCGTCAGTTTCGCGCCATTGTTCCTCTCCACCACAATAAGGATATCCTGATGAAAAAGCGTGTACTCGCCCTTTGCTTTGCCAGTCTCTTTTCGGTTAGCGCCTTTGCGCTGGTTCCCGCCGGGAATGATGCCACCACTAAGCCCGATCTCTACTATCTGAAAAATGCCCAGGCCATTGACAGCCTGGCGCTGCTCCCGCCGCCGCCGGAAGTGGGCAGCATTGCGTTTTTAAACGATCAGGCGATGTATGAGAAAGGCCGTCTGCTGCGCGCCACCGCCCGCGGCAAGCTGGCAGCAGAGGATGCCAACCTGAGCGCGGGTGGCGTGGCCAACGCCTTCTCCGCGGCATTCGGCTCCCCGATCACCGAAAAAGACGCCCCGGCGCTCCACAAGCTGCTCACCAATATGATTGAAGACGCGGGCGATCTGGCGACCCGGGGCGCGAAAGAGAAGTATATGCGTATTCGTCCATTTGCCTTCTACGGCGTGTCCACCTGCAATACCACCGAACAGGATAAGCTGTCGAAAAACGGCTCCTACCCTTCCGGACACACCTCTATCGGCTGGGCTACCGCCCTGGTGCTGGCTGAAATCAACCCGCAGCGCCAGAATGAGATTCTCAAACGCGGCTATGAGCTCGGTGAAAGTCGGGTGATCTGCGGTTACCACTGGCAGAGCGATGTTGACGCCGCGCGGATTGTCGGCTCAGCGGTGGTTGCCACCCTGCATACCAATCCGGCCTTCCAGCAGCAGCTGCAAAAAGCCAAAGACGAGTTTGCGAAACAGCAGAAATAGTCGACGCGACAGCCCGGCGGTTCACGCCTGCCGGGCTATGCTTACGCGATGTTGCTCAGAAACGGACCACAAACGGCGCGGTGTCCGGCAGAGAAACGGTGGTTGAGGCTTTAAGCTGCGGCGTTCCCAGATAGAGAAAACCGACGATTTTATCCTGCTCGCGGCAGGCAAAACCTTCACGGACGATCGGGCTTTCGGTCAATGCACCGCTGCGCCAGATACCGTTAAAGCCTTGCGCCAGCGCCGCCATCTGCATGGCCATCACCGCGCAGCCGGCCGACATTTCCTGCTCCCATTTCGGCACCTTCGGGTGATCTTCGCAGCGAGCGACGACGGTGATAATCAGCGGGGCGCGGAACGGTGCACTGCGGGCCTTTTCAATGCCTTTGTCATCCTGCCCGGCCTCAATCGCCCCTTTCTCCAGCAGTTGACTGAAGCGTTCACGGCCTTCATCAGAAATAATAAAGAAACGCCAGGGTTGCAGCGTCCCGTGATCCGGGGCGCGCAGTCCGGCACGGAGAATATTTTCCAGTTGTTCACCGGTCGGCGCCGGCTCGGCAAGACGAGAAGCGCTGCGGCGGTTTATCAATAGTTCGAGAGCATCCATCTATGTGACTCCTGTGATGTCATTTTTCATAAAATTAACATGCGCAGGAATTTTGTTACAGCACGACCGGTGATTCCTGCTGACAACCGCCAGCCGTCTCTTTAGGATAACCAGACGCGGCAACTCATGCGGTTAGCCCATTTTTAACAATGTTAGGGAGAATACATGCGAACTCTTTGGCGGCTGCTCGCCGGATTTTTTAAATGGACATGGCGGGTACTCAACTTTATTCGCCAGCTCGCACTGAACCTGGTTTTCCTGTTGCTGGTTCTGGTTTGTGTCGGTATCTGGGCACAGTTCAGCAGCACCACCACGGAACATACCGCTCGCGGCGCGCTGCTGATGGATATAACCGGCGTGGTGGTCGATAAACCGTCCGCCAGCAGCAAACTCGGCGTGATCGGTCGTCAGCTCTTTGGGGCCAGTTCCGATCGTCTCCAGGAAAACTCGCTGTTTGATATCGTACAGACTATTCGCCAGGCGAAAGATGACCGCAATATCACCGGTATCGTGCTGGATCTGAAAAATTTTGCCGGCGGCGATCAGCCTTCGATGCAGTATATCGGTAAGGCGCTGCGCGAATTTCGCGATAGCGGCAAACCGGTGTATGCCGTGGGGAGCAGCTACAGCCAGGGGCAGTATTATCTGGCCAGCTTCGCCAATAAAATCTGGCTTTCGCCGCAGGGTGATGTCGATCTGCACGGTTTTGCCACCAACGGCCTGTATTACAAATCGCTGCTCGACAAGCTGAAAGTCTCCACCCACGTTTTCCGCGTCGGGACCTATAAATCGGCGGTCGAGCCGTTTATTCGCGACGATATGTCGCCTGCCGCCCGGGAAGCCGACAGCCGTTGGATTGGCGAGCTGTGGCAAAACTACCTCAATACCATCGCCGCTAACCGCCAAATCACGGCTCAGCAGCTGTTCCCTGGCGCTCAGGGGCTGATTGATGGTCTGCGTAAAGTGGATGGCGATACGGCGCAGTACGCGCTGAACAACAAGCTGGTTGATGAGCTGGGCACCGCCACCGACGTGGAGAAGGCGCTGACTAAACAGTTCGGCTGGAGCAAAGCGGATAATAACTATCGCGCCATCAGCTATTACGATTACAGCGTGAAAACGCCGTCCGAGCAGGGCGCCACCATTGCGGTGATCTTCGCTAACGGCGCGATCATGGACGGCGAAGAGACGCCGGGTAACGTCGGGGGAGACACCACCGCCGCGCAGATTCGCGATGCCCGCCTCGATCCGAAGGTGAAAGCGATTGTTCTGCGCGTCAACAGCCCGGGCGGCAGCGTCAGCGCCTCGGAAGTGATTCGTGAAGAGCTGGCGGCAGCAAAAGCCGCGGGTAAACCGGTGGTGGTTTCCATGGGCGGCATGGCCGCTTCCGGCGGCTACTGGATCTCCACGCCGGCCAATTATATCGTCGCCAACCCAAGCACCCTCACCGGTTCGATTGGCATCTTCGGCGTCATTAACACCGTCGAAAATACGCTGGATTCGATCGGCGTCCATACCGATGGCGTGGCGACGTCGGCGCTGGCGGACGTATCAACCACCAAATCGCTGCCGCCTGAAGTTCAGCAGCTGATGCAGCTGAGCATCGAAAACGGCTACAAACGTTTTATCACGCTGGTGGCCAACGCGCGTAACAGTACGCCGGAGAAAATCGACCAGATTGCCCAGGGCCATGTCTGGACCGGTGAAGATGCGAAAGCCAACGGGCTGGTCGATAGCCTGGGCGACTTTGATGACGCGGTGGCAAAAGCCGCGGAGCTGGCGAAGCTGAAACAGTGGCACATCAACTACTATCAGGAAGAGCCGACGTTCTTCTCGATGGTGATCGATAACCTGACCGGTTCGGTCCGCGCGTCGCTGCCAGCGGCACTGCAGGCCTGGCTGCCGGCGCCGGTTGCCGCCGCGGCCAATGCCGTCAAGGCTGAGAGCGATAAGCTCGCCGCGTTCAACGATCCGCAGAACCGCTACGCATTCTGCTTAACCTGCGCCAATATCCGCTAATTCCTTCATGCAGCCCAGTTCCCCCGACAACTCAATGTTGTCGGGGGAACACTACGCGGCCAACGCACCTGCAGCCTGATGTATGACGGGTATCCCCTGAATAATTCGAGTGCCCGGCAGGCGGCAAGCGGGCGCATCCCCGGGAGCATAGTCCGCTATGTGACCGGGGTAAACACGCGCGGCCAACGCACCTGCAACCTGATGTATGACGGGTATCCCCTAAATAATTCGAGTTCCAGGCAGGCGGCAAGCGGGTGCATCCCCGGGAGCATAGTCCGCTATGTGACCGGGGTAAACACGCGCGGCCAACGCACCTGCAACGTGAAGTATGACGGGGATTGCGCTGTATTTTTTTAGCGGTCACCTTATACTGCGCCTGTCTACGTACAACCTAAGCGATGATATGCAAAAGAAATCGATTTACGTTGCCTACACCGGTGGGACCATCGGTATGCAGCGCTCAGAACACGGTTATATCCCCGTTTCCGGCCACCTGCAGCGTCAGCTGGCGCTGATGCCTGAGTTCCACCGTCCTGAGATGCCGGACTTTACGATTCATGAATATGAACCGCTGATGGACTCTTCCGATATGACGCCGGAAGACTGGCAGCACATCGCCGACGACATCCGCGCGCATTACGACGAGTACGACGGCTTTGTTATCCTCCACGGCACGGACACCATGGCCTTTACCGCCTCAGCGCTGTCGTTCATGCTGGAGCATCTGGGCAAACCGGTCATTGTGACAGGGTCACAAATCCCGTTGGCCGAACTGCGCTCCGACGGGCAGATCAATTTGCTGAATGCCCTGTACGTTGCCGCTAATTACCCGATTAATGAAGTGGCGCTGTTCTTCAATAATCGTCTCTATCGCGGCAACCGCACGACCAAAGCCCATGCCGATGGTTTCGATGCCTTCGCCTCCCCCAATCTGGCGCCTTTACTGGAAGCCGGGATCCACATTCGTCGCCTCGGTACACCGCCAGCCCCACAGGGTATCGGCGAGCTGATTGTGCATCCCATCACGCCACAACCCATTGGCGTCGTTACGATCTATCCGGGCATTTCTGCCGATGTGGTACGTAATTTCCTGCGTCAGCCGGTGAAAGCGTTGATTCTGCGCTCCTATGGCGTCGGCAACGCCCCGCAAAATGGCGAGTTCATTCAGGTTCTGGCGGAAGCCAGCCAGCGCGGGATCGTGGTCATCAACCTGACCCAGTGCATGTCCGGCAAGGTCAATATGGGCGGGTATGCCACCGGTAACGCCCTCGCCCAGGCGGGCGTCATCAGCGGTTTTGATATGACCGTTGAGGCCACGTTGACCAAGCTACACTACCTGCTGAGTCAGAACCTGAGCGTCGATGAGATCCGCAACCTGATGCAGGAAAACCTGCGTGGCGAACTGACCCCCGATGAGTAAGGAGAACCGATGACGAATCGCGCACTACTGCTGGTCGATTTACAAAATGATTTTTGCGCGGGCGGCGCGCTGGCCGTACCGGAAGGTGATAGCACAATCGATATCGCCAACCGATTGATCGACCATTGTCTTGCCCGCGGCGAAACCGTCGTCGCCAGCCAGGACTGGCACCCGGCAAACCATGGCAGCTTCGCCAGCCAGCACCAGGTCGAACCTTATACCCAGGGACAGCTCGATGGCCTGGTGCAAACGTTCTGGCCCGATCACTGCGTGCAGAACGGCGAAGGTGCGGCGCTGCATCCGCTGTTGCAGCAGCAGGCGATTGCCGCGGTGTTTCATAAAGGGGAAAATCCGGCCATCGATAGCTACAGCGCCTTTTTTGACAATGGACATCGGCAAAAAACCCGGCTTGACGAGTGGCTGCGCCAACGCGAGATCACCGATCTGATCATTCTTGGGCTGGCAACCGATTACTGCGTCAAATTCACCGTGCTGGATGCGCTGAACCTCGGCTATACCGTCAACGTGATTACCGACGGCTGCCGAGGGGTCAACCTCCAGCCGCAGGATAGCGCGCACGCCTTTATGGAGATGGCCGCCGCGGGTGCTACGCTGTACACCCTCGACGACTGGCTGGAAACTCAGGCCTAAGCCTTGTCCCCGAACTTGTGCCCGAAGCCGCCGCCTCGGGCCATTTTCCCGCGTTTCTCTTTGACTATAAATTGAGCTGACTCGCAGATTCAACGCCCTATCGCTGGTAGTGTTAACGCGTTGTTTTTTCGCCACGCCATTTACGTGGCGTGTTTGTTTTTCAATGTCACTTTTTAAGTCAAAGAGGATCTGATATGAAGCTTTTGCCTTTACTGGCAGCATTACCCCTGCTCTGCGCTTCCGTGGTCTCCGCCAGCGCCCTGATGTCCGTCGGCTACTTTAACGGCGGCGGTGACGTCACTGCCGGTCCCGGCGGCGATATCGATAAGCTGGACGTTCGGCAGATAACCCATCTCAACTACTCGTTTGGTCTGGTCTATAACGACGAAAAAGACGAAACCAATGACGCTTTAAAAGATGCCAGCAAGCTGCATCAGATTTGGCTGTCGCCGAAAGTACAGGCTGACCTGCAGAAAATCCCGACATTGCGCCAGCAGAACCCGAACCTGAAAGTCCTGCTTTCCGTCGGCGGCTGGGGAGCTCGCGGATTCTCCGGCGCAGCGGCGACGAAGGAAACCCGGGCGGTGTTTATTCAGTCCGCGCAGGAGATTGTTGAAAAGTATGGTCTGGATGGCATCGATCTCGACTGGGAGTATCCGGTCAATGGCGCCTGGGGACTGGTCGCCAGCCAACCGGCCGATCGCGATAACTTCACGGCCTTACTGAAAGAGCTGCGCGCGGCTTTTGGGAGCAGGAAACTGGTGACCATCGCCGTGGGCGCTAACGCCGAGAGCCCGAAAAGCTGGGTGGATATCAAAGCGATTGCGCCGTCGCTCGACTATATCAACCTGATGACTTACGACATGGCCTACGGAACCCAGTACTTCAACGCCAACCTGTATGATTCAACCCGCTGGCCGACGGTCGCGGCTGCGGATAAGTACAGCGCCGATTTTGTGGTCAATAACTATCTCGCCGCCGGTTTAAAACCGAGCCAGATGAACCTGGGGATTGGCTTCTATGGCCGGGTGCCAAAACGCGCCCTTGAGCCGGGTATCGACTGGACGAAGCCGGATGCGCAAAAAAATCCCGTCACTCAGCCGTGGTTCGGACCACAGCAAATCGCCCTGTTTTCATCGCTGGGTTTTGATCTGACGAAAGACACGTACGTGAAATATAACGACATCGTCGACAAAATGCTTAACGACCCGCAAAAACGCTTTACCGAACATTGGGATGATGAGGCGAAGGTACCGTGGCTGTCGATCCAGTCGGCGGACGGCAAAGCGCTGTTCGCGTTGTCATACGAGAATCCGCGTTCGGTGGCGATAAAGGCTGATTACATTAAGCAAAAAGGTCTGGCGGGGGCTATGTTCTGGGAGTATGGCGCCGATGACCACAATCAGCTGGCGAAGCAGCTCGCGACATCGCTTGGGATTAAACATTAATCGGCGATCGGCCGTCGGGTGAGATAAGCGGCGCCCACCCGAAGGCTACAACTTTGCCCGGTAGCGGCGTTGCCTTACCGGGCCTGTTAAATCCAGCCGCAGGTCCTTGCAAGGATTACCGGGTCTGCTTAATCCAACTACAGGCCCTGCAAGGATTACCGGGCCTGCTTAATCCAACTACAGGCCCTGCAAGGGTTACCGGGCCTGCTTAATCCAACTACAGGCCCTGCAAGGGTTAACCCCTGCGGGCATCAGTCCGTCCCGTCACTGCATCTTCAGCGTGGCAATCGGCTTGGGCGCGATACCAAAATCTTCTTTCAGCTGCTGCTTGCTCTTCATCACCATCTGGCCGTTGGTGTCGATGGTCATGTGCTGCGCGTCGCTGTTATGCCGCGCCTGGTAGAGCATCACCAGCTGCAGGCTGTTCTCTTTCTGCTCGGGCGTTAAGGCCACACCATCCGGCCATTTTCCCAGCTCCACCGCCGTCGCCAGGCGCTGATACACTTCCGGCGTCATACTGTCTATTATTTGCTCGATTTCCATGGTCCGCTCAACTCCGCACTGGAATAATTTGCTGAATCGTTTCTTTAACCTTTAATCTGCTCGCCATTATCGTCGTCATTGAAGCTTAATGAGGCCGAATTGACGCAAAAACGCTCCCCCGTCGGCTGCGGTCCATCGGGAAACACATGTCCCAGATGCGCATCGCAGTTTCCGCAGCGAATTTCAGTGCGCTGCATACCGTGAGAGTAATCGTTCAGATAGCGAATCGCCTCCTCGCTCACCGGCTCGTAAAAGCTCGGCCAGCCGCAGCCTGAATCATACTTCGTTTGCGAGTGAAACAGCGGCGCGTCGCACACCAGGCAGTGGTAGACGCCGTCCCGTTTGTTGTGGAGCAGTCGTCCGGTGAACGGCGGCTCAGTACCGTGATTCTGCGTCACGTAAAACTGCATCTCGCTCAAATTTTTTTTGAGCTCGTCCGAGGAGGGTTTATTCGCCATGTGCTTGCTTCTCACTGTGAAAGGACAACTTTACGCCTCGATTCTAACAAAACATTAACAATGAAGCGTGGACTTTTGTTCTAAACTTATTCGATGCCAAAAGGCAGCCCAGATAATTGTGACTAACATCACATTTTTATCTTTAACGCCCTTTAAAATTCCGGGCGCGGCCCCAATATGGAATTGGGCTCAAAGGGAGAGTGAGGCAAAACATTCGAGCAAAGGTATGCTCAGGATTGATTTGTCGCAATGATTGACACGATTCCGCTTGACGCTGCGTAAGGTTTTTGTAATTTTACAGGCAACCTTTTATTCACTAACAAATAGCTGGTGGAATATATGACTATCAAAGTAGGTATCAACGGTTTTGGCCGTATCGGTCGCATTGTTTTCCGTGCTGCTCAGGAACGTTCTGACATCGAGATCGTTGCAATCAACGACCTGTTAGACGCTGACTACATGGCATACATGCTGAAGTATGACTCCACTCACGGCCGTTTTAACGGTACCGTTGAAGTGAAAGACGGTCATCTGATCGTTAACGGTAAAAAAATCCGTGTTACCGCTGAACGTGATCCGGCTAACCTGAAGTGGAACGAAGCAGGCGTTGACGTTGTTGCTGAAGCAACCGGTCTGTTCCTGACTGACGAAACCGCTCGTAAACACATCACTGCTGGCGCGAAAAAAGTCGTTCTGACTGGCCCGTCCAAAGACAACACTCCGATGTTTGTTAAAGGCGCTAACTTTGACAAATACGAAGGCCAGGACATCGTTTCTAACGCATCCTGCACCACCAACTGCCTGGCTCCGCTGGCTAAAGTTATCAACGACAACTTCGGCATCATCGAAGGCCTGATGACCACAGTTCACGCGACCACCGCGACTCAGAAAACCGTTGACGGCCCGTCTCACAAAGACTGGCGCGGCGGCCGCGGCGCAGCACAGAACATCATCCCGTCCTCTACCGGTGCTGCTAAAGCAGTAGGTAAAGTACTGCCAGAACTGAACGGCAAACTGACCGGTATGGCGTTCCGCGTTCCGACTCCGAACGTATCCGTTGTTGACCTGACCGTTCGTCTGGAAAAAGCAGCGTCTTACGAAGAAATCAAGAAAGCAATCAAAGCGGCTTCTGAAGGCGCAATGAAAGGCGTTCTGGGTTACACCGAAGACGACGTTGTTTCTACCGATTTCAACGGCGAAGTTTGCACTTCCGTGTTCGATGCTAAAGCAGGTATCGCACTGAACGACAACTTCGTGAAACTGGTTTCCTGGTACGACAACGAAACAGGTTACTCCAACAAAGTTCTGGACCTGATCGCTCACATCTCCAAATAAGTTGAGATGAGACATTGATCCAAAAAGGCGACCTCGGTCGCCTTTTTTTATGGCTTCATGTTTACGGCTAACCTTTAGGATTGCACCATGATTAACAAAATTTTTGCTCTCCCGGTAGTTGAACAACTTACCCCTGTCCTCTCCCGCCGCCAGCTTGATGAGCTGGAGCTGATCGTTGTTGACCATCCGCAGGTTAAAGCCTCCGTGGCTTTCCAGGGCGCGCACCTGCTCTCCTGGAAACCGGCTGGCGAAGAAGAAGTGCTGTGGCTCAGCAACAATACGCCGTTCAAAAACGGCGTCGCCCTGCGCGGCGGCGTGCCGGTTTGCTGGCCGTGGTTCGGTCCGGCGGCGCAGCAGGGTTTACCGTCCCATGGCTTCGCCCGTAACCTGCCGTGGGCGCTGAAAGGCCACGATGAAGATGAAAGCGGGGTGATGCTGACCTTTGAACTCAAAAGTAGCGATGCAACCCGCAAATACTGGCCGCACGAATTTACGCTCTATGCGCGTTTCAAACTGGGTAAAACCTGCGAGATCGAGCTGGAAGCGCACGGTGAATTTGAAACCACCTCCGCACTGCATACCTACTTCAACGTCGGCGACATTGCGGCAGTGAAAGTCAGCGGTCTGGGTGACCGTTATATTGATAAAGTGAAGAATGCCGAAGAAGGCGTATTAAGCAACGGTACCGAGACCTTCCCTGACCGTACCGACCGCGTCTATCTGAATGCCGAAGCCTGTAGCGTGATTCACGACGCTGCGCTGAACCGCAACATCGATGTTGTCCACCATCACCACAGCAATGTCGTGGGCTGGAACCCAGGCCCGGCGCTCTCCGTCAGCATGGGCGATATGCCGGATGACGGGTACAAAACCTTTGTTTGCGTCGAAACCTGCTGCGTCACCGAAACGCAGAAAACCAGCGAAGAGAAACCGTCTCGCCTGGCGCAAACTATCCGCGTCGTGAAACGAGGCTAGTCCCTTCCACTCCCGATAGCCGGGAGATGAGGGATTAAAAACAGGGCGATAACGCCCTGTTTTGTTTACTGACACTCGTGTTTTCCGTTACCAGAATCCCACCAGTTTCATCCACGCGCCTCCCAACACTAACCAGATAGCAATCGAGGCCAGCGATACCACAAAACTGACTCCCCACCACTGCCCGGTCGTGTTATATCCCGAGCCAAACAGCGCTGGCCCCGGGCCCCCGGAGTATTGCGTAAGCCCCATCGACAAGTTTGAGGTATACCCCAGCACCAGCGCGGCAAACAGCGGCGGTACGCCGACGGAAACGGCCACGGCAAGAAATGCCAGATACATCGCGGAAATATGCGCCATCGCCGACGCGAAAAAATAGCGGGTGTAGAAATAAACCACGACAAGCAGTAAAAAAACCGTTATCCATTCGAAGTGGCCGACATAGCCGACAATTCGCTCCGATATCCAGCTAATCATGCCGTACTTATTGAGCGCATTGGCCATCATCACCAGTACGGCAAACCAGAACATGGTGTCCCAGGCCGTTTTTTCTTCGATAATATTCTTCCACGACATGATGTTGCTGATCAGCAGCACCATCAGTCCAATAAACGCCGAAAGCGTCGCGGGAATCGAAAAGAAAATATCACCGACGGTCCATAGCAATATCAGCAGGACAAAATCAAACGCCAGAATTTTTTCTGCCAGCGACATCGGTCCCATTTTGCGCAGCTCTTCCCGGGCAATCGAGGGTATCTCCGGCGTTTTCTTC
Organism: Klebsiella ornithinolytica; assembly: GCF_030505655.1. NCBI lineage: Bacteria > Pseudomonadati > Pseudomonadota > Gammaproteobacteria > Enterobacterales > Enterobacteriaceae > Klebsiella > Klebsiella ornithinolytica. The sequence continues at coordinate 3,300,651 of NZ_CP130153.1, forward strand.
AACTGCGGCGGATAGATCGCGTAAATCACCAGCGGCAGCAGGATCAGTGAGGCAATCCCCGGAGCGATGGCCCCGACAAACCAGGTCGTCCAGGTGATCTCTATTCCCTGGCTTCGCGCCAGTTCGGCGACCAGCGGGTTACCCGCCATCGCCGTTAAAAACATCGTGCAGACGATGGCATCGATCTGTGAAACGCAAATCATTAAAAAGGCGCCGGCTTTTCTCGCCGTCGCCCCTGGTTCTGACTGGTAAGCCGTGGCAATGGACTGCGTAATCGGGTACATAATTCCGCCGCCCCTCGCGGATGCCGAAGGGATCCCCGGTCCGAGGACGACATCTGACAGCGCCAGTCCATAGGCAACGCCCAACATGCTGGAACCGCATTTAGAAATAAACCACAGCGCCACCCGCTTGCCCAACCCGGTCTTGATCACCGCCCGGGAGATGAACATAGCGATACCAATCAACCAGATAGTCCCGTTAGCAAACCCGGATAACGCCGCAACTTTGTCGCTTTTACCCGGCGAGAGAGGCGTCACGCCCAAAAACGCAGAGACGATCAGCGCAATCATCGTCACCGCCCCCATCGGGAGCACCTTTAGAATGATGGCGAAGATAGTGGCGGCAAAAATGGCAAACATTTGCCATGCGTGGAGGGCGAGTCCATCAGGCGGCGGAGTAAACCAGATAATCACGCCGAAGAGTATCGTGAGAATCGCTTTCCACAGCGGGAAAGCCAGCTTCACATCCAGAGGCTTGTTAAGTTCAGTCATGTAAATCTCCTTTTTCTTTTATCTTTAAGGAGATAATCACCACTGGACCTTGATGTTCATCAACTAAGCGCCAAAGTGTTTTGGCGAATAACTGTTCTTTACACCATATCGAGCGGGACTTTTTTGCCCGGCGCGGGAAAAGCACTATCCAGCCGCGCCAGCTCCTGCACGGTGAGCGTTATCGACAGCGCAGCGGCATTTTGCGTAACATGCTCTACGCTTGCCGCTTTCGGGATAGCCATAACGCCCGGATGACTGATGACCCAGGCCAGCAGAATTTGTGCCGCGCTCACCCCTCGGTCTTCAGCAATATTTTTCACAACGCTGTGATTTAAAAGTCCATCGCGCAGACGTCCGGCCTGAGCCAACGGGCTGTAGGCCATCACCGGCAGCGACCGTTGCTGACACCACGCCAGCAGGTCATGTTCAATGCCCCGCGACGCCAGGTGGTACAGTACCTGATTGGTCGCGCACCGTTGGCCCCCGGCAACCTGCCACAGCGTCTGCATCGCGGCAGTATCGAGATTCGATACGCCCCAACGGCGAATTTTTCCCTGCGCCACCAGCCTCTCCATGCCCTCAACGGTTTGCGCAAAGGAAAACTCGCCGGCCCAGTGCAGCAGGTACATATCGAGGTAATCGGTCCCCAGACGGCGCAGGCTGGCCTCGCAGGCATCCATCATCTGCTGTCCACCCGCATGCCACGGATAGACTTTAGAGACCAGTACGACGCGATCCCGCAGGCCGCGAATCGCCTCTCCCACCACCTCTTCCGCCCCGCCATCTGCATACATTTCGGCGGTGTCGATGACCGTCAGCCCGCGTTCCACGCCCGCTCGTAGTGCAGCCACCTCCTGCGTACGTCGGGCCCTGTCTTCACCCATATACCAGGTTCCCTGCCCGATAGCAGGAACCGCCGCACGATCGCCAAAAGATACTGTTTTTTCCATCATCGCCTCCTCCGGTTATGCCGTTGCACCACCGTAATGCAAAACAGGGCGTGACGCCCTGTTTTGATGCACGAATTTCTTCGTTATGGTGCACGATCGTCTGCTCGACGAACGCTATCGTGTGCGATCAGAAGGTGTAGGTAATCCCCGTGGAGATCAGACCGCTCCATGATTTGTCGACCATCGGACTGTCGGTGATTTCATTAGACAGGTGGGTGTAACGCGCCACGCCATACACGCTCCAGTCGCCGAGGAAACGATAGTTAGCCGACAGCTCAAGGTACGGGTTCCAGCTGCTATCCGGGTCGTAGCTACGCATGCCGCTACGATTAGACTCATGCTGAGAAACGCCGTAGTAGTATTCGTTCTGGTTATCGCTGTTCCACTCGAGGCCAATCCCCGGCGTCAAGGTCAGGTTGCCGTTGGTATAGCGATAAAGCCAGGCCGTATCCCAGGTGATACCGTTGCTGTTACCCAGCGTGTCGCCCGCAAGCGTCGTACGCAAGAAGCCGTACTGCGTGTTGTGGACATAAGAGAGCCCGGCCATCATGGTGGTTTTACGGCGATCCAGCTTGCGCATTTGCTCACTATCGCTGTCGCCCGGCTTGAAGTACATCGGCGACCAGTAGGCGGTCACGGACAGCTTATCGGTGTTGTCATTCCACAAATAGTAGCCGCCACCGAGGCCGTGAAACCAAAAGCTGTCGCTCTCATAGCTAATTGCCGGGACGGGGAAAACATCGGCATCGTATTGTTTATAAGGGTTCTCGACGATACCCACGCCGGCCCCTAACGTAAATTTCCCTTCCGCGTGGGCAGCCGAAACAGAGGCCGCAAGGCACACGCTGAGTGCCAGAGGTTTGATCTTATTCACAATCCATATTCCCGTTTGTCAATTAATACGCCGGGGCAGTTTACCGTCGTAGGCCTCATGCCTCAAATTCTTTACCCGTCATTACATAAACCATTCAATTTCTCATCAACAGATGACCATAAACTTGCAGCCGGATGACAGCCCCATGACGCGGCCTGGCAAGACGTGCGAAAAAGCGCCTTTTTTCCGGATGAGTTATTGATATGTCATTGAAATTGATTTTTGCCGGCATGCAAGTTTTCTAAATGCATCTACGCTTTAATTTAGAAGAAGTGATTTTGGCGCACGTTGTCTGTGTCGCTTCGTCAACCTGGCATAAGGGTTGCTGGAGAATCGATGAACGTCGCGCAGTTTACCTCTTCCGGGAGCTCCCACTATTCATATGAACGGCTCTCAACTTGTGCTAAAAACGAAAGGACGGCATGCCATGAATATATTCGATCACTATCGCCAGCGTTATGAAGCTGCCAAGGACGAAGAGTTCACACTGCAGGAGTTTCTTACCATCTGCCGGCAAGATCGCAGTGCTTATGCCAACGCGGCAGAACGGCTGCTGATGGCCATTGGTGAGCCAGTCATGGTCGACACGGCCCTGGAACCCCGGCTGTCCCGTCTCTTTTCAAACCGGGTTGTCGCACGCTATCCGGCATTTGAAGAGTTTTACGGCATGGAAGATGCCATCGAGCAGATCGTCTCTTACCTGAAACACGCCGCACAAGGTCTGGAAGAGAAGAAACAGATTCTGTATCTGCTGGGCCCGGTGGGCGGGGGTAAATCGTCGCTGGCTGAACGTCTGAAATCCTTAATGCAGCGTGTACCTATCTATATACTGAGCGCCAACGGTGAACGTAGCCCGGTCAACGATCATCCGCTGTGCCTGTTTAACCCGCAGGAAGACGCGCAGATTCTCGATAAAGAGTATGGCGTGCCTACCCGTTATCTCGGCACCATCATGTCGCCGTGGGCGGCAAAACGTCTGCACGAGTTCGGTGGCGACATCACCAAATTCCGCGTGATCAAAGTGTGGCCCTCTATCCTTGAGCAAATTGCCATCGCCAAGACAGAACCGGGTGATGAGAATAACCAGGATATCTCCGCGCTGGTCGGTAAAGTGGATATTCGTAAACTGGAGCATTATGCCCAGAACGATCCGGACGCCTACGGCTACTCCGGCGCCCTGTGCCGCGCCAACCAGGGGATTATGGAGTTCGTCGAGATGTTTAAAGCGCCTATCAAGGTGCTGCATCCGCTGCTGACCGCCACGCAGGAAGGCAACTATAACGGAACCGAGGGAATTTCGGCCCTGCCGTTTAACGGCATTATTCTCGCCCACTCCAACGAATCCGAATGGGTGACCTTCCGTAATAACAAAAACAACGAGGCTTTCCTCGACCGCGTGTATATCGTCAAGGTGCCTTATTGCCTGCGTATCTCCGAAGAGATGCGTATCTACGAAAAACTGCTTAACAACAGTGAGCTGACCCACGCGCCGTGCGCCCCGGGGACCCTGGAGACGCTGTCGCGCTTCTCCATACTGTCGCGGCTGAAAGAGCCGGAAAACTCGAGCATTTACTCCAAAATGCGCGTGTACGACGGTGAAAGCCTGAAAGACACCGACCCGAAAGCGAAATCCTATCAGGAGTACCGCGATTACGCCGGCGTCGACGAAGGGATGAACGGTCTGTCCACCCGCTTCGCCTTCAAAATATTGTCGCGCGTGTTTAACTTTGACCACGCCGAGGTCGCCGCGAACCCGGTCCATCTGTTCTACGTCCTGGAACAGCAAATCGAGCGCGAGCAGTTCCCGCAAGAGCAGTCGGAACGTTATCTGGAGTTCCTCAAAGGCTATCTGATCCCGAAATATGCCGAGTTTATCGGTAAAGAGATTCAGACCGCCTATCTTGAGTCCTACTCCGAATACGGGCAGAACATCTTTGACCGCTATGTCACCTATGCGGACTTCTGGATTCAGGATCAAGAGTACCGCGATCCGGACACTGGCCAACTGTTTGACCGTGAGTCGTTGAATGCGGAGCTGGAGAAAATTGAGAAGCCGGCCGGGATCAGCAACCCGAAAGACTTCCGTAATGAGATAGTCAACTTCGTCCTGCGCGCCAGGGCTAATATCAACGGACGGAACCCGAACTGGACCAGCTACGAAAAACTGCGCACGGTGATTGAGAAGAAAATGTTCTCCAATACCGAAGAGCTGCTGCCGGTGATTTCGTTTAACGCCAAAACCTCAACCGACGAGCAGAAAAAACACGACGATTTTGTCGATCGTATGATGGAGAAAGGCTATACCCGTAAGCAGGTCCGTCTGCTGTGCGAATGGTACCTGCGCGTACGTAAATCATCCTGATAACGGAAATTGCCCGGCGGTGCGTTGCCCGCCGGGCCTACAAAAACAGCGACCTGTAGGCCGGGTAAGCTCAGCGCCATCCGGCATTTCCGTCGCAGCGTAAGGTTGGCAATTGCAGCACAGGAGGGCATATGACCTGGTTCATAGACCGGCGCCTGAACGGAAAGAATAAAAGTGCGGTGAATCGCCAGCGCTTTTTGCGCCGTTATAAGGCGCAGATTAAACAGTCCATCTCCGAGGCGATCAATAAGCGTTCAGTGACGGATATTGACAGCGGAGAATCCGTTTCTATCCCGACGGATGATATCAACGAACCGATGTTTCATCAGGGACGCGGGGGGCTGCGTAACCGCGTCCATCCGGGAAACGACCACTTTGTACAGAATGACCGCATCGAGCGTCCTCAGGGCGGCGGCGGCGGTGGCGGGAGCGGTCAAGGGCAGGCCAGCGCCGACGGCGAAGGCCAGGATGGTTTTGTCTTTCAAATATCGAAAGATGAGTATCTGGATCTGCTGTTTGAGGATCTCGCCCTACCGAACCTGAAGAAAAACCAGCAGCGCCAGCTCACCGAATTTAAAACTCACCGGGCTGGCTTTACCGCCAACGGCGTGCCGGCCAATATCAGCGTGGTGCGATCCCTGCAAAACTCGCTGGCGCGACGTACGGCGATGACGGCGGGCAAGCGTCGCGAACTACGGGCGCTTGAGGAGGATCTGGACACCATAGCCAAAAGCGAACCGGCGCAGCTGCTGGAAGAGGAGCGTTTACGTCGGGAAATCGCCGAGCTGCGGGCAAAAATCGAACGCGTGCCTTTTATCGATACCTTTGACCTGCGCTATAAGAATTACGAAAAACGCCCGGAGCCGTCCAGTCAGGCGGTTATGTTCTGTCTTATGGATGTCTCGGGTTCGATGGATCAGGTTACCAAGGATATGGCCAAACGATTTTATATCCTGCTGTATCTGTTCCTCAGCCGGACCTATAAGAACGTTGAGGTCGTCTATATTCGCCACCATACGCAGGCCAAAGAGGTGGACGAGCACGAGTTTTTCTACTCCCAGGAAACCGGCGGCACTATCGTCTCGAGCGCCCTCAAGCTCATGGATGAGGTTGTTAAGGCACGGTACGATCCGTCGCAGTGGAATATCTATGCCGCGCAGGCCTCGGACGGCGATAACTGGGCGGATGATTCACCGTTGTGCCATGAACTGCTGGCTAAAAATATTCTGCCGGTGGTACGTTACTACAGCTATATAGAAATAACCCGCCGCGCGCACCAGACGCTGTGGCGCGAATATGAGCATCTGCAGGAAACCTTTGAGAACTTTGCGATGCAGCACATTCGCGATCAGGAGGATATCTATCCGGTGTTCCGCGAACTGTTCCACAAGCAGGGTTCCGAGGCCAGAAACTAGCCAATAAAAACAGTCAGTTACATTAAGATCCTGACTGTTTTCTTTGAAGGCTGGCCGTTGAGTTTTTGCGCTTCAATTCAAATAATGACGTCTGAATAAGCCTCAATCAGTGCCTGACTGGAAGCGACTGCCACTATGCGTCTGACCGCCCACCTCTACGTTCGTCTGCCCCTGCTGATTTCAATCGTTCTGGGCGTTGTCTGTTTTTTCTTGCTTCCGACACAGCTCGGGACCTTGCAAAGAGTGCTGATCGGCTGGAATACGCTGGCATGGCCTTATCTGGTTTTTATCTGGATCCGCATGTTGATTACTGATGTATCGGGCATTCAGCGCATTGCCCGGTTACAGGACCAAAGCGCGATGCTCGTGCTAACGATAGTCATTGTGGCCTGTGCGGCCAGCATCGTCGCCATTTTAAGCGAACTCTCTGCGTTGAAAGAGCTCTCCGGCACGCCGCGCGTGGTCCATCTCCTGTTGACGGTGACAACCCTCATTGTCTCCTGGGCCCTCGTGCCCAGCTCTTTCGCTATGCACTATGCCCATCAGCACTATCTGCATCGGACGCAGGAGGTCACCCCGATGATATTTCCTGAAAAGCCGGAGGAGCCTGGATACTGGGATTTCCTGTACTACGCGTTTACGATTGCGGTGGCCGCACAAACCGCCGATGTGGCCACCGGGACAACCGGGATCCGGCAAATCACGCTGCTACAATCGGTTATCTCCTTCGTGTTCAATCTCGCAATACTGGGTCTGTCGGTCAACGTCGGCGCAGGTCTGCTGAATTAGTCTCTCCGAATCCGTTTCAACTGGCGCAGCAAGAAAGCCGGCTGTCGTTCCAACATGACGCGACGAAGGTTGCCCTTCCCCCCGCCCCTCCTTCTCCCGACCGGTTCCTTAGGGTCAGCATTGCCGTTTAAAACGCTTATTTTTGTGCGCTAGTCCACAATTTAATATTCCGCAAGGGCAATATTTACTTTTAAATAAATGTGCTGTTTTAGAGCCAGAGGTTACACCATACACTATGCCTGAACGTGCAATGCTGCCTGAAAAATTAATATTCTTTTATAGCAATTAAAATATTTTACATTTTAACCGCCACCAGCCGCGGCTGAGATTTAATAATTAAATCCCGTGCAATTTGTTACGGAACTTATATTTTAAAACACCAGGAATTAATTAATGAAAAAATCTTTATTACCCCTTGCCATTGCGTCGTCACTTTCAATGGTGTCCACAGCCGTATTAGCAGATGATAAAACAGATGCCCCATCCAAAACCGTCACCGCCACCGACACCTTGGCTGGCATTGATTTTTATGGGTATTTCCGTTCAGGCATGGGGGCCAGTGACGGCGGTGGTTCGATGAAAGACGCAACCGGCGGCAGCTTCGAGAAAAATAAACTCGGTCGTCTGGGTAATGAATTTGACACCTACGCGGAAGTTGGTTTTGGTAAAGAATTATATCGTTCAGGAAGCCAGTCTGTATATATCCAGACGATGATCAATATGTACGACGGCGACACCAACAGCAGCCACGAAAATAAGTTTGGCTGGGAAAACATGAATATCCAGTTCCGTAATTTTATGGGCCTGGATGAAACAACCTGGGCGGGTATCCGCCAGTATAATAAATACAGCATTGACGCTAACGACTACGATTTCTGGAACCATACCAACGTCGGCGGCGGTATTGAAAAAATGAGTCTCGGTCAGGGAAAACTGTCTGTCGCCTTCTTACATCGCGATATTGATGAAGATCTTTCAGCCTTCGCCGAAGGCGAAGTGGACGCCCAGCAGCTGATCGATTCCAATCAACTTGAACTGATGTATGACAGCCAGCCTCTGTGGGATGGCGCAACGCTGGCGGTGGGTTATAAATACCTGCACGCAGATGCCAACGATGAGCAAGTAGAGCGAGCCAACCACGATTATGTCGATGGCCAAACCGCGATGGTGGTGTTGAAGCAGCAGATCTTCGACAAAGGCGTTAACAATACGGTTATTCAGTATTATGGCAAAGGCTCCGCCCTGCAAGGCGTGACCTTTGGTGCTGCGGACACGCTCAATGGCACGGTTAAAGAGGGTGAAGGTTGGGCACTGCGTAACTACGGCACTATCCCGGTTGCCGCGGACTGGGATGTCAGCCATGCGCTGAACTATGCTGCCGCCAACGATGTTGAGCTGTGGAATGGTGATAAAGGCGATGCGTCAACGGCGTCCGTCAGCGCGAAAGTGACCTATCACTGGTCTGATTACACCCGGACTTACCTTGAAATGGGTTATTTCGACGACAAGAAAACGGTTAACGGGACTGACTACGATCGCAGCGGGGCAAAATACACCCTTGCGCAGGCGCTGTCCTACGGTCGCGATAAGCCAGAATTGCGTGTATTCGTCAGCCATTACGATAGCGACCGGGATAACTGGACGGATGCCAGCGAATCGTCCTTCAACAATGGTCTGGACAACGATACCTGGGCTGTGGGTATTCAGGCTAACGTCTTCTGGTAATAATGGACTGTCCGCTGCGGGCGACTGGCATAAGCTGCCCGCAGTCGGCAAACCGGCGCAGGGTTCTGTCTGAGTGAATACGCCGGGCAGCACGGTCGCGGAGATAGCCGGATCGGAATCCACGCAAAGAGGCGCGTGGCAGGGCTGCTCAGACAGCCCTGAACCCGCAGGGAAGATAGCTGATTTTATGACTTCTTATTGAGCATCGATTTTAAATCCGCAAAGGGGTTATAGGTTGCGGCGGCCACATCTTTTTGCGCATCCTCCCCCGCCACCACTCGCGTCCCGTACTGGTCAGCCTCGGTGTATTTGGAGTGCTCATGATCGTGGCAGTACAGACACAATAACTCCCAGTTACTGCCATCTTCCGGATTATTGGTATGATCGTGATCGATATGGTGAACCGTTAATTCACGCAGGTTGGAATAGACAAACTCCCGCGAGCAGCGCCCGCATATCCACGGATAGATTTTTAATGCTTTTTCACGATAGCCGCTTTCCAGCCGGGCATAGTTTTTAGGGATCAGAGCCATTGGAGATGTTACCTGTTACAAAGAGATAATGGGTTAGATAGTACCCCCAATCTGCTCCGCAAGGGAACAGAAGGTCTGATGAAAGCGCAACAGGATATGGCGTATGACGGGTAATCCCTGCGGCGCAAATCCCCCTTGTCGCTCCTGCTAGCGCGCTGGCTGAGCGGAAATCTGACGCATAAAGACGCATAAAAAAGCCAGCGATCTTGTATCGCTGGCCACAGGATGACGCCCTGCTGCCGGACTGACTCTTTACCGGCAGCGACGATTATCGATCGTTCAGACAATCCCGCGCGAGCTCTTTTGCCAGCACGCCGCCTTCAATCTCACGCATAATCAGACTGGCCAGATTCTCCATTTGATGGACCTTGCCGCATTTGACAATGATCTGCCGCGCGTTGTCATATCCCGGCGCCCACAATCGGTTGTTCATGCGCACATCTTTATAGATAGCCACCAGCGGTTTTCTCCACGCCGCCGCCATATGCACCACCGAGGTATCCGGTGAGATAATCAGATCGGCCTCGGCAATCAGCGCCATGGCGTGATGCAGCGTTTTGAAGGGGTTAATGCTCACCTTTTCTGGCAGCGGGAGTCGGATCTCATTGCGGTGATCGAGCAAAATAATCTGTACATCGGGATAAGCCTCCTGCAGTTTGCCGATCAGGGATGACAACTGCGCCTGCGACAGACTGCGGTCCGGATGCCCGGCAAAAATATTAATGATGACTTTTCGCCCGACAAACCCCGCCAGATACTGCCGGGTTTGCTGATAAATATCCTCTGGAATATGGAGGTCATAGCGCTCCAGATGTTTTTTATCCAGATTCAGATACTCGGCGATAAACGTATAGGTTTGGCTGACATGCCAGTTTTCACAATCAAAATCAAAGGATTTTGAATAATGATTAATCGATGCCCATTTATTAAACCCCAGAACCGATTTTGCTTTTATTTGTCGCAATAACAGCATCCGGTGTATGGGCATATCGAATAAAGAGGGATCGATAACAATGTCATACTTATTATTCGCAAGCTCATTAATAACGGACTCAGGAACATTATGGGTAAATTTACGCAGGAAATCACCGGAGGCTACATTCTCAGCCTCATAGATCCGACGAATGCCCGGATGATACCGCATCACCTGGCTATTCGATTTTGTCAGCAGGAAATCCACGATAAACCCAGACTGATGAAGGCACTTAACCAATGCGGAATCGACAACCACATCCCCGATAGCGCCTTCATTGCGCATCAGCAGCACCGTTTTTGCCGATGATAAATCCAGCTCAGACCGCGCAGGGCTATCCCACAGCGTTTTTGCAATATAAACACGTAAGGCGTTACGCACTCTTTTTGTAAAATAATTACGGCGTCTGTTAAGTTCCCTTATTTTTTTAAACTTCTTTGGGGATACCCGCACCGCTGTGTTGTCCATCATCATATCCTCGTCACCACAATTAACCGCACCACTATCGATTTTGTTAAGGACTCAATAAAATGAGAAAAGTTCTATTGCTTAATAAATTCTTTCCATTTTGTTGGGATCGGTGCTTTGGCCAGCGATAAATTGAAGAGAAATTGCCTAAATTATGAATTAAATGCGAATAATCCGATGAGAAATACGAATTGACCCTCACCGCTCGCGGAGATATTCATCGTTACGCATCATGTCGTCTGTCTCTCTCCTCGGTCGAACATTCACCGCGCAAGAAATCAGCAGCAAAATGCCCCCTCAGGTTCCGTTGGTTCTCATCTGGTGTGAAGACGATTATGCTGACGACTTTGTCATGATGGAAAGAGTGAGATGAACATGCCGGAAAAACGCAACACCCACCGTCAGCTGCTCGCGCTGCTTGAACAGCACCAGGCCCACTATCGCGTCGTGGAACATGAGGCCGTGGGGAAATGTGAGGCCGTGTCGGAGATTCGCGGTACCGCTTTGGGCCAGGGGGCAAAAGCGCTGGTCTGTAAAGTCAAAGGGAACGGCGTGAACCAGCATGTCCTGGCGATCCTCGCCGCCGACCAACAGGCGGACCTGTCACGCCTGGCGCAGCATATCGGCGGCAGCAAGGCATCGCTGGCCAGTCCGGCGGAAGTCGATACGCTCACCGCCTGCGTTTTTGGCGCCATCCCACCGTTCAGCTTTCACCCGGATTTGCGGCTGATTGCCGATCCGCTGCTGTTCGATCGCTACCCTGAGATTGCCTTTAACGCCGGCCAGCTGGATAAATCCATTATCCTGAACACCGAGGATTATCTGCGCATTGCCCGGCCGGAGCTGTTCGCCTTTCGCCGCGAAAGCTGAGAGGTGATGGCTCACCGCCACGCCAAATTGTGCAGATGCCCGGAAACGCGGTCACTGGCCAAAAAAAGCCTGTCTATTCACGCTATTACGCGTAGAGTAGACAGGCTTATTATTTTGGCAAGGATCTCCCGTCATGTTCGATACAACCCTGTTTATTCTGCTCGGGCTGGCCGCGCTGGGTTTTATCAGCCATAACACCACCGTGGCTATTTCTATCCTCGTTTTAATCATCGTTCGCGTCACACCGCTCAACGTCTTTTTCCCGTGGATTGAAAAACAGGGGCTGACGATCGGTATTATCATTCTGACCATTGGCGTAATGGCTCCCATTGCCAGCGGCACGCTGCCGCCGTCGACGCTGCTGCACTCGTTCGTCAACTGGAAGTCGCTGCTGGCGATTGCCGTGGGCGTATTCGTCTCGTGGCTGGGCGGACGCGGCGTGGCGCTGATGGGCTCGCAGCCGCAGCTGGTCGCCGGACTGCTGGTCGGCACGGTCCTTGGCGTAGCGCTGTTCCGCGGCGTACCGGTTGGCCCGCTGATCGCCGCCGGCATTATTTCGCTGTTTATCGGGAAGTCGTAACCAGACTCGCCAGGTAGCGCCCTGGCGTCTGGCCCAGCCCCTTTTTAAACATCGTAATAAACGCGGTCGTCGAGTCATATCCCAGCGTTTGCGCGGTCTGCTGGACCGTTTGCCCGCGAATCAACATCTGCAGGGCCAGGATCAGCTGCAGCTGGTGTCGCCAGCGGCGAAAGCTCAGTCCGGTCTCGCGCACCACCAGCCGCGCCAGATTCCGTTCGCTCATCGCGAATTCTGCCGCCCACTGCGCCAGCGTCTGCCAGCGGGCCGGATCAACCGCCATGAAATCCGCCATCTGGCGAATCTTCGGATGTGGCGAAACCGGCAGCTGCAGATGTTCCTGCGGCTGTCGCGGGAGCTCATCGAACAGCACCTGCACCAGCCGTTGCGTTGTCGGATGGGCAAACGCCTCCCCGTGACGTCCGGCAAGGGTCAGGATAAGCTCGCGCACCAGAGGCGAAATTTTTAAGGTACAACAGTGCGCCGGCATTGGCGCAGCATCCGGTTCAATAAACAGAAAACTGATTTGTGCCCCCGGCGTGGCGCGGTTGCTGTGGGGCATCTGACCCGGTACCCACACCGCATACTGCGGCGGCACCATCCACATCGCGTTCTCCACCTCGCAGGTGAGCGCCCCATGCAAGGCGAGGATCAGCTGGCCTTTGCGGTGCTGATGGCGCGGGATGAACTGCTCGTCTTCCACCACCTGAATACGAAACGCGAGGGCCGATTCATGGCCGCTGTCCGGATCGTAGCCATCCAGGCCAAGTCCTATCATGATTTTGTCCGATATTAGCGATAATCTGTCATTTTAGCTTGATTTAAACCATCGGCAAACGCGCTATTGTAGCCGCCCTGTTTACTCGTCAGAGATTGCCATGAGTTCTGTTTTGCCTTCTACCGGCCGCCGTCATCTGCTGCTGATTGCCGGGATTTTATTCATTGCCTCCACGCTACGCGTGACTTTTACCGGCGCAGCCCCGCTGCTCGACGCCATTCGCGCTGACTATGGTCTCTCCACCGCACAAACCGGGATGCTCACCACATTGCCGCTGCTGGCCTTTGGCCTGGTATCACCGCTGGCGGCAGGCGTCGGTCGCCGGCTGGGCATTGAGCGCAGCCTGCTGGTGGCGCTAGTCCTTATTTGTCTGGGTATCGGACTGCGTTCGCTTCCTTCCACCGCCTTGCTGTTCGGCGGTACGGCGATCATCGGCTGCGGAATTGCGCTCGGTAACGTTCTGCTGCCGGGTCTGATCAAACGCGACTTCTCACAGCATGTTGCCAGGATGACCGGGGCCTACTCGATCACTATGGGCGGAGCGGCCGCGCTGGGTTCAGCCATGGTGGTGCCGCTGGCGCTGGCGGGTTTCGGCTGGCACGGCGCACTCTTGATGTTAATGGTCTTTCCGCTGCTGGCGCTGCTGGTATGGTTGCCGCAAACGCGCAAGACCGCGACCGCGCCGCTCACCGGGTCCGGCGCCATGCACAATCGCGGAATCTGGCGCTCCGCGCTCGCCTGGCAGGTCACCCTGTTCCTCGGCATCAACTCGCTGGTCTATTACGTTATTATTGGCTGGCTGCCGGCCATTCTGCAGAGCCTTGGCTACAGCGAAGCGCAGGCGGGCTCTCTGCATGGTTTGCTCCAGCTGGCCACCGCCGCCCCCGGGCTGGCAATTCCGCTGATTCTTCATCGCCTTAAAGACCAGCGTGCCATCGCGATCATTGTAGCGCTGATGTGCGCCATCAGCGCCTGCGGACTGTGGTTCTGGCCGGGACAGGCGGTAGTCTGGACGCTAGTCTTTGGTTTCGGTTCGGGGGCAACCATGATTCTGGGGTTGACGTTTATCGGCCTGCGCGCAAACTCTGCGCATCAGGCAGCGGCTTTGTCGGGGATGGCGCAGACTATCGGATATCTGCTGGCCGCCTGCGGACCACCGCTCATGGGGAAAATTCATGATGCCAACGGCGACTGGCAGATCCCGCTTCTCGCCGTGGCGCTGATTTCAGTCGTTATGGCCCTGTTCGGCGCGCTGGCCGGTCGCGACCGGGAGATAAACGGATAGCGCTTTGATAAGCCGCCATTACGATGGCGGCAATATTTTCCTGCTCACCCGCGCGTCCGGGGCGGCACCGGCAATGCGAACTGAATCCTGGAAGATTAACCGGCGGTGAGTTTATTGGCTTGCGGCATGTAAAAACGCCTGCACCAGCGGTGCGGGACGCCCTTCCAGGGCATGACGTTCATGCTGGAACAAGGTCGCCACAAAAAACGGATGCGTGACCAGCTCCACCGCGCGAATCTCCCCCTCTTCATCCCATCCGGTTACCCGCAGCTCTCCCTGCTCAAGTTCACGGGCAAAGCTGTCGGCGATACCATAGTTGCAGTGGTAGCCCTCTTCAATATGATCGCGGCCATACGCACGGGCTATCAGGGTATGAGCGCGCAGCTCAATGGTGTCCGACTTTTCAACCAGCGAACAGCTTAGCGGCGCTATCACCATCCGTCCTTCGGTATCGGTTTCAGCATGTGCCGCATCCTGCCAGCCCATCACGTTACGCGCATATTCGATTATCGCGTGCTGAAAACCACCGCAGGTTCCGAGGAAAGGCACGCTGTTTTCGCGCGCGTAGCGAATGGCGGTAAATGCGCCTTCGGCATTTTCATACGGGCTGGCGGGCACCACCCAGATAGCATCGTAATCCACCAACGCGTCGGCATGGTGAATATCACGAGTTGCCAGCCAGTCATAGCGCACGGGCAGTTCCAGCACGGCGGCGGCATCGTCGATAGCCAGGGGGATAGCTTTATGGGCAATCACGTCAGGATTGTAGTCGCCAACCAGGGCAATACGCAGGGGGGTGTTCATAGCAGGATCCTTATGTCAGAGCGATTTTCGGGCAACACAAGGAGCCTCAGATTAGCGATCTCCGTCGCGGAACACAACCCCTGTTTTCACCGCGCCAGAAGGTCCTTCGCGCTTTTGGATTGCTTTGTAGGCGGGTAATTTCCGCGCGCAGGCGCTATTGTATAGCGCAGAGAAACAATGATGGACCGCCTATGAAAAGCAAAATTTTAGTCAGCGCCTGCCTGATGGGGTTTCAGGTTCGCTATAATGGCAGCCAAAAAGCGCAGCTTGCCGACGCGCTGGCACGTTGGCAGCGCGACGGTCGGCTGGTGATTCATTGCCCGGAGCTCGCCGCCGGGCTGCCGGTCCCCCGACTCCCGGCCGAAATCCTTCACGCCCAGGGCACGGATGTCATGCAGGACCGCGCGCGTATCGTTGAGAGCGACGGTCAGGACGTCACTCCGCACTATCAGCTGGCCGCATGGCTGGCCCTGCGCACCGCACAGGAAGCCGGCTGTAAGGCCGCGTTGTTAACCGACGGCAGCCCGACCTGCGGCAGCCAGTTTATCTACGACGGGACGTTCAGCGGGCAGCGAAAGCCGGGGTCAGGCGTGGCGGCGGCGCTACTGCGTGAACACGGCATCGCCGTTTTTTCCGACCGACAGCTACCCCAACTCCTCGCCTGGATGCAACAGAGAGAAAATAGCGATGATTCACTGTAAACGCGTTTATGATCCGGCAGAACCCGGCGACGGTTACCGCGTCCTGGTTGACCGACTCTGGCCGCGCGGTATGAAAAAAGAGGCTTTGCGCTACGATGAATGGTGCAAATCGCTCTCGCCCTCTTCGGCGCTACGTAAAGCGTTCCACGGCGAGGCGATCGATTTTGCCAGCTTCAGTCAACAGTATCGCGAAGAACTCGACGCCCGGCGCGACGAAGGATTGCGTCTCGCCGGGCTGGCTCGCCAACAGCCATTAACCTTGCTGTATGCCGCCAAAGATACCCGGCAAAACCATGCGCTGGTGCTGGCTGAGTGGCTGGAAAACCTGTCTGCCGGCGAGGCTACGCCTTAGCGGGGTGATCCCGGCGCCACAGCTCCCATTCATCGAGGGTTTCCCCGCCGGGCAGCTTACAGTCGCTGCGCACGCCCTGCGGCGTCTGAACCGGTATCAACTTACCGCCCTTCTGACCGCAGTAAACCGAGGCCGGGTTCGCCATGCCGATAGACTTCGGCGGCGGCGGCGCATCCTGCGGCTGCGGCTGCTTCGCGCAGCCGGCCAGGGCCAGCGGCAGCAGCATTATCATCCACTTCATTTCTGCTCCTTCTTTGCACAGAGCACGTATTTGCCCTGATTCTTCATGGTTTCTCCATTTTAACTACACTTTTGCCCCGTAGAGTAGCGCTTGTTCTCGAACTGACCAGAGAACAGATCATTCCATAATCAATGAGTTTTCCCCGTCGCCCCCGACGGGGCTTTTTTTTGGGATTTAATAAATTGAAATAAAAGGATTTATTTCAAAAATGTCCACATATCGACCACATTGACAAGAATAGCCTCCTTTCCAGGGGGCTATTTTTATACTGCAAGACTAAGTTGACTGTTCCCGTAATGAGAAGCCGGGAAAGCGTCGCCGGGGATGAATCCTGGCGGCAATGGATCTGCGCTGGTTGAGCGCTTCGTTACTCTGCGCTCTACGGTGTTAAGAGTCGTGAATGACTCACTGCATTCAAGATTCTGGCATTGATGATATTGCCGGATA
Source organism: Klebsiella ornithinolytica (assembly GCF_030505655.1). NCBI lineage: Bacteria > Pseudomonadati > Pseudomonadota > Gammaproteobacteria > Enterobacterales > Enterobacteriaceae > Klebsiella > Klebsiella ornithinolytica. The sequence goes on from NZ_CP130153.1 coordinate 3,317,568, forward strand.
GTGAACTCGCTTAACCGGCGGCTGGTGCGGGTACGGGCGTTTGCGCCGCAGTAGGGACAAACAAACATGATGATCTCCCATAGGGAGTTGAACTCACGCCTATTATGGCCGCTACTGTTCAGTTTCTGCAATCCAGTCGATTATTTTCGCCTCAAGCTCCATTTTCGTGGTAAATCCATTATCACCGATCACATGTTCCGCTCTGGCAATGATCCAATCCTGATTATCGATTTCAGGCTTAAAGCCCGACACGTTCAGATGCATACCCGGATATAAATCGGCGCGGCCGCGCGCCAGGGTTATCGAAAACTGTGCCGCGCCTTTCTGGAGCTGTATCCATTTTGCCGCAGCTGCGCGCCTGGCCGCCGTTTCGTTCTGATAGGTTTTACGCAAAACATACACGTTACCTTCAGCGCCCTCCATGTAATCCCCCTCCGGCCGGCTGCTTTTCTCCTCAGCCTTTTTTCTGGCAGTATTTGTTTTTCGCTTAGTGACCTTGACCGGTTTTTTCTTGCCGAAATTAAGATCCAGCCAGTACGCCCTCACGCCGGTGTAAGCATCGCGATCGGCAATGCGGAACCTGTGACGATCTCCGCTGGCACGGGTTATCTCAGCCGATGGCAGCGCCCTGCCGGATGCACTGACGCCTCCCCCTGGCAGGATAAACAGCAGACAGCCATTTTTCACTGTGGCAATGGCCCCCAACATCTCCGCCATGCGCGTTAAAAACGACATGTCGCTCTCTTCGGTCTGATCCGCATGGTCGATCTCAATGTCGATCAAGGCCTCGCTAATCATCGGCTTCAGGTCATAGCGCCGGGCTATGGCCGATACCACCCGCTCTACCGTCAAATCATGCCAGGACACCTCCCGCCTGACGTTCATCTCTTCGCGAAAATCAGCGCTGTGCGCGGTGATGTCTATAACATCCGGCGGCCCGCTATGCCCCACCTCATCAACGGTGTAGAGACCTTTGTAAATCAACGCCTCACCCAGCCAGCCGATGGACACCGCCAGCTCCGCACCACGTGGGGGTAAATCTGTTACTCCGTCAGAGTCATCTACTGACAGGGTTAGCTGGTCAGCATCAAAACCGTTGTTATCTGTAACAGATAGCGAGGTGATGCGGTCGGCCAGTTCGGTCAGGGCAACCCCACCCAGCGTGATACTAAAATCCGGTGCCTTTACGACCTCACTTAATTTTTCTACATACGTTTCGGCTGCTGTTGTTAGCGTGTCTGCTATCGACATAACTCCCCCGTTTTTTGCTGATGATTCCATGCCCGCGCGCGGGGCTGAATCCCTTTTTGTTGTCAGCGAACGGGCAGACCGGCAACCAGGCGACGCCAGCAGACTTAACGTTGAATATTGCCCTGAACTTAAAGAGCAACATGATGGTGAACTTATGTCTGAAACTCGTTTTCACGGCGTCCGCTCTCGCGAAAATACCGACCTACAGCAGGCAATCAATGACATTGATTCCAGCGTGATCGGCATTGTTGCGGTTGCTGATGACGCCGATCCGGAAACTTTCCCGCTCAATACGCCGGTTCTGCTGACACGGGTGCGTAACGTCCTCGGCAAGGCAGGTAAAACCGGGTCACTTTACAAAGCCCTCAAAGCAATTTCCGATCAGTGCAGCCCGCGCGTTGTGATTGTCCGGGTGAAAGAGGCTTCCGGTAACGGCGCCAGCCAGTCCCAGGCCGTTATTGGCGGAACAGATGGCGACAGCTATACGGGAATGTATGCCCTGCTGACGGCGGAAGCCAAAACCGGCTATCGTCCGCGCATCCTGGCGGTACCGGACTACGACACCGAGGAGGTAACGTCACAGCTTTGCGTGATTGCCCAGAATCTTCGGGCTTTTGTTTATGCCGGTTGCAACGGCTGCGCGACCATGGCGGAGGCTATCGCTTATCGAAAAACCTTCGCTTACCGAGAGCTTATGCTTATCTGGCCGGACTTCATCGCTTACAACCCCCTGACGGATGATAACGAAACGTTTCCCGCCCCGGCTTACGCCTGCGGCCTGCGCGCCGCTATTGATAACAGCCAGGGCTGGCACAAATCACTGTCCAACGTTGTAGTGAATAACGTTCTGGGTATTTCGAAAGATGTGTTCTGGGCATTGCAGGCAGAAGACAGCGACGCCAACGAGCTGAACAACAACGAAATCACAACGCTTATCAAGCGTGACGGTTTCCGCTTCTGGGGTAACCGCACCACGGACACCGAAACTTACACTTTTGAGGTGTTTACCCGTACCGCGCAGATCCTGGCGGACAGTATCGCGGAGGCGCAATTTACCTCTGTTGACAGCCCGCTCACTCCGGCCAACGTGAAAGATGTGGTAAGCGGCATCCGCTCTGCGCTCAGCAAAAAAGTCACTGCCGGTCAGCTTATCGGCGCTGACTGCTGGTATGACACGCTGGACAACGGCACCACGGATTTGCGCCAGGGAAAACTGATTGTGCGCTATAGCTACAGCCCGGTCCCACCGCTTGAAGATCTGACGCTATACCAGACCTTTACTGATGATTTTTACGAACCGACGTTCGCGTCGCTCGGGGGTGAATAATGGCTATTCCTCACAAACTGCGGCTTTTTAGCTGCTTTGTTAACGGCGACAACTTTCTGGGAAAAGTGACCTCTTTCACTCGCCCCAAACTGTCACGAAAGGTAGAGGACTATCAGGGCGGTGGCATGCTGGGTGCGGTCGGTGTTGATCTCGGTCTTGAGGCTGGCGCACTTGATTCCACTGTTGTTTTTGGCGGCGTCATCAAAACTCTTTTCCTCGAATTTGGGGCAGAAATTGACGGCACGCGGCTGCGCTTTGCGGGTGAGTATTACACCGACGGCGACAGTCAGCTGGTTGAGGTCGAGTTGCGCGGGCGATTTACCGAGCTTGACGGCGGAGATTCAAAACAGGGGGAAGATACGGAGGAAAGCTACACCTTTAAATCCACCTATTACAAATTCTCCATTGATGATCAGCCCATTATCGAAATCGATCTGCTGAACTTCATCTACAAAAAGAACGGTCAGAACATGTTCCCGGACCGCATCACCTCCGCCCTTGGCATGGGCAATTAATAACCTTTCAGAGGGTGGCAAAGATGCCGCCCGGAGATTTTTAACATGGCTAAAAAAACTAAAAACCTGTTCACGCTGATGCAGCCGGTAGTTCGTAAAGACAGTGAGATCGGTCAGGTGGAAATCACCGGCGCCATCAGTCAGGCAGGATCGTTGCGCGGCCTGAATCTTATCCGCGTTGCCAATATGGATGCAGACTCAATTGCCACGCTGTTGACGCGAGTCACCGCGCCTGCGCTGACACAAAAAGAAATCAACGAAATGCACACTCTGGACTTTATCGGGCTGGCAGAGCTTCTGGTCCCTTTCTTGAATCCGCCGGAGCCTGGAGCGTCGAACGTGGCGGAGACGGAGAGCGAGTAATCACCGTTGCGTTTGACCAGATCGACGATCTGGTTGCTGATATTGCCGTTATTTTTAACTGGCCGCCCTCTGAAGTTTTCGGCATGGATCTTGGCGAGGTGATAGCCTGGCGCAAGCGGGCGGCGCTTCGAAGTGGTGCCAGTGATGAAGAATCTTGATATCCGCGTTGCTTTCAGCGCTATCGACAGATTTACCCGCCCCGTTAATGCTGCCCGCCAGAGTGCGGGCGGCCTTTCCGACTCCCTCAGAAAAACACAATCCACCCTGAAAGGGCTCGATAAGAGCAGTGCCACTTTTCAGCGAATGACCGCGGCCGTCGGCAAAACCGATCGTTCCATCTCACGTGCCCGTGCCCGCTTTGATGGCTTGTCAGAAGCGCAACGTAAAAACGGGACGCTGACAGAAAAACAGCAAATAATGATGTCGCGACTGGGTGAGCGGCTTGATCGGTTGACCGCAAAACGCGTGACGGAAGTGGCCCGCCTTCGTGAAAGTGCATCAGCCCTGCGCCAGCATGGCGTCATGCTTTCAGGTAGTAGTGCCACCATCGGTAACGCGATACGCCGCACAGAACAATACAACCAATCCCTTGAACGGGAAAAACGGCAACTTGCTGCGGTCACTCAAGCTCGTAAACGTTACGAGGGTGCACAGCAGATGGCCGGAAAGTTGCGCTCTGGCGGTGCCATAGCATTAGGTACAGCAACCGCTGCCGGGTACGGCGCCGGACGCTTCCTGTCGCCTGCGGTTGGTTTTGATGAGGAAATGTCAAACGTCCAGGCACTGACGCGGCTCGATAAAAGCGATTCACAACTGACCGCTCTGCGTTCCCAGGCAAAAAAATTCGGTGCTGAAACCGCCTTCACCACACGTGACGCCGCCAGCGGCCAGGCCTTTCTCGCGATGGCTGGCTTCACGCCAGATGCTATCCGTGCCGCACTGCCAGGCGTGCTCAATATGGCGCTGGCAGGCAGCATGGAACTAGGCGAAACGGCAGACATCAGCTCAAACATTCTTTCTCAGTTTTCCCTCAATGCCGGAGAAATGGACCGCGTCAGCGATGTGCTGACAGGTACATTTACCCGTACCAATACCACGCTTAGCAGCCTCGGCGAGACAATGAAAGTTGTCGGGCCAGTAGCAGCGGGACTTGGGATTAGCCTGGAAGAAGCCGCAGCCATGACCGGCACGCTGGCGCGCGTGGGTATTCGCGGTAGCGAGGCCGGTACGGCAATGCGTCGCTCGCTCTCCCGACTCGCCTCCCCTACTACGGCAGCAAAGAGAGCGCTTAAAGAGCTGGGTGTAGAAACCGCCGACGCAAGCGGGAAGATGCGTCGCCCATTCGATATTCTTCTCGATCTACAAAAACGCGTTTCCCGCTTCGGCGAGGTGGATCAGGTTTCATTTTTTAAAGATATCGCCGGAGAAGAGGGTTTTACGAGCCTCCAGTCTTTGGTCAACGGCGCAGGTGATGGCTACCTTCAGTCACTCTATGAACAAATCGCTGAAGCCCATAGAAACCAGGAGGCGCTCGCCGTCGCTAACAAAAAGAAAGACAATCTTGGCGGCGATTTAAAGGAGCTGGACAGCGCGTGGGAGGCGTTTCGCATTTCTGTGGCTGAGACAGTAGACGGTCCATTGCGCAGACTGACACAGGGGCTTAGCCGGGTTATTGGCACTGTCCAAAGCTGGGTAGAAGAAAACCCCAGACTTTCACAAACGTTGTTACTCGCCGGTGGTACTGCACTGGCATTAACCGCAGTAATTGGCGGTATGTCATTAGTTGCTGGTCTACTTTTAGGGCCGCTTGCAAAGCTCAGGCTGGGGTTTGCGCTGCTGTCCGGCGGGAGCGGCATCGGAGGTACGGTTTCAGCGTTCCGCATATTGAGTACTGTGGGCAGCAGTTCACTGGCAAAAATTAGCGGATGGGGTGCTTTACTCAGCGGCCTGGCCGGACGCCTCGGCGTATTAACCAGATTGATGGTACCACTGCGCGGCGCGTTACTTGGCGCCTTTACCTCTCCGGGGACTGCTATCAGCGCCCTGTCAAAAAGCATTGGCGGGCTGGCGATCCGACTAACGGGGATCCCTGCTCTCTTCAGCATTGTAAAAGGCGGAGTTGCGGCGCTGGGCGGCGGATTATCAATGCTGTTGAGCCCAATCGGTTTAGTGGGTGCTGCGTTTGTAGCGGCTGGGGTACTGATCTGGAAATACTGGGGACCAATTAAAGCCTTCTTTAGCGGTTTTTTTACAGGCGTCATCCAGGGGTTAGCGCCAGTTCATAACGCATTTTCCCGGCTGGCGCCCGTTTTCGGACTCATTGGGGATGGCGTCAAAAACGTCTGGAACTGGTTTAAAAAAGTATTAACCCCCGTCGAGGAGAGTCGCGAGGCGCTAAACAAATGCGCCAGCGCCGGGCAGACATTTGGAGAGGTCCTGGGGACCGCACTTAGCGTACTGCTTTGGCCGCTTCAGAAGTTAATGGAAGGCGTCGGCTGGTTACTGGAGAAGCTCGATCTCATCCCCGATGGCATTGAAAGAGCCAGGCTGGAAGCAGCCAGACTCAGGGCTATTCCGGTTATGTGGGAATGGGATGAAAAATCCGGACGCATGGTTAAAAGGGAGTGGCAATGGTCGTCTGAAAAGCCTGCAAGCAAAGGCAGCGCACCGCCGCCCAATGTGCTCGGGGTTAACTCTGGAACAGAGCGGCGGCTGGGCCAAATCGCTGATAACACCAAAGGCCTTTTAGATGAGGAAAAGCGCAAACGTATCGGGCCGGGTGACATTGTATTTAAAAATCTCCCTCCAGCCCTTGCAGTACGTGGTGAATGGCAGGAGTCGAAACTTGTCCGCCAGTCTGTCAGCGCTCGCCCGGTTATTGCCGCTGGCGAACCATTGATAAAACAGACGCAGGCATGGCAACCGGTACGCCGAAATCAAGACACCCACACGGCGGCTGCGGCTTCAGATAATAGCTTTTCCGGTGATATTCACATCCATCTGCATGGCATTCAGAGCAGCAATCCGCGCGAACTGGCGCGACTTGTTGGCGAGGCTGTCCGCGCGGAAATTGACAAACAGCAACGCGCTGCCCGGGGTTCGTTCCGGGATAACGATTAATTTGGAGTAATAACTATGATGATGGTATTCGGGCTCTTTGTATTTGAACTCAGGACACTGCCCTATCAGCAATTGCAGCTGTCCCGTAACTGGCGGCACGTTAAGAATGACCGTGTGGGCCGGAGCGCAAAATGGCAGTACGTTGGCGCCGGCGAGAACCAGTTGACGCTGGGTGGGCTGCTGTACCCTGAAATTACCGGCGGCAACCTGTCTTTGGGTGCAGTTTCAACGATGGCCTACACAGGGTTGGCCTGGCCACTGATCGATGGCGTCGGGTCCATTTACGGGATGTATGTCATCACGGATTTGCAGGAGACGCATCAGGAGTTCGATCGCTACGGCAAAGCAAAAAAAATAGAATTCACACTCTCGTTGCAGCGGGTTGATGAAGATATCAGGGAACGACTGCAAAGTGCCTCAGTGAGTGAGTTAATTGCCACCCTAAAAGAAGGCACTGAGATTGCCCTAAATAAAGCGATTAGTAATCTCGTAGGTCATGCATCCTGATGGCTTAGCTTGTTCAATTATAACGCTATTCTACACAAGTCATATAGCTTAGTTAACTTACACTCGTGGCACATTAAAAGTACAGATAGCAATAAATAAGCTGATTGCTATGATGGTTTAAGTGCTCTCACCTAACCTTGGATTATATTGACATAACATTTTTTCTGAAAACGTGCTTAAACAGTACGATAAAGACTCAAAAAGCCAGCTAAACATAAATCGAGAAATTGAGACTCGCACATGGTATGATTAATTTTCAAAGCTAGTCACCACCATAACACAGCGAGGCCATATGATTATTTTCGATGAAAAAAGACACTTGTACGAGGCCTTATTAAGGCATAATTACTTCCCTAACCAAAAAGGTTCTATATCCGAAATACCACCATGTTTCACGTCAAGAACATTCACACCAGAAATTGCCGAGATAATTACCAATACGCCTTCAGAAAAACGCCCACTAGGATATGATTGCGTTGAGTACTCTTCAACTAGATATAACAATTTCCCTAGAGTGTTATCATTAATTCACCCTAGACCATACTCACTACTGGCTAAGCACTTGTATAATTCTTGGGAAGAAATAAAAGTTATTAAAGAAAACCCGAACAGCATGATTAAGCCAGAAATGCACCCTGATGGGCGTATCTTTATCATGAACTATGAAGAGGCCGAAACTAAAACTCTAAGAGAATTAAATGATGGATTTGGAAGAAGATTTAAAGTTAACACTGATATATCCGGTTGTTACAACAACATATACTCACACTCAATACCCTGGGCAGTCTTAGGGATTAACACCGCCAAGAATTCACTAACAAAACGCCCCAAGAATCAAGAGAAACATTGGAGCGATCAACTGGATTTTTTGCAAAGGCACGCCCGCAGGAATGAGACACATGGAGTTCCAGTTGGCCCAGCGACTTCAAGCATTGTCTGTGAAATAATCCTAAGCTCTGTTGATAAGATATTAAATGAAAGAGGCTTTGTTTTTAGAAGGTACATTGATGATTATACTTGCTATTGCAAAACACATGAAGAAGCTAGGTTCTTTTTGCATGTATTAGGTGTTGAGCTTTCTAAACTTAAGCTTTCATTGAATTTGCATAAAACAAAGATAACTGCGCTCCCAAGCACTTTAAACGATGATTGGATTTCATTGCTAAACATAAACTCACCCTCAAAGAAATATTTCCGAAATCCAGACCTTGACCGTTTGACTTTGTCTGAGGTCATCAGTTTCTTAGATTATGCTGTACAACTCAATATAACCAATGGCAATGGAAGCATTTTGAAATTTGCAATATCATTGATAATAAACAAAATTGATGACTTAACTATCAATGAAACCTATGATTATATTTTGAATTTGTGTTGGCATTACCCAATTTTGATTCCATACCTGGAGACATTGCACTCTAAGATAGACATTGATGATAAAATCAAACTTAAATTAAACGAAATTTTAAGGATGTGCGCAGAAAACAAATATTCCGACGGGATGGCATGGATTCTATATTTTTTCTTAAAATACGACATTGCAATTGAAGAAGATATTATTGATAGGATATTCACCAATGGCGACTGTCTGAGCTTATGTATTTTAGACAAAATTGGAACTTATGAGGAAAAAATCCAAAATTTAACAAAAGACATTCTTGCGCAAGATTATCTATATGACATTGACAAATACTGGGTGTTATTTTACCAGCGCTTTTATGCTGGCAAAAGTGAAAATCCATATAAAAATGACAGTTGTTTTAAAATAATGAAAGACTATGATGTTAATTTCATGCCAAATAATGATGAACTAACAAAAGCTGAAACTTATTGTCACTTATTAAATAATCCGTTCCTTGAACCCGGTGATGAAGCAATCAGTTTTGAGAACTATTTCTCGTAACTTCACCTTAGCCTCTTTCAATAGAGGCTAATTTTTCATTAATGTTCAACATCCAATAACGTTTTCCATTTGATGTATTTTGAAAATTATAACCTCATATTTCATCGTGTGTGCATTTATTTTATTATTTAATAAACCATGCCCCCATACTTTTCTAAATGTTGTATTAAGTCTGGAACTGTCATGTGTTGTTCATACGGTGCGCCTCCACATGCACACAGAGACATATTCGTTAGTCACATCTATCTCTTTGTTTGCGGACTCCTCCAGGCCTGACGCATCAATATAGGTTCCCTCAGTAAGCGCCAGCGGTCCACTTTTCTGATTATCTGTTCCATGAGTTGTGTTCGGATCCCATGTAGCCCCCGGCGACCTGTCACCAGAGCGGTGCCAGTGTGGAGGCAAATTATCGGCTTCAAGCTTCACCTTGTTCCTTCCGCCGGTAACGCCATACTGAGAACTAATCCGCACCACCCTGTCAGCAAAGGTTTCACTTAAGTCAGCCCAGGTCTGCCAGGGAAAGCGCTCCGCAGGGCTTTTCTCACCTGCGACAACGATTCCGACATAAAAAATGGCGTCAACAATTGCCCTATAGGCCGTTCCGTCGCTGTTGAGTCCCAGTGCCTTCAGGGCTTCGGATGTATCACTCAGATCGGAAAGATTATTTTCTTTCTTAAGTGCGCCGGTGATGCGCGAGTCGTCTCCCGCAGCTACCATTCCCGCCTCGGTGCCAACGTCCCGCGTGGCTGAGTTTCCCAGCCCCAGATTATCCCGGGCCTCTTCGGTATCGTTTAAATCAGAAAGATTTTGTACTCGCCGCAGATAGCGTTTATCACCCGTTTCCTGCGTGAGAGTGGCAAGCGCCGGATCGATAACAAGCTGCACGCTTGAGGTATGGGTCAACGTCAGCACCAGCGTCAGAATGATCTCTTTGATAATGGAATCTGATTGCGCCGGGAGGTATGTCGCCGGGTATGTGCCGTAAGCGATGAGCGTCCCCTTAGCGCTGACCAGCCCCGCCTCTCTGAGCGTCTTACCCGGATAATCCCTGCAATTGATAACAATCTGACCACTGATAAACCCCTCATAGCTTGAGTCAGAGTCAAAGGTTTCACGGCCAAACTGACCAAAAAGCGCCGTCACCGCCGCCAGGTCATCGGGATCGGTCGGCAATGTCACGCCGCCACCATCACCGATCAGTACGGCGGTAATATCCACAACCTCCCCCGCCTGATACGCGGCCTCGATTTCAGCGGCGCCCGCCGTCGTTAGTGTCAGTCCTGTTGCCATAGTGTTTCCTCTGCTTCAATGCCATACACGCTGGCAAGACGATCATAAAAATCATCACTCACAGTCTTGCGCTCAGCATCGATATCGCCTTCATCTAGATAAATCACGCCAGCGATCTGAAGCCGGTTCAGGTGTTCCAGGAAAAACGCATCGGTCTGACAAAAGTCGATCAGGCTTTTTAATTGATTGAATGTTTTCATAGTTTGTTCGTTATCCAGTTGCCGGGTAAATCGTCGTAATCGTCCAGGCCCGCACAGGCATAAAACGCGTAATAGTGCGCGGTGACGTTCGGCACTTTGCCCATAAATGCCAGGCCTTTGCCGGCCAGTAATGCGCAGCTCCTGAATATTGCCGTTGTGGTGACAATCTCCGGGTAACTCGCAAAATTAAAGATCGTGTTAACGTCGCTGCGTAATGACGCGCAGCCGTCAAACAGATAACCCACCGTCGTGACCGCCGTGGTGTTGAGTAATCCCGCCCCGACGACTTCCAGCGCACCACATTCCGAAAAGACATTCGTGAATACCGTGGCACTTATGCTGGCGGCAAAAAGACCGGCTGGCACTGAGCGCAGGTTTTTACAGCCCCTGAAGGTCTGGCCGTAAGAGGTCACCAGCGGGTTGCCGCTGAACAGGTTTTCCGGTATTTCCTCCACTCCGGTATTCTGGAACGTGGCGCCAAACGAGGTAATAAGCGAGCAGGACGCGAACAGCGCCGGCGGAATGTTTACCAGTGAGGTACAACCGTAGAATGTTGATCCGGCACTGGTAAGCAACGTGTTGTTTTTCAGTAAATCGCCTGGCAATACCGCCAGTGAGGTACAGCCCGAGAATGTAAGCGTTAACGAAGTGAGATTAATGCAACCATCGAGCAGGCCGGATGGTAGCGCGATGAGTGAAGTACAATCCCGGAATGTCGATCCCATCCCTTTCAGGGACACCATGTCGCTGAATAGTTGTTTTGGCAGTCCAGCCAGCGCGGAGCACTTTTCGAACAAGAAATCGACGGTTGTCACTTTGGCGCAACCGTCAAACATATCTCCCGCGAGAGAAACCAGAGAGCGGCAACCTGAAAATGTATAGCCCAGGCTGGTTAACGCGCTACATCCCCGAAATGCGCCGTCCCCCACAGAAACCAGCGAAGTACAGTTTACAAAAGCGTATGTGAATGTCGTTACCAGCGCTTTCTCAGCAAAAGCATCAGCATCAATTTTCGTGAGCGAGCCACAGTTAGCAAAAGCGTATGAGAAAGTGGTGACTTTCGCGCAGTCAGCAAAGGACGGGAGCGCCGTCAGGCTGCTGCAACCATAGAATGTACTGGCAAAGGTTGTCACCTCTCCGCAGCCGCTGAAAATATCTTTCGCTGCAGTTTCAAGAGAGCGGCAGCTGTAAAATGCAGACGCGAATGTCTGCGCCAGGCTGCACCCGGCAAATAAACCCGCGCCGACCGTTTTCAGTGAACTGCAACCAGAAAAGACTGTCCCGAAATAGGTGACTTTCGCCAGACCTGCAAACAGGCCGGCAGGAACAGAAAGAAGCTGCGAACAGCCAGTAAATGCACCACCAAAATGATTCGCTTCAGAACATGTTTTGAACAGGTTTGCGGGGATTGCTGTCAGTGCCGCGCAATTCTGGAATACGCCGGTGAATGCGCCGCCCGGAACATCCGCAAACATATCAGTAGGCAAGGCAAGAAGATTTTTACACGCTCTGAAGCTATAAGAGAATGTCCCTGCTGAAGCGCATCCTGTAAATATTCCCGTGCCGATATTTGCAAGCATTGAGCAACCATCAAACGCATAACTGAAATTCACCGCAGAAACACAGCGGTGGAACAGATTATTGCCGATACTGTTCAGGCCGGTGCAGCCTGCAAATACCGATGAGAAGTCGATCGCATCAGGCTGGTTTGCAAATAGCCCCGATGGAACCTCAGTAAGCGATGTACACCCTCTGAATGCGTCTGAAAAATCCTCTATCTTCATGCGAGCAAACAACGATGCCGGAATACCTGTAAGCGATGAGCAGTTGGTAAAAATATTTTTGCAGTTTTTCACGTTTGGCAAATCGTCAAATGCTCCGGGACGAATAGCCATTAATCCGGTGGTATCCAAAGCGAACCCTGAAAGATGACCTCTTTCCCCTGTAACACTAATCAATTCCACAACAGGGTTCAGTTTCGAAGAATAGTTAGATAAACGGCTGCGCAGACAGGCGGTTTCCGTGTTCTTAACCGTGATGGTGTATTCCTCTCCTTGTACTAATTCACGTGTCGGAATAACCCAACCTGAAGCTTCACTGGCAGGATCGAAACGGTAATCCCGGCTGTCAATACCGTCGCCATAGTCAACCGTGAAACCCTCGTCCATATGAGCAAAGAATATTGGCCTGGTTGCACTGTCGATGCGGGTAATGAACTTCATCACCGCGACCACTTTCACGTTGATCACCGCGCTGACGCCGTTAGTCGTCGTGACGGTGACCGAACAGGTGCCCCGCTTCACACCCGTAACCAGAATAGCGCCGTTGACTATTCTGGCGGTCGCAATTGTTTTATCCGACGTGGTTACCGTAAAGGTTTTATCTTCCGCGTATTCAGGGAGGATGGTCACCATGACCGTTTCCGCGTTACCAGGGGCCAGATTCAACTCGTAGCGGGATAAAACCACCTGCAACGGGACAAAGCGCGGCGTGATTTTCTCCGTGGCGTACATGTAACCGGCCGCATATGAGGTTCCCTGAAGTCGGCCAAATACATGAACTGAAAACCAGCTGCGCAGATTCCTGGCGCGCAGCACCGCCAGTTTCAGATCCTGCTGGTCGTATTCCGTCACCGGCAAATCGTTCTGATACACGTTCAGGCGAAAGGTATACGGATCCCCTTTCGGGTTCTGATTGAACCATTCAACAATATCCGTCCCGAAAGGACTGTCCACCAGGGCATGACGGACGGCGGCGACCGTACCGCGATGGCGGTGGATGTAGTGGGCGCGCTTGATCGCATCGCGTTTTTTTTGCTCTGACCAGTTAATATTCCAGGTATCAACCTGATATTCCCACGCCAGCCACGGCAGGAGCGCCAGCGGGCAGCTGTCAGGATCTTTCACCCAACGGATCAGATATACCGGCAACCTCTCCAGCGCGGCGGCGCTGGCCCTGTCGATGGCCCGCTCCACGGCGGTGGCGTTGGGTGGCAGAATGCTGGCGGGATAATTAGCGGTCATAGTCCATCACCACAAGATTGATTTTCACAGAGGTGCAATGAGGCGCTTCGCCCATCGTCGCCACGACGTCGGCGGCCGGTGAATGCAAATCGACAGTGACAACGCCGTCCTGATGCAGCGCCCCGTCGATGCCCGACCGCGCAACGGTGGCGTTGATAAGATGCACAGAGGCGGTATATTCGTTCAGTGCGGCAGTGGCTTTTTCCAGCACCGTGGCGGTGTCCACGCCGTAAGGGACGTAAATGTCAGCAACCACCTGATAATTCACAATCACAGCGGAACGGACGTAATCAGCCACATAATCCGTAATCGGGCGCACGTCTTCCGGGTTTACCGCTGCCAGGACTTTATCGAGCAGCGCCTGCGGGGCGGTCCCATCTCCGGTACGTGACAGCACGTAAAGGAAAACGCGGCCCTCCTGATCATGCGTCTCCGGGCCATAGGCGCGCACGTCGAGCACATCCGCATCAGCTCCCAGTGCAAAATAGTGATAGGCATTACGGGCACCTGCCGTGCTCAGGCGCGCCCATGAGAGCAGCGTGCGGGCGCGCAGCTCTTCATCGCTTTCGTATACGGCGTCTGCCTCGTCGGTGGCTTCATTAATCAGCAGACGTTCAGTGTCAAAATTACCCGCGACCTGATCGAGATCCGCCCCCAGGGCGCTGGAAAGCAGCACCGCGCGCACGGCTTCATTGATACGTTGCAGCAGATTGATCTCGCGATAGGTGAATGCCTGAGCCAGCGCGGCCATCGGTTCAGATTCAAGCAACAGCGCAGCAGACACAGAAGCCTGAAGATCCGCAGGCATGGCCGCCACGATAAGCGCCCGGATATCAGCCAGCACCGTTTCAAAATCCGGCACCTCGACGATATCAGGCTGCGGGATCTGAGATAAATCGACGGACGTTTGCACGCTAGCTCCTTAACCTGATGGTGTTGCTGGTATCTGTCATGGTTTCCGTGATAGTGCCGGCCAGTTCAGCAGTCACCGCGCCTGTTTCTGAAAACACCACATTGACGGTGGTCAGACTGATCCGCGGCTCCCACTGCGCCAGCGCAATAGCGGTGGCACCCATCAGCTGCATGCGGGTCACGGTGTTCTGTGGCGCATCGAGTAAATCAGGTACCACGCTGCCAAAGTCCCGGCGCATCACACGGGAGCCTGTTGGCGTGGTGAGGATTTTTGTCACAGACTGCCAGAGCTGATCGTGATCGGTCAGCGAACCGGTGCCTTCCGGGTTCATCCCCGTGTAACTGGCTGTCACTGCGGGCCTCCTGTATTACTCCCACCAGACTGCACGCCACCGTGTTTATGATCATGTACGGTGATCCCGTTTGACTGCAACACGCCGCCGGAGTGGATCACATCACCGGCCATCGTTCCGCCGTGGGTCAGTTCGAAAGTGCGCGCTTTAAGTTTTTCTGTGCATTCCACCTCGGGCGCGTCCAGCGTGACGCGGGTCTCGGCCTGGATATGCGCGGTTTTAATGCCGGTCACGGACAGCGCTCCGGCATCGTCGGCAGCGTCGTAATGCAGGCGCGCACCATCCGGTGCGGTAATGCTGATTTCCAGCAGGCTGCTGCCCGTTGGCGGGTTATCTGCGCTGTATGCTGAACCAATCACAAACGCGTTTTCAGGGTTGCCGCCCGGGCAACCGATCCAGACTTGCTCCCCTATGGAAGGTGGCAGCCAGATGCTGAACGCTCCGGCGCGGGTCACGTTCCAGCGGATCCAGGTGGTCAGCAGCCTGCCGGAGCGAACGCGCACCGCTTGCTTGTCGGCGCTGATTTGCTCCACGACGCCCTGGCGCAGAATGTTTTCCAGCAGGCGCATCAGCTCGGCATTCATGACGCACCGCCCAGACTGCTGATAACGGCGTTTTCCGTAGCGATCAGGTCTGCCGGGGTCATGCCCAGCAGTCCACGCGCCGGGTACTGTGCGTAGGCGCCCGGGCCAACTTCATCCTGGAGGCCGTACTGGTGAATACGGGCAATGCGCGCAGCAATGCCGTCAAATCCTACGGTGACGCCGCCCGCGTCCGGTCTGACCTTCATAAAACGCAGGGTGCGCAGGCGGGTAAACATCGGCGTTTTTTTTGTCTCTGAATGCGTCGCTGATTGTGTTTTGATTTCCAGATAGCGCTCGATATCGGCCCGGTAAAATGTGCGGATATCCCGGCGTTTCTCGTCAAAGCCCGTGATTGTCCGGCCATATTTCCCGCGCCCGCCGCGCCAGTTTTTCAGCGCCCGCACCTCGTTATTCCACACGAACTTGATCCCCTGCTGGGTGCGGTAAACTTTGCGGCGGCGCACGGCATAGCCGCTGCCGTCCGGGTTTTTCTGTGACGCGATGCGGCGCTGCTGACTGCGGCGCACTGCCAGGCCAATTTTGCGCGCGGTACGGGTGCGCCCCGCCGGGCTGACGCCGTCGAGAATGTCCTGAAAGACCTGATCCAGCTCGCTAAACATGCGATCGCTCACGCTCCGCCCTCCTGAAGCATGCCTTCAAATACCAGCCCCCAGCCAGAGGCGTGAGGGACCAGCACGCGCGGGCGCGGCTCCGGCAAATGCTCAGCATACGGCACGCCGTTTTCATCCAGCTGCACCAGTACCCGCTGACGCACCGGCAGCTCAAACATCAGATCGGCGGTGTCGTCGTTGTTAATCAGCGTGGTGAATTTAATCTGCTGGTTTTTATTGGGGTTCAGCAGCAGATCGGGCTGATTAAACCAGAGCCAGGCCATCAGCGGCAGCGTGAAGTCGTCAATACTCCCGGCGTAGTTCATAAAAAACAGAACCAGAGAATAGCGGTACATGAACGACGGCGTTTCACCGGTGGTTTCAATGCCACCCTCTTCAACAAACACCGTCCAGGCCTCCGGGTTCGCCCGGCACCAGGTGTTCGCTTTCTCAATGGCGGCGCGGAGTGTGTTTATCTTCAGCATTTATGGCTCCTTTCGGGTGTTCTGGCGCAGGCTGTCCCACTGGCGGATCGCCGCTTTGTCAGCATTGCAGGCATCAAGTGCATCCATCAGCCTGTCGCTGAATATCGCCACCGCGCCCCAGGTCACCGGCTCATCCAGCGCCGGGCGCGGCGTCTCTTCGGTCAGGCTCTCCGGGACGGGTTCACGGTTCAGCTGAATGACCGTCGCGGGCGGTGCGTTTTTGCAGGCTGCGGCTGATAAGGTCAGGCACAGGAGCAGCAGCGCACGTATCACCATTGATCGCGGCCTGCATGGCTTCACGTCGGCGCTCCCCTTCTGCATTACGCTGTTGCTCACGGACTTTTACCTCTGCCAGTAATTTGTGGGTCTGTATGGCGGTCGCCTTCACTTCCTGAATAACCTGGTCGTAACCGGTCGCCGTTTCGGTCAGCAGCTTGTTGCGGGTCCGGGCCTCGCTCAGTTGGTCGGTCTGCCACCAGACAGCAGCCAGAAGGACAAGCATCACCATCATGCTGCCCGCCCTCATGACGGCGTACTCAGGCCCAGCAGGCACCAGGCCTTAAAATCGGTGCGCCGGTTAACCAGTCCGGGAGAGCGCTTACCGCCTGCATTGACAAAATCAGTCAATCTGTTGCACATCTGCGGCCATTGCTTAGCCTGGGCATGCCTCCAGATCGTGGTTCTCTGTTTGCGTCCGTTTTTATCGGTAAACCACATCAGCCCGGTACAACCCAGATTCAGGGCGGCATCCGTCATGGCCTCAAAGGTGTACTGTGGCATGTCGGCGCCGTGGAAATTGTTATTGATGCAGTTTTCTGCCCGTTGCAGATCGTTGATCCAGCGCCGCGCTATTTCCTGGTTGCTGTATTCGCGTTTTTCCACGCCGCCCGTGGAGCCAATGCCAACCGTCAACACCCCCGCCGTGCAGTAATAAGGCGTGCTGCGGCAGTCTTCCCAACCGGCAATTTTCTGCTGCCCTTCTTTCGATGTTCTGACGCTCCCGGGCGCCAGCGAAATGCCCAGGGCCACAATCACCGCGATCGAACATTTTTTGATGATGTTCTTCATGTCGGGTTATCTCCGTGCAGTTGCTCCAGCAGCTGTCGTTCGCGGTCCGACAGGTTGCGGGTTTCCGCCTGGCGGAGGATCTGCTCTATCAAATCATTACGACGCTGGCTGGCCTCCTCAATGCGTCGGCGGTGAATCGCCAGACGGACGGCGGAAACAATCCCCAGAAGAAGGCCTGCAAGCGCCAGCTTTTCGCTGACAGTCATGACGCCCACGCCGGTCACCAGGGCGGATGTTGCAAACGCAAAATATTCGTTAATACGATCCAGAGTCATTCCCATAACTGGACGGTTACCCGTTCCACCTCGCTGGTTATCACGGGCATTTCGATCTCCTGCCCGGCATTCAAAAAAATCTGGTTACTCAGTCCCGGATTGGCTTCGAGCACCTTCTCCGTGACACCTGCGGTTTTGCCGTAATGACGCCAGCAGAGCTGATCAACCGTGTCGTTTTGCAGCGCCCTGACTTTCATCAGAACAACTCCGCATAGATACGGGCTTCTTCCCGAATGTCAGCGATACTCCAGCGCCCGTCCCGCCAGAGATCGTCTATTTGTCTGTCCAGTGCTTCGGCGTCTTTATCCCCCTTTGGCGTGGTGCCGACGTCCCTGTAACCCTCCAGAACACTGGCGCGCGTGAAGGAGTAGACCGCACGACGGAAGCGGTAAACTTTTGCGCTTTCGCCGTTAATCTGCTCGACAGGTTCACCGGCGGAAGTCAGCAGGACGGAAGCCAGCGATTCCACGCCTTCCGCTTCCCTTTGCTTGCGCCAGTCCTTCAGCTGATCCGCGACATGCAGCGCGGCCTCCGTTGCCATATGCATTAATCGGGATGTTGTAATGTCACCGGCGATGCGGGCAGAGAGGCGCAGATCGTGGAGCTTCACTGTCGGCCAGAAAGTGCCGATGGAAATCTGTGCGCCGCCGTCGTCCACGTCTGTCACATCACTCTCTGCGGGCCTGACGGGGCGCTGTGCGATAAAACTCATCGTCGTTTCTCCGGTAGGTCAGGCGGTGGGTGTCCGGTGAAAAGACCGCATAACGGGCAGATCACCGGGCACGCCGCCTGCGGCGCTGGGCCAAGTCGTTACAGTCAGGCGTTTTCTCTGGCGGCGGTTTTCGTTGTCTTTTTTGCCGCCGTTTTGCGGGTGGCTTTTTGAGTGCCGGCCGCCGTTTTCGTCTGCTTGCGCGTTCGTGTTGCTTTTTCTGTTGCGGGTGTTTCGGTTGCTGCTGTATCGCTGGATGAAGTCTCATCTTCCGCATCACCACTTGCCGCGCTGGTCTGCGGCGCCTTTTTCAAAGCGCTGACCAGAGAAGCGATCTCCCGTTTCACACCTGCACCCGGGTTCAGGCTCATGGCTTCCCGGAAGAGTTTCAGCGCTTCGCCTTTGGTTTCCGCGTCTTCCGTGTCGCGCCGACAAAACGCCCGTACCTTGCACAGCTTCGCGCGGACTTCATCCGGCATATCACTGTCAGCCACAATTTCGGCAAGTTCGTCCAGCATGGCGATATAACCTGACAGCTCGGCCCCGGCATCCGTGGTGGCGATGTTCAGAATGGGGTTACAGATTTCTTCGGTCAGCACCGTGGGCGCCGGGCGGCGATAGTTGTCCTCCGGCATGCTCAGGCCATGCTTAACAACGTAGCGCCCGATACGCAGCGCCAGAGCATAATCGGAGCAGTCCACCGCCCAAACCATCAGCGTGGTGATAACCGGATCCGCGCGCCCGCTGTCGCCCTCGATAGTTCCGTCAATCCATCCCTGAAACTCAGGAAGGATGCTGGCCTTTACAGCAGCCTTCGCCTGGCGGGACTGGAGCTGGCTCAGCGATGATTTATGCATATGCAGGCGAAAGAGGATTTGCTCATGCGCGGTGCGCGTCTCCGCGTCACGCTCATCACTGGAGCCTCGCCTCTCTGCCATAACCTTCTGAAAGTGTCTTTGTGCCGGTGTCAGCATGCGTTCATTCTCCTGGGCGGGCTTGCTGCCCGCCATGTGATGGGGATTATCAGGCGAATGTCACGCCGTCGATCATGGCAATCATGCCGTACTCTTCAATGACATAGTCGTCATTGCTGGACTGGTAAGTCGCCACGCGGTTGTAATGCGGCTCTTCGCGGATAGAGCGACGCAGGGAGCCTTTCTGGTAGTACACAGAGAGGTTTTTCAGGTTGGTGATGAGCACGACATCTTCAGGAATGCCCGGGACAAAGACCGTCGGCAGGCCGCCGATCTTTTCCTGGCTAACAATGAGCTGCGCGGCCAGTAGTTCGGTATTCGGATTGGTCTGGCTGAGCGCGTTCACTTTCGGCAGGTTCACTTTCAGCAGCAGATCGGACGAGAGCACAGTCACCAGACCGGGAGCGCGGCGGAACCAGGGATCCATAAGGCTGTGGCGTGCATCGAGCACGGCGGCATCAATATTGCCGTAGGTGCCTGACGCAATTACCGCGTTATTCTCATCACGGGAAGTCAGCGTGATACCTGGCATAATGCGCTGCGGCGCCTCATTGCGGATCTTTTGCAGCCAGCCAACGCCGCAATCCTGCAATAACGGATAGGTCGTGCGGTCGGAGTTTTCAGAGTAATGCGTGCCATTAAAGCCAATCATCTGGCGATCCAGCCCCAGCTGACGGGCCATCGCATTACTGATTAATGACTGAAATTCAGGGTGACCGGCCCACGCGTCCAGCTCCGCATACGAAAGCGCATAGTCATAGTTGGTTTTGCGGCAGTGGTAGTTCTGCGGCTCTTTGTTATGGTTCGGTGCAGGGTTACGGCGGTTGGTGCCGTCCGAGCTGTTATTGGTGCTCGCCATCGGTCCCTTACTGCCAATTTTTACTTTCTGCCCTTCCTGCTCTTTAACCCCAAAGTGGTTAACCAGCTTCATGAAGTCATCCGACTCCATGGCGGCCTGTTCCAGTTTTTGCTGGATAGTCGGATCGACGCTGAAACGATTGGCAACGGCTGAGGGTGAGACACCGTTCAGATGTGCCTGGCGCACAATGTACTTATCAAATAATTCGCGGGTCAGGTTTTCCATTTTTTACCTCTTAGAATTCTGCAAGCTGCGCGCTGCTGTTGCCGGTTGCCGCCGGTCGTGCGCTGTAATTTTCTGCGGGCTGGAGCTGAAGCTGACCGCGCAGCTCGTTAAGTTCACTGGTCAGTTGCTGAATGGTGGCTTTATCCTGTTGGCGTTCCTGTTCCAGGGCTCTGAACCGGTCAATCTGGTCTGCCTGAGATTGAGCAACGGCTTCAACAACCTGATGCAACTGACTGAAACGCTGATCGTCGGTTTTCTGGCCTTTGCCAAGGATGCCCATCACGCGGTTGAACCAGTTGACGCCCTCCTCGCTGCGATGAGCTGCCAGTTCGATCACTTCAGCTTCAAGCGCATCAGAGAACAGCGGCGCCTCGATCTGCTGGTTATTGAAGGCCATCACCTGCGCGCGCTGCTGCGCGGCAAATTTAAGGCGCTCAGTCCCCAGACTTGCCGGGGTGTCCGTCATCGCCAGGCCGACCACATACGCCTTACCGTTAAGGGCAAACTGCGGATGCAGCTCAATACTGGAATAGATTTTTTTTCCTTCATCGGTGAGCTGCTTCATTCGTGCCGAAGCGTCGATCTCGGCATAGAGCGCCGTACGACCGGCCAGCGGCCCTTCGGTGATATCCTCCGCGCTTAAAGCAACAACATCCCCCATGGCGCCAAAATTGCTGTCAGGAAGCATGGAGAGATAGTGCTCCACGTTCACGCGGGCGCCGTAAACGGCCGGGTTGTAGCTCGCCGCCGCATCGCGGAGGTGCTGCGGCTGGATCTCGCGCCCGTCAACGGTGGCGCCGGAAACCGCAACGCGAAACTTTTTGCGGGCGGGTTTAGTCGTGCTGGCCATGTCGTTTTATCCTGTTGATTAATGTCAGTCGCTGCATCATCGCAGAGCCTGAAAGCCCGGCGCCACGCGGTTTTGTTGTCGGAGAACGGCCAGACCTGAAAGCCCGAGCCGCGGGGATCGCGCGCAGGTAATCTCCCTGCTCAAAAGGGGGAAGTGATGATTCAGGATGCGTTTATTCGATTAAGGGCAAAACAGCTCTACTGGCAGGGTTACCCGCCCGCCGAAATTTCGCGACTCATGGGCATCAACTCAAACACGGTTTATTCGTGGAAAAAGCGCGACGCATGGGATGACACAACGCCCATCAAACGGGTGACGCAATCCATTGACACCCGTCTCTGCCAGCTGAGCGCGAAAGACAATAAAACCAGTGGCGATTTCAAAGAGATTGACCTGTTAACCCGGCAGTTGAAAAAGCTAGATACCGGGCAGGCTTCCACTATCACCGGCGTAAAAAAAACCAGTCGTCGCAAGAAGAAAAATCACTTCTCCGAGGAGCAGATCGAGGCGTTGCGCTTAAAAATTCTCGACTCTCTCGCATGGCACCAGCGCGGCTGGTACGAACAACGAGATCAGCGTAACCGGATGATCCTCAAATCACGGCAGATTGGGGCAACCTGGTACTTTGCCCGCGAGGCATTGCTGGGCGCACTAAGAACGGACGTTAAGCACGACTATCAGCGCAACCAAATTTTTCTGTCGGCGTCCCGCAAGCAGGCGCTCCAGTTCCGCAACTTCATCCGTAAAGCGGCTGAAGAGGTGGACGTCGAACTTAAAGGCGGTGAGCAAATCACGTTGTCAAACGGCGCGGAGCTGCATTTTCTCGGGACGTCGGCGGCGACGGCGCAGTCGTACACCGGCCACCTGCGATTTGATGAGTTTTTCTGGACAGGAAACTTTATCAACCTGCGCAAAGTTGCCGGCGCCATGGCAACGCTCAAAGGCTTAACACGCACGTACTTCTCCACGCCATCCAGCGAAAGCCATGAAGCCTATCAGTTCTGGTCCGGCGATCGATGGAATGCGAAACGGCCTAAAGCGCAGCGCGTTGACTTTGACGTTTCATGGAAGAAAACCCATAGCGGCGTGCTTTACCCGGATAAAACGTGGCGGCAGATCGTCACTATTCAGGACGCTATCAACAACGGCTGGGACTACACCGACATTGATGAAATCAGGGACGAAAACAGCCCCGATGAATTTGAAAACCTGTACATGTGCGAGTTCGTCAAAGACGGCGAAAGCGCGTTCAATCTTAGCCAGTTACTGGGGTGCGGCGCTGACGGGTATGACGACTGGTCCGACTGGAAACCGTTCGCCAGTCGCCCTATGGGCCAACGTGAGGTGTGGCTGGGCTACGACGCCAACGGCGGCAGCGGCAATGGTGATGCCGGTGCTCTGTCCGTAACTGTCCCTCCCCTTGTGGCTGGCGGCCGGTTTCGCACGGTTGAATTGAAGCAACTGCGAGGGCTGGAGTTTGAGCAGCAGGCGGCGGTCATCAAAGAGGCTGCCGAGCGCTACAACGTCACTCACATCGCCATCGACGGACAAGGCGTTGGGGAGGCGGTCTGGCAGATTGTTAAAAATTGGTTCCCGGCGGCTATTTGCTACCAGATGAGCCTCTCTTCCAAGCGCGCCCTTGTCCTCAAAATGTTGCAGGTCATCCGCGCCGGCCGCTGGGAATATGACCGCAGCGAGCAGGGCCTGGTCAGAGCCTTTAACGCTGTTCGCAAAGTTGTTACGCCCGGCGGTTTCATCACTTACGAAACTGACCGATCGCGCGGCGTAAGCCATGGTGATATGGCGTGGGCAACCATGCTTTCGATTATTAATGAACCGTTGGGCCAGGAAAGTGGCGGCGGTGGTTTCGCAATGGGATGGTAACTGTGAAAAAGAAATACGGTAAAAAGCCGATAGCCAGCACAGCCGGTTCTGACATTGCGGAGTCACTGAAGGCCGATCCCGCGTTGACAGCGTTCAGCTTTGATGGCCCTTATCCCGTGCGTGATATGGCCGATTTGCTGGACAATCTCTATTGCCTGGACAACGGGCGATACTATGAGACGCCAGTGGATTTTTACGGGCTGGCTAAAGCTCCACGTCAGAGCGCCTGGCATGAGTCGGCGTTGTATTTCAAACGAAATGTGCTCACCGGCTGCTTTATCCCGCACAAGCTGCTCAATCGCCAGACCTTTTCCGCGTTTGCGCTGGACTGGTTCACGTTTGGCAATGCCTATCTCGAATTGCCGCGTAATCGCCTGGGCGGCCCGCTACCCTTCAAACACTCTCTGGCGAAGTACACCCGGCGTGGGAGCACAGATCTCGATCAATACTGGTTTATCCGGCGCTGGAAAGAAGAGCACACGTTCAAATCAGGAACGGTTTGTCACGTTCTGAACCCTGATATTAATCAGGAGATCTACGG
Source organism: Klebsiella ornithinolytica (assembly GCF_030505655.1). Classification (NCBI taxonomy): domain Bacteria; kingdom Pseudomonadati; phylum Pseudomonadota; class Gammaproteobacteria; order Enterobacterales; family Enterobacteriaceae; genus Klebsiella; species Klebsiella ornithinolytica. The sequence continues at coordinate 3,341,397 of NZ_CP130153.1, forward strand.
TATGCCGGAATATATGGCAGCACTGCTGGCCGCCAGCCTGGCCCACTCCGCTGACATGTTCCGTAAGTTGTACTACGACAACGGATCGCATGCTGGATGTATTGTCTATATTGGCGCTGGACAGGTTGATGATAAAAGCATGAAGGCAGTCAAAGAGACGTTGACCGGTGCGCGTGGGAAAGGCGCATTTAAAAACCTGCTGCTGCATGCGCCAGGCGGCGGCAAAGACGGCGTGCAAATCCTCCCCTTCCAGCAGATCACGGCGAAAGATGAGTTTATCAACATTAAGAACGCCACACGTGACGACATACTCGCAGCGCACCGTATCCCGCCGCAGCTGATGGGCGCCATGCCAGAGGGAAACGGCTCATTTGGGGATATCGAGAAAGCCGCCCGGGTCTACGCTATCAACGAGCTGACGCCCGTAATGGAGGCGCTGAAGGTGGTCAATGAGTGGATCGGAGAAGAAGTGATCCGCTTTAACCCTTATGCGTTGCTTACCCCTGAGAAATAACCGCCAGAAATCTCAGTTTTTTAAACAACATCAGCCATTTATAACGGGCCAGCGTTTTGCTGGCCTCATCTTTTCTGCTTAAAGAATCCCACATCAGCGCCCCTCTGCGCGTCGCTGCTTTTTCTCTGCACAAGGGCATGCCGCCAACCAAAACGACCGCTCACCGTGACGCAGAAACCGTGAAATTGCGTATTCTGCCGCCTTACCTACCCTGACCCGTTTGCGGGGGCTTGTCCCCCGTCACCTGCGCACAGCTATCCTGTCATTTATCGTGCATGCACTTAATCCGCTCCAACCCTAGCACGTCAGCTTATAAGAGCATAAAGTTAGTTTAGAAAATTCGTGCAAAATATTGCACATCGATGCATAAAGGGGTGATGTATTATTCAACATTGATATGTTGAGACAAATGTGAATATAAGACATCTAAATTGCTCTAACGGTACTGAAACATAATATATTATCCAACATTTAGTGCCAGCTACTGCTGGCACACTTGAAAGTTAATAGTCAAGGCCACATGCTATCTTTATTTTGGAAATCAAGACCCACTCGGGTTTGTGATGCACCAAATTTATGCAATAGATTTAAAGCATACTCATATCGTAATTCTGCGATAGCCTTTGCAGGAAGTTTTTTCATAACGAGTGGTTTCTCTTGGTTCTGAATATCCTCTCTTACGGCAAATAATGAGACTATATTATTGCTATCATAAGCACCTAAGTCAGCAGCAAAAAAAGTATCCCAAGTTGGACTTCCATTGCCCACAGAAAAAGCTTGTGGAGAACCATCAATGTTCAAAAATATATAATCATTAGTGTTAGCATTTTTATTAGCTGTCGCCAGTGCAATGGCAGTAATCTTTATCGCCTTAAATACTAAATAATTTTTACCTATTCGCGATTGCCAATGTTCAACTTTCTGCCCAGGAACCAGATCGCAAGCTGGTGTTACACATACCCATCTTTCATCGTCAATTTCAAGAACCGTTCCCGTTATCAAATGATTATTGCTAACTGGCATTGAGCATGAAAATGCATTAATATGGCCCAGAGCTAGATCTTTATTACCCATGCATTCTTTAAAAAAGCTCTTCACAAATGCGCTATTAGATTCTGCATTATTACAATTAGCTGACTGTATTATTTTTTTAGAAAAATTACGCAGCTCTTGACGAGAGGCCATTGCTAATTGCTCCCAATGCAAATTAATAGCCTTATCATGAGCAGCATCGCTTGCCGAATTTTGTAGTAGGTTATATAACCATCCTGCTTGCGCTGGCCTATTAGCTATTATTTTCATTGCCTGCTCAATGCCTTTTTCATCAAGTTCATAACGCATTTTTGCCATTAGTAGATGCATAGGAGATGCATTATGTTTTTTAAGTGCAACCTCAAGATCACCTACAAGGTTATCCTGCGGATCATCTGGCTTTTTTTTAATTACTGAAATGAATGTTTTTCCTGTACTTATATAATTGGTGTCATCGTCCCATTCCCAACTGAAATCGGATCGTGAACTAGAATTGACTGGTACATGTTTTTTTATAAAATCGTACAAACGCCACTTAACGAGCTCATTAGTTTCCATGCCCAAAGTTTCGGCCAGTCCGACAACATCATTACTAAAGTCCTTTAATGGATTATTTGGATTCATCAAAGGCAAATATTGCTCAGGATTAAAACTAAAATAAAGTGGTAACACAGATAGAAGACGAAGTTCATTACTGATCCATGGATAAAGTCTACCATCTTCATTCTCATCCATCCAATCTTCCATTTTCGTGATTGTATCCTCAGATGGATTTAGAGGATGAGTTGATTCTATATGAGTAAATTCTTTTAATATCTCTATAAAAACCGACTCTATATCTCCTTTATAACCTTTAGTATGAACTAATATAGTGTTGTAATGCTTATTATTATCAAGGGCTCGGATTATCGCTCGGGCTCTTCTACCGTCATCTACTTCAGGCTCCCCGTCAAGGTGATAGTCTAAAATAATCAAATCACTATGATGAATATGTGCAGGCACCTCGTCATCTCCCGCTCCAAGGTTGGGAGATTTACCATTGAAAACGTCAATACTCCATTTATGCGTTGAATGACACATCGTAATAATTTTTTTTAATCTTTCAACGTTAACCGGTTTATAAGTTACATCACAAGGCTTTTGATCACTACAATAGTGGAGGTCTATTAGTGACGGAAGAGTAGGATATTCATCATCAATGACTGTGACATTACGAATAGGATCAATAAATGCTTCTTTTATCAAATCTGAGTAATTAAAAGTAGAATCAGTCATTTGTCAATCCTTTAAAGTTGATCGCAAAATTAGCGCCGCTAAGAATTTTAAAGTCATCTCTTGTCTCATAGCGGATACTATGACCACTGGCCAACAGGTTTTGTTTGCAAAGATATAGTCCAACTCCTCTTCCACCTTTCTGTTTTCTTGTAAAGAAAAGTGTGAATAAATTTTCCAAATCATCATTATCAACACCTGGACCATCATCACTAATGAAAACTTCCCCATCCTTATATGCCAAACATATTTCTCTTTTATTGCCATCCTCTCTTTGAACCCAATACAAAGAATTATTAACAATATTGATAAAGACTGGGTAAAGTCTGGACTGTAAATCAGATATTGATATATTTAAAAATTCCTTTGTACAGCCAAATGAAATATTAGCGTTTAAGAATTGCTTGGAGAAATACATACCAACATAGTTAAATATATCTTTTCCAGATATTTTTTGAATTTCCTTACGTCCCGACAATTTAAGCGGAGAAAGGAATTTCAACTTATCAATCAATGTACTATGACTTTGTAAAGCTATACCTAAATTATATTCTTGTGTCTCATCCAGCTTGCTTTCCCTTAAAGAGTTCAAGGCATACGTTAACTCTTGATCCAAACCATCAAGTTCATGCCCTATAATCTCAACAGTGATCCCAAGCTGGGCCAGTGAATGTAGTCTAGTTAGTTCATCGCGATAACGAATAGATTCATTCATACTATGAATGGCCAATCCCTCTAAATCTATCTGTTCATTAATTCGTTCTAAAGCTGTTATGTAGGGAGATAATTTTTGCTTATTTTCTATTTCAACCTTCTGCTGCTCAGAATCTAACTTATAAAGAACATCGGATAAAGATATTTTATTTAAATTGAGATCTTCAAGCGTATCTTCCATTAAAGATTTGTATTGCTCTCGACAAAGTTTAATTAACGCATCAAATTCAACTTGTTGTTTTTGAAGCATATCTTTGCCACGCGAAGCATATCTAGTAATTGAATTATTAATACTTGAAACTTTGCTTCGATATACTTCATAGGCCTTTTCATAGTCGTTTTTATCTGTGGACTTAGTTATTTCATCATTGATAAACAATGTTAGATTCTTGATAATCTCCCTACATTTTAATTCTTCCTTTCGATATGCCCTGTATTCATCTTCTAAGCGTCCTAAACTTGTAGGTAATGGGCTAAGAGAATAACCTTGTAATATTTCGGAGTAGTCATCGATAGATTTTTTTAGCGTTTGGAGTTCATCGATAGAATTCAAGCCTATCCTTCCGGATAAGGTGTTCTGAAATTCGGAAAGAGCTGTAACTAACTTTACAAGTGGTTGCATGTTATTTTTAATAGATAAACGTATACGACGGCGCTCCTTCTTCAATAGTTTATCTTTATCTTCTTCAGCTTTAAGTTGGGCTTTTTTGGTTCTTATATCTTCAATGGTACTTTTCCTATCTTTAGCATAAGAACCAAAAAATCTATCAGCTGAATCAAGTAAAATCTTTTCAACAATTTCTCTAAAGAGTTTCGATGCACGGTTTTCAATAAACCCTTCTCTGCCAGCCTTATCCTTAAGGTTGGGATTATACTCTCGTGAAATTGCAATGCGTCCAAACATACGTCGACTTGACCAAAAATACCGACCAGCATTTTTAGAACGTCGCTCTTCGATGGAAAAATAATCACTATCGACTCTTCCATAAGGCATTACTCGCAGACCGTCACGATAAACCCTGAACCCACCATATTTATCAGTTTGCTCAGAAATTTGAGCATGTTGAGTACTATTCAAGGAAGAACTATTAACATTTACTTCGAAAGTACCAATACGTATATAAAAAGGTCCGAAAGCGCTGTCTTTTCGAGTTTTGTAAGCCTGTTTAGGCTTTATTATATAGTCTTCTATCCACTCCCCGAAAACCCTGACTCTTCCTTTAAAGTAACCATCACCATCGACATATCCCTCAATGATATGTTCGAGCTCTTCAAGATTACGAAGATCAAATTCTCTGTCTTTACCAATAATTATTTGAGGGATATTATTCACCCAACCTGTAACACTGTAATTGAAATCAGTGATTAAAGGTTCACTACCTCTCGAAAATGGGTCAGTAAAATTGGATAATGTTTGGAAGAATCTTTCTCGAGTACTTTTCTCAGTATCTTCTGCTTGGTTTAAGGGAGTCGTAGATAATTGAACATGAATATCATATTGGACCTCCGCAATGTACATTGCTGTTCCATGTGATGACTCACCAGTCCATACAGACCATTTTTGGAAATGTTCTTCTTTGAATACATCTTTAATTAATGTTTGTTCAATTTTCTCTTGGGTTGTCTGTTCAGCTCCGTCACGAAGCTCTTGCTCACTAAAAGCTGCCCATGCTTGTGCGATTCTATTTGTGCGTTGAGGATCCTCCTTACTCCCCCAAATATTCCCCATCATTTGGTCAAAGAGTAATGGCAATGTTTCAGCCAAATCACTCTTGTGACTAAACTCTCTTACCGGTATTTGTACATCGCTCAGAAATAAGAACGGATTTTCAAATAATCGCCAGTCGATCAATGCAGCAACATAATCACTTTTTTTCCTTTTTGAGATTAATAAGAGAAGCGGCCCAATAGCCGCAGAAGATAAACGACCTATACCTTTTTGCCCCTGTTTAGGGCGTTCTGGAAGACCATCCCGATCCTCCTCAGGAATCCTAAAACCATTTGTTTTAGACTCTGTTCCAACAACTAACCATTTCGTCTCAAACTCATCACGATTCATTCCGTGACCGTTGTCTACAATGGCTGAAACTTTAGCTTCTCCATCAAAAATGTGCAGTGCTACATCACGAGCATAAGCATCATATGCGTTTTTCCATAATTCCGAGATTGCTGTCGGGCAATCGGCGATTTGTTCTCGTCCAAGATGGTCAATAGTTCTTGCTCTAGTTTGAAAAGTGACGTGGTCTGTCATCGAATACATTCCTTATCAAAATAAACCTTTTCACTCTGTGGTATATCACGTACAGATTGTTGTGTTAATAGTAATCTAATAATAGGTTTTAGCAGTGCTTCGCCTAGCTTTATGGGGACGGCATTACCAATTTGTTTAGCAACTGCCATGGAACCACCACTGAAAATATAATCATCTGGAAACGTTTGTAAGCGTGCAGCATGCCTTAGAGTAATCCCATGATTTAGCCAAGGATGGACAAACCTCCCTTTTGATGGATTGTTACATCCAGTTGTGATTGTATTTGATGGCAAATGTGGGTAAATACGACCATATACATCCAAATGACCATTATAATTTTTATGACATTCAAGCTGTCGACCTGACTCAGTACGATCACCTAATAATGGGGTTTTTTTGAACAGCTCAGTTAACTCAGCTGAGTGTTCCATATGGACATTACAAGGATCATCTGTAGCAATAGGTGAGCCCCAGACCAACTTTTCGATACAATGTTCAGCCTGCTCTAAGGACACGTGAAACTTTTCAACCAGTCGCTCTTTGAATTCAATTAGTACTGATTTAGATGGACTTTCAAAGACGCAGGATGATGTAACCCAAGAATTGTCACCGACTTTAGTGTGAGTTGGCTCCGGAGGCCATACAAAACCCTCGGTATCAATGTCTTCTCTAACAGCGAGGATAAAAGCACGCTTTCTGTTTTGAGGAACCCCGTAGTCTCTAGCATTCAAGATGAACGGTTTTTTACCAATAATCTTATAACCATGCTCATGTGATAATGCCATGAATCTGCTTAAATATTCGGCATGACGAGGCCAAAGCAATCCAGGAACGTTTTCAACCAGAAATACTTTTGGCCTAAATTTTTTAACAAAATCAAAATAGCGAATTAACAATAAGTTACGTGGATCATTCTTACCAGCATTGTTGATCCGATGTGTAGAGAATCCTTGACAGGGTGGACCACCTAGAATCAAATCAAGCTCACCAGCATTGATACCTTGAAATTTCATCAAAGAATCTATATCTACACTATTGATATCTTGAGAAAAAACCTGAGTTTGGGCTTTTCGCTTATCAACTAAATTCATGTAATATGTTTCTGAAGCTAGTTTATCCAACTCGATTGCAGCCTGGACATCAATGCCCACCTTGTAAGCTGCAAGAGAAAAGCCACCAGCACCAGCAAATAAATCAATAGCTTTCAATTTTTTATACTCAGTTCCCACGTTCATTTATAAATATTATACGCAGCATCATCCCCTTGTCCTACCCCTCAGGAACGATTACCTCACGACAAAGATGATCCTAGTATAACAAGCCTCTTTTTACCCAATCCCCCTCTGTCATTCCCTGTTCCCTGCACCTCACTTTTTAGGGCTGGGGACAGTTATTGCCACGAGTCCAAGGGGCGACGGGGTCGCCCTGGGCGGCGCTTTCAGCGCCTGGGTTAGCGGGAGCCTTCTTCACCATCTTCCAGGTATGGACATGCGTGCATATTTTGTTTTCCTTACCGGTGATTGGCGACCAAATGCCATAAATACGAATCCCGTGATCGCCATAGGTTCCTGGTTCGACTGTCGGCTCGTAGGCGGTATGAATGAGGTAATTTTTGCGGGGAACAAGTACACCGCCCTGCTTCATGATGTAAGTGGCAAAACAGCCAACATCAGCAGCAGCGAGCACAGCGTCCAGTTTTGGATCCATAAGTACCGGAGCGCCCGGTTTGCTGGTTTTCATTGCACGAGTTGCCTGCGATGCGAACAATCGTAACTCGCGGTACGCCTGGCGGCCTGGAATCCCAAAAAAACGAAATTGTTGAACACGGTGCAACGATGCCCACGCAGTGACGTGCTCGGCACTATCACGTAGTGATTTACCCGTCTCCTTGCTGACGGTGTCACCCAGCCCACGCCCATCGATGTTTTTACTGACGTACTTTGCAATATAACTGGCCGGAGTCCCCTTTCGCGGGTCTATCAGCTTTGACTTGAAACGAGCGCCAGTGTTATTGCCAAGTTCGGCGCGATCTTCTCGGATAGCGAAACGACGCAGCAGCTCTGTGATTGCACGTCGATGTTTTTTGCGCATAAAACACAATAAATGCCAGTGCACAGTGCCATCGTGATGTGGTTCGGCTACGCGGACGCCGTACCAGCGCAGCTCTTTTTTGTGCATTGCCTTACGGAATGCCGCAAACGTATCAACCAGATAGTCGCTGCTTTTCCTAACTGTCGAGTGATCCCATGTAGGGTTAGGCTTCCCGTTCATCAGTGTGGCGTGGTACTTAGAAGGACAGGTGATGGTATAGAACATGGCGCAGTCGCCACGCATTTCAGCTATCAATTCCAGGCCTTTAACACAGGCCATCATCTCATTACGGCGGTGCGCTGGATTGCTGGCACTTGCAAGCACCACATCCTCCATGCTGAGCGTATCGCCATCTTCGTTAATCAGATCATGATTGCGGAAAAAATCCATCGCCTTACGGCGTTGTTCCCGCTTCTGCAACAGAATGTCATGGCTGACATAAGGTGATGCGTGCCGATGAACAAGGCACGCAGCCCGAAGCAACTCTTCCCGCCATTCGTTGCGGAGTTGCCACAGCTTACGTTGCCACCAGTCAGCACAACGCATACGGGCAAGCGCGCCCGGTATCAGCTCGTAATTAATCGGGTTGCGGCGATAATGTTTGCTGCGGAGCGCTTCATAACCCGGCGGGATAACATCAAGGCGTGACACTTCGGCCGCCACACGACGATAGAGCTCCAGTATTACGATGGGAGAAGCTAATTCATCGGTCAGCATCTCACCGCAAAGCTGGATAAAAATCATATCAATGTGCGCTGCGACCAGCGTTGAAAGCCGCTTAACCTCCCGCTGATTCAGTTCAGCAAGTCGAAGGAGTTGATCAAGGCTATCCCTGCCAGCCATGGCCTGGAATGACAGCGACGCCTGGTTAGCACGGACCTTGTCAATTCTCACTAATGAGGGAGTAATGACCTCATTCAGATAGGTAGGCAAATGGCGCGGATCTTCTGATTTTTCCAAATACTTAATCCTTGTTTCCAGCGGCTTGCGCAGGAAACCAGGCAAGCTGGCGACGTCATCACGAATCAGGGTAAGAGGATCAACACGATGGAGTTCTGCATGTCGCTTAGCCTTCTCAATCAGCACATCATTCAATTCGTCATAGTGCCAGGGATCGCAATGTGCAACAGAAAAGAGGTACTCTTCTGCTGCACGACTCATTGCTTCAGCCTGCTCGCGTTGATCGCTTTTATCCTGCTCATAAAGAGCAATCCAGACGGCCAGCGCAGATGGTTTCCGTGCAGGCGCATCAACAGCATAAGGGTTTACTGGCTGCTTTCTGGCATTCCAGCTCCATGCCAGGGATGTGGAGTCAGGCATAACTTACCTTCGAATCTTATTTTGCAAAACCAATGCCTCAACAAGCCGGCGCGCCAAACATTTCGGCATATGCCGCATCGCCCATCACCGCCCCACAGTCCGGGCAACCTCCACCACCAGAACGACCGCAACCGCCACACACGCGAATTACGCCAATCACTTCACTGGCCATATCGCGGGTTTTGGCGCTAACGGAACGTCGAACTCTGAAGGCGTGGAGATTGAAAGCGGAGTAGATCTGGCGTGTTTCTGGTGTGTCGCTATTCGAGATGACCGAGCGAGTTCCATGCTGGCGATTAACGTCCAGCAACGCCGTAACCAAAGCGCAGTGATCACCCAGGGTAAATGGCTTGCCGTAAGCGGTAAAATTGGCTGTTTTGCTAGTCGGGATGTACGGCGGATCGCAGTAAATCACAGAGTCCAGGCGGTTCCTTGCAACGTACGGAATAGAAGTACGAAAATCATTACAAAGAAAGAGCGCGTGAGTATCCCGCGCCTTTTCAGCAAACAAGCGCATTTCTGCTTCTGGAAAATAAGGCGCCTTATAGCTGCCAAATGGAACATTGAAACCGCCATCCCTGTTGGTGCGATAAAGCCCGTTAAAGCAGTGGCGGTTCAGGTATAAAAATGAGGCCGCCCACCGTACAACGTAATCATCTGCACACTCGTCATCCCACGACAGGTGGTTGAACAACTTGCGCTCTTCGTAATAGCTATCTTCGTTATTGCCATTTCTGAATACGTTCCTGGCGATCAGTATCAATCTTTCAGGGTCTTCCCTGAGCGCGCGGAAGAAATTGATCAATGCGCGATTGCTGTCACAAAGCACATAGCGGCGGTATTCCGTATTCATAAAGACTGTGCCACTGCCTACAAAGGGCTCAATCAAGCAATCGGCTTTAGGTAAGTGCTTCAGCAGCTCCGGCAACACGCGGGTTTTACCGCCAGCCCACTTAAGAGGTGACTTAATCATTTGCGGCATTCCTGGTTATAGGTTTCATGGGTCATCAGTCGCCACTGCTTACCACCGTTTTTGCTGAGCAAACGCCAACGGAGGCCAATGCGGATCACGAGATAGGCGTGTGGCTTGACGCGGGTGTAATTACGCTGTCCACGAGCAAAGCAATTCAGGGCGGCAAGCGCCCTCTTACAAACCGGCAACGGCGCGTTACAAACAACAGATAAATGCGAATGCATGGCGGCCCTCACAGCGATCCAATGTGTGGGGAGGTTAAGCGCTGCCAGATTTCGCAGACTTGCTCCGCTTGATATCGCGCGTCAGTGAGCGTGTAACATGCCAGGGCGCTTCTCGCATGAGGCGCATAGTCTGTGGCAGCAGCAAGGTCGAGAAGTGAACGAATGCAGCGGTATTTTGTGCCTTCAGGTAAAATGCCTGACACCTCTAAGCGATCCACGGCATAACGAAGTGAAACCAGTTTTTCCGGGGCATCTTTGAACCATACGAATAACGCCGCGTTCCGGGGACAGGTGTTGTCGGCGATGAAAGAAGCAAGGCTGCAAAGTGCATCTTCTTCAGCTTCGGTTGCGCTCATTACTTCGGCGCGCCAGTGAGAGTCTTTTTTCATCCAATCGAATGCCGTACTAATGCTGATACGGCCCTTCAAGCTTTCAGATTTACGAATGTCTATCGAAGAATAAAAAACCTTTCCGATCTGCCCTGTTGAGGGCTCAAAAAACACAGCTTCAATGGCACACAGAGGTGATGACGGTTTCTTATTAACGTTAATCAAATCGATCATTACGTGATTCATGGTCTACTGCCCTCGCTGGTGATTGTTTCGTGGTTGGCTATCCACTGCTCAAGTGCTGAATAAATCTCTTCGGGGGTAAGGCCTTGCTCTTTCAGCAGGCCCATACGGATGCGCAGCAATCCGAGTAAATGGGCGCGCTCGCCTTTGCGCGCATTGGTGCTGATTCCCATAAACTCTGGATCGCTAATTCCGCCTTCCGGCTTTATTGACGTAACCGACATGCAACCTCCTGAAAAAGGCAAAACAAATCCCCGGCAAAATGAATGCCGTTATTTTTAAAGCGGGTTAATTAATTGTTTGGACGCGATTTTCTTTTAATCTGCTTAAATATCCTTTCATGCCAGTAATACATGAAATCAATAAAGGTCATTCGCGCGCGATCGTGATTACCGCGAATTGCTTTTTCGAGCCCGTAAATTATTAAATCTTTAGACGGGCTTTTTGAGCTAATTGTGATACGAGCACCATTTTTTAGATGTACAGTGAACCCCTGCTCGGCACTTTCCACTGCTTCTCGAATCAGCATTTCCTGTTCCCAAGATGTTTTTTCTTCGGTGAACATGGCGTACTCCGATGATCAGTTAAAGCGAGGGGGCTCCAGCCGCCAGGAGGCTCTAGCTCCCAGTTTCAGGTGTTCCAGGATCTCCGGGGTAACTTCTACGGTTACCGCCTGCGGCTGAACAAACTTCATAGCCTTCTTCAGTTGCTCAGCATCCAGAGATAGCAGGTCGTATGGTTTAGGGATATCACCATCGGTCACGGAAATAATGATGTTGCGGAGTTCTTCAAGAGTGCATTCATCATTCTCGCCTTGAAGCATTGCGAAATGATAAAGGTGGGATACGCCGTGGCGTAAAAGCTGGAGAGAGTAATCATGATTCCATTCCAGAAACTCTTTATTGAAATGGAAGCATTGTAAAAGTGAGTTAATTTTGTCTGCATATTCGAGTTTCATTTTCGCCCCTAGAGATTAAAAAGCAATAAACCGCTTTTTACTCATGATTCTGTCAATCGTTCGGCATGCTTCTGATAAAGCAAAGTCAATGCCGTAATAATGGCCTGTGTGCGTAATTTGATAGCGCTGGCGGTTGTACGGCTTTTTGCGTGGGAGTTTCAGAATAGTAAAACCACAGTAAAGGCTGGTTTTGCTATTGAGTTGTGATACTGATCCGCGGCTACCGTTCTTCATGTTTCCTCTCCTGAAACCGGCTATCGACCTGGCTCACCGAGACCAAGCCACATCAACCACCCTTCCCTGATCTCCTTTGGACGACTTTCGTAGGCCAGTTTCATGCCGTTGTTCCAGGCTGGAAGGTAAACCCAGTATTCGCCGGCACGGCCAGAAGTAGACTGGGGATCGGTCATCTCGATTACAGGAAGCTTCCCTTTTTCGATCATGCCCTTCACCGCAGCAGGGGTTTTCCCGATGAGTCTGGCGAACTCCTGATAAGGCACAGCATCCGTGCTACTTACAAGCTGTTTGCTCATCTGTTACATTCTCCTTTAGGGTAATTAATTGCTCTTAATGGGTTTTAATTGCCCGTTAAGACACTTGCTCAAATGAAAATTTATTATCCATACGCGTAATATTTTCCCAAAGAGGTTTTTATGTCAATCCCTATTTCAGAGAAGTTGAAGCTTATCAGGGAGTCAGAACGGCTTAATCGTAGGCAATTCAGCGAGTTAACAGGAGTAATTTACAGCACACTTTCTGGCTATGAGGCTGGTACAAAAAGTGCGAGCCTTGAACCAATCATGAAAATCTTCCAACACCCTAGATTTGTGAAATACACACTGTGGTTTATGACCGATCAGGTTTCGCCTGAAGCCGGTCAAATCGCACCGGCCCTCGCACACTTTGGGCAAGACTTAACAACCTCGCAGCACTCAGACCAAAAGACTGGTTAACAATTAACCAGTCCTACATACATTTCAAATGTCTATTATTGGTCGAAAAGTATTCATCACATAATTGCAACGCGTTGAGGCCGAAAGGCAAACGCACCCATCGGAGGGTTTTCTTATGACTATTAAGAAACTCGATGATGGTCGATATGAAGTGGACATCAGGCCTGCTGGTCGCAATGGAAAGCGTATCCGCAGGAAGTTTGATAAGAAAAGTGAAGCGGTAGCTTTCGAGAAGCATACCCAGTTCAACCACCACACCAAAGAATGGTTATCAAAACCGACGGATAAGCGGCATCTGTCTGAACTGATACAGCTTTGGTGGAATTTGAAAGGCAAGCATGAGGAGCACGGTCGGATAAACCGCAACAAGTTAGATATTTTTTGCAGGATTACCGACGATCCTTGTGCTTTTCAGATTACAAAAGCGCTGATTAGTCAGTATTACGCGGCAAGAAGAAGCCAGGGCATTAAAGCTTCCACCATTAACCGTGATCTCAACAGCATCAGTGGCATGTTCACAGCGCTTATCGAGGCCGAGTTGTTTTCGGGTGAACATCCGATCAGAGGGCGGAAGAAGTTGAAAGAAGATGTCCCAGAAACTGGCTATCTGACAGAGGACGAAATCAAGCACTTGCTCTTTAAACTGGATGGCGACAACAAGAAGATAGCTGTTCTCTGTTTAAGTACTGGTGCTCGCTGGGGCGAAGCGGCTCGACTCAAGGCGGAACACATCATACAGAACCGTGTGACGTTCGTTAAAACCAAGAGTAACAAGCAGCGGACTGTTCCTGTTTCAGCGGAAGTGGCAAAACTCATAGCTGATGGTAAGCGAGGGTTGTTATTTGGTAAGGCGTCTTATTCTGACTTCAGGCAGATACTCAGGGAAGTAAAACCTGATCTTCCGACCGGCCAGGCGACGCATGCACTACGCCACAGTTTCGCGACGCACTTTATGATTAATGGGGGAAGCATCATTACGTTACAGAGGATCCTTGGGCATGCGCGAATTGAGCAAACTATGGCCTACGCTCATTTTGCGCCGGAATACCTTCAGGACGCGATCTCACTTAACCCGTTGCGAGGTGGCGCTGATGTGCGAAATGTCCACATAATGTCCACAGATGGGTAATGTGTTATGGCTTTCAACGGTCTTGCGTGCCGCGCAATCCCGCATTGCACCGTTGAAAGCCGTTATATCTGCGATGGCTAACGCACCCGACGGGGCTTTTTTTCCCCGCTGCGATCGCAGGTATTCCCTTCATTAATGTGTTAAATTTGTTGTATCTATGTTTACTCTTCGTTGGTAGCCGTTTTCCAGCATAAATGACTGACGGCCCCACCCGCGATCGGGAGCCGTACATTCATGTCAGATTTTATTCTTGCTCGCGTCTCGCAAACGCTCGCCACTGAACATTCTCTCGAAATGTTAGTCAGGCAGCTGCTTGAGATGCTGGAGCTTGTGACCAGAATGGAGTCAACTTATCTGACTCGTATTGATTTAAAAGCGCAGCGCCAGCTGGTGCTGTACGCGCATAACAGCAGCGAAATGCAGATCCCGGAAGGGTTTTCGGTGCCGTGGAATGAGTCGCTGTGTAAACGTGCAATCGATGATAACTGCCAGTTCAGTAACGATGTCAACACCCGCTGGCCGTCGTGCATCGCTGCTCAGGGGCTGGGGATTATCACCTTCTTCAGCATTCCCGTGCGCCTCGCCGATGGCTCGCTGTACGGCACATTATGTGCAACCAGCCGCAATAAGCAGCCCTATAACCTCGAAGGCGAGCAGGTGATGGCGCTGTTTGCCAACTTAATTTCTCACTATGTTGAGAAAGAGACGCTGGTTGATCAGCTTCGCGCCGCCAACGTCGCGCTGGAAATGCACTCCTATACCGACGAGCTGACCGGTTTAGCCAATCGCCGGGCGCTGTTTAAGCATCTGTCGTCAATGTTTCCCCGCGAGCGCGAGCAGCAGCGCAATCTGCTGATGATCTTTATCGACCTTGACGATTTTAAAGCGATAAACGATCGCTTTGGTCATCAGTGCGGGGACAGCTTTTTGATCCAGATTGGCGAACGGCTGAAGGCGCATATTCGCCAGGGAGACCTGGTGGGACGTCTCGGCGGTGATGAGTTTTTAGTCGTCGGCACCGAACTGGACACGCTGCAGCAACAGTCCTTTGTTGCGACCCTGCGGCAGGCCTTATGTGGAGTTTACTTTCTTGGCGAACACCGAATTAACTATCCTGGCGCCAGTTTTGGTATCACAGAGGTAAATCCCCAGATTCTGGATGTCGAAAGTGCGCTGCGCGCTGCGGATGACGCTATGTATCAGGATAAAAAGTCCCGGCGGCGGGATTCCTTTCTGAATATTGATTAAAACCTGGCGGCGATATCCAGTATGATAGCGAGGTTTTCCGGTAAGCTGTTGCGATGCGGCGGCTTAATGGTTTTGTGGCAGGACAGGTCATATTTTTAGCTTCAGGGGTAACATCATGAGATTGGGTATTCTTTTCCCGGTGGCCATTTTTATCGTCGCCGTTGTTTTTCTCGGTTGGTTTTTCGTCGGCGGCTACGCGGCTCCGGGCGGCGCGTAATGAAAAAAAGCACCATTCTGATGATTATCATCGCGATCGTTGCCCTGGCCGGCGTTCAGTTTGGCTGGTGGTAGCATCGGCGGTCGGGGATCGTTCGTCAGAGCGTTATTGCGGAGTTATCCTATCCACTCAATAAGTTAACGCTATACACTCACTTCATCAGCCGACTCCGCACGCTCTTTGCCCGCGGACGGTGGACAACGGAGAAGTGAGAAATGAAAAAACCGATCGTGTTATCGTTGATTCTTGCGCTATGCACGCTGTTATCGGGATGTATTGTTGACGACGGCTATCACCACAGGCACCACCACCATCATCATTATGACGGCCGCGGCTGGTGACGGAAGGGTTAAGCAGGGCGAACGCGCGTTCGCCCCATAGCCTTAGTCCTGACGGTCAGAACCTAAAAAGAAGAAGCCCAGCGGAATGGAAAACAGCAGCGTGAACACGATGCTGTACACGGTCACCATCGCCCCCTGCAGGAAAAACATCGATGTGCTCCATTCGGAGTACGGCATATTGTATTCGCTAACGACCCCGCCAAACGTTGCGCGGCCCACCACGGTAAGCGCGATGGCAAACACAATCCCTATCGACAAGAAGAATTTCTTGCTGTTTTTGTTGCTGATGAGCTTTTGCAGAATCATCCGGGTTCCCTTTTCTCTGACCGATAATCGGCTGTATATGTAACATCAATGCAATAAAAATTGAAGGGTTTTTGTTACAAGCCAGAGGATAAAGCTATCAGGCCGGAATCACTACCGGCCAGCGGTTTACGATTGCAGGGTTGCCAGGCGCGCAGCAAAGCCGACAAACACCAGACCAATCAGACTGTTGCCGATTTTTGCCAGTTTCTTTCTGGTCTTCACGTAGCGCGTCACGAACGAGCCGGACAGGATCAGGAAGCTCATATACATAAAGCTAATCACTTCCAGCGTCAGCGCGAGGATAAAGAACGCCAGTCCGGGTGTTGTCGCGTTAACGTCGATGAACTGCACGAAAAAAGAGACATAGAAAAGAATGGCTTTGGGATTGGTCAGGCTAAGCGTCAGCGAGCGTTTCAGAATCGCGCTTCCCGGTTCAGCCCCGGCGTCCGCGTGCCCTTCCCGCTGAGTCAGAACGGAATAGAGCATCTTGCCACCCAGCCACAGCAGGTAAATCGCCCCCAGATAACGAACGATATTAAACAGCACCGGCGTGGTCTTAATCAGGGTCGCAACGCCGGCAAACGCCAGCAGCATCAGCACCGCGTCGCCGATGAACACGCCAGCCGCCGCCAGATAGCCCTTTTTAACGCCGTGTGCGATACCGGTTTTCAGAACAAAAAAGGTATTAGGGCCGGGCACCAGGATGATAAAAATAGCCCCGACCAGATAGGTCAGATAATTCAACACACCAAACTCAGCGAACACGCTGCACTCCTTCGCTTTCAACAAAAAACATGATCGCGCTCACGTTAACGCAACTGCCGCGATTTTGAAAGCGCTTACGGTGCTTGTTGGCTTAGTAGAGTGAGCCTTCGCCCAGCGGGCGGGTTTTGAAGCGCCGATGTACCCACAGATATTGCTCCGGCGCGCGCAGAATCTCTTTTTCAATCACCCGGTTGATATAGCTGGCCGCATCCTGTTTATCTTCGCCAGGATAGTCATTCAGCACATCGCTGATGTACAGGGTGTAACCTTTACGGTCCATCTTACGCACCATACTGATGCTCAGCATCTTCGCACCGGAGAGACGCGACAGGACGTAGGTGCCGTTTGTCGTCGCCGCCTGAGGGACGGAGAAGAACGGCGCAAACACGCTGCCTTTCGGGCCATAGTCCTGATCCGGGGCGAACCATACCGCCTCGCCGGCTTTCAGCGCGTGCACCAGACCAGATAAATTGCGGCGATCGATCATCGCTTTATTCGAACGCAGGCGTCCGCGGGTTTGCACCCACTCCATCAGCGGGCTGTTGTGCGGGCGATAGGTCGCCATCATCGGCCGACACAGACCCATGGTACGGCCACCGAGTTCCAGCGACATAAAGTGCACGCCAACAACCATAACACCCTGCCCGGCGCTTAACGCTTTGCTCAGATTCTCAAAGCCTTCAACGTCGAACCATTTTTTAACCCGCTCGTCGCTCCAGAACCAGGCCATACCGGTTTCGATAAGTCCCATGCCCAGCGACATAAAATTCTGCTCAATCATCTTTTCCCGCGCTTGCGGTGACATGTCCGGAAAACAGAGTTCAAGATTACGTCGGGCAATATGTTCGCGGCGCTTAAGGAAGCGGCGTGACGCCTTGCCTGCGCTGGTGCCGATGATGTGTAACAGAGGATAAGGCAATTGCACGATTAACCAGAGAATGGCAAGGCCAAACCAGGTCCCCCAGTTGCGAGGGTGCAGAAGACTTTTATTAAAAGCGCAAGGCATGATTTTTCCTGTAAACGTCTATAAATGAGTAGCGCTTAAGGAAAAAACGAAGTCCATTCATCAGTCGTTAGGCGGTACGTATAGCAACTATGACAATAGTAATCCGGCTAAATTCACTCCGGCAAGTAAAAAACACCTCCGCGGTGAAAAAAGCATAATACCCTCATAGTTGTAACAGAATGTAAAATAAAAAAGAAGATCCCATTACAAATATTTACTGTGACAACCCTTTTCTCGCTAATTATTTCGATCCGCTGATTGCACATTATTAAATCAATTTGTACTCTTCAGCGTCATATTGCTTCGCAGCCCCTGCCGTCACTGGCCGGCAACAACTTACCCACCCTGTCATCCTGCCCGAGGCGACGCGGTGGTAAAAAGTATAAACGTTGCTAAAGAATCGCGGCAATCAATATAACGCATCTCCATATATCAGAGTCAGAATCTATAAAACAGTATGCAACATATCTTTTCATTCCTTTTCTATATATCAAATAAGAATCACCTTATTTTATAAATCCGCACAATGTCTGGCGCTTTCGCTAAATAAATCATCCACTATTCGTTTACAACGAAAAATTACCCTTTTTTATCCCCGACCTTCAATGATAAGCCGCCCGTAACACGGGCCGGAGACCTGATGCCGTGAAATCAACAACATTTTCTAATCGCAACAGTCACTTATTGAAATTATTGTTGGCACGACCCATTTTTGCGCCGCCTTTTAATTGTAATGATAACCATTCTCATATTAACATGTCGCTATTGATAACCTGTTTTGAACCCGCTTATGTCTCAGCTTTCCGCCACCACGCCGTTCACGCTCGCGTCTCTGTATCAAGCCCATCACGGCTGGCTGACAACCTGGTTAACCGGCAAGCTGCAATCCGCCTTTGACGCCGATGATGTCACTCAGGATACCTTTCTGCGCGTGATGGGCAGCGAATCGCTGACGGCGATCCGCGATCCTAGATCCTTCCTGTGCACCATCGCCAGACGGGTGATGATCGATCTGTTTCGCCGTAACGCGCTGGAACGCGCGTGGCTGGAGATGCTTGCCCAGCTTCCGCAGGCCCTGGTCCCTTCGCCGGAGCGACAGCACATCCAGCTGGAGACGCTGCAGCAGGTCGATGCCATGCTTGATGGCCTGAGCCGGAAAGCCCGCGCGGCCTTTTTGCTTTCGCAGCTGGAGGGGCTGACGTATGCCGAGATTGCCGAACGCCTGATGGTATCGGTCAGCTCAGTAAAAAAATACGTCGCCAGAGCGACTGAGCACTGCCTGCTTTTTCGCCTGGAGAATGGCCTGTGAGTTCCGCATTAACCGAATCCCGTCGTCTGGCTCTGCGTTCCGCATCGCGCTGGTACGCGGTATTAAGCGATAGTCGCGTCAACCCCCGACAGGAGGTCCGCTGGCAACAGTGGTATGAACAAAGCCGCGATCACCAGTGGGCGTGGCAGCAGGTCGAAAACCTGCGCCAGCAGATGGGACAACTTCCCGGTCCCCTTGCCAGCCGGACGCTCAACGACAGTCGCCTGACGCGTCGCCAGGTGCTGAAAGGGCTGATGCTGCTGGTTGCCGTCGGCGGCGGCTGGCAGATGTGGAGCAGCGAACTGGCGGAAGGATTGCGCGCCGATTACCGCACGGCAAAAGGCATGCCCCTGCGGCAAACGCTCAGCGACGGCACTCTGCTGACGCTCAATACCGACAGCGCCGCCGATGTGCGCTTTGATGGCCACCAGCGCCTGATTCGCCTGCGCTACGGCGAAATTGCCATCACCACCGCCCGCGACCGCCGGCAACGACCGTTTCGCGTCCAGACCCGCGACGGTTTACTCACCGCGCTGGGCACCGAATTTACCGTCCGCCAGTTTGCCCGTGACACGCGCCTGACGGTGCAACAGCACGCCGTCGAGGCGCTGCTGCCAGACGGACAGCGCAAGATTGTCCACGCGGGCGAGAGCCTGTGGTTTACCCGCGATGCCTTCACCCGCCTTCAGGCGCTCAACAGCAGCGACGCCAGCTGGACGCAGGGCGTCCTCAGCTTCCGCGATCGTCCGCTGCATGAAGTGCTCGCCACACTCTCCCGCTATCGCCCCGGGATCTTACGCTGCGATCCCGCCGTCGCCGGTTTGCGTCTGAGCGGCACCTTTCCGCTGGGCGACACCGATGCGATTTTGCACATCATCGCGCAGACCCTGCCGGTAAAACTGCAATTTGCCACCCGCTACTGGGTCACTGTCATCGCAGCCTGAGAAAAAAAAAACAAAAAATTTGCCTTCTCCATTGTCCCTTTTCACCCGCTCGTTCGACTTAACAGGTGATGACAACCAAAAACGATTGTGGAGAACACATGACGCCTTTACGCGTATTACGCAAACCGATGCCTCTGGTGATGGCAATCCGTTTAAGCCTGCTGCCGCTCGCGGGGCTGGTCGCTGTCCCCGCATTGGCGGCAACGCAGTTTGATATTGCCGCCGGGGATTTAGACAGCGCACTGAACCAGTACGCCGCCCGCAGCGGCATTACGCTCTCGGCGGATGCTGGCCTGACGCGCGGAAAACACAGCGATGGCCTGCACGGCCGCTATGAGCTGGAAGAGGGTCTGCAAACGCTGCTCAGCGGGAGCGGACTGCAGCTGAAATCTCTGGGTAATCAGGCCTGGACGCTGGAACCGGCGCCGGTTAATACGGAATCCACGCTGACGGTGATCGGCGACTGGCTTGGCGACGCCCGGGAAAACGATGTTTTTGAACACGCCGGCGCCCGCGATGTTATCCGCCGCGACGATTTCGCCAAAACCGGCGCCACCACTATGCGCGAAGTCCTGAATCGCATTCCCGGCGTCAATGCGCCGGAAAATACCGGTACCGGCAGCCACGATCTGGCGATGAACTTTGGCATCCGGGGGCTGAACCCACGCCTCGCCAGCCGTTCTACGGTACTGATGGACGGTATTCCGGTGCCTTTCGCCCCCTACGGTCAACCTCAGCTATCGCTGGCGCCGGTATCGCTGGGCAATATGGATGCGGTGGATGTGGTTCGCGGCGCAGGCGCCGTGCGCTACGGGCCACAAAACGTGGGCGGCGTAGTGAACTTTGTCACCCGGGCCATCCCGCAGGACTTTGCTATCGCGGGCGGCGTAGAAGGCCAGCTCAGCCCGACCTCTTCGCAGAACAATCCCAAAGAGACGCATAACCTGATGCTGGGAGGGACCGCCGATAACGGACTGGGGGCTGCCCTGCTCTATTCAGGTACCCGCGGCAGCGACTGGCGTGAACATAGCGCCACGCGCATCGATGACGTGATGCTGAAAGGCAAATATGCGCCAAACGCGGTGCACACGTTCAACAGCTTGCTGCAGTACTACGATGGTGAAGCCGATATGCCCGGCGGCCTGTCCCGCGCCGATTATGCTGCCGATCGCTGGCAGTCCACCCGCTTAAAAGATCGCTTCTGGGGACGACGTCAGCTGGCCAGCCTCGGCTATCAGTTCCAGCCCGATGACCGGCACAAGTTCAACATTCAGGGCTTCTATACTCATACGCTGCGCAGCGGTTATCTGGAGCAAGGGAAACGCACCACGCTTTCCCCGCGTGAATACTGGGTGCGCGGTATCGAGCCGCGCTACAGCCAAAGCTTTATGCTTGGCGCTTCCGCGCATGAAGTCGGCGTCGGCTATCGCTACGTGAATGAATCCACGCACGAGATGCGCTATTACACCCCCACCGTCAGCGGCAAGTTGCCCGACACCGCCAGTCCGTACGACCGCGATACCCGCTCTGGCACCGAGGCTCACGCCTGGTATATCGACGATCGCATCGATATCGGCAACTGGACGGTCACGCCGGGGATGCGTTTCGAACATATTGAGTCTTACCAGGACGACAGCCTGAAAGGCACCCGTCAGCAGGTCAGCTATAACGCCCCGCTGCCTGCGCTTAACGTACTTTATCACCTCACCGACAGCTGGAATCTTTATGCCAATACAGAAGGATCGTTCGGTACCGTACAGTACAGCCAAATTGGCAAGGCTGTGCAAAGCGGCAATGTGGAACCGGAAAAGGCCCGCACCTGGGAAGTCGGTACCCGCTACGACAACGGCGCGCTGAGCGCGGAAATGGGACTCTTCCTGATTAACTTCAACAATCAGTACGACTCCAACCAGACCAACGATACCGTCACCGCTCGCGGTAAAACTCGCCATAGCGGACTGGAGACGCAGACGCGTTACGATCTCGGCGATCTCAATCCGCAGCTGGAAAATCTGTCGGTCTATGCCAGCTATGCCTATGTCAACGCCGTCATTCGTGAGAAAGGCGATACCTACGGCAACCAGGTGCCTTTCTCACCCAGACATAAAGGTACGCTCGGGGTAGATTACAAACCGGGTAACTGGACGTTCAACCTCAATAGCGATTTCCAGTCCAGTCAGTTTGCTGACAACGCCAACACCGTGGAAGAGAGCGCTGACGGCAGCAACGGTCGCATTCCGGGCTATATGCTGTGGGGCGCCCGCGTCGCCTACGATTTTGGCCCGCAAATGGCCAATCTCAATCTGGCGTTTGGCGTAAAAAATATTTTCGACCATGAGTACTACACCCGCTCATATGACGATAACAACAAAGGCATCTATGTCGGCCAGCCGCGTACCTTGTATCTGCAAGGTGCCATGACATTCTGATGATGACGTGGTGGTAATCAAAACGTTCGTCACCGTCCCGCCCAGGGGCGGTGACGGTGTTGTTTTACCGTGGGGCCGACGTTCGGCCCTGTACTGGCTTCACGCCGCCAACAACTCGCGAGACAACAGCGTCTCCGTCAGCGGCGACCGGCAAGCGTTCATCACACCATCACGCAGCCTGTTCTAAAATTCGTTTTGCCGACGATCGAATCAGATAAGCCTCATCCCGGCAGCGAGGTAACGCAAGCTACTCACGACAATGTATTTTCTTTTTATGAGCAAAATGATTAACTGACGCCTGTTAAAGACTTTTTTCACGCTTTTATGCGTCTTTGTCGCCACGCATTTCGGGCTTGAGTATGGCTATAAATGAAATTATTTCGGGATTTGCTCACCGATTATTTCGCCGCGAACTGGCGTCTCTACCCCCTGCTGGCGTTATCTGGATACAGGCCACCAGAATGAGCCGATATTATCCCAATCACGCGGATGGAGAAAAACGATGCGTCTCGCCTTAAAATCAGCATTGATGCTAACCACGCGCGTTATACAGATAATCAACCCGGAACTTCAGTTGCATATGCAACGCACGGCGCTAATTGCTCTCGAACTTTCGTTAGCTCTGGAACTGCCGCGGTCGCAGCAGCAGACCATATTTTGCGCCGCACTGCTTCACGATATTGGCGTACTCGGCGATAAGCGAATCGTCACTTCGCTGAATGACATTGATAATATCGAAGACCCTCACCAGTATCGGGGGGCCGAGATGCTCAGCGGCTTACCCACCTTCGCGCCTGTTTTGCCTGTTATCCGCCATCACCACTTTAACCCGGCGCATAAAGGTAACCTCGAAGAGCATATCGTTTTTTTTGCCGATGCTTTTGAACGTCTGCTCTCCACCGGAAATATCACCACGGATCACCACCCCGACATTATCATCGACACCTTCCGCACCTTGCATCATGAGATTGATCCGATGCTCTGTGACACCGTCTGCCAGCTCGCGCAAAAAGAGCATTTCTGGCTGCATCTTCATCCCGGACATATCCAAAGGATGCTGGAGATCATCGGCCCGATTAACGAGCTGTACATCGATATCGACGGGCTGAAAGATATTTGTTTGTTAATCGCCAAAATTGTCGATACCTACAGCAGTTTCACCGCCAGCCACAGTATTATGGTCGGTGAAATATCCTGCCTGCTGGCAACCTATATGCATCTGCCGGAACAGGAGTGCAAAAAAATCGAAATTGCCGGCTATTTGCACGATATTGGTAAAATTAATATCCCACTGGATATCCTGGAAAAGCAAAGCGAACTCACGCCTGATGAACTCCGTCAGGTGCGAGAACATAGCTATATGACCGGTGAAATTCTCAGCGCCTTTAGCGAACTGGGTGAAATCATTAACTGGGCGGCAAACCACCATGAAAAACTCGATGGCAGCGGCTATCCGCTGCATCTGAATCAGGATTATCTGCAACTCCCTGACCGGATCATCGCCATTGCCGATATTTTTACCGCTCTGACCGAAGATCGCCCCTATCGCGTCGCCATGCGTTATCAGGATGCATTACAGCTGATAGAGAACGATGTTATAAATGGCGCCCTGGATAAAGATGTTTTTTGTACCTTATGCCAGCATGCCGGCACGCTACATAGCACGATTATTCGCAAAAAACGCAGCTAACCCTCTGCCCGCAAGTGGGCAAAAGCGGGTTCTATAATTAGACGTAACGTCATTTGTTCATCTGCACGCAAGGAAAATTCGGGTGAGAATCGCCACCATGACCAACTGGGCCTACGGGATCACCGTTTGCCTGACCATCACTTCCGGTATTGCCATGCTGATGGCGTCCAACGCGGAGACGGCCGAACGCCAGGCCGTACAACAGCGGCAGATCTTCGACCAGTTAACCGAAACGGTTGAAACCGAGAGCTGGGAATTATCCGACCTCGCTCGCGCTTACGTCATTAACAAAAATCCGGATGTGTTGCAGGAGTACCGCCAGCAGGCCCGTTCGCTGACGACCATAGAGCACCGGCTGGAAAAGCTGAAAGATCGGGGAGCGACGCCGCAGGAGCTGATGTTGCTGCGCGAGGGGCTGCAGATCGCGGATGAGCTGCAGGATGAACAGCAGGCCGCGCTCGCCAGTATTGAACGCGGAGCAGACAGCGAGGCGCTCTCCCTGCTCTACGGCAAGCATTATGAACAGGAGCTGGACCGGGTACAGACACAGATCGATCACTTCCGCCTTATGCTGGAAGGCCGGGCCGCCAGCGCCATTACGCAAGCCACGGAAAAATCGCACACCTGGCGTACGTTATCAGAAATAATGGTCGCGCTGACGGCGCTGATGTTCCTGTTTGTCCTCGGGTTTATCCTTCAACGGCGGGTATTGTACCCGGTTGTTCGTTTAAGCGATGTGGTACAGCGTCTCGCCTCACAGGATTATGCCGTCGAAGCTCCCCAGTTCACGCAGATCGATGAGATTGGCGATATGGCGCAGGCGATCCGTATTTTCCGCGAAAATGGCCTGGCGCGTCAGCGTCTTGAACAAGAGCGCGATGCCGACTGGGCGATTCGGGAACTGCTGGCGCGCATGACGCAGCGTCTGCAAGGCTGCGAATCTTTTGACGATGTTATCAAGGTCGCCGAGCTCTTCGCGCCGAATATCGCCCCCGCAATTCCCGGGCGCCTGTATGTTCTCGAAACCAATCCCTGGCAGTTGCGCTGTGTGGCCCAATGGCTCTCGCCGCCGGATGAGCCCGAGGTCTTTTATCCTGACAACTGCTGGGCTGTCCGCCGTGGATTAAGCCATCCACCGGTCAATGGTGAGCCTGACATCGCCTGTTCACACCTGCCGGACGCCTGCATTCATCAATCGCTTTGCGTGCCGCTGGTTGCGCAAGGAGAAGCCATCGGCCTGCTCTCCTTCAGGAATGTCACCTCTGCTACCGCCCCTTCGCGTGCCTATCTGGAGCTGATGGCCGAAGCGCTGGGTCTGGCGCTGGCAAACCAGCGTCTGCGCAGCGCGCTGCTGGAGAAAGCGCTGTTTGATTCGCTGACCGGGCTGCGTAACCGTCATCATCTGGATGATGCCCTGCATACGCAAATTAATCTCGCGGTGCAAAACCATGCTCCGCTGAGCTGCCTGATGATCGATATCGATCACTTCAAGACGATTAACGATCGGTATGGTCACGAAGCCGGCGATCTGGTGATCAAGAGCGTGGCGGTCATTGTCCAACGCGCGGTACGCGACAAAGGCATGGCTTTTCGCTACGGCGGCGAGGAGTTTCTGGTGCTGCTGGCCGGCGCCAGTGAAGAGGCGGCCCGGGCCTGCGCAGAGGAGATTTACGACAGTGTCCGCAGCCTGACCCTGCGCGATGGCCTCACCGAGATTGGCCAGGTGGATGTCTCCATCGGCATTGCCAGCTTCCCGCAGCATACCCAGAGCGACAGCCTGCTGCGTGCCGCGGATGCCGCACTTTACCGGGCCAAAGAGCAGGGCCGCTCCAGAATAGTCAGTTTCGGCATGCTGAAATCCGACTAAACGCCATAAGGGGATAAGCTGTCTGCTTATCCCCGCAGCAGCAAATGGGTGGCTATCCCCCATTTCACCAGCGATAACCGACCTGCCGCATACTCCAGAACCGAGTAGCTGCCATTCTGATGCGTATAGCGGGGGAAGTGCTCCGCGCCATGGCCGTCAAGAATGGAGATAACCGCCTGTATGACCTGGCCATGAGAAACCACGCACACGCAGCGATCACCCGCCTCACCGGCTGCAAGCAGCGCCGCGGTTGTTCTGGCGGCGGCAGCGGTCAGCGACTCGCCGTTCGGCGGCGTCACGTGCGGATCGCCGGAGTAGATCGTATCGAACAGCCTTCGCTGCGCGTCGTTGAGCTGCGGATAGACCGTGCCCTCTAATGGCCCGAAACCCCGTTCAATGAGCCGTGCATCAAAGCGGATTGGACAGGCAAAATGGGCCGCGATCGGCATAGCCGCCGCGACGGCGCGACCTGCAGGAGAAGAGACCACCCGATCTATCTCCTCACCGTCAAGCGCGCGAATCAATGCCGCGATTTGTCGATGCCCACGCGCGGTTACCGGGCTATCAAGCTGCCCCTGCAGGCGGTTAACGCTATTCCATTCGGTTTCACCATGTCTGACGAGCAATATCTTCATTGACAGCATCGAGTTACGAGTTAGCAGGCAACATTACCCTCTGCAGAGAATAAAAAGAAAGTGATGCCCGGTCCAGCGTTCCCCTGACGCGCATCCTGTTGGCCGCGCGGTGGAACAGAAAATCAGACCGCCATACTCTCAGGGCGTTTTTCGCCTTCGGATCTCCGCAATGCGGATGGCAGAAAAAATGAAATAAGGATGATATGATCTCTGGAAAATGATGCCGGCATTAACCTAAGGGCCTACTGAATGAATAATGAAATACCGTTAAAGTATTATGACATCGCCGACGAGTACGCGACAGAATGCGCAAAGCCGGTCAGTGAAGCGGAACGCGAACCTCTGGCGCACTATTTTCAGCTGCTGCTCAGCCGTCTGATGAACAACGAGGAGATCAGCGAAGAGGCCCAGGCAGAAATGGCGCACGAAGCCGGTCTCCACCCGGATCGTATCGATGAGATCGCGACGTTCCTTAATCAGTGGGGCAATGAGTAGCCTGCCACCAGTTCTCTGGCCATGATAAACAGGCGTGTTGTTATTCTGAGGCACGCTATTTCCCCTCGCATAGCCAAAATTTATCGTCCAGACTGAAACCAAAGACGTGGTCTGCGCAGCCATTGTGCATTACACTGCGCGCTGCAAAAATTGAGTTAATACACGATTAAGTAGGTGGTAACGGCGATGAACGGAACAATCACAACCTGGTTTAAAGATAAAGGTTTTGGATTTATCAAAGATGAAAACGGCGATAACCGCTATTTTCATGTGATTAAGGTCGCCAATCCTGATCTGATTAAGAAAGATGCGGCGGTGACCTTCGAACCCACCACCAATAACAAGGGTTTGTCAGCGTACGCGGTGAAAGTGGTACCAGAAAGCAAATATATCTATATCGCCGGCGAGCGCCTGAAGCTCACGTCGATCAAATCCTACCTGGTCTACAGCGAAGAGGTACCTGCCGATACCCGCATTGATAAAGAAAATGCGGTGCTGTCCGTGGGGATCCTGATGAGCAGCATCAAGCCGAAATCCGACGTTAAGCCCGGTGACATGCGCTCGCTGAAAAAACTGGCGATCACCACTTTTCAGGGCACGACATTGATCTTCTCAGAAGATGAAATTGACATCGATGCCACGGTGAAACTGCTTAAAGTCTGATCGTACTCTGATCCAGGCCGGCAGGCTGCACCCTTCTGATGCAGCCTGCCGGCCCCTCAAACCGCTCTCCATACGCCCTCTCTTGCCCCTGTTCTGCAACCTCGGGTGCCAGAGTAACATCGGCGCATTCACTCACACAGGTCATGCATTTACCGCCCCTTGCAAGATAGCCTGCTGCCGATCCAGGGTGAAAATGCGCCACTCTACCTGGCGGGCATTCAGCACAAACAGGGCCGTAGCCAGGGTATTTTCCTCATCCGGATCCTGCGGCGATAAACGGTATATCGGCAGTGCCGCAACCTGCTGATCGGATAAGATAACCAGGGCGCCCGTTGCACCCAGTTGCGATGACGTTGTTAACTCGTCGATAAGGCGAGCCTGGCGCGAAGCGGAACTGTCGGTAATGACCTGCTGCACATCCCTGAGCGATTCGTGAATCAAATGGTTAGCATGACCAAATGTGCCATCCAGCAAACGCACTGAATGCCCGGCGCCTGTCGCTTCAATGCTGAACAGACGACTATCTCCGGACTGTCCCAGGGTGTGATGGAATGCACCTGAACGCGGCAGGGTGGTTAAAACGGCAATGGCCTCATCCAGCGTGCTGGCATTCAGCGCAGCGCGCGCCAGGATTTGCCGCGGTATACCGACGGGCCGGTGCAGCGCGCGAATGTTATTTACGGTATTCACGATCCCCATGGCATTGACTGCAAAAGTATGACCGCAAAGCGAACCTGGGTAAGCAAAGCTGGAAAAGGCCATCCCCTCGGTAGGTGAAATACTGACCCATGCGCAATCGTCGCGTAACTGCGGGAACCCGTCTTCGTTGTGGGCGATCACGCGTTCCCCCTCGCGGCTCTCCCCCACTACCGTGGTACAACCATCGGACGTTGATCGCACTAAATCACCCCGGCAGTTCCAGGCGAAAACTTCGTCAACCGGCGCTTGTAAACCCGCTGCCATACCGGTCAGCTCCTGCCAAATCAACGGAAACTGCTGCTCAACCAGGGTTCGCATCGCCCGAGTTTGCGCACTGTCTTTCATACCGATAACCGTTTGCCACAGCGGAATATGTACCAGCTTTTGATGCCAGGCGTCGCGACCGAATTCGCCCAGGCGTTGACCAACGGCAAACGAAGATCCACTAATTGTGATTTTTTTCATATTGTTATCATTCACTTCTATTCAGGATACGTGTTGCAAAAATTCTTTCAGGCGCGGATTACTGCTCGCGTTTAGCAGCATATCAGGTGATCCATCTTCGGCAATGGTTCCCCTGTCAATAAAGATCAAGCGCGATGCCACGTCACGCGCAAAGCCAATTTCGTGCGTGACAATGACCATAGTCATCCCTTCATCAGCCAGCGAGCGCATAACCTTTAACACTTCATGACGCAATTCAGGGTCAAGCGCGGAAGTAGGTTCATCGAACAGCATCATTTTCGGCTTCACCGCCAGCGCACGCGCAATCGCCACGCGCTGCTGTTGGCCGCCGGATAACTCCGATGGATAGTGATTAGCTCGGTCCTTCAGGCCGACGCGATCCAGCAATGCCAGCGCCTGTTCGCGCGCCGCTGCTTTACTCTGTTTACGCACCCGAATGGGGCCAAACATCACATTCTCCAGCGCGGTTAAATGCGGAAAGAGATGGAATTGCTGGAACACCATGCCTGCTTCACGGCGGATATCACATTCGCTGGCGTGCGGATCGGTAATATGCATCCCCGCCACCAGCAGCGTACCAGAGCTAATTGCCTCCAGTTTATTGATACAGCGTAGCAGCGTCGATTTACCCGACCCCGAAGGTCCGATAATCACCACCACTTCTCCGGCTTCAATTTTCAGATTGATATCATGCAGCACGGGCGTCGTGCCGAAGCTTTTAGATACTGCGCTAAATTCAACCATGCTCATAAAATATGGATCCTTTTCTCTAGTTGCTTCAGCAGAAAACTCAGGCACAACGTCACCATCAGATAAATCAACGCTACTGCCGTCCACACTTCCAGGGCGCGAAAGTTGCCGGCAATAATTTCCTGTCCTTGCCGCGTTAACTCAGCTACACCGATGACAATGAACAACGAAGTATCTTTAATACTGATAATCCATTGGTTACCCAGCGCTGGAATCATACGCCGCAATGCCAGAGGCATAATCACATACCACACGGTGCTGCGTTGGGATAATCCCATTGCCAGGCTGGCTTCTTTAAAACCTTTATTGATCGATAATATTGCTCCACGCGTTATTTCGGCAATATAGGCACCGGAGTTAATTACAATCGTCGCAATCGCGGCAGTAACGGGTTCGATACGCACAGGCAATATCATCGGTAATGCGAAATAAATAAACATCACCTGTACCATGATCGGCGTACCACGAATTAATTCAATAAACACTAACGATAGCGTTTTCGCTATGCGACCACCAAAAGCCCGGCAGGTCCCGGCGAACAAACCAATAATAAAACCGCCCAACAGACCTGACAGTGAAATAATCAATGTCAGTTGCAACCCCTGCAACAACAGTGGCAGGGATTGCCATATATAATGACTATCAAAATTCATAATAAAACCAGTTCAGATGGAGTATGGGCCGAATTTCTTCGGCCAGAAGATGTTATTTCGGTTGTTTATCGAACCACTTCACATAAATTTTGCTATAGGTACCATCTGCGCGTAATGCCTCAAGTGCGGCATTTATTTTTGGTGTCAGGCTGCTGTTTTTCTGCATCGCGAAGCCATACTGCTGTGGCAAAATGCTATCGCTTTCCCCTGTAGATTTAACTTTCCCACCGCCCGCCGTTTTTACGTAATAGAGCACGTTCGGCGAGTCATGTACCACGGCGTCGAGGTTCCCTGCCTGCAGATCGAGATAGGCATTGTCGATGTTCGGAAATTCAATATAGTTAGCTTTGTATTTTGATTTCATAAAGGTCGCGGCGGCGGTGCCTTGTTTAAGCCCTACTTTCTTGCCCGCCAGATCGCTGAAGCGGGTGATGCTATTATTACCTGTCTTCACCGCCATTAATAAATCAGCGTTATAATATCCATCGCTAAAGTCGACAACCTGTTTTCGCGCATCGGTAATGGTAATCCCCGCCATAGCTACATCTAAATTACGCGATTGCAAGCCAGGAATTAACCCACCGAAATCCATGGGGCGTAATTCGTAGCTTATATTCATTTTTTTGGCAATCGCATCCCACAGGTCGATATCAAAGCCCACGTATTTATCACCTTGTTTAAATTCAAAGGGAACAAATGCCGTATCAACACCCACCGTAATTTTATCCTGGGCTGCGGCCAGGAAACTGGTGGAAAACGCGACCAGAGCCAATGTGATTTTTAATTTGCTAAGTAAAGTAGACATAATAAACCTCAACGTCGATGAGAAAATATATATAACAAAACAGGTGCTGCGCCCGCTGAAAGGCTAACAACTGATGTGTGTATTCCATGACAAATTATGCCTGCCAAGAGGAATGAAGAAAAAATAGACTCCTGTTTGTCAGTCAATTATTTAAGCGGGAATAATCTCATCCCCGGTATCGGGTACTGGCGTCTGTGCACCGTTCATAAGCATAGAAAGTAAGCTGTAATAGCCGTTAATTCCCATCAAATCCACCACGCCCTTTTCTCCCCAAAGCGCTATGGCGTGTTGCCAGGTATCATCGCGGATTTTTTTCTCCTGGTGTAGCTGCTGGCAGAAATGATAAACCACCCACTCATCCGCTTGTAAATCCAGCGGTAGACGGCATTCATTAATAGCCTGTACCGCAGCGGCTGAAATTCCCTTCTCGCGGGCAATGGGCGCATGAATCGCCCATTCCACCGGCTGGGACCAATGGCGCGCGGTCATAAGAATGGCCAGTTCAGACAACCGTTGTCCGAGTGCGCTGCGATAACGCAGGTACTCCCCCATCCGCTGTGCGTGAGCCATCAATTCAGGGCTACGCAGCAACGGTTCAAAGGGCGGTAACAGCGCACCACGGGGGCCGTTGATGATCTCCTCCGCCAGCGGACGCTGATATTCATCCCACTCCTGTTCGGCCAGCGGCGGTAAGCGATTAATCATGCTGGCCTCGCTAACTTGTGCGTTTCTTCACGAATGACCTGGTGCAGCGTATCTACCACAAAATCAAGCTGCGGCGGGGTAATGATAAACGGCGGGGCTATCAGGATATGATCGCCATATTGCCCATCAATGGTTCCTCCCATCGGATAGACCATCAGGCCACGGGACAAACAGTTGGCCTTGATTGCCGCATGCAGCTTTAATGCGGGATCGAACGGAGTTTTGTCCCCTTTATCATGGACCAACTCAACACCGGCAAACAGGCCTCGTCCGCGGGTGTCACCGACATGCGGTAGCGCACCCAGCACATCACGCAGCGCGCTTTGTAAGTAATGACCCTGTTGTTTCACCGCTTCCAGCAGATTGTCACGCTCGATAACCTGCTGGACCGCCAATGCCGCGGCGGCGGCAGTGGCGTGACAGATGTAGGTATGTCCATGCTGGAACAGACCGCTACCAGCCTGAAGTGCGGCCATAATCTTCTCACCGGCCAGTACCGCGCCGATCGGCTGATATCCGCCCCCCAAACCTTTTGCGATGGTCACCAGATCCGGGACAACATCATCCTGCTCGAAAGCGTGCAGCGTGCCTGTACGTCCCATGCCGCACATCACTTCATCGGCAATATACAAAATGCCGTATTTATCGCACAGTTGACGCACGCCGCGCAGATAACCCGGGGTCGGTGGGGTCGCGCCGGTTGTCGCGCCGACCACCGTTTCTGCACAGAAACCGATGATGGTTTCCGGGCCGGCCTCAATCATTGCCTGCTCCAGTTCCAGCAGCAAACGATCGGTATACTGCTGCTGGCTCTCATCCTCGCGCCGATCGCGATATTCATTGCAGGCGGCGACGCGAATCACATCGATCAGCAACGGTGCGAATTGACGGCGACGCCATTCATTTCCTCCCACGGCCAATGCTCCCAGCGTATTGCCATGGTAGCTCTGCTTGCGGGCCATAAATTTGGTGCGCTCCGGCTGACCGATTTCGACAAAATACTGGCGCGCCAGTTTCAATGCGGTTTCGACCGCTTCGGAGCCCCCGGAGACGAAATAGACGTAGTTAAGGTCTCCCGGCGCCTGGCGAGTCAACTGCTCCGCCAGTTGCTCAACGGTATCGCTGGTAAAGAAACTGGTATGCGCATAGGCTAACCGATCGATCTGTCGATGCAAGGCGGCCAGCACGTCAGGATGCCCATGCCCAAGGCATGAGACGGCGGCTCCGCCACAGGCATCAAGATAACGTTTGCCGCTGGCATCGGTGATGTAAACACCTTGCGCGCTCGCCGCGACGGCGGGGGTGTGGCGTAAGCTGCGATGAATGATCTGACTCATGTTCTGTTCCTGCTCCTGAAAACGCTATTGCGTACTATGAGGATTATCTTGCAGGATTCATTTGAATCACGTCAACGCAATTATGATACACATGTATTTAATTTTCTTATCACAGAGACAAATGCTTCATTTATCCGGATTTGCCGGGCACCACATACGCGCCAGAGTCGATCAGATAACGCTCGGCGCTCTCGATTTTGCTGACCGCCTCGTTGCCGTGACGCGCCACCAGCATCGCCAGCAGGCATTCCGCCAGCCCCATCCCGGAGACGACCGACGGGAAAAATGAAGGGCTGTCAATTGAAAACAACAATGTACACTCCGCAGCCTGAGCTAAAGGGGAGACCGGTGAGTCGGTGATGGCGATAATGCGAGCACCAGCCCGCTGTGCCGCATGCAGGACATCCAGGGACTCTCGTGAATAGGGGGCAAAACTGGTGAGCAGAACACAATCGCGAGCGGTTAGTTCACGGGTAAACACTTCAATGTTGCTTGCCAGGCCATCAATCAATGACACCCGACGGTTGAATAAGCGGTAGACGTAATACAACGACCAGGCAATCGGGAAGCTGGCGCGAAACCCGCAGATATAGACGTTGTCCGCCTCATCCAGCAGCGTGACGGCTCGCGGCATCGCCTGCTGATTTTCACTCCCGGTGAAGACCAGATTCGCCTGATGCGCCTGAAAGACTTCCTCATACAGATTCGATTGCGTATCTTTGGCAACGAGCTTTTTTGCTTTAGATACATATGTATCATTGCGTAAGCCGAGATCGTCAATAAAGGCATCTTTCAGCTCTCCCCAGCCGCTAAATCCGAGACGCTGCGCCAGACGCAGCAGCGTGGCGGGCTTCACCCCGGCTTGTGCCGCGAACGCTCGCATAGATTGCACAACCAGTATATTCACGTTTTGCAGACAGAACTCCGCAGCCCGCTGTAACTCAGGGGAAAGTGTACTGAACTGACTGACAATATTTTCTTGTGGATTCATCATGTTGGTCACCGGATTTCAGAAGCAAATATCTAAACACATTTGTGATTGAGACTCTACTCTCCGGGTTGCTCAGCCCTGCAACTCACCTACTTCGCCCGAGAAGCTGCACTCTGACCGCCGGCTATCCGCAATGATGCTCCGGCACTTCGTCAGCCTTGCTGCCATGGGTTTGCTCATCGACCATGAAGATGACTCATGTTGTAATGAAATTATGTCGCTTTCACTCCTCCAGGGACTCTGGCATAAAATATGCTCTATTAATCAGAGACAATATGATGATCGCTGAATGAAATAACCAGATAAAAAGAAAGGATATACTGGGATTCAGGGAATAACTTCAGTTTTCATATCAGAACTTAGGGTGCACCATCGCGATGAATAAAGATTTTGCTTTTACTATTAAACGTAGTCGTTTTGACGCGCATTATAACCCCGCTGAAAATACGCGAATTACAACCAACTTCGCGAATCTGGCCAGAGGGGAAAATCGCGAGGAGAACTTGCGTAACACGCTGACGATGATTGACAATCGTTTTAATGCGCTGGCGTACTGGGATAACCCGAAAAGCGATCGTTATTCTGTTGAGCTTGAAATTATTTCAGTTGAAATGACACTCACTGACCAGCACCGCAGCGGCAGCTTTCCGGTCATTGAGATATTAAAAACGAACATTCTCGATAAAAAAACGCACGAACGTATTGACGGTCTCGCCGGGAATAATTTCTCCTCTTACGTACGCGATTATGATTTTAGCGTGCGACTGTTAGAGCATAACCAACAGCAATCCGCCTTTAGCATCCCGGATGGTTTTGGTGAATTACATGGAAATATCTTTAAACACTTCGTTAATTCAACGGTATACCAGCAGAACTTTAACAAACCGCCGGTAATCTGCCTTAGCGTATCGAGCAAAGACACCTATCAGCGCACGGGAAATCAGCATCCGGTACTGGGTATCGAATACCAGCAAAATGGCTCGTCGTTGACTGAACAATATTTTTCCAGAATGGGATTAAAGGTTCGCTATTTTATGCCGCAGAATAGCGTTGCGCCGTTAGCTTTTTATTTTTCTGGTGACTTGCTTAGTGATTACACTAATCTTGAGCTTATCAGTACCATCAGTACGATGGAGACGTTCCAGAAGATTTATCGGCCTGAAATTTATAATGCCAACGCCGCCGCAGGGCAATATTATCAACCGAACCTGAATCACCAGGATCATTCATTAACCAAAATTGTTTATGATCGGGAAGAACGCAGCCAACTGGCGATTGAACAGGGAAAATTTACTGAAGAGCATTTTATCAAGCCTTACCAGAATATTCTTGAGAAATGGTCTGCTGGCTACGCGCTTTAATTTACCGAACATACAAGGTTTTCTATTATGAAAAAATTATTACCCACGTCGACGGCTGGCAGCTTACCTAAACCTTCCTGGCTGGCAGAGCCTGAGAAACTATGGTCTCCGTGGAAATTACACGACCAGGAATTAATTGAAGGGAAAAAAGATGCGCTAAGCTTGTCGCTGTATGATCAGTTACGCGCAGGAATTGACATTGTCAGCGATGGCGAACAAACGCGCCAGCACTTTGTCACCACCTTTATTGAGCATCTCAGCGGCGTCGATTTTGAGAAACGCGAGGTGGTGAAAATTCGCAATCGCTATGAGGCGAGCGTGCCAACGGTCGTGGGTGAAGTGGCGCGTCAGAAGCCCGTTTTCGTTGAAGATGCCCGGTTTTTACGTCAGCTGACCAGACAACCTATTAAATGGGCTCTGCCAGGACCGATGACGATGATCGATACCCTCTATGATAACCACTATAAAAGCCGTGAAAAGCTGGCCTGGGAATTCGCCAAAATTCTCAATCAGGAAGCGAAAGAATTAGAGGCGGCGGGTGTCGATATTATCCAGTTTGATGAACCGGCATTTAATGTCTTTTTTGATGAGGTGAATGACTGGGGGATCGCCGCGTTAGAAAGAGCCATTGAAGGACTAAAATGTGAAACGGCGGTACATATCTGCTATGGATATGGCATCAAAGCCAATACTGACTGGAAAAAGACGCTGGGATCAGAGTGGCGCCAGTATGAAGAGGCGTTCCCAAGGCTGCAAACATCGAATATCGATATCATCTCGCTGGAGTGTCATAACTCGCGTGTCCCCATGGATCTGCTGGAGCTGATTCGCGGCAAAAAGGTGATGGTGGGAGCGATTGACGTGGCAACCCAGGCGATTGAGACGCCGGAAGAGGTCGCCGGTACGCTACGTAAAGCGCTTGAGTTTGTCGATGCCGATAAGCTTTATCCTTCGACCAACTGCGGGATGGCGCCCCTGTCTCGTCAGGTCGCCAGAGGCAAGCTCAATGCGCTAAGTGCCGGCGCAGAGATCGTCCGCCAGGAGCTGCTGGCGAAATAACGCTGGCAGAGCCAGCGCGCTGAAAGAAAGTCCGGGTCAGGCGTTCGGATCGCTATCCCCCTGGCCGGACCGAACAGCGCGCAATACGACCGGACAGAAAGCCTGAGGTGCCGTGCGTTCATCTCTCCCTTTAACCGCCGTGCAGCCCGTCGGAACGCTGTCTCCGCGGGCGTTAATCGGATAACGTCTTACTCATATTGATTCCCGTCACCCAAAAGCCGGTGGACTCGTAGACGTGGCGGGCGCGTTGGTTATCTCCGGCCACGCGAAGTCGAATCTGTTCGATCCCCTGCTCCCGCATCTCCCGCTCAAAAGCGCGTAGCGCCTGCGTGCCCAGCCCCTGCCCCTGACAGGCGTTGAAGATATAAAAATCAAAGATGAACACGGTTCGCGCGGCGGTATCGGGTTTGTACCAGAGGTAGCCGACGTGCTCGTCGCGATTGTCTGATTGGCTAAAAAGAGACAGCAAAACCTGCCCGGGGGTATTCACCCCCTCAGGAAGATCCTCGGCGATTTCACGCGTCGCTTTTGTCAGTGAATCCTCTGCGCTAAGCCGATAGTTGGCGGCAATTTCACGCGCATAATCCGTAATAAAGTATTCCAGATATGCCGGATATTCTTCTTCGCGCATGGGGCGGAACATCATCATTGATTCATCCTTTGAGGGGGCGATATTTTCGCAGCGAGACGATGCATTCATCCCTTTTCATTGACGCGGCCATCCACAGCGACAGATGACGAGCGGCGAGGCCAGCTACCACATTAAATCATCAGGTACTTTGAAATCAGCATACGGATCGTCTTCATCCTGCTCTTCCTGGCTGAGCGCGCTGTGTAACACAATGCTGTCCGCATCGCGCTGTGCAATCTTATCTGCGACGTTAGCCGGAATAATCGCGTATACGCTCTCGCCGCTGCTGTCTGGCACCAGACGCGCGATCGCCAGACGGCCGCTAATCAGTTGAGCCTGAATCAGCTTATCGACAAAAATTTTCTTGATGAGGTTGTTGTCGGTAAAGTTAAAGCCAATGTCGCCTTTTGCCGGAACAATCCGGTTCATTTCAATAAGCTGCTTCACCTGGGCTTTATATTCTTTGGCTAAAGCGGCCTGCTTTTGCTGTTCACCCAGCTGCTTATCACGCTCGAGCTGCGCTTTTTTGTTTTCTTCCACCGCTTCTCGCGCTTCACGTGCCTGAACCCGTGATTTTTTGGCCGTTCTTTGCACTTTAGCGACCTTTTTGCTGGTCACTAACCCGGCTTTCAGCAGCTGCTCTTGTAAGGTGAGTTTTGTCATTTCGTCTCTGAACCCGTTGAGAAATTTCTGCGATTATAGCGGGAATGTTGGCGGCTGTGCCAGATTGCATCGCCGCAAGGCGAGCTGGTTTATGGAAGCGGCGGCCTTACAGGTCGAGGGAAGCATGGCAGAATTCCATTTCGAAATGGGGCAAGGTCAAGGGTGATGCAGGCGGAACGTTGCGCCGGTTCCGGTCTGAAAACCACTCTCAGAATATGCGTAAACATCCGCGACATGTCGGATTTAAAGACGTTGGAAACCAACATGGCGTCCGCAGGCTTTTACCCGATTCACCGACGGTATTACTGGACATGCGTCGGCAAAAGTCCGGGCCAGCAACGCTGTGTTCATTAAGAAACAAACGAACACTCACTACTTGAGAGCATTACCTTCTGACAATCCTGGCTATTGGCTATGCCCACTGACCACGACTCTGTTTCGTCCTTGTCGTTTCGCTTGATATAACGCGGAATCAGCTTCCATGAGAAGCCGCTCGTAGTCACCCTCATAATCTTTTAGCCCCGCCACACCGATCGAGACCGTAAGGTGTCCGGCCTCAGAGAACTCGGTATCCGATATGACCTGGCGGATCCGTTCGGCTATCGCAGCAGACTCGGCGAGCGTGGTTTCCGCCAAAAGGATAACGAACTCCTCGCCCCCAAAGCGGCTGATAACATCCTCTTTTCGACATGTCAGTCTGAGCAAATCCGCGGTATGAACCAGCACGGTATCCCCCGCACTGTGCCCGAAACGATCGTTAATCGTTTTAAAATGATCGATATCTACTGCGATTGCGCACTGATTTTTAAGGTTCTTGATATACGTTAATTGCTCATAGAAACCACGCCGGTTATATAAACCCGTCAAAGGATCTGTCATCGCCTCATCACTGAGCGCTGCAAATTGTGCAGAGACTAAACGAAAACGTTTTTCCATCGCATCTCTGAGTAAATACGCCTCCTGGTACCAGGCCCTGATCGAAGAGAGTTTCTCTGGCGACATGAGACTGTCATTGGCCTGAACCAGCCGCGCAAGCTGCTCCAGCGGTTTTGCGATACGGGAAGAAAGAAAAGCCACCCCTGTAGTAATAAAGAACAGTATCGCCAGCACCAGTCCGGAAATTTTCTTCACAGTATTGAGCAACATACTGGTGACGACCTCTGACGGCGTCGACACAATAATATTCCAGTCAGATTTCTTAAGACCCGCATAGCCAACCAAATAATCTCGTCCGACAAAAGAACCGTTTAAGTTGTTGCTCATATACGTTTTCAATTGCGGCGTGAGATTGACGGGCGAGCGGGTCATCGTGGGAACAGTATTGAATATAACCTTGCCATCGCGATCGACAATAGTGACAGAGACATTATCTTTATAAAAATGAAGGCCAATAAGATCGCTGAGCATACTCTGTTTTTTCAGATAAATGCTGCCGCCGAGATACCCCAGATAGTGACCATCTGGCGAACGGAGTGGATGCGAGAGCATTATCATGTCATTTCCGGCAATCGACGTGAACGGACCAGAAATCAGTGGTTTTCGCGCAACCAGAGCAGCCTGGCTTGCTTCGGAATGTACTCTGACGCCTGTCAGTGCGGGCAAGTAAGGTGACGTGGCAACAATCACCGCCTTCGCATCAACCACCCCAACCGAGTTAAATACCGCTGACCGGATCCGCAGACGCTCGACCTCATCCCTTGCCACGGATGCATCGGTGCTCTGTAACTCAGACGCTGTCCAGGCTAATTCACGCTGGGCCATGGCCAGATATCGGTCTGTGGTATCCGCAATTTTCATCGCGTAAGCCAGGTTGCTCTCACGGAGAGAATCTTCTATTTCTTTCTTTTGAAAGAAATAGATACCGGCAAGGAGAAGAATAGTTGTCAGGATAGCTCCTCCGGAGTAGAGCGCAATAAGCAGAGGGAGGAGAAACGGTTTTTTTTGAAACATTTATCACCTGTATTTCAGAACATCCTGGCGACCTGCCGTCAATTTTATCTTATGTAGCTGGCGCAGCCCTCTAAGGGCTTCCCTTCTGACAGGATTTTCATTGCTGCTGTTTTGCCGTCATAGACAACATTCACGTGTTCATGTGGGGATGATAGCAAATACCTGAGCAGGTATTATCACTACTCTGTTTTCGCTCCACCTTATTGTTGATCATTGCGCCTTCCTGGTCATCAGCCGCAGCTTTTCAGGTATCACTATTCTGTGTCGGTGTACCCGGTTTAATAAATTCCGGCATCACGGCATACGGCCAGGGTCAGCGAGATATGTTCAGAAACGTTATCGCCCTGGTTTCTGCGGATAGCCAGGTTTGTCACGATGAGTCCAGCATTCTCCCCCCACCAGGCCGGGATATTCAATGGGAGGTGGTCAACAAGATGGATCGCAGGGTCATCAGCGATAGCCAACAAAATATCCATGTTCACGACGCCCTGGGCGATAAGGGAGCAGAGGTTCAGATGTAAGGCTGCAGAGCGGAAATGATGAGGCCTGCAGCAAAACACATGAACACCACCCCACCGGTTTTATTGAGTTTACTGAAGAGATGACCGGAAGACATCTTCATCTTTACGGAGTGTGCGAAAAATCCGTAAAGCGAGTGGATGACGATCACCAAAAGACAGAAAATAGCCGAGAGTATCGAAAACTGGGGGGCAAATGGCTGCTGCGGGTTAATGAACTGCGGGAACAGGGCCATAAAAAAGACGATGGCTTTAGGGTTCAGCAGAGAAACCAGCATCCCCTGGCGGAAGCTTTTACCGGTGGACGGCGCGACATCGCTTCCCGCAGTGGCCGCGTTATTGTTCATCGCCCGGGGTACTGAACGGAATAATTTGCTGCCGAGATAAATCAGGTAAGCGGCCCCGATGATTTTCACTGCCAGCAGGGCCAGCCAGGAGGTGGTAATGATCGCCCCAATGCTGCTGGCCGCGACGATCGATATCACCCCCATTCCGGCGGCGACACCAATGATCCCGGCCATGGCCTGGCGCAAGTTATAGTTGAGCGTGTTCGTCAGGGTGAACAAAACGCCCGGGCCGGGGCTGGCGATGGTCAGGCTGGCGATAAGAATATAAAAAGCGATTTGTTGCATGAGGATACATCCTGTCAGCTGCAAGGGCGCCTCTGCACCCCGGTAAGATCAGCGGGAATGATCCCGATATAGTGAGTCGACAAATACGGTGCTATCTGACAGGCACTCACTGGCAGCGTCAATTTCCCGCCGGAGCCAGCCCCTTTTTTCAGAAGTATTCGTGATACAACAGAACAGTGAATACACTAAATTTTACTTTATAGTAACATTTTATTCTTGTCACAAAATTTTGCTGATACCTTAAAAATCAATTGATTAAATTTTATATCTTACAAATTTTGCCCTATTTGCTGCTACTTTAATCACATCGATGACGATGAAGTCTATTTCGGAACCAGCGATGATAAATATTCCGAATTTCATTCCCGTATTTTATGTTATTGACTCTTGCAGCCTGCAAAAAAATCACTGCCTTTAACTCCGGCAGAACGCTATTGCAGGAGGATGCTCTGCGTTTTTCTCTGCGGCCTGCGCGATCGATGCGATCGTGATGCGACAGACGCAGCGTTGCGCCGCTTCGTTCCGAGAAGCGCTTTCAGGATGTTCGTAAACATCCGGCATATTTCGTCCTTAAATGCGGTAGAGCTCAACATGATTTCCCGCAGGAGTTGACCATACTCATTCAAGGCCTGACTGAGCATGCCGTCATTGGTTGAGGCTGGAACGCAGGGGAAGGATAATGACCGCTAAACCGGTTGGCTTCGGATACATTGTATTACGGCTGAACTTTATGATAAGGCCGCCGCGAGCTGCCAATGACTTTTTTAATTTAAATCCCGATCGGTAAATAATTTATCTATTTCATAATTAATAATAACGTTGTGTCATTAAGCGCGTTGCCCCGAGAATGATAACTTTGCTTGCGGACGGTGCAGGAGCGCCATGAATAACGGGTCAAATCCGCATTTTTTATGGCATCCATATTGCTTTATTTATTGCTCAGGCAATGGAGTGGCAATACCTATAGCGGACTGAGTGAAGGGATAACGGATGGAAGCTCAAAAAATGCACACCGGAACCTTCGCGTTAAAAGAGACGCCCGCCGGCAACCGCTGCTCTTTGCTCTTCCCTGTCCACGCCATGCGATTTATGCTCAGGAGCTGCCGCTTGATTACGGCGAGTTTTATTGTCTGTCGGTGAACATATCGAGACATCACAGGAAGACGTTGCGGCTTATAAACGCAATGTGCGGGGAAAAGTTCCTCCCGGCATCAGCCTGGAACAGTTAATGCAGCGTTTAACGGAGGATGCTTGCGCTTTACTTCCGTTCAGTTCATCCCTCCAGGAGGGCATCATGCGATACATACCAGGCCGCATCCCCGTTATCCTTGCGGTCAGTAATCTGTTTTTTACCTGTGCGGTCTCTGTTGACCTGACAATTGCCACTCTGGTGGGCTATCAGCTGGCCCCGTCGGATGAACTGGCCACCGTGCCATTTGCGCTCATCACTGTTGCCGGCGCGTTCTCGAGTCTGTTTGCTGCCGGCATGATCGGGCGGGGAAACGAGAAACTTGCGTTTATGTTGGGGTCTGGATGCGGTACCGCCGGCGGATTATTGTCTTTTGTCGCTGTGCTGAAGGGCAGTTTTTTACTTTTTTGCACCGGCTGCTTTCTTGTTGGCGTCTATCAGGCTTTCAGCCAGTACTATCGTCTGGTTGCCGCCGATCACTCCCCGCCGGAAGTGAAGGGGCAGTCTATCTCTCTGGTCATGGTTGGCGGTGTTGTAGCGGCAATCCTGGGGCCGCTGTTGACGATTGTTGCGCGGGATGTCCCGGGGCTACCTCGCTTTGCCGGCGTTTATCTCGTGGTGGCCGCGCTGGGTATTCTGTCTGCACTTAATCTGGCCCTGTTCTTCGGTCATGCGAAAAAATATTCCCCTACTCCGGACACCGCTGCGCCTTCAGAACGGTCACCGACCAGTCGGGAATTAATGAAACGCCCGGATTATCGCACCGCCTGGTTTCACCTGGTTGTTGGCTCCCTGGTGATGCTGTTTCTCATGACGGCGGCCCCGCTCTCCGTGACGCACCACCATTCAATGAATGATGGTGCCCTGGTCATTCAGCTGCATCTGCTGGGAATGTATGTCCCTTCGCTGTTTACCGGTCTCCTGATACGAAAGGTGGGGCTCACCGTACTGTTATATAGCGGGATCGCTCTCAACATGTCAGCTATCGTGGTTAACCTGACCGGGGAAACGATGCTGGCATACAGCTTAAGTCTGCTTCTGGTGGGGGTCGGATGGAACTTTATGTTTGTGGGGGGCTCTACGCTGCTCAGTCTCTCTTATCGTGATCATGAGCGAAAAAAAGCGCAGGGTCTGGCCGAAACCAGCCGCTTTATTTTCTCCGCGATCGCCACATCAGGGGCGGGTGTGATGCTGGCATTGCTGGGCTGGAAGCTGCTGGGCCTGATGATGTTACCAGTCTTACTGATATGTCTGGTATCCACCTGGCAGTACGATCAGGATATCAGGAAAGCACGCCGAACAGCGTCGCGTACTGCTGAAGACGGTTCTTAAATCCGCTCACTCCGGCCGGATGTCACATATTGGGCATTCTTGAGTGCCGGCCCGTTTCAGTGTTGTAAAGGCGCCTCTTGCGCAAGAAAGAGGTGAGCATTCCGCGGACGCTACCCGCCGCAAAAAGCTCATAGTTGACGGATCTGTTTTCGCATTATGCGTATTCAACAGGGCTGCTGGGTTG
This sequence comes from Klebsiella ornithinolytica, assembly GCF_030505655.1. Taxonomy (NCBI): domain Bacteria; kingdom Pseudomonadati; phylum Pseudomonadota; class Gammaproteobacteria; order Enterobacterales; family Enterobacteriaceae; genus Klebsiella; species Klebsiella ornithinolytica. The sequence continues at coordinate 3,385,239 of NZ_CP130153.1, forward strand.
ATAAACAAATTCGCCCTTCCGTAGACAGATGTGCCGGGATGACCGGCATGACAGAAAGGGGCTAGTCGTCAAAAAAGAGTGTGTCCCCGCAGGAAAGGCGATATTTATCCCTCAGCCACAGTCTGCCCCATCGTCCCGTACAGTGGCATCCGATGATTTTTTCAGGCTCTATTTCCCTGAGAAACTTCATAAGATTGATCAATTTTAATGGCGAGGCTGTACGCAGGTGCAGTCCGCCGATAACGGCATAAACCTTCTCTTCCCGCGTAATATTCCGACAATGGCGAACCGTGTTCTCCAGCCCGCGGTGACCGCATCCGGTAATAATGACCAGACCACGGGAGGAGCGCCAGATCAGGGCCCCTTCGTCAGCCACATAATCAAGTGCTCCGGTACGGAGATCGGTAATACCATATGCAACGGGCTTTTCGACGGGAATTTCACCTGTCCAGGTAAAGCGTTTTCCCACTGCCTGCGGGCCTTTACTGAACAGCACATTTTTGCCGGTGAAATTAAGGTGCCGTGAAAGCTTTTTCACCGGTATGGCCTTACCGGGGAGGCGTACACAGGCATATCTTTCCCGCCCAACGTCAGGATGACAGATAATCCTGGTCCCTGAATTGAGCCAGTTGACGCCTCCGATATGATCATAGTGGCCATGCGATAGCACCACCGCGCTCAGATTCGACAGAGGTTCATTCATCAGCCGGGCGTTGCGGATAAATGTTTCATCCGGGCCGGTATCAAACAGTATCCGGCTGTCGCCGTCATCCAGCAGAATACAGAGCCCCGTACGGGGTTGCATCCCAGGCACCGCCTGTGGGGAGAGATGGTTTTCAACCAGCATTGTCATTTTCAGCATCAGGTCTTCGGTTCCCTGGGTTTGGCTATCGTTTCAGGCCGGTTTAGCAGGAAATTTTAACTGCCTGAAAATAATAAGTGAGCCTAACACAATAGCCTGGTGACGTATCATGTTCAGTGAACCGATCTGCGGCAGATTGAGCGAGAAGATCACGTCAACCATCCGCCAGCGACATTGGCCTCTCTCGGTCGAGAGAAACCGGCAAGCCCAGCCTGCCTACCCCGCTAAATGACCCGCCGGATGTGTAGGTACAGTGAAGCAAAGGCTGAAGACTGCGGCCTGGTAAACCTGTTTTGCTAAAATTTTGATAACCGTCAGAAAACACATAATAAAAAAACGGGAGCTCCGAGGCTCCCGTTATTGTTTAACCCATCAAGTGGATTACATGTTCGCGATGATCGCGTCGCCAAACTCGCTACATTTCAGCAGCTTAGCGCCTTCCATCAGACGTTCAAAGTCATAGGTCACGGTCTTGGCAGCGATTGCGCCTTCAGTGCCTTTAACGATCAGGTCTGCGGCTTCGAACCACTGCATATGACGCAGCAGTAGTTAAGGGGAATTACCATTACTGATTGTTTTACATGAGTAAATTAGTATTTTAGCGGCTCACGAAGCACTTTTAGACTACATACTAACCCTTTGTTTTTACATTACCTCTTTTCGGTTTTGATAACCTGTTTTATACGTATGAGGGGCATCTATTACACCGGTAAACTATCCTGCCGAACGTCAATTATCGTATGCGTCACTACACCGACAACATGCACTTCATCCAGAGCATCGCCCTCGATCACCTCACCGTCTCTGGTTATGAACGACCGGCCCATTATCTTTGCAAAATCGGTAAGGCCGTCATAGGAGATCAGAACGGTACTTTGTTGCTTGGGTTTCAGCGAAATATCAATGACCGCATAACCAGACTCTGTTTCTATGATCCGGGTATTCGGACCGGTACCACACAAGGAGTCAGCCGAAAGGCGCTTCTCTACATAGTCTTTTGCCGGTGAAGGAAATCCCATTTTATTGCCCTCTCTTGATTACTGTATAAAAACACAGTATAAATACTGTATGCGTAACCAGCAAAGAGGAACTCTGTGATGTTTGTAGAACTCGTTTATGACAAGCGCAATTTCGAGGGGTTAGTAGGTGCTCGTGAGTCCATACTTAACGAACTGACAAAGCGAATGCACAAGATTTTTCCTGATGCAAATGTCCGGGTAAAGCCAATGATGACACTGCCGGCAATCAATACTGATGCCAGCAAGCATGAAAAGGAGCTGATTAGCCGCACTGTTCAGGAGATGTTCGAGGAAGCAGATATGTGGATGATGGAGGACTGATGACTATAGCCAGCATAATTGTATCTGGAGTCCGGATCTATTTGCCATCCGATAATCAGTTACCATCACCATCTCCTGATGTGCTGACATTTGCAGTCGTTCGAGATCCGGGTCTGATTTCAGATTACCTACTGATGGTACATAAAAATGGACGTTGGGAACTGGCTACTCCAAATTTTTACAAGGAAACCGGCCAGGCGATCCTTGCAGCTGTGAAAATAGGTGAAAAGGTTTGGCAGTAATTTATAAACAATATCTACATTTAGTGTTTCAGCTCAGACTTGAACGGACACATCTATGGCACAGAGCAAACCTAACCTGACAGGCAGGTCTGTGCCATAAGCGGACGTGGCTATCATTAGCTTGTGTTAATTTACGGAGAACAGGTCACACTGGCTCTGAAAAAGTATAAAAACAAGCAAGTTAAGCCGCTTGTGAGTTCACTGTAAGGAAAATCGGAGGTTGAGTTAAACGAAGATTGTATCAATGCATATTGTTGGACTTTGATTTTACATATTTTAAATAACAGATATGGCCAAAATAATATGAGATAGTGTTAACGATGTATTTGCTTGCGCTTGAGATTTTTTCTTATTATTCAGGTGTAAGCTTGGCTTATAATGCGCAATCTCCGGGATAATGTACCTTTTTCCTTCCCATTCTATCAAAAAACTTTAAATCCTTCATTATATGCTGTAGATTATAAGTAAACATCCCCTTATCACTTACATCCTAAAATCGCCAAAGGAAAGGAAAATGAAAGGAAATACCGCCACATTCATTAGAATGGTAAATGAAGTAATGGAGGAAAATAAAAATTACTTTAATTTTTTGACAGAGAAAAAATTAGAAAGCATTGAGGCAATTCAGAGGGAAGTTTATAGAACCCTTGGTTTACCTAATCCAAGTACGCCCTCATATACATTAGGGGAACTTAAAAACAGCATTCAAGAATACATCAAAGCTTACATTTCTGAAAATAAAGAAAAAGAAAAAATGGATTCAATCGTGCTCAAAAAAATATCCAGTCAACTAGAAGTTGAGTTCTTACAAAAAAAACTATTAAAAAAAGATGCTCAATTCTATTGTTCTTTTTCTGATGCACTTATACATTACGGTATTTATCGAGAAAGCAAAATAATATCATTTTTGTATGTTGATTTTTGGAAAGACCTTCTACGAATGTTGCATACCTTAAATTTAGTTAACCAAAACAATTACTCCACTCGCTGCGATGAGAATATATACAAAACGCCAGGGTATAGTAGACTTCCTGAGCTAGTGGCATCGGCAAAGTTGATAAATGAAAAACTGAAGGAACATATAGATATAATAGATGGGGATGTTGTTTTCAGAAAAAACCAAGAAGATGTAATTATTAAAAAAATTGAAATTAAACTTTCTAAATTGGATTTATTTGAGGCATTAAAGATCGTCTTTGCCATTTACGAAGACGATAAAAAGAACTTTAAATTCGAAAAAACAATACCATACAAATATATTATAAATATTTTAATAAAAAACATATCACAGTCCAGTCATAAGAATAACGATAAGAAAAAATGTATATATGCTGTTGAATTACTAACTTCTTTCATATCACTCTATCAATTAAAAGAAGATAAGTTTGCAATTGTAGGCATCTCCGGCGAAACCATAGTTAGACACTTAAAAAACCAAGTGCTTTATTCTAACTTCTACCCTATATACTCGTTAAAAACCTCGACGCTAATTAATTACATTAATTATATTGTAAAACAGAGCATAAATGAGGAGTCATTTTTTAATTCTTTTGGATTTAGAATTAACGATTTGATTAAATTTATTAATTTCTTAGATAATCACAATGGCGATATTATTAGAATCCCCACAACTGGCTTAATCAAGAGTGTCCATAAGATCTTAGAATCATTCTCTGTTGAAGCTGACAGTATAAATAGAAATTACTCATCTATCGAAAACCTAATTAAAAACAGTAATATCTTCGCCATGAACCCTATAATAAGATATCGAGGAAATTATTATGTCATTGGGTTTAGATATTTCAAACTAAACTTTTACAATTCGCTCGTAGATAGAATAAGAAACACAATCGATAAAGATGTAAACTCAAAAATTGGCTTGAATGTTGATTTGTTTGTTGAGAATTTATTTGGTTCAATTCAAAGTAAGCATGGTTATGAAATTTTCTCTGGCAATTACACCCCACCCAAAAAAGAAAATCCTGAAAGCGATTTGATAATAAAAACAAACAATGAAATTATATTTATTGAAAACAAAAATAAATATTTAAATCACGCTTCCTTTTCTGGTTCAGAATCTGAAATTTTAAAAGATTTCGCTTTATCATTTGCTTTCTCCCAAACTCAACTATTAAAACATGAAAGAAACATTAGAAACTACAAGAAAATAACATTCAAAACTGACAAGCGAAAGTTGGAGTTCACTGGACAAAAAATCATAAAGATATCAATATCCACGAATAATTGGTATAACATTATGAACAACCCATCATCAATTGTCCTACAATCATTAAGAAATCTGAGGTTTAATGTGCCGAAAGATGACAAAAGTGATTTTTCTAAAGCAAACAAATATCTCAGTGAACTCAACTCTGTAATTGATGATATAAGTATAGACACAAACGTTGATATGGCAACAGTTCTCACTCAAACGGTATTTTTACCTTTGGAATTACTGGTGGATAAATATCAAGATGAAGATTTTTTAATTACTCTAAAGAAGCTGGTTGTCGTTAAGATGAATACTGATAATATTTTAAATGTTTATGACTACTGTAAATATTTGAACTCAGCTTCAACAAGAGCTCCAGCTTAATCAACGGGCTGAAATTGGTGACCGTATTAATGACAAGTTTCTGCATACCAAAAATGGGTGGCTACCTTAACGGATAGCATGGTCTAGACAATCCAGACCATGCTTACTTAATATCAACTCCGCTTCGCATTCAAGCAGGTGATCCAAAGGTATAATTACAATTCAACACGTAAGTTCTTGGCTCCTCCATGCTTTGAATATAAACCATCAAACTCCATCCAAAAGGCCGAACCGCTTCTCTTCGCGGTTCGGCGGAGTGTTCCAGTCACCCAGCATGAGTCAGCGTGGCAACTGCTGGGATAACGCCGTGGCAGAATCCTTCCTCAACTTGCTAAAAAAGAGCGGATCAAAAACAGATATATAAACCCGGGGCATGGCCCTGATAACTTTGATAATATCTAAGTGTTATACAAGCGGACCCGACGCCACTGCCAACTGGGAGGCGTCAGTCCAGAGGCCTTCGAAAAGGCTTCGTCATGAGGACAGTGAATGTCTACTGGAACGGGGTGACTCCATAGTCCACATTCCAATGAATGTCGCTCACCGCGGACCTGCAGTTCTGTTAGCTTGTCCGCTTAGTGCCAGTGTAAGCGCACCCGTTTTAGTTCCACGCACTTTTTGAGATTTCCGGGGTTTCAGCCATCAGCCGGTATTCTTTCGGCGTCAGGTTATTCAGGGATTCATGAGGCCGCTCGCTGTTATATTCCGTCAGCCAGCGCTCTGTAATTTCCCGTGCTTCATTCAGTGTTCTGAACAGATAAAAATCCAGTATTTCTGTCCTGTATGTCCGGTTGAACCGTTCGATAAAGGCATTCTGCGTGGGCTTGCCGGGCCTGATAAATTCCAGCATCACACCATGCTCTTCTGCCCATTGTGCCAGCGCCAGCGAGACCAGTTCCGGGCCGTTGTCCATCCGCATCTTCAGCGGATATCCACGGTTTGCCACGATCCTGTCCAGCACTCTCACGACCCGCTGCGCCGGGATATTCAGGTCAATTTCGATCGCCAGTGCTTCGCGGTTAAAATCATCCACCACGTTGAAGGTCCGGAAGCGTCTGCCGCACACCAGCGCATCGTGCATAAAATCGATGGACCAGCTCTGGTTCATCGCTTCCGGTGTCGTCAGCGGAGCCGGATTGCGCACCGGCAGGCGCTGCTTTCCCTTACGGCGAAAATTCAGTTTCAGCAGGCAGTAAATACGGTGAACGCGCTTATGGTTCCAGATATTGCCCTGCCTGCGAAGTACCTGAAAAAGCTTTTTAAATCCGTATCGCGGATAGCGTTCAGCCGCCACGGTCAGCGCCATAATCACCGGCTCATCACGTCGCGTATCCGGCTGATAACGAAATACCGTCCTGCTCAGCGATAATGTCCTGCATGCCTGACGTAAGCTCATGGCAAACTGCGCGGTCAGATAGCTGACCAGCTCACGCTTTATCGCTGGTTTTAAAGCTTTTTTTCAATAACGTCTTTCAGTGCGCGGCACTCGAGACTCAGGTCCGCGAACATCTGTTTCAGCCGGCGGTTTTCATCCTCGAGGTCTTTCATCTTTTTGATATCGGAGGCTTCCATACCGCCGAACTTCGCTTTCCAGTTGTAGTACGAGGCCTCAGAGATCCCGACCTCGCGGCAGACATCCTTAACGGTGCGTCCGGCTTCGACGGACTTCAGAACGGCGATGATCTGGTGTTCGGTGAATCGTGCCTTGCGCATGGCGATCTCCTCCGGGGACATAATCAGTATGCCGGAAGATCTCTAAAAGTGAATGGTCCGGTTTATCGGGATACTTACACCAGGAGCAGACGTTCAGGTGTTTATTTTTTGGCATGAAACTGCGCGCTCTTTGGTTGTTCAGGTTATTCTGTCCATTACTAACATTCTTTCATCTGCAACTGCGCGAAATGCTGATGCGATCCACCCTTGATGACCGCCTACGGTTGCAGAACTACTGACGACCTCACATCTCTAAGTAATATCAGAGCCGCTTTAAGCACTCTGACTTTCCTGTAAATATTCAGAAATCATCTATGATTTTTTTTTGCTCATTCTCGTGATATTCAATCGCATCACTTATTATTTCTTTCATGCTAATGAGAAATCTCTTAACAATAGAAAATGTACTTTCAAGGTCTTTATATTCGAACAAAATGGCATCGCCATTTACAGTTTTACCATTGCGATGAACTATATCATGTCTGCGGCGAGTCAATTTAATAACGTCAGACATATCTACATGGATACGTTTGCCCGGTTGTAGTATAGCTTTATACACTTCGAATATTTTAGATATTTTATGATAGAGCAAACCTGACAAGTATTCCTGCACATATTTTTCTGGAGTGTTTTGCTTATTAAGCAAATCACTCAGTGGTATGTTTTTCCCTTTTAATTCATCAATATTTTTAATAGCATTAGACATATATATTTCATGTGATGCTACAACACTTTTTATCATTTCACTAAGACAACTCTCCATAATGGTAATACTATATGAAATCTGCATTTTAATGAATGTTTCATTTTTATGGATTTTTCCCTCTTCTTCAATTTCTTTTAATAAAGAAATTGAAGTATCAAAAATTGTTGTATGCGGATTTTCCTCTAACCATTTTTGCTCCTCATACTCGTTATAGGCCTCATCTTCTATAAGTTGTTGATAATCATCATACTCTTTCTCCAGTAACTGCCATTCCTCTGAATCCTCCTCAAGATCGGGACTGGAGAGTCGCGCCCGAATCCATTCCTCACGCTCACTTTCTACGCGAATCATTGCCCATTTTTTCATCGAACCCATTAGAATGCCCTTATAATTTATCCGTAATAAAGTCATGTTGTTTAAATGTTAATACAAAATCCCTGTAGCGTTCAATCAATATCCCAGACATTTCCCGCATATTATTCTGAAGTCTGCGATATGTTTTTTCACTCTCCCCCCCATTGTTCCTCCAGTCATAGGGTAAATCTAATCGGAGAGGGGTTCTATCCGGGTGGTCAACAGAAAGAAAATCGTTAATACAACAATTAAACGTCTTCACAGACTCAATAAGTAAATTCTTAGAATTATTGACTGAGGTATTAAAGAGACTGTATTTCTCTCCTGCATATTTCTCTGCATCTTCCAAATCACGAGAAAATTGATATAACATCCCGACGATATAACTACGTTCAACCTGGTCAATGGTTTCTTCGTATGGTAACAATGTCAGTATTTCTTCAATTATGTTTAAATCATGCGTCCTCTTTTTTTTTAGTAGTTCTGTATTTTCATCTACTCCTGCGTAATGGTTATTTGTTGTAGTGTTTATGTCACGCCCAGCCAGATTCAAATCACCCTGAATGTTCTTTACTTTTTGCTTAACCCTTATATTATTTGTTTTTTGTTTTAAAATTGGTGTTGCACGACATAACCCGTATAGGCTCACACCAACGCCTGCAATACCCAGAATCCAGCCCTGATAAGTTGCCCAGTCAGTGCCTACATGTGTGTTTAACCACTCAAGCATTTCATTTATCCCAGTGTTATCATTGACCTTTGTCATAGCAGAGTCCATTATCTACATTAAGAAAATTCTTTCCAGTGCTAGTTTATTTCAGTTGCGCGGCCAGTAGAGAAAGGCCGGCATATACCGCCCCTTATCTAGTTCCAGCGTACTATTAAACATCCTGGTTATTCTGTCTACATGTTCTGCCTTACCTCTCCCAGAACGCCCACCATGAATGTGGTTTGCCCTGAAGTGCTGTTTTATCCTGAAGCAATTCAGCACTCACCATCCCCTGAAGCACAGAAACGGAATTTCTTGCAGGATTACGATATAAATCTATATCATCATTAGGTTTTCTTAGCAGAATAAACTGCGATACCTTTGCCTGAGTATCAAAAGCATAGACTCGCAATTCTGATGAGGATGTGAGGCTCACAATATTATGCAACCGCATATAATCTGTATAATCCTCACCACACGGGTCGCATGATTCATAAAGATACTTTTGCATTAGCAATTGCGATGAAGAAAGGAAATCTATATAGCGGTCTGTTTTCTTATCTATATCCCGCATTCTTTGAGCCACTGCTTCTTTCCTGATTTCATGGCGGTGTGTTAATTTAAGTGTGATCCAACCTCCAACAATGGTGATTAACGCCCCCAGCCCGATTTTAACGGCACTATCAGCCACCTCCACCCACTCAACCGCCATCTGCTATCCCTTATCTTTCTGTGATAATAATGGCTGTGAGTATAAATCCCAGGCGGATTGGACAGACAGCACTTTCTGTCCATTACCCACATCCTTATCCCCACTTCTGGGGATAAACAACATCAGGTAGCCCCTGTGCCAGTCTCTGCCGTGATGATTGCACTCGCTCAGTACAAATCGTGGTTTTCAATCTGGGCGAAAGAGCACATGCTGAAAAAAATATCCAGTTACGAAGTAAGTTAGATCGGAATTAATCATCTTTACTTTATTGTGTAACTGTAAATAGAGCGGTTTCTAAACATCACATGTCCGCTGTTCGCTCCTAGCAGACTCGCGCTAAGTGATTTTTCACAAATTCTTTAACACCCACAGAGCGAGCTATTAATCAACCATCGTTGTTTGGCTGGATGACCACCAGTCGACTTAAATTAGTTATGTGATTTTTCTTCCAATGCCGACACTCGTGCTTCCAACTCCTTGTTATGTGCCAGCAGTAGACCAATCGCCGCCAGTGGATCGATAGACTTCGTGTCATCACTCATCGTCTGAATCAGGTCCGGTATAACCTTCTCCGCCTCCTGTGCCAGAATCCCAAAGCTGTATGTCTTGCCGACTGAGTATTCCGTATTTTTGAACTTGTAAGAAACCGGCCGCAGCTGCTTTATCACGTTGGCAGCCGCTCCAGGAACCGCATCACTGATATCTTCCTTCAGCCGAATATCGGAGTTAAAGAAGTTCACACCACGCGCCGACCCGTCAACATAGATCTCAAGGTAGTTCGCTTCAATACCAGTCCAGCATTTGGTTCGCCCGTTATTTAGGCGGATGGTGTCCACTTCAAGCGAGCGATCTGGCCTGAATATCATTGTCACGTTCTTACCGAATCCATCCATCATGAATACCATGCGGTGCTCGGTACCGACCTCCTCCTCCATATAAAAACCAGCCCACGCGCCAGAGGCATCACTGTGTGCTCCGCGTCCGTTCATGCGACAGCGTAGGGCGGAGCCTGACTGAAGGATTCCGACGTCCCCCTTATAGCCTCCTTTGTCGGTCAGCATATCCCCAACGCTCATCGCAGTACCCTGCGATCTGAAGTCACGCTCGATTCTCAGGTGTGAGCCGGTGATAGTCAGCTGGTCTGCTGCAGTGGCGATAATGCGTGCGGTGTAATCCGCCGTGCTGTTCCCGAAATGAAAATCGACATACGGCGTCGCACTGGTCAGCTCCAGACCGGTCAACGTGATTTTGTAGTTCGCCATAGCAATATTGCCGTTCACGGTCATCGGCCCGTAAAACGTCGCTCTACCGTCCGTGCCGATGCTCATCAGGTCCGTGAACGTGTCGGCAGGGGATAAGGTGGCTTTGTTACTGCGCTGTACCCTGAACGCTGTAGACAGCCCCACGGCGATTGTCCCGGACTGGCCGGTCTTCTTCATGAGCGCGAGGTCGTTATTCTTGCCCAGCACAATCATGGCGTTATCACCGCTCATGTTGATACCGGCGCTAAAGGTGTTTATCTGAGTGAAGGTGTTAGTCGTACCGCGCTGAGCTGCTGTGTCGACAACTCCGATGACTTTCCCCCATGAGCGGATGGTTGCTTTCGTCCCATCCTGGCGAGTGATGATGACATCCCCAACGCCGAAGAAAATCTGGTCCTGGTTCGTCAGGTCCGTATAGTATTTGCTGAACGCAGTATGAATATCTGCAGCCAGTTGATCGCTAATGTTCGCCATTTGATTTCGGGCCATTTCTGGCCAGTCTCCTTTAACTAAAACTGTTGCTATTGGTACGGAATGCGGTCGCGGTAATGTTCTCTATCGAGCACTGATAATCCCAGCCTGTATCACGCCCCGAAGCTCTGACGAAGAAGCTGACATTGTTATAATCAGCCGCAAGGTTCGCCGCAAAACGGAACTCTTGTGCATAATTGCCTGGAGTGGACATGTTGCCGTTAGCGAAGAAACGGCGGGTTACTTCCTGGCCGCCGATATTAAACGTGATGTCGACATAGTAACTTTGCGACGCATTGCCAGCGCCGAGAAGCTGATAAATCAGCGTACAGGACAGGACAATCGTCATCCCGTATCCTCGATTCTGATATGCCCCATTTCTTGTCACTGTGTTGTTACGGCGAAATGTCATGTCGTCGTAACGACGAGCAACAGCGATATCACCAATAAAGTTTTGCGCTTCCAGGGTTCCTTTGAACGTTCCGCTGCTCGCCTCGATATGGCCACGGAATATCGCATTGTTGAACTGCGCACCACCGCTCTTGTTGATAGCCCAACCCTGAGAACCGTCTACATAGTTTGTAGACTGGATGTTGTTAGTGATCTGGGCAAAATCAATAACCAGGTTGCGCGCCATCGCCTGCTGCATATAAGCGCCGTTCCCGTCAGTACCGAAGACCAGGTTGTTTTTGTCTCCGTTAGGCACATAAACGCCGAACTGGTCTGCCTGCACCAGAAACTGTGATTGCCCGCTGCCGTTAATACCCAGCTGGATACCCGCAACATAGTTCGTACCACCGTTAGAGGTATTAACCTTCACGCCCCACTGCGCCCCCAGCTTGCCGTTCAGGTCTGCCACGGTCGACGCCGTCTGCTGAACGGTCGCAGACATATCACCAACGCGCGAGGTCAGGGTTGTGACCTGCTCAGTGGTTGATTTCTCCAGATCGGCGAGAGCCTTGCTTGTTGTGGTGATTGACGACTGAACGTCGCCCACCTGCGCGCGCAGCTGCTGAAAGCCATTAGCCATCGCCAGCCCGTTTGCCGCCGTCGTTTCGTTCAGGCCATCAATGGCCGATTCCGCGTTCCCGACACGAGAAGTCATGTTGCTGATCGCCGTGGTGTTCGCGGTGATCTTGCCTTCTGCGTTGGTGACACGGGTAGTCAGGCTGTTAATGGCCGTCGCGTTTCCTTCAGTGGTCAGTGAGTCGGTCACATCAACAAAGAACACGTCATCAAAGTAAATCTCGCCTGCAGTCAGCAGGAAGTTAACCGAGAATGCGACGCTCATATCTGCCGTCGCTTTCCAGTCCTTCGTTAACAACGTCCATGCGGTAGCAATGTTTGACTGGCTGAAGTTCAGCTCTGAGATGGGACCGGCACCTGTATCCGCATTACCCAGCCGGAATTTATTGTTCCCGGTAGCCCCAATCGTCATGTCAGCATTACGACGAACGAAGCCGCCAAATCGATAGGTGCGATCCTTTGTCACGCCGATGATGTTCTGACCGAGTGCAGTGATACCGCCAGCCTTACCGCGCAGAATATTCGCCCCGGTTCGCGGGTTGGTTGCCGCGTAAACGTCAACATAGTTATTCCAGCCAGACCACAGCGCGGTGCCTCGCTCAAAGCCTGGGTTAACCAGCAGGTTCCCCGGACTTGTCGCTATCGCTGCCGCGTCGTTATTCAGTGACGAGGACAGCTGAGTCAGCGCGTTTGACTGTGCCGTGATCTGACTGCCTTGCTGTGTAACGGTATTGGTCAGCACCTGCAGGGCGTCAGAGGTGGCTTTGATATTGACTTCGTCAGTGATGTCATAAACCCGGAACGAGTCTATCCAGATCTCCGCGTTGGCCGGATGGCAATAGATACCGAACGACACACCATCGACGCCGCTTGCCTGTGTCAGGTTCGGTTCCCATGTGATGACCTGCCAGTCGTTTGTCAGCGTATTGTTCTTGTCCTCATAAGCACCTTCAGTGCTGCCGTTATAGTTCCAGCGGCGCAGCAGCATGTTCATCGCACCAGACACGCCTTTTGCCTTCACGACGTACCGGTATTTGCGGCGGCTATCGACGGGGACGGGCTTTTTATTATTCGCGAACAACCCCGGAGAGGTGCCGTTAACGCGAACCATCTGCGCACCCGGCTTGCCATCGCCAAATGCACCGATGTTCACCATGCTGCCAGTCGTTCCCTGATTCCGCTGGAAGTTGTACGCCGTCTCTCCCTGCGCAAAGTCGAAGTTCTGAACGAGGTTTTCTCCTGTGCTACGTGCGGCATCGATACTGTTACTGAGTTGAGTGATCGCCTGCCCCTGTGAAGTAATGCTGCCCTCCGCAGCTGTGACCCGCGTAGCCAGAGCGTTCACCGCTGACGCATCCGCTTTCTGGCTCACTTTGCCATCCATCATACTGACGTCATTCGCCAGCTTCGTAATCGCATCGCCCTGAGAGGTGATTTTCCCTTCGGCGTTGCTGACTCGCGTTGTCAGGCCGGTGATAGCTGAGGCATTCGCATCTGCGGTTACCTGCGCCGCGTTCGCGTCGGAGATATCCGTGATAACCACTTCATCCAGATAAATGGAATAGCCCGGACCACCCGACACGCCACGTGTCGAGATCCACACCACTCCGCGCGTTTTGCCGCCGGTCATAGCGGCTTTCCCGGTAAACTTGACCCACTTATCCCGACCGCCGCCAGCGGTCAGACCGGCTTCGGTAATGTTGACAGCGATGTTCCATGCGTTGTTACCGGACCGGTCCTGCACATTGATACCGACAGCGGTCGTCCAGCCGGTTGGCGGCGTCTCACTTTCTGGCATCATCGCCCACAGTTCAAAACGGTAGACAGCAGTTTCACGGATAGTCGTGCGGACGCCGATGGTCTTGTCGCTGTTTCCGGTCTCGCCATCAGCACGGCGACATTGCAGGGAACGGTAGCCGGCCAGTTTGTAAGATTCGGTGACGAAGCAGTTCGCGCCGGACAGCTGCTGGTTATTCGCATAGCTTTCGAGCGACCCGTCAAACCACGGGTTGCTGTTTGCATAGCGCAGGGTGTTCAGGGAGTTTGTCAACGAGGTCATGGCGTTGCCCTGCGACGTGATGTCGTTACCCTGTTGCGTCACTTTGGTGTTCAGTGTGGTGATGGCGTCGGCGTTCGCCTGGATCTGCGTATCATTAGTGATATCCACGACATAAACATCATCAAAGTACATCGCGCCAGCAGAAAGCCACGTTGTCAACTGGAAGGCCGCGGTCGTGTCTTTCGTCGCTGTCCAGTCCATGAAAACATGTTGCCATGTGCTGGTGAATGGCCCGTAGTTGGTGCCGATAAGCAGACCAGCAGAATCAGCGATACGGAATTTCGTGTTGCCTGCATCCTGGATGGCCGTTCCGTTATCCTGCTTGGCCCACACACCGAAGCGATACCGGTGACCCTTTATAATAACCACATCCTGCCCGATGCCAGCAGCGCCACCCGATGCCATCTTCAGCACGTTCTTCCCGAAGTGCGGTACCTGTGCGGTCATGACAGTTGAAAGCGCGTTCCATCCGTTAAATGCGGCCTGGCCGCGTTCAAAGGAGTTGTTCGCCAGCAGGTTGCCAGGGATTTTGCCAGCCGCATCGATTGACGCATCCGTGTTGCTCAGATTGTTAGTCAGCTGAGTCAGCGCGCTGCCCTGAGAGGTTATTTTCCCTTCAGCCGAAGTAACGCGGGTAGACAGCTGGGTGATTGCCGATGCATTAGCATTGGCGACGTCAAGCGCCGCCGCCGCCGCAGTGACATCGCGCACACTCCAGTCCGTGACATACCAGATTGTGCCAAACGGAGCTGACTGTCCGATCTGCAGGAATGGGCGGAAGTAACCGCGCGCTGCATGGGTCGCCGGAACCTTATAACGCCAGATGGTACGGGTCCACTGAGCGCCGGTTGCGGCGGTCACGAGACCCCCCGTCGCCAGCGGGGAGTTAACCCCCATTGTCGGGTTATCGGCGGTGCCGAGATAATGGCTGAATGATGCGTTACCCGCGCCACATGCGACCAGCACGGAGAACTCAAACACCTGCCCAAGATGGCACGGGATGTTATTGATCTGGATGTGGTGGTCACGGGCCGCCAGCTTAGCCGCATAGCCGAACGGACATCCAGCCGGAACACCTTCGGACGATGTCGCCACAACGGGAAGTCCCATCTGGCTGTACGCCGGGTCAAAGGTCGGATTCGGGATCAGGTTAGCGGCCTGAGACTGGCTCCCTTTGATGGATGAGCTGATCGAGGTGATGGACTGCGCCTGCGAATCAATCTTGCCCTCTGCTGCTGTGACACGGGTGGTCAGCCCGGTAATGGCGTTGGCATTCGCGGTGATTTTGCCGTTAGCGGTCGACAGGTCATTCGTCAGCTGAGTGAGGGCTGACCCTTGCGACGTGATTTTGCCTTCAGCCGTGGTGACCCGCGTAGTCAGCGCCTGCAACGCAGAGGCATCAGCCTTGCTGTTCAGCGTGGTATTGATGCCCTGAACACTGTTGTTCAGTTGCGTGATCGCGCTGCTGTTTGCATCGACTTTCCCGGCGGTCTGCTCGACCTGGGAGGACAAGACCTGCGAGGCAGAGGCCGCTGCCAGTTGACCGGCCCCGCTGAACATCTGGTCAACGTTGGCGGAGATTTTCAGCCCGAAGTTCAGGTACGACTGTCCGGTCCAGTTCATGGTGACGAACTCAACCGTGTTCCAGCCTTTTTTAAGCTGAATGTCGAACTTAACCAGCGCCGGACCCATCGTCGTGACACTCGTGCCGTTGATATACAAACGAGCAGTGTCGTCAGCAATACGCGCGCCAGGGTTAAGAGAGATCGTCTTGTCTGCTGTCACATAGGCCAGCGCTTTGACGTAGATAAACTTGTAATCGCCGTAAGACAGAAAGTCCAGACGGGTCGCATCGACCATTTCCGACACACTCAGCGGCGGGACACCGTTGAGGTCAGCCAGGGACGGGATATACGAGCCATCGGCTTTCTTGATATCGAACACCTTCAGCAGCCAGTAACCCTTCTTGCCGTTCTGCAGGTTGTTCTGAATATCGGTGATTGCAGACCCCTGAGAGGCCAGAGTCTGGCCCTGCTGGGAGACGGTCGTTTGCAGCTGCTGCAACGCGCTGGCTTCAGCCTTGTTTGCCAGTTGGCCCTGTACGGTGGAAAGATCGCCTTTCAGCTGGGTGATGGCCTGGCTGTTAGACGTGATACTGCCTTCTGCCGCTGTGACGCGCGTGGTCAGCGCCTGCAATGCGGTCGCGCTGGCATTGTCCGCCGGTGCTTCGCTCCATTCGGTCGGCACGGTGCCGTATTCGAATTTAGGCGAGCTGATGAACACCTCTTTATCTTTCAAGCCTTTTTGCAGACGACCGAAGATAACGCGCTGAGAGCCAGTCTGGCCCGCTTTGCGAGTGTACTTAACCCAATAACGTACCCAGTCGGTCGTGAGATCGATGGTCATGGAGCCATCGCCACCTGCTGACCAACTACCTTTCTTGCCCTGATTGCTGACGGCGGTTAGCGTCGCGTTCGGATTGTAGAGGTAGGTGTAAATCTGATTGCTGTCGACGTTACTGGCCTTCGCATAGAAGCTGATAACAGCTTCCGTGCCGTCAACCGGTGCATCAAGAATGAACTCTAGCTGGTCATACTGCGCCGATGACGCAGCAGCGATCGCCAGACGCTTAATCGCATTGCCTTTGTACGTCTGACCAGACACCACGCCACTCACACCGACCAGAGTACCGGAATTAGGGATCAGGTTAGTGCCACCAACACGGATATTATTCAGATCGCTTTGCAGGCCGGTAAGCAGCTGACTGTTCGCGGTAACGCGTCCGTCAATAGCGGTGACATCGGTCTTGAGCTGGTTAATAGCCGTCGAGTTCGCACCGATCTTGCCGTTGGCATCAGTCAGCCCAGATTGCAGCTGAGTCAGGGATTGCGCCTGCGCCTGGTTCTCTGAGGTCAGCGTGTCAAGGCGCTGAGTAACGGCGGCCTTGTTGCTGTTGAAGTCAGTGCGCAGCGTGGTGACGTCGGCAGCGATAGCCTGCTCTGCGGTAACGCGGGCCACACGTTCGTTGTACATGATACCGGTGACGAGCTTGTTCGGGTCCGTGCCTTCGTAGTTCCCACAGAGCTGCGCGGCCAGCTGACTGCGTTCCAGTGCTTCAGCAGCATCGGCGGTAGTCATGGCACTCTTCAGGTCCTGTATCTGTGCCTGAGATGCGCCCGGTGTCGGACGGCCCACGGCCAGCCAGTCAACCATGTAGTAATTTGCAGCGGTCTGGTTCGTGGAAAAATCAAAACGCAGACGACGAACGGTCTCAGAGGTCGCCCAGGCAATGTCCTGAATCGAAATAACGGTCACGCCGGTGGACGGGTCGAATTCAGGTTCTGGGATATTCAGCGTGCGCTGAGTCGACCAGCCGGTTTCGTTGACGCCGATCCAGAACAGTTTGCCGTTCCAGTTCGGATTACCGACGCGCTTTATACGCAGGCGCATGTACTTGTACGACTGGCCATCTATCGCCAGCGGGTTCGGTGAGCGCATGGTAGACGACGCGCCTGCCGGATAAACCCATCCATCAGGGTCAACGGGCAGCAGCTTCGTGTTGGCGTCATCCTCGGCCCAGCCTTCTGCACCTTTATCGAAGTACCAGATTTTCAGGCTGTCGAACTGCTCGCCGGTACCGGCAGAAATAGATGCCATCTGCTGAGCCAGACTGTCGAAACCATCCTGCATGGTGGTGTTTATCGTACTGATCTGCGAGTCGACTTCGCTCTTCGTATTCAGCAGATTGTCTGCGGCATTCTTCGCAACGTCAGCATCGTCCGTCTCGGCCTTCTTGATGGCGTTAGCAACATCGCTTGCAGCCTTATTGGCCGTGGTCAAATCACCCACCTGGCGATCAAGAATTTCCTGAGCCAGCTTATTCGCGTTTTCAACACCGGCTTTGGCCGCGTTGTTGATGTCATTGACGTTCTGAGCGATATCCTTCGCCTGCTCGTCGATCCGCTTCTGCTGCTCTGTATTTGTCGCTACTGCCCCTTCAGCGACACCCTTCGCTTCATCGGCGGCCTTCTGTGCGGCATCAGCGGCGGCGCTGTTGTCCTGGATACCCTTATTCAGTTCTTCATAGGTATCCGAGTCTTTAAGCGCATCATCGAGCTGCTGGTAGTAATCATCGACATTATCGCTGGATATTCCCTGTACCCAACCGGTCCACGGAGAGGCATTACCCAGACGGTCTACCAGCCGTGCGCGGTACCAGAACTGCGTGGCGATCTGCAGGCCCATTTGCTGATACTTTTTGCCAGGGTAAGCTAAATCGGTCAATGGCATCGCACCATTTCCGCTCTGGTCCGGGCTGTACTGCAGTTCGGTTCGTTGGGTATCCTCTGCGCCTTCAGGGAACTCCCAGCGGATCTCGATACCGGCGGTCAATGAAGCGGTCGTCAGTGCCAACGGCGACAGCAGCTCGCCGACTTTCCCGGTCAGGGTTTTCTCTTCCGAATAGGCCCAGCCGCTCGATACCTCTGCAGCGTTAATTGCGCGGACACGAGCCAGATAACGACCGGCATAAATGCCGCTGACTTCAAACGAGGTGGTCGAGCTGCGCGGCACATTAATCCAGTTGCCGTCATTTCGACGCCACTGCGCCTCATAGGCGATAGCGTTTTTCACCGCATCCCAACTGGCCTGCAGGGTTTCGACGCTGATACCCTGATTCACTACGGAGAAGGACGACAAAAGGATGCCATCAGGCGGTGCCTGGTTGCCTGGCGGAATAACGCTAATCGGGCGCTGGTCGATGATCGCGCCGGTATCAATTCGCGGGAATTTATCCGGGTCGTGGGCCACGCCGGTGATGGTAAACGTGGCGTTATTATTGTCCTTTACGCCAATGACGCGATACTGCTGCGCCACCAAATCGGTATATTCGACGATCCAGACACATTCCGCCTCTGGTGTCTCGCTGTATGCCGTGGTGACCGTCACCTGCCGGTTACCATTCACCGACTGAATGGTCCGGGCCTGGGAAATCCCCGATGGCAGATTCAAATGCAGGCGATCACCTTCTTTTGCATCGATATTCCGGTCAAGCGTGATTACCCGACCATTCACCGCGCTGATACGACCGCCATTAACTCGCCCGGCCAGACGTTCGTCGCCCAGCGCGATGATGTAACCCGGCTGCGGAATTTTGCCGTCCAGACCGACATCAATTTCGACCATGCGATCTTTGTTGTTGGTCAGAATGCCCCATAACCCTTTACGATGGGCTTCACTCTGCCGCGTACACCCGACGGCTGTCACTTCCAGCTGGTTAAAGCTGTAGCGGGAAACCAGTTCCGGGATAAAGGACGGCTCCATCGCATCAGCATACGCATTATCCGGATCAGACCACGATACCAGTGCATTGGTGTATCGGGCTTTACTGGTACTGCTGGAATAACGAGGACTACCGATAATATTCGCGCGCGTATAGTTGAAATCAACATCGCGCGGCATATCAGCCTGCACAACAATCTGCTCGCCACTCCAGCAGGTCATCCCCCGGAAAATAGCCGCGAAATCGCGCAGCACGGTATAGGCGTCATTGCGTTCCTGGACATAAACGTTACAGAGATAACGAGGCTCCGTACCGTCGCCCCCTCGTCCATCCGGAACCAACTGGTCGCAGTACTGTGCAATCTGGTATAGCGTCCATTTTGAGATATTAGCGCTGGTCAGCCGGTTACCGAGACCAAAGCGTTCCTCGACAACGATATCGTAATAAATCCAGGCCGGGTTATCCGTCCACGCCCATTTAAACCCGCCGGTCCACGTGCCGGTGTATTCACGCGTATCGGGGTTGTAGTTATCCGGTACGCGGACGACACGCCCGCGCGGCTCGCAGGAAATCTGGGGGATCGAACCATTGAACAGCCTGGAATCGAACTCGACATAAAGCAGGGCTGTATGAGGATAACGCAGCTTCGCATCAATCACTTCGGTATAGCTCTGCAGCGTCATCACATCGCCAATTTTGACGCTATTGGCGTCAGGCGTAATTTTCCGCAGGCGCAGGGTCCAGGTGCTGCCCGCCTGCGGCAGGTCGATACGGTGGCTTCGCTCATAGCCGGAGGTGGTTTTGCCTGTGACCGCTGTTTCCAGTACGGTCTGCCAGGCACCGCCATCCGTCTGCAGATCCAGCGCATATTTGACGGTATTCCCTACTACATCACCATCGTCTTCCTGCTTCATCAGGGACGGCCATTTCAGGCGAATACGAACGGCAGAAAGCTGGGTATTAGTAAACGTATGAGTCCAGGCTGTAACACTGGATACTTCTGTGCCTACGTTTATTTCATTTTCCGTTCCGGGAATACCCTGGATATATGTCTGGGCCTGCGTGCCGGGGCGAAATTCCCACACAACCCCTGGGAAGTTTTCAGAACCATCCGCATTTTCAAGTGGAGTGCCGTCAAGATAAATCTCTTTACCCGTTAACCCTCCCGCAAATTCCCCCTCACCTAATGCGATAAGAATTTTGGCTTTTGCTACAGACTGTAAATCGTCTGGCTGTTCCGTCGGTGTACGCTGGCTGGAGCCGCCACCCTTGCGCCCTTTAATTATGTTATTTGCCATATCGCGCCCATAAAAAAAGCCACCGCAAGGTGGCCTGAATTAGAAGAGATTACTGACTGATTACTTATTGCTGGTCTTCGACATAAATACCGGCGGAAATAATTGCTCCGCCAATTCGCCGTTTACCATAGAGAAGACCAACCGGATAACCCTGTGAAGCGGTATTGGTCACGCCACCAAAAGCATAACTGGCTTTGTTATCCGGGGATTCTTTACGGGCCAGGCCTGCGGGTTGTGGGGATAGCATTTGGACAACGCCCCCTAGCGCCATCCCCATACCCATACCAACCATCGCTTGCCCCACTGGAGCAGCCCACCCATAGGACAGCCCCGTCACAAGCACACCTGCTACAACAAGAACGGCACCTAAAATGGTTTGAAGAATACCTGCTTTTTTACTTCCAATAATAACGGGAACAATACGAATCACCTCCCCGGAGACAGGGAAAATCAAATCATCAACACCGAGATTTTTTTCACCTTTAAATACAGCATAGGTTAATCCGCGTTCCTCGCTGGATATCATGAATTTTTCGAACCCTGGTATCGTTTTCGCCAGCGCCTCTCCCGCCTCATGGATGCAGGAAATCAGCCGATGATGAATTTTCCCAAATCTTTTACCTAGTGGCCCGCTCAATTCAATTCGCGTCATCACTTCTTGCATAAAACACTCCAAATACAAAAGGCCGTTAATACGGCCTTTTGATTTCACATGGAATTACTACTTAACTTTCCACATCCTGTATTGCCCCCAAAAACCTACTTCCGTCAAATATTCTTGTGGGGTGCCGTCCGCAACTAAATCAAGAGTCTTTCTCATTCCCAAGCTTAAAACATTGCATTCATTACTTACACGAAGCTTATGAGGGCCATTAGCCAGGTAAGCTGTAACAAATTGATTTTGTCTTAAAAGAGCAACATCTTTATCATCTATAGCAACAAGAAATTTACACATACCACCACTGCCACCACCGATAAATTGTTTATTCCTTGTTACCGTAATTTTTGTTTGCTGTGTATCACTTTTGGGTGTAACTATTTCTTGGTTTAGAATTTTTTCTGCCTGTCCGTATGGACGAGCACATCCTGACAGAGTCAAAACCGTCAATACCAGAGCTATTTTTTTCATTGAATTATCTCTTGCTTTAAATATAAAACCGGCAAAGATTAACACAGTGAATGATAACGAACTATTTTCATTGTCCTGTCGAGATAATATCCACCATACGGCACCCGCTGGCTGAGATGGCCATACAGGTGATGCAGCAACATATTTCCTTCCAGTAAAATCCCGGCGTGGTTCCATTTATCGGCCTGCACCTGCATGATCACCATGTCACCAGGCTGCGGCGGGCCATCAAATTCACGGAATCCGCATTCATACCAGCAATCATGGTAAAAATTTTCGGGATAGTCGTTCTCCCACCAGGGATAATCAACGCGGTAATCGTGCAGCTCGATGCCGTGGGTCTGCCGGAAATAGCTCATCACCAGCCCCCAGCAATCGTAATGACCGAGCACAAACGGTCGTTCGAGGAGGGGTTGCTCGCCACGCGGGAGAATGGTGCGAAGGTCACCCTCTGGCCAGCTGATAATATGCCACGGCAGCTGCGTGGCATCGCACTGCGCCTTATCCAGTTCGCTGGGTTGCGTGGTCGCATCTGGATGACTGTGAACAATACCGATGATCGTTCCCCAGTCCTCAACCTCTGCGTAATCCTCCGGGGCCAGAACGAAATTATCATTCGACTCACTGGCCAGATTCCGGCACGGAAAATAGCGCTCAACACGGCCCTTCTGCGCGATCAGTCCACAGGCCTCGCGCGGGTAGTCAGCGGCAGCATGGGTCTGTATCGCCTTAATCGTTTTCTGTCGCATATTAGCTCCTGATAAGGCTGGTTCCGGGGAAGCCTCCGAACGGTAGCTCGTTGTTTTCACCAAAGCGCAATTTACACGCCGTGAGCGTCCCGTTGCAGACATCCCGTGACGGGTCGTCGACCGGTTTGTTGTTCTTATCGAAATACTTTGTACCGGCATAATCGCAGCCATCGCCGCTACGGTATTTGTTGCGGATACACCAGGTGCAAACCGAATGGTATTGCCGGGTGGGGATCATCATCCCCTGCACATCCATCGCGCTGGAAAGAGTGAACTCCACCTCGCCGTCGGTTTCGAGGCTTTTGGAGTCGATAAAATACAGTTGCCGCTTTTCCTGCGTCGGGTCCGCAGTGGGATTCCCGTCAGGGAAGTTGCGCGCATCCAGATACTGCTTTTGCGTCTCACGGATAGTGACCCGCGCCATCGCCATATCGTCGTAATGCAGGCACAGTGCGGTAATTTTCCCCTCTACGTTACCCACCCTGAGCGTAGGCTGTGCATCACTGCCCGTAGTAGAGGATTCGACACCGTCCAGTTCGCACGGCCAGGCTTTATATTCAGTACCCTGCCACCAGATACTTTTGGCAGGCAGTTCTGATTCATCGCCACCGGCGGCGATAATTTCCTCGGCTGAGTGCGGAACGTTATAGCCGTGGAAATACAAGACCTCATCCATGTTGAACGCACGGCCATCAATTTCCAGAAACTGAATTGAATCGCCTGGCTCAAGCTTCTGATAATTTGCATTAAGGCTCATGGTTTAAATCCCTGAATAAAGGTTGCCGACAGGGAATAGTTCCCCCCACCCATCGGTACTGGTTTATATTGCTTGCAGCGGAAAAGCCCCACATCTTCAAGAGGCGGGGTCCACTGAAATGACTTTGTACCTTTGTGCCGGTCCAGGAACTGCTTTATCGGGCGGATATAATCCTCGGTACCGACAAAATTCAGTTCCCATTCCTGTGACCGGGTATTTAATCCATCCCCTGATACCTGCGTATAACCGTCACCAAATTTCGCCTCTCTGACACGGAAATCGACGGTTTGCGTAGGGTTGACTCGGGGACTCCAGGTAAATATCTCAATGGCCATTAACGTTGTCCTTTTACGGCGTTCCAGATAACACCACCCGGACGCATGTCTTTCGCCTGCAGCTCGCGGTATTTCTTCTCGACGAATGACCCAATTTGCTGACCAAATTCCTCAAAACCTGATGAGCTATCAGTGGATGTTTTATCACCGGAGATAGAGATCCAGACCTTTGGCCCTTCGGTGGCACTGGCGTTCTGTCCGCCGCCGACCGCACGCACCCCCAGCGAGCCATCACCGGCGCGCGTCAGCGGCATAATGGCCTCTGGCCCCGCCTCGGCAAATACGCCCGCGCCTTTAGCAAAGGCGAAGAAGTGCGGAGTGTCGTGGACCTGGTTGCTGTAAGCGCTTAATGAAGGGGAATCGTAGACGCCACCTTTGGCGTTAAACTGGAAGTTACTGCCTGCATTCTGAATTGCCGTCCCTGAGCCAGCGCCAGCCGCCCCACCTGCGATACTGGTCCCTATGCCGACCACGCCCATGATGGTTTGCATGATCGAACTAGTGATCAGCGCCTGAGCAGCCATATCAACCAGGTTTTTAATGACAGCCTGCGTCAGGGAAGAGAACAGGCCAACCATGTTTTCTTTGAAGCTTTGGGTTCGTGTCAGCGTACTTGTTAAAAAGTTGGTTGAACGCTCATACGTCGTCTCAAATAACCCAACGGCCAGGCTCTGAAATACACCCTGCGAGCGATACAGCTCCAGCGAGGTCTGATACTGTGCATCAGCGGATTCTTTTGACGCTTTCTGCATCAGCATTTCGTACTGGTCTTTGCTGATCGCACTGCCCTGGTAGTACGCCTGCAGTAATGCCTGCCGTTGAGCTAACTGATTGCTCAACGCGACAAGGGGATCAACGTCACCGGCGATATCCAGTTCAGGAGCGGCGATTTCGTCGGCCTTCGCCTGCAAAAGCTCTTTCGCGGTCTCTCTGGCCAGCGTTATCCGGGCAGTCTGGTACTCTTTTTCCGTAAGCAGACGGGCTTTGAAAAGCCCGGAAAGGTCCCGGCTGACCTCCTGCTCCTTGCGTAAGCTTTCCTGTGCGGGTGAATACTGCGCGGCCAGATCCAGTCGCTGCTTCTGGTAGTTCTCCGCATTCATTAAGAGCGCGCGCTGCAGATCAGCATCACTGGCTCCGTTTTTCTGCGCCGCTTCCCGCAACTCCCTGTTGCTGTCTTTTTCCTGCAGGTTAATCCTGGCCAGGCTGGAGGCATGGGCTTCTTCAATTTGTTGCCGCAGCGTTTTGAACTGGTCGAGCCTGGCTTTATCACCCTTCCCTTTCCCGGTACCACCCTCACCGGTCCAGGGATTCCCGTCTCCGGTCTCTTTGGCGGGCTTATTCAGCGCGCCTTTCAGATCGTCAGTCAGCGACGTTATTTTCCCGGATAGCCCAAGCTGAGCCAGTGTTTTTGCGTCACTGACGCGCTTGATATTTTCCTCTGTTTTGCGCAATCCCTCATTAACGCTATCGAGGTCCGCACGCGCACGCGTCTGGTCTTTTGTCACCCCATCCAGCTGGCCAAAGGGGTCAAAGCTTTTGAGGCCGTCGAGGCGGCTGTCGGCATCCTGAATCTCTTTTATCAACTGGTTCCGCTGAACAACCTGATTTTCATACTGATCATTCAGGTCGAACTGCTTCACATTTAACTGATTAAGAGAGAGGCGCATCAGTGCTTCACTGGTTTCGACTACGGCGTCTTTTAAATTAATGGCCGATTGTCGCGCCTCTTTTGCTTTCTCATGAAAGTAAAGAATGGCCGAACCGGCCAGCATCGCGGCACCGAACGGGCCACCAATTAAATTAAACGCGCCTTTTGCCAGACCTACAGCAACGGATGCCGCACGGGCAGATATCGACACCTGCCGGTTAGCTGCCGCCAGCTTAGACTTCGCCTGGCTGGCCAGATTCGTTTGTTCAGTTTCCTGTCGGATAAGCCGGGTAAACTCGTCCTGGTAACTGATATTCATCCCGTACTGTTTAGCCGTCCGCTCCATCTGCCGGTAGTGACCAAACTCGGCATCGTTTTGTTTCAGGATAGCGGCTGTCGAATCCAGTGTTTTACGAGCGATATCAGCATCGGCAAGCGCTCTCGCTTTTACTGCCGCCTGGCTTTCCCGCCAGGCACTGATATTTTCCCGAAGCCCTGCGGTTAGCTTCGTGGACAGAACCGGGATCAGGCTGTAAAGCGCAATACTGGTGACGGTGTTGAAGTTATCCGCCAGGCCGTTCAGCGCATCAGTCGCGGTCTGAATCCCGCTGCGAAGGGGGCCGTTACTGCTCTGACCAATCTTAATCACCATCCCTTCAAACGCACTGCTCAACCCAAGCAGATCGCCGTTCAGGTTGTTGACCCTGATTGACGCCTGCTCATGCGCCGTTTTTGTGCCGGTCAACGAGGCGGTCAGTTCATCAACCTTTGAGCGATTCTGGACGAGAATGGAGGCCGCACTCAGGTTTTCCACACCAAACAGCTTCACCGCCTGGGCCGTTGAAAGGTTCTTGCCTGCCAGCGTATTGAGCGCCTGGCTCAGGCCAACAACCGAAGGTTTGAGGGTTTTATCTGTTCCCTTTTCCAGATTCAGGATGACGTTACGCAGCGCCGTTCCCGCTTCTCCGCCCTTCACTTCACGCTCGGCCAGAACCTGAATGGCCGCATTCAGTTGCTCAAAGCCGACACCAGCCTGCGCAGCGGCAACGCCGCCGTTTTTAATCGCCGCTGCCGTATCCGTGATTTCGGATGAGCCATACTTTGCGCCAGCGGCCAGAACGTTGATATAACGATCGGCCTCCTGCGCGCTCGCACCATACTGGTTTAACGACAACGCCAGCGTTTTTGTCGCATCCGGGAGCGTCGTTCCTGCGGCCTGCGCCAGGGTCAGGGCGCTGTTAGTCGCCTGCTGTAAGCCATCGGACGTTTTTAGCAACTCCGGTTTAGCCGATGCCATCAGCTTGAGCGCCTCAGCGGCCTGGCTGGCGCTGTACTCTGTTGTGCGCCCCATTTCCTGCGCGGCCAGGTCCAGCGCTTTCATTTCACCGGCGGTCGCGCCGGTGATCGCCTGCAGGTCTGATAATGCCTGTCCGTACTGCCTGGACGTTGTGATGATCGTGCTGACAGAGAGGCCAGCCCCAGCCAGCCCCGCCAGCCTGCTGGCCATCCCGGATATCGACAGGCCAACCTTCTTATAGGCGTCCTCCGTCTTTTTCGCGTCCGCCTGGGCATTGCGGTTAAACCGTTTTGACTGGTTCTCCGCATCGCCATACGCGCCCAGAAGCTGGGATTTAAAACTGGCTGCGTTAAGGTGCAGCCCGACCGCTAAAGATGCGACGTCTGCCATTACATTAATGCCCTCATGACTGCCGCGCATTCATCATCAATACTCGTCCGAGATGGCGCTGGGGTTGTTTCGGGAGGAGGCGCATTTTCATCGCCAGGGCGGCTGAAAATACCTTGTTTCAGGAAGTAGGCGCGCCAGTGGTACAGGGTGTTTGCCGGAAGTGCCGCAATTTTGGATGGGTCAGGCTCGCCCCAGCGGTCGGCCAGCCAGAAAATTAGCTCCAGCCAGGGCGAGTCATTTAGTTTTTTTCCGCTTCCTCCAGCTTGCCGATCGCGTGTAGCTTCACTTTGTCCACTGCGGCCAGCAGTTCGGGGTTTTCATGGGCCTTCAGCAGTTCGGCTACCGTGGGTTTAAACTCATCCGGAATGGCCGTTCCATCTGGCTGAACCAGTGCATCGATGACGATCTGGATTATTTGCTCCGATGCCTCTCGCACTGCGCCAGCTTCTGCGGTTTCAGCCATTTTCTCTTCGTAGCTGATGAGGTAATCCCCGGTCAGGCGGCGGATATAGACCGTTGCGCCGAACAACTCGGTTTTCACTACCGTCGGGACTGATTTAAGCAACGCGGATTTAAGCGCGGACAGGTCATAATTTTTATCTTTCACGGGTCGTCCTTAAAAATAAAAAGCCACCCGGAGGTGGCTGTCTGTTATGGATAGAAATGCTGCTTATTCGCCGCCAACTGCAACAGTGCCCCAGGTGATTTTGTTCTGTTTTCCCTGGACGGTGATCTGAATAACCTCGCTCGCCGGTGCGGTGATTTCGTTCATCTGCCAGCCAGATAGTGCCAGCAGCATTGTCGCGGTACGCTTGTTCGGCAGCTCAACATAAAGCTGAATAGTCTCGCGGGCTTCTGCCGCATTAAGTAACGCCGTAAAGCTCACGTTCGCAGGATCATCAATGAACCCCAGAGATTTTTCCGGGCCATCCGGCAGATCGCTGATGGACTGCTTTTGCTTATCCTTCAGCGTGGTGCAGTCAACGAACCCGCCGGTCTGGCCCATCGCACCCAGCGCTTTACAGTTATCAAGCGCCTTCAGCGCCGCCAGCGCGTCGCCGGGTTTCCCCCATTTGGTTAGCGTGCCTGCCGGCAGCATTGCATACTCAGGCGATGTCTGATTCTCAGCCATGATTGTTCTCTCTTATATGAATCGGTAGCGGTCGCTACCTGTTTTGAATACCGTTTCGAACGTCCACGGTCAGGACGCGTAAAACTGTCTGGACGTTGTAATCCAGGGCGGGTCGAATAAAGGGGTCTGCAACCTGTTTAACCGTGCCGAACTCCTGCGCCAGCGCCTTCATATAGTGTTGCTTGCTGGGGCCAACACGGAGCGTTACAACCGCGTTCCCTTTGGCCTTTCGGGTAGAAGATCGGATTTTGATTGAATCCCGCATGTGCTGCCCGGTCGACGTTTCGTCAAAGCCCGCATGCTGCCGCATGTCCTCTTCAACAACCTTCAGCGCCTCCCGGCCAGCGTCACGCAAAATCTTCGTACCGACTTTTTCTCCCAGGGCAATCAGCTGCCGTTCCAGCTCATCCAGCCCTTTCACTTCCATTCGTATCACGACGTATCCTCCGCGTAGTGAATGATGAAATCGCGGATCAAGCGGTACTGACTGCGGCGGTTCGTCAACGTCGTTTTGTCCTGCCGGATGCCGCTGCGTTCAATGAACTGAACCGGGATATTTTCCAGCTGGCCATGCACGATATTTTTCCATTCAGACCAGATTTTTTTGTCCATCTGCAGGAGGTCGGTGTAGTCGTCAATCCGGTAAATTGTCACCTGAAACCGCGCTGAAATGAGTCCGGTTCGCAGTGTTCCCGCGTACATCTCCGGGTCTGAAATTCGTTGAAACGTAACGCCTTCCTGCTCGTTATCCGGCAACAGTAGCGGGTAAGCATTCAGGCCGGTGATACGCTCCAGCGCAGTTTTAATCGCCAGTTCTATCATGCCGCCCGTCTGCCTCCCCCGTAATGATGATCTGGTCCGTTTTGCGGTCGATATTCCGGACGGTGTAAACCAGATCTTTCGTCGTGATTCTCCAGTCCAAATCGACCAGAACTCCCGGATAAACCGTAAATAACCGGGTTTCCACCACCTGCTCCTGATCCTGCGTTCGGACCTTTCGCCCCGATACCAGTTCAGGTTTCGCCCAGGCTTTTCCCACCTCGACCAGCGTTTCCGGTAGCGGTTCACCCAGCGGCCCTCGTCCAGACTGGATATAGCTGATCGCGATACGACAGTTCATCTCTCCCGGTTTCAGGCTCATACGGTATGCTCCTGAATAGGGAAAAGGAGATATTTCACAGCCGTAGTTTCCAGCCATTGCCCGGTATGGCCATTCAGATATGCATCACTGACCAGATACTGGATGGCCAGCTTGATATCTTCATCAGCAATGAATCCGCGTACCGTCTCCGGGAGCGCCTGCAGCTCTTCATCACTGGTGACCAACTTGCAGTAATAATCACGCTCGATGCTCCGTTGTGCGGCATTAACCATCTGCGTGAGCATGCCGTCATGCTCCGTGAAATCCAGCTCCAGGCGAAGCTGGGTTTTCACTTCAACCAATGTCAGTATCAAAGTCGTTATCTCCCGGTTTGGGTGTCATCGCGCGTTTGGCATCTTTCGGCCATACCGCAATGCCGCGAGAAACCAACTCGTCCGCGTAATGACTGTCAAAACAGGCTTTATCACCGCGTGAATAGCGATGGTATGGGCCGAGGAATACGACGGCTTTACGTTCTGGCACTTTTACCTCCGCTGGGGCCTGCGGCTCACTTTTACTATTACTGGTGCCGGTATTTTCCGGGCCATCCACGGGCGTGTCGGCATAGCTCCCCGATGCACTTTCCCCGCCTTCAGCACCGCTACCACCGTCGGCACCAACGGTGTCGTCACCGGTATTACGGCTGGCCACTTCAGCAGCAGTCCCACTCGTGCCGGAAGCATCCAGGGATGCATCAGTCGTTGTCTCATCTTTGCCTGCTGCGGATTTCGTTGTTTTACCTGCCATTGATTACCTCCTGCCTCTGAAACAGAAAAGCCCGCATATGCGGGCCTTATTTACTGTGGATGGATGGGTTAGAACAAGACGCCGGTACCCAGCACCAGGCCTTCCGGATGGCGGAAACCGATATCGTGTTCAGTCACTACGCGGATCAATGACTGATTGCGGGAGAACGCGGAAACCAGCTTGCCATCGCTGTCGATGTAAGAGGCCTCTTTGGAGAAATCGACCTTCATATTGCCATCTTCGCCGATGACTACATCGTTAAAGTCAGCGAAATAAATTTCGGATTCCTTCCCGCCATCACCGAGATTTGCCGGAATGGCGCTGGTTCGCTGGATCGGATACCCCTTCAGCATACCCTGCGCCATTTCCGGGTAAACTTTGTTGCCATTGCCGTCACGCAGGCCAAACAGTTTCATGTAAGTACGGTTCGACATACCCCAGCCACAAGAAATCATGTTGGAGTTTCCGTCCATCGCCATCAGCATAATGGAGTCCAGATACGTATCGATCGTAATCAGGTTTACTTCAGCCGCAGCCTCCCACGGCAGCAGACGATTCCACTGTGTCGCGCGCGCCTTCATACCAATCGGCGTATCACCGGTACCGTCATCACGCATAAACGCTTTATCTTCACGAACGGAGATGGCGGTCAGAATATCCTGCAGGACCAGTTGCTCGACGTTGAACCCCGCACGACCAATCAGCGCATTGGAGATCGGCACCATTGCAATCATGGTTTTCGCCGTCAGTTTCACGTCATCAAAACGCGACTCGGATACGGTGGCATCCTTATTTTCACCGGTATAACTTGCCGTTGCACCACCGGCCAGACGCGGCAGCGACATATTGCCGTTCGGCAGCGGGATAGAGCGGGCGCCCAGCTTACGAACGATAGTACGGT
The DNA here is from genome assembly GCF_030505655.1 of Klebsiella ornithinolytica. Taxonomy (NCBI): domain Bacteria; kingdom Pseudomonadati; phylum Pseudomonadota; class Gammaproteobacteria; order Enterobacterales; family Enterobacteriaceae; genus Klebsiella; species Klebsiella ornithinolytica. The sequence continues at coordinate 3,416,096 of NZ_CP130153.1, forward strand.
CGCGCAGCAGCTCAATCACTTCGCTGTGCAGATTCTGTGGGATCAGGACGCCACCAGAAGCCGCTGCGGTTGAGATGGCCATCGATACTGACGAATCATTCAGTTCCTCTGCGGCGAACGTTGCCGCGTCCTGCAGATTACCGGCCCCCGCTGCAACAGACATCACCAGGCGGGTCATCCCGGCACCGGTATATTGCTTCGGCTCTGATTTGACGATAACTGCCGGGCCATGCTGGGTCGCTTTTACAGGCTTCGCGACGACCGCGGCTGCACGTTCTGCCGCTTCCATGCGCTCCATTTTGGCGCTGATGTCGGTGAACTGCTGCTGCAGGCCGGAAAATTCTGTCAGCTGCTCTGCCGTCAGCGTACCGCCGTTCGCTTCAATGGTTGCCAGGGCCTGAACTTGTTCGTTGATACCCGCACGCTGACGACGCAATTCTTCAATCTGTGGCATTTTATTTCTCTCTTTTTTAGGTATAAAAAAAGCAGCCCGGAGGCTGCTTTCTGGTAGTGACGCGTTTGCGTCGGGTTACATTTTGGTTTGCAGGTCCATCGCGGCTGCCTGCGTCTGAATGGAGGTTTTTTGACGGGGTTGCTTATACTTTGCCGCGATAGCATTGATCGCCGTCTGAGGGTCAGAAATTTCATCAGCAAGACCGGCTGAAATAGCGTCAGCCCCGAAGAAAACTCCTGCTTGCGTATCAATAACAGCCTGTAAATCAAGACCACGATATTCAGCTACTGAAGAAGTGAATGTCTGGTACATGTCGTCAAGCATCTTGCCGTACATCGCGAGAGAGGATTCACTCAGCGGCTCATGCGAAGTACCGTTATTTTTGTTATCTCCACGATACAGAGACGTAAATTTCACACCGATATTTTCTTCCATCTTCGAAGTATCCAGGTGTTCCATTATTACCCCGATAGACCCCACACCGCTGGTCTGACTGATAACGACTTTGCTACAGGCAGAGGCGATAAAATAAGCTGCTGAAAAAGCATTAAAGTTCACAATCGCGGTAATGGGTTTGGTTTCTCGCGATTGATAAATGTAGTCAGCCAGTTCTTTACACCCTGATGCAAAACCACCACCGGAATTAATATCCAGAACAATTTCGCTAATTGAGGGATCGTTTAATGCGGCATATAGCTGGCTGCGGATTCGCTCATAACTGGTTAGCTCTGTACACGCCTGTGTAATTTGTCCACGTCGAGGAACCAGTAAACCGTGAGATGGGATAACGGCCACACCACCGGATGGCTGGACCTGCTCAGGGACGTTGGTATCATTCGGATTTAGCACCATCGTAATGACAGGGTCAGTCACCGTTCCCTGAATCCGAGGAAGCAATACAGCTTTTACAGCATCCATTGCCTGCCGTGACACATAATGCGGCACGCCAAAGACCATCTCCGCAAGGTGCGGAAGGTTAATTTGTTTCGTTGTCATGGTTTTTACCAGGTAAGCCCGCGCTGCGGGTGGTATTCAGGATCGGGACAGGATGGTGTTGATTTCTGACATCTGCTGCGCCGTCGGCTTTTTATCGCCAGGGATGATTTGTGCGCTGTCGACCATATTCAGCGGCGTCAGATATTTTTCACCTCCGGCTATCGGCGGCAGGTTCTCCATACGCCGGATATCGTTAACCGACAACCAGCCCCACTGGCGGCCAAGCGCATATGACTCATAACGCGATTTCTGGTCGCCACGCAGTAAGCCGGAAACATTGAATTCGATATACAAGTCACGGCGTTCGCTGGGCAACAACAAATCTCGCTGCAGAGCGCCTTCATGGCGCTTCAACCATGCCAGCAGCGTATACATCACGAACTGCAGGCCCTGGTGCTCGATGTTGTTGTTGGTCGCTTTTGCCAGCATTTGCACCATATGCGGCGGGATTTTGTAGAGGCGACAAACCTCTTCCACACCCCACTGGCGTGACTGTAGCAGCTGCGCTTTCTCGTTATCCTGCGACAGTTGTTTGTAGCTCATGCCCTCCTGAAGCAACGCCACAGAGAACATATTATGGATACCGGAATGACGTTCGGTCCATTTCGCCAGCAGGCGGTCAATGGCATCCTGGCTTTTAATAGTAGCGGCCTCTTTCGGACGCTCTATCACCCCGCTCATCGTTGTACCGCGCCGGAATGTCGCCGATGCATGTTCCTCAACGGCCAGATTCAGACCAAGAACGTCGGCGTTCGTCTGAATGGGGGAGGTGCCGATATAGCCATCCAGTGAAAACACTTTCACATGATGCATCATGCGCATTGGCAAAGTTTCGCCGATTTCCGGTATTTCGTAATACGGCATCCCATCCGGCCCCTTCAGGACAATCACCTTTTTCGGGCTAATCGGGATCAGCTCTTTCGGGTAGCCTTTTCCATCGCGGTCGATGATCGAGTAGCAATTTCCCTCCAGCCCCAGCAACCCCTGCTGCTGCTCAAAATACTCGAATGAGGTGTCTTTTTTGTTTGGCTGGGAGTGAATCAGGTCATAAATCGGGTGGTCTGTCGCACGTTGCCGTCCACCATTTTTATCTCGTCGATAAAGTTCGACAGGCAACTGCGCGACAGACTCTGCCAGGAGGGTGACACAGGCCCGTACAGCTGAAAGTGCCAGCGCGGTTTCAGGCGTAATCATGATGCCAGCTTTGCTCTGGCTTGAACTAACGCCGCCCAGCATAGCTTCCCAGAAACCGCCCCCTGATATAGACCGTTTTTGTCCTCTAAACATCTGGGGAATGAACATCATCTCCCCCATTTTTAGCGCTGACAACCGCCGTTCTGGCGATTAAAAACGACCAGACCATGCAAATAATGCCACCGGTTATCAGTCCCGCTGCGGGACAAAACAGCCAGGCGCCGGCAGACATCAATACAGCCCCGGCGAGGCCGATAATGAAACTCAGAATTGCAATTAACACGCTATATCTTCCTCATCGTAGACAGATTTGATGACTGAGCTGTTCAGCATGGCACGCCCTATGCCCATCATTAAACCAACCGCACCATCAATCTTGTTTTGTTTCCCCTCCTTTGTTGGGCGAACAATATCGTCGCTGCCCGGCAAATAGCGGCCTACAACGTTCTGAATACACCAGTTCATGATGGGATTTCCGTCATGGTGGAATCGACCCGATGCCAGTGCAGCTTCAATCTCTCTCATTGGGTCGCTCATATGTGTGAAGTTCTGTCTAATTTCGACGGGCTCCAGTCCCTCTTCCTCAAGCAGATGGCGTAAGGAAGTGGCACCATAAGGATCGATCGGGCACTGGGCGATTTTCACGTTCTGACGTAACTGCAGGATTGACTCGAAAATCAGCCGATAATCAACTTCTGCCCCATCAGTTGGAATTAAAGCGCCCTGACCCACAAAGGACTGATAACGTTCGGAGGTATGCTTAAGTTTGGGATCGACAGAATAGACTGTGTCTTCAGGCACCCAGAACATTGCCCCTACGCAATAGAAATGGGTAATGCCTTCAATATCACGACGAAAAACAGGAATGACGGCATTAAGATCGACCTTTGACGCGAGGTCTATCCCCAGCCAACATTCTTCATCGGCAAAATCAGACAATTTCAGGCGTTTGTCAGCGGCAGCCATCCATTTCTGTAAATCGTAAAAGACAGTTTTTGCACTTACCCAGCGATTAAAATGCTTGGTAAGAATCTTGTTAGTCTGACTGGGGTTCGAAATCGCCAGTAACTGTTTTGCGCGAAGAAAATTTTCTTTTACCGATATCCCGTAATTGGGATTGGCTTTAATTAGTGATTCTGGTTGAGTCCAGTCATCATCATCATCAAGACCATAGATAACGCCGAAAATACCCTCATTCTCTTCGCCCTTGCGTGTTTTGCGTAGGATTTCCACCACCTGTTCGCGCTTCTCATAACACGGCGAGGTAATGTCATAACCTGCTGTCGTGATAATGAGCGTAATGGGTTGCTCACGAGCCCCCATCCCTGTTGTCATCGTGGTATACAGGGCGTCGGTTATATGTTCGTGGTATTCGTCGATAATGGCGCATGATGGCGAGTCACCATCACCAGGATCGCCAATTACTGGCGCAAAAATGGAACCATCCGAGCGAGTCATTTTTTTCGCCCAGGGTTTTATAGAAAATTTCTGCCGCAATGCAGGCAGTTTTTTCACCATTAACAGGGCCGGTGCAAACACTTTCCATGCCTGCTTTTCGGTCGTGGCGCCGCAGTAAACTTCTGCGCCATGTTCACCATCAGCGCAGAACATATAATTACCGACAGCAGCAGCAATAGCTGATTTGCCGTTCTTTCTCGGAACTTCGATATAGATCTCAGTGAAACGCCGCAGGCCACTTTTTTTGTTCACCCAGCCAAACGGCACCCCCAGGGCAAATTTTTGCCAGGGTTCAAAATCAATTCTTAATTTTCTGCGGGCCCATTCACCGGCGGTATGTGGCATTTTTTGGGAAAAGCGGAGAAAACGCTCCGCCTTATTTTTATCGAACCGGTAAGGCCAGTTCGGATCCTTCGCGCGATCCAGATCATCAAGGTGTCGCTGGCAGGCAAGAATGGTTAACTGACATGCCAGAATCTTCCCGCCAACGATATCCCTCGCATACTGGTTTGCCGCATTGACGTTCGGATATGTGGCCATCAGTCAAACTCATCAAATTCATTCCCGTCATCGTCCGGATCATTTCTGCCGCTGGTCATTCGGATACGGCTGAGCGGATCTAACCCCAGTAGTGAGCCCAAACGGGCAATCTGGGAAACAGAGTCATTTCTGACGTTTACGGCAGGGTGTTTTTTTAACCCTCCCGTTTCACTTTCAGTTGTCAGTCCCGCAGCCAGTAACTTTTCAGCTTCGAGCATCAGATGGAAGGCGTTACAGTAGGCCAGGAGCAGAGGGGCATCCTCAAGTTCAAAGACACCTCTTTCGATTAGAATTTTGCTTTGGGTTTTCCATATTCTTACAGCCGCCTCCCCCATTAACTCAGCCGGAGGGGCGATGCGGGTCAGCTTGCTTTTTTGCCCGGCGGGTAAAACTGGTTTTCTCCCCCCTCCAGACGATCGAATTCCACCAGCCATAACTCCTCTTTTAATAGGTGAAGTCTGCCGGAAAAAAGATCCTTATTTCTGGCGTGTAAAAATGTCCTTCAAGCGGCAGTCCTGAAGCGCGAAAGGGGTCAGGGATTTTATCCCCCTACCCCTGGCTGATGCCAGCCTCAGTCGAGGTGGAGGTCGTCATTCTGGCTACGCACCATCAGCCTGCAGCACGCTTCCAGGGATATGAGTTTCCAACGGAGCGTTCTCGAATACTTTCAGACCATTGAAACCAATCCAGGTGGAATTATTATTCATACCGCCAGCAATGAAATCGGCTACGTCAGTCAGCAAATCGCTAACCACAGCCTCTGTGTTCTGACGCCAGTAGTTTTCAATAGCGACCAGTAACGGGTCGGAGCCGTTCTTCGTCATCTGCTCGCCTACGGAATAGGTCTTCTTCCTGGCTTTGTCAGTGGAGCAAAGCAACTGACTGGTTTGTACAGCCACAGATTCAGGATTACTCACCTGTAGCATGATGGCGGCAATTTGGTTACCATCATTGTCGGTGCTGGACGAGTAGAACATGGAGAGAGTTAGCTCATTACGGTTAAACATTATTGGCTCCGTTGGCGGTTACGGCGACGACGTCCGTGAGGTTTGGATTGTGGTACTGATGGAAGGAGCTCACCTTCCTTCGGTGGCTCTGTGCTTACTGAAACTACTGGATCCGTTTGCGAGTGCTGGTTCGGCTGAGATGATGTCTCATCGACGGGAGTCCCACCCATTTCAATGTTCAGCTGAGGTGTAGTTTTGAGGGTGTGATTGAAAAAAAGCCCTGTAACTCCGACATCCATGAAAGAAAGGCCATTGCGTTCCAGGGCCACTAATTTCCCATCTACGTATTCAATTTTCAGATTCAGGTTACTCATCGCGTTCTCTCTGTTGCTGTTTTCTTTCTGTGGCATGGCCAGCACAACGCCTCCAGGTTGGAGTCGTCATCTGTACCGCCGTGAGCTTTTGGGATGATGTGATCGATACTGGCTGCTTTCATTGCAATGCCCTGGCGCCGGCAATTCTGGCAAAGGTATTTGTCTCGCTGAAATATTCGAGGACGAATGAGTTCCCAGAGGCGACCATAACCGCGTTCCTGCCGGCTCTTTCCGGGCTGGTAATTCCTCCAGCCTTCACCTGCATGTTCCTGCTGGTGTGTATCGCAGTACCCACTTACGTTGTTCGTAACAGCAGCACATCCTTTATGACGGCAAGGGCGCTTTGCGCGTGGTGGCATGAATACTCTCTTATCCTCGATAAAGGACATTCATGATTTATGATTAGTAGGGATGATCATTACAGGTGCTGTAATGCGCCTTCACATAGAGACATCACCCCGGCCCTGTATACCATCACGATAGCCTTCCAGTCGTGTTGGCTAATTTATTACTACCATCGTTCTAATGTGCTGTATCAAGCCGTATAATCAAATGAATAGAATGCTTATCCACTTTTGAGTCTGTTAAGTCATGTTAAATAAAATTGTTCAAATCCAATTTCAGGAAACTGTGTAATGAGAAAAATAGCATTTATTTTGGTCTTTTTGTCTTTCAAGTCATTTTCAATCGGTCTTTCTGCAGAGGATTCGCAAAGGCTTAACTCAATAACACAATGTGCTTTTATCGCTAACACTTCCGTATCAAATGAGAAGATAGCGAATGCTGCCCAAAAACTAATGCAAATGTCGGTTGAATCTTTCAAAGATGCGCAACCACAGCTAACAGGTAGAGAATACAACCCGTCACCAAACGATTTAGCAATTGACTTTGCCATTTATTACCAATGGGTAGTGTCAGATCTTTCGGATGAAATGTATAAGTCGATTCTCAGTAATGGCTGGACTCCAGGACCTGAATCGTGGTCCAAAATAGCGCAAACCTTCTACTACCAGAAGAATTGTCAGTTCGTTGAAGGAAAATAACAGCAATATGCCATTATGAATGGGTCTAACCATAGTGATGGCAATAAAAAACCGCCCGGAGGCGGTTTTCGTTTATTGACTAATACTATCTAAAGTATATCGGGTACTCACCAGCACATCATTTCTGTATATATCTGTTACTAACAGTTGTGCATTCCAATCACGCCCTATAATGCTGTCCAAATCATTGGAATGGGACTCAAGAAATTGTTTAGTGATTTTACCACGAATAGGGGCATCCCTTCCTTCTACTCGCAGTTCAAATCTTTTTTCGTACGGGACGACATACAACCTTCCAAAAATAGTTGTCATTGTTTCATCTGAAAACCTAACTCGATCCATTCTATTTTTGGCATAGAAAATCTTATCTAAGCTAAGAATATACTCAGAACGATCATCAATTACTTTTAATGTCGCTTGAGACGAGTACAACTCCTCATAAAATGAGCGAACATCATTTAACGTCCTGTCATCTAAGTCTTCAATTACCTCTTCAAAGACAGAGTCTTCCGGAGAGGATATTTTGTTAAGAATATCGTTCACGTCCTCAACGACATGTTTCAATTCTGTATCAACCTCCAAGAGACTATCCTTTGGCGCTTCTTCTAATACAAACCCAAATGAACCTCGAGCAACATCACTTATCATTAGCTTAGCATTGTTGCTATTTCTTACTGGGCCCCTTGAAGACAATGTTCCGGATTCAAGAAAAGCATAGCGTTTATTAACGATAGACTGGAATTTATCAATAATGTTACTCGCAAAATGCGAATCTATTCCTTTTGAGCCAAATACAGGTGCCCCACCAAAAAACAACCCAACACTGGCGAAAGACGAAACAGCATTATTAACAGTAGCTATTTTCTCAAGTAATTTTTCTCTTCGCTTAATAAACTGTCTAGCGCCAATAGGATCCTCAACTGAACGCTCAGAAATGAGATAATCAAGCGAAGCTACTTCCGCCTTAAGGGTGTCTAATTCAAGTTTTTTAATCATTATTCCCTCCCCCCTTGAGCAGCCAACAGTTCGCTCTTCATATTGCCCAGTATAGCTATAGCCTCCGAATCATCCACGTTTAAATCTACTTGTAATATTCCTTTCCAAAGATTTTGTATTCTCGAATGGGAAAATAGATTACACCAATACGTCACTGCTGCAGCCAGCGTATGTGGTGCCTGGTTAAAATCAACGTAGTATGCATCGCACATGTAAGCTTGCTTAGCGGCTTCAGGGTCAAACAAATCAGGGTTCAAATCCATTAACTCAAGGAAAGCAACTGTATCAATAAAGTGCCCTTCTTCGTTTTGTGGTCGATAAGCGAACGTGATTAGATCAATGTCAGCGGGTGCTCTTCCACGAGTTCTTTCGCAGTCTTCAACAAAACTTCCATCTAGCCATTGATAACCCATGACATTTAGGGAACGCATCTTTGAACGATAGCCAAAGAGGCCTTCTAAAATCGCAATTCTTTCCAAGCTGATAGCAAATCTCTGCACCAAATCTAACATGGTGATTCGATAAGGCGCTTGCGCACTTGGGATAGCGGGTTCCTCACCTACGAAAGGTGGAAGTACTCCCGAGACTGAAAACGATGGAATCAACTGTTAGCACTCCAGCAAACAAGATTGGCTCGATTTTAAAATGACTTAGACCTGAACACAACCGACAACTGGCATTAGTGAACATTCCACGCTGAATTTATATCAGTGAATTAAGCGACGAAGGTTCTGGAGGTTCACCTCCAAACCACCTTAGAAGTGATCATGCACTTAGGACCATCTCGTAAATGCATGCTGTAAAGTGAATCTTCATTTTCGGGTCAGTTCAATTTTTCGGATGCTTGCAAAGTTGTTGTTCCCCTTCTCGATAACTGCCAGTAATGGCTTAATCCAGAGCACCGCCTGACAATATGTCATTGTGCTGGCGGCAGTGGCACGATCATCGGCTGAGTCAGTTCCTGCGGTATCGGCGTGCATTGCGCTGGTACGTAAACGGTAGGTGTATTCGAGCAACCCACCAGCGATAACAGCAGGAACAGGCAGATCACATGTTTTTTCACGACGTAATATCTCCCGATATTCGATAACCGTTTTATCGCTGTTCCCGGCCACAATTGCATTTGCCCGTGCGGCTATCTGAGCGGTTTGATTGAAGCGGTTAATGTTGAAGACCTGCGTTGCAATGACCTGCCCCTGCAATGCGTTGTCCGATTCAAGCAAGCGTTTATCGCTTTCCACAGTGTTAAGGTCTGACTTTGCGAGCACCAGCAGAACGGATAAAGCGGCGATAATAATCACGGCGGCCAGCGCCATAATCCAGGTGGTGCGGCTCACTGGTCTATCCCCCAGCACGTCAGCGCACTTTCCTGATCACGCCGTTCGACCTGACCATAACAACCATTCTTTTGCCCTTTAGTCAGACGGCAATCACGACCACCGTCTTTAATCCACCAGCGAATTGCCTCACATGCACCTTTACGATCCCCAGCATTGATACGCTTATAGAAAGTCGAGGGGTAGCATTTCCCGGGGCCGATGTTATACGGGCAGAAGCTGGCAATACCTACTTTCTGCGGAGCTGTCAGCGATATTTTGATATTCCGGTCGACCCATGCCAGCGCCTTGTCCCTCTCAATGGCGTTTACCTGCTTACACTGCGCCTCGGTCGCTCTTTGCCCCTTAATAACGGGCTTGCCATTGATGACCGTTACACCGTGGCACAATGACCACACTCCGCCGGGATCAATAACGGCCACCAGCGCATTACCTTCTTTCTCGCTAATAAACTGATCAAACAGCACCGGCGCTGATGCACCGGCAGCAATGAGCGCCAGCATGGCCGTACTGAGTTTTGTTTTCAGATTGGCCATATCAGTTATCCTGCGGAGGTTGCCCACCGTATCCACGATCCAGTGATTGCTGATACATCTTCGTCCAGCGGCGCTTGTAATACAGATTGGTCAGGTATGTCGCAACGCCGATTACTACACCGCTGGCCAGCGCTATAAAATTCCAGTCCAACCCGTGAAACCAGTCATAGGTTTGTGCCAATCCAGTACATATCAGGCCGCCTGACGTGCAGTACGAGGCCGCCGAAAAAATTTTGTCGGACATCTTCATAATCCCCACCTCGCGCAAATAGCGGGTGCTGTATTAGTTTGATAGTGTCAGGCAAGTCGATAAACGCTTAATAACAAGCTGCATACAACTGCACTTATAATGCTTTAAGTCATGCTTTAAAAAAATATTAATAAAGAAGTCACTGTTTTATACTTTTTAAACATAAACCCCTCCATCATTGCACTTCTTACTGCAATTCAAATCATGCCAAGAAAATTAGTTTGCGCCACACAAAACAAAAACATCAAATATAAGCCCAATATATACCTTTAGGAAAAACCAGCATGACTATACACGAAAAGTTCTTGGAGAGATGCAGAAACAATAAGCTAATTGTATTCATCTCCATTATATCCATCGCCATTACTGGACTATCTAATTTCTCCAGTTCAGTTAAAAACTTGGCATCATTTTTCCCTTGCAGTTTTATAAATGCACCGTTGATATGCAATACTGAATCACCCGCTTATCATATAAATGTAAACTCCGGTTGGATTTTTATCGGTTACTTAGATAAATCAGGTTCCAATTATATAACTGAACCTAGCTATACAATAAAAAAATCCATGTACCAATCCAAAGAACTCACACCCAGGCTGGGAGAAATACTTCGCTTAGCAAAAGAAAAAAAACTATACATAGTAGATTTCAAAAACCAAGGAACAACTAATGAATTTACATCCCCGATTAAAGCAAACATTGTAAGAAGTGAAGATCTTACTGGCGATATAATACCTAAGGGTGCAATTGTTGAGGTTAGAGATGTAGATATTTATGGACATGATGGAAATAACAAAGCCGTGTGGGCTAGAATTGCGCAGAGTTCACAATAGTTTTAGTATTACCATGATATCACAAGAGATATAACAAGCTATCCCCATGTACAACCATTGTTAATAAACAATGCTAGCTAATTCATAAGCTATGACTACCTACTTAAATATAAACCACCTCCCAAGAGGTGGCTTTGAAGTGAAAAAAAATGGTTTACTAAAGGAACCTGCATGCAAAAAAAACAAATTACAGGTTATCTGTACTTTTTGTCGTTTGGGATGCAGGAGTGTATCTAACCGTCACAAGTGAAGTCACCCCTGGGATATTTAGGTGTGATAATTCTATTGTTGTTCCTGGCTGATTCCAAACAACATTTTCGCCTTCAGCCTTAAAGCTAGGCTGTCCATATTTTTGCGTAAGGAGAGACTCAACATTCATGAATGATTGAATATTTATTCCTGAGTTCATATTTTCAATAGATTGAACAATAACCTGAGTTAAATGTTCATTAGTGAATTGATAAACCACTTTGAAGTCATGGTACCCTATAGACACCTTATCAATACCAACAGAACCCAGAGCCGCGTTATACTTTGCTGGCGGGTTAATAAAATGGGCTCGTCCATTCTCAGCTGAAACAACCTGACTAGGAGTCATCCCCCATCGACTCTTTCCATATCCTTCCATTTTTTCTCCAGCAAAAGCAATTGCTGGGAAAAGCAGGCAAAAAAACAAACTCAAGACCAACTGTTTCATGGCATCTCCTCAATAGCTTGTAACTAAATATTACCATGCCATGAAGAAACTGAGCACCAGGATCAGACATAAAAAAACCCCGCAAGAGCGAGGTTTAAAAGTTTTTGCTGCTCAGTTCGCTTTAACGTCCCGAGCCTATCACAATTCAAGCTTTTTCCGGCTCACATTGCAAGTAAAATTTACTTATATTTGTGTCGAACATGTCACACATTGGCACGTATAGCATCGATTCCGCCAAACTTATCCAAGTATCAATGCGGCGGCGGCAGGTCATATAACTCCACTCTGGGTGGTTTCCCTGCAGTTCTTCAGCAATACGTCTTTTACTCTTACGCAGTCGATAGCGTTCTACCAAGACGTCATACAATGCTTTATGCCCCGGCGATACCAGGACGGCCCCCAGGACGCTATCAATTTTCAAACCTTCATCATCAGTGCAGAACGATAGGCCGCTTTTGTTTTTCCCTTCTAAAATTTCACGGAAGAACGCCTCAAGCTCAGGTTTCGAAATTCCTGATTTCTTCATGCGGCGTAAGGCTTCATTGATAGCCGTTTTAGTTATCTTTCCGGATGCCAGTAATTGATTAAACATATTGCCACCACTACCACCGCCGATATATGACCAGCGGCCCCACATGCGCAGCTTTCCCTGTATCCAGATGCTTTCGAGAGTGCGGAGGCGAACCATTTCGCCAGATTTGCCAACTTCAGAGGGGTTAATCATCTTGAGTCTCCACTTACGCCAGAACCGCGAGCGCATAAGCCCGGTCCAGCAGTTTAATAATCAGCGCCGGCTGGGTGCCGTATTCGCGTTCGAATGAAAGAGGATCGTGATGTAGTTGCCGGTGGTGTTTTCGGCACAAAGGTAGCGTGAAAATATCGTGAGCTTTCGTACCTACGCCCCCCTGCCCCCAGCCAATCAGATGGTGAGCATCATCGGCAGGCTGGCCGCAGCACATGCAGGTTTGTGTTTTTACCCAAGCGATAAAATGCGGAGACTCCCAGCGAATACGTTTTGGACGAGCGAAATACGTTGCGGGAGCTTCAGGATCCACCAGTACACCAATAGCTGGGGAAGATGGTTCCCGGGCCGGGGATGGGGAACGTTTCGGTAATGAGGTCATCCGTTCCACCAGAATGCTGGTGGCCGGCACCGATGGAGTCAGCTCACTTTCCCGGTAAACCGATTGAAACTCTTCCGGCTTAAGCTTCAGAGAACGACGGGCCATCTCCTCTGTAATTTCGCTACTAACTCCAACGGATACCGCCCACCAGCACAGCTCTGCGAGAGATAGCATCCGCTCTTTGTTGTAGCCCAGATAACTCAGCGCTGTACCAATAATCCAGTCAGCCAAGTTCTGCGACATCAGACTATCGAGTGTTTGTACGGTCTGATTGCGTAGTTCATTATCGCAGTGCCAGCATGCCCGTATCGCGCCGGGGTCATGCCTGAAATTAACCAGTTCCTGGTGGTGATAGTTAGAATGTGGCCACTGACAGTGCTGGACCTCACGTTCTAGCCAGAGCTCCATAGCGTTTATCCCACCAGCTGCTTTGATGACACGCTCATTAACAAAAAATGGTCTGATCCCTGTGTCATCCCGGAGCGGTTGCCGTGCATCCGGCAGTCTGCCGCTCGGTGTTGAATCCAAATCATCCGGCGGCATCTCCACTAATACGCGACCTTTTCCAAAAAGCCGCATTAGCTCGCTTCCCGGCCTGAGTAATACAATGCCCAAATGCCGGGCAATATCCACGTTAAGCAGCGCCCGCATCAGTCTCTCCACATTTTCTGCAAGAAGGTTCTGTCGGCGCGGGGCTCCTTTTCTGATTCAGGCAAAAACACGCTAACTTCCCACGATACAAAATCACGGGAGAGGCATTTCTCTACCCGGTAGTTAGCCTTACGGTAACGCGCCACCAACTCGACTGCCTGCGACTCTTTCAACCCCGTATGCTGAAACCAGCTTTTCTTCATAGCTGGTCCTCATACAACCGGATGAACTCAATGGCGCGTTCACGTGCTCCCGGTTCGTTATGCAGCATTTCCTGCAGCAGTTGCACGCCGAGTGATGGCTCTTTATGCCCGACGATAGAAATACCCCGGGACATGTTTGGAGCGATGGTGATGAACCCTTTTCTGCGCAATGCCCGAAGGTGTTCGGCCGCAGCGTTCGGAGACGCAGCACCAATAAGATCTGACAGCTCTCTGGCCGTCGGCGGATAACCGTGTTTTGAGATAAACGCAACGAGGAGATCAAACACCTCCTGCTGGCGTGGGGTCAGTTTCTGGAATGAAGAAAAGCCAGCGTTGTCATTATGACCGCCAGTCTTTTTTGTTACTGGTTTTGCGATATTTTGCGCCATGGTTTGTCTCCGTGGCGCAGCAGGTATAGGTTGTTCAGGCCTATGACGGGAGTTTAACAGAACCTGACGGAACCTGGTAACCAACTCCAGACCTCGCCTTTTCTATCATCTGCGCAAATAACGAGAGAGTCCCCACGATCTCATCTTGCTGTAGTGGCATAAACGAAACTGTATCTCCGCGGCGATACATCAAAGCACGATCACCTACGGGAAAGGATTTGAGACGGGCTACTATTACCCCATCATCGCATCTGATAACTACATAGCCGGTGTTCGGCATTTCTTGTTTTTTTCCCACTACAAAATCCTCTCAACAAACTCGGTAACGTCCACGCAGTAATTCAATAAAACCAGTCGTCTGCGCTTTCCCATGTCTCCTGGAGAATCTCTTCGATAGTTTCTTTATCACCGTCTATGCCACCGAACACGCTGAGTCCGTCAGCCCCAGCACGGCGAATAGTTAACTTGCAGCCATCATATTTTTGATTTAAACGCCGCAGTAACTCGGCCTCAAGCGCATGCTCCGCGCCATCAGGCAATTTTTTGTTTTTGTCGATGGTTACTTCGATTTTCATAGTATTACCCTCCCTCGATATACTGTATAAATAAACAGTACACCCAACTTTCTCAATGAGCAACATCTTAAAGGCACAAACTGTTAGTTTTTTGTCAGGAATGCATATGAAAAACCCGCCGTAGCGGGTTGAATTAATAGAGTTTTATTAAGCAGTGATTTCTTTCTGCTGACAAATATCCGGTATGTTCTCCCTCACCAGTTCCCCAGTTCGAGCAGACTTGACAATTGCTCGGGCAATAAAAAACCCGCTCAAGGCGGGTTAGATCTTTGACGAAAATCAAATCATGAAATGGTCAAATATAGGTTAGCTTGCTTTTTCCAGATACTGTGGCTTCGGAAGATAAAACTGCCCGTCATAGGTATAATGATAACACATATCAACAAGATGGATGTGGTTTCCACGTTCTACCCATTGAAAATGAACCACCCAGTCTGACGTATAATATTTTGGATGTCGCTGCACGTACTCGGGTAACCCGACATGGTAGTGCCAGAGATCGTTACCTTTGGCATAACTGTAATTAGGGTCAGTTTCATCTAAATTCGACCAAGATGCAGAAATTTTCCCTTGATAACAAGAGAAATCCCGCAAACCACACCGTTCGAATTGTTCAGTAAAATCAAGAACTTTATCTTGGTCACTTTCAGTAAAGTTACCAAACTCTTTAGCAAAGAGTTTACCAAACGATGTGGTAAAATGTTGAGTCATCCAGCAGCAACCTTGATATTAAGATGCATGAGATAGAATGAAACGCCGTTTTTCCTCGCGCGACATCCCTGGTTTCATCTCAATTCTATCAGAGTTCAATGCCACAGACATCCGCTCTTGCTCAAATGCAACAACGGCCTTAGCCTGTCCTGATGCTTGCTTTGACAACTCTGGTATCTTTTTCATAGTCTCTATGCTGGCAGCTATACCAGCAATGGTTTTTGTCTGAAGTTCTTCCAGCATTGGTCGGCAAGCGACCCTCTCTACAGACAACACAAACCCGAAGGCTTCTTGAGCCAAAGCCATTGAGGCCTTAGCTGATTCGATGCTGGAATCGGCACTGTTAACTAACGATTGAGAGATCTCAACCCTTTCACCTTTCCCCAACGCAGTATGCAATACATCAATCCCTTCTTCTAAATCGCGATTGAAATCAAGCAACTGATTAAGCAAAGGTGAAATTTCACCGTTCAGTCTGAGAACATCTTCAGGGGTCATCCCCCGCCCTCTTGCCGCTGATGTAAGCTCGGCAGGTTGTACTCTTGTGATAGGTACGGCAACACTAGTGGCCTGAGCTTGCGTCGAGAGAAGAAGAGGCGCAAGTCCCACTCCTAAGGTTGTAAATAAATTCATATGCATTCTCCAATGATGAACGCAATACAACTCGGCATTCACTACGGCATCCCTACAATAGTAGTTATAACCGCATTTCAATTTTTTTTGCAACCAAGTTGTTTAACCAATTTGTGTGATGTCCAATTTTTCATACCACCACTACGCCCGTAACAAGGGGCGCAGTATTATAGACACACATAACATCTTAGTCAAAATCGATTAAACCTATTGGAACTAGAGATTCAACAATTTTTGGCCGTAAAGCATATCTACTATGGAAGTTCTTCACCCTAAACATAGATATTATAAGGGTTCAGGCCGTATAAAGTCTGGCCTTGAGCTGGGTAGACCCACGCTTCAGGTCACTGGTGCATTGACGAGTGCTGGCAGGAGGTCAGATTGGAACCTCAGGTCGTTACTCAAAACGGCCCTCCGCCATCTCCAGCAGTGTCTTTCTTGCGACCGTCACTATGAAAGGCAGTCAGCGTCCTCTGCTAATTTCTGGCCAGTTCCAGTGCTCTAGACCATTCCATTTTACCGAGAGACGCATATACAACGAGCCGTTGTTTAGGTGGAATCACACCAAGCAACTTGATCAGCATCGCCTAAGTATCTTTGCCGCCAGTGTGGTTTGATACGAACAGCGCCCCCAAGGTGATTAACAAATTAATTTCGGAGATCATCTGTCGGCCTCCGCCATCGGTCGAATTGGGTCCAAGATAAGCCGACGGCGCGTTTGCTCTGCAAAATGACGTCTGCCGGTGTCTTTGCGGTAGCACTCGGTTTTCCTAACGACCCACATTGATGGGGTTTCATGCAGAAGCTTTTGCTGCGGGCCATCTTTCGTTATTACGGTACCTGTATGGGTTTTAACGATGCTCATTTGGCTGCTCCTGCATTCTTCCGATAGTCAAATCTGCATAAGTCAAAATCGATGACCGCGCGCTGGTCGCGAAACAACCCCAGACGCCCATAACGAATAACTTTTCCGGTTTTGACGGCTGATCGGAAATACTTTCCAACCGTATCCCGACACATGTGCAACTCGCCGCAGGCTTCTTTGACCGTCAGCCGGCCCTTCTCCCGGGTCAGTTCAATAACTTTCCGGATACTCGCCTGCTGTTGCTCGCGTGATTTGTTAGCCATGATTAACACCTCGCCGCGTTACGTAGGCAGCGGCTGCGCAGTCGGGCGATATTCCACAACTCGCTGGCATTACTGACCATTCCCAAAATGGCTGTGTAAGTAGTCGCCGCGCGGCGGTATAACCCTTTTTCTTCAAGTTGGCGGGCGAGAATGATGGCATTGTTCATCAGTTGAGCTTTCTCCGGCGTAGTTTTGATGGCCGGTTCTGGCAATTTAACGTTCGGGATCTCAGTACCTGCAGGTACCTGATAAACGTACTGAGTGCCGTTGTGTATGCGCCGTAATTTGCCAGCAGCATGGAGGTGACGTAGAAGATTACCCGCGGAACTCGAGGGCAAATCCAGTACATCGCAAACATCCTGCAGGACACATTCTGGCGTTCTGTGCACAATGGCAATTACCATCTGTGCCTGGGTAACTCGTTCTTTAGATTTTTTGGTCATGGTCAAAACTCGCTTACTTGGTTAAACCTGCCGCTTTGCGGCGTTTGTACTCTTCCATCAAAATCTGTGCGGGTGTCGGCCCGGGTGGATGCCGTGGTGCTTCAAGCTGCCGGCGGATCGGTGGAATGGTGAATCCGTTGGCAACATGCTTTGTCCACTTCGTCAGTAGTTTCTCTGCCAGTTTTTGCAGCTCCTTCTCTGTCATCTGGCGCTCCACGCCAGCTCGCCGCATCTCAATGCAAATGTGATACAGCACGTCTTGTTTCCACGGATATTTTTCACTGCCAGCGTAGCGGTACGATTCGTTACGCCAGCGTTTGTACTCGGTCATGACCGTTTCGGAGGTCAGATTGAACGGATTTGCCCCGCTCTCTGAAACCAACGCGACAAACTCAGCCAGATCTGGCGGCCAGGTGTTCCCCATAGCGCACCGCTCCATGCACTGACGACAAACCAGCGTGATCTGCGCATCAGTCATCGACCCAATCTGGGCAATCCACATATCCGACGGCGCCGCCCCGTTCTTCTGGGTCCAGCGGTTCGAAAATATTTCCCCCATGACCGTCCAGAGCCTCCATGCCGTGTCCGCCGCCAGTAAGCCCGTTTTCCTGCTCCCAGCGCTCTCTGGCTGCCTGAATTTCCTGGACTGCCCGGGATGCGGTGTTAACTGGTTGAAGTCCTGCATGGCCGTTACCTCCGGTTACTGGTTGTGGTCTGGATTTAGCTCTGGCGTTCACGACGCTGCGGGCGAATTTTTGTTCCCACTGGACCTGTGTGAATACCTTCCGTTCTGATTCCCAGTAGGCGGTAAACTCGGCCAGTTCAGTCGGCAGGTAAGCCGGTTCAGGAAGCTCAATTCCCCAGGTGGCTGCCAGCCGTGGCCAGTCCTGCGATGGTCGCCAGTTTTCATGCATCGTGAATTTACCGATGGGGATATCCAGGCCTGCCAGGAATTGCGGCTCCTGAACATCTGGAATTTCGCTCCCGCGTAGAGAGGGGTTTTCTTTTAGATCTGTATCTATATCTGGATCTTTATTAGTTGGATTGCCGTTGCCATCCTGTTCAAACGGATTATCAACGCCCGTTGAACGGTCGTTACCTTCTCGTTGCTCTGTCGTTGATTTTTTGGCCTTTCTTGCTTTTGCTGAGGCTTTGCCGGCATCAGATTTCTGACGTTGAGAGGAACGAACCATCTCAAGATCCCTTTCAATGCGCTCATGAACCCATTCGGTACCGTTGTCGTTAAAAAACTCCTTTAACGAGGATTCAACGGAAGACCAACGGTCGTTGCTTAGCCGTGCTATTTTCGATAACCGACTTTTAGGGATCGCCCTCCCCGTTTGCCAGTAATTGAACATCAGCAGCAGGTAGGCGCCGTGCTCCTCAGTTGACAGATGCATGGTGTCCGCCAGGTAATCAGCAATGTAAAGTTGCATGTAGGGCAGCGCTGCCATGTTTACTCCTGATACCCGAGATAATCGGGCTTATAGTCATTGGTAAAAACTCGATTAAAAAAACTGCGGCGCTACGGCGCTAATGCTCGCCAGTAGTGGTCCCGCCGCATCTGCAGGGAGCATGTTAAATAGCGCAATTGCTGCCTCCCGTATTTCTCGCTCTAATTTCTGCAAAGGCGCGCCCAGCAATTTTGCCTGTTGCGCCTCGCTGCACTCTTTGATTGCATTAGCCACCAGCTCGGTTTCAGTTAAGCCTCGTTTTAAGCCATATTTGCGCGCGATCTCTATCGGCATGGCATCGGCGATCGCAGACGAAAGCTGGATGACATAGCTGGTGTACTTCTCTGAACTGCTCTCGTTTTTCAGGTAGCGGTAGAGATTTTGCTTGTTGACACTGATCCCTCTCCCGTTCTGCTTTACCCACTGTTCGTCCACCAGCTGCGCAATAGTTTCCTGTGCGCGCCCGGGTAAGGTTGACTCCCATTCCTGAACAGCCTCAAAGATGGATCGACACTTCATGCTGTCCCGGCGTCGAGGTGAATACTGATTTTCAGATTTCAGCTGAATAGGTTTATGCGAGGTAGGATGTTTAAAGGTGATAGATTGCATATTTAACTCCTGACCTGATTCTCACATTCCGTTGGAAATACACTGTCCAAAGTGCAGGAGGCTCCAAGATCGTTGAGTACATCAACAATTAACCGGCACTCAGTAAGTCCAGGTTCTCGCAGATTGGCCTCATAATTTGATAGTCGTGAGCGCCCCCAATTAAGAGCCTTAGCGAGTTGTGCCTGCGAAATACCTAACTTTTGTCGCTCTGTAGCTATGTTGTTCACGCTTTATCTCCTGAGTGGTTGAGGCAACATTTAGTCACGATTCGTGTCCATTGTCAACCTCAAAACGTGATCATCAATATGCCACAAAGCGTGGTAAAATTCGTTTATGAAAACTATGTCCGAAGTCATTGGCGAGAGACTGAAGGCTCTTCGCGAAAGGAAGAACATTAGCCAAGCGCAACTTTCCAAGATGTGCGGATGGGCTACGGCCTCACGAGTTGGAAACTATGAGCTAGGCACACGTAATATTGGCGTTGATGATGCGGTTGTACTGGCGAGAATACTTGACACGTCTCCCAGCTATTTACTCTTTGGAGATGAGGAAAACCGAGGACAGGAACTTCCTGAAAAACAAAGACGCATGCTACAGCTTTTCAATCAACTCCCAGAGTCGGAACAGGAGAGAATGATTGATCTGTTTGAAGTACGCCTGAAAGAAATCGACGATTACGTAGAAAAATACCTCAAAGGTCGATTTAAACCAGATTCTAAATAATCCCCCGCCCAAACCGGCAAACGCCGGTTTTTTCTCGCCCCCAACAGACACACTTTGTGTATTGACACACAAACACCAAATGTGACTATAATATTCTCAACGCAACACGTCATCGAGGCAGGACGCCCACGAAGTAGCTGCCGGCGGTATAGAAACACCGGATGAGATGACATCAATCATTGCGCAGCAGGTTTCACGTTCGGTTAGCCGCCTCAAGGCCAGATGAAAAAGATTAATCAGCAGGCTTTGCAATGCGGTGAATGCGGCTATGCGCACGCGGCTCAGTTAAAGCAATACCACCGTTTCCCTGGTGGGGTGGAAAAGAAGCTGCCGGCGGTAGTTGTTAACTGACTGCCGTCACCGGGAGGCACCCGGCACTGCATTGCAAAGCCTGACCACTGGTTAGTCAGCAAGTACCGTTAGCCGCGTTAAGGATAGGGCTGAAATGAGTGAGAATTGCATTTTCTCTATGGTCATTTCGGTAGTTATCGGGCTCATCTTTTGGGCTTCAGTTACAAAAATACTTACGGAGTTTGTCACATGGTTGATTTCGCTCGTGTAGCAACAGGCCGACAGGCTGTACGCCTTAGCTGGATCACCGCAAGGATTCGCCAGCTCTGCTACTTCCTCGCTCAGAAAGGGGATCCTGAGGCAAACGCATGAGCACGTTGTTTGCCTTAGTTATCAGTGTCTGCTCGCTGACCGGTGAATGCTCTGATGTTCTGATCGGCGTGTATGAAACGGAAAGGGTTTGTTCAGAAGCTGCTACAGAGCAGCACGTTAATGGCCATTGCTTACCCTATAAGCAAGCGTTCGCCGCGGCTGAAGACCAACAGCCGGCAGTAAATTTTTAAATCGAGTTTTAATCAATGACCATGGTTCATAAAGCACAAAACCCGCGCAAGGCGGGTTAAGTACCCGGTCAGCCGACCAAAGCTTTCCGGAATCGAGTTTTGACCAATGACCACCACCAGGGCGGCTGCCATCAGCTGCCGGGTATCTTACAATCCAAAGGAGCCCGAACGCAATGAACAACTATGCGTATCTTGTCAAAGCAAAAGCAAAATCAGCAGATGCCAAAAGCCTCTTTTGCTGGTTCCCTGCAAAATCCGACTCACGTGCCGAACGTGAAATCCTGAATATCCTGGAAGATGCTGGCATTGCTGTTGGCCGCGGCGCCGACCACCAGCTGCCGACCCGCACCCACTGGTATATCGTTGATGATCTGCCTGAAGAAGGCGCACTGGATGATACCTGGTGCGACCGCTACGAACTCGGCGGAGAAGACGGGATCACCTGGGGAAAAATTGCCGCACCTGAACCTGAAGAAATCGCAGAAGAGCCGGCGCCGGTAGACGATGCAGAAGATGCAGAAGATGCAGAAGATGCAGAAGATGCAGAAGATGAAGCATTACACCCACTAGCAACAATGCCTTTCCGCACTCAGCTGCTGGCGCAATATACGTCAGAAGATAGCCACGTTTATCACATTGACACCCCACGCCGTCATACCCTTTCCGCGTTAGAAATGGATGTCGATAACAGTGCTGTCCAGAATCTGATTCTAGCTGCAGAGAATGTGCCAGATATCAAGTCATACGACATGCCCGGGATCTGGAAATTTACCAGCGCTATGAAAAAAGTATTCCCGGCTGGTAAACGCCACGAACTGGGCAAGCAGATCCAATTCGCTAAATTATGGTTCGTGACCAGCCACCTTGACCGCGGGATCCTGACTAAAGAATGGGCTGCTGGTAATAGTATTTCAGCCGTAAATCGCACCCCCTCCGGCGCGAATGCCGGCGGCGGTAATGTGACAGATCGCCTGACTCCATTAACCGTTTTAGGATTGGAGTACGAAATAGCGCTGGGTCTCATCGCCCGTGTAAAAGAGTTCGATATCTATAACGTTCCGCTTGAGGTCGATATTCAGGCGAACAGCATGATGAACAAATATGACAACAAAGAATTTATTGCAACCAGAGAGCTATTCATGTCGATGCCAGGCGGGCGCGATTATTCCCGTGCGTGCAATATCGCAACGGTAAAAACCACGCCGGTAGGTCTGTGGGAAGATCGCATAGCTCACCGGGAACACCTTAACCAAGTAATGACGGAAACGGACCACGCCCACCCTGACGAACTCATCGTGGACATT
The DNA here is from genome assembly GCF_030505655.1 of Klebsiella ornithinolytica. Lineage (NCBI taxonomy): Bacteria > Pseudomonadati > Pseudomonadota > Gammaproteobacteria > Enterobacterales > Enterobacteriaceae > Klebsiella > Klebsiella ornithinolytica. Next base: position 3,438,552 of record NZ_CP130153.1, read on the forward strand.
GCCTGCGGACGATCTTCCATGCCAATGCCGATGCTACTACGTAAAGAAGATATTACCCACGAACTCACCAGCAAACTTTTGGCCACAGGGCGCGGCGAATACGTGGAAGGTATCAGCGATCCTAACGATGCTAAATGGGTTAAGGAAGATCTCACCAAACCAATCGCAACTGCGGAGACCACCAGTCATGTGCCGATGGAAAAAGCTATCAGTGATGAAGCCGCGGGTTCTGCTGAGGTATCAGAAGGCGAAGCGGCAATTGAGGACACTACAGGCAACACTGAGTCTGATAATACGCCGACTGCCGTAAATATTAAAACCGGTCATCACAAACATGATGAAGAATCACCCACTGATTATGTTCATGTAATGGTGGACATAGAAACTATGGGGAAAAAACCCAATGCCCCTATCGTCTCCATCGGTGCTGTATTATTTGACCCGGCAACAGGGATCCTCAGCGAAACATTTTACAAAGTTGTCAGCCTGGAATCTGCGGTTTCATGGGGCGCTGAGATTGACCCCTCAACGGTTATATGGTGGTTAAAACAATCCTCTGAAGCGCGTTCGGCCATTGCCAATGATGACGCCATAAAGCTGGATGATGCCCTGCTCATGTTTACTGATTTTGTTGAAGAGAACGTCACTGGTGGTCGCAAAAAAGCGCAGGTGTGGGGGAATGGCGCCACATTCGATAACACCATTTTGCGTTCGTCATTTGAACTCGCCTGCCTCGATTGTCCGTGGGACTACTGGAACGACCGCGACGTCAGAACGATGGTTGAACTCGGAAAAGCAGTTGGCTTCGATCCTAAAACCGCCATCCCGTTCGAAGGTGACCGGCATAATGCGCTGACGGATGCGAAGCACCAGGCCCGGTACATTTCCGCAATCTGGCAGCGCCTGATTCAAAACTGATTTCCCGTTTTCAGATAATGGCCCAGCAATGGGCCATTATGAGGTAAAGCATATGCTTCAAATGTTAACTCTTGAAGAGTGGGCAACCGAGAAATACAGAAGCAATCCGCCAAGTGTTTCCACTCTCAGAAACTATGCGAAACAGAATATGTTTTCTCCCCCAGCCAAAAAAGAAGGTCGGTTCTGGCGCGTCAGGGAGGATGCCGAGTTGGTCGGCGAACTGACCACTCCAATAGTAAAGAAAAGCGATCCTGTTCTATTGCAGAGGATTTTAAACGATGGCTGCCAGACCACGTAAAAATAACGTAACTATTCCAAATTTATACCCGCTTTATAGTCGTAAGGTTAATAAAGTCTACTGGCGCTATAAACATCCTGTTACCGGGAAATTCCACAGTCTGGGTACAGATGAGGCAGAAGCCATTGCAATAGCTATTGAAGCAAATAAAAGGCTGGCTGAGCAACAAACCCGCCAGATCATGGCAATCACTGACAGAATATCCACCAGCAAAGGTAAAGCAATATCGACTAACACCTGGCTTGAGCGTTACTGGAAGATTCAAGAGGAGCGATTGAAATCTGGAGATATCAAAGAAAATACCTTCAGACAAAAAGCTAAACCTGTCTCTCTCCTTAAAGAACGCGTAGGAATGAAATTAATCCCGACGGTCAGCGTTCGTGATATTGCCCAGATACTGGATGATTATTTAGCCGAGGGACAACCCAGAATGGCTCAGGTTATACGTTCAGTACTAATTGATGTTTTTAAGGAGGCTCAACATGCTGGGGAAGTGCCCCCTGGATATAACCCTGCGTTATCGACAAAACAACCGCGGCGGAGGATCACCCGCCAGCGTCTTACTCAGGAAGAATGGCAAAAGATTTTTGACATAGCCGATGCCAACCACAAGTACATGGGGAATGCCATGCTACTTGCCCTGGTAACCGGCCAGAGACTGGGGGATATTTCCCGAATGAAATTTTCAGACATTTGGGATGATCATCTTCATATCGAGCAGGAGAAAACCGGTAGCAAGATAGCCATTCCTCTGGCATTGCGATGCAACGCGATAAACTGGAGCCTTCGCGACGTAATAGGTCGTTGCCGGGATTATGCGGTTAGCCCATTTTTGGTGCATTTTTTCAGAACAACATCTCAGGCAGAACGTGGCGCTCAGGTTAAAGCCAGAACGCTGACGATGAATTTTAGCAAGGCAAGGGATTGTGCAAATATCGACTGGGGTGATGGTACGCCGGCAACGTTCCATGAGCAAAGATCACTTTCCGAACGACTTTATAAAGCACAGGGCATAAACACAAAAGATTTACTGGGGCATAAGACTCAACAACAAACGGACAGATACCATGATGACCGTGGGAAAGGATGGACCAAGGTGGCTATTTGAGGTTTTTGTGGCGGGGGTTTTGATAACTTGTTTTGATAATGTTTTGATAACCATTCGAAAGCTAATAATAAAAAACGGGAACTGTTAAGCTCCCGTTATTGTTTAACCCAGTAACTGGATTACATGTTCGCGATGATTGCGTCGCCAAACTCACTACATTTCAGCAGTTTAGCGCCTTCCATCAGACGTTCAAAGTCATAGGTCACGGTCTTAGCGGCGATAGCGCCTTCGGTGCCTTTAACAATCAGGTCTGCGGCTTCGAACCACTGCATATGGCGCAGCATCATCTCAGCGGACAGAATGATAGAACCCGGGTTCACCTTATCCTGACCAGCATATTTCGGTGCTGTGCCGTGGGTCGCTTCGAACAGCGCGCATTCGTCACCGATGTTCGCGCCCGGTGCGATACCGATACCGCCAACCTGCGCTGCCAGAGCATCGGAGATGTAGTCACCGTTCAGGTTCATACAGGCAATGACGTCATACTCCGCCGGACGCAGCAGGATCTGCTGCAGGAAAGCATCGGCGATCACGTCTTTGATAATGATCTCTTTACCGGTATTCGGGTTTTTAACCTTCTGCCACGGGCCGCCGTCAATCAGCTCGCCACCGAACTCTTCGCGGATCAGCTGGTAGCCCCAGTCTTTAAACGCGCCTTCGGTGAACTTCATGATGTTGCCTTTGTGTACCAGGGTCAGCGAATCGCGATCGTTGGTGATAGCGTATTCCATCGCCGCGCGAACCAGGCGCTTGGTGCCTTCTTCAGAGCACGGCTTGATACCGATACCGCAATGTTCCGGGAAGCGAATTTTCTTCACGCCCATCTCATCGCGCAGGAATTTGATCACTTTTTCTGCTTCAGCAGAGTCCGCTTTCCACTCGATGCCCGCATAGATGTCTTCGGAGTTTTCACGGAAGATAACCATGTCGGTCAGCTCAGGGTGTTTAACCGGGCTCGGAGTACCCTGGTAGTAACGAACCGGGCGCAGGCAGACGTAGAGGTCCAGCTCCTGGCGCAGCGCTACGTTCAGAGAACGAATACCGCCGCCAACTGGCGTCGTCAGAGGGCCTTTGATAGCAACACGATAGTCACGAATCAGATCAAGAGTTTCGGCAGGCAGCCAGACGTCCTGGCCATACACCTGGGTCGATTTTTCGCCGGTGTAAATTTCCATCCAGGAAATCTTACGCTCGCCTTTATAGGCTTTCTCAACGGCGGCATCCACCACTTTCAGCATCGCCGGAGTCACGTCAACACCGATACCATCACCCTCGATAAACGGGATGATCGGGTTGTTAGGGACATTCAGTTTGCCATCTTGCAGGGTGATTTTTTGACCTTCCGCCGGAACTACTACTTTGCTTTCCATTAACCTCTCCTTCGAGCGCTTCTGGTTCTGCTCTTCCTTTTCACACTAACCGAGCGTTGGCTTTATCCGCCCACTCCGCCACCGGGTCATCCCGCTAACCGGAGATTCGCGTCCGTGCCGCCTTCTAGTAGCGCGAATCAGTTTGAGCAATATTTTTGTTAAAAAATTGTGATGAGCATGTCAATACTACCTGAATGTTTGCGTCCATGAAAGGCATTCGTAATTAGGCTATAATGCGGCAATTGTCAGGACCTGAAAATACCATGCAGAAAACTTCATTTAGAAAACATCGCGTTGAGCGATTCAGCTCACAACAAGTCGCCAGACAACGCAAAGAACACGCGCCAAAACGCGTGATCTTGTTCAATAAACCCTACGATGTGTTGCCGCAGTTTACGGACGAAGCCGGGCGCAGCACGCTGAAAGATTTTATTTCCGTCTCCGGGGTCTACGCCGCGGGTCGTCTTGACCGCGATAGCGAAGGCTTGCTGGTGCTGACCAACGATGGCGCGCTGCAGGCTACGCTGACTCAACCCGGCAAGCGCACCGGTAAAATTTACTACGTTCAGGTTGAAGGCCTGCCAACGGAAGATGCGCTGGCCGCGCTGCGCGCCGGCATCACGCTCAACGATGGTCCTACCCTGCCCGCAGGTATTGAGCGGGTCGCTGAACCGGCCTGGCTGTGGCCGCGCAACCCGCCTATCCGCGAACGCAAATCCATACCCACCAGCTGGCTGAAAATCACCCTTTATGAAGGACGCAACCGCCAGGTGCGACGCATGACCGCTCACGTAGGTTACCCCACGCTGCGGCTTATTCGTTACGCCATGGGCGGCTATACTCTCGACGGACTGGCCAACGGCGAGTGGCGCCAGGTCGGCTAATCACACAAGGAACGGGAAGTATGTTTAAACCGCACGTCACCGTCGCCTGCGTCGTACACGCGAAAGACAAATTTCTGATCGTTGAGGAAACCATCAACGGCAAAGCGCTGTGGAATCAGCCGGCAGGACACCTCGAAGCAGATGAAACGCTGGTGCAGGCCGCCGAACGAGAGCTGTGGGAAGAGACCGGCATTCGCGCCACGCCACAGCATTTTATCCGCATGCATCAGTGGATTGCGCCGGACAATACGCCGTTTTTACGCTTCCTGTTCGCCATCGAACTTAACGATACGTGCGCCACACAGCCGCATGACAGCGATATCGACCGCTGCCTGTGGCTGAGTGCGCAAGAGATCCTGACGGCATCAAATCTGCGCTCTCAGCTGGTTGCCGAAAGCATCCGCAGCTATCAACAGGACCCGCGCTATCCGCTGTCATTAATTGGTGCGTTTAACTGGCCGCTCCTGGGGGGTGCCTGAGCCGCTCGTGCGTGCTAGAATATGCCGCCTTGAAGTTCAATGTGGTGAATATTCCAATGTCAGAAAGCCAAAAAAAAGTGATCGTCGGCATGTCCGGCGGCGTCGACTCCTCTGTTTCTGCCTGGTTGCTGCTTCAGCAAGGTTATAAGGTAGAAGGCCTGTTCATGAAGAACTGGGAGGAAGACGATGGTGAGGAATACTGCACCGCCGCTGCCGACCTCGCCGACGCGCAAGCCGTCTGCGATAAGCTCGGGATTGAGCTTCATACCGTTAACTTTGCCGCAGAGTACTGGGACAACGTGTTTGAACTGTTCCTGGCCGAATACAAAGCCGGGCGCACGCCGAACCCGGACATTCTGTGCAACAAAGAAATCAAATTTAAAGCCTTCCTGGAGTTCGCCGCAGAAGATCTGGGCGCCGACTATATTGCGACCGGTCACTACGTGCGCCGTGCCGATGTCAACGGTAAAAGCCAGCTGCTGCGCGGCCTGGACGGCAACAAAGATCAGAGCTACTTCCTGTACACCCTCAGCCATGAGCAGATTGCCCAGAGCCTGTTCCCGGTTGGCGAGCTGGAAAAGCCGCAGGTGCGCAAGATCGCGGAAGATCTCGACCTGATCACCGCGAAGAAAAAAGACTCTACCGGGATCTGCTTTATCGGTGAACGTAAATTCCGCGAGTTCCTCGGGCGCTACCTTCCTGCTCAGCCGGGCAAAATCGTCACCGTTGACGGCGACGAAATCGGTGAGCATCAGGGTCTGATGTACCATACCCTTGGCCAGCGTAAAGGCCTCGGCATCGGCGGCACCAAAGAAGGCAGCGAAGACCCGTGGTACGTGGTTGATAAAGACGTCGAAAACAATATTCTGGTCGTAGCTCAAGGCCACGACCACCCGCGTCTGATGTCCAGGGGCCTGATTGCCCAACAGCTGCACTGGGTCGATCGCGAACCGGTTACCGGCACTCTGCGCTGCACGGTGAAGACCCGCTATCGCCAGACCGATATCCCGTGCACCGTGAACGCGCTGGATAACGAGCGCATCGAAGTGCTGTTTGACGAACCGGTTGCGGCGGTGACGCCGGGCCAGTCGGCGGTCTTCTATCTTGGCGAAGTGTGCCTCGGCGGCGGCGTGATCGAGCAGCGTCTGCCGCTGCAGTCCTGACAGACAGTTTTTACCGCCGGTGAGACAAAACCCTCCCCGACGGTTTACAAGGAGTAGGTGTGGCGAAGAATTATTATGACATCACGTTGGCGCTGGCGGGCATCTGCCAGGCCGCCCGTCTGGTTCAGCAGCTGGCGCACCAGGGCCATTGCGACAGCGATGCCCTGCACGTTTCGCTGAACAGCATCATCGATCTCAACCCGGATTCAACGCTGGCGGTGTTCGGTGGTAGTGAAGCCAATCTTCGCCTCGGGCTGGAAACGCTGCTTGGCGTGCTCAACAGCGGCAGTCGCCAGGGCCTCAATGCCGAGCTGACCCGCTACACGTTAAGCCTGATGGTGCTCGAGCGTAAGCTTGACGGCAGCAAAGGGGCGATGGATACCCTTGGCAACCGCATCGCCGGTCTGCGCCGTCAGCTGGAACATTTCGACCTGCAGTCTGAAACGCTGCTCAGCGCCATGGCGGGCATCTATGTTGACGTCATCAGTCCACTTGGTCCGCGTATTCAGGTGACCGGCTCACCGGCCGTGTTGCAAAGCCCGCAGGTTCAGGCCAAGGTCCGCGCCTCCCTGCTGGCAGGCATTCGTGCCGCCGTGCTCTGGCATCAGGTGGGCGGCGGGCGCATGCAGCTCATGTTTTCTCGTAATCGTCTGGTTAACCAGGCAAAACAAATTCTTGCTCATTTAACCCCGGAGTTGTGATCTATGGAATTATCCTCACTGACCGCCGTTTCCCCTGTCGATGGACGCTACGGCGATAAAGTCAGCGCGCTGCGCGGTATCTTCAGCGAATTCGGTTTGCTGAAATTCCGTGTACAAGTTGAAGTACGTTGGCTGCAGAAGTTAGCCGCGCACGCAGCGATCAAGGAAGTTCCTGCTTTTGCTGCCGACGCAAACGGTTTCCTTGATAAAATCGTTGCCGACTTCAGCGTTGAAGATGCGCAGCGCATCAAAACCATCGAACGTACCACCAACCACGATGTGAAAGCGGTAGAGTATTTCCTCAAGGAAAAAGTGGCCGATATCGCTGAACTGCATGCGGTATCCGAATTCATCCACTTCGCCTGCACCTCCGAAGACATTAACAACCTCTCCCACGCGCTGATGCTGAAAACCGCGCGCGATGAGGTGGTTCTGCCGTACTGGCGCAAGCTTATCGACGCGGTGAAAGACCTGGCGGTTCAGTATCGCGATGTACCGCTGCTGTCCCGTACTCACGGTCAGCCGGCCACGCCGTCCACAATGGGTAAAGAGATGGCTAACGTCGCTTACCGTATGGAGCGTCAGTATCGTCAGCTGAACCAGGTAGAAATTCTGGGCAAAATCAATGGCGCGGTGGGTAACTATAACGCCCACATCGCGGCGTATCCGGAAGTAGACTGGCACCAGTTTAGCGAAGAGTTTGTTACCTCGCTGGGCATTCAGTGGAACCCGTACACCACGCAGATTGAGCCGCATGACTATATTGCCGAGCTCTTCGACTGCATCGCCCGCTTCAACACCATCCTGATCGACTTCGATCGCGACGTGTGGGGCTACATCGCGCTGAACCACTTCAAGCAGAAGACGATCGCCGGTGAAATCGGTTCATCCACCATGCCGCATAAAGTGAATCCGATCGATTTCGAAAACTCCGAAGGTAACCTCGGCCTGGCTAACGCCATGATGCAGCATCTGGCGAGCAAACTGCCGGTTTCCCGCTGGCAGCGCGACCTGACCGATTCAACCGTACTGCGTAACCTCGGTGTGGGTATCGGCTATGCGCTGATTGCTTACCAGTCGACCCTTAAAGGCGTCAGCAAACTGGAGCTGAACGGCGATCGCCTGCTGGACGAGCTGGATCATAACTGGGAAGTGCTGGCTGAGCCGATCCAGACCGTGATGCGCCGCTACGGCATCGAAAAACCATACGAGAAGCTGAAAGAGCTGACCCGCGGTAAGCGCGTGGACGCGGAAGGGATGCAACAGTTCATCGACAGCCTGCCGCTGCCGGAAGACGAGAAGGTTCGCCTGAAAGCCATGACGCCGGCTAACTACATCGGTCGCGCGACGACTATGGTTGACGAACTGAAGTAATCGCCTGGTCTCGCCTTCCTTCGGAAATCGGCGAAGAGTGAGTGAATGCAGAGAAACAGATGGCCGGGAATTATTCCGGCCATCAATTTGTCATGACGTCGTCAGGGCCCCCGTCACCCGCCTGAGTTTGCTTTTTTCGTCACATCCTCCATCGTCGCGCCGCTTTCCATTTCATCGTCTCTTAACCCAGCCTGAGTTTCCCCCTCCTCCTTCACCTGCGCGCTGCTGAGAGCTCCGTCGTCATCGCTGATACGATGCGGATTCTTTTAGTTGCTCTTTGTCGGCCGTTTCTGGCGGGGTTTTCAGCCAAAGCTGAAGAAAAGAAAACTAAGATTAAACATGCTGTTAGCATCAGAAAGTCGGTTCCAACCCACTCAGTCTCATCCCTGAACGCTCTGCGCCGGGATACTCTTCCCGGGCAGCCCCACCATTTTATCCACACAATGTTCGTCGGGCTGGCAACAGGAGGATAAACTTGCCAATATATGCCCACGATATGCCCCTTCTCTTGCCGGATGTATATCGGGCGCTGGCGCTACCGCCCTCTCTCTACCGGCGTGGCAGGCCAGAAAACAGGACGGCTGGCGAAGTTATATCGCAAGCCTTTCATTTACAGCCGTTTAAATTCAGTATATCTATTCAGCGCTACACTATTCGAAACCAAAATAAACGGGAGAAAAGGCATGCGCGTACTCGTCGTTGAGGATAACGCTTTACTGCGCCATCACCTGAAAGTTCAGCTCCAGGAATTAGGCCATCAGGTGGACGCAGCAGAAGATGCAAAGGAAGCCGATTACTATCTGGGTGAGCACGTGCCGGATATCGCCATTGTCGATCTGGGTCTGCCCGATGAAGACGGTCTTTCACTGATTCGCCGCTGGCGCAGTCATGACGTGTCGGTTCCGGTACTGGTGTTGACCGCCCGTGAAGGCTGGCAGGATAAAGTCGAGGTGCTGAGCGCCGGGGCGGACGACTACGTCACCAAACCGTTCCATATTGAAGAGGTCGCGGCGCGCATGCAGGCGCTACTGCGTCGCAACAGCGGCCTGGCGTCACAGGTTATTTCTCTGCCGCCTTTCCAGGTTGACCTGTCACGCCGCGAGCTATCGATTAACGAACAGCCCATCAAGCTGACCGCATTTGAATACACCATTATGGAAACGCTGATCCGTAACCGTGGCAAAGTCGTCAGCAAAGATTCGTTAATGCTCCAGCTCTACCCCGATGCTGAACTGCGCGAAAGTCACACCATCGACGTACTGATGGGACGGCTGCGGAAAAAAATTCAGACTCAGCATCCGCATGACGTCATTACGACCGTGCGCGGCCAGGGCTATTTATTTGAACTACGCGAATGAAAAGCCCGCTCCGGCATATTTTGCCGCTTTCTTTACGCGTTCGTTTTCTGCTGGCGACGGCGGCAGTGGTGCTGGTGCTTTCGCTGGCCTACGGCATGGTTGCGCTGGTGGGCTACAGCGTCAGCTTTGATAAAACCACCTTCCGCCTGCTGCGCGGCGAAAGTAACCTGTTCTATATGCTGGCAAAGTGGGAAAACAACCATATCGACGTGGATATCCCCGAAAACCTCAACATGCAGAGCCCGACGGTGACATTGATATACGATGCCAAAGGCAAACTGCTGTGGATGCAGCGCGATGTCGGCTGGCTGGCAAAACGCATTCAACCTGAATGGCTGAAAAGAAACGGCTTCCACGAAATCGAGTCCGACGTTGACAGCAGTAGCATGCTGCTGCGCAACAATCATCAGTTCCAGGAGGAGCTGGACGCTCTTCGCCAGCAGGATGATGGTTCCGAAATGACCCACTCGGTGGCGATCAATATCTACCCGGCAACCGATAAGCTGCCGCAGCTGAGCATCGTGGTGATCGACACCATTCCTGTCGAACTGAAACGCTCTTATATGGTCTGGAGCTGGTTTATCTATGTGCTGGTTGCCAACCTGCTGCTGGTGATCCCGCTGCTTTGGGTGGCGGCCTGGTGGAGCCTGCGCCCCATCGAGTCGCTGGCAAAAGAGGTCCGCGAGCTGGAAGAGCATCACCGCGAAATGCTCAATCCGAATACCACCCGCGAACTGACCCGACTGGTCAGCAACCTTAACCGGCTACTGACAAGCGAGCGCGAGCGCTACGACAAATATCGCACCACGCTGACCGATCTGACCCATAGTCTGAAAACGCCGCTGGCCGTGCTGCAAAGCACCCTGCGTTCTTTACGCGGCGAGAAGATTGACCTCAATGAAGCAGAACCGATCATGCTGGAGCAGATCAGCCGCATCTCACAGCAAATTGGCTACTACCTGCATCGCGCCAGTATGCGCAGCGGCGGTACCCTGCTCAGCCGCGAACTGCACCCCATTGCGCCGCTGCTCGACAAGTTGACCTCGGCGCTGAACAAGGTTTACCAGCGCAAAGGGGTCAATATCAGTCTCGATATCTCTCCGGAGATCAGCTTTGTCGGCGAACAGAATGATTTTATGGAAGTGATGGGCAACGTGCTGGATAACGCCTGCAAATACTGCCTGGAATTTGTCGAAGTTTCCGTGCGTCAGACCAACGACAACCACCTGCATATTCTGGTGGAAGATGATGGCCCCGGTATCCCGCTGAACCAGCGGACTGCCGTATTCGATCGCGGGCAACGAGCCGATACGCTGCGACCAGGCCAGGGCGTAGGACTTTCCGTCGCCCGGGAGATCGTTGAGCAATACGATGGCGACATTCTCACCGGCGAAAGTCTGCTCGGCGGAGCCTGCATGGAGGTCGTTTTCGGCCGCCAGCTGCCCGACGATACGGAAAGCTGAACCGCCCCGCTTCCCGCGCCTGGGCAAACTCTGTGACTGCGAAGCACAATCGCCGTCAACAAAGAGGCAGTTTGAAGCATGGCGTGTATAATCCCAGACAGACACCTGCTGTGGAATAAATAAAATGGATTATCAATTAACGCTCAACTGGCCTGACTTTATCGAACGCTACTGGCAAAAACGCCCGGTAGTCCTCAAGCGCGGCTTCGCTAATTTCGTCGATCCCATTAGCCCGGATGAACTGGCCGGGCTGGCGATGGAAAGCGAAGTCGATAGCCGCCTGGTCAGCCACCAGGACGGGAAATGGCAGGTCAGCCATGGCCCTTTCGAAAGCTACGATCACCTGAGCGAAAACAACTGGTCGCTGCTGGTACAGGCGGTGAATAACTGGCACGAGCCGACGGCCGCGCTGATGCAGCCCTTCCGCGCGCTCCCCGACTGGCGTATTGATGATCTGATGATCTCTTTCTCCGTGCCCGGCGGCGGCGTAGGTCCCCATCTCGATCAGTACGACGTGTTTATCATCCAGGGAACCGGCCGGCGTCGCTGGCGCGTGGGCGATAAAGTCCCGATGAAGCAGCACTGTCCACATCCGGACCTGCTGCAGGTGGATCCGTTCGACGCCATCATTGATGAAGAGATGGAGCCGGGCGATATTCTCTATATTCCGCCGGGATTCCCGCATGAGGGTTATTCCCTGGAAAACTCGCTCAACTATTCGGTGGGCTATCGCGCGCCAAATGCCCGCGAGCTGTTCAGCGGCTTTGCCGACTATATTCTGCAGCGTGAACTGGGCAGCCAGCGCTATGCCGATCCGGATGTGCCTTCCCGCGATCACCCGGCGGATATTCTGCCGGCTGAACTCGACCGCCTGCGCGATATGATGCTGGGGTTGATTAACCAGCCAGAGCATTTTAAGCAGTGGTTTGGCGAGTTTATCACCCAGTCCCGCCACGAGCTGGACGTGGCTCCCGCCGAGCCGCCGTATCAGCCTGATGAGATTTACGACGCGCTGCAACAGGGCGATCGCCTGGTGCGGCTGGGCGGGCTACGCGTGCTGCGTATCGATGGCGAGGTGTTCGTCAACGGCGAGAAAATAAATTCGCCGCACCGTCCGGCGCTGGACGCGCTGGCAACGCATCTGTCGCTTAACGCGGAACATTTTGGCGATGCGCTGGAAGACCCGTCGTTCCTCGCGATGCTGGCCGCGCTGGTCAACTGCGGCTACTGGTTCTTCGAGGACTAAACCGCGCGATGCCCGGTGGCGGCTCGCGCCTTACCGGGCCTACGGGCCGGACGCCGGAATGGTGTATCGCTCCGCATGTATTGCCCGGTGGCGGCTTGCGCCTTACCGGGCCTCCGGGCCGGGTGCCGGGATTGTGTATCGCACCGCATGTATTGCCCGGTGGCGGCTCACGCCTTATCGGGCCTACGGACCGGACGCCGGGATTGTGTATCGCACCACATATATTGCCCGGTGGCGGCTCACGCCTTACCGGACCTACGGGCCGGACGCCGGGATTGTGTATCGCACCGCATGTATTGCCCGGTGGCGGCTCACGCCTTACCGGGCCTACGGGCTGAATGTGAGGCCGGATTCTGTAGGCCGGGTAAGGCGCAAGCCGTCACCCGGCGTTCTGTCTGCGCTCTCCGGCGTCAAAATCGGCAACCTCCCCGGCCCAATCCGGCGGATACACCCCGAGACTCACATCACGATGAAACGTTGAATACGGCCAGTCAATCACCCTCTTCACATAGCCATGCTTCACCGGATTGATATAAACGTAATCCATATGCCGTCGGTAATCGTCTTCGTTACGTATCGCATGTTCCCAGAAACGATGTTGCCAGACCTCGCGCATACCCAGTTCGCGGGTGAACGTTTTTTTAATATCCCGCCAGCGTCCCGAATAATCGGTATCACCTTCCGGTAACGTCCAGATAGCGTGCATATGTTCGGGTAAAATAACCCACGCGTTAATCAGAAAGGGCTTTTTGCGTTTAATGGCGGCTGTCACAGTACGAAGCCGATCGATATGGCGGGTCAAAAGATCGCTTTGCCGATTTCGCAAATTGACAGTAAAGAACCAGGTGCCGCCGGGGATATTGCTGCGGCGGTAATTTGACATCAGAGGTTATCTCCTCTTCCGCAGGTACGGAGTCTTTGCCAACCGCACGTTTTTATATTGCCCGGTGGCGGCTCGCGCCTTACCGGGCCTACGGACCGGACGCCGGAATGGTGTATCGCTCCGCATGTATTGCCCGGTGGCGGCTCACGCCTTACCGGGCCTACGGACCGGACGCCGGGATTGTGTATCGCACCGCATATATTGCCCGGTGGCGGCTCGCGCCTTACCGGGCCTACGGACCGGACGCCGGGATTGTGTATCGCACCGCATATATTGCCCGGTGGCGGCTTGCGCCTTACCGGGCGTATAGCCCGGATAAGTGCCGCGCTATCCGGCGGCTCTCCGCGATCAGACGCCGCGTTTTGCCGTCAGCTCCGCGATGCGCACAATCACCTGAACCGCCTTCTCCATCCCCTCCAGCGTGACGAACTCATGCTTGCCGTGATAGTTATAGCCGCCGGTAAACAGGTTCGGACAAGGGAGTCCCATAAAGGAGAGCTGCGCACCGTCGGTACCGCCGCGAATTGGCTTCATTTGCGGTTCAATATCGCAATCCACCATCGCCTGGCGGGCAATCTCGACGACGTGCGGGTGCGACATCACTTTTTCATGCATATTGTAATAGCTGTCTTCAATCACCAGCTCAATATAGCAATCCGGATGCAGCCCTTTACCGACCTTTTTGGCAATTTCCATCATTTTGCGCTTGCGGGCCTCGAACTGCTTACGGTCAAAGTCGCGAATGATGTAGTGCATTTCGGCCCGGTCAACGCTGCCTTTCATGCTCGCCAGATGGTAAAAACCTTCGTAGCCTTCGGTGGTTTCCGGCACCTCGTCGGCAGGGATTTCCGCATGAATCCGTGCCGCCAGCGACAGCGCATTCACCATCACCCCTTTTGCGGTGCCCGGATGGACATTATTGCCCACGATCTTAATGGTCACCGACGCGGCGTTGAAGTTTTCAAACTCCAGCTCGCCCACGCCACCGCCGTCGACGGTATAGGCCCAGCGGGCGTCAAACGCGGCGACGTCAAAATGCTTCGCCCCTTTCCCGACCTCTTCGTCCGGCGTGAAGGCCACGCGAATATCGCCGTGAGGAATGTTTTTCGCCTTCAGCGTCGCCAGCGCGGTCATTATCTCGGCAATACCGGCCTTGTCATCGGCGCCAAGCAGCGTTTTGCCATCGGTGGTGATCAGCGTTTGCCCGAGCAGCTGGTGCAGGACCGGGAACATCACCGGGGAGAGCACTTCATCGCCAATCCCGAGAGCGATATCACCGCCACGGTAGTTTTCAACGATTTGCGGGTTTACGTTTTTGCCGCTGAAGTCCGGCGCCGTGTCGACGTGGGAAATAAAGCCAATGGGCGGAATAGCGCCGGCAACGTTGGCCGGAAGGGTTCCCATCACCGTCCCTTTCTCACTTAGCGTTACATTAACCAGTCCCATCTCTTCCAGCTGCGCCTGCAGCAGGCGTAACAGCTTCCACTGACCTTCCGTGCTTGGAACCTGACGCACGCCAGGCTTCGACTGTGTGTCCAGAGAAACGTACTGTAAAAAACGCTCAAGCAATTTATCCATGTAGCCACCCTCATCTTTTGTGACAACATTATTCATAAGCCCGAAAAGACAAATATTGCGTCAGGTCATTTTTAGCCCGGCAAATAAAAATTTAATACATGAACCGACGTATTGTTGTAAAGGTCGTGCATCCATATGAGACAGGCATTGGCGATCGCAAGCGATTGCCGTAGAATGCTTGCCCTCGTTTATTATGCGCAACCGCAAAGGTGGTTAACCACAAACCCCGCAACGGTCAATCGTCCGCTGCGTCTACATGGGACAGAGTTAAAAATTGAATATACAACCGCGTTCGCTTTCGCCGCTGGTGCAACTGGCGGGAATTCGCAAAAGCTTTGATGGAAAAACGGTTATCTCAGATCTGAATCTGACCATCAACAACGGTGAGTTTCTCACCCTGCTTGGCCCCTCTGGCTGCGGTAAAACCACCGTTCTTCGTCTTATTGCCGGGCTTGAAAACGTCGACAGCGGGCGAATTCATCTCGAAGATCAGGACATCACTCATGTTCCGGCGGAAAACCGCCACGTCAATACCGTCTTTCAAAGCTACGCTCTGTTTCCCCATATGAGCGTATTCGAAAACGTCGCCTTCGGTCTGCGGATGCAGAAAACGCCGGCGGCGGAAATCACGCCTCGCGTCCTCGATGCGCTACGCATGGTCCAGCTGGAGGAGTTTGCCCAACGCAAACCGCATCAGCTCTCCGGCGGCCAGCAGCAGCGGGTGGCTATCGCCCGGGCAGTGGTCAACAAACCGCGCCTGCTGCTGCTGGATGAGTCCCTGTCGGCGCTGGATTACAAGCTGCGTAAACAGATGCAAAACGAGCTGAAGGCGCTGCAGCGTAAGCTTGGCATCACCTTCGTCTTCGTCACCCACGATCAGGAAGAGGCCCTGACCATGTCCGACCGCATCGTGGTCATGCGCGATGGGAAAATCGAGCAGGACGGCACGCCGCGTGAAATCTACGAAGAGCCGAAAAACCTGTTCGTCGCCAGTTTTATCGGCGAGATTAATCTGTTTAATGCAACGGTCATTGAACGCCTTGACGAGCAGCGCGTCCGCGCCAGTGTTGAAGGCCGTGAATGCAATATCTACGTCAACTTCCCCGTCAAGCGGGGCCAGCGGCTGAACGTTCTGCTGCGCCCGGAAGATCTGCGCGTCGATGAAGTCCACGACGGCAGCGATGCCGACGGACTGATCGGCTACATCCGCGAGCGCAACTACAAAGGCATGACGCTGGAGTCGGTTGTCGAACTGGAAAATGGCAAAATGGTGATGGTCAGTGAATTCTTTAACGAAGACGATCCGGACTTTGACCACCCGCTTGACCAGAAAATGGCCATTAACTGGGTAGAAAGCTGGGAGGTTGTGCTGGCAGATGAAGAACACAAGTAAATTCCAGAATGTGGTGATCGCCACTATCGTGGGTTGGCTTGTGCTGTTTGTGTTCCTGCCCAACCTGATGATCATCGGTACCAGTTTTTTGACCCGCGACGACGCCAGTTTCGTCAAGCTGGTCTTCACGCTGGATAACTACACGCGCCTGCTGGATCCGCTCTATTACGACGTGCTGCTGCACTCGCTCAATATGGCGCTGCTGGCGACCCTGGCCTGCCTGGCGCTCGGCTATCCTTTCGCCTGGTTTCTGGCCAGGCTGCCGGAAAAAGTGCGTCCGCTGCTGCTGTTTCTGCTGATCGTGCCGTTCTGGACCAACTCATTGATCCGTATCTACGGGCTGAAAATATTCCTCAGCACCAAAGGGTATCTCAACGAGTTTCTGCTGTGGCTGGGGGTGATTGATACGCCGCTGCGCATCATGTACACCCCGTCCGCGGTCATCATCGGACTGGTCTATATTCTGCTGCCGTTTATGGTGATGCCGCTCTACTCCAGTATTGAGAAGCTGGATCGTCCTCTGCTGGAAGCGGCAAGGGATCTGGGCGCCAGCAAGCTGCAAACCTTTATCCGCATCATTATTCCACTGACGATGCCGGGCATTATTGCCGGCTGCCTGCTGGTGATGCTGCCGGCGATGGGGCTGTTCTACGTCTCGGATCTGATGGGCGGCGCTAAAAACCTGTTGATCGGTAACGTTATCAAGAGTCAGTTCCTGAATATCCGCGACTGGCCGTTTGGCGCCGCAACCAGCATTACTCTGACGCTGGTTATGGGCCTGATGCTGTTAATTTACTGGCGCGCGGCGCGTCTGTTGAATAAGAAGGTGGAGCTCGAATGATCGGTCGACTGCTGCGCGGCGGCTTTATGACCGCCATTTATGCTTACCTTTATATTCCGATCATTATTCTGATCGTCAACTCGTTTAACAGTTCGCGCTTTGGTATTAACTGGCAGGGCTTCACCACCCGGTGGTATAGCCTGTTGATGAACAACGATAGCCTGCTGCAGGCAGCACAGCACTCGCTGACCATGGCGGTGCTATCGGCCACCTTTGCGACGCTGATCGGCTCGCTGACCGCCGTCGCGCTGTATCGCTATCGTTTTCGTGGTAAACCGTTCGTCAGCGGGATGCTGTTCGTGGTGATGATGTCGCCGGATATCGTCATGGCCATCTCCCTGCTGGTGCTGTTTATGCTGATCGGCATCCAGCTCGGGTTCTGGTCGCTGCTGTTTTCGCACATCACCTTCTGCCTGCCTTTCGTGGTGGTGACGGTCTATTCTCGTCTCAAAGGTTTTGATGTGCGGATGCTGGAGGCGGCGAAAGATCTGGGCGCCAGCGAGTTGACCATTCTGCGTAAAATTCTTCTGCCGCTGGCGCTGCCTGCCGTGGCCGCCGGATGGCTGTTGAGCTTTACGCTATCGATGGATGATGTGGTGGTATCGTCATTCGTAACCGGCCCGGGTTACGAGATCCTGCCACTGAAGATCTACTCGATGGTCAAAGTGGGCGTATCGCCGGAAGTGAACGCCCTGGCGACGATTCTGTTAGTTCTGTCGCTGGTGATGGTCATCGCCAGCCAACTGATTGCACGTGATAAAACTCAGGGGACGTTAAAATGAAAAAATGGTCACGCCACCTGCTCGCAGCGGGCGCTCTGGTAATGGGTATCAGCGCCGCGCATGCGGACGACAGCAAAACGCTCTATTTCTATAACTGGACCGAGTATGTACCGCCGGGTCTGCTGGAGCAGTTCACCAAAGAGACCGGCATCAAGGTTATCTATTCCACTTACGAGTCGAATGAAACCATGTATGCCAAACTCAAAACCTATAAAGACGGGGCGTACGATCTGGTGGTGCCTTCCACCTATTTCGTCGACAAGATGCGTAAAGAAGGCATGTTGCAGAAGATCGATAAGAGCAAGCTGACTCACTTCAATAACCTCGATCCGCAGATGCTGAATAAACCGTTCGATCCGGGCAACGATTATTCCATTCCCTACATCTGGGGCGCTACGGCCATTGGCGTCAATAGCGATGCTATCGACCCGAAAACCGTCACCAGCTGGGCCGACCTGTGGAAACCAGAGTATAAGAGCAGCCTGCTGCTGACCGACGATGCGCGGGAAGTGTTCCAGGTTGCCTTACGTAAGCTGGGCTATTCCGGCAATACTACCGACCCGAAAGAGATTGAAGCCGCCTACAACGAGCTGAAAAAACTGATGCCTAACGTGGCGGCGTTTAACTCCGATAACCCGGCCAACCCCTATATGGAAGGCGAAGTGAATCTCGGCATGGTGTGGAACGGTTCGGCATGGGTTGCCCGCCAGTCAGGCACGCCGCTCGAGGTCGTCTGGCCGAAAGAAGGCGGGATCTTCTGGATGGATAGCCTGGCGATTCCGGCGAATGCGAAAAACGTCGACGGCGCGCTCAAGCTGATTAACTTCCTGCTGCGCCCGGAAGTGGCAAAACAGGTGGCGGAAACCATCGGCTACCCGACGCCAAACCTCGCCGCGCGTAAAATGCTCAGCCCGGAAGTCGCCAATGATAAGTCACTCTACCCGGATGCCGACACCATCGCCAAAGGCGAATGGCAAAACGATGTCGGCAGCGCCAGCACCCTGTATGAAGAGTATTATCAGAAGCTAAAAGCGGGCCGTTAATCCCGTCAGGCGGAGCCCCGGCTCCGCCGTTTTTTTGTCCTCTCTCTGCGTGGCTCAGCTACACTTTTCCTCATGACACCGCTGAATGTCCGGCTCGAGGTTAATCATGATGGCGACGGTATGGCTGTTTCTGGCACTGCTCAATCTGGTCGTATTTACCGCCTTTATCATTCCGCGCAAGCAGCCGGCCGAGGCCTCTCCTCTGTTTCCTGTCGCCGCGATCAAACTCTTAAGGTTCATGTGGCTGGTTCCGATCCTTATTTTTGGCTATAGCCTGTCTCTGGTGGCAACCATTAGCCTGATTGAATGGGGATGTCTGGCGATTGCCGTGATCGGTAATATCCTGATGATAAAAGGCAAACTTGATTTAGGCCGGTGCCATACCTGGGCGGGTTACTATCTGCCCGGCGTGTCGGCTATCAGAACCGGCATTTTTAGATGGCTTCCCCACCCTATGTATACCGGCATCGTTCTGGTCATTCTCTCGTGCAGCATGATTTACGTCACCCACCTGCCGGCTTACATCAGCGCGATGGCGTTGATCTGTTGTCTTTATATCATCATTTTTTTACTGTTCGCCGCTTACAGAGAAAGCAAAATGCTTATGCCCCTGGCTCACGGGGCATAAACCTTAGGGCGGCCAGAAACCGATTTAGCCCGCCTCGCGCCCATCCGCCATCAGAATCTGACCGAACTCGGCGCGCAGTCGGTTTTTCAGGACTTTACCGGTGGCGCTGACGGGGAGCGCATCGATGAACAGAATCCGGTCCGGCAGCTGCCATTTCGGCACCCGTGCCTGGTACCAGGCCAGCAGCTCCGGCTCTTCAATTTCGCCCCCTTCTGCCCTGACGCACAGCAGCACCGGACGCTCATCCCAGCGCGGATGCTGCGCCGCAATCGCCGCCGCGCTGCGAATCGCCGGATGGGCAAGGGCAATATTCTCCAGCTCCACCGTCGAGATCCACTCTCCGCCGGACTTAATGATATCTTTCGTCCGATCGTGAATCACCAGGTAGCCATTCTCATCAAGAGTGCCAATATCGCCGGTATCGAACCAGCCGTCATCGGTCAACGCCGTATCGGGACGACCATAGTAATTTGCCGCCACCCAATGGCCGCGCACCTGCAGATAGCCCTGACTTTCGCCATCGTTGGCCAGCGTCTGGCCCTGCGCATCCACCACCCGCAGATCGATGCCAAAAATGACGCGTCCCTGACCGTGCCCCCGTTTTTCCTGTGTCTCCTGGGTCAGGGCCTTATGTTTGCTCAGCGGCGTGTTGATGGTGCCGATGGGCGAAGTCTCGGTCATCCCCCAGGCATGAATCAGCGCAATATCATAATCGCGGCGGAAGACTTCAATCATCGACGGCGGCAGCGCCGACCCGCCGACAAAAGATCGTTTAAAATGCGGCAGGCGAATATCCGATTTACGCAGCGCGGCAAGCAAACCGGCCCAGATGACCGGAACGCCGAAGGCGACGCTGACCTGCTCTTCGCTCAGCAGCCGCAGCAGGCTGTCGCCGTCCAGATTCGGCCCCGGCAGAACCAGGCGAGCGCCCGCCATCGCGGCAATAAAAGGCGTGCCCCAGGCATTGACGTGGAACATCGGCACCACCGGCAGCAGCGTGTCCTGTGCCGATATACCGGCCGCATCCGGCTGATTGCCGCTCAGCGTATGCAGTACCAGCAAGCGGTGGGTATTCAGCACCCCTTTCGGCTTCCCCGTGGTCCCGGAGGTATAGCACAGCGAGGCTGGAGAATCTTCGCTCACCTCGGGCCAGCGATACGCCGGATCCGCTTCAGCGACCAGCTCATCAAAAAACAGCAGCGCATCCAGCGCGGCGAGCGCTTCGTCATTCCGCGGCGCCAGCAGAACAAAATGCTTTACCGTTGGCAATTGGGGCCGCAGCGCGCAGATAAGCGGCAGAAAGGTGTAGTCGAAAAACAGAATCTCGTCCGCGGCATCATTGATGATAAAGGCGAGATGTTCCGCGGACAGGCGTGGATTGATGGTATGCGTCACCCATCCCCCAGAACTGATGCCAAAATAGATTTCCAGATGACGGCGATTATTCCACGCCAGCGTGCCGCAACGGGCGCCTGCCGGGAGATCCAGCCGATGCATGGCGGAGGCCAGATGCCGGGCGTTATCCGCCACCTCTCCCCAGGTACTGTACTCCCTTCCCCCCAACGTCCCGACCGAGACAATTCCCGTATCGCTATGATATCGCGCGGCATGTTCAATGAGCGCCCGGGTCGTTAAATCCTGATACATCATCGGTGGATGCATGACTGATACTCCGCGACTGGCTGATATGTTGTGTAAGTGATGCGGTCCGGTGTGCACGCGAACTCTCACTAAATCTGGCAACAACCCGGGCAGCCAACCAAAACAGATGTGCAAAATTTAGCGTTCACGCACAACAATTCTCGTCTGGCGGCGGCGAATGTGATGGGAGATGGCTTTTCACCCGCCGCGACAGCGCGCGCTATCGGCAGAAGAGAGGCCGGTGAACGGCGAGCGAGACAGCGGCGCGCAGCGAAGAAAGTACGAGTGGTACTCGCGCCGCATTCGACTCGCGCCGGCGGACTGTTTCAGCAGCCAGGCTCGGGGTGCGGGGCCGTAAATTTGTAGCCTTTTCCCCAAACCGTCAGGATAAACTCCGGCTCCGCCGGATTATCTTCTATTTTCATCCTCAGCCGATTAATGTGCGTGTTGACCGTATGCTCATACCCTTCATGCTGATAGCCCCAGACCTGGTTGAGCAAGCTGATGCGGGAAAAGACCTTATCGGGATGCCTGGCAAAGAACCACAGCAGGTCGAACTCGCGCGGCGTCAGGTCAAGCGGGAGATCGCGCAGGCGCGCTTCGCGCGCAAGCGGGTCGATGGCCAGCCGGTCAATATGCAACATGCCGGCGTCCTGCATCAGATTCTGGGTCATGGCCTCCTGACGGCGGAAGAGCGCCTTCACTCGCGCCACCAGTTCAAGCATTGAAAAGGGTTTCGCGAGGTAGTCATCTGCCCCGAGCTCCAGCCCCAGGACACGATGGACTTCACTTGAGCGCGCGCTGATTATCACTATCGGCATGTAGCTTGCCATAGTGCGGGCATGCCGGCAGATCTCCAGACCGTCGATGCCCGGTAACATCAGATCGAGGATCAGCGCGTCCCAGCCGCCCTGCCTGACCATCGCCAGCCCACCGACGCCTTCAGCAGCATGGCTGATTTCATAGCCCTCTTCGCATAAATGTAGCTGCAGAAGCTCCGCGATATTTTCATCATCTTCAATAATTAACACTTTTTTGGGCTTCATCGCTGCCGCCTTATTGATCGCTTTCAGAGAAAGTCTATACGACATTTGCATCGCGAGTTATCACATTTAATTTAACTTTTCGTGATACATCGGCGAACAGATTCAGGCCACACTGTGATTAACGCAATAACCGGGAATATCATGATGAACAGCCCCTCAGGTCAGGTGAAACCCGCTATCGTTCATCCTTTGTGGTTAAGAATTTGCCACTGGGTCAATGCGCTTTCGATATTAATTATGGTGACCAGCGGCTGGCGTATTTATAACGCATCACCGTTGTTTAATTTTGATATTCCGGATGCACTGACTCTTGGCGGTTGGCTGGCCGGCGCATTGCAATGGCATTTTTCAGCAATGTGGTTATTTGCTCTTAACGGTGTATTTTACCTGCTGATGAATGTTGTCAGCGGACGCTTAAAAAAACAATTCTGGCCGCTGTCGCCACGAGGGGTCATTCACGATTTTATTTCCGCATTACGCGGCAGGCTGACACATGACAATCCCGGCCATTATAACTACGTCCAGAAACTGGCCTATCTCTTCGTCATGCTCGATAGCATTATTCTGGCGCTATCCGGTCTGGTTATCTGGAAGTCTGTGCAGTTTCCGCTGCTACGAACCTTACTCGGGGGATATGACAATGCACGGGTGATTCATTTCCTGGCGATGTCCGCACTGATGGGGTTTGTCGTTATTCATCTGCTGATGGTGCTGCTGGTCCCGAAAACGTTACTGGCGATGCTCCGCGGACGATAAGGAAAATACAGTGAACAATCATAAAAATTTACTCTCCGCAGCCGACAAGACAATCGTCGTTCAGGAGGCGAGCCGGGAAATTAACAAGCAGCTCTCATCGGAAGGCCGCCGCCGCTTTATCAGGCAGGGATTAACCTTTGGCGGCCTGATGCTGTTAACCGGTTGCGATATCAGCAATAACAGCGAGGTCGAAAAAACCTTAAGCCAGATCTCCCGATTTAACGATCGTATTCAACACTGGTTATTTAATCCTGATAACCTTGCGCCGGTTTATCCCGAAAGTAGGATCGCTCGCCCTTTCCCGTTTAATGCATTTTATAGCGAGGATCAGGCGCCTACGATCGATGCCAGCGATTATCGCCTTGAAATTACGGGATTAGTAACGGACAAACGCCCCTGGACACTGGCCGAACTCCATACAATGGCGCAGGTCAGCCATGTCACACGGCATATTTGCGTGGAAGGATGGAGCGCCATTGGTAAATGGGGCGGGGTTCCTTTTGCCCTCTTCCTCAAAAGGATCGGTGCCGATCTGCACGCCAGCTACGTCAGTTTTCGCTGTGCTGATAATTATTATACCAGTATTGACATGGCCACTGCGCTCCATCCCCAGACGATTATTGCATTAACCTACGATGGCCAGCTATTGCCGCGTAAATATGGTTTTCCGATGAAGTTAAGAATTCCAACCAAGCTCGGCTATAAAAACCCGAAACATATTATGGCGATTGAAGTGACCAATCGTTACCCCGGCGGCTACTGGGAAGACCAGGGTTATAACTGGTTCGCGGGTAGTTAATTTATAGCCGTCATCATCCGTTATTTATACAACATGAAGGAATTACCAAATGAAAAAAATGAATACCTTACTGATGTGCTCTGCTTTATTTTTCGGTATATCCAGCGTCTACGCTGCCGATAATATGGCGAAAGATAACATGGCCAAAGATAATATGGGTAAGATGTCTCACAACTGCACGAAAGATAGCATGAAAAAAGAGTGTATGTCGAAAGATGGGATGTCGAAGGATAGTATGAGCAAAGACGGTATGGCCAAAGATTCAATGTCGAAAGACAAAATGGGCAAAGACGCGATGGGTAAACAATAACCGCGCCGCCCGGCGACGAGGTCAAAGGGGTTGCCTGCCGGTTGGTCAGGTAACCCCCTTTTCATTTCATGGAGCCAAAGCCCGCGCGTTCTGCGACGCTATGACTACAGCAGCGCTTTCGCTTTCGCGACCACGTTGTCGACGGTGAAGCCGAACTCTTCGAACAGCTGCTCTGCCGGCGCAGACTCACCGAAGGTGATCATGCCAACGATAGCGCCATTCAGGCCGACGTATTTGAACCAGTAGTCGGCGATGCCGGCTTCAATGGCCACGCGAGCAGAGACCGCTTTCGGCAGCACCGATTCACGGTACGCCGCATCCTGCTTGTCGAACGCGTCGGTAGACGGCATGGAGACCACGCGCGCCTTCACCCCTTCGGCAGTCAGTTTGTCCCACGCGGCAACCGCCAGCTCCACTTCAGAGCCGGTGGCAATGAAGATCAGCTCCGGCTGACCGGCGCACTCTTTCAGCACGTAGCCACCGCGAGCGATGTTCGCCAGCTGCTCTGCAGTACGATCCTGCTGCGCCAGGTTCTGACGGGAGAGGATCAGCGCGGTCGGGCCGTCGTGACGCTCAACGCCATATTTCCACGCCACCGCCGATTCCACCTGGTCACACGGACGCCATGTGGACATGTTCGGGGTCACGCGCAGGGACGCCACCTGCTCTACCGGCTGGTGCGTCGGGCCATCTTCGCCCAGACCGATGGAGTCGTGGGTGTAGACCATCACCTGACGCTGTTTCATCAGCGCCGCCATACGCACCGCGTTACGGGCATATTCCACGAACATCAGGAAGGTGGAGGTGTACGGCAGGAAACCACCGTGCAGAGCGATCCCGTTGGCGATCGCGGTCATGCCGAATTCACGCACGCCGTAATGGATATAGTTACCGGCGGTGTCTTCGTTAATCGCTTTCGAACCAGACCACAGAGTCAGGTTGGACGGCGCCAGGTCAGCAGAGCCGCCGAGGAATTCCGGCAGCAGCGGGCCAAACGCTTCAATCGCATTCTGCGACGCTTTACGGCTGGCGATTTTCGCCGGGTTAGCCTGCAGCTTAGCGATAAATTCACTGGCTTTGGCGTCGAAGTCAGCCGGCATTTCGCCCTTCATACGACGGGTGAATTCAGCGGCTTCCTGCGGGAAGGCTTTGGCGTAGGCGGCGAACTTCTCGTTCCAGGCCGCTTCTTTCGCCTGGCCTGCTTCTTTGGCATCCCACGGTGCGTAGATTTCAGACGGGATTTCGAACGGCGCGTATTTCCAGCCCAGCTGTTCGCGGGTCAGCGCAATCTCTGCATCGCCCAGCGGCGCGCCGTGAGAATCGTGGGTGCCCGCTTTGTTCGGGGAACCGAAGCCAATGATGGTTTTGCACATCAGCAGGGACGGTTTGTCGGTGACCGCACGCGCTTCTTCTACCGCACGTTTGATGGCGTCTGCGTCGTGACCGTCAACGCCGCGCACCACGTGCCAGCCGTAGGCTTCGAAACGTTTAGCGGTGTCGTCGGTGAACCAGCCTTCCACATGACCGTCGATGGAGATACCGTTGTCATCATAGAACGCCACCAGTTTACCCAGTTTCAGGGTACCGGCCAGGGAGCAGACCTCGTGAGAGATCCCTTCCATCATGCAGCCGTCGCCCATGAAGGCGTAGGTGAAGTGGTCAACGATATCGTGGCCCGGACGGTTGAACTGCGCGGCCAGCGTTTTTTCCGCGATAGCCATGCCCACGGCGTTAGCAATACCCTGACCCAGCGGGCCGGTGGTGGTTTCTACGCCAGCGGTGTAGCCCACTTCCGGGTGGCCCGGCGTCTTAGAGTGCAGCTGACGGAAGTTTTTCAGCTCTTCGATCGGCAGATCATAACCGGTGAGGTGCAGCAGGCTGTAAATCAGCATCGAGCCGTGGCCGTTGGACAGCACAAAGCGGTCGCGGTCGGCCCAGGCCGGGTTGTTCGGGTTATGTCTCAGGAAGTCCCGCCACAGGACCTCCGCAATGTCAGCCATCCCCATCGGGGCACCGGGGTGGCCGGATTTGGCTTTCTGTACCGCGTCCATGCTCAGCGCACGCAGTGCGTTGGCGCACAGACGGCGGGGGGTTTTCGTGGTGTTCATGAGCTTCTTTCCCTGCCCTTACAGCATCTGCTGAATCTGGTTTTCCAGTTTGACCTGATCGACGGCGAACAGCCGGATACCTTCCGCCAGTTTTTCCACCGCCATCGGATCCTGATGATGCTGCCAGAGGAACGCCGCCTGCGTCATCGGGCTGGGGCGAGTTTCCGTGACGCAGCCTGGCGCCAGCTGGCGACTCAGCGTCCCTGCACTGGCGGCCAGCTCATCGAGCAGCGCCGGGGAGATGGTCAGACGGTCACAGCCCGCCAGCGCCTGGATCTGCTCAATGCGGCGGAAGCTAGCCCCCATCACCACGGTGTCGTAGCCGTGAGATTTGTAGTACTGATAAATCTGGCGCACGGAAACCACGCCCGGATCGCTGTCGACCTGATACTCAGCCTGCGGCTGGTTTTTCTGATACCAGTCATAAATACGCCCGACGAACGGCGAGATTAAAAAGACGCCCGCTTCGGCGCAGGCCCGCGCCTGTGCGAAGGAGAACAGCAGGGTCAGATTACAGTTGATGCCGCTCTGCTCCAGCTCCTCTGCGGCGCGAATGCCCTCCCAGGTGGCGGCGAGTTTGATGAGGATGCGCTCCGGCCCAATGCCGTTCTTTGCATACATCTGGATAAGCTTGCGCGCTTTCGACACGCACATCCCGCGATCCCAGGCAAAACGGGCATCGACTTCGGTAGAAATACGCCCCGGCACGTGACGTAGCACCTCAGTGCCGATATCCACCGCGACCTGATCACAGGCGTTAATCAGCTGGGTTTCTGCGCTGCCGCCCTGCTGACGCGCCTTGCCGATTGCGTCGGCAATCAGCGCCTGATATTGCGGGAGCTGCGCGGCCTTCAGCACCAGCGAAGGGTTGGTGGTGGCATCCTGCGGGGCAAACTTTTTAATCGATTCGATATCACCGGTATCGGCCACCACGGTGGTATATTTTTTCAGCTCGTCTAACTGGCTCATAGTCTGTTCCTTATATTACGACTGCGGATATTAATCTCTGGCGTGCTGGTGTTCGTAATAGTCGATACGCTCCACTTTTGACGCGGAGCCGCCGCCTTCATATTCGGATTCAAGCCAGGCCTGAATAATTTTTTTGCCCAGCTCCGGGCCAATCACGCGCGCGCCAAGGGTAATAATCTGCGCGTTATTACTTTTGCGCGCCCGCTCGGCGGAGAAAGTATCGTGGCATTGGGCGGCACGTACTCCCGGTACTTTATTCGCCACAATGCTCATCCCAATACCGGTGCCGCAAATCAGGATGCCGCGATCGTGCTCGCCCTGCTTTATCGACATCGCCACCGCATGAGCAACATCCGGATAGACCGTACTGCCCTGGCGTTTATCGCTGCTGTAATCCGCGACCTTCATCCCGAGCCCATTCAGATAAGCGACGATAGCGTCGCGGAAAGCATAGGCGGCATCATCCGCACCAATAGCGATTGTTTTCATGATAATTTCCTTAATTTAGCTCCAGGTCTTAATTTAGATCCTGATAGAAAGATATTCGGTCACCACGCTGGATATCATGTGGTGATTGACCACACAGATGTACCATCCCCGGTAATTCAGCCGTTGCAGCACCATCAAAATTTAAAGTGATATGGCCAAGCTGTTTTAAATTTGCCGTTGCAACACTACCTACCGCCGTCACCCGATAAATAGCCTGATTTATTTTCATTATCTGCCCGGGTGATAATTCAGCCGTTAGCTCACTGCCCCGGTGTACCGCGCAATACATCGCAATATCGTCAGGAACGGGCTCAGAGAATAAGATTAGCTTCTGTTCCTGCAGATAGTTTTCAACATACTCCCCGACAGCCGTGATAAGTAATGAATACAACGGCACAGTCATATTATTTGTTTCCTTTTGCGGCATGAGAAGATAATGCCACCTTCTCTTCACTGCTCTTTTCTTTCACCGGTTCAACCACCGGCGCGCGCTTTTTCAGACGTTTATCAAACCAGGCCACCAGTACCGGCGCGGTAATCATCGTGATGATGCTCGCCGTCGCCAGCTGTGCGGTGGCGGCATCAACGTACATCGTCAGCGAGGGGTCGGCTTGAGCGACCATTGCTGGCGTCAGCGCCGAGCTGGCTGCCGTCGTACCCAGCGCGGCTCCCAGCGCGGTTTTCTTCTTCAGGAACAGGTTGTAGATAAAATAGAACACAATGCCGGTCACCGCAGAGATAATGCCGAGCAGGATCCCCGACAGACCGGCGGTAAATACCGTGTTGATACTGGAATTGGCGCCGATAGCAAACGACATAATAATAATGATTAGCGGCTGAGCGGCGGCGCACAGCTGTTTAAAGCGCTCATCAAGGTTGCCCCACAGCATCCCAATCAGCAGCGGGATCAGCATCGACAGCAGCGCGGCGAAAGGAATATTGGCCAGGCCGCTGACCCCCAGCACCATCATAGTAACAAACGGGCCGTCCTTGACGCAGAAGACGGAGATCGCCCCGGCGTCGCTGGCATCGCCGTAGTTGCTGCACAGCGCGATATACAGCGAGCTGTTGGAGCTGGTTAAACAGGCAATCAGCGCCAGCGTGGAAATCCCGAGGAAACCGTTAGGGCCGAACAGCGCCCCCGCAGCCCACACTGCCAGCGCGCCGGCGAGACATTTAAGGAATAGCAGTACCGCACCTTTATAAAGCGGCAGCCCGGCCTGACGGATATTAATCGAGGTGCCGCAAATGAGTAGGAAAATCCCCATCATCGCGCTGGAACCGACTTTGAATAATGCGGTTGTCGGGCCACCGATGCCCAGCACTTCGGGGGCCAGGGTATTAATAAAAATCGCCGCAAGCAGTGGGATAATAATTAAACCGCCTGGCACCTTATTCATCTTTTCAAGTATATTTATGTTCATAGGGTAACTCATAAATTATGATTTGACAGAGATAACGACGCAATACTACCCAGACGACCATTACGCCGATTTTTATTTATATGAATTATTAATTATTGCTGTGCTTCTTTATAAATTCTTTCGACAATGGTGCTAATAATATCATCCGGCCCGGTTAAACCGCCTTTGCCAATGCAAATCAGGCCGGCATAATCGCCGCCGATAATACGCACCATATCGGTTTGCGGTATCACATAGTCAATCATTTCAATTCCCGTGGCGCCGAGTTCTTTAAGAACATTCACCATCGTGTCGCCACCGGTCATATACAGACCTTTAATTTCTCCCGACGCGCAGCTAAGCACTTCACGGACAATATTCCCCAATCCCTGGTTAATATTTTTCGCAGCCTGACCGTGCGCCAGACCAAAGCGCTGTTCTTCTTCCTGTAGATCCAGCAGTCGTCCGGTTAACGCTGATTCAAAAACGAATATGGCGTTCTGCTGCGCCGGTACGCACTGCCGGGCATGCTGTACCACGCGATTAACTTCGATTTCAGCGGCGTTTTTCCTGTCGACCAACAGCTCGGCGTCAACGGGGATGTGGCAAACCCTTTCATCATTGGCGATCAGATGCTGGAGCTGCTTTTTCGTCACCGGCGTTGCGCTGCCGGCAACCACAAGAATCGATCCGCGCTGGCTTTCCGCTGCCGTCGTCGCTGATACGCTACTTCGCGTCTCCCGCATCAGGCCACGACGCACCGCCAGTCGTTCGGTAAAGGGGCCCGGGTCGACCGCCAGTACGTTCCAGTTCAGCGCAACCACCGCCCCGGCAATCGCATCGACATCTTCCACGGTAATGGCATCGACCACAATCACCCGCACGCCGCGCTGCTGCTGTTCCTGGAGATCCTCCTGCAACTGCCCCTCGCCTTTCATCACCGAGGCCAGCGCGATATGTCCAACCTGATGATGAGTCTGCGCCGCCAGCAGCCCCGGCACCCAGGACTCGGTAACCGGAGTGCGTACATCGCGTGCCACATCTGTGCGTGAAAGCGCGACGGAGTCAATCACCGAGTAGCCGCCAACCAGAATACGCCGCGACTGCGGCATAGCCGGCACCACAACGGCAACCGTTTCCAGCGGCAGTTGCTCCAGCATGGCGTCGATTTCAAAACCTATGCCGCCGCGCAGGGTGGTATCGATACGCTTGGTAAAGTAGTGCGCGCCGCGGGTCTGCAGCTGTTTCACCGCGGCGCTGACCTGCTGCTGGGCTTCCGCTTTCGGCAGAGGACGGCTGTCGCTGCTGACCACCATCGCCGGATACTCCACCTCATTGCGAGCGAAGGATTCGGTATCGAAGAACGCGGCGGTTTTTAAACCGCTGCGCGCCAGTAATACCCCAACGGTGGTCGCACCGGTCAGATCGTCGGCGACGATCCCCAGCTTACCGCCTTCCCCTTGCGGCCAGACCATTTCGATGCAGGCCGGCGTCACGCCGGAAACATAGATGCCTTCATGAATAAACTCCGCCAGCGGACCGCTTTTACCGGTTGGATGCAGGTTGATAGTCGGAATACCCCGTTTCGGATAGAGCCCACAGCGCAACGTACCGCCGCAATCAATAACCATCAAACCAATTTCGTCTTCCGGTGGCTCGCCGTTCTTAAAGACGTCAACGGAAGGCCAGCCGGTCAGCTCACTCAGTCGTTCAACAACCGGGGGAACCAATCCCCCGGTGATATAAGCAATCTTTTTGCTCTGATGGATATCAATCGTCAGCGGCCCACCCCAGCCTTTACTGCCTTTGCTAATCAACAGATGCTTTTCCATCTCTTTGTCCTCATTGATTCGCATTAACGCCCGCGATTATTGATGTTTCATTTTCCAGTAACGCGCCGCGACCAGCGTCGATTCCAGCATGCTGACGGTTCCTGCTTTGCCAGTACCGGCAATATCGAAAGCGGTCCCGTGGTCAACGGAGCTGCGCATAAACGGCAGGCCGAAGGTGATAGTAATGGAGCGTTCAAAGTCGAGGGTTTTGCAGGCGATATGCCCCTGGTCGTGGTACAGGGAAAGGATCGCGTCATAACGTCCCTGCTTGCCAAGATGGAATACCGAATCCGCCGGAACCGGGCCAATCGCATTGATTCCCATCTCCTGTGCCGCCTTCACCGCCGGAATCAGGTTGTCCGCTTCCTCGTGACCAAACAGGCCGTTATCAGAAGCGTGCGGGTTAAGCGCCGCAACCGCGATACGCGGATTGGCAATTTTGAGGGCGGTGAACTCATGGTGAATTTGCTGTACGCAGGCCAGCACGCGTTCTTTGTTGGCATAATCACACGCCGCTTTCAACGCCATATGGCGACTGACGAAGAACACCCGCAATTTTTGAACATGAAACATCGTCAGGCCATAATCTGACTGCGTTTCAACCTGATAGATCTCGGTATGACCCGGTAATTTACAGCCTGCCAGCTTAATCGCTTCTTTATGAATCGGCGCCGTCGAGACCACATCAATCAGGCCTGCTTTACCTAATTCGATGGATTTCATCACATAATCTAGCGACATTTTTCCCGCCAACTGCTGCACTTTTCCCCATTCAATGCTGTCGCAATCGTAATCGCCGGTTTCCATCACATCGATGGTTCCCCAGCGATACAGCGCTTCCTCCGGGTGTGTGATTTTGTTCAACGCAAAATCACATCCCATGATCTTCATCGCCCGGGCGACAATGGGGATCGATCCAATCAGAAAAGGTTGGCACTCGTCATACACGCTTTTATCCATCATGGTGGCAACGGTGATCTCCGGGCCGATCCCAGCAGGATCGCCGATAGTGATTGCGACAACAGGTTTTTTTTCTTGTGACATCGTGGGCCTCTCGTAGTTGAACGTCATTTTGTTCATATGTTCACTTGCTAATCATATGAGCAAAACATTACCTGAGGATTAAGAAGATATTGGTGATCTTTGTCACATAAAAAAATCAACCGAATTATTTAATAAAAAAATGTGATCTAACATATGTTCACACGGTGATAAAAAGTTCAATCTTTCACAGCGGTGAATAAACCATGTTCACAACGCATTGATTTACTTACGATGGAGAACGAAAGATGAAGACAATTTGGTTAGGCACCAGTTGGAAGATGAACAAGCCGCTTTCCGAAGCGATGCAATGGTGCGAGATTTTGGCGCAGCGTCTGGGGCAGGTTGTTCATCCGGATATTCAGCCTTTTGTCATCCCTCCTTTTACGGCCATTCATCCGGTCAGCCGCTATTTGCAGGAGCGACATATTCGCTGTCTGACCGGCGCGCAAAATATGCATGAAGCCGACAGCGGTCCATGGACAGGTGAAATATCCGCAGACATGCTGCTGGAAGCGGGAGCGACGCTTGTTGAGCTCGGTCATTCCGAACGACGCGGTGCCTTCAACGAAACCGACGCCGCCATTAACAGAAAGGTCCATAGCGCGTTGCGTCATGGCTTGCGTCCGCTGATATGTATTGGCGACAGCGCCGAAGAGAAAAGCTGGCAGGTCTCGCGCGAAACGGTCGTCCGTCAGATGAAAATCGCCCTTCATGGCTTAAGCCGGCAGCAGGTTGTAGACACGCTTGTTGCCTATGAACCAATCTGGGCGATTGGCGAACAGGGTACGCCGGCCCGTCCGGAGCAAGCAGGAGAGATCCATCGGGCGCTACGCCAGGGGCTATGTGAACTTTTTGGTCAGGAAACCGGGCTGCAAATCCCCCTGCTCTACGGCGGCAGCGTTAACAAGCAAAATGCGGTGGAATTACTGCAACAAGAGGATGTCGACGGTCTCTTCATTGGCCGGGCGGCCTGGGACGCCACTGGCTATTGTGAAATCGTTCAACGCGTTACACAGGAATTTATTCTTAAGTCGCAGTAATATTAGGCGGACATCAGAGATGGAAACACCAAACGATGACTGAACAAGACCCAGATTATGCACTGCTGACCGAAATTGCCGTGGCCTATTATGACCAGGAACAAACTCAGGAAGAGATTGCCCAGCGATTCGGCATTTCACGGATTAAAGTCGGTCGGCTGCTGAAAAAAGCCCGACAGGAAGGGATTGTGGAGATCAGCGTGAAATATCACCCGGTCTTTAGCTCGCAGATAGAGCAGCAGTTTATTTCCCATTTCGGCATCAAACGCGCCTTAATCGCCCTGGACCACCATGATGAAGACGAACAACGTCAGCAGGTGGCGGCGTTGGTCAGTAACTACCTTGCCGGCATCTTAAAGAATGATATGACGGTGACCGTCGGACAAGGGCGCAATGTGGCTGCCGTCGCCAACCACGTTGGGATCTTCCCGGAGCGGCACTGCCGTTTTATCTGTGGAATCGGCGGAACCAAACGCGACAACCAGCTCATAGATGCCGATCACATCAGCCGTAACCTGGCACGTAAATTTAACGGCTTCAGTGAAACGCTCTACGCCCCTGCATATGTTGAAACTCCGGAGTTGCGAGCGGCATTTATGCAAAACCGCCTCATCAAAGCGACCCTTGAGCAGGCCAGCAAAGCTGACGTTGCGATAATTGGTCTCGGCGATATGAATGAGAACAGCTTTATGGTTCAGCTCGGCTGGTTTTCCCCCAAAGAGATTGCGACAGCCCGGCAGGATCAGGGAGTGGTGGGAGATATCGCCGGATACAGTTTTTTCAATATCCAGGGGAAACCGGTCGATACCGTTATGAACGATCGGGTTATCGGCCTGAGTCTTGAACAACTGCGGTCCATCCCCTGCGTCATTGCCATCGCCTCGGAAAGTACCAAAGCAACGGCGATACTCGGCGCCCTGCGCACTGGCGTCATCGATGTCCTCGCCACCAGCGCGTCCAACGCCCGCGCGGTCATCAATATGCACAAAGCGTTATAAAACGTGGCGCGTGGCGCGGCCTGCATAACCGGGGAGCGCTGGCCGTTGCTCCGGTTTGCCGCCTGCTCTGCTGTCATACCCGGCGGGAACGATCGGGCCGATATGAAACAGGCCGCCTATGAAAAACATAGAGCGGCCTGGTGTCTTTCGCGCCCGGCAATCAACGCCATCGCGCGACGGAATCAGAGATCTTTCAACAGCCGGTCGACGAATGCCGGTACAACCTCGCTCGCCAGACCGTAGTGTTTTTCGGCAAATTCGCTGCCGACCTGGCTGGGTTCGAGGTTGAGCTCCACGGTATGCGCTCCCTGCAGACGGGCTTCATGCACGAAACCTGCCGCCGGGTAAACGTGCCCGGAAGTGCCAATGGCGATGAAGATATCGGCATCGGCCAGCGCGTTGTAAATGTCATCCATCCCCAGCGGCATCTCCCCAAACCAGACCACGTGCGGGCGCAGCGGCGCCGGGAACTGACAGCAGTGGCACTTATCTTCCGCCGTGACGTCTCCGGTCCACTCCAGCACCTGTCCGCTCCACGAACAGCGCACCTTCAACAGCTCGCCGTGCATATGAATCACCCGGCGGTTTCCCGCGCGTTCGTGCAGGTTATCAATGTTCTGGGTGACCAGCACAAATCGATCGCCCAACGCCGCTTCCAGCCGCGCCAGCGCCTGATGTGCCGCATTCGGCGCTATCTCGGGGCTCTGCAGCTGCCGGCGACGGGCGTTATAAAATGCCTGCACCAGCGCAGGATCGCGGGCGAAGCCTTCCGGCGTCGCCACATCTTCCACCCGGTGCTCTTCCCACAAACCATCGGCCGCGCGAAACGTTTTAATACCTGACTCCGCCGAAATGCCGGCGCCGGTCAGCACCACAACCCTGGGTTTATCTACTGTTTCCACAGCCGCCTTATCCTCTTTAAAAAAAATCCGCTGGCGCAGACGTTCACGCAAGCGACGTTTATTGCGACGAAAACGGCTCAATCGGTGTAAGCGGCGCGACAACATAGCTCCCCCTGTGGTTAATGAGTCAAATGAAGGAAGGCCGCACCGCGCATACCTCCGGCATCGCCATGGCGCGCACGTTCAATACGCGGTACCCGGGCAACCGGAAGTAAATGTCGCGGCAGGCGCTGCGCCAGCCCTTCGCTTATGGCAGTAAAGTTAGACAATCCTCCGCCAAGCACCAGCAGATCCGGATCAACGATAGTCAGAATATTACCCAGACAGACCGCCAGCAGGTCAAGATAGCGTTCGACGTGCTCACGCGCCCGCGCATCGCCCTGCTGCCAGAGCGCCACGATGTCGGGTGAAGTCAGGGTGTGTTGATAGAAATGTTCATAGAGCCAGGCAAAACCGCGGCCGGAGAGATAGTTTTCAATGCAGCCCAGCTGGCCGCAGCCGCAGCGGGTGAGCGGGAAATCACGTCCCACCACCTCCAGCGCATCCACCGGCAGCCGGATATGGCCAAATTCACCGGTAATATAGCTATGTCCGGTAATCGATTTACCGTTGAGGACCAGGCCGCCGCCCACTCCGGTACCGAGAATCAGCCCCATGACCAGCGGATATTGCGTAAATTCATCGTCCCAGGCTTCGGAGAGAGCAAAGCAGTTGGCATCGTTATCCAGACGGACTTCACGCCCGAGCCGGGCGCTCAGATCGCTGCGCAGCGACTGACCGCTGGCTGCGGGAACATTGGCAGCATACAGCGTGCCGTCCGCAGTTTCCGGCATTCCCGGAATCCCAATCCCCACCGTCCCCTGACAGTCAAAGCGGCTGTCAGCTTCATGGACCAGCGCCTCTACCGCCTGCAGAAAGTCGGCATAACTCTCCTTCGGCGTGGCAACGCGTTTTTCCCACTGCAATCGCCGCGCGCTATCAAACACGCCCAGCGCTATTTTGCTGCCACCAATGTCAAATCCGTAGTACATAGCAATTCCTCTTTACTGACCGAAAAGGTCAGGACGTAAAGAGTGGACGACAGAAGTTCTTGTAGGTCCGCGCAAGCGAAGCGCCAGCGGGCGCAATGTCAGGCGGCGGCTTCGCCTTACCCGACCTACGAGTTCATCCCCCGCAATCCACTGAATTACTGGCCACTCAGCACCCTCGCCGGGTCTATGCGGCTGGCGCGGCGGGCGGGATACCAGCTGGCCAGCAAACTCAGCAACAGTGCCGTCACCAGCACATAAATAACATCCAGCCAGTGCAGTTCAGACGGCAGGAAGTCAATAAAATAGATGTCGCCGGACAAGAATTTGTGCCCGATCAGGTATTCGAGGCCGTTGATGATGGACGTCAGATTCAGCGCACAAATGACGCCGATCGCCACGCCAATCAGGCTCCCGACCGAACCGGCAAGCAAACCATACCAGACAAAAATGGCGCGGATCAGGCCATCTTTCGCCCCGAGCGTGCGCAGTACCGCAATATCGCTGCTTTTATCTTTCACCGCCATCACCAGGGTGGAAACGATGTTAAAGCAGGCCACGCCGATCACCAGCACCATCGCGAGGTACATAATGGCGCGGATCATCTGAATATCACGATACATATAACCGTAAGTCCCGATCCAGCTTTTGATGTAAACGTAGCTGTTGGTCACTTCGCCGGCATCACGCACCAGCGTGTTGGCGTGGAACACATCGGTAACTTTAATCGCAATCCCGGTCACGCTGCCAGCCATCTCCAGATACTGTTGGGCATCGCTCATCGGGATCATCGCAAAACTGTGATCGAGCTGGCCGCTGAGCTGCAAAATCCCGGTCACATGCAGCCTGACGCGTTTCGGCTGCAGGAGCTGATGTTCGGCGTCAGAGTTGGGGATCATGATGGAAACCCAGTCGCCCTGCTTCACGTGCAGCGCATCCGCCACCCCTTTACCGAGAATGACCTGCTGTTCGCCGGCTTTAAAATTAGCCCACGCGTTATTCTGAACAAACTGAGGCAGCGAACTCAGGCGGCTTTCCTGCTGCGGATCGACACCCTTGACCTGAATGGCGCGCATGTTGCTGCCGCTCTCCACCAGCCCGGTGAAGTTAATATACGGCGCCGCGGCAACGATCCCTTTAACCTTTTCCACCTTCGCCAGCGCGTCGTTCCAGTTGGTCCACGGCTGCTTCACCGGCTCGATTTCGCCATGCGGCACCACGGCCAGAATTCGGTTGTTCAGCTCACGTTCAAAACCGTTCATTGCGCTGAGGCCGACGATCAATACCGCCACCCCGAGCGCAATCCCGATGGTTGAAATCACCGAAATCAGCGACACCATGCCGCCACGCCGCCGCCCGCGGCTAAAACGCAGGGCAATCAATAACGATAACGGAGAAGTCATTACCTGGCCCCCATCAGGGTCAGTTCCGCGTCCAGATGGCCATCACGCATCTCCAGCTGGCGATTCATCCGTTTGGCCAGTTGCAGGTCGTGGGTCACCACCAGAAAAGCGGTGCGCTGGGCAACGTTCAGTTCCCCCAGCAGCTGAAAAATACTGTCGGCGTTGCGGGCATCGAGGTTACCGGTCGGCTCATCCGCCAGCACCAGCCGCGGCTTGTTGACCAGCGCCCGGGCAATCGCCACTCGCTGGCGCTCGCCGCCGGATAGCTCTGACGGGCGGTGGTTGCTGCGGTGTTCCAGCCCCACGGCATGCAGCATCGCCTTAGCCTGACGTTCAATATCCGCTGCTTTCTGTTTGCCAATCAGCAGCGGCATTGCCACGTTTTCAAGGGCGGTGAAATCCGGCAACAGGTGGTGGAACTGATAGATAAAACCCAGTTCACGGTTACGCAGGTCGGCTCGCGCGGCCGCAGAGAGCCGGTTCATCGACTGCCCGGAGAAGATCACATCGCCGGAGGTCGGCGTATCCAGTCCGCCGAGCAGATGGAGCAGCGTACTTTTCCCGGAACCCGAGGTACCGACAATCGCCATCATCTCCCCTTCCTCAATGCTGAAGCTGACATTGTGCAACACGTCGGTTTGCACAGTGCCTTCCTGATAGCGTTTGCACAGATTGTCGCATTGCAGCAGGATCTTATTCATAACGTAAAGCCTCAGCGGGTTGAGTGGCGGCAGCGCGCCAGGAAGGATACAACGTTGATAACAATGCCAGCACCATGGCCACCAGAACGATAATCGTCACCTGTAAAGGCTCGATTGCGACCGGCAGCGCAGCGCCGTCAAGGAACGCGCCGATAATCGGCATTAAATTATTTAACTGGCTGGCAAGCAGTACGCCGAATGCGGCGCCAAGCAAAGCGCCGACGATCCCGGCGCTGGCCCCCTGGACCATAAAGACCAGCATAATCTGTCGCGGGGTTAGCCCCAGGGTTTGCAAAATCGCCACCTCGCCCTGTTTTTCCATGACCATCATCCCCAGCGAGGTAATGATATTAAACGCCGCAACGGCCACGATCAGGCTCAGCAGCAGGCCCATCATATTTTTTTCCATACGCACGGCCTGGAACAGCTCGCCTTTCCGCTCGCGCCAGTCCTGCCACTTCGTTCCCTGCGGCAGCGCCTGCTGGCTGAGAGTATCCACCTGCAAAGGCTGACTCAACCACAGACGCCAGCCGGTAATGTTACCCAGCGGGTAGCGCATCAGGCGCGAGGCGTCGTCGATATTGGTCAACATCTGATAGCCGTCCACTTCACTGTTGGCGGCAAAGGTGCCGATAACGTTAAACAGTCGTTGGCTGGGCACCCGCCCCATTGGCGTGAACTGACTGGCTGAGGGCACCATGACCCGAATCCGATCGCCGCGGTTGACCCCCAGCTGACCGGCAAGCTGTTCGCCCAGAATAACGTTATATTTCCCGGCCTGAAGATCGCTTTGCTTCACGTTAACGAGATAGGGAGTGAGCGGATCGTTTTGCGTCGGGTCGATACCCAGCATCACGCCAACTGCGACGCTGCGGGCGCTTTGCAGCACCACATCGCCGGTCGTTAATGGCGCAATACGCGTAACGCCCTGTAATTTGATGGCGCTTTCCGGCAGTTGCTGAGGGTTCACCGAGCCCTGCTGTGCGCTGATCATGGCCTGCGGCATCAGCCCCAGGATGTTGTTCTGCAGCTCGCGCTCGAAGCCGTTCATGACCGAAAGCACGGTCACCAGCGCCATCACGCCAAGCGTAATGCCGATGGTGGATAGCCAGGAGACGAAACGACCGAAGCGGTCGGCTGCGCGCCCGCGCATGTAGCGAAGGCCGATAAAGAGTGCGGCAGGTTGGTACATGTAATCCATCTGGTTGCTGATAGCCGATGCACGAGTATATATGGCATAGCACAACGCGTAAATCACTGAAACGGTAAGTTTTTGTCGCGTAATAAGAAAAAAGTAAAGATAAATCAAATGGATATTTGATTAGTCAGCGCATATCTATCAGAATCTTTCCCCGTGGCGGGTCCTCTCACCGTCAATCAGGTTGGCGAATACGGGTCAATCGCGGATAATCATCAACATTGAATATTAGCGGTTTGCCCTTATATACCCGTCATACTTCAAGCTGCATGTGCATTGGCGACGCTGGTTTACCCGAATCATTTACCTGCGTAAGCTCATCGGGTCGCAATCGGCAAAATGAGGAACCACTTTGTCCCTCGCCAGAGGCATCGTCGACTGTTCAGGTTCGTTCCTGACGAATTTGTCGCTCACTTGCCGCGTAACCTGGCCTGTGGCCTTGTCCCTTCGGGGTCAGTGCAAGCGCTGTTCAACAATGCCTGAGGTGTTTTTGAGCAGCAATTCGAAATATTTAGGGTACACATATCGAGCGAATCAAGAAGGGATCCTGATAACAGCTATGCCTCAACAATACCGATACACACTGCCGGTCAAGCCCGGCGAACAGCGGCACCTCGGTGAATTAACCGGCGCGGCTTGTGCCACGTTGGTTGCGGAAATGGCCGAGCGCCACGGTGGGCCGGTTATACTCGTCGCCCCCGATATGCAAAATGCCCTGCGCCTGAACGATGAAGTTCGCCAGTTTACCGACAGCATGGTGACGGGCCTGGCAGACTGGGAAACGCTACCTTACGATAGCTTCTCGCCGCATCAGGACATTATCTCTTCCCGCCTCGCCACTCTCTATCAATTACCCACCATGCAGCGCGGCGTGCTGATCGTGCCGGTCAGCACACTCATGCAGCGCGTCTGTCCGCATAATTTCCTCCACGGACACGCGCTGGTGATGAAAAAAGGCCAGCGTCTGTCGCGTGACGCCCTGCGCACTCAGCTGGACAGCGCCGGCTATCGCCATGTGGATCAGGTAATGGAACACGGGGAGTACGCCACCCGCGGCGCCCTGCTTGACCTGTTCCCGATGGGTAGCGAACAACCCTACCGCCTCGACTTCTTCGATGATGAAATCGACAGCCTGCGCCTGTTCGACGTCGACAGCCAGCGTACGCTGGAAGAGGTGGCCGCCATTAATCTGCTGCCCGCACATGAGTTCCCGACCGATCAGGCGGCGATTGAGCTGTTCCGTAGCCAGTGGCGCGACCGTTTTGAGGTCAAGCGGGACGCCGAACATATCTATCAGCAGGTCAGCAAAGGGACCTTACCGACCGGGATTGAATACTGGCAGCCGCTGTTTTTCAGTGAGCCGCTGCCGCCGCTGTTCAGCTACTTCCCGGCAAACGCCCTGATCGTCAATACCGGCGATCTGGAAGCCAGCGCCGGGCGTTTTCAGAACGAAACCCGCGCCCGTTTCGAAAGCCGCGGCGTCGACCCGATGCGTCCGCTGCTGCCGCCGGAACAGCTCTGGCTGCGGATCGACGAACTGTTCAGCGAGCTGAAAAAATGGCCGCGTATTCAGTTAAAAACGGAGCGTCTGGCCGAGAAAGCCGCCAATATTAACCTCGGCTATCAAACGCTGCCGGACCTTTCGGTGCAGGCACAGAACAAAGCGCCGCTGGACAATCTGCGTCGTTTCCTCGAAGCCTTTAACGGCCCGGTTATTTTCTCGGTTGAGAGCGAAGGTCGCCGGGAGGCGCTGGGCGAAGTGCTGGCGCGCATCAAAATTGCGCCGAAACATATTCTGCGGCTGGAAGAAGCCACCGGCAACGGCCGCTATTTAATGATTGGCGCCGCCGAACACGGGTTTATCGATAGCCCGCGTAATCTGGCACTGATTTGCGAAAGCGACCTGCTGGGCGAGCGCGTGGCGCGTCGTCGCCAGGATTCACGCCGCACCATTAACCCCGACACCTTAATCCGTAACCTGGCGGAACTGCATATCGGCCAGCCGGTGGTGCACCTGGAGCATGGCGTTGGTCGTTATGCCGGTATGACCACGCTGGAAGCTGGCGGCATCAAAGGGGAATACCTGATGCTGACCTACGCCAACGATGCCAAACTGTATGTGCCGGTGTCATCATTGCATCTGATTAGCCGCTACGCCGGCGGGGCAGAAGAGAGCGCCCCGCTGCATAAACTCGGTGGCGATGCCTGGGCGCGCGCGCGGCAGAAAGCGGCGGAAAAAGTGCGCGACGTGGCGGCGGAACTGCTCGATATTTACGCCCAGCGCGCGGCGAAATCGGGCTTTGCCTTTAAGCACGATCGCGAACAGTACCAGCTATTCTGCGACGGTTTCCCGTTTGAGACCACGCCGGATCAGGCGCAGGCAATTAACGCCGTTCTCAGCGACATGTGTCAACCGCTGGCCATGGACCGCCTGGTCTGTGGCGACGTCGGCTTCGGTAAAACCGAAGTAGCGATGCGTGCCGCGTTCCTGGCAGTGGAGAACCACAAGCAGGTCGCGGTCCTGGTGCCAACCACCCTGCTCGCGCAGCAGCACTTCGATAATTTCTGCGACCGCTTTGCCAACTGGCCGGTACGCATTGAAATGCTGTCACGCTTTCGCAGCGCAAAAGAGCAGGCGCAGATTCTTGAACAGGCCGCCGAGGGTAAAATCGATATTCTTATCGGCACGCATAA
This sequence comes from Klebsiella ornithinolytica, assembly GCF_030505655.1. Classification (NCBI taxonomy): domain Bacteria; kingdom Pseudomonadati; phylum Pseudomonadota; class Gammaproteobacteria; order Enterobacterales; family Enterobacteriaceae; genus Klebsiella; species Klebsiella ornithinolytica. The sequence continues at coordinate 3,480,423 of NZ_CP130153.1, forward strand.
GCTGCTGCAAAGCGAAGTCAAACTGCGCGACCTTGGGCTGCTGATCGTCGATGAAGAGCATCGCTTCGGGGTTCGCCACAAAGAGCGAATCAAGGCGATGCGTGCCGACGTCGATATTCTGACGCTGACCGCCACGCCGATCCCACGAACGCTGAACATGGCGATGAGCGGAATGCGGGATCTGTCCATTATTGCCACGCCGCCCGCCCGCCGTCTGGCGGTGAAAACCTTCGTCCGGGAGTATGACTCGCTGGTGGTTCGCGAGGCGATTCTGCGTGAAGTGCTGCGCGGCGGCCAGGTCTACTACCTCTATAACGACGTGGAGAATATCCAGAAAGCGGCGGATCGACTCGCGGAGCTGGTGCCGGAGGCACGTATTGCCATCGGTCACGGGCAGATGCGCGAGCGCGAGCTGGAACGGGTGATGAATGATTTCCACCACCAGCGCTTTAACGTGCTGGTCTGTACCACCATCATTGAGACCGGGATCGATATCCCGACCGCCAATACCATTATCATCGAGCGCGCGGACCATTTCGGTCTGGCTCAGCTGCACCAGCTGCGCGGACGCGTTGGCCGCTCGCATCATCAGGCCTATGCCTGGCTGCTGACGCCGCACCCGAAAGCGATGACCACCGATGCGCAAAAGCGTCTGGAAGCCATCGCCTCGCTGGAGGATCTCGGCGCCGGTTTCGCGCTGGCTACGCATGACCTGGAAATCCGCGGTGCCGGCGAGCTGCTGGGCGAAGATCAGAGCGGGCAGATGACCACCATCGGTTTTTCGCTCTATATGGAGCTTCTGGAGAATGCTGTCGATGCGCTGAAAGCCGGACGCGAACCTTCGCTTGAGGATCTGACCAGCCAGCAGACTGAAGTTGAGCTGCGTATGCCTTCACTGTTGCCGGACGACTTTATTCCTGATGTGAATACCCGACTCTCGTTCTACAAGCGGATTGCCAGCGCCAGGAATGAGCACGACCTGGAAGAGATTAAAGTCGAACTGATTGACCGCTTCGGCCCGCTGCCGGATGCGGCGAGAAACCTGCTGGATATCGCCCGCCTGCGTCAACAGGCGCAGAAGCTGGGTATCCGGAAGCTGGAGGGCAATGAGAAAGGCGGCGTGATTGAGTTCAATGAAAAGAACAACGTCAACCCGGTATGGCTGATTGGCCTGCTGCAAAAACAGCCACAGCACTTCCGCCTGGATGGTCCGACGCGACTGAAGTTCATGCAGGATCTTGGCGAGCGTAAAACGCGGATGGAGTGGGTTCGCCAGTTTATGCGTCAGTTAGAAGAGAACGCGACCGCATAATCGCAGCGCGGAGACGGTGCCCGTCGCCGTCTTCCGCGCCTGTTTTTCTTCCGTCGCGGTCACACCCGGTAAACTTTACAAACATTTTGCAATTCACCAGGGTTTCCCCACAGATGCCCGCGCGATAATCCCCGTCTGTTTCCTCATAAAAAATAACCACTTATTTATTATGACTACTCTCATATCGCGTTTCTCACTGTGGCTGATAATGGTGGCCGTTGCTGGCGTCCTGGCCCTTCCTGCCCGCGCCAATACCTGGCCCTTACCGCCGTCAGGCAGCCGCCTCGTCGGGCAAAATCAGTTTCACGTCGTCCAGAATAACGGCGGTTCGCTGGAAGCTATCGCCAAAAAATACAACGTGGGCTTTCTGGCATTACTTCAGGCTAATCCCGGCGTCGACCCTTACGTTCCGCGTGCCGGCAGCGTGCTGACCATTCCGCTCCAGACTCTACTGCCGGAAGCGCCGCGCGAAGGGCTGGTGATTAATCTCGCCGAGCTTCGCCTCTACTATTACTCGCCGGGGAAAAACGAGGTCACCGTCTACCCTATCGGTATCGGCCAGTTGGGAGGCGATACCCTGACCCCTACGATGATCACCACCGTCTCCGACAAGCGCGCAAATCCAACCTGGACGCCGACGGCGAATATTCGCGCACGGTATAAAGCGATGGGGATAGAACTCCCGGGCGTGGTACCTGCCGGGCCGGATAACCCGATGGGCCACCATGCTATCCGCCTTGCGGCCTACGGCGGCGTCTATCTGCTGCATGGCACGAATGCCGATTTTGGCATCGGAATGCGCGTCAGCTCAGGCTGTATCCGCCTGCGCGATGACGACATCAAAACCCTGTTTAAGCACGTCACCCCAGGGACAAAAGTCAATATTATCAACACGCCAGTGAAAGTCTCCGTGGAGCCTGACGGTAGACGCCTGGTGGAAATCCATCAGCCGCTGTCCAAACACTTAAATGACGATCCGCAGACGCTGCCGATAGTCCTGAATAGTGAGATGACGGCGTTTAAGCAGGCCGCGCAGACCGATCAGACGGTGATGGATCGTGCGATGACGCTGCGTTCAGGTATGCCGATTGACGTTACCCGCCACCATACTGCTGGCGAGCAGTCATTGTAAGTGCGTAGACTGAAATAAAAAAACCGCCCCTGGGGGCGGTTTTTTTATGGGATAACAAAGGGGTAAAACGATAGTGCGACGCTTCGCGGTTTCATAAAGGGGTGAAAACCGCGTCACGTAAGTGGCATAACAGGGAACAACTTACTGCTCGCGGCCTGATAAAGGGGTCAGGGGTCGCGTTTTGTCAGTGGCATGACAGGGGTAAAACGAAACTTATTTGTAGATAACCGCAGTGCCATGCAGGGTGTTTGGACCCGTGACTGAGGTGATACGGAAAGAGGTTGCGCCCATTTCTTCCGCTTTCTGCGCCAGCTGGTCTTCCAGCGAGCCCAGGTTTGTCCCGGCGGAGGCAGAAACAGTACCTATTTTGTGTTGGCCGGCAGGTGTGGATTGCACCTCAACAGCCGCGAAGCTGGCGAAAGAAAGAGAGCTTAGCACGGCGGCCAGCGTCAGCGTTTTGATGTTTTTCATGATTATTATACCTATGCAGATGATTTTTTTAGTAGGGTCGCAAGAATTAACTAACGATCGATAGGTAAATAATAATGTGACCTATATCACACGTCAATGAATTTTTATAACGATCGTTTATTTATTTATAAACAACTTAAAATTCATACATATATGAATTATTTATTTTTGCGGGTTCAGCGCTGGAAGGTTGTAACGTTTGTTTTTATAATGCCCCTTCAACAAACCAACATAGGTACAGCGGCATCATGACAACTGACGTTCAAAGTTGCACAAAAAAAAGCCGTGGCCGACCTAAAGTGTTCGACAAGGAAGCGGCGCTGGATAAGGCTATGGCACTTTTCTGGCAGCACGGCTACGAGGCAACTTCTCTTGCCGATCTGGTGGAGGCGACCGGGGCAAAAGCACCGACGCTGTACGCTGAGTTCGTCAACAAGGAAGGGTTATTTCGCGCGGTTCTGGATCGCTATATTTCACGTTTTGCCGCCAGACATGAAGCGCTGTTGTTTGCCGAAGAAAAATCAGTCGATCAGGCGCTGCGGGACTATTTCACCGCCATTGCCACCTGCTTTACCAGCAAAGACACGCCGGCAGGCTGCTTTATGATCAATACTTCCGCGGCGCTGGCGGCATCATCTACCGCGATCGCCAATACCATTAAGTCGCGGCACGCGATGCAGGAACAAACGCTGACCCAGTTCCTCCAGCAGCGTCAGCTGCGCGGCGAGCTGCCGGAAAACGGCGATGTGCGACAGCTGGCGCAGTTCTTAAACTGCGTGTTGCAAGGGATGTCCATCAGCGCACGCGAAGGGGCTGATTTCACCAGACTGATGCAAATCGCCGATACCACTCTGCGGCTGTGGCCGCAAATCCTCCAGCACTAATCTGCGCTTCCCCGGTGACGATCGCCACCGGGTTTTCACCCCTCTTTCCTGATTAACCCCAATTTTACTCATGTTTTCACGCTGTTAGGTGTCAATTTTGTTGTAAATGATATTGATAACAATAATCACTACGTGCAAAATCCGCTCTTAAGTTTTTCTGCTTATTTCCATCTGTAACATCCGATGCGCCCGCATCGAACACTAAAAACAATATGAATGCCGTTAACTCATAAAAGGAATGCGTATGAACAAGCGTCTCTGGGTGCTTAACCCACTGCTGCTGGCCACCGCCCTGCCCGCCTTTGTCGCGCAGGCGGATGAAGAAAACATTATCGTTAGCGCCAACCGAACTCACCGCACCGTCGCCGAAATGGCGCAAACCACGTGGGTTATCGAAGGTCAGGAGATAGAACAACAGGTTCAGGGTGGAAAGGAGTTCAAAGACGTCCTGGCCCAGTTGATTCCCGGCATTGATGTCAGCAGCCAGGGACGAACCAACTACGGAATGAACATGCGTGGGCGGGCCATCGTGGTGCTGATCGACGGCGTTCGCCTCAACTCTTCCCGTACCGACAGCCGTCAGCTCGACGCCATCGACCCGTTCAACATTGAGCATATTGAAGTCATCTCCGGCGCCACTTCGCTGTATGGCGGCGGCAGTACCGGCGGCCTGATCAATATCGTGACCAAAAAAGGGCAGCAGGAACGCCAGGTGGATCTGGAATTAGGTGGCAAAAGCGGGTTTGCCAACAGCAACGATCACGACGAACGCGTAGCGGCGGCGGTCAGCGGCGGCACCGACCATGCCTCCGGCCGGTTATCGGTGGCTTATCAGCGTTTTGGCGGCTGGTATGATGGCAATAACGATGCGCTGGTCCTCGATAATACGCAGACCGGCCTGCAGCACTCGGATCGTCTGGATGTCATGGGCACCGGCACCATCAACATTGACGATAACCGTCAGCTGCAGCTGGTAACGCAATACTATAAAAGCCAGGGCGATGATTACGGCCTGTATCTCGGCAAAAACATGTCGGCCGTCACCGGCGAGGGTAAAGCCTATACCACCGACGGACTCAATTCCGACCGCGTTCCTGGCACCGAGCGGCATCTGATTAGCCTGCAATACTCCGATGCCGATTTCTATGGCCAGAATCTGGTCAGTCAGATCTATTATCGCGACGAGTCGCTGACCTTTTACCCCTTCCCGACGCTCACCAAAGGTCAGGTCAGCAGCTTCTCCTCATCTAAACAGGATACCGATCAGTACGGTGCGAAGATTACCCTCAACAGCCAACCGCTCGACGGCTGGGATCTGACCTGGGGGCTGGATGCCGATCATGAGACCTTTAATGCCAACCAGATGTTCTTCGATCTGAACACCTCGATGGCATCAGGCGGCCTGCACAACGAGTCTATCTATACAACAGGACGTTATCCGGGCTATAGCATTACAAACCTGGCGCCGTTCCTGCAGAGTAGTTATGACCTGAATGATATTTTCACCCTGAGCGGCGGCGTGCGCTATCAGTGGACGGAAAACCGGGTTGATGATTTTGTCGGCTACGCCCAGCAGCAGGATGTCGCCAGCGGCAAGGTGAACTCGGCCGATGCCATCCCGGGTGGTAAAACGGATTATGATAACTTCCTGTTTAACGCCGGTATTGTCGCCCACCTCACCGACCGCCAGCAGACCTGGTTTAACTTCTCGCAGGGCGTCGAGCTGCCGGACCCGGGTAAATACTATGGTATCGGCAAATACGGCGCGGCGGTCAACGGCAACTATCCCCTGCTGTCGAGTGTCAACGTGGGTGATTCGCCGCTGCAGGGGATCAAAGTCAACTCCTACGAACTGGGCTGGCGTTACACCGGCGATAATCTGCGTACCCAGCTGGCGGCATACTACTCCACCTCGGACAAAACCATTGTTGTTAACCGTACCGATATGACGATCGACGTACAATCCGACAAGCGGCGTATTTACGGTGTGGAAGGGGCCGTCGATTACTTCTTCCCGGATAGCGACTGGAGCACCGGTGCAAACTTCAACGTGTTGAAATCCCAGGTGAAGAGTGACGGTAGCTGGCAGAAATGGGATGTGACTCTCGCTTCTCCTTCCAAAGCCACCGCCTGGGTCGGCTGGGCGCCGGATCCGTGGTCGCTGCGCGTGCAGACTCAGCAGGTATTCGACCTGAGCGATGCCAGCGGTAATAAGCTCGACGGCTACAATACCGTAGACTTTATCGGCAGCTATGCGCTCCCGGTGGGCAAACTGACCTTCAGCATCGAGAACCTGCTGAACGAAGACTATGTCACCATCTGGGGACAGCGCGCCCCGCTGCTCTACAGCCCGACCTACGGCAGCAGTTCACTTTATGAATACAAAGGTCGCGGGCGTACCTTTGGCCTGAACTACGCCGTCAGCTTCTGATAAAAAAAGCCCCTCAGCCTGAGTGCAGGAGGGGCAAATAACAGTCACGTCTTTTTTACGCTTTGTTGTTAAGGACCAGCTGGCCGTTACTGTCCAGCGGAATCTGCGTACCTGGATCGTGTTCCATGCGGATTTTTCCCTGCTGATCGCCGATTTTGTAGGTCACATCGTAGCCCAGCATTTTGTCCGACTTGTCGTACACCGTTTTACAGCGCTGCTGGGTGGTGGTGTAGGTATCCCCTTCCTGCATCGAGCCCTGAATCTGGTTACCGGCATAACCGCCGCCCAACGCGCCCACTACGGTCGCCACGCTGCGACCACGACCGCCGCCAAACTGATGGCCGATGACCCCGCCGGCAACGGCGCCAAGAACGGAGCCGGCGATGCGGTTTTCATCCTGCACCGGACGACGATGGGTCACGGTGACGTTACGGCATTCCTGACGCGGAGTTTTTACGGTCTCTTTTATCGGTGTACTGGACACCACTTGCGCATATTGCGGGCCACGATCTAAGACGTTAAGACCAGCGACAGCTGCAACACCCAGCGCGGCAGCCACGCCAATCCCTATACCCGCCAACATTGATTTATTCACGGGGTATCCTCCCTTGTTGCTGATAGAAACAATTCTGCTATCGACCCGGGAACCTTGCAAATGAGAAAGCGGATGAAAAATGCGAGGAAAAGCGGAAAACGGAGTGGATTCAGAGGAATCTGAGATGTTATGCGCTCAATGACAGACAGAAATTCTGTCGTTGAGCCGGCAAGGCGATAACCGGCTCAACGTTAGCCTTGTCACAATCCCGAACGCGCCTGGCGGCACAATCCGGGAATGAGGCAAACAGATAATCAGTGCAGCTTCAGACGGGGACGAATGATGCGGTTGATGCGACCTACCAGCATCATCAGGCCGGTCTTGCAGTAGCCGTGCAGCGCGATCTGGTGCATACGGTACAGAGAGATATAGACGAAGCGCGCAATACGTCCTTCAACCATCATCGAACCGCGCATCAGGTTGCCCATCAGGCTCCCGACGGTCGAGTAGTTGGAGAGCGAAACCAGCGAACCGTGATCTTTGTAGACGTAGGACTTCAGCGGTTTGTCTTTCATCTGCGCCAGAATATTATTCAGCGCGCAGGTCGCCATCTGGTGAGCCGCCTGGGCGCGCGGCGGCACAAATCCGCCTTCCGGACGCGCGCAGGATGCGCAGTCGCCGATCGCATAAATATCCGGGTCAAGCGTCGTTTGCAGCGTTGGCTGAACCACCAGCTGGTTAATGCGGTTGGTTTCCAGACCGCCGATCTCTTTCATAAAGTCCGGCGCTTTGATCCCCGCCGCCCAGACCATCAGGTCGGCATTAATGAACTCGCCGTCTTTGGTGTGCAGACCGTTGGCATCGGCGCTGGTCACCATGGTTTTCGTCAGGACGCGCACGCCAAGCTTTGTCAGTTCATTGTGAGCGGCGCCGGAAATACGCGGCGGCAGCGCAGGAAGAATACGCTCACCCGCTTCAACCAGGGTCACGTTCAATGCCTCGTTAGTCAGCCCTTTATAACCGTAGCTGTGCAGCTGCTTCACCGCGTTGTGCAGTTCAGCCGAGAGCTCAACGCCGGTTGCCCCGCCGCCCACGATCGCGATATTGACTTTGCCGTTGGCGCCGAGGTTAGCCGAGTATTTCAGGAACAGGTTCAGCATTTCCTGATGGAAACGACGCGCCTGGTGCGGGTTATCAAGGAAAATACAGTTCTCTTTGACGCCCGGAGTATTAAAATCGTTAGAGGTACTGCCCAGCGCCATCACCAGCGTGTCGTACGGCAGTTTGCGCTCGGCAACCAGCAGCTCGCCCTTCTCGTCACGCAGCTCGGACAGCGTAATGGTTTTCGCTTCACGGTTAATATCCGCCACTGAACCCAGCTGGAACTGGAAACCGTGGTTGCGGGCGTGGGCCAGATAGCTCAGCGCATCGACACCTTCATCGAGCGAACCGGTCGCCACTTCATGCAACAACGGCTTCCACAGATGGCTATGATTACGGTCCACCAGCGTGATTTTCGCTTTTTTGTTACGCCCCAGCTTTCTCCCCAGCTGAGTCGCCAGTTCCAGTCCACCGGCACCGCCACCTACGATTACGATTTTTTTCAATGGTGTAGTCACGAGACCCCCTAAAAATATTAACCAATTGTTAATTAAAAGTTATATAAATAGCTCTTATTTAACAACAAGTTACAGCAGTGAAACCATTCAGCGAAATTGAGAATACCATGAACGGGTCATTGGTCATACCAAAATTGATATGCATCAAGTTTTACCGCCTGTTTTTTAACCATGCCATCACCGGCGACATAAAAAAAGCCCGCCGTATTCACATACGACGGGCCGGAGGCCGGGAGCAGATCAGCCTAGCGTCTTAAAGGCTTTTATCCGCTGCAGATGGGGTGAGATGTTTTTGAATTTGTGGGTCTGCTCATGATCCCAGATGATTTCATAGTAGTGATGCAGCAGGTCGGCGGAACGCTGGCTGTCCAGCGCTTCGTCCTGGCGGGAGAGTATCACCAGACAACGATCGCGGTTTTTCTCGCGGAAATTGTTGACGCACTTGGTCCCGATATCAGCATACTCTTCAGGCCTGTCGATCTTCCCTTCCATGTTTTCCGCAGGAAACAGATTGGGGTTAAAAATAGCCTGACGCACATCGCAAAGGAAACCGATCCGTTCCGCCCAATAGCCGCCCAGACCGACGCCGCAAATCAGCGGCCGATCGTCAGTATTAAGCTGCAGCATTTTATCGACTTCTTTTAACAAGTGCTGCATATCATGTTTTGGGTGCCGCGTGCTGTAGCTTATCAGACGCACATCGGGATCGATAAACTGCAGCTGCAGCACCTTCTCATGGTTTCCGGGACTGTTTGAGTCAAAACCGTGTAAATAGATAATCATCGCATCCTCACCAGACTTCAGGTCAATTACGCAGACTTCGCCTCTTGCCAACGCGCGTGGAGCTGCTCCAGCTGCGCATTAACCGTCTTCCAACGGGCAGAATCCCTTAACTCCTGACGGGTAAATGAACCTTTATGATACAATTTCGTAACACGCTCTGCTTTGATCGGCGACAGGTTATCCAGCACGCTGACCGCACCCTTACGATTATTGCAGACCAGGATCATATCGCAACCTGCATCCAGCGATGCCTGCCCGCGTTCGGCATAGCTGCCCATGATCGCCGCCCCTTCCATCGACAGATCGTCAGAGAAGATCACCCCATCGAAACCCAGTTCACCGCGCAGCACCGTCTTGAGCCAGTGCGCTGAACCGCTGGCCGGGCGCGGATCCACATCGCTGTAGATAACGTGGGCAGGCATAATGGCGTCGAGACGATTTTCCGCCACCAGGGTGCGGAAAACCGCCATATCCCGGGCCCGAATCTCGGCTTCAGCACGCGGATCTCGCGGCGTCTCTTTATGCGAATCCGCGGTCACTGCGCCGTGTCCCGGGAAGTGTTTCCCGGTGGTTTTCATTCCCGCCTCGTGCATTCCGTCGATAAAGCGGCGGGCGATAGCCAGCGCTTTATCCGGATCGTCATGATAAGCGCGTTCACCGATCGCGGCACTGATGTGGCCGACATCGAGAACCGGCGCAAAGCTGATATCGATATCCATCGCGATCATCTCGCTGGCCATCAGCCAACCGGCCTGAGCCGCCAGCGCGCCGCCCTCTTCCATCCCCAGTAGCGCCGCAAAAGATTGCGCGGCCGGCAGTCGGGTAAACCCCTCGCGAAAGCGCTGAACGCGACCGCCTTCCTGATCGACGGCCACCACCAGATGATTGCGCGAAGCCTCGCGGATCTGGCGCACCAGCTCCCGCAGTTGGGCCGGATCGTGATAGTTGCGGGTGAATAAAATCAGCCCGCCCACCAGCGGATGAGCGAGAATCTCACGCTCTTCCGCATCCAGTTCAAACCCTTCGACATCCAACATTACCGGACCCACACTGACCTCTCTTATCCTTTTCATTCTTTGCCTAACTGACACCATGTTTCATCTGCCAGCGTGATAAATTGCCGGTCGCCGGTCTGCTGCCAGCGGCGTTCATACCAGCCCGCCATCAGCAATATGACCCAGGGACGCCAGCGTTGTACCTGTCGCCACAGCAGCCGCTCATCAATATGTGCCAGCCGGGAATATGCGGTGACCAGCTGGCGATGCGCCGTCGGCGCAATCCACACCGCGGCCAGCTCCAGCGCAATGTCGCCATCGCCCGCATATTCCCAGTCGATCAACCGCGGCCCCGCTTTCGTATGGACAATATTGCCGGCGTGCACATCCATATGTAGCGGCGCCAGCCGCAGAGGGCGAGGCTCGCCGCGCTGCAACAAACGTTTATGCCAACGCAACCACAGCGGCGTGCGCCGCGCAGGATCGCAGGCCAGCCAGTAGCGTTCAAGCAGCGGTGCCAGCGCCACACGCCAGCCCAGACGCGGCTGCCGGTGCAGATGATACAATAACCCTGCCAGCCGCGGGCACTCCGGAAGCGTGCTTTTCATCTCGCCGTCGCAATATTCCACCGCCAGCCATCCCGGCGAATAGAAAAGCGGCGCGGGGACGACGGTCTTCGGCAGGCGAGACAGGGTGCGGTACTGGCGGAGGAATTCACGGGCGGGAGCGTCGGGGTCGTGCGGCTGGCGCAGGACCAGCCGCCGGACGCCGTCGCTGATAATACAGCTGCCGCCGCTCAGGCCATTCTGGCCCAGGCCGGCGACAGGTGAATAGCGGGGAAAAAAGCGCGACAACACCTCATCGCGCGTCAGTTTACTGTTGCTGAACGGCACCTTTACCTGACCAAATAATCTCGCCGGTCTGAACCAGCATCAGCTGCATTTTCAGCTCAGGTGAATTGACGTTGCCGGTCGCATTTGAGTACAGCACGTACTGAGCTCCCACGGTACGGGCAATCCCCATCGCTTTGCTGCGGCTGCCGAGACTGTCCTGAGGGGATAAACCCAGCTGCTGTTTTGCCACGCCCAGCTGCTGGGCAGACACCAGCGTAAATTTGCCATTGCCGCTCAGGGCATTGCGCAACGCCGTCGTCGCCTCTCCGGCGTTTAGCGTGCCGTTGGTGCGGTTATTCACGCTGTCGACCAGCAGAATACTTCCCGCATTGACGCCGCCTGCCTGCAGCATTTGCCCCACCATCGGTTGTACCGCCGCATTCCAGTCATAATGACGCACGCGCGGCGCTGGCTGTGCCGGCTGCTGCTCGTGTTCAATCGGCCCGGGCTGCCCCGGAATAGTCGGAACCGTAGGTACGGTTGGTACCGTCGGCTGCGGCTGGGCGGGCTGCGTTGGCTTCGGCTGCGCCTCCTCAACGGGAGCGGGCTCCTGACGTTGCCCCACGCACCCAGCAAGGAATATCGCCAGTGCCGTGATTAACGCGTAGCGACACATTTTAATCATTACAATTACCCCTTACAGATAAAGATACAGGCGGGCCTTATGCGCCCCCAAAATATTCGCGCTACCGTACAAGGTGACAGAAGAGTGCGCAGGCACCGTGATACTCCGGGCCGGCTCCAGCGGATGCATTTCCAGTCCTCTGGCGTCATACCAGAAGAAGCGGTAATGCACGGTGATCGGTTCCTGTCGTTCATTAAACAGTCTGGAAGTGGCGGTTGCCTGAATCTCTGAGGCCGTGACCTCTGGCGCATCGGCGCTGATGCCCGCCGCCAGCACGTTGGATTCCATCACCAGAGTCTGCTGTTCACCCACGGGGATTTCCGCATGGGAACCGCACCCGACCAGGAGCACAGCCGCCAGAAGCGGGCCGAAATGAGCTGCGCGCATCGATTAACCTTTGTGAGCCAGCATCGGACCTAGCGGGCGACCGCCCAGCAGGTGCATGTGGATATGGTAGACTTCCTGGCCGCCGTGGCGGTTGCAATTGACAATCAGACGATAGCCATCGTCAGCAAGACCTTCATCACGCGCAATTTTTGCCGCCACGGTCATCATGCGCCCCAGCGTCAGTTCATGTTCAGCGGTCACATCGTTGACGGTAGGAATCAGGATATTGGGGACAATCAGAATGTGGGTCGGCGCCTGCGGGGAAATATCGCGAAAAGCGGTCACCAGTTCATCCTGATAAACCATATCCGACGGGATCTCCCGGCGAATGATTTTGCTAAAAATCGTTTCTTCTGCCATGACTGATTCCTTATTAATTTTTATACCGTGCTCTGGCCTGCCTCTGCAGATAAACGCGGATGCACAGGATTCGCCTAAGAGTATGAGCGAGTTACTCCTCCTCTTTCAACCTGAATGCGCTTTTTCTTATCCCGCAGCGCTGTTAGCTGCTGATGGATTAATCATATCTCCGGTGAATGCGTTTAACCGAAGCGCTAATTGCCGTTTCTGATAACACTTCTTACTTCTGTTTACACATTAAATACTAATGCGTATATTTCTCATTTGTATTCACTATTGGATGCGGTGCGCTTCCAGACACGATATGACCGTGGCCGTAGAGTCCCGGCACATAACAATAACTATTTGATTAAGGGTTTATGATGCTTCTCACGATTAATTCCCGGGATCGGCGTATCGCGCCGTCCCTGCTGGCCGTTGGTATTGCGCTGGCGCTTCATCCCGGCCTCAGCATTGCCGCCGCCGATACCGACGATACCATCATTGTAGAAGGTACAACGGAAATCAGGCCTGATGCCCAGCAGCAGGATTACAGCGTTAAAACCACCACCACTGGCACTAAACTGCTATTAGTACAACGGGATATCCCACAATCCGTCAGTGTCATCAGCCAGCAGCGCATGCAGGACCAGGAACTCAACACTATCGAACAGGTTCTGGATAATACGACCGGCGTGAGCGCATCCCGCGTTGACACCCATCGTACTAACTTTTATTCCCGCGGCTTCTTCGTCAGCAACTTTGCGTATGAAGATATGCCAACGTTCCTCGATAACCGATGGAACTTCGGCGATGCCGCTGGCGATACGGCAATTTATGACAAAATCGAAGTAGTACGCGGCGCGGCGGGGTTAATGAGCGGCACGGGCAACCCTTCAGCCTATGTCAACATGGTACGTAAGCATGCCGACAGTAAAGAATTTAAAGGCTCGGTTTCTGCCACCTATGGCAGCTGGAACAATCAACGTTATGTATTGGATCTCCAGGCTCCGTTAACCGAGTCGGGCAACGTCCGGGGACGGGTCATCACCGGCTACCAGGATAAGGATTCGTGGGTTGAACGTAACCACTATCGTAAAAAATTCATCTACGGCGTCGTGGATGCGGACGTCACGGATTCCACCACTCTTTCGTTGGGCTATGACTATCAGGAGAGTGAGGAAGACAGCCCGACCTGGGGCGGTTTCCCGTCAATGTTCAGCGATGGCAGCAAGACCCATTTCCGTCGAGGCTTTAACACCGCGGCCGACTGGACCTACTCTAACGTCGATTCAACCAAAATCTTCGCCAACCTCACACAGCGCTTTGATAACGGCTGGGAAGCCAAAATCAATACCATGCACGCGGAAACCAACTTTGACAGCAAGTTAATGTATATCGACGGTTATCCCGATAAAGCAACGGGACTGTATGACGCATCCAAATGGTATGGCGCCTGGGGCGGCTGGAACAAGGGTCAACGTAAACAGGACTCAGTGGACGCATTCGTACGCGGCGGGTACAACCTGCTGGGCCGCCAGCATGAAGTCATGTTCGGCGGCAGCTATAGCCGCCAGCGCAATAACTATGACAACGCCTATCCGGTTAACGATAACTATGGCCTGATGGACGTTGGCAGTATTTACGACTATAACGGTAAGCTGTCCGACCCGGCATGGTCCAATTTTGCGCTCTATCAGCGCGACGTGATCCGGCAGAAATCCCTGTATGCCGCGTCGCGCATCTCCCTTGCGGATCCGCTGCACCTGATCCTTGGCGCCCGCTATACAGAGTGGAGCGCTAAATATAACCTCGAGCGCCAGCCGGATGAAATCCGTCACGCAAAATTCGACGACGTGACCCCGTATGCCGGCCTGATTTATGACATCGACGATACCTGGTCCGTTTACGCCAGCTATACCTCTATCTTCCAGCCGACCGGCCAGCGCGATATCAATAGTGTGTTCCTCGATCCGACGACCGGTAAGAGCTATGAAACAGGCGTGAAAGGTGACTGGTTCGACACTCGTCTGACAGCAACGGTATCCCTCTTCCGTATTGAACAGGACAACGTCGCCGTGAATACCGGGACAACAATTCCAGGTTCTGGCGGCCAGACGGCATATAAATCTGTCGATGGCACCGTCAGCAAAGGGATTGAATTTGAGCTGAACGGTGCGCTGACCGATAACTGGCAATTAACCTTTGGCGGCAGTCGCTACGTTGCAGAAGATGAAGACGGAAATGCGGTTAACCCAAGCCAGCCGCGTACCTCACTGAAGTTGTTCACCCGTTACCAGTTGCCAGTGTTGCCGGCATTGACCATCGGCGGCGGCGCGCGCTGGCAGAATAAAACCTGGCAAGAGCTTGATAATGGCCCGAACAACGTCAGCACGATTACCCAAAGCGGTTACACGATTATCGATCTGTTCACCCGCTACCAGGTGAGTAAAAACTTTGCCGTGCAGGGCAATGTCAACAACCTGTTCGACAAAGAGTACTACGACTATCTGGGTAGCTACGGCGTGTATGGTGCGCCACGCAACTTCTCAGTTAATGCCAGCTACAGCTTCTGATCTATCGATTTAAGCTGTTCTCTACCAGTCAGTCCCCGCTCGTGAATAATACGGCGGGGGCTTTTTCATCCCCGATATCATCCATCTCGTCTCTTGTTCACCTGTTCATCCGCGGCCCAAGGCAGCAATAAAAAAGGCAGCCAGTTGGCTGCCTTAGTCTCCCCACATCACGACTTAGTTGCTGCGGATGTATTCATCCATTTCAGTTTTCAGGTTATCGGATTTGGTCCCGAAGATTGCCTGAACACCTGAACCTGCAACAACCACACCAGCAGCGCCCAGTTTTTTCAGGCCAGCCTGATCAACTTTCGCTACGTCGGCCACGCTGACGCGCAGACGGGTGATGCATGCATCAAGGTTAGTGATGTTGTCTTTACCGCCGAACGCTGCAATCAGTGCCGGAGCCATTTCGCTGGTCGCACCGGCTTTGCTGTCTTCAGTGGTATCTTCACGACCTGGAGTTTTCAGGTCCAGTGCTTTAATCAGCACGCGGAAGATAACGTAGTAGACGATGGCATAGCAGATACCGACGATCGGGAACAGCCACAGCTTGCTGCTGTTACCAGACAGGACGATGAAGTCGATCAGACCGTGAGAGAACGACGTACCATCACGCATACCCAGCAGGATACAGATCGGGAAGGCCAGACCGGCAAGAATTGCGTGGATAACGTACAGAATCGGCGCAACGAACATGAAGGAGAACTCGATCGGCTCGGTGATACCGGTCAGGAACGAGGTCAACGCTGCGGAGATCATGATACCGCCCACTTTCGCGCGGTTTTCCGGCTTAGCGGAGTGCCAAATCGCGATAGCAGCAGCCGGCAGGCCGTACATTTTGAACAGGAAGCCACCGGACAGTTTACCCGCAGTCGGGTCGCCTGCCATATAACGAGGGATATCGCCGTGGAAGACCTGACCTGCCGCGTTGGTGTATTCACCAATCTGCATCTGGAAAGGAACGTTCCAGATGTGGTGCAGACCAAACGGTACCAGGCAGCGTTCGATGAAGCCGTAGATACCGAACGCCACAACCGGGTTCTGGTATGCCGCCCACTGAGAGAAGGTCTGGATAGCAGTACCGATCGGTGGCCAGATGAAGGACAGGATCACGCCGGTGAAAATAGCGGCGAGACCGGAGATAATCGGAACAAAACGCTTGCCCGCAAAGAAGCCCAGATATTCAGGCAGCTTGATACGGTAGAAGCGGTTGAACATGTACGCTGCAATAGCACCAGAGATAATACCGCCGAGTACGCCGGTATCAGCCAGGTGTTTGGCCGCAATTTCTTCAGCAGGTAAATGCAGAACCAGCGGCGCAACGACCGCCATGGTTTTCACCATGATGCCGTAAGCAACAACGGAAGCCAGCGCAGATACGCCGTCGTTATTGGTGAAGCCAAGCGCCACACCGATAGCGAAGATCAATGGCATATTGGCAAAGACTGAACCGCCTGCTTCTGCCATAACGTGGGAAACAACGGCTGGCAGCCAGCTGAAGTTTGCGGAACCGACGCCCAGCAGGATACCTGCGATAGGCAGCACGGAGACCGGCAGCATCAGCGATTTACCGACCTTCTGCAGGTTAGCAAATGCATTCTTAAACATAATTGAGAGTGCTCCTGAGTATTTGGTGCTTTTTACGTTTTCACGCATTGGCACGGGGGGAGAACCGTGCCGTGGACAGGACATCTAAGCGCCCTTTATTTATTACACAGAGTAAAATAATTGACGGAATCATTGTTTGACGGCTATCACGTTTCAATCAGTCAGCGTTGAAAAATTTACACCAACTTACATAAGCCGTGTCTGGATGTTGCAAAAAACCCTTCACCGCCCATTTTGTGGCGGTGAACTTTACTCGCTTTACCTATTAATTACGAGCCTTAAAATAATAGAAAGATCGGCAGGTTACAGTCTGGCGGGGTCAATGTGGAACAGGCTGGCGAAATTTTGCGTGGTCTGTTGCGCCAGTTGCTCAAGCGAAACCCCCTTCAGTACCGCCATGTATTCCGCAACATCGCGTACCATTGCCGGCTGGTTCTCTTTGCCGCGATGCGGGACCGGCGCCAGGTACGGCGAGTCGGTTTCCACCAGCAGGCGGTCGAGCGGAACATAGCGCGCGGCATCGCGCAGCTGTTCGGCATTACGGAAGGTGACGATCCCGGAAAACGAGATATAGAAACCCATATCCAGCAGTTTACCTGCCGTCTCCCTGTCCTCAGTGAAACAGTGTAGTACGCCACCGCAATCCGTCACTTTTTCTTCCTGTAAAATCGCCAGCGTGTCGGCGCGCGCGTCGCGGGTATGCACGATAACCGGCTTGTTTAACTCGCGGCCAATGCGGATATGATCGCGAAAGGAAGCCTGCTGGCGGGGTTTGGTTTCCGGCGTGTAAAAATAGTCCAGCCCGGTCTCCCCCATTGCGACAACCCCCTCTTCCGCCGCCAGCTTGCGCAGCTCGTCAACATCGTACTCTTCATCCTGATTGAGCGGATGGACGCCGCAGGAGAAAACCACATTGTCGCGCGGGCCGACCAACTCACGCATTCCGCGGTATCCCGGCAGCGTCGTGGCCACCGCGAGGAAAAACTTCACGTCACGGGCAGCGGCTTTTGCCAGCACATCGTCCACGTCTTTGTGCAGCGTTTGATAATCCAGGCCATCCAGATGGCAGTGGGAGTCGACTAAAAACATAATGTCTCGCTCAGAGGTGGGATACGGGAAGTACCGTCCCAGGTTGCAGGTAATGTTCCCAGCGCAGAAGGCGCTCGGTTAGCAGCAGTTCGCGGTTGACGCCAACCACGTTCAACAGCTGGTCCCGGCAGGCGCTGACGTCGCGTGCGATCGCCTGCAAGCGGGCGGCAGGCAGCGCCTGCGCTAGCTGATTGACCAGCGTCCAGGCATCAGGGTTACTCACCAGGGTGATTCCCTGCTGCCGTTTTTGTGCATCCAGCAGCAGCGACGCCAGCCAGTGCAAACGAACTGCGGCCTGTTCGTGATTCAGAATCGGCAGCAGCGCCAGCCAGTCGCCGCTGCTTAACACGCTCGCCAGCGTCTGGACCAGCTGCTGCCGGGAAGCCCAGTGACTTTCCTGCAGCAGATCCAGCGCCGCCGCAGGCGCATTCGCGCTCAGGCGTAGCGCGGAGAGCAGCGCCTCCTGAGGCAGTGCCACCTCGCGTTCCAGCCACGCCAGCCCGTAGGACTCTGACGGTGGCGCAAGGTGATGGAGACGACAGCGGCTGCGCAGCGTGGCCAGCAACCGCGCGGGTTCCTGACAGGCGAGGAAAAACCAGGTGTTTTCCGGCGGTTCTTCCAGCGTTTTTAACAGGGCATTTGCCGCGGCATCCGTTAACAAGGCAGCATCGCCTATCCATACCACTTTGGCGCCGCCAAGCCGGGAACGCTCATACAGCTTTTCGTTAACGTCACGCACCGCGTCAATACCGAGGGCGCTTTTGCCTTTTTCCGGCGCCAGGGTGTAGTAATCGGGGTGCGTGCCAGCCTGCATCAGTTGGCAGCTATGGCACTGCCCGCAGCTTTTATTTCCTTCCGGCTGGCGGCACATGAGATAGCGGCACAGCGCATAGATCAGCGCCTCGCCCCCCATGCCAGGCAATGCCTGAAGCAGTAACGCATGGTGACCCCGTCCAGCCTGATAGCCGGCGACTAATTGTTCAAATGACGGGCGTAACCACGGGTACCATTTCATGCGCTTTGCTCCGCGACCCACCGACTGATAACCGCCCTGATATCGCTTGCGACGGCGTCCAGCGATTGCGTCGCATCGATGGTGTGAATAGTAGGATCCTGCGCCGCCAGCTCAAGGTAGCGCGCCCGGGTACGATTGAAGAAATCCAGCGACTCTTGTTCAATGCGATCGAGTTCGCCGCGCGCGCGCGCGCGCTTCAGACCCACCTCCGGCGTCACATCCAGATACAGCGTCAGGTGCGGGCGAAAATCGCCCAGTACCGCATCACGTAGCGTCGCCAGCATCGTCTGGTCGATACCGCGACCGCCGCCCTGATAGGCCTGGGTCGACAGGTCGTGACGATCGCCGATGACCCATTGGCCGCGAGCCAGAGCGGGTTTGATCACCGTCTCGACCAGCTGAACACGGGCGGCGTAAAACATCAGCACTTCGGCTTTGTCATTAATCACTTCATCGCCGGTGGATTGAATATCCAGCACCAGGCTGCGCAGCTTCTCGGCCAGAATAGTGCCGCCCGGCTCACGGGTAAACACCAGATCGCTGATACCCGACTCCTGCAG
This sequence comes from Klebsiella ornithinolytica, assembly GCF_030505655.1. Classification (NCBI taxonomy): domain Bacteria; kingdom Pseudomonadati; phylum Pseudomonadota; class Gammaproteobacteria; order Enterobacterales; family Enterobacteriaceae; genus Klebsiella; species Klebsiella ornithinolytica. The sequence goes on from NZ_CP130153.1 coordinate 3,499,677, forward strand.
CGCCTCCACCACCAGATTGCGCGCGGTGGTCTTCCCTGCGCCTTCCAGGCCTTCGATAACGATATAGTTACTGCGCATTTTTTTCCTTAAGTACTTTCAGATAATCCTGTACCGAGCGGTTGTGGCTGGCCAGATTGGTATTAAACGTATGCCCACCTTTACCATCGGCAACAAAATAGAGATAAGGCGTTTTCGCCGGGTGCGCCGCGGCGTTCAGAGAGGCTTCTCCCGGTACGGCGATAGGCCCCGGCGGCAAACCGCCGATCGCGTAGGTATTGTAGGCCGTCGGCGTCTCCAGATCTTTGCGAGTCAGCTTGCCAGTATAACTCTCCCCCATACCGTAGATCACGGTCGGGTCGGTTTGCAGACGCATGCCAATCCGCAGACGATTGATAAATACCGACGCCACGCGGTCGCGTTCTGCGGCAACCGCCGTCTCTTTTTCAATAATCGACGCCATGGTCAGCAGCTGGTTCTGATCTTTGTACGGCAGATTATCCATCCGCCCTTCCCAGGCTTTTTCGACCTGCGCGACCATCTTCTGATGCGCGCGCTTGAGGATCGCCACATCGCTGGTATGGGCGGTATACATCCAGGTATCCGGCCAGAACCAGCCTTCAACCCAGTCCGCATGCTCGAGGTTAAGCGCCTGGGCGACGGTTTCGTAGCGATCGTCCGCCAGCGTATGTTTGATGTACGGCGCATCGCGCAGCTGACGCAGGTAGTCGCTCACCCGCATCCCTTCCACAAACCGCAGCGGGAACTGGGCCTCTTTGCCGCTGCCCAGCAGTTGCAGCATTTCACGCACCGTCATGTTCGGCGTGAAGCGGTAGGTACCGGCTTTAAAGTGGGATAATTCAGGCTCAAGACGTAGCAGCCACTGGAATACGCGCGGCCGGTTAATGACCTTATCGCCGTACAGCTGTTCCCCCAGCGCCATGCGCCCGGTACCGGCCTCTAAGGTGAAGATCGTCTCTTCTTTAATCAGCAGCTTGCTCTGGGCAAGCTGACGAACTTTCCAGATGCCCGCGCCTGTAGCAATGCCCAGCACGACCAATAACAGCAGGATAAAACGTAACATTTTCTTCATGACTAACCAGACAGCTCACACAGTGGGGCTAAAAAATGATAAAGCTCTCGCGAGGACCAGCATGTCTCGTCCCAGCGGCGAACCGGTACCAGCGGCATCAGCGCATTGCATATCAGCACTTCATCGGCATCACGCAAGGCATCTGCGCCCGCAGTGACTTCGACAACGCGAAACGGCGATTGTGCCAGCTGCGCGATGCAATGCTGACGCATAATGCCATTGACTCCGGCATGATCGAGACGTGGCGTAAACACATCCATCCCCTTGCGCCAGAACAGATTTGCGGCACAGCATTCCGTAAGCCACCCGTCGCTGTCAAGAACCAGCGCCTCATCGGCGTCCGTCTGCTCAAGATGAGACCGGATCAACACCTGCTCCAGTCGGTTCAGATGCTTCAGCCCGGCCAGCAATGGATTACGCCCCAGGCGAACCGGGCTTAGCGTCAGCGCAACGCCGGTTTCTTGCCAGCGCGCATAATGGGCGGGATAAGCTGAAACGCTGAGGATACGTGTGGGACTCTGACAGCTCGCGCCGCTGTAGCCGCGACCGCCCGCCCCCCGGGTCAGTATCACTTTCAGCACGCCGCTTTGCTGTTCAAGCGCCAGGCGCTGCATTTCAGCTTCCAGCTGCTGCCATTGCGCGTAGGGAATCATGAGCGCTGCGCAGGCCAGCTGCAAACGTCGGAGATGGGCCGGCAACATCTGCACTTGATGTCCCACGATACGTGCGGTGGTAAAGCACCCGTCGCCGAACTGGATTGCCCGGTCACTGGCGGCGAGGGTGTCCCGTTCAATGCCATTAATCAAGAACATAGCGGCTCCTTATCGGTGGCCTGTCAGTGTCTCAGGATGAATTACGCAGGACAAGCAGAGAAAGCTGAAGAAAAAAGAAGGCCCGCATTTTATGCAGGCCTGAGTCAGGATTTAGCGGCAGGCGCGACGGGCTTAGATCTTTTTAAAGATCAGTGAACCGTTGGTGCCACCAAAGCCGAAGGAGTTACACAGCGCGTACTCCATACCGGAAACCTGACGCGCTTCGTGCGGAACGAAGTCCAGGTCACAACCCTCATCCGGATTATCCAGGTTGATGGTCGGCGGAACCACGCCATCGCGCAGCGCCAGGATGGAGTAGATCGATTCTACTGCTCCGGCGGCGCCCAGCAGGTGCCCGGTCATTGATTTGGTTGAGCTGACCATCACGCGGCTTGCAGCATCGCCGAAGACAGATTTAACCGCCTGCGCTTCTGCTTTATCGCCCGCCGGCGTCGAGGTGCCGTGCGCATTGACGTAAGCAATCTGGCCCGGTTCAATCCCTGCATCGCGGATGGCATTCACCATCGCCAGGGCCGCACCGGCACCATTCTCCGGAGGAGACGTCATATGGTAAGCATCGCTGCTCATACCAAAGCCGACGATTTCCGCGTAGATTTTCGCGCCGCGTTTTTTGGCGTGTTCGTACTCTTCCAGCACGACCATACCCGCACCGTCGCCCAGCACAAAACCGTCACGATCTTTATCCCACGGACGGCTTGCCGCCTGCGGATTGTCGTTGCGGGTTGAGAGCGCACGCGCGGCACCAAAGCCACCCACGCCAAGCGGGGTACTGGCTTTTTCCGCACCGCCGGCCACCATTGCGTCAGCATCGCCGTACGCAATGATACGCGCAGCCTGACCAATATTGTGTACGCCAGAGGTACAAGCGGTCGCGATAGAAATACTCGGCCCACGCAGACCAAACATGATGGTCAAATGCCCGGCCACCATGTTAACAATTGTAGACGGTACAAAGAACGGGCTGATCTTACGAGGTCCGCCGTTGGTCAACGAACTGTGGTTTTCCTCGATCAGGCCGAGACCGCCAATGCCGGAACCAATAGCGGCACCGATGCGGGTTGCGTTCTCTTCCGTTACTTCAAGACCAGAATCCTGCATGGCCTGAACGCCAGCGACAATTCCATATTGAATGAAGGCATCCATCTTGCGCTGTTCTTTGCGCGAGATAATGTCATCACAGTTAAAATCCTTTACTAAGCCAGCAAATTTTGTTGCATAGGCGCTAGTATCGAAATGGTCGATCAGGCTGATGCCACTCTGACCGGCAAGGAGAGCTTTCCAGGTAGACTCTACGGTATTGCCGACAGGAGACAACATGCCCAGTCCGGTCACAACTACACGACGCTTAGACACGGTTGTCCTCCAGGGAGGGAAAATAGATTCTTGTGGGACAAAAAGATAAAACTCAGGCGGTCGAATGACCGCCTGGAGATGTTCACTTACGCCTGGTGACCGTTGATGTAATCAATGGCAGCCTGAACAGTGGTGATTTTCTCAGCTTCTTCGTCCGGAATCTCAGTATCAAACTCTTCTTCCAGAGCCATTACCAGCTCAACGGTGTCAAGAGAATCAGCGCCCAGGTCTTCAACGAAGGAAGCATTGTTGGTAACTTCTTCCTGCTTAACGCCCAGCTGTTCGCCGATAATTTTCTTAACGCGTTCTTCGATAGTGCTCATACTCTTAAATTTCCTATCAAAACTCGCTTTCGCGATGGTTTTCGTAGTGTATAAAATGTTGAAAAATTTGCAACTAAATCCCGGCAGGTCTTACCACGATTTTACGCTATTTTGCGGGTGTTTGCCCTCAGAACGCAAATCATTTTGCACAAAACCGCATTCGGGATCGCACAGACTGCGCGGTTCCTGAGCGTTTTGTGCAAATCTCGGTCAGACCATATACATTCCGCCGTTGACGTGCAGGGTTTCACCAGAGATGTAACCTGCTTCGTCAGAAGCTAAGAACGCAACCGCACTGGCGATTTCTTTTGCATCGCCGAGGCGACCCGCAGGAACTTGCGCCAGAATACCCGCACGCTGATCTTCAGACAGCGCACGCGTCATGTCCGTTTCAATAAAGCCCGGAGCAACAACGTTAACAGTAATACCGCGGGACGCGACTTCACGTGCCAGCGATTTACTAAAACCAATCAGACCCGCTTTCGCCGCAGCGTAGTTGGCCTGACCAGCATTTCCCATGGTACCGACCACAGAACCGATAGTAATAATGCGGCCGTGACGCTTTTTCATCATAGCGCGCATTACTGCTTTTGACAGACGGAAAACTGATGACAGGTTGGTTTCGATAATATCGTTCCACTCATCATCTTTCATTCGCATTAACAGGTTATCACGAGTAATACCGGCATTATTAACCAGGATATCAACTTCACCAAACTCTGCGCGAATATTTCCCAGAACAGATTCGATAGATGCCGGATCGGTCACATTCAACAGCATACCTTTGCCATTAGCACCGAGGTAATCGCTGATCGCCTGCGCACCGCTCTCGCTGGTGGCCGTGCCGATCACTTTTGCGCCACGGGCGACAAGCGTTTCTGCGATTGCGCGGCCGATGCCGCGACTTGCACCGGTAACCAGCGCGATTTTTCCTTCAAAACTCATGGTATTCCTCTTTTATTGCTCAAGCGCCGCAGACATCGCTGCTGGCTCGTTAAGCGCGGAAGCGGTCAGGGTGTCAACAATACGTTTGGTCAGACCGGTGAGGACTTTACCCGGCCCCACTTCATACAGATGCTCTACGCCCTGGGATGCCATAAACTCAACGGTTTTGGTCCACTGAACCGGGCTGTACAGCTGGCGAATCAGCGCATCGCGAATCGCGTCTGGCGCCGTTTCACACTTCACATCAACGTTGTTCACCACCGAAATAACCGGTGCGTTAAAGGTGATGTTTTGCAGTTCAACCGCCAGTTTTTCCGCCGCAGGCTTCATCAGCGCGCAGTGGGATGGGACGCTCACCGGCAGCGGCAGCGCACGTTTAGCACCGGCAGCTTTGCAGGCGGCACCGGCACGCTCAACGGCTTCTTTGTTGCCGGCAATGACCACCTGGCCCGGCGAGTTAAAGTTGACAGGAGCCACGACCTGCCCTTCGGCAGACTCTTCACAGGCTTTGGCAATAGACGCATCGTCAAGACCGATAATCGCTGACATGGCGCCGGTCCCTTCCGGAACAGCTTCCTGCATAAATTTGCCGCGCATTTCGACCAGACGCACCGCGTCGGCAAAATCAATCACGCCGGCGCAAACCAGCGCGGAATATTCACCCAGGCTATGACCCGCCAGCAGAGCCGGGGTCTTACCGCCCTGCTGCTGCCAGACGCGATACAGCGCCACGGAAGCAGTCAGCAGCGCAGGCTGAGTTTGCCAGGTTTTGTTCAGTTCTTCCGCCGGGCCCTGCTGAGCAAGCGCCCACAGATCGTAACCCAACGCCGCAGAGGCTTCACGGAAAGTTTCTTCGATAACCGGATACGCCGCTGCCATGTCAGACAACATGCCGACCGTCTGAGAACCTTGTCCCGGGAACACAAAAGCAAATTGCGTCATGTCTAAATCCTTATACTAAAAACGAACCAGCGCGGAACCCCAGGTGAAACCGCCACCAAAGGCTTCCAGCAGAATCAGCTGACCACGCTGGATGCGGCCATCGCGAACCGCTTCATCCAGCGCACAGGGAACGGAAGCCGCGGAGGTATTGCCATGACGATCGAGCGTCACCACCACGTTATCCATCGACATTCCCAGTTTTCTCGCCGTCGCGCTGATGATGCGCAGGTTAGCCTGATGCGGTACCAGCCAGTCCAGCGCCGAGCGATCGAGATTGTTCGCCGCCAGCGTCTCATCAACAATGTGCGCCAGCTCGGTCACGGCAACTTTAAACACTTCGTTGCCCGCCATCGTCAGATAGATCGGATTTTCCGGCTCTACGCGATCGGCGTTCGGCAGCGTTAACAGCTCGCCGTAGCGGCCATCCGCATGCAGGTGGGTGGAAATGATCCCCGGCTCTTCAGAAGCGCCCAGTACGACGGCTCCCGCGCCATCACCAAAAATAATGATCGTCCCGCGATCGTCAGGATTGCAGGTGCGCGCCAGAACGTCAGCGCCAATCACCAGCGCGTAGTCCACGGCTCCGTTTTTCACGTATTGATCGGCGATGCTCAGCGCGTAGGTAAACCCTGCGCACGCCGCCGCTACGTCAAAGGCCGGGCAGCCATTAATACCCAGCATAGCCTGAATCTGACACGCTGAACTTGGAAATGCGTGAGTACCCGAGGTGGTCGCAACAACGATCAGACCAATTTGCTCCGGTTTAACGCCCGCCATATCCAGCGCATTTTTTGCCGCTTCAAAACCCAGCGTAGCAACGGTTTCATTCGGTGCAGCAATACGACGTTCACGGATACCCGTACGAGTGACAATCCACTCGTCAGACGTCTCTACCATTTTTTCCAGGTCGGCGTTAGTACGCACTTGCTCGGGCAGATAACTGCCGGTACCAATAATCTTCGTATACATGTACGCTCAGTCACTCTTGGGTAATATACCCGCCTTGTTCAAACCGCTGGTCGTCAGCCTTCTTCGTTCGTCCCGCTTTGCTGCCGGGAGTTCCCGTTTCTGTCGCCCGTGGGCAGTTCGAAACCTGCTGGGTATAAAGATTCCAGGCGAGCGGCGATCCGCTGAGGAATTTGCCGCTGCACCGCCTGCACTGCCTGCTCTATCGCCACGCTGAAGGCGCGCTGATTGGCAGCACCGTGACTCTTAATCACGGAACCGCGCAATCCTAACAGACAGGCGCCATTATACTGGTCGGGGTTGAGGTGACTGAATCGCCTGGCCAGGCTTTTTTGTAACCAACGCTTCAATAACAGCAGCCACCACGACCGTTTTTTGCCCTCACCCTGTGATTTCAGCAGCGAGAGGAACATTCTGACAACACCTTCCATAGTTTTTAATGTGACGTTGCCCGTGAATCCATCACAAACCAGCACATCGGTTTTGCCCGTCAATAGTTCGTTGGCTTCAAGATAGCCGATATAGTTCAGCGACGGCAGTGTCTTTAGCACCGCAGCGGCATCGCGAATACTGCTGAGGCCCTTCATCTCTTCTTCGCCGATGTTCAGCAGCGCGACGCGGGGGTTCTCAATGCCGACCACTTCTTCGGCCAGTACGGCGCCCATCACCGCAAACTGCACCAGCATCGTACTATCGCAATCTACGTTGGCGCCTAAATCAAGCACCACCGTTTTGCCCTTTTGCTGATGCGGTAAGACCGTCACCAGCGCCGGACGCTCAATCCCTTCAATGGGTTTGAGTAATAATTTTGCCAGCCCCATCAGCGCACCGGTATTCCCCGCGCTGACGCAGGCTTCCGCCCGCCCTTCTTTTACTAACTCCAGCGCCACGCGCATTGAGCTTCCGCGGCTACTGCGGATCGCCTGAGCGGGCCGCGCATCACTAGCAATAACTGACTGCGCAGGGATCACCTGCAGTCGCGAACGTTGTTCGAAATCAGCTTTGGCAAGTAATGGCGTGATGGTGTCGGGGTCGCCGACTAAAAGAAGTGTGAGTTGCGAATTAGAGTTCAGTGCCTGCAGTGCTGCAGGCACTGTCACGGATGGGCCAAAATCACCCCCCATGACATCTAACGCCAGGGTTAGACGTGTCAAGGTATCGTCGCTGCCCGGTTCGGTTATTCCCCAGTCACCTGGGGAAATCCTCGCTAAGCTTCATCACGCTTATACTCTTTGTCTTTCACGCTGCAAGTATGTTGACTGCGCTTGTTCATCCCGATCGCATAGTTGTCTATGCTGCCGGCGATGTCCTCGCTTACGCCTCTTGCCGCGCGAAATCCATGGAGTAGTGCGTGATTACTTAGCGATAACCTTGCGACCGCGGTAGAAACCGTCGGCAGTGATGTGGTGACGCAGGTGTTTCTCACCAGAAGTTTTGTCTACAGACAGGCTGGTGACTGCGGTCAGAGCGTCATGGGAACGACGCATGCCACGTTTGGAACGGGTTGGTTTATTCTGTTGTACGGCCATGGACCTTACTCCTCAATTACTTATGCTTTAAGCTGGCTAATACGGCAAATGGATTTGGTTTTTGTGCCTCTTCAGGCAGTTCACCAAAGACCATGTCCGCGTCGGACACTTCACAGTGTTCAGAATCATGCACCGGAACTACAGGCAAGGAGAGAATGATTTCATCCTCAACCATCGCTTGCAGGTCGATTTCACCGAATTCGTTAACCTCAATCGGCTCATACGCTTCCGGCAGTGCTTCGGCCTGTTCGTCATTTCTGACGGGGCTAAAACAATACGTTGTGTGGACATGATGGGGGAACGGTTTCCCGCAACGCTGACATTCGAGGGTTACTGATACCTTTGCATCGCCGGTAATAACGGCAAGGCGCTGATTATCAATAGCGAACGACATGCTGCATTCCACATCGGTGTCCACGCTGACGACTGAATCGGCTACACGTTCAACCTGATCACGGGCATAAATACCTTCGTAATCGAGGCGTTTTTGAGCCGTGCGAACCGGATCGAGAGTCAGGGGTAATTTTACCTTTTGCATAGGGCGCGCATATTAACTTTGTAATGTCATAGAGTCAAAGAAAAAGGCAGCCTCAGGTTGCCTTTCGCCATTTATTCGCACACATTGCGGCCCATAGTTTAAAATGATGCTCTTCGAAGCGCTATATGTGGATGAAAAAATATGTCTGAGCTTATCCTGGCATCGACATCGCCCTGGCGGCGAATGTTGCTGGAAAAACTGGCGATGCCGTTTGACTGCGCGGCGCCTGACGTCGACGAAACCCCTCATCCAGGCGAACCCGCCCGCCAGCTTGTGGTCCGTCTGGCACAGGCAAAGGCGCAGGCTCTTGCCGAGCGCTATCCGCGGCACTTAATTATCGGTTCCGATCAGGTCTGCGTCCTCGATGGCGAAATTACCGGCAAGCCGCACAGCGAAGAGAATGCGCGCCTGCAGTTAAGGAAAGCCAGCGGCACGATTGTGACCTTTTATACCGGGCTGGCGCTTTATAATTCCGCCAACGGCCATCTACAAACCGAGTGTGAACCCTTTGATGTCCATTTTCGCCATTTAAGCGAGCAGGAAATAGACAATTATGTGCGCAAAGAGCGTCCGCTGCACTGCGCCGGGAGTTTTAAAAGTGAAGGACTGGGCATTACCCTCTTCGAACGCCTGGAAGGACGCGACCCGAATGCGCTGGTGGGCCTGCCGCTGATCGCCCTGTGTCAGATGCTACGCCGGGAAGGCTGTAATCCGCTGTTGCGCTAGCCGTTTATTCTGCCGGGCCGGAACCGCCGTTCTGGCCTGCTTCTTTGCCCTGGGTTTTCCCGTCTCAACCAGTCATCTCTTTTCCCCTGTCGACTGAAATGACCGTGGATTCACTCACGCGTCGACCCCGGCTGCCCATTACTCCGCCAGCCTGATTAGATGGCGCGGACTGTCGGTCTGTTTATCCATCCGCTGGTGGACGACACAACACGGCTATTGCCGAAGTCAGGATGGCGCTGACAACAGGTCAGTGGCTGCGGGGAGCGAGTCGACCGCTGTCTGGCGCCTGACCCGGAGGTCTGGCGATGGAGTACACCGGCAATCTTGATTGGTTGTGGTATGGGGATATCGCGCAGGCGCGGCATGCTGCGGATGAATTGACCCGGAAAGGTGTAAAGGTCGCGGTGAAGGCTGGCACAGCGACGCGGCAGATGACAGCGGCGGACTCACCGTCCGCCGGGACGATCATTTGCTATTACGTAGCACCTGCAGGCAGCGCTTCAGCTGGTTATCCAGCGGCGCTTCGACACGCATTACTTCCCCGGTCCCCGGATGAGTAAATTTCAGCGCGGCGGCATGGAGGAACAACCGATTCAGGCCGGTGCCAGCCAGCTGTTTGTCAAACTCGCGGTCGCCATAACGGTCGTCAAAAGCAATCGGGTGGCCCGCATACTGCGTGTGAACGCGGATCTGATGCGTACGCCCGGTAACCGGACTGCAGCGAACCAGCGTCGCGTGCGTATAGCGCTCTTCAACCTTAAAGCGCGTCTCCGACGGTTTTCCTTCCTGACTGACGCGAACGATACGTTCGCCGCTCTGCAGAATGTTTTTCAGCAGCGGTGCCTGCACCACTTTGGTGTGCGACTGCCACTGCCCGCGCACCAGCGCCAGATAATCCTTCTGCATTCCTTTTTCGCGCAGCTGTTCATGCAGCGAACGCAGTGCGGAGCGCTTCTTCGCCACCAGCAGTACGCCGGAGGTATCACGGTCAAGGCGGTGAACCAGTTCGAGGAAACGGGCTTCCGGACGCAGCGCGCGCAGGCCTTCAATGACGCCGAAACTCAGGCCGCTGCCGCCGTGCACCGCGGTACCGGAAGGTTTATTCAGCACCAGAATATGGTCATCCTCATACAGAATCACATCGGCCAGCGCCGACACCTTCTGCAGATGCGGGGAGACGGCTTCTTCTTCACGCTCGGCAACCCGAACGGGAGGAATGCGGATTTCGTCGCCGGCTTCCAGCTTGTATTCCGGCTTGACGCGTTTTTTATTCACCCGCACCTCGCCTTTACGCAGGATGCGATAAATCATGCTCTTCGGTACGCCCTTTAGCTGCGTACGCAAAAAGTTATCGATGCGTTGCCCCGCTTCATCGGCGGTAATGGCAACCATTTTTACGCTTGGAGTCTCAGTTTTCATGGTGCGCGATTCTAAATAGCCCGACGCATTAGCGCCACTCATTTTTATATGCTTATATTTATCATTATCCGGTTTTCATTGAATGCTTCATCAGCGTTTTGTTTGTTATTAGAACAATCTGTATGCGCTGGTGAAAAAACTGTGAGTAACCGGGTGATAAAAGGTAAAAGTCAACTTGCTATAACAAGGTTAGCAATGGAATAATGATGCCGTTTTCCGTGTTGAATCTTGTTAGAACAAGAAATTAGCGGAATGACCAATTTTGTCTGACCGATCATCCACGCAGCAATGGCGTAAGACGTATTGATCTTTCAGACAGTTAGCGGGCTGCGGGTTGCAGTCCTTACCGGTACAGGCCTCTATGGATTTCACGTCGCAGGAAGGCGTCGACTCCGGGTATTCCCGGGTGCTCTACTCAGTCCGCTGATTGAGATGAGCGGGTTAAGCCACTACATCTGTAACGTGAAAGACGACGAGATATACGCAAAATTATTCAGGATGCGCCAAGGCGGCGAAAGAGAGAATCTCCGGAACTGACATCATCAGTAGGTCAGCGACAGGGGTGAACGAGCAAGCCGAAGCAGAAGCAACCTGAAAAATGACGTGTATAAATGGAATCTTCTCTGGTGATACATCCCAGGCTGTTCCCCTGCTAATTGCGCTGTGTTTCCGTTTGAAATACAGGCGACCGACACTCTGCGCCTCTTAAGCGCGCGACAACCGTGAGGTTGGCGACGTGAAACAGACACGAGGCCATCGGTTTTCCCCGGCAAGGCAATACTCTGCCCGCAGCTTAGTCGTCAATGTAAGAATAATGAGTAAGTTACGATGAAAAGAATGTTAATCAACGCAACTCAGCAGGAAGAGTTGCGCGTCGCCCTTGTTGATGGGCAGCGCCTGTACGACCTGGATATCGAAAGCCCCGGGCACGAACAGAAAAAAGCGAACATCTACAAAGGCAAAATTACCCGTATTGAACCTAGCCTTGAAGCCGCGTTTGTTGATTACGGCGCCGAGCGTCATGGTTTCCTCCCCCTCAAAGAAATCGCCCGCGAATACTTCCCTGCCAACTACAATTCTCACGGTCGTCCGAATATTAAGGATGTTCTGCGTGAAGGTCAGGAAGTAATTGTTCAGATTGATAAAGAAGAACGTGGCAACAAAGGTGCCGCGCTCACCACCTTTATCAGCCTGGCGGGTAGCTATCTGGTACTGATGCCGAACAACCCGCGCGCGGGCGGCATTTCACGCCGTATCGAGGGTGACGACCGTACCGAACTGAAAGAAGCGCTGGCCAGCCTTGAGCTGCCGGACGGCATGGGGCTTATCGTGCGTACCGCGGGCGTCGGCAAATCTGCCGAAGCGCTGCAGTGGGACCTGAGCTTCCGTCTGAAACACTGGGAAGCCATCCAGAAAGCCGCTGATAGCCGCCCGGCGCCGTTCCTGATTCATCAGGAAAGCAACGTCATCGTGCGCGCCTTCCGTGATTACCTGCGCCAGGACATCGGCGAAATCCTGATCGATAACCCGAAAGTGCTTGAGCTGGCTCGCCAGCACATCGCTGCACTGGGTCGCCCGGATTTCAGCAGCAAAATCAAACTGTACACCGGTGAAATCCCGCTGTTCAGCCATTACCAAATCGAATCGCAGATTGAATCCGCCTTCCAGCGCGAAGTGCGCCTGCCTTCCGGCGGGTCAATCGTTATCGACAGCACCGAAGCGTTAACCGCTATCGATATCAACTCCGCTCGCGCCACCCGCGGCGGTGACATCGAAGAAACGGCATTCAACACGAACCTGGAAGCGGCCGATGAGATTGCCCGCCAGCTGCGTCTGCGTGACCTCGGCGGCCTGATTGTCATCGACTTCATCGACATGACGCCGGTACGCCACCAGCGCGCGGTTGAAAACCGCCTGCGCGAAGCGGTACGTCAGGATCGTGCCCGTATCCAGATCAGCCATATTTCTCGCTTCGGCCTGCTCGAAATGTCGCGTCAGCGTCTGAGCCCGTCGCTGGGTGAATCCAGTCATCACGTCTGCCCGCGCTGTAGCGGTACCGGCACCGTTCGTGATAACGAGTCCCTGTCGCTCTCGATCCTGCGTCTGATTGAAGAAGAAGCGCTGAAAGAGAACACCCAGGAAGTTCACGCTATCGTGCCTGTGCCGATTGCGTCCTACCTGCTGAACGAAAAACGCGCTGCGGTGAGCGCCATCGAAACCCGTCAGGGCGACGTTCGCGTGATCATCGTCCCGAACGATCAGATGGAAACCCCGCACTACTCCGTGCTGCGCGTACGCAAAGGTGAAGAGACCTCTACCCTGAGCTATCTGCTGCCTAAACTGCATGAAGAAGAGATGGCGCTGCCTGCGGACGAAGAACCGGCCGAGCGTAAACGCCCTGAGCAGCCGGCTCTGGCCACCTTCGTGATGCCGGACGTACCGCCTGCACCCGAGCAGGAAGTTCCTGTTGCCGCACCTGCCGCCGCAAAACCAGCGGTTGCCGCTGCCGCGCCGGCGCAGCCTGGTCTGCTTTCGCGCTTCTTTGGTGCCCTGAAAAACATCTTCTCCGGTGCAGAAGAAGCTAAACCGGCAGAACCTCAGGTAGAGAAGAAAGCCGAAGAGAAACCGGAACGTCAGCAAGAACGTCGCAAACCGCGGACCAACAATCGCCGCGACCGCAACGATCGTCGTGATAACCGTGATAACCGCGACGGTCGTGATAACCGCGATAACCGCGCTGAAAATAGCGAAGGCCGTGAACCTCGTGAATCCCGCGAGGAAAACCGCCGTAATCGTCGCGAGAAACAGCAGCAGAATGTCGAGCCGCGTGAATCTCGCCAGACGGTGACCGAGGATGCTGAAAAAGGCAAAGCGCGCGATGAGCAGCAGCCGCGTCGTGAGCGTAATCGTCGTCGTAACGATGAGAAGCGCCAGGCGCCGCAGGAAGCTAAGCCACAAACGCGCGAAGAGCCGGTAGTCCAGCAGGAAGCCGAGCAGGAAGAACGCGTTCAGACGATGTCTCGTCGTAAACCGCGTCAGTTATCCCAGAAGGTTCGCATCGAGTCTGCGGTCGCAGAAACGGCCGCTCAGGTTGCTGAAACCGCGGCTGCGGTCCAGCCGGAAGCTGTCGCTCCGCGCACGGAACTGGCGAAAGTCGATCTGCCTGCCGTCGTTGAAAGTAACGGCGACCATGACGACAACAACGAGTCTCGCGAAGCCAACGGTATGCCGCGTCGCTCTCGTCGCTCGCCGCGTCATCTGCGCGTCAGCGGTCAGCGCCGTCGTCGTTACCGCGATGAGCGTTACCCGACCCAGTCGCCGATGCCGCTGACCGTAGCCTGTGCATCTCCGGAAATGGCGTCAGGTAAAGTGTGGATTCGTTACCCGGTTGCCCGTCCGCAGGATCAACAGCAGGAAGAACAGCAGGTTCAGGCCTCCGTGACTGAAACTGTCGCTCCTGTTGCTGTCGCTGAAGCTGCCATTGCAGAAGTGGTCGCCCCGGCGGTTGCCGAAGCAGCGCCTGTTGCCGCCGAACAACCTGTCGTAGCCGAAGCGACCGTCGCTGAAGCCGCGCAGACTGTTCAGCCGGAGGTCGCCCGCGAAACCGAGGTTGCTCCGCAGGATATTATCGCCGCAGAAGCGCCGGTAGTTGAGGCAGAAAGCATTGTTGCGCCGGTTGTTGCCGAGCCGGAAACAGTAGCGGTAGACACGGCTGCAGAAGCCGTTGTTGAGGAACCTGCCCCGGTTGTGGCAGCAGAAGCTCCGGCACCGCAGGTCATTGAACCGGCGCCGGTGGTTGAAGCTACTCCGGTAGTTGAAGCTACTCCGGTAGTTGAAACTGCTCCGGTGGTTGAAGCTGCTCCGGTGGTTGAAGCCGCGCCGGTCGTCGAATCAGCGTCTGCTCCGGTCGTGGTCGCTACACCAGCGGCAGCGGTTGTCGTGTCTCATCGCCACGCCACCGCCCCGATGACGCGTGCTCCGGCGCCGGCCTACGAGCCAGAAGCGCCGCGTCACAGCGACTGGGTTCGCCCGTCGTTTGCCTTTGACGGCAAAGGCGCAGCAGGCGGCCACAGCGCAACTCACCAGGCGACGGCGGAACCTACCCGTCCACAACCTGCCGAGTAAACGCGGTACGTCATAAAAAACCGGCCACAGGCCTAATGCGGGTTACTTAAAGGTAACCCGCATTTTTTTTTGCTTTATCGCCGGACAGGGTGATGCCGGTAAACGGTGGTTGGCGCGAAAGGGGTCTGCCGCGGGGGTGCAGTGGAGTATTCCGTTCACTTTTGTGGCATGTTCCGTTCACGATAAATCCGCCACTTTTCTCCCCCCCGCTGCGGGTGAACGGCATTGCGCTGAAAACGGCCGCTGCGCGGTATGCTCCACTCCGTCTTCATCTGGCGGAGGCAAGCCTTACAGGGAGGTGGCCTCTTGCCGTCCCCCAACAGCCAGACGGCGGAGACAAAGGTATCGCGTCGCGACGATTTTCCTGCCGCAATGCCGGGTTCCCAGGGCCAGGCGAAACCGGCCTTGTGCCGTTCACCTGTCGCGCAGGAAACAGCAGCGTGCGGAATCTCACGTGAACGGAATATTCCACACAACACATGCGCCAGAGTACGAAGACCTCTTTCGCATAAACCAGCGTAAAAATGACATCCCTGGCTTAACAGCGAACGACGGGACAGAAACTCCTGCAGAGATGTTGAAAACCTGACCACGCCGCATAAAAAACGATAATCTCCGTGAGATGACGGATTCCTACACCTCTGCCGGATCGGTCAGCCGATCCTTAAACAATCGATATTAGCCTCTGGCCGTTTCTTTATTCCCCCTCCGGGCGCTGCATCCCGGCAACCTGCGGCATCACTTCGCGCATCAGATCGAGAAACTTCCGCAGGCGGGTCGGATAATAACGCGCCCACGGATAGACCAGGTGGACCGGCAGCGGAGAGGCCCGCCACTGCGGAAATGGCTCAATCAGCCGACCGGCGGCAATATCCTCCGTCACAGCCCAACTCGACACGATAGCAGCCCCCAGCCCCGCCAGCGCCGTATTACGGGCCACATACACGCTATCGGTGCTCAGGCACGGCACAATACCAAACGAAAGCTCCCGGCTATCCTCCTGATGCTGCAACTCCACTTCATGTTGATAAAAGGTACTGATGGCCACCCACGGCAGCCGCGACAGATCCTGAGGTATCGCTAATGCCGGATAGCGCGACAACAGCTCCGGGGCGACCACCAGACTACGCGGAACTTCGGCCAGCAGCACCGACACCGTGGCCGGGTCAACTTCAGCCCCCACCCGAATCGCACAATCGATATTGTCACTGAGAAAATCGACGGTTTTGTCATTCAGCATCCACTCCACCGCCAGCTGCGGATAGCGCTGCAGAAAACTGACCAGCGGCCCCAGCAGCTGCTGCTGACCAAAGGCATGAGGCGCACGCACGCGCAGTACCCCTACCGGCCGCTCGTCGGCGATACTCATCTCGTCCTCCAGCGCCAGCCAGGCATCTACCACCTGACGCGCATGCTGGTAACAGCGTTCGCCATCATCGGTGAGCTTCATCGCATGGGTTGTGCGCAGGATCAGCCGGCTACCGAGCATACTCTCCAGCGACTGCAGACGGCGGCTGACCGTCGCCTGGGTAGTCTCCAGCTGCCGCGCCGCCGAAGAGAGTGAACCGGCCTCGACGATTCGAATAAAGGTCCGCATCAGTTCGATGCGATCTATACGCTCCTGCCTCTTCATTATCATTTTCTCTATACGTGAAACGTATAACCGTTTTACCACCACGCTATCTACCGCGCCAGCGGCATTCGGGGAAGAATAGCGCCATCTCATCTACGAGGACTTCATCATGACCCCGACTCCACTATCCTCCCGCGAGGCAGGCTGGATCATTTTTATACTCGCTCTTGGCGCTGGTTTTAGCGTTGCCTCTATTTATTACGCCCAGCCCCTGCTCCCGCTGATGGGTGCCAACCTGCGCCTGAGCGTTGAAGGGATGGGTCTCGTCCCGACCCTGACCCAGGCGGGCTACGCGCTGGGCATTCTGTTTCTGCTGCCGCTCGGCGATCGCCACGACCGGCGGACGCTGATTCTGCTGAAAAGCGCGGCGCTGGCGGTCCTGCTACTGCTGTGTAGCCTGACGGACCAGCTCACTTCACTGCTGGTGGTCAGCTTACTGATCGGGATGGCCGCGACGATGGCGCAGGATATTGTTCCGGCAGCAGCGATTCTGGCCCCGGCCGGTAAGCAGGGAAAAATGGTCGGGACGGTGATGACCGGCCTGCTGCTGGGGATTCTGCTCTCGCGGACCGTCAGCGGCCTGGTCGGGGCGCTGTTCGGTTGGCGGGTGATGTATCAGGCGGCAGCCGTGAGTATCGCTCTCATCGGTCTGCTGATGTGGCGTATTCTTCCCCGCTTTGCGATTCACTCCACGCTAAGCTATCCGCAGCTGATGAAATCCATGGCGCATCTGTGGCAACGCTATCCTGCGCTGCGACGCGCGGCAATGGCTCAGGGCTTTTTATCCATAGCCTTCAGCGCCTTCTGGTCAACGCTGGCGGTGATGCTGCTCGCACATTATCAGATGGGCAGCGCCGTGGCCGGGGGATTCGGCATCGCCGGAGCGGCCGGAGCCCTTGCCGCCCCGCTGGCGGGTGGCCTGGCCGATAAATATGGCGCGGGAAGAGTCACTCAACTGGGTGCAGGCCTGGTGACCCTCTCTTTTGCCCTGATGTTCCTGATGCCGGTCCTGCCGCCACATGGTCAGCTGCTGCTAATCGGTCTTTCGGCCATCGGCTTCGATCTCGGTCTACAGTCCAGCCTGGTCGCGCACCAGAATCTGGTTTATAGCCTCGAGCCGCAGGCTCGCGGTCGCCTGAACGCCCTGCTGTTCACCGGCGTGTTTATTGGGATGGCGCTCGGTTCAGTACTCGGCAGTCGGCTATACGTGGTCGCCGGCTGGAACGGTGTTGTTGTTCTGGCCGTGGTCACCGGCGCGATTGCGCTCGCGATTCGTCTGCGGGAAAGCGCCCGTCTGGCATCCGTAGCGCGCGCAGTCCGATAAAAAAAGACCCGCTCCGCCATGCGGAACGGGTCTTTTTCAATCCGGCGAATGACCTCAGGCCGTACGTCGGGCAAACTCTTTTACCCGGAAGCCCAGCGCCATTAAGGTGGCAAAATACGCCACTACGCCCGCCGCCACAACCGCCATCAGGCGCAGCAGACGGAACGGCATGGAGCCCTGCGACCACTCCGGCATGATATACATCATACCCAGCAGCGCCGCCGACATCACCAGCACCGCAACCACCAGGCGCAGCAGGAAGGAGAACCATCCCGGCTGCGGAGTAAAGATCTTTTGCTTACGCAGCTGCCAGTACAACAGACCGGCGTTAAGACAGGCCGCCAGGCCGATAGAGAGCGACAGCCCGGCATGCTTCAGCGGGCCAATAAAGATCAGGTTCATCACCTGGGTCATAATCAGCGTAACGATCGCGATTTTTACCGGGGTTTTAATGTCCTGCCGTGAATAAAAGCCCGGCGCCAGTACCTTAACGACAATCAGTCCCATCAGTCCGACGGAGTAAGCCACCAGCGCGCGTTGGGTCATCGCCGCATCAAACGCGCTGAATTTCCCGTACTGGAACAGCGCCACGGTGAGCGGCTTCGCCAGGATCCCCAGCGCCACGGCGCTTGGCAATGCCAGCAGAAAGCACAGGCGCAGCCCCCAGTCCATCAGGCGGCAGTACTCATCATGATTACCGCTGGCAAAGCTTTTTGACAGCGATGGCAGCAGGATAGTCCCCAGCGCCACGCCAAGGACCCCGGACGGAAACTCCATCAGGCGATCCGCGTAATACATCCACGACACCGAACCGGATACCAGGAACGAGGCAAAGATGGTGTTGATAATCAATGAAATCTGGCTGACGGAGACGCCGAGGATCGCCGGCCCCATCTGTTTGACCACCCGCATTGCGCCGGCATCTTTCAGGTTAATGCGCGGCAGAACCAGCATGCCAATCTTTTTCAGATGCGGCAGTTGATAGGCCAGCTGCAGCACGCCGCCGACGGTGACCGCCCACGCCATCGCCAGCATAGGCGGATGGAAATAGGGTGCGGCAAACAGAGCAAAACCAATCATACTGACGTTGAGGAACGTCGGAGCGAAAGCGGGAACGGAAAAACGGTTCCAGGTGTTGAGAATCGCCCCGGCTAGCGACGCCAGTGAAATCAGCAGAATATAAGGAAAGGTGATGCGCAGCAGCTGGGTGGTCAGGGTAAATTTATCCGGGCTGTCGGCAAAACCGGGCGCGGTCACGGTAATCACCCAGGGTGCCGCCAGCATTCCAAGAACGGTAACGACCGCCAGAACCAGCGTCAGCAGGCCAGAGACATAGGCCACAAACACGCGGGTCGCATCTTCGCCCTGCTTGCTTTTATATTCGGCAAGAATGGGAACAAATGCCTGAGAGAACGCCCCTTCAGCGAAGATACGGCGCAGCAAATTCGGTAATTTAAACGCGACGAAAAAGGCATCCGTCGCCATCCCTGCGCCAAAAATTCGGGCGACGATAGCATCACGCGCAAACCCCAAAACGCGTGAAAACATGGTCATCGAACTGACTGCTGCCAGTGATTTTAAAAGGTTCATTAACGTGTTATTCCACAACCCTGAAGTAAAACGCCCGCGATTGCGGGCGCTGGAAAGTGGCGATAGTCTACCGGGTTCGTCATGAATTACTACTCCCAGATGTTACAACCAATTATTCACTCATTGCCTCGCGCCAGAGTTTTTCGACCACCCGTTGCGCCAGCAGCGCCTGTTCACCCGCAGTTTCCGGAACCGTCTGATTTTGCACGCATTCGATGAAGTGGCGAGCGCAGCCGGCAAAACCCCGTTGCTCGAGCGTGGTTTGCCAGCCCGGAACCGGGCGCATAATCACCCCCTGACCGCGCTCTTCCTGCCATTCACGCATATCACAGACGGCGTACAGTCCGCCGTCAGTCACCGCCTGCACCCACTCCCGCTGACTACCGGCACGCCGGTGCATGCTGGTGGTGACCTCCAGTTGAGGCGTGCTGAAGTGGTGTTCGGCGTAGAGCATTTCGCCCTGAGCCGTGGTGTGCAGCGAGCCGCCGCTCAGGCGCGCGGTACCGCCCGCCAGCCACAGCGCGGTATCCACCACATGCAGATAATCATCCAGCAACGTAAAACGCAGATCGTGGCCGATGCTGTCGCTGCGATGTTTATCCATGCGCAGCGATGCGGCGCCGCCCATCTGCGTTTTGAGTTCACGATACAGCGGCGCAAAGCGACGGTTAAAACCGACCATCAGCGTGAGCTTGCGGCGCGCCGCCAGTTCGACCAGCGACTCTGCCTCATTCAGCTTATCGGCCAGCGGTTTATCCACGCACACATGCACCCCGGCATGCAACAGGCGGCTCACCACCTCAAAATGCGAAGCCGTTGAAGTATGCACAAAGACCGCGTCACACTGCGCCGCCAACTGCTCCAGCGAGTCGGCATAAGGAATGCGCCAGGCGTCGCAGATGCGTAGCGCTTTCTCTTTACCCGGCGACCAGGCCGCCTGCAGCGTCCAACCGTCTGCGGCGCCCAGCACCGGCAGCCAGGCCTTCTGCGCGATGCCCCCTAACCCCACCACGCCAATGCGTAATTTCGCGGTCACGATTAATCTCCCAGGTGAGCCAGCAGCGAGGCCAGCCGCTCTTTCAGTTCCGCGACTTCGCCTTCCAGCGCCTCAACCCGCGCGAGAAGATCATCGGCCGGCGGCGAGACGGCCTCGACGGCGGTAATAAGCGAGTCCATATCATCGCAGAACAGATGCATATAGCGGGATTCTCGTTTCCCTGGCTCGCGCGGTAGACGAGCGACGAAAGGTCCGTCATCCCGGGTTGCCAGCGTTTCCAGCACGCTCTCCACTTCCGCCATATCGCTAAAGTCATACATTCGCTGCGCTCGGCTGCGCAACTCGCCCGGCGTCTGCGCGCCGCGCAGCAGCAGCGTCGTCACGATCGCCACTTCCGCCGGAGACAGTTTCAGATCGCCAAACTCGGAATTACAAAAGCGCTGTTCATATTTGGTCACCCGATTGCCGAAACCGCTGACCGTACGCAGGTAATGGCGTTTGACCAGGGCATCCAGCAGATCCTGAATATCACTTTCGCTCAGCGACATCACCGGCTCACGATTGGTTTTCTGATTGCAGGCGGTCACCACCGCATTGACCGACAGCGGATACTGCTCAGGCGTGGTTACTTGTTTTTCCAGCAGACACCCGATGACGCGCGCTTCGTGTGCGGTTAACTGATATTTCATGCTCTCTCCTCAGCGACCCGGAGTCCAGTCCGGTGTCGTCAACGCCGTCAGTACATGGTCACGCCACTGCCCGTCAATCAGCAGATAATTTTTGGCGTACCCCTCTTTTTCAAAGCCAAGACGAGCCAGTAAATCGCCGCTACGTTGATTATGCGGCATGTAGTTGGCCATGATGCGATGGATATGCTGCGTGCGCTGCATATAGCGAATCGCCGCGGTCAGGGCCTCAAACATCAGCCCCTGGCCTTGCCACTTCTCGCCAATGGAATAGCCGAGGTAGCAGGCATGAAACGACCCGCGAACCACATTGGAAAAATTTGCCACGCCGATAATCTCTTTCTCTTCCGGATCGAGCAGCGCAAAATAGAATGCCGAGCCCTGTTTATGAAACTCGGAAATCATCGATAAACGCGCCTGCCAGCCAGAGGGGTAGCAGTGGCTGTCATCGCGCACTGGCTCCCAGGGTTTTAAGAACCCTTTATTCTCCGCGTAATAATCGGCCAGACGCCAGGCGTCACGATCGTATACCAGCCGCACCACCAGCCTGTCCGTCGTCAAACGCACCTTAGGTACGTTACTGCGATAGCCAAACATTCCCTTCTCCTGTTCCCCTGACTGATTACCCTGCTCCTTTCACTATACCTGTCCTGAACGGTTGTGTGAAAACAGCAACATACCATTTTCTGCACCATCTCCCTTTTTCGATGAATAGACTCTATCGTTCTTGCTTTTTGATAAAAAAATATTGTCGCAATGATGCTGGGAAAGTCAGCATCTTCCCCGCACACTATCCGGGTAACTCTTTATTTTCCCTGGAGGGGAAATGTCCCGCGTATCGCAGGCAAGGAGCCTGGGTAAATATTTCCTGTTGGTCGACAACATGCTGGTGGTTCTGGGCTTTTTTGTCGTCTTCCCGCTAATTTCTATTCGCTTTGTTGACCAGATGGGCTGGGCGGCGCTGATGGTCGGGATTGCGCTCGGCCTGCGCCAGCTGGTACAGCAAGGATTAGGCATTTTTGGCGGCGCGGTCGCCGATCGCTTTGGCGCCAAGCCGATGATCGTCACCGGCATGCTCATGCGCGCGGGCGGTTTCGCGGCGATGGCCGTGGCCCATGAACCGTGGGTTCTGTGGCTCTCCTGCATTCTCTCCGGGCTCGGCGGCACCCTGTTCGATCCGCCGCGCGCCGCGCTGGTGGTCAAGCTGGTGCGTCCGCATCAGCGCGGGCGATTCTTTTCGATTCTGATGATGCAGGACAGCGCCGGGGCGGTGATTGGCGCCCTGCTCGGCAGCTGGCTGCTGCAATACGACTTCCGCCTGGTCTGCAGCGTGGGCGCGGCGTTGTTTGTCGCCTGCGCCGCGTTCAACGCCTGGTATCTCCCGGCGTGGAAGCTTTCCACCGTGAAAACACCGGTGCGGGAAGGCCTGGGCCGGGTGCTGCGCGACAAGCGCTTTGTCACCTACGTTCTGACGCTCACCGGCTACTATATGCTGGCCGTCCAGGTGATGCTCATGCTGCCCATTATGGTTAACGACATCGCCGGTTCACCGACCGCGGTAAAATGGATGTATGCCATTGAAGCCGCTATATCGTTAACCCTGCTCTATCCCATTGCCCGCTGGAGCGAACAGCGATTTCGCCTGGAGCATCGGCTGATGGCCGGGTTACTGGTGATGACCCTCGCCATGTTGCCTATTGGCTTGACCAGCAATTTACAGCAGCTGTTTACCCTGATTTGTATCTTCTATATTGGATCGATCGTTGCGGAACCGGCGCGGGAAACCCTGGGAGCCTCTTTAGCCGATGCCCGGGCGCGCGGCAGCTATATGGGCTTCAGTCGGCTGGGGCTGGCCTTTGGCGGCGCATTTGGCTACGCCGGCGGCGGATGGTTGTTCGATGCGGGTAAAGCGCTGAATCAGCCCGAACTGCCGTGGCTGATGCTGGGTGTTATCGGCCTGTTTACCTTCATTGCTCTGTGGTGGCAGTTCAGCCAGAAGCGGTCGACGTCCGGCATGCTGGAGCCACGTACCTGACCAGAGATTTAAGGTAAGGCCTGTTTTCAGCATTTTCCGCTAGTGCGTCGAATGCTGGCAGGCCATACTGCTTTATGTCAGGATAAGTCCTGGCATGACCGTTAAGGAATCTAATGAAAAAGATGTTTATCGTGGCCGCGCTCATTGTCAGCGGCCTTCTGAGCGGCTGTAACCAGCTCACACAGTATTCAGTTAGCGAGCAGGAAATTAACCAGGCGCTACAGAAACGTAACCATTTCGCCAAAGATATCGGCCTGCCGGGCGTGGCGGATGCCCATATTGAGTTACACGATCTGACCAGTGCGATTGGCCGTGAAGAGCCGAATAAAGTGACGCTGAGCGGCATTGCCAACCTGGATCTGAACTCGTTATTCGGCAATCAGAAAGCCACCATCGACCTGAAGCTCAAGGCGCTGCCGGTCTTTAATAAAGAGAAAGGCGCGATCTTCCTGCAGGAGATGGAAGTGGTTGATGCGAAAGTGTCGCCTGAGAAACTGCAGTCCGTCGTACAGACCCTGATTCCCTATCTGAATCAGTCTCTGCGTAGCTATTTTAACCAGCAGCCGGCCTACGTTCTGCGCGAAGATGCCAGCACCGGCGAAGCGCTGGCGAAAAAATACGCAAAAGGCATCGAGGTGAAACCGGGCGAAATTATCATCCCGTTCACCAATTAATACGACGGGCGCTGCCGCGCCCGTTTTTTTACGGAAATTGATGCAAAGGAAAACGTTTACGCTTATCCTTAGTGCCCGGCAAAAACAGCCCTGATGACTGACCCTATTAGCCGGAGCTTTCCATGACAGCACAATCCCAGGTATTGAAAATCCGCCGCCCTGACGACTGGCATATCCATCTCCGCGATGACGATATGCTGAAGACCGTCGTGCCTTACACCAGTGAATTTTATGGCCGGGCGATCGTGATGCCGAATCTGGTGCCGCCTGTCACCACCGTTGAAGCTGCGATAGCCTATCGCCAGCGTATCCTTGACGCCGTTCCCGCCGGGCACGACTTTACGCCGTTGATGACCTGCTACCTGACCGATACGCTCGACCCGGCGGAGCTGGAGCGTGGATTCCACGCTGGCGTATTCACCGCAGCCAAACTCTATCCGGCCAATGCCACCACCAACTCCAGCCACGGCGTCACCAGCATCGATGCCATCATGCCGGTGCTGGAGCGCATGGAAAAGCTGGGCATGCCGCTGCTGGTTCACGGTGAAGTCACCCACGCCGAGATTGACATCTTCGATCGCGAAGCGCGCTTTATCGAAACGGTAATGGAGCCGCTGCGTCAGCGTTTACCGGGCCTGAAAGTGGTGTTCGAACATATCACCACCAAAGATGCCGCCGAATACGTTCGCGACGGTAACGAACTGCTGGCCGCGACCATTACGCCTCAGCATCTGATGTTTAACCGTAATCACATGCTGGTTGGCGGCGTGCGTCCCCATCTTTACTGTCTGCCGATTCTGAAGCGCAATATCCACCAGCAGGCGCTGCGTGAGCTGGTTGCCAGCGGCTTTAGCCGCGCGTTTCTGGGAACCGACTCCGCTCCGCACGCCCGCCATCGTAAAGAGGCCAGCTGCGGATGCGCCGGTTGCTTTAACGCGCCGACCGCGCTGGGCAGCTATGCGACGATATTTGAAGAGATGAATGCCCTGCAGCACTTCGAAGCGTTTTGTTCACTCAACGGCCCGCGCTTCTACGGCCTGCCGGTGAATGATACCTTTGTTGAGCTGGTGCGCGAAGAGAGCACCGTCGTTGAAAGCATCGCCCTGCCGGACGACACCCTGGTGCCTTTCCTTGCCGGTGAAACCCTGCGCTGGACGATGAAAAAATAAAAGCGCTGCCCCTTGTTGTAAACGCAAACTGAATACTGTATAAATAACCAGTATATTACACAGGGGGCAATCATGCGCATCGAAGTGTCTATCGCCAAATCTACAGCCTTACCGCACGGCGCCTTAGAAGCGCTAAATAATGAACTCTCCCGACGCATTGAACAGCAGTTCCCGGCTCTTCCAAGCCAGGTAACCGTACGCTTTGCCGCCAATAACAATTTGTCCGTCATTGGCGGCCTGAAAGAAGATAAAGACCGGATAAGCGAAATCCTGCAAGAAACCTGGGAAAGCGCTGATGACTGGTTTGTCCATGACGCATCCTGACGCCTCTCTGGCAGCATGCCGCAGCAGAATGGCACGGGCTCTGAACAAACAGAGCAGGCCAGTCTGAAGCAAAAGCTGCCGGAACATCGCGTCAGGCACAGCAAATTCAATTTGCTCCCTCATTGTGCTTTTTTTGCCGGGTCGCCCCGGCTTTTTTATCCCCGTTGCAATCTCAGACTTTTCTTTTTCCTCCTGATTATTTCCTTTAAAAATAACGATGCACGGCACTAAATTTGCGCAAAAAAGCACCAAACAGATGAAAGCTCGCCCTGTTTGATTTAATTTCTCGAGTTTATTCTTAACAGCTGATATAATTAACTTGCTTCAAAAAATATGCATTAAACCTCGAGAATTGTTGTCTTTTAACATATGAATAAGGGGTTATGATGGAAAAGAATAATGAAGTCATCCAGACCCATCCCCTCGTCGGATGGGACATCAGCACCGTTGATAGCTACGATGCAATGATGTTGCGCCTGCACTACCAAAACCCCACTCAAGAAAGCAGTAACGAAGCTGAAATTGGCCAGACGCTCTGGCTAACGACGGAAGTCGCACGTCAATTTATTTCTATCCTGGAAGCAGGTATTGCGAAGATAGAATCAGGTGAATACCAGGCAAACGAGTACCGCAGGCATTAATGATTATGCCGCGATCGATATATGCTAACTAAACAGGCACCTGCGGGTGCCTGATTTATTTTCGGGCTTGTATATGTGCAGGTTGTTAATTACCCTGCTAATAAAGCAAAAAACCGGAACAGAACATGCAATACGACCTCATCATTATCGGCAGCGGCTCCACTGGCGCCGCTGCCGGCTATTATGCCCGCCGGGCTGGACTTAACGTGCTGATGACCGACGCGCACACGCCTCCGCATCAGGAGGGCAGCCATCACGGTAATACGCGTCTTATCCGTCACGCCTACGGTGAAGGAGAGAGATATGTCCCGCTGGTGCTGCGTGCGCAGGCGCTGTGGGATGAGCTTGCAACCCTCAGCGGCGAGGCGGTCTTCGAACGCACCGGGGTGATTAACCTCGGCCCGGCAAACTCGACGTTTCTCAGCAACGTTGCGAACAGCGCCCGCCAGTTCCAACTGAACGTCGAAGAGATGGATGCCCCGGCTATCATGGCCCGCTGGCCTGAGATTCGCGTACCGGATGATTATCGTGGCATATTCGAACCGGCATCCGGGGTTTTACGTAGCGAGCTGGCCATCGAAACCTGGATACGTCTCGCGCGTGAGGCGGGCTGCGCTCAGCTGTTTAATTGCCCGGTTACCGCCATACACCATCACCCGGATGGCGTGACAATCGACACCGCCGATGGCAGCTACAGCGGCAAGAAACTGCTGGTCAGCGCCGGTACATGGGTAACGCGTCTGCTGCCCGACCTGCCAGTCCAGCCCGTACGCAAAATCTTCGCCTGGTTCCAGGCTGATGGACGCTATAGCACTAAAAACCACTTCCCGGCATTTACCGGTGAGCTGCCAAACGGCGACCAGTTCTATGGTTTCCCGGCGGAAGACAATGAACTGAAGATCGGCAAGCACAACGGCGGGCAACTTATCTCCGCGCCGGAAGAACGCACGCCATTTGGCGCGGTGGCCACCGACGGCTCTGAGTCGTTCAGCTTCCTGCGTAACGTGCTGCCCGGTATCGGCGGCTGCCTGCATGGCGCCTCCTGTACCTACGATAATACGGCGGATGAAGACTTTATTATCGACACCCTCCCCGGCCATCCTGAAACGTTGCTGATTAGCGGGTTAAGCGGTCATGGTTTCAAATTCGCCCCGGTGCTGGGAGAAATTGCCACGCAGTTTGCCCAGGGGGAAACCCCCGCCTTCGACCTGACCCCCTTCTCGCTGGCACGCTTTCAGGGTTAGATGGCCGCCGTGCGCGGTGTTGATTTGAGCAATAAAAAACGGCCTCAGAGGAGGCCGTTCATCACAGAGAGAGTTTATGCGTCGCCTGTACGATTTACTGGTCAACAACGTCCGCGAGCACTTTATGATTTATCTCGCACTGTGGCTGCTGCTGGCGATCGTTGATCTTATCTGGTTATGGTTTTTCTGAGGTCTCAGGGTCCGGGATCCCCAGCTTCGTGTTCAGGCGGCCGCGAGATTTGTTGAAGATCTTATTGCCGTTTTCTCGTCCGGCACGCAGCTGACGCTGCTCCTCTTCCGGCAGCTTATGCTCTTCCATGCACGCCTCGCTACAGCAGCCGGCGAACTTCTCGGCGCAGCTCGGGCACTGGATAAACAGCAGATGGCAGCCGTCATTCAGGCAGTTCGTATGGCTATCACACGGGGTACCGCACTGATGGCAATGGGCAATCACATCATCGGAAATCCGCTCCCCCATCCGCTCGTCAAAGACAAAGTTCTTACCGATAAAGCGTACCGGCAGCCCCTGTTCGCGCGCACGACGGGCATATTCAATAATCCCGCCCTCAATGTGCCAGACCTTACTGAAGCCGTTGTGCTTCATCCAGGCGCTGGCTTTTTCACAACGAATACCGCCGGTGCAGTACATAACGATTTTTTTATCTTTATGTTCCTGCATCATCTCGACCGCTTTCGGCAGCTGATCGCGGAACGTGTCCGCCGGGATTTCCAGCGCCTGCTCAAAATGGCCCACTTCATATTCATAGTGGTTACGCATATCGATAAACACCGCATCGGGATCGTCCAGCATCGCATTCACCTCCGCCGCTTTCAGATAATCACCCACGTCTGAGGCATCAAACGTCGGATCATCGATCCCATCCGCCACGATACGATCGCGGACTTTCAGGCGTAGCACCCAGAAGGATTTTCCGTCGTCGTCCAGCGCGATGTTCATCCGCAGGCCATCCAGCGCCGGGTCGAAGGCGTAGAGAAACTCGCGTAGCGCATCGACCTGACTTTCTGGCACGCTGATTTGGGCATTGATCCCTTCGTGGGCCAGATAGATACGACCAAACACGTTTAATTTGGTGAGGGCAATCCATAATGCATCGCGCGTGGCTTTTGGATCCACGATGGTGAAATATTTATAAAACGAGATCGTTGTACGCGGTTCGCTCTCAGCTAACATCTGCGCTTTTAACGTCTCATTTGAAATGCGGTTATGTAACACTGGCATGGTGTACCTGCTCGACATAGGAAATGAGGTAAATAAACGGCCGGCATCATATAGCAAACGACGTTAATTTACATCCCCACATTTTGCGCTACATTCATTTCACTCCCGTTCGTTCGCGTTTAACAATAAATGCCACCTGGGACAGCCGTTTTGGCTGAAGCATGAAAAAATGCGATAATAGAATGAGTTGCTTATTTAAACAGGTATGAGATGACCCATTTACCTAAATTTTCCGCGGCGCTGCTGCATCCGCGTTACTGGCTGCTTTGGCTAGGTATTGGCCTGCTGTGGCTGGTTGTTCAGCTTCCCTATCCGTTGATTTACCGCCTTGGCAATGCGATTGGCCGCCTGGCAATGCGCTTTATGAAACGCCGCGCCAAAATCGCTTACCGTAACCTGGAGCTGTGCTTCCCGGACAAAAGCGAAGAAGAGCGCCATCAGATGGTGGTGCAAAACTTCGAATCGGTGGGGATGGGGTTAATGGAGACCGGGATGGCCTGGTTCTGGCCGACCCGGCGTATTGCGCGCTGGACCGACTCCATCGGCGTTGAGCATATCCGGGACGTTCAGGCGCAACAGCGCGGCATTCTGCTGATCGGCATTCACTTCCTCACGCTGGAAATGGGGGCGCGGATGTTTGGTATCAACGAACCCGGCATCGGCGTCTACCGTCCAAATGACAATCCGGTCATTGACTGGCTGCAAACCTGGGGCCGGCTGCGCTCGAATAAAGACATGATCGACCGTAAAGATCTGAAAGGGATGATTCGCGCGCTGAAAAAAGGCGAAGTGATCTGGTATGCGCCGGACCACGACTACGGCCCGACCGCCAGCGTATTCGTGCCGCTCTTTGCCGTCGACCAGGCGGCAACGACGTCGGGGACCTGGATGCTGGCAAAGATGTCGAAAGCCTGCATTGTTCCGTTCGTTCCGCGGCGTAAACCCGACGGTAAAGGTTATGAGCTGATTATTCTGCCGCCGGAATGCGATCCGCCGCTTGATGATGCGGAAACGACCGCGGCCTGGATGAACCGCATCGTCGAGAAATGCATCCTGATGGCGCCGGAGCAATATATGTGGCTGCACCGCCGCTTTAAGACCCGTCCGCCCGGCGTACCTTCACGCTATTAAGTGTGCTTCCTCCGGCAGCCCGATGCTGCCGGAGGCACTTTCCGCTTTAGCGTTAAGCGCTCTCCTCCATTGCGATGATCGTTACTCAGGCGCATAATTAGCAGGCTCATCTTTTGTTTTTTGTCCTGCATCGCAGGCCAATGGAAGCCTATGTCGTCTGCAGATAGTCCGATTAACTGGAAACGAAATCTCACGGTCACCTGGCTCGGCTGTTTTTTGACCGGTGCCGCTTTTAGCCTGGTCATGCCCTTTCTCCCGCTCTACGTCGAGCAGCTTGGCGTGACGGGCCACAGTGCCCTGAATATGTGGTCAGGACTGGTATTCAGCATTACCTTCTTGTTCTCCGCCGTTGCCTCTCCCTTCTGGGGCGGCCTGGCCGATCGCAAAGGGCGCAAAATTATGCTGCTGCGCTCCGCGCTGGGGATGGCTATCGTCATGATGTTGATGGGGCTGGCGCAAAACATCTGGCAGTTTCTGGTACTGCGGGCCTTGCTGGGGCTGTTGGGTGGTTTTATTCCCAATGCGAATGCCCTGATCGCCACCCAGATCCCGCGCCAGAAGAGCGGCTGGGCGCTGGGTACGCTATCTACCGGCGCCGTGAGCGGCGCGCTGCTTGGCCCGCTGGCGGGCGGCTTTCTTGCCGACCATTGGGGACTGCGCACCGTCTTCTTTCTGACCGCCAGCGTCCTGCTCGTCTGTTTTATCCTGACGCTGTTTTTCATTCGCGAGCAGTTCGTCCCGGTCGCGAAGAAAGAGATGCTTAATGCAAGGGATGTCTTTTCGTCCCTGAAAAGCCCAAAGCTGGTCTTGAGTCTGTTTGTCACCACGATGATTATTCAGGTCGCCACCGGCTCAATCGCCCCTATCCTGACCCTCTACGTTCGTCAGCTGGCCGGAGACGTCGGGAATATCGCCTTTATCAGCGGGATGATAGCCTCCGTTCCGGGCGTCGCGGCGCTGATCAGCGCCCCGCGCCTCGGTAAGCTCGGGGATCGTATCGGGCCGGAAAAAATCCTTATCGTCGCGCTGATGGTCTCCGTTCTGCTGCTGATTCCAATGTCATTCGTCCAGACGCCGCTGCAGCTGGCTATTTTACGCTTTCTGCTGGGTGCCGCCGACGGCGCGCTGCTGCCGGCCGTCCAGACGCTGCTGGTGTACAACTCAACCAGCCAGGTGGCCGGGCGCATTTTTAGCTATAACCAGTCATTTCGCGATATCGGCAACGTCACCGGCCCATTGATCGGCGCAGCGGTATCTGCCAGCTATGGTTTCCGGGCGGTCTTTTTTGTCACCGCGACGGTCGTCCTGTTCAACGCTATCTATTCCACCCTCAGCTTGCGACGTCCTTCCGGTGATGAACCCGCGCAGAACGCGGACTCGGGCGGTCGTTCGGTAAATTAAGTTCAACAGCGTCGCCTTCCCCTTGACGCAACGCTCACCGCCTTCTATAGATTGAATCGTGTCCATTTTTCATTCTTCTTAGGGGGTTATCTATGCCAAAGGATTCGATTTTCTATGCCACGCTCGAAGAAGCTATCGATGCGGCCCGCGAAGAGTTCCTGGTCAATAATCCGGATAGCGACGAGGAGAGTGCCAACGTTGAGCAGCTGAATATCCAAAAGTACGTTCTGCAGGATGGCGATATCGCCTGGCAGGCCGAATTTTTTGCCGACGAAGATGAAGAAGGCGAATGCCTGCCGATGTTAAGCGGCGAAGCGGCACAGAGCGTTTTTGACGGCGACTATGACGAGATAGAGCTGCGTCAGGAGTGGCTGGAAGAGAATACGCTGCATGAGTGGGACGAAGGAGAGTTTCAGCTGGAACCCTCTCTGGATACCGAAGAGGGTCAGACCGCTGCCGATGAGTGGGATGAACGCTGATTAGTTGTACGGACCGTGGCTGGCATCAAGCGGCAACAGCAACGTATCGAACACCAGCGAAAAAGGCAGATCGAGAATGGTGATGTATCGCCATGACGAATCACGCACATCCCACTGCACGCCGGGGTAATACTGATTCCCATGCCCCTGCCCCGGCACCGTGCGGCTAATAATACTGCCGCAGCCGCTGAGCAGCAGCGCCATGGCAATAACCAGTAAAATTCTCATCTGCTACCTCAATGCTCAGATAAAAAAATACCGGCAATATTGCCGGTATTTTCCTTCACATACCGCTTATTTCGTTTTCAACGCCAGCGGGTTGAGCGTCACCTGCTGATAGGCGCTCACCCACGAAGAGTATTTCTCCGGCGCGGCCCACACACGATAGTGCAAACGTGACAAGGTGACCGGGTCGCTCAACAGCACCAGACGACGGTCGCGATTGAGTTTGTCGGGCGTCTCGTTCAGCGCCTGTTCAACATGACGTTCGCGGGCGATATCCAGAATTTGACCATGGCGGTGACGTGCCGTCGCCATTGCCGTCGCCAGCGCGTTGAAGGACGGGTTAAACACGGCGTGCATAAACCCATCGTCCAGGGAACGCTGACGGTTCAGGGTCAGATATGCATCGGTATCCTTCAGCACCTGCGGCGGGGAATACTCTTCCGGGATCAGGAACAGCTTCCAGCGTTTGGTACGCAGGCCCACGGTGGCCCGACTGGAAATCACCGACACGAACGGCGACAGGATCAGCGAGAAGACGATCGGCGCCAGCCAGAACAGGAAACGCAGATCCAGCCACGCCATACCGACCGCCCACACCAGCCCCAGCAGCAGCTGCGAACCGTGGCGCATAAAGGCTTCACCCCACGGGGTGGAGTCATCATCACGCTGCGGAGAATTCCATACCACTTCCCAACCGAGGAACGCACTGACCACAAACACGGTATGGAACAGCATACGCACCGGCGCCAGCAGTACCGAGAACAGCACTTCCAGCAGCAAAGAGAGCGTCACGCGAATGAAGCCGCCGTACTCTTTTGAACCTTTGCACCACACCAGAATAATGCTCAATAATTTCGGCAGGAACAGCAGCACCATCGTCGAGGCGAACAGCGCAATCGCCAGCTCCGGGCGCCACTGCGGCCAGACCGGGAACAGCTGCCGCGGCTGCAGGAAGTACTGTGGCTCAGTCAGCGCATGCACGACCTGTAGCGCGGTCGACAGGGCGAGGAACATGAACCACAGCGGCGCCGACAGGTAGGACATGACGCCGGTCAGGAACACCGCCCGGTGCACCGGGTGCATGCCTTTGACCAGGAACAGACGGAAGTTCATCAGGTTACCGTGGCACCAGCGGCGGTCACGCTTTAGTTCATCCAGCAGGTTCGGCGGCAGTTCTTCATAAGAGCCCGGCAGATCGTAGGCAATCCACACCCCCCAGCCGGCACGACGCATCAGCGCCGCTTCCACGAAGTCGTGCGACAGAATCGACCCGGCAAATGAACCTTCTCCCGGCAGCGGCGCCAGCGCGCAGTGCTCGATAAACGGCTTCACGCGGATAATGGCGTTATGGCCCCAGTAGTGTGATTCACCAAGCTGCCAGAAGTGCAGGCCGGCGGTGAACAGCGGACCGTAAACGCGGGTCGCAAACTGCTGGCAACGGGCATACAGGGTGTCCATACCAGAAGCGCGCGGCGAGGACTGAATGATCCCGGCATTCGGGTTCGCCTCCATCAGACGCACCAGCCCGGTCAGACATTCACCGGTCATCACCGAGTCAGCATCCAGTACCACCATATAGCTATACTGGCTGCCCCAGCGACGGCAGAAGTCATCGATGTTACCGCTCTTACGCTTCACACGACGACGACGACGGCGATAGAAAATCTGCCCCTCGCCCTGCACTTCCGCAATCAGCTCCATCCACGCTTTCTGCTCGGCAACGCAAATATCCGGATTGTAGCTGTCACTCAGGATATACACGTCGAAGTGCTGCTGTTGCCCTGTCGCCTTCACCGACTCCCAGGTGGCACGCAGGCCGGCGAATACGCGATCGACGTCTTCGTTGCAGATCGGCATGATCAGCGCCGTACGGTGTTCTGGGTTCAGCGGTTCATCGCCGACGGTTGACGCGGAGATACTGTACTTATCGCGCCCCATCAGCAGCTGCAGGAAGCCCATCAGCGCGGTCCAGAAACCGGCGGAAACCCAACAGAAAAGGACCGCGAAAAGGATCAGGATCCCGGTTTGCAGCATGTACGGCAGCAGCTGCATGAAGGAAATCCACAGATTCTGCCCGACCATGTCAGCCGGATTGATGAGCGCCCATCCCTGATACGGCAGGATGGTTTTCATGTACCAGGTTGCGACAACGGTCTGCGCCAGCGTCAGCAGCAGCAGGATGTAACGACGGATGGTCCCGACGGTACGCCACTTCTGCTCGCTCTCCTGCTCTTCTTTGGTCAGGCGAGAAAGATAGCGCGGGGTGACATCACGTCCGCGTAGCCGATCCCAGAAACGCCCAACCGGGTTGGTGCGCCACGGGTCCGGGAACATTGAGGAGCGTTTTGCTTTCGGCATTGCGTTGAGCTGAGTACGCCCTTCATCATCTTTTATCAGCTGGTTACCGGCCAGGGAGTCTGGCCAGCTATGTTCCAGTCGTGATTTCACGGAACCCAGCGGGGAATCGTCTTCACGAACAAAAGCATGATGATCGGCGTCCAGCGCTTCATGTACGGCCTGCAGGCTTGTATCAGGCAGCGCGGCTTTTTCAGCCTCAGACAGCGGCAACGCGTCAATGTACTTCGTTATCTTATTCATTGGCAGGCAGCTGATAGCTCCAGGTTTCACTCAGCGTCTGATCAGCATTGACCAGCGCAGCGCGCATTTCCGTGGTTTTCTTCGGATCTTTTACCTTCACACGCAGAACCATACGCCAGCCCTTAGTGACCGGGTTATAACGCACGGTATTCTCAACAATTTCTGCGTTATCGCCGATGCTCGCCTGCGCCGTTACCGGCGTATCTGACGGCATTTTTTTCATTTCAGCGCCGGTGAAGTCAACGATAAAGGCAATGGTGCCATCCGGCTGACGAATCAGGTTCGACTGCTTCACATCCCCGGTAGAACGGCGGGTCTGCATCACATAGGCGTTATCCGGCGCGTGCAGTTTGTCTTCATCGCGGCTGAAGGTAATCGAGTATTTGAAGTTCATCTCTTTACCCGGTTCCGGCAGCTGATCCGGCGTCCAGTAGGTCACGATGTTATCGTTGGTTTCGTCATTGGTCGGGATTTCAACCAGTTCGATTTTCCCTTTACCCCAGTCGCCCTTCGGCGTGATCCAGGCGCTCGGGCGCAGATCGTAACGGTCGTCGAGGTCCTCAAAGCGCGAGAACTGACGGCCGCGCTGCAGCAGGCCGAAGCCCTGCGGATTTTCCATCGCATAGCTGCTGACGGCCAGATGCTTCGGATTGTTCAGCGGACGCCAGATCCACTCGCCGTTACCGGCAAGAATCGACAGGCCGTTAGAATCATGCAGCGCCGGACGATAGTTGGTCGCCGGAGAGGGTTGATTCGGCCCGAACAGGAACATGCTGGTCAGCGGTGCAACGCCTAGTTTGCCGACTTTGTCACGCAGGTACACTTTAGACTGCACATCAACGACGGTATCGCGGCCCGGCATAATCACAAAACGGTAGGCGCCGGTCGCACGTGGGGAGTCAAGCAGTGCATAAATAGTCAAACGCTTGTCCGTGGCTTTTGGATGCTCAATCCAGAACTCACGAAAACGAGGGAATTCTTCGCCGGAAGGCAGCGCGGTATCGATAGCCAGGCCGCGCGCGGAAAGCCCGTACACCTGGCCCTGACCCAGAACACGGAAGTAGCTGGCGCCGAGCATGCTGACGATTTCGTCGTTCTTATCTTTGCTGTTGATCGGGTACAGTACTTTGAAACCGGCGAAGCCCAGGTCTTTCACCGTATCTTTATCATGCTGGACGCTGCCAAAATTAAAGTAATCCGGATTATATTTAATCTTACGCACGCTGCTTGCCGTCACTTCGTTAATGGTGACCGGCGTGTCGAAGTACATACCCTGATGATAAAATTCAAGTTTGAATGGGGTTTTCTGATTGTTCCAGTAAGCCTTATCGTGATTAAACTGGATTTGCTGGTAGTCCGCGTATTTCATGTCGCGGAAAGCGGAGGGCAAGTTGCTCTTCGGCGCTTCATAGCCTTTCCCGGCTAACGCTTTGGCCTGTTTTGCAACGTCATCAATGCTAAACGCCCATGCAGATGAAGTACACAGGGACAACATTACGGCTGCGCTTAACCAGCGCATTTTCATCATCTGTGGTTTAAGTTTCATATAAGTAAGCACTTCCCCCTTTGTGTGCTTAAATCGATCCGATCTATTTTAATGGTAATTCAGGCAATCCGACAACATAATCCCTGCTTTGTTCACCTTAGCGGCGCAGGTAATAGGCAGTTAACTGCCACATTTGTACTTTACGTACTTATCCTGGAGACAGGTATCCAGAGTTGATGTAGGGTTGCTGAGAATTTAAACGTTATCACGTTGAGTGATAAGACGAATTGTCCGAGAATGTAGTGATATTGTATGAATAATACGCCAGTACAACGTGAATATTTCTTCGATAGCATCCGCGCCTGGCTGATGCTACTGGGGATCCCTTTTCATATATCACTGATCTATTCCAGCCACAGCTGGCATGTGAATAGCCTCGAGCCCTCCTGGTGGCTGACGCTGTTTAACGATTTTATCCATGCTTTTCGCATGCAGGTCTTCTTTGTCATTTCTGGCTACTTTTCCTACATGCTTTTTTTACGTTATCCGCTGAAGAAGTGGTGGAAAGTGCGCGTTGAGCGTGTCGGCATTCCGATGCTGACCGCCATTCCTCTGCTGACGCTGCCGCAGTTCATCATGCTGCAGTACGTTAACGGCAAGGCCGAAAACTGGCACACCCTCTCGGGTTACGACAAATTCAATACTCTGGCGTGGGAACTGGTTTCTCACCTGTGGTTTTTACTGGTGCTGGTGGTCCTGACCTCTCTGGGAGTCGTGCTGTTTCGCTGGCTGACCGGCCGCCGCTCAGCCAGGGCATCGACCTTTGGTGACACCGTCACATTAGCTCAGCTGTCGATGATTTTTCTGGCGCTCGGCGTGCTTTACGCGGTGATCCGCCGCTCGCTGTTTGTCCTTTACGCCCCCTTGCTCAGCAACGGCCTGTTTAATTTCATCGTGATGCAGACTCTGTTTTACCTGCCCTTCTTCATTCTTGGTGCCCAGGTATTTATCAATCCGCGCTTAAAAACGATGTTTACCACTCCGTCGCCATGGTGCTTCGTCGGCGCGCTGCTAGGCTTTATCGCCTATCGCCTGAATCAGCAATATGGTTCCGGTGATGGCTGGATGTATGAAACCGAATCGGTCATTACCATGGTTCTGGGTCTGTGGATGGTGAACGTGGTCTTTTCTCTCGGCCACCGTCTGCTGAACTTTCAGTCGGCGCGGGTGACCTATTTTGTTAATGCTTCGCTGTTCATTTATCTGGTGCACCACCCGCTGACCCTGCTTTATGGCGCATGGCTGGCGCCGGCGATCAAATCCAACGCGCTTGGGTTTATTGCTGGCTTAGTCTTCGTGGTCGGTATTGCGCTGGTGCTGTATGAAATTCATCTGCGCATTCCTCTGCTACGCTTTCTCTTTTCGGGAAAATTCCAGCCGAAAGCAGCTAAGACTCAAGTGTCCGCTGGCTGATCGCCCGCCCGCCCGCAGATGTCAGGCGGCGGGTGGTCGGGACCCCCGACTTTCACGCACCTCGCTGCGGCTCAAGCAAGCGCCGGTAAATGTCCGCGGTCTCCTCATCGAAACAGACAAAGCAGACGCGCTCTAAAGGATTGTAACGCGTCAGAAAGGTGCTGACCGTCTGCACGGCAATTTCTGCCGCCGCCTGCTTAGGATATCCATATACGCCGGTACTGATGGCCGGGAAGGCAATCGATCGATAGCTGTTCGCTGACGCCAGCTGCAGGCTGTTTCGATACGCGTCAGCAAGCAGTTCAGCCTCCTGATGCCCGCCACCGTGCCAGACGGGCCCGACGGCATGGATCACCGCGCTGGCCGGCAGCTGACCCGCGGTAGTAATCACCGCATGACCCGGAGGGCACTCGCCTTGTTGTTGCCGGACGACCTGACACGCGGCAAGGAG
Source organism: Klebsiella ornithinolytica (assembly GCF_030505655.1). Classification (NCBI taxonomy): domain Bacteria; kingdom Pseudomonadati; phylum Pseudomonadota; class Gammaproteobacteria; order Enterobacterales; family Enterobacteriaceae; genus Klebsiella; species Klebsiella ornithinolytica. Next base: position 3,537,267 of record NZ_CP130153.1, read on the forward strand.
CTCCGGCCCGGCTGCACGATGGATTGCGCCATCCACGCCCCCGCCGCCTAGCAGCGAGGGATTGGCGGCATTGACGATAACATCGACGTCAAGCGTAGTGATGTCGCCGAGAATAACCTCAGGTTTAACAGTCATTTCGCCTCCTGTCGGCAAACGTCTTTACATAAAGCACAGAGGGTAATATGGCACGATAGCCCGCCCGACGAAAGTCCGGGAAACTTGCGGCGGCTATAACCCGTCTGGAGGATAGCAAGGCTATGTTGCGGGTTAATATTCTTTCACGTTACGGTTGCGTGGCGGGGGCTACCCCGTGAGTCGGGTCGACGACCGCAAGTCTGAACAGCCCGACCAGCGCCAGCAGAAAGAAAAACAGGACCTGAGGTCCTGTTTCTTGTGCGGGTGACATCAGCTTATGCCTGGTCGGGCGTTTCGTTCACTAATGTGGATTTGTTTTTCCGCGCACGCGCGGCCAGCCATAGCCCACAATTTTTCATCGCGTAACCAAACACCAGCCCTAGCGCCAGAGAAGGTACCACCAGCCGCCAGTTCCCGTCGCCGGCAAATGTGGCGCAGGCGCCAATAAAAGTGCCGGGGACAAAAGAGAGCAGCAGCTGACGAGCCTGAATACACATCAGGAAGGCCACGCCCCCGGTCATCATATAGCCAAGGATTTCCAGATGCGGCGCCAGCGCACTGCCGTAAATAATGACCAGCGCCCACACCACACCGCTCATTACCGTACAGGTTGAGATCAGCAACCCTTTTAGCCCGCCCTGCGGGCAAGCGAAATAGGCCGTGCAGCCCAGGAAGCCCGCCCAGCTCAGCAGACCAAGCGCGACCGCCACCCATCCCCAGATTCCGGAGAGAATGCCTGTCGTTATTGCGATTGCGAAGAGTATGTTCATGACGCGTATCATAGCAGATACGCGTCCGCCAAATGAGATCTGAAGCACGTTATATGCAAGCTCATACTTTCCATTGCAATAAAAACGTGACAAATATCACATTTACTCTTCCGATTCTTCCTGCAGTTCATCCCACATGGCGGAGAGCGCTTCCCGCGTCAGGGGCGCCATCGTCCGCCAGAAAGGTGTCCCGGCATGCGCCTCGACTTTGCCGAGGAAAACCCCGCACCACGGCAAAATGTAGTCAGCAAACAGCGTTTCCAGCGTTTCGCTTTCATCTTCCGTAGCATGATCTTCAAGCCACGAGGCCGCCAGCAGCAGTGACCCAATGTGGTCGGCCTGACCTTCTCCGGTCGGGATCCCGTGTTCGCTGAAGAAACCGCGAACTTCAGCTTCGCTTGCCCCTTCAACCCACGCGCTACGATAAGGAGGAACGCTGCACTCTTCACCGACAAACAGCGCATTGTAATCGGCGGCCAGCGGTTGCACGTCGCAGCTTTTTTGCAGACGTTCCAGCAGCTCATCCTGCTCCAGCGGCCAGCTCGCCGCCAGCTTCCCTTCACGGATCAGGGTAAACAGCGGCACCAGCAGCGGATCCTGCGGCTGACGGTAGTACAAAGAACCCAGCACGCGGCAGAGGATTGAAAACTCGTTCATTCAATTTTTCCAGTTATTCATATTAAAGATCGGCAAATTCAGGGATCGCCGGCATCCCGCGAGACTCAAGGAAATTCAACAGCCGACGCGGGGACACGTTAAGGATCCGCTCTTCGGGGAAGTTCACATCATCGAGGATCTTACGACACTCTTTGAACTCGCCGAGCGTAAATGCGGTATGCGAATCCGATCCCAGCGCGACCCAACCTCCGGCATCGCGCACGGCGGCGGCAACCGCCCGGCAGTTATCTTCGCTGCCCACACGCGACGAGACGAAGGATGAGTTGTTGATTTCCAGCGCCACCTGGTATTTTGCCGCCGCGGCGGCTATCGCCGGAATATCGACGGGGTATTTCGGATTACCCGGATGGCTAATAATATGTACCGCGCCGCTCGCCATAGTGGCGATCATCGCTTCAGTATGGGTGGCTTTATCCTGCGGCGGGAAAACCGGCTCATGGAAGCCCGCAATGAACAGGTCCAGCGAGGTCAGCATCGGCCCGGTGCAGTCAATTTCGCCGAGGGTGTTTTTTATGTTGGCTTCAATACCCCGTAAAATGCCGACGCCGTCGACCATCCGCGGCCAGATGCGCATATTGACGAAATGCCAGTAGTGCGGAGCATCGGCCATATCCGGACCATGATCGGTTATGGCAAAAAGTTTGATCCCCTTACGCTTTGCTTCAGCAATATAATCGTGCAGGGTACTGTAGGCGTGGGTACTGGCGACGGTATGCATGTGCAGGTCAACAGGATACATCACAATCTCCTTCTCTGTTTGTGGCAAGAATAGCAGGAATCAGGACGCATGATTAGCAAAACCCCGCTACAGCGGGGTTTCTCTTAGTATCCGCGCTGACGATCGACCTGCCCGTTCACCGCCTCCCCACGCTCCAGGCGGCCAATGGTGCTGGCAATATAGGTGATCGCTTCCAGCGGACGGGTGACTGCGGCGACATGTGGCGTCATCGCCACCCGAGGATGCGCCCACAGCGGACTTTCCGCCGGTAATGGCTCGCGGCTAAAGACATCCAGCATCGCGCCTTTAAGCTTACCGCTATTCAGTGCCGCCAGCAGATCCGCTTCGACCACGTGAACGCCACGTGCCAGATTGAGAACATAGCTGTTATCCGGAAGCTGCGCCAACAGTCGCTGATTAATAATGCCGACGGTTTCCGCCGTGTTTGGCAGCAGGTTGATCAGTACCCGCGTCGCGCCGAGGAAGTCGCCCAGCTCCTCCTGACCGGCAAAGCTTTGCACCTGAGGCCAGGATTTACGACTACGGCTCCAGCTCCGCAGCGGAAATCCCCATACCTGAAGCGCTTCCGCCACTTTCGAACCAAGCACGCCCGCGCCCATTATCCCGATAGTGAACTCTTCGCGACGATAATCCTCCAGCGGCTGCCAGCGGGCCTGCTGTTTTAATGCCTGGTAGTCGTCGAAGCGACGGAACCAGTGCAGCACCTGGCTCACCGCATACTCTTGCATCTGCTGACCCATTCCGGTGTCTTCGAGGCGAAAGAGTGGAATCGACATCGGCAGCATTTCCGGGTGTTCACGGAGTTTACTCAGAATTGAATCGACGCCAGCGCCGAGGGCAAAAACGGCTTTTAAGTCCCGTCCCTGAAGCATTTCCACCGGCGGATGCCAGACCAACGCATAGTCCGCATGCTGAGTATCGCCGGATTTCCATTCGCGTACGCGCGCGCCCGGCAGCTGTTTTTCCAGCTCAGCAACCCAGTAAGCGGTATCAAATGTCGGGTGATAAAAGATTATGTCCATCATGGCTCCTGATCGCGGGCGCTGGTTGCAGGTTGACCCTGGCGCCGTATTTTACTTATTGTTTTCTATTGGATTGCCAGCATAGCAAATTTCATTTTTCTATCGAATAAAAAGAGGGTGGCGACAAAAAAATCGATTGTCGCGCATTTAAAAAGCAAGTTGCGCGAAGTTTGTCTAAACGCGCTGTTTTTTGAAAAAGTTGATTGACGAGAGATACGTATTTCCCTAAATTAGCGCCCGTTGCCCACCCAGTGTGAGCAGCAAAACAATATGGTGAGGTGTCCGAGTGGCTGAAGGAGCACGCCTGGAAAGTGTGTATACGGCAACGTATCGGGGGTTCGAATCCCCCCCTCACCGCCATATTTAAAGAAGAGCTCGTACGCAAGTACGGGCTTTTTTTTCGCCTGTGGCACCGCCCGGGGGGATGAGAAACCCCGATCGGGGGTCGACAGCTGGCGCAGCCAGCTGGACAGACCGCGAGCCTGCGAGCGGGCTGCCCGCACAAAAATGCCGGGAGCATTTTTGAACAACGCCTGCGTTGGCCCCGAAGGGGCGAGGCCCAGGGACGGGCCGAGTAACGGTGAGCGAAGCGAATCAATCCTCCCCTCACCGCCATCTTTAAAGAAGAGCTCGTACGCAGGTACGGGCTTTTTTTTCGCCTGTGGCACCGCCCGGGGGGGATGAGAAGCCCCGACCGGGTGTCGACATGCGTGCTTTGCCCGGGATACAGCCCCCTTATCAATCCTCTTCCATCCGCTGGTATTCTTCGCTCAGAAAGTCTACCAGTGCTCTCACCGACGGCAGCAGACCGCGACGAGAGGCAAAAACCGCATGAATGACTTCCCGCTGTGGTTGCCACGCATCCAGTACCACCTCCAGGGTCCCGGCAGCCAGCTGATCGCGCACCATTAAGAGAGGAAGCTGAACCACCCCAACGCCGGCTATCGCCGCTTCACGCAATGCCAGCATGTCCGTCGTGACCATCCGCGGCGTGAAATAGACTTCCGCCCTTGCCCCCTCCGGCCCGCTCAGTTGCCACTTATGCTGATGCTTTCCGGCATCGAGACTCAGTCCCGGCCACGTACTCAGCTGCGATGGCGCCTGTGGCCGCCCCATTCGCGCAATACAAGCCGGGCTGGCGACCAGACGCTGTCCGCGGTCGGCCAGTACCCGCATCACCAGATCGCTATCGTCAAACGGACGCGGGCGCACGCGGATCGCAACGTCAATCCCTTCGCCAACAACGTCCACCCGCCGATTGGTAGCCTCCAGCTGCACATTGACGCCCGGGTAACGTAGCATAAACCGCGCCAGCATCGGCCCGACATGGGCATGCAATAAGGTCACCGGGCAGGTGAGTTTAACGCTGCCGCGCGGCTCCGAACGCAGCGTTTCCACCGCCTGCTGCGCCGCCTCGGCCTCTATCAGCATCGCTTTGCAGTGCTGGTAGAAGGTCTGCCCCACTTCGGTGACCACGAACTGCCGGGTCGTGCGATGAATCAGCCGCACACCAAGCCGCTCTTCCAGCTGCGCGATCCGACGGCTTAATTTTGATTTCGGTTGATCGAGCGCCCTGCCCGCCGCGGCGAATCCTTCATGATCGACGACCTGGACAAACCAGGCTAAGTCATTGAGATCGAGCATCCTTCCTCCATTGTTCCATTTTCAGAACAGTATAGGCCAGTTTTGCTATCTACCTGTTTATTGGCCGCAGATCTAATCTTATAGTCATCAGAAATCGCGACACAGGAGAGCACCATGAAACAGATTACAGGCGTCTACACCGCACCGGCCCAACATTGGGTCGGGGATGGCTTCCCGGTTCGCTCACTGTTCTCTTACCAGACTCATGGCGAACCGTTAAGCCCCTTCCTGCTGCTGGACTACGCCGGTCCTCACCACTTCCCGGCGGGAAGCGGCAGACGTGGGGTTGGCGAACATCCGCATCGCGGATTTGAAACCGTCACCATCGTCTATTCCGGTGAAGTTGAACACCGTGACTCGACGGGTAAAGGTGGGGTCATTGGCCCGGGCGATGTGCAGTGGATGACCGCCGGCGCCGGCATTCTGCATGAAGAGTTCCATTCGGCGGAGTTTACCCGCACCGGCGGCGAACTGAAGATGATCCAGCTGTGGGTCAACCTGCCGGCGAAAGACAAAATGACTCATCCGGGCTATCAGAGCATCACCGCGGATGTCATCCCCGATGTCGCCCTGGCGGACGGCGCGGGAAATATCCGGGTTATCGCCGGCAGCTATGACCAGGTGACTGGACCTGCGCACACTTTCTCGCCACTGAACGTCTGGGATATGCAGCTGAATCAGGGCCATGACATCACGCTCCGTCAGCCTGATGGCTGGAGCAGTGCGCTAGTGGTCCTTGAAGGTGAGATTACGGTCAACGGTGCAGAGCAGGCACGTGAAGGGCAACTGGTGGTGTTTAGTCAGCAGGGAGAAGCAATTCATCTTCATGCAACGGCGAATGCCAAAGTGCTGCTGCTGGCCGGTGAACCGTTGCGGGAGCCCATTGTGGGTTACGGTCCGTTTGTGATGAATACCAGGCAGCAGATCGCAGAAGCCGTGCGCGATTTTAACGGCGGACGCTTTGGCCAAATCTGACATCAGTGCCTTCCCGGCCTGCCAGCGTGGCGCGAAAGCAGCGCACGAGGCTGGTGAAGCCTCGCAAACAGCTTGATTCTCTGCGTTAAAATCGCTGCCCCGTCGGTTTTCAGCGGGGCAGTGTTCATTGCTTGACCGAACGGTAAAGAAAGAATAAATACTGCTTGACCGTTTTAGTGCAACTCCCTATAGTAGCGCCCCGTTGCCCACCCAAGGTGAGCAGCAAAACAATATGGTGAGGTGTCCGAGTGGCTGAAGGAGCACGCCTGGAAAGTGTGTATACGGCAACGTATCGGGGGTTCGAATCCCCCCCTCACCGCCATATTTAAAGAAGAGCTCGTACGCAGGTACGGGCTTTTTTTTCGCCTGTGGCACCGCCCGGGGGGATGAGAAACCCCGACCGGGGGTCGACAGCTGGCGCAGCCAGCTGGACAGACCGCGAGCCTGCGAGCGGGCTGCCCGCACAAAAATGCCGGGAGCATTTTTGAACAACGCCTGCGTTGGCCCCGAAGGGGCGAGGCCCAGGGACGGGCCGAGTAACGGTGAGCGAAGCGAATCAATCCCCCCTCACCGCCATATTTAAAGAAGAGCTCGTACGCAGGTACGGGCTTTTTTTTCGCATATTGCACCCAGCCGGAGGTATGGCCTTATCGCTCCTCCGCCAACCCCCCCGCTCTCTGACCTGACCGCTTCGCGGTGCATCCCTGCCCCGCGAAGCGTCACACGTTTAGAACGCCAGCGACGCCTGAACAAAGAAGGTTCGCGGCTCGCCGACATATTTGCCGTAGTTATTATCCGTTGAACGCGTGTAGTAGCGCTGATCGAAAAGGTTTTTAACCCCGGCGCCCAGTTTCAGATTTGACCACGACGGCCCCGTGTCATATTCGCCGCGCATATTCCACACCATATAGCCGGCAATATTACCGTACTGACCATCATCGCTCTCTTGGGTGATATAGCCATTCCCGGCAGCAGAAGATCCCGGAGAATGCTGGCGGGATTGCGAATAGCCATCGACGTTCCACACCCAGTTGCCCGTCGCGTAGCGGGAACCTACCGTCAGCACCTGGCGGGAATAGAAGGGCAGATCTTTACCCGAAAACTCGCCGCTGACGGATACGGCGCGGGTATAGGTATAGGTGGAATAGAGGCTGACCCCATCCAGGCTGTGCGTCAGTTCGCTGAGATCGTAGTTCAGAGCCAGCTCGACGCCTTGATGTTTGGTGGCGCCCAGCGTGGTCCAGCCGATGGTGTTGTTGATGTACTGCAGCTGATTATCAAAATCAATGTAGAAAGCCGTCAGCTCCGCTTTGAGTAAGGAGTCGTCATAGCGGGTACCGACTTCATAGGTGCGCGCCTTTTCCGGCTGCAGGCCCGGAGCCGGCTGGCCGTGATTCCCTCCGCGGGTGAGCTGGAAATACTGCAAGCTGCCGAAAGAGGTATTGGCATTAGCAAATAGCTTCCAGCTATCGGACAGGTGATACATCACGTTGATCGATGGCAGCGGTTCACTGTACGATTTTTCACGCGCAATATCGGCAAAAGCGTCATTCACATGCGTGCGGATGCTTTCATAACGCAGCCCCGGGGTAATCGTCCAGTTACCAACGTTGACGGCATCATCAATATAAAACGCGTTAGCTTCCGTACCGCCGGAGGTATGCTGATAATAGTTTTCTTTAGAATTCGGGGCAGAGGTCGTGGTCGTCGGATCGTACCAGTTGGACCGATATCCTTTTTCATCCGATGTCTCGTTCAGATAGCGATAGCCAAGGGTGACTTCATGGGCCATATCCCAGAAGCGGAACAGATGCGAATAGGTTGGTTCGATGGCCCAGGTGGTGTAGTGGCGAGGGGCGGCAGCCAGACGACTCTGCCCTTCCAGAGCCCCGGAGCCGTTGGTCTGAATATCGCTGGTGCGGAAACTTTTGGTGAAATAGGTCAGCACTTCAAACTGGCTATCCTCTTCCTGATGGCGATATTTGAAAGACATATCCTGGCGGCGTCCGGCAAACTGATCGAACGGGCGCACTGACTGGAAGGGATTTTGCTGGTACTGCTCTTTCGTCAGGCCGCCGGGCATACCCGCGGAGGCGTTATAATAATGGAAGTTACCAGTCAGTTCGTCCTGCGGAGTGAAACGATAACGCGTTTTCAGCATAAAATCGTCAATATCGGTATTGTCATTATTTTCCCGGTATCCCTGCCCGTGCAGGCCCGAGTACAGCAGCTCCGCCCCCAGACCGTTCTCCGCCGTGCCGCCAACGGAAGCGCTGGTCAGCGTTTTTAATCCGCCGTGTGAGGCCCCTTCCGTTTGCGCGCTCACCGCACCGCCGAACGTTTCCGGAATATCCTTCGAGACAAAGTTGATCACTCCGCCGACGTTCTGCGGCCCGTAACGAACGGCGCTGCCGCCGCGGATGACGTCAATGGACTGAATGTTCCCCATTGACAGCGGAGCCATTGACAGCTGAGGCTGGCCGTAAGGCGCGACAGAAAGCGGTACGCCGTCCATCATGATGGTTGAGCGAGGCGAAAGGCGCGATGTCAGGCCGCGCACGCCGACGTTCAGTGACACATCGCTCCCGCCGGTGCCGTTATTCTCCTGAACCTGAACCCCGGGAATACCGCGCAGCGCTTCTGAAATCGTCTCGCCGCCTTTTTCCTTAACCTGCTGCTCCGTCACGATGGTCCTTGCGCCGGGATGATCGAGCACTACCGTGCTGTAATCCGGCGAATCAAGCCAGTTGCCCACGACCGTCAGGGTATCCGTACGATCGGTTGATGAAGAGTTATCATTTTTATCAGCAGCCCAGGCCGGGAACGCTAAAACAATAGCGCTAGCAAGCAGCGAGAGCCGGAAGTGACCAGACATGAGAAGATCCCCTGTAAAATAAATATATTAATTATCAATTATTTGTATTGCGAATGATTTGAATTATGAGAAACGAAATGATAATAGTTAGCAATACATAGCAATGTAAACTTTTTTTTGAACGGAAGGTTGTTTTACGCTCCAGCCAAACTGGCCGGGTTGTCTCACGGCTGCGGACAGACGGATTGGATAAAATGAGGCAGAAACTTTTCTGGCGGCTGGTATTAGGCTGGCTACTTTTACTGTCGGCAGCAAATTTACAGGCATCCCCCGTCACGGCGACGGATATTGTCGGAAGAGAAGTGACCCTCCAGCAACCGGCAAAAAGAGTCATCCTGGCGGATGCCAGGGCCATTCAGGCATGACAGATTGTGCATCCGGATAATCCTTTTGCGCAGCTGATTGCCCGGGATAATCCCCTCAAAACCAAAGCGCCGGACCTTGACTCGCTTTATCTTGCAAAGTCCCCCCAGCTAAAACAGCTGCCGATGCTTGACAATGCATATCTCACTGATTTCAGCGTCGAGCGCGCCGTTCAGATGCAGCCGGATCTGAACGTCTTCGATTTTGGCGTATGGGGAAAACTGAAAGAGAGCCGCGTGCTGGATCTGCTTGCGGCGATCGGTATTCCCGTCGTCTTTATCGACTTTCGCCTACGCCCTCTTACCAACAGCGTCACCAGCAAAAGGCTGCTGGGGAAAGTGCTGGGCGGCGCCGAAGCGTGGGCGCGTTTCTATGAAGAGCGGCTCAACCTGATACGCCAGCGCACCGCCGGATTAAATGACAAAGAAAAGCCGCTTAATAAATGGTTAAGCGAAATGTCAGGGCACAAACTCCGCTACAAGAAAGATTGTCTATAGACGAAGCAAAACTCCCACATACAGGCATACGTCCTTCTCCCGGAATCGGCATAAATACCTCCCCGACTGGCCGCCCCGCAGGCAGAATCCGACGTTCGTCGTTTTTTGTCGTCAACACATTACGTTACCACTCTTTCCCCATGAAGCATGACAGACAATGTTTTAAATAAAACCCTGGTCATTTATTCCGTTATAAATATTAAAAACATACAGTTAATGTCATCATAACAGCCCACAATGCCCCTCAACCGAGTAGATCGCATCCGCCGACAAATTTATACTTAGCGCACATTTTTATTCCAAAGGTCTGGACATGACGTTCTCTTCTCCACTTAACAAACGCGGCGTAACGCCGGCGAAAGCCATGGTCGCGGCGATCAGCGGCTACGCAATGGATGGCTTTGACCTGCTGATCCTCGGTTTCATGCTGCCGGCAATCAGCGTTTCGCTGGCGCTTACCACTTCTCAGGCCGGTTCCCTCGTTACCTGGACGCTGATTGGCGCGGTACTGGGCGGGATTTTTTTCGGCCATCTCAGCGACCGTCTGGGCCGCATTCGCGTCCTGACCTTCACGATCCTGATGTTCTCGGTCTTTACCGGTCTCTGTGCGGTTGCCCAGGGCTATTGGGATCTGCTGGCCTATCGCACCCTTGCGGGTATGGGGCTCGGCGGCGAATTCGGTATCGGCATGGCGCTGATTGCCGAAGTCTGGCCGGCCCATAAGCGCAACCGCGCCTCGGCGTGGGTTGGTATCGGCTGGCAGCTTGGCGTGCTGCTGGCCGCCTTTATCACCCCTCTCCTGCTGGATATCATCGGCTGGCGCGGGATGTTTCTGGTTGGCCTTCTGCCGGCGCTGGTCTCATTTGCCATCCGCCGCGGGATGGGAGAACCGGAGGCGTTTACCAAAGATAGCCGTGTCGCGCAGGAAATATCGTTCACCGCGCGCCTCAGGATGCTGTTTGCCGACCGCGCCACCTCGAAGGCCAGTATCGGCATCCTCATCCTCTGCTCGGTACAGAATTTTGGCTACTATGGCCTGATGATCTGGATGCCCAGCTATCTCTCCTCCAGTTTTGGCTTTTCGCTCACCAAATCAGGGCTGTGGACGGCGGTCACCGTCGTGGGGATGACCTTCGGCATCTGGCTGTTCGGCGTGCTGGCAGACCGTTTCGCGCGCTGGAAGATCTTTCTGATTTACCAGGTGGGGGCCGTCGTGATGGTCATCGTCTACGCCCAGCTGCGGGACCCGACCCTGATGCTGTTTACCGGAGCGGTAATGGGGATGTTTGTCAACGGCATGATTGGCGGCTATGGCGCGCTGATCTCTGATACCTACCCGCTACAGGTCCGCGCCACCGCGCAGAACGTGCTGTTTAACCTCGGGCGCGGCGTGGGCGGCTTTGGACCGCTGGTGATTGGCCTGTTCGTCAGCCACTGGTCGTTTACCGCGGCGATCACCCTGCTGGCCCTGCTCTATCTGCTGGATATTTTCGCCACCCTGTTCCTGCTGCCAAAAACCCAGGGCAGCGAAGATGCGCTGGGCGCGATCGGCTAACGCCCTGCGCTCCAGATAACAAAGCCCGGGTTTCCCCGGGCTTTGCACACAAGATAGCGATCAGTAGTAGGCTTTCAACGTTCGCTGGCAAAGCATCGAACGGACGCAATCATCGGCGGTAAAACGCACAACGCCGATCATGTCGTCTTCCGCAAAACGCGCCAGCGCATCGACCAGCCCGGACTTCACGCCAGAGGGTAAATCACACTGGGTAATGTCGCCGTTCACGATGACCGTCACGTTTTCCCCGAGGCGGGTTAAAAACATTTTCATTTGCGCAGCGGTCACGTTCTGAGCCTCGTCCAGAATCACAACCGCATTTTCAAATGTACGTCCGCGCATATAGGCGAACGGCGCGATTTCCACCTTGCCAATTTCCGGTCGCAGGCAGTATTGCATAAAGGAAGCGCCCAGCCTTCTCACCAGTACGTCGTACACCGGTCGGAAATAGGGAGCAAACTTCTCGGCGATATCTCCCGGTAAGAAGCCGAGATCTTCATCGGCCTGCAGAACGGGACGGGTAACAATAATCCTGTCCACATCTTTGTGAATCAGGGCTTCAGCGGCTTTTGCTGCGCTAATCCAGGTTTTACCGCACCCGGCTTCGCCCGTGGCAAAAATCAGCTGTTTATTGTCGATGGCATTCAAATAATGCGCCTGAGCGTCATTGCGCGCTTCAATTGGGGAAGTATCACGGCTGTCCCGCGCCATGCCAATTGCTTCTACGCCACTCATTTGCACAAGCGATGTGACCGATTCTTCTTCGCGTTGCTTATGGCTGCGCGAATCCTGTCTCAGCACACGTTTGGCCTCACGACGAGCTTTGGTCACTGCTTTTTGTCTTCCCATGGATAGCACCTTGCGTTGTTGGTTTACATCACACGCGTCAATATCGACGCGATTATGCGCACGAACGATTGAGGTTTGGCTTCCTTGTAAGCCATTGCTTGCCTGTCGAATTGACAACGGGTCACGGCTACGCGCACCGCGTACCCGGTCTGGGTTTAGGTTATTGGTGGTGACTGGAGAAAAATTCGAGGTGTGGGAATCGCGGCCGGAAGTGTGGCCCCCGTGCTGAGGAGTACGGTAAGAAGATTTACATTTTCCGTTACAGCAATCGGGCATTCGCGATCTCCATAGTGAAACGACATCACTGCCGGGAACTACCGCGTCTGTAATAAGTACATCAAAAATAATTCTTAATGCAACTTATTTTTTACATGCGGACAACAAATAATTCTCATCGCAGCTCAGGAGAGTTTCCGACAAATAGATTACAGAAAAATAACACAAGGCAGGAAATACAAAAAAAGAATGGAAAAACAGCAGAAACGCCCTGCCCTTGCGGGCAGGTACGTCAGGCTTCGAGCAGAGATTGCGCCAGGTAGTGCTGGCTGTCGATAACGCCCGGTAACACAAAGAAGTAGCCGCCGCCGATAGGTTTGACGTACTCCTCCAGCGCTTCGCCGTTAAGGCGTTTTTGCACCGTCAGGAATCCCTTCTCCAGATCATGCTGATAGCAGACAAACAGCAGTCCCATATCCAGCTGCCCGGAGTTGGTCACCCCCAGCGAATAACTGTAGCCGCGACGCATCATCAGACTGGACTGCGTCTGCGGTGTGCGCGGGTTCGCCAGACGAATGTGGCTATCCAGCGCGATAATATCGCCATCAGGATCCCGACTGTAATCCGGCACGTCATGCTCATGCTGCATACCCAGCGGCGCGCCGCTGTGCTTATCGCGCCCAAAAATGGTCTGCTGCTCTTTCAGCGGGGTGCGATCCCAGAACTCCACATGGAACTGGATGATACGCGCCGCCTGATAGCTGCCGCCGGTTGCCCACGCAGGCTCGCCTTGATCGGAGGTCACCCATACCACTTCATCCATCAGCGCCTTATCGGTACTGACCGGGTTCGCGGTGCCGTCTTTAAAGCCCAGCAGGTTAACCGGCGTCTCTTTGCCTTTACTCCGCGCGGCGCTATCGGAAATAAACCCTTCGCGCTTCCAGCGGACGCTGAGCAGGTCCGGCGTATGTTTAATCACATCGCGCAGCGCATGGATAACCGTATCCTGAGTATTGGCACAGATTTGCAACAGCAGATCGCCATGACAGAGCGCCGCATCCAGCGAATCGTTGGGGAAGCGGGTCATTTTTTGCAGCTTTTTCGGCGCCTTATCCGCTAATCCATAGCGCTCATCAAACAGCGAATGGCCAACCGAAACGGTGACGGTCAGGTTATCCGGGGAGATCCACGCGCCGAGGATCCCCGAATCCATTGGCGGCAGACGCGGATTTGGCGTGTCCGGCGCCGGCCCCCCTTTGGTCAGAAAGGCAATGCGCTGAGTCAGCAGGCGAAACAGGCGCTCCAGGTCAGCTTTATCGCTGGCCAGCACATCAAAGGCCACCAGCATCATCGATGCCTGCTGCGGCGTCAGCACGCCGGCCTGGTGCTGCCCGTAAAAAGGCTGCGCTTCGGCACGCGCGTCCGGCGACAGCACGCCCGGAGAGCTGTTGCCCTTCGCCGCGTGTGCCACCGGACAGCCGCCGGTGATAACCAGCGCGCCGCCAAGCGCGCCGATCCCTTTTAATAATCGACGACGTGAAGGTTCATTCACATCAAGTTGCTTCTGTTCTGCCATCGACTTAGTCCAGCCCAAGGATCCCGCGCAACTGAGCCAGATCTTCCGCCAGCGTGGTGATCGGCCCTTTTAACGCATTACGATCCGCATCCGTCAGCTTGTCATACGTTTCGAAGCCGTCTTTAGTGCGGTATTTGCTGAGGATAGCGTCAACTTTCTTGAAGTTAGCGTCAACTTTCGCCAGCAGCGCGCTGTTCTCTTTTTGCAGCTGCGGGCGCAGCAGGTCAACGATCTTCTGCGCGCCGTCGATGTTCGCCTGGAAGTCCCACAGATCGGTGTGGCTGTAGCGATCTTCTTCACCGCTGATTTTGCTGGCCGCGACTTCTTCAATCAGGCCCGCCGCGCCGCCCACCACTTTCGACGGCGGGAACGCCAGTTCGCTGATGCGTTTTTGCAGTTCAAGCACATCGCTGTTCAGCTGATCGGCATACTTTTCCATCCCCTTGACGCTGTTGTCGCCAAACAGGGCTTTTTCCAGACGGTGGAAGCCGGTGAATTTCGGATCTTCGGCTTTTTTCTCGTAATCGTCTTCACGAGCATCAATACTGCCGTCCAGATCGGAGAACAGCTCCGCGATCGGTTCAATGCGCTCGTAGTGCTGACGCGTCGGAGCATACAGCGCTTTCGCTTTTTCAATATCTCCCGCCTTCACCGCGTCGGTGAACGCTTTCGTGCCGCTAACCAGCTGTGCGGTTTCCGCCGTAACGTAGGCTTTATAGGCGGTAATCGCCTCGCCAAGACTCAGCAGCGCATCGGCTTTCGCCGCATCTTTGGTGGCGGCACCGGTCACAATCAGCTTGCCTTTCGGGTTGGTCAGCAGCCCGCAGGTCATATCGTATTCGCCCGGCTGCAGGTTCGCCGTCAGCTTTTGCGTAAAGCCTGGCGCAATGTTCTCGCGCTCTTCAACGACCATCACGCCTTTGAGAATCTCCCACTCCAGCGCTTTCTGACTGTGGTTTTGAATAATGAACTGCGTTTTCCCCGCTTTCACGGTGACGTTCATCGGCTCACACTGTTTGTCGTTAACGGTGACTTTTACCTGCGGGATATCCGCAGCCTGAGCGTAGAAGGCAGAGCTGAACAACGCTGCGACGGCAAGCTGCAGCGCATTACGGCGAAAATGAATCATCATGATCATCCCTTTCGGTAAGTATGTTGTAACCATAATCCTGCGGCGCCCTACTTAAGCGGAGCGGTGCGCGAGGTTGCTGTATTGCTACGCGGCGGCAGCGCAAACAGCACCAGCGCCGGAATCAAATAGATAAAGTAGACCGCCACTTCACTGACGGTAGGCGCCTCCTGGTAACCGAAGATCCCTTCGAGCAGCGTGCCGAAAAGCGTGTGGGTCGACAGCACGCCGCTCAGGTCAAACGCCACGTCCTGGAAGTGGTTCCACAGACCGGCTTCATGGAAGGCGCGAATGGCCCCGGCCGCCAGCCCGGCCGCCACCAGCAGAATGAACAGACTGGTCCATTTGAAGAACACGCCGAGGTTGAGGCGGATCCCGCCCCAGTAAAGCAGAAAGCCGAGGACAATCGCGGTAGCCAGCCCCAGCATCGCCCCGAGCGGCGGCCAAATCCCCACATCCTGCTGGAAGGCCGCCAGCAGGAAGAACACCGACTCCAGCCCTTCCCGCGCGACGGCGAAAAAGACCATCATGATCAGCGCCCAGCCATGATGATTACCGCGCTGCAGCGCATTATCCACCGCCTGTTCCAGCTGCTGTTTCACGTTGCGCGAGACTTTGCGCATCCAGAAGACCATCCAGGTCAGGATGCATACCGCTACCAGTGCCACGATGCCTTCGAACAGCTCCTGTTCCCGCTGGGGAAACTCGCCGGTCGTTTCGTTAATGAAGATCCCCAGGCCCAGGCACAGCGCCGCCGCCAGGATAACGCCAATCCACATGACGCCAATCAAGCTGCCGCGCTGGGTGCGTTTGAGATAGCTGGCAATCAGGCTGACAATCAGCGCCGCCTCCAGCCCTTCGCGTAACATAATGAGAAATGGAACGAACATGCCGACACCCTTCAATGTGAATCGCAGTCAGTGGATGCAAAGATAAGTAAATATTTCTGATAGTGATTATCATTACAATAATCAGAAACACAAGTGAAATGTAGAGAGTTTGGTATCGATTTGTAAATTAATCGCTTTAAAATAATTACTTAGGGGATTATCTGTCTTCATCGCGGTCAGGCAGCCGGCGCGGCGGTTTTTTCGCTACAGATATTTACCAGGCTGACCGGCTGTGGCTAAATAGCGGCCTTATTGACCTGCGAAAAGAACAACATGACACAATTCTTGCACTTCCTGCTGGCGCTGGCGGTTATTCTCGGCCTTGCCTGGCTTGCCAGCTATGACCGACAAAAAATCCGTGTTCGTTATATTATCCAGTTAATTATCATTGAAATTGCGCTGGCATTCTTTTTTCTGCATGCCGAAAGCGGTCTGTGGATAGTTAAAAATATCTCAAGCTTTTTCACTTCGTTGCTCGGTTTTGCTGCCGAAGGCACCAACTTTGTATTTGGCGGTATGAGCGAAAAAGGAATGGCGTTTATTTTCCTTGGCGTGCTGTGCCCGATTGTCTTTATTTCGGCGCTGATCGGTATTCTTCAGCACTGGCGCATTCTGCCTGTTTTCATCCGTGTGATTGGCACCCTGCTCTCCAAAGTCAACGGCATGGGTAAACTGGAATCCTTCAACGCCGTCAGCTCGCTGATTCTCGGCCAGTCGGAGAACTTTATCGCCTATAAGGGCGTGCTCGGCGACCTCTCCTCACGCCGGCTGTTCACCATGGCGGCCACCGCGATGTCAACGGTATCGCTCTCCATCGTCGGCGCCTATATGAGCATGCTCGATGCAAAATATGTGGTCGCGGCGCTGATCCTTAATATGTTCAGCACCTTTATTGTACTGTCGATTATTAACCCGACGCGTCCGGGTAGCGAAGAAGAGATTAAGCTGGAGAAGCTCCACGAATCACAAAGCTTCTTCGAAATGCTCGGGGAATATATTCTTGCCGGCTTTAAAGTGGCGATGATTATTCTGGCGATGCTGATTGGTTTTATTGCCCTGATCAGCGCCATTAATGCCCTGTTTGCCACGCTATTTGGCCTGAGTTTCCAACAAATTCTCGGCTACGTTTTTTATCCGCTGGCCTGGCTGATTGGTATTCCGCTCAGCGATGCGTTGAGCGCCGGAAGTATTATGGCAACCAAGCTGGTGGCGAATGAGTTCGTGGCGATGATTGAGCTGCAAAAAATTGCCGCCGGCATGACCCCGCGTGGACTGGGTATCCTCTCGGTCTTCCTGGTCTCTTTCGCGAACTTTGCCTCCATCGGCATTATTGCCGGAGCCATTAAAGGACTGAACGAACAGCAGGGGAATATCGTCTCCCGCTTCGGCCTGCGTCTGGTCTACGGCGCCACGCTGGTCAGTCTGCTTTCCGCCAGCTTCGCCGGCCTGGTGCTGTAACAGACAGGGCGGGGAATTTCCCCGCCCTGTTTTCAGAAGTGAACGCAGACCGGCTGGTCAACGCGCATCACCGACTCCTGGGCAAAGCGCGATTTATAGAGGTGACGTAACGCCTCAATCCCCTCTTCGCTGCCACCGTCTTTACCATGAATCAGCATCAGCGCTTTGCTCTGCTCGCGGGCCACGCTGCCGTCATTCCCCAGCCACTGCCCCCGGGCGTCAAACACCGTTAACCCCTCGCGAAAACGCGGCGTGACGTCGCGGTCAACAAACTGCTGCCACTCCTGGGCGGTGATATCTTTACCCGCCGGCCGGCTTAAACCGAAATAGAGCGTGGTCTGCACCATCGCATTCTCTGCCGGGCATACCGCTGCCGTGGGAGTCGGCGGACGCTTCTTCGCCGGCGCCACGCAACCGCCAAGCAGCCCTGCCATCACCAGCACCAGCGCACCCTGTCTGAACGTCATTTTGCTATCCTCATTGTTTTTTGTGCCCCCGATATCAGCGTATTTTCATGGAATTAGCAAGAGGGGGAGCTGTGGCGGACGCCGGAACTGCTTTCAGCAACAAAAAAGCCCGCTGAGCGCGGGCTTGATTAAGCGATCCTGAATTTACTCGGCGGTAGCCGGTATCGGCGGAGCCGAATGATAATGGGCGTCCGCTTCGGCAAAGCGTTGCTGCATGGATGTCGACGGGGCTTTGCCCAGCAGGCTGAAGACCACGATGCCCAGGCTGCCGAAGATAAAGCCAGGGATGATTTCATACAGCCCCAGCCAGCCGAACTGTTTCCAGACAATCACCGTCAGCGCGCCAATCACCATCCCGGCCAGCGCCCCGTTACGCGTCATGCGCGACCACATCACCGAGAACAGCACCACCGGACCAAACGCGGCACCGAAGCCTGCCCAGGCATAGCTCACCAGACCCAGCACACGGTTGTTCGGGTTTGCCGCCAGCGCAATGGCGATCAGCGCCACCACCAGGACCATCGTCCGTCCGACCCACACCAGCTCTTTCTGACCGGCGTTTTTACGCAGAAACGCTTTATACAGGTCTTCGGTAATCGCGCTGGAGCACACCAGCAGCTGGCAGCTCAGGGTGGACATTACCGCCGCCAGAATCGCCGACAGCAGAATACCGGCAATCCACGGGTTAAACAGGATTTGCGCCAGTTCGATAAACACGCGCTCGGAGTTCTGATTCACCGCGCCGGCCAGCGCCGGGTTATTATTGAACCATGCAATACCGAAGAAACCGACCGCCACGGCACCCGCCAGGCAGAGAATCATCCAGGTCATGCTGATACGACGTGCGTGAACGATACTGTGGTGGGAATCCGCCGCCATAAAACGCGCCAGAATATGCGGCTGGCCAAAGTAGCCCAGGCCCCAGCCCATCAGCGAAATAATCGCCACAAAATTCAGTCCTTTGAGCATATCGACGTTTTCAATGCTCTTCTGCTTGATCACTTCCAGCGATTCGCCAAAACCGCCAACGGAAATAATCACCATCACCGGCGTCAGAATCAGCGCGAAAATCATCAGGCTGGCCTGCACGGTATCGGTCCAGCTTACCGCGAGGAATCCGCCGACGAAGGTATAGACAATCGTCGCCGCCGCACCGGCCCACAGCGCCGTTTCATAGCTCATGCCAAAGGTGCTTTCAAACAGACGAGCACCGGCGACAATCCCGGAGGCACAATAAATGGTGAAGAACAGCAAAATAACCAGCGCCGAAATAATACGCAGCACACGGCTTTTATCTTCAAAGCGGCCGGTAAAATAATCCGGCAAGGTCAGCGCATTATTATTTACCTCGGTATGAACGCGCAGACGACCGGCGACCAGTTTCCAGTTAATCCATGCGCCGAGCGTCAGACCAATGGCAATCCAGCTCTCAGAAATACCGGAGAGAAATATTGCGCCAGGTAATCCCATCAGCAGCCAGCCGCTCATATCGGAGGCGCCGGCGGAGAGCGCCGTCACAAATGGCCCGAGACTGCGGCCGCCGAGAATATAATCATCAAAGTTTTTCGTCGATCGCCAGGCAATAAAACCGATCAGTACCATGCCAAATATATAAATAGTAAAAGTCACCAACATGGGGGTGCTAATAGCCATGTAAAATCTCCAGATTCTTTTGTCGACAACATCCTGCTTTGTCATTTTATTCCACTACCGGAACGGGGTAATGGCACAATGGTTGTATTGGGCGACCGTATCCTGACGGAAGCGTCGGAATTTCACAAACGATTTAACACAGCATTTACACTACTTTTTGTCCGCACCAAACTTCATTTTGTTATAGGTTGCACTCTCTCACGTTTTTATTGGTTGCACCTTGTAAAACTGTTAACTGACGCATAAAAACACCCTGATGGAGAAAGGTTAATTTCCCGTTACATCCACCATCTCAATTAACAACTCACTCATTTCTCAGCTTGCTACACAGGTCACGATTAACAAGGTTGCACAAAGTTGCAACATAGTGGATATTTTCGCGTAACCGCAAAAAAGAACAACGATTCATAACAGGAGTGATAAGCATGGGCACCACTACCATGGGTGTTAAGCTTGACGACGCGACGCGTGAACGCATCAAGTTCGCCGCGAGCCGTATTGACCGCACGCCGCATTGGCTGATTAAACAGGCCATTTTCAACTATCTGGAAAAGCTGGAAAACGACGAGACGCTGCCCGAGCTGCCGGCCCTGCTTGCCGGCGCCGCCAATGAAAGCGATGACGTCAGCAGCCCGGTCGATGAACCGTGGCAGCCTTTCCTCGATTTTGCCGAGCAGATTCTGCCGCAGTCCGTCACCCGGGCCTCGATTACCGCCGCCTACCGCCGGGCAGAAACCGACGCCGTCCCGATGTTGCTGGAGCAGGCGCGCCTGCCGCAGCCGCTGGCGGACCAGGCGCATAAGCTGGCTTATCAGCTGGCGGAAAAACTGCGTAATCAAAAAACCGCCAGCGGTCGCGCCGGCATGGTGCAGAGTCTGCTGCAGGAGTTTTCGCTCTCTTCACAGGAAGGGGTGGCGCTGATGTGTCTGGCGGAGGCGCTGCTGCGTATTCCGGACAAAGCCACCCGCGATGCCCTTATCCGCGACAAAATCAGCAACGGTAACTGGCAGTCGCACATCGGTCGCAGCCCGTCGCTGTTCGTCAATGCGGCAACCTGGGGCCTGCTGTTTACCGGCAAACTGGTCTCAACCCACAACGAAACCAGCCTTTCGCGCTCGCTGAACCGGATTATCGGCAAAAGCGGCGAACCGCTGATTCGCAAAGGCGTCGACATGGCGATGCGTTTGATGGGCGAACAGTTCGTGACCGGCGAAACCATCGCCGAAGCGCTGGCCAACGCCCGCAAGCTGGAAGAGAAAGGGTTCCGTTACTCCTACGATATGCTGGGCGAAGCGGCGCTCACCGCCGCCGATGCTCAGGCCTATATGGTCTCCTACCAGCAGGCGATCCACGCGATCGGCAAAGCCTCTAATGGCCGCGGCATTTATGAAGGCCCGGGGATTTCGATCAAGCTCTCCGCGCTGCACCCGCGCTACAGCCGCGCGCAATACGATCGGGTGATGGATGAACTGTATCCGCGCCTGAAATCATTGACCCTGCTGGCGCGTCAGTACGATATCGGGATTAACATCGATGCCGAAGAGGCCGATCGCCTGGAGATCTCTCTCGACCTGCTGGAGAAGCTGTGCTTTGAACCGGAGCTGGCCGGCTGGAACGGGATCGGCTTCGTCATTCAGGCCTATCAGAAACGCTGCCCGTTCGTCATTGATTCCCTGATCGATCTTGCCACCCGCAGCCGCCGTCGCCTGATGATCCGCCTGGTAAAAGGGGCCTACTGGGATAGCGAAATCAAACGCGCGCAGATGGACGGCCTCGAAGGCTATCCGGTCTATACCCGCAAAGTGTATACCGACGTCTCCTACCTCGCCTGCGCGAAAAAGCTGCTGGCGGTGCCGAGCCTGATCTATCCGCAGTTCGCCACCCACAACGCCCACACCCTGGCAGCCATTTATCAGTTGGCCGGGCAGAACTACTATCCGGGCCAGTATGAATTCCAGTGCCTGCACGGCATGGGTGAACCGCTCTACGAACAGGTAGTCGGCAAGGTTGCCGACGGGAAACTGAACCGTCCATGCCGGATTTATGCGCCGGTCGGGACCCACGAAACGCTGCTGGCATACCTGGTACGCCGCCTGCTGGAAAACGGCGCCAACACCTCCTTTGTTAACCGTATCGCGGATACGACGCTACCGCTGGATGAGCTGGTTGCCGACCCGGTCAGCGCCGTGGAAAAACTGGCTCAGCAGGAGGGTCAGGCCGGTCTGCCCCATCCGAAGATCCCGCTGCCGCGCGATCTGTACGGCAAAGGCCGCAGCAACTCCGCGGGCCTGGATCTGGCCAACGAACATCGTCTGGCCTCCCTCTCCTCCTCTCTGCTGAACAGCGCATTGCACAAATGGCAGGCGCTGCCGGCGCTGGAACATCCGGTCATTGCCGGGGAACTGCAGACGGTAATTAACCCGGCCGAGCCGAAAGATATCGTCGGCCACGTGCGTGAAGCCCGCCCGGAAGAGATTGAACTGGCGCTGACCAGCGCAGTCAATAACGCGCCTATCTGGTTTGCCACCCCGCCGCAGGAGCGCGCGGCAATCCTCGAACGCGCGGCGATCTTAATGGAAGGCCAAACGCAAACGCTTATCGGGATTCTGGTACGCGAAGCGGGTAAAACCTTCAGCAACGCCATCGCCGAAGTTCGTGAAGCAGTGGACTTCCTGCACTACTACGCCGGTCAGGTTCGCGACGACTTTGATAATGAAACCCACCGTCCGCTGGGGCCGGTGGTGTGCATCAGCCCGTGGAACTTCCCGCTGGCGATCTTCACCGGCCAGATTGCCGCCGCGCTGGCCGCAGGCAACAGCGTGCTGGCAAAACCCGCCGAGCAGACGCCGCTGATCGCCGCTCAGGGCGTGGCGATTCTGCTGGAGGCCGGCGTCCCGCCGGGCGTTATCCAGCTGCTGCCGGGCCGCGGGGAAACCGTCGGCGCGGCGCTCACCGGCGACCAGCGCGTGCGTGGGGTGATGTTTACCGGCTCAACCGAGGTCGCGACTTTACTGCAGCGCAATATCGCCAGCCGCCTTGACGCCCAGGGGCGTCCGACGCCGCTGATTGCCGAAACCGGCGGCATGAACGCCATGATTGTCGACTCTTCCGCGCTTACCGAGCAGGTGGTGGTTGACGTGCTGGCTTCCGCCTTCGATAGCGCCGGCCAGCGCTGCTCCGCGCTGCGGGTGCTCTGTCTGCAGGAGGAGATCGCCGACCATACGCTGACCATGCTGCGTGGCGCAATGGGCGAATGCCGGATGGGCAACCCGGGCCGCCTGACCACCGATATCGGCCCGGTGATTGATGCCGAAGCCAAAGAGAATATCGAGCGGCATATTCAGACGCTGCGCGCCAAGGGCCGCAACGTCTTCCAGGCGGTGCGCGAGAACAGCGACGACGCGCGCGAATGGCAGAGCGGGACCTTCGTTCCGCCGACGCTTATCGAACTCGACAGCTTTGACGAACTGAAAAAAGAGGTCTTTGGCCCGGTCCTGCACGTGGTGCGCTATAACCGCAACGCGCTGGATCGGCTGGTTGAGCAGATCAACGCTTCCGGCTATGGCCTGACGCTCGGGGTCCATACCCGCATCGACGAAACCATCGCCCAGGTCACCGGCAGCGCAAAAGTCGGCAACCTGTACGTCAACCGAAATATGGTGGGCGCGGTGGTTGGCGTCCAGCCGTTCGGCGGCGAAGGCCTGTCGGGAACCGGCCCGAAAGCGGGCGGCCCGCTGTATCTGTACCGCCTGCTCTCAAGCCGTCCGCAGAACGCCGTCGGCGCAACCCTCGCCCGCCAGGACGCTGAACGTCCGCTGGACGCCCAGCTGAAAACCCTGCTGGAAAAACCGCTGGTCGCGCTACAGCAGTGGGCCGCAGGCCGGCCGGAGCTGCAGGCCCTGTGCCAGCAGTATAGCGAACAGGCGCAGGCCGGCACCCAGCGTCTGCTGCCGGGGCCGACCGGGGAGCGCAACACCCTGACCTTCATTCCCCGCGATCGCGTGCTGTGCGTGGCGGATAATGAACAGGATGCGCTGACCCAGCTGGCGGCGGTCGCCGCCGTCGGCTGCGAGATCCTGTGGCCGGATAACGCCCTGCATCGCGAACTGGCGAAGAAGCTGCCGCGCGAAGTCAGCGAGCGCATCCACTTCGCCAAAGAGACCGATCTGACCGCCCAGGCCTTCGACGCGGTGATTTACCACGGCGATTCCGATCAGCTGCGCGAGCTGTGCGAACAGGTGGCGGCGCGGGACGGGGCGATTGTTTCGGTACAGGGGTTCGCCCGCGGTGAGACCAACCTGCTGCTGGAGCGCCTCTATATCGAGCGCTCGCTCAGCGTCAATACCGCCGCGGCGGGCGGCAACGCCAGCCTGATGACCATCGGCTAAGGCCGATCCCCGAGGCGGCGTCCGGCAGCGGTTCGGGCAAAACCGTAGCCCGCCGCCGGGGGATCGCGGACCGGATGACAGCAGGCCAAAGCTGTGGTTAATTAAGGCTCCCGGACGGGGGCCTTTTTTATGTATGGGAGTGGAACAATGAAACGCACTTTACTCGCGCTTGCCACCCTGCTGGCAAGCGGGCAGGCGCTGGCGGATGAATGCGCTAACGCCAACAATCAAATGGAGATGAACCAGTGCACGGCGGCGCAGTATCAGGCGGCCGATGGCAAGCTCAACCAGACCTACCAGCAGGCGCTGAAGCGCGCCTCAGCCAGCCAGCAGGCGCTGCTGAAGAAATCCCAGCTGGCGTGGATCGCGCTGCGCGATGCCGACTGCGCGTTTTTGGCCTCCGGAGCCGAAGGCGGCACCATCCAGCCGACGCTCGTCAACCAGTGCATGGCGGACAAAACCGTGGAGCGCGAATCGTACCTCTCTTCGCTGCTGCAGTGCGAAGATGGCGATCAGAGCTGCCCGCTGCCGCCGGCCAACTAGCGCACCCGGATCCCTTCAACGATCATCCGCTGAACGTTTTCCACGGTTTGCTGAAAGAACGCTTCATCACGTAGCGTTGCGCCGGTCACCGCCTCAATCTGGGTGGCAAAATCGGCGTAATGCTGCGTGGTGGCCCAGATCATAAAGATCAGGTGCTGGGGATCGACCGGCGCCAGCTTGCCGCTTTCGACCCAGCCGGAAACGATCGCCGACTTTTCATCTACCAGCGCTTTCAGATCGCCGGTCAGCTCCCCCATCAGCAGCGGCGCGCCCTGCAGCATCTCCAGGCAGAACAGTTTGGACGCCTGCGGATGGTCGCGGGAGACTTCCAGCTTCAGGCGGATGTACTCGCGGATCGCCACCAGCGGGCTGATATCTTCGCGAAAGGCCTTCAGCGGCGCCAGCCAGATGGTGAGGATCTGCTGCAAAACGGCAACGTACAGCGCCTCTTTCGACGGGTAGTAGTAAAGCAAATTGGTTTTCGATACCCCGGACAGCTCCGCAACCTGCTCAAGCCGCGTGCCGTGAATGCCAAATTGCGAAAACGCGTCCAGCGCGGCGGCGAGGATAGCCTCTTTTTTTGCGCTCACCGCCAGCGAACGCTTGCCGTTTTTTTTCTCGGCGCCCTGTGCCATTCGTTATCTCCTTCTTTCACCGCCATCAGCATAGCAAAAGCCCATCGCCGACACGACCTTCTGCACCCCAATTGCGCATGACTGCCGTTTTTTCGTGCACTGATTTTGACCATTTAGTCTACTTTTCTCGACATCATATCCGGCAACCATTAAGCAACACATTAATAACATTGGCTTTTGTAAAACTGGCATCACCTTTGCTTTAGCCTGTTAGCGAGGTGGCTCAGGGAGATGCAGGATGCAGCGCCGCACGCCTTCTTGTTTAACGACCGCATTGAGGTGCATATGAAAATTGGTGTCTTCGTTCCGATTGGCAATAACGGCTGGCTGATTTCCACCCATGCCCCGCAGTACATGCCGACGTTTGAGCTGAATAAAGCGATTGTGCAGAAAGCCGAGCATTACAACTTTGACTTCGCGCTGTCGATGATCAAGCTGCGCGGTTTTGGCGGCAAAACCGAATTCTGGGATCACAATCTCGAATCCTTCACCCTGATGGCGGGTCTGGCGGCGGTGACTTCGCGGATCCAAATCTACGCCACCGCCGCCACCCTGACCCTGCCTCCGGCCATCGTCGCCCGGATGGCCTCCACCATTGACTCGATTTCCGGCGGCCGCTTCGGCGTCAACCTGGTTACCGGCTGGCAAAAACCAGAATACGAGCAGATGGGGATCTGGCCTGGGGATGACTATTTCGCCAGCCGCTACGACTATCTCAGCGAATATGTCCAGGTGCTGCGCGACCTGTGGGGCACCGGGCAGAGCGACTTTAAGGGCGACTACTTCACGATGAACGACTGCCGCGTCAGCCCGCAGCCGTCGCAGCCGATGAAGGTTATCTGCGCCGGGCAAAGCGATGCCGGTATGGCCTTCTCCGCCCAGTACGCCGACTACAACTTCTGCTTCGGCAAAGGGGTCAACACTCCGGCCGCCTTCGCCCCGACCGCCGCGCGCATGATGCAGGCGGCGGAAAAAACCGGCCGCGACGTCGGCTCGTACGTGCTGTTTATGGTTATCGCCGACGAAACGGATGAAGCCGCGCGCGCGAAATGGGAGCACTACAAAGCCGGCGCCGACGAAGACGCGCTGGCGTGGCTGACCGAGCAGAGCCAGAAGGATACCCGCTCCGGTAGCGATACCAACGTCCGCCAGATGGCCGACCCCACCTCAGCGGTCAATATCAACATGGGCACTCTCGTCGGCTCTTATGCCAGCGTCGCCCGCATGCTCGATGAAGTCGCCGCGGTCCCCGGCACCGACGGCGTGCTGCTGACCTTTGATGATTTCCTCTCCGGAATTGACGCCTTCGGCGAGCGCATTCAGCCGCTGATGCGCTGCCGCGACCATATTGCCACCGCTACTCGCGAGGTTGCCTGATGATTACCCTTCCCGCTCGCCCGGAATCCTTGACCTTCGCGGCGCAAAACAGCGCGCTGATCGTGGTTGATATGCAAAACGCCTATGCAAGCCAGGGCGGCTATCTCGATCTGGCCGGTTTTGACGTCTCCGCCACCCGGCCGGTTATCGACAACATCAACACCGCCGTCGCCGCCGCCCGCGCCGCCGGGATGCTGATTATCTGGTTTCAGAACGGCTGGGACGACCAGTACATGGAGGCCGGCGGCCCCGGCTCGCCCAATTACCATAAATCCAACGCCCTGAAGACCATGCGCAGCCGTCCTGAGCTGCAGGGCAAGCTGCTGGCTAAAGGCGGCTGGGACTACCAGCTGGTCGATGAGCTTAAGCCGCAGCCGGGCGACGTGGTGCTGCCGAAACCGCGCTACAGCGGCTTCTACAACACCCAGCTGGACAGCATTTTGCGCAGCCGCGGCGTTCGCCACCTGGTGTTCACCGGCATCGCCACCAACGTCTGCGTGGAGTCCACCCTGCGCGACGGCTTCTTCCTCGAATATTTCGGCATCGTGCTGGAAGACGCTACCCATCAGGCCGGACCGGCCTTCGCTCAGCAGGCGGCGTTGTTCAATATTGAGACCTTCTTTGGCTGGGTCAGCGACGTCGCCAGCTTCTGCGATGCCCTGCAGCCCGCCAGCCCAATCCCGTTCCCGGAGGAGAAACGTTATGCCTAAACAGGTCATTATTCCACCCGGCACCACCACGCCGATCGCCCCTTTCGTACCCGGCACGCTGGCCGATGGCGTAGTGTACGTCTCCGGTACGCTGCCGTTCGATAAGCAAAACAACGTGGTCCACATCGGCGACCCAAAGGCGCAAACCCGTCACGTTCTGGAGACCATCCGCAGCGTTATCGAAACGGCGGGGGGCAGTATGGAGGATGTGACCTTCAACAGCATTTTTATCACCGACTGGAAAAACTACGCCGCGATTAACGAAGTCTACGCCGAGTTTTTCCCCGGCGATAAGCCGGCGCGGTTCTGCATTCAATGCGGTTTGGTGAAGCCCGAGGCCCTGGTCGAGATCGCCACGGTGGCGCATATCGGGAAACCTGCGCCATGAAGCTGAATATCGCCCCTGCGCCTTACGAGGGCGCCCCGGTTGTGGTGCTGAGCGCCGGGCTGGGCGGCGCGGGCAGCTACTGGACCGCGCAGCGCGCGCCGCTGGCAGCGCGATACCAGCTGGTGACCTATGACCAGAACGGCACCGGCGAAAACGCCGGCCCGCTGCCCGCCGCCTACAGCATGACGACTATGGCCCAGGAGCTGTGGCAGGCGCTGGAGAAGGCCGGAATTACGCGCTTCGCGCTGGTGGGCCATGCGCTGGGAGGATTGATCGGCCTGCAGCTGGCGCTGGACAAACCCCGGGCGGTCAGCGCGCTGGTGCTGGTCAACGCCTGGCTGACGCTATCGACCCACACCCGCCGCTGCTTCCAGGTGCGCGAGCGCCTGCTGCATACCGGCGGCGCCCAGGCGTGGGTGGAAGCGCAGCCGCTGTTCCTCTATCCGGCGGAGTGGATGGCCGCGCGCGCGCCGCGGCTGGAGGCGGAGGATGCCCTCGCGCTCAGCCATTTTCAGGGTAAGGACAATCTGCTGAAGCGGCTACAGGCGCTGAAGCAGGCTGACTTCTCCCGGCAGGCCGCGGCGGTGACCTGTCCGACCCTGATGATCAGCGCCCGTGACGATCTGCTGGTGCCCGCCTCCTGCTCGCGCTCGCTGCAGGCCGCAATCCCCGGCAGTCAGCTGGTGGAGATGGCCTGGGGAGGCCATGCTTGTAACGTCACCGATACCGAGACCTTCAACCCCATTTTATGCGACGGGCTTGCCGCGATGCTGCCCGCCGGCCAGGAGAGTTTATGAGTGAGAGTATTAGCCAAAGCGCGTGCGAAACGCTGTTCAGCCACGCCAGGACCCACAGCGGCTGGCTGGATAAGCCGGTAGCCGACAGCCTGCTGGAGGAAATTTACGCGCTGATGAAAATGGGCCCGACCTCGGCCAACTGCTCTCCGGCGCGGATCGTTTTTGTCCGCACCCCGGAGGGCAAAGAGAAGCTGCGCCCGACGCTCTCCAGCGGCAACGTGGAAAAAACCCTCCGCGCGCCGGTCACCGCCATCGTGGCGTGGGACAGCGCCTTTTACGATCGCCTGCCGGAGCTGTTTCCCCACGGCGACGCCCGCAGCTGGTTTACCTCCAGCCCCCAGCTCGCCGAGGAGACCGCGTTCCGCAACAGCTCGCTGCAGGCGGCCTATCTGATTTTCGCCTGCCGCGCGCTCGGTCTGGATACCGGGCCGATGTCGGGATTCGATCGGGAAAAGGTCGATGCGGCGTTCTTTGCCGACAGCGGATGGAAGAGCAACCTGTTGATTAACATCGGCTATGGCGATGAAACAAAGCTCTACGATCGCCTGCCGCGCCTCTCCTTTGACGATGCCTGCCGGCTGGCATAAGGAGCCTCCATGCTTATAGCGGATAAACAAAGCTTTCGCGACGCCATGGCCCAGGTCGGCGCCGCGGTGAACATTATTACCACCGACGGCCCGGCGGGCCGGGCCGGATTTACCGCCAGCGCGGTGTGCAGCGTGACCGACGAGCCGCCGACGCTGCTGGTTTGCCTGAACCGCTCCGCCTCGGTCTGGCCGACCTTTAGCCAGCATCAGACGCTGTGCGTCAACACGCTGGCGGCGGGACAGGAGCCGTTATCCAATCTGTTTGGCGGTAAAACGCCGATGGCGGAGCGCTTCGCCGCCGCCGAATGGCAGCCCGGCGTCACCGGCTGCCCGCGCCTGAACGATGCCCTGGCGAGCTTCGACTGCCGCATCAGCCAGGTCGTCAGCGTCGGCAGCCACGACATTCTGTTCTGCGAGGTCGCCGCCATCGTTAAGCATCCGCAGCCGCGCGGGCTGATGTGGTTCGACCGCGGCTATCACACGCTTATGCGCCCAGCCTGTTAACCTTGAACCCGGGATATCATCATGGCACTTTTCGATTTTCCTCGCTGGCAGTTGACCTCCCCTTCCGCCGCGTCCGGCGTGGTGGCCCCCGATGAACGCCTCTCCGTCGGACAAACGATGGTCATGGGCGTCCAGCACGCGGTCGCCATGTTTGGCGCCACGGTGCTGATGCCCATCCTGATGGGGCTGGATCCCAACCTGGCGATTTTATTGTCCGGTATCGGCACGCTACTGTTTTTCCTCGTGACCGGCGGCCGGGTGCCAAGCTATCTGGGCTCCAGCGCCGCCTTCATCGGCGTGGTTATCGCCGTCACCGGCTTTAATGGGCAGGGACTCAATCCGCACCTTAGCGTTGCCCTCGGGGGGATTATCGCCTGCGGCCTGGTCTACACCCTGATTGGCGTCGTGGTGATGAAAATCGGTACCCGCTGGATTGAACGACTGATGCCGCCGGTAGTGACCGGCGCGGTGGTAATGGCCATTGGGCTCAATCTCGCCCCTATCGCCGTGCACAGCGTCTCCGCCTCCGCCTTCGATGGCTGGATGGCGGTGCTGACCGTACTCTGTATTGGACTGGTGGCGGTTTTTACCCGCGGGATGATCCAGCGGCTGCTGATTCTCGTTGGCCTGATCGTCGCCTGCGGGCTGTACGCGCTGCTGGCGAATATCTTCGGGCTGGGTAAACCGCTCGACTTTACCTTACTCCACCAGGCGGCGTGGTTCGGGCTGCCGCACTTTACCGCCCCGACCTTTGACGGCCAGGCAATGATGCTGATAGCCCCGGTGGCGGTGATTCTGGTGGCGGAAAACCTGGGGCATCTGAAAGCGGTCGCCGGAATGACCGGACGCAATATGGATCCTTATATGGGACGGGCGTTCGTCGGTGACGGGCTGGCGACGATGCTCTCCGGCGCGGTTGGCGGCAGCGGCGTGACCACCTATGCCGAAAATATCGGCGTGATGGCGGTGACCAAAGTCTATTCCACCCTGGTGTTCGTAGCCGCCGCGCTGATTGCCATTTTACTCGGCTTTTCACCGAAGTTTGGCGCGTTAATCCACACCATTCCCGGGCCGGTTATCGGCGGCGCGTCGATCGTGGTGTTTGGCTTGATTGCGGTCGCCGGCGCCCGTATCTGGGTGCAGAATCGGGTTGATCTGAGTCAGAACAGCAATCTGATCATGGTGGCGGTCACGCTGGTGCTCGGTGCCGGCGATTTTGCCCTGTCGCTGGGCGGGTTTACCCTTGGCGGGATCGGAACGGCCACCTTCGGCGCCATTTTACTTCACGCGCTGCTTAACCGCCGCGCACGTGAAGCAGAACAGCCCGGCGTCACCCCCGTTTAAATCGCAGCGCTTACGGGCGGCGAAGAGGGTGTCGCCCCACCCTCTATGCGCTGCCAGCAGGCTCTCGCGATGGGCAATAAAAACCGCCGGCGAATGCCGGCGGCGAGGAGAATGTGGCTGGCGCCGAGGAGAGGATAGCCACATCGAACACAGTCAGCCGCGCCGATCAGCTATGACGATTGCCGTGACTGTTTTTCCCCCCTTTTTTGCCTGCTTCCGAGGCGCGCTGGGGATCGTTTTTGAAGTTCCCCCCGCTATGCTGGCCACCCTTACGACCTGCTTCTGATGCTCTTTCACGATCCTCAGCAAAATTGCCGGAACCGCCACGATGGTTTGCCATCACTGACCTCCACTTGGTTAGACATCATCTTGCATTGCGTACAATACGAGGCCGCGACTCAGCGGCATATGGCATGGCCATTTTTCGTATTGCGTGCTGTTAAGCGTAGTGAATGAAACTCATTCGCCAGGTAAAAAGTAACATTCTGTAATAATTTGACGCCCGCAACGGATTTACCGCCGTCCGCGCCGCGCTAAGCGTCTCTTATGGCTGATGAAAAGCGGGCGGATAAAGATGTTTCTTTTTGCGACAAACGCGTTCTTTGCAATTTTGTTATAAATCAAATAAATGATTGTTAGATTTGCACTCTTAGCCAGAGGCCTTATCTTTAAAGGTAGCCAGTCGTTTGGCTGGTCTCAAACGCAACCGAGGAGTGATGCAAATGGCTAAAATTCTGGTGCTTTATTATTCAATGTATGGACACATCGAAACCATGGCTCATGCCGTCGCCGAAGGGGCGAACAAAGTAGACGGCGTTGAGGTGGTCGTGAAGCGCGTGCCGGAAACTATGCAAGCTGAGGCGTTCGCCAAAGCAGGCGGGAAAACGCAAAATGCGCCCGTCGCCACGCCGCAGGAACTGGCAGAGTATGATGCTATCATCTTTGGTACCCCCACCCGCTTCGGCAATATGTCCG
The DNA here is from genome assembly GCF_030505655.1 of Klebsiella ornithinolytica. NCBI lineage: Bacteria > Pseudomonadati > Pseudomonadota > Gammaproteobacteria > Enterobacterales > Enterobacteriaceae > Klebsiella > Klebsiella ornithinolytica. The sequence continues at coordinate 3,569,006 of NZ_CP130153.1, forward strand.
GGCAAATGCGCACCTTCCTCGATCAGACCGGCGGCCTGTGGGCATCGGGCGCACTGTACGGCAAACTGGCCAGCGTCTTTAGCTCTACCGGTACCGGCGGCGGACAAGAGCAGACCATTACCTCTACCTGGACAACGCTTGCCCACCATGGGATGGTGATTGTCCCTATCGGCTACGGTGCCCAGGAGCTTTTTGATGTGTCGGCGGTGCGCGGCGGCACACCGTATGGCGCAACCACTATCGCCGGCGGCGATGGTTCCCGTCAGCCAAGTCAGGAAGAGCTGGCGATCGCCCGCTATCAGGGTGAACATGTCGCAGGACTGGCAGTTAAACTACACGGCTAACCTTCAGCAGGAGGATTTGCATGCCAACTCAAGAAGCGAAAGCCCACCACGTGGGTGAATGGGCAAGTTTACGAAATACCTCTTTAGAGATCGCCGAAGCGATTTTTGAATTAGCCAAATACGATGAGAAGTTAGCAGAAAAAATCTGGGAAGAAGGCAGCGATGAAGTGCTCTCTTTGGCCTTCGCGAAAACGGATAAAGACGCCCTTTTCTGGGGTGAGCAAACCATCGAGCGCAAAAACGTATAACCCGAAGCGCCCGGCGCACGATCGGGCCAACAAAACAAAACCCGGACCGACCAGCCATGGCCGGTCCGTTTTTTCTATTTCGCCGCGTCGTTCATCACCTGCTTAAAGGTCTCCATCGGACAGAAGCCGTTGGCATCTACCGGGCAGCCGTTCAGCGCCAGGGTCACGCGCTGCGGCGGGGATTGCAGGGTTAAGGTTTCGGTATTGCGCAGCTGCGCCGTGCTTTGATACACATACTCGATTTTCATCAGCTCGCGGTTAGCGCCGCTATCATGCCAGCGCTGGAAAACGATCTTCCCGCCGATCGGGGTGCGTTCATACTGGTCATGCAGCTGATAAGGTCTGAAGTCTAATGCCGTCAGCAGTGAGGCAATATTGGAATCGTGCCCCACCAGCAGCGTCACTTTCGCCGCCTGAGCGGGATCGCTGACCAGCGCTTTATCGATATATTTCACCAGCGGTTTAGCCACGTTGCGCGCCACTTCCGCCGAGGTGAACAGGCTATCCTGATAGCCGTTTTTCAGCTTCGATAACACCTGCCACTGTTTGTCGGTTTTTATCTCACCCCACGCCACCTGATCCAGCGGATACCCTTCGTAATACTGCAGCGTGAAGGCATCAACCAGCGAATTACCCACCTTTAACGGCCCGGAAACACCCGGTTCCTGCTGATATTTTGCGCTGAAGGTATCTTTGCCGTCGCTCAGCGAGCACTGCTGCTTCTCTTTACAGGAGGGTGAATTTTGATAGTCCGTCATCACTTCGAGTAGCTTGTAGCTGTCGGCCAGCTGCATTGTCTGCCGCTCTTTTTCCATCGCCTGTACGGCTTTTTCGCTAAAGGCGGCAGAATCGTCGGTAATCACCGGGTTAAACGTCGGGTCCATGGTGCCCATTTGCGGCTGGTGATGAACCGTGACTCCACAGCCGGGGAAGGCGCCGGTTATAAAGAACTGCGCGGTCGCCACGGTACGTTGCAGACTGTTGGCGTAAGCGTAAACGGTATTCTCCGGCGGACACTCACCGCGGGTGACCAGCCCCTGCTGCGCCAGCCATTCACGCATATAGTGCCCCATATAGACCTCAAGCACTCCGCCCTTCGTGGTCAGCTGACCGCCGGGCACATCCCACTCCGGCCATGATTTCGGCGTTGACTGCTCCAGCACGCTGCCGTTGTTGGCCAGCGGCGCGCGCAGGTTGTGGCGACTCATGATCAACACCTGCTGTAGCTGATAGCCCTGCGGTGTCGTCTGTTCCTCAGCCTGGGCAGCCGTCGATAACAATACGGCGCCGGCCACGACGCTGGCGAGTAGACTCTTTTGCATCCCTTAATCCTCAGTCAGTGATTATCATCGCTTACATTGTGACAAATTGATGACATTTTTCCGCACGACGGCTCGCAAACTGACGCAACGGGAGAAACTTTTCTCAGCCCGGGGAAATAGTTTTATAATAAAACAACTGAAGCCACAGGAGCTCTCGTGAAACGTACCCGTCTGGAAAACAGCAGTTGCCCTATTGCCCGCTCACTTGACGTCATTGGCGACTGGTGGTCGCTACTCATTGTCCGCGATGCCCTGGGGGGGACCCGGCGCTTCAGCGAATTTCAAAAGCACCTTGGCATTGCTAAGAACATGCTCGCCGGGCGGCTAAAAATGCTGGTGGATGAAGGTATTCTCACGATGCAGCCCGCTTCAGACGGTAGCGCATGGCAGGAGTACGTGCTTACCGAAAAGGGGCGTGGGCTGCAAACTGTGCTGGTGGCGCTGGCGCAATGGGCCGACGAGTATCTGTTGACGCCCGACGAACCCGCCACCGTATTGATTGATAATCTCACGCGCCAGCCGCTGCGCAAACTGGTGCTGCAGGCCGCCGATGGCCGGACGCTCCGACCCGATGACATCACCACCAGACTACCTGTAACAGACTGATTTTAATTATTATTCTGTTTTAATCATTTCTCATAATAAAATAATCCTTACATATTGGTTGCATTATTAAACCATTTAACTCATGCTGAATTTGGTTTAATAATGCAACTATATTACTTGAGGTAACGCCATGACGACCCCTTCCCAAACCGCGTTAATTACCGGCGCATCTTCCGGCATCGGCGCCCTGTATGCCGAACGTCTCGCCGCGCGCGGCTATCACCTGATTCTGGTCGCACGCCGTGAAGAACGTTTGCAGGCCCTCGCCGAGGAGCTGCAACGCCAGTATGGTATTCGGGCCGACGTGCTAAAGGCAGACCTGAGCGAAGAAAGCGGTATCCGCGCCGTTGAAGCGCGCCTGCAGTCGGATCCGACGATTGCGCTGGTGATTAACAACGCCGGCACGGCGAAAATGGGAGGATTGCTGAGCGCGGATGTGCGCGAGCATCAGATGATTCATACCCTGAATACCACCGCTCTGCTGCGCCTGAGCTATGCTGCGTTGGCTGCCTTCAGCCCCCGAGGTCAGGGGACGCTGATCAATATCGCCTCAATCCTTGCGCTGCATGCGCTACCGGGCAGCGCCGTCTACAGCGCCAGCAAAGCGTGGGTGCTGAGCTTTACCCGCGCGCTTCAGGAAGAGTTTGCCGACAGCGGTGTGCGTATTCAGGCGGTGCTTCCGGCGGCAACCGCGACGGATCTGTGGCCCACCTCCGGCGTCGCTCTTGACGCCCTGCCGGCAGGATCGGTGATGACGACGGAAGATCTGGTGGACGCGGCGCTGAGCGGCCTCGATCAGGGCGAGAATATCACCCTGCCGCCGGTTCACGATCTGGCGCTGTGGACCCATTTCGACCAGGCGAGACTCGCGCTGTTCGGCAGTGCACGCACCGGCCAACCGGCGCCGCGCTATCGCCGGGCTTAACGTTTGAGCAGGTGGCCGTGCTGACTCATCCACTCCGCCAGCGGCTGAAGCGCACTGCGCATCGACAGCCCCAGGGCAGTTATCTGATATTCAACGCGGGGGGGGATTTCGGGATAGACGCAGCGCGACACCAGCCCGCGCTGCTCGAACAGCCGCAGCTGGCGGGTCAGCTCTTTTTGCGTAATCGGCGCCGCCGCGCGCAGCAGCTCGCCGAAGCGCACCGGCGCATTAAGGACAATCAGCCGGTAGAGAATCGGGATCGCCCACTTCCCGGCAATCAGATTCACAAAATCGGTCATCGGGCACGCATGCTGCACAAAATTATTTTCCCCGACGCGCGCCGCTCTCTTCGCCATAGCACACCTTTCGCCTCATTAGTATCCAATTGGTACCTGGTATCCTTTGGATACTAAAGCTTTTATAGTCCCTTTTCCAGAGCACAGTCAGGAGAAGATAATGGGACGTTTAGCAGGAAAATATGCGCTGATCACCGGCGGCACCAGCGGGATTGGTCTCGCGACGGCGCAGACGTTTATCGCCGAAGGGGCGCAGGTGGCGGTGACCGGGCGTAATCCGCTCGCCCTTGAGCAGGCGCAGGCGCTATTGGGTGACAATGGCTGGGTCATCGCCGCCGATTCCGGCGACGCCGCCGGGCAGCGCCAGCTGGCCGCAACCCTCGCCGACCGCTGGCCGCAGCTGGATGTGGTGTTCGTCAACGCCGGTGATGTCACCCACGCCCCCTTCGGCGACTGGCGCGAAGCGGAGTGGGATCGATTGATGAATATCAACCTGAAAGGGCCGTTCTTCTTGCTGCAGGCGCTGCTGCCGCTGCTCGCCAACCCGGCGTCGGTCATTCTTTGCGGATCGGTCAGCGCCCACATCGGCCTGCCCACCAGCAGCGCCTATGCCGCCAGTAAAGCCGGGCTGCTGTCGCTGGCGCGCACCCTGTCGGCGGAGCTGCTGCCGCGCGGGATCCGGGTGAATGGCCTGAGTCCGGGACCGGTGCGCACCCCGGCGCTGGATAAGCTGGGCCTCAGCGCCCAGGCCTTGAGCGACCTGCAGGAGGAGATCAAAAACCTGGTGCCGCTGGGACGGATGGGCACGCCGCAGGAACTGGCCAACGCCGCTCTGTATCTGGCATCGGATGAGTCCAGCTACGTCCTCGGCAGCGAACTGCGGGTGGATGGCGGCACGGGAAATCTCTGACCCGGCGGCGGCGGGGGTTACTCCGGTAGCGGTACCGCCGCCAGCGTGCAGATCGCCTGATGTTCGCCGCCGCGGCGATCGACCATCACTACTTTGTCTCCCGCTTTTTTGCCTTCACAGGGTTTTAGCACCTGATCCATGATGCGTTCGCGGGTTTGTTGGCGATCTGACTCCGCTGCGCCGGCAAATGAAGTCAGGATAAGAGTCAGCCCAACCAGGCCGACGATATGTTGATTACGCATGCATTACTCTCAGATAATTCTTACTCAAATGCAGGGTATCAGCCCGCGGGCTGTACGTCTGTAAAATCACTTAACGGAGTGTTACCCGACCGACGAAACGGCGCTTCAGACCGGTCAGTATGATTTTATCATCCTGATTTTTTTCGATTTTAACCGAAAAACGAGTCATATTTCGGACACATCCTGATGCTATCTTACACGTAACTTAATAGAGTTCATGGTTTTCAACTCAAGCCCAGGATCGCTTATGTCCGGTATTATTCTCATTGTTGTCGCGGTCATTTTGCTGGGAGTGGCGATTTACAGTCTGGTGTCATACGTCAAAGAACGCCGCGCCAGCCAGCTCCCGACCCATAAGAAGAAAAAATAGCCCCTCTCGATATACCACGTTGCGCCACGATGCATCATAGAAGAATAAAAGCAGGCGTTATGCCTGCTTTTATTCTTTACTTCCTGTTCAGTCTGAACGGTTACGACTCCCAGGCCTGCTCCGCTTTGCGGCCATCGAACTGCGGCGGAGGCTGACGGAAGCGACGGGTCAACCAGGTCAGATACAGCAGCCCTACCGCCGCCCACACCAGACCGAGGGTCAATGATGTTGCCTCCAGGTTAACCCACAGCACCGCCACCGTCGCCGCGCCAATCAGCGGTAGAATCAGGTAGTGCACACGATCCTTCCACGTTTTGTTATAGCCTTTACGCCGCCAGAAGTGGTTGAACACCGACAGGTTGACGAAGGTAAACGCCACCAGCGCGCCAAAGTTAATCAGCGCCGTCGCGGTCACCAGATCAAAGAACAGCGCCGACATCGCCACCACGCCCACCATCAGCACGTTGAGGGCCGGAGTCCGCCATTTCGGATGCACATAGCCAAAAATACGCTCCGGAAAGACGTTATCGCGCCCCATGACGTACAGCAGGCGGGAGACGCTGGCGTGTGAGGCCAGACCCGAGGCCAGCGTGTTGACGAAGGTGGTGCAGAGGAAAATCGACTGGAACAGTTTTCCGCCAACGTACAGCGCAATTTCCGGCAGCGCCGCATCCGGATCCTTAAAGCGGCTGATATCGGGGAAAAAGAGCTGCATAAAGAAGGAGGCGACGATAAAGATAATCCCGCCATAGACCGCCGTCAGGAAAATGGCTTTCGGAATGGTGCGCGCGGCATCCGGCGTCTCTTCCGATAGCGTGGTGACCGCATCAAAACCGAGGAACGAGAAACAGACAATCGTCGCCCCGGTGATAATCGGAATCAGATGGGCATTCTGGCTGATGAACGGTTGCAGCGACCAGACGGTCCCGACCCCTTCTCCCTTATGTAATCCCTGCACCACCAGGAAGATAAAGACCACCATGATCGCAATCTGCACCAGCACAAACAGCGTATTGAAGTTGGCCACCAGATTGACGCTTTTAAGATTCGCCGCGGTCAGAATCGCGACAAAACCTACCACCCAGATCCACGGCGGCACCTCCGGGAACAGCGCCGACAGATAAATCTTCGCCAGCAGCACGTTGATCATCGGTAAGAAAAGATAATCCAGCAGCGACGACCAGCCCACCATAAAGCCCACGTGCGGACTGATCGACTTCTGCGCATAGGTATACGCCGACCCCGCTTCGGGGAACTGACGGACCAGCTTGCCATAGCTAATAGCGGTGAACAGCACCCCAGCCAACGCCAGAATATAGGAGGCCGGCACGTGGCCATTGCTGATACCCGACACAATACCAAACGTATCAAATACCGACATCGGCGTGAGATAGGCCAGCCCCATAACCACCACCTGCCAGAGCTTGAGCGACTTGCGCAGACGAGGTTTTCCCGCCTCGGATGAGATGTCGAGAGAAGCGTTAGCAGCCATAGTCATCCCCCCCCATGTAAACGTGGGTTTGTAGGCGCAATGACCGGGTAACAAACCTGCTTAGCAAGGGGGTAAGGCATAAATAATCGGTTAAAACGTATCGACTTACGGCGGTTAATTCTGTGTTATTGCGGCCTTCATGGCCCCCTTCTCCCTGCGGATATTTGAACATCGGCGTCATCTCTTACCTCGTCACACACTGTGTCGTTAACTGAAGCCCCGTTATCGCCTGCGCTCCTTTACGCGACATCCGGGAAATGGCTGGACTCCCAGCAAAAACGTCCGACCAGGCTCCGCTCAGGCCGTATGATGCTACTTGTCGATCAAATCTACAGGCCCCTTGCGGGGCGACAATCAGGCGTTTTTCAACATCCACTCAATTTCTGTTTCTGTGATAAGACGCTCAAATTGCAGTAATTCGTCATGTTTACAGGCGTGGTAAACGTGGCAGAAACGTTCACCCAGGCGCTCGCGCAGGCTATCGTTTTGCATAAACTCCCACAGCGCATCGCTTTGACGGATCGGGAACGGCAGCCCTTCCTGCTCCAGGCCGTTGCCTTCCACCTCTTCCTGCAACGGCAGCGTATTGTCCAGACCGTGCAAAATGCCGGCAAAAATTGCCGCCATCACCAGATACGGGTTGGCGTCGGCCCCCGCCACGCGATACTCCACGCGGTGATTCTGGCGGTCGCCGCAGGGGATCCGCAGCGCCACCGTCCGGTTGTTATGCCCCCAGGAGGCCTGCGTCGGCACATACATACCTGGCTGGAAGCGGCGGTATGAGTTGACGTTTGGCGCCAGCAGCGCCATCGACGCCGGCATCAGGTCAATCATCCCGGCGAGCGCGCGTTTCAACAGCGCAGAATCTTCGCCATTGGCATCCGCGAGGACGTTTTCACCCTTGTTGTTTTGCATGCTGATATGGATATGCATCCCGCTACCGGCATGCTCTTCATAAGGCTTGGCCATAAAAGTGGCATGCATCTTATGCTTCTCGGCCATCAAACGCACGAGGCGTTTTAACGCCAGCGCATCATCGCAGGCATCCAGCACGTTATCGGTATGATGAAGGTTGATTTCGAACTGACCCGGCGACGCTTCTGCCACCGCGCCATCGGCCGGAATCAGCTGCAGCTGGGCCAGCTCATCAATATCGTTGAGCACGTCGGCGAAGTGGTTGAGGTTATCCACGGAATAGACCTGGCTTTGGGTGTTGCGATCGCCGGTACCCGGCGCGCAAGGCGGCTGGAGATAGCCTTCAGCATCGCGTTTACGATCGAGTAAATAGAACTCCAGCTCTACCGCTACCACGGGGAACAACCCACGCTGGCGCAGCTGCTGCCAGAGTCGATTGAGAACGTTCCGCGGCTCAACGTCAAAGGGAGCGCCATCTTCATCAACCATGGTCAGCTGCAGCTGCGCGATAAATGCCGGGTCGGCAGCAGAAGGCGTTAAGGTACCCGGTACCGGTACGCAGGTGCAGTCCGGTTCCCCCATCTCCTGGCCGAGACCGGCCTCTTCTACCACATTTCCCAGAATATCCATGGCAAAAACGGAGGCCGGGAAGTAGCACCCTTTTTCCAGTTTGCTCAGGCTGGAGACCGGGATGCGCTTCCCGCGGAAACAGCCGTTCAGATCGGTCAGCAGCACATCGACATACTGCGTATTCGGATACTGCTCAAGGTAGCGCTTCACTTCCCAGGTGAATGCGCTGCCCCGTCTCTCTTCTGACTGCTGAACAAAATTCTCAACTTCTACAATATTGGTTTCCATCATTCACCGCCGTTGTGTTGGTTTCGGAGCCGGGCTTTCTTGCCGTTAAATATAATGTCCACTCTTCGAATGTGTATGCAAACAAAATGTTTGTCAAATGTTAAATTAAGTTTGCAAACGGCAATTCTCACTGCTAGATTGAGAAAATATTGAACGATATGACCATTTCAAGCGCTAAATGGTCATAATTTAGTCCACTTTGTGAGGGCGATCATGGAAAATATAATGTACAAGCCAGTTATTGGTGTCGTGATGTGCAGAAACAGGCTGAAGGGTCACCAGACCCAGACCCTGCAAGAAAAATACCTGAATGCAATAATTAACGCCGGTGGATTACCGATTGCCCTGCCGCATGCGCTGGCTGAACCGGAACTGCTTGCCGCGTTGTTACCTCAACTGGACGGAATTTACCTGCCGGGCAGCCCCAGCAATGTGCAGCCGCACCTTTATGGTGAAAACGGCGATGAGCCTGACGCCGATCCCGGGCGTGATCTTCTGAGCATGGCACTGATTAACGCCGCGCTCGAAAGGCGCATCCCCATTTTCGCCATCTGCCGTGGGTTACAGGAACTGGTTGTCGCCACCGGTGGGACTCTGTATCGTCGTCTTTTCGAGCAGCCGGAGCTCCTCGAACATCGCGAAGATCCGGAACTGCCGGTTGAGCAGCAATATGCGCCGTCTCACGAAGTACAGGTTCAGCAAGGAGGATTACTTTCTCAGTTAATACCGGGCTGCAACACGTTTTGGGTAAACTCGCTACATGGGCAGGGAGCAAAGACATTAAGCTCGCGTCTGCGCGTCGAAGCCCGTTCTTCCGATGGGCTGGCAGAAGCGGTCAGCGTTAATGACCACCCCTTCGCGCTGGGGGTACAGTGGCATCCGGAATGGAACAGTAGTGAATACGCCCTGTCGCGTTTGTTGTTTGAAGGTTTTATCACCGCCTGTCAGAAGCGCATGGCTGAAAAGCCGCGACTCTGACCATTACAGTTAAGGAAATGCAAATATGAGCGATGACGGACTGGCGCCAGGAAAACGTCTGTCAGAGATCCGCCAACAGCTGGGTCTCTCACAACGTCGTGCCGCCGAACTGTCTGGGTTAACACATAGTGCCATCAGTACCATAGAACAGGACAAAGTCAGTCCTGCCATCAGTACGCTGCAAAAGCTGCTGAAAGTTTATGGGCTGTCGCTCTCGGAATTCTTTTCTGAACCAGAAAAACCTGATGAACCGCAGGTGGTTATTAATCAGGATGACCTTATCGAAATCGGCAGTCAGGGGGTTTCGATGAAGCTGGTGCATAACGGAAATCCGAACCGTACGCTGGCGATGATTTTTGAAACTTACCAGCCTGGAACCACAACCGGGGAGAGGATCAAACATCAAGGTGAGGAAATTGGCACCATACTGGAAGGTGAAGTCGTACTGGTCATAAATGGTCAGTCGTATCATCTGGTGGCTGGGCAAAGCTATGCCATAAATACCGGCATACCGCACAGTTTCAGCAATACTTCGGCCGGCATTTGCCGAATTATCAGTGCCCATACTCCCACCACATTCTGATTTTTTAGCCTGAGCAGGTTTCAGGCTTTCTTCTGGCCTGCTCCGTCGGATGCCCTGTTTCCGGCGGAGCGAAGAACACGCAAATAATACGCAGCGTAGTGCGGAATCTTATTTCCTGCTGGCCTCAATAATACGCGCAAATAAAACGCGCGAAAGACGGTATCTGACTCCGGGGACGCCCTGCGCCCTGTGCTGTCTGAAATGCCCACTATTCGATTATGTGATTAAGGAGTCTTATATGGATTTCAAACATCTGGCCTGGTGGCAGGATAAAGCGAAAAGCATGGAGATTGAAACGCGGTTATTTATTAATGGCGAATACTGCTCTGCTGTCGATAATACCACGTTTGAAACCATCGACCCTGCCGCCCAGCAAACTCTGGCGCATGTCGCCCGCGGTAAAAAGGCCGACGTCGACCTCGCTGTTCAGGCCGCGCGCCGCGTTTTTGAACGCGGCGACTGGTCGCAGACCTCACCCGCGCAGCGTAAAGCGGTGCTCAATAAGCTGGCGGACCTGATGGAAAGCCACCGTGAAGAGCTGGCGCTGCTGGAGACGCTCGATACCGGAAAGCCGATCCGCCACAGCCTGCGCGACGATATCCCCGGCGCGGCGCGGGCGATCCGCTGGTATGCGGAAGCCATCGACAAAGTGTATGGCGAAGTCGCCCCTACCGGCGTCAATGAACTGGCGATGATCGTCCGTGAGCCGGTAGGCGTGATTGCCGCCGTGGTCCCGTGGAATTTCCCGCTGCTGCTGGCCTGCTGGAAACTCGGCCCGGCGCTGGCCACCGGCAATAGCATCGTGCTTAAACCGTCTGAAAAATCACCGCTCACCGCCCTGCGCCTTGCTGGCCTGGCGAAAGAAGCCGGGCTGCCGGACGGCGTGCTGAACGTGATCAGCGGGTTTGGCCACGAGGCGGGCCAGGCCCTGTCGCTGCACCCGGACGTTGAGGTCATCACCTTTACCGGCTCTACCCGCACCGGCAAACAGCTGTTAAAAGATGCCGGCGACAGCAACATGAAGCGCGTCTGGCTGGAAGCGGGGGGGAAAAGCGCCAATATCGTCTTTGCCGACTGCCCGGATCTGCAAAAAGCGGTCAACGCCACCGCCGGCGGCATCTTTTACAACCAGGGCCAGGTGTGCATCGCCGGTACCCGCCTGCTGGTTGAAGAGAGCATTGCCGATGAGTTCCTCAGCCGTCTGCAGGAGCAGGCTCGCCTCTGGCAGCCGGGCAACCCGCTCGACCCCAACACCACCATGGGCATGTTGATTGATAACACCCATGCCGACAGCGTCCACAGTTTTATCCGCGTGGGAGAAAGTCACAGCACCTTACTGCTCGATGGCCGGAAAAATCCGTGGCCGGCCGCCGTCGGCCCGACCATTTTCGTTGATGTCGATCCGGCCTCTCCCCTGAGTCGGGAAGAGATTTTCGGCCCGGTACTGGTGGTCACCCGCTTCACCTCAGAAGCAGAGGCACTGCGGCTTGCCAACGACAGCCATTACGGCCTGGGCGCAGCGGTCTGGACCCGCGATCTTTCCCGCGCCCACCGCATGAGCCGCCGCCTGAAAGCGGGCTCCGTTTTTGTGAACAACTATAACGATGGTGATATGACCGTCCCGTTTGGCGGCTATAAACAAAGCGGCAACGGACGCGATAAGTCTCTGCACGCGCTGGAAAAATTCACCGAACTGAAAACGATCTGGATGACTCTGGAGTCTTAATCATGACCGAACATACCACCAGTTATTACGCCGCCAGCGCCAACAAATACGCACCGTTTCCGACGCTGAGCGAATCCATCAGCTGCGACGTCTGCGTCGTCGGCGGCGGCTACACCGGCCTCTCTTCCGCCCTACATCTTGCCGAAATGGGCTACGACGTGGTGCTGCTGGAAAGCGCCCGAATTGGCTTTGGCGCCAGCGGACGCAACGGCGGCCAGTTGGTTAACTCCTATAGCCGCGATATTGACGTCATTGAAAAAACCTACGGACCGGACGCGGCAAGAATGCTCGGCAGCATGATGTTTGAAGGTGGCGAGATCATCCGCGAACGTATCCAGCGCTATCAGATTCAGTGCGACTATCGCCCCGGCGGCCTGTTTGTGGCGATGAACCACAAACAGCTGGAAACTCTGGAAGAGCAGAAAGCCAACTGGCAGCGCTACGGTAACAACCAGCTGGAGCTGCTGGATGCCAATGCCATCCGCCGTGAGGTCAACAGCGATCGTTATACCGGCGCCCTGCTCGATCATAGCAGTGGTCATATTCATCCCCTGAATCTGGCCATCGGCGAAGCGGATGCCATTCGTCTGAACGGCGGTCGGATTTATGAACAATCGCCGGTCATCCGCATCCAGCACACCAGCCCGGCGGTGGTGAGCACCGCCAAAGGCCAGGTGACCGCACGCTACGTGATCGTCGCCGGAAACGCCTACCTTGGCGACAAAGTGGAGCCGGAGCTGGCCAAACGCAGTATGCCGTGCGGTACCCAGGTCGTCACCACCGAGCCGCTGTCCGACGACGTCGCCCGTTCGCTGATCCCGAAAAATTACTGCGTGGAAGACTGCAACTACCTGCTGGACTACTACCGTCTGACCGGCGATAACCGCCTGTTGTACGGCGGCGGCGTCGTCTACGGCGCCCGCGATCCGGACGACGTTGAACGGCTGATCATGCCGAAACTGCTGAAGACTTTCCCGCAGCTGAAAGGGGTGAAAATCGATTATCGCTGGACCGGCAACTTCCTGCTGACGCTTTCGAGGATGCCGCAGTTCGGACGCCTGGACAACAACATCTACTATATGCAGGGTTACAGCGGCCACGGCGTCACCTGTACCCATCTCGCCGGGCGGCTGATCTCCGAGCTGCTGCGCGGGGATGCCGAGCGCTTCGACGCCTTTGCGAACCTGCCCCACTACCCGTTCCCGGGCGGGCGCAGCTTACGCATTCCGTTTACCGCAATGGGCGCGGCGTACTACAGCTTGCGCGACCGCCTCGGCGTGTGAGCCGCTACGCCGCCTGGAACAACAGCCGCCGGGTGCGTTGATCCGGCGCCCGGCGCGCCGTTGTTTGAGCCAACGCCCGGCGGCGTTAACGCCGTCCGCACCACCGGCAGCCAACGCCGGTGGTGTTCTCATCTTGCGCATCAGGTTTCGCGGCTCACAACGCATTGCTGCGGATAGTGCTGCTGAAAGTAGTGGCGTAAAAACTCCACCGTGGCCCGAATTTTCGCCGAAGTCGCCAGCCGCGACACATACACCGCCCAGATGTTAGCCGGCTGAGAGTATTCCGGCAGCAGATGCACCAGGTGACCGCTGGCGATATTGTCACTGACATCCCACCACGAGCGTAGCGAGATCCCCTGCCCGTCAAGACACCACTGATGCACGATCTCCCCGTGGTTAGAGGCGAGCGGGCCGGTCACCTTAATCGCCTGCTCCCCCTCTTTACCGTGGAGCTGCCAGACGCCAAACGGTCGATCGCGCTCTTTAATCACCAGACAGGGCAAGGTCGCCAGATCGCTGAGCTGCCTGGGCTGCGGATAGCGGGCCAGAAACGCCGGTGAAGCGCAGAGAATCCGCTGGTTGGTCGCCAGTTTGCGGGCAATCAGATTGGGGGCAATATCATCACCCACGCGAATATCGAGATCGACGCCTTCATTCACCAGGTCGACCAGCCGGTCTTCAACATCAAACCGCAGCTCCAGCTGCGGATACTGACGCGACAGCGCCGACAGCGCCGGCGCCACCACCCGGCGGCCAAAACCAAAGCTGCTGATAATCCGCAGCGTACCCTGCGGCACCTGACGCACATCGGACAGCTCATCCATCATTTGGTCGACGTCCTGCAAAATGCGCTGCGCCCATTCGTAGATGCGCTCGCCCTCTTCGGTTATCGTGACCCGACGGGTAGTGCGGTGCAGCAGCAGCACATTCAGCGTCTGCTCAAGCAAAGAAATGCGCTTGCTGACAAAGGCGGGCGAAACGCCGAGCTCTTCGGCGGCAGAGGCAAAACCGGCGCGGCGGGCTACCAGCATAAACACGCGTAAATCATTTAGCAGCGGCAGATTATTCATGAACTGTGTTTTATGTTTCACCAGTTAGCGTGATTAATTATGAACCAGTCAATTATAGGATAGAAAGGAAGTCAATTTTCATCGCTGATAAGTGAGAACCGGTATGAAGAAAAGCTGTCGTATTGCCGCCATCCCAGGAGACGGGATAGGTAAAGAAGTGCTGCCTGAAGGTATTCGCGTCTTACAAGCCGCGGCTGAACGCTGGGATTTGTCATTAAGCTTTGAACAGATTGAATGGGCCAGCTGCGACTATTATGTCCGCCACGGTAAAATGATGCCCGACGACTGGCATGAGCAGCTCAAAACCTTTGATGCTCTCTATTTTGGCGCCGTCGGCTGGCCCGACACCGTAGCGGATCACGTCTCACTGTGGGGCTCGCTGCTCAAGTTTCGCCGCGAGTTCGATCAGTACGTCAACCTGCGTCCGGTGCGCCTGTTCCCCGGCGTTCCCTGCCCGCTGGCGGGTAAAAAAGCCGGCGATATTGATTTCTACGTGGTGCGGGAGAATACCGAAGGGGAATACTCCTCGCTCGGCGGACGCGTGAATCCCGGGACCGAGTATGAGATGGTGATTCAGGAGTCGGTCTTCACCCGCCGCGGCGTAGACCGGATCCTGCGCTACGCGTTTGAACTGGCGCAAAGCCGCCCGCGTAAAACCCTGACCTCCGCCACCAAATCCAACGGGCTGGCCATCAGCATGCCTTACTGGGATGAGCGCGTAGAAGCCATGGCCCGGGAGTATCCTGAGATCCGCTGGGACAAACAGCATATCGATATTCTGTGCGCCCGCTTCGTCCTCCAGCCGGAACGCTTCGACGTGGTCGTCGGCTCAAATCTGTTCGGCGATATCCTCTCCGATCTTGGCCCGGCCTGTACCGGTACCATTGGCATCGCCCCGTCGGCGAACCTGAATCCGGAGCGTACCTTCCCGTCTCTGTTCGAGCCGGTCCACGGCTCAGCGCCGGATATTTACGGTCAGAACATCGCCAACCCGATAGCGACTATCTGGGCGGGCGCCATGATGCTGGATTTCCTCGGCGCCGGCGATGCGCGTTATCAGGCCGCCCATGACGGTATTTTACAGGCTATTGAGCAGGTTATCGCCAGCGGGCCGAAAACGCCGGATATGAAGGGGGATGCCTCGACCCGGCAGGTCAGCGAAGCCATCTGCCAGGCGATTTTGCGCTAACCTGCCTCTCCGGCGGCACCGTTCCGCCGGAGAAACTACAGCTCCAGCTCGCGCTGCAATAACCCGGCGATGGCCTCGCTGCTGTCGGCGGTGACCAGCGCGTGACGAAACGCCTCGTGCATAATGCGCCGCGCCAGACGAGAGAAGATGCGCATATGCTGATCCCCGGCGGCATGTTTGTTCAGCGTCAGCATAATCACAAATTGCGCTTCGTCCTCTCCCCACGCCACCGGCCGGGCCAGGCGAGCCACGCTGATGGTGGACTGCTCAATATGTTCCGACTTGCTGTGCGGAATGGCAAAGCTGAAGCCCAGCCCGGTGGAAAATACCGCTTCGCGCGCCCAGAGATCGGCCTCCAGCTTACGCGGGTAGCGGCAACGCCCCGCCAGCAGCAGATTGTCGGTCATGCCTTTCAGCACCTCTTCTTTACTGCGCCAGTCGCTGTTTAAGGTAATGCACTGCGTGGTAATCAGCGGCGCGTCCTGCTGGGCCATGCGGAACTGAGCTAATAAATGTTCCACCTCCAGCGAGGTGCGACACTGCATAGCCTGGTTCAGCAGCTGGCGACAGGCCCGACTATCCAGCCGGGCCAGACGCGCTTTCGTCGCCGGAATCGCCGGCGCGCTCATGCTCAGTTCATCCAGCCCAAGTCCCACCAGCAGCGGCAGCACCGAGCCTTTCGCCCCCAGTTCACCGCACAGACCAATCCATTTCCCCTGCCGATGTACCGCCTGCACGGCGTAGTCCAGCGCGCGCAAAAAAGCCGGGTTGAGGCTGTTGTAGTGGCGCGTGACTTTGCTGTTATCACGATCCACCGCCAGCAGATACTGCGTCAGGTCATTGCTGCCAATACTGAAAAAATCGATCTCTTCACAGCACTGGTCGATGATAAACATCACCGACGGCACTTCCAGCATGATGCCAAACGGGATCTTCTCATCGAACGGAATATGTTCATCGCGCAGGGATTGCCTGGCTTCGGCCAGCCTTTCTTTCACCCACAGAATCTCCTCCATCGAGGAGATCATCGGAATCATAATTTTCAACGAGCCGTGCGCCGAGGCGCGCAGAATCGCCCTGAGCTGCGTGCGGAACAGCGTCTGGTACTCTTCGTAAATTCGCACCGCGCGATAGCCGAGGAAGGGGTTGTTTTCCGCCGGGATATTGAGATAGGCCACCGGCTTATCGCCTCCGATATCCATGGTGCGAATAATAATGCTGCGGCCCTTCGCCGGTTCCAGCGCCTGGCAAAAAATATTATACAGTTCATCTTCAGACGGCGCGCCGGGCCGGTCCATATACAGCATTTCGGTACGGAACAGGCCCACCGCCTGCGCGCCGTTGCCAAACGCCGCGGCGGCTTCAACGGAGTGGGCAATATTGGCCGCCACCTCCAGACGCAGGCCATCTTTTGTGACCCCGTCTTTATCAAACCACGCCTGCTGCTGACGACGTAACTGCGCCGCGGCCCAGGCCTCCTGCTGGTAGTAGCGCGTCACCGCCTCATCCGGGTTAACCGCCACCAGCCCGGCATTGCCGTCGATATATACCGGTTGCCCCACCCACGGCTGCAGCGCCGCCATCTCCACGCCGACCAGAGTCGGAATATTAAACGAACGCGCCAGAATCACGGTATGCGAAGTGGTCCCGCCGCCGCTCAGCAGCAGGCCTTTCAGCAGCGTTTTATCCAGCTCAAGAAACTGGCTGGGCGTTAACTCATCGGCAAGACAAATCGCCGGGACGGTCAGCTTACCCGGAGCCGGGAAGCGGGACTCGCCGTAGATATGCTGCAGAAGCTGGAAGCAGACATCGCGGATGTCCAGCACCCGCTCCTGTAAATAGCGGTTGCCGGAGTCGTGGAACTGAGCGCAGAAGTGCTCGCCGCTGGCGACGATCGCCTGGGCGCAGCTCAGGCCGGTCAGCAGCCCGCCAAGCAGATGCTGGCGTAGAGAAGCATCCGTCGCCAGCGAACGATGCGCCTCCAGAATGGCGCCGGCGGTTCCGTCGTTATCCAGCAGCCGCAGCTCGATATTTTTAACCAGCAGCAGCAAACCTTGATCCAGCAGCGCCTGCTCGTGCTCAACATTCCCGGCAGCGGGCAGCGGGCCCGGGTCGCGCAGATCGAAAGATTTCAGCCGGGTGAGCGTGCCCCCGGCGCTCCCGGCACACACTGGCCGCCCGTGCAACAGGATGGGATTCAGCCGCGACAGCGATTCCGGAACCGGCTGTACCTCTGGACTTTCCGCCGCCGGCAACGGCGTATCGCAGTGCGGAAATTCATCCTGAATAAATGCCGACAGGGCAGCAAGCGCCCGCTGCTCATCCTCACCGCGGATAATTAACTGGCACTCGTCGCCCTGTATTGTGTTGGTGGCAATAATAGCCAGCGCGCTTTTCGCATTGCCGCGCAGGTCGCTGCGCGTATTCCACCAGTCAACAGAAGACAAAAAGGTATTGCATAGCGTTTCTACCAGACTAGCCGGACGGGCGTGGACGCCATTTGGCAAATCACAACGGAATTTAATAACCTGGGCCATTGGCTTTCTCCTGAGCAAGACATCATTACCTCAACGGTAAAGAAAGCGCGCCGCAGGAACTACGCGAGAAAAGAGTGAATTACTGGAAAATTGTACACAGAGATCTTTTTTCTGTTCCGGCTCACAATTCTCTCGTTTGCTCGCAACATTCCCCCATAACACCTAAGATTTGAGGTGGATCGCAATTTCACGCGCACCTTACAAATATCCAGTAAATGCACTTTTTCTCTACTGTTTTCTCCCCCGCCATTTTCCTACTGTTGAAGCAACAATACTGTCACGAGCGTTAGCGCGCTCAGGAGCAAGCAATGAACGAACTGGTGCAAATACTAAAAAATACACGCCAGCATCTCATGACCGGCGTCTCACATATGATCCCCTTTGTGGTCTCCGGCGGGATCCTCCTCGCCGTCTCGGTCATGCTATACGGCAAAGGCGCCGTGCCCGATGGCGCGACGGATCCCAACCTGAAAAAACTGTTTGATATTGGCGTCGCCGGACTGACCCTGATGGTGCCTTTTCTGGCGGCCTATATCGGCTACTCCATTTCTGACCGCGCGGCGCTGGCCCCGTGCGCCATTGGCGCGTGGGTCGGCAACAGTTTTGGCGCCGGTTTTTTCGGCGCACTGATCGCCGGGATGATCGGCGGCCTGGTGGTTTACTACCTGAAGAAAATCCCTGTCCACAAAGTGCTGCGCTCCGTGATGCCCATTTTTGTTATCCCCATTATCGGCACTTTTATTACGGCCGGGATCATGATGTGGGGGCTGGGTGAACCTATCGGCGCGCTCACCGCCGGTCTGACAACCTGGCTACAGGGCATGCGCGAGGGCAGCATCGTGCTTCTCGCCATCATCATGGGGCTGATGCTGGCCTTCGACATGGGGGGGCCGGTCAATAAAGTGGCCTACGCCTTCATGCTGATTTGCGTCTCCCAGGGGGTTTATAGCGTGGTGGCTATCGCCGCCGTCGGGATCGCCATTCCGCCGCTGGGCATGGGTCTGGCGACGCTGGTGGGTCGCAAATACTTCACGCCAGAGGAGCGAGAAGCGGGCAAAGCCGCGCTGGTCATGGGCTGCGTTGGCGTGTCGGAAGGCGCCATCCCCTTCGCGGCCGCCGACCCGCTGCGCGTCATCCCGTCGATCATGATTGGCGCCGCCAGCGGCTGCGCGACGACCGCCCTGCTCGGCGTTCAGTGCTACGCCGGCTGGGGCGGACTGATTGTCCTGCCGGTGGTTCAGGGTAAAGGCGGGTTCATCATCGGCCTGCTGGTCGGGGCATTGGTCAGCGCCGCCTGCGTCATCGTGCTTAAAGCCCTCACCAGGAAGAAAGCGTCAGAAGCCAAAGCCGATGACGAACTGGATCTTGATTTCGAAATTAACTGAAACCGCAGAAGGAATAGTTTATGACCAGGATTATCGCCGTTACCGCCTGCCCGTCCGGCGTCGCACACACCTACATGGCAGCGGAGTCGCTGGAGAGCGCCGCCACAGCCAAAGGCTGGCAGGTCAAGGTGGAGACCCAGGGCTCCATCGGTATTGAAAATGAGCTGTCGGCAGACGATGTCGCCAGCGCCGATATCGTGATTCTGACCAAAGATATCGGCATCAAGAGTGAAGAGCGGTTTGCCGGTAAAACCATCGTTCGCGTCAATATCAGCGATGCCGTGAAGCGGGCTGACGCCATTATGAACAAAATCGACAGCCATCTTTCGCAGAAAGCCTGAATACCGTCGCGCGCAGCGACGCTGCGCAAGACTCAGCGCCCCGCTCCACGAGCGTCATAGTGACCGGCAGTCCGTGCGCAACGCGCGTCGCGAATTGCCTCAATCCGCGCGTGGAGAGGGCGTTCACATGGAGTTTGTCATGACCAATCGTACCCAACGCTTAATAGCGGGCCTGTTCGCTCACCCGCGGGAAATCTCGCTCGAACGCGCCCTGCTCTATACCGAAAGCCACAAACGCACCGAGGGGGAGCCGACGATGATTCGTCGGGCGAAGGCCACCGCCTGGATCCTTGACCATGTACAGATTTCGATTCGTGATGATGAACTGATCGCCGGCAACCGGACAATCAAACCGCGCGCCGGCATCGTCTCGCCCGAGATGGACCCCTACTGGTTGCTTAACGAGCTGGATCGGTTCCCGGTTCGCCCGCAGGATCGCTTCGCCATCAGCGATGAAGACAAGCGCATCTACCGTGAAGCGCTGTTCCCGTACTGGGAAAAACGCTCGATGAAAGATGTTATTAACGCCCAGATGACCGACGAGGTGAAAGCGGCGGTAGGCACGCAGATTTTCAGCATCAACCAGACCGACAAGGGCCAGGGGCACATCATTATCGATTATCCCCGCCTGCTGAATAAAGGACTGGCGGCGCTGGCGACGGAAATGAAAAGTCTGGCCCGACAGCATCCGGAGAACGATTTTTATCAGGCGGTGCTGATTTTACTGGCGGCCTCGCAGCGCCACATTTTGCGTTACGCCACCCTCGCCGCTGACATGGCCCGCCGCTGCGACGATCCGCAGCGACGCCAGGAGCTGGAGACGATTGCCGCTCATTCGCGCCATAACGCCGCGCATCGCCCGGAAGATTTCTGGCAGGCCTGCCAGCTGTTCTGGTACATGAACATCATTCTGCAGTACGAGTCCAACGCCAGTTCGATTTCGCTTGGCCGTTTTGACCAGTATATGCTGCCGTTTTATCAGGCGTCGTTAACCCGTGGCGAGGATCCCGCGTTGCTGAAAACGCTGCTGGAATCGCTGTGGGTCAAGTGCAACGATATTGTCCTGCTGCGCTCATCCAGCAGCGCCCGCTACTTTGCCGGCTTTCCGACGGGCTATACCGCCTTGCTCGGCGGCCTGAGTGAGACCGGACGCAGCGCGGTAAACGTGCTCTCCTTTCTCGCGCTGGATGCCTACCAGAACGTCCGTCTGCCGCAGCCCAATCTCGGCGTGCGCGTCAACGAACTGATCGACCGCCCGTTCCTGCACAAAACGGCGGAAACCATCCGCTTAGGTACCGGGATCCCACAAATTTTCAACGACGAAGTGGTGGTTCCGGCCTTTCTCAACCGCGGCGTCTCGCTGGAGGATGCGCGGGATTATGCCGTCGTCGGCTGCGTCGAACTCTCTATCCCCGGCCGCACCTATGGGCTGCACGATATTGCGATGTTCAACCTGCTGAAGGTCATGGAGATCGTGATGCTGGAGAACGAAGGTAACCCCGATATCAGCTGGGACGGGCTGATTCAGCAGATCCGCGAGAAAATCCGCTACTACATCAGGCTGATGGTCGAAGGCAGCAACATTTGCGACCTCGGCCACCGGGATCAGGCGCCGGTTCCCCTGCTCTCTTCGTTTATTCAGGATTGCGTGTTGCACGGAAAGGACATCACCGAAGGCGGCGCGCGCTACAACTTCTCCGGCGTTCAGGGAATTGGTATCGCCAATCTCAGCGACTCCCTGCATGCGCTCAAGGGGATGGTCTTCGAGCAGCAGCGCATGAGCTACGACGAGCTGATTCAGGTCCTCAAGGCCAATTTCCAGACGCCGGAAGGCGAGAAAATCCGCGCCCGACTGGTTCACCGCTTTGAAAAATATGGCAACGATATCGACGAGGTAGACAATATCAGCGCCGACCTGCTGCGCTTTTACTGTAAAGAGGTTGAGCAGTACCGCAACCCGCGCGGCGGGCACTTCACCCCCGGTTCCTATACCGTCTCGGCGCACGTTCCGCTCGGCTCGGTGGTCGGCGCAACGCCGGATGGCCGCCTGGCCGGCGAGCAGTTAGCCGATGGCGGTCTGTCGCCGATGGTCGGCCAGGATTCTCAGGGGCCAACGGCGGTCCTGAAATCGGTCAGCAAGCTGGATAACTACCTGCTCTCCAACGGCACGCTGCTGAACGTGAAGTTCACCCCGGCGACCCTGAGCGGAGAGAGCGGGCTCAACAAGCTGGCTGATTTCTTACAGGCTTTCACCAGCCTGAAGCTACAGCATATCCAGTTTAACGTGGTCAACGCACAGACGCTGCGCGAAGCGCAGCAGCGCCCTCAGGATTTCGCTGGCCTGGTGGTACGCGTCGCGGGCTACAGCGCCTTCTTTGTGGAGTTATCGAAGGAGATCCAGGATGACATTATCCACCGCACCACGCATCAACTGTGACGTTATCGAGACGCGCGCCGACCGGGCGCGCATTTTCAATCTCCAGCGCTACTCGCTGAACGATGGCCAGGGGATCAGAACCGTCGTCTTTTTTAAAGGTTGCCCGCATACCTGCCCGTGGTGTGCCAACCCGGAATCCCTCTCCCCCCAAATTGAAACCGTGCGCCGGGAAAGCCGGTGTCTCCACTGCGCTCGCTGCCAGCAGGACGTCGAAGAGTGCCCTTCCGGCGCATGGGAGCAGATTGGCCGCGATGTCACTCAGGAAGCTTTGCTCAAAGAGGTTCTGAAAGATGAGATCTTTTTTCGTGCCTCGGGCGGCGGCGTCACGCTATCGGGTGGAGAGGTGTTGATGCAGGCCGGGTTTGCCACCCGTTTCTTACGCGCGTTGCGCCAGTGGGGGATCCACACGGCGATAGAAACGGCGGGCGACGCCGCCTTCAGCCGCGTTTACCCTCTTGCCCAGGCGTGCGACGAAGTGCTGTTTGATCTGAAAATGATGGATCCCGGGCAGGCCAGAGAACAGCTCGCCATGAATCTCCCCCGGGTGCTGGAAAATTTCAGCCGGCTGGTGGAAAATGGCGTTCACGTCATTCCCAGAGTGCCGCTCATTCCCGGCTTTACCCTGTGTGAAAAGAACTTCAGCCAGATTCTCTCCTTCCTGGCGCCGTTTGCGCTGCCTGACATTCACCTGCTGCCGTTTCACCACTATGGCGAACCGAAATACTCGCTGTTGGGCAAGAGATGGGCGATGGCAAAGGTCGGAGCGCCATCGGCAGCAGAGATTAACCGATTCACTCTCATGGCTGAACAAGCTGGTTTTCGCGTAACTGTCGGTGGCTAATGCCCGGAGGATGCTATGGATCTCAAGATCGTTGCGGTCACGGCCTGCGTGAGCGGCGTGGCCCATACCTATATGGCGGCGGAGCGGTTACAAAAAGTCGGCCACCACGAAAAGTGGCAGATCAAAATCGAAACCCAGGGCGCGCTGGGGATTGAAAATAAAATTACCCCCGACGATATTGCCGGGGCCGATGTCGTCCTGCTGGTTACGGATATTGAAATCGACGACGCCAGGCGCTTTTGCGGCCAGCGCACGATTAAAACCAGCATCAAAACGTTTTTACTCCATCCGCAGCAGATCGCTGAAGCGGTAAAAAGCATCATGAAAAAGCCGGTCGTCTATTTAGAGATCCCCTGAGAGCGGGCTGGCGCATTCCACTGCTTCTCAGGAACGACGAACCGCTATCGTCTGCCGGTTTGTCGCCCGGACAGCAGAGCCGCGCCGCCGGGACGACAAGGGATGCCGGGCCGTAGCCCGGGCAAATAATCTATCCCGCCGCCCGGGAACCTCCCCGGTGACGCTGCGCTTACCGGGGCTAGCTGATACCGAACCGACAAGGGATGCCGGGCCGTAGCCCGGGCAAATAATTTATCCCGCCGCCCGGGAACCTCTCCCCGGTGGCGCTGCGCTTACCGGGGCTACCTGATACCGAACCGACAAGGGATGCCGGGCCGTAGCCCAGGCAAATAATTTATCCCGCCGCCATCTGGCAAAAAATGGACGCCCGGGCTTACTCCACATCCAGCAGCCATTTTTGCGCCGGCGTCAGGCGACTGGCGGTTTCCGGCTTTAACCAGCGCCGCTGGTCCTGCTGCGCGCTGTCCTGGCGGTCAATGTATAAACCGTGCAGCACCCGTCTTCTGCTGCCGGTGGTATTACAGGTTCCGCCGTGCCAGGTATGTGCGTTATAAATCATTACGCTCCCCGCCGGGGCGGCAAACACCACCTCATCCGGGTGCGGCAGTTCAGGGTCGCTCAGGACCTCCTCGGGCAGCTCCGGGCGCAGATGCGTACCGGGAATAATTCGCGGGGCGCCATTCTCAGCACTCAAATCATCGATTGCCCAAATGGTATTCACCAGATGCACTTTGGGAAAATCGGGACGCGGTTTTTTCCAGTCGGCATGTAGCGGCTGATGGCCGCCGTTAACCAGCGCCTCGCGCGCATTCAGGCTGGACACTTTAAAGTCGCCCTGAAAAATATAGCGGCAGGCCGACAGCACCAGCGGATGGGACCACACCTTCTCCCAAATCACCCCTTTATTCACCAGGTTGGCAATGCGCGTCGCGGTCGCCTCCTGATGGTGTTCCATGGCCAGGTTATCCCCTTCGCTCTCGACAAGCGTATCGATGAGCTCGCGCATCGCCGCCAGCCACGCCGGGTCGGCCAGATGATGCACCACGGTGTAGCCAAGCGTATCCAGCTCCTGTTTCATTTTGTCGGATAAGGCGATGTTGGCGCCGAGGGCATCCAGATAGACAGCAGATTGATGTTCCATATTTCCTTTCCTTAACCTTTCGATAACACGAAATAAACTCTAATCGTCGGCCAGGGGAAATACATGAGGCGATTGCTACGAAAAACTGGACATCCGTACGCGGGGAGGCAAAGTGTGATGATCGTCAAACTCTGAGACTCAGGTGGCCGCAGGCTGGCTCTGCGCGCTCAATCGGGCGAACTAAAAGAGATCTGCGGATATTAAATAGATTATATTCAACAGGATAATAGTTCGCTCTCGGGGTGAAGGGATGATTGAAGATCTGCCGGATATTTTAAATCGTCTGGTCAATCAGAAGGACAGGCTGCTGGTCAGGTTCCCGGAACCGGATATTTCTGTCCCGGAACTGGCCTATCAGGTCGCGTTTCCGCGTCTGGAGATTGTGCTGGAGGGCGAGCTGCAGGAGAACGGTTTACCCTTGTCCGATATGGTGCTGTCAACATCGCAGGTGCTTTATGTCCAGGCGGGAAAGTGGACCTGCCCGCAGTGGACCGGTCAGGCATCGACCTTAAGTATTTTATTTGGCAGACAAAAGCTGGGGTTTTGCATCCAGCACTGGGACGGTAAACGGCTGCGAACGGAGAAACAAAGCGTCGCCCGCCTGGGGCCGCGCGTGGGCTCTTATCTGCTGCTGGCGCTGAACGAAATCTGTCTGCAGCCAGACCCGGTCACCGCCCGGCTTGTGGTGTCGGCGCTGCTGAGCCACTGCCTTGAACAGCTGGTCGGCCTGGAGATGCGGGTCAGCCGCAGCCGCGATCTGTTTATGGCGGTACAGGATTATCTGGAGGAGAATCTCAGCCAGCCGTTAACCCGCGAATCGGTGGCGAAACGTTTTCATATCACCCCAAACTACCTGTCGCACATTTTTCAGAAATCGGGTTCCGTCGGCTTTAACGAATACCTGACCCGCGTCCGGCTGGAGCAGGCCAAAAAGCTGCTGCGGGGTTACGACTTAAAAGTCAAAGAGATTGCCCACAACTGCGGTTTTATCGACAGCAACTATTTTTGCCGGGTGTTTAAACGCTATACCGAACGTTCGCCTTCCGAATATCGCCGCCATTGTCGCAGCGCGCAGCAGGGGTAGCGGCCTCAGGATGCGGCCCACTCGACGCGTCCGCGGCCGTTATGTTTAGCCTGGTAGAGCGCTTCATCCACCTTCTTAATAAACGCATCCTGCGCTTCATCTTTTTCACGCATGCCGACGCCAATGCTGACCGACAGCGGATAATCATGATTAATCAGAATGGAGCGGACATTCTCCAGAATGGACTGCGCCAGATTGCGCACCTCTTCGGCCGACATTCCGTCAACAATAATGGCAAACTCTTCGCCACCAATCCGGGCAGGCAGAATTTTATCGCTGGTTAATTTTGCCAGCTGTTTACCCAACGCGAATAGCACCTCATCGCCCACCAGATGGCCGTAGGTATCATTTATCTTCTTGAAAAAATCAATATCCAGAATCATCAGCGCCAGCTGATGGCCCTGTTTTTCCCGGATAGTATCAATGAAAAAGCGCCGGTTAGGCAGTTGAGTCAGCTCGTCTTTTAACGATTGAGAACGCGCGTCCACGTACAGCACGTTAATACGCTCGATAATTTTGTAGATGCCGATAGTCGTCAACAGCATGCCGGAAAGGCGGAGCAGATCTTCGCAGTAATAGCCCATCCATTTCGGCTGGACAAATATCTCGTCCATTAAATCAAAGGTGCCGCCGGCTATCCAGAGTAACAGCCCGTAGCGCACCCAGTTTACCGCGACATAGCTCATTCTGACTTTTGCCGAAATCCATAACATAAACACCAGGAACAATAAGGCTAACAGATCAATATACAGCCCGGCGTTGGCGAAGATAACCTCCCAGGGACCTAATGGTTTCGATATCACGACACACAATGTGGAAACGGCGATAATCACCAGTAATGCGGGGAAAAGATTCATCCCGGAACGGGAGGACTGCGTCTGTATATTAATACTCTTATCTGAATTCAGCATCGGCATGTCTCTCGTCAGCAGCATATCTTTTCACAAGGTAGCATAACAGTCGGGGAATTTTCAGCGAATAAAAATGATGATTATCTGAGGGTTAAAGGCGTCATCGATGCTTGACAAGAAGAGCAGACTGACCCCGCGGAATTATTCCAACTGACTACCAATCCATGGCGACGAGGTCAGTGCCGCGGATGGTATAGAGTTCATCACCCGCACATTTAGCACTTTGTGCTACTTTCGCGTAAAAAAAGCCCTTCACTGCGGTCAATCTGCCGCCGGTCAGCGGCCTCCAGCGCGGCGCCGGCGCAGAAGAAGCCGCGAGTGCGACCGCGCGGGACGACTTATGCGTTTTCGGCCAGCGCCCAGGTCGCGCGGCGAAACGCGGCAATAGCCAACGCCACATCCTGCCGGGTCACGGACTCCGCCGGGTGGTGGCTGACGCCGCCTTTGCAGCGCACAAACAGCATACCTACCGGCCAACGTTCGGCGATGGCGATCGCATCGTGCCCGGCGCCGCTCGGCAGGGACAGCGAGCGCCCCTGAACCTCACTGACGGCTTGCGTCAACACCGCCTGTAGCCGCCGATCGCAGGCGGTCGCGGCGATGTGGTAGAACGCTTCGGCGGCAAAGTGCAGATGGCGACGAGCGGCTATCGCCTGCGCGGCATCCAGCAACGTGGCGAGCAGCGCGTCGAGCGGACCATCCTGCGGGCCGCGAATATCCAGCGTCAGCGCCACCTCGCCGGGAATGACGTTAACCGCACCCGGGGCGCAGCGCAGCGTCCCCACCGTAGCCACCAGGTTTCCCCCGTGCTGCCGGGTTGTCGTCTCAATGAGGACCATCCATTCGGCGGCGGCGGCCAGCGCATCCCGACGCTGACTCATCGGAACCGTTCCGGCATGGCCCGCTTCGCCGGTAAAACGGCAGTTCAGGCGGCGGGCACCGTTGATCGCCTCCACCACCCCGAGCGCCAGCCCCGCTTGCTCAAGGCACGGCCCCTGCTCAATGTGCAGCTCCAGATAACCAGCGATATCCGCCGTCGGACGCGCGGCCAGACTGACTCGCGCAGGATCAAGCCCGACCTGCACCATCGCCTGCGCCACGCTGATCCCCTGGGCATCGGTCTGCGTCAGCCAGCTCTCTGGCCAGGTTCCCGTCAGGCCGCGGCTGCCCAGCAACGTGATGCCAAAACGGGTCCCTTCTTCATCGCAGAAACCCACAATCTCTATCGCTTTCGCCAGGCGACGCCCCTGCTGATGCAGGTTTTCCACCACGTCAATCGCCGTGAGCACCCCCAGCATGCCGTCGTAGCGCCCGGCATTGCGTACCGTATCCAGATGCGACCCCAGCAGAATTGCCGGCGCCCCCTCCTGCTCGCCTTCATAGCGCCCGCAAATGTTCCCGACGCTATCCTGCCAGACGGTCATCCCCGCCTGCGTCATCCAGCGCGCCACCTGCTGATTGGCCTGCAAATGCTGCGGCGAGAGATACACCCGGGTCAGTCCTTCTGCCGTTTCGCTGATCGCGGCCAGCTCATCGGCGCGGGCCATCACCCGCTCCGCGGCCGCCATCATCTCCGCCTGCTGGCGTGTTGATTGATTCATCGCGCACTCTCGCTGCAATAGTGATCCCACGCCGCCTGCATCGCCGCGCCCTGGGTGGTAGAGAATTTCAGGTAATTCAGTACCGACTCCAGAGCGCTGAGCGTGGTCAGCACGCAATCTTTCCGCGCGTTATAGCCCATAGTGCCGATGCGCCACACTTTGCCATGCAGCGGGCCAAAGGAGGTGCCGATCTCAATGCCGAAATCTTCCAGCATCAGTTTCCGTACCTGGTCACCGTTGATGCCCTGCGGAATCATGACGCCGAGCACGTTGTTCATCTTATGTTGCAGGTCGCCAAAGGTCTCCAGCCCCATCGCCTGAATGCCTTTGAGCAGCGCATCGCCATGCAGCTTATGCCGGGCGATCCCCTGTTCCAGCCCCTCCTGCAGGATCAGGCGCGCGCATTCGCGGGCGCCAAACAGCGCCGATGTAGCTTCGGTGTGGTGATTCAGGCGCTCCGGCCCCCAGTAGTCCATCACCATGCCGAGGTCGAAGTAGTTGGAGTAAACCATCTCATCCACACCATCAAGGTGGGCGTCGGTACGAATGCCCTCCTCCACGCATTTGCGGCGGCGAATCACCTCCTCCATGCGCGCGCTGAGGGTAATCGGCGAGGTTCCGGACGGGCCGCCGAGGCATTTCTGCATGCCTGCCGACACCGCATCCAGCCCCCAGGCATCGGTCTCCAGGGCGTTGCCGGCCAGCGAGGCGGTCGCGTCGGTGTAAAACAGCACCTCGTGACGGCGACAGATATCGCCCAGCTCCGCCAGCGGCTGGAGCATGGTGGTCGAGGTGTCGCCCTGCACGGTCAGCAGCAGGCGCGGACGCACGCGTTTGATGGCGTCTTCAATCCGATCGGGAGTGAAGACTTCGCCCCACGGTACCTCGATGGTGTGAACCTCGGCACGACAGCGGCGGGCGATTTCGCACAGCAGATGGCCGAAGCGGCCAAATACCGGCACCAGCACCTTATCGCCAGGGCGAATAGCCGATACCAGAATCGCTTCGATTCCCGCGCGCGAGGTGCCGTCCACCAGCATCGTCCAACGGTTTTCGGTACGGAACACCCCGCGATACAGCGCCATGACCTCATTCATATAGTGGGTCATCGCCGGATCGTACTGACCAATCAGCTGACTCGACATGGCGCGCAGCACGCGCGGGTCGGCGTTAATCGGCCCCGGTCCCATCAGCAGGCGCGGCGGCGGGTTGAGTTGCGAAAATTGAGCGATATCCATTTTAGAGTCCTTTGATTAATTCAGGCCGCGAACGGAGGAGATAAACTGCTTCAGTTCATTGGTCTGCGGGTTGGCAAACAGCGTTTTACTGTCACCCTGTTCCCAGACCCGTCCCTGATGCATAAACACCACCCGATCGCCCACTTCACGGGCAAAATTCATTTCATGGGTGACGAGAATCAGCGTCATTCCCTCAGCAGCCAGCTGCTCAAGAACCTTGAGCACTTCACCCACCAGTTCAGGATCCAGCGCCGAGGTAATCTCGTCACACAGTAACACCTTTGGCGACATCGCCAGCGCGCGGGCAATCGCCACCCGCTGCTGCTGGCCGCCGGAGAGACTGGAAGGATAATAGTCCAGCCGATCGCCAAGACCGACCTTCTCCAGCATTCGCTGCGCCAGCTCACGACATTCGGCGGCGCTTTTTTTCAGCACCCGTCGCGGCGCCAGCATGACGTTTTCCAGCGCGGTCATGTGCGGAAACAGGTTAAAGTTCTGGAACACCATCCCGACGGAACGGCTGATCTCGCGGGCCTGCGAATCGCGGTCGGTGATGGTCATGCCGCCCAGTTTGATGCTGCCATCCTGATAACCTTCCAGCCCGTTGATGCAGCGCAGCAGCGTGCTTTTCCCCGAGCCGCTACGGCCAATAATGGAAATCACCTCGCCCATCTCGATGTCCAGATCGACACCTTTCAGCACGTGGTTGTCGCCGTAGTACTTCTGCATCTGATTAATGGTGATGAGAGGCATTGAATTTATTCTCCAGATAGCGGCTGTAGCGGGACAGCGGGTAGCACAGAATGAAGTAGCCCAGCGCCACCAGCGCAAAGACTTTAAACGGCTGATAGGTGACGTTGGTCAGCATCGTGCCGGCCTTGGTCAGCTCGACGAAGCCGATAATCGATGCCAGCGCGGTGCCTTTCACCACCTGCACCGCAAACCCCACGGTGGGCGCAATGGCGATACGCAGCGCCTGCGGCGCAATGACGCGAAACAGCGTCTGGGCGAAACTGAGGCCCAGACAGCGCGAAGCTTCCCACTGCCCTTTCGGCAACGCGCGGATGCTGCCAAACCAGATATCAAGTAAAAAGGCGCTGGTGTAGAAGGTCAGCGCCATCGACGCAGCGGTCCACGGCGAAACATCGATGCCGAACAGCGCCACGCCGAAGAAGGCCAGAAACAGCTGCATCAGCAGCGGCGTCCCCTGAAACAGTTCGATATAGCCGCGAATCAGACGTCTGACCTGGCGTCCGCCGGTCAGGCGCAGCAGCAGCAGCGGCAACGTCACCAGCGCGCCGCCGATAAAGGCCACCAGCGACAGCAGCACCGTCCAGCGGCCGGCCAGCAGCAGATTGCGAATAATGTCCCAGTCGGTAAAGGTGACCATCATGCCTGCACCCCCAGCCATTTTCGCCCTGCCGCCATCAGCAGCTGACGCAGCGTTATCGATAACACTAAGTAGATCCCCGTCGTCACCAGATAGACCTCGAAGCTCAGAAACGTCCGCGACTGGATCAGGTTGGCGGCAAAGGTCAGCTCTTCATAAGAGACCTGAGAAACCACCGACGATCCCAACATCACGATAATGCACTGACTGACCAGCGCCGGATAAATCCGCTGTAGCGCCGGCGGTAATACCACCCGGATAAAGGTCTGCGTGCGGCTCAGCCCCAGCACGCGCCCGGCCTCCCACTGCCCTTTTGGCGTCACCTGGATCCCGGCGCGGACAATCTCGGTACTGTAGGCGCCAAGGTTGACCACCATCGCCAGCAGCGCGGCTTCACCCGCCGTCATCTTGAGCCCGAGGTTAGGCAGCCCAAAGACGATAAAAAACAGCTGGACCACGAACGGCGTGTTGCGAATCAGCTCCACATAGCCGCCCCAAATCCGACTCAACCACGATGGCCGCCCGCTGCGAATGGCGGCCCCCAAAATGCCGATAGCCAGGCCGCCGATCGTGGCCATGACCGTCAGTTGAATAGTCACCCACAGCCCGGCCAGCAGCTCCGGCCAGTGCGGCCAGAGCGCAGAAAAATGAAGTTGTTCCGTCATTCACTGACCTTATGCGGAAAAGTCGGCGGGCAACGGCGCTTTCAGCCACTGCTGCGATAACGCGTTGAGGGTACCGTCTTTGATGCCTTGCTCAATCAGCGCATCCACTTTGGCTTTCAGCGCCGGTTCATTCTTTTTCAGACCAATCACGCACGGCGAATCTTTCAGCATAAAACTCGGTACCGGCGCTTTCGCCGGATTCTGGCGGGCGATCGCCGCTACCACCAGGTTCCCGGTCGCCACGTACTGTACCTGCCCGGAGAGATAAGCCGACAGCGTGGTGTTGTTGTCTTCGTAGCGTTTAATCTGCGCCTCTTTTGGCGCGATACCGGTCAGCACCATATCTTCCACCGCACCGCGGGTCACGCCGATGGTTTTCCCGCTCAGCGCCGCCGCCTCTTTGATCTCCGCCCCTTTCGGGCCAAACACGCCGAGGAAGAACGGCGCATAGGCGCGGCTGAAATCAATCACCTTCTCGCGCTCGGCATTCTTACCGAGGCTGGAGATCACTAGGTCAACTTTATCGGTTTGCAGATAAGGTACCCGGTTGGCGCTGGTGACCGGCACCAGCTGCAGCTTGAGCTTCATCTGACTGGCAAGGTAACGCGCCATATCGATGTCATAGCCCTGCGGCTGGAGATCGGTTCCCACCGAACCGAACGGCGGGAAATCCTGCGGTACCGCAATGCGAATCACGCCGCGCTTTTCAATATCCTGCAGCTGGTCGGCTTTTGCCGCTGTGATTTGCGTGAACAGACAAGCGGCCCCGGCCAGTGCGATCAGCAGTTTTTTCATGATGTTTACCCGTTACGTTAGTATGAAACAAAAGATTCTTTAAATAAACTTCTGCAACTAATGTGCCAGATACAAAAAATGAGAGGGCCACGCCAGAAAGCGCAAGAAAAGAGAGAATAAACAGGATATAGCGGAAAGAAGTGGGAAAACGGAGCTCATTTCCCCACTATTTTATTGCACCAAAAAAGAGCAAAGCACCAGCCTGAGGCCCCATTATCGTTGCTCAAGCTCGTCCAGCTGCTGATAGAGGGTGGCTATATCGTGGATACGCGGACGGCCTTTATCGAGAATTTCATGTAAAAACGCATTCGCCAGCAGGTTGATCAAGCTGTTTACCGAGCTGTAGCTGTCATAGGCCGAGACGCTATCCAGGGGGGCGCACAGCTGCCAGCGGGACAGCGGAAACAGGCTGTATGCCTGCGGTTCGCAAATCAGCAGTACCGGAATACCGCGCAGCTGGAGCTGCTGCAACAGCGGGCGAATAATGCGCGGACGGCGGCGAAAAGCCATAACCACCACCAGATCGTCCGCCGTCAGATCCACCAGCTCTTCGCTTAAACTCTGTCCCGGCTGCGGCAGCACCTGTACCTGCCCGCGCGCCTGCAGCAGCTGCTGGCGCAGGTGCAGCGCCACCGGCCAGGAGTTGCGCATTCCGATGATCGCAATGCGCCGGGCATCGACCATCCCGCTAATCGCATCGGCAAACTGCTGCGCGTCGAGCGCATTGACCCACTGCGTCAGATTCGCCATTTCCTGTTTATAGTGCCGCGCCAGCAGCGTGTTCCCCTGCACCGCATCGCGATGATCGGTCAGCGGCATTCCGCTCTGGCGTAACGTGCGCAGCTCATCGCGCATATCCTTATATTTTTCGTAGCCCAGCCGCTTAAACAGACGGCTCACCGTGGCTTTTGACACCCCGCTCAGCTGCGCCAGCTCGGCGCTGTTATAGCTAATCAGGTCGTCGAAGTGATCGAAAATAAAATCCGCCACCCGCTGTTCCTGAGGCGACAATGAGGCATATTGCCCTTTCAAGCGTTCATCCAGTTGTTCCATACGGCCTCTGTAACTTTTGTTTCATCAAACTATACATGATGTGAGCCCTTTCATAATGCATGCCAGTTTAAGAAAAAGGTCCGTCCCCTGACGAATGAAACTTTACGCTCAAAGTGGAACAGCTTTTGCAGCGTTGGCATCACGTTTGGATCATGAGGACAACCCATGCAGAGTAATGTATCCGCCCACGGGATGGCGGTCGCCCCGCACCATCTGGCCAGCCAAAGCGCGGTTGCCGTGCTGCGCGAAGGCGGCAGCGCGATAGAAGCCATGGTCGCCGCGGCGGCCACCATTGCGGTGGTTTACCCACATATGAACGGCCTGGGCGGCGATGGCTTCTGGCTTATCGTCCCGCCGGAGGGCGAACCGATAGCCATTGACGCCAGCGGCGCGGCGGGGTCGCTGGCCACCCCGGAAGCCTACGCCGGGCTGGCGCAAATTCCGCACCGCGGGCCGCAAGCGGCGCTGACCGTCGCCGGGACCGTCAGCGGCTGGGATGAAGCGCTCAAGATCTCGCAGACGCTGACCGGAAAAGCGCTGCCGCTGGCGCGCCTGCTGGAGGATGCGATTCGCTATGCCGCTGACGGCACGCCGGTGACGGCGTCCCAGTCCAGCGCCAGCGCCGGAAAACTCGGCGAACTCCGCGACCTGCCGGGGTTCGCCGAGACCTTTCTGGTCAACGGCCAACCGCCGGTCGCCGGCAGTCGGTTTCGCCAGCCCGCGCTGGCATCAACGCTTAAGCAGCTGGTCGACGATGGCCTCGACAGTTTTTATCGCGGCCCGCTGGCCCGCCGTCTGGCGGCGGGGATGGCGGCCTGCGGCCTGCCCGTCACCCTTGCAGACCTCCAGCAGCATCGCGCCCGTCGCCCTGCGCCGCTGAAGCTTCAGCACCAGCACGGCGAATTGTGGAATCTGGCGCCGCCCACGCAGGGACTGGTCTCGCTGGCGATCCTCGGGATTACCGACCGGCTGGCGATGCACGATGCCGATGACGCGCAGACCGTGCACCGTATCGTCGAGGCCACCAAGCAGGCTTTTGGCCTGCGCGATGCCCACATTACCGACCCCCGTCATCTCGACGTGGATATTCAAAGCCTGCTCGACCCGCAGGCGCTCCAGCAGCTGGCCGAAAACATCGACGATCGGCAGGCCGCCCCCTGGGGAGCGGGAAAAGGCCCCGGCGACACCGTCTGGATGGGGGTGATAGACAGCAGCGGGCTGGCGGTATCCTTTATTCAAAGTCTTTATCATGAATTTGGCAGCGGTGTCGTCCTGCCGGATAGCGGGATCGTCTGGCAAAACCGCGGCGCCTCGTTCAGTCTCGACCCCGCGCATCTGCTGGCGCTGGCGCCAGGCAAACAGCCGTTTCATACCCTCAACCCCGCCGCCGCGCGCCTTAACGATGGCCGGGTCATGGTATATGGGTCAATGGGTGGGGATGGCCAACCGCAAACTCAGGCGGCCATTTTCACCCGCTACATTCTGCAGGGCATCCCGCTGCAGGAGAGTATTTCGCGCCCGCGCTGGCTGCTGGGCCGGACCTGGGGGCAAACCTCAGATTCACTGAAGCTGGAAGGTCGCTTCCCGCCGGATAGCATCGCCCGTCTACGGGCGCTGGGTCATGACGTGGAGGTGCTGGCCGATTATAGCGAAGCCATGGGCCACGCCGGCGCCATCGTCCGCCATCCCAACGGCCTGTTTGAAGGGGCCTCCGATCCACGCAGCAACGGCTCCGCCGCCGGTTATTAGGAGACCAACATGACGCATAGCGTAAACGACTGGCGCGCTTATCTGGCGCAAATGGAACACCTGCTGGCGCTGGAACTGGACGACACCCGCCGCGGCGAGCTTCAGCTACAGTTCGCCCGCATTGCCGCCATGGCTGAGCCGCTGATGGCCTTTCCCCTCGATGAACGCCTGGAGATTGCCGGAGTGTACAAAGCATGACGCTGACTGAGATGACGATTGCTGATATTCAGCGCGCGCTGGCCGAGGGTGAGCTGAGCGCCAGAGAAATTGCCCGCCGCACCCTGGACGACATGGCGCAGGTTAACCCGCAGATTAATGCCTGGACGCAGATCACCGAACGCCGGATGCTCGCCGAAGCCGACCAGATTGATGCGCTGCGTCGAACCCGTCAGCCGTTACCGGCGCTGGCGGGGGTCCCCTACGCGGTAAAAAATCTGTTCGACGTTGCCGGGGAAACCACCCTCGCCGGCGCACAGCTGTTCAGCGACCGCCCGCCTGCCGTCAATGACGGCTGGGCGGTACGGCAGATCTGCGCGGCTGGCGGCCTGCTTAGCGGAATGGTCAATATGGATGCCTACGCCTACGGGTTCACCACCGAAAACAGCCACTATGGCGCCACCCATAATCCGCACGATCTGCAGCGTATTGCCGGCGGCTCTTCCGGCGGTTCGGCAGCGGCGGTTGCCGCCGGGCTGGTTCACTTCTCTCTGGGAAGCGATACCAACGGCTCAATCCGCGTCCCGGCCTCCCTGTGCGGCATTTTTGGTCTGAAACCGACGTTTGGCCGCCTGTCGCGTGCGGGCAGCCATCCGTTCGTCGCCAGCCTCGATCACATTGGCCCGTTTGCCCGCTGCGTCGACGATCTGGCGGCGGTGTACGATGCCTTACAGGGGCACGACCCCGATGATGATGCCCAGGCGGACGAAGCCGTTGCCCCCACTCGCCAGCGGCTGGAACGCGGGGCGGAGGATCTGCGCTGCGGAGTGCTGGGCGGCTATTTCAGCGACTGGTGCGATAGCGACGCCCGTGCCGCCGTGGCACGCGTGGCGCAGGCCCTTGAGGCCCGCGAAGAGCATGTTTTCCCCGAGGCGGAGCTTGCCCGTTCGGCGGCGTTTATCATCAGCGCCTCCGAAGGGGGGAATCACTATCTGCCGGCGCTGCGGCGTGAACCGGCTCGCTTTGAACCGAACTCGCGGGAGCGTCTGCTGGCCGGGGCGATGATTCCTTCGGCCTGGTATCTTCAGGCGCAGCGTTTTCGGCGCCATGCCCGGGAGGCGATAAAATCGCTGTTTCACCACGTCGATGTACTCATCGCCCCGGCGACGCCGTGCAGCGCCACCCTTATCGGCCAACCGACGATGACGATCAACGGCGAGATGCTGCCCGTTCGCGCCAGTATGGGCATGCTCACTCAGCCCATCTCGTTCCTTGGCCTGCCGGTGGTGACGGTCCCGTTGCGCACCGCGTCCAACCGCCCCATTGGCGTGCAGCTGATTGCCGCGCCGTTTAATGAACTGGCCTGTCTGCGCGCCGCGCGCGCGCTGGAACACGCGGGCATCAGCGAGGCCCGCCCTGCGGAGAGAGCACGATGATCAATCAGGATAATATTAACCGGCCGCGCGTTCTGGCCGAGGTAACGGCCGCCTTTTACCGCTACGAAGAGGCGCTGGTCAGCAACAACATTGCGGTGCTGGATGAGCTCTTCTGGCACGATAAACGGACGGTGCGCCTGGGCGCCGGCGAGAACCTCTACGGTATCGATGAAATTCGCGCCTTTCGCGCCGCCCGTCCGGCGGCGGGATTACAGCGCGAATTACGCCACACCGAGATCGTCACCTTCGGCGAGGATTACGCGGTGTGCAGCACCGAGTTTACCCGCGCCGGCAGCGATCGCATCGGCCGCCAGCAGCAAACCTGGGTCCGCTTTCCTTTTGGCTGGCGGATTGTTGCCGCGCAGGTCAGCCTGATGAGCTAGCCCGGCGCTGAGCCGGGCTAGCCGGGAACGACAGCTATTCCCGGTACGGATGGACTTCGCGCCAGTGCGTGGCGATCTGCTGGCGCGTACAGACCCACACCCGCTCGTGCTGCTGGACATAATCGAGGAAACGCTGCAGGGCGCGGAAGCGCCCCGGCCGGCCAAGCAGGCGACAGTGCATACCGATAGACATCATCTTCGGCGCATCTTCCCCTTCTTCATACAGCACATCAAAACTATCTTTCAGGTAGGTATAAAACTGCTCAGCGGTATTGAACCCCTGCGCGGTGGCAAAGCGCATGTCGTTGGCGTCGAGGGTATAGGGGACGATCAGATGCGGCTTGCGCGAACCGTCGCCGCACGGCACCTCGGTCCAGAAAGGTAAATCATCGCCATAGTAGTCGCTGTCATACTCGAAACCGCCGTGTTCCACCACCAGCCGCCGCGTATTGGGACTGTCCCGCCCGGTGTACCAGCCGGTTGGCGGCTTGCCGAACAGGTCGGTTAAGACGTGCACTGCCTTGTGCAGATGCTCGCGCTCCATGTCGCTATCCATATGCTGATAGTGGATCCAACGCCAGCCGTGGCTAACCACGTCGTAGTCGGCGGCTTTAATCGCCGCAACGATATCGGGGTGACGCGCGAGGGCCATCGCCACGCCGAACACCGTCAGCGGCAGCCCGCGCCGGCTGAACTCCTGATGAATGCGCCAGAACCCGGCGCGGCTGCCGTACTCATA
This sequence comes from Klebsiella ornithinolytica, assembly GCF_030505655.1. Lineage (NCBI taxonomy): Bacteria > Pseudomonadati > Pseudomonadota > Gammaproteobacteria > Enterobacterales > Enterobacteriaceae > Klebsiella > Klebsiella ornithinolytica. The sequence goes on from NZ_CP130153.1 coordinate 3,606,602, forward strand.
CAGCGAGTCCATCGACATGTGCCGGTCCGGGTAGCTGGCGGCGCCGATAATATCGGAGAGAAACTGCTCGGAACCGGCGTCGCCATGCAGAACATGGTTTTCCGCCCCCTCTTCATAATTGAGGACAAACTGCACGGCAATGCGCGCCTGGTTCGGCCACTGCGCGTGCGGCGGTTGACCGGCGTATCCTCGCAGGTCGCGAGGGTAATTCTGTGCTGCTGACGTCATCTCCCACCCCTTAAATTGAAAATGTATTGAATGCCTGAAATTTACCGCTCAGGGTTTTGGCTTCCGGGAACGCCAGGTCCCCGCGTTTGCTGGTCGACAGCCCCAGCGCCACCAGCGACTCCACCATTTTTACCGCTGCGCTGACGCCATCAATGACCGGCGCCTGCAGTTCGCGGGTCAGCTCCTGGGCCAGGGTCGCCATTCCGCCGCAGCCCAGCACGATGGCGCCACAGCCATCCTCTTTTAATGCCTGGATACAGCGCGCGCGCACCTTCTCCTGCGCCACGCCGCTGCCGTCTTCCAGCGCCAGCACCGGCAGATCGATGGCGTGTAGCCCGGAACAGTGGTCGTAAAAGCCATACTGGTGCAGCAGATGGCGGGCGATGATCAGCGTACGCGGCAGCGTGGTCACAATGGAAAAGCGCGTGGCTACCAGCGTGGCCATATGCATCGCCGCTTCGGCAATGCCGATCACCGGCCCCTGCGCCAGTTCGCGGGCCGCCAGCAATCCCGGATCGCCGAAACAGGCGATGACGTGGCCCGAAACGCCCTGCTGGCGGCCGGCCTGAATCTGCTCCAGCACGCCGACGGCGGCGATGGCTTCATCAAAATGGCCTTCAATGGACGGCACCCCTTCCCGTGAAGAGACCGCCATAATCTCGGTCCCCGGCGCCGCCGCCATGCGGGCGGCGGTCGCGATGGTGTCGGTCATCCCGGCGTTGGTGTTGGGATTAATCACTTGTATACAAATAGCGGCCATCAGGACTCCTTGTCGCCGGCAAAGAGCCGGGCAAAATCAGGCAGGCATTCACCAGCCCGCTCAAAGCAGAGGCTGGCAACAATATGTTCAAAATGGTGCGTTAACGCCGCGCTGAGGGGCGGCAGCGCTTTTTGCCGCAGCAGCTGGACAAGCTGCTGGTGATCGTCGCAGCGACAGCCCTGACGCCACGGCGCCCCCCATGCCGCAATCACTAATGAAGAGCGCTGACTCAGGCGGGTCACCATTTCGGTGAGGACCTGATTGCCGGAAATGGCCTGCAGCTGAATATGAAATTCGGCGGAAAAGCGAATCGCCGCCGGGCCATCACCGGTTTCATGCGCCTGCTGCTCCTGGCGAATAATCGCCTCCAGCGCCGCCAGGTGCGGTGGCTGGCAGCGGGCGATGACATCGGGCAGGTTCGCCACCTCCAGCAGCGCGCGGGTGCGGAAGATCTCCCGCGCCTCTTCCACCGTCGGGCTGGCGACCTGTGCACCACGTTTGGGCGCTAATGTCACCATTTGCACAGCATTGAGTCGTTGCAGCACCTTGCGGATCCCGGTCCGACTCACGCCGAACACTTCGGCCAGCGCCTCCTCCGGCAACCTGCTGCCCGGCAGGAGCTGATGTTCGACGATGGCGGTCATCAGGGCCTGATAGATGGATTCATCCTTGTCATGCGGCGCTGCCGCGGCCTGCTGACGGTTTTCATTACGCATTCACCCACTCCGGATTTTACTTTTCGATAGCCAATCGTATACATAAAATAAATTTCTTGTATACAAGATTAACGATTCTGGCCTGAATCCTGCAACAGCCTCAACCAGTAACGTAAAAGGGTTTTCATTCAGAGGAGCAGGTTTCATGCCAAACAGACAACATACCCATCAGGTTAAGGCCGCTGACTCCACCGTCGGCTACAGCCCACGGCTGTGTAATGAGGATCTGGCGCCGACGCGCGACCAGAACTGGAGCTGGTACAACATCTTTTCTTTCTGGATGTCCGACGTCCATAGCATGGGAGGCTACGTGGTCGCGGCGAGCTTCTTCACGCTCGGGCTGGCCAGCTGGCAGGTCCTTCTCTGCCTGCTGGTGGGAATTTGTATCGTCCAGCTGTGCGCCAACCTGGTGGCGAAGCCGAGCCAGATGGCGGGGGTACCCTATGCGGTCATCTGTCGTCAGGCATTTGGCGTCTTTGGCGCCAATATCCCGGCGGTGATCCGCGGTCTTATCGCCTTCGCCTGGTACGGCATTCAGACCTATCTGGCGGCCAACGCGCTGATGCTGGTGCTGCTCAAGTTCTGGCCTTCGCTGGCGACATTAACCGCAGCCTCCTTTCTTGGCCTGTCGCACCTCGGATGGCTCTGTTTCGCCACCATGTGGCTGCTGCAGGCTATGGTCTTCTGGCACGGGATGAGCGCTATTAAGCGCTTTATTGATATTGCCGGGCCGGCGGTCTACGTGGTGATGCTGGCGCTGGCGGGCTGGATTGTATACAAAACCGGCTTTGACGGTATTTCCTTTACTCTGGCCAGCAAATCGCTGACCGCCGGCGAGCAGACCTGGCAGATGATCACCGCCACTGCGCTGGTGGTCTCCTACTTCTCCGGCCCGCTGCTGAACTTCGGCGACTTCTCGCGCTACGGCAAAAGCATGGGGGAAATCCGCCGCGGTAATCGCTGGGGTTTGCCGTTTAACTTCCTGCTGTTTTCGATCGTTACCGTGGTGATTGTCTCCGGCACCCAGTCGCTGTTCGGCCGGATGATCACCGACCCGATTGAAACCGTCAGCCGCGTGGGGAACGACCTGGCGGTCGCCATTGGTCTGCTGACGATGATTACGGCCACCATCGGTATCAATATTGTCGCCAACTTTGTCTCACCGGCGTTTGACTTCTCCAACTGCTCACCGCAGAAAATCAGCTTCCGTACCGGCGGCATGATCGCCGCGGTCGGCTCCATTGTGCTCACGCCGTGGAACCTGTTTAACTCACCGGAGCTGATTCACTATACGCTGGATGTTCTGGGCGCCTTTATCGGCCCGCTGTTTGGTATTCTGATTGTCGACTTCTACCTGATTAAGCGTGGCCAGGTGTCCGTCGACGACTTGTTTGATGCCACGCCGCAGGGTCAGTACTGGTATCGCAACGGCTTTAACCCGAAAGCCATTGCGGCGTTGATCCCATCGGTGGCGATCGGTCTGGTGATTAGCTTTATTCCGGCCCTGCATGAAGTGGCGAACTTTAGCTGGTTTATCGGCGTCTTCCTGAGCGGCGCGGCCTATCGCTGGATCGCCCGCGACGATCGCGCCCCCGCCGCATCGCGCTTGACCTCCCGCCCGCTTGCCCAGAAAGAGTAGCCCGCTCCCTTTTGCCGCGGCGCTGCGCCGCGGTATCTCCCGTCCGGCAAACTGGCATTAATTTTGCTCAATACCCCTGCCCCTGTCTGGAACAAAGAAGGTTGTCCTGATGATTGAATACCACACCGCCGTTCGCGGCGCTTTTTTCGATATCGCCCGCATCGCCGACAGCGCCGACGATATCGCTCGCCATGCGCGCTACCTTGATGATGGCGTGCTGTTTATCCAGCAGGGAAAAATTCAGGCGCTGCTGCCGTGGCAGGAGGGCGAACGGTACCTGCATCCGCAAACAGGCTATCTCGATCTGCGCGGGCAGCTGTTGCTCCCCGGTTTTGTCGATGCGCACGTGCATTATCCGCAAACTGAGATGATTGGCGCCTTCGGCGAGCAGCTGCTGGAGTGGCTGACCACCTACACCTTTCCGGTGGAGAGTCAGTTTTGTGATGAAGAGTATGCCGCAGAGATCGCGCAGTTCTTTATCAACCAGCTGCTGAGCCACGGCACCACCACCGCGCTGGTGTTTTGTACCCTGCATCCCGAATCGGTCGATGCGCTGTTTACCGAAGCCCTGCGGCTGAATATGCGCCTGCTCGCCGGTAAAGTGATGATGGACCGCCACACTCCGGACTATCTGAGTGAAACGGCGGAGCAGAGCTACCGGCAGACCCGGGAGCTCATTCAGCGCTGGCACCATCAGGGCCGCCTCGGCTACGCCATCACGCCGCGTTTTGCCCCTACGTCGACGCCAGAGCTGCTGACGGCGGTTCAACGCCTGCGGGAAGAGTTCCCGGATACCTGGCTGCATACCCATTTGAGCGAAAACCTCAATGAGATTGCGTGGGTGAAAAGCCTGTGGCCGGAGCATGAGCACTATCTTGATGTGTATCACCACTACCGCTTAACCGGCGAACGCAGCGTATTTGCCCACGGAATTCATCTCGCCGATTCGGAGTGGCGATGCCTGCACGAAACCGGCTCGGCGCTCGCCTTCTGCCCGACCTCAAACCTGTTTCTCGGCAGCGGTCTGTTCCGCTTGCCCACCAGCTGGCAGCAGAAGGTGCGTATTGGCATCGGCAGCGACGTCGGCGCGGGGACGACCTTCAGTATGCTACGCACTCTGGGTGAAGCCTATAAAGTGGCACAGCTGCAAAGCTATCGTCTGCGCGCCAGCGAAGCGTTTTACCATGCTACGCTGGGAGGAGCCCGCGCGCTGTGTCTCGATGAGAGGATTGGCAACTTCCAGCCGGGAAAAGAGGCCGACTTTGTCGCCATCACGCCAGGGGTGACGCCGCTGCAGCGGCTGCGCCTCTCCCGCTGTCAGGATATTTACGAACAGCTGTTTGTCCTGATGACGCTGGGCGACGAACGCAATATTCACCAGACCTGGGTCAACGGCGAGTGCGTCTGGCAGAGAGAGGCGGAATAAGCAAGCCCGGCCAGCCGCCGGGCGTCGGTGCGCTCAGCTTCCGCGATAGGTTGACCAGCCCCCCGGGGCAATCAAGAACGGCAGATGGAAATGCTCATCCGCCTCCTCGGCAATCGCAAAATCAATCTGCGCGCACAGATACAGCGTCTCGAGGCCGCCGCGTGTGAACCAGTCGCCCGTCTCCGCCACCAGCCGGTAGCGACCGGCGGTTAGCTTGCCCGGCGCCAGCGACGCGATACGCCCCTTTTCATCCGTGATGCCGCTGGCGATAGATTGCCCTCCCCGCAGCAGATTGACCGCCACTCCCTGTGCAGGCTTACCGGTGGAAATATCCAGAATATGGGTACTTAACGTATTCATTCGCCAATGACTCCCGTTAGTCGTAATAAGGTAATTTCACGGAGCTGTGCCAGCGCGGACGCAACCTCTTGCGCCGCGTTGTGGGTCAGTCGTTGCCCCAGCGCCTGCAGTATCTCCTCCCCGCTGCGGCCCGTGGCGCGAATCAGGAATACCCGGCCAAAGCGCGCTTCGTAGCGGGCGTTCCCCTCCGTTAACGCCTGGATGAGCGACGCGTCACGATCGTTGACCGCCGCCTGTTCCTGCCGCGACAGCGCGGCATGCCCGTGCCGGGCGGCGGGTTTTTCGCCAATGCGCGGATGCGCGCTCAGCGCCAGATCCAGTTCCGGTTCGCCCCACGCCAGCGACGTCTGCCGCGCTACGGCGTGCAGCGTCGCAAGGTCCGGATATGGCCGGGCCTGCACCAGCGCCGTCACCCAGCTATCAATCGCCACGCACGGTTCCAGCAGACGCGCGGCCTCGTCGGGAGGAAGTTGGTTAAAGTGAGTCAGCGGGATCATTGTCGCTCCTTGCCGCCGCCCCGCGTTGTCCGCGTGATATCGCCCGGCGCAGGGTCGTCGCCAGCCGTTGACCGCGCCGACAGGATCCAGCGCCATTGCCCATTGTCCCGGCCGTAAACTGACCGCGGTTCTTGTTTTGCAACATTATCATTCCCCTGTTTCACATCAACGTTGTCTGCACAGTGCACAAAGCAGGCCAGAGTGGCACCGCGGATCTCTCATCAGTTGCAGAGTTCAATAACCGATTGTTTATTAATGATAATTATCCTATGACACCGTTGCTTGTCCGCTCATCAGGGGGGCGCCATTCATGAAACTTTCGATTCCGTCATCACCATTAAGAAATTTTTAGTTCATAAAATGGCAGTTGCCACCCTCCAACGCACCAGATGAGTGCGAAACCTTGCCGTGCTGTCGCCGCAAGGCCGATTTTGGTGCTTTGCGCAAGCTGGTACGCAAATTGCTCACCTCCTGATGACGCAATATAAGGAGAACAGCATGAAAGCATTAGTGATTGGTGCCGGCATCGGCGGTCTGAGCGCGGCGGTGGCCTTGAAGAATGCGGGAATCACCTGCGAGGTGTTTGAGGCGGTGAAAGAGATAAAACCGGTCGGCGCGGCGATCTCCATCTGGCCAAACGGCGTGAAGTGCATGAAAAACCTCGGCATGGGCGAGATCATCGAAACCTACGGCGGCCCGATGCACTTTTTAGCCTATAAAGAGTATCAGGGCGGAGAAACCCTGACCCGGTTTAGCCTTGCCCCGCTGGTTGAACGCACCGGCGGCCGCCCCTGCCCCGTGTCACGTAGCGAACTACAAAGGGAGATGCTCGATTTTTGGGGACGCGAGGCGGTGCAGTTTGGTAAACGGGTGACCCGTGCGGAAGAAAACGCCGACGGCGTGACCGTCTGGTTTAGCGACGGGACCACGGCCCACGGTGATTTTCTGATCGCCGCCGACGGCAGCCACTCGGCGCTGCGCCCCTATGTACTTGGTCATAAGCCCGAACGCCGCTATGCGGGTTACGTCAACTGGAATGGACTGGTGGATATCGATGAGAGCATTGCCCCGGCGGATCAGTGGACCACCTTCGTTGGTGAAGGCAAGCGCGTCTCGCTGATGCCGGTGGCGCATGGCCGTTTCTATTTCTTCTTTGATGTTCCGCTGCCCGCCGGTCTGGCCGAAGATCGGCACACTTTGCGCGACGATCTCAGCCGCTACTTCAGCGGCTGGGCGCCAGCGGTACAAAAACTGATTGCCGCTCTGGATCCACAGACGACCAACCGCGTTGAAATCCATGACATTGAGCCCTTCGATACCCTGGTGCGCGGCAAGGTCGCGCTGCTCGGCGACGCCGGACACAGCACGACCCCGGACATCGGACAGGGCGGCTGCGCGGCAATGGAGGATGCGGTGGTGCTGGGCAATATTTTCCTGGAAAATCGCGAGATTGTTTCCGCGCTGCGGCAGTACGAAGCGCTGCGCTGCGCGCGCGTGCGCGACCTGATACTCAAGGCGCGCAAGCGCTGCGACATCACGCACGGGAAAGATATGGCTCTGACCCAGGCGTGGTATCAGGAGCTCAAGGAGGAGACCGGAGAGCGAATTATCAATGGCCTGTGTGAAACCATCCAGGGCGGCCCGCTGGGCTAACCTCCGCCAACGGTTTGCATCTCCTCCATCACCGCCGTCAATTTTTGAATCGCCATTTGCGCCGGGCGAGATAGCTGGCGCGATGGCGCCGTACACAGCGCCAGCGTCAGCGGCCGCAGCAGCTTATTGCGCAGCGGAACAAACGCCAGCTGGCCGCTTTTCACGTCATCCAGAACATCCAGCAGGCTCAGAACGGTCACGCCGCTGCCCTTCAGCACCAGCGATTTAATCAGCCGGATATCGTTGCAGCTGATGCTGTTGGCCGGGCTAAAATCATAATGGCGATAGAGCATGCCGACACGGTCGTGCACAATCAGCGGAGCGCCAGGGACGATATGGCGCTGCTGGCTGAGCTCCCCCAGCGAGAGCGTAGCCGCATCCGCCAGGGGATTATCCGGACGCATGACCACCCCCATTTCCAGTTCAACAAACGCCAGTACGCTCAGCCCCGCCTGGCCTTCCGGGTCAAGAATCAGGCCGAAATCGAGATCGGCCTGACGGACTTTTTCACTGACCGTATGGCTGTCGGCCACCTGCAAAACCAGCTCCAGCCAGTCCCAGGTGCCGATGATATCGGCCAGCGCCGCGGCAAAGCTCCCCTCCGCCAGCGCCTGCACCATCCCCACGCTGACCGTTCCACGCTTCAGCCCCTGCAGCTCATCAAACTTTTGCCGGGTCAGGCGAAACTCTTTTTGCCAGCGCAGCAGATTGTCATACAGCAGCTCGCCGGCGGCCGTCATCCGCAGACCTTCCGGTAGACGTTCGAACAGCGGCGTACCAAATGCCTCTTCGGCCTGCAGGATCTGGCGATTGATCGCCGAAGCCGAAATATGCAGCTTTTCAGCGGCGCGACGCAGGCTGCCGCTGCGGGCGACTTCAGCAAAATAGAGCGCAAAACGCGAAAACGGACTCATGCCTACCCTGTCCTCTTTTTTGCAACGGGTGAGTGAAATAATGCTGATGGATGTCAACACCCTAATATGACAACAATAAACTCACAACAATTAAACAAATGTATTCTGTGAGCAGGAAGGAAAATCATGAACAGAGCCGCGCCAACGCCCCCCGCCCATTGCACTTTCGATCCTGAAGACTGGCTACGCCTGGCCCGCTGCTGGCATCCGGTCGCCCGCGCCGAAGATATTGGCGCCGCGCCGGTGAAAGCAGTGTTGCTGGATGAACAGCTGGTTATCTATCGCGTTAAGGGGCAGGTCGTGGTTGCGCGCGACGTCTGCCCGCACCGCGGCGTGCCGCTGACGCTGGGCTTCCATGATGGAGAAGGGATCGTTTGTCCCTATCACGGCCTGCGCTTCGGGGAGGATGGCCTCTGCAACCGCATTCCCTCAAGCCCCGATCGTCCGGTGCCGGCGAAGCTTAATCTTACCTGCTACGCGGTCGAAGAGCGCTACGGGCTGATCTGGACCTGCCTGGCTTTCGACGCGGAAAACCCAATGCCGTTGCCCACCCTTCCCCACTGGGACGATGAGGGCTTCCAGCAGATTAACTGCCCCGGATTTGAGGTCAATGGCTTTGCCGGCCGCCAGGTCGAGGGATTTCTCGATGTTGCCCACTTCGCCTGGATCCATACCGACACCTTTGCGGATCCCGATAATCAGCTGGTTCCCGACTATATCCCGCAGGAGACCCCCTTTGGCTTCACCGCCGACTACTGGAGTTCGGTCGGCAATTACCCGGCCAGTTCTGAATTTCGGGCCCCGGACGGCTTCCAGTGGCTGCGCCATTTTGAGTTGCACCTGCCCTTCACGGCGACCCTGACCATCCATTTCCCCGGCGAGGCCCGACTGGTGATCATGAATGCCGCCTCACCGGTCTCATCGCGGATGACCCGAATGTTTGCCCCCATTGCGCGCAATTTTGATCTGCATGTGCCGGTCGAAGAGGTACATGCCTTCAACCTGCGCGTGTTCGAGGAAGACCGTCTGATGGTGGAGACCCAGCGTCCGGAACGACTGCCGCTGGACTTAACGCTTGAGGCGCATATTCCCGCCGATCGCAGTTCAATCGCCTATCGTCGTAGCCTGAAGAAAATGGGCTTTGGTGAGTTTTTCCTGGTGTAAAGGGAGAAGAGTGATGAGTGACGTATTGAAGGTGGTTGTCGATGGCCTGTGGCGCGAGGGGGACAAAAGCCTCGCTATCAAATTGTTAGCCCAGGACGGCAGACCGCTTCCCGGCTGGCTGCCGGGGGCGCATATTGATGTTCACCTGCCCTGCGGGATAATTCGCCAGTATTCGCTTACCGGTCCCCACGCCGAAGCGGGCGCCGACGCTTATCTGATCTGCGTTAGCCGGGAGGAGGCCTCCCGCGGCGGGTCACGTTATATTCATGAGACGCTGCGCCCGGGCCAGACGCTGCTTATCTCTCCGCCGCGCAATCTGTTTGCGCTGCAGCCTGCGCGACAGGTAACGCTGCTGGCCGCCGGCATTGGCATCACGCCGCTGTATACCATGGCGCTGTATCTCGACGCGGTGGGCACGCCGTTTGAGCTGCATTATTACGTTAAACGTCGGGAAAATGCGGCTTTTGTCGGCGAAATGGCAAAAATCATCAGCCACGGCACCTGCGTGGTCCATTGTTCAGATGAAGGGCAAAGTCCACGCTCATCGTTGGCTGATACGCTGGGCGATGCGCGCGCCGACCACCATCTGTATCTCTGCGGCCCGTCGGGTTTTATGGCTACCGCCCGGCGGATTGCGGCGGAAAAAAACTGGCCCGAGGCGCAGGTTCACAGCGAAGCCTTCCAGCCGCTGAAGGTCGCCGCGGCGACCGATGGTCAGGATACGTTTACCGTCACCCTGGCGTCGTCGGGCGAGACGTGGCCGGTCCCGGGCGATAAAACCATTGCCCAGGTGCTGCAGGAACATGGCGTTGCCGTGGCGCTCTCCTGCGAAATGGGGATGTGTGGCGCCTGCCTGACCCCGCTGATGGCCGGCGAGGCCGATCATCGTGATACGGTACAGTCAGAGGCCGAGAAAGCCGCCGCCGCGCAGCAGATAGCCCTGTGCTGCTCCCGCAGCCGCTCGGCCAACTTGCTGATTGATTTGTAATTTTTATCTTTCCGGGGTCTGATGATAGCGCACACCAGCCTCTCAGACGCCGGACCTGCCCTCTCCCGCGCATCACAATAAAATTTATTATAATCAGCAAGATATAAAATCATGCCATTCATTCATAATTAAGATAAAAATTATTCATTTTCCTTCTGAATCAATCATCGCCATATTTGTATGACAAATAACCCCACAGCGAACGGGCCGTGCCGATATCATGGTAACAACACTGCAAGAGAAACAGATTCAGGCGCAAAGTCTGCAGGAGCGGGGATTATTGCGGCGCGCCTTAGCGATCTGGAACGAAATAGCGCGACACGACGACAGCGAGCTGGCGCCGATAGCCCGCCAAAAGCAGCAGGAGATCGCCGCCCTGCTGGCGCAGCAAAAAGTAGAGAAAGAGGCAGCGAAATACCACTGCCGCTCCCATGTCGACGCCGATCGGCAATGGATTATGACCCATCTGCGTAACGGCATGAAGCCGAGGGAGATTGAAGGGTTAACCCGGCGTTCCAGCGCGTTTATCTACAGTTGCAAAAAGCTGCTGGCCGGAGAATAACCCCGCGAGGCGACGATAGCTGGCCAGCTTTCTGGGTATTGCAGCGTCTACCGCCGTGTCCAGACAGGTGTTCAGGTTCCCCCGAAACACCAATCATAATATGGAGTTGTATCCGAAACTTTGCCAGCCAGTTCCTGGCTGGCTTTTTTTTCGCCGCCGGAATACAGCGATGGCGGCTTACTTTCCGGGGTGTTTTTCATTCAGCAGCCGGGCGTATCTGGCCCTGTTTTCTTCGTACAGCGCGTTAAACGCCTCCCGATTTTGGGGATCCATTTCCGCCAGCATCGCCTCATGTTTTTCCTGGCGCTGGATACGCTCCTGCACCGATTTCAAGGCCGCTTCCATCGCAATCAGCTCTCCGGAGAGCGCGCTCTCCAGCATTGAGCGATACAAATACTCGCGTGCCAGCGTCCCGAGCGCATTATTGGCCTGGTTGATGGCGTCGTGGGTTTTACTAAGGGATTCAGCAACGGCGGCCAGGATTTTATTCTCATTCATTTTTTCGTCTCCCCGACCGACAGCAATGCCAGCGTCTCCGTCAGACTACGGTGAAACATTTCGCGCTGGGTAATGGTCATCGCATCCACCTCTTTTTTCACAGCCTGGAGGCGCGCGTAATAGTCGTCCATCACCTCTTCCCGAATCGCCTGCTTACGCGCCTGCGGAATATCGTCAAAGGTATCTGCCGCAGAAGCGGTCGGCACAGGGATATCGCCATTGAGTCGTTGCCTTGCCATTATCGCTCCTGATTAGTTAGAAAAGAGACATATTGCGGAGATCGCCATCGCTGGTGTTGTAAATGGTGAAGCGTTCGATCAGTGCGATGAACGCATCTCGCGGGGGAATAGCCGCTGTTAACAATTGCCGCTGGCGTAGCGCGCACCACAGCGCCACGGAGTAGGCCTGGCAGTTGACCGATTTCGCCGGATTAAATTCAATATCGGTAAAGGCCGAATAGTTCAGCACCTGCTCTTTGCAAGGCGAGTGGTACAGCGCGTTGAGATACAGCCAGTCATAGAACGCGCTTTTCGGCTCCAGCGGCCAGATAACCGGTTCACGCGCCTCGTTGGGCTGAAAGGAAAAGTGGGTTAAGCGCCCCGAAGTTTTGAGCACCTCCGCGCGCCGGGCCTCTTTTGGCGCCTTTCGCATCAGCTCGCGAAAGGGCCCGCGTACCGTTCCGCTATCGGTAAACACTTTCGAAGACTGGAACAGCGATTCCACGCTGATAAATTGTCCGCCGAGGCTACCGACGCCCATGTTAAAGGCGCTGAGCTGAACGCCCAGTGCATCCGGAGATTTACTGGATACTTCAAGAATCTTTGCTCCCGGCGACATCCGGGCGTAACCGTCATGCAGCGCGGCAATAGACTTTTGTTTCTGGCTGACCGCCAGACCCGGTGACCAGCTGAAATCCACGTTAACGATGTCAACCAGCGCCTCCCCTTCTCGGGTCGGGATAAAGACGGGACGAACGGCCATAAACTCACCTGAAAGAAAAATGTGAAGGGTCAACCACGATGTTCACCGTATAGTCGCGTAACCACGGCGGGATCTTATCCGCGGAATAAAAAATAACGTCACTAATAAACCAGACTGGGATCTCGCCAGAATATAAAATTTCGGCCTGGATATCATACGGGCGATCGCCGGAATCTTGATGATTATCACCGCAAAACATCGCCTGGAAAGCCTGATGTTTTTGCCGCTGCTCCACGCTGATGGCTCTGACAGCGGAAGACGCCGCGTTGTGGTGGCAAAAAATGGCTCGTTTGAGCAAAGCCCGATGATCGAATGAAGGTTGGGTGGGTCCGCTAATTAGCTCTTTTTTAATTTTGAAGATCACCCAGTCGCGATCGCGCAGCCCCTGGGAATATTTGTAGAGCATTTTTTTATTCACCTCACCTAACGACAGGGAAATCGCATCCCTTACCCCCTCCAGCCTCAGTTCATCATTATAGTGAAAACGGTGCCCACCCTCTTCGAGTCGTTGGCGGCTAATAATCCCAGATTTAAATATGCTTCTCAGATTTGACAGGTGGCTAAAGTGATATAACGAAGAAATATTTCTCCGCGGGGTAGAAGAAAAATCAATGACTCGTGCCCAGTTAAATTGCTGAATAGCATAGAAGGGTTTATTCACAATTAAGCGCATGAAATTATCATGGACATCGGACATATAAGCCGGTGCCAGGTGAGTTAATCCCGTTATTGCATAGCGCGTTAACATATACTCTTTAAACCCGTCAATATGCATAATAAGATTTAGCGCTTCCGCTATCGTAATACCGGGCGCAGCCTTATTTACATCGACCATTAACGAGTGCGGCGCCTTGTCATCCGTCGCTATGTCACTCAAAAGCATCCGCGGCTTCGTCACCGTCTTTACCGGGTCAACCTGCAGGGTATATGCTTTTCGTTTTTCAACGTCAACCAACGGCTCGGCCACCCGACTACCTTTTTTAGTAGGGGGCGTTTCTTTTTTCTTTATTACATTGCCGATAAAAACCAGAACTAAAAAAATGCCAATCACAGTCCACATATGAACTCCAGCACTATCATTATTCTCTTATTGTGCATTACCACGCACGCCGTTACGCTTCACCGATAGCAAAGAGGAAGTGAGTGTTATCTTATTCGTATTTTTAGTTGTTCAGAGGCCCCACGGAACGTGCAAAGGATGGGTGAACGACGACTCACATTAATCGATTCATTCAGTTAACTCAAGGGCTAACGCTAGCCTGTACGCCGGCATGACGGGCGCGAAAATGCGGCGCGATTAGCCGACAGGGATCCGCAATCAGCATTTTTAACCGCCAGACCATGCGTGTCGATATTATTCATCCACGTCACGGTCGCCGGTAGAATAAATGACGCCAGAAATACCCAGGCGCGATTTTCATTTATTAAGGAATAAACACCCGCCCTTTACCGCTGACCTCAATATGTACCCGGCGGCCCGGCACCCAGTCCGCCCGGCTGACGGTTTTCAGGGTCAGCGTCTGCTGCGCGATCGCCAGCGTTAAAGTCGACAAATGGCCGGAAAAATCCACGTCGAGGATGGTGGCGGCACTCTCCTCATTCTGGCAAGGCGTAATCATCAGCTGTTCCGGACGCAGCATAACCCGCCCCTGCCCCGTGACATCGTCATTATCGGTCAGCAGCGCGCCAATCGCGCACTGCGCCCGTCCGCCTTGAAGCTCGGCAGGAAGCACCAGCGCATCGCCCAGAAACAGCGCCGTGGCTTCATCGGCGGGCCGCGAATACACCTCAAACGGGGTGCCCACCTGGGTAAAGCGCCCCTGACGCATCACCGCAACCTGGCTGGCAAACGACAGCGCTTCATTCTGATCGTGGGTCACCAGAATCGCGGCGACGCCGGCCTGGGCAAGCAGGTCTGCCGTCGCCTTTCGCGTGGTGGCACGAAGTCCGGTATCGAGGGCGGAAAAAGGTTCATCCAGCAGCATCAGCGACGGCCGCTGCGCCAGCGCCCGGGCGAGGGCCACGCGCTGCTGCTGGCCGCCGGATATTTCATGCGGCCAGTGCGTGGCCAGCTGCCCATCCAGCGACACCATCTCCATCAATGCCGCGACCCGACGGCGCTTCTCCTGCCGGGAGCAATCTAAGCCCCAGGCAATATTGTCGGCGACGTTAAGGTGCGGGAACAAGGCTCCCTCCTGCGGGACGAAACCGATGCCGCGCTGATGGGCGGGAATAAAAATCCCCTCATCAAACAGCGTTCTGCCCTGCATCACGATGCGCCCGGCATCCGGCGTTTCAAACCCGGCGAGAATACGCAGCAGCGTTGTTTTTCCGGAGCCGGACGGCCCGACGATGGCCGTGCGGCTGCCGGGGGCCACCGACAGAAAAAGGTTATCCAGCACCTGAACATCGGCAAAAGATTTTGAGATCGAGGTTAATTCCAGCATTTACAGACCTGCAATTTTTTTCGACTGGTGATAGAGCACACCGGTCAACGGTAGAGAAATCGCGATCATCAGCATCGCGTAGGGCGCCGCAGCGACATAATCTATCTCGCTGGTTAGTGCCCAAAAGCCGGTGGCCAGCGTACGGGTTCCCAGCGGTGAAAGCAGCAGCGTCGCGGTCAGTTCGTTGCTGACGCCGAGAAAGACCAGAGCGGCCCCGGCCGTCGCGCCCGGCGCGGCGAGACGCAGCGTGATGCTCCACAGCGCCCGCCCCGGGCTTCTTCCCAGACTCCGCGCGACGTTTTCCAGCTCCACCGGCGCCTGGGCGATTCCCGCGCGAAGATTGATCAGCGCACGAGGCATAAACATCAGCAGGTAGGCCAGAAACAGCGTCACTTCAGTCTGATAGATGGGCCGGGCATAGTGGATGGTCACCGTAACCAGCGCCAGCGCGGTCACAATACCCGGCAGCGAACTGGTCATGTAATTGCACCCTTCAAGCAGGCGAAACAGACGATGCGGGTAGCGAATCCCCAGCCAGGCGATGGGGATACCGCAGGCGGTCGTCAGCAGCGCACCGCTGGCCCCCAGCACCAGCGTCTGGCGAAGAGAGTGCCACAGGTCGGCGTTCATCCAGTTCTCGAGGCCCCCCAACCACAGCCAGCGACACAGCACCAGCAGCGGTACCCCTAGCGCCAGCAGCACCAGCGCACACAGCAGCGACTGTGCAGCGAGAGTCGCCATCACATTCATGCGTTTGCGTTTCTGCTCCCGCGCGGCCCCGGCGCCAATACGGGCATAGCGCGCTTTCCCCCGGGTGGCGCTCTCCAGCAGCAGGAACGCCAGGCAGCACAGCGCCAGCACGCCGGCCAGCATATTGGCCGCCGGACCGCTGAACGTGGACTGGAACTGGTCATAGATCGCGGTCGTAAAGGTATCGAAACGGATCATCGCATACAGGCCGTATTCCGCCAGCAGGTGCAGCGCCACCAGCAGCGCGCCGCCGCAAATGGCCAGCTTCAGCTGCGGTAACACCACACGGAAAAAAACCTTCCACGGCGGCGTGCCCAGCGAGGCGGCAACGTCTTCCAGCGTCGGATCCAGGCGGCGAAGCACCGCCGCGACCGGCATATAGATGAAGGGATAATAGGCAAGCACCGAGAGGAACACGCCGGAGGAGAGGCCGTGCATCGATGGCACCGCGCTGACCCAGGCATAGCTCTGAACAAACGCCGGAATCGCCAGCGGGGCAACCGCCAGCGCCGACCAGACCTGCCGCCCTGCCAGGGTCGTGCGTTCAGTCAGCCACGCGACCGTCACGCCGAGCGCAATGCACGCCGGGACGGTCAGGGCGCTGAGCCACAGCGTATTGCTGAGCAACTCCCCGACGCGCGGACGGAACACCAGCGCCTTAATGGTCTCCCATCCGGTATCAATCCCCACGGCAACGACAAAACCCGGCGGGAGGAGTGCTAATAATGAAAACAGTACCGCTAATGCAACCATCGGAAATGCAGGACGCCTGCGCTCAGGCAGGCGTCGTACTTTTTTTCCGAGTGTAATACTCAGACCAGACATAAGGTATTCACTTCACCGGAGGGATCACAGCAGGCCAGCTTGCGTCATCAGTTCGATAACTTTTTTGCTGTTCAGCGAAGAAGGCTCTACTTTCGGCGCATCCAGTTCTTTCAGCGGCGTCAGTTTCGGGTTAGAGGCGGCATCGACACCTACGGCATATTCAAAGGCATTATTGGTTCTCAGCTCATCCTGACCCTGCTTACCGGTGATCCACTTGATGAAGGCCTGCGCCTGCTCTTTATGTTTGCTGGAGGCCAGCACGCCGCCGCCGGAGATACTCACGAAAGCACCCGGATCCTGATGTTTGAAATAATACAGTTTGGTGTTTTTGCTGTTTTCACCGGTTTTGGCCTGATCGACAAAGCGATAGTAGTGGTAAATCACCCCGCCATCAATTTGCCCGGCATTGACGGCCTTCATCACGGTGCTGTTGCCTTTATAGGCCACGAAGTTGGTTTTCATCGCTTTGAGCCAGTCCAGCGTCGCTTGCTCGCCCTTCAGTGCCAGCATCGCGCTGACAATGGCCTGGAAATCAGCACCCGATGGCGATGCGGCCCAGCGCCCTTTCCATTCCGGTTTCGCCAGATCCATCAGAGAATGCGGCAGCTGAGCTTCGCTGATTTTTTCCGGGTTATAGACAAAAACGGTGCTACGCGCCGCGATGCCGATCCAGCGGCCGTGATCAGGGCGAAATTCCGGCGCCACCTGACTTAAGGTGTCGGCGTTCAGCGGCGCGAATAATTTTGCATTGTCGACCAGGACCATTGACGGGGAGTTTTCCGTCAGGAAAACGTCAGCCGGCGAAGCCGCGCCTTCCTGCACCAGCTGATTTCCCAGCTCGCTATCACCGCCGTTACGCAGAGTCACTTTAATACCGGTTTCTTTGGTAAAGCCATCCACCCACGACTTGACCAGATTTTCATGCTGCGCGTTATAGACAACAATGCCTTCACCGCTTTCGGCCGCCAGGACCTGAGGAGCAAGAAACACAGAAGCAGCGACGAGCGCGGCGGAGCAATAAGACGACAGGCGAAAATTCATGTGCTAATCCTTAGTATTAATGGATAAATGGCCGCCGATAGCCTGGCCGGAAAGGATTAAAACACAGAGAAATGGGAATGATAATGAAAACAATTCCCATAAAATAAAAACAGTTAAAAATATTGCCCCGCATCGCTTTCTTATCTGAAAATGCTTTATTTAAAACAAGATAAAATAAAAGATTAAAACAACCTTAAGATGCGATCGTTTTTCGCGGAAAATATTAAAAATATGATCCAGATTGCATTTATGCCGCGAACAAAAATCCTACACCATCAGCTCACCGGACGCCAGCGAGCGCGAATATGCGCCACAATAGCAGCGGGTCTGCCCGCTGACGGCACGTTCAATCCTCCGCACACCCACCGCGCGCTGTGGGTGAAATGGTCAGTATTTTGTTCCCCCACAAGGTTGGTATTTACAGTGGGATAATTCGGCCTACAATAATGGGTCTTTGCCACGAGGTTTAAGATGAATATTTATCAGGCGCAACCCAAGGATGTGGATAAAATCCTGCCGCTGTTTCTTGCATATCGCGAATTTTATGATGTCGGGACCCAGCGTGAGCAGGCGCGTGATTTTATTCTGCAACGCTTACAGCTTAATGAATCGACTATTTTCTTTGCTCAAATTGCCGACAAAGTCGTGGGATTTACGCAACTGTATCCGCTGTTCTGCTCATTAGAAATGAAGCGTATCTGGTTACTGTATGACTTGTTTGTTGATCCTTCGTCCCGTAAACAGGGGGTTGCTGAAGCGCTTATCGCCCGCGCCGGGCAGTTAGCCAAAGAGTCCGACTCGGCTTTTATTATGCTCAGTACCGCAACGGATAATACGCGAGCACAAGCGCTGTATGAGAAAAATGGCTTCGTACGCGACACGGATTTCTACGTCTATAATAAGCTGCTAAATAAATAACCCCTCTCGCCGCCGCGATAATAGATCGGGATTGCGCGCCCTGCACGCTGCCAGCGAGGAATGCAGAGCAGATGCTTTGGAGGCTTAGCGCCGAATGAGCGTAGAGGGCCAGCCGCCAAATATCGCGTGGGTCCTGCGCGGCAACTGCTGAAATAACGCAGTTGCCGACTTGTGCTTCAGCTCGCGTTGACGGTTCCCCGGCCGCAGCGGGAGAGACGCTACGCGCTAACCAGGCCGATCTTTGTTGGTTGCTTCAGACCGGGCGCAAAAAGAATTTCGTCGGTGTTTTACCCTTTCCGCTGGCGAGTCGTTCATGAGGTAGGGGTTGTTGATTATCGACAATCACCATTTTGTCGCTGTCCTGGCGTTCCAGCACCAGATAAATATGATCATAACCATGGTGGGCCGTCGGGCCGCAGGTAGAACCAACATCTCCAGGTTGCTGTTGTCCAACAGGAATTTTTTGCCATTTTCTTTCATCGTGAAGATAGTTGCCCAAAGCTAATGCTTGCGTAATATCGGGAACGGCAATGCCACCTTCCTGCAATAGATTAGCCAGATTTAACGCACAGCCGTCATGTGGCCAGCTCTCATGGGTTAGCTTAAAGAGCTCACTCGCGGCAATCTCCTGTACTTTTTCATAACGGGCTGGCGTTCTGGCAATATTTATCACCTCAATCATTTTAT
Source organism: Klebsiella ornithinolytica (assembly GCF_030505655.1). Taxonomy (NCBI): domain Bacteria; kingdom Pseudomonadati; phylum Pseudomonadota; class Gammaproteobacteria; order Enterobacterales; family Enterobacteriaceae; genus Klebsiella; species Klebsiella ornithinolytica. The sequence goes on from NZ_CP130153.1 coordinate 3,625,656, forward strand.
CTTTGTCGCTGAGCGGCCCGATACCTGCCGCGGAGAGCGTTTGGGACGATATTCGGGGCGAGAGAAATGTCTGAAATTCCTCTACGGCATCGCGCCGCACGTGGGAGATAACCTTAGTCGGGTCTTTTATCGTACCGCACCAGGCGGTGCTGATCCGCAATAATCGGGCACAATATTCCACGGCCAGGCCGTGGTCCGTTTTCATTTTAGTAATGAACGTTTCTGCCGTGTCTATGCCATGCTGTTTCGCAAAACCCAGCAGTGCCGATTGTCTGGTGCCAATACTGTCAAATGATACCTGGAAGGCTCCGGTCTCTTCGCTTTCAATGTGAGTCCGGGAACGATGATTTCCCGAATCGACGCCAGCATCCCAGCGCCAGTCCGATTCAAACCCCGCCTGCACGCGAAGCACTTCACACATCACTGCTTTTCGGTGTTTAAGGCTGGTGTAAGGCCCAAGCACACCTTTCATGACGGCATAGATATCATGAAGCTCATTTTCAGCAAAAACATCATCGGGTAACCCATCCAGAGTCTCCACCAGTTGTTGCAGAAACGCGATGGGCGGGCGACCATGTTGCGCGCTGACGGGATAGCGGGTCGTGATGAATATACGTTTGTTGATCGTCTCCATAATATTCTCCTTCATGGGTTTATTACTGCAGAGACGCGATTTCGTCTCTATTTATTTGAGGACAGGCTCTGAAACAAAGAAGAGAACTTATTCACCAGGTATGGTGCAAATAATGTCATCCCGGCAGACAGGAATTTAATAATCTCGCCAACGGATTCAGGACTTGATATTTTACCAGTCATGCCATAATCAAGTAATATTAAGGACCCAAAACCAATAAACATAAATAAAATGACCAGCATTCCTGTCAGTGCAATGAGTCGACTCGAGCTGGCTTTCATTACGGTTTCCAGAACAGGTTTGCCTGCCGGGTCATAAAGCGGTGTTTTGGTCACTGTATCAATACCATCTTTTGTTTCCTTAACTTCAGTGACGGCAGATAACTCCACATCTTCAGAAAGCGCATCCGCCAAAGACCACGTTTCAGGAAGAGAGCGGCGGATAACTAAAATAGAAACCAGCGTACCGCAGATGACAATAAAAAGTATGACAGGTAAGAAAATACATCTGTAATTTTCCTCACACAGATACTGCCCCTGTGCTGATGGTTCCCCAGCCAGGACTGAAGCAGAAAAAAAGAGCAGGCATATTGCATGTGCTGACCAGTATGTTTTGCGAGAAAACATAAATACACTCCTCATCAATATAACTTTCATTTATTATTGACATGTGAAGATAGCGTCATTCATATAATGACATCCGTTACACAGGATGCGATCTCGCTTCTTTTCGCCATTCCGGGGTTATGTGCTTCGCGCCTGTTCAGAACCACACGCCGATAGCAGTGATGGCAGAATGATGAACGAAAGACGTTTCAGGTTATTTCTCATCAAATTCCACACACCAAACACAACCCGGCGCGCTAAAAACAGTAAGACGGTCAGATAAAGATAAAACATCATTCCCGCATCCCGTAAACAGACACGGATATACTGCCGGCATGAATGACGGTAGTGAAAATCCGGTCAGCCGTATAAGCATGAGTATAATGGCGGGAATGCAACTCTCACTCATTCATATGAAGGAGTGCGTGAAATAAATCAGCCGTGAATGGCCCGGATAATGAGCAGCAATTCGGACTGATTTCGGGTATGTGTTTTCCGGTACAGCGCACTGAGATGGCTTCTGATGGTGGTGATGGATACGCCCAGATGTAGGGCGCATTCATCCGGGGTCATCCCCCTGACCAGCAGTTCTGCCACCGCATTCTCGGCGGGTTTAACATCAAACACCTCCATTAAGGCGCTGCCGCTGAGGAAAGGCTCGGGGATGATAATGCAGGCGACTCCGGGAATACGGGAGGCCGGAAGCACCAGGATCGGTTTTGCAGGGCGTCTGGTGGTGTAGCACAATCCCGCCCGGGGGGGCGCCCCGGTTCGCGTGGCCTGTTCGATGGCATGTTTCAGTTTTTTGCTGTCAGTATCCAGACTGAGTGTATCCGCGCCGGCAGACCAGACCAACCGGACGCTCGCACGCTGGTAACTTTCGGCATGGGCACTGGCGTAAAGAATTTTCCCGCTACGATCCACCAGCCAGACCGGGTAAATACCGTTATCCATAATCGCAGTTTGATACTCAATCGTGTCACGAAGTTGCTCAAATCTGGCGTGAAGCTGACTGGCGGTAATTAACGCCGGGATGAGCCGCCGAAATACGTCAAATTGTGCAGACTGCGGATAGGCGGCATCGTTGGCTGTCATCAGCGATAAATAGGTGGAATAACCGTTGACGGTACACAGCTTGACACTGGTCAGATAATTCAGGTCATTCGGGTGATGAAATTCATTGTAATAAATGCTGTTAGCAATAAATTTATCGCCTAAAAACTCCCTGTCCCTGTACATCTGCCCGACAGGCAGCCCCGTCAGTATTTTTTCAGCAGGGTCAATGGCCAGAAATACATCCCGGTAGGCCGTAAATACCTTTTCTTCAAAGAGGAAGGAATCGGTCATCAGATGCGCATTACCTTTATCATAAAAAAGTAATGCCGCGTACTGATGACCTGTCAGGAACGACAGCTTCTGCAGCGCGAGTTTCCACAGCTGGGGATCCAGCGTGGCCATCAGGATAGTTTCCAGGATCTCAAGATAAATCAGTTCCGGATCAGTGGCCATAACAACACCTGTTAATCAGTGTTTAACCTGCCTGGACGGCACATGATGCCTGCTCATTCAGCATAGACCCGGAAGATAAATCATGGCAATCCTGACAGGGAAATACAGCAACAACGCCGATCCCGTGAGTTTTACGACGTCAGGCATGGCGCAAGACTCGTGGCGATAGCATTATCTGGCGGGCATCATCTGGAAAAGCGCAAATAGCCTGCGCCAGACAGATGTTCTCGCTCAGCGGCCTATAGCCCAGCGATGGATGAGTGAATCCCTGGCGCAAGGTCAAGAACGCGTTGGCTGGAATGTGTTGGATTCGGTGCTGGTTTCGGCCATTGAATCCGCCTGACGTGCAGCCGATCGCCGGTCAGCACTCGCGGGAAGAAAAAAAACCCGCAGAGATAGAGCGGGTCGATTCAAATTCAAATCCATTGCATGCAAGTAACATCACAATAACCGGGGGTTATTTTATGACTTGCATCACAAAAATACCCCTCCCCGTTCGGGGGGGAGCCTGAGGTCTCCTCCCCTCCTGGTCGGTCGCGCGCGATGAGAAGAAATACCGTTTACGCCTGTGGTCGTATCGAATGGAACGGAACCTCAGGACGGATCCGGAACCAGATCGCATACATCGCCGGCAAGAAGACCAGCGTCATGATGGTGCCCCCTAACGTTCCGCCAATCAGCGTATAAGCGAGGGTCCCCCAGAACACCGAATGGGTCAGGGGAATAAACGCCAGCACAGCGGCCATTGCCGTCAGGAGTACGGGTCTTGCCCGCTGTACCGTAGCTTCTATCACCGCATGGTACGGGTCGAGGCCTTGCCTCTCGTTATGATGGATTTGGCCGATAAGAATCAGCGTATTACGCATAAGGATCCCCGAAAGCGCGATCAACCCGACAAGAGCATTGATGCCAAACGGTTGATTGAAAAGCAGCAGCGCAGGAACCACGCCGATCAGCCCCAGCGGAGCGGTAAGAAACACCATCACCATGGCTGACATTGAACGTACCTGCAGAATGATGATCAGCAGCGTCAGGGCGATCATGATGGGGAACAACGGCGCCATCGCCTGAGTGGCTTTGCCCGATTCCTCAATCGAGCCCGCCATGTCGATACGGTATCCGGGCGGGAGCGAATCAATAATCGGCTGTAGCTGCTTCATGAGGGCGGCAGAAACGTCCGGCGGCTGAAGATTATCGGCAATGTCCCCCCGCACGGTAATGGTGGGCGTTCGATCGCGACGACGCAGTAGCGGGTCTTCCATTCTCACCTCCACCTCGCCGATTTGCGCCAGAGGAATGCGCTGCCCCGCCTTGCCCACCAGGGTAAGCCCCTCAATTTTCGCCGGATCCAGACGTATATCACCGGCGGCGCGCCCCGTTACCTGCACCGAGCGAATATCTTCCCGTACCGAGGTAATGGGAATACCCGATAACAGGAACTGGAGCTGTTGGGCCACGGCATTCGACGTTAAACCGGTTGCCTGCAGACGGTCCTGATCGAGGATGAAATGTAAGGCTGGTACCTTTGTCCCCCAGTCGGTATTGACGGTCCTCATCATCGGGCTTGCCTGCAGCACGGCCTTAACCTTATCGGCGATGTCGCGCAATTTATCGCTATCTGGCCCCATCACCCGCCATGCCACCGGGAAAGGTGAATACGGGCCAAACACCAGTTGCGTTACGCGAACGCGCGCTTCTGGCGCCAGTCCGCTGGCGACGGCTTCCCGCAGTCGAAGTTTGAGCGCATCGCGTGATTGCTGGCTGTCCGTCAACACCACTATTTTGGCAAACGACGGGTCGGGTAGCTCGGGGGCCATCGCCAGATAAAAGCGCGGTGAGCCCTGGCCGATGTAGGCGGTAACAATTTTCGCTTCCGGCTGTTTTTGCAACCACGCCTCTATTTTGGCCGCCGCTGCGCTGGTCTGCCCAATCGAGGTGCCATAGGGCATCTGCACTTCGACCAGAACTTCCGGCCGGTCAGAGGTGGGGAAAAATTGTTTTTTCACCAGCCCCATTCCGAGAACGGCCAGAACGAAAATAGCGACGACGGAACCGGCCACTCCCCATTTGCTTGCGATAACGCGGGCCAGCATACGGCGGAAGCGGTTATAGCGCGGCGTGTTATAGATAGCGGCATGGCCGCCTTCCACTTTTACAATATCCGGCAGCATCTTCACGCCCAGATACGGTGTGAAAACAACGGCAACCAGCCACGAGGCGATCAGAGCGAGGCCGACAATCCAGAACATATTGCTGGTGTATTCTCCGGCCGTAGACTGCGCAAAACCATTTGGCATAAAGCCAATGGCTGTCACCAGCGTTCCTGCCAGCATTGGCGCGGCGGTATGGCTCCAGGCGTAGGCCGAAGCTTTAATTCTGTCGTAGCCCTCCTCCATTTTCACCACCATCATTTCGATGGCGATAATGGCATCATCGACCAGCAGGCCGAGAGCAAGAATAAGCGAGCCGAGGGTGACGCGGTCAAAGTTGATACCGGAGGCTTCCATCACCACAAAAACAATCGCCAGCGTCAGGGGGACCGCCGCCGCGACCACAACGCCCACGCGCCACCCCATGCTGACAAAACAGACCATCATAACGACCAGCAGGGCGGCGAAGAATTTGATCATGAACTCGTCGACCGACGCGCCGATATTCACCGACTGATCGATGACTTTCGTCAGGGTCAGCCCCAGCGGCATAGCCGCATTGATTTTTGCCGCTTCGGCATCCAGCGCTTTACCTAACGCCAGACCATTCCAGCCTTCGCGCATGACAATACCGAGCAGCAGCGCTGGTTCAGACTGGTTACGAATCTGCAGCGTGGGAGGATCTTCATAGCCTCGTTCCACCGTTGCCACGTCGGATAGCTTGAGCGTTTTACCCTGAGCGATAAATGGCGTATCGCGGATCTTCTGCAATTCGTCGAAAGCGCCATCGAGGCGAATAAAGATCTGCGCGCCGCGAGTCTCGATGGAGCCCGCCGGGGTTAAGGCGTTCTGGCTGTTAAGCGCATTGAAAATATCCTGCGGAGAGAGTCCCATCGTAGCCAGACGCTCATGCGAGAAAGAGATATAAATCCGTTCAGCCTGCTCGCCGATAATATTGACTTTCTTCACGCCAGGGACGTGCAGGAGCTGCTGGCGTAATGTTTCGGCATCACGAACCAACAGGCGCTGCGGCTCCCCTTTCGCTTTCAGCGCAAAGAGCGCGAAAGTCACGTCGGCGAATTCATCATTGATCATCGGCCCGGTCACGCCAGCGGGGAGATTTTTGGCCTCATCCCCAAGCTTTTTTCGCGCCTGATAGAACTCTTCCTGCACCTGAGATGGCGGCGTGCTGTCCTGCAATGAGAGCGTGATAAATGCCATGCCGGGGCGGGTATAGGTTTCCGTACGGTCATACCATTTGAGCTCCTGCAGACGTTTTTCCAGCGGCTCGGCAACCTGATCCTGAATTTCCTGCGCGGTCGCCCCTGGCCAGACGCTGATAATGGTCATCTGTTTGACCGTAAAGGGCGGATCTTCCGCTCGCCCAAGGCCAAAAAACGAATAAATACCGGCTATCGTAATCAGAATAATCAAAAACAGCGTGATCGAGCGCTCGCGCACCGCAAGCGCTGACAGATTGAAGCGTTTTGCGCTCATGGTTTGCTCCCCGCATGGGCAGCATCGCGTGGTTCAGCAAGTCGGACAGACTCGCCTTCATGCAGAAGATGCGCCCCTAGCGCCACAATCTTCTCGCCCGGCCGCAGATCGCCAGTCACCTGCACCGCTTCCGCACCTACGCTAAGCACCTTCACCGGCTGCCAGACGACCTTTGTCGGCCGCGCGGAAATGCGCCAGATACCGGGCCCTTTGCCCGCATCGTACAGAGCAGCCAGCGGAACCTGCATCACCGGGCGCTCCCCGCTATTTTTTTGGATTTGCAGCGTCACGGTCGACCCCAGCGGGGCGTTCGCCAGCGGCCCTTCCAGCACGTACCGCGCCTCGAATGTGCGGGTCGTCGCATCGGCCGAATCCGAAAGCAGCCGCAGTCTGGCAACGACAGGCTCTGTTTCGTTGCCATAGCGCGTAGCCTGAGCTTCGCTGCCGATGGCGGGACGCAACGTCTCCGGTAGCTGCACCAGCGCCTCGCGCTGCCCCGCTCTCGCCAGCCGGATCACCGCCTGTCCGGCGCTGACGACCTGACCGGGTTCGCCGAGGGTCTCCATCACCACGCCGTCGGAATCGGCCAGCAGCACGGCATAGCCCGTCGCGTTTTGCGCCACGTTTGCCTGAGCCTGGGCGGCGCTGAGCTCCGCTTTAGCCGAATCGGCCGCCGCTTTAATCTGGTCATACTCTGACGCGGATACGGCGCCAGAGGCAACGAGGCCACGATAGCGCGCCTCATCACTGATTGCTTTTCTTGCGCGTGCCCTGGCGGCATCAACGGCCTGTTGCTGCGCCAGCGCCTGCAGCTTCAGGTCAACAGGGTCCAGTCGCATCAATGGCTGACCACGTTTAACGCTCTGGCCAGTATCCACAAAACGTTCGAGGATCTTACCCTGCACCCTGAAACCAAGATCGCTTTGCGTTCGTGCTACCACCACGCCGGTAAAGCTCCGGGAAGTGGTGTTCGCGAGTTCAACGGACCCGGCTCTGACGAGCGGCGGCCGCGTGCGCGGATCGTCATTAGCGGAATTGTCGCCGCAGGCCCCCAGGATGAACGGCAGGAGGCAGACGGCAAGGCGGGCTGAATTAAGCCTGAGCATGGGAACCTTATTGCATTAGCAGAATGGTATCCGCATTCTCAGACCGGTGACCAATAAAGTCAATGGTCACAAATCAGGGGGCCAGGCTTCTTAAAATCAGTGAAGAAAGCAGTACCGCTGCTTTGGGAGCCGCTTCGAGATTAAACTGCAGCTGGACGGGGTTAACGAAAGGACACATCACCAGATATACCGCGTGCGTGGCTTCATCCAGCGGCGTTTTTCTTTCAAACTCCCCGTTCTTCCTGCCTTCAAGCAGAATGCCCTCAATCAGCTTCATCAGATGTTCTGTATACTTTTCCGTCGCAGGCCACCGGTCCCGTGCGGCTACGGCGGCAATGTCGTAAAGCTTACGATCGTGGAAAAACAGCTCGCTCCCCGCTTCGGTGAGCGCCCCGAAGAGACGACGGAGTTTCTCGCTGGCTGACGGCGCATCGGCTATTGCCGAATGCACGGCCTCCATGATCAACGACAGACGGTTAGCGCAGATCACCTCGCCGATAGCCTGTTTAGAATCAAAAAATTTATAGATGTAAGATTTTGAAAAACCTATAGATTTAGCAAGCTCTGCCACGGTGGTTTTTTCGTAGCCGTAGTGGCCGAAATGCTCAAAAGCAGCTTCGACAATTTGCTCTCGGACGCTGTGATCAAGTGGACCACGTGATGATGGGACGTTCATATTCTTAGTCATTTTTTCAGCTTAGCGTGATAGCCATTGATTGAAATTTGTGACCACATTTGAATTTAGTCACCTTTCCGGCTAGTTTCAAGGTCGCGCAATGTTATCCTCGCCGGCGACGCTACCTGCGCAGCGCATCTGTTCGCTGCGGGATATGCTGGCGGATCGGTTCGAATGCTCCAGTACCGAAATTGTACCAGACAAATACCTTTGCCAATAAAAGTGCCGAATCCCTATATGAAAGCTTATCTCAATGACAGAAGTGAATGCCCCCGCAGGAATGGTCTCTGCTTTTCATCAATGCGAGCAAGCAGTAAGGCGATGCGTTGCAATCTATCCATAACAGATAAGTTCCCTGGGAGGGGTTATTCCGGGCCAGGCAAGATAGTCACTATCGCTGAGCAGGATGCTCTACTTTTGGCGCCTGATAGCAGACTGGATGAACGGGTGATGCCGGGAAACGGCGAATAGACAACGGCCCGGAACTCAGTTCGCGGCCCCGGCGCAGCAGGGTCAAGAGCGTGGCGTCCTGAGCGCCTCACAATGGAGGCGATGTTACTGATGGGGAAACGACCCCAAAGCAAAAAGGGGTTACCTTTCGGTAACCCCTTTTTTTATTTGGCGGAAGCGTAGAGATTCGAACTCTAGAACCCTTTCGGGTCGCCGGTTTTCAAGACCGGTGCCTTCAACCGCTCGGCCACGCTTCCAGAATGACGCGCACTATAAACACCTCTTAGCGCCATGTAAAGCAGGAATTTATCGAACGCGGAGGTTTCTCTCGCAATGGCGCAAAAAACGAGCAATGCGCTAACATCGTTATTTACAACGGCGCCCATAGAGAAGGTTCGCCGATATGAAAAGGGTCAACGCCTTAGCTATTTTGGCGTTTATTTTATTGCTCCCCTCTGAAGCATCGGCTCAATATCCTGCATTTGCGGCATTCACCCCACCGTCGAAAGAATATGTGGTGCAAAGCGATCTGAGTGAAGTCACTAACTTACCCAACGTGCCTGCACAGGGTGGCCGGGGGATCTGTTACGCCGCCTCTGCGGCAGTCATGCTTACTGCAGAAAACGGCCTCAAATTACCTGAGGATTGTACTCGCTATACGCCAGACAAGATTTTTTCACCTTACGGGCTGGTAAAACCTTTTGGTGAAGAGGATTCAGGAAGTCATGAGCCTCTTGCAGATGAAGGCGGGAGTGCAATAAATGCCTTAAATTATGCCGCATATGTCGCGTTCGGTAACCCATCACTGGAGTGCTCGTCAAAAGATAAAACGATGCCTGATTTCGCCGATAACGATGATGGTGGTATTCGGGAATATACAATGTGGAATCAGGTTTATAATATTTACGAAAACCTCACAAACACAGTTCAAAAAATAAACTTTAATTGTCAGGCATGCATTGAGAATTTTTTTCATACTCACAAAACAGCATTCTCAACCTTAAAGAAAATATTTCCCAATATAAAACAGGAGTCGGTCAGTTTTCTCAGGCTCATGCGGGAACCTACTTATCGCGACTTCGTGGTTAAACTTACCGTGCCGATGAAATGCCAGCGGAAATCCGTGCATAGAGGTTCTGAAGGTTATAAACAGCTGGGGAGAATCCTGGCAAAAAGAAGTCAATGATGGCTGGGTGCAAGCAAAGCCTCTGCTGGATAGCACACGTTACGCTGAATCTATGATGGGCTGGCGCAGTGACAAGACCAGGCCCTGACAGCAAGATTCCGCAGTATAGACAAAAAAAAATCCCGCGATATTTCTATCGCGGGATTTTTTTGTATCTGGCGGAAGCGTAGAGATTCGAACTCTAGAACCCTTTCGGGTCGCCGGTTTTCAAGACCGGTGCCTTCAACCACTCGGCCACACTTCCGTAATGAGGCGCACTATAAACAGCTACTTGCGTCGTGTAAAGCCAGCAACCGTTCACTTGCTTCAAAAATAACCAAAATGCTGTTAATCGGTTGAATCAACAACAGATTGACCGTTTTTTCAGCACAAAATCTTACCCCTGAGCGTTAGTGCTTTTTGATGTACATATCTTTGGTGAAGTAGTATCCCAGCTTATCCGGCGTAAATCCCCCCACCCACGGTTTTACCAGGTGGGTACGAACATAGTGATAAACCGGAACCGCCGGCACATCTTTCGCCAGCAGATCCTCTGCCTGCTGGTAGTACTTACCGCGCGTCACCCCATCTGACGCTTTGGCGGCGTTCTTTAAGGCTTCATCATAGGCAGGATTGCTGTACTGGCTGGTATTCTCACTGTCGCCGGTGCGGAAGTTATTCAGGAAAGTGGCGGCATCGTCATAATCGGCAATCCACGCATAGCGCACCGCATCAAAATTGTGCGTGTGCATGGTGTCGAGCATCGTCTTCCACTCCTGGTTTTGCAGCTTCGCCTCCACGCCGAGATTTTTCTTCCACATCGAACTGGCGGCAATCGCCACGCGCTGGTGTGATTCCGATGTGTTGTACAGCAGATTAAACACCAGCGGGTGACTATCTGAGTATCCCGCTTCGCTCAGCAGTTTTTTGGCTTCGGCAATGCGTTTCTCGCGCGGCCAGCTGGCGTATTCCGGATTTTGCAGTTTTACGCCGCCGATATCAGGCTGGCTAATCAGCCAGGCCGGGCGTTGTCCCTGCCCCAGTACTTTTTCCGCAATGATGTCTTTATCCAGCGCCATGTTCAGCGCCAGCCGGACACGCGGATCGTTAAATGGCGGCCTGGTGGTGTTGAACTCGTAATAATAGGTCGCCAGCTGCGGCGACACATTCAGCTGATCGCCCATGGTCTTTTTAAGCTGCGCGAACTGGTTAATCGGTACCGTATAAACAATATCGATTTCACCTGCTTTATAACGGTTCACGTCCGCCGCTTCTGAATGAATCGGCAGCCAGGTCACTTTATTGATTACCGTATGCTGATTGTCCCAATAACGCGGGTTACGTTCGGCCACGATGCGCTCGTTAACGACCCACGCAGACAGCTTATATGGACCGCTGGTCACGATATGCTCCGGTTTGGTCCACTGTTCGCCAAAGCGGTTTACCAGCACTTTATCAATCGGAACCAGCGAAGGGTGCGCCAGCATCGCTAAAAACGCCGCGTTCGGCTGGGTTAATGTAACTTCCAGCGTCGCATCATCCACCGCCTTCACCCCCAGCGTCTCCGGCGCTTTTTTCCCTTCGGCAATCTCCTTCGCGTTCACAATATGCATATTGCCCGGGTAGCTGGAATAAGGTGATGCCGTCAGAGGAGAGACCAGTCGCTGCCAGCTCCAGACAATATCCTGAGCGGTAATGGCGGTCCCGTCCGACCAGGTAATGCCCGGACGTAAATGGAAGGTCCAGACGGTGTTCTCTTTATTTTCCCACTTTTCCGCCAGCCGCGGCTGTATTTCACCAGCCGGTGAGACGCTGACCAGCCCTTCGAAAAGATCGCTGATAATATTAAACTCAACGTCACTCTCGACCTTATGCGGATCCAGTGATGCCGGCTCGCTGCCGTTATTTCTTACCAGTTCCTGCTTCTCTGCCAGCACCGTCCCGGGGGGAACCTGAGCGGCAAATACCGTGGCCGTCGTGCAGAGTAAACCGAGAGCCAGCACTGCTTGCGTGATGTGATTGTATTTTTGTGATTTCATATCCCTTGCCTTTATTACGCTTCGTTTGTACCCTCTCCACACTTAGCCACAGAACGGCAATAACGCAATATTTTTCAGTAACCTATCAGATTCCGATCTGGTTCCTGAAGCCAAACACACAAACTCACCACCTTTCCATTATTTATTAGCATAATATGCTGCGTGATTGCCTCGGGGGTCTAAGTAAAGATGGGTAAAAGCACTATGGCTTCCGTCGTGGTTTTTTTATGCTTCATTATTAATTACATCTGTCATAAGAGAGTGACTCATGGATCGTATTATTACGTCGTCGCGTGACCGTTCATCGCTGCTCAGTACGCATAAAGTTCTGCGGAACACCTATTTCCTCCTCAGTCTGACGCTGGCATTTTCCGCCATTACGGCAACGGCCAGCACGGTGCTGATGCTGCCTTCTCCAGGGCTGATTCTGACGCTGGTGGGTATGTATGGTCTGATGTTCCTGACCTATAAACTGGCCAATAAGCCGACAGGTATTCTGGCGGCCTTCGCTTTCACCGGCTTCCTGGGTTATATCCTTGGGCCAATGCTCAACGCCTATCTGTCTGCGGGCATGGGTGACCTGATTGGTCTGGCGCTGGGCGGTACCGCTCTGGTGTTCTTCTGCTGCTCGGCCTATGTGTTGACCACCCGTAAAGACATGTCCTTCCTCGGCGGAATGCTGATGGCAGGCGTAGTGGTGGTGCTGATCGGTATGGTTGCTAACATCTTCCTGCAGCTGCCGGCTCTGCACCTGGCCATCAGCGCGGTGTTTATCCTGATTTCTTCAGGCGCAATCCTGTTTGAAACCAGCAATATCATCCGCGGCGGTGAGACCAACTATATCCGCGCTACCGTCAGCCTGTACGTGTCGCTGTACAACATCTTCGTCAGCCTGCTGAGCATCCTTGGCTTCGCAAGCCGGGACTAACCTCTGCCGACGCCGTACTCAGGCCCCGCTTATGCGGGGCCTTATTTTTTGCTACACTGCGGCCAGTCTGAACGGTATGTGAAGAATTATGTTTATCTTTGAAGGCAACGAAATTGAGACCGATAGCGAAGGCTATCTGAAAGAGACGACACAGTGGAACGAAGCCATGGCGGAAGTTATCGCCGGGCAGGAGGGCATTACGCTTTCCGTTGAACACTGGGAAGTGGTGCGTTTTGTGCGCGAATTTTATCTGGAATTCAACACATCGCCCGCCATTCGCATGTTAGTAAAGGCGATGGCGAATAAGTTTGGCGAAGAGAAAGGCAACAGCCGCTATCTCTATCGCCTGTTCCCGAAAGGACCGGCTAAACAGGCCACCAAAATTGCCGGCCTGCCTAAACCGGTGAAATGCATCTAATAGAGGATGGCAAATTTTTGCCACTCTCTGGTGGGTTGATGAGGCTCAGTATTGACCCTGTCAACCCGCGCACTGCGCGGCCCACCGGCGTTTAGCCAGGCGATAAGTGCCGCAACCTGGTCTTCTTCCCCGCAGGCCAGCACCTCCACGCTGCCATCATCAAGATTACGTGCATAGCCCGTCAGCCCAAGGCGTAGCGCCTCCCGCTGCGTCGAGTAGCGAAACCCCACGCCCTGAACCGAGCCATATACCCATGCCATTGTGCAGATTGTCGCCATCGTTACACTCCTTTTTTGGCCTGCCCTGAAGCACAGAATAGCAAATTCTCGTCAGCGCACATGCTTCGGCAACAGGCCATAGTGTTGACGAAAACGCGCGGTAAAGCGTGACCCGGACTGATAGCCGCTGTTGAGTGCGATCTCACCTATAGGCAGCGACGTTGACTGCAGCTGGCCTAAGGCGTACGCCATACGAACCTCTTCAACGATCAGGCGAAAACTTTGCGATTCCTGCTGTAAACGGCGGCGCAGCGTCGACTCCCCCAGAAACAACATCCTGGCCACCCGAGGAACGCTCCACGCTTCCGCCGGCGACAGCATGATAATTTGCCGTACCTGGCCGGTCAGATCCTGCTGTCTTTCGTTTAATAGCGGTCCGGCATATCCCGCCTGCTGCAATGCCAGCAGCAGCCCCATCGCCTGATGATGCTGCAGCTCCGTCGAGAGTCCCCCTCTCACCGCTTGCAACACGTTCTGCCACATAAACGACAGCTCCGGGGTCATCGGCGCGCATAGTGATGTCAGCCGGCCGGGCGGCGGCTCGCTCATGTAACGTGCTTTAAAATCCGCGAGCAGGTCTGCGGTCAACGAGAGCAGGTCGGAACAAAATAGCCCATTGTCCGGCTGATTAATGACTTCAAGCTCAAGGTCGGCGGGCAAAATAATCAGCTGCTGCGGGGTGACCTGCATCTGACTGGCCCCCTGCACGATGATTTTACTTCCACGATTGACCCGACACAGCGCAGGCGAAAAAAGCCTGACGCGGTGCAGTTTATATAATCGCCGGGAGGTGATTTCTGCCGCCGATAACGCGTTATGCTGAAAGTGAATATTCCGCATTTGAGCTCTCTGTCTGTCGTTTAGCGTCCTGACATGGCCGTCAGCCGGGCGCTGGCGATAGCATGGCTGCGCAGCATAAAGCCCACCAACGCGCCGCTGGCCTGTGCATCAATCGGTAAAGTCGGCGTATTCAGCGCCCATACCGTAAAGTGGTAATGATGAGGCTTATCCCCGGGCGGAGGACACGCTCCGCCAAAGCCCGCATAGCCGAAGTCATTTCGCCCCTGCACGGCACCTGCAGGCAGTTTAGCGTTGTTTTTATCTCCGGCACCAGTCGCCAGGCTGGAAACCGTCGACGGTATGTTCACAACCGTCCAGTGCCACCACCCGCTTCCGCTGGGGGCATCCGGGTCGTAGGCGGTCACCGCAAAACTGCGGGTGCCCGTCGGCGCATGTTCCCAGACCAGCTGGGGCGAGATATTCCCCCCGCGACAGCCAAAACCATTAAACTGTTGGGATGCCGCCAGGCTATCCCCTTCGCGCATGTCGCTGCTGGTGACGCGAAATGGCGCCGCTGCCGCGCTGGTACTGATAACCGCAATTAAGATTGCCGCTAACCGGGATCCTGTTTTCATCGTATTTTCCTCCGTTGGGTGAGGAATCACTGTAAGATCGCGGGAAGGTTTTTATTGTGCCAAAGCGCCTGCGTTTTGTGCCGAAACGCTCACCTGTCGGCGCAGGTGGAATGATGCTTGCGCCGGTCACTTGTGCTAACCTACGCGCCATTTTTCGGTGCCGACATTCCCGTTGCTTAAAGGTAGCTCCATGACAGATTCCATTTTCCCCCGCTTAGTGTTAACCAAAGGACGCGAGAAATCCCTGCTGCGTCGCCATCCGTGGATTTTCTCCGGCGCCGTCGCCCGGATGGAAGGTAAAGCTCGCTCCGGTGAGACCATCGATATCGTTGATTCGCAAGGGAAATGGCTGGCCCGCGGCGCGTATTCGCCCTCTTCGCAGATCCGCGCTCGCGTCTGGAGCTTCGATCGCAATGAAGCTATCGATAACGCCTTTTTCGAGCGTCGCCTGCAGCAGGCGCAGACCTGGCGCGAATGGCTGGCGGCTCGCGATGGCCTTGACAGCTATCGTCTGATCGCCGGCGAATCCGACGGTCTGCCGGGCGTGACCATCGATCGCTTTGGTCACTTCTTCGTCCTGCAGCTGCTGAGCGCCGGTGCTGAATACCAGCGTGCCGCCATCGTCAGCGCGTTGCAAACGCTGTTCCCGAACTGCTCTATCTACGATCGCAGCGACGTCGCGGTGCGTAAAAAAGAGGGGCTGGAGCTGGCGCAAGGTCCGGTTGTCGGCGAACTGCCGCCGGCCCTGCTGCCGATTACCGAGCACGGTATGCAGCTGCTGGTCGACATTCAGGGCGGCCACAAAACCGGTTACTACCTCGACCAGCGCGATAGCCGTCTGGCGACCCGCCGCTATGTCGCCGACAAGCGCGTTCTTAACTGTTTCTCCTATACCGGTGGTTTCGCTGTTTCCGCCCTGATGGGCGGCTGCCGCCAGGTTATTAGCGTCGATACCTCCCAGGAGGCGCTGGACGTTGCGAAACAAAACGTAGAGCTGAACAAGCTGGATCTTTCCAGAGCGGAATTTGTTCGCGACGACGTCTTTAAACTGCTGCGTAAATATCGCGATCAGGGGGAGACGTTTGACGTTATCGTCATGGATCCGCCGAAGTTCGTCGAGAATAAAAACCAGCTGATGGGCGCCTGCCGTGGTTATAAAGATATCAATATGTTGGCGATTCAGCTCTTGAATCCCGGCGGCATCCTGCTGACCTTCTCCTGCTCGGGTCTGATGGCGACCGATTTATTTCAGAAAATCATTGCCGATGCCGCAATTGATGCCGGACGTGATGTACAATTTATAGAACAGTTCCGTCAGGCTGCCGATCACCCGGTGATTGCAACCTACCCGGAAGGGCTGTATCTGAAAGGGTTTGCCTGTCGCATCATGTAACTTGAAAAGCGGAACATTGCCCGCATATAGCAGGTAATAACGTTTCCCAGGAGGTGCCTATGATTGCCAGCAAATTCGGTATCGGCCAGCAGGTTCGCCATACGCTATTAGGCTACCTCGGCGTGGTTGTTGATATCGATCCGGTATACTCGCTCGCCGAGCCGGAAGAGGATGAAATTGCAGCCAATGACGAACTGCGCGCCTCGCCCTGGTATCATGTGGTCATGGAAGATGAGGACGGCCAGCCGATCCACACTTATCTTGCGGAAGCGCAGCTGAGCGGTGAAGCCAGCGATGAACATCCGGAACAGCCGTCGATGGACGAGCTGGCCAGAACGATTCGCCGGCAGCTGCAGGCCCCGCGGCTACGTAACTGATGTAAAAAAACCCCGCTATTGCGGGGTTTTTTATTTACTTCGCCAGCCCTAAGCGCGGTATTTCAATCGCCGGGCAGCGATCCATCACCACATTCAGCCCAGCCTCGCGCGCCAGTACCGCCGCCTGTTCGTTAATCACTCCCAGCTGCAGCCACAGCGTTTTCGCACCAATTGCGATAGCCTCCTGAGCAACGGCCAGCGCCGCATCGGAGTTGCGGAAGACATCGACCATATCCACTTTTTCCGGTACATCGCCAAGGGTGGCGTAACCTTTCTGCCCCATCAGCGTGGTACCAGCAACTTTCGGCGAAACGGGGATAACGTGATAGCCCTGTTCAAGAAGGTATTTCATCACCCGATAACTTGGGCGATCCGGTTTGTCACTCGCCCCCACCAGCGCAATCGTCTGGGTTGAGGTGAGAATGCCTGCGATATCGTTCTCTTTCATTTTATCCTCCACTCTTTAGCCCAAGTGTATGCTAATCCGACTGAACGAGCCATTCATCCTAACTTACGGATGCGTCAAAAATTTTCACCCGGATACTTGCAGCAGCAGTCACTTCCAGTAATCTGTCTGCAGGTCAAAATGTGGAATGAAAATATGGAACTGACGACACGTACGTTACCCGCACGCAAACATATCGCGCTGGTTGCTCACGATCACTGTAAAGATATGCTGATGAAATGGGTTGCGCGCCACCAGCCGCTGCTGGCCCAGCACGAACTCTATGCAACCGGCACCACCGGTAACCTTATCTCCCGCGCAACCGGGCTGGAGGTTAACGCGATGCTGAGCGGACCGATGGGTGGCGATCAGCAGGTCGGCGCGCTGATCTCGGAAGGTAAAATCGATGTGCTGATTTTCTTCTGGGATCCGCTCAACGCCGTGCCGCACGACCCGGACGTCAAGGCACTGCTGCGCCTGGCTACGGTGTGGAACATCCCTGTAGCCACCAATGCCTCAACGGCCGACTTTATTATTCTGTCGCCGAATTTCGCCGAACCTCTCGATATTCTGATCCCGGATTATCAACGTTACCTCGCCGACCGTCTGAAGTAATCCCGGCCGGCGGCCCGCCCGCCGGCACTTACGGTTTTCTCGCCACCGGCACATCCAGATCTTCTAACATTTCGACAAACGGCGAAGGCCGCGCTTTGTTGAACAACAGCCAGACGCGAAGCCGCGCACGCGTAATAGCGACATAGAGCAAGCGCCGCTCTTCCGCATCCGGAAAATCCTCCGGCTGCGGCAGTAGCGCCTGCTCCATAATGGATTCGCGCGCCGGGGCCGGAAACGCATCGTCCCCCTCCTGCAGCCCCAACACAATGACATAATCCGCCTGCTGGCCTTTACTGGCATGAATGGTCATAAAATCGAGCTGCAGATGCGGCCAGCGCGTCGCCGCTTTTTCCAGCGCCTCGGGTTTCAAATGATGATAGCGCGCCAGCAATAAAATCCGCTGGTCCGGTTTCGCATAGCCGCTGAGTTTATCGAGGAGATCGTCGAGCTTATCGTCCGCCAGCAGCGTCACGGCTTTCTTGTCTCCGGTCGTCAGGCTGTTCAATGGTTTACTCAACTGATGCGGGTTTTGTTGTATAAAACCGTTCGCCACCTCCCCAATACGCCCGTTAAACCGGTAGGTGGTATCCAGCGCACAGCAATCGCCTTCGCCAAAATAGTGATTGAATGCGGTGGTCAAAGAGAGTTGAGCCCCGCTGAAGCGATAGATAGCCTGCCAGTCATCGCCAACGGCAAATAACGTCGCCTGCGTGTTCTGCCGACGCAGCGCAGCAAGCAAGGCGGCGCGCTGCGGCGAGATATCCTGAAACTCGTCGACCAGAATATGTTTCCACGGGCTGACGAAGCGCCCTTTATCCAGAATATTAATCGCCTGATGTATCAGCCCGGAAAAATCGACCGCGCCTTCGTCTTTCAGCGCCGTTTTCCACGCTTTTAACAGCGGCGCCATCAGCTTAACGCGCTTGCCGAACAGGTCGCGCACCTCTTCCGGCGCGCCGGCGATCATCTCCGCCTGCGATCCCCCGTGCATGCGCATCAGGCTAACCCAGCGATCGAGGCGACTGGCCATTCGCCGCTGGATTTTTTTATCCTGCCAGAATTCGCCGTCCGGCACCTGCCAGCCCATCTCTTCCTCCAGCCACTGCCGCCACCCCTTGGCCTGCGCTTTTTTCTCCTGGCACTGCTGGCGCCAGTTTTTCAGCAGCAAGGTCTGGCGGGCCGTGCTGTCGCTCTCCAGCTTGCTGATGGTCGGCACTTTTTTGCTGCCCTGCTGAATAATATGTAATGCCAGAGAGTGAAAGGTACGAGCCGCGATCTCTTCTGAACCCAGACGTTCACGAATACGCTCATCCATTTCCTGCGCCGCCTGGCGGCCAAATGCCAGCAGCAGAATCTGATCGGCGGCGGCTTCTCCCCGCGTTAATAACCACCCGGCTCGCGCCACCAGCACGGAGGTTTTGCCGCTTCCGGCCCCGGCAAGCACCAACAAAGCGCGCTCGCCGTTGACCACCGCCCGCGCCTGCGCGGGATTCAGCGGAGAAGTTTCGACGCTGGCAAAAAATCCGTGATACTGCTCGAGCATCGATTCGGTAAAAGCCTGATTATGAGCCAGCCGGGCCTCTTCGGTATCAGCCAGCCAGCTTTGGCACTGCCGCCACAGCTCACGACAGTTCTCGAAAGCGTCAAGACGGCTGGTCGGCATCGGCAGACCGGTCAACGCACGACGAATCTTCACCTGAATATCAGTAACCTGCTGACGGGTTAGCCACTTGCCTTCGGCGCTGGCGCGGGCAACCTCCTCCAGCTGCTGCTGGAGAACACCGGCGGCAATACCGCTCATTTCCGCGCTCCACTGCTGCCAGAGGGTATTCAGATGATGATAAAAACGCTGCGTTTCATTCCACTCGGTGCCGTGTAAACGCACGACTTTGCTGTCCGGTAAAACGAACTCCAGTTCGCCCCAGACCAGGCCGCGCTTACATTGAACTGACAATAACTGATTGAAAGGGATAAGATACTCATGGTTATCACCCGAGACTTTTACTCCCGCGTTAAGCAGTTGCACCCGGTCGTAGGGATGCTGTGCCATACGTTTGCCCAATGTTGTCGCTTTAAGTTCCATATCATGCCGAATTTCAATCAGGTTGGATGTTTTTAAGTTTAACCGCCAGCGACCAGGTGCTCCAGCGTAAAAAACGTTACAATGGTCAGGTCTTATTATCTCCAGGACTGAACTGAGGGTTTATGCGTACCATTCTGAATATTTTGAACTTTATCCTTGGCGGTTTCGCCACCACGCTGGGCTGGCTGCTGGCAACCCTGGTCAGCATCATCCTGATCTTCACCTTGCCATTAACCCGCTCATGCTGGGAAATTACCCGACTCTCCCTGCTGCCTTACGGGAATGAAGCCATTCATGTCGATGAACTTGAACCGCAAGGCAAAAATAGCCTGCTGAATGCCGGTGGTACGATTCTGAATATTTTGTGGTTTATCTTTTTTGGCTGGTGGCTGTGCCTGATGCATATTTTCAGCGGTATCGCCCAATGCCTGACCATCATTGGCATCCCGGTCGGTATTGCTAATTTTAAAATTGCCGCCATTGCATTATGGCCGGTGGGACGTAGAGTGGTTTCCGTCGAAACGGCTCGTGCCGCGCGTGAAGCAAATGCGCGTCGTCGCTTTCAGTAACCGGACGGAACACGACCATGCTTAGCCCCTTGCTACGCCGTTATACATGGAACAGTGCCTGGCTGTATAACGCCAGGATTTTTATCGCACTCTGCGGCACAACCGCCGTTCCATGGTGGCTTGGCGAAGTCAAACTGACCATTCCCCTGACGCTGGGCGTGGTGGCCGCGGCATTGACCGACCTCGACGATCGTCTGGCCGGCCGGTTGCGCAATCTGGCCATCACGCTGGTGTGTTTTTTTATTGCTTCCGCCTCGGTGGAGCTACTGTTCCCCTGGCCCTGGCTGTTTGCGCTTGGGTTAACCGTATCGACCACTGGATTTATTTTGCTCGGCGGTCTGGGACAGCGTTATGCCACTATCGCATTTGGCGCCTTGCTGATCGCCATTTATACCATGCTGGGCGTAACGCTCTACGATCGCTGGTATCTGCAGCCGTGCTTTCTGCTGACCGGTGCGGTCTGGTACAACCTGCTGACCCTCTGCGGACACCTGATTTTCCCGATTCGCCCCCTGCAGGATAATCTTGCGCGCAGCTATGAACAGCTGGCGCATTACCTTGAGCTCAAATCCCGTCTGTTTGACCCGGATATTGAGGATGAGAGCCAGGCGCCGCTGTATGATTTAGCCATTGCCAATGGTCAACTGGTGACGACGCTCAATCAGACCAAGGCCTCTCTGCTGACGCGTCTGCGCGGCGACCGTGGCCAGCGCGGCACCCGCCGCACGTTACAATACTACTTTGTTGCTCAGGATATTCACGAGCGCGCCAGTTCATCACACATTCAGTACCAAACGCTACGCGATCATTTTCGCTATAGCGATGTAATGTTCCGCTTCCAGCGCATGCTGTCGATGCAGGCGCAGGCATGCCAGAAATTATCCCGCGCGATTCTTTTACGCGAACCTTACCAGCACGATGCCCATTTCGAGCGGGCATTTATGCACCTTGATGCCGCCCTCGACCGCGTACACGCCAGCGGCGCTCCGGCTGAACAGATGAAAGCGCTGGGCTTTCTGCTTAACAATCTCCGTGCGATCGATGCTCAACTGGCGACAATTGAGTCGGCGCAAACCAGTGCCCCGGCAAACAGCGCGACCGAAAACCTGCTCGCGGACGATGGACTTAACAGTTTCAGCGATATTTGGCTGCGGCTGCGCCGCAACATGTCGCCAGAATCGGCGCTGTTCCGTCATGCGGTCAGGATGTCACTGGTCCTCTGTACCGGCTATGCGTTTATCCAGTTCACCGGCTTAGACCACGGATACTGGATACTCCTGACCAGCCTGTTTGTCTGCCAGCCGAACTATAACGCCACCCGTCATCGGCTCGCGCTGAGGATTATCGGTACCCTGGTTGGGGTGGCCATAGGCCTGCCGATATTACTGCTCGTGCCATCTGTTGAAGGCCAGCTGCTGCTCATTGTCCTGACCGGCGTGCTGTTTTTTGCTTTTCGCAACGTACAGTATGCCCACGCGACAATGTTCATCACCCTGCTGGTTCTGCTGTGTTTTAACCTGCTAGGTGAAGGTTTCGAGGTCGCGCTACCGCGTATTTTCGACACGCTGATTGGCTGTGCGATCGCCTGGGCGGCCGTGAGCTTTATCTGGCCAGACTGGAAGTTCCGCAATTTGCCGCGGGTGCTGGACCAGGCTATCAACGCCAACTGCCGATACCTCGATGCCATTCTCGAGCAATATCACCAGGGACGCGATAACCGCCTGGCCTATCGCGTTGCCCGCCGCGATGCCCATAGCCGGGATGGCGAACTGGCATCTGTGGTATCAAACCTGTCGACGGAACCGCGGGCAAACTCAGCCATGCGCGAAACGGCATTCCGTTTGCTTTGCCTGAACCATACCTTTACCAGCTATATTTCCGCACTCGGCGCGCACCGGGAAAAACTCACGACGGCGGAAATTCTCGCCCTGCTTGATGATGCCGTCTGCTACGTGGATGATGCGCTGCACCACACGCCTGCCGACGAGCAGCGGGTGCAGCAGGCGCTTAATAGTCTGCAGACCCGGATCCAACATCTTGAGCCCCGGGCTGACAGCAAAGAGCCGCTGGTGCTTCAGCAAATTGGTCTGCTGCTGGCGCTGTTACCGGAAATCTGCAGGTTGCAAAAACAGGTTGCGGTTCAACCCGAGTAAGCATCGATACTCTTGTGCTGGCTGTCGGCCCAAACCTTAAGCTCCTGACGCCGCTGCGTCGGGAGCGCTGCGGAATGCACGCCGGCAATCGCGCCTTCCAGCGCATAGAGAACATTCAGGGTGAGGGCTTTATTTGACTCGCGCAATTTCAGCCAGACTTTCTCTGCACCAAACTGACGGAGCATGTTTTCATCGCTCACGCCCGCGTTAATCAACAGCAGCTCCATGTGAAAACTGATGTTCGGGAGATCTTTTAATCTTCCGGACGCGCGCTGTCGGTGCTTTTCATTACGTGCACTTTGTAATGAGGACGCCGATAGATTGAAAAGCGTTTTGCTATCCCCCCAGAGAGTCTCGTCAACCTGATAATATTTCAGTAATACCGGGCGACCATTTTTCCGCATCGTCAAAAGAGGGGTAGCATGCACAACGCGATATTCCGCGCTCTGCTCACAAATTTTAAGATAGATTTCGCCCTCGGCAACCATGGCAAAAACGGTATCGTCTATGGCAAGGCTATAGCCCCCAAAGAGCGGGCGACAGCTTATTTTGCCGAGTGGAGATAAACATTCCTGGAGTTGATGGAACCGTAAAGATGAAATTTTCTTCATGATTATTCCTTTGTTAATCATGTAAATAGAATATTATTTGTGAACGGATCCGTTAATATAGAAAGTAAGTGACTTCGTATATTGCAGCAAGATGATTTTTACACTGTTCAACATTTAATCATCATTTTGCGAGGTGCTTTCAGAAAACTGTCTGCCGGGAATACCCGATATATAAGGAATAAATACGCAAGCCCCGCGCACTGAAATACAAGTGAATAGTTTGGCGAGCAGGGTGAAAAATTTGAGAGATATGAATATAGCGATGGACCAGACGATCTGGTCTCTGCCATAACCATTGCCGAGAAGTATCGATCTCTCCACTCTCCCCACCAGGAAGGTCTGACGCGGAAGCGACAAAAATCATGTACAATTTTCAACCAATGAAGTGATAAATGAGGTTGATCTTTTCCCCTGCTGGATATACTGTATATTCATACAGTAACCCACAGGCGGGATAGACTATGTTTACTTCAGCTTACGCAAATCGTTCATCACTGACTTCTGCTTCAGTACGTCGCCCTTCACATGACGTCGTCGAACAACCGGCCAGCGGGCTGATCAGTGAAATTGTCTACCGTGAAGATCAACCTATGATGACGCAATTACTCCTGCTACCTTTATTACAGCAGCTTGGCCAGCAGTCTCGCTGGCAGCTCTGGCTCACGCCGAAGCAGAAATTGAGTCGCGAATGGGTTCAGTCTTCCGGATTACCGCTGTCGAAGGTTATGCAGATTAATCAGCTCTCCCCTTTCAACACCGTCGATTCGATGATCCGCGCGCTGCGCACAGGGAATTACAGTGTGGTGATTGGCTGGCTGACAGATGAACTGACGGCAGAAGAGCACGAACGTCTGGTCATCGCCGCACAAGAAGGACATGCAATGGGGTTTATCATGCGGCCGGTTGGAAATACGAACCCGGCTGGGAGACAACTCAGCGGGCTAAAAATTCACTCGAATTTGTACCATTAAGCCAAATTAGGATTAATCCTAGAATTTTTTTTGCTTACAACAATACCATTTTCTGAACAGGGTGATTTGTACCGGAATGCCTGTCTGATGCGGTTTCGCGGCTTTATTTGGCGAACAAAAATTAACCATATTTGTTAAATCTTGTGTACACAACCCTTTTTTTTCATATGCCTGACGGAGTTCACACTTGTAAGTTTCGAACTAAGTTGTAGACTTTACATCGCCAGGGGTGATCGGCTTACGCTGCATGTATCAGCATAGTTAACAACAAGTCACGCCCCGGGTGAAGGATTTAACCGTGAGGTCTTTTGTAACTTCATGGCGAATTTTGGATGATAATGAGGCGCAAAAAATGAAAAAGACAGCTATCGCGATTGCAGTGGCACTGGCTGGCTTCGCTACCGTAGCGCAGGCCGCACCGAAAGATAACACCTGGTATGCAGGTGGTAAACTGGGCTGGTCCCAGTTTCACGATACCGGTTTCTACGGTAACGGTTTCCAGAACAACAATGGCCCAACCCACAACAGCCAGCTCGGTGCTGGTGCGTTCGGTGGTTATCAGGTAAACCCGTACCTGGGTTTTGAAATGGGTTACGATTGGCTGGGTCGCGTTGCATATAAAGGCAGCGTAGACAACGGCGCTTTCAAAGCTCAGGGCGTTCAGCTGACTGCTAAACTGGGTTACCCGATCACTGACGATCTGGATATCTATACCCGTCTGGGTGGTATGGTCTGGCGTGCAGATGCTGACGGCAACTACGGTTCTACCGGCGTTTCCCGCAGCGAACACGACACTGGCGTATCCCCGGTATTTGCTGGTGGTTTAGAGTGGGCTGTTACTCGTGACATCGCTACCCGTCTGGAATACCAGTGGGTTAACAACATCGGTGACGCAGGTACCGTTGGCGCGCGTCCTGACAACGGCATGCTGAGCCTGGGTGTTTCTTACCGTTTCGGTCAGGAAGAAGCAGCTCCGGTTGTTGCTCCGGCACCGGCACCGGCTCCGGAAGTGACTACTAAGCACTTCACTCTGAAGTCTGACGTTCTGTTCAACTTCAACAAATCTACCCTGAAACCGGAAGGTCAGCAGGCACTGGATCAGCTGTACACTCAGCTGAGCAACATGGATCCGAAAGACGGTTCTGCAGTGGTTCTGGGCTACACCGACCGTATCGGTTCTGACGCTTACAACCAGCAGCTGTCTGAGAAACGTGCTCAGTCCGTTGTTGATTACCTGGTGTCTAAAGGTATCCCGGCTGGCAAAATCTCCGCACGTGGCATGGGTGAATCCAACCCGGTTACCGGCAATACCTGTGACAACGTGAAAGCTCGCGCTGCACTGATCGACTGCCTGGGCCCAGATCGTCGCGTAGAGATCGAAGTTAAAGGTTACAAAGACGTAGTAACTCAGCCGCAGGCTTAAGTTTAACTACCGATAAAAAACCCCGCTTTGGCGGGGTTTTTTTTGGGCTAAATTCTGGTATCAACACACAGTCTGCCCGGTACTGTCGTCCTGCCCTGTCCTTTGCAGCTACTCTTTCCCCAACAGCACCTGTAGATCGTGCTTCAGGCTGGACATTTTACTGGCGTACTTCTCTTTATGCTCGGCGTCTTCAATCAACTGTACGATGGTTTCAGACAGGGTTTTTCCACGCCGCTGCGCGAGTCCCGCCAGTCGCTGCCAGACGATAAACTCCAGATCGATCGACTTTTTGCGCGTGTGCAGATGCTCAGCGTTGAAGTGCCGTTTCCGACGCGCGCGGATTGTCTGCTTCATCCGGTTCATTAACTCCGGATTCATATGCTGCTCAATCCAGGTATGCACCAGAACAGGTTCATTTTCGAGCGTCAGTAAGACATCGACCGCGGCTTTCGCTGCGCTGGCTTCAATGTAGCGGGTAATCAGCTCACCTTCCCGGTGCTTTTTTACCAGATATTTCCATTTCCAGCCGCTTTCAAGGTTTTCCAGTTGTTGATATTTCATTGCGATCTCAATGTGACCGTGTAACTCATTTCAGGATATCAGTTTTTTCCCAATGTGCTGAGAATAAATCATCATTCGTGATGCAGGTAGCCCGGTAATCATCGCGGCAAACGCAATCCCCCGTGTGCTCAGACGCAGCATAAGGTATAATCGCGCGTTTTACATCTGACTAAAAAACAGCGACTTTGACCATTACGAAACTTACCCGAAACGACCTCGCTCCTGATACGGAAAGTTATCAGGCGCTGTTTGCACAAGCCGATTTAGCCCAGGCGGAAGATGGCCTCTCCGGCGAACTGCAGCCCCGTTTATTCTATGGTCTGGAGCAACTTCTGGTGACTCCGACCATCTCGCCATTCATGCTGGTGAAAGCCCCGGAAGAGCCGGAGTACCTGCAGTGGCTGGCGACGGAAACGCGAACCTTACATGAGCCTGCCGCACCGCTCTACGGTGTGCGCTATCAGGTCAATGGCGGCAACGTCACCCTCACCCCGGCTAAAGATGCCGACGATAATTTTGCCAGCTCCGCGCCGGTTGAAACTGCCGACTGGGTAGAAGCGGAGCAGCTCTTTGGCTGCGTGCGCCAATTTAACGGCGAAATCACTCTCCAGCCGGGACTGGTACACCGGGCCAACGGCGGCGTACTGATTATTTCTCTGCGCGCGTTACTCGCTCAGCCGCTGCTCTGGATGCGTCTGAAAAGCATGGTCACCCGCCAGCGCTTTGACTGGCTGTCCATTGACGAGTCTCGTCCTCTGCCGGTCGCGATTCCCTCTATGGCGCTCAGCCTGAAAGTGATTCTGGTTGGAGAACGTGATTCATTGGCCGATTTCCAGGAGATGGAGCCCGAACTCTCCGCTCAGGCGATTTACAGCGAATACGAAGAGAATATACAGATTGCCGATGCGGATACGCTCAAACTGTGGTGTCAGTGGGTAGGGAAAAACGCGCAGCAGCTCGGACTACCGGGAGTGGCCGCTGACGCCTGGCCCCTGCTGATTCAGGAAGCCGCGCGTTATACCGGCGATCAGGAGACATTACCGCTGTGCCCGCTCTGGATAGCCCGCCAGCTACGCGAAGCGGCGGCGTTCTGCGAAGGTGGGCAGATCACCGCGGAAGAGATGCAAACCATGCTGGCCCGCCGCGAGTGGCGTGAAGGCTATCTCGCCGAGCGGATTCAGGACGAAATCCTGCAAGAACAGATAATGATTGAAACCGAAGGCGAATGCATCGGCCAGATTAACGCCTTGTCGGTCATCGAATTCCCCGGACATCCGCGTCCGTTTGGCGAACCGTCTCGCATCAGCTGCGTGGTACACATCGGCGACGGTGAGTTCATTGACGTTGAACGTAAGGCGGAACTGGGCGGCAACATCCATGCCAAAGGCATGATGATCATGCAGGCGTTCCTGATGTCCGAGCTGGAACTCGAACAGCAGCTCCCCTTCACGGCTTCGCTGACCTTCGAACAATCCTACAGTGAAGTCGACGGCGACAGCGCCTCGATGGCCGAGCTATGTGCGCTAATCAGCGCTCTCGCTGGCGTACCGATTAATCAGAGCATCGCCATTACCGGTTCCGTCGATCAGTTTGGTCGCGTGCAGCCGGTAGGCGGCCTTAATGAGAAAATCGAAGGCTTTTTCACCATTTGCCAGCAGCGCGGATTAACCGGTAAGCAAGGGGTCATTATTCCCGCGGCAAATATCCGCCACCTGAGTCTGGCAGCAGAACTCCGGCAGGCCGTTGCTGACGAGCAGTTTTTCATCTGGGCGGTGGAAGATGTCACGGAAGCGCTGCCTGTTCTGACCCAGCTGCTCTGGGACGGTGAAGGGCAAACTTTACGGCAAACCATCCAGGAACGGATCGCGCAGGCGACGCAGCAAGAGAGTCGTCATCGTTTTCCGTGGCCGCTACGCTGGTTAGGTGGTTCAGGTTCGAACTGATCGGACTTGTTCAGCTTACACGTGTTAGCTATCCTGCGTCCCGAACTCAAAATAAGGCTTACTGAAAACATGGTAGATAAACGCGAATCCTATACGAAAGAAGACCTTCTTGCCTCTGGCCGTGGTGAACTGTTTGGCGCAAAAGGCCCACAGTTACCCGCGCCGAATATGCTGATGATGGACCGCGTCATCAAAATGACTGAGACGGGTGGTAACTACGATAAAGGTTATGTTGAAGCAGAACTCGATATTAACCCGGACCTGTGGTTCTTCGGTTGCCACTTTATCGGCGATCCGGTTATGCCTGGCTGTCTGGGACTGGATGCCATGTGGCAGCTGGTTGGTTTCTATCTGGGCTGGCTCGGCGGCGAAGGCAAAGGCCGCGCACTGGGCGTTGGCGAGGTAAAATTCACCGGCCAGGTCCTGCCGAGTGCGAAGAAAGTCACTTACCGTATTCACTTCAAACGCGTTGTTAACCGTCGTCTGATTATGGGCCTGGCGGATGGTGAAGTGCTGGTTGACGATCGTCTGATCTACACCGCAAACGATCTGAAAGTCGGTCTGTTCCAGGATACGTCTGCATTCTGATAAGCAGCGATGCTTAAAAAAGGCGAAGCCCCCGCTCTGCGGAGGCTTCTTTTTTTAAAGAGACAGTCAGGCAGTTTGTACCCTGTCCTCCATGGCTTCTCGCCAGCCTCCTAGCCAGTAGGACCTTTGGTTCAAGGTCTGGTAGGGACACATTTCTTTCGATCTTCCGGTTATCCCGGCCTGGTATCCACGTTGATGTGCCCGTTCCAGGCGATCTCGTTTTTGTCTCTTCATGCCTCGTTTCCCTCATTATTTGATCTGGTGGAAAAGAAAACAGTGGTCACTAAACGTGCAACCACGGTTAACGAATACCGCGAATCAGAGGCAACGTCAATGCGCAAAATTCACGCCATTGTCATAATTGTGAGCTACATGAAAATTCATTTGTACAAAAAATGTGAACCGGCACAAGTAACGATCTGACGAGACAAATAAAAAAACCGCGGGGTTTTTCAGACCACCGCGGCGCTTCATTTTCATTCATTTTGCTTATGGCAGGCGATTCAATTCGCTGGCAATTGCCGTGGCTTCCTGAGACCAGGCCTGAGCCAGGGTCTTCACCATCGCATCATAGCCATCCTGCTGCTGCTTAAGCTCAATATTGAACGGACGCTTAATCAGCTGCCCCTGATGCTTGAGCAACCACTCACCGCTGACAATGACCCGGCCATCGTAACGGCCATGGAAGCCATTAACCGCCACGTTGAGCGTATCCTGTTCGCTGCCCAGAGGCTGTGAAGCAACCACCCAGCCCGGAAGTTGAGCACTCAGATTCGCCACCAGCGTCGTACGCAGCTGCTGATCGAGCGGGCTGGCCCACAGATTGTTATTGGCAATGACATACTGCACGTCACTGGTTTGATAGACCACCCCGTTGCCCGCCAGATAATCCGGGATACTGACCTGTTCAACCCACAGCAGATTTCTGCTCTGGTGGGCGGCGCTTTGCGCGCCGCTTTGTACAACCGGAAGCTGATAGTAGGTTTTATTTTCCCCACTGCTGCAGGCCGCCAACGCGCAGGCCGCAGCCACAATTAGCCATTTTTTCATTATTTCGCTCCCTTCGGCTGAGGATCTTTCTTATCCTTGGCCTCGAATACCAGCGCATTGCTCTTATCATTGAGCGTTTTCAGTACCGGCTGCAGTTCGCGAAGAACCTGATCCAGTCGCTGCATATCGGCCACCATTTTATTGTATGCCGCCGAGCCTGGCTGGAAGCCCTGCATACTGCGGTTCAGTTCGCGCAGCGTATTCTGCATATCGCCAGGAAGCTGCTGCATTGACGGGCTTGCCGCTATCTTGTTCAGGCTATCCAGCGTGGTCTGAACATGCTGCATCGTTTTTTCACTTTGCGCCAGCGTGGTGGTCGCTTGTTCCAACAGCGGATTTATCGGCAGGTTGTTAATCTTATCCAGCGCTTCCATCAGGCGCTGCTGGATCTGCGCCAGACCACCGCTGATTGTTGGAATGATCGGATAGGATCCAAACTCCTGAATCTTGCCGCGCGGAGGCGCCTTCGGATAGAAGTCGAGATCGATATACAGCGCACCGGTCACCAGGTTCCCTGTTTTCAGCGATCCCCGCAGGCCACGATTAATCAGATCATCAATATGCGTACGGATATTTGGATCGCCGCCGAGCTGACTGATCAGCCGTTCTGGTTCAATACGAACCTCTACCGGGATACGATAGTCTTCATTCAGGTGCTGATACAGTCCTGGAATAAAGAACGGCACTTTACCGACGGTACCCAGGCGGATTCCACGGAACTCGACCGGAGCCCCCGGCTGCAGTCCGCGCACCGAGTCTTTAAAGAACATGACGTAATCAATATGCTGGGTAAAGACGGAATCCTGAATGCTCTTCTGATCGTCAAACAGATGGTAACCCGTTTTGTTCGCCACCGGCTCGCCCATATCCAGACCTTCCGGGATATCAAAGCTGACGCCGCCGCCGAACAGGGTCGCCAGCGATCCCATCTCCACGCGCATCCCGGATGAGGAGAGATCGACCGCAATACCGCTGTCTTTCCAGAAGCGGACGTTGGTTGTTACCAGACGATCGTTGGGCGCATTGATAAACAGCTGATAGGTGATGCTGCGCTTTTGGGCATCAAAGGAGCTGGTTTCCACTGATCCAACGCGATAGCCACGGAAGAGTACCGGATCGCCAGGCGACAGCTGACCCGCTTTATTACTCTCCAGCAGAATACGGATCCCTTTTGCATCCGGCGAAGCCAGCGGCGGAGAGTCCAGCAGCGGGAAACGGGCGGGCTCCCCGCCTTTCGTCCCCGGCTGCAGTTCAATATATGCTCCGGACAACAGCGTACCGAGTCCGCTGATCCCTTCACGTCCTACCTGCGGTTTGACGACCCAAAAAACGGAATCTTCATGCAACAGTTTCTTCATGCCGGCGTTCAGCCGGGCTTTAATCTCTACGTGGGTCAGATCGTCGGTCAACGTGGCGCTCTCGACGACCCCCACATCCACGCTGCGGCTTTTAATCCGGGTTTTCCCGCCTTCAATCCCTTCAGCGTTGGTGGTGATCAGCGTCACTTCCGGCCCTTGATGGCTGTAGTGATAAAAAAGAATCCACGCGCCGATTAGCACAGTGACGATGGGGAAGATCCACACGGGTGACCAGTTCTTCACCTTTTGCACTTTCGCTTCTCCGCTCTTATTTTCCATGCTGCTGCATTTCCTCATGGCTTGAATCTGGTTCACGGTCCCACAACAAACGAGGGTCAAAGGTCATGGCTGAGAACATTGTCATGACAACAACGAGCGCAAACATCACCGCCCCTATCGCAGGATAGATACTCATCAACCCTCCCATGCGCACCAGCGCCGAGAGCACAGCGATGACAAAAACATCAATCATTGACCAGCGGCCAACAAACTCCACAATTTCGTAAATCAGGTGCATGCGCTCCGAGTCGCGCTGTCCGTTACCGTTAGCGTTCCAGCACAGCCAGGCAATGGCGAGCATTTTCAGCGTCGGCACCATAATACTGGCGATAAATATCACCAGCGCCACCGGGTACGAGCCTTCACTCCACAGCAGGATCACCCCCGCCATGATCGTTGACGGCAATTTATCGCCCAGTAAATCGGTAATCATGATCGGCATGATATTGGCGGGCAGATAAAGGACGCATGAGGTCAGCAGCAGGGCCAGCGTCCACTGCAGGCTATGCTTGCGTCGCGCGGTACCTTTTGTCTGACAGCGGGGACAAACGGCTTCATCAGCGGGCAAAACCGCGGTACAGCACGAACATGAACGTAGCCCCTGGCGGATCCCCGTCACGCCGATCTTCAGCGGCTGCGTCACCGCCGGCATCGGGGCAATATCGTCCCACAACCAGCGCCGGTCTACGCACTGCAGCGCACGCAGCTGCAGCATGCAGAACAAACACCAGGGAACGAAGCTTAAGCCGACGCCGATATCACCGTATGCCATCAGCTTGACGAAGCTCACCAGCACCCCGGCGAGGAAAATCTCCGCCATTCCCCAGGTTTTAAGGTGAAACAGAATGCGCGCCAGAAACGCCTTTAGCGCGCGCGGCATATGAATGCGGTTGACCAGCAGCAGAATGGTGACCAGACAAAAAGCGGGCACCAGCTGTACGAAGAGTAAAAAGAAGGTGCCGAGGCTGGCGTAATCTTCGCTAAACAGCACACCGGGGATTTCCAGCAGCTTGATTTCGCTGCTGAGACCGCTCACCTTCATATCCACAAAGGGAAACAGATTGGCCAACAGCAGCATAAACAACGCCACCAGCGCATAGGCTGTAGGACGCTGCCGGGGCGCGTCCCACGAAGTTGTCAGCGTCGTGCCGCAGCGCGGACACACGGCTTTCTGGCGATGCTCCAGCTGCGGCAAAGCCACCAGCAAATCACATTGTGGGCACAGGATATGCCGCGCAGCATGATGATGATCGCACATGAAAACTCCTCAGCTTATGCGCCGTTTTTTAATCCTTCGAGATATTCCCAGCGTTCAAAGGCAGTTTCCAGCGCCTGTTCCGCCTCGGCCAGCTGCGCCAGCACCTGCTGCGTATGATCATGGGACTGGCCAAAGAAAGAAGGATCGGCAACCTGTTCCTGCAGGGTTTGCAGTTGGGTTTCCAGTTCTTCGAGCCGTTGTGGCAACTGTTCCAGTTCGCGCTGCAGGTTATAGCTTAGTTTGCCTGATGCTCGTTTGACACTTTCTGCTTTCGGTTGAGCAACCTCTACCGCTTTTTTGCTAATCTGCTGCTTTTGCGCCAGATACTGCGCTTGCTGGCCGCGGGCGTCGTGATAGCCGCCGACATATTGCCCGATGCGCCCTTCCCCTTCGAAGATCCAGCACTCGGTAACGGTATTATCGACGAATTGACGGTCGTGGCTGACCAGCATCACGGTGCCCTGATAACCGTCCACCAGCTCTTCCAGCAGTTCGAGGGTTTCGACATCCAGATCGTTGGTCGGTTCATCGAGGATCAGCAGGTTGCTGGGCTTGAGGAACAGACGCGCCAGCAGCAGGCGGTTACGCTCACCGCCGGAGAGCGCGCGCACCGGTGTCATCGCGCGCTTCGGATGGAACATGAAGTCCTGCAGGTAGCCCAGAACGTGGCGCGGCTTACCGTTGACCATCACTTCCTGCTTGCCTTCCGCAAGGTTGTCCATCACCGTTTTATCCGGGTCAAGCTCCGCGCGGTGCTGGTCGAAGTAGGCCACTTCCAGCTTGGTCCCGACGTGAATACGTCCGCTATCCGCTTTCAGCTGACCAAGCATCAATTTCAGCAGCGTGGTTTTCCCACAGCCGTTCGGGCCAATCAGGGCAATTTTGTCACCGCGCTGGATCTGGGCGCTGAAATCCTTAATCAGGACCTTGCCATCAACCTGGTAGTTGACGTTCTCCATTTCGAAGACAATCTTACCCGAGCGAGCAGCCTCTTCGACCTGCATCTTCGCGCTGCCCATCACTTCACGGCGCTCGCCACGTTCGCGGCGCATGGCTTTCAGTGCCCGCACACGCCCTTCGTTACGGGTACGACGCGCTTTGATCCCCTGACGGATCCACACCTCTTCCTGCGCCAGCTTACGATCGAATTCCGCATTCTGGAGCTCTTCCACGCGCAGCGCTTCTTCTTTATCCAGCAGATACTGATCGTAGTTCCCCGGGTAGGTCACCAGCTTGCCGCGATCGAGATCGACAATCCGCGTCGCCATGTTGCGAATAAAGGAACGGTCGTGCGAGATGAAAATAATGGTCCCTTTGAAGGTCTTGAGGAAACCTTCCAGCCAGTCAATGGTTTCAATATCCAGGTGGTTGGTCGGTTCATCGAGCAGCAGCACGCGCGGCCCGCTGACCAGGGCGCGGCCGAGAGCCGCTTTACGCAGCCAGCCGCCGGAGAGCGAGGAGAGCTCGGCGTTGGCATCGAGATTAAGCTGCTCCAGCACTTCGTTAATACGGCTGTCGAGCTGCCACAGCCCTAAATTGTCCAGCTGCTCCTGCAGACGCGCCAGTTCATTCAGGTTCTTGTCGCTCGGGTCGGTCATCACCAACTGCGAAACATCGTGATAGCCTTTGAGATAGGCCGCCTGCTCGGCGATGCCTTCGGCAACGAAATCATAGACGGTTCCGCTCACATTACGCGGCGGATCCTGCTGCAGTCGCGCGACCACCAGATCCAGCTCATAAATAATGCGCCCGTCATCCAGCCCCTGCTCCCGGTTAAGGATTTTCATCAGGGTGGATTTGCCCGCGCCGTTGCGCCCGACCAGACAGACGCGTTCGTTATCTTCGATATGCAACTCGGCATTATCCAGCAGCGGAGAGTCGCTGAAGGAGAGCCAGGCACCATGCATACTAATTAATGACATTCTTTATTCCTTTCAGGCTGCAGTAATCAGCCAGCAGTTGTGGATCTGACGGTTACGGGCGAAATCCTGAGACAGCGTTTTTTGGGTAATTTCTTGCGCTTTCAGCCCCAGCTGCGCCAGCCCGTCATGATCCATACGGAAACCGCGTTTGTTATTCGAGAACATAATCGTGCCGCCTTTACGCAGCAGACGTTTGAGATCCGTCATCAGACGCAGGTGGTCGCGCTGCACGTCGAAGGCATCTTCCATGCGTTTTGAGTTAGAGAACGTCGGCGGATCGATAAAGATCAGATCGAACTGCTCATCGCTCTCGCGCAGCCAGCCCAGCACGTCAGCCTGCATCAGGCGATGCGCGCGCCCGGTTAAGCCGTTGAGGCGCAGGTTACGTTCGGCCCATTCAAGATAAGTTCGCGACATATCGACGGTGGTCGTTGAACGCGCCCCGCCGAGGCCGGCATGAACGCTGGCGCTGCCGGTGTAGGCGAAAAGGTTGAGGAAGTCTTTCCCTTTGCTCATCTGGCCCAGCATGCGACGCGCAATACGGTGGTCAAGGAACAGACCGGTATCCAGATAGTCGGTCAGGTTGACCCACAGACGCGCGTTATACTCCTGAACCTCGAGGAAATCGCCCTTCTCGGCCATTTTCTGATACTGGTTTTTCCCTTTCTGCCGCTCGCGGGTTTTCAACACCAGCTTATTCGGCGCAATGCCAAGCACGGAGATCGTTGCGGCGATAATATCGAACAGACGCTGACGCGCTTTATGCGCATCAACCGTTTTCGGCGGCGCATACTCCTGTACCACAACCCACTCGCCGTAGCGGTCGATCGCGACGTTATACTCCGGCAGATCGGCATCATACAGCCGGTAACACTCGATCCCTTCCTGACGCGCCCATTTCTCGTATTTCTTCAGATTTTTGCGCAGGCGGTTAGCGAAATCTTCCGCCAGGGAGACCGCGCCGCTGCCGTCGTTTTCCGCCAGATGGTAATTCTTCTGTACGCAGTCCAGCGGGCCGTTCTTGGCTTTAAACTGCTTGTCCGCACGCAATTGCAGGCAGCTCAGAAGCTCCGGCGATGCGCTGAACAGCGACAGATTCCAGCCGCCAAACTGGGTTTTCATCGTCCGACCAAGCAGGCTATGCAGGGCAATCAGCGCCGGCTCGCTTTCAAGACGTTCGCCGTACGGCGGGTTGCTGATAACGGTCCCGTACGGGCCTTTTGGCAGCGGATTGCTGAGTTGGGCAACATCTTTCGCTTCAAATGTAATCAGTTCGCCGACGCCCGCGCGACGGGCGTTGCTGCGCGCGCGTTCAATGACGCGGGCATCGACATCAGAGCCATAGAAACGCGACTCATAGGCCGCCAGCCCTTTACGTGCGCGGGTCTGTGCTTCGGCCTTCACCTCTTTCCAGACCGCGTCATCGTGCTGCAGCCAGCCGTTGAAGCCCCAGTGACCGCGATGCAGACCCGGTGCGCGGTCGGTCGCCAGCATAGCGGCTTCAATCAGCAGCGTACCGGAGCCGCACATAGGATCGAGCAGCGGCGTTCCCGGAACCCAGCCAGAGCGCATGACGATCGCCGAAGCGAGCGTCTCTTTGATCGGCGCCATGCCGGTGCCGTCGCGGTAGCCGCGCAGGTGCAGACCTTCGCCGCTGAGATCGAGTGAAATGTGCGCCGTCTCTTTATTCAGCCAGACATTAATCCGCAGATCGGGGTTTTCACGATCGACGTTTGGCCGCGGCAGATTTTTACGCGTGAAGCTATCGACGATCGCATCTTTAACCTTTAACGCCCCGTACTGACTGTTGCGAATCTCATCGTTCAGCCCGCTAAAATGGACGGCGAAGGTGGCGTCAGGGGTGAAAATCTCCGTCCATGGAATGGCCTGCACACCGAGGTACAGATCCAGGTCGCTATACACGCTACACTGGCCCAGCGGCAGCATGATGCGCGAAGCCAGTCGGCTCCACATCAGGCTTTGATACAACAGGCGCGTATCCCCCTGAAAATGGACCCCGCCCTGGACAACCTGGCAGTCCACCGCGCCAAGTGCTTCCAGTTCAGTTTTTAACAGCTCTTCAAGGCCACGAGCCGTACTGGCAAACAGAGAATTCATATCGTCACTTTTACTAAAAGAAAATTGTTGCGCATTATAGCCAATATGCGCCCCATGTCATAAAGTTAAAGGCTTATTTTTAAGCCCAGAGGCAGCGCATGATAACGCTATCGCGACTTTTTATTCATCCCGTCAAATCCATGCGTGGAATTGGTCTGACGCACGCGTTTGCCGATATCAGCGGCCTGGCCTTCGATCGCGCCTTTATGGTGACGGAAACCGATGGCACCTTTATTACTGCCCGCCAGTTTCCACAGATGGTGAAGTTTACGCCATCCCCGCTGCACGACGGTATTCATCTGACGGCGGTAGACGGCAGCAGCGCGATAGTGCGCTTCAGCGATTTTTCAGCGCAGGGTGCGCCTACCGAGGTATGGGGGAATCACTTCACCGCGCTGATTGCTCCGCCATCGGTCAACCAGTGGCTCAGCGGTTTCTTTAACCGCGATGTTCAGCTCCGCTGGTTAGGCCCTCACCTCACCCGGCGGGTGAAGCGCCATGATGCCGTCCCACTCACCTTCGCCGATGGTTTCCCCTATCTGCTGGCTAACGAAGCCTCACTGCGCGATCTGCAACAACGCTGTCCGGCCAGCGTACGAATGGAGCAGTTTCGCCCTAATCTGGTGGTGATCGGCGCGGCGGCCTGGGAAGAGGATACCTGGAAAGTGATTCGCATTGGTGACGTGGTTTTTGACGTCGCCAAACCATGTAGCCGCTGCGTGCTGACGACCGTCAGTCCGGAACGGGGGCAAAAGCATCCCTCCGGTGAACCGCTGGCCACGCTGCAGCAGTTCCGCACCGCGCTGGATAACGG
This sequence comes from Klebsiella ornithinolytica, assembly GCF_030505655.1. NCBI lineage: Bacteria > Pseudomonadati > Pseudomonadota > Gammaproteobacteria > Enterobacterales > Enterobacteriaceae > Klebsiella > Klebsiella ornithinolytica. The sequence continues at coordinate 3,663,057 of NZ_CP130153.1, forward strand.
CGATGTCGATTTTGGGCAAAACCTGATTGCCCGCAACAGCGGCGTCGTGCGCGTGGGCGATGAAGTGGAAGTGCTGACTCGCGGCCCGGCAAAAGCCTACGGCGCAGGCGAGAGCGACGATACGCCGGCGGTTGTCGCACAGCCGGATGCGGTCATTGAAATTGAATGGCAGGGGCAGCGGTTTAGCGGCAATAATCAGCAGGTATTGCTGGAGCAGCTGGAGCAAAAAGGCATTCGCATCCCCTACTCTTGTCGGGCTGGGATTTGCGGCAGCTGCCGCATCAGACTGGAAGAAGGCGAGGTCAGCCCGTTGAAGAAAAACGCGGTCGCTGGCGATGGTACGATTCTGTGCTGTAGCTGTATACCGAAAACGGCCTTACGGCTGGCGCCTTAGCGCGTTTTAGACCGCCTGACCCAGGCTGTAGCTGGTCATACCCTGCGCCGGTTGCAGCCTGTCATTCATGATTTTAATCACATCCCCCAGCTGCATGACTCGCCCGGCGACCGTCACGCCCGGCTGCGCCAACAGACAGAGCGCGGCATTTTCACCCGGTTCAACCACCAGCAGATTAACCTGCTGTCCGCTATCGCTGAGCCAGGCGCTGGCGGCATCGCCGGTGGCGGGCTGCCAGGAGACCTCATGCGTTGTGAAGTGCCAGCTTTTTGGCATCTGCGGTTTCAGGAAGCGAATGGCGACCAGCGCGTTGAGAACTAATTCCGCGCGCTGCTCTTTAGATAACTCGATATCGCGACATTTTTCTTCAAAAGAGAAATACAGCGCGGCATCGTCAACACAGAATCCGGAAGGTGAGAAGGCGTCGGGCGTCAACATTCGACGCGCAAACCGCGAACGGAACAACATACCATTGGCCAAATCGAGCATCATACGATCGTGCTCTTCATCGTAATACCAACGCCAGTTATCGTCAGGTTTAATTCGCATCGTTCCCCCGTCCTCTTTCCCGTGCATCTCTTATGCAATAGCATCCTGCAGCAGAATAATTTCCAAAATTAAGAAAAGACTAAAATGTCTAAATAAGCAACAATGAAGGAATATAAAACAACCAGGGCCGGAAATAAAGCCCTGGGGGGGATCAGAGGGGGAAAAGATTAGATATGGGTAACAATTTCTTTAATCAGCGGAGGGCCTTTAAAAATAAATCCGGAATAAATCTGGACAAGGCTGGCACCGGCGGCGATTTTTTCCCGTGCCGCGATCACCGAGTCAATCCCTCCGACTCCGATAATGGGCAAACGACCATTTAATTCTGTCGCCAGCATACGGATAATTTCCGTACTCTTTAATTGCAACGGACGACCGCTGAGACCACCGGTTTCATCACAGAATTTCATTCCCTGGACCAGCGAACGATCGAGGGTAGTATTGGTGGCAATGACGCCATCAATATTATGACGAACTAAACTATCGGCCACCTGGATCAATTCCTCAAGAGAAAGATCCGGCGCGATCTTCACAGCGACTGGAACATATTTCTGATGCTTTTGCTGCAGCTCAAGCTGCTTATTTTTAATACCAGAGAGTAAATCATCCAGGGCATCGCCGTATTGTAAGGTGCGCAGGCCTGGGGTATTCGGTGAAGAGATATTAATGGCGATATACCCGGCATACGGATAGACTTTTTCCATACAAATCAGATAATCATCTTTACCCTGCTCAACCGGCGTATCTTTATTCTTACCGATATTAATACCGAGAATACCGTCAAAATGCGCCTTTTTAACGTTCTCAACCAGGTTATCAACACCGTGGTTATTAAAGCCCATGCGGTTGATCAAACCTTCGGCATCCACCAGACGGAAGATCCTCGGCTTATCGTTCCCCGGCTGCGGACGCGGCGTTACGGTACCAATTTCAATGGAGCCAAAACCCATGGCGCCGAGCGCATCAATGCACTCGCCGTTCTTGTCCAGCCCAGCGGCCAGACCCAGCGGATTTTTAAACGTGAGACCCATGCAGGTGACCGGTTTGGACGGTACCTTCTGACGGACCAGCATTTCCAGCGGCGTACCTGATACACGGCGTAATTGTTGAAAAGTAACTTCATGAGCGCGCTCAGGATCGAGCTGAAAAAGGGCTTTACGAACGAAGGGGTAGTACATGAACTCTCCTGGATTCCCGGTGTGCAAACCGGGGGCGTATTATGTTCGATCGACGCCTGAAAGGGAATTGACCTACGACAAAAAATCTCGCATCCAACGCAAACGTTTACTTTTCTCCCCCGCGTTATGCAATTTCTGACAAAACTAGGGTGGAAAAATCATTTAGGGAAATAAATCGGCTCTGTCACACTGCCATTAAATGTTATCAATTATAGATAAATGCAAACATTTGGTTATAAGGAGAGAGAAGATGCGTGTCATTACACTTGCGGGCAGTCCGCGTTACCCTTCCCGTTCCAGCGCGCTTCTGGAATATGCCAGAGAGACGCTCTCCGCGGCAGATGTTGAAGTCTGCCACTGGCATCTGCAAAATTTTGCTCCGGAAGACCTGCTGTATGCTCGCTTCGATAACCCGGCATTACATACGCTGAATGAACAGCTGGCAGGCGCCGACGGGCTTATCATCGCTACCCCGGTCTATAAAGCCTCTTTTTCCGGCGCGCTGAAGACGCTGCTCGACCTGCTCCCGGAACGGGCGCTGGAGGGAAAAATCGTCCTGCCGCTGGCGACCGGCGGCACGATCGCCCACATGCTGGCGGTGGATTATGCACTGAAGCCGGTGCTCAACGCCCTGAAAGCGCAGGAGATTCTGCACGGAGTGTTTGCCGACGATAGCCAGGTTACCGACTATCAACATAAACCGCAGTTTACCCCTAATCTGCAGGGGCGGCTCGATCTGGCGCTGGAGACCTTCTGGCAGGCGCTGCATCGCCCGACCAGCCGCGCTCCCGCGCTCAAGACCCTCCGCGGGGTGGAACATGCATAACCTTTTCAGGACTCTCGCGCTGGGCGGGTTGCTGACGCTATCGGCCCTGAGCCATGCCGCACAATCCGCGCCGGACGCGCTGCGCATCGGCTACCAAAAAGGCAGCGTCAGTATGGTGCTGGCTAAAAGCCATCAGCTGCTGGAAAAGCGCTACCCGAACACCAACATCTCCTGGGTAGAATTTCCCGCCGGTCCGCAAATGCTTGAAGCGCTAAACGTCGGCAGTATCGATCTGGGGAGTACCGGCGATATCCCACCGATTTTCGCCCAGGCCGCCGGAGCCGATCTGGTTTACGTCGGCTCGGAACCGCCGAAGCCAAAAGCGGAAGTGATTCTGGTTGCGGAAAATAGCCCAATCAAAACCGTCGCTGAACTGAAGGGTCGCAAAGTCGCGTTTCAGAAAGGCTCCAGCTCCCACAACCTGCTGCTAAGGGCATTGCAGCAGGCGGGACTGAAATTCAGCGATATTCAGCCCGTTTATCTTGCCCCCGCGGACGCCCGCGCGGCGTTTCAACAGGGCAATGTTGATGCCTGGGCTATCTGGGATCCCTACTATTCAGCCGCTCTGCAACAAGCGAGCGCCCGGGTGCTTAAAGACGGAACCGATCTGAAACAAACCGGCTCTTTCTATCTGGCTTCACGCCCCTATGCAGAAAAGAACGGCGCCTTTATTAGCGGCGTGCTCGATACATTCAGCCAGGCGGATGCCCTGACGCTGAGCCAACGCCCGCAGAGCATTACCCTGCTGGCAAAAACGATGGGACTCCCTGAAACGGTGATCGCCAGCTATCTGGATCATCGGCCGCCGACCACCATCACTCCGGTCAGTAGCGAAACCGCCGCCCGGCAACAGCAAACCGCCGATCTGTTCTACGAGAATAAGCTGGTGCCGAAAAAAGTCGACATCCGTACCCGCATCTGGCTGCCCGCAACCGCACAAGGAGCAAAATCATGAGTCTGAATATGTTCTGGTTTTTACCGACCCACGGTGATGGTCGCTACCTGGGGACTGAAGAGGGCGCCCGCCCGGTTGATTACGGCTACCTGCAGCAAATTGCGCAAACCGCGGATCGCCTCGGTTTTACCGGCGTCCTGATCCCGACCGGACGTTCCTGTGAAGATGCGTGGCTGGTTGCTGCTTCGATGATTCCCGTCACCCAGCGTCTGAAATTTCTTGTCGCCCTGCGCCCGAGCGTGACCTCCCCGACTGTCGCCGCCCGCCAGGCCGCGACGCTCGACCGCCTGTCTAACGGCCGGGCGTTGTTTAACCTGGTGACCGGCAGCGATCCGCAGGAGCTCGCCGGCGACGGAGTTTTCCTCGACCATACCGAACGTTACGAAGCCTCTGCTGAATTTACTCATATCTGGCGCCGCCTGATGGAAGGTGAAACCGTGACCTTCAATGGAAAACATCAGCGGGTACGCGGCGCGAAGCTGCTATTCCCTCCCCTGCAGCAGCCGCGCCCGCCGCTCTACTTTGGCGGGTCGTCCGACGTGGCGCAGGATCTCGCCGCCGAGCAGGTCGATCTCTATCTCACCTGGGGAGAGCCCCCGGAGCAGGTTGCGGAAAAAATCGCCCAGGTGCGTGAAAAAGCCGCCCGCCACGGTCGTAGGGTCCGTTTCGGTATTCGTCTGCATGTGATTGTCCGGGAAACCAATGAAGAGGCCTGGGAAGCGGCCGAAAGCCTCATCTCGCATCTTGATGACGATACCATTGCCCGGGCGCAGGCCGCCTTTGCCAAAACCGATTCCGTCGGACAGCAGCGGATGGCCGCGTTGCACAACGGTCGGCGCGACAAGCTTGAAATCAGCCCTAACCTGTGGGCCGGCGTCGGGCTGGCACGCGGAGGGGCGGGAACCGCTCTGGTCGGCGATGCGGCTACCGTTGCTGAACGAATCAATGAATATGCAGCGCTGGGTATCGATAGCTTCATCTTCTCCGGCTATCCGCATCTTGAAGAGGCTTATCGCGTCGGCGAACTGCTGTTCCCGCTGCTGGATGTCACTATCCCGTCGATTCCGCAACCGCAACCTCTGGGTCTGCAGGGCGAGGCGGTGGCAAACGAGTTTATTCCGCGCAAAGTCGCACAAAGCTAAGGAGCACGCCATGGCTACGTCTGCGCAAAAGCTGCTGCTGCGGGTTGCCCCCTGGCTTCTGCCGGTGGGGACCGTCATCATCTGGCAGCTCGCCTCTTCCGTGGGCTGGTTATCCACCCGCATCCTTCCCTCTCCGGAGGGGGTGCTCAAGGCCTTCTGGACGCTTTCCGCCAGCGGCGAACTGTGGCAACACCTGGCCATCAGTTCGTGGCGTGCTCTGCTGGGCTTCGCCATCGGCGGTTCCATCGGGCTGGTGCTGGGCCTGATCAGCGGTCTGTCGCGTTGGGGGGAGCGTCTGCTGGATACCTCGATTCAGATGCTGCGTAACGTCCCGCATCTGGCGTTGATTCCGCTGGTTATTTTATGGTTCGGCATTGATGAAAGCGCCAAGATCTTCCTCGTCGCGCTGGGGACCATGTTCCCGATCTACATTAATACCTGGCACGGCATCCGCAATATCGATCGCGGGCTGGTGGAAATGGCGCGTAGCTATGGCCTGTCCGGCTTCGCCCTGTTCCGCCATGTGATTCTGCCGGGGGCCCTGCCCTCAATAATGGTCGGCATCCGCTTCGCCCTCGGGCTGATGTGGTTAACGCTGATTGTCGCCGAAACCATCTCCGCTAACGCCGGCATCGGCTATCTGGCGATGAATGCGCGGGAGTTTTTACAAACGGATGTGGTGGTCGTCGCCATTATTCTTTACGCCATTCTTGGCAAACTGGCCGACTTCAGCGCGCAGCTGCTGGAACGCGTCTGGCTACGCTGGAACCCGGCTTATCATCTTCAGGAGGCCAACGCATGACCACTGCCCGTCTGAACCCAGGGATCCCGCTGTTGCTTAACGGCGTGACCAAACGCTACGGCGAAAATACCATTCTTAACGCACTGGATTTACATATTCCGACCGGGCAGTTTGTCGCGGTGGTCGGGCGCAGCGGCGGCGGCAAAAGTACCCTGCTGCGTCTGCTGGCCGGGCTCGAAAAACCCAATGGTGGCGAGCTGCTGGCCGGCTCAACGCCGCTGGCGCAGGTCCAGGAAGACAGTCGCATGATGTTCCAGGACTCGCGGCTGCTGCCGTGGAAAACGGTGATAGACAACGTCGGTCTTGGACTGAAGGGGCAATGGCGTGATGCCGCCCTGCAGGCGCTGGCCAGCGTTGGCCTGGAAAACCGCGCCGGCGACTGGCCAGCAGCCCTCTCCGGCGGACAAAAACAGCGCGTTGCGCTGGCCCGCGCGCTGATTCATCGTCCTCGCCTGCTGCTTCTCGATGAACCGCTGGGCGCGCTGGATGCGTTAACCCGGCTGGAGATGCAGGATCTGATCGTCTCGCTGTGGGAAGAATACGGTTTTACCGTACTGCTGGTCACACACGATGTGAGTGAGGCGGTGGCCATGGCGGACCGGGTGCTGTTGATTGAAGAAGGGAAAATTGGCCTCGATGTCGCCGTCGATATTCCGCGGCCGCGGCGGACCGGATCGGCCAGGCTGGCTGAACTGGAAGCCGAGGTACTGAACCGAGTCATGAAACGTGGCAAGAGCGAATCGGCGCCGCGCTTATTGAGCCACGGTTAATCCCGCCCGAAGATCGCCCCGGCGACGCTGCAGCTGTCGGGGCGACGGTCTGAGGTTGTGAATAGCCCGGATAAGGCGCATCCGCGCCGTTATCCGGGAGTCCTGCCCCGTTACGCCAGCGCCTTACTGATTTTTTCGAACAGATCCCCGGAGAGATTCTCCAGACCTTTCAGCTGTTCCAGCGCCGCGCGCATCAGCGCCTGGCGTTTAGCATCGTAGCGTTTCAGCCGAATCAACGGCTCAATCAACCGGGACGCCACCTGCGGGTTGCGGCTGTTGAGCTCGGTCAGCATCTCCACCATGAACTGATAGCCACTGCCATCTTCGGCGTGGAATGCCGCCGGGTTACTGCCGGCAAACGCGCCAATCAGCGAGCGTACGCGGTTCGGGTTGCTCATACTAAACGAGCGGTGATTCAGCAGACCGCGTACCGTCTCCAGAACATTGTCCGCCGGGCTGGTGGACTGCAGGATAAACCATTTATCCATTACCAGGCCGTCCTGGTGCCATTTGTCATCATACTCCTGCATCAGCGCATCACGGCAAGGCAGCTGCGCGGCAACCGCGGCCGACAGGGCAGCCAGCGCATCGGTCATGTTGTCGGCCTGATGATACTGGGCGACGACCAGCTTATCCGCCAGCTCAACGTCGCCAAACGCCAGATAGCGCAGGCAGGTATTGCGCAGTGAACGCTTGCCGATATCGGCGTGTTCCACGCGATAACTCGCCAGCTTGTTGACGTTGTAAACCGCGAGGAACTCGTCCGCCAGCTCTTTTGCAAGCGTGCGGGTCAACGCTTCACGGACCGCCGCAATGGCGATCGGATCGATGATCGCAAACAGCTCAGCGATTTCATTGGCGGAAGGCAACGTCAGAATTTCAGCCGCCAGCGCCGGATCGATCTTCTCATCCAGCAAAATCGCGCGGAACGCATCGGCAACGTGAACCGGCAGCGACAGCGGCTGGCCCTGCTGATGGCGGTTGACGTTCAGCTTGATATAGGTTGCCAGCAGGCTCTGCGCAGCATCCCAGCGGGAGAAGTCGTTGCGCGCGTGGCGCATCAGGAAGGTGAGCTGCTGGTCGCTCCATTTATATTCCAGCTTCACCGGGGCGGAAAACTCGCACAGCAGCGCCGGTACCGGCTGGAAGTAGACGTTGTCGAAGACAAAAGTCTGCTCGGCCTGGGTCACATTGAGCACGTGATGCACCGGGTGGCCCCCTTTCTGCAGCGGGATCACCTTCCCTTCGTTATCATACAGTTCGATATCAAACGGAATATGCAGCGGCTGTTTCTCCGGCTGTTCCGCGGTCGGCGGCGTACGCTGGCTGATGGTTAAGGTGTACTGTTCGGTTTCCGGGTTGTAGTCATCATGGACGCTCACCACCGGCGTGCCGGACTGGCTGTACCAGCGACGGAAATGCGACAGGTCGACGTTAGAGGCATCCTCCATCGCCTGGACAAAATCGTCGCAGGTGGCGGCGCTGCCGTCGTGGCGTTCGAAGTACAGCTGCATCCCTTTCTGGAAATTCTCTTCGCCCAGCAGCGTATGGAGCATGCGGATCACTTCCGCCCCCTTCTCATACACCGTCAGGGTATAGAAGTTATTCATCTCGATGACGCTATCCGGGCGAATCGGATGGGCCATCGGGCTGGCATCCTCAGCGAACTGCAGACCGCGCATGGTACGCACGTTGTTAATCCGGTTCACCGCGCGCGAACCGAGATCGGAGCTGAACTCCTGATCGCGGAACACGGTCAGCCCTTCTTTCAGGCTCAGCTGGAACCAGTCGCGGCAGGTCACGCGGTTGCCGGTCCAGTTATGGAAGTATTCGTGGCCGATGACGCGTTCAATATCGAGATAATCTTTATCGGTGGCGGTATCGGTGCGGGCCAGTACGTATTTGGAGTTAAAGACGTTCAGTCCTTTGTTCTCCATCGCTCCCATATTAAAGAAGTCGACGGCGACAATCATATAGATGTCGAGATCGTACTCGAGACCAAAACGGGTTTCGTCCCATTTCATCGAGTTCTTCAGCGAGGTCATCGCCCACGGCGCGCGGTCGAGATTGCCGCGGTCAACGAACAGCTCCAGCGCGACTTCTCGCCCGGAACGGGTTTTAAAGGTATCGCGCAATACGTCGAAGTCGCCGGCCACCAGCGCAAAGAGATAGCACGGTTTCGGGAACGGGTCCTGCCACTGGATCCAGTGACGACCATTTTCCAGCTCGCCCTGCGCCACGCGGTTGCCGTTGGAGAGCAGGTACGGATATTTCGTTTTGTCGGCGATAATTTTGGTGGTGAAGCGGGCCAGCACATCCGGACGATCCAGATACCAGGTAATGTGACGGAAACCTTCCGCCTCGCACTGGGTGCACAGGGCTTCGCCAGACTGATAGAGACCTTCCAGGGCAGTATTCGCCGCCGGGCTGATTTCATTGACGATGGTCAGGGTGAAATGTTCCGGCAATCCGCCAATCACCAGCTGGTTATTTTCTTCTTTATAGTTGCTCCACGGCTGGCCATCCACCTGCAGGGAGACCAACGTCAGGTCTTCACCATCCAGACGCAACGGCACATCGGACGCCGCCGCGTGACGGGAGACTTTGCTCTCAGCCGTAACCACGGTTTTCTCGGCATCCAGGTCAAAGGTCAAATCGATATCGCTAATGAGATAATCCGGCGCACGGTAGTCGTGGCGGTATTTGGCTTGGGGCTGTTGTGTCATAAAAAACCTTTAGCATGTTCCATAAAGTGTCAAACCCAGTCTATTCCTGTTGTGTAGATCGCGCTATGCAGAATCTTCATCTTTTCAACGCTAAACACGAAAATTGCTACATATTGATAACACAAGAGGCACGAAATGCGCTCGACCGGGTGCAAAGCTTGTGGTGTGATCCCTGTTCAATATATTAAACTAGGCCTCGCAAATGACCGCCAGCGTCGCCATCGACCGTCACTGCGGGACAGAGTCGGGTAATAAAGGTATACTCAGCCTCCTTTTTTCTGCTTCGGTTTTTGATGGAAACGCTCCAGTGAGAGGACGCTACTGCGCACCATGACACAATTCACTTCTCCTGTACTGCACTCGCTGCTCGATACGGACGCCTACAAGCTGCACATGCAGCAGGCTGTCTTCCACCGCTACGGCGATGTACACGTTGCGGCGGAGTTCCGCTGCCGCGGGGACGATCTGCTCGGTATCTACGCCGACGCAATTCGCGAGCAGGTTGAAACCATGCGCGACCTGAAGCTGCAGGACGATGAATATCACTGGTTGTCTACCCTGCCGTTCTTTTCTCAGGATTATCTCGACTGGCTACGCGACTTCCGTTACGACCCGGGCCAGGTCACCGTCAACAATGAAAACGGCAAGTTAAATATTCGCCTGTCCGGCCCGTGGCGTGAAGTCATCATGTGGGAAGTTCCGCTGCTGGCGGTGATTAGCGAGCTGGTCCATCATTACCGCTCGCCGGAAATCAGCGTCGATTTAGCGCTGGAAACCCTCGAACACAAGCTGGCTGATTTTGCACAAATCACCGCCGGCCTCGATCTCAGCCACTTCCGTCTGATGGACTTCGGCACCCGTCGTCGCTTCTCGCGTGAAGTGCAGCAGGCCATCGTCGAACGCCTGCAGCAGGAGCCGTGGTTTATCGGTACCAGCAACTACGATCTGGCTCGCCGGCTTCATCTGACGCCAATGGGCACCCAGGCGCATGAATGGTTCCAGGCGCATCAGCAAATCAGCCCCAGTTTAGCCAACAGCCAGCGCGCGGCGCTGGCAGCCTGGCTGGAAGAGTATCCTGACAAACTCGGTATCGCTCTCACCGACTGCATTACCATGGATGCTTTCCTGCGCGATTTCGGCCCGGAATTTGCCAGCCGCTACCAGGGGCTGCGCCACGATTCCGGCGACCCTGTCGAGTGGGGCGAAAAAGCCATCGCCCATTACCAGAAGCTGGGGATCGACCCCATGAGTAAAGTGCTGGTCTTTTCCGATAACCTCGATCTGGCAAAAGCCGTCGATCTCTATCGCCACTTCTCTTCGCGGGTCAATCTGAGCTTCGGCATTGGCACGCGTTTAACCTGCGACATCCCACAGGTTAAACCGCTAAACATCGTGATAAAGCTGGTGGAATGTAACGGTAAACCGGTCGCGAAACTCTCCGACAGCCCGGGGAAAACCATCTGTCACGACAAGGCTTTTGTCCGGGCACTGCGTAAAGCCTTTGACCTTCCGCCGGTGAAAAAGGCCAGTTAATCACCACATTAATCATCGCAAGGAGCCGTTCTGGCTCCTTGTTCTTTATTTATTTCCGAAAACTCCCCTTGATGGTGCGAAATCTGCTTGTCTGATGGAAGATGACAGGTAACATAGATATCCCCCATTATCGGGGGATACAGATTTTTTTATTGGACTACGAATAGAGAGACTATTATGAGCGTTGTGCCTGTAGCCGACGTACTCCAGGGCCGTGTTGCCGTTGACAGCGAAGTCACCGTGCGCGGATGGGTACGTACCCGCCGAGATTCAAAAGCTGGCTTTTCCTTCCTGGCCGTCTATGACGGTTCCTGCTTTGATCCTGTACAGGCCGTTATTAATAATTCTCTGCCCAATTACAATCAGGAAGTGCTGCGCCTGACCACCGGCTGCTCGGTCGTCATTACGGGTAAAATCGTGGCATCTCAAGGCCAGGGTCAAAGTTTTGAAATCCAGGCCAGCCACGTTGAAGTGACAGGTTGGGTAGAAGATCCGGATACCTATCCGATGGCCGCTAAGCGTCACAGCATCGAGTATCTGCGTGAAGTTGCGCACCTGCGTCCACGTACCAACCTGATTGGCGCGGTCGCTCGCGTACGTCATACCCTGGCACAAGCGCTGCATCGCTTCTTTGACGAGCAGGGCTTCTTCTGGGTTTCCACGCCGCTGATTACCGCTTCCGATACCGAGGGCGCGGGTGAAATGTTCCGTGTCTCCACGCTGGATCTGGAAAACCTGCCGCGTAACGATCAGGGCAAAGTAGATTTCGATAAAGACTTCTTCGGTAAAGAGTCGTTCCTGACCGTATCCGGCCAGTTGAACGGTGAGACCTATGCCTGCGCGCTGTCTAAAATCTACACCTTTGGCCCAACCTTCCGTGCCGAAAACTCCAACACCAGCCGCCACCTTGCGGAATTCTGGATGCTGGAACCGGAGGTCGCGTTTGCCAACCTGAACGACGTTGCAGGCCTGGCGGAAGCCATGCTGAAATACGTCTTTAAGGCGGTACTGGAAGAACGAGCGGACGATATGAAGTTCTTCGCCGAGCGCGTGGATAAAGAAGCCGTTTCCCGTCTGGAGCGCTTTATTGATGCCGACTTCGCTCAGGTCGATTACACCGACGCCGTCACCATTCTGGAAAACTGCGGTAAGCAGTTTGAAAACCCGGTTTACTGGGGCGTGGACCTCTCTTCCGAGCACGAGCGCTACCTGGCTGAAGAACACTTCAAAGCGCCGGTGGTCGTGAAAAACTATCCGAAAGACATTAAGGCGTTCTATATGCGCCTTAATGAAGACGGTAAAACCGTCGCCGCCATGGACGTTCTGGCGCCTGGCATCGGTGAAATCATCGGGGGTTCCCAGCGTGAAGAGCGCCTGGATGTGCTTGACGCGCGTATGGCGGAGATGGGTCTTAATAAAGAAGACTACTGGTGGTACCGCGACCTGCGTCGTTACGGCACCGTACCGCACTCCGGCTTCGGCCTGGGCTTTGAGCGCCTGATCGCCTATGTCACCGGCGTACAAAACGTGCGTGATGTGATCCCGTTCCCGCGGACTCCGCGCAACGCCACATTCTGATTAATTTTTCTTATCATTGCCGAAGGCCAGCGTAAGCTGGCCTTTTTTTATGTCAGGCTCTGTTAATGAATATCAAGAAATTTAAACATCAACCCTTCCAGTTCACATTTATGTTACTCACTATTACGACTTGTTCCTGCACGCCAAACCGCACCTTATGTTCATTCATCGACGAAATGCCTGATAATTTTGTTCATTTTTTAACCTCACGCAGCACAAGATGTAAAGACAAATGCTGAGCGAAAAAAAAGCGAAATGCAGACATAAAATGCACAAACGGGCCTTTATCTAAATTAATCATAATTAATTCATATAGATATATATAGCCTGTCTGTTTTGCGAGCAAAGTGGAACGGAATTTTGATTGAGTTCACAAAGTTCCAAAAAATACACATTTAGTTACACACTCTTTCGTCTTGTTACTCATATGCGACATTGGTAGCATTTTCCGGCTAGCGAAACGCTGGCGCGGATGGAAAGATGCCTTCAGACACCAAACTATCATCAATAGTTCTGTAAATTTTTATTGACGGAATTTATTGGCGGCAGTGGCAAGTGTTCATATAAAAATATTAATGAGGGTAATAAATAATGATGAAGCGCAATATTCTGGCAGTGGTAATCCCTGCCCTGCTGGTAGCCGGCGCAGCTAACGCTGCAGAAATCTATAACAAAAACGGCAACAAACTGGACTTCTACGGGAAAATGGTTGGTGAGCACGTCTGGACCACCAATGGTGACACCAACAGCAGCGACACCACCTATGCACGTATCGGCCTGAAAGGCGAAACCCAGATCAACGATCAGCTGACCGGTTACGGCCAGTGGGAATACAACATGGATGCGTCCAACGTTGAAGGTTCCCAGGGTACCAAAACTCGTCTGGCCTTCGCGGGTCTGAAAGCGGGTGAATACGGTTCATTCGACTACGGCCGTAACTACGGTGCTATCTACGACGTTGAATCCGCAACCGATATGCTGGTTGAGTGGGGCGGCGACGGTTGGAACTACACCGACAACTTCATGACCGGCCGTACCAACGGCGTAGCAACCTACCGTAACTCTGACTTCTTCGGTCTGGTTGACGGTCTGAGCTTCGCGCTGCAGTACCAGGGTAAAAACGACAGCAGCCGTGCTATCCAGAAACAAAACGGCGACGGCGTCAGCACCTCTGCAACCTATGCATTTGACAACGGTATCGCGCTGTCTGCTGGTTACGCCTCTTCTAACCGTAGCGTCGCGCAGAAAGCTGACGGTAACGGCGACAAAGCTGAAGCGTGGGCAACCTCCGCTAAGTACGACGCAAACAACATCTACGCAGCAGTCATGTACTCTCAGACCTACAACATGACCCCGGAAAACCAGGCGAACTACTTCGCTGGCAAAACTCAGAACTTCGAAGCCGTTGCTCAGTATCAGTTCGACTTCGGTCTGCGTCCGTCCATCGGCTACGTTCAGACTAAAGGTAAAAACCTGCAGGGTCGTACCGGTTTCTCCGGCGGCGATGCTGACCTGGTTAAATACATCGAAGTGGGTACCTGGTACTACTTCAACAAGAACATGAACGTCTACGCAGCATACAAATTCAACCTGCTGGACGACAACAGCTATACCGAAACGGCTAAAGTGTCCACCGATGACCAGGCTGCAGTAGGTATCGTTTACCAGTTCTAATCAGTACACCCCTTCGCGATATGCCTAAAAAGCAGGACTTCGGTCCTGCTTTTCTACATTACTAAGATAAAGATCGTAACTTTCGAAAACCTTCTCGCTTTTTGTCGCAAACGGTTGGCAATTTGTAAATCTCCCGTTACCCTGATAGCGAAATTCCCTCAGTAATCACAATGGAACCTCGTCATGTTTGAGAACATTACTGCCGCCCCTGCCGACCCCATTTTAGGCCTGGCCGATCTGTTTCGTGCCGATGACCGCCCGACTAAAATTAACCTCGGGATTGGTGTTTACAAAGATGAAACGGGTAAAACCCCGGTCCTGACCAGCGTTAAAAAAGCAGAACAGTATCTGCTGGAAAATGAAACCACAAAAAACTATCTGGGTATCGACGGTATTGCGGAATTTGGTCGCTGCACCCAGGAACTGCTGTTCGGTAAAGGAAGCGCAATCATCAGCGATAAGCGCGCACGTACCGCCCAAACCCCTGGCGGCACCGGCGCTCTGCGCGTTGCCGCTGACTTCCTGGCGAAGAACACCGCTGTAAAACGCGTCTGGGTAAGCAACCCGAGCTGGCCGAACCACAAAAGCGTATTTAATTCCGCAGGCCTGGAAGTGCGCGAATACGCCTATTACGATGCGGCCAACCATACCCTCGACTTCGACGGTATGCTGGCAAGCCTCAATGAAGCACAGGCGGGCGACGTGGTTCTGTTCCATGGCTGCTGCCATAACCCAACCGGTATCGATCCTACGCTGGAGCAGTGGCAGCAGCTGGCACAGCTGTCCGTTGAGAAAGGCTGGCTGCCGCTGTTCGACTTCGCCTACCAGGGCTTTGCCCGCGGTCTGGAAGAAGATGCCGAAGGTCTGCGCGCGTTCGTTGCGCTGCATAAAGAGCTGCTGGTTGCGAGCTCCTACTCGAAGAACTTTGGTCTGTACAACGAACGCGTGGGTGCCTGCACGCTGGTTGCGGCGGATGCCGAAACCGTTGACCGCGCTTTCACGCAGATGAAGTCGGCGATTCGTGCGAACTACTCCAACCCGCCTGCGCACGGCGCGTCGGTGGTAGCGACGATCCTCAGCAACGATGCACTGCGTGCTATCTGGGAACAAGAGCTGACCGATATGCGCCAGCGTATTCAGCGTATGCGTCTGCTGTTCGTCAATACCCTGCAGGAAAAAGGGGCCAGCCGCGACTTCTCTTTCATCATCAAGCAAAACGGGATGTTCTCGTTCAGCGGCCTGACCAAAGAGCAGGTGCTGCGTCTGCGTGAAGAGTTCGGGGTCTACGCCGTAGCTTCCGGGCGTATCAACGTCGCCGGTATGACGCCAGACAACATGGCGCCGCTGTGTGAAGCGATTGTCGCCGTGCTGTAATAGCATCGCTGGCAAAAAATAAAGGCCGCTTGCGCGGCCTTTATTATATTTTCCGTCGGGAAGTATTACCAGACGGGCATTTCATCCTGCAGGAAAGGGTTGTGCTGACGCTCATAGCCCAGCGTCGACATCGGCCCGTGACCGGGAATAAACGTCACATCATCACCCAAAGGCAGTAATTTACGTTTAATCGCATCAATCAGCTGACCGTGGTCGCCGCGCGGGAAGTCGCTGCGCCCAACGCCACCTTTGAAAATGACATCGCCGGAAATCAGCAGCCGGGAAGCCTCATCAAAAAAGACCACGTGCCCTGGCGTATGCCCGGGACAGTGCAGCACCTGCAGAGAAATATTCCCCACGCTGACGACGTCGCCTTCATTGAGCCAGCGGTCCGGCTGCAGGGGCTGGCAATCCTCCAGACCAAACATCCGGCTCTGCGCCGGCAGACCTTCCAGCCAGAACTCATCTTCTTTTTCCGGTCCGATAATCGGCACGCCATAGTGCTGTGCCAGTTCGGCCGCCGCACCAACGTGATCGAGATGGCCGTGGGTGAGCAAAATCTGCATCAGGCTGACGCCTGCTGCCGAGACTTCCTGTTTGATTCGCTCAGCGTCACCGCCGGGATCGACCAGCGCAGCGAGCCGGGTTTGCTCACACCAGATTAAAGAACAGTTCTGAGCGAACGCGGTAACCGGAATAATACGATAGTTCATGATGCTCCTTTCGTTACCAGTGCCTGACCGGACCGGTATCAATATGCACAAAGTTGCTACGTGGATAGTATCCTACACCACCTGCGCCCATAGATAACGCCGCTTTGCGAACATTGCTTAACGAAATGCCTTCTATGTGGAAATCCATTGCCTGTCCCTTGGTGTGATAGCTATGTTTCGCCACACCACGGCTTCGTGCACGGAGCTCATCATTGGTATCAAGGGAACGATAGCCGGAGATAAGCTGAACAGGTTTATTGGTACCAAGTAATCCCTGCAGACGATAGAGTTGATCAAACAAACTCGGATCGATTGGCTTAATTTTATTCGCGCGAAAATCACGGAAAAAATGGTTAAGCCTTGCTAATTCATCCTGAATATAGCCTCTGCCATCGAAAAACTCCGCCTTGAGTGATTCACCAGTATGCAGGTTATTCAACGTCAGAATACGCGGTCGGGGGGTCGAGAGGGTGGCAAATGCCGGCGCAGGCAGAATGGCGGCAGCACCGAGCGCAGCCCCACCTAACGCCAGCAATTTGCGGCGATTAGCGTCAAATTTGTCCATGATAATCAGGTCTACAAGTAAATGAATCGAATATATGCACTTCTGGCGCACGAAAGGCACCTTACCGGGCATTATTGCCAACGTCAAGGTAGCCTAACCCCAGTAAATACGGGCCCTGTAGAGGAACAGGGCCTGTTTTCACTGAGAGTTAGGACAACGAAATTCGTTGAACTACTTCATTTACCTGATTAATTGTTCTGCTTTCGCCAGAATTTGTGCGCCAGATCGCGCGGTGAGATCGTAATTGTAAATATCTGTGCGATATTGCATGCGGCCATCCGCATCGACGAAGGCGGTCAGATAATAGAGATTGACCGGGATGTTCTGGCGGATATTAACATAGCGGGTATCGCCCTGCTTGAGCGCATCAGAAATCCGCGTGTCATTCCAGCCGGCATCCTGCAGCAGCATATTCGCCAGCTCCGAAGCTTTGTTGACCCGCACGCAGCCGGAACTTAAGGCCCGCACGTCTTTCTGGAACAGATTGTGGTTCGGCGTATCGTGCAGATAGATAGCATCGGAGCTGGGCATATTAAACTTGTAGCGCCCCAATGAGTTACGCGCGCCAGGCGCCTGCTGAAAACGGAACGGCAGATTGTTTTCAGTGATCGTCGACCAGTCAACGCGATACGGGTCGATAGCCTCTTTGCTGTTCCAGCCGCGCATCACGGTGTAACCATGCTGCTCAAGATAGCCCGGATCGTTACGCACCTTCGGCAGGATATCTTTGCGCGCCAGCGTCGGCGGTACGTTCCACGGCGGGTTAACCACCACGTTGTTTAGCGCGCTGCTCATCATCGGCGTTTTACGGTCCGGCCGCCCCACAATCACTCGCGATGCCAGCACCTGACTGCCATCCTGGTAATAGACCAGAGAAAAGGCCGGAATATTGACCATAATGCCGGTAGAGAGTTTGCCCGGCAGCAGACGCAGGCGCTGAATGTTCAACGCCAGCACGCCCGCACGCTGAGCCGCTGAGACGTTGAGCCAGTCGCGGGTGGATTGACCAATCACGCCATCGGCGCCCAGCCCCTGCCAGGCCTGGAAGCGCTTAACGCCCTCAACAAGCTGGCGATCGTAGACGCCGCGCGCCGCGGGTTTACTCTTCTTCCCGGCAGACGGACTCACGACATCCCCCGGCAGCGCAATTTTCGCGGAATCATCGAGCATACCGTTGCGCTGTAAAATTTCGCGCAGCGCGCCAATATCGTTACTCCACTCCCCCGGACGCAGCGACGCGTTGCTGGTCAGCTGCGGCCACGGACGGGAGTCGGCCACCAGCGCCAGCAGCGCCCGGTGCATCGCCTCATACTGCGGATGCTTCGGCGACAGTCCGGCAATAAACGGCACCAGAGAGCCATTATCCAGCGCCAGCTGCCACTGATTAATCACCGACAGCGGCGGGGTCGCCATGGCGTACGGCTTCGTTCCGTACAGCCAGCGGTTCCCCTGCACCGGAATACCGCTGATAAAATGCAGGTATCCCATCATGGCGTCGGAGAGCACGATGTCGCGAGCCATGCCGTTCACCGCCGGATCGGTCAGCAGGCTGACCCAGGTGGTAAATTGCGGCTGAAAACCGGCGATGGCGACCTCAGCCAGCTGCTGCTGGAAAGCCTGAACCGCGTCGCGGTTCTCCCACATCGGCTTCATCTCTCTGGCCGCATAGAGCGACACCAGCGGGTTCATAAACACGGGCTGATAGCCGGCCGGCAGCAGCGCCGTTATCGCGGCGCGGCTTTTTTCTGCGGCACCGGCAGCCAGCGGCTGTTCGCCGGCCATTTTCGCCACCGCCGCGGATTGACCATCGCTCTGGATAAGCGCAGACGACAGCTCTCCCAGCGTCGCAGAACTGTCCGTGGGTACAATTTCAGGCTCTTCGGCCTGGGCATTAAACAGTGGAGCAAATGCAAATGCCAGGCTCAAACTCAGCGCTGACAATTGACGACCATACCGTTTTTTTAGCAACATCCCTTGCCCCCTGTTGTCACATTGCCGCCCGTAAAACCGGGTTTTACTCTCAGTATATAGAGGCGCAAAAGCTTTTGCCTCCCCAAATGTAAAGAAGTTTAAAGATTATAAAGCGTTAACTTAGCGAATCCGATAACAAAAAGGGCGACATCAAGTCGCCCTTTTATCTATCGATCGATGACCGCTAAGAGGCATCCGCCGTTCCAGGCAGCGTTTCCGGCAGCTGGGCGGCAAAACCGCGCAGCCCGACAACGTGGACGTGTTCGTGGTTATTAAACACTTTACGCACTAGCTTGTAGGTGGTGCCTTTTTCCGGGCTGATGTTTTCCGGCGCCGCGATAATCAGCTGCATCTCCAGACGCTCGCACAGCTCGAACAGCGTGGCGATAGAGCGGGCATCGAGACGCGCCGCTTCATCGAGGAACAGCAGACGGCACGGTGACAGGTCTTTGCCGCGCAGGCGACGAGACTCATCTTCCCAGCTCTGCACCACCATCACCAGAATCGACATCCCGGTACCGATAGCTTCCCCGGTGGACAGCGCGCCGGATTCTGCACGCAGCCAGCCGTCGGAGCCGCGGTTAACTTCCACTTCCATCTCCAGATAGTTGCGGTAGTCGAGCAGCTCTTCGCCGATGGTCTGCGGCGTACGTTGTCCCATATCGATCTGCGGGTTCAGGCGCTGATACAGCTTCGCCAGCGCTTCCGAGAAGCTCAGGCGGTTGCTGTTAAACAGATCCTGATGCTGCTCGTGCTGTTCGGACAGCACATCAAGCAGCGTCGAGTGGGTTTCCCGCACGTTGACATTCAAGCGCACGCTGTTGACCTGGCCGAAGGAGACGCTTTGCAGCCCCTGGTTGAGCATACGGATGCGGTTCTGCTCGCGCTGAATCGTTTTGCGAATAATATTGGCCACGCTGCGGGAGCTGATGGCCAGTTTCTGCTCACGGTTGGTCAACTCTTCCGTCAGACGGCTCAGCTCGATTTCCATCTGTTCAATCGCTTCTACCGGGTCGTCGGTGCGGATAATATCCTGACGGATACGCTCGCGCAGATGCTGGTAGACCGCGACAAAGAACTGAATTTTACGTTCAGGACGTTTCGGATCCTCGGAGACACGCAGCACATCGCGCAGATGTTCGTTATCCGCTACGGCCAGACGCAGCGCACCCAGCGCTTTATCCGACATCGAGCGTAGTTCGTCAGCGGAGAGGTAGGCCAGCTCGCGGCGATGCAGACGACGTTCGACCCCGTTATCTTTCACCAGCCGCATAACCGCACACCAGCCCGCCTTGGCGCTCACCACCTGCTCACGCATTTCACAGTAGTCGCGCTCAAGTTTACGCAGCCTGCGGGTCAGGTTGTCCATTTCGGCTTCACAGAAGGTCAGCGCTTTTTCCAGCTGATTCCGGCGTGAGCGGTTGTTGCTTAACTGCGTATGCAGCTGATCGCGGCGCGCACGCGCACGCTCTTCCGCGCCGCTGTCGGCACGTACGCCGATATCCTGCAGCTCTTTGTACAGATCGCTGAGCAGCTCTTTTTTGGTATCAAAGGAGCTTTTCAGCGACGCCAGCACCTGATTGTACTGGTTCAGCTGCGCAGAATGGGTACGCATCGCGTCGCGGGCGCGGCTACGTTCAGCCTCCGCCTGCTCCAGGCGCTGGCGCAGTTTTTCATTGAGGTCGCTGTTGCCGTTCAGCATTTCCGCCGAATCGGAATAGCTGAAGTGGGCACGACGCTGAACCACTTCACTCAGCGCAAACGCCTGTTGACGCGCGTCGCGCTGCATCTGCTGCGCATAGGCATAGTCTTCTTTCAGCTGTTCAAACTGTTCCGGGTCGCTCTGCAGGACTGAAACGATCGGCTCCAGTTTTGCCAGCTGATTGCCGTACTGTTGAATAAAGCGCGCCGCTTCCTGGGCCTCATCCAGCCGTTCCTGGATTTCGTCAACGCGGTCGGCCAGCGTATCGTCCGCCAGCAGGTTAAGGCGCGGCAGCAGGCGGTTGAGGGCGGAAACCCCCTCTTTCGCCTGCTCAAACTGCACCCGGTTCTGCTGGTTGTCGCTTTCATGCGCGTTGAGCGCGCGCTCCAGCTCGCCGCGGCGGCTGTTGAGCTTACGGATCTCTTCTTCCGGATCGTCTTCAAACGCGACGGCCAGATGGCTACCGATAAAGCGACTGAAGGCCTGGTGCTGACGCTGCGTTTTCTGCACGTCGAATGAGAGGGTCGCAAAACGCTCTGACAGATCCTCACGCTCGGCATGCAGACTCTCAATGCGGCTTTCACGCGCGGCGCGGCCAAACAGCGGCAGCGTCGGGAAGCGCGAGTAGCGCCACTGGCGATCGGCCACCTTAACGACAACCGCTTTTTCCAGCTCATCGACGCTGAATACGCTGTCATCGAAGGATTGCGGATCGCCCTCGATCAGATAGAGATCTTCCGGACAATCTTCCAGCCCTTCCAGCTGTTCGGCGATCTGCGCCAGATTAGGTACCACGATCGCGTGACGCGACGGGCCATACAGCGCGGAGAAGTACGGGGCGTCTTCAAGGCTGACATCGTCATAAATTTCCGACAGCAGTACGCCACCAAAACGTTCCGCCAGCGCGTTAAGGCGAGGATCTTCAGACCCTCCCGGTTGGCTGAGGCGTTCGATCTCTTCGTCGATAGCGCGTTTACGGGCGCCCACTTCGTCGCGTTCGACGATGGCTTCGCGCTCGCGCTCCAGCAGCTGCTGGAGATATTCAGTGACATCCTGGCTTGATTCAAACTGCTCACCGCTCTGTTCGCAGAGCTGGTTGAGACTGTTTTGCGCGGCCAGCCAGATCGGCGCCCGACGCAGCAGAGACTGAGTGCGCGACTGCAGCTGCTCCAGCTCCTGACGCAGGTTCATGCGCTGTTCGCTGGCAGAAGAGACGCTATCGGATAAGGAGGCGATGCGCGCTTCCAGCTCCTGATGCAGCGCTTCCAGATCGTCAATATCGTAGCGTTTTCCTTGACGCTTGCAGAATTCGCTCAGCTGGCGTTCAGCGTCCTGCTGCTCGCGCAGACGTTGTTCCAGCTCGGTCAGACGGCTGCGCAGCCCTTGTGCCTGCTCGGCGAGGTGACGTTGGTTGACGCCATCGCGCAGCAGCTCGCGCGCTACGTCCCAGGCCTCATTACGCGCCAGCGGGCCATTGATGGCCACCACCAGCTGGTAAGCTTGCTCAAACTGGCCGTGGGCGGTCTGCGCCACGCTCATTTTTTGTTCCAGCGACAGCATTTTTTCCGTCGCTTCTTGCTCTTTGGCCTGGAATGTTTCCAGCCATTGGTCGGCGCTTTCCGGCGTTAAATCCGGTAAATGACACAGCGCCTTCGCACGTTCCAGCGCCTGCAGCGCCTGGTTGTACTGAATCGCGCGGGTCTGCTGCACGTCCAGCGCCTGCTGGTAGTCGGCGAGCTGGCTTTTCAGCTCATCCACTTCCAGTTCAGCGGCCTCTGCGCGAGCTTCGTTCTCTTCCTGCAAATCGGTCGCTTCGGCGACGACTTCATTCTGCTCTTCAAGACGAATCTGCAGTTCATCGAGATCCGCTTCATAACGCTCGATTTTTTCCTGCTGGCGCAGCGCGGTTTGTACCAGATTCAGGTGGTCGCTGGCAGCCTGATAATCGGCTTCCAGATCGCCTTCTGCGCCGTTATGTTCCTGCAGTTCACGAGCCATATCGACGTGCTTATACTGCTCTGCCGCCAGCTGCGCCCGCGAGGTAAAGAGATCGCGACGATACTCCAGCGCTTTATCCAGATGCACGCGACGTTCATTGGCGTGACGCATATAGTCCGCCGCTACATAGTTCGTCGCTTCGCTGATCAGATGTTTAAACAGGTCGCGATCGGACTGGGTGACGCGAATGGCTTCGAGCGTCATGCGGTTTTCGCGCAGCGCGGCTTCCATATCCTGGAATGCTTTACGTACGCCGCTGTTTTCCGGCAGCAGGTAGTCGCGCAGCGAGCGGGTAATAGTGTTGGAGATCCCGCCATACAGCGAGGCTTCAATCAGGCGATAGTATTTGCTGCGATCGGAAGCCGAACGCAGACGACGCGCGACAACGCCCAGATCGAACATCAGCGAGTGATAATCGGTTATCGAGTTAAACTGCTTGAACTGCACCCCTTCCATCTCTTCAAGCTTATCTTTCAGCTCGTTGAGGCTCAGCACGCGCGCCTGGCGCTCGTTAAGGGTTTCCGTCAACAGCTGGGTCGGCTGAATGGACATCGGCAGCCCCTGGATAGCAAACGGCTTGATATCCACTTTACGATCGCGACCGGCGATCTGCTGCAGGCGCACGCCCACGACCACGCGCTGGTGGTGCGAGTTGACCACGTCCAGTACCGAATAACACACCCCGGCCCGCAGCTTCCCGTGCAGACCTTTATCGCGCGAACCGCTGGTGGCCCCCGCTTCGGTGGTGTTGCGGAAGTGCAGCAGGGTCAGGTCCGGAATCAGTGCCGTGACGAAAGCCGCCATGGTGGTCGATTTCCCGGCGCCGTTGCCGCCGGAGAGGGTGGTGACCAGCTCATCCAGATCAAAGGTGCGGGCAAAAAAACCGTTCCAGTTAACCAGCGTCAGCGAGCGAAATTTACCGCGTTCAATCATTACTCTTCCTCCCCGCTATCCGGCTGATTCTCTTCATTCTCGTCATGGAGCCGCAGATGATTTTCCAGCGCCATCGCTTCGCCGTCGCGAATCATGCGCAGCTGCGCCTCACGCGGATCGTCGCCGACGCGAACGTCAGCCCCAAAGCGGAAGACCGACTCGGTGATGCGAAATTTGCTGCTGTCATGGCCCATAAACCAGACCATGCCCAGGCGGCGCAGACGGTTGAGCGACGCGCGCATTTTTTCCTGTAGCTTCTGGCGGTCGAGATCGGATCCGGTAGAGCGGTTGTTCACCAGCTTCAGCAGTTTAGCCTCGTCCGCCAGGGTCAGAAGCTCGTCGTAGAGCTCCTGCTGGGTAAAGATCCCTTCGTTGGCCAGCCGTTCCGGGCTGAGATAGAGGTAGCAAAGAATTTTGCCGACCATCATATCCAGCTCGGAGAGCACCGAGCGCGGGATCAGCGTCGTGGAGCGCGGGCGCAGATAGAAAAACCCTTCCGGCGCGCGAATCAGCTCAACGTTATAACGAGCGTAAAACTCTTCCAGGTAATCCTGGAAATCCATCAAAAAAGCGTGATTATCCAGTTCGTCCAGGCCGATATGACGGCCTGCTCGCAGGGCGCTATCCAGCGCCGGAAATAACGGATTGCCCAACGCCAGCGCCAGTTTAACTGGCATCACTTGTTCAATATTTGTCGATGACATGCGCCTGTACCTTGGCTCCGTAATCATTAATCGGCTGCCATTTTGCCGGCAGTCCGGTGAAATCTGCTTGTGCGACGCCCAGGCGTACCGCCTGATCGACGACGATTCGCGCCACATCAAAATGGCGAGCTCGCGGATACTGCGCCAGATATTCGCGCACCACCAGACCGAGGTCCAGCGGGACGCCTTTGTCTTTGTAAACCACCAGCTGCGCTTCAATCAGCGCGGCGAGCTGCTCGCGAATTTCGTTAAACTCTTCGTATTCCAGATCCGCCGGGAGCTCCCCGGTAACCTCTTCGTCACGCAGCGCCATCTCTTCATCGCGCATATCCAGCAGACGATCGGCGCTGGCGTGAGTCAACGCCCACGGGGCGTCAAAGTAGGTCTGGATCGACTGACGCAGACGCTGGGCGAAGACGCGGTTTTTATCCATATCGATAGCGGTACGGATAAATTTGTGCACGTGGCGATCGTAGCCGATCCACAGGTCAATCGCCTGCTGGCCCCAGCTGACGATACGGTCCAGTTTACTTTGCAGATCGAAGACTAAGCGGTCGACAAAATGCAGGTCGTCGCGTGAAATTGTCGCATCCTGAATTCTCAGCAGGTTAGCCTGCAGCTTATCGCCTGCGGCATCCAGCGTATCCTGCAACTCGCGCAGGGTGCCGGACGTTTCTGACAGCAGCAGCTCACAGCTGGAGATCGCCGCGCGCCAGTCTTTGTTTAACAGCTGAGCGATATCATCTTTGACCAGCTGCTGCTGTTCATCCATGATGCGCTGCGTCAGATCGATACTGTCGAAAATCTCAGCAACCGAATATTTCAGCGGCGCAAAGACGTTGCGATGCCAGTGAAACTCATCGCCGCCCTCTTCTGCCGAGTCGGCTGCGCGCTTGAGCTCACCGGCGACGATCGACAGCTGCATCGACAGACGCAGAGTGGAAAATTCGCGTTGGCGAATATAGTAGTCGGTAATCCCGATGCCCAACGGCGTCAGGCGATAAATTGCATTGCCTTCCGTGATTTCGCTGGTAAAGCGGTTCAGCAGACGTTGGCGCACCATATCGTTGATCGCATTATTGGCGCGCTGGCTGATGGTTTCGCTGGTCTGCTCAAACGCATCACTGACGTGGCGGAACGCATCCACCAGTTCTCCCTCGGTCATTTCCCCTTCGAGCCGCTCGCCGTTCAGCGTAGCAACCGCCAGCAGAAACGAGAGTCTGTCTACCGGCAGCGAAATAGAAAAATCATTTTTTCTGGCCCAGGCAACCAGTTCGGGGACTGTCTGGGAAAATTCACTCATAGTTTATCCTTGCATCTGCGGCTTAAGCGCTGTGACATGAATGTAGCGACCCAGGCTGATATACGGCTCCTGGCGACAGTAGCGCGTCTCCAGCTCCAGCAGCGCCGCAAAATTGTCGCGCTGTTTGCGTTTTTCACGCAGATAATCATGAAACACCCGCACGCCGGTTTTACCGGTAATGTGCCAGCCCTGCTCTTCCAGCCAGCCATAAACCTGCTGCGGGGAACGCGGATAGTCCGGCGACAGCGTGCGTTTTTTCTTTTTCGGCATGCCGAGTTGTACGTAGTCGAAGTTCCCGACGACCATGTTATGCATCAACAGACCGTTAGCATTGTAGAACATTAACGATAACGCACCGCCGGGCCGTAAAACCGACCACAGCGTTCGCAGCATCTCCTGCGGCTCGGCCACCCACTCCAGCACCGCATGAAACAGTATCAGATCGACCGGGCTTTCCAAATGCTGCGCAATATCCTGAGCGGCGCATTGTACAAAATGCATGTTGTCGATCACACCTTTATCGGCAGCAGCCTGCCGGGCGCGCGCGACCATTTCAGCCGAAAGATCGCATAACGTCACATGGTGGCCCATTTCCGCGACTTTTACCGCCGTTTGCCCTTCGCCACCGCCGGCGTCAAGAACCCGAAGCGGCCCTGGCCCCAGCTGGCTTAACAGCGGTTGCAGATCCTGCCACAGAATGGCCTGACGCAGTTCGCCCTTGGTGGTGCCGTAAATATTGCGCGAAAACTTTTCAGCCATGTCATCGAAATTACGATCTTTCACGGACGGTTCCACCTGCCAACACAAAGCCGCTATTTTGTCATACCCACGCTGAGAATGAAGCGATCTGTTATAAGATCCGGACATAACTTTGGTTATATGGTTAAAAAAGGACCCATCTGGCATGCTTTTTACACTGAAAAAGTATTTAGGCGGCATGATGCTGCCGCTTCCCCTGCTGCTGCTGCTGATGGCGGTCGGAATCGCGTTACTGTGGTTTAGCCGTTTCCAGCGCACCGGCAAGCTCTGCGTCAGCCTCGGCTGGCTGCTGTTGCTATTGTTGAGCCTGCAACCGGTAGCCGATAGTTTGCTCAAACCAATCGAAGATAAATACCCGACGTGGCGGGATGCCGGGCGCGTGCAGTACGTCGTCGTACTTGGCGGGGGCTACACCTGGAATCCGGACTGGGCGCCCAGTTCAAATCTCATCAACAACAGCCTGCCGCGGCTGACGGAGGGAATCCGCCTGTGGTATGAGAACCCGGGCGCAAAACTCATCTTTACCGGCGCAGCGGCGAAAACAAATCCCGTCAGCACGGCAGAAGCCGGCGCCAGAGTTGCGGAGAGTCTGGGGATACCGCGCAGCGAAATTATCGTTCTGGATAAACCAAAAGATACCGAAGAAGAAGCCGAAGCGGTGAAACAGGCCATCGGCGATGCGCCGTTCCTGCTGGTGACTTCCGCATCGCATTTACCCCGGGCGATGATTTTCTTCCAGCATGTCGGGCTAAACCCGCTGCCGGCACCCGCCAATCAGCTGGCGATCGCGTCACCGCTCAATCCGTGGGAACAGGCGATCCCTTCCCCCGTCTGGCTGATGCACAGCGATCGCGTCGGCTACGAAACGCTGGGGCGCATCTGGCAATGGTTAAAAGGCGCCTCAGGCGAGCCAGGGGAGAATTGATTTAGCGGCCAGGTCAAACCGGGCGCGGTCAAAACGCCCGGTATTGACCAGATTATCCACCTCATCCCACAGCAGATAGAGCCAGCGTCGCCACAGGAAAGATTCGGCCACCGGCGCACGGCGCAAATAGTGCCACAGCAGTTGCTCCGCCTGTCCTCCGTCGGACAGGCGAAACAGTTCATATTCTCGCGGCGCCCACAACATCATCCCCGGCCCGACCATCGCCAGCAGCTGATCGCTACGCGCATCCTTCAGCATGCTGCGCAGCGTGAAGCTGCCGTGCACCAGCACGCAGTTATCATTAAAATCTTTCAATAAATCCGGAAGGCACGCGCGGGCGCGGAACAGAATTCGTTTATCCTGCATCGTCAGGCCGGTATCCTGATACAAATTAAGGGTACTCCACAGCATCTCAACCCGC
Organism: Klebsiella ornithinolytica; assembly: GCF_030505655.1. Taxonomy (NCBI): domain Bacteria; kingdom Pseudomonadati; phylum Pseudomonadota; class Gammaproteobacteria; order Enterobacterales; family Enterobacteriaceae; genus Klebsiella; species Klebsiella ornithinolytica. The sequence goes on from NZ_CP130153.1 coordinate 3,690,552, forward strand.
TGGCGATACCAGTTCGGCCACAGGTTTTCCTGGGTGCTGTCCACCATGCCGACGCAGCCGCCGCTATCGTGCCGGTGCCATGCCAGAAGAGCTTCCACGATCTGCTCCTGCAGCTGTTCCCAGCGCGCCGGCGTACGGGCCGGCGCTTCCGCAGAGACTCCGCGCAGCCGCTCAATCAGCAACACGTCCGGGCCAGGATGTTCTTCATGCGTCAACACCCCATAGACCACCGGCATGCGCACGGTACCGCTGCGCGCCAGCATTGAGATTTTCCACGCCAGCTGGCGGGCAATCCCTGGCGTGGTAAAACTTCTCGCCAACAGCGGCAGCGGGTTTCCCTGCGCGTCATAAAGCGACCACAGTGCCGAGGAGGGTTTCTCGCTGATACACTCCACGCGGCTCAGTTTCTCTCCCAGCAGGTGGCTAAGTTCGGTTCGCAGCTGTTCCATCTCTGATTACCCCTGTGAATACTACTGGTTTTATAATGAGCGCCAGCCGCAGGGATGTCATCAGGTGAGATCAAAAATTGAGGGAAAAAGTATGGAAAAATAGCGTGAAGATATCCCCTCACGACGGAGGGGATGAACGGATTAACGCAGCTCTGCGCGCACGCGCTCCAGATCTTCCGGTGTATCGACACCGGTTCCAGGCACAACTTCGGCCACCGCGACATGGATTTTTTCGCCATACCACAGCACCCGCAGCTGCTCCAGCATTTCGATCTGTTCCAGCGGGCTCGGCGACCAGCTGACGTAGCGACGGATAAAGCCGGCACGATAACCGTAAATACCGATATGACGTAGCAGCGTATCGCCGATAGTTTCGCGTGATTGCGCAAAGCGATCGCGATCCCATGGAATGGTGGCGCGGGAGAAGTAGAGCGCATAGCCCTGCGCATCCATCACCACTTTCACGGCATTCGGATTAAATGCTTCCTCAGCGTCGTGAATCGGAACGGCGAGCGTGGCCATACCGCAGGCATTGGCCGCCAGATTGTCCGCCACCTGGCGGACGATCGCCGGCGGGATCATCGGCTCATCGCCCTGGATATTGACGATGATCGTGTCATCACTGAAGCCACACTTTTCAACAACTTCGGCCAGACGCTCGGTGCCGGATTGATGGTCCGCACGCGTCATGCACACTTCGCCGCCGGCAGCTTCGACCGCACGCGCAACATCGTCATGATCCGTCGCGACGATAATGCGATCGGCCCCGGATTCGCGCGCGCGCTCGAGAACATGAACGATCATCGGCTTACCGTTGATATCCTGTAGGGGCTTGCCCGGCAGACGCGTGGAGGCAAAACGTGCAGGAATGATGACCACGAAACTCATGAATGGCTCTCTCCCACGGCTAATGCGCGGGCTTCGGTTTCCAGCAAGACGGGAATGCCTTCACGGAAAGGAAAGGCCAGGCTGTCAATTTTGCAGATCAGCTCTTGCTTATCCTGGCTGTAGTACAGTTTGCCGTTGCAGACAGGACAGGCGATGATTTCTAGTAAACGGTGATCCATGATTCCTCCTGATGGACCGAATAGATTCCGCAGCAGCATATCACATGATGGCAAACTCAGGGATCCGTTTGCGGCAAAGGCTGAGCGGGGTGTGGTCTTGTTCAGACCGGGGAAATCTCCCAGCCCTGCTGACGGTCGGAGAAAAGCCCCGGCGGCAGACGACCGAAGGTGATACGTTGAGCCGACTGCCAGATGGCAAACTCTTCAATCGCCCGGAGCAACCCTTTCTCCAGCCCCGAGGTGACTCTGATCCCCTCTTCCAGCCACAGCGAAAAAACCTCCAGAACCCCGTTTTTCCGATGCACCTTGCTGTCCATTCTGCCCACCAGTTTTCCCTGGTGCAGCAGCGGCAGAACAAAGTAGCCATACTGACGCTTCGGCGCCGGCGTGTAGCACTCGAGGCGATAGCTGAAATTGAAGAGTTGCTCAGCGCGTTTACGGTCCCAGACTACCGGGTCAAATGGCGAGAGTACCGCGCTATGGCTGGCGGCGAGTTTACCGCCGGGCGCCGATTCCAGCTGCCCGAGCGCTTCGTGGTGGAGCCACATGTCGCCCAGTTCCTCGACCTTCACCGGAACCACCGTGCCCTCCTCCTGCCAGCTCGCCAGCAGCGTCGGCAAAGCGGGCTGGCGGAGACGATAGTAATCAGCCAGCCACTGGGGGCGAAAAATGCCGAGGCTCCGGGCACTGTTGCGCAGCATTAACGCCTCCGCCTGCGGCTGCGTCAGCGCATCGCGCTCATCGTCCCAGTGCGGCATGACGCGATGCGTCAGGTCGTACACCCGCTGGAAGTTACGCCGCTCCACCACCATCACTTTACCTGCGGTAAACAGGCCTTCCAGATGGCGCTTGTGCGGTTTCCACTCCCACCAGCCGCTGGCGCCTTTGCGCGGATGTTCAAAGTCGGCCGAACGAACCGGACCATTCTGCGCGATATGCTCCAGCAGCAGCCGAATATCGTCAGCATGTTCCGTCATCCACGCCTTGTGATACTTCCAGCCCATATTATCGGGCGTCAGCATACGGTGGCGCACCAGGGCAAAGTCGCTACGGGGCAGGAAACAGGCTTCATGAGCCCAGTATTCCATCAGCTCCCCGCTGCGCAGGGCGTCCTCCAGCCAGCTTTGCGGATAGCTGCCAAGACGGCTAAAAAGCACAAGATAAGGGCTGCGGGCAACGACGTTGATGGTATCGATTTGCAGCAATGACATCTGCTGAATAGTTGACAGAATATCGCTGGCGCGGGCACGTCGCCGGGGCTTCTTCAGCAATCCCTGCGCCGCAAGATGGAGATGACGGGCTTCTTTAAGCGACAGTTGTAGTACCGACATGCAGGTTCTCCGTAAAGGACTCCGGCACAGCGTTATTGAAGCGAACGTGGCAGAACTAACGTTGCGCCAGCGTCACCAGTTCCGTCAGCAGCTGCTGTGCGCGTTCATCCGTCATTATGGCGTCGACAGGTAAATACCACCAGTTTGCTTCGGCAAACCCACGACATTTCACCGCATCTTTCTCGGTCATCAGCAGCGTTTGCTGTGGATTCACAAGGGCGGAAACGCTCGCCTGAGTCAATGCCTGGTGATCGGCAAGCGCGACGGTTTTTACCGGCAGGACGCCGCAGCTTTCCAGCGTGGCGAAAAAGCGCGGCGGATGACCGATCCCGGCCATGGCAACGACATTATCGAAAGAAGCCACGTCACGCCGTTCGCCGCTGCGTAAATTTACCGCCAGTCCGGGTCGCAGCTGCATGGGAATTTCCCCCGCCTGCGCGATGCCGCCGTTAACAATGATGGCGTCGACGCTGCGTAAACGTGACGCGCGTTCACGCATCGGCCCGGCCGGTAGCCACCAGCCATTGCCAAAACGGCGCTCGCCATCAATTACCACAATTTCTTTGTCCCGCGCCAGCTTGTAGTGCTGCAGGCCATCATCGGTGATAATGAGCTGCAAATCATGTGCATGAAGCAGCGCCTGCACCGCCTCACGACGCGCTGGCGAGACCGCAACCGGCGCGCCGGTGCGTTGAAAAATGAGTACCGGTTCATCGCCGGCTTCCGCGGTACTGGTGTCATTGCTGAGCAGTAACGGATAGCTCGCCGCTTTCCCGCCATAACCGCGGGAAACGACGCCAACGCGGATACCGCGCTGCTGGAGCTGTTCCACCAGCCAGATGACCACCGGCGTTTTGCCGTTGCCTCCGGCGGTGAGATTCCCCACCACCGCCACCGGAACCGGCGCTCGCCAGGCTTTCTTCAGCCCCAGCCGATAGCTGAGGCGGATCAGCCCGCTCACCAGGCCATAGAGCCAGGAGAGCGGCAGCAAGAGTCGCCATACGGGCGACTCACCGGACCAGATGCGCGCAATCATTGGCCAAACTGCATCTTATGTAGCTGGGCGTACACGCCGCGGTGTTCCAGCAGATCGGCATGGCTACCGCGCTCGACAATGCGGCCATCTTCCACCACCACAATTTCATCGGCTTGTTCGATGGTGGAAAGACGGTGGGCAATCACCAGCGAAGTGCGGTTTTTCTGCAGTTCGTCGAGGGCGGCCTGGATCGCGCGTTCAGACTCGGTATCCAGCGCCGATGTCGCTTCGTCCAGAATCAGAATCGGGCTGTTACGCAGCAGCGCACGCGCGATGGCAATACGCTGACGCTGACCGCCGGAGAGCAGTACGCCGTTCTCACCGATAACGGTATCGAGGCCATTATCCATTTTGCTGATAAAGTCCATCGCGTAGGCCATACGCGCCGCTTCTTCGATCTGCTCACGGCTGTACTCTTCCGTGCGCGCATAGGCAATGTTGTTGGCCACGGTATCGTTGAACAGATGAACGTTTTGCGACACCAGCGCCACCTGATCGCGCAGGGATGCCAGAGTGTATTCACGCAGATCGTGGCCATCCAGCAAAATCTGGCCGTTATCGATATCGTAAAAGCGCGTAATCAGGCTGGCGATGGTCGATTTACCCGACCCCGAACGCCCGACCAGGGCGACCGTTTTACCTTCCTGGATGTTGAGGTTGATATTTCGCAGCGCCGGCGTTTCACGGCCCGGATAGGTAAAGGTGACATCTTTGAATTCCAGGTTGCCCTTCGCCCGCTCGATAACCAGCTTGCCTTCGTCTTTTTCCTGTTCGGAATCAAGAATCGCAAACAGCGTCTGGCAGGCGGCCATCCCGCGCTGGAACTGAGCATTGACGTTAGTCAGCGACTTCAGCGGGCGCATCAACGCGATCATCGAGGAGAAGACGACGGTGATGGTACCGGCAGTTAACGTTTCCATGACGCTCGGGAAGCTGGCGGCATAGAGAACAAATGCCAGCGCCAGTGACGCAATCAGCTGAATAACCGGGTCAGAAATAGACGACGCAGAGACCATTTTCATCCCCTGCAAGCGCATTTTGTTGCTGACCTTATCAAAACGTTTGGTTTCTACCGCCTGACCGCCAAACATCAGCACTTCTTTATGCCCTTTCAGCATCTGCTCTGCGCTGGTGGTCACCTGCCCCATGGTGTTTTGCATATTCTTGCTGATATTACGAAAACGCTTCGATACCACGCGAATCGCCATCGAGACGATGGGGGCCAGGACGATCAGAATCAGCGACAGCTGCCAGCTGTAATAGAACATCATCACAAACAGACCGATGATCGAGGCGCCTTCGCGCACGACGGTAATCAAGGCGCTGGAAGAGGATGACGCCACCTGTTCGGAATCATAGGTAATGCGTGACAGCAAGGTACCCGTGGACTGTTTATCAAAGAAGGAGACGGGCATCCCCATCATATGGCTGAACAGACGGCGGCGCATTGTCATGACGACTTTGCCTGAAACCCACGAGATACAGTAGCTCGAAATATAGCTGGTGACGCCACGCAGTAACATCAACCCAATCACGACCAGCGGCATCCATAGCAGCACTGAGCGATCCGTTTTACCAAAACCATCATCCAGTAACGGTTTAAGAAGCGATAGCATGAAGGTATCACTAGCGGCGTTAAAGACTAACGCAACTGCCGCGACGATCAGTCCGGTTTTAAATGGCGCAATAAGCGGCCAGAGGCGGCGGAAGGTCTGCCACGTGGAGAGATCTTTATCATTCTGCATTCAATAAACCAGCTTATGTTGAAATAGCCGCATATTCTACCCGTTATCCACGGTCTCGCCAAACCACTGATGATACCAACGCGGTAAAAGTTGATCTCGTAAGCTTTGGATTTGCCAACCTTCTGGAGAAAAAATAACCGTAATTTGTCCCTGATGCGGCGTATCGAGCCATCGATAGCCCTGCTGACGGTAGCGCTGCACCACTTTAGCCGCAGGCATACGCCAGGCATTATATCGCGAGGCCGAAGCCAGCGCCGCCGCGCCGCCGACCCGCTGCAATAAGGCAAGCGCAGAAGAGGTATGACTCCCGTGGTGCGGAACCTGGATAAGTGTAGACGCAAGATGCTGCCAGTAGTGGCTCAGCATGGCCCGTTCTGCCGGAATTTCAATATCTCCGGTCAGTAGAATGCTCCGCTTGCCGTCATCAATACGGACCACGCAGGAGCGGTTATTGCCCGTCAGGCTGGAATCCGGCAGCGGCCACAGCACGCGAAAAGTTAATCCACGCCATCGCCAGCTTTCGCCTCGTCGACAGGGAAGATGCCCCCGCCAGCCCAGCGGACTGCGGATCCAGAGCTCGGGCCAGGCCTTCAGCAGCGAATTGAGACCGCCGCGGTGGTCAAGGTGTTCATGGCTCAACACAACGCCCTCCGGGCGCAGGTGATGCCAGCGTAGCCAGGGAATAATAATCTGCTGACCGCTATCACCATCGGGCCAGGCCAGTCCGGTATCATAGAGGATTGCCGCCCCCTCGCGCTCAATGACCATAGCCAGCCCCTGCCCGACGTCCAGCATCGTGACCCGCCATTCATCTTTCGCTCCATGGCGCCAGAAGGGCCAGCTCAGCAGCAGCGTGCTGCTAAGACAAAGCGCCGGTAGCGAACGCCAGGCATGAAAACGCCACACCAGCAGTATCAGCCAGGGCAACGCGCTGAGCCCCGCCCAGCGAAAATCCAGACTGAGCCAGCCCTGCGGCAGCAGATGCAAAAACCAGAATAGTGCTGCCAGCAGGCGGTCGGCCAGCCACCACACCGCCATTTCAACCACGACAGGTCCGCTGAGATGCAGCAGCATCGCCAGCAGAATCGTGGGAACAACCGCAAAGGTGACCAACGGTACGGCTATCAGATTTGCTACCCAGGCGGTCAGGCTGATGCCGTGGAAAAGGAGAATCTGAATTGGCAATAGCAGAAACATCAGCCCAAGCTGCAGATGGCCTAAAGCAAGCCCTTCGCGCCACGGCCAGCGCCACGTATGCCGCTGCAGCGGCACCAGCTGATACCAGAAAATCAGCGTTGCGACGGCGAAGATGGACAGCCACAGACTATCAGACAACACCGCCAGCGGATCGGCGAATAAGATAGCGCCAATACAACAGAGCCAGATTTGCCAGGACGACCAGCGTCTGGCAGATAGCCGTAGGCCCACCACGCAGCTCAGGGCTACGCAGGTCCGCAGCGCAGGCGGCTGCATACCGGTCAGCCAGGCATAAAATAGCGCGCAGCCCAGACCGATAAGTAACGGCATTCTCCAGCCAATCCATCGGCACGGGAAAAAGAATTGCAGCCCCCGAACCACCAGTCCACCGAGTATGGCGCCTAACGCAATATGCAACCCCGAAATCGCCATCAGGTGTGAGGTACCGGTCTCCTGCATCAGACGTTTGATATCCCGCGGTACAACCAGTCGCTCGCCCATCCCGAGCCCGAGTATCACCGACTGCCAGGGAAAAGCGTCGAGAGTACGTTCCAGCGATGCCAGATAGCGAGCGCGGTAGCTGCACGTCAGGTCTGATGCTTCGGCCGACGTAAAGCGCCCGGTTAGCGAACGATGTTGCGCCAGGGCAAAACGCTGGCCGTCAAAGCCCCCTACGTTGAGCTGACTATGGACCGGGCGAAGACGGACGGTCATCTTCCAGCGCTGCCCGGCACACGGCAGGTCGGGCAGCGCATTACCATAAAGAGTTACCCCTGGCGCCGGCCATAGCCTCTGCCCGTTGAAACGGAGAATATTTCCCTGGTAGGTGGTCTCACCTTCGACGGCCGTTAGCTTAATTTCAATCTGCCGGTTGCCACCGGGTAGCACCTGCATCGGCCACAGCACCTGACGCGCGCTCAGCACACCCCAGGCAAAAAACAGCATGGTCAACGCCAGGTAACGCAATGGCCTCCAGCGGTAAAGCGACATCAGGATCGCGCCGCCGATAATGACCTGAACGGCGAGCGGTGTGGGCAGTTCTGGCAAGAACAGCAGTGGGCAGATCCCGACAACCACGCACCCGGCAAGCTGTGATAAACGCATGTCCCCTCCCTGTTGACGGAGAGTATCGCGTGAAAGCTAAAGGTCGTCAGCGGTCGGCGGCCGGGTATGGATTTCGGCTTCCGCAAAACCTACGGGGTTGCAGCAAAACGAAGATGTTGCTGTGAGGCGGGGCAAACCGGAGGCATAAAAAAAGCACCGCAAAGGTGCTTTTTTTATCATCGGAGTACGTTGTCGCGGCTGTGCGAAACTTACTCTTCGTAAATATTGGCGCGGTCGCGTAATTCTTTCCCAGGCTTAAAGTGCGGAACGTACTTACCTTCCAGTTCGACTTTATCGCCAGTCTTCGGGTTACGCCCGGTGCGAGGTGCTCGATAATGCAAAGAGAAGCTGCCGAAACCGCGGATTTCAATGCGCTCACCTTGAGCAAGCGTTGAGGCCATATGTTCCAGCATTTCTTTAACAGCATCTTCGACCGCTTTCGCAGGAATGTGAGATTGCTGGCTGGCAAGTCTTTCTATCAATTCTGACTTGGTCATTATTCCTCCGGTTTCCTTCAAGGCAAAATTAGCTAACTGCTTTAAACAAGGGCGGCCGTAGCCGCCCTTTGTGCTTGATTACAGGACGAATCCTGCAATCTGTCAAGTAAACTCGTCGTAATTCAGGTTGTTGTAACCTGAATGACTAAGATTACTCGCCTTTAGCTGCTTTGAAAGCTTCAGCCATTGCGTTGTTAGAGAAGTTTGCATCTTCCTGTTTGTTAACAGTTGCGATTGCATCTTTCTCATCAGCTTCGTCTTTAGCACGAACAGACAGGCTGATTGCACGGTTTTTACGATCAACGCCGGTGAATTTAGCTTCAACGTCGTCGCCAACGCTCAGAACCAGAGTTGCATCTTCAACGCGGTCACGGGAAGCTTCAGAAGCGCGCAGGTAACCTTCAACGCCGTCAGCCAGTTCTACGGTTGCGCCTTTAGCGTCAACTGCAGTGACTTTACCGTTTACGATTGCGCCTTTCTTGTTCAGTGCAACCCAGTTGTTGAACGGATCTTCTGCGAGCTGTTTAACGCCCAGAGAGATACGCTCACGCTCTGCGTCAACCTGCAGAACAACTGCTGCGATTTCGTCGCCTTTTTTGTATTCACGAACTGCTTCTTCGCCTGCAACGTTCCAGGAGATGTCAGACAGGTGAACCAGGCCGTCGATGCCGCCGTCCAGGCCGATGAAGATACCGAAGTCAGTGATAGACTTGATTTTACCTTCAACACGGTCGCCCTTGTTGTGGGTTTCCGCAAACTGCTGCCACGGGTTGTTTTTGCACTGCTTCAGACCCAGGGAGATACGACGACGTTCTTCGTCGATATCCAGAACCATAACTTCCACTACGTCGCCAACGTTAACAACTTTGGACGGGTGGATGTTTTTATTGGTCCAATCCATTTCGGAAACGTGAACCAGGCCTTCAACGCCTTCTTCGATTTCAACGAAGCAGCCGTAGTCGGTCAGGTTGGTCACGCGACCGGTCAGTTTGGTACCTTCCGGATAACGCTTAGCGATAGCTACCCACGGATCTTCGCCCAGCTGTTTCAGGCCCAGAGATACACGAGTACGCTCGCGGTCGAACTTCAGCACTTTAACAGTGATTTCGTCGCCAACGTTTACGATTTCGCTCGGGTGCTTAACGCGTTTCCACGCCATGTCGGTGATGTGCAGCAGGCCGTCAACGCCGCCCAGATCAACGAATGCGCCGTAGTCAGTGAGGTTCTTAACGATACCTTTGACTTCCATGCCTTCCTGCAGGTTTTCCAGCAGCTGATCGCGTTCTGCGCTGTTTTCGGATTCGATAACGGCACGACGGGATACAACAACGTTGTTACGCTTCTGGTCCAGCTTGATTACTTTGAACTCAAGCTCTTTGCCTTCCAGGTGCAGAGTGTCGCGAACCGGACGAACGTCAACCAGGGAACCCGGCAGGAACGCGCGAATACCATTCAGCTCAACAGTGAAGCCACCTTTAACTTTGCCGTTGATAACACCGACTACAGTTTCAGCTTCTTCGTAAGCTTTTTCCAGCGTGATCCAAGCTTCGTGACGTTTAGCTTTTTCACGGGACAGCAGGGTTTCACCGAAGCCGTCTTCTACTGCATCCAGAGCAACGTCAACTTCGTCACCGACCTGGATTTCCAGCTCGCCCTGGGCGTTTTTGAACTGCTCTGCCGGAATGGCAGACTCAGATTTCAGACCAGCGTCAACCAGTACGATATCTTTGTCGATAGCAACAACAACACCACGAACGATGGAACCCGGACGGGTTTCGATTGTTTTTAAGGATTCTTCAAATAGTTGAGCAAAAGATTCAGTCATGTTTAATCTTCAGGTTTCATATTTAACGTCCACCTGGCTCCGTGCCGGATGGGGTTGTTTAACATACCCGCTAACACTCCATTGCTGCGGGGGTACTGCTATAATTCTGAGGCCGTTTCGCTTCACCGCTTCGCGGTCAGGCGACTGCCAGTTTTTCGCGCGCATAGTGTAGCGCTTTTTCAATAACTTGCTCAATGTTTAGTTCAGTAGAATCGAGAACTAAAGCATCGGCGGCCGGGACAAGCGGCGCGACGCTGCGATTACGGTCGCGATCGTCACGTTCTTTTATCTCGGACAAAAGACGTTCAAAGTTAACACTAAAGCCCTTTTCCTGCAACTGCAGCATACGGCGATGGGCGCGCTCTTGTGCCGAAGCATCAAGGAAAATCTTCACTGGCGCATCGGGAAACACGACGGTTCCCATATCGCGTCCGTCGGCAATCAGGCCAGGCAGTTCACGAAATGCGCGCTGACGACGAAGCAATGCTTCACGCACGCGGGGAAACGCGGCAACTTTCGATGCGGTATTAGCCACTTCCTGAGTACGAATGGCGGCGCTGACGTCTTCGCCTTCAAGAATCACTTCCAGAGTGCCGTCGGTGGAGATAAAACGCACGTCCAGGTGCGCCGCCAACGGTACCAGCGCCTCTTCAGATTCGACATCAACATGGTGATGCAGCGCCGCGAGGGCCAGAACACGATAGATGGCCCCGGAATCCAGCAGATGCCAGCCCAGCGCTTCCGCCATTGCCTTGCACAATGTGCCTTTACCCGCACCGCCAGGCCCATCAATGGTGATTACCGGAATATTTGCCGTCATCTTTTTCTCCTTCAGCAAGGCGCATAGAATATAAACGCCGCGCATTATACGCATCTCTACGCCGGAAAGTGAGCATTGCTTGCAAATTACGGACTACCAGAAATGAAACGCAGAAGAATTGCGCAATTATAGCGGGCTGACGGAACGTCAGCCCGGAAGATGACAATATTTTACCTTTTCGGTTTGCTTTTTGCGCAGCGAACGTTACGCCAGCGTACTGATTCGCGCCAGCTGCTCGAAGTAATCCGGGAAGGTTTTCGCCGTACATTTCGGGTCAAGAATAGTCACCGGCGTATCAGACAACGCCACCAGCGAGAAACACATTGCCATACGGTGATCGTTATAGGTGCCAATCTCGGCAAACTGCAGCGTCAGCGGAGGCGTAATGCGAATGTAATCCTCCCCCTCTTCCACTTCAGCGCCCACTTTACGCAGTTCGGTGGCCATCGCAAACAGACGGTCGGTCTCTTTGACGCGCCAGTTATAGATGTTGCGTAGCGTGGTCGTTCCCCTGGCAAACAGCGCCGCAGTGGCGATAGTCATCGCCGCATCCGGAATATGGTTCATATCCATATCGATAGCATTCAGCTCGCCGCGGGTACAGGCAATATAATCCTCGCCCCAGGTGACGGTCGCCCCCATTTTTTCCAGCACGTCGGCAAAACGAATATCGCCCTGTACGCTGTTGCGGCCGATACCGGTGACTTTTACCGTCCCACCTTTGATGGCGCCGGCAGCGAGGAAATAAGAGGCCGAAGAGGCATCCCCCTCCACCAGGTAATCACCCGGCGACTGGTACTGCTGATTGCCGCTGACAATAAAGCGCTGATAGGCCTGATTCTCGACCTCAACGCCGAATGTTTTCATCAGATGCAGCGTGATGTCGATATATGGGCGGGAAACCAGCTCGCCTTTAATCGCGATGACGGTATCCTGCGGCGCCAGTGGCGCAGCCATCAGCAGCGCGGTGAGGAACTGGCTGGATACGCTGCCGTCCACTTCAACTTCGCCGCCGGTAAAGCCGCCGCGCAGGCGCAGAGGCGGATAGTTTTCCTGCTCCAGATAATCAATCTGCGCGCCGCCCTGGCGCAGCGCGTCGACCAGATGGCCAATCGGGCGCTCTTTCATGCGCGGTTCGCCGGTCAACACGATATCGTTGCCGCCCAGACACAGCGCGGCCGCCAGCGGACGCATGGCGGTCCCTGCGTTACCGAGGAACAGCTCCAGCGCACTACCAGCCTGCAGCGGCCCAGCGTTGCCGGTCACTTCACAGCGGGTGCGGTCAGCAGACAGAACGTAATGAACTCCCAGGGCGCTCAGGGCATTCAGCATATGGCGTACATCGTCGCTGTCCAGCAGGTTGGTCAGCACCGTGGTGCCACGGGCCAAAGCCGCCAGCAGCAAAGCACGGTTAGAGACACTTTTTGACCCAGGCAGGTTCACGGTGCCATCTACTCGCGCAATGGGTTGTAACGTCAGGGATTCCATCAAACTTAACTCTCAAACAAACAGAATAAAAACCCCGCAGACCAGCCGCGGGGATGAAAAACAGGAGGGTGATTAGCCGTGGCGGCGTTCAAAATCCTGCATAAAGTCGGTCAGTGCCTTCACGCCCGCCAGCGGCATCGCGTTATAGATAGAAGCACGCATGCCGCCCACTACGCGGTGGCCTTTCAGTGCATGCAGACCTGCGGCAAAGGACTCTTCAAGGAACAGTTTATCCAGCGCACTGTCGGCCAGCTGGAACGGGACGTTCATACGGGAACGGTTAGCCGCTGCCACATCGTTACGATAGAAGCTGCTGCGGTCGATCGCACCATACAGCAAATCGGCTTTTTGCTGATTGATTTTGTCCATTGCCGCGACGCCGCCCTGCTCTTTCAGCCACTTGAACACCAGACCGGCCAGGTACCAGGCGAACGTCGGCGGGGTGTTAAACATGGAGTCGTTAGCATCCAGTACGGTGTAGTCGAGAATTGACGGGCAGGCGATACTGGCTTTACCCAGCAGGTCTTCACGTACAATCACCAGCGTCAGGCCCGCCGGGCCGATATTTTTCTGTGCGCCCGCATAGATAACGCCGTAACGGCTGACATCAATCGGGGCAGAGAGAATGGTGGAGGAGAAATCCGCCGCAACCACGACGTCGTCCGCAAAATTCGGCGTTTCATCAATCGCAATGCCGTCGATGGTTTCATTCGGACAGTAGTGCAGATAGGCCGCGCCTGGCGTCAACTGCCATTCGCTCATCGGCTTAACTCCGCGCAGGCCGTCAACCGTGATTTTCGCGTCAATGGCGTTCGGCGAACAATATTTTTTCGCTTCTTTAATCGCGCTTGCCGCCCAGTAGCCGGCATCAACATAGTCAGCGGTGGTTTTATCACCCAGCAGGTTCAGCGGAACGCCCGCGAACTGACCGCGACCACCGCCGTGGCAGAATAAAACTTTGTAGTTGGAGGGGATATTGAGCAGATCGCGAAAATCCTGTTCAGCCGCCTCAGCCACCTGGATAAACTCTTTACCACGGTGACTGATTTCCATGACCGACGTACCCAGGCCATGCCAGTCACACAGCTCCTGCTGTGCCAGTTTGAGAACTTCCGCCGGCAGCATTGCCGGGCCCGAACTAAAGTTATAGACCTGAGCCATTTCCCCTCACCACGTTGCTATGTTGTCTGCCCGCGAACCATCGCGGGCATAAGTTATTCCTGTGGCTATCGGTTTTATCATTCAGTGACACGCACCGCAACGAGTAAAACTAAGCAGCCACGAAATGTGGCTGTCGTCACACAAAAGAATCTGCCGGCTTGACGTCATAAAACCGACATAATTGCTGTCAGGTGACTCTTTTCGCCCTGCTGGCCTGCGACCATTCTGCATTTGCGCAGCGGGGACATAATTGTTTATCCCCGGCGCGGAGATTAAGAACTGCGCTACACCGTACGCAGGCATATTCATCGTCGCGCGGAATGGTAGCGAAGCTTGCGTTATGGGGAGGAGGTAAAATAGACAGACCGGCTTTGACGTCTCGATCCGCATAGTAGTAGAGACTGATTTGCCCGTTGGTTTCCAGAATAGCCAACCGGACCTGTCCCAGCTGTTCGACGCCGTTGATCCGCAGCTCCATAAAAAACTCGAATTCGGTCATGTTTTCCGCCTGTAAATTTTTCCAGGCCAGTTCCCCCTGTTCGATGACCGGGATCGGTTTGCCCTCAAGCAGGTTCTCCAGCTTCTCGCTTTTGCCCATCAGCCACATGATCAGCCGGTAGAGCAACGCCAGGGTGACAAAGACCACCAGCACCGGCAGCATCGGGACATCGTCATAGAAAGCGACATCCCCTGCCGCGGATCCAAGGGTCAGGATAATGAGGACTTCGAACAGCGACATCTGCCGCACGCCGCGTCGGCCGGTGATTTTGAGAAAGATAAATACCAGGACAAAGGTGTACACGCTCCTCAGCGCCACCTCAGCCAAAAAGTCCACTGGCACTTTATCCAGCGCCATACGATGCCAATCAAATGCCTTCATGGTTAACGCCTGCACAGTTATCGGGTGTCAGTAAGGATAGCCAGACGATGGAGATAGCGCCGGTCATCTAAAAGCCGTATCATTGCGCGCTTTACGTACGATAAAAGTGATCGCCATGACTCAAACGTTTATTCCCGGCAAAGATGCCGCCCTGGAAGATTCCATCGCCCGCTTCCAGCAGAAATTGCTCGACCTCGGATTTGATATTGAAGAGGCCTCATGGCTGAATCCCGTACCGCACGTGTGGTCAGTACATATCCGTGATAAAGAGTGCTCGCTGTGTTTCACCAACGGCAAAGGGGCAACCAAAAAAGCGGCGCTGGCCTCGGCTCTTGGTGAATATTTCGAGCGTCTGTCCACCAACTACTTTTTTGCTGACTTTTGGCTGGGCGAAACCATCGCTAACGGACCATTCGTCCACTATCCAAATGAGAAATGGTTCCCGCTGACCGAAGACGATGAAGTGCCGGAAGGTCTGCTGGATCCTCGTCTGCGCGCATTTTACGATCCTGACGATCAGTTGACCGCCAGCATGCTGGTCGATCTGCAGTCGGGCAACGACGAACGCGGCGTTTGCGGCCTGCCGTTCACCCGCCAGTCCGATGGCGAAACCGTCTATATCCCGATGAATATCGTCGGCAACCTGTATGTCTCTAACGGGATGTCCGCAGGCAACACGGCGAACGAAGCGCGCGTTCAGGCACTGTCGGAAGTCTTCGAGCGTCACATTAAAAACCGCATCATTGCTGAGAGCATCAGCCTGCCAGAAATTCCGGCAGAGGTCATGGCGCGTTATCCAGGTGTGGTGGAGTCCATCAATAAGCTGGAAGCCGAAGGTTTCCCGATCTTTGCTTACGATGGCTCGCTGGGCGGCAAATACCCGGTTATCTGCGTGGTGTTGTTTAACCCGACCAACGGAACCTGCTTCGCCTCTTTCGGCGCGCATCCGGACTTCGGCGTCGCTCTCGAACGTACCGTCACCGAGCTGCTGCAAGGCCGTAGCCTGAAAGATCTCGATGTCTTTACGCCACCAACCTTCGATGACGAAGAAGTCGCTGAACACGCCAATCTTGAAACCCACTTTATTGATTCCAGCGGTCTGATCTCCTGGGATATGTTCAAACAGGATGCTGACTATCCGTTCGTCGACTGGAGCTTCTCCGGCACCACGGAAGAAGAGTTCGCCACCCTGATGGCCATCTTTAAAGAAGAAGATAAAGAAGTTTACATCGCCGATTATGAGCACCTGAGCGTCTACGCCTGCCGCATCATCGTTCCGGGAATGTCAGATATTTACCCGGCTGAAGATCTGTGGCTGGCCAATAACAGCATGGGCAGCCATCTGCGCGAAACCCTTCTCTCCCTGCCGGGCAGTGAATGGGAAAAAGAAGATTATCTGGCGCTGATCGAACAACTGGATGATGAAGGGAATGACGACTTCACCCGCGTACGCGAGCTGCTGGGCCTGGCGACGGGCAAAGACAACGGCTGGTATACGCTGCGTATTGGCGAACTGAAAGCGATGCTGGCGCTGGCCGGTGGCGATCTGGAGCAGGCCTTGATCTGGACGGAATGGACCATTGAATTCAATGCGTCTATCTTCAGTGCGGAACGCGCAAATTACTACCGCTGCCTGCAGACGCTGCTGCTGCTCAGTCAGGAAGAAGAACGCCAGCCTCTGCAGTACCTGAATGCCTTTATCCGTATGTACGGCGCCGATGCGGTAGAAGCTGCCAGCGCGGCGATGAGCGGTGAAGCGCCGTTCTATGGCCTGCAGGCCGTAGATAGCGATCTCCAGGCTTTCCCGGCCCATCAGTCTTTACTGAAAGCCTATGAAAAACTGCAGCGGGCAAAAGCGGCATTCTGGGCTAAATAAGGCTTCATTTTACTGCAGCCGCATTATTTACGGGGTCGATAAAGACCCCGTTTTTCATCGCTAAGTAGACCCGCGGCTAATTTGTAGTTGCAACGTTAATTTACAGTAAACTTTTTTTACGCATCACTTTAGGATTGTTAATTTTAATAAAAAATACCCCATTTTAATTAACCGTCCACAGCGGCCCAAAATGAAAAAAATCAACATAAGTTGTAAATTTTAAAATTTATTTTTTTCATTTAAAACAATCATTTATTCACATAATAAGTCAAAACCACACATATCCAGGGCTTATAGTTCCGGTGGGATATGATCTACATCAATTTCCCTTCTATAATGCTTTGTTAGTATCTCACCGCCAACTTTTATAAAGAGAGAGTTAGTGTGAAAGCTGACAACCCTTTTGATCTTTTACTCCCTGCAGCCATGGCGAAAGTCGCCGAAGAAGCAGGTGTCTACAAAGCGACAAAGCACCCGATGAAGACGTTTTATCTGGCGATTACCGCTGGTGTTTTCATTTCCATTGCTTTTGTCTTCTATATTACGGCGACAACCGGCACTGCCGCGATGCCTTTCGGAATTGCTAAACTGATCGGGGGGATCTGCTTTTCACTCGGCCTGATTCTTTGCGTCATCTGCGGTGCCGACCTGTTTACCTCCACCGTACTTATCGTCGTGGCGAAAGCCAGCGGACGAATTACCTGGGGTCAACTGGCAAGAAACTGGCTCAACGTCTATGTTGGTAACCTGATAGGTGCACTGCTGTTTGTATTGCTGATGTGGTTATCTGGAGAGTATATGACCGCCAACGGTGCATGGGGCCTGAACGTCCTGCAAACCGCCGACCACAAAATGCACCATACATTTATTGAAGCCGTGTGTCTGGGTATCCTGGCTAACCTGATGGTCTGTCTGGCGGTGTGGATGAGCTACTCCGGCCGCAGCCTGATGGATAAAGCCATGATTATGGTTTTACCGGTGGCGATGTTTGTTGCCAGCGGCTTTG
This sequence comes from Klebsiella ornithinolytica, assembly GCF_030505655.1. NCBI lineage: Bacteria > Pseudomonadati > Pseudomonadota > Gammaproteobacteria > Enterobacterales > Enterobacteriaceae > Klebsiella > Klebsiella ornithinolytica. The sequence goes on from NZ_CP130153.1 coordinate 3,708,034, forward strand.
AGCACAGTATCGCTAACATGTTTATGATCCCGCTGGGTATCGTAATTCGCGACTTTGCAACCCCGGAATTCTGGACCGCGATTGGTTCTGCTCCGGAAAATTTCTCTCACCTGACCGTGATGAACTTCATTACTGATAACCTGATTCCGGTAACTATCGGGAACATTATCGGCGGTGGTCTGCTGGTTGGGTTGACATACTGGGTCATTTACCTGCGTGGCGACGACCATCACTAAGGGCCGTTTCAGGCAGTAAATAAAAAATCCACTTAAGAAGGTAGGTGTTACATGTCCGAGCTTAATGAAAAGTTAGCCACAGCCTGGGAAGGTTTCGCGAAAGGTGACTGGCAGAAAGAAGTCAACGTACGTGACTTTATCCAGAAAAACTATACCCCGTATGAAGGCGACGAGTCCTTCCTGGCTGGCGCAACTGAAGCGACAACCAAGCTGTGGGACAACGTTATGGAAGGTGTTAAACAGGAAAACCGCACTCACGCGCCTGTTGACTTCGACACTTCCCTTGCATCCACCATCACGTCTCATGACGCGGGCTACATCAACAAAGCTCTTGAGAAAATCGTTGGTCTGCAGACTGAAAAGCCTCTGAAACGTGCGATTATCCCGTTCGGCGGCATCAAAATGGTTGAAGGTTCCTGCAAAGCGTACGATCGCGAACTGGACCCGATGCTGAAAAAAATCTTCACCGAATACCGTAAAACCCATAACCAGGGTGTATTCGATGTGTACACCAAAGACATTCTGAACTGCCGTAAGTCTGGCGTTCTGACTGGTCTGCCGGATGCGTATGGCCGTGGCCGTATCATCGGTGACTACCGTCGCGTTGCGCTGTACGGTATCGACTTCCTGATGAAAGACAAATACGCACAGTTCCTGTCTCTGCAGTCTGACCTGGAAAACGGCGTAAACCTGGAAGCGACTATCCGTCTGCGTGAAGAGATCTCTGAACAGCACCGCGCTCTGGGTCAGATCAAAGAAATGGCAGCGAAATATGGCTGCGATATCTCAGGTCCGGCAACCAACGCGCAGGAAGCTATCCAGTGGACCTACTTCGGCTACCTGGCCGCGGTTAAGTCTCAGAACGGTGCAGCAATGTCCTTCGGTCGCGTATCCACCTTCCTGGATGCTTACATCGAACGTGACCTGAAAGCAGGCAAAATCACTGAACAAGACGCTCAGGAAATGATTGACCACCTGGTCATGAAATTGCGTATGGTTCGCTTCCTGCGTACTCCGGAATATGATGAACTGTTCTCCGGCGACCCGATTTGGGCAACTGAATCCATCGGTGGTATGGGCGTTGACGGCCGTACCCTGGTCACCAAAAACAGCTTCCGCTTCCTGAACACCCTGTACACCATGGGTCCGTCTCCGGAACCGAACATCACCGTTCTGTGGTCTGAAAAACTGCCGCTGAACTTCAAGAAATTCGCCGCTAAAGTGTCTATCGATACCTCTTCTCTGCAGTACGAGAACGATGACCTGATGCGTCCGGACTTCAACAACGACGACTACGCTATCGCATGCTGCGTAAGCCCGATGGTTGTTGGTAAGCAAATGCAGTTCTTCGGTGCTCGTGCTAACCTCGCGAAAACTATGCTGTACGCTATCAACGGCGGCGTTGATGAAAAACTGAAAATGCAGGTTGGTCCGAAATCTGAACCAATCAAAGGCGACGTTCTGAACTTCGACGAAGTGATGGAGCGTATGGATCACTTCATGGACTGGCTGGCTAAGCAGTATGTCACCGCCCTGAACATTATCCATTACATGCACGACAAGTATAGCTACGAAGCCTCTCTGATGGCGCTGCACGACCGTGACGTCATTCGTACCATGGCATGCGGTATTGCTGGCCTGTCCGTTGCGGCTGACTCCCTGTCTGCTATCAAATATGCGAAAGTTAAACCGATTCGTGACGAAGACGGCCTGGCCGTTGACTTCGAAATCGAAGGTGAATACCCGCAGTTCGGTAACAACGATTCTCGCGTTGATGACATGGCGGTTGACCTGGTAGAACGTTTCATGAAGAAAATTCAGAAACTCACTACCTATCGTAACGCTATCCCGACTCAGTCCGTTCTGACCATCACCTCTAACGTGGTTTATGGTAAGAAAACAGGTAATACCCCTGACGGTCGTCGTGCTGGCGCGCCGTTCGGACCAGGTGCTAACCCAATGCACGGCCGTGACCAGAAAGGTGCTGTTGCCTCTCTGACCTCCGTTGCTAAACTGCCGTTTGCTTACGCGAAAGATGGTATTTCTTACACCTTCTCTATCGTGCCGAACGCGCTGGGTAAAGACGACGAAGTGCGTAAAACCAACCTTGCAGGCCTGATGGATGGTTACTTCCATCACGAAGCGTCAATCGAGGGCGGTCAGCACCTGAACGTCAACGTCATGAACCGCGAAATGCTGCTCGACGCGATGGAAAACCCGGAAAAATATCCGCAGCTGACCATCCGTGTATCTGGCTATGCAGTACGTTTTAACTCCCTGACTAAAGAACAGCAGCAGGACGTTATCACTCGTACCTTCACTCAGACCATGTAATGGTTGTGACTGAAATCGCGATTTAAAAAGCGTACAATAAAGGCTCCACGTAAGTGGGGCCTTTTTAGCACCTCCCGTACTACAGTCTCTTTTGCCCGCTATCTATACTGCATGGATAACAGCCAAAACAGACTTAACACAGCCGGTTTGAGCTGTGCATCACAGGCCCCGGACGGGCCGAATCTGGAGATATCACCGCAATGTCAACTATTGGTCGTATTCACTCCTTTGAATCCTGCGGCACCGTCGATGGCCCCGGGATCCGCTTTATCACCTTCTTCCAGGGCTGCCTGATGCGCTGCCTGTATTGCCACAACCGTGACACCTGGGATACCCACGGCGGCACCGAAGTCACCGTCGAAAGCCTGATGAAAGAGGTTGTAACCTATCGCCACTTTATGAACGCTTCCGGCGGCGGCGTGACCGCGTCCGGCGGTGAGGCCATTTTGCAGGCCGAGTTCGTGCGCGACTGGTTCCGCGCCTGCCGCAAAGAAGGCATTCATACCTGCCTCGATACCAACGGCTTTGTTCGTCGCTACGACCCGGTTATTGACGAGCTGCTTGAAGTGACCGATCTGGTCATGCTCGACCTCAAACAGATGAATGATGAGATCCATCAGAATCTGGTTGGCGTGTCTAACCACCGTACGCTGGAGTTTGCCCGCTACTTATCGAATAAAAACATCAAAGTCTGGATTCGTTACGTGGTGGTTCCCGGCTGGTCTGACGATGATGATTCCGCGCACCGCCTCGGCGAGTTTACCCGCGATATGGGCAATGTCGAAAAAATCGAACTGCTGCCCTATCACGAGTTAGGCAAGCACAAATGGGTAGCGATGGGTGAAGAGTACAAGCTGGATGGCGTACATCCGCCTAAGAAAGAGACCATGGATCGGGTCAAAGGCATTCTCGAGCAGTATGGCCATAAGGTCATGTACTAAGCCGACGGGCGGCATGGCCGGCTAAGCAGAATTTTCCCCGGATAGCGACGCAGAACGTCTTATCCGGGTGGAAAACGCTTCGGCAAGCATTACGACATAAAGTATTGCGACAGCTTATTCGCCACGCTTTCAATCGAGAAAATGCGTTTCTGATGCGCCTTACGATATTCCGCATAGCGCTCATCCTGCTCCTCCAGCGCGCGAAGCATTCGATCGGCAACCATCATTGCCCCCGCAATTTCGGCAAATCCTGATTCACCTTCTCCCTGTAAAGCCACCGCGGCCTGCAGGTTCCAGTCCGATAAACGGGCCAGCGGCGTAAACGTGCCGCGGGTCAGCGACAATATTTTCACCCCCTGCTGCTTCGCCAGCGTCAAAGCCTGGATCATATCCGCCGAGGCCTGTTCGGTATGCACGACGATAATTCCCGTCTTTTGCCGATCGGTTGCTATCGGGATCGCCGCCGGATAAGAGCGATCGACGAAGCTGGCAACTTTGCCCATGTTAATTAAATTCATTTGCAGAAACAGGGCAACGGGCACCGCCGTACCCACCGCATAAATAGCGATGTTATTCAGCGCATTCAGCCACACCGCTGCGCTTTGCAGCTCCTGAGCATCGATAATGGTATTGCTATCGCGAATGCTCGCCAGCACCGGCGCAATATCGTCGTCATCGCCGGCTTCCGGGCGGGCAGCCCCCTGCTCAACCGCCAGCGCCGTTCTGAAATCGGAGAAACCTTTAAATCCAAACGCCCGACAAAAACGGGTGATGCTGCCCTCGCTGGTGTCAACAGAGTCGGCCAGTTCTGAAATCGTATGCCGCATCACAAAATCAGGATTTTCCGCAATAAAACGGCCCACTTTCTCCAGTATCGGGCTGAGTTCTGAAGACCCATTTCGTATGTTTATCAACAGGTTGTTATCTATCTGGCTCATTTTTTGCCTTTCTTGCTCAAAATGCAAACACAGTCACATCTTTCGTTTCGCGCTAAAGATAATAATTATTATCTCACACAAACAAATAAAAATAATTATTTTTACAAACAGGAGAACATCTCATGAAAGGTCTCATCGTCTGTCGCACCGGTATGGGCAGTTCCTTAATGCTCAAAATAAAAGCACAAAAAATCATCGATAAACACGGCTGGGATATCGAGCTGGAACACGACGTCCTCTCCGGGTTACGAACCTGGCGAGATATTGATTTCGTGATCACGATGCGCGATCTCACCGAGGAAGTCGAAGCTGCCGGATTTAACGCTATCGGTATCACCGACCTGATGAACAGTGAAGAAATGGAATCAGCGCTTATCCGCGTAATCCAGCACAACTAACCTCTCCCGGAGGCAATATGGATTTCCTCAGATTTATTGTATTCGACATTCTGGGCGTCACCCCACTTTTAGTTGGTTTTATCGCATTAATTGGCTTATTGATCCAACGAAAGCCCATTGAAAAAGTGCTCTCCGGGACTTTCAAAACCATTGTCGGCTTTCTGGTTTTTGCCGGCGGGGCCGGGCTGGCCGTGACCTCTCTCGGCAATTTTCAGACATTATTTAGCGATGGCTTTGGTCTGAAAGGCGTGATGCCGCTGGCGGAAGCGCTGACCGGGCTGGCGCAAACTAAATTCGCGATGTGCGTCTCGCTGATTATGGTGATTGGTTTTGGCTGGAACCTGTTCTTTGCCCGCGTGACCCCTTTCAAATACATCTTTCTCACCGGACAGCATAATCTCTATCTCTCGGCCCTGCTGACCGTCACCCTGAAAGCGCTCGGCTATAGCGACATGACCACCATTATTGTCGGTTCAATCCTGCTGGGGCTGGCCGCCTGTCTGTACCCGGCAATTGCCCAGCCGTGGATGAGAAAAATCACCGGTAATGATGAAATTGCGATGGGGCACTACGTGACGCTGGCCTACGCGGCATCCGGATGGATCGGTTCAAAGGTGGGCGATCCTAAACAGTCGACCGAAAAGCTGAACCTGCCCGGCTGGCTGGGGATCTTTAAAGATTACATCGTCTCCGTATCAATCTCGGTCAGTATTTTCTATTACATTGCGGCGCTCGCCGCCGGGAAAGCGGCGGTCACGGCGGCGGCTGGCGGAATGCACTGGCTGGTTTACCCTCTGTTCCAGTCGCTCACTTTCACCGCGTCTCTGTACATCATCATTACCGGGGTACGCCTGCTGTTGTCTGAAATTGTCCCGGCCTTCCTCGGCATTTCGGAGAAATTCATTCCCAACGCCAAACCCGCCCTCGATTGCCCGGTCGTTTTCCCGTATGCGCCAACCGCCACGGTACTGGGATTTATCTCTTCATTTGTTGGCGGGCTGGTGGTGATGGGCTTTCTGGCGATCCTCGGGCAAACCGTCATTATTCCGGTGGCGATCCCCTACTTCTTTATCGGCGCCACCGCAGCGGTATTTGGTAACGCTTCGGGCGGCTGGAAAGGAGCTATCGCCGGCAGCTTCGTCACCGGGATCCTGATCGGCATCGGTCCTGCCTTGATCTACCCCATCATGGAGTCCGTCGGCCTGTCGGGAACCAGCTTCCCGGAAACCGACTTTGTCGCCCTGGGCCTGGTTGTGTACTACATCGGCAAAATGCTGCCATAAGAAGGAAACCACATGAACATTGATGAACTGAAGTCCCATGCGCTCGCCGCTCGCCGCGATATTGTCACGATGATTTATGAGTCCGGCATTGGCCACCCGGGCGGCGCCTTATCGATAATCGATATCCTCACCTGGATCTATTATCAGGAGGTTGACCTGGCGGCCTCGCCCCGCGCGCGCGTCGTTATGAGCAAAGGGCACGCCGTTGCCGCGCAGTACGCCATGCTTTACCAAAAAGGGAAAATCGATCGCAGCGAGTTCAATACCTTCCGCCAGATCAATTCGCGCCTGCAGGGACACCCCAGCATAAAATCGCTGCCGGATGTCGATGCGACGACCGGTTTGCTCGGCCAGGGGCTATCCGTCGCCTTCGGTATGGCGGCCGCTAAAAAGCGCCGCGACGAGCCTCATCGGGTATTTGCCATCATCGGCGATGGCGAAATGCACGAAGGGCAAATCTGGGAAACCTTACAGCAGGCCGGGCATATGAAAATGGATAATCTGGTCGCGATTATCGATTACAACGGCTTCTCTTCCCACGATCCGGTCAATGAGGTGGTTAATCTCGAGCCGCTGGCGGATAAGATCCGCAGCTTCGGCTGGCACGTGCTGGAGCTGCATAACGGTAATGATATGCACCAGGTGGCCGACACCCTGATGCTCTCCCGCCATCTGAAAGGCAAGCCGGTAGCCATCGTTGCCCATACCACCAAGGGCTCCGGCGTCAGCTATATGGAAAATAACGGCGACTGGCACTCAAAAACCCCGACCACAGAACAATACCAGCAGGCAATGGAGGAGTTACAGTGATGAAAGCACCGCGTGATGAGATCGGTAATGCACTGATTGCCCTGAAAGAAAAAGGCTACCCCATCGTCGCTATCGATAGTGACTTAGCCAGTTCAACCCGCACCGACCAGTTTCAGGCGCGCTACCAGGAGGCCTTCTTCGAAATGGGGATTGCGGAAGGTTCAGCGATGAGTTTTGCCGTGGGTCAGGCGCTTGAGGGCTATATCCCCTTCTATGTCAATTTTGCGATGTTTGTAACGGGGACGGCATGGACCCAGCTGCGACAGGCCTGCTACGCCAAAGCCAACGTCAAGCTGGTGGGTAGCCATCCGGGGATGGATGACGGCCCGGACGGCGCCTCGCACCACGCGCTGGAGGATCTTGCCCTGACCCGCGTGCTGCCGGGCCTGACGATCCTGACGCCGGCCGATGCCGAAGAAATAGCCGACGCCTTTGAGCAGGCGGCAAAAATCAAAGGCCCGGTTTATATCCGCGTGGCGCGTGAACCGATGCCGGTGCGCGATAAGAGCGTGATACCCCGGGTCACCGATATCGCGGCTATCGCCAGCAGCGGCAACGAGTTCGCCATTCTCTTTGAGGGCACGGTGCTGGAACAGGCCAGCGAAGGCTATGAAAAGCTGGTTGCCAGCGGCAAGAAAGGCAAGCTCATCCACGTGGCGACGCTCAAACCGTTTAACCAGCAGGAGTTTTATGCGCTGGTAGCAGACTGTCCGCAGATCGCCACGCTGGAGAATCACACGGTAAACGGCGGCCTTGGCGGCCAGGTAGCCGAAGCGATGGCCCAGGCGGCCCATCCGGCGCGCCTGACGCGCCTGGGAACGCAGGATACCTTCACCGAGTCGGGCAACAGCCGGCAGCTCAAGGCAAAATACGGCATCTCCGGCGAGGCGCTGTATAACGCGCTTCGCTGACCGTCGCACGAGCCGGTCGCCCACTGACCGGCTCGCTATTTGAGGAGCCGACATGGATGAAAAATTATTTGCCGCTTGTCAGTACACCGAGCGTGGTCTGGACTGGCGCGGCGCGATTAAGCTGGCCTGCCGTCCGCTGGCGCAGCAGGGGAAAATCAGCGCCGGCTATGCGGATGCCATCATCAGCGCCACCGAGAAAAATGGCCCCTGGTACATACTCACTGCGGAATTTGCCCTCCCGCACGCCCGCCCGGATGAAGGGGTTCTGAGCCCGCACAGCGTGCTCTCACTGGTTTGCTGCGCCGAAGCCGTGGCGTTTCCCGATCACCCCGATGTACGGCTGATTATCGTCCTGGCCGCGGCCGATAGCGAACAGCATATTCAGACGATCCAGCGATTAGTCTGCTGGCTGGATGAGGGGGATCGGCTGCATCGGCTCACCAGGGTGGAGCATCAGAGCCAGCTTGATGCGCTCGTCGCTGGCGGTAAATAAATCAAAGGGGACAACGTCCCCTTTGATTATCACCGTAGCGAAGGCCGGAAGAAAAATTACGCGTGCGCCACCGGCGTCGGATGATGACCGGCTTTACGCAGCAGCGTCAGCAGATAAATAAACGACACGCTGGCAATCATGATAAATAGCAGGTTGTCGGAAAAGTTCTGCATCAGCATGGCGGTGAAGGTTGGCCCGAGCAGGCTGCCGACGGTATAGCTCATCAACAGCGCCTGGTTCATGGCGACCAGCTGATGGCGCTCGACTTTCTCACAGGCCCAGGCCATTGCCACCGGGTACAGCGTGAAGCCCGATGCGCCAAGGATAAACAGCGCCGGAGCCATTGCCGCGCCGCTAAGCATTGCCAGGCAGCCTAAAATCACCACAAAAACCTGAACGCGCAACACCAGCAAGCGACCATAGCGGTCGGCCATACGGCCGATCGGCCACTGGCCCAAAATACCTGCGCTGACCATAACCGCCATCCAGAAACCAATGCCGGAGTCACTGACGCCCTGATGGTTCAACCACAGCGGCATCAATCCATACAGCGACCCAAGAACAATCCCGGAGATAATGCAGCCGTTCACGCCATGGCGGGCCTGACGCAGCCTGAGCATTGGCCAGATCCGCGCCGGCTCATGCTGTTCATCACTTTGATTCACGACGCGGGTAAACAGCAGCGGCAGAATCGCCGCCAGCGTCAGCGCGGTCACCCACGGCAGCACGCTCATTAGATCCGTCGGCAGTTTGCTGACCATCAGCTGACCCAGCACGGTTCCCACATAGTAAACCATCATATAGGCGGCCAGCAGACGACCGCGGCTACGCGACGTTCCGCTGCAAACCAGCGCGCTTTCGACCACTACCCAAATCATCGCGCAGCCGACGCCGGCGAGAAAGCGCCAGCTGAACCAGGTCCAGAAACCGAGGGTAATACCAAGTCCGACGCAGCCCACCGCAAAGATCAGCGACGCAAGATAATAGCTACGGTTAAATCCCAGACGCTTAATCACCCATCCGGCCAGCAGCGTCCCGACCAGGTTACCGGTGAAATAGGACGAGCCCACCATTCCGACCTGCCAGGTTGGCATATTTTCATGGGCGAGCCAAAGCGGGACGAGGGTATTTAAAACCGCAATCGCCAGCGTCAACAGAAGCAGGCCGCAGAGCAACATTTGCACCGGCCGGGTGTAGATGGACATGGATATAACCGTGAGGAAGTTTAGATTTCGTGCGCATCATGCCACCGCTAAAAACATTGTCAATCCACCAGAAATCAGGCGGGACGCGGTTTCACGGGCAACGATAGAAGTTTTTCATCCAGCGGAGCGACAACAGAATTATTCTTTATATTATTCCATTGTTTTTATTAATTTATTGAAAATAAACGGCGGGAATATCAGTAGAAAAATTTCATGAATCAACAGCACTTTTTTGTTGCGCCAGAACCGGGGGTTCTGGCGCAACAGCTTATCAGCTGGCGATAGCCATGCCGACCGTCATATGCAGACCGTAGAAGATGCCACGCCCTACCATCTCGCCGACCAGTACCAGCACCAATGCCAGGCTTAACAGCGGCACGGCGGGCTGATAGCCTTTGAGCAGCGGAACAACCCAGCATGCCAGAGCCAGCACCAGCGCAACCACACGCCAGGCCATCAGTGAGCCATAATCCGGCACCAGCGCGGAGGCCTGCTGAATAGAGCTGTGGATCATCGGCAGCTCGCTGCCTTGCATCAGGGCCACAATAACGCTGGCCACCAGCGCCAGCAGCGTGACCACCGGCAACAGACGCATCGCCCAACCGTCAACGCCCGCCACGCGCAGCAGTAGATAGCCCAGCAGCGGGCCGCCGAGAAACAGCGTCAGGAAGAAGCTCAGCGGCGTCCAGACGGTATACCAGGTCGGTACGGTATCAATGGTGTTATACACCCGCACCATCATCCAGACGAAGAGAATACCCAGCACCATCGTCGCGACCAGCCAGAGGCTGCGCAGCCCGGCCGGCAGCTTCTTCACCACCGCCAGCAGCCAGCCAATTCCGCCGACGGCGAAAAAGAGGGCTCCGCTGGCAATTTCGTTACTTAACGACGACGCACCAATCCGGTTAAGCGAGTTAAAAGCCCGCATCGGCGATCCCAGGTGCATCGTTGAGGCAATAAACCCAATCCCCATCAGCACCCACAAGCCAAACATGCTCAGCACTACGCGCTGCTGCTGCTCATTCGACAAACCGCCTTTCATCAGCGCCAGGGCCAGGACGATAAAACCGCCCGCCACACATTGTCCAAAGACCGTGAAGATCATCAGCGGCCATTCATGCCATCCACTTCCCATCTCACACCTCCTTCGGGTTGGCCAGATAGCCGGTTGTATCACCACACGGACGACTATTGGCGTTCGGTTTGATGACAATACTGGGTTTGGTAAAGTGCGCGGATGGCAGCGGCGCAACCGCAGCCAGTTCGCCGTGTTTCTTACGCAGTTCTTCGATCGGGCCAAAGTCCAGCGCGCGCAGCGGGCAGGATTCGACGCAAATCGGTTTTTTACCCTCGGCAACGCGCTGGTAGCAGCCATCACACTTGGTCATATGCCCTTTCGCCGCATTATACTGCGGCGCACCGTACGGGCAGGCCATATGGCAATAGCGACAGCCGATGCACACATCTTCATCAACCACGACAAAACCGTCATCGCGTTTATGCATAGCGCCGCTCGGGCACACTTTGGTACAGGCAGGGTCTTCGCAATGGTTACAGGCGATGGATAAGTAATAGGCAAAGACGTTCTGATGCCAGACGCCGTTATCCTCCTGCCAGTCACCGCCCGCATATTCATAAATGCGGCGGAAGCTAACGTCCGGCGTTAAGTTCTTGAAGTCTTTACAGGCCAGCTCGCAGGTTTTACAACCGGTACAACGAGCAGAATCGATAAAAAATCCGTATTGAGTTGTCATCGGTTATTCCTTACAGCTTTTCAACCTGGACCAGGTTCGTGTGCGATGGGTTACCTTTCGCCAAAGGCGACGGGCGTTGGGTGGTGAGCACGTTGATGCTCCCCGCCTGATCCACGCGTCCTGCGTCCGGGTTATACCAGGCGCCCTCACCCAGCGCGACAACGCCAGGCATCATTCGCGGCGTCACTTTGGCTTCGATATGCACTTCACCGCGATCGTTGTAAATACGGATGCGATCGCCGTTGGCAATGCCGCGTTGTTTCGCATCGAGTGGGTTAATCCACATCTCCTGACGACAGGCGGCCTTCAGCACATCGACGTTGCCGTAGGTGGAGTGAACGCGCGACTTGTAGTGAAAACCGGTCAGCTGCAGCGGGAATTTCGCCGTCAGCGGATCGTTATAGTTTTCAAAACCTGGCGTATAAATCGGCAGCGGATCGATCACATCGCCTTCGGGGAGTTCCCAGGTGGCGGCAATTTGCGCCAGCGCCTGGGAATAGATCTCAATTTTGCCCGACGGGGTCTCCAGCGGATTTGCCTGCGGATTGTCACGGAATGCCTTATAGGCAACATGATGCCCTTCCGGGTCGCGCTGCTTGTAAATCCCCTGCTGACGGAAGGTATCGAAGTCCGGCAAATCCGGGATAGCCTTGCGGGAAAGTTCGTGCAGATAACGCATCCAGCCTTCCTGGGTACGGCCTTCGGTAAACTTCTGCTCCACGCCCATGCGTTTTGCCAGTTCCGTCGTCATGTCATAAATCGTTTTGCACTCAAAACGCGGTTTAATCACCTGGTCGGTGAAGATGACGTAGGACATGTTGCCGCATGAAGCATCCAGCGCGAAGTCCATCTGCTCGGAAGCGGTGCAGTCCGGCAGCAGAATATCGGCATATTTTGCCGACGAGGTCATGTGGCAGTCGATCACCACGATCATCTCGCACTTCTTATCATCCTGCAGGATTTCATGGGTGCGGTTGATATCAGAGTGCTGGTTAATCAGACAGTTACCGGCATAGTTCCAGATCATTTTGATCGGGACGTCCAGTTTATCTTTACCGCGCACGCCGTCACGCAGCGCCGTCATCTCCGGGCCACGTTCAATCGCATCGGTCCACATAAACATGGAGATACTGGTCTCAACGGGGTTCTCCAGCGTCGGCATACGTTCAAAAGGCAGGTCGTAAGAACCTTCACGCGCGCCGGTATTCCCTCCGTTGATGCCAACGTTTCCGGTCAGAATCGACAGCATCGAGATAGCCCGGGTGGCGATTTCACCATTCGCGTGGCGCTGCGGCCCCCAGCCCTGGCTGATAAAGGCAGGTTTGGCTGTCGCAATTTCGCGTGCCAGCTGCACAATACGCTCGACCGGAATCCCGGTGATAGTCGATGCCCACTGCGGCGTTTTGGCAGTGCCGTCCCTACCCTGACCGAGGATGTAAGCCTTGTAGTGACCGTTGGCCGGCGCATCGGCAGGCAACGTTTTCTCGTCATAGCCGACGCAGTATTTATCGAGGAACGGCTGATCGACCAGGTTTTCGGTGATCATCACCCAGGCGAGCGCGGAAACCAGCGCGGCGTCGGTACCGGGGCGAATCGGTATCCACTCATCTTCACGGCCGGCGCCGGTATCGGTATAACGCGGATCGACAATGATCATCCGGGCGTTGGATTTTTGCCGCGCTTGTTCCAGGTAGTACGTTACCCCGCCGCCGCTCATCCGCGTTTCGCCGGGGTTGTTACCGAACAGCACCACCAGTTGACTGTTTTCGATATCCGACGGGCTGTTACCGTCGGCCCAGCCGCCGTAGGTGTAATTCAGACCCGCGGCTATTTGCGCCGATGAATAATCACCATAGTGGTTAAGGTAACCGCCGCAGCAGTTCATCAGACGCGCAATGAGCGTTTTCCCCGGTGGCCAGGAGCGGGTCATGGTGCCGCCAAGAGTTCCGGTCCCGTAATTCAGATAGATCGATTCGTTACCGTAATCTTTAATCAGGCGCTGCATATTGCTGGCGATAGTATCGAATGCTTCTTCCCAGCTGATGCGCTCAAATTTTCCTTCCCCGCGCTTGCCAACGCGCTTCATGGGATACTTCAGACGATCGGGGTTGTAGACACGGCGACGCATGGAACGCCCGCGCAGACAGGCGCGTACCTGATGCAGGCCATCATAGTTGTCATCGCCGGTATTATCCGTTTCAACGTATTTAATTTCACCATCAACCACATGCATCCGCAGCGGACAGCGGCTGCCGCAGTTCACGGTACAGGCACTCCAGGTGACGGTTTCATTCACCGGCGCCAGAGCGTCGGCAGCATGGGCAATGCGTGTAAACGGTAGGGTAAATGCGCTGCTGGCCATCGCCAGACCGCCAATTGCCGTGGTTTTCATTAAACCACGCCGGCTTACTTCGGCAGCCAGTAAAGCATCGGGGGCTTTAATTTTCATGGATACTCGCTTTGGTTGCTCACAATTCACTGACAATCGTTATATATATACATATATAACGAATTTAATCTTTTATAGTTTTTTATGCTGCGTTAACACCAAGGGAGTATGGGGGGAATCACCGGGGGGATTATTGCCCGGCATCAATAAGGGGATAAAAAAAAAGCGCCCGGAGGCGCTTTTGAGAAACAGGTAAAAAAATCAGCCGATAAATTCGAGGCCACGCATATAGGGGCGCAGAATTTCCGGGATTTCGATACGGCCATCCGCCTGCTGATAGTTTTCCATCAGCGCAACCAGGGTACGACCTACCGCCAGCCCGGAGCCGTTCAGCGTATGCACCAGACGGGTTTTCTTGTCGGACTTGCTGCGGCAGCGTGCCTGCATACGACGCGCCTGGAAGTCCCAGACGTTAGAGCAGGAGGAGATTTCACGATAGGTGTTCTGTGCCGGAACCCAGACTTCCAGATCATACGTTTTGCATGCGCTGAAGCCCATATCGCCGGTGCAGAGCGCCACTTTGCGGTATGGCAGACCCAGCAACTGCAGAACTTTTTCCGCATGGCCGGTCATCTCTTCCAGCGCCGCCATCGAATCTTCCGGACGCACGATCTGCACCATTTCCACTTTGTCGAACTGATGCATACGAATCAGACCACGGGTATCACGACCATAGGAGCCCGCTTCAGAACGGAAACACGGCGTGTGAGCGGTCATTTTGATCGGCAGATCGTCTTCGTCAATGATCTCATCGCGAACGAGGTTGGTCAGCGGTACTTCCGCAGTTGGAATCAACGCATAGTTGCTGCTGTCGGCTTCTTCTTCCAGCGGACGCGTATGGAACAGATCGCCGGCAAATTTCGGCAGCTGACCGGTACCGTACAGCGTATCCTGGTTGACCAGGTACGGTACATAGTTTTCACTGTAGCCGTGCTGTTCGGTATGCAGATCCAGCATGAACTGCGCCAGCGCACGGTGCAGACGGGCCAATTGCCCTTTCATCACCACAAAACGGGAACCGGTCAGCTTAACGGCTGCGGCAAAGTCCAGCCCACCGTGCATTTCGCCCAGCGTAACGTGATCGCGGACGTCAAAATCGAACTCGCGCGGCGTACCCCAGCGGCTGACTTCAACGTTGTCGTTTTCGTCGCGACCGGCCGGAACGTCGTCGTGCGGAATATTAGGGATAGTCAGCGCGATATCGCGGATCTCTGCCAGTAACACGTCCAGCTCGGCTTTCGCCGCATCCAGCTGTTCGCCCAGTTTGTTGACTTCCAGGCGTAATGGCTCGATATCTTCCCCGCGCGCTTTCGCCTGGCCAATGGATTTCGATCGGGAGTTACGCTCCGCCTGCAGGTTTTCTGTTTCAACCTGCAGAACTTTACGACGCTCTTCCAGAGCGCGCAGTTTATCTACATCCAGCTTAAAGCCCCGGCGTGCCAGTTTTTCAGCGACTGCGTCTGGCTCGGTACGCAGCAGATTGGGATCGAGCATGCTTATCCTGTGCTTATCGAATAAATAAAAGAAAAGTGGCCGCAGACTACGACCACCGGGATATCTTGATAACCTTACCGCAACGTCTCTGTTAGCGGTAGCGTTTTATGGGGCTATTTTGATCCTGTTCGGTAAGCCAGGCGAGCTTTTCGCCAATTTTCCCCTCCAGCCCCCGATTTGTAGGCCGATAATAACGAGTTTGGGCCATTTCCTGCGGGAAATAGGCTTCCCCGGCAGCATAGGCGTTTGGCTCATCATGGGCATAGCGATACTCCTGCCCATAGCCCATCTCTTTCATCAGGCGGGTTGGCGCGTTGCGCAGGTGCACCGGCACATCGTAATCAGGACGCTCGCGGGCATCGGCCATGGCGGCTTTAAATGCGGTGTAGACCGCGTTGCTTTTCGGCGCGCAGGCGAGATAAACGATGGCCTGCGCAATAGCACGCTCGCCCTCCGCTGGCCCTACGCGGGTAAAACAATCCCAGGCAGAGAGCGCGACCTGCATGGCTCGCGGGTCAGCATTTCCGACATCTTCGGAAGCGATCGCCAGGCAGCGTCGGGCCACATACAGCGGGTCGCCGCCGGCGGTGATGATTCGTGCGTACCAGTACAGCGCCGCATCCGGCGCGCTGCCGCGAACGGACTTGTGCAGCGCGGAAATCAAATCGTAGAAACGATCGCCTTTATTATCAAACCGCGCGCTGCGTTCACCGGCAATTTCGGTCAGCAGTTCCGCTTTCAGCACCCGGTTGCCGGAGGCATCCGTCTCTGCCATATCGGCCATCATTTCCAGCGTATTAAGCGCCCGGCGCGCATCGCCGTTAACCAGCCCGGCGATAGCCTGGCGGGTATCATCCGGCAGCACGATATTTTGCCCGCCATAGCCACGATCTTTATCGTTCATCGCCTGCGTGAGCACATGCTCAATATCCTCGCTGGACAACGATTTCAGCAGATATACTCGCGCCCGGGATAGCAATGCGGAATTGAGTTCAAAAGAGGGGTTTTCCGTCGTCGCGCCGATGAAGGTGATGGTGCCGTCTTCAATATGCGGTAAAAACGCATCCTGCTGGCTTTTATTGAAACGATGGACTTCGTCAACGAACAGAATCGTGCGGCGTCCGGCATTGCGGTTCTGCCTCGCGCGCTCGATCGCTTCGCGGATCTCTTTTACGCCGGAGGTCACCGCCGAGATCCGTTCAACATCGGCGCTGGCATAGCGAGCAATCACTTCAGCCAGCGTAGTTTTGCCGGTGCCAGGCGGCCCCCATAAGATCATCGAATGCAGATGCCCGGCCTCAATCGCCCGCGGCAAAGGTTTCCCCGGCGCCAGCAGATGCTGCTGGCCTATGTACTGCGCTAAATTTTCTGGCCGCATGCGGGCGGCCAGAGGTTGAAACGCATTGTCGGAAAAATCGAGCGACAGATTGCTCACATTCGCCTCTACTTACGTTGATCGTCCACCGTCACCCCTTTCGGCGGTGTAAAGGTGAACTTAGATGCATCGACCGCACCGTTTTGCTGAGACTTCAGCTGGTAGCTGCTGCGCTGGTCATCCTGCTCTACCGCGCTGAACTGATGGATGGTCCCGTCGCGGCCAACGTTAATCGTAAACTGCTTCAGGTTGCCGCCGCCGCTTTTCGGCGTAAGAACAAAATCATCGCCGTTCTGCTTGATGTTGTACTGCTGCCAGTCGTTGGACTGGTTGCGGGCAATCAGCATAAACGGCGTGTTGCTGGTAGCGTCTTTCAGCCAGGTGACGGTTGCCTGCTCGACAAACGGGTTGTAGAACCACAGGGTTTTCCCGTCAGAGACCAGAATGCTTTCATCCGGCTGGGTCATATGCCAGTTAAACAGATTCGGACGTTTAACCCACAGGTCGCCCTGCCCGTCCTGTACGGCGTTACCGCTGCCATCGGTCACTTTTTGGGTGAAACTGGCATGGAAGCTGCTCACTTTATCGAGGCGGCTTTTCAAATCACTGGCGGCATCCGCCCAAACCTGGCTCACGACAAATCCAGACAGTAATGCACAGGTGATTGCGAGTTTTTTCATTGTTATTCCTTAATGTGCGTCACTCCCGACGCGGGAGCCTCTTCTGCCTCCTAATGTAGGACCGCCTGGCACGACGGAACAGCAGAACAGGCTGATTTTGCGCTTATTTACCCAACTTTGCACTTACTCGAAGGGAGGCGGCGCCAGCACTTCGCGGTTACCATTATGGCCCTGCTCGCTGACAATACCCTGCGCTTCCATCTGTTCGATAATACGTGCCGCACGGTTATATCCGATGCGGAACTGACGCTGAACGCCGGAAATAGAGGCTTTACGTTTTTCAGTGACGAAGTTCACCGCCTGATCGAACAACGGATCCAGCTCTTCACCACCGTCAAAGCCGCCGCTGCCGCCTTCGCTTTCGCTATCTGATGTAATGCCGTCAACATACTGCGGACGCCCGCGCGCTTTCCAGTCCTGAACCACAGCGTGGACTTCCTGGTCGCGAACAAACGCGCCGTGTACACGAACCGGCATGGTCGAGTTCGGCCCGGAGTAAAGCATATCCCCCATCCCCAGCAGTGATTCCGCGCCGCCCTGATCGAGGATGGTACGCGAGTCAATTTTGCTCGAGACGGTGAACGCGATACGCGTCGGAATGTTCGCTTTAATAAGACCGGTAATCACGTCAACCGACGGACGCTGCGTTGCCAGCACAAGGTGAATACCCGCCGCACGCGCTTTCTGCGCCAGACGCGCAATCAGCTCTTCGACCTTTTTGCCGACAGTCATCATCAGGTCGGCGAATTCATCCACCAGAACAACGATATACGGCAGTTTTTCCAGCACCGGATGCACGGCGTCCATGCTGTCGCCCGGTTTCCAGTACGGATCCGGAATGGGACGGCCCATCCGCGCCGCTTCGGCGATTTTCTCGTTGTAACCCGCGAGGTTACGCACGCCCAGCGCCGACATCAGCTTATAACGACGCTCCATTTCATTCACGCTCCAGCGCAGTGCGTTAGCGGCGTCTTTCATATCGGTAACGACTTCGGTCAGCAGATGCGGGATCCCTTCATAGACCGACAGTTCAAGCATTTTCGGGTCGATCATAATGAAGCGCACATCTTCCGGCTGCGCTTTATAAAGCATGCTGAGGATCATGGCATTCACCCCAACCGATTTACCGGAACCAGTGGTACCGGCAACCAGCAGGTGCGGCATTTTTGCCAGATCGGCAACGACCGGATCGCCGGCGATGTCTTTCCCCAGCACCACGGTAAGCGGCGACGGGTTATCGCGGAATTTCGTGTTATCCAGCACTTCTCGCAGATAAACGGTCTGGCGTTTTTTATTCGGCAGTTCCAGACCCACGTACGGTTTACCCGGAATGACTTCCACGACGCGCACCGCAATGGTGGACAAGGAGCGGGCCAGGTCACGCGAAAGGTTTGAAATCCGCGCGGCCTTCACGCCTGGCGCCAGATTCAGTTCGAAGCGGGTGATAACCGGGCCTGGCGAGTAGTTCACCACATCGGCTTTAATGCGGAAGTCAGCCAGACGAGCCTCAACCAGGCGCGCCATTTGCTCCAGCGCGAAGGTATCCACCGGCTCGACTTCGCTCGGCGGCGGGGTCAGCAGATCCAACGACGGCAGCGGCGTTGTCGGCCGTTGCATCGGCTGGCTGTTGCCGTTACGCATCAGCAGCGGATGAATCAGGCTATCCTGCGACGGCACCGGGGCTGTCTGCTGCGGCATGTGGCCCTGATGGGCTTGCTGCGGCTGATAGCTCTGTGCGGCAGGCTGATGCTGCTGCGCCATCTGCGGAGGTTGAGCCGGCTGCACAGGCTGCTGATACGGTTGTTGTACCGGCGACGACGGCACCGGCTGTTGATACTGTTGAACCGGTTGCTGCTGTGCCGGCTGCTGGTACTGCTGCACCGGCGGCGGTGTCTCCGGCAGCGGTGTGAACAGCGGTTCGCTCGGACCGTCATCGACCAGCGCTTTCATCGGCGAGAAATCATAATCCGCAGGAGAGAACGGCGTTGCGCCCTGCGGCTGTTCGCTGCTGTAGCGCTGCTGCTGCGACGCCGCAAACTGACGGGCCAGTTCAGCTTCAGCTGCGGAGTCATCCTCTTCATCCTGCGCGTAGACTTCGCCGTAACGCTGCTGCTGGGTGGCGGCAAACTGGCGAGCCAGTTCGTCCTGTTCCAGCGCATCCGCTTCTTCATCTGTTAACGGCTCGTCGTCATAGGCCTGATTGAGTTCAGCTTTACGCGCCCGTTCTTCAGCCATACGTTGTGACGGCAGTTTAATACCATACGATGCCAGCTCACGGCGCGTAGGGACGCGGACATGATTAGGACGCGGCAGTTTTGGACCAATCCCCTCTTTCACCTGCGCACGCGGGCAACCGGATGCCGGACTGAACAGCGGTGCAGCGGATGACGCGGTGGAAGCGACCGTCGCCGCGGTTGCACCCGCGCTCGTCGCCTGGTGTACGCCGGCGGCAAGGGTGGTCACCGCTGCGGCTTCGACCGGAGAGACCGGTGGCGGTGTAACAGGACGCGTGGCGACCGGGCTTGCTGGTTCAGGGATCGGCTGATACCAGGCGGCCAGCTGCTCGCGCTCGCGCGCGCGCTTCTCTTCGACCTCTTCAAAATAATACATTGGCGGACGCTGTGGCTTCACCTCTTCCTGCGGAGCCTCAGGCGTTACGGCAGGAGCCGGTGGCTCCGGCTGGTAAACCGGCTGCTGCACCGGTGCCTGCTCGGGCTGATACGCCTGATGCTGCGGGTAGGACGGCTCCGGCTGGTAAACCGGCTGCTGCACCGGCGCCTGCTCGGGCTGGTACGCCTGATGCTGCGGGTAGGACGGCTCCGGCTGGTAAACCGGCTGCTGTACCGGCGCCTGCTCGGGCTGGTACGCCTGATGCTGCGGGTAGGACGGCTCCGGCTGGTAAACCGGCTGCTGCACCGGCGCCTGCTCAGGCTGGTACGCCTGATGCTGCGGATAAGACGGCTCCGGCTGGTAAACCGGCTGCTGCACCGGCGCCTGCTCAGGCTGGTACGCCTGATGCTGCGGGTAGGACGGCTCCGGCTGGTAAACCGGCTGCTGTACCGGCGCCTGCTCAGGCTGATACGCCTGATGCTGCGGATAAGACGAATCTGGCTGGTAAACCGGCTGCGGCACGTGCTCAGCTACCGGTTCAGCCCATGCCTGTGGCGCTGCGGTGGCAGCAGCTGCTGCAGCCAGCGGGTCGGCAATACTGTGACCATTTAATAGCGGATCGTAAGGGTCAAAATCTCCCGGCCGCGCCGCGCTGGCGCCAGAGAACAGCACATCGTCAACATCGCCCGGACGTGCGGCGCTGGAACCCGAAAAGAGTACATCGTCCGCCGCTACGGGCGCCCCGTTGGCGCTGAACTGCACATCCTCTTCGGCATCATCCATACGTTTGCCAGAGAACAGCGCGGCATCGGTTTTACGCCCCATCGGATTGGAGAATTTCTCCGCCAGACGCTGACGGCGCGCGAGCGCGCTGCGTAAAATGCGCGCACGACGAGATTCCTGCGGCTTCACGGCGTCGTCGTAGTCGTCTTCATCGTCTTCGTATTCGTCCTCATCCACCCAGGTATCGTCCCGACGGGTACGGTTACTGGCGAATGTCAGAACAGACAAAATCGCACCGCCGAGTTTTTCGGCAATGCTGACCCATGACCAACCGGTAAACAGCGTTAAACCTGCCGCCCAGATGCACAGCAGCGCAATAGTGCCGCCGCTGCTGTGCAGCAACGGTTGCAGAGTGGTGCTCAGCAAACTGCCGATCACGCCGCCGGAGGCAAAATACCAGATATCATCGGCGTTAATCGCGGCCAGGCCGCAGGAGGTCAGAATCAGCGCCAGTGCGCCAATTAAGCGTAGCGATACGGCGAAGTAGTCGATGTACTCGTCGCTGGCCTGATTACGCCAGGCGAACCAGCAGCCGCCGATAATAATTACGGGAATGGTGTAAGCCATTACGCCAAAAATGAAAAATAGCGTATCGGCAAGCCAGGCTCCCGGAATGCCACCTATGTTATGAATAGGTTCGTGCCAGGCCGTTTGCGACCAGCTAGGATCCGAGGGATTAAAGCTCAGTAATGCCGCCATCAGCCAGATGGCAAACAGGGAGCAAAGGATGAGTAACGCCTCAAGGAGTCGGCGCCCGCTGCTTAACTTGGTCAGTTTGACTTCTTTGTCTTCGGTGTATTCCTGGCTCAAAAAAGGCTCTCCAGGTATCAGGCTGTTTCCTGCCTGCTGCTAAAACGGACAACAGTGCCGGGTCACCCCGGCACTGTTGCTGTATGGATTAACAGGAGTGTAATCAAACTACGTCGATTTTGCACCTGTTCCGTGTTAGCGCGTCTTAATTACCAGACGATTACTTTGCTTGACTTCTTCCATTACCACGTAGGTACGGGTGTCGTTCACGCCCGGCAGACGTAGCAGGGTCTCGCCCAGTAATTTGCGATACGCTGACATATCCGGCACGCGGGTTTTCAACAGATAGTCGAAATCACCGGATACCAGATGACACTCTTGAATTTCTTCAAGTTTTTGCACAGCGGCGTTAAATTGCTCAAACACATCCGGCGCGCCACGATTCAGAGTAATCTCAACAAATACCAGAAGTGATGCATCCAGATAGTGCGGGTTGAGCAGCGCCGTATAGCCCTGAATAAAACCCTGTCTTTCCAGTCGACGCACGCGCTCAAGGCAAGGCGTCGGGGAAAGTCCCACCCGTTTAGAAAGTTCGACGTTTGAAATACGCCCGTCTTTTTGAAGCTCATTCAAAATATTACGATCGATGCGGTCGAGATCTTTGCCAGGGCGCTTCTTGCTATCTACCATTATTATTGTCTCTCTGTATTCCTTCCCTACTCCTGTTCCGACTCAGAGCCTTCACTGCCCGAGTCCATCCTGTTCTTACCCGTATACGACATCGAGTAACCCCAGGGGTACGTGAGAAGCCCGTTGCCTGACGGCAGCCACCGACATCACGCATGGCGTCTGTCCACACCATGCGTAGATTTCGCTAACCCGGATAAAAATGGCATTTGCGTGCATGAAAATTCGCCGCACGCGAAACACTGCTTTTTGTCTTCCATGAATGTTTTCGCAAAAGCACAGGGGATTGTCAAAGCAAAACATCGATTTTTAGTACAAGATGCCAGATATTCATTATCCACCCCCGGTGATTCTCATGTTTTCCTCTTATAATTGTCCTGCCGACAGTAGAATTAGTTATATTCTTCGCACGTAAAATCGCCAGTTCATTGGCGGCCTCTATTGCACATATCGTTAACAAAACTGCTGCGCTCTTTTTTTACGACAACAAATTCCCTACAATCCAGCCCAATGTATGCCAATAAATTATGGGGATCTCATGGGCACGACCAAACACAGTAAACTGCTTATTCTTGGTTCTGGACCTGCGGGATATACCGCTGCAGTCTACGCCGCGCGCGCAAACCTGCAGCCGGTACTGATTACCGGCATGGAAAAAGGCGGTCAGCTGACCACCACCACGGAAGTGGAAAACTGGCCGGGCGATCCCAACGATCTGACCGGGCCGCTGCTGATGGAACGTATGCACGAACATGCGACGAAATTTGATACCGAAATTATTTTCGACCATATCAATAGCGTCGATCTGCAAAACCGTCCTTTCCGCCTGGTCGGCGACAGCGGCGAGTACACCTGTGACGCGCTGATTATCGCCACCGGCGCTTCAGCACGCTATCTGGGGCTACCGTCAGAAGAAGCGTTCAAAGGACGCGGCGTATCCGCCTGCGCAACCTGCGACGGATTCTTCTATCGCAACCAGAAAGTGGCCGTCATTGGCGGCGGCAATACCGCGGTGGAAGAAGCCCTGTACCTCTCTAACATCGCGTCCGAAGTCCACCTGATTCACCGCCGTGATACCTTCCGCGCGGAAAAAATCCTGATTAATCGTCTGATGGACAAAGTGGCCAACGGTAATATCGTGCTGCATACCCATCGCACGCTGGAAGAAGTGACGGGCGACCAGATGGGCGTCAGCGGTCTGCGTCTGCGTGATACGCAGAATGCCGACAATGTCGAGTCTCTGGAGGTCGCGGGTCTGTTTGTCGCGATTGGCCACAGCCCCAACACGGCCATTTTCGAAGGCCAGCTGGCGCTGGAAAACGGCTATATCAAAGTGCAGTCCGGGATCCACGGCAATGCCACCCAGACCAGCATTCCGGGCGTATTCGCCGCGGGTGATGTGATGGACCATATCTATCGCCAGGCCATCACCTCTGCCGGTACCGGCTGTATGGCGGCGCTGGATGCTGAACGTTATCTTGATGGTTTAGCTGACGCGTGCAAATAATCTTTACAAGTCAGTAACAAAGGTAAAGAAGGCGACGAAAAGTCGCCTTTATTTTTTCCTCGTTGTAACATTGCGTGGCCTAAAAACCTCATAACTACACCTGCTAAGTGCGCAATGAATAAAACCCGTCAACAAGAGTTAACACGCTGGTTAAAAGAGCAAAGCATTCTCTCCCGTCGCTGGTTGATGATTTCCCGCGCGCTGGGCGTCATTAGCGGCCTGCTGATCGTCGGTCAGGCCTGGCTGCTGGCGCGGATCCTTCATCGCATGATTATGGAGAGTATTCCGGCGACGGCGCTGGTATTGCCGTTTATCGTCCTGGTGCTGATTTTTGTTCTGCGTGCCTGGGTGGTATGGCTACGCGAGCGGGTAGGTTTCTATGCCGGGCAGCATATTCGCTATGAAATCCGCCGCCAGGTGCTCGATCGCCTGCAGCAGGCCGGCCCTGCGTGGATTCAGGGGAAACCCGCCGGAAGCTGGGCGACGCTGGTACTTGAACAAATTGACGATATGCACGACTACTACGCGCGTTATCTCCCGCAGATGACCCTCGCCGCCAGCGTCCCGCTGCTGATTGTGATCACCATTTTCCCGATAAACTGGGCGGCGGCGCTGATTCTTCTCGGCACTGCCCCGCTGATCCCGCTGTTTATGGCGCTGGTCGGCATGGGCGCGGCGGAGGCCAATCGCCGCAACTTCCTGGCGCTCGCTCGCCTGAGCGGCCACTTTCTCGACCGCCTGCGCGGGATGGAAACGCTGCGCCTCTTTCACCGTGGCGAAGCGGAGACGGACAATATTCGCCATGCTTCCCAGGATTTCCGCCAGCGGACGATGGAAGTGTTGCGCCTCGCCTTTCTCTCCTCCGGCGTACTGGAGTTTTTCACCTCGCTCTCCATTGCTCTGGTCGCGGTTTACTTCGGTTTCTCCTATCTCGGCGAGCTCAACTTTGGCCACTATGGCGTGGGCGTCACCCTGATGTCAGGTTTCCTGGCCCTGATCCTGGCGCCGGAATTTTTCCAGCCGCTGCGTGATTTAGGCACCTTTTACCATGCCAAAGCTCAGGCCATCGGTGCTGCGGATAGTCTGAAAACGTTTATGGAAAAGCCGCTGGCGCAGGAAACTCGCGGCGAGAAGATCCTCAGCGACAACGAATTGATTAGTCTCGAAGCGCGCGATGCGGTTATCAAATCGCCGGAAGGCAAAGTCCTGGCGGGGCCGCTGAACTTTACGCTCCCGGCCGGTAAACGCGTCGTGCTGGTCGGGCAGAGCGGCTCCGGCAAAAGTTCGCTTTTGAATGCATTGACCGGTTTTCTCCCCTACGACGGCTCGCTGTTGGTCAACGGCGTTGAACTGCGCGATCTTGACGTCAGCCGCTGGCATCGTCTGCTCAGCTGGGTGGGGCAGAACCCGCAGCTACCGGCCGCCACGCTACGCGAAAACGTTCTGCTGGCCTGGCCGGAAGCCAGCGAAGCACAGCTTCAGCTCGCGCTGGATAAGGCCTGGGTGAGCGAATTCATCTCCCAACTGCCGCAAGGGATTAATACGCCGGTCGGCGATCAGGCGGGTCGTCTGTCCGTCGGGCAGGCGCAGCGTATCGCCGTAGCGCGGGCGCTGCTGGTACCGTGCCGGCTGTTGTTGTTGGATGAGCCGGCCGCCAGCCTTGATGCGCATAGCGAACAGCGGGTCATGCAGGCGCTCTTTAATGCCTCTTCGCAGCAAACAACGCTGATGGTGACCCACCAGCTGGAAGGTATCGCCGACTGGGATGCCATCTGGGTGATGCAGGATGGTCAGATCGTCGAACAAGGGACCTATAGCCAGTTGGCTATGGCAAACGGGCCTTTTGCCGCCCTGTTGGCCCACCGGCAGGAGGAGATTTAAATGCGCGCACTATTACCTTATCTGGCGTTGTACAAACGGCATATCTGGCTGCTGACTCTCGGCGTGGTACTGGCTATCGTCACCCTGCTGGCCAGTATCGGCCTGCTGACGCTATCAGGCTGGTTTTTATCCGCTTCTGCCGTCGTTGGCGTCGCCGGTATTTACAGTTTCAACTATATGCTGCCGGCAGCCGGCGTTCGCGGGGCGGCGATTATCCGTACCGCCGGTCGCTATTTCGAACGTCTGGTCAGCCATGACGCCACTTTCCGCGTGTTACAGCATCTGCGGGTGTTTACCTTCAGTAAGCTGCTCCCCCTCTCCCCTGCCGGGCTGGCGCGTTTTCGTCAAGGTGAACTCCTCAACCGGGTGGTCGCCGACGTCGACACCCTGGATCATCTCTACCTGCGGGTCATCTCGCCGCTGATCGGCGCACTGGTTGTCATTGTGGTGGTCACCGCAGGCTTAAGCATTCTCGATGTCACGCTGGCGCTGACGCTAGGCGGTATTATGCTGGTGACCCTGCTGGTCCTGCCGCCGCTGTTTTATCGCGCCGGGAAACCCGCCGGTGAGAGCATCACGCAAATGCGCGGGCAGTACCGGCAACAGCTAACCGCCTGGCTGCAAGGACAGGCTGAACTGATGCTGTTCAGCGCCAGCGACCGCTACCGCAAGCAGCTGGAGAAAACCGAGCAGCGCTGGCAGGATGCCCAGCGTCGTCAGGCAGAGCTGACTGCGCTGTCGCAGGCGCTGATGCTGCTGATTGGTGGTGTTGCCGTGGTTGCTATGCTGTGGCTCACCTCTGCTGGCGTAGGCGGCAACAGCCAGCCCGGCGCGCTGATCGCCCTTTTTGTCTTCTGCGCGCTGGCGGCATTTGAAGCGCTGGCGCCGGTTACCGGCGCCTTTCAGCATCTCGGACAGGTCATTGCTTCCGCCCGCCGAATTACGCAGATTACCAGGCAACAGCCGGAGGTCACTTTCGCCGCCGGCGAGGGGCAGGCGTTCGGGCAGATCTCATTGACGTTGAACCAGGTCACCTTCAGCTATCCGCAGCAGCCTTCTCCGGCGCTGGAAAATATCTCATTGCAGGTCGGCGCAGGAGAGCATATTGCCATTCTTGGCCGCACCGGCTGCGGTAAATCTACGCTGCTGCAGCTTCTGACCCGCGCCTGGGATCCGGCGAATGGCGAGATTTTACTCAACGACCAGCCGTTAACTCACCTCAACGAAGCCACTTTGCGTCAGGCGATGAGCGTCGTCCCCCAACGTGTGCATCTGTTCAGCGCCACGCTGCGCGATAACCTGTCGCTGGCCGCCCCCGGCGCCAGCGATATCCAGCTGATGAAAGCCCTGGAACGTGTCGGGCTGGAAAAATTACTGGAAGATAGCGGTCTCAACGCCTGGCTGGGCGAAGGCGGCCGCCAGCTTTCCGGCGGTGAACTGCGCAGACTGGCCATTGCCCGTGCGCTGCTGCACGATGCGCCGCTGATGTTACTCGATGAGCCGACCGAAGGCCTTGATGCGACGACAGAGAGCCAGATCCTCGATTTACTGGCTGAAGTGATGCGCGAAAAAACCGTGCTGATGGTGACTCACCGCCTGCGCGGACTGGCGCGGTTTAATCGGATAATTGTCATGGACAACGGCAAGATTATTGAGCAAGGTAGTCACGCGGAACTGCTGGCTGAACAGGGGCGTTACTACCAGTTTAAGCAGCGTCTGTAGTCCGGCTGTTTCACGCCGTTTTGCGTATATACTCAATGAGTTTCAGGCGTGCTGAAAAGAGCGGTCCGCTGCGTCCTGGCTTTGCCAGCATGGCGACGGACCGTCCGCTTGAATAACAGCGAATATATTGAACAATTGCCTGGTGCGTATTGAGGTTAAAATGCGTCTGGTTCAGCTCTCCCGTCAGTCCATTGCCTTCCCTTCCCCGGAGGGAGCGTTACGCGAACCCAATGGCCTGCTGGCGCTCGGCGGCGATCTCAGTCCGTCGCGTCTGCTTATGGCCTATCAGCACGGAATTTTTCCCTGGTTTTCTCCTGGCGATCCGATTTTATGGTGGTCCCCCGATCCGCGGGCGGTGTTGTGGCCCGGGCAGTTCCATCTCAGCCGCAGCATGAAGCGTTTTCATCAGCGATCGCCCTATCGCGTCACGCTGAACCACGCGTTTGGTCAGGTGATTGAAGGTTGTGCCGACAATCGCGATGAAGGGACATGGATCACCTCCAGCATCGTCAAGGCCTATCACCAGCTGCATGAGCTTGGCCATGCGCACTCGATTGAAGTGTGGCAAGGCGAGACCCTGGTGGGAGGAATGTATGGCGTAGCGCAAGGCGCGCTGTTTTGCGGCGAGTCCATGTTCAGCCGCGCGGAAAATGCGTCGAAAACGGCCTTGCTGATATTCTGCCAGGCGTTTATCCGCGACGGCGGGAAATTAATAGATTGCCAGGTTCTGAATAAGCACACGGCATCGCTGGGCGCCGTCGAAATCCCCCGCCGCGATTATCTTGATGCGCTGTCGGTATTGCGCACCCGTCGCCTGCCGGAAAGATTCTGGGTGCCCAGGGTGCTATTTACCGGCAATGTGTAAATGTTTTCAGCACATTTTTTACCGTGATGGTATAATTGCGCAGTAGAGTAGCTTCTGCCTGTTGCCCCGCCGCCGTTTGGGAATAATAAGAGTCAGATAACGCCCATCGTTCTGTCGCTCCCCTTTACGTTTGCGCCTGTCATGCGGCTTATCCGTGTGAATTCCGGGCAATGCGCCAAAACTACTTCAATGATTTTACCCTTAATAATTTTGGATGCTTCAGGTAGCACCGCAAAGCGCCTGGCTGCGTCAATAACTATGTAACCGAGTGAGCGAAGGCAGCCTGAAAGATAAAGTGCACAAACGTAAACCTTTACTTACTCGCTGAACTTCGGCATTATCTTGCCGGTTCAAAACTACGGTAGTGATACCCCAGAGGACTAGATGGCCAAAGAAGACAATATTGAAATGCAGGGCACCGTACTTGACACGTTGCCTAACACAATGTTCCGCGTAGAACTGGAAAACGGTCACGTGGTAACTGCGCATATTTCCGGTAAAATGCGTAAAAACTACATCCGCATTCTGACGGGCGACAAAGTGACTGTTGAGCTGACCCCGTACGACCTGAGCAAAGGCCGCATTGTCTTCCGTAGTCGCTGATAGTTTTCCGCCCTCGTGGCGTCAGATGCTGAAGGCCGGGATAATTCCCGGTCTTTTCATATCTGCAGCCGGCTAAAAGCGGCATAAAAAAACCGGCCCGCAGGCCGGTTTTTGCTATCACAGAGCGGCATTAATGTGCCGTTTCTGGTTTGTGCTTCTGCGCGCTCTGGAAGTCATAGGTCAACGCGCCCTTCTCTTTATCCAGCGCAACGGTGACCTGTCCGCCGTCCACCAGTGAACCAAACAGCAGTTCGTTAGCCAGCGGTTTCTTCAGGTTATCCTGAATCACGCGCGCCATCGGACGTGCGCCCATTGCCCGGTCGTAGCCTTTTTCTGCCAGCCAGTCACGCGCTTCCTGGCTCACTTCCAGCGAGACGCCTTTCTGATCCAGTTGAACCTGCAGCTCGACGATAAACTTATCCACCACCTGATGGATCACCGTCGTGGACAGATGATCGAACCAGATAATGTTGTCGAGACGGTTGCGGAATTCCGGGGTAAAGATCTTCTTGATCTCATCCATCGCATCCGGGCTGTTATCCTGCTGGATAAGACCAATCGATTTACGCTCGGTCTCACGCACGCCGGCGTTGGTCGTCATCACCAGCACCACATTGCGGAAGTCCGCCTTGCGGCCGTTATTGTCGGTCAGCGTACCGTTATCCATCACCTGCAGCAGCAGGTTAAAGACGTCCGGATGCGCTTTTTCGATCTCATCAAGCAGCAGTACCGCATGCGGATGTTTAATCACCGCATCGGTCAGCAGCCCGCCCTGATCGAAACCGACGTATCCCGGAGGCGCACCAATTAAGCGGCTGACGGTATGACGTTCCATATATTCGGACATATCAAAACGCAGCAGCTCAATGCCCAGCGCTTTCGCCAGCTGCACGGTGACCTCGGTTTTCCCGACTCCGGTCGGCCCGGCGAAGAGGAAAGACCCGACAGGCTTGTGCTCGTGACCGAGGCCCGCGCGCGCCATCTTGATCGCTTCGGTTAACGCTTCGATCGCTTTGCCCTGACCAAAGACCAGCATTTTCAGGCGGTCGCCGAGATTTTTCAGCGTATCGCGATCGCTCTGCGAGACGCTCTTCTCAGGAATACGGGCGATACGCGCCACCACGGACTCGATATCGGCGACATTGACGGTTTTCTTCCGTTTGCTGGCCGGCATTAACCGCGCCCGCGCCCCGGCTTCATCAATGACGTCAATGGCCTTATCCGGCAGATGGCGATCGTTAATGTATTTCACCGCCAGCTCCACCGCCGCACGCACCGCTTTCGCGGTATAGCGCACATCGTGGTGCGCTTCGTACTTCGGCTTCAGGCCGTTGATAATCTGCACCGTCTCTTCCACGGAAGGTTCGGTAATATCTATCTTCTGGAAGCGACGAGCCAGCGCCCGGTCTTTTTCGAAGATATTGCTGAATTCCTGGTAGGTTGTGGAACCCATCACCCGAATCTTACCGCTGGAGAGCAGCGGTTTAATCAGATTAGCGGCATCGACCTGGCCGCCTGACGCCGCGCCCGCACCGATAATGGTGTGGATTTCATCAATAAACAGAATACTGTTGGTATCCTGCTCAAGCTGTTTAAGCAGCGCTTTGAAGCGTTTTTCAAAATCACCGCGATATTTTGTGCCCGCCAGCAGGGAGCCAATATCCAGCGAGTAGATGGTGCAATCGGCCATGATTTCCGGCACGTCGCCCTGAACGATCCGCCAGGCCAGGCCCTCGGCGATCGCGGTCTTACCCACGCCGGACTCCCCCACCAGCAGCGGGTTATTTTTACGGCGGCGGCACAGCACCTGAATCGCGCGCTCCAACTCTTTGTCGCGGCCGATCAGCGGATCGATCCCGCCGACGCGAGCAAGCTGATTAAGATTGGTGGTGAAGTTTTCCATACGATCCTCCCCGCCTGCTTGCTCTTCATTGCTGGGCTGGCTTCCGCTGTTATCGGAAGACTGGCTCGGCTCGTCTTTGCGTGTACCGTGAGAGATGAAGTTGACGACGTCAAGACGGCTCACTTCATGTTTACGCAGCAGATAGGCCGCCTGTGACTCCTGCTCGCTGAAAATCGCGACCAGAACGTTAGCGCCGGTTACTTCGCTGCGGCCAGAGGATTGTACATGGAAGACGGCACGCTGCAGCACGCGCTGAAAACTCAGCGTAGGCTGGGTGTCACGCTCTTCTTCCGTGGCGGGCAGAACGGGTGTGGTCTGTTCGATGAAGGCTTCAAGTTCCTGACGCAGCGCCACCAGGTCCACGGAACACGCTTCAAGCGCCTCGCGGGCCGAGGGGTTGCTGAGCAGCGCCAGCAGCAAGTGCTCGACGGTCATGAACTCATGACGGTGCTCGCGCGCTCTGGCGAAAGCCATGTTTAAACTGAGTTCCAGTTCTTGATTGAGCATAGGCACCTCCCCCAATTTTCACGCCTGTCTTCAGGCTTTCTCTAGCGTACACAGCAATGGATGCTCGTTCTCCTTCGCGTATTCATTCACCATCGCGACTTTGGTCTCCGCCACTTCTGCGGTAAATACACCACAAATCGCTTTACCTTGATAGTGAACCGTCAGCATCAGTTGCGTTGCACGTTCTACATCATAAGAAAAGAATTTTTGTAACACGTCAATAACAAACTCCATTGGAGTGTAGTCATCATTGAGCAATATCACTTTATACATAGATGGTGGTTTAAGCTCATTACGAACTTCGTCTTCTACCAGCTGATCGAAGTCCAGCCAATCTCTCTTACTCATCGTCAGTATTCATCATCGGTTGCTGTTGCCAACAGGCGGCGGCCTGTCGATGACCAGAGGCTATGCACATCGCAAATCTACAATAGATCATAGATAACTATCATCTATTACTTCCATCCGCGATGTCTGTCACATTCCCCGGCAATAGCGTTAACTGCTTCAAATTTTGACGCATTTTTCGCCTCCCACTACCGTCAATTGCTTGACGCATTTCCTTATTTCTCTAAATTGTACTAGCGAGAGTTGGCGAGCATTTGAACAACTCGTCACTCCACCACCGGTTCATTCCATCTTACTAATAAAGATTTACGAAGGATGTCGAAGTATGGAAATGGGTACTGTTAAGTGGTTCAACAATGCCAAAGGGTTCGGCTTTATTTGCCCTGAGGGCGGCGGCGAAGACATTTTCGCCCATTACTCCACCATCCAGATGGATGGTTACAGAACGCTAAAAGCCGGACAAGCCGTTCGGTTTGATGTTCACCAGGGGCCGAAAGGCAATCACGCCAGTGTGATTGTTCCTGTGGAAGCAGAAGCGGCTGCATAACTCTTTTGCTTCATTGTGTACATCCTGCCAGTAAAATGCCAGTCCTTCTGACTGGCATTTTTTTGTTTCTACTCGCGGGCCAGCGCATCCACCGGATCGAGGCGCGCGGCATTTCGCGCCGGCAGCCACCCGAACAGTACGCCGGTTAGCGTCGAGCACAAAAACGCCGTCAGCAGCGCCAGCGGAGAAAAACCGATCTCCCAGCCGGGTAAAAACAGCTGCAGAACCACCGCGATCATCAGCGATAACGTCACGCCCAGCGCGCCGCCGACCAGACAGACTAAAACAGCCTCAATCAGAAACTGCTGCAGTACGTCGCTGGCCCGCGCCCCGACCGCCATCCGAATCCCGATTTCACGCGTTCGTTCGGTCACCGACACCAGCATGATATTCATGACGCCGATACCGCCCACCACCAGCGCAATCACCGCGACCAGAGTCAGAAACAGCTGTAATGTATGTGTGGTCCGTTCCGCCGTTTTCAAGATGCTGTCCATATTCCAGGTAAAAACATCTTTTTTGCCATGGCGCAGCTCAAGTAAACGCAACAGCTGCTGTTCGGCGGCGGCGCTGTCATACCCTTCCCTTACGCGAACGGTAATCGAATTGAGCCACGATTGCCCCATCACTCTCCCGGCCATAGTGGTGTACGGCAGCCAGACGCGCAGGATTTTACTGCTGCCGAACATCGACTGTTTCTCATCCGCGACGCCGACGATGGTCGCCGGCATATTGCCGACGAGGATTATCTCCCCGACAACCCGCGTTTTGTGCGGAAACAGCTGGCGACGCGTATTGCTATCCAGCACCACCACCTGCGCCCGACTGTTGAGCTGCAGCTCGTTAAACGTATTGCCTTCGCTAAAGGTCATGCCGTAGACATTAAAATACTGTGGCCCGACCCCTTCCGCGCTGGCGGCAACATCGATGTTGTCGGCACGCAGGCGCAGGCTTTTTGACACCGCGGGCGTCGCCGAACTCACCCAGGGCTGCTTTTGAATGGCCAGCAGATCGTCATATTTCAGCGCCTGCTGATAGCGGGGGTCGTCATCGCCAAAATCTTTACCGGGATAAACATCGATGGTGTTGGTGCCAATTGCGCGAATATCCGCCAGCACCATCTGTTTGGCCGCATCGCCCACTACCACGATCGACACCACCGATGCGATACCAATAATGATGCCGAGCATGGTCAACAGGGTGCGCATTTTATTGGCCGCCATCGCCCGCCAGGCCATGACCAGCGCTTCACGAAAGCCGCTGGTAAACTGGCGCCATGCGGAAGGCTCTTCACCGCCCAACGGCCGGGCTACCCCGCCGCCGGTCAGACTTTTCGCCGGCGGGTTACGCACAATTTCCCCATCGTGGATCTCAATGATCCGCTCGGCCTGTGCCGCCACCTGCGGATCATGAGTGACGATAATCACCGTATGCCCCTGCGATTTCAGCTGATGCAGGATAGCCATGACCTCTTCACCCGAGCGGCTGTCCAGGGCGCCGGTCGGCTCATCGGCCAGAATCACCTCCCCGCCGTTCATCAGCGCGCGGGCGATACTGACCCGCTGCTGCTGGCCGCCGGAGAGCTGCGAAGGCTGATATTCCGCCCGCTCTCCCAGACCAAGCCGTACCAGCAAATCATGCGCCCGGGCCAGGCGTTCTCGTCGCTCGGCCCCGGCATACACCGCCGGGACTTCAACGTTCTGCGCTGCCGTCAGGTGCGAAAGCAGATGGTAACGCTGGAAAATAAAACCAAAATGTTCCCGTCGCAGGCGGGCCAGCGCATCACCGCTGAGTGAGGAGACATCGGTTCCGGCAACGCGGTAGCTGCCGCTGGTCGGTTTATCGAGACAGCCGAGAATATTCATCAGCGTCGATTTTCCTGAACCCGATGCCCCGACAATCGCCACCATTTCACCAGCAGCAATGCTCAGCGTCACGCCCTTGAGCACCTCAACACTGCCGTCACCGGAGAGGTAGCTGCGGCGGATATCACGCAGTTCGAGCAACGCCGTCATTTTGTCGTCCCGGAACGACTTTCGCCGACGATCACCTCATCGCCTTCTTCCAGCCCTTTCACCACCGCCACATCGGTATCGTTGCGCGCGCCGATAGTCACTTCGCGCTCTTTCACCTCGCCGGTGCGCAGCAGACGAACGTGGTAACGGTTATCGCCGATGGCATCGCCCAGCGCGCTGAGCGGGATGGTGATGACATTTTTTACTTCCGCCATCTGGATATGCACCTGGGCCGTCATCTCCAGGCGCAGGATCCCCTGCGGATTCGGCACTTCAAAGCGGGCATAATAGAAAATGGCGTCGTTGACTTTTTCCGGGGTGGGTAAAATATCCTTCAGGCTCCCCTCGTAGCGGGTCAGTGGGTCGCCGAGTACGGTAAACCAGGCTTTTTGCCCCGGACGAAGGTGAATCACGTCCGCCTCAGATACCTGAGCTTTGACCAGCATCGTACTGAGATCGGCCAGGGTCAGAATATTGGGTGCCTGCTGGGCGGCAATCACCGTTTGCCCCTGCAGGGTGGTAATTTGCGTCACTTCACCGGACATCGGTGCCAGAATCCGCGTGTAGTCGAGGTTGGTTTTTGCGGTATCCAGCGTCGCCTGATTACGCTTTATCTGCGCCTCGATGGTGCCGATCTGCGCCTCTTTCACCGCCAAATCCGTAGCCGCCGTATCCAGCTCCTGGCGGGAAACCAGCTGACGTTGGGCCAGCTGCTGCTGGCGAGCCAGGGTGACCGCGGCAAGCTGGCGTTCAGCGCGAGCCTGATTCAGCTGGGCGCGCAGTTCCATCAGCGTCGCGTCGACTTCTTTGATCTGGTTTTGCGCCTGCTCGGGGTCAATCACCCCCAGCAGCTGATCTTTCTGAACCTTGTCGCCAATATTCACGCGCAGCGTTTTTAACTGGCCGCTCACCTGCGCCCCGACATCGACTTTGCGCAGCGCGTCCAGTTTGCCGGTGGCCAGCACGCTCTGCTGTAAATCGCCTTTACGCACCACTAATGTCTGATACTGCGGCAGCGGTGCATTGAGTATCCGCCATCCCCAGAAGGCCAGCGCCAGCACGACAACGACCAGCAGCCACCAGACTTTCCTGCGTTTTCCATTGAGCTTCATAAAAATTCCTGATGTTTTAACTCGCAGAGCCAGGGGGTGATTCTATCCGCAGCGGGTAAAAACATAACGCTAAATTTGAATCATTCTTATTGTCACCACACTTAGTCCGCGCGACCGCGCGCCAGCCACAGCACGCGGGAGAACATTTTCTTCAACAGCGTCGGCACCGACTCCACGCCGCGGCGCCCGGCCTCCATCGCCACCTCAATGGCCAGATCCGGTTTTGACGAGCGGTGAATCGCCTTGGTAATCACCCGTCGCATATTCATCGGCACATTCGCCGGTAGCTGCGCCACCCGATGATAAACATCGTTAAAGCCCTGGCGATACATAAAGTGTTCCATGTCCAGCGCCGGAAGCGTGGTCAGGTGATCGCGTTCAAGATCGCGGTCATCATTGAGCAGGCTACGAACCGTCGCCGCATATTTTTTCCCCGCCTCATCGCCGTCGACCAGCACGTGCCATTGAATCCCCATCCGACGGGCAAACTTGATCAGCGGCTTCAGGCCCGACTGAGCAAATTCAATGACCTTGACCCCTTCAGCATCAAAATGATGCCCACACTGCCGGGCCAGTTCGTTTATCACCCAGGTCTCAGTCTCCCCTTCAACCAGCAGCCAGCAGCGGGCAAACAGTGAGGAGGAGCGGTTAAACCGAATGTGAAAAGCGATGCGCCGGCTGTCTTCTGCATTCATTCCCCCAGGACCAAGCCGCCAGGCCGACACGCGCGAGGATTCGCGCACCAGCCGGCAGACCTGTTCCACCGGCGTCAACGACAGGAGCTCGCCGGAATTGGTGGTTGTGACGCGTTGCAGCGGCAGCAAATTGAGTAAATGCCAGGCGACCGACAGCATAATTGGATGCAGACGTGTTTCCGGGTCTTCAATCAGCAGCAGAGGCCGCGCATCGCGGTCGAGCCTCACCGTCCCTTTTGCCTGTAGCAGGGTTGAAAACAGACCAAGCAGGATCACCCGATGGCTGCGGCCGCCGGGCTTATCAATCATCCGGTTGATAATATCCAGGTAGCGCCAGCTGCGCTGTTCGTCATGCGAGTGGCGACGCATCAGGCGGTGACGAGATTGCGCGCTACTCTGCTCGGCAAAATAGTGTTCCAGCAGCTGCACCATAGCCGATAGCCCCTGGCGTATCTGACTATCGGTTAAATTTTGCGGGTGACTCACCAGCTCGCGGGAGAGAAAATCCAGCTGGCGAGCGGTTATCTCAATCTGCGGCGAGTGCGGAACGGCATCATTATGAATGCGCCGCATAAAGCGCGCATCGCGCAGACGCAGAACCGGCATCAGCCGCACCAGGTGGCGCACCATTTCGTCAATATCGTCCAGCGTTAGCGCCTCGCCTTTACTGTTGATAAAGCTGCGCAGCGTCATGACGCTGTTATCATCGGTCAGTTCGCCTTCCAGGCGATAAAAAATGCGCTGATAGCCATCCTCGCAGGGTACCCAGCAATCGCTCAGCGGACGGAAACGGCGCACCCGATGATGGCCGGGCTCATTCTCGCGGAAGGTCAAGATGATATGCAGATGATGTTCACGTCCCTGGACATCGCCCGGCGGAAACCAGAAATCATCGCGCACGAAGTGATAGAGCTCAAATTCAGGCGAAAGCAGTAGCGTCAGCGCATCCAGCAGACTGGATTTACCCCATGCATTCTCGCCGATCAGAACGTTATTTTGCTCCAGCATCAGCGATAAACGATTGATGCCGCGAAAACCGACGATTTCTACCCGCTCAAGATGCATATCTCCTCCGCTCAGTAACCACTTTCTCCTTCAATAATCAGCAGTATAGCGATACATGCGTAAACATGACACTACCGGCCTAAACGCGGCCTCGCGCCGACGAATGATAATGTCCAGGTTATGATTATTAACCGTGCTATTTATTTTGGAAATAATTCATCCGCTAAAGTGGTTATTTTTATTATTTTTGTTCTACACTTTTGTGCAATCACCAATGGTGCAAGGATTAAGATCACATTGCCCTAAATCAAATTAGATCTAGTTATTTAGCTAGCCGCAGGATGACGATCGTCCATAAAATAGCGTCGCTTTATTTTTATCGTTATCCTTTACGTCGATAAATAAAGATCGGCACAAAAGTCTGTGCCCATTAACATTATTCTTTTGAGGTGGTTATGTTCAGAAAATTAGCAGCGGAATGCTTTGGTACATTCTGGCTCGTGTTTGGTGGCTGCGGTAGCGCAGTACTTGCCGCAGCCTTCCCGGAACTGGGAATTGGGTTTGCCGGGGTGGCTTTAGCCTTCGGTTTAACTGTATTAACCATGGCATTTGCCGTCGGTCATATTTCCGGCGGGCACTTCAACCCGGCGGTGAC
This sequence comes from Klebsiella ornithinolytica, assembly GCF_030505655.1. Taxonomy (NCBI): domain Bacteria; kingdom Pseudomonadati; phylum Pseudomonadota; class Gammaproteobacteria; order Enterobacterales; family Enterobacteriaceae; genus Klebsiella; species Klebsiella ornithinolytica. Next base: position 3,745,530 of record NZ_CP130153.1, read on the forward strand.
TTTAGGTCTGTGGGCCGGCGGTCGTTTCCCGGCGAAGGACGTTATTGGCTATATTATCGCCCAGGTTGTTGGCGGTATTATTGCCGCTGCCGTTCTGTATGTGGTTGCCAGCGGTAAAGCCGGCTTTGATGCCGCAGCCAGCGGCTTTGCTTCCAACGGCTTCGGGGAACACTCGCCGGGCGGCTACTCCATGCTCTCCGCCATTGTGATTGAAATTGTCCTGACCTGCGGCTTCCTGCTGGTGATTCATGGCGCAACGGATAAAAACGCACCGGCCGGTTTTGCGCCGATTGCGATTGGCCTGGCGCTGACCTTAATTCACCTGATCAGCATCCCGGTCACCAATACCTCTGTTAACCCGGCACGAAGCACCGCCGTGGCGATTTTCCAGGGGGGTTGGGCGCTGCAGCAGCTGTGGTTATTCTGGGTGATGCCTGTTATCGGCGGTATCCTCGGCGGCGTGCTGTATCGTACTCTGCTGGAAAAACGCGATTAATCGTTTATCTGGTTTCACGCAAGGCCTGGCAATGCCGGGCCTTTCTTTTCAGGCACAGCTTTACTCGGTTCTCTGATTTGGGTAGTGTCAGTGGCGCTCACCTCATTCTGCAAGGACCAGATCGTTCATGTTTTCGGGATTATTAATCATTCTGCTGCCATTGGTTGCCGGCTACCTTATTCCTCTGCGTCACCCTTCAGCACTAAAACTTATTGCGCGACTGTTGAGCTGGATTGTCTACGTGATCCTCTTTTTCATGGGGATTAGTCTCGCCTTCCTCGACAATCTCTCCAGCAACCTGCTGTCCATTCTTCATTATGCTGTGGTCAGCGTGATTGTTATTCTGCTGTGTAATATTGGCGCATTAATGTGGCTCGAGCAGAAAATGCCGTGGCGCCACCAGCACCGGCAGGAGAAATTACCTTCGCGCGTCGCAATGGCCATGGAATCCCTGCAGCTGTGCGGCGTGGTGCTTATTGGTTTCCTGATTGGTCTGAGCGGTTTGTCATTTTTACAGCATGCCACCGAGGCGAGCGAATATACGCTGATCTTCCTGCTGTTCCTGATTGGTATTCAGCTGCGGAATAACGGAATGACCTTACGGCAAATAGTCCTTAATCGTCGCGGCATGATTGTGGCGGTGGTCGTCACGGTGAGTTCATTAGTCGGCGGCGTGATTAACGCCTTTATTCTCGACCTGCCGCTGAAGACCGGTCTGGCCATGGCCTCCGGGTTCGGCTGGTATTCGCTCTCCGGGATCCTGATGACGGAATCCTTTGGGCCGGTCATCGGCAGCGCCGCATTCTTCAACGACCTTTCCCGCGAGCTGCTGGCCATCATGTTGATCCCGGGCCTGGTTCGCCGCAGTCGTTCCACGGCATTAGGGCTATGCGGCGCCACCTCAATGGACTTTACTCTGCCGGTTTTACAGCGTTCCGGCGGCGTCGAGATTGTCCCTGCCGCTATCGTCCACGGTTTTGTTCTGAGCCTGCTGGTGCCGGTGCTGATCGCCCTCTTCTCGGCCTGAGGCACTTAGCGCCCGCACTCTGCCTCCGGCGACGATATTCGCCGCGTCCCGGGGGCGCATCGTCCTGGTCTCGATCTATACCTCCGTGGCGGTAGCCCGCCGCGGCCAAATTTGCGCTAAATCAATCTCCCTTTAAATTGTATCAGAAATACCTTTTCTCCCTTCTTTTACCGGCATAACCTTAAACATGTATCTCAAATATAACTTTAAAAAAGGTGTGACCATGTTTTGTGTGCAATGTGAACAAACCATCCGTACCCCGGCAGGGAACGGCTGCTCTTACGCGCAGGGTATGTGCGGTAAAACGGCCGAAACGTCCGATCTCCAGGATCTGCTGATTGCTTCCCTACAAGGTCTGTCTGCATGGGCGGTAAAGGCCCGTGAATATGGCATCATCAATCATGATGTTGATAATTTTGCCCCGCGCGCATTTTTCTCCACGTTGACCAACGTTAACTTCGACTCCCCGCGGATTGTTGGCTACGCGCGTGAAGCGATTGCTATGCGCGACGCGCTGAAAGCGCAGTGCCTGAGCGTTGATGCGACCGCCAGCGTCGATAACCCGATGGCCAATCTGCAGCTGGTGAGCGACGATCTCGGCGATCTGCAGCGCCAGGCGGCGGACTTTACCCCCAACAAAGACAAAGCGGCTATTGGCGAGAACATTCTCGGCCTACGTCTGCTCTGTCTGTACGGCCTGAAAGGTGCAGCAGCCTATATGGAGCACGCGCACGTTCTCGGTCAGTATGACAATGACATCTATGCGCAGTACCACAAAATCATGGCCTGGTTAGGCACCTGGCCCGCCGATCTGAACGCGCTGCTGGAGTGCTCGATGGAAATCGGCCAGATGAACTTCAAAGTGATGAGCATTCTGGATGCCGGTGAAACCACTAAATATGGCCACCCGACCCCGACTCAGGTCAACGTCAAAGCGACCGAAGGCAAGTGCATCCTGATCTCCGGCCACGACCTGAAAGATCTCTACAATCTGCTGCAACAAACCGAAGGCACCGGCGTCAACGTCTATACCCACGGTGAAATGCTGCCGGCGCACGGCTATCCGGAACTGCGTAAATTCAAACATCTGATCGGTAACTACGGCAGCGGCTGGCAAAATCAGCAGGTAGAGTTTGCCCGCTTCCCAGGTCCTATCGTGATGACCTCGAACTGCATTATCGACCCGACCGTTGGCGCCTATGATGACCGTATCTGGACCCGCAGCATTGTCGGCTGGCCGGGCGTCAATCACCTCGAGGGGGATGATTTTGCTCCGGTTATCGCTCAGGCACAGCAGATGGCGGGCTTCCCGTACAGCGAAATTCCGCACCTGATCACCGTCGGCTTCGGTCGCCAGACGCTGTTGGGCGCCGCGGATACCCTTATCGACCTGGTCAGCCGTGAAAAACTGCGCCATATCTTCCTGGTCGGCGGCTGCGACGGTGCGCGCGGCGAACGTAACTACTTCACCGATTTCGCCACCAGCGTCCCGGATGATTGCCTGATCCTGACCCTGGCCTGCGGTAAATACCGCTTTAACAAACTGGACTTCGGCGATATCGAAGGCCTGCCGCGTCTGGTCGATGCCGGTCAGTGCAACGACGCCTACTCGGCGATTATTCTGGCGGTCACCCTGGCGGAGAAACTGGGCTGCGGCGTCAACGATCTCCCGCTCTCTCTGGTGCTCTCCTGGTTTGAGCAAAAAGCGATTGTTATTCTGCTGACCCTGCTTTCGCTGGGGGTGAAGAACATCGTGACCGGCCCGACCGCGCCAGGCTTCTTCACGCCGGACCTGCTGGCAATTCTCAATGAGAAGTTCGGTCTGCGTTCAGTGACCACCGTCGAAGAAGATATGCAGCAGCTGCTGAGCGCGTAAGGAGTAAGAGAATGACCATGCCAACCCATCAGTGCCCGTGGCGGATGCAGGTTCATCACATCCATCAGGAAACGCCGGATGTCTGGACGATTTCGTTGCTCTGCCACGACTATTATCCGTACCGTGCCGGGCAGTACGCGCTAGTAAGCGTACGCAATTCGGCAGAGACGCTGCGCGCTTACACCCTTTCGTCGACGCCGGGGGTCAGCGAATATATTACGCTGACCGTTCGCCGGATTGACGAGGGAGCCGGCTCACAGTGGCTGACCCGTGAGCTCAAACGCGGGGATTATCTCTGGCTGTCCGACGCGATGGGTGAGTTCACCTGTGAAGATAAGGCGGAAGACAAGTTTCTGATGCTGGCCGCCGGCTGCGGCGTTACGCCGATTATGTCGATGCGCCGCTGGTTGGCAAAATATCGTCCGCAGGCCGATGTGCAGGTGATTTACAATATTCGCTCGCCTCAGGATGTGATTTTCGCCGATGAGTGGCGGCAGTACCCGGTGACGCTGGTGGCGGAAAATAACGCCACTCACGGTTTTGTCGCCGGGCGTCTGACCACGGAGTTACTGAAAAGCGTGCCGGACCTCGCAACCCGTACGGTAATGACCTGCGGACCTGCGCCCTATATGGATTGGGTGGAGCAGGAAGTGACCGCCCTTGGCGTGACGCGCTTCTTTAAAGAGAAGTTCTTTACGCCGGTTGCGCAAGCGGCCACCGACGGACTGAAGTTCACCAAACTGCAGCCGGCGAAGGCGTTTTATGCGCCGGTCGGTACTACGCTGCTGGAGGCGCTGGAAAGCAACCAGGTGCCGGTGACCGTCGCCTGTCGCGCGGGTGTATGCGGCTGCTGCAAGACCAAAGTGGTTTCCGGCGATTACACGGTCAGCAGCACCATGACGCTGACCGATGCAGAAATCGCTGACGGCTACGTACTGGCCTGCTCCTGCCATCCGCAGGGGGATCTGGTTCTCGCCTGATCGTAGAGGTACCCGACCTACGAGAGCAGCGGTCGTTTTGTAGGTCGGGTAAACACCGAGCCCCCGACAAAAATGCCCGGTGGCGCTAACGCTGACCGGGCCTGTGAGAGTCGCGGTAGGCCGGATAAGCGCAGCGCCATCCGGCCGTTCTTCACCGCCAGACCGAGTTTCCCGCCACCGAGAAACGCCCCGCCCCAAGACAGGCAATCGCCAGCGCGCCAGTAAAGAAATAGACCAGGCTCTCAATTGCCCAGGCCCCGGTTTTATCCAGCGACCCGGTTTCGCCCATTCCCACCATCAGCCACGCCACGATCATCGTAAACGCCAGCACCAGCGCCGCCGGGCGGGTAAGGATCCCCAGAATCAGCAGACAAGGCGCAACCACCTCCCCCACCAGCACGCCATACGCGATAAAACCGGGCAATCCTTTGGCCACCAGCATGCCGCTAATGCCGTCCACGCCGGCAAAAAGCTTATGCAACCCGTGAAACAGCATCAGCCCACCCACCGCAAGTCGTAACAAGAGTTTGCCGACATCATCATTCGATAACATTTTATTAACAGAACTTAACAGCGATTTAACCATTTGAAATGATTCCTGTTTACCGTCTGGTGTGTCGACAGAATATGCGGGATTTGCGAACAATAAACCAGCGGAAAATGAGGGGAACGGGCGGGCGGAACGGTCAGTTTCATCTAAGCTTGTAAGCGTTATCACAAAAAGGAGATGGAGAACCATGAAGCAAACTGTGGCGGCATACATAGCAAAAACTCTTGAACAGGCCGGCGTAAAACGCATTTGGGGCGTCACCGGCGATTCCCTCAACGGACTGAGCGATAGCCTGAACCGGATGGGCACCATTGCCTGGATGCCCACCCGACATGAAGAGGTCGCCGCCTTTGCGGCAGGCGCCGAAGCGCAGTTAACCGGTGAACTGGCGGTTTGCGCAGGTTCGTGCGGCCCGGGTAACCTCCATCTGATCAACGGCCTTTTTGACTGCCATCGCAACCACGTTCCGGTGGTGGCTATCGCCGCCCATATTCCCTCCAGTGAAATCGGCAGCGGCTATTTCCAGGAAACCCATCCGCAGGAGCTGTTCCGCGAATGCAGCCACTATTGCGAGCTGGTCTCCACGCCAGAGCAAATCCCGCAGGTGCTGGCAATAGCGATGCGCAAAGCGGTGATTAACCGTGGCGTATCGGTGGTGGTGCTGCCCGGCGACGTGGCGCTGAAAGCCGCGCCGGAGAACGCCAGCACGCACTGGTACGCTGCGCCGCTGCCGACGGTTACGCCGCCGGAAGAAGAGATCAAAAAGCTGGCGCAGGTCCTGCGCTACTCCAGTAATATCGCCCTGCTGTGCGGCAGCGGCTGCGCCGGCGCGCACGCCGAGCTGGTCCAGTTTGCCGCCAAATTAAAGGCCCCTGTCGTCCATGCCCTGCGTGGCAAAGAGCACGTTGAGTATGATAATCCCTATGATGTCGGGATGACCGGACTGATTGGCTTCTCCTCGGGTTTCCATACCATGATGAATGCCGATACCCTGGTGCTTCTTGGCACCCAGTTCCCCTACCGGGCCTTCTACCCCACCGACGCCAAAATTATCCAGATTGATATCAACCCCGGCAGCATCGGCGCCCACAGCAAAGTCGATATGGCGCTGGTCGGCGATATTAAATCCACGCTCGCTGCGCTGCTGCCGCATCTGGAAGAGAAAACCGACCGCGCGTTTCTGGATAAAGCCCTTGAGCACTACCGCGAAGCGCGTAAAGGGCTCGATGATCTGGCGAAACCAAGCGACAAAGCCATTCATCCGCAGTATCTGGCGCAACAGATCGGCCAATTTGCCGCCGACGACGCGATTTTCACCTGCGACGTCGGGACGCCAACCGTCTGGGCCGCCCGCTATCTGAAAATGAACGGCAGACGCCGCCTGATCGGGTCGTTTAACCACGGTTCGATGGCTAACGCCATGCCGCAGGCGATTGGCGCCAAGGCGACAGCGCCGGATCGCCAGGTGGTGGCGATGTGCGGCGACGGCGGTTTCAGCATGTTGATGGGCGACTTCCTTTCGCTGGCGCAGATGAAGCTGCCGGTGAAAATTATCATTTTTAACAATAGCGTCCTCGGCTTCGTGGCAATGGAAATGAAAGCCGGAGGCTATCTGACCGACGGCACCGAATTGCACGACACGAATTTCGCCCGCATTGCTGAAGCCTGCGGGATCACCGGGATCCGCGTCGAAAAAGCCAGCGAGGTCGATAGCGCGTTACAGACCGCGTTTAGTACCGATGGCCCGGTACTGGTGGATGTTGTCGTCGCCAAAGAGGAGCTGGCCATTCCGCCGCAGATCAAACTGGAGCAGGCCAAAGGATTTAGTCTGTACATGCTACGTGCCATTATCAGCGGACGCGGCGATGAGGTAATCGAACTGGCGAAAACCAACTGGCTCAGGTAAAACATTCTTTTAGTTAATACCTGAAATCATGCCTGATGCCGTGATGCGGCGCGCCCGAACATCCCCGACGACAGCACCACGCCTGTCGCCGGGGTCAGAAAAGTCGCGCCCCAGCAACTGCCTGCGGGATGAGCTACCCAGAAGGAAATGCCGTGATAGATTTACGCAGTGATACCGTAACCCGCCCATCACCCGCCATGCTGGAGGCGATGATGGCCGCCCCGGTCGGAGACGACGTGTATGGTGACGACCCGACGGTAAATGAACTTCAGCGCTACGCCGCACAGCTGGCCGGTAAAGAAGCCGCGCTGTTCCTGCCCACCGGTACTCAGGCTAATCTGGTCGGCCTGCTGAGCCACTGCCAACGCGGCGAAGAGTATATCGTCGGCCAGGGCGCGCATAACTATCTGTATGAAGCGGGCGGAGCGGCAGTGCTGGGTAGCATTCAGCCGCAGCCGATAGACGCCGCCGCCGACGGCACCCTGCCGCTGGATAAAGTTGCCGCGAAGATTAAACCTGACGATATCCACTTTGCCCCAACTCGCCTGCTGAGCCTTGAAAACACCCATAATGGTAAGGTTCTGCCGCGCGACTATCTCAAAGAGGCCTGGCAATTTACCCGCGAGCGCAATCTGGCGCTGCACGTTGACGGCGCGCGTATCTTCAATGCGGTCGTGGAATACGATTGTGAGCTGCGGGATATCGCCCGGTATTGCGATTCTTTTACTATCTGTCTTTCTAAAGGATTGGGCACGCCGGTCGGCTCGCTGCTGGTCGGTAGCCACGAGTACATTCGCCGCGCCACCCGCTGGCGGAAAATGGTCGGCGGCGGCATGCGCCAGGCCGGTATTCTGGCGGCGGCAGGCCTTTATGCCCTGCAAAACAACGTCCAACGGTTAAAAGAGGACCACGACAATGCGGCGTGGATGGCCGGGCAGCTCAGCGCAATTGGCGCCGACGTGACCCGACATGATACCAACATGTTGTTTGTCCGCGTGGGGGAAGAACACGCCGAAGCGCTGGGCGCATTTATGCAGCAGCGCGGCGTGCTGATCAATGCCTCGCCGATCGTGCGCCTGGTGACCCATCTGGATGTCAGCCGCCAGCAGCTTACGGACGTCGTCGGCCACTGGCAGGCATTTTTGCAACGCTAAGGAGAGCGGCGTGGCGCAACGAATTCTGGTACTCGGCGCCAGCGGCTATATCGGCCAGCATCTGGTGCAGGCATTAAGCGAGCAGGGTTACCCGGTGCTGGCGGCGGCACGCCATGTCGACAGGCTGCAGAAGCTCAATCTCCCGGGCGTAAGCTGCCATCCGCTCGATCTTAACCAGCCGCAGGGGCTTTCCGCCCTGCTGGCGCAGGTGGATACCGTTTATTATCTGGTGCACGGGATGGGTGAAGGCGGCGATTTTATTGCGCACGAACGCCGGGTCGCGGTCAACGTTCGCGATGCCCTGCGCGCTACGCCGGTCCGGCAGCTGATTTTTCTCAGCTCCCTGCAGGCGCCGGAAGCTGAACAATCGGATCATCTGCGCGCCAGGCAAATCACCGCCGACATTCTGCGGGAATCCGCCGTCCCGGTCACCGAACTGCGGGCGGGAATTATCATCGGCGCCGGTTCCGCCGCTTTCGAAGTGATGCGCGATATGGTCTACAACCTGCCGGTCCTGACGCCACCGCGCTGGGTTCGCTCGCGAACGACGCCTGTCGCTCTGGAAAACCTGCTCTATTATCTGGTGCAACTCCTTCACCATCCGACCCGCGTTCATCGCGTACTGGAAGCCGCCGGACCAGAAGTCTTAAGCTACCAGCAGCAGTTCACTCGCTTTATGGCGGTTAGCGGCAAACATCGCCTGTTAATCCCGATCCCCTTTCCCACCCGCTGGATTTCGGTGTGGTTTCTCAACGTGATTACGTCGGTGCCTCCCACTATCGCCCGGGCATTGATTCAGGGATTAAAACACGATCTGATCGCCGACGATCGCGCCCTGCGAGCGCTGATCCCCCAGACGCTGATCTCCTTTGATGAAGCGGTGCGCCGCACGCTAAAAGAGGAAGAGCAGCTCGCCAACTCCAGCGACTGGGGCTATGACGCCCAGGCGTTTGCCCGCTGGCGGCCGGAGTATGGCTACTACCCTAAACAGGCCGGTTGTACGGTCAGCACCCATGCCAGCGCGGCGGCGCTGTGGCAGGTGGTCAATCAAATCGGCGGCAAAGAGGGTTACTTCTTTGGCAATATTCTGTGGCAGATCCGCGGGGCGATGGACCTGCTGGTCGGCCACCGGCTGGCGAAAGGTCGTCCCGATCGCGCCAGCCTACAGACCGGGGATACGGTGGACAGCTGGAAGGTCATTATCGTCGAACCGGAAAAGCAGCTAACCTTATTATTCGGCATGAAAGCGCCGGGTCTTGGGCGCCTGAGTTTTACGCTGAGAGATAAAGGCGATCGCCGCGAGCTGGATGTCCGCGCCTGGTGGCATCCTCACGGCATGCCCGGGCTGTTCTATTGGCTGCTGATGATCCCGGCGCATCTGTTTATCTTTCGCGGCATGGCGCGACGCATTGCCCGGCTGGCCGAACAAATCACAGGCAAATAGGCAGTATGTGTGGCATTCTTTCATCATTCTCATTGCATCATGAGGAGAATCACGGAAAAATGCGCACGAAATTCTTTTCTGGGACAGTAGGTTGATATGAAGGTACTGGTTACCGGTGCGACCAGCGGATTAGGCCGCAACGCGGTGGAATATCTGCGCCATCAAGGCATCAGCGTCAGAGCCACCGGGCGTAATGAAGCGATGGGCAAGCTTCTGAGCAAAATGGGCGCCGAGTTTGTGCCTGCTGATTTAACCGAACTGGTTTCTTCGCAGGCCAAAGTGATGCTCGCCGGTATCGATACCCTGTGGCACTGTTCAAGCTTTACCTCTCCCTGGGGTACACAGCAGGCTTTTGATCTCGCTAACGTGCGGGCTACCCGCCGTCTCGGAGAGTGGGCCGTTGCCTGGGGCGTGCGTAATTTCGTTCATATCTCCTCCCCGTCGCTCTATTTCGATTATCACCATCATCGCGATGTGCAGGAAGATTTCCGCCCGCAGCGTTTCGCCAATGAATTTGCCCGCAGCAAGGCGGCCAGCGAAGAGGTCATTCATCTGCTGGCCCAGGCGAACCCCAATACCCGCTTTACCATTCTGCGTCCGCAAAGCCTGTTCGGCGCCCATGACAAAGTGTTTATTCCTCGCCTGGCGCAAATGATGCAGCACTACGGTAGCGTTCTGCTGCCGCGCGGCGGCAGCGCGCTGGTTGATATGACCTATTATGAAAATGCGGTACATGCGATGTGGCTCGCCAGCCAGCCACAGTGCGATCATCTGCCCTCCGGCCGCGCCTGGAATATCACCAACGGCGAACCGCGTACGCTGAACAGCATCGTGCAGAAGCTGATTGATGAACTGGGCATTAAATGCCGGATCCGCTCAGTGCCCTACCCGATGCTGGATATTATCGCCCGCAGTATGGAGCATTTTGGCAATAAGTCCGCCAGGGAACCCGCCTTTACCCACTACGGCGTCTCCAAGCTGAACTTTGATTTTACCCTCGATATCTCCCGCGCTCAGCAAGAGCTGGGTTATCAGCCGGTGGTCACGCTGGATGACGGCATTATTCGCACCGCCGCCTGGCTGAAAGACCACGGCAAATTACACCGCTAGCCTCAGGTTATCCCTGGCCATACTTTTCCAGCAGCGCATCGGCGATGGCCTGGGTTTCAGCATCGGCGACGCCATCCCAGCGCGCCGGGCGGAAGTGCATCTGAAAGGCCATAATGACCCGTTTCTGTTGCGCGGGAGTCATCTCCGGGGTGACCTGATAGCCATAGCGAGAGAGCGTATCCAGCAGTTCAGCGCTATCAACCGGTTGATACGATGGCCGACCGTTGAGATAAAACGCCACCCGGCTGGCATCCGGCCACGCGCCAATACCTTGCCCAGCCAGCTGCCGCCATGGGAATAACGGCCCGGGGTCGTCCTTACGCTGCGGGGCAATATCGGCGTGGGCAACCACGTTTTGCGGCGCAATGTGGTAGCGGGCAATAATATCTTTTGCCAACGGAATCAGCGCATTAATCTGCGCCGGGCTAAACGGTGTAAAGCTTTTCACCCCCGCGCTCTTCTGCCAGCCGCGGTTCTCCAGTTCAATGCCGATCGAGGTATCGTTAATACGCGTACTGCCGCGCCAGAAGCTAATTCCGGCATGCCAGGCCAAATCTTGTTCCGGCACCAGCTGCCAAATCCGCGGTTTGCCCTGATACAGCGGCGGCTGCTGGGGGATCAGGTAGTGGGAGCTGACCTGATTGTCCGTCAGAGTCGCCAGGGAGACGTCAAAGTCATCGGCGGTATAGTGAATGACTAATACTTTCACTCTCGGGTAGGCTGCCTGCGCCGGATGGCGAGTATCGAGCTGGTAACCGTCGCAGTCAATAATCCCTTTTTCTGCGCTACAACCGGCCAGCAGCAGTAAGAGCGCGATAAGTCCAGAACGTTTCATCGGGAGGCAATCCCCCAACCTACGGTGAGTCGGGCCATCAGTCAGATCCTTATATAAACCACCTTCCGCCAGTGTCGATAGCGGCTTGACTCATGATAAACCATCAACTCAACGCTGTCTGCCGGTACCATTTTTCACATTTCACCGCAGTAATACATAAGGTAAATTTATACTAACCACTGTTTAAAATGAGATTAAGTAAAGTCTTAACGGCCCTTTTTAAAAATGACGACACAAATCATAACCCTGGAGTCATCTTTTCCTTATGAGTTCACAAGTTAAGGATCATAGTTTTGTAGTATTTAGCTTGAAAAAAAAATTCACTTGATTCAATCTGGTGCCGCTCATTGGTTAGTTAAAACAAGGGCATGATGATAGCAAGTTAAACAATGGAGATTAAAAATATGAAATATGCAGCTTTAGTGGCAGGTGCAGCATTGTTTTTAACCGCAAACGCATTCTCTGCGGAAATTTTGTCCAAAGAAGATTTCGCAAAAGTGCAGACCCAGTATCAAAAAGTGGGTACCATTTCCTCTACAGGCCAGACCGCTCCTAGCGATGCGCGTGCAGAGCTGCTGAAAAAAGCTGAAGAAAAAGGTGCTGATGTTGTCGTTCTGTCTTCTGGCAACACCGACAAGAAACTTCATGTTTCTGCCAATATTTATAAGAAAAAATAATTAATCTTTCTTTCTGAAGGGGTAATATCGCCAAATGGCGATATTACCCCTTTTGTATTTATGACAAGGTTTATTTTTAGATAGCATTTATATTTACAGCCCCTACATATCATTATTAAATAGCGCCCCGCGCACGGCCAGCACACTCAAATTCAGATCTACATATTTTAAATCCCGGCGAAATTCTTCTGACACCATGCAGCGAAATGATATTTAAAAACAGAAATTCATTCTGCCGCAGGCGGGTTGGCGATACTTATCGGGCATAAAAACAAGACTAAAATTTACAGCATTGCAGGTGGCAAATGAAAAAGGTCGTATTGATCCTCTCTGGGTTGGTCTGTTCCAGTTTTTCGCACGCGAGTGCGCTCTATTTTTATGAAATCGGTACGGAAGATGTCGGTCTGGCGGGAGCCGGTCAGGAGGCGCGGGCGCAGGATGCCTCCACTATCGTCACCAACCCTGCGGGAATGACCCGCCTGCCGGATCACATGTTTACCGGGGGAATGCAGGTCATGGGCGGCGATATCTCTTATCAGTTAAACGATGAAAACGGTCGAAGCAGTCCGGGAAACGTGATGAATTTGTTTCCTGGCGCCAGCGGTTTCTATGCGCAAAAAATCGATGATGATCTCTATGCCGGCCTGGGTTTATACGGTAATTACGGCTCAGGCATCGATTTTGGCAACTGGGCCGGAGATCGTCTGATTAAGAAAAGCACCATGGTCGCCATGACCCTGAGCCCGTCCCTGGCATACAAGCTTAACGATCGCCTCTCAATCGGCGCCTCCGCCAACCTGAATTACGGCTATCTGAGCCTGACGCGCGACGTCGAAGGCAGCGATCAAAAAGATAAAGACAACGATTGGGCGATGAGCTATCGACTGGGGCTGCTGATGCAGTTGACCGAGCAAACTCGCGCCGGCATCACCTGGAACAGTAAGACCGACTACGACTTTAAAATCGATGGCAAAGCCCGCCTCTCGAGGCCGGAAAATACCACCTATGACCTACCCATTTCGGCACAGGTACGCGCCCCTCAACAAATTATGTTTAGCCTTGTGCATGACATCAATAAGCAGTGGTCGGTGATGGGTGACCTCGGCTGGCAGGACTGGAGCCAGTTTGGCAGCCCGCAAGTGACCGTCGCAGGGCGGCAAAGTGATAAACAGAATCGCCTGAAAGACGCCTGGCACACCGCGTCTGGCGTTCAGTATCGCCCAACCGAACAGTGGCGCCTGAACGCCGGGGTGGGCTTCGACAGTACGGTTTATGATTCACAAAGCGATATTGCTCTGTCGATGCCGACAGGCGACGAGTGGCGCTTTGCCGCCGGCGCGCAATATCAGATAACGCCAGCCAGCAATATTGGCATCGCGGTCTCCTGTTTGCATATGCAGTCCGGGCAGGTGAAAACACCGGCTGTTGTCGCCGGTGATTACGATCATCCCTACCTGTGGTTTGCCAGCATGAACTACAGCTACCGGTTCTGACGCAAAATATCGCCCGCGGCAACTGCGCATCGGGCGATATTCTCCGGTCGTTAAATCAGCTTGAATAAGAAACGTACCGGCTTAATCTGCAAAATATCCTGCCATATTTTATGTAAATCGATAACGCCAGCCAGCCCGAGTAATGCCAGGGTAATCAATACCGTCGCGGCGGTAATAAGCAGCATCAGGCGGACCATATTTCGCTGAATTTTTTCCTGCTGCCGGGCGTGGCGCTGTTCTTTTTCATACTCGACCAGCGTGGTAATCGCCTTGCCCTGCACAATATAGCGGCCACGCTCTTCGGCCAGCTCACCTGAAAGGGCAAGCGATTCCATCAGCAGCGTGACTTTATACTGGAATGACTCATTGCGGATATGTTTATACCACAGCCTGCCGTAGAGAAGTTCAATCACCTCATCCACAGTGAGACCTGCCGCGGGGTCTGACGGGCGCCGCCTCACGAACTCATTCATGATTAAACGCAATAAAAATATACGTTCCTGACTTTTGAGTTCACGCTCCCGGAAGAATGTGGAAACAACAGCCCCCTTCCCTTTTAAAAGAAAAATTTTGCTATCGACGATATGCAGATAATAGTTAATGGCGTAATAAAATATAGATTCCGATATGATTTTGCCATATTTTTTATAGTGCACAATTTCGCTTTCCATCCCGAGAATACGGGAAACGGGTAACTTTTCCGTTTGCACATCATCAGATGCCGACAGGGCTAAACGCTCAACGTGGACGTCGCAACCATTGAATCCAATCAGCCGATAGCGCTGCCTGCCAGCATCGGCAAAATGTACCGCATAATAGTCATACGGTTCCCCCAGCCGGTCGTTTTTTGCCACAAAGCGAGGTAAAAACTTCGCCCATAATCGGGCCTTAACATTTGCTATAAAGTTATTTAACACGAATAATCCCGTTGTGCTGACAGCCTCTTTTAATCTAAATATAAACACTATCCCTACTGCTTATTTAGCATTTAACCAGATATATAAATTTACTTTTACGTAAAAAACAGATTGTATTGGCGAGAATAAATAGCGTGCCATCGATGATAAGAAATAGCATTATCGCGGACAACGCATGGGCACAAATAGACCGTGGGGAAAAAATGTATTGCCTGAGCTCTAAGAGTCAAGCGCATTCCGGAACCAGTACGCTATGCTTGAACAGAAACTAATAACGTAGTGAGCTTATAAGGAAATCATCATGCGCTACAAACTCGTTGCTTTTATTATCCCGTGCGCGCTCGCGCTGAGTGCCTGTACCACCGTCACGCCCGCCTATAAAGATAATGGCACCCGCAGCGGGGCCTGCATCGAAGGTGGGCCGGATGAGGTAGCACAGAAATTCTACGATTATCAGATCCAGCATCGGAACAACGACCTGGCGGCCCTGCGACCTTATCTCAGCGACGATCTGGCCAGGCTGTTAAACGATGCCCGCCAGGATCCCTCGCGCAGCTCGCTGCTGCAATCGAACCTCTTCTCCAGCTCGACGACCCCGGCCGATAGCGCCAGCGTAGCCAGCGCCTCAACTATCCCAAACCGCGATGCCCGCAATATTCCTCTGCGCGTCGATTTAAAACAGGGCAGTCAAAGCTGGCAGGATGAAGTGCTGATGATTCAGGAAGGTCAGTGCTGGGCCGTCGACGACGTGCGTTATCTTGGCATTAACTCCCATGCCCCGGCCGGTTCCCTGCAACAGAGTCTTGAAAAACGCGGATAAGGGCGTGGAACCCACGCCACTTAAACGATAACCCCGGTAAAATGTCGGTATTTCTCCAGGTTATGCCGACATTTGTGCCTCCCCACCCCGCGAACCCATATTTTGTGCTAAGTTTAGAGGTAAATGTGGTTTACATTTAACTTTTAACGCATAAATATTGCATAACTATTCTGTCAAAGGTAGTATTTGCGGCCTCAATAGCTATTCGTATCAGACAGCCCAGATGAGTATTAAACTAAACGGCATTAACTGCTTCTACGGCGCGCATCAGGCGCTGTTCGACATCACGCTGGATTGCCCGCAGGGGGAAACGCTGGTGCTGCTCGGCCCCAGTGGCGCCGGGAAAAGCTCGCTGCTTCGCGTACTCAACCTGCTGGAAATGCCGCGTTCCGGGACATTACATATCGCCGGTAACCACTTCGACTTTACCAAAGCACCTTCTGACAAAGCCATTCGTGAGCTGCGCCAGAACGTGGGTATGGTTTTCCAACAGTATAATCTGTGGCCGCACCTGACGGTGCAGCAAAACCTGATTGAAGCCCCCTGCCGCGTGCTGGGGTTAAGTAAAGACATGGCGCTCGCTCGCGCCGAAAAACTGCTGGAACGTCTTCGTCTCAAGCCCTACAGCGATCGCTATCCGCTGCATCTTTCCGGGGGCCAGCAGCAGCGCGTCGCCATTGCGCGGGCGCTGATGATGGAACCTCAGGTCCTGCTGTTTGATGAACCTACCGCAGCACTCGATCCGGAAATCACCGCTCAGATCGTCAGCATTATCCGCGAACTGGCCGGCACCGGCATTACGCAGGTTATCGTCACCCACGAAGTGGAAGTGGCGCGTAAAACGGCAAGCCGCGTAGTGTATATGGAAAATGGTCACATCATTGAACAAGGGGATGCCAGCTGCTTTACGCATCCGCAGACCGACGCGTTTAAAAACTATCTTTCACATTGATGTTTTCGGGGAAATGACGATGAAAAAAGTACTGATTGCCGCGATCCTGGCCAGCATGAGCCTGTCAGCTACTGCCGCCCAGACCATTCGTTTCGCCACTGAGGCCTCCTACCCTCCGTTTGAATCGATTGATGCCAACAATAAAATTGTCGGTTTTGATGTCGATCTGGCCAACGCGCTGTGTAAAGAAATTGATGCTACCTGCACCTTTACCAACCAGGCCTTCGACAGCCTGATCCCCAGCCTCAAATTCCGCCGCGTCGATGCGGTGATGGCCGGGATGGATATCACGCCTGAGCGTGAAAAACAGGTGCTGTTCACGACGCCTTACTACGAAAACTCGGCGCTGTTTGTCGGCCAGCAGGGTAAATTCACCAGCCTCGAACAGCTGAAAGGCAAAAAGGTCGGCGTCCAGAACGGGACCACGCACCAGAAATTTATTAACGACAAACACCCTGAAATCACCACCGTGCCATACGACAGCTACCAGAATGCGAAGCTGGATCTGCAAAACGGCCGTATTGATGCCGTGTTTGGTGATAATGCCGTCGTCACCGAGTGGCTGAAGAGCAATCCGAAGCTGGCCGCGGTGGGCGATAAAGTCACCGATAAAGACTACTTCGGTACCGGTCTGGGCATTGCGCTTCGTCAGGGCAATACCGAACTGCAGCAGAAATTTAATGCTGCGCTGGAAAAAGTGAAAAAAGATGGGACTTACCAGACCATCTATAGCAAATGGTTTCAGAAGTAACGCTAAATGAATGAAATTTTTCCCTTAGCAAGTGCCGCCGGGATGACCGTCGGCCTTGCCGTTTGCGCGCTCATCATCGGCCTTGTGCTGGCGATGCTGTTTGCCGTGCTGGAGTCAGTAAAATGGCGCCCGCTGGCATGGTTCGCAACCGGCGTGGTCACGGTTCTGCGTGGACTACCGGAGATTCTGGTGGTCCTGTTTATCTATTTCGGCTCCTCTCAGCTGCTGCTTACGCTCTCTGACGGTTTTACGATCAATCTTGGCTTTGTGCAGATTCCGGTACAGATGCAGATTGAAAACTTCGACGTCAGTCCGTTCCTGTGCGGCGCCATCGCGCTGTCCCTGCTCTACGCCGCTTACGCCTCGCAAACTCTGCGCGGGGCGCTCAAGGCGGTACCTCAGGG
Organism: Klebsiella ornithinolytica; assembly: GCF_030505655.1. NCBI lineage: Bacteria > Pseudomonadati > Pseudomonadota > Gammaproteobacteria > Enterobacterales > Enterobacteriaceae > Klebsiella > Klebsiella ornithinolytica. Next base: position 3,762,922 of record NZ_CP130153.1, read on the forward strand.
GCAGTGGGAGTCCGGCCAGGCGCTGGGGCTATCGAAAGGGGCGATCTTCTTCCGTCTGGTGATGCCGCAAATGTGGCGTCATGCGCTGCCGGGCCTCGGCAACCAGTGGCTGGTTCTGCTGAAAGATACCGCGCTGGTCAGTTTAATCAGCGTCAACGATCTGATGCTGCAAACCAAGAGCATCGCCACCCGCACTCAGGAACCGTTTAACTGGTACATCATCGCGGCGGCGATCTATCTGGTCATCACCCTGCTCAGTCAGTACATCCTCAAACGTATTGACCAACGTGCGACGCGCTTCGAACGGAGACCAGGCTGATGCTCGATTATTTACCTGAACTGCTGAAAGGGCTGCATACCAGCCTGACGCTGACCGCGGCGTCGATCGTCGTGGCGCTGATTCTGTCGCTGGTTTTCACCATCGTCCTGACGCTGAAAACGCCGGTACTGGTGTGGATTGTTCGCGCTTACATCACCTTATTTACCGGTACGCCGCTGCTGGTACAGATCTTCCTGATTTACTATGGCCCGGGTCAGTTCCCCTCTTTGCAGAACTACCCGGTACTGTGGCATCTGATTTCTGAACCCTGGCTGTGCGCCATGATAGCCCTGTCCCTGAACAGCGCGGCTTACACCACCCAGCTGTTTTATGGTGCGATCCGCGCCATTCCTGACGGCCAGTGGCAATCCTGCAGCGCGCTGGGAATGAGCAAGAAAGACACGCTGGCGATTCTGCTGCCGTACGCCTTTAAACGCGCCCTCTCTTCGTATTCCAACGAGGTTGTGCTGGTGTTCAAAAGCACCTCCCTGGCTTACACCATTACGTTGATGGAAGTCATGGGACACGGCCAGCTGCTGTACGGACGTACCTATGACGTTATGGTGTTTGGGGCGGCCGGTATTGTCTATCTCATCGTCAACGGTCTGCTGACGCTGCTGATGCGGTTAGTGGAGCGTAAAGCGCTGGCGTTTGAACGACGGAATTAGCGTTGACCGACGCAGCAGCTCACATCACGAGTGAGTTGCATGAGATGAATGCATAAGTAGCAAACATAAAGACGGGCATGTCTATAGAATGCCCGTCTTTTTTATTTCCACAAAAAATAATTATACGTAATTATTGAATACAAATTCATTTAGTGGCATTGTGAAAATCAGCCGCAGACACGGCACAACATCATAAGATTGACCGACGGGAGTTCCACGATGAAAAAGTTAGTTCTGGCTGCACTGCTTTCCTCTTTCGCCTTTGGCGCCGCTGCCGCAGAAAAAATCAGCTTCGGCGTTTCTGCAACCTACCCCCCTTTTGAATCCATGGATGCGAACAATCAGATCGTCGGTTTCGATCTGGATCTGGCAAAAGCGCTGTGCAAACAGATGCAGGCTGACTGTACCTTTACCAACCACGCTTTCGATAGCCTGATCCCGGCGCTGAAATTTAAAAAATATGACGCGGTGATCTCCGGTATGGACATTACCCCGGAGCGCAGCAAGCAGGTCGCATTTACCGATCCGTACTACGCCAACTCGGCGCTGGTTATTGCTAAAAAAGACGCCTTCCACTCCTTTGCCGATCTGAAAGGCAAACGTATTGGCATGGAAAACGGCACCACCCACCAGAAATACCTGCAGGATAAACATCCGGAAGTGAAAACTGTCGCCTATGACAGCTATCAGAATGCGATTATCGACCTGAAAAACGGCCGTATTGACGGGGTGTTTGGCGATACCGCCGTGGTGAATGAGTGGCTGAAAACCAACCCGCAGCTGGGCGTCGCCACTCCAAAAGTGACCGATCCGCAATACTTCGGCACCGGCCTCGGTATCGCAGTACGTCCGGACAACAAGGCGCTGCTGGAAAAACTCAATGGTGCGCTGAAGGCGATTAAAGCGGACGGCACGTATCAGAAAATCAGCAACCAGTGGTTCCCGGAATAATTTTCTGCTGACCCGCGGTGCGGAAATACCTTGCCCGGGCGGCTTCCCGGCCAGCACAGCCTGACCGGGGAGCTATCGCTACGAACGCAACGGCAGGGTAAAGCGGAAGCTGGCCCCTGCCGGCACATCGACCAGGTGAATATCACCGCCGTGCAGCTGCAGCATTCGCCGCACAATCATCAGCCCCAACCCGCCCCGTGATTCCGGGCTCTGACCGGGTTCAAGCACTGAAGGCCGTTCAAACAATGTCGCCCGCAGCTCGCCGGCAACTCCGGGACCGCTATCGGCTACCTCAACCACCATCTCCGCCCCCTGCTGACGGGCCGTCAGGCTGATACTGCCGCCATCCGGCGTGTGGCGAATCGCGTTATCCAGTAAATTGGTCAACACCCGCTCCATCATCGATAAATCCGCCACCACCGGCGGCAATCCCCCGGCCAGCGAGAGCTGTAATCGGATGTGGCGGGTGGCAATCGCCAGATCGAACTTCTGCGCCACGTCCTGGACCAGCTCCGCCAGCACAAATTTCTCCGGCTGCAGCTTGATCCCACCATGTTCGAGGCGCGCCAGCTCAAACAGCTGCTGAGAAAGAGAGCGGACTTTATTCCCCTGGCGCAGCGCAATATTGAGGTAGCGCTTGCTCTCTTCCACGCTCAGCCGATCGGCTTTCAACGTCAGCGTCTCCAGATAACCCAGCAGCGAAGTCAGCGGAGTCCGCAGATCGTGAGAAATATTGGCGATAAATTCACGCCGCTGACGATCGCTGTCGGCCAGTCGATCCCACTGTCCGGCGATCTGCCGGGCCAGGTCGATAAACCGGTTATGCAGGATCGCCACTTCATTACCGGGATGCGGCTCCGGCGCTTGCGCCGCCAGCAGTTTAATCGCCCCGATGCTGTCTTCTCCGGGGATCCCCACCTGTGCGGTCAGCTGACGTACCGGGCGCGTCACCCAATACCAGGCAAGGCCGCCGGCGAGCAGACCAAACAGGGCCACCAGCAGCAGCGTCCAGATCAGCAGACTACCCAGCGTCTTCTGCCAGGCGCTGGCCGCCAGCTCATTAAAGGTTTCCCCTTGCAGGATAATATAGAGATAGCCGCGCAGCTGGCCGTCGACATTCAACGGCGCCACGCTGAAGACCTTGCGCTGATCCTGGCTACGCGGATCGTCACCGTACACCGGCCAGGTGCCGCCGGAGAGAAACGTCTGTATCGGCACGATGTCAACGCGCTGGCGTTTGATATGGCCCGGCGGCGCAGCATCGGCCAGCAGCTCGCCGTCAGGAGAGACCAGATAGAGTTCGACGCTGGGGTTGAAGACCATCAGCCGATCGAAAAGCGGTTTCAGCGCCTCGCGATTGACCTGGCCCTGCGCATCGAGCAGCGGTTCACGGGCAACAATCTGCTGCGCCAGCCCGACCGAAAGACGTTGGACCATCGCATTACCGTATTGCGCGCTGCTGTACAGCTGAACCGCACAGACCGCCGCCGCGCAAAGCAGCAGCAGCGAAGTAAACACCAGCGCCAGGCGCTGGCTCAGGCTTAACCGGCGCATCATTGCCCCGCTCCTTGACGCGCAGGCGCGAATTTATAGCCCTTGCCCCAGACCGTCAGAATGATTTCCGGCTCCGCCGGGTCGCGTTCGATTTTACTGCGCAGACGGTTGATATGCGTATTGACCGTATGCTCATAGCCTTCATGCTGGTAGCCCCAGACGCGGTCAAGCAGAGCCAGACGAGAAAAGACCTCGCCGGGATGGCGGGCAAAGTAGTACAGCAGATCAAATTCGCGCGGCGTTAAATCCACCGGCTCACCGTGCAGTCTGATTTCGCGCGAAAGCGGGTCGATGCTCAGGCCGTGGCAATCGATACGCCCGGAATCCATCAGCAAATTAAGCCCCATCGCCTCCTGGCGACGAAACAGCGCTTTGACTCGCGCAACCAGTTCAATAACCGAAAACGGTTTGGCCAGGTAGTCGTCCGCCCCCATCTCCAGTCCCAGCACTCGGTGCGTCTCGCTGGAACGGGCGCTGATAATAATCACCGGCAGATAGCGGGTCATCTGGCGAATGCGCCGGCAAATCTCCAGCCCATCGACGTTGGGCAGCATCAGGTCAAGAATCGCCGCATCCCAGCCGCCCTTTTCCAGCTGCACCAGCGCCTGGGCGCCGTCCGCTTCATGCACAATCTGATATCCCTCATCCTGCAGATTTAAACGCAGCAACGCGGCAATATCGTCGTCATCTTCGACCAACAGGATTTTCTTTGCCATGGGTAGTGCTCCGCTCATTTCACGCCGTTATTAGCCAAGCTTACCCGATTTACGCCGGCAGAAGAGTTCACATTTTGTTTAAACTTCGCGAACCAGCAGCGTCAGCACTTCGTAGTGGGCGGTGTGGGGGAACATATCAAACAGCTGCACCCGCTCAACCCGATAGCCCGGCAGCCGCGCGATATCTTTCGCCATCGTCTGCGCGTTACAGCTGGAGTAGATAATAAAGGGCGGCGCCATACGGCATAAATAGTCGCACAGCTCGCGGCCGATCCCGCGGCGCGGCGGGTTGACCAGCACCAGGTCAGGAATCTCGCCCTCAGCGGTGGCAAACTGCGTCGAGTCCAGCGCCTGAAAATGAAGGTTGGTCAGGCCCAGTTCGGCGGCAGACTGCTTCGCGCTGGCGATCGCCTCCGGCGCAATCTCAATCCCGGTCAGGCGCATTTCCGGCGTGGCGCAGTGCAGGCCAAAGCCCCCCACTCCGCAGAACAGGTCCCACATATGATTGACCGGCAGCTGGCGTACCCAATCGCGGGCGGTCGCATACAGCTGGCCGGCAACGGCAGGATTCGTTTGAAAGAAGCTCTGCGGGCGGATCCACAGCGGTACGCCGTTAAAGTTTTCCGCCAGCGCCGCCTGCTCGCTGAGGAGAATCTCCTCTTCGCCTTCCATAATGGCCATATGCACCGGCTGAATATTGGCGGTAATCACCTTCAACTGCGGCAGCTGCGCCTGCAGCCACGGCAGCGCGGCGCGGAGCTGCGCAAGTTTCGTCGGGGAACGCAGCACAAAACGCAGCATCATGCCGCCATCCAGCTGGCTTTCCGTTAACAGCAGATACTTCAGCTCGCCGCGCCTGCGGGCAACGTTATAGGGCGTTAATCCGGCGCGGGCGATAAACGGTTTCAGCACGGCAAATACCGCTGCAAAACTGGCCGGATAGAGCGGACAGTCGGTCAGGTCTTCCGGGCTGCCATCGCGGTGCAGCATCCCCAGCAGCGGACGTTCAACGCTGCCGCTGACCACCATTTTAGCTTTGTTGCGAAAACCGGCTTCCGGGCCGGAAACCGGCTCAAACCATGTCGCCACCGGGCTGTCCGCCAACAGCGTTCTGAGATCGGCCATTTTACTGGCGAGCTGTTGTGTTAACGGCCGTTCCAGCCACTGACAGGAGCGACAGCGGCCCGCGTCATAGAGTGCGCAGTGCATAAAAAGACCTTCCAGAAATCAGGGGCGGGGATTGTATCACCGTTATTGCAGTCGGAAAAACCGTCGACACGACGCCGGAACAAACAGCAGCGCCAGCACCAGCAAATCGGGCAGTTTTTGCATCACCAGAGAACGCAGAATTTCACGTTTTGACTCGCCGGCAATACTGAACAGCTCCGGGTAGCCGTACCCCAGCGAGGCCGCCCAGAGATAAGCGGTGACGGTAATTTGCGTCAGGAGAAAGATCCAGCGCGCCAGATTGCGCCCTTTTACCAGTGAAAATGCGCACCAGATCTCAATAAAGACCAGCAACAGGCTGGAGAGAAACACCAGCGTCAAGGTCCATGTCTGCACGCTACGCTGAATAAACGCCTCTATCCCACCGATACCCAGCTGATTCAGGATCATCAGCAGATCCACGGCACGAATCAAAATAATGGCGAACGCCGCCACCTGCACCAGTGCAGGGACGTTAAGACGCGCATGAGATGAACGAGTTTTTGTAAACAGTCCCAACGGAAACGTCTTCCATGAAAACGGCGTCGCACTATCGCGACGCCGATACCAGTTTTACCGTAGATTTTAGGGGCTTCAGCTCCGTCTTGCACGCTGGATATCGCGCACCCGCTGCTTTTCTGCGCGCGCCATCAAATACCAGGCGATAAAACCAACAATGCCGACTACGCCGAGGATTAAGGTTGCCAGGGCGTTGATTTCCGGGTTCACCCCCATACGCACGCTGGAGAAGACCAGCATCGGCAAGGTGGTGGCGCCCGGGCCGGAAACAAAGCTGGCGATGACCAGATCGTCCAGCGATAAGGTAAACGCCAGCAGCCAGCCGGAGATAACCGCCGGCATGATCATCGGCAGCGTAATGATGAAAAAGACCTTCAGCGGCGGCGCGCCTAAATCCATCGCCGCCTCCTCAATCGAGTGGTCCAGTTCACGCAGCCGCGACGAGATCACCACCGCCACGTAGGCAGTACAGAAGGTCACGTGCGCCAGCCAGATGGTCAACATGCCGCGATCCGACGGCCAGCCGATGGCATGCCCGAGCGCCACAAACAGCAGCAGCAGCGACAGCCCGGTAATGACATCCGGCATCACCAGCGGCGCCGTAATCATAAAGGCAAAGCCGTTTGATCCCCGAAAGCGACCAAAGCGCACCATCACGACCGCGGCAATCGTCCCCAGAATCGCCGCCGCCGTCGCCGCACAGGTCGCGATGGTCAGACTCAGCCCGACGGCGCTCATCATCGCATCATCATGGAACAATTCGCTGTACCAGCGCGTCGACCACCCCGCCCACACCGTCACCAGCTTCGAGCTGTTGAATGAGTAAATCACCAGCATTAGCATCGGTGCATATAAAAAGGTAAAGCCGAGTACGAGGATTAAAATTCGCCACGGCGAACGGACTACCGGCAAATCGTTCATCCATGATCCCCCATCTGTTTTTGCTGATGTTTGTGGAACCACATAATCGGCACGATCAGCAGGAGCAGCATCACGATGGCCACCGCCGAGGCGACCGGCCAGTCGCGGTTATTAAAGAACTCCTGCCACAGGACCCGCCCGATCATAATACTGTCCGGACCGCCCAGCAGTTCCGGGATCACGAACTCCCCAACCGCCGGGATAAAAACCAGCATCGAACCGGCGATAATCCCGCCTTTGGTCAACGGGACGATCACCTGGAAGAAGGTTTTCAGCGGCCGGGCGCCCAGATCCAGCGACGCTTCCACCAGCGAGTAGTCGATCCGCGTCAGCGCGGTATAAATGGGCAGCACCATAAACGGCAGATAGGCGTAAACAATGCCGATATAGACCGCCAGGTTGGTATGCAGGATCTCCAGCGGCTGGTCGATGACCCCCAGCCACAGCAGGAAGTTATTCAACACGCCGTTGCTTTTCAGCAGCCCCATCCACGCATAAACGCGGATCAGGAATGAGGTCCACGATGGCAGGATCACCAGCAGCAGCAGAATATTTCGCGTGGACGGTTTGCTGTGCGCCACCGCCCATGCCAGCGGATAGCCCAGCAGCAGGCAGCAGAACGTCGAAATCCCCGCCACCTGCAGCGACTGCAGATAGGCTTCGAAATAGAGCGGATCGTCGGTCAGCTGCAGGAAGTTGCCGAGGTTCAGCGTCAGCGTGAGCTGGCCGTCCGCCCACTCCCACAGATCGGTGTAGGGCGGGATCGCCCTCGCCATCTCCGCCAGGCTGATTTTAAAGACGATCAGGAACGGCAGCAGAAACAGCAGGATTAGCCACAGATAGGGCAGCGCAATCACCAGCTTGCGCCCATGCGCCATCTGCAACCGCGTGAGCCATTGGGCAAAACCGCCCGTTTTCTTCACCCCGGCCGGTGGTTGTAATACACTCATCGCCCTCTCCTTACACCGTCAGAACAACGCAGCTGTCGGCATCCCAGCACAAACGCACTTCATCACCCCAGGTTGGCGTACCTTTACGATGACGATGTTCGTTCTGCAGCTGGGCGCTGATCATCTGCCCGCTTTTGAGGCGTACGTGGTAGATAGACAGATCGCCGAGATAGGCGATATAGATCACCTCTCCTACCGCAAAGTTGTAGCCATCCGCCGGCGGCTCATCGCAGAGCATGATTTTTTCCGGGCGCAGAGCGACCCACACCGGCACATTATCGATAACGGACGCATCAGGATCGACTTTCAGCGGGTGCGTCAGCCCCGGCGAGCTCAGCACCAGACCATCTTCCAGACGATCTTTTACCACCCCTTCAAACACGTTGACCGAGCCGATAAATTCCGCACTGTAGCGGGTTGTCGGATGCTCGTAGATCTCCTCCGGCTCGCCGATTTGCACGAACTTCCCGCGGTTCATAATGGCGATACGTCCCGCCATGGTCATCGCCTCTTCCTGATCGTGGGTCACCATGACGCAGGTGGCCCCCACGCGTTCGAGGATATCCACCACTTCCAGCTGCATGCGGTCACGGAGCTTTTTATCCAGCGCGCCCATCGGCTCATCCAACAGCAGCAGTTTTGGTCGTTTCGCCAGGCTACGGGCCAGCGCCACGCGCTGACGCTGACCGCCGGAAAGCTGATGCGGTTTACGTTTGGCGAACTCCTGCATATGCACCAGCGCCAGCATCTCCTGCACCCGGCTGGCGATTTCGGCTTTCGGCAGCTTGTCCTGCTTCAGCCCAAAGGCAATGTTCTGCTCCACCGTCATATGGGGGAACAGCGCGTAGGACTGGAACATCATATTGATCGGCCGCTGATAGGGCGGTACGCGCGACAGGTCAACGCCATCGAGCATAATTTGCCCGGCCGTCGGCTCCTCAAAGCCGGCCAGCATACGCAGCAGCGTCGATTTGCCGCAGCCGGATGCGCCCAGCAGTGCGAAGATTTCACCTTTATAAATCGTGAGGTTGACGTCATCGACGGCGTGCTGCCCGTCGAAAGACTTCGTCAGATTACGGATTTCCAGCAGCGGGGTCAGCGCTTTGGGGGTTTTCGCTTGTGGGCGGGGAATTGCGTCGTTCACTCAGGTGCTCTCCGGCAAAAAACTACCACCGTATGGCCCGGTTGCCATACATTGAACTTTACAGTGCAGGTGCACCATCCTGGTGCATGTTTTCGCTGCACTTTAATCCGTTTGTTGCCCGGCCGCGTGGAGCATCCACCCGGCCGGGTCAGACCTTTTCAGGCCCGGTGAACCGGGCCATCAGGTTTTATTTCCCGCTTTTGACTTTCGTCCACGCACGCGTGCGTACGCGGTCGATTTTCGGATCCTGCACCTTCAGGGTGAACAGTTTGGCGAACACATCGGCCGGCGGGTAGATAGCCGGGTTATTACGGATGGTTTCGCTCACCAGCGGCGTGGAGGCTTTGTTGCCGTTAGCGTAGTACACCTGATCGCTGATTTTGGCGATCACTTCCGGGCGCATCAGATAGTTAAGGAACTGATAAGCCTCATCTTTGTTTTTCGCATCCGCCGGCATCGCGAAGACATCAAAGAACGCCAGCGCCCCCTCTTTTGGAATGAAGTAGGAGACGTTCACACCGTTCTTGGCTTCTTTTGCCCGGTTCGCCGCCTGCCAGACGTCGCCAGCCCAGCCGATGGCGACGCAGATATCGCCGTTAGCAAGGTCGTTAATATATTGCGAGGAGTGGAAGTAGCGGATATTCGGCCGCAGTTTCAGCAGCAGGTCGGTCGCCGGACCGGTGTAATCATCGGCTTTTGTGCTGTTCGGATCTTTGCCCAGATAGTTCAGGACGGTGGCAAAAATCTCTTCCGGTGCATCGAGGAAGGAGACGCCGCAGCTTTTCAGTTTTTCAAGGTTCTCCGGCTTAAGCACCAGATCCCAGCTATTCAGCGGCGCATCTTTACCGAGTACGGCTTTCACTTTATCGACGTTATAGCCAATGCCGGTGGTCGCCCACAGATACGGCATCGCGTACTTGTTATCCGGGTCGTGTTTGGCGACCAGCTTGAGGACTTCCGGGTCAAGATTCTTCCAGTTTGGCAGCTTGCTCTTGTCCAGCGGCTGGAAGACACCCGCCGCCAGCTGACGTTCAAGGAAGCTGGCGGACGGGACCACCAGGTCAAAGCCGGTGCTGCCCGCCATTAATTTGCCTTCCAGCACTTCGTTGGAATCAAAAACGTCGTACACCACTTTAATGCCGGTCTCTTTTTCAAAATTTGCCACCGTATCCGGCGCAATATAATCAGACCAGTTATAAACATGCAGGGTTTTTTGTTCAGCGGCGAGTGAACCGGCAGAGACGGCCATCAACGCACCCGTAACCAGACCTGTTAACCATTTTTTACCAAAGGCGGTCATATCTCTTTTTCCTTCTCAATGCCCGTTAACAAGCGGGCTTAATATACGCACTTGTCTGCATGCAATAATCATGCATATTTTCTCATTGCCTAAGAAAAGGAGAGAGGACCTCTCCCGGAATGGTTGCCCGCAACTGGAAGCATCGTCAGAATAACTGTAGCCAGAATAAGAGGCTATAGCCCAGGTAAAATAACGCCTTTTATCAATTTTTTATGCAGTAACGGTCTACGTGATAAGCCAAAAGCGGCTGAATGGCGGTGAAAAATTCTTTAAGGGAAGGTTAAATGCAGAATAAAAGCACGTAATACGCAGCCGCTATGGCAGTGGCTGCGCTATTCATCGACAGGTTTAGTGAAGAAAATGGTGCTGAATATCTTCAGCGACGTACTCTTCTTCTTCGGCTTTATAGAGCACCTGGTTGGCGGCTGCTTCGAGGATAACCATAGAGATCTGCTCTTCGCTCTGACGGAAGAACCAGCCAAACTGTTCGACGGTAATGCCGACGCCAACGGATAGCGCCTGACACACCACCAGTTTAGGCAGATTGTCATCCTGAATATCGAGGAAGGCTTTGACGGTCAACGAACTGGCGTTAATTGCCGAAAGATCTGCGGAAAGCCCGAGCAGCGCCGAAGGCTTCACTTCCGCCAGAGCAGAAAAGAGCACGACGTTATCCACCAGATCGAGCTTCGCATCAAAAATGCCGTCGAAATTCTGCATATGCGGCAGATGCAAGGCCTGGCAGGAATCACACTCAAAGAAGTTGATGCCTAACTCATCGAGCCAGTGACGTAGCGTATCCAGACCCGGAACGACCAGTGAATCCATATGACCTGTGACCTCTTACTGTAGAAAAACGACGCCATAGCTTACGCAAAAAACGCAGCGCATACCATGAAAGTGTCGCCCGCGTCGGTTATCCGCCCATTTTCAGACAAAATTCTGGCGTGGCCTGACGCTCAATCCAGGCGATCATGCGCCCGGCAATATCAATTCCGGTGGTCGTTTCAATGCCCTCCAGACCCGGAGAGGCGTTCACTTCCATGACCAGCGGCCCACGGGTCGCGCGAAGGATATCCACCCCGGCGACATCCAGCCCCAGGGTTTGCGCCGCCCTGATGGCCATCTCACGTTCCTGATCGCTGATCGTGGCGACCGTCGCCACACCGCCGCGGTGCAGGTTAGAGCGGAAATCGCCCTCTTTCGCCCGCCGCTCGATCGCCGCCACCACTTCATTACCCACGACCAGGCAGCGGACATCCCGCCCTTTCGCCTCGGCGATATACTCCTGAACCAGAATATGCGCATTCAGGCCGCGGAAAGCGTCGATCACGCTCTCTGCCGCCTGGCGGGTCTCCGCCAGCACCACCCCGATGCCCTGCGTCCCTTCCACCAGTTTGACCACCAGCGGCGCGCCGCCGACCATGGCAATCAGGTCGCTGGTATCATCCGGAGAGTGCGCGATCCCGGTCAGCGGCAGATCGATCCCCTGCCGCGCCAGCAGCTGCAGCGAGCGCAGCTTGTCGCGGGCGCGGGTTATCGCCACCGATTCATTGAGCGGATAGCTGCCGAGCAGTTCAAACTGACGAAGGGCGGCGGTTCCGTAATAGGTAATCGCCGAACCAATGCGCGGGATAACGGCATCGAAATGCGGGAGCTGACGTCCTTTATAGTGAATCGATGAGGCCACCGGACTCACGTTCATATAGCAGGAAAGCGGATCGAGGATTTCCACCTGGTGGCCGCGTTTTTGCGCGGCTTCGCGCAGGCGACGACATGAATAAAGCGTTCCATCCCGGGATAATATAGCAATTTTCACCCTGCACCTCTGCAACAAGGCCCGCTCCGGCGGGCCTGCAATATGTTAATTGCGCCACGACCGCCCGGTGCACCAAATGGCGGGGCGGAAAGCAGGCAGCAGTGTACACGCAATCAGCGCGTTGCCCACCCCTGCTTATGCAGATATTCGAGAATAAACGGGCGACTTTCTTTAATGATAGTGCGGCGAATATGGTCGCTCCAGGTATCACGGCGGGTGTTGCTGCCGCGCGACAGGTAGTATTGCGCCATCTGCTCATCATATTGCGCCAGCACTGCCTCATCCACCGGCTGGTACGCATTTTCATGCACCAGCATAGCGGCGGGCATACGCGGCTTCACCTCAGGGTTATCGGCAGGCCATCCCAGACACAGACCAAACAGCGGCAGGACGTGCTGTGGCAGTTTCAGCAGTTCGGTCACCTCTTCAATGCTATTGCGGATCCCACCGATATAGACGCCGCCGAGGCCCAGGGATTCGGCGGCAACCAGCGCATTTTGCGCCATCATTGCGGTATCCACCGCCCCCAGCAGCAGCTGTTCGGCCAGCCCGAGCCGGGCATCCGGACAGATTTGCAGCAGACGGTTAAAGTCGGCGCAAAATACCCAGAATTCCGCCGCGCGCGCCACGTGCTGCTGGCCGCCGCTCATCGTGACCAGCTGCTGACGAAGCTGAGGATCGGTGACGCGAATAATAGAGCTGCATTGTAAAAAGCTCGAGCTCGAGGCCCCCTGCGCGCTGGCGATAATAGCTTCGCGCTGTTCGTCGCCGATCGGCGCATCGGTGAAGTGGCGGATGGAGCGGTGGCTACGCAGCAGATCAATGGTCGGCGTCATCTTGTTTTTCTCTGTCTGATGAAGAAGTTGGTTTTGGAGTGTGAGTCAGCTGCGGCGCGACGATCCTGGCCATTCGCCACATTAATGCTATCGCGGCCGGGAGCATCAGCAGGATCCCAGAAAAGATCATCAGCATCGCCGCCGTCGGGCTGGAAAACGGCGCCGGCAGCTGCAGGTACTGATTGAGCGAGAGCCAGGCGAGGGTCAACAGCGCAATCCCGATGATCTCTACCACCAGAACGCTTTTCGGCAAAACGGCAGGCGATCGCATAGCTCAGCTCTCCTCCAGTCAATATTATTCGCGCGCTCTCCTGGCTAATCGCGCGCGGCAGACACAGTATAATGATTTAACCACGAAGACATTTATCAAACATAGCCTTAAACCATCGAAGAAAAAGGCAGAACCTTCTTTTCCTCGCCGGCATAACGCGTCATCATAGCGGTCATTCGCCATCCGGCTGAGATTTAAGGAGAGAAAGTATGTTTACCGTTATTTTTGGTCGTCCTGGTTGCCCGTATTGTGTTCGCGCCAAAGAGCTGGCAGAGAAACTGACCAATGAACGCGATGACTTCAACTACCGCTACGTTGATATTCACGCCGAAGGCATCAGCAAGAGCGACCTGGAAAAGACCGTAGGCAAACCGGTTGAGACCGTTCCGCAGATTTTTGTCGATCAAAAACATATCGGCGGCTGCACTGATTTTGAAGCCTGGGCGAAAGAGAATCTCGGTCTGTTTGCCTGAGCCGACTCATTTCTCTGACGAATGATTGCGTCTGGTATCCAGCCAGGCGCAGATAAACAGAAAGCACAGCGCGCCCAGCGCGCACCAGAACACCGCGCTAAACAGCCACGCCAGCTGTTGCCAGAAGGTACGCTGAGCCGCAAAAAAAATCCGCATGATCAGCAGACAGACAGGGGTAGCCAGAATTGCCCCCACCAGCGGCTGGATGACGCGTCGCCCCGGAGAGAGGCAGCTGGCGGCCGCACCGGGCAGCAAAAAATAGAGCAGTCCAACCTCAGGATTACCGGTAGCCCGAAAGACGCCTTTCATATGCAGTAACAGCAATAAACACACTACGATAAACAGAAAGAACCCACAGGTAATACCCACCCAGGCACGCTCAGATTTCACAATATCCTCCTGATTCTGCTTCTAACCCACTTCAATTCGTCCAGTCAGATAAAGCATTCCGGCAATCCATGCCAATTTAGCTCCCCATCGGCGTAAAAACGATTGTGACTAGCCGCAGCATCCAGGAAGGATTAAACTACCGGCTCTGTTTTTACTGGTTATAACGGGATGCCAGAACAGGGTTCGGGACAACGCGAACACTGGACCAACCTTAGACCAAATAACCATTTCCTTCAACAACTTACTAGTAAATGAGAAGTTGGCTTTCGTGAATATAAACGTCGCAGATTTGTTAAACGGGAATTACATCCTGTTATTATTCGTTGTACTTGCCCTGGGGCTTTGTCTCGGGAAACTTCGTCTCGGGTCAGTACAACTTGGTAATTCTATTGGCGTTTTAGTGGTTTCATTATTATTAGGTCAGCAGCATTTCAGTATTAACACTGATGCGCTAAATCTGGGCTTTATGCTGTTTATTTTTTGCGTTGGCGTGGAAGCGGGTCCCAACTTTTTTTCTATTTTTTTCCGCGACGGAAAAAACTATCTGATGCTCGCCCTGGTGATGGTCGGCAGCGCGATGCTGCTGGCGATGGGGCTGGGAAAACTGTTCGGCTGGGACATCGGCCTGACCGCCGGGATGCTCGCAGGCGCGATGACGTCAACGCCGGTGCTGGTCGGTGCGGGGGACACGCTACGGCACTTTGGCCTGCCCAGCGATCGGCTGGCGCTCTCCCTCGACCACCTGAGTCTGGGCTACGCCCTGACCTATCTGATTGGTCTCGTCAGTCTGATCGTCGGCGCGCGCTATATGCCGAAGCTGCAGCATCAGGATCTGCAAACCAGCGCCCAGCAGATTGCGCGTGAACGCGGACTCGATACCGACTCCAAACGTAAAGTCTACCTGCCGGTGATCCGTGCCTATCGCGTCGGCCCGGAGCTGGTCGCCTGGGCTGACGGTAAAAATCTGCGCGAGCTGGGGATTTATCGGCAAACCGGCTGCTACATTGAGCGTATTCGCCGTAACGGTATTCTGGCGAACCCGGATGGCGATGCCGTCCTGCAGATGGGCGATGATATCGCGCTGGTGGGTTATCCGGACGCCCATGCCCGCCTTGATCCCAGCTTCCGTAACGGCAAAGAGGTCTTCGACCGCGATCTGCTGGATATGCGCATCGTCACCGAAGAGATCGTGGTGAAAAACCACAACGCCGTAGGCCGCCGTCTGGCCCAGCTGAAGCTGACCGATCACGGCTGCTTCTTAAACCGCGTCATCCGCAGCCAGATTGAAATGCCGATCGACGATAACGTGGTGCTCAACAAAGGCGACGTGTTACAGGTCAGCGGCGATGCGCGACGCGTCAAAACCGTTGCCGACCGTATCGGCTTTATCTCCATTCACAGCCAGGTGACCGACCTGCTTGCCTTCTGCGCCTTCTTTATCGTCGGGCTGATGATCGGCATGATCACCTTCCAGTTCAGCTCTTTCAGCTTTGGTATCGGTAACGCGGCGGGGCTGCTGTTTGCCGGGATTATGCTCGGTTTCCTGCGCGCCAACCACCCGACCTTCGGCTATATTCCGCAGGGCGCGCTCAATATGGTGAAAGAGTTCGGCCTGATGGTCTTTATGGCCGGGGTCGGTCTGAGCGCCGGCGCCGGGATTGGCCACGGCCTGGGCGCCATCGGCGGCCAGATGCTGGCGGCGGGTCTGATCGTCAGCCTGGTGCCGGTGGTGATTTGCTTCTTGTTTGGCGCCTATGTGCTGCGTATGAACCGCGCGATGTTGTTTGGCGCCATGATGGGGGCGCGCACCTGCGCCCCGGCGATGGAAATTATCAGCGACACCGCGCGCAGCAACATTCCGGCGCTGGGCTACGCGGGCACCTATGCGATTGCCAACGTGCTGCTGACCCTGGCGGGGACGCTGATTGTCATCATCTGGCCAGGGCTACAGTAAATATTTAAGAAAAAAATGGATAGAGGCAGAACTTTTCTCTTGGGCATCAGTCATAAGTAGTGCCACTGCTTTTCTTTGATGTCCCCATTTTGTGGAGCCCATCAACCCCGCCATTTTGGTTCAAGGTTGATGGGTTTTTTGTTGCCTGAATTTTATGATGTTTAAAATTATTCGGTTACAACCGCCAGGCGGTACCATTGGCGATAGCCCGGCGACCGCCGCCGCCACCTCAGCCAGGCATCTTCCCTGGACCTGCTCCTCACCCCACCATTTCTGTTGTCCCAGACCTCATGGATGCGTTGCCCTCCCCTGACCCCGCGGGTGATGTACACTGATACGCCGGGTGAAGCGCCGAGTTGCACACGTCATCAGCAAAGAACAGAGCGATCCGCTCGCGACGCCTCCCGCTTGCCCCGCCAGTCAAATCATACCCATAAGGAATGTTCACCACAGGAGATGTTGATGCCCGCTTTCCAACCTGATGTTATTTCTGAGTTCTCCGGCGCGCCGCTGAGCACAACTGTCGCGGCCCTGACCGTTCTCGCTTTTCTGTTCCAGCCATTGCGAAAAGCCGTCAATGGGATTTTCAAATATAAAAAAGGCCACGGCAGCGTATTAAAGAATGCGGGGGTGCCCCCCTTCATTTTGAACTTCTTTGCCATCTCCATCCCATTGAAAAAATTGCCCTCGACAGGCTGGCCCGAGAAATTAATCACCCTCTTGTTCTCAGCTCTTTTCGCATGGTCTTTGTGGTATTTTGTCCCACCGCTTGTGCAAACCTTTACCGCCCCGCCAGACACGGCACTGTTGATTTGGAAAAAGTCAGGCGATCGCTTTTACATCTCCAGAACCGCAGCCACGGAGGCTACGCTGCTGACGCCCCCTCGCTGGACCGTCACAGCCAACGACTGTCAGGCCAATAAAGCCCCGACGAAAAACACCGCCAGCGTCCTGGATCGCGAATATCGTGACGATCTTTGCCGCTTGCTGACAACAGCCGAAGGCAAGGAGTATTTTGAAGAATCAATTAAAAACTTCGAAAAAGATAAAATCTTCACTTACTCATCCATTTTTATTATTGAATTTATGCTGCTATGGCTGCTGTTGGGATTCATGTTAATGATTCACTACACCAATAAAGTCAGGCACTTTATTTTGCTTGAACAACAAAAAGCGATTCATTGCGTCCAGGGCAACTTCGCGGCGACAGGTATCTACGCCATCTATCAGGAGCTGGAGGAGAGAGACGCTCGCAGACCCCGGCGGTAACTGTATGCTCCGTCGCATTGGCATCCTTCCGGTTATTGCTCATACTTTGACCAGCTCAGTCCGGTGAGAGGTAAAGGCGATGCTGGTGAAAGATAAAGTTGCCGTCATCTTCGGCGGTAGCGGTGCGATAGGCTCCGCCGTGGCGCATGCTATGGCGCGCGAGGGGGCGCGAGTCTACCTCGGCGCGCGCGATCGGAAGAAGCTGGATCGGGTGGCGGATGACATTCGTGCCGCGGGCGGCAGGGCCGAGACCTTTGTCGTTGATGTCCTCGATGAGCGATCGACCGGCGAGCGGATAGCGCAGCTGACGCAGCACAGCGGCGGGCTCGATATCGTCATCAATGCTACCGGCTTCGTCCATAATCAAGGCAAGGAGATCACGACGCTCTCCCTCGCCGAGTTTATGCAGGGCATCACCCCGTTCCTGGCGGCCCAGTTCAACCTGGCGAAAGCCGTTATCCCCCATATGGGCGGCGCTCGCCCGGGCGCCATTATCACCGTCGTGGCTCCGGCGGCAACAATGGCCATGCCGGGCCACCTGGGCCATATCGTCGGTTGTGCGGGTAGCGAAGCCTTTATCAAAGCGCTCGCCAGCGAACTGGGGCCGAAGAATATCCGCGTCCTCGGCGTGCGCTCGCACGCCATTACCGACGCGGTTGAGGCCGGCTCTTACACCGCGGAAGTCTTTGCGGCAAAAGCGCAGGCGATGGGATTGACGGTCGAACAGTGGGTTGGCGGTGCGGCACACAGCACCATGCTCAAACGTTTGCCGACGCTGGCGCAGGTGGCGGATGTCATCACCTTTCTGGCATCCGATCGTGCCGACGCCATGACGGCAACGATGGTGAATATGACGGCCGGTGCCACTACCGGCGGATAGCCCTCGGATCTCGCAATACCTCGGCGTACAGCGCTTTATCTGGCTATTGCCCCTCTCCGGCCAGGCGTCCGACCATCAGGCGGATAGCCTGCTTTGAGAGCGGCGCGCTATCGGTGACAAAATGCAGGGTCATTCCCTCGATAAACGCATCCAGTCCGCGAGCCGTAGCCGGCTCAAACCACTGTTCCAGCGTTTGCTGACTGCGCCGCATCCAGTGCTGCATCACCGCCTTCAGCGCCGGCTGGCTGCTGCAAAACGCATACAGCTGATACATCAACTCCATATTTCGCGCGGTCGTCACCTGGGCGCTAAAGATCAGCTCGGCAATCGCATCGCAGGCCTCTTCACGGCTGCTGACCGAGGTAAAAAACTGCTGGTACTGCGCGGACATATCGCGGGTAAAAATGCGAAACGCCTCTTCTATCAGCGCGTCAATGCCGCTGAAATAGTAGGTCAGCGAGCCTAACGGGACTTCCGCACAGCTGGCAATTTTACGATGGGTTACCGCGTGAATCCCGTGGGTGGCAATGGTATCCAGCGTGGCCTGTAAAATGCGCTCCCGGCGCTGCGGATCGTTCGGTCGACGGGCCATATCTTTCCTCTTAGTCGCTGTCATGCGCAGGCAATCGGCAGCAATATCACGCTCCCTGGCGCCCGGTTCTTGTCCGAATACGCATTCTGAAGAATATGTACAAATGTACACAGTCTTGCTACTGTTGTCTCCATCTTCTCATTCACAGGCGTTTACGGATGACAGCGCAAACCTCCCGCCGGGCCTTACAGCTCCGACTCTGGGCCCTTTTCATGTTCTTTTTTATCCCTGGATTGCTGATGGCCTCATGGGCTACCCGTACTCCGGCGATCCGTGACCTGCTGACGCTGTCAACGGCGGAAATGGGCATCGTTTTATTTGGCCTGTCGATTGGTTCGATGAGCGGGATTCTCTGCTCGGCGTGGCTGGTCAAACGTTTTGGCACCCGCAAGGTGATTCGCACCACCATGTCTTGCGCCGTGGTCGGCATGATGGTACTCAGCGTGGCGCTGTGGCTCACCTCGGCGGTCCTGTTTGCCATCGGGCTGGCCATTTTCGGCGCCAGCTTCGGTTCGGCGGAGGTGGCGATTAACGTTGAAGGCGCCGCCGTCGAGCGCGAAATGAATAAAACCGTCCTGCCGATGATGCATGGATTTTACAGCTTCGGCACGCTGTTCGGCGCCGGCGTGGGGATGGCGGTGACCGGTTTTGGTCTGCCCGCCGCACCGCATATTCTGCTGGCTGCGCTGGTGGCGATAGCCCCGATTGCTATTGCGATTCGCGCCATCCCGGATGGAACCGGACGAAATGCGGCAGAAAACGCGCATCATGAGGAAAAAGGTCTGCCGGTATGGCGTGATGTTCAGCTGTTGCTGATTGGCGTCGTGGTGCTGGCGATGGCCTTTGCTGAAGGATCTGCCAACGACTGGCTGCCGCTGCTGATGGTGGACGGCCACGGCTTTAGCCCCACCTCCGGCTCCTTGATTTACGCCGGCTTCACCCTCGGGATGACAATAGGTCGCTTTACCGGCGGCTGGTTTATCGATCGCTACAGCCGGGTCACGGTAGTCCGTGCCAGCGCCGTGATGGGCGCGCTGGGTATCGGCCTGATTATCTTCGTCGACAACCCGTGGGTGGCCGGCGTCTCGGTACTGCTGTGGGGTCTTGGCGCATCGCTCGGTTTCCCGCTGACCATTTCCGCCGCCAGCGACACCGGTCCCGATGCGCCGAAGCGCGTCAGCGTGGTAGCGATAACCGGCTATCTTGCCTTCCTGGTCGGGCCGCCGCTGCTGGGCTTCCTTGGCGAACACTTCGGCCTGCGCAGCGCCATGATGGTGGTGCTGGGTCTGGTTATGGTAGCGGCGTTGGTCGCCAGAGCGGTGGCTAAACCACAACATGAACCTGTCATGGAGAACAGTTAATGAGCGTCAAACTGATTGCGGTAGACATGGATGGCACCTTCTTAAGCGATGCCAAAACCTACAATCGCCCGCGCTTCCTGAACCAGTATCAGCGCATGCGCGAACAGAATATTCGCTTCGTCGTCGCCAGCGGCAACCAGTATTACCAGCTGATTTCGTTTTTCCCGGACATCGCCCACGAGATAGCCTTTGTCGCCGAAAACGGCGGCTGGGTGGTCAGCGCCGGCGATGACGTTTTTAACTGTCAGCTGCCGAAAAATCATTTCCACACCGTCATCGACTATCTGCAGACGCTGACCAATATTGAAATTATCGCCTGCGGTAAACGCAGCGCGTATACCCTCAATAGCTATAACGATGAGTTAAAGACGGTCGCCGCGAAATATTACCATCGCCTGCAGCTGGTGGACGATTTCAACCATATCGATGACGTGATACTGAAATTCGGCCTCAACGTACCTGACCAACTGATTCCGCAAATCCAGCCGCAGCTACACGCGGCGTTGGGCGATATGGTGACCGCCGTGGCAACCGGCTACGGCAGTATCGATCTGATTATTCCCGGTGTGCACAAAGCCAACGGTTTGCGTATTTTGCAACAGCGCTGGGGCATTGAGAATCATGAAGTCGTCGCCTTTGGCGACAGCGGAAATGATATTGAAATGCTGCAACATGCCGGATTTGGCTTTGCGATGGCCAACGCGGCAGCTCCGGTGAAAGCCGTCGCCGACTATGATGCGCCGCATAACAATGAGGAAGGTGTGCTGCACATCATCGACAAAGTGCTGAATCGCGAAGCGCCGTTCGCCTGACCTTCGTCCGGGTGCGGCAGTCGTGCCCCACCCGGAACGCTTCGCCGCTATGCCTGCGGGTCGTTGGAACTGCCGACGCTCTTGTCTTTGAGAAAATAGACAATCATCGCCAGCCACACTACGCCGCTGAGCAAGTTAAACAGGCTGAATACCCCGCTACCACCCAGCTCATACGCATGCTTACTGACCTCGATGCCGACGGTAAATATCAGCATCTGCAGCATCCCCATCGCGGCCGAAACCGTACCTTTGCTCATGTCACTGGCAAACAGCGTCAGGCGGACTAACCCGGCGTTCGCCAGACCAATCCCGAAGGCGTAAACGCTCAGCCCGGCGGTCATCCACAAATAAGCATGGGTCGATACCACCGTCGCCACCGCAGAGAGCAGCAGCCCGAACATAATCGGCCAGCCGCCGAGAATAATCAGCGAGCGTACCGTCCGCCGCGAGGTCAGTCGCGCCAGCACCAGGTTACCGGCAATCAGCGCGCCGAAAATCGGCACCTGCAGCAGGCCATACTCATAGCTGGTGGCCTTTTCGCCGCTGATGATAATCACCGGCGACTGGGCAATCCACGCCAGCAGCGGCAGACTGACAAACCCGGTCGCCAGCGCGCCGGCGACGAAGCGCAGATTCTTCAGCACCAGGCCATAATCGCGACCCAGCTCTTTCATCGACAGCTTCTCGCCCATCCGCGTCGCGGTTTCCGGCATCGCGCGCTGCAGGCCCACAAAGGCAATAGCGGCCAGCACGGCAAACAGCACGAACATCATTTCCCACGGCAGGATGTGGACCCAGGCCGCTCCCACCAGCGGACCGAGCAGCGGGGCAATCAGCGCAACGTTCGCCATCAGGGCGGTGATTTTGATACACATCGCCTCCTCAAACGACTCCTGAATGGCGGCATATCCCACCGCGCCGATGAAGCACAGACTAATGCCCTGCAAAAAGCGCAGCAGCGTGAACTGCTCAATGGTCTGCGCCAGCAGCGTGGCCAGACAGGTGACGATAAACCACACCACCCCGGTGAGCATCACCGGGCGACGGCCGATACGATCCGACAGCGGCCCCAGCAGCCACTGCAAAAACATACCGCCGGCGAGATAGGCGGTCATCGAGGTCGGAACCCATTCATTACCGACCTGAAACTCTTCCACCACCGAGAGCATTCCCGGCTGGATCATATCGTTGCCGATATAAGTGGAAAATTCGTATAACACCAGGCAGAGCGGGAATAGAAGCGCCTGCCGTCCGAGGCGTTTGCCTGAAAGCGAATAATTCTGCATGCAATCTCTTCGTTAAACAAAAATCGCGCAAAGTTTAATGAAAGTCTTGCGGAGGAGATAGTGAATTGTGAGTGACAATTAAAAATAGCGCAATGCGCCTTCAGCCGGCGGATATTGCCGCCATTTTAATTAAACCTGTCTATATTTCGTTTATATTTCAATTAGGTTACAGGCGATATACTCATCCTCTGCGGCATATTCACCACCATATGCCGCGCCCACGGCTTCTTAACAAGCTGATAATTAAGACAATACTGCTTTACCTTATCGCCACCGTTTTTTAAGGTGGGCGGCTGATTGCTATCGGATACCAAGAGCCTGAATCTATGCTGGAAAATATCAACGACGCGCTGTTTGCCTTAATCAACGCCACCCCCGCCTCGCCCTCGTGGGTCATCGCCCTGGCGACATTCGTTGCCAAAGAGGTGATTCTGATTGTGCCTCTGTTGACCGCGGCGCTGTGGCTCTGGGGGCCAAACCAGCGGCAGCTGGTGTTTAAAGTGCTCCTGGCGCTGGCGATTAGCCTGAGTCTGTCATGGATTTTTGGCCTGCTCTTCCCGCATGAGCGTCCGTTTGCCGCAGGCGTCGGCTATCAGTTCCTGCATCACGCGCCGAATAACTCCTTCCCCAGCAATCACGGCACCATCAGCTTTACCTTTGCGCTGGCCTTCTTGTTCTGGCATCGCCTGTGGTCCGGGATCGCGCTGCTGGCGACTGCCGTGGCGATCGCCTGGTCCCGGGTCTATCTTGGCGTTCACTGGCCGCTGGATATGCTGGGCGGCCTGCTGACCGGGATGTGCGGTTGCCTGGCCGCCGGATTACTGTGGCAGGCCGGCGGTCAACCGCTGTATCAATACCTGCAGCAGCTGTACCGGGTTTGCTTCTCCCTGCCGATTCGTAAAGGCTGGGTGCGTGACTAACCCTCTTTCGGCAGGTAAAATTGCCCACTGACGCCCTGCCGATGCAGGGCGATTTCAGCGTAGAGGGAATATGGAAACACGTCGTGATGAACGTATCAGCCAGCTCATTCAGGCGCTCAAGCGCAGCGATAAGCTTCATTTAAAAGAGGCCGCCGCGCTGCTTGGCGTATCAGAAATGACCATTCGTCGCGACCTGAACGGCCATAATGGCCCGGTGGTGTTGTTAGGCGGTTATATCGTTCTCGAACCGCGCAGCGCAACCCATTACCTGCTCAGCGACCAGAAAACCCGCCTGGTGGAGGAAAAACGCCGTGCCGCCCGTCACGCTGCCGCGCTGCTTGAAGCCCATCAAATGGCCTTTTTCGACTGTGGGACCACCACGCCCTGGATCATTGACGCGATCGATAACGCCCTGCCCTTTACCGGCGTCTGCTATTCGCTGAACACCTTTCTGGCGCTGCAGGAAAAACCCCAGTGTCGGGCCATTCTCTGCGGCGGCGAGTTCCATGCCAGCAATGCCATTTTTAAACCACTCAGCCTGCAGGATACGCTCAGCCATCTGTGCCCGGACATCGCCTTTTATTCCGCGGCCGGAATCGACTGCGCGCAGGGCGCCACCTGCTATAACCTCGAAGAGCTGCCGGTTAAACACTGGGCGATGAGCAGCGCGCGCTATCACGTACTGGTTGTCGATCACAGTAAATTTGGCAAAGTCAGACCGGCGCGGATGGGCGATTTATCGCGTTTTGATGTGATTGCCAGCGATGTCTGTCCGGATGAGGATCTGCTCGCGCTGGCGAAAGAAAAGCAGATTTCACTACTCTACTGACCGCACCCCGCAGGGCGCGGCCTGTCGGTTATGAGAACCAGCTACCGAACCAGCCGTGCAGTTTCATCAGCACGAAGTCCATCATCCGGCTAAAGAAACCGCCTTCATTGACCGCTTCCATGACGATCAGCGGGCGCTGCTCGATGGTTTTATCATTGAGCTTAAAGTCGATGGTCCCGACCACCTGCCCTTTGCTAAGCGGCGCCGTCAGCTGCGTATCCGTCAGGGTATAGCTGGCTTTCAGGTTTTTCAGCTGCCCGCGCGGCAGGGTGATCGAACCGGCTTCGCCCGCCCCGAGTTTGGCTTCGTTGCTGTCGCCAAACCAGACGCGCTGGGTGATAAAGGTGGCATCCGGTTTAATCGGCGTCACGGTCTCGTAGAAACGGAAGCCCCAGGTCAGCAGCTTTTCGGATTCATTAAAACGAATACGGTCGGTCTTGGTGCCGAGCACCACGGCAATCAGACGCATGTCTCCCTGGGTAGCCGAGGAGACCAGGTTGTAGCCAGCGCCGGCGGTGGTCCCTGTTTTGACGCCATCCGCGTTCAGGTTTGAGCTCCACAGCAGACGGTTGCGGTTCGGCTGACGAATCTTATTGAAGGTAAACTCTTTCTCTTTATGAATGGCGTACTCTTCAGGCACGTCATGAATCATCGCTTTGGTCAGCAGCGCCATGTCGCGCGCGGTACTAAACTGGCCCGGCGCATCCAGGCCGTGCACGGTCATAAAGGTGGTATTGGTCAGCCCCATTTTCTGCGCATAGCCGTTCATCAGGCTGACGAATGCATCCTGGCTCCCCGCCACGTAGTCGGCGATCGCGATGCTGGCATCGTTGCCGGACTGGATAATCACGCCTTTATTCAGGTCTTCGACTGAAACCTGCATCCCCGGCTTAAGGAACATCACCGATGACCCGCGCAGCGCCGGGTTACCGGTAGCCCAGGCATCGCGACCGACGGTGACCATATCGGTGGACTTAATCTTGCCCGCCTTCAGCGCCTGTCCGACGACATAGCTGGTCATGATCTTGGTCAGACTTGCCGGGTCGAGTTTTTCATCGGCGTTGCCCTCGCTCAGCACTTTACCGCTGGCGTAATCCATCAGGATCCAGGCTCGGGCATCGATCGATGGGGCATCGGGGAGTTGTTCCGCAGCCTGCACCGCAGGTGCGACAAGAACGAGAAGCGCGCAGCCTGCCACGAGGCCGCGAAGAGAAAAAGCGTCATGCGTCATAAGAGCCACCCAAGTATCCTTTCCAAACAAAATATGCCGCAACACTCTATCGGCGCAGCAGCAGCCGGTGAGTAAAGCGTACAAATGACCTTAAAGAAACAGCGAGTTGGTAAAGTTTTTAAAGTTTACGCAATAACCTCGCTCCCTGCTGAAAACAGAGCAATTTTTTTGATCATGATTGCCTAAATATTATCTTTATTCCAACATGATTGCTCACCATGCTGCAACGACGGCTCAATAACAGGCAGGAACCGATATGATTACGCTATGGGGCAGAAATAACTCGACGAATGTGAAGAAAGTACGCTGGGTGCTGGCGGAGCTGGGCCTTCCATATCAGCATATTATGGCAGGGCTGGAGTTTGGCTTAAATCATGACCCGGAGTATCTGGCGATGAACCCGAATGGCCTGGTGCCGCTGCTGAAAGATGATGCCAATGATCTCGTCCTTTGGGAATCGAATGCCATTATTCGCTATCTGGCCGCCGAGTATGGACAGGACCGTTTATGGGTCACTTCGCCGCGCAAGCGCGCCCAGAGCGACAAATGGATGGACTGGGCAAACGGTTCGCTTTCTCCCGCCCATCGTCCGGTGTTAATGGGGCTGGTCAGAACGCCGGCGGATAAGCGCGACCCGGCGGCTATCGCCGCCGGTATTGCCGCCTGTGAGGCGCTTTTCGCGATGCTTGATGATGAGCTGGCGACCTCCGCCTGGCTATCCGGAGAGGCCTTTGGCCTCGGCGACATCGCCGTGGCGCCGTTCGTTTATAACCTGATGACGATTGTTGAAAGCTGGCAGCCGCGCCCGCACCTGCAGCGTTGGTACCAGCAGCTTAACCAACGCCAGGCGTGGCGCGATGTGGTGATGATTCCGGTCACCTGATGCTAGTCGGCCGGACTGACCTTCAGCAGTTCACCGTTGGACTCGTCGGTTAATACATACAGATAGCCGTCGGGTCCGACGCGCACATCGCGGATCCGCTTGCCGCGCTCGCCCAGAATACGCGCCTCTTCGCGCACCTTATCGCCATCCACCTTCAGAACAATCAGCGACTGGTCCTTCAGCGCCCCGATAAACAGCTTATGCTGCCACTGTGGGAAGGTCGACGCTGCGTAGAAAGCCATCCCGCTTACCGCCGGAGAGTGCTTCCAGACGAAAAGCGGCGCTTCCGTTCCGGCGACCGCCGTGCCCTGCGCTTCGGGGATCGCCAGTCCGCTGTAGTTGACGCCATGCGTCGCCAGCGGCCAGCCGTAGTTCTTACCCTTCTGCGGAATATTGATCTCGTCACCGCCGCGCGGCCCGTGTTCGTTGAGCCACAGCGTATCGCTCCAGGGATTCATCGCCATTCCCTGCGGATTGCGGATGCCATAAGACCAGATTTCCGGTCTCGCCCCCGCGCGATGAACAAAAGGATTATCGGCAGGCACTTCGCCGTCCTGGGTCAGACGCACCACTTTTCCCTGCAGTTTATCCAGATCCTGGGCCGTGGGGCGTTGGTTATTTTCGCCCAGGCCGATGAATAAATACCCTTTCCCATCAAACACCAGGCGCCCACCGAAATGGTTGCCGGTGGAGAGCTTCGGCTGCTGGCGGAAGACAACCTGAAAATGCTCCAGATGCTGAAGGTTGTCGCTCAGGCGGCCATAGCCTACGGCGGTACCGGCTTTGCCGTCATCGCCGACTTCAGCAAAACTCAGCCAGACCCGGCGGGAGTGGGCGAAATCCGGAGCCAGCGCCACATCAAGCAATCCTCCCTGGCCGCTGGCCCAGACCGGTGGGACGCCGGTTATCGCGGGCGAAAGACCTTCCCCCTGCCGCCAGCGCTTCAGTTCGCCGGAACGCAGGGTTATCAGTATTCCCCGATCATCGGGGAGAAAGGCCAGCGCCCACGGATGGGCGAGCTGATTTTGCAAAACCTCAACACGCACCTTCCCGGCGAGAGTCACGACGGGAAACAGCAGGGTGGCGAGCATCAGCGAAATGGCGACCTGGCGCATGGCATTTTCCTTTCATCGGCAATATTTTCGGCAATGCGCTAAGGGTAGCCAGCGGGGGAACATCAGGAGGGGATTTTTACATAACATTAAGCAGGGGGAGCTGACCTCCCCCTGAATTCAGACGTGGGTCACTGGCGCCTGTTTATTCAGTTTACGAATATTCATCGTCAGCTCTGCCAGACAGCGTTCTAGCGTCTCTACGTTAACCGCAATATACGACGGGCAATCATGATGCCCGCTCATCAGGCAAACCGCCGCAGACGCGATGGCTCCACCTGCAAGACGGAGAGCGTCCTTTTCTTCCGGTGCAAGATCGTGCTGCAACTGCAGCCCGTACTTACGCATTTCACCACACAGTTCGAACAAGTTATCACGCAGATGCTCATTTTCGCTGACTGACATATAGCCCTTCGCTTTGCGTAGCTGCAAATAAGCGTCGAGATCAATATTGGCATTAATCAGCTTATTCAGAAGGTTACGATACAGTCTGTCAACGTTCATCAGGGTTCCTCCTCTGTCATCCATTACCATTATCAGAATATGGCTATTTTTCGTACAAAATGATGCGCGAGGTCAATAATTCCTGGTTAATTAACATCATTTACAATGTTACATTTATGTTCAAAATTGCGATCCGCTCGCCCTCTCTTTCAGGCTCCCATGAAAAAAATCACAATCAATGTTATACGCTCTCATAAAAAACCCCATCGTAATGAAGGTGTGAATATCAATAAATAACTCTTTTTTGCCGCTAAGATCACAAATAACCATCATTTCAATTGATCAATTTTTCCAGCGGGTGTCATATCAACGCCATTAATGTAATACGTATAACATTTAATAAAAAACACAATCTGCGGCCATTGCCCGCAGCATTAACTCCGATCCGCCTGAAGGAACTGAAATGATTACGCCCGGCAAAAGAAACTATATCTTGTTGAGTCTTTTCGATTTCCTCTATCTATTCGCCTGGTCATCCACCATGGCGTTCTTTGTCATCTGGACAACTCAGCATCTCGGCATCAGCGCCACCAAAACCGGCCTGCTGTACTCCGTCAACGCCTTCATTGCTCTGTTGATGCAGCCTTTTTTTGGCTTTATTGCCGATAAATTTGGTCTGAAAAAACGGCTTATCTGGATCCTGCTGGCCATGCTGCTGCCGGTCGGCCCATTCTTTATTTATCTCTATGCCCCGCTGCTGGTCCACAGCTTCTGGCTGGGCGCCTTACTGGGCGGTATCTACCTGGGGATAATTTTTAACTCCGGCTGCGGAGTGATTGATTCGTATATCGACAAAATTTCTCGGCGCTATCGCTTTGAGTATGGCCGGGTGCGGATGTGGGGCTCGTTAGGTTGGGCCGCCGCCGCGTGGATCGTGGGAAAATATATCGACAGCAACCCCAATCTGGCCTTCTGGCTGGCCAGTATTGCCATTGTGATTGCCGCCATCTGCTTCATGCTGACTAAAATCGAACTCACCGAAGCCGAGATGGAAAAAACCAGCGCGCTGAAGGTCTCCCATGCGCTGGAGCTGGCGAAAAACGGGCAGTTCTGGATGCTGCTGATCTTTACCTTATTCGTTACGCAAATTTATGACACCTACGATCAGCAGTTTGCGCAGTACTTCTCATTGCAGTTCCCGACCCCGGAAGAAGGCAACCGCTGGTACGGAATTCTGGCCTCCATCCAGGTCTGCGGTGAAACGCTCTTTCTCTGCCTGATGCCGTGGTTTGTTAACCGCACCGGGGCCAAGTGGGCGCTGATTATTGCCGGATTGATTATGTCGGTACGTATCGTGGGTTCCGCCATCCCGCTTGGTCCGGTGTGGATTGGCGCGGTGAAAATGATGCACGCGCTGGAAAAACCACTGATCCTGGTATCAGTATTTAAATTCATCGCCGCCAACTTCGACCATAAGTTGTCATCAACGGTCTATTTGCTGGTGCTGTTTGTGGCCTCCATCGCCACGGCGATTTACTCGCCGCTGGCCGGCTATCTGTATGACACCATCGGCTTCGCGCATACATATTATATTCTCGGCAGCATCGCCGGGCTCTTCACCCTGATATCGATTTTCACCCTACGCGATAAGCGAGAACCCACCGCCCCAGGTTCAGCACCGGCAGGAGGCGTCGCGCAGCCATAACGAACCATCCGCCCGGGGGGATCTCCCGGGCTTTTTCATCATCTGTCACACCGTGGCTATACTCTTTTTCATAAAGATCTGTAAAATTCCTGCCCTGACCATTCCAATAATCGAACACTTTTTAAACTATGAGCAATGTAACGCATCAGCCGAAGATCGGCTTTGTCTCTCTGGGCTGCCCGAAAAACCTCGTGGACTCAGAACGCATCCTGACCGAACTGCGTACCGAAGGTTATGACGTGGTCCCCACCTACGACAATGCCGATATGGTTATCGTCAACACCTGCGGCTTTATCGACAGCGCCGTTCAGGAGTCTCTGGAAGCCATTGGCGAAGCGTTAAAAGAAAATGGCAAAGTTATTGTGACCGGCTGCCTGGGCGCGAAAGAAGACCAGATTCGCGAAGTGCATCCGAAAGTGCTGGAGATAACCGGGCCGCACAGCTATGAACAGGTTCTGGAGCATGTCCATCACTATACGCCGAAGCCGAAACACAACCCGTTCCTGAGCCTGGTGCCGGAACAGGGCGTGAAGCTCACGCCGCGTCATTACGCCTACCTGAAAATTTCCGAAGGCTGTAACCATCGCTGCACCTTCTGCATTATCCCGTCGATGCGCGGCGACCTTGTCAGCCGTCCGATTGGTGAAGTGCTGTCCGAAGCCAAACGCCTGGCCGATGCCGGCGTCAAAGAGCTGCTGGTTATCTCTCAGGATACCTCCGCCTACGGCGTCGATGTGAAGCATCGCACCGGCTTTCACGACGGCGCGCCGGTAAAAACCAGCATGGTCAGCCTGTGCGAAGAGCTGGCGAAACTGGGTATCTGGGTCCGTCTGCACTACGTCTACCCGTACCCGCACGTCGATGACGTGATTCCGCTGATGGCGGAAGGTAAAATTCTGCCGTATCTGGATATCCCGCTGCAGCATGCCAGCCCGCGCATTCTGAAACTGATGAAACGTCCGGGTTCTGCCGACCGTCAGCTGGCACGCATTAAGCAGTGGCGTGAAATCTGCCCTGACCTGACCCTGCGTTCGACCTTCATCGTCGGCTTCCCGGGTGAAACGGAAGAAGATTTCCAGATGCTGCTCGACTTCCTGAAAGAGGCTCGCCTGGACCGCGTCGGCTGCTTTAAGTACAGCCCGGTTGAAGGCGCGACCGCTAATGAGCTGGCGGATCAGGTGCCTGAAGAGGTAAAAGAAGAGCGCTGGAACCGCTTTATGCAGCTGCAGCAGCAGATCTCCGCCGAACGTCTGCAGGAGAAGGTCGGCCGCGAGATCATGGTGCTGATCGATGAAGTGGACGAAGAAGGCGCCATTGGCCGCAGTATGGCCGATGCCCCGGAAATTGACGGTGCGGTCTACCTGAACGGCGAAACGAAGGTCAAACCTGGCGACGTCGTCCGTGTGAAAGTCGAACATGCCGACGAATACGACCTGTGGGGCAGCCGGGTTTAATCCTGCGCCTCTTATCCCCGGATTGCGGCGCTAACGCGCCTGATCCGGGCTACAAAACTGCACTCATCCGCACCAATCGTAGCCCCGGTTAGCGACAGCGCCACCGGGGAATAGCCCCTACCCCTTTATCTTCGGATCCAGCGCATCGCGCAGGCCGTCCCCCAGCAGGTTAAACGCCAGCACCGTCAGGAAAATCGCAATCGCCGGGAACAGCGCCACATGCGGCGCCATCACCATATCCGCCCGCGCTTCATTGAGCATTGCCCCCCATTCCGGGGTCGGGGGCTGCGCCCCGAGTCCCAGGAAAGAGAGGCTGGCAGCGGAGATAATCGATACCCCGATACGCATGGTGAAATAGACCACGATCGACGAGACCGTTCCGGGCAGAATATGGCTGAACAGAATCGTCGTATCGCTGGCGCCGATGCTGCGCGCCGATTCAATAAAGGTCTGCTGCTTGAGCACCAGGGTGTTACCGCGCACCAGGCGGGCAAATGCCGGGATCGAAAAGATCGCCACCGCAATGATCACGTTCGACATCCCGCTGCCCATCACCGCTACCACGGCAATCGCCAGCAGGATCCCCGGGAAGGCGAACAGCACGTCGCAGATGCGCATGATGATGCGATCCCACCAGCCTTCATAATACCCGGCCAGCAGACCGAGCACGGTACCGATCGCCGCGCCAATCAGTACCGCCAGCACGCCGGCGGCCAGCGAAATCTGCGCCCCCACCAACACCCGGCTAAAGATATCGCGCCCGAGCGAATCCACCCCGAACCAGTGCATCATCGACGGACCGTCGTTGAGCCGGTCGTAATCAAAATAGTTTTCCGCATCGAACGGCGCTATCCACGGCGCCGCGAGAGCAACTGCAATCAGCAGCAGGACAAATACACCGGCGCCCATCGCCACCGGCTGACGACGAAATCGCCGCCAGAACTCACGCCACGGCGTGCGTATTTGTCCGGGCTTAACTCCCGGCATGGCGTTAATAGCCGCCTGTCTTCTCCAGTTGAGCAATCGCACCTTACTTGTACCTGATAGCCGGGTTAATGGCGGCGTACAGAACATCCACCACTAAATTGATAAGAATAAATTCCAGCGAAAAGAGGAGGACTTCCGCCTGAATGACCGGATAGTCGCGCATCTCCACCGAATCCACCAGCAGCCGTCCAAGACCTGGCCAGTTAAAGACCTTCTCGACCACGATCGACCCACCGAGCAAAAAACCGAACTGTAGTCCCATCATGGTCACCACCGGGATCATGGCGTTGCGCAGACCGTGTTTCAGCACCACCCGGGTCTCACTGACCCCTTTGGCGCGCGCCGTGCGCATGTAATCTTCATGCAGAACATCGACAAAAGAGGCGCGGGTAAAACGCGCCATCACCGCCGCGACCGCCGCCCCCAGCGTCAGGGAAGGCAAAATATAGTGCCGCCAGCTGTCGGCGCCCACCGTCGGCAGCCAGCCCAGCTCCACCGAGAAGACCTGCATCAGCAGCATACCGAGCGCAAAAGCCGGAAACGAAATACCGGTCACCGCCAGCGCCATCCCCAGGCGGTCAGGCCAGCGATTGCGCCACACGGCCGCCACAATGCCCGCCGCCATGCCGAAGATCACCGCCCAGCTCATGCTGGCCAGAGTCAGCCACAACGTCGGCATAAAGCGGCTGGCTATTTCGCTGCTGACCGGACGGCGTGACGCCATCGAGGTGCCGAAATCGCCCTGCAATACGCTGGTGATATAGTGCCAGAACTGGACATGCAGCGGCTGGTCGAGCCCCAGCTGCTGGC
The DNA here is from genome assembly GCF_030505655.1 of Klebsiella ornithinolytica. NCBI lineage: Bacteria > Pseudomonadati > Pseudomonadota > Gammaproteobacteria > Enterobacterales > Enterobacteriaceae > Klebsiella > Klebsiella ornithinolytica. The sequence continues at coordinate 3,795,488 of NZ_CP130153.1, forward strand.
GCACCATCGCCACCACCTGCGCGTCGGCCTCAGGTCCGGCAATCAGCCGCGCCGGATCGCCAGGCAACATATGCACGAACAGGAATACCAGCACCGCCACAATCAGCAGCGTGGGAATCAGCCCCAGCAGACGCTTAATCACATAATTGAGCATCGTCCCCCCTTGCTGGTATCCCTGTCGCCCTCGGGCGCGAATGAAGAGCAGAGCCCCTCGCGCCACCTTCCTCTCCCGCTGCGGGAGAGGGTCAAAGTCCCTTCCATCACTGGCTTAAATCCGCCTGCTCGAAGCTGAACCCGGTATCCGGCTGGATATAGAAACCGGTCAGATTTTTGCTGTGCGCTGAGACCAGTTTTTCCACCACCAGCGGCACCCACGGGGACTCTTTCCAGATAGTCTCCTGCGCCTCTTTATAGAGCCGCGTTTTTTCCTTCACATCGGTGGTTTTCAGCGCATCCGTCAGATCTTTATCCACCTGCGGATTGCCATAAAACGCGGTGTTGAACAGGGTCGGCGGCCAGTTTTGCGAAGCAAACAGCGGCGACAGCGCCCAGTCAGCTTCGCCGGTTGAAGCCGACCAGCCGGTGTAGAACATGCGTACTCCGCTCTCTTTCTGCCCTTTACCCTCGACTTCCGCCGCACGCTGGCCGGCATCCATCGCCGTCAGCTGGGCCTTAATGCCCACCTGCGCCAGCTGCTGCTGGGTGAACTGCAGCACTTTCTGCGCGGTACTGTGGTTATGCGATGACCACAGCGTGGTGCTGAAACCGTTAGGGAAACCGGCCTCTTTCAGCAGCTCGCGGGCTTTCGCCGGATCGTACGGCCACGGCTTAAAGCTTTCGGCATAGGCAATAGACGGCGGTACGACGCCGGTGGCCGGTGTCGCATAGCCGGCGAACGCCACTTTGACCAGCGCCTGGCGGTTGATGGCGTAGTTGATCGCTTCACGTACTTTCGGGTTATCGAACGGTTTTTGCGTCACGTTCATGCTGATGTAACGCTGCATGATCGACGGGCTGGCCACCAGCTCCAGCTTGCTGTTTTTTTCCAGCAGCGGTGCCTGTTCATAAGGGATGGGGAATGCGAACTGCGCTTCGCCGGTTTGCAGCATCGCCGCACGAGTGTTGTTATCCACCACCGGACGCCAGGTGATCGAGTCGAGCTTCGGCAAGCCTGGCTGCCAGTAGCCGGTAAACTTCGTCACCTTCACGAAATCGGTCTGATTCCAGGTGTCCAGCTTATACGGCCCGGTTCCCACCGGATGGAAGCCGATCTCTTTGCCGTACTTTTTCAGCGCCGCCGGAGAGATCATCGCCGTGGCCGGGTGGGCCAGGATATTGATGAACGCGGAGAACGGCTGCTTCAGGGTAATTTTTACCGTCGTCGGATCGAGCGCTTCAGTACTGGCGATATTTTTATACAGGTTGTAGCGCTTGAGATGATTATCAGGATTGCTGGCGCGATCGAGGTTGGCCTTCACCGCCTCGGCATTAAAGTCGGTGCCATCCTGGAACTTCACCCCGGAATGGAGTTTGATGGTGTAAACCAGTCCGTCCGGCGAGATGGTGTAACTCTCCGCCAGCACATTTTGCAGCTTCATCTCTTTATCCAGACCAAACAGCCCTTGATAGAACGATTTGGCGACGGCCTGGGACAGGGTGTCATTGGCATCATACGGGTCGAGGGTCGTGAAGTTAGAGCCGACCGCGACGACCACATCTTTCGCGGCAAAAGCCGGGCCTGCCGCCAGCGCTGACGTGACGACCAGCGCCAGCAACCCTTTGCGTAATACACGTTGTGTCATGTTGTTCTCCTGAAAGGCTGTACTGTTGGTGTCGTTGTTATCTTCCCAGCACGTCGGCGACGGGTTCCCTGGCGACAAAATGGCCCGGCCCCACCTGTTGTAACGGCATGCTGCTAACCTCGGTGCCCCGCTTATAGATATTGCCCGGCAGTTCGTCAGAGAGCAGTACGCGCTGCGGATGACGATGCGTCGGGTCGGCAACCGGTACGGCGGCCATCAATTTACGGGTATAAGGGTGCTGCGGGTTTTCAAACACGGCGCGCCGCGGGCCTATCTCGACAATTCGCCCACGATACATCACCGCCACGCGATGACTGATGCGTTCAACCACCGCCATATCGTGTGAAATAAACAGGAATGCGATGCCCATTTCGCGCTGTAAATCGAGCATCAGATTAATAATCTGCGCGCGGATGGAAACATCCAGCGCTGACACGGCCTCGTCGGCAATCACCACTTTCGGATTGAGCGCCAGCGCGCGGGCGATGCAAATACGCTGGCGCTGGCCTCCGGAAAACTCGTGCGGGTAGCGCCAGGCATGTTCCGGCTGCAAACCGACTCGCTCCAGCAGCCAGGCGACGCGCGCGCGGGCCGCGACCCCCTCCAGCATGCCGTGTACGCGCAGCGGCTCCATGATCGAATAACCCACGGTTTGTCGCGGGTCGAGCGACGCAAACGGATCCTGGAAAATAAACTGGATATCGCGGCGCAGCGCCTGAAGTTTGCTGTTTGCCAGCGTATCAATCCGCTCGCCGTTAAAGACGATGGTGCCGCCCTGCGTCGCCACCAGCCGGAGCAGAGCCCGGCCGGTCGTTGACTTCCCGCAGCCGGACTCGCCGACCAAAGAGAGGGTCTCTCCTGGCCACAGGTCAAAACTCACCTTCTCCACCGCATGAACTTCGCGGGTGACGCGATTCAGAATGCCGCTGCGCAGCGGGAAGCGCGCCACCAGATCGCGCACTTTAAGAATCGGCTCGCCGGCGACGACGGTATTCTGCTCGCCCTCGTCAGGCGCGGCTTGCTGTAATAACGGAAAATGACGCGGCAGATCGCTACCGCGCATCGACCCGAGCCGCGGGACCGCGGCCAGCAGCGCCCGGGTGTAGGGGTGCTGCGGCGCGCGGAAGATCTCCTCCACCGTGCCGCTCTCCACCGCTTCTCCGCGGTACATCACCAGTACCCGATCGGCGATATCGGCGACCACCCCCATATCGTGAGTAATAAAGATCACCCCCATCGCCATCTCTTTTTGCAGCACGGCAATGAGCTGAAGAATCTGTGCCTGAATTGTCACATCCAGCGCCGTGGTGGGCTCATCGGCAATCAGAACCGCAGGACGACAGGAGAGCGCCATCGCGATCATCACCCGCTGACGCATCCCACCGGAAAGCTGATGGGGATAGCGCGAGAGCACCGTTTCCGCCTCGGGGATCCTGACCTGATCGAGCATTTTCTTCGCTTCGCGCAGCGCCGCATCATGCCCCAGCCCCTGATGCAAACGAATAGACTCGGCAATCTGCTCTCCGATAGTAAATACCGGGTTTAGCGAGGTCATCGGCTCCTGGAAAATCATCGCCATGTCCGCCCCGCGCACGCTGCGCATCCCCGCGGCGGACTGCTCGCTCAGGGAGACGACCTGACGGTTGCGACGGCGCAGCCACAGCGCTTCGCTGCTGACCTCGCTTACCGCCCGATCGAGCAGGCGCATCAGCGCCAGCGCGGTCACGGATTTTCCTGAACCCGATTCGCCGACAATGGCTAACGTTTCGCCCCGCCGCAGGGTAAACGACAGCTGACGCACCGCGGAAAACGTCTCCTGCTGCTGGCGAAACGCCACGTTCAGATCGCGTACCACCAGAACATCATCGGCGTCGATTTCTTGACTATGCGGCAACCTGCTTCCCCTTATTCCCGATAAATACCAATCGTCGGCGTATCCCCGGCATAGCACCAGGCCCGATACATGCCTTCGCTGTTAAACGGCAGAACCACGTTGCCTTCTCTGTCGATGGCAATCAGGCCGCCGCTGCCGCCGAGCGCCGGCAGTTTTTCCATCACCACCCGCTCACAGGCCTCATACAGGCTGAGATTGCCATACTCCATCAACGCCGCAATATCGTAGGCCGCGAGCGTGCGCATAAACACTTCGCCGGTTCCGGTGCAGGAGACCGCGACGCTGGCGTTATTGGCATAGCAGCCGGCCCCCGGTAACGGGCTGTCACCGACGCGCCCGGGGAGCTTATTGGTCATGCCGCCGGTCGAGGTCGCCGCCGCCAGATTACCGGCCAAATCCCGCGCTACCGCCCCGACGGTCCCCATCTTATGGCGCTCATCGAGCGGCGCGGGGCGATGATCGAGCACGATTTCATCGTCGGCCTGGGCCTGTTGTAGCTGGAGTAAACGCTCGGTGGTCGAAAACAGATGGTTCTCGACCCGTTCCATGCCATGAGAAACGGCAAAGGCTTCCGCCCCTTCACCAATCAGCAGCACGTGCGGGCTTTGTTCCAGCACCAGACGCGCGGCCAACACCGGATTACGCAAATGTTTTACTCCGGCAACCGCCCCGGCCTGCAGCCGGTTGCCGTCCATGAGGCAGGCATCCAGTTCATGGGTTGCATCGCGGGTAAAGACCGATCCGATACCCGCGTTAAACAGCGGACACTCCTCAAGCAGCCGCACCGCTTCCGTCACCGTATCCAGCGCGCTGGCACCTGCCGCCAGCATTTTTTGCCCGCTATCGACGATCGCTGAAAGCGCCGCCACGTATTGTCGTTCACGTTCCGGCGTCAGGGCGGAACGCGTAATCGCCCCCGCCCCGCCATGAATTGCTATCACCGCCTTGCCCATTCAGCGATCCTTTACCGATAAAGTGTCTTGATACATCCTGCAAACCGCTCCTGACAGGCGACGGATAACCCGCTCTTTTCCAGGTGTATTCCCCTGCTGCCCCGCTGTATTCAGGATGATTTTGTGTATAAATATCATTATCGTGCTGACTGTCCTATACAATTTTTGAATATAGAAAGCGCGGAGTGCGGTGTAAACCCTGTACCGTGGTGGCATATAGCCGCCAGCGCTTTTCTGTCATAATAGGTGTTTTCGATGTTTTGCCCGCAGGAGACCCCCATGGATTTTACCGCCGGACTGATGCCGCTCGACACAGCCCTGACTCAGATGCTCAATCGAATTACACCGCTCAGCGCGGTGGAAACCGTCCCGCTGTTGCAGGCCTTTTCGCGCGTAACCGCCCATGATCTCATTTCACCGCTGGACGTCCCGGGTTTTGATAACTCGGCGATGGACGGTTATGCCGTGCGTCTGGCCGACCTCGCCGACGGCGCGGCGCTGCCGGTGGCAGGTAAAGCGTTCGCCGGACAGCCGTTCCACGATGCCTGGCCTGCCGGAAGCTGTATTCGCATCATGACCGGCGCACCCGTCCCGCCAGGCTGCGACGCGGTGGTGATGCAGGAAGAGACGGAGCAGACCGAAGAGGGCATCCGCTTCATCGCGCCGGTCAAAGCCGGGCAGAACATTCGCCGCCGTGGAGAAGATATCGCCGATGGCGCCGTGGTCTTCCCGGCAGGAACCCCGCTTACCGTCGCCGAACTGCCGGTGCTCGCTTCGCTGGGGATTGCGCAAGTTGCGGTGGTGCGCAAAGTGCGCGTCGCGGTCTTCTCGACCGGGGATGAACTGCAGCTGCCGGGCCAGCCGCTGGGCGACGGGCAAATTTACGATACCAACCGCCTCGCCGTTCACCTGATGCTTGAGCAGCTGGGCTGCGAGGTGATTAACCTTGGCATTATTCCCGACGATCCGGATCGACTGCGCGAGGCGTTTATCGAGGCCGACCGGCAGGCCGACGTAGTCATCAGCTCCGGCGGCGTCTCCGTCGGGGAAGCGGACTACACCAAAGAGATACTCGAAGAGCTGGGTGAAATCGGCTTCTGGAAGCTGGCCATCAAGCCGGGTAAACCTTTTGCCTTCGGAAAACTGAATAACAGCTGGTTCTGCGGCCTGCCGGGTAATCCGGTTTCCGCCACCCTCACCTTCTATCAGCTGGTGCAGCCGCTGCTGGCAAAACTGGGGGGCAACGGCGGCCAGGCGCAGCCGATGCGCCTGCGCGTTCGCGCCGCTACGCGGCTAAAGAAATCACCGGGCCGTCTCGACTTCCAGCGCGGCGTGCTGCGACGCAATCCGGACGGTGAGCTGGTGGTTGAATCGACCGGTCATCAGGGGTCGCACATCTTCAGCTCTTTCAGTCTCGGTAACTGTTTTATCGTTCTCGAACGCGAGCGCGGCGCCGTTGAAGCGGGTGAGTGGGTTGAAGTCGAGCCCTTTAACCATCTGTTCGGGGGGCTGTAATGGCGGTTGAACTGAGCGATGAGGAGATGCTGCGCTACAACCGTCAAATCATCCTGCGCGGTTTCGACTTTGACGGTCAGGAGCAGTTGAAAGCCTCCCGGGTGCTGGTGGTTGGCCTGGGCGGGCTCGGCTGCGCGGCCGCGCAGTATCTGGCGGCGGCGGGCATCGGTCAGCTCACGCTGCTGGATTTCGACACCGTGTCGCTCTCCAATCTGCAGCGTCAGACGCTGCACAGCGATGCGACCCTCGGCCAACCGAAGGTCGACTCCGCGCGCGACGCGCTGGCACGCATCAACCCGCACGTTCAGCTCACGACGCTGAATGCGGTGCTGGAAGAGGAAGCCTTGCGGGCGCAGATCGCCGCCCACGATCTGGTGCTCGACTGTACCGATAACGTCGCTATCCGCAACCAGCTTAACGTGGGCTGTTTCCGGCACAAAACGCCGCTGGTTTCCGGCGCGGCGATTCGCATGGAAGGTCAGATCAGCGTTTTTACCTGGCAGGAGGGTGAGCCGTGCTATCGCTGTCTGAGCCGTCTTTTCGGCGACAACGCCCTCACCTGCGTTGAGGCGGGCGTGATGGCGCCGCTGGTGGGTGTCATCGGCGCGTTACAGGCGATGGAAGCGATTAAAGTGCTCAGCCGCTACGGCACGCCGGCGGCAGGCAAAATCGTCATGTATGACGCAATGACCTGTCAGTTTCGTGAAATGAAGCTGCCGCGTAATCCGCAGTGCGAGGTATGCGCAAGCCACTAACCCCCCACCGGCGGCGACCGTCGCCGGATAATCTGTGACCCGCTACACCTTTCCCTCTTCTCCCCGATCGTATCCGTTCTGCTTGTTGATTTGCATCAATGTAACTTTCATTCGAAAGTAATTTAATCTTCATATGCAAAGAGAGGGCTCAACATGATCTTCAACATTCAGCGCTATTCAACCCACGACGGCCCGGGGATTCGCACCGTCGTATTCCTTAAAGGCTGCTCGCTGGGTTGCCGCTGGTGTCAGAATCCGGAAAGTCGTTCCCGCACCGCGGATCTGCTGTATGACGCTCGTCTGTGTCTCGACGGCTGCGATTTGTGCCAGCAGGCGGCGCCGGAGGTGATAACCCGCAAGCTGGATGGCCTGATTATCCATCGTGAAAAGCTCACCGACGACCACTATGCGCGGCTGCGCGAATGCTGCCCGACCACCGCACTCACCGTCTGCGGCGAAGAGAAGCCTGTGGAGGAGATTATGGCCACGGTACTGCGGGATAAACCATTCTACGATCGCAGCGGCGGCGGAGTTACCCTCTCAGGCGGTGAGCCGTTTATGAATCCTGAGCTGGCGCAGCAGCTGTTTCAGGCCAGTCATGAAGCCGGTATTCACACCGCCGTCGAAACCTGTCTGCACGTGCCGTGGAAATATGTTGCGCCTTCGCTGCCGTGGGTAGATCTGTTTCTCGCCGACCTTAAGCACGTGAACGAAGCGATTTTCAACCAATGGACGGACGGCAGCGCTCGCCGGGTGCTGGATAACCTGCAACGCGTTGCGCAGGCCGGGAAAAAAATTATCATCCGCGTCCCGCTGATTCAGGGATTTAATGCCGATGAAGCCGCCATTACCGCCATCACCGATTTTGCCGCCGACCGTCTGAAGGTCGAGGAGATTCACTTCCTGCCGTACCACACGCTGGGAATGAACAAATATCAGTTACTCAGTCAGCCCTATACCGCTCCGGACAAACCGCTTGCTGCACCCGAGCTGCTCGCCTTCGCGCAGCACTATGCTCAGAGCAAAGGTTTAACGGCTACTTTACGAGGATAAACTCATGACTACCCTGAAACTGGATACGCTGAGCGCTCGCATTCAGGCGCATAAAATGGCGCTGGTACATATCGTTAAGCCGCCGGTATGCACCGAGCGCGCGCAGCATTACACCGCCGCTTATCAACAGCATCTGGATAAGCCGATCCCGGTACGCCGCGCGCTGGCGCTGGCCCATCACCTGGCGGAGCGGACTATCTGGATCAAACACGACGAGCTGATCGTCGGCAACCAGGCAAGCGAAGTCCGCGCCGCGCCGATCTTCCCGGAATATACCGTCAGCTGGATTGAAAAAGAGATCGATGATCTGGCCGATCGTCCGGGAGCCGGTTTCGCCGTCAGCGAAGAGAACAAGCGGGTGCTGCATGAGATCTGCCCGTGGTGGCGTGGACAGACCGTTCAGGATCGCTGCTACGGGATGTTTACCGATGAACAAAAAGCGCTGCTGGCCACCGGCATTATTAAAGCGGAAGGCAATATGACCTCCGGCGACGCCCACCTGGCGGTCAACTATCCGCTGCTGCTGGAAAAAGGCCTCGACGGCATGCGCGCCAAAGTAGCCGAGCGCCGTTCACGCATCAACCTTACGGTGCTGGAAGATTTGCACGGTGAGCAGTTCCTCAAAGCCATTGATATCGTGCTGGAAGCGGTGAGCGAACACTGCCAACGCTTTGCCGAACTGGCCCGTACCATGGCTGCCGCCGAGACACGCGAAACGCGCCGGGACGAGCTGCTGGCCATCGCCGAAAACTGCGACCTCATCGCCCATGAACCGCCAAAAACGTTCTGGCAGGCGCTGCAGCTGTGCTACTTCATCCAGTTGATTTTGCAAATTGAATCCAACGGCCACTCGGTTTCCTTCGGCCGTATGGACCAGTACCTCTATCCATACTACCGTCGCGACGTCGAGCTGCAGCAATCGCTGGCGCGTGAACAAGCGATTGAACTGCTGCATAGCTGCTGGCTGAAGCTGCTGGAAGTGAACAAAATCCGCTCCGGCTCGCACTCGAAAGCCTCCGCAGGCAGCCCGCTATATCAGAACGTGACGATCGGCGGCCAGAACCTGGTGGACGGCAACGCGCAGGATGCGGTGAATCCGCTCTCCTATGCGATTCTCGAATCCTGCGGCCGTCTGCGCTCCACCCAGCCGAACCTCAGCGTGCGCTACCACGCCGGTATGAGTAATGACTTCCTTGACGCCTGCGTACAGGTCATTCGCTGCGGCTTCGGGATGCCGGCGTTTAATAACGACGAAATCGTTATTCCGGAATTCATCAAACTCGGTATCGAACCGCAGGATGCCTACGACTACGCGGCCATCGGCTGCATCGAAACCGCCGTCGGCGGCAAGTGGGGCTATCGCTGTACCGGGATGAGCTTTATCAACTTCGCCCGCGTAATGCTCGCCACCCTGGAAGGTGGCCGCGATGCTACCAGCGGTCAGGTGTTCCTGCCGCAGGAACACGCGCTGTCGAAAGGCAACTTCACCCGCTTCGAGCAGGTGCTGGAAGACTGGGATACCCAGATTCGCTACTACACGCGTAAATCGATCGAGATTGAGTACGTCGTCGATACCATGCTGGAAGAGAACGTCCATGACATTCTGTGCTCGGCGCTGGTGGATGACTGCATCGAGCGGGCGAAGAGCATTAAACAAGGCGGCGCCAAATACGATTGGGTATCCGGACTGCAGGTCGGGATCGCCAACCTCGGCAACAGCCTGGTCGCCGTGAAAAAGCTGGTGTTTGAGCAGGGGGCAATCGGTCAGCAGCAGCTGGCGAAAGCGCTGGCGGAAGACTTTGAAGGCCTGACCCACGAGCAGCTGCGTCAGCGTTTAATCAACGGCGCACCGAAGTACGGTAACGATGATGACAGCGTGGATACCCTGCTGGCGCGCGCGTACCAGACCTATATCGATGAGCTGAAGCAGTACCACAACCCGCGCTACGGCCGCGGTCCAATCGGCGGTCACTACTACGCCGGTACCTCGTCCATCTCTGCTAACGTGCCGTTTGGCGCCCAGACCATGGCCACGCCGGACGGACGTAAAGCGCACTCACCGCTGGCGGAAGGTGCCAGCCCGGCTTCCGGGACTGACCATCTGGGGCCAACGGCGGTCATCAGCTCCGTCGGCAAACTGCCGACCGGTTCGATTCTCGGAGGCGTGCTGCTAAACCAGAAGCTGAACCCGGCGACGCTGGAGAACGAGTCCGATAAGCAGAAACTGATGGTGCTGCTGCGTACCTTCTTCGAAGTGCATAAAGGCTGGCATATTCAGTACAACATCGTGTCGCGGGAGACGCTGCTGGAAGCGAAGAAGCACCCTGACCAGTATCGTGATTTAGTGGTCCGCGTGGCGGGATACTCGGCGTTCTTTACCGCCCTGTCGCCGGATGCCCAGGACGATATCATCGCCCGTACCGAGCATACGCTGTAAGTAAAAGCCCCGGCTGGCGCTGCGCTGAGCCGGGCTACGGATTCACGGCCATTTGCGCGCCAGTAGCCCGGGTCAGACGTGAGCGCCGCAACCCGGGGATTTTCTCCCGTACATTGTCAGCCGCTAGCGGAGTCAATCCACCTATCAGGAGCGCAACGAGGCGGATGAAGTTTCATTCGAAATAAATTTGTGCTTCAGGTCACATTGTAATTAGAATGTTACTGGTCGAAGTTAGCCAGGAGCATTTGTTATGACCGTTAAAGTTATCGTCACCGATATGGACGGAACTTTTCTCAATGACGCCAAGCAGTACGATCGCCCGCGTTTTCTCGCGCAGTTCGCGCAACTTCAGCAGCAGGGTATTGAATTTGTTGTCGCCAGCGGCAACCAGTACTATCAGCTGATCTCTTTTTTCCCGGAAATTCGCGAGCAGATCTCTTTTGTCGCCGAGAACGGTGCGCTGGTGTACGAACACGGCCAACAGCTGTTCCACGGCGAGCTGACCCGCCATGAATCCCAGGTGGTGATTGGCGAGCTGCTGAAAGACCGCCAGCTGAACTTCGTCGCCTGCGGTCTGGAGAGCGCCTACGTCAGCGACAACGCCCCCGACGCGTTCGTCGCCCTGATGTCAAAACACTATCATCGCCTGCAGCGAATCAGCGATTATCAGAACATTAACGACACCCTGTTCAAATTCTCGCTCAATCTGCCGGATAGCGATATCCCGCAACTTATCGATAAACTGCACGTTTCACTCGATGGCATCATGAAGCCCGTGACCAGCGGTTTCGGCTTCGTTGATTTAATTATTCCCGGGCTGCACAAAGCGAACGGCATCAGCCGCCTGCTCAAACGCTGGCAGCTCTCGCCGCAGGAGTGCGTCGCCATCGGCGACAGCGGCAACGATGCGGAAATGCTGAAGCTGGTGAAATACGCATTCGCCATGGGCAACGCCGCCGAAAGCATCAAAGCTATCGCCGATTACACGACTGACGACAACAACCATCACGGCGCGCTGAAGGTCATTCAGGCCGTTCTCGATAAGACGCCTCCCTTCTCCTGCTGACCGCTGACCGGGGCCCCCTGCCCCGGTTTTTTCCATTTTGTGCACCTCCTCTAAATTTTAAACTTGCATTAACTTTAATTTAACTTAAATTAACGTTTGTAAGATTTAATACTTTCGAATGAAAGCCGAGTGAGGTCACCATGGCTGCTATCTACACCCACGAAACATTACCCGCCGACCACAAAGCGGCGATTCGCCAAATGAAACAGCATCTGCGCACGCAAATCGGCGATGTGCAGGCGGTATTCGATCGCCTCAGCGCAAAGATTAGCGCCCGCCTGGAAGAGATTGAGGCGTTGAAAACCCGCGGCGAAGATGTCTGGCCGGTGATCCCGTTCAGCGATATCGCGCAAGGGAAAGTCAGCGACGCCCAGCGCGAGGCCATTAAGCGCCGCGGCTGTGCGGTGATCAAAGGTCACTTCTCGCGCGAACGAGCGCTGGCCTGGGATAACGCGATGCTTGAATATCTCGATCGCAACCATTTCGACGATGTCTACAAAGGCCCTGGCGACACCTTCTTCGGCTCACTTGACGCTTCGCGCCCGGAGATTTACCCGATTTACTGGTCACAGGCACAGATGCAGGCGCGTCAGAGCGATGAGATGGCCGCCGTGCAGTCTTTCCTTAACCGCCTGTGGACCTTTAACCATGACGGCAAGCAGTGGTTCGACCCGGACGTGAGCGTTATCTATCCGGATCGCATCCGCCGTCGCCCGCCGGGAACCACCTCGAAAGGGTTGGGCGCACACACCGATTCCGGCGCGCTGGAGCGCTGGCTGCTGCCGGCCTATCAGCGCGTCTTTGCCAACGTCTTCAACGGCAATCTTGATGCCTATGACCCGTGGAATGCGGCGCACCGTACTGAAGTCGAAGAGTACACCGTCGACAACACCACCAAGTGCTCCGTCTTCCGGACTTTCCAGGGCTGGACCGCGCTCTCGGATATGATTCCCGATCAGGGGCTGCTGCACGTAGTGCCGATTCCGGAGGCGATGGCGTATATCCTGTTGCGCCCGCTGCTGGACGATGTGCCGGACGATGAGCTGTGCGGCGTGGCGCCGGGGAAAGTACTGCCGGTTTCCGAGAAATGGCATCCGCTGCTGATCAAAGCGCTCAGCTCTATCCCGGCGCTCAATGCCGGCGATTCGGTATGGTGGCACTGCGATGTGATTCATTCGGTGGCGCCGGTGGAAAACCAGCAGGGCTGGGGCAATGTGATGTACATTCCCGCCGCCCCGATGTGCGAGAAAAACCTCGCCTACGCGCAGAAGGTCAAGCTGGCGTTGGAAAACGGCGCTTCGCCGGGGGACTTCCCCCGTGAAGACTATGAGGCCGACTGGCAGGAGCGTTTTACCCTGGACGATCTCAATATTCATGGTAAACGGGCGCTGGGTATCGCCGTCTAGTTGTCGTAGAGCCCTGCCTGCACAACCGTGGTAAGGCGGTTACCGGAACGTATCCGCCTTACCGAATCCCGTACCACCAGCGTGCCGTGCAGCAGCAGCGAGCCGCGCGGCGCATCCGGGCGAATCAACCGCTGCTGAAGCAGATGTACCGCTTCCGTACCCAGCTCGTCACGCGGGACGTGAACGGCGGTCAGCGGCACATCCTGAATGGCGGCCAGATTGAAACCGTCGATACTCATCACCGAAATATCCTGCGGCACCCGCAGCCCGCGCTTTTGCAGCGCACTCACCGTCCCGGCGACCATAAAATCTCCGCCGACCAAAAATGCCGTTGGCAGCGATTTGCCTGCCCGCGCGTCGAGCCATTCGCCTACCCGCTCTTCGCTGTCCCTGGCGCTAAAGCTGGCGACCGTAAGCAGGTCACGCCCATCGGTAAAATGCAGGTTGCGCATCCGCCAGGCCTCTTTGATACCTGCCAGCCGCAGGTCCATCGTGTAACGCCGCAGGCACATGACATTCAGCACCGCCCGATGGCCCATATCAAACAGATACTGCGCGGCAAACTGGCCAATCAGCCGGTGATCCGGCGCAATGGAAGAGAGGCGCATCGCTTCGTCGCGGCAGTTGATCAGCACGCAGGGTTTCGCCAGATCTACCGCCAGATCGTGAATATGAGGATCGTCAATGCCCAGCAGGATCGCCGCTTCGGTTTCCGGTTCGTTCATGCGGGCCAGGAACTGATTGGCATCGCTGTCATTCTCTTCCAGCGCGCAGGTTCGCAGGCGCACCTCATGAGCAGCCAGCGCATGGTGGATACTTTGAATGACCCGGTAGTAATAGATATCAGAACGCTCATCAAACGCCCGCTGGGGCGCAAAGACGACCAGACTGTTGAGCAGCATACGCCCGGCGGCAATGCCTTCCAGCACCCCCATGTCGCGCGCGCACGTCAGCACGGCCCGCCGGGCCTTGTCACTGGTGTTCGCTTTTCCTGCCAGCACTCTGGAAACCGTGCTCGCCGACATCCCCGTCCGGCTGGCGATCTCGGCTATTTTGAGCTTTTTATCCATTTTGTGATCCAGCTCCATCTTCAAAATGAAAGAATTTTCATCATCGACAAAGCCAGATTATCAAGTAAATGTTTGCCTCTTCAGTGAGCATTTCATCATCTTATGAAAAAACTTTCATAAATAACGCTACTGCCCGCCGATTTTCTCGCCTAACCTGAATTGGTCCGATAGCTTCCATACTAGTTACCCGGATATAAGAAGAAATAAAACAATATTATTCAAACTATTACAGGAACCGGTATGACAACTCGTGGTGCGAGTCGCTCATTACCCTACATTAAAAAAACCTCGTGGAGAGTTCTATGAGTCAAGGCCTCAACAACGATATCGCCGCCAGCAAATCCCGGCGGGTGATAAAAAATTTACGCTGGTGGATGCTGGTCCTTTTTTTGCTCGGCGTTACCGTCAACTACATCACACGTAACTCTCTGGGGATTATCGCCCCGGAGCTGAAGGTCTCGCTCGGCATCACCACCGAACAGTATTCGTGGATTGTCGGCGCTTTTCAGTTGGCCTACACCCTTTTCCAGCCGCTGTGCGGCTGGCTTATCGACGTCATCGGCCTGAAGCTCGGCTTTATGATTTGCGCCACCCTGTGGGCCGTTGCCTGTATCGCTCATGCCGGTGCCGGTAGCTGGCTGCACCTGGCCATCCTGCGCTTCTTTATGGGCGGTGCGGAAGCCGCCGCCACGCCGGCAAACGCCAAAACTATCGGCGAATGGTTCCCGAAATCGGAACGTCCAATCGCCGCCGGTTGGGCCGGCGTCGGCTTCTCGATTGGCGCGATGCTGGCGCCGCCGATTATCTACTTCGCCCACGCCTCTTTCGGCTGGCAGGGCGCGTTCATGTTCACCGGCGTGCTGGCGCTGCTGTGGGTCGTGCTGTGGTGGGCGCTTTATCACAACCCTGAAAAACACCCGAACCTCGACAAAAGCGAGCTGGCGTTCATTCGTCAGGACAATGAGCCGCCGGCCGTTAAGCTGCCGTTCTTCACCGCGTTAAAAACCGTCTCGAAAAACAAGCGTTTTTACGGTATCGCGATTCCGGCGTTCATGGCCGAACCGGCCTGGGCCGTGCTGAGCTTTTGGGTCCCGCTGTACCTTGCTAAAGAGCACGGCATGGATCTGAAACAGATTGCCATGTTCGCCTGGCTGCCGTTTCTTGCCGCCGACCTCGGTAGCGTCGTCAGCGGCTATCTGACCAGACTGTATACCCGCTGGTTCGGCTATACCCGGGTTAACGCCGTCGTCGCCAGTTCGGTGACCGGCGCCTTTTTGATGATTTCGCTGGCCCTCGTTGCCATTACCCGCGACCCCTATATCACCATCGTGCTGATCTCCATCGGCGGCTTCGGCCACCAGATCATCTCCTGCATGCTGAGCGCGCTGGTGGTGGAGTCGTTTGATAAAGGCCAGATGGCAACCGTCAACGGGATGCGCGGTTCCGCGGCCTGGATTGCCAGCTTCCTGTTCTCGCTATTAATCGGGGTAACTGCCGACAAAATTGGCTTCAACCCGCTGTTTATTGCCATGGGGTTCTTTGACCTGATTGGCGCCATCTTCCTGGTGGCATTTATTGCTGAACGTCGCGCCAAACGCGCCTGAGAGTGGATACAAAGATGAAAACGCTGAAACACTGGACATTGCACCAACGGTTGGCTCATCACGTTGAGTTAACTATCGACGGGCAGCACACGCTGTGCCTGTATGTACTGGAGGAGAACCTGTTCCGCGTCCTGCTAAAGCGCAAAGGTCAGCTGGCGCTGGACCGTACCTGGAGCATTGCACCGCAGCAGGACGTGCCGTGGGAAGGACGTCCTCGCGAGGATCTGAGCGGCTTTAGTCTGCCCGCGTGGACGCTTGAACAACGCGCTGACAGCCTGACGGTCGCCACCGGGCAGCTGCGCGTCACCGTTCACCAGCCGCTGTGGCTGGAATGGAGCTATCGTCATGACGACGGCGAATGGCTCCCGCTGGTCAATGACCGCCCCACCAGCGCCTATCTGCTCAACGCCCACGGCGACGGCGCGGCACACTATCTGAGCCGCCGCAAGGACGAACGATTCTATGGCCTTGGCGAGAAGGCCGGCGATCTTCAGCGTAATGGTAAACGCTATGAAATGCGTAATCTCGATGCGATGGGCTATAACGCCGTCAGTACCGACCCGCTGTACAAGCATATCCCCTTTACCCTCACCCAGCGTAGCGACATCAGCTACGGCCTGTTCTACGATAACCTGAGCAGCAGTTGGCTGGATCTGGGCAATGAAATTGATAACTACCACACCGCCTATCGCCGCTGGCAGGCGGAAGCGGGCGATATCGATTACTACCTGTTCACCGGCCGACGGGCGCTGGACGTCACCAAAGCGTTTGTTCGCCTGACCGGCAAAACGCTGTTCGGGCCGAAGTGGAGTCTCGGCTACAGCGGCTCCACCATGCATTACACCGACGCGCCGGATGCGCAAAATCAGCTGATGAACTTTATCCGTCTGTGTGAAGCGCATGCGATTCCCTGCGACTCTTTTCAGCTCTCTTCCGGCTACACCTCGATCAACGGCAAGCGCTACGTGTTTAACTGGAACTACGACAAGGTACCGCAGCCGAAAGTGATGAGTCAGCGCTTCCATGACGCCGGCATCAAGCTGGCGGCCAATATTAAACCCTGTCTGCTGCAGGACCATCCGCGCTATAGCGAAGTGGCGGAAAAGGGGTTATTTATTCGCGACTCGGAGACCGACGCACCGGAACGCTCCAGCTTCTGGGATGACGAAGGATCGCACCTCGACTTCACGAATCCCCAAACCGTCGCCTGGTGGCAGGACGGCGTTACCCGCCAGCTGCTGGAGATGGGCATCGATTCCACCTGGAATGATAATAACGAATTTGAAGTCTGGGATGGCGAGGCCCGCTGTCACGGCTTTGGCCAGAACATCGCCATCAAGCATATTCGCCCGGTGATGCCGCTGCTGATGATGCGCGCCTCAATGGAAGCCCAGCAGCGTTTCGCGCCACACAAGCGACCGTATCTGATCTCCCGTTCCGGCTGCGCCGGAATGCAGCGCTATGTCCAGACCTGGAGCGGCGACAACCGTACCAACTGGGAGACCCTGCGCTATAACACCCGCATGGGGCTGGGGATGAGTTTATCCGGCTTATATAACGTGGGCCACGACGTCGGCGGTTTTTCCGGTGATAAACCGGATGCCGAGCTGTTCGTACGTTGGGTGCAGAATGGCGTGATGCACCCGCGCTTTACCATTCATTCATGGAACGATGACCAGACGGTCAACGAGGCGTGGATGTATCCGGGCGTGACCCCGGCGATTCGCAGCGCGATTGAACTGCGCTATCGTCTGCTGCCCTATCTGTATACGCTCCTGTGGCAGGCCCACGCTGACGATGAGCCAATGTTGCGACCGACGTTCCTCGATCATGAGCACGATCCGCAAACCTTTGTAGAGTGCGATGATTTCCTGCTGGGGCGCGATCTGCTGGTCGCCAGCGTCGTCGAACCGGACCAGCGTCAACGCCGGGTGTGGCTGCCGGAAAACTGCTCCGGCTGGTACGATTTTTATAGCGGGGAGTGGTTCTCCGGCGGCCAGTGGATAACGCGAGATGCGCCGCTGGAACATCTGCCGCTGCTGGTCCGCGCCGGAGCCGGCCTGCCGCTCAGCGAACGCATCACCCACGTCAGCGCGACAAAAGACGATCGGCGCGAGCTGAAGCTATACCCGCTAAAAGGCGTGGGGTCGTCGCAGGGTCTGCTGTTTGAGGACGATGGCGAAAGCTGGGGCTATAAAGAGGATGATGCGCTGTGGCTGACGTGGGAGATGGCCTGCGACGCCAGCACCATCCGCCTGCAGCTAACCCCTCGCGGCCGTTATTGCCCGGCCTGGCATGCGCTGAAAGTGACTTTACCCGCCGGTGAAAAGCGCAAGCTGCTGATAAATGGTGAAGAAGCCGGAGAATGGCGCCTGAAGTAGTCCCGGAGCCCTTCCCTGTCGGGAAGGGCCGCTAATTGATGTCCAGCTGTAACTAACTACGCCATAACTGTAAGGCGGCGTGGCGTTTTTGAGGCGTCGGTTATACCGTAAGAGTGCCCCTTCTCTGGATCCGGACCTCTGACGATGAAACTACCGAACGCTCTTATTGTCTGGCTGATGTTATGTTCCACCAGCGCACTGGCATTTCAGGAAAAACCCTCTCCTGAAATGCCGCTGCCCTCCGCCGCGGCCAAAACCACCGCCATCAGCCGCTTTGCCGCTGATGAAAACGATGCGGCGATCGCCCAGGCCTATAGCCCCGGGACATTTACCGGTACCGCGCCAACCTCCCGCGGTTTCCCGGCCCCTGCCGCCGCCGTCCATCACCACTAACTTGCCCTGCCTCTTCGGTTGGTGCCGGGCGGCCGCTGTCGCGAACCTGTCCGGCTCATCAGGTCGTACCGCCGGGCGGCCGTCCCCCTCAAACCGCAGCAATCAGAAAACCAATCAGCACGCAGTAAAGCACCAGGCTCAGTAAAGTCAGAACAATAATCATTGCACGCTACCCCGTTCAGATTCAGAGAAGACGGGGTTCAGCCACGCAATCACTCAGCGAAAACGCGCTCATGGCCCCCTCCTGCAACAGATAATTCAGCGGCTATTTATTCACAGTATTGTGCAGGAAAGATGAGTAAATTAAGGGGTCTGAATGCAGGGCGGATTGCAGCGGAGAGATTCAGCGCAGGGTGGGGCTGAACAACGTTATCCCGGCACGCAGGCGCGCCGGGAACGCAGACACTTAGTTATCGATACCTTTGCTACGCAGGTAATCTTCGTAGTTACCGCTGAAGTCGATCACGCGCTCCGGCGTAATTTCGATCACGCGGGTTGCCAGAGAGCTGACGAACTCGCGGTCGTGGGAAACGAAGATCAGGGTTCCCTGATACATCTCCAGCGCCATGTTCAGCGATTCGATCGATTCCATATCCAGGTGGTTAGTCGGTTCATCCATGACCAGGATGTTCGGCTTTTGCATCATCAGCTTACCGAACAGCATGCGGCCTTTTTCACCACCGGACAGCACTTTAGCGGGCTTTTTGATATCGTCCTGGCTGAACAGCAGACGACCGAGAATGCTGCGCACCGCCTGCTCGTCATCGCCGTCCTGCTTCCACTGGCTCATCCAGTCGAAGACGGTCAGATCGTTTTCAAATTCGTACTCGTGATCCTGCGCATAGTAGCCAATCTGCGCATTTTCAGACCATTTTACGCTGCCGCTGGTCGGTTCCAGCTCACCCACCAGGGTTTTCAGCAACGTGGATTTACCCACGCCGTTGGTCCCCAGCACGGCAAGCTTCTCACCCACTTCCAGCAGAAGATTGACGCCTTTGAACAGCGGACCATTGTCAAAACCTTTCGCCAGCGCTTCCACTTCCAGCGCATTACGGAACAGCTTCTTATCCTGTTCAAAACGGATGAACGGGTTCTGACGGCTGGACGCTTTTACTTCATCCAGCTTAATTTTGTCAATCTGGCGGGCGCGGGAGGTCGCCTGGCGAGATTTTGAGGCGTTCGCGCTAAAGCGGCTGACGAAGGATTGCAGGTCGGCAATTTGCGCCTTTTTCTTGGCGTTGTCGGCCAGCAGGCGTTCGCGAGCCTGGGTCGCGGCGGTCATATACTCGTCGTAGTTACCGGCATAAACGCGCAGTTCGCCGTAGTCGAGATCGGCCATATGGGTGCAGACCATGTTCAGGAAGTGACGGTCGTGCGAAATGATAATCATGGTACTGTCACGTTCGTTCAGCACCTGCTCCAGCCAGCGAATGGTGTCGATGTCCAGGTTGTTCGTCGGTTCATCGAGCAGCAGGATATCCGGGTTCGAAAACAGCGCCTGCGCCAGCAGTACACGCAGCTTCCAGCCTGGCGCCACTTCGCTCATCGGGCCGTAATGCTGTTCAACCGGGATCCCGACGCCGAGCAGCAGTTCACCGGCGCGCGCTTCGGCAGAATAGCCGTCCATCTCACCGTAAGTGACTTCGAGGTCGGCCACTTTATAGCCGTCTTCTTCGCTCATTTCCGCCAGAGAATAGATGCGATCGCGCTCCTGCTTCACTTCCCACAGCTCGCCGTGGCCCATAATGACCGTATCCAGCACGGTGAACTCTTCAAAGGCGAACTGATCCTGACGCAGTTTACCGATACGTTCGTTCGGATCGAGAGAGACGTTACCCAACGTCGGCTCAAGATCGCCGCCGAGGATCTTCATAAAGGTGGATTTACCGCTACCGTTGGCGCCAATCAGGCCGTAACGGTTGCCGCCGCCAAATTTGACGGAGATGTTTTCGAACAGCGGCTTACTGCCAAACTGCATGGTGACGTTGCTGGATACTAGCACGGGGTTATCCTGAAAAAAGAGAATGAGAAGTGTGATACATCGGGCATTATGCCAGCAAAGCCATCACTTTTCACGGTTTGCAATAAAATCGCAGGCAGCGCCTGTGGTACGGTCTCTCTCATATTGCGCGATTCATTTAACCGATACATGATTTTTTCCCTTAATCTGGAAGGAACCTATGACCACATACTCCCGCCATCCGGCATTCTTATCGCTTCAGGGCGGCATCAACTTTCGTGACCTCGGCGGCCTGCATACCGCCGACGGCCGCCGCATACGCGAGGGGAAACTCCTGCGCTCCGGCGCGTTACATCAGATGACCGACGAGGATCTGAGCCATCTGGACAATCTGCCGGTGACCCGGGTCATTGATTACCGCGATCCGCACGAGGTCCAGCGCAGCCCCGACAGGTTGAATGGACGGATGCGTTATCTCAATGCGCCCGCCAATCCTCTGACGCCAGGCGTCGATGCCAAAGTCACGGAACTTAACGCCGCGACGCTCAATGCCATGAGCGGCGAGAAATTTATGCTGCAGCTTTATCGTCAGCTGCCCTTTAATAACGCCGCTTATCGCCAGCTTGCCGGCTGGCTGATGCAGCCAGCTGACGGTGCGCTGTTGCAGCACTGTGCGGTGGGTAAAGATCGTACCGGCGTGGGCTGCGCGCTGACGCTGTTCGCCCTTGGCTGCGACACGCCGACGGTGATGGAGGAGTATCTCCTCACCCACGGTACGCTGAACCAGGTCGAAACCGGACTCCTCGGCCTGCTCGGCGATCAACTGAGCTCCCGCGGACGGCAGAATCTGGCAGAAATCCTGACGGTACATGAGTCGTACCTCGCGGCGGCGCTATCGGCAATTCACGAGCGCTATGCCAGCGTGGATGCATGGCTGGAACAGGAATATCAGCTGACGCCCGACGCGCGCGAAGCGCTGCGCTCACGCTTTCTCGAGGGGTAAATGCCGTTTTTTCCTGCCACGATTTGCCGCAGAAATGAAAAACGGCGAACTACACTTGAAACAACTGGCAAAAAAGTGTGATTTCGTACACATCTGATTTCCCTGTTGGATGGAATGCACATATAATGCGCTCCCATCTATTAGCTGAATCATCTGACAAAGGCCTTTGTGGCTTTGCCACTGCACACGACATGAAGAATATGAAAATATCGACACTCTTAGCGGCAGCCTTCGCCCTCGTCGGCTTTTGCAACACTGCATCCGCTGTCACTTATCCGCTGCCGACCGACGGTAGCCGACTGATTGGTCAGAACCAGGTGATTACGGTTCCTGATAACAACAAGCAACCGCTGGAATATTTCGCAGCTAAATACCAGATGGGATTGTCCAACATGCTGGAAGCCAACCCGGGCGTGGATACCTATCTGCCGAAGAGCGGCACCGTGCTGAATATCCCGCAGCAGCTGATTCTGCCGGACACCGTGCATGAAGGTATCGTTATCAACAGCGCGGAAATGCGTCTTTACTACTACCCGAAAGGCACCAACACCGTTATCGTGCTGCCAATTGGTATCGGCCAGCTGGGCAAAGATACGCCGATCAAATGGGTCACCAAGGTAGAACGTAAGAAAGCGGGTCCAACCTGGACGCCGACGGCGAAGATGCACGCGGAATACATCGCGGCGGGTAACCCGCTGCCGGCCGTCGTACCGGCGGGTCCTGACAATCCGATGGGGCTGTATGCGCTGTACATTGGTCGTCTGTATGCGATCCACGGCACCAACGCTAACTTCGGTATCGGGCTGCGCGTCAGCCACGGCTGCGTCCGTCTGCGTAACGAAGACATCAAATTCCTGTTTGAGAATGTGCCGGTTGGTACCCGCGTCGAGTTTATCGATGAGCCGGTGAAAGCCACTACCGAGCCGGACGGCAGCCGTTATGTCGAAGTACATAACCCGCTCTCCACCACCGAAGCGCAGTTCCAGGGCGGTGAAATCGTACCGATTACGCTGACCAAAGAAGTCCAGGCGGTCACCAGTCAGTCCGATGTCGATCAGACCGTGGTCGAGCAGGCTGTCCAGAACCGTTCCGGTATGCCGGTTCGTCTGAACTAATCTTCTGACGTAACGACATAAAAAAAGCAGGCCTTGCGCCTAATGCGGGTCACTGAAAGGTGACCCGCTTTTTTTTTGGTTTATCGCCGGCCAGGGCGATGCCGGTAAACGGTGGTTTGCACCACCGTAAAAACTAAATCCCCGGCTTAACAGCGACCTACGGGGCAGGAACGCCTACAGATATGTTGAAGCCGCATCGAAACGGCAATCTCTGTGAGATGACGGATTCTTACACCTCTGGCGGATCGGTCAACCGCCCCCTGAACGATCGCCATTAGGCCCGGTGCCCGCCTTTTTTATCCGTTATTGACCAGGATAATGCCGCCATGATCGTAGCGATAGTGGCAGCGGGCATACTCCAGCGGCGTCCCGTCTTCCAGATAGATAACCTGCTCAACTTCCAGTACCGGGTCGCTCTCGCCGCAGTTCAGGTGCAGCTGGTCGAGGGCATCCGGCTTCATCGCCCGCACCACGCGATACGAGCCCATTAGCTTCAGCCCCAGCGTCTCCTGCACGTAGCGAAACACCGAACTTTCCAGATGCGTTTTATTTAGCCCCGGCACCAGCGCCACGGGCATCACCGTCATATCCAGCGAGACCGGTTCGCCGTTGAGCACCCGCAGGCGGACAAAATCATAGACTGGGGCATCGGCGTCAATAAGCAGCGAGGTTTGCTCTTTTTCCGTGGCAAAGCGCAGTTCAAAGCGGATCACCTGGCTGGCCACTTCCCCGAGATGCTCCCAGGTTTTGGTGGCACCGAAGTAATCGCTGCCCGGCAGTTCCCACTGCGAGAGCTGCAGAAAGTTTTTCCGCACGAAGGTGCCCTGCCCTTTGCGGGTATAAATAAGGCCCTCGACAATAAGCTGGCGCATCGCCTGCTGGATGGTCATCCTGCTGGTGTTAAATTCCGCCGCCAGCGCAAACTGGTCGGGTAACGGGACGCTGGCGGGGTACTGCTGGCTGATAATCCGTTTTTTTATTTCCCGCGCGATCGAAAGATACTTCGCCGTCATTCCCCGTCCTTTTTTATGATGATTGTCTCTGGATATACTCTGCTGCACCAGTGCTGGCGGGCCTAAGAATACACCAAACGCCCGCCGCTCGCCCCGCTACATCTCTGCACCATTGCTGCGGATAGCCTGCTTTAACCAAGCGTAGCTTTTCTTCGGCACGCGCTTAAGGTCTTTCAGATCGTGGTTTTCGCGATTCACATACACCACGCCGTAGCGCTTGCGCATATCGCCCTGAGAGCTGAGGATATCAATCAGTCCCCAGCCGAGGTAGCCTATCACCTGCGCGCCATCTTCAAATATCGCCTCTTTCATGGCGTTGATATGATCGCGATGATAGGCAATACGGTAATCATCGGCCACCGGCGTCTCACCATCCCATGACTCAATCACGCCAATGCCGTTTTCAATCGGGAATACCGGCAAACGCCAGTCGTTGTAATAGCGCGTGATGATCATGCGGAAACCGAGCGGATCAATCTGCCAGTTCCATTCCGTCGCTTTCAGCCAGCTATTCGGTTTATCGCCGAACAGCATATAGTTGTTCACCGGCGTACCGGGAGGAACGGGATCGCTGTCCAGAGTCCGGCTGGCATAGTAGCTGAAGGCCAGATAGTCGACTTTTACCGTCGCCATCAGCGCCAGATCCTCTTCCCGATAGATCTCGCTAAAACCTTCCCGCGCCACGAAGTGCATGACTTCCGGGCTGTAGCCTTCACCGGCAAATGCGCGGAGCAGGTTCTGGTTAAAGAACTCATCAAGCTGCTGGGCGCAGAGCATATCGCGCGGCTTACAGGTCGCCGGATAGACCAGCGCGTGCGCCAGCATACCGCCCATCAGGCAGTGCGGTTTCGCCTGATGCAGATAGTGGGTCAGGTGAACATGGGCCATCATCACGTGGTGCTGGATCTGGTACAGCTCGCGCAGAGTTTTCTCACCGCGCAGATAGCCCGTAATGAGGAACGCCTCCGGCATATGGTAGAGATTCTGCTCGTTGAAGGTCAGCCAGTACTTCACCTTATCGCCGTAGCAGGCGATCATCTTCTGGCCGTAACGAATAAAGGCGTCCATCACACGACGGTCGGTGAAACCGTTATAGCGTTCCGCCAGTGAAAGCGGCATATCGAAATGATACAGGCAGATCATCGGCTCAATACCGCGGGCGATCAGTTCATCAATAAACCGGTGGTAGAAAGCGATCCCCTCTTCATTAAATTCGCCGTCGCCCAGCGGACACACCCGACTCCAGGCAATCTGGAAGCGATAGCAGTTCATCCCCAGATCCTGCATCAGGTCGAAATCTTCCCGGTAACGATGGTATGAGTCCGTGGCGACTTTCCAGTCGGAGGCGAATTCCGCAGGCTCGCGAATATCGTACACCGACATCCCTTTCCCCCCTTCATTCCAGGCCCCTTCCGTTTGCATGCTGGAAACCGAATTACCCCACAAAAAGTCCGCCGGTAGTCTATTGTTCATCTCACGCCTCTATATGACTAGTCATTTAAATTTCATGACTAGTCATATAAACGATCTTCACCACCCAGGCAAAACAAAGGATCGTTTTTTGTGAGCGCAGCAAATAAAAAAAGCCGGATCGGGGGCCCCGATCCGGCCAGACAGCGACCTGTATTTACTGCTGTGCGAGCTGATCGCGGCGATATTCACCCTGCCGCTCCAGCATCCAGCCGGGGTATTCGCGCGGCAGTGCGCTGACCGCATCCAGCTGGGCCAGCTCCACCTCGCTCAGTTGAATATCGACGGCGGCGAGGTTGTCCGCCAGCTGCTCGGGACGTTTGGCGCCGATAATCACGCTGCTGACCGCCGACTGATGCAGCAGCCAGGCGAGGGCAATCTGCGCGACCGAAACACCTTTAGCCTCCGCGATGACGCGCATGACATCGATGCAGTCGAAGGCGCGATCTTTATTTACTGGCGGGAAATCAAACGCCTGCCGACGGCCGCCCTCGGCGCTCTGGCCGTCACGATCGTACTTTCCGCTCAGCAGACCGCCGGCCAATGGACTCCAGACCATCAAACCGACCCCTTCACTCTGCATCATCGGAATCAGCTCACGTTCGAGATCGCGCCCGGCAATCGTGTAGTAAGCCTGGAGGGAGGCGAAGCGCGACAGCCCCAGACGCGCGGAAATCCCCAGCGCTTTCACGATTTGCCAGGCCGCCCAGTTTGACACACCGATGTAGCGGACATGTCCCTGCTGCACCAGATTATCCAGTGCATAGAGCGTCTCCTCGATGGGCGTTGCCGGATCGAAACCGTGCAGCTGATAAAGATCGATGTGATCGAGCTGCAGCCGTCGCAGACTCTCTTTGACGCTCCCCATGATGTGAAAGCGCGAACTGCCGCGGGAGTTGACGCCGGCTGTGCCGGTTTCGCCAAAGACTTTGGTGGCCACCACCACGTTCTCGCGCGGAACCTTCAGATTTTTTAGCGCCTGACCGGTTAACATTTCCGAACGGCCTTCAGAATAGACATCGGCGGTGTCGATAAAGTTAATGCCCGCATCCAGCGCACTGCCCATCAGCTGTTCGGCCTCAGCCTGGCGCAACTGACCAATTTTTCCCCACATGCCGCCTTCGCCGCCAAAAGTCATGGTGCCCAGGCACAGTCGGGAGACAAACAGACCGGTATTTCCGAGTTTTTGATAACGCATTGGACTCTCCTCATCAGGATATTAAACCTCAGCGTTAACGTTATACGCCCGCGGCGGAACGGGCGAATGGGGTGATTCTGTCTGTTTCTTGCCCAATCCTCTGAAAATCAGGCGATGAATAACAGTAAGGCGTAGCCCACCAGCGCCGCCCACAGCAGCAGCGGCAGAGAGTAAAGATGGAAGCGCCACCAGATGCGGCGATCTGATGCCATACGCAGTGCAATTAAATTCGCCAGCGAGCCGGGAAGCAGGCCAAAGCCGCCGACGTTGACCGCCCAGGCCAGCAGCGGCGAAGGAGGAACATAGTTGAGCAGCAGTATGGTGGCCGGTACGTTGCTGATGAACTGCGACAGGCCAATCGTCGACAGCCACAAGCCGCCGGCAGAAAGCTGCCCCACCCCGCTTAAAACCTGATGCAGCGCGGGAAGTTGCGTCAACAGATGAACGTCAATGAACATCACCATAAAGACCAGCAGCAGCGACCAGTCCACATGGATAATCACCGCCCGCGCCAGCAGCAGAAAGCCGAGAATAATCAGTCCCAGCCCCCACAGTTCAAGCTTCATTTCTAAAGCCGTCAGGAAGATCAGATAAAACGCCAGGCAGCCCCACACCAGCTTCGGCTGCCACGATGGCGCCCGGTCCGCGCTTTGAAAGTGCAGACGGGTGGCGGAGAAACAGCACCAGCACAGTACCAGCAGCGTCAACATCATTGCCGCCGCCAGCGGTAGCATTTGCCCGATAAACCCAAGGAAGCTGAGGCCGGATCGCCCCCACAGCAGGATATTTTGTGGATTACCGATCGGCGTTAACAAAGATCCGGCGTTGACCGCCAGCGCCTCGAAAATAATCAGCCGGTTAACCGGTATCGCGCACCATTTTTTCAACGTCAGCGTGAGCGGTACGACGATAAACAGCGCCACATCATTGGTCAGAAACGTCGAGAGCAGCGCCGCCGCAAGGACCATAAATATGGCCAGCTGACGCTCGGTGGCAAACCGACGCGCCATTTTGCGGCCAAGCACATCAAAATAGCCGCTCAGTTCAATCCCTTTAGTCAGCAGCATCAAGCCGCTCAGGGTGATAATCGTGTGCCAGTCGATAGCCTGGGGCCAGCTTTTTGGCGCAAACGGGACAAAGAAACTTAAGCCGCAGGCGATGATCACCAGTAAATGCAGAAAACGATCGCGAGCCAGAGAGTGAACAAAGGGAAGATTCATTCTCCTTGCTGCCCGTATTTAAGGGTGAACTGATTAAATGCCGCCAGCGTCTCTTCACTGACGTGATGTTCCATCCCTTCCGCGTCACGACGGGCTATCTCCGGACTCACGCCCAGAACCAGTAAGAAATTCTCGACGATCTGGTGGCGTTCGCGGCTCTCATGCGCCAGCTTCTCACCTTCCGGAGTTAAAAAGACCCCGCGCCATGGAATCTGCTCAATCAGCCCGACGCTGGCCAGGCGTTTTAACATTTTGGCCACCGTTGGCTGGGAGACCCCCAGACGCGCGGCCATATCAACCTGACGCGCCTCTCCCACTTCGCGAATCAGATCTGAAATCAATTCGACGTAGTCGTCAATCAGCTCCCGGCGGTGGGCTTCGCGTACCTGGCGAAACCCCTCAACGTGTTCTTCAACATTAACAAGCTGCGTCACTTTTTTTGTTATAGGTCTTCCGGCGCGACGGTTCATTGTGCTTCCTCATACGTGTGACGCATCAAGCATCATCTCAAAAGATCCCCATTGTAAATGATTGGGCCCGTAGCACAAAAAATTAACGTTTTAGCCATAGCTATAAAATATAGCCTGTGCTATATCTGTATGTAATACAGACATCCTTCAAGGAGCGAAGGGCGAAATTACAGGAGGTCCCATGAACGAATTCAAGAGGTGCTTACGCGTGTTTACTCATTCTCCTTTTAAAGTCCGCTTAATGCTGATTAACATGCTGTGCGACATGATGAACGGCAAGAATCGCCAGGAAAAACCCCATCACTAAATGCGGCGTCGCGGTACGCCGCTTCATTTTTCCGTCACAATACCCTGTCAAACTGACCCGTTTCGCCGCGTTCTCGCCGCTTTTTTCAAGTTTTGTAAGCTTTCTCTCAAAACAATCCGTTATGTCCGGTTGACCTTATCATTTGCAAGCCCTATCTTTTGTCAGCCCTGCCACTACTGCGGCTCGCAGAGACCCTCTTCAGGCACTGTCCAGCAGGTTTTACCCCTTGATGCCAGGGGATGCACATGGCGTCTTTTTGATTAATTACTATGAATGTCACCCTGAAAGAAACGCTGGTCGCTCGCGGATTAGTCCCTAACCCGTGGACAGGATTTTATTTTCTCCAGTCTCTGCTGATTAACCTCGCACTCGGCTATGAATTTAGCCTGCTCTATACCGTCGCATTTACATGCGTGTTACATCTGCTGTGGCGTCATGCCCCGCGGATGCAAAAGGTTGTGGTAGGAGGCTACTCGCTGCTTGCCGCCTTCTATTACCCGTTTGGCCAGGCGTACGGCGCCCCCAACTTCAATACTCTGCTGGCGCTGCATGCCACCAATGTCGAAGAGTCCACCGAAATTCTGACCATCTTTCCCTGGTACAACTACCTGCTGGCGGTCTTTATTTTTGCGCTGGGCGTGATTGCCGTGCGTCGTAAAGCGGAAGCGCGTAAGCCGTGGAGCAAAATGGAGGTGCTGGGGCTGCTGTTCAGCATCGGCATCTTCTTTCTGCAGCCGGTGCAGAATCTGGCCTGGGGCGGCGTCTTCAAAGTGATTGATACCGGCTATCCCGCCTTCCGTTTCGTGAAAGACGTGGTGGTCAACAATAATGAAGTGCTGGACGAGCAGGCGCGTATGGCTCAGCTGGCCAATATGAAAGACAGCTGGCATGTGCTGGCGGTCAAACCCAAATATCAGCTTTACGTCGTGGTCATCGGAGAGAGCGCGCGCCGCGATGCGCTTGGGGCTTTTGGCGGCCACTGGGACAACACGCCGTTCGCCAGTTCAGTCAACGGCTATCTGTTTAATGACTACATTTCCGCCAGCGGTTCAACGCAAAAATCTCTCGGCCTGACGCTCAACCGGGTGGTGGACGGCAAGCCGCAATACCAGGATAACTTCGTCACGCTGGCGAACCGCGCCGGCTTCCAGACATGGTGGTTTTCCAATCAGGGGCAAATTGGCGAATACGATACGGCGATAGCCAGCATCGCAAAGCGTGCGGATGAGGTGCAGTTCCTCAAGAATGGCGATTTTGAGGCCAACAAAAATACTCAGGATGAGCAGCTGTTGAAGCTAACCGAGCAGGTGCTCTCCGTGCAGCGGACCCAGCCGCAGCTGATCGTCCTGCATCTGATGGGATCGCACCCGCAGGCCTGCGATCGCACCAAGGGAAAATATACCGTCTTTGTGCAATCGAAAGAGACGTCCTGCTATCTCTACAGCATGACGCAAACCGATACGCTGCTCGGCAAGCTCTATCATCAGCTGCAGAATTCCGGCGAAAGCTTCTCGATGACCTATTTTTCCGATCACGGTCTGGCCTTTAAAGAGCGCGGTAAAGAGGTTCAGTACCTGGCGCACGACGATAAGTACCAGCAGAATTTCCAGGTGCCGTTTATGGTGCTGTCCAGCGATGATAAAGCGCATAAAGTGATTAAGGCACGGCGCTCTGCCAACGATTTCCTCGGGTTCTTCTCCCAGTGGACCGGGATCCGCGCCGCCGAGATTACGCCTCGCTACCGCTTTATCTCTGAACAAGCCGCCGGGCCGGCCTATATCACCAACTTCCAGCTACAGAAAGTAGACTATACCCACCTGGGTAGCGATCTGTTCACGACCCACTAGCAGGCACGCCGCCGGGAAACGGCGGCGGCAAACCCGGGCGAACGTCGCGGGCTGCAGGCAAAAAAAATCCGCCCCAGTGAGGCGGATTTTTTATATCACCGAAGCGATTAGAAGCTGTAACCAACGCCAGCGATCCAGGTGCCAACGTCAACGTTACGAATACGAGACTGCTCGTAGGAGAAGTCCAGAGCAACGTTTTCGATCGGGTTGAACTGCATACCTGCACCGTAAGAGAAACCGTAGTCGCTCATGTCGTGCTTGTTCGGGTAGCTGTTGTCCTGGAATTTACCGTGACCGATACCCACTACGCCGTAGATGCTAGCCCAGTCGTTCAGACGGTAAGCCGGACCTGCGGTGATGCCGTAGTACTGGCCTTTCTGGTATACGCCAGATTCAGTACGGTCTTTTTCGGTGTAGGTGAAAGAACCGATAACACCCAGCGGGCTATTGTCTTGCTCGTAACGGTACTTCAGGTTGAAACCGCCAGCTTTGTTGGCTTCACCCTGCATGTCGCTCTGAGCATAACCACCGGTAACGGTAGAAGTTGCAGCGAAAGCGGTACCTACGGATGCAGCCAGAACAACGGCCAGTGCTGAAAAACGTGCAATTTTATTCATAACCACCTCAAATGTGTTTCTAATAAGTCCTAAGTCTTAAATATATCAAAAACTTTCAGGAAACTCTTTTGACTTTACACTGTCTAACATAGCTTTTCATGTAACCAAAAGTTTCCATAATTCTGTAACAAACTGGAAAACAACCGTTTTTGGCGAATACCCTACTATTAAGGCCGATAAAGCCCCGCACGTGCATCCAGATTAATCCTAATCAACAGGTTAATTTATCTTCTCGTCTCGCCCCATTGTACGCCTCCCGAACGCGTTTTTTTCAACAATAGATAAACCGTAGCCAGGTAATTCATTTACACTGGAACCTTTACCGCATTTGACAAACCCTGACAGGAGAAAGGATGCCCGGCTCGTCCCGCAAAATACCGGCATGGCTGCCGATACTGGTCATTTTAATCGCCATGGTCTCTATCCAGAGCGGCGCTTCGCTGGCGAAATCGCTGTTCCCGTTGGTCGGCGCACCCGGCGTAACCGCGCTGCGCCTGGCATTAGGCACCTTGATTCTGGTGATTGTCTTCAAGCCCTGGCGCCTGCGCTTTACCGCAGAGCAGCGCCTGCCGCTCCTCTTGTATGGTCTGGCGTTGGGGGCAATGAATTATCTCTTCTACTTATCGATTCAGCGCATTCCGCTGGGGATTGCGGTGGCGCTGGAGTTTACCGGGCCGCTGGCGGTGGCGCTGTTTGGCTCGCGGCGTCCGCTCGATTTCGTCTGGGTGATCCTGGCCGTACTCGGGCTGTGGTTCCTGCTGCCGCTGGGGCAAGACGTCGCGCAGGTCGATCTGACCGGTGCGCTGCTGGCGCTGGGCGCCGGGGCCTGCTGGGCCGTCTATATTCTGACCGGCCAGCGTGCCGGAGAAGAACACGGTCCGGCAACGGTGGCGATGGGATCGCTTATTGCCGCCGTGGTCTTTGTCCCGCTGGGCATGCTGCAGGCAAGCGACACGCTGTTCCAGTGGTCGCTGCTGCCGCTGGGACTGGCCATCGCCGTCCTCTCTACGGCGCTGCCGTACTCGCTGGAAATGATTGCCCTCACCCGTATGCCTACCCGCACATTCGGCACGCTGATGAGCATGGAGCCGGCGCTCGCCGCGCTATCGGGCATGATATTTCTGGGCGAGACGCTGACCTCTACGCAAACCCTGGCGCTCGGGGCGATTATCCTCGCCTCAATGGGCTCTACGCTGACGATGCGTCGGGAAAGTAAAATCGAAAAAGTGGATATCAGCTAGCCAACGTTACCCGTTCTGCACGAGGTTCTCGCATCGTGCAGAACCGCGCCACCCCGCTGACTTTTTACGCAATTTCACCCCTTTTTCAAAATAGCCAACCTCCCCGCACTATCGAACCGATAGGGACAACCGCCCTCCCCATATGGCAATCCGTTGCTATACTTAGTGCCATTAGTTACCGGGGACAAGCGCTCCATTTGATTCAAATTTGATGTATGACGAGTATAAATATCAAGAGGATATGAAACTATGAGTACCGCAAAACTGGTTAAAACGAAAGCATCCGATCTGCTCTATACCCGCAACGATGTTGCAGACAATGAGAAGAAAGCAACCGTCGAGCTGCTGAATCGTCAGGTGATCCAGTTCATTGACCTGTCGCTGATTACCAAGCAGGCTCACTGGAATATGCGCGGTGCCAATTTTATTGCCGTTCATGAAATGCTGGATGGCTTCCGCACCGCTCTGACCGACCACCTCGACACCATGGCTGAACGAGCCGTACAGCTGGGCGGCGTTGCGCTGGGCACCACTCAGGTGATCAACAGCAAAACCCCGCTGAAAAGCTACCCGCTGGATATTCACAACGTTCAGGATCACCTGAAAGAGCTGGCTGACCGCTACGCGATTGTGGCCAATGACGTGCGTAAAGCGATCGGCGAAGCAAAAGATGAAGACACCGCCGATATCTTTACCGCCGCCTCCCGCGACCTGGATAAATTCCTGTGGTTCATCGAAGCCAACATCGCATAAACCTGCACAATCACCGTCAGCCTCGCTGGCGGTTTTTTTTCAGATTATCCTCACTTCTGCCACCTGATTTTTTCCTCGCGCCTCACTCGCACCATTTTAGTGCGCAACAATGGACAAAATACGTACAAAAGTAAAACAATTGTAATAATCACCTCACACAATCGTTACGGCGAGATTGTTTTACCATCAGTGTTTGCGTTAAAAATGCACTTGTTATGCGGCGTGTTTATGACGCACCAAAATGACGCCCCATCGCGGTGCATCTGCCGTGATCTATAACCGAAACCGTGCAACAGGATAGACTTCGTTTGTTATAAAACAACAAGTTGTAAAACTGGCACGATTTTTTCATATGGTT
This sequence comes from Klebsiella ornithinolytica, assembly GCF_030505655.1. NCBI lineage: Bacteria > Pseudomonadati > Pseudomonadota > Gammaproteobacteria > Enterobacterales > Enterobacteriaceae > Klebsiella > Klebsiella ornithinolytica. The sequence continues at coordinate 3,828,389 of NZ_CP130153.1, forward strand.
ACGCGTTCTCGCAGGGGATCGTCCCGTGGATAAAAAAGGAAATGCTATGAAGTCTGTATTTAAAGTTTCACTGGCTGCACTGACCCTGGCTTTTGCGGTTTCTTCTCAGGCCGCTGAAAAACAACTGATTGTTGCGACCGATACGGCGTTTGTTCCGTTTGAATTTAAGCAAGGTGATAAGTATGTCGGTTTTGATGTCGACCTGTGGGACGCCATCGCGAAAGAGCTGAAACTGAACTATACCCTGAAGCCGATGGATTTCAGCGGCATCATTCCTGCGCTGCAAACCAAAAACATCGACCTCGCGCTGGCGGGGATTACCATTACTGAAGAACGCAAGAAAGCGATCGAGTTCTCCGATGGCTACTATAAGAGCGGTCTGCTGGTGATGGTGAAAGCCAATAACAACGACATCAAAGATGTGAAGGACCTGAACGGTAAAGTTGTGGCCGTGAAAGGCGGTACCGGCTCCGTTGACTACGCGAAAGCCAATATCAAAACCAAAGACCTGCGTCAGTTCCCGAATATCGATAACGCCTATATGGAGCTGGGTACCGGCCGCGCCGATGCCGTTCTGCACGACACGCCAAACATCCTGTACTTCATCAAAACGGCCGGCAACGGTCAGTTCAAAGCGGTAGGGGAATCGCTGGAAGCGCAAAACTACGGTATCGCCTTCCCGAAAGGCAGCGACGAGCTGCGCGAGAAAGTGAACGGCGCGCTGAAAACGCTGCGTGAAAACGGCACCTACAACGAAATTTATAAAAAATGGTTCGGTACTGAGCCAAAATAATAATCAGCATTGATCGCTTACAGGTCTGCTGAATTCCGATCACCCGGACAGGGCTACTGGCCACCGTCCGGGTATCGCTTTGCCGCAGGCCTGAGTCATTTTTTCTCAGAGGCACGCCTCTGTTTTTCGACACGGTAACAGGAACGAACTATGCAGTTTGACTGGAGTGCCATCTGGCCTGCCATTCCAATTTTGCTGGAAGGCGCCAAAATGACGCTGTGGATTTCCGTCCTCGGCCTGGCTGGCGGCCTGATAATCGGCCTCGTCGCCGGTTTCGCCCGCTGCTTTGGCGGCTGGATTGCTAACCACATTGCGTTAGTCTTTATCGAGATCATTCGCGGAACCCCGATTGTGGTTCAGGTCATGTTTATCTACTTCGCCCTACCGATGGCGTTCAATGATCTTCGCATTGACCCCTTCTCGGCGGCAGTCGTGACCATCATGATCAACTCCGGCGCCTATATCGCAGAAATTACCCGCGGGGCGGTACTCTCAATTCACAAGGGCTTCCGTGAAGCCGGCCTGGCGCTTGGCCTGTCCCGTCGCGAAACCATCCGCCACGTGATTCTGCCGCTGGCGCTGCGTCGCATGCTGCCGCCGCTGGGTAATCAGTGGATCATTAGCATCAAAGATACCTCGCTCTTTATCGTCATCGGCGTCGCCGAACTGACCCGTCAGGGTCAGGAGATTATTGCCGGTAACTTCCGCGCGCTGGAAATCTGGAGCGCCGTGGCCGTGATTTATCTGATCATCACCCTGGTGTTGAGCTTTGTTCTGCGTCGTCTTGAAAGAAGGATGAAAATCCTGTGATTGAATTTAAAAATGTTTCCAAGCACTTTGGCCCGACCAAGGTGCTGCACGATATCGATCTGAAGATCAATAAAGGCGAAGTTGTGGTGATTATCGGGCCGTCCGGCTCCGGGAAATCGACGTTGCTGCGCTGTATTAACAAACTGGAAGAGATCACCAGCGGCGAGCTGATCGTCGATGGCCTGAAGGTTAATGACCCGAAAGTCGACGAGCGCCTGATCCGTCAGGAAGCCGGGATGGTGTTCCAACAGTTCTATCTGTTCCCGCACCTGACGGCGCTGGAGAACGTCATGTTCGGGCCGCTACGCGTGCGTGGTGCTAAAAAAGAGGCTGCCGAAAAACTGGCTAAAGATCTGCTGGAAAAAGTGGGACTCGCCGAACGCGCGCACCACTACCCTTCCGAGCTCTCCGGCGGCCAGCAGCAGCGCGTCGCAATCGCTCGCGCCCTGGCGGTAAAACCCAAAATGATGCTGTTTGACGAACCGACCTCGGCACTGGATCCGGAACTACGCCACGAAGTGCTGAAAGTGATGCAGGATCTGGCGGAAGAAGGGATGACGATGGTCATCGTTACTCACGAGATCGGCTTTGCTGAGAAAGTGGCATCGCGACTGATCTTTATCGACAAAGGGCGTATCGCCGAAGATGGCGATCCGCAGGTACTGGTGAAAAACCCACCGAGCCCGCGTCTGCGCGAATTCCTGCAGCACGTCGCCTGATATTCCCCTGGCTCCCCGTATGCGGGGAGCCGCTTTCGCTTTCCAGACACATCCCACGCCGCTTCTCCCGCTATCAACTTCTATACTTAATGGTTTTGGAATGAGATGGAGGCGCCCGTGCCGTGGATCCTGTTACTGCTTGCTACGCTGTTTACCGCCCCGCTTTCGGCAGCCACACTGCCCGGTGTCCCGGCCGCGAGCGCTGAACAACCCGCCAGCAGTGAACCAGACCTCGAGAAAAAAAAGGCCGCCTATGCGGCGCTGGCCGATGTGCTGGAAAACGATGCCGCCCGCAGAGAATTAATCGACCAGCTGCGCTCTGCCGCCGCCACGCCGCCGCCGGCCAGCACGCCAAAGCTGACGCCGCCGGAAGAGAAAGATGAACGGACGGTACTGGAAAACGTCACCCAGGTGAGCCGCGAGTACGGTGAACGCTTTGCTTCACGTTTTTCTCAGCTGTGGCGCAATATCACTGCCTCTGCACATAAGCCGTTTCATGCCGAAACCTTTCGCAAAGCCGCCGGCCATTTCCTGCTGCTGGCCGCGCTGGTATTCGCCTTCTGGTGGCTGGTCCGCCTCGCCGCGCTGCCGCTGTATCGCAAAATGGGTCAGTGGGGGCGACGCAAAAACCACGATCGCGGTAACTGGCTACAGCTCCCGGCCACCATCGCCGGCGCGTTTATCTTCGATCTCCTCCTGCTGGCGTTGACGCTGTTTGTTGGCCAGATGCTCAGCGATCGGTTTAATGGCGGCAACCGGACTATCGCCTTTCAGCAAAGCCTGTTTCTGAATGCCTTCGCCTTGATTGAGTTTTTTAAAGCGATTCTGCGGCTGATTTTCTGTCCGCGGGTGACGGAGCTGCGGCCGTTTAACCTCAGCGATGAGAGCGCGAAGTACTGGAACCTGCGCCTGAGCGCGCTGAGCAGCCTGATTGGCTACGGCCTGATCGTCGCGGTGCCGATTATCTCCAATCAGGTCAACGTTCAGGTCGGCGCGCTGGCGAATGTGGTCATTATGCTGTGTATCACCCTCTGGGCGCTGTATCTGATCTTCCGTAATAAAACGCGGATTACCCAGGGGCTGCTGCACCTGGCGGACCGCTCGCTGGCCTTCTTCAGTCTGTTTATCCGCGCCTTTGCGCTTATCTGGCACTGGCTGGCCTGCCTCTACTTTATCGTGCTGTTTTTCTTTTCACTTTTCGACCCCGGCAACAGCCTGAAATTTATGATGGGAGCCACGGTACGCAGCCTGGCGATTATCGGCGCCGCCGCGCTGCTCTCCGGCATCTTGTCACGCTGGATAGCGAAAACCATTACCCTGTCGCCGCAGACCCAGCGCAACTATCCCGAGCTGCAGAAGCGGCTGAACGGCTGGATCTCCGTCGCGCTCAAAGTGGCGCGAATTTTAGTGGTCTGCGTGGCGATTATGCTGCTGCTAAGCGCCTGGGGACTGTTTGATTTCTGGAACTGGATGCAACACGGCGCCGGGCAAAAAGCGGTGGATGTGCTGATTCGCATCGCGCTGATTCTGTTCTTCTCCGCCATCGGCTGGACGCTGCTCGCCAGCCTGATAGAAAACCGCCTGGCCTCAGATATTCACGGCCGCCCGCTACCGGGCGCTCGTGCCCGTACGCTGCTGACGTTATTCCGTAACGCGCTGGCGGTCATTATCAGCACCATCACGGCGATGATCCTGCTCTCCGAAGTGGGGGTGAATATCGCGCCGCTGCTGGCCGGCGCCGGTGCGCTGGGGCTGGCCATTTCGTTCGGTGCCCAGACGCTGGTAAAAGATATTATCACCGGCATTTTTATCCAGTTTGAGAACGGGATGAATACCGGTGACCTGGTAACCATCGGGCCGTTAACCGGCACAGTGGAACGGATGTCGATCCGTTCCGTCGGCGTGCGCCAGGATACCGGCGCTTACCATATTATCCCGTGGTCCTCGATTACCACCTTCGCGAACTTCGTGCGCGGCATCGGTTCAGTGGTTGCCAACTACGATGTCGACAGACAGGAAGATCTGGATAAAGCCGGCCAGGCGCTGAAAAACGCGGTTGCCGACGTGATGGATCAGGAGGAGATTCGCGGGCTGGTGATTGGCGAGCCGTCATTTGCCGGGCTTGTCGGCCTGAGCAATACGGCATTTACCCTGCGGGTCACCTTCACCACTCTGCCGCTGAAGCAGTGGACGGTACGCTTTGCGCTCGATACGCAGGTGAAGAAACATTTCGATCTCGCCGGAGTCCGGGCGCCCGTGCAAACCTACCAGGTTCTGCCGGCACCTGCGCCCATCTCCGCGCCACCTGCGGCGCCCGCAGAGCCGACGCTCTAGCCACGGAGCAGAGCACATTCCGGGCGAACCTGGCCGCCCGGAGGCATCATCCTTAACGTGCCAGCGGACGGCGGCGTTTAGCCTCATCCATGAAGGTCCAGGCGATAAAGCGACTCTGCTTCTGCCCCTGAGCCATCTCTTTTTTCACCACCTTCACCGCGCCGGCTTCGGTCAACGCACGGTAAAGCGGCGGCAGATTATCGCCGCGCGACACCAGCGAGGTGAACCATTTCACCTGGCGACCAAACTGCTGGCTTTCGCGGATCATCTGCGTAATGAACGCCACTTCACCGCCTTCGCACCACAGCTCCTGCTGTTGGCCGCCGAAGTTCATCACGCTGTCCGCCCCCAGCCCCAGATTGCGACGCTTACGCTCGCCGCCTGCCTGCGCGCTGGCAGCAGAATCGTGGAACGGCGGATTGCACAACGTCGCATCAAAACACTCATTTTTATGAATAATGCCGCTAAAGATAGCCCCGCTCTCTTTCTGTCGACGCAGACGAATCTGGCGACTGAGTCCCGGGTTAGCATTGATAATCGCCTGCGCGCTGGCGATCGCTTCCGCGCTAATTTCGCTGCCGGTAAAACGCCAGCCGTACTCATGCGCACCAATCAGCGGATAGATTAAGTTTGCCCCGGTGCCGACATCAAGGATGCTGGCATTTTCAGGAATGGTGCCGGTATCCAGCGCCAGCAGGTCGGCCAGGTGGTGAATATAATCCGCTCTTCCCGGTACCGGCGGGCATAAGAAGCCGTCTGGAATATCCCAGTGTTTCACCGCGTAAAAATGCGCCAGCAGCGCCTTATTCAGCGCCTTCACCGCCAGCGGGTTAGCAAAATCGATGGTCTGCTCGCCCACCGGATTAAGGGTGATAAAGCCTTGCAGCTCAGGGTGAGCCTGGCATAGCGCGGGCAAATCATAACGTTGATGATGACGGTTACGCGGGTGTAACCCCGGTTTCTGGGCTTTCATGGCAATCTCCTTTGAACAGCCGCGTAAGATACCCGTTGACGGCGGCGCGGTAAATAAGGGAGTCTGGATATCTCTTATTCGGTTACGGGTGCTCTATGTATTTCTATCAACCTTCACAGGGACATGGCCTGCCGCACGACCCGCTTAACGCGATTATCGGCCCACGCCCTATCGGCTGGATCGCCTCTCTGGACGCCGCAGGCCATCGCAATCTTGCCCCCTACAGCTTCTTTAACTGTTTTAACTATCGGCCCCCGATTATCGGTTTTGCCAGCAGCGGCTGGAAAGACAGTGTACAGAATATTGTCGAAACCAAAGAGTTTGTCTGGAATCTGGCCACCCGCCCTCTGGCTGAAGCGATGAACGAAACCTCCGCCAGCATTCCCCGCAACGAAGATGAATTTGCCCGTGCCGGGCTGACTCCCGCCGCCAGCCGTCTCGTTGCGGCCCCTCGGGTCGCGGAAAGCCCGGTGAACTTCGAGTGTCGGCTCTCCCAATGTATTCGCCTGACCCGTGCCGATGGTGAGCCTGTCGATAGCTGGCTGGTGCTCGGCGAAGTCGTCGCGGTACATATCGATGAGTCGTTACTGGAAAATGGCGTCTATCAGACCGCTAAGGCCAGGCCGATTCTCCGTGCCGGCGGGCCGAGCGCCTATTACACTATCGATGAAAATCTGCGTTTCGACCTGATCCGCCCGGACGCCCGTTAAGCCGTTTGTTCTTCCGCCCGACCCACGGCGCGCGCCCGGTCGGGCCGCCGTTTATGCAAAAAAGATGTTGTTTGTCTTCAATTTTTTACCCTGTCTATCCTGCCGTAAAGGCCTAAACTTATAGTATGTCCCATGCAGTTAATGAGGATATGCTCATGAAAAGAAATCTGCTGTTACTCACCGCAATCGCGATTGCCCTCACCCCTTTTATTGCCCAGGCCGGGATCTCACCTCCTCCGTCTACCGCCGAGAGCGGTCCGCTACGCCCTGCTGGCACCGTTTCTGCCTCCGGCGCCAGCAATCTGGATGATCTGCAGGCGAAACTGGCGGAAAAAGCCCATCAAAAAGGGGCTATCGCCTGGCGAATCAACTCCGCCAGCAGCGCGAATAAAATGTCCGGTACCGCCATTATCTATAAATAATCCGCCGGTCTGAACGGGTCTGAACCCATCGCGGTCCCGCCTCGCGTGGCCCGACCGCTGCCGTTTATGTAGAAAAAATGCAGTTCACGTAAAGAAATGTATTTATTTTTTTATCAACGAGTGATAAAAATTCGCCGTCATTTGATAATAGTTATCAAAATCATTATCAAACGCATTGCTATTTTAACAAATCACCTGCAGCGGTCGGGGCCGGCATCGCTGTGCCTGCGGTTGTGATGGCTTTAATTAAAACTATAAGTTGCTTATTGAAATGGACAAAAAACAAAACTTACCGTTCAGCAGTTTTAGCTCGCTGACGATCTTTACCGGCATGTGTCTGAGTCTGTCGCCGACAGGCCTGGCTCTGGCCGCAGACAACACCGAAAAAAATGGCGGTGAAACGCTGGTGGTGGAAGCGCAGGCTCCCTCTCTGTATGCCCCGACGCAATCCGCCGACCCCAAATTTTCCCGCCCGATTGCCGATACCACCCGTACGGTCACCGTGGTCTCCGAGCAGGTGATGAAAGATCAGGGCGTGACTAACCTGACCGATGCGCTGAAGAACGTTCCCGGCGTCGGAGCCTTCTACGCCGGTGAAAACGGCAGCTCGTCGACCGGCGACACCATTTATATGCGCGGAGCCGATACCTCTAACAGCATCTATGTCGATGGTGTCCGCGATATCGGTAGCGTGACCCGCGATACCTTTAACACCGAACAAGTGGAAGTGATTAAAGGCCCGTCTGGCTCTGACTACGGTCGTAGCGCTCCGACCGGCTCAATCAACATGATCAGCAAACAGCCGCGTCTGGATTCCGGTATCGATGCCTCCGTCAGTGCCGGCAGCGCCTGGTTCCGTCGCGGTACGCTCGATATCAATGAAGCCATCGGCGAAACCAGCGCCGTACGGCTGAACCTGATGGGCGAAAAAACCCATGATGCCGGCCGCGATAAGGTCAAAAATGAGCGTTACGGCATCGCGCCATCGGCCGCGTTTGGTCTCGGCACTGAGAACCGTCTGTACCTGAACTATCTCCATGTCACCCAGCACAACACGCCGGACGGCGGTATTCCGACCATTGGTCTGCCGGGGTACTCCGCGCCAACCCCAGGCACCGCGGCGCTCAATCACTCGGGTAGGGTGGCTACCAGCAACTTCTACGGGACGGATTCCGACTACGACGACTCCACCACCGATACGGTGACCATGCGCTTCGAGCATGACCTGAGCGATAACACCACCATTCGCAACACCACCCGCTGGTCGCGCGTAAAACAGGATTATCTGCTGACTGCAGTCATGGGCGGCGCGACCAACATCACCCAGCCGGATCCGAACGATGTCGGCACCTGGACCTGGTCGCGTCTGGCGAACACCAAAGACGTCAGCAATAAAATTCTGACCAACCAGACCAACCTGACCTCAAAGTTCTATACCGGTTCGATCGGGCATGATATCAGCGCCGGTTTCGAGCTGACCCGGGAAACACAGACCAACTACGGCGTTTATCCCATTACGCCTCCGGCGGTCAATATTTACCATCCCAATAGCAACATCTCTATTGGCGGTCTGGACCGCAGCGGCGCCAACGCCAACGGGCAGACGGATACCTTCGGCGTTTATGCCTTCGATACCCTGCAGATTACCCGTGATTTCGAGCTGAACGGCGGCATCCGTCTGGATAACTACCAGACCAAATATGACAGCGCCAGCCTGTGCGGCGGCACCGGCCGCGGTGCGGTTGCCTGTCCGGCCGGCGTGGCGAAAAACAGCCCGGTCACCACGGTTGATACCTCCACCAGCGGCAATCTGGTGAACTGGAAAGCCGGTGCGCTGTACCACCTGACCGACAGCGGCAACATTTACGTCAACTATGCGATCTCCCAGCAGCCTCCGGGCGGCAATAACTTTGCCCTGGCCCAGAGCGGCACCGGGAACAGCGCCAACCGTACCGATTTTAAACCGCAGAAAGCGAAAACCAGCGAAGTCGGTACCAAGTGGGAGCTGATGGATAAACGTCTGCTGCTGACGGCAGCGCTTTTCCGTACCGATATTGAGAACGAAGTCGAGCAAAACGACGACGGCACCTATTCGCAGTACGGTAAAAAACGCGTTGAAGGTTATGAGCTGTCGTTGGCCGGGAATATCACCCCGGAGTGGCAGGTTATCGGCGGATATACCCAGCAGCACGCCAGCGTTCGTGAAGGCAACAACATCGCCCAGGACGGCACCAGCGCGCTGCCGTACACGCCGGAGCACGCCTTTACCCTCTGGAGCCAGTACCAGGCAACCGATGCCATCGCCCTTGGCGCAGGCGCTCGCTATATCGGCAGCATGCACCGCGGCAGCGACGGCGCCGTCGGTACGCCGTCCTACACCGAAGGCTACTGGGTGGCTGATGCGAAAGTGGGCTATCGTATCAACCGTAACGTCGATCTACAGCTGAACGTCTATAACCTGTTCGATACCCATTACGTCGCCTCAATCAACAAGAGCGGCTACCGTTATCATCCAGGCGAACCGCGTACTTTCCTGCTGACCGCCAACGTGCATTTCTAATCCACGACGGGGCGGCGACGCCCCGTTTCTTGAGGAGAAACAACGATGATGTACCATATCCCCGCCGTTCTCAGCCCACAGGAAGTTGACGATTTTCGCGCGCAGCTGCAGCAGGCCGACTGGGTTGACGGGCGAGCCACGACCGGCGATCAGGGCGCGCTGGTGAAAAAAAATCAGCAGGTCGATACCCGCAGCCCGCTGTACGGCGAACTGCAGAACCGGGTCCTCGCGGCGCTCAACCGCAGTTCGCTGTTCTTCGCCGCCGCCCTGCCCAAAACTCTCTCCAGCCCGCTGTTTAACCGCTATCAGCAGAGTGAAACCTACGGTTTTCACGTTGACGGCGCGGTGCGCAGTCAGGCTCAGGGCGGCTGGATGCGTACCGATCTTTCCGCCACCCTGTTCCTCAGCGCGCCGGAGAGTTATGACGGCGGTGAGCTGGTGGTAAACGACACCTATGGCCAGCATACGGTCAAGCTGCCGGCGGGCGACCTGGTGCTCTACCCGTCAAGCAGCCTGCACTGCGTGATGCCGGTGACCCAGGGCGTGCGCGTGGCTTCTTTTCTGTGGATCCAGTCGATGATCCGCGATGATAAACGCCGCAGCATGCTGTTCGAGCTGGATCGGAATATTCAGACTCTGAAGAGCCGCCACGGCGAGAGTGACGAGGTGCTATCGCTGCTTAATCTGTACCATAACCTGCTACGGGAGTGGTCGGAAATCTGAGCCCTTGCCTGATGCATTTTTGCCCCCATCTTCACGCTACCCGCCATACTCAAGTTGCCTGCACGTTGGCTTGGCTACTCGACTCCCAATGAGGCCTCACCCATACGGGCCGCCGCCGCGCAGCATTCAAATCTGTTGCGCACAGATTGGCCGCTCCCCCCAGCCACTTACCGGAGTAAGCGCCCGGGGGGCCGGCGTCGTCGCCTTTCTGCAACGCGAATAAGTCAGGGTATATAATGACAGTAACAACAGTGAGGAGGTGCATCATGGCATCAGGTTGGGCAAATGATGGCGCAGTTCAGGATCAGATCGACAGCACCGTTGATGATGCGGTCGCACGGGCGAGAAACGCCCTACCCAGCGGAGAGAGCCACAAATTTTGTGATGAATGCGGAGAGCCGATTCCCGAGGCCCGGCGGAAGGCGATCCCGGGGGTCAGATACTGCGTGAAGTGCCAGCAGGAGAAAGATTTACATAACAATACATTTTCAGGATATAATCGCCGTGGCTCCAAGGACAGCCAGCTACGCTGACCTTCCTTTACCGTTCATTACCGCAGAAAGCATTATCTTTTCGCGCACGTTTTTTGGCTAAAAAAGTGGCAAAATGTGCCCTCAATGCGTTCTTCATCCCGCCGGCGTCTCTCCGGCCATCCCGCCACGAAATAATTTATTAATATTCAATAAATTAATAATCATTCAAAAAAATCGATGAAGACTGTTAATTTCCTTCGATTTTATCTCTCGCAAAAAAGCGTGATACTTATCACATCGACGGAACATCGTCCTCTTAACAAAATAACCTGCGAGAGATTAACTATGAAAACCATTAAATATGCTGCCGCTGCTATTGCCCTTACTACTCTGTCCTTTGGCGCTTTTGCCGCTCAGCCGGTTAGCCCGTCTCAGGCTGAAAGCATGAACAAAATTGGCGTAGTGTCTGCTGAAGGCGCAACGACTCTGGATGGTCTGGAAGCCAAACTGGCTGAAAAAGCGGAAGCCGCTGGCGCGACTGGTTACAGCATCACCTCCGCTAACACCAACAACAAAATTAGCGGTACCGCGGTTATCTATAAATAATCGCTGCCCGACCTGTATTAACCCTGAACGACCCTTTAATACCCTTGTTTTGCCCGTCCGTGCCACCGGACGGGCTTTTTTTTATGCGTTGCTTTCTGACGTGAGCTTTTTTCAGGGGAAACCGGCGGCTACCACTGTTCCGCCACCCGGCTCAGTCCCTGCTCGAGGGTCGCAACCTCGCCGGCTGCCACCAGGCAGCAGGCCAGCTGAATTCTCAATGAGGTCGGCAGCGGCTCACTTCCCACTACGCAGCGCTCAATCCAGCGAGCGGTGACCTGAGGATCTTTTGACTCCGGCAGTACAGCCCCCTCCTCCGGCAGCTCGCTCTGGCGTTCATGCACAACCCGCGTCCCTGAAGCATCAATCAGGCTAATTTGCGGGCATCGCTGTGGATTGGCATACACTTCACCTTCCGTCCCGTGCATTAACAGCGCCCGTCCGCCGATCTCAACAAAGAATTTCGCAACCTTGCCCACATATTCGGGGTGAGAAACGCTCGATAAACGTAGCGCCGCATCTTCAGCAAATGGCGTCGCCAGCTTTGCCAGCGTATGTGCGCTGTTGCGTACGCCCATACGCCAGCGCAGGGCAAGCTGTTTCTCCAGCGGCGGGCAGAGTACGCTAACCGGTATGTACACCGGCTCGTGGCCGTCGAGTCGCGCCTGAGCCTGGCCCGCATGTCGGGTGGCGGGGATCCCCATCAGCTCAAAAATCGTTTCCGTCAGCACCCGGGTCGGATCGTGGCTGACGCCATGCACCACCACCGGAAAGCCGAGCTTATGCAACAAAACGGCCAGCAGAGGAGTCAAATTAGCCTGCTTACGCGCGCCATTATAGCTAGGGATCACAATCGGCATTGGCCTGGCGACAGGCGGCGTCAGACGCAGGGTCTTCTGCTGCATGGCTTCATAGAAGCCTTTCATTTCCGCTTCGCCTTCGCCTTTAATACGCAGGGCAATTAAAATCCCGCCCAGCTCCAGCTCTGCCACCTCGCCGTCAAGCATCCGCGAGTAAAGCGCGCGGGCAGTATCCACATCCAGGTCACGCGCGTGATTTTTCCCGCGCCCGACTTCTTTAATGATCTTGCTGTAGTCCATCGAAGACTCCTGTTAGCTGCTCACATCGTCGACATTACACCGTTAACGCCGTTTGCGACGCGTCTGTTTTGCTTTTGTTTTGACGATAACCTCTGGAACGGCAGGCTGTTCTATCGGAAAAACGGGCAATGCGTTCAGTAGACGCTTACCATAATTTTTGGTCAACAAACGCTTATCATAAATCACCACCTCGCCCCAGCAGCTGTGGCTGCGAATCAGGCGTCCGACCTGCTGAATCAGGTTAAAGGAGGCGCTTGGCAGACTCTGCACTTCAAACGGATAGCGGTTCAGGCTCTTCAGCCATTCGCCTTCGGTAATCACCACCGGACTGTCTATGGGTGGGAAGGCAATCTTATGAATATGTACCTGGCTGAGCAGCTCACCTTTGAGATCCAGCCCTTCGGCAAAGGACTGTAGCCCCACCAGCACGCTACGTTCCCCCCCTTCGACGCGCTTGCGGTGCAGTTCCACCAGCCGGTAGCGCGGCTTATCGCCCTGTACCAGCAAGAGCAGGCGCAGATCGGGGACATGTTCCAGGAAACGCTGCATCGCCCGCCCGCTGGCGAACAGCACCAGCATCCCGAGATGCTTTTTACTTTCAACCTGCTCGCGGAAATAAGCTGCCATTTCAGCAATATGCTGCTCTTCGTTATCGATCAGCGGTTCATAGCGCATCTGCGGAATAACGATTTTGCCCTGCTCAACATGGTTAAAAGGGGAATCCAGCGCCACAAAACGGTCGCCGGCCTTTTCTTTCAACCCGCTCATCTCCTGCAGGCGTGAAAAGCTGTTCAATGAGCGCAGGGTAGCGGAGGTGACAACAATATGCGGTACGCTGCGCCACAGCAGCCTTTCCAGCTGGTCGCTGACGCGAATGCCGACGCAGTGAAACCAGATATGCGTTTGACCGTCGCGCATATCGCGCGTCACCCATTTGGTGACCGGCGCGCCGGATGACTGCGCCAGCGACGCCAGCCGCCACAGCTTGCTCTGGCTTTCAAACATCCCCAGCGCACGGTTCATTTGCAGCAGAACCCGATGCAGGCGCACCACGTCGTGGCTACCGGTTTTTTCCCCGAGGTCGTTAAGAAAGAGCTCCGCCAGCCCGCGTAGCATCTCGGTCAGTTTCGCCAGACGCTGGCAGATATCCATCACCTCCTGCGGCAACTCGCCCATCGGGAAACGGTGCTCGGCTTCCTGCCCGGCCGGCATATAGAGATTAAGGATAGCGTTCAGCGAGGCGATCAGCTCATACAGCTCCTCACAGTGGCCGGTCAGGCGCTCGGGATTGGCCAGCGGCGGCGTGGTTTTCGGCCGAAACTGCTCCATACAGGTCGCCACCAGCTTACTGAACAGATCCAGCTGTAGCCGGTACCAGGGGGCGGTCATTTCCGCGCTCATTTCCAGCGCATCGCGAGCTACGTCCGGCAGATGATGGCCTTCATCGAGCACCAGCAGCAGGTTTTTCGGCTCCGGCAACACGGCTTCGCTCTCCATCGCCGCCATCACCAGCGCATGGTTCGCCACCACCACTTCCGCCTCCTGAATTTCTCGCCGGGCAACGAAGAACGGACATTCGAGATAGTAGTGGCAGTTGCGGTTGAGGCAGCTGGCTTTGTCGGTGCTCAGGCGACTCCATAGCGCATCATCGACAGGTTTATCGGTGTGATCGCGCAGACCGTCCCAGCGGTAGCTGTCGAGATCGGTTTTCAGCGTCGCACACAGCTTCTGTTCAGCCTGATTATTCGGCGTGAGATCGTCATCGAGAAACGCCAGCAGGTCCTGCTGCGTCGGTTCGGTGCTGGCCAGCGCCGTAAGATTGCGTGGGCAAACGTAACGTCCGCGACCAAACGCGGCGGTAAAACGCAGATCGGGAATAATTTTGCGCAGCAGCGGCAGATCTTTGCTGTAAATCTGATCCTGTAGCGCAACGTTGGCGGTACTCACCACCAGGGTTTTCTGCTGCTCACGGGCGATAGCGATGCCGGGAATCAGATATGACAGCGTCTTGCCGACGCCGGTGGGTGCTTCAATAGCCAGGTGTCGGCCTTCTTCCCCGGCCAGCGTTTTTGCCACGTCGGCAATCATCTGCCGCTGTGGCGGACGGGGAATAAAATCCGGGATCTGTTCCTGAAGCGCCTTATACCAGGCGGCGATTTGCGCTTTTAGCGCAGCGGTCAAAGCCATGAGAAAACCTGAATACTGTATAAACAGCCACTATTGTGACACTTTTTACCTGGCAGGAGGAATTTCTTTCTGAGCAATGTGGAATGATGCTCGGGATTTGTCAATGCACCGACCGGGAATCACAGGGCACGCGAGGGAAGAACCCGGAGACAGCATGCGCGCTGCTTCCGGGTGTCGTTGCGTTATCCGGGTAAAACCTGTTGCCCGGATAGCGACGATCTGGCGGGAGGCGGTTACTCAGCTGCCGCTGGTTTACGCGGGCGACGACGGCGCTGTTGCTCGCCGGCCGGTTTCGCCTCGCCGATACGACGTGAAGGTTTTGCCCCGGCTTTCGGCGCTTCGCCATCGTTACGCCGCGGCGCAGACTGCTGGCTGCGACCCTGCCCCTGGGCGTTACGTCCTTGTCCCTGACCGCTGCGGCCCTGGCTCTGGCCGCGACCGCCGCCACCGCTACGCTGCTGGCGACCGTTTTGAATCGGCTCCGCTCTGATAGACGGATCCGGCGCATAGCCATCAATAGCGATGCGGGGAATCTCTTTTTTCAGCAGGCGTTCGATATCATGCAGCAGTTTATGCTCGTCCACGCAGACCAGCGACAGCGCTTCACCGGTGGCGGCTGCGCGACCGGTACGGCCGATACGGTGAACGTAATCTTCCGGCACGTTAGGCAGCTCGTAGTTGACGACGTGCGGCAGCTCTTCGATATCCAGCCCACGCGCCGCGATATCCGTCGCCACCAGCACGCGAATACCACCGGATTTGAAGTCGGCTAATGCCCGGGTACGCGCCCCCTGGCTCTTGTTGCCATGAATAGCGGCGCTGCGGATGCCGTCTTTATTCAGCTGCTCGGCCAGGTGGTTGGCGCCATGTTTGGTGCGGGTAAAGACCAGCACCTGCTGCCAGTTACCTTCACCGATCATCTGCGACAGCAGTTCCCGCTTACGTTTCTTATCAACGAAATGGACGTGCTGCGTCACCTGCTCGGAAGCGGTATTACGGCGAGCCACTTCGATTTCCAGCGGGTTATGCAGCAGCTTTTCCGCCAGCGCCTTGATGTCGTCCGAGAAGGTCGCGGAGAACAGCAGGTTCTGGCGTTTCGCCGGGAGCTTCGCCAGCACGCGGCGAATATCATGAATAAAGCCCATATCCAGCATACGGTCGGCTTCATCAAGCACCAGGATTTCAACCTTATCCAGGCTGACGGCATTCTGATGTTCAAGATCCAGCAGGCGCCCAGGGGTGGCCACCAGAACATCGACGCCGCTGCGCAGCTTCATCATCTGCGGGTTAATACTCACCCCGCCAAAAACCACCAGCGAGCGAATATTCAGGTATTTGCTGTAATCGCGAACGTTTTCACCGATCTGTGCCGCCAGTTCACGCGTTGGCGTGAGGATCAGCGCGCGCACCGGGCGACGGCCTTTAGCATGCGGCTCTTTCTGAATCAGATGCTGCAGGAGCGGCAGGGTAAAGCCCGCCGTTTTGCCGGTGCCGGTCTGGGCGCTGGCCATCAGATCGCGTCCCTGCAACACCGCAGGGATAGCCTGCTGCTGAATTGGGGTTGGCTCAAGGTAACCCTGCTCGGCGACAGCGCGCAGGATATCAGGGTTCAGGCCAAGGGAATCAAAAGACATAACAACTCCAAACCACCCCGGCCCGTAACAGGCGTAGTTTTCGGGGAGATTATTGCGAATAGAGATGGCAAAAACCACAATGCCATAAAGGGGCGCAGTCTAGCAGGTTTTGTGACGCAGCGCATAAATATCCCCTCGAGGCCGCTGCGCCGGATAATCCTCGTCACCCGCCGCTTGCAAAGAGTGATGCGAAATACGCAAAAGAGAGTATCCACTATTCTGGACAGTGACGCGAATTGGTCATACTCTTAATCAATCGATTGATTAATTTTTTATAGTGCGATGACGACGACTCCTGTGACAACCAAAGGTGAACAAGCCAAAAGCCAGCTCATTGCCGCAGCCATCGCCCAGTTCGGCGAATACGGCCTGCACGCAACCACCCGCGATATTGCCGCGCAGGCCGGGCAAAATATCGCGGCGATCCCCTACTATTTTGGTTCCAAGGACGATCTCTATCTCGCCTGCGCCCAGTGGATTGCCGATTTTATCAGCCATAATTTTCGTCCGCATGCCGAAGCGGCGGAAACGCTGCTGGCGACACCTTCGCCGGATAAGGCGGAGATTCGGGTACTGATTCTGCGCGCCTGTCAGAATATGATTTTGCTGCTGACCCAGGATGACACGGTCAATTTGAGCAAATTCATCTCCCGCGAGCAGCTTTCCCCTACCCCGGCCTACCAGCTCATCCACGGTCAGGTAATTGCGCCGCTCCATCGCTACCTGACCCGTTTGATCGCCGCATTTACCGGCCTTGATGCCGATGACACGGCAATGATTCTGCACACCCACGCGCTGCTGGGAGAGATTCTTGCCTTCCGCCTTGGGCGGGAAACCATTTTGCTGCGCACCGGATGGACGCAGTTCGACGAAGAAAAAACTGAGCAAATTTATCAGGTTATCGCCTGCCATATTGATTTCGTTCTGCAAGGGTTATCGCAAAGGAGCCTGGGATCATGAAAAAACCCGTCATCATCGTTCTGTTCATACTGCTGCTGATTGCCGCATTCGGCGGCGGCTGGTGGTGGTATCAAAGCAGCCAGCAAAGGGAGCTGACCCTGTATGGCAACGTCGATATTCGCACCGTGAACATGAGCTTCCGCGTCGGCGGACGACTGGCCTCACTGAACGTTGATGAGGGCGATAAGATTCAGGCCGGGCAAATACTAGGCCAGCTGGATCGCGCCCCGTATGAGAACGCCTTACAACAGGCTCAGGCGAATGTCTCCACGGCTCAGGCGCAGTATGACCTGATGATGGCCGGCTACCGGGCGGAAGAGATAGCCCAGGCCGCCGCCGCCGTCAAACAGGCGCAGGCCGCGTACGATTACGCGCAGAACTTTTACCAGCGTCAGCTGGGGCTGCGTCAGAACAGCGCCATCTCGGTTAACGATTTGGAAAACGCGCGCTCCTCCCGCGACCAGGCTCAGGCGACGCTGAAGTCCGCGCAGGACAAGTTGCGCCAGTATCGCGCCGGCAACCGCCCGCAGGAAATCGCCCAGGCCAAAGCCAGCCTTGAACAGGCGCAGGCGGCCCTGGCGCAGGCTAAACTCGACCTGCACGATACCACGCTGATCGCCCCGTCCGACGGCACGCTGATGACCCGCGCCGTCGAACCGGGCAGCATGCTCAGCGCCGGCGGCACGGTTATGACGCTGTCGCTGACTCACCCGGTATGGGTCCGTGCCTACATTGATGAAAAAAATCTCGGCCAGGCGGTACCCGGACGCGAAGTGCTGCTCTATACCGATAGTCGCCCGAATCAACCCTGGCACGGCAAGATTGGCTTTGTGTCGCCGAGCGCCGAATTCACGCCGAAGACCGTAGAGACGCCAGATTTACGGACTGACCTCGTCTATCGCCTGCGTATTGTCGTCACCGATGCGGATGATTCGCTGCGCCAGGGGATGCCGGTAACCGTCACCTTCAGCAGCGGGAACGGACATGAGTGAGGACGTTATCACGCTCAACGGGCTCACCCGCCGCTTCGCCGGCATGGATCGGCCCGCCGTTGCGCCGCTCAACTGCACCATCCGCGCCGGCTATGTCACCGGTCTGGTCGGCCCTGACGGCGCCGGGAAAACCACCTTGATGCGCATGCTCGCCGGGCTACTGAAGGCCGATGACGGCACCGCCAGGGTGATCGGTTTCGACCCGATTACCGACGATAGCGCGCTGCACGCGGTGCTCGGCTATATGCCGCAAAAATTCGGCCTGTACGAAGACCTGACGGTCATGGAAAACCTTACGCTGTATGCCGACCTGCGCAGCGTTACCGGCGAGACGCGCAGGAAAACCTTCGCTCGTCTGCTGGAATTTACCTCCCTCGGCCCCTTTACCGAACGCCTGGCGGGGAAACTTTCCGGTGGGATGAAGCAGAAACTGGGCCTCGCCTGCACCCTGGTGGGCGAGCCAAAAGTCCTGCTGCTCGATGAGCCGGGGGTCGGGGTTGACCCTATATCCCGCCGTGAACTGTGGCAAATGGTGCACGAACTGGCCGGCGACGGGATGCTGATCCTCTGGAGCACCTCCTACCTTGATGAAGCCGAACAGTGCCGCGACGTCCTGCTGATGAATGAAGGCCAGCTGCTTTATCAGGGCGAGCCGAAAGCGTTGACCCAAACCATGGCCGGCCGCAGTTTCCTCGTCTCCAGCCGCGAGGAAAATAACCGTCGCCTCCTGCAACGAGCGCTGAAGCTGCCGCAGATCAGCGATGGCGTCATTCAGGGGAAATCGGTACGCCTGATCCTGAAAAAAGAGGCCACCATTGCGGAGGTGCAGCGCAGCGCTAACATGCCGACGCTGGAGATTGCCGAAACCGCACCGCGCTTTGAAGATGCATTCATCGATCTGCTGGGCGGCGCCGCGACCGCGGAATCGCCGCTGGGCGAAATTATCCACCGCGTAGAGGGCACGGCCGACGAGACGGTGATTGAAGCGCAGAGTCTGACCAAAAAATTCGGCGACTTCGCCGCCACCGACCACGTAGATTTCCGCGTCAAACGCGGGGAAATTTTCGGCCTGCTTGGCCCCAACGGCGCCGGTAAATCCACCACCTTTAAAATGATGTGCGGCCTGCTGGTGCCGACCTCCGGCAAGGCGCTGGTTCTGGGAATGGACCTGAAAGTCAGTTCCGGGAAAGCACGCCAGCATCTCGGCTACATGGCGCAGAAGTTTTCGCTGTACGGCAACCTGACCGTTGAACAAAACCTGCGCTTCTTCTCGGGCGTTTATGGCCTGCGTGGTCGGGTCCAGAACGAGAAAATCGCCCGGATGAGCGATGCTTTTGGTCTGAAAAGCATCGCCAGCCATGCGGCCGATGAGCTGCCGCTGGGGTACAAACAGCGTCTGGCGCTGGCCTGCTCGCTGATGCATGAACCCGATATTCTGTTTCTCGATGAGCCGACATCCGGCGTCGACCCGATTACCCGCCGCGAGTTCTGGCTGCATATTAATAGCATGGTGGATAAAGGGGTGACGGTGATGGTGACGACCCACTTTATGGATGAGGCGGAATATTGCGATCGTATTGGTCTGGTGTATCACGGCAAGCTGATCGCCAGCGGTACGCCGGATGCGCTCAAAGCGCTGGCGGCAAATGATCAACAGCCCGATCCGACGATGGAGCAGGCCTTTATCACCCTGATTCACGACTGGGATAAGGAGAATGCCGGTGAGCGCTAAAATTCTCTCATGGCGCCGCGTGCGCGCCCTGTGCGTCAAAGAGACGCGGCAGATCGTCCGCGACCCCAGCAGCTGGCTGATTGCGGTGGTCATTCCGCTGCTGCTGCTGTTTATCTTCGGTTACGGGATCAATCTCGACTCCAGCAAGCTCAAAGTCGGCGTACTGCTGGAGCAACAAAGCGAAGAGGCGCTGGATTTCGTCCACGCCATGACCGGCTCACCCTATATTGACGCCACCGTCAGCGACAATCGCCAGCAGCTGATTGAGATGATGCAGGCCGGGCGCATTCGTGGGCTGGTGGTCATCCCGGTGGATTTCGACCAGAAGATGGCGCGCCCCGGCGATGATGCTCCCATCCAGCTGATTACCGACGGTAGCGAACCCAATACCGCCAACTTTGCCCAGGGCTACGTAGAGGGCATCTGGCAAATCTGGCAGCAGCAGCGCGCGGAAGATCGCGGGGAAACCTTCGAACCGCTGATTGATGTACAGATGCGCTACTGGTTTAACCCCGCGGCCATCAGCCAGCACTTTATTATTCCCGGCGCCATTACCATCATTATGACGGTGGTCGGCGCGATTCTGACCTCGCTGGTGGTGGCCCGCGAATGGGAGCGCGGGACCATGGAGGCGCTGCTGTCGACGGAAATCACCCGTGCGGAGCTGCTGCTGTGTAAGCTGATTCCCTACTATTTCCTCGGCATGCTGGCGATGCTGCTGTGCATGCTGGTGGCGATGTTCATCCTCGGCGTGCCGTTTCGCGGTTCGCTGGTGGTTCTGTTCTTGATAACCAGCCTGTTTTTGCTCAGCACCCTCGGGATGGGGCTGCTCATTTCGACCATCACCCGCAATCAGTTTAACGCCGCGCAGGTCGCTCTGAACGCCGCCTTTCTGCCCTCCATTATGCTCTCCGGGTTTATTTTCCAGATCGACAGTATGCCGGCGGTGATCCGCGCGGTGACCTACGTCATCCCGGCGCGCTATTTCGTCAGCACGCTGCAAAGCCTGTTTCTCGCCGGTAATATTCCGGTGGTACTGCTGGTGAACACGCTGTTTTTAATTGCCTCGGCGGTGATGTTTATCGGCCTGACCTGGCTGAAAACCAAACGTCGGTTGGATTAAGCCTGGCGCTCGTATTTTGCCCGGTGGCGCTATGCTTACCGCGCCTGCGGAGCCTGTTGGTCGGGTAAGCGCCGCGCCACCTGACATGAGGAAAGTACTATGTTTCATCGCTTAT
This sequence comes from Klebsiella ornithinolytica, assembly GCF_030505655.1. Lineage (NCBI taxonomy): Bacteria > Pseudomonadati > Pseudomonadota > Gammaproteobacteria > Enterobacterales > Enterobacteriaceae > Klebsiella > Klebsiella ornithinolytica. The sequence goes on from NZ_CP130153.1 coordinate 3,849,352, forward strand.
GGACCTTGATTCGTAAAGAGCTGCAATCGCTGCTGCGCGAACCGCAAACGCGCGCCATTTTGATTATGCCGGTTCTGATTCAGGTGCTGCTGTTTCCCTTCGCCGCAACGCTGGAAGTGACCAACGCGACCATCGCCATCTACAACGAAGACAATGGTCGTCACGCGGTAGAACTGACCCAGCGTTTCGCCCGGGCTAAGGCCTTCACCCATGTGATGCTCCTCAAGAGCCCGCAGGAGATCCGCCCGACGATTGATGAACAAAAAGCGCTGTTGCTGATCCGCTTCCCGGTGGACTTCTCGCGCAATCTCGACACCAACCAGCCCGCGCCGCTCCAGCTCTTACTGGACGGGCGCAACTCGAACAGCGCGCAAATCGCCGCCAACTACCTCCAGCAGATCGTCAAAAACTATCAGCAGGAGCTGCTGGAAGGGAAAGCGAAGCCGAACAACAGCGAGCTGATCGTGCGCAACTGGTATAACCCGAATCTCGATTACAAGTGGTTTGTGGTTCCATCGCTGATCGCGATGATCACCACCATCGGGGTGATGATCGTCACCTCTCTCTCGGTGGCCCGCGAGCGGGAGCAAGGCACGCTCGATCAGCTGCTGGTTTCGCCGCTGGCCACCTGGCAAATTTTCGTCGGCAAAGCGGTCCCGGCGCTGATTGTCGCCACGCTGCAGGCGAGCATCGTGCTGGCTATTGGCATCTGGGCGTATCAAATCCCCTTCGCCGGTTCGCTGCTGCTGTTTTACTTTACGATGGTCATTTACGGTCTGTCGCTGGTGGGATTTGGTCTGCTGATTTCGTCTTTATGCTCAACCCAGCAGCAGGCTTTCATCGGCGTTTTCGTCTTTATGATGCCGGCGATCCTGCTCTCCGGCTACGTCTCGCCGGTTGAGAATATGCCGCAATGGCTGCAGGATGTGACATGGATAAACCCGATTCGTCACTTTACTGACATCACCAAGCAGATTTATTTGAAGGATGCGAGTCTGGAGATTGTTTGGGGAAGTTTGTGGCCGCTACTGGTCATAGCGGCCACAACGGGTTCAGCGGCATATGCGATGTTCCGCAGAAAGATCGCCTGATCCCCGTCATCGTTCAGCCTGCCTCGGCGTTGACCTGATTACCCGGTCCGTCCTGGGCCTCGCCCCGTCGGCCCGTTCGCACAGCTATCTGTGCTTCTGGGGATTGGCAGCGTTACCGCCTTGCTGCAACCCGAAGGCTTTCGGGTAACGGTTCTTGTCTTTCGCCAGCAGTGACACCACTGCCGGACCCGCCAGAATCGCCACCCCGGCGACGGCCAGCAGCAGATTGTTATGCAGCACGCGTGACAGCAGCCACAGCACGATAACCGCTACGCCAAAGTACCAGGTGGTGGTGAGTTCCTCAAGGAAATCACCGACATCGCGCCAGCGTGCTTCGTGGTGACGCTGTAAAAACAACATCGACAGTAACGTGACGCCGTACAGTACGCACAGCCCTAATCCGACGCGAACCAGCGCGCCACTCATCCAACCCATCACTAGTACTGCCACGACCAGTAGATGCAACATAATCTGCCAGCAACTGAGGCCAGTTGCGACGCGTACACGTTGTTGCCACTTCATGGCTTCTCTCCTGAAGGATCTTTATCTGTAACTCAGAGTACCGCACTTTACGGAAAATTCCGGAACACCGCATCTTTTTGTGACACCTACTACACTATTTCATTCAGGAAAGTGACATTGACCGGGGAAATATGTCTGAGCAAACGTGCAGATTTTCGTTAAACGTGCTGACAATTAACATCCATAAAGGCTTTACGACGTTTAATCGACGCTTCATGTTGCCGGCACTGCGCGACGCCATTCGCAGCGTCAGCGCCGATATCGTCTGTCTGCAGGAGGTCACCGGGGCGCATGAGATTCATTCGCTGCAGATCGAAAACTGGCCGGACCGCAGCCATTATGAGTTTCTTGCCGATACCCTGTGGAGCGAATACGCCTATGGACGCAACGCAGTCTACCCGGAAGGCCATCACGGCAACGCCGTACTCTCTCGCTTTCCTATTGAATATAATGAAAATATCGATATCTCCGTTGGCAACAGCGAAAAGCGCGGTCTGCTCTACTGCCGAATCGTTCCGCCGCAAAGCGCGGCGCTACATCTGATTTGTGTGCACCTCGGCCTGAGCGCGCGGCAGCGATCGGCCCAGCTGGCGATGCTCGCCAGGCGGGTCAACGACCTGCCCGCCCAGCAGCCGGTGGTGGTGGCCGGCGATTTTAATGACTGGCGCCAGCAGGCCAACCGGGTGCTAAAGGCGCAGGCCGGGCTGGAGGAGATCTTTACCCGCGCCCATGGCCGCCCGGCGAGAACCTTTCCTGCGCGTCTTCCGCTCCTGCGCCTTGATCGGATCTACGTGAAAAATGCGCATGCCAGCCACCCAACGGCGTTGCCACTTCGACCCTGGCGTCACCTCTCTGATCATGCCCCGCTGAGCGTGGAGATTCATCTATGAAATGCAGCTGGCAGGAAGGAAACCGCATCCAGCTCCTGGAGAACGGCGATAACTACTATCCGGCACTGTTTGCCGCCATCGCCCGCGCGCAGCGGAAAGTGATCCTCGAAACGTTTATCTGGTTTGAAGATGACGTGGGCTGGCAGCTGCACGCCGTGCTGTTAAAAGCCGCACGCCGCGGGATACGGGTCGAAGTGCTGCTCGACGGCTACGGTTCCCCCGACCTGAGTGAGCGTTTCGTGAATGAGCTGAGTGCCGCCGGCGTGATTTTTCGCTACTACGATCCGCGCCCGCGTCTGTTCGGCATGCGAACCAATCTGTTTCGCCGCATGCACCGCAAAATTGTGGTGATCGATGAGACGACGGCCTTCGTCGGGGGCATCAATTACTCCGCCGAGCACATGACCGACTATGGCCCGGAGGCAAAACAGGATTATGCCGTTCAGGTGGAGGGGCCGGTGGTGCAGGATATCCTGCAGTTTGAGCTGGAAAATCTCCCGGCCAGCGAAGAGACGCGCCGCTGGTGGCTCAGGCGTCGCCACCAGCCGGCGATCAACCGCAACCCCGGGGAGGCGCAGGCGCTGTTTGTCTGGCGGGATAATCAAGAACATCGCGATGATATTGAACGCCATTATCTCAAGATGCTGGCTAACGCCCGCCGGGAAGTGATCATTGCCAACGCCTACTTTTTCCCCGGCTACCGGCTGCTGCATGCGATGCGTAACGCCGCCCGCCGCGGCGTGCGGGTTAAGCTGATCGTGCAGGGCGAGCCGGATATTCCTATTGTTAAAGTCGGCGCCCGCCTGCTGTATCGCTATCTGGTCAACGGCGGCGTACAGATTTTTGAGTATCGCCGCCGGCCGCTGCACGGCAAAGTTGCTCTCGCCGACGACCATTGGGCCACCGTCGGATCGAGCAATCTTGACCCGCTGAGCCTGTCATTAAATCTGGAAGCTAACCTGATTATCCACGATCGCCAGTTTAATCAGACCTTGCGCGACAACCTTAACGGACTGATCGCCGAGGACTGTAAGCAAGTGGACAAGTCGATGCTGCCAAAGCGCAGCTGGTGGAATGTGGGTACCAGCGTGCTGGCCTTCCACTTTCTCCGTCACTTCCCGGCGTGGATAGGCTGGCTGCCTGCCCATACGCCGCATCTGGCGCGGGTCCGCCCGCCGGTGCAGCCAGAAATTGAAACTCAGGATCGGCTGGATGCGACGAATCAGGAGGTGAAACCCTGATGGCAAAATCACACCCTCGCAGGCGGATGGCGAAAAAGATCTTTACCGTCATTTTCTTCCTCGCCGTAACGGCCCTGCTGGTGGTTTATGCGCAAAAAGTGGACTGGCCGGCGGTGTGGAAGGTGATTCGCCACTATGATCGCACCGCCCTGCTCGGCGCGGTGGGGCTGACGATAGCGAGCTACCTGATTTATGGCTGCTACGATCTGCTGGGGCGCGCATGGTGCGGACATAAACTGGCTAAACGGCAGGTGATGCTGGTGTCGTTTATCTGCTACGCCTTTAATCTGACCCTCAGCACCTGGGTTGGCGGTATCGGTATGCGCTACCGCCTCTATTCGCGCCTCGGTTTGAGCGGCGGGACCATTACCCGTATTTTCTCGTTGAGCATCACCACCAACTGGCTGGGGTTTATTCTGCTGGGCGGCGTGATTTTCACCGCAAATCTGGTGGCGCTACCGGCGCACTGGTATATCAGTCAGGACACGCTGCGGCTCATCGGGGGCGGACTGCTGGCGATGAGCGCGCTTTATCTGTGGGCCTGCGCCTTTGCCCGTCGGCGCCATCTGACGATTAAAGGCCAACGGCTGGTGCTGCCTTCATGGCGGTTCGCTCTGCTGCAGATGGCGCTTTCGGTGGCAAACTGGATGGTGATGGGCGCGATTATCTGGCTGCTGATGGCGCAGCAGGTCGATTATTTCCTCGTCCTGGGCGTGCTGCTGGTCAGCAGTATTGCCGGCGTCATTGTGCATATTCCAGCCGGGATCGGCGTGCTGGAAGCCGTTTTTATCGCCATGCTTTCCGCCGAGTCGATTAGCCGCGGGGCGATTATTGCCGCCCTGCTGGCCTGGCGCGCGCTGTATTACTTTTTGCCGCTGCTTATCGCCACCGTCGGCTATCTGCTGCTGGAGAGTCGGGCGAAAACATTACGCGAAAGGAATCAGCGTAAGCTGGCGGACGGATAGGTGAGATGGCGGGGATAATCGGCGCTCCCCGGGCCAGGCGCAGCCCGGGGAGCAAAGGCGTTAACGACGGTTGCCGAAAATACGCAGCAGCATCAGGAACAGGTTGATAAAGTCCAGATACAGCGTCAGCGCGCCAAGAATGGAGTACTTACGCAGCGTGGAGGTGTCTCGCGTATCGATCTGCTCGCCGATGTTTTTCAGTTTCTGCGTGTCATAAGCGGTCAGGCCGACGAACACAATCACCCCGATATAGGTAATCGCCCACATCAGCGCTTCACTCTTCAGCCAGAAGTTGACCAGCGAAGCCAGGACAATACCAATTAAGGCCATAAACAGCATGTTGCCGAAACCGCTGAGATCGCGCTTAGTGGTATAGCCATAAAGGCTCATTATCCCAAACATCCCGCCGCTGACCACAAAGGTACTGGCAATCGACGAATAGGTATAGACGAGGAAGATGCTGGATAGCGTCAGTCCGGTCAGCGCCGAATAGAGCATAAACAGCGTGGTCGCCATCCCTGCGCTCAGGCGCTGCACCATCCCGGAAAGCACGAATACCAGCGCCAGCTGGGCGATAATCAAACCAAAAAAGGTTATTTTGCTGGAAAAGACGAACATCATGACCGCCGGCGTATTGGCGGCAAACCAGGCAATGAATGCCGTCAACAGCAGCCCGACCGTCATCCAGCCGTAAACCTGGGCCATATAGGTTTGCAGGCCGCTGCGTGCCTGAATAATGGAATCTGAACGAGGGAATCTGTCCATGACTGTCTCCTGATTAACACGTTTTCTCTTACTAAGCGTACCACACTACCAGCGCTCTGCCGCCTGGCGATCGCTATCGCGTGCATCCACCCAACGTTCGCCTTCCGGTGTCGCTTCCCGCTTCCAGAACGGTGCGCGGGTTTTCAGGTAATCCATAATGAACTCCCCGGCGGCAAAAGCGCTGCTGCGGTGCGCGCTGGTCACGCCAACGAATACAATCTCTTCGCCTGGCCACATTTCGCCGATGCGGTGAATCACCGTCACCCGGCCGAGCGGCCAGCGTTCCCGCGCCAGCTCAACGATTTCCGCCAGCGATTTTTCCGTCATTCCCGGGTAGTGTTCGAGGGTCAGCGCCTTCACGCTATCCCCGAGATTGTGATTACGTACTTTTCCGGTAAAAGTGACCACCGCGCCGTCTTCATCGCGCTCGGCCAACCACGGATATTCGTCGCCGACGCAAAAACGATCGTGGCTGACGATAATACGAGTCTGCGTCATTTAACCTCCCGTAACCGGCGGAAAGAACGCCACTTCGTCGCCGGCCACCAGCGGATGGTCAAAGGGGGCCAGCGTCTGGTTTACCGCCGCCAGCAGCTTGCCCTCTTCCAGCGCCAGCGCCCAACGTTCGCTGCGGCCGGCGAGCTGACGCCGTACGGTTTCGACCGTCGACTGCGCATCGACCTCAAGGGTCAGGGATTCAGTGCCAACCAGTTCGCGCACCTGGGCAAAAAACAGAACCTTAATCATGAGTCTCGTCCGCCTTGAAATCCCCGGATTTACCGCCGCTTTTCGCCAGCAGACGCAGCGGACCAATCACCATATCTTTTTGCACCGCTTTGCACATATCGTAAATCGTCAGCGCCGCCACGGAAGCAGCGGTCAGCGCTTCCATCTCCACGCCGGTTTTGCCGGTCAGACGGCACAGCGACTCGATGCGCACCCGGTTGTGTTCCGGCTGGGCCTGCAAATTGACCTCGACTTTACTCAGCATCAGCGGATGACACAGCGGGATCAGCTCCCAGGTGCGTTTTGCCGCCTGGATACCGGCAATGCGGGCGGTGGCGAAGACATCGCCTTTATGGTGGCTGCCGTCGATGATCATCGCCAGCGTCTCCGGCCGCATTTCAACATAGGCTTCAGCCCGGGCTTCGCGTACCGTCTCGGCCTTGGCAGAAACGTCTACCATGTGCGCCTCGCCGGCGGCGTTAATATGGGTGAGTTGTGACATCGTTTATTTCTTAAGATGAGAGATAAAGTTACATGGGCGCGTACGGGCATCCAGCTGCGGAGCAATGATATTTTCCCACGCGGTGCGGCAGGCTTTGGTTGAGCCCGGCATGGCAAAAATCAGCGTGCGATTCGCCATGCCGGCAATGGCGCGGGATTGCAGCGTCGATGTGCCGATTTCTTCGAAGGAAAGCATGCGGAAAACTTCACCAAACCCTTCGACTTCACGGTCAAACAGCGGTCGCAGCGCCTCCGGCGCCTGATCCCCGTCGGTAAACCCGGTTCCACCGGTGATGAGCACCACCTGCACATCATCGCTGGCTATCCACGCCGAGACCCGGGCGCGGATGTCATAGCGGTTCTCTTTAACAATCGCCTTATCGACAATACGGTGGCCCGCCTCCTGCGCCGCGTCACGCAGCCAGTGGCCGGAGGTATCATCCTCTTCGCCACGTCGGCTGGAAACGGTGAGAATAGCAATACGGGTCGGGTTAAACTCAGCGCTGGCCTGACTCATCTGTTCGCTCCTTTAGAATGAATTATCCGCCAATATACGACAGGTTTTGCGTAATACCGGTGTTGCCCTGATGCAGGAAATGGGTTTGTTTTTTATGGGTTAATGCTTCGGAGATGCGCGCTTCCAGCGCCGCCTGCTGCTGGTCCTCGACAAGCAGGTCGCGCAGATCCACGCCGCCGTCGCCGAACAGACACAGATGCAGCTTGCCTACGGAGGAGACGCGGAGACGGTTGCAGCTGGCGCAGAAATCTTTCTCGTACGGCATGATTAAGCCAATTTCCCCGGCGTAATCCGGGTGACAAAAGACCTGGGCCGGGCCGTCGCTGCGTTGGCTGATTTGGTGAATCCAGCCGCGACGCAGCAGCTCATCGCGCAGCACCATGCCGGAAATATGGTGACGTCGGAACAGGTCGCTGCCCTCGCCGGTCTCCATCAGCTCGATGAAGCGCAGCTGAATGCGTCGGGGTTGGATCCACGCGAGGAAGGTGTCGAGCTGATGATGGTTCACATCGCGCATCAGCACGGTATTGACCTTGACCTTCTCAAAACCGGCGGCAAAGGCGGCATCAATGCCGTCCATGACCTGGTGAAATTTATCCTGCCCGGTAATGGCATGAAACTGGCGCGCGTCGAGGCTGTCAACGCTGACGTTAATCGCCGTCAGTCCGGCATCACGCCACCGGCTGACGTCGCGCGCCAGACGATAGCCATTGGTGGTGACCGCAATCTGGCGAATCGCGCTGTTTTCACGTACGGCGGCGATGATATCGGCAAAGTCGCGGCGCAAAGAGGGTTCGCCGCCGGTCAGCCGCACCTTCTCGGTGCCGAGCGCAGAGAAAGCGCGCGTGACGCGACGTACTTCATCAACGCTGAGAAAGCCTTTGTTGGTGACCGCGCCGGGTTTGTAACCATCCGGCAGGCAGTAGGTGCAACGAAAGTTACACACATCGGTAATTGACAGGCGCAAGTAATAAAACTTACGCGCAAATGCATCGGTAAGCTGTGAAGCCATATACACCTTTCCAAGTACGGGAGACGCGGTCATTTCTTCCCACGCCCTGGTGACAAGCGAGGCTGTCACGGCCAAAGCACCATATCTTGCGACACAGGCACAGAGGCTAGAGTGTTAACTGGTTTATGCCGATAGTAGCGCGGAAACGGCAGTTTCGCCATTCTCACTTTCGTTATATAATTGTGTATATATCGACACGATCGTGCATTTTCGATACAGAATAGCTAAAAACCAGGCTTTTGCATTGATATCGGTCATTTTGTCAGGATCCGGGCATCGTCTTTTAGGGGTAGATCGGTTACTGTGAGCCCGTTTAATTGAGATAAGGAATGTGTATGCGCACTCGTACGTTCGCCGATCTGGATCGCGTCGTGGCACTTGGCGGAGGGCACGGTCTGGGCCGGGTGATGTCATCACTCTCATCGCTCGGATCACGTCTTACCGGGATCGTCACGACTACCGATAACGGCGGCTCCACGGGGCGGATTCGCCGTTCCGAAGGCGGCATTGCCTGGGGCGATATGCGCAACTGCCTTAACCAGCTGATCGCTGAACCCAGCATTGCTTCGGCGATGTTTGAGTACCGTTTCTCCGGTAATGGCGAACTTTCCGGGCATAACCTCGGAAATCTGATGTTAAAGGCCCTGGATCACCTGAGCGTGCGGCCTTTAGAGGCGATCAATTTAATCAGAAATCTGCTAAAAGTGGACGCATTCCTGATCCCGATGTCGGAACAACCGGTAGATCTGATGGCCATTGACCATGAAGGCCATGAAGTCTACGGCGAAGTCAATATCGACCAGCTGCCCCGCGTGCCGAAGGAACTGATGCTCTCCCCGCCGGTGCCGGCGACCCGCGAAGCGGTAGAGGCTATCGCAGAAGCCGATTTAATCCTGATTGGCCCCGGAAGTTTCTATACCAGCCTGCTGCCGATTCTGCTGCTCGATGAGATGGCGCAGGCGCTGCGCCGAACGCCGGCGACAATGGTCTTTATCGACAATCTTGGCAAAGAACACAGCCCGGCGGCGAATCTGACGCTGGCGGACAGGGTCGGGATTATGGAGCACTATATTGGCAAGCGGGTGATCGATGCCATCGTTGTTGGGCCGAAAACCGATACGACCGGTCTGGAAAACCGGGCGATCGTGCAGACGCCGCTGGATGCCGCGGATGTTCCCTATCGCCACGACCGGGTGCTGTTACGTAACGCGCTGGAAAAAGCGATCCAGACCTTAGGTTAACCCGCTGGAGGCGAGAAGGCGCGGGTAACGACGCGCCAGACCTTTATATTAAAATATTAAGGTTGTCTTAAAATAAAGGTGGCACCATGGCAACTATCTTAGTCCCAGGATTGTTGCTATGTCGTTATTCACTTTACGTCGGCCGGTCATGAGCCGTACGGTTTATCTGATTATTTTTGCCCTCTATGTCGGGCTGCTGCTCAATCTCGCGTTCTATCGTCAGGTGTTCACTCTGCTGCCGGTAAACAGCCTGCACAACTGGCTGGTGTTCCTCAGCATGCCGGTGGTTGCCTTCAGCGTGATGAATATTCTCACCACGCTCGCCTCCTTCCTCAAGCTCGACCGCCTCGTTATTAGCCTGTTTATTCTGCTGAGCGCCTCGGCCCAGTATTTTATCTGGACCTTCGGCGTCGTCATTGACCGCGCCATGATTACCAACATTCTGGATACCACGCCGGCGGAAAGCTTCGCCCTGATGTCCGGTAAGATGGTGCTGACGCTGGGACTGTCCGGTGTTCTGATGGTCGCCCTCGCCTGGTGGATAAAAATCAGTAAAGCCAAAACAGTGTGGCGCAGCATCGCGGTACGTCTGCTGAATATCCTCGTGTCGGCCCTGCTGATCGTTCTGGTCGCTGCGCTGTTTTATAAAGATTACGCCTCGGTCTTTCGCAACAATAAAGAGCTGGTGAAATCCCTGAGTCCCTCCAATAGCATCGTTGCCATCAACTCGTGGTATGCGCACAACAAGATGGACAACCTGCCGCTGGTAAACATTGGCGAAGATGCCGTGCAAAAACCCGAAATGCACAGCGGCCCGCGCAAAAACCTGACCATTCTGGTGCTGGGAGAGACGTCGCGCGCGCAGAATTTCTCGCTGGGCGGCTACGAACGCGAGACCAACCCGCGACTCAAACAAGACGATGTCATCTACTTTGCGAATACCACCTCCTGCGGCACGGCGACCGCGGTGTCGGTACCCTGCATGTTCTCCAATATGCCGCGGGCGCATTACGATGAAGAGCTGGCCCACCATCAGGAAGGCGTTCTCGACATCCTGCAACGCGCCGGCATTCGGGTGCTGTGGAACGACAACGACGGCGGCTGTAAGGGCGCCTGCGATCGCGTCCCGCATCAGAACGTGACCGACCTGAACCTGACCGGCCAGTGCATCGATGGCGAATGTTACGATGAAGTGTTGTTCCATAATCTGGAGAGCTACATCGATAATCTGCAGCAGGACGGGATTATCGTGCTGCACACCATCGGTAGCCACGGTCCGACGTATTACAATCGCTACCCTGCTGAATTCAAAAAATTCACCCCAACCTGCGATACCAACGAAATCCAGAGCTGCACCCAGCAGCAGCTGACGAATACCTACGATAATACAATTCTGTATATCGACTATATAGTTGATAAAGCGATAAAATTATTGCAGTCAAAGCAGGATAAATTCACCACCAGCCTCGTTTACCTCTCCGATCACGGTGAGTCGCTGGGGGAAAATGGCGTCTATTTACACGGCCTGCCGTGGTCAATCGCCCCGGAAACGCAAAAACATGTGCCGATGCTGCTCTGGTTGTCCGAGGATTACCAACAGCGCTATGGCGTTTCCAGCCAGTGTCTGCAACAAAGAGCTAAAACAGACCCTTATTCTCAGGATAATCTGTTTTCTACCCTGCTCGGACTCCTTGGGGTCGATACCCGCGAGTACCAGGCAACCGATGATATTTTAACGCCGTGCAGAAGCGAGACCGCCAGATGAAAATCTTAGTCATTGAAGACGACGCACTCCTGTTACAAGGCCTGATCCTGGCAATGCAAAGCGAGGGATACGTCTGTGATGGCGTCGCCACTGCTCACGAGGCCGCCCTGTCCCTCGCCAGCAACCATTACAGCCTGATCGTACTCGATCTCGGCCTGCCGGATGAAGATGGCCTGCACTTCCTGATGCGCATGCGTCGGGAAAAATTCAGCCAGCCGGTGCTGATCCTGACCGCCCGCGATACCGTTGAAGATCGCATCAGCGGTCTCGACACCGGCGCGGATGACTATCTGGTGAAACCTTTCGCCCTGGAAGAGCTGAACGCCCGCATCCGCGCGCTGCTCCGCCGCCATAATAACCAGGGCGACAACGAAATGGCCGTGGGCAACCTGCGGCTGAACATGACTCGTCGCCTGGTGTGGCTGGGCGGCGAGGCGCTGGACCTGACGCCGAAAGAGTACGCCCTGCTCTCTCGCCTGATGATGAAAGCGGGCAGCCCGGTACACCGTGAAATTCTCTACAACGATATCTACAGCTGGGACAATGAACCCGCCACCAATACGCTGGAGGTTCATATCCATAACCTGCGCGAAAAAGTGGGTAAAGCCCGTATTCGTACCGTCAGGGGGTTTGGCTATATGCTGGTGAACAATTCAGGAACGGAATAACGCCATGGCACTGTTCGCAAGTGAAACCTGGACCATGCGTCACCGTCTGCTGCTGACGATCGGCACTATTCTGGTGGTCTGTCAGCTGATCAGCGTTTTCTGGTTATGGCACGAAAGCAAAGAGCAGATTCAGCTGCTGGTGGCGAGCGCCATCGAAGGGCATAACAACCAAAAGCACGTTGAACACGAAGTGCGCGAGGCGGTCGCGAGTCTGTTAATACCCAGCCTGCTGATCGTCGGTCTGGCGCTGTATATCAGTCTGGTGGCGGTGAGAAAAATCACCCGACCGCTGTCGAATCTGCAAACTGAGCTGGAGAGCCGTACGCCGGATAACCTGCAGCCGATTACGCTGACGGAGTCGGTTCCGGAAGTGACGGCGGTGACGACAGCGATTAACCAGCTGGTTTCTCGCCTTAACTTAACCCTCGATCGCGAACGTCTGTTCACCGCTGACGTCGCGCACGAGCTGCGTACCCCGCTGGCGGGACTGCGTCTGCATCTCGAACTGATGGCGAAAGTACACCACGTGGAGGTGGGTCAGCTGATCCAGCGTCTGGATCAGATGACCAACAGCATCTCACAGCTGCTGCAGCTGGCGCGCGTCGGGCAGTCATTTTCCGCCGGGAGCTACCAGCGCGTGCTGCTGAAAGAGGATGTGGTCGAACCGATTCGCGGTGAGCTGGAGAGCATGCTGGAACAGCGCCAGCAGACGCTGGCGCTCGCCCTCCCCGAGGGGGATGATGCCAAAGATGTTGTTGTCTCCGGTGATGCCACGCTGCTGCGCGTTGTGCTGCGCAATCTGGTGGAGAATGCGCATCGCTATAGCCCGGCAGGGTCGAAGATAAAAATCGCCATACAGGCCGGTACAACGCCGGTTATGGCCGTGGAAGATGAAGGTCCGGGGATTGATGAAGCGAAAAGCGGCGAGCTGAGTAAAGCATTTGTCCGTATGGACAGCCGCTACGGGGGAATTGGCCTGGGATTAAGTATTGTGACGCGCATCGTTCAGCTGCACGATGCCCAGTTTTTCTTACATAACCGCCAGCCTGGCCCCGGCGTTCGAGGCTGGATTCAGTTTCCTAAGCCTTCGCGTTAGAACGTCAGCACCCACTGATGGACAAAAGCGACAACCACAACAAACGCACAGGTAAGGGCCAGAGACTCACGGAAGGTTAATTTTTGCATGACACTATCCTCATCAGAATGAGGATAGTGTCGCCTGGCAAGATTAAGCAGACATTAAGCCAGCCAGAAAACGCCGCGGAATAGCAAAAAATCGGCGTCCCGTCACACTGCCTGGCCCCACGCGCAGCGCATCGCGTCCTGCGGGATCAGGACGCCGCAATAAACAGCTCGCGGAGCTGATGCAGCTGGTCACGAATTTGCGCGGCTTCTTCGAACTCCAGATTCTGCGCATGTTGCATCATCTGCCCTTCCAGCTCGTGAATTCTCTGCTGCAGCGCTTTTGGCGTCAGCAGCACCTCAGGCGTATCCGCCTCAACCGGCGAACGTGATTTTCCGCGGCCCTTGGCTTTCGTCTTCGCCAGATTGCTGCCCAGTTGCAGAATATCGACCACTTTTTTATTCAGCCCCTGCGGGGTGATACCGTGCTCTTCGTTATAGCGCTGCTGCTTCTCACGGCGACGCTCGGTCTCGCTGATGGCTTTGGCCATCGAAGCGGTAATTTTATCGCCATACAGAATCGCTTTACCGTTGATATTACGCGCGGCGCGACCGATGGTCTGAATCAGCGAGCGTTCCGAACGCAGGAAGCCCTCTTTATCGGCATCCAGAATTGCCACCAGCGACACTTCCGGCATATCCAGCCCCTCACGCAGCAGGTTGATACCCACCAGAACATCGAACTCGCCCAGCCGCAGGTCGCGGATGATCTCCATACGCTCCACGGTATCGATATCGGAGTGCAGGTAGCGCACGCGTTCGCCGTGCTCTTCGAGATACTCCGTTAAATCTTCCGCCATCCGTTTGGTCAAAGTGGTGACCAGCACGCGCTCGTTGATGGCGACGCGGATGCGAATCTCCGACAGCAGGTCATCGACCTGAGTCGCCACCGGCCGCACTTCAATCAGCGGGTCAAGCAGCCCGGTCGGACGTACCACCTGATCGACCACCTCATCGCCAGATTTATCCAGCTCATAAGGCCCCGGCGTCGCCGAGACGTAAATGGTCTGCGGCGCCAGCGCCTCAAACTCTTCGAACTTCAGCGGACGGTTATCCAGCGCCGACGGCAGACGGAAGCCGTACTCCACCAGCGTCTCTTTGCGCGCCCGATCGCCGCGGTACATGCCGCCGATTTGCGGAATAGTGACGTGGGATTCGTCAATCACCAGCAAACCGTCTGCCGGCAGGTAATCAAACAACGTCGGCGGCGGTTCGCCCGGCCCGCGCCCGGAAAGATAGCGCGAGTAGTTTTCGATGCCCGAGCAGTAGCCCAGCTCGTTCATCATTTCGAGGTCGAACTGGGTACGCTGGCTCAGGCGCTGCTCTTCCAGCAGCTTGTTGTTTTCCAGCAGCACTTTACGCCGCTCCGCCAGCTCGACTTTTATCTCTTCCATCGCCTGAACGATTCGCTCGCGTGGCGTCACGTAGTGCGTTTTCGGGTAGATGGTATAGCGTGGAATCGTCGATTCAACCTGACCGGTGAGCGGATCGAACAGCGACAGCCGCTCAACCTCTTCATCGAACAGCTCGATACGCAGCGCAATATCGTCGGATTCCGCCGGGAAGACGTCGATCACTTCGCCGCGCACGCGGAAGGTGCCGCGCTGGAAGGCCTGATCGTTACGGGTATACTGCAGCTCCGCCAGGCGGCGTAAAATCGCCCGCTGGTCGATCAGCATGCCGGTGGTCAGGTGCAGCATCATCTTCAGGTAGAGATCCGGGTCGCCCAGACCGTAGATAGCCGATACCGAAGCCACTACCACCACATCGCGCCGCTCAAGCAGCGCTTTGGTCGCCGACAGACGCATCTGCTCGATATGCTCGTTCACCGACGCGTCTTTCTCGATGAAGGTGTCCGAGCTCGGCACGTAGGCTTCAGGCTGATAGTAATCGTAGTAGGAGACGAAATATTCCACCGCATTGTCCGGGAAGAACTCTTTCATTTCGCCGTACAGCTGTGCTGCCAGGGTCTTATTCGGCGCCAGCACCATCGTCGGACGCTGAAGATCGGCGATAACGTTAGCAATGGTGAACGTCTTGCCCGACCCGGTCACCCCCAGCAGCGTTTGGTGCGCCAGGCCATCTTCCAGCCCCTCTTCCAGGCGGCGGATAGCCTCCGGCTGGTCGCCAGAAGGACGGAATGCGGAATGCAGCGTGAACGTTTTACTCATATGTCTGGCCCTGAAGAAGGATGAAGCGCCTGGTGATATACGGCAGGTGTTTAATTCTACCCTTCACGCTCACTTTTGCCAATAAATAATACTGGATATAAAAACAGTATTCTATTATTGTTTGTGCCTGAAATCGCCCGCGCGCGCGTCGTTTTGGGGTAAAAAAAGACCATCCTGCAGAATAATCCGCCAGAGAGTAGGGTTATCCCCAAAAAAATTTATCATTTAACATTTGTCAAGCAAGGTGGTGAATCTTTTGTGGCATCAGGTGACACTTTCCTTACAGCCATTGCTTTTATTCAACTAATTGATATTTAATGATATTAAACAAAAGATGGGTTTCGCGCCAATTCAGCCGCAGGCCGCGTAATCTCTAGCTTACCGCAAGTTCTCTAACTCTAATACACAAGGTTATCCACAGGAATAGTGGATAAGTGTCTGCAGGCCATGCCTTCTGCCACCCCGCAGAAATCGACCGCCGGTGAAAATCGACCGCCTAAAAAAAATTATCGAATTATTTTTGATATTTATCAGCTAAGGGTGCCTGCTTTTTTGTTGCTTTCTGCACCATTTTTCATACCCCTTAGCACCGGGAGAGTGCAACCGCCTCGCTGACTCGCCTTCGCCCCGCCCCGCGGCAGCTGCCCGTACGGGAAAAAACCGAAACATCTTTTTCCTGGCAAGAGATTTGCAGAATCTTCATGTCGCCCGCTATCCCCAAACAGGAGAAAACGTCTATGTTGAGTCTACGCGCAGTCAATCAGTACTACGGAAATCAGCACACGCTATGGAATGTCGACCTTGAACTTCAGCCGGGGGAGTGCACCTGTGTGATGGGACTCCAGGGGATGGGGAAAACCACGCTGGTGAACTGCATTACCGGACATCTTCCGGTCGCCAGCGGCAGTATGACCTGGCATGACATCGGCTCGCCGCCCTGCGATATCACGCCGCTCTCCGCCCATTCCCGCTCGATTATTGGCATCGGCTATGTCCCGCAGGACAGGCGGATCTTTTCTCAGCTGAGCGTGGAGGAGAATCTGCATATTGCGCTGGCCGCCGGAGGGAACCCGGGCGGCGCCGTAAAGGGGGAGATTTACGATTTTTTCCCGGAGCTCTACGCACGACGTCAGCATAAAGCCGCGATGTTGTCAGAAGATGACCAGTACCAGCTGGCGCTGGCGAGAGCGCTGGTTGTCCGGCCGCGTCTGCTGATTCTTGATGAACCTTCGCGTGGCAGCGGACAACACTTCGTGCATAAGCTGGGTGACCTGCTGGTGCGCCTGAACCGCGACATCGGTTTAACGGTGCTGCTGGCGGAACAGCACCTGCCGTTTATTCGCCGGGTGGCGGACCGTTTTTGCCTGCTGCATCGCGGGCGTAACGTGGCGCAAGGCCGCGTTATCCAGCTGGATGAACCGCTGCTGGCACAGTGGATGACGCCCGATCCAGCGCGCTGAGATCCAGATACTGGCCGAGATCTTCACGTCGCGACGCGTCCGCCAGCCATGGGATCTCGCCCAGCAACGGGGCCGCAAGTCGATCGTTGAGGGTCGCCAGATATTCCGCATGGCGTTTACCCGGCGGCTGGATGTCGTTTGCAATCCAGCCCACCAGCGGCAGCCCGGCCTGACGTACCGCCTGGGCCGTCAGCAGCGCGTGGTTGATGCAGCCGAGTTTAATGCCGACCACCAGAATGACCGGCAGCCGTTCGTCGCGTACCCAGTCGGCAAAACTCAGCGTCGCGGATAGCGGCGTAAACCAGCCTCCCGCTCCCTCCACCAGCACCCATTCCGCCAGCGTCTCCAGTTCACGCAGCCCGGCAGAAAGCGCATCGCCGGTAATCGGCCGCCCCTCTTCCGCGCTCACGATATGCGGTGAGGTCGGTTCGGCAAAGGTAAAGGGGTTGACCTGCGCATAGTTCAGCGCCACACCGCTATTGCGCTGGAGTGCCAGCGCATCATCGTTACGCAGCCCGTGCGCCGTCAACTCACTCCCGGAGGCGACCGGTTTATAGCCCGCGCACTTCAGACCTGACAGCTTCGCCGCCTGCAACAGGGCGCAGCTGGTGACCGTTTTACCGACTTCTGTGTCGGTTCCGGTGACGAAAAAACGTTTAGTCACGTTCAATGACTCCTGTAAAAAGATGGTACGTCAGCGGGCACTGGCCCTGCTGTTTTGGCCAGGCCAGCTGCAGCTGACGCAGTTTTCCCCGGCTCAACGGCGCCGCGCTGCGCCCCTGATGCAAGTGTGTTGCCCCAATCCCTTTGAGCGAACGCATCGCGCTCAGAGCATCGGCAAACGGCAGGCTGACGGCGTGAACCTCGCCAACGGCTCGCCGCCCGGCCAGCGCCTCGCGCACCGCCCGTTCGCTGAGAAAGCGGTTGGCATGGGGATGGGTGTCAATCGCGCGCCAGGCCTGATTCAGCTCGGGAAGCGAATCGGCCAGCAAGGTGGTGAACGCGACCCGACCGCCGGGGCGCACCACCCGGCACAGCTCATCGAGCGCGCCGGACAGACTCTCGCACCACTGAACCGCCAGATTGCTCCACGCCAGATCGACGCAGGCATCGGCCAGCGGCAGCGACTCAATATCCCCGGCAAGATAACGATGCGCGCACGCGTTGCGCTGGGCCTGCGCCAGCATCTCAACCGAGAGATCGAGCGCCGTCACATGACTGCCGACCTCGCGCCAGTAGCGACTCA
This sequence comes from Klebsiella ornithinolytica, assembly GCF_030505655.1. Taxonomy (NCBI): domain Bacteria; kingdom Pseudomonadati; phylum Pseudomonadota; class Gammaproteobacteria; order Enterobacterales; family Enterobacteriaceae; genus Klebsiella; species Klebsiella ornithinolytica. Next base: position 3,867,315 of record NZ_CP130153.1, read on the forward strand.
TGCTGCCGGGGCCGCAGCCGGCGTCGAGGACCGCTGAAAAGGGGCGGCCATGAAGCTGACGCAGCAGCAGTTCAGCGCTGTAACGCTGCAGCGCGTCGTGTTGCGAATAGTGGGTGGCCGCCCGGCCAAAGGCCGCAGCCACCGCCCGTTTATTCACCGCCGCCATGCAGCACCTCCAGCAGACGGGTAATATCAGTCGGCTCATGGGCCGCGGTCAGCGTCAGGCGCAGCCGCGCGCTGCCTGCCGGCACCGTCGGCGGACGAATGGCCGTCGCCCAGCAGCCCTGCTCACGCAGGCGCGCCGCCAGCTGCAACGCCCGCGTATTGTCACCCACGATCAGCGGCTGAATCGCGCTGGTCGAGGCGCTCAGCTCCCCCGGAAAATCCGCCATACCGTCGCGAAATTGCGCCACGCGGCTGGCCAGTTTTTCCCGCCGCTGCCGGCCATCATCGCTGCGGATCACCGCCAGCGCGGCGCTCAGCGCAACCGCCTGGGCCGGCGGCATGGCGGTGCTGTAAATCAGATGTCGGGCAAACTGCAGCAGATAGTCCGCCAGCGCCTCGTCGCACAGGATCGCCGCGCCGCTGACGCCAAAGGCTTTACCGAAGGTCACGACCAGCAGTTCCGGGCGGACGTTTTGCGCGTGGCAGCTACCGCGCCCTTCATCGCCCACGACGCCAATACCATGCGCATCGTCCACCAGCAGCCAGCCGCCGGCCGCCCGGGTCGTTGGGGCAATATCGCGAAGCGGTGCACTATCGCCATCCATGCTGAACACCCCTTCCGTCACCACCAGCTGTTGCCCCGCCAGCGGCTTACCGAGAAGTTCACTCAACTGCTGCACGTCGTTGTGCGCAAAGCGTCTGAGCTGCGCCGGGCTCAGGCTGGCCGCTTCGAGTAAAGAGGCGTGGCTCAGGCGATCCGCAACGATGCGATCGTCCCTGGCGAGCAGCGCGGTAATCAGCGCCTGGTTGGCGGCAAACCCGGAAATAAACAGCAGCGCGCGCGGATATCCCAGCCAGTCCGCCAGGCTCTCTTCCAGTTCACGATGCGCCTCGCTGTAACCGCTGACGTGGCCGGATCCGCCGGAACCCACGCCATAACGCGCCGCCCCCTGCTGCCAGGCGGCGATAATCTGCGGATGCTGGCTCAGTCCGAGATAATCATTGCTGGAGAAATTCAGCCAGCGCCGATCTTCACGGATAAGCCAACGCCCGGCACCCTGCGCCACCGGCTGGCGGCGACGGAATGCATCCGCCTGCCGCCGCTCGCTCAGCGCCTGGTCGATGCGTTGCTGCCAGCTCATAGCACCGCCGCGTTGTAGTATTCCTCGGTATCGGGGTTATTCAGCGCATGTTCCAGACGCTGCTGTTGCTCGTTATCGCCTTCCAGCACCGCCGTCTGCTGCGGGTTAAGCCCCAGTTTGCGGAACAGCTGCAGGTCTTTGTCCTCTTCCGGGTTCGGCGTGGTCAGCAGCTTGCAGCCGTAGAAAATCGAGTTCGCCCCGGCCATAAAGCACATCGCCTGGGTCTGTTCGTTCATCTGCTCGCGGCCGGCGGAAAGACGCACGTACGAGGTCGGCATCATGATGCGCGCCACCGCAATGGTGCGGATAAAATCGAAAGCATCGACATCGTCGTTATCGGCCAGCGGCGTGCCCTTCACCTTAACCAGCATGTTGATCGGCACGCTTTCCGGCGGCGTTGGCAAATTAGCCAGCTGTAACAGCAGGCCAGCGCGATCTTTCTCGGTTTCGCCTAAGCCGACGATCCCGCCGGAACACACCTTAATCCCGGCGTCACGCACTTTGTCGAGGGTGTCCAGGCGCTCCTGATAGGTGCGGGTGGTAATGATGTTGCCGTAAAATTCCGGCGAGGTATCGAGGTTGTGATTGTAGTAGTCCAGCCCGGCTCCCGCGAGGCGCTGCGCCTGGGTGTCGGTCAAGGTGCCGAGCGTCATGCAGGATTCGAGCCCCAACGCTTTGACGCCTTTGACCATTTGCTCCAGATACGGCATATCGCGATCGTTGGGGTTCTTCCAGGCGGCCCCCATGCAGAAGCGCGTTGATCCGGCATTTTTTGCCTGGCGCGCGGACTCCAGCACCTGCTCAACTTCCATCAGACGCTCCGATTCGAGACCGGTTTTGTAGCGCGCGCTTTGCGGGCAATATTTACAATCTTCCGGACAGGCGCCGGTTTTGATCGACAGCAGCGTGCTGACCTGGACCTGACGCGGATCGAAGTGCTGGCGGTGGGTCTGCTGCGCTTCAAACAGCAGATCTAACAATGGTTTATTAAACAACTCAGTAACTTGCGACATTGTCCAGCGTGCGTGGTGAGCCATTGGCCTCTCCAAAGGGTTTTGTTAATTGTCGGTTCGGTTTATACTCGTAAACCTAAATGTTTTCAAAATGGTTTACAAGTCACTTATGACAACGGACGATCTCGCCTTCGATCGGCGCCACATTTGGCACCCCTACACCTCCATGACTTCTCCTCTGCCGGTCTATCCGGTGGTTTCCGCCCACGGCTGCGAGCTGTCCCTCGCCGGCGGAGAGCAGCTGATTGACGGAATGTCATCCTGGTGGGCGGCAATCCACGGCTACAATCACCCTCGTTTAAACGCCGCGATGAAAGCGCAGATTGACCAGATGTCACACGTGATGTTTGGCGGTATCACCCACCCTTCGGCGGTGGCGCTGTGCCGCCAGCTGGTGGCGATGACTCCGGAGTCGCTGGAGTGCGTATTCCTCGCCGACTCCGGCTCGGTCGCGGTGGAAGTGGCCATGAAGATGGCCCTGCAGTACTGGCAGGCAAAAGGCGCAGCGCGGCGGCGCTTTCTCACCTTCCGCAACGGCTACCACGGCGATACCTTTGGCGCGATGTCGGTCTGCGATCCGGATAACTCCATGCACAGTTTGTGGCAGGGCTATTTGCCGGATAACCTGTTCGCCCCGGCGCCGCAAAGCCGCTTTGGCGGCGAGTGGGATGAACGGGATATGGTGCCGTTTGCCCGCCTGATGGCGGCCCATCGGGATGAGATCGCGGCGGTCATTCTCGAACCGGTCGTACAGGGCGCCGGCGGCATGAGGATGTATCATCCTGAGTGGCTGAAGCGCATCCGCAAGATGTGCGATCGTGAGGGCATTCTGCTGATTGCCGATGAGATTGCCACCGGATTTGGCCGGACCGGCAAGCTGTTTGCCTGCGAACACGCGGATATCGCCCCGGATATTCTGTGTCTCGGCAAAGCGCTGACCAGCGGAACCATGACGCTGTCGGCTACCCTCACCACCCGTTCGGTGGCCGAGACCATCAGCGACGGCGAAGCCGGCTGCTTTATGCACGGCCCGACCTTTATGGGCAATCCGCTGGCCTGCGCGGTGGCGACAGAAAGTTTGCGTCTGCTGGAAAGCGGCGAATGGCAAGGCCAGGTCGCCGCGATTGAAGCGCAGCTTAATGTCGAGCTGGCTCCGGCACGGGAATCCCCGCTGGTCGCCGATGTCCGCGTGCTGGGTGCCATCGGCGTGGTGGAAACTTGCCGCCCGGTCAATATGGCCGCGCTGCAGCGCTTCTTCGTCGAACAAGGCGTATGGATTCGCCCGTTCGGCCGCCTGATTTACCTGATGCCGCCGTACGTGATTACCCCGCTGCAGCTGACGCGCCTGACCCAGGCGGTTAACGCGGCGGTGCTCAACGAAACATTTTTTCGCGATTAAGTAGCAGAAACTGGCCGTCAACAGGACTACACTTCTTTGTTAATCAGTTGATTATCCCAGAGGAGACGAGACGGCATGAACCTAATCAGTCACGATCTGCAGGATGGCGGGAAATTGCCCCACCGCCATGTATTTAACGGCATGGGCTACGATGGCGATAATATCTCGCCGCATCTGGCGTGGGACGAGGTGCCTGACGGAACTAAAAGCTTTGTGGTGACCTGTTACGATCCCGATGCGCCCACCGGCTCCGGCTGGTGGCACTGGCTGGTCGCCAATCTACCGGCGGAAACGCGCGAACTACCGCAGGGAGCCGGCTCCGGTCTGGCCCCGCTGCCGGCCAGCGCAATCCAGACCCGCACCGATTTCGGCCTCCCCGGCTACGGCGGCGCGGCGCCGCCAAAAGGGGAAAGCCATCGCTACATCTTTACGGTGCATGCGCTGGATGTCGAGAAGATCGAGGTCGATGAAGGGGCAAGCGGTGCGATGGTAGGCTTTAACGTCCATTTTCATTCGTTGGGCAGCGCATCCATCACCGCCCTGTTTATCTGACTTTCTCCCGTCAGTCCCTCCCCGGATAGCGGCTTACGCCTTATCCGGGCGACCTGACACCCCCTTTGTGGCCCGGTAAACCTGGCCCGGGGCGCGAATTACGCCACCCGGGATACCTGACAGCCCCTTTGTAGCCCCGGTAAGCGCAGCGCCACCGGGGGAGCCCCCAGGGGCGCGAATTACGCCCACCCGAAATACCTGACAACCCCTTGTAGCCCCGGTAAGCGCAGCGCCACCGGGGACTCATTCAGCTCGAAGATGACTGCTCAGCCACCGGCATCCGCACGGTTTTTTTGACTTTCGCATACCAGATAATCGTCAGCAGCCCAAGCCAGACCAGACCGGCGATCAGCGCAATCCGCGTCTCCTCCACCATCCCGAGCACCGCAATCACCAGTCCCATAAACAGCAGGGTCAGCAGCGGCGCAACCGGCCAGAACGGCACCGGGAACGCAATCTGGCGACGTTCTTCTGCCGACAAACCGCGACGCATGGCGAAATGAGCCAGCAGGATCATCAGCCAGACCCATACCGTTGCAAATGCCGCCAGGGAGGCAATCAGCACAAAGACCTGTTCCGGCATCAGATAGTTCAGCACTACCGCCACCAGCAGCGCCACGCCCATCACCACTACCGTCATCCACGGCACGCCGTTGCTGGCGATTCGCTGGAAGCTTTTCGGCGCCATCCCCTCTTTTGCCATGCCGTACATCATGCGACCGGCGCCAAAAATATCGCTATTGATGGCTGAAATACTGGCGCTGATCACGATGATATTGAGGATTGTCGCCGCCGCCGGAATCCCCAGGCCGCTAAAAATAAGCACGAACGGGCTGCCCTGCTCGCCAAAGCTGTTCCACGGGAAAATGGCCATCAGGATCGCCAGCGTGCAGACATAGAACAGCACGATACGCAGCGGGATGGTATTAATTGCCTGCGGAATCACTTTCTTCGGGTTCTGCGCTTCCGCCGCGGTCACGCCGATAATTTCGACGCCGCCAAAGGCAAACATCACAATACCCAGCGACGCAACAATTCCCTGCCAGCCGTTCGGCGCGAACCCGCCGTGGCTCCACAGGTTTTCCAGCCCCGTCGCCGGGAAGGCATGACCAAAGCCGAAGAAAATAATGCTGCCGCCGGCGACGATCATCGCAATAATCGCCACCACTTTAATCAGCGACAGCCAGAACTCCATCTCGCCGAAAATGCGCACGTGGCACAAGTTCATCGCGCCGATGAAGAAGATAATACTCAGTACCCAAATCCAGCGCGGCACATCCGGGTACCAGAGCCCCATATAGATACCAAACGCGGTGACATCCGCCAGGGCGACAATCACCATCTCAAAGGTATAGGTCCAGCCGGTGATAAACCCGGCCAGCGGCCCGAGATACTGGCGGGCATAGCTGCCGAAGGAGCCGGAAACGGGGTTGCGTACCGCCATTTCGCCCAGCGCACGCATGACGATAAATACCGCCGCGCCGCCGATCAGATAGGCCAGCAGAACCGCCGGTCCCGCGGCCTTAATGGCGGCGGCAGAACCATAAAACAGCCCGGTACCAATGGCGGAACCGAGCGCGATGAAGCGAATATGTCGGGCATTCAGCCCGCGCAGCAGGTGGGGCTTTTGTGGCGATTGTGGTTGTTGTTGCATATGCAAGTGTCCTGATAATTTTTGTATGACGACAAATATGCGTGTAGGACGGCCGGGGGGAGCTTATCCCCCCGACACGGGTACAGAAAACAACGAGGGTCAGATCTGACCAGACAAGACGGCAGGGAGCAGTCGCGTCAGGTGGCGCGCTGCCAGAAGCTCAATAGCGTTATCGATATCCGGGGCGAAGAAGCGATCCTGGGTGTAATGCGAAACCCGCTCGCGCAGCAGATGACGCGCCTCTTCCAGCAGCGGACTGCTGGCCAGCCCTTCGCGCATATCCAGCCCCTGGACGGCGGCCAGCCACTCCACGGCCAGCACGCCGCGGGTGTTTTCCGCCATCGCCCACAGACGACGACCGGCAGCCGGCGCCATCGAGACGTGATCTTCCTGGTTTGCCGACGTCGGCAGGCTATCAACGCTGTGCGGGTGCGCCAGCGCTTTGTTCTCACTGGCTAACGCCGCAGCGGTCACCTGCGCAATCATAAAGCCGGAGTTGACGCCGCCATTTTTCACAAGGAAAGGCGGCAGCTGCGACATATGACTGTCCATCATCAGCGCAATACGACGCTCGGACAGCGAACCGATTTCGGCAATCGCCAGCGCAATGTTATCCGCCGCCATCGCTACCGGTTCGGCGTGGAAGTTACCGCCGGAGATCACTTCATTCTCGGCGGCGAAGACCAGCGGGTTATCCGACACCGCATTGGCCTCAATCAGCAGGACTTCCGCGGCCTGGCGAATCTGGGTCAGACAGGCGCCCATCACCTGCGGCTGACAGCGCAGAGAGTACGGGTCCTGCACTTTGCTACAGTTGTGATGCGACTGCGAAATCTCGCTGCTGTCGGTCAGCACATGGCGATACAGCGCCGCAGCGTCAATCTGCCCGCGCTGGCCGCGCGCTTCGTGAATACGCGAATCAAACGGACGACGCGATCCCAGCGCCGCTTCGGTGGTGAGCGCGCCGCATACCACCGCGGAAGCAAACAGATCTTCCGCGTCAAACAGGCCGCGCAGCGCAAACGCCGTCGATGCCTGAGTACCGTTCAGCAGCGCCAGCCCCTCTTTCGCCGCCAGGGTAATCGGCTCGAGACCCACTTTTTTCAACGCCTGCAGCGCCGGCATCCACTCGCCGTCGACGCGGGCTTTCCCCTCACCCAGCAACGTCAGGGACATGTGCGCCAGCGGCGCCAGGTCACCGGATGCGCCGACGGAACCTTTAGCCGGGATCCACGGCGTGACGCCTTTATTCACCAGTTGAATCAGCGCCTGAATGACGCTCAGACGAATCCCGGAGAAGCCGCGGGAAAGGCTGTTAATCTTCAGCACCATAATCAGACGTGCCATGGCATCATCCAGCGGCTCACCAATGCCCGCCGCATGAGACAGCACCAGAGAACGCTGCAGGTTTTCCAGATCGTCCGTGGAGATCCGCGTTGACGCCAGCAGGCCAAAACCGGTGTTAATGCCGTAAGCGGTGCGTCCTTCGGCCAGAATGGCGTTGACGCAGGCGACGCTCTCGTTAATAGCGGCAAAAGCCTGCTCGTCGAGAGTGATGGTCAGCGGATGCTGGAACACCTCGCGTAGCTGCGCCAGACTCAGTTGACCTGGAATCAGAGTTAAGTTTTTCATCTCAGCGTTGCCCCTGCGTTGCTGCCACCATAGGAAGATTCAGTCCTTGTTCCGCCGCGCACTCAATCGCGATGTCGTAACCCGCATCGGCGTGACGCATCACCCCGGTCGCCGGATCGTTATGCAGCACGCGGGCAATACGCGCGGCCGCTTCGTCGGTACCGTCACAGACGATAACCATCCCGGAGTGCTGCGAGAAGCCCATCCCGACGCCACCACCGTGATGCAGCGACACCCAGGTCGCGCCGCTGGCGGTATTGAGTAAGGCGTTCAGCAGCGGCCAGTCGGAGACGGCATCGGAGCCATCACGCATGGATTCAGTTTCGCGGTTCGGGCTGGCAACCGAGCCAGAGTCAAGGTGGTCACGACCAATGACGATCGGCGCAGACACTTCACCGCTGCGGACCATTTCGTTAAAGGCCAGCCCCAGCTTCTGGCGCCACTCCAGCCCCACCCAGCAAATACGCGCCGGCAGTCCCTGGAAGCTAATACGCTCACGCGCCATATCCAGCCAGTGGTGCAGATGCTGATCATCTTTGATGATCTCTTTCACTTTGGCGTCGGTTTTGTAGATATCCTGCGGATCGCCGGAGAGGGCCACCCAGCGGAACGGACCGATGCCGCGGCAGAACAGCGGGCGAATATAGGCCGGGACAAAACCCGGGAAGTCGAACGCATTGTCGACGCCCATCTCCTGCGCCATCTGGCGGATATTGTTGCCGTAGTCGAAGGTCGGTACGCCCATTTCGTTGAAGGCCAGCATCGCCTGAACATGGTCGGCCATCGAACGCTTGGCCGCCAGAATCGTCCCCTGCGGGTCGGATTCAGCTTTCGCCTGATACTCTTCCCAGGTCCAGCCTTTCGGCAGATAGCCATGCAGCGGATCGTGGGCGCTGGTCTGGTCGGTGACCATATCCGGGCGCACGCCGCGCTTCACCATCTCCGGCACGATATCGGCGGCATTGCCGCACAGAGCGATAGAGATAGCCCGGCCTTCGGCGGTGTATTTCTTGATGCGGGCCAGCGCGTCATCCAGCGAGGTGGCCTGCTCGTCAACGTAGCGGGTACGCAGACGGAAATCGATCCGGCTCTGCTGACATTCGATATTCAGCGAGCAGGCGCCTGCCAGGGTCGCCGCCAGCGGCTGTGCGCCGCCCATACCGCCCAGACCGGCGGTGAGGACCCAGCGCCCCTTCAGGCTGCCCTGATAGTGCTGACGTCCGGCTTCGACGAACGTTTCGTAGGTGCCCTGCACGATGCCCTGGCTACCGATATAGATCCAGCTGCCCGCGGTCATCTGGCCGTACATCGCCAGACCTTTTGCATCCAGCTCATTGAAATGTTCCCAGGTCGCCCAGTGCGGGACCAGGTTGGAGTTGGCAATCAGTACGCGCGGTGAATTTTCATGGGTTTTAAATACGCCAACCGGCTTACCGGACTGCACCAGCAGCGTCTCATCGCTTTCCAGGTTTTTCAGCGCCTTCACGATAGCGTCATAGCATTCCCAGTTACGCGCCGCGCGACCAATACCGCCGTAGACCACCAGCTCATGTGGGTTCTCGGCAACATCGGGATCGAGGTTGTTCATTAACATACGCAGCGGTGCTTCGGTCAACCAGCTCCTGGCATTCAACGTCGTGCCTCGCGGTGCACGTACGTCTTGCTGGCGATATTTGCTTTGCGACATCGGGGTTTCTCCTGACAATTAACGTTGTTTACGTAGATACATATACTTGTCTATACAACTCTACGCAAGCCAGGATTTAACAGAAATGATACAATTTTGTTATATTGCGTCAGCAATCACGCTTTTGCCGACGCAGACGATTGTCAGGAAGTGAAGTGGCCCTGCAGCCGGTAGCGGCTACCCGGGAACAGAAGACGGGCGTGGGAAACAATATGCGTGGTAGACCAGGTACGGCGCCGGATCAGCAGGCAAGGATCGTGGGCATGGATATGCAGCAGTTCGCACTCTTTGGCGCTGGCCTGTACCGCTTCGACGATGTGCTCGCCTTCGGTTAACGGCGCAATCAGCGACAGGTAATCATGCGGTGTGGTGACGGTATAGTCCTGATGTAAATACGCCGGCACCACCGCCGCATTGACGCAGCGGTCTTCAATCTGTACCGGAATGTCGTTTTCAAAATGCACCATCAGAGAGTGAAAAATCCGCGTTCCTTCGGCGACATTCAGCGCAGCCGACTGGATAAGATCGGCTTCGGTCTCTTCCAGCAGCAGCACCTCGCAGCGGTGCTGATGGCGACGGGAGATAATCTCGTCGGCGATGCTCCGCACTTCAAACAGCGCCGACTGCCCTTTCGGCTCCGCGACAAAGGTACCGACACCCTGCAAACGTACCAGTAAACCTTCATCCGTGAGTTCACGCAGCGCCCGATTGATCGTCATGCGACTGAAACCAAACTGGGCCACCAGTTCCGCCTCGGAAGGAATGCGGTCGTGGGGACGCCAGACGCCGCGCTGAATCTTTTCGCTGATCGCCTGCTTCACCTTTTCATAAAACGGGGCAGGCGCGGTTCGAGATTGCTGTGAAAACATAGCCTGACTTTCCTTATACTCAATGGGCGGCGAAACGGTCAGAATATACTGAATCGTCAGCGCCACCAATGGGCGATTTGCCATGCCAGCCGGGCCGCCGCACGGGCCCCCTGGCTGTCAATGTCAAACTGCGGATTAAACTCCACCAGATCCACCGCCTGCAGTTTTCCGCTGCGGCATAACGGTTCAACGATGCGCAGCAGGATCGCCAGCGGAATGCCCAGCGCCGCAGGCGCCGAGACCGCCGGCATTTCGCGCGCCGGCAGCACATCCAGATCGATGGTCAAATAGAGCCTGTCGTAGAGGGCAATATTACGCGCGATTTCCGGCGCAACCTGCTGATCATAGGCCTGCAGAACGTCCAAATCCTCCACGACCCGCACCTCGCGACGCGCCGCTTCATCCCACAGCGCCTGGGTGTTCGCCGCACGGCTGGCGCCGATACAGGTATAGTGAAAGCCGCGCTGCTGCGCGTCGCACTCCAGCGCCAGCTGGCGGAACGGCGTACCGGAGCTGGCCTGCTCAGCGATGCGCAAATCCAGGTGCGCATCGAGGTTAATGATCCCGACCTTCTCTCCGGGGAAAGCGTCGAGCACTCCCGCGCCATGACCGAATGCCGTCTCATGCCCGCCGCCGAGAACCAGCGTGCGTTTGCCTGCGCGCAGGCAGGCGGCCACCGCTTCGCGCAGCGCCTGCTGGGCGGTCTCCAGCCCTTCACCGGCGACGCCGATGGTGCCCATATCGACACAGCGCTCGTGGCCGCTGTGGCTGGCCATATTCGCCAGCGCCCGGCGTAGCGTTTCCGGCCCCTTTTCGGCCCCGGTACGTCCGCGGTTACGGCGAACGCCTTCATCGCAGGCAAACCCCAGCAGGGCAATATCCCCCGGTAACGCCTGTGGTGCAAAACGTTCGGCCCGCACGATAGTCTGAAACAGGCGCAGCGCATTGGCGGCTTCCGCGCTGTCGTCACGCCCTTGCCAGATATCGGCGGGGGTCGGTTGCCACAATGTCATTGCATTTCTCCTCGCACAACGCGATGCCAGAGCGGGCTCCGCCCCGGTTCATAGACCATTTCAACCGGATGTTCAGCATCCCAGATAGCAAAATCGGCAACAAACCCCGCCGCCAGCTGGCCGTGGCTATTCTGGCGCCCCAGCGCCTGCGCGGCATGACGCGTCACGCCCGCCCACGCCTCTTGCGGAGTTAAGCCAAATTTGACGCAGGCCATGTTCATCGCCAGATGCAGGCTGGCAAAGGGGCTGGTACCCGGATTGTAATCCGTCGCCACCGCCATCGGCACCTGATACTGACGCAGCAGCTCGACCGGGGGTTTGCGGGTTTCATTGAGGAAATAGAACGCGCCGGGCAGCAGCACCGCCACCGTCGCGCTGCGGCTCATCGCCGCAACCCCCTCTTCCGTTAAATATTCGATATGATCGGCCGAGAGCCCCTGATAACGGCTCACCAGCTGCGCGCCGCCCAGCGAAGAGAGCTGTTCAACATGCCCTCTGACCGGAATACCGCGGGCCTGCGCGGCCTGGAATACGCGTTCAGTCTGCTGCGGGCTGAAGCCGACGTTTTCGCAGAAAACATCAACGCTTTCAAACAGCCCCTCCTCCCACAGCGTCGGCAGCAGGGTTTCACACACCAGCGTAATATAGGCGTCCGGGCGGTCTTTATATTCCGGTGGCGTGGCGTGAGCGGAGAGCAGCGTCGGCGACAGCTCGACCGCATTGTTCTGCGCAAGCTGGCGCGCCACGCGCAGCATTTTGCGCTCGTTTTCCAGATCCAGCCCGTAGCCGGATTTAATTTCAAGCGTGGTCACTCCCTCGCGAAGCAGTCGCTCCAGCCGCTGCTGAGCCAGCGCTAACAGCTGCGCTTCGCTGCTTTCACGGGTGGCGCGCACCGTTGAGTTAATGCCGCCGCCATTGGCACTGATCGTCTGGTAGGAGACGCCGTTCAGACGCTGCTCCCACTCCTGCGCCCGACTACCGCCGAAGACCAGATGGGTGTGGCAATCAATCAGTCCCGGCGTCAGCAGCCTGCCGCCAAGATCAATACTCGGCCCGGCCGGGGCCTCATTTTCAGGCACAATGGCTTCAATCCGGCCATTGCGAACCAGCAGCGCATGACCATCCCGCAGGCCGTAAGGCTGCGAATCATCAGGGTTGAGAGTGGCGAGGCGGGCATTTCGCCAGATAACGCGATCGGAGGTGGCTTCAGTCATACCAGTCAGCTTGTCATGGGTTGTATAGACATTTATTTTCATTCCACGCGGAATGTCAATAAAAGCAGAGGGAATTGTTATTTTTTTGTGACCGGACGCGGGCGAAGCTCCGGCCATCTGCCCGGTTCAGGCGAACTTTTTCGCGCAGCGTCTTCCCGTTTCGCTCGACTTAGTATAAAAAGCAGGTTTTAAAGGACGTTATACGCGTAATTCATTCCTTGCCGGCCTGACGCCGCTTGCATGTTTTTTGTATAATGCCCTCCCCAAATCATTCGGGTTGCTTTGCGGCGGAAATCAACAAATACGCCAACAGAGAGGCAGCCTGAAGAATGACAGGTCTTGTTAATTGATTCTTGCCCGGAGCAACATGAACACATTCTCAGTTTCCCGCCTGACGCTGGCACTGGCTTTTGGCGTGACGTTATCCGCCTGTAGCTCAACCCCTGCCGATCAACAGCCCTCGACGCAGACTGCGCCGGGCACCGCCTCTCGCCCTGTGTTGACCGCTGATGAAGCGAAAAACTTCACGCCGGCAAGCTATTTCCAGTCCCTGGATCCAAACGCCGCGGCGTGGACCCCGGCGGCCATCAGCATACCGTCTCAGCCTGACTTCGTCGTCGGCCCGGCGGGCGCTCAGGGCGTGACCCATACCACCATTCAGGCTGCGGTTGATGCGGCTATCGCCCGCCACTCCGATCGTCGTCAGTTTATTGCGATTATGCCGGGTGAATATACGGGTACCGTTTATGTCCCTGCGGCACCCGGTGCGCTGACGCTGTACGGTACCGGCGAGAAGCCGCTGGATGTGAAAATCAGCCAGGCTATTGACTCGGAGATGGACGTGAACACCTGGCGCCACCTGGTCAACCCGGCCGGTAAATATATGCCAGGTAAACCGGCGTGGTATATGTTTGACAGCTGCCAGAGCAAACGCGCCGCCACCGTCGGCGTGATGTGTTCAGCGGTATTCTGGTCGCAGAACAATGGTCTGCAGTTGCAAAACCTGACCATCGCCAACAACCTCGGCGACAGCGTGGATGCCGGGACTCACCAGGCCGTTGCGCTGCGCAGCGATGGCGACCAGGTCCAGATTAACAACGTCAACATTCTGGGTCGCCAGAACACCTTCTTCGTCACCAACAGCGGCGTGCAGAACCGTCTGCAAAACGATCGCCAGACCCGTACCCTGGTGAGCAACAGCTACATTGAAGGCGATGTTGATATCGTTTCCGGCCGCGGTGCCGTCGTGTTTGATAACACCGATTTCCGCGTCGTGAATTCACGCACCCAGAAAGAAGCCTACGTCTTTGCACCGGCAACGCTGAAAAGCGTCACCTACGGCTTCCTGGCCGTGAACAGCCGCTTTACCGCCTCCGGCGACGGCGTGGCGCAACTGGGACGCTCTCTCGATGTCGACAGCGCCACCAGTGGCCAGGTGGTAATCCGCGACAGCGCCATCAATGAAGGCTTTAACGTGGCGAAACCGTGGGCCGACGCGGCAATCTCCAGCCGCCCGTTCAGCGGTAACACCGGCGCCGTAGATGCGAAGGGCGTGCCGCAGCGTAATCTCAACGACAGCAGCTTCAACCGCATGTGGGAATACAATAACCGCGGCGTGGGCAGCGTGGTTGTCGCCGAACCGAAGCAGTAAATCTTCACGAGGGGGGAGCGCGTCTCCCCCTTTTTTCTCTCTTTTTCCCTCTCTTTTTCTGAGCGACGTTCTCTTTCGCGACTTACTCTTCTGCTTTTTCCTCCGCTCCGCCTCCTCAATTCATCGCTAGCGCAGCCGCTTCTCTTGCGCGTGCAAAAAATAGCGTTTTCTGGCGAATAAATATCCCCGCTGATGCGTTTACTCTCTGTAAGAACACAACGGCCATCCGGCACGGTTCCCCCCGACAGGGAGGCCGCCGGGTTACCCGCATCGTTGCTCCTGGAGACGAAAAATGAACACCCTTATCTCATCAATTCTGCCGGCTTCGCGCCGCTTAATGGTCCCGGCACTGCTATGTTTGTTCTATGCATCGCCGTCATTCGCCATGGGCGATAACAGCACCCAGAGCAAAACGCCGGACTGCCCCAGCGGGCAGGTATATGACAGCGTCAGCAAGCAGTGCGTCCCGGATAAAACCAGCAGTCTTAGCGATCAGGATAAAACCAACTACGCCTATCATCTGGCGAAAAAAGGGCAATATCAGGCGGCACTGAACCTGCTGGATTCGCTGAAAAACGGCAATACCGCCGAAGCCTGGAACTACCGCGGCTATGCCACCCGTAAGCTCGGACGGACGGATGAAGGGATTGGCTATTATCAGCGCGCGCTGGCGCTTGAGCCCAACTACGCCAAAGCACGTGAATATCTTGGCGAAGCGTGGATGGTAAAAGGCCGCCGGGATCTGGCGCAGGAACAGCTGAAAGTGATTTCCGGAATTTGCGGTCAAAGCTGCGAGGAGTATCGCGATTTGCAGGCCGCCATTAACGGACATCCGGAATCCTGAAGCCCACCGCGAGGGTAAAAAAATTACTACCAGCGACGTTCGCTCACAGCTTGCCGCACATCTGGCCCGTCTTTGGCGCTACGGGCTGATTCTGTCGCACAATCGCGATATTGCCGAAGAGCTGGTTCAGTCAACCTGTGTTCGCGCGCTCGAACGGAGCGCGCAGTTTACGCCGGGCACCCGCATCGACCGGTGGCTGTTCACCATTCTCCACTCCATCTGGATTTCCGAGCTGCGGGCGCGTCACGTCCGAATGGGGCAAGGCTTCGTCGAAAACGACCCGCAGCTTGCCACCGACGACCGCGAAATGAATGAAGATCATCGCCAGTATCAGCAACTTATGCGCCGGGTCAGCGCCCTGCCGGAAGCCCAGCGCAACGCGGTGTTTTTAGTTTATGTTGAAGGTTTTACCTATCAGGAGGCGGCCGATACGCTATCGGTCCCCATCGGTACGGTGATGAGCCGGCTGGCGGCGGCGCGATCGACGCTGGCAAAAACGCCCGCTACCGCCGCTGCAGCCAGGGAGAAACGCCTGTGAAATCATCCTTTTTTACTCCGCCCTATGGCGATGAGGCCATTATTGCCTGGCTGGATGGCGAAATGAGCGCTCCCGACGCTCTCCGCTTTGAAGCCGCCTTCAGAGAGGATCGGCAGCTGGCCGCGCGCACCGCCGAACTGAAGAGCATCCCGCGGAATTATCAGCAGGCGTTTGCCCCGCTGCTGGAACAGGCCCCCGTCGCGCGCATGCAGAACCGACTTGATGCCCATCTGGCGGCAATGCCCGCGCCGGACAGCGCTGCACCTCCCCCGGCCTTTAGCCGCCGCGCCATGATTGCCGCCTCGCTCGCGTTTTTACTGATCGGCAGCGGCTTAGGCTATCTGGCTCGTCCCGCTCCCGGCGAACCTGATGAGAGCGAAAACATTCGCGATCTCGAGGCCCGTTACATGTCGCTGTATAGCGCGGAAACCCTGCTCGATATAGACAGTTCACCGGCGATATTACAGCGCGGCCTGACGCGCACCGCCGAAGATATCGGTTTAGCGCTCAACCCGCAGCAGCTTGCGCTGCCGGGCGCCGAGCTAAAAATGGTGCGCATTCTGCGTTACGAGCGCACCACCATTGCGCAGATCGCCTGGATTCACGCGGCGTATGGGCCGATGGCGCTGTGCATCTCTGCGGCCAGCCCGCAAAACGAGACCAGGATAGTCGCGGAACGGCGGCACGACATGAACCTCGCCTGGTGGCGCGCTAACGGATATCAGTTCGTGCTGATTGGCCGCAATCCTCGCGCACAATTGCACGATAACGCCCGCAAACTGCAGGACTTACTGTCATAGGCAACGTCGCCCTTCGGGGCGATGACCGGCGATAGCGGGCGATGATTCGCTCAACATCGCTGAGAACTGCCGTCGGCCATCGCATCCGGCCGCTAAATATTTTTCACCCGGCGAAACTTTCTTTCTCACTCCGGCGAACTGTATAGCAGAGTCACCTGACCAGAACGCCCTGACATCGCTGGAGCTAATAATGAAACTGATGAAAAACCTTGCTCGTTCTTTGACCCTGACCGTCGCGCTTGGCCTGTCCGCCACCGCGTTTAACGCCGGCGCGGCGCTGCCCGTCGGCGCAAAAGCCCCTGCTTTCGAACTGCAGGGCGCCTTAGCCGGTAAACCGATCGCCTTCTCCCTGCAGCAGGCTTTGCAAAAGGGGCCGGTGGTGCTCTATTTCTTCCCGGCGGCATTTACCGCCGGCTGCACCATTGAGGCCCACGCTTTCGCCGAAGCCACCGATGAATTCAACAAAATGGGCGCTACCGTCATCGGCGTCACCGCCGGTAACACCGATCAGGTCAGCGATTTCTCTAAACTGGAGTGCCGCGATAAGTTCGCCGTCGCCGCGGATCCGGGGGCAAAAGTCGCCGCGCAGTATCAAACGCTGATGGAGATGAAAGGTAAGACCGTTTCTGACCGGACTTCATTTGTCATTGCGCCGGACAACACGATTCTGCTCAGCTACACCGATCGAAATCCGGATGCCCATATTGAGAAGACCCTGGCCGCGGTCAAGCAGTACGACGCCGCCCACCCGCAAACCCACTAAGCGAAGAGGCCAGCGATGCTCACCGCCATGCTGGCCGCCTTTATTGGCGGCATCATACTCAACTTTATGCCCTGCGTTTTTCCGGTCATCTCCCTGAAAGCGCTCGGGCTTCTGCGCCATGCGGATAACGCCGTGGGCGCTCGTCGCGAAGGGCTGGCTTTTTTACTTGGTGTGATGGTCACCATGATGCTGTTGGCCGGTGTTCTGCTGGCTGCACGCGCCGGCGGCGTCGCTGTCGGCTGGGGGTTCCAGCTGCAATCGCCGCTGGTGATTGCCCTGCTTTCGCTGGTGATCCTCGCCGCTGCGCTGAACCTGCTGGGGGTGTTCGAGGTCGGGCTATCGGCGCAGCGTGTCGGCGCTCTGGATATTGGCCGCGGCGCCTTTTTACGCTCGGCGATGACCGGCGCGCTGGCAATCGTCGTTGCAACCCCGTGCGCGGCGCCGTTTATGGCCAGTGCGATTGGCTATGCGCTGGTGCAGCCGCCGGCCACCGCGCTGGTCGTGTTTTTTGCCCTCGCGCTCGGCTTTTCCGCTCCGTTCACCCTCGTCTCACTGTTTCCGGCGCTGGCTTCTCTCCTCCCCCGTCCTGGCGGGTGGATGGATATTCTTAAACGTGCGCTGGCCTTTCCGATGTTCGGCGCTTACGCCTGGCTGGTTTGGGTGCTGGCGCAGCAGGCCGGTAGCAGCGCGCTGGCGACGCTACTGGCGGCCTCCGTGGTGCTGAGCTTTGCTGCCTGGCTCTATGGTATCGCCCAGCAGCGCCGCTTTCAGGGCAAAGGGCATAAGCGCCTGTTCGCCGTCACCGGCCTGCTCGCCGTCGCGGTTATTGCCCCGCTGGTCGGTCTGATTCAGGCTGATTCCGTGTCGCCCGGCGCACAGACTGTCGCGACCGCCGAAACCGCTGCGGAAAAATGGACGCCGCAGGCTGTCGAGGCGCAGCGCGGCCACGGCAAAGCGATCTTTGTTAACTTCACCGCCTCCTGGTGTATCACCTGCCAGGTTAACGAAAAGACATCGCTTTCAACCCAGGCCGTAAAAGAGGCGCTGGCAAAAACCGGGACGCTGTATATGGTGGCAGACTCGACTAAATTTAATCCGGACGTCGATGATGCGCTGAATCAATTTGGTCAGGGCGGTCTGCCGCTGTACGTGGTCTATCCTGCCGATGGCGGGCCGCCGAAAGTACTGCCGCAGCTCCTGACTCCGGGCATCGTCGTGAACGCCCTGAACCAGGCAACCGGCAAAAAAGCATAAACGCAACAAGGCGGATTATGGAAATAAACGACAGCGCGCGTGAAAGCTGGCCCGCGCTAATGGAGCAGGCGCAGGCGGGCGATCAGCTCGCCTACACCCGGCTGTTAAAAGCGCTGGTTCCGGTCATTCGTTCGCAGATACGTAAGCGAATCGCCGACGACGCGTTAGTCGAAGATGTGATTCAGGATGTGCTGCTGACGGTGCATCGGGTACGCCATACCTACGATCCGAGCTACCCTTTTTTGCCCTGGCTGATGGCGATTATTTCGGCGCGGGCCGTTGATGCGCTGCGCCGTCGCGGCCGCTATCAGCAGTGGGAGATCCCCGAAGAGACGCTGCCGGAACCGGCAACGTCAGCAGATCCGCAAAAGCGGGATAGTCGGGAGGAGCTGGCGGGCTATTTGCGCCAGCTCCCCTCCCGCCAACGAGCCATTGTGGAGCATGTCCATCTGCGCGAAATGAGCCTGACGGAAGCCGCTGCACATAATAATCTGAGTGTCGCCGCAGTGAAATCGCTGCTGCATCGGGCGCTGAAAAACCTGCGCCGTTTTGGAGCTCATCATGACTAATCATGACCTGTTAATTGACAAACTGGGGCGCGACATGCGGCCGGTGAAACGCCTGCCGTCGACCGGCAGGCGGGTTCTGACCTGGCTGGCAGCGGCGCTGCCGTGCGCGGTTGCCGCCAGTTTCCTTGTGCAACGCAGTCCGACCGACTGGTCACAGCCCGGCGCCCCTCTGGCGGTGGTGCAGCTGCTGCTGGCTTTTGTGCTCGGCGCGCTGGCGATTCGCAGCGCCTTCACGATGAGCATTGCCGGCCGGCGTTCGCTCAGCTGGAAAGCCCTGCTGCCGATTGGGCTGATGTGGCTGGGGTTGAGTATCAGCAGCATTCCCTATCCGGCGCTGCGGGTGGCGGAGAGCGACAGCACGCCCTGCTTTACCTTTTTGCTGGTGGTCAGCACGCCAATGATGGCGCTGATGATCGCCAGTCTGCGCCGCACCCGAACGCTGCATCCGGTGCGCAGCCTGGCAATGGCGGGACTGGGCATTGCCAGCGTGGCGGTCAGCCTGCTGGCGTTTTGCCATCCGGTGCATCTGCACCCGATGGATTTTGTCATGCATCTGGCGGCGATAGTCACAATCGTGGCGCTGACGGTGTTGGTTGGCAGGCGCTGGGTGGCGCTGGATTAGCGGGCGTTCTCTACCGCTCATCGCTGCGCTATCGGGTCTGGTCATCCATCAGGTTGATGGCACTTTGTTTGCCGGCGCTTCAGACTACGCTAACCGATAAAAAACCTCGCCGCGGCGAGGTTTTTTATCTCAGCAACTTAGTAAGCGTTAACGACCACCCACATTGGCCCCTGACCGACGGCATAGCGCCCTTTCTCTGTCAGCAGCCCCTGCTCACCGACGATCTCATAGACCGCAATATGGTGTGATTTCTGCCCCGCAGCGATCAGATATTTACCGCTGTGATCGAGATTGAAACCGCGCGGCTGCGCCTCCGTCGGCTGATACCCTTCAATGGACAGCACGCTGCCATCTTCGGATACGCTGAAAATGGTGATGATGCTGGCGGTACGGTCACAGGCGTACAGATGACGGCCATCCGGCGTCAGATGAATATCCGCCGCCCAGCGTACGTCGGTAAAACCGGCGGGCATCATATCCAGCGTCTGGACGCACTCAATTTCGCCATGCGGATCTTTCAGCTCCCAGACGTCAACGGAGCTGTTCAGTTCATTCACGCAGTAGCCGTATTGCTGATTCGGATGGAACACCATGTGACGCGGGCCAGCCCCTTCAACGGTGGTCACTTCCGCCGGTTCTTGCGCCGCGAGGAAGCCATCATCGCTGAGGGTAAACAGGCAAATACGATCCTGTTTCAGCGCCGGGACCCACAGGGTGCGGTTGTCGGGCGAAATATTGGCCGAGTGACACCCTTCCAGCCCTTCCACAACGGCCACCGTTTCACCCGGCAGACCATCGATCAGCGGAGTAACGCTCACGCAGCCGGCGTTATAGGACGCGCTGAAGACAAAACGGCCCTGATGATCGGTCGAAATATGCGTCGGGCTGCCCGGCAGCGCCGCTTCGCCGGCGAAAGTCAGCGCGCCGTTATCGGGCGCAATGCGGTAAGCCAGGACGCGAAACTCCGGACGTACGCCAACGTAGAGATACTCTTTATTCGGGCTCACCACCATCGGCTGAACCTGACCCGGGGCATCCACAACCTGAACAAGCTTCAGGTTACCCTCAAGATCGAGACTCCAGACATGAATCTGCTGGCTTTCCGGGCTGGCGGTATAAACGGTTTGTTTCATGACTGCTCCTTTCCTCACTGCACAGGGAAAACGTATACATTTCATTCATCAAGCTGCTGAGCTGATGCAATGTATAGACTCTTTTAACGGTAGATGCTGAAAAATTTGCCCCGCAGGCATAGCGGTGTACCATCATGCCAGGCAATTTTTTCATCATTAACCGGAAACAACACATGACATCACGCGTGATTGCACTGGATTTAGACGGCACCCTGCTCACCTCCAACAAAACTATCCTGCCCGCCTCGCTGGAAGCCCTGGCCCGCGCCAGAGCGGCAGGGTTCCAGGTGATCGTCGTCACTGGCCGACATCACGTCGCTATCCATCCTTTTTATCAGGCACTGGCTCTGGATACACCTGCAATTTGTTGTAATGGCACTTATTTGTATGATTATCAGGCAAAAAAGGTTCTGCAGTCCGATCCGATGCCGGTTGATAAAGCGTTGAGCCTGACCGATATGCTCGCCGCGCACGATATTCACGGCCTGATGTATGTCGACGACGCAATGCTCTATGAACGTCCGACCGGGCACGTTATCCGTACTAGCCGCTGGGCACAGTCGCTGCCCGTCGAGCAGCGTCCGGTGTTCACCCAGGTCGCTTCGCTGGCGCAGGCCGCCCGCGACGTCGAGTCGGTGTGGAAGTTTGCCCTCACCGATGAAGATATACCTAAGCTGGAGCAGTTCGCCCTTGATGTGGGTCAGACGCTGGGTCTGGAGTGCGAATGGTCGTGGCACGATCAGGTCGATATCGCCCGCGCGGGCAACAGCAAAGGCAAGCGCCTGACGCAGTGGGTGGAAGCACAGGGCCTGTCCATGCAGGACGTGGTGGCCTTTGGCGATAACTATAATGACCTCAGCATGCTGGAAGCCGCCGGAACCGGCGTAGCGATGGGCAATGCGGTTGAGGAAGTCAAAGCGCGCGCCAACGTGGTCATTGGCGAAAACGAAAGCAACAGTATTGCCGACTTCATCAACCGCAACCTGCTGTAATCAGGCGGCAATCGATACGCTTTTAATCTGCGCATACAGCCATTGACCTGGCGTGACCCCCAGGTCATCTCTGGCCCACGGGCTGATGCGCGCCCACAGCGGACGGCCGCTGACGTTCAGCTGCACTTCGATCTGTCCGTGTGTTTCAAGACACTGCACGACCCGCGCCGGCAAAATATTGCGAATGCTGGTCTGCTGCGGCTGTTCGAGCACCAGCGAGACGTCGGAGGCCTGAATGCGAATTCGCGTCGCCTCGCCGATTGGCCGATCGAGATAGTTCACCCAGATCTGCTGCTCGCCCAGCGCCAGCGCGGTCATGGCATAACGGGGATGCTGTGCGGCAACGGACACGTTCAGTATTGTGCTCTGCTGATCCGGCGGCAGCCACGGATGCATCACGCTGCTGCTCCATACCTCCTCCAGATCGCCAAAGGCTTTGACGCTCCCCTCCTCCAGCACCAGCACCTTATCCGCCAGATGTTGAATCTCATCAAGCGAGTGGCTGACGTAGAGCATCGGGATATGTATTTCCCGCGCCAGCCGCTGCAGGTACGGCAGAAGCTCACGTTTACGAGGGATATCCAGCGAAGCCAGCGGCTCATCAAGCAGCAACAGCTCAGGTGCGGTGAGAAGCGCTCTGCCAATCGCCACACGCTGCTTTTCTCCGCCGGACAGCCCCCCCGGCAGGCGATCAAGCAGCGGTTCGATACCGAGCAGCGCCACCAGTTTATCAAACTGACCGGCCATACTTTTCGCCATGCCGTACTTCAGATTGCCGCGCACCTTATAGTGCGGAAACAGGCGTGCATCCTGAAACACATAGCCAACACGCCGCTTTTCCGGGGCCAGGCAGATGCGTTTTTCCGTGTCATTTAAAACCCTGCCGTTGAGCACAATTCGCCCTTTCTGCGGCCGGGTCAGGCCGCTGATGGCATTAATCAGGGAGGTTTTGCCTGCGCCGGAGACGCCAAAAACGGCGGTGATACCGCTGGCAGGCAGCGTTTCATCGATACTCAGGCAGTGGCTGCCCAGCGTCTGGGTAAAATGGAGTTCAAGCATGGTTATTTCCCCGTCCGCACGCGGCTGAGCCGCGCCAGCCATTCAGAAACCAGCAGCGAAACCAGCGCCAGCACGATGGAAATCAAACATAAGCGCGCGGCGGCCCCTTCGCCGCCGGGGGTTTGAATCAGGGTATACATCGCCGAAGGAATAGTGCGCGTTTCTCCCGGGATATTGGAGACAAAGGTAATAGTGGCGCCAAACTCCCCTAGCGAACGGGCGAAGGCCAGAACGGTACCGACGATAATGCCCGGCAGCGTCAGCGGCAGCGTTATCGTAAAAAACACCCGCCAACGGCCCGCCCCCAGAGTTCGCGCCGCCTGTTCCAGCTTCACGTCCACCCCTTCCAGCGCCAGACGAATGGCCCGCACCATCAGCGGAAATGACATGACCGCCGCCGCCAGCACCGCCCCGCGCCAGCTGAAGGCAAAGGTCAAACCGAACCAGTCATATAGCCAGCTGCCGATAAAACCGCGCCGACCCATGGCAATCAACAGCAGGTACCCCACTACCACCGGCGGCAGCACCAGCGGCAGGTGGATAATACTGTCGAGCAGCGCCTTTCCGGGGAAATTGCGCCGCACCAGCAGCCATGAGATAAAAATCCCAAAAGGTAAGCTTAACACCACCGCCAGGGATGAGACTTTCAGGCTCAGCAGTACCGCCTGCCATTCGGGATCGCTTAAAATCATTAGCGGGTGGTAAATCCGTATTGTTTGAAGATGGCGGCCGCCTGCGGTCCTTTCAGGTAGTCGTAAAATCCGGTGACGGTGGCATTTTTATGCCCGTCGACGATAGCCAGCGGGTATTCAACTTTCTTGTGCGAATCTTCCGGGAACGTCCCGACCACTTTCACACCTTTGCTCGCCACCGCATCGGAACCGTAGACGATACCCAGCGGGGCTTCGTTACGCTCAACCAGCGCCAGCGCTCCGCGCACGTCTTCAGCCGGTGCCAGTTTCGGCGCCAGCGTCTCCCAGGCACCCAGTTTTTGCAGCGCTTCTTTGGCGTAGATACCTGCCGGCACGTGCTCCGGGTCGCCAACGGCCAGACGGCCGCCTTTCAGCAGGCTGGTCCAGTCGGTTTTGTTGTTAATCACTATGTCGCCCTGCGCGCTGGCTTCAGGCGCGACAACGACCAGGCTGTTGCCAAGCAGCGTTGCGCGCGAGGCGGTATCAATCGCTTTTTTCTCGACCGCGTAATCCATCCATTTCTGGTCGGCAGAGATAAACAGATCCGCAGGCGCGCCGGCTTCGATTTGCCGAGCCAGCGTGGATGAAGAGGCAAACGAGGAGACCACATCGACGTTTTTCTCTTTCTTATAGGCCTTCGCAATATCCTGCATTGCATTCGTTAACGATGCCGCGGCAAACACCGTAATTTTCCCTTCTTCTGCCAGCGCGTGCCCTGCGACGGAAAGTGTTAGCGTCGCTCCGGCAAACAAGCGTAACCATTGACGTGCCATCTGAAACTCCTGTAGTTGCGTTATGTATATGACAATATAACGATAAGATCAGGGTTTTCCCAGCGCGAATTGGTGGTAGCCAGAGGAGGATCAAAAGAGGGTGAAAAAAAGAAAAGAACGAGGAAATGAAAACGCCCGGAAAACCGGGCGCCGGGAAATCAGTTGTTCTGCTGGCCGCGATCTTTGTGACCTGCGCCGGAGAAGATGTTAAACACTTCGCCCAGACCGTAAATCAGACCGAGGATGATGGCCATCACCACCGGGACCATGACAACGGCAAAAACCAGACTTTTCAATAGCTCTAACATGGTTGGCTCCAGAAAGTACGAATGCTTTATTGTAACCGCTTCAGCTGGAAAAACACGCCCCATTTGTGCGGTGGCTGGCCGATAACGGCGACAGATGCATCTTGCAAGATGCCCGCTATCGGTCACAATACTCTTTTTTGCCAGGATATCATTATGCAGGCTGAAATTCTTCTGACCCTCAAGCTACAGCAGCGCCTGTTTGCCGATCCGCGTCGTATCGCCCTGTTAAAACAGATCGATTCCACCGGTTCGATTAGCCAGGGCGCGAAAAACGCGGGCATTAGCTATAAAAGCGCATGGGACGCCATCAATGAGATGAACCAGCTCAGCGAACAGACGCTGGTGGACAGGGCTACCGGCGGTAAAGGCGGCGGCGGCGCTGTGCTGACCCGCTACGGACAGCGGCTGATCCAGCTGTACGATCTGCTGGCGCAAATTCAGCAAAAAGCTTTCGATGTGTTGAGCGACGACGATGCCTTGCCTCTCGACAGCCTGCTGGCCGCTATTTCGCGCTTCTCGCTGCAGACCAGCGCGCGTAACCAGTGGTTTGGTACCATCACCGGTCGCGACCACCAGCAGGTACAGCAGCATGTCGACGTGCTTCTTGCCGATCGTCAGACCCGCTTAAAAGTCGCTATCACCGCGCAGAGCGCAGAGCGCCTTGGCCTGGATGAGGGTCAGGAAGTGCTGGTGCTACTGAAGGCTCCCTGGGTGGGGATGACTCAGGATCCGGCGGTTGCCAAAGAGGCCGATAACCAACTCGCCGGGCGGATCAGCCATATCGAATACGGCCCGGAACAGTGTGAAGTGCTGATGGCGCTGCCTGATGGCCAGAGTTTGTGCGCCACCCTACCGCTGGAACAGACCCGAAAACTGGCAGAAGGTGCTGAGGCGATAGCATATTTTAATGCCGATCGAATCATTCTCGCCACGTTATGCTGACGGCATTGACATTGCGCGCGTGACGTCGTATCCCTGTGGCAAATCGCTGCAAAAAGTGGGATACACAATGTCATCATTGCAAATTTCGCAAGGCACGTTTCGCCTGAGCGACACAAAAACGTTAAAAATCGAGCACCTCACCGTTGGCGCTGGCGAGAGCTGGGCCTTCGTCGGCAGCAACGGCAGCGGGAAGTCGGCGCTGGCTCGCGCGCTGTCCGGTGAGCTCACCCTGCTGTCCGGCCAGTATGAAAACCGCTTTTCCCGGGTAACCCGCCTCTCCTTCGAACAGCTGCAGAAGCTGGTCAGCGATGAATGGCAACGCAACAATACGGACCTACTCAGCCCAGGCGAAGAGGACACCGGCCGCACGACGGAAGAGATTATTCAGGAAGAGTCCAAAGACGCCGCCCGCTGCGCGCGTCTGGCGGAATTGTTTGGCATTACTTCTTTGCTCCAGCGCCGCTTTAAATACCTTTCCACCGGAGAAACGCGTAAAACGCTGCTCTGTCAGGCGCTGATGACGCAGCCGGACCTGTTGATTCTCGATGAGCCGTTTGACGGCCTGGACGTGGCTTCCCGCCAGCAGCTTGCCGGGCTGCTGGCGCGGTTGCACCTCGAAGGGCTCACGCTGGTCCTGGTACTCAACCGCTTCGACGAAATCCCGTCGTTTGTCCAGTTTGCCGGCGTGCTGGCCGATTGCACCCTGAGCGAAACCGGCGAAAAGCAGGCGCTGCTGCAACAGGCGCTGATTGCCCAGCTGGCGCACAGTGAAAAACTGGCTGGCATGAGCTTACCGGAACCAGACGCCCCCGCCGCCCGCCATGCTCTCGACGCCGGGGCCCCGCGCATCGTCCTGCGGGATGGCGTGGTGTCATACAACGACCGGCCGATCATCGAGCGCCTGAGCTGGACGGTTAACCCCGGTGAGCACTGGCAGATCGTCGGTCCCAACGGCGCCGGGAAATCGACCCTGCTCAGTCTGGTGACCGGCGACCATCCGCAGGGCTACAGCAACGACCTGACCCTCTTTGGCCGCCGCCGCGGCAGCGGTGAAACCATCTGGGACATCAAAAAGCATATTGGCTACGTCAGCAGCAGTCTGCATCTTGAGTACCGCGTCAGTACCACGGTTCGCAACGTGATCCTGTCGGGTTATTTCGACTCTATCGGTATTTATCAGGCCGTTTCTGATAAGCAGCGCAAGCTGGTGCAGAACTGGCTGGATATACTGGGAATCGACAAACGTACCGCCGATGCGCCGTTCCACAGTCTCTCCTGGGGACAACAACGGCTGGCGCTGATCGTCCGGGCGCTGGTGAAGCATCCGACGCTGTTGATTCTTGACGAGCCCCTGCAGGGACTGGATCCGCTTAACCGTCAGCTGGTACGGCGCTTCGTGGATGTTTTGATTAGCGAAGGTGCCACTCAGCTGCTGTTTGTCTCCCATCACGCCGAAGATGCGCCGGACTGCATTACCCATCGTCTGGAGTTTGTGCGCAGTGGAGACGGTTACACTTATCAGGTCGGTCCACTCACGGACTGAGCCAAAACAGGGGGCCATGCCCCCCTGTTTTTTTTCAGAGAAATAACCAGAAAAACAATCAACATGCTGTTTTTAAACACTAAAAAGTAAAAATATCGCATTGTGTCTTTTAGTGTAAGCGATTCCACCAATTTGGCCTGTGTCACACTTTCCACTTCTTTGATATGCTATCTTCATCACACACGATAAGCCTATTGGAGCGAATCATGAAAGTACTGGTTACAGGTGGTAGCGGTTACATTGGAAGTCATACCTGCGTTCAACTGCTGCTGCAGGGACATGAAGTGATTATTCTCGACAATCTCTGCAACAGTAAGCGCAGCGTATTGCCGGTCATTGAACGTCTCGGCGGGAAAACAGCCACCTTTGTCGAAGGCGATATTCGTAATGAAGCGCTGATGACGGAAATTCTGCACGATCACGCTATTGAAGCAGTGATCCACTTTGCCGGCCTGAAAGCCGTCGGCGAATCCGTCGCGAAGCCGCTGGAATACTACGACAATAACGTCACCGGTACACTTAAATTAGTTTCCGCCATGCGCGCCGCTGGCGTGAAGAACTTTATTTTTAGCTCCTCCGCGACCGTCTACGGCGATCAGCCGAAGATCCCTTATGTCGAAAGCTTCCCGACCGGTACGCCGCAGAGCCCGTATGGCAAAAGCAAGCTGATGGTCGAACAAATTCTGACCGACCTGCAAAAAGCCCAGCCGGACTGGAGCATTGCGCTGCTGCGTTACTTCAACCCGGTCGGCGCGCATCCGTCAGGCGACATGGGCGAAGATCCGCAGGGTATCCCGAACAACCTGATGCCTTATATCGCGCAGGTGGCCGTTGGTCGTCGCGAATCGCTGGCCGTTTTCGGCAATGATTATCCGACCCCTGACGGTACCGGCGTACGCGACTATATCCACGTCATGGACCTCGCCGACGGCCACGTTGCGGCGATGGAAAAACTGGCGGGCCGCGAAGGCGTACACATTTATAACCTCGGCGCAGGCGTCGGCAGCAGCGTCCTCGACGTGATCAATGCCTTCAGTAAAGCCTGCGGAAAACCTGTTAATTACCACTTCGCGCCGCGCCGCGATGGCGACCTCCCGGCCTACTGGGCGGATGCCGAAAAGGCCGACCGCGAGCTGAACTGGCGCGTTACGCGCGACCTTGACGAGATGGCGCAGGACACCTGGAACTGGCAGTCCCGTCATCCGCAGGGTTACCCAGACTAAGGAACCGTCATGAGCGTATTTAACCCCGTCGACCATCCGCATCGTCGTTATAACCCGTTAACCGGGCAGTGGATTCTGGTATCACCGCATCGCGCCAGGCGCCCCTGGCAAGGGGCGCAGGAAACGCCGGCAAAAGCAACCTTGCCGGCGCACGATCCGGATTGTTTTCTGTGTCCGGGTAACACCCGCGTCACCGGCGACACGAACCCGAATTACACCGGTACCTACGTGTTTACCAATGACTTTGCGGCATTGATGACCGACACGCCCGATGCCCCGAATAGCGACGATCCGCTGATGCGCTGTCAAAGCGCACGCGGCACCAGCCGGGTCATCTGCTTCTCGCCGGATCACAGCAAAACGCTGCCTGAGCTGAGCGTTGAAGCGCTGGAAGAGGTGGTTAATACGTGGCAGGAACAGACGGCTGAGCTGGGCCAAACCTATCCGTGGGTGCAGGTGTTTGAGAATAAAGGCGCGGCGATGGGCTGCTCCAACCCGCACCCGCACGGCCAGGTCTGGGCCAACAGCTTCCTGCCAAATGAGGCGGAACGCGAAGATCGTTTGCAAAAAGAGTATTTCGCCGCTCAGGGTTCGCCGATGCTGGTGGATTACGTTCAGCGCGAATTAGCCGACGGCAGCCGGACTGTCGTCGAAACAGAACATTGGCTGGCGGTCGTACCTTACTGGGCGGCCTGGCCTTTTGAGACGCTGCTGCTGCCGAAGGCACACATTCAGCGCCTCACCGATTTAACCGCAGCCCAGCGTAGCGATCTTGCGCTGGCGCTGAAAAAGCTGACCAGCCGTTACGACAACCTGTTCAAGTGCTCATTCCCTTATTCCATGGGCTGGCACGGGGCGCCGTTTAATAACGAAGAGAATAATCACTGGCAGCTACACGCTCACTTTTATCCGCCGCTGCTGCGCTCTGCGACGGTGCGTAAATTTATGGTCGGCTACGAAATGCTGGCTGAAACTCAGCGCGATTTGACGGCTGAACAAGCCGCCGAACGCCTGCGGGCAGTGAGCGACGTCCATTTTCGCGAATCCGGAGAATAACAATGAGTCTGAAAGAGAAAACCCAAACCCTGTTTGCTGAAAAGTTCGGCTACCCTGCGACCCACGTTATTCAGGCACCGGGCCGCGTCAATCTGATCGGCGAACATACCGACTACAACGACGGCTTCGTGCTACCCTGCGCGATTGATTATCAGACGGTGATCAGCTGCGCGCCGCGCACGGACCGTATTGTCCGGGTGATTGCCGCCGATTATGACAATCAGAGCGACGAGTTCTCCCTTGATAAGCCGATTGTCAGCCACGAGACCCAACAGTGGTCAAACTACGTCCGCGGAGTGGTGAAACACCTGCAGAAGCGCAATAACCATTTTGGCGGCGCCGATCTGGTGATCAGCGGTAATGTGCCGCAGGGGGCGGGGTTAAGCTCTTCCGCTTCGCTGGAAGTGGCCGTCGGAACCGTGTTCCAGCAGCTGTATCATCTGCCGCTGGACGGGGCGCAAATTGCCCTCAACGGCCAGGAAGCGGAGAACCAGTTCGTCGGCTGCAACTGCGGCATCATGGACCAGCTTATCTCAGCGCTGGGTAAGAAAGATCACGCGCTGCTGCTTGACTGCCGCACATTAGGAACCAAGGCCGTCTCGATGCCGAAAGGCGTCGCGGTGGTGATCATCAACAGTAATTTTAAACGTACTCTGGTCGGTAGCGAATACAACACCCGTCGCGAACAGTGTGAGACCGGCGCGCGTTTCTTCCAGCAGCCTGCGCTGCGCGACGTCAAAATCGCCGAGTTCAATGCCGTTGCCCATGAGCTGGATCCGGTGGTTGCGAAACGCGTCCGCCATGTCCTGACCGAAAATGCGCGTACGCTCGAAGCCGCCACCGCGCTGGAAAAAGGCGACCTCAAGCGTATGGGTGAACTGATGGCGGAATCTCATGCCTCGATGCGCGATGATTTTGAAATTACCGTTCCGCAAATTGACACGCTGGTGGAGATCGTCAAAGCCACCATCGGCGATACAGGCGGCGTACGCATGACCGGCGGCGGATTTGGCGGCTGCGTCGTGGCGCTGGTGCCGGAAGAGTGCGTTGATACCGTTAAGCAAGCCGTCGCGCAGCAGTATGAAGCGAAAACCGGCATCAAAGAGACCTTCTACGTGTGCAAACCGTCACAGGGGGCCGGCCAGTGCTAAACCAAACGACAGACCTGGCGCCGGACGGGCAGCCGTGGAATCTGATCACCCTGCGGAATAATGCCGGGATGGTGGTCACGCTGATGGACTGGGGCGCAACATTATTATCCGCCCGGGTACCGCTGGCCAACGGCGAAGTACGCGAAGCGCTGCTCGGCTGCGCTTCGCCGGAAAACTATACCCGCCAGGCGGCCTATCTCGGCGCCTCCGTGGGCCGCTATGCTAACCGTATCGCCAACAGCCGGTTTACTCTCGATGGCCAGACGATCCAACTGACCCCTTCTAACGAAGCCGGTCATCAGCTGCACGGCGGGCCAGACGGCTTTGACAAACGTCGCTGGCAGATCGTTAGCGCCGACGAACATCAGGCGCTGTTTGCCCTCGCTTCTGATGACGGCGACCAGGGTTTTCCCGGCAACCTGAAAGCCACGGCACACTACCGTCTTACTGAAGATAACCGCATCGCTATTGAGTATCGTGCGACGGTTGACAGGCCCTGTCCGGTCAACCTGACCAACCACGTCTACTTCAACCTCGACGGCGGGCAGACGGACGTCCGCAATCACCAGCTGCAAATTTTCGCCGACAGCTACCTGCCGGTGGAGAGCGACGGCATTCCGGGCGGCCATTTGCAGGATGTCGCCCGGACCAGCTTCGATTTTCGCTCGCCGAAAACCGTAGCGGTCGATTTTCTTCGCGATGCCGATCAGCAGAAAGTCAAAGGGTATGATCATGCTTTCCTGCTACAGGCAAAAGGCGATGCCCGCAAGGCGGCGGCCCATGTCTGGTCTCAGGATGGTCAACTGCAGATGGCGGTATATACCTCCGCCCCTGCCCTGCAGTTTTATTCTGGTAACTACCTGGGCGGTACGCCGTCGCGTACCGAACAGCCGTACGCCGACTGGCAAGGCCTGGCGCTGGAGAGTGAATTTCTGCCGGATTCACCCAATCACCCGGAATGGCCCCAGCCCGACTGCATATTGCGCCCGGGCGAGGAGTACGTCAGTCTGACGGAATATCAGTTTATTGCCCGATAAGTCCCCGCCCTCCTGATGGAGGGCTTTTTTTTCGCCATTTTGCTGCAAATTACGCCACTTACAGACAAAAATATAACCGCCGTTTTACAAGCATCTTACACTGAGCCACTATTTTCGCTATGGTTAGGGATAAGCATTGCCGTGGCTCAAATTGCGGCAATATAATGAGAATTGTTATCATTCAAACAAAGCTTGAGGAGTAAGTGTATGGCTGTAACTAAGCTGGTACTGGTCCGTCATGGCGAAAGCCAATGGAACAATGAAAACCGTTTTACCGGTTGGTACGACGTCGATCTGTCCGAGAAAGGCGTAGGTGAAGCAAAAGCGGCAGGTAAACTGCTGAAAGACGAAGGCTTCAGCTTCGATTTTGCTTATACCTCTGTGCTGAAACGTGCCATCCATACTCTGTGGAACGTCCTGGATGAACTGGATCAGGCCTGGCTGCCGGTTGAGAAATCCTGGAAACTGAACGAGCGTCACTACGGGGCATTGCAGGGTCTGAACAAAGCTGAAACCGCTGAGAAATACGGTGATGAGCAGGTTAAACAGTGGCGCCGTGGCTTTGCCATTACTCCGCCGGAGCTGACCAAAGACGACGAGCGCTACCCGGGCCACGATCCGCGTTATGCTAAACTGACCGATAAAGAGCTGCCGGTAACCGAAAGCCTGGCGCTGACCATCGAGCGCGTTGTGCCTTACTGGAACGAAACCATTCTGCCGCGTCTGAAAAGCGGTGAGCGCGTGATTATCGCCGCTCACGGCAACTCCCTGCGTGCGCTGGTGAAGTACCTGGACAATATGGGCGAAGACGAAATCCTTGAACTGAACATCCCGACCGGCGTACCGCTGGTTTATGAGTTCGATGAAAACTTCAAACCGATCAAACACTACTATCTGGGCAATGCGGATGAAATCGCTGCAAAAGCCGCCGCGGTAGCAAACCAGGGTAAAGCGAAATAATTATCGCCAGCCATAAAAAAAGCGTGGATTCGTCCGCGCTTTTTTATTGGCTCTGAATCCCGGCGTCGCGACGCTCTGCCGGGCCAGACGGCGGATTAACCGCGACGGGCTTTTACCGCATCCGCCAGCTGACGCAGGATGGTATCGGTATCTTCCCAGCCGATGCAGGCATCGGTGATGCTTTTGCCATAGGCCAGCGGCACGCCGCTCTCCAGGCTCTGGCTACCTTCCACCAGATGGCTTTCAATCATCACGCCCATAATTGCCTGCTCGCCGCTGGCAATCTGCCGGCAAACATCGGCGCCTACTTCCATCTGTTTTTTAAACTGCTTGCTTGAGTTTGCGTGGCTGAAATCAATCATGATCTGCGCCGGCAGGCCCGCTTTCGCCAGCCCAACCTTCACTTCAGCAACGTGCTTCGCGCTGTAGTTCGGCTCTTTGCCACCGCGCAGAATGATATGACAGTCGCTGTTGCCGCTGGTATTCACAATCGCCGAATGGCCCCATTTGGTCACTGACAGGAAGCAGTGCGGCGCGCCGGCGGCGTTGATCGCGTCAATTGCCACTTTTATTGTCCCGTCGGTCCCGTTTTTAAAACCTACCGGGCAAGAGAGGCCAGATGAAAGCTCGCGATGCACCTGGGATTCCGTGGTGCGTGCGCCGATGGCGCCCCAGCTCATCAGGTCAGCGACGTACTGCGGGGTGATCATATCGAGGAATTCACCCGCCGCAGGCAGTCCGCTGTCGTTAATCTCCAGCAGCAGCTTACGCGCAATGCGCAGGCCGTCGTTGATGCGGAAGCTGTTATCCATATGCGGATCGTTGATTAACCCTTTCCAGCCAACGGTGGTACGCGGTTTTTCAAAGTAAACGCGCATCACCACTTCCAGCTCGCCCTTCAGCTCTTCACGCAGCGTCAGCAGGCGTTCAGCATACTCTTTCGCAGCGGCAGGATCGTGGATAGAACACGGGCCAATCACCACCAGCAGACGATCGTCGTTGCCTTTCAGGATCTGATGGATCGCTTTACGAGCGTGCGCCACGGTGTTAGCAGCATTTTCGGTCGCGGGGAACTTTTCCAGGAGGGCAACGGGAGGTAATAATTCGTTGATCTCTTTAATACGTAAATCGTCGTTCTGATAATTCATTTTCTTTCCAGCGTTGCCATACTTAATCAATTGTGTGCAATGCTTTCAATCTAACTCGCCGTCAGAAAAGTGTAAACAGACTTTTACAGTCACAAGGGTAATTCACTGATTAAACAGATAAAAACAATACAAACCATAACAATGGCGAAAAAAAGAGCCTTAACATCAGTTTTATACTCTGAAAAATTATCATATGTAAATATTATATATTGCACTGACGGGGGAATGATTCGACATTACTCCGTCTCCCCGTGCTTTCACCCTATTGTTGCCTCATTTGCGGCTTGTTGCAGACACATGCCGCCGTACCTTGCCCTATCGACATTGGCTGATGGAACAGACGCCTGATTGTGGTTAATCTGTAATAAGGTCAGAGACTAATTGATAAAATAATGACAGGATTCTGTAATGGCCCATGCTCACACTCCGTCAGAAACCACCGATCGCGGTAACGAAAAACGCCTGTTGCAGGCTTTCATCGTCACCGCCGGCTTTATGCTTGTTGAAGCCATCGGCGGTGTCGTTTCCGGCTCGCTGGCGCTGCTGGCTGATGCCGGTCACATGCTTACCGATTCAGCCGCTCTGTTATTTGCGCTACTCGCGGTCCGCTTCGCCAGCCGTCCACCCAATACCCGTCACACCTTCGGCTGGCTGCGTCTGACCACGCTGGCGGCCTTCGTCAACGCCATTGCGCTGGTTGTGATTACCATTCTGATTGTCTGGGAAGCAATTCAACGCTTTAACCATCCTCAGCCCGTTGCCGGCACCACAATGATGGTGATTGCCGTTGCCGGGCTTCTGGCGAACATACTGGCATTCTGGATCCTGCACCGCGGCAGTGAAGCAAGAAATCTTAATGTCCGCGCGGCCGCCTTACACGTACTGGGCGACTTGCTGGGTTCGGTCGGGGCGATCGTTGCCGCTCTCGTGATTCTCACCACCGGCTGGACGCCAATTGACCCGATTTTGTCGGTGCTGGTCTCATGTCTGGTACTGCGCAGCGCCTGGCGGCTGTTGCAGGAAAGTTTGAACGAACTGCTGGAAGGGGCGCCGCGGTCATTAGATGTCGAGGGGTTAAAGCGGGATTTACGCCGTTCGGTGGCGGAAGTCCGCGATGTGCATCACGTCCACGTCTGGCTGGTTGGTGAAAAAACGGTCATGACGCTGCATGTTCAGGTTGTCCCGCCGCACGATCACGATGCCTTGCTGAATCGCATCCAGGCCTTTTTGCAGCATAAATATAATATCGGGCATGTGACCGTGCAGATGGAGTACCAGCCCTGTAACGGCCCGGAATGCCATCTCAACATGACGCACGCCGGGCACGACCCTCATCACCACCATTAGCGAGAAAACGCGTGAGAACCTCGCTCACGCGCGCTGTTCATCCACATCCGACTGCCGTTAAGGGCAATAAAGGTCAAAAGCAGATATTCCAGCGACATCGCGTAGACGCCCTGAAGGGCAAAAATCACCACGCTGATGACGTTGATGATCACCCAAAGCAGCCAGTTTTCGACATATTTACGGGTCATCAAAATCATGGCGGCGATCGACAGCACCATCATGCAGGAGTCCCAGAACGGGAAGGCATCCGGCTGCAGTTCCGGCATCGTGACCTGCAGTCCCAGGCTCTGCATAAGCGTGACCGCGATCCGCGTCAGAAAGGCAAAGACCGGATTAATGAAGACCGTCATCAGCGCAATTGCCGCAATACAAGCCGTCAGCCAGCCCAGCGCCTTCGGCAATGGCAACCAGCGAATACGCAGTTCGGCTTCATGGCTGCTGGTTTGCCGGGACCAGGCGTACCAGCCATAAACGTTGGCGGCAAAAAAAAAGACCTGTAGCAGCAGGCTGGCATAAAGCTGAATCTGAAAGAAAATAATGGCAAACAAGGTGACGTTGACCAGCCCAAATGCATAGTTGCTGATCTTTTCCAGACTCGCCAGCCAGATACACAGCAGCCCGGCAAGCGTGCCGACCGCCTCGATCCATGATAAGTCGTATCCGCCGGCGCCGATGGGTATATGCACCAGGATATTCTGCGTACTAAAAAAATCCATATTTTCCCCGCACTGTATTGATTGCGTAATTAACCACTATCCCCGAAGTGTAGCCGCAAAATCCAGCATTCTGTTCAGCGGGACTAATGCGCCGGCGCGCAGCTGCGCATCGACCTTAATTTCGTGTTCGGGGCCACCGTTTTCCAGCCCCTCTGCAATCGCTTGCAGGCCGTTCATCGCCATCCACGGACAGTGGGCGCAGCTACGACAGGTTGCCCCTTCTCCCGCCGTCGGTGCTTCCAGCAGCTCTTTTTCCGGTACCGCCTGCTGCATTTTGTAGAAGATCCCGCGATCGGTGGCGACAATGAGCTGGCGCGCCGGAAGCGTTTTAGCCGCGGCAATCAGCTGGCTGGTAGACCCTACCGCATCCGCCATATCCACAATGGACTGCGGTGATTCAGGATGCACCAGAATGGCGGCATCGGGGTAGAGGGCTTTCATCCGCGTTAACGCCTGGGTTTTAAACTCATCGTGGACAATACAGGCGCCCTGCCAGCACAAAACATCTGCCCCGGTTTGCCGCTGCACGTACCGCCCTAAGTGACGGTCGGGCGCCCAGAGAATTTTTTCCCCGAGGCTGTCGAGATGTTCAATAAGTTCAACGGCAATACTGGAAGTCACAACCCAATCGGCACGCGCTTTAACCGCCGCTGAGGTGTTGGCATAAACGACGACGGTACGATCCGGGTGGGCATCGCAGAACGCGTTGAACTCCTCAATCGGGCAGCCGAGATCCAGAGAACACTCGGCATTCAGCGTTGGCATCAGGATGGTCTTTTCCGGGCTGAGAATTTTTGCCGTTTCCCCCATGAAGCGCACTCCGGCCACCAGCAACGTCGAGGCGGAATGGCGGGCGCCGAAACGAGCCATTTCCAGAGAATCAGCGATACAGCCGCCGGTCTCTTCAGCCAGCTGCTGAATTTCAGGGTCAGTATAGTAATGAGCAACCATCACCGCATCGCGCTCGCGCAGCAGACGTTTAATCTTTTCACGGTAAAAGTGTTTTTCATCGCGACTTAATGGCAATGGTTTCGGCGGGAAAGGATAAATCGCCGTTTCAGGGTCAAACATTACGCTCATCTTGCAATCTCGTTTTACTGGCTTAACTCAAATACCGTTAATATGCCTTCAGAGGGCATAGCGGCGGTCATGATGTTTTATATGCTAAACAAGATAGCGGATTGTACAGAAAATGTCGTGCGGAATTTATTGTCGTCTGAAGGCAAAAAAAGGGAGGATTAATATTTATGGAGGGAAAACAACAGATAGCAAAAAGGCGCCTTTTTACATTGGTGGGTCGTGCAGGATAACGCGCTTTGCTCGCCCTTCGGGCCGTCGCCGCCAGCGGCTCCGTTGTCTCGCCTTGCTCGACTCGAACCTGCCGCAGGTTCGAATCGTTAAATTCTGCGCATAGCAAAAAGGCGCCTTTAGGGCGCCTTTTTACATTGGTGGGTCGTGCAGGATAACGCGCTTTGCCCGCCCTTCGGGCCGTCGCCGCCAGCGGCTCCGTTGTCTCGCCTTGCTCGACTCGAACCTGCCGCAGGTTCGAATCGTTAAATTCTGCGCATAGCAAAAAGGCGCCTTTAGGGCGCCTTTTTACATTGGTGGGTCGTGCAGGATTCGAACCTGCGACCAATTGATTAAAAGTCAACTGCTCTACCAACTGAGCTAACGACCCCTTTCGGGACTTAATACTTGCAATATTCAGGATGCCGGGTGGTGCAGGATGAGTGGCTTTCGCTGGCCTTGTGGGCCGTTGCTACGTAACCTTATCCTTCACATTTAACATCAACTTCAATGTTAAAGTGGTGGGTCGTGCAGGATTCGAACCTGCGACCAATTGATTAAAAGTCAACTGCTCTACCAACTGAGCTAACGACCCGCTCGGGTACTACCTGAATTTTTTCACTCGTCACCAATCTTAAACTGGTGGGTCGTGCAGGATGACTCGCTTTCGCTCGCCCTGTGGGCCGTTGCTACGCAACGTTATCCTTCACGTTCAACATCTGAGTTCGATGTTAAATTGGTGGGTCGTGCAGGATTCGAACCTGCGACCAATTGATTAAAAGTCAACTGCTCTACCAACTGAGCTAACGACCCGAGTGGTGGGTGATGACGGGATCGAACCGCCGACCCCCTCCTTGTAAGGGAGGTGCTCTCCCAGCTGAGCTAATCACCCGATACTACGCTGGATACTACATCTGACTAAAGTCAGCGGTGGTTCGTGGAGGAAGACTCGGCTTTGCCTCGCCCTGTGGGCCGTTGCTGACGCAACGTTATCCTTCACGTTTTACTACCGTTCCACCCTGGTAGTTAGTGGTGGGTCGTGCAGGATTCGAACCTGCGACCAATTGATTAAAAGTCAACTGCTCTACCAACTGAGCTAACGACCCACTTTTTTCGTCGCTTCAGGCTTGTTCGATATCCCGTGGCAACGGCGGCATATATTACTGATTTAAGAATTCAGCGCAACAAGTATTTCGATAAAAAACATCTGACTGCTTAGGATTCACGCGACAAGACCAGAAATAATGCGATTTCTGGTCATGCCATAATCACCCAAGGGCATTAAGACGTTTCTGAGCCTGTTTCGCGCCATCGGTGCCAGGGAATTTACTGACTACCTGTTGGTAAACAGCCTTCGCCTTCGCGGTATCACCTTTATCCTGCATAATCACGCCGACCTTAAACATGGCATCAGGCGCTTTCGGGGATTTAGGGTAATTCTTCACCACGGAAGCAAAATAGTAAGCGGCATCATCTTTTTTCCCCTTATTGTAATTCAACTGACCGAGCCAGTAGTTCGCGTTCGGCTGATAGGTTGAATCCGGGTACTTTTTGACGAAATTCTGAAATGCTGCCAGCGCGTCATCCTGGCGGGATGGATCCTTCACCAGCGCAATAGCCGCATTGTAGTCCGTATTTGCATCTCCGGTTGAAGCAGGAGCGCCGGTAGAGGCCGCTGGCGCCGCGGTAGCCGCCGCCCCCTGATCGCCTGCCGAAGACGATGGCTGTGCACCTGCCGCCGCCCCACCGCTGCTCAGACCGTCGATCTGTAACAGAATTTGCTTCTGGCGTTCGACAACCTGATTGAGCTGATACTGGCTTTCCTGAATCTGGCCGCGCAGGGAGTCAATATCATTCTGGTTATCGGAGAGCTGTTGCTGAAGTTGGGTTAAAAGCTGACTGTGAGCGTTAGAAATACGCTCGAGTTGAGTGACCCGGTCTTCGACCGAGCCTGAGCCGACACTACTGATTGGCGCCTGAGCAAAAGCGGCCCAGGGGGCCGCTATGCCAACCAGTAACGACAGACTCAACAGATGATGTCTGAAGTTACTGCTCATGCAATTCTCTTAGTAAACCAGTACGGCGCGACGGTTTTTAGCGTAAGCCGCTTCGTCGTGACCCAGTACTGCAGGTTTTTCTTTACCGTAAGAAACGATGGAGATCTGGTCAGCAGAAACACCTTTGCCCTGCAGATACATCTTAACGGCGTTAGCACGACGCTCACCCAGAGCGATGTTGTATTCCGGCGTACCGCGTTCATCCGCGTGACCTTCAACAGTCACTTTATAGGATGGGTTGCTACGCAGGAAGTTAGCGTGCGCATCCAGCATTGCAGCGAAGTCAGAACGGATATCGTACTTGTCGAGATCGAAGTAAACGATGTTGTTCTGCTGCAGCTGCTGCATTTGCAGACGAGCTTGCTCTTCGGAAGACATGTTGCCACCGTTAGCGTTAGCATCCATACCAGTGCCGGCACCCAGCATGCCTTCACCGCTCTGGTCGTTGCTGGCGTTCTTGTTAGAAGAACACGCCGCGATTGCCATAACCGGCAGAGCGATCATCAGCCCTTTCAGCACTTTGTTCAGTTGCATTTCTTTGATTCCTTTAATAATCAATTATTTATTATCACAGATACGGAGACCAGGCAGGGAATTTTACCTGTCCATCAGTCGCCGGAAGACGCGCTTTGAAACGCCCATCTGTAGAAACCAGATTCAGCACGGATCCCATCCCCTGAGAAGAGCTGTAGATTACCATAGTGCCGTTAGGTGCCAGACTTGGCGTTTCATCCAGGAACGTTGACGACAGAACTTGTACGCCACCCGCTACCAGATCTTGTTTGGCAATGTGCTGCTGACCGTTGGCCGAGCTGACCATTACCATAAATTTACCGTCGCTGCTGACATCCGCATCCTGGTTCTGAGAACCTTCCCAGGAGATACGCTGCGGAGTACCGCCGCCGACGCTGACTTTATACACCTGCGGACGACCGGCCTGGTCGGAAGTAAAGGCCAGATTCTGACTATCCGGGAACCAGCTTGGTTCGGTGTTGTTGCTGCGACCATTGGTCACCTGGCGAATCTGACCCGAACCCAGATCCATCACATACAGGTTCAGGCTACCGGTTTTCGACAATGCGAATGCCAGTTTGCTGCCATCCGGCGAGAAGGCCGGAGCCCCGTTATGCTGCGGGAAGGAGGCTATCTGACGCACCGCGCCATTTGCCAGAGTCTGGACCACCAGCGCAGAACGGCCGCTTTCGAAGGTCACATAAGCCAGTTTAGAACCATCCGGAGACCATGCCGGAGACATCAGCGGCTGCGGTGAACGGTGGACAACAAACTGGTTATAACCATCGTAGTCGGAGACGCGCAGCTCATACGGGAACTGGCCGCCGTTAGTCTGCACAACGTAGGCAATACGGGTACGGAAGGCGCCCTTAATAGAGGTCAGCTTCTCGAATACCGCATCGCTGGCGGTGTGAGCCGCATAGCGCAGGTACTGTTTAGTCACCTTATAAGAGTTCTGCGCCAGAATCGTCCCCGGAGCACCGCCGGTATCAACCAGCTGGTAAGCCACGTTGTACGATCCGTCAGGGTTCCCGGTCACCTGACCGACAACCACCGCATCAATACCCAGCGCAGACCATGCCGCAGGTTGAACCTCTTGTGCCGTCCCCGGTTGCTGAGGCAGACGCGAGCGATCCAGTGGGTTGAACTTACCGCTGTTACGCAGGTCAGCCGCAACGACACCGCCAATATCTTCAGGCGCGGCACCCGGCCCTGCCCACTGGAACGGTACAACCCCGATCGGGCGCGCCGAGTCCACCCCCTGGGTGATCTCGATACGTACTTCTGCGTGCAGCACCGCCGCCCACAGCATTAAAAAACCAAACGCTACTCGTAATGCCTGCTTCATCATATCTCCCTTATCCGGACGGAAAGCCCACGATAATTTAGCAGAATGTTAACAAACTCAAATACACAAAACTACCAAAACCCGGCGTCAGCCCTGGATTGTGTTCCCCCGCTCGCGCCGGGAAGCACATCACTGCGGTTTGAAGTCCAGTGGTGCATTTTTGAACGTCTCATACACAGCCTGAGAAGGCGGTTTCGGGAACTTGCTCATCCGGCTGGTTGCCGCCAGCATCTGCTGACAGAAAGCAGGATCGCCTCCCTCCGACTTCACGCTCAATAACGTCCCGTCCTGAGCCAGGTTCACGCGTAACGTACATGTTTTACCTTTGTACGTGTCCCAGTCATAGAGATGCCCTTTAATCGCCGCCTGAACCTGCGAAATATAACTGGCAATCTCAGCCTGAGACGCGCCCCCCTGCCCCGGTTTACTTCCTTTAGCAGGAGATGAGCCTCCATTGCTACCGCTGGTGCTACCTTTAGGCGCATTCTTACCTGAACTCAGATCGCCGAGCAGGTCGTCTACGCCATCAGCATCTTTCGCTGCCGCGGCTTTTTTCGCTGCCGCGGCTTTCGCTGCGGCGGCCTTAGCTGCAGCAGCCTTGGCGGCTTTATCGGCTGCGGCTTTTTCCGCTGCTGCGGCTTTCGCTGCGGCAGCTTTTTCCGCTTTCTCCGCGGCGGCTTTCTCTGCTGCGGCGGCCTTTTCTGCTGCCGCTTTCTCAGAGGCGGCTTTTTGCGCCGCTGCTTTTTCTGCTGCTTTCTCAGCGGCTTTTTCCGCAGCAGCTTTCTCAGCCGCGGCCTGCTTAGCGGCTTCCTGCTGGGCTTTCTTCTCAGCCTGCTGCTGCGCTTTCTTCGCCGCATCGGCTTCGGCTTTCTTCTGGGCATCCGCCGCAGCTTTCGCCGCTTCGGCTTCGGCCTGTTTCTTCGCATCGGCTGCGGCTTTCGCTGCCGCAGCTTCCGCCGCTTTAGCCTGCGCGTCTGCCTTCGCTTTCGCGTCAGCAGCGGCTTTCGCTGCCGCTTCCTGTGCTTCTTTCGCCTGAGAATCCGCTTTGGCTTTCGCCGCTGCCGCCGCTTTCGCCGCCGCTTCTTCAGCCTGCTTCTGCTCTTCCTTCGCTTGCTTAGCCGCTTCCTGCGCCTGCAGACGATCCTGCTCAAGCTGCTTCAGACGCTCCTGTTCAGCGGCCTGCTTTTCACGCAGTTCTTCAGCCTGCTGCTGAGCCTGCTTTTCGCGCTGCTCGGCGGCACGGCGCGAGCTGGCCTGCTGCTGCTGCTGGCGGTTGTAATTATTCACCACCGCCCCAGGATCAACCATCACCGCATCAATGGAAGAACCTCCGCCGCCGCCGGCTGAGGCATCCAGATGCTCGTCGAACGAACTCCAGATCAGCAGCGCGATCAGAATGATGTGCAGCGCGACTGAAACTATGATCGCTCGTTTAAGCTTGTCGTTTTGTTCGGTTGCCTTTGACACTATCGGTTCCCAAAAACTGTTCGCCTGTCCCCGCTACTCTCGCCGGCCACGAGTCTGTTATTCTCGCAGCCAGCGGTCCGGCGGGCGCACATATCCGAAGCGATTAAATAGGCTTGGTCATTAAGCCAACCGATTTAACCCCTGCGCTATGCAACAGGTTAAGCGCTTTAATAATTTCATCGTAAGGTACGTCTTTCGCACCGCCGATCAGGAACACCGTTTTCTCGTTCGCTTCGAGTCGGCGTTTCGCTTCGGCAATAACCTGCTCTGGCGGCAGCTGCGACAGCGTTTCCGGACCCACTTTTACGCTGTACTGCCCGACGCCGGAAACTTCAACAATCACCGGCGGCTCATCATTACTTTTGACCGCTTGTGATTCTGTCGCATCCGGCAGGTCGACCTCTACGCTCTGCGTAATGATCGGCGCGGTCGCCATAAAGATCAGCAACAGCACCAACAAGACATCCAGCAGCGGAACGATGTTGATCTCGGACTTCAGTTCGCGACGTCCGCGTCCACGTGCTCTGGCCATGGCTTACCCCTTATTGCTTTCGCTGCTGGTAAACGCCTGACGGTGCAGAATCGCGGTGAACTCTTCCATAAAGTTGTCATAGTTCAGTTCAAGTTTGTTCACACGCTGGTTCAAACGGTTGTAGGCCATAACCGCCGGAATTGCCGCAAACAGACCGATTGCCGTGGCGATCAGCGCTTCTGCGATACCCGGTGCAACCATCTGCAGAGTCGCCTGTTTCACCGCACCAAGTGCGATAAAGGCATGCATGATCCCCCAGACGGTACCGAACAGGCCGATGTACGGGCTGATGGACCCCACGGTTCCGAGGAACGGAATGTGCGTCTCCAGCGTCTCGATCTCACGGTTCATCGAGATGCGCATGGCGCGCGACGCCCCTTCAACCACCGCTTCTGGCGCATGGCTGTTTGCGCGATGCAGACGAGCAAACTCTTTGAAACCGCTGTAGAAAATTTGTTCCGATCCCACCAGGTTATCGCGACGCCCCTGGCTCTCCTGATACAGGCGAGAAAGCTCAATACCCGACCAGAACTTGTCTTCAAAGGCTTCCGCCTCGCGGCTTGCCGTGTTGAGGATGCGCGTTCTCTGAATAATAATGGCCCAGGAAGCGATAGAAAAACCAATCAAAATCAACATGATAAGTTTAACCAGAAGGCTCGCCTTCAGGAACAAATCAAGGATATTCATGTCAGTCACTGCTTAAACTCCGCGACAATAGACTTGGGAAGCGCACGAGGCTTCATTAAGAGTGGATCAACGCACACAATGAGAACCTCAGCTTCGTTCAAAACTGTATTCTCTGCGTTGACGATTCGCTGCGTGAAAACCAAAGAGGTACCTCTCATCGAGGTGATTTCCGTCTGGATTTCGAGCATGTCGTCGAGTCTGGCGGGCGCAAAATATTCCAGCGTCATTTTGCGAACCACGAAGGCAACTCGTTCAGCCAGCAAAACCTGCTGACTGAAGTGATGGTGGCGCAGCATCTCTGTGCGTGCTCTTTCATAAAAAGCGACGTAACTGGCGTGGTAAACCACACCACCGGCATCGGTATCTTCATAGTAGACACGAACCGGCCATCGAAACAGCGTTGTATTCACTTTACATCCCGGTAATGCAAAAAAAGATTAGTGCTTTCAAACTTCGCTACTATACGCGCGGGGAACGTGGTTTGGAATGGGGGAAAGTAAACAGCGAGTAAATTTTTATGGGCTTATGCAAGCCCATGAGGTTAACAGAGTTCTCTTATTCTCTTCTCTTTCAAAAGAAGAAAAAAAACAGCCCCGTGATGAGTACAATATCA
Source organism: Klebsiella ornithinolytica (assembly GCF_030505655.1). Lineage (NCBI taxonomy): Bacteria > Pseudomonadati > Pseudomonadota > Gammaproteobacteria > Enterobacterales > Enterobacteriaceae > Klebsiella > Klebsiella ornithinolytica. Next base: position 3,911,280 of record NZ_CP130153.1, read on the forward strand.
GCGATAAGTGGACAAAAAATCCCTTGCCAGTGAATGGCATGCGGACGGAAGCCCACGCCGTGGATAACCCCGGCGCACACGGCCCACATCAGCAGGAAGCCGTGCCAGATCTCCAGCTCACTGGTCTTTGCCGCAAAGCGCGACGGATCCCAGAAAATGCAGCCCGCCAGCAGCAGTGCCATCAATAGGGAAAGCGCCCTTAACGGGCGCTTATCCATTATCGCGTAAAGGGTCGCGATAATTTTACTCATCAGTGTTCTTCTTTACCTGCTTTGGTGCTTTCCACGTGCTCAAGCGCTAACGCGGTGATAACCCCAAAGGCACAGGCAAGAAGCGTTCCCAAAATCCATGCGAAATACCACATATCTAGCTCCTTACCTTAATACAACGAGTGGGTGTTCTTTTCGATGTCTTCGCGGGTAATGCGACCGAACATCTTCCAGTAACACCAGGTGGTGTAACCCAGAATAATCGGCACGAAGACAATCGCCACGTAGGTCATCAGGTTCAGCGTTCTTTGGCTGGAGGTTGAATCCCACATGGTCAGACTAACGTTCATCATCGTGCTGGACGGCATGATGAACGGGAACATCGCAATCCCGGCGGTCAGAATGATGCAGGCTAGCGTCAGAGAAGAGAAGATAAACGCCAGAGCGCCCTTCTCCATCCGCGAGGTCAGGATAGTCAGCAGCGGCAATACCACGCCCAGTGCCGGGATAGCCCACAGCGAAGGCATATTATTGAAGTTCGCCAACCATGCACCAGCCTGACGAGTCACTTCTTTGGTCAGCGGGTTAGATGGCGCAGAGTGGTCGATAGCCGAGGTGACCACATAACCGTCGATCCCGTATACCACCCAGACACCGGCCAGCAGGAAGCAAACCAGCGTCACCAGTGCCGCAACCTGAGAGGTCGTGCGGGCACGCAGGTGCAGCTCACCAACGGTACGCATCTGCAGGTAGGTAGCCCCCTGCGTCAGAATCATCGCCACGCTAACAATACCGGCCAGCAGACCAAACGGGTTGAGCAGCTGGAAGAAATTACCGGTGTAGTACAGGCGCATATATTCATCCATATGGAACGGTACGCCCTGCAGCAGGTTCCCGAACGCCACGCCAATCACCAGCGGCGGAACGAAGCTACCGATGAAGATGCCCCAGTCCCACATGTTGCGCCAGCGGGTATCTTCAATCTTCGAGCGGTAGTCAAAACCCACCGGACGGAAGAACAAAGCGGCCAGCACCAGAATCATCGCCACATAGAAGCCGGAGAACGCGGCGGCATAGACCGTCGGCCAGGCAGCAAACAGTGCGCCGCCGGCGGTGATCAGCCACACCTGGTTTCCGTCCCAGTGCGGAGCGATGGAGTTAATCATGATTCGACGCTCGGTGTCATTACGACCGAGGAAACGGGTGAGCATGCCCACCCCCATGTCGAAGCCATCGGTGACGGCGAAACCAATCAGCAGAACACCGATCAGTAGCCACCAGATAAAACGCAATACTTCATAATCGATCATTTGACGACTCCTGTCTTAGCGTGCCGGCTGAGTAGTCGTGGAAGACTGCTCGTAGTGGTAGCGACCGGTTTTCAGGCTGCTTGGTCCACGGCGTGCGAATTTGAACATCAGATACAGCTCCGCGACCAGGAACAGGGTGTACAGACCGCAAATCAGCAGCATCGAGAAGATCAGGTCACCGGCGGTCAGGGACGAGTTCGCTACCGCGGTAGGCAGTACCTCACCTATCGCCCACGGCTGACGACCATATTCCGCGACGAACCAACCGGACTCGATAGCGATCCACGGCAGAGGAATTGCGTACAGCGCAATGCGCAGCAGCCATTTCTTCTCGCCAATTTGGTTACGGATAACGGTCCAGAACGACGCCGCGATGATACCGAGCATCAGGATGCCGCAGGCCACCATAATACGGAACGCAAAGTACAGCGGCGCAACGCGAGGAATAGAGTCTTTCGTCGCCATAGCAATCTGCGCTTCCGTCGCGTCAGAGACGTTCGGGGTATAGCGTTTCAGCAGCAGACCGTAGCCCAAATCTTTCTTCACGCTGTTGAATTCATCGCGTACAGCCTGATCGGTTGAGCCTGCGCGTAGCTCTTCCAGCAGGGTGTAAGCTTTCATCCCGTTACGAATACGCGCTTCGTGCTGTGCCAGCAGGTCTTTCAGACCAATAACCGGCGTATCCACGGAACGAGTGGCAATAATGCCCAACGCATAAGGAATCTGGATTGCGAAGTGGTTGGTTTGCGCATCCTGGTCCGGAATACCAAACAGGGTAAAGGCAGCCGGAGCTGGCTGTGTTTCCCATTCGGCTTCGATGGCCGCAAGTTTAGTTTTCTGCACGTCACCCATTTCGTAACCGGATTCATCACCGAGCACGATAACGGAGAGAATCGCCGCCATACCGAAGCTGGCAGCAATGGCAAAGGAGCGTTTAGCGAAAGCGAAGTCGCGACCGCGCAGCATATAGTAGGAGCTGATACCCAGGACGAACATTGCGCCGCAGACGTAGCCGGATGCGACGGTATGGACAAATTTCACCTGCGCAACCGGGTTCAGAACCAGCTCGGAGAAACTGACCATCTCCATACGCATGGTTTCAAAGTTGAAATCCGAGGCGATCGGGTTTTGCATCCAGCCGTTCGCCACGAGGATCCACAATGCAGACAAGTTGGAACCCAGTGCCACCAGCCAGGTCACCGCCATGTGCTGAACTTTGCCCAGACGATCCCAACCGAAGAAGAACAGACCTACAAAGGTAGATTCGAGGAAGAAGGCCATCAGACCTTCAATGGCCAGAGGCGCACCGAAGATATCGCCCACGTAGTGAGAATAATAAGACCAGTTTGTCCCGAACTGGAACTCCATGGTCAACCCGGTTGCTACACCCAGCGCAAAGTTGATACCAAACAACTTGCCCCAGAACTTGGTCATATCTTTATAAATCTGTTTGCCGGAAAGGACGTAAACCGTTTCCATGATGGCCAGCAGGAACGCCATACCGAGCGTCAGTGGCACAAAAAGGAAGTGGTACATCGCGGTCAAGGCAAACTGTAAGCGCGACAGTTCGACTATATCTAACATCATGACTCCTTGCTCATCGCATGAAGACTCCGAGAATGAACCCTGCACACCGGGTTCATACGCATGCCCCAATACAAAATAACTTGCATCCCGCTTCGTTACCGTTTCGTCGCCAGATGAAACAGCTCCTCGCAAAGGTTACAAATACGTTAACGAAAAACCCAATTGATTCCCCAATATATTACGCCGCAATAACCTTACAATAAACAGGATTTTATTGAATCAGTTTTACATTTACGACGGTGATCAATATATAGCGAAAATGCCTGATTTAGGCCAATTTGATTGGCGACAATTTAACGTTTTTTTGTGGTTTTTTCCAAGCTTTAAGTATTGATATAAATCAATTTTTCCCGCTCATGTTAATTATGTATCCCAACAAAGAATAATGGTGAAGGTAATGTTAAATATATGTTTAAAGCATACCAATAATGGTTACTAAAAAGAGAGATATGAGAAGTATAGGTAATATGATTTAACTTTAAGTCGTATCGTATGAAAAAAAATAGCGATCTGATTAATGTTAGACGCTTCACAGTATTTTTTCCTGATAGACAGCATCAATTAAATCATCATTTTTATCTTTTCATTTTCAGGTAAGAAATAGCAGTGAGAATCATTCCCTCTTCTGCCGAAAAATAGCGGGTTATTATTTTAAAAAAAGGTGTTAAATCAATACAATAGAAGTGGTTTTTCCGGATAACGGCGATCTGCCACGGCAAAAGTGCGCCGCGGGGACCGTTGAAACGGCGGCAAAGAGAGGCATAAAAAAGGCCACCTGACGGTGGCCAACCATGTCGAAATCGGACATTTAACTGCTCAGCTTGAGCAGAGAGGGTTTACTTAATGATTGATTTCAGCGCTTCGCCGATATCCGCCAAGCTACGAACGGTCTTCACGCCCGCCGCTTCCAGCGCAGCAAATTTCTCATCAGCCGTGCCTTTACCGCCTGCGATAATGGCGCCCGCGTGGCCCATACGCTTGCCTTTCGGCGCGGTCACACCGGCGATGTAACCGACAACCGGCTTGGTGACGTGATCTTTGATGTAAGCAGCCGCTTCTTCTTCCGCGCTACCGCCGATCTCACCGATCATCACGATCGCTTCGGTCTGCGGGTCTTCCTGGAACAGCTTCAGGATATCGATGAAGTTAGAACCCGGGATCGGGTCGCCGCCGATACCAACGCAGGTAGACTGGCCGAAACCGTAATCGGTGGTCTGCTTAACCGCTTCATAGGTCAGCGTGCCGGAACGGGAAACGATCCCCACTTTACCCGGCTGATGAATGTGACCCGGCATGATGCCGATTTTGCATGCGCCTGGGGTGATAACGCCCGGGCAGTTAGGGCCGATCATGCGTACGCCGGCTTCATCCAGCTTCACTTTCACCGTCAGCATATCCAGCGTCGGGATACCTTCGGTGATGGTGATGATCAGCTTAATGCCCGCATCAATAGCTTCCAGAATGGAGTCTTTGCAGAACGGGGCCGGAACGTAGATAACGGTCGCGGTTGCGCCGGTTGCTTCAACGGCTTCGCGCACGGTGTTAAACACCGGCAGACCCAGGTGAGTGGTGCCGCCTTTGCCTGGCGTAACGCCGCCGACCATTTGAGTGCCGTAAGCAATGGCTTGTTCAGAGTGGAAAGTCCCCTGGCTACCGGTGAAGCCCTGGCAGATAACCTTGGTGTTTTTATCAATTAAAATGGACATTATTTCCCCTCCACTGCGGCAACAACCTGCTGTGCTGCGTCCGTCAGACTTTTCGCTGCAATAATATTCAGGCCGCTGTCAGCCAGTTTCTTCGCGCCCAGTTCGGCGTTGTTCCCTTCCAGACGTACGACAACCGGTACGTTTACGCCAACTTCTGCTACCGCGCCGATGATGCCGTCAGCGATCAGGTCGCAACGCACGATACCGCCGAAGATGTTAACCAGTACGGCTTTAACATTGCTGTCGGAAAGAATGATTTTGAACGCTTCAGTCACGCGCTCTTTGGTTGCGCCGCCGCCAACGTCGAGGAAGTTAGCCGGTTCGCCGCCGTGCAGTTTAACGATGTCCATGGTGCCCATTGCCAGGCCCGCACCGTTAACCATACAACCGATGTTGCCGTCCAGCGCAACGTAGTTCAGTTCCCACTGTGCAGCCTGCGCTTCACGCGGGTCTTCCTGAGACTGGTCGCGCATTTCACGCAGATCCGGCTGGCGGAACAGCGCATTGCCATCGGCGCCCAGTTTGCCGTCGAGGCAGATCAGGTCGCCCTGCTTAGTGATAACCAGCGGGTTAATTTCGATCAGCGCCAGGTCGCGCTCCAGGAAGATAGTCGCCAGACCCATAAAGATTTTGGTGAACTGCTGAACCTGCTTACCTTCCAGACCCAGTTTGAACGCCAGCTCGCGTCCCTGGTAAGGCATCGGGCCTGCCAGCGGATCGATCGCAATTTTGTGGATCAGGTGCGGGGTTTCTTCCGCCACTTTTTCGATTTCCACGCCGCCTTCGGTGGAGGCCATGAACACTACGCGACGGGAGCTACGGTCAACAACCGCACCCAGATACAGCTCTTTGGCGATATCTGTCGCTGCTTCAACCAGAATCTGGTTAACCGGCTGGCCGTTGGCGTCTGTCTGGTAGGTCACAAGGCGTTTGCCCAGCCAGTGCTCAGCAAATGCGCGAATGTCTTCTTTACTGTTAACTACTTTCACACCGCCCGCTTTACCGCGGCCACCAGCGTGAACCTGACATTTCACTACCCACGGACCCGCGCCGATTTTTGATGCGGCTTCTTCTGCTTCGCGCGGAGTAGTACAGGCATAACCCACCGGCGCCGGTAAACCATAGCGGGCAAACAGTTGTTTTGCCTGATATTCATGTAAGTTCATGTGTTCAGTCCATCCTTCAGGGAATAATTATCTTTAAACCTGTAGGCCTGATAAGACGCGCTAGCGTCGCCATCAGGCATCTCATCAACGCCGGATGGCGGCGTAAACGCCTTATCCGGCCTACGGTAGGTAATACTCTTGCTGACTACACGTCCAGCAGCAGACGAGTCGGGTCTTCCAGCAGCTCTTTGATAGCAACCAGGAAGCCTACCGATTCACGTCCATCGATCAGACGGTGGTCGTAAGAGAGCGCCAGGTACATCATTGGCAGAATTTCTACCTTGCCATTGACCGCCATCGGGCGATCTTTAATGGCATGCATACCCAGAATGGCGCTCTGCGGTGGGTTGATGATTGGCGTGGACATCAGAGAGCCGAATACGCCGCCGTTGGTAATGGTGAAGTTACCGCCGGTCAGGTCATCTACGGTCAGCTTGCCGTCACGGCCTTTCACTGCCAGCTCTTTAATATTCTTTTCGATATCCGCCATGCCCAGCAGGTCAACATCACGCAGAACCGGAGTCACCAGACCGCGCGGCGTAGAGACCGCCATGCTGACGTCGAAGTAGTTGTGATACACCACATCATCGCCATCGATAGAGGCGTTCACTTCCGGATAGCGTTTCAGCGCTTCAACCACGGCTTTCACGTAGAAGGACATAAAGCCCAGACGGATACCGTGACGTTTTTCGAAGGCATCGCCGTACTGCTTACGCAGATCCATAATCGGCTTCATGTTGACTTCGTTGAAGGTCGTCAGCATGGCGGTGGAGTTCTTCGCTTCCAGCAGACGCTCGGCAACGCGTTTGCGCAGGCGGGTCATCGGAACGCGTTTTTCAGAACGGTGGCCCAGTTGCGCAACCGGTGCTGCCGCAGCGGCAGGCGCTTTGGCTTCGGTTTTAGCCGGTGCCGCCGCCAGATGTTTCTCAACATCTTCACGGGTCAGGCGGCCGCCGACGCCGGTGCCTTTAATGGCTGCGGCATCGAGGTTGTGTTCAGCCAGCAGACGGCGAATCGCCGGGCTGAGGGCATCATTGCTCTGCTCTTCCAGAGAGGCCTGCTGACGCTGAGCCGGGGTGGACTCTTTAGCGTCGGCTTTCGCCGCGGACTCTTTACCCGCGCTGTTGCCTTCACGCAGGCGACCGAGGATCTGGCGAGAAAGTACGGTTGCACCTTCGTCTTCCAGCACTGCATCCAGAATGCCGTCCGCTGAAGCCGGTACTTCCAGTACCACTTTGTCAGTTTCGATTTCCACCAGCACTTCATCACGCTGGACGCTATCGCCCGGTTTTTTATGCCAGGTCGCAACCGTCGCGTCAGCTACGGACTCAGGCAGATCGGGAACCAGAATATCTACGCTACTCATTATGTATCCTTTAATTAATCGACGTTCAGCGCGTCATTGACCAGATCTTGTTGCTGTTTCTGGTGAACGGACATATACCCTACCGCCGGAGAGGCGGAGGCCGGGCGGCCTGCGTAACGCAGAGAGGCCCCAAACGGAATCACTTCGCGGAAGTGATGCTGGCTGCAGTACCACGCGCCCTGGTTGAGCGGTTCTTCCTGGCACCAGACAAAATCATGCACGTGAGCGTAAGGCTTCAGCGCTTCCTGTACCGCCTGATGCGGGAACGGATAGAGCTGCTCTATACGCACGATAGCGACATCTTTTTGGTCGTTCTTACGGCGTTGTTCCAGCAGATCGTAATAAACCTTACCAGAGCACAGGACAACACGCTTCACCGCTTTCGGGTCGAGGTCATCGATTTCACCGATGGCCGGCAGGAAGGTGCCGTTCGCCAGTTCGTCCAGGCTGGAGACCGCCAGCGGATGGCGCAGCAGAGATTTCGGCGACATCACCACCAGCGGACGACGCATACCGCGCAGCGCCTGACGACGCAGCATGTGGTAAACCTGAGCCGGAGTCGATGGCACACAAACCTGCATATTCTGTTCAGCACACAGCTGCAGATAGCGTTCCAGACGCGCGGAGGAGTGCTCCGGGCCCTGGCCTTCGTAGCCGTGCGGCAGCAGCATGACCAGGCCACACATCCGGCCCCACTTCTGCTCGCCGGAGCTGATGAACTGATCGATCACCACCTGAGCGCCGTTAGCAAAGTCACCGAACTGCGCTTCCCAGATAGTCAGGGTGCGCGGTTCCGCAGTGGCGTAGCCGTATTCGAACGCCAGCACCGCTTCTTCAGAAAGCACGGAGTCCCAGACTTTGAAATGCTCCTGGCCGTTATGCACATGCTGCAGTGGCGTGTAGGTCGAACCGTTCACCTGGTTATGAATCACGGAATGGCGGTGGAAGAACGTACCGCGACCGGAGTCTTCACCGGACAGGCGAATCGGAATCCCTTCATCAACCAGCGTGGCGTAAGCCAGGTTTTCCGCCGCACCCCAGTCGAACAGCTTCTCGCCGGCGGCCATCGCCTGGCGATCGCCATAAATCTTCGCCACGCGAGACTGCATTTCAATGCTGTCCGGCACGGTGCTGATGCGTTTAGCCAGCTCCTGCAGACGTTTCATCTCGACTTTACTCGGGTAGCTCTCATCCCACTCGTGGTTGAGGTACGGTGACCAGGTAAAGGAATGCAGGTTCATCGGACGCCATTCCTCAACCACGCATTCGCCGGCATCCAGCGCATCACGATAGAGGTTAACCAGTTCGGTCGCATCTTCCAGGGTCGACACTTTGTCCTGCTCAAGTTTGTCGGCGTAGATTTTGCGCGGGGTCGGATGTTTTTTGATTTTCTGATACATCAGCGGCTGCGTTGCGCTCGGCTCGTCGGCTTCGTTATGGCCGTGACGGCGGTAGCACACCAGGTCGATGAAGACATCGCGTTTGAAGGTATTACGGAAATCCAGCGCCAGGCGGGTAACGAAAGCAACGGCTTCCGGATCGTCCGCGTTCACGTGGAAGATCGGCGCCTGAACCATTTTACCGATATCGGTGCAGTATGGCGTGGAGCGCGCATCCAGCGGGTTCGAGGTAGTGAAGCCCACCTGGTTGTTGATAACGATACGTACGGTTCCGCCCACTTCGTAGCCACGCGCCTTGGACATGTTCAGGGTTTCCTGAACCACGCCCTGACCCGTCACTGCGGCGTCGCCGTGGATAGTAATCGGCAGCACTTTATTGCTGCTCGGCTCATCAAGACGATCGAGACGCGCGCGAACCGACCCGATAACCACCGGGCTGACGATTTCGAGGTGTGACGGGTTAAACGCCAGCGCCAGGTGCACCAGGCCGCCTTCGGTTTCCATGTCAGAAGAGAAGCCCATGTGGTACTTCACGTCACCGGTGCCGAGGTGTTCTTTATGCTTGCCCGCGAACTCGTCGAACAGGTCCTGCGGTTTTTTGCCCAGAACATTAACCAGCACGTTCAGACGACCGCGGTGCGCCATGCCGAGCACCACTTCACGGGTGCCGCTTTTGCCAGCGTGACGGATCATCTCTTTGAGCATCGGGATCAGCGCATCGCCGCCTTCCAGCGAGAAGCGTTTGGCGCCCGGGAATTTCGCGCCGAGGTAACGTTCCAGGCCTTCGGCTGCTGTCAGCTCGGTCAGGAAACGTTTCTTCTCGTCAGCGGTAAAGCTGGCTTTCCCTGCTACCGACTCAATACGCTGCTGAATCCAGCGTTTCTCTTCGGTAGAGGTGATGTGCATGTATTCCGCGCCGATAGCGCCGCAGTAGGTTTGTTTGAGCGCGGCAATCAGCTCGCCCAGTTTCATCGTATCTTTGCCGATAGCAAATGAACCTACGTTATAGCTTTCCTGGAAATCGGCCTCGGTCAGATCGTGGTATGCAGGATCGAGATCCGCCACTCTCTCTTGCTTCCACAGTCCCAGCGGATCGAGATTCGCATGCTGGTGACCACGGAAGCGATATGCGTTGATGAGCTGCAGGACTTTAACCTGCTTCACATTGGTATCAGGGTCGGAAATCGAAGAAGTGTAACGTGAGGCATCCTTCGCCAGTCGACGGAAATAATCACGCGTTTTCGAATGAAATTGATCCGGTTTGACTCCGGTGCCAGGTAACTGCTGGAACATAGAACGCCAGTTGGCGTCAACAGAGTCAGGATCGGTTAAGAAGTCTTCATAGAGCTGTTCTATCCAGCTCTGGTTCGAACCAGAGAGGTAAGAAGAGTCCAGCCAGGCTTTCATTGCGCCGTTCTGCATCGTGATCCCTTAAGCATTTATATGCTTATTTCGCCGTAGAAACTACCACGCACAGCAATTGTGCGTGCCGGGGTTCACTTGTTGCGGACGAGTTGTGGCTTCTGCATCCGCGAAGGAACCTTTAAAAACTGCCATTAATCTTCGGCGTTCAGGCTGCGGTTGCGTTAGCTGCCTTCACTTACCCCGGTCACACAGTTCACTATGCTCCCGGGGATGCGTTCAGTTGCCGCCTTACCTCGCTCTGAACGCCTTGATTACTGGTACATATTTGGCGGTTTTTAAAGATTTCCTGCCATCCCCTTCATACTTCAAGTTACATGTGCGTTGGCTTTCCTCACTCACCCCAGTCACTTACTTGAGTAAGCTCCTGGGGATTCGCGGCGTCGCCGCCTTCCTGTAACTCGAATTATTTAGGGTATTCATTTCCCGGCGGCACAAACGCTGCCGGGGCTACTGCTTCGGGTAGCCCGGATAAGCGATAGCGCCATCCGGGACAGACCGGGTTACTTACGCACTGCGCTGCAGCAGCATCGACTTAATATGGCCGATGGCGCGCGTCGGGTTAAGCCCTTTCGGACATACACTGACGCAGTTCATGATGCTGTGACAGCGGAATACGCTGAAAGCATCGCTTAACCCTTCCAGACGGCTGTCGGTTTCGGTATCGCGGCTGTCAATCAGGAAACGATACGCAGCCAGCAGACCTGCCGGGCCGATAAACTTGTCCGGATTCCACCAGAACGACGGACAAGAGGTTGAACAACATGCGCAAAGAATACACTCGTACAGACCATCGAGTTTTTCGCGCTGCTCTGGCTTCTGCAGATGCTCGCGAGCCGGAGGATTTTGCCCATTATTCAACAAGTAAGGCTTAATCTTCTCATATTGTGCATAGAATTGCCCCATGTCTACAACCAAATCGCGGATAACCGGCAAACCGGGCAGCGGACGGATGACAATTTTCTTACCCGGCTGATTCAGCGCGGAGATCGGCGTGATACACGCCAGACCGTTCTTACCGTTCATGTTCAGACCGTCGGAGCCACAGACCCCTTCACGGCAGGAACGACGAAATGAGAGCGACGGGTCTTTTTCTTTCAGCTGCATCAGGGCATCCAGCAGCATCATGTCACGACCTTCTTCCGCTTCGAGGGTGTAATCCTGCATGCGCGGAGCATCGTCAACGTCCGGGTTATAACGATAAATTGAAAACTCTAGTTTCATTTTCCTGTCTCCGCATTAATAAGTACGAATCTTCGGCGGGAATGCCGGACGCAGTTTCGGTTCCATATTGACGCTACGACGCGTCATGGATTCCGACTCTGGCAGATACAGGGAATGGCACAGCCAGTTTTCGTCATCACGATCCGGGAAGTCGAAGCGACTATGCGCGCCGCGGCTTTCGGTACGGAAGTTTGCAGAAACCGCGGTGGCATAGGCAGTTTCCATCAGGTTATCCAGCTCCAGGCACTCAACGCGCTGGGTGTTGAACTCGCTGGAGGTGTCATCCAGGCGCGCATTTTTCAGGCGCTCGCGGATCGCTTTCAGCTGCTCAAGCCCTTTGGCCATCGCATCGCCTTCGCGGAATACCGAGAAGTTATGCTGCATACACTCTTGCAGCGCTTTGCGGATTTCCACCGGATCTTCGCCGTTACGGTTACCGTTCCAGCGGTTCAGACGTTCAAGGGACGCGTCGATTTCGGCTTCGGTCGCGTCAAGCAGATCGCCCTGCTCGGCAATCGACTCCTGCAGATGCAGACCGACCGCACGACCGAACACCACCAGGTCAAGCAGGGAGTTGCCGCCCAGACGGTTCGCGCCGTGGACCGATACGCAGGCAATTTCGCCGACGGCGAACAGGCCAGGAATCACCACGTCTTCGCCCTGCTCGTTCACGGTCAGCGCCTGACCGGTCACTTTGGTCGGAATTCCGCCCATCATGTAGTGGCAGGTTGGGATAACCGGAATCGGCTCTTTCACCGGGTCGACGTGGGCGAAGGTACGTGAAAGCTCCAGGATGCCCGGCAGACGGGATTCCAGAACCTCTTTCCCCAGGTGGTCCAGTTTCAGCTTCGCATGCGGGCCCCACGGGCCGTCACAGCCGCGACCTTCACGGATTTCGATCATGATGGAACGCGCCACCACGTCACGACCCGCCAGGTCTTTCGCATTCGGGGCATAACGCTCCATAAAGCGCTCGCCGTGTTTGTTCAGCAGATAACCGCCTTCGCCGCGGCAGCCTTCTGTCACCAGAACCCCCGCACCGGCGATACCGGTCGGGTGGAACTGCCACATTTCCATATCCTGCACCGGCACGCCGGCGCGAATCGCCATCCCGACGCCGTCACCGGTGTTGATATGGGCGTTAGTTGTGGACTGGTAGATACGGCCTGCGCCACCGGTTGCCAGCACGGTCGCACGGGCTTTGAAGTAAACCACTTCACCGGTCTCGATGCACAGCGCGGTACAACCTACCACCGCGCCATCGGCGTTTTTCACCAGATCCAGCGCATACCACTCGGAGAAAATGGTGGTGTGGTTTTTCAGGTTCTGCTGATAAAGGGTATGCAGCAGCGCGTGACCGGTACGGTCAGCCGCCGCAGCGGTACGTGCCGCCTGTTCGCCGCCGAAGTTTTTCGACTGGCCGCCAAACGGACGCTGATAAATGGTGCCATTCTCCAGGCGGGAGAACGGCAGCCCCATATGGTCAAGCTCCAGAATCGCTTCCGGGCCGGTCTTACACATATATTCGATGGCGTCCTGGTCACCGATATAATCGGAGCCTTTCACCGTGTCATACATATGCCATTCCCAGTTATCTTCATGGGTATTACCGAGCGCCACGGTGATGCCACCCTGCGCGGAAACGGTATGGGAACGGGTAGGGAACACTTTAGAGAGCAGCGCACAGGTCTGGCCGCTCTGGGAAATTTGCAGCGCCGCGCGCATACCTGCGCCACCGGCACCAATCACAACTGCATCAAATTCTCTGACAGGCAATTTCATCACACACCCCACACCACAACAAATCCATAAAGAACGTAAGCCACCAGCGCAACAACGATAACCAGTTGCAGAATTAAGCGTACAGCCAGCGGTTTAACGTAGTCCGTCAACACCTGCCACATCCCGATCCAGGCGTGAATCAGAATGGACACGAGGGCTAACAGGGTGAAGACTTTAGTGAATGCGGAGGAGAAAAAGCCCGTCCAGACTTCCCAGGAAATTTCACCGGTGGTGGCAAAAAAGCCGACCATGTAGATGATGTAAAGGGTCAGAACGATGGCGGTAGCACGAACCAGAATGAAGTCATGTACGCCGTTGCGTCCCAGTGCTGAGGCGTTGCTTACCATACGAGGACTCCTGCGAGAAGTGAAAGCACGACAGTAATAACAAAAGAAATCTTAGCGGAGCGTGTCCCTACTTCGAGGGTTTCTTCCAGGTAGCCAAAATCCATCAACAGGTGGCGGATACCGACAACGGCGTGGTATGCCAGCGCGGTCAGGATGCCCCACATGATGAACTTCACAAAGAAGCTATCCATGATGGAAGACGCAACGAGGAAACCTTCTGGAGAGGAAAGGCTGGTGCCCAGCAACCAAAGCAGAATCCCGACCGCCACGAAGGTGATCACACCGGAAACGCGATGGAGAATGGACGCTATCGCTGTGATTGGGAACCGGATCGTTTGCAGATCCAGATTGACAGGTCTTTGTTTTTTCACATTTCTTACCATGAATAACGCCCACATGCTGTTCTTATTGTTTCCTTCCTCCGGTCTGCTTGCGGGTCAGACAGCGTCCTTTCTATAACCTGTGGTCATGATAAAACCCCTTTTCAAGAGCTAAAACGTGACCAGACAACGCTGGGTGGCTCGGGATTGCAGGGTGTTCCGGAGACCTGGCGGCAGTATAGGCCGTTCACAAAATCATTACAATTAACCTACATATAGTTTGTCGGGTTTTGTCCGGAACAGTGATCGATGTCACGATAACAACATTATTTTAAATTTTAATCACCTGATTTGACAAATATTAAACATTCTTGTTACAACCATTACCAGATAAATGCAATAATGCTCAAAAGTTATGGGGTCACTCTTTCACCTGAGAATAAGTTATGCAACAGTGTGATGGTATTGACCGATGTAATCAGGACAGTTATTAGTGGTATACAGATTTTTAAATTCGGACTGCTAAAACGCTGATTTGCTGCTGTTTCGTCGTAGGCTGAAGACGTACCATCAAGCGCCTTTGCTCTGTACCCTGCAATTTCCGCTGACGCAGAGCTGTGTGCAACATAACAAACTGGTAACGTAGTCAGGCACGGGCCGAAGGCAAATCCACACCCGGCAGTCTTACGCAATAAAGGCGCTAAGGAGACCATAAATGTCTGATGCTAAAGCAAAAATCACCCTAGGCGGTGATACTGCTATTGAACTGGATGTGCTAAAGGGCACGCTCGGTCAGGATGTTATTGATATTCGTAGTCTTGGATCAAAAGGCGTATTCACCTTTGACCCTGGTTTCACTTCCACCGCATCATGTGAATCTAAAATCACCTTTATCGATGGTGATGAAGGTATCCTGCTCCACCGTGGTTTCCCGATCGATCAGTTAGCGACCGAGTCCAACTACCTCGAAGTGTGTTACATCCTGCTGAACGGTGAAAAGCCGAACCAGGAACAGTACAACGAATTCAAGACCATCGTTACCCGCCACACCATGATCCACGAGCAGATTACCCGTCTGTTCCACGCGTTTCGCCGTGACTCTCACCCGATGGCGGTGATGTGTGGTATCACCGGCGCGCTGGCCGCGTTCTATCACGACTCCCTGGATGTCAACAATCCGCGCCACCGTGAAATCGCCGCCTATCGCCTGCTGTCCAAAATGCCGACAATGGCAGCAATGTGTTACAAATATTCAATCGGCCAGCCTTTCGTTTATCCGCGCAACGACCTCTCTTACGCGGGCAACTTCCTGAATATGATGTTCTCCACGCCGTGTGAAACCTACGAGGTTAACCCGGTACTGGAACGCGCCATGGACCGTATCCTGATCCTGCACGCTGACCACGAACAGAACGCATCCACCTCCACCGTCCGTACCGCAGGTTCTTCTGGCGCGAACCCGTTCGCCTGTATCGCTGCGGGCATCGCCTCCCTGTGGGGACCGGCGCACGGTGGCGCGAACGAAGCTGCGCTGAAGATGCTGGAAGAGATCAGTTCCGTTGAGCACATTCCGGAATTTGTCCGTCGCGCGAAAGACAAAAACGACTCTTTCCGTCTGATGGGCTTCGGCCACCGCGTGTACAAAAACTACGACCCGCGCGCCACCGTAATGCGTGAAACCTGCCATGAAGTGCTGAAAGAACTGGGCACCAAAGACGATCTGCTGGAAGTGGCCATGGAACTTGAGCACATCGCGCTCAACGACCCGTACTTCATCGAGAAGAAACTCTACCCGAACGTCGATTTCTACTCCGGTATCATTCTGAAAGCGATGGGTATTCCGTCCTCCATGTTTACCGTTATCTTCGCGATGGCGCGTACCGTAGGCTGGATTGCTCACTGGAACGAAATGCACAGCGACGGCATGAAAATCGCGCGTCCGCGTCAGCTGTATACCGGCTACGAAAAACGCGACTTCAAATCCGACGTGGCCAAAGGCTAAGTTCGATCCTGAAGACAAAAAACGCGTCTGCGAACGTCATGCTGGCCACTTAAGGTGGCCAGCTTTTTTTTGTTTATCGTGGACCAGGGCGATGCCGGTAAACGGTGGTTGGCGCGAAAGTAATTTTCGTACTTCGGGGCATGTGTTCTGTGGAATATTCCGTTCACGTGAGGTTCCGCACGCGACTGTTTCCTGCGCGACAGGTGAACGGGCGGGAACGCAGGCGCACATCCAGGACTGACCGCCAGGACGGTGGTCAGAGGATCGGTCGAGACAGGGACGTCGAGTCCGGCCCGGTCCGCCAGATGAAGCCGGAGTGGAGCATACCGCGTAGCGGCCGTTTTCAGCGCAATGCCGGGGGGGCATGGGGGGCGAGCGAAACGCCCCCCATGCCGTTCACCCGCAGCGGGCGTAAGAAAAGTGGCGGATTCACCGTGAACGGAACATGCCACAAAAGTGAACGATATACTCCACGGAACCCACGCGATAGACCCCTTTCGCACAAACCAGCGTAAAAACAACATCCCTGGCTTAACAGCGAACGACGGGACAGAAACTCCTGCAAAGATGTTGAAAACCTGACAGCGTCGCATAAAAAATCGGCAATCTCATTGAGATAACTGACTCTTACACCACTGCCACACCACTGCCGGATTGGTCAACCGACCCGTAAACGCCCGGCACGAAAGACGGGCACGATAGCTTAAAAAGCGAACAACATATCGCTAATGCTGGCACCCCGGACACCAGTAAAACGGTCGCGACGCGAGCATCGTTTTCTCGATAATCCCGCCGCAGCGCTCGCAGATTTCGCCATCACGATGGAAAACGTTAAAGCGGAACAGCGCGCCATGATGTTTATTCTCATCCACCGCCCCGCGGGTGCGATACGACAGGCGCGGAATATCCAGCAGCGCATGGGCCAGGGCGTCGAGCTGCTTATCATCGAGCGCCGATGCGTTATGCCGCCCGCTCAACCCGACCTGCCAGAGAATCTCCACCCGTAAATAGTTTCCCAGTCCGGCCAGAAACGCCTGATCCAGCAACAAAGCGGAAAACTGCCGTCGGCGGAATCTGGCCGACAGCAGGCGAGCTTTGACCGATTCCGCGGTCAGCGTCATATCCAGCACATCGGGTCCAACCCGCAATAAAAACGGATGGGTAGCCAGCTGCTCCGGCGTCAGAATAGCGATATCCGACGCGCTATAGAGCAAAATCGCCTTCTCCGCCGTCTGCAGCCTGACCCGCAGCACGCGGTTGCTGACCGGCTGTTCGCCCGCCTCCACCACGCGCCAGACGCCGTACAGCTGATTATGACTGTAGAGCGTCAACCCGCCGGAGAAATGCGTCAGCAGCGCTTTGCCGCGGGTTTCTATGTGGGTTACCCGCTGGCCCACCAGCGGAGCCTGATACACCTGTAGCTGCGGAAAAGCGAACCAGACATCGGTAAGAGGTTCGCCTTTGACCGCCGCCTCCAGGCTATCCGCCGCGCGGCGGATCTCCGGACCTTCCGGCATAATAGCGTCCTTCTGTTAGTGCGTCGCACCGCCGACAATTTTCACATCCCCCTCCTGGCGCAGGGAGACGGCAATCGCCGTCTCCAGCGCCGCACGGACCGTTTGTACCGCCATACTCGCCTCACCCGGATGGGCGGCCGCCTGCTCCGGGAGGTACGGAATATGGATAAAGCCGCCTTTTGCCCCGCTTCGCCCGTTTAATGCATGCAGCAGACCATACATCACATGGTTGCAGACGAATGTCCCCGCCGTTTGCGACACCGATGCCGGTATGCCCTGCTCGCGCAGCGCCGCGACAATTGCTTTCACCGGCAGGCTGCTGAACCAGGCCGCCGGACCGTCGGCCACTACCGGCACGTCAACCGGCTGCTGGCCTTTATTATCGGGAATACGCGCATCATCGACGTTTATCGCGACACGTTCGACGGTAATATCGACACGACCACCCGCCTGCCCGACCGCTATCGTTAACACCGGTTGATGCTCATCCAGCGCCGCATACAGCGCCGTCAGGGCCTCACCAAATACACAGGGCAGCTGTCGCGCGACCACGCGCTCACCGGCCACCATCGCGCCATCAAGCTGCTTCACCACTTCCCATGAAGGGTTCACCGCCTCACCGCCAAAGGGTTCAAACCCGGTGATTAATACGCCCGCCATCTTTCCTCCTTACAGGAACATCAGGAAATAGAGTAGAAATACGTTGACGATCAGCAGCAGTACGCCGGTCGGAATCTGAGCCTTAATCACCGCATTTTTATCCGGCAGTTCCAGCAGCGCCGCCGGCACGATGTTGAAGTTTGCCGCCATCGGCGTCATCAGGGTGCCGCAGTAGCCGGAGAACATACCGATCGCCGCCATCACCGCCGGATTACCGCCGTGCTGAAGCACCAGAATCGGAATACCAATCCCTGCCGTGACAATCGGGAAGGCGGCAAACGCATTGCCCATGACCATCGTCAGCAGCGCCATGCCGATGGTGTAGACCGCCACAGCGACAAAGCGGCTGTCCACCGCCAGATAATGCTCGGTGAGCCAGGCAATACTGTTACCCACTCCGGCAGTGGTAAACAGCAGCCCCAGCACCGCCAGGATCTGCGGCAAAATAAACGCCCAGCCTACCGAATCCAGCAGACGACGCGCCTCCTGCAGCGGCTGCGCGACCTTTTCCCGGGTCATGCGAATCGCCATCATCAGGCCGATCAGCGTCCCGGCGGTCATCGAAAACAGCGTAATCAGCGTGGCATGATTACCCGGGCCAAACACCCGGACTTGCCACGATGGCAGGTTATTAAACAGCAGCACCCCGATCACCGTGACAACCGGAATAGCCAGCGCCGGATAAAACAGTCGGTTACCCAGGCGGGTCGCGCTGGCGGTTCGCTCTTCCTCGGTGCGCTGGTGATAGCTACCCAGCCTGACACCGCCAAAACCGGCGATCAGCGCCAGCGCCACGACGGCAACGCCGACGGCAATATTGACCGAGCGCTTGTCGTCTACCAGCTGATAAGTCCAGTCGCCAAGCAGGAACAGCAGACCGTACAGCCCCCAGAACAGGCCGGTGGTCAGGCGACGAGGGTTGCTTTTGTCGCGCCATGACATGACCGCGACCACCAGCAGAACGACACCCGCCAGCCAGTAGAGCCAGGTTTGTTGAAAATTCATGCGACACCGCCTTTCGCCTGTGCGGCGGCGTTCAGTTTATCCAGCTCGCGCTGCAGGTGACGATCGAGTCGCCACAGACGCGCGGAATGGATCGCGAAGGCGCAAATCGCCGTCGGGATCCCCCACAGGGCAATATGCAACGGTTCGGTCTGGATCCCACCGGACTCCAGCATAAAGTTGTGCATAAAGATGATGGCGCCGAAGGCGACGAAAATGTCTTCGCCAAAGAACAGGCCGACGTTGTCCGTCGCCGCCGACATCGCGCGTAAGCGATAGCGAATGCTGCCGGGAAGCGGACCTAACGTTTTTTCCGCCGCCCCTTCCGCCATCGGCGCCAGCAGCGGACGCACCATTTGCGGATGGCCCCCCAGGCTGGTTAACCCCAGCGCAGCCGTCGCTTCGCGCACGAACAGGTAGACGATCAGCAGACGTCCGGCGGTGGCGCTGTGGATCTTCGCGATCCACGCCTGGGCGCGCTCTTTCAGGCCATGCCGTTCAAGTAGCCCAATGACCGCCAGCGGCAGCAAGAGAATAAATGGCAGGTTGCGGGTGTTAAGAAACCCCTCCCCCAGCTTTTCCAGAATGGTGGCGATGGGCATTTGCGCCGCCACGCCGGTAACAATTCCAGAGATAATGACCACTAAAACCGGATTAAAACGCAAAACAAATCCGACCACAATCACGGCAATGCCGATCAGCGGCCAGAGAGATATCGCTTCTCCCATGATAACGTCCTGTTAGTTGTGAGTGTTGTTGTGAGTGCTGTAATGCCTTAATAATTATTGTTTTATTCTTCTGTTTCCGCGCTGACCTGAATATTGCGTCCGGCAAAAGCCGCACGCAAACGGCGCGCAAAATCCAGCGCATGTTCACCGTCACCGTGAAGACACACGGTGTCAGCGATAACATGCGCCCATTCACCGGTGAGACTGCGTACCCGATTATGCTGCACCATTTCCAGGGTCTGCGCCAACGCCTGCTCTTCGCTGTCGATAAGTGCCCCGGGCTGTGAACGCGGCACCAGGCTACCGTCAGCCAGGTACCCGCGATCGGCAAAGACCTCCTGCCGCGTGACCAACTTGTAATGTTGTCCGGCGCGAATTAATTCGCTGCCGGCCAGCCCGACCAGGATCAGCGCAGGATCGAAATCTCGCACAGCCCGGGCAATCGCATCGGCCAGCGGCGCCTCTTTTGCCGCCTGGTTGTAGAGCATACCGTGCGGCTTCACGTGCTTCAGTTCGCCGCCTTCCGCGCGCACGATCGCCGCCAGCGCACCAATCTGATACAGCATCTGGGCATAGACCGTCTCCGGCGGCAGCTGCATTGCGGTGCGGCCAAAATTATCCCGATCGGGAAAGCTGGGATGCGCCCCGACGGCCACGCCGTTTTTCAACGCCTCGCGCACGCATTTATGCATCAGTAACGCATCGCCGGCATGAAAACCGCAGGCGATATTGGCGGAGGAGACCAGCTGTAACAACGCGCTATCGCTCGCACAGCCTTCCCCCAGATCGGCATTTAAATCAATGATCATCGCTCAGTCTCCATGCCAGTTGTTCCAGATAGCGCTGCTGATCCGCACGTGCTTTCAACGCCTCTTCCAGCGTGCACGGAACAAAATGAATCGGCTGGCCTAGCGGAATTTGCGCCAGCTGGTACATATCAGCGTCGATAATGCAGGCGATTCGCGGATAGCCGCCGGTGGTCTGCGCATCGTTCATCAAGACAATCGGCTGACCGTTATGCGGAACCTGTACCACCCCCGGCAGCAGGCCGTGCGAAAACATTTCGCGATGGGTGGTGCGCGTAAGCGGTTGGCCCTGCAGACGATATCCCATCCGGTTGCTCTGGGCGCTAAGCTGCCAGGGGGAACGCCAGAACGCCCCTTGCGAGGCCCGATCAAATTCATGGTACTCCGGCCCCGGCAACGCGCGGATGCGATTGCCGATCGGCAGTGACTTAACGCCCCGCGACGTACTGAATCGTCGGGACGCTTTTCCCAGCTTCAGCCGATCGCCATCCTGCAGGCGTCGCCCTTCAAGGCCGCCAATGCCGACTTTCAGATCGGTACAGCGCGAACCGAGCACCTCCGGAACGTCAATGCCCCCGGCTACCGCCAGATAGCTGCGGATCCCATACTGCGGGGTTTTAAGCACCAGATGCTGCCCGGCCTTCGCCGCCATTCGCCAGCCGACCCATACCGGCTCGCCGTCCAGCATTGCTTCACAGGCGGCACCGGTCAGCGCAAACCAGCAGTCACGTTCAAACTGAATATCCACCTGGCCGAGCGTAATCTCCAGCGCGGCAGCATTTCCCGCGTTGCCGACCAGCAGGTTAGCAATCACCAGCGAGGGTTTATCCAGCGCACCGCAGAGACTGATCCCCGACTGTCGCTGTCCTTCACGTCCGCCATCCTGTACCGAAGAGTACATTCCGGCGCGGATCATCTTCAACATACCCCCTCCTTTTGCGGCACAAAGCGGACTCGATCGCCGGAACGCAGCAGCACGGGCTCCTGACGCGTGGGATCAAAGAGCGCCAGCGGCGTACGGCCCAGCAGCTGCCATCCACCCGGAGTCGCCAGCGGATACACGCCGGTTTGCGCGCCGCCGATGCCGACAGAGCCGGCGGGGACCCGCAGACGCGGTTCCGCATGTCGCGGCATAGCTAAACGCTCCGGCAGTCCGCCGAGATAAGGAAATCCCGGCTGGAAACCAAGAAACCACACCACGTACTCGACGGAGGCGTGCAGTTCGACAACCTGCTGTTCAGTCAACCCGCTGTGAAGCGCCACATTCGCCAGGTCGGGGCCGTCTTCGCCGCCGTAGATAACCGGAATGGTCATCAGCCGCGACTGTGGCTCAAGCGCCTCGCTCTCCTCCCACCAGCGCTGCAACTGCTCAATCGCATCCCATGCCATCTCCTGCGGATGGCGCAGGACCACGGTAATATTGTTCATCCCCGGTATCGCATCCAGGACCTCTTCGTGATCCGCCAGTCTCTGAGCCAGGCGCCAGATACGCTTTTGACTTTCCAGCGTGACCGGGGGTTCGAGCTCCAGAACCACGGCGGTTTCGCCTAACATGTAACAACGCGCTCGCTGCACTTTTCTTTCTCTCTCATCAGGCCGGGTTGGGAATATCAATAAAGGTCACATCCAGATCGGTATTTTCCGTCAGCCATTCGCTCAACGCGCGAATACCGCCGCGTTCGGTGGCATGGTGTCCGGCAGCATAAAAATGCAGGGACTGCTCGCGCGCGGAGTGGACAGTTTGCTCCGAGACTTCGCCGGTAATAAACGCATCGACGCCAAAGCGAGCGGCGCTGTCAATAAAGCTCTGGCCGCCGCCGGTACACCAGGCGACACGGGCCACTTTATCTGGCCCGGTATCACCGCACCACAGCGGCTTGCGCCCCAGGCGCGCCTCAATCCACGAAGCCAGCTCCAGCCCGGAAACCGGCATCGACAGCTCTCCCCACGGGACCAGCGGCTCAATTTCCCCCATGACGGTGATCCCCAGCAGCTGCGCCAGCTGGACGTTATTCCCCAGCTCCGGGTGGGCATCCAGCGGCAGATGCCAGCCATAGAGGTTGATATCATTTGCCAGCAGCGTCTTCAGGCGCTGGCGCTTAATGCCGCGAATCACCGGCGATTCACCTTTCCAGAAATAACCATGATGGACGATCACCGCATCTGCCTGCAGGCGCACGGCCTCGTCCAACAGCGCCTGGCTGGCGGTGACGCCGGTGACAATTTTTTGCACCGTCTCACGCCCTTCCACCTGAAGGCCATTTGGCGCGTAGTCGCTGAATGTCGCGCTATTGAGCTTTTCGTTAATCAGTTGTTCCAGTTCGCTATTTTTCATTGCCGCTCCATCAGGTCATCATTTTGTGCACAGGCATAACATAGCGGTATCCGCGTAGATCGTCGATAGCCTCTGCGTGAGAGACGCTCGTTTGACTTTTAGCTTAATCCCGCAATTTGTCTACCCACCCCGTGATGCATTCGTGTATATTTATGCATTATAAAAGCATATTAAATAACCAGAAAGCCTTTAAGGCCATGAATAACACTGCTAAACCGCTATTCATGCAGAAAGATCGACTTTCGTTTTACGGCAGGAACCAGGCGTTACATGAACAGACAATCATCGCAACCGCGCGCAATCTATTACGTCGTCGCGCTGCAAATTTGGGAATACTTCAGTTTTTACGGGATGCGGGCGCTGCTGATTTTGTATCTCACCAATCAGCTTAAGTACGACGATAGCCACGCCTACGCCCTCTTCAGCGCATACTGCTCTCTGGTCTACGTCACGCCGATTCTCGGCGGTTTCCTGGCCGATAAGCTCCTCGGCAACCGAATGGCGGTGATGCTCGGCGCGTTGTTGATGGCCATTGGCCATTTGGTGTTGGGTGCCAGCGAAATTGCGCCAACCTTCCTCTATCTGTCGCTCGCCATCATCGTCTGCGGCTACGGATTGTTTAAATCCAACGTCAGCTGCCTGTTGGGAGAGCTGTACGAACCCACCGATCCACGCCGCGATGGCGGCTTCTCGCTGATGTATGCGGCGGGGAATATCGGCTCGATCGTCGCCCCCATCGCCTGCGGATATGTGCAGGAAGAGTACAGCTGGGCCATGGGCTTCGCCCTCGCCGCCGTCGGGATGATTGCCGGACTGGTGATTTTCCTCTGCGGCAGTCGCCATTTCCGTCACACCTCGGGCGTCAATCGCCAGGCGCTCTGCGCGCGCCGCTTTATGCTGCCCAACTGGGGCTGGCTGCTGGTTCTGCTGATCGTGGCCCCGCTGCTGATCACCGTGCTGTTCTGGCAGGAGTGGTCGGTCTATGCGCTGATCGTGGCGACGATTGTCGGCCTGGTGGTACTGGCCAGAATTTATCGGCGGGCAGAGACGGCCAAACAGCGTCGAGACCTGCGACTCATTATCGTCCTGACCGGATTCAGCCTGCTGTTCTGGGCTTTCGCTCAGCAGGGCGGCAGCTCCATCAGCCTGTATATCGACCGCTTCGTGAACCGGCATATCATGAGTTATGAGGTCCCGACCGCGATGTTCCAGTCGGTGAACGCCTTTGCGGTCATGCTCTGCGGAATGGTGCTGGCCTGGCTGGTGAAAGAGAATATCAACGGCAACCGTACCGTGCGGATCTGGGGTAAATTTGCGCTGGGTCTGGGGCTAATGAGCGCCGGCTTCTGCATTCTGACCCTGAGCGCACGCTGGTCGGCCGCCTACGGACAATCGTCGATGCCGCTGATGGTACTGGGCCTCGCGGTAATGGGCTTTGCCGAACTGTTTATCGACCCGGTGGCGATGTCGCAAATCACCCGTATCGAAATCCCCGGCGTGACCGGCGTGCTGACCGGCATCTATATGCTGCTCTCCGGCGCCATCGCCAACTATCTGGCCGGCGTGATTGCCGACCAGACAGCACAGGGTGCGTTCGATGAAGCCGGTGCGACCAGCTACGCCATTGATGCCTATATCAACGTGTTCAGCCAAATCACCTGGGGGGCTTTAGCCTGTGTCGGCCTGGTGCTGATAATCTGGCTGTATCACGCCCTGCGGGTCAGGACCCGCGCCCTGGCCGTGGAGTAAGGCTTTTACTGGCGGCCTCCCAGGCCGCCAACGTCTCCAGTCGCGCCTGCTTGTGATCGACCAGCGGACGCGGATAGTTCAGGCTCACCCTCTGTTTATCGGCCCAGATCCACGGCTGATGCAGCGCGTTATCAGGGACATCGGCCAGCTCTGGCAGCCACTGCCGAATAAATGTCCCGGCCTTATCGAACTTCTCTCCCTGGGTGGTCGGATTAAATATACGAAAATAAGGGGCGGCGTCGGTGCCTGTCGACGCTGCCCACTGCCACCCGCCGTTATTCGCCGCCAGGTCGCCATCAATCAGCTGGTTGATAAAATAGCGCTCGCCCGCGCGCCAGTCGATACGCAGGTCCTTGACCAGAAAACTGGCGGTAATCATCCGCAGCCGGTTATGCATCCAGCCCGTGGCATTGAGCTGGCGCATCGCGGCATCGACGATCGGAAAACCCGTTTTCCCGGCTTGCCACGCCTCTAATCCTTGCACATCGTCACGCCATGTCACGTTATCGGTCCAGGCAATGAACGGGCGACCTTTGCATAAGTCCGGGTAGAACACCATCAAATGTCGGTAAAACTCCCGCCAGATCAGTTCGTTTAGCCAGACGGAGCCTGCTTCACCGTCGAGCGCCGCCGGCTGCTCAGCCAGCAGTCGATGCAGGCACTGGCGCGGGGAAAGAACGCCTACGGCCAGACATGGCGACAGCCGGCTGGTGCCTTCCCTGGCGGGGAAATCACGCTGCTGGTCATAATCTGCGGCTTTTTGCTGGCAGAAACGGCGCAGTCGGGCGATAGCCGTTTTCTCATCGTCGGCAAAAAGGTGGGGATCAAAAGCCTCCTGCGGATAGCGGATCTCCGGCAGCGGCGCTGGCGTCAGGGGGCCGTGACCACGTACCGTCGGTGCGGCCACGCACTCCGGCAGCGCCTCGCGCAGTCGACGGAGAAAGGCATTTTTAAAGGGCGTAAACACCTTATACATTTCGTGATTCCCGGTCAGCACGCTGCCTGGGGACAGTAAAAGCGCATCGTCAAACCCGTGACATACCACGCCGCTCAGCCGCTTTTCCACCGCCGCATCGCGCTGACGCTCGTTGATTTCGTACTGGTAGTTATAAAACAGGTGGCTGACCTGCTGCTGCGCGCAATAGTCAGCCAGCAGCTGGACGCTGGCCGAAAAATCCTCCGCCTCCGCCACCTGCAACGCAATTCCTCGCTCGGCAAGAGCTGACTGCAGGCTACGCAGATGGCGGACGATAAATGCCGCCTGCCGCGGCGCCATACCGTGCTGATGCCACTGGCCCGGCGTGGCGATAAACAGCGCCAGCACGCGGGCATGCGGATCGCGACAGGCGGCGGCAAGCGCCAGGTTGTCATGGATACGTAGGTCAGCGCGAAACCAAACCAGATGAGTGGCCATAAAACTCCTGCAATCAGTAACATTCATGGATTCGATACCTCCCGGCCGGGTACGTAGCCCGCGAGGGAAGCATCAGGAAATTCAGATATAGAGTGTTGCAGGAGGCACGCAGGCGCAAGCAGAGGTCGTCTGACCGGGCAAAAAAAAACCGCCGGAGAACCGGCGGTTATGCAGTCTGGGAGGCGCGATCAGTAAAAGTCAGCGGCGGCTTTTTCAGCCTGCGCCATCCACACCGGCTGTTCGCTGGTTTTTGCCCATACGCGGTGCAGCCAGCTGTAATAGCGGGCCCGGTCTTTCCAGAACAGCATCACCGGAAGTGCTGCTACGCCAGCCACGACGGCGAAAGCACGACGTAAAAAGACAACGTGAGCAGGATAAGTTTTATACAACGCCATAATTTCTCTCCCTTAGTCAGGCCGGCAAGCGACGCCGGTAAAGTGTCAATGTATCTCTGGCTAAAATAATACCGCTTTGTATGTAATTTTACTACTCATCCGACCACTAAAAACAGCTCGTTTCGTCTTTATTTACATTCATCCGGTAATTGAGTTACAAAAAAGTTAAATTAATACTAATCATTGGTTAATTTGTGGTTTTGCTGATTTTTATATTTTTTTTACACCGCCGGTTCTGATTTTTGCAAAATCTTTGCACCAGAATTTCTATCCTCCGGGTAAATCGTAAAAACACCCGGAGGTGGATTGTGAGTGCAGGCGTAATTGCTGGCGTGGCGCTGGTATTCCTGTTGCTGGCCTATTTGGTCTATGCCCTGATAAATGCGGAGGCATTCTGATGGCCGCACAAGGATTTTTACTTATCGCCAGTTTTCTTCTGCTGCTGATGGTGCTGGCTCGCCCGACGGGGACGTTGCTGGCCAGAATGATCAACGATACCCCGCTGCCGGTGCTTGCCGGCATTGAGCGCGGCATTTGGCGGCTCTCGGGGATTCGTCCCCAGGAGATGAACTGGTGCCAGTATCTGCTCGCCATTCTGCTGTTTAATGGCGTAGGGCTGGTGGGGCTGTTCGCCCTGCTGATGTCTCAGGGCGCACTGCCGCTCAACCCTCAGCATCTTCCCGGCCTCTCATGGGATCTGGCGCTGAATACGGCGGTGAGTTTCGTCAGCAACACCAACTGGCAGGCCTATGCCGGAGAAAGTACCCTGAGCTACCTCAGCCAGATGGCTGGTCTGACGGTGCAAAACTTCCTGTCGGCGGCAACCGGCATCGCGGTGATTTTTGCCTTCACCCGCGCCTGGTCGCGTCAGCAGGTCAGCACCCTTGGCAACGCCTGGGTCGATCTCACCCGCATTACCCTATGGCTGCTGCTGCCGATTTCACTGCTGATCGCCGTGTTCTTTATTCAGCAGGGCGTGCCGCAAAACTTTCTGCCGTATCAGGCCTTCACCACGCTGGAAGGCGTGCATCAGTCGCTGCCAATGGGGCCGGTCGCTTCGCAGGAAGCGATCAAAATGCTGGGTACTAACGGCGGCGGGTTCTTTAACGCCAACTCATCGCACCCGTTTGAAAACCCGACGGCGCTGAGCAACATAGTGCAAATGCTGGCGATCTTTTTGATCCCGGCCGCGCTGTGCTTTGCCTTTGGCGACGTCGTCGGCGATCGCCGCCAGGGACACGCGATTTTATGGGCCATGACGCTGATCTTTATCGTCTGCGTCGCGGTGGTGATGTGGGCAGAAACCCACGGTAACCCTCACCTGCTGCAGCTGGGGTCGGACAGCAGCCTGAATATGGAAGGCAAAGAGAGTCGCTTTGGCATTCTCGCCAGCAGCCTGTTCGCGGTTGTCACCACCGCCGCCTCCTGCGGCGCGGTCAACGCCATGCACGACTCCTTCACTGCGCTGGGCGGCATGGTACCGATGTGGCTGATGCAGATCGGCGAAGTGGTCTTCGGTGGCGTGGGATCGGGGCTGTACGGCATGCTGCTGTTCGTCATGCTGGCGGTCTTTATCGCCGGGCTGATGATCGGCCGGACGCCGGAATATCTCGGCAAGAAGATCGATGTGCGCGAAATGAAAATGATCGCCCTGGCCATCCTCGTGACGCCCACTCTGGTCCTGCTGGGTACCGCGCTGGCGATGATGACCGAGGCCGGACGCGCGGGGATGTTTAACCCGGGACCGCACGGCTTTAGCGAAGTGCTGTATGCCGTCACCTCCGCCGCCAATAACAACGGCAGCGCCTTCGCCGGCCTCGGCGCAGCAACGCCATTCTGGAACCTGCTGCTGGCGTTTTGCATGCTGTTCGGTCGTTTCGCGGTCATCGTGCCGGTGATGGCTATCGCCGGTTCTCTGGTGAGTAAAAAGATCCAGCCGACCAGTTCCGGCACCCTTGCCACCCACGATGTGCTGTTTATCGGTCTGCTGATCGGTACCGTGCTGCTGGTTGGCGCCCTGACCTTTATTCCTGCCCTGGCGCTCGGCCCGTTGGCGGAACACTTCTCCTTACTTTAAGTGATTCGGAGCACCCTGTTATGAGTCGCAAACAATTAGCCCTGCTCGAGCCGACGCTGGTGCGCCAGGCGCTGCTGGATGCAGTGAAAAAACTGAGCCCGACGGTGCAGTGGCGCAACCCGGTGATGTTCATCGTCTGGACGGGTAGCCTGATAACCACACTGCTGGCCGTGGCGATGGCCAGCGGGCATCTCGCCGGCAGCGCCGCTTTTACCGCCGCCGTGAGTATCTGGCTGTGGTTTACCGTACTGTTCGCCAACTTCGCCGAAGCGATGGCTGAAGGCCGCAGCAAAGCGCAGGCCAACAGTCTGAAAGGGGTGAAAAAAACCGCTTTTGCTCGCAAGCTGCGCGCACCGCAGCATGACGCGCCTGTCGACCATATTCCGGCCGATGACTTACGCAAAGGCGATGTGGTGCTGGTGGAAGCAGGCGATATTATTCCCTGCGACGGGGAGGTCATTGAAGGCGGCGCCTCGGTGGACGAAAGCGCCATCACCGGTGAATCCGCTCCGGTGATCCGCGAATCCGGCGGCGACTTTGCATCGGTCACCGGCGGGACGCGCATTCTTTCTGACTGGCTGGTGATCCGCTGTAGCGTGAACCCCGGTGAAACGTTCCTTGATCGGATGATCGCCATGGTCGAAGGCGCTCAGCGCCGCAAAACGCCGAATGAAATTGCGCTGACGATCCTGCTGATCGCCCTCACGCTGGTGTTCCTGCTGGCCACCGCCACCATCTGGCCGTTCTCCGCCTGGAGCGGCAATGCGGTCAGCGTGACGGTGCTGGTGGCGCTGCTGGTATGCCTGATTCCGACCACGATCGGCGGACTGCTCTCGGCGATCGGCGTCGCCGGAATGAGCCGTATGCTGGGCGCCAACGTCATCGCCACCAGCGGACGCGCGGTAGAAGCCGCCGGCGATGTTGACGTCTTACTGCTGGATAAAACCGGGACGATTACCCTCGGTAACCGCCAGGCCTCCGCGTTTTTACCTGCGGAAGGCGTAGAAGAAAAAACCCTTGCCGACGCCGCCCAGCTCTCATCTCTGGCCGATGAAACGCCGGAAGGTCGCAGCATCGTGATACTGGCAAAACAGCGCTTTAACCTGCGCGAGCGGGATCTGCAGTCGCTGCAAGCGACCTTCGTCCCCTTCACCGCCCAGACGCGCATGAGCGGGATTAATATCGATCGGCGGATGATCCGCAAAGGCTCCGTCGACGCCATTCGTCGCCATGTCGAGGCCAACGGCGGCCACTTCCCGGCGGACGTCGACAAACAGGTGGAAGATGTTGCCCGCCAGGGGGCGACACCGCTGGTGGTCGCGGAAGGCAAACACGTGCTGGGCGTTATTTCGCTGAAAGATATCGTTAAAGGCGGAATTAAGGAGCGCTTTGCTCAACTGCGCAAGATGGGCATTAAAACGGTCATGATTACCGGCGATAACCGCCTCACCGCAGCGGCGATTGCCGCTGAAGCGGGGGTCGATGATTTCCTTGCCGAAGCGACGCCGGAAGCCAAACTGGCGCTGATCCGTCAGTACCAGTCCGAAGGTCGTCTGGTGGCGATGACCGGCGACGGTACTAATGATGCCCCGGCGCTGGCTCAGGCCGATGTCGCGGTGGCGATGAACTCCGGTACCCAGGCGGCAAAAGAGGCGGGCAACATGGTGGACCTCGACTCCAACCCGACCAAACTGATCGAAGTGGTGCACATCGGTAAGCAGATGCTGATGACCCGCGGGTCGTTGACCACCTTCAGTATTGCCAACGACGTGGCGAAGTACTTTGCCATTATTCCGGCCGCCTTTGCCGCCGTTTACCCGCAGCTGGCCATGCTCAACGTCATGCACCTGCATTCGCCTGCCTCGGCGATTCTGAGTGCGGTTATCTTTAACGCGCTGATTATCGTCTTCCTGATCCCGCTGGCGCTGAAGGGCGTGAGCTATCGCCCGCTGTCGGCTTCGGCCATGCTGCGCCGTAATCTGTGGGTCTATGGCCTGGGTGGGCTGCTGGTGCCGTTTATCGGTATTAAAGCTATCGATCTGTTACTGACCCTGACCGGGCTGCTGTGAGGAAAATACCATGTCATTCATTCGACCGGCACTTGTGCTATTTATTCTGTTAACGCTCCTCACCGGTGGCGTCTATCCGCTGCTGACGACGGCGCTTGGGCAGTGGTGGTTCCCGCAGCAGGCAAACGGCTCACTGATCCGCATCGCCGGCGAAGTCCGCGGCTCCAACCTGATTGGCCAGAATTTTACCGCGGCGGGTTATTTCCAGGGACGCCCTTCGGCGACCGCTGAAACGCCGTACAATCCCCTCGCCTCCGGCGGCAGTAATCTGGCCGCCAGCAACCCGGCGCTGGATAAGGCCGTCAGCGAACGCGTGCAGGCGCTACGTCTCGCCAACCCGGACGCTGACCCGCGCGTTCCGGTAGAGCTGGTGACGACATCGGCAAGCGGGCTGGATAATAACCTCACGCCGACGGCCGCGCTCTGGCAGGTCCCTCGCGTCGCGAAGGCCCGCAATCTGAGTATTGAGCAAGTCACCCGCCTGGTGAATGAGGCGACGCAAACGCCGCTGGCCAGTTTTCTCGGACAGCCTGTGGTAAATATAGTGCAACTGAATATGGCGCTGGATGCCCTGAAGGATAAGTAAAATGAGTGACGAGCCGCTGCGCCCGGACCCGGACCGCCTGCTGCAACATACCAGCGAGCCGCATCGCGGCAAGCTAAAAGTGTTCTTTGGCGCCTGTGCGGGCGTCGGTAAAACCTGGGCAATGTTGGCGGAAGCGCAGCGGCTGCGCGCCCAGGGGCTGGATATTCTGATCGGCGTGGCGGAAACCCACGGTCGGAAAGAGACCGCGGCGATGCTGGAAGGGCTCAGCACCCTCCCCCAGCGCCGCCTCTCTCATCGTGGACGCTACGTCCACGAATTCGATCTCGATGCCGCGCTGGCGCGCCGGCCGGCGCTGATCCTGGTTGATGAACTGGCGCACAGCAATGCGCCAGGCTCGCGCCACCCCAAACGCTGGCAGGATGTCGAAGAGCTTCTCGATGCCGGTATCGACGTGTTTACCACCGTAAACGTCCAGCACCTCGAAAGCCTGAACGATGTCGTCAGCGGCATTACCGGCGTTCAGGTGCGCGAAACCGTCCCCGACCCCTTTTTTGACGCCGCCGACGATGTTGTGCTGGTCGACCTGCCTCCTGACGATCTCCGTCAGCGCCTGAATGAAGGCAAGGTCTATATCGGCGGCCAGGCGGAGCGGGCTATCGAAAACTTTTTCCGCAAGGGAAATCTGATTGCCCTGCGTGAACTGGCTTTGCGCCGGACCGCCGATCGGGTCGATGAACAGATGCGCGCCTGGCGCGACCGTCAGGGGCAGGAAAAAGTCTGGCATACCCGCGACACCCTTCTGCTGTGCATCGGCCATAATACCGGCAGTGAAAAACTGGTACGCGCCGCCGCGCGACTGGCCGCACGATTTGGCAGTATCTGGCATGCGGTTTATGTCGAAACCCCTTCCCTGCACCGTCTGCCGGAAGCCAGGCGGCGGGCCATTCTCGCCGCCCTGCGGCTCGCGCAGGAGTTAGGGGCGGAAACCGCCACGCTCTCCAACCCGTCCGAAGAGAAAGCCGTACTGCACTACGCCCGCGAGCATAATCTGGGCAAAATCGTGATTGGCCGTCAGGGAAAACGCCGCTGGTGGAACCGCAGCGGATTCGCCGATCGCCTGGCGCGCGACGCGCCCGACCTCGATCTGGTGGTCATCGCCCTTGATGAGAAAAGCGCCCCTCTACCCACGCGGGCCAGCGATAGCCGTACCGCTATGGAGAAGTGGCGCGTGCAAATCCAGGGCTGCTTCGTGGCGCTGGCGCTCTGCGCGATCATTACGCTGGTGGCGATGCAGTGGCTGGTGGCCTTTGAAGCGGCCAACCTGGTCATGCTCTATCTGCTTGGCGTGGTGATTATTGCGCTGCTATACGGCCGCTGGCCGTCGGTGCTGGCGACGGTTATCAACGTGGTCAGCTTCGACCTGTTCTTTGTGTCGCCGCGCGGTACGCTGGCGGTTTCCGACGTACAATACCTGCTGACCTTTGGCGTCATGCTGACCGTCGGTCTGCTGATCGGGAATCTTACTGCCGGCGTCCGCTATCAGGCCCGCGTGGCGCGTTATCGTGAGCAGCGCACCCGCCATCTGTATGAGATGTCAAAAGCGCTGGCGGTCGGACGCAGCGAGGATGACATTGCCGCGACCAGCGAGCGCTTTATCGCCTCCACCTTCCAGGCCCGCGGGCAGCTGCTGCTCCCCGACAGTAGCGGCAAACTGCACCCGCTCACCCACCAGCCGGGGCTGACCTCATGGGACGATGCCATCGCCCGCTGGAGCTTCGATAAGGGCCAGCCCGCCGGCGCCGGCACCGATACGCTGCCCGGCGTTCCCTATCAAATCTTACCGCTGAAAAGCGCCGCCCGGACCTGGGGACTGCTGGTGGTGGAACCCGAAAACCTGCGTCAGCTGATGATTCCTGAACAGCAGCGCCTGCTGGAAACCTTTACGCTACTGGTCGCCAGCGCGCTGGAACGGCTGACCCTCACCGCCAGCGAAGAGCAGGCCCGATTTAACAGTGAGCGGGAAAGCCTGCGCAACTCGCTGCTGGCGGCACTCTCCCATGATTTGCGTACGCCGTTGACCGTTCTCTTCGGACAGGCGGAAATTCTGACGCTCGACCTCGCCAGCGAAGGCTCGAAACATGCTCCGCAGGCAAATGAGATTCGTCAACACGTGCTGAATACGACCCGGCTGGTCAATAATCTGCTGGATATGGCGCGCATTCAGTCCGGCGGATTTAACTTACATAAAGAGTGGCTGACGCTCGAAGAGGTGATCGGCAGCGCCCTGCGGATGCTGGAACCGGGGCTCGGCGGGCAGCATATTCAGCTGGCGCTACCCGATCCGCTGCTGCTGGTTCACGTCGACGGCCCGCTGTTTGAACGAGTGCTGATTAATCTGCTGGAGAATGCGCTGAAATATGCCGGCTCGAAAGCGCAGATCGGCATTGCGGCGCAGGCTGATGAGCAGCAGCTGCGCTTAGAGGTGTGGGATAATGGCCCCGGGATCCCAACGGGCCAGGAACAGGCTATCTTTGATAAGTTCGCCCGCGGACATAAAGAGTCGGCGATCCCTGGCGTCGGGCTGGGTCTGGCCATCTGTCGGGCGATCGTTGAAGTGCACGGCGGTACGATCGGCGCCTATACGCGGCCAGAGGGCGGTGCCTGCTTCCGTGTTACACTCCCCAGGGAAACGGCCCCGGGGCTGGATGAATGGAGCGGAGCGGCGTAACGCTGCCCCGGCCAGATGCCCGCGCGGCGCTGCTGTGCGCCTGCCCGGGCTACCGGTCTTGCGCGCGAGTAGCCCGGGAGGCGTTTCTGAAGGAGAGGGTCCTATCTGTCTGAACGGGAAGAACGGGTGATAAACGTACTGATTATTGAAGATGAACATGCAATCCGTCGCTTTCTGCGCACCGCGCTGGAAGCCGACGGTATGCGCGTATTTGAAGCCGATACCCTGCAGCGGGGTCTTATTGAAGCTGCAACCCGCAAACCTGATTTAGTCATCCTCGATCTTGGGCTACCCGACGGCGACGGTAATGAATTTATTCGCGACGTGCGCCAGTGGAGTCAGATGCCAATTATCGTGCTGTCGGCTCGCACCGAGGAGCACGATAAAATTGCCGCGCTTGACGCCGGCGCCGATGACTATCTTAGTAAGCCCTTTGGCATTGGCGAACTGCAGGCGAGATTGAGAGTTGCGATGCGCCGACATGCCGGCGCGCAAGCCGACGAGCCGCTGGTGCGCTTCGCCGATATTGAAGTCGATATTCCCGCCCGCCGCATCGTCCGCGGTGACGAAGAGCTCCACCTGACGCCGATTGAATTCCGTCTGCTGGCAGTGCTGTTAAATAATCCCGGCAAGGTCCTCACCCAGCGCCAGCTGCTCAATCAGGTGTGGGGGCCAAATGCGGTGGAACACAGCCATTATTTACGCATTTATATGGGGCATCTGCGGCAAAAGCTGGAAGTTGACCCGGCGCGCCCGCAGCATTTACTGACCGAAACGGGGATCGGCTATCGGTTTATGCCATAGCGCGACGCCTGTCGTCATCATGCGGGCACCACCGATTAAAAACAGCGAACCGATGAGTGGGGGCAATAAAAAAGGGTCCCATGATGACCATGGAACCCTTCTGTGCCACTCAACAGGAACAACCGCGCCTTACCGGGACGACGCTCCTCTGAGAATGCCTGTTCGTTTCACCTGACTCAGGCGTTTTTCAGCACTTCGCTGACGATTTCCACCGCTTCTTTCTCGATCTGCTTACGATGTTCTTCACCCAGGAAGCTCTCGCAGTAGATCTTGTAAGCATCTTCCGTACCTGACGGACGCGCGGCGAACCAGCCGTTGTCGGTCATCACTTTCAGGCCACCAATCGATGCGCCGTTGCCCGGCGCGGCGGTCAGACGTGCGGTGATCGGATCGCCGGCCAACTGGCTGGCGCTGACCATTTCCGGCGACAGCTTAGACAGCGCCGCTTTCTGTGCGGAAGTAGCCGAAGCCTGCAGACGGTTATAGCTCGGCGCGCCAAAGCGGGCAGCCAGTTCGTCGTAGTGCTCCTGCGGGTTTTTACCGGTGACGGCGGTGATTTCCGCCGCCAGCAGGCACATGATGATACCGTCTTTGTCGGTCGACCACGGGGTTCCGTCAAAACGCAGGAACGATGCGCCCGCGCTCTCTTCGCCGCCAAAACCGAAGCTGCCATCGAACAGACCGTCAACAAACCATTTAAAGCCCACCGGCACTTCCACCAGCTTGCGGCCCAGGTCGTTAACCACGCGATCGATCATCGCGGAGGAGACCAGCGTCTTACCAACGGCGACATCCTGGCCCCACTGCGGACGATGCTGGAACAGGTAGTTAATCGCCACCGCCAGATAGTGGTTCGGGTTCATCAGACCCGCCGGCGTGACGATGCCGTGACGGTCATAATCCGGATCGTTAGCAAAAGCCAGATCGAACTTATCGCGCAGCGCCAGCAGCCCTGCCATCGCACACTCAGAAGAGCAGTCCATGCGAATGGCGCCGTCTTTATCGAGGTGCATAAAGCGGAAGGTTTGATCGACGTGATCGTTGACGATAGTCAGGTCGAGTTTGTAGTACTCGGCAATACGTTTCCAGTATTCGATACCGGAACCACCCAACGGATCGACCCCGAGCTTCAGGCCGGCTTTCTGAATCGCCGCCATGTCGACGATATCCGCCAGCCCTTCGATAAACGGTTGCACCAGATCCTGCTCTATAACATGACCGGATGCCAGTGCCGCATCGAGGGAGATGCGCTTGACGCCCTGCAGACCCGAGGCCAGCAGTTCGTTAGCGCGATTCTCTACCACTTTGGTGACGTTGGTATCAGCCGGGCCGCCGTTCGGCGGGTTGTACTTAATACCGCCATCTTCCGGCGGGTTATGAGACGGCGTAATCACGATGCCGTCCGCCAGCGGACCACCTTTTTTGTTGTGCACCAGGATGGCATTGGAAATGGCCGGCGTCGGGGTGAAACCGTTGTTTTCCTGCACGATAACATCAACGCCGTTGGCCGCCAGCACTTCCAGTACGGAAA
Organism: Klebsiella ornithinolytica; assembly: GCF_030505655.1. NCBI lineage: Bacteria > Pseudomonadati > Pseudomonadota > Gammaproteobacteria > Enterobacterales > Enterobacteriaceae > Klebsiella > Klebsiella ornithinolytica. The sequence continues at coordinate 3,947,483 of NZ_CP130153.1, forward strand.
TAAAGGCCGGTTCGGAGAGCGCGTGGGTATCTTTACCCACGTAGCAGGGACCGGTAATCCCGTTCTTCGCGCGGTCTTCCGCAATCGCCTGAGCGATCGCCAGAATATGCTGCTCATTGAAGTTATGGCGCCCTGCACTGCCACGATGGCCAGAGGTGCCAAACTTCACCGCATGCTCCGCGTTGCCCGCTTCCGGCTTCAGTACGTAGTACTGCGCGGTCAGCTGAGCGACGTTAATCAAATCACTCTGTTGTGCAGGCTGACCCGCACGCTTATCGATTGCCATTGCCTGATCCTTCTGATGCAAGGTGAATAAAACTAGATCGTGCCGCAGACCTTCTCAATTAATTCCGCTGGGAACTGCATCGACTGCATGATGTGTTCGATCATGCTGCACTTACGACCGGTATTGGTATTGGTGATAACCCACCACGGAGTACCAGGAACCTGTTTCGGTTTGGTCTGGTTACCGCTTTTTAGCAGGATCCGCGAATCTTCGGCAAAGTACACGCGGGTGCGCCCGTGCAGAGACTCGGTGGCCTCAGCAAACGCTTTGTTATCTAAGGAGTACAGCGTGGTCAGGACCAGCATGAAGCGGTTTACCGCGCGTTTTTGTTCGGCGTATTCATCAGATAACAGCAGCTCGCGCATCGCGCGGACTTTATCTTTCGCCGGATTCACGGGCTTCGCTTCGACGGCAGGCGTCGCAGCCGGCGCCGGCGCAGCTTTTACGACCGGTGCGGCAGTCTGGGAAACGGCGGAAAATTTCAGCATGCGCCGTAAAATGTCGGATGCACTCTCGCCAATATGCTGGGTGTGGCTGGCAATATAGCGATAGAGATCATCATCAACTTCAATTGTTTTCATCTTAATCCAGTGCGATATCTTATTCTGAATACAAGTTGTCAGGATTATAAGGACAAATCCTGACCGCGGATAGCGTCAAACCAGGATGGCGGTAAAACTCAGATAGCTCTGGGTCTTGCAGCCGGATGGCAGAATGTCCAACATAATACCCTAACCCGACGAAGCGAAAAAAAGAACTTTGCCATGAAATTAAATAGCCGCACGCAATCTGCACAAAATCCGCACAATAATTCCCCTGTTGTCCTGGTTCACGGTCTGTTTGGTAGTCTCGACAACCTGGGCATCCTCGCCCGCGACCTGGTGAACGACTACGATATTTTGCAGGTTGATATGCGCAACCACGGTCTTTCCCCCCGTTCGCCGGAGATGACCTACGCGGCGATGGCGCAGGATCTGATCGATACTCTTGACGATCGGCAGATAGAGAAAGCCATCTTTATTGGTCATTCGATGGGGGGGAAAGCGGTCATGGCGCTTACCGCACTGGCGCCGGAGCGCATCGCTGGCCTGGTCGCCATTGATATTGCCCCGGTGGACTACCACGTGCGCCGTCATGATGAAATTTTCAACGCCATCAATGCCGTCACCGACGCCGGCGCCGCGTCCCGTCAGCAGGCGGCCACGGTGATGCGCCAACATCTGCAGGAAGAAGGCGTGATTCAGTTTCTGCTGAAATCCTTCGTTGATGGCCAGTGGCGCTTCAACGTACCGGTATTATGGGATCAATATCCGCACATCGTGGGCTGGCAAACGGTTCCTGCCTGGCCTCATCCGACCCTGTTCATCCCGGGAGGCAACTCGCCGTACGTCACCGATGAGTATCGCGATACCCTGCTCGCCCAGTTCCCACAGGCGCGAGCGCACGTCATCGCCGGCGCCGGCCACTGGGTGCATGCGGAGAAACCGGAAGCCGTCCTGCGCGCCATTCGTCGCTATCTGACCGCTTTGCAGGCTTAACTGGCTAAAAACTGCCCGACCGCGCTGCAGAATGCCCGCGGTCGTTGGCGCAGCGGTTCGCCTGATGTATTATGGCGCGCTATCTGTGTCGGCTATAGCCCGGCAACTTGTTTCCCCGAAGTCACTCTGAATCATGGCAAAAGAACAAACGGACCGTACGACATTAGATTTGTTCGCAACCGAGCGTCGCCCGGGTAGACCAAAGACCAATCCGCTTTCGCGCGATGAACAACTGCGCATAAATAAACGCAATCAGCTCAAACGCGACAAAGTTCGCGGCCTGAAGCGTGTGGAGTTAAAACTCAACGCTGAAGCGGTTGATGCGCTCAACGAGCTGGCGGAAGCTCGCAATATGAACCGCAGCGATTTGATCGAAGAGATGCTGATGAACCAGCTGGCAACCCTGCACAGCCGGGATAAAGCCTGAAAATCCTCAAAAAAACACTTTCATGTAGCAGAGTGTGCAGTCGGGCGTGATTGCTGTTTCCGCGCCCTCCCCTGTTCTGCTATGATTGCCGTTATCTGCGGGCATTACGCCACTACCACATCATTAAGTTTCAAGAGGTTATTTTACTCATGGCAATCATCGGCATCTTTTTTGGCAGCGACACGGGCAACACCGAGAATATTGCAAAAATGATTCAGAAGCAGCTTGGTAAAGATGTTGCTGATGTTCACGACATTGCCAAGAGCAGCAAAGAAGATCTGGAAGCCTACGACATCCTGCTGCTCGGCATTCCGACCTGGTACTACGGTGAAGCTCAGTGCGACTGGGATGACTTTTTCCCGACGCTGGAAGAGGTCGACTTTAACGGTAAACTGGTTGCGCTGTTTGGCTGCGGCGATCAGGAAGACTACGCGGAATACTTCTGTGACGCGCTGGGCACCATCCGCGACATCATTGAACCGCGCGGCGCCACCATCGTTGGCCACTGGCCGACCGCGGGCTATCATTTTGAAGCCTCTAAAGGCCTGGCGGATGACGATCACTTCGTCGGCCTGGCTATCGATGAAGACCGCCAGCCGGAACTGACCAACGAACGCGTGACTCAGTGGGTTAAGCAGGTCTCTGAAGAGCTGCACCTCGAAGAAATCAAAAACGCCTGATGATTGTGCGGCGTTACCGTTAAGTTTCGCCGCATTAATAGATAGAAGCAATCAAACTAATAGCTACAAGTTTTTAACTTTTAATCACATATCTGTACAATGTCCTCTGATTTAACGAGGTCAGGTGACGTAGTTTGTAGCTGGGACCTCGTTTTTGACAGCATACAAGGCCCGATACTTGCAGTTTTCATTTAACGATGGCAGTTCTATAATGAGACGCATTGCATCGGGTGATTCTCTGTATTACTTCCGCTGATGGAAGTAGATCGTTTAGCAACAGGACAGATTCCGCATGACTGACAACAATACCGCATTAAAGAAGGCTGGCCTGAAAGTCACACTTCCACGATTAAAAATCCTGGAAGTCCTGCAGGAACCGGATAACCATCACGTCAGTGCGGAAGATTTATACAAGCGCCTGATCGACATGGGTGAAGAGATTGGTCTCGCTACCGTTTATCGCGTGCTGAACCAGTTTGATGATGCTGGCATTGTGACTCGCCACAACTTCGAAGGCGGTAAATCTGTTTTCGAACTGACCCAGCAGCACCATCACGATCATCTTATTTGTCTCGATTGTGGCAAAGTGATCGAATTCAGCGATGAGTCTATCGAAGCGCGTCAGCGTGAAATCGCCCACCGCCACGGCATCCGTCTGACCAACCACAGTCTGTACCTTTACGGTCACTGTGCGGAAGGCGACTGCCGCGAAGATGAACATGCACACGACGCGCTGGAAAAGTAATTTCCCACCGCGTGGACCACAAAAAGCCAACCTGACGGTTGGCTTTTTTTATGTGCAAACGCCTACCCTTTTCTGCGCGCGGTATGCTCGTCGAAAGCACGGGTAAACGGTTCCTCATCCCAGCGGTTTGCCAGCGCTTCTCGTACCAGAGCCTGTTGGGTTTTCGGTACCATTCCACCTAATGGTGGGTCGGTATCAAGATTGGTGGGGAATGCGTAGCCCCGGGCAGCCACGGCAATCAGTGCCTGAACATCGCCACAGGATTGCGCGCCATGCAAAACGCCTGATGGTTAACATCAGGCGTTTTTACTGACAGGAGCTGGCGCCCGCGATCAGGGCCTGGTGTTGTTGCTGCGAATCTCTTTCCAGATACGATCGCAACGCGCTTTCACCGCCTGGTCATTGCCGGTACGGGTCGCCTGAATACACTGTTGGTAATCCAGAACGCGCACGCTTTCCTGGCTGGCAAACGCCTGATGCTGTTTATCTTCTTTCAGCACGTCGAGAACGCTCTGGCAGGCCTGAACCTTATCCGGATTCCCTTCCGCCGTATTGATACAGGCGCTGTAAGCATCTTTTAGTTTCGTATCTTCTTTTGGCGCGGGGGACTGCGTACAGGCTACCAGGCCCGATGCCATAACCGCGATGAGCAATAGCTTCTTCATAATTGACCTCTCAGGTTTGCGGCAGGTTTACGCCTGCCGCCGCGGCATCAGAAAATAGTGAACGGAGCAATAACCATGAACTTCACGTCACGCTCATCCTGGAAGATATTGCCATAGCCACCGCTCCAGCTCGGGATGTCGGAGTGGTTGTCGTATTGGGTAAAGTGCAGTTTAAACAGCGTTCCTTTTGCCCGGCCGTCCTGTACGGTGTACATGGCATCGAGGCTATACGCGGACTCTTCCAGCCGTTTGTCCGGATTGTAATAGGCGTCCGGCGTGGACATTCTGCCCGGTTTGGCATCCCATGCGTAGACGTAAGAGGCGCCAAACGCCCAGCCCGGCATATTCCAGTTTTTCATGTCATACATCGCGCCGAAGAACACCGCTTTTTCACCGTTGGCGTTGAAGTCAGAACGGTTATCCCACCATACATCAAGACGACCGTTGGAAGAGGCATAGGTCGGGGTCATACGCTGCAGGAAGTAGCCCTGCTGGCCTTCAGCTTTCACCCAGGTGCCTTCCAGACGCAGGTCGAGGACATCAGCAACCTTGTAGCCAAAGGTCAGCGCCTGCAGCCAGGCAGTCCCGTCGTAGATATCGTTCGTGCCGCCGTTACTGACTTTGTCGCGCGTGCCATAGAACTGGTAGCTGGTGTTTAACGGCGTACCCGCGATATCAAATTTGTAGCTGGCCTTGGCAAAATACTGGTCGATATAGCCTTCAGCCTGGCCAAACGCCGCTTCCAGCACGAGGTCATTTTTAAAATCGTATTTGGCGCCCAGGGAGTGCAGATAATCGACTTTGGTTTTCTTGTCGTTCTGGTAGAAATTATCCATCTCGATGTGCCATGGCGCTTTGTATTCGTTCGTCCACATATAGGAGAAACTCAGCGCGCCGGCATCACCGTAATCAAAGTTGGCGCCGGCTTCAGCCCCCTGGTAAGTACCCGGCATAAAGCTCCAGTGCGGAGCCAGCAGCGTTTGCCCGGTTGGCTGGATATAACCGCCGCGAGCCCACACCGGGCCATATTTAAATTTCGCCGCAGCTTTATACAGGCTGATTCCGCTCTTATCGCCAGAGTAATCTTCGTCGTAGGCTTTATTCTTTGAGGAGAAGGCAATTTCGTTCGGGTGACCGCTTTCGCTGCTTTCCGCCATTTCAATTGCGGTGAAGGCAGCCACGTCAATACCAAACATATCAGCGGCATAGCCGGACTGGAAATCCAGATTGGCGTTCCAGGTCGAATGGGAAAGGTTGGTTTTGTATTTATCGCCGTCGGTCACATCTTTCCGGTCGCGCTCACGCTGCCAGTAGTAGATGCCGCCGGTTAAGGTGGAATCATCAATAAAACCTGCTGCGCTGGCCTGCGGAACAACGATCCAGCCCGACATCGCGGTGACGGCGGCAATAGCCAGCGCCAGCGTACTACGTTTGCCACTAAACGTACGCATGTGCATATCCTCTTTGACGTTTTAAAAACGCGGAGCCAAAGGCAAGCCGCGAAAAAATAAATAAGACTGCTAAAAAGGTGGAGCGGTAAAAGCCGCGTAACCACTGTTGATAGACTATTTTTCGTGACGCGAATTATCAATCTCTTTCGCCGATCAAAGCTTAAGATTATGACAAAGCGCACATATTCTATTTCTTTTTGTAACAATATCAGGCCTCATCCTTTTTTATGCGTAAGTAATTACTAAATAGAAAGAAAATACAGAATGAAAGCGCTTACAGCCGTTTTGTGTACCGGTGGGAGGAGTGGCAGAGCTGACAGATATGACAAACAGTAAACAAGATTAATTCGCATCGCAAAAATAACGAACTTAATTCACTGATTCCAAAATAAAAAAAAACGCCGCTAAATGCGGCGTTTTGACACAGAGACGACGGCCGGGCCGCGACGAAAAATTTACTCGCCGACTTTAGCCCAGGTATCACGCAGACCCACGGTGCGGTTAAACACCAGATGCGTTGCGGTTGCATAGCGGCTATCGAGACAGAAATAACCTTCACGCTCAAACTGATAGGCTTTGCTGGCTTCCGCAGTGGCCAGGCTCGGTTCAGCGAAGCCCTGCTTGATCACCAACGATTCAGGGTTCATCACCGTCAGGAAGTCTTCTTCCGCGCCCGGATTCGGCACGCTGAACAGACGATCGTACAGACGAATCTCCACCGGCAGCGCGTGTGCCGCGCTGACCCAATGGATAACGCCCTTCACCTTACGACCATCGGCAGGATCTTTGCTCAGCGTATCGGCGTCATAGGTACAGAAGATCGTGGTGATCGTCCCCTCTTCGTCCTTCTCTACACGCTCGGCCTTGATCACGTAGGCATTACGCAGGCGAACTTCTTTACCCAGCACCAGGCGCTTGTACTGCTTATTCGCCTCTTCACGGAAGTCGGCGCGGTCAATCCAGATCTCCGCGCTAAACGGTACTTCACGGCTGCCCATCTCCGGTTTGTTCGGATGATTCGGCATCGTCACCATTTCGCTTGCACCCTGCAGGTAGTTTTCAATGACCAGCTTAACCGGGTCGATAACGGCCATGGCGCGCGGCGCGTTTTCATTGAGATCTTCGCGGATGCAGGATTCCAGTGACGCCATCTCAATGGTGTTGTCCTGCTTGGTCACGCCAATGCGCTTGCAGAATTCACGAATAGAACTGGCGGTATAGCCGCGACGACGCAGACCGGAAATGGTCGGCATACGCGGGTCATCCCAGCCTTCTACGTGCTTCTCGGTAACCAGCTGGTTCAGCTTACGCTTGGACATCACGGTATATTCGAGATTCAGACGGGAGAATTCATACTGACGCGGGTGAACCGGGATGCTGATGTTGTCCAGCACCCAATCATACAGGCGACGGTTGTCCTGGAACTCGAGGGTACACAGGGAGTGCGTAATGCCTTCCAGCGCATCGCTAATGCAGTGCGTGAAGTCGTACATCGGATAGATGCACCACTTGCTGCCGGTCTGATGATGATCGGCAAATTTAATGCGGTACAGCACCGGATCGCGCATGACGATAAACGGCGAGGCCATATCGATTTTTGCACGCAGGCAGGCTTTCCCCTCTTCAAAACCACCGGCACGCATTTTTTCAAACAGCGCCAGGTTCTCTTCCACGCTGCGATCGCGATACGGGCTGTTTTTACCCGGCGCTTTCAGCGAACCGCGGTATTCGCGAATCTCATCCGCCGACAGTTCGTCAACATAGGCCAGGCCTTTGTTGATCAGCTCAATGGCATACTGGTGCAGCTGGTCAAAGTAATCAGACGAGTAGCAAACATCCCCGGACCAGTGGAAACCTAACCACTGCACGTCGTTTTTAATCGACTCCACGTATTCGATATCTTCTTTCACCGGGTTGGTGTCATCGAAACGCAGGTTGCATTGGCCCTGATAATCCTGAGCAATACCAAAGTTCAGGCAAATAGACTTCGCATGGCCAATGTGCAGATAACCGTTCGGTTCCGGCGGGAAACGAGTATGAACGGTGGTGTGCTTACCAGTAGCCAGATCTTCATCAATGATCTGACGAATAAAGTTAGTCGGGCGGGCTTCTGCCTCACTCATCGTGGGTTCCTCAAAGCGTAAACAACGTATAACGGCACATGATCTTACAAGCGGGGCGTAGAGACAACTATTAGTTACTGAAAATACGTATCTGAAGAAGATTATGGGGTCAGATGGGCTAAAAAAAAGCGGCGGAGGTTTCCCCCCGCCGCTCAGGCATAAACGCTACTCAGGAGCCTTACTTGCCTTTAATCTCATACAGCGGCGTCTGACCTGCCACCACCTTACCGGTTGCCAGAATCACCAGCGCACTGTAATCGTCGCTGTTGCTGCACACGACGGGGCTGATCATTGAACGGGCATTGGCATTCAGGTAGTCCAGATCCATTTCCAGAATCGGCTGGCCAGCCTGCACTTCCGCACCTTCTTCAACCAGTCGTTTGAAGCCCTGGCCGTTCAGCGCCACGGTATCAATGCCCATATGGACGACGATTTCCGCGCCATTTTCCGTTTCCAGGCAGAACGCATGGTTGGTGTTGAAGATCTTCACGACGGTACCGGCAGCCGGAGCTACGACGGTTTTGTCGGTCGGTTTCACCGCCACGCCATCGCCGACCGCTTTGCTGGCGAAGGCTTCATCAGGCACCTGCTCCAGCGCAACGATATCACCGGTAATCGGCGATACCAGCGCCGCGATGGTTTTGGCGTTAGCCACGGCCTGCGGTTTTGCAGTCGGAGCGGCGGCGGCAGGTGCAGCGTTGCCTTCTGCTGCGGCTACTGGTCCCGTCGTTTTCATCGCGTTAGCGATTTTTTCCGCCACGAAGCCGACAATGATCTGTACGCTCGTTTTGTTCAGGCGAATAACGCCTGACGCGCCCAGACGTTTCGCCAGCGCTTCGTTCACCAGAGAAGAGTCTTTAACGTTCAGACGCAAACGGGTGATGCAGGCATCGATACCGGTCAGGTTGTCAGAACCGCCGACTGCAGCGATGTACTGACGTGCCAGACCTGCAACATCCTGCTCTTTGCCGCTGCTGACATTCACATCCTGACCATCCGCTTCGCTACCGGCAACGGCCAGTTCGCGACCCGGGGTCATCAGGTTGAATTTGGTGATGGTGAAGCGGAAGACCACGTAGTAAATAACGAAGAAGACCAGACCCTGCGGAATCAGCATCCACCAGTGGACCGCCAGCGGGTTACGGGACGACAGCACCATATCCACCAGACCGGCGCTGAAGCCGAAACCGGCAATCCAGTGCATGCTGGCAGCGATGAACACGGAGATACCGGTCAACACGGCGTGAATGACATACAGCACCGGCGCCACGAACATGAAGGAGAACTCCAGCGGTTCAGTGATCCCGGTAAAGAAGGCGGCAAAGGCGCCCGCCATCATAATACCCAGCACTTTTGCCTTGTTCTCAGGACGCGCGCAGTGGTAGATAGCCAGCGCCGCACCCGGTAAACCGAACATCATAATCGGGAAGAAGCCCGCCTGGTAACGACCGGTGATCCCCACAACCGCTTTACCTGCTTCGATAGACTGAGCGCCACCGAGGAAGTTAGGAATATCGTTAATACCAGCAACGTCAAACCAGAACACGGAGTTCAGCGCGTGGTGCAGACCGACCGGAATGAGCAGACGGTTGAAGAACGCATACACGCCCGCACCGACGGAACCCAGTTTCTGGATATGCTCACCGAAGTTTACCAGACCGTCGAAGATAACCGGCCAGATATACATCATGATGAACGCGACGGCGATCATCACAAAAGAGGTGAGAATCGGCACCAGACGGCGACCGCTAAAGAAGGAGAGCGCTTTCGGCAGTTCAACGCTGCTGAAGCGGTTATACAGCTCCGCGGAAATGATCCCCACGAGGATACCCACGAACTGGTTGCTGATCTTACCGAATGCTGCAGGAACCTGATCCGCCGGAATCTTCTGGATCATGGAAACCGCAGCCGGAGAGCAGAGCGTGGTCAACACGAGGAAGCCCACAAAGCCGGTTAACGCCGCAGCGCCATCTTTATCTTTCGACATACCATAAGCCACACCAATGGCGAATAGTACGGACATATTGTCGATGATCGCGGAACCGGATTTAATGAAGAACGCGGCCAGCGCGTTGCTTCCACCCCAGCCTACCGGGTCAATCCAGTAACCGACACCCATTAATATCGCTGCCGCCGGCAGCGTGGCGACCGGCACCATAAGCGCGCGGCCAACCTTTTGTAGATAACCTAGAATACTCACTTTATTCCCCCTATGAGACCCCGATAAGGCTCATTCAAAGCCACTTTTTTATTGTGTAACCAGGTTGGTTTTTTAACTTACTTGCAAAGTGTGTGGAAAATTAATTCGTATCGCAAATTAAATGCGTATTTTTTGTGACTATAATCACCAAATATCGTATTAACCCCTCCCTGCGACTGGCTAACATCGAAAACTTATTTTATCATTCAAAAAATCAACACGGATTGACCCCGCTCGTCGTAGTGACTGTAATACTCTTAATAGTATGCTGGCGCCAATCCGCCAGGTTCTAATTTAACTATAGAGGTGAAGAATGAGACTGATCCCCCTGGTAACTGCTGAACAAGTCGGCAAATGGGCCGCTCGCCACATCGTTAACCGCATTAACGCGTTCAAACCGACGGCGGACCGTCCGTTTGTCCTGGGTCTGCCTACCGGTGGTACGCCTCTGACCGCTTACAAAGCGCTGGTTGAAATGCACAAATCAGGCCAGGTTAGCTTTAAACATGTTGTGACCTTCAACATGGACGAATATGTCGGTCTGCCGAAAGAGCATCCGGAAAGCTATCATAGCTTCATGCATCGTAATTTCTTTGATCACGTTGATATTCCGGCGGAAAACATTAACCTGCTGAACGGCAATGCGCCAGATATCGATGCAGAATGCCGCCGCTATGAAGAAAAAATCCGCTCCTACGGTAAAATCAACCTGTTTATGGGCGGCGTTGGCAACGACGGGCATATCGCGTTCAACGAACCCGCCTCTTCACTGGCCTCTCGTACCCGTATTAAAACCCTGACCCATGAAACCCGCGTAGCGAACTCCCGTTTCTTCGACGGCGATGTGGATCTGGTGCCGAAATATGCACTGACCGTGGGCGTGGGCACCCTGCTGGATGCGGAAGAAGTGATGATTCTGGTACTGGGTCACCAGAAAGCGCTGGCGCTGCAGGCGGCGGTTGAAGGCAACGTTAACCATATGTGGACCATTACCTGTCTGCAGCTGCACCCGAAAGCGGTGATCGTCTGCGACGAGCCGTCCACCATGGAGCTGAAAGTGAAGACGTTGAAATACTTCAATGAATTAGAAGCCGAAAACGTCAAAGGGCTGTAAGGTAGTCTCGTCCTGCGGCTTGTCCGCGGGACATTTCATTTTTTTGCTACACCAGCTCCGCCAGGCGGCATCAGACCAACCCTTAGAAGCCAGCCTGCCGCGGAGCATGTGTGAACCGGGGGTCGTAATGTATGCATTAACCCAAGGCCGGATTTATACCGGTCATGAAATTCTGGATGACCATGCGATTATCATCGCTGATGGCCTTATCGAACGTATCTGTTCACTGGCTGATTTGCCGTCTGAGATTGAGCAACGCTCGGTCAATGGCGCCATTCTTGCCCCCGGTTTTATCGACGTACAGCTGAACGGCTGTGGCGGCGTGCAGTTTAACGACAGCCCTGACGCCGTCACCGTCGAAACGCTGGAAATTATGCAGAAGGCCAACGAACGTTCCGGCTGCACCAGCTATCTGCCGACGCTGATTACCTCCAGCGATGAATTGATGAAACAGGGCGTGCGCGTCATGCGCGAGTACCTGCAAAAACATCCGAACCAGGCGCTGGGTCTGCACCTTGAAGGCCCGTGGCTGAACATCGTGAAAAAAGGCACCCACAACCCGGACTACGTGCGTAAGCCGGACGCTGCGCTGGTCGATTTTCTGTGTGAAAACGCCGATGTGATCACCAAAGTGACTCTCGCCCCTGAGCGCGTCAGTACCGAGGTGATTCGTAAACTGGTGGCTGCCGGGATCGTTGTTTCCGCAGGCCACTCCAATGCCACGCTGAAAGAGGCGAAAATCGGTTTTCGCGCGGGCATCACCTTCGCGACCCATCTGTACAACGCCATGCCGTACATCACCGGGCGCGAACCGGGCCTGGCAGGCGCGATTTTCGACGAACCGGACGTTTACTGCGGTATTATCGTCGACGGTATGCATGTGGATTATGCTAACGTGCGGAATGCAAAACGCCTGAAAGGCGACAAGCTGTGCCTCGTCACTGACGCAACCGCCCCCGCCGGCGCGCATATTGACCAGTTCATTTTTGCTGGTAAAACAATATACTACCGTAACGGGCTGTGCGTGGATGAAAATGGTACCCTCAGCGGTTCTTCGCTGACCATGATTGAAGGTGTCCGCAATCTCGTCGAGCATTGCGGTATCGCACTGGACGAAGTGTTGCGTATGGCAACCCTCTATCCCGCACGCGCCATTGGCGTAGAGAAACAGCTTGGCAGCATCGCACCGGGAATGGTCGCTAACCTGACCGCCTTTACCCGCGATTATAAAATCATCAAGACCATCGTTAATGGTAACGAGGTCGTCACTGAGTAAGTAAAGAATGACAGCAGGCGGACATGCTCAAATTGGTAACGTTGATCTCGTAAAACAGCTGAACAGCGCGGCCGTGTATCGGCTCATTGACCAGCACGGCCCCATTTCGCGCATTCAGATCGCGGAACAAAGCCAGCTTGCCCCTGCCAGCGTGACCAAAATCACGCGCCAACTGATTGAACGCGGGCTGATCAAAGAAGTCGATCAGCAGGCCTCCACCGGGGGCCGCCGCGCCATCTCTATTATTGCGGAAACCCGCAACTTCCATGCTATCGGCGTACGCCTTGGTCGCTACGACGCGACGCTGACCCTGTATGATTTAAGCAGTAAGACGCTGGAAGAAGAACATTTTCCGCTGCCTGAACGCACCCAGGAGACGCTGGAACATGCGCTGCTGAACATCATTGCGGCCTTTACTGAACGCTGCCAGCGCAAGATCCGCGAACTTATCGCCATCTCCGTGATCTTACCCGGACTCGTTGACCCGGAAAGCGGCGTGATTCGCTATATGCCGCATATTCAGGTCGAGAACTGGGGGCTGGTTGAAGCGCTGGAAAAACGCTTTAAAGTCACCTGTTTCGTTGGTCACGATATTCGCAGCCTTGCGCTGGCAGAGCACTATTTTGGTGCAAGTCAGGATTGCGAAGACTCTATTCTGGTGCGCGTCCATCGCGGTACCGGCGCGGGAATCATCTCCAACGGACGCATTTTTATCGGTCGTAACGGCAACGTCGGCGAGATAGGCCATATTCAGGTCGACCCGCTGGGCGAACGCTGTCACTGCGGGAATTTTGGCTGCCTGGAGACCGTCGCGGCGAACGCCGCCATCGAACAACGCGTGCGTCACCTTCTTGAGCAGGGCTACCAGAGTAAACTGACTGCGGATGAGTGCACGATCAAAGCTATCTGCAAAGCGGCCAACAAAGGCGACGCCCTGGCCTGCGAGGTCATCGAATATGTGGGACGTCACCTGGGCAAAACCATTGCTATCGCCATTAACCTGTTTAATCCGCAAAAAGTGGTGATCGCCGGCGAAGTTGTCGAAGCAGAGAAGGTACTGTTACCCGCGATTGAAGGCTGCATTAACGCTCAGGCACTGAAGGCGTTTCGCAAGAACCTGCCGGTGGTGCGTTCGACGTTAGATCACCGCTCCGCAATCGGCGCTTTTGCGCTGGTGAAGCGCGCCATGCTCAACGGTATACTGCTCCAGCGTTTGCTGGAAAGCTAACGCGGCTATATAGTTTCGCCTTTCTTCAAAAATGTCGGACTGTCCATGACCATTCAAAACGTAATCTGTGATATTGACGGCGTGCTGATGCACGACAATGTGGCCGTGCCGGGCGCTGCCGAATTTATCAAACGCATTCTTGAGAAAGATATGCCGTTGGTGATGTTGACCAACTACCCTTCCCAGACCGGGCAGGACCTGGCAAACCGCTTTGCGACCGCCGGCATCGACGTGCCGGATAGCGCCTTTTATACCTCCGCGATGGCCACCGCTGATTTCCTGCGCCGCCAGGAAGGCAAGAAAGCCTACGTGGTCGGTGAAGGCGCACTGATTCACGAGCTTTATAAAGCCGGCTTTACCATTACCGACGTCAATCCGGATTTTGTTATCGTCGGTGAAACCCGCTCCTTTAACTGGGAGATGATGCATAAAGCGGCCTTCTTTGTCGCCAACGGCGCACGCTTCATTGCCACCAACCCGGATACTCACGGCCGCGGCTTCTACCCGGCCTGCGGCGCTCTCTGTGCCGGAATTGAGAAAATCTCCGGCCGCAAGCCGTTCTACGTGGGAAAACCCAGCCCGTGGATCATCCGCTCTGCGCTGAATAAGATGCAGGCGCACTCCGAGCAGACGGTTATCGTCGGCGACAACCTGCGTACCGATATCCTGGCCGGTTTCCAGGCTGGTCTGGAAACTATTTTGGTTCTCTCCGGCGTCTCGACGCTCGACGATATCGACAGCCTGCCGTTCCGACCGTCGTGGATCTATCCGTCCGTTGCCGAAATTGATATTTTCTGAATAAAACCACGTCCCAGGACGTGGTTTTTCATTTATCGCACCTGAAAAAAGAACCTCATCTAATAGAAATGGCTTATCACTGCACATTCATCAATAAAGACGCTCAAAACATGTTCTTTTTTTAATATTCAGCAATCGTCATTGCGTTTTTTCTTTTACTGACCGTAAATCTCTTGCGCCTCCCTCTCCTTTGCGGCATTTTCTTAGACATGCACTGAGACCTCGCGATAAGACGACGTCTGCACAACATCACAACACGACAGGGTAATGGAGAAGGTTATGTGTTCAATTTTCGGCGTACTGGATATTAAAACTGACGCGGTCGAGCTGCGTAAAAAGGCACTGGAACTTTCCCGCCTGATGCGCCACCGCGGTCCGGACTGGTCCGGCGTTTACGCCAGCGATAAAGCCATTTTGGTCCATGAGCGTCTGTCTATCGTCGACGTGAACGCCGGGGCCCAGCCGTTGTACAACGCGCAAAAAACCCACGCGCTGGCGGTAAACGGCGAAATTTACAACCATCAGGCGCTGCGTGCGGAATACGGCGACCGCTATACCTTCCAGACCGGCTCCGACTGCGAAGTCATCCTTGCCCTGTACCAGGAAAAAGGCCCGGCATTCCTCGACGATCTGCAGGGGATGTTCGCCTTCGCGCTGTACGATAGCGAGCAGGACGCCTATCTGATTGGTCGCGACCATATCGGCATCATTCCGCTGTATATGGGCCACGACGAGCACGGCAACTTCTACGTCGCCTCAGAAATGAAAGCGCTGGTACCGGTCTGCCGGACAATCAAAGAGTTCCCGGCAGGTAGCTACCTGTGGAGCAAAGATGGCGAAATCCGCCAGTACTACCAGCGCGACTGGTTCGACTATGATGCGGTTAAAGACAACGTCACGGATAAAAACGAACTGCGTCAGGCGCTGGAAGAGTCCGTCAAAAGCCATCTGATGTCTGATGTGCCGTATGGCGTGCTGCTGTCCGGTGGCCTCGATTCGTCGGTTATCTCCGCCATCACCAAAAAATTCGCCGCTCGCCGGGTTGAAGATCAGGAACGCAGCGAAGCCTGGTGGCCGCAGCTGCACTCTTTCGCCGTCGGCCTGCAGGGCTCGCCGGACCTGAAAGCCGCGCAGGAAGTGGCAAACCATCTGGGTACCGTCCACCACGAGATCCACTTCACCGTGCAGGAAGGCCTTGATGCCATTCGCGACGTTATCTATCACATCGAAACCTATGATGTGACCACCATCCGCGCCTCGACGCCGATGTATTTAATGTCGCGTAAAATCAAAGCGATGGGCATCAAAATGGTGTTATCAGGCGAAGGTTCTGATGAAGTGTTCGGCGGCTATCTCTATTTCCATAAAGCGCCAAACGCTAAAGAGCTGCATGAAGAGACCGTGCGTAAGCTGCAGGCTCTGCATATGTTTGACTGCGCCCGTGCCAACAAAGCGATGTCGGCGTGGGGCGTGGAAGCCCGCGTGCCGTTCCTCGACAAGCAGTTCCTCGACGTCGCCATGCGCATCAACCCGCAGGATAAGATGTGCGGCAACGGTAAAATGGAAAAGCATATCCTGCGTGAATGTTTTGAATCCTATCTGCCGGCCAGCGTCGCATGGCGCCAGAAAGAGCAGTTCTCTGACGGCGTAGGCTACAGCTGGATCGATACGTTAAAAGAGGTTGCGGCGAAACAGGTCTCCGATCAGCAGTTGGAAACCGCCAGCTTCCGTTTCCCGTACAACACGCCGTCTTCCAAAGAAGCGTACCTGTATCGTGAAATCTTCGAGGAGCTGTTCCCGGTTCCTAGCGCTGCCGAATGCGTACCTGGCGGCCCGTCAGTAGCCTGTTCATCGGCTAAGGCGATTGAGTGGGACGAAGCGTTCAAAACCATGAACGATCCATCAGGACGCGCCGTTGGCGTTCACCAGTCAGCTTATAAATAACCAATTTGTACGATCGGCGGACCCCTCGGGGTCCGTTTTTTTATTGCTTTTTTTACCGCAGAAAAACGATAAATAACCAATAATTGCCGATTATTCCATCACGCTGTTCGCAACCTAACCAAACAGTCACATTCCGGCGATTTTCATTGAAAAAGGGGTTGACGCTCGCAGGCCCAATACGCATAATGCGCCCCGCAACGCCGATAAGGTAACGCGAAAAAAAGATGGCTACGTAGCTCAGCTGGTTAGAGCACATCACTCATAATGATGGGGTCACAGGTTCGAATCCCGTCGTAGCCACCATCTTTTTTTGCGGGAGTGGCGAAATTGGTAGACGCACCAGATTTAGGTTCTGGCGCCGCAAGGTGTGCGAGTTCAAGTCTCGCCTCCCGCACCATTCACCCAAAGCGTTGCACGGATGGGGTATATCCAGGCTGTAAGATGGCCATAAAGGCTGCCGTAATAAGTTTGTAGATAACCTCTTCTGGAAGTAAAAGATTTTTTGTTGGGGTATCGCCAAGCGGTAAGGCACCGGTTTTTGATACCGGCATTCCCTGGTTCGAATCCAGGTACCCCAGCCATTTTCTTCGATGTTTGCGGTTCACCGCGACGGTTATTGGGGTATCGCCAAGCGGTAAGGCACCGGTTTTTGATACCGGCATTCCCTGGTTCGAATCCAGGTACCCCAGCCATCGAAGAATATGATAAAATTGGCTACGTAGCTCAGCTGGTTAGAGCACATCACTCATAATGATGGGGTCACAGGTTCGAATCCCGTCGTAGCCACCATATAAAGGAATTATTGATTCATTTCGATAAATCCAGAAAGAATTGTTGGGGTATCGCCAAGCGGTAAGGCACCGGATTCTGATTCCGGCATTCCGAGGTTCGAATCCTCGTACCCCAGCCAATTTTAAAAAGTCGTTCACACTGTGGACGCACCCGTTGGGGTATCGCCAAGCGGTAAGGCTCTGGTTTCTGATACCAGCATTCCGAGGTTCGAATCCTCGTACCCCAGCCACTTAATAGCAAAAAAGCTCGCTTCGGCGAGCTTTTTTGTTTTCTGCATTCGGTTCAATCCGGATCGCGACGTTAACGCCATACTCAGGCGACGACGGACAACGCTTAGCGCTAATATCCCGGCTAAGCGACGCGCCAGCCGGGAACTGCGCTTACAATCCCAGGGCGTACTTCAGCGCCTGACGCTTTAAAACGCCCGCATGTGCCGCAGCCATTAAGCCGATATTGCGCAGCACGCGCACCGGCGCCAGATCGTTGGTGAAGCCGGCATAAAACAGATCCATACCCGACTGCATAATAAAATTATCCGCCCTGCGTCGCGCCTGGTAGCGTTTCAGCACCGGAAGACTGGCCCATGCTTCACCCTGGCTTTTCGCCTCGCTCAAAATATCCAGCAGCGCGTCAACATCGCGATAGCCCAGATTCACCCCCTGCCCCGCCAGCGGATGAATGGTATGCGCAGCATCTCCCACCAGCGCCAGCCCCGGCTGTACATACTGCAGCGCATGGCGACGGGTTAGTGGAAACGCTCCGGCACTCAGCGGCGTGACCTGCCCCAGTCGGGACGGGAAGTGGCGCCCAATCTCCTGCTGTAGCTGCGGCATACTCATCCCCTGCAGCTGGCGAATACGCGCGGGCGTGTCATACCACACCAGCGATGCCCAATTGTCGAACAACGGCAGAAATGCGCGCGGGCCCGATGGCGTAAACTGCTGCCAGGTGCTGTTGCCAGGCTCCTCTGCGCACTGCACGCTAATCAACATGCAGGATTGCTGATACTGCCATGCGTGAACGCCAATTCCGGCCAACTGGCGCACCTGCGAGTTGGCGCCATCGGCGCCGATAACCAGGCTGGCTGCGCACTCGCCACCGTCGCTCAGACGCAATGTCGTACAGGTCTCCTCTCGCTGCATCTCCTGTAACGATGCGCCAACCTCGAGCGTGATGCGCTCATGCGCCATCAGCGCCTGCCATAGGGCGAGCTGCAGAACATTGTTCTCCACCATATAACCCAGCTCAGGCAGCTTCAGCTCGGCGGCATCAAAGGTCACATGCGCATCCTCCCATTCCCAGGTCTCCAGCCGGCGATAGGGATGCGCACGCATGCCGCGCACCGCATCCCAGACGCCGAGGCTTTTTAGTAACCCGACAGAAGCGGCGCTAATTGCCGAAATACGCACATCCGGCGGCGCTGAAGGCGCAAATGCCGGCGGTGCCGATGTCTCGATAACCGTTACCGTAAAACCGTGCTGCGCCAGCCCCAGCGCCAGGGCTCCGCCAACCATTCCGCCACCCACAATGGCGACATCTGTTGCATGAATTGTCATGGCAATTATCCTTAAACCTGAATCCGTTAAGTTTACCGGATTTTTCCCCACCTCGTGGTGATAACGCTCGCACTGGTCAGGGCGCGACCAAAGCATTACAATACGCGCCCTGCAATCCTGGCTTTATACCCGCTATCCTTCACATTGCAGAGTCATTCCCGGTGAAGAAAATAGCTTTGGGTATATATACTTAAGCATGAGCAAGTCGATGACAAAAAAACTCCATATTAAAACCTGGGGCTGTCAGATGAACGAATATGATTCATCAAAGATGGCCGATCTGCTGGATGCCACGCACGGGTATCAACTGACCGAAGTGGCGGAAGAAGCGGATGTGCTGCTGCTCAATACCTGCTCAATCCGTGAGAAGGCTCAGGAAAAAGTCTTCCATCAGTTAGGCCGCTGGAAGCTACTGAAAGAGAAGAATCCCGACCTGATTATTGGCGTCGGCGGTTGTGTCGCCTCTCAGGAAGGTCACCATATTCGCCAACGCGCCCACTACGTCGATATTATTTTCGGGCCGCAGACGCTCCATCGCCTGCCGGAGATGATCAACTCCGTTCGCGGCAACCGCAGTCCGGTTGTAGACGTCAGTTTCCCCGAAATCGAAAAATTCGACCGCCTGCCGGAACCGCGCGCCGAAGGCCCAACGGCATTCGTCTCCATCATGGAAGGCTGCAATAAATACTGTACTTACTGCGTGGTGCCTTACACCCGCGGTGAAGAAGTCAGCCGCCCCTGCGACGATATTCTGTTTGAAATCGCTCAGCTGGCCGCTCAGGGGGTCCGTGAAGTCAACCTGCTGGGTCAAAACGTCAATGCATGGCGTGGCGAGAACTACGACGGAACGACCGGCAGTTTTGCCGATCTGCTGCGTCTGGTGGCGGCGATCGACGGTATCGACCGCATTCGCTTTACCACCAGCCACCCGATCGAGTTTACCGATGACATCATCGATGTTTATCGCGATACGCCGGAGCTGGTGAGCTTCCTGCACTTGCCGGTGCAGAGCGGTTCCGATCGGGTGCTGAACCTGATGGGACGTACCCACACGGCGCTGGAATACAAAGCGATTATCCGCAAGCTGTACGAAGCGCGCCCGAATATCCAGATTAGCTCCGACTTTATCGTTGGCTTCCCTGGCGAAACCAATGAAGATTTCGAGAAGACCATGAAGCTGATTGCCGATGTCAATCATGACATGAGCTACAGCTTTATCTTCTCTGCCCGTCCGGGCACTCCGGCGGCGGATATGGTCGACGACGTCCCGGAAAAGGACAAGAAGCAGCGCCTGTATATTCTGCAGGAGCGCATCAACCAGCAGGCGATGGCGTGGAGCCGCCGCATGCTTGGCACCACCCAGCGCATTCTGGTTGAAGGCACCTCCCGTAAAAGCATCATGGAGCTCTCAGGACGCACCGAGAACAACCGGGTAGTCAACTTCGAAGGCACCCCGGATATGGTCGGTAAGTTCGTCGATGTCGAAATCGTTGACGTCTACACCAACTCGCTGCGCGGTAAAATTGTGCGTACCGAAGAGGAAATGGGGCTGCGTATCGCGGAATCTCCGGAATCCGTTATCGCCCGCACCCGCAAAGAAAACGACCTCGGCGTCGGAACCTATCAGCCGTGATCCGTTCAGGCCTGCCGCCCCGGCAGGCCTTGTATTTCCTCTCCCCGACCCAATATTCATCGCAATGCTTGCGCCATATTCCCATGACGTGAATAATTTCCTTACTGGCCGGAGACGTTCGCTGTCCGGCAAAACGCGTAAAGAGGAACAGCTTGAACATAGAAACCCGTGAAATTACCCTGGAGCCAGCGGATAACGCACGCCTGCTGGGGCTGTGTGGCCCGTTTGACGACAACATCAAACAGCTGGAACGCCGATTAGGCATCGAAATTAATCGCCGTGACAATCACTTTAAACTGACCGGGCGCATGATATGCGTGAACGCGGCAGCCGATATCCTGCGCAGCCTGTACGTCGATACTGCGCCGATGCGCGGACAGATTCAGGATATTGAACCGGAACAGATTCATCTGGCCATCAAAGAGGCACGGGTGCTGGAACAAAGCGCCGAAAGCGTGCCGGAGTACGGTAAGGCCGTCAATATCAAGACCCGGCGTGGCGTGATTAAGCCGCGTACGCCAAACCAGGCGCAGTACATCGCCAACATTCTCGATCATGATATTACCTTCGGCGTCGGCCCTGCCGGGACCGGGAAAACCTATCTTGCGGTAGCCGCAGCGGTCGACGCGCTCGAACGCCAGGACGTACGCCGTATTCTGCTGACCCGCCCTGCCGTCGAAGCCGGGGAAAAGCTCGGCTTCCTGCCCGGCGACCTGAGCCAGAAAGTCGATCCGTACCTGCGCCCGCTGTACGATGCGTTGTTCGAAATGCTCGGCTTTGAGAAGGTCGAGAAGCTGATTGAGCGCAACGTGATCGAAGTCGCGCCGCTGGCCTATATGCGCGGCCGTACGCTGAACGATGCGTTTATTATTCTCGATGAAAGCCAGAACACCACCATCGAACAGATGAAGATGTTCCTGACCCGTATCGGTTTTAACTCAAAAGCGGTGATCACCGGCGACGTCACTCAGATAGACCTGCCGCGCAGCACCAAATCCGGTCTGCGCCACGCCATTGAAGTGCTGGCGGAAGTCGATGAAATCAGCTTCAATTTCTTCCATAGCGAAGATGTGGTACGCCACCCGGTGGTAGCCCGCATCGTGAATGCGTATGAAGCGTGGGAAGAAGCTGACCAAAAACGTAAAGCAGAGCTGGCCGCCGAGCGCAAACGCGAAGCCCAGGAACAGGAGCAGAAATGAGTCAGGTTATTCTCGATTTACAGCTGGCTTGCGAAGATAGCGCCGGGTTACCGGATGAAGCCCAGTTTCAACGCTGGGTCGATGCCGTCATTCCTCAGTTCCAGGAGGAGTCAGAAGTGACCGTGCGGCTGGTAGACGAAGCCGAAAGCCATGAGCTGAATCTGACCTATCGCGGCAAGGATAAGCCGACCAACGTGCTGTCGTTCCCGTTTGAAGCTCCGCCGGGTATCGAACTGCCGCTGCTTGGCGACCTGATCATCTGCCGTCAGGTCGTTGAACAGGAAGCCAAAGAGCAAGACAAACCGCTGGAGGCGCACTGGGCGCATATGGTGATTCACGGCAGTCTGCACCTGCTGGGCTATGACCATATCATTGATGAAGAAGCGGAAGAGATGGAAGGCCTCGAAACAGAGATAATGCTTGCTCTGGGCTATGAGGATCCGTACATTGCCGAGAAGGAATAGCCTGCCGCCGGTTTAACCGGCGAGCGGCCCCCATGCCGTCCGGCGCTGAACACACGCGCGACGAGCGACAAATTAACTGACATGAGAACCCACACGACGCCATGAGCGACGACAATTCACACAGTAGTGACACAGTAAACAGCAAAAAGGGATTCTTCTCCCTGTTACTCAGCCAGCTTTTTCACGGAGAACCGAAAAACCGTGATGAACTGCTGGAGCTGATCCGTGATTCCGGGCAAAACGACCTTATCGACGAAGATACGCGCGATATGCTCGAAGGGGTAATGGACATCGCCGACCAGCGCGTCCGCGATATCATGATCCCCCGCTCGCAGATGATTACCCTGAAACGCAATCAGACCCTGGACGAATGCCTCGATGTGATCATCGAGTCCGCCCACTCGCGTTTCCCGGTCATCAGCGAAGATAAAGATCACATTGAAGGGATTCTGATGGCCAAGGACCTGCTGCCGTTTATGCGCAGCGATTCCGAAGCATTCAGCATGGAAAAAGTGTTACGCCCGGCGGTTGTCGTGCCTGAAAGTAAGCGGGTTGACCGCATGCTGAAAGAGTTCCGCTCCCAGCGTTACCATATGGCTATCGTGATCGATGAGTTCGGCGGTGTCTCCGGTCTGGTGACCATTGAAGACATTCTCGAGCTTATCGTCGGCGAGATCGAAGACGAATACGATGAAGAAGAAGATATCGATTTTCGTCAGCTGAGCCGCCACACCTGGACGGTGCGCGCCCTGGCCTCCATTGAAGACTTCAACGAAGCCTATGGCACTCACTTCAGCGATGAAGAGGTGGATACCATTGGCGGGCTGGTGATGCAGGCCTTCGGCCATCTGCCGGCGCGCGGTGAGTCTATTGACATCGATGGTTACCAATTCAAAGTCGCCATGGCCGATAGCCGACGTATCATCCAGGTACATGTCAAACTTCCTGATGACGCGCCACAGCCGAAGCTGGAAGATTAATTACACGGGACGATTAACCTAAATGGTATTTGCCTCTCTCATCGAACGCCAGCGCGTACGTCTGCTGCTGGCGCTATTATTCGGAGCCAGCGGAACGCTGGCTTTTTCTCCTTATGACATCTGGCCTGCGGCGATTGTTTCGTTAATCGGCCTGCAGGGATTAACCCTCAACCGACGTCCGCTGCAAAGCGCCTGGATCGGCTTTTTCTGGGGCCTGGGACTGTTCGGTTCCGGCATCAACTGGGTCTATGTCAGCATTGCCCAGTTCGGTGGCATGCCCGGCCCGGTCAACGTATTCCTCGTGGTACTGCTGGCGGCTTATATGTCGCTGTATACCGGACTGTTCGCCGGTCTGCTGTCGCGCCTGTGGCCCAAAACAAACTGGATACGCGTCGCCGTCGCTGCCCCGGTTGTCTGGCAAATCACCGAATTCCTGCGCGGCTGGGTGCTGACCGGCTTCCCGTGGCTGCAGTTTGGCTACAGCCAGATTGACGGCCCGTTGAAAGGGCTAGCGCCGGTAATGGGCGTTGAAGCCATTAACTTCCTGTTGATGGTGGTCAGCGGCCTGCTGGTCCTTGCGCTCATTCACCGCAGCTGGAAACCGTTGGTTGCCGCTATCGTGCTGTTCGCGCTGCCCTTCCCGCTGCGCTACATCCAGTGGTATCAACTGCTGCCGGAACGGGCTACCCAGGTATCTTTGGTACAGGGTGATATTCCCCAGGCGCTGAAATGGGATGAAAATCAGCTGGTGAATACGCTGAAAATCTATCTGGATTTGACGCAGCCGCATATGGGTTCATCCCAGCTAATCGTCTGGCCCGAGTCGGCGATCCCGGATCTGGAAATCAACCAGCAGAATTTCCTGAGTATGATGGACGACCTGCTGCGGGCGAAAGACAGCTCGTTGATTACCGGTATTGTCGACGCCCGGCTTAACAAGCAGAACCGTTACAATACCTACAACACCATCATTACGCTGGGCAAAGATAACTCCTACAGTTACGACTCCAAAGATCGCTACAACAAGAATCATCTGGTGCCGTTCGGTGAATTCGTGCCGCTGGAGTCCATTCTACGCCCGCTGGCTCCGTTCTTCGATTTACCGATGTCCTCTTTCAGCCGCGGTCCGTACGTGCAGCCGCAGCTGGTGGCGCATAACATGAAGCTGACCGCGGCTATCTGCTACGAGATTATTCTCGGCGAGCAGGTGCGGGATAACTTCCGCCCGGATACCGACTACCTGCTGACCATCTCCAACGATGCCTGGTTTGGCAAGTCCATCGGTCCGTGGCAGCATTTCCAGATGGCGCGGATGCGCGCCCTGGAGCTGGCGCGTCCGCTGTTGCGCAGCACCAATAACGGTATTACCGCCGTCATCGGCCCGCGTGGGGAAATTCAGGACATGATCCCGCAGTTCACCCGCGCAGTGCTGACCACGAAAGTCACTCCGACTTCCGGCCTGACCCCGTACGCCCGTACCGGTAACTGGCCGCTGTGGGCGCTGACCGCGCTGTTGGGTTTTGGCGCGCTGATCATGAGCCTGCGCCAGCGTCGTCGCTAATCGTTATAGCCTGCGGATCTTATTGTCGCTCCGCATAGCCCCGGCCGGCAGCCGTCGCCGGGGCCGCCCTTCTGACCATTCTGACCTCTCTCTACTCGCCAACCTGGCACGAGCATTGCTTAATATTCTCAGGTCGCGGCGACATTTATTGTTGGTATAACCCGGTTGCACCAGCATCGCTCACCTCAGGCACTAACATGGTGCAATGGACGATTTTTGCCTTTAAATGGTGCGGAGCACTTCGCAAAAATAAACAATAAAGCAGCAAAATCTTTACATTAAGCCAAACTAAATGCTAACAAACACATACAAATGCTGCGTGTCAGTGTCGCAGCCATAATAACGCACACACACATTCACAATGGGTATCAAAAGCGTCAATGACGCTGAGGATAAGGAGTTGGATATGCAATTACGTAAACTGGCCACAGCGATGCTGGTCATGGGTATGACCGCCGGTCTGGCGCATGCGGAAGATGCCGCCCCGGCAGCAGGCAGCACGCTGGACAAAATCGCTAAAAACGGCGTCATCGTCGTCGGCCACCGTGAATCCTCCGTTCCGTTCTCTTACTACGACAATCAACAAAAAGTGGTCGGTTACTCTCAGGACTACTCCAACGCTATCGTTGACGCCATCAAGAAACAGCTGAATAAGCCTGACCTGCAGGTAAAACTGGTTCCGGTGACCTCGCAAAACCGTATTCCGCTGTTGCAGAACGGTACTTACGACTTCGAGTGCGGCTCCACGACCAATAACCTTGAACGTCAGAAACAAGCCGCCTTCTCCGATACCATTTTCGTCGTGGGTACCCGCCTGCTGGTGAAAAAAGGCGGTGCAATTAAAGATTTCCCGGACCTGAAAGACAAAGCGGTTGTCGTCACGTCCGGTACCACTTCCGAAGTTCTGCTGCATAAGTTGAATGACGAGAAGAAAATGAACATGCGCATTATCAGCGCCAAAGACCACGGCGACTCCTTCCGTACTCTGGAAAGCGGTCGTGCGGTGGCCTTTATGATGGACGATGCGCTGCTGGCCGGCGAACGTGCGAAAGCGAAGAAGCCGGATAACTGGGAGATCGTCGGCACGGCCCAGTCGAAAGAAGCCTACGGCTGTATGCTGCGCAAAGACGATCCGCAGTTTAAAAAGCTGATTGATGACACCGTCGCCACGGCCCAGACCTCCGGCGAAGCGGAAAAATGGTTTGATAAGTGGTTTAAAAACCCCATCCCGCCGAAAAATCTGAATATGAACTTCGAACTCTCCGACGACATGAAGGCGCTGTTCAAGACCCCTAACGACAAAGCTCTGAACTAATTAAAAAAACAAGGGGCAGGACATCCTGCCCTCCCGATTGTTGTGACAGCGCGGACAGACTATACGGTGGCTGGTCGTTCCCCAGCCGCCGCGAATACCGAAACAGGCTGCACAATGATCTTCGAGGGTAGCGATGCTACCCTTTTTTTTCCAGGAGTCATTTATGTCAATAGACTGGAACTGGGGAATCTTCCTGCAACAGGCCCCGTTCGGCAATACCACCTATCTGGGTTGGCTCTGGAGCGGCTTTCAGGTCACCATCGCACTGTCGATTAGCGCCTGGATTATCGCTTTTTTCGTCGGCTCGCTGTTCGGCATTTTACGCACTGCCCCCAACCGCTGGTTATCCAGCATCGGCACCTGCTACGTTGAACTGTTCCGTAATGTCCCGCTGATCGTTCAGTTCTTCACCTGGTACCTGGTGGTGCCGGAGCTCCTGCCGGAAAACATCGGCATGTGGTTTAAATCCGAGCTCGATCCGAATATTCAGTTCTTCCTCTCTTCGATGATGTGTCTGGGGCTGTTTACCGCCGCTCGCGTATGCGAACAGGTGCGCGCCGCCATTCAGTCACTGCCGCGCGGACAGAAAAACGCCGGGCTGGCCATGGGCCTGACGCTGCCGCAGACCTATCGTTACGTACTGCTGCCCAACGCCTATCGGGTCATTGTGCCGCCGATGACCTCGGAGATGATGAACCTGGTGAAAAACTCGGCCATCGCTTCAACCATCGGGCTGGCGGATATGGCGGCACAGGCAGGCAAGCTGCTGGATTACTCAGCCCACGCCTGGGAATCCTTTACCGCGATTACCCTCGCCTATGTGTTTATTAATGCGGTGATTATGCTGGTGATGTATGTGGTTGAACGCAAGGTCCGCCTGCCGGGCAATATGGGAGGCAAATAATCATGTACGATTTTGACTGGAGTTCTATCGTCCCATCAATGCCCTACCTGCTGGCCGGGCTGGTTATCACCCTGAAAATCACCGTGACCGCCATCATTTTTGGTATCGTCTGGGGCACCCTGCTGGCGGTTATGCGTCTGTCCAGCTTCCTGCCGCTGGCGTGGTTTGCGAAGACCTACGTCAACGTGTTCCGCTCGATCCCGCTGGTGATGGTCCTGCTGTGGTTTTATCTGATTGTTCCCGGTTTCCTGCAGAACGTCCTGGGCCTGTCGCCGAAGAGCGATATCCGCTTGATCTCCGCGATGGTGGCCTTCTCGATGTTTGAAGCGGCGTACTATTCGGAAATTATCCGCGCGGGTATCCAGAGTATCTCTCGCGGCCAGTCGAGCGCCGCGCTGGCGCTGGGGATGACCCAGTGGCAATCCATGAAGCTGATTATTCTGCCGCAGGCGTTTCGCGCCATGGTGCCGCTGCTGCTCACCCAGGGGATCGTACTGTTTCAGGATACCTCTCTGGTTTACGTTCTCAGCCTGGCCGACTTCTTCCGTACCGCCTCTACCATCGGCGAGCGCGACGGAACCCAGGTCGAGATGATCCTGTTCGCAGGCGCCGTTTATTTTGTCATTAGTCTCAGCGCATCGCTGTTGGTCAGCTGGTTGAAGAAAAGGACTGTGTAATGATTACCCTGAAAAACGTTTCAAAATGGTATGGTCACTTTCAGGTGCTGACCGATTGCTCCACGGAAGTGAAAAAAGGTGAAGTAGTGGTGGTATGCGGGCCTTCCGGCTCGGGCAAATCAACGTTGATTAAAACCGTCAACGGCCTGGAGCCTATTCAACAGGGTGAGATCACCGTGGATGGTACCCGGGTCAACGATAAAAAAACCAACCTTGCCAGGCTGCGTTCCCGCGTCGGGATGGTGTTCCAGCACTTTGAACTGTTTCCGCATCTGTCGATTATCGATAACCTGACGCTGGCGCAGGTCAAAGTGCTTAACCGCGATAAAGCCGCTTCCCGGGCAAAAGGCCTGAAGCTGCTGGAACGCGTGGGGCTCTCCGCCCATGCCGATAAATATCCGGCCCAGCTCTCCGGCGGCCAGCAGCAGCGCGTGGCTATCGCCCGTGCGCTCTGTATGGATCCCATTGCTATGCTGTTTGACGAACCGACTTCCGCACTGGATCCGGAAATGATCAACGAAGTGCTGGATGTCATGGTTGAACTGGCCAACGAAGGCATGACGATGATGGTGGTGACGCACGAAATGGGCTTTGCCCGTAAGGTCGCCAACCGGGTGATCTTTATGGATGAAGGGAAAATTGTCGAAGACTCTGACAAAGAAGCATTTTTCGCCAATCCGCAATCCGATCGCGCAAAAGACTTCCTCGCCAAAATTCTGCATTAACGGGTCATTTTACAGGCGCGCATCGGCAGGTGCGCGCCTGATTTCATTCAGCCACCTCAGCGCGGCGTATCAAGGCTCAAAGGGACGACGCTGGAACTGGTCATGGCCGCATTTCGGGCAACGCGGCAGAATATCCGGGGTATAGACCGCCAGGTGATAATGGCAGTGTTCGCACACCAGGTTTCCCAGCCCCACCACTTCGCCACTATGGTAAACCCCGTGGTGGTTGAGATCCTGGAACACTTCGCGCCATTCCAGCTGGGTTTTATCGGTAATATCCGCCAGCTCCTGCCACAGGCTCTCTTTTATCACCCGCATAAACACGCTGTCCGTCAGTTCGTCCTGGCTCTCTTCATAGCTGCGGGCAAACTCCTCCAGATCGCGCCTGACCGCTTTGGTCAGCGTCTCAACTTCGCGATGCGTTAACTCACCAGACTGGCTAATTTTCATCCGCGCCTGTTCCACCAGCGCGTCAATATCACGTTCTCCATTGCGCAGCCGTTCACTGAGCGTCGACACCAGTTCACGGTAGAATTGAGCAACCTTGTTCATCATTTCGCCTCCGGTGTGGTTAACTTCTTCTAATAATAGACCTTATTTGCCATCTGCTTTGCCAGTTAGCCCACAGAGTCACGAAATAGTCTCCGCCGCTTTTGCCGATGTTAATGTGCGAAAGGCTGTTTTGACGTGGGCGTTTGGGCTATGCTATGCCGATCTGATAACACATCCATTGGCTACATTTTGTAGCTGTATTGAAAACAGGACCACTGGCTGCCATGCAAGAGCAATACCGCCCGGAAGAGATAGAATCGAAAGTCCAGCTTCACTGGGACGATCATCGTACATTTGAAGTAACTGAAGACGAGAGCAAAGAGAAGTATTACTGCCTGTCGATGCTTCCTTATCCTTCTGGTCGACTACACATGGGTCACGTGCGTAACTACACCATCGGCGACGTGATTGCCCGCTACCAGCGTATGCTCGGCAAAAACGTTCTGCAGCCGATCGGCTGGGATGCGTTTGGTCTGCCGGCGGAAGGCGCCGCGGTAAAAAACAACACCGCGCCGGCCCCGTGGACCTACGACAATATTGCCTACATGAAAAACCAGTTGAAAAAGCTGGGCTTTGGCTATGACTGGAGCCGTGAAGTGGCGACCTGCACCCCGGAATACTACCGCTGGGAGCAAAAATTCTTCACCGAGCTGTATAAAAAAGGCCTGGTGTACAAAAAAACGTCTGCGGTGAACTGGTGTCCGAACGACCAGACCGTTCTTGCCAACGAACAGGTTATCGACGGCTGCTGCTGGCGCTGCGATACCAAAGTTGAGCGTAAAGAGATCCCGCAGTGGTTTATCAAAATCACCGCCTACGCCGACGAACTGCTGAACGATCTGGATAAACTGGATCACTGGCCTGATACCGTTAAGACCATGCAGCGCAACTGGATCGGCCGCTCCGAAGGGGTAGAAATCTCCTTCAACGTTAACGAGTATGCCGACAAGCTGACCGTCTACACCACCCGTCCGGACACCTTCATGGGCTGTACCTACCTGGCCGTAGCCGCGGGTCATCCGCTGGCACAGCAGGCGGCAGCGAACAACCCTGCGCTGGCTGCATTTATCGACGAATGCCGCAACACCAAAGTCGCCGAAGCAGAAATGGCGACGATGGAGAAAAAAGGTGTCGATACCGGCTACAAAGCGATTCACCCGCTGACCGGCGAAGAAATTCCGGTCTGGGCGGCAAACTTCGTGCTGATGGAATACGGCACCGGCGCCGTCATGGCCGTTCCGGGTCACGATCAGCGCGACTACGAATTTGCCAGCAAATATGGCCTGAACATTAAGCCGGTTATTCTGGCGGCAGACGGCTCAGAACCGGATCTCTCCGGGCAGGCGCTGACTGAAAAAGGCACCCTCTTCAACTCCGGCGAGTTCGATGGCCTGAGCTACGAAGCGGGCTTTAACGCTATCGCCGACAAACTGGCGGCGATGGGCGTTGGCGAGCGCAAAATTAACTATCGCCTTCGCGACTGGGGCGTTTCCCGTCAGCGTTACTGGGGCGCGCCGATTCCAATGGTCACCCTGGAAGACGGTACCGTGATGCCGACCCCGGAAGATCAGCTGCCGGTCATTCTGCCGGAAGATGTGGTCATGGACGGCATCACCAGCCCAATCAAGGCCGATCCGGAGTGGGCAAAAACCACCGTTAACGGTCAGCCTGCGCTGCGTGAAACCGACACCTTCGATACCTTTATGGAATCCTCCTGGTACTACGCGCGCTATACCTGCCCGCAGTACAATGACGGAATGCTGGATCCAAATGCCGCCAACTACTGGCTGCCGGTCGATATTTACATCGGCGGGATCGAACATGCGATTATGCACCTGCTGTACTTCCGCTTCTTCCATAAGCTGATGCGCGACGCGGGTATGGTTAACTCTGACGAGCCGGCGAAACAGCTGCTGTGCCAGGGGATGGTTCTGGCTGACGCCTTCTATTACGTTGGCGAAAACGGCGAGCGCAACTGGGTTTCTCCGGTTGATGCCACCGTGGAGCGCGATGAAAAAGGCCGTATCGTAAAAGCCTACGATCCGCAGGGGCGCGAGCTGGTGTATACCGGCATGAGCAAAATGTCCAAGTCGAAGAACAACGGCATCGACCCGCAGGTGATGGTTGAACGCTACGGCGCGGATACCGTACGTCTGTTTATGATGTTCGCCTCTCCGGCAGATATGACTCTGGAATGGCAGGAATCCGGCGTTGAAGGGGCAAACCGCTTCCTGAAACGTGTCTGGAAACTGGTTTATGAGCACACGACTCAGGGCCCGGTTGCCGCGCTGGACGTTGCCAGCCTGAGCGAAGATCAGCAGGCGCTGCGTCGTGATGTCCACAAAACGATCGCCAAAGTGACCGATGATATCGGCCGTCGTCAGACCTTCAACACCGCGATCGCCGCGATCATGGAGCTGATGAACAAACTGGCGAAAGCGCCGCAGGAAAACGAACAGGATCGCGCGCTGATGCGTGAGGCTCTGCTGGCGGTTGTGCGCATGCTCAATCCGTTCACCCCGCACGCCTGCTTCACGCTGTGGCAGGAGCTGGGCGGTGAAGGCGATATCGACAACGCGCCGTGGCCGGTCGCCGATGAAAGCGCTATGGTTGAAAATACCACCCTGGTTGTTGTTCAGGTTAATGGTAAAGTCCGTGGTAAAATTACCGTTCCTGTCGATGCAACCGAAGAACAGGTTCGTGCACGTGCGGGCCAGGAACATCTGGTTGCGAAGTATCTCGACGGTGTAACCGTACGTAAAGTGATTTACGTCCCGGGTAAACTGCTCAACCTGGTCGTTGGCTAAGCGCAGGAGGAAGCGTGCGATATCTGGCAACATTGTTGTTATCTCTGGCGGTGCTCATCACCGCCGGATGCGGTTGGCATCTGCGGAGTACCACTCAGGTCCCCACCGCGATGAAAACCATGATCTTTCAGTCGAGCGATCCGAATGGTCCGTTAAGTCGTTCGGTACGTAATCAGCTGCGTCTGAATGGCGTCGAGATCGTCGACGGCAGCACGCTGCGCAAGGATATTCCGTCCCTGCGTCTGGATGCGTCATCCATTCAGAAAGATACGGCTTCCATTTTCCAGGATGGTCGTACCGCTGAATATCAGATGGTGCTGACGGTGCAGGCAAGCGTGCTAATCCCGGGTCATGATATCTATCCGATCTCGACGAAAGTCTACCGCTCGTTCTTCGATAACCCGCAGGCGGCGTTAGCGAAAGACGCCGAGCAGGATATGATCGTCCAGGAGATGTACGACAAAGCCGCTGAACAGCTGATTCGTAAGCTGCCAAGCGTCCACGTTGCTGATGTCGAAGCCACGAAAGGGGAAGAGAAGCCGGTTAACGCCACTTCCACCTCCGGCAACCGCGTCTCCACCACGCTGGGTAACTGATGATTCGGCTGTACCCAGAGCAACTCCGCGCGCAGCTCACCGAAGGGCTGCGCGCGGCCTATTTATTACTCGGTAGCGATCCGTTGCTGTTGCAGGAAAGTCAGGACGCGATTCGCGAAGCCGCTGCTACCCAGGGCTTTACCGAACACCATACCGCGACCATCGACGCCAGCACCGACTGGCCCGCCCTCTTCTCACTCAGCCAGGCCATGAGCCTGTTCGCCAGCCGTCAGACGCTGCTTCTGGTCCTGCCGGAAAACGGCCCTAACGCGGCGATTAACGAACAGCTTGCCACCCTGGTCAGCATGCTCCATGACGACCTGCTGTTAATCGTTCGCGGTAATAAGCTCAGCAAAGCGCAGGAAAATGCCGCCTGGGTTGCCGCGCTGGCCAGCCGCGCGGTTCAGGTGAGCTGTCAGACGCCGGAATATGCGCAGCTGCCACGATGGCTGGCGGCGCGAGCAAAACAGCACCACTTGCATCTTGATGATGCCGCCAGTCAGCTGCTGTGCTACTGCTACGAAGGCAACCTGCTGGCGCTGGCGCAGGCGCTGGAACGTCTCTCTCTGCTGTGGCCGGATGGCAAGCTCACGCTGCCGCGCGTCGAGCAGGCGGTCAACGATGCCGCCCACTTCACGCCCTATCACTGGGTGGATGCGCTGCTGGCTGGCAAAAGCAAACGGGTGCTGCATATCCTGCAGCAGTTACGGCTGGAAGGCAGCGAACCGGCTATTCTGCTGCGCACGCTTCAACGCGAGCTGCTGCTGCTGGTTAACCTGAAACGCCAGTCGGCCCATACGCCGCTGCGTACGCTGTTCGATAAACATCGGGTATGGCAGAACCGTCGACAGCTGTTAAGCGATGCGCTCGCGCGCCTCAGCACGGACCAGTTACGCCAGGCCGTGACTCTGCTGACCCGAGCGGAGCTCACCTTCAAGCAGGATTACGGCAGCGCCATCTGGCCGGAATTAGAGAGCCTTTCTTTGTTGCTCTGCCATAAAGCGCTGGCAGACGTGTTTATTGATGGTTGATATGACTCAGTTGCAGGCAATGTACGGCGGCACCTTCGATCCGGTGCACTATGGTCACCTCAAACCGGTCGAGGTTCTGGCGAATCAGATCGGTCTTGGCAAAGTCATTATCGTCCCAAACAATGTTCCGCCACACCGCCCGCAGCCTGAAGCCACCAGCGCCCAGCGTAAACAGATGCTGGCGCTGGCCATTGCCGATAAACCGTTGTTCGTGCTCGATGAACGCGAGCTTCGGCGTCAGACGCCGTCCTGGTCGGCACAAACGCTCGAAGAGTGGCGACAGGAACAAGGGCCGGACCAGCCGCTGGCGTTCATTATTGGTCAGGACTCGCTGCTCACCTTCCCGACCTGGCACAATTACACCTCGATTCTGGATAATGTCCATCTGATCGTTTGCCGTCGTCCGGGCTACCCGCTGGTGATGAAACGGGAAGAGGATCAGCGGTGGCTGGACAAACATTTAACCCACGACGCAGAACAGCTGCACAGCCGTCCCGCCGGGGTCATCTATCTGGCGGAAACCCCGTGGTTTGATATTTCGGCAACGATTATCCGCCAGCGCCTTGAACGCGGAGAATCCTGCGCTGACATGCTGCCGGCCGCGGTACTGGCGTATATCCATCAGCAAAAACTCTACTGTTAACCGGCCGTTGCCCCAGCGTTGGTGACGCCGGATACAATAGCAGCGCGCCGATTCGCATATACTCTCCCTCATCCCTTGATGATGTCAGAAGGCGTATATTCAGTGAAATTATGGTTAGTTCGACATGGTGAAACTGAGGCCAATGTTGCCGGCCTTTACAGCGGACACGCCCCGACTCCGCTAACCGAACGCGGCATGATGCAGGCGAGAACGCTCGGCCAGCTGCTGCAGGCGGTAACGTTCGATCGCGTGCTCTGCAGCGAACTGGAACGCACCCACATCACCGCCGACCTGCTGCTCGGCACACGGCATATCCCCCGGCAGATTGTCCCCGAACTCAACGAGATGTTTTTTGGCGACTGGGAAATGCGCCATCATCGGGACTTACAGCTCGAAGACGCGGAAAACTATGCCGCCTGGTGCGCGGACTGGCAGCATGCGGCGCCGACCAACGGCGAAAGTTTTCAGCATTTCGCCCACCGCGTCCGCACGTTTGCCGAGAAGCTGACGCACCATCCGCAGCCAGATCATCTGCTGATCGTGGGCCATAAAGGTGGGCTGAGTCTGCTTATCGCGCTGTTGCTGAAGCTGCCGGCGGAGGCCATGTGGCATTTTCCTGTCGCCCATGGCACATGGAGCGAACTCGAACTGCACGCTGATTTTGCCACGCTGCGGGTATTAAATAGCCAGGCGCGCTGGCAGAAGGAAGAAGAATTCCGTGCAGACCATTGACAGGTCAGAGCAGGCTGTTATTCTCCGCTGCCTGGACGTATCGGCTAAACGATGTTTCCAGAAATTGTTTTACAAAAATGGCGATGCAATCACGGGCGATGGATGGGATGATAGCCGCCGCCATCGCTTGCTGACCGACATTTATCCCGACTTTTCGACGAGTTCAGGTATACTGTCAGGCTGTTTATTATTATCAATCTTCACTCACCCAGGGGGAACTCTTGCAGGGTAAAGCACTCCAGGATTTTGTTATCGACAAAATTGATGACCTGAAAGGTCAGGACATCGTTGCCATTGACGTTCATGGCAAATCCAGCATTACAGATTGCATGATTATTTGCACCGGCACCTCTACGCGCCATGTAATGTCCATCGCCGACCACGTAGTACAAGAGTCTCGCGCCGCAGGAATGCTGCCGCTTGGCGTTGAAGGTGAAAGCGCCGCTGACTGGATTGTTGTCGACCTTGGCGACGTCATGGTTCACGTTATGCAGGAAGAGAGCCGTCGTCTGTACGAGCTGGAAAAACTCTGGAGTTAATGCGTGAAGCTGCAGCTGGTGGCCGTTGGCACCAAGATGCCGGACTGGGTTCAGACCGGCTTTAGTGAATATTTGCGCCGTTTTCCAAAAGATATGCCGTTCGAGCTGCTGGAAATCCCTGCCGGTAAACGCGGTAAAAATGCCGACATCAAGCGAATCCTCGACAAAGAAGGGGAGATGATGCTGGCAGCCGCAGGCAAAAATCGCATCGTGACCCTGGATATTCCGGGAAAACCGTGGGATACGCCGCAGCTGGCACGAGAGCTGGAGCGCTGGAAACAGGATGGCCGCGACGTCAGCCTGCTTATCGGCGGTCCCGAGGGGCTCTCTCCGGCTTGTAAAGCAGCAGCGGAACAGAGTTGGTCACTCTCCACCCTCACGTTGCCTCACCCGCTGGTACGCGTACTGGTCGCTGAGAGCCTGTATCGTGCGTGGAGCATTACCACCAACCACCCTTACCACCGTGAATAATGATGACCAGGGTAGACTAAGCAGCGAATGAAATTACAGAATTCTTTCCGCGACTATACGGCTGAATCCTCGCTGTTCGTGCGCCGGGCGCTGGTCGCTTTTTTGGGGATTTTGCTGCTTACCGGCATACTGGTTGCCAATCTTTATAACGTGCAGATTGTTCGCTACACCGACTATCAAACGCGTTCCAACGAAAACCGTATTAAGCTGGTCCCCATTCCGCCCAGTCGCGGCATTATCTATGACCGCAACGGTACGCCGCTGGCGCTGAACCGCACCATCTACCAGCTGGAGATGATGCCGGAGAAAGTCGATAACGTGCAGCAGACGCTGGATGCGTTACGCGACGTCATCGATCTGACCGATGATGATATTGCAAACTTCAAGAAAGAACGCTCGCGTTCCCATCGCTTCACCTCGATTCCCGTCAAGGTCAACCTGAGCGAAGTCCAGGTGGCCCGTTTTGCGGTTAACCAGTACCGCTTTCCCGGCGTCGAAGTAAAAGGCTATAAACGCCGCTACTACCCCTATAATTCCGCGCTGACCCACGTTATCGGCTACGTCTCAAAAATTAACGATAAAGACGTCGATCGCCTGGATAAAGAGGGCAAGCTGGCCAACTATGCCTCCACGCATGATATTGGCAAGCTGGGAATCGAGCGCTATTACGAAGACGTATTGCACGGTCAGACCGGCTATGAAGAGGTTGAGGTCAACAACCGCGGCCGCGTCATTCGCCAGCTCAAAGAGGTGCCGCCGCAGGCCGGGCGCGATATCTATTTGACCCTCGATCTCAAGCTTCAGCAGTACATTGAGACCCTGCTCGCCGGCAGCCGCGCTGCCGTGGTCGTCACCGACCCGCGTACCGGCAGCATCCTCGCGCTGGTCTCCACGCCGAGCTACGACCCGAACCTGTTTGTGGACGGCATCTCCAGTAAAGACTACTCCGCCCTGCTGAACGATCCGAATACTCCGCTGGTCAACCGCGCGACTCAGGGGGTCTACCCGCCGGCGTCGACGGTGAAGCCTTATGTCGCCGTATCGGCCCTCAGCGCGAACGTCATCACCCGCAATACCAGCCTGTTCGACCCAGGCTGGTGGCAGCTGCCGGGCTCTGACAAGCGCTACCGCGACTGGAAAAAATGGGGTCACGGGCATCTGAATGTGACCAAAGCTCTCGAGGAGTCTGCGGATACCTACTTCTATCAGGTCGCTTATGATATGGGTATCGACCGCCTCTCTGAGTGGATGAGCAAATTCGGTTACGGCCACTATACCGGTATCGATCTGTCGGAAGAGCGTTCCGGGAATATGCCGACCCGCGAATGGAAGCTGAAACGCTTTAAGAAGCCCTGGTATCAGGGTGACACCATCCCGGTCGGAATCGGCCAGGGCTACTGGACCGCCACGCCGATTCAGATGAACAAAGCGCTGATGATCCTGATAAACGACGGTCTGGTGAAAGTGCCGCATCTGCTGCAAAGCACCGTCGAAGACGGCAAACAGGTTCCCTGGGTTCAACCGCACGAGCCGCCGGTCGGCGACATTCACTCCGGCTTCTGGGAAATCGCCAAGGACGGGATGTTCGGCGTCGCTAACCGTGGCAACGGGACCGCGCATAAATACTTCGCCAGCGCGCCCTATAAAATTGCGGCGAAATCCGGTACAGCCCAGGTATTTGGCCTGAAAGCCAATGAAACCTATAACGCGCACCGAATCGCGGAACGTCTGCGTGACCATAAACTCATGACGGCGTTTGCCCCTTATAACAATCCCCAGGTTGCTGTTGCCATCATTCTTGAGAACGGCGGTGCTGGCCCGGCGGTCGGCACGATTATGCGCCAGATTCTCGACCACATTATGCTGGGTGATAACAACACAAACCTGCCGAGTGAAAACCCGGCGGTCACGGCGGGTGAGGATCAATAATGACCGATAATCCGAACAAAAAATCACTATGGGATAAAATCCATCTCGATCCGACCATGGTGCTGATTCTGCTGGCGCTGCTGACCTACAGCGCGCTGGTCATCTGGAGCGCCAGCGGCCAGGACATCGGGATGATGGAGCGCAAAATAGGCCAGATCGCCATGGGCGTGGTGATCATGATCGTGATGGCGCAAATCCCGCCGCGCGTGTATGAAGGCTGGGCGCCCTATCTCTATATCTTCTGTATCATTTTGCTGGTGGCGGTTGACGCTTTCGGCGCGATTTCCAAAGGCGCCCAGCGCTGGCTGGATCTGGGGGTTGTGCGCTTTCAGCCGTCGGAAATTGCTAAAATCGCCGTCCCGCTGATGGTCGCGCGCTTTATCAACCGCGACGTTTGCCCACCCTCGCTGAAGAATACCGCCATTGCGCTGGTGCTGATTTTTCTGCCAACCCTGCTGGTTGCCGCCCAGCCTGACCTCGGAACATCGATTCTGATTGCGTTGTCTGGCCTGTTCGTACTGTTCCTGTCCGGGCTGAGCTGGCGCCTGATCGGCGTGGCGGTGGTGCTGGTTGCGGCGTTTATTCCGATTTTATGGTTCTTCCTGATGCATGATTATCAGCGTCAGCGCGTCATGATGTTGCTCGACCCGGAAACCGATCCGCTGGGTGCCGGCTATCATATTATCCAGTCGAAAATCGCCATTGGCTCCGGTGGATTACGCGGCAAAGGCTGGCTGCACGGCACCCAGTCGCAGCTTGAATTCCTGCCGGAGCGCCATACCGACTTTATCTTTGCGGTCCTGGCCGAAGAGCTCGGCCTGATTGGCGTGCTGATTCTACTGGCGCTCTATATTTTGCTCATCATGCGCGGGCTGTGGATCGCCGCCCAGGCGCAGACCACCTTCGGTCGCGTCATGGCCGGTGGTTTAATGTTGATTTTATTCGTTTATGTCTTCGTAAATATTGGTATGGTGAGTGGTATTTTACCAGTGGTGGGGGTACCGTTGCCGCTGGTCAGCTACGGGGGCTCAGCCCTGATCGTATTGATGGCCGGGTTTGGTATCGTGATGTCGATCCACACCCACAGAAAAATGTTGTCGAAAAGCGTTTAAGGGGTTTGCGATGCGTAAGCAATGGCTGGGGATTTGCATAGCAGCGGGGCTGCTGGCGGCATGTTCGGGTGAAGACGTTCAACAGAAGACGGTCAGCACTCCACAGCCGGCCGTTTGTAATGGCCCAAGCGTGGAAATCAGCGGCGCCGATCCGCATTATGAGACGCCAAATGCGGCGGCGAATCAGGATTACGAGCGCGAGGGTAAAAGTTATAAAATCGTCCAGGATCCGTCTAACTTTACCCAGACCGGTCTGGCCGCCATTTATGATGCGGAGCCCAACAGCAACCTGACGGCATCCGGCGAAGCCTTCGACCCGACGCAGCTGACCGCAGCACACCCGACGCTGCCGATCCCGAGCTACGTGCGCGTGACGAACGTGGCAAATGGCCGCATGATCGTCGTGCGCATTAACGATCGCGGCCCGTACGGCACCGATCGCGTGATTTCGCTTTCTCGCGCCTCCGCCGATCGCCTGAACACCTCCAACAACACCAAAGTGCGTATCGATCCGATCATCGTCGCACCGGACGGTTCGCTTTCCGGCCCGGGCATGGCCTGTACTACCGTCGCCAAACAGACCTATGCGCTGCCTGCTCGTCCCGATCTTGACGGCGGCGCAGGTGTTTCCAGCGAACCGACGGCGCCAACCGACGTTCGCCCGATCAGCAATGCCACGCTGAAGCCGGAAGACAACGTTGGCGCTCCGGTGAACAGCAGCGGCTTCCTCGGCGCGCCGACGCCCCTGAATAGCGGCGTACTGGAAAGCAGCGAGCCTGCGGTTCAGACTGCCACCCAAAGCGCGCCGGTTACCGCCCCTGGTTCTGTGCAAGGCAGCGTCACGCCAGCAGCGCCGGCTGCGGCGGCAACCACGGCTGTCGCCGCCTCTTCGGCCAGCGCCAGCGGCGATTTTGTCGTCCAGGTCGGCGCCGTCAGCGATCGGGCCCGCGCGCAGCAATATCAGCAGCGTCTGAGCCAGCAGTTTTCCGTGCCTGGCCGCGTCGTGCAGAACGGCGCAGTGTGGCGCATTCAGCTAGGGCCATTCGCCAGTAAATCGCAGGCCAGCACGGTACAACAGCGCCTGCAAAGCGAAGCTCAGCTGCAATCATTTATTACTCACGCCAACTAAACAGGTAGGGTCGTTGTCCGTACTGTGATGCGCATGAAAAAGTCATTAACAAAGTCATGCGCAATGTCGGATGCCGGTCCACAGAGCATTTGTTATAGTAAGGCACTTTTTTTAACTCCATCACGGATGCCGTTGTTCTGACCATGAAGACCTCTTTCACCGCACGTTTACTCGTTACGGCCCTCTCCGTTGCAGCGCTCTCCTCCGCTGCCCACGCCGATGACCTGAATCTCAAAACCATGATCCCAGGCGCGCCGCAGATTGACGCCGAATCCTGGATTCTTATTGATTACAATTCGGGCAAAGTGCTGGCGGAGAATAACGCCGATTCCCGCCGCGACCCGGCGAGTCTGACCAAAATGATGACCAGCTACGTCATCGGTCAGGCCATGAAAGCGGGCAAGTTTAAAGAAACCGACCTGGTTACGGTGGGTAACGATGCGTGGGCAACCGGTAACCCGGTGTTTAAAGGCTCTTCACTGATGTTCCTGAAGCCGGGTATGCAGGTTCCGGTTTCTCAGCTGATCCGCGGCATCAACCTGCAATCAGGTAACGATGCCTGCGTCGCCATGGCCGACTATGTTGCCGGCAGCCAGGATGCCTTCGTCAGCCTGATGAACAGCTACGTCAATGCGCTGGGCCTGAAAAACAGCCACTTCCAGACCGTTCACGGCCTCGATGCCGACGGCCAGTACAGCTCCGCGCGCGATATGGCGCTGATTGGCCAGGCGCTGATCCGCGATGTACCGAACGAATACACCATCTATAAAGAAAAAGAGTTCACCTTTAACGGCATTCGTCAGCTGAACCGTAACGGTCTGCTGTGGGATAACAGCCTGAACGTCGACGGGATTAAAACCGGGCATACCGATAAAGCGGGCTATAACCTCGTGGCCTCGGCGACCGAAGGCCAGATGCGTCTGATCTCCGCCGTCATGGGCGGCCGCACCTACAAAGGCCGCGAATCCGAAAGCAAAAAGCTGCTGACCTGGGGCTTCCGCTTCTTCGAAACCGTTAATCCGCTGAAAGCCGGGAAAGAGTTCTCTTCCGAACCAGCCTGGTTTGGCGACAGCGATCGCGCTTCGCTGGGTGTCGATAAAGACGTTTATCTGACTATCCCTCGTGGCCGCATGAAAGATCTGAAAGCCAGCTATGTGCTGAACAATACCGAACTGCACGCCCCGCTGCAGAAAAATCAGGTTGTCGGCACCATTAACTTCCAGCTGGACGGTAAAACGATCGATCAGCGCCCGCTGGTCGTCCTGCAAGAAATTCCTGAAGGCAATTTCTTCGGAAAAATGATTGATTACATCAAGTTAATGTTCCACCACTGGTTTGGTTAAAAATCGAACACTTGAAAGTGTGATTTACATCCCCATATACTAATCATCAAAGTAACCTGATAACTCCCACACTTCGTGGGAGTTATTATTTTTTGTCGTAACACCGGAGCTGACATGAAAACCAAACTTAACGAACTGCTTGAATTCCCTACTCCATTTACTTACAAAGTAATGGGGCAGGCGTTGCCTGAGCTGGTTGATCAGGTGGTGGAAGTGGTACAGCGCCATGCGCCTGGTGATTACTCTCCACAGGTAAAACCGAGCAGCAAGGGTAACTACCACTCGGTCTCTATCACCATCAACGCAACCCATATCGAGCAGGTCGAAACCCTGTACGAAGAGCTGGGCAATATCGATATCGTCCGGATGGTGCTGTAACCCATTCCCAGACCCGGTCCTGCGCCGGGTCATCTCTCCCCGCTATGCTGTGATATACTCCCCCCTCAAGTCACTTCTCTCTCTGCGGAGACGTTGTTTTGCAGCATAACAAAATCCTTATTCGTCAACTTGGCCTGCAACCTTACGAACCGGTCTCGCAGGCGATGCATGAATTTACCGATACCCGCGACGACAGCACGCTGGACGAAATCTGGCTGGTAGAGCACCCTGCGGTCTTTACTCAAGGCCAGGCGGGAAAAGCCGAACACGTGCTGGTTCCGGGGGACATTCCGGTCATTCAAAGCGATCGCGGCGGCCAGGTGACCTACCACGGGCCAGGGCAGCAGGTGATGTATGTTCTGTTGAACCTCAAGCGCCGGAAACTGGGCGTGCGCGAACTGGTTACTCTGCTGGAACAGACCGTGGTCAATACGCTGGCGGAATACGCGATTGAATCACATCCACGCGCCGATGCGCCCGGCGTCTACGTCGGCGAGCAAAAAATCTGTTCGCTGGGTTTACGCATCCGGAAAGGTTGTTCGTTTCACGGGCTTGCGCTGAATATTGCGATGGACCTGTCGCCG
This sequence comes from Klebsiella ornithinolytica, assembly GCF_030505655.1. Taxonomy (NCBI): domain Bacteria; kingdom Pseudomonadati; phylum Pseudomonadota; class Gammaproteobacteria; order Enterobacterales; family Enterobacteriaceae; genus Klebsiella; species Klebsiella ornithinolytica. Next base: position 3,989,610 of record NZ_CP130153.1, read on the forward strand.
TTTCTGCGGATTAACCCCTGCGGCTATGCCGGGATGGAGATGACCCAAATGCGCCAGTGGCAGCCGGATATTCAACCGCAGATGGTGGCGCCACATCTGGTTGCCAACCTGCTGGCCCTGCTCGGCAACCCGCCCCACGAGATGATTGCTGCCGCTTAGCTCCCGCCCGCTCGCGCCCCTGTCACCGGGCGCGACATTCGCATTATCGATAGTTAAGCCATTATATTTGCAATTAAACGTCACGCACGACGCTGCCGCCGGCCGCTATACTTGCGCTATTTCCGATAACAGGAAGCGCTGAGTGGAAAATAACACGCCGTCATCAGAGTCGCCCGCACCGCAGGAACCGCACCACGACCGCCAGGTGTTGCGTATTCTACGCAATGTGGATCTGAACCTGCTGACCATTTTTGAAGCGGTGTATGTCCACAAGGGCATCGTAAATGCCGCTAAAGTGCTGAATATTACACCATCGGCGATCAGCCAGTCGCTTAACAAACTGCGTGCGGTATTCCCCGACCCACTGTTTATTCGTAAAGGCCAGGGGGTGAGGCCTACGGCCTACGCAACCCATCTTCACCAGTACATCAGCCAGGGAATGGAATCCTTCCTCAGCGCCCTTGACCTGGCCTGCGGGGCGGCTCAGCCACGCGCCCTCACCATCGCGACCTCCCCTCTCATCGGGGCGCTGGTCATCCCCACGATTGCGCACGCGCTCAAACCGCGTTTCCCCCAGATCCGGTTACACAACATCGCCATTACCGATGCCAGCAGTCAGCTTAACCAACGCCAGGTCGATTTAGCGATCGACAGCGATACCTACAGTAGCCAGACCATCGCGTATCACCTGCTGTTTGAAGAGCGGCTGGTGATGTATTGCCGCGAAGGACATCCGGCGCTGCAAAGGCCGTTAACCGAAGAAAATCTCCGCCAGTATGAGTTTGCGCTGAAGCTATCGCCGGGCCAACGCTATCCGGCAATATACCGGCAGCGGCAGGAACGCCAGGGAGAACGCCGCTGTGGCTTCAGCAGCGACAACCTGTTTGCCCAGGCTGCGCTGATTAGCCAAAGCGATATGCTCGGGCTGATGCCGGAGCGAATGTTTTCTCTGCTGGCGCAAACGTGGTCGCTGGCAAGGCTCGACTACGCTCAATTACCCGAAGAGCGCATTGAGATTGCACTGCATTACAACCGGCAGAGCGCGCAGGAACCGTTGCTGAATCAGGTCATCGAGGTCGTTTGTCAGTCGTTTAAACAATAAAGCACGTGAGGATAAGCATAAAACAACAACTATTTTACAATTTGCCGAACAGGTAGGCTGCTTTCTGTCCCATATCAATGGTATACTGCCTGTCCTTAATTCAAAAATAGTTGATAAATACAACATTTCCTTGAATTGATTCGCTTTCCTTCGTGACTCGCAACTGGAACACGCACGCTATGAGTAAACCCATTGTGATGGAACGCGGTGTTAAGTACCGCGACGCCGATAAAATGGCCCTTATCCCGGTGAAAAACGTGGCAACTGAGCGTGAAGCTCTGCTCAGAAAACCGGAATGGATGAAAATCAAACTTCCGGCTGACTCGTCCCGTATCCAGGGAATCAAAGCAGCGATGCGTAAGAACGGTCTGCACTCCGTGTGCGAAGAAGCTTCTTGCCCAAACCTTGCGGAATGCTTCAACCACGGAACGGCCACCTTTATGATCCTCGGCGCGATTTGTACCCGCCGCTGCCCGTTCTGTGACGTTGCGCACGGTCGTCCGGTGACCCCGGATGCCAACGAACCGCAGAAACTCGCGCAAACTATCGCCGATATGGGCCTGCGTTACGTCGTCGTGACCTCCGTTGACCGCGACGATCTTCGCGACGGCGGCGCGCAGCACTTTGCCGATTGTATCAGCGCTATTCGTGAGAAAAACCCGACGATTAAGATTGAGACCCTGGTCCCTGACTTCCGTGGCCGTATGGATCGCGCGCTGGATATCCTCACGGTGACGCCGCCGGATGTGTTTAACCACAACCTGGAAAACGTGCCGCGTCTGTATCGTCAGGTTCGCCCAGGCGCCGACTACAACTGGTCGCTGAAGCTGCTGGAGCGCTTTAAAGAAGCGCATCCGGAGATCCCGACGAAATCAGGTTTGATGGTCGGTCTCGGCGAGACCAACGAAGAGATCATCGAAGTTATGCGCGACCTGCGTCGCCATGGCGTGACTATGCTCACCCTGGGCCAGTATCTGCAGCCAAGCCGTCATCACCTGCCGGTTCAGCGCTACGTTAGCCCGGATGAGTTTGAAGAGATGAAAGCCGAAGCGATGGCGATGGGCTTCACCCACGCCGCCTGCGGTCCGTTCGTTCGTTCGTCTTATCATGCCGACCTGCAAGCCAAAGGGATGGAAGTGAAGTAAATCTCACTGCCCGCCAATCGCCGCGTGAACGCTTTCGCGCGGCGATCTGTTTTTATCCCGCCCGTCTGATGTTTCCCTGCCCGCTGGTAACAACTGGTTGCATTTTTTCCGTATTTTCGCGAGCAGGCAACAAAAAGAGGCCACAACGCCTATCGCTGCAGCCTCTTCAACGTCCAGACTCTCGCCTGTCGGTTACGCCCTCCCGCTGTCGGGGAAAGCGCCTTTAATTACTCTTTATGAGAGAGCTTTTGTGCCGGAGCGTCTTCTTCCGCACTGGTTTTCTTCGCGCTATCGTCATCGTCGTTCATGGCTTTCTTGAAGCCTTTGATAGCGGACCCCAGGTCTCCACCCAGCGTACGTAATTTTTTGGTACCAAACACTAAAATAATCAGTGCTGCGACAACCAGCAGTTTGGTAATACTAATCTCACCCATAGCTAACCTTCTTCTCTAAAACAAGCTGCGAATACGCCATCATACACGCGAACAATTAACGGCTATTTGACGCGCGGACACAATAGCAATCTGTAACAAGGTGAATCAAGCCTTGTTTAAAAAAACATCACAATAATTGCGGTGGCGCAAAGCGGCGGTTCTTCAACACCGGCAAACGCTCGCGAATCTGACGCAGCGACGCTGTCGAAATGTCGGCAGTAATCATCTGCGGCTCGTCCCCTGCCCCCGCCATTATCGTTCCCATCGGGTCGATAATGCGGCTCTGACCAATATTACGGGTGCCGCATTCGCCTGCCGCAACGATATAGCAGGTCGTATCCAGAGCCCTGGCCGCCAGTAGCGTGGCCCAATGATACTCCTTCATCGGCCCTTTTACCCACGCGGTGGGTAAAACCAATACTTCAGCACCGTTAAGCGCCAGCGTTAACGCCAGTTCAGGAAAGCGTAAATCGTAACAGGTCATTAGGCCAACGCGTACCCCGTCGATATCAATCAGCGGCGGAATCTGTTGCCCGGCATCGACAAGTCGCGACTCCTGCATCGCAAACGCGTCATACAAATGGAGCTTCTGGTATTGGGCAATCACTTCGCCCTGGCGTATCGCCACCAGCGTATTCGTCGCTCGCCCCTCACCCGAAGGTACATGCAGCGTCAGCACCGTGGTTAAACCATAATTCCGGCTTTCATCACGCAACAGCTGCAGAAAACCGCCATCAATCTCCTGCGCCGACTTTACCGAGAGATCCGGATCGCTGTCGTCACGCGCCAGCAATGCTTCCGGTAATACCAGCAATGATACTCCCTGCCCGGCCGCCTGGTTCATCAACGCTACGCAGGTACGCGCATTGACTCGCCAGTCCGCCGTAACGGCAAATTGTCCCGCAGCAACCCGCATTCTCTTCTCCCGTCAGGTATTTCGTAGCCAATGACGCATTTTGCGCGCTACACTCAAACCCCTGTATTAACCAAATAGCAGGGAATGAGAGTGTCACAACTACTTTTAGCCGTTTTTGTTGGCGGCGGTACCGGCAGCGTATTGCGCTGGTGGCTTGGTATGAAGTTCAATCCAATGCATCACGCTATTCCCATCGGCACACTCGCGGCAAACTTGCTGGGCGCATTTATCATTGGTGCCGGGCTGGCATGGTTTAATCGCCTGACAAACATTGACCCAATGTGGAAATTGCTGATCACTACCGGATTTTGCGGCGGGCTGACGACGTTCTCAACCTTCTCATCGGAGGTCGTTTTCCTGCTGCAACAGGGCCGTTTCAGCTGGGCGCTGCTGAACATTCTGGTCAATCTGTTAGGTTCATTCGCCATGACGGCAACGGCATTCTGGCTCTTTTCCCACGCTGCCAGCCGCTAACGGCAGACAAAAAAAAACCCGCGTTGAGCGGGTTTTTATATTCTACTGACGCAATGCTTAGATAGCGTTTACGTTTGCAGCAGAAGGGCCTTTGGCACCGTTAGTGATTTCGAACTCTACGCGCTGACCTTCAGCCAGAGTTTTGAAACCGTTGGACTGGATTGCAGAGAAATGTACGAATACATCTTTGCTGCCATCTTCCGGAGTAATGAAACCGAATCCTTTGGATTCATTAAACCACTTAACGTTACCTTTAATCTTAGACATCAAAATTACCTTTATATGAAAAAACGACACTGATACTGTGTCGGACACCAGTACATCAATTGTGATGCCTTTTGTCCAGTCCAACTTTGTTAAAAAGTGACAAATATCGCTATCTTTTTTAGGAGGTCACGCCTTAGTTGTTGTTTTTTCACAGGACAAACGACTTAGCTCTTTTATTGCTAAGTTATGCCAGTTCTAAAACTGGAAACGGGCCCAGGCAAAGTAGACGTTACCGTTATTGTAGGTCCCGGGGATATAGGTCATCTGGAAAGTTGCCGGTCCATAACCAATGGATGCCAGTGGCAAAATGACCGGAATGGGAATGTAATTCCAGTTATCCCGCGCCGTCACGCCCAGCGTGTACCCCAGACCAAGATGAAAGTTGTCATCTGCTAACGGACGCCAGGTTTTCTCCCAGCCATAGCCGCCAATCGGTTCCCATTTGTTAAAAGAGTCCTTAAAAGCCATCAGATACAGGCCGTGCCAGTTGCCTTTATCATCCCAGCGCGAAACCCCGAATCCTGCTCCCCACGGACGCTCGTTATATTCATCGGTCTTTTCTTTGTCATAGGCAAAGCGGGCATGCCAGGTAATCGCGGGAACATACAGATCGTAGTGTTCAGGTTCCTGCCAGGTTTGCACGACGTTATCACTTAAGGTGTTATACCCATCGCGAATCGTCGACGTAAACGACGCGTTAGCCGCGCCACAAGAGAGCATTACCCCTAAAAAACCAAGAAAAAACAATACGAACTGACGTTGTCTCAACACTTATCTCTTACCAATATCGATTTTAAAGCGCAATAATTTAACAAGTATAATCTTAATATTACCTTAACGAAATTAGGTAAGTTTCTGATTTATGATCGGAAAAACAGCCCCCTTTTCACCTCGTCGTTTTGTGATAGCGGCCGCCCCTCCACTGATGATTGCAGGGTTCTCATCAGTTTATTGATTTGCATCAGCATGTTTCGCCCATTAATTAGGCACATTCGCTCACTTAATTTTATCTTCACTTTATTTATTAGCAGATTCTTTGGGTAAAAGGCTTAGGGGTAAAAGATGCTTACGCTAGTTGAGATCCTGATTGGGATTGTGGTCATTGTGGGTGTTGCCCGCTATATCATAAAGGGGTATTCCGCCACCGGCGTGCTGTTCGTCGGCGGTTTGACGTTACTCATCGTCAGCGCGTTGATGGGGCACAAAATTTTACCCGGCGATACAAAAAGCACGGGGTACTCCGCGACCGATATTATCGAGTACGTTAAAATTCTCCTGATGAGCCGCGGCGGCGATTTGGGCATGATGATCATGATGCTCTGCGGATTCGCCACCTATATGACCCATATTGGCGCCAACGATATGGTGGTAAAGCTGGCTTCAAAGCCGCTGCGCTATATTAACTCTCCCTATCTGCTGATGATCGCCGCCTATTTTGTCGCCTGTCTGATGTCGCTGGCCGTCTCTTCGGCAACCGGTCTGGGCGTTCTGCTGATGGCCACGCTGTTCCCGGTGATGGTGAACGTCGGTATCAGTCGCGGCGCCGCGGCGGCCATTTGCGCCTCGCCGGCCGCCATTATCCTCTCTCCGACCTCCGGCGACGTGGTGCTGGCCGCCAAAGCCGCAGAAATGCCGCTCATCGACTTCGCGTTTAAAACCACGCTGCCAATCTCCATCGTCGCAATTATCAGCATGGCCATTGCCCACTACTTCTGGCAGCGCTATCTGGATAAAAAAGAGAATGTCGTTCACGAAATGCTTGATGTGAATGAGATCACCACAACCGCTCCCTCCTTTTACGCCCTTCTGCCCTTTACGCCGATTATCGGCGTCCTGATTTTCGACGGGAAATGGGGCCCGGAGCTGCATATTATTGCTATCCTCGTGCTCTGCATGCTGCTGGCGGCCGTGCTGGAGTTTGTTCGCGGCTTTAATACGAAAAATGTTTTCGCCGGACTGGAAGTCGCCTACCGCGGCATGGCCGATGCCTTCGCCGGCGTCGTCATGCTGTTAGTGGCCGCCGGCGTCTTTGCTCAGGGCCTGAGCACCATTGGCTTTATCAATAGCCTGATCTCAATCGCCACATCATTTGGCTCGGCGAGCATTATTTTAATGCTGGTGCTGGTGATTCTGACCATGCTGGCGGCAATGACCACCGGTTCTGGTAACGCGCCGTTTTACGCCTTCGTAGAGATGATCCCGAAATTAGCCCACTCTTCAGGCATCAACCCGGCCTACCTGTCCATTCCTATGCTACAGGCTTCAAACCTGGGTCGGACTATTTCGCCGGTCTCAGGCGTGGTGGTCGCCGTTGCCGGGATGGCCAAAATCTCCCCCTTTGAAGTGGTGAAACGGACCTCTGTTCCGGTTATCGTCGGTCTGCTGGTGGTGATTATCGCCACCGAAGTTCTGGTACCCGGTAGCGCGCTTTAATAAACGCGAAAAGGCGCCAGCTGGCGCCTTTTTTATGCTTTAATCATTTCCTGTAAATCATTGTCACCCACTATCAGGATTAAAAATGTTCAGGAAGGATTTCGTCGCCATTGCCCTTTTGTTGACGGCAACCCAGGCCGGCGCTGAACCACTCACCGCAACGCAATATGGCGATTTCGACCGTTATGTACTGGCTTTGTCATGGCAAACGGGGTTCTGCCAGAGCATGCATGACAGAAACCGGAGTGAGCCGGAAGAGTGTCGCTTGCAGCAGGAATTACCGAATAAAGCGGATTTCCTGACGGTACATGGCCTCTGGCCTGGCCTGCCAAAATCCATTGCTGCCCGGGGCGTCGACGATCGGCGCTGGATGCGTTTTGGCTGCGCCACCCGCCCTGTCCCCAACATGCCTGAAGTGAAAGCCGGGCGTAAATGCCAGGCCGCTGAAACCGGGCTGTCGCTCGAGATGGCGAATAAACTCAATAGCGTGATGCCGGGAGCCGGCGGCAATTCATGTCTCGAGCGTTATGAGTATGCGAAACACGGCGTCTGTTTTGGCTTCGATCCCGATAGCTACTTTGGCACGATGGTACGTCTTGATAGTGAAGTGAAGCAGAGCCCGCTGGGCCTCTTTCTGGCGAAGCACTACGGGCAGAGCGTCAGCCGCGATGAGTTCGATGCCGCGGTCGCGCAGGCATATGGTAAGCAGAGCGTGAAAGCATTTAAGCTGACCTGTAACGGCAATCCGGCTTATTTAACCGAAATGCAAATCGCCATCAAAGCGGAGGCTATCAATCAGCCGCTTTCAGCCAATAGCCTCTTGCCCCAGCCTCATCCGGGGAATTGCGGCAAACAATTTGTGATTGATAAAGCCGGCAACTGATGATTCGGCGGCGTAAGCCGCCGGTAGATTACGCGCGAATAAAATCGAGCAGATCCTGGTTAATCTGGTGTTTATGGGTCGTACAGATCCCGTGAGACCCGCCCTGGTAGACCTTTAATTCGCCGTCAGGCAGCAGCTGCGCCGCCACTTTCCCGCAGGTTTCAAACGGGACAATCTGGTCATCATCACCATGAATCACCAGCGTCGGGATCGTCATCTTACGCAGGTCTTCACGGAGGTCGGTTTCAGAAAACGCTTCAATACAGTCATAAAGCGCTTTGATTGACCCCTGCAACCCCTGCTCGACAAACCCTTCACGTACCGCTTTTGACTCTTTGGCCCCGTCCCGATTGTAGCCGTAGAATGCTGCCGTCAGCTCATAGAAGAACGCTCCGCGATCCTCAATAACCCCCTCCCTGATGCTGTCGAAGACCGCCCTGGGAACGCCGTTCGGGTTAAAGTCCGTCTGAATCATAATCGGCGTCACGGCGCCAATCAGCACCGCTTTCGCCACACGGTCAGTTCCGTGCCGGCCGATATAACGCGCGACTTCCCCGCCGCCGGTTGAGTGTCCGACATGAACGGCATCACGTAAGTTCAGATGGGCCGTGAGCTGAGCCAGATCGTCGGCATACTGATCCATATTGTGGCCATCCCAGGGCTGCGCCGAGCGACCATGCCCCCGGCGATCGTGAGCAATCACGCGGAATCCATGCGATCCGAGAAACAACATTTGATCTTCAAAAGCATCAGCCGTCAACGGCCAGCCGTGGCTGAATACCACCGGTTGCCCGCTACCCCAGTCTTTAAAATACAGATAACTACCGTCGTTAAGAGTAAGTTTGTCAAAACCGCTCATTTAAGTCTCCTGTATTGGAAGGGTACTACCTGATACAGCTTAAAAAGGATAAGACAGATTTTTCGGTTGTGACGGCATTATCATAAATTTCATATGTCCCTTTCGGCGATCATCACTTAATGTGCGTTTAATCACTTCAAACCGCCGACAAGTCTCAGTATGATGGGACGACATTAACCCTTGCCTTTTCGGTGAGGGTTTTCTTTTACGGACAGGTTCCTGGATAACACGGAGTATGCGATGACCAGACCCGCAATCATCATTAATGAGCTCGATGCAGAACGCATCGACAGGCTGCTCGAACAGCCGGCTTTCGCTAATTCCCCGGTGGCAGATGCGCTGAACGACGAACTGGATCGTGCACAAATGCTGGCGCCCGAAGCGATGCCGCATGATGTTGTCAGCATGAACAGTAAAGTCAGATTTCGCGATTTGAGCAGCGGTGAAGAACGCGTGCGGACACTGGTGTTTCCCTCGCAGGTAACGGACAGCGCCACCCAGCTTTCCGTGCTCGCTCCCGTTGGCGCCGCGCTGCTCGGTCTGAAAGTCGGCAGTGCGATCCACTGGGAATTACCGGGCGGGGCATCGGCTCATCTCGAAGTCCTGGAGCTACTTTACCAGCCGGAAGCTGCAGGTGAGTTTCATCGTTAATTCTCCCGCTGCCTGAGGCGTTTCACGCTTTATTCAGAGGATGTCTTCGCATCCTCTTTCTGCCCTCTTCCCTCTCTCATTTGTTCTGACAAAATTTTACCTCTCTCTTCGTCTGAGCTGACAGTTTTGCGAGCTGAATGACACTATATTTTCCTATAATGTGTTGATATAGAAACAGTCGAACAAGGAGGAATGCATATGTATAAAACTATCATTATGCCCGTTGATGTTTTTGAGATGGAGTTGAGCGACAAGGCCGTCCGCCACGCGGAGTTTTTGGCCCAGCAGGATGGGATTATTCACCTGCTCCACGTCTTACCCGGATCGTCCAGCTTCACGATGAGCCGCTTTACCGCCGATCTGCGTCGTTTTGAAGAGCATCTACAGCACGAAGCGGAAACGCGCCTGAAAACAATGGCAGGTCATTTCAGCATCGACCCTTCGCGGATTAAAATGCACGTCCGCTTTGGTAATGTGCGGGACATGGTCAATGAACTGGCGAACGAAATTAAAGCCGATGTGGTGGTGATTGGTTCGCGCAACCCTTCTATCAGCACCCACTTGCTTGGCTCTAATGCCTCAAGCGTCATCCGCCATGCCCATATTCCGGTAATGGTCGTTCGGTAACCCCGAAGGCTAAAAAAAGAGGCTACCCTGGGGTAGCCTCTTTTATATGCAGGTGTGGTCTTACTTTATTATGCGCTTTTGGTACGAATCAGATAATCGAACGAACTCAGGGAAGCTTTCGCGCCCTCGCCCGCGGCGATAATAATCTGTTTGTACGGTACGGTTGTGCAGTCGCCGGCGGCAAACACGCCCTTGACGTTAGTTTCACATTTCGCGTCGATGATAATCTCGCCCATCCGGTTACGCTCGATGGTGCCTTCCAGCCAGTTGGTGTTCGGCAGCAGCCCAATTTGCACGAAAATCCCCGCCAGCTCGATATGGTGTTCATCACCGCTGACCCGGTCACGATACTGCAGGCCGGTCACTTTGCTGCCATCGCCCGTCACTTCAGTGGTCTGCGCATTGAGAATGATATCGACGTTTTTCAGGCTGCGGACTTTATCCTGCAGGACCTGGTCGGCTTTCATTTCCGGCGCGAACTCCAGCAGGGTCACGTGTTCTACCAGACCTGCCAGATCGATGGCCGCCTCAACGCCGGAGTTACCGCCGCCGATGACCGCCACGCGTTTACCTTTAAACAGCGGGCCGTCGCAGTGCGGGCAATAGGTCACCCCTTTAGTGCGATACTGATCCTCACCCGGCACGTTCATGTTGCGCCATTTTGCCCCGGTGGCAATGATCACGCTGCGCGCTTTCAGCACCGCGCCAGAGACCGTTTCAATTTGGTGCAGGCCGCCTTCTACCGAAGCCGGAATCAGTTTCGATGCGCTCTGAGAGTCGATCACATCCACCGCATAGTCGCTGACGTGCGCTTTTAACGCCCCGGCCAGTTTCTGCCCTTCGGTTTTCGGTACAGAGATGTAGTTTTCGATATCCACGGTATCCAGCACCTGACCACCGAAACGTTCACCCATCAGGCCAGTACGAATACCTTTACGCGCAGAATAGACCGCCGCCGCGGCACCAGACGGGCCGGAACCAACAATCAGCACATCATAAGCATCGCGCTTATTCAGCTCTTCCGCCGCCCGTTTTTCGGCGCCGGTATCAACTTTAGCGACAATTTCCGCCAGCGTCATACGACCCTGACCGAACTCCTGGCCATTCATAAAGACAGCCGGAACGCCCATCACGTTGCGATCGGTAATCTCATTCTGGAAAGTCCCACCGTCAATCGCCGTATGTTTAATACGCGGATTCAGTACCGCCATCAGGTTCAGCGCCTGCACGACATCCGGGCAGTTATGACAAGAAAGCGAATAATAGGTTTCAAACTCAAAATCACCGTCCAGATCGCGGATCTGCTCGAGCAGTGACTGGGTCTCTTTGGAAGGATGGCCGCCGGTCCACAGCAGCGCCAGCACCAAAGAGGTAAATTCATGTCCCAGCGGAGAACCGGCAAAACGCGGCCCCTGGAGGGATCCGGGATTGGCAATCAGGAAAGAAGGCTTGCGGACAGGCAAGCTGTTATCTTCTCTGAAGGTCACTTTTTCCGACAGTTCGGCGATTTCAGCCAGCAGTTCCTTGATTTCTGCCGATTTTGCGCTGTCATCCAGCGTGGCAACCAGCTCAACAGGTTTGGTCAGTTTCTCAAGGTAGGCCTTGAGCTGGGTTTTCATGTTGGTGTCGAGCATTTTTAATCTCCTGCTTAAAAAACATCATCATGCAAGCAGCCTTGCGGGCGGCCTGAATGCGGCTTGCATCATGGTGCTGGAATAAAACGGGCGCAGATGCACCCGCTTGAGGATAAATTCGCAAGCATTTCGTGTTACAGGAAGGCGGCAGGCTTATGAATCCCCGGAGCTTACATAAGTAAGTGACCGGGGGATGAAGCGTAGCCAACGCACCTGTAGCGCGAAAGGTGTAGTGAATTTTAGATTTTGCCGACCAGGTCCAGGGAAGGCGCCAGAGTCGCTTCACCTTCTTTCCATTTCGCCGGGCAAACTTCACCTGGGTGAGAAGCAACGTACTGAGCAGCTTTGATTTTACGCAGCAGGTCAGATGCGTCGCGGCCGATACCTTCAGCGGTAACTTCGATAGCCTGGATGATACCCTGCGGGTCAACAACGAAGGTTGCGCGGTCCGCCAGGCCTTCGTCTTCACGCATGTTGTCGAAGTTACGGGTCAGGGCGCCAGTCGGGTCGCCGATCATCGCATACTTGATTTTCGCGATGGTGTCAGAGCTGCTGTGCCATGCTTTGTGGGTGAAGTGGGTATCGGTAGAAACGGAGTACACGTCTACGCCCAGTTTCTGCAGCTCTTCGTAATGGTCTGCAACGTCGCCCAGTTCAGTCGGGCATACGAAGGTGAAGTCAGCCGGATAGAAGAAGAATACGCTCCAACGGCCTTCGGTGTCTTTTTCGGTAACTTCGATGAATTCACCGTTTTTGAATGCCTGGTTTTTAAAAGGTTTGATTTTAGTGTTAATCAAGGACATCTATACTTCCTCCGTGTTTTCGTTGAGGTCTAAGTTAACGAACTTTTCCTGATTCGACCAATGCGTTTGCATTATCAAATCAATAAGCGATATCTAACAACCGGAACAAGACAGCTTTGTGAACCCGGCGCGACGATCGCCGCTTTTCGTTACTTTTGCATCCCGTGGCACTGAAAGTAAAAAGGCCACCCTATTCAGGCGGCCCCGTTACCTGAAATACCCGCAGGTAGGTTCAGTGCCAGACAAGCTGGCTATGTGTTGCGCTCTACATTACCTTAATGTAACAGCAAGGCCGATTACACCATCCGCAGTATTAAAGGGCAATCCGCCCGCGAGCAGGTCTTACCTATAGCTGTGATAGGCTTCATCATCTTTTCACCTTACACATTGATTTAACAAGGAATTATCATGTTAAAGCGTCTGTTTTTTCTCAGTTTTTTACCCTTTTTCTGCCAGGCTGAAGATCTCCCGGCTCCCGTAAAAGCGATAGAAAAACAGGGAATTACCATTATTAAGCCCTTTGAAGCACCGGGTGGGGTGAAGGGATGGCTGGGGAAATATCAGGATATGGGGGTCGCTATCTATCTGACCCCCGACGGCAAGCACGCTATTTCCGGCTATATGTACGATGAAAATGGCAATAACCTGAGCGAGCAGCTGTTCCAGAAAGAGCTCTATACGCCGGCAGGCCAGGCGATGTGGAAGAAAATGGAGGCCGCCAGCTGGCTACAGGAAGGGAAAAAGGAGGCGCCGGTCACTCTGTATGTCTTTGCCGATCCCTTCTGCCCGTACTGCCTGCAATTCTGGCAACAGGCCCGTCCGTGGGTAGAGTCAGGCAAAGTACAGATTCGCACGCTGTTGGTTGGCGTTATCAAACCCGAAAGCCCGGCGACGGCCGCCGCAATTCTCGCTACCGAGGATCCGGCGAAAACCTGGCGTGATTACCAACAATCCGCCGGAAAAATGCTTATTAAGATCCCGACTAATCTCTCCCCGGAAAAAATGAAGATCGTCAGCGAGAACCAGCAGTTAATGGATGAACTCGGCGCGAACGCAACGCCGGCCATTTACTACATGAACAAAGATAATATGCTGCAGCAGGTGGTCGGGCTGCCTGAAGCCGACAAGCTGCAGGTCATGATGGGAGAAAAGTAGCCCGCTCAGCTCCTCTTCCTGGCCAGGTTCCTGAGAAAAAAGAACCTGGCTTACGCCTCTCCAGTCATATACATTCAGTATTGGCGAAAAATAAACGCTATTATAAATTCACCAACTCAATTATTACAAAAAAATAAAATACAAAATACTAATAACTTTTATCACCACGACGTAATCCGGATAATTAGCCATGGCGAACCTTTACGGCCTGAAAAAATTCGATCTTAACCTGCTGGTTATTTTTGAATGCATCTATCAACATCTGAGCATCAGTCGGGCGGCGGAAACATTATTTATTACGCCCTCCGCCGTAAGCCAGTCACTGCAACGCCTGCGCACTCAGCTTAACGATCCGCTGTTTATTCGTTCGGGGAAAGGCATTACCCCCACCCAAATGAGCGTCAACCTGCATTATCTCCTCGAAAAAAACTTAAGCCAGCTGGAGAAAACGATTTCTATTGCCAACCCGGACAATTTAAAAAAACGGTTTGTCATTTATAGCCCACAGTTATTTATTACCCCCGACTCTTCACAACTCATCCGTGCCCTCTACCACAGCCGGAATATGCAGATTGAGCATCATGACCTTCAGCTCACCAGCGAATCAGTGGAGAATTTGCTCTCACAGCGCAAGGCGGATCTGATACTCAGTTTGTCCCCCGGTAAAAACGCGGAGACGCTCTGCCAGCCCTTCCACGAGGCTGAAATGGTACTGGTCTGTGGCGAACACCATCCGCGGGCCGATGAACTCAACGACCGGCAGGCCATTATGCGAGAAAGCTTTGCCGCTTATCTTTCCAGTGAAGTCGGGATAAAGAGTTTTTATGCGCAAATGAAAAAAAGCTTTCCTGACCGCAGGATTGCCTTTCGCAGCGATTCTCTGATAGCGATCATCAATATGATTAACCACACCGACCTTATCGGCTTTGTTCCTAAAGCGATATTGACTCCCCCGCTTTTTAATCTGAAATTAAGAGTGCTGCCCGTTCCGCTACCCTCTATTATGATCTACATGATTTATCACCAGACGCAGATAAATACCCCCCTGTTCTCTTCGCTGATCGACAAGATAATCCATCCGCAACCTCAGACAAAAATTCACGCCATGAATGATTAAGTCTAAATTAATAATCCACGCAAATGTAAACGCATAAAAAATGACGGTGGTTATTTTCTGTCGTAGCATGGTATGCAATCAAACCGTCAACTGCAGTTAAGGAACAGAGATCGTGGCATTAATAAAACTTCCATTACCCGAGTCCGTTCTGCAGGCCGCGCAGAAACGTATTGAATGGGTGATGGATAATTTCTCCCGAATCTGTGTCTCTTTTTCCGGAGGCAAGGATTCCACTCTGATGTTACATCTGACCGCGCTTCACGCACGACGTACAGGCCGCAAAATTAGCGTGCTGTTTATCGACTGGGAGGCGCAGTTTTCCTGCACCATTACCCATTGTGAAGCGCTGCGGGAAACATATCAGGATGTCATCGAACAATTTTTCTGGGTTGCTCTGCCGCTAACCACGCAGAACTCACTCAGTCAGTTCGCGCCGGAATGGCAATGCTGGGAACCTGACACCCCATGGGTGCGCCAGCCTCCGCCGCATGCCATTACCGACCCCGGCTATTTTTCTTTTTACGCCCCGGGGATGAGCTTCGAAAGCTTTGTGCGCGAATTCGCCGACTGGTTTTCCGCTAACCGTCCCGCGGCGATCTTAGTCGGCATCCGCGCGGATGAATCCCTTAACCGATTTATCACCATCTCATCGCGTCGCAAACAGCGTTTTGCCGATGATAAGCCCTGGACCACCTCAGCGCCGGGGGGCCACGCGTGGTACGCCTACCCTATTTATGACTGGAAAACCGCTGATATCTGGACCTGGTTTGCCAAAAGCGGACTCGCCTGTAACCCACTCTATGACCTGATGTATCAGGCCGGCGTACCGCTGCGCTACATGCGTATCTGTGAACCTTTCGGTCCGGAACAACGCCAGGGGCTTTGGCTTTATCACGTACTGGAACCTGCGCGCTGGGCCGCTATGTGCCAGCGGGTGAGCGGCGCAGGCTGCGGCGGGATCTACGCCGGCCAGGATAACCAGTTCTACGGACATCGCAAGCTGGAGAAACCCGGACATCATACCTGGAAGAGCTACGCCCTGTTTTTACTCGACAGCATGCCGGAAAAAACGGCCGAACATTACCGGAATAAAATTGCCGTCTATCTGCACTGGTATCAAAAGCAAGGAATGGTGGATATACCTGACCTCCAGACGGCCGATACCGGCGTGAAGGATATTCCCTCCTGGCGACGCATCTGCAAAGTGCTACTGAATAACGATTACTGGTGCCGCATGCTCTCTTTCAGTCCGACCAAAGCCAGCCAATACCGACGCTACCGCGAACGAATGCGTCAAAAACGCCAGCAGTGGGGAATCTTATGCAACAACAAATAATGCAGGATCTTGAGCGCTATCTGAACACTCTCCAGGATGCAGAACGCGTGGAGGCGCTGAACGCTTTTCGCCAGCTTTTGCACAATTACAGTCCGTTCAAATCACATCCCGTTGACTGTGTGCTGTGGGTCAAGCAGGAGAGCGTTTCGCCAAATGACTACAACCCCAACAACCTCGCCCCGCCGGAAAAACGTCTGCTGCTCACTTCGCTGGAGACGGACGGTTTTACGCAACCCATTGTGGTGCTCAGACAAGATGAGGCGCGCTACACCATCGTTGACGGATTCCATCGCCACGAGCTCGCCAGAAACAAAGCGCCGTTAAAAAAGCAGTTGAACGGCTATCTCCCGGTTACCTGCCTGGAAAACCCTTCTCCCGGCCGCGATACGCTGATGGCCGCCACCATTCGCCATAACCGCGCGCGGGGCCGCCATCAGATCCCCGCCATGTCCGCGATCGTCCATGAGCTGGCAAACCTGGGCTGGTCAGACGCGAAAATCAGTCAGGAGCTGGGTATGGACGCTGACGAGGTGTTACGCCTGAAACAAATTAACGGTCTTGCCGAACTGTTTGGCGACCGGCAATTTTCTCAGGCGTGGACCGTAAAATAGCTACAGCTGGCAGAGACGTTCCGCTGCGGCCAGCAGAGTTGCCGGTTGTTTTGCAAAGCACAGGCGGATGAGCTGGTGCGGGAACGGATCTGCGCAGAACACCGACAGCGGGATCGCCGCGACGCCCACTTCGGTCGTCAGCCAACGGCAAAAGCTCACATCGTCGAGATCGGAAATCGCGCTGTAGTCAGCCAGCAGGAAGTAGGTGCCCTCGCAAGGAAGAATCTCCAGACGGCTGCTGCGCAGGGCATCGACAAACAGATCTCGCCGCTCGCGGTAGAATTCCGGCAGCTGGCGATAGTGCTCCGGCTCATGGCGCAGCATATCGGCGATTGCCAGCTGGGCAGGCGTATTCACTGCGAAAGTCAGATACTGATGAACCTTGCGCAGCTCGGCGCTTATCGCCGCCGGCGCCACGCAGTACCCCACTTTCCAGCCGGTCATGTGGAAGGTTTTACCAAAAGAAGAGACCGCCACCGCCCGTTCGCGCAGCTGAGGGTGTGCCAGTACGCTGGCGTGCCCGTGCGTCGCAAAGCAAATATGCTCATAGACCTCATCGCTGATCACATAAATTTGATGGTCAGCAATCGCCTGCCACAACGCGGCAAAATCCTCGCGCTGCCAGACCGTCGCCGACGGATTATGCGGTGTGTTCAGGATAACCAGCCGGGTGCGCTCGCTAAGCGCTGCGGCAAATTCTTGCCAGTCAACGCGAAAATGGGGCGGCTGCAGAGCGATACGTTTCAATACGCCGCCAGATAACTCCACGGCCGGCGCGTAGCTATCGTAGCTTGGGTCAAAACAGATGACCTCATCGCCGGCGCGTACCAGCGCGGTAATCGCCGCATAGAGCGCTTCGGTTGCCCCCGCCGTAACGGTAATATCGCTGTTGGCATCCGGGCGATAGCCGTACAGTTCGGCGGTTTTGTCGGCAATCGCTTCACGCAAAGCCGGGACACCGGTCATCGGCGCGTACTGGTTAGCCCCCTGAGCGACATGATACGCCAGGCGCTCCTGCAGGTAGCGCGGCCCGTCAAAGTCCGGGAACCCCTGCGACAGATTGATCGCCCGGTGTTCCTGCGCCAGCGCGCTCATTTGTGTAAATATGGTGGTGCCAAGAGAAGGAAGTTTACTTTCAGGAATCAGTGGCTTATTGCTCATTTTATAATTACCGATTGTAATGCTGTTGTTGAAGCCACTATAACACGATGTTAATATTTGGCAATCAAGACGCTTAGACGTCTAAATGATAATGTTATGCCGGTTCTCGCCTGAAGCAGCCCATCACGGCGCACCGCCCACTCTGGAGAAACCATGATCCGCGCTATCGTGACCGATATTGAAGGCACCACCAGCGACATTTCTTTTGTCCACAACGTTCTGTTTCCGTACGCCCGCGAGCGGCTAGCGGCCTTTGTCACCGCGCAACAGTACGCCGAGCCGGTGAAGACGATCCTTGATAATCTGCGAGCGGAAATCGATAACCCCGCCGCCAGCACCGCCGAACTGATTGATACCCTGCTGGCCTTTATGGACGAAGACCGCAAGTCAACGGCGCTCAAGGCGCTGCAGGGTATTATCTGGCGCGAAGGCTACGTTAATGGCGACTTTACCGGCCATCTCTATCCGGACGTTCTGCCCGCGCTGGAAAAATGGAAGTCCCAGGGAATTGATTTATATATATATTCCTCTGGCTCCGTCGCGGCGCAGAAATTGTTATTTGGCTACAGCGACGAAGGTGATATTACTCATCTGTTCAGTGGCTATTTCGACACCTTGACGGGAGCCAAGCGAGAAACGCAGTCCTATCGCAATATTGCCGAACAGCTGGGGCATCATCCGGCGACGATTCTGTTCCTCTCCGATATTCATCAGGAGCTGGATGCGGCAGAAGCCGCCGGTTTTCGTACGATTCAGCTGGTGCGCGGCGACCGCGATCCTGCCAGCCATCACCCGCAAGTTCAGCGTTTTGACGACATTCATCCGGAGCAGATCCCAGCATGAGCGCATTAACGATTTATTCAGAAAAAGACGCCGGTACCCCTCTGTGGCATAGCACCGACGGCGATGAAATTCAGCAGCAGCTCAACGCCAAAGGCGTGCGCTTCGAACGCTGGCAGGCCGACCGTGATTTAGGCCCCTCTCCGACATCCGAGGCGGTGCTTGAAGCCTATCAGCACGCAATCGCGAAGCTGGTGGCGGAAAAGGGCTACCAGAGCTGGGACGTGATCAGCCTGCGCGCGGATAATCCGCAGAAAGAGGCGCTACGCGCGAAGTTCCTCAACGAACACACCCACGGGGAAGACGAAGTCCGCTTTTTTGTTGAAGGCGCCGGGCTGTTCTGCCTGCATATCGGCAACGAAGTGTTTCAGGTGCTGTGCGAGAAGAACGATCTGATTTCGGTACCGGCCAACACGCCGCACTGGTTTGATATGGGCCCGGAGCCTGACTTCACCGCTATCCGTATTTTCGACAACCCGGAAGGCTGGGTAGCGAAATTTACCGGCAATGATATCGCCGACGCCTACCCGCGGCTGGCCTAACGCCGCAATTCAATAGCGCCGGGTGGCGGCTTCGCCTGACCCGGCCTACAGCATCCGCTCCTTCCCGTCAGCCCGCGCAAGCGAAGCGCCGCCGGGTTTGCTGCGCACTCCGGGCGGGCGATGAACCGGCTCTGGACAGATGTCGGGTGGCGGCTTCGCCTGACCCGGCCTACAGCATCCGCTCCTTCCCGTAGGCCCGCGTAAGCGAAGCGCCGCCGGGTTTACTGCGCACTCCTCGCGGGCGATAAACCGGCTCTGGACAGATGTCGGGTGGCGGCTTCGCCTGACCCGGCCTACAGCATCCCCTCCTTCCCGTAGGCCCGCGCAAGCGAAGCGCCGCCGGGCAATTCCCCGTTCCTACTCCCGAATAAACCTCGGCGGATCGAAGGCGGTAATCGGCGGTAGCGGTTCACGCCATGGTTCGATCTCTACCCGGCAGGTCTGGGCGCTACAGCCCTGTCCCAGGCGCGAACTGCCGCGATCTTCGGTCAAGACGTTCGGATTTCCATGCTTGTCCAGCGAACCTTTGACCTTCGGATCCAGCGGATCGTACCAGGCCCCCGTTGACATCTGCACCACCCCTTCGAGGATCTGCTCGCTAAGATGCACCCCGGCGAGAATCGCCCCGCGGGCGTTATACACCTTCACCACGCTACCCTCGACGATGCCCCGCGCCTGCGCATCCTGCGGATGCATCCACAGCGGCTCCCGGCCCTGAATTTTCGTCGCTCGGCTGACGCTGCCGTGATCGTACTGGCTGTGCAGACGGGTGCGCGGCTGACTGGAGAGCAGATGCAGGGGCCAGCGCTCGGCCTCCGTCTGCTGCCGGGCCGCCTCTTCTGCATCCCACCACGGATGGCCCGGGCATTCGCGATAGCCAAAAGCGGCAATCGTTTCCGAGTAGAGTTCAATCTTGCCTGAAGGAGTGGAGAGCGGATAGCGCTGCGGGTCGGCGCGGAACTCCGCCAGAAAGACCTGCGGTTTTTCCGGGGCACGGTATTCCAGCACGCCCTGCTGCCAGAACGCATCGAACGAAGGCAGCTCAATCCCCTCTTCCTGTGCCCGCGGCCGGGAGTCTTCGTAAATCTGTCGCAGCCACTGGCCGGCATCCCGCCCTTCACTAAACCGCTCGCCAATGCCCAGCCGTGCCGCGAGATCGCAGAAAATCGCGTAATCGTCGCGCGCCTCGCCCACCGGCGGGATCTGGGCGCTCATGGCGATCATAAAGCCGTCGTGCCCACCGCTGCCGATATCTTCACGCTCCAGCGAGGTGGTTACCGGCAACACGATATCGGAGAATTTAGCCTGCGCGGTCCAGTACTGCTCGTGGACCACCACCGTTTCCGGCCGCCGCCACGCTTCACACAGCTGGTTGAGATCCTGGTGGTGATGGAACGCGTTCCCCCCCGCCCAGTACACCAGGCGGATATCAGGGTAGCGCAGATGCTGGCCGTCAAACTCGTACTCCTCGCCGGGATGCAGCAGCATATCCGCCAGTCGCGCCACCGGGATCACGCTGCTGACCGCATTTTCCCCGGCCGGTAAGCGCGGGCCGGAGAACGCTTTACGCGCGGCTCCCGCCAGGTTGGTGCAGGCGTAGCCAAAGCCCAGCCCGCCGCCCGGAGTGCCAATTTGCCCCAGCAGCGCGGTCAGCGCTACCGTAGCCCAGTAGGCCTGTTCCCCCTGGCGCGCGCGTTGAATGGACCACGAGATATTCACCATCGTGCGCTGGCTGGCCATCATCCGCGCCAGAGAGACGATCTGTTGTTCCGCGATACCGGTAATCGCCGCCGCCCAGCGCGGCGTTTTCGCTATCCCGTCGCTCTCCCCGAGCAGATAGGCACGATACGGTTCAAAACCTACCGTATGGCTGGCGACAAACTGCGCATCGTACAGTGATTCGGCTATCAGCACGTGGCACAGCGCCAGCAGCAGCGCCGTATCGGTGCCCGGACGAATCGCCAGCCACTGCGCGCTCTCCACGGCGCTGAGATCGTTACGCACCGGGCTGATGTTAACAAAGCGCGTTCCCCCCTCCTGCATTTTATCCAGCCAGTGCTTCAGCATATGGTCATTGGCGCCGCCGCCGTTGACCTGCGCATTACGCAGCGGTAAACCGCCGATGGCGACAAACAGCTGGCACTCGCGCGCCAGCTCAGAGAAATGAGTGTGCTGGCGGTGCAGCGGACTGAGCGGCCCGAGCACATGCGGTAAAATGCGTTCCCCGGCGGCGCTGCTGTAGGTATTAGTGCTGGCGGTGTAACCGCCGAAGGTTTTCAGGAAACGATGCAGCTGGCTCTGGGCGTGGTGAAAACGTCCGGCGCTGGCCCAACCGTAGGAGCCGCCAAAAATCGCCTCGTTGCCGCAGCGCGTCTTCACCGACGTCAGCTCGCGGGCCAGCAGATCAAGCGCCACCTCCCAGCTCACCTCCACGAAAGGTTCTGTGCCACGCCCCTCGCGGGAAGCCGGGCCATTCTTCAGATAGCCTTCTCGCACCGCCGGACGGCGAATGCGCGCATTGCCGGTGACCGCATCGGGGAGCGATTGACCGATACGTGAAGGAGACTTATCCCAGGGAACCGGCGTGACCGCAGCGATATGGCCATCGCGGGCCTGAACCTGCCAGGTTCCCCAGTGCATCACGGTCAGATTATGCTGTTTTCTCATAGTGCCTGTTTTCTTCTCACCCGCTAAAGAGCGCTATAATAGAGCGCGATGCTCGGCAAGATAAAACGCCACCCGCCATATAATATGCTGGATATATAGCAATTAACCCCTCACACTTCCCGGCCCGACAGGTTATTTACCAGATTTCACATCAGCTAAACCATAATAATTAAGCAGCAACGATTATTTGCACTGAAAATAACGCACCAGCTTTAATATCCACAATATAAAAGAGGGTTAAATTATCCATCATGAAATATTTTCAGCTTGCCGATGATAAAATTAAGTTTTCCTCGGCTAATCCTGCGATATAACATTACTGGAATAACTTAGACGTATTTCGTATTTGAGGTTGCGTGCTCGTTATTGTCATGCTACGAGTCCGCAGCTACCTTCATCACAGGATCATAATAAGAATGTCGCAGAGAAAAAAATTATTACCCGCCGCGCTGGGTCTGCTCTCGCTCGTCTCCGTTAGCGCGTCAGCCGCAGAAGCCCTTTCGCTCCAGGGGAAGACCATTGGCGTCGCCGTGGTTGGCACCCAGCACTTCTGGGATCGTGAAGCCTATAAAGGCGCCACCGAACAGGTAGAGAAACTGGGTGGTAAAGTGATCGGCGTCGATGGCGGCCGCGATAATCAGGTCCATGCCAACAACCATGATATTTTACTGTCACGTAAAGTCGATGCGGTAATTAGTATTCTCGGCGACAGCGCTGTCGAACCTAAATTCAAAGCGCTGCGCGACGCTGGCATTCCGGTATTTACCGTCGATCATGTGTCAAAATACTCGGTCAATAACACGACTTCCGACAACTACACCCTCGGCTCAACCATTGGCCGCTATATGGCGGACGAATTAGGCGGTAAAGGCAACGTTGCCGTATTCAATGCGTTCTCCAGCTCCCTGCGTATTTGCGGGATTCGTTACGATCAGTGGAAATATGTCCTTAAGGATTATCCGGACATTCATATTATCCAGCCGGAGCTGGCCGAACAGTTTGCCAATTCCCCGGAAGACGCGCGGAAGAAAACCCTCGAATTACTCAGCCAGTATCCTAAAGGCAAACTCGATGCCATTCATGTCGCCTGCTGGGATCAGCCGGCCATCGGTATCGTTCAGGCGCTGGAAGAGACCGGCCGCGATAAAGATGTGAAGGTTACCGCTATCGATGCCGGTCCGGAAACGCTGGAGATCATGGCCGAGCCAAATAGCCCGTTCGTCGCCAACGTGGCTCAGCAGCCTCATCTGATTGGCCAGACCTCCGCCGATAACGTCGCGCGCTACTTCGCCAAAGAGAAACTGCCGCTGCAGACCTTTATTCCGGTGGTCCCGGTCAAAGGGCCGCAGGAGGCGAAAGCAGTCTATAAACAGCTGGGATATGGCGAACTGCAGTGATCACTCAATCCTCCGGCGGGACTCACCCCGCCGCTGGTCTGGCGATGAACCAGATCAGCAAAAGCTTTGCCAACGTGACTGCATTAAATGCGGTCACGCTGCTTCTGAATCCCGGCGAAATTCACGGTCTGATCGGCGAGAACGGCGCCGGAAAATCGACGCTGATCAAAATCCTCGCGGGCGTTTACCAGGCCGATAGCGGCAACGCCACCCTCGACGGCGCGCCGCTGCCGCTGGGTAATCCGGCGGCGATTGAAGCGCTGGGCATCCGCGTCATTCACCAGGAGCTCAATCTGATCCCCCACTTTACGGTGGCGGAATCGGTGTTCCTCGGCCAGGAGTACCGTACCCGCTGGGGGGCGCTGGACCGGCGGCGAATGAATGCCGCCACCGCGGCGTTTTTCCGCGACAGCTGGCAGCTGGAAATCAATCCTCGCCGCCTGATCCGCGACCTCAGCCTCGCTGAACGCAAGCTGGTGCAGATAGCCCGCGCGCTGATCGACGGCGCGGCAAAGCTGGTGGTATTCGATGAGCCTACCGCACCGCTGGAAGCGCAGGAAGCCAGCCTGGTCTCCTCGGCGATTCTGCGCCTGCGGCAGCAGGGGATCGCGATTCTCTATATTTCTCACTATCTCAATGAAATCGCCGCCCTGTGCGATCGCGGCACGGTACTGCGTAACGGCGAGGTCGTCGGCTACCCCGATCGGGCGCTCCTGCAGAACACCGATGCGCTGATTAAAATGATGGTCGGGCGCGATATCGAACAGCTCTATACCCCGCGTCAGAGCAGCGCTCATCAGGTCGATACCGCCGTGCCGGTCCTGTCGGTACGCCAGCTCAGCGACGGTGCGCAATTAAACGCTATTACCTTTGATATTCAGCCGGGAGAGATCGTCGGCGTCGCCGGTCTGCTGGGCGCCGGCCGCGACGTGCTGGTCGATCTGCTTTACGGGCTGCGCCGCGCCCGCAGCGGCACGATTAGCATCGACGGCCAGCCGAAGCGGCTGCGTACGCCGTATCAGGCCACCCGCGCCGGCATGGCGCTGGTGCCGCGCGACCGTCGCCATCAGGGGCTGATTCTTCCCTTCTCCACCGCCGACAATATTAATCTCGCCTCCCTGCCGCAGACCGCCACCTTCGGCTGGGAGCATCGCGGCCGGGCGCTGGAAAAAGCGCGCAGCTGGATCGACCGGCTCTCGATCCGCCCCGGTCGTCCGGAACTGCCGGTGCGTTTTATGAGCGGCGGCAACCAGCAAAAAGCCATTCTGGCCCGCTGGCTGGGTACCGACGCACGGCTCTTTATTCTCGATGAACCCACTCTTGGGGTCGATATCGGCGCCCGCAGCGATATTTATCAGCGCACCCGCGAGCTGGCGGATCGCGGACGCGCGGTACTGGTCTCCTCCAGCGATGCGCCGGAGCTGCTGGGCCTTTGCGACCGCATCCTGGTGATGTGGCGCGGCGAGCTGGTGGCTAATCTTCCGACCCGGGGGCTGACGCTCGACGCGCTGCTGGCGACGATTAACGGTGGACAGGAACAACAGGTATGAGTGCAGGTATCCAGCGCCGCCCGCTTCCGGGCATAACGACGCTTATCGAAAAATTCCCGCTGATTCTCTTTTTTGCACTGCTGGTCTGGCTCAGCCTCCAGTCGCCTTTCTTTTTAAGCTGGCAGAATATCAGCATGATGCTGGTGCAGAGCGTGCCGCTGGCGATCCTCTGCTTCGGCCTGGTGTGCGTGATTGCCGTCGGCGGCGATGACGTGGTCTCCGGCGGTATCGACCTCTCGCTTCCCGCTATCGCCGTGCTCGGCGTCGCCCTGCTGAGCCTCGGGATGGTCGAATGGAACACTCCGTATCTGCTGCTGTTACTGCTGCTGATCGCGGTCTCCCTCGCCTGCGGAGCGGTGAACGCGATACTGGTGCTCGCCGCCGGCCTGCCGCCGCTGCTGGCGACGCTGTCGACTTCCGTCGCCTTTACCGGCCTGACGGATCTGCTGACCGGTCAGCGGCGCATCGCGGTCAACGACCCGCTCATGGTCGCTTTTCGCGACAACGCGGTGCTCGGGGTTCCCTGGCCGCTGATCTATCTGCTGGCGGTATTCGTGCTGTTTCAGTTTTTGCTCCATCACTCCCGTTTCGGCCAGCACTTACAGGCGGTAGGCGGCAACCGCGATATGGCGCAGATGAGCGGCCTCAACGTCCGTCGTCTGACGATTATGGTCTGGCTACTGGCCGGGATCGCCGCCGGGCTGGCGATTTTGCCGCTGCTCAGCCAGGGCTCCGGTAGCTCCAGCGGCACGGCAACGCCGTTACTGCTGGAAACTGTCCTCGCCACCTTTATCGGCGCGGCGTTCTCGCGGCGTCGCGTGGTCACCATCTGGGGGGCGCTGCTCGGGGCGGTACTGGTCAACGCGCTCTCCAACGGCCTTGGCCTGCTGGGGGTGAATATCTTCTGGATGGGCGCCATCAAGGGTGGCCTGATCCTCATCGTCCTGGCGGCCTCGGCGGTCAGGCATCAAGGAGGCCGCTGATGAGTCAGCTGACGCTCAAATCCTCAGCCAACCGGTCGGGCAGCAGCCCGCTGGCGTGGCTGTCGCGGGCCGGGTTCGGCATTATTACCCTGCTGGCGGTCGCCCTGTTTGGCTGGGCCAACCCGGTCTTTCTGACCCTCGATAACTGGGCGAATTTACTCCAGGGAAGCGCCATTCTGCTGATTGTGGCGATGGCGATGACCTTAATCGTCAGCGCCGGCGCCATCGACCTGTCGGTAGGCGTGGCGCTCGATTTCGGTGCCGCCTTTGCGCTGGTCGCCTTAAAAACCTGGCACCTGCCGTGGCAGGCGGCGGTGGGCTGCGCCCTGCTTGGCGGGGTGATGATTGGCCTGCTGAATGCCTTCCTGATCCTTATCTGCCAGATTCGTCCCTTCCTCGCCACCCTCGGCACCTGGTTTATCGCCAGCAGCGCCGAACGCATCTATACCGACGGCGGCGGCTCTATCTCCTATCGCAGAATGGCTCCTGAGTATCATGACCTGGCGGTCGGCAATATCGCCGGCATTCCGACGCCGGTGGTGATTGTCCTCGCGCTGGGGCTGGCGGCCTGGCTGATAACCGAACGCACGCTGTTTGGCAAATATGTCCGCGCCGTCGGCCAGAACGGCGAAGCGGCGCGCATCGCCGGGATCCGCGATCGCCTGACTCTGCTGTGGGTACTGGTGGCGGCCTCGGCGCTGTGCGCCGTCGGCGGCGTTATTCTTTCCGCCAACCTGCGCCAGTTTACGCCGCTGGCCGGTCAGGCCTATTTGATGGACGCTATCGCCGCGGTATTTATCGGCACCGCCTTTAACCGACTGGGTCGGGTCAGCATCGCCGGTACCCTCGGCGGCGTGCTGTTCCTCGCCATTATTGATAACGGCCTGAACCTGATGGGGCTCAACTACCTGGTGAAAGATGCGCTGGTTGGCGTGATTCTGGTGGTGGCGCTGGCCCTCTCCTTCTGGCAGGCGCGTCTGCGCCAAACCCATCGTTAAGTGGAGCATTTATGGCAGCCTTTGACGCCGTCTTTGTCGGCCTGACTATTCTTGATATCGCCGGTCGCCCGGTGATGGACATCCCGCCGCGCGGCGGGGTGGCCTTTATCGAACAAATTCGCCTTAACCCTGCCGGTACCGCCGCCGGAGCCAATATTAACGCCGCAAAGCTGGGCATTCGTACCGCAGCGGTCGCCTGCCTTGGCGAAGATGAAAAAGCCGATTTTATCCTTGCCAGCTATGCGCGGCTGGGGATCGACTGCTCGCTGATCCAGCGCACGGCGCAGCAGGAAACGTCGGCGACGATCCTGCCGATCCGTCCCAACGGCGAGCGCCCGGCACTGCACTGCCGGGGCGCTTCCGATGCCCTTTTCGTCGGCGAAGAACAATTTGACGCGATTCTCAACTGCCGCTTCCTGCACCACGGCGGCAGCGGCCTGCTGGCGGCGATGGATCGCGGGCAAAGCGCCCTGCTGCTGCAAGAGGCAAAGGCCCGCGGCGTCACCACCAGCTTTGATTTGATCGCCCCCAACGAGCAGACTCTGGATCTGTTGCGCCCGCTGCTGCCGTCGGTGGACTATTTTATGCCTTCGCTGGAAGAGGCAAGCGACCTCAGCGGGCGCACCGACCCCGCCGACATCGCCCGTTTCTTCTTCGATCTGGGCGTCGGGACCTGCATTCTGAAGGATGGCGAAAACGGCTCGTGGCTGCTGAGCGGCGACGGTGGCGTCGAACATATCGCACCGTACCGGGTCGATGCCGTTGATACTACCGGCTGCGGCGACAGCTACTGCGGCGGCTTTATTGCCGCGCTGGCCCGCGGGATGAGCGTGAAAGAGGCCTGTGAAGTCGCCTCCGCGGTCGCCGCGCTGGTGGCGACCGGGTTAGGCTCAGACGCCGGAGTGGTCGACTGGGATCATACCCTGGCGTTTATGGCGGCCAACCGGGCCGGATAATCTCCGGCCCGCGGCTTAGCGCCACTGATAGAGCAGCGGCTCGCCAGCGACATAGCGCTGGAGGTCGGCGGCAATCATCGCCGTATGCTTAGCGATGCTCTCCCGCGTCGCCCCGGCAATATGCGGCGTGATGATCACGTTAGCAAACTCAGTGATAAACGGATGGTCGCGCCACAGCGGTTCACGGTGATAGACATCCAGCGCCGCGCCGCCGAGCGGGCCATGACGCAGCGCGTGAATCAACGCCTCTTCATCCACCACCGCCGCCCGCGAGGTGTTAATCAACAACGCGCCGGGCTTCATGCTATTCAACAACGCCGCGTTCACCAGACCATCGCTGTGCGGGCCGCTGCTCAGATGTAAGCTCACGATATCCGCCGCGCGGAACAGTCCCTCAAGCGTTGTTTTCTGTAGACCCGGCTCGTTGATCTCTTCGGCGGCGACAAACGGATCCACTACCAGCACCGCCATGCCAAACGCCCGCGCAATACGCGCCACCCGGCGACCGATATTGCCATAGCCAATCAACCCCAGGGTTTTGTTGCGCAGCTCGCTGCCTTTAAATACTTCATAGGGACTCTCCGGGCTCACGTCCCACACTACATCGCGGCGCAGTCCGCTCTGCGTGGCCTGCGTGGCGTTCTCGGCGCGGGTAAACTCACCGCGTTTCAGCGCCGCATGGGACTGCGGAATATGCCGCGCCAGGCTCAACATCAGCCCAATGGTCAGCTCCGCCGCGGCGTCCGCATTGCGCCCCGGCGTATAGAGCACGCGGATACCACGGGCCTGAGCGGCTTTGATATCAATGTTCACCGGATTGGCGCGGGTGCAGGCGATGACCTGCAGTCGCGGGCAGGCGGCAATCACCTCTTCCGTCACATCGTCATAGCTGGTGATCAGAACCTCGGCATCATGGGCCAGCTCAATCAGCTGGCCCGCGCTCAGTTTCGGTTTGCCCAACGCCCAGCCTTCCACCAGCAGCTCGCCGAGTTGCTGAAAGGCTGCGAGATCGCCGGAATGTTCGGCGGTAAAAACGATTTTCATGAATGTTGTTCCTGAGAAAGACGGTGAAGAGCATCCTGTCGGGCCTGCCAGACCGGCAGCATCTGCTCGCGCAGCAGCCGGTAAACCGGGTACAGGGCAGCGTAGCGGGCGTGGGCCTGCGGATCGGGCTGATAGCGGGTCTGCTCCAGCCGGGGATAGTGCGCCAGCGCGCCGACGCTGCGGGCGGCCAGAATCGCCGCCCCGCGCGCGCTGAGTTCATTAAAGGTACTGGAGACCACCGTGCGCCCGGTACAGTCGGCAATGATTTGCAGCCAGGTTGCCGAGGCCGCGCCGCCGCCGGTCAGGTACAGTTCGCCCCCCTGCGGATAGCCCTGCAGCGAGTCGACGATGGCGTAAGCCAGGCCTTCAAACACCGCCCGCTGCAGTTCCGCGCGGGTGGTATGCTGGCTGATGCCAAAATAGCCGGCCCGCGCATCGGGGCTGAAAAACGGCGCGCGTTCGCCGTTGAGGTAGGGCTGCCAGAAGACGCCGCCGCTGCCCGGTTCGACATCGGCGATAGACTGCTCCAGCAGCTGGAGGTCCGCCGTCAGGGAAATATGCTGTTGCAGCCAGTCAATATTCGGCGTACCGGCCTGCATCGGGAAGAGATTGATAAAGCTCCCCGACTCGGTGTGGGTGACATAGCGAGTCCCCTCATTCACCGCCTGACGACCGTGGCAGACAATCCCGGTACAGCAGGTGGTGCCGAGAATGGTGTAGATATCGCCATCGTTGACCGCTCCGCAGCCCAGCGCGGCGCTGCAAACGTCGAGCGCGCCGGCGGCCACCGGCGTGGCGGCGGGGAGTCCGGTGAGGGCGGCGACCTCATCGCGCAGCGTGCCGGCCGGCGCATCGGGGGCCAGCCGCGGCGGGAACAGATGCTGCAGATCGGCCAGCCCCATTTCATTAAGCACAACCGCCGACAGTTCGCCGCTGTGCTGATTGAGCAGCGAAGTGCTGGCGTCGGTAACATCCAGCGCCGCCACCCCGGTTAAGCGAAAACGCACCCAGTCTTTGGCGAAAAACAGATAGTGCGCCTGCGCCAGCCGCTCCGGTTGATAATGCCGGAGCCAGCTCAACTGCATGCTGGTATTGCACGGCTGCAGGTGAGTGCCGGTGTCAGAGAAAAAGCGCCGGTCGAAACCCGGACGGCGTAACAGCTCGCTCATCAGCTCGCGGCTGCGGGTGTCGCTCCACAGGATCCCCGGGCCCACCGGTTCGCCCTCGGCATCGCTCAGCCAGACGCCTTCGCCCTGCCCGGCAAGGCCGATCGCCCGCAGACGTCCGGCCTTCAGTTCCGGCTGTCGGGCAATCTGTTGCAAAATGGTCAACACCGACTGCCACAGCTGCGCCATATCCTGCTCGGCATGACCGTTCGCCGACAGGCGCGGGCCGGTATTCTCCGCCGCGCTGGCCCGTGCCTGAAAATGCTCATCAAACAGCACCGCTTTAACGCGCGAGGTGCCGATGTCGATTCCGAGATAAAAATCCATGCCTGACCCGTTAGTGGAGTGAAATTTAGTCGCGCTCGTAGCGGCGACGCATCAGCTCGCACTCGAACAGAAACTCCAGTCCTTCCAGCTGACGGCGGGCCTCATTAATATCTTTGCCCCAGCAGGTCAGGCCGTGGCCGCGCAGCAGGAAGCCATAGCGCAGCGGATTGGTCTGCGCATAATCTTCAATGCGCGCCGCCAGGGCGTCGATATCCTGGTCATTATCGAAAATCGCCACCGGGACGGTATCGAGATGACTGTGCTGACCGGTCAGGGTTTTCTGCATTTCATAGCCCTGCAGCGCCAGCGTCCCGCTCTTCTCGATGCGCGACAGCACCGTCGCGTTGACGGTATGGACGTGCAGCACGACGTTAGCCTCAGGGAACAGGCGATACACCAGGGTATGCAGACCGGTTTCAGCAGAAGGTTTACGCCCGGAAGGCGCTTTATTGCTGGCGATCTCGACCTGGAGGAAATCCTCCGTCGTCAGGCTGCCTTTATCGCGTCCCGACTCGCTAAGCCAGCACCAGGTCTCATCCTGACGCACCGACATATTGCCGCCGGTCGCCGGCGCCCAGCCTTTCGCGCCGATCCAATGACAGGTGGTGACCAGTTGCGCGAGTCTTTCTTGCCACATAGCAGTTCCTTAGTTTAGCGATGTTAATTTGAGAACCTTTACGGCAGGTGTTGCAGGCAGTCTCGACACCGACAGCGCGGCACACCCGGAACGTACACCGGGTACGTGAGAGGGTGAGCCTGCCCAGGTCCAAAATGGCCAATAAAATAGCCTGGAGAAAGGTTCTTTAGCCGTCTAAATGGCTATTTACCCGATACTAACACCGCCAGCTTAAGTGAACAATATTTCAGGAAAGGCTTACATTGATAATGGTTATATCAGAAATGCATATGAAATTACTGCTTTTAACAATGATATAACCGAACGTTTTCATGAAGCCCCTATTACCAACTACCGGTGGTCAAAAAGACGGGGGATCGTTCTGCAGGAAAGAAGTGCGATGGGTCCGCAAAAATCGGGCGCAAAATGTGTAGAGACGGTGATGCCCGACAAGATCGTCAGGTGCGGGATTGCCGGCATAACAACCCAGCGCCGCCGCTCCCTGTCCGATCGTTGATCGCGTCCGCGTCGCGGAAACTGCCCGGTAACGCCAGCCCCCAGCCAACAGAAATGCGAGCACAATCGCTAAATCTCAGCGCCAGCCTGGGTAATCCGCCGGCCGCTGCCCCATCGCGGGGCAAAACTTTGCACCGTGCACACTATTCTGGCAAACATCGGCTGATAAACGACTTTTTATGTGCACACTGCCCATCGCATTGTGTCACCCATGCCTTGATTTTGTTGGCATATCTCTTGCTACCTCTCTGCCATCGCCATTCGGATAGCCACTCAGAGGTTCCACAATGTCAAACAGCAATGATTTTCCGCTCGTCGAAGCGCCCGCCTCCGGGCGTAAGGGCCTGTTTTCGATCTCCATGGTTCTGTTCAGCTTTACCTTTTTTACCGGCACGATGTTCGCCGGCGGCAAACTTGGCGTCTCTTTTTCGATCGTCAATCTCCTGTGGATTGCGGCGATCGGTAACTTTCTGCTGGCTCTGTATGCCGCTTCCCTCGGCTGGATTGCCGCACGCAGCGGGCTGAATACCGTACTGATGGGCCGTTTTTGTTTCGGGGAAATCGGCAGCAAGCTCGCCGATTTTATTCTCGGCTTCGCCGAACTGGGCTGGTACGCCTGGGGTACCGCGACGGTCGCCATCTCGCTGGTCAAAATCCTCGCCCTGCCCGCCGCCATGACCATCCCGCTGATGATCCTGTTCGGTATCCTGTTCTGCGTCACCGCGCTGGTGGGCTACAAAGGGCTGGATGCGCTGTCGCGCGTGTCGGTGCCGCTGATGTTCATTCTGCTGGTGGTCTCGATGTACCTGGCCGCCCACCACGCCGGCGGCTGGCAGGCAATGACCAAAATCGAACCGGGCGAAACCATGACCTGGTCGGCGGCGATCACCATGGTCTTCGGCACCTTCGCCAGCGGCGCCACCCAGGCGACCAACTGGACGCGGCTGGCTAACTCCAGCCGCACCGCCATCCTCGCCAGTATGGGCAGCTTCCTGATCGGTAACGGGTTGATGATTGTGGCCGGCGCCTGGTGCGCCATCGTTTATCAGCAGGCCGATATCGTGGAAGTGCTGATTTTGCAGGGGCTGTCGGTCGCCGCGGTGGTGATGCTGTGCCTCAACCTACTGACCATTCAGGGGCCGACGATTTATAACGTCTCGGCGGCCGCCTGCCACCTGCTGCGCAGCGAGCGCCGCCGCACCCTGACCGTGGTCGCCGCCGGCGTTGGCATTCTGCTGGCCATTGGCGGGATGTATGAAATGCTGATTCCTTTCCTGGTGCTGCTGGGCAGCATCATTCCGCCCATCGGTGGCGTTATCCTCGCCGACTACTGGTTTTATCGCGGCGGCCGCTATCCGCGGCTGCACACCGCCCGCTTACCGCGTTTTAACTGGCTGGGGCTGAGCGCCTACGCCGTGGGCGCGGTGGTGGCTTACCTGTCGCCGTGGATCGCCCCGCTGGTTGGCATTACCGTTTCCGCGCTGGTCTATATCGCGCTGACTCGTCTGAGCAAACGTCAGCCCGCCGCTGATTCGGTCGCGGAGCAGGAGTCATGAGCCTGACGGTCAGCGAAATCCTCGCTCTCGAGGGACTCTCGGCGATGCGGCTGCGCGCGGGGCAGCAGGGGCTCCAGCTGGCGGTGCGCTGGTACTACGTCGCGGAAAATGAAAATATCGCCGAATGGATCATGGGCGGAGAGCTGGTGTTTATCACCGGGATCAACCATCCCCGCGATGAAGACAACCTGATCCATCTGCTGATGGAGGGCAAGCAGCGCGGGATCGCCGGCATGGTGATCCTCACCGGGGACCAATATATTCAGACGATCCCGCCGCGATTGATCGCGCTGGCGGACGAGCTGGGCATTCCGCTGATCGAACAGCCCTATCTGCTCAAAATGGTGATCGTCACCGAACGCATCGGTACCGCGCTGGTGCGCAGCGAAAACGCGCTGCAGTCGCAGCGCGATATTCTGCTGCAGCTGTTAACCGGCGACTATCCCGATCTGCAAATCCTGCATCAACGCGCGCTCCACCAGCAGCTGGATTTTACCCGCCCGCTGCGAGTGGCGGCCCTGCGCCTGGAAGGGATCCCGCGCCTGTTTCGCCAGCTTCCGCCGGAACAGGCCGAAGCCTGGCTCCAGCAGGCCCGCCGCACCGTGCGCCAGCGCCTGCAGCAGCAGCTCAATCAGCAGGGCAACCCCTTTCCCCTGGTCGAACGCAGCAATATGTTTCTTTTCCTGCTCCCGGATGAAGAAGGCGAGTTTTATCAGCACAAAAAGTGGCTCCAGGCGTGGCTGTATGCGCTGGCGGAAGGCGATGACGGGCTGTCGCTGCTGTGCGGTCTTTCGGCGCCGGTGCAGCAGCTGCAGGGCTATCAGCGGGCGCTGTCGCAGGCGCGTCAGGCGCTGGACCTCAGCGATAGCCTGCGTCCGGCCCAGCGTATCAGCGATTACCAGCAGCTGGGCTTTATCAAGCTGCTCTCCGCCGTCAGCGACCCCACCCTGCTGAGTGATTTTATGCACGACACCCTCGGCTGCCTGATCGAGCCCGATCGTAAAAGTCCGTGGCTGCTGATGGAGACGCTGGAAACGCTGCTTCAGGAGAGCGGTAACGTGGTCAGGGCCGCCGAGCGACTGGGCATTCACCGCAACACGCTGCATCAGCGTATTCAACGTATTGAAAAGCTGACCCGCAATCCGGTCAGCCATCCGCAATTTCATCTCAACGCTTCGGTCGCCCTGGCGATCTGGCGTATGTCGCAAAACCATTTACGGGAACAACCATGAAAATCATCAACGCGCGTCTGCGCCATCAAGAAGCGCTCTATACCCTTGAATTACAGGACGGTCTGATTAACAGCATCACTCCGCAGGCCGCCGCGCAGGCGGCTGAAACCAGCGATATCGACGCGCAGCAAAAGCTGGTTATCCCGCCGTTCGTCGAGCCACATATCCACCTGGATGCTACCCTGACGGCGGGCGAGCCGGAGTGGAATATGAGCGGTACGCTGTTCGAGGGTATCGCCCGCTGGAGCCAGCGTAAAGAGAGCGTCACGGTAGAAGATACGCGCCAGCGGGCGCTGAAAACGATCGGTATGCTGCGCGATAACGGCGTACAGCACGTGCGCACCCACATCGATGTCACCGACCCCTCCCTGACCGCGCTTGAAGCGATGCTGGAGGTGAAAAAAGAGGCCGCCCATCTTATCGACCTGCAGATCGTCGCCTTTCCGCAGGAGGGCATTGAGTCCTTCCCCGGCGGGCGCGAGCTGATGACCCGCGCCATCGAAATGGGCGCCGACGTAGTGGGCGGCATTCCGCACTACGAAAACACCCGCGATAAGGGCGTCAGCTCCCTGAGCTTTTTAATGGACCTGGCCCAGCGCCACGGCTGCCTGGTGGACGTACACTGCGATGAAACCGACGACCCGCAGTCGCGTTTCCTCGAAGTGCTGGCGGAAGAGGCCCGGGTGCGCGGCATGGGCGCGCAGGTCACCGCCAGCCATACCTGCGCGATGGGTTCCTACGATAACGCCTACTGCTCGAAACTGTTCCGTCTGCTCAAGGCCTCGGGCATCAACTTTATCTCCTGCCCGACCGAAAGCATTCACCTGCAGGGGCGCTTCGACAGCTGGCCGAAACGCCGCGGCGTGACGCGGGTGGCGGAGCTGGACCGCGCCGGGATTAACGTCTGCTTTGCTCAGGACTCCATTCAGGATCCGTGGTACCCGCTGGGCAACGGCAACATCATGCGCATTCTCGACGCCGGGCTGCACATCTGCCATATGCTGGGCTATGAAGATTTGCAGCGCTGTCTCGATCTCATTACCGACAACAGCGCCCGTACGCTGTGCCTCGGCGACAACTACGGTATCGCCGAAGGCCGCCCGGCAAACCTGCTGATCCTTGATGCGCATAACGACTATGACGCGGTGCGCCGTCAGGCCAAAGTGCTGACCTCCATTCGTCACGGCAAGATCATTATGCAGCGCCAGGCGGAACAGATTCACTACCCGGCCTAAGCGCAACGTTGACGCGGTACGCATCCCGCGTCAACCCGCTGCTCGCGCAGGGATTTATGTGATACCTTCTTACTACTTTTTTGTGCCGACCATGGGCTCCCGCGTCGGCATGGGCTTACTAAGAACAACCCGTACCCTGACACTATGAGCGAAAAAAAATGGATTAAGGCTGAGGATGTTGCCCGGCTCGCTGGGGTCTCCCGTTCCGCGGTATCCCGCACCTTTACGCCCGGCGCATCGGTGGCGGAAAAAACCCGGCAGAAGGTCCTCGCCGCGGCGGAAACGCTGGGCTATCAGGTCAATATCATCGCCCGCGCGATGAATACCGGCAGCAGCAACTTTATCGGCATCGTCACCGCCGGGTTTGATAACCCGTTCCGCAGCAAGCTGCTGTCGCCGCTGGTCCACCAGCTGGCGCTCAACGGGTTTATGCCGCTGCTGATGAACGCCGACGATCCGCAGCAGCTCGCCCCGTCGCTCAAGCAGCTGCTGAGCTATCACGTCGCGGGCGTCATTATCACCTCCGGAGCGCCGCCGCTGTCGCTGGCGGAGGAGTATCTGGAGCGAAAAATCCCGGTGACGCTGATCAACCGCCACGCCGATCTGGCCGGCTGCGATCGCGTATGCAGCGACAACGCGCAGGGGGCGAAGCTGGTGGCCGACCTGTTTGTTCAGCGCCAGTGGCGACAGGCCGGGTTTATCGGTGAAAGTCTGGATAACTTCAGCACCCGGCAGCGCTACGACGCGTTCATTGCCCATGCGCAAGGCATCGACGTTGCCGCGCACTTCTGCGAAAGCAGCGGCTATCAGGCGGGCTTTAGCGCCGCCAGGCAGCTGCTCGCCGCGCATCCGCAGCTGCAGGCGCTGTTCTGCGCCACCGATATGCTGGCGCTCGGCGCGCTGGACGGTCTGCGGGCGGACAATCCTGCCGCCTCGCTACCTGCCATTATCGGATTCGATGATATCCCGCAGGCGGACTGGCAGCCCTACCAGCTGACCACCGTGCAGCAGAATACCGCTCTGCTCGCCCACCATGCGGTGGATCTCCTGGTCACGAGGATCGCTAAATTCAACCTGCCGTCACGTCATCGCGAAGTGCCAGTGAAACTAATTGTTCGTCAGAGCGCGAAATGAAAAATTCATTTTATGCCAGCACGATCACAGAATATTATTTTTAATCCATCCACACTCACTTCGCCCTTCGGGGCTGTTTTTTTCACATACAATGCACACGTGTGCAAAATGGAGAATAAGCATGAAATCCCTGGAATCAGATGCGCTGCAGGCCCGCTATCGCCTGGCCTGCGAGCTGGCGCAAGCCGGTGCTGAACTGGCATTCGAATACTATCAGCAGCGCGACCGGCTGGCGGTGGATCATAAAGGCGACGACCTGCAGGACGTGGTCAGCGTCGCCGATAAGCGGGTCGAGGCGTTTGTTAAGCAGCGCATTATCAGCGCCTTTCCGCAGGATGGTTTTCTCGGCGAGGAGAGCGGAACGCAGATGCCTGACGCCCGCGTGCTGTGGGTTGTCGACCCTATCGACGGCACCAGCTGTTTTCTTAACGGTCTGCACACCTGGTGCCTGTCGATGGCCATCGTCGCCGATGGCGAACCGGTTATCGGCGTGGTGTACGACCCCAACCATCGCGAGCTGTTCCACGCCCTGAAAGGCCAGGGCGCATGGCTCAACGATGCGCCCATCGCTCCGCATCCGGCGACGACGGTCAAAGAGGGGGTGATGGGCGTCGGGACTTCGCACCGCGTGACGCCAGCGGTTTTTCTGCCCTTTCTCAATGCGCTGCTTAGCGACGGCGGCATGTTTATCCGCAACGGCTCCGGAGCGCTGATGAGTGCCTGGGCAGCGGCTGGCCGGCTCATCGGTTACTACGAACCGCACATGAACCCGTGGGACGGGCTGCCGGGGCTGGTGCTGATGCGCGAAGCCGGCGGCCTGAGCAATGACTATCTGGCGGAGGATGGGATTCGTCATGGCAACCCGCTGCTGCTGGCCAGCAAGACGCTCTATCCACAATTAAAAAACATGCTTTATCACCCATTACCTTAACCCGTATCGGGTCAGGCTTTATCTGATTATGTACTCTACACAAAGACAATATGCCCTCAATAATTCGAGTTGCAGGACAAGGCACTTTTGCCGTGAACAGCGCTTGCGCTGGCCCCGAAGGGGCGAGGCCGGGTAACGCGGCAAGTGAGCGGGGTGAACGACAAATCTGTCTGGAACAGATTTGAACGCCGTGTAGCGGCTGCCCGTAAGGGCGAGGCCCATGAATGGGTCGAGTAGACCGCAGCCAACGCACATGCAACTTGAAGTATGACGGGGATAAACCTCACGGACGAACCACGCTAATCAGTCAGGCCTCCGACCTTCGGAGATACCATTATGTCTGGAAGAATTATCGCATTTTTTCGCGCTTCGCCGCCCAAAGCAGGCGCGCAGTTCGATGAACAACGCTTTCGCCGCGTACGCTGGCAAACATTTTTAGCCATGACCGTCGCCTACGTGACCTTTTACGTCTGTCGGCTGTCATTTACCGTCGCCAAAAGCGCGCTCGTCGAGCTGGGTATTTCTCCTACCGAGCTGGGCATGATCGGCTCGGCGCTGTTTTTCAGCTACGCCATCGGCAAACTGGTTAATGGTTTCGTTGCCGATCATGCCAATGTGGTTCGCTATATGAGTCTCGGCCTGCTGCTGAGCGCCGGGATGAACCTGATGATGGGGATGACCAGCAATGCCCTGCTGCTGGCGGTTTTCTGGGGGATCAACGGCTGGGCGCAATCGATGGGGGTCGGTCCCTGTGCGGTATCGCTGGCCCGCTGGTACGGTTATAAAGAGCGCGGCACCTTTTATGGTATCTGGTCAACCGCCCACAACATCGGCGAAGCGCTGACCTACATGGTGATCGCCGCCGTCATTGCGGGTTTTGGCTGGCAAATGGGCTATTTGTCCACGGCAGCGCTCGGCGCCGTCGGGGTGGCGCTGTTGCTGCTGTTTATGCGCGACTCACCGCAAAGCTGCGGCTTCCCGTCAATCAACGTGATTCGCGACGAACCGCAGGAAGGGGCGGAAGTCCGCGGCTCGGTGTTTAAAAACCAGCTGCTGGCGCTGCGCAATCCGGCCCTGTGGACGCTGGCAATGGCCTCGGCGTTTATGTATATCGATCGCTACGCGGTGAACTCGTGGGGGATCTTCTTTCTCGAGCAGGATAAAGCCTACTCTACCCTTGAAGCCTCCGGAATTATCGGGGTTAACGCCATCGCGGGTATTGCCGGCACCATTATCGCCGGCGTGCTCTCCGACCGCCTCTTCCCGCGTAACCGCAGCGTGATGGCCGGGTTTATCAGCCTGCTCAACACCGGAGGCTTTGCGCTGATGCTCTGGTCGCCGCACGGCTACTACACCGACATTCTGGCGATGATTATCTTCGGCGCCACCATTGGCGCATTGACCTGCTTCCTTGGCGGACTGATTGCGGTCGATATTTCGTCGCGCAAAGCCGCGGGGGCAGCGCTCGGCACCATCGGTATCGCCAGCTACGCGGGTGCGGGACTCGGCGAGTTTCTCACCGGCATCATCATCGATAAAACATCGATTATCGAAAATGGCAAAACGCTGTACGACTTCAGTACGCTGTCGCTGTTTTGGGTAGGCGCCGGCCTGATGTCCGCGCTATTCTGTTTTACCACCGCGGCGATTGTCGCCAGACGACACGCGATAGAACGCCAGACCTCATTCTCGTCGTAACCATTTAATCTATAAGGAATATTTTATGATGCCTGTACGACATCAGGTTTTACTACGCTTGTTGTTTGCCTGCGCCCTGCCGCTGCTGGTCGCACCGGGGCATGCCGCCGCGCAGTTTGAGCTGGAAAAAGTGGTTGAACTCAGCCGCCACGGCATTCGCCCGCCGACGCCGGGCAACCGGGAAGCCATCGACGCCGCGACCCAGCGTTCGTGGACCCAGTGGACCACCCGCGACGGCGAGCTGACCGGCCATGGCTATGCCGCGGTGGTCAATAAAGGGCGCGAAGAGGGCGTGCGCTTTCGCCAGCTGGGCCTGCTGACGGCGGGCTGCCCGGCGAACGGCGAAATTTACGTTCGCGCCAGCCCCCTGCAGCGCACGCGGGCCACCGCCCAGGCGCTGGTGGACGGCGCCTTTCCCGGCTGCGGCGTAGCCATTCATTACGTCAGCGGCGACGCCGATCCGCTGTTTCAGACCGATAAGTTTGCCGCCACGCAAACCGATCCCGCCCGCCAACTGGCGGCAGTGAAAGAAAAAGCCGGCGATCTGGCACAGCGTCGGCAGGCGCTGGCTCCGGTGATTCAGCTGCTGAAAAATGCGGTCTGCGTGCCGGACAAACCTTGTCCGGCGTTCGACCAGCCGTGGCAGGTCGAGCAGAGCAAAAGCGGCAAAACGTCGATTAGTGGACTGAGCGTGATGGCCAATATGGTTGAGACGCTACGCCTGGGCTGGAGCGAAAATCTGCCTCTCAGCCAGCTGGCGTGGGGTAACATCACCCGCTCCAGCCAGATCACCGCCCTGCTGCCGCTGCTGACGGAGAACTACGATCTGAGCAACGATGTGTTTTATACCGCGCAAAAACGCGGTTCGATTCTGCTCAACGCCATGCTGGAGGGGGTCAAAGAAGGCGCCACGCCGGACGTGCGCTGGCTACTGCTGGTGGCGCACGACACCAATATCGCCATGGTGCGTACGTTAATGGATTTTAGCTGGCAGTTGCCGGGGTACAGCCGGGGCAATATCCCGCCGGGCAGCAGCCTGGTCCTGGAACGCTGGCGCGATACCCATAGCGGTAAACGCTATCTGCGCGTCTACTTCCAGGCGCAAAGTCTGGACGATTTACGTCGTCTGCAAATCCCGGACAGCCAGCATCCGCTGCTGCGCCAGGAGTGGCGTCAAGCGGGCTGCCAGACGACCGAAGTCGGAACCCTGTGCCCTTACCAGGCGGCGCTGACAACGCTCGGCCGGCATATCGATCCGCACGCGGCTCCGGCGGTCGATATGGTTCTGCCGTGATTGGGCGATCGTGCCCGCACGCTTGTCAGGCGGCGGCTGACGCCTTTCCTGACCGACAAAAGCCGATCTGATCCCGCCCCGTAAGCCCGGTAAGGCGTCAGCCGCCGCCGGGTATTTTAAAGAGGCGCGTTACTCATATAGCCTGACAGGAAGCGATGGGAATCACTGCGCTTTAACTCAGGCTTTTTCCGCTGCAAACGCCCCGGCCGCCACCTGTTCCGGGGTGACCACGCCGCTATCCAGCACCCAGCCGCTAATTAATGCCGCGGGGGTGACGTCAAATGCCGGATTGTAAACGGCGGCATCTTTCGGCGCCCACTGCACCGCGCCAAAGCTGCCGGTGACGCCGGTCACTTCCGCTGGCGCCCGCTGCTCAATCGGAATCGCCTCGCCGTTCGGACAGTGGCGATCGAGGGTGGTTTGCGGTGCCGCCACGTAGAACGGAATACCGTGATACTTCGCCAGTACCGCCAGGGAATAGGTGCCGATCTTATTCGCCACATCGCCGTTAGCGGCGATCCGGTCAGCCCCGACCCATACGGCGTCAACCTCTCCTTTGGCCATCAGGCTGGCGGCCATCGAATCGGTAATCAGCCGGTAAGGCACCCCCAGTTCACCCAGCTCCCAGGCGGTCAGCCGACCGCCCTGCAGCAGCGGTCGCGTCTCGTCGACCCAGACATTTTCCACCAGCCCGCGCTGATGGGCCAGCGCAATCACCCCCAGCGCCGTCCCTACGCCCGCCGTTGCCAGACCGCCGGTATTACAATGCGTCAGCAGGCGGCTGCCCGGCGTCACCAGTGCGCTGCCCGCCTCGGCGATGCTGGCGCATAGCTGTTTATCTTCTGCGATCAGACGCAGCGCTTCCTCTTCCAGTGCCTGGGCATGATTCTCTTCCGCCAGCGCCAGCTTCATGCGATCGAGATTATTCATCAGGTTTACCGCCGTCGGGCGCGCGGCCCGCAGCGTTTCCAGTGCCTGGGCCAGTTCATCCCGGCTGAGGCCGCGCCGGGCCAGAAGCGCCAGCAGCAGGCTGGCCGACAGGCCGATTAGCGGCGCCCCGCGTACCCGCAGGGCGTGAATATGGTCCACCAGCAACGAAACGTTATCCGCCGCCAGCCAGCGTTTTTCCTGCGGCAATGCCTGCTGATCAAGAATAAAAAGCTGATTTTCGCTTACCCGCAGGCTGGTGGTCTGTAGTGTCTGCATATCGTTAAATCCCTGTTGCGTTGTTGTATCACATTGTGTCAGGATGAAATCCAGAAGTATAGACGTCTGAACGGCTTAATCAGAACTTTTGAGGATCGAGGCAATGTCGCAATACCATACCTTCACCCCCGGCGATGCCGTGGCATACGCACAACAATTTGGCGGCATCGATGACCCGTCGGAGCTGGTGTCCGCGCAGGAAGTGGGGGACGGTAACCTCAACCTGGTCTTTAAGATTTATGATACCCACGGCGTGAGCCGCGTTGTCGTGAAGCAGGCCCTACCCTACGTTCGCTGCGTCGGTGAATCCTGGCCGCTGACCCTCGACCGCGCTCGTCTCGAGGCGCAAACCCTGGTGGCACACTACCAGCACGCCCCGCAGCACACGGTGAAAATCCACCACTTCGACCCCGAACTGGCGGTGATGGTGATGGAAGATCTCTCCGATCATCGTATCTGGCGCGGCGAGCTGATTAACAATGTTTACTATCCGCAGGCCGCCAGCCAGCTGGGGGAATATCTGGCCCAGGCGCTGTTTCATACCAGTGATTTCTACCTCCATCCGCATGAGAAAAAGGCTCAGGTCGCCCGGTTTATCAATCCGGAGATGTGCGAAATCACCGAAGACCTGTTTTTCAACGACCCGTACCAGGTTCACGAACGCAATAACTACCCGGCCGAACTGGAAGCTGAAGTGGCCGCCCTGCGTGACGACGCGTCGCTCAGGCTGGCAGTCGCGTCGCTGAAACATCGCTTCTTCTCGCATACCGAAGCATTGCTACACGGCGATATTCACAGCGGCTCCATTTTTGTTGCCGAGGACAGTTTTAAAGCCATCGATGCGGAGTTCGGCTATTTCGGCCCGATAGGTTTTGATATCGGTACCGCCATCGGCAACCTGCTGCTGAACTACTGCGGCCTGCCGGGGCATCTGGGCATTCGCGATGCCGCCGCGGCTCGCGAACAGCGTCTGCACGATATTCAGACGCTGTGGAATACTTTTGCCGAACGCTTCCACTCTCTGGCAGCGGAGAAAACGCGCGATGCGGCGCTGGCCTGGCCCGGCTATGCCTCCGCGTTCCTGAAAAAAGTATGGAACGACGCGATTGGCTTCTGCGGCACCGAGCTGATTCGCCGCAGCGTCGGCCTGTCCCACGTCGCCGATATAGAGACGATTCAGGATGAGGCCATGCGCCACGAGTGCCTGCGCCACGCAATCACCCTGGGTAAAGCGCTGATTGTGATTGCCGACCGTATCGACAGCGTCGAAGAGCTGGTGGCACGGGTGCGCCAGTACAGCTAAGCGCAGTCTGTAGGCCGGGTGGCGGCTGACGCCTTACCCGGCCTACGGCTCTTTGACATCTTCCCGGCATAGGGTCCTGACGCCTTCTCCAGCCTACGCGCCTGACGCCTTATCCGACATCTCGTCCGGGGTTTTGTAGGCCGGGTAAGCGCAGCGCCACCCGGCAAAAAACTACCCGAGATACTCAATCACCGACAACCCGCCGTTGTAATCCGTGCTGTAGATAATTCCCTGCGCATCAACAAACACATCGCAGGACTGAATGACCTGCGGGCGACCCGGACGGGTATCCATCATTTTCGCCGGTGCGGCCGGTACCAGCGCCCCGGTCTCCACCGGACGATAAGGGTTGGAGATATCGTAAGCGCGAACGCCCGCATTCTGGTAAGTGGCAAAAATCAGCGTTGAGCTAATGAAACTACCGGGGCGATTCTCATGCAGATTATGCGGACCAAAGTGCGCCCCTTTTGCCACGTAGTCGGCTTCATCCGGCGGCGGGA
The DNA here is from genome assembly GCF_030505655.1 of Klebsiella ornithinolytica. Classification (NCBI taxonomy): domain Bacteria; kingdom Pseudomonadati; phylum Pseudomonadota; class Gammaproteobacteria; order Enterobacterales; family Enterobacteriaceae; genus Klebsiella; species Klebsiella ornithinolytica. The sequence continues at coordinate 4,033,068 of NZ_CP130153.1, forward strand.
ACGTGGCGATACTCACCGGGTTTGTCGGTTCGCGGATATCAAACAGCCAGATCAGCTTCTCCCCATCCTGCTGGTTATCAAGCACCGCTTCATCCAGCACCACCAGCAGATCCCTGTCCGGCAGCGGCAGCGCCGTATGGGTTCCGCCGCCAAACGGCGGGCTCCAGTTGCGATGGCTAATCAGCGTCGGCTGTGTTCTGTCCTTCACGTCGAGCAGCGTCAGGCCACCGTCGCGCCAGCTACCGTAGGCGGTATCCCCGGCGATAATGGCGTGATGCAACGCGTAGCGCTTGCCCTGTGGCCAGTCCGCCGTCTCCCCTGCCGCCAGGTTCATCCCCGGCAACCACCAGCGTCCGGCCACTTCCGGTTTGCGCGGATCCGCCAGATCGATGGTCAGGAAGATATAATCGCTAAAACCGTCGATCAGCGCAGAAACGTAGGCCCAACGACCGCCAACGTACCAGATTCGATGAATGCCGATACCGCTGAGCGACAAAAAACCTATCTCGCGCGGATGCTCCGGATGCGAAATATCGAACACCCGCAGCCCGGCGCTCCAGCCCTTATCCTGCACATCGCTGACCGTCTCGCCCACCGAACGGGTGTAGTAAACTTTCTCGTCGGCAAAGCGAGCGTCGGCAAACAGATCGCGGGCATTGATGACCAGCAGCAGATCATCATGCGCCTGCAAATGCACGTTCCAGGTCCCCGGCGGCGCGGCGATGTAGTTTACCGCTTTCGGACGCGCCGGATCGCGAACGTCGACCACCGAAAAGCCCTGCGATACCATATGACCGATATACGCAAAGCCACGGTGCACCATGAGCTGGACGCCGTCCGGGCGTCCTCCCTGATCGCTATGCCCAATCAGCCGCATATTGCGGCTGTAGTCGGGGCGCGGTAATTCAGTCTCAGTCACCTTGAGCTCCTTTTGCCGGATAGCGGCAGCGCCTTATCGGGCCGACGAAACCGCAGACCCGGTAAGCGCAGCGCCAGCGGGCGTTACTTGTTTTTTGCTTCCAGCGTGGCAAACCACGGGGCGATAAAGTCTTCCGTCTGGCCCCAGCCCGGAATGATTTTACCCAGCGAGGCAACGTTCACCGCCCCCGGCTGCGCCGCCAGCAGCGCCTGCGGAATAGCCGCCGCTTTGAAGTCATAGGTTGCAGGAGTCGGCTCCCCGGCAATCTTATTGGCGATCAGGCGCACGTTAGTGGCGCCGATAAGCTTCGGATCCACCGCCACGCTCACTTTCCACGGGCTGCCGGATTCACGCATCAGCTGCAAATCCTGGTTAGAAATATCAATGCTGTAGAGTTTGATTTCGCTGCGGCCGTTCTCCTTCAGCGCTTTATAAGCCCCCTGGCTGAACGCATCCCAGGTTCCCCAAATCGCATCGATCTTGCCTTTCGGATATTTCGCCAGAATCGCCCCAACTTTATTGGCGGTATCGCCCTGCACGTCGGAAGAGACGGCGCCAATCGACTCCAGCTCTTTAATCCCCGGGTTTTGCTTAAGCAGCGTCTGGTACGCGGCCTGGCGGCGTTCCATCGGCGGGAAGCCGGCGACCCACAGTTTGACGATGTTGGCTTTACCGTTGAAATCTTTCACCAGTTGGCCAAAGGAGAGCTCGGTCAGCGAAGCGTCATCCTGCTGGGTGACGGTGACACCCGGGATCTCGCCGTTAACCGCAGTATCGAACACGGCAACTTTAATCCCGGCGTCCACCGCTTTTTTCACCAGCGCGGTCGAGTACGGATCGCGTCCCTGGGAGAGAATAATGCCGTCGTATTTCTGGCTAATCGCCTGGTTAACGAAGTCCTGGAATTTGGCGTCATCGCCGTTGCTCAGGAAGGTGCTGATTTTGAAACCGAGCTTTTTACCCTCCTGGATGGCCCCGGAGACAAACTGGGTGGTGTTATCGTCGGAACCAAGATTACGGATCACCGCGATACGAATCGGGCCGCTATGTTCGGCAATCGCTGCCGGAATCGGCGTCGGAGTTTCAGCAAAGGCCGCCGCAGAGTTGAACAACCCCAATGCGATGAGTGAAAGCGTTATCTTTTTCATGGTGTTTACCCTGTAAAATTTTATGTGCGGCGCTGAAAGTAGGTCAGTGCGAGCGCGCCAGCCAGCACCAGCCCTTTAATAATGTCCATGGCGTAGTACGGCACCGACAGCATCACCAGGCCGTTGGAGAGCACGCCAAGAATCACCGCCCCCACCAGCGTGCCCAGCGCGTTCGGTTTACCTGAACCCGCCAGTGAAAAGCCTATCCACGCCGCCGCCACCGCATCCATCAGGTAGCCGCTGCCGGCATTAACCTGCGAGGAACCGATGCGCGAGGCCAGTAAAATGCCGCCCAGCCCGGCCAGCAGCGAGGCGATAACATAGGCCGCCACTTTATAACGAGTGATGCGCAGCCCGGAGAGCCGTGCGGCCTCTGGGTTTCCGCCGATGGCGTACATTCTCCGCCCGTGCGTGGTGAACGAGAGCGCCAGCTGAGCCACCACGGTCACCACCAGCATCACGATCACAATCGTAGGCACCTGTCCCAGCGCACCGAAGGCGGCCGGAATCACCCCTTCCGCCATGTCACCACTCGGCAATACCATGTTCTCGGTAATCGAGCCGCCGTAGCTGTAGGTCATTGCCACGCCCTGAATCACAAACAGGCTGGCGAGGGTAGCCAGCATGTCGGGAATGCGCAGGACGACAATTAAAAAAGCGTTGAACAGCCCCACCAGCGTACAGAGCGCCAGGGTGATAAGGATCGCCTCGGTGGTGCCGAAGCCGTGCCAGACAAACAGCGAAATCACCAGCGCGTTTGCCAGCGAAGCCGTTGACCCCACCGACAGGTCAAAGCCGCCAATGGTTAACGACACAGAGACGCCGATCGCAATCACCGTCACGATGGCGATGGAGCGCAAAATGTTGATGATGTTGAACGGGTCGAGGAAGTTGTCCGAGGCGAGGCCAAAAACGGCAATCAGCGCCACTACGGTCAGCAACATGCCCCATTTATAAAGAAAATCAAAAAATCGCTGACGACCCGATGCCGTCGCGTTAACTGTCAGGGCCTTGCTCACGCTGCTGCTCCTCCGGTGGAGTAATAAAGTAGTGTCTCTTCCCGGGCCTCAGCGCCCGGAATTTCTGCGACGATACGGCCATCCCACAACACGCAAATGCGGTCGCACAATCCCACCAGTTCAGAGAATTCGCCCGAGGCATAGATAATCCCCTTCCCGTCGCGCGCCAGCCCGTCGATCAGGGTGAACAGGTCGGTTTTTGCTTTCACATCGACACCCTTGGTCGGCTCGTCGAATATCAAGACGTTGGCGTTACCGCGCAGCCATTTGCCGATCGCCACTTTCTGCTGATTGCCGCCGGAAAGCCGGCGCAGGGTCTGAGCCGGACCGGTGGTACGAATCCCGATCCGGGCGATCACCTCTTCCGCCCAGCGCCACGCCTGGCGATGGCCGAACAGGCTCCAGCGCGAAAAGCTGTTATCGGCGCTGACCGCCAGGTTCATGCCGATCGGTTCTTCGATAAAAATGCCCTCTTTGCGTCGCTCTTCCGGTACCAGCGCCAGCCCGCGCAGCACAGAATCTGCCGGGTCGCGGGGCCGCCACGGCTGGCTGTTCAACTCCCCGCGCGTCAGGCGGCTTTTGCTGGCGCCAAACAGCGCTTTGCACAGTTCGGTTTTTCCCGCGCCGGCCAGACCGGCGATACCGAGAATTTCGCCTTTGCGCAGCCGCAGCGAAATATCCTGCAACAGCCCCTCGTCATGCAGACCGTCAACCTGTAACAGAACCTCTTCGCCGTGGGGCGGGCGTTTCGGCGGGAAGATATCGCTCAGCTCGTGGCCGAGCATCTTCTCGACGATCTGCTCGCCGCTCAGATCGTGCATTGGGCTGCTTTCAATCAGCTTTCCGTCGCGCAATACCGTCAGGGTGTCGCAGATAGCCTTCAGCTCATGAATACGGTGGGAGATGAACACCACGCCGATCCCCTGCTGCTGCAGACGGCGTACCACTGTAAACAGGCGCTCACTTTCATGTTGATCCAACGGCGCGGTGGGTTCATCCAGAATTAAAAACCGGCAATGGTGCGACAGCGCGCGGGCCAGCAGAATTTGCTGCTTCTCGGCCAGGGTACAGCTGTCGATGGGGCGACGCACATCGAGCGTAATATCCAGCTGGGCCAGAGCCTCGCGCGCCTGCTCACGCACTGCGCGCCAGCTGAAGCCCAGCCCCGGCTCCGCCAGACGATCCAGCATAATGTTTTCCGCAATGGACAGGCCGGGCACCAGCGCCACATCGACCTCCTGTTGCACCAGATGAATGCCCAGCAGTTTCGCATCCCGCGGCGAGCGAACGCTCACCGGCTGATTATTGATGACGATCTCGCCCTCATAATGGGCGTGCGTTCCGCACAGCACCGCCATCAGCGTCGATTTCCCCGCCCCGTTAGCACCGGTCAGCGCGTGTACCGACCCTCCCCGCAGGGTGAACGCCACATTGCTCAGCGCCCTGAAACCGGAAAAGGCCAGATTAATGTTGTTCATCTCAAGACGATTCACTGTCATCCGCCGGGACCTTTACGATTAATATTCTGATTTAACGAATTTTTCACAGCCGACCTTGACTGACAACTGCGTAAAAGGCATAAGATAAAACGAAATAATATTAGCCATCCGGATGTCCAGACATAACATCAGGTTAGCGAAACGAAATAAGGACAGCGTTCATGAGCAACAGCGATATCCGCGTGGTACCCGGCCCGGCTAACTATTTTTCCCATAACGGCAGCCTTGCCCACCTGCACGATTTTTACAGCGACGAGCAGCTTGCCCGCGCCATCTGGATCTACGGCGAGCGCGCCATCGCCGGTGCGCAGCCCTTCCTGCCGGAGGCGTTTCACGCCGTCGGCGCCAAAAAAGTGCTGTTTAGCGGGCACTGCAGCGAAAGCGACGTCGCGCAGCTGGTCGCGGAAGCCGGGGATGACCGGGCCGTGGTGATTGGCGTCGGCGGCGGCGCGCTGCTGGATACCGCCAAGGCCGTGGCCCGGCGGCTGGGTCTGCCGGTGGTGGCCATCCCGACCATCGCCGCCACCTGCGCCGCGTGGACCCCGCTATCGGTGTGGTACAACGACGCCGGCCAGGCGCTGCATTTTGAAATTTTTGATGACGCCAACTTCCTCGTGCTGGTGGAACCGCAAATCATCCTCAACGCTCCGGCGGAATATCTGCTGGCGGGAATCGGCGATACGCTGGCGAAATGGTATGAAGCGGTGGTACTGGCGCCGCAGCCGGAAACGCTGCCGCTGACCGTGCGCCTGGGGATTAACGGCGCGCTGGCCATTCGCGACGTTCTGCTGCAAAGCAGCGAAACCGCGTTGGCGGATCAGCAGCGCGGCGAACTGTCGCAGGCGTTCCGCGACGTGACGGATGCCATTATCGCCGGCGGCGGGATGGTCGGCGGCTTAGGCGAGCGCTATACCCGCGTCGCCGCCGCCCATGCGGTGCATAACGGCCTGACAATCCTGCCGCAGACTGATAAATTCCTTCATGGCACCAAGGTTGCCTACGGCATTCTGGTGCAAAGCGCCCTGCTGGGTCAGGACGACGTGCTGGCCCAGTTGATTAACGCCTGGCAGCGTTTCAACCTGCCCACGACCCTGGCGGAACTCGACGTGGATATCCACAATCGGGACGAACTGGAGCGGGTCATTGCCCATACCCTGCGTCCGGTGGAGTCGATCCACTTCCTTCCGGTGGAACTGACGCCGCAAAGCCTGGCCGCCGCTTTTGAGAAAGTGGAAAACTTCCGCAGGCAGGTGCATTGACGGACAGCAATCTCGCTCTATACCTAATGATGCATCTCCCACTCACAGTACGAGGTCATCATGCAGATCGAGTTAACGGGTAAAAAAGCGTTGGTTACCGGCGCCAGTCGCGGAATTGGCCGCGCCATTGCGCTGTCGCTGGCGCAGGCGGGCGCCGATGTGGTTATCACTTATGAAAAATCCGCCGATAAAGCGCAGGCGGTGGTCGACGAGATTGTGGCTCTCGGCCGCCGCGGCGCGGCGATTCAGGCCGACAGCGCAAACGCCCAGGCGATTCAGCAGGCCGTCACACGCACGGTAGAGACCCTCGGCGGGCTGGATATTCTGGTCAATAACGCCGGGATCGCCCGCGGCGGCCCGCTGGAGTCGCTGTCGCTGGAAGATATCGATGCGCTGATCAACGTCAATATCCGTGGCGTGGTGATCGCCATCCAGGCAGCGCTGCCGCATCTGCCCGCTGGAGGGCGCATTATCAATATCGGCAGTTGCCTCGCCAACCGCGTCGCCTCACCGGGCATCGCGGTCTACGCCATGACCAAATCTGCGCTCAACTCGCTGACCCGCGGCCTCGCCCGCGATCTCGGGCCGCGCGGCATTACCGTAAACCTGGTGCATCCGGGCCCTACCGACAGCGATATGAACCCGGCGAACGGGGAGCAGGCCGACTCGCAGCGTCAGCTTATTGCCGTCGGACATTACGGTCAGCCGGATGACGTCGCCGCTGCGGTGACCTTTCTGGCCAGCCCGGCGGCCGGACAAATCTCCGGCACCGGTCTGGATGTTGATGGGGGACTTAATGCCTGACGCCTGAGAAGGCGACTAAAAGCCTATCCCCGTAGGCGTGTTGCCGCCAGTCTGGCCGCGGACAGCGCGGAACCACCGGAGCGTACACGTACTAGGTGGGGATGGTGAGCACTGCCCTGGGTCAAAATGGCAAATAAAATAGCCTAATGGAATAGGCTCTTAGCAGCACTTCGCCCCCCCTTTTCCGCCGTAGCGTGCATCCTGTCGCTCGCGAAAGAACTCTTCATAGGTCATCGGCGTTTGCTCAGGATGCGTCAGGCGAATATGCTCGACATAATTATCGTAATCGGGCACGCCAATCATCATTTTCGCCGCCTGACCCAGATACTTCCCGGCTTTCGAAAGGGTATCAAACATAGTGCTCTCTCATGGTCCCCCTTTCCGCACGTGGAAAGGGGGTAGGGTTTAATGTGCGCGCTTCGCCTGCGCCGCCATCGGCTCTGCAGCGGCAGGTAACGCCTCATAAGGCGTCTCTTTCGCCGTCGGTTTATCCTCTTTCAACGCCGCCAACGCGGTTTTGATGGAGAAGAACGCCAGCACCACCACAACCACCATAAAGAAGATGGTTAATCCCGCATCCAGACGGTTGTTAAAGACCAGCTGCGCCAGCTGAGATTCGGTGTACTGAGGCGGAATCGTGCCGCTGTCGATCATCGCCTGGAACTTATTGGCAATCGCCAGGAAGCCGACTTTGGTGTCCGGACTGAACGACTTTTGCCAGCCGGCGGTCAGGGTGCAAATCAACAGCCAGGACGTCGGCAGCAGCGCAACCCAGGCATAGCGTTCGCGCTTCATTTTAAACAGTACCACCGCACACAGCATCAATGCCATCCCCGCCAGCATCTGGTTAGCGATACCAAACAGCGGCCACAGCGTATTGATGCCGCCGAGCGGGTCAACAACCCCTTGATGCAGGAAGTATCCCCACGCCAGCACGCAAAGCCCGGTCGCCAGCAGGTTGGCCGGCAGCGAGTTGGTTTTCTTCAGGCCCGGGCTGAGCACGCCCAGTAAATCCTGCAGCATAAAGCGCGCTGCGCGGGTGCCCGCATCCACTGCCGTCAGGATGAACAGTGCTTCAAACAGAATGGCGAAGTGGTACCAGAAGGCAACATCCATCAGACCGCCCAGCGAGCCGTGCAGGATGTAGGCCATCCCCACCGCCAGCGTCGGTGCGCCGCCGGCCCGCGAGATGATCGACTGCTCGCCCACTTCGCTGGCTATCTGGCGCAGCGTGTCCGGCGTAATGCTAAAGCCCCAGCTGCTGACCACCTGTGCGGCAGAGGCTACCACATCGGTGGTGCCAGCCGGCGCCAGTACCGCCATCGGGCTGTTCATCGCAAAGTAGACGCCCGGATCGATAACACAGGCCGCCACCAGCGCCATGATGGCGACAAAGGACTCCATCAACATACCGCCGTAGCCGATAAAGCAGGCCTGGCCCTCATTCGCCAGCATCTTAGGCGTGGTTCCGGATGAAATCAGCGCATGGAAGCCGGAGACCGCGCCGCAGGCGATGGTGATAAACAGGAACGGGAACATGCTGCCAGACCAGACCGGGCCGGTGCCGTCAATAAATTTGGTCAGCGCCGGCATGGTCAGCGTCGGACGCATAATCAGAATCCCAATCGCCAGCCCGACGATGGTGCCGATTTTCAGAAAGGTCGACAGGTAATCACGCGGCGCCAGCAGCAGCCACACCGGAAGAACGGCGGCAATAAAACCATAGCCCACCAGAATCCAGGTCAGCTGTACGCCGGTATAATCAAACCACGGCGCCCAGGTCGGGCTTTCCGCCACCCATCCGCCGGAGACAATCGCGAATACCAGCATCACCAGACCAATCACCGACACTTCGCCGATGCGTCCCGGACGCAGGTAGCGAATGTAGATCCCCATAAAGATCGCCAGCGGAATAGTGAAGGCCACGGTATAGGTGCCCCACGGGCTGTGGGTCAACGCTTTCACCACGATCATCGCCAGTACGGCGAGGATAATCACCATAATCATAAAGCAGGCCACCAGCGCCAGCACTCCGGCGGTTGGCCCCATCTCTTCTTTCACCAGCTCGCCGAGAGAACGTCCGTCGCGGCGCGTAGACACAAACAGCACCATAAAGTCCTGCACCGCGCCGGCCAGCACTACCCCGGCGAGGATCCAGATCATCCCCGGCAGATAGCCCATTTGCGCCGCCAGCACCGGTCCTACCAGCGGCCCCGCACCGGCAATCGCCGCAAAATGATGACCGAACAGCACTTTTTTATCGGTCGGGACATAATCAAGGCCGTCGTTATGCCGAACGGCGGGGGTCATGCGCGTCGGGTCAACCGCCAGCACATTTTTGGCGATGTAGAGACCGTAGAAACGATAGGCGATCAGATAAATGCAGACTGCCGCGACGACAATCCATAACGCATTAATCTGTTCACCTCGGTTTAAGGCGATATAGCCGAGGGCAAAGGCTCCGACAACCGAGAGCAATGTCCAGATGAGGTATTTCCCTGAATGATTCATCGTTGCGTTCCACCGGTAAGGTAATCAGGATGTTACATTTTGTTTCTAGAACACAACGCCGGGTTTAACAACATTGAAACCGTACAGATGTCGTACAAAGACAGGGATTTATCTCACATTGCTAGCGAGATCACTTCTGGGGGGAAAATGGAATGTATCGCCAGCAAGAAAGCGCTACATGATACGTCGTCAGACGACACCCCGGCTCGCGGCGTAAACGCCTGAACCAGGCAACCTTAGCGCACCGGTCCGTCGCCCGACTAAGCGTAGCGCCAGCCGGGAAAACAGAGAGATTATCCCGGGCCGTAGCCCCGGTAAGCGTAGCGTCACCGGGGAGTCAGCCGCAGTGTATGGCAACACCAAGGACATTTCCGGAGACGGCACATTGCGCTTTGTCCGGGCGACAAAATCACCGGCGGTTGTGGGCCCATCGCCCGGCTTAAGAGTTCATCCCGCGCGCCGGGAGCAGACCTCCTCAGCCCAGTACCGCGGTGCCGAGGCGGCAGGTGCAGCAGCGACGGCCCCGCTCGTCGAACACCGCAATCTCCCAGCTCTGGTTCTGACGTCCCAGGTGCAGAGGGCGACACTCGCCGCGCACACGACCGCTCGAGACCGCCCGATGGTGGGTTGCATTCAGCTCGGTCCCCACCACGCACTGGCCCTCTTCGGTCATCAGCCAGCCGGCCATCGACCCCAGCGTCTCCGCCAGCGCCGCGGAGGCGCCGCCGTGCAGCAGGCCAAACGGTTGATGCGTACGCGCATCAACCGGCATACTCGCCTCCAGCAGCCCCTCTTCCAGCCGGGTGTAGACAATCCCCAGGTGAGCGACCATCGTATTGTCGCTGGTGGCATTAAGCGCCTCCAGCGTCAGCTGACGTTTCCAGGCCATTTATGCCCCCAGCGTCGAGCCGCCGTCCACCACGATATCCTGCAGCGTGATATGGCTGGCGTGATCGGAAGCGAGGAACAGAATCGTGCTGGCAATCTCCTGCGGACGCGCAATTTTACCCAGCGGGATCCCGAGCTTAAACTGCTCGCCGAAACCGCGGATACGGCGCTGCTCGGCATCCTCACTTACCCACAGCGTGCGCTGCATATCGGTGTCGGTGGAGCCCGGAGAGACCAGGTTGCAGCGTACGCCGCTGCCCGCCAGCTCCAGGCCCACGGTCAGCGCCAGACTTTTCAGCGCCGCCTTTGAGGCGCCGTAGGCGCTCATGCCGATGCGCGGCGTATGCGCGGCATCGGAGGCGACGGTGACGATTGCCCCGCCCTGCTGGCGACGGAACTGGCCCATCGTCTGCTGGAACAGGTTAAACGCCCCGCCGACGTTGACGGCGAAAGTCTGCTGCCATGCGTCCAGACTCAGCTCATCGGTCGCGCCCATGCGCAGAATCCCCGCGGCGTTAACCAGCACATCCAGCCGATCGATGCCTTTCAGCAGATGCCCGCATACCTCGGCCACCTGCTGCGCATTGGCAACATCCAGCGTGTGGGTGGCAAACGGATAGTCATCCCCCTCGAAAGCGAGATCGAAACCGCTCACCCGAGCGCCGGCCTCAACAAACGCCAGCGCCGTTGCGTAGCCAATCCCCTTACCGGCGCCGGTGACCCAAACGGTTTGCCCCTGAAAATCCAGTGCGGCCATTATTTCACCTCACGGGAGAGCAGCGCCCACCAGGCGTCAATGGTCGGGTTTTTCGCCAGCATCACGAAATCAATATCGCCGTGCACTTTGCGCCAGCGGGCGGCCAGCGCCATCATGCGTACGGAGTCCAGACCATAGTCGATCAGGTTTTCGTCATCCATGGGCTCGTCGGATTCATCGAGCAGCGGCAGTACCAGCGCACGCAGCGCCGTTTTTGATGCCGGCAGCGGCAGCAGCTCTTCGGTCATCACGACGCGGCCACAACGACCGGCAACATATTTCAGCGACATCAGATGCTCTTCGCGGCTAAAGTCAGCCAGCGCATCGGCGACGAAGAATGGTTTAATGTCGCGCATAAAGGCGTCGGTCGCGGTGGTCATACAGCCGATATGGGCATAGACGCCGGTGATAATCAGCTGATCGCGGCCGCTCTCTTTGAGCATCTCTTCCAGCGGCGAGCGGTGAAACGCGCTGTAGCGCCACTTCACCAGGACGGTGTCGTGTTCATCCGGCGCCAGCGCGGCAATCACCCGCTGCTGCTCCGGCGAACGGGTCAGGCCCGGTCCCCACATATCATTCAGCAGGGCGCGATCTTCATCGCTTTGCTCTTTCGGCTGCGCGGTGTAAAACACCGGAATATTATGCTGTTTGCAGAAATCACGCAGCGCGGCAATATTGGCAACGACTTTCGCCATCATGGCGCTGTCTTCACCCCAGAAGTTGAGGAAATATTCCTGCATATCGTGGATCAGCAGCGCGGCGCGGGATGGCTCAAAAGCCCAGTTCACTTTGTTCGCCGGGATGTCGCTGGCTTCCGGCAGCGTGTAAGCCTGTAATTCAGGGATGGCCATTCTCTTTTCTCCTTCAGCCCGGCTCGCGTGAAGCCAGCCACTGGCGTAGTTGTTTTTTATCGACTTTGCCCACCGGCGTCAGCGGCAGTGCATCCAGGCACTCCACACGGTCCGGCAGTTTAAATTCTGCGACGCCCTGTTCGCGCAGGAAGCGACGTACCGCTACCGCGCGCAGCGGCTCTTTCACCACCAGATACGCGCAGCTTTTCTCGCCCAGCAGGCTATCTTCCATGCTGACCAGCGCGGCATGGATCACCGCCGGATGGCGCAGCAGCAGGTTTTCAACTTCCTCCGCCGCGATCTTCTCGCCGCCGCGGTTGATCTGATCTTTTTCACGCCCCTGCACGGTGATATAGCCGTCCTCGTCGATCGAAATAAGATCGCCGGAGCAGTAAAAACCGTCGGCATCAAACGCTTCGGCGTTATGCTGCGGACTTTTGTAGTAGCCGCGGAAGGTGTATGGACCCCGGGTCATCAGACGCCCCACCTCACCATGGGGTAGCGGGTTGCCGTCGGCATCCGCCACCCAGACCTCATCGTCCGGACACATCGGGCAGCCCTGGGTATTGATGATGCGTTCCGGGCTGTCGTTGAGGCGGGTGTAGTTCACCAGCCCTTCCGCCATGCCGAAGACCTGCTGAAGCTGGCAGCCAATCTCCGCCGGAATCCGCGCCGCCAGCGTTGCCGACAGACGCGCGCCGCCAACCTGCAGCAGCCTCAGCGAACGCAGCTGCGCGTTCCCGGCCCCCTCGCGGATCGCCTGTAGCCACAGGCTGACCGCCGGCGGTACCAGCGAAGCGACGTTAATCTGATGTTGTTCAATCAGCGGGAAGCAGAGCGTGGCGCTCGGATCGGCGGCCAGAATCACCCGACCACCGGCCAGAAACACGCCGAGGGAACCCGGCGAGCTCATCGCGTAGTTATGGGCGGCGGGCAGCGCGTTGAGGTAGCGGGTTTCCGCGCTGATACCGCAAATTTCGTTACTGCGACGGATGCTGTAGTCGTAGTCGTTATGGGTGCGAGGTATCAGCTTCGGCGTACCGGTACTGCCGCCGGAGAGCTGGAAAAAGGCCACTTCATCGGCAGGCGTCGGATTAGCGATAAAGTTCTCCGCCGGCCGCGCGATCGCCGCCGCCAGATCGTATTCACCGCAATCGTTGCGCAGCAGCACAACCCGTACTGACGCATGCTGCTCAACAAAGCCATTCAGGAAATGATCATCGGCAAACAGCGCATGCTCACGATCGGCAATCAGCAGCGCGGGCTCAATTTGCGTCGCGTAGGCATTCAGCTCGCTGCGCTGATGGCTGAATAACGCATTCACCGGCGCCACTCCGATACGCAACAGCGCAAACAGGGTGATGTAGAATTCGGCTACGTTGCCCAGCTGCACCAGCGCGGTTTCACCGCGCTTCAGCCCCAGACGCTGGAGCGACGAGGCCAGGTTATCCACCTGCTGATTGAACTGACGATAGCTGTGCTGCTTATCACCGTCGATAATGGCGATGGCGTCGCTGTCGGCGTGACGGGTAATCAGGTTGGTTAATGGCAAATCCTGCCAGTAGCCCTTTTCGCGGTAGCGGGCGGCAAAACTTTCCGGCCAGCGGTTAAATGCAATCATCATTGCCTCTTAATTCAAGCCAAACACATTCAGCATGGTCGTCAGTTTGACGCCGGTTTCACGCCACTCACCCAGCGGAGAGGAGGCCGGAACAATCCCCGCGCCGGCAAACAGACGCAGCGTACGCTGATGCAGGCGAGCGCAGCGAATCGTCACCACCCATTCGCCGTTACCTTCGTCATCGCACCAGCCAACAATGCCGCCGAACAGCTGGCGATCGAACGGTTCAAGCTCGGCAATCAGTCGTTTCGCCACCTGATGCGGGAAACCGCTCAGCGCCGGGGTCGGATGCAGCAGGCAGGCCAGCGACATCGCGTTCTCCTGCGCCAGCGCGGTACCTTCAATCGGCGTCGCCAGGTGCCACAGCGTCGGCGTGGTGACCAGCTGCGGGGAATCCGGCAGCGACAGTTCGCGGCAGCGCGGAGTCAGCACCGTCTTCATTGCCTGGGTCACCAGTTCGTGCTCGTGGCGATCTTTTCCGGAAGCCAGCAGCTTGTTACCCGCCTCGCGATCCAGTACGTCATCCGGCTGGCGACGGGCCGAGCCGGCCAGCGGCAGGGAGCTGAAATGATCGCCCTCTTTACGCAGCAGCAGCTCCGGGCTGGCGCCCAGCAGCACGCCGCCGTCGGAGAGCGGCACGTGGAAGTTAAAGCTGGCCGGATTCTGCGCGATCAGGCGCTCGAGCAGCGCGCCGCTGTCCACGCGTTCGCGGGTGGTAATGTCGATCAGGCGCGACAGGACAACCTTGTCCACTTCCGGCGTCGCGGTCAGCTCGGCGGCCCGCTCCACCATCGCCATAAAGGCATCCTGTTGAGGAATCTCCTGACGATCCACGACATCCATTGGCGTCTGGGCGCTGAAGTAGCGCGCCGACTGCTGTTTACCGGTGCGGGAGAAATTCTCCCAGCTCTCTGGAATAAACAGCTCGGAAGGCTGGTTGGTATCAAACGGGATAGCGCCGACCATCACCGGCTTACGGATCCCGGCAGCCTTCGCGTCGGAGAACGCGGCCGCCATACTCCGCTGAAACTCCCCATCGAGCAGCGCGCCATCGGCGGCCGAGTGGGAAAAACGGCTAAAACAGCCCGCGGTACGAAAACTGCGGTACGGCGACATAAAGAAGAAGCTTTCCGGCAACAGGGTCATTTTTTGTTCCTGTACATCCTCGGCCAGTGACGTTTCCATATCATCCTCCAAAAACGATAAAGATATTACGAATAATTATCATTTATATTTTGGTTGGCTAACCTAAAAGGTATTGCCTGCCATGTCAACCGTACAAACGGCATGTTGTGCGACTTAGGCTTGCATCCACGCACGACAAAGCTGAAAATGAGACGCATTTATCCCAACTGAATCAGGATGCGAATTCGTGAATTTGTCCACATTATGCCGCCGTACCCTGCTGGCCTGCGGGCTGGTGCTTTTAGGAATTACCTCAGCTCTGGCGGCCGACTGGCCTCGTCAGGTGACCGATAGCCGCGGCGCACATACGCTGGAAAGCAAACCACTGCGCATCGTCTCCACCAGCGTCACCCTCACCGGATCCTTACTGGCGATTGACGCGCCGGTCGTCGCCAGCGGTGCAACCACGCCGAACAACCGCGTAGCCGACGATCGGGGATTTCTGCGTCAGTGGAGCGCCGTCGCGAAAGAACGTAAGCTCGCGCGCCTGTACATCGGCGAACCCAGCGCCGAGGCCGTCGCCGCGCAAATGCCGGATCTGATTCTGATCAGCGCTACCGGCGGCGACTCCGCCCTCGCGCTGTATGACCAGCTCTCCACCATCGCGCCGACGCTTATCATTAATTACGATGACAAAAGCTGGCAGGCGCTGTTGACCGAACTGGGGCACATCACCGGCCACGAAAAGCAGGCGACGGCGCGTATTGCTGAGTTTGATAAGCAGCTCGCCACCCTGAAGCACCAGATGAAACTCCCGCCTCAGCCGATCAGCGCGCTGGTCTATACCGCCGCCGCCCACAGCGCCAACCTGTGGACGCCGGAATCCGCTCAAGGTCAGATGCTTGAACAGCTGGGCTTTAAACTGGCGACCTTACCCGCCGGTCTGCATGCCAGCCAGAGCCAGGGGAAACGCCATGACATTATCCAGCTGGGCGGCGAGAATTTAGCCGCAGGCCTCAATGGCAACAGCCTGTTCCTGTTTGCCGGTGACGGAAAAGATGCCGATGCGATTTACGCCAACCCGCTGCTGGCGCACCTCCCGGCGGTAGAGAACAAGCGCGTCTATCCGCTCGGTACAGAAACATTCCGTCTCGATTACTACAGCGCCATGCTGGTACTGCAGCGTCTCGCCACGCTCTTCAGCTAACCATCATGCCCGGCAGGCGCTGCGCCTGACCGGGATGCCCCTGCGCGTTTAACTTTCGCTGACCGCCTCAGGACGCTGGAAACGACGCAGCTCTCCCAGCAGCCCAATCAGTATTACTCCGACAATCACCAGCACCCAACCGCTGGTGCTTGCCGACGCGACCGGCGTCATCATCGCCCCCAGTCCGCCGAGCAACGCGGCGCCAATCGCATCGCCAGTGACGTTCTGCGCGGTCCACAGACCGTTAATACGCCCGAGCATCGCTTCCGGCGTCTGGGTCTGAATCAGGGTGTACTGCAACAGCGAGCTGATCGCGCTCAGCCAGCCAAATAGCGCCAGACACAGCGCGCCCAATGCCCAGACCGGCATCAGGCTGAACAGCGCAATGGCCACAAATGAGCCGACCGTCGTCATCAGCATCAGAGCGCCCGGTTTCGCCGTTTGCGCCAGCTGACCGCTGGTCAACGCCCCAAGCGCTGCCCCCAGCGGAATAGCGGCATAGAGCAAACCAATCTGCGAGGCCGACATCTGCCAGCCGTCGGCCAGCGCCGGATAAAGCACCCGAACCGCGCTCGCCATTGTCAGCAGACCGCCCAGCAGAGCAATCCCGCCAATCAGCGGGCTATTGAAGAGGAACTTCAGCCCCGCCAGCAGCGACTTCAGCGGGTGTTCCCGCGGCTGAGGAGGCGGCGGTAGCAGCGGCAACCGCAGCAGGGTCAGGGTGGTGATAAACGTCCCCGCCGCCGCCAGGCCATAGTTCCAGGCCACCCCGCCGGTGGCCAGCAGCAGACCGCCGATCATCGGCGAAATCACCGAGCCCAGACGCACCGTCAGCATGGTGATCGCGCCGGCCTGCATCAGGTTTTCACGCCCGACCAGCGCCGGCGTCGCCGCCAGCAGCGCCGTCACGCCCAGCGAAGCAAAAAAACCATCCCAGATACCCAGCAGATAGATAGCGATGAGCGACGGCTCAGGCAGCAGCGCGTTGAGGCACAGACCGACAAACCCCACGCCGCAGGTCCCACGCGCCAGCAGAATCAAACGTTTCCGCTCATAGCGATCCGCCAGCACGCCGCCGACCATCAGGCCAACAAACATTGAGCAGCCGGTCAAAGTGACCGAGAGCCCCACCTGCCAGGTAGAGTGGGTCATCATCTGGATTTGGACCGGAATCGCCACGCCCAGCAGGCCGAGCGACAGGATCGAGATAAAACGGGCGATAAAGACGGCGCGAAACGCCGGATGGGTTTGCAGCAGACTGAGATTCAGCAGCCGGGATTGTCGGTTCATTACAGCGCCTTGTTATTATTTTCCATCAACGCGCGATCGTTCAGGCAGCGTGCTTATTGGCTGTACTTCCTTAGCCCGGTCATACGGTTAGCGATACTTCCAGGCAAGCGTGCGTTTGCCGCCGCGATGCATTCTGAATGATTTTGCGTATACCATTCTTGTGGGCCGCCATGCTAACATAACTGAACAGAATCGATAACGATAATTACTATCATTATCATGTCAGGGATGTGAATTATGTCGTTTTCTACGACCACGGTGCGCGCCGTTGCCGTACCGGGTCTGTTACTCGTTTTAGCCTTTGCTATCGCTCTCAGCCTGCTGATTGGCGCCAAACCTCTTCCAGTGAGCGTCGTCGTGGATGCTTTTTCCGCTACCTGTCAGAGTGCCGACTGCACGATCGTGCTGGACGCCCGGCTGCCGCGAACCCTGGCGGGACTGCTGGCCGGCGCCGCGCTGGGCCTGGCAGGATCGCTGATGCAGACTCTGACGCGTAATCCCCTTGCCGACCCCGGCATTCTCGGCGTGAACTCCGGCGCCAGCTTCGCAATTGTGCTGGGTGCCGCGCTATTTGGCATCCACTCCCCGCAGGAACAGCTGCTGATGTCGTTTTGCGGCGCGTTTGGCGCCTCGCTGCTGGTGGCCTTTACCGGCAGTCAGGGCGGCGGTCAGCTCAGCCCGGTACGTCTGACGCTAGCCGGCGTGGCGCTGGCGGCCGTGCTGGAAGGGCTCTCCAACGGGATTGCGCTCCTCAATCCTGATGTCTATGACCAGCTACGTTTCTGGCAGGCCGGCTCGCTGGATATTCGCACTCTGCAGACGCTGAAAATCGTCCTCCTGCCGGTGGTGATTGCCGCCGTCGTGACGCTGCTGTTAAGCCGGGCGTTGAACAGTCTGAGTCTCGGCAACGATACCGCCACCGCGCTCGGCAGCCGGGTGGCCCGCACTCAGGTCATCGGCCTGCTGGCGATTACCGTGCTTTGCGGTAGCGCCACGGCGGTCGTTGGCCCCATCGCTTTTATCGGCCTGATGATGCCGCATATGTCGCGCTGGCTGGTGGGCGCTGACCATCGCTGGTCGTTGCCGGTCACCTTACTGGCAACCCCTGCCCTGCTGCTGTTTGCCGATGTATTGGGCCGCCTGTTGGTCCCCGGTGAACTGCGAGTCTCGGTAGTCAGCGCCTTTATCGGCGCGCCGGTACTGATTTGGCTGGTGCGCCGTCAGCCGCGCGGAGGTGCAATATGATCGCCCCTTCCCGCCGGCTGCTGCTCAGCTGTCTGCTTCTGCTGGCCGCCAGCCTGCTGGTCTCCCTCTGGGGTCTCGGCAGCGGGCTGGTGCCGTTAAGCGTCGAGCAGGTGCTTTCCGCTCTGCTGGGCGATGCGCCGCGTAACATCACTATGGTGGTCACCGAATGGCGACTGCCGCGGGTGCTGATGGCCCTGCTGATCGGTGCGGGGCTTGGCGTCAGCGGCGCCATTTTTCAGTCGCTGATGCGTAACCCGCTGGGCAGCCCGGACGTGATGGGCTTCAACACCGGCGCCTGGAGCGGCGTGCTGGTAGCGATGGTGATGTTCGGCCAGAACCTGGCGGCGATTGCGCTGGCGGCGATGGCCGGCGGCGTGTTGACCGCGCTGGTGGTGTGGCTGCTGGCCTGGCGCAACGGCATCGAAACTTTCCGCCTGATTATTATCGGCATCGGCGTTCGCGCCATGCTGGTGGCCTTCAATACCTGGCTGCTGCTGCGCGCTTCGCTGGAGACCGCTCTCTCTGCCGGACTATGGAATGCCGGCTCGCTCAATGGCCTGACCTGGAGCAAAACCTGGCCCTCGGCGCCGCTGATTGTGCTGATGCTGGTCGCGGCGGCGCTGCTGGCGCGGCGCATGCGCCTGCTGGAGATGGGCGACGATACCGCCTGCGCGCTCGGCGTGCGGGTAGAACGTTCGCGCCTGCTGATGATGCTGGTGGGCGTGGTGCTGACCGCCGCTGCCACCGCGTTAGCCGGACCGATCTCGTTTATCGCCCTGGTCGCGCCGCATATCGCCCGTCGCCTGAGCGGCACCGCGCGCTGGGGGCTAACCCAATCGGCGCTCTGCGGCGCGCTGCTGCTGGCGCTGGCTGACTACAGCGCCCAGCGCCTGTTTATGCCCTATCAATTACCGGTGGGAGTGGTGACCGTCAGCCTCGGCGGCATCTATCTCATCGCGCTGTTAATTCAGGAGTCCCGCAAAAAATGACCGCCGAAACGACCCGTTTGCGCGGCGACCAGCTAACCCTGGCGTACGGCAAAAAGACCATCGCCGAATCGCTGAATGTGACCATTCCTGACGGCCATTTCACCGCGATCATTGGCCCTAACGGCTGCGGGAAATCAACGCTGCTGCGTACCCTGAGTCGCCTGATGACGCCGGCCAGCGGCCATGTTTATCTCGACGGTGAGCAGATCCAGCGCTATGCCAGCAAAGAGGTGGCGAAGCGCATCGGTCTGCTGGCGCAAAATGCCACTACGCCGGGAGATATTACCGTTCAGGAGCTGGTGGCGCGCGGCCGCTATCCGCATCAGCCGCTGTTTACCCGCTGGCGTAAAGAGGATGATGACGCGGTCAACAGCGCCATGAGGGCGACCGGAATAACCGACCTGGCACGACAAAGCGTCGATACGCTCTCCGGCGGCCAACGGCAGCGGGCCTGGATTGCGATGGTGCTGGCGCAGGAAACGGCCATTATGCTGCTCGACGAGCCCACCACCTGGCTGGATATCAGCCATCAAATCGATCTGCTGGAGCTGCTGAGCGAGCTCAACCGCGAAAAGGGGTATACCCTCGCGGCGGTACTGCACGACCTCAACCAGGCCTGCCGCTACGCAACGCATCTGATTGCCTTGCGCGAGGGTAAAATCATTGCCGAGGGGGCGCCGAAAGAGATTGTCACCGCCGAATTGATCGAGCAGATTTACGGCCTGCGCTGCATGATCATTGACGATCCGGTCGCCCATACGCCGCTGGTCGTGCCGCTGGGGCGCCGGTAACGCCTCTCGCTTGAAGATCCGCCCGGTGGCGCTGCGCTTACCGGGCCTACCGTCCTGCATCCTTGCGCGGGTACTGCAACGCTCCGTAGGCCGGGTCAGGCGGCAGCCGCCGCCCGGCAATATCCTCCGGGCTACCCGAGAATCTCCCGTACGACCGGAGCATCGAGGCTTCGCCCGGTGGCGCTGCGCTTACCGGGCCTACCGTCCTGCATCCTTGCGCGGGTTCTGCGCCGCTCCATAGGCCGGGTCAGGCGGCAGCCGCCGCCCGGCAATACCCTCCGGGCTCACCCAGAATCTCCCGCACGACCGGAGCATCGAGGCTTCGCCCGGTGGCGCTGCGCTTACCGGGCCTACCGTCCTGCATCCTTGCGCAGGCTCTGCTACGCTCCGTAGGCCGGGTCAGGCGGCAGCCGCCACCCGGCAATATCCTCCGGGCTACCCCAGAATCTCCCGTACGACCGGACCAATTGATTCGAAGGCCTGCGGGGAGATAATATCCACGTGGGCGCAGTTCTGGCTGAAGACCTCCAGTTCACCCACCCAGGGGCCCCACGCCGCCTGCGGATCCATCCCCGCCTGGCGCGTTTTCTCCGCCACAAACAGCGTCGCTTTGCCATCAAACTTCGCGCTATGCGCGGTGGTCAGCAGGCGTACCGCATCGGCATAGTTGCCCTCAATGACACGGAACAGTTCACCGGAAGCCTGTCCCTGCTGGGCAGCCAGGAAGGCTTCTCGTTCACGTGCAATCTCGGCCAGCACTTCCGGGTCCAGACCGTTAGCCTCTTTCTCCGCCCAGTTCTGCGTCTCCGGCGGCCAGGTGTCCAGCAAGCCCAGGAACGCCACCGCTTCGCCGCGCTGGCGTAAGCGGGCAGCAATGCCCTGTGCCAGCGTCCCGCCGAGGGAATAGCCAAACAGGTAATAGGGCCCGTGCGGCTGCTGCGCCAGCAAAGTCTGCAGATGCTGCTCGCACACTTCATCGAGATTTGCCGCGCTCATCATCGGCCCTTCCGGTCGCGGCGACTGAATGCCGGTAATCGACCAGCGCGGGCTAAGATAGCGGGCCAGCACGCTGAACTGCCAGGCAAAACCGGATGCCGGATGGAAACAGAACAGCGTTGGTCCGTCGCCGACGCGCAGCGGCAGAATCGCATCAAAGCCCAGGCGCTGCGCCTGCTCATCGCTAAGATCGGACGCCAGCAGCGCGCTCAGTTTCCCCACCGTCGAGGCCACCATCACCTGCCCGGGCGTCACCTGACGTCCCAGCTCGCGGCTGAGCTGCGCCGCCAGGCGCATTGCCAGCAGAGAATGACCGCCGAGGGCGAAGAAATCGGCTTCAATGTCGTTCACTTCACAGCCCAGCAGCCGACTGAACGCCTCTGCGACCGTCGTTTCCATTCCCGCCTCCGGCGCTCGTCCGCTGCTTTCACTGCCCAACGTCGGCAGCGGCAGCGCTTTGCGATCCAGTTTGCCGTTGGCGCTCAGCGGCAGTTCCGCTAGCTGAATCAGCACCACCGGCACCATGTGCGGCGGCAGCTGTTCGGCGAGGCGCGTTTTCAGCGCTGTCATATCCAGCGGCAGGCCGGACTCTGACACCAGGTAGCCAACCAGCTGGCGGGCATCGCCGCCGGTCGCCGCCGCCTGATTGAAAACGCAGGCGTTGGTTACCGCCAGGGAAATGTCCGGTAGCGCAGACATGACGCGGTCGATTTCGCCCAGCTCAATACGCTGTCCGCGAATTTTCAGCTGGTCATCGCTACGCCCAAGGTACTCCACCGCGCCGTTATCCAGCCAGCGCGCCACGTCGCCGGTGCGGTACATCCGTTCACCGGCGGCAAACGGGTCGGCAATGAAGCGCGAAGCGGTCAGATCCGGGCGGCCCAGATACCCCTGAGCTAACTGAATGCCGGTCAGATATAAATCCCCGGCGACGCCCGGCGGAACCGGCCGCAGAGTGGCATCGAGAATACGCAGCCCGGTATTCCATACCGGCCAGCCAATCGGCACGCTGTTGCCGGTGACCGCCGCCAGCTCCGTCCCGCAGGCCGGATACCAGCTCACATCCACCGCCGCCTCGGTCGGGCCATAGAGGTTATGCAACGGCGCGCCGGTCAACGCTTCCCACTCGCGGCACAGGTCGGTTGGCAGTGCTTCCCCGCTGCAGAAGACGCGCTTCAGCGTCCGGCAGGTCGTCACGTTTTCAGCATCCAGCGAAGCCACGAACGCCGCCAGCATTGATGGCACAAAGTGGGTGGTGGTCACTCCGTAGCGGGCAAAGAACTGCTGCATCGCCTGCGGGTCGCGATGGGCTTCCGGCTCGGCCATCACCAGCTGCGCGCCGGTGATAAACGGCCACCAGAATTCCCATACCGACACATCAAAGCTGCACGGCGTTTTCTGCGCCACCACATCCCCGGCAGTAAGCGGATAGTGATTTTGCATCCACAGCAGTCGGTTAACGATCGCAGTTTGCCCGACCATCACCCCTTTCGGGCGTCCGGTGGAGCCGGAGGTAAAGATGATGTACGCCGTATGCTCCGGCTGTGAGAGCGCCAGCGGAGTATCATCATCCGCCGCAAGCGGCTGCTGATAACACAGGGTTTCAAGACCCGGAATATCGTTAAAGCGGGCCAGCTGATCTTCTGCCGTAATCAGCAGCGTAGGACGCGCGTCCTCCAGCATCATACGCAGGCGGTCGTCCGGATACCCGGTATCCAGCGGCAGCCAGGCCGCGCCGGCCTCAACGATGCCGTGCAGCGCGAGGGTGAGGAACACCGAACGCGGCAACGCCACCGCCACGCTGTCGCCGGGCTTGACGCCGCGTTCACGCAGCAGCCGGGCCAGCGCCACCACCTGCTGACGCATTTCCCGATAGCTGAACTGCCGGGTGGCATCCGCCAGCGCCGGGGCATCTGGCGTTTTCGCCGCCTGTTCCGCCACCAGGGCACTGAGCGTCATCGTCGGCAGCGCCACGCCGGTATCATTGACCTGCGCCAACTGCGCCGTCTCGTCGGCCGAGAGCAGATTGGCCTCTGCGCAGCGTAGCGCCGGATCGGCGGCAAACTGGGTCAGCAGCGCGGATAAACGCGCCACGTGCGCGCGCAACGTGGTCTGGTCGTAGCGCGCTTTGTTCGCCAGCACTTCCAGCGACAGTCCGCCGGACTCATCCGGAAACAGCGCCAGTTCAAGATCGTTCACCGGGCCGGTCGCCAGGGTGTGGGTCACCGCCTCGATACCGTCAATATCCAGAACATAATCAAAAACTTTAACATTGAGCACCGGGCCAAACAGCGGCTCATCGCCCGCCGCTTTGCCGCTATCGCGCACGATTTGTTCGGCGTCGTAACGCTGGTGGCGACGCATCTTTTTCAGCTGGGCGCTGAGACGCAACGCCAGCTCCGCCAGGGTCTCTTGCCCATCGATATGTATCGCCAGCGGCAGGACGTTCAGTACCGGGCCGGTTGCGGTCAATGCCGCCGAGCCCATCCGCCGCATAAAGATAAAGCCCGCAGCATAGTCCATGCGGTTGCATAAACGGCCGAGCCACAGGGTGGTTAGCGCCAGCGCCAGATCGGCTCGCTGACACTGCGGTGCGCCGGCGGCCAGGCGGCTGAACAGGCCGGCATCCAGATCCAGCTTCAGGCGCCAGATATCGGTACTGGTCGCCCGCCCCGCCAGCGGTGCCGCAGAGAGCGATGCCGGTGACGGCAGGGCGTTGCGTTGCGCCATCCAGAACGCTTTATCGCGCTGCCAGGCCTCGCTGCCGTAGTAGCGCTGATACTCTTCAACAACCTCAGCGAAAGGGGTAAACGGTGACGCCGGCGTCGCCTCCCCACGTTGCCAGGCGCGATAAATCGCCGCGATCTGGCGGGTAATAGCGGGGAAACTGAAGCCATCGACCAGTAAATGATGATAACGCTGATACCAATACCAGCAGTCATCCGCCACGCGCAGCAGCTGGTGACAAACCAGCGGATTACCGCCATCCACGCGTAAATTCTGCCCGAGGTCGGCCTGCATTAACGCCAGCGCGGCGTCGTGCGGATCGCGCGCCTCGCGCAGATCGCAATAGTCAGGTTCGGCAAAAGCGCGGTGCTCATCGACCCATTGCCAGGCTTCGCCGTTATCTTCGCAAAAGCGCATGCTGAGCGTGTCGGCCTGCGCCAGACCAGTGACGATCGCCCGTCCCAGCAGCGCCGGGTCCAGATTGCCACGCAGTTCGACATAGTGGGCGACACTCCATGCGCCGGGCAACGTAGAGAGCCGCTCCGCCATCCAGATCCCAGGCTGCGCCGCGACCAGCGGTAAACGAGTGCTCATGTCCGGCTCCTTGAGGTTGCATAGTGGGCAGGGGTAAGGGTTGACCAGTTCGCCGCCAGCCAGCCGTTGCACGCCTCTAAGGACTGCGGCGGGCATTCCACTACCCAGCCTTGCGGTAGCGCGCAGTGGTGCGGCCACAGGCTGTACTGCTGTTGTTCGTTGCGCAAAATGTAAAACTGCCCTTGCGGATTATCGAAGGGGTTGCTGAATTGCATACCAAACTCCTGTCTTTACTCGTCATCCTCCCGTCGGCTTTCGCCCTGGCTAGCGCCTCGGGGTATGCGGAAGGATGTTGAGTCTGAAGCGCACTTTGTTATTGCGCGCGGCTCAACGGCTGCCAGAGCTGGATGAGCCCAGCCGTCAGCCCACCACGCCAGCAAAGCGCATCGTGCCCGCCGTCAACCTGACGCCAGAAAATCGTCTGCTGTGTCTGCTGTAGTTGTGATAAAAGCGCCTGATTGGCGCGAAAAATAAGCGGCTCACGCTCTCCGGCTTCCAGCCAGATTCGCAGGCCGTGGGGGCGGAGCACGCCCTGGCTCAGGCGTTCGATCAGCAGGCCGGTTTGCGCGCCACCGCGATGCGGCCACCAGTAGGAACCAGACTGACTCAGCACGCAGCCAAAGCGCTGCGGCCAGTACAGCGCGGCAAACATTGCCGCCAGGCCGCCAAAGCTCTGACCGGCGACCACGGTGCGATCGGCGCGGTCGCTAAAAGGCGCGATTTGGTGTACCCGAGGCAGTAGCTCTTCCTGCACCGCCAGCCAGAAATCGGCGTGACAGGGCAGCTCCCGACTCCGGTGTTCGTTGTCGATAACATCAATCAGCAGATAGACCGCAGGCGGCAGTTTTGCCTCGCGCGTCAGCCCGGCCAGTGCGGACCAAACCGGCATACTCTCGGCCCAGAACTGGCCATCAAGCAGTACCGCCAGCGGACGCTCTGCGGCAACGGCCTCACCGGTGGTGTAAACCCATATCCGCCGCGTGTTACCCAGCCGGGCGCTGTGCCATTCAATGCACACTGGCGGTTGATAAGGTGTATTCCGCAGCGACCAGCCGGGTTGTTCCGGCGCCAGCGGCAGCTCCAGCGCCGAAACCGCATGGCCGCGTCCGCCTTTCCAGCTTTTCGGGTTTAACGGATCGGCTATCGCCCGCGGCAGCAGTCTGCGCCAGCCTTCCCGCAGCAGCGTACGGTCCGGGCTACCGCCGTTGAAAATCTCAGGGGCAAAATCGTCATCGCGATCGGAGGGAATAAAGCAGTAGCTGCCGCGCCAGGCGGGCGACAGCGTGGTTTGCCATTGCCAGGCATCGGTACCGGGCACGCGCTTCAGGGTTTGCGGCACGGCATTTTGATGATGGTCGGTGACGCCGGTGATGTAAATCCACACCCGCTTCGTCAACGAGGTCTCTTCGCTGCCCGCCGGATCTCGCCACCAGAAGGTCACCCGATAGCCATCGCCAACGGCCTCAGCCTGCGGACCGGAGATCCCCTGCCACCAGTCATCACTTCCTGTCATTAACATTCCGTCATTAACCCTATGTTTACCGTGATTTTTCTCAATAAACGTAATTTTTATTGATAATATTATTGATAACTATTTGCATTTGCAATAGCGTATTACCGCGCTTTGGGAAGAGTCACTTCTAATTACACATGTCAGAAAGGGCCATTTGGTCAGCGATGGAATGCCTTCGCCCTCTACTGACCACATTTCTGCCGCCTCCCCTCCCGGTGGGAAGGGGTTTCAGGGGCATGCGGCAACGGAAAGCAGGACGTAAAATGAATAACAAGATCAAATCTTTGACCTTGCTGGTCAATCTGGGAATTTATGGGGTCGCCTTCCCGCTGTGTGCGGAAGAGACCCTCGACAGTAAAAAAACGGCTACCGAAGAGACGATGGTGGTTACTGCCGCCGAACAAAACCTGCAGGCGCCGGGCGTATCGACGATCACCGCCGAGGAAATTCGTAAACGTCCCCCCGCTCGCGATGTCTCCGAAATTATCCGCACCATGCCGGGCGTTAACCTGACCGGCAACTCCACCAGCGGCCAGCGCGGTAACAACCGCCAGATTGATATCCGCGGCATGGGCCCGGAAAATACCCTGATCCTGATTGATGGCAAACCGGTCACCAGCCGTAACTCCATCCGCCTGGGCTGGCGCGGCGAGCGCGATACCCGCGGCGATACCAACTGGGTCCCACCGGAGCTGATTGAGCGCATTGAAGTCATTCGTGGACCGGCGGCGGTACGCTACGGCAACGGCGCCGCGGGCGGCGTGGTCAATATCATCACCAAAAAAGGTGATAACGAGTGGCACGGTTCATGGAACACCTACATGAACGCCCCGGAGCACAAAGATGAAGGCTCCACCAAACGCACCAACTTCAGCCTGAACGGCCCGCTGGGCGGCGACTTCAGTTTCCGCCTGTTAGGCAACCTCGATAAAACCCAGGCCGATGCCTGGGATATCAACCAGGGCCATCAGTCAGAACGTACCGGTATTTACGCCGATACGCTACCGGCCGGCCGTGAAGGGGTGGAGAACAAAAATATCAACGGCGTCGTACGCTGGGATTTTGCACCGATGAACTCGCTGGAGTTTGAGGCGGGCTACAGCCGCCAGGGCAACCTGTACGCCGGGGATACGCAGAACACCAACACCAACGATCTGGTGAAAAAAAATTACGGCAAAGAGACCAACCGTCTCTATCGCCAGACCTACTCGGTGACCTGGAACGGCGGCTGGGATAACGGCATCACCACCAGCAACTGGGCGCAGTACGAGCACACCCGCAACTCGCGTAAAGGCGAAGGCCTGGCCGGGGGCACGGAAGGGATTTTCAGCAGCGATCAATTCTCTGATATCGACCTGTCCGACGTGATGCTGCACAGTGAAGTCAGCGTTCCGTTCGACCTGTGGGTCAATCAGAACCTGACGCTGGGTACCGAATGGAACCAGCAGCGGATGAAGGATCTGGCCTCCAACACCCAGACCTTTATGGGCGGCGACATTCCGGGTTTTACAAGCACCGGCCGCAGCCCGTATTCTCAGGCGGAGATCTTCTCGCTGTTTGCTGAAGACAACATCGAGCTGACCGACTCCACCATGCTGACCCCGGCGCTGCGCTTTGACCACCACAGCATTGTGGGGAACAACTGGAGCCCGTCGCTTAACCTGTCTCAGGGACTCGGGGATGACTTCACCCTGAAGATGGGCATCGGCCGCGCCTATAAAGCGCCGAGCCTGTACCAGACCAACCCGAACTACATTCTGTACAGTAAAGGCCAGGGCTGTTATGCCAGCGCAACCGGCACCGGTTGCTATATGATGGGTAACGAAGACCTGAAAGCGGAAACCAGTATCAACAAAGAGATCGGCCTTGAGTTTAAACGCGACGGCTGGCTGGCCGGAGTGACCTGGTTCCGTAACGACTACCGCAACAAGATTGAAGCTGGCTATGCACCGATCTCCCAGACCGGTACGAGTAAAGTGAAAACCGATATTTACCAGTGGGAAAACGTACCGAAAGCGGTAGTAGAAGGCCTGGAAGGAACATTGAACGTCCCGGTTAGCGAAACCGTTAACTGGACCAACAATATCACCTACATGCTGCAGAGTAAGAACAAAGAGACCGGCGACCGTCTGTCGATTATTCCGGAATATACGCTGAACTCAACGCTGAGCTGGCAGATATACCAGGATGTTTCGGTGCAGTCGACCTTCACCTGGTACGGCAAGCAGGAACCGAAGAAGTATAACTACAAAGGTCAGCCGGTCACCGGCAGCGAGAAGAACGAGGTGAGCCCGTACAGCATCCTCGGTCTGAGCGCGACCTGGGACGTCACCAAATACGTCAGTCTGACCGGCGGCGTGGATAACGTCTTTGACAAGCGCCACTGGCGCGCGGGTAATGCCCAGACCACCGGCGGCGATACCGGTTATATGTACGGCGCGGGCGCCGAAACCTATAACGAATCGGGCCGGACCTGGTACATGAGCGTCAACACGCAGTTCTGATTACGCGCCTGAAGACCAGGCCGTTCTCCCCCCGGAGGGCGGCCTGGCTTTTTGGCCTCCTGACGGGGCAACCGCCAGGCTATCCCCTCACCTGCATCCTGACGTAGGATGACACTATGCAAACGACACACTCCACTTTTCTTTTTGCCGGCCATCGGCTGCATCAGATTGATTTCGACCCGGCCACCTTTGCGCCTCACGATATCATGTGGCTCTCCCACCACCCGCAGATCGAACATTGCGGCCGGAAACGGCAGATGGAACATCTTGCCGGGCGTATCGCGGCGGCCTGCGCCCTGAAAGCAGTGGGCGTGAAAGGCGTTCCCGGAACAGGTGACCAGCGGCAGCCGCTGTGGCCTGCCCCGTGGTCTGGCAGCATCAGCCACTGCGACACCCGCGCGCTGGCCGTCGTCGCCGCCCGACCGGTTGGTATCGACATCGAAAACGTGCTCACCCTCGCGCTGGCGGAGGAGCTGGAAAGCAGTATTATCAGCCCGGCGGAACGCGGGGTGCTGAAGGCGAGCGGACTGCCCTTCGAACTGGCTCTGACCCTGGCTTTTTCGGCCAAAGAGAGTGGGTTTAAGGCCCTGCCTCTCGCGCAGCAGGCAGGAACAGGGTTTATGCACTTTCGGATAACTGACATTCAGGGCGAGGTCATCACTTTGTGGACTACGCGGCAGGTGTTCCAGGTGCATTGGATGGTGGATGAGTCCTACGTCATCACGCTTTGCCAAACGCAACACCGGCAGTAAAGGAAGAACCCGCGCGGTCAGGGCCGCACGGGGGAAACGTCATGCTGACTCAACACATCGTTTTGGCGAGGGCGATAATAGCCTGGGCATCAAAGCCGTGGTGCTGACGCATCCAGCCACGATCCGCCGCCGCCGCATATTCGCCATCTGGAATACCCAGCCGTTTCAGCGGAATACCGATACCTGCCTCCGCCATAACCTCTGCTACCAGGCTTCCCAGACCACCGTTCACATTATGCTCTTCAACCGTAATCACCGCGTTGCATCCCTTCAGCGCGGCCAGTAACGCTGAGGTGTCACAAGGGCGAATCGAAGGTACGCTAACCACCTGCGCCTGAATCCCTGACTCTGCCAGCGTTTGGGCGGCCTCGACAATTTCATGCACCGTCGAACCGGTAGCGACCAGCGCCAGATCGTGGCCTTCACGCAACGTGTTTACGGCGCCGGGAGCAAAACGATAGTTTTCAGCATACAGCTCCGGCAGCGCTTTACCGTCGAGACGGATGTAAACCGGCCCCTGATGATGAAGGGCGTAGTCGATTATCTGCCGACATTCCCGTGGCGATGATGGCGCGTAAATCTCAATGTTGCCGAATCCACGCATCACCGCAAGGTCATCAATAGCGTGGTGCGTACTCGCCAACGGGCCATAGCTGGCTCCCGCATTCAGACCAAATAATTTGACGTTGGTGTTGTTGTAACAGACATCGACTTTGATCTGTTCATTGGCGCGGGAAATCAAAAATGGCGCGGCATTGCAGGTCACCGCCACTTTCCCCCCCAGCGCCAGACCGGCCGCCATACCGACCATGCTTTGCTCGGCAATACCGACGTTAACCAGCCGGTCAGGGAAATGTTTAATAAATGGCGCGATTTTTGCGGTTGATGTTGAGTCGGCGACAACAGGCACCAGATCAACTCCATTTTCAACGGCATCGATAAACGCCTGAACCATCACGTTTGCCAGGTGTTCTGCATTACTCATCTTTCAGTTCCTCCAGTGCCAGCGCAATCTCCTCACCTTTCGGCACCCGGTGGTGCCATTCCGGACGCCCCTGGATAAAGGAGATGCCGGCGCCTTTCGTGGTATTCGCAATAACGACGTTGGGTTTCCCTTCCTGCTTTAATCCTTCAAGCGTCGCGACAACCGAGGCCATATTATTGCCCTGACATTCGGTCACGGTCATACCAAAGGCCTGCCATTTTTCGGCAAGCGGATCGGTATTCATAATTTCGCGGGTTGGTCCGGCCAGCTGCAGGTTGTTTTTGTCATTAATAATGATCAGATTATCAAGACCGTAATGTGCGGCGGCCAGCGCGGCCTCCCAGTTACTCCCCTCAGCCAGTTCACCATCGCCGGTAATGAGGAAGACGCGGCGGGCGCTGTGGCTCTTTTTCGCTGCCAACGCCAGTCCTACCGCCACGGGCAAACCGTGCCCTAAAGCCCCGGTATTCAGCTCGATGCCCGGCGTCTTCTGGCGAACCGGATGACCGGGAAGGTGGGAGTTGGCATGCTGATAGGTGCTCAGCCAGTCGACCGGGAAGAATCCCGCCTCGGCCAGCACGCAGTAGTAGCAGCCCACCGCATGACCTTTCGACTGGATATAGATGTCACGCCCTTCATCGGCAATGCGGTCCGCTGCAACGTTCAAAATACGAAAGTACAGCGCGGTTAAGAGCTCCACCTGCGACAGGTCGGCGCCGGTATGACCGCCGGCAGGGCTGTTGGCGTTCAATCTGATAATGTGGCGGCGTACCGCACGAGCCTGACGCTCAAGTGCCTGAACATCGTAGTTATAGGGATTCATTTAATACCTCTGAATTTAATTTCAACTTGGAATATTTATTCCGTAAGGGACTAAAAAAACCAGATATCCCCTGGCAGCGCATCACAGCGCTTTCGCCGCTGCACCAGACTCAGGAACATTCTGCCTCCTCACCATCAGGCATACCTGCGCCTGGATAATTTTTCAGTTGACCTGAAATCATCATGAATATATATTCACATATGATTCTTTATTCAATTATGCAACCGCTGTTCTGTTTTTGTCCATAGCTGTTTTAGAGGATTGATAAAAGTTAGAGTCTCATCACACTTAAATGTCTTTTTTTTTCGCGTATGATTACAGGCTCTAACATAATGGCTGCACGTTAATGATTTTCGGGGATATATATGGCTAAGCAGGATGAACAACGGCTATTAGTTAAGATTGCCACTCTTTACTACCTTGAAGGACGCAAGCAGTCCGACATTGCTCAACTTCTCTCGCTTTCTCAGTCATTTGTCTCCCGCGCCATCACCCGCTGCCAGAAAGAAGGGGTGGTCAAAATTAGCGTCGTGCAGCCCTCGAATATTTTCCTGAATCTCGAAAAAGGCATTGAGGATCGCTACGGCATAAAGCAGGCCATCGTGGTGGACACCGAAGAGGATGCCAGCGACCATACCCTTAAACGAGCCATCGGTTCGGCCGCGGCCCACTATCTTGAAACGCGGCTACGGCCAAAAGATCTGATTGGCGTCTCCTCCTGGAGCTCGACCATTCGGGCCATGGTCGACGAGGTTCACGCGCAGAACCTGAAAGCCAGCGGCGTGATTCAACTGCTGGGCGGAGTGGGTCCTAACGGCAATGTGCAGGCAACGATCCTCACTCAGACTCTGGCGCAACGGCTAAACTGTGAAGCCTGGCTGCTGCCTTCGCAAAGTATTGAAGGCTCGGTGGAAGAGAAAAACCGGCTGATTGCCAGCCAGGATGTAGCCGATGTGATTTCACGTTTTGATGAAGTCGATATCGCTATCGTCGGGATTGGTATTCTCGAACCTTCGCAGCTGCTCAAAACATCAGGCAACTATTACCACGAAGATATGCTGCAGGTGCTGGCGGAGCGCGGCGCCGTCGGGGATATTTGTCTGCACTATTACGATAAAAACGGGCAGGCGGTGTTACGTGATGATGAAGATCCTGTTATCGGCATGGCGCTGGAGAAAGTCAAAAAATGCCCCAATGTCGTCGCACTGGCCGGCGGTAGCGATAAAGTCGCCGCCATCAAGGGCGCCCTCTCCGGCGGTTATATTGACGTTTTAATCACCGATTATCCGACCGCCAGGCTGCTCGTCACCGCCTGATCCGCCGCTAAAACATCTTTTCTCATGCCTTTGCGCCCTCCTGGAAGACGCAAAGGCACATCAAATAAATGTTTATATTTCAATTTAATAAATAGTTTAAGCGCGGTACCCACTCAGCATCCCCTGCACATTTCACGATCCAGATAAGTGTGATTGCCAGCACAATTGATAACTTTCCCTCTGGCCCCAGAGAAACTTTCTGGCTAAGGTATTAAATAAATAATCACTATCGAATATATATTCAGTGATTAAAAAAGTGATAACGAAATGTCACATCATGGCCTGCTAAGCAGCAATGCGATAACGAGGAATGCTCGCCCTTCCCTTCGCGCCAGGACGACGTGTGACTCAGGAGACTATCTAATGCTGGCAACACAGAAAGAGTTCATCATTGCGCTCGATGAAGGTACCACTAACGCCAAAGCGGTGGTACTTGACGGCCGTGGCAACGTTATTGTGAAGTTTTCTCAACCGTTAGCTATCCAGACACCGCGCGATGGCTGGGTAGAACAATCCGGAGAGGCGTTAGTCGAGGCCTCGCTGGCGGTAATAGCCAATGCTATCGACCACGTTGGCGCAGAAAACGTGGCGGCATTAGCCATCAGCAACCAACGTGAAACCGCCATCGGCTGGTACCGCCAGAGCGGCAAACCGATTAACGCCGCCATCACCTGGCAATGTACCCGCAGCGCGGGGTTCTGTGAAGCGCTGCGCCGCGATCGCAAAGAATCCCGGATTAAATCCACCACCGGACTGCCGATTGCCCCGCTGTTTTCCGCCTCAAAAATGCGCTGGCTGCTGGAGTCGCTGCCGGAAGGCCGGGAGATGGCTGAACGCGGTGAGATTTGCCTCGGTACCATCGATAGCTGGCTGCTGTGGAACCTGACGCAAGGCGCAGCATTCAGCTGCGACTACTCCAACGCCGCGCGGACACAGTTACTCAATTTACATACCGGTCAATGGGATGACGAAATGCTGGCGCTGTTCCAGATCCCTCGCGCCGCGCTGCCTGAGATTAAACCCTCCAGCGGGTTATTCGGTTATACCCGAGGGCTGGCCGCCATTCCTGACGGCATCCCGGTGATGGCGATGGTCGGCGATTCACATGCCGCGTTGTTTGGTCACGCGCTCGGTGAACTGGGCTGCGTTAAGGCCACTTATGGCACGGGATCGTCGGTCATGGCGCCGGTGAAGTCAGCTCAATGCGATATTGCCGCACTGGCCACCACCATCGCCTGGCACGATGGCGACAGCATCATTTATGGTCTGGAAGGCAATATCCCCCATACCGGCGATGCGGTGGCCTGGATGGCCGATAGCACGGGATTAAGCGAGCTCTCCGCGCACGAACTGGCCCACGAGCTCAATACCCTGCCGGCCTCCGTCGATTCCACGCTGGGCGTCTATTTTGTCCCCGCGCTAACCGGTCTTGGCGCCCCCTGGTGGGACGACAGCGCGCGCGGGGTTATCTGCGGACTCAGCCGCGGCGTCAAGCGCGCCCACCTGATTCGCGCCGCGCTGGAATCCATCACTTACCAGATTGCTGATGTGGTGCTTACCATGCGCCAGCATGACGACTTTCACCTGGCGGCGCTGATGGTCGATGGCGGGCCGACAAAAAATGACTGGCTGATGCAATACCAGGCCGATCTGCTGGGTTGCCCGGTGATGCGCAGCGATGTCCCCGAACTGTCGGCGATTGGCGCGGCCCTGCTGGCCCGCAAAGCGATTCATCCCGGTACGCTGACTGATTTAAGCGCGTTCTTAACCGAACACAGCGAATTTCGCCCCGATATGGCGCGCCATCTGCGTTTACAGAAAAGATGGCAGGAATGGCGCCATGCGGTGGACAGAACATTATGGAAACCGGCCCCGTCCGCCTGACGCCCCACCAGGGATCCTGCTGCGCGACGAACCTGAATCATCAACATAAGGAGAGCCCCGGACCATACAACTGATTTTCAGGCCTTGCGTTGTTTCACCGTACCCGACAATAACAACATAGAGAGAACATTGTCATGAAATTACGTTTAACGCTGTTAACTGCTGCAACCCTGACCGCTTTTTCATTTTCTGCTCAGGCGGTAGAAAAAGGCACCATTATGATTATGGTCAACTCGCTGGATAATCCGTATTACGCCTCGGAAGCCAAAGGCGCCAGTGAAAAAGCCAAACAGCTGGGATATAAAACGACGGTTCTGTCACATGGCGAAGATGTCAAAAAACAGAACGAACTTATTGATACCGCTATTGGTAAAAAAGTTCAGGGTATTATTCTCGATAACGCCGACTCAACCGCCAGCGTCGCCGCCATTGAAAAAGCCAAAAAAGCAGGCATTCCCGTGGTATTAATCAACAGGGAAATTCCTGTCGATGATGTGGCGCTTGAGCAAATCACGCACAATAACTTCCAGGCGGGTTCGGAAGTCGCCAACGTATTTGTTGAGAAAATGGCGGAGAAAGGAAAATACGCCGAGCTCACCTGTAATCTTGCCGATAATAACTGCGTGACCCGCTCCAAATCTTTCCATCAGGTTATCGACCAGTATCCTGACATGGTCAGCGTCGCCAGACAGGATGCCAAAGGAACGTTAATCGACGGCAAACGCATTATGGACAGCATCCTGCAGGCTCATCCGGACGTTAAAGGGGTGATTTGCGGTAACGGCCCCGTCGCTCTGGGCGCTATCGCCGCGCTAAAAGCCGCGAACCGTACGGACGTCGTGGTTGTCGGCATCGACGGCAGCAATGACGAGCGTGATGCGGTTAAAGCGGGAACCCTGCAGGCCACCGTGATGCTGCAGGCCCAGTCCATCGCCGCTCAAGGGGTCACCGACCTCGATAACTTCCTGCAAAAAGGGGTGAAACCGGCGAAACAGCGCGTCATGTTCCGCGGCATCCTGATCACTAAAGATAACGCAGACAAAGTTCAGGACTTCAATATCAAGTCCTGAGTTCGGGTTGTTGCGCCCCTTGCGGGGCGCACAGGAGAGTCTCATGTATAAAAAAACCTGGCTGGCATTGGCCATCGTAGCACTGGGAGGTTGCCGCATTGTCTCTCAGCAAGAGCTGGCCGATCTTAAATCCCCGCCCAATCCGCACATGGCGCATATCGATCGGACGTGGCAGGAGAAAATTGTACCGCAGGTAGTCGCACAGGCTCGCCCCGCGGAAGCGTTAATGACCGCGCTACATGCGGCCAAAGATTTCGACAGCGCTTGTAAAACATTGGGTTATCGCGCTCAGGAAGAAAATCCGTGCATTTTCTTCGTCAAGGTTGAAGGTAAGGTCATCAAGCTTGACGCCACGTCACGCAGCGGAAAAATGACCGTTCAGGATCAAAATGGCCGCGCTATCGTCGTGCAAACGGGGCCGACGCTGCGTGGGACCCAGCTGCGCGATGGCTATAACGGTGCCAGCTATGCCGACTTTAACGATCAGGTCTTGTTTGGCGAATATGGCCGGGCCATTAATGAACAGGCCGTAAAAATGATTAACGGCGCACAGCTAAAATCCGGCGAAACGGTTGAGGTCTATGGCGTATTTTCCGCCTGGGATATACCGCAAACATTCCCTGATATTACACCAGCGAAAATTGTTCACCCCGGAGGACAATAAGATGTCAGCGCAAGAAATCGTCACTCCCCAACCAGTCGAAGCTGAAGTTATTATCGAAACCCGCGGATTATCTCGCGTTTACCCAGGCGTTATCGCCTTAGATAACGTCGACTACCGGGTTTATCGAAATAAAGTCAACGTTCTGATCGGAGAAAATGGTGCGGGCAAATCCACCATGATGAAAATGCTTGCCGGTGTCGAAACGCCTTCCTCCGGACAAATTATTCTCGAGGGTTCTCCCGTTTCATTAAATTCGACTCACCAGGCTGAAAAACAGGGTATCAGCATTATTTTCCAGGAGCTGAATTTATTCCCGAATATGAATGTCATGGATAATATTTTCATGGCTAATGAGTTTTTCCAGAAAGGAAGGATCAACGAAAAATACCAATACGAACTGGCTAAATCACTGCTGGAACGACTGGAGCTTGATGTTGATCCCTACACTCCGCTCGGGGAACTGGGTATTGGCCACCAGCAGCTGGTCGAAATTGCGCGCGCCCTGTCCAAAGATACGCGCGTATTGATTATGGATGAGCCCACCTCCGCCCTCAGCCAGTCTGAAGTCAAAGTCCTGTTCAATGTTATCGGGCAGCTTAAACGGCGCGGCGTCACCATCATCTATATCTCCCATCGTCTGGAAGAACTGATGGAAATTGGCGACCACATTACCATTTTCCGCGATGGCCGTTTTATCAGCGAACGGACCGTCAGCGATGCCAGCATCCCGTGGATCATTGAACAGATGGTCGGCGATAAGAAAAAGCATTTCGACTATCAACCGGCCCCCAAAGGCGAAGCGGTGCTGGCGGTGGACGGTCTGACCGCGCTGCACCATAGCGGCGGTTACAAACTTAATGATGTCACCTTTACCTTATGTAAAGGGGAAGTCATCGGCATTTACGGCCTGCTGGGCGCCGGGCGTACCGAGCTATTTAAAGGACTGGTCGGCCTGATGCCGTGCCAGAATGGCAGCATCCATCTCAACGGTGAAAACATCGGCAGGGCCCCTTTTCAGGCCAGACTCAAAAAAGGGCTGGCGCTGGTACCGGAAGACAGACAGGGCGAAGGCGTGGTGCAGATGATGTCCATTCAATCCAATATGACGCTCTCCGATTTCAGTCTTCAGGGGTTTCGCCGCGCCTGGCAATGGCTGAATCCGCATAAAGAGCATGCCAGCGTTAAAGAGATGATTCAGCAGCTTGCCATCAAAGTGAGCGATCCCGAGCTCCCCATCACCTCTCTGAGCGGCGGCAACCAACAAAAAGTGGTGCTGGGGAAAGCGTTAATGACGCAGCCGCAGGTCGTTTTTCTGGATGAACCCACGCGCGGCATCGACGTGGGCGCCAAAACGGACGTTTATCACCTGATTGGCAAAATGGCGCAACAGGGGCTGGCCGTGATGTTCTCCTCGTCAGAGCTGGATGAAGTGATGGCTCTGGCAGATCGTATTTTGGTGATGGCCGATGGCCGTATTACCGCTGATTTACCGCGTCATGCGGTCACCCGCGAAAAATTAATCGCGGCTTCAACACCTCAAGATTAATCAGGCTGGAACCCATCATGAACCAGAAATATATGATCTATATGTACCTGCTGAAGGCCAGAACGTTTATCGCTCTGCTGCTGGTTGTTGCGTTTTTCAGCGTGATGGTACCGAATTTCCTGACGACGTCGAATCTGCTGATCATGACCCAGCATGTGGCCATTACCGGCCTGCTGGCTATCGGGATGACGCTGGTCATTCTGACCGGGGGAATCGACCTTTCAGTCGGCGCCGTGGCCGGGATTTGCGGCATGGTGGCCGGCGCCCTGCTGACCAACGGGCTGCCGCTATGGAACGGTAGCGTCATCTTCTTCAACGTACCGGAAGTCATCTTGTGCGTGGCTATCTTTGGCGTGTTGGTGGGGCTGGTTAACGGCGCCGTGATCACCCGCTTTGGCGTGGCGCCCTTTATTTGTACCCTGGGAATGATGTACGTCGCCCGCGGTTCTGCCCTGCTGTTTAACGACGGTAGCACTTACCCCAATCTCAACGGCATGGAAGCGCTGGGCAATACCGGTTTCTCCACTCTCGGCTCCGGTACCGTCCTGGGAATTTATCTGCCGATCTGGTTGATGATCGCTTTTCTGCTGCTGGGCTACTGGCTGACCACGAAAACCCCGCTGGGCCGCTATATCTACGCCATTGGAGGCAATGAGTCCGCGGCCCGTCTGGCCGGCGTCCCGATTGTTAAGGCCAAAATCTTTGTTTATGCCTTCTCCGGACTCTGCGCCGCGTTCGTCGGGCTGATTGTCGCCTCACAGCTGCAAACCGCGCACCCGATGACCGGCAACATGTTCGAAATGGATGCGATCGGTGCCACCGTTCTCGGCGGGACCGCGCTGGCGGGCGGTCGCGGCCGGGTGACCGGGTCGATTATTGGCGCCTTCGTGATCGTCTTCCTCGCCGACGGAATGGTGATGATGGGGGTCAGTGATTTCTGGCAGATGGTGATTAAAGGCGTGGTCATCGTCACCGCCGTCGTCGTCGATCAGTTCCAGCAGAAGCTACAGAACAAGGTCATTCTCATGCGCCGCCACGAAGAAAAGCTGGCGACGGTTCACCCCAGCGGCGCGGCATCCAGTTAATTCACGCATAGCACCGATTCTTCCGCCGGGCGTAACCGCCCGGCTTCGCTAAAGGGAAAAAAGTATGCACAGAAATTTTCACAATAAAACCATCGTCATTACCGGAGCCTGCCGTGGTATTGGCGCCGGCATCGCCGAACGCTTTGCACGCGATGGCGCCAGGCTGGTGATGGTCTCTAATGCACCGCGCGTCCATGAAACCGCAGAAACCTTACGCCAACGTTATCAGGCCGATATTCTGTCGCTGGAGATTGATGTCACCGATGAAGCCCAGGTTCAGTCCCTGTACGAACAGGCCGCAGCCCGCTTCGACACCATTGATGTCTCTATTCAAAACGCCGGAGTGATCACCATCGATTATTTCGATCGTATGCCAAAAGCCGATTTCGAAAAAGTGCTGGCCGTGAATACAACCGGCGTCTGGCTGTGCTGTCGCGAAGCGGCCAAATATATGGTCAAACAGAACTACGGCAGTTTAATCAATACCTCGTCCGGTCAGGGGCGCCAGGGCTTTATCTACACCCCGCATTACGCCGCCAGCAAAATGGGCGTTATCGGCATTACGCAAAGCCTGGCTCATGAGCTGGCACCGTGGAACATCACCGTCAACGCCTTCTGCCCCGGAATTATCGAAAGTGAAATGTGGGACTACAACGACCGGGTGTGGGGCGAAATTCTCAGCAATGAACAAAAGCGCTATGGCAAAGGCGAGCTGATGGCGGAATGGGTAGAAGGTATACCGATGAAACGGGCGGGGAAACCGGAGGATGTTGCCGGACTGGTGGCCTTTCTCGCCTCTGACGATGCGCGCTATCTCACCGGGCAGACGATTAACATCGACGGCGGCTTAATCATGTCTTAATACCCGCCAGGGTTTTGACCAGAAGAGTAATCACCATGATCGCAAAAGATTTTGCTCAACAGTTGTTTAACCTGCAGGACCGCGTTGCCTTTGTCACCGGCGCGGGCAGTGGTATTGGCCAGATGATTGCTTACGGGCTCGCCAGCGCGGGCGCGCGCGTCGTCGGTTTCGATTTGCGCGAAGACGGGGGACTTGCCGAAACCGTGCGTCATATTGAAGCGATAGGCGGCGAAGCCTGCTTTTATACCGGGGATGTGCGCCAGCTAAGCGATCTTCGCGCTGGCGTCGCGCTGGCCAAAAGTCGCTTCGGCCGTCTCGATATCGCCGTCAATGCCGCCGGTATCGCCAACGCCAACCCGGCGCTGGAGATGGAGACGGAACAGTGGCAGCGGGTTATTGATATCAATCTCACCGGCGTCTGGAACTCCTGTAAAGCGGAAGCGGAACTGATGCTGGAATCCGGCGGCGGCTCGATTATTAATATTGCCTCGATGTCGGGAATTATCGTTAACCGCGGGCTAGAACAGGCGCATTACAACAGCGCCAAAGCCGGCGTGATTCATCTCTCTAAAAGCCTTGCCATGGAGTGGGTCGGCAAAGGGATTCGCGTCAACTCAATGAGCCCGGGTTACACCGCGACGCCGATGAATACCCGTCCTGAAATGGTCCATCAGACTCGCGAATTTGAAAACCAGACGCCCATTCAGCGCATGGCAAAAGTTGAAGAGATGGCGGGGCCGGCTCTGTTTCTCGCCAGCGACGCCGCCTCATTTTGTACCGGCGTTGATTTGGTCGTTGATGGCGGATTTATCTGCTGGTAAGCCGCGCATATCGCGACATTCGCTCGAAAAAAGGCGCCCACAGGGCGCCTTTTTCCTCACTCCACCGTCCGCCGCCTACATCCCGGGAAACATCACGCTGTTCCCCGGCGCTTCCCGGTGCAGATGGATAAAGTTCAGGTGACGCTCGTACTGATCGAGAATATCGGTGATCACCTGCTCCTTGCTGTAGTCCATCAGGTCGTTGCCCTGGCTGCCCTCCAGCAGGAAAGTCTCCAGACGATAGTAGGTCGATTTACCGCTGCGCGCCCGGTAGGTGAAGCCCGGAATCGAATACTGCTGCGGCCAGATCTGATAGACAAAATTCTGTTCATCGCCCATATGCACCAGCAGGTCGAGATGGCCCAGATTATCCCCCTCCTCCGGCGGTAAACTTTTCAGATCCACATAGGCGCCGCGCAATTTAAGCTCCTGCGCCACCTCCTCCATCGCCGGGTAGCACACCGTCTCCATCATCTGACGCGTATAGCGGGTTCCCGGATAGTTCATCAACCGCGACAGGCGTTTCTTCCAGCTCAGTCGATCCTGCACGCCGAGCGGGCGCGGGGCGGTATCGCGACTGGCGCTCTCGCGGCGATAATCTTCGACCTTCAATGATTTATACAACCCCGCCATCACAAAGAAGATCACGAAACTAAACGGCAGCCCCATGATCACCGTGGTGTTCTGCAGCGCCGAAATCCCGTTGGTCATCAGCATTCCGATGGTCAGCAGACCGATAGCAACCGACCAGAAGATACGCAGCCAGTTCGGCGCATCGCTGTTGATATCTTTGAGTTTCGAGGTGAAGTTCCCCAGCACCAGCGCCCCTGAGTCAGCGGAAGTCACATAGAACAGCAGCCCGGTGATGGTGGCGACCGAGGCGCTGAAGGTAAAGGCCGGGTACTGGGCCAGCAGGTTATAGAAGCCGCGCTCCGGATGAGCCATCGCCTCTTCGGCAAAGGCGACATTGCCGTGAATAATTTCGTACAGCGCGCTGTTACCGAAGACCGACAGCCAGAGTAAGGTGAAGGTAAACGGAATAATCAGCGTCCCCAGCACAAACTGACGAATGGTGCGCCCGCGCGAGATACGCGCCAGGAACAGCCCCACAAACGGTGACCAGGCAACCCACCAGGCCCAGAAAAACAGCGTCCAGTTGTTCATCCACTCGACCGGGCGATCGAAAGCGAAGCTGTTGAGGGTCATGCCCATAAAGCGGTTCACGTAGTCGCCAACGTTTAGCACCAGCGCGTTCATCAGAAACTCGGTATCGCCCATAAACAAGATGAACAGAATCAGCCCCAGCGCCAGCACCACGTTCAGTTCGGAGAGAATACGAATCCCTTTATCGACCCCGGAGGTCACCGAAATCGTGGCGATAATCACCGACAGGACAATCAGCGCCGCTTTCGCCCCCAGCGAATCCGGAATATCAAACAGCACGTTCAGACCATAATTAAGCTGTACGACCCCGATCCCCAGCGTCGTGGCAATCCCAAAAATGGTCCCGACCACCGCCGCAATATCCACGCTATGGCCGATGGGACCATCGATTTTTTTACCGAAAATGGGATAGAGGGCGGAGCGTATGGTGAGCGGCAAATTATAACGATAGCTAAAGTATCCTAGCGCCATACCCATCAGAGCATACATCGACCAGCCGGTCAGCCCGTAGTGGAACAAGGTCCAGACCATCGACTGACGCGCGGCCTCCATGGTCTGCCCGGCTCCTTCCGGCGGCTGCATATACTGGGTGACCGGTTCGGCGACCGAGAAGAACATCAGGTCGATACCGATACCGGCGGCAAACAGCATCGCCGCCCAGCTCAGCATGCTGAACTCCGGTTTGGAGTGCTCAGGCCCGAGCTTCACCGAACCGAAGCGCGAGCAGGCAATGCAGACCACAAACACGATATACAGCGTGGCCGCCAGCAAATAGTACCAGCCAAAAGTCGTTGAAACCCAGTTCAGGGTACGGCCAATCCAGGCCGCGGAAAAATCGCTGAAGAAGATAGTCATCAGGGAAAACAACAAAATCAGTCCGGCGGAAGTATAAAAAACCACCGGATTGATTTTGTCCTTTTCTCTGCTCGGCGAAAGGTCTGTCATCCAGTATCCTCACTGTTTTTGTAACTATTAAAATCCAAAACCGCAACAATTAAGACACATTTTATATTGAACGTCCAATCAAAAACCGCTTTAATAGATAAACAAATCTGATGAATGGAACCAAGGAAATGCCCAAACTGGGGATGCAACCGATACGCCAGCGGCAGCTTATTGACGCCACCCTCGAGGCGATAAACGCGGTGGGAATGCACGATGCCACTATCGCGCAAATTGCCCGACGGGCGGGCGTATCGACCGGCATCATTAGTCACTATTTCAAGGATAAGAACGGTCTGCTGGAAGCAACGATGCGCGACATCACCGGCCAGCTCCGGCTGGCGGTACTGAGCCGTTTGCACGCGCTGCCGGGCGCCAGCGCCGAACGGCGGCTGCGGGCCATCGTGGCGGGTAATTTCGACGACAGCCAGATAAGCAGCGCGGCGATGAAAGCCTGGCTCGCCTTCTGGGCCAGCAGCATGCATCAACCGATGCTCTACCGTCTGCAGCAGGTCTGCAGCCGACGTCTGCTGTCGAACATCGTCTATGAATTTCAGCGCGAGCTGCCGCGCCAGCAGGCGCAGGAGGCCGGTTATGGTCTCGCCGCCTTAATCGACGGACTGTGGCTACGCGCGGCGCTGAGCGGTAAACCGCTCGATAAAGCCCGCGCCGAAACGCTCGCCGACCATTTCATCAGCCAGTATCTGCCACCGACGTCTCAATAATGGAGGAAACCATGTCCCGAATGGCCGAACAGCAGCTTTATATCCACGGTGGTTACGTCCCTGCCACCAGCGGGAAAACCTTCGAGACCCTCAACCCTGCCAACGGGGAAGTACTGGCGACAGTCCAGGCCGCGGGTCGCGACGATGTCGACCGGGCGGTAAAGAGCGCCCAACAAGGGCAAAAAATCTGGGCGGCGATGAGCGCCATGGCACGTTCGCGTATCCTGCGCAAAGCGGTGGATATTCTGCGCGAGCGTAACGACGAACTGGCGCGGCTGGAGACGCTGGATACCGGTAAACCGCTGAGCGAAACCGCCCATGTCGATATCGTCACCGGCG
Source organism: Klebsiella ornithinolytica (assembly GCF_030505655.1). Lineage (NCBI taxonomy): Bacteria > Pseudomonadati > Pseudomonadota > Gammaproteobacteria > Enterobacterales > Enterobacteriaceae > Klebsiella > Klebsiella ornithinolytica. The sequence continues at coordinate 4,076,303 of NZ_CP130153.1, forward strand.
CCGATGTGCTGGAGTATTACGCCGGACTGATCCCGGCGCTCGAAGGCAGTCAGATCCCGCTGCGCGACAGTTCATTCATCTATACCCGCCGCGAGCCGCTCGGTGTCGTGGCCGGGATCGGCGCCTGGAACTACCCGATTCAGATCGCGCTGTGGAAATCCGCTCCGGCGCTGGCCGCCGGTAACGCCATGATTTTTAAACCGAGTGAAGTCACCCCGCTCACCGCCCTGAAGCTGGCGGAAATCTACCGCGAAGCCGGCCTGCCGGACGGCGTATTTAACGTCCTGCCGGGCATCGGCGCCGAAACCGGGCAGTACCTGACCGAACATCCGGACATTGCCAAAATCTCCTTTACCGGCGGCGTCGCCAGCGGCAAAAAAGTGATGGCCAACTCCGCCGCCTCATCGCTGAAAGAGGTGACCATGGAGCTGGGCGGCAAGTCGCCGCTGATTGTCTGCGACGATGCCGATCTCGACCTCGCCGCCGATATCGCGATGATGGCCAACTTCTACAGCTCCGGCCAGGTCTGCACCAACGGTACCCGGGTGTTTGTTCCGACGCGGGCTAAAGCGGCGTTCGAGGAAAAAATTCTCGCCCGCGTGGCGCGGATTCGTCCCGGCGACCCGTTTGAGGAAACAACCAACTTCGGTCCGCTGGTGAGCTTCCCGCATCGCGAAAATGTCCTGCGCTATATCGCCAGCGGTAAGCAGGAAGGGGCGCGTCTGCTGTGCGGCGGCGGTGTGCTGCAAGGCGATGACTTCGCCAGCGGCGCGTGGGTCGCCCCCACGGTATTTAGCGACTGCCGCGATGATATGACCATCGTACGGGAAGAGATCTTTGGCCCGGTGATGTCGATTCTGACCTATGACGATGAGGCAGAAGTGATTCGCCGCGCCAACGCCACCGAATACGGCCTTGCCGCCGGCGTGGTGACGGCGAATTTAAACCGCGCCCACCGCATCATTCATCAGCTTGAGGCCGGGATCTGCTGGATCAACAGCTGGGGAGAGTCCCCGGCGGAGATGCCGGTCGGCGGCTATAAGCACTCCGGTATCGGCCGCGAAAACGGCGTGATGACGCTCCAGAGCTACACCCAGGTGAAATCCATCCAGGTTGAGATGGGTCAGTTTCAATCCATATTTTAACCAGGAGGTCATTTTTGCAATTTGACTACATCATTATTGGTGCCGGCTCTGCCGGCAACGTACTGGCGACACGACTGACGGAAGATCCTCATACCACCGTCCTGCTGCTGGAAGCCGGCGGCCCGGATTATCGTTTTGATTTCCGCACCCAGATGCCCGCCGCGCTGGCTTTTCCGCTACAGGGCCGACGCTATAACTGGGCCTACGAGACCGAACCCGAACCGCATATGAATAACCGGCGCATGGAGTGCGGTCGCGGCAAGGGGCTCGGCGGCTCGTCGCTGATTAACGGCATGTGCTACATCCGCGGTAATGCAATGGACCTCGACAACTGGGCCACCGCGCCGGGGCTTGAGCAGTGGAGCTATCTTGACTGTCTGCCCTACTACCGCAAAGCGGAAACCCGCGATATCGGCGCCAACGACTACCACGGCGGCGATGGCCCGGTGAGCGTCACCACGCCGAAGCAGAATAATAATCCGCTGTTCCATGCCATGGTGGAAGCCGGTGTCCAGGCCGGCTATCCGCGCACCGACGATCTCAATGGCTACCAGCAGGAGGGATTCGGACCGATGGATCGCACCGTGACCCCGCAGGGACGCCGGGCCAGTACCGCCCGCGGCTATCTTGACCAGGCCCGCGCGCGCCCAAACCTGACGATTCGCACCCATGCGCTGACCGACCATATTATTTTTGCCGGTAAGCGCGCGGTAGGCGTGGAGTGGCTGGAGGGCGATAGCACCGCGCCGTCAAAAGCAACGGCCAGTAAAGAAGTGCTGCTCTGCGCGGGAGCCATCGCTTCGCCGCAGATTCTGCAACGTTCCGGCGTCGGCGATCCCGAACTGCTACGCCAGTTTGATATCCCGCTGGTGCACGCCCTGCCCGGCGTCGGTGAAAACCTGCAGGACCACCTGGAGATGTATTTGCAATACGAGTGCAAGGAGCCGGTGTCGCTCTATCCGGCGCTGCAATGGTGGAATCAGCCGAAAATTGGCGCTGAATGGCTGTTCGGCGGGACCGGCATCGGCGCCAGCAACCAGTTTGAAGCGGGCGGGTTTATTCGCAGCCGGGAGGCGTTTGCGTGGCCGAATATTCAGTATCACTTCCTGCCGGTGGCGATTAACTACAACGGTTCGAATGCGGTGAAAGAGCACGGCTTCCAGTGCCACGTCGGCTCCATGCGTTCGCCCAGCCGCGGCCATGTGCGCCTGAAATCACGCGACCCGCATGAGCATCCGGCAATTCTGTTCAACTATATGTCCAGCGAACAGGACTGGCAGGAGTTCCGCGACGCGATCCGCATCACCCGCGACATCATGAACCAGCCGGCGCTGGATAAATATCGCGGCCGGGAAATCAGCCCGGGTCTGGCGTGCCAGAGCGATGCCGAGCTGGATGAGTTCGTGCGTAATCACGCCGAGACCGCTTTCCATCCCTGCGGGACCTGTAAAATGGGCTATGACGAAATGGCGGTGGTCGATGGCGAGGGGCGGGTTCACGGTCTGGAAGGGCTGCGGGTAGTGGATGCGTCGATTATGCCGCAGATCATCACCGGCAACCTCAACGCTACCACCATCATGATTGGCGAGAAGATAGCCGATGCCATTCGCGGCCGCGCGCCGCTGCCGCGCAGCACGGCGCGCTATTATGTGGCGAACGGCGCGCCGGTGCGTCGTCAGGCCGCTGTTGAGGGATAGCAAGCCTGCTCGGGCTTGTGTTCTGACATCTCTGCCGGGCGGCGGCTGACGCCTTGCCCGGCCTACGACAGCGAGTCTGTTCCGTAGAATCAGTCTACCGCCCCTGTTTGTCGCGAAGCCCTTACCTGCCTACCGGCACTGCGCCGGTAGGCCCATGCAGGCGAAGCGCCGCCGTATTTGTGAATAAGAAAGATTGACTGACTGGAGGTAGGCCCGCGCAAGCGAAGCGCCGCCGGGCAATTCCCGATGCACACACATTGTCCGCTGGCTGCAATCAGCGAAAATCCTCCAGTCGCTTCAGCTGTCTCCCTTCACCATCAAAATTCTCCGCCGCCAGCCATGCGCGCAGCGCCGCATCCCGCGCCGCCCACTCGCTATCAATAATCGACAGCTGGTCGCTATCGCGGGTGCGCCCTTTCCGCACCATTTTTTGCCGCAGACACCCTTCCCAGGTAAAACCCAGGCGCTCCGCCGCCCGTCGTGAGGCAATATTCATCGAATCACATTTCCACTCCAGCCGGCGATAGCCCTGCCCGAAGGCATTTTTCAGCAACAGCCATACCGCTTCCGTGCCCAGCGGCGTGTTCTTCATCTTCCGCGACCAGGTCACATGGCCGATTTCAACGGTCCCCATTGCCCGATCGATGGCCATATAGCTGACCAGCCCAACCGCCCGCTCGGTCTGCAGATCGATAACCGCAAACGGCACCAGCGCATCATCGTTGACTTTACCTGCCACCCAGTGGGTCGTCGCTTCCACGCTTGCCGGACAGGTGCTGGCCAGCCATGTCCAGTCGCTCTCATCTCCCAACGCGTAGGCGGCGAACAGATCGGCGGCATGGCGCTGCACCTCCAGCGGCTCAAGCCGGCAAAAGCGCCCGCTTAACGGCGTGCGTTTCAGGATCCTGGCCCCCTGCCAGTCTGCGACAACATCATTCACCACCTGACCATATTGATTGATTTCCGGCATGCCCGCACCCCGTTGAATTGTAATGAAATTGTTATATCAAGAAGCGCGGCGGACAAAAAGCGCGCCGCCGCTTTTTTTCATTAATAACCCGACGCTATGAATTATTCTTTTTAAGCATAAGCTTATCCGTATTTTGACTTTACGACTGCGGGGAAGCGGCCTAACGTAGCGAAGCATAAATAATCAAAACAACATTTTTTCAGGGATTGCACATGACCAAAAAACTGCTGTCTTTACTGGTGCTGACCGCACTCTCCGCCGCCGTCCATGCCGCGACACCGCCCTCCACCCTGGTCGTTGCCCAGGGTCTTGACGACATCGTCAGCCTCGACCCGGCAGAAGCCAATGAGCTTTCCAGCATTCAGACGGTACCGAGTCTCTACCAGCGCCTGGTTCAGCCAGATCGCGACAACCCTGAAAAAATCACCCCGATTCTGGCCGCAAGCTGGCAGGCCGACCCGGCGGCGAAAACCTTGACCATCAAGCTGAAGCCCGATGCCAAATTTGCTTCGGGCAACCCGCTGCGTCCGGAAGACATTATCTTCTCCTATACCCGCGCGGTGACGCTGAATAAGTCCCCCGCGTTTATCCTCAACGTCCTCGGCTGGCAGCCGGACAACATCGCCAGCCAGCTGAAAAAGGTCGATGACCATACGCTGCAGCTGCACTGGACCGCTGACGTCAGTCCGGCGGTCGCGCTGAATATCCTCTCCACGCCGATCGCCTCCATCGTGGATGAAAAGCTGGTGGCGCCGAACGTCAAAGATAACGATTTCGGTAACAGCTGGCTGAAAATGCACTCGGCGGGCAGCGGCGCGTTCAAAATGCGCGTCTATCAGCCGCATCAGGCCATCGTGCTGGAGGCCAACAACAGCTCGCCTACCGGGGCGCCGAAGCTGAAAAGCATCATTATTAAAAACGTCCCCGATCCGGCCTCTCGCCGCCTGCTGATTCAACAGGGTGATGCCGATATCGCCCGCGATCTCGGCGCCGATCAGATAGCCGCCCTGCAGGGGAAACCCGGCGTTAACGTGCTGAGCATTCCCTCCGCCGAGCAGAATTACCTGGCATTCAACACCGGCAACAGCGCTAACCCGCTGCTGAAAAACCCGGCCCTGTGGGAAGCCGCGCGCTGGCTGGTGGACTACGACGGCATCACCAAAGATCTGCTTAAAGGCCAGTATTTTGTGCATCAGAGCTTCCTGCCGGTTGGTCTGCCGGGCGCGCTGGATAATAATCCGTTCAAATTTGACCCGGAGAAGGCCAAAGCGATTCTCGCCAAAGCGGGGATTAAGGACGCGCACTTCACTCTTGATGTCGAGAACAAACCGCCGTTCATTACTATCGCCCAGTCGATGCAGGCCAGCTTTGCCCAGGGCGGCGTGAAGATTGACCTGCTGCCGGCAGCGGGCAGCCAGGTGTATGCCCGCGTGCGCGCGAAGCAGCACCAGGCAGCTATTCGCCTGTGGATCCCGGACTATTTTGACGCCCACTCCAACGCCAGCGCCTTCGCGTGGAATGATGGTAAATCCAGCACCGTTGCCGGTCTCAACGGCTGGCAGATCCCGCAGCTAAATAAAGAAACCCAGGCGGCGGTCGCCGAAGCGGATCCGGCAAAACGCCTCGATCTGTACAAAAAAATGCAGGAAGAGCTGCAGCGCAGTTCGCCGTATGTATTTGTTGACCAAGGGAAAACGCAGATCGTGGTCCGCGATAACGTCAAAGGCTATCAGCAGGGCCTCAACGCCGATATGGTCTGGTACGATAACGTCACCAAGTAATTTCCCTTGTTGCCGGGTGGCGCTGCGCTTACCCGGCCCGGGTTCTCGTTTTTTGTAGGCCGGGTAAGGCGAAGCCGCCTCCCGGTATGAAGAGACTTCCCATGCCACATCTTTCCACGCGCGTGCTTCAGGGGCTGCTTACCCTGCTACTCACGCTCTTTGGGCTGTTGCTCGTCACGTTCGCGCTTTCCGCGTTTTCACCTGTCGATCGGGTGCTGCAAATCGTCGGCGATCATGCCAGCCAGTCGACCTATGATCAGGTTCGCCACCAGCTCGGGCTCGATCGCCCGCTGCCGGTGCAGTTCTGGCACTATCTGGTTAACCTTGCCCACGGCGACCTCGGCACGGCCAGCTCCACCGGCCAGCCGGTGCTGCACGACCTGCTCACCACCTTTCCCGCCACCCTCGAACTGGCCACCCTGGCGCTGATCGTCGGGGCGCTGTTCGGGGTGATTGCCGGCGTGCTGTGCGCCCGCTACGCCGGTTCGCCGTGGGATCTGGCGGTACGCACCTTGACCTTGATCGGCAACTCGGTTCCCATTTTCTGGCTCGGGCTGCTAATGCTGGCGTTGTTCTACGCCAAATTGCAGTGGACGCCGGGCCCCGGGCGACTGGACGATATCTATCAATATACCGTCGAACCGCGAACCGGCTTCGTGCTGATTGATACCTGGCTCTCTGGCGATAAAGAGGCCTTCAAAAACGCCATTGGCCATCTGCTGCTGCCGGTGCTGCTGCTGGGATACTATTCGCTGGCCAGCATCACCCGTCTGACGCGTTCCGCCTGCCTCAGCGAGATGAATAAAGAGTACATCCTGCTGGCGCGCGCCAAAGGGGCCAGCGAAATGACGATTCTGCTGCGGCACGTACTCCCCAACATTCGCGGCACTCTGCTGACGGTCATCGCCCTGGCCTGGACCTCGATGCTGGAAGGCGCGGTGCTGACGGAAACCGTCTTCTCATGGCCGGGAATTGGCCGCTACCTGACTACCGCGCTGTTCGCCGGGGATACCACGGCGATCATGGGCGGTACGCTGCTGATTGGCGCCAGCTTTGTGTTCATTAACAATCTCACCGACCTGCTGGTGCGGTTGACCGACCCGAGGGTACGCTGATGCCGGCTTATCTGTTTTTGCGTCGTTTGCGTCGCTCCCCCGCCGCCTTTTTCGGGCTGATCGTCATCGCGCTGCTCCTGCTGGTGGCGCTGTTCGCGCCGTGGCTGGCGCCGCTCGATCCCAACTGGCAGGATGCCGCGGCACGCCTGCAAAGCCCCGATGCCCGGCACTGGCTCGGCACCGACAGCTATGGCCGCGACCTGCTCTCTCGCCTGATTTACGGCGCGCGCCCGGCGCTGGGGCTGGTGGCGTTAGTCACGCTGATTACGCTCCCCGCCGGTCTGCTGGTGGGGATTCTTTCCGGCTATTACGGCGGCTGGCTGGAGCGTATTCTGATGCGATTTACCGACGTGGTGATGTCAATGCCGCGGCTGATCCTCGCCTTTGCCTTTGTCGCCATGCTGGGGCCTGGGTTGGTTAACGGTGCGCTGGCACTGGCGCTCACCACCTGGCCCGCCTACGCTCGCCAGGCGCGGAGCGAAATTCAACGTCTGCGCCATAGCGATTATCTGGCCGCGGCGGAAATGATGGGCATTCGCGGCTGGCGGCTGCTGACTGGCCATATTTTACCGCTGTGCCTGCCTTCCGCCATCGTGCGCCTGGCGCTGGATCTCGCCGGCATTATTCTCGCCGCCGCCGGGCTCGGTTTCCTCGGTCTCGGCGCGCGTCCGCCGATGGCGGAATGGGGGGCGATGATCGCCGACGGAATGCAGGTTATTTTCGATCAGTGGTGGATTGCCGCCGCGCCCGGGGCGGTGATCCTGATAGCCAGCCTGGCTTTTAACCTGCTGGGCGACGGCCTGCGCGATGTTCTGGAGCCGCAACATGACTGATACCCGACTCACCGTTCAGGGGTTAAGCATCGACTACCCCTCTGCCCGGGTGGTGAATAACGTCAGCTTTACGCTCGGCAACGAGCGGCTGGCGCTGGTGGGCGAATCCGGTTCCGGCAAATCAATGACCGCCCGCGCGCTGATGGGACTGGTGCGTCGTCCGGGCGTGGTCAGCGCAGAAACGCTGAACGTGCTGGGACACGATCTTCTGACCCTCAACGATCGCCGCTGGCGCGCGCTGCGCGGCAACGATATCGCCATGGTGCTGCAGGATCCGCGCTATGCGCTGAATCCGGTACAGACCATTCAGGCACAGCTGGAAGAGGCATTAACGCTGCATCAGCGCCTGAGCCGCCGCGCGCGGCAGGAGGCGGTGAAAGCCGCCGTTGCCGCCGTCGGCCTCGATTTACCCGTACTCAGCCGCTACCCCGGCGAACTCTCTGGCGGGATGGGGCAACGGGTGATGATCGCCATTGCGCTGTTGAACAACCCGAAGGTGCTGATTGCCGACGAGCCGACCTCGGCGCTCGATTCCCGCCTGCGCAATCAGATCCTCGAACTGCTGGTGGAACAGTGCGAGCAGCGGCAAATGGCGATGCTGCTGATCAGCCACGATCTGCCGCTGGTGGCGCAACATTGCCACCGGGTACTGGTGATGTACCAGGGGGCGCAGGTCGATGAGATGCCCGCCCGCGAGCTGCCTCAGGCCACGCATCCCTACACCCGTACGCTGTGGACCTGTCGTCCCGATGCGAGCACCTACGGCCAGATGCTGCCCACTCTCGACAGAACACTGGACTTTACGGAGGCGGCGCATGGCAGTCGTTAATCTCGATGCATTGCAGGTCATTTTTGCGGAAAAAACGGCGGTGTCCGCCGCCAGCTTCAGCGTTGAGGCCGGGGAAACCTTCAGCCTGATCGGCGCTTCCGGCTGCGGGAAATCGACGATTCTGCGGGTTCTCGCCGGACTACAGCGCGAGTGGCGCGGCGGCGTTCAGCTGTTTGGCAAAGCGATAGCCCCCGGCGTTCGTTTTCAGGGCGAGCTGCGCCGCAACGTGCAGATGGTGTTTCAGGATCCCTATGCCTCTCTGCACCCCAACCATACGCTGTGGCGTACCCTGGCCGAACCGCTGAAAATCCACGGTCTCGACGCCATCCGGCAGCGGGTCGATACCGCGCTGGAACAGGTGGGGCTCCCCGCCGACGCCGCGCGTCGTTATCCGCATCAGCTTTCCGGCGGCCAGCGCCAGCGCGTGGCCATTGCGCGCGCGCTGCTGCTGCGCCCGCAGATCCTGCTGTTAGATGAGCCCACCTCGGCGCTGGATATGTCGGTACAGGCGGAAATTCTCAATCTGTTGAACCGATTGAAGCAGGAGCACGGCATGACCTATCTGCTGGTCAGTCATGATGCCGATGTGATTGCACATATGTCGGATCGGGCGGCATTTATGGCCGAGGGAGTCATTCAGCGCTTCTTCGATCGCGAGGCGCTGGTGAAAGGTGAACACCGGATGGCGGGATAGCCCGCCATCCGGGGAAACTCCCCGGTGGCGCTGCGCTTACCGGGGCTACGGGGTTGTGCGGTCGGGTAGCCCGGATAAGGCGCTGGCGCCGCTATCCGGGAAACTCTCGGGTGGCGCTGCGCTTACCGGGGCTACGGGGTCGTGCGGTCGGGTAGCCCGGATAAGGCGCTGGCGCCGCTATCCGGGAAACTCTCGGGTGGCGCTGCGCTTACCGGGGCTACGGGGTCGTGCGGCCGGGTAGCCCGGATAAGGCGCTGGCGCCGCTATCCGGGAACAAGGTTGGCTTATTTCGCCAGCGTGGCGAAGCGGGCGAATACGCTGTCAAAAATCGCCAGCCCTTTCGCAATCTGCTCGGCGCTGATGGTACAGGGCGGTACCACGTGAATGCGGTTTTCCACCACAAAGGCCAGCAGACCGGCTTCGGTTAAGGCCCCTTTAATCGCCGCCATATCCGCCGCGGTTAGCGGTGTTTTAGCTTCGCGGTCGCTGACCAGCTCCAGCGCCTGGAACAAGCCGCGGCCGCGGACATGACCGATGATCGCATGTTTTTCCGCCAGTGCCTCCAGCCCCGGACGCAGGACGTGATTCCCCATCTGCGCCGCGTTTTCGACGATGTTTTCCTCTTTCATGGCATCGATCGTCGCCACAATCGCCGCCATCGCCAGCGGATGGCCGGAGTAGGTCAGGCCACCGGCAAAGAAATGGTCGTCAAAATAGCGGGCAATCGGGTCGCTAATCAGCACGCCGCCCGCAGGCACATACCCGGCGTTAACCCCTTTGGCAAAGGTCACCAGATCCGGCACCACGCCATCTTGCTCGAAGGCAAACCAGCTGCCGGTACGGCCAAACCCGGCCATCACCTCATCGAGGATCAGCACAATACCAAACTCATCGGCCAGCGCCCGTACGCCCTGCATATAGCCATCAGGCGGCACCAGAATGCCAGCGGTTCCGGGAATTGACTCCAGCAAAATGGCGGCAATAGCGCCAGGGCCTTCGCACTCAATGATTCTGCGCAGATGCGCCAGCGCGCGCTGACACTCCTCCTCTTCCGTCACGGCATTAAATTCGCTGCGATAGAGGTAGGGGTTGAAAAAGTGAACGTGGCCGCGCGAGTACTCGTTCGGCACCCGGCGCCAGTCGCCGGTGGCGGCAATCGCGCTGCCGGTATTGCCGTGGTATGAACGATAGGCCGACAGCACTTTATCGCGTCCGGTATAGAGCCGCGCCATGCGGATAGCATTCTCGTTGGCGTCGGCTCCGGCATTGGTAAAGAACACTTTGCTGAAGCCTTCCGGCGCCAGCTCGACGATGCGTTTCGCCGCTTCGCCGCGGGCGAGGTTGGCGGTCGCCGGCGCAATTGTCACCAGCTCCTCCAGCTGCGCTTTCATCGCCGCCAGCACGCGCGGGTGCTGATAGCCGATATTGACGTTGACCAGCTGACTGCTGAAATCAAGGTAGGTTTTGCCTTCATAATCCCACAGTTCACAGCCTTTGGCCCCGGCAATCACCAGCGGGTTGATGTTGCCCTGTACCGACCACGAATGGAAAACATAAGCGCGATCCAGTTGGCGAACGTCATCGTTGCTTACCGTTACATCGTTCTGTATTGCCAGCTTCATACCCTGCCCTCTGATGTCATTGTTGTTGGCTCCATCATTGGTCGCCCGACGGAAAAAGGGATAGAGCCAGTCGCTCGAAAAGGTTGTGACACCGTGTCACAACGCCACCTGACAACTGGCCCTGTGTCGCCGCCCGCGGCGTTTTTATAGTGAGGGCAACAATGCGCACAGGAGAGTGAAATGACCACCAACAACATAGTGTTTATTACCGGGGCCACCTCCGGTTTTGGGGAGGCAGCGGCACAGGTGTTTGCCGAAGCGGGCTGGTCGCTGGTGCTGAGCGGCCGCCGCCTGGCGCGCCTGCAAAAACTGTATGACCGGCTGAGCCTGCTGGTGCCGGTACATATTATCGAGCTGGACGTGCGTGACAGCGAGGCCGTTGCCGCCGCGGTGGCAGAGCTGCCCGCCGCCTTTGCCGATATCAAAACGCTGATTAACAACGCCGGGCTGGCGCTGGCGCCGCAGCCGGCGCAGAAGGTCGACCTGCAGGACTGGAAAACGATGATCGATACCAACGTTACCGGCCTGGTTAACGTCACCCACGCGCTGCTGCCAACGCTCATTCAGCATGGCGCCGGCGCCAGTATCATCAATGTCGGCTCCATTGCCGGTCAGTGGCCCTATCCGGGCAGCCACGTCTACGGCGCCAGCAAAGCGTTTGTGAAGCAGTTCAGCTACAACCTGCGCTGCGATTTACTCGGTACCGGGGTGCGGGTGACCGATCTGGCGCCGGGCATTGCCGAGACCGAATTCACTCTCGTGCGCACTAAAGGCGACCAGGCGGCATCCGATAATCTGTATCGCGGCACCACCCCGCTGAGCGCGCAGGATATCGCCGGGCAGATGTTCTACATCGCCACCTTACCGGATCATATGAATATCAACCGCGTAGAAGTGATGCCGGTGCGCCAGGCCTGGCAGCCATTCGCCATTGACCGGGATTGATTGTAGACCCGCCCGATTGATCTCCCCCCTCCCCGGTGGCGCTGCGCTTACCGGGGCTACCTGTTTCCGGCCGCCTGCGGCCAGAGAAAAGCGCTGACAGCAGCTTAAGTCATTCTGCAACAACAAGACTTCCCGCGATGCTCCGGTATCCGCTGAAATCAGCGAACCGGAGCCCGGCAGGCAGGGGCTGGACGCCAGGGATGGGACGAGTAGCATCGCGTTGAGCGTCGGGAGGCGAGCGCAGCGCCGATTTCTTTGCCGTACCGTGGGGATGGTGAAGCGGGAGAGGGTTTCTCCCCCTTTATCCGTTCACGTGCCACGATGAAACAGTTCTGTGAATGGATGGTGAACGGAACCAAATACCTTGCTGCCGGAACACCTCCCCGGATAGCGGCGCGATGCGCCTTATTCAGACTTCCCGACCGCACGACCCCGTAGCCCCGGTAAGCGCAGCGCCACCGGGGGAGTTTCCCGGATAACGGCGCGATGCGCCTTATCCAGACTCCCTGACCGCACGACCCCGTTGCCCCGGTAAGCACAGCGCCACCGGGGGAGTTTCCCGGATGGCGGCGTGATGCGCCTTATCCAGACTCCCTGACCGCACAACCCCGTAGCCCCGGTAAGCGCAGCGCCACCGGGGGAGTTTCCCGGATAACGGCGCGATGCGCCTTATCCAGACTTCCCGACCGCACGACCCCGTAGCCCCGGTAAGCGCAGCGCCACCGGGGGAGTTTCCCGGATGGCGGCGCGATGCGCCTTATCCAGACTTCCCGACCGCACAACCCCGTAGCCCCGGTAAGCGCAGCGCCACCGGGGGAGTTTCCCGGATAGCGGCGCGATGCGCCTTATCCAGACTCCCTGACCGCACAACCCCGTAGCCCCGGTAAGCGCAGCGCCACCGGGGAGAGCGGCCGCAGGCGATCGGGCCCCTCGTATTAGCGGCGGCTCTGCAAAAACTGGCGTACGCGTTCAGAATCCGGGTTGGTGAAAAATTTCTCCGGCGGCGCTTTCTCAATCAACAGCCCTTTTTCGAGAAACACCACTTCATCCGATACCTGGCGGGCAAAATCCATCTCATGAGTCACCACCACCATGGTGTAGCCCTCCGCCGCCAGCGCCTTCATCACTCCCAACACTTCGTTGACCAGTTCGGGATCCAGCGCCGATGTCGGCTCGTCAAACAGAATCACTTCCGGCGACATCGCCAGCGAACGGGCAATGGCCACCCGCTGCTTCTGCCCGCCGGAGAGGGTAATCGGCCAGGCGTCGGCCTTGTGCGCCATCCCGACCTTTTCCAGCTGCTGTATGGCGATTGCCGACGCTTCATCGCGCTTCATTCCTTTGACGTGGAGCAGCGCTTCGCTGACGTTCTGCTGCACGGTCAGGTGCGGCCACAGGTTAAAGCTCTGGAACACCATCCCCACCCGCTCACGAATCTTCGACAGCTGGCGATGGGACATGGCTTTGCCATTCTGTTCATCGATCCCCAGCCGCTGGCCGCCGATATGAATCTCCCCGCGGTCCGGCTGTTCCAGCCAGTTCATGCAGCGCAGCAGCGTCGATTTACCGGAACCTGACGACCCCAGAATACTGACCACCGATCCCTTTTCGACGGTCAGGTTGATATCGCGCAGCACTTCAATATTATCAAACTGCTTAGAGACGTTTTTAATGCTTACTGCAGTGGTATCAGGCATGACTCATTCCTCTTCTGGCTCCGAGGGCGCTCAGTCGCTTAATCAGCAACTCCAGCAAAATGCTGATCGCCCAGTAGAGTGCAATCGCGACGATAAAAGCGTTAAACGGGATGAACCAGGTCGCCTGCACGCTGTTGGCCGCGGCGGTAATTTCCTGAACGGTGATAATGCTGAGAAAAGCGGTATCCTTCAGGCAAATAATCAGCTGGTTGCCGAGCAGCGGCAGCGCCGATGAGACGATATTCGGCAAAATAATCCGCCGGTATATCTGGTAACGTGAAAAGCCCTGCGCCACCGCGGCCTCAATATATCCGGCGGAGAAGACCCGACGCTGGCTGCGCAGGATTTCAAAGAAATAGGCGCCGTGGTAGATCATCAGCGCCACCAGGCCGGCACTCCAGGCGTCCATACTGATCCCCACTTCCGGCAGGCCGTAATAGAGCAGATAGGCGAGGATTAAGAACGGAATCGCGCGCATCAGGCTGACAAAACCGATAATCACCCGGTTAAGCCAGCGCTTTTGATATTCGGTCAAATAGCACAGCACAATGCCAATGGCTAACCCCACAACGGCGGCCAGAATGAATAGCTCAAGAGTGGCGATCAGGCCGGCAATAAAGCTGTCGCGCGCTGACCAGATAATGGCCCACTGATTCATAGATCCTCCGGTTGTTATCGTGCCAGGCGTTTCGCTTTACGTTCCGCCAGTCCCTGCAGCTTCAGCAGCATGCCGATTATCACGACATAAAGCAGACCCGCCGCAAGAATCGGCGACAGGGGCTCATAGGTGACGGATGAGATGCGGTTGGTCACGCGGGTCAAATCGACCACGCCGATCACCGCAATCGCCGGACTGCCTTTAATCAGGAAAGACATTTCGTTCACCAGCGCCGGCAGGCTTTCGATCCACATTTGCGGCAGCATGATGTAGCGAAAATAGGTCCAGCGGCGCATCCCCACGGATTCTGCCGCCTCACGCTGTTCACGCGGGAAGGTACGGAACGCATTGCGCCAGATTTCGGCGTTAAAAGCCGAGGTGTTGAGGGTCAGCGCCACGATTGCCGCCACGTTTTTATCCAGATTAATCCCCACCGTCGGCAGCGAGAGAAACAGAAACAGCACCAGCGTCACCAGCGGCGTGGCGCGCGCCAGGCTGATATAGACCACCAGCAGCTGGTCAATAATCGGCAGACGCAGCATCCGCACCAGCGCGATCAGCAGACCAATCACCACCCCAAAGGCGATAGCGATGGCCGAAATCCAGAGGGTCGTCCATGCGCCTTCAATCAATAACTGCCAGGAAATTACATCCATATGGCCCTCCTGTGGATTAAAAACGCGGCGGTGACCCGCCGCAAAATGTTACAAACCAGCCAGTTTATGGAACTGTTCCGGGCTGGTAATCGCTTCCGTCGGGAGGTTATCGTAGGTTTCGCCAAACCATTTTTTCTGCAGCTCTGCAAGCTTGCCGGTTTCGCGCATATGGTTGATAAATTTGGTCATGTAGGCCAAAAGCTGCGGTGAGTTTTTCGGAATCGGCCAGGCCATATAGCCCGGGCCGGACACCGCCAGTCCTTTGGCGAAGACCTTCGGTTTGGCTTTCGCCAGGTCGTTGACGGAAATCACCACGTTAATCACGTAATCGAGGCGCTTATTGGCAAGGTCGGCGTAGGCTTCCGGATAGGAGGGATACTCCACCACCGGCCCGAGCTTGCCGCCGGTTTTTTCCAGCATCGCTTTCAGTTCAGGCAGTCGCGCCAGCAGCGCGCTGCCCGCCTGCAGCCCCACTTTTTTGCCGCTCAAATCGGCGATGGTGTTGAGAGAGTTATCGCCAGCGCGCTTGACAAAATAGTGCTGCGCCGAGGCCCACGGCGGCGTGAAGTCAAAGACCTTAAGTCGATCGTCGGTAATCACCGCGCCGGTTAACGCCATATCGTACTGACCGGTGGAGACCGCCGCTAACAGGCCGGTCCAAGGCAGGATGCTCTGGTCGACGTGGAATTTCGCATACTTGCGTAGCTCCTCCAGCATATCTTTGTTAAAGCCATCGGCCTGGCCGTTGCTCATAAAGTTAAACGGCGCGTAATCATCTTCGGTCGCGACTTTCAGGGTGCCGGATTTTTCAATTTCCGGGAGATCTGCTGCCGCTGCGTGATAAGAAAAAGCCAGTGCCATAACGGCGCCCAGACACATTGAACCCAACGATTTGTTCATCAATCCACCCCTAATTAATTCGCCAGACGTGTTCATTCCCGAACATGAAAAGGTTTTGCAAAACTTGTGCCGACGGAAGTTCCGTTCCGCGACTGATGAATGCGTTTTTACTGTAGGGAGCGTTTTTGTTTTCCGGATAGAGCCAGTTTCGTTGCGTCCGTGTGTCAGACTTTTTCAGGGTGGTATGGAATTTGCTGCAGGGTAGACAGAGTATTCACGTAAGGAGCCCCGCATGATCCGTCACCTTTTGCACGTCGAGTTCGACCAACGTCGCGGTTTACAGGAGCAGGTGCGGGAGACGTTGGTTAACGCCATTCTGAGCGGTATTTTTTCCGCCGACACGCCGCTGCCCTCCTGCCGTCAGTTGGCCAGCCAGCTGCGGGTATCGCGCAATACTACGGCGCTGGTTTTTGAGAGTCTGGTCAGCGAAGGGTATCTCATCAGCCGCCCGCGCAGCGGATACTATCTGCATCCCGACTATCAGCATTCCGCCGCGACGGTTGCCGTGCAGGATGCACCGGATGACGAGCGCGCTGCACCACGCTGGGGCGCGCGACTGCAAATCACTCCCAGCCAGCAGGAGTCGATTCTTAAACCCGCCGGCTGGATGAATTATCGCTATCCGTTTATCTATGGCCAGCCGGATACCCGCCAGTTTCCGCTGACCACCTGGCGTTCGGCGGCCAACTGGCTGCACGGCGGCGTGCGCGATCCGGCCTGGGTCGTCGATCACATCGACCAGGACGTCCCGATGCTGATTGAGCAGATCCGCACCCGGGTGCTGCCCAAGCGCGGCATCGTCGCCGCAGCGGATGAGATCCTGATTACGCTCGGCTCGCAGAACGCGCTCTACCTGCTCACCCGCCTGCTGATGTCGTCCACAACCCGGGTCGGCGTCGAGAATCCCTGCTTCCGCGAGGCGATTAATACCTTCCTGCTGGCGGACGCCGACATCGTGCCGCACCCGGTGGACGAAGAAGGGATCGTGCTCGACGATGCTCCCTGCGATTACTACTACGTCACCCCCGGCCACCAGGTGCCGACGGGGGTGGCGATGAGCCAGGCGCGGCGCGGCCAGCTGCTGGAACATGCGGCCCGCCACGATGCGGTGATCGTTGAAGATGATTACGACTCGGAAAGTAATTTTATGCTGAACCCGCTACCGGCACTGAAAGCCAGCGACCGTAGCGGGCGGGTGATTTACGTCAGCAGCCTGTCGAAGGCGCTGTCTCCCGGCCTGCGGCTGGGATTTATGGTGGCCGACCCGGACCTGATTGATGAAGCCCGCGCGCTGCGGCGGCTGATTTACCGCCACCCGCCCACCAATATTCAGTATCAGATGGCCCATTTTCTCGCCCAGGGGCACTATGAAACCCACCTGCGCCGCTACCACTTTGACTCCGCCCAGCGCTGGGAGCGGCTGAATAATGCGCTGCACCGCTACCTGCCGGAGTGCCGGATTATTCCCGGGAGCGAACATGCCAATGCCTTCTGGCTGGCGACACCGAAACAGATCAATACCCAGCAGCTGACCTGGCGAGCCGCCCATGCCGGGGTGCTGATTGAACCCGGCGCGCGCCATTTTCTCAACGCCAACCCGCCGGAAAATTTTTTCCGCATGGGCTTTCACGCTATCAATCCCGATGCGATTGCGCCCGGCGTCGAGGTACTGTGCCACCAGCTGGCGCAGCTGGGGTAAACGAAGTCTGTCGTCGCCCCCCGCGCATCCAGCATCCCGTAGCCCGAATAAGGTGCGCGCGCCGCCATCCGGAGAAATCCCCCGGTGGCGCTGCGCTTACCGGGGCTACAGGGGCTATGCGGTCGGATTGCCCGGCTAAGCGTCGCGCCAGCCGGAGCAATCCCCCGGTGGCGCTGCGCTTACCGGGGCTACAGGGGCGTGCGGTCGGATTGCCCGGCTAAGCGTCGCGCCATCCGGAGAAATCCCCGGTGGCGCTGCGCTTACCGGGGCTACAGGGCATGCGGTCGGATTGCCCGGCTAAGCATCGCGCCAGCCGGAGCAATCCCCCGGTGGCGCTGCGCTTACCGGGGCTACAGGGGCGTGCGGTCGGGTTGCCCGGCTAAGCGTCGCGCCAGCCGGGGAGATCCCGGGCGGCGGGTTACGCCACCTGCGCGTACTGCAGCATGACCTGCAGCAGCACGTTTGCGCCGGCGGTAACGTGCCCGGGAGAGGCGTACTCGATTTCGTTATGGCTAATCCCGTCTTTGCAGGGAATAAAGATCATCCCCGTCGGCGCCAGATAGCTCATATATACCGCATCATGCCCGGCACCGGAGACGATCTCCCGCGCCGGATAGCCAAGTCGCGCCGCCGCATCGGCAATGGCCTGCTGGCAATCCGGATGGAACGGCGCCGCCGGGTAATGGCTGACCTCCTGCAACGTCACCGCCAGGCCGCTCTCCTGCTGCACGCGGGTGATAAAAGCCCGCAGCTGGCGGTCCATCTCATCGACCGCCGCGTCGCTGATATTGCGCATATCGATGGAAAAGGTGACCTCGCCCGGCACCACGTTGCGGCTGTTGGGATAGACCTGCACCATCCCGACGGTACCGCGCCCCTCTTCGCTGCGCCCGGCAATCGCCACCACCTCCTGCATAATCCGGGTCGCTACCTGCAAGGCATCCTGACGTAGGCGCATCGGCGTTGGCCCGGCATGAGATGCCTGCCCCGTCACCACGCAATCGTACCAGCGGATCCCCAGCACCCCCTGCACCACGCCGATGATTTTCTCTTCATCTTCCAGGATCGGTCCCTGCTCGATATGGGCTTCAAAGTAGGCGCCGATCGGATGATCGCCGGGAGTCTGGCTGCCGACATAGCCGATACGCGCCAGCTCCTCGCCCACCGTTTTTCCCTGCGCATCCTGCGCGGCATAGATTGTTTCCAGCGGGAATACTCCGGCAAAGACCCCAGACCCCATCATGACCGGCACAAAACGCGAGCCTTCTTCATTGGTCCAGAACACCACTTCAATCGGCGCTTCGGTTTCAATATCGAGGTCGTTCAGCGTACGCACCACCTCCAGCGCCGCCAGCACCCCGTAGTTACCGTCAAATTTCCCGCCGGTAGGCTGAGTATCAATATGGCTTCCGGAGACAATCGGCGGCAGCAGCGGGTTGCGCCCTTCCCGGCGCATAAACACGTTACCGATTTTATCAACCGTGACGCTCATCCCCGCCTCTTGCGCCCAGCCGATGACTACATCCCGTCCCTGTCGGTCGAGATCGGTGAGCGTCAGGCGACAGCAGCCGCCCTTCGGCGTCGCGCCGATTTCCGCCAGCGCCATCAATGAATCCCATAACCGCTCCCCGTTAATACGCCAACCCGTCGCCCCGGCAACCGGGGTAAAAAGAACCTCACTGCTCATCTTTGTCTCCTTGCGCAAATGCAACGGCCAGCTCCACCAGCAGACGATCGCTGCCGCGCGGCCCTAAAAAAGAGATGCCCAGCGGCAGACCGCCGACCTGAGCCACCGGCAGCGTCACCTGCGGACGCCGGGTCATCACCGAAATCAACAATAAATCGTGGGAAAGACGCCGGGTGGTCTCAATCTCCTCAGCCTGCGCCGTCAGCAGCGGCGCACCGTCGGGCACGGTGGGCAGAACCAGTATCGCGTCGCCCAACAGCGCATCCCACCAACGGGTAAAGTGCTCCCGCCGCTGGCAGGCGGCCTCATACTGCGCCGGGGTCACCGCTTTTCCCCATAAGAAGCGTTCGCGTACATCCGGCCCCAGCTGCAGGCCATAGCGTTCTATCGTCTCCCCCTGCGCCTGCCAGGCCTCAAATCCCTGAATCTGCCGAAAGGCGAGGTAGATCTCATCGATGTCCGGCAGCGACGCATTCAGCGGCGTGAAGGTGCCAAAAACGCGCTCAAGCCGCTGCCGGACGGGCAACAATGCCTGCTGGCTACGCAGCGGCAGGCGGGAAAAAAGAGCGTCATGGCACGCCAGCGCCACGCCGGCAATCGCCGGAGGCTTCGCGTCCAGCAGGCAGTCAGCGACCGCCCGAAAGACCTCCGGCGTTTGGGCGAAGAAACCGCAGGTGTCCATCGTGGCGCACAGCGGCTGGCAGCCGTCGAGCGAAATGCGCCCGTGCGTGGGGCGCAGGCCAAACAAGCCGCAGTAGCTTGCCGGGGTACGCACCGACCCGCCGGTATCGGTGCCCAGCGCAAAATCGCACACGCCGTTCGACACCGCCGACGCCGACCCGGATGACGAACCGCCGGGTATATGGTTCGGCGCAGCGCCGTTGCGTGGCGTCCCGTAATGCACATTGTGGCCGCTCATCGAGTAGGCCAGCTCGCTGGTGTGGGTTTTACCGATAAAACGTGCGCCGTTATCCAGCAGGCGCTGCACCACCGGCGCCGTGCGGCGTTTAATGCCGGAGAGCGCCAGTAAATGTGGGTTACCGCCGCCGGTGGGATAGCCCGCAACATCAAACAGATCTTTGACGGCAAAGGTCATCCCGCTGAGCGGCCCGCTCAGCGCGTGGGGTACCGGCTGCGGCGGGTAAGGCATAAATGCGTGATTATCATCCTGCATGCGTATCACCTCTTTTACTCGGTCGACCGTTCAGGCATACAGCGCCGGTTTTTCGACGCCCGACGTCAGTTCTCGCCAGCGATGGCAACTCACCACATGACGCTGTCCCGCCTGTTCGGTCACGGGTTGAGTTTGCCTACAAACGGGTCTCGCATGCGGGCAACGGTCGGCGAACGCGCAGCCCGGCGGCAGGCGGGAAAGATCCGGCGGCGAACCGGGAATGCAATGCAGCGCGTCGCCTTTTTTCAACCCGTCTTTGGGACGGCTACCCAGCAGCACCTGGGTATAGGGATGGCGAGGACGGGACAAAATATCCGTCATCGACGCCTCTTCAACGATCCGTCCGGCGTACATCACCGCCACCCGGTCGGCTATCTCCACCGCGGCGCCAATATCATGAGTCACAAAGATAATCGCCAGCTCGCGCTGCTTTTGCTGCTCGCGCAACAGGATCAGAATCTGGATCTGCACCGTGGCGTCCAGCGCGGTGGTCGGCTCATCCGCCAGCAGCAGCTGCGGATTGCACGACAGCGCCAGAGCAATCATCGCCCGCTGGCGCATACCGCCGGACATTTCGTGCGGGTAGGCATCCAGCCGTCGTTCCGGACTGGGGATCCGCACCTGACGCAGCGCCTCCAGAGCCCGCTCCCTCGCCGCCTGACGCGACAGCCCTTCATGGCGACGCAGCCCTTCAACGATCTGCTGACCGACGGTATACACCGGATCAAACGCCAGCAGCGGCTCCTGAAAAATCATCGCGCAGCGGGCGCCGCGATAGGCCCGCAGCCGGGAAGCGCTCATCTTCAGCACCTCCTCATCGCCGACGCGCAGCGTCCCCGAGAGCACGCTGCTTGTAGGCGGATGCAGGCGCATCAGCGCCCTCAACGTGACGCTTTTACCGGACCCCGACTCACCGATCAACGCCATCACTTCGCCTTTATGGACATCAAAAGAGACACCGTTAACCGCATTCACCGTCTGGCCATCGCGGCGAAATTCCACCCGCAGATCGCGAATATGGACAAAAGCCTCATGCGACATGACTCACCTCCTGAATGGCGATATTCTGATGCCAGGGCGACGACGGCTGGGCCATCAGGCAGGCACTTTGATGCCCCTCGCCGACGCTTTCGAGCTTCGGTTTCACCTCGGCGCACACCGCTCTGGCGTGCGGGCAGCGGGTATGAAACCGACAGCCCGAAGGCGGTGATATCGGGCTCGGCGGATCGCCGTTCAGCGGCGAGGTCAGGGTGCGGTTTTGCGGGTCCATCGACGGCATCGAGCTGAGCAATGCGCGGGTATAAGGATGAGCGGAGCGGGTAAACAGCTGTTCCGCCGGCCCAATTTCCACTACCTCGCCGAGATACATCACCAGAATGCGATCCGATAGCCAGCGCACCACGTGCAGATCGTGGCTGATAAACACATAGGTCAGCTCAAGGGTACGTTTTAGCTCCTGCAACAGCTGCAGAACCTGCGCCTCTACCGATTTATCCAGCGCCGACACCGCCTCATCGAGGATAACCAGCCGCGGCTTCATTGCCAGGGCGCGAGCGATGTTGACACGCTGACGCTGGCCGCCGGAGAGCGCATGCGGATAGCGGTGGGCAAAACGTTCGGGTTCGAGGCCTACGTGGGCCAGCAGATAGCGGGCATATTCGCTGGCTTCTTTGGCGCTCACACCGTGTACGCGCTGGCCGAAGGCGATACTCTCCTCCATCGTCATACGCGGATTGAGCGAAGCATAGCTATCCTGAAACACCATCTGTACCTGACGACGATACTCTTTCATCGGCAGGCGCGAGGACCCCACCGTCAGGCCATCAAAGATCAGCTCGCCGCTGTCCTGATTAAGCAGCTGCATCAGCAGGCGTGCCGTCGTCGATTTGCCGCAGCCGGACTCCCCTACCACGCCCAGCGTTTCACCTTTCATCACCGTAAAGCTGACGTTATCCACCGCCTGCACCACTTCACGGCTTTTTGCGCCACCGGCACGAAAATACTTCAACAGCTGATTGACCTTCAGCAGCGGCTGAGCCGGGCCGCCAAGGTCGATATTGATAAAAGGTTGCATCGTTACTCCTTAATCGCCATCGCCGTGCGCAGGCGGTCGGCGAGGATGTTGAACGAAATGGAGGTGATAAAAATCATCAGTCCCGGCAGGGCCGCCACCCACGGCTGGGTGTAGATGGCCGTGCGCAGGGTATTGAGCATCAATCCCCATTCCGGCTCCGGCGGCCGCACGCCCAGGCCAAGAAAAGAGAGGCCGGAGGCGAGGATCATGCACACCGAAATCAGGCCGGTGGAGAAGACAAAAATCGGGCCCAGCACGTTGCCGAGGACCTGGACGCGAATAATGGTAAAGGCGCTGGCCCCGGTAGCGCGGGCGGCCTCGATATAGTCCATATGGCGGACCTGGGCGGTAACGCTTTCCGCAATCCGCGCCACCTGCGGCACGAACACCAGCGTCAACGACAGCAGCGCATTGCCAATGCCCGCCCCCAGCGCGCCGGAGAGCGCAATCGCCAGCAGCACCGAAGGGAAAGCGTAAAACACGTCGACGGTACGCATAATCAGGGTATTGGTTTTACCGCCCGCATAGCCGGCGATAATGCCGATGGCGCCGCCGATGAAAAAGGCGAACACCACCGGAACAATGCCCATAAACAGCGACAGCCGGGCGCCGAGAATCAGGCGCGACAGCATATCGCGGCCCAGTTCATCAGAACCCAGAACAAAACCGTCGCTGCCGATAGGTTTAAGGCGTAAAAACATCGAGGTCTGATAAGGGTCTTTCACTATCAGCCACGGGCCAAACAGCGCCAGCGCCAGCAGCAGCAAAATGAGGGTGCCGACGATCAGGCCGCCGGGATCGCGCAGCAAGCGGCGAAACACGCCGCGCCAGTAGCCCTGCCGGACAGCCACAACCGGAGAAGCCGGCGCCATTTTTGTCGTCGCGGTATCCACCATAGTCAGCTCCTCTTAATTCGCGGATCGAGGGTGGTTTGCAGGATATCCACCAGCAGATTGAGCAGCACAAAGAACAGCGCCAGCACCCAGATAGTTCCCTGCAGCAACGGCAGATCGCGCTGGAAAATCGCCGTATTCAGCAGCAGGCCGGTCCCCGGCCAGGAGAAGACCGTTTCAACGAGAATCGATCCGCCCATCAAATACCCCACCTGCAGCCCCATCACCGCCAGCGCGGTCGGCGCGGCGTTTTTCACTACGTGGAGGAAGATGCGCGATTCGTTCAGCCCGCGGGCGCGCAGGCCGACGATAAACTCCTGGCTAAGAATATCCGCCACCTGCGAACGCACGGTGCGGGCGATAATCCCGGTCGGGATCACCGACAGCGTAATCGCCGGCAGCAGCATGAACTGCAGATGCTCCCGGTCCCACTGCCAGCCAATCTCGCCAATCGGTCCGCCGCCGGTGGCCGGCAGCAGGGAAAACTTGACGCTAAAGACGATGACCAGCAGCATTCCCAGCCAGTAATGCGGCACGCTGACGCCGAAAACCGACAGCAGTGACGCCAGGCGGTCAACGATGCTGTTACGAAAGTAGCCGGCGACAAAACCAAACAGGCTACCCAGCACAAAGCCGATAATGGTTGCCAGCAGCGCCAGACGCAGCGAATAGCTGACCGCCGTCAGCACTTCGCCAAGCACCGGTCGGCCCGTCGCCACCGACATGCCTAAATCGCCATGCAGCGCCCGCCATAGCCAGTGCACGAACTGCAGCGGCAGCGGTTTATCAAAGCCATAGGCCTGCATTAATGTCTGGCGCAGCGCCTCGGAGGCATCCGGCGGCATCACCGAAACCAGCGGGTCACCCGGGGCAATCTGCACCAGCATAAAACAGATCAGCGCCACGCCGAGCATCGTCGGGATGGCCAGCAGAATGCGGTATAGCAGCGTATTGATCATCTGTTCCCCCTGTGCGGTTACTCTTTCTTACTCACCAGGCTGAGATCGATAAACCAGCTTTGTGGCTGGACCACCCCGGTCACCGCAGGTGAAATCGCGCGCGGCCCAACGTCATGGGCGACAAACAGGAACGGCACCTGGTCGACCAGCGCCGCATGCAGTTCACCGGCCGCTTTGTCCATCTCCGCCGGGGTAAAGGCGTGTTTTACCGCCGTCGCCAGTCTTTCCGTCTCCGGCGTTGCGAAATAGCCCCAGTTGGTGGCGACCGGTGGGAAGGCTTTGGCGGTCGAGAAACGAATCAGGCCGAAGTAGGGATCGTTCACCGCCGCGCTGACATTGATCGCATCGATCCCCTTCGCCGACGGATCTTTCGCCCCCAGCCGCCAGTTGGTAAACAGGGTGTTCCATTCCGTCACTTTAATATCGACATTGAAGAAGCAGCTTTTCAGGCTCTGCTGGATGTATTCATTCATCGGCAGCGGCTGCATCTGCCCGGAGCCGGAAGCGGAAGTCGCCACCGTGACGTGCAGCGGTTTCGCGGCGCTAAATCCGGCCTCGGTCATCAGCTTGCGGGCGCTGTCCGGGTCGTATTTGATCTGGAAAGTGGGTTGGCCGTGCCACGGACTGTCGGCTTCATAGACGCCGGTCGCTTCGGTCATGTAGCCGCCGAGATAGCTTTTGAGTTCGGCGCGGTTAAGGCACAGGTTGGCGGCTTTGCGCACGCGAATATCTTTCCACGGCGAGCCTTCTGCAAAGGAGAACTGCCACGGCCACAGGTGCGGCTGAGTGTTGGCGTAGATTTTAAAACCCTGAGCTTTAATCTGATCGACCGAATCCGGCGCCGGGGCTTCAATCCAGTCCACCTGTTTTGACAGCAGCGCGGCGGTACGGGCATTGGCCTCCGGCAGCGGGATCAGCACCACTTTATCGACCCGTGGAATACGCTCTTTATTCCAGTAATCCGGGTTTTTATCGAGAATCAGCTGCTGGCGCGGAACCAGTTTTTCCATTTTAAAGGGGCCGCTGCCCACCGCCTGAGCGGCAAACGCCGTCCACGCCTGCTTGCTGCGGGCCGCCGCATCGCCGATGCTGGCCGCTACCGCGTCATACTGCTTTTGCCAGGCCGTCGGCGAGACAATAAACAGGTTGGTGATGTTGTACGGCAGCAGCGCATCTGGCTCGGAGGTGGTCAGCGCAACCGTATATCGATCGATTTTTTCCGCCCCGCTGAGCGTCGGCATACGGGACAGCGTATTGCCAATCTGCCCCGGCGCATATTGCGGCGCGGTTTTGTTCAACACCTTATCGACGTTCCAGACGATGGCGTCGGCGTTCACCTCGCTGCCATCATGAAACTTCACCCCGGGACGCAGGGTAAAAATCCAGCGACGTTGATTCTGCGGGTCAACGTGCCACTCCGTCGCCAGGCCCGGAACCAGGCCGCTGGGCTTTTCGCCCTGTGAAAGATCCCACTCGACCAGCGCATCGTATAGCGGGATACCGGTGAAGCGGTTGCCTTCATATCCTTGATCGGGCTGCCCAAGCGTCAGGGGGATATCGGCGGCGGTCATGGCGATCCGCAGCGTGGAGGCACTGGACGGCAGGGAGGCAAAGAGCGCCAGCGCGCCGCTCACAGCAACGGCGAGATGACGTTTGCGCAAAAGTACGGTGTTATTTAGCATCACATTGTCCCTGTTAAATAAAAGTCGTTATTTAACAGGCAAGATGCATACCAGTTTATCCGGGCGAAAAAATAAGTGTGAAAGCGCTTATAAAATAAGAGCAACCTATTATATCCGAATGATTTTAATTGAAAAAATAAACAACCCTTATCTTTACGCACCATCTGAGTGAAATAAGTTGCACAATTGCACCAGCCCGTTTATTGCCGCACGGGCAAAGCCGAATAATCACTTAACATCACTTTTATAAAATAAATTCATCATTTCCGCGCAGCGATCTGCCCGCGGCGAACCCATCTATACTTCGTTTATCGCGCTAATCAGGGAGTCACCATGCCGCTACCCGACTTTCACCGCTCCGCCCCCTTCACCCTCGGGATTGAACTGGAGCTTCAGGTGGTCAATCCGCCAGGATACGACCTGAGCCAGGACTCCTCGCGGCTCATCGACGACGTGAAAAGCGGCCTGAGCGTCGGGGAGGCTAAACATGACATCACCGAAAGCATGCTGGAAATCGCCACCGGGATTTGTCGCGATATCCACCAGGCCGCGACGCAGCTGGGCACCATCCAGCAGGCGGTTTTACGCGCTGCCGCCCGCCACCATCTGCAAATCTGCGGCGGCGGCACCCACCCTTTCCAGACCTGGCAGCGCCAGCAAATCAGCGATAATCCGCGCTATCTGAAAACCGTGGAGCACTTCGGCTATCTGGCGCAGCAGGCCACGATATTCGGCCAGCACGTCCATGTTGGCTGCCAGAACGGCGATGATGCGCTTTATCTTTTACATGGCCTGTCGCGCTTCGTTCCGCATTGTATTGCGCTGAATGCGGCCTCGCCGTGGCTCGACGGCGCCGACAGCGGTTTTGCCTGTTCGCGTCTGAATCTGTTCGCCGCCTATCCTGACAACGGGCCGATGCCGTGGGTCAACAGCTGGCAGGAGTTTACCCGCTTATTCCGGCGCCTCAGCTATACCAGCATGATCGACAGTATGAAGGATCTGCACTGGGATATTCGCCCCAGCCCCCGTTTTGGCACCGTCGAAGTACGGGTGATGGATACCCCGCTCACTCTCGCGCAGGCGATCAATGTCGCCGGATTCATCCAGACCCTCGCCTGTTGGCTGCTGACGGAGAGGCCGTTTAAACATCATCCCGATGACTACCTGCTGTATCCGTTTAACCGCTACCAGGCCTGTCGCTACGGTCTGGAGGGCATCACTACCGATGTTCACAGCGGCGAACAGCGCCAGCTTCGCGAGGAGATTTTACAGCTGATCCCTCGTCTCATGCCCTACGCCGAGCGCCTCAATGCCGCCAGCGCTCTTGCAGCGATCGGGCGCCAGCTGCAGCAGGAGACGAGCGAAGCCCGGCAGATGCGCGAGTTTGTCGCCGCCGGCGGCTCGCTGATCGGTCTGGTGCAAAAGCACTGCGAAATCTGGGCGGCATAGTCCGGCAAAAAGGTATACTGCGGCCAATATTGCTTTCGCCGCCCCGCATCTTCCTGCGGCATACCTGGAACGTTCTCATGACTTTGCGCCTTCTGCCGCTGCTGCCAGCGCTGTTGCTTCCCCTCTCCGCGCTGGCCAGCGGGAAATGCACCCTCACCGACCCGTCGCTGACGCTACAAAGCTATACCGTCAATCCGCAGCGTGAGCGCATCGCGATGTACTGGAAAAAAGCGGATGGCGAGGCCTTCGGATCGCTGCGTGCGCTGCTGGCGGATATCAATCAGAGCGGACGCGTGCAGATGGCGATGAACGGCGGTATCTACGCGAAAAGCTACGCGCCGCTGGGGCTGTATATCGAAAAGGGCGTGCAGAAAGTTCCGCTGAATCGCGCTTCCGGCGGCGGCAACTTTTTTATCCGCCCCGGCGGCGTGTTTTATCTGCAAGGCGAACGGGCGAAAATCGTCAGTATCGACAAATTTAAGCCGACGCCGGGCATCGATTATGCCGTGCAGTCCGGCCCGATGCTGATTGAAAACGGCACAATAAACTGGCGTCTGAAGCCGTCTGCCGGCTCACGCAAGCTGCGCAATGGCGTCGGTATCACCCGGCAGGGCCAGGTGATTTTTATGCTCAGCGATCGCGAAACCAACTTCTACGATTTCGCCTGCTACGCGCAGTCAACGCTCAACGTGCGGCAGATGCTCTATCTCGACGGCACCATTTCAAAGATGTACCGGAAAGGCGGCAGCGTACCGTGGCAGTATCACCCGTTCGTCACCCTGATTACGGTGGAGAGCAAGCCGTCCCCGTAGCCGATTGGCTGTCCGTAGCACCACGCCAGCCGTGGCGGCGGCAACAGCAGCTCATCTCATTCTGAAACCACAAAACATGCGGCGATGCCCAGCTGTCCGCTGAAATCGGCGAACCGGAGGCCGGAGGACAAGGCTGGCCGACAGAAGCGCGCTTACATCCGCCGATGCCCCCATTCGCGCAGGCGCTGGAACAGCACGAACAGCGAGGGAATAAACACAATCCCGATCGCCGTCGCCACCAGCATGCCGCTGAACACCGTAGTGCCGATAATCCGCCGACTCTGCGCCCCGGCGCCGGTGGCGAGCATCATCGGCATAATACCGATGATAAAGGAGACGGCGGTCATCAGCACCGCCCGAAAACGCCGGGTGGCTCCCTCGCGGGCAGCATCCACCACCGACATCCCCTCTTCCCGTCTGGCCCGGGCAAACTCGACGATTAATATCGCGTTTTTCGCCGCCAGCGCGATTAACAACACCAGCCCTATCTGCACATACACATCGTTGGCATAGCCGGCTATCCACAGCCACAGCAGCGCTCCGCCGAGGGCAAACAGCACCGACAGCATCACGCTGGCCGGCAGCGTCCAGCTTTCATACTGGGCGACGAGGAACAACCACGCCATCGCCACCGCCGCCAGGACGATCCAGATGGCCTGGTTGCCGGTCTGCTGCTCCTGCCAGGAGATGCCGCTCCACTCGTAATCATACCCCTGCGGCAAATTCGACAGCAGAATTTGCTCCATCACCGCCATCGCCGTGCGGCTGCTGACGCCCTGTGCCGCAGAGCCGCTCACCGACACCGACGGGAACTGGTTGTACTGCTGAATGAACGGCGCGCCGACGGTGGGGGTGACGGTCACCAGATTGCTCAGCCGAATCCGCTCGCCGTGATGATTTCGTACGTACAGCTCGCCGATTTGCTCCGCCCGCTCGCGCCACTGCATCTCGTTTTGCACCACCACCGGATAGACACGATTGTTGATGCTGAAATCCCCGGCGCGCGTCCCGCCAAACGCCGTTTGCAGACTATTGAAGATTCGCGATACCGGCACATCCAGCCGCGCCGCCTGGTCGCGGTCGACGTTGAGCGTCAGCTGCGGCACGTTGCTACTCCAGGTGGTAAACACCTGGCTCAGCTGCGGATGCTGGTTCGCCATCCTTAGCACCTGCTGCGTTACCTGCTCCAGCTCTGCCGTCGATTGCCCGGCCTGTGCCAGAATGCGTAAATTGAACCCGGACGCATTGCCCAGGCCCGGCAACGTGGGCGGCGCAAAGGCCATAATGGTCGCCTCCGGCAGGCCCATCAGCTGTCCCTGCAATTTACCCATCACCTCATTCAGCGGCGGCCGCTGATGCCACTCCTTCAGCATCACCGAGATAAAGCCGCCGTTGGAGGCGCTGGTTCCGTTGAGAATATTAAACCCGGACACCTGAATCACATCCTCAACCGCCGGATTGGCCAGCAGCAGCTCGCGCGCCTGGGCCATCACCGCTTCGGTACGCTCCAGCGACGCGGCTTCCGGCAGCTGTACGCTGGCGAAGAAATAGCCCTGATCCTCCTGCGGCAGAAAACCTTTCGGCATCTGGCTAAAGCTGAAGGCCACCAGAGCGGCGGCAGCGATCGTCGCCACCAGCGCCAGCCACAGACGACGGTTCATCCACCCGACCAGCGCCCCGTAGCCGTCACGCACCGTCGCCAGAGCGCGGTTAAAAGCCCGCCAGAAGGCAGCAGGCTGCGCGGGACGCGGACGCAGCAACAGCGCGCACAGCGCCGGCGTCAGGGTGAGCGCGATGATGCTCGACACCGTCACCGCCGTCGACAGAGTGACGGCAAACTGGCGATACAGCTCACCGACAATCCCCGGCAGGAGCGCCACCGGAACAAACACCGCCAGCAGTACCAGCGTTGTGGCGATCACCGGCCCGGCGATTTGCCGTAGCGCCAGCGCGGTCGCCTCCGCACGCCCCACGCCTTCGGCGAGATGGGTTTCTACGCTCTCCACCACACGATGGCATCATCGACCACCATGGTCAGGGCGAGAATAATGGCGAATAAGCTCAGCGTATTGGCGCTATAGCCCAGCAGATAAAGTACGGCAAAGCTGCCGATCAGCGACACCGGGATCGCCAGGGTGACAATCAGCGTGGCCCGCCAGCTTTGCAGAAACAGCGATACCACCAGCACCACCGCCAACAGGGTCAGCACCAGCGAGACGCCAATCTCTTTAATCGTCGCCGCGACAAAGCGCGTCGTATCGAACTTCACCTCCCAGGTCAGATCCGCCGGAAAGCGGCTGTGCAGGCGGGTCAGTTCGGCGCGCACCGCGTCGGCGACCTGCAGGGCGTTGGCGGTTGGCGTCGGATAGATACCGAGATAGGCGGAGTCTTTGCCGTTCAGCTGCGCGCCGGAACTGTAGCTGCGCGCCCCCAGTTCAATGGTGGCCACTTCGGCGAGTCGAACCAGCTGACCGTGTTCCCCGCTGCGGATCGCTATCTGGCTGAAGCTTTCCGCATCGCTCAGGCGGCCGATGCCGTTGATGGTCAGCGTCTGCTGCTGACCGTTGAACACCGGCGGCGTGCCTACCTGCCCCGCCGCCCCCTGCACATTCTGCTCCCGCAGCGCCTGGGCAATATCGTCGGTCGTCACATTCAGCGCGTTCATGCGATCGGGGCGCAGCCAGACGCGCATGCTGTAATCACGGGCGCCGAACATCTGTACTTCGCCGACGCCCGGTAGACGGGCCAGCGCCTCGCGCACCTGGGTGCTGGCGTAGTTGCTGACGAACAGCGGAGAGAGCGTCTCCAGCGGCGAGTACAGGCTGACGCCCATCAGCAGGTTGCTCGCCCGCTTGCGCACCTGCACGCCGTTCTGCTGCGCATCGACAGGGAGTTGCGCCACCGCCTGCGACACCCGGTTTTGCACGTCAATCGCCGCCAGATCGGCATCGGTTCCGGCCGCAAAGGTCAGGCTCAGGCTGTAGGTGCCGTCATCGGAACTGGTGGACTCCATATACAACATATGGTCAACGCCGTTGAGCTGGGTCTCCAGCGGCGCGGCGATTGCCTCGGCGACGTCCGCCGCGCTGGCGCCCGGCCAGCTGGCGCTGACGTTGACCACCGGTGGCGTAATCTGCGGATATTGTTCCACCGGAATCAGCTTCAGTGCTACCGCGCCGATAAAGGTCAGCAGCAGCGCAATCACCATCGCAAAACGCGGGCGACGAATAAAAAACGTCAGCATCCCTTCTCCTTTCCTTATTTCAGCAACTGAACGGCGGCGCCGTCACGCAGACGCTGCGCGCCGTCCGTCACCACGCGCTCGCCCGCTTGCAGACCGTCCGCCACGACAAACAGCTGCCCCTGCTGGCCGCCCGATGTCAAGCGGCGCAGCGCAACGGTGTTATGGTCCGTCACCACCCAGCTATAAAACCCCTGCGCATCCTGCTGGACGGCGGCAACCGGGATCATCAGACTCTCCTGCGCCTGTCGCGGGCGAAGAATGACCGGCACGTTGCCGCCCGGCAGCAGGCGATGCTGCGGATTGGCGAATTCGGCGCGCAGCACGACGCTGGCGGTGCGGGTATCAATCCGGTTATCGACCGAGGTCAACACCCCATCTTCCCGCCTACCGTCGGGTTCAATCTGCGCCAGCCACGCCTGCTTCAGCGCGCCGATATCGGCATGCTGCCCGGCTTTACTGTAAAAGGCGGCTTCATCTAAGGCGAAAGAGACGCGAATCGGGTCGAGCTGGACGATATCCACCAGCATGCCGCTGGTCGGCCCCACCAGGCTGCCGACATGAAAACGACTGTGGCCAATACGCCCGCTGACCGGCGAGTCGATGCGCGTATAATCCAGCGTAATTTGCTGCGTGGTGACGCGCGCCTTCGCCTGTTCCACGGCGGCGGCGGCGACATCGCGCTGCATCCGGGCGTTATCGACATCGTTGCGGCTGATGGAGTGATTGTTTTTCAGCTGTTGATAGCGGGTCAGCAGCTGCTGGGCCTGACGCAGCGAAGCCTGCGCGCTTTTCAGCTCGGCCCCGGCCAGCGCCAGCGCAGCCCGAGGTTGGGCATCATCGAGGGTGAACAGCCGATCGCCTTCCCTGACGTACTGCCCGTCCTGGAAGTGGCGCTGCACAATGGTCCCCTCCGTGCGTGCGCGGATCTCCACGTCATGAATCGCTTCAATGCGGCCGGGAAGCGGACGTTCAGCCACATGCGGCAGCAGTTGAACGACGGTCGCGCGAACCGGGATGGCGGGCGCGGCGGTGGCCGTCAGGGCGTAACCGGCCAGGCCAAGGGTCAGGCAGACCAGGCGCAAAATGTTTCTCATCGGGATTCCTTGCTGGCGATGCGGCGTCCCTCCCCTGAGCGGAGAGGGGCGCCGGGCGGATCAGGCGGTTTTACGTAACGGGCGGGTCAGACGCTTCTCGACTTCCACCACCAGGAACATCACGATGGCAATCGCCAGGGTGATAAACCAGTAGCGCAGCGGCAGCGACTCGGTGCCAAACATCGTCTGCATAAACGGCAGGTAGATAATCGCCAGCTGCAGGAGCAGCAGCACGCCGCTGACCAGCCAGATGCCTTTGTTGCGCAGCAGGCCAGTATTTAATGAGAAGCCCTCGCTGCGACGGCAGTTAATCATGTACACCCACTGCGCGGTCACCAGCATCTGTAACAGCACGGTGCGGATAAACTCGGCGCTATGGCCGCGCGGCGCCAGCCAGGCCTCAAGAATAAAGGCGGCGACGGCAATCATGGTTCCGACGAAGGCGACGCGCCAGATGGCATAACCATCCATGACGTGCTGGCCGGTTTTCCGCGGTGGGCGGTTCATGACGTTGCGCTCCGCGGCTTCGAAAGCGAGACCGAAAGAGAGCGTGGCGGAGGTCGCCATGTTCATCCACAGAATCAACACCGGCGTCAGCGGAATAATGTTCCCCGCTAACAGGGCAATGATAATCAGCAGCCCCTGCGCCAGGTTGGTGGGCATAATAAACAGAATCGTTTTCTTCAGGTTGTCGTAGACGCGACGCCCCTCTTTCACCGAGCTGGCAATGGTGGCGAAGTTGTCGTCCGTCAGCACCATGTCGGCCGCCTCTTTGGTGACTTCAGTGCCTTTGATCCCCATCGCAATGCCGACGTCGGCCTGGCGGAGCGCCGGCGCATCGTTCACCCCGTCACCGGTCATGCCGACGACTTCACCGGTATCCTGCAGCGCTTTGACCAGGCGCAGCTTATGCTCCGGACTGGTACGAGCAAAAATGTCGTACTCCACGGCGGCTTTCGCCAGTTCGCCATCGTCCATGTGCTCCAGCTGATAGCCGGTCATCGCCTGATGGCTGTTGGTGATCCCCAGCATCTGGCCGATGCTCATTGCCGTCTGCGGGTGATCGCCGGTGATCATTTTCACGCGGATCCCTGCGGTCTGGCAGGCGTGAATCGCCTCTATGGCCTCCGAACGTGGCGGATCCATCATTCCGGCGATGCCGAGGAACACCAGCCCCTCACGCAGATCGTCGTGGGTCAGCGTCGTGCTGCCGGCGCGCGCCGGTTTACAGGCGGCGGCAACCATGCGCAGCCCCTGGCTGGCGAAGCGAGAGATCTCATCCTCCCAGTACTGGCGCTCGAACGGAACCGTCCCCTGCTTTGTCATCTGCTCGCGGCACATCGCGAAAATCACATCCGGCGCGCCGGTGATCAACACACGCTCAGCGGTGTCGATTCTCTGCTGCGTCGCCATGTACTTATACTGTGAATCAAACGGAATTTTGGCAATCAGCTGCGTCTCAACCGGCGGCAGCTTTGCCTTCGCCGCCAGCACTTTTAACGCCCCTTCGGTCGGGCCGCCGGTGATGCCCCACAGGCCGCGCGCGTCCTGTACCAGCTGGCTGTCGTTGCACAGGTCAATGGTACGCAGATACGTTTCCAGTACGCTTCCGGCATGAATTTGTACCGGCTCATCGCTGCCTTCCAGATAGATATTGCCCTGCGGCTCATAGCTGTCACCCTCAACCCGGTAGCAGCAGTCGGCGGTGATAATCGCTTTGACCGTCATTTCGTTCATGGTCAGCGTACCGGTTTTATCCGAACAGACGACGGTCATCGCCCCCAGCGTTTCTACCGTCGGGAGCTTGCGAATAATGGCGTGTTTGCGCGCCATCGCCTGCACGCCGAGGGAGAGGATGATCGAGATAATCGCCGGAAGTCCTTCCGGGACCGCCGCTACGGCCAGGCTAATCAGGGAGAGCAGCAGTTCCCCCATGGGGATATCACGCAGGGCCAGGCTGAAGACAAACAGCGCCGCCATCATGGCGAGGATAATGACGAAAATCGCTTTACCCAGCTTATCCATCTGCACCAGCAGCGGCGTGCGATGCTTCTCGATACCGGCCATCATCTGGTTGATATGCCCAAGTTCCGTATCCTGCCCGGTCGCCGTCACGACGCCGACGCCACCGCCGGCGCTGATGGTGGTACCGGAAAACACCATGTTGGTCCGGTCGCCCAGCGGCAGTTCGCCTTGCAGCGCATCGATGATTTTATCCACCACCGTTGATTCGCCGGTCAGGATCGCCTCTTCCACACGCAGGTTGTGAGTTTCGATCAGGCGCATATCCGCCGGAACGCGGTCGCCCGCCCGCAGAATAACGATATCACCCGGCACCAGATCGCGGGTGGGCAAGGTTTCGTGTTTACCGTTGCGCTGCACCCGGGCATTGCTGGAGAGCATGTTGCGGATCCCCTGCAGGGATTTCTCGGCGTTGCTCTCCTGCACGTGACCGATCAGGGCGTTGATGACCGTGACGCCCAGGATCACCAGGGTATCCACCCAGTGTCCCATCACCGCCGTCAGCGCCGCCGCCGCCAGCAGGACGAAAATCAGCACGTCGTTAAAGTGGGCCAGGAAACGCAGCCAGGCCGGCTTGCTTTTCTTTTCCGGCAGCGCGTTAGGGCCAAAGGAGGCCAGGCGTTCTGCGGCCTCGGCGGAATGCAATCCCTCGGCGCGACTGTGGTTCTGCGCCAGTACCTGTTCAACGGTCTGCCGGTAGGCTGGCTGTGCCGCAGTATCTCCCGCAGGAGGCGAATTATGGGGGTGATGGATTCTGGTCAAATTAAATTTTCCTTATAAATTCCGTTATTCGGAAAGCCTGAAATCATTTCTGGCCAATGAATGAATATGATTTTATATAGCGAGATGAAAATTGATCCAGGACAATTAACGGCCCTCGCAAAATTTAAAATCTGTGATAAGTTAATTCTTCAAACAACTATTACAGAATATTAATAAACATATATTAAACGAGGTTCATTATGTCAGGAATCTACCGTGGACGCCGCCTGGTGCTGTACATCCTGCTGGCTATCAGTATTGCCACGCTGGTGGGATATAGTACCTATACTTTTGTAAAGTACACTCTTTAATAATGACGTTAATTGACATTAAGATGCTATTAATTTAATTACAAATAACGCCAACAATATTAACAGAAGGAATAAAAGTCCTGATATTAGCGCTACGTATAATGGCGTAAAATAATCACTCAGGAAAGGATATTGCGTTAAATGTCATTATACCTGACAATATGTTTTTTAACTGATGATTAACAAGTAATGAAACATCCGCTCGAAACGCTGATCGCCGCCGCAGGCATTTTATTGTTGGCCCTGATCTCTTGTTTACTGCTGCCAGCGCCATCCCTTGGGTTAACGCTGGCGCAAAAACTGGTCGATACCTTCCATCTGATGGATCTCAACCAGTTTTATACCCTGCTCTTTTGCCTGTGGTTCTTAGCGCTGGGCACGGGAGAATATGTGGTGTTGCGTTGGGTCTGGCGCCGCTGGTTTTCCCTTGAGCGCTAACCCGGTAAAGTCACGCATTCCCGCCACCAGCGCCTCGCACCAGGCGGCATAATCATGGCCGCTTGATGAAGGATGGAAGCTGACGCGATAGCCTTTATCGCGTAGCGCCTGTTCAAAGGTAAGGGTATTGCTGTAGATCCCGCCATCGGCTCCCGAGGTCTCAAACCGGCCTGCCTGGAGCCAGAAACGTATCGGATAGCGCGGCGACTGCTGATACTGGCGCGTCAGCCAGCCGGCTTCCTCGCCTTTGGGCGCCCACCAGTAAGAGCCCGACAGACTGAGGACATTGGCAAACAGCCGCGGATAGCGCAGCGCGACCCACGATGCGGCCAGGCCGCCGTAGCTGGAGCCGGCGACAA
The DNA here is from genome assembly GCF_030505655.1 of Klebsiella ornithinolytica. NCBI lineage: Bacteria > Pseudomonadati > Pseudomonadota > Gammaproteobacteria > Enterobacterales > Enterobacteriaceae > Klebsiella > Klebsiella ornithinolytica. Next base: position 4,112,504 of record NZ_CP130153.1, read on the forward strand.
CGGTTTTTTGGCGAATGGCATCCAGCCCCTGTTGTCGCAGCCAGGGAAGCAGCTCATGGGCCATAAAATCGGCGAAGAAGGGGTTGGGCGGCAGCTCTTTCGCCCGGCGCGGGTGATCGAGACTATCAATAAACACCACGTTGATCGGCGGCAGCACATGGCTGGCGATCAGGCTGTCCAGCACGTTGGCGAAGCGGTATTCATCCTGATAGGTTTTGCCATCAAACAACATCAGCGTCCAGCGTGCGGGCTGCGGCAAGCGCGGACGGTAGATCATCACTTCCCGGGTATTATGCAAAAAATCGCTGCGCAGCTGATGGCGGGTCAAAGTGCCATAGCGCAACGGCTGCGCCCTACGCTGCGGCGTGCAGTAGCGCGCCGGATTGAGCGCCAGCAGCGAATAGCGGTTCCAGCGATCGCTGGCGCGGTTGACGCTGTTCGGATTCAGCGGATCGGCCTGAGCGCTGACCAGAATCGCCCGCCGCTGCTCGTGCCCGACGCCGTCGACCTGCGGGACATCCGGCGCCAGCTTATATTGCATCAGGGTATCTGCCGGTACCACGTAGCTGCGAAACCAGACATCGGAATGGCCAAGCCGAAACAGCGGATCGTGATCGCCCGCCGGGGATCCCAGCAGGAAGACGTTTTTTCTCGCCCCGCGCCACAGGAAGGTGACGCGCTTGTGTCCTGCATCCACCGGTTCCACCATCGGCGTCCCTTCCTGTTCGCGCTCCTGCCAGAAACGCGTCGTAGAGCCACCCGCCGCCAGCTCCTGCATCAGCTGCTGCAAACGGGGACTGACGGGATCCAGTGCCTGGGTTTTCGCCAGCGCGGTGGTCTCCTTCATCCGCCAGCGGAAATGCCAGCGGGTGCCTTCTTCGCCGTGGAGCACCAGCGCTGAAGCGCGGTTCACCGGCAGGGAGAACAGCAGCGTTTGCTCGCCATCCGGCGGCCCTCCCGCCAGCAGCGTACGCAGCCGACGGTTATTTTCATCCAGCAGGCGGGCATCCGTTACCCCGGAAATCGTCGCCGAAACGTAGTTTTCCCCTAACGTCGGCAGATCAAAACAGACTTCGCCGCTGGCATCGAATTTTCCCTGCAGCTCTCCCTGCCGCGAAGAAGATTCGCAGTTCATTGCCACCGCCGGTAGCGCACTCATGCCGATCAGCAGACCACCCCATGCCATTTTCATCGCCCGATTTATCCCTGTAAAAATTTGTTACTAACGCTAATGCAAATGGTAATGATTTGCAATAACATCAACTCCGCTCGTTCAGGCCATTAGATTTTTCTGATGGGGGAAAGGGATGATTATGGCAATTTCAACCAAGGACATAGCAAATAAAATGTTTAAATATAATAAGATAACTAAACTCTGGGTCACGGGTCTTGCCGTGGCGACACTCGCCGGGCAGGCGCTGGCGGAGGAGACCCTCGTGGTCACCGCGAGCAGTAATGAAGATCCCACCGCGCCGGTCAAAGGGATCGTGGCGACGAAAACGCTTTCCGCGACGAAAACCGCCGCCGGGCTGGTGAAAACCCCGCAGTCGGTCTCGGTCATCACCCGCGATCAGATGGCGGCGCTGGACGTGACGTCGGTGTCACAGGCTCTGCGCTATAGCGCCGGGGTGTTCACCGAGTATCGCGGATCGTCCAACCGCAATGACGAAGTCTTCGTCCGCGGCTTCAGCTATGTACCGAAGTATCTCGACGGCCTGAGCTATGGCGCCACCGCGTCGTCGCAAACCGGCACAATGGATCCGTGGCTGCTGGAGCGCGTCGAGCTGGTACGCGGCCCGGCCTCGGTGCTGTTTGGCCAGGTCAACCCCGGCGGGCTTATCAGCATGACCAGCAAGCGTCCCACCAGCCAGCCGGTGCATCAAATCCAGTTCCGTACCGGCAACGACAATCTGGCGGAAGGCGCCTTTGATGTCGGCGGGCCGTTAAGCGACGACGGCCACCTGCTCTATCGCCTCAACGGTATCGCCCGCAGCCAGAACAGCCAGGTCGAGGATTATAAAGAGACGCGCATCGCCATTGCGCCGGCGCTGACGTGGTATCCCAACGATGCGACGCGCTTCACGTTGCTGACCAGCTATCAAAAAGATCCCGACGCCGGTTATCGCAACTTCCTGCCGCGCTACGGCACCGTCAACAGCGTCGATGGCAGCTATATTCCGCGCGACTTTAACGTCAGCGACCCCGGCTACAACCAATCCTGGCGCGAGCAGACTCTCATCGGTTATGAATTTGAGCATCAGCTCAACGACATGCTGACCCTACGGCAGAACGCGCGCTATGGGACGATAAAGCAGAAATATCGCTATCTGGTCTATTCCAACAGCGCAGCCAACAGCTCCGTGCTCTCGCGTCGCGCCCAGCATGAGGAGCGGCAAACCGATGAGTTCGGTATCGATAACCAGCTTGAGGCGCAGTTCACGACCGGTCAGCTGGCGCACACCGTTCTCGGCGGCCTGGACTACAAAACCAGCAAGGATAAGCAGTACCTCGGTCGCGCCGGCGGTTCACAGTACGATCTCGACTGGCGTGCCCCGGTCTATGGTGTGAAGGTCGATGAAAGCACCTTCCGTACCGCCAGCGATGAACAGCAGAATCTCGATCAGGTTGGCCTCTACCTGCAGGATCAGCTGAGCCTGGAAAACTGGGAGCTGCTGCTTTCCGGCCGCTATGACTGGGCGGAAGTGCGTACCACCGACTTTACCGACAGCAGTCGCACCCAGAAAAACGACAGCAAGTTTACCTGGCGTACCGGTCTGCTGTACGCCTTTGACTTTGGCCTGTCGCCCTATATCAGCTACAGCACCTCCTTCGAACCCAACCTGCAAACCAATCGTGCGCCGGGCGTCGCTCCGTTCGACCCCAGCGAAGGGAAACAGGTGGAAGTGGGTGTGAAATATCAGCCTACGCCGACGGCGTTGATGACTCTGGCGATGTACGACCTGACCCAAAGCAACGTTGCGACCTGGAACAGCGCGGCAGGATGGTATGAGAACAGCGGTAAGGTCCGCTCGAAGGGGGTGGAAGCCGAAGCGCACGCCACCTTCTTTGACAACCTCAACCTGATTGCTTCATACACCTGGACCGACGCGGAAACCGTGAATACCACCGTCGCCGGCACCGAAGGGAAAACCCCGGCGCGCATTCCGACCCATATGGCCTCGGCGTTCACCAGCTACACCCTGCCCAATGGCGCGCTAAAAAGCCTGACCGCTGGGGTTGGCGTGCGTTATATCGGCACCAGCTACGGCGATGCGAAAAACACCTTCAAGGTACCGGCGGTGGATCTGTATGACGCGATGGTCAGCTATGAGTTAGGCGAATTGAGCTCGAGCCTGAAAGGGGCGAAAGCGCAGTTCAACATCAACAATATCGCCGACACTAAATATGTTGCCTCGTGCGCCGGCGATAGCGCCTGTTTCTATGGCGTGGGTCGTACGGTGACGATGACGGTAAACTACGCCTGGTAGAAGCCCAAAATGCGTCCGCCGGTCTTTCCGGCGGACGCGCCTCAGTGGGCGCGATTGTGATTCTCTTTGCGGTAGGCACCCGGCGGCTGATGAAAGGTGCGGGTGAAAATGCGGGTAAACGTCTGCTGTGAATCAAAGCCGTATTTCAGGCAGATATCATAAACCCGCTGATCGGTGTCGCGCAGGTCGCGCGCCGCCAGCCGCAGTTTACGTTCGCGGATATAGCGCCCCAGACTCTCCCCTTTGTACTGCAAAAAGAGTCGTTGCAGATGCCATTTCGAATAACCAGAGTGACGCGCAATATCATCAATACGCAGCGGCTGATGCAAATTGTCATCAATCCACCCGACGATAGTCTCAATCACCTGAGCGGAAATAGTCATAAGTCCTCTCCTCTTTAATCAAACCCGTATTTATCGCCACCAGGTAGTAAATGATTGCGTCTTATCAGCAACCCAAACCGGCTCGCCAAGCATCGGCGTTAACAACCGCCACGGTCTTTGCTGACTGGCCGCAGCCAGCCGCTTATAAGGATCGTCCCAGCTGTGTTTCGCCAGCACAAAGCGCCCCGCATGCCCCGGGAGCACCGCGCGCGTGCGGAGATCGTCGGCGGCCTGAGCCGTCTCGTCAGGCATCATATGAATGTATTTCCAGTCCTGGTCGTACTGGCCGTTCTCCATAATCGCCAGATCCACGGCGCCAAACTGTTCGCCGATGGCTTTAAAGTGCGGGCCGTAACCGCTATCGCCGCTGTAGTAAATCTTCTGCTGCGGGGTGACGAACATAAAGCTGGCCCACAGCGTTTGATTGCGCTTCAGCCCACGACCGGAGAAATGACGGGCCGGCAGCACATGCACGGTCAGTTCGTCGCTGACCTGCACCGCCTGATGCCAGTCCGCTTCGCTGATAATGGCGCTCTCCATGCCCCAGTAGCGCAGATGCGATCCCACGCCGAGCGGCGTCACCACGCGCTTGATTTTTGGCATCAGCGCTTTGATGGTGGCGTAATCCAGATGGTCGTAGTGATCGTGCGAAATAATCAGCAGGTCTATCTCCGGCATACGCTCCGCATGCCACGGATAGTCACCCGGGAAAGCTTTATTAATAAATGAGAACGGTGCGGCATAGTCGCTGAAGACCGGGTCAATCAGGATGCGTTTCCCCGCCAGCTGCACATACCAGGAGGAGTGGCCGAGCCACACCATCGTATCCTGCCCGATCGGCAGGCTGGCGAGATCGGTATTGACCAGCGGCAACGGCTGCGCGGGACGGGCATTTTCGCGTTTAGTCACCAGAAACTCCCACCAGGCGGCCAGCATATTTTTCTGCCCGGTGAAGCCCGGCGTGGGGAGCTGATTATGAAACTGGCCATCGCGATAGTGTGGCGACTGTTCCACCAGACTGAGCTGCGCGCCCTGCGGCGCCCGGCCAAACCCGGCATTTAAGACAAACGGCAAAGCTGTTGCTGAGGCTAATAACATAATGGCGACCACGCTGAAAGTGACACGGTTCATAACCTGACCAGATGAAACTCCCTATTATGAGAGTTTAGTGATATAACTTGATTATGAGTGAGTAAGCACTCATTATTAAGACGAATATGAAAGTCGTCAAGACGATTTTCAATTTTTTAACATCCACCGTTGCAGTGCCATGACATGGCGTGGTTAGATCGGGGTTTGATTTCGCGTGAGGTAAAATGTAGTGGCTCGTCCTAAGAGTGAAGATAAAAAACAAGCGTTGCTGGAGGCCGCAACGGCCGCCTTTGCCCAGTCGGGTATCGCCGCCTCAACATCGGCTATTGCCCGTAGCGCCGGGGTTGCCGAGGGGACGCTGTTCCGCTATTTCGCCACCAAGGATGAGTTACTCAACGAACTGTACCTCTCGATCAAGTCGGGGTTAGTTAAAGCGATGGTCTCCGGACTGACGCCAAACGAAAAACGGCCGAAAGAGAACGCCCGCAATATCTGGGACAGCTATATCGACTGGAGTATTCGCCACCCGATGGAGCACAAGGCGATTCGCCGGATGGCGCTCAGCGAACGCATCACCGATGAAACCCGAACCCGCGTGAGAGAGATGTTCCCCGAGCTCAACGAAATGTGTCAGCTATCGGTCAAGCCGGTCTTTCTCAGCGACGCCTACAGCGCCTTTGGCGACGCCCTGTTTCTTTCGCTGGCGGAAACCACTATCGAATTTGCCAGCCACGATCCGCAGCGCGCCCGCGAGCTGATCGCCCTCGGTTTTGAGACCATGTGGCAAGCGCTTCACGAGAACGACGCCTGATGGACCGCGCTTCGCTGCACGCCAGCGCCCACCGGATTGCGCTCAGCTATCCGTTTACCGAACACTGTTGGCCGTTCGGCCCGGAGTATGACGTGTTCAAAGTTGGCGGGCGCATTTTTATGCTCACCATGACCCTTCGCGGTCGGGCGCTGGTGAATCTGAAAGCCGATCCGCAAAAATCGCTGCTCAATCGGGAGATTTACCGCAGTATTGAGCCGGGATATCACATGAACAAAAAACACTGGATCACCGTCGTCCCCGGCGAGGATATCAGTGAGGATCTGCTGGCCGAACTTATCGATGATTCATGGAATCAGGTGGTGAATAAGCTGACAAAAAAAGAGCGGATTCGGCTCCGTCCGGAAGGATTTTCAGGCTAGCGCGATAAGTGTTATCGCATTTTTGTCTCTTATCATTTCCCCGCCTTCGCTGTACTCTTCTCCCACTAAACGCCCCGTAAGGGGCTGTAAACTCGAATTATCTTGAGCATAAACCGTGAGGAAGAGTTATGGATATCGTCTCCGTTGCCTTAAAGCGTCACTCCACAAAAGCCTTCGATGCCACAAAAAAACTGACGGCTGAAGAAGCGGAAAAGCTGAAAACATTGCTGCAATACAGCCCGTCGAGCACCAACTCCCAGCCGTGGCACTTTATCGTTGCCAGCACGGATGAAGGGAAAGCACGGGTGGCGAAAGCCGCCAGCGGCACCTATGTTTTCAACGAACGTAAAATTCTTGATGCTTCTCATGTCGTGGTTTTCTGTGCCAAAACCGCCATGGACGACGCCTGGCTGGAGCGCGTGGTGGACCAGGAAGAGGCCGACGGACGTTTCGCTACTCCGGAAGCCAAAGCCGCTAACCACAAAGGCCGCGTTTTCTTTGCCGATATGCACCGTAAAGATCTGCATGACGACAACCACTGGATGGCGAAGCAGGTTTACCTCAACGTCGGCAACTTCCTGCTCGGCGTCGCGGCAATGGGGCTGGACGCCGTGCCGGTTGAAGGGTTCGACGCCGCGATTCTTGACGCCGAATTTGACCTGACCGCACAGGGCTTTACCAGCGTGGTTATCGTTCCGGTCGGCCACCACAGCGTGGAAGATTTCAACGCCACGCTGCCGAAATCACGCCTGCCGCAGGCGACCACCATCACCGAGATTTAATCTCCCCGCGCACGCCGCTCGCCGGCGTGCCAGATTCGTTCTGCATAGCGGCCAATCACCGCCAGCGAAACGGCGAGGATCAGGAAGAACAGCACCTTGTGCATCCCGTCCCAGAAAAACTCGAAGAAACGCGTATAGAGATTGATAGCCAGGAAGGTCAGGCCAAAACCGCGCAGCATTCCGTCATCCGTTTTCAGACTGATATAAATACAGACGCCCGCCGCGACGCCGAATAACAGCGCCCACGGCAGCTGCTGCAGCGGTGAAATGCTGTACCAGGCGTCGGGATCCCGATAGCCAAAAATCGACAGAATCCATAGCGCGATAAACAGATACGTCAGGCCCATGGCCTTACTGACGGTAAACAGCCGGCGCTGAAGCAGCCACTTTTGCAGCATAAAACAGAGCGCCAGCAGCACGCCACCGAACAGCACAAAACGCAGCGGATAGTTCATGCCCAGCCAGTAGGCCCCCCATCCCGCCAGGTAGCCGGTTTCCGCTCCGAACCAGTTGCCCAGCGCCAGCAGGAAGAACAGCCACACCAGCCCGGAACGGGCCGCCAGGCCGATAGCACCATAAATAGCGCAGCCGACCAGAAACAGTGGCGCAATATGGCCGCTGCCGTCATCCAGCCGCACGCCGAGTTGCCACAGCGCCAGCGCGGTAAACACCACGCCGACAAACAAAATCGCCTCACTGCTGTAGTGCCAGTGCGAGGCCTGCCGCTGGCGACGGAATCCCCAGAGGTAGCAAACCAGCGCCACCGCCGCAGGCAGCGCAATCCGCGCCAGCGCCGAGTCGCTGAACAGGCTCATCAGCCAGGCAATCAGTTCACTATCGGCGAACAGGCTGCCCAGCGCGATCAGCAGGCAGGCCAGCGCCGTCCAGAAGGCATAGCGGCTCAGTCGCTGCCAGTCAAAGGTGCTGACGCGCAAAGTGCCCGCCAGCCGCTGGCTTTCCGCGTGGCTCAACTCCCCCGCGGCCTGCCATTCATCCAGCGCCTGCTGAATCACCCGCTGTTGTTTCCTGGTTACGTTCATCTGCGTTCCCTGTCGCTATAAGAGAGAATCCTGTTTATCCAGCCATGCCAGCGCCTGCTCGCCGGCGTCGTCCATCGGCAGGTACACCAGCAGCCGGGAGCCATTACGCGGGGCGGAATACCAGTACATCTGCTGCAGACTAAAGCGTCCGAGCTGGGGATGATTGAAATTCTTCACCTGATTTTCCACGCCGCGGACGTCATAACGCTGATGCCACAGCGTTTCAAATTCGGCGGAGGCGGCAAAAAAGCGCGCCAGCTTATTTTCCCACAGCGGGTCGCCCCGGTGTTCGGCCATGGCCGCGCGGAAATAGGAGACAAACGTCGGCAGCACATCGCGATTTTCAATACGGCTGCGCCAGGTCTCGTGGGTGAGATAGAGATAAATACAGTTACGGTTTTCTTCGGGAAGCGCGGTAAAATCGACGCCCATCAGCCGACAAAAACTGTCGTTCCACGCCACGATATCGAAATTGGGTTTCTGGATGCTGGCCGGCTGCGGCATCAGGCTATCGAGCATCCGCCGGGTCCCCGGAGCGATCCCTTCACATACGTTGACCTGCGTGGTTTCCGGCGGCGTCAGACCGGCCAGCACGAACAGATGGCGCGTCTCCAGCGGACTGCACTGCAGCGCATTCGCGACGCCCACCAGTACCGATTCCGACGGATTAACCTCCCGCCCCTGTTCCAGCCAGGTATACCAGGTCACGCCGACATCGGCCAGCATCGCCACCTCTTCCCGGCGCAGCCCGGGCGTGCGCCGCCGCCCTACTCGCGGCAGGCCAAGACGCTGCGGATCAAGGCTTTCACGCCGGGAGCGCAGAAAGGCGCCCAGCTGCTTACGGCTATCGTCGGGCGCTATCGGCACCGTTTCACGTTGCGGCATTCCCGTCATATTGACTCCAGCATGGTAGTACCAATACCAGTATAGACAGGAACTGGTACCCGTTTAATTTATCGGTAATGCTACGGCCATCCGCTGAATGACGCAATGGAGAGATCCGATGAATTCGTCTGCTGTTTCACCCGGCCGCGCCGGGTTACTGCTTCTGTTGACCGGCCAGATGCTGCCGCTGATCGACACCTCAATTACCAACGTGGCGCTGGACTCTATTACCCATTCACTGGATGCCAGCGCCACCCAGCTGGAGCTGATCGTCGCGCTCTACGGCGTCTCTTTTGCGGTGTGCCTGGCGATGGGCAGCAAACTGGGCGATAACTACGGCCGCCGCCGTCTGTTTATGTGGGGGGTCGCGCTTTTTGGCCTCGCCTCTTTGCTGTGCGGCATGGCCAACTCCATCGGCGGGCTGCTGGCGGCCCGCACGCTGCAAGGCGCGGGCGCGGCGCTGATTGTGCCGCAAATCCTCACCACCCTGCATGTGACGTTGAAAGGCAGCGCCCATGCGCGCGCGATCAGTCTGTATGGCGGGATTGGTGGGATTGCTTTTATCGTCGGGCAGATGGGCGGCGGCTGGCTGGTCTCGGCGGATATCGCCGGCCTGGGCTGGCGCAACGCGTTCTTTATCAATGTCCCGATCTGCCTGCTGGTGCTGGCGTTTAGCCCCCGCTATGTCCCGGAAACCCGCCGCGAAGCCCATTCGGCTATCGACTGGCAGGGCACCTTCAGCCTGGCGCTGATCCTCTGCTGTCTGCTGTTTCCGATGGCGCTGGGGCCGGAACTTCACTGGCCGTGGACGCTCCAGCTTTTGCTGGTGGCCGTGCTGCCGCTGCTGATCTGGATGCGGGCCAGCGCGTTGCGTAAGCAGCAGCGCGGCGAACAGCCGCTGCTGCCGCCCCGTCTGCTGAAACTCACCAGCATTCGCTTTGGCATGGCTATCGCCCTGCTGTTCTTCAGCGCCTGGTCCGGCTTTATGTTCTGCATGGCGCTGACCATGCAGGCCGGTCTCGGCATGGCGCCATGGCAGTCAGGCAACAGCTTTATCGCCCTCGGCGTGGCCTATTTCCTCTCTGCGCTGTACGCGCCGAAGCTGATTGCCCGCTTCAGCATGGGACGTATTCTGCTGATTGGGCTGGTAGTGCAGATAGCCGGTCTGCTGCTGCTGATGGCGACCTTCGGTCACTTCGGCGCTCACACCTCGTCGCTGGCGATGGTGCCCTCTACCGCGCTTATCGGCTACGGCCAGGCGCTGATCGTTAACAGTTTTTATCGCATTGGCATGCGCGATATCAGCGCCAGCGATGCCGGTGCCGGGAGCGCCATTCTCAGCACCCTGCAGCAGGCGACGCTGGGATTAGGTCCGGCAATTCTCGGCTCGCTGTTTTTAACCCTCGCTCAACGCGGCGGCGGCACCTATCCGCAGGCGCTGATCGATTTCCTGGCCGTGGAGGTGGCAATGATGCTGCTCTTAGGCGCGATTGCCCTGCGGCTGCGCCATCATCTCAATATTCGTCCGGTGGCTACCGCCTCATAATCCATCATTGCATGACGCCTGATTTGCATAATGTACATCCAGCGGTCATCATTACCGCTGGATGTACAGGAGACGTTATGCAGGAATTAATCTCACAAATTGCCGCCTTAGGCATCGAAATTACCCCCACCACTTCACTCATTATTATCTTCGGCATTATTTTACTGACCGCCATTGTCGTTCATTTTATTTTGCATAAAGGCGTGCTGCGCGCCTTCGAAAAGCGCGCGCAGGCCAGCAGCCATTTGTGGCTGCAAATCATCACCCAGAACAAACTGTTTCACCGGCTGGCCTTTACCCTGCAAGGGATTATCGTCAATGTGCAGGCGGTGCTGTGGCTGCAAAAAGGCAGTGAAGCCGCCAATATATTGACCACCTGCGCCCAGCTGTGGGTCATGATCTATGCCCTGCTGTCTTTCTTTTCACTGCTCGATGTGGTCTTCAATTTATCGCAGAAATTCGCCACCGCATCCCAGCTGCCGCTGAAGGGGATATTCCAGGGCATTAAGCTGGTCAGCGCGATTATTATCGGCATCCTGGTGATCTCATTACTGATTGGCCAGTCGCCGGCGATATTGATCAGCGGCCTCGGCGCCATGGCCGCGGTACTGATGCTGGTATTTAAAGACCCGATCCTGGGTCTGGTTGCCGGCATTCAGCTTTCCGCCAACGACATGCTGAAGCTCGGTGACTGGCTGGAAATGCCGAAATACGGCGCCGACGGCGCGGTCATTGATATTGGCCTCACCACGGTGAAAGTCCGTAACTGGGACAATACCATCACCACGATTCCTACCTGGTCGCTGGTCTCCGACTCCTTTAAAAACTGGAGCGGGATGTCCGCCTCCGGCGGGCGCCGCATTAAGCGCAGCCTGAATATTGATACCACCAGTATCCATTTTCTCGATGAGCGGGAGCAGCAGCGCTTAATTCAGGCCCGGCTGCTTAAGCCCTATATGGACTCGCGTCATCAGGAGATCAGCGAGTGGAACCAGCAAAACGCCGCCGACCATTCGGTGCTGAACCTGCGCAAGATGACCAATATCGGCACCTTCCGCGCCTATTTACAGGAGTATCTGCGCAACCACCCGCGGCTGCGCAAAGATATGACGATGATGGTGCGCCAGCTGGCGCCGGACGCCAACGGCCTGCCGATTGAGATCTACTGCTTCACCAGCACCGTGGTATGGGCAGAATATGAAAGTATCCAGGCGGATATTTTTGACCACATTTTCGCCGTGGTGGACGAATTCGGGCTGCGTATCCACCAGTCACCGACCGGCAACGATATACGTTCGCTGGCTGCGGCAAATCACGGGTAAGGGTAAGGCTCAGGCACTGGCGCGGGCAATGATGCGCCAGTCCATCATCACCCGTTCGGCGGTGGCCTCCGGGTTGTCGATTTTCTTCAGCAGCAGGGTCACCGCCGTACGGCCAATGTCGCGCGACGGCTGTTCCACGGTGGTCAGCTGCGGCGAGACCATCTCCGCCAGCTCCGTACCATCAAATCCCATGACCGCAATATCGTCCGGCACCCGCAGTCCGGCCTGGGCGATCGCCCGCAGGGCGCCCGCCGCCAGCGAGTCGGCGACGGCAAATACCGCATCCGGCCGCTCTCTGGAGGCCAGCAGCGTTTCCATTGCCGCTTTACCGGCGGCGGCGCTGAGGTCGCTGGCATAAGCCACCTGCTGCCAGGCCAGTTCACGCACATGCAGTACGTTTTTATAGCCGCGCTCGCGCAGGCGGGCATAGCGATAGCTCAGATCGTGGTTAATCAGGGCAATGCGCCGATGACCGCTCTCCGCCAGCCGCGATACCGCCCCCTGCGCCGCATCGATGTCGTTAATGCCGACGCAGGAGATACTGCCGGCATCGGCATACTCGGCGCACTGTACCCACGGCGCATCACCGATCATCATCGTCAGTTCCGGCAGACTGGAGAGCGCGTTCATCGTAATAATCCCGTCGACCACTTTCCCCGACAGCAGCCTCAGCCCGGAAGTCGAGCGCGCCAGATCGGACCCGGAATTACACAGTAAAATACGGTAGCCGTGCTTCTCCGCCTCCTCTTCAATGCCCTTCACCACTTCCGCACAAAACGGGTTCGCAATATTCGACACCATCACCAGAATCATATAGCTCCGTGCCGTCCGCAGCTGGCGGGCCAGCAGGTTAGGCTGATAGTTGCTCTCTTTAATCGCCTGCAGCACGCGTTCGCGGTTCTTCGGTTTAACGGTATCGCTGTTATTCAGCACCCGCGATACGGTTGCCACTGAGACACCCGCCAGACGGGCGATTTTCTGAATTGACATAAAGGCGGCACTTCCTGGGATAAGGGGAATAATGCGCAGGCTACCATAAACGGGCCGTCGGTGTGCAGCGGGGCGCGCGCCAGCCCACTGATGCCCCTACGCATCGTGATGGAAAACTATTAATTATCAGGGCTATTATCCTTGCGCGTTAAGCGCGATGATTTTTCAGGTAACATAAACACCGCGCTCGGGCGCCGATAATTATAAAAGCTTACTATCAATACGTTAGGGATGATGTCATCAATGAAAATTCAAGTCGCACTGCTTGTCCTCGGCGGTTCTCTCGCCGCCCTCACCGGCTGCACCGCCTCAAAATCATCGCCGGAGCGCCATGCGTACTATTTTGTCGCCCATCGTTCTGATTTTGTCGGCGGTAATTTTGCCGTTAACCGGCAGGAAAATTACCGCTTAAATCTGCCGACCTTCACCGAGATCTATAACCGCGGCAAACAGGACCGAACCGCCGGCGTCAGCGAAAGCGATGCCCGACGCAATGCCGATTCCATTAAGCAGCAGGTTATGAAGGGTACCCGGTCACAACACACCTTCACCGGCAATGCCAGCGATAGCTGGAATAATGACATGGAGAATAAAGACGCGGTGCTGTTCGGCAACGAACTTTCCGCCGCCTATCTGGACGGGTATCTCGGCGTAAAATAAGTCATTGCGCGCCACCGGAGTGGCGCACAACCTGCCGCCTATCGCCTGACGCTGACCCAGCGCTGCTGCCGATGGCTTTGCAAAATCGCGTCAACGATATACATCACATCCGCCCCTTCATAAAATGAGGCGAAACGCCGTTCGTCGGCTGCCGGCATCGTCCCGGCGCGTACCGCCTGATAGAAGCTCAACATCATATTCTTGAAGGCGTCCGGCCACCCCTCATTATGCCCGCCGGGGAAGTGGGCGCTGGCGGCGATGTCCGCCTGCATCAGACTCGGGTCATCGCTGAGCAGCTGATTTGGCTGCGCGCGCTGGCCAATCCACAGCCGCTGCGGAAGCTCCTGATCCCACGCCAGCGAACAGCGGCTGCCGTTAATTTCAACCGCCAGGCGGTTCTTTCTTCCGGCGCTGACCTGAGAAACGGTAAAACAGCCTTTGCTGCCGTCATCAAAGCGAAACAGCACGGACCCCATATCTTCCGTATCTACCTCGCGCACCTCAAAACGCGGAGATTCCCCCGTCTGGCTGAAGGTGGACTCGCCGGAAACGGCCGCGTGGCGCGTCGGCCAGACGATAGAAAGATCCGCCATCACCTCGGTGATGCGCCTGCCGGTCATAAACTGCACCGTGTCGCACCAGTGGGAGCCGATATCCGCCACCGCCCGCGAAGCGCCGCCCAGCGCCGACTCCACCCGCCAGTTATAGTCACTTTGCTGCACCATCCAGTCCTGCAAATAGCTGCCGTGCGCCGAAAAAAGCCGTCCGACCTGCCCGGCGCGCATCATGCTGGCGGCCTGCTGGACCATCGCGAACTGGCGATAGACGAAGCTTACGCCGTGCACCACCCCCGCCTTCTCCGCCAGCGTGACCAGTTCACGCGCCTCATCCGGAAGCATGCACAGCGGTTTTTCCGAGAACAGATGCAGCCCGGCGTGCAACGCCTGGCGGTTAATCTTCGCGTGCAGGTGGTTCGGCGTGCAGTTATGTACCACCTGTAAACCGGGATGTGCCAGGAGTTCCTCAACCTGACCATAAGCATGAGCCACATTCAGCTGCCGCGCTTTTTGCTGCGCCTGCGCCAGATTGCTGTCGCACAGCGCCACCACCTCGATGTCCCCGACCCGGCGCAGCGCTTCAATATGCGCCGGACCAATAAATCCAGTCCCAACAATGCCAACCTGAATCATGCTTGCCCCTCGCGACCGCTGGCGAAATCATCAAACGCCCGTTCGGAGACGGGAATAATATGGCGGCGGATAAATTCGCTGCCTTCGCGCGCGCCGGCCTCCGCCTCCTTCAGGCAGCACTCCCACTCCAGCACCGCCCAGCCGTCAAAGTCGTACTCGGTCAGCTTGCTGAAAATGCTCTTGAAATCAATTTGCCCATCCCCGGGCGAGCGAAAGCGCCCCGCCCGCTGCAGCCAGTTCTGATAGCCGCCGTACACGCCGCTGCGGCCGTCGCGACGAAACTCGGCATCTTTGACATGAAAGGCTTTGATCCGCGAATGGTAGATATCGATATACGCCAGGTAGTCCATCTGCTGGAGGTGCAAATGGCTGGGATCGTAGAGCATATTGCAGCGCGGATGGTTATCTACCCGCTGCAGGAAACGTTCAAAAGTCACGCCATCGTGCAGATCCTCACCCGGATGAATTTCATAGCAAAGATCGATCCCCTGCTCATCGTATAGATCGAGGAGCGGACGCCAGCGCCGCGCCAGTTCATCAAACGCCTCATCAATTCGTGACGGATTATGCGGCGGCCAGGGATAAAACAGAGGCCACGCCAGCGATCCGGAAAATGTCGCATGGGCCTGCAGGCCTAAGCGCGCCGAAGCCACCGCCGCCTGACGTACTTTTTCCACCGCCCACTGCTGGCGTGCCGGCGGATTTCCGCGTAGCGCGGCGGGGGCAAAGGCGTCGAACGCCGCGTCATAGGCCGGATGAACCGCCACCAGCTGCCCTTCCAGATGGGTTGAGAGCTCGCTGATGGTCAGACCATGTTCCGCCAGTCGCCCGCGAATCTCATCGCAGTAGGTCTGGCTCATCGCCGCCCGTTCAACATCAAAAATAGCCGGATGATTACACGGGATCTGTAGCGCCTGATAGCCCAGTCCGGCGGCCCAGGCGGCGATCCCGTCCAGGGTGTTAAACGGCGCCTGCGCGCCGATAAACTGCGCCAGAAAAATCCCCGGTCCCTTCATCGTTTTCATACCCCCTCCTGATAGTTAATACTGCTCTTTCTCGCGATACTGGAAAGAGAAAAGGAAAATCAGCGCGATAACCGCCGCGGCCACCGCCGGGATCCACCAGAAGGTGACCCACGCCTGCGGTACGGTCTGCCCGGCCACCAGCTGGTTATACAGCGCGCCGGAAATTTGCGATCCCAATAGCATCCCGATGCCGTAGGTAAACATGACGATCATGCTTTGCGCCTGGCCTTTGACCTTCTCCCCCGCCACGCGGTCGGTATAGATAAAGCCGACGACAAAAAAGAAGTCGTAGCACACGCCGTGCAGCAGGATGCCGAGATAGAGCAGGAAGCGCCCCTCTTCGCTCACTCCAAGGGCAAAGAAGGCATAGCGCACAAACCACGCCACCATCCCGACCAGCAGCATGTACTTGACCCCGAGACGGCGAAACAGCAGCGGGATCACCAGCATAAACGCGATTTCCGACATCTGCCCAAATGACATCGCGGTGCTGACATCCGCCACGCCGGCATCCGCCAGCCAGGAGGCGGTGTAGGCATAGTAGGTCCCCAGCGGAATCGAGATCAGCGTGGCGCAGAGCGAGAAAATAAAGAAATGGCGCGTCTTGAGCAGCGCAAACGCATCGGCGCAGAGCAGGTCGCGAAACTTCAGCGGAATGCCTTTCGCCGCTGCCGGCGTATGCGGCAAAGTCAGGCTGTAGAGGGCCAGTAAGACCGAACACAGCGCCGCCAGATTAAAGATAGCCGTGGTATCGGAAATTCCGCTCACGCCAATACAAATCCCGGCAATAATCCAGCCGATGGTGCCAAAGACGCGCACCACCGGGAAGGTTTTATCAACATTATTCAGGCTGTGGAAAGCGATATTGTTGGTCAGCGCCAGCGTCGGCATATAGCACAACGTATAGCCAAACAGCAGGCCGATAAGCAGCGCGCCATTGTGCGCGACCAGCGCCTGGGGGACGAACCACAGGATCGCGGCTCCCGCCAGGTGCATCACCGCCATCACTTTCTGCGAAGCAAAGAAGCGATCGACCAGCATCCCCAGCACAAACGGCGACAAAATCGAGGCAATAGGCCCGGCAGAGAACGCATCGCCAATCAGCAGCGCCATATCGTAGCGCGTCATCACCAGCCCCAGGGTCACCGACCAGCTTCCCCAGATAAAGAACTGCATAAACATCATTAACGCCAGGCGCGGCACCAGAAACCGGTGCTGCACGCCAACGCTTTCACGTCCTTCCGTCGTTGATACCATTTTGTCCGCCCTCAAAAAGTAATCGATTACAAAACGTCACGAAATAAAAAGTAATCGATTACAAAAAGAAGATCCTGCGCTAATTACGCTAAGCGCGAAGACGATCACAATAAAAGGCAGAACGCCCCGGCGAAGGCCGGGGCAAGGAGGCATTACGCCGGACGGCGCAGCAGCTTAAAGACGATAAACAGGAACAGGATCCATACCGGCAGCAGAATGGCCGACAGGCGCATCCCGTCGATGGTGCACATCAGCACCAGAATCAGCGCAAGGAAGGCAATACAGAGGTAGTTGCCGCCCGGTGCCAGCAGCGCTTTGAACTTCGGCTCCCGCCCTTTTCGACGCTGGGCCGCGCGGAACTTCAGGTGCGCCATGCAGATCATGATCCAGTTCAGCAGCAGCGTTGCCACTACCAGCGCCATCAGCAGACCCAGCGCTTTCTGCGGCAGCAGATAGTTCAGCAGCACCACCAGCGAGGTAATCACCCCGGAGAGGATCAGCGAATTGACCGGCACGCCGCGTTTGCTGACGCGGGCCAGAAACTTCGGCGCATTGCCCTGTACCGACAGACCGAACAGCATGCGGCTGTTGGAGTAAACGCCGCTGTTGTAGACCGACAGCGATGCCACCAGAATGACGAAGTTAAGTGCAGAAGCTACCACGTTACTGTCAAGATTATGAAAAATCATCACAAACGGGCTGCTGTCGGACTTGATTTCCACCCACGGATAGAGCGCCAGCAGCACCACCAGCGAACCGATATAAAACAGCAGAATACGGTACACCACCTGGTTTACCGCCTTCGGAATGCTCTTTTCCGGATTTTGCGCTTCGGCGGCGGTAATACCAATCAGCTCCAGGCCGCCGAAAGAGAACATAATCACCGCCAGAGACATCACCAGGCCATGCCAGCCGGTGGCGAAGAAACCGCCGTGGCGCCACAGGTTGTCAAATCCGGCTTTGCTGCCGCCGTGGCCGCCAAACAACATCCACAGGCCAAAGCCAATCATGCCGATAATCGCCAGCACTTTAATTAAGGCAAACCAGAATTCCGCCTCGCCATACAGGCGAACGTTAACGAGGTTAACGGCATTGATGATGACAAAGAAGGCCGCCGCCCAGACCCAGGTCGGCACATCCGGAAGCCAGTACTGCATATAGATGCCGGCGGCGGTGAGCTCAGCCATCCCCACCAGCACAAACATCACCCAGTAGTTCCAGCCGGAGAGAAAACCGGCAAACGGGCCCCAGTATTTATACGCGAAGTGGGCAAAGGAGCCGGATACGGGCTCTTCGACCACCATTTCGCCAAGCTGGCGCATGATCAGAAAAGCGACGATCCCGGCGACGGCATAGCCGATCAGGACGGCCGGCCCGGCCATCTGAATCGCCGGTCCGATACCGAGAAACAGGCCGGTACCGATAGCGCCGCCGAGGGCAATGAGCTGAATATGTCGGTTCTGTAAACCGCGATGAAGCGTCGGGCCGCTCTCCGCTGTGGCATCTGACTGCGTTGACGCGTCTTTCACGTCTTTCCCCTGTGAGTTTTTATGAAGGGGCACCTTTTAACACTTCTGCTCGCCCGACTTCAAGTTGCAGATGCGTTGATTGCGCGGCAAGGGATGGTGACGAACGGCGGAAAAGGGATACACAGAAGGGGCGAGCGGCGTTGTCCCGCCCCGAATGTTAGGATCAGAAATCGTAGCTCATCGATACTTTAACGGTACGTGGCTGGCCCTGGAACAGATAGGTGCCGGTATCATCAATACCTGACCAGTAGTTCTCATTGGTCACATTATCCACCCCGGCACGCAGGACCATCTGGTTTTGATTCTGGTTCAGCGCCAGACGGTAGCGCACGCCCAAATCGAGGGTCGTATAGCTGTCGAGTTTTTTGCTGTTCGCCGCGTCGGCATACTGTGAACCGGTGTGGTTCACCCGTGCGGTGGCCGTCAGCCCGTCAACCGGCTTGATGTCATACTCCGCGCCTAACACCGCGTAGAAGCGAGAAACGCCGATGGCATCTTTACCATCGTTGATACCCTTCGCCGTTTTGGTTTGCTCCGGATCCAGCCACTGAACGCTGCCGTTCAGGCGCAGGCCTAGCGTCGGTTCGCCGAAGATGTTCAGTTCGACGCCGCGGTTACGCTGCTCGCCATCCAGACCGTAGTAGCCGTTAGCATCGGAGATAGCGTTAGGCTTTTTAATTTCAAACAGCGCCAGCGATCCCCCCAGGGTGCCATAATCAATTTTTACCCCAACCTCATCCTGTTTCGAATGAGCGATCCCGGTGCTCTGCCCGGCATTTGTCGCGGTATTTGGCGCCACGCTCCCCGGCTGCAGCGCCTCGGTGTGGTTGGCGTACAGCGACAGCGTCTCCCACGGCTTGTAGACCAGACCCACCGTCGGCGTCCAGCGGCTCTGGGTATAGCGGGAAGACGTATCTTCCAGACCGGTTTTGTTGCTGTAGTTACGCACCACCACTTTCTGATGACGCGCGGCGGCGGTGAGCAGCAGGCTGTTATCAAAGAAGCCTAGCGTGTCGCTCAGCAGCCAGCCCTGGGTACGGCTGCGTGACGTGGTGAGCGGGTCGAAGTAGTTGCCGCCAAAATAGGCGTTATCCGGCATCGCCACATCATGGTTGTCATAGATATTGGTGGTCGGGTTTTTCGCCGACATACGCCAGGCGGTGGCATCGGTTCTGACCTGGGCGGCATAGCCGACGTTGACCTGATGAGAGATAACCCCGGTGTTGAAATTACCCCGTACACCGCCCATTCCGCTGATCGAGTCGATGATGCGGTTGGTATCCAGACGCCCGACGGTAGCATCGCCGTTGTCGTTAACCAGCTTCGGCGCGCTATAGGTGCCGGTTTCATGCGAGTGCTGGCCGCCGAGGGCGCTGTACAACGTCCAGCTGTTGGTCAGGTCATACTCGGCTTTGGCCATACCGAATTCGCTTTCTATATCGCTATAGCCCCACTTCTGGCTGTAGTTTTTGCTGTTATCCGGCAGCGCAGGAACAAAATCGACGCCGCTGATATTGATCCCCATCGTTCCGCCATGGAACGTCTTTTTCTGATAGCCGAAATCAAGAGAGGAGCGCAAACGGTCGCCGCGATAATCCAGCCCCAGTGACCCCAGCGTCGTGCGGCGCCGGTCATTATCAACCGCGCCCTCACCTTCGCGGTGAACCAGGTTCACCCGGGCGCCAAACTGATTATCTTCGCCAAAGCGACGGCCAAGGTCGAGGCTGCCGCCGACCTGAGAATCAGCGGTATAGTCCACGCCAACGCGGGTGGTCGGCACATCATCCGCACGTTTCGGTTCGAGGTTGATCATCCCGCCGACGCCGCTGCTGGCGACGCCATTGAGCAGACCGTTAGCCCCTTTGAAGACTTCAACGCGCTCCAGCATCTGGGTATCCATCACCTGACGCGGCACCACGCCCGCCAGGCCGCCCATGGTCATATCATCGCCATCCAGCTTAAACCCGCGAATGCGATAGGTTTCGGCAAAGTTACCGTAGCCCTGCACCGCCTGTACGCCGGCGTCATTACCGATCACCTCGGCGATAGTTTGCGCCTGCTGGTCCTGAATCAGTTTCGAGGTATAGCCGATAACGCTAAACGGCACATCCATCGCCTTTTGTTCGCCAAGCATACCGATACGGCCGCCGTGGGCAATTTGTCCGTCAAGGAAGGCCGGTACCACCAGGTCGCCGCCGGCTTTAAAATCGCTGCCTTCGGTCGCCTGAACGAGCATAACCTCTTCGTTTTTGTTGCTATCCGCGGTGTTGTCTGCAGCTACAGCGCTCTGGGTAATGGCGCCAATGGTTAACGCCAGCAGCGTTTTGCGCAGCGGGAATGGGGAAGACGTGATGTGCATAATGAGTCCGTGATGAAGATAAATGGAACAAATGGCCCGCTGCCGGGCCAGAATTTTTTATTGCGCGTTCAGGTCGATGCGGACAACGCTGTCCGGACCTTTGGTGGAGTGATCTTTGTTGAACGGTTGTTTAACGGTCACAAACAGCGTCTGCCCCTCGGCATCAAGCAACAGGCTGTTTGGATTCACGGGGATATCCCACTGTTTTTTCAGCGCATAGGTAGTGCCATCGAGGCTGATAACCTTGCCGGACTCGCGCTGGGAGATATAAATCTCATTGCGTTTCGGGTTGAACAGCACCGCCAGCGAGTCGCCCAGGTCGAGCTGCTTAATCACCTTGCCGCTGTGAATATCCAGCACCAGAGTGGTTTTCGCTTTTGAGTTATCGGTGACGAACAGGCGGCCGGTCTCGCTGTCTTCGGCGATATTCAGCAGCAGCGCCGGCTTGTCGCCCAGCGGCTTCCAGCGCTGTTCAATGCGGTTATTGCGCGGGTTGATTACGAGGATTTCCCCGCCGCCGTTGGCTGCATACAGACGTCCGGTTTGCGCGGAATAGTGCAGGCCGGTCATCCATTTGCCGGTATTTTTAATCCGCGCTTTCAGCTTCAGCGTATTGGCATCAACCACCCAGATTTGCGCCGGATCGGCAACGGCACCCACGTAGAGGGTATTATTCAGCAGCAGGATCTGGCGCGCGCCGTACGGCAGCCCCTTCTCGTTGCGCTCGCTAAACAGCAGGCGCTTTTTGACTTTGCCGGTGGCGGTGTCAATGGCGCTGATGCCGCCGTCAAGCGAGTTGGTGACGAACAGCGTTTTGCCATCCGGCGTTATCTGGACGGCAAAGTTTTTCAGGTCGGTGTAGCTCAGGCCGATGGTCTTCAGCGTTTTCGGGTCGAGCTTATAGACCGCCCCGCCCTGCACGTCTTTAAAACCTTCGGCGCTGGCCACGTACAGCGCATCGCCCCGTGGGCTGAGCGCCATTTCGTACAGCCCCTCGGCCAGTTGACGTTTGAGCGGCTGTATGACGGTAACGGCGTTTTTCTCGGCGACCGGCGGGGTTACCTTAGTGGAAGGGGGTGTGGCGCAGCCGCTTAAGACGGCAGAAATGACCAGAGCTAATACCGGAATGGTGTATTTCATCATTGAAATCCTTAACAAAATCAATAAACCGGTGGTAGCTCTTCGCCGATATTATGTTGTTCCGGCATAGCAAGACTGAACCCCACCCTACGCCTTCGCTGTTTCCTTGTGAGCGGCTCACTGGCGCAGGTTAGTCCATTCTTAGCCTGCAAACAAAAAGAAGAATGAGAACTATACTCATTATCTTATAGCGTGCAAGCCTAATCACAACCGACCCGCGCAAAAGCGATAATCTGCTGAAAACAAGGCGTTCTTATGGGGGGAGCGGCTCTCACGAGCGGGAGAAAACGACAGACCCCGCGCGCTGACCGTACGGGGTAAGGGAAAATACGGGCCACATCCGACAAATCGCACGGCCCGATATACGATCGCTTCAGCACTATAGCGGCCGATGGCGCCGGACTAATAGCGTACCATCACCGATTTGAGTTCGGTGTAATCATCGATAAAGGCGCTGCCGAACTCGCGGCCAATCCCCGACCCTTTCATGCCGCCAAACGGCACCGCCGGATCGAGAAAGGTGTGCATATTCACCCAGACAATTCCGGCGTTAATCGCGTCGGAATAGCGCAGCGCCTTGCGGATGTTCTCCGACCAGACGCTGGCGGCCAGGCCAAACGGCGAAGCGTTAATCCGGGACAGCGCCTCCTCTTCGCTTTGGTAGCCGATAAAACTGCACACCGGACCGAAAGTCTCTTCCTGCATCAGCGTGCTGTTTTCGCTCCGGACCTTCACCGCCGTCGGTAAGACAAAATAGCCGTCGCCGGGCAGCGCTTCACCGCCGCAGACAATGGTGTCGCCCTCTTCCCGCGCTTTTTCAATCAGCTGCAGCACCTTCTCAAACTGCACCCGATTAGCCAGCGGCCCCATCAGCGTCTGTTCATCCAGCGGTGAGCCGGGACGCAGCGCAGACAGGCGCTGCTTCAGTATTTCCAGCACCGCATCCAGCTTGCCCTGCGGCAGATAAAACCGCTCGGCGGCAGCGCAGATTTGCCCCTGGTTCAGATAACCTGCTTCGATAATGCCGTCCGCCATCGCCTCGGGGGTGAGATCGTCGAGAAACAGCGCGGCGTTTTTGCCCCCCAGTTCGAGGGTGACGCGTTTTCCGGCGCCGATCGCCGCATGCTGAACTTTCTCGCCGGTCGCCACCGAACCGGTGAAGCTGACCTTGGCGCAGGCCGGGTGGGCGATCAAGCGCTGGGCGATTTCACCGCCCGCGCCGTTCACCACGTTAATCACCCCGTCCGGGATCCCCGCCTCTTTCGCCAGCTCCGCAACCCGCAGCAGCGTCAGCGGCGTATACTCGCTCGGCTTCATCACGATGGTGCAGCCGCACACCAGCGCCGCCGCCAGCTTCCAGATAGCGATCATTATCGAAAAGTTCCACGGCACGATCCCTACCACTACGCCAACCGGCTGACGACGAGTAAAGGCCGTGTACTGCTCTCCCGCCATGGACGGGAGCGAGACATCCAGCGTTTCGCCGGTGACCTTGCCTGCCCAGCCGGCAAAGTAGCGCAGGAACGCCACCGACTGATCCAGCTCAAGCATTCGCGCCAGGCCGATGGTTTTACCGGAGCACAGGCTCTCCAGCTGCGCCAGCTCCTCACGATGGCTGGCCAGCAGATCGGCCAGCCTGAGCAGCAGCGTGCCGCGCTGCAGGGTCGGCATCGCACGCCAGGAGTCAAAGGCCTGGCTGGCGCTGGCCATCGCCCGATCCGCCTGCCCGACATCCGCCGACGTTACCCCGGCAATCGCTTTGCCAGTGGCGGGGTTTATCACCGCCAGCGTCGGTCCGTTGCCGGGCAAAGCCTCTCCGGCAATAAACTGCCCGTGCGGTTGGCGTAAAAAAGCTGCTACTTCAGCAAGTAAGGTCACGTCGCTCATCGGTGGCATCCGTTTTTTCAGGAAATGTTCCTCATCACATCACGCCAGAAACAGACTGCCTATCGTTCTAAAGAACGTCATTCTTTCGGACGATATTCAGCGCCCCGCCGCCATGCTGTGATGGAGGTCTTAGCCAGGCGAGACAGACAGGGTAACGCTATGAATATCAAAATCGATGCGCTGAACTACTACGGCGCCACCAAAAAATATCAGCTGCATTTTCCGGCGCTGCAGGATGATATTGACGCCGACGTGGTGATCATCGGCGGCGGCTTTTCCGGTATCAACACTGCGCTGGAGCTGGCAGAACAGGGCATCACCAACGTGGTCGTACTCGAAGCCCGTCATTTAGGCTACGGCGGCACCGGCCGCAACGGCGGCCAGGTCATGGCCGGCATTGGTCACGACATCGAAGCGGTGAAAAAACATGTGGGTAAAGAGGGGCTGGAGACGCTGTTTAAAATCTCGAACCTTGGTGCAGGAATCATTCGCGAACGGATTAAGAAATACAATATCGATGCCGACTTTGTTCCGGGTTACGGCTATCTGGCCTATAACCAGCGTCAGCTGAAGACCCTGCGCCAGTGGGAAAAAGAGTTTAAGGCCGCCACTCCGGATGAGGATATCGCGCTCTATACCGGCAGCGATGTGCAGCAAATTGTGGGCTCCGACGTCTACTGCGGCGCGCTCAAGCATATGGGCGGCGGGCAGATCCACTCCCTGAATATGCTGCTGGGCTCGGCAAAAGCGGCGCATTCATTAGGGGTGAAAATTTTCGAATCCTCTCCGGTCGTAGAGGTGAATTACGGCAAAGAGGTGCGGGTTCGCACGGCGATGGGCAGCGTGAAGGCGGCTAAACTGCTGTGGGCCTGCGACAGCTTCCTCAATAATCTGGAGCCGGAAATCTATAACAAGACGCTGGTGACCTACTCTTATCAGGTCTCAACGGAACCCCTTTCCGATGAGCTGATCGAACGCATCAGCCCGCTACGCGGCGCCTTCAGCGACATTCGCCCGGTCATCAACTACTACCGAATTACGCGGGAAAACCGCCTGCTGTTCGGCAGCGCCACGCGCTACCTTGAATATACGCCGAACGATTTTGCCGCCTGGAATCGTACGCTGCTGGCGGAAGTGTTCCCCTATCTTAAGGATGTCAAAATCGACTTCGCCTGGGGCGGCCCGATGGCCTGTAGCGCGAACCTGTTCCCGCAAATTGGCACCCTGCGCGAGCACAATAACGTTTTCTACGTTCAGGGTTATTCCGGGTTTGGCGTCACCCCCTCGCATATCGTGTGCAAAATTCTCGCCGAAGGAATTAACGGCGGCTCAGATCGTTACCGCCTGATGAGCAGTATTCCTCACGCCACAATCCACGGTCGTGACAGCCTGCGTCTGCTGCTGGTCACCGCCGGAAAACTCATGCATCAAACCGCCGGTTACTGGAAAGGCCGGAGTTAACCAGGAGAACATCATGCAAGCATTTAAACTCGATCAACCGGTTCCTGAACTGCAGCCTATCGGCAGCGTCAGCCTGCTGGGCGCAACGCCAACCGAAGGCGATCCGCAGGTGGCGGGCGCTATGGTTTACGGCGAACCACAGGACGCCTTTACCTGCGGTCTGTTTTCGTCCACTCAGGGGAGTTTCACCATGACCTATCCGTTTACCGAACACGCCACCGTGCTGGAAGGCGAAGTTGAGCTGACCGTCTCTGGCGGCAAGCCGCAGCGCTTCGCCCCGGGCGACAGCTGGTTCGTGAAGCAGGGCACCGAAGTGGAGTGGAAAATCCTCACCCCGCGCTTCGTCAAACACTACCTGGCGAACGTCGAAAGCCGCTAACCAACGCAGACAATCCCCGGTGCCCGGCGGCGGGGATTGTATTCATGCACTGGGTCACAGATTCAACCGCCGTTCTCCACCTTCAGGACGATATTCATTGAGCCGGATGCCAACCTAAATTATGACTATCCGGAATGGCTATTCACTTCCAGCCACTCCCTGCCCTTACCTATCTTGTGCAGAGGTTGACTATGTTCAGTAAAAGACTCGCCAGCCATCTCGAACGCGGCGTCGTCGGCTTTCCTACTACCCTCGCCAGCTCCGTCGGACTGATTATGGCCAGCCCGGTGATCCTGACCGTGACCAGCGGTTTTGGGATGGGCGGCGATACCTTCGCGCTGGCGGTACTACTGGCGTTTATCATGATGCAGGCGCAGGTCACCACCTTTGCCGAAGCGGCGACGCTAATCCCCACGACCGGCTCGGTATATGACTATATCGCCTGCGGGATGGGGCGTTTTTTCGCCATTACCGGCGCGCTGTGCGCCTATCTGATCGTGCATATTTTTGCCGGCACCGCGGAAACAATTCTGGCCGGGGTGATGGCGCTGGTGAACTTTGAGTCCATCAGCAGCCAGATGGCCGCCCATCAGAATACCTGGATGGTCGGCGTCGGGATGGTGGTGGTGTTCGGCCTGCTGAACGCCATTGGCGTCGAGATCTTCGGAAAGGTCGAAGTCGTACTGACCTTCGGGATGTGGAGCACGCTGACCATTTTCGGCCTGTGCGGAATTTTTATGGCGCCGGTGACCCATCTCTCCGGCTGGTTCGGCACGCCGCTTGATGTCAGCGATCTCTCAGGTCTGTTCGGCTATATCGGCATGGCGATGTTTATGTTCGTCGGCTGTGAACTGGTGACCCCCATGGCCCCGGAAATTAAACACGCGCACCGCACCATTCCTCGCGCGATGGCGCTCGGCCTGCTGGGCGTCGCAAGCTGCATGTTTATCTATGGTGCGGCCATTAACCGTCAGGTCGAGAACGTGGTACTGGACGCGGCGAACAACGTCCACCTGCTGGATACGCCGATGGCTATTCCGGCCTTCGCCGAACGGGTGATGGGCCACGCGGGACAGTACTGGCTGGGCGTCGGCCTGCTGCTGGCGGGCTGCGCGACCATTAATACTCTGATGGCCGCCGTACCGCGGATTATCTACGGCATGGCGCTGGATGGCGCGCTCCCGCGCTTCCTGACCTGGCTGCATCCCCGCTTCAAGACGCCGGTTATCGCCATTGCCATTGGCGTGGCGATACCCTGCCTGCACGCCTGGTATCTGAACGGCAATATCGATCGTATCGTGCCGCTGATCCTCGCCGCCGTCTGCGCCTGGGGCGTCGCCTATCTGCTGGTGACCCTTTCGGTGGTACTGCTGCGTATTCGTCGTCCGGATCTGCCTCGCGCCTACCGCTCGCCGTGGTTCCCGCTGCCGCAAATTATCTCCAGCGTCGGGATTATTATCGCCATCATCAATATCACCCCGCCGGGGATGGACAGCCGCGAAGTGCTGGTGCCATTTGGCATCATGCTCGGCCTGACCGCCGCCTATGCCCTCTTCTGGACGGTGTGCGTCCAGCGGGTCAACCCGTTCCGTCCGGTACCGGTTGAAGAGGTGGTGGAACGCGCGATTGGCAACTATGAGAAACAGAACCAAGGGGAGATGACGCCAGATGCCCTCCGTCCCCTCGTTTAGTACCCCGCTGATGAATGCGGTGCAGCGCGACCTGGCCGGCTGGAACAGCGAAAAGCTCAGCGAGCGCAGTGCGGTGCTGCACCTGAACGCTACCACCGACGTCACCTTCAGCGTTCGCCAGAAAAGGCTGTTTATGGCCAGCATTCACAGCTGCGAATTTGTCGTCGAGGGGCCGGTCACCCGGCCCGCTCAGGGTAGCATTCGCGCCCATCAATCCGGCTGGCTTAAACGCCAGCCGGTGACCTTCCGGGCGGCAAAACCGGCCGCCGATCTCGCCCGTTACCTCAACCGTTTTCCGCGTTTACAGCAGACATTAAGCGAACTGGATTACCGCCGTTTCTCCTTAACCATTGATAATCAGCGCTGGCGCTGCTGCATTGAGCCGTGGGCCGCCAGCGAAGTGGTCTGCAAAATGCCGCCGCTGCGCCGCTATCTGCGTCTCGAAAAACATCAGCGGATGCTGCTGCTGAGCGTTATGAATATGCTGCATCAGGCGATCGGTCAGTGGATGGCGCAAACGGCGACAGAGAAGTGACATCAAAGAGAAGTGAAAAGTAGTCTCACACAGGAGAGCGCTTCTCCGCCTTCCTGGCGGAGAAGCGAAAGGAGATTACTTCAGCCCAAACCGGTGCGCCAGTTCGTCAATCGCCTGGCGCTGAAAGCGGGTAAAGGCCTCGCGCGGTTGCTGTTGCTGAATAAACGCCAGCAGCGGATCCTCAACCTCGGTTTTCACGCCGCTCAACGCCTCCATCACCGCCAGCCCGCAGAACGGTACATAGGATTCGGCATAGCCCCCTTCATGCACCATCACCAGCTTACCGCCGCACAGACGATCGGCCGCCTCCTGCACCCGTTCGGTCATGGCGCGGAAACTATCGCTGTGGAGCAGCATTCGCGCCAGCGGATCCATAGCGTTGGCATCGTAACCGCAGGCGACGATAATCAGATCCGGTTCAAAACGCGCCAGCGCCGGCAGCACGATCGTTTCCAGCGCATAGCGCCAGCCGTCGTCCCCTGCGCCGGCCATCAGCGGAACGTTAATGTTGTAACCTTCGCCGGCACCGGTGCCGCGATCTTCCTCTCCGGCATAGCCCGGTGGGAAACAGCCGTCCTGGTGCAGCGAGATTGTCAGCACATCGTCACGATGCAGGTAGATATGTTGCGTACCGTTGCCGTGGTGCACATCCCAGTCGAGGATCGCCACTTTACCCAGCCCGAACCGCGCCTTCGCCCGCTCCACGGCAATGGGAATGTTGGCAAGAAAACAGAAGCCCATCGATTGATCCGGCAGGCAGTGGTGGCCCGGCGGCCGCGACAGAGAGTAGGCATTATCCAGCTCGCCGCTCAGCACCGCCTCAACCGCGGCACAGGCCAGCCCGGCAGAAAGGCAGGCAATTTCATAGCTGCCCGGCCCCAGCGGCGCCTCTTTGCCCAGCAGACCGCCGCCGCTATCGCTGATCGCCTTAAAGCGCTCCAGATAATGTGCCGGGTGAATGCGGCGCAGATCCTCCTCGCCGGCGGCCGCGCCGCCGCGTAGCTGAAGCTGCGCAGTCAGCCCCGCGACATCCATCAGGTTTTTCATCCGACGCTTGGTCTCCGGCGATTCCGCATGGCCGCCCCCTGCCGGAGGTTGTACCCAGCCGCCGACCGGTAGCGTCACCGCATGCAGGCCGGTACTGTGCCAGAAACAACGTTCATCAAAGAAGAAACCGGTTTTTCTTTTCACTCTATCCTCCCGTTGGCTCACTCTTCCCGGCGGACGATGCCGCCAGAATTAATCCTGCTGAGATCAGCGCGCAGCCGCCTGCCGCCGCAAGCAGCGCATCGGCGCTGGAAAAACGTTGTAGCAGCGCCCCGGCCAGCGCCGGACCGGCCGCCATTCCGCCGCCAATCACCAGATTGATGCTGTTCATCAGGCGACCGTTGTTATCCAGCCCGGCAACGCGCGCGAGAATAAAAGGCAGAACAAAGGTCCAGGTGAATTTGAACAGCAGCGCGGCCAGCGCGAAGCGCATCAGCAGCGGATGACTGACCAGCAGCACAATGCTGAGAATCAGCAGGCCGTAGCCCAGCCAGACCGGTATCCGGTCCGGGCGCCGCGTGCCGCGCAGAGCGGCGCCGCCCGCGCCGATAATGCCGCACACCGTCGCAGCCGCCAGCACCATGCCAATTTGCGCCGCGGTCAATCCCGCCGCGCTGCCGATGGTGCCGATAAAAGTCCACACCGCGCTGAGGCTGATATAAAACGTGAGGATCGCCAGCACCGCGCACAGCTTACGTCGCGGTGCGGCCGCGGGCGGCTGGCGGGAAGAGGCCGACATCGGCTGAAAGCGCTGAGGAAAGGCCGGGACCAGCGGCAGACAGCAGAGCATGATAGCGGCGAGGATCAGATACACCACCTTCAGGCCAAAGCTGGCAAACAGGGCGGGTAACACCAGCAGTCCCACCATTCCCAGCAGCAGTTGTCCCAGCACCCAGAAGGCATACACCCGGGAAGGATTGGCCGTCCCGGCCGCACAGCTGATACACAGGATCATCAGGGTGCCCCCCGCCAGCGAGGCGATGAAGCGGGCGATCAGCAGCGTTTCGTATTGACTGACCGCCGCCGAGACAAGATTGGCGACGAGAAACACCGCGCAGGCGCACAGGGCCACGCGGCGCCAGTTCAGACGACTCATCCACCACCATGCGGGCAGCGTCGCAAGGCTCATGGCGCCGAGTTCGGCGGAGAAAAGATAGCCAATCTCTGCCGGCGTCAGCTGCCATTCGCTGGCCAACTGCGCCGCGACCGCTGGCGCGGTCATCAGAATCCCCGGCGCAACGGCAGCGAAAATGACGATGGCCGCCAGCAGGCGGGCGGTGAAAACCAGCCCGGACGGCTGGGATAAAAGCTTTTCGGCAACAGGCGTACTCGACATCGTGGTGCGTGCTCCAGTCAAAAAAGTCTCCCCCCGGGCAGCAGTCCAGGGAGTGATACCGTCAGGCATCAGGAAAACGCCGCGGTCGGCGGCGCGCGCGGGATGCGATGAGTCAGATTACAGATGCAGCGTGCGCTGAGCGGATGGCATCCAGGTTCGGGAAACGAGCTCGGTACGATTGACCACTTCGGTCTTGGCAAAAATATTGCGTAGGTGGGTCTTCACCGTGGAGAGAGAAATATCCAGCTGACGGGCAATCAACTTATTACTGGCCCCTTCGCGGACCATGCCAACAATTTCACGCTCTTTCGCCGTCAGCATCGCCGGCAGGTCTTCCTCTTCCTGGAGACAATCGTGGATGGCCAGCTCCACCAGCGGCAGCACCGCCTGGGCGCGCAGACGCTCTTCGCTGGAGAAAGCGACGTCGCGCATTAAGGAGATACCGGCAATAATCCGTCGGTCGCGGCGAATAAACACTTCGGTCATGTCGCGAACATTATTCGGCAACATAAACTCATGATAGTAATGACGGTTACGGTCACAGAGGCCTGGCGTCATCGCCGCCATGGTAATTGCCTGATGGCTAAAGCGGGACGGCAGCAGCGGATCTAACGGCTGAAAACACTCCAGATATTGCTGGTGCGTATTCGCAGAAATATTATGCAAAATATAGTGTTCTGGTTTTAAACGATGATTGACCCGATAAAACACCGCCGACGACAGTGGAATTAACTGTGAAATAGTCTGTAAACAACGGGCAATTATCGCATCATTACGACTGGCTTTTAATAAAGCAGACATGATCCCCTCCCGTCGAGGTGAAAGTGCGTTAAACGCGGATGACCAACGATACAAGAAGCATACATTTCACATTTAAGTAACACAATCATTAACATATTAACAATGTGATATTGGTTGCAAAATTTTATTTAAGACACTGTTATTTAAAACATTATTATTGCGCATAGCGTTGTGTTATCGACCTAATATTAAAACATAAACAAAAGTTATTAACTTTATCCCCTGGCGCCGCGCGCTTCACATTCTCACGCTTTTCAGCGCCGAACTCGTCCTTTAGAACGATAGTCTTTTTCAACGACTCCTCTATACCTGATAAATAACACTCAGGTCATTTTCATCAGGCGCTTAACTCTGCAGGGAAGCGTAGGTTTTTCTGCTGCCCAAACAGGACCGCAGGCCGAAAAAATTAACCGGAGACGGAGTGCTGCCCCGCGCCAGAATGGCAAATAAAATAACTTAACCGGACAGGATCAAAACGATGCTGAATATCGCCGCACTACGCCAGCAGCAAATTCCGCTGGCTATGGAGCCTCGGGCAACGGTGCCCTTTCATCTTTTGATCAAACCCATTGGTCCGGCCTGCAACCTTGCCTGCCGTTACTGTTATTACCCACAGGGCGATACCCCGGTGCGGAAAATGGACGATGCGACGCTGGAGTCGTTTATCCGCCGCTATATTGCCGCCCAACCGGCCGGGGCCCGGGAGATTAATTTCGTCTGGCAAGGCGGCGAACCGCTGCTGGCCGGACTGCGGTTTTATCAGAAGGCGCTGGCGCTGCAGCAGCGCTATGCCCCCGCGGGCGTCACCATCAGCAACAGCCTGCAAACCAACGCCACGCTCATCAACGATGCGTGGTGCCGCCTGTTCCGGGAACATCACTTCACGGTCGGCGTCAGTCTGGAAGGCAGTGAAACACTGCAAAACCACCATCGTCCGGATAAACGCGGCCAGGCCAGCTACCCGGCGGCGCTGCGCGGCATCGCTCTGCTGCACCGGCATCAGGTGGAATTTAATTTACTGGTGGTGGTCCACGACGAGATGACCCGGCACGCGGCCTCCATTTACGACCATATTGTCAGTCTTGGCGCCCGCTACCTGCAGTTTCAGCCGCTGATGAGCGAAGGCGATGCCCTGGCGCAGGGCTACCGGCTCAGCGCCGATAACTGGGGGCGCTTTATGGTCGCTATCTGGCGCCAGTGGCGTAAGCGCGACGATATCGGGCGGGTTTTTGTGATGAATATTGAGCAGGCGTGGGGGCAATATTTTAGCCATACCAGCGCCACCTGCGTCCATGCCGCTCGCTGCGGCAGCAACCTGGTGATGGAGCCCGACGGCCGGCTCTACGCCTGCGATCACCTGATTAACGACCGGCATCATCTTGGCCAGCTCGACGACCGCCCGCTGGCTCAGGCGGTGGAGAGCACGACCCGCCTGCCCTTCGGCAGCGAAAAAAGCCGACGCCGGGAGTGTCAGCAGTGCGCGGTAAAAATAGTCTGCCAGGGCGGCTGTCCGGCCCATCTTAACGACGCCGGCTACAACCGGCTGTGCGCCGGCTACTTCCATTTTTTTAGCGAAATTCTTGCTCCGCTGCGCCCCTACTCCCGCGATCTGAACGGCCTGCGCGCCTGGCGCGCCCGCTTTATCGACAGTCGGGCGACGCGCTAACCGACATTTTTCCATGGTCGCGCCGCCTTCATCTTCGGGCGCGATGAATCCCCGATCCTGAACAGGAGACCCGGTAGTGAAGAAAAAAACAGTGGCCGCCGCGCTGAGCATGATCCTCTCCGGCGCAGCGCACAGCGCGCAAACCGAGCGCCCCAACATCATCGTGATTATCGCCGACGATATG
This sequence comes from Klebsiella ornithinolytica, assembly GCF_030505655.1. NCBI lineage: Bacteria > Pseudomonadati > Pseudomonadota > Gammaproteobacteria > Enterobacterales > Enterobacteriaceae > Klebsiella > Klebsiella ornithinolytica. The sequence goes on from NZ_CP130153.1 coordinate 4,145,370, forward strand.
GGGTATTCCGATATCAGCCCCTTCGGCGGTGAAATCCCGACGCCTAACCTGCAGGCGATGGCCGAACAGGGCGTGCGCATGAGCCAGTACTACACCTCGCCGATGTCAGCCCCTGCCCGTTCGATGCTGTTGACCGGGAATACTAACCATCAGGCCGGCATGGGCGGAATGTGGTGGTATGACAGCACCCTTGGCAAAGAGGGGTATGAACTGCGCCTCACCGATCGCGTCACTACCATGGCCGAACGATTTAAAGATGCCGGCTATAACACGCTGATGACCGGGAAATGGCACCTCGGCTTTGTACCCGGCGCCACGCCAAACGATCGGGGCTTTCGCCACTCGTTCGCCTTTATGGGCGGCGGCACCAGCCATTTTGACGATGCGATACCGCTGGGTACCGTCGAAGCCTTCCACACCTACTACACCCGCGACGGCCAGCGGGTTTCGCTCCCCGCCGACTTTTACTCCAGCGAGGCCTACGCCGCCCAGATGAACCAGTGGATCAAAGAAACGCCGTCGGAACAGCCGGTTTTTGCCTGGCTGGCCTTTACCGCCCCCCACGACCCGCTGCAGGCGCCGGATGAATGGATTTCCCGTTTTAAAGGTCAGTACGAGCAGGGCTATGGCGAAGTTTATCGCCAGCGAATTGCCCGTCTGAAGGCGTCAGGTATTCTCCATGACGACACGCCGCTTCCTGGGCTGGATCTCGATAAAGAGTGGGCGGCACTGACGCCGGAGCAGCAAAAATACACCGCGAAAGTGATGCAGGTATACGCCGCGATGATTGCCAACATGGATGCACAGATCGGTACGGTGATGGAAACGCTGAAGCAAACCGGGCGGGATAAAAATACGCTGCTGATCTTTTTAACCGATAACGGCGCTAACCCGGCAGAAGGCTTTTACTACGAATCAGAACCCGCATTCTGGAAGCAGTTCGACAATCGCTACGAGAATATTGGCCGCAAAGGTTCGTTCGTCTCCTATGGCCCGCACTGGGCGAACGTCAGCAACGCCCCTTACGCGCGCTACCACAAAACCACCAGCGGCCAGGGCGGCATCAATACCGACTTTATGATTGCCGGGCCCGGGATTGTCCATAGCGGCAAAATCGACGCCACCACCATGGCGGTGTATGACGTCGCGCCCACCCTCTATGAGTTCGCCGGTATCGATGCCACGAAAGCGCTGGCGAAAAAACCGGTCCTGCCGATGGTCGGCGTCAGCTTTAAACGCTATCTGACCGGCGAAAGCTTACAGCCGCCGCGCTCCCGCTACGGCGTCGAGCTGCATAACCAGGCGGCCTGGATTGACGGTGACTGGAAGCTGCGGCGGCTGGTAAAAACCTTCCCGCAGGCGGGCGACGCGCCGTGGGGGCTGTTCAATCTTAAGCAGGACCCGCTGGAAACCCATGATGTCGCCGCACAATATCCGCAGCGGGTGCAGACCATGAGTCAGGATTACGCGGCGTTTGCCGGTCGCACCATGGTGGTTCACGCCGACGGCAAAGCCATCGACTATGTCGGCATCGACGCGAAAACCGGTCGCTACCTCGCGGTGGATCCTCAGACCATGAAACCCGTTGCGGCGCCACAGGCGATACCGGCGCCGCAGCACGATTGATTCATCCGGCGATCGTTCTTTCGGGCGATAGCCGGGAGCATATCCCCTTTCTAAGGTACAAAGCAGGCGTGTTGGGAGAGAAACGATGAGTAGAGTGGTAGTGATTACCGGCGGTGGCACCGGGATTGGCGCCGCCTGTGCACGACTGATGGCGGCGGCGGGCGAGACGGTGTTCATTACCGGCCGCCGTCTTGCCCCTTTGCAGGCGCTGGCGGAAGAGACCGGCGCGGTGGCGCTGGCGGGCGATGCCGCCAGCGGCGATGAGTGGCAGGCTCATCTGCTGCCGACGATTCTCGAACGCGCGGGCCATATCGACGTTTTAATCTGTAGCGCGGGCGGCATGGGCAACGGCGCCGTCGTGGAGACCAGCGACCGGCAGTGGCGTGCGGCGCTGGAGAGCAATCTCAACAGCGCGTTTGCCAGCGTCCGCGCCTGCCTGCCATCGCTGATTGCCCGACGCGGCAACGTGCTGTTTGTCGCCTCGATCGCCTCCCTCGCCGCCGGACCGCAGGCCTGCGGCTACGTCACCGCCAAACATGCAGTGATGGGCCTGATGCGTTCAGTCGCGCGGGACTATGGCCCGCAAGGCGTACGCGCCAACGCCATTTGCCCCGGCTGGGTGACCACGCCGATGGCCGATGAGGAGATGCAGCCGCTGATGGACGCGCAGGGGATCAGCCTTGAGCAGGCCTATCAGCAGGTGTGTCGCGACGTCCCGCTGCGCCGCCCGGCCAGCGCGCAGGAGATTGCGCTCGCCTGCCAGTTCCTCTGTTCCCCGCAGGCGTCGATTATCAGCGGTGCGACGCTGGTTGCCGACGGCGGCGCCAGTGCGGTTGATGTCCCGACGCTGGCATTTGCTTAACGTTCTTACACAACAAGGATCTCACATGACTTCAGAAGCCGTATTTATTCAGGTCGGCGCGCTTGCGGACGGCTTTGCGCCTCACGGCAACGTGCTGCCGGTTTCCTCTTTGCCCGGCGGAAAGCCACTGACCTTTTATTTGGCCGACGGCGCCCGTCATCAGCTGACGATGGCCGATGACCACGCCCTGCTCTGGGACGGGCAGCCCGTTTCCGGGCGCGTGACCGCCATTCGCCCCGATGTACTGTTTATCGATTTTCTCGATCCCGGCAAGGAGAACGCCAGCATCAGCGCGGTGTGCAACCTGACGCAAAATAACGCTACCCTGGTCTACGGTCAGCTGCCGACGGAGCAGGCCGCGCGCCTCGATGCGTTCAGCCGCGTCGAGCAGGGGCTGCCGCTGACGGCAGTCGAAGCCCGCTTCCATTTTGCCCGACTGAACCGCGAGCCGGGACCGCTACCGACCTTCACCCGCGCGCTGGTGGGAATGCGTAACCAGTACACCTACAGCCCGACCGAACGCTACGAGCATATTTATCTCAACGATAACTTCTATGCCTGGCAGTGTCTGGAGGGTGTGGAGAAAGGTCTGGCGGATGTCGATCGCTGTCACTATGTGCAGGTGGCGGACGATCTGACGCTGTTCGTCTGGCGCGAGAAAATCATTCCGACGCTGGGCGTGATCCTTATCGATCTGCAGCAGATGCGCACCGACGGCAAGATTCTCGGCTATCAGGGAAGTGATTTTGCCGCGCTGAGCAATTTCCCGGTCGGGGCCAGCGCGCAGATTCTGAATGTGACGAACCATTCTTCCTGAGCGTAGCGCCGGAGCCTGGCGGCTCCGGCACGTCGTCGTCAGGCGCTGGCAATCTCCAGCCGCGCCAGCTGGGCGGCATTCAGCGTCAGCTGAGCGGCACGAGCAAAGCTCTCAACCTGAGCCACGCTGGTGGCGCTGGCAATTGGCGCGGTCACCCCTTCCCGGCCCATCAGCCAGGCCAGCGCCACTTCGCCAGGTTTGGCATGATGCTGGGCGGCAACCTCTTCCAGAGTATCGATAATCCGCATTCCGCGCGGATTAAGGTATTTCCCGATGCCGCTGCCGCGCTGGCTTTGCGCCAGATCGGCCTGTTGACGGTATTTACCGGTCAGGAAGCCGGAGGCGAGGCTGTAGTAGGTGACGACGCCTATTTCCCGGCTGATGCACAGGTCGCACAGCGCCCCCTCAAAAGCGGAGCGGTGATAGAGGTTGTATTCCGGTTGCAGCACCTGCCAGGCCGGCAGCCCCTCTTTCCGCGCCACTTCCAGCGCCGCGGAAAGCTGCTGGGCATCCAGGTTAGAAGCCCCCGTCGCGCGAATTTTCCCCGCCTGCTGCAGCGCGTGAAAAGCGCTCAACGTCTCGGCAATGGGGGTTTCCGGGTCCGGCCAGTGGGCAAAATAGAGATCGATATAATCGGTGTTCAGACGGCGCAGCGAGTTTTCCACGGCCTGCTGGATCCAGGCTTTCTTCAGCCCTTTTTGCCCGGGCAGCCCTAAATCAGAGCCCACTTTGGTGAAGATTTTTACCTTATCACGCATCCCCGGACGCGCCTGCAGCCAGCGGCCAATCAGGGTTTCCGACTCGCCACCCTGGTTGCCATCCGCCCAGCGGGAGTAGACATCAGCGGTATCAATGGCGTCAAAGCCGTGGTCGACAAAAGCATCAAGAATGGCAAAACTGGTTTTTTCATCGCAGGTCCAGCCAAACACGTTGCCGCCGAAGACCAGCGGCGCGATGGAAAATCCGGTTTTGCCCAATGGACGTGTATTCATGCCGTTCACTCCTTATCGCTTATATTCTGCATCCTTCGCCAGGCCGCAAGGGGCGGGAAAGAACTATGAGTGGAGAGTCAGAAAAGGAATCTTGCGGCGGGCCCATCCGTGCCCGCCGGACGCATCACAACATTATGTCCCGGAATAGACGTCAAAGCTAAAATATTTACCCGACAGTTTTTTATAGGTTCCGTCGGCAAGAATCTGCGCGATCGCGCGGTTAATTTCCTGACGCAGCGCGTCGTCCTCTTTACGCAGGCCAATCGCAGCGCCGGCGCCAAACAGCTTATCGTCCTGCAAATGACCGCCAACAAAGGCGAAATCTTTGCCCTGCGGCTGCTGCAGGAAGCTGTAGTCCGCCATCATTCCGGAGAGCACCGCGCCATCAATACGCCCGGACTCCAGATCCCGCACGACGCTGTCAGCGCCCTGATAGGCCACGATATTAATTCCCGCCGGACGCCAGTGCTGGTTGACGTAAGTCTCCTGCGCTGAGCCCTGCTCCACGCCGATCGTTTTGCCTTTGAGCTGCTCCGGCGTATTGCCGGTCAGCGTATTTTTACGCGCCACGAGGAACACCGGGCCGTTATATAGCTTGTCGCTAAAGCCAATCTGCTCTTTGCGTTTCTCGGTCATATACATGCCGGAGAGAATCGCGTCGAATTTACGCGCCTTCAGCGCCGGAATAATGCCGTCGAAGTTGCTTTCCACCCACACGCATTTCGCCTGCAGCTGCTGGCAGATGGCGTTGCCTAAATCAATATCGAAACCCGCCAGTTTGCCCTGCGGGTCTTTCCATTCAAACGGCGCAAAAGTGGGATCGACGCCAAAACGAATTTCTTTTTGTTCTGCGGCCAGCGTCGATGCGGATGCCATCAGCGCGACCCACAGCAGTAGTGATTTTTTCATTATTTACGAGCTCCAGAGATCAACGGCAGTGTGTTTCAACTAACCGGGCGAAAAACGACGCCCCGGTGGTAATAATGTCATCGTTAAAGTCATAGCCAGGGTTATGCACCATGCAGCCGCCTTTATCGCCCTTCTCGCCGTTACCCAGCAGGAAATAGCAGCCCGGACGCGCCTGCAGCATAAAGGCAAAATCTTCGCTGGCATTCATCGGCGAAATGGATTCCAGCACCTGTTCGCTACCAAAGAGTTCCGTCGCTAATGCTTTGGCGAACGCGGTCTCCTCCACGCTATTGGTCAGCACCGGGTAGGAGTCGTAGACCTCAATCTCGCTGGTCGCTCCGTAGCTTTTGGCGGTAAATTCGGTGATGTCGTGAATCCGTTTAATCAGCAGGTCGCGTACCTCCTGCTTCATCGCCCGCACGGTCAGTTCCATCACCGCGCTTTCCGGGATCACGTTAGAGGCGATGCCCGACTGGAAGGTGCCGACGGTGACAACGGCGGTTTCCCCCGGCGGCACGTTACGCGCGACGATACTTTGCAGGGCCATCACCAGCGCCGAGCCGGCGAGAATGGGATCGACCGCGCGCTCCGGATGGGCGCCGTGGCCGCCGTAGCCGTGAATGGTTATCTTGACGGTATCCGCCGACGCCATAAAGTTGCCGGCGTAGAAGCCCAGCTTGCCGACCGGCAGTCCCGGCATATTGTGCAGCGCAAACACGCAATCGCAGGGGAAGCGTTCAAACAACCCGTCTTTTATCATCAGGTCTGCGCCGCCAATCGCCTCTTCCGCTGGCTGGAAAATCACATGCACCGTGCCGTTAAACTGGCAGGCCGGCGAGGCAATATATTTTGCCGCCGCCAGCAGAATAGTGGTGTGACCGTCGTGGCCGCAGGCGTGCATTTTCCCTGGTACGGTGCTGGCCCAGGGTAATTCCGTGGTTTCAAAAATCGGCAGTGCGTCCATATCGGCGCGCAGCCCGATCGTGCGCGATGAATGCCCTTTCGTAAGCGACCCTACCAGCCCGGTTTTCCCCAGCTCGCGGGTCACCGCATAACCCCACTCCGCCAGTTTTTTCGCCACCAGCTCGCTGGTATTAAACTCTTCCAGACTTAATTCCGGATGGGCATGTAAATAATGACGGATCGCAATCATCTCTTCTTCAGCTGCTTTAATTTCTGGAATCACAAAATTGCTCATGCCGGTCTCCGGGAAATAAGAAATAGATATTCTGATTCATTCAGGCTTCAGGTAAACGGTTGTCGAAAAGTGGGATGCCAGAACCCCAAAACGTGAAGTATGAAGAATAATCTCAGACTCAATAACTTATCTGGATAAGCGTTTAATGCAAGCAAGATTTCTGATTTCCGGCGTGCGCTTCATCTCATTTACTAATGATTATTCAGCAAGTTACCGGCAATGCGAAAAAGAGTAAGGCGTTCAACAGAATGTAAAAAAGGCCAGCAACACCATGCTAATAAACCTTATTTTAATAGTGATATAACCCACAAATAAGGCAAAATTTAAATATAAACTTTTAATTATTGGATTGTTAACGAGTTTTTATTCTACGATCGCCACGCTTAAATCAGCGTATTAAATACCCGCATTTCTTCAGGAGGCGCCATGTTGCGGGCAGCGAGCATGCCGATAGCGCAGGCAGCGAAATCACCACGACATACCTGAAGATGATTCACGACGCCTCCTCCGGAACCAACGGAAAAATAAACGCGCGCCATAAGATGGACGCAGAATAGCGTAGAACTCAAATATGAAATATCAGGCTCTTTTCCTGGCGTCAGCGCTGGCGCTGGCAGGCTGTAGCGCCCAGGGTGATACCGCCAGCCAGCAGCGCGCCAGTATTCAAAAAATACGCAGCGAAACGCTGAGCAAACTCTATTCTCTCTACCCGGAAGCCCGTAGCGATATCCAGCACGCCGATGGCTATGCCGTATTTGCCAGCAACAGCAGCAAAATTCTGGTATTAGGATTTGGCAGCGGTTACGGCGTGGTTAAAGATCTCCGCACCGGCAAAGATACCTATATGAAAATGGCTCAGGGCGGCGCCGGGCTGGGGATGGGCGTGAAGCAGCAGCGCACCGTACTGGTGTTCCACGATAAAGCGGCACTCCACACCTTTATTACCCAGGGCTATATGGTCGGCGCAGACGCGAATGCCGCGGCGAAATATGATGATAAAGGTGTCGCGCCGGTCGCCGCGTCGGCAAGCGGCGTCGCAAAGGATACCTCTTCGCTGCCGTCGAAAGTGAACGTTTATGAAATTACCGAGAAAGGGCTGGCCGCTCAGGCGATGCTCAACGGCTATAAGTACTGGCCGGATGAGGCGTTGAATAAAAGATAGATTGCACGGGATAACAGGTCACCCGGCGGTAATCCCCTCTCCCTGAACGGGAGAGGGTTTGCCCGAGGGCGGATTCGCCCCTGCAGCATCGGTGCGAAATTAATGCGAAAGGACGCCGTTCACCAGAATAGACGTAATGATGCCGGTGGCCGCCGCAATCAGGACATAGTTGCCGTTAATATACGACCAGTGCTGCCCCTGCGGAGGCGGCGGCAGGCCGCGATCGTTCCAGTTGCTGACCCGATAATCATTCCCGCGATAACGCTCCGGCGCAGGTTGCCCCTTACGGAAGTCATGCCCGTTCCACGCAAAGTGGTCTTGTTCATGACGTTCCTGATGCGACTTCCCTTGTGCATGATTATTGCCGCGATTGTCGCCGGGGTTGTGACGATCCGAGCCGCGATTATCCGCGCCCTGACGATGGCTGTCGCCGTTGCCCTGAGGACCATTATTACCCGGTCCCTGCTGACGATTGCCGTCCGGACTACCGTGCCCAGAGCCGTTTTGCCACACCTGCTGTTGGCCTGGGTTACCGTTGCCGTTCGGGCCGTCGGCCCAGGCTAACGAGCTTAATGCGCAGGACAACATAACGGCCAGAGAAATCATTTTTTTCATTGTACACCTCCTGATATGCCTCCTTTTTACCGCCGGAATGTGGAGAAAGAGTGAGTATCAGGATATCCAGGACAATTCCTGGCATTATCGTTCGCTATCAACGCCGCGAGGGGCGTCGCCGCGACGTCATCACCGTCGCTGCCGATGAGGGGCAAAAAGAGGGGCAAAAAAAAGGCCGCTTTCGCGACCTTATTTTATGCAACGCTACCGGAATTATTCGGTGACTTTATTTTTCAGCTCTTCCGCACCCTGCTTGGTTTTATCCCAGCCTTTTTCGGTGGCGGCTTTAGTCTTATTCCAGCCTTTTTCCGTCCCTTCTTTGGTCTTATCCCAACCCTTCTCCGTCCCTTCTTTGGTCTTATTCCAGGTTTTTTGAGCACCTTCGCTCACCTGGCTGCCGACGCTGTCGCTTTTACCTTGCGCCGCGTGTTCGGCTTTCAGCTTCTGCTCTTCGCCCTCGTTCTGGGCCTGGTGCAGTTTTTCTTTCGCCGTATTCGCCCCTTCATGGGCCGCCGCGACGGTATCATCAGTTGCGTGTGTTGTCGCAGCAAAAACAGGGGCTGCTACCAGAATCGCAGATAACGCAATCATTGCTTTTTTCATCATTTCCTCTCTAACGTGCTTAATGTTATGAGTCATCAACAGCATGGCATAACATTCCGATCATGACTTTAGGGATAGTTCTTAAAACCAGCGCCGTCTATTTTTCCCATTTTTCAGTCTTACCACCACGCTATTCAGGATGCACCAGCAAATTCCAGTAAGTTGTTACATTTTATGAAAATGCTTTTTCATATACCTGCCGTTTATTTTTATACGCGAATAATTATCAAAATCATTATATTTATAAATATGCAAACGGAACTCAAATTATGGCAAGAAAATCAGTAAGTTCACTCATTCTTACTGCCTTAATCTCGATCCCCGCGCTTAGCTACGCGACGCAATATCCCCTCACGGTTACCGACCTCGATGGCCGTCAGATAACGCTCCAGCATGAACCCCAGCGCATCATCCTGCAGGATGGACGGGATCTCATGTCGCTGGCGCTGCTGGATCGGGACAACCCGTTTCAACGCGTTGTGGCCTGGAACAACCTGGCGAAAAAGCAGGACGTGGCGACCTGGAAAATGCTGCAGCAGAAGTGGCCGCAGTCAGCAGCCATTCTTGATATGGGCTTTAGCGACAAAGGCAACGTTGACCTGGAAAGCGTCCTCTCCCGCCAGCCCGATCTGATGATTGCACAGCTGCGCGCAAAGCCGGCGCTGACCGAAAGCGGGGTGATCGGCAAACTTACCGCACTGAAGATTCCGGTGTTATTTGTCGATTATGAAGTCAATCCTTCCCGCGATACCGCCCCCAGCATCGACCTGTTAGGTCAGGTGCTTAACCGTGAGAGCAACGCCAAAGCTTATACCGATTTCTACCGCCGGCACCTGCACGCTATCGAGCAGCAAACGGCCACAATCACCCCAAAAGCCACGGTTTTCGTCGAAGCGCTGGCCGGCAATAGCGACGCCTGCTGCTTTACCCACGGGCACAGCGGTTGGGGCGGATTAGTGGAAGCCGTCGGCGCCACTAATGTTGGCTCCCAGCTGCTTCCCGGCGCCTCCGGATTTGTATCGCTGGAAAAAATTATCAGCATGAAGCCCGATGCCTACATCATGACAGGTTCGAAGCGCGGCAACAGCCAGGTACTGCCGCTAGGCTACCAGGTCAGCCAGCAGGAGGTTAATGCCCAGGGTGAAGCGCTGCTGGCGAGAACCGGCGTCAGCGATATCCCGGCGGTAAAAGCGAAGCGGGCCTACGGGGTTTACCACCATTTCTATAACCATCCGTGGAATATCGTCGGCATGGAGTACCTGGCAAAAGATATCTACCCGCGGGCGTTCACTACCCTGAATCCCGATGAGACGTACCACGACATCGTGCGTCGCTTTACCTCCCTGCCAGACCTGCCGTTCGTTTTTTCCTGGAAACAAGGTGAGTAACCCGCATGAGTTCGACCACTGAATCCGGCATCCGCATACGGAATACCGGTACCGACGGCGTGATGGCCCACTATCGCCAAATTCTGCGTCGCCGCATCGCATTGATGCTACTGTTGTTGCTGCTGATTGTCGCCTCGCTGCTACTCGATTTCGTGCTCGGGCCGTCAGGCATGTCGCTACATACCCTATGGCAAACCCTGACGAACCCCGGCAGCGCAGCGGCCGGAACGCGGGTCATTGTCTGGGATATTCGTATGCCCTACGCGCTGATGGCAGTGGTGGTGGGCCTTGCTCTGGGCCTGGCCGGCGCAGAGATGCAAACGATCCTCAACAATCCGCTCGCCAGCCCTTTTACACTCGGCGTCTCCTCAGCGGCGGCGTTCGGCGCAGCGCTGGCCATCGTGCTGGGGATTGGCCTTCCCGGCATTCCCAACCAGTGGTTTACCTCCGCAAACGCGTTTCTGTTCGCCCTACTGGCCGCCCTGCTGCTGGACGGCATCACCCGCTGGACCCAGGTCGCCACTTCCGGGGTCATCTTATTTGGTATCGCGCTGGTATTTACCTTTAACGCCCTGGTATCGATGCTGCAGTTTGTTGCCAATGAGGACACGCTACAGGGCCTGGTGTTCTGGACCATGGGCAGTATCGATCGCGCCTCCTGGCAAAAAGTGGGGATTTTATTTGCCGTCCTGGCGGTCGTGATGCCACTTTCCATGCTGAATGCGTGGAAGCTAACCGCGCTGCGCCTCGGCGAAGATCGGGCGATGAGTTTTGGCATCAACGTCCGTCGTCTGCGTCTGACCACGCTTTTGCGCATTAGCATCTTATCGGCGCTGTCGGTGGCCTTCGTTGGCCCAATCGGCTTTATTGGCCTCGTCGCACCGCACATTGCGCGCCTGGTTTTTGGTGAGGATCACCGCTTTTATCTGCCCGCCAGCGCCTTTATTGGCGCGCTGGTGCTATCGCTCGCCTCGGTGGCGTCGAAGAATCTGCTGCCCGGCGCGATCATCCCGGTAGGGATAGTCACCTCGCTGGTCGGTGTTCCCTTCTTCCTGAGCATTATTTTACGCCATCGGGGGAACGTATGAGCCTGCACACCCCAGCGGAATCGGGACTGGCGCTCGGCCATTTCAACGCCGGTTATCCGAAACGTCAGGTCATTCACGATCTGACTGTCCCTCATCTACCGTGCGGTAAAATCACGGCGCTTCTGGGTCCCAACGGCAGCGGGAAATCGACGCTAATGCGGGCGATGGCGGGCCTCGGCCCGTCGACGGGGGAACTGTCACTGGCCGGAGAAAACCTGCTGACGCTACCGTTTGCCAGACGGGCAGAAAAAGTGGTCTATCTACCGCAAACGCTGCCTGCAGGCGTGCATCTGCACGTGCTGGAGTCAATTATCGTCGCCCGGCACGCTGCCGGAGGCGAACGTTCTGATAGCGAGGCGGAAGTCATGTCCCTGCTGCGCCAGCTGGGTATTGCACATCTGGCGTTAAGCTACCTGGACCAGCTTTCCGGCGGGCAAAAACAGCTCGTCGGCCTGGCCCAGTCGCTTATCCGCCAGCCGTCATTACTCCTGCTGGATGAACCGCTCAGCGCGCTGGATTTGAACTACCAGTTTCACGTGATGGACCTGGTACGCCAGGAGACCCGCCGGCGCAATATCATCACCCTGGTGGTGGTACATGATATTAATATTGCGTTGCGCCATGCCGATCATGTGCTGATGCTGAAGGAAGGCCAGCTGCTGGCCGACGGCGCGCCGTCGCAGGTGATTACGCCGGAGATACTTGCGTCGGTCTATGGCGTGCGCGGCCGGATTGAACCCTGTTCTCAGGGGATAATGCAGGTGATTATCGACGGTCTGGCAGAGGGATGATAAGACGCTGGCCAGGCACGTGAGTTGCCCGACCAGCGCCCGCTTAACGGCGTACGCAAACGACAGGTTAATGATCGAGATAAAGGTAGTTTTCCCAGCTTTTCATGCGGATCAGGATCTTCCTGATTAGCGACAGGTGCTCTAAATGGCCGGAGTAAACCGCCGCTTCAACATCGGTTCCCTGCGGCAGATGGTAGTTTTGTAGCCGCGTATCCGTCACCCGGAAGACCACCAGCGCCCGACCGCGGGTATCCAGATCGCGAGTTGTCAGCAATGTCCCCTGTCCCTGAAACTGACTCTCGCCAATCGCCGGCAGCACCTCGGCCACCTCGGCGTGAAATACCGTCCCCGGTACCGCCGGGAACAGGAGCTCGGCCTGCTCGCCTTTTTCCAGACGCTGCAACGAATTCTGGCGGAAGGCCGCCACGAACTCACGTTTGTCCGCTTCTCCCGTCGGGACAAAGGTCATCACCGGCTTCAGACCGAGGGCTGTCGACATCGTCCCGGGGCGTAAACCGACGGTGCTGACGTAGCCATCTGACGGGGCGCGAACGACGGTATTTTCCAGTTTAAACTCCGCCGCGCGCAGCTGCGCAAGCAGCGAGGCGACTTTGGTGTTTTCGCCGTTGACCACCGAATTCAGGTTATTGTGCGCCTGAACTACGCTCGCCTGAGCAGCGGCGACCGCGGCTTCATCGGCCTTCCAGCTCTGACGGCGGGTATCCACCATCTGATCTGAAAATGCGCCTTTGTCGTGGCCCGCCTGGAAGCGAGCATATTCCCGCTGCGCCCGATCGCGCAACGCTACCGCTTTTTGGAGATCGGCCTGGGCACTGTTGAGAGCGGCGTTGAGCGACAGCGCATCCTGGCTGGCCGCTTTGACCTGCGCTGTCAAATCATCAACCTGCGCCTGAAAGGGCGTCGGGTCGAGGGTGAACAAGACGTCCCCCTTGTGCAGCATTTGATTCGGCTGCACCGGCACGCTCATCACCCGGCCGCGCGTTTGCGAGACAACAGGCACCGTGCGAAAGACCTGTTTACCTATATCGGTGTAGGGGAAGTTATAGTTCATTCCCAGAATTAATGCGCCAATCAGTACCACCCCACCTAATACGGCGGTAGGCACCGTCCATTTATTCAGCGGAATACGGAAAATTTTAAATATCGCAATACTTAATGCGGCATAACACAGGAGCAGCAACGTTTCCATTATTCAGCCCCTTTATTATTTATATTGACTGCGGCACGCTGTTTCACCGCATTTAATTCCTGCTGAAGGGTGTCCAGACGAGTGCAGGCCTGTTCCAGGCGATGATGCAGGTCGCTCTGTTCTTGCGCCATTTTTTGCATCCCCCAGCCGCGGTCTTCACGCCACAGAGTGGCCCAAATCCACAGCAGCGGCCACAGGATATGCAGTGTAAACAGGCTCACCCATCCGGCGTAATGGATCGCATCCTGATGCGGATGATTTCTTTTTTTAGCAATTTCATAGGGGATATCGTGAATCACAATTACCCCGTAAAACAGGATCAGGACTACCGCAACGAGGATAGCCAATGCAACATAATCCAGGGTCATAGAATAACTCCAGAGAGATAATTAAATTAAGCCGTAAGCGGAATGAAGGCGTCACGACGCCGGGGAAATAATTAAAAATAATTTTCCATGCGAGTATTAATCAGAATTTTTCAGGGATTTTCCGGTCAATGGAAATAAGCTGCCCTTTTTTCACCGTAATATATCCCCCCTCTTTCAGCGCCGCCAGCACCTGATAGACATAGCTTCTTGAAAGATTCGTTCGTTTGATAATAAAAGCGGACAAACTTTCGCGCTTGCCGGTATCAATTTCGCGGCGGTACAGATAGCGAAAGAGCATCGACTTGATGGTCTGAAACCCCGACAGATTGCCTCTTTCATTGCTGACATCCAGTACGAAGATGCCCATATAAACCAGAATCGTCGTCAGCTCTTTCATGTACTGCGGCGACGAATGATAAAAAATACGTTCAAAATCGCTGGCGGCAATTTTGCTAAAGCGACAATTTTCCTGGCAGCGGTAGAAGAATCTGGCCGACGGACAATAGTGCTCCAGCAGGCCCAGCGGCATATTTTCAATAACAATACCCAGCAGATTTTGCTCATCATCTACGGCAAGGGTCACCTGCCCTTGCCGCAAAAAGTAGATGAACCCTTCTGCGGGCTGGAAACGCTCGCCGCTGGCCAGCTCAAGATCTTCACCGCAGGCAATAACCTCTGGCAGATGGCTTGTCAGCTCCAGCGACTGGTAAAAAGCGTGAATATTGCCAAAACGACTCACCATCTTTAAATACGCTCTCCCTCGCTCGCCGGCAGTGGGCAAATCATTGCTTCACAAAATATAGCGAAGAACACCAGGCAGTAAAAGTCCACAGCTGGAGTTCTGCCTCCGGGAACGATGCTCCCCGCTTCCGTCACGCCGTTTTTTGTCCTGCTTCTCACTTTATCGATCGCAGCGTTTCGTTCATCGGCGGGCTATGCTTAAATAAGCTAAACCGGTTTAATTAAGTTTAGCATTGAGGTGAAAACAGTATGAATGCAAAAGTTTGGGTGCTTGGGGATGCGGTAGTGGACCTGCTGCCGGAAAGCGGCGGTCGCCTGTTGCAGTGTCCCGGCGGCGCACCGGCCAATGTGGCGGTAGGTATCGCCCGCCTGGGTGGCAACAGCGGGTTTATCGGCCGCGTCGGCGACGATCCTTTTGGCCGCTTTATGCAGCAAACTCTGCGCGAGGAACAGGTGGATACCCGCTACATGCGCTGCGATCCGCAGCACCGGACCTCTACCGTGGTGGTCGATCTCGATGGCGAAGGGGAAAGAACCTTTACCTTTATGGTACGCCCCAGCGCGGATCTGTTTTTACAGCCGGAAGATCTTCCGCCCTTCGCCGCCAACGAATGGCTGCACGTCTGCTCCATCGCGCTCAGCGCCGAACCCAGCCGCAGCACAACCTTCGCGGCGATGGAGAGAATAAAATTAGCCGGCGGTCGGGTCAGCTTTGACCCCAATATCCGCGCGGATCTCTGGCAGGACCCGGAGCTGCTGCATGCCTGTCTCGATCGCGCGCTGCGTCTGGCAAACGTGGTAAAACTGTCCGAAGAAGAGCTGGCGTTAATCAGCGGCAGAGACGATTTAGTCGAAGGGATAACCGCCCTGACCCAACGCTACCAGCCTGAACTTCTGCTGGTCACTCAGGGTAAAGCCGGGGTGCTCACCGCTTTTCAGCAGCAGTTAACCCACTTCTCCGCGCAGCCGGTGGTCAGCGTCGATACGACCGGCGCAGGCGATGCGTTTGTCGCCGGGCTGCTTGCCAGTCTTGCCGCGAAGGGAATGCCAACGGATCCCGCGGCGCTGGAACCGGCAATCATGCAGGCGCAAACCTGCGGAGCGCTGGCCACTACCGCCAAAGGGGCGATGACCGCCCTTCCCTACCAGCACGATCTTAACCTCTCATTTTGATCCTTTCGGGCTGCTCTGGCGGCCCACTTTGTTGCATCCATCACATTTATTAAATCGGTTTAGCAATTTATATTCACAGATGTTAAAGGTCATGTTTAACATAGCGCCTAAACCGGTTTAGCAAAAACACAATAATGTCAATTTTACGTTTGGGATGCGACCTACATGTATAAAAAAAGCACACTCGCGGTTGTTATTACTTTGCTCACCGGCGCGGCCTCAGCTCATGCACAAACGGACCTCAGCAGTATCGAAGCCCGTTTGATCGCCCTGGAAAAACGTCTGCAGGATGCCGAAAACCGGGCACAGACCGCGGAAAACCGCGCCGAGTCGGCGGAGAAGAAAGTCGAGCAGCTCACCACCCAGCAGCAAAAAACCCAGGACAACACCCAGCAGGTAGCCCAGCGCACCGCCCAGCTGGAGAAAAAAGCCGACGAGAAAAGCGGGTTTGAGTTCCACGGCTACGCCCGCTCCGGCGTAATCATGAACGACTCCGCCGCCAGTACCAAATCCGGCGCCTATATGACACCGGCGGGGGAAACCGGCGGGGCCATCGGCCGTCTGGGGAACCAGGCCGACACCTATGTCGAAATGAACCTCGAACATAAGCAGACCCTGGATAACGGGGCAACGACGCGCTTCAAGGTGATGGTGGCCGACGGCCAAACCACCTACAACGACTGGACGGCAAGCAGCAGCGATTTGAACGTGCGCCAGGCTTTCGTCGAGCTGGGTAATCTGCCCACCTTCGAGGGTCCCTTCAAAGGTTCAACCCTGTGGGCCGGGAAACGTTTCGACCGCGACAACTTTGACATTCACTGGGTCGACTCCGACGTGGTATTCCTCGCCGGGACCGGCGGCGGTATTTACGACGTGAAGTGGAACGACAGCCTGCGGAGTAACTTCTCTTTATACGGGCGCAACTTCGGCGATATTGATGATTCAAGCAATAGCGTGCAGAACTACATCCTCAGCATGAATAACTTCATCGGCCCGGTGCAGGTGATGGTCAGCGGGATGCGGGCGAAAGATAATGATGAGCGCAAAGATACCAACGGTAATCTGGTCAAAGGCGATGCGGCAAATACCGGGGTACATACGCTGCTCGGTCTGCACAACGACAGCTTTTACGGCCTGCGTGAAGGGACCAGCAAAACGGCCCTGCTCTATGGCCACGGGCTGGGTGCCGAAGTGAAAGGCGTCGGTTCCGACGGCGGGTTGCGCCCGGGAGCAAATACCTGGCGCTTCGCCAGCTACGGCACCACGCCGCTCAGCGAGAACTGGTTTATCGCCCCGGCGGTGCTGGCGCAGAGCAGTAAAGATCGCTATGTCGATGGCGACAGCTACCAGTGGGCGACGCTCAACCTGCGTCTGATTCAGGAGATCACTCAGAACTTCGCCCTTGCTTACGAAGGCACCTACCAGTACATGGATCTCAAACCCGAAGGCTACAACGACCGCCATGCGGTGAACGGAAGTTTCTATAAACTCACCTTCGCCCCCACCTTTAAGGTCGGTAGCATTGGCGATTTCTTCAGCCGTCCGGAGATCCGTCTCTACACCTCGTGGATGGACTGGAGCAAAAAACTGGATAATTACGCCAGCGATGATGCCTTAGGCAGCAGCGGTTTTAAATCAGGCGGTGAATGGTCGTTCGGTATGCAAATGGAAACCTGGTTCTGACGGTTAGCGCCTGATGCCAGAAACACCGGGGCGGCGGCGAGTCGGCCATCGCCCCGGACACAATAACGACGCAGAGACTGCGCCCCCGTAAACCCGGGACCACAACACGATAATTATTACGCATTCAGAGGGTACTATGGATTTTGAACAGATTTCCCGCTCGCTGCTTCCGCTTCTGGGAGGTAAGGAAAACATCGCCAGCGCCGCGCACTGCGCCACGCGCCTGCGTCTGGTGCTGATCGATGATGCGCTCGCCGACCAGCAGGCTATCGGCAAAATTGAAGGCGTAAAAGGATGTTTTCGCAACGCCGGACAGATGCAGATTATTTTTGGCACCGGGGTGGTGAACAAAGTTTACGCCGCGTTTATTCAGGCCGCCGGCATCGGCGAATCCAGCAAGTCGGAAGCCGCCGATATCGCGGCGAAAAAGCTTAATCCGTTCCAGCGTATCGCCCGTCTGCTGTCAAACATCTTTGTACCCATTATTCCGGCTATCGTGGCCTCCGGTCTGCTGATGGGCCTGCTCGGCATGGTGAAAACCTACGGCTGGGTCGACCCGAGCAACGCTATCTACATTATTCTGGATATGTGCAGCTCGGCGGCGTTTATTATTCTGCCGATCCTGATTGGCTTTACCGCCGCCCGCGAATTTGGCGGTAACCCCTACCTTGGCGCGACGCTCGGGGGCATTCTGACCCACCCGGCGCTCACCAACGCCTGGGGCGTGGCCGCCGGTTTCCATACCATGAACTTCTTCGGCCTTGAGATTGCGATGATCGGCTATCAGGGTACGGTGTTCCCGGTGCTGCTGGCGGTATGGTTTATGAGCATTGTTGAGAAGCAGCTGCGCCGCGTCATCCCCGATGCGCTGGACCTGATCCTGACGCCGTTCCTGACGGTGATTATTTCCGGTTTTATCGCCCTGCTGATTATCGGTCCGGCGGGCCGCGCGCTGGGAGACGGCATCTCATTCGTGCTCAGTACGCTGATTACCCACGCCGGTTGGCTGGCTGGGCTGCTGTTTGGCGGTCTCTATTCGGTTATCGTGATTACCGGTATTCACCACAGCTTCCACGCTATCGAAGCCGGACTGCTGGGCAACCCCGCCATCGGCGTCAACTTCCTGCTGCCGATTTGGGCGATGGCCAACGTTGCTCAGGGCGGCGCCTGCCTGGCGGTGTGGTTTAAAACCAAAGATGCCAAAATCAAAGCCATTACCCTGCCATCGGCGTTTTCTGCCATGCTGGGTATCACCGAGGCGGCGATTTTTGGTATCAACTTACGCTTTGTGAAGCCGTTTATTGCAGCGCTGATCGGCGGCGCAGCGGGCGGCGCATGGGTCGTCTCCATGCACGTCTATATGACCGCGGTCGGCCTGACGGCGATTCCAGGCATGGCTATCGTGCAGGCCAGTTCGCTGCTGAACTACATTATCGGGATGGTCATCGCCTTCGGCGTTGCCTTTGTCGTCTCCCTGCTGCTGAAATACAAAACGGACGCGGAATAATGTCACTTCCATCACGCCTGCCTGCGATTTTGCAGGCCGTTATGCAAGGCCAGCCGCGCGCGCTGGCCGACAGCCACTATCCCCGCTGGCACCACGCGCCGGTCACCGGGCTGATGAACGATCCCAACGGCTTTGTCGAATTTGCCGGGCGCTATCACCTGTTCTATCAGTGGAACCCGCTCGCCTGCGATCACACCTTCAAATGCTGGGGGCACTGGAGTTCTGCCGATCTGCTGCACTGGCGGCATGAACCGATTGCGCTGATGCCGGACGAAGAGTATGACCGCAACGGCTGCTACTCAGGCAGCGCGGTGGATAACAACGGGACGCTGACCCTGTGCTACACCGGCAACGTCAAATTTGCAGACGGCAGCCGGACCGCCTGGCAGTGCCTGGCGACGGAAAATCCCGACGGCACCTTCAGCAAAACCGGCCCGGTCCTGCCGCTGCCAGAGGGCTATACCGGCCACGTGCGCGACCCGAAAGTCTGGCAGCATGAAGGCCGCTGGTACATGGTGCTGGGTGCGCAGGATCGGCAAAAGCGCGGCAAGGTGCTGCTGTTCAGCTCCGCAAATCTCCATGAGTGGACGAGCGAGGGCGAAATCGCCGGCGCCGGCATCAACGGACTGCACGATGCCGGTTATATGTGGGAGTGTCCGGACCTGTTCCCGCTTGGCGACCAGCATATTCTGATTTGCTGCCCGCAGGGGATTCCCGGCGAGGAAGCGCGCTACCTCAACACCTATCCGGCGGTGTGGATGGCCGGCGGCTTCGATTACGCCAGAGCCGCCTTCACGCACGGCGAGTTGCACGAGCTGGATGCCGGATTTGAGTTCTATGCCCCGCAAACCATGCAGACAGCCGACGGCCGTCGGCTGCTGGTTGGCTGGATGGGCGTACCGGACGGCGAGGAGATGCGCCAGCCGACGCGGGCCAACGGCTGGATCCACCAGATGACCTGCCTGCGCGAACTGGAGTGGGTGGACGGCAAACTCTATCAGCGCCCGCTGCGCGAACTGAGCGCCCTGCGCGGCGAAGTCCGCAGCTGGCAGGGCAACGTTCTGCCGCTGGCCCCGCTGGAAATCGCCCTCGATACCGCCGCTGACGACGCGTTTAGCCTCGATTTCGGCGGCGCGTTGACTCTCGAGCGCGATAGCCACGGCCTTCGTCTGGCGCGGCGCAGCCTCGCCAGCGACGAAATGCTCTATCGCTATTGGCGCGGCACGGTTCGCTCGCTGCGGATCTTCATCGACCAGTCGAGCGTGGAGATTTTCATTAACGACGGCGAAGGGGTGATGAGCAGCCGCCTCTTCCCGGACTATCCCGCACAGCTGGTTTTCAGCGGCGCGACGCCGGTAACATTCTGCTACTGGTCGCTGGAGCCATGCATGGTAGAATAAGCGTTTTAAATTCAGGCGCATGTTGTCGTGATGAAAACCAAACGCGTTACCATTAAAGATATCGCCGAGCTGGCGGGTGTCTCGAAAGCCACCGCCAGCCTGGTGCTGAACGGTCGTGGCAAAGAACTCCGCGTGGCGCAGGATACCCGCGAGCGCGTGCTGGCCATCGCGCGCGAACAACATTATCAGCCCAGTATTCACGCCCGCTCGCTGCGCGATAACCGTAGCCACACCATCGGTCTGGTGGTGCCTGAAATTACCAACTACGGGTTTGCCGTCTTCTCTCATGAGCTGGAAATGCTCTGCCGCGAGGCGGGCGTTCAGCTGCTGATCTCCTGTACCGACGAAAACCCCGGCCAGGAAACCATGGTGGTCAATAATATGATTGCCCGCCAGGTTGACGGGCTGATCGTCGCCTCCTGTATGCACAACGACGCCGATTACCTCAAGCTCAGCGAACAGCTGCCGGTGGTACTGTTTGACCGCTGTCCCAGCGACAGCACGCTGCCGCTGGTGATGACCGACTCCATCAGCCCAACGGCGGATCTGATTTCCCGCATCGCGCCTCAGCATCGCGACGAGTTCTGGTTTCTCGGCGGGCAGCCGCGTCTGTCGCCCTCCCGCGATCGTCTGGCAGGGTTTACTCAGGGGCTGGCAAACGCCGGTGTCGAACTGCGTCCCGAGTGGGTGATTAACGGCAACTATCATCCGAGCTCCGGCTACGAGATGTTCGCCGCTCTCTGCGCGCGTCTCGGGCGGCCGCCAAAGGCGCTGTTCACCGCCGCCTGCGGTCTGTTGGAAGGGGTGCTGCGCTATATGAGCCAGCACCATCTACTGGATTCCGATATTCATCTGGCGAGCTTTGACGATCACTATCTCTACGATTCGCTATCGCTGCGTATCGACACCGTCCAGCAGGATAATCGTCAGCTGGCCTGGCACTGCTACGATCTGATAAGCCAGCTGATCGACGGCAACACGCCTGAGCCGCTACGGCGCTACCTGCCCGCGACGCTGCAGTTCCGCCATCGTTGATTCGCCAGGCGTTTTTTAAATCACCAACTTGAATGAGACCGTGCGCGCGTATCTCTGCCGGGTGGCGGCTAACGCCTGACCCGGCCGACGAAAACCAAACACCGACCCGGCAAGGCATTAGCGCCACCGGGTGATAGCAGAGAGGGTCTCTTGAATGGAACATCCCTGGCCTTTACCTCCCGTTAATAGAACACGCTCACGCATCCAGCCCGCTAATCCGCACCAGATGCACGGTGAGCCACAGCAGCTCGTTGCCGCCGAGGGTGATATCGAGCTGGGCCTTGACGTAATCGCGGATCCGCAGCGCGCAGCGGTAGGCCTCCGGATACTCCTTAATCACCTGCACCAGCAGAAAACTGTCCCGCGCGTCGTCCAGTTCCCCCTCCTGTAAACGCTGGAGGAAGAACTGCATATGGACCAGAAAGCGCGAGTAGTTAATCGATTCGGTGTCTATCTGCTGCTTAAAGTGGTACTGCACGAGATTAAAAATATCCTTCAGCATCTTCACCGACTGCATGGTCTGCGCCACGTCGTCACCCTCGCTCTGGCCGTTAACCAGATGAAAAGCGATATTTCCGGCCTCCTCCTCCGGCAGTTCAATCCCGTACTGCTGGCGAATAATCGTCACCGCGTCGCTGGCGACGCGGAACTGCTGCGGATAAAAACGTCTCACTTCCGGCAGCAGACGGTTTTGAATGGCGATCCCTTTGCGGCTGCGTTCGATGGCGAAGGTCAGGTGGTCGGCGAGGGTAAAGAAAATCTGCTCGCGAACCTTGCTGGCAAGCTGCATATTGGCGCGGGAAATAATCATCGCGGCCATTTCGATGACCTCGTCCGGGATGGCGGAGAGCGCCTCGAGATAGCCGCTGCGCGCGCCAAGCGCCTGGGTCACGAATCGCTTCTCTATCTTCTCCGGATCAATCTCATCCCCGGGTCTGCTGTTGAAGCCAATGCCTTTCCCCATGACGATAACCTCCCGGTCATCGTCATCCATAGAGAGCACGAGGCTATTATTGAGCACCTTCTGAACAATCATCTCTGCGACTCATCGTGGTTGCCGTTTTGCGCGATGACATCCTTATACCACCAGAAGCTGCGTTTACGGATCCTTTGCAGACGCTTCAGGTCATCCTCACCGCGATCGACATAAATAAAACCGTAGCGCTTGGCATATCCCTGATGGGTGCTGACCACGTCAATTGCCGCCCACGGGCAGTAGCCCATCAGCTCGACGCCGTCGGCAATCGCCAGGCGCATTTGCTCAATATGCGCCTGTAAGAAGGCGATGCGGTAATCGTCATTCACCGTCCCGTCATGCTCGAGTTTATCCGGCGCGCCCATGCCGTTTTCGCTAATCAGAACTGGCAGACCGTAGCGCTCGCACACTTTGCGCAGCGTCAGGCGCAGCCCCACCGGGTCGACGACCCAGCCGTAGGGGGTTTTGCCGACCCACGGGTTTTCCGCCGGGCGATAAACCCCCTCTTCGCCCAGCATAATTTGCTGGTCGCCCGCGCGAGGCGCAACGTCTGCACCGTCGCCCCGACTGGCGGCAATAGTGGCGGTGGAGTAGTAGTTAATGGCGATAAAGTCCGGCCGCCCCTGCTGCAAAATCAGCGCATCCTCTGGCTGCACTTGCGGCGCGAGGCCGCGATCCTGCATATAGGCCCACGCCAGGGCGTTGTAGCGGCCATGCACCGCCACATCCAGAAAGCTCCAGCAGCGCAGTGTCTCCCAGTTATGCGCGGCAATGGCATCCTCCGGTTTACAGCTTTCGGCGTACATCGAGGTGGTATTTATCGCCGGGCCGATACGCACTCCGGGAAACTCGCGGTGGCACAGGGCGAAGATCTGCGCCTGGGCCAGCATCATATGGTGATTTTGCTGGTACAGCGCCTTCTTGTCCGGCAGTGGGCGATCGGCGGGCACGCCAATCGCCCCGGGGTGGAGGATCATGGTGTTTTGTTCGTTAATCGTCAGCCAGAGCGGGACTTTAGCGGCAAACTCGCTGAACAGCAGCCGGGCATAGCGCACGAAGGCCTCCCCGGTGTTGCGGTTCAGCCAGCCGCCTTTGAGCTCCAGCGCCCACGGCAGGTCGAAGTGGTACAGCGTCACAATGGGGGTGATCCCGTGGCGCGTCAGGGCGTCGATCAGCCGATGATAAAAGGCCAGCCCGCCCGGATTCACCGGGCCGTCGCCGTCCGGGATCACCCGCGACCAGGCTACCGAAAAGCGGTAGGCCTTCAGCCCCATCTCCGCCATCAGCGCGACGTCCTCCTCCACGCGATGGTAGTGGTCGCTGGCGATGCGGAAGTCCGCCGTTCCCGGCGGATGGCTGAGCATATCGACCACCGACGGCCCTTTACCGTCTTCATTCCACGCGCCCTCAACCTGATAAGCCGAAGTGGACGCCCCCCACAGAAAACCATCCGGGAACCGGGCCTGCTGTTGATAAATCATGCCTGCGCCTCCTTAGCGGATTGCACCATCAGCGGTTCACCGTAATCCACCTGCGCGGCGGCGGTGAGGCGCAGAGAGTGCCGCTCATCGCCGTTGACCACAATCACCGGGGTAATCAGGTCGTACCCGGCCTGCTCGATGGCCGAAATATCGAAGCGGATCAGCGCCTGCCCGGCCTCCACGCTATCGCCCACCTTCAGCGCCGAGCTAAAGTGCTGGCCGTTAAGATTGACGGTGTCGATACCAATATGGATCAGCAGCTCAAGACCGCTGTCGCTCTGCAGGCCAACCGCGTGGCAGGAGGGCAGAAACATCATCACCTTGCCGCTAAACGGCGCGCGCAGCACCCCTTCCTGCGGACGAATCGCCACGCCCTCGCCCAGCAGACCGCCGGAAAAAACATCGTCGTTCACTTCGCTGAGCGCTACCACCTGGCCGCGCAGCGGGCTTAATACTTCAAACTCGCCCTCGCTTTTCGCGCTGACCGCGGGCTGCGGCGCCTCGCTCACCTCCTCTTGCTCCTGCGGAACCTCTTTGAAGGCGATAAACCAGGTCAAGGTAAAGGTCACCACGATGGAAATCGCGCAGGTCACCAGCGCATGGACGATATTCATCGGGTTTTCGCCGATAAACGCCGGCAGCGCCGCCAGTCCCGGGGAAACAAAAGCGTAGCGTACCAGCCCGCTCACCCCGGCGTAGACCCCGGCACAGCCGCCGCCGATCATCGCGGCAATCAGCACCCGGCGGAACTTGAGCAGCACCCCGTACAGCGCCGGTTCGGTGATCCCCAGCAGCGCGGTAAAGCCCGACGAAGAGGCCAGCTGGCGCAGGTTGCTATTTTTGGTTTTCAGCGCCACGCACAGCGTCGCCGCGCCCATCGCCACGTTTGATGCCAGCATCCCCGGCCCGTTAATCATCTCGTAACCGCTTTTACTCAGCTGACCGGTGGCGATCGGCGTCATCGCCCATGCGGTACCGGTAATGATCAGGAAGGGCTGCAGGGTGCCCATCAGCATCGGGATCAACCAGCTGGCGTGGCGATCGATAGCCCCCGCCCCCGCGGCAACCAGGTCGTTAAGCAAAATGCCCGCCGGGCCGACAACCACCAGCGCCAGCGGCGCGGTAATCAGCAGAATCAGCATCGGCTTGACGAAAAACTTGATAATCGATGGCGACACTTTTTCGGCAAAACGCTCCACCCACGACATCAGCCACACGGTCAGAATGATCGGCAGCACCGACCCGGCGTAATCGGAAAGCAGGACGTTGATACCGACAAAATCGACCGCTTTACCGGCCGCCAGCATCTGGCCGATGCCGGGATGCAGCAGCACGCCCGCGAGAGTCATCGCCAGAATCGGGTTGCATTCAAACTTCAGCGACGCCCCGTAGGCCAGCAGCACCGGCAGGAAGAAGAAGGCGGCGTCGGCAATGATATTGAGCAGTTGCCAGGTCGAGCTGGTTTCGCTAATCACGCCGGTAAGCTTGAGAATGGCCAATAGCGCTTTAATCATCCCCGCGCCGGTGATCGCCGGGATTACCGGAGTAAACGTGGTCGAGATGACGCTGATAACCCGCGCAACAATGCCGGTCGGTTTGGCGTTTTTATCGCCGCCGGTCGGGCTTTTCTTCTCAGGCAGGGCCTTATTGAGCAGGCGATAAACCCGCTGCACCTCATTGCCGATAACAATCTGGAACTGGCCGCCCTTCTCCACGACGCTGATCACGCCGGGGATAGTGCCAATCTGCGCATCGTTAACCTTCGCGCGGTCGTTGAACTCCATGCGCAGCCGGGTCGCGCAATGGGTGAGCATGCGGATATTCTCCGCACCGCCCACCGCGTGGAGGATTTTGTCTGCTGTTTCGTTATAGTTCATAGTGTTCCCTGGTGTTGGGGCAAAAAAAAAGACCAAAACAGAGACGCTCCCCTTGGCGGGAGAGCATTTCTATTTTGGTCTTGCCTGCTTTCGCAGTAGCACGCCATCATAAAAATGGGTTATTTCGGCGGATTATCTAAGCGTCCCTGCGCAATGACAACGGCGACCGGACAAAAGTGTGAGCTGGATTAAGTAAATTCTTAAGTGAAGTTCATCCGAGGGCCTGCTGACGCAGCCAGCTCTGTAATAGCTTACCGTTGGGGGTCATATCGCTATCCTGACGCACGCAGAGATAGTAATCCCGGCCATCATCTATCGCCGTATCGAAGATTTTCACCAGCTCGCCGCTCTTCAGATAGGGGGCGATCAGCGGCTCGCGCATCAGCGCACAGCCCAGCCCGGCCTGCACCCCCGCCAGGGTCAGCAGGCCATCTTCAAACAGCGGCCCCGTCGAGCGCGGCGGCCGTTTAACCCCCTGCTGCACAAACCACTGGTTCCATGTCGTGCGCTCCTCGTCGTGCAGCAGCGGCATCTGCAGCAGCTGCTCCGGGGTATCGATATGCCCGTGCAGACGCAAAAAGGCCTGACTGCATACCGGCACCATTTTACCGGAAATCAGCTTTTCGCTTTGATAGCCCACCCAGTGACCGTTGCCAAAGCGAATCGACATATCGGAAGCATCGCTAAGGTAGTTGCGGTGGTTCGCGTAAACCACGTTGATTTCAGTATGCGGATTGGCGTGCACGAACGACGGCAGACGGGGAATAAACCAGCCCATGCCAAACAGCGGGATCAGGCTGATCGTCACCTGCTGGGTTTGCACCTGATCGACCAGATGTTCGGTGGCCTGGCGCAGCACGTTAAACGCCGCGCGGATCGAGCGGTAATACTCCCGCCCCTGCTGGCTGAGGGTCAGCCGCCGCCCCTGGCGTTCGGTAAGCGGGATCTGCAGATAGCCTTCCAGCACCTTCAGCTGGTGGCTTACCGCCGAGGGTGAAATCGCCAGCTCCTGCGCCGCCAGGGTCACGCTGCCCAGGCGGGCGATCGCCTCGAAGGCGCGCACCGCCCGCAGCGGCGGATCGTTGGCTAACGTACTCTCAGACCAGCTAACCGGCCCCTCTGACTGTTCTGTTTTTTTCATATATTGATTTTCTTAGCGTATTTCACTACTCGATGCTTTATTTAATTATATTAAAAATCATAAAGATAGTTAACAACGCATTTATCATAAGAAAGAATATATGCGTATTTTACAATTTAATTCATTTGTTGGATGGTAGCTATTATTTGAGCATCTTGTCGGAAGAACCAGTTGGACACACTCATACAACAAATCATCAACGGGGTCATGCTCGGCAGCATCTACGCCCTGATCGCGCTCGGCTACACCATGGTGTACGGCATTCTGCGCATTATTAACTTTGCCCACGGCGATATTCTGATGGTCGGCGCGTTAACCACCCTTTCCGGGATGAACGCGCTGAATGCCCATTTCCCCACTCTGCCGCCGCTGGCGCAGCTGGGGCTGGCGCTGCTGCTGGCCATGGCGGTCTGCGCCCTGCTGGCGATGGCGGTCGAGCGCTTTGCCTACCGCCGCCTGCGTAACGCTCCGCGCCTGGCGCCGCTGATCTCCGGGATCGGCGTCTCGGTACTGCTGCAAACCGTAGCGATGATCGTCTGGTCGCGCAATCCGCTGATGTTCCCGCAGATCCTGCCGATGGATCCGATCGCCGTGACCCGCGGCAGCGAAGCGCATCCTCCGGCGCTCATTACCGTCACCGGTATCGTCACCGTCACGCTGGCTCTCGCGGTAATGCTCGGCCTGTGGCTGCTGGTGGAGTACACCCGCTTAGGTCGCGGTATGCGCGCGGTGGCGGAAAATCCGCGCATCGCCACGCTGATGGGGGTGAACCCCAACGCGATTATCATCCTCACTTTCGCCATCGGCGGCGTATTCGCCGCGCTGGCTGGCGTGATGATGGCCAGCAACTACGGCAGCGCCAGCTTCTCCATGGGCTTTCTGCCCGGCATTAAAGCTTTCACCGCCGCGGTGCTCGGCGGCATCGGCAATATTCGCGGCGCGATGGTCGGCGGCCTGCTACTGGGCCTGATCGAATCCCTGGGGGCCGGCTATCTCGGCGACCTGACCAACGGCGTCTTTGGCAGCAACTACCAGGATATCTTCGCCTTTATGGTGCTGATTCTGGTGCTGGTCTTCCGCCCTGCCGGTTTACTCGGCGAACGCGTCGCGCACCGGGCCTAGGAGAAATATTATGACAACGGCACAACTCGATACGCCCGTCGTCTCCCGCCGCTTCTGGTCCGGGATGACCCTGTTCGTCTGCGCGCTGCTGGTGGCGCCGATGGTCGCCAGCCAGCTCGGCGGCAACTACTGGGTGCGGGTCATCGACTTCGCCCTGCTCTACATCATGCTGGCGCTGGGGCTGAATATCGTGGTCGGCTACACCGGCCTGCTGGATATGGGCTTTATCGCCTTCTATGCCGTCGGCGCATACCTGGCCGCTCTGCTGGCCTCGCCGCATCTGCTGGAGGTGTTCCCGCTGTTAAATAACCGGTTCCCGGACGGCCTGCACACCTCGTGGCTGGTGATTATTCCGCTTGCCGCGCTGGTGGCGGCAGGCTGCGGTATCGTGCTGGGGGCGCCGACGCTGAAGCTGCGCGGCGACTACCTGGCCATTGTCACGCTCGGTTTTGGTGAGATTATCCGCATCCTGATGCGCAACCTCGACCGCCCGGTCAACATCACCAACGGCGCAAAAGGCATTTCCGGGGTCGACTCGCTGAACCTGTTCGGGCTGAAGTTTAGCGGCGTCTATCACTGGTTTGGTTTTAAAGTCCCGGCGCTGTGGCTGTGGTACTACCTGCTGATGCTGGTGATTGTGGCGATTATTTTCGTCTGCCTGCGGCTACAGCATTCGCGCATCGGCCGCGCCTGGCACGCCATCCGCGAGGATGAAGACGTCGCCCGCGCAATGGGCATCAATCTGCGTAACTACAAACTGCTGGCTTTCGCTATCGGCGCCTCGTTCGGCGGCGTGGCGGGGGCGCTGTTCGGCGCATTTCAGGGCTTCGTTTCGCCGGAATCCTTCACGCTACAGGAGTCAATTGCGGTACTGGCGATGGTGGTGCTGGGCGGAATGGGTCATATCCCCGGGGTGATCCTCGGCGCGGTGCTGCTGACCGCGCTGCCAGAGCTGCTGCGCAGCCAGGCGGCGCCGCTGCAGCAGGCGCTGTTTGGCGAAGTGCTGATTGACCCGGAAGTGCTGCGCCAGCTGTTCTACGGCCTGGCGCTGGTGCTGGTCATGCTCCTGCGCCCTCAGGGCATCTGGCCCGCACGTCATCAGGGAGTCAAAGCATGAGTCTGTTAAGCGTACGCCACATGTCAAAACGCTTTGGTGGCCTGACGGCGGTCGATGACGTATCGCTGACCATTAATGAAGGTGAAATCTACGGCCTGATCGGCCCCAACGGCGCGGGGAAAACCACCTGCTTTAACCTGATTACCGGGCTGTACCCGGCGGACAGCGGCGAGTTCGCTATCGCCGGAGAGCCCTACTTCCCGAAGAATATCGAGAAAGTCACCGCCGCCGGCATCGCCCGCACCTTCCAGAACGTGCGGCTGTTTAACCAGATGTCGGTACTGGAGAACGTGATGGTCGGCCGCCACGTGCGCACCCGCAACGGTCTGTGGGCCGCGCTTACCCGCCATAAACGCGCCCGCGCCGAAGAGGCGCAGACCCGCGAGCTGGCATGGCACTGGCTGGACTACACCGGCATTGCGCAGTTCGCCCACTACCGCGCCTGCGACCTCGCTTACGGCCACCAGCGGCGGCTGGAGATTGCCCGTGCGCTGGCTACCGATCCGCGCCTGCTGGCGCTGGATGAACCGGCGGCCGGGATGAACGCCGCCGAGAAGATGGCGCTGGGCGAACTGCTGCTGCGCATTCGCGATGACGGCAGAACGCTGCTGATGATTGAGCATGACGTCAAGCTGGTGATGGGGATCTGCGATCGCCTGATGGTGCTGGATTACGGCAAAACATTAACCAGCGGCACGCCGGAGACCGTGCGCCGCGATCCGGCGGTGATTGCCGCCTGGCTGGGAGGCAATGTCCATGTCTGATCTGTTAACCGTAACCGGCCTCAGCGTGCACTACGGCGGCATCCAGGCGGTACGCGACGTCTCATTCAGCGTTAAAGCGGGTGAGCAGACGACGTTGATCGGCGCCAACGGCGCGGGAAAAAGCTCCACCGTCCGCGCCATTACCGGGCTGGAACCCTTTAGCGGCGAGATTATTTTCAACGGTCAACCGGTTCGTCGACGCAAAGCGGAGTCGCTGCTGCGCGAAGGGCTGGTGATGGTACCGGAAGGCCGCGGCATCTTTACCCGCATGACGGTACTGGAAAACCTGCAGATGGGCGCCTGGCTGCGTCGCGATAGCGCGGCGGTCCGACAGGAGATGGACGAGATCTTCGCCAACTTCCCGCGCCTCGCCGAACGCCAGCACCAGCTGGCCGGGCTGCTCTCCGGTGGCGAACAGCAGCTGCTGGCGCTCAACCGCGCCCTGCTCAGCCAGCCGCGCCTGCTGATCCTCGATGAGCCCTCGATGGGGCTGGCGCCGCTGATGGTCGAGAACGTTTTCCGCGTGATCGCCACTCTCCGTCAGCGCGGCGTGGCGCTGCTGCTGATTGAGCAGAACGCGCGTCTGGCGCTGGAGGCCACCGACAGCGCGTGGGTGATGGACAGCGGCAGCATTGTGGAACGTGGTGCCTCGCAGGCGCTGCTGGCCGACGACCGTATCGCACAGATTTATTTGGGCGAAGTGCCCGCATAACACTAACCAGCATCAGGGAAAAACAATGAAAACAGTCAAAATCAGTGCGCTCAGCGCCGCTATTCTGCTCAGTGGCTTCGCCTCATCCGCCGCATGGTCTGCGGCCAGCGAAACCGTGATTATCGGCCTGGCGGGCCCGCTGACCGGCCCTTCCGCGCGTATCGGCAAGGATCTCGAAAACGGCGCGCAGCTGGCGATTGACGATATCAACAAGCAACACCCGACCATCGGCGGCAAGGCGGTAACCTTTAAACTGCAATCTGAAGACGATCAGTCCGACCCGCGTACCGCCGTTGCCGTCGCTCAGCGTCTGGTGGATAGCGGCGTCGCCGGCGTCGTCGGCCACTGGAACACCGGCACCAGCATTCCCGCCGCACGGGTTTACCACGATGCCGGCATCGCCCAGGTCGCGCCGGTCGCTACCGGACACGCCTATACCAGACAGGGTTTCGACACCAGCTTCCGCGTGATGGGCCACGACGATGACGGCGGCCAGTTTGCCGGGCAGTACGCGGTACAAACCCTGAAGGCCAAACGCATCGCGGTGATCGATGACCGTACCGCTTTTGGTCAGGGGCTGGCGGACGAGTTTATTAAGTCGCTGGACGCGCAGGGGATCAAAATCGTCGATCGCCAGTATGTTGACGACAAAACGGTGGACTTCAGCGCCGTACTGACCGCCATCCGCAGTAAAAATGCCGATCTGATTTTCTTCGGCGGCGTCGATAGCCAGGCCGCTCCGCTGGCGCGTCGTATCAAACAGCTGGGCATGAACGCCACCCTGATGGGCGCCGGCGGTTTCGTCAGCCAGACCTTCCTGCAGCTGGCGCAAAAAGAGGGTGACGGCGTGGTGGCGCTGGAGCCGGGACTGCCGGTTGAACAGATGCCGGGCGGCAAAGCCTTTGAGCAGGCCTACCAGGCGCGCTATCACACCCATATCGAGCTGCACGCGCCGTTCGCCTATGACGCCACCCGCGTGCTGGTGGCGGCGATGGAAAAAGCTGACTCCGTCGACCCGGCCAACTATCTGCCCGCGCTACGCGCCATTAACTACTCCGGGGTCACCGGACACATCGCCTTTGATAAAGAGGGCAACCTGAAATCGCCAACCTTTACCGTCTACAAAGTCGTCGACGGCAAATGGCAGCCGCAAACCGTACTCGGCGGCGCAACAACGAAGTAACGCAGTGAGGCAATGTGATGAGTGATAATAATGAGCTGGGCATTCTCGCCCGCCGCAAAATTGAAGCCGAAATTATTAAGCCGATTTACGACATCCTGGTGCGCGAGATAGGTAAAGCTCGTGCCCAGGCGGTCATCGGCGAAGCCATTGAAAACGCCGCGATTGAGGCGGGAAAAACGTTTGCCCGCCAGGAGCCGAACGGCGCGAACATCCAGAGCTTTGTCGCCCTGCAATATCTGTGGGAAAAGGACAATGCCCTGGAGGTCAAGGTGCTGGACGCCGATGACCAGCAGTATAACTACAACGTCAACCGCTGCCGCTACGCCGAGATGTACCACGAGATGGGCCTCGGCGAGATTGGCCACCTGCTCTCCTGCGCCCGCGACGACAAGTTTATCGTCGGCTACGCGCCGGAGGTGGAGCTGACCCGCACCACCACCATCATGCAGGGCGGAAAGTGCTGCGACTTCCGCTATCGCGTGAAGAAGGACAAGCCATGATAGCCATCAACGCTGAACGTCTGTGGTCAACCCTCAACGAGATGGCGAGGATTGGGGCGACGCCGGCCGGCGGCGTCACCCGGCTGACGCTGAGCGACGAGGACCGCCAGGCGCGCGACCTGCTGCGCCAGTGGGCACAAGAAGCCGGTTTTCCCTGCGCAGTCGATAGCATGGGCAATATGTTTATCCGCCGCGCCGGAAAAAATCCGCAGCTGGCTCCGGTATTGACCGGTTCGCACGTCGATTCCCAGCCGCTCGGCGGCCGCTATGACGGGATTTACGGCGTGCTCGCCGGGCTGGAGGCGCTACGCACGCTGAACGAACGCGGCATTGAGACCGAACGCGATATCGTGCTGGTGAACTGGACCAATGAAGAAGGGGCGCGCTTTGCCCCGGCGATGCTGGCATCCGGCGTCTGGGCCGGGCAGTTCAGCGAAGCTTTCGCGCTGGCCCGCAAAGATCGCGACGGCATCAGCGTCGGCGCGGCACTGGAGGCGATCGGCTACCGCGGCGAGCGTCCGACCGCCGCGTTCCCGGTTCATGCCTGTTATGAGGTGCATATCGAACAGGGACCGATTCTGGAAGAAGAAGACGTTGATATCGGCCTCGTCCACGCGGCAATGGGCCAGCGCTGGTTCAACGTCACGCTGGAGGGCTTTTCCGCCCACGCCGGCACCACGCCGATGGGCAGCCGCCGCGATGCATTGACCGCTTTCGCCGAGCTGGCGCTGGCGGTGGAGCAAATCGGGATCGCCCACAACCCCGACGGACGGGCGACCATCGGCATGGCGCAGGTGATACCGGGATCGCGCAACGTGGTGCCGGGGCGCGTCGAATGCAGCGTGGAATTCCGCCATCCGCAAAGCAGCGCGCTGGAGGCAATGGAACAGGCGTTGCGTCACGCTGCCGACACGCTGGCCAGACGCGGGGTGCAGGCGCAGATCGAGCGCATTTTTGACTACGCGCCAATCGCCTTCAACGCCCAGTGTCTGGCGCGCAGCGAGCAGGCGGTTCAGATGCTCGGCTACAGCGCCAGACGCATGGTCTCCGGCGCCGGCCACGATACCTGCTATATCAGCAAGGTCGCGCCCGCCAGCATGATTTTCATCCCCTGCGAGAAGGGAATTAGCCATAACGAGGCGGAGAATATTCTGCCCACGTGGGCAGAAAAAGGGGCCAACGTACTGCTGCATAGCGTACTGCTCGCCGCCGGGGAAAAGTAAGCGCCCTTCTGCTGGTCGTTCTGGCGCCGCGCGGTGCCAGAACGACAGCTCACCGCCGTGACGGTACGCCGGCTCCTTCCGGGAAGGAGATAACTGCAGGCATAACCAAATTAAAACAATATCTTAGATTGTTTACCCGCGCGGACAAAAAGCCATTTATTTGTGGATTATCTGCTAAAATCAGCCAATAGATCGCATAGAGCAGGCAGGTATGCGGACATAACGGCATGACATTCCGTTGTATTTCAGTTCAATTCAATGATTTTCGAATCGCTTCTTTTTTACTGCTGACGCCCGGGTACGTGTGAAAACGAAAAAGAGATCCTCAGCATCGTCCAATATTCTCCGCTATATCTGGGGATCCGCGCTGGCGACGATTTTTTTAACCACCATTCTCTCCTTCTGGCTGCTTTCCGGCTCGTGGGGAACGTGGAAAAGCGCGCATAACAATGTTACCCAGTTCGATATTTTCTACCGGGTACTGCAGGTCTCTAATGACCTGGCCGGTGAGCGCGCCTTCGTTAACGAGCTGATATTAAGCTCGCCTGAGGAGAAAGAGTCACGCTGGCAGGCGCTGGTCGCCCATCGCGACATCACCGACCGCGACATGCAAAAGATCCCGAAAAACCTGCTCTCTCCGGCGCTGATGGGCGAAATGATGCAGCAGCTGGAGCGTTCCCGTCGTATTGCCGACCGCTTTCGCACCCAGGTGCTGAGCGACCCGCAGTCCGCAGATTTGGCCATTCACGATATGGTGGTGGCAACGGATTTCTATCATAAGGCGCTGTTCGAGCGCACCACCGAGTTTCTGCTGCTGGAGCCCAGCGCGCTGGGTCCGATTCTGCGCGCGCAGGCGCTGGGCGAGCTGCGCGATGCAACGGGTCGACTCGGTTCTCAGGTGCTGATTCCGCTGGCCACACACACCCCGATTCCGCGGGCCAACCGGGAAGGATTGATTCGCGGTATCGAACGGATCAATACCGCGTGGTGGCTGCTGCAAACGCAGGGCAATGAGGCCACCTATCTTCCCCACTTCCAGAAAACGCTGGAAAACACGCGCCGGGACTTTGAACATCAGGGCATTGCGTTAATCAATCAGTTAAGCGCTGAGAGCGACAGCGGTAAGCCCTATAGCGTGAGCGCCGAACAGTTTGCCGTCGATTATCACGCCAGCCTCAGTTCGTTTGATGATCTCCTCAATACCTATATGAACGGAGTAAAGGAGCACTACACCGCCGCCGAACATCGGGCCTTAGAGAATTTCCTGCTACGGCTGGTGGTGCTTGGGCTGGTGTATACCCTGACCATTGCGATGATTTTCTATATTCGCTCTCGCGTTTTACGCCCCATTCTGCGCTTAAATGAGCTCGCCGCGGCGCTGATTGCCGGAAAACAACTCCACGTCCAAATCGATGACGATACGGCAGAAGAGGTGCAGAGCCTGTTTTCATCCCTCGGGACCCTCGGGAAAAAACTCCGTGAAGATGCCCGCATCAGCCGCCAGTACCAGCGCCAGTCGGAAGAGGATCCGCTGACCCATCTGTTTAATCGCCGGGCATTTAACGCCCGGGCTGATGCGCTATTAAGTCAGTCCAGCAAGGCGCTTCCGGCCTGGTTAGTGATGCTCGACGTTGACCGCTTTAAGTCGATAAACGATAACTGGGGACACCCGATGGGTGACGAGGTGCTGGTTGCCCTGGCCAAAACCCTGAGTAAGTTGAGCCGCCCGGAAGACGTGGTGGGGCGCCTCGGCGGAGAAGAGTTCGCGGTCCTGTTTCTGGCCGCTTCGTCAGACGAAGTCGCCAGCTATACCGCGCGGATTCAGCAGGAAATCCGCAAGCTGACCCTCCATACGACCGGCGATATCACCTTTAAGATCACCGCCAGTTTCGGGGTAGCTAAAGGCTGGCAGTGCCCGCTGCAAGAGCTGATGTCGCGGGCCGACAGGGAGCTGTATAACGCCAAGAACAGCGGGCGTGACCGGATTTGCGGCCTCTCCTGAGCGCACCGGCGCCTGCGTGCCTTGCCATTTTAATCATCCCCCGGTTTAACAGCGCGAAGAGATAACCCTGATATCACCTCAGGGCTCTCTCTGCATTCGCTTAGTGCTTCTTACGGTTACGGCGCATGTCTATCGTCACCGCCGCAACAATAATAATCCCTTTGATAATATCCTGAACGTAAGCGTCGACGCCGACGAAGGTGAAGCCGCTTTTGATTAAGCCGAGAATCATCGCCCCAATCAGGGTGCCGGTGATGCGGCCTACGCCGCCCATCAGGCTGCTGCCGCCGATAACGGCCGCGGCGATAGCGTCCAGTTCGTAGGACATCCCCATACTGGACTGCCCGCTGCTGACGCGCGCCGCCAGCACAACCCCGGCCAGCCCCGACAGCGCGCCGGCGATGGTGTAGACGATAACCAGATACTTATTCACATTGATGCCGGATACTTTTGCCGAGGTCATGTTGCCGCCGATGGCGTAAACATATTTACCGTAGCGGGTATGTTTCAGCGCGATGTGAAACAGAGCGGCAATCACGAAGAAAATAATCACCGGCATCGCCCCCTGACCAATCGACGTAAAGCTATCGGACAAGAAACTGATGGGATTTCCCTGGGTGTAATATTGCGCCAGACCGCGGGCAGAGACCATCATCCCGAGAGTGGCGATAAACGGCGGAATCCCGGTACGGGTGACCAAAAAGCCGTTGGTTAATCCACAGATCAGCCCGACGCCAATCCCGGCGCAAATGGGAATGACCGCCGGTAGGTTAACCAGTGACGGGAACATCGGCGACAGGCTATCCGAGGTTTGTGCCAGGCTTGCCGCCACCACGGCAGCAAGGGCAATGACCGAGCCGGAGGAGAGGTCAATCCCGGTAGTGATAATGACCTGCGTGACGCCGACGGCGATAATCCCGATAATGGCGACCTGCAGGACAATCAACACCAGGCGGTTGGTGTTCATCAGGAAAGACTGGTCGCGGACAAACCAGCCGGCAATTTCAAAGGTCAGGGCGATGACCACCATAACAATAAAGATACCGGTATCTTTCGGTAATTTATGCCGTAAATTACCAAGGAAAGAGGATCGCGCATTTGCAGCTGTTGCGGTCAGTTTCATATTGCTCATTCTCTACACCTCAGTGGGATGCCAACGACAAAATGGTTTCCTGATCGGCCTCGTCTTTGTCGAGGATGCCGGTAATACGTCCTTCGTGCATGACCATAACGCGATCGCTCATGCCCAGAATTTCCGGCAGTTCAGAAGAGACCATAATCACCGCAACGCCGCGATTCGCCAGTTCGCTAATCAGGTGATAAATTTCAGCTTTCGCCCCCACGTCAATCCCGCGGGTTGGCTCATCAAGAATTAATATTTTGGGCTGCGCTAAAAGCCAGCGGGCAATTAAGACCTTTTGCTGATTACCGCCGCTCAGGTTATTAATAATCTGATCCATGGTCGGGGTTTTAATATTCAGACGACGGATCTGTTCCATGCAGTCTTGCGCCATCTTCATATGTTTGACAAACCCGCTCTTGCCGATATATTCCGGCATATTGACGATACTCATGTTTTCCATCACCGAGAGCACGAGGAACAGTCCGGACTTTTTGCGGTCTTCGGTCAGCAGCGCCATCCCTTTTTCGATGGCCACGGAAGGCGAGTCGATGATCACCGGCTGGCCGTCAATCAACACTTCGCCACTGTCAAAGCGCTCCATCCCGAACAGGCTCTCCATCACTTCACTGCGCCCGGCGCCAACCAGACCCGCAACGCCGAGAATTTCGCCACGGCGGACGCTGAAATTCACCTCCTCAAAATAGCCTTTGCGCGACAGATTACGGACCGTCAGCACCTCTTCGCCAATGGTATTATTGAATTTCGGGAACAGCTGAGTTAATTCGCGGCCCACCATCTGGGTAATAAGCGACTGACGGGTAAATTCGCCCGTCTGCCGGCTGCCCACCCAGGTCCCGTCGCGAAAGACGCTAATTTCATCGGTAATCGCGAAAATCTCATCCATCTTGTGGCTGATATAAATAATGGCTTTACCCTGTTCGCGTAAATCGCGAATGATGGTGAACAGGTGGGCCACTTCACTTTCCGTCAGTGCCGAGGTGGGTTCATCCATAATGACAATATCCGCGTTCCACGATACCGCTTTGGCTATTTCCACCATTTGCTGGGCGGCAATGCTGAGCTCGCCCACCAGCCGGTCGGCGGATAAACGGATATTCAGTTTATTGAGCAGTGTCTGCGTCTGGCGGGCCAACTGTCGATGGTCGACAAAGCCGTATTTCATCGGCTCGCGCCCCAGCCAGATATTTTCTGCCACCGTCATATGCGGCACCAGATTCAGCTCCTGGTGGATCATGGAGATCCCCGCGCGCAGCGCATCCATCGTATCCTGGAACTGCACCGGTTCGCCCTTCACCCGGATCGCGCCCTTATCGGGACGGTAAATCCCGATAAGGCACTTCATTAACGTCGACTTTCCCGCACCATTCTCCCCCATCAGGGCGTGCACCGTCCCCGGGCGCACGCGTAATGAGACATTATCGAGCGCCTTCACGCCAGGAAAGAACTTACTGATACCTTCGGCTTCAAGTGCAAAAGCGTTCATACCTCCCCCTCCGTACCGCTGAGCCAGAAATGATTATTTTTGATTACGGCTGACAAATTCAGACATATTCTCTTTGGTAATCAGCTGGTAAGGGACATCGATGACTTTTTCGACTTTTTCCCCGTTCGCCAGTTTGACGGCTGCATCCACCGCCCCTTCCCCCTGGCCTTTAGCATCCTGGAAAATGGTGGCGATCATCTTGCCGTTTTTCAGCATCTGCAGTGCGTCAGGGGTCCCATCGACGCCGGCAATCAGAATGTGCTTCGGATTGCTCCCCAGCGCCTGCAGCGCGCCAATCGCCATTTCATCGTTATTGGAGGCGATCGCCTGAATATCTTCCCCACTGGTCATCCAGTTACTCACCACATCTACGGCATCGTTACGCATGAATTTCGCCGTCTGCTTCTGAACGATCTTGATATCCGGGTATTTCGCAACCACCTCTTCTACGCCTTTGGTACGATCGCGAGTTGATTCGTTCGCCAGGTCGCCCAGCAGAATCGCCACGTTGCCTTTGCCGTTCATCGCCTTCGCCAGCGCTTCCATCTGCAGACGGCCGGCCAGCACCGAATCCGAACCGACATAGGCCATTTTGTCGGTCAGCGTAATCTGCGGACGGCGGTTAACGAAGACCAGCGGAATGCCGGCTTTGGTCGCCTGATCGATAATCGGCTTCACGGCGTTGGTATCGACCGGGTTGACGATGATGGCATCGACGCCCTGACCAATAAAGTTCTGCACCTGCTGCAGCTGCTGCGCGACATCACCCTTGGCATCCTCTACCTGCGACTTCACCCCCTCTTTTTGCATCTCTTTTTGCATCGCGGTACGCAGGATAGTCAGGAAGTTATCGTCGAAAAGCGCCATGGAAACGCCGACGGAGAGATCTTTTGCCATCACCGCAGCGGGCAACATACAGACTAACAAAGAGGCAACAATCGTTTTCTTGATGTTCATAGTTGTTCCTTGGGGTTCAGTGATATGCCAGTTCATTGAGATGAAATGAAAGATTCATTTCGTAAATGCGTGTTGCTGATACCTGCCGGATCGCCAGCCAGAAGTTTCACTTCTGAGCGCGCTGTTTTTGCACATGTTTATCAGAACCACCTAATTCAGTGGTTTTTTAGTGAATTATTAAAACAGTAGTTCATAAAACATACGATTTATCACCCGGAAAATTTCAGACGTTTTATTTCATTAACAACACATATGAAACTTTTATAATTAAATAACTGAAATGAAAATTTTAAAACTGTCTGATAACAGAACTTTGACAGATATCTAACATTGCGGCATAAACGCGCAAAAAATGAGAGGCGCCCAGCAGTTTGCAGACAAGTCACAGGCCCGCCGCTGGCAATCCGCCAGAGAAGATTTTCCGCCTAAAGAAGAGGGGGATTTGAAACGTCAGCGATCCTTTCAGGAGGGCCGTTACAAATTGATCCGATTTTCACTCCCGTCATGATGAGAGGAAAAGAGCGCCCGCTTTGTCATCCGCTGCCGGTATCAGGCTAACGGTTTCAACATGTTAGCGTGATGACCACGCTCACCTGGCTCGCACACGCCGCCGTGTACCGCCCGGCAGGTCTATTCCCATGACCATCGCAGGGGCATAGACTGCTCACATCTTTCATTGTGCCCCGCAAGGCAACCCGATATGTCGCGTCTCCTTTCGCTGAAATTCGCCCTTCCGGCGCTCGCACTTTCCCTCTCTTCGCAGGTTGCGGCGGCGCCCGATATAGAGGTAGGTTTTTCCCCCGAAGGCTCTGCCCGCCAACTGGTATTAGAGACCATTAATCAGGCACAAACCTCGATCCAGATGATTGCCTACTCTTTTCAGGCGCCTGATATTGCGCGGGCGCTTGTCGCCGCCCATGACCGCGGCGTCAAGGTGCAAATCGTGGTCGATAAAAGACGCAACGCGGTGGAAGCCAGCCAAAAGATAATGAAGTATGTTGCGGAGCACGGGGTGGCATTACGTATTGATGGCCACTATCACATCCAACACGATAAGACGATTATTGCCGATGGGGCGACGGTTGAAACCGGGTCATTTAACTATGCTCCGTCCGCCGAAACAAAAAATAGTGAAAACGTCGTGGTGATACGTCATCAGAAAGCCGTGGCCTGCCAGTATATCGCCCACTGGCAGTCGAGATGGGAGCTGGGTGTCCCTTATGCGGGGTAAATACGCGTAAAAAACGCCGTCTTCACCCGGCCCGCGGCGCAGCGTGAAGACGGCGGTTGCATACTGGAAAAGTCAGTCCGTGACTTTCAAGGCCAGCTCATAGGCACTGGTTTTTCCTTCATCGCGCGCGCCGCCCATCTGATACACGCGGACGGTATATTTTCCGTTGGTTTCGAGGCGCTGCTCAAAAGCACCTTCTGTCATCGAGCCATTAAAAATGGTTTCGTTCGCGGGGTTGATCACGTTGAAATAAGGATGGGGCCATTTGCTCTTCATGGTGACGTGCATTAGCTGACCAGCTTTCGCCACCAGCGTGTAATCTTTCACATCGGCGCCGCTCAGGGCATTTTTAATGGTGGTTCCGCTGGTACCTTTATCGAAATGAACCGGGATTGTATTTATCTTATAACCCGCCATGACAGATAATGGTGCGAATAAACAACCAGCGCAGATCAAGCTACCAACAATTAACTTTAAATTTTTCATTTAATTAACACCTTATGTTTTTATATCTGGTGTTATAACACATAAGGTATTCCAGAAAAATTTCAGGAAATAGATTGAAACGATTTCATCGTCGTCTCGCGGTGAAGTAAATCGCTATAGATAGCAGTTAATATCCCACCGGGGCGAAACTCTTTCTTTATCCACTGCGTCACCTGCCCACTGGCCGCATGCTGGGTCGCCAGCAGCATTCCTGAATCCTGGCGTGGGTTATGAATCTGGCGGGTAATCAGCCGGTTTTCCGCCATGGCCTCACGAACCATATAATCCGGCAGAAAACCAATGCCTTCACCGAGGATCTGGCACTGGCATTTGGTATTAAAGTCCGGCACCAGAATCGCCTCCTGCCCGTGCAGTAACCAACCCACTTTCTTATTAATGGTGCTGGCGGTGTCCTCCACCATAATATTGGGGTAAAGCCGTAGCTGGCTTTCCGCTATGGGTTCCGGCATAAACGCCAGCGGATGATCCGGGGCAATGGCGAAGACCCAACGAATGGCACCAATTTCAGTGTAGTCAATGCCGCCGCCGTCGAGCAGCGTATCCGGTGCGCCAATCGCGATATTAGCCTGCTGATTAATTATCGCATCCCAGACGCCGTTATACACCTCCGTGGTAACGGTAATCTGGCAGGTTGGAAACTGTTTTTTGAGCACCTGCAACAGACGCGCCGTGTGCCGCGGCGTATAAAGCAGCTGGTTGATGCAGATACGGACCCGGGCCTCAATCCCCTGGGCTATGGTATCTATGCTGCGCTTGATGGCATGGAAATCATTGAGCAAATCCGTGGCCTTACGGAAAAGATAGTAGCCGGACTCGGTCAGCTCGATGCTACGGGTATTACGGGTAAACAGCACCACGTCCAGCCCCGTCTCCATGCGCTTGATGGTGTAGCTGATGGCTGATGTCGTCAGCCCCAGCTCGTCTGCGGCTTTGCTGAAACTGCCAAAGCGCGCCGCCGTGGTAAACGCCAGCAGATTTTCTTCAGTAAAAATTGAGTTCATTGGCCCGCTCCTGCTTTCGTCAACCGCTCATTAGCCCCACTCTGCAATCGACTCTATTTCCTGTCCCTGCCATCGGGCAATCATTTTTGAATATCTTTTAACACCATGCGAATTGTCGGCCCGCGCGGGCCGCGAAATTCTCCGCGGCGTCATGGTTCAGCGCGAGCTTTTTGAGGTTGCCTCGCTCAGTTTACGACCGGTATATTCGGAAATCAGCCCCACGCCGTTGCCGGCCAAAAAACCCAGCAGCGTCACCGGCCAGTTCATCCCGGAGGCGAAAAACAGCGTCATGCCAAGAAAGCCGCCGGGAATAAACGCGGTGAGGGAAAAGCGCCCCTGCCAGACAATCACCGCGGAGAACGGCACCGTGGTGATAACGCTGGCCCAGAAGGATGATATCCCGGTGGCGGCAGTCAGCCCACCCGCGGCCATCGCCGCCAGAAATGCCCACGCGGCGCCGGTGTAGTTGACAAAAAGACTCTTC
The DNA here is from genome assembly GCF_030505655.1 of Klebsiella ornithinolytica. Lineage (NCBI taxonomy): Bacteria > Pseudomonadati > Pseudomonadota > Gammaproteobacteria > Enterobacterales > Enterobacteriaceae > Klebsiella > Klebsiella ornithinolytica. Next base: position 4,187,443 of record NZ_CP130153.1, read on the forward strand.
ACAAACCCCTCTTTACCGCCGCCTGCCGCATAAAAACTGCAAAAGGCGACAAAGCCGATCGTGCCAAGCAATCCCCAGCGCGGATCAAGCCCAACCTGCGAGGAGATCAACTGCCAGATCCCGGCACAAATGCCGACAGTAATCCCCGTTGCGGTGAGTCCGTTCATCTCTTCCCCCTCGTGATAGTGGTCGTGGAAATTGGTTTCGTTCGGGAACTATATAGAAATAATCCCCTCTTGAATTACGGGAAATCGCATGCAAGAAACAAACATTGCACTGCCGCACAGTCTGCATCCATTATTAAAAAATATTCAACAATGAGTGGGGTTATCGCGAATAAAATTTAAACGGGTTCTTTTATCTATTTTTGGTTGCTATGCTCAGGTCATCAAAAAGTCTCAGCCGCCACCACAGGAGTAAGATGATGACCACGGAAAATATTATTGCTGAATATCTTTTGGCTGCGGAGCAAGGCAATGTCGAACAATTAAAAACCTGTTTAGCCCGTGGCGTCGATATTAATGCCAGCAATCGCCAGGGGCGAACCGCTATTACTCTGGCCAGCCTGAATAAACATTATGCCTGCGTGTCTGTGCTCATTGCCGCTGGTGTCGATATTGATAAGCAGGACCAGACCTGTTTTAACCCGTTCTTACTGAGCTGCCTGAATAATGACGTCGAGCTGCTGCATTTAATTCTGCCAGCGAAACCTGACCTTACGCGTTTAAGCCGTTTCGGCGGCGTCGGTCTGACGCCGGCCTGCGAAAAGGGTCATCTTGAGATCGTAAAAATTCTGTTGACCGAAACCGATATTAACGTCAACCACACTAACTTTGTCGGCTGGACGCCGCTGCTGGAAGCGATTGTTTTAAACGATGGCGGCGCAACGCAGCAGGAGATCGTTAAGCTGCTGCTGGACCACGGCGCCAATCCCCATATGACCGATAAATATGGCAAAACGCCGCTGGAACTGGCGTGGGATAAAGGCTTTGCTGAAATCGCCCACCTGCTGGTTGCCGCCGGCGCCTGAGGAAGGAGAACGGCCATCGACACCTCCTTACGGCGGTGTGTGCAAGCGCTAACTGCGGATGAGAGCTTTCTCACTCAACGCGGCGGCGGACGGGTCGAGCAGGTCTTCTCGCGTGCGGTCAACCTGCAGATTCCCGACAAGCCAGGGCTCCTGACGCTGCTGTGCGCCGCATATGACAATGCGCCCAACAGCTGTAGGTTAGCACTCACCTACTTTGACAACCTGTTCCGGCCAGGGGAAAGCGTCCGGTTCACCGATTCAGGAATGTATATTGGCAATGATAAATGGATAGACCTCCAGCGCTGTGAGCGCTGGCAAATGCCAACGGCCGTATTAAGCGCGGCAGCATTGACCCGGATAGCCTGGCGACGCTGGCAAAACATTATCATTGAGCAACTGCATGAGGACGATACCTTATTTCTTTATCGCGGCGACAACCCGTTTTATAAAGCGATGGGGCGCGAATTACAGCATCGCCGGAAAACATTATTTAACGCCCTTCGGCAAAATAAAAATATCAGTGCCGCCATCGCTAATATGCTCGGACTAGGTATTGGCCTGACGCCATCGGCGGATGATTACCTGGTAGGCCTTAGCGTTATTTTATTTATTAACGGACATCCGGCTAATCAATACCGGGATGAATTTTTAGCGGCGCTGCAGTGTGCCAGACATAACACCACGCCGCTCAGCGCGATTACGCTGGAGGCAGCTATTAATCAGCGCTATCGCGAAAGTATCGCCGGATTGATTAACCTCATGATTAATCAACCGACAATCTTTTCTATTGCGGCAATTGCCAATATTAAAAATATTGGCTCAAGTTCCGGCAGCGACATGCTATTGGGCATGGCGGATGCCTGCGCGCTGAGCCAAACGTATGGAGGGAATTATGTCAGTTAAAATAGTCGTGAAGAAGAATACCTATTTTGATTCCGTCTCATTAATGTCGATATCCACCCGCGCCAATAAGATCGACGGCGTAGAGCAGGCATTTGTCGCGATGGCGACCGAAATGAACAAAGGAGTCCTGAAGAATCTGGGACTGCTGACGCCGGAGCTGGAAGCAGCGAAAAACGGCGACCTGATGATCGTCATTAATGGCCAGGACGGCGCCGATAACGAGCAAATTCTCGCCGGGATCGAAGCGCTATTTAGCCAAAAAGCGCAAAGCGGCCAGCACGAAGCGCGCTATGCCACCCTCGCCAGCGCTAAAAAACATCTTCCGGACAGCAATATGGCGGTTATCTCAGTCAACGGACTGTTCGCCGCCCGCGAAGCACGACAGGCGTTACAAAACGGTCTCAACGTGATGTTGTTTTCCGATAACGTCTCTCTCGAGGACGAACGCGCGCTGAAACAACTGGCCCATGAGAAAGGTTTGCTGCTGATGGGGCCAGACTGCGGGACCGCCATCATTAACGGCACCGGTCTGTGCTTCGCAAATGCGGTACGCCGCGGCAACATCGGTATTATCGGCGCCTCTGGCACCGGTAGCCAGGAGCTGAGCGTGCGTATTCACGCGTTCGGCGGCGGCATATCACAACTTATCGGCACCGGCGGTCGCGACCTGAGTGAAAAAATCGGCGGCATGATGATGCTCGATGCCATTCAGATGCTGGAAGCGGATCCGCAAACGGAAATTATCGCCCTCGTCTCCAAGCCGCCCGCCCCGACCGTGGCGAAAAAAGTGCTGGAGCGCGCACGCGCCTGCCGTAAACCGGTTGTCGTGTGCTTCCTGGGCCGCGCCGAACCACCGGCCGATGAGCAAGGTCTGCAGTTTGCCCGCGGCACCAGAGAAGCGGCGCTGAAGGCGGTACTGCTGAGCGGCGTTAAGCAACAAAATCTCGATTTGCCCCCGCTGGACCCGGCATTGATTGCTGAAATTCGTGCACAGCTCACGCCGCAGCAGAAATACATTCGCGGCCTGTTCTGCGGCGGCACGCTGTGCGACGAAACCATGTTCGCCGTCCTGGAAAAACAGGCCGAAGTTTACAGTAACATTCAGCCGGATCCGGCTTATCGCCTGAGCGATATCAACCACAGCATCAAGCACACCTTCCTCGATTTCGGCGATGACGACTTCACCAATGGTAAACCGCACCCGATGATCGACCCAACCAACCGCATCAGCCGCCTGCTTCAGGAAGCGCGCGATCCAGAAGTTGCGGCGATCGTGATGGACTTCGTGCTGGGCTTTGGGTCGCATGAAGATCCGGTCGGGTCGACGATCGAGGCGATCAAAGAGGCAAAAGCCATTGCCGCCGCCGATGGCCGTCGGCTGACGATCCTCGCTTACGTTTTAGGCACCGATATCGATACGCCATCGCGGGAACAACAGCGCCTGATGCTTAGCGAGGCGGGCGTCATTCTGGCCAACAGCAGTACCGAGACCGGCCTGCTGGCGCGTGAACTTATCTGCAAAGGGGAGAACGCCTGATGAATCAGTCACTATTCAGCCAGCCGCTGAACGTTATTAATGTCGGGATCGCGATGTTCAGCGATGATCTGAAAAAGCAGCATACGGCGGTGACCCAGCTCGACTGGACGCCGCCAGGCCAGGGCAATATGCGGGTGGTCAATGCCCTCGACGCGCTTGCCGACTCCGCGCTGGCGGATAAAATCGCCGCCGCCAACCAGCAGGCGCTGGAACGCATTATCCAGTCGCATCCGGTCCTCACGGGCTTCGACCAGGCCATCAACGTGGTGCCTGGGATGACGGCAAAAACCATTCTCCACGCCGGGCCGCCGGTAACGTGGGAAAAGATGTGCGGAGCGATGAAAGGTGCGGTCACCGGCGCGCTGGTATTTGAAGGGCTGGCAAACGATCTGGCTGATGCCGCCGAACTGGCCGCTTCAGGTGAAATCACCTTCTCGCCATGTCACGAACATGACTGCGTCGGGTCTATGGCCGGCGTCACCTCCGCCTCCATGTTTATGCATATTGTCGAGAACAAAACCTACGGCAACATCGCTTATACCAACATGAGCGAGCAGATGGCGAAGATCCTGCGCATGGGGGCTAACGACCAGAGCGTTATCGACCGTCTGAACTGGATGCGTGACGTCCAGGGGCCGATGCTGCGCGACGCCATGAAGGTGATTGGCGAAATCGATCTGCGCCTGATGCTGGCGCAGGCCCTGCATATGGGCGATGAGTGCCACAACCGCAACAATGCCGGTACCACGCTACTGATCCAGGCGCTGACGCCGGGCATTATTCAGGCCGGCTATCCGGTCGAACAGCAGCGTGAAGTCTTTGAATTCGTCGCCAGCAGCGACTATTTCTCCGGCCCGACGTGGATGGCGATGTGTAAAGCCGCGATGGATGCCGCCCACGGCATTGAGTACAGCACCGTCGTTACCACCATGGCGCGTAACGGCGTCGAGTTCGGTCTGCGAGTCAGCGGGTTGCCGGGAGAGTGGTTCACCGGCCCGGCGCAGCAGGTGATCGGCCCGATGTTTGCCGGTTATAAGCCGGAGGATTCCGGTCTCGATATCGGCGATAGCGCGATTACCGAAACCTACGGCATTGGCGGTTTCGCTATGGCAACGGCACCGGCCATCGTCGCACTGGTTGGCGGAACGGTGGACGAGGCCATCGATTTCTCCCGCCAGATGCGTGAAATCACCCTCGGTGAAAACCCCAACGTCACTATCCCGCTGCTCGGGTTTATGGGTGTGCCGACCGCTATCGATATTACCCGCGTCGGCAGCAGCGGTATTCTGCCGGTGATCAATACCGCCATCGCCCACAAAGATGCGGGCATCGGTATGATCGGCGCCGGCATCGTCCACCCGCCGTTTGCCTGTTTTGAAAAAGCCATTTTGCGCTGGGTCGAACGTTACGGCGCTTAAAAACATCCCCGGCCCGGGGCGAAAGCGCCCTGGCCGGGCTGACCGGGCGATAAATCTGATAACAACAACGCCATTACCTTCTGTACCGGGAACCTACACGATGAAAGAACTTGTGGTCGTTGCCATTGGCGGCAACAGTATCATCAAAGATAACGCCAGCCAGTCAATTGAACATCAGGCTGAAGCGGTCAAGGCCGTGGCGGATACGGTGCTGGCCATGCTGGCGTCGGACTACCATCTTGTCCTGACCCACGGCAACGGGCCGCAGGTCGGACTGGATTTACGCCGCGCTGAAATCGCTCATGAGTGCGAAGGTCTGCCGCTGACGCCGCTGGCCAACTGCGTTGCCGACACCCAGGGTGGAATCGGCTACCTGATTCAGCAGGCGCTCAATAATCGCCTGGCCCACCGCGGCGAACAAAAAGCGGTGACCGTCGTCACCCAGGTCGAAGTCGATAAAAATGACCCCGGCTTTACCCACCCGACGAAACCGATTGGCGCTTTTTTTAGCGAAGCCCAGCGCGATGATCTCCGGCAGACGCATCCGGACTGGCACTTCGTCGAAGATGCCGGGCGTGGCTATCGGCGGGTGGTCGCCTCGCCGGAACCCAAACGCATCGTGGAAGCCGAAGCCATTAAAGCGCTGACCCGACAAGGGTTCGTGGTGATCGGCGCCGGCGGCGGCGGCATCCCTGTAGTCCGCTGCGCGCAGGGAGATTATCAGAGCGTTGATGCGGTGATTGATAAGGATCTCTCAACCGCGCTACTGGCACGGGAGATTCACGCCGATATCCTGGCCATCACCACCGGCGTTGAAAAAGTGTGCATTCACTTTGGGCAGCCCCGGCAGCAGGCGCTGGGGACGGTCAATATCAGCGATATGACCCGCTATATGCAGGAAGGTCACTTTCCGGCCGGCAGCATGTTGCCCAAAATCGTCGCCAGCCTCGCGTTTTTAAAGCACGGCGGCAAGCGGGTGATTATCACCACGCCGGAGTGTTTACCCGCTGCGCTGCGCGGAGAGACCGGTACCCATCTTGTGCACGACTGAGCAAATGAAAAGAAAGAAAAAGGAAGATTCATGAATAAAGACAATAGCCGTCGCGAATTTCTCAGCCAGAGCGGAAAAATGGTCACCGCCGCCGCCCTGTTTGCCGCCGCCGCACCCGTCGTTTACGCCGATGAGCGCTCGATATCCGCGACGACCTGCGACAACCAAAAGGTTATCAGCCCCGACGACACCCACTACTATCTCGATAATGTCCTGCTGGAAAGCGGCTTTGAGTATGAAAATGACGTAGTAGTACACACTCGTACCGAACGGCAAACCCTCGAGATTGCCGACGGCAAAATTATCGCGCTCCACAACCATCGCAGCCACCCTGATGCCTCCCTGCCCCGCTATGATGCCGGCGGTAAGCTGATGCTCCCGGCGATGCGCGATATGCATATCCATCTGGATAAAACCTTTTACGGCGGCCCGTGGCGTTCACTCAACCGCCCGGCGGGCACCACGATTCAGGACATGATTAAGCTTGAGCAGAAGCTGTTGCCTGAGCTCCAGCCGTACACCCGCCAGCACGCGGAAAAACTGATCGACCTGCTCCAGTCAAAAGGGTCAACGATAGCCCGCAGCCACTGCAATATCGAACCCACCTCCGGGTTGAAAAACCTCGAAGATCTGCAGGCAGTCCTCGCGCACCGCCAGCCGGGTTTCGCCTGCGAGATTGTCGCTTTTCCGCAGCACGGACTCCTGCTGTCAAAATCAGAACCGCTGGTACGTGAAGCCATGCAGGCCGGCGCACACTACGTCGGTGGCCTCGATCCGACCAACGTTGATGGAGCGATGGAGAAATCCCTCGATACCATGTTCCAGATAGCGCTGGATTATAACAAAGGGGTCGATATCCATCTCCACGAAACCAGCCCGGCGGGCGTCGCGGCGATCAACTATATGGTAGAGACCGTAGAGAAAACCCCGGCGCTAAAAGGCAAGCTGACAATCAGCCACGCTTTTGCGCTGGCGACATTGAACGAACAGCAGGTTGAGGCCATTGCCAGCCGCATGGCGGCCCAGCACATCACCATCGCCTCCACCGTGCCGATCGGTACCCTGCACATGCCGCTGCAGCAGCTGCGGGATAAAGGGGTATTTGTAATGACCGGCACCGACAGCGTGATTGACCATTGGTCGCCATACGGCCTGGGCGACATGCTGGAAAAAGCCAATCTCTACGCCCAGCTCTATATTCGCCCCAACGAACAGACCCTTTCGCGTTCGCTGGCAATTGCCACCGGCAACGTACTGCCGCTCAACGATCAAGGCCAGCGCGTCTGGCCGAAAGAGCAGGATGAGGCCAGCTTTGTGCTGGTCGATGCCTCCTGCTCCGCCGAAGCGGTGGCACGCATTTCACCGCGTACCGCGACCTTCCACAAGTGCAAGATGGTTTGGGGCAGCATCGGCGCCTGAACATGACCGCATAAAAAGCCCCGGTAAACCGGTGCTTTCGCCCGGCGGCGCTACGCTTACCCAGGCCTCGAGGCTGAATGCGGTCGACAGGCCGGGCAAGGCGCAGCCGCCACCCGGCAAATAAACACAAAACCCCGGCACCGGGCCGGGGTTTTATTTTTCACATCTCGCGGTTATTTCTGCGGACGCATCGCCGGGAACAAGATCACGTCGCGGATGGTGTGGCTGTTGGTAAACAGCATCACCATCCGGTCAATCCCGATGCCCAGACCGGCGGTCGGCGGCAGACCATACTCCAGCGCGGTGACGTAGTCTTCGTCGTAGAACATCGCTTCATCATCCCCGGCGGCTTTCGCATTCACCTGGTCCTGGAAGCGCTGCGCCTGGTCTTCCGCGTCGTTGAGCTCGCTGAAGCCGTTACCGATTTCGCGGCCGCCGATAAAGAACTCAAAGCGGTCGGTAATTTCCGGATTCACGTCATTACGGCGCGCCAGCGGAGAGACTTCTGCCGGGTATTCGGTGATAAAGGTCGGCTGAATCAGGTGCGCTTCCGCCACTTCATCAAAGATTTCCGTGACGATACGACCCAGGCCCCAGCTCTTCTCAACGTGAATACCGATGGACTCCGCAAGGGCTTTCGCCGCGTCGAAGTTATCGAGATCCGCCATCTCGGTTTCCGGACGGTATTTCTTGATAGCCTCACGCATGGTCAGCTTTTCAAACGGTTTGCCGAAGTCGAAGATCTGGTCGCCGTATGGAACTTCTGTTTTACCCAGCACGGTCTGCGCCAGGGTGCGGAACAGGGATTCGGTCAGCTCGATCAGATCTTTGTAATCCGCGTACGCCATATAGAGTTCCATCATGGTGAACTCTGGGTTGTGACGCACGGAGATGCCTTCGTTACGGAAGTTACGGTTGATTTCGAATACGCGTTCGAAGCCGCCCACAACCAGACGCTTCAGATACAGTTCCGGCGCGATACGCAGGTACATGTCCATATCCAGCGCGTTGTGATGGGTGATGAACGGACGGGCAGACGCGCCGCCGGGGATCACCTGCATCATCGGGGTTTCGACTTCCATAAAACCGCGGCCTACCATGAACTGGCGCATCGTCGCGAGGATCTGCGAACGGACTTTAAACGTGCGGCGGGATTCGTCGTTGGCGATCAGATCCAGATAGCGCTGACGGTAACGGACTTCCTGATCCTGCAGGCCGTGAAATTTGTCCGGCAGCGGGCGCAGAGCTTTGGTCAGCAGACGCAGCTCAGTACAGTGGATAGACAGCTCGCCGGTTTGGGTTTTAAACAGCTTACCGCGGGCGGCAATAATGTCGCCAAGGTCCCACTTTTTGAACTGTTCGTTATAGACGCCTTCCGGCAGATCGTCGCGCGCAACGTACAGCTGAATACGCCCGCCGACGTCCTGCAGAGTGACGAAAGAGGCTTTCCCCATGATGCGACGGGTCATCATACGACCAGCAACGGAGACTTCAACGTTCAAGGAGGTGAGTGCTTCGTTATCCTTGTCATCGAATTCAGTGTGCAACTGGTCAGAAGTATGGTCACGACGAAAATCATTCGGGAACGGGATACCCTGCTCACGAAGCTGAGCCAGCTTTTCACGACGGGTTTTCAGTTCATTATTAAGGTCAATTGCCTCATCGGCACTTTGTGCTTGTTGTTCAGACATGTTGGTTCCTCATAACCCTGCTTTCAAACTTGCTTCGATAAATTGCGCCAGGCCACTATCCAGCGCGGCCTGGTCAGTGCGGGTCTCTACACCAGTGCGCGGCCGATCGTTGACGTTATCGCCAAAGACCGAACGATAGAATCATAAATAACCTGGCCTTACTTAAGGCTGATATCACTCAGCAATAGCCAAACTAAAGTTTTTTTCATCGATGGATTGCCATCTATCAAGAATATCCTCCTCCTAACAGTCAAACGATGCAAGGCGCTGTTTTCGCACCTGCGTCGGCCATGTATTGATCCTTTCACTCGGCGACATATCCCGGCGGCGCGCAGCGTCTGAGCGGGCGACGAGCCCGTAACGCCCGGGTTTTGCCGCCCGGAAACCATGGCTACGCGCCCCCTCCGGGAAGTTCACCGGTCGCGGCGCGGCGCTTGCCGACGCTGCAGGCGGCAGCGAAGGCCAGGATGACAATCACCGTTACGCAGCCCAGCGTCCACTCCCCCATCTGGGAGAAGAAATGCTGATACGCGGCGATCGCCGTTTCGCTAATCTGTGATTCGGTGGTCTGCTGCGCGACGATACCCGCCAGCCAGTTGGCCACCGCGCCGGTCGCCAGCATATAAATTCCGGTCAGTACCCCGGTCACGCCCGGCATATTCAGGCGCGTGATCTGCGCCATCGCCACCGGGTCGATAAACAGCTCGGCGAAGCCCATCAGCGCCAGTCCGCCGACCATCAGCCCCATTGATGCCTGGCCATCGACGGCGCCATGACGTGCGTTCAGGGCCAGCACAATAAAACCGCAGCCCATCAGCACCAGGCCAAAAGCAAATTTCAGCCACACGCGAAGCACCGATCGCGTGCTGCCTTCCGGGCGCATCAGCCAGGCCAGCGCCACGCCTGCCGCCATCACGGCAACGGCATTCACCGACTGGAAGAGAGCCGTCGGCACCTCAATGGTGAACAGTCGGCGATTAACAAAGCGATCGATAAACAGGCTGATAGAGCTACCGCCCTGCTGCGCCAGAACCCAGAACAGCGTACCGGTCAGCATTAGCAGTACGATTTGCCACAGCGCGCGACGGTGCTGCGGAGAGTTCACCATAATGCGCGCCACCATTTGGGCGGCGAAGACGCAGACAATAGCCAGCAGATAGCCCGACCAGTTATTTTCCAGCAGCAGCGTGAAGAACACCGGCGCCACGCAGAGCATGACAACCAGCCAGCCCCAGGTCGGCAGCACAAATTTCACCGCGCACAGCGCCTGCCTGTCGACGCCGCGGGTGTGGCTGAAGTGACGATGGCCGCTGAGGAAAATCAGCAGGCCGATAAACATGCCGATCCCCGCCAGCGCAAAACCGATATGCCAGCCATACCACTGCGCCGCCAGCCCGCAGGCGATGGGTGCCGCGATGGAGCCGACGTTGCCGGCGGCGTACAGCAGCGAGAAACCGCCGTCGCGGCGATGGTCATCAACGGCGTAAAGCTCGCCCAGCAGGCAGCTGATGTTGGATTTGAACAGGCCGTAGCCGCAGATAATGATCGCCAGCGCGAGGTACAGACTCCAGGTTGCATCAGATTCAACGCCCAGCACGACGTGGCCGAGCGTCATCAACAGCGCGCCGGCAATGACCGCCGTGCGATTGCCGAGCAGGCGGTCGGCAAGCCAGCCGCCGAGAATGGGGGTAACGTAAACCAGGGAAGCGTAAGCGCTGAACAGACTGATGGCGTGGCTGTCATCAAAGCCAAGCTGATGGGTGAGGTAGAGGATAAGTAAGGCACGCATGCCGTAAAAGCTGAAATATTCCCAGATTTGGATCGCTACGATGTAATAGATCGCGCGCGGTTGTGAGGGTGTTTTCATGAGGTCTCCTGCAGCGTGAAAAAGGGAAGTGGCACGCCACTTCCCCTGGAGCTTCAATTACTTGTTGTTTTCTTCTTTCAGCACTTTAACGGTGTAGCGACCATCCGCCTGACGATATGCGCCGTGGATATCGGTTTCGAAGCCCGGGTAGTGGGCGCCGATTTCGCACAGCATCTGCAGGAACTCCAGCACCGGACGGCTCTCTTCGGTGATCATTTCACCCGGCATCACCAGCGGAACTCCCGGAGGATACGGCAGGATCATGTTGGCGTTGACACGGCCCACCATCTCTTCGAGATAGACCTCTTCCGTCTGACCGTGCAGCTCTTTCTGGAACGCAGCGTACGGCGTGATCATCATGGTCGGCAGCACTTCGAAAGCGCGGAACATCAGATCCGGCAGGTTGTGATGCGCAATCAGTTTGTGAATATTCTGCGCCAGTTCCTGAACTCGCATGTTTTCATAGAACTCCGGATCTTCACGATACAGAGACGGCAGCATGTTTTTCACGCGCAGGTTCAGGTCGAAGGCACGTTTAAAGTCGGTCAGCGCGCGCAGCAGGCTCAGCGCTTTGGTTTTGTCGATACCGATGCTGAACAGGAACAGCAGGTTGTACGGACCGGTTTTCTCTACCACGATGCCGTGTTCGTCGAGATATTTCGCCACGATGCTTGCCGGAATACCGAACTCATCCATGGTGCCGTCTTTCTTCATCCCCGGAGTCAGCAGCGTGACTTTGATCGGGTCGAGGTACATGTGTTCGTTATCGATGTTTTTGAAACCGTGCCATGCGCTATCAGAACGCAGCGGCCAGCATTCCGGGCCATCGATATGTTCCGGCTGCCAGACGTCGAAGAACCAGCCTTCGGATTCGCCTTTCAGACGTTTGATCTCTTTACGGAACTTGATAGAACGTTCGATAGAGCCATCGATCAGACGCTTACCGGCATTACCTTTCATCATCGCCGCGGCCGTTTCCGTCGAGGCAACCACGCCGTAGTGCGGAGAGGTGGTAGTGTGCATCATGTAGGCTTCGTTAAAGGTCTCTTCGTTAACATCGCCTTTAACGTGAATCATCGAAGCCTGAGAGAACGCCGCCAGCAGTTTGTGCGTGGACTGGGTTTCATAGATCACCTTCCCTTCCACACGGCCACCGCTCATCCCGCATTTACCGGCATAGATTGGCGAGAAGTTGGTGTAAGGCACCCACGCAGAGTCAAAGTGGATAGATTTCACATCCAGCGTTTTCTTGATGAAGTCGGTGTTATACAGCAGACCATCGTAGGTGGAGTTGGTGATAACCGCGTGCACCGGCCAGGTGGCGTTCGGCGTCTCTTTGACGCGTTTGGCGATAGTGGCGTGCTGGAATTCGCTCTGCGGAATACCGCCGAGGATGCCGTAGGCGTTACGGGTCGGACGGAAGTAAATCGGCGTAATATCGCTCATCATCATCAGGTGAGTCAGCGATTTGTGACAGTTACGGTCAATCAGCACGGTGCTGCCAGCAGGCGCAGAGTACATACCGACGATTTTGTTCGCCGTTGAGGTGCCGTTGGTCACCATGTAGCTGCGTTCGGCGTTAAAGACACGCGCAATATACTCTTCAGCTTCTTTATGCGGGCCACTGTGGTCCAGCAGGGAACCCAGTTCAGAAACCGAAATGGAGATATCGGATTTCATGGTATTTGAACCAAAGAAATCATAGAAGATGCTGCCTACCGGGCTTTTCTGGAAGGCGGTACCGCCCATATGGCCTGGAGTACAGAAGGTGTATTTACCTTCACGCACATATTTGAACAGCGCTTTGGTCAGCGGCGGCAGAATGGTATCGATGTATTCATCGGTATTCTGTTTGATTTTATCGGCAATGTCGTCGGCCGCACCCAGCGCATATTCGAAGAAGCGCACCTGCATACGCAGATCGTTCAGGCTAACGTCCAGCGTCGAGTAGGTGTTGGCGAAAGCGTACAGCGGCATATATTCGTTCAGCTTGCTGATCTCTTCGCACAGTTCAAGATTGTATTTATCCCAGTCGAAGATCACGCCGCACAGACGGGCATTGTTTTCGATCAGTTTCAGTAAATCTTCGCGGTCGTTCGGATAGACAATACGGAAGTCCAGGCGTTCAAGGGCGCGATGCAGTTCACGGATAGGCTCTTCTTTAAAGTAGACGCCCATGTGATTCATGATTGCGATAACGTTCATAGTCGAATCTCCAGATATGGAGAGCCCCTCCCGTCACGTGGTGACAGGTGCAGGAAGGAGCTCCAGGAAAAGGGGTTACGGATTAATGCGCGCTGGCGGCAGAGCTGTCAGTGGTGTCGTTTTCGTGCTGACGCTGATGCATTTTGCGACCGTAGAACATCAGGATAATCAGGCTGACGATAAAGGTACCGGCCAGTTCGAAGGAGCTTGCCCCCATCAGGGCGATGAAGCAGAACGCACAGCCCAGGACGGAACAAATCAGGCTGACAAGGTTGCGAATGTTAATGCCTTCGAAACGAATCAGGTCAACGCAGGAGTAGAAGTAAGGCAGCATGGTCAGCAGGACGGCGATACCGGTCAGTTCACCGAACAGGTCAGACGCTTTACCACCGCTGGAGTTCATCAGGGTAATCAGCACCATCAGCGCGGTCATTTTCACCGCCGCCAGCAGCAGGCCTTTTTTCGGAATACCGTTGTTATCCACTTCACCGTACACTTTCGGGAAGTTGCCATCGTTAGCGGCACGGACCCCGGCCTGACCAACCAGCATCATCCAGGAGCCCAGAGAAGTCAGGCAGGCAAATGCGGTGAAGGCAGAGACGACCGGCGCAGCCCAGCCGCCAAGAATTGTTGAGGCGCTGATAGCGAACGGCGCACCGGAGGCAGCCATCTGAGCCGCAGGGTACATCCCGGCGATAACCTGAGTCGCAGCGATATAGACCACGCCGGCCATCGCGGTTCCCAGCATGGTTGCCAGCGGAACGGTACGTTTCGGGTTTTTCACCATCCCGGTGCTGACGGCGGCAGACTCAACGCCGACGAATGCCCACAGGCAGAGCAGAATACTTTTGATTACCGCATGGCTGTCTGGCGTGCTGGAGGTGTTCCAGTTTGCCTGATAGGTCGCCGCATCAAACCAGTGCCAGCCGATAACCGCGGTCATCACTACCGGAATTAATACCAGCACCAGACCAATGGTGGTCAGACGGCTTACCCAGGTCCCGCCGAGCATATTAACGAAGGTGAATATCCAGACGATCGCAATACACGCGATACCGGCTGGAATGGGGTTATTCAGAATCGGGAAGAAAGTAGACAAATAAGAAACGGCGGTAATACCGATGGCCAGGTTACCAATCCAGTTTGCATGATAATAAAGGACGCCGGTCTGGAAACCGAACGCGGGAGATATTTCCCCGGCATAGGCAATTGGACCACCCTGCTGTGGGTTCTTGGTCGCCAGTCGGGCATAAACATAAGCCAGAGACATCGCACCAATAATAGAAATAACCCATCCCCAGATAGCAATACCACCGATGCTGGCGAGGTTCGCAGGTAATAATGCAATACCGCTCCCCATCATATTACCAGCGACGACGCCGGTACAGGCAAATAGCCCTATCTTCTTGGCAGAACTCATGTTTGCTTTTCTCCTAAGTTTATTTGGGAGGTACAGATCATGATATAGAACCTTTAATTGACCCGACCAACTGCCAACAAGATTACTGATTCAAAGAAGATAAGTCCTAAAGATAAAGTGAAATAACAACAAACATCAGACAAATGATATTTTGACCTTTTTCAATTAACATATCAGGATGACATGTTGATATCATAAAAAGATAAACATCGTTGTTTTACAGTAGGTTATAACCGATTCCGCGTGTTGAATTTGTGTTGTATTTCGCCATTGTGGCGTTAAATATATATAACAATCAGGGTGCTCATGAGAAACATAAAATTAACCTCACCACACTCAATATCCTGAGTATGGTGAGGGTTTACTTATTCTGAAGAGAGGAAATTATCGAGGTACGGGACCACGCGGGTAACCGAGGTCTGGAATACTGCATTTTCAATCCAGTAAAAGGTGTTCTCGCCTGGGCGTAAATTAAAGGCCGTCAGATAAGCATCCGCAGCTTCCCGGTTCTCCCCTTTCATCTCGTAGACTTTACCCAGCAGCACGTAATTCATCCACGACATCTCAAGGTCGATCCCGGTATTAATCGCGTTATACGCTTCATCGACTTTACCCTGGCCCAGCAAATCCACTGTTTTAATTTGGTAAAATACCGCCGTATCTTTGATCCCCGGCATATCGCCAACCCGAGTGATTTCAGCGTACAGCGCGTTGAGCTGCTCTTTATTTAACGGCTGCTGCGAATGACGTAAAACATCCACCAGCGTTTTTTCCGCATAGGCGTAAGCAAACTCAGGCGAGTCTTTAATCACATCATCAAGCAGCGCGCTGGCCTTACCTAAGGAATCGACATCACCGTTCATTAATAACTGATGCGACTCGTAGAAATGGGTCAGCGCCGTGCTGTGCGACGGTTGATACTGTTTCAGCATCGCCTGCATGCGTTCCGACCACGGCTGCTTTAAGGCCTCCGATAAGCTGCTCAGCAGATCGTTTTGAATCGCCAGCTGGTTGTCGCTGGTAATGAAATAACGTTTGTCCATCATCGTTGAACCGTCGGCGTTATCCACCATCTGCACGGACATAAAGCACTGCTGCGCGCGATAGTGCCGCTGGTTGACGAACTCAATCGTCAGCGTTTTACCTGAACTGCTTGGCTCATTAATGTTGTAGTTGGTTTTGTCATGCACCATAAAGGTCGAGAAGGTGTTGAGCGACGTGGTCACCAGACTGCCCAGGCCCACCGCATACGAATGCTGCGATGCCCAGTTGGTGCAGGAGTTACCTTTCAGCAGATGGATATCGATATCGCGCGGGTTCAGCAGCAGGCGCGCTTTATTCACCGGTGGCCGCGACTCGATCGACGACAGCGCCACCAGGGCCACGCAGGAACCCAGCGCCAGCAGGAACAGGATCCATACCCAGAAGGTAGTAATACGTCGGCGCTTCTCCGGTTTTGCGGACGGCGTCTGGCCTTGCTCAATCTCGCCGGCAGCGCGCGTCGGGGTCGTCAGGTCAGGCGTCGCAGCGGGGACCGCTGGGGAGATCGCCATCGCGGGCTCTTCCCCCTCTTCCGTGCACCAGATGACCGGCACCGTGAGCTTATAGCCGCGCTTGGGTACCGTCGCAATATATTCGAGGCTACTATCATTGCCATCTTTCAACGACTTACGTAGCTCGGAAATACTCTGCGTGACGACGTGGCTGGTGACCACGTTACGTGTCCAGACATTATCAATAAGCTCGTCCCTGCTGAGCACTTCACCAGGGTGACGGGCAAAGAAGACCAAAAGATCGATTAAGCGCGGTTCCAGAGTAAGCTGGCGCCCCTTCCGGCTGATTTGGTTAACAGAGGGTGTAACCAGCCATTCTCCCACGCGAACAACAGGTTGTTGCATAAAAAAGAGCCCAAAACGAAAAGGGAAAGGCGCGATGATAACACATTTCCCCTCCCTATTTATGATAGGGGTCATTACCTTGAACGCGTTATATCATTCTGCACTTATTTCGCTTAGCCAGTTTTTATTTCTAAACAAAACCGGCAATGGTTTATTAACATCTGCGTCATTACTTCAGAAAAATGAAGGCCTGTTGTGCCTCTGACGTTTCGGGAAGCCCCCCGAGCGGCAGACTATTCATGGAGACACATGCTGCTATTCCCCCCGGCTCTCTACCGACATTGCCCAGGAAAAAGCGGATGATGATGCCCAATGCTCCGCTCATGCGGCGGGACAAGCTACGTCGCCGCACAGACCGAGAAGTATTACGCCCAGCGCAGCGACTGATTTTCCGCAGGACGCGGACTATTCCGGGAAACACCCGCACGCGGGCGCATTAAAGAGGCGTGCTTCAGCGGCGGTAAAGCCGGTTATCTGGACTCCCCGCCGTCGCCACGCAACAGAGCCGCGGCCCCGGCAGGGACGAGCCCCGGCTTTCAGGCGGATTAAGCGCGATCCTGTCGATGCTGCGCCACCGCCTGCTCCAGCGCGCTAATATCCGGGCTGGAGAGCAGCGGCTGCAGGTTCAACAATGTCTCTTCCTCTAATTGATAGAGATCCAGCTTCAGCAGTCGCTCAATGTCCGGTTCGGGGAAACGATACTTAATAAAGGTAGCCGGATTTCCGCCGACGACGGCATATGGCGGAACGTCTTTGGTGACCACCGCTCCCGCCGCCACCACGGCGCCTTCGCCAATTGTGACGCCCGGCATAATCATCGCCCGCATGCCAATCCAGCAACCATCTCCGAGCACGGTATCACCGCGATGCTGATAGGCTTCGTTAACGCATGATACAAACGGATAGAGGCTGATCCAGTCCATCCGGTGCGTGCTGTTGCCGCCCATCAGGATCACCACTTCCGGCGCGATACAGACAAAATTACCAATAAAGAGCTTATCTACATGACCTAAGGGCTCCCACCCTTCGCTGACGGCATCGCCGTGCAGGTAGCGCACCACGCAACGTTCAAATCCGCGATCCCAGCAGTCGCTGTAGTAGCTGTGGCTGCCGCGAATGATCACATTCGGGTTGGTTACCGTCAGATGCAGGCGTTCGGTGATTGACCAGTGTTTATCGGCCATCGAGGCATTCCTTCTTGCGTTAATATATCCGCTTGCTGACCCGTTATCATAACCCGGAAAAACTCAATACCGGAGCAACCGCTGTAAGCGTTGCTGGCATCATGATGGCTGACTCAGGGAATATTTTGTTGAGAATAAACTGACAGGCATTATGTTTATTTTCTCGCGCCGCCATTATCCATAATTAAACAAAATAGCTCCACCCCGATCATATTCTTAATGATAAAAACGGGCACTTCCCCCACGCTGCCAGGTTTTTCTGTGTCCAGACTTCTTATTCTTACTTTAGTGTTACCGCTGACCGCCTGCGCGGGGTATTTTTCACCGCCGCCAAAAGAGACGGAAGGTGACAACGCCGGACAGTCCAGTTCGCTCCCTGACTGTCGTAGTCGTCACCACGTTATTATCTGCGACTGGGGGAAAGCGTAGCGAATAACCGCTCGCCTGCGGCCAGAGGCGAGCGGTTATCTTATGGCGCCCGATCGGCTTCGGGCGGATGAATCGTCGATAAGATGGGCCGGGAACGGCGGCTATAAAAATAGAGCCCGGTCAGCAGCAGCGTCAACGGAATGCCAAACCACAGCGTCATGCGGAAGAAATCGGTAAACGCTGTTGAAATCAGCAGCGCCAGCATCAGAGCAGCCCCCAGCAACGGGCTCCAGGGATAGCCCCACAAGCGAAATTTGAGCACCGTTTGCGTATGCTGGCGGCGGAAAAACAGGTGGGTGATAAAGATCATCAGCCAGGTGAAACAGGCTCCATAGACCGAAATAGACATCATCGCGGCAAACGCCTGCTGCGGGTAGAGCACGCTCAGGACAATAGAGACCATGATGCCGACGCAGGAGAGGGCCAACGCATTCACCGGGATCCCGCGCGCGCTGATCCGACCGAACGCAGCCGGTGCCTGCCCGGCACGCGATAGCGAGAACATCATCCGCGTGGTGATATACAGCTGGCTGTTCATGGCCGAGAGCGCCGCGATCAGGACGATAAAGTTAAAAATACCGCCGGCATACGGCAAGTGAATCACGTTCATCGCCACCAGGAAGGGGCTTTCGCTGGTGCCGGACTGACGCCACGGCACAATCGCCAGCATGAGCGCAATCGACAGCATATAGAAAATAAACAGGCGCAGGATGGTCCCTTTAAACGCAGACTTCACCGCCACCACCGGGTTTTTCGCCTCGCCTGCCGCCACGGCGATCATTTCAATACTCAGATAGCTGAAGATAGAAACAATGGTCGCAAACCACATGCCGCTGATCCCAAACGGCATAAACCCACCGCCATCGGTAAAATTATGCAGGCCGTAGGTTGGGTTGGCGGAGAAGGCCAGGATCCCCAGGCCGATGACGATAAAAGCCACGATCGCCAGAACCTTGATCGTCGATAGCGCATACTCCACCTGTCCGAACCATTTCACGCCAATAACGTTGATCACCATCACCAGGGCGGAGAACAGCAGCACCCAGGGCCAGACCGGCGTATGCGGGAACCAGAACTGCATATACATTCCAATGGCCGTCACCTCGGTACCCACCGCCAGCACCACGCAGGACCAGTAGGAGTAGCGCACCAGGAATCCACACAGCGGACTGAGATAAAACTCGGCATAGTCACCGAATGAGCCGGGGGTCGGATGCTCTGAAGTCATCTCCGCCAGGCAGCCCATCAGCAGCAGCGCAATCACCCCCCCTATCAGATAGCTCAGCAGCACCGACGGTCCGGCCATCTGAATGGCGTAGGCGCTCCCCAGAAACAGCCCGGTACCAATCGCGCCGCCGATCGCCAACATCGACATTTGCCCGGCGGTAAGCTGTTTCTTCAGCCCGCCCTGGCGCTGTGCAATCTCATCAAAACGCTTGCGATCTTTCATTCGTTCCTGCCTTAGCGAGCGGCGGTGGTCACATCGAGAATAGCGGCGGTGACATAATCAATGTTGTCACCATTAAGACCGGGTAGACACATCCGTCCCGGTGCCACCAGATAAATGGCATAGCGCTGGCGCAGCTCGCTCACCTGCCGTTCGTCCAGACCGGTATAGCTGAACATCCCGCGCTGATCGCGGATGCGCCGGTAATCCAGCTGAGAACCGCCCTGCTCCAGGCCGGCGGACAAACGCAGGCGCATCTGCTGGATCCTCTGACGCATGGCCGCCAGCTCTTCCTGCCACAGCTGGCGGAGCTGCGCGTCGGCTAACACCATGTCGACGATCCGGCTGCCGTGGGTCGGCGGACAGGAATAGCTACGGCGAATTAAGGTCTTTAAGGCCCCCTGGACGTTGGCGGCGGTCTGCGCGTTGGCGCAGCGCACGGTTAATCCCCCGACCCGCTGGCCGTACAGGGCGATATTTTTCGAAAAAGAGTTGGCGACGATAAAATCCAGATCGCTTTCCAGCGCCAGCCTCAGCGCATAGCAGTCCTCTTCCAGCCCGGCGCCAAAACCCTGATAGGCGATATCGAAAAATGGCAGCAGTCCCTGCGCCTGAACCACGCCCAGAAGCGTCTGCCACTGGCTGTGGCTCAGATCGGTCCCGGTTGGGTTATGGCAGCATGGGTGCAGCAGCACCGCCGTGCCGGCGGGTAGCGTCTGCAGGGTCGCCAGCATGTCGGCAAAGCGCAGTTCGCCGCGGAGATTGTCAAAATAGGGATAGCTGTTCACCTGCAGCCCTGCGCCGGAAAAAATCGCCTGATGGTTGGCCCAGGTTGGATCAGAGACCCAAATCTCTTTACGCTGTAAAAAGTGAACGAGAAAATCGGCCGCCAGCTTCAACGCCCCAGAACCGCCAACGGTTTGCACCGTCGCCAGCGCATGCTCCGGGGCGGCAGGCCCCAGCAGCAAGGTCTGTATCTGGCTGGCAAAGCTTACGCTGCCTTCAATCGGCGGATAGCCGTGCGGCAGCTGCTGCGCCAGCAGGCGCTGTTCTGCCAGCTCGACGGCCCGCATCAGCGGTACCTCCCCTCGCTCGTCATAATATAAGCCGATGCCCAAATTCACTTTCCGCGGATTGCGGTCCTGCAAATAGGCTTCCATTAACGACATAATAGGGTCGGGAGTCGACGGTTTAATTTCTGCGAACATAGGTATCCTTAGCCATAATAAATATGACTGGCAGGTGAATATTTATTTTTATTTTCAGGCCGTAGCGCTGACGGTAATTTCTATTTTCATTCCCGGCACCACTAATTTATCAACGATCACCGTCGAACGATTAGGATAAGGGGCATTGAAATAGCGCTGGTAAATATCATCAAGGCGTGCAACATCATTGACGTCAGTCAGATAAATAATAACCTGGAGAACATTATCGCTATGGCTCCCGGCCGCCTGTAGCGCCTGGGTGAGATTATCGAAAGTCAGGGCGATCTGCTGTTCCGCCGGGCCGGTTTCAATGGTGCCATCAGCCCGAACCGGGCCATGCGCGGTAAAGAGCATCCCGCCGCCGCGTGTCGCCCAGGAGAACGGCTGACCGATATCCGGAAGGCCGGTGTGAATTACGTCTCGCATAAAGGATTCTCGTCGTGGTAAAGCTGGCTGAAAAGTGCGCCATCGGTGGCAAACAGCGCGTCAAGGATGGTGTAGTGGTTAGCTCCCGGCAGGGCTATTACGTCAACCGGCCTCCCCCGCTGGCGCAACCGCTGAGCATAGTTTTCACTCTGCGCGATAAGCTCGGTTCGCTCGGCGGTGCCGTAAAACAGCGTCAGAGGGGAGATCTTCTCCGCTAAATGACGCAGCGGACTGAGGTCGTTCACCTCCGCGGGCGTCAGCTGCAGTGACCGGTTGACCGCCGTACTCAGCAAAGGCTCAAGCTCATAAATCCCGCTGATTGCCAGGACCGCATCGGCGACCGGATGCGCCTGCCAGCAGGCTGCCAGATGGCCGCCTGCGGAGTGCCCACTCAGATAAACCGGGCTGCACAGACCCGGCTGGCGGCCAATGGCATCCAGCGCCGCGCCAATCTGCCGATGGATCTCTGTTAACGTCGTCTGCGGTGCTAACGTATATTCCACCAACATCACATCAAACCCGCGGGCCAGCGGCCCGGCAGTAATAAAAGCAAAATCCTCTTTATTACAGGATTGCCAGTACCCGCCATGAATAAATATTATCGTGCCCATTTTACTGGCGGCAGAAATAAACCAGTCAATACGTTCCCGTGGACTTTCACCATAACAAAAAGTCATGATATTTTCGCCGCACTGATATGCCTGCTGACTTCGCTGCTGAAAGTCAGCCAGTATTTCTGCCTCATTATCTACGGTTGTGCTGTTGTCATAACTCCCGACGCTGAGTTTCATATATTAAACTTTGTTTATTATTTAAGATGTGGCTTAACTATTAGCAATGAGAAAATATGTTGTCAAGCTTGTACAAAGTGGAATGCGTGAGAGTTAATAGAAATTAAATCTCAGGGCTAATAAGTTTTACCAGTGAAACTTTTATCGGCAAATGCGCTCGCAAAAATGATGGCGGTCAAGGATCGGCGCTCACCTGTCCGCGCATTCGTCTGCTTCTCCCCCCTTCCTGCCCGGCGTACTGTGACCGAGCCAACGTCCTGAGAAACCACTGAGGGGACAAACTGTACAAACATCGTGAAAAGTTCATACTCAACGCTATAAGTGAGTCAATATTTTGCTATTAAAATGGTCGTCGTCGTGTCAGGTCTCAGAACTTATAAAAAGGAATACAGACCAATGAAATACAAATTAGTCAAGCAGGTTGTCCATGATGATGTGTTAAGAAACAGCTTCATTAATTTGGCAATTAAGACCTTTGACCTCTCTTTTAAAGAGTGGTACAAAAAAGGCTACTGGACCGAGTCCTATATTCCTTATGCGTTTGTTGATCATAATAAAGTGATTGCCAATGCGTCGGCTAACATTATCGATCTAATGTGGCAGGGGGAGCCCAGGCGCTATATCCAGATTGGGACCGTGATGACCGCCACCGATTATCGCGAAAAGGGTCTGGCCAGCCAGCTGATTAACCATATTCTGGCTGACTGGCAGGATCAGGCCGACGGTATTTTTCTCTTCGCTAACTCCACAACCGTTGATTTCTATCCTAAATTCGGCTTTGAACAGACCGACGAATACCAGTACGCCCTGCCGGTTACGCCCGTTGCCGGGGATTTTCGCAAGCTGGATATGGATAAAGAGAGCGATGTGAATATTCTCAAGTACTATTATCAGAAAGCCAACCCGTTCTCCCGCCTCTCGGCACACAATAACTTCGGTCTGCTGATGTTCTACTGCTCGGCGTTTATGAAGCACTTTGTCTATTACTCGGAGAAAAATAATGCCGTGGCGATCGCCATGCAAAACGATCATGCATTGCTCTGTTTTGATATTTTCTGTGACAGCACCAGTTCGATGACCAGGATCGTGAATGAACTTGCGGCGCAACATACCCGCCAGGTTATTTTAGGCTTTACGCCCAGGGAAGACCGGGCAGGTGAATACGAAAAAATTGAAATTGATGATTTTCTTTTCATCTATGCGGCAAAAGAAAATATCTTTAAAGAGCGTAAGCTGATGTTCCCGACGCTCTCGCATGCCTGATTCTCCTGGCCATATCGCCACTGGCGCAAGCTCGTAGCGACGCTGAAGCCCAGGCGGCAGCCGCCTCTCCCGCCATGCCCCACCGGGGCGTGACGGAAGAGGTGAAAGCATTATTTAGTGGCAATAAACAGGGACTTGCAGCGCGGACACATTAATGTCGCCCCTTTTTTAATTTTGTTCACCGGCTGCCGTGATTTATGCCCGCATTGCGGACAGGTTACCGTGGTATCAGAGGTGGAACTCAAGCGCTTCACTGCGTTGTCGAAGAATGACATAGACCTTTACCCGCTGAATGAATGTGGTCTATCATACCACTAACTGATTAAAAAACACACAACCTCAGGGCGCATCGGGAAATGACCATGATGAGGATTTTATCGGGTTTTAATCCGCTATTTACCTGATAGCATCGCGTTGCGCTGAAATCAGGATGCTTCATTCCTGATTTTCTGTTCATCTCTCGCGATGGTGATACTCCATCGTCAGATATTATTAACCGCATCCATATAACACCGGTTTTACTTATTTGTCGGAAGGTATCCCGCTGGTGGCAAACTCGGATTGAGGTATCATGATGCGCAAATTCAGGTGTTTTCACTAAAAACAGCACAATCACCCTATTAAATGCAGAAATCCCGATAAAAATAAGATAAATAGTATGAGTCTTAATTTAACGCTTATATGATGAATGAGATATGGTAATGTTTATTCATATCGAATGATTACAGACAAACAAGAGATAAGAAATGACTGAAAACTCAACAATTCACGCTCAAAATTGTCGTACCGATATCGGGATTGGGAAACAGGTCACGGCCAGCGTAAAAGGTTACGTCGATGGCCATCTCTATATGATTGACATCACCGTTCATCCTGTTGAGATCACATTTGATTTTGGTGAAGAAAAAATTATGCGCGGGTCTTATTTTAGTTCTAAGAATCAGGAGATGGTGTGGGCGGCGGAAAGAAAAGAGCTGACCATCTCCGATGAAAAAGGATCTTTTACAATAGCCTTTTAATGTTCAGGTTCAATGTCGATAAAACGTGCCGTCGCTATGCCCTGAGCCAATACGGCCCGCTTCAATTAAGATTTCATCGATAACATCTTCCAGGCACGCCGAACCATGATTCTCACAAATCATATGAACCTGTTTCAATATTTCTTCCTGGGACATCTCTCCGCGTAAAGCGGAGGTCAGCATCACCGATGCCCAGCGCCGAACTTCCGGGTGCGTAATCATACAACTTTACCTCGAATAGCAACACACGCCTTTAAATTATAGGCGCTCACCGGACATTCACCCATTAAATCATGCTGTCGCCCCTGTCGGCGCGGCATAGAAGTGGACTCATCCTGCCGCGGGCGACCGGCTATCGCCGCGCTATGACAACAGTTTTATCGCCGCGTTTTGAATCTCGGCTGAGGTTAAATCGCGATCGGAGGCAACATGCACAATGCGATGATCGCCCGTCAAGGAAGGAAATTCAGCAGACATGATCTGCAGCTGTTTTTGTTCACCGTTAGGATACTCACGTAATATTGTTGTTACCCCCGGCACTATTTTCGCGACAACTGCCGGTAATGCATTGAAAAAAACAATAACTTTCTTCATGAGTCTACCACCTGGCTGAAAGCATAATGATGGCGATGCCATCCATTGGGTGATGAAAAAGAAAAGGCCCCGTCCGGGGCCCTTTCGTTATTTCCGACACGCCATTGTCGCCGCGCCGTTGGAAATGTAAGGAGCAATATTATCAAATGTAATCATTGATGTTTTACAAAAGATACATTTTGCGCCAAAGGGATTTTTTTCCGTCACATCGTAATTCGATGTTCTGTATTGTGACCCATGACAACACGGGCATCTGAAATGAATGTATTCAGTCATAATGTTAACCTTTATGTGTGACAACATTCACTACCGCAGGGACTAGAGGTTATACTCTGGTGAAAACTCATCTGTGGTTTTCAAGGATAGTGCGGAAATCACCGTGCTGAACAGCAGGCCAAGAATACGCTTTCTTTTGCGACCGTTCTCTGCATGATTAATCTGAGGTTTTTCACCAACTTAATCATGACTTATTTTAGTGATTGTCTAAGATATGTTGTTCGTTTTTTTAATTTGCCCTTGGGCATATCTGGTCTGCAAAAAAACTTATCGAAGAGAAAAATACCCAAAAGGAGATATCAGAAGATAAATGCGATGAGAAAATTCCAGGAACTGTTGCAGATAATTTTTAAGACTCAAACCGTTGAGGCCATTAACGCACGTAAACCAGCCTTTGGCAAGCATTATTTTTCACAGCTTTTTAACAGTATTTTTTGCCAGTAAAACTATGCGCAAACTGACTATAACTGACAACTTTATCAGGCGCTTATTCCTGCCGGCACCCCATGTTACGCGTATTTTGTGGTATTCTGTCTCTCCCGGAGATTTTTGCTATGAAATCGGAAGACATCCTCGACTGGTACCCAGCCCAGCTCCCGCCCGTTAAAATCATTCTGGGTAATGCCGTGCTTGAAGTCGGAAAGCTTGGCCGCCCGATCAACGCCAGAACGCTACGTGAGTATCTGCAGGTGCTTCAGCGCACGCAAAAAAGCCGCGATGATAAAATCGCCCTGCAAACCGCAATCGACGTTTTGTCGGATAATCAACGCGTAAACGGAAAATTATAATGGTCACGGCGGCTGCACCGCTGTAAGACTCACTATCCCCTTCAATAACTTAAGTTTTTTTTAAATGTTCTCTGAAGGGAATTAATTTGTATCTTTCGCCTGTAAAAAGGTGCATCGTCGTAGGTGGCCCACAATGATATGCAGAGTCATTTGCCTGAGCCAACGTAAGAGCCAGCAACTCGCGCCGAACGCGTCCTTCGAGGTTTCAACATGAAAGCGGCAAACACTTTTTTTTGCCTTCCATCCGAGCTACCGACGGTCAGAGCGATTATCGGGGACGCCGTGCTTGAAATTATCAGAAGCGGTGCGCCTGTGGGTGCTGCAGGACTGCTGACGCTGCTGAAAAGCCCGGGAGCCAGGAAGAACTGGTCCGATGAAGGCCCCCTCTTGCAGATTGCGATTGATGCTCTGGAAGAGAGCTTATCGATTGATTTCAAAAAAATATAACCCACACAGATTAACCACACCGAAGGTCACACTATGTTTATGACATTATTTATTTATCTCGGAATTATCGGTTCCGTCGCCGCGCTGGCTTTATTTTCCCTGTCCCTGCTATGGATTGCCGTTTCAAATAACCCGGATAACACGGATATATAAACTTCAGCGCAATTTACTCTTCCGATAAAGGCCAGCCCCTCGACGCTATCTCTTCCTCAGACATCCTGTTGCATCGCTACCGGCTGCGTTTCAGATAGCATAACGACGTATCTCCGGCCAACCGCTCCCTGTCCTGCCCCGCATGTGGAAAGTCCGGCAATGCCTTTCATCACCGGACCGGGCATGCGCTTATTTTATCCCGCGACGCGAAACGTAATCCCGCGCCGCTTGTCCGGTGTAAATCTGACGTGGACGGTAAATATTCAGCGGCGACTCGTGCATTTCATTCCAGTGCGCGACCCACCCCAGCGTACGTCCCACCGCGGTCATAACGACAAACATCGACGAAGGTAGCCCCATCGCTTTCAGGATCACGGCGGTATAGAAATCGACGCTCGGCGAAAGTCCATTCTCCACAAAGTAGGGATCGTTGAGCGCCACCTCTTCCAGAGCCATTGCCACCTGAAGCAGTCGGTCCGACATCCCCAGCTCTGCCAGCACCTTATGGCAGGTTTCGCGCAGAATGGCCGCCCGGGGATCGAGATATTTGTAGCGCGAGTTGCCAAAGCCCAGCCGGCGGAAAGCCAAAGGATCCCTTTTCACCTTACTGATAAACGCCGGGATCTGTTCGACGCTCTCAATATCCCCCAGCATTTGCATACTGGCCTCGTTGGCGCCACCGTGCATCGGCCCCCACATCGACGCCAGACCGGCCGCCACGCAGGCGAAGAGATTCGCCCCGGAGGAGCCGGCCGCACGCACCGTTGTGGTCGATGCGCACTGCCCGTGATCGGCATGGAGCACCATAATCTGGTTCAACGCCTGCTCAATAACCGGGTTCACCTGGTACTTTTCCGCTGGAACCGCAAACAGCATATGCAGGAAATTCCCGGCATAAGAGAGATCGTTTCTCGGGTAGACCGCAGGTTGCTCGATGGAAAACTTATAGCTCATCGCCGCAAGCGTAGGCATTTTGGAAAGCAAGCGGGTGGCGGCCAGCGCACGATGCTCGGGGTTTTCGACATCCAGCACATCGTGATAGAACGCGGCCAGTGCGCCCACCATGGCACACATCAGCGCCATCGGATGGGAGTCGCGCCGAAATCCGCTGCACATTTTCGACATCTGCTCATGCACCAGGGTATGGCGGGTAATTTTTTCCCGGAAGACCTGATAACGCTCCTCATCGGGCGCCTCGCCGTGCAGCATAATGTACGCCACCTCCAGGAACTCACACTGCCGGGCCAGCTGGTCAACCGGGTAGCCACGGTGCAGCAGGACGCTATTTTCCGTATCGATATAGGAAATCGCCGACTCACACCCGGCGGTATTGCTGAAGCCCGGATCAAAACTGCACATTCCTGAATTCGCGAGCGCGCGGAGATCAATACCGAGGTGACCCAGCGTCCCGGACACCGTATTCAGAGGGATGGCCTCTTGTCCATCCAAAGAAAGTATTAACGGTTTCGTTCCCATCCTGTAAATTCCCCTCAACAGCCAACGCATGATCACCCTGAAGACATTCTCCAGGCCGAATTTCCAACATAGCCAGGGTGATGCGGCTATTCTTTGATATAAACGGTTAAACACGCGATAAAAAGCGGGTTTTACCAGGGCTTCCTGTGCTCTAACCTGAATAAGGACTACCGTGTTAGCCAATACGCTTATTTTTGTCGTCGCCGCCATCCATATCTACATTCTGATTCTGGAGATGTTTTTGTGGGAGAGTAAAACCGGGCGCCGGGCATTCGGCCTTAGCGCCAGTTTTGCCCGTGAGACCCGGGTGATGGCAGCCAATCAGGGTCTGTATAACGGTTTTCTGGCCGCCGGTTTGCTGTGGGGACTGTGGAGTCCAGAGAGCGGGTTTGAGTTTAAAGCGTTCTTTCTGATCTGCGTGGTGATCGCCGGGCTGTTTGGCGCCGCAACCGCCAGTCGAAAAATACTGTATGTGCAGGCACTCCCGGCAACGGTGGCGCTGATAGCGCTGTACGTCAGTTAACCGAGAGCCCGGAAAAGACCGCCGCCGGCATTGACGGCGGCGGGACGTTAATCAATCCCCAGGCGGTAAGTGCCGGGATGCTTCCCAGGCCATTGGCGAAAGCACCCATATGCTCGCTACTTTATGGACCCGCGCATCGGACATCGCTGGCCCGATACTCAGCAGCGAAGCCATAAGTAACAGCAGATACACTCCTTTTCTCTTCATCTCGGTAATTCCTCATCGTTGCGCACGGAATGTAGTGCCGGATTATGTCGTTCAATCATCGACAGGCAGCCTACCAGTACAACGATAATGGCCCCGAAGATCAGGCTGACGACGTTGGCGCCAAAGGCAGGCAAAATAAACCGCCAGAAACTTACACAACTAACGGACATGGCCGAAGAGATATTGTCGCAAATTGATAACGGCGCTGAAGAAGGCGATGAAGGGCTAAAACCGATGATCGGCGACTGGAACAGCCGGGTTATCCACCCACAAACATTCTCTGATTTCCGGGATTTTTCCTCACGGACCAGTGCAAATAACTTTACCCGGATGGCATTTAATCAGGAAAAATTCATTACGGATTAAATCTGGGGTGAGCTCATTCAGATAATCAATTTCATGTACAGTGCTGAAGGTAAGGAATCTGAACACAGCCAGGCTCTGGATTGCTGGAGAACAAGGTTGATGCCAATCCGTCCGACCTCATCGACTGGCCTACTGATGAGGGGGGTATGATTCTACATATAACGTTCAAACTGCCACGCTGCGATGGCCACCAGCATGCACAAAACGATGAGGACAACGCCCAGCACCCTGCGTCTCGAACAGAGAGCCACCCCTGCAGAAAGACCAAGTAATGTCAGCGTGACGGGCCAGCCAGCAATTGCCGTCAGGTAGGCCACAATCAGGTAGTCCTTTATCAATTCACTTTCCTCTAACTAGATTGTCTGGTCGAACCGATGGCCGCCAGTTGGCTAATTCAGTCTGGCGTTCCGCTTTCTGTTCTACAAGCAGTGGGAACACGTAGAGATGATACGCAAAGATGCCACCTGACACCTCACCATTTCACGGAGCTGAGCGATAAATTGACGCCATTTTTGCAGAAGATGTCCCAAATATGTCCCACGAGGAAAAATCAGCGACTGGAGGAAGTTGATAACTGTTGATTTTGAATGGTACGCCCTACAGGGTTCGAACCTGTGACCTACGGCTTAGAAGGCCGTTGCTCTATCCAGCTGAGCTAAGGGCGCACTGAAATGCGGATGCTTCGACGAGTGAAACCGCCTGGAATTATACGGTCAACGCTCAGTGAGTCAATGCATTTTGCCATCAAACTGCGGCAGCATAACTAACTTGCCTACATATAAAACAAAGGTTGTGCAAAGATCGCCCGGCGCCGGTTTTCAGTACTGATACATCGGCGATAACAATAAAGAGTCCTAACGCCCCCAAAATGCCCCCAATAGCCCTTTAAACAGCGGTGTTTTTAGCCCTGAGTTTGCTCAAAGAGGGATAAAAACTCAAACGAGGACTGACAGCGAGGCTGGCTTCTGACAAAATATCCGCATCCCCCTTTCGATACGATACAGATGGAATCCTCTCTCTGATGGCAGCAAAAATTATTGACGGTAAAACGATTGCGCAGCAGGTACGCTCTGAGGTTGCGGAAAAAGTGAAGGCCCGCACTGCGGCCGGAAAACGCGCCCCAGGGTTAGCCGTTGTACTGGTCGGCAGTAACCCGGCGTCGCAGATTTATGTCGGCAGCAAGCGCAAAGCGTGTGAAGAGGTGGGATTTGTCTCCCGCTCATACGATCTCCCGGAAACCACCAGCGAGGCGGAATTACTGGAGCTTATTGATACGCTGAATGCCGATACCACTATCGACGGTATTCTGGTACAGCTGCCGCTGCCTGCCGGAATTGATAACGTGAAAGTACTGGAGCGTATCGCCCCGGACAAAGATGTTGACGGTTTCCACCCCTACAACGTCGGCCGCCTGTGCCAGCGCGCCCCGCGTCTGCGCCCGTGCACACCGCGCGGAATCGTCACTCTGCTTGAGCGTTACAATATCGACACCTATGGCCTGAACGCCGTGGTGATTGGCGCATCGAACATCGTCGGCCGTCCGATGAGCATGGAACTGCTGCTGGCGGGCTGCACGACTACCGTGACCCACCGCTTCACCCGGAATTTACGTCAGCATGTCGAAAATGCTGACCTGCTGATTGTTGCGGTCGGTAAACCGGGCTTTATTCCGGGCGAGTGGATCAAAGAAGGCGCCATCGTTGTGGATGTCGGTATTAACCGTCTGGAAAGCGGCAAAGTGGTCGGAGACGTCGTCTTTGAAGATGCCGCAGAACGCGCGTCATACATTACGCCAGTCCCGGGCGGCGTTGGCCCGATGACCGTTGCTACACTGATTCAAAACACGCTACAGGCGTGCGAAGAATATCACGGCATTCAGGAGGCCTGAGATGGCGAATTTTTCTCTGGGCAAACACCCACACGTTGAACTGTGCGATCTGCTGAAGCTGGAAGGCTGGAGTGAGAGCGGCGCGCAGGCAAAAATAGCGATTGCCGATGGCCTGGTGAAGGTGGATGGCGCGGTAGAAACCCGTAAACGCTGCAAAATCGTCGCCGGTCAGACGGTGAGTTTTGAAGGCCAGAGCGTCACCGTTACCGCCTGATCCTGCTTAATGAACGATCGCCACCTCCACAGGAGGTGGTTTAAGATTGATCATAAAAACGCCCGGCAAGCCGGGCGTTTTTTTATTGCTTACTTCCGGCGCCAGGTGGTTCCCTGCGGGCCGTCCTCCAGCACAATCCCCATCTCATTGAGACGGTCACGCGCCGCATCCGCAGCGGCCCAGTCTTTCGCTTTACGCGCATCCAGACGCTGCTGAATCAGCCGCTCGATTTCCGCAACTTCACCGTCGTCAGCCTGCGCACCGCTTTGCAGGAAGACATCCGGCTCCTGCTCAAGCAGCCCCAGCACGCCGGAGAGCTTGCGCATATGTGCGGCCATGGCGTTAGCCGCGGCGACATCTTCCGTCTTCAGGCGGTTGACTTCACGCGCCATATCGAACAGCACGGAATAGGCTTCCGGGGTGTTGAAATCGTCATCCATCGCTTCAATAAAGCGCGCTTCGAAGGCGTCGCCGCCGGCCGGCTCTACCGATTTGTCGGTACCGCGCAGCGCGGTATACAGACGCTCCAGCGCAGAACGCGCCTGCTTGAGGTTTTCTTCGCTGTAGTTCAGCTGGCTACGATAGTGGCCGGACATCAGGAAATAGCGAATGGTCTCCGCATCGTAGTACTTCAGCACGTCGCGTACGGTAAAGAAATTGCCCAGCGATTTTGACATTTTCTCGCGGTCAACCATCACCATCCCGGAGTGCATCCAGTAGTTAACGTATTCCCCGTCGTGAGCACAGGTGGACTGGGCTATTTCGTTTTCATGATGCGGGAACATCAGATCCGAACCGCCGCCATGGATATCAAAATGGTTGCCCAGCTGTTTGCAGTTCATCGCCGAACATTCAATGTGCCAGCCAGGACGACCGTTGCCCCACGGCGACGGCCAGCTTGGCTCGCCCTCTTTCGACATTTTCCACAGCACGAAGTCCATCGGGTTACGCTTGACGTCAACGACATCCACGCGGGCGCCGGCCTGCAGCTGGTCCAGATCCTGGCGCGACAGCTGCCCGTAATTCGGATCGGTCGGTACCGAGAACATCACATCCCCGTTGTCCGCCACGTACGCATGACCGCGGGCGATCAGTTGTTCAGTGATTTCAATGATCTCGGGAATATGATGGGTGGCGCGAGGCTCCATATCCGGACGCAGAATATTCAGCGCATCGAAATCATTGTGCATTTCGGCAATCATGCGATCGACCAGCGCGACAAAGCTTTCGCCGTTCTCATTAGCACGCTTAATGATTTTATCGTCGATATCGGTAATGTTGCGCACGTACTTCAGCTTATAACCGAGAAAACGCAGGTAGCGGGCAACCACGTCAAAAGAGACGAAAGTACGGCCATGGCCGATGTGACAGAGATCGTAAACGGTAATTCCACACACGTACATGCCCACTTCCCCGGCATGGATAGGCTTAAACTCTTCTTTTTGGCGCGTCAGTGTATTAAAAATTTTTAACATCGAAGATTCCGTGTAGACGTGTGTGAATATCAGGTCGCGTATTCTAACCTTAATTCAACCCCGAAGCAGCACACAATGCAAGGTGATCGAACCCGGCGGTTATGCTATAACAGCCCCCTATGTCACGCCCAACTTTGGGTTTAAGCACCACAATCATCGGAACAGGATGCAAAAATGGTTACTTTCCACACTAATCATGGCGATATCGTCATCAAAACCTTTGACGACAAAGCGCCGGAAACAGTTAAAAACTTCCTGGATTACTGCCGCGAAGGTTTCTACAACAACACCATTTTCCACCGTGTTATCAACGGTTTCATGATCCAGGGCGGCGGCTTTGAGCCAGGCATGGAGCAGAAAACCACCAAATCCCCGATCCAGAACGAAGCCAACAACGGTCTGAAAAACACCCGCGGTACTCTGGCCATGGCCCGTACTCAGGCACCTCACTCCGCCACCGCGCAGTTCTTCATTAACGTTGTCGATAACGACTTCCTGAACTTCTCCGGTGAAAACCTGCAGGGTTGGGGCTACTGCGTATTTGCCGAAGTGGTTGAAGGTATGGACGTGGTCGACAAAATCAAAGCGGTGGCTACCGGCCGCAGCGGCATGCATCAGGATGTGCCGAAAGAAGATGTGGTGATCAAAAGCGTCACCGTCAGCGAGTAATTCGTGGCGACACTTTTTATTGCGGATTTGCATCTGCAAACAGAAGAACCGGCGATCACCGCCGGTTTTCTACGCTTTTTAGCCGGCGAAGCCCGCGAGGCAGACGCGCTGTATATCCTTGGCGATCTGTTTGAAGCCTGGATTGGCGATGACGATCCGAACCCGCTGCATCAGCAAATCGCCTCGGCAATCAACGCATTAACTCAATCCGGCGTGCCCTGCTATTTTGTTCACGGCAACCGCGACTTTCTCGTGGGCCAGCGCTTCGCACGCGCCTGCGGGATGCGGCTGCTGGCGGAAGAAAACGTGCTCGATCTGTATGGCCGTCGGGTCCTGATCATGCACGGCGATACGCTGTGCACCGACGATCCGGGCTATCTGGCTTTTCGTGCCAAAGTCCATACACCGTGGATTCAGCGTCTGTTCCTTGCCCTGCCGCTGTTTATTCGCCGCCGTATCGCCGCCAGAATGCGCGCCGACAGCAAAGCGGCCAACAGCAGCAAGTCGCTGGAAATCATGGATGTCAATCCGCAGGCCGTGGTCGACGCGCTGGAAAGACATCAGGTGCAGTGGCTGATTCACGGTCACACGCATCGCCCTGCCGTCCACCCGCTAGAGGCCAACGGCAAACCGGCATTTCGCGTCGTCCTCGGCGCCTGGCACAGCGAAGGGTCGATGGTCAAAGTCAGCAAAGACGACGTTGAGCTGATCGCATTCCCGTTTTAATTTCCAGCGCATTTTCACCCCATCACCGGTGACGCAACCGTTTTCCTTGCCGAAAGATCATGTTATTCTCTGTGGCCTCTAAAGCAGTGTGAAGCACACCCACAGGAGTTTTAAGACGCATGTCTTCCCGCAATAATTCGGCGCGTATCGCCATCGTGATGGGGTCCAAAAGCGACTGGGCTACCATGCAGTTTACCGCAGAAATCCTTGATGCCCTGAACGTTCCGTACCATGTTGAAGTGGTCTCCGCACACCGGACGCCCGATAAGCTGTTTAGCTTTGCCGAAGACGCGGAAAGCAACGGTTATCAGGTGATTATTGCCGGCGCGGGCGGCGCGGCGCATCTACCGGGCATGATTGCGGCGAAAACTCTGGTGCCGGTATTAGGTGTGCCGGTGCAAAGCGCGGCGTTAAGCGGCGTAGACAGTCTCTACTCTATTGTTCAGATGCCGCGCGGAATTCCCGTCGGCACGCTGGCCATCGGCAAAGCCGGTGCCGCCAATGCGGCCCTGCTGGCGGCGCAGATTCTGGCGGTGCACGATGCCGAACTGCATCAGCGCCTGAGCGCCTGGCGCCA
This sequence comes from Klebsiella ornithinolytica, assembly GCF_030505655.1. Lineage (NCBI taxonomy): Bacteria > Pseudomonadati > Pseudomonadota > Gammaproteobacteria > Enterobacterales > Enterobacteriaceae > Klebsiella > Klebsiella ornithinolytica. Next base: position 4,222,028 of record NZ_CP130153.1, read on the forward strand.
GGCCCAGACCGATGAGGTGCTGGAGAATCCGGATCCGCGGGGTGCGGCATGAAGCAGGTTTGCATCCTTGGCAACGGCCAGCTAGGCCGGATGCTGCGCCAGGCCGGTGAACCGCTGGGTATCGCCGTCTGGCCAGTCGGTCTGGAAGCCGATCCTGAAGCGGTGCCGTTTCAGCAAAGCGTGATCACTGCCGAAATCGAACGTTGGCCGGAAACGGCGCTCACGCGTGAACTGGCGCGCCACCCGGCGTTTGTTAACCGCGATGTGTTCCCGATCATTGCCGACCGTCTGACGCAAAAACAGCTGTTTGATAAGCTGGAGCTCGCCACCGCGCCGTGGCAGCTGCTGGCAGATAAAAGCGAGTGGCCGGCGGTATTCGCACGTCTGGGCGAACTGGCTATCGTTAAGCGTCGCGTGGGCGGTTACGATGGTCGCGGCCAATGGCGACTGCGCGAAAACGACATTGCGCAGCTGCCGGATGAAAACTATGGCGAATGTATTGTTGAGCAAGGCATCAACTTTTCCGCCGAAGTGTCGCTGGTTGGCGCCCGCGCGCAGGATGGCAGCACGGTGTTCTACCCGCTTACCCGCAACCTGCACCAGGAGGGCATTCTGCGTACCAGCGTCGCCTTCCCGCAGGCCAATGCCCGCCAGCAGGACCAGGCGGAAAGCATGCTTACCGCCATTATGAACGAGCTGAACTACGTGGGCGTGATGGCGATGGAGTGTTTTGTCACCGCTGACGGCCTGCTGATTAACGAGCTGGCGCCACGCGTGCACAACAGCGGTCACTGGACCCAGAACGGGGCCTCGATCAGCCAGTTCGAACTGCATCTGCGGGCGATTACCGGCCTGCCGCTGCCGCCGCCGGTAGTGAACAGCCCTTCGGTGATGATCAACCTGATCGGTAGCGATCTGAACTACGACTGGCTGAAGCTGCCGCTGGTGCATCTGCACTGGTACGACAAAGAAGTGCGTCCGGGGCGCAAAGTGGGTCACCTTAACCTGACCGACAGCGATACCGACCGCCTGAGCGCCACGCTGGAAGCCTTAAAACCTATTCTGCCGCCGGAGTACGCCAGCGGTATCTTCTGGGCGCAATCCCAGCTGGCTTAACCCTCCTGACACATTCTGGCGCCCGGCGCATCCGCCGCCTGTGCGCCCGAATGAAAACGGCTATTTGCCGGGGAATTGATCTTCGCCCTTCCCCGGCAGACATTCAGGCGCGTAGAATCCCCTCCTTGCTTTAAAGATTTTCTTATTTTAAAGACGCTTTCAGTTTGACTTCAGAAGGATGACCCATGAAAAATGGGACGGATTACCGCACCATTCTCACGGCGGACACGCCAATCATTGACGTCCGCGCCCCGATCGAATTCCGCCAAAGCGCACTTCCTGCGGCACTGAATCTGCCGCTGATGGACGACGCCGAACGCGCCGCCGTCGGCACCTGCTATAAACGACACGGCGCGGACGCGGCATTAGCGCTGGGCCATCAGTTAGTCAACGGCGAGGTGCGGGAAAAGCGTCTCGCCGCATGGCGTGATGCCTGTTTACGTTATCCGCAGGGCTATCTGTGCTGCGCCCGCGGTGGCCAGCGTTCGCACATCGTGCAACAGTGGCTACATGAGGCCGGCATCGAGTACCCGCTGATCGTCGGTGGCTATAAGGCGCTGCGCCAGGCCGCTATCCAGTTCACCGAAGAGCTGGTCCAACGCCCGATAGTGCTGATCGGCGGCTGTACCGGCAACGGCAAGACCCAGCTGGTCTGCTCCCGACCCGACGGTATCGATCTGGAGGGGCTCGCCCACCATCGCGGCTCATCGTTCGGCCGCACGTTGCGTGACCAGCACGCCCAGGCAACATTTGAAAACCATCTGGCGGTGGCGATGTTGAAAAAAGCCGGGCAGCATCGTCGCTGGGTGCTGGAAGATGAAGGACATATGATCGGCGCGAACCACCTGCCGGAATGCATGCGTGAGCGCATGGCGCAATCGCCGCTGGCGGTAGTGGAAGACCCGTTTGAGATCCGCCTGGAGCGCCTGCGGGAAGAGTATTTTGACCGTATGCACCGTGATTTTATTGATGCTTACGGTGAAGAGAAAGGCTGGCAGGAGTACAGCGAATACCTGCATCACGGTCTGTTTGCCATTCGCCGTCGCCTGGGACTACAGCGTTTTGCCCAGCTCACCGCCCTGCTTGACGAGGCGCTGGCTTCGCAGCAGCGAGATGCTACGACCGATGCCCATTTTGCCTGGCTGGTGCCGCTGTTGAAAGAGTACTACGACCCGATGTATCGCTATCAGCTGAGCAAAAAAGCGGAAAAAATTATCTTTCGCGGCAGCTGGAATGACGTCGCCTCCTGGTTGACGAAGTAATCAAATTCCCTACAGCCCCGGCTTGCGGCGTCGACGCCTTAGCCGGGGCTACGGGTGAGCCTGTAACCCCGGTAAGCGCAGCGCCACCGGGGAGTCGCAGCCGCTTAGAAGTCGTAGCGCAGACGCACCAGGTTCATATCGCCCAGGTTGTCGGTGCTGGACGTAAAGACGTGCTCATAATCAACGCGGAAACCGTAATCCAGCTGGAAGCTGATCCCCAGCCCGTTATCAATTCGCTGATAGTTACGGCCGTTGACGTACTCCAGGCGATCGCCCATAAAGTACGGCTGAATCGTTTTCACCGCGTACTGACCAATCGGGAAGGTATAACCGGCGAAGTACTCAATCCCCCAGGCATCCCCGGCGAAATAGTCGTAAACATCGGTTTTCTTCGTGGTCATAAAGTTCTGATACCAGCCGCCACCGAAGGAGAAGGTCCAGTTATCCGGTTTCCAGCTCAGCGCCGTACCGAGGATATTCTGATCATAGGTTTTGTTGTCTGCTGTTGACGGGTCGCGCATCTCGGCACGGGTGTAGTTCCACGCGGTCCCCCAGGTCAGGTCCTTAGTGATGTGATAATCCACGCCCACGGAACCGCCGCCTTTACGTTTATAGCGCAGGCCATTGCCCGGCAGATATTCATTATCTTCAAACAAATAAGAAGCATAGAGGTCAACGTCACCCGCCGTTTTCTTATATTTCAGCATATTACGGGAACGATACGAACCATCGTAGTCGCCGTTAATGCCGTTACCCGGCGCCTGGGCGATCATGTCGTAATCCCAGATATCGGTTTTCGCCCCAACCACATCGTAGTAAATACTGTTTTGCTGACCGTAGGTTAGTGTCCCCCAGGTGTCGCTCTTCAGCCCGGTGTACAACATACGGCGGCTCGTATTATTGGCGCCTTCCGCATAGTGGTTATCCCAGTCAAACAACGCCGGAATATTGACCCCCAGCTCGTAATAGCTGATCCAGCTAATATCATCAAACAGATAATAATCAGCGGCGAAGCGGAAACGGGTCCCGCCATCAAAACCATTACGTTTATAAGACCCTTTATCGCCGTCGCCGGACATCATGTTGAACTGCGGACGAATACTCCCGCCGACGGTAAAGTTGAGGCGGCTCAGCGGATCTCCGGCCTGCGGGTCCTGTTTCAGTAGCGTAATCTCAGCCTGGGATGCGAAAGAGGTTAACGCCAGTGCTGCGCCGATCGTCACCGCCAGCGCTTTTATTTTATGTGCCATGCTTTTTCCTTGAGTAATAAGCAACCTTATAGTTTCCAGCTGAATATTAACCGTGATTTGGCATGACGTGTTGTTGGGTTTTTAATGTTTAGTGCTGTTAAAAATCAGTGAGTTATCATTTTGTGCGTTTAAAAAGTCAGCGATTATCATTTCATCGTTCTGTCATTAAAATGAAGTACTGCCGCTCAAACATTATCCATGGAGGAAGCATGTCGAAAAAACTACTGCAGCTGCACTTTGCCTTTAACGGCCCCTTCGGCAGCGAGATGTCCCGCCAGCTCGTGGAGCTGGCCGAGTCCATCAATCAGGAGCCGGGGTTTATCTGGAAGGTCTGGACTGAAAGCGAAAAGAACCACGAAGCGGGCGGGATCTATCTTTTCGAGGATGAAGAGACCGCCCTCGCTTATCTCAATAAGCATACCGCGCGCCTGAAATCACTCGGCGTTGATGAGGTTATCGGCAAAGTTTTCGACGTCAATGAACCGCTCACCGCGCTGAACCACGGTCATCTGCAATAGCGTTTATTTCGCGATAGCGCGCGTATTTTGCCGGGCGGCGGCTGACGCCTGACCCGGCCTACGGTTCCAATATATCAACAGGCTCTATTTTCCCGTCGGTTCGGGCAAGCGCAGCATCGCCAGGCGCTTGCCCGATGAGGTCTCCCTCCAGTCACTGGCTGAACTGGCGAAACAAGGCTTTGCCTTTTAACAGACGCAACCCCAGCCAGCCGCCGCATAACGACAGCAGGAGCGCGCCGCACAGCGGTAACATCACCCACAGTCGCCAGTCCGGCGACCACGGAAAATCAAACACTTTGGTTTGTAGCATCGCCAAAGCCACCTCCGCGCCGATGGCCGCCACTATTCCGGAAACCACCCCCAGCAGCGCAAACTCCGCCCACAGCGTGGTACGCAACAGCGACTTTCCGGCCCCCAGCGTGCGCCAGACCACCAGCTCCTGATAGCGCTGGCGCATACCGACCTGAACCTGCGCCAGCAGCAGCAAAATGCCGCACGCGGTCACCAGCACCACCATCACCTCCAGCGCCCGACTGACCTGCGTCAACACCTGACCCACCTGACGGAGAATCGCGCCAATATCCAGCAGGCTGACGGTGGGGAATTCGCGGTTAAGCTGCGTCAACAGCGTATTGCCGTTATCCCAGCGGAAGCTGGTCAGCCAGCTCTGCGGCTGCTCGTCAAGCGCATTCGGCGGGAAGATAAAGAAGAAGTTTGGCCGCAGACTTTCCCAGTCAACTTTGCGTACGCTGGTGACCGTCGCGCTGAACTCCTGAGTATCGCCGGTAAAGGTCACGCTATCGCCGGTTTTGATCGCCAGCCGCTGCGCCAGTCCTTCCTCGATTGACACCTCTCCGGCTTTGGGCGGCCAGCTGCCGGCCACCAGCGGATTATGATCCGGCCGCTCGCTGCGCCAGGTCAAATTCAGCTCACGGTTCAACGCTTCGTCTTTATTGCTCTCCGCCGCCTGGCCGTTAATTTGCGTCAGGCGGGCGCGCACGATCGGGTAAAATTCGGTCGCCGTAACATGGTGTCCGGCGAGGAACGTTTTCACCGCAGCGACCTGCTCCGGCGCAATATTGATCAAGAAGTAATTGGGGCTTTCCGGCGGCAGCTGCTGCTGCCAGCGATCCAGCAGATCGCCGCGCAGCACCAGCAGCAGCGCCAGTAACATAAACGACAGCGAGAATGCCGCCAGCTGACTCAGGGTTGACCACGGCTGGCGCAGCAGACGGTTCACCGCCAGACGCAGCGGCAGCGCTTTCAGCGTCAACCGCTTCAGCATCCACAGCAGCCCCCAGCCCAACGCGCCGCACAGCAGCGCCAGCACCACGGCCCCGGCCAGTACCGCCCATAGCAGCGGGCTTCCGCCCATCAGCCAGGCCAGCAGAAGCACCACCACCGCACACACCAGCGGAATATAGAATTTCAGCGGCCAGACGTTGGCAACGATATCCTGACGCAGAACCCGCAGCGGCAGCGTTGCCAGCAGCAGGCGATAAGGTCGTAACCCCACCAGCAGCGAAATCACCACCATCGCGCCGATCGCCCACAGCCACGGCCAGCCGCTGGCCGGCGGTAAGGCTACCGGTAGCACCGGTTTTAGCATCAGCAGCAGAATCTGCTCTAGCCCCACCCCCATCGCGCCGCCGGCCACCGCCGCCAGCGCCAGTAGCATCAGCCACTGGCCGACAATAAGCTTACGCAGCTGCGCGCGTCCGGCGCCCAGGGTTTTCAGGATCGCCACCAGATCATAGCGGCTGCGGCAGTAATGGCTCATTGCCACTGCCACCGCGGCCACCGCCAGTAACAGAGTCAGCAGCGCGGACAGCAGCAAAAACTGCTGCGAGCGTTCCAGCGATTTGCCTAAGGCGCTGTCGTCCTGCTGCAGGCCGATCCAGCGATGTTCAGGCCCCAGCTTCGGCAGGAGCCACTTTTCATAGTCCGCCAATTGCTGCGGGGTTCCGGCGTACTTATAGCGCCAGGAGACGCGGCTGCCGGGCTGTACCGCGCCGGTTTTCGCCACATCGGCGGTGTTCATCATCAGCCGCGGCGCCATCTGGAAAGGGTTGAAGCCGGCATCCGGCTCTTGTATCACCTCGCCAGCAATGCGCAGCGTGGCATCGCCGACATCGAGTGTATCGCCGATTTTTAAGTTCAGCAGCGCCATCAGGCGCGGAGCCAGCAGCACGCTTCCGGCCTGGGGTTTCAGGCCCGGCGGCTGCGTCTCCAGCTGACCGTAGAGCGGATAGGTATCGTCGACCGCCTTCACGTCCGCCAGCTGCGGCGTATCGCCGGCAAAGGTCATGGTGGCGAAGCTCAGCTGCTCTCCGACGGTGAGCCCGAGCCTGCGCGCCTCGTCAATCCACTCCGCAGGCACCTCGCGCGAGCTGCGCAGCGTCCGGTCCCCGGCCATAAATTCGCGGCTCTGCTGGCTGAGCCCCTTTTCCATTCGGTCGCCGATCGACCCCAGCGCCAGTACGCAGGCCACCGCCAGGCTCAGCGCCAGCCAGACTATCAGCAGCGAGGGCGAGCGCCATTCGCGCCAGAACCAACGGGCAATCATGCTTCCTCCCGCAGCTGGCCGTCCACCAGACGCAGCCGCCGATCGCAGCGCGCCGCCAGCAGCGGATCGTGGGTCACCAGAATCAGCGTGGTACCATGCTCTCGATTAAGGGAGAACAGCAGATCGGCAATTTTGTCGCCGGTATGGCGGTCAAGATTGCCGGTAGGCTCATCGGCAAACAGCAGCTCAGGCCGGCCGTTAAATGCGCGGGCGAGCGCCACCCGCTGCTGTTCGCCGCCGGAAAGCTGCGCCGGCAGATGATGGAGACGTTTCCCCAGCCCCAGCTGCTCCAGCAAAGCCCGGGCGCTGCCACGGCTTTGGTTATCGGTCTCACCGCGAAGCAGCGCCGGAAGCTCGACATTTTCCAGAGCATTAAGGGTTGGAATCAGCATAAATGACTGAAAGACAAAGCCGACATGTTTAGCACGCAGCCGCGCCCTCGCCTCTTCATCCATCGTATGCAGCGGCTGGCCGAGTAAGGAGACCTCGCCGCTGCTGCCGTCATCCAGCCCGGCAAGGATCGCCAGCAGGGTCGATTTCCCCGAACCCGACTCACCAATCAGGGCGATGGTCTGCGCCGGTTTGACAACCAGCTCAACTCCGGTAAGGATGGAAAGCTGATGCTCTCCCTGACCGACGGACTTCTTAAGATGATGAACTTCAAGTATGTTTTCCGCTGGCATTTGCCTTTCCTGTTTCTGATTTTTTTTGCCTGCCGCGCCATGGCCGCAGACAAGCTATTGGTTCTTGGCGATAGCCTGAGCGCCGGTTATCGCATGGCCGCCAGCGCCGCCTGGCCTGCGCTACTCAACGATAAGTGGCAGACCACAACGCCGGTCATCAACGCCAGCATCAGCGGCGACACCTCGCAGCAAGGACTGGCAAGACTCCCGGCGCTGCTCAAACAGCATCAGCCGCGCTGGGTGCTGGTCGAGTTGGGGGGCAACGACGGGCTGCGCGGCTTCCCGCCCCAGCAAACCGAGCAGACTCTGCGGACGGTGATTCAGGATATCAAAGCCGCCAACGCTCAGCCGTTGTTGATGCAAATTCGCCTGCCCGCGAACTATGGCCGTCGTTATAATGAAGCCTTCAGCGCCCTGTACCCGGCCCTGGCCAAAGAGTTTGATATTCCTCTGCTGCCCTTTTTTATGGAAGAGGTCTATCTGAAACCCCAGTGGATGCAGGATGATGGCATCCATCCCAATCGCGATGCCCAGCCTTTTATTGCCGACTGGATGGCAACCCGGCTGGCACCCTTAGTTAATCATGACTCCTGATCTTCAGGCGTCGCTTGCAGGTAAAGTTATGCAAAAATCGGTTTTAGTTACAGGCTGTTCCAGCGGTATTGGTCTTGAAAGCGCCCTCGATTTAAAACGCCAGGGCTTTAACGTCCTGGCCGCCTGCCGTAAAGCGGATGACGTGGCGCGGATGCAGGAGCTCGGGCTGACCGGTATTTTGCTGGACCTCGACGACCCGCAAAGCGTTGAACGCGCCGCTGCGGAGGTCATCGCCTTGACCAATAATCGCCTGTACGGGCTGTTTAATAATGCCGGATACGGCGTCTATGGCCCGCTCGCCACCATTAGCCGTCAACAGATGGAGGCGCAGTTTTCCGCCAACTTTTTTGGCGCACACCAGCTGACGATGTTACTTCTGCCGGCAATGGAGCCGCACGGCGAAGGGCGTATCGTCATGACCTCCTCGGTCATGGGGATCATCTCCAGCCCCGGTCGCGGCGCCTACGCGGCCAGCAAATATGCGCTGGAAGCCTGGTCCGATGCGCTGCGTATGGAGCTGCGCTATAGCGGCATTAAGGTCAGCCTGATTGAGCCCGGTCCTATCACCACCCGTTTTACCACCAACGTCAACCAAACCCAGCGCGATAAGCCGGTGGAGAATCCGGGTATCGCCGCACGCTTTACCCTCGGCCCGGAAGCGGTGGTGGAAAAAGTGCGCCATGCTTTTACCAGCGACAAACCGCAATTGCGCTATCCGGTGACCCTTGTCACCCACGCCGTGGCGCTGCTCAAACGCCTGCTGCCGACGCGACTGATGGACAAAATTATCCAGGGCTGAGTTGAAGCTCCGGCCGTCGCCCCCATGTATACCCAAAATCGACTAAAGAGATGCGCTCATGTCAGTACAGAATGTTATCAATATTACCGAAGCTAACCTGCACCAGACGCTGGAGCAATCCGTTACTGCGCCGGTGCTGTTTTATTTCTGGTCAGCGCGCAGCCAGCACTGCGAGCAGCTGACGCCGGTTCTGGAAGGGCTGGCTGCGCAATACAACGGGCAGTTCACGCTGGCGAAAGTGGACTGCGACGCTGAGCAGATGCTTGCCTCACAGTTTGGCCTGCGCTCAATCCCGACGGTTTATCTGTTCCAGAACGGCCAGCCGGTAGACGGTTTCGAAGGCCCGCAGCCGGAATCAGCCATCCGCGCGCTGCTGGATAAAGTCCTGCCCCGCGAAGAGGAGCTGAAAGCTCAGCAGGCGCTGGCGCTGATGCAGGAAGAAAAATATCTTGAGGCTCTGCCGCTGCTGAAAGACGCGTGGCAGATGTCGAACCAGGACAGCCAGATTGGCCTGCTGCTGGCGGAAACGTTGATCGCGCTGCAGCGTTCCGACGAAGCCGAAGCGGTGCTGAAAACCGTTCCGCTGCAGGATCAGGATACCCGCTATCAGGGGCTGGTCGCGCAGATTGAGCTGCTGAAACAGGCGGCCGATACGCCGGAAATTCAACAGCTGCAGCAGCAGGTTGAACAGCATCCAGAAGACGCCGCGCTGGCCGCTCAGCTCGCGCTGCAGCTGCATCAGGTTGGCCGTAACGAAGAAGCGCTGGCGCTGCTGTTCAGCCATTTGCAGAAGGATTTAGGCGCCGGAGACGGCCAGGTCCGCAAGATGTTGCAAGAGATCCTTGCCGCACTGGGTACCGGCGATGCCTTAGCGGCGAAGTACCGTCGCCAGCTCTATTCGCTGCTGTACTAATCCCCTTATCCGCCTCAGTCCCCCCGGTCGCGCAGCGCTGACCGGGGCCGAGGGCGGTACTGTCAGATAGCCCGGAGAAGGCGCACGCGCCGCCATCCGGGGAATTATCTCGTTTATGCGTGCTTTTTCAACTGCGTCACCACCAGCTGATGGCGGGCGTTAAAGAACTTCCGGTAGGTCAGATAGCCGGCGATAATCGTCGACAGACTGGCGGTGGAGAGCAGCATAAACGTCACCATTATCTGATACTTAATGGCCTTCACCGGATCAATCCCGGCAAAAATCAGCCCTGACATCATGCCGGGCAAACTCACCAGCCCCACCGTTTTAGCCGAATCAATGGTCGGGATCAGCGACGCGCGAATACTGTCGCGAATTAGCCCGGCAGCCGCCATTTTCGGCGTGGCGCCCAGACTGAGCTTCTCCTGAATTTGCTGCTGCTCGCTGTTAAAGCGCTGTCCCATATTGTTGTAGCACAGCCCGACCGCCACCATCGCGTTTCCGGCCACCATCCCGGCGATCGGAATCACCTGCATCGGCACAAAAGCAATGGAGCCGGAGAAGACCAGCACCGCCAGGGTCAGCCCTGCGCCGGTGGTAATGGCGATAAACGATGAGATGAAGGCCTTATCGATATATTTGCTGCGCTTTTGCGCGTTCCACGCCGCGTTAAAGCAAATAAACAGCACCATAAGCAGCGTCAGCAGCGCGTGGTTAACGTTGAAGATATATTTCAGGACGTAGCCGACAATAATCAGCTGCACCACCGCCCGGCAGATACTCCAGACGATATCTTTTTCCAGCGCCAGTTTTTCCCGGTAGCTTACAATAATCGCCACCAGTACCAGCACCATCGAAAGCGCCAGTGATTCGTTAGTAATATTATGCCCGTTCATGAGATACCTCCTGAGCGTTGCCGCCGGCGGGCTGCAACGTAATCACCTCATCAGCATGGGCAATTTCATTGCGATCGTGGGTGACCCACAGCACCGCAATATTTTTTTCCGTCACATAACGATGAATAATATCGTTGACGTTGTGTTTATTACTTTCGTCCAGCGCACTGGTAATTTCATCGAGCAACAATACCTGGGGCAAAAATTGCAAATTACGGATCAGCGAAACCCGCTGTTTTTCTCCCCCAGAAAGCTCATTGATTGATTTTTCCAGCGTATTTTCCGCAAGACCAAAGCGTTGTAAATCAGCAATCAGCGCTTTAGGATCCGGCTGCTGACGGCGAATCTGCCAGGGAAAAATCAGATTGTCATAGACCGAGTCACCAAACAGCGCCGGGGTCTGCGCGCAGTAGGAGACCTGCTGGCGGTAGGTTTCCGGCGACAGCGTCGTAATATCGCGTTCGGCAAAAAAAATCTGCCCGGAGGTGGGGCTCAGCAGCGAGGCGATAATTTTCAGCAAGGTGCTTTTTCCGCAGCCGGAAGGCCCGGTAATCAGCTTAAATTCTCCGGCCTGCAGCTGGAGGTTTATATTATTAAGTATGATCGTCTCGTCGACCTGAAAGCCAACATGCTCAAGACGCAAAATAGCGTTATTTTCCTTCATTATTGTTCCACTTTTTTCCCACAACCCAGCTAGTTTACTCCAGTTTCCTTTCGCCTGGATGAGGAGAAAGATATACTCAATTTAAACCTGCGTCATTTTTTCTGGCGCCTCATCAGGCAATAAAACAGGAGGTTTTTTGATGCTGATCTTTATCCCCGTACTCATTTTCGTCGCGCTGGTTGTCGTTATGGCGGGCGTTAAAATCGTCCCCCAGGGCTTCCAGTGGACCGTTGAGCGTTTCGGCCGCTACACCATGACGCTGCAGCCGGGTTTAAGCCTGGTGGTACCATTTATGGATCGCATTGGCCGTAAGATTAATATGATGGAGCAGGTGCTTGATATTCCCTCCCAGGAGGTTATTTCACGCGATAACGCCAACGTGACGATTGATGCAGTGTGCTTTATTCAGGTCATTGATGCGCCAAAAGCGGCTTATGAGGTCAGCAATTTACAGCAGGCGATCGTTAACCTGACGATGACCAACATTCGTACCGTTCTTGGCTCGATGGAACTTGACGAAATGCTCTCTCAGCGCGACAGCATTAACACCCGCCTGCTGCATATTGTCGACGAAGCAACGAACCCGTGGGGCGTCAAAATTACCCGCGTTGAAATTCGCGACGTGCGCCCGCCGGCTGAACTTATTGCCTCGATGAACGCCCAGATGAAAGCCGAACGAACCAAACGCGCCTATATTCTTGAAGCCGAAGGGATACGCCAGGCCGAAATTCTCAAAGCCGAAGGGGAAAAGCAGTCGCAGATCCTGAAAGCGGAAGGGGAACGCCAGTCGGCATTCTTACAGGCTGAGGCCCGCGAACGTTCTGCGGAAGCGGAAGCCCGCGCAACGCAGATGGTCTCGTCCGCTATCGCCTCCGGCGATATTCAGGCGATTAACTACTTTGTCGCCCAGAAATACACCGATGCGCTGCAGAAAATTGGTTCCGCTAATAACAGCAAAGTGGTGATGATGCCGCTCGATGCCAGCAGCCTGATGGGCTCCATCGCCGGTATCAGCGAGCTTATTAAAGAAGGTTCTGGCGAACGGAAAAAATCATGATCGCGCTCATTCTCGCCCATCCGCATATTTTCTGGCTGAGCCTCGGCGGGCTACTGCTGGCCGCTGAAATGCTGGGCGGCAACGGCTATCTGCTGTGGAGCGGCATCGCCGGCGTGGTCACCGGACTCCTCTCCTGGGCTCTGCCCTTCGGCTGGGAGTGGCAGGGCACGCTGTTCGCCGCGCTGACTTTGCTGGCCGCCTGGCTGTGGTCACACTGGCTGCGCAGACAGGTCGCGCGCCAGAAACCGGCCGACGCGCAGCTCAACCAGCGCGGCAAGCAGCTGGTCGGCCGCGTCTTCATGCTGGAAAGCCCGCTGATCAACGGCCATGGTCACGTGCGCGTCGGCGACAGCTCGTGGCCGGTGGTGGCCGATGAGGACCTTGCCGCAGGCAGCCACGTAGAGGTACTGGCCGTCGAAGGTATTACGCTGCGCGTGCGGGCCACCGCGCCACGCCGCTAAGCCTGCGTCTTGCGGTGACAGCAGCCGGAAAGGTTGTCGATAATTGGGCAATCGGCGCCGTCATCGCCGGGACAGGATTCCGCCAGCGCCAGCAGATGCCTGCGCATATTTTGCAATTCGCTGATATGGCGCTCAATATCCGCAACTTTATCCAGCGTTCTGCGCTTAACGTCCGCACTGTGCCGCGACGGATCGTTAAACAGAAAGATCAATTCGCGGCACTCCTCAAGATTAAAGCCGACCTGCCGCGCCTGGCGCAGTAAGGTCAGTTCATCCAGGTGTCGTTGACTGTAGCTGCGATAGCCGTTCTCACTACGCAGCGGCGGCGTGACCAGTCCCTTCTCTTCATAAAAGCGAATCGCTTTACTGGTTAAGCCGGTTTTTTTTGCCACATCGCTGATATTCACGAGTCCTCCGTCGATTGGCGCCTACAGAGCATCATTATAACCCACTTCCCTTCATCGCCTACCGGCGACGCCTCAGGAAACTCTCTTCCTTGCAGCGTAGCGCGTCCGGGGAATCATTTTCTGTAACAATTGCCTGTTATAAGTGATCGCTTTCGCAATCCTGACTCTTTCATCTTTTAATTCTACGCGGGTAGATCTATTAATTTACCGAAGAAATATAATATCTACGCGAGTAGAACATGAGGCGTTAAAACCTGCGGCTTTTGTCGACAGCTTACTTCAAGGAGTTCTTATGAACACGCATTCATCCTCTGTTCCCCTGACTGACGGCCAGCAGGCTGCCCAGGAGCGCATGGAAACCCCCGAAGGGCGCCGCGAATTCTGGCGAGCGACGTTTTCCTGCTGGTTAGGCACCACGATGGAATATGCCGATTTTGCCCTCTACGGACTTGCCGCCGGCATTATCTTTGGCGATGTCTTTTTTCCGCAGGCTACCCCTGTCATGGCGCTTCTCTCCAGCTTTGCCGCCTATTCCGTTGGTTTTATTGCGCGCCCCATCGGCGCGCTGTTGTTTGGCTGGATAGGCGACCGGCACGGGCGGAAAATTGTCATGGTGATCACCATCGGCCTGATGGGATTCTCAACCATGCTAATCGGCTTAATTCCCAGCTACGCCCAGATTGGCGTATGGGCGCCGGTGTGCCTGGTTATTCTGCGATTCTCTCAAGGGCTGGGGGCCGGAGCAGAACTCTCAGGCGGCACCGTGATGCTCGGAGAATACGCCCCCGTGAAGCGCCGCGGGCTGGTCTCTTCCATTATCGCTCTCGGCTCCAACAGCGGCACTTTACTCGCCTCTCTGGTGTGGCTCGTCGTCTTACAAATGGACAAAGATGCGTTGCTCAGTTGGGGATGGCGCATCCCTTTCCTCAGCAGCATTCTCATCGCCGCGACGGCGCTGTTCATTCGCCGCCATATCCGTGAAACGCCGGTCTTTGAACGGCAAAAAGCGCTGCTCAAGGCCGAACGTGAAAAATCGCTGCGCCGCGGCCAGGTAATGAAACAACACGACACCCGTAGCTTCTGGCGACGCACCCGAGCGTTCTGGACGATGGTCGGCTTACGCATCGGCGAAAATGGCCCTTCCTACCTCGCCCAGGGCTTTATCATTGGCTATGTCGCCAAGGTTCTGATGGTTGATAAATCGGTCCCGACGGTGGCGGTGTTTATCGCCTCGATTCTGGGATTCGCCATTATTCCGCTGGCGGGCTGGCTTTCCGATCGCTTCGGTCGACGCATCATCTATCGTTGGTTCTGCCTGTTACTGATCCTGTACGCATTTCCGGCTTTTATGCTGCTCGACTCCCGTGAGCCGTGGATTGTTATCCCCACTATTATTACCGGCATGGGGCTCGCTTCGCTGGGTATTTTCGGTGTCCAGGCGGCCTGGGGCGTTGAGCTGTTTGGCGTGACTAACCGCTATACCAAAATGGCCTTCGCCAAAGAGCTGGGCTCGATTATGTCGGGCGGTACCGCGCCGCTGGTGGCCTCGGCGCTGCTCTCGTTCTACGGGCACTGGTGGCCTATCGCCGTCTATTTCTCGCTGATGGCCGCCATCGGTCTGGTGACCACCTTTTTCGCTCCGGAGACGCGCGGGCGCGATCTCAATTTACCTGAGGACGCGATTTGAGTACGGAGAACGGCGAGTGCGCGTGCGTTACCAAAGATTTTTGGCTGACAACACCTTATGCTGTGCGGAAAAGAGAATGCTCTGAACTCAACCAGGTAGGTGCCCCGTGACCCAATCACATTCACAGCGCGTAACACGTTCCGATGTCGCAAAGGAGGCGGGAACATCTGTCGCGGTCGTGAGTTACGTTATTAATAACGGTCCACGCCCCGTTGCTGAAGCGACCCGACAGCGCGTGCTGCAGGCGATTAAGAAAACCGGTTACCGGCCCAATGGTATCGCCCGCGCGCTGGCCTCGGGGAGCACGCAAACATACGGGCTTGTGGCCCCGGATATCTCAAACCCGTTTATTGCCTCCATGGCGCACGCCCTGCAGCGCGAAGCGTTTGCTGACGGTAAGGTGCTCCTGCTGGGGGATGCGGGAGATAACAGCGGACGAGAGCGTGAACTGATCAACAACATGCTCAATCGCCAGGTCGACGGCCTGATTTATACCAGCGTTGACCGGCATCCGTATATTGAGTTAATTGCAGAGAGCGGCACGCCCTGCGTGATGTTGGATCGCGTCGATGCCGGATTAAACGTCAGCGTTATTCAGGTGGATGAACAGCTGGCGGCCTGGCAGGTGACGAAACATCTTATCGATCACGGCTACCGCGATATCGGCATCATCTGTGGTCCGCGTGAAATGCTCAACACCCAGGATCGTATTCGGGGATGGCAGTTAGCGCTGGAAGAAGCGTCGCTTGCGGTCACCCCTGGCTGGATTTTTTCGACCAATTACACGCGGGCAGGAGGCTATGAGGCGACAAAACGTATGCTGCAGGGTAAGCCGCCGCGCGCGCTGTTTGCCACCAATGAACAGCAGGCGCTGGGCTGCTTACGCGCATTGGCAGAGCACGGGCTGCGTGTGCCCCAGGATGTGGCGCTGGTCTGCTTTAACGCTACACAAGAATCGGCTTACAACGTCCCTTCCTTAACGGCCGTCCGCCAGCCCGTCGACAAAATGGCCCGGGCGGCGATCGACATGCTGAAAAACTGGGACGGCAAGGTTCGCCGCGTTGAATTTGAGTTTTATTTACGAGTGGGAGAGTCGTGTGGCTGCCAGGGACATGAAGTACAACCTGAGACAAGATGAAAATGAATCCATGCGCGTGATTATCGACTGCGACCCGGGGAACGGCGTTCCGGGCGCCAATATCGATGACGGCCTGGCGCTGGCGCTGGCGATTGCCGCCCCGCAAATCACCCTGGAAATGATCACCACCGTGGCAGGCAATACGCCGGTAGAAACCGGCTATGCCGTCGCCAAAGCCCTCGTCCGACAGTTGGATATCCCCGTTCCGGTCTACCGCGGCGCCGCCCGCGCCCTCAGAGAAGACCCGCAGCCCTGGCGCGAAAAACTCGATCGTGGCGTCGATCGCGCTGGCTTACGTCAGCTATGGTCGGACGTCCCTGCGCCGCCAACGTGTCAGGCCGCGCAGCCTTTGGCACCGCAGGCCATCGGTGAGCTGATCTGCAACCATCCCGGCGAGATAACGCTGATTGCCACCGGGCCACTCACCAACGTGGCGATAGCGCTGCAACTCTATCCCGAAATCGTTCATACGGTTAAAAACATCGTGATCATGGGCGGGGTGTTCAACGTTGCCGGCTATATCAAAGACACCAATTTTGGTTTGGATCCTGAAGCGGCACACGCCGTACTCACCAGCGGCGCGCCTGTCACGCTGGTGCCGATGGATGTCACCACGAAAACGCAAATGCTTCATCGCGATCTGGATCGTCTGACTTCGGTAAAAAACGGGCTTAGCCGTTACCTGGCCCAGACTGTTCGCCCGTGGATCGCCTACTCGATGCAGACCCGCAACCTGCCCGGATGCTGGATCCATGATGTTGTAACCGTTGCCTGGTTGCTCGATCCGACGATGGCGACGACGACAGAAGATTACCTCGACGTCTCTCTGGAAGGCATCACTCGCGGTATGACCTGCCGCTACGGCCGCGACGGCCTGCGCCTGGACGTAGGGGTTCCCGAGCCGCAAGGCGCGACAGTACGCATCCTCGAAAGTATCGATAACACCCATCTTCTGGCGCTGCTCGAACACTATATTCACCGTTACCGCGCCTAACATTCCGGCACTAGCAAGAGGAATACCATGGCTTCGCGGGCAGGGTTTTGCGGAGGAAAAATGAATACGTTGGCGGTCATTTTATCTGGCGAGGGAGAATCTGTTTTCATTACGCTATGCAAAATTGGCGTGGCTTTCATTCTCGGCGGCATCATCGGTCTGGAGAGAGAATCAAAAGGTAAACCGGTTGGCTTTAAAACCTGCGTGATTATTTCCGTAGCCAGCTGCGTCCTGACGATTGTCTCGATCCAGTCAGCGGAGTATTACGCTGAGATCTCCGCCAATATCCGCAGCGATCCGATGCGCCTGGCGGCGCAGATCATCAGCGGCGTCGGGTTTCTCGGTGCGGGCGTGATCCTCCACCGCCATGACGATGCGATTTCCGGGCTGACGACAGCGGCAATCGTATGGGCTTCCGCAGGGGTAGGCATTACCAGCGGCGCCGGTTTTTATCTGCATGCTCTTCTCGCCACCGGATTATTTCTGCTGGCGATCAAGCTCAGCTATTGCGTCATTTTTTTACAAACTAAAAATCAGTCACCCGGTAAAGTAAAAATCCGCATTATTCTTGATGAAAAATCCGGCTTAGAAACGCTAATAGCGAGTATTACGCAGCAAAAAAATATTATCGAAACCATCACCATTCGTGATTTAAAAAAGGGAAAAATAGAGGTCAACCTCAAGATGGTGGTGAGAAAAAAAATGACCCTACCCGAACTGTACAGCAGCCTTTCCTCTCTGGAACATGTCTGCGCGATTGCGCTGGAACACTAAACACGCCGTCGCAAATAAACACCTTGACCTTCCCCTTGCTGGAAGGTTTAACCTTTATCACAGTCAGTCATCCCTGTCATAAAGGAGTGTGTTATGTCTCAAACCATCGACCTGGCCCTGGACGGTTTGTCCTGCGGTCACTGCGTCAAACGCGTAAAAGAAAGCCTCGAACAGCGCCCGGACGTTGAGCTAGCTGAAGTCACCGTCACCGAAGCACACGTGACCGGTAGCGCCAGTGCAGAAGCGCTTATCGAAACGATCAAGCAGGCCGGTTACGGCGCAGAGTTAAGCCACCCAAAGGCTAAACCGCTGGCGGAGTCATCAATCCCGTCGGAAGCGCTGACAGCGGTCTCTTCTGAGCTTCCGGCAGCGACGGCTGATGATGAAAGCCAACAGCTGCTGTTAAGCGGCATGAGCTGCGCCAGCTGTGTTTCCCGGGTACAAAACGCGCTGCAAAGCGTACCGGGCGTCACGCAGGCACGGGTAAATCTCGCGGAACGCACTGCGCTGGTTATGGGCAGCGCGTCCGCCGCAGAATTAGTTCAGGCGGTGGAGAAGGCAGGCTACGGTGCCGAAGCGATCGAAGATGATCTGCAACGCCGCGAACGCCAGCAGGAAACCGCTATCGCCACCATGAAACGCTTCCGCTGGCAGGCGATTGTTGCCCTGCTGGTGGGGGTGCCGGTCATGGTCTGGGGAATGATCGGTGACAATATGATGGTCAGCGATGATAACCGTTCCCTGTGGCTGGTTATCGGGCTTGTCACCCTCGCGGTGATGGTCTTCGCCGGCGGCCATTTCTATCGCAGCGCATGGAAAAGCCTGAAAAACGGTACCGCCACCATGGATACGCTGGTGGCGCTGGGAACCGGCGTAGCATGGCTCTATTCCATGAGCGTCAACCTGTGGCCGCAGTGGTTCCCGATGGAAGCTCGCCATCTCTACTATGAAGCCAGCGCAATGATTATCGGCTTAATTAACCTCGGCCATATGCTGGAAGCCCGCGCCCGTCAGCGCTCCTCAAAAGCGCTGGAAAAACTGCTCGATCTGACGCCGCCCTCGGCGCGAGTGGTCAGCGAAGAGGGGGAAAAAAGCGTGCCGCTGGCCGACGTTCAGCCGGGGATGACCCTGCGCCTGACTACCGGCGACCGGGTTCCGGTTGACGGCGTTATAAGCCAGGGCGAAGCCTGGCTGGATGAGGCGATGCTGACCGGCGAACCTATTCCCCAACAAAAAACGGATGGCGACACGCTGCATGCCGGCACCGTGGTCCAGGACGGCAGCGTTCTGTTTACCGCCAGCGCCGTCGGCAGCCAGACGACGCTTGCTCGTATCATCCGCATGGTGCGCCAGGCGCAAAGCAGCAAACCGGAAATCGGCCAGCTGGCGGATAAAATCTCCGCCGTATTCGTGCCGGCCGTGGTGGTTATCGCCCTGTTCAGTGCGGCAATCTGGTACTTCTTCGGGCCGGCGCCGCAAATTGTCTATACCCTGGTGATCGCCACCACGGTGCTGATTATCGCCTGTCCCTGTGCTCTGGGTCTGGCGACGCCGATGTCGATTATCTCCGGCGTGGGTCGCGCGGCGGAATATGGCGTGCTGGTTCGCGATGCGGATGCGCTGCAGCGCGCCAGCCAGCTCGATACCATCGTCTTTGATAAAACGGGCACCCTGACCGAAGGTAAACCGCAGGTTGTAGCGGTAAAAACCTTTGCCGATGTTGATGAGTCCACCGCGCTACGTCTTGCGGCGGCACTGGAGCAAGGCTCCAGTCACCCGCTGGCGCGGGCGATCATCGAGAAAGCCGCCGATAGCCAGCTGCCGGTAGTCAACAACTTCCGCACCCTGCGCGGGCTCGGCGTCAGCGGCGAGGCCGAAGGCCATACTCTACTGCTCGGTAACCAGGCGCTGCTCAATGAGCAAAAGATTGCCACCGCCGCCGTCGAAAACGAGATCGCCGCCCAGGCATCACAAGGGACAACGCCGGTGCTGCTGGCGATCGATGGTCAGGTCGCGGCACTGTTCGCTATTCGCGACCCGCTGCGTAGCGATAGCGTCGCTGCGCTGGCTCGCCTGCATCGCCAGGGTTATCGTCTGGTGATGCTGACCGGGGATAACCCCACGACCGCCAACGCGATTGCCAAAGAAGCAGGCATCGACGAAGTGATCGCCGGCGTGCTGCCGGACGGTAAAGCTGACGCTATCAAGCGCCTGCAAAGCCAGGGGCATCAGGTGGCGATGGTCGGTGACGGCATCAACGACGCGCCGGCGCTGGCCCAGGCCGACGTCGGGATTGCGATGGGCGGTGGGAGCGATGTAGCCATTGAGACAGCAGCCATCACCCTGATGCGTCATAGTCTGAACGGCGTGGCGGATGCGCTGGCAATTTCAAAAGCCACGCTGCGCAACATGAAACAGAACCTGCTGGGGGCCTTTGTGTACAACTCGCTGGGGATCCCCATCGCCGCCGGGATCTTATGGCCGCTGACCGGAACGTTGCTTAACCCGGTGGTAGCCGGGGCCGCTATGGCGCTCTCTTCCATTACCGTGGTCAGCAACGCAAACCGGCTGCTGCGCTTTAAACCGAAAGACTAGATGTTATGACCCATACGCGCTAGCATGAAGGCTTCACACTACGGAGCGCGTATGGGCCTGTTAAACCGAATAAAAATGCTGTGGCGTGCCGCCGTCGGCGCGTCTTATTCCTGGCCCGCACTGGATATTACCCTTCCCGGAGAGCGCTATTTGCATCTGGTCGGCAGTATTCATATGGGCACCCGCGACATGTCCCCTCCTCCCGCCAGGCTGCTGAAAAAAATTCGTCAGGCCGACGCCCTCATCGTTGAGGCGGATATCACCGGGAACGAAACGCCCTTTGCAGACCTCCCCCCCTGTCCGCCGCTGGCCGAGCGTTTAAACCCGCAGCAGCTCGTCGAGCTGGAGAGCCGGGCCGCGGAACTCGGGCTGTCGACGGCGTTGTTTGACAGTCAGCCGCTCTGGCAGGTCGCCATGGTGTTACAGGCGACGCAGGCCCAGAAGCTGGGTCTGCGTGCGGATTACGGTATTGACTACCAGCTGCTGATGGCGGCGCGCGAGAGCAACGTGCGGGTAATGGAGCTGGAAGGCACCGACAGCCAGATAGCGCTGCTGCGCAATCTGCCGGACGGCGGGCTGGCGCTGCTGGAGGATACGTTGACCCACTGGCGCACAAACGCCCGTCTTTTGCAGGTGATGATCGGCTGGTGGCTGGAGCAGCCGCCCGCCAAAGGCGTCACCACGCTGCCGACAACCTTTAGCCAGTCGCTGTACGATGTATTGATGCATCAGCGCAATCAGGCGTGGCGCGAGACGCTGCTGGCGCTGCCGCCGGGGCGCTATGTTGTCGCCGTCGGTGCGCTGCATTTATATGGTGAAGGGAATCTGCCCGATATGCTGACGTAAAAAAAATGGCCAATATTTCTATTGGCCCGTCAAAGAGGAATTTCATCATTATTATTATCCCGGAATTTGCATTCCGGATCGTTCGATTGTCGCTCAAAGTGACCATCACTGCCAATACTATTGCGCAAGATGGTACTATTTTTTACACATTCAACAGGCGTATGCTGACAGCACGTGAGATCGGTTGGTAAGAAGGATAAGTATGACTCCCGCCGTTAAGTTACTCGAAAAAAACAAAATTGCTTTTAAGATCCACAGCTACGATCACGACCCCAATGAAACCAACTTCGGCGACGAAGTGGTGCGCAAACTGGGGCTGAACGCAGACCAGGTTTATAAGACGCTGCTGGTCGCGGTCAACGGCGATATGAAACATCTGGCCGTGGCGGTGACGCCGGTGGCCGGGCAGCTGGATTTGAAAAAAGTGGCCAAAGCCCTGGGCGCGAAGAAGGTGGACATGGCAGATCCCATGGTCGCCCAGCGTACGACGGGCTATCTGGTCGGCGGCATCAGCCCGCTCGGGCAGAAGAAACGGCTACCGACGCTGATTGATGCCCCGGCCCAGGCGTTTAACGCCATTTATATTTCTGGCGGCAAGCGCGGGCTGGATATCGAACTGGCGGCCAGCGATTTAGCGAAGATTCTCGACGCCAAATTCGCCGATATCGCCCGCCGCGATTAATTGCGCCTCGGCGCACAGGGACCTGTAAACCGGAACTATCCCGAAGGCGGCGCGTCGCGCCTGACCAGGCTACTCATCCACCAAATCGTGGCGAACCGGTAGCCCGGTCAGCGCAGCGCCACCGGGCTCATCCTCACGCGTTACTGCCAGCTCACCTCGCCTTTCGGCTCATAGGCGGCCGCGTCCAGCGGTGAGTTTTTCTGGATATACTCTTTCAGCACTTCGGCATCGATAAAACCGGTATTCACATAACCCGGCTTAGTGTCGATATGCGGATAGCCGTCACCGCCGGTCCCGTTAAAGCTCAACGTCGCCATCCGGTAGGTCTTCGTCGGATCGACCGGTTCGCCTTTGATTTTCAGATCGTTCAGCTTGCCGTCTTTCGCCACGAAGCTGACGTTGGCGAACTGCGGATAGGCGCCGGAGTCAGGTTTCATCTGCGCCACGGCGGTCAGATATTCCGTCACTTCCTTACCGCTCATATCGACATACACCAGCACGTTACCGAACGGCTGCACTTTCATGACATCTTTATAGGTAATATCCCCGGCTTCGATGGAGTCACGAATACCGCCGCCGCTCATCACGGCAAAATCGGCATTGCTACGCGCCATTTGTGCCGCCAGCAGCAGGCGTCCCATATTAGTCTGCACAAAACGTACCTTGCTGCGATCGCCTTCAAGATGCCCATTCACGCTGCCAATTTTGACCTGAAGCTGCGCTTTGCCTTTATTCTGGAATGGCGTCAGCAGCGACAGCATCTGCGGGTTTTCCGGGATTTGCGGCGTATAGAGCACGCGTTCGCTCTGACCGTTATCATAGGTCACCTTCTTCTTCAGATTGACCGGGATCAGCTGATAATGCACCAGCTTCATCTCGCCGTTGCGGAACTCAAAATCCGCGCGACCGACATATTTACCCCACTCGTGCGCCTGAACGATCCAGATACCGTTCTGTCTGTCCGGCGCACAGGGCGTGCCCGGTACATAATCGACCTGTTTTTTATTCTCCGAGGCCATACAGACCGGATCCTGCGAATGACCGCCGACGATCATCGCCAGCGATCCTGCCGGCAGGCTGCGCGCCATTTCGACATCGCCAGGGGCGTTAGAACCATGATTTCCGTTGTCATAATGGCCCATATGGGTGGTCGCCAGAATCACATCCGGTTTTTCATTCAGCTGCAGTTCCTGGATAACCAGTTTGGCCTCGTCCGCCGGTTTGCGGAATTCAATGTCGGTGAAATATTCCGGGTTACCTATCTTCGCCGTGTCATCGGTAGTCAGGCCAATGACCGCGATTTTTAATCCCCCGCGTTTAAACAGCGCCCAGGGTTTAAACAGACGCTCGCCGGTGCTTTTTTGGTAGATATTGGCGGAGAGGAACGGAAACTTTGACCACTTTTCCTGCTGGCGTAGCACGCTGAGCGGATTATCAAACTCGTGGTTGCCCACTGCCATCGCATCATAGCCAATCAGGTTCATACCGCGAAAATCTGGCTCTGCATCCTGTAAATCCGACTCCGGCACACCGGTATTAATATCGCCGCCGGACAACAGCAGAACGCTGCCGCCCTCAGCGGCGACCTCTTTGCGGATCCCGTCGACCAACGTCTTTTGCGCCGCCAGACCATATTCACCGTAATCATTACGCCAGAAGTGACCGTGGTGATCGTTGGTATGCAGGATGGTGATTTTATAGGTTTTATCCTGCTCATATGCCTGTGCGGATAAGCTTCCCAGAGACAGCGCGGTAAATAGCCCCAGCGCCACCGCCCGTTTTAAAAAATGCATATTTCTCTCCCTGACTTAATAAACAAGTGCCGAAAGTATAGCGAGTTACGTCGACAGACAAATATGTTTTCCGAATTGAGACTTCCTTCAAACCTTAGTGGCAGGTATGTTAGTCAGATAATAATTCCACCTGCATCCACAATAACACGCTCAAAGTGAACCTATGGCGACGAATCAGACCGTTCAACCCTTATCCGGCCCCGCTGCTGCGCCGCAAAAAGCACGCACCTCGTTTGGTATTCTGGGCGCAATCAGCCTTTCCCATTTACTGAACGATATGATCCAGTCGCTGATTCTGGCGATTTACCCGCTGCTTCAGTCGGAGTTCTCCCTGACCTTCGTGCAAATCGGGATGATCACTCTGACCTTCCAGCTGGCCTCCTCGCTGCTTCAGCCGGTGGTCGGCTACTGGACCGATAAACACTCGATGCCATGGTCGCTGCCGATCGGCATGTGTTTTACGCTCTGCGGCCTGGTTTTACTGGCGCTGGCGGGGAGCTTTGGCACGGTCCTGCTTGCCGCCGCGCTGGTGGGTACCGGTTCTTCGGTATTCCATCCGGAATCGTCGCGCGTGGCGCGGATGGCCTCCGGCGGCCGTCACGGACTGGCGCAGTCGCTATTCCAGGTTGGCGGTAACTTTGGCAGTTCTCTGGGCCCGCTGCTGGCGGCGGTAATTATCGCGCCATATGGCAAAGGTAACGTCGCATGGTTCGTCCTGGCCGCGCTGTTAGCCATCGTCGTGCTGTCGCAAATCAGCCGCTGGTATGCCGCACAGCATCGAATGAATAAAGGTAAACCGAAGGCCGTCGTCGCCAGTCCGCTGCCGAAAAACAAAGTTATTCTTGCGGTCGGCATCCTGTTGATGCTGATTTTCTCGAAATATTTCTATATGGCGAGCATCAGCAGCTATTACACCTTTTATTTGATGCATAAATTCGGATTATCGATCCAGAATGCGCAGGTTCATCTGTTTATTTTCCTGTTTGCCGTTGCCGCAGGAACGGTGATTGGCGGGCCAGTTGGCGATAAAATTGGGCGTAAATATGTAATTTGGGGCTCGATCCTCGGCGTGGCTCCCTTTACCCTTGTTTTACCCTACGCGACGCTGGAGTGGACGGGAATTTTGACCATGATTATTGGATTTATCCTCGCATCGGCATTTTCGGCTATCCTGGTCTACGCCCAGGAGCTGTTACCGGGGCGTATCGGCATGGTTTCCGGTCTGTTTTTCGGCTTCGCATTTGGTATGGGTGGCCTCGGAGCCGCCGTTCTGGGGCTGTTAGCGGACCACACCAGTATCGAGCTGGTTTATAAAATCTGTGCTTTCCTGCCACTTCTCGGCATATTGACGATATTCCTTCCTGACAACCGCCAAAAACCCTGATTATCTGGCGGCTAAAGTGAAACTTTGGCCGCCGTAATCCCTTATGCTGACAGCACTCCCGCTCATTAGCTGCCGTAGTTTTCCGATCTGTGCCTTTTTGCGGGTTAATTCCATTTTTCTGCATAATTCAACAATTATTCATAAACAAAACAGCGAAAACTGTCATAAACTATTACTCGGTTTTTTAGGTTTAGACACAGCTTCATCCGGGTTGCCGCAAAGTAGCGCGAGTGACTGCCTGGAGCAGGGATGATTCGGTGAATGCGCGAAGCTAACGCAGAAGCAGCCTGAAGGATGGCGTGTTTAATACTGAAAATGGATTGGCTCACCACATACAAGGAGACGGAATGCACCACGCAACACCGCTTATCACCACCATTGTCGGTGGGCTCGTACTCGCTTTTATCTTCGGCATGATTGCCAATAAGCTGCGCATTTCGCCACTGGTGGGCTATCTATTAGCAGGCGTGTTATCCGGCCCCTTTACCCCTGGCTTCGTTGCCGATACCAAACTGGCGCCGGAGCTGGCTGAGCTGGGCGTCATATTGCTGATGTTTGGCGTCGGGCTGCACTTCTCCTTAAAGGATTTGATGGCGGTAAAGTCGATCGCCATTCCCGGCGCGATTGCCCAGATAGCCGTGGCAACGCTGCTGGGTATGGCGCTTTCTGCCGTGTTGGGCTGGTCGCTGATGACCGGCATCGTATTTGGCCTGTGTCTCTCTACCGCCAGTACCGTGGTGCTGCTGCGCGCGTTGGAGGAACGGCAGCTTATTGATAGCCAGCGAGGGCAGATTGCCATCGGCTGGCTCATCGTCGAAGATTTAGTGATGGTTCTGACGCTGGTTCTGCTGCCGGCCGTCGCCGGTATGGCGGAGAAAGGCGATGTTGGCCTGGCGTCGCTGGCCGTCGATATGGGGATCACCATCGGCAAAGTGATCGCCTTTATCGCCATTATGATGCTGGTGGGTCGTCGTCTGGTACCGTGGATTATGTCCCGCAGCGCCGCAACCGGCTCCCGCGAACTGTTTACCCTGTCGGTTCTGGCCCTCGCTCTCGGGATCGCCTTCGGTGCGGTTGAGCTGTTCGACGTCTCCTTTGCGCTTGGCGCATTTTTCGCCGGAATGGTACTGAACGAATCCGAACTCAGCCACCGCGCCGCGCACGACACGCTGCCGCTGCGCGATGCGTTCGCGGTGCTGTTCTTTGTCTCCGTGGGAATGCTGTTTGATCCGATGATCCTGCTGGAGCAACCGCTGGCGGTGCTGGCTACGCTGGCGATCATTATCTTCGGCAAGTCGGTGGTCGCCTTTTTCCTCGTGCGGATGTTCGGCCACTCGCCGCGCACCGCGCTGACCATCGCCGCCAGCCTCGCGCAAATCGGTGAGTTCGCCTTTATTCTTGCCGGGCTTGGCATGGCGCTGAATCTGCTGCCGCAGGCCGGACAAAATCTGGTACTGGCCGGGGCGATTATCTCTATCATGCTTAACCCGGTGCTCTTCGCAGTGCTGGAAAAATACCTCGATAAAACCGAAACGCTGGATGAACAGACCTTCGAAGAAGTGCTCGAAGAAGAGAAGCAGATTCCGGTCGATATTTGCAACCACGCGCTGCTGGTGGGCTTTGGCCGCGTCGGCAGCCTGCTGGGCGAAAAGCTGATGGCCCAGGGTATTCCACTGGTGGTTATTGAGACGTCGCGTACCCGCGTCGATGAGCTGCGCGCGCGCGGTATTCGCGCGGTGCTGGGCAATGCGGCGAATGAAGAGATCATGAATCTGGCGCATCTGGACTGCGCCCGCTGGCTGCTGCTGACCATTCCTAACGGCTATGAGGCTGGGGAAATCGTCGCTGCCGCCCGCGAGAAATGCCCGAATATCGAGATTATCGCCCGGGCGCATTATGACGATGAAGTGGATTACATTACCGAACGCGGCGCGAATCAGGTGGTGATGGGCGAGCGAGAAATCGCACGCGCTATGTTGCTCCTGCTGGAGACGCCGCCGGCGGGTGAAGTCGTTACCGGATAATCCCCTACCATGGCGCCTCCCGGACAGCGAGAGGCGCTCAGCCAGCCTTTGCTACTGTTGCGTTCTCCCCCCGCAGCGCAAGAGGAGAAACGGGCTTAACGCTCCCAGTATGCCTCTTCCAGACTATCTTCTCGCTCCGGCAGGCCGCGGGTTAAACGCGGGGAGTGCTGGTTCAATACCTGATAGCTGACGCGGTTGGCATATTTGCACACCTGCGCCAGTGACGAGTAGGTCAGCCACTTGCACTTGTGTTTGCTGGAGTTCGGAACGTTATTGCGGTGGTAGTTATTGGCGGTGATATCATGCAGCAGCGCCGCCAGCGCCCCGTCACCGGCACCGTTGGTATTCATGATTTTCTCAGGCCCACCCATGTACGGCGCAATATGCGAGTAAATCCGTAAGGGGTTCACGCAATCCTGATGACGCATTGCGCGGCTAAACTCATACTGGTTGAATTCGGCAATCGCCCCCGGCAGCAGCGGATGCTGAGTTTTACGTTTGGCTTCGTCTTCCGTAAAGCTGGCCATATACAGCCCCGCAGGTCCGGCGGTACACAGTACCAGGTCCACCCACTCCAGCGCCTTATCCGAAGCCAGCAGCGGATCGGATACCCCGGTCAGCGCTTCGGCTTCTTCTTCATTCATCGCCAGAATAGAGACATTCTCCTTGAGGAACTGCTGCCACCATTCCGGGTTATCGGCAATGACATACTTCGTTCCCAGCGTCAGCACCACCGGCACATCATGCTTTTTGGCATACTCGATGGCTTTCATCGTCGCATCCGGCATCGGCTCGCCGGGCTTGCAGCGCACCAGATACGAGGTCAGCACCAGCGCAGAGGCACCGGCAATCACCTCTTCCGGAATGCTTTCCGGACGCAGCTTATTCATGTGGCCCGGACTGATGGCAAAGGTTCGTTCGCCCGCGTCGCTAATCAGGGTAAAGCAGCGCCCGATGGCTCCGTCCACTCCTTGCAGATAGTTCAGGTCAGTCCGGCTGGAGGTGTTGCACAGATAGCGATAGGCGTAGCCGCCGATTTCGATATTGCTGCACATGACCCCCAGCAATACCGAGCGGTCATCTGCCAGCACCGAATAATTGTGCATGGTATTGCCGATCGTTCCGCCGGCAAACTGGTGGGTAATTAAATGATTCCGTACCAGCTCCTGGTAGAGCGTTTCGGCGACATCATCTTCGATGACCAGCGAATGGCCGGCGCTGAGGCCGTAGCGCACGATAAACGCCTCATCTACTTTGGCTTCGATATCAACCAGCGTCTGATCGATACCGACCACCCACGCGACGTTGGCTTCATTTTCCGGCTGCGTTTGCTGCAGCAGCGGATCGCGGGCATTAACGGGAAAGTAGTGTTTGGATTTGCGTTTACCGGGAAATTTCATAGTGGCGATTTAATGGCAGTGAACAAGCGGGGAATAATAGCATATTCCCCCTGCCACACGCGATTAGCGATACGGCGCCGTCAGGTTCACCATCATTTCGATATGCGCCCTGTCCGCATTAAGCGCCGGGATATATTCATATTTCTGCCCGCCGGCTTCGAGGAAGACTTCCCGGTTCTGCACCGCAATCTCCTCCAGCGTTTCCAGACAATCTGCCGCAAAGCCCGGGCAGATGACCTGAATATGCTTCACCCCCTTCTCGCCCAACATTTTCAATGTTTCGTCGGTGTAAGGCGTCAGCCACGGCTCGCGGCCAAAGCGCGACTGGAAGGTCATCATGGCGCGATCCGGCGAAAGTCCCAGCGCAGAGACCAGTTCGCGGGTGGTATCGCGGCAGCGCTGCGGGTAATCATCGCCTTCGTGGGCAAAGCGTTGCGGTATGCCGTGATAAGAAAGCAGCAGCACATCCGGTTCGCCGTGCACGGCAAACGATGCGCGAACGCTGGCGGCCAGCGCATCGATATAGCTGGCATCATCGGCATAATCACGAATAAAAGAGATCCCGGGGATGGCCCGTTTTTTAGCCAGGATTCGCGCCAGCTCATCCCATACTGCCGCCACGGTGGAACAGGAGTATTGCGGATACAGCGGCAACACCACGATATGGTCAACATCCTGAGCCAGCAGTTCATCCACCGCGCTTTCCAGCGCAGGTGAGCCGTAGCTCATGCCTAAGGCAACCGGGGTATCGGGGAGACGCGCGGCCAGAGCCTGCTGCTGTCGACGGCTGTAAACCATCAGCGGCGAGCCTTCCTCCATCCACACGGACTGATAAAGTTTCGCGACCCGCGGCGCGCGCAGGGGCAGTATCACGCCGCGCAGAAGCGGCCACCACAGCAGACGGGGCGTATCAACCACCCGCTTGTCGCTGAGAAATTGTCGCAGATAGCGCTTCACCGCATCGGGCGTGGGCGCATCGGGAGTGCCTAAGTTGGCTAACAAGATACCTGTTTTCGTCTGATGCATTACCGCCTCTTAACCATTTGAATCGCAGCCAATTGTAGCTGAAATGGCGCTAAACGGAACCAATCAGAGAAAAAGGTAGAATGAGAGATGTTCTCATCCCGCCGCGGCAGGATGAGAACCAACGGGATTAACCGAGGATTTTTTCCAGTTCAGCGCGGACGTCGGAAACGGCTTTCGTACCGTCAACCTTCGCGTAGCGGGTGTTGCCCGCTTCAGCTTCTTTCTGATAGTAACCGATCAGCGGCGCCGTCATCTGATGGTATTCCACCAGACGCTTACGTACGGTCTCTTCCTGGTCATCTTTACGGGTGGTCAGCTCTTCGCCGGTCACGTCATCTTTGCCTTCAACCTTCGGCGGGTTGAATTTGATGTGGTACACGCGACCGGAAGCGGCGTGTACGCGACGACCAATGATACGGTCAACGATCAGTTCGTCCGGTACATCAAATTCCAGAACGTAATCAACGGCGATGCCCGCTTCTTTCATGGCGTCAGCCTGCGGAATGGTGCGCGGGAAGCCGTCGAGCAGGAAACCGTTACGGCAATCTTCCTGGGTGATACGCTCTTTAACCAACGCAATCACCAGTTCGTCGGTCACCAGCTTGCCGGCATCCATAATGTCTTTTGCCTGTTTGCCCAGCTCGGAGCCAGATTTCACCGCAGCGCGCAGCATGTCACCGGTAGAGATTTGCGGAATTCCGTATTTCTCCATGATGAACTGAGCCTGAGTTCCTTTACCCGCGCCCGGAGCGCCAAGCAGAATAATACGCATTACGAAAATCCCCTCAAAAGTCGATTCAATTTTTCAAAAACGCTAAACCATACCACCAGAATGCAGATGGCTCAAGGAAGGCGGAGCGGCTGAAACGGTTAATGGAAGGTTTATTTTGCTTGAAAGGCGGATTTTACGCCATCAGAGGGGCGTCCACCCCGGCCCGCGCGTAAGGTGCGCAGGCCGGGGTGGACCAACAGCGAAGCGATCAGGAAGCCAGCAGCTGGTTCATGCGGCGAATAAACTGGTTAGGATCTTCCAGGGTACCGCGTTCAGCCAGCAGGGCCTGATCGAGCAGCAGCTCGACCCATTCGCTAAACCGGGCCTCATCCTGCGTGTCCGCCGTGCGTTTCACCAGCGGGTGAGCCGGGTTGAGTTCGAAAATGTACTTCACTTCCGGTGCAGACTGGCCCGCAGCGGCAAACAGTTTCGCCATCTGGGTGCTCATTTCGTCCGCGTCGGTGGTGACGATAGCCGGCGTATCGGTCAGGCGGTGCGTCAGACGAACCTCCTTCACCCGCTCGCCCAGCAGCGTTTTCACACGCTCAACGAACGGTTCCAGCGCCTTTTCGGCCTCTTTAGTGCTTTCGTCGACTTCATCCGCCAGCTTATCCAGCGATTCGTCGGCTTTCGCAACCGACTGGAACGCCTTGCCGTCGAACTCGGTCAGGTAGCTCATCATCCACTCGTCGATGCGGTCAGAGAGCAGCAGAACTTCGATACCTTTCTTACGCAGCAGCTCGAGGTGCGGAC
Organism: Klebsiella ornithinolytica; assembly: GCF_030505655.1. NCBI lineage: Bacteria > Pseudomonadati > Pseudomonadota > Gammaproteobacteria > Enterobacterales > Enterobacteriaceae > Klebsiella > Klebsiella ornithinolytica. Next base: position 4,253,082 of record NZ_CP130153.1, read on the forward strand.
TGCTTTTCGCCGCGGCATAGCTGTCCGCAGTGATGTAGTAGATCTTCTCCTGCCCTTCTTTCATACGAGAGACATACTCTTCCAGCGACACGGTCTGCGCGGCGGAATCGGTATGGGTAGAGGCGAAACGCAGCAGCTTAGCAATCGTCTGCTGATTCGCGCTGTCCTCCGCCGGGCCTTCTTTCAGCACCAGGCCAAACTGCTGCCAGAAGGTCTGATATTTTTCCGCATCGTCTTTGGCCAGTTTTTCCAGCATCTGCAGCGCGCGTTTGCTCAGCGCGGTGCGCAGGTTGCGGGTAACGCTGCTGTCCTGCAGAATTTCACGCGACACGTTCAGCGGCAGATCGTTGGAGTCGACGAGGCCGCGGACAAAGCGCAGATAGTTCGGCATGAACTGCTCGGCGTCATCCATGATAAACACGCGCTGCACGTACAGCTTCAGGCCATGCTTGTGATCGCGGTTCCACATATCCCACGGCGCCTGCGACGGGATATACAGCAGGCTGGTGTACTCCTGCTTGCCTTCCACGCGGTTGTGGCTCCAGGTCAGCGGGTCGCTGTAGTCGTGGGCAATGTGTTTATAGAATTCGTTATATTCGTCGTCTTTGATTTCCGACTTATTACGGGTCCACAGCGCCTGGGCCTTGTTGATTTTCTCCCAGGAGATCACCGTTTCACCGTCAACCTCTTCGCGCTTTTCAATCTCTACCGGCAGCGCGATATGATCGGAATATTTGCTGATAATCGAACGCACGCGCCAGTCGTTGAGGAAGTCATCTTCACCTTCGCGCAGGTGCAGGGTAATTTCAGTACCGCGATCGGCTTTGGTGATATCGGCAATGGTGTAGTCGCCTTCGCCGGCAGATTCCCAGAACACGCCGTTTTCCGCGCTATCGCCCGCCGCGCGGGTACGCACGGTGACTTTATCGGCCACGATAAACGCTGAGTAGAAGCCGACACCAAACTGACCAATCAGCTGGCTGTCTTTTGCCTGATCGGAACCCATTGATTCGAGGAAAGATTTTGTCCCGGATTTGGCAATCGTGCCGAGATGGTCGATCGCTTCCTCACGGTTCATCCCGATACCATTATCGGCGATGGTCAGCGTGCGGTTGTCTTTGTCAAAAGAGACGCGCACGCGCAGCTCGCCGTCGCCTTCATACAGGTCCGGCTGGGACAGCGCGCGGAAACGCAGCTTGTCGGCCGCATCGGAGGCGTTGGAAATCAGTTCACGCAGGAAAATTTCTTTATTGGAATAAAGAGAATGGATCATCAGGTGCAGAAGCTGTTTAACCTCTGACTGAAAACCACGAGTTTCTTGTCCTTTCATCTAAATCAACCTCAACAATGCCATTGTTAATGGTAAAAAAACCGTTGAAGGGGAGATGGGGACTGGAGGGGAAATTTTCAAGCGGAGGCGCCAAAAAGCGCCTCCGTTTGATTAAAAACGAATCTTGTGCCGGCCGGCAAGGGAGTGCGACAGCGTGGTGCCGTCAACCATCTCCAGCTCGCCGCCTACCGGTACGCCGTGGGCGATACGGCTGGCTTCTACGCCATACTGCGCGCAAAGTTCGGCAATGTAGTTGGCGGTCGCCTCGCCTTCCACCGTCGGGTTGGTGGCGAGGATCACTTCCTGCATTGATTCGTCGCGCAGACGCTGCTCCAGACGATCGAGCCCGATATCATCCGGCCCGATGCCATCAAGCGGCGACAGGTGGCCCATCAGGACAAAGTAGCGCCCGGAAAACTGCCCGGTTTGCTCAATGGCGTAGATGTCCGCGGGGCTTTCCACCACGCAAATCTGACCATTTTCACGACGGCGCGGATTGCTGCAAATATTGCACACCTCCTGCTCGGTGAAGGTGCGGCAATCGGCGCAGTGGCCGATTTCCGACATCGCGCGCGTCAATGACTGCGCCAGACGCATCCCGCCGCTACGATCGCGCTGAAGTAGCGTAAACGCCATGCGCTGCGCTGACTTCGGGCCAACGCCCGGCAGACAGCGCAATGCTTCCATAAGCTGAGTTAACAGCGGGCTGGTTTGCATCAGAACGGCATCTTAAAGCCAGGCGGCAGTTGCATGCCGGAAGAGACGGAAGCCATCTTCTCTTTCTGGGTCTCTTCAATACGGCGCGCCGCATCGTTGAACGCCGCAGCGACGAGATCTTCCAGCATATCTTTGTCGTCTTCCAGAAGGCTCGGATCAATCTCCACGCGACGGCAGTTATGCGCACCGTTAATGGTCACTTTAACCAGACCTGCGCCAGATTCGCCGGTCACTTCCAGCTGCGCGATCTCTTCCTGCATTTTCTGCATTTTGTCTTGCATCTGCTGGGCCTGCTTCATCAGGTTACCCAGGCCGCCTTTTCCACCAAACATAGGCTTCTCTCTCAGTAAGTCATCGTTAAGGATGCTGACCGCAAGTCAAACTTGCAATCAAATGGGGCGAATACTCTCTTCATCCAGATCCGCATCGAAGAACCGGCGCAGCGTCTGAATGTTGTTATCCGCAATAATCGCTTCGCGCGCTTGCGCGAGCTTCTCTTCATAAATTGCCTGCCGCCACTCCAGCGGCGTGCGCATCGCAGGATTATCGTCTTCCACGATGGTCAATTCAACCGGTGAACCGTACAACACGCCGAGCGCTTCGGCCAACTTTTGCTGCGCGCCGGCGGAATTAAGATGCCGCTGGCTCGGGCGCAGATGCAGACAGATACGGTTACCGTCCTGCTCTTTCCACGCATTCAGCGCCACCTGCTCTACCAGCTTCGGCACCGCCAGCTGATTAACCTCTGCCGCCCAGCCGTCGCGTTCGACCGCTTCCAGCGCCAGTTTTGCCGCCAGCTCCGGCGTTTTTTCATGCTCCAGCGCTTTCTTCAGCGCCTTCGGCGTCGCGACCTCTTCCTTCACCGTTTCGACCATCGTCGTCGCTTTCCAGCGATAGGCTTCTTTTTTGGCCGGAACCTTTTCCTGCACCGCAGCGACGGCCGGGCGAGCCTGCACGCGCTCGGTTATTGAACTCAGTCGCTCCAGCGCAGCGTTATTCACCGGCCGCGCGCGGGATGCGGCTGCCGGTTCACTCTTTTTTGGGGTGGGTGCTCCCTGGCTACGCTGCAGCTGGCTGCGTGCCGCCAGTACCTGACTGGTGGTTTGCGGCAGATTCTGCGGCGGCGGCACCGGCGAAGCGGATACCGGCGCCGCCTGTACAGGCGCGGCCAGCGTTGCCGGTTGCGGCTTCACCTTCGGTTCCGGCAGCGGCGCTTGCGGATGGAATGCCAGCGCACGCAGCAGCGTCATTTCCACACCCATGCGCCGATCCGGCGCATACGGCAGCTCTTTGCGGCCAATCAGGAGCGTCTGATAGTACAATTGTATATCGGTGGGCGGCACGGTGCGCGCAAGTTCACGCATACGCAGCTCTACCGCGGCCATATCGGCGCCCAGCGCCGAAGGAGAGAGCTGGACCATCGCAATCCGGTGCAGCAGACTCTGCATTTCAACCAGCAGCGCTTCCCACTCAACGCCGCGGGAGGCCGCTTCGTTAACGCCCGCCATGACGCGTTCGCCATCGGCTGCCACCAGCGCCTCAATCAATGACAGCGCCTGATCGTCGTCGAGCGTGCCGAGCATGGTACTGACCGACTCCGCCGTCAAACGACCATCGCCGCTGGCAATCGCCTGATCGGTCAGGCTTAAGGCATCGCGCAGGCTGCCGTCCGCCGCGCGCGACAGCAGCTGCAGCGCGCGGGATTCAAAGGTAATCTGCTCTTCGCCGAGAATATGCTCAAGCTGATGGCGGATCTGTTCGACATCCAGCGCCTTGAGATGGAACTGCAGACAGCGCGACAGGATCGTCACCGGCAGCTTCTGCGGATCGGTGGTCGCCAGCAGGAATTTGACGTGCGCAGGCGGCTCCTCCAGCGTTTTTAACAACGCGTTGAAGCTATGGCGTGACAGCATGTGGACTTCATCGATCAGATAGACCTTAAAGCGGCCACGGGCCGGCGCGTACTGGACGTTGTCCAGCAGGTCGCGGGTGTCTTCGACTTTGGTACGGGAAGCGGCATCAATCTCAATCAGATCGACAAAGCGCCCCTGCTCTATTTCGCGGCAGTTATCACACACGCCGCACGGCGTGGCGGTAATACCGGTTTCACAGTTCAACCCTTTTGCGAGCAAACGTGCGATGGAGGTTTTCCCCACGCCGCGGGTGCCGGAAAAGAGATAAGCGTGATGAATGCGCCCTAACGATAAGCCGTTCGCCAGTGCGGTCAGCACATGTTCCTGGCCGACGACGTCAGCAAAGGTTTGTGGGCGCCATTTACGGGCTAAGACCTGATAACTCATGGGCTGGCTCTGAAACGCTGGAAGGTGAAATCACGAGGGGGTCATGCTATCACAGCCCCGCTCAATCAGCGAGGCTATGTGGAGGGATTTGCTTAGTGACCCGGGAAAGGGACCAGGCTAAAGCAGTTGATTCCCAGTTTTTCCAGACGCTGCTCGCCGCCCAGATCAAACAGATTGATCACAAAGGCGGCATCGTGCACTTCGCCGCCCAGACGGCGAATCAGCTTCACGGTTGCATCGATGGTGCCGCCGGTCGCCAGCAGATCGTCAACGACGAGAACTTTATCGCCTTCTTTGATCGCATCGACATGAATTTCCAGCTGATCGGTACCGTATTCCAGCTCGTAGCTCTCGGCAATGGTTTCACGCGGGAGCTTGCGCGGTTTACGTACCGGCACAAAACCCACGCCCAGCGCCAGCGCAACCGGTGCGCCAAACAGAAAACCACGCGCCTCGGTGCCCACCACTTTAGTGATGCCGGCGTTTTTATAACGCTCGGTCAGCAGCTCAATGCTCAACGCATAGGCTTTCGGGTCTTCGAGCATGCTGGTGACATCGCGGAAAAGAATACCCGGTTTCGGATAGTCCTGAATGCTTTGGATGCTGTTCTTTAGATATTCAAGCTGCTGTGCAGTTGCGGTCATAAGTTTATGCCTGATAAAAACGGTGTTACTCACGGGCAGGCCAAACGGGTCAAAGAAACATTTGATTAACCTTTGACCAGGCGTACCCGCGCTCGAAAACGCTCGAATTTACTGTCTGTAAGCGACAATTGCAACACTCATTATGGCGCATCAGTGCTTTTGTTGCGTCGCGTCAACAACCGGAATACGCCACATAAATATCAACAGACAGGCCAGAATCACCAGCAGCATGATGCGAACCCACGTAAGCTTAACCAGCCACAGCGACACGGCGAAGGTCAGCAGAATCATCACAATCGCCCGCGGCTTGGCGCCGGGCGGCATCGCACGATATTGCTGCCAGTGACGAAGATAGCCGCCGAACCAGGAACGATACAGCAGCCAGTGGTGAAAACGCGGTGAAGAACGGGCAAAACACCAGGCCGCCAACAGAATAAACGGGGTGGTCGGCAATAAGGGCAAAAAGACGCCCAGCGTCCCCAGCGCTACCGCCAGCCAGCCTATGATGATTAAAATGATACGTGGCATAATGCGAATCGTTATCAAGCAGATATGGCTACTGTAGCACAGTTGCCTATCAGACCAGGGAGGAGTTATTTGAAAACAACGCGGCTTTTACAAACGCTGGAAAATCAGTTGGCCCAGCTGGCCGCGCAGGTTGCGCCGCTGGCGCATCATGCCACGCTCAGCGCCCGCTTCGATCGCCAGCTGTTCCGTACTCGTAGCACCCTGATGCAGGACTGTCTCGAGGAGGCGCAGCAGCACTTTACTGAACTGCGGCAGGCCGTTGAACAGCAGCAGCTTCCGCAGGTCGCCTGGCTGGCGGAGCGGCTGGTCGCGCAAATCGCCGCCCTCAGCCGGGAGGCGGCGACCTGGTCGCTGCGTAGTTGGGACAGCGCCTCCCCCGCAATAAACCGCTGGCAGCGGCGGCGACTTCAGCATCAGGAGTACGAACGACGACTGCTGGCGATGCGAAACGATCGCCAGCGCCAGCTGGCGCTGGCGACAACGCTTGAGGAACAGCAGCGGCTGGCGAAAGAGGTCGAGGCCTGCGCCGGACGTTTAGCACGCTGTCGCGATGCGCTGGAAAAAATAGAGGGCGTGCTGGCACGCTTAACGCGCTAACAGAAGGAGTCACTATGTCGCTGGAAAACGCCCCGGATGAGGTCAAACTGGCCGTTGATTTGATTATGCTGCTGGAAGAGAACCAGGTGTCAGCGCAAACCGTCCTCGGGGCGCTGGAGATCATTAAACGTGACTATGAAAACAAACTCAACCGCAGCGGGCAGACGTCAGATGAAGCGGATACACGCTAACCGACGGCCCGTCGGAAACGGGGCGGCGCACTGGCCGCCCCTGCTGAGTCTTATCCAATAGCCGGAGACGGATCGTCTCCTTTGACCTCACGTTTGAGCTCCGTCACTTCATCCCCTTTTTCGTTACGCAGATGGACTTCCAGCTGGTTGAAGGCGATGTTGATGTCGTTTTCACGGCACAGGCGATCGATCGCCCGGTTCAGTTCATCGACGGTATAGCTGCGATCGCGCAGTTCGCGCACATATAAACGCAGCTCATGATCCAGCGTGCTGGCGCCGAAGGTGGTGAAGAAGACCGACGGCGCAGGCTCCTGCATCACTTTCGGATGCTCATGTGCCGCCTGCAGCAGAACCTCCTTGACCTTATCCAGATCGGAACCGTACGCCACGCCGATACGGATCACCACGCGGGTCACGGTGTCGGACAGCGACCAGTTGATCAAACGCTCGGTCACAAACGCTTTGTTCGGGATGATCACCTCTTTACGGTCAAAGTCGGTAATGGTGGTGGCACGAATGCGGATCTTGCTGACGGTACCGGAGAAGGTCCCGATCGTCACCGTATCGCCGATGCGCACCGGGCGTTCGAAGAGGATAATCAGGCCGGAAACGAAGTTCCCGAAAATCTCCTGCAGGCCAAAGCCCAGACCCACCGACAATGCGGCCGCCAGCCACTGCAGCTTGTCCCACGAGACGCCCAGCGCGCCAAATACCGTCATCGCACCGATCGCGATAATCGCGTAGTTGAGGATCGAGGTAATGGCGTAGGACGTCCCCTGGCGCATGTTGAGCCGAGAGAGGATCAGCACTTCCAGCAGCCCCGGTAGGTTGCGGATCAACGCCCAGGCGACCATGGAGGCGACAATCGCAAACAGCAGGCTTCCCATCGTCACGCTTCTTACTACGCTGGCTCCAGCTTCGGTGCCGTTGTAGTGCCACAAGGTGATACTGTCGAGATAGGCGAAGACGGTGATGAGATCGGACCAAATCGCCCAGAACACAACGCCAAACAAGGCGACCATCACCAGCATGGTAATGCGCAGCGTTTGTTGGTTGACCTGCTCCAGGGCGATGGTCGGCTCTTCCTGCGGTTCAGCCCCTTCAGCCCCCTCTTTGACCATATGCTGGCGACGGGCCAGCGCACGCCGCCAGGCGATACGCCGTGCGGCAACGCTCAGGCCGCGCAAAACGGTCTGGTACAGCAGATTCCACAGCATCACCAGGTAGACGGTTTCAATCCAGCGGCCGGCCAGACGCAGGGTGGTATAGAAGTAGCCGGTAGCCGTCAGCACCATCAGCGCGACAGGCACAATCGAGAGTACGGTGACGGTAAGAAGACGCAGGCTGTGCGACTCTTTATCACGCCAGCTCTCGCGACACATCGGCCACACCAGTACCGCGATCAGCAGCAGATTGAGGAAGATAACGAACTGCCCCAGCACATCATCCATCAAATTCAGCGGCGACAGTTCAGAGACCACCGACCAGAAATTCAGCGGCAGCAGCGCAAGACTGACGCGCACAATTTGCCGACGCCAGTGGCTGGTCAGCTGCGGTGGCATATTAAAGTGGCTTACCGCCACGCCGTCTTTTTCCAGCACCTTCCAGCACAGGCCAAACACCAGCCAGAACAGCGCCAGTTTTTTACTGTATGCCCACAGCAGTTCGCTGATGTTCAGCTGCATCGTCAGCAGAATCAAACCTACCGCCAGAATCAGCAGTACGACAGGCAGTGCGCGGATCAGGTCGATCAGAATCGCTTTGGGCGTATGGAGCTGCGTGTCGTTACGCAGCTGACCGACCTGCGAGGCCAGCCGGGCCTGGTAATTACGCAACCACTGCAGGCGCCAGCGGATCAGGCCAGCAATCAGCAGCAGCGGCAGACCGGCAAGGAAGGCAACAAACACCGCCGGCCACGCTTTCTCCCAGTTTACGGTGATTTTCATCGCCTTAAACTGCCCTTTCAACGCTTCCGGGAAGGATTTAATCCAGTCCCAGTCCATCGGTTTGTTGCTATTCACCCAGAAAATCTGCTGGGTCAGGATGGCTTTCAGATTGCTTGAGACGCTCATTAACTGCTGCTGGTTGATCTGCAGGTTAATGGCCATCATCAGCTGATTGCCGAGCTGCTTGTTAAACTGATCGAGCAGTTCGCGGCGCATATCCACGACGTCCAGCAGAGCATTATGTACGTCAGGGGTCACTTCATTGCTGTGCCCTTCTTCCAGTTTGGCGACGAACGCATCGCTCTGGAACAGCGCATCACGCTGCTGGTTGACCTCAAACTGTTCAAGACGCAGATCGGCAATACGGTTGGTCATATCTTCCAGCTCGTCCGCCGACGGGAGCGTCTGCTGCTGCTGGTAAAGGATGCGCGACAGTAACAGGCTCCCTTTGAGGACTGAAATCTGCTCTTTGATATCACGTTCAGATTGCAGCGCCCGATCGAGCCAGTTTTTCACTTTAATGTTGCGCTGCACCAGCTGGTTGCCGTTCTCAGTCGCCGCGATGAGCTTCTGACTCAGCTGATGGTTAATATCCAGCTCTTGTTTGACCAGCGGGTTGGACTGGATACGCGCCGTCTCATCCGGCGTGACCGCTTCCTGAGCGGTTTTTTCCGTTAGCGTCAGGCGTTTGCTGTTAACCGCTTCCTGCAGCAGCTGCAGCTGATGTTCGAGACGATTACTGTTGGCGCTGACGTAATCACGTTGCTTTTGCAGCGTATCCTGCAACACGGTGTTACCTTCGAGGCTCTTACGCTGCTGCTCAATTTGCGCGTTAAGCAGCGCCTGCTGCGCCAGCAGCAATCCCTGCTGGCTCGGGCGCAGGGCTTCGTCGCCCGTGGTGGTGGTGCCGTTCAGACGGTTGCGTATCTGCTGTAGCTGCTGGGAAGCCGCGTACATCGCATTTTGCACGCGTTCCGGCTGGGTTTGCAGGGAGACCAGCTGACTGTTGTAGGTCGCCAGATCGTTTTGCGCGGTTTGCAGATCGTCCAGCGTCTGGGAGAGACGAGATTCCAGCTGTCGCAAAGAGAGCGTGCTGAGCGTTTTCCGCGTCGCCTCATCATCAGGCACCTCGCTTAAGGCGTTGAGGCTATCGACCGCCTGACGCATCTTCGCTGGCGCCTGCTCAACCTGTTGCCGCAGCTGAGTCGTTTCCGACTTAATCCGCTCGATTTTATCGAGTGCTTCCAGGGTCTGCACCAGGTCTTGCTGAACCAGCTTATCCTGTGGCGTCAGTTCCTTTTGCTTATTTAGCGTATTGAGTTGATTCTGAATATCAGATCGGTCAGGGACATCGGCAGCCAGAGCCTGATTAATGCTAAGACAGCCGACAAATAACAACAGTACAATTACAAAAGCGGAAGTGGCATTTCGCCAACGGATAGTATGCAGCATAGTGTTAACATGAGTGGTTGCAATAGCCGGAGAATACCGGGGGTCGTCGCAGCCCGCAGAATAGCACTTCTGCAATCGCACGAATAGCCGCGACCATCAGCAAATACTCACCTTTTTTATTTTGCCAGTACGTTAATTCTTAGCTTCCGAGGGAGCCCGGAGCGTAGGGCAAAACTGATACATTTCAAGAAGAATGGCAACATAGTCGCGCGCTTCTTTTTCAAGATCGAAGGAGTCCGGTGCAAAGAGCCAGTTTTCCATCAGCCCGGAGAGGTAGCTGCGCATTAAAACCGCCGCCCGGCGGGTTAACAAATTGGCCGGCAGCATGTTGGCCGCAATGCACTCTTTTAGCGTGTGTTCGATACGTTCATAGCTCTCAAGACATAAGCTGCGCTGGGCTTTCTGCACCACCGCCATCTCACCGACAAACTCACATTTATGGAAGATAATTTCCATCATCAGCCGCCGCCGCTCTTCTGTCACGGTGGCTTCAAGAACATGGACTAAGATCCCCCTGACAACTGACAGTGGATCGTTGGGGAATTTTGCCCGATACTCAACTTCAAGATCGCTAATACTTGCGTCCGACAACACCCATATTTCATTAAATAAATCTGATTTATTCTTGAAATGCCAGTAGATAGCCCCCCTCGTTACCCCGGCAGCTTTTGCAATTGCTGCCAACGAGGTAGATGATACGCCTTGCTGCGAAAACAAACGCAGAGCAACATCCAGAATGTGTTGCCGGGTTTCAAGTGCCTGTTGTTTGGTTTTTCGTGCCATAGGTCGATGAGTTTACAGAGGTTACGTTTACATACATTTATGAATGTATGTACCATAGCATGACCATAATAGAAACACAGTAGTGGGTTTGTGGTCGTTTGAGCCACTGAACAATTTGAAATTGGACACTCGAGGTTTACATATGAACAAAAACAGAGGGTTAACGCCTCTGGCGGTCGTTCTGATGCTCTCAGGCAGCTTAGCGCTAACAGGATGTGACGACAAACCGGCTCAGCAAGGAGCCCAGCATATGCCGGAAGTCGGTATTGTGACGCTCAAATCCGCACCTCTGCAAATCACCACCGAGCTACCGGGCCGCACCAGCGCCTACCGTATTGCAGAAGTCCGTCCTCAGGTAAGTGGCATTATTCTGAAACGTAACTTTACGGAAGGTAGTGACATCCAGGCTGGCGTGTCCCTTTATCAGATCGATCCGGCAACTTACCAGGCCAGCTACGAAAGCGCAAAAGGCGATTTAGCCAAAGCACAGGCCGCGGCCAATATCGCGCAGCTGACGGTTAAACGTTATCAGAAACTGCTCGGCACCAAATACATCAGTCAACAGGATTATGATACTGCCGTCGCCGACGCTCAGCAGAGCAACGCCGCCGTTGTAGCCGCGAAAGCCGCTGTGGAAACGGCGCGTATTAACCTGGCTTATACCAAAGTGACTTCGCCTATCAGCGGACGAATTGGTAAATCCGCCGTGACCGAAGGCGCACTGGTGCAGAATGGTCAGGCTACTGCGCTGGCCACCGTTCAGCAGCTGGACCCTATCTATGTTGATGTGACCCAGTCGAGCAACGATTTCCTGCGTCTGAAACAAGAGCTGGCAAACGGAACGCTGAAACAAGAAAACGGCAAAGCCAAAGTCGAACTGGTTACCAACGACGGGCTGAAGTATCCGCAGGGCGGTACGCTGGAGTTTTCTGATGTCACCGTTGATCAGACCACCGGTTCTATCACTTTACGCGCTATCTTCCCGAACCCGGATCACACCCTGTTACCAGGGATGTTCGTCCGCGCTCGTCTGCAGGAAGGGACCAACCCGGATGCACTGCTGGTTCCACAGCAGGGCGTAACCCGCACGCCGCGTGGTGATGCCAGCGTTATGGTTGTCGGTGAAGGTGATAAGGTCGAAGTTCGTCAGGTTACTGCAACGCAGGCGATTGGCGATAAATGGCTGGTCACCAGCGGAGTGAAATCCGGCGATCGCGTGATTGTTACCGGACTGCAAAAAGTCAAACCAGGCGTGCAGGTTAAAGCGCAGGAAGTAGCCTCTGACGATCAACAGCAAGTTGCCAGCAACGCTCAGTCAGAACAAACCAAGTCTTAACTTAAACAGGAGCCGTTAAGACATGCCTAATTTCTTTATCGATCGCCCCATATTCGCATGGGTGATCGCCATAATCATCATGCTTGCCGGGGGACTTGCGATCCTGAAGCTGCCTGTTGCGCAATATCCAACGATTGCGCCGCCGGCGGTCTCGATCACCGCAACCTACCCGGGTGCTGATGCGAAAACGGTGCAGGATACCGTGACGCAGGTTATCGAACAGAACATGAACGGTATCGATAACCTGATGTACATGTCCTCCAACAGTGACTCAACCGGTACGGTACAGATCACCCTGACCTTCCAGTCTGGTACGGATGCGGACATCGCGCAGGTACAGGTGCAGAACAAACTGCAGCTCGCCATGCCGCTGCTGCCGCAGGAAGTACAGCAACAGGGCGTGAGCGTGGAGAAATCCTCCAGCAGCTTCCTGATGGTTGTCGGCGTTATCAACACCAACGGCACCATGACGCAGGAGGATATCTCCGACTACGTTGGCGCCAACATGAAAGATGCGATCAGCCGTACGTCCGGCGTGGGTGACGTTCAGCTGTTTGGTTCCCAGTACGCGATGCGTATCTGGATGGATCCGAACAAACTGAACAACTTCCAGCTGACGCCGGTCGATGTGATCAGCGCGATTAAAGCCCAGAACGCCCAGGTAGCAGCCGGTCAGTTAGGCGGTACGCCGCCGGTTAAAGGCCAGCAGCTGAACGCCTCTATCATCGCGCAGACCCGTCTGAAATCCGCTGACGAATTCAGCAATATTCTGCTGAAAGTGAACCAGGACGGTTCGCAGGTTCGTCTGCGTGACGTAGCGAAAGTTGAGCTTGGCGGTGAAAACTATGACATCGTCGCGAAGTTTAATAACCAGCCGGCTTCCGGTCTGGGTATCAAACTGGCGACCGGCGCCAACGCCCTGGATACCGCCAACGCCATTCGCGCTGAACTGGCGAAAATGGAGCCCTACTTCCCGTCAGGCCTGAAGATTGTTTACCCGTATGACACCACGCCGTTCGTGAAAATCTCGATTCATGAAGTGGTTAAAACGCTGGTCGAAGCGATCATTCTGGTCTTCCTGGTTATGTATCTGTTCCTGCAGAACTTCCGCGCCACGTTGATTCCAACCATCGCGGTACCGGTCGTCTTGCTGGGTACTTTCGCCATCCTGGCCATTTTTGGCTTCTCGATAAACACCCTGACCATGTTTGGTATGGTGCTTGCGATAGGTCTGCTCGTCGATGACGCCATCGTGGTGGTGGAAAACGTCGAGCGTGTCATGGCGGAAGAAGGCCTGCCGCCGAAGGAAGCAACCCGTAAATCCATGGGCCAGATTCAGGGCGCACTGGTCGGTATCGCGATGGTGCTTTCTGCGGTATTTATCCCGATGGCCTTCTTCGGTGGTTCAACGGGTGCGATTTATCGTCAGTTCTCCATCACCATCGTTTCGGCGATGGCGCTGTCGGTGCTGGTTGCATTAATCCTGACCCCGGCGCTGTGCGCCACGATGCTGAAACCTATCGCTAAAGGCGGTCATGGCGAGCACAAAGGCTTCTTTGGCTGGTTTAACCGCATGTTCGATAAGAGCACGCACCATTACACCGATAGCGTAGGTAACATTCTGCGCAGTACCGGTCGTTACCTGGTGCTGTATCTGATTATCGTCGTCGGAATGGCCTGGCTGTTCGTCCGTCTGCCGAGCTCGTTCCTGCCAGATGAAGATCAGGGCGTATTCCTGAGCATGGCGCAGCTTCCTGCCGGCGCTACGCAGGAACGTACGCAGAAAGTGCTGGATGAGATGACGGACTACTACCTCACGAAAGAGAAAGCCAACGTCGAATCTGTGTTCGCCGTTAACGGTTTTGGCTTCGCGGGTCGTGGTCAGAACACCGGTATTGCGTTCGTTTCACTGAAAGACTGGAGCGAACGTCCGGGCAGCGAGAACAAGGTTGAAGCGATTACCGGTCGTGCGATGGCCCGTTTCTCGCAGATTAAAGACGCGATGGTCTTCGCCTTTAACCTGCCGGCTATCGTCGAACTGGGTACCGCAACCGGCTTTGACTTCCAGCTGATCGACCAGGGCGGCTTAGGTCACGAAAAACTGACTCAGGCACGTAACCAGCTGTTTGGTGAAGTGGCGAAGCACCCTGACCTGCTGGTCGGCGTTCGTCCTAACGGCCTGGAAGATACGCCGCAGTTCAAGGTGGATATTGACCAGGAGAAAGCGCAGGCGTTGGGCGTTTCTATCAGCGACATCAATACCACGCTGGGCGCAGCCTGGGGCGGTAGCTACGTCAATGACTTCATCGACCGCGGTCGCGTGAAGAAAGTGTACGTCATGTCCGAAGCGAAATACCGTATGCTGCCGGAAGATATTGGCAACTGGTACGTTCGCGGTAGCGATGGACAGATGGTGCCGTTCTCAGCCTTCTCCACCTCACACTGGGAGTATGGTTCACCGCGTCTGGAACGCTATAACGGTCTGCCGTCGATGGAAATCCTCGGTCAGGCGGCTCCGGGCAGAAGTACCGGTGAAGCGATGACGATGATGGAGGAGCTGGCCAAAAAACTGCCTTCGGGTATTGGTTATGACTGGACCGGTATGTCCTATCAGGAACGTCTGTCCGGTAACCAGGCGCCGGCGCTGTATGCCATCTCGCTGATCGTGGTATTCCTGTGTCTGGCGGCGCTGTATGAAAGCTGGTCGATACCGTTCTCCGTTATGCTGGTTGTCCCACTGGGGGTTATCGGTGCACTGCTGGCGGCAACGTTCCGTGGTCTGACGAACGACGTTTACTTCCAGGTAGGCCTGCTGACCACCATTGGTCTGTCGGCGAAGAACGCGATACTTATCGTAGAATTCGCCAAAGATCTGATGGATAAAGAAGGCAAGGGTCTGATTGAAGCGACCCTGGAAGCGGTACGTATGCGTCTGCGTCCAATCCTGATGACCTCACTGGCGTTTATCCTCGGGGTTATGCCGCTGGTCATTAGCTCCGGCGCAGGTTCCGGCGCACAGAACGCCGTAGGTACCGGCGTAATGGGCGGGATGGTGACGGCAACGGTTCTGGCTATCTTCTTTGTTCCGGTCTTCTTTGTGGTGGTTCGCCGCCGCTTCAGCAAGAAATCGGAAGACATTGAGCACAGCCATCCGACTGAGCATCATTAATCTCTCCACTGAGGGCCGCATCAGCGGCCCTTTTTTTCGCCTGCGCCCCCGCTCGCTTCGGGATTCGTTGAGGAAATTTTTCGGATAGCGTATATTGAAACGCACGCATTGCTACGGTTTACTTTGTATCCTGATATACAATTTCCGGCGATAAGTTTTTACTTTGTTTTTATCAGATTATTCTTTTGCCGCTTTACCCTTATCTTAACTAAGAATATTCTTAACCCAGTGTTATCTGGGGGGTGAGAACTGGTGTCAAAGAAAAGTGCCTGCTAAATCAATGATCCATAAGCTTTGCTTTCGCAGAATCACCACATTGATTGCCGTGGCATAATAAGTTCAGATATTTTTAAGATAAATTAACGGCGATAATTGTAATTTTTCGTAATAGCACGGTGAAATCTTTTTAAGAGTGGATTATAGTTAAAACAACAGGATTACAATGTATGTGTCAGGTCTGTTAGTCGTGTTCATCCCACAACGGTGCTTGTTAGTCGTCGTTTAAACCACTAAAAAGGGGATGCGTTATGGACGAATACTCGCCAAAAAGACATGATATCGCGCAGCTTCGATTTCTTTGCGAAACCCTGTATCATGACTGCCTTGCAAACCTGGAAGAGAGTAACCACGGGTGGGTGAATGATCCAACGTCGGCTATCAATCTTCAACTTAATGAATTGATCGAACACATAGCCACGTTCGCGCTTAATTATAAAATTAAGTATGCTGAGGATAATAAACTGATCGCTCAGCTGGACGAATACCTGGATGACACTTTTATGTTGTTCAGCAGTTATGGCATTAACACGGCCGATCTACAGAAATGGCGCAAATCGGGAAATCGGTTATTCCGATGTTTTGTCAACGCCAGTCGGGAAAATCCGGCAAGTCTTTCTTGTTAGTATTATTACAATCAAAAGGTGAAGTTATGTCTGGTGAACCATTAACCAAAACAGACTATTTGATGCGCTTACGTCGCTGTCAGACAATTGATACGCTGGAACGCGTAATTGAAAAAAACAAATATGAACTTTCAGATAACGAACTGGCTGTATTTTACTCAGCGGCCGACCACCGTCTTGCTGAATTGACCATGAATAAGCTCTACGACAAAATCCCGACATCGGTGTGGAAGTTCATTCGCTAATTCATTTCACATCTCAGTCAGACGGTTAACCGGGTCCTCCCCTACTCTGGGTATAATTGTGATATTACTCGCATAAGTCACTAAAGCGCGCTCATGAAACCGGTTTCTTTTTTATACTGTGACGCCTACCTACCTTAATCAGGAAAGCATCATGAGTGAAGAGAAACGTAAAATGATCGCCGGTGAACTGTATCAGGCTGGTGATGCCACGCTACGGGCAGACCGCCTGCGCGCCAGGCAATTGCTGCATCGCTACAACCATTCGGCTCCGGACGAGCGGGAATGGCGGAAAATATGTCTGACTGAACTGTTTGGCCGGGCAAGCGATGCTTATATTGAACCCACTTTCCGCTGTGATTATGGTTACAATATTTTCCTCGGCACCAATTTCTACGCAAACTTTGATTGCGTGATGCTTGATGTCTGTCCGATTCACATCGGTGATAATTGCATGCTGGCGCCCGGCGTCCACATCTATACCGCCACGCATCCCTTAGATGCCGCCGAACGCAACAGCGGTAAAGAGTACGGTAAACCCGTTACTATCGGCCATAATGTGTGGATTGGCGGTCGGGCGGTCATTAATCCCGGGATTACTATCGGCGATAATGCCGTTATTGCATCCGGTGCCGTGGTCGTGAAAGATGTTCCGGCCAATGCCGTGGTCGGCGGCAACCCGGCGCAAATCATTAAGATGCTGACAGCGGAAAAAGCGTAACTGTTATGCTTTTCTGCAACTGATCTGTTACTTTCCCGAGAGATTCCCGCAACATAAAATAGCCTTCAGGCTGAGCCTTAGCAGAATTCGGGGACCAAGATGACAGAAATACAGCAACTGCTGACAAACACGATTGATGAGCTCAATGTGAAAGAGAAGCGCGACAACCGTCCGCGCTTTAGTATCAGTTTTATTCGCAATCATCCGTGGCTGTTCGTCGCAATGTACGCCGCGTTCCTCGCGACGTTCGTGGTCATGCTGACATCGGAAACGCTGGCCGATTCAGTTTGGCTACTGGTGGTTCTGTTCGCCCTGTTAAACGGCTTCTTCTTTTTTGACGTCTACCCGCGCTACCGCTACGAAGATATCGATGTCCTGGATTTTCGCGTTTGCTACAACGGGGAGTGGTACAACACGCGATATGTCCCTCAGCAGCTGATCGAACGCATTATGCAGTCACCCCGGGTGGCCGGCGAGCAGAAAACCCAGCTACAAAAAATGGTGGCGACGAAAGGTGAACTCTCGTTCTACGATATCTTCAGCCTCACCCGCGTCGATACCGCTCAATAAGACGATTCAACGTCCGCACCGCAGGGCCAAAATGCGAGGCGGACGTATTGCCATATCCCAGCACCAGCCCGCTTCGCGCGCGTTGTGTATCAAGGTAAAACCGGCTTAATGCCGCCGGTGCTTGTTGATACTGCCGCGCCTGTTCCACCACCGCTCCATCGTCTATCCCGTCAATGGCTACCGCCAGGTGCAGTCCGCCCTCGCCACCGAGAAGAGCAAAAGGTTGCGTCAGCTCCGCTGCCAGCACCTCACGGAGCTGCAGCTGTCGCCGGCGATACAAGCGCCGCATCGCCGCCAGATGACGCGCGTAATGCCCCTCTTCGATAAACAACGCCAGCGCTCGTTGCTCAGCCCGGTGACCACCGCGCAGCAGCGATCCCACGAATCCCTGAGCGGCTTGCGCCAGGGCGGGAGGCATCACCACGAAACCAATGCGCAGCGCCGGAAACAGCGTCTTGCTGAAGGTGCCGATATAGACCACCGGCGCCTGTTTCATCATCCCTGACATGGCCGGAACAGGTTCCCCGCTATAGCGAAACTCGCTGTCGTAATCATCTTCAACAATCCATGCATCATGCTGGCGGGCATATTCCAGCAGCGCCAGACGCCTGCCTGCGCTCATCACCGCGCCACAGGGATATTGATGCGAAGGCGAGGTAAAAATCAGCCGCGGCGGCAGGTTCTCGTCCATGTCCGGACACATCCCTTCACTGTCTACCGGCATCCCTTTTACCTGTAACCCGGCCTTCATAAATACGCTCTTCGCGCCGGGATATCCCGGCTCTTCAACCCATGCGGTGTCACCCGCTTCGCTCAGCAGATGGGTACAGAGGTTGACGCCTTCGAGCGCGCCTTCGGTAATCACGATTTGCCGGGCGTCGCAGCGGATCCCGCGAGATAGCGCCAGATGACGGACAATCGCTTCCCGCAGCGCGGGTTCCCCTGCCGCCTCTCCGTAACCCAGCAGCGCGCTGCCCTCATCACGCAGCACCTTGTCGAGCAGCCGCCGCCAGAGCGGTAAAGGAAAATAGTTAATCGCCGGCGTGCCGGGAGTAAATATCAGCGTCGGCGAATCGCGACGGGTGCCGGGAGGTAGCGCGATCAGCCGCTCCGGCAACGCAATGGTCAGCGGTAGCCCTTCCCGCTCACCGGAGGCGGTCAGCGTCGCCACATACGTCCCCTGGCGGCTGCGCTGCAGGTAGCCTTCCATGGTCAGCTGCTCCAGCGCCCCGTTAATCGTATTACGCGACAAATTGAGCCGCGTCGCGATAGCACGTGAACCCGGCAGCCGACTACCGCCTGCCAGCGCTCCCTGTAAAATCGCCTCGCGCAGCGCACGATACAGCGTGCGCTGAAGGGTTTCATGACCTCGCCGGGACAAGGTGTGTTCCAGTAGGGTGAAGAAGGCATCATCAGGAATATTCATCTCGGCTCCTCGTGGCACCATCAAAACATACTCTGATGGATCTTTTTATGGAACCAGTAAAACTTTAGTCTCACGCTATTCCCCCGCAGATAAGGAGCCCCCCCATGCAGCAACATAATTCGTTCGGACAACCCGTTGGCCAGGCCCTGCCCGACTGGCAGCCGCGCCCGTTTCCGCAACGTCAAATTCTACAGGGACGTTATTGCCGCCTGGAGCCGCTGACTGCCGCTCACGCCAGCGCGCTCTTTGCCGCACATCAGCTGGCCCCGGATACCCGAAGCTGGACGTGGTTATTGCGCGAACCGGACAACTGCGTAGAGACGTTCAGCGCCTGGATAACCAGCGTGGAAAAGCTCAGCGATCCTCTCCATTTCGCCGTCGTGGATGAACGCACCCGACAGCCCGTCGGCTCCCTGGCGCTGATGCGTATTGATGCCCAAAATGGCGTGATCGAAGTCGGACACGTGCACTTCTCGCCGCTGCTCAGTCGGACCGCAATGGCGACGGAAGCCCAGTGGCTTCTGATGCGCTACGTCTTCGATACGCTCGGCTATCGCCGCTATGAGTGGAAATGTAATAGCCTGAACGAACCCTCGCGCCGGGCGGCGCAACGATTGGGGTTTCACTTTGAGGGACGTTTTCGCCAGGCGTTAGTGATAAAGGGCCACAACCGCGACACCGACTGGTTTTCGATAATCGACAGCGAGTGGCCACTGATAGATAAAGCGATGCAGCGATGGCTGGCCAGCGGAAACTTTAGCCCCGATGGTCAGCAGCGCGCCACGCTGGAGAGCTTCCGTACATCAGGAGATTAGCGTCTCTTCTTACGTCCCTGCACGGCTTTAAAACGAGGATTGCTTTTGCAGATAACGTACAGCCGCCCTTTGCGTTTCACAATCTGACAATCGGGGTGGCGCTGTTTCGCACTGCGCAACGAGTTGAGTACCTGCATCCTTAGTTCCTTTTAGCATCAATAAAGCCGCCGAAACGCTGGCGGAAACGTGCAGTGCTGCCTTCGCTGTTGAGAGCTTTCTGCTTACCGGTGTAATACGGGTGCGATTTGGACGACACATCGAGGGTGACATAAGGATAGGTCTCCCCATCCAGTTCAATTACGCGCTCGGTCTTGATTGTCGATCCCACTTTAAAATATTCATTCACGCTGGTGTCATGGAACACAACGGTACGGTAATGCGGATGGATATTGTCTTTCATGATAACCTCAACAGATATGTTATAACATAACAATAAGGTTACGCCGCAAAAAGACAAAGATCAACCATGAGAAGCTCAGGGATGTAAAATCGAGCGGCGCGAACCGCCCGTGAGAGATTAAGGATTCAGTTGATGTGCAAGCGCACGCAGCTGTTCTGCAATAGCCTGTAGGTCTTTACCCTGCTCCGTTTTTGGCCCGGTAGAATGACGCACGACCAGCCGGGCAGGCAGGATTGAAGAGGTATGCGACGTTTCGCCATCGCCGCTAGCAAGAATACGGCGTACGGCCTCTTTACCCTGCAAATCCAGATCCAGCGACACGGTGGTCAGCGCCGGATAGAAGAATGAGCTTTCATACGTATCATCATAGCCAATCACCGACTTCTCACCGGGAATCGGTACCTGATGCTGATGAAATGCGCTCAGTACCCCCAGCGCCATCTGGTCATTCCCCACCAGCACCGCCGTAAATTTCGGCGTCTCACGCAACATCTGCAGCGCGCCCGCATAGCCGCTCTGCGCGTCCCAGTTCCCGCGAATCACCGTCACCGGCTGTAGCCCATAGCCAGCCAGCGTCTCTATCCAGCTCTTCAGACGCAATTTTGCCGAGACGGAGCTTTCCGGCCCGGCCAGCAGCGCAATATCCCGATGACCCATTTCATACAGATATTTGACGCTCGCGCGGGTGCCGTCAGCCGGGTTAAACGAAACGTTAAACACGGAGCTATAGGGATCGACGTCGAGGAAGAGACAAACGATATCATCATTGTCAGCCGCGATTTTCTGGGCTTGTTCGGTCTCCAGAGGCACGTTGATGATCACCTTATCAACCAGCTGGGACTTCAGCTCATTGATGGATTCCTGAATACTTTGATTGACGCTCTCATCAATCATAGAAATGAGCACCTGATAACCTTCCACATTCGCATAGCGTTTTACCGCTGCGGCAACCTGAGAAGGCGCGTGCAACGACAGTGAAATTGTCACCAGACCGACGGTCCGACTTTGCTTGCCCACCAGCTGTTGAGCCAGGCGGTTAGGGACATACCGCAATAGCTCAATGGATTTCTCCACCTTACGACGCGTGGCCTCGGATACATTAGCAGATTTATTGAGCACCCTGGACACGGTCTGATAGGAGACGCCTGCATGACGCGCGACATCTTCTAAGGTTGCGCTTTTCGACTTCATGGTCCGGTTCCTTATGTTGTTATCCCTGGATTGTAACAGGGGCCATTTAAAAAAACGCGCCCTGCAACGTTCCCATGCTAAAAAATGACAATAAAAGTATTACGCTCACAATACATCAAATTGTGAATGGACTCACTGACCGTAACAAATTACGCCATTTTATTTGCACTTAATCACACTATCACGATCATTAAATTGCCTGAAGTTACGTTTAGGCATTTCATGACACCGTTAATGTGAACGTAATACAAAACAATAAGAGGATAGACATGAACACTACGCTGCGCACAGTCTCTGTTGCGTTGGCCGCCGCGCTGATTTCACCATCCGTGCTCGCGGCTTCCGCCTCTGTTCCTGGAATTGATTTTCATGGTTATATGCGTGCCGGGGTTGGGGTCTCCGGGGATGGCAGTCTGGCCGAATGGCAAAAAAACAAAATTGGTCGTCTGGGTAACGAATCTGATACCTATGGCGAGCTGGAGTTGGGTTCTGAGGTGTATAAGAAGGATGACGTCAGCTTCTATCTCGATAGCATGGTCAGCATGGTCTCTGACGGTTCTAACGATAACGAAACCACCCTCAATGACGATGCGCAGTTTGGCCTGCGTCAGCTGAACCTGCAAATTAAAGGCCTGATCCCCGGCGATCCTAACGCGGTCATTTGGGGCGGCAAGCGCTACTATCAGCGCCACGATCTGCACATCATCGATACCAAATACTGGAACATCTCCGGTTCCGGTGCCGGGATCGAAAACTATACCTTAGGCCCAGGCGCCGTTTCACTTGCCTGGATCCGCGGTGATGCAAACGACGTCGATTACCGCGTCGACGGCGACAGTAACGTCAATATCAACTATGTCGATCTGCGCTATGCGGGCTGGAAACCGTGGTCCGGCGCCTGGACCGAATTTGGTATCGATTACGCGATGCCCAACACCACCAAAAAACAGGATAGCTACGGCGGGCTGTACGATGCCGATAACGGCGTGATGCTGACCGGCGAAATCAGCCAGGATATGCTGGGCGGCTACAACAAGCTGGTTCTGCAGTATGCAAATAAAGGGCTGGCGCAGAACATGGTCTCCCAGGGCGGCGGTTGGTACGACATGTGGAACTATGTCAACGATGCCACCGGCTATCGCGTGATCAACACCGGTCTGATTCCGATTACCGACAAATTCTCGATTAACCATGTGCTGACCTGGGGCTCCGCCGACGACATCACCGATTACACCAATAAAACGCGTTTACTCTCTCTGGTCGCACGCGGACAGTATCAGTTCACCGAGTATGTCCGTCTGATTGGCGAAGTCGGCGGTTTCTACCAGAAAGACAGCTATAAGAACAATACCGACTACAAACAAGCCGGCGAGAAATACACCATTGCGCTGGGTCTGGCCGATGGCCCGGACTTTATGTCACGCCCTGAATTACGTATTTTTGCCTCCTATCTCAATGATTCCGAGAATGGTAAACCGTTTGAAGATCAAACCGCCAGCAATACGTGGAACTTCGGCGTCCAGGTCGAAGCCTGGTGGTAAACGTATTTTTGTTATCTGAAGCTTTTTATCTCCAGCTGTAAGGTCGTAATTACCCTCCGGTAATGATTATTGCCATTGTTTTCTTTGTCTTGTTTTGGGGATAACTCTATATTGAGTTATCCCTTTTTATTTATGAATTTTATTTACGGCTGGTAAAATGCTCATCTAATAGTTGACGTAAGGTATCAGACTGCTTGCCAAAAATAGCGTGCACCTGTTGCCCGATAATAATTACACCCAGCGCCCCTTGCTGCTGTAGCGCCTGAGAATCGACAATAGCCAGATTATTCACCGTGACCCGTAAACGCGTAATACAGGCGTCGACATTAACAATATTTCCCTCCCCACCAAACGCCTGAATTAAATCCTGTAGCTGTTGCTTTTCAACATCACTTAACGGCACCGGTTGGCGAGGCTGGGCGAAATAATGCAGAAAGGATTTTAAACTTACCATCATGCACTCCTGATAATATCAAGGTAAAAAAAAGCCTGCTCGCAGGAGCAGGCTCGGATAACGCAGTGATTACGCTTTACGACTGAGAATACGGCAGTCCCATGCGGTTAAGGTCAACGGCGCGCTAATGGCCGCACCGGAGAGACTGTCCTGATAGCCCTGCGGCAGGCTTACGCTGTGCTGCTGAGCGCTGTAGTTCTGCAAGAAAACATAGGTCGTTTCGCCATCGGTGCGGGCCGTGGCGACCACGCCCGGCGGAAGCTCACTCTCGATCGCCCGCGGTAAGGCCAGCTCCCGGCTGATAACCGCGAAGAAATCGCGCTGGAAAGCCAGGTCGTTGCGTGAGGCGACATGCCAGGCCTTCCCCTTGCCGAAATGATTAACGGTCACCGCCGGGCGGCCGGCGTAGAAATCATCACGATAGGTTGCCAGCGGCCGGGCGCTTTCGGCATGAATCAGCTCGCACAGATGGCGCACCTGATACGGCCCCTGTAACCCGCCTTCGTTGCCTGCCAGCCCCTGAACCAGGTTGCGCTCGCCGTCATTCAGGCAATCAATCTCCTCCGCCCAAATCCCCAGCAGGTTGCGCAGCGGTCCCGGGAAACCACCAAGGTGGCAAAGATCGGATTCATTAACGATCCCCGTCCAGTAAGTGGTCACCAGATGGCCTCCGTCGGCGACAAACGCTTCGGCGCGCGCGGCAAACCCATCGCGAACCATATACAGCATCGGGGCGATAACCAGCTGGTAGGCGCTCAGGTCGCCATCGGCATCGATGATATCGACCGCAATACCCTGCTCCCAGAATGGCCGGTAGTGTTCATTAACGGTATTTTCATACTCCATCCCGAGATTACGCGGGCCCTGCGCATCATCCAGCGCCCAGCGGTTTTGCTGGTCAAAGATAATCGCCACTTTCGCATCGGTGCGACAGCCCACCACGCCAGGCAGACGACTGAGCATATCACCCAGCCGGCTGACTTCGCGGCCGACGCGGGTATCCAGATGACCAACGTGGTCAATGACCGCGCCGTGGAATTTCTCCACCGAGCCACGGCTCTTACGCCACTGGAAATACTGAACTGAGTCTGCCCCGTGGGCGACAGCCTGCATGGAGGAGAGAATATGCATCCCCGGTTTTTTCAACTTACTGGTCGGCTGCCAGTTGGTGGCGCTCGGCGTTGATTCCATCAGCACGAACGGCTTGCCGCCCTTCAGACTGCGCATCATGTCATGGTACATCGCGGTATAGCAGGCCAGCGTGGTTTCATCTTTGTCGCGATGCCACATCGGATAGCTATCCCAGGAGATGAAATCCAGCGCCTGCGCCAGCTGCCAGTAGTCGTAATCGTAGAAGTACTCCATGAAGTTGGTGGTCACCGGCAGGTCGGCATTCGCCGCCTTCAGCGGGGCAATCTCATGGCGGCAGAAGTCCGTGACCTGCGCCGTGTTAAAGCGACGCCAGTCAAGGTTCAGCCCGTGAATGGACACTTCCCCCTGCGGTGCCGGCGACTCAATCTGCGACCAGTCGCTGTAGGTATGGCTCCAGAAAGTGCTCCACCAGGCGTGATTGAGATTATCCAGCGTTTGATAACGCGCTTTCAGCCAGTCGCGGAACCGCGCCTGACAGCGTTCACAATGGCAATCTCCGCCATATTCATTGGAAATATGCCAGCCGAGAACCGCCGGATGCTGTGCGTAGCGTTCCGCGAGCAGGCTGTTGATTTTAAAAATCTTCTCCCGATAAACCGGTGACGTCATACAGTGGTTATGCCGTCCGCCGTGCAGCGCCGGTACCCGGTCGCGCCCCACTCGCAGCACCTGCGGATAGGCCTGCGACATCCAGGCCGGGCGTGCGCCGCTTGGCGTAGCCAGAAATACGTGAATACCGGCGGCGTACAGCTTATCCAGAATGCTGTCCAGCCAGCCAAATTCAAATACGCCTTCCTGAGGTTCAAGTTTGGCCCAGCTGAAAATCCCCACCGACATGACATTGCATTTAGCCTGCTGCATCATGGCAATATCTTGATCGATAATACCGGGATAATTTTCCCACTGTTCCGGGTTATAGTCAGCGCCATGCAATAGCGCATTGACCTTCGGACTCAAAGGCGCAAATTTATTCATAATAAACATCCTGAAGTGTAAAACTTAACGATTAATTAAAGACTTTTGCTGAAGGTAATACTTTCCCCTGGCAATCAAACAGCGCCTGATTTTCCCGGGCATTACCCTGCTTCCATTCATCGTGGATATATTTCATTCCCGCCGGTGTAGCCCAGGTATTTCCCGGCACGGCGATCCAGGTCGGTTCCCAATAAAAAATACCTTTCCCGCGCTGGTCGGGAACATCGGCAACGGCCTGCATTAAATCGTGGATATAATTATATTGTCCCTGTACCGTGGCCGGATAACCGCCCTCTTTTTCTTCTTTGGCCTGGAAACTGTTTTCCGCGTTATCGCAATTTTCCAGGGTATAGGCATAGGCGGCTTCCACGACGATCACATCTTTGTTATAGCGCCTGCTGATATCATCCATATTCGCTTTCAGCGCACTAATCGGGCCGTTCCAGTAGGTGTACATCGACAGACCGATGATGTCGTACGGTACGTTGCGCTTACTGATTTCATCAAACCACCAGCGGAAGGTATCGTTCTTAGTGCCTTCAGCCAGATGAAGCATGATTTTCACCTGCTCGCCATTCTGCAGATTCTCTTTCAGGCCGTCGATTGCCGCATTCAGCAGGCCAGCCAGACGGTCAAATTCACCGCCGCCCTGCCCCCAGCTTTTGCCTTCCGGCCACAGCATGCCGCCATTTATCTCATTGCCAATCTGCACCATATCCGGCAGAACGCCTTCCTGTTTAAAGCGGGCGATGGTGTCACGGGTGTAGTCGTGAATGGTCGTTTTCAGCTGCGGATAATCCATTTTTTCCCAGGCTTTCGGTTTGAATTGTTTACCCGGGTCGGTCCAGAAATCGCTGTAGTGGAAATCCAGCAGCAGCTTCATACCCTGCGCTTTTGCCCGCTTCGCCAGCACCAGCGTCGCCGCCAGATCGTTATCACCGCCGCCGTAGCCCTGACCCTGCGCATCTTTCGGGTCTACCCACAGGCGCAGGCGGACATAGTTCACGCCATCGGCCTTCAAAATGGCGATCGGATCCTGCTGCTGGTTGTTGTGGTTATAAAACTTTGCCCCGTGCTTTTCCGCATCCAGCAGCGTAGAGATATCAGCGCCTTTAATAAAATCCGCAGGCAGCGCGCGAAATGCGCGCGTTTGCAGCGCCTCGGCGGCCAGTGCAGCGGGGGAAAAACTGCATGCCAGACAAACAGCAAGCAACGCGGGTGTTAATCTTTTCATGGGGTTATCCTTTTGTACTGCCAGAGGTCAGGCCGGAAACAAAGTATTTTTGTAATGCCAGGTAGAGAATCGCGACCGGAACGGCAATCAGCACCGCTCCTGCTGCGTAAGTGGTGTAGCTGGCGCCCATTTTTTGCGCCACCAGGTTGTACAGGCCAATCGGCAGCGTGTATTTGTCCGGCGTACGCAGGATGGTGCTCGACAAAATAAAATCGCCCAGCGGACCGGTGAATGAAAACAGCGCCACCACCGCGAGAATCGGTTTTGACAGCGGCATAATGATCTCAAAGAAAATACGGAAGCTGCTGGCACCGTCCATTCTTGCCGACTCATCCAGATCTTTCGGGATCGCGTCGAGATAGCCCTTCATCAGCCAGGTATTCATCGGGATCATGCCGCCAACGTAGATCAGCACCAGCGCCAGATGGCTGTTGATCAGTCCCAGCAACTGCGAGAGCACGAAGATCGCAATCAGCGCAGAAAACTGCGGGATCATCTGCAGCAGCAGGAACAACATCAGTCCATTCTGCCGCCCTTTAAAACGAAAGCGGGAAAAGGCGTAGGCGGTAAAACTGACGCTGATTAAGGTCAGCACCATGGTCATGAAGCTGATTTTCATCGAATTCCAGTACCAGGTGAGGTAGTTCACATTGCCGTTGAACAGGTCGGCATAGTGCTGGAATGACAGGTTCTCCGGAATAATCGAGGTGCTGAGCAGGCTGTTTCCGGCATTCAGCGACGCGCCGACGGTCCAGACCAGCGGATAGATAATCACCACCGAGACCAGGATAACAATCAGCCAGGTGAGTGACAGGCGAATCCACTTTTCGCGTTTAATACTGGGTGATTTAGCCATGTTGCTTCCCTTACGCCATGTCATCGTTTTTGAAGGATTTTGTGGCGCGGAACTGCCACAGTGCCAGGCCGACGACAAATATCGACAGCAGGATAGTAATGGTCGCCGCAATGGCATATTGCGAAGACGACATCGTCAGTTTGTAGATCCACGACACCAGAATGTCCGTCCCGCCGGCGTTCGAACCGGCGACCGCTGGACCGCCGTTGTTGAACAGGTAAATGATGTTGAAGTTGTTAAAGTTGAAGGTGTACTGGGTGATAATGATCGGCGCGATCGAGTACAGCACCAGCGGTAACGTAATGGTCCGCAGGCGGGTAAAGGCGCTGGCGCCGTCCATGGTCGCAGCTTCATAAAGATCGTCAGGAATCGCCTGCAGCACGCCGGTGGTCATGGCAAAGACAAACGGAAAACCCAGCCAGGTTTGCATCATGATCAGCGCGGTCTTCGTCCAGAACGGATCGGTCAGCCACGCCTTCGGGCCAATGCCAAAGAACGACAGAATCGCGTTGTTGATCACCCCAAACGAGTCGTTAAACATCCCCGCAAACACCAGGATCGTGACAAACCCCGGAACCGCCCACGGCAGGATAAAAATAGTGCGAATCATCGGTTTAAAGCGCAGATCTTTCTGGTTCACGAGGATTGCCAGCAGCACACCGACGGTGCATTGCAGAGTCGTTGCCAGCAGCGTCCACACCACCGTCCACTGCAGCACGTCAAAGAAGGTCGAGCGCCAGATAGAGAGCGTGAAAATATTGATAAAGTTTTTAAAACCCACCCAATCCACCAGCTTCGCCGGCGGCGTGTGGTAGAGGTTGTAGTTAGTGAACGCGATGGCAAAGCCAAAAAGAATCGGGAAGATGACAACGAACACCAGCAAAATAAAGCCGGGGCTGATCATCAGATAGGGAAACCCCTGGTTCAACAGCATCTGATACTGTTTGCGCACGCTGTTCAGCGCCACGCCTTCATCGCGCTTTCTGCCGTTAACCCAGGCGTCGCGCAACGAAAGAGAGTAAATGAGCAGGCCAAAAGCGACGATCAGCACGCTGATGATCCCTTCCGCCAACAGGAAAATGGAGTTATCCCTCGGGACTTCCTCGCCCAGGGTGTAGAGCCCCCACAGGCCTTCCTGCAGGAAGTCATAAAAAACCCCCATGAAACTGCTCAGCAGGACCAGGAAGACAAGCCCCTTCAGCCACTGGCGATGATAAAACTGGCCAAAACCCGGCACGACAGCCAGCAGCAGGCCGCACCACGCATGACGTCCTGCGCCGCGCGACTCGGCAATATTTTCGCTGGGATTGATAATCACACACCACTCCTTCTGAAAACGGGAGGTCCTCCTCCCGCTTCTTTACATCTATGCCCTGATAATCCGGGTAACAGGTCAGCGGCCAACGCGCCTGTCACCTTAAAATGACGGACATCACGATTACTGGTTGCTGGCCTGCATAGCCTCGATCTGCATCTTGATCTGTTTCTCGGCATTATCGAGCGCCGCCTGCGGCGGCTGTTTGCCGGTCAGGCTGAGCTCCAGCGCCGCGTTCGCCGGCCCCCACACTTCGCCCATTTCCGGGATACCCGGCATCGCCGTGGCGCGAGCAGATTGCACCGCCACCGCGCTGGCTTTCTCGTCATTCTTGATAAGCGGATCGTCAATCATTGCTTTCAGCGCCGGGATCTCGCCGGTTGCCACATAGCGCGCCTTCACGTACTGAGGCTGGTTGATAAACTCAATAAACTGCTGTGCCAGCGCTTTGTCTTTGCTCCAGGTCGACACCACGTACCCTTTTACGCCAAGGAACGAGCTCATCGGTTTGCCGTCTGGCAGCATCGGCAGCGGCGCAACGCCGTAGTTAATCCCCGCCGCTTCGTACGGCTGGAACGCCCATGGACCGTTGATCACCGCCGCCGCTTTCTTCTCCGTGAATAACGAATCGATAGCATTCAGCCCGTTATCTCCGAGGATCCCCGCCGGGAAGACCTTGTCGCTATAGAATTTTTTCAGGAAGGTAACGGCTTCGACCGCGCCGGGTTTATTCAAACCGACGTCCTGCGGATTAAAACCGCCCTTCTCGTTTTTGCCGAAGATATAGCCGCCCATCGGGCCAATCGCCCCCCAGCTGTAATAGATCTGATCGAACTTGGCCAGCAGGCCATATTTGTTCTGCGCCCGCTGCGCTTTCGAATAGTCAAACCACGCCTGCAGGCTATCCAGCGGTTTGTCGATCAGCTCTTTGTTGTAAATCAGCACCAGGGTTTCCACCGCTTTCGGCACGCCATACAGCACGTTATCCAGCCGGAAGGCATTAATTGACGCCGGGGTGAATACCTCCTGCTTCGCCTGATCCAGCGTCAGCGGCGACAGCAGCCCCTGCACAACCGCCCCCCCGAGCTGGTCATTCGGGATCACCAGCACATCCGGGCCAATCCCGGCCGGACCATCAAGGCGCAGCTTTTCCAGCTGCTGTGCATAGGGCATCTCCTGCACGTTGACCTTAACGTCGTACTGTTTTTCAAAATCGCCGATCGCGGCTTTAATCCCGTCGGATTTCTTGATGTCTTCCCAGACGTTCAGCTGACCGGCGGCGTGCGCCTGCAGGCTGACAAGCTGCCCGGCAGCCAGAGTTGTGAGGATAAGTGCAGCAAGGATGTTCTTTTTCATTATCAACCTCATGTGAAGGTATAACAATTTATTGGTTTTTATTTGATGAATTCATTTATCGCTGTGTTTGAATCAACTGATAAATGGCGACTTACAACGCTAAATCCAGATATTCCTGATTTGTTATACGCTACGCTTTGAAGGCGTATAAAACTACACCAGACTACCAGTTGTGTGATCGTGATTGCAGAAATGAAACATCGATGTAGGGCTCAAAAATACTGGAAGTTATAGTCATCCCATGATTTCAGCGCTGTTGAGCATTGTTCAGCCTGGTTGTTACACGTAATACAAAAAACCACTGCAACCCTAATCCCAACGGCAAATAACGATTACTAACCCCGGGGAATGTTGATGTCCAATATACGACTGAGGAATGTCACCAAACGGTTTGGTACTACCGTGACGCTGCACCAGGTCAATCTTGATATCGAAGACGGTGAATTTGCGGTCTTTGTCGGGCCATCCGGCTGCGGGAAATCGACCCTGCTGCGGATGATCGCCGGACTTGAGGAGGTCAGCGATGGCGAGGTGCTGATCGGTGATGAGGTGATGAATGATGTGGTGCCCGCCCACCGCGGGGTGGCCATGGTTTTCCAGTCCTATGCGCTCTATCCGCACATGACGGTGGCGGAAAATATGGGCTATGGCCTGAAAGTCAATAAAGTGCCAAAGGACGAGATTCGTCGTCAGGTCGAAATGGTGGCTAAAACGCTACAGCTGACCCATCTGCTGGACCGCAAACCGAAACAGCTCTCCGGCGGCCAGCGCCAGCGTGTGGCAATCGGCCGCGCCATCGTACGTAACCCGCGGGTGTTTATGTTTGATGAACCGCTCTCGAACCTGGATGCGGAGCTGCGCGTCGAGATGCGTCTGCACATCGCCAAACTGCACCATGAGCTAAAAACCACGATGGTGTATGTCACCCACGATCAGGTGGAAGCGATGACCCTGGCCGATAAAATCGTGGTGATGAACTACGGGAAAGTCGAGCAGATGGGGTCGCCGATGGCGCTGTACTACAACCCGGTCAACCGGTTCGTCGCCGGTTTTATCGGCTCACCGAAAATGAACTTCCTGCCCGCCACGGTCAGTGCCTGGCAGCCGGGGCAGCTCACCGTACAGATGGCGCAGCATCATAGCCTGACGCTGAATATCACCACCTCGCCGCTGCAACCCGGTGATGCGGTGACGCTGGGGATTCGCCCGGAACACCTGTCGACCGACGTTCGCAGCGGCACGGTCGTGGAGTTTCAATGTGAAGTGGTTGAACGCCTGGGGAACAACACCTACCTGTTCGGCCAGTGCTATGGACATGACAACGTAAAAATTCTGCTGCCCGGCGATGTTCACTTCCGCCCGTGGCAGAAAATCGACGTCGCCTTCGACGACCGCTTCTGTATGGTTTTCGATGAAAACGATCTGCGGATCAGCGCCGATATTACTGCGCCGGATGCTCATTAAAAAACATCTGGCTGTCATGATTACGCGGTAAACTGAACCCGGATGCTGATAACGCAAGCTATCGGCATCCAGCTCCAGCCCTCGTTTTAATTCGCACCGCTCATTGCCTCGACCGCTGCGGATCATCCACTGTTAGCCCGATATCCGCGCCATGTCGTGATTCGGGCATTTTTTAAATCCAATAATAATTGTCGCTCGTCTGCGACCTTTCTCCGCTATCGGATATACTCATCAAAACCCCAATAACATAAGGACATGCGCATGACGACCAGGAATCTGGTGAGTCTGGTGACCGGGGTATTGATACTCGCCGTTATTGTACCGATTGCCTTAAGCATCTGGCTGGCGACCAGCCAGGCAACAATACTGTTTTATTCCGAACTGGATAACTACTCTTCCCGCGTGCTGATGCGCATTCAGCAGGTGGCGAGCCAGGCAAGAGAAGCGCTGCAGGAAGCCGATGCCCACAGCGCTGCCGCCTGCAGCCCACAGCATCTGCTCGCGATGCGCCGAATCGCCTATACCCATCGCTATGTGCAGGAGGTACTGTGGCTCAAAGGTTCGGTACCGCAATGTTCTTCTCTTGAAGATCGCAGTACCCCGGTCTCCTTTCCAGCCCCCGACCACCTCACCACCGACGGCTATCGGGCCTGGCTCACTACGGTCAACGATCTCGGTCTGAAGCACAAAATGACGGCGTTAGGCAGTCAGAATCATGTCGTGATGATCGATCCCGCCTCATTTATCGATATCATCTCGCCCGGCCATGAAAATATTCACGCCATTCTGTTTGGCATGAAAGAAAAGCAGGTCATTACCAGCAGCGAACCTCTCGACCCGGTGGTCTGGGAGCAAATCAAGCACCTGGATGGCCAGACGCTCACCGTCGATAACACGGTTTATCGCCTCCATCGTATTCCTGAACTGGGGCTGGCTATCGCCACCTGGTCATCCACGCTACCGCTGCAGGAAAAATTCCGCCATCAGCTGGTGCTGTGGCTTCCCCTCGGCCTGTTTATCAGTCTGCTGACCTCATTTTTGCTACTGCGACTGCGCCGCACCTTACGCTCGCCGCGCTATGGGATGCTGGATGCGCTGCACTCCGACGCGATTCGGGTCCATTACCAGCCCATCGTCTCGCTGAAAGATGGCAAAATCGTCGGCGCCGAGGCCCTGGCGCGCTGGCAGCAGCCCGACGGCAGCTTTTTATCGCCGGATATTTTTATTCCGCTTGCCGAAGAGACCGGGCTCATTACCCATTTAACCGAAGATATTGTGCGGAAAATTTTCGCCGAACTCGGCCGGTGGCTGCACATGCATCCGGAACTCCACATTTCGATTAATCTGTCGGTCGACGATCTGCGCTCGCCTACCCTGCCAGCCCTTCTGGCCGATCTGTTGCGGCAGTGGGAGATCGCGCCGGCGCAAATTACGCTTGAGCTGACGGAGCGCGGTTTCGTCGATCCCGAGACCACTCTGCCGGTGATCGCCCGCTATCGTCAGGTGGGGCACAGTATTTCAATCGATGATTTCGGGACCGGCTATTCCAGCCTCAGCTACCTGCAAAAACTGGATGTCGATATCCTGAAAATTGACAAATCCTTCGTCGATACCCTCGAATATAAGCCGCTGACGCCGCATATCATCAAAATGGCAAAAGCGCTCCATCTGGCCACCATTGCCGAAGGCGTCGAAACAGCAGAACAGCGCGACTGGCTGTGTCAGCACGATGTGCTCTACGCCCAGGGCTGGCTATACAGCCCGGCCTTGCCGAAAGAGCAGTTTATTCTGTGGGCGGAAAATAACCTTAAAGCGCATTGCGCTACGCTTAAGGTAAATCCATGAAGGGAGACGTCCCAGATGCAAAAATATCCCTGGCCTTTACACGATGTGCGCCACTGGCTGGAACCCGGTGCCGTCGTCTTAATCAGCAGCCGCTGGCAGGATCGAAATAATATCATGACCCTTGGCTGGTATACGGTGCTGGAGTTTTCCCCCTCGCTGGTAGGTTGCATGATTTCCGCCGGCAATATCAGTTTCGACATGATTCGCCGCAGCGGGGAGTGCGTTATCAACCTGCCAGATGCCGCAATGGCGGAGACGGTCGCCAGAATCGGGAACTGTGACGGTGACGCGGTGGACAAGTTTGCCGCCTTCCGGCTCACCGCGGAAGCCAGTGAACAGGTCTCCGCGCCGTCCATTGCCGAATGCCACGCCAGCTTTGAATGCCGGCTCTTCGACGATGCGCTGGTGGACAGCTATAACTTCTTTATTTTTGAAGTGGTGGCGGCACGCGTAAAACCGCAGCCCAGGTGGCCGCAGACCCTGCACTATAGCGGCGGCGGTCTGTTTCGTACCGACGGCGAGGTGCGCGATTATCGCCATCTGTTTACCAAAGTATCCTGACCCCGCCCCTGCCGTCCCCTTGCACAGGAAAGGGACGGCAGGACAGATTATTCATCCAGTAATGGCAGGAAGCCGCCGAAAATCATTCGTTTACCATCAAACGGCATGCTATCGCCGAACGCTTTCATCCTTGGGTCGGCCATCATGGTGGCATTCGCCGCGTCGCGCACCTCTTTTGACGGATATTCTATCCAGCTGAACACGACCTCTTCGTCGCTCTCGGCTTTCACCGCCATGCGAAAATCGGTGAGCTTACCGTCCGGCACATCGTCCGCCCAGCACTCCACCACCCGTAGCGCACCAAACTCTTTAAACAGCGGCGCGGCCTTTGCTGCCAGCTCGCGATAGGCCTCCTTATTTTTCGCGGGCACGGCAACGACAAAACCATCAACGTACTTCATGAGTATGATCTCCGAAGTGAACAGCGCGACCGGCGAACCCGGCCGCATCTGTAAGGCTAAGTTTAGCCCTCATCCCTGGTCACGGGATAAAATCAGGAGACGACCTCACCGGTAGCGTTGACCGCTTTGCGCACCGTCGGCTGGCGAAACCAGGGTAAACACAGCTGGATGAGCGGCCCAATCGTCAGCGCATAAAGCACGGTGCCGACGCCAACGGTACCGCCCAGCGCCCAGCCGATCGCCAGGACCGATAGCTCAATGACGGTGCGGATCCCCCGCAAAGACCATCCAGTACGGGCATGCAAACCGGTCATCAGCCCGTCACGCGGTCCGGGGCCAAAACCGGCGCCAATATACATCCCCGTGGCCAGAGCATTCAGCACGATAGCGCCGATCAGCATCAGACCGCGCAACACCAGCGACTCCATCGGCGGCAGAACGGCCAGCGTGGCGTTTGCCGCCAGCCCCAGCACGATCACATTGCTGACCGTTCCCAGACCCGGCATTTGACGCAGCGGGATCCACAACAGCAGTACCGCAGCCCCGGTCAGAATAATCACCGTGCCAAAATCGAGGCCAAACTGCTTACCCACGCCAAGATGAAAAACATCCCACGGATCGGCACCCAGATTGGCATGAACAAACAACGCGGTCGACACGCCGTACAGAACAAGACCGATATAGAGCTGCACTAATCGACGTAACATTTTTTATTTTACCTCTGGATGATTGCGGACCTCGCCATCATCAGCAAAAATGGATTGATAATTAATGGCCAGTTTTTTAAAAGTGGATCGCTATGGTTTCTCGTCGCTTCGGTACGCAATCGCTGGTACGCCTGCTGGGCCACTGGCAAGAGTCTTCGACCCGAACGCCGCTCTGGCGCCAGCTGGCGGACGCCCTGCGTCTGCTGATTCTCGATGGTCGCCTGACGCTGGAGACGCGCCTCCCGGGCGAACGGGAGCTGGCCGCGGCCCTGAACGTCAGCCGCACCACTATCGCCAGCGCGCTCGGCCAGCTGCGTGAAGAGGGATATCTTTACAGTCGTCAGGGAAGCGGTTCGCGTATCGCGCTGCCGGAACGAGCGGACACGGTGACAAAAGTGGACTTCCGTCCCTCATCGGTCAATCTGGCCACCGCCGCTCTGAGCGCCGGACCTGAGATTCACCAGGCCTATCATCAGGCCCTGACAATGCTGCCGCAGCATCTGTCCAATACCGGTTACGATCAGCACGGTCTGCCGGTATTGCGGGAGGCGATAGCCCGCCGCTACTGCGAACGAGGTCTTCCAACCCGCAGCGAGGAAGTGATGATTGTGAACGGCGCACTGAGCGCATTTTCGCTGGTGCTTCGCCTGCTAACCGGACCAGGCGACCGGGTGGTGATTGATGCGCCATCCTATCCCATGGCGATCAGCGCCATTCAGGGCGCCTCCTGCCGGCCGGTCGGCGTCGCCCTGCCGCAGCACGGCTGGGACTGCGACGGACTGGCGGCAACCATTGCGCAAACCGCGCCGCGGCTGGCATGGCTGATGCCTGATTTTCATAACCCGACCGGTCGCTGTATGGATAGCGCCACCCGTCAGCGGGTGGCCGATATGGCGGCACAAACGCGTACGACGCTGGTGGTCGATGAGACAATGGTGGACTTATGGTACAACGCTCCGCCGCCGCCGCCGCTGGCGACCTTCAATCCCGAGGCGCCGGTGATCACGATTGGCTCGGCCGGAAAAAGTTTCTGGGGGGGATTGCGTATCGGCTGGATCCGCGCCTCCTCACGTACCATTGCCTCGTTAGTTCAGGCCCGGGATTCACTCGACCTGGGCACCCCGCTGCTTGAACAGCTGGCCTGCAGCTGGCTGCTCGAAAACGATCGCACCTGGCTCCCGGCGCGTCGAGCAATGTTGGCCGCGCGCCGCGATATGTGTGGCGCGCTCATGACGGAATACTTTCCCCGCTGGCGCTTCACATCGCCTGAAGGCGGACTGTCGTTTTGGGTAGAATTACCGGGCATGCTGGCGACGATCTTCTCAGCAAGAGCGGAGAGTCTTGGGATTCATATTGGTACCGGGACACGCTTCGGTCTGGCTGGCGCCTTTGACCGCTACTTGCGTTTACCTTTCACCCTCGACGATGAGGAGTTGCGCAATGCGTTTACAACCCTGCAGCCAGTGTGGGCGGGTCTGACGCAACAGAGTGAAAATACGCGAATGCGTAAAATAATATAATAAAATATCGACGGGCTGGGTTCAGCCCGTCAAAAGTCATCATCCATGACGCATATGAGATGTTTTTTATAAATTGCACTTCATGATGTCATTGCTATATGTCAGCCCGATGACATCAATGAATAAATTTCATTAATGCTGGCGTGGGATAGGAAAGCTTTTTAACGAGATAATAAAACCATCTTCATCTTTTTTTATTTTCGCCCCGGTATCACACCAGTCGGAGGCAATGCGAAAGAACTCATCACTACCGATATTCCAGTTGAGGCGAACATGCTTAACATACCCTGAACGTAACAAGTCGCAGGCTTCGCTATAGTTGCTGGCTGTAGAGAGTTGTTGTTTCATTTTTTCTTCTTCAGAATTTTTCTTAATGCTTTGATTTCTTTAGGGGTTAATGGAGAAGCTTCCTCTTCGGTATGCTGGCTATCGATATCCTCTTCCGAAACCCCCGCCTCACCTGCTGAATCTGCTATTTGAAATGCCAGCAGCAGCAGTTTCTCCGTTGCAGTACCCAGATTCTCGTTATTTACTTCCGCATAATGACGCAGCTTTTCTTTTAACTCCGCATCAATTTTTACGTTCAAAACTACTGTAGTCATCGTCATGCTTCCCGTGCAATAAATTTATCATAATTAATACACGAAGTTAACAAACTGATCCAGACATATATTTTCAGCTGCCGATCGGGCAATAAATTCCCAGAGATAATCTGCCAGTTATTTGTGACATGAAAATGACATTAATATTTCATTATTATTTCAAATTTATGACATATGTTTTTAAAGCATAAACCGAGGGGGTTTTTAGAGGCGGTACTGGCAGGCACGATGATCCGCAAACTTTCCGCTACTTCTCGTGCTGGCACGATTCGGGAGCACAATAATCAGGGAAAAACAGTCCAACATGCAGAGTGCGAAAGCGGGTCTTTTTGCTGTACGCTGGAGCATGGGAAAAACAAGGAAAGAGACAGGGATCCCCAGAATTGGGTGGGGGCCCTGCCAGCTACATCCCGGCACACACGTCGTCTGCTCTGGCTGCTTCCTTCCGGATCTGACCTGGTAAACAGAGTAGCGTTGCGGGAGAACCAACAGAGCCCCCATTGAGAGCGTCGTTATCCAACGCGCAGCCGCATTATCCCTACTGGACCAACGAATTGCAAGCTCACCCCAACCGGATGCTGGTTTATTGTGCAGCGACGGGCGAAAAGCTTGTCTAACCCTGGCGAGACCGGCAACGCGACGTCGCCCCGGCTGCGGTGCTCTATTCCACGGTCGGCGTCCTGCGGCGTAGTGATTTACGCAGACGGCCCTTCGAAGCCCGCGGCCGCCTCGTCTGCCCGATTCTCTCACAGCAGCGCGCTTCTATGCGGGCCACGCTGATTATCAATCCTCGTTCCCGGTACCTGAAATTTTTCGAAAGCTTGATAGCCATCGGTTCGCACGGCAACGTGCACGGGATGTCGATTTCTGGCCTCGCGCTCGATTTCACTATCGTCAACCCCGTACAGCCCCACGCTGTACAGCCACTCAGTCAGCGCTTATTCTGAGCCTT
Source organism: Klebsiella ornithinolytica (assembly GCF_030505655.1). NCBI lineage: Bacteria > Pseudomonadati > Pseudomonadota > Gammaproteobacteria > Enterobacterales > Enterobacteriaceae > Klebsiella > Klebsiella ornithinolytica. The sequence goes on from NZ_CP130153.1 coordinate 4,291,277, forward strand.
TCCCGGTTTACAGGACGCACGATGGATTCTCACGACACTTTTCCCCGGCGGGTCTGGCAAATTGTGGCCTCAATTCCGGAAGGTTACGTCGCCACCTATGGCGATATAGCACGGCTGGCGGGTTCACCCCGTGCGGCGCGCCAGGTTGGCGGGGTCCTCAAGCGCCTGCCTGAAGGCTCCACGCTTCCCTGGCACCGGGTGGTCAACCGCCACGGCGACATTTCCCTTACTGGCCCGGATCTGCAGCGCCAGCGCCAGGCGCTGCTGGCTGAAGGTGTCCAGGTGTCCGGCAGCGGCCATATCGATCTGCAGCACTATCGCTGGATTTACTGAAGGTAAAAAAATGCCCCTCGACAGGGGCATAGATGGCTTACTGCGCGGCAGGAGCATCGCTGCTGGCGACCGGTACGGCCGTCTGCTGTACCGGCACCAGAATCAGGTCGGCCCGGTTCCCTCCCCCATTCACCACCGTCTGCACGGTATCGGTGATAAACATCATCTGACCGTTAACCGTAATGGCCGAGCTCAGCAAAATGCGGGCATTCGGTTTAATATCCGCCGGGTTGTAAGGCAGGACAAAGTTATACGGCGGCTGCTGACCTTCGGTACGAACCGTTTTCTGCGCCAGGACATGCGCCGGCGCATCGGCCAGTGACGCATCCGATAAGGTGACAGTCAGTACCGCATCCGGCGGTAGGGCGACTCTCTGCCGGATCGAGATAGTCCCTGATACATTAGGCTGCTGCTGCGAAGAAGTCAGTGACGCAATGCCATATGGATCGGGGGCAGCCGCGTTATTGGCCGTCGTGGCGCCGTGATTATTCGCGCAGGCGGTCAACGCGGTTGCAACGGCTAAAGCACTTAACATATAGGCAAATTTCATTATGTTCTCCTTTTCATCCCTTTACTTGCAGGAGTATGTCCTGCCGACTGGCGAGCAGTAACATTGGCATCGTGGATAAGTGTGGCACAGATCTCAGTTCTCTTCCTGCAAATGGCCCTTTATTCAGATTATTACACCCATCGGACCACTTGCGATTCCAGGTTATACTTGGCCTCAATACGCGCTGCGCAAGGCAGTTATCATTGATTGAGGGTAAATATGAGTCAGGCACTAACCAATCTGCTGGCATTATTGAATCTGGAAAAAATTGAAGAAGGGTTATTCCGCGGGCAGAGTGAAGATCTGGGTTTACGTCAGGTTTTTGGCGGCCAGGTCGTCGGTCAGGCGCTGTACGCGGCGAAAGAAACCGTGCCTGCCGAGCGTCTGATCCATTCATTCCACAGCTATTTCCTGCGCCCTGGCGATAGCCAGAAACCGATTATTTATGACGTCGAAGTGCTGCGCGATGGTAACAGCTTCAGCGCCCGTCGGGTCGCGGCCATTCAAAACGGGAAACCCATTTTTTATATGACCGCCTCTTTCCAGGCGCCAGAACCCGGCTATGAGCACCAGAAATCGATGCCGGCCGCCCCTGCGCCGGATGGTCTGCCTTCCGAAACCGACATCGCGCGCAAGCTGGCGCACCTGCTGCCGCCGCAGGCCAGAGATAAGTTCCTCAGCGACAAACCGCTGGAAATCCGCCCGGTTGAGTTTCACAACCCGCTGAAGGGCCACGTTGCGGAGCCGACCCGTCAGGTGTGGATCCGCGCTAACGGCGCGGTGCCGGAGGATATTCGTATCCATCAATATCTGCTGGGCTACGCTTCCGATTTCAATTTCCTGCCGGTGGCGCTCCAGCCGCACGGCGTCGGGTTCCTGGAGCCGGGGATGCAGGTAGCGACGATCGACCACTCGATGTGGTTCCATCGCCCGTTCAACATTAACGACTGGCTGCTGTACAGCGTTGAGAGCACTTCTGCGTCCAGCGCCCGGGGCTTCGTTCGCGGTGAGTTTTATACTCAGGATGGCACGCTTGTGGCATCAACGGTGCAGGAAGGGGTCATGCGTAACCGTAACGCGTAAGATGTCATGGGCGAGGGATAACGCCTGATGCTGTCCCTCATGACGAAAAAAAGCCTCCCGACGGGAGGCTTTGCTGCTACTGGAGATGACTCAATTTATCAGGCGTTGTAGGCGTTTTCGCCGTGGCTGTTGACATCCAGACCTTCGCGTTCCTGCTCTTCCGGAACACGCAGACCTACGGTCATATCCGCCACTTTATAACCGATGAAGGCCACAATGCCGGACCAGACGATAGTGATGCCGATACTTTCCAGCTGTACCAGCAGCTGATGGCCCATGGTAACGCCTTCCGCATAGCCGACGCCGCCCAGAGAGGTTGCGGCAAAGATACCGGTCAGGATACAGCCCACGATACCGCAGACACCGTGTACGCCGAACACATCGCACGGGTCATCAACACGCAACCAGCGTTTCAGAACCGTTACCCCCCACAGACCCGCCAGGCCGGAGGCGAGACCCACAATCAGTGAGCCGCCTACACCGATGTAACCACATGCCGGGGTAACGCCAACCAGACCAGCAATCGCCCCGGAACAGGCACCTAACAGAGAAGGTTTACCGCGGGTCGCCCATTCGCCGAAGGTCCAGGCCAGAATAGCCGCAGCGGTCGCCACAACGGTGTTGACGAAAGCCAGCGCGGCAATTTCGTTCGCCGCACTCGCGGAACCGGCGTTAAAGCCAAACCAGCCAACATACAGGATTGCCGTCCCGGTGAAGACCATCGGCAGGTTATGCGGTTTGAACGCTTCTTTGCCAAAGCCAACGCGTTTGCCCATCATATAGGCGCCCACCAGACCAGCAACGGCGGCGTTGATATGCACTACGGTACCACCGGCGAAATCCAGCGCGCCGTGCGTCGCCAGCAGACCACCGCCCCATACCATGTGTGCAATCGGCACATAGGAGAGCGTCATCCAGACGACGACGAAAATCAGCACCGCGGAGAAGCGAATACGTTCAGCCAGCGCGCCCACGATCAGGCCAACGGTGATGCAGGCGAAGGAGCCCTGGAAAGCGACGTGGATGTACTGATAGAAGGTCCCCATCAGCGCTTTCAGCTCTATGTTTTTCAATAATACCCAGTCGAAGCTGCCGAAGAAGCTGCCGCCGGTACCAAACGCCAGGGTGTAGCCATAAACCACCCACAGCACACATACCAGCCCAAAGGTGACGATGACCTGGGTCAGCATAGAGAGCACGTTTTTACCGCGAATCAGGCCACCATAGAACAGCGCAATGCCCGGAATGGTCATAAACAGCACCAGCGCGGTGCAAATCATCATAAAGGCGTTGTCGGCTTTATCTGCCACCGCCGGTGCGGCCATCGCCAGCCCCGGAAGCAGTGCCAGCGAACCCAGACCCGTTTTCATTGTTGCTATTTTCATTTTCTCGATCCCCATCACTGTGTGGTCTGGACGTTACAGTGCCGCTTCGTCGGCTTCGCCGGTGCGGATGCGAATAACGCGTTGCAACTCGGCGACGAAAATTTTGCCATCGCCAATTTTTCCGGTGTAGGCCGCTTTACTAATCACATCAACGACCTCATCAAGCTGATCGTCGGCAATCGCGACATCAATCTTCACCTTTGGCAGAAAATTGACGCTGTATTCGGCACCACGGTACAGCTCGGCGTGGCCTTTCTGACGGCCAAACCCTTTTACCTCAGTGACCGTCAGGCCCTGAATGCCGATGGAAGATAACGCTTCACGCACATCTTCCAGTTTGAATGGTTTGATTACCACGGTAACCAGCTTCATAAGTCCCCTCCGCTCTGAATTCGTAATGGCAGCAGCTAACACACAGGGAATAAAGCAAGGGCTATGCCAGAAATGAAAAAGGGCCGCATAGCGGCCCTTTTAACGAAGAAAACAGCACAACAGTGGCAGAAGGTAGCGGAAAAACGCCGACCACAGCCAAAAACGCACCATTTCAGTGCATCAGGCGTTGCATTTTTGCACCATGCTAAACCGCGCCAGCACGGGTGCTTGCTTATAGTGCATCAGGCGATCAGCGACTCTTCCTGCGCGCTGGCAGCCAGCTCTTCGCCGGCCAGCTGCAGCTGATACATTTGCCAGTAGCGCCCTTTTGCTGCCAGCAACTGCTGATGATTGCCACGCTCAACCGCCTGCCCACGGTGGAGCACCAGAATGGTGTCGGCATCAACAATCGTCGACAGACGATGTGCAATCACCACCAGCGTGGTGTGCTGACGAACTTTAGCCAACGCTTGCTGAATCGCCTGTTCGGTGCCGGAATCGATATTCGCCGTCGCTTCATCGAGAATCAAAATCTGCGGGGTATCCACCAGCACCCGCGCCAGCGCCAGCAGCTGCTTCTGTCCCACCGACAGATTATTCCCCTGCTCGCCCAGCTGCGTATAAATCCCCTCGCTCATTCCGCGCGCCAGTTCTGCCAGCTGCACCGACTCCAGCGCCTCCCAGACCTGCGCCTCGCTGATATCGCGACCGAGCGTGACGTTGGCATAAAAGGTATCCGCCAGCACCACCGGATCCTGCTGCACCATGGCAACGCCCTGGCGCAACGCGCTGTGGCTCAGTGAAGCGAGCGGGCGACCGTCGATACGAATTTCCCCTTTGCTCAGCGGGTAGTAGCCCATCATCAGACTGGCCAGGGTGCTTTTACCGCTGCCGGTGTGCCCCACCAGCGCCACAAAACCACGGGACGGAATATCCAGGTTAATGTCCTGCAGTACCAGACGATCGCCACGATAAGCAAAAGAGAGATTCTCAATTGACACGGTGCCGCTGCGCAGCGGCGCACTGTCCTGGCCCCACGCCTGACGCGGGCGATCCATCAGTTCGAAGACGCGCTCGCCGGCGACGACCGCCTGCTGAAGCATCGACTGCTGGGTTGTTAGCTCGATCAGCGGCTCATTCAGGCGCCCCAGGTAGCTGATAAAGGCGTACAGCACCCCGACTTCAATTGTGCCGGCCGAGCTGAATCCAAACAGCATCAGCAGCCCGCAGAGCACCAGCGTTGAGAACAGGCTCAGCAGCGGACGCAGCAGGAAACCATCGAGGCGCAGCGTTTGCATCCGCGCCAGATAGTGCGCATAGCTGGCTTCGCGCATCCGCTCGCCAAAACGCGCCTGCTGGCGGAACTGCTGGATCACACCCATCCCGTTGATGACTTCATTAAAGCCGTCGTTGATATCGGCCAGCCAGGCCCGTACCCGACGCACGATCGGCGTGCTGTAGCGTTGATAAATCATCATCACGATCAACACCGCCGGGAAAATAGTCAGCGCCACCAGCGCCATGCGCCAGTCAAGGCTGAACATCGCCACCAGCATTGCGCCTATCAGCGCCGCGCTACGCAGCACCGTCGCCACCACCGTGACGTACAGATCGCGGATCACTTCCGTGTCGTTGGTGACGCGGGAGATCAGTTGCCCGACCGGCTGGGTATCAAATTCGCTCAGCGGCTGGCGCAGCGCGGCATCCATCACATCACTGCGCAGCTGCTGCACCACGCCAACGGCGGCGCGGTTAAACAGCAGCGACTGGTTATAGTGCAGGGTCGCCGCAAGGATCTGCAGGCCGAGGTAGGCCGCGGCAAGACCGCAGACCAGCTTCAGCGGCACCGAGTTCTTCGCCACCATATTATCGATAAAGTAGCTGATCAGCAGCGGACCACTGACCTCGGCGGCCGCGGCAATCCACATCATCACCACCGCGATAATCAGCGGTTTACGCCACGGGGAACCGTAGGCCAGCAGGCGTTTTAACGTCGGCCAGAGCTCGGAAAAACTACGCATCAGCGGCCTCCTCGTGATCCTGCGGCGCATCGTCCAGCGCCGCTTCCAGCTGTTGATAGCGATACATATCGCGATACCAGCCGGGCTGCGCCACCAGTCCATCGTGACGACCGCGCTGGACAATATGCCCGTGTTGCATCACCAGAATCTCGCTGGCCTCAGTCAGTGCCGACAGGCGATGGGCGCTGATAATAACCGTTCGCCCCTCTCCCCACTGCCGCAGATTATGCAATATCTGATGCTCGGTCCGGCCATCCACCGCCGACAGCGCATCGTCAAGAATCAGAATCTCGGCTTCCAGCAACAGCGCGCGGGCGATGGAAATGCGCTGTTTTTGCCCGCCGGACAGCATCACGCCGCGTTCGCCGACTTCCGTTTCATATCCCTGCGGCAGGCGCAGAATATCGTCGTGCACGCTGGCCAGCCGCGCAACATGCTCAATTTGCTCCGGCGTTGCATCGGGCCTGCCGAGCGCGATGTTGTTGGCGACGGTGTCGGAAAACAGAAACGGCGTCTGGTTCACTACCGCCAGCCGGGCGCGCCAGCTATCGAGCTGCAGCCGCGTCAGCGGAATATCATGGAAGCGAATATCCCCTTGCGTGACGTCAAAGTGGCGCTGAATCAGCGCCAGAATCGTGCTTTTCCCTGCGCCGGTTGGCCCGCAAATGCCCAGCATTTGCCCAGGCTGGAGCACGAAGTTGACCTTCTCCAGCGAGGCCTTATTCGCCTGCGGATAGATAAATTCGCGTACGGCGACGTTCAGCGCACCGCGCCCTTCCGGGGCCAGCTCATGACCATCGTTGACGGTCGGCGCCTCCTCGAGCATCGTGCGGATCCGACTGTAGGCCGCGCTGCCGCGTTCCACGATGTTAAACATCCATGCCAGCGCCAGCATCGGCCAAATCATCAAACCGAGATACATCACAAAGCTGGTTAGCTGGCCGAGGGTCATACTGCCCTGCAGCACCATCCAGCTCCCGCCGCCGATCGCCAGCAGGTTAGCCGTGCCAATCGCGATATAGATAGTCGGATCAAAGCGCGCATCAATCCGCGCCACGCGCATGTTTTTCCTGCCGGTATCCGCCGCATCGGCAGCAAACTGCGCCGATTGCCGGTCCTCCAGGCCAAAGGCCTTAATCATGCGGATGCTGGTCAGGCTCTCCTGAGTACGATCGTTGAGGCTGGAGAATGCCGCCTGCGCGACGCGGAAGCGTTCATGGAGCGCATCACCGTTACGCTTGATAACCAGGGCCATCACCGGCATCGGCAGCAGCGCCAGCAGGGTGAGCTGCCAGCTGATTTGCGTCGACATCACGATCAATACCGCACAGCCCATTACCATCGAGTCCACCAGCGTCAGCACCCCTTCCCCCGCAGCAAAAACCACTCGATCAACATCGTTGGTGGCGCGCGCGATCAGGTCGCCGGTGCGGTGGCGCAGGTAAAAAGCCGGATGCTGACGGCTGAGCTGACGGTAAAAGTCCTCCCGTAGCTCCACGGCCAGCTGATAAGAGGCACCAAAAAGCAGCACGCGCCAGACGTAGCGCAGCAGATAGACCATCACCGCGATCAGGACCAACGCGCCGATCCACATCCACACCTTCTCCGCGGTGTAATGTTGTCTGGTGACGCCGTCAACCACGATTCCCACCACCTTTGGCGGAATCAGCTGTAAAACGGCGATAATGGCCAGCAGGGCAATAGCACCGAGATAACGGCGCCACTCCCGGCGGAAGTACCAGCTAAGTTGAGCAAATAATCGCAAGCAGTTAAATCCTGAGTGTATAAATCGTCGCGGCAAACGCCGTTAATCAATAGGTAAGGCAGTGGTGTATTTTATCTGTTCCATCGCGAAACTCGAAGTGACATCAGACAGCCCGGGGACGCTGTTCACCAACCGTTTATAAAAATCATCGTAGCGTTTCATATCCGCCACCTGCACCCGCAGCAGGTAATCATACTCTCCCGCCATACGCCAGAAACCGAGGACTTCCGCCATCTGCGTGACTTCGCTGACGAAGCGGCAGTACCAGTCGCTGCTGTGATGCTGGGTCTTAATCAGTACAAATGCCGTCAGACCGAGCCCCAGCTTTTCGGCATCCAGCAGCGCCACGCGGCCGAGCAGGATCCCCTCATCTTCCAGCCGCTTCAGCCGTTTCCAGCAGGGCGTGGTGGTCAGATTAACGGCATCAGCCAGCGCCTGCAAAGAGAGGGTGCAGTCAGTTTGCAGTAAAGAAAGCAGCTTACGGTCAATTTTATCTAGCATGAGGCACCTCCGGAGAAAAATTTTCTCCCTTCATTGTAATTGAAAGGCTAAATAGCAACAATTTTTCCTCACACTTCCGTTAAGCTGGGCACAAAATGACAAACAGGAAATGACGATGAATAGCGCCTGGGTAAAACACGCAATCAGTGAAATCAACGCCGATTATCAGCGTTCCGCCGACACGCACCTTATTCGCCTCGCGCTGCCCGGGTTCCCGGGTATTCAGATCTACCTGAAAGATGAGAGCACCCATCCTACCGGCAGCCTGAAACACCGCCTGGCGCGCTCTCTGTTCCTTTACGGCCTGTGTAACGGCTGGATTAAGGAAGGGACGACGATTATCGAAGCCTCTTCCGGCTCGACGGCGGTTTCTGAAGCCTACTTTGCGCGTCTGCTCGGTCTGCCGTTTATCGCCGTCATGCCTTCCTGTACGGCAAAACGCAAAATTGAGCAGATTGAGTTTTATGGCGGACGCTGTCACTTTGTCGAGAGCGCGTGTGAAATCTATGCCGCCTCCGAAAGACTGGCTCGCGAACTGAACGGCCATTATATGGATCAGTTTACCTTCGCTGAACGGGCGACGGACTGGCGCGGCAATAACAATATTGCCGACAGCATCTTCCGGCAGATGACCCATGAACCGCATCCGCAGCCCTCATACATCGTGATGAGTGCGGGGACCGGCGGGACTTCGGCCACGATTGGCCGCTATATCCGCTGTCAGGGCTATGATACGCAGCTGCTGGTGGTTGATCCGCAAAACTCGGTGTTCCTCGACTACTGGCAGAGCCGCGATGCCGGCCTGCGCAGCCCGGTCGGAAGCAAAATCGAAGGTATCGGTCGTCCGCGCGTCGAGCCATCATTTATTCCTGATGTCGTCGATGAGATGCTGCGGGTCCCGGACGCGGCCAGCGTCGCCACCGCCCTGTGGCTGGAAACGCTGCTTGGTCGCAAAGTCGGCGCCTCCACCGGCACCAATATGTGGGGCGTGCTTGAGCTTGCCGTGCGTATGCGCGCTGAGGGCCGTACCGGTTCTATCGTCACTCTGCTGTGCGACAGCGGCGAACGCTATCTGGAAAGCTATTACAACCCGCAGTGGGTCGCGAGCCAGATCGGCGATATCACTCCGTGGCAGGCAAAAATCGCGGAGATGGTGAACACCCAATAAAAAAAGCCAGACACCAAGGGTGTCTGGCTTGCTGGAAGGGTCTGTTTATTCGGGGGAATAAGGAAGATCGGGATTATCCAGCCAATGAGTTAAAAAATGGGAGACCGCTTCATGGCGACAGTCTCCAATAACCGGTAAATGCGGCAGTTCAGCTTTGAGCTGCGGCATTGCGTTACCCATAATGACCCCGCGCCCCACGCTACCGAGCATTTCGCGGTCGTTCATGGCGTCGCCAAACGCCATACAATCCTGCATCGACAGGCCCAGATGCTGGCTGAGTACCGCCAGCGCAGCGCCTTTATTACAACCATTCGGCAGCACTTCCAGGCAGTCGAACGCTGAAAAACAAATATGCGCGCGATCCCCGAGTGCTTCAGCCAGCTGAACGTTGAGCCGCTGGAGATCGTCGTGATCGCCGCAGAAGCAGACTTTGGTGACGTTATCCGTCGGCATCCGCCTGGGATCGTATATCTGATAGCGGAAGCCGCTGAAAATATGCGCTTTGAGCAACTCGGGCATCGCTTGCCCGGTAAACCAGCCACCGTCGTTAAAGACGTGCATACTGGCCGCCGTATCCCAGCGACGGTGGAGCACCGCTTCCGCGACGCCAGGATCAAGATCGCTACGGTGCAGTTCTTCACCATCCAGCGCGTGAATCCGCGTACCGTTGCCGGTAATTAAGTAAGCATCCAGCGAGAACTCACCGATGACGTGGCGCATTTCCAGCGCATGGCGTCCCGTGGCAAAGGTCAGGGTAATGTCACGATCGCGCAGGCGCTTCAGCGTTGAGAGCGTTGACGTTCCCAGACGATGGTCCGGCAGCAGCAGCGTGCCGTCCATATCAAAAGCAGCGAGTCTTGCCATGTGAGCTCCCAAAAGCACGGTGAGTTTTACTTGAGTTCCAGTATCACCTGAGATATACGGAAGTAATAGTGAATAGATAAATTTTATTGTTCCGGTTTTACAAACCGCGCTCGCGCAGGCTCCGAAGGGGCGAGGCCGAAGGACAGCCTGGGTAACAAGTGTGAATAAGCGCAAGCAGCGCAGAGGCAGTCTTGTCAGGTGAGATGAATATACACAAGATCATTCGGCCTGCATCAAGGCGGCAAGTACGCAAATCCCCGGTCACTTACTCCAGTAAGTGACCGGGGTGAGCAAGCGCAAGCAGCACAGAGGCAGTCTTGTCAGGTGAGGTGAATATACACAGAATCATCCGGCCTGCATCAAGGCGGCAAGTGCGCGAATCCCCGGAAGCTTACTCCAGTAAATGACAGGGGTGAGCAAGCGCAAGCAGCGCAGAGGCAGTCTTGTCAGGTGAGATGAATATACACAAAATCATCCGGCCTGCATCAAGGCGGCAAGTGCGCGAATCCCCGGGAGCTTACTCCAGTAAGTGACCGGGGTGAGCAAGCGCAAGCAGCACAGAGGCAGTCTTGTCAGGTGAGATGAATATACACAGAATCATCCGGCCTGCATCAAGGCGGCAAGTACGCGAATCCCCGGGAGCTTACTCCAGTAAATGACCGGGTGAGCAAGCGCAAGCAGCGCAGAGGCAGTCTTGTCAGGTGAGATGAATATACACAAAATCATTCGGCCTGCATCAAGGCGGCAAGTGCGCGAATCCCCGGGAGCTTACTCCAGTAAGTGACCGGGGTGAGCAAGCGTAGCCAACGCAGAGGCAGGTTGAAGGATGAAGTGTATATGAGATTACTGAACCGGCTGAACCAGTACCAGCGCCTGTGGCTCCCCTCCTCCGGCGCGCCACAGCAGGTGACCGTAAGTGAGCTGGCAGAACGCTGTTTTTGCAGCGAGCGCCATATTCGAACGCTGCTTCGCCAGGCGCAGGAGGCCGGCTGGTTGAGCTGGCAGGCGACTCCCGGGCGCGGAAAACGCGGCACGCTGATTTTTCACACCGCGCCAGACGCCTTACGTAATGAGATGATGGAGCTGGCGCTGAATAACGGCCAGCAGAAAAATGCGCTGGAGCTGGCTCAGCTGGCGACGGAAGAGCTGAAGGCGCTGCTGTCACCTTTTCTTGGCGGTCAGTGGCAAAACAATACGCCGACTTTGCGCATTCCCTACTATCGCCCGCTTGACGCTCTGCAGCCGGGGTTTTTACCCGGTCGCGCCGAACAACATCTTGCCGGGCAAATTTTTTCTGGCCTGACGCGCTTTGGAGCACAAAATAGCGCTCCGGCCGGTGATTTAGCCCACCACTGGCAGGTATCGCCGGACGGCCTGCGCTGGCAGTTTTATATCCGCTCAACGCTGTTCTGGCATAATGGCGATCCGATAGAAACGCTGCAGCTTCGGCGGCGGCTGCTGATGTTGCTGGAGCTGCCCGCCCTGCGTACCCTGTTTGCCAGCATTAACCGAATTGATGTCACGCATGCGCAGTGTCTGACGATTACGCTGCATCGCCCGGATTACTGGCTACCGTTCCGCCTCGCCAGCGACGGCAGCTTACTGGCTCATCCCGATGAACCCACGGTCGGTAGCGGGCCGTTCCGTCTGAAACTGTTCAGCCCGGAGCTGGTGCGGCTGGAGAATCATCCGCGCTATCATCTGAACCACCCGCTGATCCAGGCGGTGGAGTACTGGATCACTCCCCAGCTGTTTGAGCAGAATCTGGGCACCAGCTGCCGCCACCCGGTGCAGATTACCATTGGCGATCCGGACAAGCTGGCAAATCTTCGTCAGGTCAGCAATAGCATCAGCCTCGGGTTTTGCTACCTGGCGCTGCGTCAGAGCCCTCGCCTCAGCAAAGCTCAGGCGCAACGTCTGGTATCGCTAATTCACCGCTCTTCACTGCTGAAGACGCTTCCGCTCGACGAAGATTTGATTACCCCCAGCAACGAGGTGTTGCCCGGATGGACCATTCCCCAGGGGCCAGAGAATCAGGATATTCCTCTGCCCGAACAGCTTACGTTGCTGTATCACCTGCCGGTCGAACTGCACACGATGGCAGAACAGCTCCGCCTACGGCTTGCCGCCCTCGGCTGTGAACTGAAGCTCATTTTTCACGACGCCAAAAACTGGCACTGTTGCCAGGAACTGGCGCAGGCGGATTTGGTCATGGGCGATCGGCTGATCGGCGAAGCGCCGGAATACACGCTGGAACAGTGGCTGCGTTGCGATACGATGTGGCCTCATTTATTGACCGGGGCACAGTATGCTCATCTGCAGGCCACCCTCGATGCCGTCCAGGCGCAGCCTGAAGAACGCAGCCGCAACGAAGCGTTGCGCAATGTCTTCAATATCCTGATGGACGATGCCATCATGACGCCGCTATTTAATTACAATTATCGCATCAGTGCCCCACCGGGCGTAAACGGCCTGCAGCTTAACGCCCGGGGCTGGTTTGATTTCACCAGCGCCTGGCTACCGGCATCGCCGCCGTGATGAAGCTGGTCGCCGCGCCCATCAGGCGCTACCATATCGCTTTCACTTTGATTGTCAGGAATTGCCATGAAACGCGCCGTAGTTGTCTTCAGCGGAGGACAAGATTCAACGACCTGCCTGGTGCAGGCTCTGCAACAGTACGATGAAGTGCACTGCGTCACTTTTGATTATGGCCAACGCCACCGCGCAGAAATTGACGTCGCTCGCTCTCTGGCGTTAAAGCTGGGCGCCGTTGCCCATAAGGTGCTCGACGTGACGTTGCTTAACGAGCTTGCCGTCAGCAGCCTGACCCGCGATAACATCCCGGTGCCGGACTATGAGCCGGAAGCCAGCGGTATCCCGAATACCTTCGTGCCCGGGCGTAATATCCTGTTTTTAACCCTGACGGCGATTTACGCCTACCAGGTTAAGGCAGAGGCGATCATTACCGGCGTGTGCGAAACCGATTTTTCCGGCTACCCGGACTGCCGCGACGAGTTCGTGAAAGCGCTACACCATGCCGTCAGCCTCGGAATGGCGAAAGATATTCGCTTCGAGACGCCGCTGATGTGGCTTAACAAAGCCGAGACATGGGCCTTAGCCGATTACTGGGGCCAGTTAGCACTGGTGCGCCATGAAACCCTGACCTGCTATAACGGCATTAAAGGCGACGGCTGCGGACAGTGCGCGGCCTGTAACCTGCGCGCCAACGGGCTAAGCCAGTACGAGGCCGATCGGCCGGGTATTATGGCAGTGATGAAACAGAAAACCGGGCTACAGTAACCGGTCATTTCCCGGTAGCGGCTGACGCCATACCGGGCCTGTAAGATCCGCGCATGACATCAAGCCCGTAGCCGGTCAGCGCAATTCCAGTACCAAATCCGCAACGCACCGTCGGCCGGGTAAGGCATCAGCCACCACCCGGCATTTTCTCTATGGCCGTTAGCTGAGACGGATGCGCGATAGCGCATCCGGGACACATGCCTCCGACTGGCCTGTCAGCAAGGCTCCAGCTGAATCAGTTTCTCGCGCAGTTCCCCCTCCAGCGGCAGCGCCTTCTGCGTTTTAAGATCGATGCAGACAAAGGTGATTAGCGCATCGGCTACCCCTTCGCCGTTAGGATTGAGAGTTACCACCTGGCTTAATGTTCCGCTTTTCCCGTTCAGCTGTTCCAGTTTGCTGGTGACGGTAAGCACATCGCCTAACACCGCCGGGCGGCGATAATTGATATTGATATTCACCACCACGAAGGCGATGTTGCGTGCGGTCATCCAGTGAAAAGCCGGGCTGCTTTCCAGGCCGTCCCAACGCGCCTCTTCGAGAAATTCCAGATAACGCGCATTATTGACGTGCTGATAGACGTCGAGATGATAGCCGCGAACTTTGATTTGTGTCTGCATAGCGCACATGCCTTATCTTTCATTGTTGTTTTGAGGTCAGAGGTCACACCACTTATGTGACCTCTTCATTCTGGCAAATAATGACGACTGTGCAAACTTGTGCTGAAAATTTATAACTTCAGATGTGACAGATTTCTCTCCACCAGCGAGTGCCCCATCCCCGGGACCTGCTTAAGATCGTCAACGGTTTTAAATGGTCCGTACTCTTCGCGATAGCTCACGATTGCCTGCGCTTTCTTCAGACCGACGCCATTCAAAGCCTTTGCCAGCTCCTCTGCGCTGGCACTATTGATACTCACCCTGATTCCATCACTCTCAGTCGCGTTTAACGTCTCAGGCACCTTCGCCTGCGGCGTCTGCACGCTCTCCTTTGCCGTCGCCGACGTTTTCCCGCTGGAAGGGGCGGCAAGTACACCCTGATGTCCTGCCGCGCAAACCAGTACGGCGGCGGCAATAAGCGTTTTCAATCCACGTTTCATGCTGTTATCTCCTTGTTTGTAGACAGCGGGATCACAATAGCGAGGGTGGAAATGGAGTACAAAAGACAAACCGCAGAAATGGAAAAGGCCGCGAAAGCGGCCTTTGAGGATTACATCACGTTACTGATTTTTGCGAAGCGTCACGAAATTATTGCTGTTGGTCGATAGCATCGCCGAGTTTAATTTTCGCGGACTTACGCAGGTTGCTCATCAGCGCTTCGAAAGCAATCTGAGCATTGTTCTGCGTGATGCCTTGCACCATGGCTTTTTTCTGCGCTTCCGGCATGTCGCCGGCTTTGACCTCATCCAGCGCCAGCAGCACCACGTTGCCTTTGATGTCGCTACCCATACCGTAGACAGGTTTACCCTGCTGCGGCAGCGGCAGAGCAAACGCCGCCTGGCTCAAGGGATCCTGACCGGTACGTGCCAGCGTCTGCGCCGGGCCGAAGCTTAAACCTGCGGCTTTCATCGCCTCGTCACCTTTACCATCTTTGAGCGCGGCCAGCAGCTTGTCTGCATCCAGCTTCGCCTGCTGTTCAGCTTTGGTATGTTTGACGATATCGATAACCTGCGCTTTCACATCTGCCAGTGGCTTCACGGCTTCCGCTTTGTGCTCGCTGATACGCAGAACAAAGGCGCGATCGCCATCGACGGTGATGATATCGGAGTTGCTGCCCGGCGTACCGTTCTCGCCCACCAGACCGCCGTTGAAGATAGCATCGGCAACCGGTTTAAAGTTCAGCTCTTCTGGCAAATTGTCACGCCCAAACCAGCCGGTTTCGGTCACTTTCACATTCGCAGCCTGTGCGGCGCTGGCCAGCGATTCGTTATCATTGCTGGCGGCATCGCTCACTTTCTGCTGCAGCGCGTAGTAAGCATCCAGCGCTTTTTCCTGCTTCACTTTCGCCGCGATATCATCGCGAACTTCGGCCAGCGGTTTAACCTTCGCCGGCTGAACATCATCAAGACGGACAACCAGGAAACCAACGGAAGATTTAATCACGCCAGAAAGCTGGCCTTTTTCTTTCAGACCGGCATTTTTCAGCTCTGGTACCGTCGCAGCATCGTCCATCCAGCCCATATCGCCACCGTTGCGGGCAGAGATAATGTCGGTAGATTTTTCTTTCGCCAGGGTGGCGAAATCGGCCCCTTTCTTCAGCTCATCCAGAACCGTCTGGGCATCGGCTTCGGTCTTGGTCTGAATCACGCTGTAGCGGTTACGCTGCGGCTGCGTGAACTGATCCTGATGCTGATCATACCAGGACTGGATTTCCTCGTCAGAGGCGTTCTCCTGCATGCCAGCCGCATCCATTTTGATGTAGCTCACGCGGAACTGCTCCGGCGCCATGAAACGGGCCTGGTTTTGCTGGTAGTAAGCGTTGACTTCCTCATCGGTCACCGTCTGCTTCGCCGCCAGTGCATTGACATCGATGGTGGCTTCACGCACTACGCGTTGCTGGGATACCAGCGCAGCCAGCTGATCGGATTCACCGGGCAGCATAAAGTCAGTACCGGCAATGGCATTAATCAGCTGCTGAGTTGTCAGCTGGTTGCGCAGCGCCTGCGCGTACTGATCGGTGGTCATGCCCATTTGATTCACGATACCGCTAAAACGTTCGTTATCAAATTTGCCGTCAGTCTGGAAAGCCTGAGTCTGGAAGATAGCCTGTTTGACTTGAGCATCGCTGACGCTCAGTCCGAGTTCGCGGGCGTACTGGTCAAGCAGCGACTCGTCAATCAGACGGTTCAGCACCTGCTGACGCATGGTTTTCATGTAGTTTTCGTTGGCCGCCAGTTCAGAGAACTGATCGCCAAGCTGCTGCTGCATACGGTTACGTTCGCTGGCAACGGCATTTTCAAACTGTGAGCGACCAATTTCCTGGTCGTTAACTTTCGCGGCATAATTGTTACTGCCGCCAATCAGGTAACCACTCACCCCGGTCAAAATGAACGAGATAATGATGATACCGAAAATAATCTTGAGCACGACGCTATTGGCGGCCGTGCGTAGGTTGTCCATCATGGTGTAACAACGCTCCGCTGTAGATGACTTTAGCTCGCGCAGCATAGCACGTGATGGCTGCCGCGCGTGAGGACCTATTTTGACAAGAAAATGGGGTAATTGTCAGCCCACAAGTGCGTACAAACACACATAAAGTCGGGTTCCGGGCAAATAAAAAAGGCACATCTCGCGATGCGCCCTTGTACTTCGTCACATTCCCTGATGGGAAGCCGATCAGTTTACCGCGTCTTTCAGCGCTTTACCGGCACGGAAACCCGGCACTTTGGCAGCAGCGATGGTAATTTCTTTACCTGTTTGCGGGTTGCGACCAGTACGGGCAGCGCGCTCTTTCACAGCAAAGGTACCAAACCCGACCAGCGCAACGTCATCTCCAGCCTGCAGAGATTCAGTAACAGAAGCAATTAAAGCATCTAACGCACGTCCGGCTGCAGCTTTAGAAATGTCCGCACCCGCAGCAATTTTGTCAATCAGTTGAGATTTATTCACTGTTCTCTTCCTCTCTTTATAATTTATATCGCACCAGAATCCTTCGTGGTGCGACCGCGCAGCAGTTATATCAGGACTGTCATGCCCTTACAACAGAGTTGTAGATGACCCCCTGCCAGCGATCTAAGTTAGCTACACAAAAAAAGGCTGGCAAGTACGAATTTACTTCCCAGCCCCACTTTTCTTAGCGCTATTTGCGCGAAATCACTATTTTGCCGTGACGACCTGCATGCCGAATGGTTCGTTCTGCAACGCAAGTGTCAGAACTTCTTCGATTCGTTTCACCGGATGGATATCTAAATCGGCAATAACGTTATCTGGAATTTCTTCAAGGTCACGTTTATTTTCATCAGGAATCAGAACAGTCTTAATGCCGCCGCGATGTGCCGCCAGCAGTTTTTCCTTCAGACCGCCGATTGGCAGCACCTGACCACGCAGGGTAATTTCCCCCGTCATCGCGACGTCAGCGCGTACCGGATTCCCCGTCAGACAGGAGACCAGCGCGGTACACATCGCAATACCGGCGCTCGGACCGTCTTTCGGCGTCGCCCCTTCCGGAACGTGAACGTGAATATCACGTTTTTCGTAGAAATCCGAATTAATTCCCAGCTTATCCGCACGCGAACGGACCACGGTCAGCGCAGCCTGAATAGACTCCTGCATCACTTCGCCCAGCGAACCGGTATAGGTCAGCTTGCCTTTACCCGGCACACAGGCGGTTTCGATGGTCAGCAGATCGCCGCCCACTTCCGTCCATGCCAGACCGGTGACCTGGCCGACGCGGTTTTCGCTATCCGCACGACCGTAGTCATAGCGCTGCACGCCAAGGAAATCATGCAGGTTATCACCATTAATCGTGATGTGCTTCAGTGACTTATCCAGCAGCAGCTGTTTAACCGCCTTACGGCACAGCTTGGAAATTTCACGCTCCAGCCCACGCACGCCCGCTTCACGGGTGTAATAGCGAATAATCCCGACGATCGCGCTGTCCTCTACGGTCAGCTCGCCTTTCTTCAGCGCATTACGCTCAATCTGCTTAGACAGCAGGTGACGTTTGGCGATGTTCAGTTTTTCGTCTTCGGTATAACCGGACAGACGAATCACTTCCATACGATCCAGCAGCGGCGCCGGAATGTTCATGGAGTTAGAGGTCGCCACAAACATCACATCGCTCAGATCGTAGTCCACTTCCAGATAGTGGTCGTTAAACGCCACGTTCTGTTCCGGATCTAACACTTCGAGCAGCGCTGAGGCCGGATCGCCGCGCATGTCGGAGGACATTTTGTCGATCTCATCCAGCAGGAACAGCGGGTTTTTCACCCCCACTTTCGCCATTTTCTGGATCAGTTTGCCCGGCATTGAGCCGATGTAGGTCCGGCGGTGACCGCGGATTTCCGCTTCATCACGCACGCCGCCCAGCGCCATACGCACGTACTTACGGCCGGTGGCTTTAGCGATGGACTGGCCCAGCGAGGTTTTACCCACCCCCGGCGGTCCAACCAGGCACAGAATCGGCCCTTTCAGCTTGTTGACGCGGCTCTGTACTGCGAGATACTCAAGGATACGATCCTTCACGCGCTCCAGGCCGTAATGGTCGGTATCGAGGATCTCCTGAGCCTGACGCAGATCTTTTTTGACCTTGCTGCGCGCGCTCCACGGCACCTGTACCATCCAGTCGATGTAGCCGCGTACGACGGTCGCTTCTGCCGACATCGGCGACATCATCTTCAGCTTTTGCAGTTCCGCTTCGGTTTTTTCTTTCGCCTCTTTCGGCATTTTTGCCGCGTCGATCTTGCGCTTCAGCGCTTCGTTCTCGTCCGGGGCATCGTCCATCTCGCCAAGCTCTTTCTGGATGGCCTTCATCTGCTCATTCAGATAGTACTCACGCTGAGACTTTTCCATCTGCTTTTTCACGCGGTTGCGAATACGCTTCTCAACCTGCAGCAGATCGATTTCCGATTCCATCATCGCCATCAGATATTCCAGACGTTCGTTAATGTCGGACATCTCGAGGACGGACTGCTTATCTGCCAGCTTAAGCGGCATGTGCGCAGCAATGGTATCAGCCAGACGCGCAGGATCGTCGATGCTGTTGAGCGACGTCAGCACTTCCGGCGGGATTTTCTTGTTCAGCTTGATGTAGCCTTCAAACTGACCGATCGCGGTGCGCACCAGGACTTCCTGCTCGCGTTCGTCGATCGCCGGCGATTCCAGGTACTCTGCTTTCGCTGAAAAATGCTCGCCGTTATCAGACAGTGCAGAAATACGCGCGCGCTGCAGGCCTTCAACCAGCACTTTGACGGTGCCATCAGGCAGCTTCAGCATCTGTAAAATTGACGCCACGGTCCCGACGGTGAAAAGATCATTTACACCCGGCTCATCCGTCGAAGCTTCTTTCTGCGCAACCAGCATGATTTTTTTATCATGGTCCATAGCCGCTTCAAGACAACGGATAGATTTTTCCCGCCCTACAAACAGGGGTATGACCATGTGCGGATAAACCACCACATCGCGCAACGGCAATACGGGGATTTCAATGCGTTCAGAACGCTCAGGATTCATAGAGCTCTCTCTTAGTTTAAAGTCCGCCAGGTAGCCAGCGGCACGACTCGTCATCGCGACGCCGTTAATATGTAATCCAGTATATGGGGATGTATTCCACACATTCAACGGCGGGAATGCAGGAAAAATAAAAGGGGAGATAAAATCCCCCCTTTTTGTTAACTGCTTGAGTAAGTTGGCTAATTATTCACCAGACGCCTGCTGCGCTTCCGGTTTGCCATAGATCAGCAACGGCTTGCTTTGTCCGTCGATAACGGAAGCATCGATGACCACTTTTTCCACGTCTTCCATTGACGGAAGATCGTACATGGTATCGAGCAGCGCGGCTTCAACGATGGAACGCAGACCACGAGCACCGGTTTTACGCGCCATCGCTTTTTTGGCGATCGCGTCCAGCGCTTCATCGCGGAACTCCAGCTCAGCGCCTTCCAGGTTAAACAATGCCTGATACTGTTTGGTCAGGGCATTTTTCGGCTCTTTCAGGATCTGAATCAGCGCTTCTTCGCTCAGCTCATTCAGCGTTGCAACGACCGGCAGACGACCGATGAACTCCGGAATCAGACCAAATTTGATCAGATCTTCCGGCTCAACCTGAGACAGCAGCTCACCTTCGCTCGCTTTGTCAGATTTGGCTTTTACCGTCGCGCCGAAACCAATACCTGAACCGGTTTCGACACGATGGGAAATAACCTTATCCAGACCGGCAAACGCGCCGCCGCAGATAAACAGAATCTTGGAGGTATCAACCTGCAAGAACTCCTGCTGCGGATGCTTACGCCCGCCCTGCGGTGGTACCGCGGCAACGGTTCCTTCGATAAGCTTCAGCAGCGCCTGCTGCACGCCTTCGCCGGAGACATCGCGGGTAATCGACGGGTTATCCGATTTACGGGAAATTTTGTCGATCTCATCGATGTACACGATACCGCGCTGCGCTTTCTGTACGTCGTAGTCACATTTCTGCAGCAGCTTCTGAATGATGTTTTCGACGTCTTCACCGACATAACCGGCTTCGGTCAGGGTGGTGGCGTCCGCCATGGTGAACGGTACATCCAGCAGACGCGCCAGCGTTTCCGCCAGCAGCGTTTTACCGGAACCAGTCGGCCCGATCAGCAGAATGTTACTTTTACCCAGCTCAACACCGTTGCTGGTATCACCATTGCGCAGGCGTTTGTAGTGGTTGTATACCGCAACGGCCAGCACTTTTTTCGCCGGCTCCTGGCCGATAACGTAATCGTCCAGGTGGTGGCGGATTTCGTGCGGAGTCGGCAGCGCACTGCGTTCACGATGCGGCGCGACTTCTTTAATCTCTTCGCGAATGATGTCGTTACATAAATCAACGCATTCGTCGCAGATATACACGGATGGCCCGGCGATCAGCTTACGCACTTCATGCTGGCTTTTGCCGCAAAAAGAGCAATACAACAGTTTGCCCGAACCATCTTTGCGTTTATCTGTCATGAGTCCAAACCTCTTATTAAGTTCTTTGTGCCGCACACGACGACGCAAATGCCATTCTCAGGCGCAAGTCGCTGATAAGCGTTGTG
Source organism: Klebsiella ornithinolytica (assembly GCF_030505655.1). Taxonomy (NCBI): domain Bacteria; kingdom Pseudomonadati; phylum Pseudomonadota; class Gammaproteobacteria; order Enterobacterales; family Enterobacteriaceae; genus Klebsiella; species Klebsiella ornithinolytica. The sequence continues at coordinate 4,312,330 of NZ_CP130153.1, forward strand.
CCGCCCTACTCCAGACAAGTATAGCGGCCCCCTTGCGCCAGGGGCATCAATTACGATGGGTCAAAATGGAATCGACCAGGCCGTATTCCACCGCTTCGGAGGCTGACAAGAAACGGTCACGCTCGGTGTCGTTCTCAATCTGCGCAAGGGATTGACCCGTATGGTGTGCCATCAGTTCATTCATCCGCCCTTTCACTTTCAGGATCTCGCGGGCGTGAATTTCGATATCCGTCGCCTGACCCTGATAGCCGCCCAGCGGCTGGTGGATCATCACGCGGGAATTCGGCAGGCAGAAACGCTTGCCTTTTGCCCCTGCGGTCAGCAGGAACGCGCCCATCGATGCCGCCTGGCCCATACAAATGGTGCTCACGTCAGGCTTGATGAACTGCATGGTGTCGTAAATCGACATCCCGGCGGTGATCACCCCGCCCGGAGAGTTAATGTACAGATAAATGTCTTTTTCCGGGTTCTCTGCTTCCAGAAAAAGCATCTGCGCCACGATCAGATTCGCCATGTGGTCTTCCACCTGGCCGGTCAGAAAGATGACGCGTTCCTTGAGCAGACGGGAGTAGATATCAAAAGAACGTTCACCGCGCGAGGTCTGTTCAATGACCATCGGCACCAGGGCCATATGGGGTGCAAAGTTATCTCGTTCGCCACTGTATGACATTTCCGTCTCCTGGATTAATTTTGAATAAACCTGCCGCACTGATTGTAACCTTATGGACGGATTATCAGCCAGAGTCTTCTGTCCGTCATCGTTCAAATTACCTGGATATCGGCCTTACGCCCGTAACCTGAACAAATCCCGACAGACACGCTTCGTCATTATGCATGATTTCACGCGTGCAGTTTCGTCTCCTCGTTGTGGGGACGATGCAATCATAATTCAAGCATAACAAGCTTTTGCCGTAACGCTATCATTGATATCGCGTTTTCGCACTCATCCTGAAGCTATTGCTGCGATAAAAAAAAACCCGCCGCCTCTCGGCAACGGGTTTTACCTGAACGTTAAACCGTGGGCGAAATTACGCCTGCTGGTTCATCAGTTCATTGAAGGTCGTGGCTTTTTCAGACACTTTCGCTTTTGCCAGAACGGCTTCAACAGCCTGCTCTTCCAGCGCGACGTTACGCATGTTGTCCATCAGTTCGTTGTTTTTGCTGTAGAACTCAACAACTTCTTTCGGATCTTCGTAAGCGGAAGCCATCTCTTCGATCAGGCCTTTAACACGCTCTTCGTCAGCTTTCAGCTCGTTGGTACGAATCACTTCGCCCAGCAGCAGACCGACAACTACACGGCGTTTAGCCTGCTCTTCGAACAGTTCGCGCGGCAGTTCCAGAGCCTGCTTCTCATTGCCACCGAAACGCTGAGCAGCCTGACGACGCAGAACGTCGATTTCGCTGTCGATCAGGGCAGCCGGCACGTCGATGTCGTTCGCTTTAACCAGACCTTCGATAGCCTGAGACTTCACGCGGTTACGCACGGCGCCTTTCAGCTCGCGATCCATGTTTTTACGCACTTCAGCGCGCAGACCTTCTACGGAACCATCTTCAACGCCGAAACGTTTGATGAATTCAGCAGTCAGTTCCGGCAGCTCGCGCTCTTCAACTTTCTTCAGGTTGATAACGAACTTAGCCGCTTTACCTTTCAGGTTTTCTGCGTGGTATTCTTCCGGGAAGGTCACATCGATAGTGAACTCTTCGCCCGCTTTGTGGCCTTTAATACCATCTTCAAAGCCTGGGATCATACGACCCTGGCCCATCGCCAGTACGAAGTCAGTCGCTTTGCCGCCTTCGAACTCTTCGCCGTCAACAGAACCGGTGAAGTCGATGGTTACGCGGTCTTCTGCATCAACAGCGCCATCTTTGTCTTTCCAGTTAGCCTGCTGCTTACGCAGCGTGTCCAGCATGGTGTCGACATCAGCTTCGGTCACTTCAACAACCGGTTTTTCAACTTCGATAGTTTCCAGACCCTGCAGCGCAACTTCCGGATAAACTTCGAACTCTACCGCGTAGGTGAAGTCTTCACCCAGCTTGTATTCGCCCGGAACGTAGTTCGGTGCGCCGGCTGGATTGATTTTCTCTTTGATGATCGCGTCAACGAAGTGACGGCTCATCAGGTCGCCCAGCACGTCCTGGCGAACGGATGCGCCATAACGCTGAGCAACAACATTCATCGGCACTTTCCCTTTACGGAAGCCGTCAATGCGAACTTTTTTCGCCACGTTGACCAGCTCGCTTTTGACAGCATTCTCGATGCTGTCAGCGGCGATAGTAATCGTTACACGGCGCCCAAGGCCCTGAGTGGTTTCAACTGAAACTTGCATCTTGTTACCTCAAAAAAATCACAGTGCTCGGTCAACTCTGGAAGCGCGTGTACGTTGCTTCGCAGAACCGGGATGCCCTCTTCAATCAGAAACACATTCCCTGTCGCCAGAATCATCCCGAAGACATTCATATAAGACGCGGCATTATAGCGGCATCACTTTTGTGAGTCGAGAACGGTTGTCGCCCACGGCTGCGGCATTTTTCACAATTCCCGCGCAAATTTGTCTTTAAAAGCGCCCACTGCACACATTTTCAGACAAAACAAAACGGCCCGCAGGCCGTTTTTTGATAAATCTTCACGCAACATACTGGAAAAGTTCCCGCGGTTGCAAATACGATTTCTAGGCGATACTTCCCGCACCGCGACAAGGAGGAGATGCAAATACCGTGTCCTGAAGCCCTTCCCACTCTTTAATCGTATAGGTATGCAGCGCCAGCGCATGCACAGTGCTCGACAGCTCCTCAGTCAGCGTACCGTAGATCATACGGTGACGGTTCAGAAAACGCTCGCCGGTGAAACGATCGCTCACCAACACCACTTTAAAATGACTTTCAGAGCCAGCCGGGACATTGTGGCGATAACTTTCATCCACGACTTCGAGATACACGGGGTCGAACGCTGCCCTAAGTTTTGCTTCGATCTGTTCACGTATCATCATGAATTTTCTCCTCCGACAACGCTGAGATGCCGCCATTCCTTTTAAATGTTAGCCGCTTTTACCGCTTCCATTAGGGGAAAACAACAAAAAATTAGCATTCTTCTGATATTTTCATTCAAAAGTATCAAGTTTACTCACTCTCTCCCCCAGAACGTCCGCCTGGATCGCGATAAAAATGGGAGGCGGCGATAAAATGTACAACGCGATGAATTTACATGCGTTGCCACTTCCCCTCGCCGTTGGCGATGTTATGATGGCGGTAATTTTCCTCAATGACCCGAAATAGATTTGAGCGACGGAAAGGCTACAAACGGGAGAGTCCTCAGGCGCTTGCTGAAGCGAGTGACGAGGGCGAACAAGAGCCGCTAACGCAACCGTTGCCTGAAGTATGACGGGTATAACAACACCATGCGCTGAGACCCTGAACATGTTTAAGAAAATTCTTTTCCCGCTGGTCGCGATGTTTATGCTGGCAGGATGTGCGACGCCTCCGACTACCATTGATGTATCGCCGAAAATGAGCCTGCCGCAGCAGGACCCAAGTCTGATGGGCGTCACCGTCAGCATTAACGGTGCGGACCAGCGTCCGGATCAGGCGCTGGCGAAGGTCACCCGCGATAACCAACAGGTTACGCTGACCGCCTCCCGCGACCTGCGCTTCCTGCTGCAGGAAGTGCTGGAAAAACAAATGACCGCGCGCGGTTATATGATTGGGCCGAACGGCGCAGTCGATCTGCAGATTATCGTGAATAAACTGTATGCCGACGTTTCCCAGGGCAACGTGCGCTACAACATCGCCACGAAGGCAGATATCGCGATTATCGCCACCGCCGCGAACGGCACCAAAATGACCAAAAACTATCGCGCAAGCTACTCTGTTGAAGGCGCCTTCCAGGCCTCCAACCAGAATATCGCCAATGCGGTGAACAGCGTCCTGACCGATACCATCGCCGATATGGCGCAGGACACCAGCATTCATGATTTCATCAAGCAAAACGCGCGTTGATCGTTCGCCAACCCGGCCTCGCGCCGGGTTGGCGCCATAAGCCATGTCCAACCACTACTTACGCATTTTCCAGCAGCCTAAATCAGCTATTTTGCTGATCCTAGGGTTTGCTTCCGGCTTGCCTCTGGCGCTGACCTCCGGCACGCTCCAGGCGTGGATGACCGTTGAAAATATCGATCTGAAAACGATCGGCTTCTTCTCGCTGGTTGGCCAGGCTTACGTCTTTAAGTTTCTCTGGTCGCCGTTAATGGACCGCTACACGCCGCCGTTTCTTGGCCGGCGCCGCGGCTGGCTGCTGACCACGCAGTTTCTGCTGCTTATCGCCATTGCCGCCATGGGATTCCTTGAACCTTCGACCCAGCTCCGCTGGATGGCCGCATTAGCGGTTGTTATCGCCTTCTGCTCCGCATCGCAGGATATCGTCTTCGATGCGTGGAAAACCGATGTGCTGACGGCAGAGGAGCGCGGCGCTGGCGCGGCCATCAGCGTGCTGGGCTATCGCCTGGGGATGCTGGTCTCCGGTGGCCTGGCGCTGTGGCTGGCTGACCGTTGGCTCGGCTGGCAGGGAATGTACTGGCTGATGGCCGTGTTGCTAATTCCCTGCATTATCGCCACCCTGCTGGCGCCAGAACCGAGCGATGTGATTCCGGTACCAAAAAGCCTCGAACAGGCGGTCGCCGAACCGCTGCGCGACTTCTTCGGACGTAACAACGCCTGGCTGATCCTGCTGTTAATCGTCCTTTATAAGCTCGGCGATGCCTTTGCGATGAGTCTGACCACCACGTTTTTGATTCGCGGAGTCGGTTTTGATGCCGGCGAGGTGGGAATGGTCAATAAAACGCTGGGACTTTTCGCGACGATTGTTGGCGCACTTTACGGCGGCGTACTCATGCAGCGCCTCACCCTGTTTCGCGCCCTGCTGATTTTCGGCGTGCTACAGGGCGTATCCAATGCCGGCTACTGGCTGCTGTCGATTACCGATAAACATCTTTACTCCATGGCGACGGCGGTCTTTTTCGAAAACCTGTGCGGCGGTATGGGCACGGCGGCATTTGTCGCCCTGTTAATGACCCTGTGTAATAAATCGTTTTCCGCCACCCAGTTTGCTTTGCTGTCCGCGCTATCGGCAGTCGGTCGCGTGTACGTCGGGCCCATTGCCGGCTGGTTCGTCGAAGCTCACGGTTGGCCGACATTTTATCTGTTCTCTGTCTTTGCCGCCGTCCCGGGAATTGTGCTCCTGCTGCTCTGCCGGCAAACCCTGGAGTACACGCAACGCACCGGAAGCTTTATTCCGCGCACGGACTATCCACAGACCTATACGCTGGCGCTGCTGATTCTGGCCGTGGGTTCGCTGATGCTGGGCATATGGCTGCTGTTGCTGATACTCAATGCCCTCGACTTCACCTCTTTTTCCTTCCTGCCCACGCTACTGGAAATTGCGGCCCTCACCGCCATCGCCGGCGTTGTGCTCGGAAGTCTGCTGGATTATCTGGCGTTACGGAAGAGTGCGCTGATTTAACGCATCATTGCACTGTTATTAGCCGTTGTAATCACCGATCGTAATTATAACGGCTTATTAACGATTTTATATTGTTCATTTTTCATTTGTTGTTTTGTGCGCTTTACATTTTTGGAAGTTATTGACAACTTTTATTCAAAACATTAAATAATTTAACCGATTCAGCAAAAGCGATTTATTATCGCCACCGCGCAATGTCTTTTATTTGATAATTAATTGTTAATTAGTTGTGTTATTTTTCGGGTGTTTATACTCATTACCCCATAAGCCCATCCATTCTTATCCCTTTCGTTATAGATCCTGCATATAACGTGCTTTGCAAGCATCAGCGTCACACTCGGTTACATATGTGACAAAGCGAGCAGAACCCGCTAACACAGAACTGACACAGCCCCAATCATGTTTACAGTAATGCAACCTTCCCGTAAAATGCCCGTACACTTTAAGCGCCACCAGATTCCGTGGAATTGAGGTCGTTCAATGAGACTTAGGAAATACAATAAAAGTTTGGGATGGATGTCATTAATCGCAGGTACTGTATTACTCAGTGGTTGTGATTCTGCGCTCCTTGACCCAAAAGGACAGATTGGACTGGAGCAACGTTCTCTGATACTGACGGCCTTTGGCCTGATGATGATTGTCGTTATTCCCGCCGTCTTAATGGCAGTAGGATTTGCCTGGAAGTATCGTGCGAGTAATAAAGATGCGAAGTATAGCCCGAACTGGTCACACTCCAACAAAGTTGAAGCTGTGGTCTGGACGGTTCCTATTCTGATCATCCTGTTCCTGGCCGTTCTGACCTGGAAAACCACTCACGCACTTGAGCCAAGCAAACCGCTTGCTCACGAAGAGAAACCGATCGTCATCGAAGTTGTTTCGATGGACTGGAAATGGTTCTTCATCTATCCGGAACAGGGTATTGCTACCGTCAACGAAATCGCCTTCCCGGCGAACGTACCGGTACACTTCAAAGTGACCTCTAACTCCGTGATGAACTCGTTCTTTATCCCACGTTTAGGCAGCCAGATTTACGCAATGGCCGGGATGCAGACTCAGCTGCACCTCATCGCGAATGAAACTGGCACTTATGACGGTATCTCCGCAAGCTATAGCGGCCCGGGCTTCTCTGGTATGAAGTTCAAAGCTATCGCCACGCCGGATCGTGCAACCTTCGATCAGTGGGTAGCGAAAGCGAAACAGTCGTCGAACACCATGGACTCCATGGCGGCCTTCGACAAACTGGCTGCGCCTAGCGAATACAACAAAGTGGAATACTTCTCTGACGTGAAACCGGATTTGTTTAAAGATGTTGTGAACAAATTTATGTCTCATGGCAAGAGCATGGATATGTCCCAACCTGAAGGCGAGCACGCAGCGCACGAAGGGATGGAAGGCATGGACATGAGCCACGCGGAAACCGCTCACTAAGGGGCCGAGGAAGAAAACGATGTTCGGAAAACTTACACTGGATGCAGTGCCCTACCACGAACCCATTATTGTGGTTACGGTGGCTGCGATTATCATCGGGGGACTGGCGCTTCTGGCGGCAATCACTTACTTCGGTAAGTGGTCCTACCTTTGGAATGAGTGGCTGACTTCGGTCGACCACAAACGACTCGGTATCATGTATGTCATCGTAGCAATCGTGATGTTGCTGCGTGGCTTCGCTGACGCCGTTATGATGCGTAGCCAGCAGGTGCTGGCCTCGGCCGGGGAAGCAGGGTTCCTGCCGCCTCACCACTACGATCAGATCTTTACCGCCCACGGCGTTATCATGATCTTCTTCGTAGCGATGCCGTTTGTTATCGGTCTGATGAACCTCGTGGTTCCGCTGCAGATCGGTGCGCGCGACGTTGCCTTCCCGTTCCTCAACAACCTGAGCTTCTGGTTCACCGTTGTGGGCGTGATTCTGGTTAACTTGTCTCTGGGCGTCGGTGAATTCGCTCAGACCGGTTGGCTGGCCTATCCGCCGCTGTCGGGAATCGAGTACAGTCCGGGCGTTGGGGTCGATTACTGGATCTGGGCTCTCCAGCTATCCGGTATTGGTACGACGTTAACCGGTATTAACTTCTTCGTGACCATTATCAAGATGCGTGCCCCTGGCATGACGATGTTCAAGATGCCAGTATTTAGCTGGGCATCTCTGTGCGCCAACATCCTGATTATCGCCTCCTTCCCAATCCTGACCGTCACCGTCGCGCTGCTGACCCTGGACCGCTACCTGGGCACCCATTTCTTTACCAACGATATGGGTGGCAACATGATGATGTACATCAACCTGATTTGGGCCTGGGGCCACCCGGAAGTGTATATCCTGGTTCTGCCGGTCTTCGGGGTGTTCTCCGAAATCGCTGCAACCTTCTCGCGTAAGCGTCTGTTTGGCTACACCTCGCTGGTATGGGCAACAGTGTGTATTACCGTTCTGTCGTTCATCGTTTGGCTGCACCACTTCTTCACCATGGGTGCCGGCGCGAACGTCAACGCCTTCTTCGGTATTACCACCATGATTATCGCCATCCCGACCGGGGTTAAGATCTTCAACTGGCTGTTCACCATGTACCAGGGCCGCATCGTCTTCAACTCAGCCATGCTGTGGACTATCGGCTTCATCGTGACCTTCTCTGTTGGTGGTATGACCGGCGTTCTGCTGGCGGTACCGGGCGCGGACTTCGTGCTGCACAACAGTCTGTTCCTGATTGCCCACTTCCATAACGTCATTATCGGTGGTGTGGTATTCGGTTGCTTTGCTGGTCTGACCTACTGGTGGCCGAAAGCCTTTGGCTTCACGCTGAACGAAACCTGGGGCAAACGCGCTTTCTGGTTCTGGATCATCGGCTTCTTCGTTGCATTTATGCCGCTGTACGTGCTGGGCTTCATGGGGATGACCCGTCGCCTGAGCCAGCAGATTGACCCGCAGTTCCACCCGATGCTGGTTGTTGCGGCATGCGGTGCGGCGCTGATTGCCTGCGGTATCCTCTGCCAGCTGATTCAGTTCTACGTGTCTATCCGCGATCGCGAACAGAACCGCGACCTGACCGGTGACCCGTGGGGCGGCCGTACTCTGGAGTGGGCAACCTCTTCTCCGCCTCCGTTCTACAACTTCGCTATCGTTCCTGTCGTTCACGAACGTGACGCGTTCTGGGAAATGAAAGAAAAAGGCGAAGCGTATAAGAAACCGGCTGGCTATGAAGAGATTCATATGCCGAAAAACAGCGGCGCGGGCATCGTTATTGCTGCTTTCGCAACGGTGTTTGGTTTCGCGATGATCTGGCACATCTGGTGGATGGCGATTGCAAGCTTCGTCGGTATCCTGGTGACCTGGATTATTAAGAGCTTTGACGAGGACGTGGATTACTACGTGCCGGTTGCAGTAGTCGAAAAACTGGAAAATCAGCATTTCGATGAGATTAACAAAGCAGGGCTGAAAAATGGCAACTGATACTCTTGCGCATAACGCCCACGCGCATGAACACGGGCACCACGATACAGGGCCGATGAAGGTATTCGGCTTCTGGATCTACCTGATGAGCGACTGCATTATCTTCGCCACCCTGTTTGCTACCTATGCCGTTCTGGTGAACGGCACGGCTGGCGGACCGACCGGTAAAGATATTTTTGAACTGCCGTTCGTTCTGGTTGAAACCGCGCTGCTGCTGTTCAGCTCCATCACCTACGGCATGGCGGCTATCGCCATGTACAAAAACAACAAGAGCCAGGTTGTCTCCTGGCTGGCGCTGACCTTCCTCTTCGGGGCAGGGTTCATCGCGATGGAACTCTATGAATTCCATCACCTGATTGTTGAAGGTATGGGCCCGGATCGCAGCGGCTTCCTGTCAGCGTTCTTCGCGCTGGTCGGAACCCACGGTCTGCACGTCACCTCCGGTCTGATCTGGATGGCGGTGCTGATGGTTCAGGTTTCACGTCGTGGCCTGACCAACACTAACCGCACCCGTATCATGTGCCTGAGCCTGTTCTGGCACTTCCTGGACGTTGTGTGGATCTGCGTGTTCTCGGTTGTTTATCTGATGGGGGCAATGTAATGAGTCATTCTAGCGATCATAACGGCGCTTCTCACGGCAGCGTAAAGAGCTACATGACAGGGTTCGTCCTGTCGATCATTCTGACGGTTATTCCGTTTGCTATGGTTATGAGTGGCTCCGCATCGCATGCGGCTATTCTGGGAACTATCCTGGTCACTGCTGTTGTGCAGATTCTGGTACACCTGGTGTACTTCCTGCACATGAACAGCAAGTCTGACGAAGGTTGGAACCTGACCGCGTTTATCTTCACCGTAATCATCATTGCTATCGTTGTTGTTGGCTCCATCTGGATTATGTGGAACCTGAACTACAACATGATGATGCACTAAGAGCGGCAAGTATGTTTAAGCAATACCTGCAAGTAACGAAACCTGGCATCATTTTTGGCAACCTGATCTCCGTGATCGGCGGTTTCCTGTTGGCCTCCAAGGGCCACATCGACTATCCGCTGTTTGCATGGACGCTCCTTGGGGTGTCCCTGGTGGTCGCCTCGGGTTGTGTATTCAACAACTACATCGACCGTGACATCGATCGTAAGATGGAACGGACGAAAAACCGGGTGCTGGTCAAAGGGCTGATCTCGCCACAAGTTTCGCTGGTATACGCCACCTTGCTGGGTATTGCTGGCTTCATGCTCCTGTGGTTTGGCGCTAACCCTCTGGCCTGCTGGCTGGGGGTGATGGGGTTCGTGGTTTATGTCGGCGTCTACAGCCTGTACATGAAACGCCACTCCGTCTACGGCACGCTGATTGGTTCTCTCTCCGGCGCTGCGCCGCCGGTGATTGGCTACTGTGCGGTGACCGGTAATTTCGATAGCGGCGCGGCGATTCTGCTGGCTATCTTCAGCCTGTGGCAAATGCCTCACTCCTACGCCATCGCGATTTTCCGCTTCAAGGATTATCAGGCGGCGAACATTCCGGTTCTGCCGGTCGTGAAAGGTATTTCCGTGGCGAAAAACCACATTACGCTGTACATCGTGGCTTTTGCTGTCGCTACGCTGATGCTGTCGCTGGGTGGCTACGCCGGGTATAAATACCTGGTCGTTGCGGCCGCGGTGAGCGTCTGGTGGCTGGGGATGGCGCTGCGCGGTTACAAAGTGGCGGATGATAAAGTCTGGGCGCGTAAGCTGTTCGTCTTTTCTATCGTCGCCATTACCGCGCTGTCGGTCATGATGTCCGTCGACTTTATGGTGCCGGATTCACACAATCTGCTGGCCTACGTCAGATAAGATTGTCGCTCTGACAAACCCCGCTCCGGCGGGGTTTTTTATTGCCCGGAGTTATCCCACCAGCATCGCCTGCGCGCTATACAGCAGATCCAGATGGTCGCGACACAACGCATCCAGCGAAGTCCGCGACTGATGAGAGGTCAGGCTCAGCGCCCCCCAGTACATCCCTTCCCTGTCGGATAGAGGCACCGCCAGAACCAGCATCCCAATTTCAAACTCCTGCTCGATAGTGGCAAACCCCTGGCGCCGCACCAGCGCAATTTTGTCCATCAGCATCGCCACGTCCGTCACCGTATACGGCGTGCGCTGTTCGCGTTTGATTCGCCGCAAAATCATCTCGCACTCGTCTTCCGGCAGCGAGGCCAGCCAGAGTCGCCCGCCGGCGGTGCAGAATATTGGCACCCGCTCCCCTAACCGCACCGAGGTCGAGTTAAACGGCGTATGTTTGCTGCGCGCGATATACACCAGTTCATCTTCATCAATCACCCCTACCGACGCATGCTCTTCCGTGCGGCTGGCAATGTACTCAACGATGGGGCGGACCATGCGCGGGAACTGGGCCGAATCAACATAGGCCTGCCCCAGGCGCAGCGCTTTTGGCGTCAGCCAGTAGTAGCGCCCGTCGGTCTGTACATAGCGTTCGTGCAGCAACGTCAGCAGAAAACGTCGCGCGGCGCTCTGCGTCAGGCCACTCATTTTCGCCGCCTGAGGCACGCTGAGCCGGGGAAAATCTTTGGAAAAAAGCTGGATCAAGGCCAGTCCTTTTTGCAGACCGACTATCAAATCGCGCGGATGTATTGTGTTTTGCATATCAGCTCACATTTCTGCAACATTGCCATCGATTCACTGCGATTATCGCAGTGGTGGTGCGATTAACAACCAATACGTCCGAATTCTGCGTTGTCGCTCTCAGGTTCCGCTGAAATACTTTCACAACATTCATTTAACAAATGAGGTTTGAAATGGTCAGTGGATTCACGCAGGTCGTTGCCGTTATCGGCCATCCGATTACTCAGGTTAAATCACCGGAAAACTTCAACCGCTACTTCGCCGACCAGCAGATGGACAGCGTGATGATCCCGGTCGATATCGCCCCGGAAGCGGTGGCGGATTATTTGCTGGCGTTACGCGGATGGCTGAACATGAGCGGTGTACTGGTCACCGTGCCGCATAAACAGCGCGCCGCCACGCTGGTGGATGAGTTAACGCCGCGTGCCCGCCATCTCAACGCGGTGAATGTCATTCGCAAACTGGCGGATGGTCGTCTGCAGGGCGATATGCTGGATGGCGTCGGTTTCTATCTGGCCGCGGCGGCCCACGGTTTTCAGGCTGAAGGAAAGAGCGCGCTGCTCTCCGGCTGCGGCGGCGTCGGCAGCGCCATCGCCTGGGGGCTGTGTGAAGCCGGTATCCGCCAGCTGGCGCTACACGACCAGAATCCGACCACGTTGCAGCTGCTGCATAACCGCCTCGCCACCCATTTCCCCCAGGTCCAACTCACCGCGCTGCCTGACACCCTGAACGGTCTCGATCTGCTGGTAAACGGCTCTCCGGCCGGGATGGCAAACTTCGATCCGCTGCCGCTGCCGCAGGCTTTACTGGAAACCCTCACCCCGACAACCCATGTCGCGGACGTCGTTACCGCACCGGCAATCACGCCGCTGCTGACTTTCGCCCAGGCGCGCGGCTGCGTGGTACAAACCGGCCCCGAAATGGCGCTGGCGCAGATGAAGCTCATGGGGCAGTTCATCGGAGCCATCCCGCAGGAACAGGGGGCCGCGGCATGAAAAGCTGGGATGTGATTGTCATCGGTAGCGGCGCCGGCGGATTTGCCGCCGCGGTCACGGCCTGTTGCAAAGGGCTGTCGGTGCTGATGCTGGAAAAAGCGCCGCAGTTTGGCGGTACCTCGGCAATCTCCGGCGGAGCGGTATGGATCAACGATACCGATCAGGCGCGTGCGCAGGGGAAAAGCGGCGCGGCGGACGCGATCAAAACCTACCTGAAAACGATCGTCGGCGAACAGAACTATCGTCCGGACATCGTCGATGCGTTTGTCGCTTCCGGGCGCGAGGCGCTGGCGTTCCTCGAAAAAGAGGGCGCGGTGAAGTACAGTCTGCGCCCCCTCTCACCGGACTATTATCCTGATGAGCCGGGCGCCGTTGATTGCGGACGCGCGCTGGAGGTTGTGGAGTACGACGGGCGCCAGCTCGGCGATCGCTTTCGCGATCTGCGCGCTCCCCCACCGGGAATGTTGTTATTTGGCGGCATGATGGTCAACCGCGTGGATATCCAGCATTTTCTGGACATGCGCCGCTCGCTGCGCTCGTTATCGCACTGCGCGAAGCTGCTGCTACGCTATGCGCGCGACCGCATCAGCCACCCGCGCGGTACCCGGCTGGCGATGGGTAACGCCCTGATTGCCCGCATGGCCACCGTGGCGCTGCGCAAAGGCATGACGCTCCGGCTGAACGTCAACGTCCTTTCTCTGATTGAGCACCAGGGCGCGGTCACCGGCGTCAATATTGAATGCGACGGCCGGCAAGAGACCTTACAGGCGCGCTGCGGCGTGGTGCTGGCCGCCGGCGGCTTTGCCGCAGGAGAGCTGGCGGCACGCTACCGGCCGCATACCCGCGAGCATTACTCCATGTCGCCAGCCGGCAATGATGGTGCCGCCTTCCGTCTCGCCAGCGCACTCAACGCCTGCGAAGGCGCCGACCTGCCGTCCAATTTTTTCTGGGCGCCGGTCTCGGTACTGCGCCACGCCGACGGGCGCGAAGAACGCTTCCCGCACCTGGTCACCGACCGGGCCAAGCCGGGAGTTATCGCCGTCAACCAAAAGGCGGAACGTTTCGTCAACGAATCAAACTCTTACCACCACTTCGCCAGCGCCATGCAAAGCCTACCCGAAAACGCCCCCTGTTTTCTGATCTGCGATGCCCTGGCGATGAAACGCTACGGCCTCGGTCTTGCGCGGCCCGCGCCGGTTAACAACGATGCGCTGATCGAGGCCGGCTACCTGCACAAAGCGGACTCCCTCGCCCGGCTTGCTCAACAGCTGGGACTTGACGCACAAGCGCTCGCCGGGACGGTGGCCCGCTACAACCGCGATGCCGCGCAGGGAGAAGATCCGCAATTCGCCAAAGGCGGCAACAGCTATAACCGCGCGATGGGCGATCCGGGCCATCAACCGAACGCCTGCAATGCCCCGCTGCTGAAGGCTCCGTTTTATGCCATCACCCTCTACACCGGAGATTTAGGCACGTCGCGAGGCCTGGTCACCAGCGAGAATGCCCAGGTTCTTAATCAACAACGTCAGCCGATCCAAGGCCTTTATGCCGTTGGTAACGATATGGATTCCATGATGGCGGGCACCTACCCCGGTCCCGGCATTACGCTCGGCCCGGCGCTGACCTTCGGCTATCTCTGTGCCCGTCATATGACACACCAACTAACCCCATCAACAGGAGAAACATCATGATCTATGAAAAACGCACCTACACCCTCAATCCGCTGAAAATGGCCGACTGGCTGGCGCTGTACAAAAGCGATGCTTACGCGGTCCAGACCGAGCACCTCGGTAAGCTGATCGGTTTTTTCTTCACCGAAATCGGCGTCATGAATCAGGTGGTGCATATCTGGGCTTACGAGAGCCTCGACGATCGCCTGGTACGCCGGGCGCGCATGGCGCAGGACGAACGCTGGCTGACCTTCTCGCGTAAAAACCGCGAACTGGCGGCCGTTGAGCGGCTGGAGTCGGTCCTGCTGCGTCCTGTTGATTTTTCACCACTGCAATAAGGGGCCGGAGATGAGCGGGCATAAAAAGGTGGATGTGCTGGTCGTCGGTTCCGGCGCGGCGGGGCTTTCCGCCGCGGTGACCGCCGCCCTCAAAGGCGCCAGCGTCCTGCTGGCCGAAAAAGAGTCGGTCATCGGCGGCACCAGCGCCTGGTCAGGCGGCTGGCTGTGGATACCGCGCAACCCGCTCGCCCGCGAAGAGGGCATTCAGGAGCAAGAGGACGCGCCGCTAACCTATCTGCAGCATGAAATGGGTGGTCAGCCCGCCGATGCCCGCCTGCTCACCTTCCTGCAGCAGGGCCCGGAGATGATCGATTTCTTCCGCCGCCATACGGCGGTGCAGTTTCTCTCCGGCAGTAAGATGCCGGATTTTCACATGTCACCGGGCTACGCCCAGGGGGGGCGTTCGGTGACGGCACAACCGTTTGACGGACGCTTGCTTGGCGACTGGCTGCATCGTCTGCGCCCGCCGCTGGAAACCATCAGCCTCGCCGGCATGGGCATCGCCGGCGGTAGCGACATGGCGCACTTTTTTAATGCAACCCGCTCCCCGCGATCGGCGCTGTATGCCGCCCGGCGTCTGCTGCACCACGGCTGGCAGCGACTGCGAACTGGCCGCGGGCAGTATCTGGTTAATGGTAACGCGTTGATGGGCCGCCTGCTGCGTTCGGCGCTCGACGCTGGCGTCAGTATTCAATTGAATGCCCCCGTCGCTCGCCTGCTGACATCATCGACCGGGGTCAGCGGCGCGGTACTGCGTAGCGATGATGGCGATATTGAGGTTCACGCCGGCGCCGTGATCCTCGCCTGCGGCGGCTTTCCACACGATCGCCAACGCCTGGCGCAGCAGGTTCCCCACGCAGCGGACGGCTATGGCCACTTCTCCGCCGCGCCGCCGGGTAATCAGGGGGACGGTATCCGGCTCGGGGAGTCGGTCGGCGGTCAGTTCGACGCCTCGCTCAAACACGCCATGGCCTGGGCACCGGTCTCCCGCGTCACCCTCGCAAGCGGCCTGCAGCTGGTCTTCCCGCACCTGGTTGAACGCGCGAAGCCGGGGTTTATCGCCGTATTGCCCAATGGAAAGCGTTTTACTAATGAAGCCGACTCCTACCACGACTTTATTGCCGCGCTGCTGGCCGCAACGCCTGCGGGAGAGCAGCCGACAGCGTGGCTGCTGGCCGATAGCCGGACGCTGCGCCGCTATGGTCTGGGCCACTCCCGCCCCTTTCCATTTTCGCCGGCAGCATGGCTGCGCACGGGCTATCTCCACTCGGCCCCCACGCTGGCGGCGCTGGCGGAACATTGCGCCATCGATGGCGGGCAGTTGGCAGAGACGGTGGCGCGTTTTAACGACTACGCCGCGCGAGGAGAGGACCCGGAATTTCAGCGCGGCGTCTCGGCCTATAACCGGGCCCAGGGGGATGCCAGGCATCCTCATCATCCAACGCTGGGTCCGCTGCGCCATGCGCCCTTTTATGCGGTGCGTATTTTACCGGGTTCGCTGGGCTCTTTTAGCGGGCTGAAAACCGATGAACAGGCGCGAGTGCTGGATGCGCATCAACAGCCGATCGCTGGCCTCTACGCCATTGGCAATGATATGTCGAGCGTGATGCAGGGGTACTACCCCAGCGGCGGTATTACGCTCGGTCCGGCCATGACCTTTGGCTATCTGGTGGGGAAAACACTGGCCGCCAATATAACAAAAACAGCATCGTAACCGACATCTTACCAGGGACGGCAGTACACATAACAACAATCACCTGCAACTGTACCGGAGTCTTTTATGAACATGCGAACCCTGTCCCTCGCCGCGCTCACCGTGCTCGACGTTCCGCCACCGGAACAGGTGCGGATCGCGGCACAAAGCGGCTTTACTCATGTCGGCCTGCGTCTGCTCCCTGCCACGCCGACCGATCCTGACTACGATATGCTCGGCGATACCGCGACCGTTCGCGCAACGCTCTCTGCGCTGATGGAGACCGGTATTCGCGTATCAGATGTCGAAATCGTGCGTCTGACGAGCGACTTTTCGCTTAATGCCCGCCTGGAAAGCTTCCTTGAAACCGCCGCGCGCCTGGGCGCTCGTCAGGTGCTGGTGGCCGGCAACGATAACCACCTGACCCGCAGCGCTGAAAATCTTGCCGCGCTCGCCGAAGCCGGCCGGGGGTATGGCTTAACCATGAATCTGGAGCCCATGCCGTGGACCCAACTGCGTACTATCGCTGACGCCAGGCGGCTGATTTCGGCCAGCGGGCGAGCGGATATTGGGATTCTGATTGACGCCATCCACTTCTGGCGCGCGGGAGAGTCGCTCTCCAGCCTCGCCGACCTGCCGCCAGAGTGCCTCAACTATATGCAGCTGTGTGACGCTCCGGCGCAGATTCCCGATAACGAACAGGAACTGATCCACCAGGCCCGCGCCGCGCGGAAGGTGCCGGGCGAAGGCGGGCTGGATCTGCATGGGCTGATGTCCGCGCTGCCGACGACGCTACCGGTATCGCTGGAAGTCCCGTTAAGCGGCGCCCAGGGCGCTCTGCCCGCCCTCAACCGCGCGCGGTTGCTGTTCAATGCCGCGCAGTCTTACCTGCACACCTGCGCATAAGGAAAACCCTATGACTCAGACCCAACGCCTGGATGTCAGAGAGTTAATCAACGGTAATCCGCTCAGCCGTTTCCAGAAACTGGTGGTTTTCTTAGGCTTTTGCGTGATTGCGCTCGACGGTTTTGATATTGCGATTATGGGGTTTATCGCCCCGACGCTGAAGCATGAATGGGGGGTAACCAACTACGAGCTCGGCTTCGTCATCAGCGCGGCGCTGATTGGCCTGGCTCTGGGGGCGCTCCTCTCCGGGCCGCTCGCCGACTGGTTGGGGCGAAAGAAAATCATCGTCAACAGCGTCTTTTTCTTTGGCTTCTGGACGATCGTCACCGCCTTCTCGCAGAACATCGAACAGATGATTTTCTTCCGTTTTATGACCGGACTGGGACTCGGTGCGGCGATGCCCAATATCGGCACGCTGGTATCGGAGTATGCCCCCGAGCGCCAGCGCTCATTTCTGATTACGGTGATTTTTTGCGGCTTTACCTTTGGCGCGGCGGCGGGCGGCTTTTCCGCCTCGTGGCTGATCCCGCGCTTTGGCTGGCATTCGCTGATGGCGCTCGGCGGGATTCTTCCGCTGCTGTTCGCGCCGTTGCTTATCTGGCTGCTGCCGGAGTCGGTGCGCTTTCTGGTGGTTAAACGCGCGCCGGCGGCACGGATCCGGGCGATATTACAACGGCTCTATCCGGGGCAAATTGCGGATAACGCTGAATTCACGCTCCCGGCGCAGCCCGCCAATACCAACGCCATGCGCCTGGTCCTCTCGCGCCACTACCGCCTCGGCTCACTGATGCTATGGCTGGTCTATTTTATGGGCCTGTTTCTGGTTTATATCCTCGGCAGCTGGCTGCCGACGCTGGTCAAAGAGGTGGGACTGACCGTCAGCCAGGCGGCGGTGATGACGGCGATTTATCAGGCCGGCGGCACCGTAGGCTCTCTGTTTGCCGGCTGGCTAATGGATCGCATCAATCCCCATCGCGCGCTGGGGCTGATTTATGCCATCGGCGGCCTGTTTACGATGGCCATGGGCTACGCTGCCGCCAGTTTTGCGCTGCTGTGCCTGCTGGCCTTCGTCAGCGGCGCTTGCCTGAACGGCGCGAATACCGGCATGAATGCGCTCTCCGCCCGCTATTATCCGACCCAGGCGCGCGCTACCGGCTCCAGCTGGATGCACGGCGTCGGCCGAATGGGCGCCATCCTCAGCGCCTTTGCCGGCGCGGAAATGATGGCGCTCAATCTCAGCTTCGAAAACGTCTTTTTAATCCTTGGGATCCCGGCGGCATTAACCGTCGTCGGTCTGGTGGTAAAGGGGCTATTTGCCAGCGATGCTGAATCTACCTCCCCTGCCCCGTCCCCCACGCTGAGGAGTCTGTCGTGAGCAAAATTCGTCTTGCCGTCATTGGCGCGGGCGCCATCGGACGCAAACATATTGCGGTGATCCGCGCTAACCCACGGGCTGAGCTGGTCGCTCTGGCCGATCCTTCACCTCAGGCGCAGGCGCTGGCGCAATCGCTGGGTATCGCAGGGTATGACAACGTTGAAACCATGCTGGACGCGGTCCAGCCGCAGGGGGTGATTAACGCCACGCCCAATATTCTGCACCTGCCCTGCGCTCTGGCCTGCATCGAACGCGGGATCCCGGTGCTGGTCGAAAAACCTGTCGCCGACTCGCCGCAACGCGCCCGGGAACTGGTCGACGCCGCTGCTCGCCATCAGGTTCCGGTGCTGGTGGGGCACCACCGGCGGCACAACGCGCTGATCGCCGCGGCAAGGACATTGATCGACAGTGGCGAACTCGGGCAAATCGTCACCGTCTCCGCGCACTGGGTACTGCAAAAGCCGGATGATTATTTTGACGTTGCCTGGCGCCGTGAACCCGGCGCGGGACCGCTGCTGGTCAATCTGGTCCATGATATTGACCTGATGCGCTACCTGTTTGGTGAAATCGACCAGGTGCAGGCCTTTACCTCCCATGCCGTACGCCGCTTCGCCAACGAAGACAGCGCGGTGGTAAACCTTCGTTTCGCCAGCGGAGCATTAGGTAGCGCGGTACTCACCGATTGCGGCGTCGGCCCCTGGAGCTGGGAGATGAACTCGGGAGAAAATGCGATCTACGCCCACGCGCCGGAAAACTGCTATCTGATTTCCGGTACCCGCGGCGCGCTGGCGATCCCGCAGATGCAGTGGTGGCGCTATGGCGAAGCGCGCGGCTGGCTCCACCCGCTGCTGAGTGACAGGCTTCAGGTCGAAGCTATCGATCCCTTCATGCTGCAGCTTGACCACTTTTTGCAGGTCATCACCGGCGAGGAGAAACCGCTGATCGATGCTGCCGATGCGCTGCGTTCCCTGGAGATCGTTGCCGCCATTCAGCGGGCGGCAGGCCAGGCGGGCCAATCCACATAAACAGATGTCGGCGTAATCCCCCGTTGCGCCGACTTTTCCGCTGTCTTTATTGCGGAGAAAAAGAAAAATAAATTTCATTTAAATACTAAATGAAATAATATTGCTCATTATCTCAGCACATCCCCTCGCACGCTCACACATCCCTGTCCATAAACATCAATAAAACCAGGGTTAATCATCTAATTTGATACGCTTTTAGCCAAATCGTCGCTTTTCAGCGCCCCACTGGACGGTGAGGATAATCTTGATAATTTTTCGATCCCTCTCTCATAAATAAAAATTTAATTTCATATAATATCAAAAATGAAATAAATATTTTTAATCTATCTTGCCATTCCTCAGGCGACAGTTTCGTCGCCAGGAGTGGCGCCAGGGTCCTGTCCCGCTTCCTGGAGCAGGGAGCGAATCTCATCAGACATCCGTACTTTGTATCAAGGAGAACACCATGTTAAACGGCATGAAACCCCTGTCCCGCTCCCTGCGCTGGGGAATGGTCGGCGGCGGAGCCACCAGCCAGATCGGCTACAGCCACCGCTCGGCCGCGCTGCGTGACAATGTCTTTACCTTGCTGGCCGGCGCTTTTGATATTGATGCCGAACGCGGACGTCAGTTTGGTGAACAGCTCGGGATCGCGCCGGGGCGCTGCTATGCCGATTATCAAACGCTGTTCCGCGAAGAGGCCCTGCGCCCTGACGGTATTGAAGTGGTATCGGTAACCACGCCGAACAATACCCACTTCGCCATTACCAAAGCGGCGCTGGAAGCCGGACTGCACGTCATCTGCGAAAAACCGCTCTGCTTTACCGCCGCGGAAGCCCAGGAGCTGCGGGAGCTGAGCATCAAGCATAACAAAATCGTCGGCGTCACTTACGGCTATGCCGGGTATCAGATGATTCAGCAGGCGCGCCAGATGATTGCCGACGGGCTGCTCGGGCAGATTCGAATTATCAATATGCAGTTTGCCCACGGTTTTCATAATGAAGCCGTTGAGCTGCAGGCGGAGTCAACCCGCTGGCGCGTTACGCCGAAGTATGCCGGACCAAGCTACGTGCTGGGCGACCTGGCAACGCATCCGCTCTTTGTGGCCGAAACGATGGCACCGCACCTCAACATTCGCCGTCTGATGTGTTCCCGCCAGAGCTTCGTTGCATCGCGCGCGCCGCTGGAAGATAACGCCTTTGTGCTGATGGAATACGATAACGGCGCCGTCGGCTCAATGTGGACCAGCGCGGTCAATAGCGGCGCGATGCACTCGCAGAAGGTGCGGATCGTCGGTGAGAAAGCCAGCATCGAGTGGTGGGATGAGCATCCTAACCAGCTCAGCTACGAGGTACAAGGTGAGCCGGCGCGGGTACTTGAACGCGGCATGCCGTATCTCAGCGCCGCGGCCCTGGCAGACGATCGTATCGGTGGCGGCCACCCGGAGGGGCTGTTTGAAGCGTGGGCAAACCTCTACCGGCGCTATGCGATAGCCATCGATGCGATGGATCGGGGCGATCGCGCGTTTCTGGAGAGCTTCTGGTACCCGGACGTTGAAGCAGGTCTGCACGGCGTCTACTGGGTGGAGCAATGCGTGAAATCCGCCGATGCCGGCAGCCAATGGGTTGACTTTAATTTACAATAAATGCCATTAACCAGTGGAGTCTTCTCCACTGGTTTCTTTGTTTTCCCCGCGTTTACCTCATCATGCAACACAGCGGTAATATCTGTTAAACAAACATTTATTTACGCTTCTGGCTACCACCACTACACTAGTCGCAGTTTTTAGATTGAGGTGGTAATGAACGACAATAAAATGACGCCAGGTGAACTGCGCGCGACCTGGGGTCTGGGGACCGTATTCTCGCTGCGTATGCTCGGCATGTTTATGGTTCTGCCGGTTTTGACCACCTATGGCATGGCGTTACAGGGCGCCAGCGAAGCGCTGATTGGCCTGGCCATTGGTATCTATGGCCTGGCTCAGGCCGTATTCCAGATTCCGTTCGGCCTGCTCTCCGACCGTATTGGTCGTAAACCGCTGATTGTCGGCGGCCTGTTAATCTTCGTTATCGGTAGCGTAATCGCCGCGCTAAGCGACTCCATCTGGGGCATTATTCTTGGACGCGCGCTGCAGGGTTCCGGCGCTATTGCCGCAGCGGTCATGGCGCTACTCTCCGATTTAACCCGCGAACAGAACCGCACGAAGGCGATGGCCTTTATCGGCGTCAGTTTTGGCGTCACCTTTGCCATCGCCATGGTGCTGGGACCGATTATTACTCACCAGCTGGGCCTGCATGCGCTGTTCTGGATGATCGCCGTCCTGGCGACGATCGGCATCCTGCTGACGCTGTGGGTGGTGCCAGACAGTCACAACCACGTCCTGAACCGCGAATCGGGTATGGTAAAGGGCTGTTTCAGCAAAGTACTTGCCGAGCCGAAACTACTGAAGCTCAACTTCGGCATTATGTGCCTGCATATCATGCTGATGTCCACCTTTGTGGCCCTGCCAGGGCAGCTGGAAGCCGCCGGTTTCCCCGCCGCCGAACACTGGAAAATTTACCTGGTCACCATGCTGATTTCGTTTGTCTCGGTGGTGCCGTTTATCATCTATGCCGAAGTGAAGCGCAAGATGAAACACGTGTTCCTGTTCTGCGTCGCGCTGCTGCTGGTGGCCGAAATTGTCCTGTGGGGGGCAGGCGGCTATTTCTGGGAGCTGGTCGCCGGCGTTCAGCTGTTCTTCCTCGCCTTCAACCTGCTGGAAGCCCTGCTTCCCTCTTTAATCAGTAAAGAGTCGCCGGCGGGCTATAAAGGTACCGCGATGGGCATATATTCGACCAGCCAGTTCCTTGGCGTGGCGATTGGCGGCGCGCTGGGCGGCTGGGTAGACGGCTTCTTTGATTCACAAACCGTATTCCTGCTTGGCGCGCTGCTGGCGATGCTGTGGCTGCTGGTTGCCGGGACGATGAGCGAACCGCCGTACGTCAGCAGCCTGCGGGTCGAAATTCCCGATGAGGTGGTGGCCGATGGCGCGCTGCAAGAGCGTCTGCAGCGCACAGATGGGGTCAAACAGGTTCTGGTGGTGCCCGACGAACGTTCGGTGTATATCAAAATCGACAGCAAGGTGACCAACCGCTTCGAAATTGAGCAGGCCATCAAAGGGGTATAAAAAAAGCGGGGAATGCCCCGCTTTTTTATTGGCTGACGTTTACAGATGATACGCCAGCGCACACCCGACTTAGTCGCGGAAGTTTTTGAACTGGAACGGCTGTCCCAGGTCGCCGCCGCGCACCAGCGCCATAACCGCCTGCAGATCGTCGCGCGCTTTACCGGTGACGCGAATCTCTTCGCCCTGAATTTGCGCCTGCACCTTCAGCTTGCTGTCTTTGATCAGCTTGACGATTTTTTTCTGCGTCGCGCTCTCAATCCCCTGCTTCAGCTTCGCATCGACAAACCAGGTTTTCCCGCTGTGTACGAACTCATCCGGCACTTCGATAGAACTGCCTTCAATGCCGCGTTTTAACAGCTTCGCACGCAGAATATCCAGCAGCTGGTTAATCTGGAAATCAGATTCGCTGAGGACCTTGATGGTCTCGTTTTTTTCGTTCAGTTCGAAGCTCGCTTCAACGTTACGAAAATCAAAACGCGACTCCACTTCACGGGTCGCATTCTCTACGGCGTTTCGAACTTCCTGAAGATCGACTTCAGAGACAATATCGAAAGATGGCATCTTTTCCTCTCCTTCTGTTTCTTTTGCGTTGCATAATACCCGCAACGCGACATAACTCAACTGGTTATCCCGCAAGCATAGCCGATGTTCAGATGCGCAATGCCCGCCAGGCCACCGCGGTGTGGGCTGCAGCCGGTAGCGCAACGAGTATATACTTTAGCTATAAATGCCTGGGGTAGTCGCAGGTGAGGAGGAACAATGAAAGTAACCGTACTCGGATGCGGTGCGCTGGGGCAGCTGTGGCTAACCGCGTTATGCAAACACGGACACGATGTCCAGGGCTGGTTACGCGTCCCACAACCCTTTTGTAGCGTCAATCTGATCGAGACTGACGGGACGATTTTTAATGAGTCGTTAACCGCCAACGATCCTGACTTTCTCGCCAGCAGCGACCTGCTGCTGGTGACGCTAAAAGCCTGGCAGGTCTCCACCGCGGTAAAAAATCTGGCGCACACTCTACCCGCCGCGTCTCCGATCCTGCTTATCCATAACGGGATGGGGACCATTGATGAACTGAAAGGCGTGCAGCAGCCGCTGCTGCAGGGCTCGACAACCCAGGCCGCACGCCGCGACGGCAACGTCATTGTGCACGTCGCCAACGGCACGACGCATATCGGCCCGGCGAAAGACTATCCGCAGGATTACAGCGACCTGGCTGATACCCTGCAACGCGTCCTGCCGGACGTCGCCTGGCATAATAATATCCGCCCGGCAACGTGGAGCAAGCTGGCGGTCAACTGCGTGATTAACCCGCTGACGGCGCTGAAAGAGTGCCGCAACGGCGATTTGCGCGACTACCCGCAGGAAGTTGAGGTCATCTGCCGGGAGGTCGCTGCGGTCATGGAGCGCGAAGGTATTCATACTTCACCGGAAAACCTGTTATTTTATGTCCATCAGGTAATTGAAAGTACGGCAGAAAATATCTCTTCGATGTTGCAGGATATCCGCGCGCAGCGTCGTACGGAAATCGACTATATCACCGGTTTTCTACTGAAGCGCGCCCGCGCTCACGGCCTTGCCGTACCGGAAAACGCCCGTTTGTTTGAACTGGTAAAGCGTAAGGAGAATGAATATGAGCGCGTCGGCACTGATTTGCCTCGCCCCTGGTAGCGAAGAGACCGAAGCGGTCACCACAATGGATTTACTGGTCCGCGGCGGCGTGCAGGTCACCACGGCCAGCGTCGCCAGCGATGGCAGCCTGACCATCGTCTGCTCGCGGGGCGTCAAGCTGCTGGCGGATGCGCCGCTGGTAGCGGTCGCCGACGGTGATTATGACATTATCGTTCTTCCCGGCGGGATAAAAGGCGCGGAATATTTCCGTGACAGCCCGCTGCTGGTAGAAACGGTCCGCCAGTTTCATCTTTCCGGACGCATTGTCGCCGCCATCTGCGCGGCGGCGGCGACCGTACTGGTGCCACATAACCTTTTCCCGATCGGCAACATGACCGGTTTTCCGGCCCTCAAGGATCGCATCCCTGAAGAGCAGTGGCAGGACAAGCGCGTGGTCTGGGATCCGCGGGTCAACCTGCTCACCAGCCAGGGGCCTGGAACATCCATCGATTTTGCACTCAAAATGATCGACCTGCTGGTCGGGCGTGAAAAAGCCCATGAGGTTGCGTCACAGCTGGTCATGGCGGCGGGAATTTATAACTACTACGAAGCCTGATTTGCCGAGGCGGTCGCCCGGACAAGGCAGAGAGCCTTATCCGGGATGACCGTGATTGTTCGCGGTTTACGGGCGGTAAACCTTCACGTTCTCAAAGCCCTGCTCACGCAGGTACAGCGCCTGCAGACGGCTCATCACGCCACGCTCGCACCACAGCAACCAGGTTTTGCTCTGGTCGAGATTGCCGAACTGGGTGCTCAGCTTGTAGAACGGCAATGACACAACGTCAACGCCTTCAACCTTCAGCGGCTTCTCATCCTGTTCGTCCACGGAACGAATATCCAGAATGACGTCGTTCGGGCTAAAGCCGGTCACGGTTTCAACTTCCACCACGTCCTGCTGAGTCTGCTGGGCGATATCGCGAATATCCACGTTATTCGCTTCCGCCACCACTTTATCGAGGATGCTAAAGTCGAAGTTCTCTTCTTCTGCTTCAATCTTCGCCTTCACCGCTTTCACGGTCGGGCTCTTCGAAATCACACCGCAATATTCCGGCATGGTGCGGGCAAAATCTTCGGTGCCGATTTCACGGGCCAGGTCGATGATGTGCTCTTTATCGTGCGAAATCAGCGGACGCAGAATCAGGGTGTCGGAGACATTATCAATCAGACGCAGGTTGGTCAGGGTCTGGCTGGACACCTGGCCCAGCGCTTCGCCGGTCACCAGCGCCTGCACGCCATAGCGCTCGGCGACTTTCGACGCCGCGCGGATCATCATGCGCTTCAGCACCACGCCCATCTGACCATCGTCGACTTTTTCGAGGATCTCCCCCACGACCGGTTCGAAGTTAATCGCCACGAAACGAACGCGGTGCGAACTGCCGAAGCGGTTCCACAGGTAGTGCGCCACCTGACGAACGCCAATTTCATGCGCGGCGCCGCCAAGGTTAAAGAAACAGTAGTGCACGCGACAGCCGCGGCGCATCAGCATGTAGCTGGAGACGCCGGAGTCGAAGCCGCCGGAAATCAGCGACAGCACATCTTCCTGCGTGCCGATCGGGAAACCACCGATGCCTTCGTAGCGCCCTTTTACCAGCAGCAGACGATCGTTTTCAATTTCCAGATTGACCGTAATGTCCGGGTCAGTCAGCTTCACGCGCGCCGTTTCGATATGCTGGTTCAGGCCACCGCCGACGTAGCGTTCCACTTCGATAGAGGTAAACTCATGCTTGCCGCGACGTTTTACGCGCACGCAGAAAGTCTTGCCTTCCAGCGCTTCGCGCCACAGCGGCAGCGTTTTCTCAAAAATATCGTGCAGTGAGGTAAACGGGACGTCTTCGACTTCCAGAATATGGTGGATACCCGGGATTCGGGTCAGCGCATCGCGAATAACCGGACGCTGATTTTCGTCTTTCGCGCGAACTTCGATATGATCCCAATGACGAACGACGGCAAGCGTCTCATCATAGTTTTTGAGAACGTTACGAATGTTCCCGGTTAAGATCTTAATGAAGCGCAATCTCACGGATTGGCTTTTG
The DNA here is from genome assembly GCF_030505655.1 of Klebsiella ornithinolytica. Lineage (NCBI taxonomy): Bacteria > Pseudomonadati > Pseudomonadota > Gammaproteobacteria > Enterobacterales > Enterobacteriaceae > Klebsiella > Klebsiella ornithinolytica. The sequence goes on from NZ_CP130153.1 coordinate 4,338,750, forward strand.
ATGGTGATTTCCGGGAACAATTTAATGATAAACTTCATGGCGACAATAGTTCGTTGGCAAGCCCGACGGGGCTTTAAGCAAAAGTTGTACTGCAGAGCACCGCGGTGCCTGCATCCAGGGAGCGCAGTATATCACCATTGAGTACATTGCGCCTCGCATTGCGCGTTTTACATAAAATCATTCAGGATGCCCACGCGCGACGGGGGCATAACCCACTTGTCAGCCACCCGTTTGCGCGCTTTCGGCAACGATTCCGCGAAAGGATGAGGTGTATATTTGCTTAACCACGTGACTTCGTTACCATATTGGTGTCGCGACATTACAAGAGTCTATATTCACTATGCCAAAGAAAAATGAGGCCCCGGCCAGCTTTGAAACCGCCCTGGGCGAGCTGGAGCAGATTGTTAATCGTCTGGAAAGCGGCGCGCTGCCGTTAGAAGAGGCGCTCAGCGAATTTGAGCGCGGCGTACAGCTGGCGCGTCAGGGGCAGGCCCGATTGCAGCAGGCCGAACAGCGCGTCCAGATTCTGCTGGCCGACAGCGAGGATAGCCCGCTGACGCCGTTTACACCGGATGCTGAATAAATGGACTTCTCGCAACAATTACACGCTTGCGTTGAGCAGGCCAACGACGCGCTACGCCGTTTCCTCGCTCCGCTGCCTTTTCAGAACACTCCACTGGTTGAAGCCATGCAGTACGGCGCACTATTAGGCGGTAAACGCCTGCGTCCGTTCCTCGTCTATGCTACCGGCGAAATGTTCGGCGTCAGCCGGACAACGCTGGACGCACCGGCCGCCGCCGTTGAATGCATCCATGCTTACTCTCTGATGCATGACGATCTGCCCGCCATGGACGATGACGATCTGCGCCGCGGTCTGCCGACCTGCCACATTAAATTTGGCGAAGCGAACGCAATTCTTGCCGGAGACGCCCTACAAACGCTGGCATTTTCTATACTGAGTGATGCGCCGATGCCTGAAGTGCCGGACAGCGATCGTCTGGCGATGGTTTCGACGCTGGCCCACGCCAGCGGCGTCGCCGGAATGTGCGGCGGACAGGCGCTGGATCTGGAAGCCGAAGGCCACCAGGTTGACCTGCAGGCGCTGGAGCGTATTCATCGCCACAAAACCGGCGCGCTGATATGCGCCGCGGTGCGCATGGGCGCGCTGAGCGCAGGTGAACGCGGTCGTGCGGCCCTGCCGGCGCTCGATCGCTATGCGCAAAATATCGGTCTCGCCTTCCAGGTCCAGGATGACATTCTTGACGTGGTAGGGGATACTGCGACCCTTGGCAAACGTCAGGGAGCTGACCAGCAGCTAGGCAAAAGTACTTATCCTGCGCTTCTGGGACTTGAACAAGCGCGTAAAAAAGCGCACGACCTGATTGAAGATGCCCGTCAGTCGCTGAGTGAGCTGGCCGCGCAATCTCTGGATACTACGGCACTGGAAGCGCTCGCGAATTACATAATTCAGCGTGATAAATAAACAATAAGAGTCTCTGATGAGTTTTGATATTGCCAAATACCCAACCCTGGCACTGGTGGATTCCACCCAGGAGTTGCGTCTGTTGCCGAAAGACAGCCTGCCGAAACTGTGCGACGAACTCCGGCGCTACCTGCTGGACAGCGTCAGCCGTTCCAGCGGGCATTTTGCCTCCGGCCTCGGCACGGTCGAACTGACCGTGGCGCTTCACTACGTCTATAACACGCCTTTTGACCGTTTGATCTGGGACGTGGGCCACCAGGCCTACCCGCATAAAATTCTGACCGGGCGCCGCGATAAAATCGGCACCATTCGGCAGAAAGGCGGGCTGCATCCGTTCCCGTGGCGCGGCGAAAGTGAATATGACGTGCTGAGCGTCGGCCACTCATCGACCTCCATTTCTGCGGGTATCGGGGTGGCGATTGCCGCGGCGAAAGAAGACAAACAGCGACGTGCGGTCTGCGTCATTGGCGACGGCGCCATTACCGCAGGTATGGCGTTTGAGGCCATGAACCATGCGGGCGATATCAAACCCGATCTGCTGGTGGTGCTGAACGACAACGAAATGTCGATCTCCGAAAATGTCGGCGCGCTGAATAACCATCTGGCGCAGCTGCTCTCCGGAAAACTGTACTCCACGCTGCGCGAAGGCGGCAAAAAGGTCTTCTCTGGCGTGCCGCCGATTAAAGAGCTGCTCAAACGCACCGAAGAACATCTCAAAGGGATGGTCGTTCCCGGAACCCTGTTTGAAGAGCTGGGCTTTAATTACATCGGCCCGGTTGACGGTCACGATGTCCTCGGTCTGGTCAATACGCTGAAAAATATGCGCGACCTGAAAGGACCGCAGTTCCTGCATATTATGACCAAAAAAGGTCGCGGCTATGAGCCGGCGGAAAAAGACCCGATTACCTTCCACGCGGTGCCGAAATTTGACCATACCAGCGGGGTCCTGCCGAAAAGCAGCGGCGGCCTGCCCTCCTACTCGAAAATTTTTGGCGACTGGCTGTGCGAAACCGCGGCGAAAGACAGCAAGCTGATGGCCGTTACGCCGGCTATGCGCGAAGGCTCGGGGATGGTCGAGTTTTCCAGAAAATACCCTGACCAGTATTTCGATGTGGCGATTGCGGAACAGCACGCGGTGACGTTCGCCGCCGGCCTGGCGATCGGCGACTACAAGCCGGTGGTGGCCATTTACTCCACCTTCCTGCAGCGCGCCTACGATCAGGTGATCCACGATGTCGCTATCCAGAAGCTGCCGGTTCTGTTTGCCATCGACCGCGCGGGAATCGTCGGCGCCGACGGACAAACGCATCAGGGAGCATTCGATCTCTCCTTCCTGCGCTGTGTTCCGGATATGGTGATCATGACGCCGAGCGACGAAAACGAGTGCCGTCAGATGCTCTACACCGGCTATCACTACAATCAAGGGCCGAGCGCGGTTCGCTACCCGCGCGGGACCGGCACCGGCGCCACGCTGGAGCCGCTGGCTTCATTGCCGATCGGCAAAGGCGTGGTGAAACGCACGGGCGAAAAAGTGGCGATACTCAACTTCGGCACTCTGCTGCCGGAAGCGGCGCAGGTGGCGGACAAGCTCAACGCCACGCTGGTCGATATGCGTTTTGTCAAACCGCTCGATGATGCGCTTATTTTGCAGCTTGCCGCCGATCACGATGTGCTGGTGACGGTGGAAGAGAATGCCATTATGGGCGGTGCGGGCAGCGGCGTGAATGAGCTGCTGATGGCTCATCGTCGTGTGGTTCCGGTGCTGAATATCGGCCTGCCGGACTTCTTTATTCCCCAGGGAACCCAGGAAGAAGTGCGCGCCGACCTCGGCCTTGATGCCGCCGGTATCGAAGCCAAAATCACCGCCTGGCTGGCCTGAACCCTCTCCGCTAACGGCGCCTGCTATGCTTAAAGGATACCCTTTATGTTGATAGCAGGAGCCGTTCATGCACTACATCACACCTGAAGCAACCCACCTGCGGGTCTCCCGACTTTGCCTCGGCTGTATGACCTTTGGCGAGCCGGATCGGGGCAAGCACGCCTGGACCCTACCTGAAGAGAGCAGCCGTCCGCTCATTCAACGTGCGCTGGAAGGCGGCATCAACTTTTTTGATACCGCCAACAGCTACTCTGACGGCAGCAGTGAAGAGATTGTCGGCCGTGCGCTGCGCGATTTCGCCCGCCGTGACGAAGTAGTGGTGGCCACAAAGGTGTATCACCAGGTCGGGGATCTGCCGGAGGGCCTCTCGCGTGCGCAGATCCTGCGCTCTATCGATGACAGCCTGCGCCGCTTAGGTATGGAATATGTCGACCTGCTGCAGATCCATCGTTGGGACTACAGCACGCCGATTGAAGAGACCCTGGAAGCGCTAAATGAGGTTGTTAAGGCCGGGAAAGCACGCTATATCGGCGCCTCATCGATGCACGCCCGCCAGTTTGCGCAGGCGCTGCAGCTTCAGGAGAGCAACGGCTGGGCGCGCTTTGTCACCATGCAGGATCATTACAACCTGATCTATCGTGAAGAAGAGAATGAGATGCTGCCGCTGTGCCATCGTGCTGGCGTATCGGTCATCCCCTGGAGTCCGCTGGCGCGGGGTCGCCTCACCCGTCCGTGGGGCGAAACCACTGCCCGCCTGGTCTCTGATGAGTTTGGCAAATCGCTCTACAGCGCAACCGATGAAAACGATGCGCAGATTGCGCAGAATCTTGCTGAAGTGGCGGAAGAACTCGGCGCCAATCGCGCCCAGGTGGCGCTGGCCTGGCTGCTGAGTAAACCCGGCGTCGCGGCGCCAATCGTCGGAGCCTCCAGACAGGAGCAGCTCGACGACCTGCTGGGCGCGGTGGATTTAACGCTGACGCCTGAACAGGTAGAAAAGCTGGAAGCGCCGTACCAGCCGCATCCGATTGTGGGTTTTAAATAAGCGGGCCGCCCGGGCCACTGGCCCGGGCAAACTCACCCGAGGAGTGAGCTCAGAAAAGACCAATCGGCCAGTGATGGCCTATGACATACAGCACGCCCGCCGAAATCACGCCGGCGACGATATCATCGACCATGATCCCCATCCCGCCGTGGATATTGCGGTCAAACCAGCGAATCGGCCACGGTTTCCACATATCAAAAATGCGGAAGATCACAAACCCGGCGGCGACCCATTGCCAGTCAAGCGTCGGTAGCGCCATCAAGGTGATCCACATCCCGACAAACTCGTCCCAGACGATGCTCCCGTGATCGTGGGTACCCATATCTTTCGCCGTGCGATGGCAGATATAAACCCCGATACAAATGCCCATCATCACCACCAGCGAATAGAGCTGCCAGGGAAGAAAGGTCATCAGATACCAGAACGGAATCGCCGCCAGCGAGCCCATTGTGCCAGGCACCACGGGGCTTAACCCGCTGCCAAAACCGGTCGCCAGCAAATGCCAGGGATTCAGCATATTGAGGCGGCTTTTTGCGATATCTTTACTACGCACCAAAGTGATCGTACCCCTGTAAATCCAGCTGGACCGGTTTACCGGATTGCATCAACTGCAAACCGTCCGCCTCGGCGCTAATCTGTCCAATGCAGGTAAAGCGCGCCCCAAGCTGGCCGATAGCCACATCAAGCGCGCCGCGGTTAAGTTCAGGCACGGTAAAGCACAGTTCGTAGTCTTCACCGCCAGAGAGCGCCCAGCGCAGCGCCTGCTCCCTCTCTGCATGGCGCAGCAGCGCATCGGATAACGGCATTGCGTCAAGATCGATCCGCGCGCCGCAGCCGCTGGCCTTCAGAATATGCCCCAGATCGGAAATCAGACCGTCGGACAGATCAATGGCCGAGCTGGCCAGATCGCGCAGCGCCTGTCCTTGCAATACGCGCGGCATCGGGCGCAAATGGCGCGCCAGCAGGTAGTCGGCATCAGCGGCTGACGCCACCACCAGACGATCCTGCAAAATGGCCAATCCTGCGGCGCTGTCGCCGGGGGTGCCGGTGACGTATATCCAGTCGCCAGGTTTCGCCCCGGAACGCTTCAAAGCGCGCCCAGGCGGGACAAAACCGTGAATACCCAGGGTCATCGACAGCGGACCGCGAGTGGTATCACCGCCGATCAGCTGCATATCGTAATAGTTGAGCTGCATGAACAGGCTGTCGCTGAACGCTGCCAGCCACGCTTCATCCGCTTCCGGTAGCGTTAACGCCAGCGTCAACCACGCCGGTTCGGCGCCCATCGCCGCGAGGTCGCTCAGATTGACCGCCAGCGCCTTGTAAGCCAGATCGGCAGGATCGATATCAGGTAAAAAATGGTTGCCCGCCACCAGGGTGTCGGTGCTGATTGCCAGCGTTTTTTTCTCGGGAATGTTCAGGAGAGCGCAGTCGTCGCCGATGCCGGTTTCCACATCGAGACGCATGCTTTTTACGCGATCAAAATAACGGGCAATCAGGGAAAATTCGCCGCATGCCATACGTTATGCCTCAGCAAAAGAAAAGAATAAGGCCGGACCTTGCGTGGATGACATCCCGCGAGACCCGGCCTGGAGTTTACTTTTTGTTGGGACGAATTGCCGGGGCTGCTTTGTCCAGCACGCCGTTAACAAACTTATGACTGTCTTCGGCGCCAAAGGTTTTCGCCAGTTCGATAGCTTCGTTAATCGCAACTTTGTACGGAACATCGTCACGTTTAGACAGCTCGAACAGGGCGATACGCAGTACCGCTTTCTCCACCTGACCCAGCTCTTCAAGCAGGCGGGACAGGTACGGCTTCATCAGGCCGTCGAGGTATGCGCTGTTAGTCGCCACTCCGGACAGCAGTTCGCGGAAATACAGAACGTCGACATCTTTGACATCCTGTTCCGCCAGGAACTGGTATTCAACATCAGCGATGTCGTTCTGGGACAACTGCCAGGAGTAAAGCGCCTGGACGGCACACTCACGGGCGCGGCGACGAGCAGCAGGTTTCACGGAATTCCCCTTACAAAAAAATTCAGGCCTTGATGGCTTTCAATACGTTAATCATTTCCAGCGCGGTCAGCGCAGCTTCTGCGCCTTTGTTACCGGCTTTGGTACCAGCGCGTTCGATGGCTTGTTCAATGCTTTCTGTCGTCAGAACACCAAAGGCTACCGGGATTTCGCTGTCCTGCGCGACATGTGCGAGGCCATTGCTTGCTCCGCCAGCCACATATTCAAAGTGCGCGGTACCACCACGAATCACCGTACCCAGAGCAATCACTGCGTCATATTTACCGGTTTTAGCCAGCACGCCAGCCGCCAGCGGCAGCTCATACGCGCCTGGAACCCAAACAACGGTAATATTTTCATCTTTTACCTGACCGATGCGCTTGAGTGCGTCAATAGCACCTTCCAGCAGGCTGTCATTGATAAAGTTGTTGAAACGCGCAATGGTGATGGCGACGCGAGCGTCCGGGGTAGCAACGTTAGCTTCAATAATGTTCATACTCTTCCTTCGGGTTCATATAGCCCCGCAAGGGGGGCGGATTCTATCATAATAATTTATACACTTCATCCTTCAAACTGCCTCCGCGTTGGCTGCGCCTGTCGATCCCGCTTGCTTACCGCTGTAAGCAAGCGGGGGTTCTCGGGTTGGCTGCCTCGACGCATCTTGAATGATTTCGCGTAGCGATGCTGTTTTCCCTTGCCAGGGGGAGATCATGCGCCCACTAAATGCAGGCAAAGATCGGGGCCTACCTGGCGTATCTCGTTGAATTTGAAATGGGGGGCATCGGCCAGTTTCTCAAGCCCCGGCAGCACGCATAGCCCGCGTGCGTCGCTGCCTAACAGTTTAGGCGCAATATAGACGATAAGCTCGTCCACCAGTCCGGCCTGCAACAGCGCGCCGGCGAGCGTCGGGCCCGCTTCCACCCAAATGCTGTTAACCTGCTGTTTGCCAAGCTGCATCATCAGTAACACCAGATCGAGATGGCCGTTATGTTCCGGCACGATCAGCGTTCGCACGCTTTCCGGCCAGCTGCGATCATCGGCCTGAGTGCGGGCAAACAGCGTCTCTCCCGCCTGCTGCACGATGCGGTGCTCAGGAGTAACGCGATTATGGCTATCGATCACAATACGCAGCGGCTGACGCAGATTTTCCTGCGGGTAGCGGGCGCGAATATCGGCATCGAGCTCTTCCCAGCGTACGGTTAATGCCGGATCGTCTGCCAGGACGGTCGCGCTGCTGGTCAGGATCGCATGGCTTTGCGCACGCAGGCGCTGCACGTCGCGTCGCGCCTGCGGCGAGGTAATCCACTGACTTTCGCCGCTGGCCATCGCGGTGCGACCATCCAGCGAAGCGCCCATTTTTAGCTGTATGTAAGGGAAACCGGTGCGCATCCGCTTAAGAAAGCCTTTGTTCAGCGCTTCGGCTTCGCCCATCATCAGGCCGTGGCTGACGTCAATTCCTTCCTGCTGCAGGCGATACAGGCCGCGCCCGGCCACCTGCGGGTTAGGGTCCTGCATGGCGGCCACGACGCGGGTAACGCCCGCGGCAATCAGCGCGTCGCAGCACGGCGGCGTTCGGCCGTGATGACTGCAGGGTTCCAGCGTCACATAGGCAGTGGCGCCCCGGGCTTTTTCGCCGGCCATGCGCAGCGCATGAACTTCCGCATGCGGCTCGCCGGCACGATAGTGAAAACCTTCGCCGACAATCTCGCCGTCCTTGACGATCACACAGCCGACATTCGGATTGGGATGGGTCGTAAAGCGCCCGCGCTGCGCCAGCTTAAGCGCTCGCGCCATGTACATTTCATCATGCATGGCTTAGTCCTGTAAGCGGGCGATCTCTTCGCCGAACTCTTTGATATCTTCAAAACTGCGATAGACGGAAGCAAAGCGGATATAGGCAACTTTATCGAGCTTTTTCAGCTGCTCCATCACCAGGTTGCCGATCATTTTGCTCGGGACTTCGCGCTCGCCGGTACCGCGTAAATGGGTTTTGATATGATTGAGCGCCATTTCCACATCATCGGCGCTGACCGGCCGTTTTTCCAACGCTTTCAGCATTCCGCTGCGCAGCTTATCTTCATTGAAGGGCTCCCGCACATCGTTGCTCTTGACCACACGCGGCATCACCAGCTCTGCCACCTCGAAGGTGGTGAAACGTTCGTTACAAACCAGGCACTGCCGACGACGACGCACAGAAGAGCCCTCACCCACCAGACGAGAGTCGATCACTTTGGTATCTACGGCGAAACAGAAAGGGCAATGCATAGCGCGTCCTGACAGGAAGTTAAACTGACGGGTAGTTTACCGCGAAGTGCCCCGACAACAAAGAAAGAGCTTTTGAGACAAAGGATCTATGGCTCGTGGACGGAGACGATCTACCATAAAGTATCCCCTGAAAACGGAATCCATGACCATGACAAGACGTTATTTGAAGCTGGCGATGCTGACCACGCTGTTCACACTCAGCGCCTGCGCTCAGCAAAGCGAAGTCCGTCAAATGCATGAAAGCGTAAGCACCTTGAGCAAAGAGATGACTCAGCTTAATCAGCAGACGGTGAAAATTAGCCAGCAAAACGCTCTGAATGCGAAATCCACCAGCGGCGTTTATCTTTTGCCCGGCGCCAGGACTCCGGCGCGCCTCGAAAGCCAAATCGGCACATTGCGTATGTCGCTGCGTGATATTGCCGCCGACGCCGACGGTACCCGCCTGACGCTGCGTATTCAGGGGGAATCAAACGACCCGCTACCGGCGTTTAGCGCCACCGTTGCCTGGGGGCAAATCAGCGGCACCACGCAGAATTATCAGGAAGTTAACGTGCACGATCGGTTGATTAGCGCCCCCGCCAGCATCCTGGCGCCGAGCGACGTTGATATTCCGCTACGTCTGAACGGCATCACGCCGGAGCAGCTCGGCTTCCTGCGCATTCACGATATCCAGCCCGCCACCGCACAATAATCCCCTTCACCGGGTGTCGCCGACACCCGGGCCCCCGTCCAGAAATCCATTTACAATTTTTCTAAACAGTTCAGTAAAAATTGACTGTATGGATGAATTTCAGTGGCATTCTGTCAGGAAATGCATAGAATCGTGAACGCAATCGATTACGTATGTTTACGTTATGTGAAACAACACGTATTTTTGTGAGCAATGATTTCTATAATAGACCCCCACAGAAAGACGAAATATTTAGAAACGCTTCGGCAACGTTCTTAACGCCTTTTGGCTTAATTTAAACAGTGGCATCATTATGAAAAAAACATTACTGGCAGCAGGCGCCGTACTGGCGCTGTCCACATCGTTCACTGCTGGCGCGGCAGAAAACGAAAAACCGCAGTACCTGTCTGATTGGTGGCACCAGAGTGTAAACGTGGTGGGTAGCTACCACACCCGTTTTGGACCGCAAATCCGTAACGATACCTATCTGGAATACGAAGCGTTTGCTAAAAAAGACTGGTTTGATTTCTATGGCTATATCGATGCGCCGGTGTTCTTTGGCGGCAACAGCACGGCAAAAGGTATCTGGAACAACGGTTCTCCGCTGTTTATGGAAATCGAACCGCGTTTCTCTATCGATAAGCTGACCAACACCGATCTCAGCTTCGGCCCGTTCAAAGAGTGGTATTTCGCGAACAACTATATCTACGATATGGGTCGTAACGATTCTCAGGAGCAGAGCACCTGGTATATGGGTCTGGGTACCGATATCGATACCGGTCTGCCGATGAGCCTGTCTCTGAACGTCTATGCGAAATATCAGTGGCAGAACTATGGCGCATCCAACGAAAACGAATGGGACGGCTACCGTTTCAAAGTGAAATACTTTGTCCCGCTGACCGACCTGTGGGGCGGCTCGCTGAGCTACATCGGCTTCACCAACTTTGACTGGGGTTCCGATCTGGGCGATGACAACTTCTATGACATGAACGGCAAGCACGCGCGCACCAGCAACTCCATCGCCTCCAGCCACATCCTGGCGCTGAACTACGCGCACTGGCACTACTCCGTTGTGGCCCGTTACTGGCATAACGGCGGTCAGTGGGCCGATGATGCGAAGCTCAACTTCGGCGATGGCGACTTCAACGTACGCTCTACCGGCTGGGGTGGTTACTTCGTGGTGGGTTACAACTTCTAATCCTGCCTGATGGTCCCCGGCCTCTGCGCCGGGGATATCGATTGACGCGCATTATGGCTCACGCTCCTCGCACCTCACCTTACGCAGAAAATCACTCAATGAACGGTCGGCCCGCTCGCTGAAAAGGCGCCCGGTAGCAGCCACGTCCAGGCAGCGATCGAGACGAAAGCAGCGGTAATCGTCGCGGAGCTCGCACCAGCTCACCAGCAGCCAGCGTTCGCCCCAGAAAAAGAGCCCCAGCGGCAGCACTTCGCGCTGCGACACCTTTCCCGCTTCGTCGCGGTAGTGCAGCGCCAGCACCCGCTGACCGGAAACCGCCCGATGCACCAGATCAAACTGTGCCTTACTGTAGCCCTGGGCGCCAAAATCCGGCGCAAATAGCCGCGATTGTTCGGCCTTACGCCGACTCTCCTCAGGTAAAATCGCGAGCATCTTTTCCCGAGCCGACTCCAGTGCCTGGGACAGCGATTCGCCCCCCCAGGTTTGCAGCAGCCGAATCGCGGCCACCAGCGCTTCCGACTCCTGGGTCGTCAGCATCAGAGGCGGTAAGCTGTAGCCTGCCAGCAGGCGATATCCGCTTCCGGCCTCACCCTCCACCGGCACGCCGGAGAGCGACAGGTCGCGGATATCCCGGTAGATGGTGCGCTCCGATACGCCGAGCCGCTCCGCCAGCAGTCCGGCGGTGGTTAATCTTCTCCCCCGCAGGATCTGCACGATTTGAAAAAGGCGGTCGGCGCGTCGGCTCATTTTTAGCTTATCTCATGGTCAGGCCCGTCCCGCAGGCGTCAAACGCATTAATGGGACAGGTATTTAGGTTGATGGAGGCCAATCCGGTTACCTTCGCTATCCATAAACAGCGCGATGGTGCCAATATCGTTCGACAGCTCAAGCGGGCCAAAGACGCAGCTCCCGCCAGCGGAATTCACGCGGTCGAGCGTGGCGGCCAGATTGTCAGTATGAAGATAGATAATACATCCCTGATCGGCAGGTTTAACCCCGTCAAACTTCGCCAGCGCGCCGCCGGGGGCCGGATCCTGATACGGAAAAACGGCCATTTCGGCACAATCCATATTTTCCCGACGCAGCGTCACCTGCAGCACCGGCTCGTAAAACGCCACGGCACGATCCATGTCGGCGACCGGAATTTCAAACCAGTTAATTACGTTGTTCATACATCCTCCTGTCCATTGTTTGGGTTCAGGAGGAGTGTATGGCAGGGCTCCTGACAGCGTACTGTCAGGAGCGATCGCCGTCTGCGATTAACCCGCCGAGCAAACCAGGGCCCGCTGCTTATCCAGCAGCCAGGGACGTAAATAGCCAACGGTATTCGATAGCGGCAGGACCTCCTCCGGCAGGACAATCCCCAGCTGCTGGCGAATATAGGCCCGCCGGGTAACGATGCGCTGCCAGAGAGCCGGCCAGTTCTCCGCCAGCTCCTCACGTAGCGCCTCATCCGCAACCGCTACGGTATCTTCAATACTGGCCCCGGCATAGCCCGCCCGTGAGGGGATAATATCGATTTGCAGCAGCATGCCGCTGCGGATACTGGCCTGAGAGTCCGGCCCTACAGGAGAACACAGCCACTCTTCGTCGGCGACCAGATGGCCGGGGTTCAAATGCCAGTGATACTCTGCTTTCGGTAACACCCGCTCGATAAGATCATACATCTCACCGCCGCGCATACCGATACGCAGGTTCTCCAGCCAGCTGACTACCGCCCGGAAATAGGGCTTCGCCACCACATCGAGGTAGTCCGCCACCTCCGGCGCCAGCTCCGTTTCATCGCCGACTACATAGGCTGCCCGGCTGCTTAAGCCGCCTTTAAACCCGGTAGTGAGCGAAAACTTATCGCCGCGACGGATAACCTTATCGCCAGGATAGAGACGGGCATCGGCGAAACGATCGCCGGTAGCGGCAATCATCACCACGCTGTTGGGCTGGCCTTCTGCTGCCAGCAGCGCGCCGATCTGTTTTTCCGTTTTCCCCGGCTCGATGGCATTCAAAGCCGTGAGGATCGCCGTCGACGCCAGGTTGGCGCCATATTCATAATGCGCCAGCTCATTGGCTGAATTTACCGTTCTCACTCCGCCATCTGGCGCGATAAATATTGCCGTGGCATTGACCACAACCGCCTGCGGCCCTGCAGCCTGCCGAATGGCGTCAACGATAAAAGCAGGCAGATCGAACATCTGTGAACGGTCGTCAGCGCTGCCGGTGAATAGCTTCCAGCCTACCAGGCCCAGCGTTTTCCCGCTGCTAATACCGGCATCCTGCAGCAGCTGAGGCAGACTCTTTTCATTGCTCATGGGTTGATTCGGCAACGAGAACCACGGCGCATGGATCACCCGGTTTTCCAGCCGGGCAAAGGCCGCCAGCTTGAGGTTTTCATTGCCCAGCACCAGCACCGCCTCCCCTTCGCGATGCAGTACCAGCAATGCTTCTTCAAAACGAGGGATAAAGCCGGTGAGATATTCGAAGTTTCCGCCGTGCTCTTTATCGGCATACACGATCAGCGTGTCGTAGTCATGCCGGCGCATTTGCGCAAGTACCCTGGCTTTACGCTGGCGTAGCGTTTGATCGCTGAGCGTAACGGAAGGCACATCGTGCCAGACGGTGGGTTCGGCGACGGCAGAAAGGACTATGGCGGACATGGGGGATCTCCATCTCATTAAGCTAATGAGTGGAGAGTAGCGAAATTTGGCCGGGCTGTAATAAAAAAATCCCGGCCTTGCGACCGGGATTGCTTTATCGGAACGCGCCGGATTTACGGCAGAATTGACGGCTGATCCGCCCCTTCTTTTTCTACCTTCTGCTGCAGCATATGCTCACGCTTCATGCCCAGCTTCAGCGCCAGTGCGGACGCCACGTAGATAGACGAGGCCGTACCGATGGAGACACCGATCAGCATGGTCAGCGAGAAGCCTTCCAGAACCGGGCCACCAAAGAGATACAGCATCAGGATCACCACCAACGTGGTTCCGGAGGTGATCAAGGTACGATGCAGCGTCTGGGTCAACGACACGTTGAAGATCTCATACGGCGTACCGCGGCGGATCTTACGGAAGTTTTCACGGATACGGTCAGATACCACGATGCTGTCGTTCAGCGAGTAGCCGATAACCGACATCAGCGAGGCGACGATAGTCAGGTCAATCTCGATATGGAACAGCGAGAGGATGCCCATCGTAATGACCACGTCGTGCGCCAGAGCGATAACGACCCCGGCGGCAAGACGCCACTCGAAACGGAAACCAACGTACACCAGGATACAGATTAATGCCGCCAGCAGCGCCAGCGCGCCGCTTTGCGCCAGGTCAGCCCCGACGCTCGGCCCCACGAACTCGATTCGCTTAACCGTCGCGGACTGGCTGGTCGATTCGTTAATCACGTTAACGACCTTGCTGCCCAGCTCCTGACTGATGTTGGCATCATGTACCGGCGGCATACGTACCATAATGTCGCGGCTGCTGCCGAAGTTCTGCACCTGCGGCTCTTCAAAGCCCGCCTTCTGCAGCGCCTGGCGCATCTGGTCCAGTTCGGCCGGTTTTTCGAGGGTAATTTCGATCACCGTACCGCCGGTGAAATCCAGACCCCAGTTAAAACCGCGCACGCCCATCACGACAATGGCGGCAATCAGCAGAAAACCTGAAATGCCGAAAGCCCAGTAGTCCCAGCGCATAAAGTCATAGACTTTACGGCCGTGGTTCAATTGTTCAACAGTATATTCCTGTGCCACAACGCACTCCTCAGATAGACAGCTTTTTAACGCGCTTGCCGCCGTACAGCAGGTTCACGATGGCACGGGTGCCGACGATAGCGGTAAACATCGAGGTTGCCACACCGATACCGGTAGTAATCGCAAACCCTTTAATTGCACCGGTACCGACCGCGTACAGGATGATAACTTTGATCAACGTCGTAATGTTCGCATCGAAGATCGAGCTGAATGCGCCCCGGTAACCTTCATCAATCGCCTGCTGAACGGAACGTCCGTTGCTCAACTCTTCTTTAATACGTTCGTTGATCAGTACGTTAGCATCGACCGCTACCGCAAGGGTTAACACGATACCCGCAATCCCCGGCATACTCAGCGTGGCCCCAGGAAGCAGGGACATGATACCGACGATCAGCACCAGGTTAGCCACCAGCGCAGAGGTCGCGATCAGACCGAATTTCTTATAGAAGAAAATCATGAACAGGATAGACACCACCAGACCGGCCAGACACGCTTCCAGACCCTGCTTGATGTTCTGCATACCCAGAGTCGGGCCGATGGTACGTTCTTCAACGATCTGAATCGGCGCAATCAGCGCACCCGCACGCAGCAGCAGAGAGAGCTGACGCGCTTCATTTGGGTTGCTGATACCGGTAATACGGAAGCTGTTACCCAAGCGAGACTGGATGTTGGCGATGTTAATCACCTCTTCCTCTTTCACCAGAATGGCACGACCGTTGGCATCTTTCTTACCGCTGTCTTTGTACTCCACGAACAGGGTCGCCATCGGTTTGCCGATGTTGTCCTTGGTGAAGTTAGACATGATGTTGCCGCCGGCGCTGTCCAGCGAGATGTTAACCTGCGGCTGGTTGAACTCGTCCATGCTGGAAGTGGAGTCGGTGATATGGTCACCGGTCAGAATCACGCGCTTGTACAGCACAACCGGCCGACCTTCACGGGTATCTTTCACTTCAGAGTCGCCAGGGACACGACCGGAAGCGGCTGCGGCGCTGTCAACGTTGCTGTTAACCAGACGGAATTCCAGCGTCGCCGTAGCGCCAAGAATTTCTTTCGCCCGAGCGGTATCCTGAATACCCGGCAGTTCAACCACGATACGGTCGGCGCCCTGACGCTGTACCAGCGGCTCGGCAACACCCAGTTGGTTAACACGGTTACGCAGAATGTTGATGTTCTGCTGCACGGCGTATTCGCGGGCTTCTTTCAGGCGCTCATCGGTCATCACCGCTTTCAGGCCAGTAGCGCCCTGCGTGGAGATAACCAGATCGCGGTGACGCGGGCTCAGCCAGGAGATGGCCTGATCGCGTGCGGCGCTATCGCGAAAAGCGATGCTCAGACCATAATTGTCTTCCTTACGCACGGTGGAGTAAGGGATGCCTTTTTCACGCAGCTCGCTGCGCAGGCTGTCGATATTTTGTTCCTGCAGTTTTCCCAGCGCGGTGTCCATATCCACTTCCATCAGGAAGTGTACGCCGCCGCGCAGGTCAAGACCCAGCTTCATCGGCTCGGCATGGATAGCCGCTAACCAGCGAGGAGTCGCCGGAGCTAAGTTCAGCGCCACGACGTATTTATCACCTAACACGTCCACCAGCACTTCACGTGCGCGCAGCTGGACATCGGTGGTGTCGAAGCGCGCAAGGATTGCGCCCTCTTCCAGTGCCACAGACTTAGCGGTAATTTTTTCTTCTTGTAACGTTTTCTGGACCTGGATCAGCGTTTGCTCACTGGCGGCGACACCGCGCGCGCCAGTGATTTGAACGGCCGGATCCTCACCATACAGGTTGGGGAGCGCATACATCAGGCCGACGATAATGACGACGACCAGCATGATGTACTTCCACAAAGGATAACGGTTTAACACGGCAGTTCCCTTAGGGAAAAGTGGATTACAGTGCCTTCATGGTGCCTTTCGGCAGAACGGCAGCGACGAAGTCACGTTTGATAACCACTTCAGTGGTATCGTTCAGCGCGATAGCAATGTATCCGCTTTCAGCCACTTTCGTGACGCGACCTACCAGGCCGCCATTCGTCAGCACTTCATCGCCTTTGGCGATAGAGTTCATCAGATTTTTATGTTCTTTGGTGCGCTTCTGCTGTGGGCGCAGGATCATGAAGTAGAAAATCAGACCGAACACCACCAGCATCAGAATCAGAGACATCGGGCTACCCTGCGCCGCGCCACCGGTTGCTGCTACCGCATCAGAAATAAAAAAGCTCATTCAAATTCCCTCATTATTAAAATTAATCAACGTTCAAAGGAGGAACAGGTCGCCCCTGACGTTGGTAAAAATCGGCCACGAAGCCCTCTAATTTACCCTCTTCGATAGCCTTACGTAAACCAGCCATTAAACGCTGATAGTAGCGAAGGTTATGAATGGTATTGAGGCGCGCGCCCAATATTTCGTTGCAACGATCGAGATGATGCAAGTAAGCGCGTGAATAATTGCGACATGTATAGCAATCACACTCGGCATCCAGCGGCGCGGTGTCGCTTTTATGCTTCGCATTACGAATCTTCACCACGCCATCGGTGACGAACAGGTGGCCGTTACGCGCGTTGCGCGTTGGCATGACGCAGTCGAACATGTCGATACCGCGACGCACCCCTTCAACCAGATCTTCTGGCTTGCCGACGCCCATCAGATAGCGCGGTTTGTCGGCCGGGATCTGCGGGCAAACGTGCTCCAGGATACGGTGCATGTCTTCCTTCGGCTCACCGACAGCCAAACCGCCGACAGCGTAGCCATCAAAGCCGATATCTACCAGACCTTTAACGGAGATATCACGTAAATCTTCGTAAACGCTGCCCTGGATAATGCCGAACAGCGCATTTTTATTGCCAAGAGAGTCAAAACGGTCGCGGCTGCGCTGCGCCCAGCGCAGCGACATTTCCATCGAGCGCTTAGCGTAATCCCAGTCCGCCGGATACGGCGTACATTCGTCGAAGATCATCACGATATCGGAACCGAGATCGTACTGAATCTCCATCGATTTTTCCGGATCGAGGAAAATGGGGTCGCCGTTAATCGGGTTGCGGAAGTGGACGCCCTGCTCGGTAATTTTGCGGATATCGCCGAGGCTGAACACCTGGAAGCCGCCGGAATCGGTCAGGATAGGCCCTTTCCACTGCATAAAATCATGCAGGTCGCCGTGCAGCTTCATGATTTCCTGGCCCGGACGTAACCACAGGTGGAACGTATTGCCGAGGATAATTTGCGCGCCGGTGGCTTCAACTTCTTCCGGCGTCATCCCTTTTACGGTGCCGTAGGTACCAACGGGCATAAAGGCTGGCGTTTCAACCACGCCGCGATCAAACACCAGGCGGCCGCGGCGGGCGCGTCCGTCGGTGGTATCCAGTTCAAATTTCATTTTAACTCCTGCGTCAGAAAAACAGTCTGACGTTAAACACTCATGTCGCGGAGTTATTCCCCGACACGCTCAAAAATAGCCTGCGGATTGTACGTGATAAACATCGCGTCCCCGTAGCTAAAAAAGCGATATTTTTGTTCTACCGCAGCCTTGTAGGCATTCATGGTGTGCTGATAGCCAGCAAAGGCGGAAACCAGCATAATCAGAGTTGATTCAGGGAGATGGAAGTTGGTCACCAGCGCATCAACCGCTTTGTACTGATACCCCTGATAGATAAAAATCTGCGTGTCGCCGAAAAACGGCTCAATCAGGTCGTTTTTCGCCGCCTGCGCCGCGCTCTCCAGCGAACGGACGGAGGTGGTGCCTACCGCGATGACCCGGTTGCCGCGCGCTTTCGCCGCCAGCACCGCATCAACGACCTCCTGCGGCACTTCGGCGTACTCGGAGTGCATGATGTGATCTTCAATGGTCTCCACGCGCACCGGCTGGAATGTCCCCGCGCCAACGTGCAGCGTCACAAACGCCATTTCAATCCCTTTCTCGCGCAGCTTCTCCAGCATCATATCGTCAAAGTGCAGGCCTGCGGTCGGCGCGGCCACGGCCCCCGGCCTGGTGCTGTAGACGGTTTGATACAGTTCGCGGTCGGCGTCTTCGTCCGGACGATCGATATACGGCGGCAGCGGCATATGGCCGATGCTGTTGAGGATATCCAGTACCGGACGTTCATCGTTAAATTCGACTTCAAACAGCGCGTCGTGACGTGCCACCATCGTGGCGTTGATGCTTTCATCATCGCCCAGCAGCAGCTCGGCGCCCGGCTTCGGTGCTTTAGATGCGCGAATGTGCGCCAGAATACGTTTGTCATCCAGCATGCGCTCGACCAGCACTTCAATCTTGCCGCCGCTGGCTTTTCGGCCGAACAGGCGCGCCGGGATCACCCGGGTATTGTTAAAGACCAGCAGATCGCCCGGGTTAAGTTTGTCGAGTAAATCGGTGAAAGTCCCATGCGTCAGCGCTCCCGTCGGACCGTCTAACGACAGCAGGCGACAGCGACTGCGCTCCGGCTGCGGGTAGTGGGCAATCAGGGATTCGGGCAGTTCAAAGGAAAAATCGGTAACGCGCATGACGGTGGCTCAGACTAAATAAAGAGGCGGGTAGTCTAGTGCCGGGGCGTCCTCCCTGCAACCTTTACCCCTCTGGACGAATAACATAATCTATACACAAAACCATTCAAGATGCATCGACGCGGCAGCTGAATGACAAATTCGTCAGGAACAGATTTGAACGCCGCGGAGTGGCGGTCCGAGAGGACGAGGCTCAAAGATGAGCCGGGAAGCTGAAGCCAATAAAGAGGCAGTTTGAAGGATAAAAGGTATATGAATTTTCTTGCACACCTGCACTTAGCCCATCTCGCCGACAGCTCCCTGCCCGGCAATCTTCTGGCAGATTTCGTTCGCGGCAATCCCCAGGCGGACTACCCGGCTGACATTGTCGACGGTATTTTTATGCACCGGCGCATCGATGTCATGACCGATAATCTGCCGGAAGTCAAAGCAGCGCGCGACTGGTTTCGCCCGCAGACCCGCCGCGTGGCGCCCATTACGCTGGATGTGATGTGGGATCACTTCCTGTCGCATCACTGGGCGCGTATTTCACCTGATATGCCGCTCAACGAGTTTGTCCGCTATGCCCAGGCACAGGTCACGCCGGTATTACCCGATTCGCCGCCGCGCTTCGTGAATCTCAATGCCTATTTGTGGTCGGAGCGCTGGCTTGAACGCTATGAAGATATGGACTTTATTCAGCGCGTCCTCAACGGCATGGCCAGCCGTCGTCCGCGCCTTGATGCCCTGCGCGACTCCTGGCAGGATCTGGATACGCACTACGATAAACTCGAGCAGCAGTTCTGGCATTTTTATCCGCGAATGATGGCGCAGGCCACCAGGCGCGAACTATAAAGATTGCGCTTTCTCACAGAAAGGCTATTCTGAACACCGTTTTCCGATATAAATTGATAGGCAAAACCTATCTCATTGATTGTCAACGTCACGTTGAGTTCGCATGAACCTGTCCCTATACTTGCCCGCGTTGCGTTCCAATTAACCTTATTATTAACAGGAGAATCATATGGTTCTGGTCACTCGTCAGGCTCCGGATTTTACCGCAGCAGCTGTTTTAGGTAACGGCGAAATCGTTGAGAAATTCAACTTCAAACAACACACCAACGGTAAAGCAACCGTCCTGTTCTTCTGGCCGATGGACTTCACCTTCGTTTGCCCGTCTGAGCTGATCGCTTTTGACAAACGTTATGAAGAATTCCAGAAGCGCGGCGTAGAAGTCGTTGGCGTCTCCTTCGACTCTGAATTCGTTCACAACGCATGGCGTAACACCCCGGTAGACCAGGGCGGTATCGGTCCGGTTAAATACGCGATGGTTGCTGATATCAAACGTGAAATCCAGAAAGCTTACGGTATTGAACACCCGGACGAAGGCGTGGCGCTGCGCGGCTCGTTCCTGATCGACGCTAACGGCGTAGTTCGCCACCAGGTGGTTAACGACCTGCCGCTGGGTCGTAACATCGACGAAATGCTGCGTATGGTTGACGCGCTGCAGTTCCACGAAGAGCACGGTGAAGTTTGCCCGGCACAGTGGGAAAAAGGAAAAGAAGGTATGGCCGCTTCTCCGGAAGGCGTAGCTAAATACCTGACCGAGAACGTGTCCAGCCTGTAATCGGCCCATGTTCAGAAAAAGGCTCGCGCATGCGGGCCTTTTTTATCTCCTGCCGCAGCACATTTTGCGCTCTATCGCGCAGTCGCCGCTCCCTCATGCTTTTCAGATGGCTTTTTTTGTTAGCAAACTCAAACTTTGATAAAAAACTGCCATGATATTTGTGATACGCAAAACACTTCTAAAAAATAAATCGCTCTTATTTTTAATCTTTCCCACCTGATATTATTTCAATAATTGAATACAAAATTATAACTAATTGATAATTAACATAATAATAAATGTTATTTTCCCTAAAAAAATAACGCAAAAATCATTTCGCTGTGATCAACTTCAAGGTTTAAAAATTCAAATGTGATCTGAACCATGATTTCCTGTGTTCTATTTCGTCATGATTTAACTCAGAAAATAAATGCGTTAAGGATTGGATTATGGAAATCATTTTTGATCGCCGGTTAATCGCACTTGATCAGAACATTACCAGCGCCAGTCAGGCTATCGAATTATCCGGGACGCTACTTGCCCGCCAGCAAATTTGTCGCCCCGAATACATCACCGCGATGCTCGACGTCTATAAGGATTTTGGTCCCGCCATTGTTATTGATAGCGGCCTGGCGATGCCCCACGCGCGCCCCGAAAAGGGGGCCATCCGCACCGGCTTTTCTTTAATCACCACCCGCCAGCCGCTTCACTTTGGTCACGAAGAGTTTGACCCGGTGAGCGTCATTATCGGTATCGCCGGCGCCGACGCCGATAACCATATAAAAATGATCCAGATAATCGCCACACTGATTGAATCAGATATTGTGTCGTTCCTTCGCGAAGAGCATGACATCAATGCCGTATTCAATTTCATCCACAATAAAATGGAGTCGTCATTATGTTAGTTATCA
Source organism: Klebsiella ornithinolytica (assembly GCF_030505655.1). Classification (NCBI taxonomy): domain Bacteria; kingdom Pseudomonadati; phylum Pseudomonadota; class Gammaproteobacteria; order Enterobacterales; family Enterobacteriaceae; genus Klebsiella; species Klebsiella ornithinolytica. Next base: position 4,360,022 of record NZ_CP130153.1, read on the forward strand.
GAACAGTTTGTGGTAACGGGATTGGCAGTTCATTAATGGCCGCAAGCAATGTCAAAAAAATATGTGATGAATTAGGGATCAAAGCTGACGTCGCCTCTGTTGATTTTGCTAATGCCGTCGGAGAGAAAGCCGATCTCTATATCACCATCAAAGAATTAGCCAATCAGTTCCCTGCGCATTGTCAGGTCGCCATTATTCGCAGCTATGTACATAAAGCAAAAATTGCTGAAGATATTACCGACGCTCTGACAAAAATTGCTGCAACTCATTCTTAATCATTATTAAGAGCCTACCCCAGCAGGCGTACATTGTTGCAGCCAGTTTGGACACGGACAGCGCGGAAAAACCGGAGCGTACACGCAGTACGTGAGGATTTTGAGCACTGCCCAGGGCCAAAATGGCAAATAAAATAGCCTAATGGGATAGGCTCTAAGGATACGATCATGCAGGCTATACTTACATTCTTATCAGAAATATTCAGCCAACCCGCATTTCTGATGGGGATTATCGCATTTGTCGGTTTAGTGGCACTGCGCTCCCCCGGAAATAAACTTCTCACCGGTACCTTAAAGCCCATCCTCGGTTATTTAATGCTCAGCGCCGGTGCAGGGGTTATCGTTGCCAACCTCAATCCGCTCGGCGGAATTATCGAAGCCGGATTTAATATTCGTGGCGTTATTCCTAACAACGAGGCTATTGTTTCCGTCGCCCAGAAGGTACTGGGTGTTGAAACCATGAGTATATTGCTGTTAGGTTTTATTTTTAACCTGCTTATTGCTCGCTGCACTAAGTATAAATATATCTTCCTTACCGGTCACCACTCATTCTTCCTCGCCTGTCTGTTCTCTGCGGTACTGCAGGCGGCAGAATTCCGCGGCTGGATGCTGGTACTGATTGGCGGGTTCTTACTCGGCTCCTGGTCGGCGATCTCCCCGGCAATCGGTCAGCGCTATACCAAGCAGGTCACCGAAGATGGCGGCATTGCGATGGGGCATTTTGGCTCTCTGGGGTATTACATCTCGGCGTGGATCGCCAGCAAAACCGGCAACCCGGCGAACTCTTTCGCCGATACCGAAATCTCTGAAAAATGGGGCTTTCTGCGCGATACCACGGTCACTACCGGGATCGTGATGTTCGTTATCTACTTTGTCTGTAGCGCCGTGGCCGGCACCGAATACCTGCGGACAATCACGGATCAGAACATGCTGATCTTCTCTATCCTGACCGGGCTGCAGTTTGCCGTCGGCGTCGCCATCGTCTACAACGGCGTGCGTCTGATCCTTGGCGATCTGGTACCGGCATTCCAGGGGATTAGCCAGAAGCTGATTCCCGATTCGATTCCGGCCGTAGACTGCGCGGTATTCTTTACGTTTAGTCCAACGGCGGTGGTCGTCGGTTTTATCAGCTCCTTTATCGGTGGTCTGGTGGGAATGCTGCTGCTGGGCGCCTTCGGTATGGCGCTAATCATTCCCGGCATGGTGCCGCATTTCTTCTGCGGCGGGACCTCCGGCGTCTTCGCCGACAAGCTGGGCGGCAAGCGCGGCTGCGTCATTGCCTCGTTCATTGGCGGCATCTTCCTCGCCTTCCTGCCGGCGATGTTGCTCCCGGCTTTAGGCAGCCTGGGCTTTGAGAACAGCACCTTTGCCGATTTCGATTTCGCGGTATGGGGCATCATTATCGGTAATGCGTTTACCCAGTTTGGCCAGATAACCATCTATTTGATTTGCCTCGCCCTGCTCATCGCTCTGCTGGTGCCTTTCTGCTTCCGCTCAGTGCGCGTGGTAGGAGATACGCTCAGCTACGAAGCGCTCACGGCGAATAAGAAAAATGAATAGGGTTTCATTTTTCCCTGCGGGAAGCATTCTTCCCGCAGCTGACGACATTATCAGGAGTAGTTATGGCTATATTGTCCATAGGATTTTCATGTTTTGATCAGTTCTTCTTTCTGAATGAGTGGCCGCAGGAAAACACCAAAAACTTCTGCCACGACTTTATTGAAAGCGGCGGCGGTCCGGCGGCAAATGCCGCATGGCTGCTGGGATTATGGGGCGAGGATGTCTATTACATCGGTCATCTCAATGCGGATATTTACGGTCAGCGTATCGTCGATGAATTTGCTCAGGCCGGAGTCGATACCAGCCACATCGTCTTTTCCGATGAGATGATCACCCCGCTGGCATCGGTGCTGGTTAACCGTTTAACGGGCTCGCGAACCATTATTACCCGTAAAATGCAAACGCCACCTTCGTTGACCTACGATCAAAAACTGAAACTTGACGATCTCGCACAGCGCCTTATTGCTTCAGAAGAACCGGTGACCCTGTTAATTGATGGTCATGAAGCGGAAATCAGCGAGTATTTAATTAAAAAACTCCCCGCGGCCCGCGTGGTCATGGATGGCGGCTCCTTACGTGCCAGTAATATCAAACTGGCGGCCTGGACTGATTATTTCGTCGTCAGCGAACATTTCGCCAGAGACTATATGAGCTACCGCGAGCTGAGCACTGAGAAAGAGCTAAAAACAGCCCTGCTCGAACTGAATAAAATCTGCCGGGGTGAGGCTTTTATTACTCTTGGAGAAAAAGGCTGTGCCTTTTTAAAGAGCGGGATGCTGCACATTGTCCCCGCCTGGCAATGTCAGGCCGTCGATACGACCGGCGCCGGCGATGTTTTTCATGGTGCTTTCACTTACGGCGTTCATTATTCATGGCATATCGATAATATTATTCTTTTTGCCAGCCTGACCGCCGCAATCTCTATTGAGAAAAAAGGTGTTCGTGAATCCATGCCGGATCTTGCCGTTGTTCATAATGCATTAAACAGCTACGAAAGAAACTTAACGCAGTATTTTGATGAATAATTGATTCCGAGGTGATTATGTTAGTTTCTATGAAGGACATGCTTCAGCATGCCCTACGGGACGGTTATGCCGTAGGGCAGTTCAATATTAATAATCTGGAATGGGTTGGCGCCGTATTAAGCACCGGGCAACAGCTCCGCTCACCCATTATTTTGGGGGTCTCCGGCGGTACGGTAAAACATATGCTGGGCCTGAAATGCATTCATGACATCGTGGTCAATGCGATGGACTATCTACAGATTGATATTCCTGTCGCATTGCATCTCGATCACGGGACCACGCGCGAGGCCTGCGAAGCGGCCATTGAAGCCGGCTTTAGCTCGATTATGTTTGATGGCTCCCATTTGCCGTTTGCGGAAAACCTGGCGATCACCCGCCATCTGGTCGACCTGGCGCACAGCAGAGGCATCTCCGTTGAAGCCGAGCTGGGAACCATTGCCGGCAGTGAAGATGGCATCGTGAATTCTGAGGTTATCTATGCCGATCCGCAGGAGTGCTTTACCCTGGTCAGCGAAACGCAGGTAGACTGCCTCGCGGCAGCGCTCGGTTCTACGCACGGGCTTTATAAAGGGAAGGCTAAACTCGGCTTTGCCGAAATGAAAGCCATATCAGAGCTTGTTAAAGTACCGCTGGTACTTCACGGCGGGACCGGTATTGCTGACGACGATATGCGCAAAGCAATTGCCTGCGGTACGGCAAAAATTAACGTCAACACCGAGAATATGTACGCCTGGTGCGAAGCCGTGAAAGCGCTGTTCGCCGCCGATAACGGTCACGATATTAACGATCCGCGCAAAGTTATCCGCCAAGGCTTGCTGCCCGTGCGCGAGATGGTCGCCCGCCGGATCCAGCTATTTGGCTCTCAGAACCGGGGCTAAGCCCGGCATATCGTTGATGCGTCATCAGGTGGTCGCGCTCCGCGCTCCCCCGGCGGCCTCGCCGGGGGAGCGCGTTAACCTGTCAGAAGCTAAAACGCAAAGCAGGAACAGCCCATCACGCCCCAGAACGCCTGCTCGTCCGATACTGGCACCGACGACTGACGGGCAATATCATGCTGATGACCGTGCACGCCGCAGCTGCCGCAGCACTGGTGCATCTGGACTATCGCCCCGATTTTCGCCGCCGCAGGCGGAGCGGAACGATAGTGGCCCGGCACCTTGACCACCGGAGACCACTCCGGCAGAACAGGAATCGGCGGCGGCGCCAGCGGCGAAAAATGCCCTGCGGCATAAACCACTTTGCCATCGACCACCGTCAGCACCGACTCAATGCCTTTGATCTCCTCTTCCGGCACGCTGAAATAGTCTTTGGACAGCACCACCAGATCGGCCAGCTGATCTTTCTCAATACGCCCTTTTTTACCTTGTTCACTGGAGAACCAGGCGCTGCCCGCGGTCCACAGCTCCAGCGCCACCTCGCGCGGCAGACGGTTGCTGTCGTCATACATCGCCATGCCGCCCACGGTACGCCCGGAGACCAACCAGTAGAGCGCGGTCCACGGGTTGTAGCTCGCGACACGCGTCGCATCGGTCCCCAGTCCCACCGGCACATCCAGCGCCAGCATTTTCGCCACCGGCGGCGTATGCTTAACCGCCTCTTTGCCATAGCGATCGACAAAATATTCGCCCTGGAAAGCCATTCGGTGCTGTACCGCGATACCGCCGCCGAGCGCCTTCACGCGTTCAATATTCCGCTCGGTAATGGTCTCCGCATGGTCAAAGAACCAGTGCAGGCCGTTAAACGGAATATCGCGGTTCACCTTCTCAAAAACATCCAGCATCCGGCTGATGGATTCATCATAGGTGGCATGCAGGCGGAACGGCCAGCGGTGTTCCACCAGATGGCGTACCACCCGCTCCAACTCGTCTTCCATCCCTTCCGGCAGGTCCGGACGCGGCTGCAGGAAATCTTCAAAATCCGCCGCCGAGAAGACCAGCATTTCGCCGGCGCCGTTGGCACGGAAAAAGTCGGTCCCCTGTCCCGGTTTCAGCATATCGGTCCAGCGTTCGAAATCATCCAGCTCCTGTTTTGGCCGCTGGGTAAACAGGTTATAGGCAATACGCACGGTCATCTGCTCTTGCGCATGCAGCTGTTCAATAATTTCATAATCTTCCGGGTAGTTCTGGAAACCGCCCCCGGCATCAATCGCACTGGTGAGGCCAAGCCGGTTCAGCTCACGCATAAACTGGCGCGTCGAATTGACCTGCAGCTCCAGCGGCAGCTTCGGCCCTTTCGCCAGGGTCGCATAGAGAATCATCGCGTTAGGTTTGGCGATCAGCATCCCGGTGGGGTTACCGCGGCTATCGCGCACGATTTCACCGCCGGCCGGATCCGGCGTCTCTTTGGTGTAACCCACGGCTTTCAGCGCCGCACGGTTCAGCAGCGCGCGATCGTAGAGATGGAGGACAAATACCGGCGTATCCGGCGCCGCCGCGTTCAACTCCTCGAGGGTGGGCATGCGCCGTTCGGCGAACTGAAATTCACTCCAGCCGCCGACAACGCGCACCCATTGCGGAGACGGCGTGCGATCGGCCTGATCTTTCAGCATGCGCAGCGCGTCCGCCAGCGACGGAACCCCCTCCCAGCGCAGCTCGAGATTATAATTCAGCCCGCCGCGGATCAGGTGCAGGTGGGAATCGTTCAGGCCGGGGATCACCGTATGGCCTTGTAGATCAACGATCTGCGTCCCTTGCGCAGCAAAACTCATGATCCGATCGCGGCTGCCGGTGGCGAGGATCTTGCCGTTGGCGATCGCGATCGCCTCGGTCAGCGGGTTCGTGCGGTCGAGGGTATGAATTCGGCCGTTGGTCAGGATCAGTGTGGCAGTTTGCGACATAACGCTCTCCTTCAGGAGGCTGACTCAGTTTTTCTTTAACCAGCCAGCAAACAGACGGGTCACGATGGGCATCCAGAACCAGACCACCAGCGCGACCACACAGGCATCATTTATCAAATGCAGCAGCAGGCTTCCCCGCAACGAGGGAAGGAACATCCCGGTCAGCCAGGGCACCAGGTTAGTACTGGGAAAGATCACCAGCAGCGTCATCAGAAACTGCTTCCAGCGTAGCGGCTGGCGTACATTCGCTGCCGGTGGAGTGAACCAGAATGCGGGTTCGGTCCGCACTTCCGTGCGATCGCCTTCATTGAGCAGCGGCGCAATTTCCGCAACCAGTTCGCGACGCGTTTCTGACTGCGTCCAGGCATAGAGGTGTTCAATGGTGTCAAAACGAATAATGACGCTCCACAAATTCTGCCCGGCGGTCGGGCGAATCACGTTAGCGCCCAGATGGCCGGGAAACTCTGCCGCGACAGGCATAATTTTGCCTAACCACTGCTCATAGCGTTCCCCGTGCTCGGGATCGAGCGTATGGCTTATTACCAGGGTCACCGATTTCTGTTGCGTCATGACCGGGCTCCTTGCTGCGGAGAATGGCGGAAATTGCCGTTATTCTCCATCAATGACAATACACAAAATCATTCATGCTGCCTCGAGGCGGCAAGCTTGTACGTCCCCGGGAACTGACATAATTCAGTGACCGGGCGGGCCAACGAAGCCAACAAAGAGGCTGCCTGAAGGATGAAGTGTATTCAGGCTTTACGTTCCGGCGCACCGTGCACCATGGTGTAGGCGTAATCCACGCCCATCCCGTAAGCGCCGCTGTGTTCGCGAACCAGATCCATGACCGCGTCATACGTCTCTTTGCGTGACCAGTCGCGCTGGTATTCCAGCAGGACCTGCTGCCAGGTGACCGGAACTGCACCGGCCTGCACCATGCGGTCAATTGACCGTTCATGGGCGTCAACGGAGGTGCCGCCGGAGGTGTCGGTAACCACGTAGACTTCAAACCCCTCTTCCAAAGCCATCAGCGCCGGGAAGGTCAGGCACACTTCGGTCCACAGCGCAGAAATAATCAATTTTTTGCGTCCGGTGGCTTTGACCGCCTCAACAAAAGCGGCATCTTCCCAGGAGTTCATCGATGTACGTTCAATCGGTTTAACCTGCGGATGGACCGCCAGTAATTCTGGCCAGATATAGCCGCTAAAACTTTTGGTCTCAACGGAAGTATAAATAACCGGAACATTAAAAATTTTGCCGGCTTTAGCCAGGGCAACGGTGTTGTTTTTCAGCGTCTGGCGGTCAATATTGGCAACGCCAAACGACATCTGCGGCTGATGGTCAATAAAAATCAGGGTCGAGTTGGTTGGATCGATCAGTTCCCGAATAGACATGACATACCTTCTTAATCAATGAGTTAAAGAGATATAAAACAAGTTGCTGTGGGTCTGAATCGTGACGGATAAAGCCTGCTGAGTATAGTCAGTTATTTCTAACGAGTTATTAAAGAAATTCTCCGTGCTATTGCTAAATACATAAGCTACGGGCGATAAATTTCAGAGGTATGAAGGCGGAAAGAGAGCAAGACCATCGGGTCAAAATATAAAAAGTTGGCTGTTTGGTTAGCAATACTAATCAAAAATTTACGCGAAAGGGTTCTAAATTATTCACTGGCATTGACCATCCGGCTTCGGTAAAACTGAGTCACCCTTGTTAACCGGTAAGTAATGGATGCGCTTAAACCTTGATGTTCTGCTGATTCTGGACGCGTTAGATACCCACGGATCTTTCGCCACCGCCGCAGAGTCGTTGTATAAGACCCCTGCCGCCCTGAGCTATATGATCCAGAAGCTGGAAAGCGATCTGGATATCACCCTGCTGGATCGCAGCGGTCATCGGGCGAAGTTTACCGATACCGGCAGAATGGTGCTCGAGAAGGGGCGTTTGCTGATTAACGCCGCAAAAGATCTGGAAAAACAGGCCGTACAGCTGGAAGCCGGCTGGGAGCGGGATCTGGCTATCGCGCTCGATGCCTCTTTCCCTTTTGAACGTCTGCTGCCGCTGATCGACGCTTTTTACGCGCAAAATCCGCAAACCCGGCTCAACTTTACCCACCATACGCTGGCCGGATCCTGGGAAGAGCTGACCCGCAACGGCGCAGATATTATGCTCGGCGCCATCAACGAACCGCCCACCTCCGCCGAATGGTCGTGGAAAATGGTCGGTGCGCTGGATAATGTCTTCGTTGTCGCTCCCGTTCACCCGCTCGCCGAGGCGACGCAGCCGCTCAATAACAAGCAGCTGAGCCTGCATCGCGCGGTGGTGATTAGCGACAGCGCCCGCTATTGCCATCCGCTCAACAGCAATCTCCTCGCCGAACAGCCGCAAATTCGCGTCGACGATTTTGCCAGTAAGGTGGCGCTGCTGCGCGCCGGGCTGGGCTGCGGTTTTTTACCTCGCCATATCGCGCAGCCGTGGCTGGAGAACGGAGAGCTGATAGAAAAGCCGGTCCTCTCCTGCCGCGAGAAAGATCTCACCTATATCGCCTGGCGCAGCGACAACGACGGCCTCGCCCAGCGCTGGTGGCGGGAGGCGATTCTCCGCGACCCGTTCCTGAACCAGCTCTACTCCTGACGGCTGAACCAGACGCTGGCGGAAATAGCAGGCAGGCTCAGCACACCATCATGCAACGTGCCGGCGCCCTCTTTCACCTGCCATTCGCCAACGTCCAGCAGCGGCGAATCCTCGACAACGACTTCGCAGGCTTCGCCGCGGTTGATGGCCACCAGCACACGCAGCTGCTTATACACGCGAGCAAATACCACCACGTTCTCTTCGGCATAAATCACCTGGCAGCCGCCGTATCGCAGTGCCTTATTGGCTTTGCGCAGCTTCGCCATCCGCTTATACAGTCCCAGCAGCACGGTATCCTGCAGGGCAGGATCCCACGGGAAGGGTTTACGACAGAAGGGATCGTTGTTGCCATCGACGCCCACTTCATCGCCGTAGTAGATGCAGGGGACGCCCGGCCAGCAAAACAGCCATACGACCGCCAGCGGCAGGCGTGCGACATCTTTGCCCAGCAGCGACTTAAAGCGCGCGGTATCGTGACTGTCCAGCTGGTTAAACATCCGCAGCTGCTGTTGATGCGACAGCCCGGCGCGATAGTTATCCATCCAGGCGACGCAGGTCTGCGCGTCAATCTTCTGCGGATCGTAAGAGATATCGGTATTGGCGAGGAATCCCCACAGCGGGAAGGTAAAACCGCGGTAGTTCATGGCGGCATCTTCAGCGTCCGCCTGGAGCCACTGGCGGGCGTCGCCAAAGTGCTCGCCGAAGACAAAGGATTCGGGCTGCGTCTGCTTCGCCGCCGCGGTAATACCGGCAATATGGCGCAGGTTGTTGCGCGCCCCGCCGCCTTCACCCAGCATATGCACCACGTCCAGCCGCCAGCCGTCCATGCTCCACGGCACTTTCAGCCAGTGGCGGACAATGCTGTCTTCTCCGGCGTAGATTTCATTCACCAGGCTTGCGGACTGATAATCCAGCTTAGGCAGGCTGGCGTAGCCCAGCCAGCTATGTGCTTCCCCTTCAGGAGAGATGGTAAACCAGTCGCGCCACGGCGAATCGGCATGGTGACACGCCCCGCTGCTGCCGCGCTGGTGGCGGTCAAACCAGGCGTGCGAATCGCCGGTATGGTTAAACACACCGTCAAGAATCAGACGCATCCCTTCTCGCTGCGTGTTGTGGCGCAGACGCAGCAGCGCACCGTCGCCACCGAATTGCGGATCGACGCGGCGATAATCTTCGGTATCGTATTTATGCACGCTGGGGGCGACGAATACCGGGTTCAGATAGAGCGCGGTCACGCCAAGCTGCTTGAGATACGGCAGTTTCTCGCTGATCCCATCGAGGTCGCCGCCAAAAAACGTCGACCCGCCCGCTTCGCCGGTTAACGGCTCATCCCACGATTTCCGGACAATATCGCGCCCGGCGGCGTGATGATGATAGACCCGATCCTGTTCCGCTTCTCGTGTCTCGCTGCGCGCAAAACGGTCAGGGAAAATTTGATAAAAGACCTGATCGGCCACCCACTGCGGGCCGCTATCCGGCAGATCGACGGCGAACTGTTCCAGTCGCGCCGGCGGAAAACGGTTAAAGCCCTGCGGCGTGAACCAGCGCTGACGATCCGCCCACAGCAGCTTAAAACTGTAGCGCCGACGCGGCTGGCCGCTGGCAAGATTGATTTCGCCCCGCCACGCCACGACGCCCGGATGCGGCTCCTGGCGCAGTCGGTGCATCGGCAGCGAGAGCTCTTCATTATCTTCTTCCGCACGCAACGTCACCCGCTGCGGCAGATCGTCGCCACTGAGCCATAAAGTGATAAAGAGTCGTTCCTGCTGCTCCTTGATAAACGGAGCCACAGGCAGGTGCCATGCCTTCAACATCGTCATTCCTCTCTCTTTAGAATGGGCACACCTTGCCACAGCCCACCGGCGTATGACTCATCATCACAGGAATTATTGGGGGAGGATAATGGGGGTGGAGAACGCGCCTGCCAAATCCGGCAGGCGCGGGGAAGCGTTACTGTGCCTGCGCCAGCTGGCGGTCGCGGCGAGTTTTCAACTTCCAGCCAGCCAATAGCAGCACAATCCAGGCGAAACCGACGTACAGCGAGATACGGGTATCCGGATGGTAGCCAATCAGCGCAATAATAAAGACGAGGAATACCAGACCCACGGCCGTCGTGGCGACGCCACCCGGCACCTTAAACTTCAGCGCTTTCGCCTCTTCCGGCGACAGGCGACGGCGGAAGGCAATCTGCGACAGCAGGATCATGATCCACACCCAGACGGTGGCGAAAGTGGCCAGTGACGCAATCACCAGGAAGACGTTTTCCGGCATGATGTAGTTAAGATAGACCGCAAACAGCAGCGCAACGGTCATCACCATCACCGTCACCCACGGGATCCCGCGACGCGAGGTTTTGGCGAAAATCTTCGGCGCGCTGCCCTGCTCGGCCATGCCGTGCAGCATACGTCCGACGCCGAAGACGTCGCTGTTAATCGCCGACAGCGAGGCGGTCAGCACCACAAAGTTAAGGATACTGGCGGCAAACGCAATGCCCATATGCTGGAAGGTCAGCACGAACGGGCTGCCGTCAGTGCCCACCTGATTCCACGGATAAATGGACATAATCACAAACAGCGTGCCCACATAGAACACCAGAATGCGCATTGGGACCGAGTTAATCGCGCGCGGAATGGATTTCTCCGGGTCTTTCGCTTCACCGGCGGTGATACCGATGATCTCTATCCCGCCGTAGGCGAACATCACCATCTGCAGCGACATCACCATTCCCAGCCAGCCGTTGCTGAAGAAGCCGCCGTGACTCCACAGATTATGGATGCCGGTAGGCTGTCCGCCGTTGCCGATACCCCAGATAATGATGCCGAAACCGGCAATAATCATGATGATGATGGTGGCAACTTTAAAGAACGAGAACCAAAACTCCAGCTCGCCGAAGACCTTAACGCTCATCAGATTGACGGCGCAGATAATCAGCACCACGCTGAGCACCCAGATCCAGTGCGGTACCGTCGGAAACCAGACGCCCATATAAATTCCGAAAGCCGTCACGTCGGCAATCGCGACAATCAGAATTTCAAAGCAGTAGGTCCAGCCGGTGATATAGCCCGCCAGCGGGCCGAGATAATCCTGCGCATAGCGGGAAAATGAGCTGGCGGCAGGGTTATGTACCGACATTTCGCCCAGCGCGCGCATAATAATATACGCGGCCGCGCCGCCGATAATATAGGCCAGCAGGACGCTCGGGCCCGCCATTTTAATGGCGTCAGCTGAACCATAGAACAGGCCGGTACCAATTGCGGATCCCAGCGCCATAAAGCGGATATGCCGGGTACTTAGCCCGCGCTTAAGTTTGTTACTACTTTCCATCGTATTCCATGCCGTTTTTCTCTTCAGGCCTTCGCCGGAGCAGGCGCAAAAGAGGATTACCTGAAAAACAAAAAACCACGGGACCCAAAGTCCCGTGGCTTAACACTGATTAAAACCGTCGGTTAATGCGCGCTGGAAGTCACCTGACGTCCTGCCGCACGGTCCCAGATCACTGCCAGAACCACCATCACGGCGGTAGGCATCAGCCAGGCAAGACCCTGTTCAGCCAGCGGCAGACGCGAGGTCCAGGCCGGTAACATGTCCGCGAATGCCGACGATTTAATGCCGTCAATGATACCAAACATCAGGCTGATAAACATGGCCGGCGCAATGACGCGGGACGAATTATGCCACCAGTTGCGGGTAAAGCTTAAGACCACCAGGGCGATACATGGCGGATAGATAGCCGTCAGTACCGGAATCGAAATCTGAATCAGATGGCTCAGCCCCAGGTTGGAGACCGCCATCGAGAAAATACCGAGGATAAACACCAGCGAGCGATAGGATAACGGCAGATACTGCGCGAAGAATTCAGCGCAGGCGCAGGTCAGGCCCACCGCAGTGACCAGACAAGCGATGAAAATCAGCGCCGCCAGCATAAAGCTCCCCGCGCCACCGAAGGTGTGCTGGACATAGGCATGCAGAATCGCCGCGCCGTTAGCGGATTGATCCACCAGTGTCGCGCTATCAGACCCGAGGCGGAACAGCGCCAGATACAGCAGCGTCAGCCCCACGCCGGCCATCAGTCCGGCCCAGACGGTGTAGCGAGTCAGCAGGCGCGCTTCACTTACGCCGCGGGAGCGTGCGGCGTTAACAATGACGATACCGAATACCATGGCACCCAGCGTATCCATGGTCAGATAGCCGTTGACGAAGCCGTTAGAGAACGGCGCGGTGCGGTAAGCTTCCAGCGCATTGCTGATCGGGCCAGCCGGCCAGATAACTGCCGCAACGGACAAAATGATCAGCGCAATAATTTTCAACGGGGCGAGGAAATTGCCCACCGTATCCAGCAGCTTACCCGGATAGAGCGAAACCAGGATCACCAGCGCGAAATAGATCACGCTGTAAATCATCAGCGGCATCGCGCCGTCGCCGGTCAGCGGGGCAATCCCGACTTCAAAAGAGACCGTTGCGGTACGCGGGGTCGCAAACAGCGGGCCAACGGCCAGGTAGCAGACCACGGCCAGCAGGATGCCGGCCACTTTGCCGATCGGCGTACTCAGGCTTTCCACGCCGCCGCCGACTTTCGCCAGCGCCACGACCGTCAGCACCGGTAAACCCACGGCGGTAATCAGAAAGCCAATAGCGGCGGTCCAGACGTGTTCACCAGCCTGTAAACCCACCATCGGAGGGAAGATAATGTTGCCTGCGCCAACGAACAACGCGAAGGTCATAAAGCCCAACGCGATAATGTCGCGAGATTTTAACTGATGGGTCATAAATTCATTACTGCCTGTGGATGTGGTGTTGTTAACAAACGGAAAATACCGTGTCTTCCCCTGAGGGAGGATACAGCGGTGGTTGCCGGAAAAATCAGCGGGATATGCTCCCGAACACGCGTGGGAAAGAATTGTTTTTTGAATTACCACGCAAAAACAGTCTGTCTGCGACTGCATGGGGGGCAATTTAAACGCTTATAACGTTTTAATGCAAGGCGGGATCGCAAAAGCAGATGATTATGCTAAGTCTATTTTTATGAGCGGGATTATTGACCATATCTAAGGAAAACCTCCGGCTAATCATGCGAACAAAAAAGCAGCAGGCGTTCATTAATTACGCGGCTAAAAAGTGACTGCAAACGAAAATGACCAGCCGAAGCTGGTCATTGGCAAGTCATGTTGACAAGGGTGCGTTCAGGCGCTTTTTTTGGCAATTAAACGTTCCGGGAGTAAGAAACTAAAACGCGTCCCTTGGCCTACCGTACTCTCAATTTCCAGACGACTGTCGTGATGATTCACCGCATGTTTGACGATCGCCAGCCCAAGACCGCTGCCGCCGGTTTGCCGCGAACGCGCCTTATCCACGCGATAGAATCGCTCGGTCAGACGCGGAATGTGCTCGGGCGCAATCCCCGGACCGTTATCCTCGACGCTGAACAACGCGCCATGCGGCGCCCGTTGCCAGCTGACGGTAATCTCTGTCCCCGCTGGCGTATGGTTGATTGCGTTATACACCAGATTGGAGATCGCGCTGCGCAGCTGCTCTTCGTTGCCCAGTACCACCAGCGTCTCATCGACGTGGAAGTGGAGCGTCTGCTTCTGCTGGCTTAGCGTCTGGGCTTCCCGCTCCACCACCCGCAGCATCATCGGCACGTCGATTTTGTCATTCATGGCCAGCGTCGGCGCCGCTTCAATCCGCGACAGCGTCAGCAACTGCTTGACTAACCCCTCCATGCGCTGGGTTTGCTCGCGCATCGTATGCAGCGCTTTTTCGCGCGTCATCCCTTCCAGCACCTGCTCCTGCATCATCTCCAGATAGCCCTGCAGTACCGTTAACGGCGTGCGAAGCTCATGGCTGACGTTGGCAAAAAAGTTGCGCCGCGCGCCTTCCAGCTGGTGCATCTGCGTGACATCGCGCGCCACCATCAGCCACTGTTTGTCGCTGTAGGGCATGACGCGGATCTCCAGATGACGAGCAGTATTGAGGACCAGATTGAGCGGCTTTGAGAAATCCCTGTTTTTGAGGTAATGGGCAAATTCAGGGTAGCGCAGGAGGTTGAGAATATTTTGTCCGCTGTCGTCCGGCCAACGCAAATTGAGGATCTGCTGGGCCAGGCCATTACACCAGAAGATGGCCCCCTCCTCCGTCGTCAGCACCACCGCATCGGGCAAAGACTCAGCCCCGCTACGAAAGCGTTTGATCAGACTACCCAGTTCGCGTCTGCGCTTTTTATTGCGCATCTGCATCTGGTGAAGGCCGTAGAGCAGCGGTTCCCAGCTGCCTCTTCCCGGCGGTGGCGTCATGCTACGGTCGACCCATAGCCACCATGAAAGACGTAATAAATTCCAGAAATGCCAGATGAGAAGTCCGGTTACTGCCGCCAGTAAAAACCACGGCAGATAACCCACCACCGCCCCAAGAATCAGGGCCGGGATACAACATAAGAAAAGCTCAAGCGCCAGCCTTTTCCATGACAGCCGTTCCAGCACGGTTCACACTCCTGTCGAGATTCAGAAACGGGCGGAGAAACGATATCCCGTGCCGCGGACCGTTTGTACCATCCGGTCATGGCCGCTATGTTCCAGCGCTTTACGCAGACGGCGAATATGCACATCCACCGTTCTGTCTTCTACATACACATTGGTCCCCCAGACGTGATTCAGCAGCTGTTCGCGGCTGTAGACGCGTTCCGGGTGAGTCATAAAGAAGTGTAGCAATTTAAACTCCGTCGGCCCCATGTCCAGCGGACTTTCACCGGTCATCACGCGGTGGGAGGAAGGGTCAAGGCTAAGCCCTTGCATTTCAATCACTTCTTCCACCGCCATCGGCGAAATACGGCGCATCACCGCTTTGATTCGCGCCACCAGCTCTTTCGGTGAAAAAGGCTTAGTGATGTAATCATCGGCACCGGTTTCCAGACCACGTACGCGATCCTCTTCTTCACCGCGAGCGGTGAGCATGACGACCGGAATATCGCGGGTCATCGCCTCACGCTTGAGCAGCTTGATAAACTGGAGACCCGATCCGCCCGGCAGCATCCAGTCGAGGAGAATCAAATCAGGCCAGGGTTCATTGAGTTGATTCACCGCACTGTCATAATCTTCCGCCTCGACGGGCTGAAAGCCGTTTTGCTCAAGAACAAAGCAGACCATTTCGCGGATCGGAGCTTCATCTTCAACGACCAGAATTCTTCTCGCCATTATTTACCCTGTATTTTTTAGCCATCAGTATAGAGTGCGGCGCCATTATGCGTCAGTTTTGTGACAGATTTATGAAGAAAATGACCGTCATATGATAGCGGATTTTTAATAATGACAAGGAGTAACAATCGATCCTGCTGGCGTTAAAGGGGCAACCTGCGGGATGACAGGTATATAATGCGCCTATGCTTTTTCGCCAGGGAATACTTATGCGCATCATCCACACCTCTGACTGGCACCTTGGCCAGAATTTTTACAGCAAGAGCCGCGCCGCCGAACACTCGGCCTTTCTCGACTGGCTGCTGACCAGCGCGCAGGCGCACGAGGTCGATGCCATTATTGTCGCCGGCGACATCTTTGATACCGGCTCACCGCCAAGCTACGCCCGCGAGCTGTATAACCGATTCGTGGTTCAGCTTCAGCAAACCGGCTGCCAGCTGGTGGTGCTGGCGGGCAACCACGATTCGGTGGCGACGCTAAATGAATCCCGCGATATTCTGGCCTTTCTGAAAACCACGGTGGTGGCCAGCGCCGGCCATGCTCCCTTTATTCTGCCGCAGCGCGACGGCACGCCCGGCGCCATATTTTGCCCGGTCCCCTTCCTGCGCCCGCGCGAGCTGGTCACCAGCCAGGCCGGACACTCCGGCGGCGAAAAACAGCAGCTGCTGTTGAACGCTATCAGCGACTATTATCAGCAGCAGTACGAAGCCGCCTGCGCCCTGCGCGGCGATCGTCCGCTGCCGATCGTCGCCAGCGGCCACCTGACCACCGTTGGCGCCAGCAAGAGCGATGCGGTGCGCGATATCTACATCGGCACGCTGGAGGCGTTCCCCGCCAGCCATTTTCCCCCCGTTGATTATGTTGCCCTCGGCCATATTCACCGGGCGCAGAAGATCGGCGGCAGCGACCATATTCGCTACAGCGGCTCGCCCATCGCCCTCAGCTTTGATGAGACGGGCAAAAGCAAAAGCGTCAATCTGGTGACCTTCAGCGACGGGCACCTGGCGGAGGTGCTTCCTCTGACGGTGCCGGTGACGCAGCCGCTGGCAGTGCTGAAAGGCGATTTCTCCAGCATCAGCGAACAGCTTACCCAGTGGCGGGACGCCCCTCATGAGCCGGTCGTCTGGCTGGATATTGAAATTACCAGTGACGAATATCTCCATGATATTCAGCGAAAAATTCAGGCCCAGACCGAAGATCTGCCGGTGGAAGTGCTGCTGGTTCGCCGCAGCCGCGCCCAACGTGAACGCATCCTGGCGGGAGAGCGGCGGGAGACGCTGAGCGAACTGCAGGTCGAGGAGGTGTTTGAACGCCGGCTGGCGCAGGAAACGCTGGAAGAGGCGCAGCGGCTACGCCTGACGCAGCTGTTCAACGAAACGCTGCATAGTCTGAATGGTGAGGAGCACCTGTGAAAATTCTGAGTTTGCGCCTGAAAAATATCAACTCGTTAAAAGGCGAATGGAAAATCGACTTCACCGCAGAACCGTTCGCCAGCAACGGGCTGTTTGCCATCACCGGCCCCACCGGCGCCGGGAAAACCACTCTGCTGGACGCGATCTGCCTCGCGCTGTATCACGAAACGCCCCGTCTGAGCAGCGTGTCGCAATCGCAAAACGATCTGATGACCCGCGATACCGCCGAGTGTCTGGCGGAAGTGGAATTCGAGGTCAAAGGGACGGCCTATCGCGCCTTCTGGAGCCAGAACCGCGCCCGCAATCAGCCGGAGGGCAACCTGCAGGCCCCGCGCGTTGAGCTGGCCCGCTGCGACGATGGGCAGATCCTTGCCGATAAAGTCAAAGATAAGCTCGAACTGACCGCTTCGCTCACCGGACTGGATTACGGTCGCTTTACCCGCTCAATGCTGCTGTCACAAGGCCAGTTCGCCGCGTTCCTCAACGCCAAACCAAAAGAACGCGCTGAGCTGCTGGAAGAGCTGACCGGCACCGAAATCTACGGCCAAATTTCAGCACAGGTGTTTGAAAAGCATAAGCTTGCCCGCAACGAACTGGAGAAACTTCAGGCCCAGGCCTCCGGCGTTCTGCTGCTGAGTGATGAGCAACAGCAGGCGCTACAGCAAAGTTTGCAAGCACTTACTGATGAAGAGCGTCTACAGCTTTCGGAGCAAGCCCGCCTGCAGGCCGCGCAGCAGTGGCTGCTGCGCCAGCAGGAGCTCAGCGCGGAAGCCTCGCAGGCTCAGGTCCGGCTGCAGGACGCGCAGCAGGCGCTGGATCAGGCCCAGCCGCAGCTTGCAGCGCTGCTCAACGCGCAGCCGGCAGAGCAGCTTCGTCCGCTGTGGACCCGACAGCAGGAACAAAGCGCCGCGCTGGCGCAAACCCACCGCCAGGTGGAGGAAGTGAATACTCGCTTACAGGACAGGCTGCGGCTGCGCGCCGGGATCCGCCTTGCCGCCAGCCGGCAGATGACCCGCTTGCAGGATGCCCATCACGCCCTCAACCTGTGGCTTAACGAACACGATCGCTATCGCCAGTGGGGAAACTCACTGGCGGGCTGGCGGGCCGTCTTCCAGCAGCAGGCGAGCGATGCCCGGCAACAGAACGTCGTGCAACAGAGCCTGGCGGAAATCGCCCGCAAGCTGGCAGAGCTGCCGCCTGCGACGCTGACGCTGGATGCCGACCAGGTCACCGCCAGCCTGGCGCAGCACGCCGCCGCCCGCCCGTTACGCCAGCAGCTTTCGACGCTGCATAGCCGCCTGTTGCCGCTTCGCCAGCGTCAGCAGCAGCTGCAAACCACGGAGCAGGCCCGTCGTGAGGAACAGGAAAAGCTGGAAACAACCCTGGCCCAGCGCCGCCTGGCCTACAAAGAAAAACATCAGCAATTCAGCGATGTGAAGGCTATTTGTGAGCTGGAAGCGCGCATTGTCGGGCTGGAGGAAGAGCGCGCTCGCCTGCAGCCCGGAGCCCCTTGTCCGCTCTGTGGTTCCAGCGAACACCCGGCCGTCGCACAATACCGGGCGCTGGAGCCCGGCGTGAATCAGGCCCGCCGGGATAGTCTGGAGCGTGAAGTCAAACAGCTGGCGGAAGAAGGCGCCCAGCTGCGCGGCCAGCTTGAGGCACTGCTTAAACAACAGGTTAAAGAGAAAGAAGAGCTGGACTCTCTCCTTCAGCAGGAGCAAGCGCTCACCTCACAATGGCAGACAACCGTCAGCGGACTCCATTGCGACCTGCAGCCGCAGGATGATATTCCCGGCTGGCTGGCGGCCCAGCAAGAGAGCGAACAGCAGCTGTATCAGCACCAGCAGCGACTGGCCTGGCAGGCCCGGCAGCAGGCGGGCGAGCAACAGCTCAGGCAGCTCCAGCAGGAGCAGGAACAACGGCGCGCGCAGCTGGAGACAGAACTCTCGCCCTTCGCGCTCAGCGTTCCGCAGGCCGATCGGACGGCGGAGTGGCTGGCGCAGCGGGAAGCCGAGAGCCGCCTGTGGCAGGAACAACAGAACCAATCCGTCGCGCTTCAGGAGCAGCTTCAACAGCTGACGCCGCTGCTGGAAACACTTCCACCGACAGAGCCGGAGCCCCTTCCGTCAACGGACGAGATAGCCGATCCGGCGCCGCTGACGGGCTGGCGTCAGGTGCATGACGACTGTCTGGCATTGCAAAGCCAGTGGCGGACGCTGAGCCAGCAGGAGAGCCAGCAGCAGGAAACGCTGCGGGAGACGCAAACCCGCTTCGCTGCCGCCCTCTCCAGCAGCCCGTTTGCCGACCAGCAGGCCTTTCTCGCCGCTCTGCTCGACGAAGAGACGCGCCAGCGGCTGGAGCGGCTTAAACAGGCGCTGGAAAATGCCGTACAGCAAAATAACGCTCTGGCGCTGCGCGCTCGCGACGCGCTCGCCCGACATCAGCAGCAACCGCCGACAGACGTCGACCTCACCCTACCGCTGGAACAGGTCCAGGTCCGTCTGCTCCAGCTGGCGCCGCAGCTGCGGGAAAACAGCGCCCGCCAGGGAGAGATCCGCCAACAGCTGAAACAGAATGCCGGAAACCAGCAACGCCAGCAGGCATTGCATCAGGAGATCGCGCTTGCCGGGCAGCAGCTCGAGGACTGGGCATGGCTTAATGCGCTAATCGGTTCTAAAGAGGGCGATAAGTTCCGCAAATTCGCCCAGGGGCTAACGCTGGATAACCTGGTCTGGCTGGCGAACCATCAGCTCAATCGCCTGCACGGGCGCTACCAGCTCCAGCGCAAGGCCAGCGAAGCACTGGAGCTGGAGGTGGTTGATACCTGGCAGGCGGATGCGGTACGCGATACGCGGACCCTCTCCGGCGGTGAAAGTTTCCTTGTCAGCCTGGCGCTGGCGCTGGCGCTGTCCGATCTGGTGAGTCACAAAACGCGCATCGATTCGCTGTTCCTTGATGAAGGGTTCGGCACGCTCGATAGCGAAACGCTCGATACCGCGCTGGATGCGCTCGACGCCCTGAATGCCAGCGGTAAGGTGATCGGCGTAATAAGCCACGTTGAAGCAATGAAAGAGCGCATTCCGGTGCAGATCAAAGTTAAGAAAATCAACGGTCTTGGCTACAGCCGGCTGGATAAAATGTTTTCCATCGAGTAACCCCCGAGCCTTTCCCCTGCGCAGACCTTTCCTTTCGCGGAAAGGTCGCACTTCTCCGGTGCATTATCCTTGCCGCAATTTCACGAATCATCTTGATAATGCATGAATGTGCGTGATAGTTTCGTTTTATTTTCTAAAGAGAGAATAAACAGGCATCAACATGACGTTTAAACCACTAAAAGCGGAAAAAATCTATTATCACCGCCATTCGTGCACAAACGTGCAGAAGCAATGTCCCCGACAGATACGCGCCAGGTAAAAACGCCTTTGCGGATATCCATCGGGTTTCCCGTCTTCCCGCTCACATATTAAGAAGGTCTGAGAGATGAAAAGTTGTCTTATCCTGGTTGCGGGTCCCGTCCGCAGCGGCACCAATGATCGCCCGGAACTGATTGCTGCCAACCTGAACGCCATGGCACAGGTTGCGCTGAATATTTATCGTAAAGGGCATATTCCCGTGATTGGCGAGTGGCTCGCTTTACCTCTGGCCAAAGCCGCTGGTTCAAAGGAAACAGGCGATCCGATCAGCGAAGAGTTTTTATATCCCGTCGCCCATCGTTTGATTAGCCGCTGCGACGCGATTTTGCGTATACCGGGGGAGTCCCGGGGCGCCGATCTTGATGTCGAGGAAGGGAAAAAAAGAGGGCTGACGATTTACTCTCACCTGGATGAGATCCCCGCTCTGTGATTAACTCCTCGTTGCCCCAGCTGACCAGGGCAACGGGGTCACGCTGATTTACAGCGGCCACAGCCAGGCCGCGCCGCGCACGCCGCTGGAGTCGCCGTGTACGGCTTTTCGAATCGGCGTCTCGCACTCCCCGCCGAATACCCATGATTTCACCAGTTCAGGAACCGTCTGGTAGAGGCGTTCAACGTTGCTCATCCCACCGCCGAGGACAATCACATCCGGATCGAGGATATTGACCACGTGGGCCAGCGACTTCGCCAGACGCATCTCGTAACGCTTCAGCGCCTGCTCGGCCAGCGGATCCTGCTCGCTAACCCGCTGCATAATCGCGTTGCCCGTGAGCGACTGGCCGCTCAAACGCTGGTAGTCCGTGGCAAAACCGGTCCCGGAGATAAAGGTTTCAATACATCCCTGCTTACCGCAATAGCACGGCACTTCGGCGCGATAGCGTAGTTCATCATCATCCATCCACGGTAGCGGGTTGTGACCCCACTCCCCGGCGGTGCCGTTACCGCCAATATGGGAACGGCCCTGTATCGCCACGCCGGCCCCGCATCCGGTACCGATGATCACCGCAAACACGGTCTGCGCCCCGGCGGCGGCGCCGTCTACCGCTTCGGAAACCGCCAGACAGTTGGCATCATTCGCCAGGCGTACTTCGCGGTTTAAGCGCTGGCTCAGATCGTTATCAAACGGCTGACCGTTGAGCCAGGTGGAGTTGGCATTCTTCACTACCCCGGTATAGGGCGAAATCGACCCCGGGATCCCGACGCCAACGCTGCCGCGCTGCCCGGTCGCGTCCTCCGCCATCCCGACCAGCGTCGCGATATTCTCTATTGTTTGCCGATAATCCTCGCGTGGAGTCGGCAAACGGTGGCGGAATAACTGCTCTCCCTGGTCACTCAGAGCAATGACTTCTGTTTTTGTGCCGCCCAGATCAATACCAATACGCACTGTAAGCTCCTCTCCCCGATTAACAATGCAAGCATAGCGACAATTCGCTATCATGCCCGCTGGATTTAACGACAACGCCGTGGAAATTATCATGCTGTGGTTCAAAAATTTAATGGTTTACCGTCTCAGCCGCGAGATTTCATTGCGTGCCGAGGAGATGGAAAAACAGCTGGCCGGGCTGACATTTACCCCTTGTGGTAGCCAGGATATGGCGAAGACCGGTTGGGTATCGCCGATGGGTTCGCACAGCGATGCGCTGACGCATACCGCAAATGGTCAGATCGTGATCTGCGCACGTAAAGAAGAGAAGATCCTGCCGTCACCGGTGATCAAACAGGCGCTGGAAGCAAAGATCCTCAAGCTGGAAGCCGATCAGGGCCGTAAGCTGAAAAAAACCGAGAAAGATTCGCTGAAAGACGAAGTGCTGCACTCGCTGCTGCCGCGCGCCTTCAGCCGTTTCAGCCAGACAATGATGTGGATCGATACCGTCAACGGGCTGATCATGGTCGACTGCGCCAGCGCCAAGAAAGCGGAAGATACGCTGGCGCTGCTGCGTAAAACCTTAGGTTCTCTGCCGGTCGTTCCGCTGGCGCTGGAAAATCCGATCGAGCTGACCTTGACCGAATGGGTCCGCTCCGGGAGCGTCGCTCAGGGTTTCCAGCTGCTGGATGAAGCCGAACTGAAAGCCATGCTGGAAGACGGCGGCGTCATTCGGGCGAAGAAACAGGATCTGGTCAGCGATGAAATCGCCGTGCATATTGAAGCCGGGAAAGTCGTGACCAAACTGGCGCTCGACTGGCAGCAGCGTATTCAGTTCCTGATGTGCGATGATGGTTCAATCAAACGTCTGAAGTTCTGCGACGAACTGCGTGACCAGAATGAAGATATTGACCGGGAAGATTTCGCTCAGCGTTTTGACGCCGACTTTATTCTGATGACCGGCGAACTGGCGGCATTGATTCAGAATCTGGTGGAAGCTCTCGGCGGAGAAGCACAGCGCTAATCAGCGCCGGATGCGCTCGACAAAGCGGGCAACATGCCTTCCTGCCGCGGCAGGAAGGCGAGGAATCACAGATAGCGGCACAGATAAGAGGTTGGCTCAGCCACCTGCAGATGAAACTCGCTGTTGCCTGGTACATTGAACACTTCACCGGCGGCATACACTTTCCACTCGGTTTCCCCCGGCAGCAGCACATTCAGCGCACCGCTCACCACCGTCATCTCTTCCGGCTGCGCGGTACCAAAGGTATATTCCCCTTCTGCCATCACCCCGACGCTCGCGCGGCCGGTGCTGCTGCTGGTGAAGCCAATCGATTTCACTTTTCCGTCGAAGTATTCATTGCTTTGAAGCATAAACAAGCCCTTATGATCTTTTGTTGAAGCCTCAATATAGGGGGCGCTCCTTGCCCCTGTCACGTAAAATTAATCTATCGGACCATGTTAAACTAATAGTTCTGCAGCCAGCCGGGAAACCAGCACATTTGACAGCAGAACCGGCACATCCAGCGCTTTTTGCAATACGTCGCGATGATGCTGGTGGTAACCCAGGCAGTCCAGCACCAGCACGTCGGCGCCCTGCTCCAGCAGCGCCCGTCCGGCGCTCAATAAATCACTATCGCTGCCGCTGATCGGGTTGGCCAACGCGTAGTAAGGCGCGTTTTCTAACGAAAGCCACTTTTGCTGCTGCATGGGCAGCACCTCCTCAACGGGAACGATAACCCCGACCTGATGCCCGTCAACAATCGATGCCACCAGCGGCGGAATAATCCGCTGCGGCTCCAGTAAAATGGCATTGCGCGCCGTGAGGCCGCTGAGCATTTCGGAACTCAAAAACAGAATGACATCATATTCTTGCCTGTCGAGCATCGCGATAATATGCTTTAAATCACGCTCGACCTTCTGGCGCGAAACCTCGGCCGGCTGGTTATCATTCAATAACGTCAGCAGGCGTTCATCGCCGGAATCAAGGGCATAATCTTCCATAACATCTTCACGCGTCATTTTGCCTAACAGGCTAATATGAGTGATCTGCTCTTCCCTGATATGTTCGGTTAAAAGCGGCAAAACTTCAGCCACCGGTACCACGCCAACGGTTAAAATAGCCATCGTTGTACTCATATCACGTACCTTTTCACTACCACTGCTTCAGCACAGGCTTACTGCACACCACTTCGCCCCCCCGTTGACTAAAAATCAACCGTCCAGAAGCGTAGCAGCTTACCGCCGCCGTTGAATGTAAAGATTGATGTGGCCTCAGGCGCATGCCTGAAAAATCCGTACCTTAGGGAATCATCAGCAGCGCTGATGAATTAAAAATGTGATGGAGGCCCGGAATTGCTCTGAGCAAAGAGAATACCGGGCGGGCGAGATTATGATTTATCCGGGTCTTCGTAGCGCTGTTTCGCGTCCAGCGCTTCCTGTTCCGTGGGGTGTTCGCTGATCAGTGAATCGGGAGTCGGGAAATCGGCACGCAGCTGATACCAGGTCTCCCCCTGGCCTGCGGGACCTTTCGCAACGGCAACAATACGCGCTTCTCTCGGATATGGAGGTTGGGTTGGCATAGCTCTTCCTTCTTCGGCCATCAGAGCTATTAAGTATAGGGGCCCCTGCGTCGTTTACCGTCAGTAAAGTCTTAACTCACAGCGCGGCCGGCGTCCCGTTACTCTCTTGCGGCCTCGACGCATTGAGCCTCTTGCGGCGCGAAGACATTCTGTAAGGTCGCCAGAATGTGTCCGACGACGTCATCCGGCGTCGCGGTGGCATCAATAATATGATGCGCGGTTGCGCGATAGAGCGCTTCCCGCTGCGCCAGCACTTCGCCGACTTCATCGCGCACCGGTTTACCGGTCAGCGTCGGGCGCTGCTCGGTTTTCGGATAGGCTTCAAGGCGTTCGATCAGCGCCGAAACCGGCACCTGCAGGTAAATCACCACGCCGTTTTCGCGCATGAACTGGCGGTTAGCTTCAGCCAGAATAATGCCGCCGCCGGTCGCCACCACCGTCTCCGGTCGCGCGGCCGCTTTCAGCGCCTCTGACTCCAGCTCACGAAAACGCGCCCAGCCCTCCTGCTCAACAATAGTCGCGACCGTACGCTGCTCGCGCTCCTGCAGCGCATGATCGGTATCGGTGAACTGGTAATGACGCGCCCGCGCCAGCGCATGGCCGATTGTCGTTTTACCACAGCCGCGTGGCCCGATGAGAAAGATTGGCAATGTCATTACCGAAGACCCCCTGGTTCCGCATATCGCGGGAAAATGAATACGAATAGTCAGCAATGGTACCGGCAAAATCGCCGGCAATAAGCGTAAAACAAACGTTACATTGCTCTAGCAAAACCTGCTCATCACAGGCAACAAAAGGATTTATCGCGTAAACCTATCATTGCATTAAGTGTGATTCCAGATTTACTTATTCAAAAAGATTATTTTTCAGCCGCTGGCTGGCGTAAACGGTAACACATTTATGCATAGCTTTACGCATCAACATATTTACAACATGGCATGTTCGGTCGCACTCTGACGCTAAACGACCAGTATGACAGAGGAAAGTACCATGCAATCTGAAGAACAACGCCTTATTGATGGACTGTTTTCCCGCCTGAAAGAGGCCGGAACGCAGAGCGCTTCGCGCGATGCCAGCGCCGAGGAGCGGATTGCGCAACACATCAAAGAGCAGCCCGCCGCGCCCTATTACATGGCGCAAACGATACTGATCCAGGAAGCCGCCATCAAGCAGCTCAACGATCGTATCCAGGCGCTGGAAAGCCAGGTGACGCAGCTACAGGCGGCAAAACCGAGCAGCGGCGGGTTCCTCTCCGGGCTGTTTGGCGGCGGTCAGAGCCGCGGCTCCGACCCCATTCCCGGGGCAGAACAATATGGTCGCCCTCAGGCCAGCGCACAGCCGCAGTATGCGCCGCAAATGCCGCAGCAAAACTATGCGCCGCAGGCGGCGCGCAGCGGCGGCGGCTTTATGGCCGGTGCGCTGCAAACGGCGGCAGGTGTGGCAGGCGGCGTGGTGCTGGGCAATATGTTGACCAATATGTTCAGCGGCTCGCATCCGCAGGAGATCGTCAATATTATTGAAGAAAAACCGCAGCCCGACCTCAACCAGACGCAGGAACTGTCCGGCGCGGAGGATCCGTTCCGTCAGGACGATAATCAGTTCCTCGCGGATAACAACACCTGGAACTCTGACTTCGACGCCGGGATGGGTAACGACGACGATTTCGGCGGCGATGACGACAGCTGGGTTTAACCCTGCGGGCGTTTTGTCTCTGACAGCCACTTCTCCAGCGCGGCGGCGAATTGTTGCCGATCGCGCTGCGACAAACTATCCGGGCCGCCGGTTTGTACGCCGCTGGCCCGCATCGTTTCCATAAAATCACGCATCGTCAGACGTTCGCGAATAGTCGCATCGCTGTAGCGCTCACCGCGCGGATTTAAGGCTGCGCCGCCCTTGGCCAGCACTTCCGCCGCCAGCGGTATATCGGCGGTAATCACCAGGTCGCCCGGTTCACACAGGCGGACGATTTCGTTGTCGGCCACATCAAATCCCTGCGGCACGCGCAGCGTGCGGATCACCCGCGACGGCGGCACCCGCAGCGGCTGGTTGGCAACCAGCGTCAGCGAGGTCTGTGTACGCTCGGCGGCGCGGAATAAAATCTCTTTAATGACGTTCGGACACGCGTCCGCATCAACCCAAATAGCCATTCCGGCTCCTGTCGACGAAAAAGGGAGGCATCATTGTCACCTGCTTTTGTCCCCCGGGGAAGCGCTGGAGTGATAAGCTAGAGAACTCACGACAAAATAAGCAAAGGGGAACGGTGATGGAGAAGAAAATTGGCTTTATCGGCTGCGGCAATATGGGTAAGGCCATTCTGGGCGGTCTGATCGCCAGCGGACAGGTGCAGCCTGGGCAAATTTGGGTCTACACCCCGTCGCCGGACAAAGTGGCGGCCCTGCACGACCAGTACGGCATCAATGCCGCGCAGAGCGCACAGGAAGTCGCTCAGGTCGCCGATATCATCTTCGGCGCGGTCAAGCCGGGGATCATGATTAAAGTGCTCAGTGAAGTCGCCTCCAGCCTGAATAAAGACTCGCTGGTTATCTCAATTGCCGCTGGCGTCACGCTCGATCAGCTGGCACGGGCGCTGGGCCACGATCGCAAGATCATACGCGCGATGCCGAACACCCCATCGCTGGTTAACGCCGGGATGACCTCAGTGACACCTAACGCGCTGGTGACCAGCGAAGAGGTCGCCGAAGCGCTGACGATTTTCCGCTGCTTCGGTCAGGCTGAAATTATCGCTGAGCCGATGATCCACCCGGTGGTGGGCGTGAGCGGTTCCGCGCCGGCCTATGTCTTCATGTTTATTGAAGCGATGGCAGATGCTGCCGTTCTCGGCGGTATGCCGCGCGCTCAGGCCTACAAATTTGCCGCTCAGGCGGTCATGGGCTCGGCCAAAATGGTGCTCGAAAGCGGAGAACATCCGGGGACGCTGAAAGATATGGTCTGCTCGCCAGGCGGGACTACCATCGAAGCTGTGCGGGTACTGGAAGAGAAAGGATTCCGCTCTGCGGTCATCGAGGCCATGGTCAAATGCATGGAAAAATCAGAGAAGCTTAGCCGCTCCTGATCCCCGCCTCGTGTCGATATCGGGTGAGGAGTCTCCTCACCCGTTTTTACCCCATCAGCTTCGACCCGCGCCCGCTTATCCCTGTTTCTTCAGGCAGGCACTCATAAACTTATTACGATCGTCCCCTTTCAGAGACTGCTGGGTCGCCTGACCGTTGCACTCGCGCATTTTTTGCTGCTGAGGCGTCAGCCCTTTACTTTCCGGCGCCGGCGCATCTTTTTTGAGGCACTGACTCATAAATGCTTTACGCTCATCCCCTTTCAGCGATTTCGACGAGGCCTCTTTGTTGCAGGTCGTCATTTTTTGCTGCTGGGGCGTGGGCGTTTTTTCCGCGGCATTCACCGCCGTCACAAAGATAAGACCAAAAAGCAGAGTTACCAACAATGTTATTTTCATCACACCATCCTTTTGTCAGTCAATCTCTGTAAGTCTGGTCGCTGATGGGAAAAAAACCAGCCGATGGCCACAATTCACCATCGGCAGCGGCTTATTTCAGACCCAGCGCGGCTTTCATGGTGTAGAACAGATCGGTCTGATCGGTTAAGCCCACCACGTTTGCGGCATGCGGACCGTAGGCGGCAATGCGCAGCTGCGTGCCGGTATGTTCCATCGACTCCTCTTCCGAGTTGCCGTAGCTAATGACCATCACCGAGCCGTCTTTGGTCGTCAGCGCCTGAGTCAGGCCCGGAGCTTTGGAATCGGCCGGAATAATCTGGCTGGCGTGCGCATGGTCAGCGGTGACAACGACCAGCGTGTTACCCTCTTTTTTGGCAAACTCCAGCGCTTTTTGTACCGCTTCATCAAGGTCGACGGTTTCGCCAATCTGACCGCACGGATTCGCCGCATGATCCTGTTTATCAATGGAGGCGCCCTCAACCTGCAGGAAGAATCCTTTCTCGTTGCTGCTCAGAAGACCGATCGCTTTCTCGGTCATCTGCGCCAGCGTCGGAACGGAAGCGTCACGTTTGCCGTTCGGGGTGCAGGTTATCGCCGGCTTATCAATATTTCCGTGGTAAGAGGCTTTCGGCCCTTCCCAGCGCACCGGCATGTTGCCGTCGGCGAAAAGACCCAGCAGCGGTTTGCCCTGGTTGGCTTCGCTGACCGCGGCCAGCGAGCTGGCATCGGTGACAATCTGGTAGCCGCGGGCAATGGCCTGCTCATGCAGCGTTTTGCCCTGCCATTCACCGGCCGTCGCGGTTTCGGCGAAAGTTTTGGCCCCGCCGCCTAAGGTCACGTCCGCACGGGCATTCAGCAACTGCTCGGTAATTGAGCCTTTACCGCCCTTTTCCAGCGCGTTGCCGGGACATTTTTCGCTGGTGACGCTCGGGCCATAGCATTTACGCGAAGTCACGTGTGCGACCAGCGCCGCTGGCGTGGCATCCTGCAGCTCTGCCGTGGAGACATTGCCGGTGGCAAACCCTGCGGCTTTCGCCAGTTCGAGGATGGTCTGATGATCTTTTTCATGGATATCAACCCCCAGCGCGCCGTTATAGCTTTTTACGCCGGTGGTCCAGGCGGTCGCGGACGCGGCGGAATCGGTGACGTAATCCGGTTTGCCGGTTTTCTTATCCAGAGAATAATGTGTGTACTGACCGGTCAGCGGCAGCGCATCAATGCCCTTAAAGAAACCGCCGGCGCCTTCGGCATAATTGCGCGCCGCCGTAATTTCAGAGTCGCCCATCCCGTCGCCAATCAGCAAAATAATATTTTTTGCGGGTTTGTTGATTAACGAAGCCTGCAGCGCGGCAGTTTGATCGCCGCTTAAGCGGCGCGCGCCGCCGGGCGTGGTGATATCGCCCTGAGCGGCACGATTTTCCAGAACCGGGGCAGCCGTGGTTTCTGCATGAATAACCGGGGAGCCCAGCAGAGGTAACAGGGCAATAAAGAGGGCGTTTAATTTCACTTTTGTCGTCTCCATGTAAAAATACTTAAAAAACAAAACGAGGGAGACTTTATAAAAGCGAGATGACAGTAAAATGACAGCATCCATGTCCTGTCAAAAGAACTAACTACGCGGATGCCGTAACAGCTTTTTTATATATTGCTGCAGCAGCTGAGCGTCGCGATCGTCCACCAGCGGACCGGGGCTCGCCTGCTCAATAGCGTGCTCAATATCGTTAATTAGTGCCTGCTGCGCATCCTGCGCCATATGGCGAAGCAGCGCCGTCACGACAACTTCCAGCGCCTCAACCTGCACCGTCAGTTCCTTCGCTTCTTCCTCCTTTTGCGCCAGGTTTACCAGTAGTTCAGCAATCAGATTCTTCACAGCACTGTATCCTTATGCGGGTTCCATTATTTGCTAGTTATGTCATACATTCGCCATCGGATACCAGTATTATTTTTTAAAAATGGTTGTTTATCTCTCAATATAATAAGCGAAACGTTTTGCTCATTCGACGATCGCCACCAGGAATAAACTCAAGGCAAGAACAATACCTTTCATAACTAAATTCAATAGATAATAATAAAAAAGAATATTGCTATTCCGGTAATAATTATAACGTATCGCCATAATATATCTGATAGGCCAAATTCACGCTATCTGGCGCGTCTTTCCCCGCCAGACGGGCAATCAGGATTTCACTCGCCGTTTTACCGATGTCATAACGAGGAGTAATGACGCTGGCGATTTTTTGCAGCCGCGCGCGACCAATTTCCAGCCCGTGGAAGCCGGCAATCGCTATCTCCTGCGGCACCGCAATGCCCTGCGCCTGACACTCCAGCAGCACGCCGACCGCCAGATCGTCATTGGTACAAAAAATCGCGTCGATATCCGGGTGCGACTGCTGCATTTGCAGGAACATCTGCCGGCCCAGCGCCACCGAGGAGATGGTACGCGGCGTGATGTGATACGCCTGCAGGCCACAGGCCGCCACCGCCTGTTCAGTCCCGCGGAAACGACTCACATCGCGGGGATCGTCCATCGAACCAAAAAAGGCGATTTTTCGTTTGCCGCTTTCGAGAAACGCATGAGCCATATCCCAGCCGGCTTTCTCGTTATCAAATCCCACCTGGATATCGAGCGGCTGCCCGCCGATGTCCATCAGCTCCGCGACCGGGATACCGCTGGCGCGGACATACTGGATCATGCGGTCAGTGTGCTGCTTGCCGGTGAGAATCAGCCCATCGATATTGTAGGAGAGTAAATTGAGCACTTCGCGCTCTTCACGCTGCGGATCGTAGCCGTAATTGGCAATCAGGGTCTGATACTGGTGGGCAGAAGTGACGGATTCAATACCGGCGAGCACATCGGCGAATATCTGGTTACGAAAGGAGGGAATCAGCACGCCGATGGTTTTACTGCGGGCATTGAGCAGAATTTCCGGCGCCCGGTTAGGAATATAGTTGTTCTCTTCCATGACCTTAGCGATCAATTCACGGCTACGCTGCGATACCTGGCCTGGGTCTCGTAAATAACGGCTGACCGTCATTTTATTAAGCCCGGCCAGGTTCGCGATATCCTGTAATGTCATCCGGTTGTTTTTCATCGGGTTCTCTGCGACAAACGACTCATATGCTCGCGGAGAACCTTACCACAGCAGCTTCGATTCTGTTAACCCGCAAGCTTTTTTGTCGTCATCAGCGCAGCCGTTCGATCGTCGTTGGCCCGCACGTTGTACATCAGCACCACCGATGCCAGCAGCGCAATGGCCATAAAGGTGTACGACGCGCCAGGCCCGCCCATGATGCCATTCAGATATCCCACCAGCCAGGCGCCAAGGAACGCACCGAGCGCGCCGAAGCTATTAATTAATCCCATCGACACCCCCGACACGTTGCGCGGCAGCAGCTCCGGGATCAGCGCGAAAAAGGGACCATACGGCGCATACATACAGGCGGCGGCGATAACCAGCAGCCCGTAAGAGAACCAGAAAGACTGATTGCCGATCATCCAGGAGCCGAAAAACGCCACGGCGGCAATCAGCAACAGCGGCCAGATGAACAGTTTACGATTCTGGAATTTATCCGACAGCCAGGAGACCGTCAGCATCAGACAAATCGCCGCCAGATAGGGAACCGCCGCCAGCCAGCCGACGGCAACGATATCCATCTGCGCGGCATTTTTCAGAATTGACGGCATCCACATCATGAAGCCATAAACCCCGATACTCCACAGCGCATGGACGGCGCACAGCATGATTACGTTTCGTGAACGCAGCGCCTCGCCATAGTTGCGCACCGGTTTGATATGGCTCTGTTCGCTATCCATCGCCTGTTGCAGAACCTGCTTCTCCTGCGCATTCAGCCAGGAGACTTCCGACGGTTTATCCCGCACCAGAATCCACCAGCAGATAGCCCATAGCACCGCCGGAATGCCTTCGATAATAAACATTTCCCGCCAGCCCCAGGACTGAATCAGGTAGCCGGAGACAATCGACATCCACAATACCGTCACCGGGTTGCCAAGAATCAGGAAGGTATTGGCGCGTGAACGCTCGGTTTTGGTAAACCAGTTGCTGATATAAATCAGCATCGCCGGCATCACCGCCGCCTCGACGATCCCGAGCGTAAAGCGAATAACCATTAACATCGGAATATTGCTGACAAACCCGGTGGCCGCCGCGCAAAAGCCCCATAATACCAGGCTGAAGAAAATCATTTTTCGTACGCTGCGTTTTACGGCGTACATCGCACCGGGAACCTGGAAAAAGAAATAGCCCAGGAAGAACAAAGCGCCAATCAGTGATGCCGTTCCTTTGGTAATACCTAAATCACTTTCAATACCGGCAGCGGCGGCAAAACCATAATTCGCACGATCGAGATACGCCAGACTATAAGTAATAAAAATTACCGGCATTAAATACCACCAGCGACGCGCTGGTAATTTCGCGAGCATTTGCATATGCCATCCTCAGATAAAGTGCATAATCAAACGGGGGGTCATTATTTTATATATTCATCAGCTTTTTGGCGGCCGACGTGCGGCCGCTAAAAGGCGATGCAGGACTCAAACGGCGGCAAGCATCCCGCCATCAACAAACAACAGATGTCCATTCACAAAATTAGCCGCCGGGGAGGCCAGATAGACCGCGGCGCCAATTAATTCTTCCGGTTTTCCCCAGCGCGCAGCTGGGGTTCTTTGATACAGCCAGGCAGAAAAATCCCGATCGTTAACTAATGCTGCGGTCATTTCTGTGGCAAAATAACCCGGAGCAATACCATTAACCTGAATATTATATTCGGCCAGCTCCACACACATTCCACGCGTTAGCATTTTGACCGCCCCTTTCGATGCGGCATACGGTGTAATAGTCTTACGACCTAATTCACTCTGCATTGAACAAATATTAATTATTTTCCCTGAGCGGCGCATCATCATATATTTAGCCACCTGCTGAGAAACAAGGAAAACCCCTTTCTGGTTAACCTCAATCACCTGGTCCCATTCATCCTCAGGAAATTCGGTGAAGGGATAACGACGCTGGATCCCGGCGTTGTTAATCAAAATATCAATCGCCCCGATCTGCGCCTCAATCCGCGCAATGGCCTGTTCAACCTCGACGCTGCGGGTAACATCGAAAGCCACGCCCGTCGCACGATAGCCCTGCTCACGCAGCGCCTGCGCCGCGGCGTCTGCTTTCTGCTGCGTGCGGTCATTGATAATAATCTCGGCCCCATACTCCGCCAGACCTTCCGCCAGCAGATAGCCAATACCTCTGGCGGAGCCGGTGATCAGCGCGCGCTTGCCGGATAAATCGAATAAATTTCTCATAAAAACTCTTTTCCATGTACTGTTATGCGTAACTGTATACGCGTAACAGTTGTATTTTAAAGAGGGAAAAGAAGAGAAATGATCAATTTGTGATCAGTGCAACATTTACAGGAGACAGGCAGAAGATGGACATCTGAACGCGGCATTTACGCCCGGGCGTAAATGCCGCGAGAAAGGCGCTAGGCGGCGGTACGGCGACTGCGTTGCAGCATCACGGCCAGCTGCCAAAGGTTAACCAGCACGATAACTGCGGTTGCGATAAAGACCCAGCGAAAACCGGCCATTGCCGATACCGAAGCGCCAATCAGCGGCCCGACCACATTTCCCAGGTACATAAACGACTGGTTATAACCGAAAATACGCCCGGTCACCTTATCACTGCTGTATTTGAGCAGCAGAGTCTGCACCGCCGGCAACATTGCGCCATCGGCAAAGCCCAGCAGAAAACGCAAGACGCCCAGCTGCAGCGGGGTGGTGACGAACGACATGGCGAAAAACATCACCACCGCGCAGCACAAAGTGGCCAGCAGGATGCGCGAGGTTCCGATGCGATCGCCAAGTTTGCCTAAACGCGGCGCGGAGATCAGCGCGGAAACTCCGGGTACCGCGGCAATCATCCCGGCGAGAAAGGCGATATTGTTGCTGTCCGGCGCCATTGACTTGATAAACAACGCCAGTATGGGGCCGATAGAGCCATTGCACAGTTGAATGACCAGGGTTGTGAAAAACAAGCTAATCACCAGCCCAGGATAAGGTAGCGACGCCAGCACTTCCCTGCCGCTTAAGCGATCGGCCTTGCTGGTCTGCGGCCGGACGCCCTCTTTAATCAGAAATAGCGTGACAAGAAAACTGACCGTCAGCAGAATCGCGGTGATAAAAAAGACCGCCCGCAGCCCAACATGGTCGGCCAGGAAGCCGCCCAGTAGCGGCCCGCCGATAACGCCGCTGATTTGCGCCGTCGATAGCGTACTGAGCGCCCAGCCGCTGCGTTCCCGCGGTACCTGAGAGGCCACCAGCGCCATCGCGTTCGGAATATAGCCTGAGGTCAACCCCATTACCGCACGCAGGATAAACAGCTGCCAGACGTTGGTGGCGAAGGCCTGAAGCAGAATGGCAATCGCCATACCCAGCGAGGCGCGCAGCAGCATCAGCTTACGCCCTTTACGATCGGCCAGACTGCCCCACATGGGTGAGACAATAGCCGATACAAGGAAGGTGACGCTGAACGTCAGCCCCGACCACATCGATAACGCCTCGTGAGACGTCACGCCGAGCTGAGAAACATAAAGCGGCAAAAAAGGCAGAATTTGACTGATCGCCAGGCCGGTGAAAAAGCAACCAAACCAGACGGAGATGAGATTGACCTTCCAGGATTCCATAACTACACGTATTCATTAATTTTTTGCGAATTATTACCTAGCTTAGCAATTTCCACTCATCGACGTATTACCAGAGATGCGCTGAGCCTGAGTTTAGTGTTTTATCGCTCGAATAAATTTTTTGTCGAACATTATCAGGACCAACCGCCGCCCCTTCAGCGCGTTCTGCTGACCTGCAGGGTGCGCTGGACGGCAATCGAACAGCTTTTAGCCTGCCGCTTTCCAGGAGCAACATTCTGGCAGCCATGCGCGCATTGCACATGCTATGTTATGTGCTTTGTTGTCATCAGGATGGAAGTTGAAATGGCTAAGATGAGGGTTGGGATCGTTTTTGGCGGTAAGTCGGCAGAACATGAAGTGTCGCTGCAATCGGCGAAAAATATCGTTGAAGCAATTGATAAAACACGCTTTGATGTCGTTCTGCTCGGCATTGATAAACAGGGACTCTGGCATATCAACGATGCCGGTAACTATCTGTTAAACCCGCAGGATCCTGCCCGTATCGCCCTGCGTCCTTCCGACGTCACCCTGGCGCAAATTCCTGGCCGTGACGCGCAACAGCTGATCAACGCCGACAGCGGCCAACCGCTGGCCGCCATCGATGTGATTTTCCCGATTGTTCACGGTACCCTCGGGGAAGACGGATCGCTGCAGGGCATGCTGCGCATGACTAACCTGCCCTTCGTCGGTTCCGACGTCCTCGGGTCCGCCGCCTGTATGGACAAAGACGTCACCAAGCGCCTGCTGCGTGATGCCGGACTGGCGATTGCCCCGTTCATCACCCTGACCCGCGCCAATCGCCAGCAGTTCAGCTTTACGCAGGTGCAAGACAAACTCGGCCTGCCGCTGTTCGTCAAACCGGCCAACCAGGGTTCTTCGGTAGGCGTCAGCAAAGTCAACAGCGAAGAGCAGTACCAGCAGGCGGTCGCGTTGGCCTTTGAATTCGACCATAAAGTGGTGGTGGAACAAGGAATTAAAGGACGGGAAATTGAGTGTGCGGTGCTGGGGAACGATCATCCTCAGGCCAGTACCTGCGGCGAAATCGTCCTCAACAGCGAGTTCTACGCCTACGATACCAAGTACATCGACGATCAGGGGGCGAAAGTGGTAGTTCCTGCGGCCATTGCCAGCGATATCAACGATAAAATTCGCGATATTGCCATTCAGGCCTACCAGACGCTGGGCTGCAGCGGCATGGCCCGCGTTGATGTTTTCCTGACGGAAGAGAACGAAGTTATCATCAACGAAATCAATACGCTGCCAGGTTTTACCAACATCAGTATGTATCCGAAGCTGTGGCAGGCCAGCGGCCTGGACTACACCAGCCTGATCAGCCGCCTGATTGAACTGGCGCTGGAGCGCCATGCGGCAGACCGCGCGCTGAAGACATCCATGAACTGATTGTCTTTTCCCGGGTGACGGCGCGTGGCGCCTTACCCGGGCTATCTGAGACGCAGCGCCGCAATCCCGGCCACCTTCCCGCTACGGAGAACGCGTCCGGCCTAGGCTTCTTCCACCCCGGTCTGGCGGCGGATAATCTTTCCTGCGATCCAGAAGCTAATCACCCAGGTCACCAGCCCGACGGCATAGGATTGCCAGCCTTGCGTTTCAAAGCCCAGCAGCCCCACCACGCCGTTCAGAATAAAAATTAATCCCAGCGCAAACGCGTAGTAATGCCAGTCACGGCGAATTTTTTCAGTGAGTTTCATGGCCCCTCCGACAACAAAAAAAGCATCTTCGCACAGCCGGAATCCGCGGTCTGTAGCCCCGGGGAGAATTATCACACATTGGGATATCGCTCTAAGTTCCGCAAAATGATCCGCCCACCCGCTCCCGGGTAGAAAACAGGAATATTCCTGGTCGTAAATTACCAGCAATCTGATACTGAGAACCCCTTCCCGCTGCCAGAATAATCGCTATGCCGCGATGCACACCAGCAGGTCAGTCAAGTTCGGAGGGTAAGATGGCTGAGTTCGCCTTTTCAAAATCACTTATTGCCGCTAAAAAAAGAAGTGCCATCACCCGCAGCAATATTGCCTATGCCCTGTTTGTGCTGTTCTGTTTCTGGGCCGGCGCGCAGATGTTAAGTATGCTGGTACATGCCCCCGGCGTTTTCGAGCACCTGATGCAAATCCAGGACAACAGCTCGCCCCGAATTAAGATTGGGCTGGCGGTGGGGACCCTGTTTGGTCTGATCCCCTTCCTGTTCGGCGGTCTGTTGATCGGCGTACTGGGGCTTATCCTGCGCTGGAGCGATAATCGCTAGCGACGCGCCATACAGCTGGCCCGCCTCTCATCAACGCGTTTCGCAAACCAGGCCGTGGTCAGATTGCGCGTAATTTTAGGGCTCTCAAGCTGAATCCCCGGCAGTATCTCCCGCGGCAGCGCTTTGCCTGCTTTCTTATCCGCCAGACGGAAAACCTGTTGGTACAGTTCGGTTTTTTCAAACGCCAGGCTGTCGCCTTTTTTCAACTGCCGGTGGATGTCATCATCGCTCATCGCCAGCTGCCCGGCTAAACGGCGTACCGCCAGCTCCGTCGTCCCTGCATCATCGCTATCATAACGAATTAAATCACCGTCCAGCGCCAGCTTCACGCCGCTCGCTTTACTGACGGCATTCTGAAACGCAGCATTGCGGCTGGCGTACCAGCCCGCGTTAAAATCTGCAAAACGGTACAGCGGCACGCTGTAGTTCGCCGGATAGTTGAGCAGGTGCCGGGTACCAAACCACAGGCCGCCGCGCAGGCTGAACACTTCCTGGCGCACGGTGCCGTTGATTTTCCACGGGTAGCCATCGGTATGCTGTTCGGCAAACGCAATGCTCACCTGCATTGGTCCGCCGGTATGCACCGGGTTAAGTGAACCGAATAACTTCTGCCCCATAGGCACCATGCCGATAAAATCGTCAAACACGGCGCTAAGCTGCTTTTCCGTTTTCACGTTATCCAGCCGCTCGCTGTAGCTTTTGCCGTTGGGTGACGGAATTTTCAGCGCCGTGTGCACAAGGAAAACCGGGATATGCATCTTCTCGGCCCGGCGGTCTATCTCTTGCCAGGCGATTTTGCTCAGCCCCGGCACCACCGGATCGGATTGATAGTTGGACTCCTGCTGCGCGACGGCCAGCACCGAACAGACGTTCTCTTCCGTCGGTGCCAGCTTCTGACTTTCGAAGGTTTTGGCAATCGCCTGCGCCCATTCATCCCTGTCCTTCACGCTGGCGGGCATTTTTTGCCGCACCACCGCGGCAACGTCAACGGGCTTTTCGCCCTCTTTCAGTACCGGCGCCGTGTTGCTGGTACAGGCGCTCAGAACAACCCCAGCCAACAGCGTCAGGACGCAGGAAACTCGACGTGGTACCGCGGCTGCCCTGCACTTTCCTTGTCTTTGCATCATCCTTCAATCTGCCTCTGCTATGGGTGGGGATCGGTAATCAGTTTAGCGTCTGGGTAACAGGCTGCAGCTCTTTACCATCCAGTTCGCGTTCAAAACTACGCAGACGTTTGTAGATGGACATCAGTTCCACCAGCGTCGTCCACGAGCTAATCAGGTACTGGAACGAGCCGCGTACCTGGCCGAACACGTTGGTAATCTGCGTCATCAGGCCCAACGTAATCGTACCGGCAACGATCGACGGAAACAGCAGGAACAAACCGAAAACGTTATCCACCTGCAGATAAAGAATGCGGGCGATGTTGAAATACATGTAGTGGAAATAGAGGCGGAAATAGTTGCGACGAACGGCGCTAAACAGCTCGCGCACTGTCGGCGGCGTGGCGCGGGATTCATCATCTTCGCCATACACCAGCTCTTTACGATACGCCGCTTCCACGCGCTGGTTTTTAAATTCCAGCCCCGGCAGTTTGATCCCCACGACCGCCAGCAGGCCGGTCCCCATCAGTGACCACACCACCGCTGCAATCACCAGGCCATACGGCAGGTGACCTACAATCGGCAGATCCGGCACGTGTTCAGACAGCGTGACCAGCACCGGCAGGAAGGCAATCAGCGTCATCACGGCGTTGATAAAGCTCACGCCCATATCCTCAAGGGTAGAGGCAAAGCGCATGGTATCTTCCTGCACACGCTGAGCGGCACCTTCGATGTGGCGCAGGTGATGCCAGTGGGCCATATAGTGTTCGTTCATCGCCGTACGCCAGCGGAAAACGTAGTGGCTGACGAAAAAGTTGTTCATCACGCCAATTATCACCGCGATCACCGCAATGCCGAGGAACACGCCAATTTCCTGATAGAACTGGTTAATACTGACTTTATGCGGCGTGGCCAGCGCGGTCTGGATCAGATCGTAGAACGGCGCATACCAGGCGTTGATCGCGACCCCAACTTCCACCAGAAACCAGGTTACAAAGATGATCAAAGAGGTGCCGAGAATCGACCAGTATTGCCAGCGGTGTGGGCTGTAGGTAAACCAAAACAGCGCAAAAATGCCCACGCAGAAAACGTAGTAGGCATAAAATACCAGATAGTTCAGCGACCAGAATCGCGCAGCGCTGATGGCAACATTTTGTGATGCCCCGGTCAAACGCAGCAGCCAGTCGCCACCGCCCGCCTGCCAAAAGATCACTGCAAGCAGCGACCAGACAAAGGCAGAAAGAAAAAACGGCCCCGGTTTGGGGAAAAAAGATTTAAACATCATCTACTCCTGCTAACTTCTTTATCGTTCTGGCTATGCTGTGTACCACGAAAACGCCCGCCGCATCACTGTAGCAGCCTGGGGAGGGCGGTCGGATGATGAGACCAAATATCAGCAGCTTAGTTCGTCTGCCATTCGGCCAGAATTGTTTCTACGGATTTCACGCGTACGGGATTGCCGGGTACGGTTAGCGTACGCCAGACGTCGTTGTAGTGGTCAATCAGCGTTACGGCCTGCGCAGCCGGACGGTTCGCCGTGGTGTGCGCATCCTCAGCCACGGTGATGGCATAGCCGCGGCTGGCGCCGTTTTTGATGGTGGTATCGACACAGTAATCGGTCGCGCAGCCGCAAATCACGAACTGGTGGATTTGATGCTCGCTCAGTACCTGCTCAAGACGCGTTTTATAGAACGCATCGCAGGCGGTTTTGGTGACATAGAGGGCGTCTGCGGGGGGTTCCAGATCCGCCAGCAGCGCAAAGCCTGCACTCCCCTCTTCCAGACCGCCGTCCTCGGCATGCTGAATAAAAATCACGCGATCCGCGGCGCGAATCAGACGGTTAATATGCGCGACGCAGCGTTCGCGCTCAATACGCGGCGTCGCAAAGACGCCATTTTGCATATCTACTACCATCACCACTCGTTGAGCCGCCATGTTTCTCTCTCGTCACCCGATACATCAAACGCTCATCATACGCGCCCACCGGAGAAAGCGGATATCCGAAAGCATAAAAAAGTCCTTTTTACGCACGGTTACGTTTTTCTGCTAAATATTGTCGTTATTCCACTTCGTTCAGCCGCGCTTCGTAGTATAAATATGCCCTATATCTCTTCTTATCATTATGGATACCCCAGTTGAAACGTAGTCTGCTTATTTTTGCTGCGCTGTGTGCGGCGTCATGGACATCGGTCCAGGCAGCTCAACCGATCGTTGACCCGGAATTTGCCGCCAATGTGGTCGATCGTTACGCCAACCATATCTATTACGGTAGCGGTGCCACCGGCATGGCGCTGGTTGTTATTGATGGCAACCAGCGCGTGTTTCGTAGCTTTGGCGAAACGCGTCCGGGCAACAATGAGCATCCGCAGCTGGATTCGGTTATCCGCATTGCTTCGCTGAGTAAACTGATGACCAGCGAGATGCTGGTAAAAATGCTCGATCAGGGCGTCGTCAAGCTCAACGACCCGCTCAGTAAATACGCGCCGCCGGGTGCCCGGGTACCGACGTATCAGGGCACGCCGATTACGTTGGTCAACCTGGCGACCCACACCAGCGCGCTGCCGCGCGAACAGCCCGGTGGTGCGGCGCATCGTCCGGTCTTCGTCTGGCCAACGCGCCAGGATCGCTGGTCGTGGCTGTCGACAGCATCGCTGAAAGCGGCCCCGGGATCGCAGGCCGCTTACTCTAACCTCGCGTTCGATCTGCTGGCAGACGCCCTTTCTACGGCAGCGGGAAAACCCTATCCGCAGCTATTTGAAGAGCAAATCACCCGGCCGCTGGGTATGAAAGACACCACCTTTACCCCTTCACCGGATCAGTGCCGCCGCCTGATGGTCGCCGAGAAAGGCGCCAGCCCGTGCAACAATACGCTGGCGGCAATCGGCAGCGGCGGCGTCTACTCGACGCCGGGCGATATGATGCGCTGGATGCAGCAGTTCCTTTCCTCCGATTTCTATACCCGCGGGCAGCAGGCTGACCGTATGCAGACGTTGATTTATCAACGTAGCCAGCTAACACGGGTTATCGGTATGGATGTGCCGGGCAAAGCGGACGCTCTGGGTCTTGGCTGGGTCTATATGAAACCGAAAGATGGCCATCCGGGGATTATTCAAAAAACCGGCGGCGGCGGTGGATTCATTACCTATATGGCCATGAACCCGCAGGCAAATATCGGTGCCTTTGTGGTGGTCACCCGCTCATCGCTGACCCGCTTTAGCAATATGAGCAACGGTATTAACGATCTGGTCAGCGAACTCAGCGGCGGACAGCCGGCGCCGATCCCGGAGTCCTGATTTTTTTCGCGACCGTATTAATAGTCAGAAGGCAAATGGTTGATGCTTACCAGTTTGCCTTTATTCATCTCGATATATCCGCCCTTTCGCAGGGCGGCAAGAACTTCGGCAACCACAGAACGTGAAATACGCGTTTTTTGATGAATATAATTCATCACTCCAATACGAAAACGCAATTGTTCATCCCAGTCAATCATCGACAGTAGCGTCGCCCGAATTTGTTCATAAGAGTTATGACCAATCAATTGTAAATCGCGTTGTTCCATAATACGACTATGCCATACCAACCAGCAGAATGCGTTACGCCACAAATTATTCTGTTCAACTATTTTAAGCGCTTGTGAAGAAGAAAGATGGTAACCCTTACATTTTCCCTCAGTTACTAATTGATATCGTGACTCATTTTTCATCATGCCATCAGCCAACCCTATAATAAAAGGGGCCTGGGCAATACCAATGAGTATATTTTCATTTCTACGCAGAGAAATTACACCTTCCAGAATGACAATCGTTTCGCCGCAATGTATATCATTAACAAATACAGGCTTTTTTTCACGACAAAACTCGAAGTGAGTGCCATATTTGGACAAGTACTGATCTAGCTGACCAAATGCAGCAAGCGGTTTACTCAGCGATAACATTGATACGTTCCTGACAATAATGCCCGTCAAATCCTTGACGGGCATAGCCTTTGATTAAATATCTACAATGTTTTTTTCACTGCAAATCATCTTACCAGGTGTATTTAACGCCTACGTTAGCGGCCCAGTCTTGATCAACATCGCCGCCGCCGAGGTAATTCACACCCGTGTAGGCGCTGAAATTACGGGTAAAGCTAAACTGCGTACCCAGCCCAGCACGTACCGCAGAACCTTCGGTACCGTTGTTGATAGAATCACCGTTGACTCTGGTGTGGTTATCCGCGTCGTCATAAACGTAGGCCAGCTTGAAGTAAGGTGTCAGCGCCTGGTCATCGCTGTAAGCGAAGGTATAACCGACATCAATACCCAGTTCGTAACGCAGGCTATCGTAAGACTGGTCGCCAACTTTCATGCCATTGCTCAGGCGATAGTCGTCACCAGACTGGAACAGACCCGATATGCTGCCGTACGGCGTCACATACCCGGCATCACCCAGTTTCGCATCGTACCCCAGCTTCAGACCGAAGCCCCAGGCATCAGAAGAGGTGCTACCATCAACATACTGACCGTTGCTCATACTGGCAGACAGGTCATTGTTGAAATGAGAGTAGTTCAGAGAACCATCAATAAAGACGTTGTTTGCAAAGCGAGCAGAAGTGTAGAGGTAAGCCGTCTGGCTGTCCTGCTCGACCTTACCGGTACGATCGTTGAGCTCGCCTTTCGCAAAGCCTGCGGCCGCCCCGACGATCCACTGGGCATAGTTACCATCAATTTTGCTATCCAGACCGACCATGACGCCGTTAACGTTCTGATCGTAGCCGATGGTGCTGTTGTCGCCGTTGAAGCTACCACCGAAGTAGCTTCCCCAGGCCCCACCGTTATCGGCCAGACCATGACGCGATTGGGTCAGACGAGTCGCCACGGTATCCTGCTGCAGGTTCCAGATATTGCTGTTGGCAGACGGGATGCTCAGCGCCATATTCGCATAGTCGGTCAGCCTGCTCTGCTCCAGAACAACGGTGTTGCCTTCCTGCTTAGCCTGGTAGGTGTAAGCACCGAGATCGGCTTTGTTAGCCGCAGAAAAGGCAGCCGTGCTGTGCTTATCGTTAACATAAACCAGCTCTTTGCCTTTGTAAGCAGCAACTGACCCCTTACCATCCGCATTATCAATACGAACTTTGTAGTTGCCGGACGTAGCCGCCACGGCGTCGCCTGCGTTATCCACTTCGGACTGGTCGAAAGAGGTGTCGGCGTCACCATTGCCATTCACCGTCAGATGACCATCAGAGTTCATCGCGATTGTGCCGTAACCGTAATTAGACTTCGTGGTGTCATGAGTACGATCGTTCGCAAGATCGGCGTTTAGCACAAAGTTATTGCTGTGAACATTCAACACACCAGAATGCACATTGCCGTGTGAATCGGTCACGCTGGTCAGATTCAGCCTGTCAGCCTGCAGCGCATACGTCGTACTGTTGCCCACATCCAACATACCATTGTTAGTGATATTGATGGTGTTGGCATACAGTGCGGCATCATCCACGCCCCAGCCAGCGGAGACATCATCGGCAATCGTTACGTTACTGTTATCAATAGTCAGCGCGTGGGTCGCCACATGACCATCTTCATTGATATTCAGAGCAGAACCGCCGGTCAGGGAGATAGTGTCAGAAACCAGGGTGGAATCCGCGACGCTCACGACTGAACCACTGTTGATGCTCAAGGTATCAATCAGAGAGGTTTTGCTTGTATCCCAGCGCGAGCCGCCGTTCAGCGTCACATTGAACAGACCGCTCTGGTAGACTTCGTTGCCGATAACATGACCGTTTTCATCATAGGCC
Source organism: Klebsiella ornithinolytica (assembly GCF_030505655.1). Taxonomy (NCBI): domain Bacteria; kingdom Pseudomonadati; phylum Pseudomonadota; class Gammaproteobacteria; order Enterobacterales; family Enterobacteriaceae; genus Klebsiella; species Klebsiella ornithinolytica. Next base: position 4,403,618 of record NZ_CP130153.1, read on the forward strand.
GTGTCGCCGTTATTGATACCATAAGTCGACCAAGGCCAGAGGCTATTTGCGGCAATATCAAGCAGCGTAGCCGTTGCTTCAGTGCCCACGGCAAAGTCGTCGTAAACGCCATCGCCATCAGAATCCACCTGATGCATGGACATCGCTGCTCCAACCCACTTACTGCCGTTATTCAACGTGACATCCATACGGTCGGTACCATCCCAGCCATTAGTGTCTACCGCGGAATTGGTATCACGATAGCTGTCTGCGCCATTCGGGAAGAAATTGTTGTCAAAATTGCTGGAAAACAGGATATCGCCCATGAGGGTAGAATTAGTGAGGTTAACGGTCGTCTGCATCGCGTTATCCGCATTCGGATTCGCGATAGCGGAGATCGCAACATCATCACTATTAACGCCAGTACCGGTATAATCGCTGGCATTATTGTTGCTGCCGAACCAACCGGAGGTGCCTTCATCTGACCATGACCCTGACGTCACGGTAGAGTCCGTAACATTGATTGTGTTATGAAACACTTCGCTGCTGTCGACGCCAGTGCTGACAGTATTATCGTCAATATCTCTCCACTCATAACCCTGAGTCAGGGCGATACCCGCGACATGGGAGTTATTTTTGATAACCAGATCCACCTCTTGATCCAGCGTAATCGCCGTCCCGAGATCGTAAATGTCAACAATATGGCTATCTACGGTGCCATCAGCATGCGTACCGTTATAGGTATAATGTTCATAGTTATCATCAATGGTTGAGCTATCAACGGTCAGAGCCAGACGGTCATAAACATAACCTGTAGCATCGCGATCTACACAATCGGTAGTCATGCACTCAGAGGTGATCATCCCATGAATTGTGCTGTTTTTAATGGTCAGACTATTACTGTTGGCGTTGGTCGAAATCCCATCATCAAGATAGTAAGTAGAGATCACGCCATTGACGACAGCTTTATTAATTACCGGATAAATATCACCGTTATAAATACTATCAGTCGCGTAATTATTCCAACCGACATAACCATTATAGTAAACATCGTCAGCATAGGCTGAGTCATTATAATGATTAAATGTTGTGTAGGTGGTTCCAGAAATATCAGTAGAAGCACTTGCCTGAGAGGTGACTGCCAAAGTGCAGGCTAATGCTAATTGTGAAACTACAAATTTCTTTTTCCAAGGGTGCATTTGTCATCCCTCCTCGGGGACGTAATATCGTTGATCCATCAATTATTAATGCATAGAAGAATATTATTATGCTTCGCGACAACGATTATGCGGTATCACCCGAGAAAGGTTCAATTATTTTTCATCCAAAGTCCGAAACCGGACAATGATTTTATAACTCAAGCCGGAAGTTTAAAAACAAAGTAAACAATTTCATCTAATTACCTAAAGAAAACACACACCATACAGCAAATAAATATTTATACCTGAAAACAAAAAACCAATGAATAAATAAAAAATCAGATTAAATCCATTTCAGGAGCCAATAAAACCATCAATATTTAACATGTACAAAAATAAAAATATTATCTGCAAATATGTTTAACTCATCACACCGATGAGATTTACACTCTCATTATCGCCATTCCCTGCATGGGCCGTTTTGAGCCACTTTCGTAAAACACCCGTACACAAACTCAGGTATACTGTGCTCTTTCATTTCACAAAATCAGGCAAACCATGACAGATTTAATCACTCGCCCCCGCCGTTTGCGTCAATCCGCTGCGCTGCGCGCCATGTTTGAAGAGACAACACTGAGTTTGAATGACCTGGTGTTGCCGATCTTTGTTGAAGAAGAAATCGACGATTACAAAGCCATCGAAGCCATGCCTGGCGTGATGCGTATTCCGGAAAAATACCTGGCGCGGGAAATCGAGCGTATCGCCAACGCCGGTATCCGCTCGGTGATGACCTTCGGTATTTCGCACCATACCGACGCGACCGGCAGCGATGCCTGGAATGAGAACGGCCTGGTGGCGCGTATGTCACGCATCAGTAAGGACGCAGTACCGGAGATGATTGTTATGTCCGATACCTGCTTCTGTGAATACACTTCACACGGCCACTGCGGCGTATTGTGCGACCACGGCGTCGACAACGACGCTACCCTGGTGAACCTTGGCAAACAGGCGGTGGTTGCCGCTGCGGCAGGCGCCGATTTTATCGCGCCCTCCGCGGCAATGGATGGTCAGGTGCAGGCGATTCGCCAGGCGCTGGACGCCGCCGGTTTTACCCGTACGGCCATCATGTCCTACTCCACCAAGTTTGCCTCTTCATTCTATGGCCCGTTCCGCGAAGCGGCCGGTACCGCGCTGAAAGGCGATCGTAAAACCTACCAGATGAGCCCGATGAACCGCCGTGAAGCTATTCGCGAATCCCTGCTGGATGAAGCCCAGGGCGCAGATTGCCTGATGGTCAAACCGGCCGGCGCCTATCTTGATATTCTGCGCGATATCCGCGAACGCAGCGATCTGCCCCTCGGCGCCTATCAGGTGAGCGGCGAATACGCGATGATCAAATTTGCCGCTCAGGCCGGCGCTATCGACGAAGAAAAAGTGGTGCTGGAAAGCCTCGGTGCCATTAAGCGCGCCGGTGCCGATCTGATCTTCAGCTACTTCGCCCTCGATCTGGCTGAAAAGAAAATCCTGCGTTAATTTCCCGTCATTCCCCCGGTAGCCCTACGCTTACCGGGGCTACGGCCTGCTCCGGTAGCCCCGTTCAGGCGCCAGCCGCAACCCGGGGGAATGAACTCGCGTCAGTCCCAAATCTTCACTCAACTGTAATCTGAGCGACATCTGCACCTTCTACTGTCTGGGCAGGACGGAGGAGGAAGCGCTATGTTTAGTCTCGACAATGTACTCGACGACCTGTGGCCTCAGGCGAGGCCTGCCCCCTGGCAAAAAAAACTACTCAGAAAATTACTCCATGAAGAAGAGTTTCAACAATTTGCCGCTCGCCATCGCCACCTGAAAGGGCTTGATACGGTCGAACAGGTGCTCGAACATCTCAATATCCGCTGCGCCATCCCGGCACACGATCTGGAACAAATCCCTGAACACGGTCCGCTGGTGATCGTCGCTAACCACCCCACCGGCACGCTTGACGGCCTGGCGTTACTCTATGCCGTTTCCCGCGTGCGCCGCGATGTCAAAGTCGTGACTAACCGCCTGTTAACCCATCTTGAACCGCTGAGCTCGCTGTTTATTCCCGTTGACAATATCAACGGCCGTACCGCCAAAACTGCGCTGCAACAGATGGATAACCAGCTGCAGAACGGCGGCGTGCTGATCTTTTTCCCTGCGGGAGAAGTCTCACGCCCGACGCGCCGGGGGATCCGCGATAAAAAATGGCACTCTGGCTTTATCAAACTGGCGACCAGGTACCGCGCCCCGCTGCTGCCGGTATGGATCCGGGCGCACAACAGCGCGCTGTTTTACGCCAGCACTCTGCTCTCCGACAATCTGCCGCTGCTGCTACTGATGCAGCAAATGTTCCGCCGGCGTAACAGCAGCCTGCCGATCGCTATCGGTCAACAGATTGCCTGGTCCTCGTGGTACAGCGCGCAAACGCCTCCGCGCGAACTGGCGGATCGCTTCTATCGCCACGTTGAGCGGCTGGGCAAAGGGATGCCGGGGGTATTTAAAACAGAAAGCGCCATTGCCCGTCCCGAGGATCGCGCCCTGCTTAAGCGCGAGCTCAGCCAGGCGGAGTGCCTCGGGCGCACGGCAGATGGCAAAATCATCTATCTGTGGCAGCGCGACGGTAAGGAAGATGCGCCGCTGCTGCGCGAGCTGGGCCGCCTGCGCGAGATTGCCTTTCGCGCGGTGGGCGAAGGCAGCGGCAAACGCCGCGACGTTGACAGCTATGATGACGATTACCTGCACCTGATTCTGTGGGACGAAGAGGACCTGGAAATCGTCGGCGCCTATCGCTTTATGCCTACCGCCATGCAGCTGGAAAAACGCGGCCTGGAAGGGATCTATAGCTACAGCCTGTTTCACTACGACGCGCGGATGGAGGATATCCTCACCCACGGGATTGAACTGGGTCGGAGCTTTATTCAGCCGCGCTACTGGGGGCGTCGCGGGCTGGATTATCTGTGGTGCGGCATCGGGGCCTGGCTGGCGCGCTACCCGCACTATCGCTATCTGTTCGGCCCGGTCTCCATTTCCGGCGGCCTGCCGCCCGCGGCTCGCGATCTGCTGGTGGCATTCTACCGTCTGTGGTTCCCGGCGACGCATCCGCTGGCGGAATCCCGTCGCCCTTATCCTGCCTCCCTACCGGATGTGCTGACGCAGTTTGGCGGGGAAGATTACAACGACGACCTGGCGCGGTTGAAATCCCTGCTCGGCAACCTCGGCTGCGCGATCCCGCCGCTGTATAAGCAGTATTCGGAAGTCTGCGAGCCTGGCGGCGTGCAGTTTATCGATTTCGGCAGCGACCCGGATTTCAACAACTGCGTGGATGGTCTGGTGCTGGTAGATTTGACCTATCTGAAGGCCAACCGCTATCAGCGCTATATTGGGGTGCATTTAGACGGGCAAAAATCGGCATAAAGACCTCTTCCCGGAGGCGCGCTATCAGCACTAAATCGGCGCGCATTTATCGCGCGTTATCTCCCGGCCTGCGGCGCGTTGCGCCCCAGCCGGGTGACAGAAATTACCCCGCCCGGTAATAGGGCTTATCCCCGAGAATCGTCGCCCGGTGCATAATGCGCCGCTGCGGCAGGTAATCGGCGTTGGCGTAGTGCTGGGTGACGCGGTTATCCCAAATCGCCACGTCGTTCGGCTGCCAGCGCCAGCGTACCTGAAACTCCGGCTTTGTGACGTGGGCGAACAGGAAGCCGAGCAGCGCCTCGCTCTCTCTTTCCGTCACGTCGACAATGCGGGTGGTGAACCCCTCATTGACAAACAGCGCCTGTTTGCCGGTCACCGGGTGGGTGCGCACCACCGGGTGCAGCAGCGGCGGGTTTTTCGCAACCGCCTCCAGCCAGCGCCGATGCTCCTCTTCGGTTTTGCGGTATTTATACTCCTGGAACGATTTACGAAAATCATGCTCCGCCCGCAGGCCGCTTAGCAGCTGGCGCACAGGCTCAGAGAGCGCCTCATACGCCGCAACGCCGCTGGTCCACAGAGTATCGCCGCCGGTTGAAGGCAGCTCTTTTGCCGCCAGGATCGCCCCGGCGGGCGGCGTCGCAATAAAGGTGACATCGGTGTGCCAGTTATCGTTATCCGGCGGATTATCGTCGTGGGTATCGAGAACGATAATCTCATCAACGCCCGGCGCATGGGGATAAACCGGATGAATATGCAGGTCGCCAAAGCGCAGGGCGAGATCCCGCTGCTGCTCGGGCGTAATGTTCTGCTCGCGAAGGAACACGACCTGATGGCGCAATACCGCGTGATACAGCTGCTCAAACTGGTTGTCGCTCAGCGGGCGGGTAATGTCGACGCCGGAAACCTGCGCGCCAATATATGGCCCCAGCGGGGTAATGCTTAAACGTTCGCTCATTGTACTTCTCCATGCCAGGGCGTCAGGCGACGCTGCAACGCGCGCAGCCCCAGTTCCAGTAAAAAGGCGATGATCGCAATCACCGCGATCCCGGCCAGCACCACATCGGTGGCGAGAAACTCACCGGCGGACTGCACCATAAAACCTAATCCGCGGGTGGCGGCAATCAGTTCGGCGGCCACCAGCGTTGACCAGCCCACCCCGAGCCCGATACGCAGGCCGGTGAGAATTTCCGGTAATGCGCCGGGCAAAATCACCAGCCACAGCACCTGCGCCCGGCTGGCGCCTAAAGATTGCGCGGCGCGAATCCGTACCTGCTGGGCGCTTTTCACCCCCGCCAACGTCGACATCACCACTGGCGCAAAAATCGCGAGATAAATCAGTAATATTTTTGGCGTTTCGCCAATGCCGAACCAAATGATCACCAGCGGCAGCCAGGCCAGCGGCGGCACCGGTCGATACAGTTCGATCAGCGGATCGAGAATCCCGCGGATCGTCGGGCTCAGGCCCATGGCGATCCCGACCGGCACGCCAAGGATCGTCGCCGCAACCAGGGCGACCGCGATCCGTGTCAGGCTCGCCGCCAGATGTTGCCAGAGCGTGGCATCCATAAAGCCCTGCGGGCCGGCAATGACGATCAGTTTCTGTAATACCTGCTGCGGCGGCGGAAGAAACAGCGGGCTAATCAGCTGCAGGGCGGTCACGCCCCACCAGATCGCCAGCAGCACCGCCAGCGTGGCGAAACTCAGCGTCAGCTGGCGGGAGAGCGGCCAGCGCCACTTCAGCGTCCGCGGCTGGGGTTTGTCATTAATCACCACGCTCATGAGAAGGCCTCCCGTTGTTCAAATACCCGGCTCAGGACATATTCACGCTGTGCGATAAACTGCGGGTCAGATTTAATGCTGCGGCAGGATTCGCCGGCGATAAAGCGGCGACCAAAATTCAGCGGCAGCCGCTCCAGCACCCGGCCCGGCCCCGGCGACAGCAGCACCAGTTCGGTGGCCATAAATACAGCCTCTTCAATATCATGCGTAATCAGCAGTACCTGTTTGCCGGTCTCGTGCCACAGGCTAAGCAGCAGGGTTTGCATCTGCTCGCGGGTGAAGGCATCCAGCGCGCCAAACGGCTCATCCAGCAACAGCAGCTGCGGGTTTGCCGCCAGCGCTCTGGCAATGCCGACCCGCTGGCGCTGGCCGCCGGAGAGCTGCCAGATAAAGCGCTTTTCCGCTCCTTCGAGGCCCACTTTCTTCAGCATCCGCACCGCGGTTTCCCGGCGAGCAGCTTTGTCCACGCCCGCCAGCTGGAGTCCCAGCGCGACGTTATCCTGTACGTTGCGCCAGGGCAGCAACCCTTCATGCTGAAACACCACGCCGCGCTCGGCGCCCGGCCCTTCTACCCGCTGGCCTTCGAGGGTGATGCTGCCGTGCTGATAAGGCACGAATCCGGCAATCAGGTTCAGCAGCGTGGTTTTACCGCAGCCGGAGGGTCCGAGGACCACCAGCAATTCGCCGCTGTCCAGCGTCAGGTTGATATCCGCCAGCGCCGGTTTACCGCCGTAGTCGGCGGAAAGATGCGAGATTTGCAGCATCGTGGCCTCCTTTACTTCACAAAACGGTCGGTGACGTACTGGCTGTAGTCGGTGCCGGCCGTCGGGACTTTGCCCTGCTCTTTGAGGAACTTCGCGGTGTCGACGATCGCTTGATTCACCGGACCATTCAGCTCCTGGGCCTGCTGCGCGGCGGTGAGATAGGTATTGCCTTTTACCAGCCCCGGCACATCGGCATCCGGCACGCCGCTCAGGCGCGACAGCTTGCTGATATTATCCGGCTGCTTCAGCCACGCATCCGGATTGGCAATGTACGGTTGCTGGGCATCGATCGCGCTTTTCGCAAAAGCTTTCACAATCTCAGGGTGTTTCTCGGCAAAATCTTTGCGTACCACCCAGACATCCAGCGTCGGCGCGCCCCACTCTCCCACCTGGGATGAATCGGTCAGCACTTTGCCCTCTTTTTCCAGTTCGTTCACCGCCGGGGCCCAGACATAGGCGCCGTCAATGTCTCCGCGCTGCCAGGCGGCAATAATCGCCGGCGGCTGCAGGTTGATAATCTGCACCTGGCCCGGCTTAATGCCCCAGTGTTTGAGCGCCGACAGCAGGCTGTAATGGGTTGTGGAGATAAACGGTACCGCAATGCGTTTACCGATCAGGTCTTGCGGTTTGCTGATGCTCTTTTTCACCACCAGCGCTTCAGAGTTTCCGAGCTTTGACGCCAGCAGGAACACTTCAATCGGCACCTGTTGCGTGGCGGCGACCGCCAGCGGGCTGGAACCGAGGTTGCCGATTTGCACATCGCCGGATGCCAGCGCCCGCACGATGCTCGAGCCACTATCGAATTTGCGCCAGTCAACGGTTGCGCCGCTCGCTTTGGCAAAGGTGTTATCCGCCTGGGCGACTTTCGCCGGCTCAGCGGAAGTCTGATACGCGACGGTGACGTTGACCGCCTGCGCCTGGAATGCGGCCAGTGCCAGTGCGGCAATGAGTGTAATACGCGATGATAGTGCCATAGTGTCTGCTTCCCATAGTTGTTATGGGTGCAGTATTTCCGCCGCGATGCATTTGATGAAGTAATTAAAAATTCTTGCTAAGAACAAAGTGTTTTTAGAAAAAAAGCGGCAATGCTTATACACAAAACCATTCAAGATGCGTCGAGGCGGCAAGGGAACGACAAATCCGTCGGGAACGAATTTGTACAGCCGCAGGCTGCCCCCGAAGAGAAGCTGGGATGCCTCTCATACAATCCCTGGAGCATAGATAACGATGTGACCGGGGTTTCTGACAAATCTGCGGGAGCGGATTTGAACGCTGCTCGCAGCGGCCTCGTAAGGGGCGGGCCGAGTAATCTACAGCCCACAAAGCGGCAGCTTGAAGGATGACGTGTATTAAGATTTCGTTACATTCGTTACATATCCGCACCCCGGAGATTGCCAGCGCAGCGGCGGCAGGCATCATACAACCATGATTCGCTATGAGAGTATGAATATGATTCGTGTTGTGCTGGTCGATGACCATGTGGTGGTGCGCTCCGGTTTTGCGCAGCTACTCAGTCTCGAAGAGGATCTCGACATCGTTGGCCAGTTCAGCAGCGCGGCGGAAGCCTGGCCGGCGTTATTACGCGACGACGTCAACGTGGCGGTCATGGATATCGCCATGCCGGATGAAAACGGTCTGAGTCTGCTCAAGCGCCTGCGCGCGCAAAAACCGCAGTTTCGCGCCATTATTCTCAGCATTTATGACACCCCGACTTTTGTACAGAGCGCACTCGATGCGGGCGCCAGCGGCTATCTGACCAAGCGTTGCGGCCCGGAAGAGTTAGTGCAGGCGGTCCGTTCTGTCGGCATGGGCGGACACTACCTGTGCGCCGATGCGCTGCGGGCGCTGCGCGGCGGTGAACAACCGGCGAGGGTGCTGGAGGGACTCACCCCGCGTGAACGTGAAGTGTTTGATTTACTGGTCAAAGGCGATAGCGTAAAAGAAATTGCCTTCAAGCTCGATCTCAGCCACAAAACGGTGCATGTCCATCGCGCCAACGTTCTGGGCAAATTGCACTGCCAAAGCACCATCGAACTGGTGCACTTCGCGCTCGACCACCAGCTGCTGGCAGGGCATTAATGTCGCGCAGCCTTCGCCACGGGGTCATTTCGCTGTTCATTGTGCTGGCCTGGGGAACCGGCTGGCTGATGCTGTGGACGCTCGGGTTTTATCTGACCCATAACGGCCAGCAGGCGGCGCTGTTCCTGCCGCACGGCGTCTATCTGGCGCTGCTGATCCTGCTTTCGCGCCGCTACTGGCCCGCGCTAGTGATCCCCCCTCTGCTGATGCTGCTCTGGCTGCGCAGCGAACAGCTGCTGAACGGTTATATTCTGCTGGCCGCGCCGTTGATTAGCCTGCTCCCTGCCGCTCTCGCTCAACAGTTCTGGCATCGTTTTCCTCTCTACTGGCAGCGGCTGACGCTGCTGCTGGCCACGGTGACCGCCAGCGCATTACTCAACACCGCCCTGCTCTCGTCGTTTGTCAAAAGCCCGGCGATGATGCTCGGTCTGGCCTCGTTTACCGGCGGCGTGCTGCTGACGCCGTTTGTCTATCTGATTTTTGAATTCCTGCGCCAGCAACACCGCTACCACCTGCTGGGGCTGGATACCAACAACCCGCCGTTGCGCACTTCGTTAATCATCTGGTGCAGTCTGTTCTTTATCATCGGCATCGGCACCCAGATGGTGCTGTCGCCGGAAATCGAGCGCCTGCTGTTAATTGTGGTGTTTTTGCCAAACGTGGTGATGGCGTGGAAGTTCGGCTGGCAGGGCGGCGTCCTCTCTGGCCTGCTGGGCAGCATGATGATCACTATCGCCCGCCAGGTTGGCGTCGGATTCAGTAATCTGGTGGAGCTGGAAATTTTTCTGGCGACTCAGGCGCTGCTCGGCATCGGGCTGGGCATTGCCATCAGCCGTCAGCAGCATCTGGCGCAAAACCTGCACCACTACCGCCAGCGGCTGGAAACGGAGCTGGCGGCGCGACGGGCGCTGACCGAAAAGCTGATCCACACCGAAGAGGACACCCGCAAAAGCCTGGCGCGCGAACTGCATGACGAAATAGGCCAGAACATCACCGCCATTCAGATCCAGTCGCAGCTGGTAAAACGGGCGCGCGATCCGGCGCAGAGCCAGGCCGCCGCCAGCCAGATTAACGAGCTCGCCCGGCGTATTCACCACTCCACCCGCCAGCTGCTGCGCCAGCTGCGTCCCCCGGCGCTCGACGAACTGTCGTTTAAAGAGGCGCTGCACCATCTGCTCAATGAGTTTGCCTTTGCCGAGCGCGGTATCCGCTGCCATTTTGACTACCAGCTTACCGCCACCCCGGAGAGCGAAACGGTGCGTTTCACCCTCTATCGGTTGCTGCAGGAGTTGCTCAATAACGTCTGTAAACACGCCGACGCCAGCGAGGTCGCCATTGCCCTGTTTCAGCAGGGGACGCGGCTGCGCCTCGAAGTGAAGGATAACGGCGTCGGTATCAGCCCAGACAAAATTGCCGGATTCGGTATCCAGGGTATGCGCGAGCGGGTCAGCGCCCTGGGCGGCGAGCTGACGCTGGAATCGCAGCGCGGGACGCGGGTAATTGTTAACCTGCCCACAAATTTGCAACAAACAGCCTGCTAACCAGGAAAAAGTCTTAGCCACTGCGGACTTTCTCTCATCCCCTTTCGAATTCACTTTCTTATAGTCAGCAAAACGGAGACGGCTATGCACGCACGCTCAGCAACCGACATCAATCAACATTACCGGACGCTGCGTCCACAGCTGCTGATGTACATGGTGATCGGCTATGCCGCGTTTTACCTGACGCGTAAAAGCGTCAACTACGTACTGCCGGCGCTGCAAACGGATCTGGGGCTGGATAAAGGCGATATCGGCCTGATGGGGTCGCTGTTTTATCTGGCCTACGGCGTGTCGAAGTTTACCGCCGGGCTGTGGCACGACAGCCACGGGCAGCGCTGGTTTATGGGCGTTGGCCTGTTCGCTACCGGCCTGCTGAACGTGGTGTTCGCCTTTGGCGAGTCGCTGACGCTGCTGCTGGCGGTCTGGTCGCTGAACGGATTTTTCCAGGGCTGGGGATGGCCCCCCTGCGCCCGCCTGCTGACCCACTGGTATTCGCGCAACGAACGCGGTTTCTGGTGGGGGTGCTGGAATATGTCGATCAATATCGGTGGGGCGATTATCCCCCTGATTAGCGCCTTTGCCGCCCACTGGTGGGGCTGGCAGGCGGCGATGCTGACACCGGGGATTATCAGCATGGCATTGGGGATCGGGTTAACGCTGCAGCTGAAAGGGACGCCTCAGGAAGAGGGACTGCCGTCAGTGGGCGCCTGGCGCCAGGATCCGCTGGAACTGCGGCAGGAGCAGCAAAGCCCGCCGATGGGGCTATGGCAGATGTTGCGGACCACGATGCTGAAGAACTCCATGATCTGGCTGCTGGGCGTCTCTTACGTGCTGGTCTACCTGATCCGCATTGCGCTCAACGACTGGGGCAACATCTGGCTGACGGAGAGCCACGGCGTCAATTTGCTCAGCGCCAATGCCACGGTCATGTTGTTTGAAGCGGGCGGGCTGCTTGGCGCACTGTTCGCCGGTTGGGGCTCGGATCTGCTGTTCAGCGGCCAGCGGGCGCCGATGATTTTGCTTTTCACGCTGGGGCTGATGGTCTCCGTCGCCGCCCTCTGGCTGGCCCCGGTGCATCACTACGCGCTGCTGGCGGTCTGTTTCTTTACGGTGGGCTTTTTCGTCTTTGGCCCGCAAATGTTGATTGGCCTCGCGGCGGTGGAGTGCGGACACAAAGCGGCGGCGGGTTCGATTACGGGTTTTCTCGGCCTGTTCGCCTATCTGGGGGCAGCGCTGGCGGGCTGGCCTCTGTCGCTGGTCATTGAACGCTACGGCTGGCCGGGCATGTTCAGTTTGCTCTCGGTCGCCGCGGTACTGATGGGTTTATTGCTGATGCCGCTGCTGATGGCGAGCATTACTACCTCTGCTGCTCAAAGGATAAAATAATGAAAAAAACGCTGGTCCCTACCCTGATTGCTTCCGGCATTGCGCTGGCGACGCTAAGCGGCGCGGCGCACGCCAAAGGTCGACTGGTGGTCTACTGCAGCGCCACCAACGAAATGTGTGAAGCCGAAACTAAAGCCTTCGGCGACAAATATGATGTGAAAACCTCGTTTATCCGCAACGGTTCCGGTAGCACGCTGGCGAAGGTCGATGCCGAGAAGAAAAACCCGCAGGCCGATGTCTGGTACGGCGGCACCCTCGATCCGCAGTCCCAGGCCGGTGAAATGGGTCTGCTGCAACCCTATCAGTCGCCGAATCTTACGCAGGTGATGGAGCAGTTCCGCGATCCGGCGAAGCTGAAAGGCAACTACTCTTCGGCGGTGTACGTCGGCATCCTCGGCTTCGGCGTGAATACCCAGCGCCTGAAAGAGAAAAATCTGCCGGTGCCAAAATGCTGGAAGGATCTGACCAAAGCGGAATACAAAGGCGAAATCCAGATCGCCGACCCGCAAAGCTCCGGCACCGCCTATACCGCGCTGGCGACCTTCGCCCAGCTGTGGGGAGAAGATCAGGCCTTTGATTACCTGAAACAGCTCAACGCCAACGTCTCTCAGTACACCAAATCCGGTATCGCCCCGGCGCGTAACGCCGCCCGTGGTGAAACGGCCATCGGCATCGGCTTCCTGCACGACTACTCGCTGGAAAAAGAACAGGGCGCACCGCTGGAGCTGATCTCTCCCTGCGAAGGCACCGGCTATGAAATTGGCGGCGTCAGTATTCTGAAGGGCGCGCGCAACCTCGACAACGCCAGGCTGTTTGTCGACTGGGTATTGTCGAAAGATGCCCAGGAGCTGGCGTGGAAAAAAGGCAAGTCTTATCAGATCCTGACCAACACCACCGCCGAAACCTCGCCGAACTCGCTGAAGCTCGACGACCTGAAGCTTATCAACTACGACATGGATAAATACGGCTCAACCGACGTGCGTAAAGCGCTGATCAATAAATGGGTCAGCGAAGTGAAGATGGGTAAATAAGCCCACTCTTGCGGTTAATGCCGGGCAGCGGCTTCGCCTTGCCCGGCCAATACCTTCCTCAACACCGGAACCGCTATGTCACACACACTTGCACTCCATCCCGTGAAAAAACGGGATGCGATATTCCTTTGGGTTTTGTTTGGCTGGCTGGCGTTCGCCCTGCTGCCAAGCTGGAGCCTGGATTACGGTCTGCTGGAGTCCACGAGCGATGAAATCGTCGCGGCCTACGGCTGGTCACAGTTCAATATCAGCTGGCTGTGGTATCTGTTGCCGAGCCTGCTGCTGATTCGTCCATGGCAGGAAGCGGCGCGGGAGCAGCGCGGCCGCCACTACCTCGACGCGGGCTGGGCGCTGTTATGTATGGCGTTTATCGTCATCAGCGCCACCGTTGAAGGTCGTGGGTTAGGCTACGCCACCATCGTGCTGTTTGTCGCGCTGGGCGCTATCATGACACTGGCGCTCACCCGCCTTGAATGGCTGGGCGGCGACCGCTTTGTGATTGGTTCGCTGGTCACCATCGTCGCGTTAATTGGCGTCTTTATCGTCTGGCCGAGCATCGCCATTTTTATCCCGATGTTCACCAACGACGCCGGCGAGTTCGCGCCGCTGGCGTTTATGGCCGTGCTGTCGCAGGCGCATATTGTCCAGGTGATCCTCAACTCCATCGCCCTGTCGATTGCGGTAGGCATCGGCTGCACCTTCTTCGGGCTGGTACTGGCGATTTACACCACCCGCATCGCCAGACGCAGCGCCGTTATTGGCCGCATCTTCTCGATTCTGCCCATCGTCACCCCGCCGTTCGTCGTCGGCCTCGGCGTAACCCTGATGATGGGCCGTTCCGGCTATGTCACCGAGTTTATGGTGGAGTGGTTCGGCTTAACCAACACCAACTGGCTGTACGGGTTTACCGGTATCTGGTTAGCGCAGGTGCTGGCCTTCACCCCAATGGCGTTTATGATCCTCGACGGCGCGATTAAGACTATCCATCCGTCGCTGGAGGAGGCGTCGTACACCCTGCGCGCCAGCCGCTGGCAGACCTTTAACGGCGTCTTCGTCCCGCTGCTGAAACCGGCGCTGGCGAATGCGTTTTTGATCGTCATCGTCCAGTCGCTGGCCGACTTCAGCAACCCGCTGGTGCTCGGCGGCAACTTCGACGTGCTGGCAACGCAGATCTACTTCTACATCACCGGTTCACAGCTCGATTATCAGGCGGCGAGCACGCTGGGCGCGTTCCTGCTGCTGTTCTCCCTGCTGGTGTTCTGTATTCAGTATATGTGGATCGGCAAGCGCTCCTACGTCACGGTCTCCGGTAAGTCCTATCGCGGCGACGTGCAGCCGCTGCCGGTGACCCTGGTGTGGAGCGTGATCGCCATTCTGGCGGTGTGGGTAGCCTTCAACGCCCTGCTCTACGGCAGCATTTTCTACGGCAGCTTCACCGTCAACTGGGGCGTGGACTACACCCTGACGCTGGATAATTTTATCAAGTTGTTCGGTCAGGGCATGAGCGACGGGGCATGGCCTTCGCTACTCGACACCCTGCTCTACGCCGGGATCGCCGCGCCGATCACCGCCGCCTTCGGCCTGTTGATCGCCTGGGTCGTGGTGCGCCAGCAGTTTAAGGGCAAAAAGACCATCGAGTTCACCACCATGCTGTGCTTCGCGGTACCGGGCACCGTGGCGGGCGTCTCCTATATTCTCGCCTTTAACAGCGCGCCGGTGTACCTCACCGGAACGGCGGCGATTGTGATTATCTCAATGGTGATGCGTAACGTGCCGGTGGGCATTCGGGCGGGCATTGCCGGCCTAGGCCAGATCGATAAATCGCTGGATGAAGCCTCGCTCAGCCTACGCGCCGGAAGCCTGCGCACCATTACGCACATTCTGCTGCCGCTGCTGCGCCCGGCTATTTTGTCGGCGCTGATCTACAGCTTTGTGCGCGCCATTACTACCGTCAGCGCCATTGTGTTCCTCGTGACGCCGGATACCCGCGTGGCGACGGCCTACATTCTGAACCGCGTGGAAGACGGCGAATACGGCGTGGCGATCGCCTACGGTTCGATTCTGATCGTGGTGATGCTGGCGATTATTTTCATCTTTGACTGGCTGATCGGGGAAGCGCGTATCTCCCGTTCAAAAGCCAAAAACCAGGCGTAATGGAGCGCACTATGAGTCAGAAAAATTTTGTTGAGCTGCGCAACGTCACCAAGCGATTCGGCAGCAACATGGTTATCGACACTATCAATCTCACCATTCCGCAGGGGCAAATGGTGACGCTGCTCGGCCCTTCCGGCTGCGGTAAGACGACTATTCTGCGCCTGGTGGCCGGGCTGGAAAAACCGAGCGAAGGACAGATTTTCATTGATGGTGAGGACGTTACCCATCGCTCGATTCAGCAACGCGACATCTGCATGGTGTTTCAGTCTTATGCCTTGTTCCCGCACATGTCGCTGGGGGATAACGTCGGCTACGGTCTGAAGATGCTTGGCGTGTCGCGCAGCGACGTGAAAGCGCGGGTGAAAGAGGCGCTGGCGATGGTGGATCTGGAAGGATTCGAAGACCGCTATGTCGATCAGATCTCCGGCGGTCAGCAGCAGCGCGTGGCGCTGGCGCGCGCCCTGATCCTCAAGCCGAAGGTGCTGCTATTTGATGAGCCGTTGAGTAACCTCGACGCCAACCTCAGGCGCAGCATGCGCGATAAGATCCGCGAACTGCAAAAACAGTTTGATATCACCTCGCTGTACGTGACCCACGATCAGAGCGAAGCCTTTGCGGTTTCCGATACCGTGCTGGTGATGAATAAAGGTCATATCATGCAGATCGGCTCGCCGCAGGATCTTTACCGCCAGCCCGCGTCGCGCTTTATGGCGAGCTTTATGGGCGACGCCAACCTGTTCCCGGCCGCCTTCAGCGAGGATTTTGTCGATATTTATGGCTATCGGCTGCCGAGACCGCTGCATTTTGCCGCCCAGGGCGAAGGCAGCGTCGGCGTACGTCCGGAGGCGATTACCCTGAGCGATCGCGGCGAGGAGAGCCAGCGCTGCACCATCCGCCACGTGGCCTATATGGGACCGCAGTATGAGGTGACGGTGGAGTGGCACGGGCAGGAAATTTTGCTGCAGGTGAACGCGACGCGGCTGCAGCCGGATGTCGGCGAGCAGTATTACCTCGAAATCCACCCGTACGGGATGTTTGTGCTGGCCGATGCGGCGTAACGGATGCCGGGTGGCGGCTTACGCCTTACCCGGCCTACGGTTCGGATACCTTGCCGGTCGGGTAAGCGCAGCGCCGCCTGCGCATGGGGTTCTGCAACCGGATGACCTCGGAATCCACCCGGACCGGATGTTTGTGCTGGCCGATGCGGCGTGACGGATGCCGGGTGGCGGCTTACGCCTTACCCGGCCTACGGTTCGGATACCTTGCCGGTCGGGTAAGCAAAGCGCCACCTGCGCATGGGGTCCTGCAACCGGATGACCTCGAAATCCACCCGGACCGGATGTTTGTGCTGGCCGATGCGGCGTGACGGATGCCGGGTGGCGGCTTACGCCTTACCCGGCCTACGGTTCGGATACCTTGCCGGTCGGGTAAGCAAAGCGCCACCTGCGCATGGGGTCCTGCAACCGGATGACCTCGAAATCCACCCGGACCGGATGTTTGTGCTGGCCGATGCGGCGTGACGGATGCCGGGTGGCGGCTTACGCCTTACCCGGCCTACGGTTCGGATACCTTGCCGGTCGGGTAAGCAAAGCGCCACCTGCGCATGGGGTCCTGCAACCGGATGACCTCGAAATCCACCCGGACCGGATGTTTGTGCTGGCCGATGCGGCGTGACGGATGCCGGGTGGCGGCTTACGCCTTACCCGGCCTACGGTTCGGATACCTTGCCGGTCGGGTAAGCAAAGCGCCGCCTGCGCATGGGGTCCTGCAACCGGATGACCTCGAAATCCACCCGGACCGGATGTTTGTGCTGGCCGATGCGGCGTGACGGATGCCGGGTGGCGGCTTACGCCTTACCCGGCCTACGGTTCGGATACCTTGCCGGTCGGGTAAGCAAAGCGCCACCTGCGCATGGGAGTTCGGATACCTTGTAGACCGGGTAAGCGCAGCGCCATCTGCGCATGGGAGTTCGGATACCTTGTAGGCCGGGTAAGCGCAGCGCCACCCGGCGCCCACTCAGCGCTGCGCGTTCAGCTCAGCAATATCCTTCGGCGTCGTCCGGCAGCAGCCGCCAATCAGTTTCGCCCCTGCGGCCAGCCATCGAGGTAAATATCCCGCCAGCGTTTCACACGCTTCGCCGTGGTGATGCCAGGTTTTGCTCACCGGGTCATAATGCTCGCCGGAGTTGGGGTAGACCACCAGCGGCAGCGCCGTCAGGCTATGCAGATGCTCCAGCGCCGCGGTGGTCTCTTCCAGCGCAATACAGTTAATGCCCAGCGCCACAATCTGCGGGTAGTTTGCCAGTATGGAAATCACTTCCCGCAGCGGCGTCCCGTCGCTGAGATGCTGCGCATCGCGCAGGGTAAACGAGAACCACGCCCGCGCACGAGGATAGGTACTCAACAGCTCAGCCAGCGCCTTAATCTCGGCAAAGCCGGGCATGGTTTCACAGGCCAGCAGATCGGCCCCGGCGTCGAGCAGCGCTTCCACCCGCGGACGGTGGAACGCCTGAAACTCTTCGTGGCTACGGACATAATCGCCACGATACTCCGAACCGTCCGCCAGGAACGCGCCGTACGGCCCGACTGAACCGGCAACCAGCAGCGTGCCCGCCTGCGGGTTCTCCGCCAGATACGCTTCCCGTGCCTTGCGCGCCAGTTCAACGCTTTTACCGATCAGCGCCTTCGACTGCGCTTCATCCAGCCCGCGGGCGGCAAACCCCGCCGGAGTAGCCTGATAGCTGGCGGTAATCGCCACCTGCGCACCGGCGCGAAAGTAGTCCAGATGGACTTCGCGGATAAGTTCCGGGTTGTCGACCAGCACTTTCGCCGACCACAGGCTGTCGGCAAGATTGCAGCCGCGCGCTTCCAGCTCCGTCGCCATCGCGCCGTCCAGCAAAATAAAGGGCTGTGCGTCCAGGATGGCGGTTAACGGATTATTCTGCGACATGTTGAGGCTCCTGGGTCAATGCCCGTGAACGAGTCAGGTAGTACGCACCATAACACAGGGCGACGAACGGAATCCCGCACCACAGCGCAATTCTCTGGCTGGGGTCAAAGGCGAGACCAATACAGGCCACCAGACACAAAATAAAGCCCAGCACCGGCACCAGCGGGTACCACGGAGCGCGATAGTGTAGTTCGCTCAGCGCTTTCCCCTGCTGGAGGTGGCGGCGGCGGAACATAAAGTGCGATGCGCAGATGCTTAGCCAGACCGCCACCACCGCAAAGCCGGAGATAGCCGACAGCGCAACAAAGACCGTATCCGGCGCCACCACGCTGGAAAACAGCGCCAGTACGCCGCCCAGCATACTGACCGACAGGGCGATCAGCGGCACGCCGTTCTTGTTGACTTTGGCAAAACAGGCCGGCAGCGTCTTTTCATTCGCCAGCGACCACAGCATCCGCCCGGAAGCATACAGCCCGGAGTTGGCCGCCGAGAGAATGGCCGTGAGGATCACAAAGTTAAAAATGTCCGCCGCATAGGGGATACCCACCTTCTCGAACACCAGCACAAACGGGCTTTTTTCCACCCCCGCCTGCTGCATCGGGATCAGCGCCGCCAGCACAAAAACGGTGCCGATAAAAAAGATAATCAGCCGCGCGATGGTCGTGCGGATAGCGACCGGGATGACCTGATGCGGGTTTTGCGTCTCGCCGGCGGCAATCCCGATAAGCTCAGTACCGGAGAAGGCGAAATTCACTGCCACCATGGTCATCAGAATCGGCAATCCACCGTGGGGGAACCAGCCTTCGGCGGTGATGTTGTGCAGACCCGGCGCCGATGAACCATCCTGCATAGGAATAAAGCCAAAAATGGCGGCGCCGCCAAGAATAATAAAGGCAATGATGGTGACGACTTTCACCAGCGAAAACCAGAATTCACCTTCGGCGAAGAAGCGTGTGGAGATGACGTTAAGGCCAAAGATCAGCGCGCAAAACAGGACGCACCAGATCCACACCGGCACCTGCGGAAACCAGTACTGCATGCAAAACCCGGCGGCGGTGAAACTTGAACCCAGCGCCACCGTCCAGGTCAGCCAGTAGAGCCACGCCACGGTATAACCGGTCGCCGGACCGAGATAGCGTGCGGCATAGACGTGAAAAGCGCCGGTTTCCGGCATCGCCACCGACAGCTCGCCCAGACACTGCATCACCAGCCAGACCACCAGCGCGCCGATCAGATAGGCCAGCAGCGTACCCGCCGCGCCGGTCGTGGAGATGATATACCCGGTATTAAAGAATAACCCTGTGCCAATGACGCCACCCAGCGACAGCATAATCAGATGACGCGTCTTCATGGTGCGCTTTAACTGCCCACCTTCTTGTTGTGTTGTTTGCATATTACCTTCTAAACGTATGGACATCTAAACATCCAAAGAGGGTCTGTTATACCCTGCCGATGGCTAAAATGCAAAGCGTGCTGCACCATCCCGTCGCGCGATTGCCCCGTCTTTTGCCCCATTTTTGTTCATCTTGTGCCGCCGGGTGAAGCGCAGACGCCAGCCCTGTTCTGGCATCCTCTTTGCAGCGTCCTGCTCATCTTCATCTGGCGAGGCAGCGAATATGACAGGGCACACCACGACATTAAAAAGAACGCTCGGCAGTTTCCGTTTATGGGGGATCGCCGTCGGGCTGGTCATCTCAGGCGAATATTTTGGCTGGAGCTACGGCTGGTCGCAGGCCGGGACCTTGGGTTTTATGATTGTGGCGCTGGCGATTGCCGCCATGTACTGCGCCTTTATCTTTAGCTTTACCGAGCTGACCACCGCCATTCCGCACGCGGGCGGCCCCTTCGCTTACGCCTACCGCGCATTCGGCCCGACCGGCGGTTTTATTGCCGGTTTCGCCACCCTGATTGAGTTTGTCTTTGCCCCGCCGGCGATTGCCATGGCGATCGGCGCCTATCTTAACGTCCAGTTCCCGGCGCTGGACCCTAAATGGGTCGCCTGCGGCGCCTACGTGGTCTTTATGACCCTCAATATTCTCGGCGTCGGTATTGCCGCCACCTTTGAGCTGATCGTCACCCTGCTGGCGATTTTCGAACTGCTGGTGTTTATGGGCGTGGTGGCGCCGGGCTTCTCATGGAGCCACTTTACCGCCAACGGCTGGGCAGGCGCAGAGAGTTTCAGCGGCCTGGCGCTGCCGGGAATGTTTGCTGCGATTCCCTTTGCTATCTGGTTCTTTCTGGCCATTGAAGGCGCATCGATGGCGGCCGAAGAGGCAAAAGATCCGCAGCGTACCATCCCACGCGCGCTGGGGGGCGGGATCCTGACCCTCACCGTGCTGGCCCTTGGCGTGATGGTGTTTGCCGGCGGCGTTGGCGACTGGCGCACCCTGGCCAACATCAACGACCCGCTGCCGCAGGCGATGAAAATGGTGGTCGGCACCAGCAGCGGCTGGCTACATATGCTGGTGTGGCTGGGTCTGTTCGGTCTGGTGGCTTCGTTTCACGGCATCATCATGGGCTATTCCCGGCAGATCTACTCGCTGGCGCGGGCGGGCTATCTCCCTGCCGGTCTTGCCACTCTCAACCGTCGAACCCGCACGCCGCATCTGGCAATCCTCGCCGGCGGCGTGGTTGGCGTGGCCGCGATTTTCTCCGACTCGCTGATTACCATCAGCGGGATGCCTCTGACCGCCTGTATCGTCACCATGTCGGTATTTGGCGCTATTGTTATGTATATCACCTCGATGGCGGCGCTGTTTAAGCTGCGCCGCAGCGAGCCAAATTTGATTCGTCCGTTCCGCGCGCCGCTCTACCCGTGGGCACCGGCGTTCGCCCTGGCGATGGCGGTACTCTGTCTGGTGGCGATGGTCTGGTATAACCCGCTGCTGGCGCTGATTTTCGCGGCGATGATGCTGGGAGGCTATCTGTGGTTTCGCAAAACCGCGTCCTCCCGCGAGCGTGCGCCGGCGGATCCACAGCTGCGCATTGTCTCCTGAGGAGGCGGCATGTATAAAACAACGCTATCGGGCCAGGTCTGGCGCTTTGATAGTCTGAAGACGTTAATGGCGAAGGCCTCTCCGGCGCGCTCCGGCGATGCGCTGGCGGGCGTGATCGCCGAAAGCGCCGAAGAGCGAATGGCGGCAAAAATCGCGCTGGCGGAGGTCCCGCTGACCGAGATTCTGGCCAATCCCCCGATCCCATATGAACAGGATGAGGTCACCCGGCTGATTATCGACACCCACGATAGCGGTGGATTCGCCGCTATTCGCCACCTGACGGTCGGGGATTTTCGCGACTGGTTGCTGGATGACGCGACCGATACCGCCACCCTGCAACGGGTCGCGCGGGCGATAACGCCGGAAATGGCGGCGGCAGTCAGCAAACTGATGCGCAATCAGGATCTGATCCTCGCCGCCAGCAAGTGCCAGGTCATTACCCGTTTTCGCAATACGATCGGGCTGCCGGGTCATCTTAGCGTCCGCCTGCAGCCCAATCACCCGACGGATGACATGAAGGGCATCGCCGCCAGCATGCTTGACGGCCTGCTGTACGGCGCGGGCGATGCGGTGATCGGCATTAACCCGGCAAGCGACAGCCTGCCGGTGCTGGCGCAGCTCAACCAGATGCTCGACGATATTATTCAGCGCTTCGCCATCCCCACTCAG
Source organism: Klebsiella ornithinolytica (assembly GCF_030505655.1). NCBI lineage: Bacteria > Pseudomonadati > Pseudomonadota > Gammaproteobacteria > Enterobacterales > Enterobacteriaceae > Klebsiella > Klebsiella ornithinolytica. Next base: position 4,425,519 of record NZ_CP130153.1, read on the forward strand.
TCCTGCATTCTGACCCACGTCACCAACACCCTGCAGCTGATTGAGCGCGGCGCGCCGGTCGATCTGGTGTTCCAGTCGGTGGCGGGAACCGAGGCGGCCAACAGCGGTTTTGGTATTAATCTGGCCTTACTGCAGGAGGCGCGTGAGGCGGCGCTAAGCCTGAATCGCGGCACCCTCGGCAACAACGTGATGTATTTCGAAACCGGCCAGGGAAGCGCCCTCTCCGCCAATGCGCATCACGGCGTCGATCAGCAGACCTGCGAAGCGCGCGCCTATGCCGTTGCCCGCCATTTTGATCCGCTGCTGGTCAATACGGTGGTCGGTTTTATCGGCCCGGAATATCTCTACGACGGTAAGCAGATCATCCGCGCCGGTCTGGAGGATCACTTCTGCGGCAAGCTGATGGGGCTGCCGATCGGCTGCGACGTCTGCTATACCAACCACGCCGAAGCGGATCAGGATGATATGGATACTCTGCTGACCCTGCTGTGTACCGCCGGGCTGACGTTCTTAATCGGTGTGCCGGGCGCGGACGATATTATGCTCAACTATCAGAGCACCTCCTTTCACGATGCGCTGTACGCCCGTCGCTTACTCGGCCTGAAACACGCCCCGGAGTTTGCCGCCTGGCTGACGAAAATGCGCATTATCGACCCGGATGGCACCCTGCGTCTGACCGATGCCCGCCATCCGCTGCTGTCCGTCCTGCCGCAAGGAGAACCGGTATGAATCCCCCCGACGCCTGGAACCCGCTGCGTGAATTTACCGATGCGCGCATTGCGCTGGGGCGCAGCGGCGCCAGCCTGCCCACGCGCGAAGTGCTCAATTTTGGTCTGGCTCATGCCAGAGCCCGGGACACTATTCACCGGCCGTTTGACAGCGAACAGCTGGCACCGGGGCTGGCGGAAATGGGGCTCTCCTCGCTCACGGTACGCAGCGCCGCCGGCGATCGGCATATTTACCTTAACCGTCCGGATCTCGGGCGCCGACTGGATGAGGCCAGCCGCGCCGATCTCGCCGCCAGCGGCGTGCGCCCGGCGGATCTGCTGCTGGTAATTGGCGACGGGCTCTCCTCGTATGCCGTGCATCGTCAGGCTCTGCCGCTGATCCGCGCGCTGCTGCCCTATCTACACACGCTGGGCATAAGCCTTGCGCCGGTCGTGCTTGCTCATCAGTCCCGGGTGGCGCTGGGGGATGATATTGGCGAAACGCTGAAGGCCAGGGCGGTGGCGATATTAATCGGCGAGCGGCCGGGGCTCTCTTCGCCGGATAGCCTTGGCGTCTATCTCACCTGGCAACCGCATCGTCAACGGCTGGAGTCGGAGCGTAACTGTATTTCGAATATTCGCCCGGAGGGGCTGAGCTATGATGCCGCCGCCTTTAAGCTGGCGTGGCTGCTGGAGCAGGCTTTTTTACGTCGTTTGACCGGCGTGCGTCTTAAGGATGAGAGCGATAACCCGGCGCTGCATGGCAAGGTAAGACCGCTGGGGATGGCACAGATTTAAAGCCGCTGGAGGCTGCGGCATGGCATCCCGCTCGCCGCAACCTCCAGCAGCCTCGCGCTACACAAAGCACACCTCGTTCCAGTAGGCTTCACGCGTCCAGCGTCGCTCAGTATGTCTTATCATGACGGAACCACCGTGTTTCAACATTGCCGATATCCACGCCGTAAAGGCTGGCGACCGGCAATATTGCCTCCATCATTCGTTGGGTATCCTGCTGCCCGGCTTCACCGTTAGATAAAAAAGCCAGCCAGCGCGTTAATCGTTGCCATAGAGCTACTTTCATTTTTCCTCCGTCGGGAAGCGATTTGCCTGACCGTATTTCAACCACAGATGACCCGAGCCTGGAAATATCAATTCCGGGTTTTCAATCCCGGAAGACGCATATCATCCCGCCGGTCACGTCGGCAAATACCCATGCGCTCTCTAAGTTCTTTTTTGCTATAGATAAGAACTTTTTCTTCTTTGCCGGAGACGGTCGGTTTGTGGGAGCGTGATAAGCACAAAACAAAAACAGGGATTCAGGGGAAATAATCATGCGCATTGCAAAAACGAAAATCGCGCTGGCGCTGGGTGTTCTGGCGCTGACCGCACAGGTTCAGGCAGACCAGCTGGCGGATATTAAAGCCGCCGGCGTGGTGAAAGTCGCCACCTTCGACGCCAACCCGCCGTTTGGCTCGGTCGACCCCAAAACTCACCAGCTGGTGGGCTATGACGTCGATTTCGCCCAGGCGTTGGCAAAATCGCTTGGGGTAAAACTGGAGCTGGTCGCCACCAACCCAGCCAACCGGATCCCGCTGCTGCAATCCGGGAAGGCCGACCTGATCGTCGCCGACATTACCATCACGCCGGAACGTGCGCAGGTCATTGATTTTTCGACCCCGTATTTTGTTACCGGCCAGCAGTTCCTCGTGCCGGTCAAATCTGCCGATCGGCTCGACAGCTATAGCAAAGCACGGATCGGCGCGGTTAAAGGCACCACCGGCGAACAGGCGCTGCATCAGCGTTTCCCGCAGTCTCGCGTGCTCTCCTATGACGATATTCCGCTGGCGCTGACCGCCCTGCGTAACGGCAACGTCCAGGCCATCACCCAGGACAGCACCATTCTCGCTGGCCTGCTGGCAGAGGCGCCGGACAAAGCTAACTTTAAAATCATCCCCGATTTGCTGAGCAAAGAGGAGATCGGCGTTGGCGTCAAGAAAGGCGAACCGGCGCTGCTGAAAGCGGTCAACGACGAGCTGGTCAATCTGGAAAAATCGGGCCAGGCCGCCAAAATCTATGATGTCTGGTTTGGCCCTGCCACCAAAACTCCACAGCCGCGTGCGTTTACCATAGAAGCTAAATAATATGTTATCGGGTCTGTTTTCACGCTCCGCGGCTTCGTCCGCGGATTTTTCGCATTTGCAGCGCGCCAGTATTGAATTTCGCCAGGCGGCAAAACGCTACGGCGACCATCAGGTACTCAACGGCATCAATCTGCAGGTAGAACCCGGGGAAGTAGTCGCGATCCTCGGGCCATCAGGATCGGGAAAATCAACGTTGATCCGTCTGATCAATCAGCTCGAATCCCTCAGCGGAGGCGAGATTCTGATCGACGGCAAACCCACTCGCCACCTCACGGACAGCGCGCTGCGTCAGCTACGCAGCCGCGTGGGCTTTGTTTTCCAGCAGTTCAACCTCTATGCCCATCTGACGGCGCAGGAAAATATCACCCTGGCGCTGGAGCGCGTGCACGGCTGGGAAAAAGCCGCCGCGCGCGAACGCGCGCTGGCGCTGCTGCAACAGGTCGGGCTGGAGGATAAAGCCCGCCAGATGCCGGCCCAGCTCTCCGGCGGCCAGCAGCAGCGCGTGGCCATTGCCCGCGCCCTCGCCTCGTCGCCGCAAATTATTCTTTTCGATGAGCCCACCTCGGCGCTCGATCCGGAAATGATCGGCGAAGTGTTGCTGGTCATGAAGAAGCTGGCGCACAGCGGCATTACCATGGTGGTCGTGACGCATGAGATGCAGTTTGCTCGCGAAATTGCCGACCGGGTGGTGTTTATCGACGGCGGCGATATTCTCGAAGTGGCGCCGCCGGCGGACTTTTTCGCCCGGCCACAGCACGCCCGCACGCGGCGTTTTCTGCAAAAGGTGCTCAATCCGCTGCACCAGGAGAGTCTCGAATGAACCCGGTTCTCGACTGGCACGGCGTGCTGAGCGGGCAGCCGCTGCAGTGGATCATCTCCGGCTTTCTGACCACCGTGTGGGTCAGCCTCGCCGGGATGATCCTGGCTACCGTCCTGGCGGTACTGCTGCTGGCGCTGCGCTTAGGCGGCGGCCGCGCCGGACGCGGCCTGGTAGCCTGCTGGGTCTCGCTGTTTCGCAATACGCCGCTGCTGGTACAGCTGCTGTTCTGGTATTTCGCTGCCTGGAACCTGCTGCCGCTGACGGCGCGGGATTTCATCAATGCCGACCACGCCTGGTCCATTCTGCCGGGTAACGTCTGGTGGCTGACCCCGGAGTTTCTCTGCTCGATGTGGGGGCTGGGAGTATTCACCTCGGCATTTCTGGTGGAAGAGATCGCCTCCGGGCTGCGTGCCGTCAGTCACGGTCAGCGGGAAGCCGCTCTTGCGCAAGGTTTTACACCGTGGGGCGAACTGCGTCATATTCTGCTGCCGCAGGGGCTGGCGAACGCCTGGCAACCGATTATCGGCCAGTATCTGAACCTGATGAAGCTCTCGTCGCTGGCCAGCGGCATCGGCTTTGCCGAACTGACCTATCAGGTGCGGCAAATCGAAAGCTATAACGCCCATGCGCTGGAGGCCTTCGCCGTCGGCACGGCGCTGTATCTGGTGCTTGGGGTGGTGATGGGGATGGCGCTGGCGCGTCTGGGTCCGGGCGCCACGCAGCACAGGAGCGCACAGCATGAACGCTAATCTGGCGGTCATCGCCGATAACCTCGATTACCTGCTGTGGGGACGGCTGGCGGACGGCATTCCCGGCGGCGTGGCGCTGACGCTGATGATGGCGATCGGCGCCGCGGCGCTGGCGCTTCCTCTCGGCATTCTGCTGGCAGGCGCCGCCTGGCGCTATGGCGGGCTGGTGCGCCGACTGCTGTTCCTGTGGGCCGAGCTGATTCGCGGCATTCCGCTTATTTTCGTCATTTTTTGGCTCTGGTATCTGCTGCCGATGCTGACCGGGAGCGACCTGCCGGGGGCGGTAACGGTCACCCTGGCGCTGGCGTGGTTTACCGCCGCCTCGGTGATGCATTCGGTGCTGGCGGGGCTGCAGTCATTGTCCGCCGGACAGTTTGAAGCGGCACGAACCCAGGGATTTTCTGCCGGACAAGCGCTGCGTTTAATCCTGCTGCCGCAGGCGCTGCGCAATGTTCAGCCTTCACTGGTGGGGATTTTTATCAACCTGCTGAAAGACACGTCGCTGGCGTTTATTGTTAACGTGCCGGAACTCACCACCGTTGCCGGCCAGGTCAATAACCGGGTGCAGATCTACCCGCTGGCGATTTTTGTCTTCACCGGCGCGGTCTATTACCTGCTGTGCTGCGGCCTGAGCCTGCTGGCTAACCGTCGTTATATCCGGCGCAACGGCGACAGGCGTTACGCCCGCGGATAAGACACGGCGGCGCATTCGTGCGCCGCCGGTCTGGCTTCTCTCCCGGGCAGATAGCGCAACATCGCTCGCGCAATAACCGCACCGTTCACTGTTTTTTCGTCTTACCGTCATATAACGATCACATAAAACGCCATTAATAGTGCCCAGTTTAATGATGAATCTGGACGCTCTTATGAATAGTTCTCTTGCCGCGGTAACCGACACCGATTATCCGCATTTTGGTCAGCCGAATACCGCCCGGCAGCGGAAAGTCTTAAGCGTGCGCAACCTGAATAAGTCTTACAGCGCGCAGCAACCCGTACTCGATAACATCAGTTTTGATCTGCATGCCGGCGAACTGGTGGGCGTGATCGGCCGCTCTGGTGCCGGTAAGTCGACCCTGCTGCATGTGCTGAACGGCACCCACAGCGCCACCGGCGGTGAAATCCTCAGCTACCCGGAAGTGGGCATGCCGCACGATGTGGCGAAGCTAAAAGGCCGCGCGCTGAACGCCTGGCGCAGCGAGTGCGGCATGATTTTCCAGGACTTCTGCCTGGTGCCGCGTCTTGACGTGTTAACCAACGTGCTGCTGGGTCGGCTGAGCCAGACTTCAACGCTGAAATCCCTGTTTAAAATCTTCCCTGATGCCGACCGGGCGCGGGCCATCTCCCTGCTCGAATGGATGAACATGCTGCCGCATGCGCTGCAGCGGGCGGAAAACCTCTCCGGCGGGCAGATGCAGCGCGTGGCGATTTGTCGCGCGCTAATGCAGAACCCCGGTATTTTGCTGGCCGATGAGCCGGTTGCCTCTCTCGATCCGAAAAACACACAGCGCATCATGAACGTACTGCGCGAAATCAGCGAACAGGGCATCAGCGTGATGGTGAACCTGCACTCGGTGGAACTGGTGAAAGAGTATTGCACGCGGGTTATTGGCGTAGCGAAGGGCAACATTATTTTTGACGACCATCCCTTACTGCTGACTCAGGATATTCTGCATCAGCTGTACGGGGATGAAATTAGCCAATTGCATTAATTTCCACTCACACGGACAAGATAATGAAACAATACATCACTGGTGCAGTTCGTATATCCGCCGCGGTCGCGGGAATGATGATGGCATGGCAGGCAGGCGCTGCGGAGCAGCCGAAAGAGTTAAACCTGGGGATCCTGGGGGGCCAGAACGCCACCCAGCAAATTGGTGATAACCAGTGTGTAAAACAGTTTCTCGACAAAGAGCTGAACGTCGATACCAAATTACGCAACTCCTCTGACTATTCCGGCGTTATTCAGGGTCTGCTGGGCGGTAAAGTCGACGTGGTGCTCAGTATGTCGCCTTCCTCTTACGCCTCGGTTTATATCAATAACCCGAAAGCGGTGGATATTGTCGGTATCGCCGTGGATGATAAAGATCAGTCCCGCGGCTACCACTCGGTGGTCGTTGTCAAAGCCGACAGCCCGTATAAATCGTTAGACGATCTGAAAGGCAAAGCCTTCGGCTTCGCCGATCCGGACTCCACTTCCGGCTATTTGATCCCGAACCACGCCTTCAAACAGAAATTCGGCGGTACTTCGGATAACAAATACAACAACTTCTTCTCCAGCGTAACCTTCTCCGGCGGCCACGAGCAGGACATCCTGGGCGTGCTGAACGGCCAGTTCGCGGGTGCGGTCACCTGGACGTCGATGGTCGGCGACTACAACAGCGGCTATAGCGTCGGTGCCTTCAACCGCCTGATTCGTATGGATCACCCGGATCTGATGAAGCAGATCCGTATCATCTGGCAATCGCCGCTGATCCCCAACGGACCGATCCTGGTCAGCAACGCGCTGCCGGCTGACTTTAAAGCCAAAGTCATCAGCGCGATCAAAAAGCTGGATACCGAGGACCACGCCTGCTTTGTGAAAGCCATGGGCGGTACTCAGCATATCGGCCCGGGTAGCGTGGCTGACTTCCAGCAGATTATCGATATGAAACGCGAGCTGGTAAGCGCCCGTTAATCCCGCCCCAACGCCGCCTCCGCGTAGGCCCGCGTGAGGCGGCGGCATACTGAAGACCCATCGACGTATGAATATACCGAATACCGAATTTGAACGTTATTACCAGCAGGTACGCGCGCGACAAAAGCGCGATACCTTTAGCTGGTCGCTGCTCCTGCTGGTGCTTTATTTCGCCGCCGGCAGCGCCGCTGAATTTAATCTCTTCACCATCTGGCGCTCGCTGCCGAATTTTCTCGATTACATGTTTGAGACGCTGCCGACGCTGCACGTCAGCGCTCTGTTCGCCGATGTCCACACCAAAGGCTCGCTGGCCTACTGGGGCTATCGTCTGCCGATTCAGCTACCGCTGATCTGGGAAACATTACAGCTGGCGCTGGCTTCCACTCTGATTGCGGTGGTCATTGCCACTCTGCTGGCGTTCCTCGCCGCCAATAACGCCTGGTCACCGCCGCCGCTGCGTTTTGCCATCCGCGTTGTGGTGGCATTTTTACGCACCATGCCGGAGCTGGCGTGGGCGGTGATTTTCGTGATGGCCTTCGGCATCGGCGCCATTCCCGGATTTCTGGCCCTGATGCTGCACACCATCGGCAGCCTGACCAAGCTGTTTTACGAAGCGGTGGAAAGCGCACAGGACAAACCGGTACGCGGCCTGATGGCCTGCGGGGCTTCACCGATCCAGCGCATTCGCTTCGCGCTGTGGCCGCAGGTCAAACCGATTTTTCTCTCCTACGGCTTTATGCGTCTGGAGATTAACTTTCGCTCGTCAACCATTCTTGGGCTGGTGGGCGCCGGCGGGATCGGTCAGGAGCTGATGACCAACATCAAGCTGGATCGTTACGATCAGGTCAGCATCACGCTGCTGCTGATCATCATCGTGGTGTCGCTGCTGGATATGCTGTCCGGCCGCCTGCGGCAGTGGGTTCTTGAGGGCAAAAAATGAGTCAATGGCAAAGCCAACCGGATGTCGCCGCCAGCCGTCGGCAGCATCGTCAACTGTATCAAGCCCAGGGGCGCTATTTGCGTTTCGTCGCTCTGCTGACGCTGGCAAGCTTACTTTACTACGTCTGGTTTTTTACCCAGTTTGGCATCAGCGGCGAGCAGCTCACCACCGGTCTGCAGCAAATTAGCCGCTATCTGCTGCGGATGTTTGTCTGGCACGACTTTTTCAACTGGCCGTTTGCCTACTACTTCACGCAAATCGGCATCACTCTGGCGATTGTCTTCGTCGGGACCCTGACCGCAACGGTGATTGCGCTGCTGCTCTCTTTCCTCGCGGCACGTAACATTATGCGCGGGTTGATTCCCGGATTTATCGCCCTGCTGATGCGCCGCCTGTTTGACGTGCTGCGCGGTATTGATATGGCTATCTGGGGGCTGATTTTTGTCCGCGCCGTGGGCCTTGGGCCGCTGGCCGGGGTGCTGGCAATTATTATGCAGGATACCGGACTGCTCGGGCGGCTGTATGCGGAAGGACATGAGGCGGTTGACCGCTCACCGGGGCGCGGACTAACCGCCGTGGGCGCAAACGGCTTGCAGAAGCATCGCTTTGGCATTTTTACCCAGTCTTTCCCGACATTTCTGGCGCTGAGCCTGTATCAGATTGAGTCGAATACCCGCTCCGCCGCGGTGTTAGGCTTCGTCGGCGCCGGCGGTATCGGCCTGATTTATGCGGAAAACATGCGGCTGTGGAACTGGGACGTGGTGATGTTTATCACCCTGCTGCTGGTCGTCGTGGTCATGGCGATGGACACGCTCTCGGCGTGGCTACGCCGCCGCTATATTGGCGGCAACGTGGTGCCCTTGTTCAAAGCGGAGTAACCTGCCTCCCCGGCTACCGGGGCAGCAGAGCCGGCAGGGATGATGCCGGGGGCCCGGTAAAAATCGGGCTCAAAGGCTCCACGCCAGCACCGGCCAGTTGTAGCTGGCATTCACCGCCGTCAGCTGCGGACACGGGTTAACCAGTCGGACATGGTCTGCATGCAGACACAGCGGCAGGTCATTGATCGAATCGGTATAGAAGGTCACCTCGCCGCTCTCGTGCGGCCAGGTTTTCTGCCATGCCGCCAGCCGCACCACTTTTCCCTGCTGGTAGCTTGGCGTACCGGCAATCACTCCGCTATAGCCGCCGTCGGCCATCTCCACGTCGATACCTAACGCCTGCTCAATCCCCAACGCCGAGGCCACCGCCTGCACCAACAGGCTAACCGAGGCCGAAATCACCAGCATCTGTTCGCCCTGCGCACGCAGGGTTTGCAGCAGATCCCACGCCTGCGGATAGACGCGCGGCATAATATCCTGCTGCACGCAGCGAGCCACCAGCGCATCGACCTCCGCCTTCGGCACGCCAATGAGCGGTGCCTGGATTAAGGCGACGTAGTCGGCGATATTCATTTCACCGCGATCGTAATCGTCCATCAGCATCGCCTCCCGCGCCAGATACGCCGGATCGCTCACCCACCCTTCCCGCACCAGGAACCGGCTCCATACCGTGCTGCTGTCGCCCTTAATCAAGGTATTATCCAGATCGAAAATCGTCAGATTTTTGGACATTGTTCATTTTCCCTAATCAGCAAAATTGGCTCGCCAGAGCATGCTTAACGAAGATGACAGGAGAATGACTCGCCTGCGCACCGGACAAAGGGTAGCAAAAAGAGAGGAAAAACGGGTCAGATTAGCGGATCGGTGGCGATATGCCGCGAACCATGACGACATTAATGTCGCCCTACGACTATCCCTGAAGGCTCATCACCAGCAGTACCGCTATCAGCAACAGCGGGTAAATCCGCGCGTGCCAGCGATCCGGCAGACGTGTCAGCCAACGGGCGGCTAACCGCAGTCCCAGCCAGCTGCCGGCGACCAGCAATGCCGCGGCCGACAGCCAGATATGCCCCAAAAATCCTACCGGTAGCCCTGTGGGCGATACGCCGGTCATCGCCACCCACGTGGCGGTAGCGCTCGCCGACAGCGGCAGCGTCAGCACATTGGCCGTTGCCGCCGCTTCCGGCATCGTCGCGCCGCGACGACGCATCAACGGAACGGTCATGACGCTGCCACCGACGCCAAGAAACGACGCGATCAGGCCAATTACGCCTCCCGTCGTCAGCTCGCGCGCGGCAACCGGCGCAGAACGTCGGACGCCAGGGGCCATAAAACCCGGACGAAAATAGCAGTCGAGAATGGTCACCAGCAGATAGCTGACGAACAGCCAGCGAATCCACCGCCCGTTCGCCGAGAGCGCCAGCAACGCCCCGGCGATCCCCCCGAGGGCAATGCCCACGAACATCATCCGCAGAGGACGCCAGCACAGCGTTCCACTGCGAAGATGACGCCAGGTTGCCAGCAGCGCCGCGCAGAGCATCACCAGCGCAGAGGTGGCCACCGCAATATGCATCGCCTGCCCGCCGACATCGCTCTGCGCGCCCCACGCCGCGGTCACCAGAAGAGAGATCAGCGGCACGGTGACAAAACCGCCGCCAAAACCAAACAGCCAGGTCGTGACGCCACACGCTACACCGCAGATAAAAAGCCAGCACATCATTCGATTCTCCTCCATTCAGAGTCATCACGATATAGAATAACGACATGGCTGACTTACGATTAAAAGCCATCATCTTACGATTTTCAGCCAGAAGGATGCGTCATGCGCAATATTGCGGTGAACGATGTCGATGACCTCCCGCGCCGGGTGCTGGCGCTGGGTAGCGATTACCCGGCCAATACGCAGCTGGCGCGCCACAGCCATCGCCGGGCGCAGTTTCTCTATGCCATGAACGGGATGATGAAGGTGGAAACGGATGACGGGCAGTGGCTGGTTCCGCCCTACAGCGGCGTGTGGATCCCGGCTACCCGCCCGCACCGGGTGCTGATGCCGGGAGTCAGCACCCACAGCCTGTACATCGAACCGGATGCGGCGCCGCGTGCCGGAGAACGCTGCGAGGTGCTGCAGGTCTCTCCCCTGTTGCATCAGCTGCTGCTGAGCGCCTGCCAGCTACCGCTGCTTTACCACGAAGACGGACACGATGGCGCGTTAATCGAACTGGTTTTGCATGAGTTGAAGGCCGCCACTCCGCTGCCGATGTTTACCCCCCTGCCGCAGAGCGCGCCGCTGGTTGCGCTGTGCAGCGACTTTCTGCGCCAGCCGGATATTCACAGCACCCCGGAACAGTGGGCCGCCAGGCTGAATAAAAGCGCCCGGACTTTTCATCGCCTGTTTCGCCAGCAGACCGGCATGGCATTTCGCGACTGGCGCCAGCAGGCCTGCCTGATGTACGCCCTGACGGCGCTGCGAGAAGGCAGAACGATCACCGACGTGGCGCTCAGCCTGGGATATGAACACCCGGCGGCCTTTACCAGCATGTTTCGTAAAACGATTGGCCAGGCGCCCACCGCGTTTGTCCGCCAGATGAACGGCGGCCCGGTCTGACGCCGCCGCCCTTTCCAGTCGGCGTTACCGCACCGCGCTCTGCAGCCAGTCCAGCAGGCTCGCCACGGAGAGATCCGCCGGGGCCCGCGCCGTCGGTTGACCCGATTTCACCATCAGCAGCGCAGGTAAACCACGAACCCCCAGCGCTGTCGCCAGTTCCTGATGGCGATCGGCATCCAGATAGCGTGTCTCCAGCGCCGCCAGGTGGCTTGCGAGGTTCGCATGACCCAGCAGCTGCCACAGCTTACGGCAGTGGACGCAGCGTTCGGCGCCGACGAACAACAGCAGCGCAGACGCACTATGCAGCTCGCTTTCCGCGCTCAGCGCTGTGAACCGGCTCTCCGCGACGCGGAACAGTTTCGGGCTGCGACGCAGGGTATCGTTATCGGTCGCCACACACAGCGCATCGGCGCTTTTACTGTAGGGCTGCACGCCGGCGACGCGCACCACGCTCTGCGCCGGACCTGCCGCCGCTGCACCGGGCTGGCGTAAAGTCCGCACGTCAACCGCCGCAATCGGGACTTCGGACGGTTGCGCCAGCTGCGGGATCCAGGCATACGGAATACGGTAGGCGCGGTAAACCATATTGTTATTCAACGTCTTGCCCCAGAATGGCGAAATATATTCCCAGACAATTTCATGGTCTCGGGTCACTTCAAAAATGCGGCCGTTGGAACCTTCGTTGATGAGGGTATTGCCGTTTTCCAGGCGCTGCATATTGCTGATATACGGGCTATAGAACCGATACGAATCGGTTGGCTGCGGGAGATCCGCCTCATACGGCGAGTAGCGCCATTCGATATCGAGCGTCACCGGGTTGATCTCAAGGATCCGCGAATAGTCGCGCCAGGCATTTTTCACCCCGTCCGCCGACGCCGGATTGGGGGCGCCGTACCCGGCCCAGCCACCGTTATCGAAGATCAGAATATTGCCCGCCCCCGGCAGTCCCTGGGGGATCATATGCGCATGGTGCTGGCCGATAATCCAGCCGATGTGCTTCAGCTCCGGTTTGCTGTAGTCCGGGCCGAGCTGCCAGACGATCTTGCCGCTCTGTTTATCGATAATGGCGATAATGTTGGATTCGCGCGCGTCCCAGATAATGTTGTCAGGATGGAAACGCGCGTCGCCGGCGTCATACCATTTGTTCGGTCCCAGCGTCGACATGGAGTTGATGTGCATCCAGTCCCCCATCCCGCCGCCGCTGGCGCGCATATTGGGGTTATTACGCAGCGCCGCACGCGCCGCGTCGTCAAAACCCAGCTCGTGGAAATGATCGCTGCAGCGCCATTCCCACACCACATTGCCCTGCCAGTCGACCTCAATGATGGTGTCATCGAGCAGCAGCTTGTCGGAAATCTCTTCGTTCACCAGGTTGGTGTGGGCCAGAATCAAGGTGTTGCCGCCGTCAACCTGCGGCTCCAGCCCCGGAGCGTAATAGCCCACCGGATTCCCGGCGCGCTGATAATCATGGTGCGCGCGCGCCATCCAGCGTGGTGTCTGACCCGGGTCGCTCACCTGCTCATAGCGGTCAAATTTCCAGGTGATATTGCCTTCCCAGTCCACCTGAATCAGGTCGAGCATATCCTGCATACCGTAACGGGGATCGCGTTCGCCGCTGTGGCCCAGAATCGTCCCGCCGGGCAGGATCTTATTCGGAAAGCCGTGCAGCTCGGGCCATTCACGGACCACGTTGCCATTCATATCGACCAGAATCGCCCCGCGTTCGGTGGCCTGAAAAACGGTATAGCCGCTCCATGCGCGCTGCGGATCGTAAAGCGTGGCGCCGGTCGGGTAGACGGAAGGATGTCCCATGTTGTCACTCCTTAAATAGTCAAATCAGGCACAAGTAATCAAGTTACGAATCTGGCGGCAGGCGGCGGAGAACAACTCATCATCGCGCTGTCGCGGATGCGGTAGCGCCAGCGTCACCACCTCACGAATCCGACCCGGACGGGGAGAGAGCACCACGACCCGGTCGGCCAGCGCCACCGCCTCTTCCACATCGTGGGTCACCAGTAGCGTGGTGGTCCCCGCGCTGCGATGAATATGCAGCAGCTCCTGCTGCAGGGTATGGCGCGTCAGGGCATCCAGCGCGCCGAAGGGCTCATCAAGCATCAGAATTTGCGGACTGGCGATCAGCCCACGGGCAATCGCCACCCGCTGGGCCATCCCGCCGGAAAGCCGGGATGGCAGCGCATGGGCGAATTCCTGCAGCTGTACGCGCTCCAGCATCGCCAGCGCGCGCTGGCGCTTCACCCCACGACTCAGCTTTTCATCCGCGAGGCCCAGCATCACGTTGTCGATCACCGTCAGCCACGGAAACAGCCGCGGCTCCTGAAAGACGATACCGCGCTCTTTGCCCACGCCGCGTACCGGCTCGCCGTTGATGCGGATCTCCCCCTGCGTCACCGGCTCAAGGCCAATCAACATCCGTAGCAGCGTAGATTTGCCGCAGCCGCTGCTGCCAACCAGCACCACCAGTTCGCCGGCGGCGATATCGAGGCTGAAGTTCTGGAGTGCCGTCACCTGTTGCCAGGATTTACGCACGTGGCGAAAAGAGACCAGGGTCGAGGCGGTCATAGTTGCTCCTGTTGGCGCCAGCGGGTGGCGCGAGATTCCAGTAAACGTCCGGCTTTATCCAGCGCCGCGCCGGTGATACCAATCAGCACCATGCCGCAGAGAATGGTCGGCATATCCAGCAGCTGCTGGGCGTTGATCATCAGACTGCCGATACCGGTCCCGGAGGACATGAAATATTCCGCGCCGATGTTGCCCAGCCATGCATAAATCAACGCCAGGCGCAGACCGGCAAATATGCCCGGCGCCGCCCCCGGTAAAATCAGCGCCCGCAGACGGGTCAGCGGGGCAAAGCGCAGCACCTTTGCCACTTCATCAAGCTGCGGATCGCGCTGGCTGACGGCCTGCAAGGTGCTGAAAAACATCGGGAATAAAGAAGCCAGGGCGATAAACACGATTTTTCCGCCGTTATCGTTGCCGACCCACGCGGTCAGCAGCGGCAGCCAGGCAAAGAGCGCGATATGGCGCAGGACATTCAGCGTCGGGGTCAATATCTGCCCGGCGCGCGGACGCAGGGCCAGCAGCAATCCGCACAGCAGCCCAATCGCGATCCCCAGCGCGCCGCCGGCAAAGGCCCGTCCCAGACTGGCCAGCATCGCAACAGGCAGTTCCCCGCTGACCGCTCCGGCCATAAAGCGCTGCGCCACCGCCAGCGGCGAAGAGAATAATGTGCTGTCGATCCAGCCGCGATGGCTGGCCAGCTGCCACAGCACCAGCAGGATCAGCGGCAGCTGGAATGCATGCCAGCTGGCCCGCGGCTTCCAGGCCAGCCGTCCGGTAGCGGCCTGCGGCCAGAAGACCAGCCGGGCATAGACCCGGTTGGCCGCCCACTCCATCAACAACCCGCTCAGCCCCACCACCGCGATGGTGACGAAGACAATATCCAGCTGAAACAGCTGGCGGCCCCAGACCATCAGGTAGCCGATCCCTTCCGACGAGGCCAGCAGCTCGACAACAATCAACGACACCCAGGCCTGGGATAGCGCCAGCCGCAGGCCGGTAAACCAGCCCGGCAGGCTCGCGGGAATCACCAGCCAACGCAGCCTCTGCCAGCGGGAAAAATTCATCACCTGCGCCGCTTCCCCCAGCGCTGGCGAGACGCTGGTCACCGCCAGTTGCGTGTGGATAGTCATCGGGACAAGAGTGGTTTTGACGATAACCGCCAGCTTCAGGCCGTTATCGATGCCAAACAGCACCATAAACAGCGGGATCCAGCCGAGGGTGGGGATCTGCGCCAGGGCATAAAATAGCGGTTCTACCCGCTGAGCCGCGGCCGGTACGAGACCAAACAACGCCCCCAGGAGGGTACCCGCCGCTACCCCCAGCAGCAGCCCGACGGCCAGGTGCTGGAGGCTAAACCCCCATTGCGCCAGCAAATCGCCGCTGAGGAGCGACAGCGCGGTATCGGCGACGACCGCCGGGGCGGGCAGGATCTGCTCCGGCATCCAGCGCTCTACGGCGGCGATGTGCCACAGCAGCACGATCAGCGCCGGCAGCAGCAAGGGCCAGCCGTTTAGCCTGATAGCAGGCCAGGAGAGCCTGCGTCTTTTCAAGATCATCTGCGACATAGCGGTCCGTTTTGAGTGAAATCATCACCCTATAAAACCGTCCTCGCCGTCTGGCGTCATTGCGTTTGGTGAATAATCCCGATGCAACAAATGCATCTCAGCCTGGCGGACAGGCGGGCTCTGATTTAGCTTATTTTTGCCTTTGCTCTGCGAATAAAAGCATTTAACAGGACGCGGTGAGCCTCTTTAGGGTGAGAAAAAACTCAGGGAGTCACCACCAATGATGAAAGCTATTTTTACCCGTACGGCGCTGGCGCTGGTTGCCGTAGTTACGCTGATTGCCAGCGCGCAGGCCGAGAGCCTGCGCACCATTCGCATTGGCGTGCCGGATCAAAGCGCCGGCAGCAAACCGTTTATTGAAGGGCCGGTCGGGATGGCCTTTATCCGTCATCAGCTGGAGACGGTGTTTAAACCGCAGGGTGTGGAGGTGCAGTGGCAATTCTTCAAGGGCGCCGGCCCGGCGGTGAATGAAGCGCTGGCCAACCGGCAGCTCGATTTTGTCTATCTCGGCGATCTGGCGGCGATTATCGGCAAAGCCAACGGTCTGCCAACCCGCCTGCTGCTGGGCAGCCGCGGGTCGGAATCCTACCTCGCGGCCACCAGAGCATCGGGAATTAAACAGCTGGCAGACCTGAAAGGGAAACGCGTGGCGGTCTATCGCGGTACCGCAGACCAGCTGGCCTTCGATCGCGCCTTGCAAACCGTCGGGCTTAGCGAACGCAATATGCAGGTCATTAATCTCGACTGGAGCGCCGGGAAAGCCGCGTTGGCCGCCGGTCGCGTGGATGCGGTGTGGGGCGGCGTCTCGCTGCTCGCGCTGCGCGGCGATAAGATTGACGTGGTGGTAAAAAGCGGTGATTCAGGCCGGCAAAATACGACCCAGGCGGCTTTTCTCGGAACTCAGGACTTTATTCAGGCCTGGCCGCAGGCCACCCAGCAAATTATTGACGTGCTGGTGAAAAACGCGGCGGAAATCAGCAACCCGGCGAATCGCGAGACCTGGTCGGCAGAGATGGCGCAGCAGAGCCAAATTCCACAGGCGCTGTTCCTTGAGGATCTGCAGCCGCAGGATCTCAACTTCAGCACTTCGCCGCGCATCGACCCCTTCCTGGCCGACAGCTTCAGCAGCAGCGTCGAGCAGGCCAAAACGGGTCGCCTCATTCGCAACGCCTTTGCGGTAACGCAGTGGGCAGACGGGCAGTTTGTCGAACAGGCGCTAAAGACCCTGCAGCTGGAAAACCACTGGCCGCAGTATGATAGCCAGGGCCAGGCGGCGAACGCCGGCTAAGCCTCCTCTTCCTGCGCCAGCAGCTGGATCTGATGCTGGCGGTCGGTATGCAGGATAATATCGATAAACCTGGCGACCAGCGGCGAAAGCGCGGCATGAACCGGGGAGATCACCGCGAAGCGGGTCTGCATCAGCCGCCACTCTTCCGGAAGGTTGCTGAGCTCCAGCTTCACCAGGCGATGGCTGTGCTGACACAGGGCGAAGCCGTCTTCGCTGGCAAAGCTTATCGCCTGAGTGTGCGCTAGCGTCGACAGCAAGGCGTAGACGTGATCGCATTGAATCGCCGGGGTGAAATCCTGCCGCTGGCTGAGAGTCGCCAGCACTTTTCGCACCCCAGGAGGCAGGTACGGCGCGGCGAAGGGATAGCGCAGCATCTCCTCAATGGCTACCGGGCCGATCTGAGCCAGGGGATGGTCGGCATGACAGATGAAAAAACAGCGCTGCGGGTTGAGCGGCTGTACCCGCAGCTGCGGATCCAGCTCCGCATGCCAGCTGTCGGCCACCACAAAGGGAAACTGCTGGGTCGTCAGCGCGTGATGCAGGGCAAACCAGTTATCGACCTGAAAGCGCACCCTCGCCTGCGGGAGACGGCGATGAAACTCTCCGATGGCCGCCGGGATCAGGCGCGCCGCGGGCGCCGGGCCACAACCGAACGCCACTTCGCCATTTTCACTATCGTCCGTTTCCCCCAGCAGGCTGCTCAATTCAATGTTTAACTCCTGGAAACGGCGGGCGTAGGGCAGCAGCTTTTGCCCGTGTCGCGTCAGCGTCGGCAGCTTATTCTGCCGGTCGAATAAAGGATGGCCGACGCTCTGCTCCAGCGACTGAATACTGCGGCTGAAGGCCGATTGCGACAGGCATACCGCCTCGGCGGCGCGGTGAAAACTACCGTATTCAACCAACGCGACAAAATTGCGCAGCTGGCGAAAATCGAGATGCATAAGCTTGCCTCACAGGGACCTGGAGCGGACAAAGTACTGGACACCGCCCCCAGCGTGCAATGGCCGGATGATGAGGATCTTTCACCTTCGGCAAAGAGAAAAGAGTCATTAACATCAGATGCGTCTTATAGGCGATCGCGAAATAGTGTTTCATGGTGAAATAATTTATTAACAAGCGACACCACAGCTTTTTCTCTTATATTTAACTGGAGCAATGAAAAACGTGAAGTAACAAGTTTACTCTACGTAAGGTTTCGTAAATTTTTCAGCGAACCATTCTGACAATA
The DNA here is from genome assembly GCF_030505655.1 of Klebsiella ornithinolytica. Taxonomy (NCBI): domain Bacteria; kingdom Pseudomonadati; phylum Pseudomonadota; class Gammaproteobacteria; order Enterobacterales; family Enterobacteriaceae; genus Klebsiella; species Klebsiella ornithinolytica. The sequence continues at coordinate 4,443,694 of NZ_CP130153.1, forward strand.
TAGCGGATACGCTATAAATACCCACGGCCCATTCCCCTCACGAAAAATAACGATATGACGCCTAAACTTGCTCACGCTTTATTATTGGTGCCTTTTTTGATTCTGGCAGGATGCTCATCTTCATCTAAACATCCGCCAAAAACCGCCGCCAAACACCAATATGCCCCGATCGATAGCGGATCTGACGATCTGATTCCGGTGGTTGCCGCCCTTCACGATCAAATGCACACCTGGCACGGCACCCCCTATGAATGGGGCGGTACCGAGCAAAGCGGCGTCGACTGTTCCGGCTTCGTCTGGCGAACGCTCAAGGACCGCTTCAATTTGCCCATGGATCGCGTAACAACGGGCGATCTCCTGCATATGGGCGTCCGCGTCAGCAAGCAGCAGCTCCGTCCGGGGGATCTGGTGTTCTTCCGCATTCGTGGCGGGATGCACGTCGGTTTCTATGACACCGAGCACAACTTCCTGCACGCCTCCAGCAGCCAGGGCGTTATGCGCTCCTCGCTGGACAACCCTTACTGGAACTCGGTCTTCTACCAGGCGCGTCGCCTGCCGAAAGAGTATAACGCGCAGATCACCATGAATAGCGACCATCAGCACCTGGCTAAAAATCATTAACCCATTTCAATAAAAAACCGCAGCAATAACGCTGTAATGCCGATCGTTTAAGGGTCGGCAGACCGATTTGGCAGAGGTGTAAGAATCGGTCATCTCACCGAGATGACCGATTCTTATGCGGCGCTGTCAGGTTTTCAACATATCTGCAGGAGTTTCTGGCTCGTGTGTTCTGTGGAATATTCCGTTCACGTGAGGTTCCGCACGCTGCTTTTTCCTGCGCTGCAGGTGAACGGCCCCCTGCGGCATGTCCTGTTATTCCATGCTGACCATTCCGCCGCTGAAAAACCTTCTGCAAGGATATCGCAACGTGACGGCCACGGGAGGACAGCGCGGGAGTTAAGGCGCCTCAGGAAAACGGGCGAGAACGCAGGTGCGCATCGAGAACTGGCCGCCAGATGAAGCCGGAGTGGAGCATACCGCGCAGCGCCCATTTTCAGCGCAATGCCGTTCCCCACAGCGGGTATGAGAAAAGGGGCGGATTCACCGTGAACGGAACATGCCACCGTTCTGGCAACAACAAACGTTCGCACAAACCACCGTTTACCGGCTCGCCCTGGCCTGCGATAAAGCAAAAAAAATGCTGGTCACCTTTAAGTGACCAGCATTACAGCAATAACGCTGCGGTTTTTTGTTCCGCCAGCCAACCGCCTCGGGAGTCTCCTTCGGCGGTCGCGGATTAGAACTGGTAAGTCATACCCAGTGCGACGATGTCGTCATTGTTGATAGCGAGTTTATTATCGCTGTTCAGCTGGTTGATTTTATAATCAACGAAGGCGTTCATGTTTTTGTTGAAGTAATAAGTCAGACCCACGTCAATATAGTTCACCAGGTCCTCGTTACCAACGCCTTCAATATCTTTGCCTTTTGACAGCACATAGCCCAGAGACGGACGCAGACCGAAGTCGAACTGGTACTGAGCAACGGCTTCAAAGTTCTGCGTTTTATTGGCAAAACCACCGCTGATTGGCGTCATTTTGCGGGTTTCAGAATACATAGTGGCCAGGTAAATATTGTTGGCGTCATATTTCAGACCGGTCGCCCAGGCTTCCGCTTTTTTACCCGCGCCGCGCGCCAGCAGGTTCTGATCATTGGTACGGTCAGAGCTGGTATAGGCCGCGCTGATGGCAAAATCGCTGCCGCCGAAGTCATAGCTTAACGAGGTCCCGAAGCCGTCGCCGTTCTGTTTTTTCGCTTCGCGGCCTTCGTTTTTACCCTGATATTGCAGAGTCATATCCAGGCCATCCACCACGCCGAAGAAATCGGTATTGCGGTAGGTTGCCAGACCGCTGGCACGCTTGGTCATGAAGTTGTCGGTCTGAGCGGAAGAGTCACCGCCGAATTCCGGGAACATATCGGTCCAGGCTTCAACGTCATACAGGGCGCCGAGGTTACGACCGTAATCGAAAGAACCGTAGTTTTTCAATTTCAGGCCGGCAAACGCCAGACGGGTTTTCTGGGTGGAGTCGCTTTCCGTTTTGTTGCCGGAGAATTCAGATTCCCAACGACCGTAGCCGGTCAGCTGGTCATTAATCTGCGTCTCGCCTTTGATACCGAAACGGACATAGGTCTGGTCGCCATCTTTACTGTCATAGTCGCTGATGTAGTGCATCGCTTTGACTTTGCCGTAGACGTCCAGTTTGTTGCCGTCTTTATTATAAACTTCTGCTGCCTGTGTAGCTGAAGAAGCGACAAGACCCATCATCATTAATGCCAGTGAGCTCTTTTTCATTATTCAGTCCTGGTGATTTATTTATACGCGCTAATCAATTCCGGGCGAAGGCCCCGTGAAAAACAGGAGGTTTTTTAACGCTCCGATATTAAAAATTTATGACAATGTGGAACTTTTTATAAAAAAGAGTGTTTAGATGTTTCCGTCATAAATTTGTCATCGTGTTACTCCACAATGCCCGATCTCGCGCAATAAAGTGGCTCGTCCAATACGCCAGGTGTTGGCAAGCGGCCTGAGTCCTGTTACAACATCAGCTCGATATCGATATTCCTTTTGAACGGCAGAGAATCATGAGTGATAGCCAGACGCTGGTGGTAAAACTGGGCACCAGTGTTTTAACGGGCGGATCCCGTCGCCTGAACCGCGCCCATATCGTCGAATTAGTGCGTCAGTGCGCACAGCTGCACGCGATGGGCCACCGTATTGTCATTGTGACCTCCGGGGCGATTGCCGCCGGGCGTGAGCACCTCGGCTACCCGGAACTGCCCGCGACCATTGCGTCGAAACAGCTTCTGGCTGCGGTAGGACAGAGTCGTCTGATCCAGCTGTGGGAACAGCTGTTTTCTATTTATGGTATTCACGTTGGCCAGATGCTGCTGACCCGTGCGGATATGGAAGATCGCGAGCGCTTCCTCAATGCCCGCGATACCCTGCGCGCGCTGCTCGATAACAACATCGTGCCGGTCATTAACGAAAATGACGCCGTGGCGACCGCCGAGATTAAAGTCGGCGATAACGACAATCTCTCCGCGCTGGCGGCAATCCTTGCCGGCGCCGATAAGCTGCTGCTGCTGACCGACCAGCCGGGTCTGTTCACCGCCGACCCGCGCAATAACCCGCAGGCGGAACTGATCAAAGATGTCTACGGCATTGATGACGCCCTGCGCGCCATCGCCGGCGATAGCGTTTCCGGCCTCGGCACCGGCGGTATGGGAACCAAGCTGCAGGCCGCCGATGTCGCCTGCCGTGCAGGTATCGACACCATTATTGCCGCCGGCAACCGTCCTGGGGTGATTGCCGATGTGATGGAGAGCGTGTCGGTCGGTACCCGCTTCCACGCGCAGGAATCGCCGCTGGAGAACCGCAAACGCTGGATCTTCGGAGCCCCGCCGGCGGGTGAAATTAGCGTTGATGCCGGCGCCACCCAGGCGATTCTGGAACGCGGCAGCTCCCTGCTGCCAAAAGGCATCAAAACCGTCACGGGTAACTTTTCCCGCGGTGAAGTTATCCGCATCCGCAATAGCGAAGGTCGCGATATTGCCCACGGCGTCAGCCGCTATAACAGCGACGCGCTGCGCCTGATTGCCGGCCAGCACTCGCAGCAGATTGATGCCATTCTGGGTTACGAATACGGCCCGGTTGCCGTGCATCGTGACGATATGATTATCCGTTAAGGAGCTGAAAATGCTGGAACAAATGGGCATTGCTGCCAAGGCGGCCTCGTACAAACTCGCGCAACTCTCCAGCCGTGAAAAAAATCAGGTGCTGGAAAAGATCGCCGATTATCTCGAAGCGCAGAGTGAAGAGATTCTGCGTGCGAACGCCGAAGACCTGACGGAAGCGCGCGCCAATGGCTTAAGCGACGCGCTGCTCGACCGCCTGGCGCTTAACCCGGCGCGTTTAAGCGGCATTGCGAACGATGTTCGCCAGGTGTGCAACCTGGCCGATCCGGTCGGCCAGGTGATCGACGGCGGTCTGCTTGACAGCGGTCTGCGCATCGAACGCCGCCGCGTGCCGCTGGGCGTGGTGGGGGTGATTTATGAAGCCCGTCCTAACGTCACCGTCGATGTGGCTTCCCTGTGCCTGAAAACCGGCAATGCCGCGATTCTGCGCGGTGGGAAAGAGACCTGGCGCACCAATGCCGCCACGGTGAAAGTGATTCAGCGGGCGCTGGAGGAGTGCGGGCTGCCGGCCGCGACGGTCCAGGCGATTGAGAACCCGGATCGCGCGCTGGTTGGCGAGATGCTGAAGATGGATAAGTACATCGATATGCTGATCCCACGCGGCGGTGCCGGTCTGCACAAGTTGTGCCGCGAGCAGTCCACGATTCCGGTGATCACCGGCGGGATTGGCGTGTGTCATATTTATATTGATGATTCGGCCGACATAGCTGAAGCGCTGAAGATTATCGTCAATGCCAAGGTTCAGCGCCCAAGCGCCTGTAACTCGGTAGAAACCTTGTTGGTCAATCAGCATATCGCCGACCGTTTCCTGCCAGCGCTGAGTAAACAGATGGCGGAAAGCGGCGTGACGCTGCATGCTGACGCCACCACCCTGCCGGTATTGCAAAACGGCCCGGCAAACGTCGAGCCGGTGAAGGCGGAGCAGTACAACGATGAGTATCTGTCGCTGGATCTGAATGTCAAAGTGGTCGCCGGCCTCGACGAGGCCATCGCCCATATCCGCGAGCACGGTACCCAGCACTCTGACGCCATCCTGACCCGCACGTTGAGCAATGCCAACCGCTTTATCAACGAAGTGGATTCCTCTGCGGTATACATTAACGCCTCTACCCGCTTTACCGACGGCGGCCAGTTTGGCCTCGGCGCAGAAGTGGCGGTCAGCACCCAGAAGCTGCACGCGCGCGGCCCGATGGGCCTGGAAGCGTTAACGACCTACAAGTGGATTGGTTTCGGCGACGATACGATTCGTGCTTAAGTCAAATCGGCAACGGCAGTGAAATGGGGGCGATTGCCCCCATTTTTATTTACTGGTTAATATCCAGGCTATCACAGGCAGAAGAGCCATTATTATCAATAATCAAGGTAATATCTTTGTTGTGGAAATCACGCATATCGAAAACCACGCTCTCCGCTGTGGCAATATGCTTTTCTACACGATGCGTCGCATCTTTGATAATCGCTTTCACCCCGTCAGTTTTCCCGCAGTTTTTATTGACTGACGTAATACGTAAGGTGTCATATTCCCCGACGAACATCCTGACAACAGTCGGCGTTGTCGCACCAGGGTGGGCGTAGATTCGGCCTTCACGATACATACTAAACTGACCCCAGGTGTCGCCCTTCTCTATCGCCGCGCTGAGATAACTCTCCGTAAGATTGTTTTCATACTCCGCTTTCCATGAGGGGTAGGAACGGGAAAATTCATCAATCATGCTTCGGTATTCATTGATTGTATACGGCCTGATTTTTTCATAGACGTATGCCTGAACACCGCCGCTGAGTATAAATGGCTGACTCACTCTTTTATAAGCGGCACCAATGCCCTTACCTTCCAGGATAAGATTATTTGGCAGATATATAACCTGTTGTCCATGAATCCCAAGGTGCGTTTGAGCAGGGTCGGTCACAATAGCATAACGAGAACTAAAGGCTTCAGTCGCCAGTTTATCACGCAAATCTACCTGCGAGACGTTGGCGATATGGCTGACAAATGATGCCGGTGATATGGCTGAAAACAGATCATTATTAAGTGAACCGCTGGATGCAAAAACAGCCACCTTATCATCTGGTTCAACACGCGCACTCATAAAGGCAATCAGCTCATGATAATGGTCAAAGTTTTCTAATCTGAGAGGATACTCTTTGCCTGGCAGATAGCGGCTAACTAATTCCGGTTTACCGAATGGTTTTGAATACGTGCTAATAAAGACTGCAACCGTAAATAATGAGAATGCGATCGTAAGCGCTATCGCCAGCCCCTTACTTAACCTATCAAAGAATAGTTTCAAAGCCGAAAGCACGAGTATTGCCAACCAAAAACAGAATGGCATTCCATGCTGCATCCCTGGCGTCTGTGTTCGGGTAAATATAATATAGGTGATGATAAAATTAGCTAAGGCAAAAGCACAAAGAATTTTAAGCCGAAAACTGGTTCCAAAAACAATATATAACCCACCCACTAAAATTAATGGCACCAAATATAAACCAGCATAATTCAGGGTTATAAAGAACGTTGCTTGCTCTGTTGCTTTGTATGCGGAATAAATATCAGAATAGTTGGTCGTCAGTATTCTCTCCGCCAGTTCAAACTGAAAAACACAGACTAAGAAAATAACTACCAGCCCAGAAATAGTAAAGAAAATAAAGTATTTTAATATTCTTTCCTTACTAAACCTAGCCGTTTCACCAAACAAAAAAGTATTTAAGAAAGGTAACGTTACAAACAATGAAACTACGCTATAGGCATACCACCGCCGGAATGCAAATGGCAACCATAGTAATACTCCCATTGCGATTGCAAGTAATACAAAGCGGAACCCTCGATAATTTAATATATTAACTTTAAACAGAATCAAGCAGCACAGCGATAATGGAATCATTCCTATAATATCAGGATAGCCACGCAATGTTGGCGTGATAAAAGGAATAAAACTTGCCAGAAAAACAAAGATATACGGCTGGTATTTTTTGTCCACATCTGCAGCAGTCGCAAACAAGCGCATTGCAATATAAGCAAATGGCAACAGATAAAGAATATACACACCCAATATATAAGCTTCCCGGTTTCCTATCGGCAGATAGTTAAACGGGATCAGTGCAATGACTGGCAAAGGATTATAATCAGCTGAATAGACTGAAGATTTTATACTAGCAAGCCATTGACTAAATGAGCCTTGCAGTAAGTCAGTATACTCATTCCATACCACCCAGTAAAATCTGGAATCCCATGTATAAGCCTGATTTTCACTTGCCACAAAGGAATAACAAAGTACTGATAGTATGGCGATGAATGCCACATACAATATTCCTCTGCTTATTTTTTCGTTATTCATCATCAACCTTCTGCTGCGTTGTTTTTTCGATAAAATATTTAGGCCGAGCTTTAGCCTCCATATATATCTTACCTACATACTCACCAATGATGCCTAACGATAGCATCTGTACCCCGCCGAGGAAGAAAATAGCGATCATGACTGAAGCCCACCCTTCAACGGTATTTCCTGAGAATTTCTCAAACAGCGCATAAATTGCTGCAAACACCGAAAGAATACTGATCGCAAACCCTGAGATTGCGATAATCCTTAATGGGGTAATGGTCAGAGAAGTGATGCCTTCAATTGCCAGGGCAAGCATTTTTTTTAATGGATACTTCGACTCACCGGCCAGACGTACTGTTCTCGAATAGGCGACCTGGGTGGAACGGTAACCAATCAGTGGTACTAATCCACGTAAATATAAATTTTGCTCTTTAAAGCTCAGCAGCGCCTTTTTTGCGCGATCGCTCAACAATCGAAAATCGGCATGCTGTGGAACCTGCTGAACGCCCATCCACTTCATACAACTATAAAAGAGACCCGCGGTTTTTCTTTTAAATGGCGAGTCAGATGCCCGATCATTACGTACACCATATACAATCTCATTACCATTGAGGTACTCTTTAACCATTAACGCAATAACAGATGTATCATCCTGAAGATCTGCATCAATGCTCACGGTAATATCCGATTCGGCGGCCTCAAGACCCGCAACCAGGGCTACCTGATGACCACGATTTCTTGAAAGCTTAACTCCTTTAACCGTTGAGTAATCCATCGATGCCTGAGCAATCAACTGCCACGTTGAGTCACGGCTGCCATCATCAACGAATAAAATATAGCTATCAGCGGAAATCAGTGTTGCCGTGACTAATTCCGCCAGAACCGCTTGTAATTCAGATAAGCAGTGACTGAATACTTCTTCCTCGTTGTAACATGGCACAACAATAGCCAACTTTGGTTGTTTCATTATTTCATCACCCAGAGTTTATTAATTAAAAAACCAGCAATTGTATAAACAATCATGCCACATAACTGAGATATATAAGTCAAATCAGGGAATATTAATAAAAATATTTTAACTGTTATAATATTTGCTACCCAGCATATTGCACAAGATGCCAAAAACTTTATAAACCGTTTGCCGCTCAGCGCTTTTGAAAACGTAAATAACGAATTAACGACAAAACTAAACAGAATACCTACCACATACCCCATGGCATTTGATAGATATATCCCAACCCCGGCAGACATTAATAAAAATATCACCACCGCAGTTATTGCTGTGTTCAATAACCCCACCATTACATATTTCAACGCGGGATTAGAAAGTATTTTTTTCACTGCATCACCCTATTATTAACCACCACTGATTTTATCATTCAGGGGAAAGCTGACAACTACTAAGGTTAGCCAGTGGCCTTTAGTTGCATACAGTTAGCATTTTTACAGCTCTGGTAGGCTGTAGTAATGGCGTTTTGAAACGTGTCGCTAAAGAGCAGCTCGCGCCCATCCCCTGAGCAATTCAGGTCAATGATCGTCGTAGAAGTGGACAATTTGATGTGTAATACCGTGCAGATGCTGGAAAAATAGCCATTCGATACAAGAGGGCATTGACGCCCCCTCCACTTAGTTTTAACCTTTTACCCCGTGATTCACGTTCGTGGACGCGTCCTCTTCAGGGCCGATATAGCTCAGTTGGTAGAGCAGCGCATTCGTAATGCGAAGGTCGTAGGTTCGACTCCTATTATCGGCACCATCACTTAAAGATCCTTATAAATCAATATGTTAAACTTAAAGGTCTGCCTTTAATTCATCTATAAGAATCGGTAAATCATCCCTCATAGCTGCCGTTATGGTTGATATGGCAATTGGGATGTTAACTGTAACGGCCTGTCGTTGTACCGCTCGAACAGGTGCAAGCTCAACTCGAAGCTGATGACTTCCAATGTCTCAAAATTGCCCAATAAACGCTTAAAAGTTACGCATTCAGCTCCGATGCCCCTTACAGTGCTTCCTGAGGTATACCTAAATGAATCAGCAAAGGAGGAAGTCAGAGGAGGAGTTAACAGAGAGGCGATGATAACCAACGCCCCTGATAAATTAGCTATTTTGTGCGTTTGCGGCCGCAATTCTCACGCCACAGATAAAATCCCCCATGCCAGCACCAACGCTGTTACCATCGGCTACGTAATCGCCCTGAAAATCTAATCTCCCATCCATACCGAAGAAACTCAGCTTTCCGAAGCCATTGTCACAATCCGCATTTTTGATGCTGACTTTGTAGTATTTGATTGTCTTATCGCTTTTGTTATCGAACATCATAAGGATAGATGACTCGCCTTTGATGTTTTTGAAAGTACCCTTTTTAGCTGAATACTCAGTGGTGTCATTAGATGCAACCGAAATCCAGTTACTTGAATTTTCTGCAATAGCAACCTGTGACAGAAGAAGTACCGACAAGCCCAGCCATGAGATTTTCTTAACCATAAACGCCATTCCATTTATAAGAGTTTTCTTAATTCTATCCACGCTTTCAGTAACGTTCAATGATGCATCACAGACACTGCTATTTATCAGAGGGGGCAGGGATGCTTACATCGGCACCAGATGCCTCCGCCATCATAGAGACATTTCCAACGCTATTTTCCCGTATGCAGGCGCAGCCAGTCGCTGAGGTTAAACCGTCAGTGCGGCTCAACATGTTAAGTAAAATTGCGATGCATGTCGGGGCGGAAAATGCCGGTCCATTTGCAGGCATTGTGGGGTTGAACCGGCACTGATTACAGCTAATGCGAGCTGAAAATCGGGAGGGCAAAAATGCCTGAGCGGATGATTATCAGCGGCTGTAAACCACCGGCCGCGCCGTTGCAATGTGCTTTTTTGGCTGCACGCCTTCCGTTAACCGCGGGCGAGCTCGAATAGCTGGCCTGTCGCCGGGGTCAGACCTGACATATGGATACAGGCATGGACCATCCCCTGCAATCGCTCGCTGCGCACCTTAACGCCAGCTTTCTGAAGCCGTTGCGCATAATCTTCAGCCTCATCGCGTAACGGATCATATTCGCAGCTCAAAATGGTGGCCGGAGGTAAGCCGCTGAGTGAAGCGGCATGCAGCGGTTCGGCGTAGGGATGACGACGCAGGCCAAGATAGTTGTCCCAGCAAAACGCCATCGCATCTCGCGTTAAAAAGTAGCCTTCGGCAAACTCCCGGTAGCTCTCCGTCGCCATATCGCGACTTAACGCTGGATACAACAACAGCTGATGCTCGATATGAGGCCCCCCGCGGTCCCGAGCCAACAATGCCGTAGCCGCAGCCATATTTCCTCCAGCGCTATCGCCGCCCACCGCTAACCGACTGGCATCTATACCCAGACGATGCGCCTGCTCGTAAACCCAGCATAGTGCCTGATAGACATCTTCCAGGGGGCGAGGAAACGGATATTCTGGCGCCAGCCGGTAATCAACCGACAGAATTATCCGGCCCGTCGCGTTAGCCAATGCCTGGCAAGGTTGATCGTACAGCGCCAGAGACCCCAGACACCAACCGCCGCCGTGGGCAAACAGCATTGCTGGCCGGGCGCTCCCGTCATTTGCCGCTACGGGCTTATAGGCGCGAAGCATAATGCGATGGCCGTCATCAGCGACAACGATATAATCCTTAATACCTCCGCTCATTTCCCCTTTGCCCTGCAGCTGGCGCAAACCCGTTTCTGTCGCCATTCTCATATCGGTCAGCGACACGGGCGCCGGTGTTCCCGCCAAAGAGGCCAAAAACTCGGCAATACGCTTATCAAGCGGCATAACAGGTCCCCTCTGACAGAAATGGCACAATCAGCGCGATAAAAACCTCATGGCACTCTTCGGTAATAAAATGTCCGCAGTCGGCCACCGTCTCGCCGCGCAAATCATGCGCGTTGCCTCGTAAGGTGGCCAGCGGCGCATCGCCCGTCGCGTGCTCCGCACCGATTGTTAGTACCGGCATGGTTAATGGCGTTTGCGCGCGTAATTGATTCTGTCGAATGGTTTCCGGGATCGCCCGATAGTACTCAAAGCCCGCTCGCAATCCACCCGGAGTCGAATAAGCGGCAATGTAAACCTCTGCGGCGACCCGATCGCGGCGATGGGACCAGCGGTTGAAAATATAGGTGAGATACTGTGATTCACGCCCGTAGGTCAAGGTTTCAGGTAAATCAGTCAACTGATTGAACATGAAGTGCCACAGAAAAATGTTCTCCTCCGGCGCGACAAAAATCGGCGGTGGCGGAGCAAGACCAGGGATCACCGCTTCTGTCAGCACCAGGCGCTCAACGGCCTGCGGAAAATCGCTCGCCATAGCGTAGCCAATCCACATGCCGACATCGTGCCCCACCAGACGGTAACGCGAATGTCCCAGTTGCGTCATCATCGTATGCAACATCACGGCGATACTTCCGGTGTCGTAACCGTCGCGCGGTTTGTCCGAATCGCCGATGCCGGGCGGGTCTACGGCTATCGCCTGAAAACCAGCCGCGGCCAGCGCACGCATAACATGGCGCCAGGTATACCAGGTCTGCGGCCATCCGGGGATCAGCAGGACTGGCTGCCCTTTCCCTGCGACAACGCAGTGGATACGTTGTCCGTTTACCTTCGTATAGACGTGTTGCGTCCCGGGATCCTGTTCCAGGATCTCGTCATATGGCTGTTTCATGGGGGACTCCCTGTGATATTACGGCTTAGCGAATGCCGAGTAATGTATTGATCTGATGAGGATTAACCTGTGCGCCGGCGAAATCGTCGAACACTTTATCAGTGACGTTAATGATGTGGTCGCGGATGAAGGCAGCACCTTCCCGGGCGCCGTCCTGCGGGTGTTTCAGGCAACATTCCCACTCCAGGGTAGCCCAGCCGGAATAGTCATATTGTGCCAGCTTCGAGAAGATGCCATTAAAATCAACCTGACCATCCCCCAACGAGCGAAAACGGCCTGCACGGTCAATCCACGATTGATAGCCACCATAGATGCCCTGGCGACCGGTGGGATTAAACTCGGCATCCTTGGCGTGAAACATGCCAATAACATCTTTATAAATATCAATAAACTCCAGATAGTTAAGCTGCTGAAGCACCATGTGGCTGGGATCGAAAAGTACCTGACAGCGAGGGTGTTCCCCTACCCGCTGATGAAACATTTCGAACGTCACCCCATCATGCAGATCTTCGCACGGGTGGATTTCATAACACAGGTTAATACCCTGCTCATCGCAGGCATTGAGTACCGGCAGCCAACGTCTGGCCAACTCGTCGAAAGCCGCTTCGATTAACCCTGCCGGACGCTGCGGGAACGGAAACAGATAGGGCCAGGCCAGCGAGCCGGAGAACGTGCCCAGCTCGCTGAGACCAAGCCGTGCTGAGGCTTTGACGGCCAACAGCAGCTGCTGCCGCGCCCATTCACCGCGCGCCTGCGGATCACCATGCAGTGCCGACGGCGCAAAACTGTCGCACATGGCGTCGTAAGCCGGATGTACCGCCATCAGCTGGCCGAAAATATGGCTGGTCAGTTCACTGACGACCAGGCCATGTTCCGCCAGCATTCCGGTGAGGTCATCGCAGTAGGTCTGGCTCTCCGCCACGGTGGCTACATCAAACAGACGCCGATCCCATGCCGGAATTTGCAATGCTTTGAAGCCGGTTTCCGACGCCCATCGGGCAATCGCAGGCAAGCTGTTGAACGGGGCTATCCCATCACTGAATTGGGCGAGATGCAGGCTTGGGCCTTTGATGGTTTTCATCGTAAACTCCTATTGTTTGTCGATTGACAAACAATAGGAGTAAAATCGGAGAACCACAAGAAAAATTTATAAATTCTTTGGTAATAGCGCAGGATTAAGCGATCCTGTGTGACTGAACGGCAGGCAAAATGGAGCAGCACAATGGCAGGCAGACCGCGCGAATTTGATCGCGAACATGCGCTTTTGAAGGCGCGCAATCTCTTCTGGCGACAGGGATATGAAGGTACGTCAATGTCGGATTTAGTGGCAGAACTTGGCATCGCTTCCGCGCGCATTTACAAAGCGTTCGGTTCAAAAGAACAGTTGTTCCGACAGGCCATCGCCCATTATGAAAGCCAGGAAGGCGGGTTTGCAGATCGGGCCTTCGCCGCTGAGAACAACGTGCAGGAGGCGATCAAAAAGATGCTTGTCGACGCCGTGCGCCTGTACAGCCAGGCGGAATTACCGCGAGGATGTATGGTCGTCGCCTCTGCCGCGAGTGTCAGCGCGGAAAATGATGAGATCAAAACCTGGCTGGCCGAACATCGCCTGCAACGCACGCAACAGATCATCGACCGACTGAGACAGGCGGCGGATAACGGCGAGATACCGGATACAACCGATGCCGACAGTCTGGGAGACTATTTCGCCGTCTTTTTGCATGGTCTTTCCGTTCAGGCGCGCGACGGTGTCTCAGAAGCGCGATTGTTAGCGGCAGTTAACGTCGCGCTTAACGCGCTGCCGTGCACAGCGTAACGCATTGTCGCCAGCAATAAATCTTTTAATATCAACGGGTCATTAGTTTACCATCGCAGGTCAGGAAGCCTCACGATGACCACGAGACGCCACCCGTTCTCGTTTGTCTCCTTTCGCACCTCCTCACTGTCTGCATGGATGGCTATGCCGACGGGAAACATCCCCGACGGTGTGTCGGACCGGGTTAAATAAAGGGCCTGCGGTTTCCCGCAGCCTGGGGCGCAGTCGCGTGGCTGACATCACTTGCCGTTTGCAAGCGCATTGACAGCACCAGCTGTAACGTTACACTAAACCGTTATTGTTGATGATCCTCATCAGAAAACGATGCAGGATCAGGCTTGTCGACCCCGTATAAAGCGGCGCGGAGAATCGCTCTCGTCCGCGCCTCGCCCACCGCTGCAAAGGAGATGTATGGCAAACATTCGCGATGTCGCAAAGCATGCTGGCGTGTCCGTCAGCACCGTATCCAACGTGCTCAATGGCCGTACCGACCAGATGCGCGAAGAGACGCTGGCGCGTATCCAGCAAAGCATGCAAACGCTCAATTACTTTCCTAATCGCGTCGCCCAGCAGCTGAAAACGGGCCAGGCCAAAATGATCGGCCTGCTGGTTCCGTCCATCGTCAACCCCAGCTTCGCCTCGCTGGTCCGTGAAGTGGATCTGGCGGCAAAAAAGCGCTTTTATCGCGTGCTGATTGGTAACACCTACCGTCAGATTGAAGAAGAAGAAGCCTTTCTGGAAGATATGTTTGCCCACGGCGTGCGCGGCATTATTGTCGCCGCCGGTGATATTGAAAAACCGCATTTTGTGCGTGCCGCCTCTCAGGGCATGATCATGGTCAACTACGACAGTCGTATGCCGGCCAGCGCCGGTTCCGGCGGTCTGGCGCTCGACAGCGTATCCATGGATAACGTCGAAGCCGGACGTTTAGCCACAGAGCATCTGATTGCGCGCGGGTGCCGACACCTGACCTTCGCCACCGTCGCCGGTATGATCCCGAGCCGCGCCCATAAAATCGAAGGCTTTCTCAGCGCGGTGCAACGCCACGGGCTATTTCGTGAGGGCATGATTGTCGAGGAGAAGACGCAAGCGGCGTACGGTGATGCGGAAATGACCGAACTGGGCCGATCGCTGGCGCAAAAAATCTGCCGCCAGTCGCGCCGTCCTGACGGTATTGTGGCAATTAATGACGCGCTCGGCATTGGGCTGATGGCCGGCCTGCACGAAGCCGGGATTAGCGTGCCGGGAGAGATCTCCATCATCGGCATCGATAACATCCCGCTCTCCGGGCTGGTTTATCCCAGATTAAGTTCGGTGATGCCTCCGCTGAGTGATATGGCGGAGGTCATGGTACAACGCCTGATTGAGCGGACGGACAACCCCTCCCTCCCGCCGCAGGAGTTTTTGTTTACGCCTTCCCTGGTGTGCCGTCAGTCGGTACGCGATGCGCCCGAGGTCTGACTCTCGCGCCGCTGTGTTTGTGCCTGTGACGGGAGAAGAACACGTTGCCCTTCTCCCGCGTCACAGTAGCGTCGGGCCGACGGTGAGCAGAATATTGGCAAAGCGGCGGGTCTCGCCAGAGGCGACAACCAGCAGGGTATCCGACGATTTCGCCAGCGCGTAAAAGGCCTCCCGGGTCACATATTCCACTGCGGTCGACTCAGCAAGCAGAGTGCGATATTCACGCGCAATCGTATTATCAAAATCATCCGGGCAGGACATCAGCACCGCTTTTTCAATATTGATGTAGCCGAGCATTTTTTGCAGGATGACCACGCTGCTAATTAAACCCGGGGAAAAATTGAGATAAATAATCCGCGCCCGCGGAGATGAGTTGGTTAAAAATGAATAATTAGCATCGGCGATAAGAATATTGGCTTTATGGCCACACTGGGCCAACGCCTGGAGCAAATCCGGATGAATAATTTCTGTTTTGATCATGACTACGTTCTCTTAATATGGGCGGGATATAACCCGCCCTGAGATTTATGCCCGATAAATACCGCCGTTAATATCCAGAGTCGCCCCGGAGATAAAGCCATCGTATTCCGAGGCAAGGAAGCAGATCGCGCGTGCGATATCTTCAGGCGTACCGGCTCTTCCCAGCGGAATATCTTCGATAGTCCGATCGGCCGAGGCCTGAGTGGTATGCTGGTTATGAAAACGTGTCCCCAGAATCAGCCCTGGCGCCACCGCATTCACCCGAATACCAAACTCGCCAAGCTCTGCGGCAAGGGAGCGGGTCCACGTCAGCACCGCGCCTTTAGTCATCGAATAGACCAGCGATCCGGAGTGCCCGCCGGAGCGTCCGGCTAACGAGGCGAGATTGACGATACTCGCGCCGTCAGTCGCCTCTTTTAACCACGGCAGCGCCGATTGAGTCACATTGAGCATGGTCGTCATATTGACATCAATGACGGTACGCCAGAACTGCGGGTCAATTTCACCGAGCCATTTGCGGGCAATAATTCCCCCGACGTTATTCACCAGAATATCGATGCCACCTAAGAACGCTGCCCCCTCGGCAACGCAGCGCGCCGCATCCGCCTCGTTGGTCAAATCCGCATAGCCGCAGGCGGCCTTGCCTCCCCGCTGTTGGGCAATCGCGATTAATTCTCTGGGGCCTTCTTCACCGCTGAAATAGTGAATATAGATATCACATCCGGCCTCAATTAATTTTCTCGCAGTCTCTTTACCAATACCTTGCTCAGCGCCAGTAATAAAAACTTTCTTTCCCGTTAATGACCCCATTGCATACTCCTGTTTCAGAATAAATCCGCCATCGGCGCATAATATTTATCAGCGAGAGATTCAGGACGTTGTTATCCCCACCTGCAGGCGTGTTAAATATCAGAACCTGAGCGATACCTGTTGACCTTGCGCCCTGCCGATATTGACAGGACGCCTCTTTTAACCGTGTTTAAATAACGGAATACTGTTGACGACTGGATTCACAATTAATAACCAGCGAGCCCCGGCAACCATGTTGTTAATGGTGGGACCATAGCCACGATAATAATCCCGACGAAGACTACCGCCAGATATTTTGCCATGGGCCGAATAACGTGTTTCATCTCCACGCCGCAAATGGCGCAAGTGGTATAAAGACCGAGTCCGATAGGCGGTGAAAAGAGACCAAAACCCATTGCCATAATCATAATGATGCCGAAATGCAGCGGGCTGAAACCAAGCTGAACGGCGATCGGTACCAGAATCGGCGCAAAGATAATCAGCGCCGGAGCCCCTTCCAGAACGGCGCCAAAAATAACCAGAATAACGATGGTTAATAGCAGAAACAGCCAGGCTCCCTGCTCAACCCCAATGCTGACCAGTAATTCCGCTATTTGCTGCGGGATCATCTGTATCGTCAGCGCATAAGAAAGGCTGGTGGCGCAGGCGACGATAAACAGCAGCACTCCGGACATGGCGGCGATATCGATAAACATTTTTACCGTCGCTTTGAACGTCAGTTCACGAAATGCAAGGCGACCGACGACGATGGCGTAAATCACTGCAAAAGCGGAGATTTCTGTCGAGGTGGCGATCCCCATCATAACGCCGCGGCCAATCATAAAGATCATCACCAGCCCAACGGCGGCACCAAGGTAGAGCTGCGTGCGCGGCCGTAATACCGGATACGCTTCGCTAACGTTGATTTTGCCGCCAAACCGGTTGGCGGCAATCATCAGCAGTACCAGCAGGCAGACGGCGGGCACCAGGCCTGCAATAAACAGCGCGCCAATCGAGATGTTCGCGACAAAGCCCATAACAATCAGATTCACGCAAGGTGGGATTGTTTCGGCCATCACGGCCGAGGCGGCAAACACCCCGGCGGCCTCTTCGCCATCCTGTTTAGCCCGACGCACCGCCGGCATCAGCACGCCGCCAACCGCCGCAACATCTGCCAGTTTGGAGCCGGAGATCCCGGAGAAAAAGGCCATCGACAGTACGGTAGTCATATTGAGGCCGCCGCGAAAGCGCCCCATGCCACGCACGATAAGTTCAACGAGCCGCGTTGACATCCCGTTGATCTCCATGGCGGCACCGGCAAGCAGGAAGAACGGAATAGCCAACAGCACGAAGTGATCTACCCCCGCCGCGACCTGCTGGGAGAAAAAGACAAACGGTAATGACGGATCGCAGATAAAGAACACCATCGCCGACAGACCAAGGGTAAACGCAATCGGTACGCCGGCGAGAATACCGAGCACAAAGCAGATCAGCATTAGCCCGGCAGCAGCGCTGGCGGGATCGGCCATGAGCGAGAGTTTCATATAGCCAATGGCGGCCAGAACCACAATGCCAAGGCCGCTGAACAGCACAACCCGAACACGTTCTCGCAAGGCCAGCTCCAGCGCCGCCACCATCATAACCAGCGAACCAATCAGCACCGGAATGACGTAGATTGTCTGCGGTAAACCGGTCTCCGTGGTTTGCAATCGCGCGGCCTGCACCAGGTCGTAGCTGGAAACGACGAGCCCAACCGAGACCAGAAACAGGATCCAGCGGCTGGCATGAACGACATAGGGTCGAACCCGTTCAGGCAGGAAACGCAGGAACAGATCGACGCCAATATGGCCCCCTTTCGCCGTCGAGGTGGCCACGCCGAAAAACACCAGCGCAATCATCAGCGCGCGAGCCACCTCTTCGGCCCAATGAATGGGCGAGTGCAGCGCATAGCGCCAGATGACGGATGCAAACACCACCAGCACGTTGATAAACAGCACCAGCGCTCCGGCCCAGGCGGTTAAGGTGGTTAAAAAGCGGCTCAGTTTGCCCAATAGCGCAAGGGCAACGCACCCGTCCTTTGCTTTAATAGAGATATCAGCCATGTTGAATCTTCTCCACAAGATTGCCAATCTCACCGCTTAACCACGCCGTGGCACGGGCGGGTTAAGCGGCGCCGATCATGACGGGTCTTTTGCCGCCGCGGTAATTTCATCAACGATGGGCTTCATATCCGGATATTGCTTGAGGAACGACTGCCACACGGGCTGCACCTGCTGATAGAAGAACTGGCGATCGGTTTCGCGGAACGTCACCCCTTTTGCTTCAAGGTTCTTTATTGCTTCCTGTTCTTTTTTACCCGCTTGCATGCGTTCATAGTCCGTCGCCTCTTTCGCCGCCGCCAGCACGTCCGCACGCAGCTCCGGCGGGATTTGTTCGAAACTCTTTTTATTCATCGCAATCATCAGCGGGTTGTAGCTGTGGCGAGTCAGGGTGCCGTTTTTGATGATTTCATAATATTTGCTCGCATAAATCGTCGGGGCATCGTGCTCTACGCCGTCAATAACGCCCATTTGCAGGCTGGAATAGACTTCACCGCCCGGCATCGGGATCGCCACCGCCCCCATATGGTTTAACGTGGCAATGAAATTAGGCACCGGCAGCACGCGAATTTTCAGGTTCTTTAAATCCTCCGGCTTTTCAATTACCTTTTTGGTATAAATATTGCGAGCGCCGAGGTTAAAGCCGTAGCCGAGCACCATCACGTTGGCTTTATCCATCATTAAGGCGGAGAGTTTTTCCCCGGCGCTGCCGTCCAGCGCTTTCCCTACCTGACTGTAATCTTTAAATAAATAACCCAGATCCAAGACGCCCATTTCAGGTACCAGCGTGGCCCAAATGGATGTACCGGAGATCATCATATTAATTGCGCCAATGCGAACCTGCTGCGTCGCATCGGCCTCTTTGCCCAACATGCCATTGGCAAAATAGTTGAGCTTAATTTGCCCTTTCAATTTCGCATTGTTGTTAATGTTTTCCTGAAAACGGCTGAACCAGATGTAGTGCGCCGAGGAGTCGTCCGCGGGGAGAGAAGAATAAACGCGGAAGTTGAGCGCCGCATGGGCTAAGGCGCTCACCGCACTTCCCGCTATCAGGGCCGAGCTCAAACAAGCAAAAGCTAAAAAACGTCTGGCCGAACAAAACTGTGTCATTTTCATCATCGTTATCCTTTCACGTACCGTTGAGGTGTCTGTAGCACCTTCGGGCCTCGCTAAATCGCCAGGGACTTCACTCATAACCGGAGGGTAAATTTCTACTGTAACGTTTTAGTGTAACGTTACAGACCGTATTCGCCTCGCCAGATAAAAGCAAGTTGCTTCCCCCCGTCATCGCGCATGATGTGTGAATTTTGTGGCAGGCGTCGCGAATTCAGACGCTGGTTTTACATCGTGAAAACGTCGTCATCGCTGTTTAGTCACTGTTTAGTCGCTGCTGTCATCTGACTCTGGCGACTACACTAAACAAACACAGGCGTACCTGGCTGGCGTAAAAGAAGAGGGCCGGAAAAGTCTTTACCGGGCATGACGCGGGTTCGCGCCGAGAGACGTTGGTAAACGTGAAGGCTATCGCAAACGCCGCTTTTGATTCTCCGCTACGCTGGAGTACGCCGTTCAACCGTTAACCTTCTGAGACAGGAAATAACCATGCAACTGAATGACCTAACCTTGTTCCGCCAGCAGGCATTTATCAATGGTGAGTGGCGTGATGCCCTCAGCAGCGATGTCATTACGGTGACCAACCCGGCGAACGGAGAGGTGCTGGGCTCAGTCCCTAAAATGGGCGCAGAAGAGACGCGCGATGCGATCCAGGCCGCCCATCGCGCCCTTCCCGCCTGGCGACAGCTAACGGCAAAAGAGCGCGCCGCGATCCTGCGCCGCTGGTTCGATCTGATGATGGCAAACCAGGACGATCTGGCCCGGCTGATGACCCTGGAGCAGGGCAAACCGCTGGCAGAAGCAAAAGGCGAGATTGGCTACGCCGCTTCATTTATCGAATGGTTTGCCGAAGAGGGAAAACGCATTTATGGCGATACCATTCCCGGTCATCAGGCCGATAAGCGCCTGATCGTGATTAAACAGCCGATTGGCGTTACCGCCGCGATCACGCCGTGGAATTTTCCAGCGGCGATGATCACCCGTAAAGCCGGCCCGGCGTTAGCCGCCGGCTGCACAATGGTACTCAAACCCGCCAGCCAGACCCCTTTTTCCGCGCTGGCGCTGGCCGAACTGGCCAGACGCGCCGGGATCCCTGACGGCGTATTTAACGTGGTGACCGGCTCCGCCAGCGCGGTAGGTAATGAACTGACCGGCAACCCGCTGGTGCGTAAGCTGTCGTTTACCGGCTCCACGGAAATCGGCCGCCAGCTGATGGCGCAGTGTGCCCAGGACATCAAAAAAGTTTCGCTCGAACTGGGCGGTAACGCGCCGTTTATCGTGTTTGACGATGCCGATCTGGATAAAGCGGTAGAAGGCGCCATGGCGTCGAAGTTTCGTAACGCCGGGCAGACCTGCGTCTGCGCCAATCGCCTGTACGTGCAGGACGGGGTGTATGCGCGTTTTGCCGAAAAACTGCAGCAGGCGGTGGAGCAGCTGCATCTCGGCGACGGCCTTCAGGCGGGGGTCACAACCGGACCGTTGATTGATGAGAAAGCCATTGCCAAAGTGCAGGAACATATTGCCGATGCCGTCGGGAAAGGCGCCCGGGTCATCACCGGCGGGAAAGTGGATGCCCTCGGCGGCAACTTCTTTCAGCCGACTATTCTGGTCGATGTTCCCGACGGTGCAAAAGTGGCGAAAGAAGAGACGTTCGGCCCGTTGGCTCCTCTGTTCCGCTTCACAGATGAAGCGGATGTCATCCGCCAGGCCAACGATACTGAATTTGGCCTCGCCGCCTACTTCTATGCCCGTGATTTGAGCCGCGTTTTCCGCGTCGGCGAAGCGCTGGAGTATGGGATTGTGGGCATCAATACCGGGCTGATTTCCAACGAAGTCGCCCCGTTTGGTGGCGTGAAGGCTTCCGGTCTGGGCCGCGAAGGCTCGAAGTATGGCATTGAAGACTATTTAGAAATCAAATACATGTGTATTGGCCTTTAATTCACGTCCGTTCCAGGCAGCGGAGTCCCGATGGGATGACCCTTCGGGCTCTGTTTGCGCCGCCGGCTACTCGCTTTTCTTGTAGCGCGGTAGCTCAACAACCGGATAGGAATACGTCTCCTGTACAATGCAGCGGTCAGGTGTCGCCATCCCGGAATAGAAGAAATAATAGTCCTGGCTGTCGGGGAAAAAGACCAGATCGTCGCCATTCTGAAAACGCGTCACGCGAAACGGGACATTGCTTTTGGTTTGCGCCTGTCTTATTCCGGCAGCAACCTGGAAGTGATCGCCCCATTTCATTGTCGACAGCTGGTAATGGAATTTTGAGATCGTCACGCTTTTGCGTAACGAGCAGGACAATTTCACTGCAGTCCCGGCAAATGCCGGAGAAAGAAACAGGCTTAACAGACTCATTAGTAATACAATCTTCATAAATATCTTTATTTTACAGGGCCATGTGGTGACGGTAACACGGATAGCCTGTTCAGGCATTCTCTCGGGACACATTTCCTCGGTACGGCGCGCTTCTAAGAAAAATCCTATAAACAGGGTGATGGAAATAAGTCCGACATCACTCAACGACACCAGTGATTAATGAAAATCTGGCAGTTTGAGGGCGGGTAAAGGAATAAAAAAATCCACGCGCTCGGGCGTGGATTTTTTTCGATATAACCAGATAATCGGCGAGATATCAGGCGCGCAGTCTGAGCGGCTCGCTAAAGTCATCGGCGGGTTCCAGCTTCAGGCTGAATGTCGCCAGCAATGCGTTAGCCCGATCGTGGAAATCACGCAGCGTTTTCTCAAGTTTCTCGCTGACTTCCGGATCGTCAATAGCCACCGGCCGCCAGCTCCCTTCTTTATCGAACAGGCCAAACTGATAGCTGTAAGTGAAGCGTGATGCCTGCGCTTCCATCTCCATCCACCATCCCCAGAACTCTCGTTTTTCCGGGGCGGGTTTTACATTGACGCAAACTGCCAGGCAATCGAAAAAGAAGCGGTTGTCTTCACACTGTTCTTCACGAATATAAGGGCCAAGAGCCGTGAATTTCTTAATCAGCTTACTCTTGAGGTGTCCACTCGGTAACGTCATTGCGATCTCCTTTAGTGATGCAACTGTTTTACCAAATCAATAAAATTTAGCAATATATTAACTAAATCTCTGATTGATCCAGCGGGCAATCTGGCGCAATGCGCGATCGAAATTGTGATAAACGGGCTTAAATGGAATCTCAAGCAGCTTACCATCGGCGGATGACGACGTAATTAAGCGCGATTCCTCTTCCGGGCTGAACGGATCGTTTTTCCAGAAGCCAGAAAGCATCGGCGTCGGACAGCGACGGCCCAGAAGCCCCTGGGTTTTTAATGAGTAGCGGTTCAGCTCTATGCGCAATGCTTCATCAGATGCATCGTGCATGCCCAGCCGCGATGCCAGAACGTCGAGATACATTTCCGGAACCCGGCCCTGGTGCAGCGGATCCACCAGCAGGTTATGCACCACCGGGCCGAGGCAGGCCACGGCTTTTAAGCGCTGCGGCTCCAGATAACCCAGACGGACGGCGACATTCGCCCCAAAACGGAAACCGAACGCTGCAACCCGGGTATGATCGACCCACGGCACATTCGTCAGGTGCCGCAACGCATGCTGATGCAGCAGGCTGGTATCCTGGGTTAGCTTCCATTTTGACGAGAAGCCTATCGAAGGCATATCCAGCGTCAGCATGGCAATCCCCAGCGGCGCAAAATAGTTCTCATACAGGCTGTAGTAGTCCGTCTGCAGCGCATCCAGACCGCCGCACATCAGGACCACCGGGAACGGACCTTCGCTTTTCGGCATATGTAAAAAGCCGGTCACCGGCGCGCCGCCGGGCACAGGAAACTCCAGCTCGCGCAGCTCGCCCGGCAGGCGAAGAGCCGCCTCTTCATAGGCCCGATTAGCCAGCGCCTGCGCCTGCTCCGCCAGCTCATCACCTTTAATATGTGGGTAGGCGGCAATGCTATAGAGATTGGATGCATGCAGCCAGTGGCGCCCGCTGCTCAGCGGATCGGCTTCCTGCCCGGCCTTTTGCTGCCAGATCATCGCCTGTTTGGCCCATTCGAAAATCCAGTTGCCGCCGCGATAGCCCACCACGGTGTCATAAAGCTCCGGATCCGTACGCTCAGCATCGCTCATCACAATGCGCGCCTGCACATCCAGGATCTCCTGTGGCGCCACGCCGCGCCAGATCCACATCAGACGGTTAATCAAGCGATACCAGTGATCGACATTGCTCCCGTCGAGCGCAGAGTGGATCGGCTGTTGCGAACCCGACGCAAACCGGCGCACCAGCGTAGACGTTTCTGGATGTTTGAATCGAGGTTTAAACAGTGTTTCGCTAAGGTTAGCTTGTGACATGTGCAGCCTCCATCGTGTTGCCACTCCGGGCTATTGTAACCTGCATACGGGCAAAAAAAACCACGCCCGGCATAACCGGGCGTGGTAAATAGCACTCACCTTGTAAATTAACGACCTGAGATCGGCGGTACGAACACCACGCCCATATCCCACGGTTGTTCAATCCAGGTATCCTGCGGGATATCAACAACATAATCATCAACCAGCGGACGACCAGCCGGTTTAGCAAAAATGGTAACGAAGTGTGCTTTTGGGTACATTTCGCGAATAGCGACGGCGGTACCGCCGGTATCGACCAGGTCATCGATCACGATGAAACCTTCACCATCACCTTCAGCGCGTTTCAGGACGGTCAGCTCGCGCTGGTTATCGTGGTCGTAGCTGGAAATGCAAACGGTATCAACATGACGAATACCCAGTTCACGCGCCAGTAATGCACCCGGTACCAGACCACCGCGGCTTACGGCAATAATGCCTTTCCATTGTTCAGAAGGCATCAGACGATTGGCCAGTTTGCGGGCGTGAATCTGCAACATGTCCCAGGTGACGACGTATTTTTCGCTCATGTGAAGTGTCCCAGCCTGTGTTATACGGCTTAAATGATGTTCGAGGGGGAAAATGGTTGCGCGAGATTATAGAGATCTGACGCACTAAAAACCAGTGTTAAGCGGCCATCCCAGCGCTTTTTGCGTTGTTTACACTACCAGTCGGCGTGGAAAGTGGTATTCTCAACCCCACCGCGCAAGCCTGCGCCTGTTGTATTTTTTATTGCTAACCCTCGACCTGCAAAAGACTTTTGCAGGCGATCGTAAGGAGACTCATCGTGTCTGAATTGTCTCAATTATCCCCGCAGCCGCTATGGGATATTTTTGCCAAAATCTGCTCCATTCCCCATCCGTCCTATCACGAAGAACAACTCGCTGAACACATCATGGGCTGGGCAAAAGAAAAAGGCTTACACGCAGAACGCGATCAGGTTGGCAACATTCTGATTCGTAAGGCCGCCACGGCCGGTATGGAAAACCGTAAACCGGTTGTTCTGCAGGCGCACCTTGATATGGTGCCGCAGAAAAATAACGACACCGTTCATGACTTCACTAAAGATCCGATTCAGCCATATATCGATGGCGAGTGGGTCAAAGCGCGCGGCACCACCCTGGGCGCGGATAACGGCATCGGTATGGCTTCTGCGCTGGCAGTGCTGGCTGATGACAGCGTCGTACATGGCCCGCTGGAAGTGCTGCTGACCATGACCGAAGAAGCCGGCATGGACGGCGCGTTTGGTCTTCAGGCTAACTGGCTGCAGGCCGATATCCTGATCAATACCGACTCTGAAGAAGAGGGCGAAATCTATATGGGTTGCGCCGGCGGTATCGACTTTACCTCCAACCTGACCTTAACCCGCGAAGCGGTGCCGGCAGGTTTCCAGAGCTTTAAGCTGACCTTAAAAGGGCTGAAAGGCGGTCACTCCGGCGGCGAAATTCACGTCGGTCTGGGGAACGCCAACAAGCTGCTGGCCCGTTTCCTCGCCGGTCACGCGCAAGAGCTGGACCTGCGTCTGGTCGATTTCAACGGCGGCACCCTGCGTAACGCCATTCCGCGTGAAGCTTTCGCTACCGTCGCGGTCGCGGCCGATAAGGTCGATGCGCTGAAAGCGCTGGTCGCCACCTATCAGGACATCCTGAAAAACGAACTGGCGGCAAAAGAGAAAAATCTGGTGCTGCTGCTGGACTCTGTCGTCAACGACAAAGCGGCCCTGACCGTGCAATCCCGTGACGGCTTTGTGCGTCTGCTCAACGCCACGCCAAACGGTGTTATTCGTAACTCTGACGTGGCAAAAGGCGTTGTCGAGACCTCTCTGAACGTCGGCGTCGTGACCATGACCGATGATAATGTTGAGATCCACTGCCTGATTCGTTCGCTGATCGACAGCGGCAAAGATTACGTCGTCAGCATGCTGGATTCACTGGGTAAACTGGCGGGCGCGAAAACCGAAGCCAAAGGCGCATACCCTGGCTGGCAGCCGGACGCGAACTCACCGGTGATGCATCTGGTGCGTGAAACCTATCAGCGTCTGTTCAACAAGACGCCGAACATCCAGATTATCCACGCCGGCCTGGAATGCGGTCTGTTCAAGAAACCGTACCCGAATATGGATATGGTCTCAATCGGGCCTACCATTACCGGCCCGCACTCTCCGGATGAGCAGGTGCATATCGAAAGCGTTGGTCAATACTGGACGCTGCTGACGGAACTGCTGAAAGCGATTCCTGCGAAGTAAGTTACGGCAATAAACGGTCCGGATAGCGGCGCGTGGCGCCTTATCCGGGCCGTCTCACCTTCTCCATACGGTAATTAATAAACGTCTCGCCGCGCACCGCCACCTGCTGTTCTTCCACGACCCTGAAACCATGCCGTTCAAAACACGGTTTTGCCGTAATGCTCGCGTCGACCGTCAGGGAGCCATGCGGTATCTGCGTAAACAGTTCCTGGAGTAGCGCGCTGGCAATACCCCGGCGGCCATACTCCGGCGCTACAAACAGGAGATCGATATAGCGGTCCACGGCGGTGATAAACCCCACAGGACGCTGGTCCATCGCCGCGACCCATACCAGAGACTCCCTCATTTTGTGCCGCCAGCGGGTCTCGTCTATCTGCGCCCAGGCGGCTATCTGGCGGGGTGAATAATCATGGCTGGCGGTCTCTTGTACCGCGCGCAGAAAAATGGCGCACAGCGCAGTAAAATCATCGTCGCGATAAGGTCTGATCTTCAGCATCGTTATAACCCCAGCACCAGCTGCCGCTCCAGTTGAGGATCGAGCAGCGTCACATGCAACCCGACCAGCCGCACTCCGCGACCGCCCCGCCGTTCGTGCCAGGCTTTGTAGGCGGTGGAGAGCAAATCCTCTTTATTCAGGCGCGGCCAGACATGTTCCTGAGTGGTCAGCTGAAAATCATTGAATTTCAGCTTTACCCCCTGACGGGCAATCAGAAGGTCCGGTTTGACCTTCAGCACCCGCCGCTCCAGCTCTGGATAGAGGTGCTCAATGATGCTCTCACAGGCAGACCACTCGTGGATATCCTCCACCAGCGTACGCTCAACGCCAACCGATTTACGCTGTCGGGTGTTGTTGATCTCCCGCTCATCGATTCCCTGGCTACGCTCCCACAGGATCCGACCCAACTTACCAAAACGGCGGAGCAACATCGCCAGGTCGCTTTTCTGCACATCTTCACAGGTACGCAGCCCCATGCTTTCCAGCTTTGCGGCTGAGACTTTCCCCACGCCGGGGATCTTCGCCAGCGGCAGCGTTCGGACAAACTCCGCGACCTGATGCGGCGCAATCACAAACTGACCGTTGGGTTTATTCATATCGGAAGCAATTTTCGCCAGAAATTTTACCGGCGCGATACCGGCAGAGGCGGTCAGTTGAAGCTCGTGAAAAATGGTCTGGCGAATCTCTTCCGCGATCAGCGTCGCAGAGCCCTGGCAGTGAACGCTATCGCTGACGTCGAGATACGCCTCATCCAGAGACAGCGGTTCAATTAACGACGTGTAGCGTGAGAAGATTTCCCGGATATGGGACGAGGCCTCTTTGTAGGCATCAAAGCGGCCGGGTAGCAGGGTTAAATGCGGGCAAAGCTTGAGGGCCATCGCGGTCGGCATCGCGCTGCGTACGCCAAATTTGCGCGCCGGATAGTTGGCCGTGCTGATCACCCCCCGCTGTACCCGGCTACCGCCGATGGCAATGGGGATATCACGCAGGGCTGGATTATCCCGCATTTCCACGGCGGCAAAAAAGCAGTCCATATCGACATGGATAATTTTGCGCATACTCAGCCCTCAACGATTACTGGTTAAGTATACAGTAATAATACAAGGAATGAGAAGCGGGGTTTGTAGGGCTGATAAGCTTGCGCCATCAGGCAATAATGCCCGGCGGCGCAAGCTTGCCGGGCCTACGGAGAGATCAGAGGATCCGATTTTGCTGGCGCTGTGCTTCACGAGCCATGCGCTTTTTACGTGCATCGCACGGCTCCGGGCAGTCGCAGACCTTCTCAAGCCCCAGCGATGAGATACCGCCGCAGCTGCCCTGGAGACTTTTGCGCTTTATCAGATATCCTAAGGACATCCCCAGAATAACCAGCGCGAAAATGACGAAGGTTGCCACAAACACCGTCAACATCATTAACCTCCAAAGTCATCCAACATGATGTTGTCATCCTCAACGCCAAGATCTTTTAGCATCTTGATCACTGCGGCATTCATCACCGGCGGCCCACACATATAAAACTCGCAGTCCTCCGGCGCCGGATGATCGCGCAGGTAGTTTTCATACAGCACATTGTGAATAAAGCCGGTGTGGCCGTTCCAGTTATCTTCCAGCTGCGGATCGGAAAGCGCCACGTGGAAGGTAAAGTTCGGATTTTCACGTGCCAGCTGTTCAAACTCATCGTCATAGAACATTTCACGCAGCGAACGGGCGCCGTACCAGAAGCTGATTTTGCGCTTGCTGTGCAACCGTTTAAGCTGGTCGAAAATATGCGAACGCATGGGCGCCATACCAGCGCCACCGCCGATAAAGACCATCTCGGCGTCCGTCTCTTTCGCGAAGAACTCGCCGAACGGCCCGGAAATCGTCACCTTATCACCGGCTTTCAGCGACCAGATATACGAAGACATGATCCCCGGCGGCGCATCCGGCACTTTCGGCGGTGGCGTCGCAATACGCACGTTGAGCATAATGATGCCCTTCTCATCCGGATAGTTCGCCATCGAATAGGCGCGCAGCGTCGGCTCTTTAACCTCGGAAACATAGCGGAACAGATTAAATTTATCCCAGTCCGCACGGTACTCGTCCGGCACGTCAAAATCGGCATACGCCACTTTATGCGACGGACATTCAATCTGAATATAGCCGCCCGCGCGGAACGGCACGCTTTCGCCTTCCGGGATGGCCAGCTTCAGCTCTTTAATGAAAGTCGCTTTGTTATCATTGGAGATAACTTCACACTCCCATTTTTTGACGCCAAAAATCTCTTCCGGCAGCGCGATCTTCATGTTTTGTTTCACGGCGACCTGACAGGCCAGACGGCAGCCCTCTTTCGCCTCGCGTTTGCTGATATGGGAAAGTTCGGTAGGCAGGATATCACCGCCCCCCTCCTTCACCGTCACCCGGCACTGGCCGCAGGAACCGCCGCCGCCGCAGGCAGAAGAGATAAAGATCCCGTTGCTGGACAGCGTATTCAGCAGCTTATCGCCCGCCGGCGTGCGAATCTGTTTATCCGCTTCATTATTGATTTCAATAACCACATCACCGGCGTTGACCAGCTTCGAGCGCGCCGCCAGGATCAGCCCCGACAGCACCAGCACGATCAGCGTGAACATCACGACGCCAAGAATAATTTCCATACTTTCCGCCCTTATAGCTGCACACCGGAGAATGACATAAAGCCCAGCGCCATCAGACCTGTGGTAATAAAGGTGATCCCTAACCCGCGCAGACCCGCGGGCACATTTGCGTATTTCATTTTTTCGCGGATGCCCGCCATCGCCACAATCGCCAGCATCCAGCCGATACCGGAGCCGAAGCCATACACGATGGATTCCGGGAAGTTATAGTCGCGCTGCACCATAAAGGAGACGCCGCCAAAAATGGCGCAGTTCACGGCAATAAGCGGCAGGAAGATCCCCAGTGCGTTGTACAGCGACGGGAAATACTTATCGAGGATCATCTCCAGAATCTGCACCAGCGCGGCGATCACCCCGATAAAGGTGATGAAGTTGAGGAAGCTCAAATCCACCCCGTCCACCAGCGCACCGTCGCGCAGTACGAGGTTATAAATCAGGTTGTTCACCGGCACGGAAATGCCGAGCACCACCGTCACCGCTACGCCAAGACCAAACGCCGTGGAGACTTTCTTCGACACCGCAAGAAACGTACACATGCCGAGGAAGAAGGCCAGCGCCATGTTTTCAACAAACACCGCGCGGACAAAAAGACTGAGGTAATGAGCCATACTCGGTTACTCCTTCTCCTGCTGTTCCGGCTTCCAGCTGCGCAGCGCCCAGATCAGCAGACCGATGATGAAAAACGCGCTCGGCGCGAGCAGGAACAGGCCGTTCGGCTGATACCAGCCGCCGTTCTGCACGGTTTGCAGCACGGTGACGCCAAACAGTTTGCCGCTGCCGATAAGCTCGCGCAGGAAACCGACAATCATCAGAATGGCGCCGTAGCCCAGACCGTTACCGATACCGTCCATAAAGCTCGCCAGCGGCGGCGACTTCATGGCATACGCTTCCGCGCGCCCCATCACGATACAGTTGGTGATGATAAGCCCGACGAACACCGACAGCTGTTTGGAGACTTCGTAGGCGTAGGCGCGCAGCAGCTGATCGACGACGATCACCAGCGAGGCGATGATCGCCATCTGCACGATAATGCGCACGCTGTTGGGAATATGGTGGCGGATCATCGAGATAAACATGCTGGAAAACGCCGTCACCAGCGTTACCGCGATAGTCATGACGAATGCGGTTTCCAGCTTGGTGGTCACCGCCAGCGCCGAACAGACCCCCAGCACCTGCAGGGCAATAGGGTTGTTGCTAATCAACGGCCCAACCAGCACCCGTTTTACTTCTTTCATCTCATCGAGCTCAGCCATTGTTCAGGCCTCCTTCACGAATCTGCTTGAGGAACGGACCAAAGCCCTGCTCCCCCATCCAGAAATCAAAACTGTGCTGCACGCCGTTGGACGTGAGCGTTGCGCCGGAAAGGCCGTCAACCGCGTAGTCATCACCCTGACGCGCACCGCCTTTCACCACTTTCAGCGCCGGCATGCCGCTGTCGTCGAGCACTTTTTTGCCGATGAACTGTTTACGCCAGGCGGGGTTTTCCACTTCGCCGCCAAGGCCCGGCGTTTCGCCCTGATCGTAATAGGTGATGCCTTTCACGGTACGGCCATCGGTATCAAGCGCCACAAAGGCGTACATCATCGACCACAGGCCGTTGCCGTAAATCGGCAGCACCACTTCCTGAACCTTTTTCTGCTCGTCTTTCACGAGGTAGATTTCCACCACGTTAGTACGACGCTTGATGCCCGCCGGATCCTGGCTGGCCTCCAGCACGGTACTTTGCTCAGGATCTTTCAGCGCCAGCCCCTGATTAAAGGAGTCCGGATCTTTTTCCAGCAGTTCGCCGCTTTTCAAATCCAGCAGCCGCGGGCTGATGCGCTCGGCAAACACCGAGGCAATCTCCTCCTGCTTCATGTCCGGCTGCATAAGCCCGGCAACGGAGAGAATGTTACGCTGTTTATCGAGCGCTTTTTGCTCCTGCTGGCGCGGCTTCAGCCCCACCGCAGAACCGGCAACAATGACCGAGCAGACCAGGCAAAGCACCAGCACCACCAGCAGCGTTTTGCCGATGCTATCGTTACTTTTTTTCTCAGCCACGCGACTTCCTCCGCTTGATATTGGCCTGCACCACCAGGTAATCGAACAGTGGCGCAAAGAGGTTGGCAAACAGAATGGCCAGCATCATCCCTTCCGGATAGGCCGGGTTCACCACGCGGATCAGCACGCACATCGCGCCAATCAGCGCACCGTATGCCCACTTTCCTTTGTCGGTGAACGACGCCGACACCGGGTCGGTCGCCATAAACATCATGCCAAAGGCAAAACCGCCGAGCACCAGATGCCAGTACCACGGCATGGCAAACATCGGGTTGGTATCAGAGCCAACAAAGTTAAACAGCGTTGCCGTGGCAATCATGCCAATCATCACCCCGGCGACAATGCGCCAGGAGGCGACGCGACCGAAAATGATGATGGCGCCGCCAAGCAGAATCATCAGCGTCGAGACCTCGCCGATGGAGCCGGGAATATTGCCGAGGAAGGCATCCATCCAGCTGACCGGCTGGCCGCTGGTGACATTCACCAGCGCTTCACCGCCGCGGCTCGCCCACTGAGAAAGCGGCGTTGCGCCGGAGAAACCGTCCGCCGCCGTCCACACCAGATCGCCGGAAATTTGCGCCGGATAGGCGAAGAACAGAAATGCACGCCCGGCCAGCGCCGGGTTGAGGAAGTTACGCCCGGTGCCGCCGAAGATCTCTTTGCCAATCACCACGCCAAAACTGATGCCCAGCGCCGCCTGCCATAACGGCAGCGTCGGCGGCACAATCAGCGCGAACAGAATGGAGGTAACAAAAAAGCCTTCGTTGATTTCGTGTTTGCGCACGATGGCGAACAGCACTTCCCAAAAGCCGCCGACGATAAACACGGTGAGATAAATGGGCAGGAAGAACACTGCGCCCAGCCCCATCATGCTCAGCCAGCCCGCATCCGGGCCAAAGTTCACCCCCAGCCACTGCGCCACGCTATAGTGCCAGTGGCTGGCGATCACCTGCTGCAGCTGCTCCGCGCCGTAGAGTTTGTGTAGCGCCGGGATAGTTTGCAGCCCGACGTTGTACATGCCCCAGAACATCGCCGGGAACACCGCCAGCCACACCAGGATCATCATCCGCTTGAGGTCGATGGCATCACGGACGTGAGAGGCCCCTTTCGTCACCTGACCCGGGGTATAGAAAATAGTCGCCGCCGCCTCATACAACGGGTAGTACTTTTCCAGTTTGCCGCCGTGGGTGAAGTGCGGCTCAATTTTTTCCAGCAGATTTTTCAAACCCATCACTTATCCTTCCTGCTCAATGCGGGTTAAGACGTCACGCAGCAGCGGGCCGTATTCATATTTTGCCGGGCAGACGTAGGTGCAGAGCGCTAAATCTTCTTCATCCAGCTCCAGGCAGCCCAGCGCCTGCGCGCTGTCGGTGTCTCCCGCCAGCAAATCCCGCAGCAGATGCGTCGGCAGAATATCCAGCGGCATCACGCGCTCGTAGTTGCCGATGGGAACCATCGCACGCTCGCCGCCGTTGGTATCCGTTGAGAAACTGAACAGTTTGTGTTTGAGAAAATGTCCGAGCGTGGTGCGGGTAATCGAAAATTTGTCTTTGCCCGGCATCACCCAACCAAACAGCTCCTTCTCACGCCCTTCCTTCACGACGCTCACCTGCAGGTGATAGCGACCAAGGAACGCATACGGCCCCTGGGCGTGGGTACCGCTCAGCACCGAGCCGGAAATGACCCGGTTTTCCCCCGCCAGCAGCTCACCGGCCAGCAGTTCATCAAGACTGGCGCCGCAGCAGGTTTCGATCAGCCGCGGCTCTTTGACCTGCGGGCCCCCGAGCGCAATCACGCGTTTGCTGTAAAGTTCCCCGTCGAGAAACAGCCGGCCGATGGCGATAACATCTTGATAGTTAAGGTGCCAGACCTGTTTATTCAGGCTGACGGGCTCAAGGAAATGGATATGGGTGCCTGCCAGCCCGGCCGGATGCGGCCCGGCGAACTGGTTAAAGGTCACCTGCCCTGCGGGGTGGCCACCGAGCTTGCCGCCGCTGGCCTGGCAGACATGCACTTTGCCATCCGTCAGGCTGGTGAGCACGGTGAGTCCCGCATCGAAGGCCTCGCGGTGGGCCAGAATAATCGGTTGCGGATCTGCCGCCAGCGGGTTGGTATCAATAGCGGTCACGAAAATCGCCGCCGGTACGCTCCCCGGCACCGGCGTTTTACTAAACGGACGAGTGCGGAATGCCGTCCATTGGCCGGAAGTCAGCAGCAGCTGCTGCACAGTTTCCCGCGCCAATCCAGCCAGGTCGCCCGGTGCATAGCGGGGGAAGGAGACGGCCTCATCGCCGTCGACATCGATAACAATGGATTGCAGAACCCGACGTTCGCCGCGATGGATGGCGCCAATCACCCCAGCCGCAGGTGCGGTAAAGCAGACGCCGGGGTTCTTTTTGTCTTCGAAGAGGATCTGCCCTTTTTGTACCCGGTCACCTTCGCGCACCGCCATTGAGGGGCGCATACCGACGTACTCCTCGCCCAGCAGCGCGACGCGTTTGACGGCAACCTGAGAAGTTTTCTGCTGTGATGGCATGCCAGCTATGGGCAGATTCAGCCCTTTCGTGATTTTAATCATATCGTTAGCAGGTATCCGTAACTTAAACCTCGATATCAGACCGAGGCCAGCAACATTGATGGGAAATCAGAGAAAAGGAAAAGCTGAGTCCTGGCGGTTCACAAGACGGGAGAGAAGCATCCTTTCTTACCCTGATCGTTAAGCGGCGCAAGTGTAACATTTCGTGAGCGGCGTCAGTAGATAAACCACGATTAACTACCTATAAAATGAGATCTATTGCGCAAAGTTCTGACTGCGCTTTGACGTCGGATTCGCTATAAAGGACAACTAAATTGTAAACGCGGTAAGGCCGCGCTTGCGAAAAAATGCCGTGATGCTAATGTGAGCGCTCTAAATCCAGAAAAGTCTGATTTCGGGTATCTCTTGCCGTCCTGGCAATGTGGTTTTTGATTTATCAAGGAACAAGCAGTATGCGCAAAATCGCATTATTTATTGCGATGCTTCTGTTGCCGTGCGTTTCATTTGCTGGGTTACTCAGCAATAGCGGCTCGACGACGCCGGTTAGCAAAGAATACAAGCAACAATTAATGGGTTCCCCGGTTTACATTGAGATCTTCAAAGAAGAGCGTACGCTCGATCTCTACGTCAAAATGGGCGAAACCTACCAGCTACTCGACAGCTACCGGATCTGTAACTATTCCGGCGGTCTGGGGCCGAAGCAGCGTCAGGGCGACTTCAAAAGTCCGGAAGGGTTTTATAGCGTGACGCGCAATCAGCTCAAGCCTGACAGCCGTTTCTATAAAGCCATTAATATCGGCTTCCCGAACGCCTACGATCGCGCCCATGGTTATGAAGGTAAATACCTGATGATTCACGGTGCCTGCGTATCCATCGGCTGCTACGCGATGACCGATACCGGCATTGATGAGATTTTCCAGTTTGTAACCGGCGCGCTCGTGTTCGGCCAGTCCAGCGTGCAGGTCAGCATTTATCCTTTCCGCATGACCAATGCCAATATGGAACGCCACAAATACTCCTACTATGCGGATTTCTGGAAACAGCTGAAGCCAGGCTACGACTATTTCCAGCAAACCCATAAGCCGCCGGTTATCTCAGTGGCCGATGGCCGCTATATCGTCAGCAAGCCGCTCAGTCATGAAGTTATCCAGCCGCAGCTGGCTTCAAACTACACGGTCCCCGAGGCAAAATAACGCCCACTCGCCTGGCATGATTTTATGCCAGGTCTCGTTGCCGGTCAGCGGCTGAGTGGCGATAACGGTGACCACATCGTTAGGTGTGGTCTCCCGTTGAAAATCGATTTCTACGTCCTGATCCAGTAACGTTGCCACGCCAAACGGCGCCCGCCGCGTAATCCAGTGCAGATTCGTCGAGCAAAACGCCATCACGTAACGCCCGTCCGACAACAGCATATTAAAGACGCCTTTTTCCCGTAGCGAGCCCGCGAGGGTGGCGATAAAGCTGAACACTTCAACCATATCGTCCGGCGTCCCCGAATAGCGCTCGGTCAGGCAGTGCAGCAGCCAGCAGAAGGCTTTTTCGCTGTCGGTCTCGCCGATCGGCTGGAGATTTCCGGTATCCAGGGACTCATAGCCCTCTAACTGGCCGTTATGAGCATAGGTCCAGTTGCGTCCCCACAGCTCGCGGGTAAAGGGATGGGTGTTTTCCAGCGCAACGATACCGCGGTTAGCCTGGCGAATATGGGCGATGACCGAGCACGATTTGATGGGATAGTCCTGTACCAGTTTCGCAATCGGCGACTGGAAGCTGGGCTGCGGATCTTTAAATGTGCGACAGCCTTTACCTTCATAAAAGGTAATACCCCAGCCATCTTTATGCGGGCCGGTGCCTCCACCGCGCTGAACCAGCCCGGTAAAGCTAAAACAAATATCTGTTGGCACATTCGCGCTCATCCCGAGCAATTCGCACATACATCACCTCTTCGCACTTTCAGGCAGTGCCGGGTGGCGCGCAGCTTACCCGGCCGACAACTCAGCCCGCAGGTCGGGCAAACACAGTGCCGCCCGACACCATGTCATCAGGCCTTAACCATCTCTTTTTCGATCAGCATAATCAGAATATGAATCACTTTAATGTGAATTTCCTGAATACGATCGGCATAACCAAAATGCGGCACGCGAATTTCAACATCGGCGGAACCGGCCATTTTACCGCCATCTTTGCCGGTCAGCGTGATGACCTTCATCCCCTGCGCGCGGGCAGCCTCAATCGCCTTAATCACGTTGCCGGAGTTGCCGGAGGTGGAGATACCCAGCAGCACATCGCCAGCGCGACCCACGGACTCGACGTAGCGGGAGAAGACGTACTCATAGCCAAAATCGTTACTGACGCAGGACAGGTGGCTGACGTCTGAAATCGCAATCGCCGGATAGCCGGGGCGATTTTCACGATAGCGCCCGGTCAGTTCTTCTGCAAAGTGCATCGCATCGCAGTGGGAACCGCCGTTACCGCAGGAGAGGACTTTACCACCGGCCTTAAAGCTATCAGCCAGCAGCACCGCGGCACGCTGAATCGCGTGAATATTGGCTTCGTCCTGCAGAAAGTTAGCCAGCGTTTCCGCCGCTTCGTTCAGTTCGTTACGAATAAGATCCTGGTACATGAGGATAATCCTTCAGTATGGTTGGAATAACCCTGGCAGTGTACCGGATAGGCGCCGAAGCGAGAAGAAGCAGCCGACGTTATCCGCCGTGGTTTTGATTTTACGTGCCGCATTTACGTACAACAATGTGAGCAAGGTTGTAATTATTTTGTAAACACATTGCTAAAGCCAATAACATCCACTACAACCATATCATCACAAGTGGTCAGACCTCCTACAAGACAGGGAGCATTTCTCTATGATGATTTTGAGTATTGTTGCAACCGTTGTTTTACTCGGTGCGCTCTTCTATCACCGAATTAATCTCCTGCTGAGCAGCGTGATTTTGCTCGTCTGGACCGCGGCGCTCAGCGTTGCCGGGCTGTGGAATATCTGGCTGCTGCTGCCGCTGGCGATTATTCTGCTGCCGTTCAACTTTGCGCCGATGCGCAAGTCAATTTTCTCGGCACCGGCATTCCGCGCATTCCGTAAGGTGATGCCGCCGATGTCGCGTACCGAAAAAGAGGCCATCGATGCGGGCACGACCTGGTGGGAAGGCGACCTGTTTCGCGGGACGCCAGACTGGCAGAAACTGCACAACTATCCGCAGCCGCGCCTGACCGCCGAAGAACAGGCGTTCATCGACGGGCCGGTAGAAGAAGCCTGTCGCATGGCGAACGATTTTGAAATCACCCATGAAATGGCCGATCTGCCGCCGGCGCTGTGGGCCTACCTGAAAGAGCATCGTTTCTTTGCGATGATCATTAAGAAAGAGTACGGCGGCCTGGAGTTCTCCGCTTACGCTCAGTCACGGGTGCTGCAAAAGCTCTCCGGCGTTTCCGGTATCCTGGCGATTACCGTCGGCGTGCCGAACTCCTTAGGCCCGGGCGAACTGCTGCAACATTACGGTACTGAAGAGCAGAAAAACCACTATCTGCCGCGCCTGGCGCGTGGTCAGGAAATTCCGTGCTTTGCGCTGACCAGTCCGGAAGCGGGCTCTGACGCCGGCGCCATCCCGGACAGCGGCGTCGTCTGCATGGGCGAATGGCAAGGCGAGCAGGTACTGGGCATGCGCCTGACCTGGAATAAGCGTTATATCACCCTCGCCCCTATCGCGACCGTATTGGGCCTGGCTTTTAAACTCTCCGATCCCGACCGTCTGCTGGGCGGCGAAGAAGATCTGGGCATCACCTGTGCGCTGATCCCGACCAGCACCCCGGGCGTCGAAATTGGCCGTCGCCACTTCCCGCTGAACGTGCCGTTCCAGAATGGTCCGACCCAGGGGAAAGATATTTTCGTGCCGATCGATTACATCATCGGCGGCCCGTCGATGGCCGGCCAGGGCTGGCGGATGCTGGTGGAATGCCTGTCCGTAGGACGCGGCATCACCCTGCCGTCTAATGCCACCGGCGGACTGAAATCCGTGGCGATGGCGACCGGCGCCTATGCCCATATTCGTCGCCAGTTCAAAATCTCCATCGGTAAAATGGAAGGCATCGAAGAGCCTCTGGCGCGTATTGCCGGTAACGCATACGTGATGGATGCCGCCGCTTCGCTGATTACCTACGGCATCATGCTGGGAGAGAAACCGGCGGTGCTGTCGGCTATCGTCAAGTACCACTGCACCCATCGCGGACAGCGCTCAATCATTGACGCCATGGATATCACCGGCGGAAAAGGCATCATGCTGGGCGAAGGTAACTTCCTCGCCCGCGCCTATCAAGGGGCACCAATCGCTATCACCGTCGAAGGGGCCAATATCCTGACCCGTAGCATGATGATCTTTGGTCAAGGGGCGATTCGCTGCCATCCGTACGTACTGGATGAAATGGCCGCCGCGCAAAGCAACGATGTTAACGCTTTCGACAAACTGCTGTTTAAACACATTGGTCACGTCGGCAGTAACAAAGTCCGCAGCTTCTGGCTGGGCCTGACCCGCGGGCTGACAAGCAGCACGCCGACCCGTGATGGCACTCGTCGCTACTACCAGCACATGAACC
Organism: Klebsiella ornithinolytica; assembly: GCF_030505655.1. Taxonomy (NCBI): domain Bacteria; kingdom Pseudomonadati; phylum Pseudomonadota; class Gammaproteobacteria; order Enterobacterales; family Enterobacteriaceae; genus Klebsiella; species Klebsiella ornithinolytica. The sequence continues at coordinate 4,482,127 of NZ_CP130153.1, forward strand.
GTCTGAGCGCGAACCTGGCGCTGCTGTCCGACGTCTCCATGGCGGTGCTGGGCGGCAGCCTGAAGCGTCGCGAGCGCATCTCCGCGCGTCTCGGCGATGTCCTGAGCCAGCTCTATCTCGCCTCTGCGGTGCTGAAACGCTATGACGATGAAGGGCGCAATGAAGCCGACCTCCCGCTGGTCCATTGGGGCGTCCAGGATGCGCTGTATCAGGCAGAACAGGCGATTGACGATCTGCTGAAGAACTTCCCGAACCGTTTTGTCGCGGGCGCCCTGCGCATTGCTATCTTCCCGACCGGCCGTCACTACAACGCGCCGTCCGATAAGCTGGATCATAAGGTGGCAAAAATCCTGCAGGTTCCGAGCGCGACGCGTTCACGTATCGGTCGCGGCCAGTATCTGACCCCGAGTGAACATAACCCGGTCGGTCTGCTGGAAGAGGCCCTGCTCGATGTCATGGCCGCCGATCCGATTCATCAGCGTATCTGCAAAGAGCTGGGTAAAAACCTGCCGTTTACCCGTCTGGATGAACTGGCCCGCAACGCGCTGGCAAAAGGTTTAATCAATCAGGATGAAGCCGATATTCTGACCCGTGCGGAAACCAGCCGTCTGCGCAGCATTAACGTTGACGATTTCGCAGCCGATGAGCTGGCGACCAAACCGGTAAAGCTCCCGGAGAAAGTCCGCAAGGTTGAAGCCGCATAAAACAATAACAGTTACCACATCACGACCAGGGCGGGGAATTTCCCCGCCTTTCTTTTTTACCCGGCGACCGACATTCAGCTGTCTGCGTTATCATTTTTTTAACAACATATTCCGCTCAGCAGCGAGAGACTGATATGGTGTTAAAATTACCCTGATGCTCTCATGATGATGGAGTTCAACACTGTGCCTGGTTTGAAAATTACGTTGTTGCAACAACCCCTGGTGTGGATGGATGGTCCCGCCAACCTGCGTCACTTCGATCGTCAACTGGAAGGCATTACCGGACGTGACGTCATAGTCTTGCCGGAAATGTTCACGACCGGATTCGCTATGGAGGCCGCAAAGCAGTCGATGTCAGCCGAAAACGTCATTGACTGGATGCAGAGTAAAGCGGTGCAAACAAATGCCCTGATTGCCGGCAGCGCGGCGCTGCAAACCGATCGCGGGCCGGTTAACCGCTTCTTGCTGGTCGAGCCCGATGGCACAACCCACTTCTATGACAAGCGCCATCTGTTCCGCATGGCCGAAGAACATCATCATTATGAGGCGGGTAACGAACGGGTTGTTTTTGAGTGGCGCGGCTGGCGAATTCTGCCGCTGGTGTGTTATGACCTGCGCTTCCCGGTGTGGTCACGTAACCATAACGACTACGATTTAGCGCTCTATGTGGCCAACTGGCCTGCCCCACGCTCACTTCACTGGCAGTCCCTGCTGGTGGCTCGCGCCATCGAGAATCTGGCCTATGTTGCCGGCTGTAACCGCGTCGGCACCGATGGCAACGGCCATCATTACCGCGGCGATAGCCGCATTATCAGCCCGCAGGGAGAAATTCTGGCAACGGCAGAACCCCATCAGGCAACGCGTCTGGATGCAGAGCTGTCGATGACGGCGCTCAAAGAGTATCGTGAGAAGTTTCCGGCCTGGCAGGATGCCGATCCGTTCACCCTGAACTGATCGTCTTCTCTCCCCTCGTTAACCGAGGGGACCCCGTTTTATACCTCGCCGCCGCCTCTTTTTCCCCCACCAGCCCGCAGAATAAGCGGGAGAAATAATATTTTTCCGGCGGGATTATTTCTGTTCTACACTCATTAAGTGGATAAAATTCAACAAGAACGAGCTTCATTTTCAAATAACTTTCAGCTTTTTTAAAACGATTCCATCTCGGTCCTGGTCCGGTTTTATTACCCGACCGGTACGGTTGTGCGCGCATTCTCAGCGAGAACAAACCATCATGGAAAATAATAATCTGCTTGTTGTTGAAAAAAGACTGGTTGCCCGTTTTCTGGATATGTTCATTCGCTTTGGACTTATCCTGGCATTAGCCTCTTTCTGCTATACCGTGTTTTCTCCGTTTCTTAATATGATGCTGTGGGCCGTTATCCTGGCCGTCACCCTCTACCCTCTCCATCAGTATTTTGCGACCAGGCTGGGAGGAAAACAGGGCTGGTCCTCAACCCTGATAGTCCTGCTCGGCATTGTGCTGATCGTGGTCCCCACGGTGCTGATGATTAGCTCTCTCGGCGAAAGCGTCAGCGTGATGATTGATAAGCTCAGCGGTCGTGCTTTCGTCATTCCGCCGCCATCAGCACATATCGCCACCATTCCCATCGTCGGAGAAAAAATTAGCGTCCTGTGGTTAAAAGCGTCCAACGATTTACCGGGGCTGATTAGCAACTATCGCACTCAGATAGGAGACATCGCGAAAGCTACCCTCGGCATTCTTGCCAGTATGGGCGGTGGATTGCTTGGTTTTATCCTCTCCTTCATCGTGGCGGGGATTATCATGACCTGGGGCGCCGCCGGGGCAGACAGCGCCCGGCGCATTGCCATCCGCCTGACGGATGAGAACAAAGGACAATCTTTGGTGAAACTGTGCACCAGCACGATCCGTGCGGTGGCGCAGGGCGTTATCGGCGTCGCGCTTATTCAGGCGCTGCTGGTGGGCGTCATTATGATCGTGGCAGGTATTCCGGCCGTGGGGATCTTCTTTATTCTGGCGCTGATCCTCGGGATCGCGCAGATTCCGGTGATTCTGGTGACCGCACCGGCGATTGCGTTGATGTGGAGCCTCGGCGATCACGGAACGGCTATGAATATCGTCTATACGATCTTGCTGATTGTGGCCGGTATGGCTGACAACGTGCTCAAACCGCTAATGCTCGGGCGCGGTGTCGATGCGCCTATGCCTGTGGTACTGCTTGGTGCATTAGGCGGCATGGCGGCCAGCGGTATTCTCGGTATGTTTATCGGCGCGACCCTACTCTCTATCGGCTATCGTATCTTCATGTCGTGGGTCAACGATGGGCAGGTCGGCGATGGCCAGACTCCCGTCGTTCCGGACGACAAAGATGCTCAATGAGCACCGTGCCTGGCGTCTCCTGTTCACCGCTGGCGCCGGCCTTGTTCTCACCGCATGCACGACGCTGGGGCCAGACTATCATCCGCCGAAAACGCCGGAGCTAAGCCACTGGCAACCGGCTACGCAGCGGATGGCTTCCCGGTCGACGCCTGCCGATTACGCGCGGTGGTGGACGCAGCTTAACGATCCGACCTTAACGGCGCTGATTAACGAAGCGCTGCGAAAAAATCCGGATGTCAAAATCGCCGGTTTGCGTCTGCTGGAATCCCGGGCGCAGCTGGGGATCGCCGAGAGTTTACTGGGACCGCAGGCGACGATCGGCAGCGGCGATCTGCTGCGCACCGGCCAGCAACGTTCGGGAAACTATAGCTCAGGGACCCGCTACAGCGCCGGGGTCAATCTGGGATGGGAGATCGATTTCTGGGGTAAGTTTCAGCGCGGCGTCGAATCCGCCGATGCCAGCTATTTCGCCACGCTAGCGCAGTACGATGATATTCAGGTGCTGATGGCAGCCGAGGTGGCGCAGTGGTACGTCAATATCCGCATGCTGGAAGCCCGCCTGCAAATTACCCGCGGCAATGCGAAGATTCAGCAACGTAGCCTGCAGATCACCGAGCGGTTATTCCTCAGCGGCAACAGCGCAGAGCTGGACGTTCAGCAGGCAAAAACCCAGTACCTCTCCACGCTTTCGACGATCCCCCAACTGGAAACCAGCCTCGCACAGAGCCAGAATGCCCTGAGCGCGCTGCTGGCACGCAAACCCGGCCCCCTGCCGGAAATGGCGAGCCAGACCGGCGATATCCCGTCAGGCGAACTCTCATTAGTGTCTGAACTTCCGGCCAACCTTCTGCGCCGGCGGCCCGACGTCAGGGCTGCTGAACGACAGATGGCCGCACAGTCGGCGCTTATCGGCGTGGCGGAGAGCGAGCTCTACCCGTCCATCTCACTGATCGGCAGCGTCGGAATAAGCGGCAGGAGCGAGAGTAATGGCACGCTCAGCTGGGCGGCGGGCCCGACGTTTAGCTGGAATCTGCTGGATCAGGGGCGGCTCGGGAATCAGGTTCTGGTTCAGGATGCCCGTTTTCTCCAGCTTCACGAACACTATCGCGATACCGTCTTTCAGGCCGCGCGTGAAGTCGACGATGCGGCCATCGCCTACGCCAATGATAAAGATGAAATTGTGTTGCTGACCCAAACGGGTAAGGCCGCCAGCCGCTCCCTCGAAATAGCCAACACACAGTATCGTGAGGGAATGGCTGACTTTCAGCGCGTCCTTGACTCACAGCGGGCGCTGTTCAACCAACAAGAACGGTTGGTCAGCAGCCGCGGTGCGGCGATGCGCGATCTGATCGCGCTTTATAAAGCGCTGGGCGGCGGCTGGGAAAGTGGCCGAACACGCCCGCTGGTCGATGCTGCGACGGAATCGCACCTACGCCAGCGTGATAACTGGCTGCCGCTGCTGAATACCCCGCTTCCTTCCGCCACATCCCCTTCAGAAGGACCTTCGCCATGAATGCCTCCTCCCCTTCACCAGGACAAGCCAGCCGTCGTACGGCCATCGGCCTGGTGGTGCTGATTGTACTGCTGATCTGCTTGTATTTAGTCACGGACAGAGTGACGCCCTATACCTCGCAGGCCAGGGTACAGGCCTTCGTCATTCCGGTCGCAGCGGAAGTAACCGGGCAAATAAAGAAGGTATATGTTCGTGACAATCAGCGTGTCGCTATGGGCGAACCGCTGTTTGAGCTGGATCCGGAACCTTATGATATCGCCCTGGCGCGCGCACGTTCGGATTATGCCACGGTGCTCAGCGCCGTGAAGGCCAACGGTGAAAGCGTGGTGGCGGCAAAGGCTGGCCTGCAGGCCGCCGCCACCGCTTACCAGAATGCCGCGAAAGATGCCGAGCGCCAGGAGCGGCTCTATCGTGAAGATCCCGGTACTATTTCCGTCCGGCGTCTGGAGATTGCCCAGGCCACCCGGGAAACCGCCCGTAGTCAGATGGCCGCCGCCGCCGCCGACGTGCGTCGTGCCATCGAAGCCGCCGGTGCAGCCGGCGACAATAATTCTCAGCTGTTAAGCGCCCGGGCCGCGGTGCGCAAAGCCGAACTGGACCGCAGTAAAAGCACCGTGATTGCCGGCAGCCGCGGGCTGATTACCGATTTACGCACCGAAGTTGGCCAGTTTGTTGGCGCGGGCGCCCCGGTGATGACATTGATTGCCCTGAACGATGTCTGGATCAACGCAGACATGACCGAAAATAACCTCGGTCGTATCCGGCCGGGTAATAAGGTGGCAATTCTTCTCGACAGCATGCCGGGACACATTTTTAGCGGCCAGGTACTCAGCATCGGCTATGGTATCAACGCATCGCAACCCCCGCCGGCCGGCGGCCTCCCTACCGTGGATAACAATCGTGACTGGCTCCGTCAGGCCCAGCGCTTCCCGGTTAAAATCGCCTTTGCAAGAGATGATGCCCCGCCGCCCACCAGCCTGCGGGTTGGCGGGCAGGCGGATGTGCTGGTTTATACCAGCGGCAGTAGCCTGCTGAACGTTGCGGGCTACCTGTATATCCGAGTCATGAGCCTGTTCTCCTGGCTCTATTAGGAGACCTGCGCGATGCATAACGTGGACCGCGCCGTACTGAGAATAAGCTGTGGTAGCGGACTGGCTGCGCTGGTCTGCTACGCCAGCGCGCTGCCGATGCCGCACCTCGGATGCATCATGGCCTGGATTGTGCTGTGCCAGGGGAAACCTTTAGCGCTGAAAAAAGGTCTCGTGATGGGTTCTCTCCTGATAGTCACCATGACGGCTGGCATTCTGATGGTGCCATTACTGACCTATTACGCCCTACCAGGCGTGCTGCTCACGGCGCTGTTGCTGTATCAGCTGATGTTAACGGGTCTTTACGGGAAGACCACGCTGTCGATGCTGCTGGTGGTGGCGATAGCGGTGATTCCCATTGCGGGGCTGATTGAGCAGGCGCTGGCGATGGGACTGGCGCAAATGCTGGGGATCGGTTTTATTACCGGTACGCTGGTCAACGGGCTGGCGGTGGCGTTATTCCCGCCATCGCCGGGCCAGGCGCCCCCGCCCAGGGAGTCGCCGGCGGTCAGCTCTCCCCATCTCAGAGCGCTACGGGCGGTGATCATTGTGCTCCCCGTCTGGCTTCTGGCGCTGAGCCACCCGACGTTCTATATCCCGGCGGTGATGAAAACCGTCACGCTGGCGCAGCAGGCGACGACGCTCACCACGAAAACGTCGGGGAAAGAACTGGTGCTATCGACGCTACTGGGCGCGCTGTTGGCGCTGGGGCTGTGGTTCGGTCTTAGCCTCTGGCCGTCGCTGCTAATGCTGGTTCTCTGGCTGAGTCTGGCCAGTCTGTGGGTGGCCCGGCGACTGGTTCGCCTGGTGGCGGGACGGTTTCCGCCCTCTTTCTGGAGCAATGTCTGGATAACCGCCCTCATTCTGTTCGGGCCGGCGATTCAGGACAGCGATTCCGCAAAAGATGTCTGGACAGCCGCCGCGATGCGCTGCACGTTATATCTCATCATCGCGCTCTATGGCTGGGCCTGCATCGCCCTTCTCGAGCGCTGGCGCCCCCTTGACTCATCCTCAACAGAACTTCACTCAGGAGATTAACATGTTGCTTCCGCTGATTACGGGCATGCCCGTTATCCTGTGTAATATGCTGCTGCAATCTCTGGTGTCCATCTGGTGCATTCGCTTTTATCTCAAGCGTTTCCACAGCAAAGAGGGGCTACTTGCCGGCGTACTGGCGCTGTTTGGCACCATCATCATCATTTTAATGGGTAATTTGCTGCAGATTTTGCTCTGGGGAGTGCTGTTTGTCTGGCTGGGCGAGTTTCCGACGCTGCTGGATGCGGTGTATCACTCCGGGGTTAACTTCGCGACATTGGGGTATGGCGATGTTGTGATGAGCGCCAGATGGAAGCTGCTCGGCCCGCTGGAGGCGGTCAACGGGGCGCTGATGATCGGTCTGTCCGGTGCCTGCATGCTGGCCGTTATGCAACATCATATTCGCAAACAATTGAAATATATGAAATGAACTCGGTGAGTTTGTTTTTACGAGCGCCGAAACGACGAAAGCCTGAATCATTGCTGATTCAGGCTTTCTGAATAGTGGCGGAACGGACGGGACTCGAACCCGCGACCCCCTGCGTGACAGGCAGGTATTCTAACCGACTGAACTACCGCTCCACTTACTGTTCCCTTGGGAACGAGGCGAATATTACGGATTCCCCGTAACGCCGTCAACGCTTTTTCTTCAGTTTTGAATCGTTTGCTGTAAAAATCACCCGTCAGATGATTTTTACAGCATATCTCAGTGGCTCAGGCGCGCCACAGGCAGCTTCCGCCTTTCTTTTGCACCAGATCGAGTCGGGATTCATGGCTCACGATCTCGTCATCAGTCGCATAAACCACGCGTAACTTGCTGGCGGCGCGAACAACCCGCTGTATTCCCATTTCTCCGGCCTGCTGCTGCCCCTCACCTTCCATTGAAAATGCCATCGTCGTCTGACCACCGGTCATCATCAGATAGACATCGGCCAGAATCTGGGCATCGAGTAATGCCCCGTGCAGCGTACGCTTACTGTTGTCTATTTCATAACGTGAGCACAGCGCATCCAGGCTATTACGCTTACCGGGGAACATTTTCCGCGCCAGCGCGAGGCTATCGGTGACTTTGCAGAAAGTATTCGTTTTCGCAATGCCGCGATTCAGCTTGCTGAATTCATAATCCATAAAGCCGATATCAAACGAGGCATTATGGATGACCAGCTCCGCGCCGCGGATATAGTCTATAAACTCGTCGGCCACATCCGCAAACACCGGTTTATCCATCAGGAATTCATCGGCGATCCCGTGAACGCCAAACGCTTCCGGGTCCACCAGCCGGTCCGGTTTCAGATAAACATGGAAGTTGTTCCCGGTGAGGCGGCGGTTGATCACCTCTACCGCACCGATCTCAATGATCTTATGTCCTTCGTAGTGCGCACCGATCTGATTCATACCGGTGGTTTCAGTATCGAGAACAATCTGTCGTGTAATTGCAGTGCTCATATCAGTCATTTATGTCAGACTTGCCGTTTATCTATCGATTTCAATTACAGGAAGTCTACCAGAGATGCTTAAACAGGTAGAAATTTTCACCGATGGTTCATGCCTGGGAAATCCTGGGCCCGGTGGTTATGGGGCAATTTTACGCTATCGCGGAAAAGAAAAAATCTTTAGTCAGGGCTATCACCTCACCACCAACAACCGGATGGAGATGATGGCGGCAATCGTCGCTCTCGAAGCGCTGAAAGAGCAGTGCGAAGTGATCCTCAGCACCGACAGCCAGTACGTGCGTCAGGGGATCACCCAGTGGATCCATAACTGGAAAAAACGCGGCTGGAAAACCGCTGACAAAAAACCGGTTAAAAATGTCGATCTCTGGCAGCGCCTGGATGCCGCGCTCGGTCAGCATCAAATCAAATGGGAATGGGTCAAAGGCCACGCCGGTCACCCGGAAAATGAACGCTGTGATGAGCTGGCACGCGCTGCCGCCTCCAGCCCGACGCAGAGCGACACCGGCTACCAGCCAGAAAGCTAACTCTGCCCGTTGCGCCACTGCCGCGTGGCGCCAACCGTCTGACGCAGCTGCGTTTTTGCTTTTCCTGATTTCATCGGGTTTAGCGTCAGCGGAACCGTCCGTTTTCGGGCAACAATCAGCTGCAGGCAGCCCAGAGCCGGCAGGTGCGCGCTGAGGAGTTTGCCGCCATGCCTGGACCAGGGCAGTACCTGATAGCGGCCATAATGCAGCACCTCAAAATTCAATAACGCCAGCCAGTCCAGCTGGCGCGTCAACGTAAACATCCGGCTGTTGTAGGGGGTCGTCTTACGTAATACCGGCACCAGCTTACGCAGCCCCATCAGACTGACGGGGTTAAAGCCGGTCAAAATCATCCAGCCGTCATCAATCAATACCCGGTCGGCCTCACGCAGCAAACGATGCGGATCGCTGCACCACGGCAAAGTATGCGCCAGCAGGCAGGCATCAACCGATTTTTCCGCAAAAGGAAGATGCAGCGGATCGGCTTTCACCTGAATCGGGTTGCCCTGCAAAGATACATTCACCTGATGAGAGATAGCACAGGCTTCCGTATTGATTTCCGCGCTCAGATTGCCAATCTTAAGCAAATGAAAGCCATATAATTTAGCCAGCCACGGTTTCATCTGCCGTTCCAGCGATTCGCGATAGTATTCGCCCCAGGGCATACTGGACCAGTGCTCGGGCGCTGTGATTGTCTGAGGTATCCTTGCCGGCTTCATCGCAACCTTCCGCTACGCTTTGAGAGGTAATTAATGAATCTTATCAGCATTCCCGCATTTCAGGACAACTACATCTGGGTTCTTAGTGAGGAGAACGGCCGCTGTCTTATCGTCGATCCCGGCGAAGCGGCGCCGGTACTGGCCGCCATCGAGACCAATCACTGGCAACCCGAAGCCATTTTGCTGACCCACCACCACCACGATCATGTTGGCGGCGTAAAACAACTGCGTGAAAAGTTCCCGGATCTTGTGGTTTACGGACCGGCAGAAACCCAGGATAAAGGCACCACTCACCTGGTGGCCGATGGCGATCGGGTGATGATTTTGGGTCACGAATTTTCTATTTTTTCCACGCCCGGTCACACTTTAGGACACATCTGTTTCTACAGCGAACCTTATCTTTTCTGTGGCGATACAATGTTTTCCGGCGGCTGCGGAAGACTTTTCGAAGGAACGGCGGATCAGATGTATCAATCATTTAGGAAAATAAACGCGCTTCCTGAGGATACTCTGATTTGTTGTGCACATGAGTATACTTTAGCAAATATGAAGTTTGCATTGAGTATCCTGCCTCATGACAGGGATATAAATGATTACTACCATAAAGTTAATGAGTTACGTGCAAAAAAACAAAAAACACTCCCCGTAACTCTGAAAAATGAGCGACGTATAAATATTTTTTTACGCACGGATGACAATGATTTAATTAAAGAAATATCCAAAGAAACAAATTTGCAACACTCTGCGCAGAGATTTGCCTGGTTAAGGTCAAAGAAAGATGACTTCTGATATTTAATTCTTGTCATTCGCCGCCTTCACCGTTATTCTTGCTCGTCTTTTAAGCAACTATTGACACACACATGAAGGCACGAGCGATTTTACTCGCCTCTGTCCTGCTGGTGGGGTGCCAGTCGTCGAAAAACGATGGCAACGTCCAACAGCACGCACAGAGCCTTTCTGCAGCTGGTCAAGGGGAAGCAGGTAAGTTCACAAGTCAAGCGCGCTGGTTAGATGATGGAACCTTCTACGCGCAAGACCAGGATCTGTGGACTTCCATAGGCGACGAGCTAAAGATGGGAATACCGGAAAATCCCCGGATTCGCGAACAAAAACAGAAGTATTTAAGTAATAAGAGCTATCTCCACGATGTAACTTTACGGGCAGAGCCGTATATGTACTGGATAGCCGGGCAAGTTAAGAAACGTAACATGCCAATGGAACTGGTATTACTACCCATAGTGGAGAGCGCTTTTGACCCGCACGCAACGTCTGGCGCCAATGCCGCAGGCATCTGGCAGATCATTCCGAGCACCGGGCGCAATTATGGTTTGAAACAGACCCGCAGCTACGATGCGCGTCGTGACGTCGTCGCCTCTACAACGGCGGCGCTGGATATGATGCAGCGTCTGAACAAGATGTTCGACGGCGACTGGTTGTTAACTGTCGCAGCGTACAACAGCGGCGAAGGTCGGGTGCTGAAGGCAATGAAAGCGAACCGTTCGCGTGGTAAACCCACCGATTTCTGGTCACTTCCATTACCGCGGGAAACCAAGGTGTATGTGCCTAAAATGCTGGCGTTGAGTGATATTCTCAAAAACAGCAAACGTTATGGCGTGAAGCTGCCGACGGCAGACGAAAGCCGTGCGCTGGCGCGTGTTCGCCTCGACAGTCCGGTTGAGATTAGCCAGCTCGCAGATATGGCAGGTATACCCGTCGGCAAGCTGAAAACCTTCAACGCCGGCGTCAAGGGATCAACCCTCGGTGCCAGCGGGCCAAAGTACGTTATGGTGCCACAAAAGCACGCCGCTCAGCTGCGTGAATCACTGGCCTCTGGCGACATTGCCGCCGTGCAACCTACGCTGCTGGCGGACAACACGCCGTTGACCAGCCGTAGCTACAAGGTGCGTTCGGGTGATACGGTTTCCGGGATTGCTTCGCGTCTTGGCGTATCGACGAAAGATCTGCAGCAGTGGAATAACCTGCGCGGGTCTGGGTTGAAAGTGGGCCAAAACCTGGTGATTGGCGCCGGTAGCAGCGCGCAGCGTCTTGCCAACAACAGCGATAGCATCACCTATCGCGTGCGTAAAGGCGATTCGTTGTCGAGCATCGCGAAACGTCACGGCGTGAATACACGTGATGTGATGCGCTGGAATAGCGGCACGGGTGATCTGAAGCCTGGCGACCAGCTGACGCTGTACGTGAAGAACAGCGACAGGCCAGACTCCTGATATATCGACTTAATAGAAAAGGCACCGGAATCCGGTGCCTTTTTGTTTTAACGCGTTTTTTGTTTTAAAGCGCTTTATGCGCTTCAAACATAATCGTATCGCTGGTAAATGAGCCGTCCTGCTGCAAAGCGAAATAGGCTTTGACCTCTGCGGATGCGCTCTCCTGATATAAACGGATGGCCTCCACCAGCGGCGCTGGCGTGCGCATGCGGGCGACCCAGGAGGCAAATTCCAGCGGCAAGCGATCGGTCAACAGCTGATTGACGGCCAGCCCGGCCTCATTCGCTAACGCCAGCCATTCTCCGCTCGAGTAGTTACGCACATGGGACGTATCACGCAGCGCTTCAACGGTTTGCAGCCAGATATCGCGTACGGGATGCCCGGGCGACATCACATCCATAATAATCATCACGCCGCCCGGCTTCAGGACGCGCTTAACCTCACGCAGCGCCTGGCCAACATCATGCCAGTGATGGGCAGAATAGCGGCTTATCACCACATCAAAGCTGGCATCGGCAAACGGCAGCGTTTCAGCATACCCCTGTTGGGTAGCAATATTGGTGAAACCTTTATCTTTTGCGGCTTCAGCAACCACCTCCAGCATCTGGCTCGATAAATCATAAGCCGTGACCTGCGCCACCTGCCCCGCTGCGGTAAAGCTGGCGTGCCCTGCCCCGCATCCCATATCCAGCAACGTTGCCTGTGGGAAATCGGCCAGCCGTTCAGCCAGGCGCTGCAGATCGCGCCCGGAAGCGTGCACGGCGCTGGTCAGGTAGGCGCTAGCCTGTGAGCCGAACTGCTTTTCGACATTGTCATGGTGAGAGCGTGTTGTCATTGTGTTGTCCTTCGGTTGTGTGAGTAATTAAGGGCAGCATCATGCTGAGCGCAGACCTGCCCGATGGCAGGCCTGACATACCTTAATTAATCAGGCTTGCCGGGACTGAATTCGACTAGTAGCGGGTTGTGGTCAGAGGCGCGCGTCACCAGCACGGAAGCATCGTGTACGCTTAACCCACGATAGAAGACAAAATCAAGCGGGCGACCAAACGCGCGGCGGCGCTGATCGTCAGGGAAACGGACTTCACGCAGCGACATTTCTCGCGCAAAGTGATAGAGCGCATTCATTCGTGAGCGGCTCCAGGCATTGAAGTCACCGGCCATAATCACCGGTCCACTGTGATGGGCAATTTGATCGCCAATCGGCAGCAGCTGCTTGCTGTAGACATCGACGCCGAGGCTGAAATTTACTGCGTGAATATTCACAACCATCAGTAAACGCGTATCCGGCAGCGGATACACGGTCACTAACGCAGACTTTGCCAGCCGCAGAATCGGCTCACGCTCGCGCAGCGGGCAGCAGTACACCGGATGCGCCGAAGCCAGCGTCATGACACCAGAGGGGTGCTGCGGCAACACCAGAGCCGGAACCTGATCGGCGGCCAGGTAGTTCGTCGTCGCAAATCGCACCATTTCAGGGGTCGTTTGTGCTTCCTGTAACAGCACAAGATGGGCATCTTTACCGAAGTTCTTGAGAACGGACTTCCACTCAGCGCGCTGCTGCTTAAAGATATTCCACACCAGGACGCGGATCTTTTCATCTGTGCTTAATGGCACGCCGGCAGGAAATGCCTGGCCCACGCTTGCGAATGACCCCGGAGGCAAAATTCTCTCCGCGGGCTGTCCGGCAACGTAGCGCATAGCATAAGTGTTCTTTCGCAATTTGGGCATCAAACCTCGATAACAGGAAACCAGCCTGACTGCGGCTGGTTCTTCTGTTATAGGGACTTTCACGGGTACTTTCAATGCAATTCGCGAGAAACCTTTATCCTTCGACGTTCACCGTCTTTGCCGGTCGGTACTTATCCAGACGCCCACTGCGCACTACCAGCAGCAGCGCAGCGAAGACAATGATGGCCCCTATCCACGGCGTCTCGGCCAGACCATAGCGCTCCACCGTTTGCCCACCGATAACGGAACCTAACGCTATGCCAACGTTGAATGCGGCGATATTCAGGCCGGAGGCCACGTCAACCGCACCCGGCGTATACTGCTCGGCTTTTTGCACTACGTAAACCTGCAGCCCCGGCACGTTACCGAAGGCAAAAATCCCCATCACCAGCACCGTTGCCAGCGCAGCATACTGGATACTGGCGGTAAACTGGAACACCAGCAGCAGGACGACCAGGGCGGCAAAGATAAATTTCAGTGCCGCAACGGCCCCATGCTTGTCGGCCAGTTTTCCGCCCCAGACGTTGCCAATGGCCACCGAGATACCATAGCCCAACAGAATCCAGCTCACCGTTGATGGACTAAATCCGGCCAGCTCCTGCATCATGGGGGCCAGGAAAGTAAACGCGGTGAAGACCCCGCCATATCCCAATGCGGTGATGGCATAAATCATCAACAGGCGCGGATGGGTGAGGACTTTTATCTGATCGCGCAGGCTTGCGCTGGCGCGGCCTGGGATGTTGTTCGGTACCAAAATCAGACTGCTCACCAGTGCAATGACGCCGAGAATGGAGACGGCGAGAAAGGTTTCTCGCCAGCCAAAATGCTGACCGATAAAGGTCCCGATCGGCACACCGGTCACCAGGGCGACCGTTAAGCCACCAAACATAATGGCGATGGCCGAAGCGGCTTTCTCTTTCGGTACCAGGCTCGTCGCGATAGTTGAGCCAATTGAGAAAAACACACCGTGTGCCAGGCCCGTCAGCAGACGTGCAAAGACCAGCGTCGCATAGCCAGGAGCCTGCCAGGCCAGCAGGTTACCGGCGGTAAAGAGCACCATCAGCGCCAGAAGCAGCTGTTTACGCGGCATACGTCCGGTTAATGCGGTCAGCACCGGCGCCCCGATGGCGACCCCCAGTGCGTAGATAGAAACCAACAGGCCGGCAGAAGGCAACGAGATCGCCAGTTGTTCCGCAATCGTGGGGACCAGCCCCACAATCACAAATTCCGTGGTACCAATAGCAAAGGCACCGATTGTTAAGGCAAGTAGCGCCAGTGGCATAATTTACTCCATATCATCAGGATTAAGATGACACGTAGTATGAAGCGGTGTTTAAATAACAAAAACTATCAAAGTCTCAATAGAATTTTGCTACAGGTGCAATAATGAGAGCCACTTCAGAAGAGATAGCCATCTTTATCGCCGTCGTTGAAAGCGGGAGCTTTAGCCGGGCGGCCGAACAGCTGGGGCAGGCTAACTCCGCCGTCAGTCGGGCGGTAAAGAAGCTGGAATCAAAGCTTGGCGTTAGCCTGCTGAACCGCACAACCCGTCAGCTCAACCTGACTGAAGAGGGAGAGCGCTATTTTCGTCGCATGCAGATTGTTCTGCAGGAGATGGCAGCGGCGGAGAATGAGCTTCTGGAGACCCGGACGACGCCGAGGGGATTGCTACGCGTTGATGCCGCTACGCCGGTGATGTTGCATTTCCTGATGCCGCTGGTGAAACCTTTCCGCGAGCGTTATCCGGAAATGACCCTGTCGCTGGTGTCATCAGAAACTTTTATCAATCTGATTGAGCGTAAGGTCGACGTCGCGATCCGCGCCGGCACGTTAACAGATTCCAGCCTTCGCGCCCGGCCGCTTTTTAACAGCTACCGTAAAATTATCGCCTCCCCGGACTATCTGGCTCGCCACGGTACGCCGAAAAATGTCGCTGACCTGAAAGATCACCTGTGCCTGGGCTTTACCGAACCGGTCTCGTTGAATACCTGGCCTGTCTCCTGCTGCGATGGCCAACTGCTGGAAGTGAATTGTGAGATCTCGTCGAACAGCGGGGAAACCCTTAAGCAGCTATGTCTGGCGGGGAATGGTATTGCCTGTCTGTCCGATTATATGGTCAACCAGGAAATTGTGCGCGGGGAGTTTGTTGAACTGCTGGCCGAGAAACGCCTGCCGGTTGAAATGCCGTTCAGCGCGGTTTACTACAGTGACAGAGCCGTTAGCACGCGCATCCGGGCATTTATCGACTTTCTTAGCGAGCACGTAAAACAGCTCCCGCAGGAGCTGTGATACGCGCGTTCCCGACCGCTCTTTTCGCGCACTCGGCCAGGCACTGTACTGATTCAGACGATCAATCCCACTCAGGCGCCAGGCCTTCCGGGCTCACCAGACGATCGTTGCAATCCAGCGCGGCGATCGCTTTGCGATCCTCCTCATCCAGCTGAAGATCCTGAGCTTTCAGGTTGCTCGCCAGGTTTTCACGCTTCGTTGAAGATGGGATCACCGCGTAGCCTTCTCCCAAAGCCCAGGCCAGAATCACCTGTGCCGGCGTCGCATTGTGTTTCGCCGCAATGCCCGCAATCACTTCATCTTGCAGCGCCTTACCATAAGCCAGCGTCATGTAAGAGGTGATATGGATACCGTGTTCCGCAGCCCACTCCACCACTTTACGGTTTTGCAGGTACGGAGAGAGCTCAATCTGATTGGTCGCGATATTTTCTGCACCGACGGCGGCAATCGCACGTTCCATTAGCGGGATGGTGAAGTTAGAGATACCAATCTGGCGGGTCAGCCCCTGCTTTTTCGCTTCCAGCAGCGCCGGCATAAATGCTTCGACGGCAACGGTATCGTTCGGCGACGGCCAGTGGATCAGCGTCAGATCGACATAATCTGTACGCAGCTTCTGCAGGCTCTCTTCAAGACTGGCGATAAGCTTTTCCGGGCTCAGGTTTTCAATCCATATTTTGGTGGTGATAAACAGCTCATCACGCGCCACGCCGCTTTCGGCGATAGCCTGGCCAACGGCCG
Source organism: Klebsiella ornithinolytica (assembly GCF_030505655.1). NCBI lineage: Bacteria > Pseudomonadati > Pseudomonadota > Gammaproteobacteria > Enterobacterales > Enterobacteriaceae > Klebsiella > Klebsiella ornithinolytica. The sequence goes on from NZ_CP130153.1 coordinate 4,498,506, forward strand.
CTTCATTATCATAGATCTGGGCGGTATCTATCGTACGGTAGCCCAGTTCCAGCGCCGTTTTCACTGATGCGATGACAACGTCATCTTTCAGGCGGAAGGTTCCAAGACCAAATGCAGGGATTGCCATAAAATTCCTCTTTTTTACTTAGTGTTAACTCATTGAGAATGATTATGACTGAGGCGATAGAGGGGAAAAAGATCGATAAATGCAGAGGATTTTTGCTGAAACAGCAACAATAGTACGACGGAAAAAGAAAAAGCCCTGAGCAAATGCTCAGGGCTTTTAATAAGTGGCGGAACGGACGGGACTCGAACCCGCGACCCCCTGCGTGACAGGCAGGTATTCTAACCGACTGAACTACCGCTCCACCGAATTTTTCTACAACTACTGATTTTTACATCAGTTTACTGCGTAATTTGATGCCTGGCAGTTTATGAATCACTCTGTGATTCACCCTTCGGGCCGTTGCTTCGCAACGTTCAAAAGCGTTCACTTTTGTCCTACTCTCTTTCGAGTAGTGAACTGCCTCAAAGGTCAGTGCCATACTTCTAATTTGATGCCTGGCAGTTCCCTACTCTCACATGGGGAGACCCCACACTACCATCGGCGCTACGGCGTTTCACTTCTGAGTTCGGCATGGGGTCAGGTGGGACCACCGCGCTATCGCCGCCAGGCAAATTCTGTTTTCACCCCGCATTTCTGCGTGATGATTTAATCTGTAATCAAGCTGAACATTCGTCTCTTCGCCAAAACAGCTTCGGCGTTGTAAGGTTAAGCCTCACGGTTCATTAGTATCGGTTAGCTCAACGTATCGCTACGCTTACACACCCGACCTATCAACGTCGTCGTCTTCAACGTTCCTTCAGGACCCTTAAAGAGTCAGGGAGAACTCATCTCGGGGCAAGTTTCGTGCTTAGATGCTTTCAGCACTTATCTTTTCCGCATTTAGCTACCGGGCAATGCCATTGGCATGACAACCCGAACACCAGTGATGCGTCCACTCCGGTCCTCTCGTACTAGGAGCAGCCCCCCTCAATTCTCCAGCGCCCACGGCAGATAGGGACCGAACTGTCTCACGACGTTCTAAACCCAGCTCGCGTACCACTTTAAATGGCGAACAGCCATACCCTTGGGACCTACTTCAGCCCCAGGATGTGATGAGCCGACATCGAGGTGCCAAACACCGCCGTCGATATGAACTCTTGGGCGGTATCAGCCTGTTATCCCCGGAGTACCTTTTATCCGTTGAGCGATGGCCCTTCCATTCAGAACCACCGGATCACTATGACCTGCTTTCGCACCTGCTCGCGCCGTCACGCTCGCAGTCAAGCTAGCTTATGCCATTGCACTAACCTCCTGATGTCCGACCAGGATTAGCTAACCTTCGTGCTCCTCCGTTACTCTTTGGGAGGAGACCGCCCCAGTCAAACTACCCACCAGACACTGTCCGCAACCCGGATCACGGGTCTACGTTAGAACATCAAACATTAAAGGGTGGTATTTCAAGGTTGGCTCCACGCAGACTGGCGTCCACGCTTCAAAGCCTCCCACCTATCCTACACATCAAGGCTCAATGTTCAGTGTCAAGCTATAGTAAAGGTTCACGGGGTCTTTCCGTCTTGCCGCGGGTACACTGCATCTTCACAGCGAGTTCAATTTCACTGAGTCTCGGGTGGAGACAGCCTGGCCATCATTACGCCATTCGTGCAGGTCGGAACTTACCCGACAAGGAATTTCGCTACCTTAGGACCGTTATAGTTACGGCCGCCGTTTACCGGGGCTTCGATCAAGAGCTTCTCCTTACGGATAACCCCATCAATTAACCTTCCGGCACCGGGCAGGCGTCACACCGTATACGTCCACTTTCGTGTTTGCACAGTGCTGTGTTTTTAATAAACAGTTGCAGCCAGCTGGTATCTTCGACTGATTTCAGCTCCACGAGCAAGTCGCTTCACCTACCATCAGCGTGCCTTCTCCCGAAGTTACGGCACCATTTTGCCTAGTTCCTTCACCCGAGTTCTCTCAAGCGCCTTGGTATTCTCTACCTGACCACCTGTGTCGGTTTGGGGTACGATTCGTTGTTACCTGATGCTTAGAGGCTTTTCCTGGAAGCAGGGCATTTGTTACTTCAGCACCGTAGTGCCTCGTCATCACACCTCAGCGTTAACAGAAGTCCGGATTTACCTAAACTTCCCGCCTACATGCTTAAACCGGGACAACCGTCGCCCGGCTAACATAGCCTTCTCCGTCCCCCCTTCGCAGTAACACCGAGTACAGGAATATTAACCTGTTTCCCATCGACTACGCCTTTCGGCCTCGCCTTAGGGGTCGACTCACCCTGCCCCGATTAACGTTGGACAGGAACCCTTGGTCTTCCGGCGAGCGGGCTTTTCACCCGCTTTATCGTTACTTATGTCAGCATTCGCACTTCTGATACCTCCAGCAACCCTCACAGGCCACCTTCAACGGCTTACAGAACGCTCCCCTACCCAACAACACATAGTGTCGCTGCCGCAGCTTCGGTGCATGGTTTAGCCCCGTTACATCTTCCGCGCAGGCCGACTCGACCAGTGAGCTATTACGCTTTCTTTAAATGATGGCTGCTTCTAAGCCAACATCCTGGCTGTCTGTGCCTTCCCACATCGTTTCCCACTTAACCATGACTTTGGGACCTTAGCTGGCGGTCTGGGTTGTTTCCCTCTTCACGACGGACGTTAGCACCCGCCGTGTGTCTCCCGTGATAACATTCTTCGGTATTCGTAGTTTGCATCGGGTTGGTAAGTCGGGATGACCCCCTAGCCGAAACAGTGCTCTACCCCCGAAGATGAGTTCACGAGGCGCTACCTAAATAGCTTTCGGGGAGAACCAGCTATCTCCCGGTTTGATTGGCCTTTCACCCCCAGCCACAAGTCATCCGCTAATTTTTCAACATTAGTCGGTTCGGTCCTCCAGTTAGTGTTACCCAACCTTCAACCTGCCCATGGCTAGATCACCGGGTTTCGGGTCTATACCCTGCAACTTAACGCCCAGTTAAGACTCGGTTTCCCTGCGGCTCCCCTATACGGTTAACCTTGCTACAGAATATAAGTCGCTGACCCATTATACAAAAGGTACGCAGTCACCTAACAAGTAGGCTCCCACTGCTTGTACGTACACGGTTTCAGGTTCTTTTTCACTCCCCTCGCCGGGGTTCTTTTCGCCTTTCCCTCACGGTACTGGTTCACTATCGGTCAGTCAGGAGTATTTAGCCTTGGAGGATGGTCCCCCCATATTCAGACAGGATACCACGTGTCCCGCCCTACTCTTCGAGTTCACAACGTGTGCATTTTAGTGTACGGGGCTATCACCCTGTACCGCCGGACTTTCCAGACCGTTCCACTAACACACGCGCTGATTCAGACTCTGGGCTCCTCCCCGTTCGCTCGCCGCTACTGGGGGAATCTCGGTTGATTTCTTTTCCTCGGGGTACTTAGATGTTTCAGTTCCCCCGGTTCGCTTCGTTAAGCTATGTATTCACTTAACGATAGTGTGACGAATCACACTGGGTTTCCCCATTCGGAAATCGCCGGTTATAACGGTTCATATCACCTTACCGACGCTTATCGCAGATTAGCACGTCCTTCATCGCCTCTGACTGCCAGGGCATCCACCGTGTACGCTTAGTCGCTTAACCTCACAACCCGAAACTGTTTCGTAAAACAGTCCGCGTTGCGAAAATTTGAGAGACTCGAACACACCGCTTTTTCCTCTCTTATTACGGAGAAAGGAAACAGTGTGTCGTTTCAATTTTCAGCTTGATCCAGATTTTTAAAGAGCAAAACTTCGCAGCATACCTTTTCAGGTACACTCTGAAGTTTTCTTGTTGTGCAGCAGTAAAGGATGGTGGAGCTATGCGGGATCGAACCGCAGACCTCCTGCGTGCAAGGCAGGCGCTCTCCCAGCTGAGCTATAGCCCCATCGTAATGCTAAATCTCTTGTACCGGTAATTCAGACTGAGACAAGGCGTGGAAGGACGAAGCATACTGAAGTATGCGAGTCGTTTCACAACGCAGTATTCAGGATGAATTTGGTAGGCCTGAGTGGACTTGAACCACCGACCTCACCCTTATCAGGGGTGCGCTCTAACCACCTGAGCTACAAGCCTGCAGAGATTTTTTACTGCTTATTTTTCATCAGACAATCTGTGTGGACACTACAAAGGCAGGTTCTTTCAGGTAAGGAGGTGATCCAACCGCAGGTTCCCCTACGGTTACCTTGTTACGACTTCACCCCAGTCATGAATCACAAAGTGGTAAGCGCCCTCCCGAAGGTTAAGCTACCTACTTCTTTTGCAACCCACTCCCATGGTGTGACGGGCGGTGTGTACAAGGCCCGGGAACGTATTCACCGTAGCATTCTGATCTACGATTACTAGCGATTCCGACTTCATGGAGTCGAGTTGCAGACTCCAATCCGGACTACGACATACTTTATGAGGTCCGCTTGCTCTCGCGAGGTCGCTTCTCTTTGTATATGCCATTGTAGCACGTGTGTAGCCCTACTCGTAAGGGCCATGATGACTTGACGTCATCCCCACCTTCCTCCAGTTTATCACTGGCAGTCTCCTTTGAGTTCCCGGCCGAACCGCTGGCAACAAAGGATAAGGGTTGCGCTCGTTGCGGGACTTAACCCAACATTTCACAACACGAGCTGACGACAGCCATGCAGCACCTGTCTCAGAGTTCCCGAAGGCACCAAAGCATCTCTGCTAAGTTCTCTGGATGTCAAGAGTAGGTAAGGTTCTTCGCGTTGCATCGAATTAAACCACATGCTCCACCGCTTGTGCGGGCCCCCGTCAATTCATTTGAGTTTTAACCTTGCGGCCGTACTCCCCAGGCGGTCGACTTAACGCGTTAGCTCCGGAAGCCACTCCTCAAGGGAACAACCTCCAAGTCGACATCGTTTACAGCGTGGACTACCAGGGTATCTAATCCTGTTTGCTCCCCACGCTTTCGCACCTGAGCGTCAGTCTTTGTCCAGGGGGCCGCCTTCGCCACCGGTATTCCTCCAGATCTCTACGCATTTCACCGCTACACCTGGAATTCTACCCCCCTCTACAAGACTCAAGCCTGCCAGTTTCAAATGCAGTTCCCAGGTTGAGCCCGGGGATTTCACATCTGACTTAACAGACCGCCTGCGTGCGCTTTACGCCCAGTAATTCCGATTAACGCTTGCACCCTCCGTATTACCGCGGCTGCTGGCACGGAGTTAGCCGGTGCTTCTTCTGCGAGTAACGTCAATCGCCAAGGTTATTAACCTTAACGCCTTCCTCCTCGCTGAAAGTACTTTACAACCCGAAGGCCTTCTTCATACACGCGGCATGGCTGCATCAGGCTTGCGCCCATTGTGCAATATTCCCCACTGCTGCCTCCCGTAGGAGTCTGGACCGTGTCTCAGTTCCAGTGTGGCTGGTCATCCTCTCAGACCAGCTAGGGATCGTCGCCTAGGTGAGCCATTACCCCACCTACTAGCTAATCCCATCTGGGCACATCTGATGGCATGAGGCCCGAAGGTCCCCCACTTTGGTCTTGCGACGTTATGCGGTATTAGCTACCGTTTCCAGTAGTTATCCCCCTCCATCAGGCAGTTTCCCAGACATTACTCACCCGTCCGCCGCTCGTCACCCGAGAGCAAGCTCTCTGTGCTACCGCTCGACTTGCATGTGTTAGGCCTGCCGCCAGCGTTCAATCTGAGCCATGATCAAACTCTTCAATTTAAGTTTGATGCTCGTGAATTAAACTTCGTAATGAATTACGTGTTCACTCAGAGACTTGGTATTCATTTTTCGTCCGAGGACGTTAAGAATCCATGTCACTTTGAGTGCCCACACAGATTGTCTGATAAATTGTTAAAGAGCAGTGCGACGGCGCTGAGCGCTCTGTCGCGAGGTGGCGTATATTACGCTTTCCTCTTTCAGAGTCAACCTCATTTTTCAGAAGTTTTCTCTTTCAACCCGGCGGCTTGTTTGCCGTTGTTCCGTGTCGATGGAGGCGCATTATAGGGAGCCGAACGGGAATGACAAGCGGAAAAATACATTTTTATTTCAACCGCTCATCTTTTGTACTTAACGCCTATTTTTGCTGCTTTTTGATGGCTTCCGGCAGGTCTGCCAGGCTATTCAGCACCCAGTCTGCGACATTTTCCGCTTCCGGCGTGACCGGCTTACCGGTACGAACCAGGACTTTAGTCCCAATAGATGCGGCGGCGGCGGCCTGCATATCTTCCACTTTATCGCCAACCATATAAGAAGCAGCCATATCTATATGAAGATAGTCGCGCGCCGAGATCAGCATCCCCGGGTGCGGCTTACGGCAATCACAGGTCTGACGGAACTCTTCAACCGTCCCCTGCGGGTGGTGCGGGCAGTAATAAATACCGTCCAGGTCGATACCGCGATCGGCCAGAGACCAGTCCATCCATTCGGTCAGCGTTTCAAACTGCGCTTCCGTGAACTTACCGCGCGCGATGCCGGACTGATTGGTGACCACCACCAGGGCGAATCCCATCTCCTTTAACTGACGCATCGCGTCAATGACGCCATCGATAAATTCAAAGTTGTCGATTTCGTGGACATAGCCATGATCGACATTAATCGTGCCGTCACGGTCGAGAAAAATTGCGGGTACTGACTTTGCCACCGGTTTGCTCCTGATAAAGGCTAGTCTGATTAGTATCGCATGTTTCTGCAGGCAAGAAAGTGCTCATTATACAGAGGCTGATTGATTTAGACGTCTGGATGCCTTAACATCCATTTCATTGACAGGCATCGCCTGGACACGGCAGAAGAAAATGCCACGGCAAACGGCTAAACGATAATAAATAACTGATGATTAAACTTTCGAATATCACCAAAGTGTTCCTGCAGGGGAATCGCACCATACAGGCTCTGGACAATGTCAGCCTGCATGTCCCTGCCGGACAAATTTATGGCGTGATCGGTGCATCCGGCGCCGGTAAAAGCACGCTGATTCGCTGCGTTAACCTACTGGAACGTCCGACCGAAGGCAGTGTCCTGGTTGACGGTCAGGAGCTGACCGCGCTGTCTGAAAAAGAGCTGACCCGCGCACGTCGCCAGATTGGCATGATTTTCCAGCACTTTAACCTGCTGGCCTCGCGCACCGTCTTCGGCAACGTAGCGCTCCCTCTGGAGCTGGATAATACCCCACAGGCGGAAATTAAGCGCCGCGTGACCGAACTGCTGGATCTGGTCGGTCTTGCCGATAAACATGACAGTTACCCGGCAAACCTCTCCGGCGGTCAGAAACAGCGTGTGGCTATTGCTCGCGCGCTGGCAAGCAACCCGAAGGTACTGCTGTGTGACGAAGCCACCAGCGCCCTGGACCCGGCAACCACGCGCTCCATTCTGGAACTGCTGAAAGATATCAACCGTCGCCTGGGCCTGACGATTCTGCTGATTACCCACGAGATGGATGTCGTCAAACGCATCTGTGATTGCGTCGCGGTTATCAGCAATGGCCAGTTGATCGAACAGGATACGGTGAGTGAAGTCTTCTCTCATCCGAAAACTCCGCTGGCCCAGCAGTTTATTCAATCCACGCTGCATCTGGATATTCCGGAAGACTACCAGGCTCGCCTGAAGCCGACCGCGCTACCCGATAGCGTTCCTATGCTGCGCATGGAGTTCACCGGCCATTCCGTCGACGCTCCGCTGCTCTCTGAAACCGCCCGCCGCTTTAATGTGAATAACAACATTATTAGCGCGCAGATGGATTACGCCGGCGGCGTGAAGTTCGGCATTATGCTGACCGAGATGCACGGCACGCAGGAAGATACCCAGGCGGCCATCGCCTGGTTGCAGGAACACCATGTAAAAGTAGAGGTACTGGGATATGTCTGAGGCAATGATTTGGCTGCTGTTGCGCGGCGTGTGGGAAACGCTGGCCATGACGTTCGTCTCCGGCTTTTTCGGTTTCGTCATCGGCCTGCCGGTGGGGGTGCTGCTGTACGTCACCCGCCCGGGACAGATTGTTGCCAACGCAAAACTGTACCGGACGCTGTCCGCGCTGGTTAACATTTTCCGTTCCATCCCTTTCATTATCCTGCTGGTGTGGATGATTCCGTTTACTCGCGTGATTGTCGGTACGTCCATTGGGCTGCAGGCCGCCATTGTGCCGCTGACGGTTGGCGCGGCGCCGTTTATCGCCCGTATGGTGGAAAATGCGCTGCTGGAAATTCCGACCGGGCTTATCGAGGCATCCCGTGCGATGGGCGCCACGCCGATGCAGATCGTGCGTAAGGTGCTGCTGCCTGAAGCACTGCCGGGTCTGGTAAACGCTGCAACCATCACCCTCATTACGCTGGTCGGCTACTCCGCGATGGGCGGGGCGGTGGGTGCCGGCGGTCTGGGGCAGATTGGCTATCAGTACGGCTATATCGGCTACAACGCGACGGTAATGAATACCGTGCTGGTATTACTGGTTATTCTGGTTTATTTAATCCAATTCTCTGGCGATCGTATCGTCCGGGCTGTAACTCACAAATAACATTATCTACACCTCCTCATTCGGGTCGTCTCCGTGCGGCCCAATGACTCGTGTACACACAGACTCTGACAGAAAGGAAATAACATGGCCTTTAATTTCAAAACCTTTGCGGCAGTCGGCGCATTAATCGGTTCTCTGGCTCTGGTGGGTTGTGGCCAGGATGAAAAAGATCCGAACCATATTAAAGTCGGCGTCATCGTTGGTGCCGAGCAGCAGGTTGCCGAAGTGGCACAAAAAGTGGCGAAAGAGAAATACGGTCTCGACGTTGAGCTGGTGACCTTCAACGATTACGTTCTGCCGAACGAAGCATTGAGCAAAGGCGATATCGACGTTAACGCCTTCCAGCATAAACCGTACCTCGATCAGCAAATTAAAGACCGTGGCTACAAACTGGTTGCCGTGGGCAACTCCTTTGTCTATCCGATTGCCGGTTATTCCAAAAAAATCAAATCACTGGATGAGCTACAGCCGGGCTCCCAGATTGCCATTCCTAACGATCCGACCAACCTCGGTCGTTCCCTGCTGCTGCTGCAACAGGTGGGCCTGATCAAACTGAAAGAAGGCGTTGGTCTGCTGCCGACTTCCCTGGATATCATTGAAAACCCGAAAAACCTGAAGATTGTTGAGCTGGAAGCACCGCAGCTGCCGCGCTCCCTCGACGATGCACAGATTGCGCTGGCGGTTATCAACACCACCTACGCCAGCCAGATCGGCCTGACTCCGGCCAAAGATGGTATTTTCGTAGAAGGTAAGGATTCTCCGTACGTGAACCTGATTGTTGCTCGCGAAGACAACAAAGATGCGGAAAATGTTAAGAAATTTGTTCAGGCTTACCAGAGCGATGAAGTTTACGAAGCCGCTAACAAAATCTTTAACGGCGGTGCAGTGAAAGGCTGGTAATCTCTTTTCACCGTAATATCATTCAGGACGGGCTTTATGCCCGTCTTGTCATTTATGCAAGCACCTGATTCAATAGCGCCCTGTTTGATCATTTATTGAGGAAATACTATGCGTGCTTTACCGGTCTGTTTGTTAGCACTCATGTTAAGCGGCTGTTCTATGCTAAGCAGATCTCCCGTCGAACCTGTACAAAGCACCGCAACCGCACCGGCCAAAACGGAGCCTGCCAAACCGAAAGCAGTACGTCCGGCGCCGGTAAGAATTTATACCGATGCCTCCGCACTGGTCGGGAAGCCATTCCGCGATCTTGGTGAAGTGACCGGCGAATCATGCCAGGCCAGCAATCAGGACTCGCCGCCCAATATCCCAACCGCCCGCAAGCGCCTGCAAATCAACGCAGCTAAAATGAAAGCCAACGCGGTCCTTCTGCACAGTTGTGAAGTCACCAGCGGCACACCAGGATGCTATCGCCAGGCCGTTTGCCTGGGTTCAGCGCTTAACGTCTCGGCGCAATGAGTGCTTTTCAGTTTGCGCAGATAGGCGTTATCCGCTCGCCATATAAAGAAAAATTTGCCGTCCCGCGCCAGCCAGGCCTGGTCAAACATGGCGGCGGCGAATTGCATCTGCTGCCACCTTATAACCAGGCTGATGCCGTCCGCGGCCTGGAAGCATTCAGTCATCTGTGGGTGCTGTTTGTTTTCCATCAGACGATGGAAGGCGGCTGGCGCCCCACCGTGCGCCCTCCCCGCCTCGGCGGCAACGCGCGCATGGGCGTGTTCGCCACGCGTTCAACGTTTCGCCCGAATCCCATCGGGATGTCGCTGGTTGAACTGAAAGGCGTTCGCTGTCATAAAGATCAGGTCATCCTTCAGCTTGGCAGTCTGGATCTGGTTGACGGTACGCCGGTCGTCGATATCAAGCCTTACCTGCCGTTTGCCGAAGCCCTGCCGGATGCCAGCGCCAGCTACGCCCAGCAGGCGCCGCAGGCGGAGATGACGGTCAGCTTTACCCCTGAAACGCAGGCGCAGCTCTTCGCCCTGGAAAAGCGCTATCCGCACCTTAAAGCGTTTATTTGCGAGGTGCTGGCGCAGGATCCGCGGCCGGCCTATCGTAAAGAGGAAGAAGCGGGAAAAACCTATGCCGTCTGGCTGCTCGATTTTAACGTACGCTGGCGCGTGATTCCGTCCGGTTTTGAAGTCTTTTCCCTTGAACCGCGCTAATTTTATTTTCCTCTCTTTTGGCATCTTTGCCACACTGGTAAACTAAACCACTTTTTTTGTTTCAGGCTGGTCCCCCAGCCTGTTCCGATCGTCCAAATGGAACCGTAACAACATGCGTACTAGCCAATACCTGCTCTCCACTCAAAAGGAGACACCTGCCGACGCCGAAGTCATCAGCCATCAGTTGATGCTGCGCGCCGGGATGATCCGCAAGCTGGCCTCCGGGTTGTATACCTGGCTGCCGACCGGCCTGCGCGTCCTGAAAAAAGTCGAAAACATCGTGCGTGAGGAGATGAACAACGCCGGTGCCATCGAGGTGTCCATGCCGGTAGTTCAGCCAGCGGACCTGTGGCAGGAGAGCGGTCGCTGGGAGCAGTATGGTCCGGAACTGCTGCGTTTTGTTGATCGTGGCGAACGTCCGTTTGTTCTCGGTCCGACGCATGAAGAGGTCATTACCGACCTGATCCGTAACGAGCTGAACTCTTATAAGCAGCTGCCGCTGAACTTCTTCCAGATTCAGACCAAGTTCCGTGACGAAGTTCGCCCGCGCTTTGGCGTAATGCGTTCTCGTGAGTTCCTGATGAAAGATGCCTACTCTTTCCATACCTCTCAGGAATCGCTGCAAGAGACCTACGATGCGATGTATGCCGCCTACAGCAAAATCTTCACCCGCATGGGTCTTGATTTCCGCGCGGTACAGGCTGACACCGGCTCAATCGGCGGTAGCGCGTCTCATGAGTTCCAGGTTCTGGCGCAGAGCGGCGAAGATGACGTGATCTTCTCTGACAGCTCTGACTTCGCGGCCAACATTGAGTTTGCTGAAGCCGTTGCGCCGAAAGCGCCGCGTGCGGCGGCAACTCAGGAGATGACCCTGGTCGATACGCCGAATGCGAAAACCATCGCTGAGCTGGTCGAGCAGTTCAACCTGCCGGTTGAGAAGACCGTCAAAACGCTGCTGGTTAAAGCCGTTGAAGGTAGCAGCTACCCGCTGGTTGCCCTGCTGGTGCGCGGCGACCACGAGCTGAACGAAGTGAAAGCAGAAAAACTGGCGCAGGTTGCCAGCCCGCTGACCTTCGCCACTGAAGCAGAAATTCGCGCTATCGTTAACGCAGGTCCGGGTTCTCTGGGGCCGGTGAATATGCCGATTCCGGTGGTTATCGACCGTACCGTGGCGGCAATGAGCGATTTCGCTGCCGGCGCCAATATCGATGGTAAACACTACTTCGGCATTAACTGGGATCGCGATGTGGCGACCCCGGAAGTCGCCGATATCCGTAACGTTGTCGCTGGCGATCCGAGCCCGGATGGTCAGGGTACGCTGCTGATTAAACGTGGCATCGAAGTGGGTCACATCTTCCAGCTGGGAACCAAGTACTCCCAGGCGATGAACGCTTCGGTACAAGGTGAAGACGGCCGTAACCAGGTGCTGACGATGGGCTGCTACGGCATCGGGGTAACCCGCGTGGTGGCTGCAGCCATTGAGCAGAACCATGACGACCGCGGTATTATCTGGCCAGACGCGATTGCGCCTTTCCAGGTCGCCATCCTGCCGATGAACATGCACAAATCCTACCGCGTGCAGGAGCTGGCTGAGAAGCTGTATAGCGAGCTGCGCGCCCAGGGTATCGAAGTGCTGATGGATGACCGTAAAGAGCGTCCGGGCGTGATGTTTGCCGATATGGAGCTGATTGGTATTCCGCATACCATCGTGCTCGGCGATCGCAACCTCGACAATGACGATATCGAATATAAATATCGTCGCAACGGCGAGAAGCAGCTGATCAAAACCGGCGATATCGTGAATTACCTGGTTAACGCAATCAAAGGCTGAACCCACCGCTAAACGTAAAAAGGCCCCGCATCTGCGGGGCCTTTTTTATGTTGGCAACCAGGTTCGCCGCGGCCTTTGTTTGCCGCGTTCGCGAGAAAACGGCTTACTGGCTACAGTCTTTGCCCGGCACGAATTTAATATCTTTATCCGCCATCAGCGTTTTCACCATCTCCCCGCTATCGGGGTTGGCTTCCAGCGTAAAGTGCCCTTCTACCACCAGCAGCACCGGGCGCGTTTGCGTCCCGCGAGCGGCGGCATAATCGCGCTCAAGCTGGGCATTGTTAGCCACCGCGATCCGCTTACCGGTCGCGCAGTCGGTGAAGGTGGCCGCATCCGCCATATAGAAATACATCCCGCGCATGGTCATCGGCGTCGTCGGCAGACTGGCTTTGACCGATTTCAGGGTGTAGTTGAGCGTTGACTCAATGGGGTTACCTTCCCGATCGAGCATTTCCAGGGTTTCCCCCTTCGCGCGATAGTAGGACTTCTCACCTTTGCTGTCGGTCAGGACCAGCTTATCGGCGGTCCGCGCCCAGGTCCCGTACGAGGCGAACGATGACGGCTCACGGCTGACGCCCTGGTAACGTTCGTTCATTACCCAGCTGCCATCCTTTTCGAGGAACAGCGAGGTTTCAATCCCTTCACAATCGGCGCAGGGCAAAATACCACGCCAGCTTTGCTGCATCGGCTTCAGTTCTTCCATCGGCGCCGGCTGTAACATCTCGACATCCGAACGATGGTTGCAGCCAAATAGCGCAAAGAGCGAACACGCTACGGCAACAGAGAGTACGATTTTCTTCACTGTTAATTCCTTATAATCCATTCCACCCGTTCGCCATGCCGCCTACTGACGAACTTTCCCACGCAGTGCTTTGACAGAGGACTTTTGCGCCTTCGAGGCAAGACGACGCTCTTTTGACGCCCGGGTCGGCCGGGTCTCACGGCGACTTTTTTGCACTGCGGTTAATTCTTTTATTAACGCAACCAGACGGGAAATGGCCGCTTCACGATTCATTTCCTGGCTGCGATATTCCTGAGCCTTAATGATAACCACACCATCGGCAGAAATTAAGTGGTGACTGGCAGCCAGCAATCGTTCTTTATAATACTCAGGCAGGCTGGATGCTTTTATGTCAAAGCGCAGATGGATGGCGGTAGACGCTTTATTCACGTGCTGACCGCCCGCGCCCTGCGCGCGTATCCCGGACAACGTTATCTCTTCATCCGGAATAACCACGCTGCGGCTAATCGTAATCATGCCGACGGCTGCCACGCCGTTAAATGAATTTCCAGATTATTCTTAGCGTCAGATAGCCAGATTCCGCCGTCCTGTAAAGTGGCCTGTAGCACCATTGAACGATCGGCAAAAGCGCTGAGCCGGGCGAGCTGCTCATCATCCAGATACCAGACCGTCAGTTTGCTAAACTGCGCCATTTTGCTCTTGTTCTGCTGCCACCAGATTTCCGCTGCCCGGCTATTGTAGGCAAACAACACCACCTCCTGCGCCCGTGAACACGCTTTTTTAATCCGCCGCTCATCCGGCAAACCAAGCTCAATCCACAGGTCAACGCCGAGATGATCGTTGAGCAGCCACAGCTCCGCCTCATCATCAGACGAGAGACCACGGGTAAACTGCAGACGTTCGTCGGCGTATTTTATCCACGCCAGCAGGCGTAGCATCATGCGCTCCTGGGTTTCCGACGGATGCTGAGCCAGCGTCAGGCTGGCATCCAGAAACTGGTTGCGATCGAGATCGGCAACGTTCACCGTAGCCTTATAAATTGTCGCTTTCAGCGCCATGAATACTCTCCTGAAATAAATGGCGTACATTGTAGCGAAACTGGCGACAAAAGGCTGCCGGCAATCGGCGGCTCTCTTTTCATCCTGCTGATATTGCTTAAATGACTATGGTATAGTCACCTTGCTAAACAGAGTGTATCTTCGTAGGCTTAAACTTGCATCCCACGGTTGAGTCAGAATACTGACAGGAGGGCATGTGGACCAATATTGTGAGTTAATACGCAAGCGGTATGCGGAAATAGCCAGCGGAGACCTAGGGTATATTCCAGATGCGCTGGGTTGCGTGTTGAAAGTATTGAATGAAATTGCGGCGGATGAGGCCCTTTCGGAGTCAGTCAGGGAAAAAGCCGCCTGTGCGGCAGCAAACTTACTGGTGAGCGATTATGTCAATGAATGATACTTATCAACCCATCAACTGTGATGATTATGACAACCTCGAACTTGCCTGCCAGCATCATCTGGTGCTTGTCCTGACGCTCAAAGATGGTGAGCAGCTGCAAGCGAAGGCGAGCGATCTTATCTCGCGCAAAAATATCGAGTATCTGGTGGTGGAACTGAGCGGAAACATTCGCGAGCTACGCCTGGATAAAATCGCCAGCTTCAGCCACCCGGAAATCGGTACCGTGGTGGTAAGCGAGTCCTGAATAAAAACGGGTGGCTCAGCCGCCCGTTTTCCTCCATATCATCTCTACCCCTTCGCCTTCCCGCGCTTCCCCTTCGCAGGTTACGAACAGCGAATCCGCCGCCGCAATCAGCGTCTCACCGTAGAACAGCAGCGGTGTGGTATCGCGGCGCCAGGGGGCAACGCCCAGCTCCTGCCAGATTTTCTTCAGCTTGCGGCCGCCGTGACGGCCGACAATATGCAGATTTCCGCTGGCGCGAAAGCGCACCGTCACCGGCTCTTCACCACGCGGGGCGCGTAACGGTCCGCCTGACCGCAGCGTCAGTTCGCCCAGACCTTCCGGCAGCCGTAGCGGTCGCCGGTAGTCCGGCCACGGTAGCACCACATCCGTCTGGCCAGGTTGATATCTGACCCACCACAGCCGCTGCTGATAACGACGCACGGAAAAATCGCCAAGTCGCAGGCAGGGAAAAGCATCCTCCCGCGCCAGCGCGACTTCGCGCCAGATACGCTCCGGCATCTCGCGCGAGGGCATCGGCGCAGAGTGCCCGGCCAGCCAGCGCCGCAGCAGCGCAGCGCGGCGCGGCGCGCTCATGGACGCCAGCGCGTCGATAGCTAACGAACCGTCATCCGCCACCAGTTTTGCCAAATCTTCCGCCAGCAGTTCATCCAGCAGCTGCTCCTGTTCGCCGCACAGGCTGGCGCTACGGGCAACCGCCTCGGAAAAATGGGGCCAGCGCGCGTTAAGCTGCGGAACAACGCGCAGACGGAGGAAGTTACGATCGTAGGTATCATCCTGATTGCTCTCGTCCTCAATCCAGCTAAGCTGATGAGCCAGCGCCCACTGGTGCAGCGTTTCACGACGGGTATTCAGCAGAGGGCGCAGCAGTCGCGTAGCGGCAAACCCCGAGGATGCCGCCATCGCCGCCAGCCCGGTTGGGCCGCTGCCGCGTTTGAGCGCCAACAGGAAGGTTTCACACTGATCGTCGAGGTGCTGAGCCGTCACCAGGGCTTCTCCCGGCTGCAGCGCCATCCGGAAAGCCTGGTAGCGAGCCTGCCGTGCGTGCGCCTCCACGCCCAGGCCATCATCCGCGAGGGTAACGCGCTCGACCACCAGCGGAACCTGCCAGTGCTGGCAAACCTGCTGGCAGTGCGTAACCCAGCTATCGGCATTCGCGCTCAGGCCATGGTGAATATGGATGGCCCGCAGCTGCAGCGTCGGGTCCCGTTCACGCCAGCAGACCAGCTGATGTAAAAGCACCGTCGAATCCAGACCACCGCTGAAGGCGACCAAAAACTGACGATAGGGGTGTAGGGTTTGCGCAATATCGGGCGTCATCATCTTGATAGTGTCGCTGGGGAGATAGCCCGGCACATTATCGGGCCGGGCGCGCTCTGGCAAGGGTTACTGCTGATAAATCTCCAGCGGCAGGCCGTCGGGATCGTTAAAAAAGGTGAAGCGTTTGCCGGTAAAAGGATCGATGCGAATCCCCTCACAGGCCACGCCATGCGCTTCCAGATGGGCCACCGCCGCGTCAATATCATCGACGCTAAAGGCCAGGTGGCGCAGCCCACAGGCTTCCGGACGGCTCGGACGGGCGGGAGGAAACGGGAAAGAGAACAGTTCGATGACATACTCGCCATTCAATGCCAGATCGCCCTTCCACGAATCGCGCTCTTCACGATAAAACTCGCTCTGCAACGTAAAGCCCAGAATATCGCAGTAAAAGGCTTTGCTCTGCGCATAATTGGTCGCGATGATAGCAATATGGTGAACCCGTTTTAAACCCAGCATGTCTACTCCTCCAGTTAATGCCATCCAGGTTACTCGCGCCGCTTAGCGCGGCGCAAGCAGTGAGTCATTTTTTAAGACTCGTACCCGGTAGACGCCGTCGTCATCGCGCTTCGCCCCGTGGATATCCGTTTCAAAGCCCGGATAATGGCGCCCAATCGAGCACAGCATCAGCAGGAAATCGAGCACCGCCCGGCTCTCTTCGGTAATCATCTCTCCGGGCATCAACAGCGGTACGCCCGGCGGGTACGGCAGAATCATATTAGCCGAAATGCGCCCGACCAGATTTTCCAGCTCAATGGTTTCGACTTCACCTTTGATTTGCCGCTGCCAGGCCTGATGCGGCGTCATTTTCATTTCCGGCAGCACGTCAAACGCGCTCAGCATCAGCTGCGACAACTGGTGCTGGCGGATCAGGCGATGGATCCCCTGCGCCAGATCCTGAATACGCATATTGCGATAAAAATCGGGATCTTCCGCGTAGAGATCCGGCAGCATGTTCTTCACTCGCAGGTTGAGATCGTAGGCGCGCTTAAACTCGGTTAAGCCACGTAACAACCCCATCGCCCGGGTTTTATCAATACCAATACTGAACAGGAACAGCAGGTTGTAGGGACCCGTTTTCTCCACTACCACGCCGCGCTCATCGAGGAATTTCGCCACCAGCGCCGCCGGGATCCCCTCATCGTCCATATTGCCCTGTTCATCCATTCCCGGCGTCAGGATCGTCACCTTCACCGGGTCGAGGAACATATGGTTATCGTCAGCATCTTTAAAACCGTGCCAGTTCTCACCGCCTGCCACCGGCCAGCACTGCACCTGCTCGATATTCTCCGGCTGCCAGATATCAAAGAACCAGCCGTCAGTCTCTTCGCGCAGACGCTGGACCTCTTTGCGGAAATCCAGCGCTCGCTCAATGGAGCGTTGGATCAAACGCTTGCCAGAATTGCCGCGCAGCATGGCCGCCGCGGTTTCTATCGAAGCAACGATCGGATAGCTCGGCGACGTCGAGGTGTGCATCATAAACGCTTCATTAAAGGTCTCTTCGTCGTAGCTGCCTTTAATGTGGATAAGCGAGGCCTGCGACAGCGCGGCCAGCATTTTGTGCGTTGATTGTGTTTCGAAGACGACCTTACCCGGAATGCGATCGCCGCTCATCCCGCTTTTCCCCTGGTAGATCGGATGGAAATGAGTGTAAGGCACCCAGGCCGAGTCAAAATGGATCGAGGGCACATCGAGCGTCTCTTTGATCCAGGTGGTGTTATACAGCAGCCCGTCATAGGTGGAGTTGGTAATCACCGCATGTACCGGCCACCCGGCGCCACCCGTGGTATTCACCTTCTGCTGA
Organism: Klebsiella ornithinolytica; assembly: GCF_030505655.1. NCBI lineage: Bacteria > Pseudomonadati > Pseudomonadota > Gammaproteobacteria > Enterobacterales > Enterobacteriaceae > Klebsiella > Klebsiella ornithinolytica. The sequence goes on from NZ_CP130153.1 coordinate 4,516,563, forward strand.
ATGCTGTCGCGGGTAAATTCACGCTTCGGGATGCCGCCGAGGATCCCCAGCGCATTACGCGTCGGTTTCAGCCACAGCGGCACGACATCGCTCATCATCAGCAGGTGCGCCAGTGACTTATGGCAGTTACGGTCAATCAGCAGCGTGCTGCCCGCCGGTGCCGAATACATGCCGACAATTTTGTTCGACGTCGAGGTGCCGTTCGTCACCATGTAGCTCTGCTCGGCACCAAAGGCGCGGGCGATATACTCCTCGGCTTCGAGATGCGGGCCGGTGTGGTCGAGGAGCGACCCCAGCTCGGTGACCGAAATCGACACGTCGGCTTTCAGCGTATTGCCACCGAAAAAGTCATAAAACAGGCAGCCAACCGGGCTTTTCTGGTACGCGCTTCCCCCCATATGCCCCGGCGTACAGAAGGTATATTTTCCCTCCTGCACATAGTTGAACAGGGCTTTGGTAAACGGCGGGGTAATGTTATCCAGGTATTCGCGCGTGTACTGGGCGATTCGGGTGGCGATCTCTTCTGCCAGGCCAAGCGCGTATTCAAAGAACCACAGCGTCATACGCAGATCCTGGCTGCTGACATCCATCGTCGAATGCGCGTTGATGAAGGCGTATAGCGGGAGATATTCATTCAGCTGATTGATATCGCTGCACAGATCGGCGTTGTACTCATCCCAGTCAAAGATGACCCCGCAGATCCGCGGATTATGTTCGATAAACTGCAGCAGGTCGGCGCTGTTTTGCGGCCAGATAGTCTGAAAGCCTTGCCGTTGCAGGGCTGCTTCCAGCTCTTTGATCGGTTCGTCTTTGTGGTAGACGCCGTGGGGCCCCATGATGGCGATGATATTCACGCTTTCCTCCTGGAATTGACCTGAGTCAGGCATCATATCAATCGCGCTGGCGTATCGCACATAAAAAAGGGGCCGGAAAGTCCGGCCCCAGGCAATATTGACGCGAGAAATAATCAGGCGTAGCCGTAGCTCATCAGACGCTGGTAGCGACGATTTAACAGCTCCTCTTCACTCAGCGTGTCGAGGTCAGCCAGATCCGCCAGCAGCTGCGCCTTCAGGCTTGCCGCAATGGCTTCCGGGTTGCGATGAGCGCCGCCCAGAGGTTCCGGGATAATTGAGTCAATCAGCTTCAGCTCTTTCAGACGCGGAGCGATGATCCCCATTGCTTCGGCCGCCAGCGGGGCTTTATCCGCGCTTTTCCACAGAATGGAGGCGCAGCCTTCCGGCGAAATGACCGAGTAGGTGCTGTACTGCAGCATGTTGACCTTGTCGCCAACGCCGATCGCCAGCGCGCCGCCGGAACCACCTTCCCCGATAACGGTACAGATGACCGGAACGCTCAGACGCGACATTTCGCGCAGGTTACGGGCAATCGCCTCAGACTGGCCGCGCTCTTCCGCGCCTACGCCCGGGTACGCACCCGGAGTGTCGATAAAGGTGATGATCGGCATTTTGAAACGCTCAGCCATCTCCATCAGGCGCAGCGCTTTACGATAGCCTTCCGGCGCCGGCATCCCGAAGTTGCGGCGAATCTTCTCTTTCGTTTCGCGCCCTTTCTGGTGGCCGATAATCATCACCGGACGCCCGTCCAGACGCGCAATACCGCCAACAATGGCTTTATCGTCAGCGTAAGCGCGGTCGCCAGCCAGTTCGTCAAATTCGTCGAATGCCAGGCGAACATAATCCAGGGTGTACGGGCGACGTGGGTGGCGTGCCAGTTGAGCAACCTGCCATGCACCCAGATCGGCGAAGATTTTACGCGTCAGTTCAACGCTTTTTTCGCGCAGACGATGCACTTCTTCGTCGATGTTAATATCGAGTTTCTCATCCTGACGGCTTACCGCAGTCAGGGAATCGATTTTCGCTTCCAGCTCTGCAATCGGCTGTTCAAAATCAAGGAAATTCAGACTCATAGTATTCCTGTATTAGTCAAACTCCAGTTCCACCTGCTCCGAGCCGATAAGGCCACGCAGATCGTTGAGTAAACGATCGCTCGGAGAGACGCGCCATGTTGCGCCAAAACGCAGCCGCGCGCGCGCATCCGCCCTCTGATAATAGAGGTGTACTGGAATGGTTCCCGAACGGTGGGGTTCCAGAGACTGACGGAGTCGGTTTAAAAGCTGGTCATCAATTTGCCTGTCCGTCAGCGAGATAGCAAGCCCGCGAGCATATTTTTCCCGGGCTTCGTCAATGTCCATGACTTCACGGGCGGTCATTTTAAGCCCCCCGCTGAAGTCATCAAAGCTGACCTGTCCGCTGACGATAAGTATGCGGTCTTTTTCCAGCAATTGCTGATATTTATCCAGCGCGTCGGTAAATAACATCACCTCCAGACGCCCGGAACGGTCATCCAACGTACAGATACCGATACGATTGCCGCGCTTGGTGACCATTACCCGCGCAGCAATAACGAGCCCCGCCGCCGTGGTGACTTTACCACGATCGGTCGGATGCATGTCTTTGAGTCTCACGCCGCCAACATAGCGCTCAATCTCTTTCAAATACTGGTTGATAGGATGGCCCGTCAGGTACAGCCCCAGGGTCTCCCTTTCACCATCCAGCACCACCTGCTCCGGCCACGGCTGGCAGTTGGCATAGGATTGCTCGATTTGCTCCGGCTCTTCCGCCAGCACCCCGAACATATCCGCCTGGCCAATCGCTTCGGCTTTCGCATGCTGATCGGCGGCCTTCAGCGCATCGCCCAGCGAATTCATTAATGCCGCGCGATGCGGCCCGAGACGGTCAAACGCCCCGGACATAATCAGTTTTTCCAGCACCCGGCGGTTCAGCTTTTTGGTATCGGTGCGGGCGCAAAGATCGAACAACTCGCGGAAATAACCACCGTTGTTACGCGCTTCAATAATGGCTTCGATCGGGCCTTCGCCGACCCCTTTAATCGCGCCGATACCATAGACGATTTCACCGTCGTCATTCACGTGGAAATGGTACAGACCGGAGTTAATATCCGGCGGCAGGATTTTCAGGCCCATCCGCCAGCACTCGTCGACCAGCCCCACCACTTTTTCGGTGTTATCCATATCCGCGGTCATCACCGCCGCCATAAACTCGGCCGGATAGTGCGCTTTCAGCCACAGCGTCTGGTAGGAGACCAGTGCATAGGCTGCCGAGTGCGATTTGTTAAATCCGTAGCCGGCGAATTTCTCCACCAGGTCAAAGATTTTGATCGCCAGCTCGCCGTCAATGCCGTTTTTCCTGGCCCCTTCTTCAAAGGTACCGCGCTGCTTGGCCATCTCTTCCGGCTTTTTCTTACCCATCGCACGACGCAGCATATCCGCGCCGCCGAGGGTATAGCCTGAGAGCTCCTGGGCAATCTGCATGACCTGTTCCTGATACAGGATAATGCCATACGTCGGCTCAAGCACCGGTTTCAGACACTCATGCTGCCACTGCACGTCCGGGTAAGAGATCTCTTCGCGGCCGTGTTTACGGTCGATAAAGTTATCTACCATCCCCGATTGCAGCGGCCCCGGACGGAACAGGGCCACCAGCGCGATCATATCTTCGAAGCAGTCGGGCTGCAGGCGTTTAATCAGATCTTTCATGCCGCGCGATTCAAGCTGGAAAACCGCGGTGGTTTCCGAGCGTTGCAGCATATCGAAGCTTTTCTTATCGTCCAGCGGGATCGCCGCGATATCCAGCGGCGGCTCGCCGTGTTTCGCCCGCCGCTTGTTGATCATCTCCAGCGCCCAGTTGATGATGGTCAGCGTACGCAGGCCAAGGAAGTCGAACTTCACCAGCCCGGCGTATTCGACGTCGTTCTTATCAAACTGGGTGACCGGATGGAGACCGGCTTCATCGCAATATAGCGGGGCGAAGTCGGTAATTTTGGTCGGGGCGATAACCACGCCCCCCGCATGCTTACCGGCGTTACGCGTGACGCCTTCCAGCTTACGCGCCATGTCGATCAGCGCTCTGACCTCTTCGTCAGCTTCGTAGATCTCCGGCAGCTGCGGCTCGGCCTCAAACGCTTTCGCCAGCGTCATACCCGGGTCGGGCGGCACCAGTTTTGAGATCCGATCCACGAACCCGTACGGGTGGCCGAGCACGCGGCCCACGTCACGAATAACCGCTTTCGCTGCCATCGTACCGAAGGTGATGATCTGCGATACCGCGTCGCGACCGTACATCTCCGCCACGTGCTCGATAACCTGATCGCGCTTCTCCATGCAGAAGTCGACGTCAAAGTCGGGCATCGATACACGTTCAGGGTTCAGGAAACGTTCAAACAGCAGATCGAATTCCAGCGGATCCAGATCGGTGATTTTTAAGGCGTAGGCGACTAACGACCCGGCGCCGGAACCACGTCCCGGCCCTACCGGTACGCCGTTATCCTTGGACCACTGGATAAACTCCATGACGATCAGGAAGTAGCCGGGGAAGCCCATCTGGTTAATTACCTGAAGTTCGATATCCAGTCGTTCATCGTATTCAGGTCGGCGTTTAAGCCGCTCTTCAGGATCAGGGAACAGGAAAGCCAGACGCTCTTCCAGGCCCTCTTTTGATTTTTTAACCAGATAATCTTCCGTCGTCATATCCCCGGTCGGGAACTGCGGCAGGAAGTATTCGCCAAGACGCACGGTAACGTTGCAGCGCTTGGCGATTTCGACGGTATTTTCCAGCGCCTCCGGAATATCGGAGAACAGCTCGCACATTTCATCTTCGCTGCGCATATATTGCTGCGGCGAGTATTTGCGCGGGCGCTTCGGATCGTCCAGGGTAAAGCCGTCATGGATCGCGACGCGGATCTCATGCGCATCGAAATCACCGGTTTCCAGGAAACGCACATCGTTGGTCGCCACGACCGGTAAACCGCGTTCTTCAGCCAGCTGCACGGCGGCGTGTAAATAGGCCTCTTCATCGGCGCGGCCGGTGCGGATCAGCTCCAGATAGTAGCGATCCGGGAAATGCTGCTGGTAGAAAGAGAGACATTGATCGACCAGCGCCATATTGCCACGCGTCAGGCTGACGCCAACATCGCCTTTACGCGCGCCGGAAAGCAGGATCAGCCCTTCCTGATGTTCGGCCAGCCAGTCCCGGTCAATCCACGGCCCCAGCGCGCCATAGCCGCGTTGATAGGCACGTGAAATCAGCAGCGTCAGGTTTTGATAACCCACATTGTTGGCCGCCAGAACCGTGAGTTCGGTGAACTCATCGCCCATCAGTTCGCTCTGGACGTGAAAATCCGCGCCGACAATAGGCTTCAGGCCCGCGCCATGTCCCGCTCCGTAGAACTTCACCAGTCCGCACAGGTTAGTAAAATCGGTGATCGCCAGCGCAGGCATGCCAAGCGAGGCCGCCTTTTTCACCAGCGGCCCGGTTTTTGCCAGCCCATCGATCATGGAATAGTCGCTATGCACCCGCAGGTGGACGAAACGTGGTTCAGACATCTTCAGATTCCGGTTTACTTATTTCTCGACACAAGAATCAGGACGCAAGGCCCAGCGCGCGTTTTACCGGGCCAAAACTACGCCGATGATGCTCGGTTGCGCCATGTTCGATCAGTTTTTCCAGATGGAAAGCGGTAGGATAGCCTTTATGCTGCGCAAAGCCGTATTGAGGAAATTCAAGGTCCAGCTCAGCCATTTCCGCATCGCGCGCGACTTTAGCCAGAATAGACGCTGCGCTGATTTCTGCCACCCGGCTGTCGCCTTTGACCACCGCCTGTGAAGGCACAGGCAGCGGCGGGCAGCGGTTGCCATCGATCAGCACAAACTCCGGCACAACCGGCAGAGCAGCAACGGCGCGCTGCATCGCCAGCATGGTCGCATGCAGAATATTCAGCTCGTCTATTTCGTGCGGTTCCGCACGGCCGAAACTCCAGGCCAACGCTTTCTCTTTGATTTCATCGAACAGCGCCAGACGACGCTTTTCGCTTAATTTTTTGGAGTCATTCAGACCCACAATTGGCCGTGCCGGGTCAAGGATCACCGCGGCGGTCACGACCGCTCCGACCAGAGGTCCCCGACCGACTTCGTCTACGCCGGCGACCAGGTGAGTATGCGGATACACAAACTCAATCATTTTGCTAACTCCAGTACTGCGTCCGCCGCCTGCTCATCCGCATTACAACGAATTTGTTGATGCAGCGCGCGGAAAGTGTCATGCATGTCATGGCTGGTTTTACCATCGGCCAGCAGCGGCCGCAGCGCCTTCGCCAGCAACGCAGGCTGGCACTCATCCTGCAGCAGCTCTTTGACCAGCTCGCGGCCGGCCAGCAGGTTCGGCAACGAAACGTAGTCGGTTTTCACCAGTCGTTTCGCCAGCCAGAAAGTGAACGGCTTCATACGATAGCCAACCACCATTGGACACTTGGCCAGCATGCACTCCAGCGCCGCGGTTCCGGAAGCCAGCAGGGCCGCATCGCTGGCGATCATGGCATCGCGCGCCTGACCATCCAGCAGATGTACCGTAAGATCCGGCGCCGTTTCCGCTTTAATACGTTCGAACTGCTCCCGCCTTCTGGCATTCACCAGCGGCACCAGGACCTGCAGGTCGGGATAATCTTTGCGCAGAATCTGCGCGGTTTTCAGAAAGTCTGCGCTGAGCATTTCGACTTCAGCGCCGCGACTCCCCGGCAGCAGCGCCAGGCAGTGCACATCCCGGGCAATGCCCAGGCGATCCCGCGCGGCGCCTTTATCCGGATCCAACGGCATGGCATCCGCCATGGTATGGCCGATAAAGCGGCAGGGAACGTTAAATTTGTCGTAAAACGCTTTTTCGAAAGGCAGAAATGCCAGTACCAGATCGGTGGATCTGCCAATTTTGAAAACGCGTTTTTGCCGCCATGCCCAAACTGACGGGCTGACGTAATGGATCGTTTTGATACCCTGCTTCTTCAGATTACCTTCGAGGGTAATATTGAAGTCAGGCGCATCAATCCCGACGAATACGTCTGGTTTAAGCTCGGTAAATCGCCGGGTGAGATCGGCGCGGATATGCAGCAGGCGACGCAGGCGACCGAGCACTTCGACAATGCCCATCACCGCCAGCTCTTCCATCTCATACCAGGCCTCACAGCCTTCGGCCTGCATCAATGGCCCCGCCACGCCGACAAAGCGGGCATCGGGAATACGTGCTTTAAGGGCGCGGATGAGACCTGCACCAAGAATATCGCCGGAGGTTTCTCCGGCGACCAGGGCAATCGTCAGGGGACGCTGTGCAGACATTAACGAATCAGACCGCGCGTGGAGCGGGCGAAGAAATCGACAAATGGCTGAACTTCAGGATACTGAGTCGCCAGCTCGGCGATTTCCGGCTTCGCTTCATCCAGCGTTTTCCCGCTGCGGTACAGCAGTTTGTACGCATTGCGAATCGCGGTGATGGCTTCGCGGCTAAAGCCACGGCGCTTCAGCCCTTCAATATTGACGCCATACGGCGTTGCGTGGTTGCCCTGGGCAATCACGAACGGCGGGACATCCTGCGCGACGCCGGAGCAGCCGCCGACCATGACGTGTGCGCCGATAATGCAGAACTGATGGACTGCCGTCATGCCGCCGATGATAACGAAATCATCCAGCGAGACATGGCCGGCGAGCGTGGCATTGTTGGCCAGAATACAGCGGTTTCCGACCGTACAATCGTGCGCGACGTGAGCGTTGATCATCAGCAGGTTATCGCTGCCCACCTTCGTTAATCCACCACCCTGTACTGTGCCACGATGGATGGTGACGCTTTCGCGGATGCGGTTGCGGTCGCCAATTTCCACACGCGTCGGTTCACCAGCGTATTTCAGGTCCTGGTTAACTTCACCGATGGAAGCGAACTGATAGATCTCGTTATCACGACCAATTCTGGTATGGCCGTTAACAACAACATGAGACTTCAGTACGGTACCTTCGCCAATTTCGACGTTAGCACCAACAATACAAAACGGGCCAATGTGAGCGTTAGCACCGATAACGGCGCCTTCTTCCACGATGGCAGTCGGATGAACAAAGGCGGTTTTATCAATCACGTATCAGGCCTCCCGGCTACGCGCACACATCATCGTTGCTTCGCAAACCACTTTACCATCAACCAGCGCGACGCCTTTAAAACGAGTCAGGCCGCGACGGGTTTTCTCGAAAGTGACTTCCATAATCATCTGATCGCCTGGTACTACCGGACGTTTGAAACGCGCTTCATCAATCCCGGCGAAGTAATAGAGTTCACCCGGTTCGAGCTTACCTACGCTTTTGAATGCCAGAATGCCGGTGGCCTGCGCCATCGCTTCCAGAATCAGCACGCCCGGTAAAATCGGTTTACCAGGGAAGTGCCCCTGGAAAAACGGCTCGTTAACAGAAACATTTTTTACTGCGCGCAGAAAACGACCTTCTTCAAAATCCAGCACACGGTCTACCAGCAGGAACGGGTAGCGGTGAGGGAGAAGTTCCAGAATCTCTTCAATGTGCAGAGTATGAGTTTCAGTAGTCAAAATACTCTTCCTGTCTAAATATACTAAAAGGCAATAATAACACGGCCTGCGGCAATCTTATGAATGCAACAGGCCGAAAATTTTTACACTTCATCTCTCAGGCAGTGTCTTTGTCAGCGGCGGTTGCCGCCCGGATACTGCTTTGCATGATTTTGTGTGTCAACTGATGCGCTAATCTTGCTGATTAACCTTACGCTCAATCGATTTGAGGCGTTTGTTTATCTCATCAATATTCATCACCAGCGCCGCGGTTTTACGCCACACCTTATTCGGTTGCAGCGGAATCCCTGAAGAATAGACGCCAGGCTCGGTGATAGGACGCATGACCATCCCCATACCGGTGACGGTGACTTTGTCGCAGATTTCCATATGTCCGTTGATTACGCTGGCTCCGCCAATCATGCAGTAACGGCCAATTTTCAGGCTGCCTGCCATGATAACGCCACCTGCAACGGCAGTATTGTCACCAATCACAACGTTATGCGCAATCTGACACTGGTTATCAATGATAACGCCATTGCCAATCACGGTATCATCCAGCGCACCACGGTCAATGGTCGTACAGGCGCCGATCTCCACGCGATCGCCAATGATGACGCGACCGAGCTGCGGGATCTTCACCCAGTTGCCGCGGTCGTTGGCATAGCCGAAACCATCGGCACCGATAACGGTGCTGGACTGAATCAGGCAATTCTCACCGATCTCAATCTCGTGGTAAACGGTCACGTTGGCCCACAAACGGGAGCCAGCACCAATTTTGGTCTTTTTCCCAACGAAGCACCCGGCGCCAATCACCACATTGTCACCCAGCACAACATCAGATTCGATCACGGCGTTAGGGCCAATCGAGACGTTTTTACCCAGCGTCGCCGTGGCATCAATCACCGCACTCGGGGCGATATCCTGCGCCGGCTGCGGCGTGGTATCCAAAATTTGAGCCATTCGCGCATAGGTCAGGTAGGGATTACGCACTACCAGCGCGGCGCTTTGGGCAAAAGGTAAATCATCCTGCGTCATGACAACGGCAGAAGCCTGGCAAGCGGCCAGGTGCTCACGGTACTTAGGGTTGACCATGAACGTAATATGACCTGCTTTTGCAGTCTGCATGGACGCAACGCCGGTGATGACGATATCGCCATCACCGTGTAATTCTGCATCCAACTGCTGTGCTAGATCAGCCAGTCGAATAGAAGGCATTACTTATTTAACCTGTTTCAGCACATCAGCGGTGATGTCTTTTACATCGCTGCTGTTGTATGCAACGGCATTAGAATCAACAACCAGGTCGATGCTCTGGCTGCTCGCTACGCTTTTCACAGCAGTCTGGATACGGTTAACCAGTTTGCCGCGCTCTTCGTTGGAGCGACGTGCACGATCCTGCTCAAAAGACTGCGCCTTCTGAGAGAAGGTCTGGCGCTGAGCCATGACGTCTTTTTCCAGCTTGGTACGGTCAGCACCCGGTTTCATGGACTGCAGACGCTGCATTTTGGACTGCAGATCGCCTTCCATACGCTGCAGCTCGCTCGCGCGGCCTTTGAACTCGTTTTCCAGCGTGTTAGAAACGCCTGTTTTCTGGGCAACCTGTTGGAACAGGCTGTTCATGTTAACCATTGCAATTTTATCTGCCGCCTGAGCGGAAGTTACCATTGCTAAACCCAGACCTGCAGCTAATAACCACTTTTTCACAATTAACTCCTTACCATCCCATGAGTACCCAGGGGTACCGTTATTTGCGTGGCCAGGCGATAACCGTGATTATCGCCTAAAGTCAGCGCTATACTGCACTTACATTCCATTGCTGCCCGCAATTACCAGGTTTTACCAATGTTAAACTGGAACTGCTCGGCCTTGTCTCCTTCGTACTTTTTAAACGGTTGGGCGTAGGAGAATACCAACGGCCCCAACGGCGACATCCACTGTACCGCAATACCAGCGGACATACGGATGTTGCTCGGATCACCGTAATCCGGATAACCCGCGTAAGCGCTCGAATCCCAGTGAGTATCCCACACGGTACCCATATCCCAGAAGAAGGAGGTACGGACCGAGTTAGCATATTTGTCGCTGATAAACGGCGTCGGAGTAATCAGCTCCAGGCTGGCCACGGCCATGGCGTTACCGCCCACTGCATCATCCGATTTACACGGTGCAGATTCAGTGCTCTTACAGTTACTGTCATAGTTATCATCGCCATCGTGGCGATTGCTGGCCGGGAAATAAACCGCTTTCGGACCAATGGTGTTCGACTGGAACCCGCGCACGGTGCTTGAACCACCGGCATAGAAGTTCTCGTAGAACGGCATCTCTTTGCTACCAATACCGTCGCCATAGCCGAAGCGAGTACGTCCCAGAACCACCCATTTGTGATCGTTATCGATCGGCACGTAGGTCGCGGTATCCAGCGTAGCTTTGTAGTATTCGTTATCAGAACCTGGAATGGTCACTTTACCATTCAGGTTGACACGCGAACCTTCCGTCGGGAAGAAGCCGCGGTCGAGCTTGTTATAGGTCCAACCGTAGTTGAAGGTGAAGTCGTTGGCGCTGAATGAGTTTTTATCATCGGTATTTTCCGGATATTGACCCATTGAGTTCAGATAACGCCACATCGACACCTGCGGCTGCATATTGGACAGGGAGTTATGGACATACCCTAAGCCCGCGCGCAGCGTATTGTATTCGTTAACCGGGAAGCCCAGCGTAACGTCCGTACCATAGCTTTTGTTGGTATAGTCAGACAGATCCGCATCGTTCGCGTCGAAGTCGTTATAGAAAATACGACCACCGAGACTCACGCCATCAACGGTGAAATACGGGTTAGTGACCGACAGTTCAGTATAGGTCTGGTAATCGTTTTTGGTGCCGTTAATTCCGACGGAATAGCCGGTACCCAACCAGTTGTCCTGCTGAACACCGGCCTGGAAGCTGACGCCACTTTCCGTACCGTAGCCGATACCAAAGTTGAAGCTACCGGTGTTACGTTCTTTGACTTTATAGACTACGTCGACCTGATCCGGGCTGCCCGGTACGCGCTGCGTATCGGTATCGACCGTTTCAAAATAGCCTAAGCGGTTGAGACGATCTTTACCCTGGTCGACCAGATCGCTGCCCAGCCATGCCCCTTCCATCTGACGCATTTCGCGACGCAGAACGGAGTCTTTGGAGGTGTCGTTGCCCTCGAAGCGAATTTTACGTACGTAGTAACGGTTGCCCGCATCGACGTTGACGTGCAGCTTCACGGTCTTATCGCTATCGTTAATTTCCGGCTGAGACTGGACGCGCGGATAAGCGTAGCCATAGCGACCGAGGAGTTTCTTAATATCATTCTCCATTTTGGTCACTTTGGCGCCGTTATACAGCTCGCCCGGCTCGACTTTGGTCAACGCTTCGATTTCTGCCGAATGTCCCGCCAGATCGCCCGTCACCTGAACACCAGAAAGCTTGTACTGCTCGCCTTCAGTGATATTCACAGTGATGTAGATGCCTTTTTTATCCGGCGTCAGGCTCACCTGAGTGGAGTCGATGTTGAAACGTGCGTAACCGCGATCCAGGTAGTAACTGCGCAGGGTTTCGAGATCCCCGGCCAGCTTCTGCTTCTGGTATTTGCGATCGCCGACCACGTTCCACCACGGCACTTCATCGCGCAGCTGGAATGTTGAGATCAGTTCATCGGTACTGAACGCATGGTTACCGACAATGTTAATCTGCTGGATTTTCGCCGAGACGCCTTCCTGGAATACCAGTTTCAGGTCGACGCGGTTACGCGGCAGCGGCGTAACGACAGCTTTTACGCTGGCGCTGTACTTACCGACGCTGTAGTAGAAATCTTCCAGCCCTTTCTCGATATCAGCGAGGGTCGTGCGGTCAAGGGACTCCCCAACGCGAACGCCGGATGCCTCAAGGTTTTGCTTGAGCATGTCATCCTTCACCGACTTATTACCGGAGAAAGTGATGCTGGCAATCGTTGGGCGCTCTTTCACCTGCACCAACAGGGTATCACCATCGCGCAGGACGCGGACGTCCTCAAAGTTGCCAGTGGCAAACAAAGCACGAATGGTGTTACTGATATCATCATCGGTCACCGTATCGCCAGGACGCACGGGCATACTGAGGAGGGCCGCACCAACAGCGACACGCTGCAAGCCTTCGAAATGAATGTCCTTCACCACGAACCCTTCAGCACCGTATACGGTTGCGCTGCTAAACAGCAGCGACGCTATGAGCAACTTTTTCATCGCCATCGTTATTATGCGTTCTTCCTAACAAACTCTCTTACAACCGAGAGAAATCATTGAAAAGTGCAAGCCCCATTAACAACACCAGCAGTATTGAGCCAATGCGATAACTAAAGTCTTGAACTCGCTCGGATACCGGCCCGCCCTTCAGCTTTTCAATCGCCAAAAATAGCAGGTGCCCCCCGTCCAGGACGGGAAGCGGGAACAGATTGATTATTCCGAGGTTCACGCTAATCAGCGCAAGGAACATCAGATAGTAAATCAATCCAAACTCCGCTGACATTCCAGCCCCCTGGGCGATAGAAATCGGCCCGCTGAGGTTGTTCAGTTTGACATCACCGGTTATCAATTTACCCAGCATCCTGACGGTTAATGACATCAGTTGCCAGGTTTTATCCGTGGCTTCAGCAATGGCGGCAAACGGCCCGTACTGACGCACTGTTTTATATTCATCAGGCAGCGGGATGACCTTAGGTACGACCCCTGCAAACCCTTCGGCTTTACCTTTTGCGGATCGGCTATCTGGCGTCAGCGTAACAGACAAGGGACTCCCCTGTCGCTCGATGTCCAGAATCAGCGCCTTACCCGGATTATCACGCACCAGATTTACAAACGTCATCCACTGCGTTAACGGTTGACCATCGACTTTAACGATCCTGTCGCCCGCTTGCAAACCGGCCTTCTGCGCCGCCGAACCAGATTGTACTTCAGCCAGCACCGTATCAATCTGCGCGCTGCGAGGCTGAATACCCAGCGATGTCACCGGATCTTGTTTATCCGGCTCAAACGCCCAGTGCCGCAGATCGAGGATTTTATCCTGGCGCTGACTGCTCCCGAAAGGGGCGACCGTAACTATTGTTTGCTCGTCGCCTATCTTCGAGACCAGCGCCATACGCACTGCATCCCAATCAGGCGTTTCGATGCCATCTATCGCTTTAAGTTCCGTTCCTTTTGCAATTTGTGCGTGTGCGGCAATCGAGTCGGGTACTATTTCACCAACAACCGGACGGACACCAGGGACACCGATGATAAACACCAGCCAGTAGGCAAAGATGGCAAAAATGAAGTTCGCGACAGGACCAGCGGCAATGATGGCCGCACGCTGGCCAACGGTTTTGTTATTGAAAGCGTAGTGGCGCATCTCAGGCGCCACTGGCTCGACGCGTTCGTCGAGCATTTTGACATAGCCGCCGAGTGGAATAAGAGCGATGACGAATTCCGTTCCCTGCTTGTCAAAACGTCGCCATAACGCTTTACCAAAGCCGATGGAAAAGCGTTCAACGCGAACGCCGCAGCGACGAGCCACCCAGAAATGGCCAAACTCATGCACGGTGATCAATACGCCCAGCGCAATGATAAAGGCAGCCAAATTCCAGAGAACGCTTAGCATAAAACCTTCCGTCAAATCGTCCTGAAGACCAACAATAGCAGACAAGCAAACACCGGTACCGCCGCCGTCAGGCTATCGATACGATCCAGTATTCCACCGTGTCCGGGAATCAGATGACCGCTATCCTTAATGCCGGCCTCTCGCTTAAACATACTCTCTGTCAGATCGCCCAGCACCGATGCCAGTGCCGCAACAACGGAACACACCAGTAATACCGTTGGGGTAACATCCAGATTTGCCCACTGACCGTAGGCCCAGGAGATGATCGCTGCCGTCACCAGGCCGCCGAAGAACCCCTGCCAGGTTTTACCCGGAGACACTTTCGGTGCCAGCTTATGCTTGCCGAACATCTTGCCAAACATATAGGCGCCAGAATCCGCGCCCCAGACCAGAATCATCACGTACAGCAGCCACAGCGCGCCGCTGTAATGGTTATCCGCATAATGCCAGGCGCGCAGCGCCAGCATGCCCCAGAAGAACGGGACGATGGTCAGAATACCAAAGATCAGACGCAGCGCTTTCGAGTTGCGCCAGAAAGCAGCGGAGGCCGGGTAAGAAAGCACCAGCAGCAGCGCCACAATCCACCAGCCAAACGACGCCCAGAGCGATCCCTCAACCAACGGTTGATGAACGTCGTAGTGATATTCCGGCATCAGGAAAAGCATCAACGCCAGTAGCAGGCCACACAGCAGCGCCAGCCAGATGCGTTGTGAAGTTGAAGTGAAACCGCTAAATTGCCCCCACTCCCACGCAGCGAGCATACACACCACGAGCGTGACGATGGCAAAACCCGCAGGCGGCAACAGAAAAAGCGCCGCAATCACCACGGGGATTAAAACGAAAGCCGATATCAGGCGATACTTCAGCAAAAGTGACCCCCATCAGGCATGATTGCCACCCGGCTCAGTGCCGCCGAAACGACGCTCTCGATTAACAAAGGCATGGAGTGCACCTTCAAAGTCCTGTTCAGCAAAATCGGGCCAAAGAACATCGGTAAAGTAAAGTTCGGCATACGCAATTTGCCAAATCAAAAAATTACTGATGCGATGCTCTCCCCCGGTCCTAATAACTAAATCTACAGGTGCCAGTTCATGCATACAGACCTGCTGACTCAGCATGTCTTCCGTGATCTGTTCGGGCCGAAGTAACCCGTTCTGAACCTGTTCGGCCAGATTGCGGACACCCTGAATAATATCCCAGCGCCCACCGTAGTTCGCCGCAATATTCAGCGTTAAGCCCGTGTTGTTCTCCGTCAGCGCTTCCGCTTTGCGGATACGCTCCTGCAGGCGAGCATTAAACCGCGTCGTCTCGCCGATGATCCGCAGACGAACGTTATGCCGATGCAAGCTTTTCACTTCGCTATCCAGCGCCCAAACGAACAGCTCCATCAGAGCACTGACTTCCTGCTCGGGGCGGTTCCAGTTCTCGCTGCTGAATGCATATAGCGTCAACGCTTCAATACCATTGTTCGCCGCGAAGGAGACCGCGCGACGAACCGACTTCGCCCCGGCTTTATGGCCGAATGCGCGAATTTTTCCTTGCTGTTTCGCCCAACGACCGTTGCCGTCCATGATAATGGCGACATGACGACAGCCATGCGCAGGCGATATTTCGCTGACAGTGTGATTAGCAGACAACATAACGCGTTTTAAGTCCATAATAAGGATTAGCCAAGCCACTAAACGCGAGCAACCGGTCAGCGCTGTATACGCATTTTTATCCAGTGCCGAAGCTACAGCTAATCGCAGAGAACAACCCAAAGCTTTACGCAAAAAAGCCGTGTTTTTCCACGGCCACCACAATCTTTTACAACAAAATGCAACGATTGGGTGGCGCAGACTATATCACCGAAGCCCAGCGCCCACAAATATCACAACGTGTCGGGAGGTTCAGCCCCGCGTTGTCAGATGTTTTATCTGCTTCTGCGCAACGACCCTGGCCTGAGCATCAATAACCAGCACTTCATCAATGCTTTGCGGCTCATCAAGCGCCAGCTGATCCAGTACCGCCAGGTTGACTCCCGCAATATCGGTAAAGCGAATCTCTTCAGCCAGGAAGGCCGCCACGGAGATTTCGTTGGCCGCATTCAGTGCCGTTGTCGCCGCCTGACCTTGATCAAATGCGTCCATCGCCAGCTTGAGACACGGATAGCGCCCGTAGTCCGGCGCGGAAAAGCTCAGCTGACTCAGCTGGCAGAAGTCTAACGCCGGCACGCCAGAATTCAGGCGGTCTGGCCAGCCCATCGTATGGGCGATAGGCGTACGCATATCCGGTTCGCCGAGCTGTGCAATGACGCTGCCGTCAAGATAACGCACCATCGAGTGAATGACGGACTGCGGATGGATCAGCACTTCCATCTGCCGGGCTGAAGCGTTGAACAACCAGCGGGCTTCGATATATTCCAGCCCTTTGTTCATCATCGTGGCGGAATCGACAGAGATTTTGCGTCCCATTGACCAGTTGGGGTGACGGCAGGCCTGATCCGGCGTCATCGCCGCCAGTTCCGCTATCGCCGTTTCCCGGAAAGGACCACCGGAACCGGTCAGCAGAATCGACGATACGCCGTTCTGCGTTAAGTCAGCGTATCCAAGATTATGCTGTACGGTTACAGGCATACTCTGAAAAATCGCGTTATGTTCGCTGTCCACGGGCAGCAGGTGCGCACCATACTGCTGTACGGCATCCATAAACAGACGTCCGCAGGTGACCAGCGACTCTTTATTCGCCAGCAGCACCGTTTTGCCGGCACGGATGGCGGCCAGCGTTGGCACCAGCCCCGCAGCACCCACAATCGCCGCCATGACCTGGTCAACGTCGTCCAGCGCAGCCACTTCAGCGGCAGCCTGCTGGCCGCTCAATACGTCAGTGCGGCTACCGTTTTCACGCAGGCGGATGCGCAGCGCGTCGGCGCTTTGTACATCGTCCATCACCGCGTAGCGGGGAGAAAATTCCAGACATTGTTCAACCATGCGGTCGACATTTTTCCCTGCGACCAGCGCGGCGATGGAAAAGCGATCGGGGTTATGGCGCACCACATCCAGCGTGCTGCAGCCAATTGAACCGGTCGAACCGAGAACGGTTAATTGCTTCATGAGATGTCCAGAAGAATTGAGACAGGATAAAAAGAAAAACGCCGTCAGAAAGCCCTTACGCCACAATGACCCGGGAGCAGATCGGCGGTCTATCACCTTCAGCAAGCGTGCCAAAGGCTACAGGGCCGACCGTTTTAACACAATCCCAGGAATTGAGCGTTCGGTCTTCTGTACGGCGTTTCAGACTTAACGCCCGCAGCTCATCAATCAAAGTGGGCGGCGAGCGTATCGGCAGAGAATCAGAACTGCATCAGTTCCGCTTCTTTATCGGCCAGCGCCGCATCCACTTTCTTAATGGCGGCGTCAGTCATTTTCTGCACGTCGTCCTGAGAACGGCGATCGTCATCTTCGCTGATCTCTTTGTCTTTCAGCAGCGCTTTAACTTTGTCGTTAGCATCACGACGCACGTTACGGACAGACACGCGAGCCTGTTCGGCTTCGGCACGCACGATCTTAGTCAGATCTTTACGACGTTCTTCGGTCAGCGGCGGCAGCGGAACGCGGATGTCGGTACCCGCAGAGCTCGGGTTCAGACCGAGATCGGAAGCCATGATCGCTTTCTCAACGGCCGGGCTCATCGAGCGATCGAATACGTTGATTTTCAGTGTACGGGAGTCTTCTACCGTGACGCTTGCCAGCTGACGCAGAGGCGTCGGCGTGCCGTAATATTCCACGACAATGCCATCCAGCAGGCTGGGAGAAGCACGACCCGTGCGTATTTTGCTGATTTGGGTTTTGAACGCTTCGACGCATTTTTCCATGCGTACTTCAGCATCTTTTCTGATATCGCTAATCACGTTACGAATCCTTGAAAACTTGTCTCAGACAGACCAGACGGTCGCTCACCGTAAAAGTGAGCTAAGTATAGTCAGGTTTAATGCAAATCACCGGGCAATAAGCCCGCGAAAGTAAGGCGGAATATTACCCGGATTTGGCGCTGACGGGAATTATTCCGTAATCAATGTGCCTTCTTTTTCGCCCATCACCACGCGACGCAGTGCGCCGGGTTTGTTCATGTTGAAGACGCGAATCGGCAATTTATGGTCACGCGCCAGGGTAAAGGCGGCCAAATCCATGACTTTCAGTTCTTTATCGAGCACTTCGCTGTAGGTCAGCTGATCGTACATGGTGGCAGACGGGTCTTTGGCCGGGTCAGCGGTAAACACACCGTCGACTTTGGTGGCTTTCAGCACAACATCGGCTTCGATTTCAATACCGCGCAGACAGGCAGCGGAATCGGTGGTGAAGAACGGGTTACCGGTCCCTGCTGAAAGAATCACGACGCGATTGTTACGCAGCAGGCTGATGGCTTCCGCCCAGCTGTAGTTATCACACACGCCATTCAGCGGAATCGCTGACATCAGGCGAGCGTTCACATAGGCGCGATGAAGTGAGTCACGCATCGCAAGACCGTTCATCACCGTTGCCAGCATGCCCATGTGGTCGCCCACAACGCGGTTCATCCCCGCTTTCGCCAGCCCAGCACCACGGAACAAGTTACCGCCACCAATCACTACGCCAACCTGAATACCCAGTTCAACCAGTTCTTTGATTTCCTGAGCCATACGGTCAAGTATGCTTGCATCAATACCGAAGCCTTCCGAACCCTGCAGAGCTTCGCCACTTAACTTAAGCAGAATACGTTTGTAGACGGGTTTTGCATTGGTAGCCATGTTTCTTTCCTGAGACTGTCAACGAGTGAGATGAGTTAATTCTGGCGACATTGTATGCCGCTTTTCAGCACCGCCACTATAAGCGATGAGCTGAATTTACAAAACGGGCACAAAAAGAAGCCGCCCTCAGGCGGCTCCTTTTGAAAATTAAGACTGCTTGGACATCGCAGCAACTTCTGCTGCAAAGTCAGTCTCAACTTTCTCGATGCCTTCGCCCACTTCAAAGCGGATGAAGCCAGTAACGTCGGCATTGTGCTCTTTCAGCAGCTGAGCAACAGATTTGCTCGGGTCCATAACGAAAGGCTGGCCGGTCAGAGAAACTTCGCCGGTGAATTTCTTCATGCGGCCTTCAACCATTTTCTCTGCGATTTCTTTCGGCTTACCAGACTGCATCGCGATGTCCAGCTGAACCTGGTACTCTTTCTCAACCACTTCAGCAGAAACGTCTTCCGGCTTAACGAATTCCGGCTTGCTTGCTGCGATGTGCATTGCCAGCTGTTTAACCAGCTCCTGGTCAGCGCCTTTAGCCGCAACCAGAACACCGATACGTGCGCCGTGCTGGTATGAACCCAGAACGTCGCCTTCCAGGGAAGCCACGCGACGGATGTTGATGTTCTCACCGATTTTAGCAACCAGCGCAACACGCTCTTCTTCGAACTGTGCTTTCAGAACTTCAACGTCGGTGATTTTGCCAGCGACCGCAGCGTCCAGTACTTTATTAGCAAATGCCTGGAAACCACCATCTTTAGCAACGAAGTCAGTCTGGCAGTTAACTTCCAGAATGATGCCGTAGGTACCGTCGATCTTAGTGATGATCACGCCGTCAGCAGCAACGTTACCTGCTTTTTTCGCCGCTTTGATTGCGCCGGATTTACGCATGTTTTCGATTGCCAGCTCAATGTCGCCGTTCGCTTCGGTCAGCGCTTTTTTGCAATCCATCATGCCTGCGCCAGTACGCTCACGCAGCTCTTTTACCAGGGATGCGGTAATTTCAGCCATTCTTAAATCCTCGGGAGATGTGAACTGCCCGGCCGGGGGCCAAACAGTATAAATTGAAAAAAGGGGCCGAAAATGGGCCCCTATTCATACACGGTACTAATAAGGGGTGAAACCTTATTATTCAGCTTCTACGAAGCTTTCTTCCGCCTGAGAAGCCAGATCCTGAGAACGACCTTCACGCACGGTTGCAGCTACAGCGCCCAGGTACAGGCTAACAGCGCGGATTGCGTCGTCGTTACCCGGGATAACGAAGTCTACGCCGTCCGGATCGGAGTTAGTATCAACGATAGCAAATACCGGGATACCCAGGTTGTTTGCTTCTTTGATAGCGATGTGCTCGTGGTCAGCGTCGATAACAAACAGTGCGTCCGGCAGGCCGCCCATGTCTTTGATACCGCCCAGGCTGTTTTCCAGCTTGTCCAGCTCACGAGTGCGCATCAGCGCTTCTTTCTTGGTCAGCTTCTCGAAAGTACCGTCCTGGGACTGAGTTTCCAGGTCTTTCAGACGTTTGATGGACTGACGAACGGTTTTCCAGTTAGTCAGCATGCCGCCCAACCAGCGATGGTTCACGAAGAACTGGTCGCAGCTGTTAGCAGCTTCTTTTACCGCTTCGCTTGCAGCGCGTTTAGTACCAACGAAAAGGATTTTACCTTTACGAGCAGAGATCTTGTTCAGTTCAGCCAGAGCTTCGTTGAACATCGGTACAGTTTTCTCAAGGTTGATGATGTGAACTTTGTTACGCGCGCCGAAGATGAAAGGCTTCATTTTCGGGTTCCAGTAACGGGTCTGGTGACCAAAGTGAACACCAGCCTTGAGCATGTCGCGCATGGAAACAGTTGCCATGTTTAAAACCTCTATAGATAAAGTTGGGGTTATGCCTCCACGTATCCCATATTACCGACCCTAAAGGGCACCCCGGAATATGTGTCGATACGTGTGTGTTATTTACACAAAGTGAGATTTGTCGCTTCAGTCCATCCTGTGTAGTACGAAATGGAACGGAAGTCCGGCGCGCTTTATACCACAAAACCCGATCGGAAACCAACTGTTGTTGACGCTGAGTGCTGTTAATGATTCTCAATTTGGCACCAGGACACCCGGACTGTTAACATTGGCAGGAATAACTCTATTATTGTCGAAAAAACCGACACAGCTGGACACAATCCATGGCTATATCTATCAAGACATCTGAAGACATCGAAAAAATGCGCGTCGCCGGCCGCCTGGCCGCTGAAGTGCTGGAAATGATCGAACCCTACGTTAAACCGGGCGTCAGCACCGGCGAACTGGACCGCATCTGTAACGATTATATTGTTAACGAACAGAAAGCGATCTCCGCCTGCCTCGGCTACCACGGTTACCCGAAATCCGTGTGCATCTCTATTAACGAAGTCGTCTGTCACGGGATTCCGGACGACGAAAAACTGTTGAAAGACGGCGACATCGTCAACATTGATGTCACGGTAATTAAGGATGATTTCCACGGCGACACCTCCAGGATGTTCATCGTCGGCAAACCGACGATTCTCGGCGAGCGTCTGTGCCGCATCACCCAGGAGAGCCTGTATCTGGCCCTGAAGATGGTTAAGCCGGGAATCAACCTGCGCGCGATCGGCGCAGCTATCCAGAAATTCGTCGAAGCGGAAGGTTTCTCGGTGGTGCGTGAATATTGCGGTCACGGTATCGGTCGCGGTTTCCATGAAGAACCGCAGGTGCTGCACTACGACTCTCCTGAAACCAATGTGGTGCTCAAGCCGGGCATGACCTTTACCATCGAACCGATGGTCAATGCCGGTAAGAAAGAGATCCGCAGCATGAAAGACGGCTGGACGGTGAAAACCAAAGACCGGAGCTTGTCTGCGCAGTACGAGCATACTATTGTGGTGACAGAGAACGGCTGTGAGATTCTGACGTTACGTAAGGATGACACCATCCCGGCGATAATCTCGCACGACGCATAACGAAAAGCCGGCGCCCGCCGGCTTTTTTTATGACGGGCGTCCTGCCCGTCACCCGATGGGCCGCCGCAGGCGACGTTAAAAATCGCTCCCGGCTTTTTTATGACGGGCGTCCTGCCCGTCACCCGATGGGCCGTCGCGGGCGACGTTAAAAATCGCTCCCGGCTTTTTTATGACGGGCGTCCTGCCCGCCACCCGATGGGCCGTCGCGGGCGACGTTAAAAATCGCTCCCGGCTTTTTTATGGGCGATAGTTATTTTCTTATGGTGACGCGATGAGCAACTCTTTACCTGACACTGTCTCCCCTACCCTCTCCGGTCAGCCAGAGAATCCGGGTAGCTGGCCGCAAGGTGATTTGACCTGTGCCACCATCAAGGCACACCTCGATATTTTCCAGCGCTGGCTGGGTGAAGCGTTTGATAGCGGTATCGCCGCCGGTCAGCTAATCGAAGCGCGCACCGAATTTATCGACCAGTTGCTCCAGCGCCTGTGGATTGATTTTGGCTTTGGTCCGGTCAGCGATCTGGCGCTGGTCGCGGTCGGGGGGTATGGCCGCGGCGAGCTGCACCCGCTCTCCGACGTCGACCTGCTGATTCTCAGCCGCAAAAAACTCTCCGATGAGCAGGCGCAGAAGGTGGGCGAACTGCTGACGCTGCTGTGGGATATCAAGCTCGAGGTCGGCCACAGCGTACGCACGCTCGAAGAGTGCCTGCTGGAAGGACTGTCCGATCTTAGCGTCGCGACCAACCTGATTGAATCTCGCCTGCTGATTGGCGATGTGGCCCTGTTTCTTGAACTGCAGAAACATATCTTCAGCGATGGTTTCTGGCCTTCAGAGAAGTTTTTTGCCGCCAAGGTCGAAGAGCAGAACATCCGCCACCAGCGCTACCACGGCACCAGCTATAACCTCGAACCAGATGTGAAAAGCAGCCCTGGCGGCCTGCGAGATATCCACACCCTACAGTGGGTCGCCCGTCGCCACTTCGGCGCCACCTCGCTGGATGAAATGGTTGGCTTCGGCTTTCTCACCGAAGCCGAACGTAACGAGCTTAACGAATGTCTGCACCAGCTGTGGCGGATTCGCTTTGCGCTGCACCTCGAGTTAAACCGCTACGATAACCGCCTGCTATTCGACCGCCAGCTCAGCGTCGCCCGCCGACTGCGCTACGAAGGCGAAGGCAATCAGCCTATCGAATACATGATGAAGGATTTTTTCCGCGTCACCCGGCGGGTCAGCGAACTGAATCACATGCTGCTCCAGCTGTTTGATGAAGCAATCCTCGCCCTCACCGAAGATGAAAAGCCGCGGCCCATCGATGATGATTTTCAGCTGCGCGGCACGCTGATTGACCTGCGCGACGATACGCTGTTTATGCGCGAACCGCAGGCGATCCTGCGCATGTTCTATATTATGGTGCGTAACAGCAACATCACCGGCATCTACTCCACGACGCTTCGCCACCTGCGCCACGCGCGGCGCCATCTGACGCAGCCGCTGTGCTATATCCCGGAAGCGCGCACGATTTTCCTCAGCATGTTGCGCCACCAGGGCGCGGTCAGCCGGGGGCTGTTACCGATGCACCGCCACAGCGTACTGTGGGCCTATATGCCGCAGTGGTCGCATATTGTGGGCCAGATGCAGTTTGACCTGTTTCATGCCTATACGGTCGATGAACATACGATCCGCGTGATGCTGAAGCTGGAAAGCTTCGCCAAAGAAGAGACCCGCAGTCGCCACCCGCTGTGCGTAGAACTGTGGCCTCGCCTGACGCACCCGGAGCTGATTCTGATTGCCGCCCTGTTCCATGATATTGCTAAAGGTCGCGGCGGCGATCATTCTGTCCTCGGTGCCCAGGATGTGCTGAAATTCGCCGAGCTGCACGGGCTTAACTCGCGGGAAACCCAGCTGGTGGCCTGGCTGGTGCGCCATCATCTGTTGATGTCGGTCACCGCTCAGCGCCGTGATATTCAGGATCCGGAGGTCATCAAGCAGTTTGCCGAAGAGGTGCAAACCGAAAACCGCCTGCGCTACCTGGTGTGCCTGACCGTCGCCGATATCTGTGCGACCAACGAAACATTGTGGAACAGCTGGAAGCAGAGCCTGCTGCGCGAGCTCTATTTCGCCACCGAAAAACAGCTGCGTCGCGGGATGCAAAGCACGCCAGATATGCGCGAACGGGTACGCCATCATCAGCTGCAGGCGCTGGCGCTCCTGCGGATGGAAAATATTAATGAAGAGGCGCTGCATCAAATCTGGAATCGCTGCCGCGCCAACTACTTCGTGCGCCATACGCCGAACCAGCTCGCCTGGCACGCCCGCAATTTGCTCAAACACGACCTGAGCAAACCGATGATCCTGCTCAGCTCGCAAGCCACGCGCGGCGGGACCGAAATTTTTATCTGGAGCCCGGACCGCCCGTACCTGTTTGCCGCCGTCTGTGGCGAACTGGATCGCCGCAACCTCAGCGTTCACGATGCCCAGATTTTTACCACCCGCGACGGCATGGCGATGGATACCTTTATTGTACTGGAGCCGGACGGCAGTCCGCTTTCCGCCGATCGCCATGAGATGATCCGCCACGGCCTGGAACAGACCATCACCCAACGCAGCTGGCAGCCGCCGGCCCCGCGCCGTCAGGCGGCGAAACTTCGCCATTTCTCCGTCGTTACCGAAGTCAATTTCCTGCCAACGCACACCGACAGAAAATCGTTTCTTGAGCTGATTGCGCTCGATCAGCCGGGCCTGCTGGCTCGCGTGGGTCAGGTGTTCGCCGACCTCAATATTTCGCTTCACGGGGCCAGAATTACGACAATTGGTGAGCGAGTAGAAGATTTATTTATAATCGCGACGGCGGACCGGCGTGGGCTTAATAATGCGCTCCAACAAGAAGTACAACAACGGTTGACAGAGGCCCTCAATCCAAACGATAAAGGGTGACGAACTTTTAATGTGTAAAGAGAAAGAGTAAAACAATGCAGCAATTACAGAATGTTATTGAGTCCGCTTTTGAGCGTCGCGCCGACATCACGCCGGCAAATGTGGATACCGTAACCCGCGAAGCGGTTAACCAGGTGATTTCTCTGCTTGATTCCGGCGCGCTGCGTGTCGCTGAAAAAATCGATGGCCAGTGGGTCACCCATCAATGGCTGAAGAAGGCGGTTCTGCTCTCTTTCCGTATTAACGATAACCAGGTTATCGACGGTGCGGAAAGCCGCTACTTCGATAAAGTGCCGATGAAATTCGCTGACTATGATGAAGCGCGTTTCCAGAAAGAAGGCTTCCGCGTGGTTCCGCCGGCGGCGGTTCGTCAGGGCGCATTTATTGCCCGCAACACCGTGCTGATGCCGTCCTACGTCAACATTGGCGCCTACGTTGATGAAGGCTCCATGGTAGATACCTGGGCCACCGTGGGTTCCTGCGCGCAGATCGGTAAAAACGTGCACCTGTCCGGCGGCGTCGGCATCGGTGGCGTGCTGGAGCCGCTGCAGGCTAACCCGACAATCATCGAAGACAACTGCTTCATCGGCGCACGCTCTGAAGTGGTTGAAGGCGTGATCGTTGAAGAAGGTTCCGTGATCTCCATGGGCGTGTACCTGGGTCAAAGCACCAAAATTTACGATCGCGAAACCGGCGAAGTCCATTATGGCCGCGTTCCGGCGGGCTCAGTGGTGGTTTCCGGCAACCTGCCGTCGAAAGATGGCAAGTACAGCCTGTACTGCGCCGTTATCGTGAAGAAAGTGGATGCGAAAACTCGCGGCAAGGTCGGCATTAACGAACTGCTGCGTACCATCGACTAAGCAGAATAAAAAGCGGGAGATATCCCGCTTTTTTTATATTTGAAGCTGGCGAAGATGGATCTTTTCGTTAATTATTCAAAGGTTATGATGATATCAAAGGTACCGTTATGTACGATAATCTGAAAAGTCTTGGCATTACCAATCCTGATGAGATCGATCGCTATAGCCTGCGGCAGGAAGCCAACAACGACATTCTGAAAATCTATTTTCAGAAAGACAAAGGCGAGTTCTTCGCCAAAAGCGTCAAGTTTAAATACCCGCGCCAGCGTAAGACCGTTGTCGCAGATGGCGTAGGCCAGGGGTATAAAGAGGTTCAGGAAATTAGCCCGAATCTGCGCTACGTTATCGATGAGCTGGATCAGATCTGCCAGCGCGATCGTACCGAAGTCGACCTCAAACGTAAGATCCTTGACGATCTGCGTCATCTGGAAAGCGTCGTCACTCATAAGATCAGTGAAATTGAAGCCGATCTGGAAAAACTGACGCGGAATAAATAAGTTGGTTTTCACTCCCTGGCCGGCGATGCTTTCCGGGGAGAGACCCACAGCAACCCGGAGAAGACACTGTGTCGCTATCCGGGCTATCTTCTAACGCTGTTCATCCAGCTGCAGCGCAATATAAAGCAGCAAACGATCGTCAAAACTCCCCAGGTCCAGTCCCGTCAGTTCAGCAATACGATTCAGGCGATACTCCAGCGTATTACGATGAATAAACAGCGCCTTTGACGTCGCCAGCGGCTGCACGTTATGGCGAAACCAGGCTTGTAGAGTACGCCGCAACAGACCGTTATTATCCATCGCCTTCAGCCTGACCAGAGGACGGGCGAGTTCATTGGCCTGCCAGCCGCCGCGCAGGCTATCGAGCAGCACCGGTAACATTAAATCCTGATAAAAATAGCTGCGGCTCTCGGGCATCCGCTGTTTGCCGACCATCATCGTGGTACGCGCGGTGCGCCAGGAACGGGCGATGCTGCCGGGGCCGGTAAAGAAGTTCCCCAGCGCCACGCGAAAGCGCAGCTGGCCGTTTTCTTTCATTCGGGCGATCAGCTGATCGATTCGTTTGCGGTGATCCTCCGCGTCCCAGCGACCAAAGGCATTGAATGCCGGTTTGAGCACCACCATCTCGGTCAGTGAGACAATCGCCACCAGATTGTTGCGATCGGGCGTGGTCAGGGCGGTTTGCAGCTGCTGCAGTTCGGCCATGGCGCTGTCTACCCCGAGCTGACCGCTATCCACTTCAATCATCGCGACCACGCGAGGCTGGTTCAGATCGATGCCCAACCGCTGCGCCCACTCGGTTAAGGCGGGCGTATTCTCTTCTGCCTGAATCAGGTTCATGACCAGCTCTTCACGCAGGCGGCTATCCTGGGCCAGAAGATGCATTAACCGCGACTGCTCCAGCATCATCTCGGCGGTCATGCACACCAGCTCGCCATATTTGCGCAGCGTTTCTGGTTCGCCGGTGAGGCCAATCACGCCGACGATCTCCCCCTCCAGACGCAAAGGCAGGTTAATCCCCTGACGCACGCCGTGTAGATGACGAGCAACCGCATCATCAATATCCACGACCCGCCCCTGGGAAAGCACCAGCAGCGCCCCTTCGTGCAATTCCCCAATTCGCTCGCGATCGCCGCTGCCGATAATGCGCCCGCGGGCGTCCATTACGTTGATATTGGTATCAATGATGCGCATCGTTCGCGCAACGATATCCTGCGCCATGTTGGTATCAAGATGCCAGCCAGCCATGTAACCCTCCCGTCAACAGGGGGTCAGCATAAAAGAGTTGGCCGAACGTCGCATTGTGCATATGCATAAAGCCAGGCAGAGAAGTATGGAGTTGCGGGTGGAGTCACAGAAAGGAAAGCGCGGCGGATAGCGGGGCAAAAAAAAGCCCCTTCCCGCAACGAGGAGAAGGGGCTGGTTTAGCCGTTAGCGATTACTGCATCAGCAGATAGATAGTGCTATCGCCACGCTGGATGTTCAGCGCCAGCACCGAAGGTTTGGCATCAAAGATTTTGCGCAGATCGGCGATATTTTTCACCGGCTGCTGGTTAGCGCCGACGATGATGTCGCCTTTCTTGAGGCCAATTTGTGCCGCCGGAGTCCCCGCTTTCACATTATTGACCACCACACCTTTGTCCTGACCTTTGTTGCTCATTTCCGCACCTTCAATACCATTGAAGATGGTGCTGGAGTCAACCTGAGTCTGGTTGCTCTGCTGCAGTTCGACGGTCGCATTGACCGCTTTGCCGTCGCGTACCAGTCCCAGCTGGACTTTGCTACCGATAGGCATAGTACCGACTTGCGCACGCAGCGCCGCGAAGCTGCTGATAGGCTTACCGTTCAGCGAGGTAATCACGTCACCGGCTTTGATACCAGCCTTCGCCGCCGCAGAACCCGGCATAACCTGGCTGACGAAGGCACCGCGCTGCGCATCGACCTTCATCGCTTTCGCCAGTTCAGAGTTCAGCTCGGTCCCCATAATACCCAGCTCGCCGCGTTTCACCTGGCCATACTTAACCATCTGCTCGGTCAGGTTTTTGACCATGTTACTCGGGATGGCAAAACCGATACCGATATTGCCGCCGTCCGGCGCCAGGATCGCGGTATTAATCCCGATCAGTTCGCCGTTCAGGTTAACCAGCGCACCGCCGGAGTTACCGCGGTTGATCGCCGCATCGGTCTGGATAAAGTTTTCGTAGTTTTCAACGTTCAGGCCGCTACGGCCAAGCGCGGAGACAATACCCGAAGTGACGGTTTCACCCAGACCAAACGGGTTACCGATCGCGACGGTGTAGTCACCGACGCGCAGCGCATCGGAATCTGCCAGCTTAATCGCCGTCAGATTTTTCGGATCCTGAATCTGGATCAGCGCAATATCGGAACGCGGATCTTTGCCAACGACTTTGGCATCAAACTTACGTCCGTCGCTCAGCTGTACTTTAATCGTGGTCGCATTATCCACAACGTGGTTATTGGTCACGACATAGCCTTTAGCCGCATCGATGATCACCCCGGAGCCCAGCGCCATAAATTTCTGCTGCTGACCGCCATCACCCGGCGCCCCGCCGCCCTGTCCACCGCCCTGACAGAACGGAGAACTCTGGAACGGCGAACCATCCTGGCAGAACGGTGAATTATCACCAAAGAACTGCTGGAAGTTACGCGGCATCCGCGGAGTGTTGACCGTTGTGCTGCCTTCAACATTAATGCTGACAACCGACGGCATCACTTTTTCCAGCATCGGGGCCAGGCTTGGCATTTGCTGTGTACTTGAGGCCGAAGAGGACGTTTCTGCCGCGCTCGCAGAGAGCGGGGATAACGCCAGACCTAAACTCAGAGCCAGTGCACTCATTGCTAACGTGGTTTTTTTCATATGTCTCAATCTCGATTTTAGATAATGCAAATTGCTATGTATGTGACTATCAGAGTCATTTTATCGCGCTAAGTTCCGGAATTAAGCATCTGGAAAAAGTAAAAATTTATTGTTCGTCTTTACAAAACCTGTACTTATTCCACCGCCATCAAGCGTCGATATTCATCCCAGGCATACAAATCCGTCATCCCACTGATATAGTCCTGTATCAGACGGCAGCGATAATAATATTCCATCACCGGAAATTCTTCAGCATCGCGCGAAACCTTATTTACTGCTTCAACATAGGCCAGCCGATGACGCGTCGAAAGTTTCTGGAACAAGCGCGAGGCGATAGGTAAGCTCCTCACCCGCTCTTTCTCCACTAATAAGCTAAACTCCTCCAGCGATAATTTTAACAGCGGCTCATAGATATCCAGAAGACCGCTAATCACCCGATAGCCTTGTAATTCCAGCTGCTCAACGTCTGGATGACTAAACACATGTTTTATCGCAACGTTTTTATATAGTTCCAGCAGCTGACTGCAGTCGCTATCGTCCTCAAGCAGCGCATGATTAAAATCACCGGCAAAGATCTTCGGTAAATTATCGATAAACCGGCGTGCCGCATACGGCACCAGTTTATTCAGCGTGTTGACCCGTAAATACATAAAGAACTGATCTTCTGTACTTCGACTCAGAGAATTCGCGCGCGATTTATCCCAGGCATTTTCTACCACTTGCGAAAATAAAGAGCCTTTTTCATGCTGCCCCCACGCCTCGTGAAGCAGCTGATAAAGTTGTTCTACGCTGAAAATACGTTTTTCTACCGCATCCTCAAGATCGGCCACACAATATGAGATATCGTCCGCCGCCTCCATAATCCAGGTCAAAGGAAAACGATTGTAAGGAGCCAGCTCCAGTTCTTTACGCAACCTCGCAATATAGCCCTCTTCGGCTAAATAATAACCAGGCTTCTTCATTAAATAACTGTGGCTGGAGGGAAGTTCTCCCCGCCACCACGCCGGGCGCGTATATTTTAGAATGCAGCCAACCTGCGCCCAGGTCAGATTCATCCGCATCAGGGTATGCACTAAGCGAATACCCTGCGCGTTGCCTTCAAACCAGCACAGATCCTGACGAACTTTGCTCCGCAGCACATTCAGTTCGTCAGCGCCCTCCTGCAAACGGAGCGCCTCCACCGTACAACGATCCTGCGCTAACGGCGCGCCGGCGGCATCGTCAGGCGCGAGCCGCTGACGGAACCAGTCATTAATCGCCGCCTCGCCAAAATGGCCGAACGGCGGATTGCCGATGTCATGCATCAGGCAGGCCATTTCCACCACGCTCTCAAACGGTCCGGTGAGTTCATCCAGCCCGTAGGCTTCCAGCAGACGCTGCTCTTTCAGGCGACTGAGGATCTCTTTGGCGATATAGCGTCCCACCTGCTGAACTTCAAGGGAGTGGGTTAAACGAGTCCGCACCGCGGCATTACGTTCCAGCGGGAAGACCTGGGTTTTTTGCTGTAAACGGCGGATTGCCGGCGAGTTGATAATTCGCCCGCGATCGCTTTCAAAAATACGCAGGATCTCACGTTCCGTTTCGACCCCCTGCGGCGAGCGGTAGCGCCGACGCCAGTTAATCTTGTTGCGAAAATCAATCTTTGCCATGGCCTCTCCCGCGCGAGCAATAACGTTTCCCTTTGAGTGCATGATAGACTATGCAACTAAACCTGACACATCGCGAGTAAATCTATGAAAATCGGCATTATTGGCGCTATGGAAGAAGAAGTTACCCTTCTGCGCGACAAAATCGAAAACCGTCAGACTCTGACCCATGGCGGGAGCGAAATCTACACCGGCCAGCTGAACGGTACCGATGTCGCCCTGTTAAAATCAGGCATTGGCAAAGTGGCGGCGGCGATGGGCGCGGCCCTGCTGCTGGAGATTTGCAAGCCGGACGTGATTATCAACACCGGCTCCGCAGGCGGACTGGCGTCGACGCTGAAAGTCGGCGACATCGTCATCTCCGACGAGACCCGCTACCACGATGCCGACGTCACCGCCTTTGGTTATGAGTATGGCCAGCTGCCAGGCTGCCCGGCAGGCTTCAAAGCCGACGATAAGCTGATTGCCGCCGCGCAAAGCTGCATCGAAGCGCTGAATCTGCACGCGGTGCGCGGCCTGATCGTCAGCGGTGACGCCTTCATCAACGGCTCGGTCGGGCTGGCGAAAATCCGCCACAACTTCCCGCAGGCCGTAGCGGTTGAAATGGAAGCAACGGCGATTGCCCATGTTTGCCACAACTTCGGCGTACCGTTCGTGGTGGTACGCGCGATTTCCGACGTGGCGGATCAGCAGTCTCACCTGAGCTTTGATGAGTTCCTCACCGTTGCCGCCAAACAGTCCACGCTGATGGTGGAAAAACTGGTACAGACGCTGGCGCGTGGCTAAGTCGCTAAAACGGGCGCTTGCCGCTCTGCTGCTGCTTACCCCGGCGTGGCTCTTCGCCGCGCCGCGGGTTATCACGCTATCCCCCTCCAATACCGAACTGGCCTTTGCCGCCGGTATTACGCCGGTTGGCGTCAGCAGCCATTCCGATTATCCGCCGCAAGCGGCCGGTATCGAACAGGTTGCCAGCTGGCAAGGGATGAACCTGGAACGCATTGTCGCGTTGCAGCCGGACCTGATTCTGGCATGGCGCGGCGGCAATGCCGAGCGGCAGGTTAATCAACTGAGCGCGCTGGGGATCAAGGTACTCTGGGTCAATACCGCGACGATTGAAGAGATCATTGCGACGCTGCGACAGCTGGCGCAGTGGAGTCCGCAGCCGGAAAAGGCTCGCGCATCCGCACAGCGAATGCAGGACGACTATGATGCCCTCAAAGCCCGCTACGCACATACGCCGAAAAAACGCGTCTTTCTGCAGTTTGGCAGCAATCCCCTTTTTACCAGCAGTCGGGGATCGATTCAGGACCAGGTGCTGACGTTGTGCGGCGGTGACAACATTTTTGCCTCCAGCCCGGTTCCCTGGCCCCAGGTGAGTCGTGAACAGGTCCTGGCAAGGCAGCCTCAGGCCATTGTTATCGCCGGTGATGCCAGCAGACTCCCTGAAGTTGAACGTTACTGGCATAATCAGTTAAAAATTTCCCTGATTGCAGTAGATGGCGACTGGTTTGAACGCGCAAGCCCGCGTATTATCCTCGCCGCAAAACAGCTCTGCGAGGCGCTCGGGCAGGTCAAATAGCGCCGTTTGCGCAGGGTAATAACGACATCCGCTACAGAGAACGCCAGTGTAACCGACATACGTACGGTTGGCGGACGCCGTGCGGATGCAATTTGGTGAGTAAAAATAGCCTAAGGATCCGGGCGCTTAACGAGAACTGACGATGCTTGTCTATTGGCTGGATATTATTGGCACCGCCGTATTTGCTATCTCGGGCGTATTGCTGGCCGGTAAACTCCGGATGGATCCCTTTGGCGTGCTGGTGCTCGGCGTTGTCACCGCCGTGGGCGGTGGGACCATTCGCGATATGGCGCTCGCCAACGGCCCGGTGTTCTGGGTAAAAGACCCCACTGATCTGGTGGTGGCGATGGTCACCAGCATGCTGACCATTCTGCTGGTGCGCCAGCCACGTCGACTGCCGAAATGGATATTGCCGGTGCTTGATGCCGTTGGTCTGGCGGTATTTGTCGGCATCGGAGTGAATAAAGCGTTTCTGGCCCACAGCGGCCCGCTGGTCGCTATCTGTATGGGTGTCGTCACCGGCGTAGGCGGCGGGATCATTCGCGACGTACTGGCGCGCGAAATTCCGATGATTTTACGCACGGAAATCTATGCCACGGCCTGTATTGTCGGCGGTATCGTGCACGCCACGGCCTATGACACTTTTCATGTTTCGCTGCAGAACTCGGCGATGATGGGCATGGTCGTCACGCTGATGATTCGCCTTGCGGCCATCCGTTGGCATCTGAAGCTGCCGACTTTTGCCCTCGATGATCACGGGCGATAGAACGGGGAAATTGCCCCGGCGGAGAAAAACTACCGGGGCGAGAATCCAGTGCGGGGATCAGACGCTGAATGAAGACCCGCAGCCGCAGGTACTTTTCGCATTCGGGTTGGTCACGATAAAACGCGAGCCTTCCAGGCCTTCAGTGTAGTCGACGGCACCGCCGACCAGATACTGCAGGCTCATCGGATCGACCACCAGGCCGACGCCCTGTTTTTCGATGGTCATATCGCCTTCGTTAACCTGATCGTCGAAGGTGAAGCCGTACTGAAAACCACTGCAACCACCACCGGTGATATACACACGCAGTTTCAGGTTTGGATTGTCTTCATCTGCAATCAGGAATTTTACTTTTTTGGCTGCAGCTTCAGTAAACTCCAGCGGCAACGCTACGTCATCACTCATTTTATGCTCCCATTGATACTTCTGACCGGTTAAAGAATAACCCGACCTTATGAGCCATTATCTAATACCCTGGTAAATCGTTCAAGTATTCTCCCCGGCAACCTGCTGCGCTTTTGCCGCCTGTTCTGCGGCCTGTTTCGCCAGCGTGCGCTCCAGGATCGTGGAATACAAAGGCTTACCGCCAAGGAATTGCGCCAGTAGTGTTGCGCCAAGACAGGTAATAATCATTGGCAGAATGAGCTGATAGTTATCGGTCATCTCCAGCACCAGCACAATCCCGGTCAGCGGAGCGCGGATTGACGCCGCCAGCAGGGCCCCCATTCCGGCAATCGCAAAGGTCCCGGCATCCAGATGATAGGCCGGCAGCATCGGCGTGACGGCCATCCCGAAGGCGGTTCCCAGCAAGGTTCCCAGCGCCAGCATCGGCGCAAAAATGCCGCCGGGCGCCCCGGAGGAGAAACAGAGTAACGTGGTTATCACGCGGGCGATAAAGATAAACAGCAGCAGGCCAACGGAAAAGTTGCCCGCCGCAGCAATCGGAATCAGGTTAAAACCGCCTCCTGCCGCCGCCGGTTGAATCAGCCCGAGAACGCCGCACATTCCGCCAATTAGCCCGCCGATCAGTACCCACTTTTTCGTATTGCCGCCATGAATACGCTGGAACATATCCTGGGTGCGCAGCACCAGGCTATTAAACAGCGGGCCAACGCAGCCAAAAATCATCCCCAGGATCAGGTACAGCCACAGCGTATTCACCGGCGCATCGCTCAGCTTGCCGACCTCAATAATCGCCGATTCGCCATTAAAGATACGGAACACAATGCTCGACATAATCACGCCGGTAAAGACGGCTTTAATCGAAATCAGGTTGTAGCGAAACTGCGGGCGCATCTCTTCGATAATGAATAAAATCCCCGCCAGCGGCGCGTTAAATGCCGCAGAGAGCCCCGCCGCGGCCCCGGTGGCCAGCAACGTGTGGCGCGCTTCGGGGCTGCGCATGCGGAAAATATCCAGCACCATTCGCCCGACGTTGCCGCCCAGCTGTACCGTTGGCCCTTCGCGACCGAGCACCATGCCGGCGCCCAGCGTCCCCATCCCGCCGATAAATTTTACCGGCAGCACTCGCCACCAGCGAACCGGACGCAGCTCTTCCAGCGCCCCTTCGATCTCCGGTATACCGGATCCCCCTGCCTCCGGCGCGAAACGACGCACCAGAAAATAGCCCACCATCGCCAGCAACGCAGATAAAATAAAAGCCAGCGGCCAAATCAGGAACCCGTGATCCGCCACCTGCACCAGGGAACCGATGCGCATGTTCTGCACCCAGCTGACGCTCTTTTCAAAGGCGACCCCCACCAGCCCGGCCAGCGTGCCGACCACCGCGGCCATCAGCAGCACCGCCAGCGGCGTTTTGTCACGTTGAACTAATCGACGTACCACATCGCCACGACGCAAGCGCACGATTTGTTTTGCTTCAAAAGTAGAGGCTTCTGTTTTCATACTCTTATCGTCAATAGTCATACAAATACGAAGGGGACATTTTAGCCTTCTGAACGTCCTACGTCGCGGGAAAAATGCACCTGCTGCGCTTTGTTTCAATTGGGCAAAACTTTCATAACTATCCTGGAATAACTTAGAATAACCAGCAAAACATTTATCACGAACCAGGATCATGGCAATGAGCAAATCTGAAACACTCTATAGCGCCGCACGTGAACTCATC
This sequence comes from Klebsiella ornithinolytica, assembly GCF_030505655.1. Taxonomy (NCBI): domain Bacteria; kingdom Pseudomonadati; phylum Pseudomonadota; class Gammaproteobacteria; order Enterobacterales; family Enterobacteriaceae; genus Klebsiella; species Klebsiella ornithinolytica. The sequence goes on from NZ_CP130153.1 coordinate 4,551,644, forward strand.
CCCGGCGGCGTGAACTCGCCGGTCCGCGCCTTTAGCGGCGTCGGCGGTACACCGCTGTTTATCGAACGCGCCGACGGCGCCAGGCTGTACGATGTCGACGGTAAAGCGTATATCGATTATGTCGGCTCCTGGGGCCCCATGGTACTGGGCCATAACCATCCGGCCATTCGCAATGCGGTGATTGAAGCCGCGGAGCGCGGCCTGAGCTTTGGCGCGCCGACGGAAATGGAAGTCAAAATGGCGGAGCTGGTGACCGAACTGGTCCCAACGATGGATATGGTGCGGATGGTGAACTCCGGTACCGAAGCGACGATGAGCGCCATTCGCCTGGCCCGTGGCTTTACCGGCCGTGACAAAATCATCAAATTTGAAGGGTGCTATCACGGCCACGCCGACTGTCTGCTGGTGAAAGCGGGCTCCGGCGCGCTGACCCTGGGCCAGCCGAACTCACCGGGCGTACCGGCTGATTTTGCTAAACATACCCTGACCTGCACCTATAACGATCTGGCCTCCGTTCGCGCCGCGTTTGAGCAATATCCGCAAGAGATTGCCTGCATCATCGTGGAGCCGGTAGCCGGCAACATGAACTGCATCCCACCGCTACCGGCGTTCCTGCCGGGCCTGCGCGCGCTGTGCGACGAATTTGGCGCGCTGCTGATTATCGATGAAGTGATGACCGGCTTCCGCGTGGCGCTGGCGGGCGCGCAGTCATACTACGACGTGGTTCCGGATCTGACCTGTCTGGGCAAGATCATCGGGGGCGGTATGCCGGTCGGCGCATTTGGCGGTCGTCGCGATGTGATGGATGCCCTGGCCCCGACCGGCCCGGTGTATCAGGCCGGAACCCTGTCTGGTAACCCGATCGCCATGGCAGCCGGTTTTGCCTGCCTGAGCGAAGTCGCCCAGCCGGGCGTCCACGAAACGCTGACCGATTTAACCAATCAGCTCTCTCAAGGGCTGCTGGATGCCGCGCGCGAAGCGGGCATTCCGCTGGTGGTGAATAATGTGGGCGGCATGTTCGGCCTCTTCTTTACCGATGCCGAAACGGTCACCTGCTATCAGGATGTGCTGAAGTGCGACGTTGAACGCTTTAAGCGTTTCTTCCATCTGATGCTGGAAGAAGGCGTCTATCTGGCGCCATCGGCGTTTGAGGCCGGCTTTATGTCGATTGCCCACACCCCTGATGATATCAACGATACCATCGCCGCCGCCCGTAAGGCGTTTGCGAAGCTGTAATTCAAGACCGGGCAGCGCAAGCTTGCCCGGCCTGTGTTTTTGTCGCCCCGGTAAGCGAAGCGCCACCGGGGAAAATTATCGGCTCTGTTTCCTCAGCAGATAAATAAAGTACGGCGCGCCGATAAAGGTCGACAGCAGACCTGCGGGGATCTGATACGGGAACATCATCATTCGCCCGCACCAGTCGGCAAAGACCAGCAGCAACCCGCCGATCAACCCGGCCATCACCATCTGCGGCATCGTCCGGCGGAATCCCATCATGCGCGCAATATGCGGCGCCATCAGGCCAACAAAACTCAGCGGGCCGATAGTCAGCGTGGCGGACGCCGTCAGGCCAGCGGCCAGCAGCAGCAGAGCGACCCGCGACGGCGTCAGCGCCATACCTACCGCGCGTGCGGCTTCACCACCCAGCGGCAGAATCGTCAGCCAGCGCCGACACAGCGGCACCAGAATCAGCAGCAGCACCATCGCCATCCCGCTCCGAACGACCATCTCCGGCGTGGCGCCGTAAGTCGAGCCGGAAATCCACGTCAGAATCTGCGCCATGCGCGGATCGCCGCTGGCCTGCAGCATCATCAACAGCATAGTGAAGGCGGTGCTGAGCGCCATCCCCGCCAGCAGCATCCGGTGCGGCGAGAAACCGCCGCGCCCGGCAGCCACCAGGATCACCAGCAGCGTCGCCGCCGCCCCCAGGCTACCGGCCGGCAGCAGCCAGCCGAAAGCGTTGCCGGGAACGAAAAACAGCATCAGGACAATACCAAAAGCTGCGCCGGAGCTGATGCCCAGCACTTCCGGGCTGGCCATCGGGTTACCGGTCAGGCGCTGGATAATACACCCCGCGACCGCCAGCATCACCCCGGCGAACAGCGCGGCGAACACCCGCGGCCAGCGCCACGGCATCAGTTGATCCAGCAGCGTGCCGCTCGCCCAGTGCCAGCTCTGCGCATCCCGCCCAAAGGCCAGGGCGACGAGGAGCGCCAGCAGCAGGATCAGCAAACCGCCAAACGCAAATCCCCGTACGTTTTGCCGTTCCACCAGCACTTTATCGCCGGCATTCATCACCGGCGCACTGATGCTGCGCAAGCGCGGCAGCAGCCACAGCAGCAGCGGCGCGCCGATCAGCGCCGTCACGGAACCGGTGGACACTTCCCGCCATACCCGGGTCAGCCACAGAATGATCTGGTCTGACAGCCAGAGAATGAGCGCGCCAATCACCGCCGACAGCAGCAGACGCGACAGCAGACGACGCGCGCCGAGCATTTTCGCCAGCAGCGGCGAAAACAGGCCGATAAAACCGATAATCCCCACCGCATTCACCAGCAACGCGCTGATAACGATCGCCAGCGTCAGCGTGGCCAGACGCGCCAGAGAGAGCGCCAGTCCGAGATTACGCGCCACGCCATCATCCAGCCCCATCAGCGTGAGGGGACGCAGCAGCAGCAACGTTAACATGAGGCCGCCGAGCAGCTGCGGCCACAGCCGTTGCACCACGCTCCAGTCGGTTTGCGTCAGCGTACCGGTGCTCCACAGGAACATACTTTGCAGCTGATCGTGATGGAAAATAACCATCAGCTGGTTCAGCGCCCCGCAGTACAGACTGACCACCAGACCGGCAAGAATCAGGGTTACCGGCGACAGCCGTTTTCCCCACGAGACGCCGAAAACCAGCGCCCCGACAAGACAGGCCCCCGCCAGTGCGGCGAATTGCGACGCCAGTACGCCGGGAATCGCCCACAGCGTCGTCACCGTCATCCCCAGCTGAGCGCCGGTCGCGACCCCGAGGGTGGTCGGTTCCGCCAGCGGGTTGCGCAGCACCTGCTGGAACAGCACGCCCACCAGTCCGAGCCCCGCGCCAACCAGCAGCGACACCGCCAGTCTCGGCAGCAGGCTGTAGTGGAACAACATCTGAGCGATATTGTCGATATCCGGCTGCCACAGCGCCTGGCGCCACTCGTGCTGCGGCAACGCCGCCTGGAGATTCAAGAAGCTGAGCGCAAATGCGGTCATCGCCAGCACCGTCAGCAGCAGTGCCGCCAGAGGAGACAGTCGCGATCTCATGCCTCACCTCCCTGGACATCCGCCAGCACGCGGGCAAAATGCATTGCCGACAGCGTCGCACCGTAGAACCAGACAGCCGGCACGCGCTGGAAGCGCCCTTCGCGGACAAACGGCATCGCCTGCCAGAGCGGCGTACTCATCAGTTGGCTCATTTCGGCACGATTACCGTGGTCGAAGCAGATAACATCGGTCTCTTTGTAGGCGGCCAGTCGATCGATTCCCACGCTGACGCTGCCCCAGAAGGCGGTTTCACCGCGCCAGGCATTTTTAATCCCCAGGCGATCGAGCACCTCCTGAAACAGGCAATTATTGCCGAAAACCAGGACATGGCGGGGATCGAGCAAGGTGATCATCAGCAGCGGACGATCGCCACGGCGGGCGAAACGCGGGCGCAGATTCTCCATCAGCGCGTCAAATTCCGCCAGATGGCGCTTCGCCGCCTGCTGCCGGCCAATCAGCTCGGCCATCTCGTTGAGAGATTGCTGCGCCATCTGCAGCGGTCGTTTACCGTCGCTGAAGGTGAATCCCCGCCCCGGGGCAATGCGCGCCAGCTTCTCTGGCGACGGCCCATATCCGGCCGACCAGACGATAAACGACGGTTTCATCTGCGTCAGCAGCTCAAGATTCGGCTCCGTACGCAGCCCGACATCAATCACCGAGGAAGGCAGCGCCGGTTCATTCACCCACAGGTTATAGTTCGGGATATCGGCCACGCCATAGGGCGTCACGCCAAGCGCCAGCAGGAGTTCTGCCGGCAGCCACTCCAGCGCCACAATACGCTGCGGATCGAAGCTTGCGGCCTGGGCGCCGCGCATCTGCCACAGCAGGGGCGACAGGGCCATCGCCGCCAGCAGACGGCGACGGGTAATGAAAGGGGTCTTTTCCATCAATAGACAAAGCTTACCGGCGCGCTACCCGCCGGATGCGGCAGAATACCCATCGGAATACCGTAAATTTGCTCCAGCGTTTCGCTGCGCATCAGCTGCGCGGGCGTGCCCTGAGCAATCATCTCCCCACCACGTAACGCGACCAGATAATCACAGTAACGGGCAGCCATGTTGATATCGTGCAGAACGGCGATCACCGTTAACCCGCGCTGTTGACTCAAACGATGCACCAGCGCCAGGACATCCACCTGATGGGCAATATCCAGCGCCGAGGTAGGTTCATCCAGCAATAAACAGCGGCTGTCCTGCGCCACCAGCATGGCAATCCACGCCCGCTGGCGCTCACCGCCTGACAGGCTGTCAACCAGCCGGTGCGCCAGCGGCTTAAGGCCGACCAACGCAATCGCCTCTTCAACTTTTTCCCGGTCGGCGGCACCGAAACGCCCCAGCGCGCCGTGCCACGGATAGCGGCCGATGGCCACCAGCTCGCGCACGGTCATCCCTTCCGCCGGCGGCAGCTGCTGCGGCAGATAGGCCACTTTACGGGCAAAGGCCTTGCTGCTCCAGCTGTCCAGAGGCTGCCCGTCCAGCAGCACATCGCCTTCCGACGGCGGCTGATGACGGCCGAGCATTTTCAGCAGTGTGGATTTGCCGGAGCCATTATGGCCAATCAGCCCCGTCACTTTTCCCGCCGGGAAAGTTAAGGAGAGAGGATGCAGCAGCGTACGGCCAGGTACGCGAAAGGTAACGCGATTCAACGAAAACGTGGTATCAGAGTGCGGAGAGTTTTCCTGCATAGCGGCGACCTGGTGAACGGCGCGGCGAACCGCGCCCGGTAAGTGATTAGAAGCGGAAGGTTCCGGTCGCAATAACCTGACGTCCTGCGCCCCAGTAGCACGCGTATTCGCTGTAGCAGCTGGATACGTACTCACGATCGAACAGGTTGTTCACGTTGATCCCCACAGACGATCCTGGCAGACCAAAACGCGCCAGATCGTATTTCACCGTGGCATCCATCAATGCATAGCCGGCCACGTTGAAGGAGTCGTTTTTCTTCCCGGTGTCGGTATCATTTTTGTAGTAGCTCACCGTCGAGCCGATATAACGCGCCCCGGCCCCGACCGTCAGACCGCTCAGCGCGCTCTCGTGGAAGGTATAATCCGCCCACAGCGACGCCATGTTGCGCGGAACTTCCGCCGGACGTTTGCCTTTGAATACGGTGTCTTCGGTGTACTCCGCATCGGTATAGCTATAGGCCGCCGTCAGGTTGATATTGGCATTGACCGCTGCTTTTGCTTCCAGCTCAAAGCCGCGTGAGCGAATTTCACCTGTTTGAATGCTATAAATTCCGTACGGATCGTTGGGATCCGCGGTCAGGTTTTTGTCTTTGGTCAGCTGATAGACTGCCGCGGTCACCACCACCGGCATATCTTTCGGGACGTATTTCACGCCCGCTTCATACTGCTCGCCGCGAGAAGGATCGAACGGCTTGCCTTCGCGGGAAGAGCCGGAAACCGGTTCGAAGGACTGGCTATAGCTGAAGTACGGAGAGATGCCGTTATCGAACAGATAGTTAATACCACCACGCCAGGTAAACTGCTGATCGTGGTTTTCCGCGAGATCGTTAGAAGAGCGCGTCAGGGTCGAAGCCATGGCGTAATCATAGCGGCCGCCCAGCGTCATTACCCATTTGTCCCACTCCATCTGGTCCTGAGCATACAGGCCGGTCTGCTCCATGCGGTTCAGCACCGCGTAGGGGAAGTTCACGTTGACGTTCGCATTACCGTATTGCGGATTGTTCATGCTGATTGAATCGGCAGAACCGTATTCCGCATTCACATCGTTACGCATGCGCGAATAATCAACGCCGGTCAGCAACGTATGGTTAACCGCGCCGGTGGCAAAATCAGACTGCAGCTGCGTATCAACGGTGAACGTATTGAGATGTTCATCAGAACGCACATAGGCGCGGTTGATTTGGCCCGGAGCCGAATAGCCGTTACCGTAAACGGAGCGATACAGCGTCTTCACGTCGGTATAGCGCAGGTTCTGACGCACCGTGAAGGTGTCATCGAACTGATGCGAGAAGCTGTAGCCGACCATCTGCTGACGGCGGGACATCTTGTTATCCGGCTCGCCTTCGTTGTAATCAGTCGGCAGCTTATGGGCATTGCCGTTGGCATCGTAATACGGCACCACGGTCCCTTCGCGAGGCAGCCAGCCGTAGTAACCGGCATACGGATCGTTCTGGAAGTTGCTCAGGAAAGTGAAGTCGGTTTTATCATCCGGACGCCAGCTGAAGGAGGGCGCGACCGCGTAGCGAGTCGATTTCGCCATCTGCTGCTGCGCATCCTGACTGCGGCCTAAACCGGTCAGTCGATACGACCATACGCCGTTATCATCGATGGCATCACTGAAGTCAAAACCGGTCTGCCACAGATTATCGGTACCCATTTTGAACTGAATTTCTTTCAGCGGTTCGGTCGTCGGACGCTTGCTCACCATACTGACGATGCCGCCAGGGTTGCTGTTGCCGTACAGCACCGATGTTGGCCCACGCATCACTTCCACACGTTCAAGGAAATAAGGGTCCATCGACACTTCTGAATAGTTATTCCCCTGCAGCTTCATGCCGTCCAGATACTGGTTGGTATTGACCGTTGTGGAGGTCGTGAAGCCGCGAATGGTCACCACATCATAGGTGGTAGAGCTGCCGCGGGTGGAGAAGACGCTCGGCGTATAGGACAGCGCCTCTTTCACCGTCGTCGGCTGCTTCATGTCCATCTCGGCACGGGTGACGACGGAGACAGACTGCGGTGTTTTTTCAATCGGGGTATCGGTTTTGGTCGCAGTTGCCGAATGTTTCGCCGCGATCGTGGGCGACGGGCCCCAGGCACTCTCTTGCGCGGCAGGTGCCGCGATAACGGTGATGGTTTCTTCTTGTTTCGGTTCAACTGCTGCCTGCGCATAGACAGACATGCCGCTAACCGCCGTGGCTACTACGACTGCGATTTTACGCAGCGAGTGATTTGGCTGAGCAGTTTTTGGACGCGCCATGGGTATATCTCTGATGAAAGTGAATGATAACGTAAACGAGAATTATTATTATGACCGTTGACATAATAGGCGAAACGCAGAATACAAGGCAAGTGGTATGCCCCGCGCTGAAGACTGAAGGATGAAATAATAACCAGGCAGTTATTGTGGGGTTAAGTGACTGTTAAGTAATGTGCAGAAAAAAAAAAGCCCTCTGATACATCTGTATCAGAGGGCCTGGTGACGACGATCAGTTACCGCCGAACATATCCTTAATCCAGCCTGCTACGCCATCGCTCTTTTCCTGCTTCGCGGGCTGTTGCTGTTGCTGCTGTTGTTGCGCCGGCTGCTGCTGTCCGGACTGATTGAACGGATTGTTCTGCTGCTGCTGCTCCAGCTGCTGCTGTTGCATCTGCTCGCCCTGGCGACACAGCGCATCCGGCGTGGTTGTCCAGACCGGAAGCGAACGCATCCCCCCGCTACACACGAAGTTGCCATTGCTGTCCACGCCCATATCCACCACGTCTTCCGGTGCCGTCAACACCAGCGGCGTCGGCGTCTGGTTAGCCAGATAGCGCTGGTAAATAGACATGGCGCCGCTGGCACCGTAGAGTTTCGTCGGCTGGTTGTTATCGCGACCCACCCAGGTAATGGTCACCTGACCGCCGTCAATACCGGCAAACCAGGTATCGACGTTATTGTTGGTGGTCCCGGTTTTCCCTGCCAGATGCAGGCCCGGATACTTCGCGCCAAGCTGACGGCCGGTACCGCGCTGCACAACCTGCTGCATGGTCCACAGCGTCATGTACGCCGCCTGCGCCGGCACCGCACGCTCTGCCTGCGGATAGCTCTGATACAGCACGGTACCATCTTCGGCGATGACCGAACGCAGCGCCGAAAGCGTCGCGCGGTTACCGCCGCTGGCGATGGTCTGGAACGCCTGCGCGACTTCGATCGGCGTCAGGTTCAACGCCCCGAGAATCATCGCCGGTACCGGGTGCAGCTGATCTTTCGGCACGCCCAGTTTGACCCAGGTGTCGGTTATCGCCGGCAGGCCCAGCGCCATCCCGAGGTTAACGGTCGGCACGTTCATCGAGCGCGTCAACGCATCCACCAGCATCACCTGACCACTAAAGCGACGATCGTCGTTCTGCGGGGACCAGGTCTGACCGTTTGGCAGACGGATGGAGATCGGTGCATCGGCAATCGAGGTGTTCAGGCGATACTGGTTCGGCAAGCTCAGCGCCGTCAGATAGGTCGCTGGCTTCGCCAGAGAACCGATTGAACGGCGGGCCTGCATCGCGCGGTTGTAACCGGCAAACTGCGGTTCCGCACCGCCGACCATCGCCCGCACTTCGCCCGTAAAGCGGTCAACGACCACCATCGCGGTTTCCAGATCCGGCAGCTTACGCTGTTTCTTCAAGGCCGGAATGCCGTCGGTCGCCGCTTTTTCTGCCGCATCCTGCGCAACGGAGTCAAAGGTAGTAAAGATCTTCACGCCGGAGAGATCTTTCACCTTATCGCCCAGTTTCGCCTGCAGCTCCTGACGAACCATCTGCATAAATGCCGGCTGTGGAGAGATCACGCCGCCGCGCGGCTGCACGCCCAGCGGACGCGCGCTCAGCATGTCATACAGCTCCTGATCGATCACGTTCTGCTGCTGCAGCAGACGCAGCACCAGGTTGCGTCGTTCCAGCGCCAGCTTCGGATTACGCCACGGGTTGTAAATCGATGCCCCTTTCACCATCCCGACCAGCAGCGCCTGCTGGTCGAGGCTGAGTTCTTCGACCGGGCGGCCAAAGTAATAGAGGCTCGCCAGCGGGAAGCCGCGAATTTCGTTGTCGCCGCTCTGACCGAGGTATACCTCGTTCATATACAGCTCAAGGATACGATCCTTGCTGTAACGCGCATCAACGATCAGCGCCATATAGGCTTCGTTCGCTTTACGCCAGTAAGAACGCTCGCTGGAAAGGAACAGGTTTTTCACCAGCTGCTGGGTCAGCGTACTGGCCCCTTGCACCGTGCGCCCGGCCGTCAGGTTCGCCAGCACCGCACGACCAATCGAGTACAGGCTGATCCCGTCGTGTTCATAGAAGTGACGGTCTTCGGTCGCCAGCAGCGTATCCACCAGCAGGTCCGGGAAACCGCTGCGCTTGACAAACAGACGCTGTTCGCCATTTGCCGACTGCAGCATCGTGATCAGCCGCGGATCGAGACGGAAGAAGCCGAACTGGCGGTTGTTCTCCATATTCTCAATCGTTTCCAGATGATCGCCGTCAAAGGTCAGGCGTGCACGCACCTGCCCTTCTTTACTATCAGGGAAATCAAACGGACGACGGATCATCTCAATGCTGTTGGCCTGCACGGTGTACTCGCCCGGACGCGTCATCGCGCTGACCTGGCGGTACTGCGTGGCATTCAGCAGACGCACCATCTCATTTTTGCTGATCTGCATATCCGGTTCGAGGTTAACCATCCGGCCATAGACCGCCGCCGGAAGCTCCCAGACTTTGCCGTCGATACGGCTACGGATTTTCTGATCGAGGTAGACACCGTAAGCGGCAACCAGCACCGCGACCACGATCCCTAGCTTGAACAGTAGCCATAGCCAGGTACGTTTACGGCGAGGCTTGTTACCTTTGCCTTTTGCTTTCTTCGGCATCGGCTCTTGATCCTCATAATCATCATCGTCGTAATCATCGTCGTAGTCCTCATCCCGGACCCGACGACGAGTCACTTTTTGTTTTGCCGGACGCGAGGGCTTTCCCTTACGTCCGATAGGCTCGCGGTCATCTCCCGCCATGCTTTTTCTCCGCAACTTTCAGGCGTAAAAGCCTGATTCTCAATACTTCCTCTTGAAAGAGGAAGAAGATATCTCTCAAATTCACGCCCGGAGGTCTCAACCCGCAGGCCACGACCTCGGTATCACAGCACTTCGCGTCTCAGGGCGCGGTCATGATGTATGTTTATGTACTCCTGGAGAATTCATAATATAAATCATCATGTTATACGCATCGCCTGACGAGAATTTTGGGACATAGCACAAATAGTCCAGGTGACACAGGATAGCACTAAACCGGGACAGGCTTAACCAGCATTTTACTCCCTCACGACGTAACAAAAGCGAAAATATTATGTTTTTTAATAACATAAAAAATATTCTCCGCCGTTCATCGTCTCAGCGGTCTGTCTGAGGACCTCTGTCACGATAAAAAACAAAAACCTCAGCGCGGATTGAATATTATATTCTGAGTGTGACAAGAAATATTCTGGCAAGAAGTAAAGAGAAACATTAAGCCATTTGACGATAAAAACGGGAGCGCCTTAACAAATATCTATAATAATATTTCCTGATGACAGCATGAAAATATTTGTTAAACTGTCCTTCAGTTAACCCGATCCCTTTAATATATTATGCGAACTTCCGTTATATTTCCGCTGCTCATGATTGCCGTTCTCGCGGGTTGCCAGCAGAACCGTTCGTCTACGCTCAGCCCCGCCATCAGCAACGAAGCGCAGCTGGAACAGCTCTCTTCCGTGGCCGCCGGCGCGCGTTATCTGAAAAATAAATGCAGCCGTAGCGATCTTCCTTCCGATGACGCTATCGACCGCGCGGCATGGAATGTTGGCAAAAAGAGAGGATGGAGTAATATTGATTACGCCACGCTCAACCAGCGCAGCACGCAAATGTATCAGCAACTGCAGCAGGACAGTACGCCGGAAACCACCAAATGCAGCCAGTTTAATCGCCAGCTGGCGCCCTTTATTGATAGCTTACGCAGTCAATAAAATGACGAAATAGCTCTGCTGTTTATTATTTCGCACCGCTTTATTCCCCTTGAGGGCTATCTTCAATAATGCCTCCCGGCCAGTCGTCGAGAGCCGCAAGGGTAAATGTCTTACCGTTAAAACTGAATAGCGTGACATCCTGCTGAATTTGCTCAATCACCAGATTCGGCAGCGGCGACTCCCCCTCTTTCCAGGACTGACCATTTAACACGATGCTGCGTTTCTCCGCCGAGGACGCGTAGACATGCGCGCTATAGCGCAGCGCCGGCAGATTATCGTCATCGACGATAGCCTCGGGTTTCGCTTTCTCAGGTTCCGGGGCGGCGACCGGCTTAACCTTTTTTTGCGCCGAGGAAGCCATTGGCACCAGTGCCGCATGCGCCGCCGGCACAACCAATGCTGATGTTACAGGGGGATTGCGCCACTGCTCGCCCGCAAACCAGCCGAGGGCAATCAGCAGCGCGGCATAGAGTGGCACAATCGGATACGGCACCTGCACCATGCGTCCAACCACCACCGGCGGTTCGCCCTCATGCGCAATTGACGCGGGCAAACGGCACGCTTTGTCATCAGAAACGATCACGCTCTCTCCTTTCCCCATAAAACAATAGCCCGGCAATGTCTGCCGGGCTATCAGGCCCCCTTCTCAGGGAGCGGCAAAAGCCCCGGCGTTACTTACTGCTCACCGGCAGCCCCGTCCCCTGGGCATCGCCCTGAGGTTTTTCCAGTACCGCCACGGACCAGGCTGGCAGGGTAATCGCGCCATTGGCCGCAATCTCCACGCCGCTCGCCAGCGATCCGTCACCGGCAGCCTGCTGGATGGTGCTCAGCTGCAGATTGTCGCCGATGAAATCATTGAGGGTCCGGCTCTCGGATGCGGCGTTGATCGCCACCACCAGCCCATCAACCCGGCTATCGAGACTCGCCCCTGCCTGCACGCCATCATCGATGGTCATGATCAGCAGACCGGCCTGCTGATCTGGCCCGGTATTACGGAAATCCACGCGCTTCATCACCGCGCTGCCGTCGCCTAAGGTGAACAGCGGGGAGGATTTACGCAGCCCGGTCAGCTCCTGGTAGAATGCGGTCATCTGCTTCAGCTCCGCTTCGCCAGGCGTGGCAACCATCTCTTTAACGCGAGAAATCACCTCATAGTTGCTGCCGTCATCGCTGATGCGCGGCATCCCGACATTAAAGTTATTGTCCTGCATGGCATAGTCCACGCGGTTAAACCAGTCGCCGGAGTCGTAGGAGTCGCGGGTAAAGGATTTCGAGCGCAGCAGTTCAGAACCCTGCTGGTCGAAAGCAATCCCCTGCCCCAGCATCACCGTCGCCAGCGACACCGCCTGCATCCGCACGCGCGTATTCAGGTCAGCCTGCTGCGCGGCTTTGTAGGTAATCATGTCCCACAGCGTCTGGTTGTCGTGCTTCGAAACATAGTTGACGACTTCCGTCGGGTCAGCGGCATAGCCGCCAGGTGCGCCGTTATAGTCAATTTCGCTGCCTTTCTTCACCGCGCCGTCTTTATCGATCAGGATAAAATCGGCAAGGTTACCGGCCATCCCCAGACGAGTCAGGTCGGCCAGGTGATGAACCTGGTCATCGTTCAGACGGGTCAGCTCGTTGGGCAACACGCCCGCGCCGCTGCCAACCCCCTGGTTTTCACGCAGCGCATCGCCGGAATCGAACGGGCCGCCGCCGCGGACGGCGTCGCGCAGACGATCGGAGAACGTACCGATGCCAGTGCCTTTCAGGTTGATCTGCGAGGCAATTTCAAAGCGATCGCTCTGGTTAGAGTCCCAGCCTTCGCCGAAGAAGTAGATATCCGGGTTCAGGGCCTTAATGCGATCCCACGCCGAAAGAATTTGCGCTTTCGGGTGATAGCCCATCAGGTCGAAGCGGAAACCATCGATTTTATAATCCGTGGTCCACACCGCCAGCGAATCGGCAATAAGCTTCGCGAACATCCGATGCTCAGGCGCTGAATCCGAACAACAGGTGGCTGACTCAACGCTGCCGGTGCTTTCATTCAGACGCTGATAGTACCAGGGCACTATTTTATCCAGCACCGACGTACGGTCAGTTGGTCCGGCGGCATTAGTATGGTTGTACACGACATCCATAATGACGTTCATGCCCAGATCCTGCTTGATCGTCTGAATCATGGTGCGAAACTCTTTGATGCGCGTCGTCCCCTCCGGATTGGTCGCGTACGAACCTTCCGGCACCGTATAGTGGAACGGATCGTAACCCCAGTTATAGGAGTCGGTCTGCGCCACCAGGGTGTTCAGCGCCTGAACCTGCGGATTGTCCTGGCTATCGCCCTGCTTCAGCTGATTGAGCACCTCTTCAACGGTGGAGCCGCTGGAGCAATACCCGGCAAATTCGCTGCTCTTCACCGCGCTGTTAACGTCGCACAGGTGGCTGAACGACTGCTGGATATCGGCGACTTTATCGCTGAACTCGTTGACCGTTGCCAGATCGAAGACCGGCAGCAGCTCAACGTGCGTGACGCCTGAAGCGGAGAGCTTCTTCAGATGCTGCACCATATTGCTGTCGCCGGCGGTCAGCGCAAGGTATTTACCGCGCAGTTCGGCCGGAACGGTCTGATCCCAGGCGGAGAGATCGCGAATGTGCGATTCATGAATCGTCATTTTCGCCAGATCGGCTTTGGTTTTCTGAGCATGCGGCATTGTCAGACTATCCCAGCCTTCTGGCTTAAGATCGCTGTCGTTGAGGTCAACGACCTGACTGTATTCCGAGTTAGTGGATAAGCTATGGGAGTACGGGTCAGTCACTTCATACTGTTCAACCTGGCGCGACTGCGGATGGTAAACCGTCAGCGCGTAGCGATAGAACGCCCCTTTCAGGTCGCTACCGCCCTGCCATGTCCAGGAACCCGATGCGCTGTCACGGGTCATCGGATGGCTGGCCACCACTTTTTTATCCGCGCTGTAGAGCACCAGATCGACCTGCTGCGCGGTGGGCGCCCACAGACGGAAATTGACCCCGCCGTCGCTCATCTGAGCCCCGTAATTCAGCGCTTCCGCCGCCGGCGCATAGGTATCATCCAGTACGCCCGCCGTCTGCACCTGGGTGGCGGAAATCAGGATCCCGTCCTCTGCGGCGGCAATGGCTACCGTTTCCCCCTGCAGCAACTCATCCGTTTTGGCATCATCCGGCAGTTTAAACGCCGCATAGCCTGAAAGCTGCGGGAAACGCATGCTGACCTGCTGGCTGATGGTGGTTGGCGTCAGCTTCAGGTAACGGTCGGTAAATTTTCCTTCGCTATCGGCCGCCACTTTGCTGCTGTGGCTGTAGTACAACCGGACGATTGGCTTGTCTTCGCCAGCCGGCCACAGCAGCGTCGTTTTATCAACCCAGTGCGCTTCGGCAAGCGCCACGCCGAAAGCGGCGCGGAAGGCGTCAGCGCGAGAGTCATAGATCGCGCTGTTACCCGCGATCACCGATACCGTGCGATCGGTGAAGTCGCCAAAGGACACGCGCAGGTCGCTGTCGATCAACTTGTTGGTGCCATCTCTGACGATGACGTTGATACAACCGCTCTCTTTATTCAGTGGAATGACCCAGTACGGGCCGTATTTATCGCTACCGGCCGGCGTCGTGCTGACGTCATTCCAGTCGGCTACCGGCGCGCTTAAAGCATCGCAGGTTTCATTATTCCAGAGATACAGGTTCTTACTGCTGTAATCCGCCGGGCTGGTACCGGTGATCCCGGCAATATCGACCAGATGGATGACGGCCTGATTCGCCGTCGCCATCACGGCCTCACCAGGAACCGCCACATCGGGTAAACGAACAACGACATCCTGGTTATCAGGATTGCCAGGGTTATCAGGTGAACCAGAGGAAGAAGATGAAGAACTATTATCGCAGCCGCTAAGTAAAATCAACGAGCCAAGGAATAGGGCATTACAGGTATATCTGAGCATTCGATAGTCCCTAATATGCTTAATAATTTATGAAAGGTAAGAAAAGATGTTTATCTGTAAAGCGTCGCAATTAGATATTTTTGTTTTCTCCGGTTCAATCATCCATTAACAATTAATGGGGGGGCGTAGGTGGCCGGGGGAGTAAAAATAAAAAGGGAATGACGACCCGGATCGCGAAACTCATTATGATTCGCGACGACAAATCCGGTTTCTCGCAATAAAAGCTCGCAATATAAAAAAACCACCCACCAATATAGGTAGGGGTACTGTATCGCCTCGAGGGAAATAAAATGAGCAACGGAATAAAAAGATATATTTCTGTGATGCAGTTAACACTA
The DNA here is from genome assembly GCF_030505655.1 of Klebsiella ornithinolytica. Classification (NCBI taxonomy): domain Bacteria; kingdom Pseudomonadati; phylum Pseudomonadota; class Gammaproteobacteria; order Enterobacterales; family Enterobacteriaceae; genus Klebsiella; species Klebsiella ornithinolytica. Next base: position 4,566,941 of record NZ_CP130153.1, read on the forward strand.
ATAAATAAAAAATACATGCATTACGCACCGCATATTGCCATGCTCGTCACCTTATTACTGATTGGCCAACAGCTGGCAAAATTAAGCTGGCGAATGATACTCCCTGCTTCCTCTACGGGTATTGAGATGAATGACGCGCCGGAGATCGCCGCGCTCATCCCGGCACCAAAAGCTGAATTACCGGTATTCACACTGTTCGGTCGCGCAGAAAAAAAACCGCCGTCATCAGCGCATGACGGCGGCCTCGAACAGGCCCCGATCTCTTCCCTTAAGCTGCGGATTACCGGCCTGCTCGCCAGCAGCGACGCGGCCCGCTCGATTGTCATCATGGCAAAAGGAAATCAACAGGTTAGTCTGATGACCGGCGACAGTACACCGGGTAATGAAGCCCGGATTATCGCCATTCTGCGCGATCGCATTATTGTCAGCTACCGGGGCAGAAATGAAGCAATTTTACTCGCGGATGCCCCCACGGCGAAAACCGCTGGCGCCCCTGGCACCGCGCTTAATTCATCACTCAGCCAGATTCGCCAGCAGCCGCAAAATATTCTTAATTACCTCAATATTTCCCCGGTCATGGTCAATCAACAGCTCAGCGGATATCGGCTTAATCCCGGCAAAGACCCCACGCTTTTCCGTGAATCTGGTTTACATGAAAACGATCTGGCGGTCGCTTTAAACGGACTTGATCTTCGCGATCGGCAACAGGCTCAGCAGGCATTAAAACAGCTCCCGGAGCTCAGTGAAATAACCCTAACCGTCGAACGCGAAGGCCAGCGACAAGATATCTATTTAGCATTGAGGGATGAATAATTGGCAAAGACAACGATTTTCCGCCTGATTTTCACCACTCTGATGATATTCAGCTCGCTGTTATTCAGGCCGCTGCACGCGGAAGAATTCTCCGCCAGCTTTAAGGGAACCGACATTCAGGAATTTATTAATACCGTGAGTAAAAACCTGAATAAAACGGTCATCATTGACCCCAGCGTACGCGGCACCATTACCGTCCGTAGTTACGATATGCTCAACGAAGAGCAATATTATCAGTTTTTCCTCAGCGTACTGGATGTCTATGGTTTTGCCGTTATCAATATGAATAACGGCGTGCTCAAAGTGGTACGTTCGAAAGATGCCAAAACCGCCGCGGTCCCGGTCGCCAGCGATGCCGCCCCCGGCGAAGGGGATGAAGTCGTGACCCGCGTGGTTCCGCTGACCAACGTGGCCGCCCGCGATCTGGCGCCGCTGCTGCGCCAGCTCAACGATAACGCCGGGGCCGGCAGCGTGGTGCACTACGAGCCGTCCAACGTGCTGCTGATGACCGGGCGCGCGGCGGTGATCAAACGTCTGCTGACCATCGTCGAGCGCGTTGATAACGCGGGCGATCGCAGCGTAGTCACGGTTCCGCTCTCCTGGGCCTCCGCCGCCGACGTCGTCAAACTGGTCACCGAGTTAAACAAAGACACCAGTAAATCTGCGCTTCCCGGTTCGATGGTCGCGAACGTGGTCGCCGACGAGCGTACCAATTCGGTACTGGTGAGCGGCGAGCCGAATTCACGGCAGCGAATTATCACCATGATTAAACAGCTCGACCGCCAACAGGCGGTACAGGGCAACACCAAAGTTATCTACCTCAAGTACGCCAAAGCCGCCGATCTGGTGGAGGTGTTAACCGGCATCAGCAGCACCCTGCAGAGCGACAAGCAGAACGCGAAACCGGTGGACGCGCTGGATAAAAATATCATTATCAAGGCCCACGGCCAGACCAACGCCCTGATTGTCACCGCCGCGCCGGACGTGATGAACGATCTTGAGCGAGTGATCGCCCAGCTGGATATACGCCGTCCGCAGGTGCTGGTGGAAGCAATCATTGCCGAAGTTCAGGACGCCGACGGCCTCAACCTCGGCGTCCAGTGGGCCAACAAAAATGCCGGGATGACCCAGTTCAACAACAGCGGTCTGCCGATGTCGACGGTGATTGCCGGCGCCAATCAATACAACAAAGACGGCACGGTCACCACTTCGCTTGCCAGCGCGTTAAGCTCGTTTAACGGCATCGCCGCCGGGTTTTACCAGGGCAACTGGGCGATGCTGCTGACCGCGCTCTCCAGCAGCAGCAAAAACGATATTCTCGCCACCCCCAGCATTGTCACTCTCGACAACATGGAAGCCACCTTTAACGTCGGCCAGGAAGTCCCGGTGCTCAGCGGTTCGCAAACCACCTCCGGGGATAACATCTTCAACACCGTTGAACGTAAAACCGTCGGTATCAAGCTCAAGGTCAAACCGCAGATCAACGAAGGCGATTCGGTGCTGCTGGAGATCGAACAGGAGGTCTCCAGCGTCGCCGACTCCGCCTCCAGCACCAGCGCTGATTTAGGGGCCACCTTCAACACCCGCACGGTGAATAATGCGGTGCTGGTGGGCAGCGGCGAAACGGTGGTGGTCGGTGGACTGCTGGACAAAAGCGTCACCGATACCGCGGATAAAGTGCCTCTGCTCGGGGATATTCCGGTTATCGGCGCCCTTTTCCGCTCCAGCAGTAAGAAAGTCTCCAAACGGAACCTGATGCTGTTTATCCGCCCGACCATCATCCGCGATCGCGATAGCTACCGTCAGGCCTCTTCGGGCCAGTACAACGCTTTTAACGAAGCCCAGACTAAACAGCGCGGCAAAGAGAACAACGAGGCGTTGCTGAGTGACGATCGGCTGCATATCTACCCGCAGCAGGACACCGTGGCTTTTCGCCAGATAAGCGCCGCCATCGATGCCTTCAACCTCGGAGGCAAACTATGACGCCAGCAACCGAGGCTCGCCCGCTACTGCCCTTTGTCTACGCCCGCGCCCACAATATCGTGCTGCTCAGCGATGGCGCGACGTCTCTGGTCCGCTGCCTGCGCAGCACGTCCGCTCAGGCGTTGCTGGAGGCGCGGCGGGTCGCGGATGGCCCGATCGCCGTTGAACATCTCTCCGCTGAAGAGTTTGAAAAGCTGTTGCTGCTGAGCTACCAGCGGGACTCAGCAGAAGCCCGGCGCATGATGGCCGATATCGGTAACGAGCTGGATTTATACACCCTGGCCGAAGAGCTGCCGGACACCGACGACCTGCTGGACAGCGAGGACGATGCGCCAATCATTCGCCTGATTAACGCCATGCTCACCGAGGCCATCAAAGAAAAAGCCTCTGATATTCATATCGAAACCTACGAACGCCATCTGCAAATTCGCTTTCGGGTGGATGGCGTCCTGCGCGAAATCCTGCGCCCACAGCGCCGTCTCGCCGCCCTGCTGATCTCACGCATTAAGGTCATGGCAAGCCTCGACATCGCGGAGAAACGCATTCCGCAGGACGGGCGCATGGCGCTGCGCATTGGCGGGCGCGCCGTCGATGTTCGCGTCTCAACGCTGCCTTCCAGCTACGGCGAACGCGTGGTGTTGCGTCTGCTGGACAAAAACAGCGTCAACCTCGATCTGCTCACTCTGGGGATGCCGCCCGCGCTGTTGCAGCAGGTCGACGATCTGATGGCTCGTCCGCACGGCATTATTCTGGTTACCGGCCCCACCGGGTCAGGAAAAAGTACCACCCTGTACGCCGCCCTCAGCCGGCTCGACGCCCGGGAGCGCAATATCATGACCATTGAGGACCCGGTCGAATATGAGCTGGAGGGTATCGGCCAGACCCAGGTCAACGCCAAAGTGGAGATGACCTTTGCCCGCGGGCTGCGCGCGATTTTGCGCCAGGATCCGGATGTGGTGCTGGTGGGGGAAATTCGCGATGGCGAGACGGCGCAGATCGCCGTGCAGGCCTCGCTGACCGGACATCTGGTGCTCTCCACGCTCCATACCAACAGCGCGCTGGGGGCCATTTCACGTCTGCAGGATATGGGCGTCGAGCCGTTTTTGCTCTCCACTTCGCTGCTGGCCGTCATGTCACAGCGTCTGGTGCGCCGCCTTTGCCCGCACTGCCGCCAGTCGCAGCCGGCCGATGCGCAAACCGCCGGCCAAATGGCCATCGCCCGCGGAACGCCGCTGTGGCGGGCGGTCGGCTGCGCAGAGTGTAGTTTTACCGGTTATCGCGGACGCACCGGGATCCATGAACTGCTGCGGATTGACGATCGGGTGCGCATGGCCATCCACCGGGGAGAAAATGAATTAACGCTGATTCAGCAGCTGGGGTCGGACTACACCACTCTACGGGATGCCGGGCGGGAAAAGGTGCTGGCCGGAATCACCAGTTGGCAAGAGGTGGTCAGAGTGACCGAACAGCGCGCGGGAGAAGCAGACTAAAATGGCTATCTTCCGTTATCAGGCGCTCGATGAGCATGGCAAAACCCAGCGCGGCGTGCAGCAGGCCGACTCCGCCCGTCACGCCCGCCAGCTGCTGCGGGAAAAAGGCTGGCTGCTCCTGGAGATTCACGCCGTTGCGCAGGCCACGCCGGGCTCCCCTCGATCGCTGCTGACGCGGCGCACCAGTGCCAGCGATCTGGCCTTGCTGACCCGCCAGCTGGCCACGCTGGTGGCGGCCGCCATCCCGCTAGAGAAAGCGCTGGATGCCGTGGCGCAGCAGTGCGAAAAAGCCCATCTCAAGACCCTGATGGCGGGCGTGCGTGGCAAGGTGCTTGAAGGCCATTCGCTGGCGGAATCCATGCGCGGTTATCCGGGCTGTTTCGACCAGCTGTACTGCGCCATGGTGGCCGCCGGGGAAACCTCCGGCCATCTTGACGGCGTCCTGAACCGGCTGGCGGACTATACCGAACAGCGCCAGCAGCTGCGCGCCCGTCTGCTGCAGGCGATGATCTACCCTATCGTCCTGACGCTGGTCGCTATCAGCGTGATCGCCATTTTGCTCTCCACGGTGGTGCCCAAAGTCGTCGACCAGTTTGTCCATATGAAACAGGCGCTGCCGTTCTCCACCCGCCTGTTGATGGCCCTCAGCGATCTCGTCCGTACCGCCGGCCCCTGGCTGTTGCTGACGCTGATCGGCGGAGGCCTGCTGCTGCACTACGCCCTACGTCAGCCCGCGCGGCGCCTGCTGTGGCACAAACAGCTGCTGCGCCTGCCGCTGATCGGTCGGGTCGCCCGCAGCATCAACAGCGCCCGCTATGCCCGAACCTTAAGCATTCTGAACGCCAGCGCCGTTCCGCTGCTGCTGTCGATGCGCATCAGCGCGGAAGTGCTGAGCAACGCGTGGGCACGCCGCCAGCTGGAGGCGGCCACGGAGTCGGTACGCGAAGGCATTAGTCTGCATCGCGCCCTGGAAATGACCGCCCTCTTCCCGCCGATGATGCGCTACATGGTGGCCAGCGGCGAACAGAGCGGAGAACTCAACGGCATGCTCGAACGTGCCGCCGACAACCAGGACCGCGAACTGAGCGCGCAAATTCAGATGGCGCTCAGCCTGTTTGAACCTCTGCTGGTGGTGGCGATGGCTGGAATGGTGCTGTTTATCGTTCTGGCGATCCTGCAACCGATCCTGCAACTCAACACCCTTATGAGTATGTAATTGTCTTAATGGAGAAAAATATGCAACGGCAGCGCGGCTTCACGTTACTGGAAATTATGGTGGTGATTGTCATCCTCGGCATTCTCGCCAGCCTGGTGGTGCCCAACTTAATGGGCAACAAAGAAAAAGCGGATCGCCAGAAGGTGGTCAGCGATCTGGTGGCGCTGGAGGGGGCGCTGGATATGTACAAACTGGACAACAGTCGTTACCCCAATAGCGAACAGGGTCTGCAGGCGCTAGTCAGCCGACCGACCGCCGAGCCGCAGGCGCGTAACTACCCGGAGGGCGGCTATATCCGCCGTCTGCCTCAGGATCCGTGGGGCAACGACTATCAGCTGCTCAGCCCGGGACAGCATGGTCAAATCGACGTGTTTAGCGTTGGCCCTGACGGAATGCCGGACACCAACGACGATATTGGCAACTGGAATATCGGGAAAAAATAGTGCGACAGCGCGGCTTCACGTTACTGGAAATGATGCTCATTTTGCTGTTGATGGGCGTCAGCGCGGGCATGGTGATGCTGGCGTTTCCGACATCGCGCGAGGATGACGCGGCACAAACTCTTGCGCGCTTTCAGACGCAGCTGCGCTTTATCCGCGAACGCGGGCTACAGACCGGCCAGTTCTTTGGCATCTCGATTCACCCCGATCGCTGGCAGTTTATGCTGCTGCAACCGCGCGATGACGCTGAGGCGAATCCCGGCACGGAGGAGAGCTGGTACGGTTATCGCTGGCTGCCGTTACCGCCGGGTCGCGTCGCCACCGCAGGCGAGGTCGCATCGGGAAAACTGACCCTGAGCTTCCCGCATGATGCCCAATGGACCCCGGGGGAACAGCCCGATGTTCTGCTGTTTCCCGGCGGCGAGGTCACGCCGTTTCAGCTGCAGATCGGCAGCGCCGAAGGGATCGCCGTCGATGCCCGCGGCACAATCCGCTCAGCCCGACAGGATGATGGACGATGAAAGCACAATCCGGAATGACGCTCATCGAAGTCATGGTCGCCCTGGTGGTCTTTGCCCTGGCCGGGCTCTCCGTCATGCAGGCGACTCTCCAGCAGACCCGCCATATGGGGCGGATGGAGGAGAAAACCCTCGCCGGCTGGCTCGCCGATAACCAGCTGGTACAGCTGAAGCTGGAAAATCGCTGGCCGGCGCTGAGCAGCTCGGAAACCACGGTACAGGCGGCGGGAAGCCGCTGGTATATCCGCTGGCAAGGCGTGGAAACGGAAATCCCGCAGCTGCGGGCGCTGGATGTCGAGGTCCGTCACGATAAGCGTGATAAGACGCCGATCGCGTCCCTGCGCACCTACGTGACTCAGCCATGACCAGAGGCAAGATGCACGGCTTCACCCTCGTGGAAATGCTGCTGGCGCTGGCTATTCTGGCGGCGCTGAGCATCGCCGCGATGGCGATTCTGCAAAACGTCCTCCGCGCGGATAGCCTGACCCGGGAAAAAACGCTGCACGTTGAGGCGCTGCAACGCACCTTCAGCCAGATGGCCGCCGACTTCAATCAGATTATCCCGCGCCGCAGTCGCGAGAGCGCCAGCCTCTTTTTTGCCGGACGTTTTCAGCTCCACAGCGATGACTGGGCGATAGCCTTCAGCCGCAACGGCTGGCCGAATCCATTGGGGATGCTGCCGCGCTCCGAGATCCAGAACGTCAGCTACCGCCTGCGCCAGCAGCAGCTGGAGCGGCTGAGTTATGATCAGCAGGATCCGCTCACCGGCGTCGAACCGACGGTGGACGTCCTGCAAGAGGGCATCCAGGCCTTCCGTCTGCGCTTCTATGCCAATGGCCGCTGGCAGGAGCGCTGGGACAGCACACAAAGCCTGCCCCAGGGGCTCGAAGTCACCCTGACGCTGGACGGCTACGGGGATATCACGCGCCTGTTTCTGATAACGCCCGGAGTCAGCCAATGAACCAGCGACAGCGCGGCGTCGCGCTCCTGATGGTGCTGCTGATCCTGGCCCTGATGATGGTGCTGGCAAGCGCGATGACCGAGCGCACGGCGCGCCTCTATCAGCAAACCGCCACCACCCTCGATAACCTGCAGGCAAAATGGTATGCGCTAGGGGCGGAAACCATGGCCGCCGCGCTGCTCCAGCGCGATGCGCTGGACTCTCCGAACCAAACTCATCTGGCGCAAAACTGGGCGCAGGAGGGGCGCCGCTTCACGGTCAACGACGGCGAGATTAACGCGACCATCACCGATGGCCAGGCCTGCTTTAACCTCAATGCGATCAACCGCGGCAGCGGCGAAGAGAGCGAAGAGATCCCCTGGCCGGCGCGCGCCTTTACCCGCCTGCTGGAAAACCTCGGCACAGAGCCGCTACGGGCGCTCCAGCTCACCGCCGCGCTACGCGACTGGATCGATGGCGACCGGGCGCCGCGCCTCAACGGCGGCGAAGATGAGGTATACATGGCGCGCTCGCCGGGATACCTCACCGCGAATCAGAAGATCCAGGACGTCAGCGAACTGCGGCTGATTGCCGGAATGGACGCCGCGCTGTATCTACGCCTGCTGCCCTTTGTTTGCGCCCTGCCGGACGACGCCCTGCAGCTCAACGTGAATACGCTCAGGCCAGACCAGGCCCCGCTGCTGATGGCGCTCTTTCCCACCGGCGTCAATCTCCAGCAGGCGCGCCAGCTGCTGCAGGATCGCCCGCGCAGCGGCTGGAACAGCGTTGCCGCTTTCCTGGCTCTGCCGGCTTTACAGCAAAGCGATACCGCCGCCGCCCGCCCGTGGCTGACGGTTCACAGCGAGCGGTTTGTGGCCGCCTTCACCGTGGTCATGGGCAGCACGCGTTATCAGCAGCGGAGTGTCCTGCAAAAAGAGGGACGGACTTTCCGTATTATCCAGCGGCGTTATGGACTCTATAGGGTGGCCGATGAATCACGATAAAACAGCGCAGCGGGAGATGCTCATTGTGCGTCTTGCTGCCCCCGAGCGCCCCATCGCCTGGCGACTGACCTGCCCGGGTGACCCGCAACGGGAAGCCTGCGGCGAGTGGTCCGCCACCGGCGCTGACTCCACGCTCCCCGATCTGGCGCAACGCTATCCCGCCTGGGTACTGGTCCCGGCCAGCGACTGCGCCTTCCACCACGTCACGCTCCCGGCGGGCCTGCGCAAAGCGCCGCAACAGGTGGTGCCGTTTTTACTGGAAGAGCAGCTGGCCACCGACGTCGACGAGACCCACTTCGCCCTGCTCCACCGTCAGCGCGAGCACTGTGCCGTCGCGGCGATAGCACGGCAGAAGATGGCCGCCTGGCTCACCCGCTGCGACGAGCCAGGGCTCAATATTCTTGCGCTGACGCCGGATGTATTGACGCTGCCCTGCCACCCCGATCGCTGGAGCGCGGTACAGGCCGATGACCAATGGCTGATTCGCCAGGACGCCTGGCGCGGGATGGCGGTAGAAACCCCGTGGCTTGCGGAATTACTCGCGGCCTGGGAAACGCTGCCGCCGATCGATTGCTATTCCCCGCCGCCTGCCACCTTCGTCCCCTGGCGCGCGCTCGCGCCGCAGGATGTGCTCGCCCTGGCGGCGGCGAACCCGGCGGCCCGGCGGATCTGTTTACGTCAGGGGGCCTTTGCGCCAAAGCGTCGCTGGCAGCCGGCCGGCCGGCGCTGGCGCCCGACGCTCGCCGCGGCGGCAGCGCTGGCGCTGCTATGGAGCACCAATACCGTGCTTGACCACCTTGCCCTGAGCCGCCAGGCGGATGCGGCCCGGGAGGCCAGCCAGGCGTTTTATCGCCACTGGTTCAAAAACGATAAAAACGTTATCAACCCGCGGCTGCAGATGCAGCAGCACCTGCGCCAGCTGGAGGCAACAACCGCCACCTCACCGCTGGTCGCCCATATTCGCACCTTGCAAAATATGGTCTCCGATACCCCGGGGATTCAGCTGCGGGCGTTGACCTGGGATGCTGCCCGCAATGCGCTTCAGCTCGATATTTCGGCGGTTTCTTCACGGGCGCTGGAGCAGTTCACCGCCCGCGCGCAGGCCGGTTTTCGCGTGCGTACAGGAGAAATGAAGCCCCGCCCCGACGGAATTGAAGGGCGTCTGACGCTGGAGGGCAACGATGGCTAACTGGCTTATGTTATGGCAACAGCGCACCCGTCGGGAACAGCGTCTGTTAATCGGCATGGGGCTGCTGCTGGCGGTGGGCATCATCTGGTACGCGCTCTGGCAGCCGTGGCTCAGTCGGGAAGCCCGCTGGCAACAAATGCTGGTCAGAGAGCAGGCAACCCTGCGCTGGATGCAGCAGCAAACGCCCCGGCTCCAGCAGCTAGCCCGCCACACGCCGGAGGCCGCGACCGCGACGAAGGAGGATCTCTCCGCGGTCATCATGCGTGAAGCCACCCGCCTGGAGCTGGCGATTGTCCGGCTACAGCCGCAGGGCACCCGGATAAACGTGACGTTGCCGGCCTGCACTTTTCAGGCGCTGATGACCTGGCTGGACGCCCTCGCCCGCCAGGGGATCCTCGCCTCTTCTCTGGCCGTCAGCGCTCAACCGACGCAACCCGGTTGGGTGACGGTGACAACCCTGGTGCTGGAGCGTCCGCATGCCCCGTAAAGTCGCGTTCGGCCTGCTGATCGCGGGGATCTATCTGTTCTGGCTGCTGTTGACCGCGCCGGCCCGTCTGCTGACTTTCGCCCTGCCGGACGGCGTCAGGGTCGGTGAGCTCACCGGAACCGTATGGCAAGGTGAGGCCCGACAGTTAGCCTGGCGCGGCGTCCGCCTTGACCACCTTCGCTGGACGCTGACCTTCTCGTCCGGCCTTCCCGGCTGGCGGGTCACGCTTGACGACCCCGACGGCTTACGCGGACACGTCTCGCTACAGGGCATGACCACGCTCCGCTTGCAGAACGGCCTTTTTACCATCCCCGCTAACCTTGCCAGGCTCTGGCTGACGCCGGCGCTGCCAGCCGAAGCCCGCGGCCAGATCACCCTGAATCTGTCGGAAGGTCGCTTTAACCAAACCGGCTGCCAGCAGGTGTCCGGCGGTCGCGTGCAGTGGCGGGAAGCGCAGCTAAGTTCTCCGGCCGGTTCCCTTGAGCTGGCCGACGTAAGCGGCAAATTTAGCTGCACGCCGGCAGGGGCGCTGGCGCTCACCCTCAGCCAGGACTCTCATCAGCTCAGCCTCACCGGCGAAGGCACCTTGAGCCCCGATGGTCGCTACGCCTTTCGCGGCAAGCTCCAGACACGTCAATCAACCCCAGCCCTCCTCACCCTGCTTGTTGCCCAACATCAGCGCCAGGATGAGCAGGGACGCATTCCCTGGCAGCTGCAGGGAAAATGGTAATCACAGGAGACATCATGACGCTACTGAGCGCATTTTCGTTGCAGTTCCCCCTGTTATGGGGCGGATTGTTGTTTATTTTCGGCCTGACGTTTGGCAGCTTTTTTAACGTGGTTATCTACCGTTTGCCGCTGATGATGCAGCAGGAAGAGTCCGCACGATTCAACCTGTGCGTTCCCGCCTCCTTCTGCCCCCAGTGCCAGCGGCCCATCATCTGGCGGGATAATATTCCGCTGCTCAGCTATCTCTCACTCAAAGGGCGCGCCCGCTGCTGCCAGGCGCCCATTTCTCAGCGCTATCCGCTGACGGAACTGGCCAGCGGACTGCTCTTTGTGTTGGCCGGCTATCTGCTGACGCCGGGATTATCGCTGCTGGGGGGCCTGATCCTGCTCTCCACGCTGCTGGTACTGGCGATCATCGACGGCCAGACTCAGCTCCTGCCGGATCGGCTGACTCTGCCGCTGCTGTGGGCCGGTCTGCTGTTTAATCTCAACGGCACGTTTGTCCCGCTCAGCGAAGCGGTGATCGGCGCCATGACGGGCTATTTATCACTGTGGACGGTTTACTGGCTGTTTCGCCTGCTGACCGGCAAAGAGGCGCTAGGATACGGCGATTTTAAGCTGCTGGCGGCACTCGGCGCATGGTCCGGCTGGCAGATCCTGCCGCAGACGCTGCTGTGCGCCTCGGCCAGCGGCCTGATCTGGACCTTGCTGCAACGGCGGATCACGCTCCAGTCGCTGGATCAGCCGCTGGCCTTCGGCCCCTGGCTGGCGCTGGCGGGCAGCGGCCTGTTTCTGTGGACTCAGACGCTGTAACCGCGGCTCGACAAGCCCGGCTACGAATACTTTTTGGTGCGCCGCGTCGGCGCGGTATTGGCCGGGTCGTCCGGCCAGACATGTTTGGGATAACGTCCCTTCATCTCTTTTTGCACCTCGCGATAGGTCCCCTGCCAGAAAGCGCTGAGGTCACGGGTAATCTGCAGCGGACGCTGCGCAGGCGACAGCAGCTCCAGCACCAGCGCGATCCGCCCCTGAGCTATCGTCGGCGTGGTGGCTTCGCCAAACATCTCCTGCATACGTACCGCCAGCGCGGGCGGATTGTCGGCATGGTAGCGGATCGCTATCCGGCTTCCGGTCGGCACCGTGTAATGGGTTGGCAGTTCGCTGTCCAGCTTCTGGCGCAATGACCACGGCAACCCGTTTTGTAGCGCCTGGCGCACATCCAACGCTTTCAGCGCGCGCAGCGAGTGCACTCCGCTCATCTGCGGTAGCAGCCAGGCTTCAAGCGAGTCCAGCAGCGAAGCATCGTCGACGGCCGGCCACGCCTCTTCTGGCAGCCATTGTGCCGCGCAGAGCAGGCGCAGACGCAGCTGTTCGGCTTCCGGCGTCCAGTTAAGCACGCCGAGGCCCTTATCGCGGATGCCGTTGAGCATCGCCTGATGCAGCTCCTCTTCCGAGGGTTTCGCCAGCGGCTGGGTTTTTAACACCAGTTGACCGATGCAGGTGCGTCGCCAGGCCTTCAGCGTCCCCTGCGTTTCATCCCATTCGACGGTATCGGAACGCTGCGCCAACCCGGGGCACTGCGCCAGCAGCGCATTGACATCCAGCGGCAGCGCCAGCAGAATCCGCGCGTCCGGCGAGGTGCTTCCCTGCAGGAGCAGAGGCGCAATCAGCCATTCGTGGCGCCCGAGCGCATCATCGGCGTCCAGCATCGCCCCCATCCCGTTGGCGAGCTGATAGCGCCCTTCCTGACCGCGGCGACGGGCAATCCGGTCGACAAATGCCGGTGCCAGCAGCGGCGCCAGGCGTTGCGCATCGGGCTGACCATCGCGGCTGCCCAGTCGCTTCAGAAGCTGTTGCGCCCGCTGCTGCCAGTTCGGCTGCTGGCGGGCAAACGCCGCGCCGAGATCGCTGTTTCCGCCGCGCGGAGGCTCTTCGAGGATCGCCGCCAGTTTCGCCGCAGTCGCCGCATCATCCGCATCAACTGCCGCTGTCAACATGGCCGCGAGCCGCGGGTCATTACCCAGGGTGGCCATTTTGCGCCCGCGTGCCGATAACCTGTCGCCCTCCAGCGCCGATAGCGCCGTCAGCAAACGTCGGGCCGCGGCCAGGTTTGCTTCCGGCGGCAAATCGAGCCAGTTCAGCTGCGCCGGATCGTGGCATCCCCACTGGAAGAGCTCCAGCAGCAGCGCCGAGAGATCGCTGTGCAGTATCTCAGGATCGCTCTGTACCGCCGCGCGTTCCGCCTGCTCTTTGCCGATCAAATGCAAACAAATCCCCGGCTCCAGACGGCCGGCGCGACCGGCGCGTTGGGTCATTGACGCCTGGCTGATGCGTTGCGTCACCAGTCGGGTTAAACCGGTACGGGCGTCAAAGCGAGCGACGCGCTCCTGGGCGCTATCGACCACCAGCCGGATACCTTCGATGGTTAAGCTAGTCTCGGCGATATTGGTTGCCAGCACCACTTTGCGCTGACCTTCGGCGGCCGGGAGAATCGCTTTACGCTGCTCGCTTAGCGGCAGCGCCCCGTACAGCGGGCAAAGCACCACATCGTCGGCCACCCGCTCAGCCAGCTGCGCCTGGACCCGCTGAATTTCCCCCACGCCCGGGAGGAACAGCAGCATCGAGCCGCGCTCCTGGCGCAGCAGCTCCGCAGCGGCGATAGCGACCGCTTCATCGAAACGCTGATGAGCGGCAAGCGCCTGAAAACGTTTTTCCACCGGGAACGCACGCCCTTCAGAGGAGAGGGTCGGAGCCGAGGGCAGCAGCCGCTGCAGACGATCGTTATCCAGCGTCGCTGACATAATCAGCAGTTTAAGATCATCGCGTAGCCCCTGTTGGACATCCAGCAGCAGCGCCAGCGCCAGATCCGCCTGCAGACTGCGCTCGTGGAACTCATCGAGGATCACCAGTCCGACGCCGCTCAGTTCGGGATCGTGCTGGATCATCCGCGTCAGAATGCCTTCAGTCACCACCTCCAGCCGCGTATTCGCTCCGACGCAGGTTTCCGCGCGCATCCGGTAGCCGACGGTCGCCCCCGGTTTCTCACCCAGCAGCTCCGCCAGACGTTGTGCCACGTTGCGGGCGGCTAATCGCCGCGGCTCCAGCAGGATAATGCGCCCGTCGATATGGCCATCGGCGAGTATTTGCAGCGGCAGCCAGGTCGATTTCCCGGCGCCGGTTGGCGCAGTGAGCAATACCTGCGGCGCCTGCTGGAGTGCAGAAAGAAGTTCAGGGAGGATGGCGGCAACCGGCAATTGGGACACGAATGGCTCCGGAGGTTAACATTTGAGGGCAAGCATTGTAGCATCCTGATAATTCATTACCGAGTCTCTATCATGTCCGAGCCGAAAAGGCTGTTTTTCGCCCTTGAGCTGCCTGCTGAAGCCCAGCGGCAAATCGTTCACTGGCGCGCGGCGAACTTTGCGGAAGATGCCGGACGGCCGGTGGCCGCAGATAACCTGCACCTGACGCTGGCCTTTCTTGGCGAAGTCAGCGCGGACAAGCAGCGTGCGCTGGCGGCGCTGGCCGGACGCATCCGCCAGCCCGGATTTACGCTCACCCTCGACGATGCCGGCCAGTGGCTGCGTTCCCGCGTGGTGTGGCTCGGCACCCGCCGGCCTCCGCGCGGCCTGCTACAGCTGGCCAGCATGCTGCGCGCCCAGGCGGCACGCAGCGGTTGCTATCAAAGCCCGCAGCCGTTTCATCCGCATATCACCCTGCTGCGCGAGGCCCGCCACGCGGTGCCCATTCCGCCCCCGGGCTTCAGCTGGACTTTTGCCGTCAGTGAGTTTGTGCTTTATGAATCCCGTTTTTCCCGCGGACGCACCCGCTATACCGCGCTGGAACGTTATCCCTTCAACAAGGAAAGCTGATGCTGTTCAATCCACCTTTACAATCCGCCATCCTGATTAAGCGTTACAAACGGTTTTTGGCGGATGTGGTCACCCCCGACGGTCGGGAACTTACGCTACACTGCCCGAATACCGGCGCGATGACCGGCTGCGCGACACCCGGCGACACTGTCTGGTACTCCACGTCGGATAACCCGAAACGCAAATACGCCCATACCTGGGAATTAACGCAAACCCAACGGGGCGCGATAATTTGTGTTAATACTTTACGCGCGAATATACTGGCAAAAGAGGCGATACTGGCGGGGAACATTGTCGAACTTTCTGGCTATAACACGCTGAAAAGTGAAGTAAAATACGGCGAGGAAAAGAGTCGTATCGATATTATGTTACAGGCAGAAGAGCGACAAAACTGCTATATTGAAGTGAAATCGGTTACGTTGGCGGAAAATGACAGCGGTTATTTCCCCGATGCTGTTACCGAGCGCGGTCAAAAGCACCTTCGGGAGCTGATGAGCGTGGCGGCGGCAGGTGACCGGGCCGTAATCTTGTTCGCCGTGCTCCATTCGGCGATTGACCGTTTCTCACCCGCGCATCATATTGATGCCAGATACGCACAGCTGTTGATTGAGGCGCAAACCAAGGGGGTAGAAATTCTCGTTTATAAAGCGGAACTTTCTACCGAAATGATGACTCTGAATAAGCCGATTACCGCGGTGTTAACCCCCGGTAAATAAACGGCTAAATTGTGTCCGGGTCGCGAGCGCAAATACGCTTTTCTTCACAGGGTTGTCAAGTGTAACGTTTAGATAATTGCTATCCGGAAAAGCATCTGCTATTTATAGCGGCCTGATTTTTCCCCCAACATGGGGATCGATAGTGCGTGTTAAGGAGAAGCAACATGCAAGAAGGGCAAAACCGTAAAACATCGTCCCTGAGTATTCTCGCCATCGCTGGGGTGGAGCCATATCAAGAGAAGCCGGGCGAAGAGTATATGAACGAAGCCCAGCTGGCGCACTTCAAGCGTATTCTTGAAGCATGGCGTAATCAACTCAGGGATGAAGTGGATCGCACCGTATCGCACATGCAGGATGAAGCAGCTAACTTCCCGGATCCGGTCGACCGTGCCGCTCAGGAAGAAGAATTCAGCCTGGAACTGCGTAACCGCGACCGCGAACGTAAACTGATCAAAAAGATCGAGAAAACGCTGAAGAAAGTCGAAGACGAGGATTTCGGCTTCTGCGAATCCTGTGGCGTTGAGATTGGCATTCGCCGTCTGGAAGCGCGTCCGACCGCTGACCTGTGCATCGACTGCAAAACGCTGGCGGAAATTCGCGAAAAGCAGATGGCTGGCTAATCCGCTTCGCTATCGTATCTCCGGCGGGAGTCTCTCCCGCCTACATGTTTTATTAGTCACCCATGAATGACTCACACTATATTGGCCGCTTTGCCCCCTCACCTTCCGGCGAACTTCATTTCGGCTCTTTGATTGCCGCTCTCGGCAGCTATCTTCAGGCCCGTGCGCAAAACGGTATCTGGCGCGTACGCATTGAAGATATCGATCCGCCGCGGGAAGTCCCCGGCGCCGCCAGTACGATTCTGCGCCAGCTAGAGCACTACGGCCTGCACTGGGACGGCGAAGTGCTGTGGCAGTCGCAGCGTCACGAAGCCTACCGCGAACGGTTGGCCTGGCTGCACGAACAGGGGCTTTGCTATTACTGCACCTGTACCCGGGCCCGTATTCATGCCGTCGGCGGCGTGTATGACGGCCACTGCCGCGATTTACGACTTAGCGCAAACGACGCCGCCCTGCGCTTACGTCAGACGCGCCCGGTCCTCGCGTTTTATGACCGTCTGCGCGGCACCCTCGTCGCCGATGAAGCGCTGGCGCGGGAAGATTTCATTATCCATCGCCGCGACGGTCTGTTCGCCTATAATCTGGCGGTGGTGGTGGACGATCATTTCCAGGGGGTCAGCGAAATCGTCCGCGGGGCGGATCTTATCGAACCGACGGTGCGCCAGATTTCGCTGTATCAGCATTTTGGCTGGCAGGCTCCGGACTATGTCCATCTGCCGCTGGCAGTGAATGCCCAGGGGAATAAACTCTCCAAACAAAACCACGCCCCGGCGCTGCCGGAGGGCGATCCGCGTCCCGAAATTATGCGGGCGTTAATGTTTCTTAATCAGGATATTGAGCAGGAATGGCGAGCGTTAAGTATTGAGGATTTACTGAAGAATGCGGTAGCCAACTGGGACCCGCAAAAAATCCAGCATTCTCAAATGACTCTCGCTGAGCTATGATTAGCCGCTATTTTTCTCGTCGCCTTTCAAGTTGCTCCTGCGTTGGTGCACTTGTTCACCCCGGTCACATAGCGATCTATGCGCCTGGGACTCACAAGTTTGCCGCCTTGCTGCAACCCGAAATGCATAGAGTAATATTTTGATCTGAAGTCCGTCTGACACTACGAGGTGCAACATTTTTACCCGAGTCGCTAATTTTTGCCGTAAGGTGCTAAGCCGTGAAGAGCGCGACGCAGAAGCCGCCGTTGAACAAACGCATATGACGGTTATCCCGCGTGAACAGCATGCAATTTCCCGCAAAGATATCAGTGATAATGCCCTCAAGGTGCTCTATCGACTGAACAAGGCGGGCTATGAAGCCTATCTCGTCGGCGGTGGCGTACGTGACCTCCTGCTCGGTAAAAAACCGAAAGATTTTGACGTGACAACCAGCGCGACGCCGGATCAGGTTCGTAAACTGTTCCGCAACTGTCGTCTGGTGGGCCGTCGTTTCCGCCTGGCGCACGTGATGTTCGGGCCGGAAATCATCGAAGTCGCCACCTTCCGCGGCCACCATGAAGGACACACCACCGATCGTGTGACTTCACAGCGCGGCCAGAACGGGATGCTGCTGCGCGACAACATCTTCGGTTCGATCGAAGAAGATGCCCAGCGTCGCGACTTCACCATTAACAGCCTGTATTACAGCGTGGCTGATTTTACCGTGCGCGACTACGTCGGCGGCATGAAAGATCTGCAGGAGGGCATGATTCGCCTGATTGGCGATCCGGAAACCCGCTACCGCGAAGATCCGGTCCGCATGCTGCGCGCTGTGCGCTTTGCCGCCAAGCTCAATATGAACATCAGCGCGGAAACCGCCGAGCCGATTCCGCGTCTTGCCGCACTGCTCCATGACGTTCCTCCGGCGCGTCTGTTCGAAGAAGTCCTGAAGCTGCTGCAGGCGGGCTACGGCTATGATACCTACATGCTGCTGCGCGAATATAACCTGTTCCAGCCGCTGTTCCCGACCATCACCCGCTACTTTACCGAGCGCGGCGATAGCCCGATGGAACACATCATTACCCAGGTGCTGAAGAATACCGATAACCGCATCCATAACGATATGCGCGTTAACCCGGCGTTCCTGTTCGCGGTCATGTTCTGGTATCCGCTGCTGGAAATGGCGCAGAAAATCACCCAGGAGAGCGGTCTGGCCTATAACGACGCTTTCGCCCTGGCAATGAACGATGTGCTGGATGAAGCCTGCCGTACGCTGGCCATTCCGAAGCGTATTACCACGCTGGTACGCGATATCTGGCAGCTGCAGCTGCGCATGTCCCGCCGCCAGGGCAAACGCGCGTGGAAGCTGATGGAACATCCGAAATTCCGCGCCGCCTACGATCTGCTGGAGCTGCGTGCCGGCGCCGAGAAAAATGGCGAACTGCAGCGTCTGACCAAATGGTGGGGCGAGTTCCAGGTTGCCGCGCCGCCAGATCAAAAAGAGATGCTTAACGAGCTCGATGACGAACCCGCGCCGCGCCGCCGTCATCGTCGCCCGCGCAAACGCACCCCGCGTCAGGGTGGTGCATGACCCGCGTCTACATCGCAATCGGCAGCAATCTGGCCTCTCCTCTGGAGCAGGTCAATGCTGCCGTGACGGCGCTGGCTGCCATTCCGGACAGCCGGATGGTCGCCGTCTCCTCTTTTTACCGCACGCCGCCGCTGGGACCGCAGGATCAGCCTGACTACCTCAACGCCACCGTCGCCCTGGACACGCATCTGCAGGCGGAAGCCCTGCTGGATCATACCCAGCGCATCGAGCTGCAGCAGGGCCGTCAACGCAAAGCCGAACGCTGGGGCCCCCGTACGCTGGATCTCGATATCATGCTGTTTGGCGATGCGGTGATAAACAGCGAGCGCCTGACGGTACCGCACTACGATATGAAAAACCGCGGTTTTATGCTGTGGCCGCTGTACGAGATTGCCCCGACGCTCCATTTCCCCGATGGCACCGCTTTGCGTGACGTGCTGGAAAACCTCGGTGCCGAAAAGCCGGCAATCTGGTAGAGCCCCCTTCCCCATTGTTAGCCATTACGGCGATCGTCGTTATCGATTGCCTAAAACCATTGCCCCTCTGAATGCTGCTGTTAGAATGCCGGTTAATATGACTTTCATCATCAGGAAACGTTATGAAACCGACCACTATCGCCCTGCTGCAGAAATGCAAACAGGAGAAGCAGCGCTTCGCCACCATCACCGCCTATGACTACAGCTTTGCGAAGCTGTTTGCCGATGAAGGGATCAACGTGATGCTGGTAGGGGATTCGCTGGGCATGACGGTGCAGGGGCACGACTCGACCTTGCCGGTGACCGTGGAAGATATCGCCTATCACACCCAGGCGGTACGTCGCGGCGCCCCCCTTTGCCTGCTGCTCGCCGACCTGCCGTTTATGGCCTATGCCACCCCGGAACAGACTTTTGCTAACGCCGCCATCGTGATGCGCGCGGGCGCTAACATGGTCAAGCTTGAAGGCGGCGCCTGGCTTGCGGAAACGGTGAAAATGCTGGCGGAACGCGCGGTGCCGGTTTGTGGCCACCTTGGCCTGACCCCACAGTCGGTCAATATTTTCGGCGGCTATAAAGTGCAGGGCCGCGGCGATGCGGCGCAGGCGCTGTTCGACGACGCGCTGGCACTGGAAGCGGCAGGCGCACAGCTGCTGGTCCTTGAGTGCGTCCCGGTCGAGCTGGCTCAGCGTATTACCGAGGCGTTAACCATTCCGGTTATCGGCATTGGTGCAGGCAACGTCACCGATGGTCAAATTCTGGTGATGCACGACGCTTTCGGGATCACCGGCGGCCATATTCCTAAATTTGCTAAAAATTTCCTGGCTGAAGCGGGCGACATGCGCGCCGCAGTGCGGCAGTATATTGCCGACGTGGAGTCCGGCGTTTATCCGGGCGAAGAACACAGTTTCCATTAAGGAGTCTTGTTGTGCTGATTATTGAATCCCTGCCGCTGCTGCGCCAGCATATCCGCCGTTTGCGCCAGGAAGGTAAGCGTATCGCGCTGGTTCCCACTATGGGCAACCTGCACGACGGCCATATGCAGCTGGTGGATACCGCAAAAGCCAGCGCCGATGTCGTGGTGGTCACTATTTTCGTCAACCCGATGCAGTTCGACCGCCCTGACGATCTGTCGCGCTACCCGCGTACGCTGCAGGATGATTGCGAAAAGCTGAACAAACGTAAGGTGGATTTTGTTTTCGCCCCCGCGCCGGCAGAGATCTATCCGCACGGTACCGAAAACCAGACCTATGTGGATGTCCCGGGGCTGTCGACCATGCTCGAGGGTGCCAGTCGTCCAGGCCACTTCCGCGGCGTATCGACCATCGTCAGCAAGCTGTTTAACCTGGTCCAGCCGGATGTCGCCTGCTTTGGCGAGAAGGACTTCCAGCAGCTGGCGCTGATTCGTAAAATGGTTGCCGACATGGGTTACGATATTGAGATAATCGGCGTGCCGATTATTCGTGCTAAAGATGGTTTGGCGCTGAGCTCACGCAACGGCTACCTCACCGCAGAGCAGCGTAAAATTGCGCCGGGCCTGTATAAAGTGCTGAGCGCCGTCGCCGGTAAGCTTGCCGCCGGTGAACGTAACCTGGATGAAATCATTACCCTTGCCGGGCAGGAGCTGAACGAGAAAGGCTTCCGCGCCGACGATATCCAGATCCGGGATGCGGATACGCTGCTGGAGCTGACGGAAACCAGTAAACGTGCGGTGATCCTGATGGCCGCATGGTTGGGACAGGCGCGGTTGATCGAT
This sequence comes from Klebsiella ornithinolytica, assembly GCF_030505655.1. NCBI lineage: Bacteria > Pseudomonadati > Pseudomonadota > Gammaproteobacteria > Enterobacterales > Enterobacteriaceae > Klebsiella > Klebsiella ornithinolytica. Next base: position 4,587,701 of record NZ_CP130153.1, read on the forward strand.
AACCACATCGTCGAGCTGGGTCAGTAGACAAGGGTTAAAAATCTGGCAATATTGCCGGACATTTACTCAAAGCGGATGTCATGTCCGCTTCGTATCATTAAGGTATAGACCCTGACTAATCCGGTTGCAGACCGGCGGCAGGCAAGAGCACTACCGTCCCCCATCAGGGGAAAGTCGCTCGCCCGCCACGGCCCTGCACTCTGAAGCAGGAGGGGAAGAAAGGTAGACATCATGATTCGTAATATGCTGCAGGGTAAACTCCACCGCGTTAAAGTCACGCAGGCCGACCTGCACTATGAAGGTTCCTGCGCCATTGACCAGGATTTTCTGGATGCGTCCGGTATTCTTGAAAACGAAGCGATCCACATCTGGAACGTGACCAACGGCAACCGTTTCTCCACCTATGCCATTGCCGCCGAACGTGGCTCGCGAATCATTTCGGTGAACGGCGCTGCCGCGCACTGCGCCAGCGTGGGTGACATTCTGATTATTGCCAGCTTCGTCACCATGCCTGATGAAGAAGCCCGCCGCTGGCAGCCGAAAGTGGCCTATTTTGAAGGCGACAACGAAATGAAGCGCCAGGCAAAAGCCATTCCGGTACAGGTTGCCTGATAGCCGATAGCTGACGGTGCGTCGCCCAGGCGGGGCACCGTTTATCACGGTATAAATATTACCTCATCATCACACTCTTCCCACCTCCATCAAGACCATTGGTGCGATACCACACCGGATGGCCGGTCAAAGTAAGAAGCACCTTTCTGAAGTAAACCTGTGCCAGGGGACCGGGCCAACTTTTACGCTACCACCTTAGCGTAATGCTTCATCCACTCACTGGTGGCAGAATATTCACAGGTGGATTTTTATCAGCCAGATCTTCTCCGCGGTGAATCATATCGAACGTCTGTGGTAAGTATTGCACGGCACAACCCCCATATCCTTTGATGCCGGGCGATGTGGCGCGATTGAAAAAATTTCGCCAGGAAAGTGACCAGCCTACACTCTCGAGGCGGACCCGGTCTGATAAAGGTGTAGTTGTATTCACAGCAGCTATTCCGGAAAGTAAAAAATTATATTGATTCTGATACTTTTCCGCGTCCTAATTTAACTGGCTGATTCTCATCTCCTCACTGTTCACTACCTTTCCCATTAAGGAAAAGATCTATGCGATAAAATCATGGCATGGGTATTCTGAAATCGGAGATGATCCACATTTACACTTTAATTTCTTCATCATAAAAAACCCTTAACCATAATTAACAGCAACATCCCAACCAAATTAAATAGATCTCATGAATATTTATAAATTTATATTACCATAAAAATTTTGGTGCTATTCAATTGAATGCACTCACGAATAATAACTAATCAGCACGTAATGCCTTTATATTTTTATTTTATGGTTAATCACACTCTTAAATTTACTGACTTATCAATTTTTTTGTTTTTTTAAATTGCTGACCTATGTTTGATCTTAGTCAATCTTTGAGTATGTAAAAATATCTACATTAAAACGGTAACAACAAAAATTAATAACTAAGTGCGAAAGACCTTTGACTTTATGATGGCCATCTTTTTATTTAGAACATCTGAATTAGTCATTCCCTCACGATCCACTGAAATTATAATCAGTATCTATAGTCTGGAGGGGTAATGACCTAAGGTTAATGTATAAAAAGACTGTGGTGTTTTGTTGTCTGAATGATGTGCCTTATTGTTCTCAAGATGATAACCCTGGCATTGTATCTGTTAATCAGTTATCTCTACTTCGACTTTTATCGTAATAGGTAAAATATTACATTAAAGAATACATTACTGGCCCCAGTGTTTATTTTGATTCTAAAATCATTTATTTGGTGGCCAAATATCCTTGGCTATTGGGATGAAGTGCGGTAACTGACGGAGTTATCAGCGGTGTTCTGGGAGGAGTGAGGCGCTGTTGTTGGTAATTTGATAATTATCTGACTTGCAACCTTACAGATAAATTACACGCCGAGAAAACCTAATTAAAATGCGATCAATTGAATTAGTTCAAATTTCTCATTTTTTTTGGAAAAAAAATATGAACAGATATAAAAAAATTGAAGCTTTCTCATATGCGTTATTATCACCAATTATTGCCATGAATATTTTATGGAAGGCCGATGTATATTCAGAGAAAAACATTTATTTGGGAATGTTGATCATAGTTCAGAGTTTCATTGGCACCAGAGTAATCCTGGAGTTTATCTATAGAAATATACTCTCACATAAACCATGGCGTTATAAAAGAGGAGGCATGTTTAAGTATCCCTATTGCCTTGAAAAAAGCGTTGTGAATTTGTGGTTCTTTTTGGTTTTTATAGAGATAATCCTTATAGCTGAATACCCAACGGAACCAAAATTATTTTTATTTAAAACAATCACAGCACTAATGGTGTTATTAGGAAGCATTGAATCGGGGGATTATATTCGTAAGATAGTTAACTATGTATATAATTACTATACTCTTCATCATCACAAAAGGAAACAGTGAACTGATATAATAGTTCAGCAGTTGCTTATCATTCCATCCGGGAAGAAATTATGCGACAGTTTAGAAATGAAAATAACCAAAACATTATATATATAATGCACAAACTATTCACTATCAAGATGCGATGTTACATCAGGTACGCATCTGAAAATCCCCGCCAGACACGCACAGAGTTTATTAGGCGTTAATCTGTTCAGGATTAACGCCTTTTAATTAAAACCGTTATATAAACCACTATTGCCACGATGAGCAGGGAAGCAACGCAAAGAGCCAAAAAATAATACTTATCCCATGTAAAATCAGACATAAATCCTGTTGATTCCGTAATCAGTCTGTACATCTTTATTTCTGGTATCAGCACGTATAACAGGACAAACACAACTGTAAACAGCAATGCTTGCCCAAACCATAATAGTACGTATTGTATTGGTTTCATTAGTACACCTGTACGGTACCGAAAGCAGTTAATGGCGCTGTTACTTGTATTGTGGGCGTATTAAATCAAATAACCATAAATAAAAAATGGACTTCATGCCAGACAACAAATTCTGAAAATAAATAAGATGATCTCTGAAACACCTTGTCAGGAATTTATTCGCGGGGTGGCCGGTTTCGTATCACCGACACCATTTATCCCTGCGGCTGATTGCTGATCAATCGCGACATCGTCTCCAGCGAATCGGTCCGCAGAATATAGAGTCTTTTTAGTAAGAACGGGTTATCGCCCGGCTTCACCTTCCCTCTCACCGTGGTCACCGCCATATGAAAACCGGCGTCGTTCGCCGCCCTGACCGCCGTCGCGTTATAGCCGCCAAACGGATAAGAGAGATACAGCACGTGCGGATTAAACTGGGCAAGCGCGCGCCGCGAACGCTCAAAATCGAACAGCACATTATGGTAGCTGCGACTCAACAGAATCGGATGATGCAGGGCATCAACCCGGTGCAGGAAGTGGGTATGGGACTGTATATCAAAAACGTCCTGAATCTGCTTCAGCTCGGAAACACTCATAAACTGCAGCGATTTCGGCTCCCATTTCTGCGGGTGGCGTTTGATACGCGATGAGATAATAAATGCCGTCGCGTGAAAGCCATACTGCTTCAGAATCGGGTACGCGTAGCGGTTAACCGACTTCAGACCATCGTCAAAGGTAATCACCACCGAGCGGGCCGGCAGATTGATTTTATTACGCAGATAGCCTTCCAGCTGATACATCGTCAGCGTAGTGTAGCCCCGGTCGCGGAGCCAGGTCATCTGGTTGCTGAAGGCGCGTACCGAAGTCGTGGTAGAGGTGTGGCGAAAACGGGTGTTCTCTTCATCGCGCAGAATGTGATGGTAGGTCAGCATCGGGATACCGCGATCTTCCTGAGCATCCAGGCTGCTGACCCACGCCAGCCGGTTACCAATGCGAATTTGAAACCAGGTCTGGTTGAGACGGTCTTTCAGCTTGCTGATAATGGGATAGCGCAGATTATTCGCCAGGGTGCCAAACGGCGCGCTACCGACGGAAGGCGCATCGTACACCGGCGTATCTTTCCAGGTGAGCAGATTCTGGTTGCTCAGCGGTTTATGCAAATCGCCGAGATTGTCTTCAACCCGCTGCTTGCCTTGCACCGGTTCGAGGTGGCCTTTATCGATAAAGCCGGTGCCGAAACCGAAGCTGAATTCATAATAATCGGCGGACGTCGGCACCACGGCGATAATTTGCCCGGCCCGAATGTTCCCCACGCTCACCACGTCATTTCCGACCTGCGCCCAGATAACCGCATCTTCCGTGGTCTGCATATAGCGGGCGGGGGTACCCTGCTGGCTAAGCAGGCTGGCTGAAGCGCTGAGCGATGTCAGTAAAAGGAACAGGGCAACAATTCGGACAAACATGCAGGTCGGACCGCTAAAGAAATCAGCCGCCATTGTAACAAAAGCGGCATCAATACCAATGCTTAATTCCCGAACGCATCATGGCGCAGGCGGAAAGGCGGATTTTTTTGCTGTTGGTGCCAGAGGCTGCTGACGACCGGGCCTCCGCTGCTTACGATCGCCTCGCGAAACGCTTCGCTGCTCAGGGTGTAGCGCAGGAGATACATACGCTCCAGTAATGGATAGTTGATACCGGAGATCACTTCACAATGGGTATGTTTATGGCTCATCAGGGCCGCCACGCGATAGGGAGGTGCTCCGGTGTGGTCGGTCAAAAAAATCACGCCATCGCCGCTGTCCGTGGCGTGCAGCGCATCGCACATCATCCGGCTCAACATATTGCTGCTAAGATTACGCCAGTAATTTACCGCCCGGCATTGCGCCAGCGGACCAAACTTTTTTTCCAGACGATCCAGCAGTTCCTCCGCCTTCTCATCATGACAGGTAATCACCCAACCCAACATAGACAGCCTCCTTAGCAGAGAAACACTGTAACAAAGGGGATGACGCAGATGAGTGATGGCAGTCAAGATTAGCGGATAGCGCCTCGCCTGGCGGCCAGGCGCTATTTGCCGATGCGCGGTTAGCTGCGCAGACCGCGTCCACGCTGGATCAGATACCAGCACAGGGCGTAGAACAGAACAATAAACACCACCAGCACGCCAAAAGTCGTCATCAGCGGAACATCGTTGATACCGAGGAATCCGTAGCGGAAGCCGCTGATCATGTAAACAATCGGGTTAAGGTGCGACAGCGCCTGCCAGAATGGCGGCAGCAGAGTCAGGGAGTAAAACACCCCGCCGAGGTAGGTCAGCGGCGTCAGCACGAAGGTGGGGATCAGGCTGATATCATCAAAGGTTTTGGCAAAAACCGCGTTTAGCAATCCCGCCAGCGAGAAGAGGACCGCGGTCAGCATCAGCGTCAGCCCAACGAACAGCCAGGAATGCACCTGGAACGGCACGAAGAACAACGATATCGCGGTAACCAGAATCCCTACGCACAGCCCGCGCGCCACCCCACCACCAACATAGCCGGCGATGACCACGTGCGTCGGCACCGGCGCCACCAGCAGCTCTTCGATGTTGCGCTGAAATTTCGCGCTGAAGAACGAGGAGGCCACGTTGGCATAGGCGTTGGTGATGACCGCCATCATGATCAGACCCGGCACAATAAACTGCATATAGGTAAAGCCATGCATTTCACCGATCCGCGAGCCGATCAAATTGCCAAAGATGACAAAATAGAGGGTCATGGTGATCACCGGCGGTACCAGCGTCTGGATCCAGATACGCATAAAGCGGTGAATTTCCTTGGCCCAGATGCTTTTCAGCGCGACCCAATAAAGCTGCATCATGCTGATTCTCCTTTTCTGTCATGCACCAGCGTGACAAACAGCTCTTCCAGCCGGTTGGCTTTGTTACGCATACTTAACACCTGAACTCCCTGAGCACTCAGCTGGGCAAATACGCTGTTAATCCCCTGCTCGCGCAGCACTTCGACTTCCAGCGTGGAGGTATCCACCAGGCGATACTGGTAACCTTCCAGCGTCGGCAGCGGGCTTTTCGGCGCCAGATCAAGGATGAACGTTTCTGATTTCAACTTGGCAAGCAGCGCCTTCATCGAGGTGTTTTCCACCAGCTCTCCGCGTTGAATAATCCCGATATTGCGGCACAGCATCTCCGCCTCTTCCAGGTAATGGGTGGTCAGGATGATGGTGGTGCCTTTATCGTTCAAATCCTTGAGAAAACCCCACATCGAGCGGCGAAGTTCGATATCCACCCCTGCGGTGGGTTCATCAAGGATCAGCAGTTTGGGTTCATGCATCAACGCGCGGGCAATCATCAGGCGTCGTTTCATCCCGCCGGAGAGCATCCGTGCACGTTCGTTGCGCTTTTCCCACAGATCGAGCTGTTTTAAGTACTTTTCGCTGCGCAGAAGCGCTTCTTTATACTCCACGCCGTAGTAGCCGGCCTGGTGAACGACGATCTGCTGGACGGTTTCAAACGGGTTGAAGTTGAACTCCTGCGGCACCAGCCCGAGCTGACGCTTGGCGTTCACCACGTCCTTTTGCAGGTCGTAGCCAAAGACGTTGACCTCACCGGAGGTTTTATTTACCAGCGAACTGATAATGCCAATCGTGGTGGATTTCCCCGCCCCGTTAGGGCCGAGCAGCGCATAAAAATCCCCTGCTTCCACCTGCAGATCGATTCCCCGAAGCGCCTGAACCCCGCCGGGGTAGGTCTTGGTGAGCTGTTTTAATTCCAGAGCAATGGTCATTAAATATCTCTTCTCGTGTCATGACACGCGATGGGTTGTTTTAAATAAAGTGAGGTTAACCTATATTAGCCCAACGCACTTACTTGGTTACAGGCCGTAAACGTCCATGAATGATATAGATACACTCATCAGCAATAATGCACTATGGTCAAAAATGCTGGTGGAAGAAGACCCCGGCTTTTTCGCAAAATTGTCACAAGCGCAGAAGCCACGCTTTCTGTGGATTGGATGTTCTGATAGCCGTGTTCCTGCGGAACGGTTAACCGGCCTTGAGCCCGGTGAACTGTTTGTCCATCGTAACGTCGCTAATCTGGTGATTCATACCGACCTGAACTGTCTTTCCGTGGTGCAGTATGCCGTTGACGTGCTGGAAGTCGAGCATATCATCATCTGCGGCCACTACGGCTGCGGCGGCGTGCAGGCGGCAGTAGAAAACACCGAGCTGGGGCTTATCGACAACTGGCTGCTGCATATTCGCGATATCTGGTTCAAACACAGTTCGCTGCTGGGCGAAATGCCTGAAGAGCGTCGACTGGATACATTATGTGAACTGAACGTGATGGAGCAGGTTTATAACCTGGGCCACTCGACCATTATGCAGTCGGCGTGGAAGCGGGGTCAGAAGGTCACCATCCACGGCTGGGCCTACGGTATCCATGACGGGCTGTTACGCGATCTTGATGTGACTGCCGTCAGCCGCGAAACCCTTGAACAGCGCTACCGCCACGGAATTTCCAACCTCAAGAGCAAACACGTCAACCACAAGTAAGCCGCCCGCTTCAGAAAACCCCGGCAGCGCGGTGCGCCATCGTCCGGGGTTGCATGAAACCTTACTCGTCCAGCAGCACCACTTTGCCGACGTACGGCAGATGGCGATAGCGCTGAGCGTAATCAATCCCGTAGCCGACCACGAACTCATCCGGGATAGCAAAGCCAACAAACTCTACCGGCACGTTCACTTCACGGCGGCTAGGCTTGTCCAGCAGCGTACAAATAGCCAGAGATTTCGGCTCACGCAGGCTGAGAATTTCACGCACTTTAGACAGCGTGTTGCCGGAATCGATAATGTCTTCCACAATCAATACGTCTTTACCGCGAATGTCTTCATCCAGATCTTTCAGGATTTTAACGTCACGGGTCGTCGACATGCCGCTGCCGTAGCTGGAGGCGGTCATAAAATCGACTTCATGCGGCACCTGTACTTCACGACACAGATCGGCCATAAACATAAATGAGCCGCGCAGCAGCCCCACCAGCACCATCTCGCTGCCGCTGTCTTTGTAGCATTCGTTGATTTGACGACCCAGTTCGGCGATACGCGCTTTGATCTCGGCTTCCGGGATCATCACTTCTACAGTATGTTTCATTAAACTAACCATTTGATTCTTAAGATAAATCATCAACACCGCTGCGAATGCACCGACATTGACCGGCAAGCTATGCAGTATACCAGTAAAAAGAAATATGCGATGCAGGGAATAATAAAGCCCATTTTGTGATTCCGATCACACTTGTTAAATCCTATAATTAATTGCAATTAAAAAATTAACAAACAACCGAGTGTCTTTCTATGGCAGAAACAAAGTCTCAACAATCACGGCTTCTCGTGACGCTGACAGCTCTCTTTGCAGCGTTCTGCGGCCTGTATCTTCTTATTGGTGGGGTATGGCTGGCGGCCATTGGCGGCTCCTGGTATTACCCTATTGCTGGCCTCGTCATGCTGGCCGTCACCGTGATGCTGTTGCGGGGCAAACGCGCAGCGCTCTGGCTCTATGCCGCGCTGCTTCTCGCCACCATGATCTGGGGCGTCTGGGAAGTCGGCTTTGACTTCTGGGCGCTTACGCCGCGTAGCGATATTCTGGTCTTCTTCGGCATCTGGCTCATTTTGCCTTTTGTCTGGCGTCGTCTGCCGATCCCATCGGCCGGCGCGGTCGCCGGTCTGGTTGTGGCCCTGCTGATCAGCGGCGGTATCCTGACCTGGGCCGGTTTTAACGATCCGCAGGAAGTGAACGGTACCCTGAATGCCGATGCGACGCCTGCGGCGCCGATCTCCGCGGTTGCCGATGGCGACTGGCCGGCGTACGGCCGTAACCAGGAAGGCCAACGTTATTCACCGCTAAAGCAAATCAACGCCGATAACGTGAAAAACCTGAAGGAAGCCTGGGTATTCCGCACCGGCGACCTGAAGCAGCCCAACGATCCGGGTGAAATCACCAACGAAGTGACGCCGATTAAAGTGGGGAACATGCTGTACCTGTGTACCGCCCACCAGCGTCTGTTTGCCCTTGATGCGGCTACCGGGAAAGAAAAATGGCACTTTGACCCGCAGCTGAACGCGGATCCGTCCTTCCAGCACGTCACCTGCCGCGGCGTCTCTTATCACGAAGCGAAAGCAGACAACGCGCCGGCAGATGTCGTCGCCAACTGTCCGCGCCGGATTATCCTGCCGGTCAACGATGGTCGCCTGTTCGCCATTAACGCCGACAACGGCCAGCTGTGCGAATCCTTTGCCAACAAAGGGATTCTCAACCTGCAGACCAACATGCCGGTCACCACGCCGGGGATGTACGAACCGACGTCGCCACCGATCGTGACCGATACCACCATTATCATTGCCGGTGCCGTGACCGATAACTTCTCGACGCGCGAACCGTCGGGCGTCATTCGCGGCTTTGATGTCAACACCGGTAAACTGCTGTGGGTCTTCGATCCGGGCGCGAAAGATCCGAACGCCATTCCGGATGATGAACATCACTTCACGCTGAACTCCCCGAACTCCTGGGCGCCTGCGGCCTATGATGCGAAGCTGGACCTCGTGTACCTGCCGATGGGCGTGACCACTCCGGACATCTGGGGCGGTAACCGTACGCCGGAGCAGGAACGCTACGCCAGCTCTATCGTGGCGCTGAACGCGACCACCGGTAAACTGGTATGGAGCTATCAGACCGTTCACCACGATCTGTGGGACATGGATATGCCGTCTCAGCCTACGCTGGCGGATATCGACGTTAACGGTAAAACCGTTCCGGTCATCTACGCACCGGCCAAAACCGGTAATATCTTCGTCCTTGACCGTCGTAACGGCGAACTGGTCGTCCCGGCACCGGAAAAACCGGTTCCTCAGGGGGCAGCGAAAGGCGATTATGTCTCTAAAACTCAGCCATTCTCCGACCTGAGCTTCCGTCCGAAGAAAGATTTGACCGGCGCGGATATGTGGGGCGCCACCATGTTCGATCAGCTGGTGTGCCGCGTGATCTTCCACCAGCTGCGTTATGAAGGCATCTTCACCCCGCCGTCAGAACAAGGCACGCTGGTCTTCCCGGGTAACCTGGGGATGTTTGAATGGGGCGGGATTTCCGTTGACCCTAACCGCCAGGTGGCCATCGCCAACCCAATGGCGCTGCCGTTTGTATCGAAACTGATCCCACGCGGCCCGGGCAATCCGATGGAGCCGCCGAAAGACGCGAAAGGTTCCGGTACCGAATCCGGTATCCAGCCGCAGTATGGCGTACCGTTCGGCGTGACCCTCAACGCCTTCCTGTCGCCGTTTGGCCTGCCGTGCAAACAGCCGGCCTGGGGTTACATCTCCGCGTTGGATCTGAAGACCAACGAAGTGGTATGGAAAAAACGTATCGGTACGCCGCAGGATAGCCTGCCGTTCCCGATGCCGGTCCAGCTGCCGTTTAACCTTGGTATGCCGATGCTTGGCGGCCCGATCTCCACCGCGGGCAACGTGCTGTTTATTGGCGCTACCGCCGATAACTACCTGCGCGCATACAACATGAGCAACGGTGAAAAACTGTGGCAGGCCCGTCTGCCGGCAGGCGGCCAGGCGACGCCAATGACCTATGAAGTGAATGGCAAACAGTATGTGGTCATCGCCGCAGGCGGCCACGGCTCGTTTGGCACGAAGATGGGGGACTATATCGTCGCCTATGCGCTGCCTGATGAGGCGAAATAAGCCCCAGGCAAAAACGCAGTAACAAAACAGAAGGCCCGGTGAACACCGGGCCTTTTTTTACGCGTGCATAATATCCCCTGCGAAGGGGAACTAGACCGTAAAGCCGAGCATCATGCCGGTATCTTCATGTTCCAGCAGATGGCAGTGCGCCATATAGGCATGCTCTTTCGACGCCTCGTGATCGAACTTCACCAGCACTTCACTGACGCCCCCCTCAACCCGTACGGTATCTTTCCAGCCGGAACGATGCGCGGCAGGCGCAGCGCCATTCTCCGACAGAATACGGAACTGGGTACCGTGAATATGGAACGGGTGCAGCATCATGTCGCCTTTGCCGGAAATCACCCAACGCTCATATTGCCCTTTTGCCGCGGCAAACATCGGGAGATTCATATCAAAGGCTTTGCCATTGATCCGGTTAGCATTATGGAAATCGAAACCGTCGGCACCGTGGTTCATCTGTCCCATGCCGCCGTGGTTCATGTTCCCCATATCGCCATGATTCATCTGCCCCTTGTCGCTCATATTGCCCATCATGCCGTGACCCATATTGCCGTGATCCATCATGCTACCGTGGTTCATGCCGGACATCGCCTGATCGCCATATTTTTGCATCAGCGCCTGCATTCCCATCATGTCCAGCATCGGATCCATCGACAGCTGGAGCGTGCGCTGTGTCAGCCCCTCCAGCGACGGCAGCGCCGGCATGCTGACCAAAGAATCCGGCAGTGTGCCGGATGCCTGGATCGTCAGCGGCTGGATGCGCAAGACCGGCTGCGGCTTGTCGAACGGCGCGATCGCCATCCCCATCTGGCTCACCGGCAAGGTGATCAGATCGAAGGCTTTACCATCGCGGGTATCCACCAGAACTTCAAAGCGCTCACCCATTAATACCGGCAGCCCGGTGACCTTCACCGGCTCGGCAAGCAGTCCACCGTCGCTGGCGATAACGTACATCGGCCGGTTATCGCTGGTGGAGAAATTCAGCGAGCGGGCGTTACAACCGTTCAGTAAACGCAAGCGAAGCCAGCCGCGCGGCGCGGCGTGTTCAGGATAGAGTGCCCCGTTCGCCAGTAAGGTATCGCCAAACCAGCCGACCGCCGCGCTCATCATGTCGAGCTGATAATCAATCTCCCCGGCAGCGGTAAAACGCTTATCCTGCACAATCACCGGTACGTCATCGATCCCCCACTGCTTCGGCAGCAGCAGCTGCTCGCTTTCTTCATCAGAAATCAGTACCAGCCCCGCCAGCCCCATCGCCACCTGGCGACCGGTTTTTCCATGCTGGTGCGGGTGGAACCAGCAGGTGGCGGCCCGCTGGCTGGGAGTAAAATTCACGCTGCGGGAGGCGCCTGGCGCAATGATCCCCTGTGGACCGCCGTCGACCTCACCCGGCACCTCCAGCCCATGCCAGTGAACGGTCGTCTCTTCGGCCAGGCGGTTGTGAATATCCACGGTCACCGCCTCCCCTTTTTTGAGCTTCAGCGCCGGCCCCAGCAGATTGCCGTTATAACCCCAGGTGGTCGCCTGATGCGGACCAAACTGCGTTTTTCCGGCCTGGATCGTTAATGTGATGCGATTACGTGCGTCGGCGGTCAGCAGATTAGGCACCGGCAGAGCCGGGCGGCTGGCGGCGAAAACCGAACGGCTCCAGAGCGGCAGCGCGCTGAATACGCCGGCCGCTGCGGTTAATTTGATAAATTCACGACGTTGCATTTTCACATCCTTTTTATTCTGCTGGTGAACTTTTGAGCTTAAACCTTCCACCAACAGGAAGGTCAAGCAGAAGAGTAAGAATAAAGCTCTACGTAGTGTAAAGAAGTATGCTAACTTTGAGCGTCCGTGATTCAATGGTAGAGAAAATGAAGACGCTTTTCAGAACAATAGTGCTCGGCAGCCTGCTTGCTCTATCCGCCAATAGCTATGCGTTAAGCGAGTCCGAAGCGGAAGATATGGCTGATTTAACGGCGGTATTTGTCTTCCTGAAAAACGACTGCGGTTACCAGAATCTGCCGAATACCCAAATTCGTCGCGCGCTGGTCTTTTTTGCTCAACAGAACCAATGGGATCTGAGCAACTATGACAGCTTCAATATGAAGGCGCTCGGTGAAGACAGCTACCGCGATCTCAGCGGTATCAAAATCCCCACCACGAAAAAATGCAAGGCGCTGGCCCGCGATTCGCTGAGCCTGCTCGCTTACGTTAAATAGGCCACCCGTCGGGCCCGGTCGCAATCCCGCCGCCTGTACAAGGTGGCCTGCTCCCCCCATCCCGCAGCCCGGCAATATTCCTGCTATTCAGCCCTGCGCCATGCGAACGGCTGAAATATCCGCCGTGCATCATCATCTATAGTTGGCTATGATGTTGCGCTCGTTTTTTCGAGTGTACCGGATGTTCACAATGGAGGAATCCGCCCGTGGCTGATAACAATCTGTGGCATGAAACACTGCACGACCATTTCGGTCAGTATTTTGCGGTTGATAATGTGCTGTATCACGAAAAGACCGATCACCAGGATTTGATCATTTTTGAGAACGCAGCCTTTGGCCGCGTGATGGCGCTGGACGGCGTGGTACAAACCACCGAACGCGATGAGTTTATCTATCATGAGATGATGACCCATGTCCCGCTGATGGCCCACGGCCAGGCAAAACACGTGCTGATCATCGGCGGCGGTGACGGCGCAATGCTGCGAGAAGTCTCTCGTCACAGCACCATCGAAACCATCACCATGGTCGAAATCGACGCTGGCGTGGTCTCGTTCTGCCGCCAGTATCTGCCAAATCACAATGCGGGCGCCTATGACGATCCGCGCTTTACGCTGGTGATTGACGATGGCGTCAATTTTGTTAACCAGACGACGCAAACGTTTGATGTGATCATCTCCGACTGCACCGACCCTATCGGTCCCGGCGAGAGCCTGTTCACCTCGGCCTTTTACGAAGGTTGCAAACGCTGCCTGAATCCCGGCGGTATTTTTGTTGCCCAAAACGGCGTCTGCTTCCTGCAGCAGGATGAAGCGATCGACAGCCACCGCAAGCTCGGCCACTATTTCAGCGATGTCAGCTTCTATCAGGCCGCGATTCCGACCTACTATGGCGGCATTATGACCTTCGCATGGGCGACCGATAATGATGCCCTGCGCGACCTGTCCAATGAAATTATCCAGGCGCGTTTTCACAAAGCGAACCTGAAGTGCCGTTACTATAATCCGGCTATTCACAAGGCGGCATTTGCCCTACCGCAATATTTACAGGATGCGCTGTCCGCCAGCGATCCTCAGTAAGGGGGTGAACTAAATTGAAAAAACTGAAGCTGCATGGCTTTAACAACCTGACCAAGAGCCTGAGTTTTTGTATTTACGATATCTGCTATGTCAAAACGGCAGAGGAGCGCGATGGCTACATCGCCTATATCGATGAACTCTATAACGCCAACCGTCTGACCGAGATTTTGTCAGAGACCTGCTCGATCATCGGCGCCAATATTCTGAACATTGCTCGCCAGGATTATGAACCTCAGGGCGCCAGCGTGACGATCCTGGTCAGTGAAGAACCCGTTGACCCACAGCTTATCGACCAGAGCGAACACCCGGGCCCGCTCCCGGAAGCCGTAGTCGCCCACCTCGACAAAAGCCATATCTGCGTGCATACCTACCCGGAAAGCCATCCGGAGGGCGGACTGTGCACCTTCCGTGCCGACATCGAAGTCTCCACCTGCGGGGTTATCTCACCGCTTAACGCGCTGAATTATCTTATCCACCAGCTGGAATCTGACATTGTCACTATTGATTATCGCGTCCGCGGTTTTACCCGTGATATCAATGGTATGAAGCACTTCATTGACCATGAAATCAATTCCATTCAGAACTTTATGTCCGAGGACATGAAAGCGCTGTATGACATGGTGGACGTCAATGTCTACCAGGAAAATATCTTCCACACCAAGATGCTGCTGAAAGAGTTCGATCTGAAGCACTACATGTTCCACACCAGACCCGAAGATCTCAGCGCAGAAGAGCGCAAGTCCATCACCGATCTTCTGTGGAAAGAGATGCGGGAAATTTACTACGCCAGAAATATCCCTGCCATCTGAACATTCGACGGCGCCTGCGGGCGCCGTGACTCGGGCTGAACCCGTCTGAGGGTAACGTTCTGCTCTTTGAGCGCGTTCTGTACCGTCTGCGAGCGATCGACGTCGGTTGCCACTTCACTAACACCAGCAAGCGGCGCCCGGTCAATAGCGGCCGCATAGCGCGCGATCGCAGTGGCAAAATGATTATAATCAGTCAGGGCAAAAAAAAGCCGGGAGTTCGGCTCCCGGCGTGAATGCATGAAGGGGGTCAGGCTTTGCTGACAAACTCGCGGTACGCGGCCACCACCTGTAAAAAATCCTCAACGCCGCACAGAGAGAGGCTTTCTTCGTCGTAGTAGCTCATCCCCTCTTCGATTTCATCACCTGAAATCTCCAGCTGATTGGCGCGAATCATCACCTCTTCGCCATCCAGCCATAGCGTGTATTCATGTCCGGCACGCTGCCAGGAACGCTCGCTGCCTTTTACAGTGCGCGCGGCCTGTTCCACTTCATCCAGCAGGGCGAGGTTATCTTTCACCTCTTCGTTAAACCAGTGCCCCACCACCTCGTGGCCCATCGACATTCGCACCTTTACCACTCCGGTAATATCGCGCAGAAATTCGTAATCCATAGTGTCTTCCTCTGCAAGGGCAATGCGTCACCGCTACATTGTACCCATAGGGTAATTATCGCAGCACCCGGGCAGAAAAAAAGTGGACCAGATAGAGCAACAGCAAATAAAAGCGCCTCGGTCAGTTAACCGGTCATCTTACCGCCAACCGGCGGGCATTATTCCCCCCTTTCTTTACCCAATGCAGCTCTGCCGGCGTCAAATCCCTGCGCCTTTGCCCGATGCCGACGGCAATCGGCGTGCGTTTAGCGCAGCAATAAAAAAGCCACTCCGAAGAGTGGCTTTGAGCAGCAAGATTCGCTTATACCGCGGTCTGGAAAATCACACCATCCGCTTTATCAGTGTACTGTTCCAGCTGGTTGAAGTTCAGATAGCGATAGGTATCCGCCGCGGTCTTATCGACCTGAGCGACGAAGGTCTGGTACTCTTCCGGCGTCGGCAGTTTGCCGAGCAGGGAAGCGACCGCAGCCAGCTCCGCAGAGGCCAGATAGACGTTAGCGCCGGTGCCTAAACGGTTCGGGAAGTTACGGGTTGAAGTGGAAACCACCGTCGCACCGTCCGCCACGCGCGCCTGGTTACCCATACACAGGGAACAGCCAGGGATTTCGATACGCGCACCGCTCTTACCAAACACGCTGTAGTAGCCTTCTTCAGTCAGCTGTGCCGCATCCATACGGGTTGGCGGAGCCACCCACAGGCGAGTTGGCAGCTGGCCTTTGTGACTGTCCAGCAGCTTACCGGCGGCACGGAAGTGGCCGATGTTGGTCATGCAGGAACCGATGAAGACTTCGTCAATCTTCTCACCCTGCACGTCGGACAGCAGACGCGCATCGTCCGGATCGTTCGGCGCACACAGGATAGGCTCTTTGATATCCGCCAGATCGATATCGATCACCGCGGCATACTCGGCATCGGCATCCGCTTCCAGCAGCTGCGGATCCGCCAGCCATTTTTCCATCCCCTGGATGCGACGCTCCAGCGTACGGCGATCGCCGTAGCCTTCTGCGATCATCCACTTCAGCAGGACGATGTTGGAGTTCAGATACTCAACGATCGGTTCCTGATTCAGCTTAATGGTACAGCCGGCAGCAGAACGTTCTGCGGAAGCATCGGTCAGCTCAAACGCCTGCTCAACTTTCAGATCCGGCAGACCTTCAATTTCCAGAATGCGTCCGGAGAAGATGTTTTTCTTCCCTTTCTTCTCAACGGTCAGCAGCCCCTGCTTAATCGCGTACAGCGGGATCGCATGGACCAGATCGCGCAGGGTGATCCCCGGCTGCATCTTGCCTTTGAAGCGAACCAGCACCGATTCCGGCATATCCAGCGGCATGACGCCGGTCGCGGCGGCAAAAGCCACCAGACCAGAGCCCGCCGGGAAGGAGATACCAATCGGGAAACGGGTATGAGAGTCACCACCGGTACCGACGGTATCCGGCAGCAGCATACGGTTCAGCCAGGAGTGGATAACGCCATCGCCCGGGCGCAGAGAAACACCGCCACGGTTCATAATGAAGTCTGGCAGCGTATGGTGCGTGGTGACGTCAACCGGCTTCGGATAGGCCGCCGTGTGGCAGAAGGACTGCATCACCAGGTCGGCAGAGAAACCAAGGCACGCCAGGTCTTTCAGTTCATCACGGGTCATCGGACCGGTGGTATCCTGGGAACCAACGGAGGTCATCTTCGGTTCACAGTAAGCGCCCGGACGAATACCGGCAACGCCGCAGGCGCGGCCAACCATTTTCTGCGCCAGCGAGTAGCCGCGGCTGCTTTCCGCCACGTCTTTTGCCTGACGGAATACGTCGCTGTGCGACAGACCCAGCGCCTCACGCGCTTTCGTGGTCAGGCCGCGACCGATGATCAGCGGAATACGGCCGCCGGCGCGGACTTCATCAACCAGCACATCGGTTTTCAGCTCGAAGCTTGCCAGCAGTTCGTTGGTTTCGTGGTTACGCACTTCGCCTTTGAACGGGTAAACGTCAATCACGTCGCCCATATTCAGGTTGTTCACGTCCACTTCAATTGGCAGCGCGCCCGCATCTTCCATGGTATTGAAGAAGATAGGTGCAATTTTGCCGCCGAGGCAGAGACCGCCGCCGCGCTTGTTCGGCACATTCGGGATATCGTCGCCCATAAACCACAGCACCGAGTTGGTGGCGGATTTACGCGAAGAGCCTGTCCCCACCACGTCACCGACGTAGGCCAGCGGGAAGCCTTTTTGCTGAAGCGCTTCAATTTGCTTAATCGGGCCAACGGAACCCGGCTGGTCCGGCTCGATACCTTCACGGGCGTTTTTCAGCATCGCCAGCGCGTGCAGCGGGATATCCGGGCGGGACCAGGCATCTGGTGCCGGAGACAGGTCATCGGTGTTGGTTTCGCCGGTAACCTTGAATACGGTAACGGTGATTTTCTCAGCCAGCTGCGGACGGTTCAGGAACCACTCGGCGTCAGCCCAGGATTTCATAACCTGTTTAGCGTACTCGTTACCCGCTTTGGCTTTCTCTTCTACGTCGTAGAAGTTATCGAACATCAGCAGGGTATGGGACAGCGCTTTGGCGGCGATCGGCGCCAGTTTAGCATCGTCCAGTGCATCAATCAGCGGGTGAATATTGTAACCGCCCTGCATGGTGCCCAGCAGTTCAACGGCTTTTTCAGGGGTAACCAGTGGGGAGGTCGCTTCGCCTTTGGCGATAGCGGCAAGGAATCCGGCTTTAACATAGGCGGCTTCGTCGACGCCCGGCGGTACACGGTTGATTAACAGGTCTAACAGGAATTCTTCTTCACCCGCAGGCGGGCTCTTCAGCAGTTCTACCAGCGCGGCCATTTGGGTTGCATCTAAGGGTTTGGCAACAATCCCAACGGCTGCACGCTCAGCTACGTGCTTACGGTATTCTTCTAGCACGACGGTTCTCCTCGCTCTCATTGTAAAATGCGGTAGGCGATTCTCTTCACGCTCCTGTGAGACAGCAGTTTGTAGGGTAAATGCCCGATACCGCGTCGGCAGCATAGCAGGATTTTGGCGAGGTGTTAATCTGTTTACAAAAAAGCAACATTAAAATTTAGCTGAATCGTTAAGGGCAGGATTTTACAGGCTTTACGTACATTTCCCGGGATATAAATTTAATTCTGTTACAGAAAACTGAGCAAAATCCCAACAATCATCAAAAATCAAAAATAGACCTGCTTATACTCCGTCGCGAGCGCTATTTTCGGCGATACTCAGTGGAAACGGGCCCACTATAGCGCCGGGAGCTAACATGATACGACCTTTGAAACCCCACGTGATTGCCCTGGTGTGCAGTGCAGGGCTATTAGCCGCCTCTGGCGCTCTGTACGTCACAAGCCGCGCCGCAGAAACGCCGCCCGCGCCCGCTCCTGCCGCCCAACCCGCCGCTCCCGCTGCCGTTGAGCCCGCTGCTCCGACGGCGCAACCGGTCGCTGCCACCTACACGGCGGCGCAAATCGATCGGTGGGTCGCCCCCGTCGCCCTTTACCCGGATAACCTGCTGTCGCAGGTGTTAATGGCGTCGACCTATCCGAGCAACGTCCTGCAGGCCGTCCAGTGGTCGCAGGATAACCCAACGATGCAGGGAGACGCCGCCGTGCAGGCCGTGGCGAACCAGCCGTGGGATCCCAGCGTGAAATCGCTGGTCGCCTTTCCGGCGCTGCTGTCGCTGATGGGTGAAAATCCGCAGTGGGTGCAGGACCTGGGTAACGCGTTTCTCGCGCAGCCACAGGACGTAATGAATTCGGTGCAGAAACTGCGTGCCATCGCCCAGCAAACCGGGACGCTGAAATCGTCGCCGCAGCAGAAGGTGACCACGAGCAAAGTGACGCCGCCACCGACGACTTCCGCCGCCACGACAACGGTGAAAACCACCACGGTAGTCGAGCCTGCGCCCACCACCGAAATCATCAAGATTGAATCTACCGATCCGAACGTGGTGTATGTGCCAACCTACAACCCCAATACGGTTTATGGCACCTGGCCGAACACGACTTACCCGCCGGTCTATCTGCCGCCAACACCGGGCGAACAGTTTACCGATAGCTTCGTCAACGGTCTTGGTTTCAGCCTGGGGGTAGCCACCACCTATGCGCTGTTCAGCAGCATCGACTGGGATGATGACTATCATCACGACGATGACTGGGATCACGGCGGCTACCATGGCGGCGGGAACAACAATATCAATATCGACGTCGATAACTACAACCATTTCAACAAGCAGCGCTTTGACGGCAACAACGCCGGCTGGCAGCACAACCCGGCGTTCCGCAACAACGTGCCGTACCCGAACAATAACGTGGCGCAGCGTTTCCACCAGACCAACGTTCCCGGCGGCCTGAGCGCCACGCAACGCACTCCGGCGAACCTGACCAACCAACGTCAGGCGGCGCTCGACCAGTTCCAGCACAGCACTCACAACGGCGCGGCCAAAGGTCTGACCGCGGGTGGAGTGGCGACGGCAGGCAACAGGGATTCCCAGCGCCAGGCGGCCTCACAACAGCTCAACAAAATTACCCAGCGCAGCAACTACCGGGGCTACGACACCCCGGAAAACCGCGCAGCGGCGAAGCAGAAGCAACAAAATTCGGCGGCCCAACAGCAGCGGCGGGAAAAGGCAAAATCGCACGTCCAGAACCCGACGGCGCAGCAGCAACAGCATCGCGATACGGCGAAGTCGCAGGTTCAACAACGCCGCACCAACGCAACGCCGCCGCAGCGCCAACAGAGAGTGCAGAATGTTCGTTCGAATGCGTTCAGCGGCAACGACAGCCGGTCGCCATCGTGGGAGGCCCAGCGCCAGCGGGGCACCCAGAGCCGGAATACGGCGCACCTCAACACTAACCAGCGTGCGGCGGCGCAACAGCGCACCGGTCAACATCGCGAACTGCGTCATCGCTAAGGAGCGGTCATGAAAAAAGTCCTGATTTCTGGCTGGCTGGCGCTTTTTGCCCTGCCCGTTTTTGGCCAACAGTATTTTGCCACCCCGGAGAAGGCCGCCACCGCGCTGGCGGATGCCGTTTCGACACAAAACGAGACGGCGCTCAACGACCTGCTGGGGGAGGACTGGCGTCAGTACCTGCCGCAGCGAGAGGCCGATCCGGAAGCCGTCGCCCGTTTTCTTCGCGACTGGAAAGTCGGCCATAAGATTGTCGAGCAGGGGGACATGGCACACCTCAACGTAGGCCGGGAAGCGTGGCAGCTGCCGATACCGATGCTGAAAACAGCCGAGGGTTGGCACTTCGATATGGCGCAGGCGGCGGATGAGATCCAGACGCGGGAAATCGGCCGTAACGAGCTGTCGGCAATTCAGGCGATGCACGCCTACGTTGACGCGCAAAATGAGTATTACCAGCACTTCCAGCGCTACGCCAAAAAGCTGTTCAGTACTCCGGGGAAAAAAGACGGTCTGTACTGGCCAACTGAACCCGGCGAAGAGCCGAGCCCGTTGGGGCCAGCCTTTAGCCCCGTCGAACCGGGCGAAGGCTATCACGGCTACCGTTTCCGCCTTATCCACGACGGTGACAAGCAGACGGCCGCCCTGTTGGCGTGGCCCGTTGCATGGGGTGAAACCGGCGTGATGAGCTTTATGATCGATCGACGCGATCGCGTTTATCAGGCAAATCTGGGTCAGGATACGGCGACGTTAGTGCAGGCGATTACCCGCTTTACGCCAGACGAAAAGTGGCAGGCTATCGAGCAATAACCCCCTGCCCGGCGCATCCGTATGCCGCCGGGCGGGTTCCTCATCTGACGACGTTTAGCCCTGATGCGGCATCAGCTGTGGATAGCCGCTGAAGGCTGGTTTACTGCTGCTTAAGGCCGCCTCATCACTGTGAATACTGCCCGAGTTCGCCGCCCATACGCCTTCCGTGGTTTTGCTGATCGCCTGATGCTGTGCATTCAGGTTCTGACCCATGGCTGCGATATGGGTGTTTTCCGTACCACCGCTATTGTCGGCCCAGGGAATGGCAGGATCTGCGGCGCAAGCCGCAGCAGAAGCCAGGGTGGCGGCAAACATGGCTGCTGTTAAAACGAGTCTCATAATACACCTCACCATATAGTTAACTGCCTATAAGTTTATGGCGTAATTATTTTCAATGTATCTATAAGATGTGCCGATTTATTAACGCAGACACAGTTCTAAACATCGGGCATAAAAAAAGCGGCTCTCAGAGCCGCTTTTGCATTTTGCCGGAAAGAAAAACTTACTTTTTCTTCGCTTTCGCATTCGGCAGGTCGGTGATGCTACCTTCGAACACTTCTGCCGCCAGGCCAACGGACTCGTGCAGAGTCGGGTGCGCGTGGATGGTCAGCGCGATGTCTTCTGCGTCACAACCCATTTCGATAGCCAGACCGATTTCACCCAGCAGCTCGCCACCGTTGGTGCCGACAATCGCGCCGCCGATAACCCGGTGGGTCTCTTTGTCGAAGATCAGTTTGGTCATACCGTCTGCGCAATCAGAAGCGATCGCACGGCCAGATGCTGCCCACGGGAAGGTGGCAGTTTCGTAGCTGATGCCTTTCTCTTTCGCTTCTTTCTCGGTCAGGCCAACCCAGGCAACTTCTGGCTCGGTGTAGGCGATTGACGGGATCACTTTCGGGTCGAAGTAGTGCTTCAGACCGGAGATAACTTCGGCGGCAACGTGACCTTCGTGAACGCCTTTGTGCGCCAGCATCGGCTGACCGACGATATCGCCGATAGCGAAGATGTGCGGCACGTTGGTACGCAGCTGCTTGTCAACGCGGATAAAGCCGCGTTCGTCAACTTCAACGCCCGCTTTGCCTGCGTCAAGGTTTTTACCGTTCGGTACGCGACCGATAGCGACCAGCACCGCGTCATAACGCTGTGCTTCAGCCGGGGCTTTTTTGCCTTCCATGGAAACATAGATACCGTCTTCTTTTGCTTCAACGGCAGTCACTTTGGTTTCCAGCATCAGGTTGAATTTCTTGCTGATGCGTTTGGTGAAGACTTTAACCACGTCTTTGTCGGCAGCCGGGATCACCTGGTCGAACATTTCAACCACGTCGATCTCTGAACCCAGCGCATGGTACACGGTACCCATTTCCAGACCGATGATACCGCCACCCATAACCAGCATACGCTTCGGTACGGATTTCAGCTCCAGCGCATCGGTGGAGTCCCATACGCGCGGATCTTCGTGCGGAATGAACGGCAGCTGAATCGGACGGGAGCCCGCTGCGATGATCGCATTGTCGAAGTTAATCACGGTTTTACCGTTTTCACCTTCCACTTCCAGGGTGTTAGCGCCGGTGAATTTACCCAGACCGTTAACCACCTTCACTTTACGACCTTTGGCCATGCCAGCCAGACCACCGGTCAGCTGAGTGATGACTTTTTCTTTCCAGGTGCGGATCTTGTCAATGTCGGTTTTCGGTTCGCCGAAAACGATGCCGTGCTCGGCCAGCGCTTTCGCTTCTTCGATAACTTTAGCAACGTGCAGCAGTGCTTTAGAAGGGATACAGCCGACGTTCAGGCAAACACCGCCGAGGGTGCTGTAACGTTCTACGATGACGGTCTCCAGACCTAAATCAGCGCAACGGAAGGCAGCAGAATAGCCTGCAGGACCTGCCCCAAGTACCACGACCTGAGTTTTAATTTCAGTACTCATCATGACCTCTGTAGTTTGTATCCGGCGGGTCTGACGCTATTGTTATACACTTCATCCTTCAAGCCGCCTCTGCGTTGGCTGCGCTCGCTCACCCCGGTCACGTACCGCTTGTACGCTCCAGGGATTCACTCCCTTGCCGCCTTGACGCAACTCGAATTTTTTTGTGTAAATTACGCCCATGTCCACCGGGACGTTCTATCCGCCTGCATTTTACAAAATTGTTAACAATTTTGAAACAACAAACGGCAAACGATTTTGTCCTTTATTGCTGATAACCCCGAAACGAAGACAAGATTACCAGAAAAAAGCCGGCCGTCAGGCCGGCTTTTCGCTTACATCACCAGGCGGCGAATATCGCTCAGCATGTTGTTGATGATGGTGATAAAGCGCGCACCATCAGCACCATCGATCACGCGGTGGTCGAAGGACAGAGAGATAGGCATCATCAGACGCGGTACAAACTCTTTACCATTCCACACCGGTTCCATCGCGGATTTGGACACCCCGAGGATAGCCACTTCCGGCGCGTTAACAATCGGCGCGAAGTGGGTTGTCCCCAGGCCACCGATGCTGGAGATGGTGAAGCAACCGCCCTGCATTTCGCCAGCCGTCAGCTTACCATCACGCGCTTTCTTAGAGATAACCGTCAGTTCACGAGACAGCTCGGTAATGCTCTTCTTGTTCACATCTTTAAAGACCGGAACAACCAGACCATTCGGCGTATCAACCGCCACCCCGATGTTGATGTATTTCTTCAGCGTCAGACGCTGTGCATCTTCGGACAGCGAGCTGTTGAAGCGTGGCATCTGCTCAAGCGCAGCGGCAACCGCTTTCATGATGAAGACAACCGGGGTGAATTTCACGTCCAGTTTGCGCTTCTCAGCTTCAGCATTCTGCTGCTTACGGAAGGCTTCCAGATCGGTGATATCGGTTTTGTCGAAGTGCGTAACGTGCGGGATCATGACCCAGTTACGGCTCAGGTTAGCACCAGAGATTTTCTGGATACGGCCCAGCTCAACTTCTTCCACTTCACCAAACTTGCTGAAGTCCACTTTCGGCCACGGCAGCATGCCCGGCAGACCACCACCGGCGGCAGCGGCAGGCGCAGCTTCAGCGCGTTTCACCGCGTCTTTCACGTAAGCCTGAACGTCTTCGCGCAGGATACGGCCTTTACGACCGGAGCCTTTCACTTTCGCCAGGTTGACGCCGAATTCGCGCGCCAGGCGACGAATCAGCGGTGTCGCATGAACGTAAGCGTCGTTTTCAGCAAACTCAGATTTGCCTTCCGCTTTCGCCGCAGGAGCAGCAGCCGGTTTAGCCGCCGGAGCCGGGGCAGCAGCTGCCGGAGCAGCAGCCTGAGCCGGAGCTGCGGCAGGCGCGGCGCCTTCCACTTCGAAGACCATAATCAGCGAACCGGTAGAGACTTTGTCGCCGGTGCTGATTTTGATTTCTTTGACGGTGCCTGCAAACGGTGCCGGCACTTCCATAGAAGCCTTGTCGCCTTCTACGGTGATCAGAGACTGTTCAGCGGCAACTTTGTCGCCCACTTTCACCATCACTTCGGTGACTTCGACTTCATCACCGCCGATGTCCGGTACGTGAACGTCTTTCGCGCCAGCAGCGGCTGCTGGTGCTGCGGCAGCGGCCGGAGCGGCTGCCTGTGCCGGAGCTGCAGCAGGTGCCGCGCCAGCAACTTCGAAGACCATGATCAGCGAGCCGGTAGACACTTTGTCGCCGGTGTTGATTTTGATCTCTTTCACGGTACCCGCGAACGGCGCCGGAACTTCCATAGAGGCTTTATCGCCTTCTACGGTGATCAGGGACTGCTCAGCCGCAACGGTATCGCCCACTTTAACCATGATCTCGGTGACTTCAACTTCGTCGCCGCCGATGTCCGGCACGTGAACGTCTTTTGCCGCCGCTGCAGCAGGTGCTGCTGCCGGGGCCGCTTCTTTCTTCTCTTCTGCCTTGGCAGGTGCAGCATCAGCTGCACCGTCGGCGGAATCGAAAATCATGATCAGTTTGCCGGTCTCAGTTTTGTCGCCGACAGAGACTTTGATCTCTTTTACGACGCCAGCCTGCGGAGACGGGACTTCCATAGAGGCTTTATCGCCTTCTACAGTGATCAGCGACTGTTCAGCTTCAACTTTGTCGCCTACTTTGACCAGGATCTCGGTGATTTCAACTTCATCAGCCCCGATGTCCGGTACATTGATTTCGATAGCCATTATTCTTTTACCTCTTACGCCAGACGCGGGTTAACTTTTTCTGCATCGATGTTGAATTTGATGATGGCATCCGCCACCACTTTCTTATCGATTTCGCCACGTTTAGCCAGTTCGCCCAGTGCTGCTACAACCACATAAGAAGCATCTACTTCGAAGTGGTGACGCAGGTTCTCACGGCTGTCGGAACGTCCGAAGCCATCAGTACCCAGCACGCGGTAGTCGTCAGCCGGTACATAAGTACGGACCTGCTCGGCGAACAGTTTCATATAGTCGGTTGATGCTACAGCCGGAGCGTCGTTCATCACCTGAGCGATGTACGGAACGCGCGGAGTTTCCAGCGGGTGCAGCATGTTCCAGCGCTCACAGTCCTGACCGTCACGGGCCAGTTCGGTGAAGGAGGTGACGGAGTAAACGTCAGAGCCCACGCCGTAGTCTTTCGCCAGGATCTGCGCTGCTTCACGAACGTGACGCAGGATAGAACCGGAGCCCAGCAGCTGAACTTTACCTTTGCTACCTTCAACGGTTTCGAGTTTATAGATACCTTTACGGATACCTTCCTCGGCACCTGCTGGCATGGCCGGCATGTGGTAGTTTTCGTTCAGCGTGGTGATGTAGTAGTAAACGTTCTCTTGTTTCTCACCGTACATACGCTCCAGACCATCGTGCATGATGACCGCAACTTCGTACGCGTAAGACGGATCGTAAGAGATACAGTTCGGGATAGTCAGAGACTGAATATGGCTGTGACCATCTTCGTGCTGCAGACCTTCGCCGTTCAGCGTGGTACGACCGGAAGTCCCGCCGACCAGGAAGCCGCGAGCCTGCTGGTCGCCTGCCTGCCAGCACAGGTCGCCGATACGCTGGAACCCGAACATGGAGTAGTAGATGTAGAACGGGATCATCGGCAGGTTGTTGGTGCTGTAAGACGTTGCCGCCGCCAGCCAGGATGCGCCTGCGCCCAGTTCGTTGATCCCTTCCTGCAGGATCTGACCTTTTTCGTCTTCTTTGTAGTAAGCAACCTGCTCACGGTCCTGCGGGGTGTACTGCTGGCCGTTCGGGCTGTAGATACCAATCTGACGGAACAGGCCTTCCATACCAAAGGTACGCGCTTCATCGGCGATGATCGGCACGAGGCGGTCTTTGATGGACTTGTTCTTCAGCATCACGTTCAGGGCACGAACGAACGCGATAGTGGTAGAAATTTCTTTGTTCTGCTCTTCCAGCAGCGGCGCGAAATCTTCCAGGGTCGGCAGCTCCAGCTTCTCATCGAAGTTCGGCTGACGGCTCGGCAGATAGCCGTGCAGTTTCTGACGCTGAGCGTGCAGATAGGTATGCTCTTCGGAGCCTTCCGGGAAGGTCACGTACGGCAGTTTTTCGATATCCGCATCGGCAACCGGCACATTGAAACGATCGCGGACATAGCGAACGCCGTCCATGTTCATTTTCTTCACCTGGTGAGCGATGTTTTTACCTTCAGCGGTATCGCCCATGCCATACCCTTTAATGGTATGAGCCAGGATAACGGTCGCTTTGCCTTTGGTCTCCTGCGCTTTTTTCAGGGCAGCAAAGACTTTCTTCGGATCGTGACCACCGCGGTTCAGAGCCCAGATCTGCTCGTCAGTCCAGTCGGCAACCAGCGCTGCGGTTTCCGGATATTTACCGAAGAAGTGCTCACGAACGTACGCGCCATCTTTGGATTTGAAGGTCTGGTAGTCACCGTCAACGGTTTCGTTCATCAGCTGAATCAGCTTACCGCTGGTGTCTTTACGCAGCAGCTCATCCCAACGACCGCCCCAGATAACCTTGATAACGTTCCAGCCGGCACCGGCGAAGATACCTTCCAGCTCGTTAATGATTTTACCGTTACCGGTGACCGGGCCGTCCAGACGCTGCAGGTTGCAGTTAATGACGAAGACCAGGTTATCCAGTTTTTCACGGGTGGCGATGGTGATAGCGCCTTTAGATTCCGGCTCGTCCATCTCGCCGTCGCCCAGGAAGGCATAAACGGTTTGTTTGGAGGTATCTTTCAGACCACGGTGTTCCAGATACTTGAGGAATTTCGCCTGATAGATAGCACCGATTGGGCCCAGACCCATGGAGACGGTCGGGAACTGCCAGAATTCCGGCATCAGTTTCGGGTGCGGATAAGAAGACAGACCGTTACCGTGAACTTCCTGACGGAAGTTATTCATCTGCTCTTCGGTCAGACGGCCTTCGAGGAACGCACGTGCGTATACGCCCGGAGAAATGTGGCCCTGGAAGTAAACCAGGTCGCCGCCATCCTGCTCGTTGCGCGCACGGAAGAAGTGGTTAAAGCACACTTCATAGAACGTTGCGGAGGACTGGAAGGAAGCCATGTGGCCACCCAGTTCCAGATCTTTTTTCGATGCGCGCAGAACGGTCATGATGGCGTTCCAACGAATCGCAGAACGAATTCGACGTTCCAGATCCAGATTCCCCGGATATTCCGGTTCATCTTCAACGGCAATAGTGTTGACGTAACTGCCTGTAGATGTGCCAGCAGCAACCTTCACCCCGCCTTTGCGGGCTTCAGAAAGGAGTTGGTCAATCAGATACTGAGCACGCTCAACACCTTCTTCACGGATGACCGATTCGATCGCCTGTAGCCAGTCGCGAGTTTCGATCGGATCCACGTCATTTGGTAAACGTTCTGACATGGGGGGTATTCCTTATCTATCTAATCGTTGATTAATCTGGAACCTGTCCCATTGCACTCTTTGTTCTTCATATTTCAGGTTATCTCTTTGTTGGCTGCGCTTCCTCACCCTGGCCACATAGTTAGCTATGCTCCCGGGGATTCACGCGCTTGCCGCCGCGATATAACCCGAACTATTTGAACAACCAAAAGCACAATAAGACAGGTTCTGCGTTTAGTTGCCGCGCTCTAAAAAATGGCGCTTAAGAACCGGAGTTCTCATCTTTCCGTTGCTGTAAACGACGCAGTGAGCGTTCTCGACGACTCTCCTCACGGCTACGATCCAGCAAAATTTCTTCAATGAACGCCAGGTGTCGATGCGACGCTTCACGCGCCTGCTCCGGCTCTCCGGCGATTATCGCCTCGAAAATACGAGTGCGATGGTTGCTGACCTGCGGAAGCATCTCCCGACGGGCATACAGCAATTCAAAGTTCTGACGAACGTTTTGCGCGAGCATCGGCTCCATGCAGCGTAGCAGATGGAGAAGCACGACATTGTGCGCCGCTTCGGTGACGGCAATTTGATACTGGACGACGGCGTCAGATTCGGCGTCAAGATCGCCGGACTGCTGAGCCCGTTCGATAGCCTGATGCAGCTCGCGAATACGTTCGCGGTCAGCATCATTGCTGCGCAGCGCCGCGTAATAAGCCGCGATGCCTTCCAGCGCGTGGCGGGTTTCCAGCAGATCAAATTGGGATTCAGGGTGATCGGACAGTAGCTCGACCAGCGGGTCGCTGAAGCTCTGCCACAGGCTGCTCTGTACAAAAGTTCCACCGCCCTGGCGACGAAGCAACAAGCCCTTGGCTTCGAGGCGTTGAATCGCCTCACGCAGCGAGGGGCGGGAAACGTCGAACTGTTTGGCCAGTTCGCGTTCAGGCGGGAGTTTTTCACCGGGGCGTAAGGTCCCCTCAAGGATTAAAAACTCAAGCTGCTGCTCTATCACATCAGATAGTTTTGGTTGGCGGATTTTGCTGTAGGCCATATTCCCTGTCTCTGCCATTAGCCCGTAGTCAATTGGTCTTACCAATTCGCAGTTCGTAGCGGTAAAGTAACAAAGTATTCACCTTCTGTCCATACAGGTTTTGATTGAAATCAGGAAACCACGCACATTTTAACAACCTTACAGAAATAACATTTCAGAATTGTAACTTCACACAAATGATGTGTTTACCCCATAAGAGGTAGCGTTAACGTTTATGAAACGAAAAATTAGGCTATCTGAACCGATTCAACTCCGTAAAACTCAATTATTTATTCATAAGGAGTGAATATTCAGCCACCTCAAGCGGATCGCGTTCACCGGCCTGCTATTTACAAATGGTTTCTTTTTGCTCGCTTCGTCATCATCCCTTCATAAAGCAGGTGCATTCACTCGCGCTTATCACTATTCTCGGTGAGACGAAAGGCCTTTTGGTGTTTTTATGTTTCGCCTTCCGTAAAGAAATCAATACGAAAACGGAATTTCGGAATTACACCACACAACAATATGTAAGCTGAATCAATCAGGACCGAGCTGACCAAAACGCCCTTGAATTTAGATAGCTATGCTATCTGGCAGGGACAGACAACGAAGCAGTAGCCTGAAGGACGACGCGTATAAACATAATAACCACACACGAGGTTTCATGATGGAAGGTCAACAGCATGGCGATCGGCTCAAGCGCGGCCTGAAAAACCGCCATATTCAGCTTATTGCTCTGGGCGGCGCTATCGGCACCGGCCTGTTTCTGGGCAGTGCATCCGTTATTCAGTCCGCCGGCCCCGGGATTATTCTGGGCTATGCGATCGCCGGTTTTATCGCCTTCCTGATCATGCGTCAGCTGGGTGAGATGGTCGTAGAAGAGCCGGTAGCAGGTTCATTCAGTCATTTTGCGTATAAATACTGGGGCGGTTTTGCCGGCTTTGCTTCCGGTTGGAACTACTGGGTACTGTACGTTCTGGTGGCCATGGCCGAGCTGACTGCGGTCGGGAAATATATTCAGTTCTGGTGGCCCGAGATCCCAACCTGGGTGTCCGCTGCGGTGTTCTTTATCGCCATCAATGCCATTAACCTGACCAACGTGAAAGTGTTTGGTGAAATGGAGTTCTGGTTCGCCATTATTAAAGTAGTGGCCGTTGTGGCGATGATTCTGTTTGGCGGCTGGCTGCTGTTCAGCGGCAACGGCGGCCCACAGGCAACCGTACGCAACCTGTGGGACCAGGGCGGGTTCCTGCCGCATGGCTTTACCGGACTGGTGATGATGATGGCGATTATCATGTTCTCGTTTGGTGGTCTGGAGCTGGTCGGGATCACGGCAGCTGAAGCGGACAATCCGGAACAGAGCATCCCGAAAGCCACCAACCAGGTTATCTACCGTATCCTGATTTTCTATGTGGGCTCGCTGGCCGTTCTGCTTTCACTGCTGCCGTGGACGCGCGTCACCGCAGATACCAGCCCGTTCGTGCTGATCTTCCACGAGCTGGGCGATACCTTTGTGGCCAACGCCCTCAACGTCGTGGTGCTGACCGCTGCGCTGTCCGTGTATAACAGCTGCGTATACTGCAACAGCCGCATGTTGTTCGGTCTGGCCCAGCAAGGGAACGCCCCGAAAGCGCTGATGAGCGTCGATAAGCGCGGCGTGCCGGTCAATACCATTCTGGTCTCTGCCGTGGTCACCGCGCTGTGCGTCCTGATTAACTACTTCGCACCGGAGTCGGCCTTTGGCCTGCTGATGGCGCTGGTGGTTTCCGCGCTGGTCATTAACTGGGCGATGATTAGCCTGGCGCATATGAAGTTCCGTCGCGCCAAGCAGCAGCAGGGCGTGGTTTCGCGTTTCCCGGCGCTGTTCTACCCGGTCGGCAACTGGGTCTGCCTGCTGTTCATGGTGGCGGTACTGGTGATTATGCTGATGACACCGGGCATGGCGATTTCCGTTTACCTGATCCCGGTATGGATTGCGATTCTGGGCGTCGGCTATCTGTTTAAACAGAAAAGCGCCAGCGCACTAAAAGCACAATAATACATCTCTGGATTCTGTGCCCGTCCCGTCATGGCGGGCACAGAGCATTGTTATCTGCTTCACACTTTCCCTCCAACAGTCGTTTTATCCATATCGTTGACCTGATACTGCAACGCATTTATCGGCAATTCCGCAAATAATTCTCTCCATACCGCAACGGGGAGATCTCCAGATGGCAGGCAATAAACTTTCAGTGAGAGAAAAGATTGGCTATGGGATGGGCGATGCCGGATGCAACATCATATTTGGCGCCATCATGCTGTTTGTTAACTACTTTTACACCGATATTTTTGGCCTCGCGCCCGCGTTAGTGGGCGTTTTGTTGCTCTCCGTACGCGTCATCGATGCCGTGACAGACCCGATCATGGGCGCCATGGCCGACCGTACTCGCAGTCAATATGGCCGCTTCCGTCCGTGGCTGCTGTGGATGGCCTTCCCCTACGCGCTGTTCAGCGTCCTGATGTTCACCACGCCGGAATGGACCTATCACAGCAAAGTTATCTATGCCTTCGTCACCTACTTCCTGCTCTCACTGACCTATACCGCGATTAATATTCCCTACTGCTCGTTAGGCAGCGTGATTACTAACGATCCGCAGGAGCGCGTAGCCTGCCAGTCGTATCGTTTTGTGCTGGTCGGTATTGCCACGCTGCTGCTGTCGCTGACGCTGCTGCCGATGGCCGACTGGTTCGGTGGCGCCGATAAAGCCAAAGGTTATCAGATGGCGATGACCGTGCTGGCAGCAATTGGTATGTGTATGTTTTTATTCTGCTTCGCCACCGTTCGTGAACGCGTGCGTCCGGCGGTACAGACCCACGATGAACTGAAGCAAGACTTTAAGGACGTCTGGAAAAACGATCAGTGGGTTCGCATCCTGCTGTTAACGCTTTGCAACGTCTGTCCCGGGTTTATCCGCATGGCCGCCACCATGTACTACGTGACCTGGGTCATGCAGCAAAGCACCCACTTTGCGACGCTGTTTATCAGCCTCGGCGTGGTCGGGATGATGATCGGCAGTATGCTGGCAAAAGTGCTGACCGATCGCTGGTGCAAGCTGCAGGTTTTCTTCTGGACCAATATCGCCCTGGCGATTTTCTCCTGCGCGTTCTACTTCTTCGACCCACATGCCACCATGATGATTATGGTGCTCTACTTCCTGCTCAACATCCTGCATCAGATCCCGTCGCCGCTGCACTGGTCCCTGATGGCTGACGTCGATGATTACGGCGAGTGGAAAACCGGCAAACGCATCACCGGGATCAGCTTCTCCGGTAATCTTTTCTTCCTGAAAGTCGGGCTGGCGGTAGCCGGCGCGATGGTCGGTTTCCTGCTCTCATGGTACGGCTACGATGCCGGCGCCAAAGAGCAGAGCGCCTCGGCGGTAAACGGTATCGTGCTGCTGTTCAGCGTCATTCCGGGTGTTGGCTACCTGATTACCGCAGGCGTCGTGCGGATGCTGAAGGTCAACCGCGAGTTTATGTGCCAAATCCAGTCGGACCTGGAAAAGCGTCGCGCTAACTACGAGGAACTCAATACCTGGCAGGATCTCAAAACCAGTGAACACATAAGGAAAGCTTGATGAGCAACTGGCCTAATCCGTTTATTGAACAACGCGCGGACCCCTATATTCTGCGCCATCAGGATCACTACTATTTTATCGCCTCGGTTCCGGAATATGACCGGCTGGAGATTCGTCGCGCGGCGACGCTGGAAGGTCTACGCGAAGCGCCGCCGGTGGTGGTCTGGCGTAAAGCGGAGAGCGGCCCAATGAGCCAGCTCATCTGGGCACCGGAACTGCATGAAATTGACGGGAAATGGTATATCTATTTTGCCGCTGCTCACACGCAAGACCTGGACCAACTCGGGATGTTCCAGCACCGGATGTTTGTCCTCGAATGTGCCGACAGCGACCCGCTCAGCGGTCAGTGGGTTGAAAAAGGCCAGGTAAAAACGCCCTTCGATACCTTTGCGCTGGATGCCACCACCTTTCAACATCAGGGCAGGCAGTGGTATCTGTGGGCGCAGAAAGCCCCACATATTGCAGGCAACTCCAACCTCTACCTGGCGGAGCTGGCAAACCCGTGGACGCTAAAAGGTGATCCCGTGATGTTGAGTAAACCGGAGTTTGACTGGGAATGTCGCGGTTTTCGGGTCAATGAAGGCCCGGCGGTTCTGGTCCACGGCGAGCGGCTGTTTGTCAGCTATTCCGCCAGCGCAACCGATGAAAACTACTGCATGGGACTCTTGTGGATAGACCTGCTGGCCGACCCGCTGCGCCCGGAGAACTGGCATAAATCACCGGAGCCCGTATTTCGTACCAGCGATGAGAACCGTCAGTATGGCCCCGGTCACAACGGTTTTACGCAAACGCCGGAAGGGGAAGATGTGCTGGTCTACCATGCGCGGAACTATACCGAAATTGAAGGCGATCCGCTGTACGATCCGAATCGCCATACGCGGCTCAAGCGGGTTCGCTGGCAAGAAAACGGGATGCCTGACTTCGGCATCCCGCCCGCCGATACGTATTGATCGCCTCCCCTGCCCGGCAGCGGGCGGGGCTTAAATCAAGGTACCGTAAATGGTGAGTAGCGCCATGATAACGACCACCACCAGCGACGTTTTTTTGGCCATTGAGACCGCCGCTTTAGGTGTCTCGACCTTATCCACATGCGGTTCGCGCGCCAGCGAAAACTGAGCCAGTCGGGTCAGAACCTGGTACTGCGACGAGTGACGGTCGCCCAAAGAAGCAAACCAGGCCGGCAAGGCTCTTTCCCCGTGTCCCACCAACGCATAGACCACGCCGACCAGACGTACCGGCAGCCAGTCCACCACGTGCAGAATGGCATCAATCCCCGACTGTAAGCGATGGCGCGGCGTCTGATAACGCGCCAGCCACGTCTGCCAGGCGCGCAGCACGCAGTAGCCAATCAGCGTAATAGGTCCCCATGGCCCGCCAACCACAAACCAGAACAGCGGAGCCAGGTAGTAGCGGTAGTTAATCCACAGCAGCGCATTTTGCAGTTCGCTCAGAAACTCGCGATCGTCACAGCCTGGCGGCACGCCGTGAATCAGCGTCAGCTCGCTGGCCATCGCGTCACAAGCATGACGATCGTTGCGTGATGCGGCTTTCAGATACGCATGATAGTGCAGCCGTACCCTGCCCGCGCCAATACACAGCAGGCCGAGCAAGATCCAGAAGACCAGAAGAGGGACGTTAAACAGCACCCCGTGCAGCAGGCGCTGAATAAGATAAACCACCGCCATGGCCAGCGCCGTCATCAGCAGAGTCGCAGGGAGTGAAAAGTGTTTTACCCGGCGAAACAGCACTTCCAGGCGGTGATCGAGCTGCCAGTGCTCACCCAGCTTAAACAGCCGCTCAGCGATGAGAACCAGCAGCGTAGTCAACAACGTCATGGCATCTCCTTTTCTGACGAAGCGGCCAGCAGGCCGCGAAATTTTGCCCAGTCAAAAGCCGGACCGGGATCCGTTTTTCGGACTGGCGCAATATCGCTGTGGCCAGTCATATGGCGTGCGATGGCCGGGTACAACGCGATCAGCTGTCGCATCACCGCCACCAGCTGCTGGTACTGCGCATCGGTATAAGCCAGCGTGTCGGTTCCTTCCAGCTCAATGCCGATAGAAAAGTCATTGCAGCGTTCACGCCCGTGATAGCTGGATACGCCCGCGTGCCACGCTCGCTTATCAAAAGGAACATACTGCACAATTTCACCATCGCGACGAATAAGACAATGCGCTGAAACGCGCAGGTGCGCGATTTCCGCAAAGAAAGGATGAGCGCTGGGATCGAGCGTTCCGGTGAATAAAGCATCGATCCACGGGCCGCCAAACTCCCCCGGCGGCAGACTAATATTATGCACCACCAGTAAGGAAGGGGCTTCATCATCCGGGCGGCAATCATGGTGCGGCGAAGGAACCCGACGCGCATCCACCAGCCATCCCCCATTCAACTGCATGCGGAATCTCCTTTCGCTAACTCATGCTCCCGGGCCGCCCGTGGCCCAAAGGATGCTGATTATCATACACAAAATCGTTCAGCCTGCGGTCCAGCAACCCACAAATCATCGCTGAAAAGCAGAGACATAGCCGATACAGAGGCGCCCCGAAGCGCGAAGTCTGTATGGTGTAGAAACGCTGTTCAGGTTAGCATGTTTCCCACTGCTGAATCTTATCTATCTGGAGCTTTATCATGTCGCCTCGTCGCTACAATCCCGACCGCCGCCGTGACGCGCTGCTGGAACGCATTAACCTGGATATCACCGATGCCGTCGCCCAATCCCTGCGGGAAGATCTGGGTGGCGAGGTCAATGCCAACAACGATATTAGCGCCCAATTATTGCCGGAAGACGCACGCTCACATGCGGTCATTATTACGCGCGAAGACGGCGTATTTTGCGGTAAGCGCTGGGTGGAAGAGGTCTTCATTCAACTGGCTGGCGACGATGTCAGCATCACCTGGCATGTCGAAGATGGCGATCTCATCAAAGCGGACCAGCCGCTGTTCGAGCTGGAGGGGCCTTCCCGGCTGCTGCTGACCGGTGAACGCACCGCGCTGAATTTCGTGCAGACCCTGTCCGGCGTCTCCAGCGAAGTACATCGCTACGTCGAGCTGCTGGCCGGAACCAAAACCCAGCTGCTCGACACGCGTAAAACGCTGCCAGGCCTGCGCACCGCACTGAAGTATGCCGTGCTGTGCGGCGGCGGCGCCAACCACCGTCTGGGTTTATTCGACGCCTTCCTGATTAAAGAAAACCACATTATTGCCTCAGGCTCAGTGCGTCAGGCGGTGGAAAAAGCTTTCTGGCTGCATCCGGACGTTCCGGTTGAAGTGGAAGTGGAATCGCTTGATGAACTGGATGAAGCGCTTAAAGCCGGCGCGGATATCATTATGCTCGATAATTTCACCACCGACCTGATGCGTGAAGCGGTGAAGCGGACCAACGGCAAGGCGGCGCTGGAAGTATCCGGCAACGTGACGTTTAAAACCATCCGCGAATTTGCCGAAACCGGCGTTGATTACATCTCCGTGGGCGCCCTGACCAAGCACGTACACGCCCTGGACCTCTCCATGCGTTTTCGCTAATCGCCCGCCCCGGAGCGACAACGCGCCGGGGCTTTTTTTGCGAGACAGCGAGCATCTCTGACTCCCCCACCTGCAAGAACACCAGAAAACCTGGAAAGTCGTTTCCCACCCCATCATTTGTCATTCGCCGCGGCGCCGCCAGCGCGTCACAGTGCTTCCTTCACCACAAGGAGCATATATGGACAGACAACGCGGATTTACCCTGATCGAACTGATGGTGGTCATCGGCATTATCGCCATTCTGAGCGCTATCGGCATTCCGGCTTATCAGAACTACCTGCGCAAGGCGGCCCTGACCGACATGCTGCAAACCTTTGTCCCCTACCGCACGGCAGTTGAACTATGCGCGCTCGAACACGGCGGACTGACAAGCTGTGACGCCGGCGCCAACGGCATCCCTTCTCCAGCGACCACGCGCTACGTCGCCACCATGAGCGTCGCGAAAGGTATTGTCACGCTGAACGGACAAGAAAGCCTGAACGGACTGAGCGTCACCCTGACGCCGTCCTGGGACAATGCAAGCGGTATCACCGGCTGGGGGCGCGTCTGCAACATAGCCAGCAACAGCGCACTCCAGCAGGCCTGCGAAGATGTGTTCCGCATAAACTGAGGCCGCCACGATGAAAACCGATCGGTTAATCTCCCTTTGTCAGCGCCATCAGGCGCTGCTGTTGAACAGCGATGAGCAAACCATCGCTATCGCGGTTGTCGATGCTCCGACGCCTGAACTGATGGAGGCGCTGCGTTTCGCTACTCAGAAGCGAATCGATATCGAATGCTGGAGCCAGGCGCAGATGGATAAGCGTCAGCAGACGGCAACCCACCCCTCGCCCCCTGCCCACAGCGATACCGCGGCCGATGTAATCGGCCAGGTCCAGCAGATCCTCGAGCAAGCGCTACGCCAGCGGGCTTCCGATATTCATTTTGAGCCCGAAGAAAATCACCTGCGCATTCGTCTGCGTGTCGATGGCGTGCTCCATGCACTTTCGCCCCTTCCCCCCGAACGCGCAGCCCCGGTCGCCGCGCGGCTTAAAGTGCTCGGCAACCTGGACATCGCCGAGCATCGCCTGCCGCAGGATGGCCAGTTTACCCTGCCCCTTGCCGGTCGCCCGGTCTCTTTCCGTATAGCCACACTGCCCTGTCGCCACGGGGAGAAAATCGTGCTGCGTTTACTGCATCAGGTCGAGCAGGCACTCGAGCTGGGGGCGCTGGGACTTTCGTCAGACCAGCTTAATGCGTTTCGCTCGGCCCTCGAACAGCCGCAGGGACTGCTGCTGGTTACCGGCCCAACCGGTAGCGGTAAAACCGTTACCCTTTATAGCGCGCTGCAAACCAGAAACCACGATGCGGTCAATATTTGTAGCGTGGAAGATCCGCTGGAGATGCCGATAGCCGGAATGAACCAGACACAAATTAACCCCCGCGCCGGACTGACTTTTCAAAACGTTCTGCGCGCGCTGTTACGCCAGGATCCTGATATTGTGATGGTCGGGGAAATTCGCGATGCGGAGACCGCAGAGATTGCGATTAAAGCGGCGCAAACCGGGCATCTGGTCCTTTCGACGCTGCACACCAACTCCACCAGTGAAACCCTCACTCGCCTACAGCAAATGGGCGTTGCCGGCTGGATGCTCTCTTCTGCACTGTCGCTGGTTATCGCTCAACGCCTGGTGCGTAAACTGTGCGTACACTGCCGCCGTGAAACCGGGAAGACGATGGATATACCGCGCCGCCTGTGGCCCCGACCTCTCCCGCGCTGGCAGGCCGTAGGCTGTCAGCACTGCTATCACGGCTACTATGGTCGCCAGGCATTATTTGAGCTATTGCCGGTGAATGCCCCGCTACGTCAAGCGATCGCCCGTGGCCCGAGCGCGCTGGAAATCGAATCTCTGGCACGCGAAGCGGGAATGATGACGCTGTTTGAAAGCGGCTGTCTGGCGGTCGAGCAAGGGCTGACCAACCTTGAAGAAATCGTCCGCGTACTGGGGATCCCTCATGACCGCTAACCGTCTCTGGCGCTGGCAAGGCGTGGATATGCAGGGCCAATTTTGTCAGGGAACACAGTGGAACCCTGGCCGACTGGAAGTATTCCAGGCGCTTCAGCATGAACGCATTATTCCACTGGCCATTCGCCGCTGTGCGGTCAAAAACACGCTCTGGCATCCGCGCTATGGCAGTCAAGTTGTTCGCCAACTGGCGGTGCTCCTTCAGGCCGGACTTTCTTTATCTGAAGGACTCGAGCTGCTGGCGCAACAGCAACCGAGCGCGCAGTGGCAGGCGCTGCTGCGCACACTGGCTCAGGATCTGGCGCAAGGCATCTCGCTTTCTGCCGCGCTGGAAAAGTGGCCTCAGGCCTTTGCACCGCTTAGCCTGGCGATGATCCGTACCGGCGAGCTCACCGGTAAACTGGATTTTTGTTGTCTTCAGCTGGCGCGTCAACAGCAGGAACAGCAGCAGCTGGCAGAAAAAGTGAAGAAAGCGGTGCGCTACCCGGCCGTTATTCTGGGTCTGGCCCTGATGGTGGTGGTGGCGATGCTGTGCTTCGTTCTGCCGGAGTTTGCGGCGATCTACCAAACCTTCAACACACCGCTACCGCTGCTGACGCGCCTGGTTATTCACGCCAGCGAGAGCCTTAGCTATGGCTGGCCACTGCTGATTGTGCCGATTGTGCTGCCCGCCGTCCTTAATCTGATAGCCAGTCGCCGCCCGCACTGGCTGCTGCAGCGACAAAAAATGCTCCACGCGCTCCCGGTTGTGGGAAAACTCAAACGCGGGCAGCGGCTTAGCCAGATCTTTACCGTACTCGCACTGACCCAAAGTGCAGGTATTAGCTTTCTGCAAGGTCTGGAAAGCGTCGAGGATACGCTGAACTGCCCGCTATGGCGCCAGCGGATCCAGCAGGTGCATCTGCACATTAGCCACGGAGCTCCCATCTGGCAGGCTCTTGAGCGAAGCGGCGGTTTTACCACGCTATGCCTGCAGCTGATCCGCACCGGTGAAGCATCCGGATCGCTGGATACAATGCTGGAAAACCTCGCCCGTCATCATAGTGAGCAGACGCATTATCAGGCAGAAAATCTGGCAACGTTACTGGAGCCGGCCCTGCTGTTGATAACCGGAACGATTGTCGGTGTGCTGGTGGTGGCGATGTATTTACCCATCTTTCATCTGGGTGACGCCA
The DNA here is from genome assembly GCF_030505655.1 of Klebsiella ornithinolytica. Lineage (NCBI taxonomy): Bacteria > Pseudomonadati > Pseudomonadota > Gammaproteobacteria > Enterobacterales > Enterobacteriaceae > Klebsiella > Klebsiella ornithinolytica. Next base: position 4,626,934 of record NZ_CP130153.1, read on the forward strand.
TTAGCGGAATGGGCGGATAAGTGCTGGCGCAAAACGCGCCAGCATCAGGCATTACAGGCTGTTGAACACGCGGTTCTCTTGTTCCTGCACGCGAATGAAGGTCGTACGCTTGGTCAGCTCTTTCAGGCGAGAGGCGCCCACATAGGTACAGGCAGAACGCAGGCCACCGAGGATATCGCGAGCCGTGTTCTCTACCGGTCCACGCAGAGGCAGCTTAACGGTTTTGCCTTCCGCGGCGCGATACTGCGCAACGCCGCCAACGTGGCGCGTCATGGCGGATTCGGAGCTCATGCCGTAGAACAGCATGAATTTCTCGCCGTTTTCTTCAACGACGGTACCGCCGCTCTCTTCATGGCCAGCCAGCATTCCCCCCAGCATGACAAAATCTGCACCGCCGCCGAAGGCTTTCGCCACGTCACCTGGCATCGTGCAACCGCCATCGCTGACGATCTGGCCGCCCAGGCCATGCGCCGCATCGGCACACTCGATAACGGCAGACAGCTGCGGATAACCGACGCCGGTCTTCACGCGAGTGGTACATACGGAGCCCGGGCCGATGCCCACTTTCACAATATCAGCACCGGACAGAATCAGCTCTTCGCACATTTCGCCCGTCACAACGTTACCCGCAATAATGGTTTTTTGCGGCCAGGCTGCACGCGCTTTGGCGACGAACTGAACAAAATGTTCAGAATAACCATTCGCCACATCGATGCAGACGAAGCTAAGCTGCGGGTTCTGAGAAAGGATCTGCTGGGTTTTTTCGAAATCGACATCCGAGGTGCCGGTGGACACCATGACGTACTTCAGCACATCTGCGGACACCGACTGGACAAACTCCTGCCATTGTTCAACGGTATAGTGCTTGTGAACCGCGGTCAGAATACCGAAAGAGGCCAGCGCTTTCGCCATGCCAAACGTCCCGACGGTATCCATGTTAGCGGCAATGATCGGCACGCCAGACCAGGACAGACCAGAATGTTTAAAAGTGAATTCACGTTCCAGCTGAACATCAGAACGGCTTTTGAGGGTAGAGCGTTTTGGGCGGATAAGAACGTCTTTAAAACCAAGCTTCAGATCTTCTTCGATACGCATGTACGAATTCCTGGGGTTAATTGCATTATTGTGAGAGCACAACTCCAGTGACGTTATCATACGCACGAATCATGGCTGCGCAAGACTGCGATTTTCACTTTTTTTACGCTACAATCGTATAAATTTACCTGGTGAACAGTGAATGGCGCGAACGCAATAATCGACGCCCGGCGTATCATTTTTAACCACTTGATTTATATATACAAAACAATCCAGTATATACTGTGATGGCCTTTTATTGGCCTGCAGCCACCTTGATGGGGATAGCGTTCACCGGGGCGTGGTGCGCAGCAAAACGAGCGCCTCTGAAGAGTAATGTGTATATGGTCAGTTCAGGATCGGAGCGTATGAGGTATACGGTAGCGTTAACAGGCGGCATTGGCAGTGGCAAAAGTACCGTGGCCGATGCATTTTCCCGGCTTGGGATTAACGTTATTGACGCTGACATTATTGCCCGTCAGGTAGTAGAACCCGGAACCACCGCGCTTCAGGCCATCGCCGCTCACTTTGGTTCACCGATGCTCAATGATGACGGCACGCTGAACCGCCGCGCTCTGCGTGAAAAAATCTTTGCTCACCCTGAAGATAAAACCTGGCTTAACGGGCTATTGCATCCGCTCATCCAGCAGGAAACTCGCCGGCAGATGCAGGCCGCGAGCTCTCCTTATATTCTTTGGGTCGTCCCCTTACTGGTAGAAAACCGGCTGGCTACGCAGGCCGATCGCGTGCTGGTCGTTGATGTTCCAAAAGAGACGCAGATCGCGCGTACGATGCTTCGCGATCGGGTCAGTCGTGAACATGCAGAACATATTCTTGCCGCCCAGGCGACGCGCGAACAGCGCCTTGCCGTTGCGGATGATGTCATTGAAAACATGGGCTCTCCGGATGCCGTCGCATCGGATGTTGCCCGCCTGCACGAAAAGTATCTAATGCTGGCATCGCAGGCCGCCTCACAGGAAAAACCGTAATGCACACCCCCGTTCTGTTTGAACATCCACTCAACGAGAAAATGCGCACCTGGCTGCGTATTGAATTTTTGACTCAGCAATTGTCCGTTCATCCGACAATCGCCAGCTACGCCGATGCACTCCATTTTTTCCGCAACGCGGGCGATCTTTTAGATGTACTGGAACGTGGAGAGGTCAGGACGGACCTGCTAAAAGAGCTGGAGCGCCAGCAGCGGAAATTACAGTCATGGGTAGATATTCCCGGCGTCGATGGCGAACGTATTGACGCCTTGCGTCAGCAGTTGAAGCAGTGCGGCGCCACGCTGATGTCCGCGCCGCGCATCGGCCAGTTCCTGCGTGAAGATCGTTTGATTGCGCTGGTACGCCAGCGTCTGAGCATTCCCGGCGGCTGCTGCAGCTTTGATTTGCCCACGCTGCATATCTGGCTGCACATGCCGCAGGCATACCGTGACGAACAGATCGGCGTCTGGATAGCCAGCCTTGATCCGCTGACTCAATCTCTGGTGCTGATCCTCGATCTGATTCGTAATGCCGCCCCTTTCCGTAAGCAGACCAGCCTCAACGGCTTTTATCAGGATAATGGCGAAGATGCCGACCTGCTACGTCTGCGGCTGGATATTGCCAGCCAGCTCTATCCTCAAATCTCCGGGCATAAGAGCCGTTTCGCTATCCGCTTCCTGCCGCTGGATAGCGAGTTCGGGGTCGTACCTGAGCGTTTTGATTTTGAACTGGCCTGTTGTTAAGGAGAAATAATGTCAGAAGAGACGATCGTCAATTGCCCCACCTGCGGTAAACCCGTGGTCTGGAACGCACAGAGCCTGTACCGCCCCTTTTGCTCTAAACGCTGCCAGCTGATTGATCTAGGCGAATGGGCTGCGGAAGAAAAACGTATTCCCAGCGCGAGCGATCTGTCCGATAGCGATGGCTGGAGCGAGGAACAGCAACCGTGACCGGTTCCCGGGCAAGGCAACATCGCGCCTTGTCCGGGAAACGCGGGTTCAGGAAGCCGCCTGCACTAATTTGGTAATAATGGGTTCATTCGCCGGCGGAAACGCCTCAGAGTCTAATGCCCGTTGCGCAATCCACTGCCCGGGCTGTCCCTCTTTCCCCCACGGCTCGCCGGACCACTCTTCCACCAGCCAGAACCACAGGGTAATGTGGCGGTCCGGAAACTGATACTCCAGCTTATCAAACAGGCGGGATGAGCTTACCGTAATCCCCACTTCTTCCTGCAGTTCACGCACCAGCGCCTGTTCCGCAGATTCTCCGGCTTCAATTTTACCGCCGGGAAACTCGAGTTTGTTGGCCATATGGGCATCGGCGGCGCGCTGGGTGATAAAGATCTCCCCCTGCGGATTGCGGATAATACCCACGGAAATTTGCAGTTGTTTCATCGTGATCATTCCATAAAAAAGGCGCAGATATCTGCGCCTTTATTTTTCATGCTCTGAGCTTAGCTCAGACGGCCATGGCACTGCTTATATTTTTTACCGGAACCACATGGGCACGGATCGTTGCGCCCCACTTTACGCTCGCCGGTCTCCTCAGCCAGCGCAGCCGCGGCGGCAGTATCGTCGTCCTGATGGCTAAGCTGTTGCATCTGCGCCAGACGTTCGGCTTCCTCGCGGCGCTGCTGCTCCATTGCTTCAACTTCTTCCGGCATGCGGACCTGAACCTTGCTCAGGGTGCTGATCACTTCATACTTCAGCGATTCCAGCATCGCGGCAAACATAGAGAAGGACTCACGCTTGTACTCCTGCTTAGGATCTTTCTGCGCATAGCCGCGCAGGTGAATACCCTGACGCAGGTAATCCATCGCCGCGAGGTGCTCTTTCCACAGCGAGTCCAGAGTCTGCAGCATGACGCCTTTCTCGAAATGACGCATCATTTCGGCGCCCACAACTTCTTCTTTACGCTGATAGGTCTCAATCGCGCTCTGCAGAATACGCTCGCGCAGCGTCTCTTCATGCAGCTCCGGCTCTTTATCCAGCCACTCTTTCAGCGGCAGCTCGAGGTCGAAGTCATTTTTCAGACGTTCCTGCAGACCTTCAACATCCCACATTTCTTCCAGAGACTGCGGCGGGATATGGGCATCGATGGTCGCTTTGAACACATCTTCGCGGATGCTGTTAATGGTTTCGCTAACATCAGAAACGTCCAGCAATTCGTTACGCTGACTGTAGATTGCCCGGCGCTGATCGTTAGCAACATCATCATATTCCAGCAGCTGCTTACGAATATCAAAGTTGCGGCTTTCGACTTTACGCTGTGCGTTAGCGATAGCCTTGGTGACCCACGGGTGCTCAATCGCTTCGCCTGGTTTCATCCCCAGCTTGCGCATCATGCCGGAGACACGGTCGGAGGCAAAGATACGCATCAGAGCATCTTCCATCGACAGGTAGAAGCGGGAAGAACCGGCATCCCCCTGACGACCAGAACGGCCGCGCAGCTGGTTATCGATACGACGGGATTCATGACGCTCGGTACCGATAATATGCAGGCCGCCTGCTGCCAGAACGGCATCGTGACGAACCTGCCAGTCGGCTTTAATCTGCGCGATTTGCTCCGGTGTCGGATCTTCCAGCGCAGCGACTTCGGCTTGCCAGCTCCCGCCGAGCATAATATCCGTACCACGACCCGCCATGTTGGTTGCGATGGTTACCGCTGACGGGTAACCCGCCTGGGCAACGATATCCGCTTCGCTGGCGTGGAACTTCGCGTTCAGAACATTGTGCTTGATACCGGCTTTGGTCAGTTCATGGGAAACCACTTCTGATTTTTCAATCGAAATGGTACCAACCAGAACCGGCTGGCCAGCGGCGGTGCGCTCTTTGATATCTTCGATGATCGCCTGAATTTTTTCCGCTTCGGTCATATAGACCAGATCCGCCATATCTTTACGGATCATCGGGCGGTTAGTCGGCACCACTACGGTATCCAGCTTGTAGATAGAGCTGAATTCAAAGGCTTCAGTATCTGCCGTACCGGTCATCCCCGCCAGTTTCTCATACAGACGGAAATAGTTCTGGAAGGTGATGGAGGCCAGCGTCTGGTTTTCATTCTGGATATCCACGCCTTCTTTCGCTTCAACGGCCTGGTGGAGACCATCAGACCAGCGACGTCCTTGCATCGTACGACCGGTATGCTCATCGACGATAATCACTTCGCCATCTTTGACGATATAGTCAACGTCGCGGGTGAACAGCACGTGCGCGCGCAGCGCTGCCGTCACGTGATGCATCAGCATAATATTGGACGGTGAATACAGCGATTCGCCTTCGTCCATGATCCCTTCCTGCACCAGCAGCTCTTCGATCAGCACCAGACCGCGTTCGGTCAGGTTAACCTGGCGCGCCTTTTCATCAACGGAGAAGTGGCCTTCACCGGTGAAGGTGTCGGAATCTTCTTTATCCTGACGAACCAGGTGCGGGATGATCTTGTTCACGCGCTTGTACATTTCCGAGCTGTCTTCCGCCGGACCGGAAATGATCAGCGGAGTACGCGCTTCATCGATCAGAATGGAGTCCACCTCATCCACCAGCGCATAGTGCAGTTTACGCTGAACGCGCTCTTCCGGGCTGAACGCCATATTGTCGCGCAGGTAGTCAAAGCCGTATTCGTTGTTGGTACCGTAGGTAATATCCGCACCGTACGCTTCACGTTTGGCTGGCGCCGGTAAACCGGACATGTTGATCCCGACGGTCATACCGAGGAACTCAAACAGCGGGCGGTTGTTTTCAGCATCACGCTGTGCCAGATAGTCGTTGACGGTAACCACGTGAACGCCTTTACCGGATAATGCATTCAGGTACGCAGGCAGCGTTGCGGTCAACGTTTTACCTTCACCGGTACGCATTTCCGCGATGCAACGCTGGTTAAGCACCATACCGCCCAGCAGCTGGACGTCGAAGTGGCGCATACCGAATACACGTTTACTGGCTTCACGAACCACGGCAAAGGCTTCCGGGATCAGGCTCTCCAGGCTTTCGCCCTTTTCCAGGCGAGCACGGAACTCGGCGGTTTTGCCTTTCAGCTCGTCATCGGAGAGCTTTTCCATCTCCGGTTCCATGGCATTGATGAGGCCAACGGTTTTGCGCATACGGCGCAGGGTACGATCGTTACGACTACCGAAAACTTTAGTTAATAATTTGATTAGCATAATAAAATCTCAAACGCCCCGCGATGCGGAGTCACAAAAAAGAATCATCCGTTTTTAGTTCAGCTGAGACGTTGAGGTCCTGCGCGAATCCCTGCCACCTGGCTAATCCAGGCCGAGACAGAAAATGCAGAATGGGACGGGGTATAAGCCGCCTGGCGAACGATTACCGGCGGTTTACTCTCCTGCGTCAGCAGTGCGCTGAGCGTGTCAAGTAAAGCCAGATGCTGCGCCTGGAAGGGCGAAGACTCTTCGGCAACCGGCAGCGCTTGCGGCGCCATCGCAAATGAGAGATGACGAATAACCGTGCGGATAGCATGCTGATGCCAGTAATCGACGGTAAAATTCGGTCGACGGCTGGCGTCAAGCAGCGCCAGCTGGGAGAAATTAACTTTATTCGGGCTGTGGTTGCTGGCCGTGGTTTTCGTCGGCGAAGCCGTTTCGTGGCTGTTGCTAAGCGCAGGCAGGCCAAAGCTAGCCGCGACCATCCCCAACAGGAGATGCGGCCAGAAATACCGTCTGCCAAACTGTCGCCAGCGCGTCAGCAATCCACTCACGTACGTTACCTTTAGTTGAAGCAACCCCAGGAAATATTTTTTGCGCCCAAATACTACCATTAATACTGCACGACAGCAGCAGGAATGACGGTTGCGACAAGGCAAAAACGTTCAATAAATCAGCGAACGAACAATGAACAGCGCCGCAGAATCAGGGCAGAACCAGCAGAGGAAGGCAAAAAAAGAAAAAAGACTGGCTCCCTGGTCGGAGAGAGTACCAGGTTACCAGTCTGTTTTACTGAATGGTCAGGCTTATGCCATAACCATTGACGGTGCGCGGAATGCCAGCGGCAGTTCTGCTTCGTCTTCGAAAGTCACATACTCCCAGGCTTCCTGTTTTGCCAGAACAGCCTGCAGCAGTTTGTTATTCAACGCGTGACCTGATTTGAACGCCGTGAATGCACCGATGATATTGTGACCACACATAAACAGGTCACCGATCGCATCCAGCATTTTGTGGCGGACAAACTCATCTTCAAAGCGAAGACCGTCTTCGTTCAATACGCGATAATCGTCAACAACGATGGCACAATCGAAGCTGCCGCCCAGGCACAGACCGCGGGACTGCAGATATTCGATATCACGCATAAAACCAAAAGTACGAGCGCGACTAATCTGGCGCATAAATGCATCAGCAGAGAAGTTCATCGCATAGCGCTGGCTGCTTGCATCAATCGCCGGGTGGTTAAAATCGATGGTAAAATCCAACGAAAAACCATTGTACGGTTTGAATTCAGCCCATTTGTCGCCATCTTCGACCCGAACGGTCTCTTTGATGCGTACAAATTTCTTGGCACAGTTCAGCTCATCGATGCCGGCATCCAGCAGCAGATAAACGAACGGCGCAGCGCTACCATCCATAATTGGAATTTCCGGCGCATCGACTTCAACAACGATGTTGTCAATGCCGAGACCTGCCAGTGCGGCATTCAGGTGCTCGACAGTCGAAATCCGCACGTCATGCTCGTTCACCAGGCAAGTACAGAGCATGGTATCACGCACAGATTTGGCATCAGCCGGAAAATCAACCGGTGGATTCAAGTCGGTGCGACGATAGATGACCCCGGTATTTGCCGGCGCAGGGCGTAACGTCAGGGTGACTTTCTTGCCGGTATGCAAACCGACGCCAGTCGCCTGAACGATACGTTTAAGAGTCCTTTGTTTGATCATCGTATAATCTCGCCAAGTTACCTATCCAACCGAAGTGTACAATACATTCGGATGGGCAGTTTAGCACAAAGAGCGCTGATGCCCAACTTCCAGCCAATTCTTAATCAGCTTGCTTACGCAGGAACGCTGGGATATCCAGATAATCCGGCTCTTTCGCAGTTTGCGGTGTATTGTCGTTCACCACCTTCGCAACCGGTTTCTGCTCTTGAGTTAACGGAGCCATACCGTGCTGCTGGTAGCGATCCATGACCGGCTGCTGAACCTGCTTGTTGGTCACCAGGGTAATTTCCGGACGCTTGTCCATACCGATACCGGTGGCCACAACGGTCACACGCAGTTCGTCGTTCATATCCGGGTCAAGGGAAGTACCGATAACCACGGTCGCATTATCCGAAGCGAAAGCACGGATAGTGTTACCCACGGTTTCGAACTCATCCAGACGCAGGTCGAAGCCGGCCGTAATGTTGACCAGAACGCCGCGCGCGCCGGACAGATCGATATCTTCCAGCAGCGGAGAAGAGATAGCCATTTCAGCCGCTTCTTCCGCACGGTCTTCACCGCTCGCCACGCCGGAGCCCATCATCGCATAGCCCATTTCGGACATTACGGTACGCACATCCGCAAAGTCGACGTTCATCAGACCCGGACGGGTAATCAGTTCGGCGATACCCTGTACTGCGCCTTTCAGCACGTCGTTTGCTGCGCCGAAAGCGTCCAGCAGAGAGATACCGCGGCCGAGAACTTTCAGCAGCTTGTCGTTCGGAATGGTGATCAGCGAGTCCACATGCTTGGACAGCTCGGTGATCCCCTGCTCGGCGAACGCCATGCGCTTTTTGCCTTCAAAATTAAACGGTTTAGTGACCACCGCAACGGTCAGGATGCCCAGATCCTTCGCCACTTCAGCGACGACTGGCGCTGCACCGGTACCGGTGCCGCCACCCATACCTGCCGCGATAAACACCATGTCTGCACCATCAAGAGCAGCACGCAGCGCTTCACGGTCTTCATCAGCCGCATTGCGACCGACTTCCGGGTTTGCACCGGCACCCAGACCTTTGGTAATACCGCTACCGATCTGAATGGTCTGGCCAACAGCCGTTTTACGCAGCGCCTGCGCGTCGGTGTTCACCGCAAAGAATTCAACACCTTCGATACGCTCGCGCACCATGTGCTCGACGGCATTGCCACCGCCGCCACCGACGCCGATGACTTTAATCACCGCGTCGTTGGTCAGTTCCATAGGTTCAAACATAGTTTCTCTCCGTTTTGTGCCTGTCGCCTGAGAACGCTAATTTTCTGCGTTCTCTTAAAAAATTAAAACTCTTTTCGCAGCCAGCTATTAAGTCGCTTAATCCACGAGCCAACTGATGCAGTTACGCGTTTTTCCACTTCTGCTTCACCACTGAGATGCGATTCCTTCCCGTAGTGCAGCAACCCAACCGCCGTCGAATAATACGGCTCCTGGGCATAATCCGTTAAACCGGTAATATTCAGCGGCGCGCCAATACGAACCTGCGTATGAAACACGCGCTGAGCACAGGCGGCAAGGCCTTCAATTTGCGCGGCGCCGCCCGTTAAAACAATCCCTGCCGCCAGATGGTGCTTCACCCCTTGCTGGCGCAGCTGCTCTTGCAGTTGCAGAATCTCTTCATTCACCAGGTTGAGCAGCTCGGTATAACGCGGCTCAATTACCTCTGCCAGCGTCTGGCGCTGCAGACTACGCGGCGGACGCCCGCCCACGCTCGGTACTTCGACGTTTTCGTCTTTACCGACAATGGAACCCAGCGCACAACCGTGGCGAACTTTAATCGCTTCGGCATCGCTCGGCGGCGTTCCGAAAGCGTAGGCGATGTCGCTGGTGACCACGTTGCCCGCGTACGGGATCACTTTGGTATGGCGCAGCGCGCCGCCGGTATACACGGCGATATCCATTGTACCACCGCCGATGTCCACGACGCAGACACCCAGCTCACGTTCATCTTCCGTCAACACGGAATAACTGGCCGCTAAACCGGCGAAAATGAGTTGGTCCACTTTCAGACCGCAACGTTCCACCGCTTTAACAATATTTTTCGCCATATCGTTATGGCAGGTAATCAGATGGACTTTTGCCTGCATACGTACGCCGGACAGACCGACCGGGTTTTTAATCCCTTCCTGGTAGTCGATAGCGTATTCCTGCGGGATAACGTGCAGAACACGATGCTCATCGCGTACGCGGACCGATTTCGCGGTATGCACCACGTTCTCAACGTCGTCCAACGTGACTTCTTCTTCTGAAATCGGCACCATGCCAATTTCATTTTGACAGCTAATATGTTTACCTGAAAGCGCCAGATACACTGACGAAATCTGGCAATCCGCCATCAGCTCGGCCTGATCAATGGCGCGCTGAACGCATTTCACCACGGATTCCAGGTCGTTAACCCCGCCTTTATCCATACCACGCGATGGGCAGCTGCCCACGCCAATGATATTGACCACGCCGTCGGGCAGAACTTCCCCTACTAAAGCGGCAACCTTCGCGGTGCCAATCTCCAGTCCAACTACCAGTTTTCTGTCCGTCGCCTTGATCATTGTTGTTCTGCCTGTGCCTGATTCTGTTGTTGATTAGTTTCCTCTGCGGGAGCAGGTACCCAACCTACCGCCGCGCCCGAGTCATAACGCAAATCAACGTAGCTTATCCGTTTGCCGTCGGTCTGCGCTTGCTGCTGTAGAACCGGGTAGAGTTCCATAAAGCGCTGAAGCCGTTTCATGGTATCGCCTCGGCCAAGGTTGAGCTTAATATCGTTATTCAGCGTCAACTGCCAGGAACGACGAGCGGTCATCGCCGCCACTTTCAACGTGAACTTATCCTTTGCCAGCACCTGCCCCATGTCGCGATACCCCTGCAACACTTCGTTCTCACTGCCTTCCGGGCCATACAACATCGGTAAATTCTGCTTATTGGTCCGATCCGCCGGGACGCTGAAGGAATTCCCTTCTACGTCGACCATATGTTGATCATTCCAACGCGCAATCGGCACATATTCAACCAGATGAATCTTCAATTCGTCCGGCCACTGCTTTCTGACGCTCGCCTGCTTAATCCACGGCAGGCGCTCAATCTGACTCTGGATGATGTTGACATCCTGCGTCATAAAGGTCCCCGGGGAACCCAGCGCCAGAATTGCCTGGCGGATATCATCGTTACGCGTGTAGTGACGCTCACCGGTAACAACCATCCTGGACAGAGGCAAACGCTGTGCATCCTCCATCCAGCCCAGAACCATCCACCCGCTGACCAACACGGTACATAGCACCGTCAGCAGGAAGACAATCCCGGCCAGACGAGTTCCATTACTCCGACGCGAAGAAGAGGCTTCCTCTTCTTCGTGGTTCCGCGTATTCAGCGCAGCCTGCGACATATCACCCCGCCAGGTCCAGAATTCGAACAACAAGCTGCGAGAAGCTCATCCCGGCCTGACGCGCCGCCATCGGCACCAGGCTGTGGCTGGTCATGCCAGGGGAAGTATTTGCTTCCAGCAAATAAAACTGGCCATCGCTGTCCAGCATCACATCAATACGCCCCCAACCTTTACAACCGAGAACATTCCAGGCTTTAACTACCAGGGCCTGAATTTCTGACTCGCGGGCAGGATCTTCACAACCTGGGCAGAAATATTGCGTCTCATCAGAGAGATACTTCGCCTCATAATCATAGAAGGTTCCAGCCACCTGGATACGAATTGACGGTAAAATTTCTTCACCGACGATAGCGACGGTGAATTCAGGCCCACTAAGCCATTTCTCAATCAGAACATCTTCATCATGCTGAAAAGCCAGCGCCAATGCATTATGTAATGCACAACTTTCGCTGACTTTCGACATGCCGACGCTCGAGCCTTCGCAAGCCGGTTTAACAATCAGCGGCAGACCCAGTGCGGCAATCTGCTGTTCAACTTCAGCAGACAGACCAGCATTGAACTGCGCACGCGTCAGCGCGACCCATGGAGCGACCGGTAATCCCGCGCCCTGCCACAACAATTTGCTGCGAACTTTGTCCATGGAAATCGCCGACGCCATCACGCCGCTGCCGGTGTAAGGCAGCTGAATCAGCTCCAGCAGCCCCTGCAACGTCCCATCTTCGCCACCGCGACCATGCAACGCAATAAACGCTTTCTTAAAGCCCAGCGCTTTCAACCGGGTAACATCCACGTCGCGCGGATCGACAGGGTGCGCATCCACGCCAGCTTCACGCAGGCCCGCCAGTACCGCAGTCCCTGAATTGAGCGACACTTCGCGCTCAGCAGAGGTACCGCCGAAAAGAACCGCGATTTTATCAGCCATGGCGCTCCTCCTCCGCTTTTTGCGGCACGAGTTTGATTTCAGCCAGGTGGCGTGCGATTTTTCCTATGTTTCCCGCGCCCTGCACCAGGATCAGGTCATTCCCGGTCAGCACCGATGCCAGCATCTGTGCCGCCTGGGCCGGATCGGAAAGCAGAATCGGATCCACCTTGCCGCGACCGCGAATCGTACGGCACAGCGAACGGCTGTCGGCGCCAGGAATCGGCGCTTCACCGGCGGAATAAACGTCCAGCATCAGCAGGGCATCAACCTGAGTCAGCACGTTAGCGAAATCGTCATACAGATCGCGCGTACGCGTAAAACGGTGCGGCTGGAATAACATCACCAGATTTTTATCCGGCCAGCCGGCGCGTGCCGCTTTGATCGTGGCATCCACTTCAGTCGGGTGATGACCATAGTCATCGATCAGCATCGCGCTGCCGCTTTTGCCATTGACCTCAGCCAACGGATATTCACCGAGAAAATCAAAGCGACGGCCGGTTCCCTGGAAACTTTCCAGCGCCCGCAGGATCGCGCTGTCATCAATTCCCTCTTCCGTCGCGACCGCAACCGCCGCCGCCGCGTTCAGCGCGTTATGGCGACCGGGCGCATTCAGCGTCACCTGAAGCACTTCTTTATCCTGACGAACCAGGCGGAAGTGGCCCTGGGCGCCGACCTGACGATAATCTTCTACGCGCACGTCGGCATCTTCGCTAAAACCGTAGGTGGTGATCTGACGGCCAACGCGCGGCAGCAGTTCACGAATCACCGGATCATCGACACACATCACCGCGCGACCATAGAACGGCAGGTTGTGCAGAAAGTTAATAAAGGTCTGCTTCAGATTCTCAAAGTCGCCATGATAGGTATCCATGTGATCGGCTTCGATATTGGTCACAATCGCGACCATCGGCTGCAGATGCAGGAACGACGCATCGCTCTCATCCGCTTCCGCAATCAGATAGCGGCTATGGCCGAGGCGGGCGTGAACGCCTGCTGCTTTAACCAGTCCACCGTTGACAAAGGTGGGGTCAAGACCTGCTTCCGCGTAAATACTGGAAACCATTGCCGTGGTCGTAGTTTTACCGTGAGTGCCGGCAATCGCAATGCCATGACGAAAACGCATCAGCTCTGCCAGCATTTCCGCGCGGCGAATGACCGGAATACGCGCTTCATGCGCGGCAACAATCTCCGGGTTTTCCGCAGAGATTGCGCTGGAAACGACAACCACGCTCGCATCGCGAACGTTTTCCGGGCGATGGTTGAAATAGATCGTGGCGCCAAGTTGCGACAGCTGTTGCGTAACCGGATTCGGCGCCAGGTCGGAACCGCTAATCTGGTAGCCTTCGTTAGCCAGAACTTCGGCAATACCGCCCATACCGGCACCACCGATGCCAACAAAGTGAATATGCCGGACGCGACGCATCTCGGGCACTATGGAACGCAGTTTCGCCAGATCTTGTGTATTCATTCTTTACGCCATCAACTTCTTTATACGGGCGGTGAGATTCACCGCGATTAGCGCGCCAGTGCTGCAGCGCTCACTTCTTCTGCTACCCGTTCGGTAGCATCCGGAATCGAGGCTCTGCGCGCTCGTTCCGCCATATCCAGCAGCGTTTCCCGATCCCAGCCAGCCAGCGTCTGCACGACGGCATCAACGGTGAACTGAGGTTGTTCGAGAATTTTCGCTGCGCCCGCTTTCTCCAGCGGCAGTGCATTCCAGTACTGCTGACGATCCTTGTGCTGAAACGGCACAAATAACGCCGGTAAACCTGCTGCGGCAATTTCACTCACCGTCAGCGCACCGGAACGACACACAACAACATCGGCCCAGGCATACGCTGCCGCCATGTCATCAATAAATTCAGTCACTTTATGCTGCGGCTGCCCGGCATCCGCGTAGGCCTGCTGCACCGTCTGCTGGCCGCCTTTCCCGCTTTGATGCCAGATAGTGACCGCCGGGCCCAGTTTCCCCGCCACCTGCGGCATCGTCTGGTTCAGCACGCGAGCGCCCTGCGAGCCCCCCACCACTAGCACGCGAATCGCTCCCTGGCGCCCGACCAGACGCTGTTCCGGTAACGGCAGCGCCAGCACATCAGTACGCACCGGGTTGCCCACCACGTCAGCATGCGGAAACGCACCTGGGAACGCCTGCAGCACCTTCTTCGCGATCTTTGCCAGCCATTTGTTTGTCAGGCCAGCAATGCCGTTTTGCTCATGCAGCACCACCGGGATACCCAGCGACCAGGCCGCCAGGCCGCCAGGGCCGGAAACGTAACCGCCCATCCCCAGTACGACGTCCGGCTGGAAACGCTTCATGATCTCCCGCGCCTGACGCCAGGCGTTGAAGATACGTACCGGCGCTAACAGCAGCGCTTTCAGCCCTTTACCGCGCAGGCCGGATATACGGATAAAATCAATCTCAATGCCGTGTTTCGGCACTAAATCCGCTTCCATACGATCGGCGGTGCCGAGCCAGCGAACCTGCCAGCCCTGGTCCATTAAATGGTGCGCGACCGCCAGCCCAGGGAACACATGCCCACCGGTACCGCCCGCCATCACCATTAACCGCTTTTCCTGACCGCTCATCGAACACCCCGTGTAAACGCCTGGGCTTTTTCCAGACGCGTTTCATAATCAATTCGCAACAGCAACATGATGGCCGTCGACATAATCAGCAAACTGGAACCGCCGTAACTGATAAGCGGCAGCGTCAGGCCTTTAGTGGGCAGCATGCCTGCCGCCGCCCCGACGTTAACCAGCGCCTGGAAGCTAAACCAGATTCCAATGGCGCAGGCCAGGAAGCCGGAAAAGCGATGATCAATCTCCAGCGCCTTACGCCCAATCGACATGGCGCGAAAGGCGACGAAGAATACCATTAATAGGGCCAGTACCACACCGATATAACCGAGTTCTTCGCCGATAATGGCGAAGATGAAATCGGTATGCGCTTCCGGTAAATACTCCAGTTTCTGTACCGAGTTGCCTAAGCCCTGCCCCCACATTTCACCGCGGCCGAAAGCCATCAGCGACTGAGTCAGCTGGTAACCACTGCCAAACGGGTCTTCCCACGGGTTCCAGAAAGAGGTTACGCGGCGAATACGATACGGTTCGGCAAGGATCAGCAGCACCACCGCCGAAATCCCCATGCCGATAATGGCGATGAACTGCCACAGCTTGGCGCCGCCGAGAAACAGCATCGCCAGGGTGGTGACGAACAACACCACTACCGTACCGAGGTCCGGCTGCGCCAGCAGCAGAATCGCCAGCACGAAAATGACGCCCATCGGCTTTAAGAAGCCGCGCAGGTTATTCCGCACCTCATCGCCTTTACGCACCAGGTAGTTGGCGATGTAGCAGAACAGCGACAGCTTGGTAAACTCCGCAGGCTGAATACGCAGCGGACCCAATGCAATCCAGCGCGATGCCCCGTTTACCGAGCTACCGACGACCAGGACGATCAGCAACATAACGATCGAAGCAATCAACATCGCCGTACTGTGCCGCTGCCAGAACTCCATCGGCAGACGCAGCGTCACGAGAGCCAGGCCCAGCGCCAGAAGAATGTATAACCCGTCGCGCTTGGCGAACAAGAAAGGATCGTTAGCCAGGCGCTGCCCTACCGGCATAGAAGCCGAGGTCACCATAATGAAACCCACGGCGGCCAGGCCAAGCGTCAACCACAACAGCATCCGGTCATACATCACCAGGCTATCGTTATCTTTCTGCCGCGAGCCCATCACCCAGCCTTTCAGCGCCGCAAACAGCCAGGCGAAGATAAACATCCCCGGCAGGCGCGGCAGTCTCCACTGAGGCATTTTCAGGCGCGGGAGGGATAAACGCATCAACCTAACTCCTTCGCCAGGCGGGCAAAGACATCGCCCCGTTGTTCGAAACTCTTAAACTGATCGAGGCTGGCACAAGCTGGCGATAACAGCACCATATCGCCCGACTTCAGCAGCGGGGCAATCTGGCGCATCGCCTCTTCCATCGTCCCGGTTTGCGTCGCCACTTCCGGACGCAGTGCCGCCAGCTGCTCGCCATCGCGACCGAAGCAGTACAGGCGGATATTGTCGCCCGCCAGATAACGCTTCAGCGGCGTGAAATCAGCGGATTTCCCATCGCCACCCAGCAGCAGATACAGAGTACCGTCCAGATGCAGCCCGTTCAGCGCCGCTTCGGTACTGCCGACGTTGGTGGCTTTGGAATCGTTGATCCAACGCACGCCGTTATGATCCAGCACCAGCTGAAAACGATGTGCCAGGCCGGTAAAGGTGGTCAGCGCCTTGAGACTGCTGGCCCGCGGCAGACCGGCGGCATCAGCCAGCGCCAATGCCGCCAGCGCGTTGCTGTAGTTGTGCTGCCCGGTGATGTGCATCTCTTTGACGTTCAGGATCTTCTCACCTTTCACCCGCAGCCAGGTTTCTCCCTGCTGGCGGTTAAGGTGATAGTCGCCGACATCAACGCCGAAGCTGATGCAGCGCTCATCGGCGCCGCGTACCGGCATCGTCAGCCCATCATCGGCATTCACGATGCAGGTTTTCGCATTTTCATACACCCGCAGTTTGGCCGCACGATACTGCTGCAGGCCCAGCGGATAGCGGTCCATATGATCCTCGGTCACATTGAGGATCGTCGCGGCCACCGCCCGCAGACTGGAGGTAGTTTCCAGCTGGAAGCTGGAGAGCTCCAGAACGTACAGTTCGCGGTCCGCATCGAGTAACATCAGGGCCGGCAGGCCGATATTGCCGCCGACGCCAACATTCATGCCGGCCGCTTTTGCCATCTCGCCTACCAGCGTCGTCACGGTGCTTTTCCCGTTAGAACCGGTAATAGCGATAACCGGCGCCTGCGCTTCGCGGCAGAACAGCTCAATGTCACCGACGATTTCCACGCCGGCATCCGCTGCCGCGCTCAGCGCAGGGTGTGCCAGCGCGATACCAGGGCTTGCCACAATCAGATCCGCTGCCAGCAGCCAGTCTTCATTCAGGCCCCCCACGTAGCGTTCCACTTCTTCCGGCAGCTTCTCCAGCCCGGAAGGCGCGACGCGGGTATCCATCACGCGCGGCGTCACGCCGCGCGCCATGAAAAAGTCCACGCAAGACAGCCCGGTCATTCCCAGGCCAATAATGACGACTTTTTTACCCTGATAATCTGCCATGATTAACGTACCTTCAGCGTCGCCAGGCCAATCAGCACCAGCATCAGCGAAATAATCCAGAAGCGCACGATAACGCGCGGCTCCGGCCAGCCCTTCAGTTCATAGTGGTGGTGAATCGGCGCCATACGGAAGATGCGCTGACCGCGCAGCTTGAAGGAACCGACCTGCAAAATAACCGACAGAGTCTCCACCACGAATACGCCACCCATAATCACCAGCAGGAACTCCTGACGCAGCAGCACGGCAATGATGCCCAGCGCGCCGCCGAGAGCCAGGGAACCGACATCGCCCATAAAGACCTGCGCCGGATAGGTGTTGAACCACAGAAAACCGAGACCCGCGCCCACGATCGCCGTACAGACGATGACCAGTTCCCCGGCGTGGCGCAGATAAGGGATATGCAGATAGTTGGCAAAGTTCATGTTGCCCGTTGCCCATGCCACCAGCGCGAAGCCCGCCGCCACAAATACGGTCGGCATAATCGCCAGGCCATCAAGACCATCGGTCAGGTTGACCGCATTGCCGGTACCGACAATCACGAAGTAGGCCAGCAGAATGTACAAGAGCCCCAGCTGAGGCATGATGTCTTTAAAGAACGGTACAACCAGCTGAGTCGCTGGCGTATCTTTACCGGCCATATACAGCGCAAACGCAACGCCCAGCGCAATCACCGACATCCAGAAGTACTTCCAGCGGGCGATCAACCCTTTGGTGTCTTTACGCACGACCTTACGGTAGTCATCGACGAAACCGATGATGCCGTAGCCTATCAGCACGGTCAGCACACACCATACGTACGGGTTGGACGGATAGGCCCACAGCAGGACAGAGACCACAATGGCGGTCAGGATCATGATCCCGCCCATGGTTGGGGTACCTTTCTTGCTGAAATGCGATTCCGGGCCGTCGCTACGTACGACCTGACCGAAGGAGAGTTTTTGCAGACGGGCGATCATGCGCGGACCCATCCACAAAGAGATGAACAGCGCGGTCAGCAGGCTGACGATGGCGCGAAACGTCAGATAGGAAAAGACGTTAAAGCCGGAATAATATTTGACCAGATGTTCGGCCAGCCATACTAACATGTTCCATTCTCCTGTAATGCGCGTACTACCTCTTCCATGGCGGCACTACGTGAACCCTTCACTAAAATGGTGATGATCTTGTGTTCCGCCGTCAGCTCGCGTAGTCGGGCCACCAGCGATGCTTTATCGCTGAGATGCTCGCCCACGCCGCTGGCGCGGCTAATTTCTGCGCTCAGCACGCCGGTGCTGAGTACCCGATCAAGCCCTGCCGCTTTTGCCGCTTCGCCAACCTGACGATGGCATGCCTCGCTTTCCGTACCCAGCTCGGCCATATCACCCACGACCAGCACCCGGTAGCCCGGCATCTCGGACAGCACCTGCACTGCGGCAGTCATTGAACCGACGTTGGCATTGTAGGAATCATCAAGCAGCAGCTGGTTTTCGGCGAGCGTAATGGGAAACAGCCGTCCCGGCACCGCTTTCAGCTGCGCCAGACCGGCTTTCACCGCATTTAAGTCGGCGCCCACCGCCATCGCCAGCGAGGCAGCAGCCAGCGCGTTGGCGATATTGTGGCGACCCGGCAGCGGCAGCAGAACATCCACGCTTCCCATCGGGGTTTGCAGCGTAAATTCTGTCCCGTGGCTGGTAATATGAATCTGGCTAGCCGCAAAATCGCTGTTGGCCGCATTCGGCGAGAAACGCCATACCTTGCGTGCGCCAATCACGCTTTGCCAGTTCAGCCAGTCGTTATTGTCAGCATTCAGGATGGCAATGCCATTTTCCGGCAGACCGGTAAATATTTCGCCCTTCGCTTTCGCCACGCCCGCCAGGGAGCCGAAGCCTTCAAGGTGAGCGGCGGCCAGATTGTTGACCAGGGCAGCTTCCGGGCGCGTCAGGCTGACGGTCCAGGCAATTTCGCCCTGATGGTTAGCGCCTAATTCGATTACCGCATAGCGATGCTCTGGAGTCAGGCGCAGCAGCGTCATCGGGACGCCAATGTCATTATTCAGGTTGCCGGCGGTATAGAGCGTATTGCCGCACTGACCGAGAATCGCCGCCGTCATCTCTTTCACCGACGTTTTCCCGGAAGAGCCGGTCAGCGCCACAACGCGGGCCGGCACCTGCTGACGAACCCACGCCGCCAGCTCGCCAAAGGCCAGGCGGGTATCTTTCACCACCACCTGAGGTAAATCACACTCCAGCTGACGGCTGACCAACAGCGCGCCGGCGCCGGCTTCTTTCGCCTGCTCCGCGAAATCGTGAGCATCAAAACGCTCGCCCTTTAAGGCAACGAACAGGCAGCCTGCCGTAATCTTACGGGTATCCGACGTGACCTCATCGACGGCCAGATCGCGACCATGCAGTTCACCGCGCGTCACGTCGGCGAGCTGGCTTAACATCAAGCGAATCATGCTACCGCTCCCAGCAGACGGGCTACGGTGACGCGATCGGAGTAGTCAAGACGACGGTTGCCAACAATCTGGTAATCCTCATGACCTTTGCCAGCGACCAGTACGACATCCCCCTCGGCAGCCTGCATCACGGCGTTTGTCACCGCTTCAGCCCGGCCTTCTTTCACCTTCGCGTGTCCGGCGTCAACCATACCAGCGAGGATATCGTTGATGATGGCGCGAGGCTCTTCGGTGCGCGGGTTGTCATCGGTCACCACAACAATATCGGCAAACTCTTCGGCGATGGCGCCCATCAGCGGACGTTTGCCCTTATCGCGATCGCCGCCGCAGCCGAAGACGCACCACAGCTTGCCGTTACAATGCAGACGCGCCGCCTGGAGCGCTTTTTCCAGCGCATCCGGGGTATGGGCATAATCCACCACCACGGTCGGTTTACCCGGCGCGCTGAACACTTCCATACGGCCACAGACCGGCTGCAGACGAGCCGCGGTTTTCAGCAGCTCAGCCAGCGGATAGCCCAGGGCCAGCAGCGTGGCCAGCGCCAGCAGTAGGTTGCTGACGTTAAAGGCGCCCATCAGGCGGCTTTCAACTTCGCCCTTGCCCCAGCTGGAATCAAACTGGATGGTGGCCCCGCTATCGTGATAGTTCACCGCCGTAGCCTTCAGCCAGCGGCCGTGACAGTCCGGGTTAATACGATCTTCCATCGATACGGCAACCGCGTCCGGCAGCTTCGCCAGCCAGCGGCGGCCCACTTCATCATCGGCGTTGACGATAGCCTGTCCGCAATGATGGGTGGAATAAAGCAGCCATTTTGCCGCTTCGTAATGTTCCATATCACCGTGATAATCCAGGTGATCGCGGCTCAGGTTTGTAAAGACCGATGCGGCAAACTGCAGCGCCGCCACGCGGTGCTGAACCAGACCGTGGGAAGAGACTTCCATGGCCGCGAAGGTAGCGCCCTGCCCTGCCAGGCCTGAAAGCACGTGCTGAACATCGACTGCTGAACCGGTGGTATTTTCCGTCGGAATTACCTTGTCCAGCAGACCGTTGCCAACTGTTCCCATCACCGCACTGGTTTCGCCAAGCAAGCTGGCCCACTGCGCCAGCAGCTGCGTGGTGGTGGTTTTACCGTTGGTACCGGTGACGCCAATCAGGCGCAGTTGCTCTGAAGGCTGATGGTAAAAACGCCCGGCCAGCGCGGATAAGCGCTCGTTGAGCTGGCTGAGATAAATGACCGGCACGCCGTGCATTTCACGGATTTCGCCGTCAGCAGCCTCATCTTTGGCCTCTGCAATAATGGCAGCAACACCTTGCGCTATCGCCTGCGGGATATAACGACGCCCGTCCGCCTGATGACCTAATACCGCGACAAAGAGATCGCCGGAAGCAGCCACCCGGCTGTCCAGCGTCATCTCTCGCAGAATTCGCTCCGGCGCATTTGGCACCCACGGAGCGAGAAGGTCGCGCAAATTACGATCTGCCACCTGTTCCCTCGCCTTGATTAATCACAAATTCACTTTTTTCGCCCGTTGCCAACGCATCCGGCTCGATGTTCATGGTGCGCAGTACGCCGCCCATGATGGCACCGAAGACCGGCGCGGAAACGGCGCCGCCGTAGTATTTACCCGCCTGCGGGTCGTTGATCACCACCACCAGCGCAAAACGCGGGTGGCTGGCGGGCGCAACGCCTGCGGTGTAAGCAATATATTTGTTGATGTAGCGGCCATCTGGCCCCACTTTCTTCGCCGTACCGGTTTTGATCGCAATGCGGTAGCCTTTAATGGCCGCCTTCACGCCGCCGCCACCGGGCAGCGCCACGCTTTCCATCATATGCACGACGGTACGAACGAGAGGTTCCGGGAACACGCGCTCACCGGGAACCGGTGGATCAACTTTGGTAATCGACAGCGGGCGATAGATGCCATAGCTGCCGATCGTTGCATAGACTCGCGCTAACTGTAACGGCGTTACCATTAGCCCGTAGCCGAAAGAAAAGGTGGCCCTCTCTATGTCAGACCACCGTTGTTTTTGAGGATATAAGCCACTGCGTTCTCCGACCAACCCCAAATTGGTCGCTTTTCCGAGTCCAAAACGTGAGTAAGTATCTACTAACGCTGAGGACGGCATCGCTAACGCCAGTTTGGAGACACCGACGTTACTCGACTTCTGTAATACCCCGGTCAGGGTCAATTCGCTATAGCGCGCCACGTCTTTGATCTCGTGGCCGTTAATCCGGTAAGGAATGGTATTCAGCACGGTATTTTCGTTCACAATGCCGCGCTGTAGTGCCGTCATCACCACCATT
The DNA here is from genome assembly GCF_030505655.1 of Klebsiella ornithinolytica. Taxonomy (NCBI): domain Bacteria; kingdom Pseudomonadati; phylum Pseudomonadota; class Gammaproteobacteria; order Enterobacterales; family Enterobacteriaceae; genus Klebsiella; species Klebsiella ornithinolytica. Next base: position 4,649,109 of record NZ_CP130153.1, read on the forward strand.
GGCTTGACCGTCGAACCCGGTTCAAACACGTCGGTGATGGCGCGGTTACGCATGATGTCTTTCGCCGTACCGGAGAAATTATTCGGGTTATAAGAGGGGCTGTTCGCCATCGCCAGCACTTCGCCAGTGCTGACATCGACCAGAACCGCACTCCCCGATTCGGCTTTGTTAAACGCCACGGCATTATTCAGTTCACGATAAACTAACGCCTGCAGACGCTCATCGATACTCAACGCCAGATTGTGCGCGGCCTGGCTGTCGGTAGAGGAGATATCTTCAATAACGCGGCCGTAGCGGTCTTTACGCACGATGCGTTCCCCGGGTTGACCCGTCAGCCATTTATCAAAGCTCTTCTCGACGCCTTCAATCCCCTGGCTATCCACGTTGGTGAAGCCAATGAGGTGAGCGGTAACTTCACCTGACGGGTAGTAACGGCGCGACTCTTCGCGCATGTGAATCCCTGGCAGCTTCAGCTTCTTGATGTAATCCGCCATATCAGGATTAACCTGACGCGCCAGATAGATAAAACGCATTCTCGGATTGGTGTTGATGCGCGATGCCAGCTGATCCAGCGGCATGTTTAACGCATCGGCCAACGCCTTCCAGCGGTTATCGAGAGTGACACCGCCGGCATCGTGCAGCTCTTTCGGATCCGCCCAGATAGCCTTCACCGGCACGCTCACCGCCAGCGGGCGGCCGGAGCGGTCGGTAATCATTCCGCGGGCGGTGGAGACTTCCTGCACGCGTAAAGAACGCATATCACCCTGACGAACCAGCATGTCCGGGCTGATCACCTGTAGCCAGGCCACGCGACCCAGCAGGAAACCCAGCGCGATTAAAATACACCCGCACAGCAACGCAAAACGCCAGCTAATAAAGCTGGCCTGTTCTTCCTGACGTTTTGGTTTTAGCGTTTTCGGCGCTGCTTTCATGCGTCGCAATAATCCTTATTTTTGTACAACGATATTTTCTTGTGATGGATCAACGTGTTGCATCTGCAACTTCTCGGTCGCGATCCGCTCAACCCGACTATGATCGCCGAGCGCGTTCTCTTCGAGGATCAGGTTTCGCCATTCAATATCCAGCGCGTCACGTTCCAGAACCAGTTGTTCACGCTGCGCGGTTAGCAGACGGGTATGGTGAGCCGTCGTCACCACGGTAATCGCCGTAATGATGATGCAAATGAACAGGCAGAGTGGCAGCTTCCCAAACCGCAGAAGATCGTCCCCGATAACGCCAGGCAAGGCATGGCGCTCGTTGCTTCCTAACGATCCTTTAACTTTGCTTAAGGCTTCTGTCACTCTGCCGATCATGCGTTCGTCCTCTCTGCAATGCGCAGAACTGAACTACGGGCCCGTGGATTCTCTGCCACCTCTTCTTCGCCCGGCATCAACTTGCCTAGTGCTCGCAACTCACGGCCACCCAGTTTTTTGAGCTGCTCTTCGGTCATTGGTAACCCGGCCGGAACCTGCGGACCGCGGCTTTGCTCACGCATGAAGCGCTTCACAATACGGTCTTCCAGCGAGTGGAAACTGATGATCGAAAGCCGCCCGCCCGGGGCCAGCACGCTGAGCGAGCTTTTTAGCGCCTGCTCTATCTCCTCCAGTTCACTGTTCACCCAGATGCGCACCGCCTGGAAGGTACGGGTCGCGGGATGTTTGAATTTGTCCTTCACCGGCGTCGCCGCCGTCACCACTTCCGCCAGCTCTTTCGTACGGGTCATGGGCTCGATACGGTTACGCTCAACGATGGCGCGCGCGATGCGCTTACCGAAGCGCTCTTCGCCAAAGGTTTTAATCACCCAGGCGATATCCGCTTCGTCCGCCGTCTGCAACCACTCGGCGGCAGACTGGCCGCGAGTGGGGTCCATACGCATATCCAGCGGACCATCGCGCATAAACGAGAAGCCACGCTCGGCATCATCAAGCTGAGGTGAAGAGACACCAAGATCGAGAAGAATACCGTCGATCTTGCCAGTTAGTCCGCGCTCACTCACATAATCAGCCAGCGCAGAGAAAGGTCCATGTACGATGGAAAAGCGAGGGTCATCGATGGTCTTCGCCACGGCGATAGCCTGCGGATCGCGATCGATAGCCAGCAAGCGTCCTTCCGCTCCCAGTTGGGAAAGGATCAGGCGCGAGTGTCCACCGCGACCAAAGGTCCCATCAATGTAGATACCATCCGGACGAATATTCAGGCCGTTAACCGCTTCATCCAGAAGTACCGTCGTGTGTTTAAAATTTTCCATCATGTTATAGAGACAAATCCTGCAGACGCTCCGACAACGCGTCGGTCGACGACTGCTCAGCGTCGATATCTTCCTTGACCCGTTGATACCAGGTCGTTTCATCCCACAGTTCAAACTTATTGAACTGTCCGACCAGCATCACTTCTTTTGTCAGCCCGGCATGCTGCCGTAACACCGGCGCAATCAGGAGACGCCCGGCATTATCCATCTGACATTCGCTGGCATGACCCAAAAGCAGGCGCTGGACGCGCCGCTCAACGGGATTCATGCTCGATAAACGCGACAATTTTTGCTCGATGATTTCCCATTCAGGCAAGGGGTAAAGCAGCAGGCACGGGTGATGAATGTCAATGGTACAAACCAGTTGACCGGAAGCGTCTTCGATCAGCCCGTCGCGGTAACGCGTCGGTACGGCCAGACGGCCTTTGCTGTCGAGATTGACTAACGTTGCCCCACGGAACATGCCAGCCTCACCCCTTTTCGCCACTTTAACCCACAAATTCCCACCAGAAGGAGTTTACGGAGCGGAGGAAAAGCTTGTCAAGCCAGCACGAATACCAACGAAGCTCAAAAACCCATTATTTGCAGCCGATATTAGGCCTGATGAAATAATCATCAACAAACGAGGCAAATTAACGCTATGAATACGTGTAAGAAAACAACCAACAAATTCGTAACAGTTAAAAGCAACAAAATATCTTCGGTGGGAAAATATAAAGTGTCAGTTTGCGACGCGAGCGGCATTTTAGGCGATTATGATGTCCGTTAACAGTGCCTGTTACCGTCAGAGAAGCACTCTTGTCGCGGGTTGCGGGGAGATGAGCGGGTGATGAGCCGTAAAATGAGTGTTAATTCAGCGATTAACTTAATGAATGTAACAAAATAATACAAATAAAGACTGATTTAACTTTTTTTTATCGCTAACGGGGGCCGGAAAGCGGTAACTCCAGAATAAAACAAAATAATGCGTAAAGAAGTTTAGGGATTTGTCTGAAAGCGATTCAAATTTACTTTTTTATGGTAATTTGTACGGATTATCGCCAGACGACTTTCGTCTGGCGAGTCACGCCACTCTTTTCCGGGTTTTTGACACACGCAGAGGCCGGCGATCGAAAGCCTGGCGCATCAGCGACGGTTCAAACTTCCCCGGCGATACAAATTACGACGGATACGGCTTAATCCTGGTTTTGGCTTACGCGGCTCATCAAGGCTGGCGAGGACAATTTCCAGCACGCGTTCCGCCACATCGCGGTGGCGCTGGGCCACGGCCAGTACCGGACACTGCAGGAAGTCGAGCAGCTCATTGTCGCCGAAGGTCGCAATAGCCAGTTCGGACGGCAGCTTCCCTTCCCGACGCAGCGTCACATCCATCACCCCCTGCAACAGCGGAAATGAGGTGGTGAACAGCGCCTGCGGCATGGGATGCGTTTCCAGCCATTTATCAAACAACTGCCCTGCCGCTTCGCGTTCAAAGCTGTTGGCGTACAGATACTGCACTTCACGCGGATCGTCATTCCACGCGGTACGGAAGCCCTGTTCACGCAGGAAACTGACCGACAGCTCCGGTAGCGCACCAAGATACAGGACGTTTTCCCCCGGGAATTTGCGCAGTTCAGCGGCCAGCATTTCGGCGTCATCCTGATCGGCGCCAACAACGCTGGTGAAGTGCTCGCGATCGAGCGCGCGATCCAGGGCGACAATCGGGAAAGGATCGTTGGCCCAGCGTTGATAGAACGGGTGCTCAGGCGGTAATGACGTCGAGACGATAATGGCATCCACCTGGCGCTGTAGCAGATGCTCAATGCAGCGCATCTCGTTGTCAGGCTGATCTTCCGAACAGGCGATCAGCAGCTGATAGCCGCGCTGGCGCGCCTGACGCTCAAGATAGTTAGCAATACGGGTATAGCTGGTATTTTCCAGATCGGGAATCACCAGACCAATAGAACGCGTGCGTCCTGCACGCAAGCCAGCAGCGACCGCATTCGGATGGTAGTTGTGCTCACGAACGACGGCCATCACCTTTTCGACCGTTTTGTCGCTGACGCGGTACTGTTTCGCTTTACCGTTAATCACATAGCTAGCGGTGGTACGCGAGACACCGGCCAGCCGGGCGATTTCATCCAGTTTCACAATTGCCCCTTGGGTAATGAGTACAGAACATAACCTTTCTTCAGCTATGGATTCATTTTCATAACATCTAAACGCAGAATAGTTAGCGCAGCAACCGGTTTTGTCTACAGTTCCCACCGATTTCGCAAAAAAATAACCCGACAGATTGTGTCGGGCTATTTTTACGTCAGTTTCAGGGACTCAGCGCATGATTTTGTCGCCGCGCGAGAGTCCTACCACACCGGAGCGTGCCACTTCAACAATCCGCGCAACGTCGCGTAACGAAGCAATAAAGGCATCCAGTTTATCGCTGGTCCCTACCAGCTGGACGGTATACAGTGACGGCGTGACATCGATGATTTGCCCGCGGAAAATCTCCGTGTTGCGCTTCACCTCTTCACGGCCAAAACCGCTCGCCTGGACTTTCACCAGCATAATTTCACGCTCAACGTGCGAATTCTGCCCCAGCTCGCTGACACGCAGTACATCCACCAGCTTATGCAGCTGTTTTTCAATTTGCTCGATCGCTTTCTCATCGCCAACGGTCTGGATAGTCATTCTCGAAAGCGTTGGATCGTCGGTGGGGGCCACCGTCAGGCTTTCAATGTTATACCCGCGCTGTGCGAAAAGGCCGATGACGCGTGATAAGGCGCCTGATTCGTTTTCCAGTAAGACAGATAATATCCGGCGCATAATCAGGTTCTCTCCGTTTTGCTCAACCACATCTCATCCATGCCGCCGCCGCGGATCTGCATGGGATACACATGCTCGCTGCCGTCCACCGTCACATCAACGAACACCAGACGATGATTACGCACCTGTTCCAGCGCTTCGGCCAGCTTAGACTCCAGCTCCTGCGGCTCGCTGATGCGAATCCCTACGTGCCCATAGGCTTCCGCAAGCCGGACGAAATCCGGGAGCGACTCCATATAAGATTGTGAATGGCGACCGGAATAGATCATATCCTGCCACTGCTTCACCATTCCGAGGTAGCGGTTGTTCAGATTCAACACCAGCACCGGCAGCTCATACTGCAGCGCGGTGGAAAGCTCCTGAATATTCATCTGAATACTGCCATCGCCGGTCACGCAAACGACCGTTTCTTCCGGTAAGGCCATCTTCACGCCGAGTGCAGCGGGCAAACCGAAACCCATCGTGCCGAGACCACCTGAGTTAATCCAACGTCTTGGCTTGTCGAAAGGATAGTAAAGGGCGGCAAACATCTGGTGCTGACCAACATCGGAGGTCACATAGGCATCGCCGTTGGTCAGGCGCCAGATGGTCTCGATGACGGCCTGCGGTTTGATCTTGCCGCTTTGGGTGTCGTATTGCAGACAATAGCGCGCGCGCCACTGCGCTATCTGCTGCCACCAGTCGCGGATCTCATCCAGCGGCTGCTGCGCTTCTTCCTGCTCAAGTAGCTCAAGCATCTGCTCCAGGACCTGACGCGCATCGCCAACGATCGGCACATCTGCCGGAACCGTCTTCGAAATGGACGTCGGATCGATATCAATATGCAGCACCGTCGCATTCGGGCAGTACTTCGCCAGATTGTTGGTCGTGCGATCGTCAAAACGCACGCCGACGGCAAAGATGACATCGGAGTGATGCATCGTCATGTTGGCTTCATACGTTCCATGCATCCCCAGCATACCTAACGCCTGGGAATGGCTGGCCGGAAAGGCACCGAGTCCCATCAGCGATGAAGCAACCGGCAGATTCAGTTTTTCTACCAGGGTACGCAGCTGTTCTTCACATCCGGCGTTAATCGCCCCGCCGCCGACGTAGACAACCGGATGTTTTGCCGCCACCAGCGTCTGCAGAGCGCGTTTAATTTGCCCTTTATGACCGCTGGTCGTCGGGTTGTAAGAACGCATGCTGACGCTATCCGGCCACGCGTACGGCAGCTTGTTCGCCGGATTGAGGATATCTTTTGGTAAATCAACGACCACCGGACCAGGACGCCCGCTGGCAGCCAGCCAGAACGCTTTTTTCAGCACGCCGGGAATATCTTCCGTCTGCTTGACCAGAAAGCTGTGTTTCACCACCGGCCGGGAGATGCCGACCATATCGCACTCCTGGAAGGCATCATAACCAATCAAGGAAGTCGCGACCTGCCCGGAGAGAATCACCAGCGGAACAGAATCCATGTATGCCGTGGCAATACCGGTAATGGCATTCGTCGCGCCCGGGCCCGAAGTCACCAGCACAACCCCTACTTCACCGGTCGCTCGGGCAAGGCCATCCGCCATATGCACTGCCGCCTGCTCGTGGCGCACCAGAATATGGTCAATACCCCCCAGGGTATGTAATGCATCATAGATATCGAGGACCGCGCCTCCGGGGTAGCCGAATACTTGCTTGACGCCCTGATCGACAAGCGATTGGACGACCATCTCGGCTCCTGACAACATCTCCATGGTTTGCCTCCAGGCTTATTGTTTCTAACGACAGCAGAATTCAATTTCCGCGCGTTCGCACAATGCCAGGAATCGGCTCCTGGCCATTGAGGTGAATGGACTGCGTGCTCTTACCATAACTGCTCGCCAACGGGCAGGCAATTAGCGACCTCAGGCGCATGTCAGCCGCCAAAAGAATAAAAGATAAGAATTTGATATGAAATGTGGTTGAAAGCTTCATAAATAAGAAACGAGCGCTGAAATTACTCGGACAAATTGTCTGATGACAGAAATTCATCCATTTTTCACTTGCTGCACGCCCTGGCAAAGAGCGGCAAACAGGATAAAATTCTATATTTTGTGGTTTTGATCACATAAAGCGAGAGCGAGCGCTCCCGCTCAGGCACAGCTATATTTAGCGCTGGCAAATTCGCACCAGCAGATCCTGCATCCACTGATGACCTTTATCTCTACCGGCGGCCTCATGCCAGGAAAGAAAACAGGTGCGGTTATTCACTTTTAGCGGTAACGGCAATAATTGCAGGTTCAGCTTTTCTGCATACTCCCTCGCCAGCCAGCTCGGGGCAATGGCCACCATGTGGGTTTGTGATACCACATTAAGCACGCTGACCATAGCATTCCCTTGATATGCAATTTGCGTCTGTTTATTGACAGAGCTATACCAGGGAAGGCTAAACGAAGCATAGCGATCCAAAGCCACAACCGCATGTTCTTCGCGATAAATATCCGCTTCCGTCACCGGTCCGGAAATACGCGGGTGTTTACAGCTGGCTACTAATATCATTTCATCTTTAAACAAGGGCACACAGGCAAACTCGGGGCGGCGAAACTCCTCATAGCCAACCACAAACTCTATTTCCTGATAACGTAATTGATGCTCGGTGTTTTGATTAAGAGATGCTTTAAAAATCAAATGAATATTTGGTGCAACTTCGTTAACTTTGTTAAATATAATCGAAGTAAGATAGTTATCTAACGGGCTGCAAATGCAGAGATTAAATACGCGCTCACTGCTTATCGGCTCAAAATCGGAACCCGGCAACTCATTTTGCACCAGCTGCAGCGCCTGGCGTATTGAGCCAAATAGCTGAAATGCACGAGCCGTCGGCTGAATACCCCGCCCATACCGTACAAACAGCTCATCGTTAAACATTACTTTTAGTCGCGCTACGGCATTACTCACCGCAGGCTGAGACATCCCCAGCGAATGCGCCGCCCGCGTAATATTTTGTTCCTGCATGACCGCATCAAAAACGGTAAGCAGATTAAGATCGACCGTTCTAAGCTGAGGTTTAATCATTCCTCTTTCGAGGGCGGGTTCAGGTTCAGAGGTTTCAATTATCATATCTAACTCCACCATCAGATAAATTCCCTTTATTAAAATGCGGCAATGAGCAAAGGAAATATCATTTACCATACATATGTCACATACAAAAGAGCAAGAATGCATTTTAGGAATATATCAAAACCATTAGTTGCACGGACCTCCGTTAAATTATCAGAAAAAATCCTAAAGGCCTGAAAGCCCATTGATGAGTGGATAGCGTTAAAGGAATACATAACTGGCAGAAAAAACGCTACACTCCCCATCGCCAACGTTAATTTAAGCGTTTTTCAATGCATTGACTCAGCGTCAACCTGCACTATCTGCTTATTATCATTGACGTTCTCACAATACTTAAATCAATATATTCATAAGACCGATAAACCAATGGTTGTAATTAAGATAATTCCAACCCATGTCGGGCGGTGACGCGGCAAGAAGGGAAAAGTCAATCGCAGCGGCAGCGTTAACTGAGAGTCTGCCAGAGTGAATTGGAAAATAATTCTCGGCAAATAAGGCCATTTCTCAGAACAATACACTAATTCCATTGTGAGGTAAAAAGCGGTTTTTATTGCCCAGGGGTTGACATCAAAACGCGTATCCAGTAACTCTAAAAGCATATCGATTTCATCTGGAGCATGACGCAATGATTCGCACCACTCGTTTCACCGGCCTACTACTACTAAACGCACCCACTATGCGCGGTAGGCTGTTGGGCGACGTTCAGCGTTAAGTCATCTTCCAGCAAGACTATAAAACCCGCGCCGTTGCGCGGGTTTTTTTATGCTCGTAAGCAAGGCGCCCAGGACACCGATTAAGGATCTAAACCATGAGCCAGCAAGTCATTATTTTCGATACGACCTTACGTGACGGGGAGCAAGCGTTACAGGCCAGCCTGAGCGTGAAAGAGAAGCTGCAGATTGCGATGGCCCTGGAGCGGATGGGCGTTGATGTGATGGAAGTCGGCTTCCCGGTCTCATCTCCTGGCGACTTCGAGTCCGTACAAACCATCGCACGCACCATCAAAAACAGCCGCGTCTGCGCCCTGGCTCGTTGCGTCGAGAAAGACATTGATGTGGCGGCAGAATCCTTAAAAGTCGCCGAAGCGTTCCGAATTCATACCTTTATCGCCACCTCGCCGATGCACATCGCCACCAAGCTGCGTAGCACCCTGGATGAGGTCATTGAGCGCGCAATCTATATGATCAAACGCGCACGCAACTATACCGACGACGTCGAATTCTCCTGTGAAGATGCGGGCCGTACGCCGATCGCCGATCTGGCGCGCGTGGTCGAAGCCGCCATCAACGCCGGCGCCACCACGATTAATATCCCGGACACCGTCGGCTATACCATGCCGTTTGAGTTCTCCAGTATCATTACCGGCCTGTACGATCGCGTCCCGAATATCGACAAAGCCATCATCTCCGTGCACACCCATGACGATTTAGGCCTGGCCGTCGGTAACGCGATTGCCGCGGTCCACGCCGGTGCTCGCCAGGTTGAAGGCGCCATGAACGGTATCGGCGAGCGCGCGGGCAACTGTTCGCTGGAAGAAGTGATTATGGCCATCAAGGTGCGCAAAGACATTATGGATGTCCGCACCGGCATTAATCACAACGAAATCTGGCGTACCAGCCAGACCGTCAGCCAGATTTGCAATATGCCCATTCCGGCCAACAAAGCCATCGTCGGTACCGGCGCCTTCGCCCACTCCTCCGGCATCCACCAGGACGGCGTGCTGAAGAACCGCGAAAACTACGAAATCATGACCCCGGAATCGATCGGTCTGAATCAGGTGCAGCTGAACCTGACTTCCCGCTCCGGCCGTGCGGCAGTGAAACACCGTATGGAAGAGATGGGCTACAAAGATACCGACTACAACATGGATCACCTCTACGACGCCTTCCTGAAGCTGGCAGACAAAAAAGGCCAGGTCTTTGATTACGATCTGGAAGCGCTGGCGTTCATCAACAAACAGCAGGAAGAGCCGGAGCATTTCCGCCTGGATTACTTCAGCGTGCAGTCAGGCTCCAGCGATATCGCCACGGCCTCCGTAAAACTGGTCTGCGGTGAAGAGACCAAAGCAGAAGCCGCTAACGGCAACGGCCCGGTCGACGCTATTTATCAGGCTATCAACCGTATCACCGGCTATGACGTGGAGCTGGTCAAATATGACCTGAACGCCAAAGGTCAGGGCAAAGACGCGCTGGGTCAGGTAGATATCGTCGTAACCTACAACGGTCGCCGCTTCCACGGCGTCGGTCTGGCGACGGATATCGTTGAATCCTCTGCGAAAGCCATGGTCCACGTGCTGAACAATATCTGGCGCGCAGCAGAAGTCGAAAAAGAGTTGCAACGCAAAGCTCAAAATAACGAGAACAAGAAGGAAACCGTGTAATGTCGAAGAATTACCATATTGCTGTTTTGCCAGGTGATGGCATTGGCCCGGAAGTCATGAACCAGGCGATGAAAGTACTGGAAGCCGTTCGTCACCGTTTTGATATGCGCATTACCACCAGTCAGTATGACGTCGGCGGCATCGCTATCGACCGTCAGGGTACCCCGCTGCCGCAGGCGACGGTAGAAGGCTGTGAGCAGGCCGATGCGATTCTGTTCGGCTCCGTAGGCGGCCCGAAATGGGAACATCTGCCGCCGGCCGGTCAGCCGGAGCGCGGCGCGCTGCTGCCGCTGCGTAAACATTTCAAACTGTTCAGCAACCTGCGTCCGGCGAAGCTGTACCAGGGGCTGGAAGAGTTTTGCCCGCTGCGTGCGGATATCGCGGCAAACGGCTTCGACATTCTGTGCGTCCGCGAATTAACCGGCGGGATCTACTTCGGCCAGCCGAAAGGCCGCGAGGGCAGCGGTCAACACGAAAAAGCATTTGATACCGAGGTCTATCATCGCTTTGAAATCGAGCGCATCGCGCATATCGCGTTTCAGTCCGCACGCAAACGGCGTAATAAAGTGACTTCTATCGATAAAGCGAACGTTCTGCAGTCATCTATTCTGTGGCGCGAAGTGGTCAGCGAGATCGCCAAAGAATACCCGGACGTTGAGCTGGCGCATATGTACATCGACAACGCCACCATGCAGCTGATTAAAGACCCGTCCCAGTTTGACGTTTTGCTGTGTTCCAACCTGTTCGGCGACATCCTGTCTGACGAATGCGCCATGATCACCGGCTCAATGGGCATGCTGCCGTCGGCCAGCCTCAATGAACAAGGTTTTGGTCTGTATGAACCGGCAGGCGGCTCAGCTCCGGATATCGCTGGTAAAAATATCGCCAACCCTATCGCGCAGATCCTCTCTCTGGCGCTTTTGCTGCGCTACAGCCTGGATGCCGATAACGCGGCAACAGCGATTGAGAGTGCGATCAACCGTGCATTAGAAGAAGGCGTGCGTACCGGCGATTTAGCGCGCGGCACGGCGGCGGTCAGTACCGATGAAATGGGCGATATCATTGCCCGCTATGTCGCTGAAGGGGTGTAATCATGGCGAAGACCTTATACGAAAAGTTGTTTGATGCGCATGTTGTTTATGAAGCGCAAAACGAAACCCCGCTGCTGTATATCGACCGTCATCTGGTGCATGAAGTGACCTCACCACAGGCCTTTGACGGCCTGCGCGCGCACAACCGTCAGGTTCGTCAGCCGGGTAAAACCTTCGCCACCATGGACCATAACGTTTCTACCCAGACGAAAGATATCAACGCGTCCGGCGAAATGGCGCGCATTCAGATGCAGGAGCTGATCAAAAACTGCCAGGAGTTCGGCGTTGAGCTGTACGATCTGAACCACCCGTATCAGGGTATCGTCCACGTGATGGGGCCGGAACAGGGCGTGACCCTGCCGGGGATGACCATCGTCTGCGGCGATTCCCACACCGCCACTCACGGCGCATTTGGCGCGCTGGCTTTTGGTATCGGCACCTCCGAAGTTGAGCACGTCCTGGCGACTCAGACCCTGAAGCAGGGCCGTGCCAGGACCATGAAGATTGAAGTGAATGGCAAAGCAGCGCCGGGCATCACCGCTAAAGATATCGTGCTGGCCATTATTGGCAAAACCGGTAGCGCCGGCGGCACCGGCCACGTGGTGGAGTTCTGCGGTGAAGCCATTCGCGATCTGAGCATGGAAGGTCGTATGACGCTGTGCAATATGGCCATCGAAATGGGTGCGAAAGCAGGTCTGGTCGCGCCGGATGAAACCACCTTTAACTATGTGAAGGGTCGTTTGCACGCGCCAAAAGGCCAGGACTTCGACGCGGCTGTTGAATACTGGAAAACCCTGAAAACAGACGCTGACGCCACCTTTGACACCGTCGTGACCCTGCAGGCAGAAGAGATTGCCCCGCAGGTTACCTGGGGTACAAACCCAGGTCAGGTCATTTCCGTTAACGAGATGATTCCCGACCCGGCCTCTTTCGCCGATCCGGTCGAGCGGGCGAGCGCGGAAAAAGCGCTGGCCTATATGGGCCTGAAACCGGGTATCCCGTTAACCGACGTGGCTATCGATAAAGTGTTCATCGGCTCCTGTACCAACTCGCGTATTGAAGATTTGCGCGCCGCGGCCGAAGTCGCTAAAGGCCGCAAAGTCGCGCCGGGCGTGCAGGCATTGGTGGTCCCGGGTTCTGGCCCGGTGAAAGCTCAGGCGGAAGCCGAAGGTCTGGATAAGATCTTTATCGAAGCCGGTTTTGAATGGCGTCTGCCGGGCTGCTCCATGTGCCTGGCCATGAACAACGATCGCCTGAATCCTGGCGAGCGCTGCGCATCAACCAGCAACCGTAACTTTGAAGGCCGTCAGGGCCGCGGCGGACGTACCCACTTAGTCAGCCCGGCTATGGCCGCAGCGGCAGCCGTGACCGGCCATTTCGCCGATATTCGCGACATCAAATAAGGAGACCATCATGGCAGAGAAATTTACCCAACATACGGGCCTGGTGGTTCCGCTGGATGCCGCAAACGTCGATACCGATGCGATCATTCCTAAGCAGTTCCTGCAGAAAGTGACGCGCACCGGTTTTGGCGCGCATCTGTTCAACGACTGGCGTTTTCTTGACGATCGTGGACAACAGCCAAACCCGGAATTCGTCCTTAACTTCCCGGAGTATAAAGGCGCATCGATCCTGCTGGCGCGGGAAAACTTCGGCTGCGGCTCCTCCCGTGAGCACGCGCCGTGGGCATTGACCGATTACGGTTTTAAAGTGGTTATCGCCCCCAGCTTCGCCGATATCTTTTACGGTAACAGCTTTAACAACCAGCTGCTGCCGGTGACGCTGAGCGATGAACAGGTCGACGAGATGTTCAAGCTGGTTCAGGCGAACCCCGGTATGACGTTCGAAGTGGATCTGGAATCCGAAGTGGTGAAAGCGGGCGACAAAACCTACAGCTTTAAAATTGATGCCTTCCGTCGCCACTGTATGCTCAACGGACTTGATAGCATCGGTCTGACGCTGCAGCACGAAGAGGCGATTTCAGCCTACGAAAACAAACTGCCGGCCTTTATGAACTAACCACGCCGTTGATCCCCGAGCCCGGTCCTTGTGACCGGGCATTTTTTTAGGTTTTTCGCGCGGCTTACGGCAAGAAAAGAGCCCGCCCTGACCGATGGACCCTCACATGACGACAGCTGTCACCATTAAAAATATCACCTTCCAGGAAGGCACCACGTTAATTTGCGTGCCGCTAATCGGCCAGACGCTCGACGAGCTGAAAGCCCATGCCCGCACGCTGGCGGAGGCCGGAGCCGATCTTATCGAATGGCGTGTCGACCATTTTACCTCTGTCGGCGATCGGGATCAGGTCCTGCTGGCGCTGACGGAGATTCGCCGGCTGCTCGCCGATATACCGCTGCTGTTCACCTTCCGCAGCCACAAAGAGGGAGGTGAAACGGAGATCGGCGATGACGCGTACTTCGCACTCAACCGTCTGGCCGTTGCCAGCGGGCTGGTGGACATCATTGATATTGAGCTCTTCAATGACGAAATGCCGATCCGGGCGCTGATCGATGAAGCTCATGCCGCCGGGGTAAAAGTGATTATGAGCAATCATGATTTCCAAACAACACCGGCGCAGGAAGAGATTATCGCCCGGCTACGCCGCATGCAGGAGCTGGGCGCCGATCTGCCGAAAATCGCGGTCATGCCTCAGTCGCCGCAAGACGTGCTGACATTACTGTCTGCCACTCTGGTCATGAAAGAACGGTACGCCACCCGCCCGTTAATCACGATGTCGATGGGCAAACTGGGCGGCGTCAGCCGGGTCACCGGACGCCTGTTCGGCTCAGCGATGACGTTTGGCAGCGTGGGCCAGGCATCGGCACCCGGACAAATTGCCGTGCGTCAGCTGCGGGAAATGATGAATATTCTGTCCTGAAAGCACGCCGCATCGCAGCAATCTGCGGTGCGGCGCCTGGCTAAATATCTTTGACTTTGCTGGTCAGAAACAGCGTCAGCAGCGAGATGGCGGCAATGACCCAGTACACGCTGGCGTGGCCATAGTTTTGCGATAGCGCTCCCTGCAGCACGCCGGCGAGAATCACTCCGGTGGAAATACTGTTGGTAAACAGCGTGGTGGCGGCCCCGGCCCGTCCAGGCATCAGGTCCTGGAACCACAGCATGCCAATCCCGGCGACAATACCGATAAAAATGGCGTTGAACAGCTGCAGCGCCAGCAGCGCGGTACGTTCGTGGAACACAATCAGGCCAAGATAGAACAGCACGCCGGCAGCCACCGCGGCGACCATCATTTTACGTTTGCCCCAGCGCTTGACGTAATACCCCGCCAGGATCATCGCCGGGATTTCCAGCCCGGCCGCCGTGCCCATCAGGATCCCGGCCAGGCTATCCGGCAAGCCAAGATCGCTACTGATCCACAGCGGCATATCGATGATATACATGGTGTTGCAGGTCCACATCAGCGTCGACGCGATAAACAACATACGTACGTTTTTATCTTGCCAGCCGCCGGCCTGCACTACGACGCCCGCCGCTTCCGCAGGCTGCTCCACTCGGGCAACCGACGGCAGCTTGACGGCAATTAACGCCAGGCTAATGACGAAAATACCGGCCGCAATCGAGAACATGGTGGTAAAGCCATAGTTCAGCGCCAGCATGAAGGCCAGCGGCGGTCCGATCACCCACGCCAGCGACAGCTGCGCACGCATCACCGAGCTGAACATCACCACTTCCCGCGCCGAACTATCGGCATATTCCCGCGCCAGGGCGAACAGCTGGGGCATCGCGGCATTGGCAATCGACGCCAGCATCACACCGCAGGTGATCAATGTTAAGTAGTGACGGTTAAAAGCAAACAGTAGCGCGTTGCCCACCGCCATCAGACAGCAGAACATGATCAGCCGGCGGCGATCCCCCTGGCTATCGGAACGTTTCGCCAGCGCCAGGCTCACCAGAATACCGGCGATCGCGTTAACGGTATAAAACAGGCCGACCCAGAAAGGCTGTGCGCCCACTTCGCGGCTGAGGAACAAGCTGAGGGTTGGCGCCTGCAGCGCGCCCGCAATACCCATCATAAAAGCGACCAGCATAAACGCCGCGTATACACCGTTAAGCCGCCGTCCCATCGTCATCAACCAGAGCATGTCATGTCCTTAAAGCACGCGAAGAAAACGAAAAAAGCCAGCAGAAGTCATCTGCTGGCGGGTGATTTTATACTCTATCTGTTTCAAGTGACAGGCTGGCGACCGAAACGTTATGGTTCAGTCAACTGGCCTGGGTCTGAAAGAGGATAAGTACACACCAATACTCAGTCACACATGATGTGGGCAAGTCAATGATCAGAGGTCTGTGACGTAACTCCCCACTGCATCAGCTCGCCAAGAATCTTCTGCTGTCTCCCTGCCATCAGGCGGGCCAGCCATGACGCGTCCTGCGTCGCAGAAAAGTAGCGTTGGTAGAACTGTTTCGCGGTAGACCTCATCATATTCACCTCCTCGCTTCATCGGAATGCATTATTGGCCTAATATAGGGATTAATAAATTGCTGAGTTTTCATCAGGAGTTCCCCTTTTATGTCTTCTGCTCGTCTGCAACAACAGTTCATCCGCTTATGGCAGTGCTGCGAAGGTAAATCGCAGGAGACAACCCTTAACGAACTGGCGGAAATGCTCTGCTGCTCGCGCCGCCATATGCGTACGTTGCTGAATATGATGGAAGAACGCGGCTGGTTAACCTGGGAAGCGGAGGCCGGGCGCGGCAAGCGTTCAAAGCTGGCTTTCCTCTATACCGGCCTGGCGCTGCAGCAGCAGCGGGCCGAGGATCTGCTGGAACAGGATCGTATCGATCAACTGGTCCAGCTGGTGGGCGACAAGGCCGCGGTGCGTCAGATGCTGGTCTCGCATCTGGGCCGCAGCTTCCGTCAGGGGCGGCATATTCTGCGCGTACTCTACTACCGACCGATGAAAAACCTGCTCCCCGGCAGCGCGCTGCGCCGCTCGGAAAATCATATCGCCAGGCAGATCTTCAGCGCATTAACGCGGGTAAATGAGGAAAACGGGGAACTGGAAGCCGACATTGCGCACCACTGGCAGCAGCTTTCGCCCACCCACTGGCGCTTTTTTCTCCGCCCCGGCATTCATTTTCACCACGGGAGAGAGCTGGAGATGGAGGATGTCATTGCTTCGTTGCAGCGCAGCAACAGTCTGCCGCTCTACTCACATATCGAACGTATTGCCTCCCCCACCGCCTGGACGCTGGATGTACATCTGACGCAACCCGATCGCTGGCTACCGTGGCTGCTCGGCCAGGTGTCGGCTGTCGTATTGCCGCGTGAATGGCAGTCGATGGAGAATTTCTCTGCAATGCCGGTAGGTACCGGGCCTTATGCGGTGGTTCGCAACAATCAAAACCAGCTGAAGATCCATGCTTTTGACGATTATTTCGGCTACCGGGCGTTAATTGATGAAGTTAACGTCTGGGTCCTGCCAGAGATTAGCGAAGAGCCCAACGGCGGCCTGACGCTACAGGGGACCACGCAAAGTGAGAAAGCGGTTGAGAGCCGGCTGGAAGAAGGGTGCTACTATCTGCTGTTTGATGCCCGCAGCCCCCTCGGCAGCAACCTCGCGGTTCGTCAGTGGCTCAGCTATCTGTTACAGCCCGCCAATCTGCTTTATCACGCCGGTGAACAGTATCAGGGCAACTGGTTCCCGGCCTACGGTCTGCTGCCCCGCTGGCACCATGCCCGCAGTCATGCCTGTGAAAAACCGCCGGGACTGGAGTCTGTCACCCTCACCTACTACCGGGATCACGTCGAACACCGCGTGATGGGCGGGATCATGGCAACACTGCTGGCGGAGCATCAGGTCAAGCTGGAGATTCAGGAGCTGGACTACGAAGAGTGGCACCGCGGCGAGGTGGTCAGCGATGTCTGGTTGAACAGCGCCAACTTTACCCTGCCGATTGATTTTTCTCTGTTTGCCTTGCTGTATGAGGTCCCGCTGATACGGCATTGTATTCCTGTCGACTGGGAGCAGGATGCCCGTCGCTGGCACGCAGGCGAGCTAAACCCGGCCACCTGGAGCCAGCAGCAGCTGGCCAATCAAACCATCGTGCCGCTGATCCACCACTGGCTGATGATCCAGGGGCAGCGCAGTATGCGCGGCGTAAGAATGAATACGCTCGGCTGGTTTGATTTCAAATCCGCATGGTTCGCGCCGCCGGATCCCTGATAGCACTCCCGGCAGGCGCTGAAGCGCTTTCCGTCAGTTCACAAAATCATTACACTATCGCCGTTCTCAACGGGGTGCTGATATACGTACACAAAATCATTCGGGTTGCATCAAGGCGGCAAGCGGGTGAATCCCCAGGAGCATAGATAACTATGTGACCGGGGTGAACACGCGATGCTAACGCAGAGGCAGCGCGAAGGATGAAGCGTGTATACACAAAATCATTCGGGTTGCATCAAGGCGGCAAGCGGGTGAATCCCCGGGAGCATAGATAACTATGTGACCGGGGTGAACACGCGATGCTAACGCAGAGGCAGCGCGAAGGATGAAGTGTATTGGCTGAGAAAATACCCGTCGAACCTGATCCGGATAACGCCGGCGAAGGGATTTGAGGCCTACTCAAAATCCTTTGCCCCCCCTTGTTTATGAGGTGCAAAGTGTTGAAAAAATTACTCCCGCTGCTGGCGCTGGTCGCCGTTCCCGCGTTTGCTAAACCTGTACTCACCGTCTACACCTATGACTCCTTTTCGGCAGACTGGGGTCCTGGACCGGTCGTGAAAAAAGCCTTTGAAGCCGACTGCAACTGTGAACTGAAGTTCGTGGCGCTGGAAGATGGCGTTTCGCTGCTTAATCGTCTGCGGATGGAAGGCAAGAATAGCAAAGCCGATGTGGTGCTCGGGCTGGACAACAACCTGCTGGAAGCGGCTACGCAGAGCAAATTGTTCGCCAAAAGCCAGGTACCGGCCAGCGCAGTCACGGTACCGGGCGGCTGGGATAACGACACGTTTGTGCCGTTTGATTACGGCTATTTCGCCTTTGTCTACGACAAAAACAAGCTGAAAAACCCGCCGAAAAGCCTGAAAGAACTGGTGGAAAGCGATCAAAAATGGCGCGTGATCTACGAAGATCCCCGCACCAGTACCCCGGGCCTGGGGCTGCTGCTGTGGATGCAAAAAGTGTATGGCGAGAAGTCGCCGGAAGCCTGGCAAAAACTGGCGGCGAAAACCGTCACCGTCACCAAAGGCTGGAGCGAGGCTTACGGTCTGTTCCTGAAAGGGGAAAGCGATCTGGTTCTCAGCTACACCACATCGCCGGCCTACCACATCATTGAAGAGAAAAAAGACCAGTACGCGGCCGCCAGTTTCGCCGAAGGCCACTATTTGCAGGTTGAAGTCGCCGCGCGTACCGCCGCCAGCAAACAACCGGAGCTGGCGGAGAAATTCCTCAAGTTTATGGTGTCTCCCGCCTTCCAGAATGCCATCCCGACCGGCAACTGGATGTATCCGGTCACCCAGGTTGCGCTTCCCGCGGGCTTTGAGACGTTGCCGAAACCTCAAACCACGCTGGAATATACTCCGCAGCAGGTCGCCGCAGAACGTCAAAACTGGATTAATGCATGGCAACGCGCCGTCAGCCGCTAAACATCGGCTGGCTGGCGCCGGGTCTGACGGCCGCCGCGCTGCTGGTCGCCGTCGCACTGGCCGCATTCCTGGCGCTCTGGAGCAGTGCGCCGGAGGCGGCGTGGCGCTCGGTTTTCAGCGACAGCTATCTGTGGCACGTTATCCGTTTCTCTTTCTGGCAAGCGTTTCTCTCCGCGCTCTTCTCCGTTGTACCGGCGATTTTTCTCGCCCGCGCGCTGTATCGTCGCCGCTTCCCGGGGCGTACGCTGCTGCTGCGCCTGTGCGCCATGACGCTGATTCTGCCGGTATTAGTGGCCGTCTTTGGCATTCTCAGCGTCTATGGCCGTCAGGGCTGGCTGGCGACACTGTTTAACGCCATCGGCTGGCAGTGGGATTTCTCGCCGTATGGACTGCAAGGCATTCTGCTGGCGCACGTTTTTTTCAATATGCCGATGGCAACCCGGCTGCTGCTGCAGGCGCTGGAGAATATCCCCGGAGAGCAGCGGCAGATCGCTGCCCAGCTGGGCATGCGCGGCTACCCTTTTTTCCGTCTGGTGGAGTGGCCCTGGCTACGGCGGCAAATTCCCCCGGTTGCGGCACTGATCTTTATGCTCTGCTTCGCCAGCTTTGCCACCGTGCTGTCGCTGGGCGGCGGCCCACGGGCCACAACGATTGAGCTGGCGATCTACCAGGCGCTGAACTTTGATTATGACCCGGCCCGTGCGGCGATGCTGGCGCTGATCCAGATGGTCTGCTGCCTCGGGCTGGTGCTCCTCGCCCAGCGTCTGAGCAAGGCCGTTGCTATCGGCACCACGCAAGTTCACGGCTGGCGCGATCCGGACGATCGCCTGCACAGCCGCCTGAGCGATACCGCGCTGATCGTTTTCACGCTACTGTTACTGCTGCCTCCGCTGCTGGCGGTGGTGGTCGACGGTCTGAATAACAATCTGCTCAGCGTCCTGGCGCAGCCCGCGCTGTGGCAGGCATTCTGCACTTCGTTACGCATCGCGCTTTCCGCCGGTCTGCTCAGCGTGATGTTAACGATGATGCTGCTGTGGAGCAGCCGTGAACTGCGCCTTCGCAACCGACTGCTGGCGGGCCAGACGCTGGAACTCAGCGGTATGCTGATTCTGGCGATGCCGGGAATCGTGCTGGCGACCGGCTTCTTTTTACTGCTCAATAACAGTATTGGACTGCCGGCTTCCGCCGACGGTATTGTGATCTTCACCAACGCGCTGATGGCTATCCCCTATGCCCTGAAGGTGCTGGAAAACCCGATGCGCGATATTGCCGTACGCTACGGTATGCTCTGCCACTCTTTGGGCATGAGCGGTTTTACCCGCCTGAGGGTCGTGGAGCTGCGCGCATTAAAGCGTCCGCTGGCCCAGGCGCTGGCGTTTGCCTGCGTCCTGTCCATCGGCGATTTCGGCGCCGTCGCGCTGTTCGGTAATGAACAATTCCGTACGCTGCCGTTCTATCTGTACCAGCAAATAGGCTCTTATCGTAGCCAGGACGGTGCCGTCACTGCCCTGCTGCTACTGCTGCTGTGCTTTTTACTCTTTACCGTGATTGAGAAACTTCCGGGACATGATGTTAAAACTGAATGATGTGACCTGGCTTTACCAGCATCTGCCGATGCGCTTCACGCTCTCCGTCGAGCAGGGTGAACGCCTCGCCGTGCTCGGCCCGAGCGGCGCGGGCAAAAGCACGCTGCTCAATCTGATCGCCGGCTTTCTGCCGCCGGTGAGCGGCACGATTTTGATTAACGGCCAGCCGCATACCACGACGCCGCCGGCCCGGCGCCCGGTATCAATGCTGTTTCAGGAAAACAATCTCTTTCATCATCTTACCGTCCGCCAGAATATCGCGCTCGGGATGCATCCGGGGCTGAAGCTTAACCCGACGCAGACCGCCAGCCTGCAGACGATAGCCGGGCAAATGAGCATCGATTCACTGCTGGACAGATTGCCGGGCGAGCTCTCAGGCGGCCAGCGCCAACGCGTGGCGCTGGCGCGCTGTCTGGTCCGGGAACAGCCGGTCCTGCTGCTGGACGAACCTTTTTCCGCACTCGACCCCGCACTGCGCCAGGAGATGCTGACGCTGGTGAACGATGTCTGCCAGCGTCAACATCTGACGCTGCTGATGGTGTCTCATAGCGTGGAAGATGCCGCCCGTATCGCGCCGCGCTCGCTGGTGGTGGCCGACGGGCGGATCGCCTGGGACGGCGCGACCGAAACGTTGCTCAGCGGCAACAGCAGCGCCTCTCACCTGTTAGGCATTAGCGCGCGATAACCTTGTGCAGAATATCGAGATAGACGGGCATCAGAGGATGGCGAATCACCAGGGTTAGCGCTGCGCCGGCCAGCACCACCGTCACCGGCGTCAGCCACAGCAGACGCGCGCGGGGTAAGAGTCGCGTCAGGCGATCGCGCATTTTTGCGCTGCGCCACAAGCGCCAGCACAGCCAGCCCGCCAGCCAAACCAGCAGCGCGGCAGCCAGCAGCAGCCACTTGAAGCTGGCGCTGTGCTCATTGGTGGGGATATCAATCGCCGCGCCGGCCAGAATACCTGGCAAGAAGTACAGCGGCGGCCACAGCAGGCAACCAATAATATTGGGCAGAATAAACTTCGCCACCGGGAGATCGAGCATGCCGGCGACCATCGGCACCAGCGGCCGCGTCGGACCAACAAAGCGGCCGATAAGAATCGTGATCATGCTGTGCTGATGCAGCGCATGCTCGGTTTTATCCAACAGCGCCTTGTTTTTCTTCATAAAAGACCAGCGATGGAGCGGTTTTTTAAACCGCCAGCCGAGCCAGAAAGAGATCCAGTCGCCGAGTAAACACCCGATAATCCCCGCCAGCCACGCCTGCCAGAAATTCACGTCTCCGCTGCCAATCAGCGCCCCCAGCCCGGCCATCATCACCGTTCCCGGTAATATCAGCCCCACCAGCGCCAGTGATTCAAGGAAGGCGACCAGCATCACGGCTATCAGGGAATAGACCGTAGACTGGGTGATAAAATGTTCCAGCAATGCTTGCATAATGTGCCCGGTATCAAAACGAAGCACGGATTCTCCGGAGCCGTCGCGCCTTCGTCAAGTCATCAATTGTCAGAATAAACCCGTCATACTTCAAGTTGCATGAGCGTTGGCTTTCCTCGCTCACCCCAGTCACTTACTTGAGTAAGCTCCTGGGGATTCCCTGCGTTGCCGCCTTCCTGCAACTCGAATTATTTAGGGTTTAGTTTACTGGTTGTGACAATTATCCGGCGCAACATTTCATTTTCTTTACGTTTTATTCACACCCCGCACGGAATTCACTGGGGCTGGCGCCGGTGCATTTCTTAAATACCCGCGAAAAGTAGAGCTGGTCTTCGAACCCGACGTTGCGCCCTACCGTGGCGATGGGCATACGCGTGGTACTGAGCAGCAGCTTCGCCTGGCTGATGCGCTGGTCTTCCCGCCACCCCAGCACGCTGATACCCAGCTGCTGGCGGAACAGATGGGACAGGCGCGAAGGAGACAGACAGACATGCTGGGCGACGCTGGCGATATCGAAATGGCTATCCGCGAGGTGATCGCTGATGTACTGGCAGGCATCGCGCACGCGATTGTCCAGCGGCGGATGCAGAGACTCATTAATCGCCTCCATGCGCCGTAACAGCAGCTGCTCGAGCAAATTGATCGCCAGCAGCTCCGAATAGCGTCCGGCCCCCTGACCAGCCTCAACGATCTGCCCAAACAGCTCGCAAAAACGCGCCTGCCACTGCTCATCAGGACGGAAAAAGCCGGTCTGGGCGAAGATCGTCGGCCAGTTCAGCCATTCATGCCAGTAGGCGCGCGGCCGGAAGTAGACCCACTGGTGATACCATTCACGGGCATCGGGATGGCGGCCATAGTGATGAATTTCTCCCGGCGGAAAAAGCAAAATATCTCCCGGCCGGCAGATAAACTGCTCATCGTGATTGTTAATCACCCCTTCACCGCGCACCGTCAGGTTCAGAATATATCCCTTCATACCGAGCGGACGATCAATAAAGAAATCCAGATAGCCATCGGCATCAATCGGCGTCAGCCCCGTCACCAGATGGGCATTAAACGAGTAGCCCGGCAGCAGCGGATCGTTTTGTGTTTCAGCCATAGGCTCAGCTCTCCTGGATATATTATGGAAACCAATTGTCCATATTCAACATTGTACTGCTAACGCAGCTCGCCGTACTGGGACGCCGGTTGAAATTTCGATCAAAACCCGCCTCGTCACAGCAAAAATCGATGGCAGCGCACAATTAAAGCACTTTTTCCGCATAACAGAAGTGTCTATAAATACGGCAGAAATGTCCACATTGAATATTTGCACGGCGTCACACTTTGCGATGCAATAGCAACATAGTCCATAAGATTAGCGAATACGGCCTGACGGTTTTTGGCGTGAATATCTACTGTTTCACCATGAATGGTTTTCTGCATGGAGTAACAGCATGGCAATTGCGATTGGCCTCGATTTTGGTAGTGATTCCGTACGCGCACTGGCAGTGGAATGCGCCACCGGCGAGGAGCTGGCCACCAGCGTAGAGTGGTATCCGCGCTGGCAGGAGGGGCTGTTTTGCGATGGCCCGAATAACCGGTTTCGCCACCATCCGCGCGACTACATTGAATCGATGGAAGCCGCGCTGAAAAGTGTGTTGGCATTGTTAAGCCCCGAACAGCGCGCCGGGGTGGTGGGCATCGGCGTCGATAGCACCGGCTCAACGCCGGCGCCGATCGATGCCGACGGCAACGTGCTGGCGCTGCGCGAAGAGTTTGCCGATAACCCCAATGCCATGTTCGTGCTGTGGAAGGACCACACGGCGGTCGAAGAGGCGGAAGCCATTACTCGCCTGTGCCATCAGCCGGGCAAAGAGGACTACTCCCGCTACATTGGCGGCATCTACTCCAGCGAGTGGTTCTGGGCCAAAATACTCCACGTCACCCGTCAGGACAGCGCCGTCGCCGAGGCAGCCGCTTCGTGGATTGAGCTGTGCGACTGGGTGCCCGCCCTGCTTTCCGGCACCACCCGCCCGCAGGATATTCGTCGCGGACGCTGCAGCGCCGGGCATAAATCATTGTGGCACGAAAGCTGGGGCGGACTGCCGCCGGCCAGCTTCTTCGATGAGCTCGATCCGATTATCAACCGGCACCTGAGCTGGCCGCTGTTTAGCGACACCTGGACCGCCGATGTCCCTGTCGGCACGCTCTGTGCCGAATGGGCGCAGCGCCTGGGCCTGCCGGAAACCGTCATTCTGTCCGGCGGCGCCTTCGACTGCCATATGGGTGCAGTCGGCGCCGGCGCGCAGCCTAACGCCCTGGTCAAAGTCATTGGCACCTCCACCTGCGACATTCTGATCGCCGATAAACAGAACGTGGGCAATCGCACGGTCAAGGGGATCTGCGGCCAGGTCGATGGCAGCGTGGTCCCTGACTTTATTGGTATGGAGGCCGGACAATCTGCCTTCGGCGATATTTACGCCTGGTTTGGCCGTATTCTCGGCTGGCCGCTGGAACAGCTGGCGCAGCAGCATCCGGAGCTGAAAACGCAGATTGCTGCCCAGCAAAAACAGCTGCTGCCATCGCTGACCGAAGCCTGGGCCAAAAATCCGTCGCTGGAACATCTGCCGGTGGTTCTGGACTGGTTTAACGGCCGTCGCACCCCCAATGCCAACCAGCGACTGAAGGGGGTCATTACCGATCTGAATCTCGCCACCGATGCGCCGGCGCTCTTTGGCGGCCTGGTGGCGGCCACCGCCTTCGGCGCGCGCGCCATTATGGAGTGCTTCACCGACCAGGGAATCCCGGTCAACAACGTGATGGCCCTGGGCGGTATTGCCCGTAAAAACCCGGTCATTATGCAGGCCTGCTGTGACGTGCTGAACCGGCCGCTGCAAATCGTCGCCTCCGATCAGTGCTGCGCGCTCGGCGCGGCGATCTTCGCCGCCGTCGCCGCAGGCGTGCATCAGGATATCCCCACCGCCCAGCGCAGCATGGCAAGTGAGGTCGAAAGCACCCTGCAGCCGCGTCCTGCCCAGGCTCAACGCTTTGAACAACTTTATCAGCGCTACCAGCAGTGGTCGGTCAGCGCAGAACAACAGTATCTCCCTTCGGCTGCGAAGGCGGAAAAAGCCCCGCTTTCTCAGGCAGCTCTCACCCATTAAGGACACGAAAATGACGATTTTTGATAACTACGAAGTATGGTTCGTGATTGGCAGCCAGCATCTGTATGGCCCGGAAGCGCTGCGTCAGGTCACGAAACATGCCGAACATGTGGTGAACAGCCTGAATGCGGAAGCAAAGCTGCCGTGCAAGCTGGTGTTAAAGCCGCTGGGCACCACGCCGGATGAGATTACCCATATCTGCCGCGACGCTAACTATGATGATAAATGTGCCGGCATGATGGTGTGGCTGCACACCTTTTCTCCGGCCAAAATGTGGATTAACGGCCTGACTATCCTCAATAAGCCGCTGCTGCAGTTCCACACGCAATACAACGCGTCGCTGCCGTGGGACAGCATCGATATGGACTTTATGAACCTGAATCAGACCGCGCACGGCGGCCGCGAGTTCGGCTTTATCGGCGCGCGCATGCGCCAGCAGCACAGCGTGGTTACCGGCCACTGGCAGGATCAGAGCGCCCATCAGCGCATCGGCTCCTGGATGCGCCAGGCGGTTTCTAAGCAGGATACCCGTCATCTGAAAGTCTGCCGTTTCGGCGACAACATGCGTGAAGTCGCGGTCACCGATGGCGATAAAGTTGCCGCCCAGATCAAATTCGGCTTTTCGGTCAATACCTGGGCGGTGGGCGATCTGGTTCAGGTGGTCAACAGCATCAGCGAGGGGGATATCAGCGCGCTGGTTGATGAGTATGAAAGCAGCTATCGCCTGACCCCGGCGGCGCAGATCCACGGTGATAAGCGGCAGAATGTGCTCGACGCCGCGCGCATTGAGCTGGGGATGAAACGTTTCCTTGAGCAGGGCGGCTTCCATGCTTTCACCACTACCTTTGAAGATTTGCACGGCCTGAAGCAGCTCCCGGGCCTCGCCGTACAGCGTCTGATGCAGCAGGGCTATGGCTTTGCCGGCGAAGGCGACTGGAAAACCGCCGCCCTGCTTCGCATCATGAAGGTGATGTCAACCGGTCTGCAGGGCGGCACCTCCTTTATGGAGGACTACACCTACCACTTCGATAACGGAGACGATCTGGTTCTGGGCTCGCATATGCTGGAAGTCTGCCCGACCATCGCCACGGCAGACAAACCGATCCTCGACGTTCAGCCGTTGGGCATCGGCGGTAAAGCCGATCCGGCCCGCCTGATCTTCAATACGCAGACCGGTCCGGCCCTCGTCGCCAGCCTGATCGATCTTGGCGATCGTTTCCGCCTGCTGGTTAACACCGTGGAAACAGTCCCGACGCCGCACGATCTGCCGAAGCTGCCGGTTGCCAATGCATTGTGGAAAGCCCAGCCGGATCTGTGCACCGCGTCTGAAGCCTGGATCATCGCCGGCGGCGCACACCACACCGTCTTCAGCCACGCGCTGACGCTCGATGATATGCGTCAATTTGCCGAGCTACAGGATATCGAACTGGCGGTAATCGATAACGAAACCCGTCTGCCGTCCTTTAAAGACGCGCTGCGCTGGAACGAAGTCTATTACGCTTCAAAACGTTAACCACGGCAGCCAATTGCCCGACGACACGTGGTTTGCCCGGCCTACACACTGCGGTTTTGTAGGCCAGGTCAACGAAGCGCCGCCGGCAAGGAGAACCCAATGCTCGAAGCATTAAAGCAGCAGGTGCTAGAAGCTAACCTGGCCCTGCCGAAAAACAATCTCGTCACCCTCACCTGGGGCAACGTCAGCGCCGTCGATCGCGAACGCGGTGTGCTGGTGATTAAGCCGTCGGGCGTCGACTACAGCGCAATGGGCGCCGACGATATGGTGGTGGTGAGTCTTGAAAGCGGCGAAGTGGTCGAAGGGAAAAAGAAACCCTCTTCGGATACAGCAACCCATCGCCTGCTCTACCAGGCCTTCCCGTCATTGGGCGGGATTGTCCATACCCATTCGCGCCACGCCACCATCTGGGCGCAGGCCGGGCAAGCTATTCCGGCGACCGGTACCACCCATGCCGATTATTTCTATGGCCCGGTGCCCTGCACCCGCCTGATGACCGATGAGGAAATCAACGGCGAATATGAGTGGGAAACCGGGCGCGTTATCGTCGAAACGTTCCGCGAACAGGGTATCGATCCGGCGCAAATGCCCGGCGTGCTGGTGCATTCGCACGGCCCGTTCGCCTGGGGGAAAAACGCCGAAGATGCGGTACATAATGCAATCGTGCTGGAAGAGATCGCCTATATGGGGATTTTCTGCCGCCAGCTAGCGCCGCAGCTGCCCGCGATGCAGCAAACGCTGCTGGACAAGCACTACCTGCGCAAACACGGGGCAAAAGCCTACTACGGGCAGTAGCGCCGCGGCTTTCCCCGTCGACAGCCGTTAGCGAACCGCCAGCCCGGATAGCGGCGTCGGCACGACAAGCCCATACCTGTATAAAACCCCAGCATCATTGATTGAACCAGGCTATAATCAGGCCTGGTTTTATTTGATGAGAGCACGGCGTGACCCAGCCACGAGAAGGTTTCCTCCTGACCCGTCACTGGCGGGATACCCCGCAAGGCACCGAGCTGTCCTTCTGGCTTGCCACCGACGACGGCCCGCTTGAGATCACCCTGCCGCCGCAGGAGTCGGTCGCCTTCATTCCTGAAGCACAGCGCGCCCAGGTCGAACGTCTGTTGCAGGGCGAAAACGGCCTGCGTCTCGCTCCGCTCACCTTAAAAGACTTTCATCGCCAGCCGGTCTTTGGCCTCTATTGTCGCGCTCATCGCCAGCTGATGCGCCTGGAAAAGAAGCTGCGTGAAAACGGCATCACCGTTTACGAAGCCGATATCCGCCCACCGGAGCGCTATCTGATGGAGCGCTTCATTACCGCTCCGGTTTGGGTCGAAGGTGACGCGCGCGGCGGGCGGCTGATCAACGCCCGCATGAAGCCCAACCCGCACTACCGGTCGCCGCTGAAGTGGGTGTCGCTGGATATTGAAACCAGCCGCCACGGTGAGCTGTACTGCATCGGGCTGGAAGGCTGCGGGCAGCGGGTGGTCTACATGCTTGGGCCGCAACCGGCGACCTCTCCCGCCGTCGATTTCCAGCTGGAGTACGTCTCCAGCCGTCCGCAGCTACTGGAAAAACTCAATGCCTGGTTTGCCTTGCACGATCCGGATGTCCTGATCGGCTGGAACGTTATCCAGTTCGACCTGCGGGTCCTGCAAAAGCATGCCGAACGCTATCGCATTCCGCTGATGCTCGGCCGTGGGAATACGGAACTGGAGTGGCGCGAGCACGGATTTAAGCAGGGCGTCTTCTTTGCCCAGGCCAACGGCCGGCTGATTATTGACGGTATCGAGGCGCTGAAATCCGCCTTCTGGAACTTCTCCTCTTTTTCCCTTGAAGCGGTGGCGCGTGAGCTGCTCGGCGAGGGGAAAGCGATTGATAATCCCTGGGATCGGATGGACGAAATCGACCGCCGTTTCAACGAAGATAAACCGGCGCTGGCGACCTATAATCTGCAGGACTGCGAGCTGGTCACGCGTATCTTCCATAAAACGGAGATCATGCCGTTTCTGCTCGAACGAGCCACGGTCAACGGTCTGCCCGCCGACCGCCACGGTGGTTCCGTCGCCGCCTTTAGCCATCTCTATTTTCCACGCATGCACCGGCTGGGTTACGTCGCCCCTAACCTGGGCGAAGTGCCGCCGCAGGCCAGTCCCGGCGGTTACGTCATGGACTCGCGCCCCGGTCTCTATGATTCGGTGCTGGTTCTGGATTATAAAAGCCTTTACCCTTCGATTATCCGCACTTTTTTGATCGACCCGGTCGGGCTTATCGAAGGGATGGCGCAGCCGGACAATGCGCACAGTACCGAGGGTTTTCTCGGCGCCCGTTTCTCGCGTCAGAACCACTGTTTGCCGGGGATTGTCGGCCAAATCTGGCACGGCCGCGATGATGCCAAACGGCACAAGAACAAACCCCTGTCTCAGGCGCTGAAGATTATCATGAACGCCTTCTATGGCGTGCTCGGCACCAGCGCCTGTCGTTTTTTCGATCCCCGTCTGGCCTCTTCTATCACCATGCGCGGGCATGCGATTATGCGCCAGACCAAAGCGCTGATTGAGTCGCAGGGCTATGACGTTATCTACGGCGATACCGACTCTACCTTCGTCTGGCTTAAGCGACCTCATTGCGAAGAAGAGGCGACGCAAATCGGGCGCTCGCTGGTCGCTTTCGTCAACGACTGGTGGGCCGCTGAGCTGAGTAAAGACCAGCTCACCAGCACCCTCGAGCTGGAGTTTGAAACCCACTTCAGCCGCTTTTTAATGCCGACCATTCGCGGAGCCGACACCGGCAGCAAAAAACGCTACGCCGGGATGATTCAGGAGGGAGAGGCGCAGCGGATGGTCTTCAAAGGACTGGAGACGGTGCGCACCGACTGGACGCCGCTGGCCCAGCAGTTCCAGCAGGAGCTGTATCTGCGCATTTTCCGCCACCAGCCCTATCGCGACTATATTCTGGAAACCATTGCTAAGCTGATGAGCGGTGAGCTCGACGATCGCTTGATCTACCGTAAGCGCCTGCGCCGCCCGCTGGCCGAATACCAGCGCAACGTGCCGCCGCACGTGCGCGCCGCACGGCTGGCCGATGAGCAAAACGTCAGGCTGGGCAGGCCGCAGCAGTACCAGCAGCGCGGCAGCATCCAGTATGTCTGGACCACCAGCGGCCCGGAACCGGTGGATTATCAACTGTCGCCGCTCGATTATGAGCACTATTTGTCAAAGCAACTTCAGCCGGTCGCGGAAGGAATACTTCCCTTTGTCGACGATGATTTTGCTACAATAGTAACAGGGCAACTGGGGCTATTTTGATTTCCTCGCCATTGCAATTTCCAGCCAACATATCTGCAAATTGAAGGACGAGGAGGACGTGACGAACGAGCTGCCATCCAGTAATATAGCGCCCTTTCCATTCCTGGACCCAATCTTGATCTCTCTCTGGCTTGCCTGGAGAAGATTAACTATTGCCTGCAATTTAAGAACACAAGAGCTGAACATATATGCCTTTTACACTTGGTCAACGCTGGATTAGCGACACAGAGAGCGAACTGGGATTAGGGACGGTAGTTGCGCTGGATGCGCGCATGGTGACCCTGCTTTTCCCCGCCATCGGCGAAAACCGTCTGTACGCACGCAATGATTCCCCGATCACCCGCGTGATGTTTAACCCGGGTGATACCATCACCAGCCACGAAGGCTGGCAGCTCCAGGTTGACGAAGTTAATGAAGAAAACGGCCTGCTGGCCTACACCGGTACCCGTCTTGATACCGAAGAAGCCAACGTCACGCTGCGCGAAGTGCTGCTCGACAGCAAACTGGTGTTCAGCAAACCGCAGGACCGCCTGTTCGCCGGCCAGATCGACAGAATGGACCGTTTTGCGCTGCGCTACCGCGCCCGCAAATACCAGAGCGAGCAGTACCGGATGCCGTGGAGCGGCCTGCGCGGACAGCGCACCAGCCTGATTCCCCACCAGTTGCATATCGCCCATGACGTCGGCCGCCGCCACGCGCCGCGCGTTCTGCTGGCCGATGAAGTCGGTCTGGGTAAAACCATCGAAGCCGGGATGATTCTGCATCAGCAGCTGCTTGCTGGCGCCGCCGAACGCGTGCTGATCATCGTTCCGGAAACCCTGCAGCATCAGTGGCTGGTCGAGATGCTGCGCCGCTTCAACCTGCGCTTCTCGCTGTTTGACGATGAGCGTTATGCCGAAGCCCAGCACGATGCCTACAACCCGTTCGAGACCGAACAGCTGGTGATCTGCTCGCTGGATTTCGTGCGCCGCAGCAAACAGCGTCTGGAACATCTGTGCGACGCCGAATGGGATCTGATGATCGTCGATGAAGCGCACCACCTGGTGTGGAGCGAAGAGGCGCCGAGCCGCGAATATCAGGCAATCGAGCAGCTGGCAGAACGTGTGCCGGGCGTGCTGCTGCTGACCGCTACGCCGGAACAGCTGGGCATGGAAAGCCACTTCGCCCGTCTGCGCCTGCTGGATCCCAACCGCTTCCACGACTTCGAGCAGTTCGTTGAAGAACAACAGAATTATCGTCCGGTGGCCGATGCTGTCGCGCTGCTGCTGGCCGGCAACAAGCTGAACGATACCGAGCTGAACACCCTCGGCGATCTGATCGGCGAACAGGATATCGAACCGCTGCTGCAGGCCGCTAACAGCGATCGCGACGACGCCCAGGCCGCCCGCCAGGAGCTGGTCTCAATGCTGATGGATCGCCACGGCACCAGCCGCGTGCTGTTCCGTAATACCCGTAACGGCGTTAAAGGCTTCCCGAAACGCGAGCTGCACACCATTCGTCTGCCGCTGCCCACCCAATATCAGACGGCGATTAAAGTCTCCGGCATTATGGGTGCGCGTAAAACCGCAGAAGAGCGCGCGCGCGATATGCTCTACCCGGAACAGATTTATCAGGAATTTGAAGGCGATACCGGTACATGGTGGAACTTCGACCCGCGCGTCGAGTGGCTGATGGGCTATCTCACCAGCCACCGTTCGCAGAAAGTGCTGGTGATCTGTGCAAAAGCGGCCACCGCCCTTCAGCTGGAGCAGGTTCTGCGCGAGCGCGAAGGGATCCGCGCCGCGGTCTTCCATGAAGGTATGTCCATCATTGAGCGCGACCGTGCCGCCGCATGGTTCGCCGAAGAAGACACCGGCGCCCAGGTGCTGCTGTGTTCTGAAATTGGCTCCGAAGGCCGTAACTTCCAGTTTGCCAGCAACCTGGTAATGTTCGATCTGCCGTTCAACCCGGATCTGCTGGAGCAGCGTATTGGCCGTCTCGACCGTATCGGTCAGGCGCACGATATCCAGATCCACGTTCCGTATCTGGAAAGAACCGCGCAGTCCGTGCTGGTTCGCTGGTACCACGAAGGGCTTGATGCGTTTGAACATACCTGCCCGACCGGTCGCACCGTGTATGACAGCGTGCATAACGAACTGATTAATTATCTTGCCGCCCCGGAAACCACCGAAGGCTTCGATGAGCTGATCAAAGCCTGCCGTCAGCAGCACGATGCGCTGAAAGCGCAGCTGGAACAGGGTCGCGATCGCCTGCTGGAGATTCACTCCAACGGCGGCGAACAGGCGCAGAAGCTGGCCGAAAGCATTGAAGAGCAGGATGACGATACCAACCTGATCGCCTTTGCCATGAACCTGTTCGATATTGTCGGCATCAATCAGGACGATCGCGGTGAAAACCTGATCGTGCTCACGCCGTCCGATCATATGCTGGTTCCGGACTTCCCGGGCCTGCCGGAAGACGGCTGCACCATCACCTTTGAACGTGATGTCGCGCTGTCCCGCGAAGACGCTCAGTTCGTCACCTGGGAGCATCCGCTGATTATCAACGGTCTGGATCTTATCCTCTCCGGCGATACCGGCAGCAGCACCCTCTCCCTGCTGAAGAACAAAGCGCTGCCAGTCGGTACGCTGCTGCTGGAGCTGATTTACGTGGTGGAAGCGCAGGCGCCGAAGCAGCTGCAGCTTAACCGCTTCCTGCCGGCGACACCGGTGCGCATGCTGCTGGATAAAAACGGCAATAACCTCGCCGGTCAGGTGGAGTTTGAAAGCTTCAACCGCCAGCTGAGCGCCGTCAACCGCCATACCGGCAGCAAACTGGTCAACGCGGTGCAGCAGGACGTGCATGCGATCCTCCAGCTCGGTGAGGCGCAGGTTGCCAAAGCCGCTCAGGCGCTGATCGACGCGGCCCGTGATGAAGCCAACGACAAGCTGTCGGCGGAACTCTCTCGTCTGGAAGCATTAAAAGCGGTTAACCCGAACATCCGTGACGACGAGCTTTCCGCTATCGAGAGCAACCGTCAGCAGGTGATGGACGCGCTGGCGCAGGCAGGCTGGCGTCTCGACGCGCTGCGCTTAATCGTGGTCACCCACCAGTAACGGAACGCGAATATGGCGATGGAAAACTACAATCCGCCACAGGATCCCTGGCTGGTTATCCTCTATCAGGATGAGCACATCATGGTGGTCAACAAGCCGAGCGGCTTGTTGTCCGTCCCGGGGAGACTGGAGGAGCATAAAGACAGCGTGATGACGCGCGTACAGCGCGACTTCCCGCAGGCTGAGTCGGTGCACCGCCTCGACATGGCTACCAGCGGCGTGATTGTGGTGGCGCTGACCAAAGCGGCGGAACGCGAGCTGAAGCGTCAGTTTCGCGAGCGTGAGCCGAAGAAGCAGTACGTCGCCCGCGTGTGGGGACATCCGGAAAAAGCGGAAGGGCTGGTAGATTTACCGCTGATCTGCGACTGGCCGAACCGGCCAAAGCAGAAGGTGTGTTACGAAACGGGCAAAGCGGCGCAAACTGAGTATGAAGTGCTGGAGTACGCGGATGATAACAGCGCCCGCGTGCGCCTGAAGCCGATTACCGGACGTTCACATCAGCTGCGCGTGCATATGCTGGCGCTGGGTCATCCGATTCTTGGCGATCGCTTTTATGCGACGCCAGAGGCGCTGGCGATGGCGCCGCGGCTGCTGCTGCACGCCGAAACGCTGACCATTACCCATCCGGCCTTCGGCAACGCGATGACCTTTCGCGCGCCCGTCGATTTCTGAATGCCGGTATTCCCGGCACAGCATAACCCGTAAGCCCCGGAAGCCACGTGCGACCGGGATATGGCCCCGGATGATGCCTTAACGGCCTATCCGGGCGACATATTCACGATATCATCCGTTAATCGCGGGCAAACCACGCATCGATCATCTGCTCAACGCGGGCGACAACCTCTTCGCCATCATGGCGATGCAGGCTCTCGCAGGTCTGCGCGACATCATCGCACAGCAGGCAACGACGGGTGCGGTCATCCTGCGCCTGCCGTCCTTGCTGCGGACAAATCACCTCGATATTCCATAAGCGGCCAAGCGGATGAGTCTGTAGCAGCTCCGTGCATAGCGCATTGATTTCGCTGGCAGAATGCTCAACGCACCACAGCGCCTCCGGCCCGGTTGGCAACCACAGCACCTGACGGTCCAGCGTTTTCCAGCGGCGTTTCCACAGCAGCTGGTCGCAGGCCTGCAGCGCCACGCCCATCATATTGCGATAGCGGATGCTGTCTTTTACCGCGCCCGGTGTCACCAGCGTCAGCGCAATGACCGGTTGTTGATAATGGCCAAGCCACTCGGCCTGGCGGGCTGCACGCTGCGCTTTCGTCGCCAGCTCGGTTTCTACGCTGGCGCCCGCACGGGCGGGAGTATCCACAGACATTAATTCCTCTCCTTCACTTGATAAAATGACGACGGCAAAGCCGCCGCCGCGATAGCGGATTACGCTGCTGATTGTATCGCTAAACGAACAGAATTTAGGACACAGGACAAAGAAATTTTCTTCGTCCTGTGGAGGAAAATTGCAGATTTTCCTGTTAGCACAGAGCTAAATCATGCAAGGAAATGACTGAGGAACAGCAGACCCAATGAAACATTAATCGCGCCGCCAATGCGGGTCGCGATTTGGGCGAACGGCATCAGGCTCATGCGGTTGCCGGACGTCAGAATCGCCACATCGCCGGTGCCTCCCTGACCACTCTGGCAGCAGGAGACAATCGCCACATCAATCGGGTGCATCCCTATCTTTTTACCGACCAGGAACCCGGTCGCCACCAACGCCGAGACGGTGCTGACGATCACCAGCAGATTCGTTATCGTAAAAGCGTTCACCAGCTCCTGCCACGGCGTAATGGCGACGCCTACGGCAAACAGAATCGGGTAGGTCACCGCGGTGCGGAAGAATTTGTAGACCATCTGCGACCCTTCCTGCAGGCGCGGCGAGACGCCGTTAACCAGCTTGAGCAGTACCGCCAGAAACAGCATGCCTACCGGCGCCGGTAAACCGGTCATTTTCTGTCCCAGCATCCCCAGCATATACAGCAGCACGGCCAGCAGAGCGCCGGATGCCAGCGTCGTTACGTCGGTTTTGCCGGTGGAAGTCTCAACTTCGTCTGCACGATGCGTTTCGTTGCTGCGGTTCGGCATCAGCTGACCTTCACCGGTCAGATGCGGGAAGCGCTTGCCCAGTTGGTTCAGGCAACCGGCAATCACTATCGCCGTCAGGCTGCCCAGCATCACCATCGGCAACACGCGGCCTAATGCCACGCCCTGATCCATATGCATCAGGGCGGCATAGCCGATTGACAGTGGAATCGCCCCCTCTCCTACGCCACCGGCCATAATCGGCAGCACGATAAAGAAGAACACCTGAAACGGCTCCATCCCCAGGGCGGTACCGACGCCGATGCCCACCAGCATGCCAACGATTTCACCGCACAACATCGGGAAGAAGATGCGCAGAAAGCCCTGAATCAGAGTCGTGCGGTTCATGCTCATAATGCTGCCGACGATAATGCAGCAGATATAGAGATAAAGAATATTGGTCGATTTATAGAATTTGGTCGTGGATTCCACCACCACCTCCGGCAGCAGGCCGTAGTGCACCAGCGCGGAAGGGATAAAGGTGGCGCAGATCGCGGCCGCCCCCAGTTTACCGAGGATCGGCAGACGCTTGCCAAACTCACCGCAGGCAAAACCAAAAAAGGCCAGCGTCGCGACCATGACCACGATATCGCTCGGCAACTTTCCGCCCAGACAGTCGAGGGCGATTAAGCCGCCGGCCAGCAGGAACAAAGGCAGCGGGATAATCCCGACTTTCATATTATCCATCACGTGCCACCAGCGTTGTTTCAGGGTGGCTTTCGGGGTGTCGATGGGATCGAGGGTCGCAGAGAATGCATTGTCAGTGGTGCTCATAGGTTTGGCCCTTTCGTTATTATTCATTTTTGAGATTAGGGGGCCTGATGCAGACTTAATGTGAGGCGTGACGAATTAGAAATGAAGTTTTAATGGTCATTATGGTTTTTATGGTTTCTATTCCGGGGCGTGATATCTCTCTGATTTATTAGCGTGGTTTTTATGGTTTTTATCGCCGAGCCAGTGCGCAATCGACCGAAGGGCGGATCGGCGATGCCTCGTCATCACCGACCACAGCGGGCTCCGGCGGATTGAGTGACCTCCGGCGCGCTCGTCCACGGGCGATCTGGCGGAATGGGCGGCCCGCAGTGGCATCTTGATAAATCATCGCCGGTAGATGATGCTGGTTTCTCATCGCTGCGGTAACGCTCACCCCGTTGCCGCCTAACCCATGCCGGCACCAGGAAATATTACCGTGCCGGTATCGTAGAGACGCTGCGCACGACTTATGAAGGTTTCCTTTCAATTTAAGCTGTTTATTTCGCTGGTCGCCTTTTTCTCCGTATTATTCGCGCTGCTGGGCGTCTATTACTACATCGATGCCAGCCATCAGCTTTATCAGGAAATGAGTACCCGCGCCAAAATACAGGCTGAAGAGATCGCGCTGATGCCCGATTTACGCCGGCAGGTTATCCAGGAAGATCCGCAGTCGCTAACGTCATTTATGCAAAAAATCGCCGCCCGCAGCGACGCGAGCTTTATTGTCATTGGCAATGCGCAGGGCGTACATCTGTTTCATTCCGTCCACCCGGAGTGGGTCGGTACCCGGCTGGTGGGCGGGGATAACCAGGCGGTGCTGGAAGGGAAAAGTATCACCACCATCCGTAAAGGAGGGCTCGGGGTATCGCTGCGCAGCAAAGCGCCGATCTTCGACACCTCCGGCCGGGTTGTGGGCATCGTCTCCGTGGGCTACCTGACCAGTTATCTCGATAGCATCACGCTGACAAAGGTAATTAATATCTTCATCGCCGCCGTACTGCTGCTGATCGCGCTGTTTATTTTTTCCTGGTATTTTACCCGCAGCATTAAAAAACAGATTTTTTCGCTGGAACCACGAGAAATCGGCCTGCTGGTGCGTCAACAAAAGGCGATGATGGAATCAATCTATGAAGGGGTTATCGTTATCGATCGCCACCGACGTATCGAGGTGATCAACCACGCAGCGCGCAGCCTGCTGGGACTGAGCCAGCCCGCGCGGCTGCTACGCGGCCAATCGATCGACAGCGTCATCGCCCCGCAACCCTTTTTCGCCAGCGGTGAAATGCTGGAAAACGACACTCACGATGAGCTGTGTCGCTTCAACCAGCTAACCGTACTCGCCAGCCGGGTGCGTATCATGCTGGAGGAGTCGCTGCAGGGCTGGGTAATTACTTTCCGCGATCGTGACGAAATCAACTCCCTCAGCGCCCAGCTAAGCCAGGTTAAACGCTATGTTGATAACCTGCGCATCATGCGCCATGAACAGCTGAACCGAATGACCACGCTCTCGGGTCTGCTGCATATGGGTCACTATGACGAAGCGATTCGCTATATTCAGGCTCAGTCGGAACATGCGCAGGAGCTGCTGGACTTTATCTCTTCCCGCTTCAGCTCGCCAACGCTCTGCGGCCTGCTGCTGGGTAAGGCTGCCCGCGCCCGCGAAAAAGGGGTGGCGCTCAGCTTTGACCCCGCCTGTCAGCTCGACCGGCCGCTGCCTTCATTAATTGAATCGGAGCTAATTTCGATTATCGGCAACCTGCTGGATAATGCGATTGAAGCCACGCAGCGCGCCGAACTGCCGCACGAACCGGTGGAAGTGCTGATTCAGCTGAATGCCCGCGAGCTGATGATTGAAGTTGCCGACCGCGGCATCGGTATTGACCCGGCTATCCGCGATCATATCTTTGAACGCGGCATTACCACCAAAACCCGTGGCGATCATGGTATCGGCCTGTATCTTATTGAACATTATGTGACACAGGCGGGCGGCACCATTGAAGTCGCCGATAACTCACCGCGCGGCGCGATCTTTACTCTGTTTATCCCCGCCGACGGCCCTGTTCATTCCCGACACGAGGCGAACTATGCATCATGATCTGGTCGATGTGTTGATCATCGAAGATGAAAGCGAACTGGCGAGGCTGCATGCCGAGCTGATTCAGAAGCATCCGCGTATGCGGCTGACGGGCATGGCCGCCTCCCTCTCCCAGGCGCGGCAGATGCTCAATAGCCAACCGCCGCAACTGATACTGCTCGATAACTATTTACCTGACGGTAAAGGGGTCACATTGATGACCGACCCGATTCTGGCAGAGGCCAACTGCTCGGTGATTTTTATTACCGCCGCCAGCGATATGGAAACCTGTAGCCAGGCGATTCGCAACGGCGCTTTCGACTACATTCTTAAGCCCGTCTCCTGGAAGCGCCTGAGCCAGTCGCTGGAGCGTTTTGTTCAGTTTTACGATCAGCAGCGAGAATGGAAAATCGTCGATCAGCAAAACGTTGATTCGCTGTACCAGCTGCAGGCGAAGAACTATCGCGCCGATAGCGGCAGTAAAGGGATCGAGGAGAAGACGCTGGCGCTGGTGCAGAATCTGTTCAACGGCCGGGAGGAGCACAGTTTTTCCGTGGATGAGGTGGTGAATGATGCCGGGTTAAGTAAAACCACCGCCCGCCGTTACCTGGAACACTGTGTGGAAATCGGTTATCTGGAAGTCGAAATGTTGTACGGAAAGATTGGTCACCCGCGACGGATGTACCGACGCGCGCAAGGCGCATCATGAGGCCTCTCCCGCCAGGGAGAGGCCTGCGGCTCAGAACCCGCGCTGCTCTTTGATCAGCTCCCAGGCCTTCTGAATATCCTGTGCTTTCTGCTTCGCCATCTCCATCATTTCCGGCGGTAACCCTTTTGCCACCAGCTTATCCGGATGGTGCTCACTCATCAGCTTGCGATAGGCGCGTTTCACGGTCGCGGCATCATCGGTAGGCTTCACCCCCAGCACGTTGCACGCATCCTCCAGCGTTGGTCCACGCTGCGCCTGCTGCCAGCCGGCATTTCCGCCGCCCTGCCCGTAAGAGCTCTGCTGAGAACCGCCGCCAAACTGAGCGCCGCCCTGCATCATTCGCAGGAACTGCTCGAACTGCGCGCGGGAAATCCCCAGCTCATCGGCAATCACAAACAGAACTTCACGTTCATTAGGATGTAATTCGCCATCGGCGAAGGCCGTCTGCAGCTGAATTTCCAGAAACATCCGAATCAAATCGAAGCGCCCGAAACAGACGCTGCGCAGCTGGCGCATTTTTTCACGCAGCGGATAATCATCGGATTTCCCTACGCGAAAAGCCTGCTGTGCCGCCGTACGCGACTCGCCATGCAAATTCATGCGATCCATCAGGATGCTGGCGACATGAATATCGGCTTCGGTGACGCGACCTTTGGATTTGGTTAAATGGCCCATGACCTCAAAGGTGGTGGAGAAAAACAGCGCCTGCCGCTCCTGCTGATTGGCAAACACATTGATACGGCGGCTTCGCGCCCGGTCAAATATATGGCCGACCAGCAGGCCCAGCACCAGTCCCCAAAAGCCTGCGCCCATCATCAGCGCGACCGCAACCCCAATTATTTTTCCCAAATACTGCATAGACTCCCCAATCTTTCCGCCGCCAGTTAAGCTATATATGACCGCACGTTACAAAGCACTGACGCTTAGGTCAATTGTGGGACATAGCCTATATTTTGCTTTATCATACTCGTCATTCTACACGGTGCCTAACGCTCGGGATCCAAACCGGCAGGATTAACACTAGCGCGATGAAGATGAGTACGTTAGGCTCTGACCGTTTGCAAGCCGCTGCCACAAGATGACGGAACAACAAATACAACGTATGAAAAAACGTATTCCCAGCCTCCTGGCCACCATGATCGCCAGCGCCTTGTATAGCCAACAAGGCCTCGCCGCCGATCTCGCCACGCAATGTATGCTTGGCGTACCAAGCTATAATCGTCCCCTCGTTGAAGGTCAAACTAACGAGCTGCCGGTGACGATCAACGCCGATCATGCGAAGGGCAATTATCCTGATAACGCCGTATTTACCGGTAATGTTGACATTAACCAGGGTAATAGCCGTCTCCAGGCGGATGAGGTCCAGCTTCATCAGCAGCAGGCTGCTGGCCAGCCGCAGCCCGTTCGCACGGTTGATGCGCTCGGCAACGTTCACTATGACGATAATCAGGTTATCCTGAAAGGCCCGAAAGGCTGGTCAAACCTGAACACCAAAGATACCAATATCTGGCAGGGCGATTACCAGATGGTTGGTCGCCAGGGCCGCGGTACCGCCGACCTGATGAAACAGCGCGGCGAAAACCGCTATACCATTCTGGAAAACGGCAGCTTTACCTCCTGTCTGCCGGGTTCTGACACCTGGAGCGTCGTCGGTAGCGAAGTGATCCACGACCGCGAAGAACAGGTCGCCGAAATCTGGAACGCCCGTTTCAAACTCGGTTCGGTCCCTGTTTTCTATAGTCCTTACCTGCAGCTGCCGGTAGGCGACAAACGTCGTTCAGGCTTCCTGATTCCTAACGCCAAATACAGCACCAAAAATGGCGTAGAGTTTTCGCTGCCGTACTACTGGAATATCGCGCCGAACTTCGACGCCACCCTGACGCCGCACTACATGAGCAAGCGTGGCGGCGTGATGTGGGAAAACGAATTCCGCTATCTGACCAAAGCGGGGGCGGGGCTGTTCGAGTTTGACTACCTGCCGTCCGATAAAGTCTACCAGGACGATCACTCCAGCGACAGCAACAGCCGCCGCTGGTTGTTCTACTGGAATCATTCGGGTGTCATTGACCAGGTATGGCGTCTTAACGCCGACTACACCAAAGTCAGCGATCCGGACTACTTTAACGATTTCAGCTCGAAATACGGCTCCAGTACCGACGGCTACGCCACGCAGAAATTCAGCGCGGGCTACGTTAACCAGAACTTCGACGCCACCGTATCAACCAAACAGTTCCAGGTCTTCAACCGTGAGTCGAGCAACTCCTACGCCGCTCAACCGCAGCTGGACGTGAACTATTACCAGAACGATGTCGGTCCGTTCGATACCCATCTCTATGGTCAGGCGGTGCACTTCGTTAACACCAACGGCAACATGCCGGAAGCCACGCGTGTTCACTTCGAGCCGACGATCAACCTGCCGCTGTCTAACGGCTGGGGCAGTATTAATACCGAAGCCAAACTGCTGGCGACCCACTACCAGCAAAGCAACCTCGACAATTACAATTCGACCAATAATGCGGACTTAAAAGAGTCTGTTAACCGCGTCATGCCGCAGTTTAAAGTCGACGGTAAAATGGTCTTCGAGCGCGATCTGCAGGAGGGGTTCACCCAAACCCTCGAGCCGCGCATGCAGTATCTGTATATCCCGTATCGCGATCAGAGCCAAATCGGTTCCTATGACTCCACGCTGCTGCAGTCAGACTACAGCGGCCTGTTCCGCGACCGTACCTACAGCGGCCTGGACCGTATTGCTTCCGCGAACCAGCTCACTACCGGCGTGACTTCGCGCGTATATGATTCCGCCGCCGTTGAACGTTTTAATATTTCCGTTGGTCAAATCTATTATTTCACCGAGTCCCGGACCGGTGATGACAACATCAACTGGGAGAACAACGACACAACGGGTTCACTGGTATGGGCCGGCGATACTTACTGGCGCATCGCTGATAACTGGGGTTTACGCGGGGGAATTCAGTACGATACGCGTCTGGATAACGTCGCTACCGGTAACGGCACCGTGGAATACCGTCGCGATGAAAACCGTTTAATACAGCTTAACTATCGTTATGCCAGCCCGGAATACATTCAGGCCACGCTGCCGTCGTACTCCACCGCTGAGCAGTACAAAAATGGTATTTCTCAGGTGGGCATGACCGCCAGCTGGCCGGTTGTCGATCGCTGGTCGGTGGTGGGCGCATACTACTTTGATACCAATACCAGAAAGAGCGCCGACCAGATGTTAGGGGTCCAGTATAACTCCTGCTGCTACGCGATTCGCCTCGGCTATGAACGTAAGATCAACGGCTGGGATAGTAACGGCAACGGCGAGAGCAAATACGATAATACCTTTGGCATCAACATTGAGCTACGTGGCCTGAGCTCCAACTACGGTCTCGGCACTCAGCAGATGCTGCGTTCGAACATTTTACCGTACCAGAACTCCCTGTGATGTGGCTGGTTTAAAACGTAATCCGCATTTGCGGTTAATTGAAATGGAAAAAGTATGAAGAACTGGAAAACGCTGCTTCTCGGTATCGCCATGATCGC
This sequence comes from Klebsiella ornithinolytica, assembly GCF_030505655.1. Lineage (NCBI taxonomy): Bacteria > Pseudomonadati > Pseudomonadota > Gammaproteobacteria > Enterobacterales > Enterobacteriaceae > Klebsiella > Klebsiella ornithinolytica. The sequence goes on from NZ_CP130153.1 coordinate 4,691,555, forward strand.
GAATACCAGTTTCGCTGCCCCACAGGTTGTCGATAAAGTAGCGGCTGTCGTCAATAATGGCGTTGTTCTTGAAAGCGACGTCGATGGCTTATTGCAATCGGTTAAGCTCAATGCTGGCCAGGCCGGTCAACAGCTGCCGGATGACGCGACCTTACGTCATCAGATCCTCGAAAGACTGATCATGGACCAGATCGTTCTGCAGATGGGCCAGAAGATGGGCATGAAAATCACTGACGATCAGGTCGATCAGGCGATTGCCAACATCGCGAAACAGAACAACATGACCATGGATCAGATGCGCAGCCGTCTGGCCTATGACGGTCTTAACTACAACACCTACCGTAATCAGATTCGTAAAGAGATGCTGATTGCGGAAGTGCGTAACAACGAAGTCCGTCGTCGCATCACCGTGCTGCCGCAGGAAGTCGAATCGCTGGCGAAACAGATTGGCGATCAGAACGATGCCAGCACCGAGCTGAACCTCAGCCACATCCTGATTCCGCTGACAGAAAACCCGACCTCTGACGACGTAGCGAAAGCGCAGGAACAGGCTAACGCGATCGTTGAGCAGGCGCGCAGCGGCGCTGACTTCGGCAAACTGGCTATCACCTACTCTGCCGACCAGCAGGCGCTGAAAGGCGGCCAGATGGGCTGGGGTCGTATTCAGGAACTGCCGGGGATCTTCGCCCAGGCGCTGAGCACCGCGAAGAAAGGTGATATTGTCGGCCCGATTCGCTCTGGCGTCGGCTTCCATATCCTGAAAGTGAACGATATGCGCGGCGGCAGCAAGAACATCTCCGTCACCGAAGTTCACGCGCGTCACATTCTGCTGAAGCCGTCGCCGATCATGAATGACGATCAGGCGCGGGCTAAGCTGGAGCAGATCGCCGCGGATATTAAGAGCGGAAAAACCACTTTCGCCAAAGCAGCAAAAGAGTTCTCCGAAGATCCGGGTTCCGCAAACCAGGGCGGCGATTTAGGCTGGGCAACGCCTGATATCTTCGATCCGGCGTTCCGCGATGCGCTGATGCGTCTGAACAAAGGCCAGACCAGCGCACCGGTGCACTCCTCCTTCGGCTGGCACCTGATTGAACTGATGGACAGCCGTCAGGTAGACAGAACCGACGCCGCGCAGAAAGACCGCGCGTACCGGATGCTGATGAACCGTAAGTTCTCTGAAGAAGCGGCAACCTGGATGCAGGAACAACGCGCCAGCGCTTACGTCAAAATTCTGAGCAACTAATATCACGGCCTCATACACAACAGCACTCGGGGTGTATTGAGGCGGCAAGCCGTCGAGCCCGGATAACTCACGATGTGAGCGGACCCGACGGCGTTGCCAACAGAAAGACGTCCTGAAGGATGAAGTGTATGAATCGAGTTGTTATCACTCCCGGTGAACCTGCCGGAATCGGCCCCGACCTTGTTGTACAGCTTGCGCAGCGCGACTGGCCGGTAGAGCTGGTGATTTGCGCCGACGGCGCCCTGTTATCTGACCGAGCTCAACAGCTCGGTCTTCCTTTATCTCTCCTGCCCTACGATCCTTCTCTTCCCGCAGCGGCCCAGCGCGCTGGCACTCTGACGCTCCTCCCGGTCGCGCTGAACGCCCCCGTCGAACCCGGCGTGCTGAACGTGCGCAACGGGAGCTATGTGGTTGAGACGTTGGCTCGCGCCTGTGACGGCTGTCTGAGCGGCGAATTTGCGGCATTGATTACCGGGCCGGTCCATAAGGGCAATATCAACGACGCGGGTATCGCCTTTACCGGCCATACCGAGTTCTTTGAAGAGCGCGCCCACGCCAGCAAAGTGGTCATGATGCTGGCGACGGAAGAACTGCGCGTCGCCCTGGCAACCACGCACCTGCCGCTGAAAGCGATCAGCGACGCGATTACGCCGGATTTGCTCCGTGAAGTGATAACGATTCTGGACCACGATCTGCGCCATAAATTTGGCATCGCCCGGCCGCACGTGCTGGTCTGCGGTCTGAACCCGCACGCCGGCGAAGGTGGGCATATGGGGACGGAAGAGATTGATACGATTATTCCCGTGCTGGAAGAGATGCGCGCCCGGGGGATGAATCTGAGCGGCCCGCTGCCGGCAGATACCCTTTTCCAGCCCAAATATCTCGACAATGCCGATGCGGTACTCGCGATGTACCACGATCAGGGCCTTCCCGTGCTAAAATACCAGGGCTTTGGCCGTGGCGTGAACATTACGCTCGGTTTACCTTTTATTCGCACCTCTGTTGACCACGGTACCGCGCTTGAACTGGCGGGCCAGGGAAAAGCGGATGTCGGCAGTTTTATCACGGCGCTTAATCTCGCCATCAAAATGATTGTTAATACGCAATGAATAATCGAGTCCATCAGGGCCACTTAGCCCGTAAACGCTTCGGGCAAAACTTCCTCAACGATCAGTTCGTGATCGACAGCATTGTCTCGGCCATTAACCCCCAGAAAGGGCAGGCAATTGTCGAGATCGGTCCGGGCCTGGCGGCGCTGACCGAACCGGTCGGTGAACGCCTGGACGCACTTACCGTTATCGAGCTGGATCGCGATCTGGCCGCTCGTCTGCAGACGCATCCGTTCCTCGGGCCGAAGCTGACCATTTATCAGCAAGATGCCATGACCATGAACTTCGGCGAACTGTCGCAGACCATGGGCCAGCCGCTGCGCGTGTTCGGCAACCTGCCGTACAACATCTCAACGCCGCTGATGTTCCATCTGTTCAGCTATACTGATGCCATCGCCGACATGCACTTTATGCTGCAAAAAGAGGTCGTCAATCGTCTGGTTGCCGGACCGAACAGCAAGGCGTATGGTCGACTGAGCGTTATGGCGCAGTATTACTGCCAGATTATCCCGGTACTCGAAGTGCCGCCGGGTGCCTTTACGCCGCCGCCTAAAGTGGATTCCGCCGTTGTGCGCCTGGTGCCTTACCGCACGCTGCCGCATCCGGTGAAAGAGGTTCGCGTGCTGAGCCGAATCACTACCGAGGCCTTCAACCAGCGTCGTAAAACGATTCGTAACAGCCTCGGCAACCTGTTCAGCGTTGAGGTACTGACCGAGCTGGGCATCGACCCGGCAAAACGTGCAGAGAATATTTCCGTGGCGCAATACTGTCAGCTGGCTAACTGGCTATCTGACAACTCGCCCACCAAGGAGAGCTAACCATGATTAATTCGCCTCGAGTTTGCGTGCAGGTGCAAAGCGTCTATATCGAATCGCAGTCTTCCCCGGAAGAAGAGCGCTACGTTTTCGCTTATACCGTCACGATTCGCAATCTGGGGCGGACTCAGGTTCAGCTTCTTGGCCGCTACTGGCTTATCACCAACGGCCACGGTCGTGAGACTGAAGTGCAGGGTGAAGGGGTTGTCGGCGAACAGCCGCATATTCCCGCAGGCGGTGAATTCCAGTATACCAGCGGAGCCGTCATTGAAACGCCGCTGGGCACCATGCAGGGACATTATGAAATGATCGACGTGAACGGCGCGCCGTTCTCGATCGATATCCCTGTTTTCCGTCTCGCAGTACCAACGCTCATTCACTAAAACAATGTCTACATACCTTATTGGCGACGTTCACGGTTGCTACGATGAACTGCTCGCGTTATTAAAGCAGGTGGCGTTTACCCCAGGGAGCGATACGCTGTGGCTCACGGGCGATTTAGTCGCACGCGGCCCGGGTTCGCTGGAGGTTTTACGCTACGTTAAATCCCTTGGCGATAATGTGCGCCTTGTTCTCGGCAATCACGATCTGCACCTGCTGGCCGTCTTCGCCGGCATCAGCCGCAACAAACCCAAAGATCGCCTGAAATCGCTGCTCGAAGCCCCGGATGCCGACGAGCTGCTCAACTGGCTGCGCCGTCAGCCGCTGATGCAGATTGATGAAGAGAAAAAGCTGGTGATGGCCCATGCGGGCATTACGCCGCAGTGGGATCTGGAAACGGCAAAACAGTGCGCGCGCGATGTTGAAGCCGTGCTCGCCAGCGACTCCTATCCGTTCTTCCTCGACGCGATGTATGGCGATATGCCGAATAACTGGAGCCCTGAGCTGAGCGGTCTCGCCCGCCTGCGCTTTATCTCCAATGCCTTTACCCGTATGCGCTACTGTTTCCCGAACGGGCAGCTGGATATGTATGCCAAAGAAGCGCCGGAAAACGCCCCTGCGCCGTTAAAACCGTGGTTTGCCATTCCCGGTCCGGTGAGCAACGAGTACAGCATTGCGTTTGGTCACTGGGCTTCGCTGGAAGGTCGCGGTACGCCGGAGGGGATATACGCCCTCGATACCGGCTGCTGCTGGGGCGGGGATCTCACCTGCCTGCGCTGGGAAGACAAGCAGTACTTTACTCAGCCCTCAAACCGGCAGAAAGAGCCGGACGAAGGCGAGGCGGTAGCCTCCTGAAAAAAATCCCGGATAGCGGTAAGCGGTATCCGGGATATCATCATCTTGCCTCGGCCAACGCTACGCGCTGCCCGGCATACCCTCAGCGACGTTCGAGAATCTCGAAGCAGTAGCTATGCGAGTTCTGCGCATCGGCATCGTGAAATTCGCTGAAGACCGACTCCCACTGATCCGGATCGTAGTCCGGGAAATGGGTATCCCCTTCCACTTCGGCGTCAATGTGCGTCAGATAAAGCTTCCGGGCCTTCGGCAGGAACTGCTCATAGACACGACCGCCGCCGATCACCATTATCTCTTCAACGTCGCCGCAGGCGGCGATCGCTTCATCAACCGACTTCACCCACTGCACGCGATCGTCGGTGCCCGGCTGGCTGCTGATAACGATATTCTTACGCCCCGGCAGCGGGCGACCAATAGACTCCCAGGTCAGACGCCCCATCACCACCGGCTTGTTTAAGGTATTGCGTTTAAACCAGGCGAGATCGGCAGGCAGGTCCCATGGCATGGCGTTTTCCATACCAATGACGCGATCTACCGCTAACGCCGCAATCAGACTGATCATTGAAAATTTCCCGAATGCAAAAAATTGCCGCCACTATACGTAAAGCGTAATACTTCGTCGACTGCGCGGAGAGTAAAGAATAAGAAAATTTTCGGATTTGCAGGCGGGCCCACGTAAGCTACGTGAGCCGCCTGCTGAGGAACTAAACTGAAAACAAAATGTTAACTGTAAACAAAACGTAACGGCCGCCGCACGACTCAGGCAGAAGGTTTACTCTCCGGTTCATCGGCAATATCTCCGGTGTGTCGACCCTCTTCCGTTCCCTGCCAGCCATGCCGCTGAACCAACGACAGATGGTTACGATCCTCGTTAATTATGGTGGTCAGCATGTCGCTGGTGCGTTTAAAGACCGCCACGCGGGAAGCCGCGTCGTTTTCCGCCATCGCCACCATCTCCTCGACCATTTTCTGGTTGAAGCGACGGAACAGGTCGGCGCGCTCGCGCGCTTCATAAGCGCCCAGGCCCAGGGCCTCCAGCGCCGTTCGCCCGGATTTCAGCGCCGCCTCGAAGGTTTCACGCTCCGGGGCCTCCACGCCAGCCTGACGCAGCTGGATATAGTGATCCACATCGCGGGCGCGGGAGATAATCTGCAGATGCGGGAAATGCTCTTTTGCCAGCTCAACCAGCTGCAGGCTGACCTGCGGATCGTCAATCGCATTGATCAGCACCTCGGCTTTTGCCGCCCCCGCTGACTCCAGCATATCGACGCGCGTGGCATCGCCATAAAACACTTTCATATCAAATTTACGCAGCGTATCAACGTGGTCAGGATCGTGATCGAGGATCACCATCTTCACCCCGCCGGAGAGCAATACACGACCGGCGATCTGCCCGTAGCGGCCGAAGCCGGCAATAATCACCCGCGGCTGCTCTTCATCAATCTCATCCGCTTCGCGTTCCTCGCCGCGGGATGATTTCTCCAGGCGGGTCAACAGTACCAGCAGGATCGGCGTTGCCGCCATTGACAGCGCCACCGCCAGCGTCAACGCTTTCGCCCAGTCGCTATCCAGTACGTCGGCCATCTGCGCCGCGCCGAATACCACAAAGGCAAACTCACTCCCCTGCCCCAGCAGAACCGCAAACCAGCGGCGCTGGGCGCGCGGCACCCCGAGCGGCTTCGCAATCAGCCACAGCATCGCGCCTTTAATGATCAGGAAACCAACCAGCAAAACCAGAATGCGCAGCGGATGGCTCATCAGGGTACCGAAATCAATCGACATCCCGACGCCAATGAAGAACAGCCCCAGCAGCAGCCCCTTAAACGGCTCGATGTCGCTTTCCAGCGCGTGGCGATATTCCGAGCTCGCCAGCAACACGCCGGCGAGGAAGGCCCCCATCGCCATCGACAGTCCGACCTCCTCCAGCAGCAGGCCAAAGCCGAAGACCAGGAACAGGGCTACGGCGCTGAACACTTCGCGCAGACCGGAACGGGCCACGAAGCGTAATACCGGACGGGTCACATAGCGCCCCAGCGCCACCACCAGGACCAGCGCGCCAGCCACCTTGAGCGCGGACAGGGCAAATGCCGCCAGCGTCGTAGAGCCACCGCTGGCGGCCAGCAGCGGGATCATCGCCACCAGCGGGATCGCCGCAATATCCTGAAACAGCAGGACGGCAAATGCGCTCCGCCCCATCTGTGAGACCGTCAGATTACGTTCGTTCATCGCCTGCATCGCGATCGCCGTCGACGACAGCGCCAGCGTCATGCCGATCAGCTCCGCCACCTGCCAGCGCATCCCCAGCAACATGCAAAACAGGCCAATCAGTACGCCGCACACCACCATCTGCAAGGCGCCGCCGCCAAACACCGACGCGCGTAGCTTCCACAGACGCTGCGGGTCGAGTTCCAGACCAATCACAAACAGCATCAGCACCACGCCGATTTCAGCAAAGTGCAAAATCGCCTCGGCGTCGGTCACCAGCCTCAGCCCCCACGGCCCGATAATACAGCCGGCAATCAGATAGCCGAGTACCGACCCCAACCCAAGGCGCACGGCGATCGGCACAATCAGCGCGGCGGATCCCAGATAAATCAGCGCCTGTATCAGCGTATGGCTATCCATGATGCGTCTCCTGCCATTCGATAAGGCGTTGTCGGTAGCGGCGTGCCTGCGCCTGAAGGGTTTCATCGTCGCAGATAAATGTGCAGTGCATGGCGAAAGGCGGCAGCCACTTCATTCCACAGTAGAGACCGGTCGCCTGGAGCGGTTGGGAAAGCACATCAAACCCGGGAAATGCACCGATATCAAAGTGGCTCTCGCCGCCGCCGGTGGTCACCGCCCACATCAGCGATTTACCGCGCAGGGCGATGCCGTTATGTCCGTAAGCCCAGCCGTGCGATAACACTTTATCCATCCACAGTTTCATTAGCGGCGGCACACTGTACCACTGCATCGGATGCTGCCAGATAATCAGCTCGGCGCGTGCCAGCGCCGCCTGTTCGGCGGCGACGTCGATATTAAAATCGGGGTAAAGTTGATAGAGGGAGCGTATTTCTACGCCATCCAGCGTCCTTGCCTGCTCAAGCATCCGCTTATTCGCATGCGAGTGATGCGGATAGGGATGGGCATAAATTATCAGAATCATTGATTAGCCTGCGTTAACTCTCGTTGTAATCAGCAAGAGTGTAGTCAGTTAATCGAAGTGCTTACAATCACAACCTGTTTTTATCTCAACACCCTTCAGGCATTTCGCGGCTGCTTGCTGACGGCGACAGCGGGCTCGCCGATCTCAAGATCGCAGCGTTTCGGCAGCAGGAAGGTCATGGTCCCGGCAATGAGGAGCGATCCTGCCAACGCGCAGACCGCCACGTTCTGGCCATACAGATAGATCATCACCCCAACCAGATAAGGACCGCAGAAGCCGCCGAGATTGCCCAGGCCGTTAATCACCCCCCGTGCGCTACCGGCAACTTCCGCGGAAGCGATACGCCCCGGCATCGACCAGAACGGGCTGGTAGCCGATTTAAGGAAGAAACCGCAAATCACCAGCGCAATATAGGCCGCCACCACGTGCTCACGCAGTACCACCGAGGCCACCAGCGCCGCAGCGAAGCTGTAGAGCGAGAAGCGTACCCACAGACGACGTTTGCCGCTGCGATCGCTGAATAGCGAAATCACATAAATACCCGCCAGCGTGGCCACAAACGGCAGCACCGCCAGAAACCCGACGCTGGCCATACTGCCGCCGGTCAGCCCCTTCAGAATAGTCGGCAGCCACAGGGTATAACCGTAATCGCCGGTCTGATAAAAGAAGTTGAGGATCACCAGCTTCATCAGCCCGCTATTGCGGAAAACATCTTTGACCGGCGCGTTGCTGACCGCATCTTCCGCCAGCTTTGCCGCCCGCTCTGCGGCCAGCGTGGTAACCAGATAGTGACGCTCTGCCTCCGGCAGCCAGCGCGCCTCTTCCGGGCGGTCGCTGATCATAAACCACCACACCGCCAGCACTACCACGGATAGCAGGCCTTCGATAATAAACAGCCAGCGCCAGTCAAGCGCGGCAATAATCGCCCCGGAGACCGGCGCGGTCAGCATGCCGCCCAGCGGAGCAAACATCATGACGAAGGCATTGGCGCGTCCCAGCTCTTTTTCCGGGAACCAGTTGCTGACCATCGTCAGCACTACCGGTAGCATCCCGCCCTCGGATACGCCGAGAATAAAGCGTAGAACCAGCAGTTGATATTCATGGGTCACAAAACCGGTGGCAATCGACACCACCGCCCAGGCCATCAGCGACCACGCAATAAAGCGTTTACCGCTGCCGTTTACCGCAATACGCCCGCCGGGTATTTGCAGAAATAAATAACCAATAAAAAATATTCCGCTGGCCACACCGGCCATTTGACTGGTAATACCTAAATCAGCTTCCATGCCACCGGGCAAAGCAAAACTAATATTTACCCGATCCATAAACGAAATAATACAGGCAATCAACACCGGCGTGATAATACGCAGCCAGCGGGTGCTGGGAATTTTATCATTCATATTTCGTACTCTCTATGCAGAGGTTATTGTTGTCATTAAATTAGAGCCGGGCACAGAAATAAGAGATGAGAATTAATTAATGGCGTTCGGCAATACGTTACCGGAGAAATAAGCCGTGACGTTTGCCAAAACCACTTCGCTCATTTTCTGTCGGGTTTCATGGGTGGCGCTGGCCACGTGCGGCTGCAACACCACATTATCGAGCGCGATCAATTCTGCCGGGACATGAGGCTCATCTTCAAAAACATCGAGGGCAGCACCGGCGATAACACCGTTTTGTAACGCCTGAATCAACGCCTTTTCATCCACCAGCGAACCGCGGGCGATATTAATCAGCCACGCATGTTTCGGCATGACGTTGAAGACCGAAAAATCGATCAGCCCGCGATTTGCCTCACCGCCGGAGGCGGCAAGCACCAGAAAATCACTCTCATGGGCCAGCGTATGCAGATCGGCGCACCACTGGTAATCCAGCCCCGGGACCGGTTTACGGTCGTGATAAAGCACCTGCATATCAAAACCGCGGGCGCGGCGGGCAATCGCCTGACCAATATTCCCCATCCCCAGCAGGCCGATACGTTTCCCGCTCACCTGAGTAGCCAGCGGCATGCCTCCCTTCTCCCAGCGGCCTTCACGTACAAAACGATCGCCCTGACACAGATTGCGGGAACCGGCCAGCAGCAGTCCCATCGCCAGGTCCGCCACGTCGTTGGTCAGCACGCCGGAAGTGATGGAGACCTGAATCTGCCGGGAGCGAACGTACTCTAAATCCACCGCATCGGTGCCAACGCCGAAAATGGCAATCAGACCCACGTGCGGCAGCAGTTCAAGGACGCTGTTCTGTACCCCGATATCCCCTCGGGTGACAACGGCTGCAATATTCTCTCCCTGCTCACGCAGGAAGGCGATGGGATCCTCCTGCTCGTACAGACGCAGCAGCGGGAAGTCGGCCGCCAGCTGTTCCTGCAAAGCATCAATAACGGGGGCCACTAAGAGGATGGCGCGGGTAATAGTACTCTTCATCAGATCACCTGTTTGACGGTTCATTACGACGGTAGCCACTATCAAACGGTTTTTTAGCCGAACGTTTTGCGATCTACATCACGCTGAATCGTGTTAAAAATTACTGTTACCGCGTCCGTGATCGCTAAGACAAAAACCCGGTTTTAAGCGGGGACAAGCGACGAGGCGTTAACGTTCTGCTAACACGACTGCGCCGCCGTTCAGGCAGGATTAAATGGTTTCGCCCATCGACAGGCGGTAGTGCAGATCGACTTTCTCTATGGTTGGCAGCCCTTTGATTTTCTTAATTAAAATCTCAGTAGCTACCTTACCCATTTCATAGCGTGGGGTCAGGACGCTTGCCAGCCGCGGGGTGACGATCTGGCCAATCTCCAGGCCATGAAAACCGGCGATCGCCAGCTCCTGCGGCACTGCGATACCCGATGCAAGGCACTCCTGTAACACGCCTACCGCCAGGTCATCATTAGTACAGAGGATCCCGTCCATCGCGGCGTACATCTGCCGCGCCAGATTCATCATGCCGGTGCCAATCGACACCGACGACACCTTATTGGGGGCAATGCGCCCCGTCGGCAGTCCGGCATTCTCCATCGCCTGACAGTAGCCGGCGTAGCGCTGTTCATCGCGGACATCGGACATTGACCCAAAATAGATAATGCGCCGCTTGCCGCTCGCCAGCAGCATCGTGGTCATGTCAAAACCGGCTTTGAAGTTGTCAAAACCGACATTGATTCGCCCCGGGTTCTCCGCCAGCCCCATTACCTCCGCGATCGGAATCTTTGCCGCATTGAGGTATTTGTCCGCCCGCAGCGTATGGAGCGACTCAGTCAGCAGCAGTCCTTTGACATGAAAGGCCAGTACGGCGGCAATCTGCTCCTCTTCACGCTGACGGTCGTAATCGTAATTGACCACCAGCGTCTGGTAGCCGTGGGCCGCGGTCACTGACTCGATGCCGGCCAGCAGGTCGGCGAAGATTTGATTATGAAAAGAGGGAATCAGCACGCCGATGCGTGGGACGGCGACGCTGGTCATCGCCGGATTATCGGGATCTGGCTCGTAACCAATTTCTGCAATCACGCTGGCGATACGCTCCGCCGTCTCCGGTTTCACTTTATCCGGCGTACGTAAATAGCGGCTGACGGTCATTTTGGTTACGCCAGCCAGCGCTGCAATATCATTGAGCGTAATGCGTTGTGCTTTCATCTATCGACCCGTCAAATACATCCACTGCATCAGGCCATTATGCCTGCCGCTGAAGAAAAAGAGAATCGAACCCTTCCAGCGTTAACCCCTTGAGCAGCGGTAATTTCCACGCGGCTTCACGTTTAACGTAACCCCTTTTCGTAACACTGTTTTGAGTGATCTCTGTCACAGATTTAAGCGGCAAAAATCCGTGATATAGAGCACAGGTTCTTCCGCTTCACCTTTTTGTGGATCAGGAATAAAAGCGCACACCGTCATTTATATTCAGCCGTTAATCAGGATATCAAGATGAAAGATCTTTTCAGCTTACAAGGCAAACGTATTTTAATTACTGGCGCAGGACAAGGCATTGGTTTTGTCATGGCGCAGGGCCTTGCACAATATGGCGCCGAAATCATTATCAACGATATTTCAGCGTCCCGGGCAGATGATGCGGTGATGAAATTACGTGATGAAGGCGCGATTGCTCATTCGGCCGTATTTAATGTGACCGATGCCGATGCTGTCGAAAATGCGATTGCTAAAATCGAAGAAGAAATCGGCGCGATTGATGTGTTATTCAATAATGCGGGTATTCAGCGTCGCCATCCGTTTACCGAGTTTCCGGTACAGGAATGGAACGATGTTATTTCCGTGAACCAAACCGCGGTATTTCTGGTCTCGCAGGCCGTGGCTAAACGCATGGTGAGCCGCCAGCGCGGAAAAATCGTCAATATCTGTTCCATGCAGAGCGAGCTGGGACGCGACACCATTACGCCTTATGCCGCCGCCAAAGGGGCGGTCAAAATGCTGACCCGCGGCATGTGCGTCGAGCTGGCGCGCTATAACATTCAGGTCAACGGTATCGCACCGGGCTACTTTAAAACCGCCATGACCCAGGCGTTGGTGGACGATCGCGCCTTTACCGACTGGTTGTGCAAACGCACGCCAGCCAACCGCTGGGGCGATCCGCAAGAGCTGGTCGGTGCGGCGGTGTTCCTCTCCTCCAGAGCATCCGATTTCGTCAATGGTCATCTGTTGTTTGTCGACGGCGGCATGCTGGTTGCCGTCTGATTAAGGAGCGCATTATGGCAGGGCAATGCATTATTTTGATGGGCGTTTCAGGCACCGGCAAAACCACCGTTGGTCAGGCGCTGGCCCAGGCGCTTGGCGCAAAGTTTATTGACGGCGACGACCTTCATCCACGGCAGAACATCATCAAAATGGCCGCCAGCCAGCCGCTTGATGATGACGATCGCCAGCCCTGGCTGGAGCGCATCGCCGACGTGATTTTCAGCCTCGAGCAAAAGAATGAATCTGGCGTACTGGTCTGCTCGGCGTTGAAAAAACGCTATCGCGATCGCCTGCGTGAAGGCAGCGGTAATCTGCGTTTTCTGTGGCTGACCGGGGAGTATGAGTGCATTCTCCAGCGCATGCAGCGACGTCAGGGCCACTTTATGCCGGAAGCGCTGCTGCGCAGCCAGTTTGCCGCCCTGGAAACACCGGATGCCAGCGAGGGTGATATCGTCGCCGTTGATATCGCCCCCGACGTCGCCACCATCGTGGCGCAATCGCTCACATTACTTACCCCTCAACCAGCACAGGGAGTTCCGGCATGATTATCGATACCTTAAGCGCCGCCGCCAAAAATGCGTTCTATCCGGCGGTCATTAAAAAAGCGCTCCAGGCCGTTGCGCAGCAGGATCCCCACACCCTGCCTCCGGGCAAATATACCGTCGATGGCGATAACCTGTTCTTTACCGTCGTTGAGGGTCAGACGCGTCCGCTGTCGGAGCAGCGCCCGGAATTTCATCGTCAGTATATTGATATTCATATTGTACTGGCGGGCGTTGAGATAATCGGCGCCGGCAACAAAGGTCTGCCGATCGCGCCGGACGGACCGTTCAAAGAGGCCCATGATATTGGCTTTTGTGAGGCAATCAGCAGCGAAACGCTGATTCATCTGCACCCGGAAGAGCTGGCCATTTTATTCCCGGGCGAACTGCACCGCCCGATGGGCGCGATGGATGCCGGCGCGCCGCTGCGCAAAATTATCGTTAAGATAGATAACGCTCTGCTGTAGCGGTCCCGCCGTAATCAGCCCCACGAGATCCTTCGCGGGGCCCCGGATAACCCTTAGTTATCCAGTTCATCCATCGACTTCACCTGATCGCGATTGATCTGTTCAGTCCGGCCGGTTTCCGCATTTTTGTACGACACCATACCAGTATCATCATCCACCTGCGGCTTGCCATCAGTCACGATCGTTTTACCGTCGGTCGTTTTCAGCGACTGGTTCGATGAACAGCCCGCCACAAACAACATTGCCGTCGCCGCCAGCGCGGATGCCATCAGAATTTTGTTCCGCATTGTATCCTCCTGTCTTTCCGTCAATTGATATCGTTATGATGCTAACTATAGTTAGCCTCACCGGACGGACCGTGAAAAGCAGAACTCTCCGAAGATGGCGCGGATAAAAAAAGGGCCGACGATTTCTCGTCAACCCTTGTTGTTCCGCGACCCGATATTATCGAGGCAGCTTACTTTTTAATTTGCGCGTGCATTTCCTGAACCGAGGTCACTTTCTCGATGGCGTTGGCGTTGAGCGCCATCGCCGTCGCGAAACCGCCGTTCAGGGTGGTGTCGTAATGCACTTTGTACTGCAGGGCGCTGCGGCGAATCAGCTTGGAGTCTTCAATCGCCTGACGACCTTCGGTGGTGTTGATGATGTAGGTGTATTCGCCATTCTTAATACGGTCCTGAATGTGCGGACGACCTTCATGCACCTTATTCACCAGACGTGGGTTGATCCCCGCCTCACCCAGCACAATCGCGGTACCGTGAGTCGCATCCAGTTCGAAACCAAACTTCAGCAGTTTCGCCGCCAGGTCTACAACACGCTCTTTGTCGCCTTCGCGAACGGAGAGCAGCGCGCGGCCCTGTTTTTTCATCGTTGAGCTGCTGCCCAGCTGCGCTTTAGCGAACGCTTCGGCGAAAGTACGGCCCACGCCCATCACTTCCCCGGTAGAGCGCATTTCTGGCCCTAACAGCGGGTCAACGCCCGGGAATTTGTTGAACGGCAGCACCACTTCTTTCACCGAGTAGTACGGCGGGATAATTTCTTTGGTGACGCCCTGCTGGGCCAGGGTCTGGCCAGCCATCACTCGCGCCGCCACTTTGGCCAGCGGGATACCGGTGGCTTTAGAGACGAACGGTACGGTACGCGCCGCACGCGGGTTCACTTCAATCAGGTACACTTCATTGTTTTTCACCGCGAACTGGACGTTCATCAGGCCACGGACCTGCAGTTCAAAGGCCAGCTTCTGTACCTGCTCACGCATCACATCCTGAATTTCCTTGCTCAGGGTGTAGGCCGGCAGAGAACATGCGGAGTCGCCCGAGTGCACGCCCGCCTGTTCGATGTGCTCCATGATGCCGCCAATCAGCACCATTTCGCCGTCGCAGATAGCGTCAACGTCGACTTCGACCGCATCGTCAAGGAAGCGGTCCAGCAGAACCGGCGCGTCGTTCGAGACGCTGACCGCGGTCTGGAAGTAGCGCTTCAGGTCGGCTTCGTCGTAGACGATTTCCATCGCCCGACCGCCCAGGACGTAGGACGGACGCACCACCAGCGGGTAGCCAATCTCTTTCGCCTTCTCAACGGCCATCTCAATGGTGGTCACGGTGGCGTTCGCCGGCTGTTTCAGCTTCAGACGGTCAACCGCCTGCTGGAAACGTTCACGGTCTTCGGCACGGTCAATCGCATCCGGGCTGGTTCCGATAACCGGTACGCCGGCCGCTTCCAGCGCACGCGCCAGTTTCAGCGGCGTCTGGCCGCCGTACTGGACGATAACGCCCTTCGGCTTCTCGATACGCACGATTTCCAGCACGTCTTCCAGCGTCACCGGCTCAAAGTACAGACGGTCGGAGGTGTCGTAGTCGGTAGACACGGTTTCCGGGTTACAGTTAACCATAATGGTCTCGTAACCATCTTCACGCAGCGCCAGTGAAGCATGTACGCAGCAGTAGTCAAATTCGATACCCTGACCGATACGGTTCGGGCCGCCGCCAAGGACCATGATTTTATCGCGGTCAACGGACGGGTTCGCTTCACACTCGTCTTCATAGGTGGAGTACATGTAGGCGGTATCGGTAGCGAATTCCGCCGCGCAGGTATCCACGCGCTTGTAGACCGGGTGCAGGTCGTACTGGTCACGCAGCTTACGGATTTCACCTTCACGAACGCCGGCCAGTTTTGCCAGACGGGCATCGGCAAAGCCTTTACGCTTCAGCTGACGCAGGAAGTCAGGCGTCAGACCGGTGATGCCAAGGTCAGCCACTTTCTCTTCCAGACGTACCAGCTCTTCAATTTGTACCAGGAACCAGCGGTCGATGTTGGTCAGGTTGAAGACGCCGTCCACGGACAGCCCCGCGCGGAACGCATCGGCGATGTACCAGATACGCTCGGCGCCGGCATCTTTCAGCTCACGGCGAATTTTGGTCAGCGCTTCCGGGTCGTCGAGGCTGACTTTCGGATCGAAACCGGTGGCCCCTACTTCCAGGCCGCGCAGCGCTTTCTGCAGGGATTCCTGCTGGGTGCGGCCAATCGCCATCACTTCACCCACGGATTTCATCTGGGTGGTCAGGCGGTCATTAGCGCCAACGAATTTTTCAAAGTTGAAGCGGGGAATCTTGGTCACGACATAGTCGATGGACGGTTCGAACGAGGCCGGCGTACGGCCGCCGGTGATGTCGTTCATCAGCTCATCCAGGGTGTAGCCGACCGCCAGTTTGGCCGCCACTTTGGCAATCGGGAAACCGGTCGCTTTGGATGCCAGCGCGGAGGAGCGTGATACGCGCGGGTTCATTTCGATAACAATCAGGCGGCCGTCTTTCGGGTTAACGGAGAACTGCACGTTAGAGCCGCCGGTTTCGACGCCAATTTCGCGCAGCACCGCCATCGATGCATTACGCATCACCTGGTATTCTTTATCGGTCAGGGTTTGCGCCGGGGCGACGGTGATGGAGTCACCGGTATGGATGCCCATGGCGTCGAAGTTTTCGATGGAGCAGACGATGATGCAGTTGTCGTTCTTATCGCGCACCACTTCCATCTCGTACTCTTTCCAGCCGATCAGCGATTCATCAATCAGCAGTTCGTTGGTCGGAGAGAGATCCAGCCCGCGGGCACAAATTTCTTCGAACTCTTCACGGTTGTAAGCGATACCGCCGCCGGTGCCGCCCATAGTGAAGGAGGGACGGATGATACACGGGTAGCCCACGTCAGCGGCCACCGCCAGCGCTTCTTCCATGGTGTGCGCAATACCGGAACGTGCGGTATCCAGACCGATTTTCTTCATTGCCACATCGAAGCGACGGCGGTCTTCCGCTTTATCAATCGCGTCGGCGGTGGCGCCGATCATGGTGACGCCGAATTCGGCCAGCACGCCCTGACGTTCCAGCTCCAGCGCGCAGTTCAGCGCCGTCTGGCCGCCCATAGTCGGCAGTACCGCATCCGGACGCTCTTTTTCGATAATTTTGCGCACCACTTCCCAGTGGATCGGCTCAATATAGGTCGCATCGGCCATTTCCGGGTCGGTCATGATGGTGGCCGGGTTGGAGTTCACCAGAATGACACGGTAACCTTCTTCACGCAGGGCCTTACAGGCCTGGGCGCCAGAGTAGTCAAATTCGCAAGCCTGGCCGATAACGATCGGGCCAGCGCCAAGAATCAGGATGCTTTTTATGTCTGTACGTTTTGGCATGGCTCTTTTCTCCTGATTATTTCGCGGACTGGCGGTACTGCTCAATTAATGCAATAAAATGGTCGAACAACGGCGCGGCATCGTGCGGGCCTGGGCTCGCTTCCGGGTGGCCCTGGAAGCTAAACGCTGGTTTGTCAGTGCGGTGGATGCCCTGCAGCGTTCCGTCGAACAGCGACTTGTGGGTCACGCGCAGGTTAGACGGCATGGAGGCTTCGTCTACCGCAAAACCGTGGTTCTGGGCGGTAATCATCACCACATTATTATCGATATCTTTAACCGGGTGGTTGCCGCCGTGGTGGCCGAACTTCATCTTAACGGTCTTCGCACCGCTCGCCAGCGCCAGCAGCTGATGGCCGAGGCAGATGCCGAATACCGGAATATCGGTCTCGAGGAATTTCTCAATCGCGGCAATGGCGTAATCGCACGGCGCCGGGTCGCCAGGGCCGTTGGACAGGAAGATACCGTCCGGATTCATCTTCAGCACCTCTTCGGCAGAGGTTTTCGCCGGCACAACCGTCAGGCGGCAGCCGCGGTCAACCAGCATGCGCAGGATGTTGCGTTTGGCGCCAAAATCGTAGGCTACAACGTGGAACGGCAGCTCGCTTTCCGCTTTCGCTTCCGGCAGGTCGCCCGCCAGCGTCCAGCTTCCTTGCGTCCAGCTGTAGGTTTCTGAAGTGGTGACTTCTTTCGCCAGGTCCATGCCGTTCAGGCCCGGGAACGCTTTGGCTTTTTCCAGCGCCAGCTGCGCATCCAGGTTATCACCCACGATGATGCAGCCGTTCTGTGCGCCTTTTTCACGCAGCAAACGCGTCAGCTTACGGGTATCGATATCGGCAATCGCCACGATGTTATGGCGCTTGAGGTAAGAAGAGAGGTCTTCGGTATTGCGGAAGTTGCTGGCAATCAGCGGCAGGTCGCGAATGACCAGACCCTGCGCATGTACCTGAGAAGATTCTTCATCGGCGGCGTTGGTGCCGACATTACCAATATGGGGATAAGTAAGAGTGACAATTTGGCGGGAATAGGAAGGATCAGTGAGGATTTCTTGATAACCGGTCATTGAAGTATTGAAAACGACTTCCCCAACCGCCGTGCCCGTTGCCCCGATGGCCCGACCGTGAAACTGGGTTCCGTCTTCCAGAACCAATAGCGCTGACTTAATCAAAACACCCTCCAGAGAATATTCACTCACTTTATTTGCATATTAATGCATGTGTATGACATGAATCAATGCAAATTTGCTTACCTATGGATTTCTGGCAAACGGCGGCATTCTGGAGAGATGTCGGGTAAAAGTCAACTTAAAGCCGATATTTTTTATCTCTTTTCACGTCACTGACCTCTCAGCACTGCGTTAGCAGGCAAAAAGATCAACAAACTATGCAGAGAAAACGCTTGCGGACCTGGAAGATTGCAAAACAGAGCGTGCAAGAGCAAAAAAGTAGACCAGATGGTCAAAATTTACAATAACACAACAAAAAACGAAGAGATAAGTTAATATTATAGCCACTTCATCATATTTTATTGATAAAGAAGCAAAAAATAAAAAGGGCAATAAAATATTGCCCTTTGCAATCAATTACATATTGAATGCAATAACCACATCACGATGGGTAATAAACCTTATAAAGCATTGAGATCAAGCACGTCACGCATATCGAAAAGGCCTGATTTCTTATCTTTTAACCACAATGCGGAACGAACGGCACCATTGGCAAAAGTCATCCGGCTGGATGCCTTGTGGCTGATTTCAATACGCTCACCAATATCGGCAAACATAGCGGTATGCTCGCCAACGATATCCCCGGCGCGCACGGTGGCAAAGCCGATGGTCCCAGGGACGCGTTCGCCGGTATGCCCTTCACGGCTGTAGACCGCGCAATCCTTCAGATCTTTGTTCAGCGCGCCGGCAATCGCCTCGCCCATCGCCAGTGCGGTGCCCGACGGTGCGTCCACTTTGTGGCGGTGGTGCGCTTCAATAATTTCGATATCGGTGTAGTCGCCCATCACCTTCGCCGCTTTCTCCAGCAGCTTTAACAGCACGTTGACGCCGACGCTGAAGTTGGCCGCGAAAACGATGGCAATATCCTGCGCCGCATCGCGAATGGCCTGTTTCCCGGCCTCATCAAAACCGGTGGTACCAATCACCATCCCTTTGCCGTGTTCGCGGCAGAAAGCAAGGTGGTTTAACGTACCTTCCGGACGGGTGAAATCGATTAGCACATCAAAATCATCTTTGACCGCCGCAAGACTGCTTTGCACCGCGACACCCGCTTTACCGGCCCCGGCCAGTTCACCGGCATCGCTCCCAAGGAGGGAAGAACCTTCGCGCTCCAACGCAGCGCCCAGCGCCACGCCGTCCATCTGCTGTACTGCCTGAATTAACTGGCGTCCCATCCGGCCGCCCGCGCCTGCGATGGCCACGCGGATTTGTGCATCATGCATAGCTATTCTCTTTTGTTAACTTAACGTAAATTGTTTCCAGATTAACCAGCCCGTCGATGAGCCGCTACTGTAAAACACCGATAATTAGAAATTTATGACAAACGGCGTTCGATATCAGTAAAAACTATACGCCGGCGTCGTTTCTCACTCGTCCGGAGCGTTAATCCTGTGCCGAAAACCGCAGGATTCGCGAACCACCAGCGCCGGCGGCAAAATAATGCGCTTCGGCGGTTCATCATTGCCCTGAATACGGCTATACAGCAGCTCGCCGGCTTTGCGGCCAATCTCCTTCGCCGCCACCGAAACGGTCGTCAACGCCGGTTGAACCAGCGCGGCTTCGGTAATATCGTCAAATCCCACCAGCGCAAAATCACGGCCCGGCTCACGCCCGGTTTTACGCAGCGCCTGCATCACGCCCAGCGCAACAATATCCTGGTAACAAACTGCGGCCGTGATTTGCGGATAGCGGGTCAGCAGCGCTTCGGCCACTTTCGCGCCGTCGATCTGGCTGGCCTGAGCCGTGACGATCCACTCCGGACGCGGCGAGATCCCGCTCTCCAGGAGCGTGCTGGTGAACCCGCCAATACGCTGTGCGCGGGTACCGGAACTCAGGCTACCGCCGATAAAGGCAATCTGTCGGTGCCCCATTTTCAGCAAGTGTGCCGTGGCCATCTGCGTGCCGAGAAAGTTATCGGTCCCGACAAAATCAAAATCCGGATCGCTGAGCGGGCGCACCACCATAATGGCGGGAATATTGCGTCTTTTCAGCGCCTCAAAAAATGAGGCCGGAGTTTCCCGCGCCGCGCACAGCACCATGCCGCAGGCGCTATTGCGCATCAGCGAGTCGACAAACTTTTGCTGCCGCTCGCCTGACTCTTCGCTGTTGGCCAGAAATAACAGCAAATCATGCCGCTCCATTTCATGGCTTAAGCCTGCCGTCATCTCACCGTAAAACGGGTTGGTGATGTCATGCAGCAGCAGCCCAACCTGGTTGCTGCTGCGATTACGCAGATTGGCGGCGGTCTGATTGTAGACATAGCCAGTTTCATCCAGCGCCTTCAGCACACGTTCGCGCGTAGCCTGCGAAATCCGCCCGCGGTTACGCAACACCATCGAAACGGTGGCCGTGGATACCCCTGCCCGTTCAGCCACCTGTGCCAGCGTCACTGTTGTCATGATCTCTCCCGTTCGTTTAGCGAAGGTTAATCGAATAACCTAAAAATTGCATTTTTCCTTGTGACAGGACTCACAATAACGCCCATCTTGCCGCTTTACTTGCTCATTATGGCGGGTTAATCGCGTTAACCATACTGTCAAAACAAGGTTAATCGATTAATCTTCATTTAGCCAATACGGAGACAGATAATGCAAACGACCTATGATAAATTCCCTGAAGTTACGGTTCAGGGTTATGACGACCAGGCCTGGCAGGGCTGGGAATCCATCGAAGCGACGCTTAACCTCAGGGCTTCAGCCTCCTCCAGAACCGTACTGGTTGTGGACTGCTATCCCGGCGTCCGGCTTGACGAACTGGAGCAGCGTCTGCTGCCGTCACTGAACGCGACGCGGGTGCTGAACGTCGAATCCGCCCGCCGCGATCAGCAGGCGCTCCACGATTTGCTGGCGCGTAACCTGACCGATGACCGTGTTTTCGGGGTCCTCTCCTGTCATCACCTGGAGGAGTTTTTTAACGCCGACAAGTTACAACAGTTGCGTCAGCAGGTCGATGCCGTGACCGAAGGCCTCATCGTTATTTATGGTCCCGGCGCCGCGCTCGTTCATCCGGGCGATGTGCTGGTCTATGCCGATATGCCGCGCTGGGAAATTCAGCAGCGCATGCGCCATGACGGCCTCGGGAACTGGGGGGCGGACAACCAGGACGAGGACATCCTCCGTCGCTATAAGCGCGCCTTTTTTATCGAATGGCGCGTCTTCGATCGCCACAAAACGCCGCTGCTCAAACGCGCCGACTATCTGCTTGATACCACGCAAAAAGAGGCGCCGACGCTGGTCAGCGGCGAAGCGCTACGCGCCGGCCTCCGGCAAACCACCACCCGTCCGTTCCGCGTCGCCCCGTTCTTCGATCCCGGCGTCTGGGGCGGTCAGTGGATGAAACAGCAATTCGATCTCGATCCCTCCGCGCCCAATTACGCATGGTGTTTTGATTGCGTGCCCGAGGAAAACAGCCTGTTACTGCGCTTTGGTCAGGTGCGGATCGAGATCCCCTCACAAAACCTGGTTTTACTTCACCCTCGCGCGCTGCTGGGTGAGAAGGTTCACGCCCGGTTTGGCGCTGAATTTCCCATCCGCTTTGATTTTCTCGACACTATCGGCGGCCAGAACCTGAGCTTCCAGGTTCATCCCGTCACCGAGTACATCCAGCAACAGTTTGGGATGCACTATACCCAGGATGAAAGCTATTACATTCTCGAAGCGCAACCGCACGCGGTGGTCTATCTCGGAACCAAAACCGGAATCGAGCCGCAGGCGATGCTGGACGATCTCAAGGCCGCCGCGTGCGGGGAGAAAACCTTCGACGATGCCCGCTTTGTTAACCAGATCCCGGCACGCAAGCACGATCACTTCCTGATCCCTGCCGGCACGGTTCACTGTTCGGGCAGCGGCACGATGGTCCTCGAAATCAGCGCCACGCCGTACATTTTTACTTTCAAGCTGTGGGACTGGGGGCGTTTAGGTTTAGATGGTCTGCCGCGCCCCGTCCATCTGGAGCACGGGGAGCAGGTTATCGACTGGCAGCGTGACACCCGCTGGGTTGCCGACAACCTGGTAAACCAGGTCGAACCCGTGGCCGAAGGCGAAGGCTGGCGTGAAGAACGAACCGGGATGCACGAGCGTGAATTTATCGAAACCCGCCGCCACTGGTTCACCGCGCCGGTCACTCATCATACTCAGGGTGGAGTGAACGTTCTCAACCTGGTCGAAGGTGATGAGGCCATCGTCGACAGCCCGAGCGGCGCCTTCGCGCCTTTCGTCGTCCACTATGCCGAGACCTTTATTATTCCCGCCGCAGTGGGCGAGTATCGCATTTCACCGTCGGGCAAAGGCTCAGGACAGCCGCTCGCCACCATTAAAGCCTGGGTAAGAGGATAAGCGCATGATCAACGTTATTGTTGCCACCCACGGCCCGCTGGCGAACGCCCTGCTTGCAAGCGGCCGCATGGTTTACGGCGAATTACCTCATGTCTTCGCCGTGACGCTCGGCGAGCAGGCCGGCATTGAAGGCTTCAGAGAGGATTTCGCCCGCACGCTGGCCAGCGCCGGACAAAACGCCGATGGCGTGCTGGTGCTGTGCGATATGCAAAGCGGTACGCCGTGGAACATCGCCTGCCAGCACGCGTTTTCCTCTCAGACGATCCCCCCGGTCGCCGTCGTGGCGGGGGTCAATTTTCCGATGCTGCTGCAAAGCGACGAGGTTCACCATTTAACGGATGTGCACGATGCTGCCGCACAGCTGCTGGCGTTAACCGTACCGACACTGGTCATGGCTGCCCCGACGATATCCGTTCAGTCCGATGATTTTTAAAGGAAACCGCTATGAGTATCTCTTTTGTACGTATCGACGACCGCGTTATTCATGGGCAGCTCGTGACACGCTGGGCCAAAGAGCTGCCCTGCGACGGCATCGTCGCCATTGACGATGCCGTCGCGGCCGATCCGCTGCTCTCATCCGTGATGAAAGGCGCGGTTCAGGACACCAAAGTCTGGCTGTTCGACACCGCGACAGCTATCGAAAAATTGCCCAAAGTGATCGCCAGCGATAAGCGTTACTTCGTGATCGGCAAATCCCCCGTCACGCTCCAGCGCATCGAAGCAGCCGGTATCAGCCTGAAAAATTCCAACGGCAAAATTAACGTTGGCCCAATGAGCGCCCGCGCCGATACCCGAACCATTGGCCCGAACCAATCGGTCAACGCGGAGGAGATAGCCGCCTTTGACTGGCTGGTGCAGCACGGACATCTTGTTGAATTCCGCCTGGTCCCGGATGCCGGCTGTTACAGCTGGCAGGACGCCCGGCAGAAGCTGAAATAAGGAGCGGATGATGATTATCGAAGCGACATTGATAGGCTTTCTTTGCTATCTGGGCGCCCTCAGTAGCCCCTGGCTTTTGGGGCTGACCGGCGGCTGGTATCTGATCACCCGGCCGCTGGTTTCCGGCATGCTGGTCGGGCTTATTCTCGGCGATGTCAAAACCGGCATTATGATCGGCGTGGCGGTCCAGGCCGTCTATATCGCCATGGTGACACCGGGCGGGTCGATGCCGGCCGACCTTAACTTTGTCGCTTACCCGGCCATCGCCCTCGGGATCCTGTCAGGGAAAGGACCGGAAGTAGCGGTGGCGCTGGCGGCCACCATCGGTATCGCCGGAACCATTCTGTTTAACGCCATGATGGTACTGAACTCTTTCTGGAACCATCGGGCCGATGTTGCGCTGGATCGTGGCGACGAACGCGGAATTTATCTCAACAGCGCCATCTGGCCCCAGGCGACGAACTTCGTTTTACGCTTCGTACCGACTTTTATCGCCGTCTATTTCGGTGCGCAGTACATCAGTAGTTTTATGGACAGTTTGCCCAAAATCATTCTGTCGACGATGAACGTGCTGGGCGGCATTCTGCCTGCGGTGGGGATCGCTATCCTGCTCAAACAGATCATCAAAAACTACACCATGCTAATCTATTTTCTCGTCGGTTTCGTCTGCATCGTCTTTTTAAAGCTCAATATGGTCGCGCTGGTGATCGTGGGCTCGCTGCTGGCGTTAATCCATTACAACTACAAACCGGAGCCGCAGCAGAGCACTGGCGCAAAACCGGTCATCGATGATGAGGATGAATTCTGATGGAAGAACGTACCCTGACCCGCAAAGACCTGCGCCGCTGCTGGCGCGCGTGGATGATGCACAACCTCTCTTCAATGAGCTTTGAACGCCTGGAATCCTTCGGCTTTTGCCTGAGCATGCTGCCGGTGGCGAAAAAACTCTATCCCGATGCCGCCCAGCGCACCGAAATGCTGCGCCGTCACGCATCGTTCTATAACACCGAGCCGCAGATCGGCGCGATCGTCAACGGTATGGCGCTGGGGCTGGAGGAGAAAAAAGCCAACGGCGAACCGATCGATGGTGAAACGATCAACACCCTGAAAGTCGGCCTGATGGGGCCGATCGCCGGGATCGGTGATTCAATGATCCCCGGCATGCTTATCCCGATTTTGCTGAGTATCGGTATGGCGCTGGCGGCCGGCGGCAGCATTCTCGGGCCGCTGTTCTATACCGTCGCCTGGCTGGGCATCATTATTCCCGGCTCCTGGTTTCTGTTTCTCAAAGGCTACAAAATGGGTTCCGGATCGGTAGAGATGCTGGTCAGCAGTAAGTCTACCCGCCTGCGTGAAGCCTTGTCGTTGCTGGGCGTTTTCGTCATGGGTGGCGTTGCGGCAAGCTACGTTAAACTCGGAACCGGGCTGGAATTCGTCACCAAAGACGGGGTCAATATTCACGTTCAGCAGATGCTGGATGGCATCTTCCCGCAGCTGCTGCCGCTTGTGGTGGTGCTGGGGACGTGGTATTTGATGGCCAAACGCGGGGTTTCACCGGTAAAAGCGATGGTGCTGCTGCTGGTACTGGCCGCACTCGGCGTGGTGAGCGGTCTGTTTGCCGGCTGATATCGGATGGTGTTGTGAAAATGTCCCGGTCGCGTCGCGCGGGCCGGGACAAACGCAGCGGATAGCGTGAATATCCGCCCAACGTCAAAAAACCGGGGCGATGCCCTAATGCGGGTCACTTAAAGGTGACCCGCATTTTTTGGGTTTATCGCAGGCCAGCGCGATGCCGGTAAACGGTGGTTTGTGCGAACGACGGGACAGAAACTCCTGCAGATATGTTGAAAACCTGACAGCGCCCATAAAAAATCGGCAATCTCTTTGAGATGGCTGACTCTTACACCTCTGCCGGATCGGTCAGCCGCCCCTTAAACGATCGGCATTAGGGCATGCCCCGGTTTTGCTATGGATGGAAATTCCGCCATAATTCCGCTGTCTTATCCGGGCGGGAGATAAACTGGAAGCGGGCAGGATCGTCAATAAACTGCTGATAAACTGGCGCGGAGGTAATGCCAAACTCCGTATACTGCCGGGGGGTAATAGCCTGTAAGCGCCCGGGAATATAGTGCGAATTATGCAACCAGATAATCTGTTCATCCTGCAGCAGCGGATACCAGGCCAGCCCTTTTCGGGCGCGCACGGCATCATATTCAAAGCCGTACTCGCGATCGCACCATGCGCCAAAAGTTAAGGGTTCATCCGGGCTCGCCGAAATGGTGGCATGGCCCCAGCCGGGCGGCACCAGTACCTTTTCTCCCGGCCCGGCGATGACCGCAAAGCAGCGACCGGGGTCGTCCTCCACATACTCTTGCATGTAGATAATGGCTTTCCCCTGCCAGATTTCATACAGCTCCGGCGGCGACCAGCCGCTGTGCTGGCTGATGCGATGGACATGTCCCTGACTGCGAACCGGTTCATCCCCCAGTCGCCCGGCGGCATAGGTCACCACGCCAAACAGCAGCATCCGTTTTTTCAGCTCTTCACGATCCTGCATCCGCGCCACATCCATGGCGATGGCATACACCTCCTCCGGCCCTTCGCAGTGGGGATCGCGCAGCGAAGCGCGAATCTGATCGAGACGACGGATTTCCGGCATCGGCCCGGTGACATCATTGCCGTAGCTAAAACCCAGCGGTCGATGATGAATCGCCATATCCAGCCCGTAACAACAGTCAGATTTCGTCATTCTGCACCGCCTTTACCTGGAGAGTCCGATGCTCTTCAAAGACCCGCAGCGCAAAGCCGTTTGCCAGCGCTGCGTAATCGTGCCCCGCGACGCCGGGCCAGACCGCCAGCGCGGAAAGCGTATCGCCCCCGGTATTAATCAGCCTGTGCGCGGTGAACCCTGGAATAATATGTACTGACCCGGCAAAAACCTGCTCAAAGCGCGCTTGCCCTTGCTCATCTTGCAGGAGCAGTAGACCACTTCCCCGCAGACCAAAGTAGACTTCGCCTTGTTCACGACGGGCATGAAAATGCCCGCGGGTCATAAAATACTCGTTGCCCACTTTTCCGGGATAAAGATGGGTGACGCCGGTATACAGCGCCCCTTCCGCTGAAGAGGTATCAAGCATTTCCACATCATAAACGACCAGCTCGCCCACCATTCCCTGACGCGCGCGCTCATCGGCGAACACCTGCGCAAGATCCGCAATGCGCGTTGATTTACGTAACAACGGGCCATCGGCAAGTGCGCCGCTGGCCCAGACCACCTGCGGTGGCTGAATAAAGGAAGGATTCATATTTGTCTCCGGCCCGAGGAGAACAACAGAATAAGATTAGCAGATTAATCGATTAACCTCAGATGAGTCGGGCGACTTTGCAACTGATATCACACAAAAATCCGCCAGCGTCGCCGCTCACTCCAGCGTATAACTCACGATCAGCTGACCTTTTTTGATTTTTACCTGGCTAATCGTCACCATCCCCAGTTCAGACAGGCTGGCAACATGCGTTCCGCCGCAGGGATAGGCCGGTAATGACCCAAATCCGACCTGACGCCGCCCATCCTCAAAAGTCAGATGCCGCGGCAGATTTTCCGCCTGCCAGCCCGCGATCGTCGCCAGCAGTGCACTGGCCTCCGGCACGATGGCGGACCCGATAGCGGTGAACGTTATCCGCCCTTCTCCGGGCCAGTGGTGCGCCTTGACCGGGCGCCAGCCGGCCCGCTCGCCCGCCAGGCCTATCAGATGTCCCGCTGAGTGCAGCCGCGAGTGCAGACGCCTGGCAGCCTCATCCACCCGAATCTCCACCTCTCCAGGCGGCAGCGGTTGCGCGACAATGTGCAGGACGCTGTCGCCTCGCGCCACCACGCCTTCAACAGCAATACCGCCAATCCAGCCGCGATCGGCCGGCTGCCCGCCGCCCTGCGGGTGAAACAAGGTCTGGTTCAGCTCAATAGCGTAACGGCCATCGGCCTCACTCTGGCAACTCACGACCAGAGCTCGCATCTCGGTCTCATCGCAGGTGTAATAAAGACGTTCAGTCATGGTTGTCCTCCTCTCAGTCAGGACAGTATATTGATATTATCCATGACGATAATCCCGTCATTCATCAATGCACTTTTGCCTCAAGAGCACAAATGAATCTCAATTTACTCCCCGACCTTGCCCTGTTCGTGCAAATTGTCGATCAGGGCAGTTTTTCTGCCGTCGCCCGTATTTCCGGAGCAACGCCTTCGGCGATCAGCCGCAGCGTCTCGCGGCTGGAACAGCAAATGGGCTGTAAGCTGCTGCACCGCAGCACGCGTAAATTACGCTTGAGCGATGCCGGAAAAACGGTGTATGCGCACGCACAGGAGATGCTGGAATCGGCTCGCCAGGCGATGGATTCCGCCAGCAGTGCGCAGGAAGTGGCGCAGGGCAAACTGACGCTCAGCGTGCCGAAGGCCGTCGGGCGGTTTGTGATTCATCCGTTAATGATGGAGTTTCTCACCCGCTATCCCGGCGTGGACGTCTGTCTGCGGCTTGAGGACCGCTATCTGGATCTGATTGATGATGGTATTGATCTGGCGCTGCGGATTACCCACAGCCCCTCTCCCGGGCTACACGGCAAGCCGCTGATGCCGGTGACCCACGTGATCTGCGCCACACCGGATTATTTGCAGCAGCATGGCACGCCGCAAACGCCGGCGGAGCTGCGCGCTCACAGCTGCATCAGCCTGGGCGAAACGCCGGCCGACTCACGCTGGAAATTCCGACGGGCGGGTAAAACGGAAACTATCCAGACTCACGGACGCTACGCTGCCAACCATACTGCCGTGCGCCTTGATGCGGTGCAGCAGCATTTAGGTATCGGCAGCCTGCCGCTGTTTACCGCCCGCGACGCGCTGGCCCGGGGCGATATCGTCCAGGTTCTGGCAGAATGGGAGTTTATCAGTAGCTATACCGGACAGCTGTGGCTGCTGTGGTCGGGCAATAAACATATGCCCGCCAGAATGCGGGCCATGATTGATTATCTGAGCGAGAAAATTGACGGTCGTCTGGCTGCTTACGGCGCCAGGGCCAACACTTCCGCCACCCAGCGCTGAAAACCGTCCACATCCAGCGCCAGCGCAACGTTCGCGTTCGCCGGCTGCCCCAGTCGCCCTTCGATATCGACGACGGTGGTGCCGGATGTCCAGGTCCCCTGCGTTTCCACCGCCACAAAGCACGGTTGCAGGGTAAACAGTTCAGGGCGCACCAGCCAGGCAATGGCGCACAGGTCATGCATGCGCAGCCCGCTGCTCATGCTGCCGCTGCGATAATGGCTGAACAGCGCGTGGAGCATCTTTCCGGTCTTGTTCAACGCGGGCAGCGTGGCAAGGTACTCCGGCGTCAGCATTGCCCGGTTCGTCACGTCGAGCCCGCACATCACGATCTCCAGACCGCTGCGAAATACGCTGGCCGCGGCTTCCGGATCGATAGCAATATTGAACTCCGCATTAGGCGTAAAGTTACCGCGCCCGGCGGAACCGCCCATGATCACCAGCCGGCGAATATTAAAGCGACATTCCGGGTACTGCGTCAGGAGCAGCGCAATATTGGTCAACGGACCAATCGCCACCAGCGTAATCGGCTCCTGAGCATGCATCAGCGCATCGCGAATGGCCTGAAAGGCCGGTTTCGGCAATGGCTGACAGTCATGCTCGACAAAATCATACCCTTCCATGCCGGACTCGCCGTGCACGGAGGCCGCATCGCGCAGCGGGCGCAAGAGCGGCATCGACGCTCCCTGAGCCAGAGGAACCTTCGCCTGCCAGAAATGCAGCAGCTGCAGGGCGTTACGCGTGGTTTTTTCCACCGACACGTTCCCCGCCACCGTCGTCATCAGCTGCAGATCGAGCTCGGGGGCGAATAGCGCGGCGGCGATCGCCGCCGTGTCGTCAATGCCGGGATCGGTATCAAGAATGATCGGTAAGCGCATCGTTTCTCCCAAAAAAAATGCCAGACGTTAAGTCTGGCATCTTCTCACATCCGCCGGCGAAAGAACTTAGTCTACTTCACGGACATCAACCCGCAGCTCTTTCGGTACTTCGAAAACGATATTCTCTTCACGCCCTTCCAGCGGGACGGCTTCTCCACCGCCCAGCGCCTGCAGACGCGCAATCACGTTCTGCACCAGGATATCCGGGGCCGATGCGCCTGCGGTCACGCCAACGCACGCGGCCTCTTTGACCCACGCTTCCAGAATATCCGTCGCGTCGTCAATCAGATAGGCTGCTTTCCCCATCCGCTGAGCGAGCTCCGCCAGGCGGTTGGAGTTAGAGGAGTTTTTCGACCCCACCACCAGCACGACATCGGCCTGTTCCGCCAGCGCGCGAACCGCTTCCTGACGGTTGGTCGTTGCGTAACAGATATCGTCTTTACGCGGCCCGACGATTTTCGGGAAACGTTCGCGCAGCGCGTCGATCACATCCGAAGTGTCATCTACCGAGAGGGTGGTCTGCGTCATAAACGACAGCCGGGCGTCGTTTTTCACATCCAGCGTCCAGACATCATCGGGTGATTCCACCAGATACATTCCCCCTTCCGGGTTGCTGTACTGGCCCATCGTCCCTTCCACTTCCGGGTGACCGGCATGGCCAATCAGGATCGACTCTTCGCCGCGACGGCTGGCGCGGGCGACTTCCATATGTACTTTGGTCACCAGCGGACAGGTCGCGTCAAAGACCGTCAGATCGCGGTTTTTCGCTTCATTACGTACCGCCTGAGAGACGCCGTGCGCGGAGAAAATCAGGATCGCGCCATCAGGCACTTCGCTAATCTGTTCGATAAAAATGGCGCCGCGCTTGCGCAGGCTATCGACCACATAGCGGTTATGCACCACTTCATGACGCACATAGATCGGCGCGCCGTAGAGCGTCAGCGCGTTTTCGACAATGCTGATAGCGCGGTCAACGCCGGCGCAAAAGCCGCGCGGGTTAGCCAACAGGATCTGCATTTCACTCCTCCAGCGCCGGATCGATTTCCAGCACTTCAATATCAAAATGGACGGTGCGCCCGGCCAGCGGGTGGTTGAAATCCACGGTGATCGAATCGCCGTTCACTTCACGAATCACGCCGGGCATTTCGCTGCCATCCATTGCGGTAAAGAGCATAATCGCGCCGATTTCCGGCTCGCCCGCATCGATAAATTCGCGGCGGGAAAAATACTGGATAAGATCCGGGCTTGGTATGCCAAACGCAGCATCGGGCTCCAGCGAGAATACCTTTTTCTCCCCCTCTTTCAGACCAAGAAGCTGTTGTTCCAGACCTTCAGATAGGGAGGTGTCGCCAAGGCGAAACAGGGCAGGTTTGCCGTTATTGCGGGTGGATTCAGCCGTTGAGCCATCATCCAGTTTCAGCGTGAAGTGAACGAGGATCGCGCTGTTGCTCTGTACGGATTTAGACATGCAGGTTTGCTCTTTAAAATTTCAGCCGCCTGTTTGCCCGGTGGCGCTACGCTTACCGGGCCGACAAGGAGCGCAGTACATTATAGGCCAGATAAGCGCCAGCGCCATCCGGCAATGTTTATGCGGCTTTTTTCTCTTTAGAAGGCAGGAAGCCTTCCAGCACAATCAGCGCTGCGCCGATACAAATTGCGGTATCAGCGAGGTTGAAGGTGGCGAAATGCCAGTCCCCGACGTAGAAATCAATCATATCGACGACGAAACCATGCCATAGCCGATCAAACAAATTCCCCAGCGCACCGCCAATAATCAGCGCGTAGGCAATGTTGTTCAGCTTTTGCGTGGCTTTTGAGCGATACATCAAGACCGCCAGAATCACGCAGATACCGATGGCAATGCCGGCAAAGAACCAGCGCTGCCAGCCGCCGCTATCGGCAAGGAAACTAAAAGCTGCGCCATAGTTACGCGCATAGTGCAGATTAAGCGACGGAAACAGCGATACCGTATCCCCCAGAGCAAAGTTCTGGAGGATCAGGAATTTACTGCCCAGGTCAATAATCAGCACGGCTACGACGACCCAAAGCCAGCGTAGCCCCGTTGAACAGACAGATTTACTCATCAGGCAAACTTACGTTTTTCGCCGTCTCCGGCGACGTTGCTGACACAGCGACCGCAGATTTCCGCGTGTTCCGCCACCTTGCCGACATCGCTGGTATAGTGCCAGCAGCGTGGGCATTTCTCGCCTTCGGCTTTACTCAGCACGACTTTCAGACCTTTCAGCAGTTCACTCTGCCAGGCATCAACCGGCGCCTGTGCATGATCGGCAACCGTCGCCCCGGAGGTCAACAGGACAAATCGTAATTCGCTGCCCAGCGCGTTCAGCTTCGCGGCCAGATCGGCATCGGCATACAGCGTGACCGCCGCTTCCAGAGAACCGCCCACCCGCTTGTCAGCACGCGCCTGCTCGATGACCTTATTGACTTCGCCACGTACCTGCAGCAGATCGTCCCAGAAGCCGTCGTTCATCGCTTCGTCGTCGGCCAAGCCAAACAGACCTTCATACCACTCACCGGTGAAGACGTATTTTTCGCGGGAACCCGGCAGGTAGCCCCAGATTTCGTCTGCGGTGAAGGACATGATCGGCGCCATCCAGCGAACCAGCGCTTCCACAATATGGAACAGCGCGGTCTGGCAGCTGCGACGCGCCACGCTGTCCGCTTTCGCGGTGTACTGGCGATCTTTGATGATGTCGAGGTAGAACGAGCCCATCTCAATGGAGCAGAAGCGCATCAGGCGCTGCACCACTTCGTGGAAGTCGTAAGACTCATAGGCCTTCAGGATATCTTCCTGCGCCGCTTTCGCGCAGCCTACCGCCCAACGATCGAGCACCACCATCTCTTCCGGTTTCACCATGTCTTTAACCGGATCGAAACCGTTAAGGTTCGCCAGCAGGAAGCGCGCGGTGTTACGGATACGACGATAGCTGTCGGCGGCGCGTTTAAGGATCTCGTCAGAGACCGCCATTTCGCCGGTGTAATCGGTCGACGCGACCCACAGACGCAGGATATCCGCGCCCAGCTTGTTCATCACATCCTGCGGAGAGACGGTGTTACCGATGGATTTGGACATTTTACGTCCCTGACCATCAACGGTGAAACCGTGCGTCAGCACCTGGCGGTACGGCGCTTTGCCCTTCATCGCCGTGGAGATCATCAGCGAGGACATGAACCAGCCGCGATGCTGGTCGGAACCTTCCAGATACATATCGGCGGCGTGACCGGAGAATTCCGGGCGTACGTCAACCACGGAAGAGTGGGTAGAACCGGAGTCGAACCATACGTCCAGAGTATCCGGCACTTTCTCGTAGCTGTCGGCATCGGCACCGAGGATGTCGCGGGAGTCGAGATCCCACCACGCCTGAATACCGTCCACCTCAACGCGCTTCGCCACTTCTTCCATCAGTTCCAGGGTGTTCGGGTGCAGTTCCTGGGTCTCTTTGTGCACAAACAGAGACATCGGCACGCCCCAGGTACGCTGACGGGAGATACACCAGTCAGGACGGTTGGCCACCATCGATTCGATACGCGCCTGGCCCCAGTCCGGGATCCACTGCACGCCTTTGATCTCTTTCAGCGACTGCGCGCGCAGGCCTTTCTGATCCATGCTGACGAACCACTGTGGGGTCGCACGGAAGATGATCGGCGACTTGTGACGCCAGCAGCATGGATAGCTGTGCTGCATTTTCTCAACGTGTAGCAGCGCGCCGCTTTCGCGCAGCATCTCGACGATGATGTCGTTCGCTTTAAAGACGTTAATACCGTCCAGCGCCGGCCAGGTCCCTGGCAGGTAGGAACCGTCCGGGCCGACCGGGTTAGCAATTTCCAGACCGTATTTCTGGCTGATGGTGTAGTCGTCCGGACCGTGGCCGCCGGCGGTATGCACCGCACCGGTACCCGCATCGAGGGTAACGTGGTCGCCGAGGATCGCCGGAACGTCGAAGTCGAGGAACGGATGCTTAAAGCGCATCAGCTCCAGTTCATCACCTTTCACCGCCGCCAGGATGGTGTAATCCGCCATACCCGCGCGTTTCATCACGCTTTCAACCAGATCTTTCGCCAGGATCAGCGCCTGACCTGCAACCTGCACCAGCGCATAGTCGAATTCCGGCGACAGGGAGATAGCGCGGTTCGCAGGCAGGGTCCACGGGGTGGTGGTCCAGATAACCAGGGATACCGGGCCGGTAACATTGGCAACGCCGAATTTCGCCAGCACCGCGGCTTTGTCTACCGCGTGGAACGCGACGTCGATAGAAGGAGACGTTTTGTCGTAATACTCGACTTCTGCTTCCGCCAGCGCAGAACGGCAGTCAACGCACCAGTGCACCGGCTTCGCGCCTTTGTGCAGGTGGCCGTTGCCAATGATTTTACCCAGCGCACGGATGATGTTGGCTTCGGTTTTGAAGTCCATGGTCAGGTACGGACGCGACCAGTCGCCCAGCACGCCCAGGCGGATAAAGTCTTTACGCTGGCCGTCAACCTGGGTCGCGGCATATTCGCGGCACTTGGCGCGGAATTCAGCGGCGGTGAATTTCTCACCCGGCTTGCCATATTCCTGCTCCACTTTCAGCTCGATCGGCAGACCGTGGCAGTCCCAACCTGGAACGTAAGGCGAGTCATAGCCCGTCAGTCCTTTGGACTTAACGATAATGTCTTTCAGAATCTTGTTAACCGAGTGACCAATATGAATGCTGCCATTCGCATAAGGAGGGCCATCATGCAGAATGAAGGTTTTTTTGCCTTTTTTCGCTGCACGGATGATGCCGTACAGGTCATCATCGGTCCAACGCGCCAGCATTCCCGGTTCGCGCTTGGCGAGATCGCCACGCATCGGGAACCCTGTTTCCGGCAAATTCAGGGTGGATTTATAGTCACTCATCAGATTCTCGGTTCCGTATTTCGGTTTGATAAACACCAACAGACTTATGCCTGCCTGGCCAGCCCAAAGAACTCGCGGGCCGTTAACTCATCACGTGCAATTTGCGCTTTCAGCTCATCAAGCGACGCAAATCGCTGCTCGTTACGTATTTTTTTACGCAGTATTACGTCTATATGGCGACCATAAAGGTCCATTACAACGTCCAGCAAATGCACTTCCAGCTGCTGGCGAACGCCAGCAACCGTTGGACGGGTGCCAATGTTGGCGACGCCCACCAGCGGTTTGTCGCCCAGTCCTGTTACTTCCACCGCATAGACCCCTTTTACCGGGGAAACCTGACGGCGTAGCGGTAAGTTCGCCGTCGGAAAACCAATAGTGCGCCCCAGCTCATCGCCGTGGACCACGCGTCCGGAGATCGTAAAGGGATGACCCAGCAGGTTTTCCGCCTGCACAAGGTCGTCATCCGCCAGCGCCTGGCGCACCGCCGTGCTGCTGATACGTACGCCGCCTTCGCAGAAAGTTTGGGTGCTGGTTACGTCAAAACCATATTCCGCCCCGGCTTTCTGTAATAACAAGAAATCCCCCTGGCGACCAGCGCCAAAGCGGAAATCATCCCCCACAGCGAGGAACTGCACGCCTAACCGGCGCACCAGCAGTTCGCTGATAAAATCCTGGGCGGTCAGGGCGGCGAAGCGGCGGTCAAAGCGCACGCACAGCACATAGTCGACGCCGCTTTCAGCCAGATAGCTCAGCTTTTCCCGCAGACGCGTCAAACGGGCGGGCGCCTTATCGGCGGCAAACAGCTCCAGCGGCTGTGGTTCGAAAATCATCACCACCACCGGTAAACCACGCTGGCGGCCCTCGGCGCGCAAACGCTGCAGCAGCGCCTGATGCCCGCGATGCACACCGTCAAAATTACCAATGGTCAGCACGCACCCGTGCGGCGCCTGACTGAGATTATGTATGCCGCGTATCAGCTTCATGTCTGGCTCAAAACAGTGAAAATCGTCCGAGTATACCTTGTACAACTGACGACGTTAACCAGCGATTGCACCTCTTAACCGAAAGATCCCGGGAATTCATCAACTCAGCGCGGGAATGCGGCAAAAACTACCCGAGCCCAGCGATTTTTATGGTGGAAAGGCTGTATTCGCCAGCAACAAGCTGGTAGAATCTTGCGCCATCACTACGTAATAAAGCGTCGTTGTTTTAAGCGGCGCTTATTTGCACAAATCCATTGACAAAAGAAGGCTAAACGGGCATATTCCTCGGCCTTTGAATTGTCCATATAGAACACATTTGGGAGTTGGACCTTGGCTAATATCAAATCAGCTAAGAAGCGCGCCGTTCAGTCTGAAAAGGCCCGCAAGCACAACGCTAGCCGTCGCTCTATGATGCGTACTTTCATCAAGAAAGTATACGCAGCTATCGAAGCTGGCGACAAAGCTACTGCACTGAAAGCATTTAACGAAATGCAACCAATCGTGGACCGTCAGGCTGCTAAAGGTCTGATCCACAAAAACAAAGCTGCGCGTCATAAAGCAAACCTGACCGCTCAGATCAACAAACTGGCTTAATCGTCTGCTTGTTATCGCTTTGTAAAAAAACCCGCGAAAGCGGGTTTTTTTATGCCTGTCAGTTACGGCTGCGGCGTCGTGAAGAGTGACGAATAGTCGCGATTGCAAATCCGTTGCACCGCCGGATGCTGAATCATCCTTTCGGCAAAAATGGCGTGATACTCCTCCATCACATTCTCCATCCGTCCGATCTCAATAATCGTCTCGTCCTGATAGAAGTCATGCGCGTAAAGCGTCGGCGCGACAAAAATCGCATTATGCGCCGCACCGAACGCCTTCATCAGCGCCGCATCGTCAAACTCACCGAGAATCTCGACCTTCAGCCCCTGGGAGTTGAACCAGTTCAGAAGCTTGCGTCCCAGCATTGAGCGCCGACCGGGGATCAGCAGACGACGCTCCTCCAGACAGGCGGGGAACGGTTTTTCCGGCGGCGGGTTCATACACCAGAAGCTCACGCTGCACTCGCCGATACGTACGGAGAACAGCCCTTCCTGCTGGGTGGAATCGATGGGGCAGTCTGAGATGATCATATCGAGCTTGTGCTGGCTGAGCTGCTCAAGCAGCATTTCGTGAGTCGATTCAAAGCAACGCAGATGAATCTGTTCATTATCCACTACCGCCGCATCCAGCACCCCGCTCACCAGTCGTTTCGACAAAGCATCGGCAACGCCGACATCGAACAGTAGGTTAGACTCTTTGCGGTAGTTCACAATATCGAGCATCTCCTGGCTCAGCGTGAACATGCGGTCCGCATAGCGGAATACCAGCTCGCCCAGTTCACTCGGCTCCAGCCCCCGCCCCTTGCGTTTAAACAATTTCCCCTGCAAACGCTCTTCGAGCGCTTTGATTTGCCCGGTAATGGTCTGCGGCGTCAGAAACAAAGCCTCCGCGGCGCCGACAACAGAACCTTCTTTGTAAACGTGCCAGAAGTAATACAGGTGGTTGTAATTAATATGCGACATGTTTCTCTCCCTGATAATGCCAGGGGAGCCCTTACAGGCT
Organism: Klebsiella ornithinolytica; assembly: GCF_030505655.1. Lineage (NCBI taxonomy): Bacteria > Pseudomonadati > Pseudomonadota > Gammaproteobacteria > Enterobacterales > Enterobacteriaceae > Klebsiella > Klebsiella ornithinolytica. The sequence continues at coordinate 4,728,417 of NZ_CP130153.1, forward strand.
CCCCGTCGAATGTTAAGCCGTCGTGGTATCCGCAATACGCCTGCGTAGTATCATATACCCGGTCACGGCCGACAGGACCGATCCAATCAGGATGCCCAGCTTGGCCCAGTTGATTAAGCCAGGGTTAACGCTGCTGAAGGCCAGACTGGCGATGAAAATCGACATCGTGAAGCCAATCCCGCACAGAATGCCGACCGCCACAATCTGCTTGCAGGTCGTCCCTTCCGGCAGCGATGCCCATTTCAGTTTTAACGCCAGCCAGCAGAACAGGCTGATACCCAGCGGTTTGCCGATAAACAGCCCGGCAATAATCCCCAGCGGCAGCAGTGACGTCAGTCCTTCAATCGTTACCCCTTGCAGCGAGACGCCTGCGTTAGCGAAGGCGAAAAGCGGCAGAATCAGGTAAGCCACCCACGGATGCAGGACATGCTCAAGCTGCTTAGCCGGTGATTTACCGCCCAGCTCCTTCAGCGGGATCATAAAGCCAACGATCACCCCGGCTAACGTCGCATGAACCCCGGACTTCAGGACCGCAGTCCATAGCACCGCGCCGACCAGGATATAGATACCGGTGCGTCGGACGCCGCAAAGATTGAGCGCGACCAGCACGGCAATCGCCCCAGCCGCCACGCCCAGCGACAGGACGGAAAGGTCACTGGTATAAAACAGGGCAATGATGATAATGGCGCCCAGGTCGTCGATAATCGCCAGCGCCATCAGGAAGATTTTCAACGCCGGCGGTACGCGACTGCCCAGCAGCGCCAGCACGCCCAGCGCAAAAGCGATATCGGTCGCCGCCGGAATCGCCCACCCCTCCCGGGTAATCGGATCCTGAGCATTAAACGCCAGGTAGATCAGCGCCGGGACAATCATCCCACCCAAGGCAGCCACGACCGGGAAAACGGCCTGACGGCGGCTGGCCAGCGCCCCCTGAATCATCTCTCGCTTCACTTCCAGGCCAATCAGTAAGAAGAAGACGGCCATCAGCGCATCGTTAATCCACAGCAGCATGTTCTTATTGATTTCTAACGCACCAACACGCAGCTGAACGGGTGTTTCCAGAAAGGAATGGTAAATACCGCTGGTCGCGTCAGTATTAGCCAACAGCATGGCCAACGCGGCCGCAAAAATGAGGATAATGCCCCCTGAAGCATCGCTACTGAAAAAACGCTGCAGATGTTTCACTTTTACTCTCTCTATAAGGCTAATTCATCGATGAAACTATTCTAGTCGCCATAACACTTCGAAAAAATAAGATTATTATTGCGTTATAGCTCGATTTTTACGATATAAGACAGACGGCAAAGTGCGACTCTGACCGGAGGGATTCAGCCATCATTAACAGATAGCGGGCTGGAAACAAAAAAGCCACTTTAACAATAAAGTGGCTTTTCAGAATCGCAGTAGATTAGCGCGTCAGGTCGTCGAAGAATTTCTTCACGCCATCAAAGAAACTTTTGGAGCGCGGGCTGTTTTTTTCACCCGTTGGGCCGCCAAAACTTTCCTGAAGATCCTTCAGCAGCTGTTTCTGTTTTTCATTAAGCCCTACCGGCGTTTCAACCACCACGCGGCACAGCAGATCGCCCTGCGCGCCACCGCGTACGGATTTCACGCCTTTGCCACGCATGCGGAATAGCTTACCGGTCTGCGTTTCGCCAGGCACCTTCAGATTGACGCGGCCATCCAGCGTCGGGACTTCAATCTCGCCGCCGAGGGCAGCCATGGTGAAGTTGATCGGCACTTCGCAGTACAGGTTATTGCCTTCGCGCTCAAAGATAGCGTGCTGCTTAACCTGGACCTGAACGTACAGATCGCCAGCCGGAGCGCCGTGCTCGCCCGCTTCGCCTTCGCCTGAAAGACGAATACGATCGCCGGTATCAACACCAGCCGGGATTTTGACCGACAGGGTTTTAGTCTTCTCGACACGGCCGTGACCGTGGCATTTGTTGCACGGATCCTTAATCAGCGTACCGCGTCCCTGGCAATGCGGACAGGTTTGCTGAACGGCGAAGAAGCCCTGGCGCATCTGCACCTGACCGGCACCGTGACAGGTTGGACAGGTTTGCGGTTTGCTACCGGCTTTCGCGCCGCTGCCGTGGCAGACGTCACACTCTTCCAGCGTCGGGATGCGAATCTCTTTAGTCACGCCGCGAACGGCTTCTTCCAGCGTCAGGTCCATGTTGTAGCGCAGGTCAGCGCCACGCGCCGCACGCTGACGGCCACGACCGCCGCCGAAGATATCGCCAAACACGTCGCCAAAGATATCGCTGAAATCGGCACCGCCGCCAAAACCACCGCCGCCGCCGCCCATGCCACCTTGTTCAAAGGCGGCGTGGCCGTACTGATCGTAGGCCGCACGCTTCTGGTCATCAGTCAGGATTTCATACGCTTCTTTAATTTCTTTAAACTTCGCTTCGGCTTCTTTATCACCCTGGTTACGGTCCGGGTGGTATTTCATGGCCAGGCGCTTGTAAGCCTTTTTGATTTCACGCTCTTCCGCTGTTTTGGAAACGCCCAAAATCTCGTAATAATCTTGCTTTGCCATTGGTGTTTTTCAGCCCCTTAACATGCGTGCACGGGCGGAGAGGAAACCTCTTCGCCCGTGCCAGTGTTTTACCCGTTCAAAGGGCGATTATTTTTTGTCTTTCACTTCTTCAAACTCGGCGTCAACGACATCGTCGTCTTTCGCGTTGCTTTCAGAAGCTTCAGCACCGCCAGCCTGCTGCTGAGCGTGTTGCTGCTGAGCAATTTCCATCAGCTTCTGGGAAGCCTGAGCCAGCGCCTGCATTTTCGCTTCGATGTCCGCTTTGTCTTCACCTTTCAGTGAAGTTTCCAGCGCGGTCAGCGCAGACTCGATGGCAGTTTTGTCGTCAGCCGGCAGTTTGTCGCCCGCTTCTTCAACCTGCTTACGCGTGCTGTGCAGCAGATGGTCGCCCTGGTTACGGGTCTGAACCAGTTCTTCGAACTTACGGTCAGATTCAGCGTTCGCTTCCGCATCACGAACCATTTTGGCAATTTCTTCTTCGTTCAGACCAGAAGAGGCCTTAATGGTGATTTTCTGCTCTTTACCGCTGTTTTTGTCTTTGGCGGACACATGCAGGATACCATCAGCATCGATGTCGAAGGTGACTTCGATCTGCGGCATACCGCGCGGTGCCGGGTTAATCCCATCCAGGTTGAACTGACCCAGTGATTTGTTATCGGAAGCGCGTTTACGCTCACCCTGAATCACGTGGATGGTTACCGCAGACTGGTTGTCTTCTGCAGTAGAGAACACCTGGCTGTGCTTGGTCGGGATAGTGGTGTTCTTGTTGATCAGCGCAGTCATCACGCCGCCCATGGTTTCGATACCCAGCGACAGCGGGGTAACGTCCAGCAGCAGAACGTCTTTGACTTCACCAGTCAGTACACCACCCTGAACCGCAGCACCGATCGCCACAGCTTCATCCGGGTTAACGTCTTTACGCGGCTCTTTACCAAAGAACTCAGCCACTTTCTTCTGCACCATTGGCATACGAGTCTGACCACCAACCAGGATAACGTCCTGGATGTCAGACACGGACAGACCCGCGTCCTGCAGCGCAACCTTCAGCGGCTCGATAGAACGGTTCACCAGATCTTCAACCAGGCTTTCCAGTTTCGCACGAGTCACTTTGATGTTCATGTGTTTCGGACCGGTGGCATCTGCAGTGATGTACGGCAGGTTCACGTCGGTCTGCTGAGCGGAAGAAAGCTCGATTTTCGCTTTTTCAGCCGCTTCTTTCAGACGCTGCATGGCCAGCGGATCGTTACGCAGGTCAATGCCCTGATCTTTCTTAAACTCATCAACGAGGTAGTTGATCATACGGCTATCGAAGTCTTCACCACCCAGGTGGGTATCACCGTTGGTTGCCAGAACTTCGAAGGTTTTTTCGCCGTCAACTTCGTCGATTTCGATAATAGAGATATCGAAGGTACCACCACCGAGGTCGTAAACCGCGATAGTACGGTTGCCGACTTCTTTATCCAGACCGTAAGCCAGTGCAGCGGCGGTCGGTTCGTTGATGATACGTTTGACTTCCAGACCTGCGATACGGCCGGCATCTTTCGTTGCCTGACGCTGAGCATCGTTGAAGTATGCAGGTACGGTGATAACCGCTTCAGTTACCGGCTCACCCAGGTAATCTTCAGCCGTTTTCTTCATTTTTTTCAGCACTTCAGCAGAAATCTGCGGCGGCGCCATTTTCTGACCTTTCACATCAAGCCATGCGTCGCCGTTGTCGGCGCCGATGATTTTGTACGGCATGATGGATACGTCACGCTGAACTTCTTCGTCCTGGAAGCGGCGACCAATCAGGCGTTTAATCGCAAACAGGGTGTTTTGCGGGTTTGTCACTGCCTGACGTTTAGCCGGCTGACCAACCAGAGTTTCACCATCCTGGGTATAAGCAATGATAGAAGGCGTGGTGCGATCGCCTTCGGCGTTCTCCAGCACACGTGCAGTAGTGCCATCCATAATCGCTACACAAGAGTTGGTAGTACCCAGGTCGATACCAATAATTTTACCCATCTAAACGTCTCCACTAAAAATTCGATCAACATGTGGTTGTAAACCTGTAATAAGGGCGAAACCTATGGTTTCAACTGCCCAGACATCATTTTTTTCAGGTTCATTCACTGCGGTTGACTACAAGATGGGGTCGCCCACCGCTTCCTCAAGGGGGCAAGCAAAAAAATTTTTCACTTTCTTGCCGGGTAAAGAGACGAATAAACAAGGCCGACTGAATAAACCGGTAAAAAAGCGGCTTTTATCGATAACACGCGTCCCGCCAGACGCCTCCGCACCCGGCTGCCGATAGCGAACGATCGCCATTTATCCGCGCCAGCGTAAATTGGCGAAAAATACCCCGCCAGATCATAGACAGTTACCCTGCGCCTCATTATGATGCCGCGCCCCGTCACCGAGTGGCGGGGTAATGCTTCCCTTTCTAATCATTATTCTGAGGAATTATGGGCAACACTAAGTTGGCTAATCCGGCACCGCTGGGCCTTATGGGCTTCGGCATGACCACTATTCTGCTTAATCTGGCAAATAGCGGCCTGTTCGCGTTTGATGTAGCTATCCTGGCGATGGGCATTTTTTACGGCGGTATTGCGCAGATTTTCGCAGGCCTGCTGGAATTTAAAAAAGGCAATACCTTTGGTTTAACCGCTTTTACGTCCTACGGCGCCTTCTGGCTGACGTTGGTCGCTATTCTTCTCATGCCGAAAATGGGCCTGGCAGAAGCACCTGATGCGCACTTCCTCGGCATGTATCTCGGTCTGTGGGGAGTCTTCACGTTGTTTATGTTCTTCGGTACCCTGAAAGCCGCACGAATGCTGCAATTCGTTTTCCTCAGCCTGACCGTTCTGTTTGCGCTGCTGGCAATCGGTCACCTGGCAGATAATGAAGGTCTCGTAAAAATCGCGGGCTGGATTGGTTTAGTCTGCGGCGGTAGCGCTATTTATCTGGCGATGGGTGAAGTACTGAACGAACAGTTTGGTCGCACCGTACTGCCGATCGGCGCACCTCATTGATAAAAAATACCCTCGTCCCGACGGGCGAGGGTATTGCTCGCAGAACGTTGCAGAACGTTAAGGCAGGCGCTGCAACTCCCCGCCGGCGGCAGCCACATCACGGTTCATCCCCTGGCGCAGCCAGATCCCTAATCCCAGCCCCATCAGCGAAAGCGCCAGCACGTACCATGCAGGTGCCATCGGCGAAACGCCCATCAGCATGGTCACGGCAATCGGCGTCAGACCGCCAAAAATGGCGTAAGAGACGTTATATGAGAAGGAAATGCCGGTAAAGCGAACCTCCGCCGGGAAAGCGCGCACCATGACGTAAGGTACGGCGCCCACAACCCCGACGCATAATCCCACCGTGCCATACAGCAGGAACAGCTGCTGTGGACTGCTGCCGGAAAGGTGATAGAACGCCCAGCTGGAGAGCGCCAGTAGCAAACTGCCGACGATGAACGTGCGGCTGGCGCCAAAACGATCCGCCGCCAGCCCTGCCAGCAGACAGCCGATGCAGAGCATAATGGTGGCAATACTGTTGGCCTGCAGGGTGATGGCCGGGGCAAAACCGTAGTGCTTTTGTAGCCAGACCGGTGACATCAGGATCACCACCACCACGCCGGCGGATAACAGCCAGGTCAGCAGCATGGAAACCACAACCGCTTTCTGGTGTTTCAGCACCACCGATTTGACCGGCAGCTCCTGTGCTAACGCCTTACGCTGCTGCATTTCGAGAAATATCGGCGTCTCCTGCAGCCAACGACGCAGATACATGGCCACCAGACCAAATACGCCGCCTAACAGGAAGGGAATACGCCAGCCGCCGTCGTGAATCCCCTGCGGCGTCAGGCTGGTATTAATCAGCGTCGCGACCACCGATCCCAGTAGAATGCCAACCGTCAGGCCCGCAGTGAGGGTGCCGCAGGCGATACCAATGCGCTTTTCCGGCACGTGTTCGGCGACAAAAACCCAGGCGCCGGGCACTTCCCCTCCGATAGCCGCCCCCTGCAGAATGCGCATCAGCAACAGCAGCAGCGGCGCGGCAATGCCTGTCGACGCGTAGGTCGGCAGCAGGCCAATCGCCAGCGTCGGCAATGCCATCAGCAGAATGCTCAGGGTGAACATCTTCTTGCGCCCGACCAGATCGCCGAAGTGGGCCATAATAATGCCGCCCAGTGGACGCGCCAGGTAGCCCGCGGCAAAGATGCCGAAGGTCTGCACCTGACGCAGCCATTCCGGGATATCCGCCGGGAAGAACAGTTCGCCAACGACGGCGGCGAAGAAGACAAAGATAATGAAATCATAAAACTCCAGCGCGCCGCCAAGGGCGGCCAGCGTCAGGGTTTTATAATCTTGTCGATTCAGAGGTCGGGTATGTTGTGACATAACGAGCGATTCATCCAGAGGTGTGTAGGTGTCATCACGAAATGTGTAAAGTAAAAAACACTATATCGTAAATAAAACGGCACACCACCGACAATGCAGGTTATGTCAGGAAAGTATTAAATTCAGGATAAAGTTTCGCGCCTCGCGCTTTTTGGGCGAAAAGCCGCTACAACTTCCGCGTCTGTCTCCACATACGGCCCCTCCAGCAACTGTACACAATAAGGTACACTTGCGAAGATCCCGTGCACCAGAACCTTGCCGTCAGCATCTTTAACGCCTTCAAGGGTTTCCTGAATGGCTTTCGGCTGGCCCGGCAGATTCAAAATCAACGCCTGCTTGCGGATAACGCCAACCTGACGAGAAAGGATAGCCGTCGGAACGAAGTGTAGGCTAACCTGGCGCATTTGCTCACCAAATCCTGGCATAACGCGGTCGGCGACGGCCAGAGTGGCATCCGGCGTCACGTCGCGTCGGGCCGGACCGGTCCCGCCGGTAGTTAACACCAGATGGCAGGCCATCTCGTCAACCAGCTCACACAGCGTTTGTTCGATAATCACCTGTTCGTCAGGGATCAGACGGGTCTCGAGCTCAAAGGGGGTCGTCAGCGCACGCGCCAGCCACTCTTCAAGTGCCGGGATGCCTTTATCCTGATAGACGCCGCTGGAGGCGCGATCGGAAATGGAAACTAAGCCGATTCGTAAGGTATTCATCGTTATTCCGTTCAAACAGTACAATTAGACGGAATGATACACGCTGGAAGGAAATACAGACAGAGTTCAGGAGAAGTAGCGTGACCGGGAGCCCGGCCACGCCCAAATGATTACAGCAGGTCGCCGATCATTTTTTCCAGTTTTTCCTGGTCGATCGCAAACTTACGGATACCTTCCGCCAGCTTGTCCACCGCCATCGGATCCTGGTTGTGCTGCCACAGGAACTGGGCTTCGGTGATGCGTTCCGGACGCGCTTTTACTTCGCCGCTGAACGCCAGTTTACGCTCGATAGCCCCTTCGCTTTCCGCCAGCTCTTTCAGCAGAGCCGGAGCGATAGTCAGGCGATCGCAGCCGGCCAGCTCAAGGATTTCACCGACGTTACGGAAGCTTGCGCCCATCACGACAGTTTCATAACCGTGCTGCTTGTAGTACTCGTAGATCTCACTGACGGAAACGACGCCCGGATCTTCAGCCGGCGCGTACTCTTTCTTATCGGTGTTCGCTTTGTACCAGTCGAGAATACGGCCAACGAACGGAGAGATCAGGAATACACCCGCTTCAGCACAAGCGCGAGCCTGAGCGAAGGAGAACAGCAGAGTCAGGTTACAGTTGATGCCTTCTTTTTCCAGCTGCTCGGCAGCGCAAATACCCTGCCAGGTGGAAGCCAGTTTAATCAGAATGCGATCGTTGCCGATGCCCGCATCGTTATACAGTTTGATGATGCGTTTCGCTTTCGCGATAGATGCCTGGGTGTCATACGAGAGGCGCGCATCAACTTCGGTCGAAATACGGCCTGGAATCAGCTTAAGAATTTCGAGACCAATGTTCACCGCCAGCTTATCGGAAGCATCGATAATCTGCTGAGCGCGATCGCTGCTCTGGCCGCGGGCCCACTCGACAGCGTCATCAATCAGCTTACGGTACTCAGGAATCTGAGCCGCGCCGAGGATCAAAGAAGGGTTAGTCGTGGCATCCTGAGGCTGATACAGCTTCATTGCCGCAATATCTCCGGTATCAGCTACGACAGTGGTGTACTGACGCAGAGAAGTCAATTTATCCGTCATGATAGTGTTTCTCTTAAACAGCAGTTAAGGGGATGTAACCGGTCTGCCAAGATGATAACACGCTGCATGTTCAGCGCAACTGCGGACCATGCAAGAGCGCAGAGTGTGATAAACTGGATGAATTAATTCTCTGAAAGCTAAGGGATTGTCACTGAATTGGTAACGCTTACACTAGCGTTCCGGCATGGACAAGAGGATGGTTAATGCCTGATTTTTTCTCTTTTATCAATGAAATACTCTGGGGCTCCGTAATGATTTATCTGTTACTGGGCGCCGGCATCTGGTTTACCTGGCGAACAAAATTCATTCAGTTTCGTTATGTTCGCCAGTTTGGGAAAAGTCTAAAGAAAAGCCTCCAGCCTCAGCCCGGCGGATTAACCTCTTTCCAGGCCCTGTGCACCAGCCTCGCGGCGCGCGTGGGCAGCGGCAACCTGGTCGGCGTCGCGCTGGCTATCTCCGCCGGCGGACCCGGCGCCGTCTTCTGGATGTGGGTTTCTGCGCTGCTCGGCATGGCCAGCAGCTTTGCCGAATGTTCTCTTGCCCAGCTCTACAAAGAACGCGATGCCCACGGGCAATTTCGCGGTGGCCCGGCCTGGTATATGTCCCGGGGTTTAGGAATGCGCTGGATGGGCATCGTGTTTTCTATCCTGCTCCTGCTGGCTTATGGGGTTATTTTTAACACCGTGCAGGCCAACTCCATCGCGAATGCGATGACCTATGCCTTTGACCTTCCCGCTATCGTTACCGGTTGCGCGCTGGCACTGGTGATCCTGCTGGTTATCGTGCGGGGTTTGCGGGGCGTGGCGAAGCTATTGCAGTGGATTGTGCCGCTGATGGCTCTGCTTTGGGTGACCACCAGCCTGCTGATTGGCCTCTGGCACATTACGGCGCTGCCGGCCATTTTCGAGTCCATTTTCCGCAGCGCGTTCGGCTGGCAGGAAGCCGCTGCCGGCGCAGTGGGCTATACCATCAGCCAGGCGCTGACCAGTGGTTTTCAGCGCGGTATGTTCTCGAACGAAGCGGGGATGGGGTCAACGCCTAACGCCGCGGCGGCAGCGGCTTCCTGGCCTCCGCATCCGGCGGCGCAGGGGATCGTGCAAATGATTGGCGTCCTCATCGATACGATAGTTATCTGTACCGCCAGCGCCGTCATTATCATGCTGGCGCCGCTGGACGACGCGGAAGATGCCGCGAACGGTATCCAGAGCATCCAGCACGCCATGACATCACTGGTCGGCGGCTGGGGGGCGGGATTCGTGGCGATCGTCGTGCTGCTCTTTGCCTTCAGTTCTATCGTCGCAAACTACATCTACGCTGAAAATAACCTGATATTTCTGCGCATTAACAGCCCTCGTCATATCTGGGCGCTGCGGATCCTCACCCTGGTCATGGTTATCGCCGGCACGCTGGTCGGTTTGCCGGTTGTCTGGCAGCTGGCGGATACCATTATGGCGCTGATGGCCATCACTAACCTGACCGCTATTTTACTGCTGTCGCCTACGGTACGGATCCTGGCCAGTGATTATCTCACCCAGCGACGACTGGGCGTACGACCGACCTTTGACGCCACGCGCTACCCGGAAATTAACCAGCAGCTGGCGCCTGGAGCCTGGGATGAAGTGCCGCGTGAATAGCGCGGCAATCGCAGCTATCGATCCCACCGCGCTCTTTTTTTGTTAAAGTCACGGAAAATTCCCTGCAAGGACCGGATATGCTGATTCTTATTTCACCTGCCAAAACGCTCGACTACCAAAGCCCGCTGGCCACAGCACGCTACACCCAGCCTGAACTTCTGGAGTATTCCCAGGAGCTGATCGGCGTCGCGCGCCGGCTCTCGGCGCCACAGATCGGCAAACTGATGAGCATCAGCGATAAGCTGGCGGATCTGAATGCGACCCGCTTTCATGACTGGCAGCCGGACTTCACGCCGCAAAACGCGCGCCAGGCCATTCTGGCTTTTAAAGGCGACGTTTATACCGGACTGCAGGCAGAAACCCTCAGCGAAGACGATTTCGATTTTGCCCAGCGACATTTGCGTATGCTTTCCGGCCTCTACGGCGTGCTGCGCCCGCTGGATCTGATGCAGCCCTATCGTCTGGAAATGGGCATTAAGCTGGAAAATAGCAAAGGCAAAGATCTCTACCAGTTCTGGGGCGAGGTGATTACCGATAAACTCAATCAGGCGCTGAAAGCTCAGGGAGACGATATCGTGATTAACCTGGCTTCTGACGAATACTTCCGGTCGGTGAAGACAAAACAGTTGCAGGGAAGAATCATTAAGCCCGTGTTCCTCGATGAGAAAAACGGCCAGTTTAAAGTGATCAGTTTCTATGCCAAAAAGGCGCGCGGGTTAATGAGCCGCTATATCATTGAAAACCGCTTAACCCAGCCTGAACAGCTAACCCGTTTCAACAGCGAAGGCTATTTCTTCGACGCCGAAGCCTCCGGTCAGAAAGATGAGATGGTCTTTAAACGCCACGAACGCTAATTCCCTTCCCGGCCGCCCTCATGGCGACCGGGAGGGAAGACTTAGTGATGGCGCCAGTCACGATCCGGGCCGCGGCCGCGATCGTGGTCATCATGATGATCATGGCGATGCTCATCGTGCGCGCGCCAGTGGTTATCGCGCCAGTCATAATGACGGCCCCACCATTCGTGGTCGCGCCAGCGACCGCCGTCCCAGTAGTTACCGTAATTGTCGCGATCGCCAATTTGCAGTTTGACTGCCGGCACCAGCGTGATCTCCGATGCGTGAACCACAGCAGGAGCCACCAGCGACATCGAAAGCGCAAGGATCACAGACTTCAGCGTTGACATAGGTTTCCCCTTCATTAACAGTCCCCGCATGGGGCGATAACCAAAGATTACCCCTGAGCAACGGCGCGGGTTATTCTCCGCAATCCTAATCTTTGTCCCCCGGCATTTATTGGTAATTCATCCATTTTCCCTGCCTTTTTTCTGCATAATTCCTCCTTTTTCGCCAATAAAAAAGCCGGGCGTAGAGGCCCGGCCTGAGAACATCGTGCGGCGAAAAAAGGCCGTTATGCTTTGCCCATCATCAGCTGGCGCAGCGCGGCGAAATCCGCCGGCAGATTATGCGACAGCAGCGGCAGGTCGGCGCGATCGGCCAGCTCTTTCGGCAGCGGCAGCGTCTCCTGGAGGATCTCTTCGACGCTCTCCTTGAATTTCGCCGGGTGCGCGGTACCGAGGAACAGACCGTATTCGCCCGGCTGCAGCTGGTCGCGCAGCGCGCGCCAGGCGATGGCGGCGTGCGGCTCTGAGGTGTAACCAATAGCTTTTAGCTCGCGCATCGCCTGTTTGGTGGTTTCATCGTCCACGGCGGCATAGCCCAGCTCGTTCAGACGCCAGATTTTGCGACGGAACAGCTCTTCCACGCGCGGCCAGTTGTTCGGCTGGCTGACGTCCATGGCGTTAGACAGCGTCGCCTGAGTCGCTTTCGGCGCCCAGTTGCCGTCCTGCAGGAAGCGCGGCACGGTGTCATTGGCGTTGGTGGCGGCAATAAAGCGCTTAATCGGCAGCCCTAAAGACTTCGCCAGCAGACCGGCGGTCAGATCGCCAAAGTTACCGCTCGGTACGGAGATGACCAGCTGGTTGCGGGCTTCCTGCGGCAGCTGTGCGACCGCTTCGAAGTAGTAGCAAATCTGCGCCAGCAGACGACTGATATTGATGGAGTTCGCCGAGTTCAGGCCCAGAGCAACCTTCAGCTCTTCGTCGTCAAACGCCTGTTTCACCAGCGCCTGGCAGGCGTCGAAATCGCCATCAATCGCCACGGTTTCAATGTTGCCGCCCAGGGTGCAGAACAGTTTTTCCTGCAGCGGGCTGATCTTGCCGCGCGGATACAGAATAACGACTTTGACATTCGGCAGGCCGTAAAACGCATGCGCAACTGCCGCGCCGGTATCACCGGAGGTGGCGGTCAGAATCGTCACCGGTTTGTCGCCGGCGATATGGGTCAACATCTGCGCCATAAAGCGGCCGCCGAAATCTTTAAACGCCAGCGTCGGGCCGTGGAACAGCTCCAGGCAGCCAATATCATCCTGCACCTTGCTGACCGGAGCCGGGAAGGTGAAAGCGGCGGCGATGCGCTCTTTGAGGATCTCCTGCGGGATCTCGTCGCCAATAAAGGCCGACAGAATTCTGGCGCTGCGGGAGGCCAAATCCATCTCCAGCATGTCGTCAATTTCAGTCAGGCTAAATTCCGGCAGATCGTGCGGAAAGAACAGCCCCTGTTGCTTGCCAAGCCCCTGCGTAACGGCCTGCGCAAAGCTGACCTGTTCGTTATGATCTTTTAAATTATAGAGTTTCATTGGTTATCCCACTACTCGTGCGCCCGCCGTATCCAGCCGGCAAATATGAACGAAGCCTTCCTGATTCTGCAGATAATGCGTGCCCAGCCAGTCCGCGACGCGCTGCGCGGTTTCCGGCTTATCGCATAGCGCAAACAGCGTCGGGCCGGAGCCTGAGATGCCGCACGCCTGCGCACCGATCTCCATCGCCGCCTGACGCGCTTCGCTGAAGCCCGGCAGCAGTTTGGTGCGATACGGTTCGGCAATTACATCTTTCATCAATTTCGCTGCCAGCTGCGGCTGGCGGGTGTAGCAGGCATGAATAAAGCCCGCCAGGTGACGACCGTGAGCGATACAGTCCTGGCGGCGATACTGCGCCGGGAGGATGGCACGCGCTTCCGCCGTCGAAACTTTAATTCCCGGATAAGCCAGCACCCACAGCCATTCGTCAAAACCCGGAACCTGCTGGCTGATGATGCCATTCTCTTCAATCATCAGCTGCATGCCGCCCAGGTAGCAGGGCGCAACGTTGTCATAGTGGATGCTGCCGGAAATGCGCCCTTCCATCTCCCCCATCAGCGCCAGCATGCGCATCTCATTCAGCGGCTTACCGCAGAATTCATTCATCGCCACCAGCGCGGCGACGACAGAACAGGCGCTGGAGCCGAGACCGGAGCCAATCGGCATGTTTTTTTCCAGTACCATCGACACCGGAACTTTTTTGCCGATTTCCTGACAGAAACGCTCCCAGCACTGGTAAACAATGTTTTCCTGCGGCGCTGAGGGCAGCTTGCTGGCAAAGCGGCCAACGTTTTGCAGGCTGAAACTGTCCGCCGCCTCGACCGAAACGTTGTCCCCCAGCAGGGTGCCATCGACCGGCGTCACCGCCGCGCCCAGCACATCAAACCCGACGCTCATATTGGCACTGGAAGCCGGGGCATATACTTTGACCATCTTAAACTCCTAACTTCCATGACAGGGTGCGCAACAGGTCAGCAAACACACCGGCCGCCGTAACGTCGTTACCTGCACCATAGCCGCGTAGCACCAGCGGCAGCGGCTGATAATAATGGCTGTAAAAGGCCAGGGCGTTTTCACCATTTTTCACTTTGAACAGCGGATCGTTACCGTCAACGGCGGCAATTTTCACGCGACAGGTTCCATCCTCTTCGATGTTACCGACGTAACGCAAGACTTTACCTTCATCACGAGCCTGGGCAACCCGGGAAGCAAACTCGTTATCCAGCGAAGGCAAGCGTGCCATAAAGCTCTCAACGTCGCCGCTGGCATCAAATTGTGCAGGCAGTACCGGTTCGACGACAATGTCAGACAGCTCAAGCTCACGGCCGGTTTCACGAGCCAGAATCAGCAGCTTGCGCGCAACATCGACGCCTGAAAGATCGTCTCGCGGATCCGGTTCGGTATACCCCATCTCGCGCGCCAGCGTTGTTGCCTCGGAGAGATTCATGCCCTCATCCAGCTTACCGAAAATAAACGACAGAGATCCGGAAAGAATACCGGAGAAGTGCAGCAGCTCATCGCCAGCGTTGAGCAGGTTTTGCAGGTTTTCAATTACCGGCAGACCGGCGCCAACGTTGGTGTCGTAGAGGAATTTGCGTCGCGAGCTGCTGGCGGCATGGCGCAGCTGATGGTAGTAATCCAGCGAGGAGGTATTGGCCTTTTTGTTCGGCGTCACCACGTGGAAACCCTCGCGCAGGAAATCGGCGTACTGATCGGCGACCGCCTGACTGGAGGTACAGTCGACGATAACCGGGTTCAGCAAATGGTACTCTTTGACCAGACGAATCAGGCGGCCCAGGTTCAGCGACTCTTTCGCTTCGGCCAGCTCCGCGCGCCAGTTCTCGAGATTCAGCCCGTGCACGTTAGTCAGCAAGGCCTGTGAATTAGCCACGCCGCAGACGCGCAGGTCGATATGTTTGTTCTTCAGCCAGCCCTGCTGACGCTTGATCTGTTCAATCAGCGCGCCGCCGACGCCGCCGACGCCGATAACAAAGACCTCAATCACCTGATCGGTGTTGAACAGCATCTGGTGAGTTACGCGTACTCCGGTGGTCGCATCATCATTGCTGACCACCACGGAAATAGAACGCTCGGAAGAGCCCTGGGCAATCGCCACGATATTGATATTAGCGCGGGCCAGCGCGGCGAAGAACTTCGCCGAGATCCCGCGCAGCGTACGCATACCGTCGCCCACCACGGAGATGATCGCCAGACGATCCATGATCGACAGCGGCTCCAGCTGGCCCTCTTTCAGCTCCAGATAGAACTCATCTTCCATCACCCGTTTTGCGCGTGCACAGTCGCTCTGCGGTACGCAGAAACTGATGCTGTATTCCGATGACGACTGGGTAATCAGCACGACTGAAATTCCGGCGCGGGACATGGTGGCAAACACGCGGGCGGCCATACCGACCATGCCTTTCATCCCCGGACCGGAGACGTTAAACATCGCCATATTATTGAGGTTAGAAATGCCTTTGACCGGCAGACCGTCTTCATCAAGGCTGGCGCCGATCAGCGTGCCTGGCGCCTGTGGATTACCGGTATTCTTGATCAGGCAGGGAATCTGGAACTGAGCGATAGGAGCAATGGTGCGCGGATGCAGAACTTTCGCCCCGAAGTAGGAGAGCTCCATCGCTTCCTGATATGACATCGACTTCAGCAGACGCGCATCGGGAACCTGACGCGGGTCGCAGGTATATACCCCATCGACGTCGGTCCAGATTTCACAACAGTCGGCGCGCAGGCAGGCGGCCAGCACGGCAGCAGAGTAGTCTGAGCCATTGCGTCCCAGCACCACCAACTCCCCTTTTTCGTTCCCGGCGGTAAACCCGGCCATCAGCACCATATGGTCGGCCGGAATTTGGCTGGCGGTAATGCGGCGAGTCGATTCAGCGATATCGACAGTGGATTCGAGGTAATGGCCAACGGCCAGCAGTTTTTCGACGGGATTTATCACGCTAACTTTGTGCCCGCGAGCTTCCAGCAGGCCCGCCATGACGGCGATAGATAGCTTCTCACCGCGGCAAATCAGCGCGGCGTTGACGCTATCCGGGCACTGACCAAGCAGGCTGATACCGTGCAGCACGTGTTTAATCTGGGCAAACTCTTGCGCGACAACGGCTTTCAGCTGTGCCAGCGGGAACCCCGGTTGCGCGTCGGCGAGGCCCTGCAGCAGTTCAGCAAAAATGCGTTCAGCGTCGGAGATATTGGTGAGCGCGTCCTGGCCGCCGATGGTTTTTTCAATCATCGCAACCAGATGGTTGGTAATTTTCGCCGGGGCAGACAGGACGGTTGCTACCTGCCCCTGCCTGGCATTGCTCTCCAGAATATCGGCAACCCGCAGAAAACGTTCTGCATTTGCCACTGATGTACCGCCGAACTTCAACACGCGCATGGTTGTTACCCCTAGATTTTTTGTCGAAAAAAAAGCCCGCACTGTTCAGGTGCGGGCTTTTTTCTGTGTTTCCTGTACGCGTCAGCCCGCACCGTTACCTGTGGTAATGGTGATGGTGATAATGGTTGTCATCATGCTGATGCGTTTCATGGATGTTGTGTACTCTGTAATTTTTATCTGTCTGTGTCCTGTGCCTATATTGGTTAAAGTATCTGCCGGTTTAAGTCAACGAATTTTTACATTTCACCCGCTACGCTGCAGCGGGCCAATGCGCCACAATGACCTGACAATTCACCTGAATTTGCGATACGCAGCGCTTGATGCTGGCAGATATAACCATATTTAAAACTTATAGCAGAACTTTACTCTGGCAGGTTTTTTTCAATATCGTGTAGTAATCGGTGCAACATTGCGGTGTCTCGCTGCTCTAAAAGCCCAATTCGCTGCTGGAGCCAGTCGGTCAGTTTGAGGTCTTCAGCCACGCCCAGTCGGGTCAATAAATCGAGCGCCCGCAGACGTAATGCCTGCAGCTGATTTTCATCGACGCCGGCAGAAACGGCCGACGTCTGCTGAACCAACGCGCTCAATTGATAGCAATAAACCATCACCGACTGCCCTAAGTTAAGCGAAGGATAGTCGGCCACCATCGGCACGCCGGTCAGCACATCAGCCAGAGCCAGCTCTTCGTTAGTCAGCCCGGAATCTTCCCGACCAAATACCAGCGCCGCATGGTTCATCCACCCGGCTTTCTCCGCCATCAGCGGCAGCAGCTGCTGCGGCGTGGCGTAGTAATGGAAGCGCGCCCGGCTGCGGGCCGTTGTCGCAACGGTAAAGTCAACGTCATGCAGCGCCTGTTCCAGCGTTGGATAAGTGCTTATGTTATCGAGAATATCTCCGGATCCATGCGCAACCCAACGCGCCGCAGGCTGAAGGTGGGCATCGCTGTCAACGATACGCAGGTCGCGAAAACCCATTGTTTTCATCGCGCGTGCCGCCGCGCCAACGTTTTCTGCCCTGGCCGGGGCGACTAATACAATAGATACGTGCATGGTGGCTCTCTTCTACTCTCTCACGCGGCGAAAATGAAAAGCATCCCCATTTTACGCGGCGAAAATTTACAAATTTGCAACAAAAATCACTAAAATTGCGCGTTATTACCCATAAAAAAGCCTAAACTGTTTCCAACGAACCACGGGACGGAGTATGTTAACAGAACGCATTTATCCATATGTTTGCCAATGATATTTGTCGCAACCGCGCTGAACGGTCATTGGATTCAACATGTTTATCAATTTACCAGCGCAACCATTTGAGCTGTGTAAGATTTGTGACTATAAATAGCATTTTAATGCAATGATTTCACAAGACTGTTAACGTGCTACAATTGAATTTGATATATGTCAACGAAGCGTAGTTTTATGGGGTGTTCAGCCTCTCTTAGCCTGTTATATTGCTGTTAAAATGGTTAGGATGACAGCCGTTTTTGACACCGTCGGGTCCAGAGGGAAAGTACCCACGACCAAGCTAATGATGTTGTTGACGTTGATGGAAAGTGCATCAAGAACGCAATTACGTACTTTAGTCATGTTACGCCGGGCATGTTAATTTGCGACATGTACCAGGCAGGTCAGGGACTTTGGTACTTCCTGTTTCGATTTAGTTGGCAATTTAGGTAGCAAACATGCAGACCCCGCACATTCTTATCGTTGAAGACGAGTTGGTAACACGCAACACGTTAAAAAGTATTTTCGAAGCAGAAGGTTATGATGTGTTCGAAGCGACCGATGGCGCGGAAATGCATCAGATCCTGTCTGAAAATGATATCAACCTGGTGATCATGGATATCAACCTGCCAGGTAAAAATGGTCTCCTGTTAGCGCGTGAACTGCGTGAACAGGCTGACGTCGCGCTGATGTTCCTTACCGGCCGCGATAACGAAGTTGATAAGATTCTGGGCCTCGAAATCGGCGCTGATGACTATATCACTAAACCGTTCAACCCTCGTGAACTGACTATTCGCGCACGCAACCTCCTCTCCCGTACCATGAATCTGGGTACCGTGAGCGAAGAGCGTCGCAGCGTAGAAAGCTACAAGTTCAACGGCTGGGAACTGGATATCAATAGCCGTTCGCTGGTCAGCCCAAATGGTGAGCAGTACAAGCTGCCGCGCAGTGAATTCCGCGCGATGCTGCACTTCTGCGAGAACCCGGGCAAGATCCAGTCACGTGCTGAACTGCTGAAGAAAATGACCGGCCGTGAGCTTAAGCCGCACGACCGTACCGTTGACGTGACCATCCGTCGCATTCGTAAGCATTTCGAATCTACTCCGGATACGCCGGAAATCATCGCCACGATTCACGGCGAAGGTTATCGCTTCTGCGGTGACCTGCAGGAATAGCATTCGTTTTCCTGCTCCCGCAACGTAAAAACGGCGCTTAATGCGCCGTTTTTTTATGTGCGAATCAGATGCCACGGTGCGCCGCGTTATTTATTCCACGGCATGATAGGCACGGCGCTGAGCGCATTCTTCGGCGAACCGTCAACGACTTTATCCGAATAGCTGAGGTAGATCAGCGCATTACGTTTGCTATCGTAAAAACGGACCACCTGCAGCTTTTTAAACACCAGCGAAGTACGTTTCTGGAAAACCACGTCGCCCTGCGACTTACCGTTTTTGATTTTATCGTTCAGTTCGATCGGCCCTACCTGCTGGCAAGAAATTGCCGCATCTGACGTATCTTCCGCCAGACCCAGACCGCCCTTAATCCCGCCGGTTTTCGCCCGGCTGATATAGCACGTCACGTTCTGAACATCCGGATCGTCGAAAGCCTCAACGACGATTTTATGATCCGGACCAAAGAATTTGAATACGGTATCGACGGAGCCAATTTGTTCCGCCTGCGCAACCTGACATCCCGCCAGTAAAAGCAGCCCCGCAACTAACCTCTTGTATTTCATATTGTTACCATTTTCTTAAAATTTTGCTAAGTGATGATTATAGACTCAGCGGAAAAGGTTTATAGATCACAGCGTTACCAAAACAGCTAAAAAACTTGCTGACAAATCGCATTTATAAGCAAAAAAAACACTGAATGCTAAAACATCAAAAAATGCTATTATCCGCTACCTTAGTAGCAGGCACCTGAGTTTAAGGATGAGGACATTTTATGGATCAAGCAGGGATTATTCGCGATCTCCTTAGCTGGCTGGAAGGTCACCTGGATCAACCGCTCTCACTAGATAATGTGGCAGCCAAGGCGGGTTATTCCAAGTGGCATTTGCAAAGAATGTTTAAAGACGTGACCGGCCAAGCCATCGGTGCCTATATTCGCGCTCGCCGTTTATCCAAATCAGCGGTCGCCCTGCGCCTGACCGCCCGCCCGATTCTCGACATTGCGCTACAGTATCGTTTCGACTCGCAGCAGACCTTCACCCGCGCGTTTAAAAAGCAGTTTTCGTTAACGCCGGCGCTGTACCGCCGCTCTCCTGACTGGAGCTCTTACGGGATGCGTCCCCCGCTGCGCCTGGGTGAATTCACAATGCCGCAGCATGAGTTTGTCACCCTGAGCAATACCCAGCTGATTGGCATCACTCAGAGCTACACCTGCAAGCTGGAGGAGATCTCCGACTTCCGTAACCAGATGCGCGTTCAGTTCTGGCGTGATTTCCTCGGCAATTCGCCGTCGATTCCGCCTACGCTGTACGGCCTGCATGAACCGCGTCCTAGTCTCGAGAAAGATGACGAGCAAGAGGTCTTCTACACCACTGCGCTGACGCCGGAGATGGCCAACGGCCACCTGCACAACTCCCATCCGATAATTCTGGAAGGCGGCGAGTATGTGATGTTCACTTATGAAGGGTTAGGAAGCGGACTGCAGGAGTTTATCCTGACGGTGTATGGCACCTGCATGCCAATGCTGAACCTTACCCGCCGCAAGGGTCTGGATATCGAACGCTTCTTCCCTGAGGATGAAAGCCGGGATCAAGAAACGCCGATTCAGCTGCGCTGCGAATACCTGATCCCGATTCGTCGTTAACGCTGCAGTTCATCCATCGCGGGGGCGTCAAGATGCGACACATCCCCCGCGGTTTCCACGACCCAGCCCGATGCCAGCCACAGACTCTGCTGATAATCAACGCGAGAAATTGAGCAGTTACGCAGACGCAGGCGGCGTTCCGCGTGTGCCGGCAGCCCCAGAATCGTACTGACCAGACAGCCCAGCGCAATACCGTGACTCACCAGCAGCGGCCGGCTTCCGGCAGGCAGTTCCAGGCAGGACGCCAGCGCCGCGTGCATACGCTCGCTCAGCTCCAGCATCGACTCCCCCTGCGGGATACGGCCGTCCGGGGTCCCATCAACCAACCGGCGACGCCACTCTTCTTCTTCCTCGCTTAACGAGTCGATATGACGTTTCTCAAGAACCCCCATATCCAGCTCACGCAGCCGTGAATCAAGGATGACATCGCAACCGCAGGCTTCCGCGATAATCTCTGCCGTCCGGCGCGTACGCCCCAAATCGCTGGCAATGATATGCGTAATGCCTAACGTTCTGGCGCGTTCGCCGACCTGCCAGGCCTGGCGCTCGCCGTGAGGGGTTAACGGGCTGTCTGACTGGCCCTGAATGCGCCGCTCGGCGTTCCACTGCGTTTCGCCATGGCGAACAAGGTGTACCTGTAACATGCTATTTTTCCGTTCTGTGCTCTTCACAATTTCGGTTGCCGGCGTCGCGCGCTGCAACGAAAACGATTTGGAGTATACTGCGATGACGTAAATTTATTCTGAGTTGTTTGATTATGCACCATGTTGTCTCAGCTACCACTAATCCCGCCAAAATTCAGGCAATTCTACAGGCTTTTAACGAGATCTTCGGCGAAGGATCCTGCCACATTGAGTCCATCTCCGTCGAGAGTGGTGTGCCGGAACAACCGTTTGGTAACGAGGAAACGCGTGCTGGCGCACGAAACAGGGTCGCCAATGCGCGCGCCGTGCAGCCAAATGCCGACTTCTGGGTGGCCATTGAAGCCGGGATCGATGAGGGCAGCACCTTTAGCTGGGTAGTGATCGAGGATCGTCATCAGCGCGGCGAAGCGCGCTCGGCGACGCTGCCGCTGCCGGCGGTGATTCTGGAAAAAGTGCGTGCCGGGGAAGCGCTAGGGCCGGTGATGTCACAACATACCGGCATCGATGAAATTGGTCGTAAAGAAGGGGCTATCGGCGTCTTTACCGCCGGGAAGCTCACGCGCAGCAGCGTCTACCACCAGGCGGTAGTACTGGCATTAAGCCCGTTCCATAACCTTATTTACCGTTAAGCAGCGCCTGCTCCAGCCACTGTCGTAGCTCGGGTGGCGCTGATTTCAGACTGTTAGAGCCACGGGTAATGGTGGCAATTCCGGCGCCGAGCTCGCTTTTCAGCTCGCGCTGGCTCATCTCGCCACGCAGCAACTCTTCAATAATCCGTACGCGCGTGCCCAGCGCCTCGCGCTCGTCGGGCGTCAACATTAATTGCAGCAATGGCAGATGCAGATCGTCGGCGTACGCCTGCTGGAGTAACGCCACAAAGCGAAGCCATTCCTGATGACGCTGTTCGGCTACAGCCGCTGAATAAGGGGATTGTTGGGTCATGTTACGCCGCCATGTTGAGACAGGCGACCAAGGCCGCCTGTCGGATGTACTCATTAACGAGTACAAAGCATAACATACTCCGGTCAATACTCTATGGCTTTCGCATAACAGCACGGCGTTCAGCCCGTTTTGTCACGCGTAATCTGCTGAGCATCAGTAACGCTGCTGCCACTCCGCATCGCTCAGCATGGACGCTTTCTGTCCCATAAAGTAACGGTAATAGGCATCGTAGGAGAGTACGTTCTTCACATAACCCCGCGTTTCCGAGAACGGAATACTCTCGATAAACGCCACCGCATCGATGCGCCCGGCGCTATTACCCTGCCAGGTTCGCACCCGCCCCGGACCGGCGTTGTAGGCCGCGGAAGCATAAATGCGGTTATTGCCAAACTGCTGGTATACATACTGCAGATAGCTAGTGCCAATATTGATATTGGTCTCGGGATCCAGCAGTTGCGACGGACTGCTGTAGCCTGGGATACTGAACATACTCACCGTATGGGTCGCCGTACCCGGCATGATTTGCATCAGGCCGCTGGCGCCAACCGGAGAACGGACTTTCGGGTTCCACGCGCTCTCCTGGCGAGCAATCGCCATCGCATAGCTCTGCGGAATGGCTTTGCCGCTGATATAACGCGCGAAGAGATCGTTGTAGGCCAGCGGGAAACGTTCCTCCAGCTGATCCCACAGCTTCCCGGCGATGGTTGCCTGTACGCTGAGATCCCACCAGTGCTGGTTGAAGGCATAGCGCGCCAGCTGCGCCTGCTGCTCTTTCGTCCGGCTGGTCACCAGATTTGCCCATTCGCTGCGGGCGGTGTTGTCCATATTCCAGTACATCAGCTCGCGTACCCGAGCCATTTCCGGCCCGGAGGTCAGCGCAGGATCGAGATTCTCTGGCGCTTTATCGATCCGGAAGGTGAAATCCTCTCCCAGACGCTGGGCGGCAATCATCGGGTAGAAACCACGCTGCTGCATCAACGAACGGAGAATCGCTTTTGCTTCGTCATCGCGCCCGCGCTCCAGCAGCAGATCCGCCTGCCAATAGCGCCACTCATCTTTCTCTTTCGCCTCCATCGGCAGGCGGGCCAGCCAGGTATTCAACCCGTGGCGATCCCCGGCGCCCAGCGCCATTCGCACCCGGCGCTCTACTAGCGCGGTGGATTGCGAACGCATAATAGCGTCATCGCGCCAGACGGCCTGCTCTTCGGTCACATCGTTGCCCATCAGGCGCCAGGCAACGATATCCCGCAGCTCCTGGGTTTGATCTTCATTCAGCTTCTGTGCCTGCACCAATGACGGAATCATCAGCCGGGCGTTTTCGACGTCCTGGCGCGCCACGCTGGCGAAGGCCACCGCCGCCATCTGGCGGGTAAAGTCCGTCGCGCCAGTAGTACGGGCAAAGGTCATGACGGTATTCGGATCGTTTGCCAGCGCCACAACCGCTGACGAAATCGTCTGGTATTCAGGCGGCATCTGCTGGGCCAGCACGCTGACCAGACCGGTGTTACCCGCCTTCATTGCCAGGCGAATACGCTCAAGATATGCCAACGGATCCTGCTTGCCGGAAGAACGCCAGGCGCTAAACAGCGCGTCGCAGGCATTAGGCTGGCTTTTACCGGTCAGCCACAGCGCTTTCGCGCCGTCCCAGGCTTCCTGCGCCTGGCCCACGCTCAGCTTCGCGTAGTAGTAATTACATTGCGCTTCGGTGCTGGTGGGTTTTTCCGGGCTGAACGCCAGCAGTCCGCTCCAGTCGGTACGGCGCGCCAGCTCGTTAACAAAGCGCGATTTCAGGGTGCGCGCCGGCGGCAGCGTCGGGTTCGCTTCAATGAAGTTTTTCACCACCAGCGCCGGCTGGTTCATCAGATCGTCGGTGATCTGCCGGTACTGAAGGTAGGGGTACAGCGGATAGGTGGTCAGCGTTGGCATAAGCTGTTCGACAACGGACATCTGTCGGCTATCCCATGCCTGCTTAATTTGAGCGTAGCGGCTGCGCTGTTCATCCAGTGAATCCGCATGTGCCAACTGGCTGAGCGTCAGCAGACTCACGCTGGCCGCCAGAAGACGCCATGCCATCGTTTTGGCTTTTTCCACAAGCTCTTCCTCTGTTAAAAGTACATCTCACTACATCAGAGCAGCATCATGCCGCTTTTTAAATGTCCCGGTGTCGCTATAGATATGCTAACCAGACAACGCCAAACGTGCCACGTCCTGGACATTTTTTTACTCTTCTGTGAATCCCATCGCCTCTCTGGGCTTAACGCGTGAAAAAGGCTACACTTCGCCTTTGAAAACTATTCATCAAAATAAAAGAGGCGAAGTCCACCGTGGCTCAATTCGTTTATACCATGCATCGTGTCGGCAAAGTGGTTCCGCCGAAACGTCATATTTTGAAAAATATCTCCCTGAGCTTCTTCCCTGGCGCGAAGATCGGCGTTCTCGGTCTTAACGGTGCCGGTAAATCTACCCTGTTACGTATTATGGCCGGCATCGATACCGACATCGAAGGCGAAGCCCGTCCGCAGCCTGGCCTGAAAATTGGCTATCTGCCGCAGGAGCCGCAGCTCAACCCGGAGCAGACCGTACGTGAGTCGGTAGAAGAAGCGGTAGCCGAAGTGGTTAACGCGCTGAAAGGCCTGGATGAGGTGTATGCCAAATACGCTGAGCCAGATGCCGACTTCGATAAACTCGCGGCGCAGCAGGGCAAGTTTGAAGAGATCATTCAGGCTCACGACGGTCATAACCTGAACGTGCAGCTGGAACGTGCGGCCGATGCCCTGCGTCTGCCGGACTGGGAGGCGAAAATCGCCAACCTGTCCGGTGGTGAACGCCGCCGCGTGGCGCTGTGCCGCCTGCTGCTGGAAAAACCAGACATGCTGCTGCTCGACGAACCGACCAACCACCTGGATGCTGAATCCGTGGCCTGGCTGGAACGCTTCCTGCATGACTTCGAAGGGACCGTCGTGGCGATTACCCACGACCGTTACTTCCTCGATAACGTGGCTGGCTGGATCCTCGAACTGGACCGCGGCGAAGGGATTCCGTGGGAAGGGAACTACTCCTCCTGGCTGGAGCAGAAAGATCAGCGTCTGGCGCAGGAAGCTTCTCAGGAAGCGGCGCGCCGTAAATCCATCGAGAAAGAGCTGGAGTGGGTACGCCAGGGCGCGAAAGGCCGTCAGTCTAAGGGCAAGGCCCGTCTGGCGCGCTTTGAAGAGCTTAATAACGTCGAATACCAGAAGCGTAACGAAACCAACGAACTGTTTATTCCGCCTGGAGCCCGTCTGGGAGATAAAGTTGTTGAAGTCAGCAACCTGCGTAAGTCTTACGGCGATCGCGTGCTGATTGACGATCTGACCTTCTCGGTACCGAAAGGGGCAATCGTCGGGATTATCGGCCCTAACGGCGCCGGTAAATCGACCCTGTTCCGCATGATGTCCGGTCAGGAACAGCCTGATGCCGGTTCCATCACCCTGGGTGAAACCGTGAAGCTGGCTTCCGTCGATCAGTTCCGCGACGCGATGGATAACAGCAAAACCGTCTGGGAAGAAGTCTCCGGCGGGCTGGATATCATGAAGATCGGCAACACCGAAATGCCTAGCCGCGCCTACGTCGGTCGCTTTAACTTTAAAGGCGTCGACCAGGGTAAACGCGTGGGCGAACTCTCCGGCGGTGAGCGCGGTCGTCTGCACCTCGCGAAGCTGCTGCAGGTTGGCGGTAACGTGCTGCTGCTCGATGAACCGACCAACGACCTGGATATCGAAACCCTGCGCGCGTTAGAAAACGCCCTGCTGGAGTTCCCGGGCTGCGCGATGGTTATCTCGCACGACCGTTGGTTCCTCGACCGTATCGCGACCCACATTCTGGATTACCAGGATGAAGGTAAAGTCGAATTCTTCGAAGGTAACTTCACCGAGTACGAAGAGTATAAGAAACGCACCCTCGGCGCCGATGCGCTGGAGCCAAAGCGTATCAAGTACAAGCGTATTGCGAAGTAATAAAAACGGGTGGCCCAGGCCACCCGTTTTTTTATGCTCAGCGCACGCCAGAACTCTCCAGGCAGTAGTTAGCCCGGTTCACCCATCAGCTGCTTGACCAGATCAACGCAGCGCAGAAAGCGCGTGTCGTAATCCGACTCTTTCACATGCACAAAGTCGATCTCATTCTCTTTGAGCAGCGACACCAGCAGCGTCTGGAACTCCTTGCGATCCACCGAGCTACCGAGGCTACGTAAGCCGTCGGCAACCCACGGCGTATTGTTCTCCAGCAGAATCACCAGGTCAAAACGGTACTCGTCGATCAGCGCCTGAACGAAGGGGTGCTCGCGCCCTTCATACTTCAGGCAAAATGCCTGGGTGCTGACGAAATCGGTGTCGATAAACGCCACCTTATTGGCATATTTAACCGCGAAATCAATATACTGCGCGTGGCCAAGCGCAATTTTGTCATAGTCGGAATACTGCAGCGCCATCTCATCGCCGCCGAGGTGCGAGAAGACGTAATCGCGACCATACTCCCAGGCGCTGGTGGTGTTAAAGATATTCGCGAGCTTATTGACCAGCGTCGATTTCCCGCTCGATTCGCCGCCCAGAATCGCCACCGTACGTACAAAGAACGGTTTCACTTCCGTCGGGATGTACTCCCAGTAGCGGAACGGGTTTTCACGGATCTGCCCGCCGCTGATGCTCATAAAGGTGCGTTTCGGATCGATCAGCACGGTTTCGATCGCCAGATGCTGCCGATATTGCTGCGCATCGGCCTCTTCCGAGGTGTAGATCCAGTTCGGCTGGATCCCTTTATCGCTCATAAATGCGCGGATCCCGCGGCTCCAGACGTCCCAGCCGTGGGGATAAGGTTCCATCCCCTCTTCATTAAACGCATGGATACGGATATTTTTCTGATATTTGAAGGTTTGCAGCAGCCAGCGCAGACGATCGGATACCGTCGGCTGTTGCGACATCGCGCTGTCTTCAAACAGCTGACGATCGCGCGTATCGTCGTAACCCATGATGATATGCAGCTCATCCACCTGGCTACAGGCGCGCTGAATCAGATAGATATGCCCGGTGTGCAGCGGATAGAACTTACCAAATACCACGCCGACGCTCTTTTGCCGACGCGGGAATTCCAGGCCAAGAAAACGGTGCAGGGCTTCCAGCTTCTGCGCGCTTGGGCTTTTGATTTTGGCATTCAGCAGCTGGCTCAAATAGCCTTTGGTCATTCCGCTGGCTTCCGCGACCTGTTGCAGCGTACAGCCCTTTTGCTTAATCGCGGTTTTGAGATAGTCGAAAGATGACACAAGAGCCTCCTGCTTTAGCAAAACTGAAGAAATACCCTGTTGCGGCCGGCAGACGGACGAAGCACGATGAACCGAGGCAACTCAGTCGTTCATACGGACCTACGCAGCCAGCCCCTCTGCCGCCGGACAGGCGGCGGGTATTTAATTATAAGTCGTCAAACACGCTTAGCGCGTCTGAAAGCTTTTTCACACCAAAGATTTGCATCCCTTCTGGTGCTTTTTTCGGCACGTTGGCCGCCGGGACGATGGCGCGACGAAAACCATGTTTCGCCGCCTCGGAGATGCGCTCCTGGCCGCTGGGCACCGGGCGGATTTCGCCGGACAGCCCCACTTCACCAAATACCACCAGATCGTGCGGCAGCGGACGATCGCGCAGGCTGGAAACCATGGCCAGCAGCAGCGCCAGGTCAGCGCTGGTTTCCGCCACCTTCACCCCGCCGACAACGTTAACAAAAACATCCTGATCGGCCATCTGCAGACCGCCGTGACGGTGCAGAACCGCCAGCAGAATCGCCAGGCGGTTCTGCTCCAGCCCTACCGCAACGCGACGCGGGTTAGACATCATTGAATGGTCGACCAGCGCCTGAATCTCCACCAGCAGAGGACGAGTGCCCTCCCAGACCACCATCACCGAGCTGCCGGAAGTCACTTCATCGCCGCGGCTGAGAAAAATCGCCGAAGGGTTGCTGATTTCACGCAGCCCCTGCTCGGTCATCGCGAACACCCCCAGCTCATTCACCGCGCCAAAGCGGTTTTTATGGCTGCGCAGGGTACGAAAGCGAGAATCGGCATCGCCATCCAGCAGCACCGAGCAGTCAATACAGTGCTCCAGCACCTTCGGCCCGGCCAGCGAGCCATCTTTGGTCACATGACCTACCATGATGATCGCTACATCGCGCGTTTTCGCAAAACGCGTCAGATAGGCCGCCGTTTCGCGTACCTGGGCGACGCTGCCCGGCGACGACTGAACGTCAGCCATATGCATCACCTGGATCGAGTCGATAACCATCAGCTGCGGCTTTTCGTCATCGGCTATCTGGCAGATTTGTTCAATGCTGGTCTCGGAGAGCATATTGAGATTAGCGGTCGGCAACCCCAGGCGGTGAGCGCGCATCGCTACCTGCTGCAACGACTCTTCCCCGGTGACGTACAGCGTTTTCATGTTTTCCGACAGTCGGCACAGCGTCTGCAGCAGCAGCGTCGATTTACCCGCCCCCGGACTGCCGCCAATCAGAATTGCGCTGCCCGGCACCACGCCACCGCCGAGCACGCGGTCAAACTCTTTAAAACCGGTGGAGAAACGCGGTAGCGCCTCGAGGCTAATCTCCGACAGTTTTTGTACCTTCGACGCACCGGCATTCCCGGCATAGCCCGTCAGACGCTCGTTTCTCGCCACCTGCGGCGAAGCGGCAATACGCACCTCGGTGATGGTATTCCAGGCATGACAGGCGCTGCACTGCCCCTGCCAGCGCGGGTAATCCGCACCACATTCATTACAGACAAATGCGCGTTTTGGAGCTTTCGCCACGTGTTACCTCTTACTTTTGATTCATGCTGCCTGAGAGAATACAGAAGACGCCCATCAGATCAGCGTGACGGATTGTCACTTCCGCCTGTTCATTCACTTTTGGCTTAGCATGATACGCGATCCCCAGCCCCGCCGCTTTGATCATCGGTAGATCGTTGGCGCCATCGCCGATCGCCACGGTCTGCGCCGGCGGGATTGCATATTTTTCCGCCAGTTTTCTCAGCGTGGCGGCTTTATATTTGGCATCGACAATATCGCCGATGACGTTCCCGGTCAGCTTGCCGTCCATAATCTCCAGCTCATTAGCGACCACGGCGTCAAGATGCAGCTTGTCGCGCAGGTATTCGGCGAAGAAGGTGAATCCGCCGGAGGCAATCGCGACTTTCCAGCCCAGGGTCTCCAGCTTCAGCACCAGCTGCGCCAGCCCCGGCATCAGCGGGAGCGATTCGCGCACCTGCAGCAAAATATTGGCATCGGCATCTTTCAATGTCGCCACCCGCTGACGCAGGCTGGCGGTGAAATCCAGCTCGCCGCGCATCGCACGTTCGGTCACTTCCGACACCATTTCGCCGGTTCCGGCCAGTTTGGCGATTTCGTCAATGCACTCGATTTGAATCGCCGTGGAGTCCATATCCATCACCAGCAGCCCAGGCGTACGCAGATGCGGAATTTTCCCCAGCGGGGCGACATCCAGCCCCGCTTCGTGCGCCAGCCGGGTTGCCCGCAGCGTCAGAGAGCCCGCCAGACGAATAACCTGATAATCTTCGACAACCCAGGAGGCAACGATAACCAGCGCGGCACCCAGCTCACGCTGCCAGGCGGTCAGCCGGCGTTTATCAAGGCCGCGTCCGTAGAGCAGCCAGCCGCTGCGTCCGGCATGGTAATCCAGCGGCATGACCTCATCACCGCTCAGCGAAAG
This sequence comes from Klebsiella ornithinolytica, assembly GCF_030505655.1. Classification (NCBI taxonomy): domain Bacteria; kingdom Pseudomonadati; phylum Pseudomonadota; class Gammaproteobacteria; order Enterobacterales; family Enterobacteriaceae; genus Klebsiella; species Klebsiella ornithinolytica. The sequence continues at coordinate 4,758,203 of NZ_CP130153.1, forward strand.
CGGTAATCCAGGCCACAGGGAAACATCTTCGGGCAGATCGCACCAGGTCAAACTGTTTGGCATTACGGCTCCACATTTCTTTATTCAGGCCAGGAAAATAACGCATGAGGCTACCTTGTAACCAGCGCTTCTGGCAACATTAAGCTGTAAATATTAAAGGTGGAATATGGTACGCGCAAAACTGAAATTCCGACTGCATCGCGCCGTCATTGTTCTTATCTGCCTCGCGCTTCTCGTTGCCCTGATGCAGGGAGCGTCGTGGTTCAGCCAGAACAGCCAAAAGCAACGTAATCCACAGTTAGAAGAACTGGCTCGCACCCTTGCGCAGCAGGTTACGCTGAATCTGGCGCCAATGATGCGCAGCGAGACCCCTGATGAAAAACGGATCGGTGAGCTGCTGGAGCTGCTCACCCGCCAGAGCCGGGTCCTCGATGCCGGAGTCTATGATGACCAGGGCGATCTGGTCGCCCGCTCGGGCGAAGGGGTCAACGTGCGCGACAGGCTGGCGCTGGACGGCAAAAAAGCGGGGGGTTACTTCAATCAGCAGATCGTGGAGCCGATTCAGGGTAAAAACGGGCCGCTGGGCTACCTGCGCCTGACGCTGGATACCCATACGTTAGCCACCGAGGCGAAACAGGTGGATAATACCACCAATATTTTACGTCTGATGCTACTGCTGTCGCTGGCCATCGGCGTGGTGCTGACCCGCACGCTGCTGCAGGGCAAGCGCACCCGCTGGCAGCAATCGCCCTTCCTGCTCACTGCCAATAAGCCGGTGCAGGACGAAGACAAAGATGAATAAGAATAAGGAAATCGCTGATGTCGACGCTACGCCTGCTGCTCTCAGACTCCACGGATCCCTGGTTCAACCTTGCGGTTGAAGAGTGTATTTTCCGCCAGATGCCCGCCACCCAGCGCGTGCTGTTTCTGTGGCGCAACGCCGATACGGTGGTCATTGGCCGGGCGCAAAACCCGTGGAAAGAGTGCAACACCCGCCGGATGGAAGAAGATAACGTGCGCCTGGCCCGCCGCAGCAGCGGCGGCGGCGCGGTATTCCACGATCTCGGCAATACCTGCTTTACTTTCATGGCGGGTAAACCCGAGTACGATAAAACCGTCTCCACCCGGATTGTGCTGGCTGCGCTGGCGGCGCTGGGCGTCGCGGCTGAAGCCTCCGGGCGCAATGACCTGGTCGTCAAAACAGCCGAAGGCGATCGTAAAATCTCCGGTTCAGCCTATCGCGAAACCCTTGACCGCGGTTTTCACCACGGAACGCTGCTGTTGAATGCCGATTTAAGTCGTCTGGCAAACTATCTCAACCCGGATAAAAAGAAGCTGCAGGCGAAAGGTATCACCTCGGTGCGCGGCCGGGTGGCCAATCTGGTTGAGCTGCTGCCGGGTATTACGCACCAGCAGGTCTGCTCGGCGATTGAAGAGGCCTTTTTCGCCTACTACGGCGAGCGCGTCGCCGCGGAAGTGATTTCGCCCGATAAGACGCCGGATCTGCCGAACTTTGCCGAGACCTTCGCCCGCCAGAGCAGCTGGGCATGGAATTTTGGTCAGGCGCCGGCCTTCTCCCACCTGCTGGATGAGCGCTTTGTCTGGGGTGGGGTTGAGCTGCACTTCGACGTTGAGAAAGGCCATATCACCCGTACGCAGGTCTTTACCGATAGTCTCAATCCGGCACCGCTGGAAGCGCTGGCTACGCGATTGCAGGGCTGCCCGTATCGGGCTGACGTGCTGCAGCAGGCGTGTGAAGCATTAATAGTGGATTTCCCGGAGCAGGAGAAAGAGCTGCGGGAGCTGTCGGGGTGGATTGCCGGCGCGGTGCGCTGATAAAAAAGCCGGATGGCGGCTACGCCTTATCCGGCCTACAGATTCGGCACCATTTTGTTGGCCCGGTAAGCACGAGAATAGCGGTTACGCCCTATCCGGCCTACAGATTCTACGCGGTTTGCCAGGCCCGGTAAGCGCAGCGCCACCGGGCAATAGCCATACAACTTTTACTCTTTATCGCCCAGCAGAACGGATTCCAGCGCGATTTTGATCATATCGTTGAACGTCGTCTGACGCTCAGCCGCAGTCGTCTGTTCATGCGTGCGAATATGATCGGAAACGGTGCAGATAGTCAGCGCTTTCGCCCCGAACTCCGCGGCTACGCCGTAGATACCGGCGGCTTCCATTTCCACGCCCAGGATGCCGTATTTTTCCATCACGTCGAACATGGACGGATCCGGGGTATAGAACAGGTCTGCGGAGAAGATGTTACCGACGCGGGCATCAACGCCCAGCGCTTTTGCAGCATCAACCGCGTTACGCACCATGCCGAAGTCAGCGATAGCGGCGAAATCATGGTCTTTAAAGCGCAGACGGTTGACTTTGGAGTCGGTGCACGCGCCCATGCCAATCACCACATCACGCAGTTTCACATCAGCACGTACCGCACCGCAGGAGCCCACGCGAATAATCTTCTTCACGCCGAAATCGGTGATCAGCTCTTTGGTGTAGATGGAGCAGGACGGGATACCCATACCGTGGCCCATGACGGAGATCTTGCGGCCTTTATAGGTACCGGTAAAGCCCAGCATGCCGCGCACGTTGTTCACTTCGCGCACGTCTTCAAGGAAAGTTTCCGCGATGTGCTTCGCGCGCAGCGGGTCGCCCGGCATCAACACGACGTCAGCGAAATCACCCATTTCTGCATTAATATGAGGAGTTGCCATCTTCAGTTCCTTTTATATTGTTGTTTTTGCCGGGCGGCGCCTGCGCCTTGCCCGGCCTACAAAACCGTAGGCCCGGTCAGCATAGCGCCACCGGGCAATGACCTTAGAACATGGCCTTGCCATATTCCATGTCGGACGTACCAAAGTATTTCGCCAGGGTCTGGCCGATATCGGCGAAGGTTTCACGGTGGCCCAGCGAGCCCGGTTTAACTTTCGGGCCGTAGACCAGTACCGGGATGTGCTCACGCGTATGGTCAGTACCCTGCCAGCTCGGGTCACAGCCGTGGTCAGCGGTCAGGATCAGAATGTCATCTTCACCCACCAGCTCCATCAGCTCCGGTAGACGACGGTCAAACAGTTCCAGACCCGCCGCATAACCGGCGATATCGCGACGGTGGCCCCAGGAAGAGTCGAAGTCCACGAAGTTAGTGAAGACGATGGTCTTATCACCCGCTTCTTTCATCTCTTTGATGGTCGCGTCAAACAGTGCATCGAGGCCGGTCGCTTTCACCTTTTTGGTGATCCCGCAGTTGGCATAGATGTCTGCGATTTTCCCAACGGAAACCACGTGGCCGCCTTTCTCGTCAACCAGCTTTTGCAACACGGTCGGCGCAGGCGGTTCAACGGCCAGATCGTGACGGTTGCCGGTACGCTGGAAGTGGCCCGGTTTATCACCCACGAACGGACGCGCGATAACGCGGCCAATGTTGTAGCCACCTTCAGTCAGTTCCTCACGGGCGATTTCGCACAGCTCGTAGAGTTTATCCAGACCAAAAGTCTCTTCGTGGCAGGCAATCTGGAACACGGAGTCAGCGGAGGTATAGAAAATCGGCTTGCCGGTTTTCATATGTTCTTCGCCAAGCTCATCCAGAATCACCGTCCCGGAGGAGTGACAGTTACCGAGATAGCCCGGCAGGTTTGCACGTTTAACCAGTTTATCCAGCAGCTCCTGCGGGAAGCTGTTCTGATGGTCACTGAAGTAGCCCCATTCGAACAGAACCGGTACACCGGCGATTTCCCAGTGGCCGGACGGCGTATCTTTACCGGAAGAGAGCTCATGCGCCCAGGCGTATGCGCCAATGACGTCCGCACTGGCGTCCATCCCGGCAGCGATTTTGCCGGTCGAGCCCTCGTGAGCTTTGACCAGCCCCAGACGGGTCAGATTAGGCAGATTCAGCGGGCCTTTGCGACCATGGTCAGCCTCGCCCTTAGCGCAGGCTTCAGCAATGTGGCCCATAGTGTCTGAGCCGACGTCGCCAAAGCGAGCGGCATCTTCAGTCGCACCGATGCCGAAAGAGTCCAGCACCATGATAAATGCACGTTTCATATTATTCTCCGTACCTTTTGCGCTGCAAAAAAGCGATCAGATCAGTATACCGTTATTCGGTGATTCGGCGATAGACCGTCAGGGTTTCTTTCGGCGCCTTATCGTCCAGTTTAATTGCCGCTTTGACGGCTTTCGCCGCTTCCTGCCAGCTGGCTTCGTCTTTAGCGTGGATAACCGCGAGCGGACGCTGTCCGTCAACGCTGTCACCCAGGCGCGCCATGTCGGTAAAGCCGACGCTATAGTCAATCGGATCGGACGCCTGGCGACGACCGCCGCCCATCGACACCACCGCCATACCCAGCGCCCGGGTGTCCATTTCAGCGACAAATCCTTCACCATCAGCGTAGACCGCTTTGCTCAGCATCGCGGTAGGCAGATAGTTATCGTAGTTCTCGACGAAATCGGTCGGCCCTTTTTGGGCGGCAACCATGCGGCCAAAGAGTTCCGCCGCTTTGCCGTTATCCAGCACCGCCTGCAGTTTCGCCCGTGCGTCGGCGTCATCCTGGGCCAGCTTGCCGGAAATCAGCATTTCCACGCACAGCGCCATGGTCACATCAAACAGACGCGGATTGCGGTATTCGCCGGTCAGGAAGCGAACCGCTTCACGGACTTCGACGGCGTTCCCGGCGCTGGATGCCAGCACCTGGTTCATATCGGTCAGCAGCGCGGTAGTCCGCACGCCGGCACCGTTGGAAACGCCAACGATCGCTTCGGCAAGCGCTGCGGAGAGTTCGTAGGTCGGCATAAAGGCGCCGCTGCCTACTTTAACGTCCATCACCAGCGCATCCAGGCCTTCCGCCAGTTTTTTCGCCAGAATCGAGGCGGTGATGAGCGGGATGGAATCCACCGTCGCGGTAATATCGCGGGTGGCATAGAAACGTTTGTCGGCAGGGGCCAGCGAACTGGTCTGCCCGATGATGGCGACGCCAACATCTTTAATAATGCCGCGGAAACGGGCGTCATCCGGGAAAATATCGAAACCCGGAATGGCTTCCAGTTTGTCGAGGGTGCCGCCGGTATGACCGAGGCCGCGCCCGGAGATCATCGGCACATAGCCGCCGCAGGCGGCAACCATCGGGCCAAGCATCAGCGAAGTCACATCGCCCACGCCGCCGGTAGAGTGTTTATCGACAATCGGGCCGTTCAGATTGAGGCTTTTCCAGTCCAGAACGGTTCCTGAATCCCGCATTGCCATGGTTAACGAGACGCGTTCTGGCATAGACATATCGTGGAAAAAGATGGTCATCGCCAGCGCCGCGATCTGCCCTTCAGAAACGGTGTTATCACGGATCCCGTTGATGAAAAAGCGAATTTCGTCATCGCTCAGCGCATGGCCGTCACGTTTTTTACGAATAATTTCTTGTGCGAGAAACAAGGTAACCCCCTGAGGAATAAGGTCAAATTCGGCGGGCGGCGTTATCTGCGCCCGCGCTAAGTTCCTGTAGCCCGGCCGAGCGTCGCGACGCCGGGAATCTCCCGGCGTCGGCGCAGCTGCGCCTCATCCGGGCTACGGTTTTGTCACCGTGACGCCTTAGTAGCTGCTGGCGCTCTTACCGTCGCCGTGCCCCAGCGCTTTCAGCAGGCTTGCCAGCAGGCTGGATGCGCCGAAACGATAGTGGCGAGAATCCGCCCAGTCGGCACCGAACAGTTCATCGGCAATGGCCAGGAACTGCTGCGCATCTTCAGCGCTGCGGACGCCGCCCGCAGGCTTAAAGCCAACGGTTTTCTGTACGCCCATATCGCGGATCACTTCCAGCATGATACGTGCGCTTTCCGGCGTCGCGTTTACCGGGACTTTACCGGTCGAGGTTTTGATGAAATCCGCCCCGGCTTTAATAGAAATTTCAGAAGCTTTACGAATTAACGCTTCTTCTTTCAGCTCACCGGTTTCGATGATCACTTTCAACAGCACGTTGGCCGCCGCGCAAGCCTCTTTACAGGCCTTCACCAGATCGAATCCGACCTGCTCGTTACCCGCGATCAGCGCGCGGTACGGGAATACCACGTCAACTTCGTCCGCGCCATAAGCGATAGCCGCACGGGTTTCCGCCAGCGCGATATCGATATCATCGTTACCATGCGGGAAGTTGGTGACCGTGGCGATACGGATATCCGGGGTGCCTTGCGCGTTCAGCGTTTTACGCGCGATCGGGATAAAGCGCGGATAGATGCAGATAGCCGCTGTATTCCCTACCGGCGTTTTTGCCTGATGGCACAGAGCGATCACCTTTTCATTGGTGTCATCGTCATTCAGCGTGGTCAGGTCCATCAGTTTCAACGCGCGCAGGCTGCTTGCAGATAAATCAGTCATTTTACACTCCGACGGCTTATTGCCGGTTCAATAGTTTGTTCACCTTGCGAGTCTGTTACTATTGTAACATCACCTCGCCGTTACACTTCGACATTCATCACAGTTAATGAAAACTCATAGAGAATTTGCATTACTGTAATGTGACGCAAGTCACCTTTACGAGTGCAGTATTGCGCTGCAAAACGCCATGTTTACTTTAAGCATAATCAAAATCCGCAGACGCAACTGAATGTTAATATAATAACATAAAACCACAGGACACCTCGACAGCAGCGAGTGCATTTTGTGCTAAAAATTGAAAAACAGGCAATAATCACTGAAAAATAAGTAAGTTACTAAAAACAGGAAATGATGGAATTATAACATCCACAGAGGAGTGAGAAAGGGAGGTATCCGGGAATACCGGCGATGAAGCCGCAGCCTCTTCACCGCGGCTGACGCACGAGCGTCATCACTGAGAGTGGGACGTCACAGGGCACAGAACAACGCTTTCGTATTGTGAATCAACGTATTGGCAATGACATCCGCAGGTTCCTGTCGCAGTTCACATAGCGAGGCAAAGACACGGGCCACCTGCTCGGGCCGATTTGGCTGCCCCTGAAAACCATTGAGCGGCATATCCGGCGCATCCGTCTCCAGCAGCAGTGCCGATAGCGGTAGACGCGCCATGACATCACGCGTTTTACTGGCGCGTGGGTAGGTTATGGTTCCGCCGACGCCAATTTTATAACCTGCCTGAACGAAACGTTCCGCTTGCTGCAGGCTTCCCGCGAAACCATGCACCACGCCGGTTCTCGGCAGGGCATGTTTTTTCAGCAGCATCGCCAGCTTATCGTGAGTACGTCGGGAGTGCAGAATCACCGGCAGATCGTAACGCTTCGCCAGCCGCAGCTGCGCTTCCAGCATGACCTGCTGGCGCTCAAACTGCGGATCGTCACGATACAGATCGAGCCCCGTCTCCCCCACCGCGACCAGCTTTCGGTGGCGTTGGCGCAGGCACTCCTCCAGGCGCTCAAGACTGCGCTCATCATGCCGCTCGATCGCAATGGGATGCAGTCCCACGGCGGCATAAATCGCTTCATGCTGCTCCGCCAGCGCTAATACGCGGGGGAAATTTTCCGCTTCAATGGCCGGAACAATTATCTGCGTCACCCCGGCTTGCGCCGCCCGGGCAAGACTCTCGGCGGCATGGCCGGCGAAGGGCGGGAAATCAAAATGACAATGCGTATCGATAAACGTCCACGTCATGCCAGATCCTCGTTATCAAAGCTGGCATCATTAGCCTGCGGGGCGGTCACGAAAGTGGCCGGGTGAGAATCGTTGGCGACGGAAGCCGCCGGCACCACAACCGAGGCCGGCTGCGTGACTCGCGGCAGATGACGCACCAGCGGTGGACGGTCGGCCAGCATTTTGCCGACCGTCGCGAGGAAATAACGTCCGCACTGTCGCCCGGTCTTGTAGTCTTCCAGCAGCGCCGGTAAACGGCTTCCCAGCGCCATACTTTTAAGCGGTTTCTGCGGATAAATTTCCAGGATGCGCAGCTTACCCGGCGGCTTCTCAATAAACTGTTGGGTAGTGCGATAGGTGGCCTCGTGATGCTGGACCAGGTTCACAAACGGCTGCAGGCTGCTTTCCCCCAGCCAGCGCTCCATTCGCTTAAACCACTGCGGGGTATAGAACATCTGCGAAGGCACCGTACGGATAACCACGATGGTTTGCGCCCCGCGTCGGGCCGCCTCCTGTACGGGAATCGCATCGCTGACGCCGCCATCCAGATAGCTGATGCCGTCCAGCATGACGCCGCTGCGATAGAAACCGGGGATCGCGCTGGAGGCGCGGATCAGATCGAGCCACGTGGTCTGGGTGGGAGCAAAATAGTCTGGCGTATAATCATCGCCCCGGCAGGCGCACATCCACAGCTCTTTCCCCAGGGCGAACTGCTCCTCCGCATAGCTCATCGCCAGCGGCATTTTTTGCGCCGTGGTCTCCACCAGCCAGTCAAGATCGATGAGATTACCGCCGCGGACAAAACGCATAGGATCGAAAAATTCCCGGGCCGTGGTGTAACGGGTGATGACCTTGCGGGCGTAGCCCTGCTGGTTACACATGTAGGCCGACAGGTTCTGCGCCCCGGCGGATGTCCCCAGCATAATGTCAAAGGGGTTGAATCCCGCGCGCATAAACTCATCCAGTACTCCGGCGGTAAAAATACCTCGCTGACCGCCACCCTCGCACACCAGGCCAAGCTTGCCCGGAAGAAATGGTTTGACAGACAACGGCGCAATGTTGCCAAGCGTTACGGGAATTCGATGTCCCACCCTGCTTTCCTGTTATGTTTTATTGTACCAGCCCAAAATCATTCGGTAGGGTCTCCCCCCGGCGCTCCCGGCCCGTCGGGCGGCATTCACCGCCCGCAAGGGATCTGAAATCCTGACGTCCATCGCCGCGCCGTCCTGCAATTATTACCCCCCTGAAACCACGAAAGCCAGTCCTGAGGACTGGCTTTATGTAAAACGCTATGTCATTAAAACGCCTTTCGCGTCTTGCGCGGCAGGGAAAGACCGCTTTCTATGGGCGCCGGCGCCCGGTAAACAGGCTAACCAGGAACAGAATAATACCGACGACAAAGACGATTTTTGCAGCCCAGGCAGCCGTACCCGCCAGGCTACCAAATCCTAACGCGGCGGCAATCAGTGCAATGACCAGAAAAATAATGCCCCATCGAAACATAATGTGCTCCTTACCATAGTGGATAACGGTCGCTTTTCTGCGCGCTCAGGCCGCGCATAAATCAACCCTGTCATGCTCTTTTTCTTCACTCGTCATACGTCGAATTGCTGGTGGTCGGGCGATGCCCGTGTTCCTCGATAAAATGACCTGAATAAGCGCCAGAGGATTCATTTGTTTACCTCCCGCATGTCATTCAACGCATAATTCAAAGAGTTGAATAGTTAGCGGGAAATAACGTTATTAAATGAATGGGTTTATTTAACGCTGAGATTATTTTCTACGTTTTTAACACCAGAAACGGCTTTGGCAATGTCTGCCGCGCGATCCGCCTGCTGACGTGAATCAACGGTTCCGGATAAATGTACGGTCCCGCCACGGGTCTCAACCGTTACCTTTCGCGACGGCACAATGTCATCCGCCAACAGTTTGGCTTTAACTTGACTGGTAATGGCCGTATCGCCCGCGTACCCTTCCAGGCTGGCAGACTTCTCTGCGACCACGTTCAACTGGTCATTCACGGTGGTGACGCCTTTGACCGTTTTCGCGGCGTTCACCGCCAGATCTTTTTGCTCCGCGCTGTCAACCGAGCCGCTCAGTGTCACCACTTTATTCTCAGTTTTCACAGAGATATCGCTGCTGCGAATATTTTTATCGTCAATCAGCGCCGCTTTCACTCTGGCGGTGATGGTGCTGTCATCCATAAAATCGCCGACTTTATTCAGCGAGCTGTCGACGGCCTGACCGGCGCTGGTGGCAACCGATTGTGCGCTGTTCGTCGGCGGATTTTCTGCATATGCCGAGGCGCTTATCATGGCTGAGCCTAAGAAGAGAGCCAGCAACGTCCCGGCATCCTTTAGTCTTGTCATCTCTCTGTCCTCGTTATTTCTATATCGCTAAAGCAAAATAAGTAGCTTATTAAGCCAGAATCTTAAAAATTACTTATTAAATATAGTAGAAGGTCATGAAAGAGACGGAAAATATGTACAAAAAGTCACGCTGACGGGGATCTTTAAGAACTTTCTATAACGCGGGAAACGACGAAAAAATAGCGTGGAGCGCGGTGAGAGCCGCGCTCCGGAAGGGATTAGTGCTCGCGAGTTTTACGGAACAGAACGTCAGGATAGCGTTCCTGCGTCAGGTTCAGGTTAACCATAGTTGGCGCGATATATGTCAGATTATCACCGCCATCGAGGGCCAGCTGAATTTCGTTTTTACGCTTAAATTCCTCAAATTTTTTCACGTCGGTGGATTCCACCCAACGCGCGGTCGCCACGTTCACCGATTCGTAAATCGCTTCAACGTTGTATTCACTCTTCAGACGAGCCACGACCACATCAAACTGCAGCACACCGACCGCGCCGACAATAAGATCGTTATTGGCGATCGGACGGAAGACCTGTACCGCGCCCTCTTCAGAAAGCTGTACCAGCCCTTTCAGCAGCTGTTTCTGCTTCAGCGGATCCTTCAGGCGAATACGGCGGAATAGCTCCGGTGCGAAGTTCGGGATACCGGTGAACTTCATCATCTCGCCCTGGGTGAAGGTGTCGCCGATCTGAATCGTGCCGTGGTTGTGCAGACCGATAATATCGCCCGGCCAGGCCTCTTCCACATGAGAACGGTCGCCGGCCATAAAGGTCAGCGCATCGGAAATCACCACGTCTTTGCCCGTACGGACCTGACGCAGCTTCATGCCCTTCTCATACTTACCGGACACCACGCGCATAAAGGCCACGCGGTCACGGTGTTTCGGATCCATGTTGGCCTGAATTTTAAAGACGAAACCGGTAAATTTCTCTTCTTCCGCCGTCACTTCACGGGTATCGGTTTTACGCGGCATCGGCGCCGGCGCCCACTCAACCAGGCCATCCAGCATATGATCCACGCCGAAGTTACCTAAGGCCGTACCAAAGAAGACCGGGGTGATTTCGCCGGCGAGGAACAGATCTTTATCAAACTCGTTTGAAGCGCCCTGTACCAGCTCCAGCTCATCGCGCAGCTGCTGCGCCAGATCTTCGCCGACGGCCAGATCGAGATCCGGGTTATTCAACCCTTTCACGATCCGCACTTCCTGAATCGTGTGGCCCTTACCGGTCTGATAGAGATAGGTCTCATCTTTGTAGAGATGGTACACGCCCTTAAACAGCTTACCGCAGCCAATCGGCCAGGTGATCGGCGCGCAGGCAATACGCAGTTCGTTCTCCACCTCATCCAGCAGCTCCATCGGATCGCGGATATCACGGTCGAGTTTGTTCATGAACGTCAGGATCGGCGTATCGCGCAGACGGGTAACTTCCATCAGCTTACGGGTACGATCTTCAACGCCTTTTGCCGCATCGATGACCATCAGACAGCAGTCCACCGCCGTCAGGGTACGGTAGGTATCTTCGGAGAAGTCTTCGTGGCCCGGGGTATCCAGCAGGTTAACCAGGCTGTTGTGATACGGGAACTGCATCACCGACGTGGTAATGGAGATACCACGCTGTTTTTCCATCTCCATCCAGTCTGATTTTGCATGCTGGCTGGAACCACGGCCTTTAACGGTACCGGCGGTCTGAATCGCCTGTCCGAACAGTAATACCTTCTCGGTGATGGTCGTTTTACCGGCATCCGGGTGAGAGATAATGGCAAAAGTGCGGCGTTTGGCCACCTCTTGCAGATAAGGAGACAACGTCATAATTGATTCTTCTTAGTAAACGCGGCAACCGGCCACGCATGTGGAATACGAAAAATTGCGGCTATTTTACCCATCAATGGGGGGGAGGCAATCAGTGTTTACACAGGAGCTGCTCCAGGTCGCTTAAAGAGGTCACCGTCCAGTCGGGGTGAAGATCGGCAGGCAATTCACGCTGATGGGCATTCAGCCAGCAGGTGGCAAGGCCGGCATTCACCCCGCCGCGGATATCGGACTCTGCCGTATCGCCGACCATCAGCACGCGGGAACGATCGGGATGACCCGCCTGCGCCAGCGCGTATTCAAAAATGCGCGCGTCCGGCTTCGCCACGCCGACCTCTTCAGAAATAATCAATAAATCAAAGTGATCGCGTAAGCCGGTGCGTTCCAGACGAATCTGCTGCAGCGAGGTAAACCCGTTGGTGATGATCCCCATCTTCACCTTCCCCTGCAGCGCATTCAGCAGCGATATCGCCCCAGGCAGCGGCGAGCAGATCTCGGCCATCGCATTCATAAAGGCGTCGTTGAGTTCGCCCGGCGGCACGCTGAGGCGCTCCGCCCAGCTATTAAAACGCTGATGTTGCAGCTGCAGCGCAGTGATCGTGCCGTTTTGATAGTCCACCCACAGGGGTTTGTTCACGGCCTGATAGTCCTGAAAATCTTCAGCGCTAAAGGTCACGCTATAGTCGAGAAACATTCGCTGCAGACCGGTAAAAGAATCAAATGTAAACAGCGTTTCATCGGCATCAAAGAAAATCCAGTCCCACTTCATCGTATCACCCTGTCATTGCCCGCCACACAGGCGTCTTGTTACAGCAGGTCTGAACAGCACAGCGTCAGACTTACCCTTAAAAAAGCCTGGCGAACAGGCCGTTACATACTGACTGGCAACGCCATTATGATCGCATCCTCACGCCCGTCGGCCGTGGGATAATAGTTGCGACGAATGGTTGCCTCGTTAAAACCTAAGCTCTCGTAAAGTGCGATAGCGGCTACGTTCGACGCACGCACTTCCAGCCACAGCGTTGCGACCCCGCGTTTCTCGACCTCATCAATCACCTGCTCCAGCAGCGCTCGCCCAAGGCCACGCCGCTGAAAAGCCGGGTCGACGGCGATGTTAAACAGCGTCGCTTCATCGAGGATAATTTGCGTAATCGCGAAGGCCGCCATCTCGCCATCAACCGTTAGTTGAAGGTTGAGATAACGTTCCCCCTGATTGCTGGCAAAGGTTTGTTCGCTCCACGGAAAAGCGTGGGCGCGTTGTTCTATTTGCCAGGCACGGGGCAAATCAGCCGTGTTGAGGGTAGAAATCGTGTTCATGAGCGCAGATTTGTTGCCAGAGCGCCATACGGGCAGGCGCGCTGGTCTGGAGTTCATCAAAAGCGGGCGTCGAAACCTGCGCGCCCGCCAGCAGTAACGGTGCGTCAGTACCCAGCCGCCAGCTGTTGCAGCGGCTATCCTGCGGCAACATAGCCACGCGATCCGGCGTGAGTTGCAGTACCTGATCCGGCGACAGCGCCAAAGCACGTAGAATATCGCTGATGAGCGGTTCAGTCAGCGACGGCGGGTTTTCTGCCACCATCACCAAACGAATATGCCCTGGAAGCGAGATAGCGATTTCACCCTGTAACGCCCCGGGGCGACGCAGCGACCACCGGGTGATACCCAGCTGCTGTAATTGCCACTCTCGTCGGGAAGTCATAGCAAAACACTCCTGTTAATTAAGCGCGCAATATAGCAAATCCCGCTTATCTGCGCCAACAAACTACGAACGACGCGCCCGCCGCTCGCTCAGAGGTGAGGCGTATAGCGTTATCCGCGCGCAGGCGGCGCCAGCAGCGCCAACAAAGAGGCAGCATTCTGGATAACGTGTATAATCGGCGCCAGTCTTAATGAAGGAGTGTTTCATGTCTGCTTTTACCCCGGCAAGTGAAGTCTTGCTGCGCCACAGTGATGATTTCGAACCCGCACGCGTTCTGTTTGCCGGTGACCTGCAGGATGACCTGCCCGCACGTCTGGACACCGCGGCCAGCCGCGCCCACACCCAGCAGTTTCACCACTGGCAAGTCCTGAACGGCCAGATGGGCGAAAACGTACGTTTTAGTCTGGTCGCCGAAGCCAGCGACGTTGCCGATTGCGACACGCTGATTTACTACTGGCCCAAGAACAAACCGGAAGCGCAGTTTCAACTGATGAACCTGCTGTCGCTGCTACCGGTCGGCATTGACGTTTTCGTCGTCGGGGAAAACCGCAGCGGCGTTCGCAGCGCCGAACAGATGCTGGCCGAATATGTCCCTCTGACGAAAGTGGACAGCGCACGTCGCTGCGGGCTGTATCACGGGCGTCTGGAAAAACAGCCGACGTTCGATCCGCAGCAGTACTGGGGCGAATACCCGCTGGAAAATCTGACCATTAAAACGCTGCCAGGCGTATTCAGCCGTGACGGACTGGATATTGGCAGCCAGCTGCTGCTCTCAACGCTGACGCCGCACACCAAAGGTAAAGTGCTCGATGTCGGCTGCGGCGCAGGCGTGCTGGCGACCGTCCTGGCCAGCCACTCGCCGAAGGTCCGCCTGACGCTCTGCGACGTCAGCGCGCCGGCGGTCGAAGCGAGCCGCGCAACGCTCGCTGCCAACGGCATTGAAGGTGACGTGTTCGCCAGCAATGTGTTCTCCGAGGTGAACGGTCGTTTCGACATGATTATCTCCAACCCACCGTTCCACGATGGCCTGCAGACCAGCCAGGAAGCTGCGCAAACGCTGATTCGCGGCGCGGTCCGTCATCTGAACAGCGGCGGGGAGCTGCGTATTGTCGCCAACGCCTTCCTGCCGTATCCGGATGTGCTGGATGAAGTCTTCGGCTTCCATGAAGTGATTGCCCAAACCGGTCGCTTTAAAGTTTACCGTACCGTCATGACCCGCCAGGCGAAAAAATAATTTTCATCTTCTCCGGCGGCAGGGCAACCCCGCCGCCGGTTCCCCCCTCAAATTCGACCATTTTTGCAACAATCAATCCAGGCCACACAATTAACTATTGACGTATAGCTGAAAACCACTAGAATGCGCCTCCGTGGTAACGATACTTTCATAGTGTCGATGGTATGCGAAGGTGGCGGAATTGGTAGACGCGCTAGCTTCAGGTGTTAGTGTCCTTACGGACGTGGGGGTTCAAGTCCCCCCCCTCGCACCATAAACCACGCAGATATCGCTCGCACTGTGCGAAGGTGGCGGAATTGGTAGACGCGCTAGCTTCAGGTGTTAGTGTTCTTACGGACGTGGGGGTTCAAGTCCCCCCCCTCGCACCAACGAGGCGATATCAAAAATTAAGAATACTGTGCGAAGGTGGCGGAATTGGTAGACGCGCTAGCTTCAGGTGTTAGTGTCCTTACGGACGTGGGGGTTCAAGTCCCCCCCCTCGCACCAATATTCTTACCCTTCTCTGTATTACCCCATCAGCTTCAAATTCAACGCCATCAGCATCATTCCACTGATTAACGCTACGCATGACGGCAACAGTACGAAATGCCGTAAACGCCGGTGCCAGATCATCAATGCCGTCATCAATAGACCGACCGCGATCAGCCCACGCCAGGCATCTACCGACAGGCCAGCCCCTCCCAGTACAGCAACCAGTATCCCAGGCAACAGCACTGCCCATCCACTGCCCAAAGCTCGCTGCAACATGTTCTCACCTTTCCAATCGATAATGATAACCAATATCATATGATAGCGTTTATCATTTGTCATGTTTTGCCCATCAGGATATTTCGTTCTTTACGTTCGGCCTGATGACATAGATTGGTGAAGGTGATAAATTAAACGCGCCGTAGTAATGTATTAAAATATTTGATTATTTCGCAAAAAACCGCACTGTGTGCAGTGCTTTTTATCGTTCATTTTTGGCAGCCATCATTTTGAAATTTAATGACTAATAACGACACGCCCAATATGACTGCACAATCCTGGCAAAAACATTATGATAAAAAATATCAATATTCCTTACGGCTCTTTTTGCTGCTGAATTTTATTTCTGCGGTTTTCTCGCTAATCAGTCCGCTCTATACCCCCGTCAGCTTTACCTTTCCCTGCGCCCTGATCGTTATACTCAGCGCCGCCCTGGCGCTATGGCACTGGAAATTTTCACGGCGTAAAATAAGTATTCCTTTTATTTCTCTGATATTTGGTGTGCTGTGGGCGTCGCATATAACGGAAAAAGCATTGTTACTGCCGGTGCCTCATTTTAACTTTCTGGTCATTGCGTTATTAAGCATATTGTTTATTGGCGCTATCGCATTCCCCAATAATATCATTGCCTTTACCCTGCACTCTTTACCCACGTTTATTGCCTGTCTGTTTCTTGCCGAAGGTGAACAGTGGTTACGTATGTTGTATTGCCTCACGCTCCCCATTGCCGGCATTATGTTGCAGAGCATCATTCAAAAACGCAGCGATGCCTTCACCCAGGGGCTGATGGATAAATTACTGCAGGAACGCAACACCCTGAACGATCTGAGTATGCTGGACCCTCTCACCGGTTTATATAACCGGCGCGGCCTGCAGAACCGCCTGGATACCCTTCTGGCGGTGAGTGACAGTGACCATCATGTGCTGCTGCTGGATATTGACCACTTTAAAGCCTACAACGACCACTATGGTCATATGATGGGCGATCAGGCATTGATTCAGGTCTCCGCTGCGATTCGCAATGCCGTACGATCGCGTGATATCGTCGCGCGCTTTGGCGGTGAAGAGTTTATGGTGCTGTTAACAAACAGCACGGCGGAAGCGGCTTCGCTGGCCGCCGAGCGTATCCGCCAGCAGGTTTACGATTTGAAAATTCCCCATATGTTTAATGAAAGCGTCGCCACCAATGTCACCATTAGTATTGGCATGACGCCCCTCATGGACTCCGATATTGATGGCGCCCTGAAAAGAGCCGATACGGCGCTCTATGAAGCAAAGGGCCAGGGACGCAACATTATCCTCGCCAGCTGATCCCGCCGCCGCGTGGTACAGCGCACGCGACGCAGACAAATATCTTGCCATCGCCCGGACAACTAACTAGTATCACTAATCATTATCATTTAGATTCATATCTGGCGATTTGATGGCTTACCGTTCTGTTTCATTCCGCAATGACATCATCTGGCAGGCTCCGTTGCTGCCGGCCGAAGATGCGTTGGCGAATGCGATTCGGGAAAAAATCACCACCCTTCGTCCCCATCTGCTGGATTTTCTTCGCCTTGATGAAGAGGCCCCGTCTTGCGCATTGACGCTCGCAGAATGGTCAACGCCCACGGTACTCAGCTCTCTGCTGGCAACCTGGTCCGATCATATCTATCGCAACCAGCCGACGATGCCACGTGAACAGAAACCGCTGCTCTCACTTTGGGCGCAATGGTATATCGGCCTGCTAGTGCCACCGCTGATGCTGGCGCTGCTGAGTGAAGAGACCGCCATCAGTGTTGCCCCGGAGCGTTTTCGCGTTGAATTTCATGAAACGGGCCGCGCGGCCTGCTTCTGGATCGATGTCAAAGCAGACTCCTCCGCCAGACCCCATTCGCCGCAAACGCGTATGGAAACGCTGGTGACCCACGCCCTGCTGCCGGTGGTACAGGCGCTGGAAGCGACCGGTGATATCAATGGCAAGCTTATCTGGAGTAATACCGGCTATCTGATCAACTGGTATCTGGGAGAAATGAAAGCGCTGCTGGGGGACGAACAGGTTGCCGCCCTGCGTCAACACTGCTTCTTTGAAAAGCAGTTTGCTGATGGCCAGGACAATCCGCTGTGGCGAACGGTGATTTTGCGGGAAGGATTGCTGGTGCGCCGCACCTGCTGTCAACGTAATCGTCTGCCAGACGTTCTTCAGTGCGGAGACTGCACGCTGAAATAATGCCATTCACGGCGGGCGGCATTCGGGCCGCCCGCCGGTTATCTTATGCTGTCTGCTGACTCTCTTCTTCCAGACGCTGAGCCTCTTCAGCCTCCTGCGCCAACAGCTGTTTCTCATACACCTTAAAGAACGGGAAGTAGATAATCGCGGAGACGCAGGCCAGAATAACCACCAGAATTGCCGCCCGGAAATCCCAGCCCAATGCCCACGCGCCGCCAATGGGCGCCGGAGCCGTCCACGGTACAACTGAAATCACTCGTCCAATCAGATCCAGCTTCATCGCCGCCCAGGCCAATACGGCGTTAACCATCGGTGCCAGCAGGAACGGAATAAAGAAGACCGGGTTCATGACGATAGGCGTGCCGAAAATAACCGGCTCGTTAATATTAAACAGGCTTGGCACGACGCTCAGCCGACCGATTGAACGCAGATGCGCCGACCGGCTGCGCAGATAGCAGAAGACCAGGCCCATTGTGGCGCCAGACCCCCCGATAACAATAAAGAAGGTCCAGAACGCCTCCATAAAGATATGCGGCAGCGGCGCGCCCTGAGCCAGCGCCTGCTGGTTCATCCCGAGGTTAGTCAGCCAGAACATTTGCAGCATGCCAGAGACAATCGCCGCGCCGTGGATCCCGGCGAACCACAGCAGATGGCCGATCAGCACCGCCAGTAAAATCGCCGGCAGCGAGTCCGCTGCGGATACCAGGGGTTTAAAGATGGCCATGATGGCCTGCGGAATAAGCATGTCAAAATGGTGCTGAATAAACAGGCTGAGCGGATAGAGCGTCAACACCACCACCAGCACCGGAATGAGCAGATCAAAGGAGTTTTTGATCATCGGCGGCACCTGATCCGGCAGGCGAATACCGATATTGTGCGCCTTCAGGAAACGCATCATTTCAACGCAGTACACGGCCACCAGAATCGCCGTAAAAATCCCCGTACCGCCGAGGCTATCGACCGGCAGGGTGCCGTTCGTTTTTGGCGCCGCCACCAGCAGAAAAGCCATAATGGACAACATGCTGCACATGAAGGGATCGAGCTGATGGGTCTTCTCATAATGCTTGCCGAGGTTATAAGAGATCGCGGCGCAAATGTAGATAGACATAATGCCCATCGTCATATCAAACGGCGTCAGAATCCGCCCTTCAAACTCTTTCGCCAAATCCAGCCAGGCGCGTGCAAACCCCCAGGTGGTATCAGGCGAAAACGGCGGGTAGGCAAAGACCAGCAGGAATGACCCGACAATCATAAACGGCATTGCCGAGATGAAACCGTCACGGATAGCCATCACGTGGCGCTGCGACGAGATTCGCCCGGCGACAGGGCTTATATAATTTTCTACAAAGCGAAATATCAGATTAAACGCAGCATGGTTAGCAGACATAGCAGCCCTCCTGACAGGCTTTAGATACTGGCCCAACAACGATTATTCTGCCGTTGTGATGAAAGATGTTCTGTGAACGGACAGCCACGCCGGCCATTCCATTCTCTATACTGTTCAAGTCAGCACGATTCATACACGGCTCTTTGTTATATGTGATACAGGGAAGTTACCCATCCAGTATTCATCTGAGCGAGCAGAACAGCAACCGGTTACAGTAACCGGTTACGGTGATTGTGAAGAAGATCCAGAAATTGGAATAATTCCTGATTCTCAATCAACAATATTTACACTCCTCCGGCCTTGTGACAGATTAAATCGGTCATTAATCAGGAGATCCCAATGAGCCTGCAGTCCGTGCGGCAGTTTTTTGCCGAACATGCCCCCGATATCGACATCATCGAGCTAAATCAAAGTACGGCCACCGTTGCCCTGGCAGCCGCCGCGCATCATGTCGAACCCGGGCAAATCGCCAAGACCCTTTCGTTAAAAGTGAAAGAACAGGTCATCCTTGTTGTCGCCAGCGGCAACGCCCGGCTGGATAATAAAAAACTGAAGGACGCATTTGGCGCGAAAGCTCGCATGCTCAGCAGTGATGAGGTCGTGATGTTGACCGGGCATCCGGTGGGCGGCGTGTGTCCTTTCGGGCTGGAAAATCCGCTGGCGATCTACTGCGATATTTCGCTAAAACAGTACCCGGAAGTCTTACCGGCAGCAGGCGCTATCCATAGCGCAGTGCGCATTTCACCGGACAGAATGGCGCAGTTGACCGAAGCGACCTGGATTGATGTTTGCCAGTAGCATACCTGGAGCACGGCTACGCTATCCCTTCCCCCGCAGCGTCCTGGCAGCATGGCGGCGGGAAATGAATCAGAATATCGGCTGCGCTCAGCAGCCCGAGATCGGAGCTGATACCCAGCCTGGCCATCGCATTGCACTTGTGGGCGCGAATGGTTTTGATATTCCGCTCCATCTGCACCGCTATCTCTGACAATGAATAGCCACAGGCTATATAGCGAAGAATTGTTTGCTCCATAGAACTGAGGCGATGACCGTAGAGCGCCTTGCGGCTGGCAGGTTCATTACGGGGGGCTATTTGTTGCTCAAGTAGCCGAAATAGCTGCTCCTGCAGCGTTTCACGGCCGCAGGCTTTATTTAAAACGCCGTGCAGCTGGAATGGCACCAGCTGAGTAATTAAGTCACGCTCTGCTCCGCTATTCGCCAGAATAATTCGCAGAATATTTGGATGGGTATAAGCAGCCTCCTGAAAAAAAAGCAAACTTTCCAGTCGCAGCTGACGATGACCGGAAAGCGAAAAAATAATCGCAGTGACCTGCCTGATATTCATCGTTTGCGTCAATGACTGAACATCTTTGAAAAAATGAATGCTACTATTTTCGTTATAACGATCGTTTAAGATAAAACGAAGCGCCGTCTCCGTCATTACGCACGGTTCGATGACAGCAATGCGTTGCGCTTCGCTACGCTTCTCCATTCCTGCAGCTCTCCATGTTCTGAGTATATATTCAACTCTTTCATCCCTTGTTCACTATTAATCCAGGCATACATCTGCGCATTGCCATTCAAAGATAAACGGCGCATAGCGCTATTTTTTTGCGCGCTAATCGTCTTATTACTTTTTTTCAATAACGAGGCTATTTGATTAATTCCCCAGCCCTTTGCCAGAAGCCGTAAAACCTTGCGCTCAGATAAAGTCAGCGTGCTTATCATCTCCGGGCTCATCGATACCGTATCGGTTGGCGTATTGAGAAAAGTCGCTTTATCATTCGTGACAGACACATCCTCCGGGCGCCTCGCTTCTGCCGCGCATATCGCTGCGCCTAAACGTACCACCGGCGCCATGTCGGAAACTAATGTACTGTTATCACGGACTAAAAATATCTGGGCCGCGCGATCGCTGGCGCGCCCGACAATATAAACCCAGTGAATATCTTTATACTGACTCATTAAAAAACAATAATATTCACAAACTTCCTGAGGCTGGCTGAGGTCACCGGACAGGTCGACAATAACCTGCCGGGTTCGACCCAGTTCGGTTAGCGTGAGCTCCTCCGGCGAACGGCAGCAGCTGAATATATAGTCGGGGAGACATTCACTGGTGATGGTTTTTAAGCCGGACTGCATAACCGGTATTTTGCTGATGATGATGCCGCACTGATCATGTCCTGGTAACATAAACCCTCCGTTTTCTGTAGAAGATTCACGTCTGGCATAAAACAGATGGCCCCCTGGCAACCATAATATTATTTTGCCAGGTGAATCCGTGTCACCCCTGGCGAACGTTTCGGCCTTACGCTCTGTACCAATTTTAGTGTGGGGAATTGCATTGCTGGCCTTAGCAATAAACGACATTAGCATACATAAAGAGCAACAATAAATTAGAAAAAATGAAAGCAGACTTTAGAAAGAATTACGCAAAACCTGTCACATCATATTTTATTTAATTTCATTCCTGAATGTTTTTGGCGATACGCCGCTATAGCGACGAAAAAAACGGGAAAAATAAGTCGCATCTGAAAACCCCAAATAATCAGAAAGTTGAGTCACAGTCATCGTGGTATATTGCAAATTACGCCGCGCCTCCAGCATCAGTCTTTGGTGCAAAACCCCTAAGGCACTGCAGCCATGAAATTCACGACACAAATAATTGAGGTGCGTCGCCGACAGCCCAACCTGGCGGGCGTATTCCGCCAGCGGCAGATGTTCGCGGTAATGACTTTCAATAAGACGAGAGAAATGGCGCATGACGCTGCGCTTTCGTTCCGCTTTCCCTTCGGCGACCGACGTCGGGCGGCACTGCCGGTTCAGCCAAACCAGCAGCGCCCCTAAAAGCGAGTGCAGCATCATTTCCCGGGCATCCAGCTCTTCGCAATACTCTTCCCGTAATGCCGTAAACAGCGCACGGATATGCCCGCGGGAGTGCTTAACGGGCACGCACTGCGGCTGGCCGAGGACATCAAGCTGGCGGCCAAACTGGCGTTCAAAATGGCTGAGCAACGGCAGCGCCAGCGACAGAACATAGCCCTGCGTGCCGGGTGAAAAACGAAACCCATGAATGCACAACGCCGGCACCACCTGAATACAGGATTCGGTCATCACGGTGGTAGTCCCCTCAATTTCGATCTCCGCCCTGCCTTTATGCAAATAGAGCAGCTGCACCATCTCCGCATGCTGATGCATGCGGATATGCCACTCATACAGGCTGCTGCGCTGCAAAATCGACTCGCAGTGCAGGAGATCGGGCGTAGGCCAGTCGCGCTCTTCGCCATACAATTTAAAAACGGGAACGGTATTGGTGGCCTGCATGACAACTCCAGCTGTTGATTCCCTACGCCACAGGCTCCATGGGCAAACCCACATAGTTTTCCGCTATGGTGGTCAACCCGGCGCGCGATCCGAGGTAATAGCGACGGTCCGCCGCCTGCATTTTTTTATCAAACTCGCTTTGCTGCGGAAAATCATGCAGCAGGCGGGTCATAAACCAGCTGAACCGTTCCCCCTTCCACACCCGATCAAGAGCAAAACGAGAATAGCTCGCCAGCAGATCGGTGCGACCGCGGTGATAATACTCCCGCAGAATGCGCCACAAATAGTTCACATCGGAAGCGGCCAGATTCAGCCCTTTTGCTCCGGTCGGCGGCACGATATGCGCCGCATCGCCCACCAGGAACAGCCGCCCGTACTGCATCGGCTCCACCACGTAGCTACGCAGCGGTGCAATGCTTTTCTCAAGTGAGTGACCAGTCACTAACTTGTCAGACAGCTCATCCGGCAGACGGCGTTTCAGCTCATCCCAGAAACGTTGGTCCGACCATGCCTCAACCTTGTCGCTCAGCGGGACCTGCAGATAGTAGCGGCTTCTTGTTAGTGAGCGCTGACTACACAAAACAAATCCCCGCTCATGGTGAGCATAAATCAGCTCCGGGTTGACCGGCGGCGTGTCCGACAGCAGCCCCAGCCAGCCAAACGGCCAGATGCTTTCATACTCTTTAAGAATGTCACGCGGGATGCTTTGTCGCGAGACACCGTGAAAACCATCGCAACCGGCAATAAAATCACACTCTAGGCGGCAGGTTTCCCCGCCGCTGACGAAGGAGACTGACGGCCGATCGCTCTTCGCATCCTGAATCGTCACGTCGCTGACGCCATAAATAACCGGCGCTCCGCAGTCAGCACGCGCCGCCATTAAATCCCGGGTCACTTCGGTCTGGCCGTATACCATCACGCTTTTGCCACCGGTCAGCTCTGTCAGCGCAACCGGTACCCGCTGCCCCTCAAATAAAAACTCAACCCCATGATGCACCAGCCCCTCCGCATCCATGCGCTGCGATACTCCGGCCTCTCGCAGCAGGTCGACGGTACCGCTTTCCAGAATCCCCGCCCGGATGCGCCCCAGCACATATTCCGGCGTTTGCCGCTCGAGAATAACGGTTTCGATCCCGGCTCGATGCAACAGTTGTCCCAGCAGCAGCCCGGAGGGGCCCGCCCCGATAATCGCGACCTGTGTTTTCATAGAATTGCCTCACGCTCGATGGTTAATTATTTGTTTGTTTTTTGTTTAATAAAAGTTCTCTCCTGCATTTTTGATAACCCGGACGAGAAAAAGAAGGCAAAAATCCGTACAAAAAATGCACTTTTCAACAGTTTTAAGAAAGTGTGGCGGAGTTCAAATTCTATTTCGGCCGCCTGCGGCGACTTTTTGCACATTGTTTGATCCGGTCCCCCTCAGAGAAAGCGCGAGTTCAGGTTAAAGTAACAACAGACATGACGGCATCGGATGTGACGGACAGCGGGTATTTATGCAAGCAGATCGGGCAGTTCAGCGCACAATTACGCGACTATGTATTCAGTGTGGACTTTTCTTGTTACAGCATGGCGCAGAGAGCGCGCTGGTTGAGGAGCTCTCGACTCGTCTGGGGCGGGCGCTCGGCATGGACAGCGTTGAAAGCGCCATCTCCTCGAATGCGATTGTGCTCACCACGATTAAAGACGGCGAGTGCCTGACCTCTACGCGTAAAAACATCGATCGCGGCATTAACATGCACGTGGTGACGGAAGTGCAGCATATTGTGATTATGGCCGAGCATAAGCTGCTGGATTATAAAGATGTGGAGAAGCGCTTTACGCAGATTAAGCCGCTGCGCTATCCGCGCTGGCTGGTGGTTCTGATGGTGGGGCTCTCCTGCGCCTGTTTCTGCAAGCTCAACAACGGTGGCTGGGACGGTGCGCTGGTCACCTTCTGCGCCAGCACTATCGCCATGTATATTCGCCAGCTCCTGACCCATCGCTCGATGCATCCGCAGATAAACTTCTGTATCACCGCCTTTGTCGCCACCACCATCTCCGGGCTGATGCTGCGCCTTCCCGCCTTTACCAACACGTCAACGGTGGCGATGGCCGCCAGCGTACTGCTGCTGGTGCCCGGCTTCCCGCTGATTAACGCCGTTGCGGATATGTTTAAAGGGCATATCAATACCGGCCTGGCGCGCTGGGCGCTGGCCAGTCTGCTGACGCTGGCCACCTGCATTGGCGTGGTGATGGCAATGACCATGTGGGGGCTACGCGGATGGGCATAATCTCGTATCTGTGCGCGCTGCTTCAGGATATGGCGCTGTCGGCCATTCCGGCCGCCGGGTTTGCCATGGTGTTTAACGTACCGCAGCGCGCGCTGCGCTGGTGTGCGCTGCTGGGAGCGATCGGCCACGGTTCACGTATGGTGATGATGACCGCAGGATTCAATATTGAATGGGCGACGTTCCTCGCCGCTCTGCTGGTTGGCAGCATCGGCATTCAATGGTCCCGCTGGTACCTGGCGCATCCCAAAATATTCACCGTCGCAGCCGTGATCCCGATGTTCCCCGGTATTTCCGCCTATACGGCGATGATCTCGGCGGTGAAAATCAGCCATTTTGGCTACTCGGAAGAGATGATGATCATGCTGCTGAGTAATTTCCTCAAGGCTTCCTCCATCGTTGGCGCCCTCTCTATCGGTCTTTCCATTCCGGGTCTCTGGCTGTACCGTAAGCGCCCGCGGGTATAGCAGGGATTTGGCCTGACGCTGTGCTACTATAGCCAATGGATTTCAGTTTGCTTTACTGCGACAGTCGCGGGGATCCCGATACGCTGCCTGAAACCAGCGGGTCGGATTAACGCCCGTAGTCAGCAATGAAGCACCTGAAAAACGACAGGTATCCGGGGGCGATTACCCCTCTCTATTGTTGTTCAGAATTGAGATAGTGTTATGTCTTCGCGAATATTAACCACCGATTTTAGCGGCCTGGATGATTTTATTCAGGACCATGCGGCCGTTCTCGCAAAATCGGCCAGCGGCGCGGTTGCCGTTTTTGCTAACAATGCCCCAGCGTTCTACGCGCTCACGCCGGAACGTCTGGCGCAGCTGCTGGAGCTGGAAGCAAAACTGGCTCGCCCCGGCAGCGATGTTGCGCTCGATACGCAGTTTTTCGACGAACCCGGCGCAGCGCCAACCGCTATCCCCGTGGGGAAATTCGCCATGTATGCCGACTGGCAGCCGGACGCTGATTTCCAGCGCATGGCCGCGCTGTGGGGCATCGCCCTCAGCCAACCGGTGACGCCGGAAGAGCTGGCGGCGTTTGTCGCCTACTGGCAGGCGGAAAGCAAAGTCTTTCATCATGTGCAATGGCAGCAAAAGCTGGCGCGCAGCGTACAGATCGGCCGGGCCAGCAACGGCGGCCAGCCGCGGCGCGATGTGAATACGGTCAGCGAACCAGATAGCCATATTCCACGAGGTTTCAGAGGATGAGCATGAAAAACGTTGGCGACCTGATGAAGCGTCTGCAAAAAATGATGCCAGCCCATGTCGAACCGGCGTTTAAAACCGGCGAAGAGCTGCTGGCCTGGCAAAAAGAGCAGGGCAAACTGCGTTCTGAAGCGCTGGAGCGCGAAAACCGCGCCATGAAAATGCAGCGGACGTTTAACCGCTCCGGCATCCGTCCGCTGCACCAGAACTGTTCGTTTGAAAATTATCGGGTCGAGTGCGAAGGCCAGATGAACGCGCTGTCCAGAGCACGCCAGTACGTTGAAGAGTTTGACGGCAACATCGCCAGCTTTATCTTTTCCGGCAAACCCGGCACCGGCAAAAACCATCTGGCTGCCGCCATTTGCAACGAGCTGCTGCTCCGCGGGAAATCGGTATTGATCATCACCGTCGCTGATATTATGTCGGCGATGAAAGAGACGTTTGGCAATCGGGAAACCAGCGAAGAACAGCTCCTTAACGATCTGAGCAAGGTCGATCTGCTGGTGATCGATGAGATCGGGATGCAGACGGAGTCGCGCTACGAGAAAGTGATCATCAACCAGATAGTCGATCGCCGCTCCTCATCAAAGCGCCCGACCGGGATGCTGACCAACAGCAACATGGACGAGATGAACAAGCTGCTCGGCGAGCGCGTCATGGATCGTATGCGTCTTGGCAACAGCCTGTGGGTCATCTTCAACTGGGACAGCTATCGTCATCGGGTCACCGGTAAAGAGTATTAAGATATTTCCGAACTCTGCCGGGGTTATACTGCAGAAATGCTTAAGTAACCATGATGAGTACACTGATGAAATCTGCAAAATTCTTATTCCGCACCGCCTTGATTGCCGGCGTTTTTTTTGCCGCCGGCGCCCACGCAGCCTCCTGGCAGGACTCTCTTTCCAGCGCCGCCAGCCAGCTTAGCAGCCAGAGCGGCTCTCAGGAAAGCGGCGCCCTGTCGATGTCTTCGCTGACCAGCCTGCTGAACGGTGGCAGTCAGTCCCTGACCGCCAGCAGCATGAACAATGCCGCCGGGATTATGTCCTACTGCGCCAAACAAAAACTGGCCTCGGTCACCAACACGGAAAACGTCAAAAATCAGGTTCTGGATAAACTCGGCCTCAGCACGCCGGAAAAACAGAAAGAGGACACCAGCTATCTGGAAGGGTTGCAGGGGCTTCTGAGCAATAATAGCGGTCAGCAGCTGAACCTCAACACGCTCGGCAGCAGCCCGCTGGCGGAGAAAGTGAAAACCAAAGCCTGCGATCTGGTTTTAAAACAGGGCGTTAACTTCCTCTCCTGATTTTTTTCACTGACGCCGCGTTTAACGCCTTAGCGCTGTTAACGCGGCTCCAGCCATGATTTTCGTCATTCTTCAGCACACGATCCTCGTTGTTCAGGGATGTGACCCCGATCAAAAACGACCATTTCTAAACCAATTCTGAACTACTGCACAGTTTCATGACTCTACAATTGCAGCCATATGGCACTGCAATTACAGTGTAGCGTGGAAAATAGTCTATCCTGCCAGCGGTCAACTGGCGCTAATGAGGATGAATTGTGTCAGAGTTGTTATCCATCGCCTTGTTCCTCACCTCGGTGGTGATTTATGCCTTAAAAGCCGGTCGTAACACCTGGTGGTTTGCCGCCACATTAACGGTGCTGGGGCTGTTTGTGGTGCTTAATATTACCCTCTATGCCAGCGACTACTTCACCGGGGACGGTATTAACGACGCGGTCCTCTATACGTTGACCAACAGCCTGACCGGGGCCGGCGTCAGTAAATACATTCTTCCCGGCGTCGGGCTGGTAGCGGCGCTGGTGACCGTATTCAGCGCGCTGGGATGGGTGTTGCGCCGTCGCCGCCACCATCCTCATCATTTCGGCTACAGCCTGCTGGCGCTGGTTCTGGCGCTGGCCTCCGTGGATGCCAGCCCGGCGTTTCGTCAAATCAGCGAACTGGTCAAATCGCAGTCCCGCGACGGCGATCCCGATTTTATCGCCTATTACAAAGAGCCGGCGAAGAGCATTCCGAACCCGAAGCTGAACCTGGTCTATATCTACGGGGAAAGCCTCGAACGTACCTATTTTGATAACGACGCCTTTCCCGATCTGACGCCCGAACTCGGCAAACTAAAAAACGAAGGCCTCGATTTCAGCAACACCACCCAGCTTCCGGGTACCGATTACACCATCGCTGGCATGGTGGCTTCCCAGTGCGGTATTCCTCTGTTTGCGCCGTTTGAAGGCAACGCCTCCGCCTCGGTCTCCAGCTTCTTCCCGCAGAATATCTGCCTCGGCGACATTCTGAAAAACTCCGGCTATGAAAACTATTTCGTACAGGGCGCCAACCTGCGTTTCGCCGGCAAAGATGTGTTCCTGAAATCACACGGTTTTGACTACCTGTACGGCGCTGAAGAGCTGAAAACCACGGTTGCCGACCCCGCTTACCGCAATGACTGGGGCTTCTACGATGACACCGTTCTGGATGAAACCTGGAAAAAATTCGAAGAACTTTCTCAATCCGGCAAACGCTTCTCGCTCTTTGCGCTGACGGTCGACACCCATCATCCGGACGGTTTTATCTCCCGCACCTGCCAGCGTAAAAGCTATGATATCGGCGGGAAAAAGAATCTCTCCTTTAGCGCGGTCACCTGTAGTCAGGAGCATATCGCGGCATTGATTGAGAAAATCAAAGCCTCTCCGTATTTCAAAAATACGGTCATCGTGGTCTCTTCCGATCATCTGGCGATGAAAAACACCGCCTGGGACTATCTCAACAAACAGGATCGCAGCAACCTGTTCTTTGTTCTGCGCGGCGACCAGCCGCAGCAGGAGACGCTGGCCGTGAAGCGCAACACCATGGACAACGGCGCCACGGTGCTGGACATCCTTGGCGGCGATAACTTTATTGGTCTGGGCCGCAGCAGCCTGTCCGGGCAATCGCTGTCCGGTATTTTCATGAATATGAAAGAGAAAGTGCTGGCCTGGAAACCGGATATCATCCGCCTGTGGAACTTCCCGAAAGAGATGAAAAACTTCACCATCGACAGCCAAAAGAACACGATCTCATTCTCCGGCAGCCATTTCCGCCTCCCGCTGCTGCTGCGGGTATCCGATAAACGCGTTGAGCCGCTGCCGGAGAGTGAATATTCCGCCCCGCTGCGCTTCCAGCTGGCCGATTTTGCCCCACGGGATAACTTCGTGTGGATCGATCGCTGCTACAAAATGGGCCAGCTGTGGTCCTCTGAGCTGGCGCTCTCCACCGACTGGTGCGTTTCCCAGGGCCAGCTCGGCGGCGAACAGAAGGTGCAGCATGTTGATAAGCCCCGGTGGCAGGGAAAAACGGCGTTTAAAGATACCGTTATCGATATGCAGCGCTACAAAGGCAACGTCGATACCCTGAAGATCGTCGATAACGATATTCGTTACAAAGCCGACAGCTTTGTCTTTAACGTTGCCGGCGCGCCGGAAGAGGTCAGGCAGTTCAGCGGGATCTCCCGCCCGGAATCGTGGGGCCGCTGGTCTAACGCCCAGCTCGGCAGCGAGGTGAAGATTGAATATAAAGAGCCGCTACCGGAAAAATTCGATCTGGTGATTACCGCCAAAGCCTACGGGCCGAACGCCAATAAACCGATCCCGGTCCGCGTGGGCAACAGCGAACAAATCCTCACCCTGGCCAACGAGGTTTCCACCACCACTCTGCATTTCGACAATCCGTCGCGCAGCGATACGTTGATTATCGTTCCGCCGGATCCGCAGTCCACCAACGAAGGGAATATCCTTGGCCACGCGCCGCGTCAGCTGGGAATCGGCATGGTGGATCTTAAAGTGGTAAAAAGCGACGGTTAACGCTGCCGCGCCCCGGCTCATGACCTGAACCGGGGCGCCTTCACGCATTCGCTAGCATTCGGCAGGCGGTAACCCGCTGAACTCCACGCACATCTCATACTGCTTCAGCGCCAGGGTCGCATACCCTGCTGCGCTAAACAGCGGCGTAAATGATTCGGGAATGATCACCGAAGTACTCAGGCCAGGGAACTGGCGGGCCAGCGCCCTCAGCATCTCATGCGCCAGCCCGCGGCCGCGAACGGAGGGCTCAACCCACAAAAACTGTAGCTGCGGCGTGGAGGTTAAGGTTGCCAGCACGGCAAAAGCCTGCTGGTTCAGAGTGAGCGCCCGGCATGGCAGCGTGGCGAAGGTCAACGGATCCATCAGCCACGGCAGACGACCGTTGATCTCCGCTCCGGCTCTGCGCAACAGAGGGAGCACATCCCCCTCTTCCAGCACCGCCGCGGTATCCTCCGCCCGGGTACTGACAAATCCGCACAGCCCATGATGTACAACAAAGCCTAAAGACTGGTACAGCGCCACCGCCGCATAGTTTTCGCGGATCACCTCCAGCCACATTCGCCGCACGCCCTGCTTCCGCAGCGAGGCCATGAGCGGCGTCATCAGCCGACGGCCCATGCCTTTGCCGCGCCAGGCCGGACGCACCGCAAAAGCCGCCAGTCTCGCCTCATCGCCGCGCCGGGCCACGATGGCGATTGCCGCCGGCGTCCCGCCATCCAGCCAGACGCAGGAGTCGAGCAGGCTCAGTCCCTCGGAACCGAAGCGCTGAACGAACACCGCCACCGGCAGTGAAACCGGCACCAGGTAATCTTCAAAACAGTCGCTGAGGATCGTGCTTAACTGCTCGCTGCTAAAACCGGTAGCTGGGACGGCTATCAATGCCATGCATTTCTCCCGAAAATTGCTATGCTGAAGCGATGAAAAATAACACTATAACCGCCGCAACGACTTTTCGCCTGACTCAGGAGAACGACATTCCTCTCCTGCCCGCGATTGAGCGCTCGGCGGCCCAGTCTTTTCGCCAGATTCCGGCGCTGGCCTGGCTGGCGGAAAGCGAAGTCATAAGCCCCGAGCGCCACCGCCTGTTTCTTGAAACTGACCATAGCCTGCTGGCCGTGGCCGATAAACGACCGATAGGCTTCCTGCTGACCGAACCGCTGGACGATGCCCTGTTTATCGTCGAGATCGCCGTTCATCAGGCGTGGCAGGGGCGAGGCATTGGCCGCATGATGCTGGAGCAGGTCATTGAGAGCGCCCGGCAGGCGGCGTATCCGGCGGTCACCCTCACCACCTTTCGCGACGTGCCGTGGAATGCGCCGTTTTATACTCGCCTGGGGTTTTCAATGCTGAGCGAGCTAAGGCTGCCGGCGGGACTGGCGGCAAAAAGGGCGCTGGAAACGGAACACGGTCTGCCGCCGGAAACGCGCTGCGCCATGCGCCTGACGCTGTAAGTCGTCTCCGGCCAGGGCTGTGTTTATGGGGTGAATATGGTACAAAGTATCATGCTAATTTTACCGTCTGGTACTCCCTATGGCCTACTCGATCGATATCATTTCCTGCATCACCGATCGCTTTCTCGAACTGACCGTCACCGAAAAGCGCATCGCCCAGTTTATCCTCGATGATGTCGCCGCGGCGGCAGAGTTACCCATCGCCGAAATCGCCCGTTTGACCAACACCAGCCAGGCTTCGGTGACCCGTTTCGCCCGGGCGTTGGGGTGCAAAGATGTCCGTGAGCTGAAGATGAAGCTCGCGCAGTCTCTGGCTGTCGGTCAGCGCTTTATTCTCGATGTGCCGGATCTCGAAGGCGTGCAGGGCATTTACGAATCCATCATCGGCGTGCTGGAAACCAACCGCCGGGCGCTGGATATTGAGGCGCTGAAGCGCGCCGTCTCCTGGCTGAGCGACGCGCGGCAAATTCTGGCCATCGGCATGGGCGGCGGTTCAACCATCTGCGCCCAGGAGATCCAGTACCGCCTGTTCCGCCTCGGCCTGCCGGTCGTCAGTCAGAACGACGGCCTGCTGGTACGGATGATGAGCTCCGCCGTGACGCCAAAAGACGTGGTGATCGTCCTGTCGCTCGGAGGATATACCAAAGAGATGATTGAAAGCGCGGCTATCGCCAGGCAGTACGGCGCGAAAGTGATTGCAATTACGCCAGCGGGAACGCCGCTGGCCGATCAGGCGGACCTCGTCTTACCGCTGCTGGTACGCGAAAACGACTATATCTTCAAACCCAGCACGTCCCGTTATGCCATGCTGGCGATGGTGGATGTGCTGGCCACCGAACTGGCGATGGCCAACAAACCGCAGGCGAAAGATCGGCTGCGCCGTATCAAGCTGGCGCTCGACAGCCACCGCGGCGGCGTCGACCGTCAGCCGCTGGGTGATTAAACCAGGCTTGCAGCGATAAAGCGTCTGGCCTGCTCCCGGGTCTGTTCCGGCGGCTGCCCGGGGCGATAGAGATCGCTGCCTAATCCCGCCCCCGAACAGCCGGCCTGCACCCAGGTTGCCAGGTTTTCCGGCGTCACGCCGCCAACCGCCAGCACCGGCACGTCAGGCGGCAGCACCGCCTTAAGAGCACGAATATAGTCCGGGCCAAAGCTGGATGAAGGGAAAATCTTCAGCCACTGTGCCCCGGCCTCCAGCGCGCTAAAGGCCTCTGTCGCGGTGGCGCAGCCGGCACAAACCAGCATCCCCTGCTCGACCGCCCGGCAAATCACCGCCGGCTGCGTATTGGGCGTCACGATCAGCTTCGCCCCGGCCTGCGCCAGGATATCAACCTGCCCGACGTTAAGCACCGTCCCTGCGCCAATCACCGCCCGGGCGCCGAACTGCGCCACCATCTGCGGAATACTGCGCTGCCACTCCGGCGAGTTGAGCGGGATTTCGATATAGCGAAAGCCGGCGTCAATCAGTATCTCAATATGCTCCGCCGCCTCTTGCGGACCAATGCCGCGCAAAATCGCGACCAGTTTAAACGTGTTCATGGATAATCCTCGCGATGCCGCGCAGAAATGCCTCATCCCCGCGACAGCTGTTGACCGTCACTCCGTGGGCCGCCATCGCCCGACGATAGCGTTCATTTAGCGCCGGTTCCCCCACCAGCGTGATGTGCGTCGCGCGGTAGCGTTCGCGGAGCGCCGCCACCTCCGCGCCAATCAGGAGACCTGAGAGATAGTCGCTGACCGATGCCGGCGACAGCGCGCCCAGTATCCGCGCGGCGCGGGCGCCGAACAGGTCAACCACCAGCGACGGCGCCTCCCTCCCCTTTTCCAGCCCAAGGGTAAATGCCGCCTCATCCGCCTGCTGGTCGGGAAGCTGTTTACCGATCAGCGACTGGCTAAGCAGCAGATGATGCAGCTCTCCGGTCATCGCGGTGGCGAAGTGGCGCACCACGCCCTGTTCAACCTGCACCCATTTACAGTGCGTACCCGGCATCACGTAGCACGTCGCCGGCGCTATCTGCGATGCGCCAAGCAGCTGCGTCTCCTCCCCGCGCATCACGTTGTAATCCCCGCGCTGTTCTACCTTAAGGCCGGGAACAATCCACACGCCGTCAGCAACGGCAAACAGCTGACGCCCCGGTTCATCAATCGCCGCCGGGCAGGCCAGGTAGGGCACCGCCTGCCAGCCCGCATCGCTACCGATCATTCCGGCCATGACTACCGGTAGCTCCGCGGCTGCGCGCCACGGCGTCAGATACCGGTGGAAAACCTCCGCCGGCGATTGTCCGTTGAGCCGCGAGACCCCGAGAGGAAGCTGCATTGTCTCCACGCATTTTCCGTCGCGAACCAGCCAGCCGCGCAGCTGTGTCGAGCCCCAGTCGACGGCAATATAGCTCTTCATTACGCCTCCCTTAGCTCTGCGACGGATGGCGTTTGCCAATCGGCAGCGACGGTGCCGCCGGACGGCTTTCACGTTCGCGGGTAATCATCTCCAGCGCCTCTTCCCGGCTCATGCTGCTGGCCGGCGTGATCAACGTCACCACCACCGACGCGACCAGGCTGGTGAGCACCGACGGGATACACGGATTGCCCCAGAAGGCCAGCCAGTCGCTGTTCATCAGCACTGCCACCGATGCCCCAGCCCCACCAGCCAGAGCGGCTACCGCCCCCTGCCAGTTAAAGCGCGTCCAGAAACGGCCGAGCATGGTGCAGATGAACATGCCGGACATGATCATCGAGATCATTTTGGTGATGTAGCTGATGATGTCGTTAGAGGTCAGCGCAAACACCAGCGCCAGGGCAATAACCAGCACGAGGAACATTCGCGACAGACGAATCGCTTTCTCCGGCGCGGGCATATGGCCGGTCACAAGGGTATAGAGGTCGCGCAGCATAATAGACACCGCGGCAATCGCATCAGAGCTGCCGGAGGACATATTGGCCGACATCCCGGCAATCAGGATCGCCATCGCCAGCACCGGCGGCAGCACCTGAGTGGCAAACAGGAAGGCAAAACCGCTGTTTTCGAGGTTCGCATTCATGGTCCACACCGCCATGCCGATAATCGCCGGCAGGAAGGAGAAACCGAGGTATAGCAGTCCGGTGATGGTGAAGGACTGGCGCACGGAGGAGACGGTTTTCGCCGAGTAGATACGCTGACGATAGGACGGCGTCGCCAGGACGCCCACGCCAATGACGATCGCCAGCGAGAGCGCGGGCAGCACCCCGAGTTTATCGACGGCAAACAGGCTCTGTGCTGCCGGGTCGACGGCCTGCTGAATATGGCTCCAGCCGCCCACGTGCTGGACGGCAAAAATCGCCATCAAAATAAAACCCACGAACAGCACAATCGATTGAACCGTATCGATCCAGACGACCGCGGAATAGCCGCCAATACCGACATAAACCACAAATGCCAGCGCGATAATGACTTTGGCGACATTAATATCAATACCGCTGGCCCATGCCAGATAGAGCCCGCCACCTAATATATGCGCGCCAAGCCAGCCAATTGAGGCAATAAAAATAAGGATCGCTACCAGGTTTTTAATAATTTTACTGCCACCGGTATAATAGGACATCTCTTCGCTCATAGTCATAAAGCGAAATTTACGTACCGGCGCAAATAACCACGCGACCAGTAAAATGCCCACCGCGCCGCCGAGGCCATACAGCATCCCCGCCCAGCCGTTGCTGTAGCCAAAGCCCACTGCACCCACGCTCGAACCGGTGCCGACCATGGTGCCCACCGTCGAACCCAGCGTCAGAAACATCGGCAGAGAGCGGCCGCCCAGTAAAAAATCATCACCGTTTTTTTGCTTGCGAGAAACATACCAACCTAAGGTAATCATGGCGCAGGCATAAACAGAAAACCAAATCAGGAATGACATATTATTCATTGCTCACATCCAGGCGTAATAAATAATATTCGTACCGCTGAATATTATGAGTTAATCGTAACGATGCCAGAAAAAAGGCAAAGCAACCCTGCTCGCGCCGATTGATGGAGTCAATTTGGCACGATTGTCACATTTTTATGGGTCACTCCCCACCCGGCGGTGGGGAATTCTTATTTACACGCGAGCGACGTTATAGCAGGTCACATCCACTTCGACTTTACAATCCACCACCAGATCGGCAACGCAACAAATGCGTGCGGGGGGATTCTCAGCAAAGAACTCGCGGAACACTTTATTGAATGACTGGAAATAGCGTGAGTCGGTCAGAATCACTTTCACATGCACCACATCCGCCAGGCTGTAGCCTGCTTCGGTCATGATATCGACGCAGTTCTGAATCGCCAGCCGCGACTGCTCAACAATGCCGCCTTCTACCACTTCTCCGTTTTTCATCGGCGTCTGGCCGGAGACATACAGCCAGCCCCCGGCTTCAACCGCCCGCGCGAAGGGCAGATGCTGCCCGCCGGTTCCGGTCCCGCCTTCAACGCCATAACGTTTGATACTCATATTCCGCTCCTTAGTCCATCTGGCGACGCAGGAAACGCCCTGCCCGCCCGGTAATTTTTTTATCGCTGCCGTAGCTCATGATGCCGTTCACCATCACCGCCTCGATCCCTTCCGCAGGCTGTTTCGGATCGGAGAAGCTGGCCACATCACGCACCGTCAGCGGATCGAACAGCACCAGATCGGCAAAATAACCGACTTTCACCAGCCCGCGCTGCGCCAGCCGGAAGCGCGCTGCCGACAGGCCGGTCATTTTGTGAATCGCCGTGGTCAGCGGAAACAGCTGCTCATCACGGCTGTAATGGCCAAGCACCCGGGGAAAAGCGCCCCATAAACGCGGATGCGGCATCGGGTCGTTGGGCAACCCATCGGAGCCGATCATCGTGACGGGATAACGCATCACCCGCCGGACATCCTGCTCATCCATGTTGTAGTAGATAGCCCCGGCAGGCATCAGCTGCGCCGCCGCCTCATGCAGGCTCATCTGCCACGCATCGGCAATCTGCTTAAGCGTTTTTCCCGCCTGTTCCGGCCGGGATTCCGACCAGGTGATCACAATATCGAACTCATCGGTGACCTGTTTCATATCCAGCGTTGAGGAGCTGGCGGAATACGGGTAGCAGTCGCAGGCAATCTCCTGGCGCTGGCGCATCTCATCGAAGAAGGCCAGCGTCTCCCGCGTGCGTCCCCAGTTCTTTGCCCCGGCGCATTTATGATGTGAAACCACCACCGGGACGTTGCCGTGACGCCCGATGCGGAACGCTTCGTCGAGAGCATCCAGAATAGGTTCAAATTCAGAACGCAGATGGGTCGTATAAATGCCCTTCTCCGCCGCCAGCTCTTCCGCCAGCGCCATCACCTCTTCGGTGGTGGACTGGAAAGCGCTGGCATAGGCCAACCCGGTGCTCAGGCCAAGCGCTCCCTGGCGTAACGCATCGCGCAGCTGGACGCGCATCCCGGCAATCTCGCTCTCCGTTGCCGGACGGAACAGATCGTCCATATGGTTATTACGCAGCGCGGTATGACCAATCAGCGTCCCGACGTTGAGCGACGGCCGGGCCGCTTCCACAGCGTGCGCGTATGCTTCAACGGTGGGATAGATAAACTGCGCCTGTTCACCCAGCAGGTTCATCGGATCAGGAACGTCGCCGCGCATTGTCGCCATCGCCGCGCTGATCCCGCAATTCCCGACAATAACCGTCGTCACGCCCTGGCTCAGTTTTGGCAGATACTCCGGAATACGAATGACGTTGATATCGTCATGGGTATGCACATCAATAAACCCCGGCGCCAGCACGCGCCCCTCGCCGTCAATCTCGCGGTCAGCCGCCACATTCAACGCCGGCGCGATGTCGACAATACGATCGCCCTTCACCGCCACGTCGCCGCGATACTGCGGTCCGCCGCTTCCATCAATCACCGTGACGTTCTTGAAAAGCCAGTCAACCTTCATTTGCAATTACTCCCTTTCGACTATGCCGACAAGTTAACCATTTACAAGGTGGAAAAACAGTGGAAAACTACGCAAAACCCAGATCATTTTGTGATACTTTTATTCACAACGGATAATATTTAAGTATTAAAACAATTAATATCAACAAGTTATATATGATACCCATCTGAAACCCGTACCTGAACCTTTAAAGGATAGTGTTATGAAATACCACTCCGATACGCTTGTCCCGCATAAATCCGCCGTCATGGCCTGCCCGGCCAACCTGCTGGCTGAAGAGGTCTGCCTGCCCGCGGCGCTGGTGAAAAAAACAGCGCTGGAAAATAACATTGCCTGGATGCAGCGCTATGCCGATACCCGCGGCGTCTCGCTGGCGCCGCACGGGAAAACGACGATGACGCCATGGATTTTTCAGGCCCAGCAGCGGGCGGGAGCATGGGGTATCGGGGTGGGAAGCGCCTGGCAGGCCAGCGCAGCGATGGCCAGCGGAATTGAGCGCGTCTTAATGGTCAATCAGCTGGTCGGTCAGGCCAACATGCAGGTGGTTTCACAACTGAAGGCCCATTACCGGGCGGTGGATTTTATCTGCTGCGTGGATAGCCTGGCGAATGCCCGCACTCTGTCGGCGTTCTTCAGCGCGCGCCAGCAAACGCTGGACGTTCTCATTGAGCTGGGCGTTCCCGGCGGGCGCTGCGGCTGCCGGAGCGTGGACGCGGCGCTGGCGCTGGCCCAGGAGGTCGCCACGCTACCGGGCCTGACGCTTCGCGGGCTGGAACTGTACGAAGGGGTGCTGCACGGCGACGATCCGCAGCCGCAGGTTGAAGCGCTGCTGCGTCAGGCCGCCGGGCTCGCCTGCCAGATGGCGCCGTTGGTTGAGGGTGAGTTTATTCTGACCGGCGCGGGGACCGTCTGGTATGACGTGGTGTGCAACGTGTGGCTGGCCGCACAGAAGCCGGATCGCTGCCGGGTGGTGATCCGACCGGGCTGTTACATCACTCATGATGTGGGGATCTATGAGATTGCCCGGCAGGAGCTGATCGCCCGCGATCCGATCGCCTGCGATCTCGGCGGCGACCTGACCTCTGCGCTGGAGCTGATGGCGATGGTGCAGTCGGTCCCGGAGGCGGATCGCGCGGTGGTCAATTTCGGCAAGCGCGACTGCGCCTTCGATGCCGGACTCCCACAGCCTGTCGCCCACTATCGCCACGGCAAAGCATTACCTCTGCAGGCCGACGAGATAGTCAGCGTCGGGATTATGGATCAGCACTGCATGCTGCGCCTGGCGCCGGGCTGCGATGTGCAGGTCGGCGATATTGTGCTGTTTGGCACCTCTCATCCGTGTCTGACCTTCGATAAGTGGAAAACCCTGCTGCTGGTGGATGACGAGTACCACGTGCTCGAGGAGCTGGACACCTTGTTCTGATGACGTTTACGGTTAGCGGCTGACGTCTTATTCGGTTGCCAGAAACCGCCGCTCTCTGTCGCCCCGTCAAGCACAACGCCGCCGGGGAAACCGCCGCTCTCCTGTCGCCCCGGCAAGCACAACGCCGCCGGGGAAACCGCCGCTCTCCTGTCCCCCGGTAAGCACAACGCCGCCGGGGAAACCGCCGCTCTCCTGTCGCCCCGGTAAGCGTAGCGCCACCGGGGAAACCGCCACTCTCTGTCGCCCCGGCAAGCACAACGCCGCCGGGGAAACCGCCGCTCTCCTGTCGCCCCGGTAAGCACAACGCCACCGGGGAAACCGCCGCTCTCCTGTCCCCCGGTAAGCACAACGCCGCCGGGGAAACCGCCGCTCTCCTGTAGCCCCGGTAAGCGTAGCGCCACCGGGGAAACCGCCGCTCTCCTGTCGCCCCGGCAAGCACAACGCCGCCGGGGAAACCGCCGCTCTCCTGTCGCCCAAGGCCCCGATAACTCCGCGGGCGGTTCAACTACTCGCTCAACGCGGAAATCTCATCAAACAACGAACGGCTAATGGTGACGCCCTGGCATTCACTCTCCTGGCGGCAGAGATAGCGCCGTTCGCCCGGGAGTCTCGCCCCTTGCGCCTGCATGCTGTTAAACAGCGTCTCCGCGCGAGCCAGATGTGCATCAGCCTCCGCACCGAGGAACCGCTGCGGATCCAGCGCCAGAATCAGCTCGCCGCCGTAGGGTAGCCCGCCCGCGCCACCGTCCCACGCCAGCGATTCCGCGCTGGTCATGTCGCCAATCAGCGGCCCGGCAAGCAGCTCGACCATCGCCGCCAGCGCCGATCCTTTATAGCCACCAAAGGTCAGCATCGCCCCGGCCAGCACCGCTCCGGCGTCCGTAGTCGGCTGGCCCTGACGATCAATCCCCCATCCTTCCGGTAACGCTTTCCCGGCACGTTGATGCAGTTGAATCTCGCCGCGCGCCGCCACGCTGGTGGCCATATCAAAAATAAACGGCGGCTTATCCCCCCGCGGCCAGCCAAAGGCGACAGGATTGGTGCCAAACAGCGGCAGGCTGCCGCCTGCAGGCGCCACCCATGCATGGCCCGGCGTGCAGGCCAGCCCGACCAGGCCGGCATCCGTCAACGGTTCGATATCGGCAAACAGCGCCGAAAAATGCACGCAGCGGTTGATGGCCAGCGCGGCGATACCGCTGCGGCGCGCCTTCTCCACCAGCAGCGGCAGCGCCCGCTCAAACGCCAGCAGCGAAAACGCGCCGCCGGCATCGACGCGCACAATCCCCGGCGCCCGATCGTCAATCTGCGGTTCGGCATCCGGGGAGACCTTACCTTTACGCAGGGTGTCCACGATCCCCAGTAGCCGCCACAGGCCGTGGGAAGCGCAGCCATCACGCTCCCCGCCGGTGACGTTGCGCGCTACCGCCGCCGCGTGATCCTCGCTGAATCCATTAGCGCTCAGCGCCCGCATCGCCAGCGCATAAGCTTCGGGTAACGACAGGGTTACCGTTTCCATGACCTTCTCCTCTACTCTTCTTCGTCTCCGCTAAAATTAGCCTGGGGGAGACAGCTGCGCGCGCCCCAGTAATAAATTCCCAGCGACATCACCGCTACCAGCACCGTATCCCAGGGGTGAGCTATCTCATTAGTACCACCAAAACTGCCCAACCAGGAAAAGAGCATGATCAGCGCATAGAAGACGATCAGCCACAGCGAGGATTTCACCTGTTGCGCCAGGCTGACGGTATGTACCGGCACTTTGCCTTTGCACAGGATGTAGACCACAAACATGACGATTTGCAGCCCCAGCAGCCAGGAGAGCGTGGTCCAGCCGGACCAGTAGACGATCAGCGCGGAGATCATAAACGACACCGGCCCAATAATCGCGAACGCCCGCACGCGGAAGGGACGCGGCAGATCCGGCGCGTTACGGCGCAGCCCTGCGGCGGTCACCGGCGCGATCGCATAGCTCAACACCAGCGCGGCCGAGACCACGCTGATCAGCTGCTCCCAGGAGGGGAACGGCAGCGTCCAGAAGATGGACAGACCGAAGGTCAACCACAGGGCCGGACGCGGAATGCCGGACTCTTTATCAATGTGGGTAAAGGCTTTAAAAAAGGTTCCGGCTTTCGCCCAGCCGTAGATAACGCGCGGCGTGGCGTTCATGTAAATATTGCCGGTGCCGCTCGGGGAGATGATCGCGTCGCTAATCACCATAAAGGCCAGCCAGCCCATACCGAGAGTGATAGCGATATCGCGATACGGCAGCGAGAACTGTTTACTCACTTCCGCCCAGCCGCCGCTTAACATTTCCGTCGGAATGCTGCCGAGAAACGCCAGCTGCAGCAGCACATAGATAATGGTCGATAGCACCACCGACAGAATCAGCGCCACCGGGATCGTGCGCTGCGGATGCTGAACCTCGCTGGCAACGGAAATAATCGGCGTCAGCCCCAGATAGGCAAAGATAATCCCGCCGGCGCTGATCGCCGCTTCCACCCCGGACATCCCAAACGGCGCAATCCCCTGAGTATGCAGGTTTTCCGGCTTAAAGAAGGTGAACAGGGTAATCACTACCAGCAGCGGCACCAGAAACTTCAGCACGCTGATAAAGTTATTCGAGCGGGCAAAGGTTTTGACGCTGTAGTAGTTAAGCGCAAAGAAAAAGCACAGCAGCAGGAACTGCACCACCCAGCCCAGCAGAGTCGGCGAGCTGGATCCCGGCTGGGTCAGCGCCGGGAACCAGGCGGCGGCATACTGACGGGCGGCGACAATTTCGATAGAAATCAGGCTTGAGAAGGCAATCAGCGTAATAAAGCCGAGCAGATACCCCATCAGCTCACCGTGCGAAAAGACCGGATAACGGATAATCCCCCCTGCGCGCGGCAGCGCCGCCCCCAGTTCGCAGTAAACGATGCCCAGCAGCAAAACCGCAAAGCCGCCGATCACCCAGGAGGCGATCCCGGCGGGCCCGGCAATCGACGCGACGTGGCTGGCGGCAAAGAGCCAGCCGGAACCAAAAATCGCCCCCAGGCCAATAAACGTCAGATCGGTTAAGGTCAGCTGCTTTTTAAACTTACCCGACTCAGCAACGCGGGTTTGACTGTTATGCGTAGTGTGAATAGTCATCGTGATGCCCTTCCGTCAACATGAGGGGGAAATCGCTTCCCGGGTCCACTGGCCGTTCACCAGGCGCAGCAGGTTTAAAGGGTTAGCATCCTGCAAGGCCGGCGGCAGCAACGCGGCAGGGGCGTTCTGCAGACAAACCGGCCGCAGAAAACGTTCGATCGCCCGGGTCCCAACCGATGTGCCGCGCGCGTCGGTGGTGGCCGGCCAGGGGCCGCCGTGCACCATCGCATCGCACACTTCCACGCCGGTAGGATAGCCGTTGAACAGCACCCGTCCGGCTTTATCGCTGAGCAGCGGCAGCAGACGCGCCGCCAGGGGACGATCGTCCGTATCGGCATGCAGCGTCGCCGTCAGCTGTCCCTGCAGCGTACTGACCAGCGCCATCATCTGCGTCTCGTCCGCCACTTCCACCAGTACCGACAGCGGGCCAAACACCTCGGTTTGCAGCACGCTATCCGGCGCCATGAACGCCTCCGCCGTCGCCAGGTACAACAACGCCTGCGCCCGCTGGCCGCAGGCCGCTTCACCGCTGGCCAGCCGCTGCACACCCGGACAGGCGTCGAGCGTCTCGACACCGGCGCGATAGTGTTGCAGGGTCGGCGCATTGAGCAGAACCTGAGCGGGCGCGGCCTGAACCTGTTCACATAACGCGGCAGTAAAGCGCGTCAGCCCTTCGCCCTTGAGCGCCAGAATCAACCCTGGGCGAGTACAAAATTGCCCGCCGCCGAGGGTAAACGACGCCACCAGATCTTTGGCCAGCGACGCCGCGCGCGCGGCGAGCGCCTGGGGCAGAATAATCAGCGGATTAATCGCCGACATTTCCGCAAACAGCGGGATTGGTTGCGGGCGCTGCTGCGCCAGCTGGAGTAGTGCTTTCCCCCCCGTCAGCGAGCCGGTGAATCCCACCGCCTGAATCGCCGGATGGCGCACCAGTTCGACCCCGATATCGGTACCAAAAATCATGTTGAACACCCCGCCGGGCAAGGCGCATTTCTCCACCGCCCGCACAATGGCCTGCGCCGTCTGCTCTGCGGTTGCCATATGTCCGGGATGAGCCTTAACCACCACCGGGCAACCGGCCGCCAGCGCCGAGGCGGTATCGCCGCCGGCGGTAGAAAAGGCCAACGGAAAGTTGCTGGCGCCGAATACCGCAACCGGGCCAAGCGCCACCTGATACTGGCGCAGATCCGCTCGCGGTAAGGGTTGACGCGCCGGCAGCGCCGTATCAATGCGCGCCCCCAGAACATCGCCGCGGCGTAACAGACCGGCAAACATCCGCAGCTGACCGCTGGTGCGTGCCCGCTCGCCCTGTAAACGCGCCAGCGGCAGCGCGGTCTCAGCATGGGCAATGGCAAAAAAGCTCTCGCCCAGCCCGTCCAGTTCATCGGCAATGGTCTCCAGAAAGCGCGCGCGCGTCTCTGGCGAGGTTCCGGAATAGGCGGCAAAAGCCTGCGCCGCCGCCTGCGCCGCCAGTGCGGCCTCCTCCCGGGAGGCCGGATAAAAACGGTGGCCGGTGGCCTCGCCGTCCGCAGCCTTCAGGCTGAGGAGCGTGGCTTCGCCGCTGGCGACGCGGCGCCCGGCGATAAACTGCCGACCCGCCGTCATTTCTGTTTCGCTCATCGTCGCTCCCCGCCTCACAGGCCCACGTCCGGCAGCACAGGACGCGTCGCCAGCGCCTGTTCCACGATGTTCACCACCTGCTGACGGGTCTCCCCTTCCAGCGCCAGACGCGGCGGACGGGTGACGGCGCTGCCGCGTCCCAGCAGCTCTTCGCACAGCTTGATGCACTGCACCAGATCCGGACGCGCATCGAGGTGCAGCAGCGGCATAAACCAGCGATACAGCGCCATGGCTTCGTCATAGCGTTTCTGTGCGGCAAGACGGAACAGGGTTTCGCCTTCGCGCGGGAAAGCGTTCGACATGCCGGAAATCCACCCTTCCGCGCCCACGGCGATGCTCTCCACCACCACATCATCCAGCCCGGCGAACAGCACGAAGCGGTCGCCGACGGTGTTACGCAGATCGACGAAACGACGGGTGTCCCCGGATGAGTCTTTGAAGCAGACGATATTGTCGCAATCGGTGAGGGTGGCGAGGATATCTGGCGTGACGTCGTTCTTGTAAATCGGCGGGTTGTTATAAACCATAATCGGCAGGTCGGTGGCGGTGGCCACGCTGCGGAAGTGGGCGGCGGTTTCGTGCGGCTTCGAGGAGTAGACCAGCGCCGGCATCACCATAATCCCGTCGACGCCAACGCGCTCGGCCTCTTTCGCCATCTTCTGCGCAAACGCGGTAGTGAACTCGGCGACCCCGGCGATCACCGGAATTTTGCCGCCCTCCGCATCCTTCGCCACTTCAATAATCTGCAGTTTTTCCTCGGTTGTCAGCGAGGTGTTTTCCCCGACGCTGCCGCACACCACCAGCCCGGAGACGCCGTCTCTGACCAGGTTTTTCATCACCGCATGGGTGGCATCTAAATCGAGGGAGTAATCTTGACGAAACTGCGTGCTGACTGCCGGAAATACGCCGCTCCAGTGAATCGCTTTTTTGCTCATGCTCGGTTCCTTGTCGTCATTTTGTTAAGTCAAAGTGAATGAATGGTGAATTTTCACTGACAGATTGACGTTTCATGGACCCGGCGGCTTGTCGGTTTTCTTCCAATACGATGACGAAATTAGCACAGTCGCAAAAAGTGTGAGCCGACGATTATCCCGCCAGCGTCAGGCGAAAATCGCGCGGCGTGGAGCCGGTCATCGCTTTAAATTGACGGCTGAAGGCGCTGTGATCGGTATAGCCGCACTGCAGCGCAATATCGGTAATCGGCGTCTCTCCCGCCAGCAGCTCGGTGGCTTTTTCGAGGCGGACCTTGTGGATCATTTGCCGCGGCGTGAGGTGAAAGATCCGTTTGCAATAGCGTTCGATCTGCGCCACGGACATGCCGCTTAACCCGGTCAGCTCTTCCATGGTGATCGGGCGATGGTAGTGGCGACGAATATGATCATCGACGATCGCCAGCCGCTGCCA
This sequence comes from Klebsiella ornithinolytica, assembly GCF_030505655.1. Lineage (NCBI taxonomy): Bacteria > Pseudomonadati > Pseudomonadota > Gammaproteobacteria > Enterobacterales > Enterobacteriaceae > Klebsiella > Klebsiella ornithinolytica. The sequence continues at coordinate 4,802,835 of NZ_CP130153.1, forward strand.
GGCAGGATGTCGGGCATGCGCCTCCTGAAGATCGTGCGAGATCCCTGCCATGCCGATCACCTGGCCGTGAACATCGCGCAGCGCCAGCTTTTGCGTCAGACACCAGCCGCGTTCACGCCCGTTATAGAGGTGCATTTCGAGCTGGTCGCGCAGGGTCACCCCCTCTCTCAACACCCGCAGATCCTGTTCGGTATAGCCCTGCCCCAGCGCCGATGGAAAGACGTCGGCCGAGGTTTTGCCTAACAGCAAGGAGACGCTTTTAAAGCCGCAGCGACGAGCCAGCGTCAGGTTCGCCAGCAGGTAGCGCGCCTGGGCATCTTTGATAAAAAAAACCACATGGGGAATCGCGTTCAGCAGCGGCGCGATGAGCGCCAGCGCATTGAGCAACGATGGCATGTTTTCCGGGCGCTGGCGCGCCAGCCCTTCGCAAATCTGGCTCAGCTCATCCACGGCCAGATCCGTATCCTCAACCGGAGCGTGCTCCGAAGCAGCAGCAGTAACACAGAACATAAGGCTTCCTCATGGCGGGTGACGGGAGGATATTTATTCACCTTTTGGTAACACATCAAGCGGCAATACCGCGTTTTGCGATCCTGACTCCGGTTTATATTTTCCCCTGAGTACGCCGCTGGCGCGATCGCGACTTTCGGTTTACCACAGCAATAAGCGAATGATTAATAAGAAATAACTATGTCATTCATAAACAGGCGCCGCCGTTTATTGTGCCGATTTCGTCATTTTCTCTGGCGAAAGCGTTCAAGCCGGAGGCGGTCTGTTGCGCCAGCATGATGAAACAAATCGTTAACCTCCGGAGATAGCCATGACTGCGCCACGTCACCCCATTGAACTCAGAGCCATTGATTCTCATACCGGCGGCGAACCGACCCGCCTGATTGTGGACGGTTTTCCGGATCTCGGTAACGGCAGCATGGCGGAGCGCCGCGAACGTTTCGCCCGCGAATTCGATCTCTGGCGCCAGGCGGTTATCCTGGAGCCGCGCGGCAACGATGTGCTGGTGGGGGCGCTGCTGTGCAAGCCGGTCTCACCGCAGGCAACCGCCGGGGTGATTTTCTTCAACAATGCCGGCTTTCTGAACATGTGTGGGCATGGCACCATCGGGCTTATCGCTTCGCTGGCATGGCTTGGTCGCATCAAGCCTGGCACCCATCTGATTGAAACGCCGGTGGGCAACGTCAGCGCAACGCTACATGAAGATGGCAGCGTCTCGGTGGAGAATGTTCCGGCCCGGCGCGGTAAAAAACAGCTCAGCGTCAGCACATCGGTGGGAACCGTCACCGGTGATATTGCCTGGGGAGGCAACTGGTTTTTCCTCATCAACGATCATCCCTTCACCCTCGAACCCGCCCAAATTCCGCAGCTTACCGAGTATGCGTGGGCCGTACGTGCAGGGCTGGAAGCCGCCGGGATCCGCGGCGATGACGGCGGCGAAATCGACCATATCGAACTCTTTGCCGACGCCGCCGATGCCGACAGCCGCAGTTTCGTACTGTGCCCGGGGAAAGCCTGGGATCGCTCGCCGTGCGGCACCGGAACCAGCGCCAAACTGGCCTGTCTGGCCGAAGATGGCAAGCTGCAGCCCGGCGAACTCTGGCGCCAGGCCAGTATTATCGGCAGTCAGTTTACCGCCAGCTATACGCGCAGCGACGCCGGTATCATTCCGACGATCCGCGGCGAAGCCTGGGTTTGCGGCGATACCCGGCTGATCCTCAACCCGGACGATCCCTTCTGCTGGGGGATCGTGTCGTGAACCACGGCGATGTCATCGTGATCGGTGCCGGGATCGTCGGCGCCGCCTGCGCATGGCAGCTGGCGAAACGCGGGCAAAAAGTGATTTTGCTCGACGATCGCCAGCCGGGCGCCACCGCAGCCGGCATGGGCCATCTGGTGTGTATGGATGACGATCCCGCCGAACTCGCGCTCTCCGCCTGGTCACTGGCATGCTGGCGCACCCTCACGCCGCGGATGCCCGAGCGCTGCGCCTGGCGCGGCTGCGGCACTCTGTGGCTGGCGGAAACTCCCCAGGAGCTGGAGATTGCCCGGGAGAAGCAGCGGCGAATGGCCGCATATCAGGTCTCCAGCGAGATGCAGACCCCCACACAGTTGACGCAGCGAGAACCGCTGCTGCGTGCCGGCCTGCAGGGTGGGCTGTGGGTGCCCGGCGACGGTATCGTCTATGCCCCTGAAGTCGCGCGCTGGTTTATCGCCGACGCGGGAGACAACCTGACCTGTCTCAGCGAAGGCGCCACGGAAATCGCCGAGCCGGCGGTGACGCTGACCAGCGGAAAACGGCTGCGGGCGCCGGCTATCGTGGTCGCCTGCGGCCTCGGCGCCAATGGGCTGCTGGGGGAAAACTGGCTGCGGCCCAAGAAAGGTCAGCTGGCGATCACCGACCGCTACGGCCCGTTACTCCATCATCAGCTTGTCGAACTGGGCTACGGCGCCAGCGCCCACGGCGGCGGTACCTCGGTGGCGTTTAACGTGCAGCCGCGCCCCACCGGACAGCTGCTGATCGGCTCTTCGCGGCAGTTTGATCACTCAGAACGCCAGCTGGATTTGCCGCTGCTGGCACAGATGCTCGACCGTGCCCGGCACTTCCTGCCCCCCCTCGCCGGGCTGAATATTATCCGCTGCTGGAGCGGCTTTCGCGCCGCATCAGAGGACGGAAATCCCCTGATTGGTCCCCACCCGTCACGTCCCGGTCTGTGGCTGGCGCTGGGTCATGAAGGGCTCGGCGTCACCACCGCCCCCGCCAGCGCGGCGCTACTCGTCGCCCAGCTATTGGGCGAACGCAGTCCGTTAGCCCCCGACGCGTGGCTCCCGGCCCGCCTGCTGAAAAAAGAGGCTATCGCATGAGCCAGACTATCCCGGTGATGATTGAAGGTGAAAAACGCGATGTGCCGGTGGGAATCAGCGTCGCGGCAGCGCTGTCATTGACGGCGAATCCCACCACACGCATAGCCGTCGGCGGCCAGCCCCGCGCCCCTTTTTGCGGCATGGGCATTTGCCAGGAGTGTCGGGTGGCCGTCAACGGACGGCGGGTACTGGCCTGCCAGACGCTGTGCCAGCCCGGAATGACGATTGAAAGGAGCTGCCATGCAAACCCTGCGTTGTGACATTCTGATTCTCGGCTCCGGCCCGGCGGGTCTCGCCGCCGCGCTGGCGGCCGCATCCTGCGGTAAGCAGGTCGTGATCCTCGACGATAATCCGCGCCCCGGCGGGCAGATCTGGCGCGAGGGTCCGCAGGTGCAGCTCCCTGCTCTGGCACGCCGCTACCGGGAAGCCGTTGCCGCGGAGAAAAACATCACCTCGCTGAACGGCGCCCGGCTTATCGCCCGCCCTTCGGCACATCGCGTCCTGTTCGAAACCGCCGACGACAGCGGGGTTGTCGAATGGCAAAAACTGATCCTCTGCTGCGGCGCACGCGAACTCTCGCTGCCTTTCCCCGGCTGGACGCTGCCCGGCGTCACCGGCGCCGGGGGGTTACAGGCGCAAATTAAACACGGTCTGACGCTGCGGGGGCAAAAGGTGGTGATTGCCGGCAGCGGTCCGCTGCTGCTGGCGGTGGCCGCAACGGTGAAAAAAAGCGGAGGTGAAGTACGACAGATTGTTGAGCAGGCCCCGCTCAGCGCCTTACTGCGTTTTGGCAGCAGCCTGTGGCGTTGGCCGGAAAAACTTCGCCAGTTGGCCACCCTCGCCCCGCGACGCTATCTCAGCGGTAGTCAGGTGATTCGCGCCCATGGCGAGACGCAGCTTGAAGCCATTACGCTGCGCGATGCTCGCGGCGTAGAGCGGACAATCGCCTGCCAGCGGCTGGCTATCGGTTACGGCCTGGTACCCAATATTGAAACCGCGCTGCACTTCGGCTGCACGATAGCTGACGAGGCAATAGCGGTGAATCGCTGGCAGCAGACCAGCGTCGCCAACATCTACGCCGCGGGCGAATGCACCGGCTTCGGTGGCAGCGAACTGGCGCTGGCAGAGGGTGAAATTGCCGGCTTTGCGGCAGCTGACGCCGAGGCTTGCGCCCAGGCCCACTTTGCCCGTCGCGAGCGCTGGCAGACATTTGCTCAGGCGGTCAACCGCACATTCACCCTGGCAGAGAGCCTGAAAAACGCCGCCACGCCGGATAGCCTGCTGTGCCGCTGTGAAGATGTGCGCTGCGGCGAAGTAGCCGATGCCGATAGCTGGCACCAGGCAAAACTGACCCGCCGCTGCGGAATGGGCGCCTGTCAGGGGAAAACCTGCGCGACCACCGCCCGCTGGCTGTACGGCTGGCCGCTACCGCAGCCGCGCGAACCGCTCTCTCCCGCCAGAACCGAAACCCTTATCGCGCTGGCCGACCCCCGAACAATGCGCTGATCTACTCTTCCTCATCACTTTCATCACTGCGCCCGGTGCCCTGACGGTTGCCGAGCGCAATAAACTCTTCCAGCAGCGCGGTCAGCTGCTGCATCTTTTCACTGGTGAACTGCGCTTCAATCAGGCGATAGGCCTCTTCCACCTGCGCCTGCGCGCTTTCATACAGCGTGTAGCCCGCCGGCGTCAGCGAAATATACAACTTGCGCTGATCGTTGACCGGCTTGAGACGCAGCACCAGACCGTCGCGCTCCATACGGGTCAGAATACCGGTCAGGCTGGGGCGCAGGATACAGGCGCGGAACGCCAGATCGTGAAAGTCCATCGACGGATTTTCCGCAAGGATGCGCACAATACGCCACTGCTGCTCGGTGAGATTATGGCGTTTAACGATCGGTCGGAAATGGCCCATCGCCGCTTCCCGCGCCTGCAACAACGCAATGGTTAACGAATCATGCATCACATACCCTCAACATCGCACTCTTATGTTTATTAATAAGTTAATAATTAGCGCCTATCCTGCCATGACGCAACCGGTTTCTGCACCTGAAAAGTACCAGCCGAGACAACAAAAAACCATAACAAACTGATTAATAACATATAAAATTTTATACTGTAAATTTATTGTTAATCAGATCACAAAACATTCACTTCTGTTTGCCAAACTCCGCCACAAGGAATAAAAGATGATCATTAACATATTAATGAATATCCCTTAGCATCCGACATCAGTACCAGAGGAGTGGTGAATGAAAGGTACCATCTTCGCCGTTGCGCTCAACCATCGCAGCCAGCTTGACGCCTGGCGCGATGCGTTCCAACAGGCCCCTTACAAAACGCCGCCGAAAACCGCGGTCTGGTTTATCAAACCCCGCAATACCGTCATCGGTGCCGGCGAGGCAATTCCCTATCCGCAGGGTGAAACCGTGCAGAGCGGCGCAACCGTCGCGCTGATTGTCGGCAAAACCGCGCGTAAGGTTTCCGCCGACGCCGCCGCCTCTTTTATCGCCGGCTATGCGCTGGCCAATGACGTCAGCCTGCCGGAAGAGAGCTTTTACCGCCCGGCGATTAAGGCCAAATGCCGCGATGGCTTCTGCCCGATCGGTTCCCTCGCCCCGGTGGATAGCGTGGACAATCTGACCATCATCACTGAAATCAACGGCCGCGAGGCCGACAGCTGGAATACCGGCGATCTACAGCGCAATGCCGCCGAACTGTTAAGCGCGCTGAGCGAGTTTGCCACCCTGAATCCCGGCGATGCCATTCTGATCGGCACCCCTCACGCCCGCGTCACGCTGCAGCCCGGCGATCGCGTGCGGATCCTCGCCGAAGGTTTCCCGGCGCTGGAAAACCCGGTTGTTGCAGAAGGAGAGCTGGCATGAAACAGGCACGTATTGAATGGCAAGGCGCTCGCTACGACGTACAGGTCGATGAACGCGACCAGGTTCGCCTCGCCGATGGCACCCTGCTTCAAGCAGGCGACTTTCGCTGGCTGCCTCCCGCCGACGGAACGCTGTTCGCGCTGGGTCTGAACTATGCCGACCACGCCAGCGAGCTGGAGTTTAAGCCGCCGGAAGAGCCGCTGGTCTTTATCAAAGCGCCGAACACCTTTATCGGTCATGAACAAGAGTCGGTACGCCCGGACAACGTGGAGTACATGCATTACGAAGCCGAACTGGTGGTGGTGATAGGCAAAACCGCGCGCCGCGTCGCCGAAGCCGATGCCATGGACTATGTCGCCGGCTACACCGTCTGTAATGACTACGCCATTCGCGACTATCTGGAAAATTACTACCGGCCGAATCTGCGGGTAAAAAGCCGCGACACCCTGACCCCTATCGGGCCGTGGATCGTGAGCAAAGAGGCGATCCCGGATCCGCATAACCTGACTCTGCGCACCTGGGTCAACGGCGAGCTGCGCCAGCAGGGCACGACGGCCGATCTGATCTTCAGCATCCCGTTCCTGATCGCTTACCTGAGTGAATTCATGACCCTGCAACCGGGCGACATGATCGCCACCGGCACGCCGAAAGGGCTGTCCGACGTGGTGCCGGGTGACGAAGCGATCGTCGAAGTCGAAGGCGTCGGCCGCCTGGTCAACCGCATCATCAGCCAGCAAGCGTATGAGGAGAAGCTGTCATGAAAAAAATTAACCATTGGATCAACGGCAAAAACGTCGCGGGCGCAGAATATTTCCATACCACCAACCCGGCCACCGGCGAAGTGCTGGCGGAAGTCGCCTCCGGCGGTGAAGCCGAAGTGAATCAGGCCGTTGCCGCCGCGAAAGAAGCGTTCCCGAAATGGGCCAACCTGCCGATGAAAGAGCGCGCGCGCCTGATGCGCCGCCTGGGCGATCTGATTGACCAGAACGTCCCGGAGATCGCGGCGATGGAAACCGCCGATACCGGCCTGCCGATTCATCAGACCAAAAATGTGCTGATCCCGCGCGCTTCGCACAATTTCGAGTTTTTCGCCGAAGTGTGCCAGCAGATGAACGGCAAGACCTATCCGGTTGACGACAAGATGCTCAACTACACCCTCGTGCAGCCGGTCGGCGTATGCGCGCTGGTGTCGCCGTGGAACGTGCCGTTTATGACCGCCACCTGGAAGGTCGCGCCGTGCCTGGCGCTGGGCAATACCGCGGTGCTGAAGATGTCTGAGCTGTCGCCGTTGACCGCCGATCGTCTGGGCGAACTGGCGCTGGAAGCCGGTATTCCGGCCGGCGTACTCAACGTGGTGCAGGGCTACGGCGCCAGCGCCGGCGATGCCCTGGTGCGTCATCACGACGTCCGCGCAGTGTCGTTTACCGGTGGTACCGCCACCGGGCGCAACATCATGAAAAATGCCGGTCTGAAGAAGTACTCCATGGAGCTGGGCGGTAAATCACCGGTGCTGATTTTTGAAGATGCCGATATCGAGCGCGCGCTGGATGCCGCCCTGTTCACCATCTTCTCAATCAACGGCGAACGCTGTACCGCCGGGTCGCGCATCTTCATTCAGCAGAGCATCTACCCGGAATTCGTTAAACGCTTTGCCGAACGCGCTAACCGCCTGCGCGTCGGCGATCCGACCGATCCGAATACCCAGGTCGGGGCGCTGATCAGCAAGCAGCACTGGGAAAAAGTCTCCGGCTATATTCGCCTCGGCATCGAGGAAGGCGCCACCCTGCTGGCCGGCGGCCCGGACAAGCCGTCCGATCTGCCTGCGCATCTGCAAGGCGGCAACTTCCTGCGTCCGACGGTGCTGGCGGACGTCGATAACCGCATGCGCGTTGCGCAAGAAGAGATTTTTGGCCCGGTGGCCTGCCTGCTGCCGTTTAAAGACGAAGCGGAAGGGCTGCGCCTGGCGAACGACATCGAGTATGGCCTGGCGTCCTACATCTGGACCCAGGACATCAGCAAAGTGCTGCGTCTGGCGCGCGGTATTGAAGCCGGCATGGTGTTCGTCAATACCCAGAACGTCCGCGACCTGCGCCAGCCGTTTGGCGGCGTGAAAGCCTCCGGCACCGGCCGCGAAGGCGGCGAGTACAGCTTTGAAGTGTTCGCCGAAATGAAAAACGTCTGTATTTCCATGGGTGACCATCCGATCCCGAAATGGGGCGTATAACCGTCATCCGTCGAGCCGCACCCTGGCGGGCTGCGGCTCATACTATTCAGGTTATGTAAGGAGAACACCGCATGGGCAAATTAGCGTTAGCCGCCAAAATCACTCACGTGCCGTCAATGTATCTCTCTGAACTGCCGGGGAAAAATCATGGTTGTCGTCAGGCTGCCATCGACGGCCATAAAGAAATTGGCAAGCGCTGCCGAGAAATGGGCGTCGATACCATTATCGTTTTCGATACCCACTGGCTGGTCAACAGCGCCTACCACATTAACTGCGCCGACCATTTCAAAGGCGTCTATACCAGCAACGAACTGCCGCACTTTATCCGCGATATGACCTACGACTACGACGGCAACCCGGAGCTGGGTCAGATGATTGCCGACGAAGCGGTCAAACTGGGCGTGCGGGCGAAAGCGCACAACATCCCCAGCCTGAAGCTGGAGTACGGCACGCTGGTGCCGATGCGCTACATGAACAGCGATAAGCATTTCAAAGTGGTGTCGATTTCCGCGTTCTGCACCGTTCACGATTTTGCCGACAGCCGCAAGCTGGGCGAAGCCATCGTTAAAGCCATTGAAAAGTATGACGGTACCGTGGCGGTCTTCGCCAGCGGCTCACTGTCGCACCGCTTTATCGACGACCAGCGCGCCGAAGAGGGGATGAACAGCTACACCCGCGAGTTTGATCATCAGATGGATGAACGCGTGGTCAAGCTGTGGCGTGAAGGCAAGTTCAAAGAGTTCTGCACCATGCTGCCGGAATATGCCGACTACTGCTACGGCGAAGGCAATATGCACGACACGGTGATGCTGCTCGGCGTGCTCGGCTGGGATAAATATGACGGCAAGGTGGAGTTTATTACCGACCTGTTCGCCAGTTCCGGCACCGGCCAGGTCAACGCTGTGTTCCCGCTTCCGGCCCAGGCGTAAGGAGCCACCATGCCGCATTTTATCGCTGAGTGTACCGACAACATCCGCGAACAGGCTGATTTACCCGGCCTGTTCGCCCAGGTCAATCAGGCGCTGGCCGCCACCGGCATCTTCCCGCTGGGTGGCATCCGCAGCCGCGCCATCTGGCTGGACACCTGGCAGATGGCCGACGGCAAGCAGGATTACGCCTTCGTGCATATGACGCTGAAAATCGGCAGCGGGCGTAGCCTGGAGAGCCGTGAAGAGGTCGGCGAAATGCTGTTTGGGCTGATAAAAAGCCACTTCGCCGCTCTGATGGAGAGCCGCTATCTGGCGCTGTCATTTGAGATTGAAGAACTGCACCCGACGCTGAACTACAAACAGAATAATGTCCACGCCTTGTTTAAATAGCGCGCCACCGGGTCGACAACGGCCAGAACAATGCACCAACCGTAGGCCGGGTAAGCGTAGCGCCACCCGGCGCCGCGACACCGCGACACCGAACGAGGTAACAGGAAGCCACTATGCTCGATAAACAAACCCGCACCCTGATCGCCCAGCGACTGAATCAGGCCGAAAAACAACGTGAGCAGATCCGCGCGATCTCGCTGGATTATCCGTCGATCACCATTGAGGACGCCTACGCCGTCCAGCGCGAGTGGGTTGAGATGAAGATCGCCGAAGGGCGGGTGCTGAAGGGCCATAAGATCGGCCTGACCTCAAAAGCGATGCAGGCCAGTTCGCAAATTAGCGAGCCGGACTACGGCGCGCTGCTCGATGATATGTTTTTTCACGACGGTAGCGACATTCCGACCGACCGTTTTATCGTGCCGCGGATTGAAGTCGAGCTGGCTTTCGTGCTGGCGAAACCACTGCGTGGCCCGAACTGCACCCTGTTCGACGTCTATAACGCCACCGACTATGTGATCCCGGCGCTGGAGCTGATCGACGCCCGCTGCCACAACATCGATCCGCAAACCCAGCGCCCGCGCAAAGTCTTCGACACCATCTCCGATAACGCCGCCAACGCCGGGGTGATCCTCGGCGGGCGGCCGATTAAGCCCGACGAGCTGGATCTGCGTTGGATCTCCGCCCTGCTGTACCGCAACGGGGTGATCGAAGAGACCGGCGTTGCCGCCGGGGTGCTCAACCATCCGGCAAACGGCGTCGCCTGGCTGGCGAATAAGCTGGCGCCATACGATGTCCAGCTGGAAGCCGGGCAGATCATCCTCGGCGGCTCGTTTACCCGCCCGGTACCGGCGCGTAAGGGTGATACCTTCCACGTCGATTACGGCAACATGGGCGCAATCAGCTGCCGCTTTGTGTAAGGGGAAGATGATGAATAACACGTTTAAAGAGGCGCTGCAGGCCGGACGGCCACAAATCGGCCTGTGGCTGGGGCTGTGCAGCAGCTACAGCGCCGAACTGCTGGCCGGCGCCGGGTTTGACTGGCTGCTGATTGACGGCGAACACGCGCCGAATAATGTACAAACGGTGTTGACCCAACTGCAGGCGATCGCCCCCTACTCCAGCCAGCCGGTGGTTCGCCCGTCGTGGAATGACCCGGTGCAGATTAAGCAATTGCTGGATATCGGCGCACAGACGCTGCTGGTGCCGATGGTACAAAACGCCGAAGAAGCGCAGCTGGCGGTGAAAGCCACCCGCTATCCGCCGGCCGGTATTCGCGGCGTCGGCAGCGCCCTGGCGCGCGCTTCTCGCTGGAACCGCGTTCCGGACTATATCCATCAGGCCAACGATGCCATGTGCGTGCTGGTGCAGATTGAAACTCGCGAGGCGTTGAAAAATCTACCGCAGATTCTCGCGGTAGAAGGCGTCGACGGCGTGTTTATCGGCCCGGCGGATCTGAGCGCGGATATGGGCTTCGGCGGTAATCCGCAGCATCCTGAGGTGCAGGCGGCCATTGAAAGCGCCATCGTCCTGATTCGCGAGGCGGGTAAAGCCCCGGGCATTCTGATGGCCAATGAACAGCTGGCGAAACGCTACCTCGAGCTGGGGGCGCTGTTCGTCGCCGTCGGTGTCGATACCACCCTGCTGGCCCGCGGCGCAGAAGCGCTGGCAGCACGGTTTACCGACGCAATCACCACCACAACTGATAACAATAAATCCGTCTACTGAACGGATAATGTGGAGTGCATCATGACAACCTCTACCCTGCAACACAATGAAAATAAAGTCGTTGAAGTAGAAAATCGGGTGATCAAAAAGCTGTTCCGCCGCCTTATCACCTTCCTGTTCGTGCTTTTTGTTTTCTCATTTCTGGACCGCATTAATATCGGCTTCGCCGGGCTGACGATGGGCAAAGATCTCGGTCTGACCTCCACCATGTTTGGCCTGGCGGCGACGCTGTTTTACGTCACCTACGTGATGTGCGGGATCCCCAGCAATATCATGCTGGCGAAGGTCGGAGCCCGCCGCTGGATCGCCGGGATCATGGTGGTGTGGGGGATCGCGTCAACCTGTACGATGTTTGCCACCAACCCGCATACGCTGTATATCCTGCGCATGCTGGTTGGTATCGCTGAAGCCGGCTTCCTGCCAGGGATCCTGGTCTACCTGACCTGGTGGTTCCCGGCCTATCACCGCGCCCGCGCCAACGCCCTGTTTATGATAGCGATGCCGGTGACCATGATGCTTGGCTCTATCCTCTCCGGCTATATTCTGGCGCTTGATGGCCTGTGGAACCTGAAGGGCTGGCAGTGGCTTTTCCTGCTGGAAGGGCTGCCGTCGGTGGTGCTCGGCGTGGTGACCTGGTTCTTCCTCAACGATACCCCGGATCAGGCCAGCTGGCTGGATAAGGAGGAGAAGCAGGCGCTGAAAACGATGATTGCACGCGAGCGCGAAAGCGCCACCGTGATTCCAGCCTCCGGACGCTCTACCCTGCGGGAAGTGCTGACGCCGGCGGTGCTGATGTACACGCTCGCCTACTTCTGTCTGACCAATACCCTGAGCGCTATCAATATCTGGACTCCGCAGATCCTGCAAAGCTTCAACACCGGCAGTAGCAACATTGTGATCGGGATGCTGGCGGCGATTCCGCAGTTCTGTACGATTTTCGGGATGATCTGGTGGAGCCGGCGATCCGATCGGCGAAAAGAGCGCAAGATGCATACCATCCTGCCCTATCTGTTCGCCGCTGCCGGATGGCTGCTGGCCTCCGCCACCCACCACGCGCTGATCCAGCTGATCGGCATCATTATGGCCTCCGTGGGCTCTTTTACCGCCATGGCGATTTTCTGGACCACCCCGGATCGGGTGATCAGCCTGCAATCGCGGGCGGTGGCGCTGGCGGTCATCAACGCTATCGGCAATATCGGATCCGCCGTCAGCCCGCTGCTGATCGGTATTTTGCGTGATGCTACCGGCAGCTTTAGCTCCGGACTGTGGTTTGTCGCCGGACTGCTGGTCGTCGGCGCGCTGGTGCTGACCCGAATTCCGATGAGTGCGCGGGAAGACGCCGCCGCTGAGGCAGGACTCGCCGCCCAGAAAAGTCATTAAGGAGTGCCCATGTGTCAGCCCTCAATCGCTAATATCGATATCAACAAAGATTACGATGAGAGTCTGGGGACCGAGGATGTGCACTATCAGTCGTTTGCCCGCATGGCGGCCTTTTTTGGCCGCGACATGCAGGCGCATCGACACGACCAGTACTTTCAGATGCACTTTCTCGATACCGGGCAGATTGAACTGCAGCTCGACGATCACCGCTATTCGGTGCAGGCGCCGCTGTTTGTCCTGACGCCGCCGTCGGTGCCGCACGCTTTTATCACCGAGTCCGACAGCGACGGGCACGTGTTGACCGTGCACGAAGATCTGATCTGGCCGCTGCTGGAAGTCCTCTATCCCGGAACGCGGGAAGCGTTCGGGCTGCCGGGTATGTGTCTGTCGCTGGCGGATAAACCCGATGAACTGACGGCGCTGGCGCACTACTGGCAGCTGATTAAACGCGAATCGACCGCGCAGCTGCCGGGGCGCGAACATACCCTGGCGCTGCTGGCGCAGGCGGTGTTCACTCTGCTGCTGCGTAACGCCAGGCTCGACGATCATGCCGCCAGCGGTATGCGCGGCGAGCTGAAGCTGTTTCAGCGCTTTAACCAGATGATCGACAGTCACTACCACCAGCACTGGGCGGTACCGGACTATGCCAACGAGCTGCACGTTACCGAATCACGGCTGACCGACATCTGCCGCCGCTTTGCCAACCGACCGCCGAAGCGGTTGATCTTCGACCGCCAGCTACGTGAGGCCAAACGGCTGCTGCTGTTTTCCGATAGCGCGGTCAACGAGATAGCCTGGCAATTGGGGTTTAAAGACCCCGCCTATTTCGCTCGTTTTTTTAATCGCCAGGTCGGCTGTTCGCCCAGCAGCTACCGTGCGCAAAAAGTACCGGTGTCTTAATTCCCCGCTGGCGCTACGCTTAGCGAGGCGACGGCCCGCAGGTCGGATAAGCGCAGCGCCAGCGGCCGAAATACCGCCAGGGACATCACCCGGCCAGCGTAGCTACGCCGGGAAAAAGGCTGGCCTCTGCAGCGAAAACACCACCTCGATCACAGAACCACACTCCCCCTGAAAAGTACCTGCCGTTGTCGCAAACGTCCCTTCACGAATGACGCAATAACCGCTTCAATTGAACAACAAAAACAAAACATAAATTTAACATTAATGCCCGAAATCATTCGCAGGCAGCCACCAGACAGGCAGCCCGAAGCAGGACGGGATATTCCGATAAATACTGAAGAGGCCCCTATGAAACCTGAAGATTTCCGCACAGACGCGAAACGCCCGTTAACCGGTGAAGAGTACCTGAAGAGCCTGCAGGATGGCCGCGAGATTTACATCTACGGCGAACGCGTCAAAGACGTCACCACGCATCCGGCCTTCCGCAACGCCGCCGCCTCCGTCGCCCAGCTGTACGATGCGCTGCATAAACCGGAAATGCAGGACTCCCTGTGCTGGAACACCGATACCGGCAGCGGCGGCTATACCCATAAATTCTTCCGCGTGGCGAAAAGCGCCGACGATCTGCGCCAGCAGCGCGATGCGATTGCCGAGTGGTCGCGCCTGAGCTACGGCTGGATGGGCCGTACCCCGGATTACAAAGCCGCCTTCGGCTGCGCGCTGGGTGCGAACCCGGCTTTCTACGGCCAGTTCGAACAGAACGCCCGCAACTGGTACACCCGCATTCAGGAAACCGGCCTGTACTTTAACCACGCCATCGTCAACCCGCCGATTGACCGTCATAAACCGGCCGACGAAGTGAAAGACGTCTACATCAAGCTGGAAAAAGAGACCGATGCCGGGATCATCGTCAGCGGCGCGAAAGTTGTCGCCACCAACTCGGCGCTGACCCACTACAACATGATCGGTTTTGGTTCTGCGCAGGTGATGGGGGAAAACCCGGACTTCGCCCTGATGTTCGTCGCGCCAATGGATGCCGAAGGCGTCAAACTGATCTCCCGCGCCTCCTATGAGATGGTTGCCGGGGTCACCGGATCGCCGTACGACTATCCGCTCTCCAGCCGCTTTGATGAAAACGATGCGATCCTGGTGATGGATAAGGTACTGATTCCGTGGGAAAACGTATTGATCTATCGCGATTTCGATCGCTGTCGTCGCTGGACGATGGAAGGCGGCTTTGCGCGTATGTATCCGCTGCAGGCCTGCGTACGCCTGGCGGTCAAACTCGACTTCATCACCGCCCTGCTCAAACGCTCGCTGGAATGTACCGGCACCATGGAGTTCCGCGGTGTACAGGCCGATCTCGGCGAAGTGGTCGCCTGGCGCAATATGTTCTGGGCGCTGAGCGACTCCATGTGTTCCGAAGCGACGCCGTGGGTGAATGGCGCCTGGCTGCCGGATCACGCCGCGCTGCAGACCTACCGCGTGATGGCGCCGATGGCCTATGCCAAGATCAAAAATATTATCGAACGTAACGTGACCAGCGGCCTGATCTACCTGCCATCCAGCGCACGCGATTTGAACAACCCGCAGATCGACCAGTATCTGGCGAAATACGTTCGCGGCTCCAACGGCATGGACCACGTTGAACGTATCAAGATCCTCAAGCTGATGTGGGACGCGATCGGCAGCGAATTCGGCGGCCGCCACGAGCTGTATGAAATCAACTATTCCGGAAGCCAGGACGAAATCCGCCTGCAGTGTCTGCGTCAGGCGCAAAGCTCCGGCAACATGGACAAAATGATGGCGATGGTCGACCGCTGCCTGTCCGAGTACGACCAGAACGGCTGGACGGTGCCACACCTGCACAACAACTCTGATATCAATATGTTGGATAAGCTGCTGAAGTAATTCGCAGCGGGAGGTCACAATGCAATTAGATGAACAACGACTGCGTTTTCGCGATGCCATGTCCAGCCTGTCGGCTGCGGTCAACGTCATTACTACCGAGGGTGACGCCGGCCGCTGCGGCATCACCGCCACCGCCGTGTGCTCGGTCACCGATACGCCGCCGTCGGTCATGGTGTGCATCAATGCCAACAGCGCGATGAACCCGGTATTCCAGGGCAACGGCAAACTGTGCGTTAACGTGCTGAACCATGAGCAGGAAGTGATGGCCCGCCATTTCGCCGGCATGACCGGGATGGCCATGGAAGACCGCTTTAGCCTCTCCTGCTGGCAAAAAGGGGCCCTGGGACAGCCGGTTCTGAAAGGGTCGCTGGCCAGCCTTGAAGGGGAGATAAGCCAGGTGCAGACCATCGGTAGCCACCTGGTCTATCTGGTCGAGATCAAGAACATCACCCTGAGCCAGGAAGGCCATGGGCTGATTTACTTTAAGCGCCGTTTCCATCCGGTGATGATGGAAATCGAGGTCGCGGTATAACGTTCTGCCACCTTCGCTTCTGACATTCTCTTTTCTGTGCCCTGTTCTCTGTTCTCCTCTCTTTTTCCTCTCCCCTGCGGGGAGGAAAAAGAGGTGGAAAAAATCTTGTGATCTCAATCACATGTTTACCCGCTGCTCATTTCCTGCCCAACCGCTTATCCCGCCTGGCAACCGCTTAACCCCACATATAACCACTCACAGATTTACCCAACTTTACGCGCGCGGAGTTCTGGCAAGATCGTCCCCAGCATAGCTAACCAATACCTCCTCAAACCCTAACTTAAACCCAGACGGCTTCGGCCCATTATTCATCTTATTAACGCCAGGTTTTACTATGGATACTAAAAAGTTATTCAAGCACATACCCTGGGTGATTCTTGGAATCATCGGGGCATTTTGCCTCTCAGTCGTCGCTCTGCGCCGCGGTGAGCACGTCAGTGCGCTGTGGATCGTGGTGGCGTCAGTTTCCGTCTACCTCGTCGCCTACCGTTATTACAGCCTGTATATCGCGCAAAAGGTGATGAAGCTCGATCCTACGCGTTCTACGCCGGCGGTGATTAACAACGATGGTCTGAACTACGTCCCGACCAACCGCTACGTGCTGTTCGGCCACCACTTTGCCGCTATCGCCGGTGCCGGTCCGCTGGTGGGTCCGGTTCTCGCCGCGCAGATGGGCTACCTGCCGGGTACCCTGTGGCTGCTGGCGGGGGTGGTACTGGCCGGGGCGGTACAGGACTTTATGGTGCTGTTTATCTCCTCGCGTCGTAACGGTGCCTCGCTGGGTGAGATGATCAAGCAAGAGATGGGGCCGGTTCCGGGTTCCATTGCGCTATTCGGCTGCTTCCTGATTATGATCATCATCCTCGCGGTGCTGGCGCTGATCGTGGTAAAAGCGCTGGCAGAAAGCCCGTGGGGCGTCTTCACCGTCTGTTCGACCGTCCCGATCGCCCTGTTTATGGGGATCTATATGCGCTTCCTGCGCCCGGGTCGCGTGGGTGAAGTGTCGGTGATTGGTATCGTCCTGCTGGTGGCTTCCATTTACTTCGGCGGCATCATTGCCCACGACCCGTACTGGGGTCCGGCGCTGACCTTTAAAGACACCACCATCACCTTTACCCTGATCGGCTACGCGTTTATCTCCGCGCTGCTGCCGGTGTGGCTGATTCTGGCGCCGCGTGATTACCTCGCGACCTTCCTGAAAATCGGCGTTATCGTTGGCCTGGCGCTGGGCATCGTGATCCTCAACCCGGATCTGAAAATGCCGGCGGTCACCCAGTACATCGATGGTACCGGTCCGCTGTGGAAAGGTGCGCTGTTCCCGTTCCTGTTTATCACTATCGCCTGTGGCGCGGTATCTGGCTTCCACGCGCTGATCGCCTCCGGCACCACGCCGAAGCTGCTGGCTAATGAAACCGACGCCCGCTTTATCGGCTACGGCGCGATGCTGATGGAGTCCTTCGTGGCGGTGATGGCGCTGGTTGCGGCGTCGATCATCGAGCCGGGCCTCTACTTCGCGATGAACACCCCGCCGGCAGGCCTGGGCATCACCATGCCGAACCTGCACGAAATGGGCGGTGAAAACGCCGCGTTGATTGCCGCACAGCTGAAAGATGTGACCGTCCACGCCGCGGCGACCGTCAGCTCCTGGGGCTTTGTGATTTCACCTGAGCAGATCCTGCAAACGGCGAAAGATATCGGCGAGCCGTCGGTACTGAACCGCGCGGGCGGCGCGCCGACTCTGGCCGTTGGTATCGCTCACGTGTTCCACAAAATCATGCCGATGGCGGATATGGGCTTCTGGTACCACTTCGGTATTCTGTTTGAAGCGCTGTTTATCCTTACCGCGCTGGATGCCGGTACCCGTGCAGGCCGCTTTATGCTGCAGGATCTGCTGGGCAACTTCGTGCCGTTCCTCAAGAAAACCGACTCGCTGGTGGCCGGCATTATCGGCACCGCGGGCTGCGTCGGACTGTGGGGCTACCTGCTGTATCAGGGCGTGGTCGACCCGCTGGGCGGCGTGAAGAGCCTGTGGCCGCTGTTCGGTATCTCTAACCAGATGCTGGCCGCCGTGGCGCTGGTGCTTGGTACCGTGGTACTGGTCAAAATGCAGCGTACTAAATACATCTGGGTTACGGTGATCCCGGCCGCATGGCTGCTGCTGTGCACCACCTGGGCGCTGGGTCTGAAACTGTTCAGCACCAACCCGCAGATGGAAGGCTTCTTCTTCATGGCTCAGCAGTATAAAGAGAAGATTGCTTCCGGCGGCGAACTGACCGCGCAGCAGATTGCTAACATGAACCATATCGTAGTGAACAACTACACTAACGCCGGTCTGAGTATTCTGTTCCTGGTGGTGGTTTACAGCATCATCTTCTACGGCATCAAAACGTGGCTCAACGTGCGTAACAACAAAGTCCGCACCGACAAAGAGACCCCGTACGTGCCGGTACCGGAAGGCGGCGTGAAAACCTCTTCCCATCACTAAGCCTTAATACCGGATAGCGCTACGTTTATCCGGTCTGCAAAGGTCCTGTAGGCCCGGTCAGCGTAGCGCCACCGGGCTTTTTCTATCTGGAACTCACGATGTTTGGTAACTTAGGCGAAGCAAAAAAATACCTGGGTCAGGCAGCCAAAATGCTGATTGGCATTCCGGACTACGACAATTACGTCGAGCATATGAAAGCCAACCATCCGGATAAGCCTTACATGACCTATAACGAATTCTTCCGCGAACGCCAGCAGGCCCGCTACGGCGGCGACGGCAAAGGCGGCGTACGCTGCTGTTAATGGAGGCAAACATGGCACCGATTGCAGTCACCCTGTTGACCGGGTTTCTTGGCGCGGGTAAAACCACCCTGCTGCGCCATATTCTTAACGAACAGCACGGCTTTAAAATCGCCGTTATCGAAAATGAATTTGGCGAAGTCGCCGTTGACGATCAGCTGATTGGCGACCGCGCCACGCAGATCAAAACCCTGACCAACGGCTGCATCTGCTGCACCCGTTCCAACGAGCTGGAAGACGCGCTGCTCGACCTGCTCGACAGCCGCGATCGCGGCGACATTGATTTTGACCGGCTGGTGATTGAGTGCACCGGCATGGCCGACCCTGGCCCGATTATTCAGACCTTCTTCTCTCATGAGATTCTCTGCGAACGCTATCTGCTCGACGGGGTGATTGCGCTGGTGGATGCGGTCCATGCCGACCAACAGATGAACCAGTTCACCATCGCCCAGTCGCAGGTGGGCTACGCCGATCGTATCCTGCTGACAAAAACGGACGTGGCGGGCGACAGCGACAAGCTGCGCGAACGGCTGGCGCGGATCAACGCCCGGGCGCCGGTTTATACCGTAGTCCACGGTGATATCGACCTGAGCCAGCTGTTTAATACCAGCGGCTTTATGCTGGAAGAGAATGTCGTGAGCAGCGTGCCGCGCTTCCACTTTATCGCCGATAAGCAAAACGACGTCGCGTCTATCGTGGTCGAGCTGGATTACCCGGTCGATATCAGCGAAGTGTCGCGGGTGATGGAAAACCTGCTGCTCTCTTTCGCCGAACAGCTGATGCGCTACAAAGGGATGCTGTGGATTGACGGCGAGCCAAATCGCCTGCTGTTCCAGGGCGTCCAGCGCTTATACAGCGCCGACTGGGATCGCCCGTGGGGCGATGAAGCGCCTCACAGCACGCTGGTGTTTATCGGCATTAATTTGCCGGAAGAGGAGATTCGCGCGGCGTTTGCCGGCTTGCGCAAATAACGGTTTGGGCGTTCCCTCTTCCTGGGGGAGAGGGGCAACGCGAGGGCATCAGGCGGTACAAAATTCCTTTCGGGTATCACGATAAATAATGTTCCCTTCGGTGTACTTCCAGACGATGGCTTCATGATGCAATTCAGGCTTTCACTTAAGATATTAGAGTCAGTTTTAATCACAAAAATGTAAATTTAAGTATTTACTTATAACTATAGAAATATTTCTGGAAATTATTAGAAAGCAAATTAGTTCAGCCCCAATCAATATCTCCCCTCTGTTCAATTGCTGTTTAGGCAAAAAATTAAACTGACCCTAAACGGCAAAACGTTAATCGTTGACGCGGCGACAAGGTAACGCATTCACAACATCAAAAAAGTTTTTCGATAACATTTACGGTATAAAACATCGATTAACATCACATTTGCAGCCGTAAATATCACCTGTTAGGGTATCTGCAGATTAATTTGATGACGAGGCATAAACCATGAAAAAGCTCAATATCCTTATCCTTTCTGCGCTGACCGCAGTTTCCGGCTCCGCAATGGCGATGGGCTTTACCGTCGAGCAGGGGAAAAACTTTACCAACCTTAATATGGAACTGGGTAAATCCTCCTCCGGTCTTTATGCCGAAAGTCACTGGCTCAAAAATACCGACGATGGTACTCAGACCGGCGGCGTTGGCGCAGGTTATAACCTGGAAGTTGGCCCGGTGATGCTGAATGCCGGCGCGAAAGCCATCTACCTTGGGCCGAAAAAAGGCGATAACGGCGTGGCGTTCCCAATCGGTGGCGGCGTTAACGTTGCGCTGACCGACAGCATCCACGTATTTGGCGAAGGTTATGCCGCGCCGGAAGGCCTGAATAACAGCGTGAAAAACTACGTTGAAGCCAACGGCGGCGTGAGCTGGACTCCGATTACCCCGGTAACGCTGAAAGTGGGTTACCGTCACGTGAGCGTCGACGGGAAAGACGGCCGTCCAAACCACACCCTGATTGACGGCGCCTATATTGGCGGTGGTGTCACCTTCTGACCCGCCGATAAGCGTAAAAAAACCTGCCATCCGGCAGGTTTTTTCTTTTAGCATCCTAATCTTACCGGCGAATCACCACCAGCTTCTGGTTCACAAACTCTTTAATCCCCAGATCGGACAGCTCGCGGCCAAAGCCAGAGCGCTTCACGCCGCCGAACGGCAGCTCCGGCGCGGTATCGGTTAACCAGTTGATATAGACCATCCCGGTTTCGATCCGCGACGCCATCCGTTTCGCCCGTTCGATATCCTGGCTGAACACGGCGCCCCCCAGACCATAGTGCGAATCGTTCGCCAGCTTCACCGCCTCGTCGTCGTCCTTCACTACGTAGATTTGCGCCACCGGGCCGAAAAACTCTTCAAAGTACGCCGGGTTATCGCGAGTAATGCCGGTCAGTATGGTTGGCTCGAAAAAGCTGCCTTCCCGCGGCGCCGGTTTGCCGCCCAGATGCACTCTGGCGCCGTTTTTCACCGCCTCATCCACCTGTCTGGTCAGCGTTTCCAGCGCATCTTTCGAGGAGAGCGGACCCAGCGTCGTACTCTCGTCCAGCGGATCGCCGATTTTCACCTGGCGGAAGGCTTCAGTAAATTGGCTCAAGAACTGGTCGGCAATTTTTTCGTGCAGGATAAAACGTTTCGCCGCAGTGCACACCTGACCGGCATTGTTGAGCCGTGCCTGTACGCCAGTCTTCACCGCCTTCTCCAGACTAGCATCGTCCAGTACCACAAACACATCGTTGCCGCCCAGTTCGAGGGTTGCCTTTTTGATGTATTTTGCCGCCTGGGACGCCACCACGCTGCCGGCCTTTTCCGAACCGGTCAGCGCCGCCCCCTGGACGCGATCGTCGGCAATAATTTTCGCCACCTGCTCCTGGGAGATAAAGAGGTTGGTCCACGCGCCGTCCGGCGCTCCCGCCTCACGCACCAGATGGGCGAAGGTCTCCGCACAATGCGGAACGATGCTGGCATGTTTGGCGATAACCGGGTTCCCCGCCGCCAGATTTGGCGCCAGTACCCGCATCAGCTGGTAGTAAGGAAAGTTCCAGGGTTCCACGGCCATCAGCACGCCGATGGGATGGTGTTCAACCCAGGCCTCGCCGATGGCGGAAGGATATTTCACCGGAGCCAGAAACGATTTCGCATTATCGGCATAGTAGCGGGCGATTTGCGCACAGAGCTTCACCTCGCCGCGGCTTTGCGCAATCAGTTTCCCCATCTCCTGACTGGCGATTTTCGCCAGTTCTTCAACCCGGCTGTCGATCAGATCCGCCAGCCTGTGCAGAACGGGTAAACGCCGGTCGATATCCCCCTTCGACCACGCGGAATGGTAGAGCGCATCCGCCTTCTGCAGCGCCGCTTCGACGTCCGCATCGCTGTGCGCAGCATACTGTTTAATCAGCTGATTATTTGCAGGATTCACCGTCTGATAAGCCATATCGTATGTCTCCTTGTTATCGCTATTTACGTAGTCATAAAAACTACTCAGGGTATTAAGGTTAGTAGAGATGGCTGGGCATGAAGGTAAAGTTAGGTATTTACGGAGGATTCTGGCCGGAGATCGTCAGACGATATCCGGCGCGGAACAGGCTTAACGAGGAAGTCAGTAATAGCGGCCAGGCCGCCTGATCAGGCCATGTGGCGACACAATTAACGCTTAGCGGCGGTAATCTCCTCTTCTGACAGGCCGGTGATACGCAGCACCGTCTCCAGAGCGATGCCATTCGCCAGCATCGTACGGGCAATGCGTAGCCCTTCGGCTCGCTGGCCTTCGCGGCGCCCTTCAAGCTTACCTTTTCTACGCCCAACTTCCTGGAGTCTTTCCGCAATAGTCATCAGCCCCTCCTTATGATGCTGCGGCGCCCGCCGGGCAAGCTCACGAATAAACCTGCCAAAACGGGGGGCATCGCCGGAATATACCAGGTAATTAAACAACGTTTTTAGCTGGCCGTCATTAGTATATTCCTTAACCAAAATGACAATTAGCTGCTCAACCAGCCCCGTCAAATCGCGCTGGCGGATATGCTTTTGCATGAACTCCAGCAACGCTACGCGTCGGTGCTGGACGATCTCGTCATCCGGGATCACCGTAATATCCACCAGCGGAAAAGCGGTCGCATATAATCCGCGGGCATGAGCCGGGTGGGTAAAGCCATCCAGCCAGCACAACGAATAAGGGTAAGGCGTGGCGATACCGTGATAGAACAGCATGGGTATCACCAGCGGCAGGCGTTTATGTCCGGCATCCAGATGACGCTGCATCGCCGCAATGGCATAGCGCATCAGCCTGAAGGCCATATGGGCATCCGGCGAGCTTTGGTGCTCAATAACGACATAAATATAGCCCTCGCCGGCGGTGGTTTTTAGCGACCAAAGCACATCGGAGTAGCAAGCACGCAGGTCCTCCTCAATAAAACTTGCGGATTCAAGCCGTAGCGTCTCCAGCTCGCAAAGCTGGCGTAGCGAGGACGGCAGATGGATATCCAAAAAATCTCGCGCGGTATCCGTATGCCGGAGAAACTTTTTGAAAACCGCATCATGCGGCGTCGACGTTGAGCCTTTTTGCATGGTCAATAGCCTGCGCGGAGGGACACTAAAACGACTCTACCCGCCGCTAGCCCAGCGCACACGCCGCCGCTTATCTCTTTGCGCGCCGGGACGGAAGATATTTTTATCCGGCGGTAACAACGACAATTTTTTTCCTGCCCGCTCGCAGAACGCCCCGCAGACAGGCGTCAGCGGGCGTGCTATAAACCCCTATCCCCTTCGCTAAGGAGTCTTTCGTGAACCATACGCGCGATATCCTACAAACCTTCTGGCGCGACGAGCAGCTGCCCTGGCTGGAACTACGCAGCACCCGGCAAAGCCGCCAGGCCTATAAACGGCACCGCCATTCGCAGCTCTCTGTGGGGGCGATTATCGAAGGGGAAACGTGCTGTCTGTGCAACGGGCGGGAATATCTGCTGCGTCCCGGCGATCTGATCATTATCCCCGCTCAAGCGCCGCACAGCTGTAACCCGCGCGATGGCCGGCCGCGCAGCTACCATATGCTGTACCTCGATATGACGTGGTGCCGGCAACAGCTGCCGCTTTTCCCGAGTCAGGCGCAGGTGCACGCGCCGCAGCCCGTGATCCGCGATCCTGAGCTTTTCAAACGATATCAGCAGATTGTGGCGCTGATGGAGCGGCAGAAAACGGCAGCGCTCCCCGAACAGGTCGCGCAACTGCTGCGGGCGCTCCCGCTATCCGCCGCCCCGCCACTACCGCTGCGCGCGACCAGTTCACGGATCTTCAGTCGCCTGGCGGCCGATTTACAAGAACCGCCCTCTCTTGATGCGCTGGCCCACGAGTTCGCCCTGCGCAAAGAGACGTTGATTCGCACCTTTAAGCAGGACACTGGCCTGACGCCCGCCAGCTTTATGAATATGGCACGCATCGAATTTGCCAAAACGCGCCTGCGCGCCGGAGATGAGATCGCCGACGTCGGCTACCAGGCCGGGTTTGCCGACCAGAGTCATTTCCACAAAACCTTTGTCAGCTACACCGCCGCTACGCCGCGCCAGTATGCACTTGGCCGATCAATATCAGACAATAATTAGCGCCCCGCTTGCCATAGGCTGATCTCAGGTTCTTTGTGAGGTCGCTATGGACATGCTTACGTCGTTTTTCCCGCCCGCGTTTCCGGCGCTGGCGCTCTCCCACTTCGTTGCTCTGCTTAGCCCGGGGCCAGATTTCTTTTTACTGATGGGCTACGCCATTCGCTATCGCCTGCGCGGCAGCGTCGGCCTGTGCGTCGGTATTGCCGCCGGGAACGGGCTGTACATTATGCTGGCGATTATCGGCTGGGGCGTACTGCGTCAGGCGCCGCTACTGTTCACCGTCGTCGAGCTGCTGGGCGCCGCATATCTGCTGTGGATTGGCAGCCTGCTGCTGAGAAGCCGCCCGACGACGCTGGATGTCCGCAGCGCCTCGGCTTCACGCCCGTCGCGGGTAAAACAGCTTCTTCTCGGGCTGGGTTCTTCGCTACTCAATCCTAAAAACGCCCTGTTTTATCTGGCGCTGATGACCTCGTTGCTGGGTCCGGACGTCACGCTGGTGCAGCAGGCCGTCAGCGGAGTCTGGATGACCAGTATCGTGCTGCTGTGGGATCTCTTACTGGTGACGATGATTGCCCTGCCGGCGGTGCAGCGTCGACTTTCCACCGTCGTCTGGCGCGTTGAGCGGGCGGCCGGCGGCGTACTGATGGCTTTTGGCTGCTGGATTGTGTGGCAGTTTTTGCACGAGTCCGCCGTCAGGCTATATGCTTAAGCCTATGGAAAAAATCGCTGAACTGAAACGCGCCAAACTGCTGGCGCTGTCGCTACTGCTGATTGCGGTCGCCATTTTTATCACCACCCTGCTGCTGCCGCCGACGCCGTGGGTCAGCGCACTCAAAGCCATCTCCGAAGCGGCGATGGTCGGGGCGCTGGCCGACTGGTTCGCGGTGGTGGCTCTGTTTCGCCGTATCCCGCTGCCGTTTATCTCCCGACATACGGCGATTATTCCCCGCAATAAGGACAGGATCGCCGATAATCTTGGTTATTTCGTGCAGGAAAAATTTCTCGATACGCCCTCGCTGGTGGCGCTCATCCGTCGCTATGAACCTGCCCTGATGCTCGGCAACTGGTTCAGCCAGCCGGAAAACGCCCGCCGAGTGGGCCATCATCTGCTGCAGGTCATGAGCGGTTTTCTGGAACTGACCGACGACGCCCGTATCCAGCGTCTGCTGCGCCGGGCGGTACATAAGGCGATTGATAAGGTCGATCTGACGCAGACCAGCGCCATGATGCTGGAGGGATTAACCCGCAACAATCGCCATCAGAAGCTGCTGGACTCGCTCATTACCCAGCTCATTGCGTTGCTGCAGCGCGACAGTTCGCGCGCGTTTATTGCCCGCGGTATTGTCCACTGGCTGGAGACCGAGCATCCGCTGAAGGCCAAAATTCTGCCCACCGAATGGCTGGGCGAGCACAGCGCCGACATGGTGACCGACGCGGTGAATACGCTGCTCGACGAAGTCACCCAGGATCGCAGCCATCAGATCCGCCAGGCGTTCGATCGCGCCACCTTAAAACTGATCGATAACCTGAAAACCGATCCGCTGCTGGCGGAAAAAGCGGAGGGCATCAAGGCGTACCTGAAAAATGATGAGGCCTTTAACCGCTATCTCAGCGAGGTATGGGCCGACCTGCGGGCGTGGATCAAGAACGATGTCACCCGCGACGACTCGCGGATTCAACAGCGGATTGCCGATGCCGGGCAGTGGTTTGGCGAAACGCTGCTCCACGATGACGCGCTGCGCGAGTCGCTAAACGAACACCTGGAGCAGGCGGCCCATCGGGTGGCGCCAGAGTTTGCCGCCTTCCTGACTCGTCATATCAGCGATACGGTCAAAAGCTGGGATGCGCGGGATATGTCGCGGCAAATTGAACTCAATATCGGCAAAGACCTGCAGTTTATCCGTATCAACGGCACCCTGGTCGGCGGCTCTATCGGCCTGATACTGTGGCTGTTCTCGCAGATCCCGACCCTGTTTCTGCATTAAGCGAGCGCAAAACAGCGGCCCCGCGCGCTGGCGGGGCCCTGTGTTTAGCCGATGCGGGTAAACCCGGCCTCCAGATCGGCAATCAAATCGCCGACATCCTCCAGCCCGATATGTACCCTGACCAGCGTCCCGCTGAAATCCACCTCGCCGGCCGGACGAATACTGTTCAGCTCTTCCGGCTGGTTTGCCAGAATCAACGACTCGAACCCGCCCCACGAGTAGGCCATATGGAACAATGAGAAGTTATCGAGGAACGTCGACATTTGCTCATCCGTCAGGCGCTTTTTCAATACGAAGGAGAACAGGCCCGAGCTGCCGGTAAAATCCCGCTGAAAATATTCGTGGCCCGGACACTCTGCTAAAGCCGGATGATTCACCCGCGCCACTTCCGGCCTCGCCGACAGCCAGCGAGCAATGTGGATACTGCTCTCTTGATGCTGTCTGAGGCGCACCGCCAGCGTGCGCAGCCCGCGGCTGCCGTTATAGGCGGTATCCGCATCCAGCGTCTGGCCCATCAGATAGGAGTTTTCGCGCAGACGATCCCAGCAGCGGGCGTTGGAGACCGCCGTGCCCAGCATGGCGTCGGAATGGCCAATGGTGTACTTGGTGCCAGCCTGAATCGAAATATCCACCCCGTAGTCCAGCGCCTTAAACAGCACTCCCGCCGCCCAGGTGTTATCGATCATGATAACGATCTGCGGATTTACCGCGCGGATCGCGTTGACCATTCCCGGCACATCCTGGACTTCCATGGTGATTGAGCTGGGGGACTCGAGAAAGACCACTTTCGTCTCCGGGCGGATCAATTCGGCAATCCCGGCGCCGATCAGCGGATCGTAATAGGTGGTTTCAACGTTGAATTTGCTGAGGATCTTATTGCAGAAGTCCTGGGTTGGCTCATAGGCCGCGCCGGTCATCAGGATATGGTCGCCGCTTTGCACGAACGCCAGAATCGCATTGGTCACCGCCGCTGCCCCGCACGGATAGAGCGCGCAGCCCGCGCCGCCTTCCAGTTCACTCATCGCTTTCTGAAATGCGAAATGGGTGTAGGTCCCGCGGCGGCCATAGAACAGCTCGCCGTTGGCGCGATTGGCGGTAGCAAACTTTTTATCTTTTACCGTCTCAAAGACCAGCGAAGAGGCGCGCTGGATAACCGGGTTTACCGCCCCCTGAGTGTAGCGTTTGTCGCGTCCGGCGATAATTAACTGCGTGTCGAGCTTGAGTGAGTTCTTCATAACGTCTCCTGTAACATCCTTATATCCGTGCGAAAGCTTATACGGCGGCAGCCGTGGATTTCAGTTCAGCCTGTGCCGGCTTTTTTCCGGCGAAGCGTTCCACAATCTGCGCGGCGTTCAAATCATGAATCACGTTGATCAGGGTCGCCGGAGCATCGGTGATGGTGCCCAATACCACCAGCATCGGGATCGCCTCCATCGGCAGCCCCAGCGTGGTGACGATAAAAATTTCACCGAGGAATGCGCCGCCCGGTACGCCGCCGACGATAATGGCGGAGAGCACGGCGATCAGCATGGTCAGGAAGAAGGTCTCGGTGGTGAATTCCATCCCCAGCACCGAATAGATAAAAACAATCTTCAGTGCGGCGATCATGGCCACGCCGCCCTTATTCAGGTTAACCAGCAGCGGAATAGAGACATCGACGATTTCCGGGTTAATGCCCATCGCTTTACCGGCGCGCAGGGTGACGGGCAGCGTCCCTAATGAGGAGCAGGTCCCGAGCGCGGTCGCCGATGGTTCAACCGCATTACGCCAGAATGCTTTCACCGCCGGCATGCCGCCGCCGATCCAGGAATAGAGAATCGAACCGAAGATAAAATAGGCCAGCGTGGCAACCATAAACAGGCCGATCGCCCGGGCAAAGGTCAGCAGCAGCCCCGAGTCCTGGCTGGCCATCGTCGCGGCAAAATAGCAGCCCAGACCTATCGGCGCGACTTTCATAATGATCGAGACGATCTTCATGATGACGGTATTGGCATCTTCCAGCAGCGAGGCAATGCGTTTACCCGCCTGTTCCGATTGCCCGATGGCCACACCGGCAATAATCGCCATCACGATCAGCGCCAGAATATTGGACTTCGAGAACAGCCCGAGAAAATCGCTGGTGGTGATCATACTGACAAAATCCATCTTCCCGCTGCCCGCCTGCACCGACTGCGACAGATCGATGGTGACTCCCTGCGCCGGGTTGTACCATAAGGCGAGCGCGACGATGCCGGCCGCGGGAATAAAGGCCATCGCAATCGAGACAATAAAGATAATCGCCATAATGCGTCCCAGCCTTTTCAGGTCGGTCATACTGGCGATCGATGACATCACGCTGATTCCCACCAGCGGAACAATAATCATGAATAGCAGGTTAAGGAATATCTGACCTATCGGCTGTAATTTACCCGCCAGTCCCGGGGCGTAAATACCTGTCAGGCCGCCGATCACCAGGGCAATTAATAAAATAATAGAGGATTTGTAGGGTTCGAGTCGTGACCACATAACCGGTACCTTTTAATTAAAATTATATTAAATGAGATTAAATTCACAATTTAATGACTTTATGCGACGCCTCCTTTTATTTTGTGATGCAACTCACTTAAGTTGTTATTTTTTCATTTTGCCAGCAAGTTGTTTCCTGTGATTCAATAGTTGCATGTTTCAGATACGAATGTAACGGCTCATTCGTACCGTTTTTGCAAATCACTTGTGAATTAAAGGAAAAAATGAGCACGCCAATTTCACTCAAGCATCTGGAGTTTTTTATCAAAATTGTCGACTGCGGGGGATTATCTGAAGCCGCCGTACAGCTTAACGTCTCGCCCTCCGCGGTCAGTAAAAGCCTCTCGGCAATGGAAGATACGCTGGGCACAACATTAATTAAGCGTACCACCCGCAGTATTACGCTGACCGATGCCGGGCAATATCTCTTTAATCGCGCCAATAAGTTACTAAAAGAGTTTGATGATACGTTAAATACCACGTCCGGCTATTATCACAACCCGCAGGGTGAATTACGAATTACCTGCTCCATTGCCTTTGGCTACTCCCGGTTAGTCAACCTGGTGGATAAATATCGCCAGCAATACCCGGATGTGAATCTGTATATCGATTTGAACGATAATTTCGTCAACCTCAATGAAACCGACTTCGATATCGCTCTGCGTATCTCCACCGCACCGCCGCAAAACTACGCCATGCGCAAACTGGTTTCGATTCGCTGGGCCTATTGTGCATCCCCCGGCTATCTGGCTAAAAAAGGGATGCCGGTACGGCGCAGCGATCTGGTGAATCATGATTGCCTGGTTTATCCCGGTTTAACGCCGGTGCTGAAGGTGACCGACGAACACGATCGCCCGCATCAGCTCAAGCTGCACATGCCTATCCAGGCCAACAGCAGCCTGGTGCTGTTAAAATCGGTGCTGGAAGATCAGGGCGTTGCCTACCTGCCGACCTACCTGATCGGCGATCATATTCAGAAAGAGGAGATCACGCCGCTGATCCTCGATGGGACGATCGCCTGCGAAACCCACGCACTGTATGCGCTCTATTTCCCCAGCAAATACAGCAATCCTAAAGTACGATCGTTTATCGATTTCCTGGTGGCAGAACTCGGCCCGGTGCCCACGTGGGATAGCTGGATCCCCAGCTAGCCTTATCTCCTCTGCCATTTGATTTATTCAGAGTCCATTTAAGGAGCAAAAATGGCTGATATTACCCTGACGACCGGCGAGCGCGATCTGCTGCGCGAAAAGCTATGCGCATACTGCGAACAGAATTTTGACCTTGAACTGGAGCAGTTTGACGCCGAGTTCTTTGTCGATTTTATCGCGAAAGAGCTCGGCCCTATGTTCTATAACGCCGGGATTGAGGAGGCGATCCGCACCCACGTGGCTTACAGCGAGCGCATTCAGGAAGAGATGGATTTGAAGAAGGTCTACTAACGCCGCGGGATGGGTGGAAGATCAACAAATACACACAAACAACATGGTTATAATGGCGACTCTTTCATCATCTCCCGTGTACGGGGAAGGAAAATCATGTCGCTCATCACCGATCTACCCGCCATCTTCGACCAATTCTCGGACGCTCGTCAGAAGGGTTTTCTCACAGTCATGGACCTTAAAGAACAGAATGTGCCGCTAGTCGGCACCTACTGTACCTTTATGCCACAGGAGATAGCCATGGCGGCGGGCGCTGTCGTCGTCTCGCTGTGTTCCACTTCCGATGAGACCATCGAAGAGGCGGAGAAAGACCTGCCGCGCAACCTCTGCCCGCTGATTAAAAGCAGCTACGGCTTCGGCAAAACCGATAAATGCCCCTACTTTTATTTCTCTGACCTGGTGGTTGGCGAAACCACCTGCGATGGCAAAAAAAAGATGTACGAATACATGGCCGAGTTCAAGCCGGTGCACGTGATGCAGCTACCGAACAGCGCCAGCGACGCCGCCTCCCGGGCGTTGTGGAAAGCGGAGATCAAGCGTCTGCAGCAGGTGATTGAAACGCGTTTCGCAACACCAATCAGCGAAACGGCGCTGCGTGAAGCCATCGTGTTGAAAAATCGCGAACGCCGGGCGCTGGCCAATTTCTATCGCCTCGGGCAGTTAAATCCACCGGCGCTCAGCGGCGGCGAGATACTGAAAGTGGTTTACGGCGCGACCTTCCGTTTCGACAAAACCGCGCTGATTGATGAACTCAACGCGATGGCAGAACGTATCCATCAACAATGGCGGGAAGGTCGACGACTGGAGGCCCGCCCGCGTATTCTGATCACCGGCTGCCCGATCGGCGGGGCGGCGGAAAAAGTGGTCCGCGCCATCGAGGACAACGGCGGCTGGGTGGTGGGTTATGAGAACTGCACCGGCGCGAAAGCTACCGAGCACTGTGTGGCGGAAGATGGCGACGTCTACGATGCCTTAACCGATAAATATCTCGCTATTGGCTGCTCCTGCATTTCGCCCAACGATCGGCGCCTGCAGTTGCTGAGCCAGATGGTCGAGGAGTATCAGGCCGATGGCGTGGTCGACGTCATCCTGCAGGCCTGCCATACCTACGCCGTTGAATCGCTGGCGATTAAGCGTCACGTACGTCAGCGGCACGACATCCCCTATATCGCGATTGAAACCGACTATTCGACGGCAGATCTCGGCCAGCTCAGTACCCGCGTCGCCGCATTTATCGAAATGCTGTAAGGAGCGCGCGTGATCTACACGGTAGGTATTGACTCTGGTTCCACCGCGACAAAAGGCATCCTGCTGGCAGACGGCGTCATTACGCGCCGTTTCCTCTGCCCGACCCCTTTTCGCCCCGCCGACGCCATCAACGACGCCTGGGAGACCCTGTGCGCGGGCCTCGCGGAACCCCCTTTTTTAACCCTCACCGGCTATGGTCGCCAACTGGTCGATTTTGCCGATAAACAGGTGACGGAGATTTCCTGTCACGGGCTCGGCGCACGTCTGCTGGCGCCGGAAACCCGCACGGTTATTGATATCGGCGGCCAGGACAGCAAAGTCATCCAGCTGGATGCGCAGGGCAACCTCAGCGACTTTCTGATGAATGACAAATGCGCGGCCGGCACCGGTCGCTTTCTGGAGGTGATTTCGCGAACCCTCGGCACCAGCGTCGAGCAGCTGGACGCCATTACCGAAGGCGTTGAAGCGCACGCCATCACCAGCATGTGCACGGTATTCGCCGAATCGGAAGTTATCAGCCTGCGTTCAGCCGGAGTCGCGCCGGAGGCGATTCTGGCCGGGGTGATCAACGCCATGGCCCGGCGCAGCGCAAACTTTATCGGCCGCTTGTCCGCGCAGGGGCCATTGCTGTTTACCGGCGGCGTCAGCCACTGCGCCGCCTTCGCCCGCATGCTGGAGACGCATGTCGGTATGCCGGTCGCCACCCATCCCGACGCCCAGTTCGCCGGGGCGCTCGGCGCGGCGCTAATCGGCCAGCGTCTACGGAGGCGCGAATGAGCAGTTGGCTGTATCTGTTTCATTCAACCGTTGGCGTGGTACAGACCCGCAAGGCGCTGCAGGCCGCCGGGGTTGCCTTTCAAATCAAAGATATTCCGCGCCAGCTGCGCAGCGGCTGCGGTCTGTGCGTGTTGATTGAGGGAACGGAAGACGCGGCGCGAAGCTGGATAATCGCGGGGCATACGGCGGCGCTGTATCAGCAGAGTGGGGAAGCGTGGCAGTGCATCGCCAGCTTCCCGCAGAAGGATTAATCGGTAATCACGAACCGCGTCGGCGCAAAACAGTTCAGAATCCGGTGCACGAGGAAAACCAGCGTCAGCGTGACGATAAGCGAGGTGGTCACCGAGGTAATCCGGTACAGATCGCTGAAGATCAGATCCTGGTCCGGATGCAGGTTCTGGCCGAACATGATCCCGATGGTGGTGATGCTGGCGAAACCCACCCCGGCGCCTACCTTTTCCATCACGTGCAGGCGAGCGCTAAAGGCCAGACCCAGGCCAATCAACGGCATCATCAATACCATATGATTGCTGAAATCGTAGATAAGCAGCTGCACCACCAGAATATACAGGCAGGACAGCACCACCCCCGCGACGCGCCACACCGAGCTTATCACCGCGCCGCGGTAGTGCATCGGGAACAGGATCAGGATCCCCGCCATCAGCGCCGAAAGGGAATCGCTGAGATCGCAGATCTGGAAGACCACGAAAATCAGGGTGGCAACGGTGCCGGAGAGCAGCGATTCATGCCGCACCCTGGCGGCGTCTTTCTCGATTCGCGGCGGCGGCTTACGCGGTTCGACGTCCGGAATCAGGTAATTCATTAACGCGCTGAGCGCCACCGCCATCACGCAGGCTTCCATATTAGAGAACAGCAGCGTGTGCCAGTTGCTGGTGGGGTAGCTCATAAAGTTGAGCATCGTGCTCTGACAGACCACCCCCATCGATCCCAGCAGAAACAGCGGTCCCTGACTCATGAAGCGAAAACGCATCACGTAGAGGCCAAAAACCACCAGCGTCATCACAATCGGCCATTGCGACAGATAGCCGACGATCAATACCATTTCAACGCAGTTTACTGCCGCACTAAAGATAAACTGCCTGGCGACGTGACGATTAAAAACCGGCACCAGCGACAGCAGCATCAGCGGATAGACTACAAAGAAGACGCCGTACTGCACATCGTAGAAGGTCGAGATACTCAGCGCTATCATCCCGGCAAAGGCGATCCGCAGCGTCTGACGAAAGTCATTCGCCGTGTAAACGATATTACCGTGCGGGGTGAAAACGCGAGCCAGCGTATTAATAGACATAGTGCAGCAGGCTCACCAGATGGATCTGCAGGCCGGCAAAGGTGCGGGCAAACGGACCCTCGCTGTTATAGAGCTGAACCGTGGCACGGGCGCCGGTCGGCAGCGGTTTGTCCAGCGGTTCATCAAGCGCGACGTGGATCCGCATCCGCTGGGCATCGCGCACCCAGCGGGTGGACTGCTCCGGCTGCGACAGCTGGCCGTTAACCTCTTCCTGGCCGGCTAAAATCCCGGCGTCGCTGCTGGTCACGTGCGCCGGAAATACTCTCCCCGGCAGCGCATCGAAAACCACCGCAGCGTCGGTATTCACCCCGGTGTGGCGCAGGCTCTTCTCACGAAAATCAGCGACGATATCGGTATGGTTGCTGACCAGCGCCAGCAGCGGCGTGGCGGCGGTAGCATACAGACCCGGATTGAGCTGCAGGTTGCTCACCATTCCGTCCGTTTCGGCATAGACTTTGCTCCAGCCAAGGTTGAGCTGCGCCTCTTCCAGCGCGTTGCGGTATTTTTGCAGCGTCACGTTACGGTTATCGTCGCGCTCTCCGCGCTGGATCAGCAGATTCTGGATGCTGGCATTCAGCGCGCTGACCGACTGTTCACTGGTCTGCCAGGTTGTGCGCACCTTATCGAGATCCGATTGCGAAACGTTCTGCATGGTGCTCAGCCGCTGATAGCGATCCAGAGTCACTTTATCGTTGCGGGCGGTGAACTGCGCGGTGCGCAGGTTGGCGCGTGCGGCGGCAAGCTGGGCATCAAGCTGCTGATTGCTCAGTTTTGCTTGCTCATAGGCGATCTGCGCGGCCTGGACTTTGTTGATAAACGGCGTCGGATCCAGCTCATAGAGCAGATCCCCTTTCTTCACCTGGCTATTGTTGTGCACATAGACCTGCGACACATAGCCGGAGACACGCGGTGAAACGGGCGTCACGACCCGCATGACGGTCGAGTCCGGCGTCAGCGGGATCCAGATATCGGCAACGATAAACCAGGCGAATATCGTCAGGAACGCGACAATACTTACCCTTACCCAGCGGGCAAATTTTTGTTCAGGGGTCATCATAGTTTTTTAGATCTTGTTATCTTCTTCGCGGATTGTCCGCAAATTGCAGGCGATGTGATTTAAGGTGGCGCTGAAGGTGGCGAGATCCGCCGCAGGAATGGTCCGGGTGACGCGGGATTGATAGGTCTCAATCACACGATTCAGTTCTTCCAGTATCGACCGGCCTTCCGCCGTCAGCGTCAGCAGGCGTATGCGTTTGTCATATGGCGATGTGGAACGCACCAGATAGCCCTGGTTTTCCAGCTGCGTGAGGGTGCGCATCAGCGGCGGCAGTTCAATACCCTGCACCTCCGCCAGTTCGCTGACCGAGACGTTATCCCCCAGCTGATGCAGCTGCATCAGCACCGTCCAGCTTGACTGGGTCAGGCCGGTATCGGTGATAGCAGAGTCAATAGTCGCGCGCCACTGGCGTACCACCATCGCCATCCGCATTCCCATCGGGCGGCGGGCGAACAGTTCGTCTTCGGTCATGTTTCTTTCCTCAGTTAGCTGAGAAGAAAATAATACTTATCAGGATAAGTATCAAGAAACGGTGGACGCAGAAGCATTAATTGATAAATATTGTGAATGTAATAACCCTGGCGGACATTTCCCCGGTCGCGTTACCGCTTACCGGGGCTATGAATTGGTCGCCCGGATAGCACGTTTACGCCGTCATCCGGGGAAAAGCGCATTTTTTAATTGAGCTGATCTCGCCTCAGCCCGACATCCTTGAGCTGTTCATCGCTCATTCGCTGCAAAATCCGTCGCGTTTGCTGCCGTAACCACCATTTTCTTATCATTCGGCCCAGTAATACGAAGCCGATAAACGGCTGTTTTGCCCGGTTCTCGTGAAATTCCATCCTCTACCTCCTCGCCTTGCCAGAGGCTTTATCTTCGCGGATCTGAAGCCCAACAATACAGATGCACAAAATACTTTTCTTTAACATACAGATTGATTAAAACGGTATCTGCGTGGCTTTTTTTTCATCCATCTGTACTGGTTTATCTATCTGTATGGCGGCAATAAAGGATACAGCATGACGCGTTACCAACATCTGGCCAGTCTGCTGGCAGAACGTATTGAGCAAGGGCTGTATCGCGACGGCGAAAAACTGCCGTCGGTACGCAGCCTGAGTCAGGAGCACGGTGTCAGCATCAGTACCGTCCAGCAGGCCTACCAGACGCTGGAACAGCAGCGGCTGATCACCCCGCAGCCGCGTTCCGGCTATTTTGTCGCCCCGCGTAAAGCCCAGCCGCCGGTACCGCCGATGTCGCGCCCGGTTCAGCGCCCGGTGGAGATCACCCAGTGGGATCAGGTGCTGACCATGCTCGACGCGCGCAATGATAAAACCATCATCCCCTTCGGCGGCGGCTCGCCGGACGTCACTCAGCCCAGCCTGAAACCGTTGTGGCGTGAGCTTAGCCGGGTGATTCAGCATAACCTCAGCGAGGTGCTGAACTACGACGAGCTGGCCGGGCGCCGCGAACTGCGTGAACAAATTGCCCGCCTGATGCTCGACGGCGGTTCCGTGGTGACCGCCGATGATTTAGTGATCACCAGCGGCTGCCATAGCGCCCTGTCGCTGGCCCTGCTGTCGGTGTGCCAGCCCGGCGATATCGTTGCCGTCGAATCTCCGTCCTATTACGGCACTATGCAGCTGCTGCGCGGTCTGGGGATCAAAGCCATTGAGATCCCTACCGATCCGGACAGCGGGATCAGTATCGAAGCGCTGGAGCTGGCGCTGGAGCAGTGGCCGATCAAAGGCGTTATCCTGGTGCCGAACTGCAATAACCCGCAGGGTTTTATCATGCCGGATGCCCGCAAGCGCGCGGTGCTGACCCTCGCCCAGCGTCACGATATTGTCATTTTCGAAGATGATATTTACGGCGAGCTGGCCACCGACTACCCGCGTCCGCGCACCATTCACTCGTGGGATATCGACGGCCGGGTGATGCTCTGCAGCTCGTTTACCAAAACTATCGCGCCGGGCCTGCGCATCGGCTGGATCGCGCCAGGCCGCTACTACGATCGTCTGCTGCAGATGAAATACGCCGCCAGCGGGACCAACGTTCCTTCAACCCAGCTGGCCGCCTGTAACTTCATCCGCGAAGGCCACTACCATCGCCACGTGCGGCGGATGCGGCAGATCTACCAGCGCAATATGGAGATCTACACCTGCTGGCTGCGGGAATACTTCCCCTGCGGCATCTGCGTTACCCGGCCGAAGGGCGGCTATATGCTGTGGGTTGAGCTCCCCGAGCACGTCGATATGGTCTGCGTCGCGAAGCAGCTGTGCCGCCTGAAAATCCAGGTCGCGCCGGGCTCGCTGTTCTCGGCGTCCGGGAAATACCGCAACTGTTTAAGGATCAACTGCGCCCTGCCGCCGATCGATAAGCACCGGGAGGTGATGGTGAAGCTGGGGGAGGCGGTGAAGGTGGCGATGGAGTGAGTTTTTCACCGTAGAGAACCGGCTTGTCCTCCGGCGGCGCTGCGCTGACCGGGGCTGCGGGTTCCCGGCCGCCTGCGGACTCGTCGCTCCAACAAGACGCGGCAAGCAAAGCACCAGCGGGACAACCTCTATCGCGCGCCGCACGCCGGGAACAGCTACGATTTCTTATTCTGCTCGCGAATCATCGCTTCTCTTAAAATCGCATTCAGCCGCGTTTGATAGCCTTTTCCCGGGCGTTTAAGCCACTCCATCACATCTGCATCGATGCGCACAGAGGCCTGCGTTTTTAATGGCCGATAAAATTTACCACGAACCGCCTCTGACCACGGCTCATCGTCCGAAGAGGGGATATCGCTGTAATCAATGTCATCATCTGATTTTTTCGCCAGCGCTTTGAGTTCGTCTTCACGCTGAGCGGTAAGCGCTGTCGGGTTATCGCGTTTATGTTTAACCATGCTCATAACGACTCCTCTCTTTTTTGTCCGCCTTCCGGGCGCTGATGATACGAATCACCTCAGCCCCGCTTTCAAAACGGACCGAATGCGCCACAAGAATAACGATAATTCCATGAACGAGGCCGATGGTTTGCCATCGATACTCACCGTTTTCATAACGATCCTGGCGGGAAAGGTGCTGCGGATCGTCAAAAACCAGTACCGCCTCCTCGAACCGAATCCCATGTTTTCTTAGATTGCTTGCTGCCTTGTTTGCATCCCATTCAAACTCCATTGGCATAGCATTCATCCCGATTGTATATACAAAAAAGTATAGACAATTATCAGGCAAGTATACTATCAATGTTGGAAAAAACCTCACATTTCCAGAGGCTAATTTGTAAAGGTTATGCCCATTCACTCGTCATAAAACACCATCCCCTTATACGGCTGCTCGCGACATGCCGCCAGGCGCAGGGCGAGGCTGCCGACGTGCAGCTCCAGCTTGTGGCCGTCCGGGTCGAGGAAATAATACGACGCCCCTTCGCTGCGGTTCACCTTCCACACCGCCACCCCGGCCGTTTCCAGCCGCGCGCTGAACCCGGCGAAGTCGGCTTCGGCGACGCTAAAGGCGTAGTGGGTATAGTCGCTCTCTTCCGGCGGAGTGACGCGCCGCTGCGGATCCAGCGACAGGCACAGCCACAGATCGCCGCAGGAGAGATAGGCCCCGCCGTCCCAGCGCGCGTGCAGCGTCATCCCCAGCAGCTGGTGATAAAACGCCACGCTCGGCGCCAGGCTGCTGACCGCCAGGGTCAGATGATTCAATCCGCTTAACATGACTTATCCTCCAATGACATCACGATTTGCTGACGCAGCCATTGGTGGGCCGGGTCGCGATGCCAGCGCTCGTGCCACAGCATCAGCATATCAAACCCGGCCACCGCCAGCGGCGGCTCGACGACCATCAGGCCACTTACCCCACGCGCCAGCCGTTCCGGTACCACCGCCACCAGATCGCTATTGCGCAGCGTCTCCAGCATAAACAGGAAATGTGGCACCGAAAGGACAACCCGCCGCGAAAGCCCAAGGTTGGCCAGCGCAGTATCGGTTGCGGCGCTGAAACCGCCGCCGTCAGGGGAGACAATAACCTGATCCAGCTGGCAAAACTGCGCCAGGCTCAACGGCGCCCGCAGCGCCGGATGCCCCGCTCTGCCCGCCAGCACGTAGCGCTCGCTGAACAGCAGCCGCTGATGCAGCTCCGCCGGTGCGCCATCCCGGGTATGGAAAAACAGATCCACTTCGTCACGCTCTGCCTGCGACACCAACCGCGAGGGCTGCAGCTCAAAGACCGCCAGGCGGCTGCCCGGGGAAGCCCGACGCAGCGTGTGCAGCGCCGGGAGCAAAATCGCCGAGGCCATATAATCCGTGGCGGCCACCCGCCAGGTCTGCGCCGCCGTCGCCGGATCAAAATGGCTGGCAGGCGCCACCGCCAGTTCGAGCGCGGTGAGCGCATCGCGCAGCGGTCCGCGCAGTTCATCGGCGCGGGCGGTCGGCAGCATCCCGCGCGGCCCGGGCAGCAGCAGCGGGTCGGCAAAAATGTCCCGCAGGCGCGCCAGCTGGATGCTGACCGACGGCTGCGACAGGTTGAGCCGCTGCGCCGCTCGCGTAACGTTATGCTCACTCAGCAACACGTCGAGGGTGCGCAGCAGGTTGAGATCCAGACGATGTAAATTAATCACGGCTATACCTGAGATTTAAGCAATTAATTTCTACTATAGCGGCCAGCCGCTTACTCTGCAGCTCTCCATGACTCAGAGGTGATTTCCATGAAAGTACTGCTGATTTACGCCCATCCGGAACCGCGCTCGTTGAACGGCGCGCTAAAAGATTTTGCCGTCCGGCATCTACAAAATGCCGGTCATGAGGTGCAGGTTTCCGATCTCTACGCCATGCGCTGGAAAGCAGGTTTTGATGCCGACGACAGCAGCGCCCCGCTGGTCGGCGAGTTCTGGCGCTCGACGCTCGATTCAAAGCAGGCTTTTGAACAGGGCACCCAAAGCGCGGATATCGTTGCCGAGCAGGAGAAGTTGCTGTGGGCGGATACGGTGATTTTCCAGTTCCCGCTGTGGTGGTTCTCGATGCCCGCCATTATGAAAGGCTGGATCGACCGGGTTTACGCCTACGGTTTCGCCTACGGCCTCGGCGAGCACAGCGACCGCCACTGGGGCGACCGCTATGGCGAAGGCACCCTGGCGGGCAAACGAGCGATGCTGGTTGTCACCACCGGCGGCTGGGAGGAGCACTACGCCCCGCGCGGCATTAACGGGCCGATTAACGATATCCTGTTTCCGATCCAGCACGGGATGCTGTTTTATCCCGGCTTCGAGGTGCTGCCGCCGCTGGTATTCTACCGCACCGAGAAAACGGACGAACAGCGCTTTGCGCAGCAGTGCCGTGAGCTCGGGCAACGGCTGGATACGCTGGCGAGCACTGCGCCAATTCCCTTCCGCCGGCAAAATCACGGCGACTATCTGATCCCGTCCCTGATGCTGCACCCGGATTTGGCGCCTGGCGAACGCGGGTTTGCGCTGCATCAGACGACAAAGTAATGCCTTTCCGGTGGTCGCTGAGATGCCGCAGATACCACCGGAATTCATATGACGAATTGTGACCCCCCGCGCAATAACGACAATTCACTGCGCGACACCGCCCCGCATCTTGATCGCTATCAAAAATAATCATACCGTCTGGTCGGTATGATTCGGGCCATGAATATGGAAGCCCAGCACCGAAAAAAAGATCCTGCACGCCTGCATCAGCAGCTGCTGGAGTCGGCGGCAATGATTGCCGGCCGGGATGGCATCGCGTCGCTCTCGCTGAATGCCGTCGCGCGTGAAGCAGGCGTCAGTAAAGGCGGGTTGCTGCACCATTTCCCCAACAAGCAGGCGCTCATTTTTGCGCTGTTCGCCCGTCTGCTGGCCATTATGGAAGAGGCCATCTCGGGGCTGATGGCGGCCGATAATGTCTCTTATGGCCGTTTTACCCGCGCCTACCTGCACTATCTCTCTGACCTGACGGATACCCACGAAAGCCGGCAGCTGATGGTGTTGTCCCTGGCGATGCCGGATGAGCCGGTGCTGAGAAAATGCTGGCGAGACTGGATGCTGGGGCATCTGGCACAGGGTGATGCGCTGGATAATAGCCATACCGGCACCCTGGTGCGCTATGCGGCGGACGGTATCTGGCTGTCGGAACTGACGGAGGGACGCACCATGGGCGCCGACCACCGCCGATCGCTGGTGCGCGATCTGACGCGGATGACGCTGCCGGCGTGATGCCGGAAAAGCCTGCCCCGTCAGGCGTTATGGATGGTTGCAGGCCGTCTGGAGCACCCGGGCATACGTGAAATACGTAGACGCTCCCTGGACCAGACTGACAAATAAAATAGCCTCATGTAGGCTCTTAGATTGAGGCCGCGATGCGCTACAACATCAATGCCCGTCTCATTTATGATGCAACGGACGGCACACTCACCCTACCGG
Organism: Klebsiella ornithinolytica; assembly: GCF_030505655.1. Classification (NCBI taxonomy): domain Bacteria; kingdom Pseudomonadati; phylum Pseudomonadota; class Gammaproteobacteria; order Enterobacterales; family Enterobacteriaceae; genus Klebsiella; species Klebsiella ornithinolytica. The sequence continues at coordinate 4,843,691 of NZ_CP130153.1, forward strand.
GAAGCACCGAACCTGACAGCCAGCTGTCTATCACTGCCAGCGCGCTGCTCTACTATTTCCTGCGCCATACCGATGTTATCAGCCGCGATGAGGTACTAAAAAAAGTGTGGGATGACAACGGATTAACGTCATCCAACAGCAACCTCAACCAGTATCTGAGCATGCTGCGCAAAACCTTCCGTCATTACGACATTGAGAACATCATCGTCACGGTGTCGCGCGGTATGCTGCAGCTCAACCCCGAATTAACCATCGCCATTATTGACGACATAGCGGAGGCGCCGTCTGAGCCCGCGGCGGAAGTCGCGCCGATGCAGGAGTCCGGGGCCCCCTTCACCCGCACCGAGGAAGATCCCGCCCCCTCCCGGCATGCGCGAGGCACCTGCTGGTATATGGCCGGCGCCAGTCTGCTGGCCATCGCGCTGCTGTTGCTGGCGTTTGCTTTCGTCGGCGGCGGCGAATCCCGTCCCATCACCCTGACGCAGATGACCCACAGCCAGTGCGAACTGCTGGCCAGTGACGAGATGCTGCGTTCGGTCTCCGCCACCGCCTACGCCAGGAATTTTGATGAGGTACGCCAGCGGCTGAAGCTGGAGTGCAAACCCGGCGAGCGCTTCGTCTTCTTCTATGGCGACAGGCTGGAAACCAACGGGCTGGGCCGGGTGTTCCTCGCCCACTGCGCCATGCATGAAGACAACCCGTTCAGCTACTGCGATAACTATTTCTACTACTCCTGGAAGCCGCAATGAGACTCGCTCCTCGCCCCTTTTTCGCCCTCTCTACGCTGGTATTTATCGTCGCGGCCGGGGTCAGCGCCTGGAAACTGCTGCCCGTTGAAAAAGACGGGGTGATGAGCTGCTCGACCAAAGCCATCATGCGTTTTGAGAACATGGAGAAGGAGAACGTCAACGGCAATATTCATTTTAATTTTGCCGCCAACGGCAAGGGCTCGATGGTCGTCGAGGGCTATACCGACTCCGCGGCCGGCTGGCTCTATCTGCAGCGCTACGTCAAGTTTAACTGGACCAGCCAACGCATCTCATCGACCGAACGCCACTACCGCATCAGCAAGTGGGAATCCAGCGCCTCGTCAATCGATGAGTCACCGGACGTTATCTTTGCCTACTTTATGCGAGAAATGTCCGACAGCCATGATGGCCTGTTTCTCAACGCCCAGAAGCTCAACGAGAAAGCAATTCTGCTGAGCTCCATTAACTCCCCGCTCTATGTCTGCACCCTGAAATCCGGCAGTCAGTTCGATTAATCTCCCTCCCCTGCTTTCCCGGTATCGCCCTCGCCGCGAAAGCGCACTTTTTGCATTTATCTGGCGCTAAAAAACATGACCATACCCACATTTAAACGAGGGATATATTACCCCGCGTCCGCAATAAATTAGCACCCCGTTAACATTCCCCGCGGCGCGTCTCAATGCGCAAAAAACCGCGCGAGGTAACGCCAAATCCCTTACGTCACATCAGCACAAACAGATAAATAAGCGGCAACAAAAGGCTAAATCACAGAGTAAAAACCTAAAAACAAACATTTAACGGATTTAAATTTCACTCCATCTTCATTTCCCTATAGTGGACGTCGAACGCCGCTGCCGCGTGTTGACGCCGTTACGCGGACGGTTTTCCCGAATCACAAAACCTGTTCTGGAGGAGATCACAATGGGTGATGCATTGGGGCTTATTGAAACCAAAGGCCTGGTGGCCTGCATTGAAGCAGCGGATGCCATGTGCAAATCCGCCAACGTCGAGCTGATTAGCTATGAAAACATCGGCTCCGGCCTGGTCACCGTCATGGTGAAAGGCGATGTCGGCGCGGTGAAAGCAGCGGTGGATTCCGGCGTGGAATCGGCGCAGCGCATCGGAGAAGTGGTGACCTCGCTGGTGATTGCACGTCCGCATAACGACATCAACAAAATCGTCATTAAACACAAGGCTTAAGGCCAGGAGAACGCAAATGGGTGATGCATTAGGTCTGATTGAAACCAAAGGTCTGGTGGCTTGTATCGAAGCGGCGGATGCGATGTGTAAAGCCGCCAACGTCGAGCTGATCGGCTATGAAAACGTCGGTTCCGGCCTGGTCACCGCGATGGTGAAAGGCGACGTCGGCGCGGTGAAAGCGGCGGTGGATTCCGGCGTGGAATCGGCACAACGCATTGGGGAAGTGGTGACCTCGCTGGTTATCGCCCGTCCGCATAACGACATCAACAAGATCGTCGCACATTACAAAGTGACGGAATAACGGGAGACAACATGATGAAAGAAGCGCTTGGTCTGATCGAAACCAAAGGTCTGGTGGCCTGTATTGAAGCCGCCGATGCGATGTGTAAAGCCGCCAACGTCGAGCTGATTGGCTATGAAAACGTCGGCTCCGGGCTGGTCACCGCGATGGTAAAAGGCGACGTCGGTGCGGTCAATGCGGCCGTTGACTCCGGCGTGGAGGCGGCAAAACGCATCGGTGAAGTGGTCACCTCTCGCGTCATTGCGCGTCCGCATAACGATATCGAAAAAATCGCGTCGCAGCATAAAGCATGACCTGACAGGGCGCGCCCCGTCTCCACTCTTTTAGTCTGATGAAGGATAGACTCATGATTGAACTGGATAACGATTTGCAGTCCCGCCAGAACGCGCGGGAACTGGTGCGCAGCGCCAAAAAGGCTCAGGCGATTCTGGCCACCTTTTCGCAGCAACAAATCGACGCCATCGTGAAAAACGTGGCCCAGGAAGCCGCGCACCACGCCGAAGCGCTGGCGAAAATGGCTGCGGAAGAGACCGGATTTGGCAACTGGCAGGATAAAGTGCTGAAGAACCGTTTCGCTTCGCTGCGCGTTTACGACGCCATCAAAGATATGAAGACCGTCGGCATCATTCATGACGATCCGCTAAAAAAAGTGATGGACGTGGGCGTGCCGCTGGGCGTGATTTGTGCGCTGGTCCCGTCAACAAACCCAACCTCTACCGTGATCTACAAAACGCTGATTGCCCTGAAAGCCGGCAACGCGATTATCTTCTCCCCACATCCTGGCGCACGTCAGTGTAGCTGGAAGGCGATCGAGATCGTCAAGCGCGCCGCCGAAGCCGCAGGCGCACCGGCAGGCAGCGTTGACGCCATTAGCCAACTGACCCTCGAAGCCACTTCAGAACTGATGCACAGCAAAGACGTCTCGCTGATTCTGGCGACCGGCGGCGAAGGCATGGTTCGCGCGGCCTACGCTTCCGGCACCCCGACCATTAGCGGCGGCCCGGGAAACGGACCGGCCTTTATCGAGCGCAGCGCCGATATTCATCACGCGGTGAAAGATATTATCACCAGCAAAACCTTCGATAATGGCGTGATCTGCGCCTCCGAGCAGTCAATCATCGTCGAACGCTGCATTTATAACGATGTGCATCGTGAACTCGAAGCCCAGGGCGCCTACTTCATGAATGAAGGTGAAGCGGCCAAAATGGCGGCTCTGCTTCTGCGCCCGAACGGCACCATCAATCCGAAAGTGGTGGGTAAAACCGCGCTGTATCTCAGCCAGCTTGCCGGTTTCAGCGTTCCGGCCAGCACCAAAGTGCTGATCGCCGAACAGACCACCGTCTCTCACCAGAACCCTTACTCCCGCGAAAAACTGTGTCCCATTCTCGGCCTGTACGTGGAAGAGGACTGGAAAGCGGCCTGCCACCGGGTGATGGAACTGCTGACCAACGAAGGCCTCGGCCATACGCTGGTTATCCATACCCGCAATCAGGATGTGATTCGCCAGTTCTGCCTCGAAAAACCGGTTAACCGCATTTTGATTAACACCCCGGCGGCGCTGGGAGGCATCGGTGCCACCACCAATATCACGCCGGCGCTGACGCTCGGCTGCGGCGCAGTTGGCGGCGGTTCCAGCTCCGATAACGTCGGACCGATGAACCTGCTCAACATCCGCCGGGTCGGCTACGGCGTACGCTCCATCGATGAACTGCGCGCCCCGGGCAGCCGCCCTGAACCGCAGCCGACCATCGTCACGCCGACAGATAACCCGCAGCGCAGCATTCTCGACGACGTGCGCTTCACCTCTCCAGGCGCCGCGACCCCGGTCGCTACCGCCGGCGATACAGGGGCTGATAACCGCTTTGCTGTCGCCGCCGCCGTCGAAGCGGAAGGCGAGATCAACGAGCAGAACGTGGAACGCATCATCCGCCAGGTGCTTGAGCGCTTAGGCCAGTAATGCATTGAAATAAGGCGATAAAAACAATGATTCTCGCAAAGGTAGTCGGACATGTCGTCGCCACGCAGAAATGCGCAGAGCTACGCGGCAGTAACCTGCTGCTGATCGTCAAACTGGACGATGACCAGCAGCCCATGAAGGACCAGACCTGGGTCGCCGTCGATAGCGTCGGCGCCGGCATGCACGACATCGTCCTGGCTGAAGAGTATTTCGCGCTCAACGCCGAGCGCTACAAAGCCATGTCGGTGGTCGCCATTGTCGAGAACGTGTTTCGGGACGCTTAAGGAGTGAATAACCCAATGAGTGAATTTTTGCTGAAACCCCGGATCCGCTTTGGTCAGGACGCGCTAGCGGTTCTGGACGAGCTCCCCGCCCGCAACGTCCTGCTGGTGACCGACAAGGCGATGGTCAAATTTGGCCTCGCCGATCGCGTGACTGGCCCCTGGCGCCAGCGCGGCATCGCTTTCCAGGTCTGGGATGACGTGGTGGCGGATCCGGATATCGCCACCATCGTACGCGGGATGAAGTTGATGGATGCCAGCTATCCGGATCTGGTGGTGGCGCTGGGCGGCGGGTCGGTCATTGACGCGGCCAAAGCGGTTATTTTCGCCCTTGCGCAGACCCGTCCGCAGGCCGGGCGCCAGCGTCCCTGCTTCGTGGCGATCCCGACCACCAGCGGTACCGGCTCAGAAGTGACCGCCTTTTCGGTCGTCAAGGCCCATGCTGAAAAACTGGTGCTGGTGGATCCGACGCTGCTGCCGGATATCGCCATTCTCGACCCGGCGCTGGTGGCCTCGGTCCCGCCGTCCATCACCGCCGATACCGGGATGGACGTCCTGTGCCACGCGCTGGAAGCCTACGTCTCCCGCGCCGCCAGCGACTTTTCCGATGCGCTGGCGGAAAAAGTGGTGCAGCAGGTTTTCCGCTATCTGCCCACCTGCTGGCGCAGCGGCGACAACCTGCTGGCCCGCGAAAAGATGCACAACGCCTCCTGTATGGCGGGCATGGCGTTTACCAACGCTTCGCTGGGTATCACCCACAGCCTGGCCCATGCGCTTGGCGGCGTCTTTCGCGTCCCCCACGGCCGCGCGAACGCGCTGTTAATGGCCGAGGTGGTGGCCTGGAACGCCGATTATCACGGGCAGTGCGCGACCGATGCCGCGCGCAAATATGCGCGCTTAGCCCATCTGCTGGATCTGCCGGCGGCCAATACCCGCCAGGGCGTCGCCAGCTTACTGGTCGCGATTCAGACATTAAAAGACGAAATGACGATGCCGGCCGGCATTAGTGATACCGGCATTTCCAGCGCTGAGTTTGAGCAACGCCTGGCGGAGATGGTTGGCCAGGCGCTACGCGACAGCTGTACACCGACCAACCCACGTACGCCGGACGCTCACGCTTTAAGCGAACTCTATCGCCGGGCGTGGACCGGTCACCTGGAATCGACCGGCGTCGCTCCGCTTGCGCGGGCCTGCGGGTAACAGATAACCGGTTGATCATTGAGTGATTTGTAGGCCGGGTCAGGCGACAGCCGCCCCCCGGCAAGCAGGCGGACACAGCATCCACAGCCGGGTTGTTAATCAGCCGCGGAACAGAACATCTGGAGAATACTACATGGCACACTACAGCTTAACGCCGCGCGTCCACGTGCTGGCTGAACGTTTACTCTCACATAAAAGCACCCTGTGCACCGAGCATGCCGCCACGTTGAACGCCCTTGATGGCGATATCGCGGGCATTCCCGCCGCCGTCAAGCCGGCGCGTCGTTTCTATGAGTTGATGCGCCAGCTGCCGCTGTGCATCAGCCCCGATGAGCTCATTGTCGGCGACCAGACCCGCAAACCGCACGGGGCAATTTTTCACGATGAAAGCGCCGCGCAGCGTCCGTCGGCGTTCCGTTTCCTGAATCTCAGCAGCGACCTGGACTCCCCGGATTACCGGCTGATTGTTGAAAAAGGCGCGCTGGCGATTAAACACCAGCTGGAAGAGAAAACCCGCAGCCTGGGTAGCGCCGTCAGCCGCAGCGGTATGGATGAAGTCAACGGCTGCCGGGCCGCCATTTACGCCTGCGACGCCCTCCTCGCCCTGGCGCAGAATCTGGCCACCAGCGCCGAAACGCTCGCGGCGGCGGAAAGCAACCCGTACCGCCAGGCCGAGCTGCTGGAGAGCGCGGCGATTCTGCATCACGTTCCGGCCCACCCGGCACGTAACTTCAAAGAGGCCTGCCAGGCATTTTATCTGTTTCAGCTGGCGCTGCAGCTGGACAACGGCAGCTATGCGGTAAACCCGGAAGGTGCCGATAAGGCTCTGCTGCCGTGGTATCAGCGCGACATCGCCAACGGCACCCTGACGCCGCAACGGGCCTATGAAATCGTTGAGTGCCTGTGGTTCAAACTGGCGCAGCTGAGCGAAGTCCGCGCCGCCTGCGCTATCGACGGCTACCCGATGTTCGACGCCCTGCGCCACGGCGCCAGCCTCGATGACCCCAGCACAATCATCAACGAACTTTCCGCGCTGTTCCTCTGCGCACAGCGGAATCTGAGCGCGCTCAATCTGCCGGTGCGTCTGTTCCACGGCGAACAAAAGGTCTCCGCCGCGCCGTTTGCCGCCTGTAGCGAAACGACAACAGCAGAAGGGCTGACTCCGCGCATGCAGCGCCTGCGCAACCACTACCTGACGGTACGCCCGAGCGTCTCTATCTATCGCGCGCTGGCCTTTACCGAGGTGGTGAAAGCAAATCCGGGTATGCCGACCATTCTGCTGCGCGCCAAAGCTTTCCGTCACGCCTGCGAAACCGCGCCGATCCTGATTCAGGACGATGAGCTGATCGTCGGCCATCCGTGCGGCAAGCCGCGCGCCGGGGCCTTCTCGCCGGATATCGCCTGGCGCTGGGTGCGCGACGAACTCGATACCATGAGCACCCGACCGCAGGATCCGTTTGAGATCAGCGAAGAAGATAAGAAAACCATCCGCGAAGAGATCGTCCCGTTCTGGGAAGGCCGCTCGCTGGATGAGATCTGTGAAGCCCAGTACCGCGAAGCGGGCGTGTGGGCGTTCAGCGGCGAAACCTTCGTCAGCGACCTCTCCTACCATCAGATCAACGGCGGCGGCGATACCTGCCCGGGCTATGACGTGCTGCTGTTCACCAAAGGGATGAACGGCATTAAAGCCGACGCGGAGGCGCATCTTGCCAGCCTGAGCATGGAAAACCCGGAAGATATCGACCGCATCTACTACTACAAGGCGGCGATTGAAACCTGCGAAGGGGTGATTAACTATGCGCATCGCATCGCCGCGCGCGCCCGTGAGCTGGCCGCTATTGAGCAAAACGCCCAGCGTCGCGCCGAGCTGCTGACCATTGCCGAAGTGAACCAGAACGTCCCGGCGAACCCGCCGAAGACTCTGCAGGAAGCGCTGCAAAGTATCTGGACCGTGGAGTCGCTGTTTGAAATTGAAGAGAACCAGACCGGCCTGTCGCTGGGCCGCGTGGACCAGTACTGCTACCCGATGTTTGAAGCCGATATTCGCGAAGGCCGCCTGACTCACGAAGCTGCGCTGGAGCTGCTGCAGGCTTTTATTATCAAATGCGCCGAGCTGATGTGGATGTCGAGCGAGCTGGGGGCGAAATACTTCGCCGGTTATCAGCCGTTTATCAACCTGACCGTTGGCGGTCAGAAACGCTCCGGCGGCGATGCCTGTAACGACCTGACTTATCTGATTATGGATGCCGTGCGCTTTGTGAAGGTTTACCAGCCGTCGTTGGCCTGCCGTATTCACAACCAGTCGCCGCAGAAGTACATGGAAAAAATCGTCGACGTCGTCAAGGCGGGGATGGGCTTCCCGGCCTGCCACTTCGATGACTCCCATATCAAGATGATGCTGCGTAAGGGCTTCGATTTCGAAGATGCCCGCGACTACTGCCTGATGGGCTGCGTCGAACCGCAGAAATCCGGCCGCATCTATCAGTGGACCTCCACCGGCTACACCCAGTGGCCTATCGCCATCGAGTTCGTCTTAAACCGCGGCCGGATGGTGCTGTTCGATAGCTATCAGGGGCTGGATACCGGCGACCTGCGTGAGCTGCGCACCTTCGAAGAGTTTGACGCGGCGGTGAAACAGCAGATTGCCCATATCGTCCGTCTGTCGGCAATTGGCACGGTGATCAGCCAGCGCGTGCACCGCGACGTGGCGCCGAAACCGCTGATGTCGCTGCTGGTGGAAGGCTGCATGGAGAGCGGCAAAGACGTCGCCGCCGGCGGCGCGATGATCAACCACGGCCCGGGGCTGATCTTCTCCGGTCTGGCGACCTACGTCGATTCGATGGCGGCGATTCGTAAGCTGGTGTTCGAAGATAAGAAGTACACCCTCGAACAGATGCGCGATGCGATGCTGGCGAACTTTGAAGGCTTTGAGGCCCTGCGCCGCGACTGCCTGAACGCGCCGAAATACGGTAACGACGATAACTACGTTGACCAGTACGCGCTGGATATTACCGAGTGGACCGAGCGCGAGTGCCGCAAGTACAAAATGCTCTACTCCACGCTGAGCCACGGCACCCTCTCTATCTCCAACAACACGCCGATTGGCGAGCTGACCAACGCCACGCCGAACGGCCGTCTGGCATGGATGCCGCTTTCCGATGGTATCAGCCCGACGCAGGGGGCGGATAAGCAGGGTCCAACCGCCATCATCAAGTCAGTCAGCAAGATGAACGTGGAGACCATGAATATCGGCATGGTGCATAACTTCAAGTTCCTCAAAGGGTTGCTGGACACACCTGAGGGTCGCCATGGCCTGATTACCCTGCTGCGCACGGCATCGATTCTCGGCAACGGTCAGATGCAGTTCAGCTACGTCGATAACGAAGTGCTGAAAAAAGCCCAGCAGGAGCCGGAAAAATATCGCGACCTGATCGTCCGCGTCGCCGGCTACAGCGCCTACTTCGTTGAGCTGTGCAAAGAGGTACAGGACGAAATCATCAGCCGTACGGTGATTGAGAAGTTCTGATAAACACGGACGTTTTTGGACACGGATGTCCCGATCGTTTTACTGGAGGTATGTGTGAGCGCAAAACAAGAATTAACCGGACGAATATTCAATATTCAGAAATATTCGATCTACGACGGCGATGGCATTCGCACGCTGGTTTTTTTCAAAGGCTGCAATATACGCTGCCCATGGTGCGCTAACCCGGAGGGGCTGAATAGCCAGTTCCAGGTCATGTTCTCGCACGACAAATGCATTAACTGCGGCGACTGCGTCAATGTCTGCCCGGCCGGCATTCACTATCGGGCAGAAGAAAACGGCGAGATGAAGCATTTTGTCGACCGTAATAAAGACTGTATTGGCTGCCGCAAATGCGAAGAGATTTGTACCCAGAACGCGCTGGATATTATGGGTAAAGACGTCACCGTCAGCGAGCTGATGGACATCATCATGCAAGATTATGACTTCTACATTGCTTCCGGCGGCGGCGTGACCATCGGCGGCGGTGAAATGAGCCTGCAAACCGATTTTGCCGTGGCGCTGTTCAGCGAATGCAAAAAGATGATGCTCAATACCGCCATCGAAACCCAGGGCACGACCCCGCTGGCCAATTATCAAAAGCTGGCGCCGGTGACCGATACCTTCTTATTCGATATTAAGCAAATAAACAGCGAACACCATAAAGCGTTATTTGGCATCGGCAATGAAGGTATTCGCCGCAATCTGGAATGGCTGGTGGACTCCGGCGCTAACGTGATTATTCGCATGCCGCTGGTTCGCGGATATAACGACTCATTTGATGCCATTACCGGGGCTATTGATTACGTGCAGAAACTGGCGAAGCGCGGAAATATCCGCCGCATCGACATGCTGCCGTACCACCAGCTGGGCCGCAAAAAATACGAGCGCCTGGATATGCCCTACCCCATTACCCAGGACCCGTCTTATTCGTCCGAAGAGCTGAACCAGCTGGAGACGTTCTTCACGCAGTTTGATTTTGATATTCGCTTAGTCCGCCATTAACAGGAGCCGACAATGAAAAGTTTAGGCGTAATTGAAACGCGAGGGCTGGTCACCGCCATTCAGGCCGTAGATGCCGCCTGTAAAGCCGCAGGCGTGACCTGCATTGGCTATCGCAAAATCGGATCGGGGCTGGTCAGCGTCTGCTTCGAAGGCGAGATCAGCGCCATCCACACCGCCATTGAGCGCGGCGTCGAGGTGGCGGGCGCTGCGCAGCACGTCAAGTCGCTGGTCATCGCCCGTCCGGAACCCAGCGTGGTGGCGGCGCTGAGTCATCTGAAAGGCCGCCCGGAGGCAAAACCGGTCGCGAACCACGCCGACATGAAAAACGAGGACCTGAAAAACGCAGTGCCGGCAGCGATGGAAAAAGTCGAGCCGCAGACGCCTCCTTCCCCGCCAGCGCCGGGGGAGCCGGAAGATAAAAATGCCGCGATGAAGAAAGGGAAGAAGGCATGATCGACACCCTGCTACATGAAAAAATCACCGCCCGACTGACGCGCTGCGCGCCCGATATCCCGGTCGGTATCTCTAACCGTCACGTTCATCTGTCTCAGCAGGATGTCGAGGCGCTGTTTGGCCAGGGTTATACGCTGACGCCGTTTAAACCCCTACGCCAGCCGGGGCAGTTTGCCGCCCAGGAGTGCGTGACCGTCGTCGGCCCGAAGGGCTCGCTCGCTCAGGTTCGCGTCCTCGGGCCAACCCGCCCGGTGACTCAACTGGAAATCTCCCGCGCCGACTGCTTTACCCTCGGCATCAAAGCGCCGGTTCGCGAATCTGGTCAGCTGGAGAACGCGGGTAACGCGCTGCTGATCGGCCCGGCCGGCCACGTCGAACTGCGCTCTCAGGTGATCTGCGCCTGGCGGCATATCCATATGTCGCCGCAGGATGCGCAGCAGTTGAATGTCGCCAATGGCCAGAAGGTGAGCGTCCGCAGCAACGGCGAACGCCAGCTGACCTTCGACGAAGTGGTGGTGCGGGTGCGCGATGACTTCGCGCTGGAGTTTCATATTGATACCGAAGAAGCCAACGCCGCCGGACTGAAAAACGGCGCGCAGGTCACGCTCATCGCTTAACGGAGGCCAGCCATGACCGACGAACAGATGGAATACCTGGTGGAACGCATTATCCAGCGTCTGCGGCCGCCGGTGCTGGTGATGGTTGGTCCGGCCGCGGGCTATCGCCAGGCCATCCGCAGCCGTCTGGCGGGATGCGGACAGCGTCTGCAGCTGGCGCTGGACGAAAGTGTGACGGATGCCGCGCTGTGGCAGGCGGTCGGTGAAACGCTGCCGTCCAACGCCTGGCAGGAAGCGCTGCCGTCGACAGCCTGGCGGGCCGTAGTGGTGCCGTTTCTCGACTATCCGCTGGCGGCCGATCTGGTTAACGGCACCTTGCAAAACCCGCAAGCCAGACGATTGCATGCTGCTCTGCTTACCGGCATGCCGGTACTGGCGCTGCGCTATCACTGCGATCCGGCCAGCGAGTTAAACCAGCTGCGCGGAGCAGATAGCACGACGCCCTACGCCGGACATATGCAGTCCACGTTGACGCGGCTGACGGCATGCGGTGTCACGCTGTGCACCATGAATGAGCTACTGGCGAAGCTGGCAGCAGGAACGGAGGCGCCCGCTCAGGCACCGACCGCCGGCGCGCGGCGTTATCTCACTGTCACAGACATCGTGAATAATCCGGCGCTGGCCTGTGCACCCGCAGCGCAGTTAACCGATGCCGCTATCGATTTTTTGAAAAACAGAAAAAAAGAACCCTACCTTAATAAATAGATCCGGAGTTTATTATGTCTTCAAAAACAAAATGTTGGCTATGGATGCTGTTGGTTATCCTTTCGGAAACCTCGGCCACTTCCACCCTGAAAATGTTCGGTAGCAGCGAAGGGACCACCAAAATGCTGCTGCTCGGGCTGCTGGTGCTGCTGTACTGCACCTGCTACTACTCCCTTTCCCGCGCGGTGAAAGATATTCCCGTTGGCCTGGCGTACGCCACCTGGTCCGGTACCGGGATTCTGGTGGTTTCGACGCTGGGGATGGCATTTTACGGTCAGCATCCGGACACCGCGGCGATTATCGGCATGGCCGTTATCGCCAGCGGCATCGTTATCATGAATCTGTTTTCCAAAATGGGTAGCGAAGAGAGCGAAGATACGCCAGTTAAACCGGTTGCTTCACCCTCATCCCTGGACAAAAAAGTCGCCAACTAACGAAAAAGGAATCGCATATGTTTAATCTCGGATTTTTATGGTTGGCGCTGTCTATCGGCTCCGAAATCACCGGTACCTCGATGATCAAAAAGACCAACGGCTTTAGTAAACTGGCGCCGTCGGTACTGGTGGTCTGCGCCTACGGCCTGTGCTACTTCGCCCTCACTCGCGCGATGAGCACCATTCCGGTGGGCGTCGCCTACTCGCTATGGTGCGGCTTTGGCATCGTCGGCGTCACCATCTGCTCGATGATCCTCTACAAGCAAAAACCGGATCTGCCGGCGATCCTCGCCATGGTGCTGATTATTTCCGGCGGCATCATCATGAACGTCTTCTCCAGCATGTAAGTTTCGCCTGCGCCTTCATTGAGTTCGATGAGGGCGCAAAAACCGCACTCAATAACATGTTATTGCCGCAATAAAAAAAACAAAAAACCATCGCCTGCTAATCAAATAATCAATAACGCTAAAAACACGACCAACGTCAAATTTTGCTGCTCCGTTTAGCCATAAATAACTTTTTGTGATTTTAATCGTAGTTATTTTCTCATTTTGCCTTATTTTTATCACATCCCTTCACCTACAGAGGACGATGTAATGACGCAAAAATCGATTTATCGCCTCATTGCCCAGGGCGGCCTGGACGACTGGTATAATTTGGATCACCGTATCTCCAACGACTTCCCTCGTTAATTCTCCGCTGCTGTTTACCCTCTAAATAAAATTAATTTAGCACTGCGTTTAGTCGCTATTTGTTGCGCCTGTTATTTGTCGCCGAATAGCCAAACGCGGCACAGCATTCCCATGGAGAAAATAAATGAAACGCATCCCTGAGCCGTTCCGCATTAAAATGGTCGAAAACATTCGCATGACCACCTTTGACGATCGCGTCAAAGCCCTGGCAGAAGCAGGCTATAACCCGTTTTTGCTCAATAGTCAGGACGTTTATATCGACCTGCTGACCGACTCCGGCACCGGCGCGATGAGCGACCATCAGTGGGCCGGGCTGATGATGGGCGATGAGGCTTACGCCGGGTCGCGTAACTATCAGCACCTGTGCGAGAAGGTCAAAGAGATTATCGGCTATCCGTACACCATTCCGACCCACCAGGGGCGCGGCGCAGAGCAGATTCTGTTCCCGAGCCTGATTGCCCGCCGCAAGTCGGCGCATCCGGTGTTTATTTCTAACTTCCATTTCGATACCACCGCCGCCCACGTCGAACTCAACGGCGCGAAAGCGATTAACGTAGTGACGCCAAAAGCCTTCGACACCACGTCGTGGTACGACTGGAAGGGCAATTTCGACATTGATTTGCTGAAAGCGACCATCGCCGAACATGGCGCAGAAAATGTGGCGGCCATCATTACCACCGTCACCTGTAACAGCTCTGGCGGCCAGCCGGTATCGCTGGCGAATATGCGCGAGGTATATCAGATTGCCCGCCAGAATAATATTCCGGTGGTGATCGACTCCGCCCGCTTCTGCGAAAACGCCTGGTTTATCAAACAGCGCGAAGAGGGTTACGCCGATAAATCGGTGAAAGAGATTATTCTCGAGATGTACCAGTACGGCGATATGCTGACCATGTCTGCCAAGAAAGACCCGATGGTGAATATCGGCGGCCTGTGCTGTTTCCGCGATGACGAAGAGCTATTCAACGAAGTGCGTATTCGCTGCGTACCGATGGAAGGCTTTGTCACCTACGGTGGTCTGGCGGGACGCGATATGGAGGCGCTGGCTATTGGTCTGGAAGAAGGCACCAACGAGGATTACCTCGCTTATCGTATCAATCAGGTGGAATACCTTGGCGAACGCCTGCGCGAAGGCGGCATTCCGATTCAATATCCGACCGGCGGTCATGCGGTATTCGTTGATGCGAAACTGCTGCTGCCGCATATCCCGGCGGAGCAGTTCCCGGCGCACGCGTTAAACAACGAGCTGTATCTGGAGGCGGGTATCCGCAGCGTGGAAATCGGCTCCCTGCTGCTCGGCCGCGACCCGGAAACCGGCAAGCAGAAGGCCTCGCCGATGGAGCTGCTGCGCCTGACCATTCCGCGCCGCGTTTATACTAACGATCATATGGACTATATCGCTGATGCGCTGATTGCCGTTAAGGCCCGCGCCGCCACGATTAAGGGCCTGACCTTTACCTATGAGCCGCCGGTATTACGCCACTTCGTCGCCAGACTGAAACCGGTGAAATAACCCCCCGGGCGCTCTCGCAACGGGAGCGCCTTTAATTTCGCATACAGAAAAATAAGCTCAATCGCTCGGGTTGCGTCTCGGTAGCCGTTTTTCCGCAACCTGTTACTTAATATATAGCCACGTGAGGAATAACCTTATGGCTACATTATCGGTCGCAAAAGCGGTCTCAACAAATACGCCATCGCTTATTGGCGGGGCGATGATTATCGGCGGCACTATTATTGGCGCAGGCATGTTCTCATTACCAGTGGTCATGTCCGGCGCCTGGTTTTTCTGGTCTCTGCTGGCATTGGTATTTACCTGGTTTTGTATGTTGCATTCGGGGTTAATGATCCTCGAGGCGAATCTGAATTATCATATTGGCGCCAGCTTCGACACTATTACGAAAGATTTACTGGGCACCGGCTGGAATATTATTAACGGCCTGACCGTGGCCTTCGTATTATATATTTTAACCTATGCCTATATATCCGCCAGCGGTTCGGTTATTCAGCATACTTTTGCGCAAATGCATCTCGCGGTTCCCGCGCGCTCAGGCGGCCTGGCGTTCGCGCTGGTCGTCGCCTTTATCGTCTGGCTGAGCACTAAAGCGGTCAGCCGGATGACCACCATCGTACTGGGCGCCAAAATTCTCACCTTCTTTATGACCTTTGGCGGCCTGATGTGGCACGTGGAGCCCGCGATTCTGTTCAATCGCGCGGAAGCGAATGCGTCGTATCTGCCCTACGTGCTGATGACGCTGCCGTTCTGTCTGGCGTCCTTTGGCTATCACGGCAATGTCCCCAGCCTGATGAAGTACTACGGTAAAGACCCGCAGATCATTCGCCGCTGCCTGCTGCTCGGCACGCTGATGGCACTGGTGCTGTATATTATCTGGCTGGTCGGTACGATGGGCAATATTCCGCGTCCGGCGTTTATCGATATCGCCGGGAAAGGCGGCAATATCGACGTGCTGGTGCAGACGCTAAGCGGCCTGCTGAACAGTTCAAGCCTGGATTTACTGCTAACCGTCTTTTCCAACTTCGCCGTCGCCAGTTCGTTCCTTGGCGTCACGCTCGGCCTGTTTGATTATCTGGCGGATCTGTTTAAGTTCGACGATAGCCGTCAGGGGCGCTTTAAAACCGCGCTGGTCACCTTCCTGCCGCCCATTGTCGGCGGGCTGCTGTGGCCCAACGGTTTTATCTATGCCATCGGTTTCGCCGGTCTCGCCGCCACCGTCTGGGCCGCTATTGTTCCCGCCCTGCTGGCGCGCGCCTCGCGCAGGCGTTTTGGTAGCCCTGCCTATCGGGTCTGGGGCGGCAATGCCATGATTATCCTGATTTTATGTTTCGGTGGCGCCAACGCGATCATTCATATTTTATCCAGCTTTAACCTGCTGCCGGTGTATCGCTAACTAAAAACCGCTTTCACTGCCGCCGCGTTTCGTGGCAGGATAATCCGATGAACAGAATCGTCGTCATTGTCCGCCCATATCGTTGGTGGCTGCCTGCATAACAGGCGGCACGATTCACATATCCATTTTAAAGCCGCCGGAAGGCGGCTTTATCGTTTCTCAGCGACGTCTTTCGGCTTAACAGCATCGTAAGGAGTCTCTGATGAATACCAACCCGACCATTCTTACCGGCGATCGCCCCACCGGCCAGCTGCATCTCGGCCACTACGTGGGATCGCTCCGCCAGCGCGTACAGCTGCAGCACGATCATCAACAGTTTATCCTGATCGCCGATCTGCAGGGATTAACCGATAACGGCAGCGACCCGCAGAAAATCAGCAGCAATATCTTTGAAGTGATGGCCGATTATCTGGCGGTAGGTATCGATCCGCACAAAACCACGATTTGCCTGCAATCAGCGCTGCCTGCCCTGGCGGAACTGAGTGCGCTGTATATGAATATCGTCACCGTCGCCCGCGTCGAGCGTAACCCGACGGTCAAAAGTGAAATCGCCCAGAAGGGATTCTCCCGTTCACTACCGGTCGGTTTTCTGGCCTATCCCATTAGTCAGGCGGCCGATATCACCGCGTTTAAGGCCGGTCTGGTACCGGTTGGCGACGATCAGCTGCCGATGATCGAACAGACCAATGAGATCGTCCACAAAATGAATAGCCTGACCACGACGCCGGTACTGCAGCACTGCCGGGCGCTGCTCAGCGATGTCAGCCGCCTGCCGGGCATTGACGGCGGCGCCAAGATGTCAAAATCGCTGGGCAATACGCTCACGCTCTCGGCCAGTGAAGAGCAGATTCATCGTGCGGTCGGCGCCATGTATACCGACCCGACCCATCTGCGGGTCAGCGATCCAGGCCGAATCGAAGGCAATGTTGTCTTTACTTACCTTGATGCTTTCCATCCCAATCCTGCCTTTGTCACCGAGATGAAGGCGCATTATCAACGCGGCGGGCTGGGTGACCGACAGTGCAAAAACGCGCTGGAGGAGTGTCTGCAGACGCTGCTGGCGCCCATTCGCCAACGCCGGGCAACGTATATTGCGGATAAAGGAATGTTGCTGGAGCTGCTGCGTCAGGGGAGCGAGCGGGCGCATCGCCTCACGCAGCAAACGTTGCATGAGGTAATGCGCGGATTAGGATTGCCGGTTCTGTTCTGAGCGCCGGGGGGGGTGACGCTTTAATGCTGCGGGTCCTGCTCAACCTGGTGCATCTTCACGCAGTCGCGTCCGCTGCGCTTGGCCACGTACAGCGCACTGTCAGCGTCGCGCAGCAGCCGATTATAGTCCGGATGGCCGGTATGCACGGCGAAGCCGGCGCTGGTGGTAATGGCGATATTCGTCTCGCCGCCGACATTAAACGGGAGCTGGCTGATGCTTTTACGTAAGCGCTCAAGGAGCGCAAAAGCCTCGGCCGCGCCGGTTTCCACCAGAACCAGCAGAAACTCTTCGCCGCCGTAGCGAAAGATATAATCGCTGGAGCGGATGTTATTGCTGAGCAGATCGGCAACGTGCTTGATTGCCCGGTCGCCCACCATATGACCCCAGTTATCATTAATCTCTTTAAAATGATCGATATCGACAATCGCCACCGTCATCGGCAGTTCATGCTCCATGGCGAGCGTGACCTCATGCTTGAGGACGACCGGCAGATAGCGGCGGTTGAGCAGGCTGGTCAGGGAGTCTTTACCGTTCTGCATCTGCGACAGACTGCTGAAGATGACCCCGAGCTGGCTGCTGATTTTCTGGCAAAGGATGTGGATGCTCTGGAGCAAAGTTTGCGTATTTTTATATTCAGCGCCGCTGTCTGAGGATTTCCAGCCGATGATCAAATTGTCTACCTGCGTAATCAAGTCGGCGATCTCTTCCATCTGCGCGTTCTTGTTAAAATAACGCACGCATTTATGACGGAACCACAGGCCAAACTCAGATTCAGATAATAACGTCCCGTTAATATCGTTCTTATTTTCACTGACAATATTAAAAATCGCGCTATTTTCCCAGCCGGAGAGCGAGGCCTGCTGTTTGCCATATTCCATTGGCACATTATCCATCAGGCTATACAGACGATAGGCTTCTTCATTTTTCGTCGCCCGATAGTGCGATAAGGTGTAGGCATGGCACATCATCTCGATCGCCATATTAATCGCCATCACCGCGTAGTGGATGGTCGCAAGGCCGGTCTGGTGGTCAATCTTATCGTTATCCCGCACATATTCAATCAGCCCGGCCTTAAGCTGGCGTGCGCCGCGCAGTACGGCCTCAGCGGGGATGCCGATGCGCGCATGAATACTGCCGATATGATATTGCCTTTCTGCCAGCGCCTGCAGCTGATCTTTCTCGCTGGTCAAAATGTCGTTGACCCACACGGCCAGTGAACGGCTAAGACGTTCCTGAACCAGATCGTAAGTCAGGTGGCGGGCGATATCGGGATCCTGAAAAATGAAGTCATAAAAACGAGCGGCCAGAGCTTCAGACTGCTCAGCGGCAATATTTTTAAGAATCGCCTTCACTTCCGGCTTCAGGCCGTCATACAACGGCAACCACTCCTTAAAAATAACTGAGATATATTTTTTGCTTTCATCGCTCATGAAATAAAGCACTCGCCGACATAGGTCTATTTTCAAGGCCGCAAATCATACAACAGTTCGCCCAGGTCAACCAGATTAAAAATGCAGCAGCCGGGCTTTCCCCTCTCCTGTCCGACCGTTTGCGGTGATTGGCGCTGCGACATCAATAACCCATGTTTATCGTATGGACATACTCACGGTAAATGCTAGTATCCCATAGACAGTAGCTATATTTATGCGTGTTTCATTTAAGGCCAGGATTGCTGATGATGACCACATTCGTAGCACATCTATTTCACCGGGTAGTCGCGCAGCTGGACGTGCGTGCCGGTCGGCCTTGCCCCTCCCCACCTCTGCCTTACAAAGGGATAACGCTCCGTACAACGGAGAGAAGAGACGCGCATCACTCAGCAATATGGAACAGAGCGAGTAGCGTATGGACAAAATCAAACAGCACTGGGCCTGGTGCCTTATCGGCCTGCTGGCGGTTATCGCCGCCCTGATATGGTGGGCATTACGTCCGCCGGGACTTCCGCAGGGCTTTGCCAGCAGCAACGGCAGAATAGAAGCCACTGAGGTGGATATCGCCACCAAAACTGCCGGACGCATCGACGCCATTCTGGTCAAAGAGGGGCAGTTTGTTCACAAGGGCGAGGTGCTGGCGCGGATGGATATTCGGGTGCTGAACGAACAGCGCCTCGAAGCGGCCGCCCAGATTAAAGAGGCGCAAAGCGCGGTCGCCGCCGCCAAAGCGCTGCTCGATCAGCGACAAAGCGAAATGCGCGCCACCGAAGCGGTGGTGAAACAGCGGCAGGCGGAGCTGAACTCCACCGCGAAACGCCACGTGCGCTCCAGCGCGCTGTCGCAGCGCGGCGCGGTGTCAGCCCAGCAGCTTGACGACGATCGGGCGGCAGCGGAAAGCGCCCGGGCAGCGCTCGAATCCGCCAGAGCCCAGGTCTCAGCGGCAAAAGCGGCAATTGAAGCCGCCCGTACCAGCATTATTCAGGCCCAGACCCGCGTTGATGCCGCTCAGGCAACCGAACGGCGCATCCTTGCCGATATTGACGATAGTGAACTCAAAGCGCCACGCGACGGCCGCATTCAGTATCGCGTCGCCGAACCGGGCGAAGTGCTGGCCGCCGGCGGTCGGGTGCTGAATATGGTTGACCTCTCCGATGTCTATATGACCTTCTTCCTGCCTACCGAGCAGGCAGGCTTGCTGGCACTGGGTAGCGAAGCACGCATCGTGCTCGACGCGGCCCCGGGCCTGGTGGTGCCTGCTCATATCAGCTTTGTCGCCAGCGTCGCGCAGTTTACGCCAAAGACGGTAGAAACCAGCGATGAACGCCTGAAGCTGATGTTCCGCGTGAAGGCCCGCATCCCGCCGGAGCTGCTGGAGCAGCACCTGGAGTATGTGAAAACCGGTCTGCCCGGCATGGCGTATGTTCGCCTGGATAGCCAGCGGGCGTGGCCCGATACGCTCACGGTGAGGTTACCGCAATGAGAGGCGTTCAGCAGGATACTCACCCACCGGTCGCCCTGCTGGAACACGTCGGCCAGCGCTTTGGTGCCACCGTCGCGCTGCGGGATATCACGCTAAGCATCCCCGCTCGTCAGATGGTCGGTCTGATCGGCCCTGATGGCGTCGGTAAATCCAGCTTACTGTCGCTGATTTCCGGTGCGCGGGTCATTGAACAGGGTAACGTGATGGTGCTCGGTGGCGATATGCGCGATGCGCGTCACCGCCGGGATGTTTGCCCCAAAATCGCCTGGATGCCGCAGGGGCTGGGCAAAAACCTCTATCACACCCTGTCGGTATATGAAAACGTCGATTTCTTTGCCCGTCTGTTTGGTCATGACAAAGCCGAACGCGAGAACCGCATCGATGAACTCCTGCGCAGCACCGGACTGGCCCCTTTCCGCGATCGCCCTGCCGGGAAATTATCCGGCGGGATGAAGCAGAAGCTCGGCCTGTGCTGCGCGCTGATCCATGATCCGCAGCTGTTGATCCTTGATGAACCGACGACCGGCGTTGACCCGCTTTCTCGCGCCCAGTTCTGGGAGCTGATTAACAGCATCCGCCAGCGCCAGCCGGAGATGAGCGTACTGGTCGCTACGGCCTATATGGAAGAGGCGGAACGCTTCGACTGGCTGGTAGCCATGAACGCGGGGGAAGTACTGGCAACCGGCAGTGCCGAAGAACTTAAAGCGCAAACCCACAGTCAGACCCTGGAGCAGGCGTTTATCGCCCTGCTGCCGGAAGCCCAGCGCAAGGCGCATAAAGAGGTGATCATTGCGCCGCGTAACGCCCAGGAAAATGACATCGCGATTGAAGCCCGCGGCCTGACCATGCGCTTCGGCAACTTCGTGGCGGTCGATCACGTGAACTTCCGCATCGCGCGCGGCGAGATTTTTGGTTTCCTCGGTTCGAACGGTTGCGGTAAATCAACCACCATGAAAATGCTGACCGGCCTGCTGCCCGCCAGCGAAGGCGAGGCCTGGCTATTCGGTCAGCCGGTCGATCCAAAGGATATCGAAACCCGCCGCCGCGTCGGCTATATGTCGCAGGCCTTCTCCCTCTACAGCGAATTGACCGTCAGGCAGAACCTCGAACTGCACGCCCGTTTATTTCACATTCCGTATGCCGAGATCCCCGCTCGGGTGGCGGAAATGAGCCAGCGTTTTATGTTAACGGAGGTCGAAGATGCGCTGCCCGCCTCTCTGCCGTTAGGCATTCGTCAGCGCCTTTCGCTTGCCGTGGCGGTGATCCATCGTCCGGAAATGCTGATCCTTGATGAACCGACTTCCGGCGTCGATCCGGTCGCCAGGGATATGTTCTGGCAGCTGATGGTCGATCTCGCCCGTCAGGATCGGGTAACGATTTTTATCTCGACCCACTTTATGAATGAAGCCGAGCGCTGCGATCGCATTTCGCTAATGCACGCCGGGAAGGTACTGGCCAGCGACACGCCGCAGGCGCTGGTTGCGCAGCGCGGCGCGGCGAACCTTGAAGAGGCGTTTATCGCCTGGCTGCAGGATGCCCAGCGGGCCGTCGAACAAATACCGCCCGCCCCGCCGGTTAACTCTCCCGCCGGAACGACGGCCCCGCGCCAGGCGTTCAGCCTGCGACGACTGTTTAGCTACAGCCGACGTGAAGCGCTGGAGCTGCGGCGCGATCCGGTACGTTCGACTCTGGCGTTGCTGGGTACCGTGATTCTGATGTTCATCATGGGATATGGCATTAGCATGGATGTGGAAGATCTGCGCTTCGCGGTCCTCGATCGCGATCAGACTCTCAGCAGTCAGGCCTGGTCGCAGAATATCGCCGGTTCGCGCTACTTCATTGAGCAACCGCCGCTGCAGAGCTATGACCAACTGGACAGGCGGATGCGCAACGGCGAACTGGCCGTCGCCATTGAAATTCCACCTGATTTCGGCCGCAATATTGCCCGCGGTACGCCGGTAAAAATTGGCGTCTGGGTGGACGGCGCGATGCCTAACCGGGCTGAGACGGTACGCGGCTACGTCCAGGCGATGCATCTGGCCTGGCTGCAGGAGATGGCCGGACGGCAGGCGACGCCCGGTCGCGATACGTCGCTGATATCCATTGAGACGCGCTATCGCTATAACCCGGACGTGAAAAGCCTGCCGGCCATTGTTCCGGCGGTGATCCCGCTGCTGTTGATGATGATCCCGGCGATGCTCAGCGCGCTGAGCGTGGTCCGTGAAAAAGAGCTTGGTTCAATCATCAATCTGTACGTCACGCCGACGACCCGCAGCGAGTTTTTACTGGGCAAGCAGCTGCCGTATATCGCGCTGGGTATGTTTAACTTCCTCCTGCTGTGCGCGCTGTCAGTCGTGGTGTTTGGCGTGGCGCATAAGGGCAGTTTTCTGACCCTGACGCTGGCGGCGCTGCTCTATGTCACCATCGCCACCGGGTTGGGGCTGCTGATCTCGACCTTTATGAAAAGCCAGATTGCGGCCATCTTCGGCACCGCCATTATTACGCTGATACCGGCCACGCAGTTTTCCGGCATGATTGACCCGGTCGCTTCGCTGGAGGGGCCAGGGCGCTGGATTGGGCAGATTTACCCGACCAGCCACTTCCTGACCATTGCCCGCGGCACATTCTCAAAAGCCCTGAGCCTGACCGATCTGTGGGCGTCCTTTATACCGCTGCTGATTGCCATCCCGCTGGTGCTCGGCCTCAGCGTGTGGCTGCTGAAAAAACAGGAGGGATGATGCGCGGATTACGCAATATTTATAATCTCGGCGTCAAAGAGCTGCGCAGCCTGCTCGGCGATAAGGCGATGCTGACCTTAATCCTGTTCGCCTTTACCGTGTCGGTCTATTCCTCAGCGACCGTGATGCCGGGGTCGCTGCATCTGGCGCCTGTCGCGATTGCCGATATGGATAAATCGCAGCTCTCTTCGCGTATTATCAACGGCTTTTATCGGCCGTGGTTTTTACCGCCTGAGCTGATCAATGAAGATGAGATGGATGCCGGGCTGGATGCCGGGAACTATACTTTTGCCATTAATATTCCGCCCAACTTTCAGCGTGATGTGCTCGCCGGACGGCAGCCGGAAATTCAGGTGAACGTCGATGCCACGCGTATGAGTCAGGCGTTTACCGGCAATGGCTATATCCAGAATATCATTAGCGGGGAGGTGAACAGCTTCGTGGCTCGCTACCGGGGTAATGATACCCTGCCGGTCGAGCTGGCGGTGCGCATGCGCTTTAACCCCAATCTCGAACAGGAGCGTTTTGGCGCGGTCATGGCCATCATCAATAACATCACCCTGCTGGCCATCGTGCTGACCGGCTCGGCGCTGATCCGCGAGCGCGAGCACGGGACAATCGAACACCTGCTGGTCATGCCGGTCACGCCATTCGAAATTATGCTGGCAAAAATCTGGTCGATGGGACTGGTGGTCCTGGTTGTTTCCGGGCTGTCGCTGCTGCTCATGGTCCAGGGGGTGCTACAGGTGCCGATTGAAGGCTCCATCCCGCTGTTTATGCTGGGCGTGGCCCTGAGCCTGTTTGCCACCACCTCAATCGGTATCTTTATGGGAACGCTGGCTCGCTCGATGCCGCAGCTGGGGCTGCTGATGATTCTGGTGCTGCTGCCGCTGCAGATGCTGTCTGGTGGGTCGACCCCGCGGGAAAGCATGCCGCAGGCGGTGCAGGATATTATGTTAACCATGCCGACCACGCATTTTGTCAGCCTGGCGCAGGCGATTCTGTATCGGGGAGCTGACTTTGCTATCGTCTGGCCGCAGTTTTTAACCCTGATGGCCATCGGCGGCGTGTTCTTTAC
Organism: Klebsiella ornithinolytica; assembly: GCF_030505655.1. NCBI lineage: Bacteria > Pseudomonadati > Pseudomonadota > Gammaproteobacteria > Enterobacterales > Enterobacteriaceae > Klebsiella > Klebsiella ornithinolytica. Next base: position 4,867,653 of record NZ_CP130153.1, read on the forward strand.
TATTGCACTGCTACGTTTTCGTAAAACGATTGGCACAATGGCATGAGTGATGCGCGGTGGCCGTACGTCAGGTGACGGCCACCGGCGATAAGGGACGAGGTTAGTGCTTGCGGTTTATCACGCGACGTAGCAGCCAGGTAAAACCCATCGCCATGCTGAACAGGATAAAGAGCAGAACCACCCAGCTCAGCGAAATACGCACTAACGCGCTGAACGTCATCAGCGGCTGCAGGTAGACGGTAAAGGATTCGCTTACCGGTTTCCCCATCAGCAGCATTGCGCTGTCAACGGCCCAGACGCACACCCGGCAAGCAACCCAGATAATCGCCGGCCAGCACAGCAGAACCAAAAAGGTGAAGCGTTCCTGCAGGTAACGGATGAACCGTCGCAAAGGCGACCATTTTAAAAGGATCTTCATTTATATTCTCATCGTGTCGCTCGATAACATTGATGCCACACCCATGAGACTGCGTGGAGTAGAGGAGGATCTCAGCGACATCGGGATAGCATTAATACTGATCGTACGCGCTACATTATATCGATATTACAGTGACACGAACTCGATCGAGTTAACAAACTGTTAATGACACTAAAACATTTTCCCTCGAAAGTCCAGTTACAACAGCACATGTCGTTAAATACAAACAAACTATTTTAATATATTGATAAATAATGATTAAAATTAAAAATATAAATCAATCAAATACTTTTAAATATAAATATGGATTTTTGGCTTTATTTATTACGACAATAACAAACTCAGGAAATAATATTTAATATTAATAAATAAAGCGTCATAAAGAGAAGCGGGATATATTCTGCACCACGAGAGATGAAAAGCAGTATTTTCGCAGAATAAAAGATGAGCGTTGCAGTGAATCTCTCGTTGCGCAGTGCCTGAGTGAGGTATGACGCCTGTTTCACCATCCTGAAGGGGGGTTACGCGTGACATCTGTCCGGGATGCCCGATCGCACCTGTCTGTCAGGCCAGATTGTGTACCGACAAAAACGCAAAAAGCCCGTCGGTGAGGACGGGCTTCTGACTGATTTGGTGCCTGGCCGTTTATGGCGGGCTTTCCTGCCCGCCACCCTTCGGGCCGTTGCTTCGCAACGTTCAAATCCGCTCCCGGCGGATTTGTCCTGCTCAAAGAGTCACTCTCCGACAAACAACAGATAAAACAAAAGGCCCAGTCTTCCGACTGAGCCTTTTGTTTTATTTGATGCCTGGCAGTTCCCTACTCTCACATGGGGAGACCCCACACTACCATCGGCGCTACGGCGTTTCACTTCTGAGTTCGGCATGGGGTCAGGTGGGACCACCGCGCTATCGCCGCCAGGCAAATTCTGTTTTCACCCCGCATTCCTGCGTGATGATTTAATCTGTAATCAAGCTGAACATTCGTCTCTTCGCCAAAACAGCTTCGGCGTTGTAAGGTTAAGCCTCACGGTTCATTAGTATCGGTTAGCTCAACGTATCGCTACGCTTACACACCCGACCTATCAACGTCGTCGTCTTCAACGTTCCTTCAGGACTCTCAAGGAGTCAGGGAGAACTCATCTCGGGGCAAGTTTCGTGCTTAGATGCTTTCAGCACTTATCTTTTCCGCATTTAGCTACCGGGCAATGCCATTGGCATGACAACCCGAACACCAGTGATGCGTCCACTCCGGTCCTCTCGTACTAGGAGCAGCCCCCCTCAATTCTCCAGCGCCCACGGCAGATAGGGACCGAACTGTCTCACGACGTTCTAAACCCAGCTCGCGTACCACTTTAAATGGCGAACAGCCATACCCTTGGGACCTACTTCAGCCCCAGGATGTGATGAGCCGACATCGAGGTGCCAAACACCGCCGTCGATATGAACTCTTGGGCGGTATCAGCCTGTTATCCCCGGAGTACCTTTTATCCGTTGAGCGATGGCCCTTCCATTCAGAACCACCGGATCACTATGACCTGCTTTCGCACCTGCTCGCGCCGTCACGCTCGCAGTCAAGCTAGCTTATGCCATTGCACTAACCTCCTGATGTCCGACCAGGATTAGCTAACCTTCGTGCTCCTCCGTTACTCTTTGGGAGGAGACCGCCCCAGTCAAACTACCCACCAGACACTGTCCGCAACCCGGATCACGGGTCTACGTTAGAACATCAAACATTAAAGGGTGGTATTTCAAGGTTGGCTCCACGCAGACTGGCGTCCACGCTTCAAAGCCTCCCACCTATCCTACACATCAAGGCTCAATGTTCAGTGTCAAGCTATAGTAAAGGTTCACGGGGTCTTTCCGTCTTGCCGCGGGTACACTGCATCTTCACAGCGAGTTCAATTTCACTGAGTCTCGGGTGGAGACAGCCTGGCCATCATTACGCCATTCGTGCAGGTCGGAACTTACCCGACAAGGAATTTCGCTACCTTAGGACCGTTATAGTTACGGCCGCCGTTTACCGGGGCTTCGATCAAGAGCTTCTCCTTACGGATAACCCCATCAATTAACCTTCCGGCACCGGGCAGGCGTCACACCGTATACGTCCACTTTCGTGTTTGCACAGTGCTGTGTTTTTAATAAACAGTTGCAGCCAGCTGGTATCTTCGACTGATTTCAGCTCCACGAGCAAGTCGCTTCACCTACCATCAGCGTGCCTTCTCCCGAAGTTACGGCACCATTTTGCCTAGTTCCTTCACCCGAGTTCTCTCAAGCGCCTTGGTATTCTCTACCTGACCACCTGTGTCGGTTTGGGGTACGATTCGTTGTTACCTGATGCTTAGAGGCTTTTCCTGGAAGCAGGGCATTTGTTACTTCAGCACCGTAGTGCCTCGTCATCACACCTCAGCGTTAACAGAAGTCCGGATTTACCTAAACTTCCCGCCTACATGCTTAAACCGGGACAACCGTCGCCCGGCTAACATAGCCTTCTCCGTCCCCCCTTCGCAGTAACACCGAGTACAGGAATATTAACCTGTTTCCCATCGACTACGCCTTTCGGCCTCGCCTTAGGGGTCGACTCACCCTGCCCCGATTAACGTTGGACAGGAACCCTTGGTCTTCCGGCGAGCGGGCTTTTCACCCGCTTTATCGTTACTTATGTCAGCATTCGCACTTCTGATACCTCCAGCAACCCTCACAGGCCACCTTCAACGGCTTACAGAACGCTCCCCTACCCAACAACACATAGTGTCGCTGCCGCAGCTTCGGTGCATGGTTTAGCCCCGTTACATCTTCCGCGCAGGCCGACTCGACCAGTGAGCTATTACGCTTTCTTTAAATGATGGCTGCTTCTAAGCCAACATCCTGGCTGTCTGTGCCTTCCCACATCGTTTCCCACTTAACCATGACTTTGGGACCTTAGCTGGCGGTCTGGGTTGTTTCCCTCTTCACGACGGACGTTAGCACCCGCCGTGTGTCTCCCGTGATAACATTCTTCGGTATTCGTAGTTTGCATCGGGTTGGTAAGTCGGGATGACCCCCTAGCCGAAACAGTGCTCTACCCCCGAAGATGAGTTCACGAGGCGCTACCTAAATAGCTTTCGGGGAGAACCAGCTATCTCCCGGTTTGATTGGCCTTTCACCCCCAGCCACAAGTCATCCGCTAATTTTTCAACATTAGTCGGTTCGGTCCTCCAGTTAGTGTTACCCAACCTTCAACCTGCCCATGGCTAGATCACCGGGTTTCGGGTCTATACCCTGCAACTTAACGCCCAGTTAAGACTCGGTTTCCCTGCGGCTCCCCTATACGGTTAACCTTGCTACAGAATATAAGTCGCTGACCCATTATACAAAAGGTACGCAGTCACCTAACAAGTAGGCTCCCACTGCTTGTACGTACACGGTTTCAGGTTCTTTTTCACTCCCCTCGCCGGGGTTCTTTTCGCCTTTCCCTCACGGTACTGGTTCACTATCGGTCAGTCAGGAGTATTTAGCCTTGGAGGATGGTCCCCCCATATTCAGACAGGATACCACGTGTCCCGCCCTACTCTTCGAGTTCACAACGTGTGCATTTTAGTGTACGGGGCTATCACCCTGTACCGCCGGACTTTCCAGACCGTTCCACTAACACACGCGCTGATTCAGACTCTGGGCTCCTCCCCGTTCGCTCGCCGCTACTGGGGGAATCTCGGTTGATTTCTTTTCCTCGGGGTACTTAGATGTTTCAGTTCCCCCGGTTCGCTTCGTTAAGCTATGTATTCACTTAACGATAGTGTGACGAATCACACTGGGTTTCCCCATTCGGAAATCGCCGGTTATAACGGTTCATATCACCTTACCGACGCTTATCGCAGATTAGCACGTCCTTCATCGCCTCTGACTGCCAGGGCATCCACCGTGTACGCTTAGTCGCTTAACCTCACAACCCGAAACTGTTTCGTAAAACAGTCCGCGTTGCGAAAATTTGAGAGACTCGAACACACCGCTTTTTCCTTTCTTATTACGGAGAAAGGAAACAGTGTGTCGTTTCAATTTTCAGCTTGATCCAGATTTTTAAAGAGCAAATATCTCAAACGTGATTCCTGAGAATCAGTTTTGAGATATAGAGGTCGGCGACTTTCACTCACGAACCAGCAAGTGGCGTCCCCTAGGGGATTCGAACCCCTGTTACCGCCGTGAAAGGGCGGTGTCCTGGGCCTCTAGACGAAGGGGACACTGAAGTCTCAATCGCAAGACGCCTTGCTATTTACTTTTCATCAGACAATCTGTGTGAGCACTACAAAGGCAGGTTCTTTCAGGTAAGGAGGTGATCCAACCGCAGGTTCCCCTACGGTTACCTTGTTACGACTTCACCCCAGTCATGAATCACAAAGTGGTAAGCGCCCTCCCGAAGGTTAAGCTACCTACTTCTTTTGCAACCCACTCCCATGGTGTGACGGGCGGTGTGTACAAGGCCCGGGAACGTATTCACCGTAGCATTCTGATCTACGATTACTAGCGATTCCGACTTCATGGAGTCGAGTTGCAGACTCCAATCCGGACTACGACATACTTTATGAGGTCCGCTTGCTCTCGCGAGGTCGCTTCTCTTTGTATATGCCATTGTAGCACGTGTGTAGCCCTACTCGTAAGGGCCATGATGACTTGACGTCATCCCCACCTTCCTCCAGTTTATCACTGGCAGTCTCCTTTGAGTTCCCGACCGAACCGCTGGCAACAAAGGATAAGGGTTGCGCTCGTTGCGGGACTTAACCCAACATTTCACAACACGAGCTGACGACAGCCATGCAGCACCTGTCTCAGAGTTCCCGAAGGCACCAAAGCATCTCTGCTAAGTTCTCTGGATGTCAAGAGTAGGTAAGGTTCTTCGCGTTGCATCGAATTAAACCACATGCTCCACCGCTTGTGCGGGCCCCCGTCAATTCATTTGAGTTTTAACCTTGCGGCCGTACTCCCCAGGCGGTCGACTTAACGCGTTAGCTCCGGAAGCCACTCCTCAAGGGAACAACCTCCAAGTCGACATCGTTTACAGCGTGGACTACCAGGGTATCTAATCCTGTTTGCTCCCCACGCTTTCGCACCTGAGCGTCAGTCTTTGTCCAGGGGGCCGCCTTCGCCACCGGTATTCCTCCAGATCTCTACGCATTTCACCGCTACACCTGGAATTCTACCCCCCTCTACAAGACTCAAGCCTGCCAGTTTCAAATGCAGTTCCCAGGTTGAGCCCGGGGATTTCACATCTGACTTAACAGACCGCCTGCGTGCGCTTTACGCCCAGTAATTCCGATTAACGCTTGCACCCTCCGTATTACCGCGGCTGCTGGCACGGAGTTAGCCGGTGCTTCTTCTGCGAGTAACGTCAATCGCCAAGGTTATTAACCTTAACGCCTTCCTCCTCGCTGAAAGTACTTTACAACCCGAAGGCCTTCTTCATACACGCGGCATGGCTGCATCAGGCTTGCGCCCATTGTGCAATATTCCCCACTGCTGCCTCCCGTAGGAGTCTGGACCGTGTCTCAGTTCCAGTGTGGCTGGTCATCCTCTCAGACCAGCTAGGGATCGTCGCCTAGGTGAGCCATTACCCCACCTACTAGCTAATCCCATCTGGGCACATCTGATGGCATGAGGCCCGAAGGTCCCCCACTTTGGTCTTGCGACGTTATGCGGTATTAGCTACCGTTTCCAGTAGTTATCCCCCTCCATCAGGCAGTTTCCCAGACATTACTCACCCGTCCGCCGCTCGTCACCCGAGAGCAAGCTCTCTGTGCTACCGCTCGACTTGCATGTGTTAGGCCTGCCGCCAGCGTTCAATCTGAGCCATGATCAAACTCTTCAATTTAAGTTTGATGCTCGTGAATTAAACTTCGTAATGAATTACGTGTTCACTCAGAGACTTGGTATTCATTTTTCGTCCGAGGACGTTAAGAATCCATGTCACTTTGAGTGCCCACACAGATTGTCTGATAAATTGTTAAAGAGCAGTGCGACGGCGCTGAGCGCTCTGTCGCGAGGTGGCGTATATTACGCTTTCCTCTTTCAGAGTCAACCCTGAATTTCAGAATTTTTTCTCTGCCGACCCGGCTTAATCTGTGAACTCGTTCACGTTTGCCGTGTCAGTGGGAGCGCATTATAGGGAGTTTTGTTTGCATGGCAAGCCTTAAAATACAAAAAACTTATCAAACGCTCATTATTTGAACTTTCCCGTTTTCTCCCCGGTGGCCCCGAAACGGAGAAACCCAGTATCCACGCGGCTTACAGCGGTAACAAGGCCAAATCCTGCTCGGTGTAAAAAAGCGCGCGCGGTATGGGTCATCGCCATTTTTCCACCTCTCTTTCTTTACTCCTCTCACCGCGTACCGTCGCAGATGGCGAATTAAGCGGCTGTATTGACTCATGACAAAGCGCCGCTGGCCGACTCCTTTCTATAATCAGGCCCGTTTCTACATTACTGGTGTGAACCTATGGCTTATCAACTGAACATCAACTGGCCCGAGTTTTTAGAGAAGTACTGGCAAAAGCAGCCGGTGGTATTAAAGAATGCTTTCCCGGACTTCGTCGATCCGATTACGCCGGATGAGCTGGCCGGTCTGGCCATGGAACCAGAAGTCGACAGTCGCCTGGTGAGCCTGGTTAACGACCGTTGGCAGGCGAGCAACGGACCGTTTGAACATTTTGACGGCCTGGGCGAGAGCGGCTGGTCTCTGCTGGCACAGGCGGTAAACCACTGGCATATGCCGGCTGCTGAGTTGGTACGTCCCTTCCGCGTTCTGCCGGACTGGCGCCTCGACGATCTGATGATCTCCTTCTCCGTCCCCGGCGGCGGCGTTGGCCCGCATATCGATCAGTATGATGTCTTTATTATTCAGGGAATGGGCAGCCGTCGCTGGCGCGTGGGCGACAAGCTGCCAATGCGCCAGTTCTGTCCGCACCCGGCGCTGCTGCATGTCGATCCTTTCCCGCCAATCATTGATGAAGATCTGGCGCCAGGCGATATCCTCTATATCCCGCCGGGATTCCCGCACGATGGCGTTACCCACGAAACCGCGCTGAACTACTCCGTCGGCTTCCGGGGTCCTAATGGTCGCGATCTCATCAGTAGCTTTGCCGATTACGCGCTGGAAAACGATCTCGGCGGCGAGCACTACAGCGATCCGGACCTCACCTGCCGTGAGCATCCCGGCCGCGTGGAAGAGTATGAGCTCGAGCGCTTGCAGTCGATGATGATCGACATGATTAAGCAACCGGAAGACTTTAAGCAGTGGTTCGGCCGCTTTGCGACCACCCCGCGTCATGAGCTGGACATTGCCCCGGCCGAACCGCCGTATACTGAAGAGGACGTTGTGGATGCGCTGACGGGGGGTGAAAAGCTGTGCCGCCTGAGCGGACTACGAGTTCTGCATATCGGCGACAGCTTCTTTGTCAACAGCGAGCAGCTGGAAACAACCGACGCGAATGCGCTGGACGCTCTGTGCCGGTATACCACTGTGGGTCAGGGCGAGCTGGGCGAAGCGCTACAGAATCCGGCATTTGTGGCGGAACTCGTCCGCCTGATCAATCAAGGCTACTGGTACTTCGAAGAGTAATCCCGCTGCCCCGCACGGGTCTACCCGAAAGCCTGGTTTTGCCAGGCTTTCGCCGTTTATGGCATCTGTTTTGGCAAGGTCAGGATAAAGCGCGTTGAGCGGCTATCGGACTCCACCACCACGCTGCCGTGATGCGCGGTGACAATAGACTTCACGATCGCGAGGCCAATACCGCTCCCCTCACCTTTACGCTGCCGGGAAGGATCGACGCGATAAAAACGGTCGAACAGCCGAGGCAAGTGCTCAGGCGCAATCGGCGCCCCCGGATTTTCCACCACCAGCTTCGCCTGCCCGGCGCTTTCGCTGACCTGAATCGTCACCGCCTGCTGACCCGGCGTGTAGCGAATGGCGTTCGACAGCAGGTTGCTGATTGCCCGCCGCAGCATCAGCGGGTCGCCGTTCACCCAGCATGCATTTCCCGTAAAACGCAGCGTCACCTCTTTCTCCTCCGCCCAGGCTTCAAAGAAGTCGAACACTTTGTTGACCTCATCGGCCAGGTTCAGGGTTTTCTGCTCGGGGATCAGCTGATTATTATCAGCCTGCGCCAGAAACAGCATATCGCTCACCATCCGCGACATCCGCGAAAACTCTTCCAGGCTGGAGTACAGCACATCTTCCAGCTCTTTCTGGCTGCGGGTCTGACTGAGGGCGATTTCCGTTTGCGTCACCAGGTTGGTAATCGGCGTGCGGATCTCATGGGCAATATCGGCAGAAAAGTTGGACTGGCGAGTGAAGACATCTTCAATACGTTCCAGCATATGGTTAAACGAAATCACCAGCCGCTCCAGCTCCACCGGAACACTCCCGGGATTTAACCGTACGTCGAGATCTTTGGACGTGATGTTTTGGATCTGCCGGCTGACCTGGCGGATCGGTTTGTGTCCTTGATAAACCACGAACAGCACAATAAAGATGATAAGAATGCTGATCACCGACGCCGCCGAAATCAGTTTCGCCTTCAGTTCGTTAATATAGTGCAGGTGGAAATCAATCGATAACGCCATCAGCAGGTAATAAGCCGGTTTGCCCTCCGCCGTTTTGCCGAGCGGCAGCATAATCAGCCGCCAGGCGCTGCTTTGCAGTTGATGGTTATCATGCGTCATCGCCCGCGGATGTGGATCGCTCCACGAGATCACACTCCCGTCCTGCAGGCGAGCCACCAGCCCGGGGGTGTTCATGATATGGCTCAGATCCGGGCCATTCGGCGACTGGAAAAGCGTCTGTCCGTTAGCATCATCGAGGCAGATAAAGACGTTGGCGTAGCCATCAATGACGTTTTTCACGATGTCCAGGCGCTGGGCCTGCGGATAGTCGCCGTGGTTTAGCACCGTTTCAAGCGTTGTCGCGAGCTGCTTTAAGTCGTGAACGTCACGCTCCTCAAAGTGCGCTTTTACCGAATGGATCATTATCCAGGTGAAGGCAAAGAACGCCACGATCGTGGCCAGGCTGATAAAAAAAGTCAGCCGCGAAGCCAGCGAAAAGGGCCGCGGAAACCACTTACTCAACATCCGGGACCTCGAGCATATAGCCCACGCCGCGCACGGTCTGGATAAGCTTCGGTTCAAAGTCATTATCGATTTTAGCCCGCAGCCGTTTGACCGCCACGTCGATGGCATTGGTATCGCTATCAAAGTTCATGTCCCAGACCTGGGATGCAATCAGCGACCGGGGCAGGACTTCTCCCTGATGACGCAGAAAGAACTCCAGCAGCGTGAACTCTTTGCTGGTCAGGGTGATACGCGTTCCGCCGCGGGTCACTTTACGGCTCACCAGATCGACGAACAGATCCGCCGCCTGAAACTGGCTTTCAACCATGGTCGACGCACCGCGGCGCAGCAAGGTTCTGACCCGCGCCAGCAGCTCGGCAAAGGCAAAGGGCTTCACCAGATAGTCGTCCGCGCCCAGCTCCAGTCCCTTGACCCGATGCTCAACGGTGCCCAGAGCCGTCAGCAGCAGGACGGGCACCCCTTTATTGGCGGCGCGCAGCATTCTGACAATATCCCAGCCATTCACATCGGGCAGCATAATATCGAGAATCAACAGGTCATAATCGCCGGTCATCGCCAGGTGATAGCCGTTCAGACCATTATCGGCCAGGTCGACGACAAAACCGGACTCCGTTAGCCCTTTGGTCAGGTACTCCCCGGTTTTTTTCTCATCTTCGACGATCAAAATCTTCATGACATGCTCCTTCACGCGCCTTTTGTGCGGGTTTCCAATTCTAGTGGAGCCAAACCGGATAGCAATGAATTCTCAGGTAAATGACAGCTTTGTCATTTTCCTGTCACGCATCGAACAGAGGCCGTTTTGTACAGTACCCGTCATTCATTCGTCGTCGAAAACGTCCTGCCCTATGCGCAAATTAAAGCTCATCACGCTCAGCGTGACTTTTGTTCTGACCGGCTGCCTCTCTTTAGCACCGGAGTACCAGCAGCCAACCTCGCCGGTGCCGCAGCAGTTCTCACGCAGCCAGAACAAACTGGTCACGATGCCGGTAAATTATCAGGATAGCGGCTGGCGGACATTTTTCGTCGACCCGCAGGTGAAGTCGCTAATTGGCGAAGCGCTGCTGAACAACCGGGATTTGCGCATGGCAACGCTCAAAGTCCAGGAGGCAAGAGCGCAATATGGCGTCACCGACGCCGATCGCTACCCGCAGCTTGATAGCGCCGCCAGCACCACCTGGAGCGGCAAACTCAAAGGTGACACCACCACCGCCAGCGACTATCAGGCCGGGCTTAACCTCAGCTTTGATCTCGATTTCTTCGGCCGTCTGAAAAACTTAAGCGAGGCGGACAGGCAAAACTATTTCGCCAGCGAGGAAGCCCGCCGGGCGGTTCATATTCTATTAGTCTCGAATGTCTCGCAGAGCTATTTCAACCAGCGCCTGGCCTGGGCTCAGCTGCAGGTGGCGAAGGAGACGTTGCAGAACTACCAGCGTTCCTACGCCTTTGTCGAGAAACAGCTGCTGACCGGCAGCACCAATGTCCTGGCGCTGGAGCAGGCCCGCGGGGTCATCGAAAGCACCCGTGCCGATATTGCCAAACGTGAAGGCGAACTGGCGCAGGCCAACAACGCTCTGCAGCTGCTGCTGGGGAGCTACCAGCATCTGCCTGATGACGCGGCCAGCAGCCTCCTTGATATCAACGGCGTCGCCTTGCCGCCGGCGCTCTCTTCGCAGATCCTGCTGCAGCGCCCGGACATTTTAGAAGCCGAGCACGGTTTACGCGCCGCGAACGCCAATATCGGCGCCGCGCGCGCGGCCTTTTTCCCGTCGATAACCTTAACCAGCTCGCTGTCCGGCAGCAGCGCGGATTTGTCACGCTTGTTTAACCCCGCCAGCGGGATGTGGAATTTCGTCCCCAAAATCGAACTGCCGATTTTTAATGCCGGGCGCAATCAGGCCAACCTCGATTTAGCGGAAATCCGCCAGCAGCAGTCGGTGGTGAATTATGAGCAAAAAATTCAGGCCGCCTTCAAAGAGGTCGCCGATGCGCTGGCCCTGCGCCAGAGCCTGGCAGACCAAATCAGCGCTCAGCAACGCTACCTCGCTTCGCTGCAGACGACCCGGCAGCGAGCCAGAGCGCTCTATCAGCACGGCGCGGTGAGCTATATCGAAGTGCTGGATGCCGAGCGTTCGCTCTTCACCACGCAACAAACCCTGCTGGACCTCAACTACGCCCGTCAGGTCAACGAAATCAAGCTATTCACCGCCCTGGGTGGCGGCTGGATGGAATAACCCCTCATTTACTTTCAGGAGCATGAATGATGAATCACCTTACTAAAACCCTCATTTTCGGCCTGCTTTCTACGGTGATGTTCGGCGCGCAGGCCAACGAACATCAGCATGGCGAAATGATGAACGCCGCGCCCGCCGTGCAACAAACGCCGGCCATCAGCGCCACCGGCGAGGTTAAATCCATTGATATGGAAAGCAAAAAAGTCACCATCGCCCATGATGCGATTCCGGCGGTGAACTGGCCACCGATGACCATGCGTTTCACCTTTACCCCGCAAACGCCGCTCAACGACATTAAAGCCGGCAGCAAAGTCGCCTTTACCTTTATTCAGCAGGGCAATCTCTCCTTATTACAGGATATCCATCTCGCACAGTAACGCCCACGGAGATAGCTTCCCAATAACACCGGAATGGACACAGATATGGCCTCGTTAACCCTCAAAAACAGCGCGCTGATTATCGGCAGTATGCTTATTGGCGGCATGATCTCCGCAAGCCTGTACGCCTGGTTCTCGCCACCAACCGCCGCGGACAGCGCGGCACCGACCGGTACAAAAGAGGCCCGTAAAGTGCTGTTCTGGTATGACCCGATGTACCCTAATACGCGCTTTGATAAACCGGGAAAATCACCGTTTATGGATATGGACCTGGTGGCGAAGTATGCCGACGAAGAGGGAGCCTCCCCGTCTACACCCGGCGTGCGTATCGATCCCACGCAGACCCAAAACCTGGGGCTGAAAACCGAACCCGTTCGCCGTGGCCCGCTGCATTTCGAGCAGCTGCTGCCGGCGAGCGTCAGTTTTAACGAATATCAGTTTGTGATTGTGCAGGCGCGCTCGGCGGGATTTATCGAGAAAGTATATCCCCTGACCGTTGGCGATAAAATTCGCCAGGGCACGCCGCTGGTCGATCTGACCATTCCGGACTGGGTCGAAGCCCAGAGCGAATATCTGCTGCTGCGGGATACCGGCGGAACCGCCACCCAGGTGGAGGGGATCCTCGAGCGTCTGCGCCTCGCCGGTATGCCGGAAGAGGATATTCGCCGCTTAAAAGCGACGCGTAAAATTCAGACCCGCTTCACCCTCAAAGCCCCGATCGATGGCGTTATCACCGCCTTTGATTTGCGCAGCGGGATGAACATCACCAAGGATAACGTGGTGGCGAAAATTCAGGGAATGGATCCGGTGTGGATCGGCGCCGCGGTACCGGAATCTATTGCCTGGCTGCTTAAAGACAGCTCGCAGTTGACGATTTCCGTTCCCGCCTGGCCGGGGAAAACCTTCACCATCAGCAAATGGACGATTCTGCCCAGCGCCGATGCCACGACCCGCACGCTACAGCTGCGCCTGCAGGTGGATAACCCCGACGAGATGCTCAAACCGGGGATGAACGCCTGGCTGCGGTTGAACACCCAAAGCCAGCCGATGCTCTTGATTCCGTCAAAAGCGCTGATCGATACCGGTACGGAGCAGCGGGTGATCACGGTTGACAACGACGGGCGTTTTGTCCCGAAACGTATCGACGTATTCCAGCAATCCGGCGACGTCACGGCGGTCAGCGCCGGCCTCAGCGAAGGCGAAAAGGTGGTCTCCAGCGGTCTGTTCCTGATTGATTCGGAAGCCAATATTTCCGGCGCGCTGGACAGGATGCGCGCGCAGACGCCTGCCGCGATACCGACACCCGCAGCGCACGCCCACTGAGGAGATGACAAATGATTGAATGGATAATCCGTCGCTCGGTGGCCAACCGCTTTCTGGTGATGATGGGCGCGCTGTTTCTCAGCCTCTGGGGCGCGTGGACCATCGTCCATACGCCGGTCGATGCTCTGCCGGATCTCTCGGATGTACAGGTTATCGTTAAAACCAGCTATCCGGGGCAGGCGCCGCAAATCGTCGAAAATCAGGTCACCTGGCCGCTGACCACCACCATGCTGTCGGTGCCAGGAGCCAAAACGGTACGCGGCTTCTCGCAGTTTGGCGACTCCTATGTGTACGTCATTTTTGAGGATGGCACCGACCCCTACTGGGCGCGCTCCCGGGTACTGGAATATCTCAATCAGGTGCAGGGTAAACTGCCGGCGGGCGTCAGCGCCGAAATGGGACCGGATGCAACCGGCGTGGGCTGGATCTTCGAATATGCGCTGGTCGATCGCAGCGGTAAACACGACCTCGCCGAACTGCGCTCGCTGCAAGACTGGTTTTTAAAATATGAGCTGAAAACCATCCCCAATGTCTCGGAAGTGGCATCGGTCGGCGGCGTGGTCAAAGAGTATCAGATTGTCGTCGACCCGCAGAAACTGACCCAGTATGGCATCAGCCTGTCGACGGTGAAATCCGCGCTGGATGCCTCCAACCAGGAGGCGGGCGGTTCTTCCGTCGAGCTGTCGGAAGCTGAGTATATGGTGCGCGCCAGCGGCTACCTGCAGACGCTGGATGACTTTAATAATATCGTGCTGAGAACCGGCGACAACGGCGTGCCGGTCTTTTTGCGCGATGTGGCGCGGGTACAAATGGGCCCGGAAATGCGCCGCGGCATTGCCGAACTGAACGGTGAAGGCGAAGTGGCCGGCGGCGTGGTGATCCTGCGCTCCGGCAAAAACGCCCGCGAAGTGATTTCCGCCGTTAAAGACAAGCTCGAGACCCTGAAAAGCAGCCTGCCGGAAGGGGTGGAAATCGTGACGACCTACGATCGCAGCCAGCTGATCGACCGGGCGATCGACAACCTCAGCAGCAAGCTGCTGGAGGAGTTTATCGTCGTAGCACTGGTCTGCGCGCTGTTCCTGTGGCACATCCGCTCCGCGCTGGTCGCGATTATCTCTCTGCCGCTTGGTCTCTGTATCGCCTTTATCGTCATGCATTTTCAGGGACTGAACGCCAACATCATGTCGCTGGGCGGTATCGCCATTGCCGTAGGGGCGATGGTTGACGCCGCCATCGTGATGATCGAAAACGCCCATAAGCGGCTGGAAGAGTGGGAGCACCATAACCCGGGGCAGAAACTGGCCAACGACACGCGCTGGAAAATCATCACCGACGCTTCGGTGGAGGTCGGCCCGGCGCTGTTTATCAGCCTGCTGATTATTACCCTGTCGTTTATCCCGATTTTTACCCTCGAAGGACAAGAAGGGAAGCTATTTGGTCCTCTCGCCTTTACCAAAACCTGGTCGATGGCGGGTGCGGCGCTGCTGGCGATCGTGGTGATCCCGATCCTGATGGGCTTCTGGATCCGCGGTAAGATCCCGGCGGAAACCAGTAATCCGCTCAACCGTTTTCTGATCCGCATTTATCACCCGCTGTTGCTGAAGGTGCTGCACTGGCCGAAAACCACGCTACTGGTTGCACTGCTGTCGATCCTGACGATCATCTGGCCGCTTAACCGGGTCGGCGGCGAGTTCTTACCGCAGATCAACGAAGGCGATCTGCTGTATATGCCCTCGACGCTGCCGGGGATCTCAGCCGCGCAGGCAGCGGATATGCTGCAAAAAACCGATAAGCTGATCATGACCGTGCCGGAAGTGGCCCGCGTGTTTGGCAAGACCGGAAAGGCAGAAACCGCCACCGACTCCGCGCCGCTGGAAATGGTCGAAACCACTATTCAGCTCAAGCCGCAGGCGCAGTGGCGGCCGGGGATGACCATGGAGAAGATTATTGAGGAGCTGGATAAGACCGTGCGGCTGCCGGGGCTGGCCAATCTGTGGGTACCGCCGATTCGTAACCGCATCGATATGCTCTCCACCGGGATCAAAAGCCCGATCGGCATTAAGGTTTCCGGCACGGTGCTCTCCGATATCGACGAGGTCGCCGAGCGGATCGAAGTGGTCGCCAGAACCGTGCCGGGCGTCACCTCGGCGCTGGCAGAACGCCTGGTGGGCGGGCGCTATCTGAATATCGATATCAACCGCGAAAAAGCGGCCCGCTATGGCATGACCGTAGGCGACGTTCAGCTGTTTGTGTCGTCGGCCATCGGCGGCGCCATGGTGGGTGAAACGGTAGAAGGCGTTGAGCGTTATCCGATCAACATCCGCTACCCGCAAAGCTATCGCGACAGCCCGGACGCCCTGCGCCAGCTGCCAGTCCTGACCCCGATGAAGCAGCAAATCACCCTCGGTGACGTCGCTGAAGTGAAGGTGGTGACCGGTCCTTCGATGCTGAAAACCGAGAATGCCCGCCCGGCCAGCTGGATCTACATCGACGCCCGCGATCGCGACATGGTCTCCGTGGTTCATGACCTGCAAAAAACCATCGCCGAACAGGTGCAGATGAAACCGGGGATCAGCGTGTCGTACTCCGGGCAGTTTGAGCTGCTCGAACGCGCCAATCAGAAGCTGAAGCTGATGGTGCCGATGACGCTGATGATCATCTTCGTCCTGCTCTACCTGGCGTTCCGCCGCTTTGGCGAGGCACTGCTGATCATTACCAGCGTACCGTTCGCCCTCGTTGGCGGTATCTGGTTCCTGTACGGGATGGGGTTCCATCTGTCGGTTGCCACCGGCACCGGGTTTATTGCGCTGGCCGGGGTGGCGGCGGAGTTTGGCGTGGTGATGCTAATGTACCTGCGCCACGCGATTGAAGCTCACCCGTCGCTGGAAAATCCGCAGACCTTTAGCGTCGAAAAGCTCGACGAGGCGCTGTATCAGGGGGCGGTGCTGCGCGTGCGGCCAAAGGCGATGACCGTGGCGGTGATTATCGCCGGCCTGCTGCCCATCTTATGGGGCACCGGCGCAGGATCGGAGGTAATGAGTCGCATCGCCGCCCCGATGATCGGCGGGATGATCACCGCCCCGCTGCTGTCGCTGTTTATCATCCCGGCAGCGTATAAACTGATGTGGCTGTACCGGCACCGGCAGACGCGGAAAGCGATATCGGCTTGATACCAGGCGGGGGCCAGAACGGCTCCCGCTTTTATCACTTCAGCGCCGTATTAACGGCCCAGTAATTTCTCATACTGCGCCTGGAACTGCGGCGCATTCCACGAACCGTCAAACAGGGTGTAAGTGATGTAGCCCTTATTTAACCAGCCGCTGTCGGTATCCTCCGTCGTTGGCGTCAGCGACGCCGGGTTCATGCCCTGCTTCGCCGTGCCGTCAGCCTGTAGCTCATAGCTAATCTGCGGGACAGGGAACTGCTCATTGTCGATGTAATGGACGCCTTTAATCTCCGTTGTCGGCAGCGGCGGATAGTTGATACTCAACCCCGAGCCTTTGGGTAATAAGGCGGCACCCGGCTCGCGGGTGGCGTTCAGCTTATCCACCACGGTCACGACGTAATCCACCGCATCGGGCCAGTATTTATGCGTGCTGGGCCATTTGTTTTTCATCTCCTCTTCCGTGAAGCGATAGCCGATGCTGGCCGCAATAGCCGGGAAACCGTAGCGCAGCGCGCGGGCCGCGGCGCTAACGGTGCCCGAGTTCACCTGCGCCATGCCGGTATTGGGGCCATCATTCACCCCAGAAATGACCAGGTCCGGCGCCGCCTCTTTCATCACCCCCCACAGGCCAAAATCCACGGCATCCGCCGGCGTGCCCGGGAAGCAGTAGCGCTTGTCAGCCACTTTCTTAACATCGAACGTTTTACCCGGTTTGAAGGTTATCGCTGAGCCGATGCCGCTCTGGTTGGTCGCAGGCGCCACCATCCACACGTCATACCCTTTGGCGGCCAGCTTTTCCTGTAACGACGTTGTGCCAACCGACTGGCAGCCATCGTCGTTAACCAGCAGGATTCTGAGCGGTTTTTCCGCCGCCTGAGTCGAGGCGGTCAGCATGGTGAGCAGCGCAGCGGCGAGGATGTTGATTTTCACGATCACTCCTTAGTCAGTATCAAGATATTTATCTGGCGCAAAAAAAAACCTAAGGGACCTGCACGCAAATTGACTTGCGCCAGGTCCCTTAGGTTTTGCCGTTATTCCGTTACAATCCCAGGACGTTGGAAAAATACTCCGTATCGGCAGAATAATCCAGAGGCAGCAGGCTTATTATGTGACTACGGTCAATAACAACAAACTATTCCCACTAAAAACAAAGGCTGAAAAATGATATTTCACCTGAATCCGAACAGCTAATCATTGCGAATTATCCCTGCTGCTTTTTGACGATATTGGCGGGGGGTTGGAATGTTATTGGTAACAAACCACAGGGCATGCGAACGATCACATTTATTAATATAAAAACAAATTCCGCCTGTTTTTCCATCGCTAACATGATAAAGTCGGCCACATTGGATTGTTACTGTTTTCAACACAGGCAAAACCTACGTCATATACTCTGGCGGCATCGTGCAACACATGCCCAACCCGAGTCGCTGACGTAGGTTTTTTTTTGGCTTTAAAATAATAAAAAGGAGAACAAAATGAACAAATGGCTAACCGCAATCATCATGATCGCCAGTGCCGCAACCTGTTCAGCAGCGGAAATGAAAGACGATGGCAGCATTAATATTTATTTTGCCCGACACGGGAAAACGCTATTAAATACCTTTGACCGCGTGCAGGGATGGGCCGATTCTCCGCTGACGGAAGACGGTATCCGCGTCGCCCGTTATCTCGGCGAAGGTTTAAAAGAGGTGAAGTTCGACCGTTTTTATTCCAGTGATGCCGGGCGACAGCGGGAAACCCTGGCGGTGATTCTGAAACAGGCCGGGATCGCCGATTATCACCCGATCGAGCTGCCTGGCCTGCGCGAAGCCTTTTTTGGCAGCTTTGAAGGCGGCTTCAACAAGGATATGGCCGCAGCCGGCGCAAAACAGCTGGGGTTAAAAGACAGCGCCGCCCTGTTCAGCAAAATGAAAGCAGGCACTCTGCCGGTGGCGGAAAGCCAGAACGCGCTGGCCGCTGCCGACCCGCAAGGTATGGCAGAAAATTATCAGCAGGTGAAGAGCCGTACTCAGGCGGCGTTGCATACCATCGTTGAAAATGCCGAGTCCCAGGGTGACAAAAATATCCTCGCCATTTCGTCCGGCACCTCGATGCAAATTATGATTTCCGACCTGACCGACGACACGGCGAAAAATAAACCGCTGGCCAACGCTGCGGTGGTGAAAATTGTCTATAAAAATGGCATCTATTCGGTTCCAGAAATCGGCACCATGAAATATGTCGAAGCCGGCAAGCAGGCTCTCAATAACAATAACTGATCGCTTAATTATATTATTGCAGATGACTGTTGAAGCCAGCCCCAGCTGGCTCGCAGCATCTCGCCTCGGGGTTTATAATGAAAAATAATATTATTACTATGATGCTGTTGACGCTTCCTGCCTGTGCCTGGTCAGCGAATGACGTTGCGCAAGCGGATATGATTGATACGGTATTTGCCGATCCTTTTTTTAGCCAGTCCCATATGACGCTGTCGCTTAAAAACTACTGGAAATATCTTAAGGAAGAAGAGACAGAACCCAAGAAAGTTCACAATGCCTGGGGCCAGGGCGTTGCCGTGGATTACCAGTCAGGTTATTTCGCCGATATCATCGGTTTCGATGCAACTTATTACGGTGCCATCAAGCTGGGTGCCAGCGACTATTTTAACTCGCGCGGCGTGCTCTATAATAACGGGACCGGTAATAAAAAGAGCAATGCCGAAGGTTTCTCCAAGTTTGGTCAGCGCAGCATGAAGCTGAAATATCAACTCGCCGATCTCAATCTGAACGCCCGCTGGGGCTGGCAGATGATTAAAAACACTGGCGTCATCTCCACCTCTACCCGTCTGTCGCCCACCACCTATCTCGGCTGGACCGGCGGCGTCAACTACGGTGACGTGACCCTGCGCGGCGCCTATATCGAAAGTTCGATGGACCGTAACTCGCCGGATAAGAAGCGCTTCCAGACCAACACCGGACGCTATCTTAACCATATCGCCAGCGGCGATATTCTGTGGCAGAGCGACCGGCTGAATTTACAGTACGGCTATGGTGAAAGCGATAACTACCTGCGCCGCCATGTGCTGTTCACGCAACTCAAACCGCTGAAGCAGTTAAATATTGGTACGCAGATTTATGCCACTCATGCTTTGGATGAATATAAAGCGATGCCGGCCAATAAGCGCGATTTCGACAGCAATGCCCGGCATTATGCGATTGATGTCAAATGGCAGGCGGATAACTGGAGCACGAAGTGGGGGCTGGGCTATACCGATGCCGAAAAAGCCCACGAAATCGGCTTTTTCCCCCGGCATATGAGCAAGAACTCACGCGGCACCTTTATTTCGATGGCCTACGCCGGCAGCGACTACATGCGTGACGGGGAGCTGGTGCTGGCAAATATTTCAGACTACAACCTGACGCCAGAGCTGGCGATAGGTCTGGCGGGCAACATTGCGCAGTTCAACTACAAGGGCAACCACGTGCGTACGGGTGAAATCAACGCGTTTAGCCGCTGGGTACCAACGCATCCGAAGCTGAAAAATCTGACCGTCTGGGCGATGTTCGGGCCAGGATGGTCCTATCGTATGAACGGAAAAACGCCGGTGCTGAACGATGGACACTATATCCGGGCTAATTCCCTCTCTTCCGAGGTCATCATCGAGTATCGCTTTAGTCTGTTCTGATCATTCATCCTGCCGTAAAAGAACAACTCTCGCTGCAGACCATCAGCGCCGATAAATAGCAAGAGGCGCTGTTGAGTCTGCACTCAACAATCATGACCGCAAAAAGCGTTTTGCCGGCGCGTGTGAACGAAAAAATGTGATGTGTGGCCGCGTCGCTGACAGGCCCGATTTCCGGGCTCTGTTGCTGGCTTGCCTGGCGATGGATTGACTCTAGCGGGCTGATAAATCTATCTTTGCCTGCCGATGTTTAATATGCGCCTTTAGCAGACTCTCTCTCTCCTCTACTGTCGCGGCGGGATCCATCTTTTCATACTCAAAGGTCATGGTGTGCTGCCGATAGGGTATGAGTAACGAGTTATTGTTGAGCAACAGCTCACCAATCGCGTTTACCCGGCTCGGTTCAATTCCCGGTACCGCTTTAATAATAACCCCGCACGGAATATCACCATTATCCTGCACGATAAGCAGTGAATAAAAATCGTCCAACGCGGCGGATTTCCAGGCGGGAACATCAAATTGATTATATTTAATGCCCTCGCCATTCGCAGGCATAAAGTCAACGGTATAGAAAGGTATAAAATCGTTTTCCCGTAATGCCAGCGAAATAAAGTCCCGATCTTCTGTCTTTTGGATCGTGGTTAATAATAGCCCCAGTAGATACTCCATCTGAGTCAATGCCAGATCGATAGCGACCACGCTATCATTTTGCAAAAAGAACAAAAACGTGACCCGTTCCTGATACGGCTTCATCACAAAATCGATCGTCCGCAGAGCGACATCGGGCTGCTGGACCTCATCAAGCGTGACGACAGGGATCCGGCTATTTAACGCTTCAGACTGGGCAATCACCTGCTCTCTGACGCCCTCAGCATCCTCCCGGAACATCATCTGCAGCCTGCGATAACCGCTAAAGACGGCAAAAAGCAAGGACTGTAGCCGATCGGGCGGCAGATAAATGAGACTTTCGGAGCCCGATGCACTGTGTGCTTTCAGCGCCAACGCTAGTACGCCTGCCGCTGATTTAATAATCCCGGTATTAATACCCATTAGTTTGTTCATAAAATGATTCTCTTAATAAAATATGACGTCACGGTGTGATTTTTGCCAAATCAATAATCCTGTCGGCACAGGCAATAGTCGAAGGACGATGAGCAATAATAATCCGGGTAATATTTAAGGATTCAATCGCTGCATTAATTATCTTTTCATTATTGATATCGAGATGACTGGTCGCTTCATCCATAAATAATATTCGTGGTTTTTGATAAAGCGCGCGAGCTATCAGCAGGCGCTGCTTCTGGCCGCCAGAAATCCCGGCACCCAGTTCCCCGATAATCGTTTCATAGCCCATCGGCATGCGTAAAATCTCTTCATGGATATTACATTGCATCGCACACTCGATGACCAGCGCCTCATCTACCTCATCGTCAAACCCCGAAATATTATCGGTAATGGATCCGGAAAAAAGACGATCTTCCTGTAAGACGCAGGCGATATTGCTACGGAAATTATTAATGCCAATTTTGTTAATATCGAAACCACCGATAAATATCTCGCCTCGTTCAGGCGTGAGCAGACCCGACATGACTTTTAATAGTGTCGTCTTACCAATGCCCGACACGCCGACCAGCGCGACGGACTCTCCTGCGGCCACGCTAATATTGACGTTAGAAAAAACAGGTTTTGACAATAAATCATACTGATAGGCTAAGTCCCGAACCTCCAGAGAGACGCCAACATTCTCTTCGAAAACGTTTCTTAACGGGGAGTCGACCTCCGGCTCACTATAGACAATTTCAGAAATACGTTCGTTGTGCAGCGACAGCATTTTCAGCTGCATCGTCAAATCGATTAACGAGGCGGCACGTTGAGTAAACTGGCCGCGATAGGCATTAAACGCCATAAACATACCAATGGTCATAGTATTATCCATCACCATCTGCGCGCCCAGCCATAAAATCACAACCTGATCGGCTGAATTAATGAACGTGTTTATGCCGCCGAACAGCATATCAAAACGCGTCTGTTTCAGACCGGCATTGCTGACATCAATATTGGTGTTCAGCCAATGTTGCGAGCGTCTGTTTTTGAGATTAAGCGATTTTATCGTCGCAATACCGTACAACGACTCCATAAAATGCGAGCCAGAACGCGCACGTTTGACGATTAACTCCTCGCTGACGGTACGATAAAACTTATAGGTCAGCGCTCGCATGATGGCGTAGCAAACGGTAAAACCTAATACTACCCAGACCAGCCAACCGCCATACAAACTCAGCATGATAAGCAGGCCAATAGTCATGATCGAGTCGATCATTCCTGTCACGATGCTGTTGGTAAACGTTGCGCGAATGATATCCAGAGAAGCAAACCGCGACTGTATATCCCCTAACTGGCGCTTTTCAAAAAATGCCAGCGGCAGGCTCATCAGATGATCAAAAAAGCTGGTCTTCCACTGCACGTCGGTCAGCGTATTCAACTTGAGAGAGACCCACGCGCGGATCATGCTGACCCAGGTTTTAAAAATGGTAAAAAACATTAACCCGACGCAGATGACCAGCAGCAGGTTTTCGTCATGTGCGGTAATGACATGGTCAGTCACGATCTGCGTCCCCATCGGCAACAGCAAATTCACCGTTTCAATCACCACGGACAGCATGAATATTTTGATCAGTGCCGACTTGAGGCCAACCATGTTGTGCATTAAGTCCAGTAGCTTAAGTCGGGAGCGCTGCTTTTCCTGGCGAAAGTCGCTATCAGGCCATGCCTCCAGCGCAATACCGCTGAAGTTTTCTGATAATTCCTGAAGATGCACCACGCGTCTTCCCAGCGCCGGATCGTGAATAATGAAACGCTTCCCTTTTATCGCCACCAGAACGACAAAATGGTTTAACGACCAGTGCAGGATGCACGGCAGCCGGAGTTCCTTGATCTCGGCAATATCCAGCGACAGGGCTCGCGTCTTGAGTCCAGCCTTCTGCGCAATCGCCGCCAGAACGTTTAATGTCGCCCCTTGTGAAGTGGAACCGTAGCGGTTACGAAAATTAAACAGATCGATATCTTTCCCGTAGAAACCGCAAATCATTGATAAACAAGCATTACCGCATTCCGTTGACTCAGACTGGATAATAACCGGAACTTTGTTTTTCATGGAAAAATTGATTCTTTTAAAAATAGAATCAAGCACATCTTTATTCATCTCCGGGTCCCTTCAGACTCTGAACGACTTTATATACTGGCGAGAATAGCCACTGGTACAGCGGTCTTTCCTCAGTAAAAACGATACTTTTCGCCTTGAGGCCATTCGCCAGAACCAGCCTGCGATCTTTATAGATAAATTCTTTGTCTTTAATATTGATGATTGCTTTATATAACGTAGGCGCTGGCGCATTGCTCATCTGGTTATTACTATATTCAGCCAACTCCCGTCGGGTCGCCGGCATCGATGATATCGACAGCACTTTCCCCGAAAACTGACCAAATTTATCGGAAGGAAATGCATCGTAGCGAATATTAACGATATCGCCGATTTTGACATAGGGTAAACTGTTGTCGGGTAACCACAGCAATAAATAGTACTCAATACCGGTAAGTTGTTTTACCTGAGCCAGGCTGCTCCCGGCTTCCACCATTTGACCGCGGGTAACCGCAATCGATTCGACCCGGCCATCAATAGTCGACTTCACTACAATTTTACCGTTGGCGCTATTTTCAATGAGCTGCGTCTGCAGATCTCTCAGCTGAGAATATTGCGAGGTAATCTGGTTATCAAGTTCTGCCGTCTTGACGGTTAAATCACTCCGCGTCTGCGTGAGCTGTAATTCCAGCTGCATTTTTTGCGATGATAATGACTGAAACGCATTTTGCTGTTGCACAAAAAGAGAGTGCTGATTATTGTACTGATCTTTATTGATTAACCCTCTCTTAAGATAGTCGCTATAGTTTTGTAGCGATTTCTCTATGTGGGTGAGCCCCTTTTGCGCCGTAGTCAGCATCTTTTCAGTTTCATTCAGGGAATGTTCATAACGCAGAATCTGACGGTGCGTTGTCTCAATGAAACCATCTTTGTTTACCTTAAGCTTCGCGATGATATCTTCAGCATTAACTATCTTTGCTTTCACCATTGCAACATTAGTATCACTGACGTTCCCACCATCGGTACTTTTAGATACATCAAGTTCAAATAATACCTCACCCTTCTTAACCACATCCCCGACCTGAATAGACTGCCTGGAGACTGAACCAGGCTGCGGTGAAGATATGTTAAGAGGATGCGGTAACGTGATAACCTCACCAACAACATCGATTCTTTTGGTATATTTAAACAGACAAAGCATCGCAATAATCATCACTAGAAAAGCAACGCAGCATGCGGAAATGATTAATGGTGAAACGCCTCTGAGCAGAATGACTCTTCCTTTCCAGTAGCTTCTCTGATGCTCTATCGCTTCCCGCCTGAACAATCTTTTACCCATGAGTACCCGGCCTGATATTAAAAGGCCCGACGCATCGGGCCAAACTAGATGCTACTTTAAAATCAAGGTTTGAAAGTACCGTCAAGGAAACCGTCAAGCAGCGTTTTGGTATACTTCCAGGTCTCCTCGTAACCCACAATCGCCCCACCGACACCGCAGGTAATGCCACCAATAATACCGCCAACGATCATGCCAACGCCCTGACCAATAGTACCAAAGCCAAGGACCCCACCACCGTCACCGCCGTGTTTACCGCCAATAACTGCTCCGGCGGCAAAGCCCGCCACCGCGCCCAGCGTCGCACTAACCACCGCTTCGCCGATATTACCAAAGATATCCCACGGACTGCTCCAGGAGTACGCCCCGGAAACCACATTCATTTCTTCAAAAGAAAGTTCTTTCATCAATTTAGTCCTTATATAAACTTGTATATTCCAGATGGTATAAATTTATCAATCACATATGCTGTGCTGATGGGTGGCTATTTTCAGGTCTTCCGCTAAAAAAACAACTTTAGTTTCATGAATGTTCTACAGTGCAAAATGAAATAAGAAATAAGAAATATAATTCAGGCCCAACATGATATCAGCGGTAATAAACATCAGACGTTAAACAGCCTGCGATGACCGGTACGCCCTTTCATGTATATCGTAGTGTTGGCAGAAGAAAGAGCCGGACTGGTCAGTCGCAGAAAGAGAAGCGAGAGAAATGATTAAGTTTTCTGAATCACAAAAAATTAGATTCACCCGGGTAATATTAAAAGCAATATAGCTGGTGACGTCAGATACAAGTCAGCGTAACAGATAACAGAAAAACCACAGAACCGATACGACAAATGTTTCCCGCGTTAGCCACAGCAAGTTTAAATCTGTACATATCTCTACCCTATCCTCATTTTACCTGTTGCACCACAAGATGTTTCAAGGTATCGCAGAGACCAGTAAAGACGATAATACAACAGTCATTAATAATAAACCTAAAGTTATTAACAACATCGCCATTATTATAAACGTTCCACTAATGTGCTGTCGTAATAAAAGCAAACTATATGCCATCATCAAGATTAAACCCAATCATTTAAGCACTTAACGGCTATTAACTTTGTTTAACTTTATAATTTTTCTCTGCGCATCATTTTTTACGCCTGAGCTCCCGGTTATGGCGGCCGGCGCATCCTGTTCCACTTAAATCAGCAAACCACATCCAGAGGTTAATCGACAGTTATTCACCCCCTTCAGCTTTATTAAAGAAAAATCAGATGAGTATTTGTGCGAGCCGCGATTAATATAGCACCGCTTACCCACACAAACCGTTAAATGGTTAAAGAGTAAGTATATACGGATACATACGGGATCAGTTTCTGAAGTCTAATTTCGGCACCTTTTCCGGTATTAATAATTTAACTTTAAATGAATGGATTAAACGGATGAAAAAAACAATTCTGGCTATGGTTATTACTGCCTCTGCGGCTTTCAGTGCTCAGGCTTTGGCAACAAACCAGGCTGAAGTGACTATCCTGGGCGAAGTGGCAGACTCCCAAACCTCTTGCGTCGTCACGCCAACCGGTACGCTTAACAACGGTATTGTTAAGCTGATGACGGTGACCACTGCTGAAGCTACTGGTCAATCAGCGAATACCTTATTTAAACACCAGCAGTTTGGTTTCCAGGTGACTGATTGCGCTATTGGCGGCCCGGATGAAAACAACGTAACCGGCCTGAGCGTTAAAGTTACCGGTACGACCTCTTCATCACCTGAAATTCTGGATAACGTGGCAGCTAACGGTGCCGGAAACATCGGTATCGGTATTCAGAAAAAGAGCAACAGCGCGCGTATCCAGTTTGATGGCACTCCGCTTGCCGAATCCTATACCCCACACCAGGCAACTAACCTGGAGTACCTGGCAGGTTATGTGAAAGTCAATGCCGCTAACCCGGTCACTGAAGGTCCGGTGAAAGGCATTGCGACCTTTACCATTGATTACACCATCTAATTAATTTTTAAAGGGTCTGTCATTCCGGCAGACCTTTTTAATTAAATGCTGAAGGAATCTAATGTACCAGATGATGATCAAGGCAACCCTTGCCTTCGCCATGATGCTGAGTGGTTTTGCGCATGCAGGAATTGTTATCGAATCAACCCGCTATCTTTATAAAGAAGGCGCTCGTGAGATATCTGCGCAAATTGATAATAAAGACGAAATGCCTTATCTGATCAAATCATGGGTTGAAGCGCCAGAAGGGAAAACGCCAGCCTTCATAGTGACACCTCCGCTTTTTCGCCTGGAGATGAAGCAGAAGAATACTGTCCGTATATTCTCTGTAGCTAGCATCAATGCTCCCACTGACCGCGAATCATCCTATTTTTTTAACATCATGGCGATACCGCCGTCTGATGATACCTATGCGAACAGCAATACTATACAGCTCGCCGTCAGGCATCGCATGCGATTAATCTATCGGCCCAAAGCGTTAGCTGAGTTATCCAATAATACCGAAGCCCAAAAAATAGAGTGGCGCAAAGCGGGTAAACAGCTCACCATTAAAAACCCGACGCCTTTCTTTTACTATTTTAGAAACGTACAAATTGGCGCCAATGAATATCAGGCAAAAATTAAATTCATTGAACCCTTTTCATCAAAAGTTATAACACTAAAAGATAACGGTAATGCTACCAAAGTCACGTGGAAAATAGTGAATGATTATGGAGGAGCAGGTTCCCTCTATTCATCGCAACTGCCATAAACAGTTCGCATTTATAAATGGATGTTTTTATGCCTATAGAACACAACAATACCTTCAGGCTATCTACGATCTGCATAGCTATTATTACTATAATGACGGCGAGTATTCACACTAAAGTGAACGCCCGTGAATTCTTTGACCCGGCATTCATTTCATCAGTCAATGGAGGTGACACATCCAACATTCCCGACCTGTCAGTTTATCAGTCGGTCAATGCCCAGGCTCCGGGAGACTATCGGGTTGATGTTGTTTTTAATGGCCGTTACCTGGAAACCAAAAATGTTAAATTTATCACGGACACACGGAGCAATAAACTCGATAAAAAGCTCAATCTTATTCCCTGCTTTACGTTAGATGTACTCTCGCAATATGGTGTCAGAGTCAAGTCATTCCCTGAGCTCAAGGAGAGTGAACAAGGGTGTAGCAATTTCGATATCATCCCGGACAGCAAAACCATTTTCGATTTTGCCGCTCAGCGCTTAGATATTTCCGTGCCTCAGGCCGCGATAAGTACCGTGGCCAATGACTACATCCCGCCGGAAAAATTTGATGACGGCATCAACGCCATGTTTGTAAACTATCAATTCAATGGTTCTCAGGATTATAAAAGCGATAATGAATACTATAGCCTGAACCTGGAATCCGGGATAAATATCGGCCCGTGGCGGGTCAGAAACCTGAGCATGTGGAATAAAAGCAAGGGTGAATCAGACCATTTTGATTCCGCTTATCTTTATCTCCAACGCAGCTTACGCTCTATCAGCAGCAATCTGATCATCGGTGAAAGCTCTTCCCTGTCCGGCATATTTGACAGCGTCCCCTTTTCCGGGGTACAGCTGGCGACGGATACCAGCATGCTGCCAGAAAGTATGCGCGGCTATGCTCCGGTAATCCGTGGTATTGCTAAAACCAACGCCCGCGTTGTCATCAAGCAGAACGGCTATCAGGTTTACCAGACCTACGTCGCCCCAGGCGCCTTTGAAATTACCGACATGTATCCGAGCGGCGGCAGCGGCGATCTGTACGTGACAGTTGAAGAGTCCGACGGCTCAAGACAGAACTTCATCGTGCCGTTCGCGGTCCTGCCGGTGATGCTGCGCGAGAAGCAATTCGAATATGAAATCACCTCCGGGAAGTACCGCCCGTATGTGGGCACCATTGACGACACGCCCTTTACGCAGGCCACTGCCAAGTATGGATTGACATCCAGCGCCACGATTTTTGGCGGCGTACAGGCATCGGCCAAATATCAGGCTCTTTCAAGCGGGATTGGCTATAACCTTGCCAGTCTTGGCGCCCTCTCGGCAGATGTGACCCAGGCATGGTCTAAAAAACGCTATGACGATAAAACGTCCGGCCAGTCGTGGCGTTTACGCTACGGTAAAAATATTATTGAAACCGGGACCAACTTTACCATTGCCGGCTATCGCTACTCGACAAAAGGGTTTAACACGCTCTCGGAGGTGCTTAACACCTATGCTCATGACGGGTATTACTACTCCGGCCGTTCTTTACGTAATCGCACTAACTTCACACTGAACCAAAGTCTGGGAAGAGCGCATGGCAGCGTATCCATCAGCGCGCTTGTAGAAGATTACTGGGATAACAAGCGTACGAATAAATCATTGAGCCTGGGTTACAACGGCGGCTGGCGGGGAATTAACTACTATCTCGGCTACAGCTATAGCCGCTATACCTGGGGGATTCACAGTTCCAGCCGCGAATCGCGAAACGATCAGCGCGTTGCCCTCACCATCTCTATACCGCTGAGCAACTGGTTGCCCAATACCTATGCCAGCTATCAAATCACCGAAAGTAGCCCAGGCTCCACGGATCAGTACGTCTCTGTAGGCGGTATAGCGTTGGAAGACAACAACCTCGACTGGAACATCCAGCAGGGCTATAGCAATCGTGAATACTATAGCGGCGACATTCGGGGAGCATACAACGGCTCTCGCGGCAGCGTAAGCGCTGGCTACAGCTACGACAACAACAGCCGACGGTTCGACTACGCCGCCAATGGCAGTCTGATTGCACACGCGGACGGCATAACGCTTGGGCAGAATATCAGCAACGCAGCGGTCCTGATCAAGGCCCCTGGTTTAGACAACGTCAGGCTCAGCTCGGACTCCACTATCGTCACGGACGGTCGCGGCTATGCCATCGTTCCCTATATTACCCCCTACCGCAGTACCGACATCACTCTGGATAGCACGTCCTTTGGCGAAGAGATGGAGCTGATGCAGACCACCCAGCGGGTTGTCCCTACGCGAGGCGCCATTGTTCGCACAAACTATGCCGGGAATATTGGGCTGCGGGCATTTATTCATCTTAAAACGCCTTCAGGCCGCGAAGTGCCTTTTGGCGCCATGGTCACGCTTTCCGGTGCCGCCAAATCTCAAGCCAGTATCGTGAGCGACGCCGGTATGGTCTATATGACCGGCCTTCAGCCAACTGGCGTACTGACGGTAAGCTGGGGGAAAAAAGCAGGCCAGCAATGTACCGCCATATATACCTTGTCCGCCGGCCAGAAGAAAAATTCCGGAGTCAGTCAGGCTGAAGCCTTGTGTCGATAATCATCATAACGAGATGAGTGAAATGAAAAAAATGATTGTACTGCTGGCCGCCGTCTTTTTCAGTAGCGGGGTTTCAGCTGCACGGCTATGCACTTATACGGATGCTGCCGGCAACGATGGTGGTGTGGAAGAGCGCCAGGGTATGACGTTATATCCTAAGATATCGGCCGATCCTGCGCTTCCGGTTGGGGCAATTCTTTATTCCAGGACCATAGGCGGCATGGATTTGCACCACAGGCTGTTCCGGTGCAATCCCGGCGCAGAATATGTCGTCGAAGTGAGCACTTCGCAGGTTCCAGGAGTGACTCTCCGCGGTATGCCCGTTTATGAAACGGGCGTACCCGGTATTGGTATTCAATTTAGCGATATATTTGCCAGCCGGATCGGCAAACAGGTTCCCGGCGAGGCCGGGTCCTGGCCGACGCCTTTTGACAAATCGGTACAGTTTCCCGCAGTGCCGCACTTCTCTGCATGGCTGGTTAAAACGGGTCCCATCGATACCAGCGGGGCGACCAACATCAATGTCGAAATTACGTTTCGCGTGAGAGACCCGGCCTATCCAACGTATGAAAGGGGGGGCGCGATCTACTGGGTAAATCCCAAAACAACAAGAAAAATTTCCTTTCGTAATGAGAGCTGTAATATTTCGGTGAAGGGTCCCAGCACGGTCAATCTGCAAAGAATTAATAAAAGCGAGTTGTTAGCGCTTTCCTCCGGCGCGGCAACCGGCAAAGGCAAAACCATTGACATGAATATTACCTGCCCCAGTGAATTGCAAGGCCAGAAGCTCACCTACTAGTTTAACCCAAAAAGTTCGGTGACCGGCGATATTGGGGTAATGGAAAATGCTATCCTCCCAGCGCCGGGAGGTAGCGGCGCCAAAAATGTCGGGATCATCCTGAAAAAAGAGGGTAATCCAGTGAAATTTTATGATACCGATGCGTACAATATTACGTCCCTTAGCCTCGATCAGGATATCAGCTTAACCGCTGATTATTTCAAGATGAATAATGATATTTCAGATGGTCTGGTCAAAGCGGTGATAGAGGTTGTGATCCAGGAAGATTGATCCCCGGGCCCGGAATATATAATGCCCTCCGCAAGGGGGCATTATTCATCGGGCTGGTACAACTATTATAAATATCATTAGACAATTTATCCCACATGCACTCTTGCATCCTGAGTTTCACAAACTGCCCGCGATACACAGCAGACTCATGCAGCACAAAAACCTTTTGCCGCAAATCGTTATCACTTAAATAATCTGAGTAGCAGAAAACGGCAACGCCGGGAGCCCGTACCAGCTGTACCCCAGTAAATGACCGGGGTGAGCAACAAATCTGTCCAGAACAGATTCACATGCGTCGACGCGGCGACACGTAAGGGCGAGGTTCCCGGATGAGCCGGGTAATAAAACCAACGCCCATGCGCATAAAGTATGGCGGCGCCACGGCGGGCGTTCGTGGTGATCCAGTGTGGAGACAGGCAGCGCGCAGAAACCAGCGCGTACGCGTAGTACCTGAGAATTTCGGCACTGCTCAGGTCCAAAGTGGCAAGTAAAATAGCCATGATGGGACAGGCGCTTAGTCAGACCTGAAGTTCAGCACAGCATATCGCCCCCAGCCTGGCTGCTATTAACGCAGAGATGAGCTCTTTCTACGCTTTCGTTTGACACGTCCAACCTCCTCAACAGGCTGCAGCCCTTCAGCCGGCATCACGATGAGGTAATATCTCTACGGTCACATAAAACAAAAATAATAACAAAGATTCATTATGTAGCTTTCCTGTTTACGTGATTATGTATCCCTTTTCGCCAGGAGATAAATACAATGAAAAATGGCAGCAATGAACGATATAAATGGTTAGCAGATGCGCATACGTATTATGTTATTAACGACTGCGTGACGTTTCAACCCGCGACCAATATGTTATGCAATATCCATAACCCGGCGTTGAAGGTAACGCTGAGTGTCCCCGCAGGTCGCTGTTTGCAGTTACTCATTAATAATATCGGTAATATCGTGACACAGCAGGATTTTATGGATATTGCCTGGAAACAGAGTGGTATGAAGGTGACCAGCAACACCTACTATCAAAATATCTCAATTCTCCGCAGAAGCCTTATCCACGCCGGGCTGGAGGATAATACCATTATCACCCTTCCCCGTATTGGGCTTACTCTGGCTACAGGTACCCAGATTCGGAAATTAGTCACGGAAACCACTCCTGAAGTCGAAACTGGGGCTGGCCAATCCGACGAAAACACGGTGGTGGAAGAATATAGCCATCGGCCCCCCGCCACCACCCTGCCGACTACCTGTGAATATGCGGAACAAGTTTCCCCATCTCCTGCAGCAGAGCACCGTTTCCTTCCCCCCCCGCTTACCAGAACAAATATATACCGGATGGGCTTTAGCGTAAAAAATGGCGTTCTGCTGGCGATAAGCCTGGCATTCATCACGCTGCTTTTCTCATATCTGACAGCGATAAAAGACAACTATTTCTCTGACTATGTAAAGATTGCTACAGCTCAGCGCTGCCACGTGCTATCGGCAAAAGCGGTATCCGAGAGTGTGAAAATGGAGGTACTCAATAAATATGACCAACATATCACCGGTGATTGTGTGAACTACCCCTGGGTATACGTAACAACGCTGGCTGACTTTCCCCGAACGTCGATCATCCGCTGTAATAAACCATTCACGCAATCTACTTTATGTATTTCAGAATACTTCATTGAATAACAGCTTAAGCACTACGCGATCATTTTCCACTTTTCCGGTTTACAGGCGCAGGAAAAAGCAATATCGGCCGTGGATTGTTACTTAAACGGTGCCGGCCAGTCAGCTATCCGCTCTGCGGCAGACTCCCTCTCCCTCACATAACTCCGCTTACCCTTTCAGGGCTTACGAAAGCAGCTCATACACCCCGAGCGCATCGGCAGATCGCCCGACGACCACGCTGTGACGCCAGATCAACAGTGGCTTTCCTTACTTACGTTAAGACGACAGACATGAACTCCAGGAGAGGTAGCGCCCTCTGCCGTACAGTCAGAAATTATCTTGATGAACAGAATACCCCTCCCACATGGCTGGCGAGCAATCATGGTGATTCACCGTAACGGTATAAATAAGAATTTTCGCCAGGCGCCATAATATGCAGAGCTTAATCTATCATTTATAATTTTTTTGAATGTGAAAAGTTCTTAATTTTTATCTGCATCCGCCGAGATAAAGCCCTCCTGTTCCTGAAAGAGTTTTATATAATCCATGCATAGATATTACATTATTAACAACATTGTTGAATTTCACCCCACGACTCGCCAGTTAAGGAACCTTATCAATCCCACGCAAATGGTGGTCTTAAACTCTCCTGCAAGTCGTTGTTTATTACTATTAATTGAGAGTTCAAATACGATAGTTACACAGCAGGAATTTATGTATAACGTCTGGGAGAAACTCGGGCTCGTCGTTTCTGCAAATACCTACTATCAGAATATTTGTCTACTCCGAAAGGGTCTGAAAGAAGTTGGATTTCCCGCCGATCCTATTACCACGATACCGCGTATCGGTTTAACGTTGGCCCGTGAAACGCAGGTTCAGGTTATTGAATCCGCCGATGTCCTGCCGATCGCTAATGTTGAGGAGTCAAAAACCGAGGAGGGTGCCCGGCCTGTCCACCACGATACGCCTGACTCAGCGGACTCAGACCATATCGGCAGTTTACGGGCGTCGGAACCGGTATCAGGAATAGTCGCAGCGGTTCCCGACATACCTGCCGAACAAAGTCTGAATAAAGCAGGTATCAGGAAATTCAGTAAGCTTTTTTTTTTAATCACCGCGCTTATTTTTTCTATCCTGCTGGCCGATATCAAAGTCATACTCGCTCAGTTCCAGGGAAGTCGATACTTCGAAAACTACATGCTTGCCGTAAACACCAACGGCTGCCACTTTTTTCTTAATAAAGAGATTCATAACACCGATGAGAAAGCGGCGGCGCTCACCTATGGCAATCAATTCAAACCTGACTGTAAAAAATTCCCATGGGTATACATCAGCCGTTATGCCATGCTACCCAGGGCTTCCGTTATTCGGTGTAACAAACCTATGACCCGTCCCAACTACTGTATTTCAGATTATTTTATTGAGGATCATTAAAATGATACATTACCGAACTTCGGTGTATGTGCTTTGCGTATGCCTGTTTTTTACCTTAATCCTGGCAGGCTATTCATTATGGAAACGCTCTCAGCCTCCTGAATTTACATGCAAAGCTAACTTTGTACAGCATAATACTGATGAACAACTCAATATTTCACTCACTTACAGGATAAACAAAGATAGCGGCCTGCTCAGTATGAATGGCTACTCCGTTAACGACAAAACGAAAAGATTTAACCGCAAGATATTCTTCAACATTCAAAGGAAGAATAACACCTACCATTTGACCTCAGTGACCAATGTGATATTTCCTGATGAAAGCATCAGCAGCAGTTGGTTGGAAAAATATGAGCCATTATTTTTCATCTATCCCCAAAAAGACATTTACGTAAAAATGATTGAACAGCAGCATAGCTATTTATTTATCTTCTCTACGTTACCGGCCTATGTATGTCATAAACAAGACGATATCTGAGGCGTATTATTAATCAGACTCATCGTTCTCGCCGCTCTCGTCTAAGGAAAACCGCAAAAGCGAAGCAGATGCGCAGCAGTAAACGACTCAGATACACCAGTGATACGCAACAGCATACGCTATCCTGATGGCGAGATAATCCATAACACCAACGTATCATATTGTCCGCAAGGCGGCCTGTCGGTAACGGCAGTTAAGCCAATAGCAGATAGCGTGAATCATTGCCGACAGCAGGCGGCATTTTTCTTCGTATTTAAATGTCTCGATATTTTTTACAATAGAATGTTGGCATGCTGTGCAAATAAATCACTGGGTTATGATATTCATCATATTCAATTTTAAACGTAATCTCTTTCCCTGGTTCATAAAAGAAAGCCGGAAAATGGTCATCCGCATTGCTGTCGCTACTGCTATCGGTGCTAAGATGCTCAACATATTGATTTTTAAGAACATAGATATCATCATGATTAACATAGGTAAAATTAATCACTCTACTGATCTGCGATCGTCTGCCGTTCTCCTCGGCGATGCCATAAATCGTGAGTTCACCTTTATGGTTTCCTAGCGTAAAGCCAATGTTTGAATCCAGACGAAAATCATCATGAATCAGAGTGTGGCGGCTCTAACATACTATTATTTTATTTGGAATAAATGGTTCAAAATAATAAAAAATGATAAACAGCACCACGACCAATAACGCAGAAAGACAATATATTTTAACGCGCATTAGTGTACCTTCATGGTTTTCATTATTGTCAGGGAGCGACAGTTTTGATTCTTTTTAGTGTAAACAGAACAATACATAAAATTTAAGCGGGTATTCATAGGGGAAGCGGTAAAATAGACAATAGTTTTGTCAGAACACGGCAGGCCTAGCGTATTGAGGATTTTCTTAATTTCAGTGACAGCGTATTTTTGGTCTGCCACAAAGACAGTGCAGCCCTCAAAAGAGAGTTTGCTATAGTCCGAAAAGGCTTCACCTCCCGGTTTATGAAGAAATGTCATGATGCTGAATAAAACAATAGCGGATATAGTGACAATGCCTGCATTTCTTAGCCACTTAATATGCCGCTTGCTACCTTCATGAATCCCCCCTTCTGCTGCTGAACTTTCAAAAAAATCGGCCTCTTGTGGCGCGTTTCCTGAATCATCTGACTCGACATCGTCAGCCTCAACACGCTCAGACCTGTCAATGACAATACCCACAATATCACTATGGACACATCCTTCCATGTCCTGATTTATATTGTTGTCAGTTTGTTGCTCATTATTCTTCTCAGGATACAGATATGTTACTTTGAGCCTGTTATTAAACCGCAAACCATGTCTGGGCACCGTATCAATAACATCCAGACATCCTATGGCGGCCAGCGACTTTCTGAGATGTAAAATACATTGATAGTAGGTGTTTGGACTCACCCCGGCATTACGTTTCTCCCCCCAGCCACAAAGAATCAATTGATCCTGAGAAACAATCTTTCCCTGGTTGTTGAGTAAAATTTCAAGGCAGCAGCTCGCAGGTACATGAAGCTTAACTTCTTTTGAATTCAGCCTGTCCACAATCATTCTTTGGGATGGCGTGAATACAACATCCTCGCCAATAATATAGCTTTGGATGTTATCTGAGCGATCCATATTGCGACACCCTTTGTTGCATGCATTTTTAAAATCAAATAGTTAGTCGTTAGACTAAAGAAAGTTCAAAATAGTTAAGAAGATATAAACCTATCAACTTAAATTTAACGCTATCCAATGGCAAAAAATCCATATTAAAACATTAAAAATGCGATAGGTATCGATTTATTTCATCAACGCTCACCAACTGATGACTAATTTGTTTCCAAATTGATATTGATGTAACTGATTATAAATTACAACAAGTCGTTACAGGATAAGAAATTTGTTACCCGTAAAGCCACGACATTAATTACCAATTCCCGTTAAATGTTTCGAACTTTTCATCCAAAAATTTAACGTATTGGTAACCAATGCTATATTCAACTGATATTTGGCGTTCAATAAAATAGAGCGGGTCCCTGTTTAGATCTTTTATGCATGGACAGGCTTATTCGATAACGCCACTCTTTTTTTTGCTGAACGTCATGGATAACGCGCACAGCGCTCGGTGGCAACAATAATCGCTATCTGGATTTAAGAGGGGGAGTGCAGATTTGTCAGCAGGCGACATAAATGGACGGGAACGGGTGCTGGCCTCGGTAATTCGCGGCCATTATCAGGTCGGCAGACTGTATATCATGCTGGATGCCTCCTTCCATCGCCGGGGGCTGCACGCCAGGCACAACTGAGTGGCGGCAAGGGGCTGGGAATAAGGTGGCACACAGGCAGCAAATCACGCTGTACCATAGGTATTTTTCATCGCCATATCCCCAATAACACCCAGGCAACGGCAGGGATTGCCGGTTGCTGAGAAACCACGGAGGAAGCAGATGATTCATCTGGCCGGTGCTACGCTTTAGCCGGCGCGGTGAACCTGCGCCGGCGACGAGAAATGCGACCAGACAACTATTCGGTGGGCAATACGCCTCCTTTAGCCCAGTGCGTTTTGGGTATTTCGACAATGACCACATCCACGCTCCCCGCTTTGCATTTCAGCGTTTCAACCGCGACCCGGGTCACTTCACGGGCAAAATCGCGCTTCTGTTCAGGCGAGCGGCCAGGCTGTAATTCTAAACGTAAAACAGGCATATTTTTTCTCTCCGGTTGAGACCCCGTCTGAGGGTCGATGAATTAATCTTTACCGAAAGGTGAGGACCAATAAATGTGTGTTAGGTTGAGTGAATCAGAACCTACAGGTTGTTAATCATGGATAAACTTGCCGGAATGGAGATGTTTGTCAGAGTTGTCGAGTGCGGCAGCTTTGCCTCAGCGGCCGATGTCAGCGACGTATCGGCCACGATGGTTGCCAAACAGATCCGGGCGATTGAACAACGGCTTGGCGCACGTTTGCTGCACCGAACCACGCGTCGCCAACAGTTAACCGAAGTCGGGCAGCTCTACTATGAGCGTTGTCGCCGCGTACTGGCAGAATTCTCTCTCGCCGAGCATAGCGCCATGGAACTGCAATCGACTGCCAAAGGGCTGGTTCATATGGTCGCGCCGGTCAGCTTCGGCTGTCAGATACTGGTCCCGGCGTTGAGCCTCTACATGGCGCAAAACCCGGAGGTCAACGTCATGCTGACGCTGGATAACCAGACGCCAAACTTGAGTAGCGGGAATGCTGAGTTAGCTATTCATATTGGTGAGATTCAGCAGAAGGATATCGTTGCCCGGCCGCTGCACGCCTATCGTCGGATCCTTGCCGCCTCTCCCGACTACCTCCGTCAGCACGGGACACCGACGCATCCGGATCAGCTGAGTCACATGAGCTGTCTGGGGATGTCCTACTGGATACATCAGGATCGCTGGGAGCTGATGGGGCCCGATGGCGAGATCGTTAAAGCGGTAGTGAAAGGCCGGTTTATGTCTAACCAGGGCCATGCGCTGAGGATTGCCGCACTGAACGGCTGCGGTATCGTGCTGCAACCGGAATCACTGCTAAAGGAAGATATCGCCGAGGGACGTCTGGTGCCAGTGCTTCCCGAGTGGTCCTATAAGCCAACGCCGATGTATCTTATTTATCAACAGGATACCCGTCCATCAGCCAAGCTGCGCAGCGTGATTGATTTTCTGATACAGCGCTTTGGCGCGCAGTAATAATGGATGAAACGACTGCAGACCGATGCCTGCACCGCCCCGTCGGGTCAACACGCCCGTTTTAACGGCGGCAAAAAACACGCGGCCGGAGGCCCTGGCCTCCGGCAGACAGATTTATGACGACGTCTTCTCCAGCGCCTCCCACAGCCCCAGCAGGTAGGTTACCCCCAGCGCGCGATCGTAAAGGCCGTATCCGGGACGCCCGGTTTCACCCCAGATAAACCGGCCGTGATCCGGGCGGATGTAGCCGTCAAAACCGTTATCATGGAGGGCCTGCATAACGCGATACATATCCAGCGAGCCATACTGCGACGGATGAGCGGATTCGTAGAAATCTTTATCCTTAATCAGCTTAATATTGCGCACATGGGCAAAATGGAGGCGCTTACGACGCGTGAATTCGGCAAGAATTTCATAGACGTTATTATCCGGATCTTCCGCAATTGACCCGGTGCACAGCGTGATGCCATTCGCCGGTGAATCCACGGCATCACAAATCTTCGCCAGGTCATCGCGATTCTTCACCACCCGCGGGAGGCCAAAAATAGAGTACGGCGGATCGTCCGGGTGAATCGCCATTTTCACCCCCACTTCCTCGCACACCGGGATAATTTCTCTGAGGAAATAAAACAGATTTTCCCGCAGCTTAGTATCATCGACACCGCTATAACGGGCGAACAGCTCCTGCACTTTCGCCAGCCGCTCGGGCTCCCATCCCGGTAACGCAAAACCGTTGGCGTTATCGAGAACCTCTTTGACGACCTCTTCCAGACTCTTATCGATACCGCTTTTTTCGAAGGCCATCGTCAGTGAACCATCCGGCAGGACGTAGTTCATGTCGGTCTTCATCCAGTCGAAGACCGGCATGAAGTTATAACAGATGACCTTGACGCCAAAACCCGCCAGATTACGGATCGTCTGTTTATAGTTTTCAATGTAGCGATCGCGTGCCGGGGTGCCTATTTTGATGTCATCGTGAATGTTAACACTTTCAATCACTTCCATTGTCAGGCCCGCGGCATGGGCCTGATCAACCAGGGCTTTAATCTTTTCGACTGGCCAGACTTCTCCGGGAGCAACGTCATACAGTGCCCCGACAACACCTTCCACACCCGGCACCTGTCGGATGTATTCCAGTGGGATTTTGTCTTCCTGTGGCCCAAACCAGCGCATTGTCATCTGCATTTTTTATCCGCCTTAATCGTTGCTGCTATGCATTTTACGAGATGTACCATACTAGTATTTAGTAGCATATGCAGTAATTATCGTTTGATCAACCACCTCGTTAAAAAAGAGTGACGACGCGATAAAAAGACTCATGGGCTGAACGGATCTTCATTATCTCTGTTGCGGTTAATTGTTTTTATATTGTAAAAAAATAACAAATTCAGTTTAAATTAATCATCCTCTATAACACGATTTTATTTTTAGCCATTTAATTCATCCCGGTTTTTATTTCAGGTTATGAATATCGACGACGGAATACATGCGTTAAGTCACAATTTTATCATTACATCTTGTATGGTAGTAGACAATCAATGAAAAGGAAGCTTACCCTCAACGCCATTATGTTCCCGTCATACACCGGCCCCGGCTTAACGCTGGGGATGCGTAGTAAAAGCGACATCGTGTACGGAGTTTTTATGTCACTGATAAACAATAGTTTTATGATAACCAACGCGCCAGGTCAGCGGCTGTATTCTGAGATAGCAAAAGCGTTACCGATTATTGATTACCACTGTCATCTTGATGCCAGAGCCATTTGGGAAAATAAACCGTTCACGGATATTACTCAGCTCTGGCTGGAGGGCGATCATTACAAATGGCGGGCAATGCGGGCGAATGGAATATCTGAACAAAAAATTACCGGCAATGCTTCCGCCGAAGAAAAATTTGCAGCCTGGGCGCAAACTGTCGAAGCCAGTTTTGGCAATCCCCTTTATCACTGGACCCACCTTGAGCTGAAACATTATTTTGCGATCGACGAAACGCTTAATAGTAAAAACTGGCGCGATATTATGGCACGGTGTAATGCGCAATTACGCCACGACGACTTTTTACCCCAGGCGCTCATCCGCCGTTCAAACGTTGAAGCGCTGTGCACGACCGACGGGCCGCTCGACGACCTGGAATACCATCAGCTGCTGGCAGCAAAAAGCGATTTTTCCCCTCGCGTTTTGCCAACATTTCGTCCTGATGAGCTGTTCGACGCCTGCCCCGATCGCTTCCTGACGTTCGTCTCCCGACTGGCGCAGAAAACCCAGCGGGCGATAACCTCGCTGGATCGGTTCCTGGCCGCTCTCGAAGCGCGTGTTGATTTTTTCCACAGCACGGGCTGTCGCGTATCGGACCACGGTCCGCTGGCGATCCGGTTTTGCCCGCTTGATGAGGCCGGGCAGGCCGCGCTGTTTCAGCGTCGGCTGGCAGGAGAGACGCTGGATGAGCATGCCCTTCAGGCCTGGGAAAGTATGATTTTTGTCGCGCTGGCCAAAATGTACAAACAGCGCGACTGGGCCATGCAGATTCACTTTGGCGCCATTCGTAACAACAACGCGACCATGTTCAACAAGGTCGGCATCAACTGCGGCTTTGACTCGATTGGCGATCAAACTCACCTTGCGCAGAGTCTGAACGCGTTGCTTAACGCCATGGTGGAGAATGACGGTCTACCGAAAACCATTCTTTATAACCTCAATGCCAGCTATAACGACGTGGTCGCCTCGACTCTCGCCAACTTCCAGAGCGGCGAGGATGGCATGAAATCACCGCTGCAGTTCGGCTCCGGATGGTGGTTTAACGATACCCGACGCGGCATGGTTAACCAGCTCAATACACTGGCCGATCAGGGGCTGCTGGCCAACTTTATCGGCATGCTGACTGATTCGCGCAGCTTTGTCTCCTACACCCGACATGATTATTTCCGCCGGATCCTCTGCGACCTGGTTGGTGGTTGGGTAGAGAAAGGTGAAGTGCCGGAAGATCGCGCCATCCTCGACG
Source organism: Klebsiella ornithinolytica (assembly GCF_030505655.1). Taxonomy (NCBI): domain Bacteria; kingdom Pseudomonadati; phylum Pseudomonadota; class Gammaproteobacteria; order Enterobacterales; family Enterobacteriaceae; genus Klebsiella; species Klebsiella ornithinolytica. Next base: position 4,909,067 of record NZ_CP130153.1, read on the forward strand.
CCATGATCCGCGGTATTTGCGTGGACAACGCCCGTCGTTATTTTCGTTTTTGACCCGTCAGATACAGGGATAAACTATGACTCGTAAGAACAGAAAAGTGACCATCCCCGTCAGTATCGGCTACGGTCTGACGGATATTATGGGCGGCGGCGCATTTACCGTCATTGGCGCATGGCTGCTTTTCTTCTATACCACGTTTGTCGGCCTGTCGCCGATTGAAGCGGCGTCGATTGTCGCGATCGCGCGTATCGTGGATGCTATTGTCAGCCTGTTTATGGGCAGCTTCACGGACCATTTCTATAAAAACTATTTGGGTAAGAAATTTGGCCGGCGGCGCTTTTTCCTGTTGATCGGCGCACCGCTCATGCTGGTTTACACCCTGCTGTGGCTAAACGGCATGAACTACTGGTTCTATCTCGCGGTGTATCTTGCTTTTGAGATCATTGCCGCCATGGTATTGATCCCGTGGGAAACGCTGCCCTCCGAGATGACCAAAGATTTTAATGGCCGCACCAAGCTTTCCACATGCCGGATGTTCCTCTCGGCATCCGGGACCTTTCTCGCCACCTTTATCCCCGGCCTGCTGATTGGCGCACTGGGTGAAAATAATGCCGACGCCTATCTAGTTAACGGCGTGGTGTTTGCCGTGATGTTCATGGTCTGCGTCTTTATCTCGTGGAAAGTGACCTGGGAACGCGAGCTGACGCCGGAAATGCTGGCGGAAATGGAAAAAGAGCGCAAGTCCACCACGGCGGCCGAGAAGTTTGTCGCCTTTGGCAACCTGTTTAAGGAGTATGCCTCTACTCTGAAGGTGCGGGCGTTCCGTAAGCACCTGGCGATTTATCTCTTTTCCTTTACGGCGAAGGACGTCTACAACACCGTGTTCGTCTTTTTCTGCGTCTACTGCCTGAACGTCTCGTCCTCTCTGGCGGGCACGCTGCTGTCGATGAGTATCGTCGGGCTGCCGGTTACGCTGGCGGCGGGCGTAGCGATCATTAAGTATGGTCCCTCTCGCCTCTATGTCTTCGCCTATAGCCTGATGCTGCTGTGCCTCGGCGGATTCTTCCTGGTGTATCAGTTCCCGACCGACAACAAGGTGATGCTGCTGGTGATCATCGCCGGTATCTATCAGGTTGGCCGCTGCGTGCTGGAATTTACGCCGTGGAACGTCTTTCCGTTTATTCCCGATATTGACGAAATGATTACCCGCCAGCGCCGTGAAGGCCTGTTTGCCGCGGTGATGACGTTCTCGCGTAAAACGACGGTCGCCATCGCTACCTTTGCCGTGGGCCTGCTGTTGCAAAGCGGCGGTTTCGTGAAAGGGAGCCAGACTCAGCCTCAGGAAGCGATTAATACCATCGCGACGCTGCTGTTTGCCGGCACCGCCGTGCTGCTGCTGATTGCTCTGTGGCAGGCGCTGACCTTCCATCTGAACAAACGTACGCACAAGATTTTTGTCGATGAGATTGAGCGCCTGAAGGCGAACGGTCTTCAGCAGGACGTCACGCCTGAAGCGCGCCATGTGGTTGAAGACCTGACGGGTTATCGCTATGACACGCTCTGGCGCGATACCCCGCCCGAGCGAGCAAAGGCGGGCGAACCCACCTCGGTACTGAACTGACAGATACCGCCGGCAGCGGCATCACGCCCGCTGCCGCGCGGTTGCCCTGCCCGGCTGACCCGATTAAGGTCAGCCGAACCATCGCCGTCTCTTATCCGCCAGACATGCTCCTGATTTGATCATTCGACGACGACAGACGCATAAGCCGCGCAAGTGAAGCCGGAGCAGTGCAAAGAGGTGGATTTAAGGCACATTCTCGCGATGGGGCAAGCGGATTACTTCACCATCTTCTGCGTTTTCTCGACATCCTTCAGTCCGCCTTCGTTGACGGCATTCTTATAGCCCATACTTTGCAGCATTTTTTCAGCTTTGCCGGACTGGTTCCCCGTATTGCAGTACAGGTGCAGCGTGTCATTCTTATCTTTTGCCACTTCGCCGATGCGCGCATCCAGCTGTTTCAGGGGAATATTCACCGCTCCTTCTACATGCGTTTCCTGAAACTGGTCTGGAGTGCGGACATCAATCCAGTGCTCAGCCGCCCACAGTGAGGTGGACGCCATCAGCATGGCGCCGGTCAAGATCGTTTTTTTCATTACCCGGGTCAGATTAAACATGACGATAGTTCTCCTTATTTGTTTTTCCTGGTCACCAGGAATGATACTAGCGAAGGCATCCCGGGCAATCTTTGACCTGATCAGGAAAATGGGCAGAAAGCGGATACTCGATGATATGCGCGCAGAGGCAACACGGCAGGCAAACTGGCGGTCCCCGTTAAAATTACTATGCTTAAAGACAGCGTCACCTGTTTCAACGTTGATTTTTATAGGGAGTATGTATGGGGTTCTGGAGAATTGTTTTAACGATTATTTTGCCGCCACTTGGCGTATTACTGGGTAAAGGATTCGGCTGGGCATTTATTCTGAATATTGTACTGACCTTGCTGGGTTATATCCCCGGCCTGATTCACGCATTCTGGGTGCAAACGCGCGATTAACCAATATCATCATGACGGCGCAACGGCGCCGTTTATTTTCTCAGGTATTTTTCATCTGAATCTTATTTTATTTTTACGCGATTACCTGCCGCTACCGAATGGCGAATGGATTTTAATTCGGCAAACTAAATGCAACAAAAAACCCGCACAGGGCGGGTTCATTTTATTATCAGCGGAGCTTATCTGCTCAGGCTATCGCCTTCATCGCTATTGTAAACGTCGCTGATAATGAGCGCGGCTTACAGCGGAGTGACGTTGCCGGCTGCCGGGCCTTTCGCGCCATTTTCAATGGTGAAAGAGACCTGCTGGCCTTCATCAAGGGTCTTGAAGTTGTCACTCTGGATAGCAGAGAAATGTACGAATACATCTTTGCTGCCGTCGTTCGGAGTGATAAAGCCAAAACCTTTATCTGCGTTAAACCATTTTACTAAACCAGTCATTTTATTAGACATAGATACTTCCTTAATTAATGAGCCACTAAGCGCGGCGATGATGGCCTGTATTTAGAGTTACTTATTTGGCACTTAGGAGGAGGCTCATGAAGAAGGGTATCTGTGGATAGCTCTTGAACTGAGGACTGCTTTACTAAAACTGCTTTCATAAGGTCTGTGTTCCAAACCGATGACGTTATTAAGACATAGAGAAATTATTATAGCAAGGTTTATGTTTTTTTATTTTGACCGCTTAAACACCCGGATGGCCATATGTCTGTAAAAGGTAGCCGCTATCAACAATCGCTATCTCAATTTCGCACAAGAGTAATACGTCCGGTATTTCACGAATTCGTTTTCGTTTTCGTTTTTGCACTCATGAAGCATCTCTGTGCCGCGGGCATAGATATCCTGAGAGAAAACTGGAACCAATGAGCAAATGAACCGGCGCTACACGCAGGCCGGACTGGCTAAACATGGATAAAAACCGGCTGAACGGAGAGGCGTGAGGCCAACTTAAATGGCGGTGGAAACAGGAATGAGCCCTTCTCCCCGCTCACGCTATCCCGCTATCCCGCTATCCCGCCGGTGATCACCGCCAGCCGGTAGCCGGATCGACTGCCTTGCGCAGGGGCATCCGCTCCTGCCGTCACACGCGGATTATTCACCCTTTTACACGAATCCGTTTCTTTCTGTCGATCGGGTTGCCCTGCCGATCGAAGTAGCGACTCGGCCATATTTCCGCAGGATCGATACCCAGCGCCTGCGCGATTAAAAACTCCCCCTTAGGCCAGGGACGAGACAGCGTGTTGGCTAACGTTGACGAGCTTAGCCCCGCCTGGCGGGAGACCGCCGCCAGAGACAGGTTGCGCTTTTTTAATTGCGCAATGATATCAGCCGGATGCATATCAGTTCTGTTCATCTCATTCATTCCTTTGCGTTAGTGAAGCCGTTCATATTATCGCCACAACACTAAGTAATACTTAGTACATTTTCAACTAACAGCTACCAGAATCGTGATTCTGTTTCCAGTCTTTCAGGATCATCATGCTGCCGCACCGTCTAAAAGAAGCGCGCCTCAGAACGGGACTCTCCCAACAAAAGCTGGGTATCCTCGCGGGTATTGATGAGGCGACGGCGAGCGCGCGGATGAACCAGTATGAACGCGGCATCCACACCCCTGACTTCGCGCTGGCCTGTCGGCTGGCAGACGTGCTGAAGATCCCGGCCTGTTATTTCTATACCGTTGAAGACGATCTGGCGGAAGTGGTCGCCGGCTGGTATCAGCGCTGAGCGTCAGGCGAGTTTATCCGGATCACACTTTTTAACCCGGGCTATTCCCTGATAAAAAACAGGTGTTATCATTCACCCCGTAAATACCTATCTACTCAACCCGAGGCTTTGATGCTGGAGAATGTCATCATCGGATAATCAGTTCCCCGACCTTTTCAGGCCGGACTGATTATCAATGCGCCGAAATCGAATGCGGACACCGCTGTGTGTTTGCACGTTTTGCACATGATGATTAAACAGGTTTTCCAGTATGAATTTATCCCGTCAGGAACAACGTACCTTACACGTTCTCGCCAAAGGTGGACGTATTGCGCACGTCCGCGATGCATCTGGCCGCGTCACTTCCGTGGAATGCTACAGCCGCGAAGGGCTTCTGCTCGCCGACTGCACGCTCGCCGTCTTCAAAAAACTCAAAACCAAAAAACTGATCAAATCCGTCAACGGCCACCCCTACCGCATTAATACCACCGGGCTGAACAACGTTCGCGCCCAGCTCGATAACCGCTAAGGAGAGCATGATGGATATCAGCACCCTTATTTTCGCCCCCCGGCACATCCAGCTGTCAGCGGAAGAAAGCTGTTTGCTCTGCTGGCTGAAAAAGCAAAAACCTCACAGGAACGCCCTCTTCATACTCAACGCTATATAAGGAATTTAACATTGGATATCCCACGTATTTTTACGATTAGCGAAAGCGAGCACCGCATTCATAATCCGTTCACCCCGGAAAAGTACGCCACGTTGGGTCGCGTGTTACGCATGAAGCCGGACACCGGCATACTTGACCTCGGCAGCGGCTCGGGGGAGATGCTCTGCACCTGGGCCCGCGATTATGCCGTGACCGGCACCGGCATCGATATGAGCCTGCTGTTCACCGCGCAGGCCAGGCGGCGCGCGGAAGAGCTCGGCGTCAGCAGTAAGGTGCATTTCATTCATGACGATGCCGCAGGGTATGTTGCAGAAGAGAAATACGATGTGGCCGCCTGCGTCGGCGCGACATGGATTGCCGGTGGGTTTGCCGGGACAGTCGGGCTGCTGGCGCAGAGCCTGAAACCGGGCGGGATCATGCTTATTGGCGAACCCTACTGGCGTCAGCTACCTGCGTCGGAAGAGATAGCTCAGGCCTGCGGAGTCTCCTCGGTGGCTGATTTTCTCCCCCTTCCCGACCTTGTGGCCTCTTTCGACAACCTCGGCTATGACGTGGTGGAAATGGTGCTGGCGGATCAGGAGGGCTGGGACCGCTACGAAGCCGCGAAGTGGCTCACGATGCGCCGCTGGCTGGAGGAAAACCCTGACGATGACATGGCCCCCGAGGTTCGAAATGAGCTGACGACAGCCCCCCAACGTCATGTCACCTGGACCCGGGAATACTTTGGCTGGGGCGTGTTTGCATTAATCGCCCGATGAAATGAAGCTGGCGGTATAGCTCAAACCGGCTATACCGCCATGACCTCCCGCGATGGCGCCCCCTGCGACAGATTGCGCTTTTGCAATTGCGCAATAATCTCCGCTGGGTGCCAGGGTCGTCGCCCACTAAAACTGGCTACCGTGTTCGCGTTTTTCAGTATCGATGCGACTCACCAGAAGGATAGCGTCTTAACGTGACATCAGAACCACGCTTCAAACATGCCACCGACGTTCAGGGAGTCCAGCTGCTCGTCGCGGGTGCCGTTCACCTTCGCGGTATGGTTATTATCGACCTGACCGCCGGTGACGTAGAAGCGCAGCATCGGACGGAACTCCGGCCCCATCCCGATGGCGATGTTCTGCGACAGCGTCAGCTTCCAGCCGTGGTTATCCCCGCCCTGATCGTAGTCAACGCGCTGGTAGCCCGCTTCCAGCCAGGTGGAGTGCACATCGTTCCAGAAGTACATCGGACGGACGATGGCGCCGTAGTTCTTGCGGTTGTCGGTGTTGTCCTTGCTGTTGTCATAGTCATGGAAGGCCAACAGGTATTCGACCTGCGCCTGCCGGGTGAACTTATAGTTACCTTCGAAGCTGGCGTAGACGGTGGTCAACCCGTCCGTTTTGTTGTAAACGCTGTTATCGGCGTTATCGGAATAGCGCAGGATAACTTTGTTCACGCCGCTGTCGTCGCTGTTGGCGTGGCTCAACAGCAGGCCGCCCTGCCAGGCATCAATCTGCGCGTCGTTGTCCACCGCTTTGGAGTCAAAGCCGTAGTTGGCGTAGACCTCGACATCGATGGGGCCGGCCTTAATGTTGTGGGTTTTGGTGGTCAGCGCATAGTGACCGTCGTCGCCGGTCCCGGAGCCGCCGGTACAGGTGATGCGCGACGGGTTAGACTCATCGGCCATGACTTCCGGACTACAGGACTCGACCTGCGAAACCGCGGCGACATCGAACTGAACGCCGCCGATATCGAAGTTTTTCACCCCGGCGCCCTGGCCGTCGTGGTTCATCCAGAAGTAGTCGTTGATCCCCTGCTGTGGACGCTGGTGGAAGTCACGACCGGCCCAGATATAGGCGCCGGGATTGGATGCCAGCACGTTGGTGACGCCAACGTAGGCTTTCTTGAGGTTAACTTCGTCGCTCCAGTGGTCGAACATCACGTTGATATCCCAGATGGCGCCCTGGCTGCTCTTAAAGGCTTTGGTAATCTGGAACTCGCCGCCGTTGCCTTCGTTACCCAGACGACCAATCGCCGAGGCGCCGTTATAGGAACCATCGACGCCGATGTACTTCTGATCGCCGGTCTGGAAATGGGCGCCGTAGCGGGCGTAGCCGCTAAACTTCAGACCAAACGGAATCGCCATATCCGGCGAAGCGGCGGTGGTTTGCGGGTTGGTTTCCAGATCCACCTTCCTGGCGGCGGCGGCGTCCATTTTCGCCTGGCGGTCAGCCAGCGCCTTATCGACGGCTTTCGCCACAATGGCGTCAATTTGTTCCTGAGTAAATTCTTGGGCCATAACAGAGGAAAAAGGGCAAAGCGCGGCGATAACCGCCATCGTTAATGGAAGTTTTTTTATCATGTTCATGTCTATCTCAATATAGTTTAATTGTATTCAGATAATAACAATCCCATTCTGGGTGACAGAATATGTCGCTATCATAAGAACAATATCATTGTTATTTTTACGGTCGCAGAGGCTTTACGCTATTATCGTGATAATGTCTCCATGAGTGATATTTGCTGATGCGCGCTGATGCAGATGAATCATATCTTCGGATAATTCACCAACCAGCATTATCGATGATTGCCATTACAGCGGTCTTTGGCCCTCCTTCTCAGTTTGTCGTAGACAACAGGTGCTGCCCCGGCAGAGGTTGTCGGCAAAGGCAGGTTTCATCAATGGTTCTCTTTAACTTTATTCCCCGCAATTTCTGTGGCCCGAGGATTCTCTGTATTTTTTGCTCTTCGGTAGTGCTGAGAGTGTATTTATCAGTACACAGAAGTCGTCTATATATCAGTACCGCCTCGGGTTCACAGCGAATGCGCCGAAATAAATTCCAGTCACGATAAATAACACCGGCAATAAATGCCCCCGCAGGGGCATGCAAGCAGGATTCAGTCGAAGAGATACGCGTTAACCAGGTTTTCGAGTAATTCCTGATGTCCGCTTTGATGCTGAGGATTAAGGTTATGCTGTTCAGCGTAGCGAGCAGTTTGCGCCAGCGACATTTTCCCTTGCAGAATTTGCTGACCCACTTCATCGCTCCAGCCGGCATAGCGTTTTGCAACACGTTGCTCCAGCTGGCCGTCTTCAATCATGCGAGCGGCCTTTTTGAGTGCCAGCGCCATCACATCCATCGCGCCAATATGGCCATGGAACAGGTCATATTTATCGGTGCTTTGGCGACGGACTTTGGCATCAAAGTTCAGGCCACCGGTGGTAAAGCCGCCGGCTTTAAGGATCTCGTACATGACCAGCGTGTTTTCTTCTACGCTGTTCGGGAACTGATCCGTATCCCAGCCGAGCTGGGCATCACCTCGGTTGGCATCAACGGAGCCGAAAATATCCAGGGCAATGGCGCTGGCGATTTCATGGTGGAACGAGTGCCCGGCAAGCGTTGCGTGGTTGGCCTCAATGTTCACCTTGATCTCTTTTTCCAGGCCAAATTGCTTGAGGAAGCCATAGACCGTCGCGACATCGTAATCATATTGATGCTTCGTGGGTTCCTGCGGTTTAGGTTCGATAAGCAGCGTGCCACGGAAACCCGTTTTGTGTTTGTGCTCAACCACCATCTGCAGGAAGCGGCCAATTTGCTCGCGCTCCTGGCGCAAATCCGTATTCAGCAGGGATTCGTAGCCTTCGCGACCGCCCCATAGCACATAGTTTTCGCCGCCCAACTGGTGGGTGGCATTCATGGCGGCAACGACCTGGGCTGCCGCCCAGGCAAAGACGTCCGGATCGGGGTTGGTTGCCGCCCCGGCGGCGTAGCGCGGGTTGGTAAAACAGTTAGCAGTCCCCCACAGCAATTTCACCCCGCTTTCCTGCTGTTTTTGCGCCAGCACTTCGGTCATTCTGGCGAAGTTATTCAGATATTCTTTTAACGATGCGCCTTCTGGCGAGACGTCCACATCGTGGAAGCAGTAATACGGCACATTGAGCTTATGGAAGAATTCGAAAGCGACGTCAGCTTTATATTTTGCCTGGCTCAGCGCGTCCCCCGCTTGTTGCCAGGGTCGTTCAAAAGAACCGCTGCCAAACATATCGGCGCCATTCCAGCAGAAGTTGTGCCAGTAGCAGGCAGCAAAGCGCAGGTGGTCTGCCATCCTTTTTCCCAGCACGATTTCATCCGGGTTGTAGTGGCGAAAAGCCAGCGGGTTTGCTGTTTTTGGACCTTCAAAACGTATGCGGTCAAGCTGTTCGAAATAAACTGGCATAATGAACTCCGTCATTCAGGAAGCGAGAAATAAATAATTTTGACCTATCCTGTATTTTCCTGGCAGGTGGCTCAATTACGTTATTTCATTCGGCAATTAAGAAAATGCGCAAATGTGAACCATCTCGCAAATAATAACGTCATATATTAAATACATTGATAACCATACTTCCCCTTCCCTTCCCGAGGGTTTCAGGTGACAATCACTAAAATAAAAATCAGCTGTTGCCGGGGGACATTTACCTGCCGCAGATATTGCCTGTCAGCGGCGCGTCAACAGGCGGGATACGCGGCCTCGAGAGAGCCTGAGTTTCGATGATCACAGAAGTAAAAAAACATAATTACTTAATGTAAAATCGTAATGGATTCCCGGAGGTCATCTGTGTCAGAAAGTGTTTCACATTCTCAAAAGAAACCGGAGACTTGATTAGAATGAGCAAAAACATAATGCAAAGTCGGCATGATGAATATCATAAATTAACTCGTGGGGAACGCATTGGTTATGGGATGGGTGATTTTGCGCAAAACCTTGTTTTTGGTACGATAGGCGGTTTTCTTGCTCTTCACATGTTGACGGTAAATACCATCAGCACCGCGACGGCGGGGTTTATATTTCTGTTTGTGCGCATCGTTAATGTTTTCTGGGATCCGATGGTCGGCACCTATGTTGACAAAAGAAGTTCAAGTGCGGGCAAATATCGTCCCTGGCTTTTAAGAGCGGGCATTCCCCTCGTGATTCTTTCTGCGTTGCTTTTTGCGCCTATTCCCGGAATAAGAGGTTCGGTTCCATTTGCGTTTATCATTTATCTGGCGCTGGATTTAGTTTATTCATTGGTGAATATTCCTTATGGTTCGCTTAATGCATCATTGACGAGAGATCCTGAATCGATTGATAAACTGACCAGTACCCGCATGATGCTGGCAAACAGCGCCAACCTGCTTGTTTATACCCTGTTCCCGATGTTTGTGCAGATGGCCTCCCCCAAAGATCGCAGCCTCAAGGATACGGGTTTTTTTGGCCTTCAGCTGAATATGGGTAACTATACCGACCCGTCGGCTAACTATGCGTGGTTTGGCGTTTACTCAATTTATATGTTAATCGGCGCAGCGGCACTTTTCTTCTGCTATAAATTCACCAAAGAGCGTGTGGTTGCGACGGCAGAACAGACGGCTAACGTAAAAGCGACAGATTTATTCCTTGAACTCAAAAATAACCGGCCGCTTGTCATTCTCGGATTCTTTTTCATGTTAGCTTTTACCTTCATGTTTTTCATGAACACGGTAAATGGCTTTTTCAATCAGTTTGTTGTCGGTCATTCTGAATGGATGGGAGCGATTGGTCTTGTCGCCTCAATTCCCGGCATCATCTTCCCTATTTTCTGGTCCAGACTGAAGAAAATCTTCGGTAAAAAAGGCTTCTTCCATCTTTTCCTTGGCATGTTTATTGTGGGTGAATTACTGACCTACGTGTGGTCACGCGAAGGCATGCACGATGCCCTGTGGCTTGCTTACGTCGCAACCTTCATTAAACAATGGGGCTTAACCTCGGCGACTGGCTTCATGTGGGCGCTTGTTCCAGAAGTGATTGCCTATGGCGAATTAAAATCAGGCAAACGCAATGCCGCAATCATTAATGCGATTATGGGACTGTTCTTCAAGATTGGTTTCACGATTGGCGGCGCGATTCCACTTTGGTTACTGGCCGCCTATGGCTTTAGCGAAACCGGCGCGCAACAAAGTGCCAATGCGATCGACGGAATCATTATGACCGCGGTGTGGATGCCCATTGTGTTAGCCGCTATTTCGATGATCATTATTCAACTCTATCCAATCTCAGACAAAAATGTCACCGAGATCAACCGTCAGCTGGATGAGATCCGGGTATAGTTAAAAATTAATAAAAATTCAGAAATATAAATTTGGAAATTTTAAAAAGGTAGAATGATATGTCACTTATTCAAAACCCTGTATTACCCGGATTTAATGCAGACCCCAGTATTATCCGTGTTGGGGACACCTACTATATCGCCAACTCGACATTTGAGTGGTTCCCTGGCGTTCGTTTGCATGAGTCAAAGGACCTGCAACACTGGAATCTGCTCCCCAGTCCCTTGTCGACGACGACCCTTTTAGATATGAAAGGCAATCCTTCATCAGGTGGGATTTGGGCGCCGGCGCTCTCGTATGCCGATGGCCAATTCTGGTTAGTGTATACCGATGTGAAAATCACCGAAGGCGCCTTTAAAGACATGACCAACTATCTGACCACCGCGACCGATATCCGTGGTCCGTGGACAGATCCTGTCAAACTGAATGGCGTCGGTTTTGATGCCTCGCTTTTCCATGACGATGACGGGCGTAAATATATCGTGCAGCAAACCTGGGACCATCGAGAGTACCATCACCCCTTCGATGGCATCACGTTAACTGAGCTTGATACCAGGACACTGAAATTAAAACCGGCAACCGCGCGGACCATCTATCGGGGCACCGCAGTTGCACTCGTCGAGGGGCCACACCTCTACAAACTGAACGGCTATTATTATCTTTTCGCCGCGCAGGGGGGGACCGTCTTTACCCACCAGGAGGTTGTTGCACGCTCCAGAACCTTAGAGGCCAACAGCTTTGAAACCGAGCCAGGGGAAGTCTTCTTAACGAACGTCGATACCCCGGACAGCTATATCCAGAAACAAGGGCATGGCGCTTTGGTCTCCACCCCGAAAGGTGAGTGGTATTATGCCTCGCTCTGCGCCCGTCCGTGGAATCGTCCAGGTGAGTCGGCCTATGATCCTCGTGGCTGGTCAACTCTGGGCAGAGAAACCGCGATCCAGAAAGTGTATTGGGATGCGGACGGCTGGCCGCGTATCGAAGGGGGCCACGGCGGAAAAACCTTTGTCGAAGGACCAACCGATGCCATTTACACCGAAAGTGCCAAAGACCATAGCCAGTACGATGCGTTTAAAACAGCAACGCTCGATCCTAACTGGAATACGCTGCGGGTTCCGTTCACAGAAAAAATGGGGACCACCGGCGATGGCAAGCTGACGTTAATCGGCCAGGGTTCATTAGCCAATACGCATAACCTGTCGCTTATTGCCCGACGCTGGCAAGCCTTCTATTTTAATGCCCAGGTTAAAGTGAAATTTAATCCGTTCAATTATCAACAGATGGCAGGATTAACGAATTATTACAACGATCGCCACTGGAGCTTTGTGTTCATCACCTGGAATGAGATTAATGGCTCAGTCATTGAGATCGGTGAAAATAATCGTGGGAAATACACGTCATATTTGAAAGATGATGCCATCAAGATCCCCGAAGGGACCGAGTTCGTCTGGTTCCGCAGCAAAGTTCGCAAACAAACGTATAGCTATGAATACAGTTTTGATGGGGTCAATTTCACGGAAATCCCCGTTAAATTAGATGCCGCCATTCTTTCCGACGATTACGTGCTGCAAAGCTATGGCGGATTCTTTACCGGGGCGTTCGTTGGCCTTGCGGCTGTAGACTACTCAGGTTATGACGCCAGCGCAGAGTTTTACGATTTCCATTATCAGGAGCTGGGCGATGCGTTAATGGCCGATGGTACGTATAGCTGGCAAGCCAGCGAATCACGGTTTAATTAAATAATAATGAACCTACGTTATCTTAACGATAACGTAGGTTTTTGTTGCTGTTTTTCAGCCTTCACGTTATTCATGGCATTGTCATCCCACGCGGTTAAGTCCTTTCATTGCCACACAGAAATAAGCCTATCCAGGTGCTTTACTTTCGCAGCGTAAATATCCACATCAAATATTATTCTCTGGTTCTTAAAGCAAGCCAGAACGCGTCTATTAAGTTTTATTATCCGCTGGACTTTGTCTTTTTCACTGGTTAAATTTACAGGTGTTATTTAGCGCGATGCGGATATGCGCCAACACATCCGCACCGCTCATCACAATCACTATTTGTAGGGAATAGCAATTATGACTGAAGTCGATTGTATTGCAGATTCATTCGATGCAGAAGCGCCAGTGAAAAATAAGCGCCAGCTTACCGTGAGCTATGCGAGCCGTTTTCCGGATTACCGCCCTATTCCGGCGTTAACGATGAAGGGTCAGTGGCTGGAAGCCGCGGGGTTCGCGACGGGTACAAAGGTGGAAGTACGGGCAATGGCAGGCTGTATCGTGCTGACGGCAGTAGAGCCGGAACCGGAGCTGGAAGCAGCGATGCGTCGGGTTGAGAAGCTGTCGGCAAGGAAGCAGAAACAGGTAAGAGAGTTTATCGGGGTGATTGCGGGGAAACGTGTACGAAGCTAATAAATATCGCTCCTGATGCGTCAGGAGCGGTTCACCTATATTGGAGTATCTTGCTATTATTCACAATTTTCTTGGCTAGAAATGAGTTGAAGGCACAATACCAAAGCTTACGGATAGAAAACTGGAAAACACAAATCCGAAGGTAACAATGTTACAGCTATATGTAATGATATAATCCCCATGGTCGCAACAATGGCAGCACTGATTAACTTCCATAATAGTAACATCCTTGTATAAAAGCCGCGTAATTCTAAGTCTATTCAATAGACTAGAATATCCTATCCACCATCAAAACACATATAAAAAATTATGATATTTTTAGAGACAAATATTTTAGCTGCACAAAATACTTGCCTCATTCCAAAATATAACATTACAGTTAGTAACTTCAGAACCTCATTGTTTTATTATCTTATTAATAGCGTTAGCAATCTCCGGTAGACTTGCACCATTATTCCAGGAAATATAGCGGTAAGCTTTCATCATTGCTAACATATTTTTAGGTGACACACCTGCATCCAACATAAGCACTTTTTTGTTTGACTTCATCAGATCCGTGAAAAAGGTGGAGAATTCAGCTAAGGGCCAACCACTTTCACTATTAAAAAAATTATCAGTCAGGACAAACAAGCCCACAGCTGACTCTTCAATCCCTTCATTAACCTTGATAAAAATATTATCTCCATAATCAATTTCATAACTATCTAGCCATGTTGCTATATCATTAGCCTGTAAATAAGCATTTAATGGATTGACAATATTAAGTTTATCTTTTGATGAATGACTAATAAATACCTTGGATTTCTTTTCATTAATATTTTTATATTGTGGGTGTTGCTTTTCAAACAATTCACGCTCAGGCCAAAGAAATAAATGACCACCGCCTTCAGGTGTTATAGCAAAATCGACCATGTCGGCATTAATAAAAGTTTGAACATTATACTGAGGGATATCTTTTGTGAAAATATTATATCTTTTCAGTTTTCCTGGATAATTATCTTTCAACCATAACTCAAAAAAAATAGGATCTTTTTGTAAATTAACTGCAATATGAAATGCTAAACAGTATGGATTGTTATTTACAACAACACCTACCATTGTCGCATAATCTTTATCAAAATTATTTAAAATATCCTTCAGAAATTTTTTTTCGCGCGTACGAGATGCATAGTCACACTCAAACATATATAGATAATTTTTCTCCATCATTTATCTCCCTTAGCATTTTAAGCAACAAATAACAATCCAATATACAACCAATATAAATTAAATCAAGCATTTCCAGTTGATTAAAGAGGTGGAATCGCGGAGCTGAAATAGCGAAAAGGAGGCCTATTGCGGTGCCAGGCAATCTAACATCAATTAAAATCCTGATTTATGATAAAACGCACATTCATAACTCATTAAAATATTATATAATTTATATAAAAATAAACATGTGTGTGAATAAAAGATGAAGAACAAAAACATCGGATTCATTGTTATTGTATTACTTGTATGGTTTTTTTCTAAGGGTAATAAAGCACCCAGCTATCCTGCAGCTAAACCTGCCCAAGAATCAGGCATGTATGAACAAGCGAAGATTGTCTATGTTAATGCTAATACGCTAAAAGTGCGTTCTACGCCTAATGGTTCACCTTTGGAATCGTTACAAAGAGGGGCTCAGGTCAAAGTATATGAGCAACAAAATGACTGGAGCAGAATAAGTACCGCCAATGAAAAAGAGCGTTGGGTATCATCATCTTATTTATGTGAATCAACCAATTGTTATGTCAAAAAAGTCACGCCACCTTCCCCCGAAAAATTACGAACGGAACATCGAACAACCCCCTCCCGGCAACACTCAGCCCCACAAAACTATGGTTCATCGTGCTCCTGCTCTTCAGGCACAGTATGCATAGGGCCTCGGGGAGGACGTTACTGCATTACTTCTGGCGGAAATAAACGTTATGGCGTTTAGATAAAAGGCGCTTCTCGCAGGCCCATCAACTTGATCGGGTTGTGTTTTGCGAGCATCATCGCAATTATTTAGCAGATGACGTAACGCAATGCCTTCCAGTAAAACTCTACAACAAGCAATTGCCGACATCACTCTCTGGCGTAAAGGGGAACAACGCGCGCCTCATAAGCCGCTGTTGCTACTCCACGTACTGGCCCAGTATCAGCGCGGACATTCACGGATGTTCGATTACGCCTCAGAAGTTCGCGATCAGCTACATAGCTTACTGGAACGCTTTGGCCCACAGCGAGCCCGGTACCGACCCGATATGCCCTTCTGGCGGCTGAAGGGCGACGGCTTCTGGGAACTACAAAACGCTGAGCACTGCTCGACCACGGGCAGCAAACAGCCTCCTGCTAAAGAGCTGGAGTCCTGTCATGTGGCAGGCGGTTTTGATGAAGAGCATTACTCACTACTCGCCGCAAACAAAAAGCTGATCAATACGCTGGCGCATCAGATATTAGCAGCCCACTTCCCTGAGAGTATTCAGGAAGAGATCGCTGACGAGATGGGTTTTGATATCCAAAAAATTCGCAGAGAACGCGATCCGCTTTTCCGCCAGCAGATCCTGCGCGCCTATAACTACGAGTGTGCTATCTGCGGTTTTAACATGCGCCACGATAACACCTCAGTCGCGCTGGAAGCAGCGCATATCAAATGGAAGCAGCACGGAGGGCCATGTGAGATACCCAATGGTCTGGCCCTCTGCGCCATTCACCATAAAGCGTTTGATAAAGGATCTATTGGCCTGGATGAGAGCATGCGGGTACAGATTTCGCCAGCGGTGAACGGCGGCGGTATAGTCGGCAAGCTGTTCTGGGATTTTGATGGGAAGCTGATTGGGTTACCGCAGGGGAAAGAGAACTACCCGAGAGGCAGCTTTATTGAGTGGCATAAGCGAGAAGTTTTCAGAACATAACAATAGAGAATTTAACTAATCATTGGTGATAAATATGCCCTTTCCAAGTTATAAAGAGATAGAAATCCCCCTGCTTTTATATATCTACTGTGGAGGGGGAGAAGTCAGTTCTTCCTCATGTTATGAGCCGTTGGGCAAGGAGTTCGGCCTGACCAACGAAGAAATGAACATGTTACTCCCTGATGATACTAATCGCCCTCAATGGAACAACATGGTCCAATGGGCGAGAAAAAAGCTTGTTGACTACAAGTATCTCCACAATGCAAAAGAATCAGGCCTTGGTATCTGGAAGCTCACGCCAGATGGCATCAAAAAGGCAGAATCGCTTTCCACCCGAGTAAATATCGATTATCCAGATGATGTTCCGGAAACCTTTTACGAAGGTGCCGTAAAGCAAATCAAAGTTAACAAATACGAACGTAGTAAAACGGCAAGAGACAAATGCATAGATCATTACGGCTGTCAGTGCAGCGTGTGCAATATGGATTTTGAGGAAACGTATGGTGAAACCGGGAAGGATTATATCCACGTCCACCATATTACACCGCTGTCTGATATTGGAGAGCGTTACAAACTGGATCCCGTAAAAGACCTTCGTCCTGTCTGCCCCAATTGCCATGCCATGATCCACAGACAAAAACCCTCACTCACTATTGAGGCATTAAAAACCTTAATGAAAAAGCACAAAAACAGGAACAAGTGAGTACTGCCTGTGAAACACAGAACAAAAGCGGAACAGAAAATCGAGAACATACTTACAAAATAGTGAGTTACATTAAACTCTGACGATTGAATGTACAACTGGAGAGAGGTAGCATGCACTGATGCCTCATCCATTAACGGATTATCCTAATACGTCAGCATTCCGAAGGCTGGCCTGAACGCGGAACGTGCATGAACAAATCCAACTTCGATTTCCTGAAAGGCGTAAACGATTTCACGTACGCCATTGCCTGCGCGGCGGAAAACAACTACCCCGGCGACCCGAATACGACACTGGTAAAAATGCGCATGTTTGGCGAAGCGACGGCCAAACACCTGGGACTATTACTGGATATCCCTCCCTGCGAAAACCAGCACGACCTGCTGCGTGAGCTGGGCAAAATTGCCTTCATTGACGACAGCATTCTGTCCGTTTTCCATAAGCTACGCCGTATCGGCAATCAGGCCGTTCACGAATACCATAACGATCTCGATGATGCCCAGATGTGTCTGCGCCTCGGATTCCGTCTTGCCGTTTGGTACTACCGGCTGGTGACCAAAGATTACGATTTCCCGGTGCCGGCTTTTGTGATGCCTGAGCACGGTGAGGATCGCTACCACGCCGAAGTTCTCACCCTCAAACAGCAGCTGGAACAACAGGCACAGGAAAAAGTACACAGCCAGGCAGAGCTGGAAGCTCAGCAGCAACGCTTAATTGCACTCAATGGCTACATCGCCGTTCTCGAAGGAAAGCAGCAGGAAACAGAAGCCCAGACCAAAGCCCGCGTGGCCGCTTTGGAAGCGCAGCTCGCTGCCAAAAACGCTGAATTAGCAAAACAGACCGAACAGGAACGTAAGGCCTATCATAAAGAAATCACCGACCAGGCGATCAAGCGCACGCTGAATCTCAGCGAAGAAGAGAGTCGCTTCCTGATTGACGCCCAGTTGCGTAAAGCGGGCTGGCAGGCCGATAGCAAAACATTACGCTTTGCCAAAGGCGCTCGCCCGGAACCCGGCGTCAACAAAGCGATAGCCGAATGGCCGACGGGTGCAGATGAAACGGGTAAAACCGGCTTTGCCGATTACGTACTGTTCGTTGGCCTTAAGCCCATCGCCGTCGTTGAAGCGAAACGCAAAAATACCGATGTGCCCAGTAAGCTCAACGAATCTTACCGCTACAGCAAATACTTCGATAACGGCTTCTTACGCGACACGCTGCTGGAGCACTACGCTCCCGACGAAGTACACGAAGCAGTGCCGGAGTATGAAATCAGCTGGCAGGACACCTGCGGTAAACAGCGCTTTAAAATCCCCTTCTGCTACTCCACCAACGGACGCGAATACCGCGCGGCGATGAAGACCAAAAGCGGCATCTGGTATCGCGACGTCCGCCACACCACCAACATGTCAAAAGCGCTGCCGGAATGGCATCGCCCGGAAGAGCTGCTGGGTATGCTGGGCAGCGATCCGCAGAAACAAAATCAGTGGTTTGATGAAAACCCTGGTATGAGCGAACTCGGCCTGCGCTATTACCAGGAAGATGCCGTCCGCGCGGTGGAAAAGGCTATCGTTAACGGCCAGCAAGAAATCCTGCTGGCGATGGCGACCGGTACCGGCAAAACCCGTACCGCCATCGCCCTGATGTTCCGTCTGATCCAGTCGCAGCGTTTCAAACGCGTCTTGTTCCTGGTCGACCGTCGCTCGCTCGGCGAACAGGCGCTGGGATCGTTTGAAGACACGCGAATTAACGGCGACACCTTTAACAGCATTTTCGATATCAAAGGCTTAACCGACAAATTCCCGGAAGACAGCACCAAAATTCACGTCGCCACGGTTCAGTCACTGGTCAAGCGTACGCTGCAATCCGATGAGCCGATGCCGGTTGGCCGCTACGACTGTATCGTGGTCGATGAAGCGCACCGCGGCTACATTCTCGATAAAGAGCAGACCGAAGGCGAGCTGCAGTTCCGTAGCCAGCTGGATTACGTTTCCGCCTATCGTCGCATTCTCGATCATTTCGACGCGGTAAAAATCGCCCTGACCGCCACGCCAGCCCTGCACACGGTAGATATTTTCGGCGAGCCGGTTTATCGCTACACCTACCGTACGGCGGTGATCGACGGCTACCTGATCGACCAGGATCCCCCGATTCAGATCGTCACCCGCAACGCGCAGGATGGGGTCTATCTTTCCGAAGGCGAACAGGTGGAACGCCTGAACCCACAGGGCGAGCTGATCAACGACACGCTGGCCGACGATCAGGATTTTGAGGTCGCCGACTTTAACCGCAGTCTGGTGATCCCGGGGTTTAACCACGCGGTATGCGCCGAGCTCACCAACTACCTGGATCCCACCGGGCAGCAAAAAACGCTGGTGTTCTGCGTCACCAACGCCCATGCCGACATGGTGGTTGACGAACTGCGCAGCGCGTTTAAGAAAAAGTACCCACAGCTGGAACACGACGCGATTATCAAGATCACCGGTGATGCCGATAAAGACGCGAAGAAAGTGCAAAGCATGATCGTCCGCTTCAACAAAGAGCGGCTGCCCAATATCGTGGTCACCGTCGATCTGCTGACCACCGGCGTAGATATTCCGTCTATCTGTAATATTGTGTTCCTGCGCAAAGTCAAAAGCCGCATTCTCTACGAGCAGATGAAGGGGCGCGCCACACGTCTATGTCCGTCGGTGGGGAAAACCAGCTTTAAGATTTTCGACTGCGTGGATATCTACAGCTCGCTGGAAAGCGTCGACACCATGCGTCCGGTAGTTGTGCGTCCGCAGGTGGAACTGCAAACGCTGGTCAATGAAATTACCGACTCAGAAACGTATAAAACCATTGAAGCGGATGGCCGCAGCTTTGCCGAACACAGCCATGAACAGCTGGTCGCCAAGCTGCAGCGGATTATCGGTCTTGCCATCTATAACCGCGATCGCAGCGAAACGGTGGATAAGCAAGTACGTCGCCTGGACGAACTGTGCCTGGATGCAGCAGGCGTCAACTTCGGAGGCCTGGCTTCGCGCCTGCGGGAAAAAGGGCCGCACTGGAGCGCCGAGATTTTCAATAAGCTTCCCGGCTTTATCGCCCGCCTCGAAAGGCTTAAAACCGATATCAACGCCCTGCGCGAGGCCCCTATTTTCCTCGATATCGACGATGAGGTGGTGAGCGTCAAATCGCTGTACGGCGATTACGACACGCCGCAGGATTTCCTCGAAGCCTTCGATGCGCTGGTGCAGCACGCTCCTAACGCCCAGCCGGCGCTGCAGGCGGTGATCAATCGCCCGCGCGACCTCACCCGTAAAGGGCTGGTGGAATTGCAGGAGTGGTTTGACCGCCAGCATTTTGAAGAGTCCTCCCTGCGCAGCGCGTGGAAAGCGACGCGCAATCAGGATATCGCCGCCAGGCTGATTGGCCATATCCGTCGTGCGGCGGTGGGCGATGCGCTCAAACCGTTCGACGAGCGTGTCGACCACGCGCTGACACGTATCAAAGGTGAGAACGACTGGAGCGATGAGCAGATAAACTGGCTTGACCGTTTAGCACAGGCGCTGAAAGAGAAAGTGGTGCTCGACGACGACGTTTTCAAAACCGGCAATTTCCACCGCCGCGGCGGTAAGCCAATGTTACAGCGCACCTTTGACGACAACCTCGACAGCGTGCTGGATAAGTTCAGTGATTACATCTGGGACGAGCTGGCTTAAGAGGGTATCATCCCCGTTTTCGCCGGATGGCGGCGATGCCTTATCCGGCCTACAGGGTTACGCGTAGGCCGGATAAGCGAAGCGCCATCAGGCATCTGAAACGCTCAATCACTTTTGCGACCCACAATGGTGGTCGCCATGTCAAATGGGATCTTCAATGAACAATAACGATCTGGTCGCCAAGCTGTGGAAACTGTGCGACAACCTGCGCGACGGCGGCGTCTCCTATCAAAACTACGTCAATGAACTCGCCTCGCTGCTGTTTTTGAAAATGTGCAAAGAGACCGGCCAGGAAGCGGACTACCTGCCGGAAGGCTATCGCTGGGATGACCTGAAATCGCGCATTGGCCAGGATCAAATGCAGTTCTACCGCAACCTGCTGGTTCAGCTAGGAGCAGACGACAAAAAGCTGGTGCAGGCGGTATTCCATAATGTCAGCACCACCATTGAGCAACCCAAACAGCTGACGGAACTGGTCAGCTATATGGATGCGCTGGACTGGTACAATGGCAACCATGGTAAGTCCCGTGATGACTTCGGCGATATGTACGAAGGGCTGCTGCAAAAGAATGCCAACGAAACCAAATCCGGCGCGGGCCAGTATTTCACCCCGCGTCCACTGATCAAAACCATTATCCATCTGCTGAAGCCGCAGCCGCGCGAAGTGGTGCAGGATCCGGCTGCGGGTACGGCGGGCTTCCTGATTGAAGCGGATCGCTACGTGAAGTCGCAGACTCACGATCTGGACGATCTCGACGGCGACACCCAGGATTTCCAGATCCACCGCGCGTTTATCGGCCTCGAACTGGTGCCCGGCACCCGCCGTCTGGCGCTGATGAACTGCCTGCTGCACGATATTGAAGGCAACCTCGACCACGGCGGCGCCATCCGTCTGGGCAACACGCTGGGCAGCGACGGCGAGAATTTACCGCAGGCCGATATCGTCGCCACCAACCCGCCGTTTGGCAGCGCCGCGGGCACTAACATTACCCGTACCTTCGTGCACCCGACCAGCAACAAACAGCTGTGCTTTATGCAGCATATTATCGAAACCCTGCGTCCCGGCGGCCGTGCAGCGGTAGTCGTGCCGGATAACGTGCTGTTTGAAGGCGGCAAGGGTACCGATATTCGTCGCGACCTGATGGACAAATGCCATCTGCACACCATCCTGCGTCTGCCGACCGGCATCTTTTACGCCCAGGGCGTCAAAACCAACGTGCTGTTCTTTACCAAAGGCACGGCGGCCAATCCAAATCAGGATAAAAACTGCACCGACGACGTGTGGGTGTATGACCTGCGGACCAATATGCCGAGCTTCGGCAAGCGTACGCCGTTTACCGAACAGCATCTGCAGCCGTTTGAAACCGTCTACGGTAAAGATCCGCACGGCTTAAGCCCGCGTACCGAAGGCGAGTGGAGCTTTAACGCCGAAGAGAGCGAAATCGCCGACAGCGCAGAGAACAAGAACACCGACCAGCACCAGGCCACCAGCCGCTGGCGTAAGTTCACCCGCGAGTGGATCCGCAGCGCAAAATCCGATTCGCTGGATATCTCCTGGCTGAAGGATAAGGACAGCATTGACGCCGACAGCCTGCCGGAACCGGATGTGTTAGCCGCAGAAGCGATGGGCGAGCTGGTGCAGGCGCTGGGCGAGCTGGATGCGCTGATGCGCGAGCTGGGCGCGGGCGATGAAGCGGATGCGCAGCGTCAGTTGCTTGATGAAGCGTTTGGTGAGGTGAAGGCATGACCTGTTTTACATTTCCATCTAAGTGGGAAAAAGTAGAGCTTAGCGATATTGCAATTTTTCAGAATGGTTATGCATTCAAAAGCTCAACATATATTGATTCAGGAGATTTTGTTATCCGTATCGGTAACGTACACGATACAGGTATCAATTTGAATAATCCTGCATATGTTAATGCTACAGAGCTAAATGCAGAAAAATTCAGATTAAGCCAAGGCGATATTCTCATGTCGCTAACTGGGAATGTAGGTAGAACGGCATTTATAAAAGAAGAACATCTTCCTGCAGTCTTAAACCAACGCGTAGCAAAAGTTGTTTTTTCTTCGTTGATAGAAAAAAAATTCAGCTTTTATCTATTGCGTTCGAATATTGTTCAATCAGAACTGTTAAAATGTGCAAAAGGTGCAGCTCAGTTAAATATTAGTACAAAAGATTTAGATAAAATAGTCGTTGGTATCCCATCAATCCGCGAACAAAAAATCATCGCCGAAAAACTCGATACGCTACTGGCGCAGGTAGACAGCACCAAAGCACGTCTTGAGCAAATCTCGCAAATCCTGAAACGTTTTCGTCAGGCGGTGCTGGCTGCCGCTATGAATGGAAAATTAACCACTCAATGGAGATTGGAGAATAACGAATTAGATAGAATAAATTTATCAGATATTGATTTTTTTTGGAGAAGATTACGAAACTCAAAGAAAAATAAAAATCAGCATGAAGAAACACTAAACAATGCATGTTCAAGCAATTTACCTGAAACATGGTTAAATACAAAAATTGGAAATGTATTTGATGTGCATGTTGGATCGACGCCTAGACGAAATCAGCCCGAATTTTGGAACGGAGACATACCTTGGGTTAGTAGTTCAGAAGTTGCATTCTGCCGGATATATGCAACAAAGGAAATGATTACTAAAAAGGGGTTAGCTAGTTCATCGACTAAAATCCATCCCGCAGGAACCGTTATGTTGGCGATGATTGGGCAAGGAAAAACTAGAGGGCAAGTAGCAATACTTAATATTGATGCCTGTCATAATCAAAACACTGCAGCTATAAGAGTTCCAGGCGATTTCGCATCATCAGAATTTTTATACTTTTATTTGAGTCAGCAATATAACGACAATAGAGAAATTGGTGCTGGGAATAATCAAAAAGCAATGAATAAAAGTATTGTCGAATCATTAATATTTCCGCTGCCACCATTAAAAGAACAACTCGAAATCGTCCGCCGCGTCGAACAACTCTTCGCCTACGCCGACACCATTGAAAAACAGGTCAACAGTGCACTGGCCCGCGTCAACAGCCTCACCCAGTCGGTCCTGGCAAAAGCCTTCCGCGGCGAGCTTACCGCCCAGTGGCGTGCTGAAAACCCCGACCTCATCAGCGGTGAAAACAGCGCCGCCGCCCTGCTGGAAAAAATCAAGGCCGAACGCGCCGCCAGCGGCGGTAAAAAAACCTCGCGTAAAAAAAACTGATACTTATTTTCAAGCGCATCTGACCGGTGCGCTTTTTTACACTTCATCCTTCAAGCTGCTTCGGCGTTGGCTGCGTTCGCTCCCCCCAGTCACGTATTTATATACGCTCCTGGGGACTCGTTCTCTTGCCGCCTTGATGCAACTCGAATGATTTTGTGTATATTATCTTTCGTAACTATAACCATCAAAAATATATCCAGCTCCTTCCCGTTCATTCCCATTAAATTCTATTTTCAGCTGGACTTTTCTTTTATTTACTGATGTTATGTACAGGTATTTAGCGCGATATGGCCGTGCGGGAACACGGCCATATCGCTCATCACAATCACTATTTTCAAGGAATAGCCATCATGACTACCGTCCATTCTATTGCAGATCCGTGCGATCCAGAAGTCTCCCCAGCAAATAACCGTCACCTTACCGTGAGTTATGCGAGTCGTTATCCGGATTACACCCGCATTCCCGCGCTCACCATGAAGGGTCAGTGGCTGGAAGCCGCCGGTTTCGCCACCTGTACCGAGGTGGATGTGAGGGTGATGAACGGCTGTATTGTGCTAACGGCGAAGCCGCAGGAGCCGGAAGACTCTACGCTGCTTCAGTCTTTTCATCGGGTGGGCAAGCTGTCCGCCCGTAAGCAGCGGCAGGTGTAGGACTTTATCGACGTGATTTCAGGTAAACGTTCCGCCTGATGCTAACCGCTCCCGACCGTGAGTCGGGAGCGGTTCCTGATTAAGGTGCGATAACCTGCACCAGCACATCGGTTGCCCAACTTTCCTCGCTATTCACTACCAGGCCTTCTGCGCAGGCTTGTGCCATATTCCCCAGCTGGAAAGAGACGTCGTCATTAAAGTTAAAATCACGCCAGGCTCGCGCAAAGTTAATACGCCAGTACCCCATCCCCTGATCAAAGCGGATTTTCAGCGCCTGGCCATTATCAAAACTCACCATCAACTTACGGTGGTGCGGAATGTCGCGGCCAGAGTTGAACGCCTGAATCTCCACGGCTCGTCCCATGGATGCCGCAAACCACTGGTCGGCGAAATCCTGGAAGTCTGCTTCACTCATCCAGTCATGGAACGGTTTGTTCCCCGGGCGCTCTTTACTCCTGAACAGCGTATCAATCGTCACTTCTGCCTCTTGTGTCAGCATCGGTTTCAACGTCTTCAACAACCCGCCTAACAACGCCAGCGCTACGGGGTTTTGCAGATAGCGATCGCTGTAGTGGATACGCGTCACCCGGCATTCCGTCAGCAGGCGCTGAATATCATCCTGAGACTCGGTCAACAGGTTCCAGAAGCGCTGGCCAAACTGAGAAACCGGGCCGTTAAGCTGCTTATGGATTTCAATATCGTTAACCAGGCCTTTGCTGCCCGCATCCTCGGATGGCAACTCGGTTTTATAAAGCGCTATCGGCGCCTGCAAATGGCTGCGAATAACCATCTGGCTATTCAGATGCCAGTTCGGCCCGGGGATGGTTGCTTCATGGCTGCGAGAAATTAACGTCATCAGGCGATCGTCAAACGTCACCTGCGCAACGAGCGGCGTATCCGTATCATGCTCAGACTGGCACAGCTGCACGCCTATCGCAGTAAACTGCGCGAGTTCCAGAAGGATCTCCGGATCGTCAATGTTTCGCGGGATAACCAGCACCACCTCAACATCATCTTTTAGCCGGTAGTTCTGGATCGCGGTGCGGAACTGACGGGCATACAGGTCCCACTCATTCAACGGCCCACTCATCCACAGCGTGAGCTTTCGGCCACCATCGTTGATGGCCCGCCGCAGAGTATCTTCAATGCTCCCTGGACAATATTGCGCATCAGCCAGAGAGAATTTCTCCTCATCCGGCAAGCCAATATAGTGGCTGAAATCCGCCCCCAGCCAGGCTAGCGCCGCTTTACGATCCAGTAGATCGTGATCGTGGCGGGTCTGTGAATCGAGCAGGCACTCGCTACAGGCGGTATCGCAGTGGTGGCAGCCCAGTTGCTTCACCATTCCCTTCAGCACGGCCTCAATATGCAATGGCGCGCTGGAAGCAAAGCCCGCACCGCCGCTGATAATATCGTACAGCTGTACCGCCAGAACGGATTGCTCGTTCTCCAGCCTGACCGGGCGCACCGCGTAGCCCAGCTCCGCTGCGGAAACGCCCAGCACGCTCGCCAGCGAGCGCCGCAGCGCCACGGCCAGCGTCATTGCAACAATACGCCCTTCTTCCGTGTTATCAGCAATATACTCTCCGTTCTGCGGGCGACGGACAATCAGCTCGAAGACATCCGTTCTGGCCAGCGCTCCCAGCGTGACATTTTTATTCAGCGCCGTTGAACCCGGGCAGATAATCCGCTGATTCTGACTATCCCGGTCGGCCTTTCCAGGACGAGGCGGATAGTGTGCTTCCATGGATTTCGGTGCATCCGTAAGGTTGAGCATCGACTCCGCGCGACCGCAGCTCAGGCACAGCGCATAGCCGTGGCCGCCTTCCCCCATACTTTGCTGGAACACATTACCGTCCGCCCCGGAAGCCATAAAGCCCATCAACGGGTTCGGCAGCGGTACACGCTCGGCCTTAACAAATACCCAGGCCGGTACAACCGGAATGAATTTCATGGTCTCAATGTTATTGGTCACCGGATCGTGCGCATCCGTTACAAAACCCGCAGGCTGTAAAACCTGACGTCGGTTTTCCGGCGTGATGCGCTCACCGCACGCATCATTGCTACAGAATAAATCTCCCGAACCGCCAATACCTTCCTCATAGCCTAACGTACCGCATTTGTGACAACGCCAGGCGCTATCCAGGCGCTGAGCTTCATTGGTATCAGCATTGAGATTATGCCAGTGCAGAGACACCCCAGCGGAGCGGAAGACCCGTCCATCAAGGATAATCTCCGCGCCCGGCGCATACTCACGGATCGCCACGGAAAGGTTGCGTGAAGGCAAGCCTTTATAACGCGAGACGTTATCTTCACGATCGCTCTTATCACGGACTTTGTACGTTTTCTCGCGGATATAATCTTCCATGGTGAAGTTATCAAAAGTGACAACATCCGTTGGGAAGCCATATCCAGGCAGGAAGGTTCTGGCCGCCAAATCGCGCAGCAGATACTCGCCGCAGTGCCGTTTTTTCTCTAGCTCCAGACGTTTGCGATACGGCGTATTGGGCTGCGATTCACTTTCCTGCTTAACAAGATCGCGATAAATTCCCAGCCAGCGCTTCTGCAGCGCCGCAATCGCGTCGCACGTTTTATCCCGCAGCTTTTCTGCCGCAACGCCATGAAGCGCGGTGCCTTTAACCAAGCGAACCAAAGCCGCATCAATACTCAGCGTCGGACGCTCCAGCCAGGCTTTGAAACGGTTACACACCGACTGTTCAAGCTCTTCACCAAAGAACCACTGACTATTAAGGCTGGTGCGTTCTTTTTCTGTTTCACCGATGACATGGCACAAATAATCTGACAGCAGCAGAGAATTGACGTGGCGCTGTACCAGGCGCTCAGAATTCATTGCCACCATCGGCGCAGGGATCACCGTTTCAAAAGGCCAGAGAGGGTTAGCAAAAACCTGCCGATCGTGCGGGTTGCCTTTGCACAACGTGTAAGAAATAGCGCGGGACTCTTTGCTACGCCCTGCACGCCCGGCACGCTGCAAATAGTTAGCGGGGTGCGGCGGGACGTTATTCATCACCACAGCAGAAATCCCGCCAATATCCACGCCCATTTCCATGGTGGTTGAACAGTTAAGAACGTTGAGCTGTCCGTTTTTAAACATACGTTCATAACTTTGCAGACGTTCGGATGATTGCTGGGCGGAATGCTCTGCCGTGCGGTAGTAAAATCCACCTTCAACGACGCGATCGTTAATATCCGTCCAGAGGTTTTGCGAACGTAATTGCGCCACCAGAGGGTCCTGCCCCAGCCAGTCACGAACTTTTCTTAACCCATCGACATAATCATCCTGAGAACGATCGTGCTGCCAAATCTCAGGCAGCGTCACCGCCTGGGCGACAAAGGCGTCATATTGTGCACTGGTCAGCCGTTCAAACTGAATATGCATTGGCAGATAAGGCGTCAGACCTCTGAAAGCCGTCGCCAGTAATTTATTGGTTACCGGGCAAATGTAGGCTTTTTGTACCAGAGAGAATGTCAGATGCTCTTTAGGTAAATAAAAACGGTTGCCGTCGGATTTCAATACCGCTAATGACCCCGTCAACTGAAGCCAGGCCTCTTTTAGCCACGCATTAACGATATCGATTGTGACCGTATTTACGCTGCTGAATTTAGCGCCGAGGATCAAAAGTTTGACCAGGCGCTGCGTGACGTTACCGTGACGAATTTGCGGCCAGCGTTTAACCTGGTTGTCATCAGGTTCTTTCGAATCGGGGTTACGGACAAATTTTGAAGAGAAACGGCTACCGATCCAGTTTTTCAGATCTTCGTCCAGCTGGGTGTAGTTGCTTTCCCTGACATAGAAATCCAGCGTGACCTTAAGAAAATCACGCCAGTCATCCAGGGTTAACCCTTTATCTTGCCAATGGGCAGGAATGCTATGGGCCTTCTCCAGCCCCTGATAACCCACCTGAACCAGCCCTTGTGTCTCCAGGCTATTGGTGCGTTTAGGGCGCCGCATAAATTCACGGAAAAGCAGCATTTCAGCGAGTTTTAAAGGGCCACCATTTTCAGTGAATATTTCAGGCTTGAGATAGTGGTTATACTGCAGGATAGGACCTTTGATATCCGCCTTATCTTTCAATTCCTTAACCATTTCGGACCAGGAAAGAGAAATCAAAACCGCATCAACTTTTCCACCAGTGGCGACCTGGATAGCGTGCTCTAAGCGCTCAGCTTGTTCTTCACGACGGATCGCTTCTTCCGGCATCCCCCAGTCATGAAGATTTTTCGCTTCTTCACGTGCCTGTGCTGCCATCTCAGTCAACTTCGTTACGTCAGCCTGGGCATTTGGCGCATGTGTTGACTGTTTACGTTGGTGCCATCCAAGAATATCCACCACGCTACCGCGCAAACGGCTGCGCTCCGCTTCCTGCTGCATACGCACCGCCATCCGTGCCGTTCCCTGACGGCTATCAGTGAAGGTGATCAATCGACGCCCTCGTCCAGGCAAAGAAAGTGGGCCAACGCCCTCTTTACCTTCATCACTGATAAAGTCCTGACAATATTCCAGCACGGTAGGCACGATATTCGTCACATAAAAAGGCCCGCCTAACAGTGCCCGCCGGAAGGGTTGTTTACCTTTACCCCCTCTATAACCGCAGTTGCTGGCACTACAGACCTGCTCAATATCATTCATCGCCAGCGGAATACTATCCGGGTTGACTACGCCAATACTTCGAGTTTGGCGATCGAGGCGCTGCACGATATAGCCCATTTCGGTATTACATTCC
This sequence comes from Klebsiella ornithinolytica, assembly GCF_030505655.1. Lineage (NCBI taxonomy): Bacteria > Pseudomonadati > Pseudomonadota > Gammaproteobacteria > Enterobacterales > Enterobacteriaceae > Klebsiella > Klebsiella ornithinolytica. The sequence goes on from NZ_CP130153.1 coordinate 4,938,426, forward strand.
GCGGCAATAATATGGGGTGGCTGGAATATCTGCTCTTTTTGGACTTTTTCACTCGAAGAGTCAAAATCATCAGGTGCTTCATCCTGCAGCGAAAACTCATCCCCGCCTTTATTATCCCACTGTACAAGCTTTCCTTTTTTGTCCCGGGCAAGTAAATGCGGTTCATTACACTCATTGCAGAACGCGAGTTCATAAACAGGGCTACCACACTCGCAGTTCTGCCGCTGATTCACATACACATTGCCAAAAGGCCACCCCTTCTCCAGCGCAGTATTGTGTTTAGCGGAGCAATGTTTATCTACGCAGGCCCATATCCCCTGGGTATTACGCTGGAAAATATGCGCTCTGACTTTCAGAAATGCCGGTTCCTGCGCATTGGGAAGCGTACCGGTACAGAGATCGAGCCAGCGCAAAATATCCTGCTGAGTGTATTGATGTTTTGTTAGCTCATTCAAACGCCGGGTGAGCGCATCAAGCTTCATCGGTCTGGGTTGACTCACAAGCATCTCACGGAGATGACGCGCTTGCGGAGAGTGAGTCAGCGCGGTATAGCGCTCAAGGCTAATACCCGCCCCATCAGAATCAGGAATACGCTCAAGCTCATCCAGGGATAGAGAAAGATGCTGGCACGGCGCCAGGTCAGGAATGACACGGCTACCGCCCAGAACATCAATACGTTCCTGTGGCACACCGGACAACTCAGATAAGAATTTTTTCAGCTGCTTTTCAGCATCACTTCCGGCAATAGTCGCCGATGTTGCAACAAAGCGAACATCATCAGGCGTAACGCCAAACGCCGTCATGACACGACGGAGTTGTAAAGCCAGTTCAGCAGCCTGGGATCCTACGTAGGTATGGGCTTCGTCCAGAACGATCCAGCGTAATGATTTTTCCGCTTTTGATTTCTGAATGATAGGTGCATCAACCTGACGCACCATCATGTATTCCAGCATGGTACCGTTTGTGACCAGAACAGGGGCAGGTTCCTCACGCATTTTCTCACGCGAAAGCACCTCGTTTGGCCGGTTTGCCTGCTCACTTTTTACTGAGGCATGCAGCTCTTCAGTATTGCCGTTATACAGACAGTACCGAATTCCGGTTCCAAAGCCTCGGGTCCAGGCATCTAAACGTTCACGCTGTGAATTGATCAGGGCATTCAGGGGATAAAGGAAAAGGGCTCTAACGCCTATTAGTGGTTTTCCCCCGTTGTCCCGTAGCTCGCGATAAAGATCTTCAAGCACCGGAACCATGAAGCACTCTGTTTTCCCCGAGCCCGTGCCACTGGTCACAACCACCGAATGTTTTTTATCAAGTAATGCTTGCCAGCTGGCTAACTGATGTGTGAACGGTTTCCAGGTTGAGCCAAAACGATAACGTCCGTTTTCTTCGTTATCGAGAGAATCAACAACCTCTTTACTCAGTAACGTTTGCTTTGTGGCAAGCTCCCTCATCGTGAAATTTGACTCTTTCCAGCCAAATGTTTGTTCAAACACGGGAGAAGCCAGAAATGTTCCATCCTTTCCACATTCAGCCGCCATCTGCTGCGTAAGGTGCTCACGAAGATACGGGTTGGTTACGCCCATAATGCTCAGCGTAGCTTCCGTCGAACGAGATAACGACTGTTCAATCAGCGAAGAAAAATAGCGTGTAGTCATTCTTATTCCTTTTTATTTCGTAGCCACATTACGCAATAAGCAATACTGGAAAATGGCATTAAACCATCGCGAGTCAAAATCTCTGACTTGTCTTAAGAAAAATACGGCACCAGGTTTATTTTCAAAAACGCTGTCAAATGTTGTTTTACCACATGCAACAGCGGCAGCAAATATGGGGAGCAAAGTGACGGAATATCGATAACTGGTATCGGGCGAAACCTCTATAATGGGATCCTTTTGCGATGTGTACCAACGAAAAAGACTCGGCCCGCCAAACTCTGGCCAACGAGATTCACCATGTTCGCGTAAGAGCTCCTGATACCACTCATGAATGATGCCTTTTATCATTTGTGCCGGAAAAGTCGGTGGTAATTTCCCTTGGTCTAACCATAATTGCACTTCGCTGGCATAGGTTGGAAATACAGTCCCTAATTGCTGGAACATTCGACCCAGTAACTTTGTCTGCATTTCCTCCGGAGCACCTTTATGAGTCAGAAACGCGCGAAAACGCATTGAGGCATGTTTAACCTCAGTAATAGGCAAAAATTCCCAGAAAACAGGAAACTCGCTTTCAATACGGCTGAGATAATCAATGGACATCTCAAATTTAAACAGTGACATTGCCAATGCCTGTGGATGCTGGACCAAGGCACGCCATACCTCAAAGGTAGCCAGCGGTAAATATCCAAACTGATCGTATAAGTTACGTAAGAACTGCCATCCCGAATGTGCAGGGTCGCTCGCCATTTGTTCCAAAACTAACGTAATAGTATTTACATCCGACCGGGGATTAAAAAGCTGCGTTGCCTTTTGCAGGGACTGTATTGCCGAAGTATCGCTTTGGATTACCGGCTCGCCTGCAATGTAGCAAGGCCGAAATGAAGCTTCTTCACCTTGTTTGGGAACAACTAGCCATGGGCCATTATTTTGTATCGTCGAACTTAATTCGAATTCACCAACCGGTACACCTTCGCTCATTCTCGATACAAGCGGTATTGCCTTTCTTTCGGGCTCACTGAGTAACATAATAACGGGTGAAGGGATCTGCCCCGTACGATTGCTCACTGAATTAGCAAGAAGCAGCTGCATTTCCCGATTATACTCAAGGCTATATTTATAGCGTCTGATTTGCCAGGTAAAGGAACTACCTCCGCCTTCAATACGCATATCCACCGTTTGATCGATCCCTTTCTCCAGGGAAAGTAAATTGTCAATATGCTCCCTTAAGCTGTATAAAGTAAGCTCTACCGGGCTTTCTCCCGCACTATAGCGCCACTCATACCATGCCTGCATTCCGCTACGAGAGCGTAAACGTAGTTCAAGTTGGTATCGCGTAGGTTCGCCATTTTTACCGAAAAGGTATGCTCTGGCTCCCAGAAGGTCGTTAATCGTTATATTTTTTGGGAGAGGCTTTTCATCTTTATCAAAGGCAAGACAACCTCGGGCAGGGAAAGGGAGAGAAACAATAATGGGGTTTGCAGCAAGGTTTGGCGTTATTTGTAATAAAATCGATGCTGGGGGAATCCCCTCAGTTTTCATTATTATTTCTGTGCCACCGGGGAATCGCTTCCTATCAATCTCCAGTGATTTTTCTTTCAAACTATACAAACAAGGATGTTTGGTATTAATAATGACAGACCCTTCGTTTGCTTGTTCTCCATTTTTTATTTCTAGGCAAAAATCATTGGGAAGAATACCTATTTTCTTGCGCAGTAGCGTTTCATTATTCTCGTTACGCACTGAAATAAACTGAGCACCCATTTTCTCTTGCACATCACAATTATCTATAAATGTGCCGTTGAAAAAAAGTTTATAATGATGAGTTAATAGATTCTCAGAATTTTGGGAAATACCAGGAACACCAAGGAAGAGCTCATCTGGGTAGCTTGTCCAGTTTAATCGCCTCCCCTGGAAAGAGAACCCAGTCTGGATAATCTGCTCTCTTCCTGTCTTTATCCGGTACGTTTCATCGCCTTCAATCAGAATATCCTGGCGCCCTTTGACAATCAGAGCACGGTATCCCAAAGGCGAAAAATCGGTTTCGCAATCCTCGAGATCTGAGGCCAGACAACCATCCTTTGGCAATACAATGAGCACATGACTGCCACGTACGCTGCAAGATGCTTGTCCTTGTAGCAACCATTCACTTTTATCAAAAACAAAAACTAATGGCACATCGCCAACGGCAACCTCACTTCCCTCCAACAGCCTGGAGCCGATAAGCATCCCTCCTGCTCTCGCCACAATAAACAAGCTGGCAGCGGGCTTTTTCCGAAAAAACTTAATTTCACGCTTGCGAACTCTCATTTTTGCCTGTGAATTGCTCAGCGTTGCATAGGCAGGTCCCAGGCTCGTAATTTCGCTACCATCTTCATAGATGGCAAGCTCGAAACGCGTTGTAGAAGGTTCACTGTCAATCGAAAAACTCAGCTCTTCCGGAAGAGAAATGAGCGACTGTAAAGCCTCAGGATGATTTTCTGACCATAAGAACTGGCATAGGGTTGTTCTATTTTTTTGCAGGCGAGGTTTGGATTCAGTAGAAGCTGTTCGTAAAAGTCCATTAAGGAAACTGGTCCCTGTATCGTCATCGAGAGGAACAGGGAAACTGTCCCGCCACTTAGGATGAACACGGTCAAGTTCTTTTACGGGTTCGGTGTGGTTACTCAGGTCATAAATTTGAACAAGAGACACTAACTGTTCAGCCATACGACTAATAAGCTCGACTGAAGTATCCTCTTTAAAAACGACTGGCAGAAATGATTTTTCTACCGCTGCATGAACTAACGCAAACGTGGAAATGTTAGCAGACTGGACCTGATCGTATTGATTGAGAATGAGAGAGAACATCGACTGAAAACGGCTATTGGACTCCTTCAACAATCTGAAAGGTAGACCGCCTTCACTGAATAAGGACCCTAAAAAATTCCGCCTTTCTGTATCATAGAACCGCACGGGGCGCCCCCAGTACTCGTCCAGGCCTCTAGGGATTATTTTCCCCATTTCCGAGGAAGATGCTGATACGCCTATCGTTTTACAAATTGGCTCCCATGCCCATCCACACTCCCTTTCATAATCTCTTCGATACCACTCTGAGCAGAACAATGTGAAGCAGGCTGCGTACCCTTTATCACTTTTGTAACCATCGGGTAACCCTATCGCCCTCAACAACCACTTCAATTCGCCATATTCATCACTCGTTGCATGGTACTCATAAAGAGGGCGATTATCAGGTTTTCTTAAACTTCTACGATTTAGAAATTTGACTAACCACGGAGTACACTTAAGTATTGATATATGTTCTGTATGACTCAAAGTATGCTCCTTTTATTTTCATAGTGAATAAATACGATAGGAAGATATTTTTATATGGTGAAATAAAACTCAAAACCGATCAGCATACATCCTTTCTGCATGGACACCACCTCCAAATTTAAGTAGGTTCCTTAATGAAGGATAGATAGTGTCACTTATTCCAATTATTTGATTTAATAGAAAAATACACTAAGAAGATGTTAAACTTTTATCTATAATTGAAAATGTAAATATCACATACAACTATAGCAATGAATAGGCCCAGAGAGTTCAGAAAATCGAGAAACAGGAAACTAGTGAGTTATTTTAATGGAAAACACACAAAAAGTCCGCTCTTGAGCGACATGATTGTATCTTTTGGTGTGAAGATCAACTCTCAATTCCCATACATACCTTTGATCTTTTCCAAAATACCTAAAGCCTGACGCGATAAGGGAACAAGATGAGGAGTCCGCATCTTTGAACCACGCTGTGAATGTTTAACACCGTCCAGCGCTTCACGCTCACCGGGGATCGTCCACATGGCCGTTTCAAAATCTACTTCTGACCAGCGGGCAAAATGCCGCTCACTTGAACGGATGAAGACCAACAAAGTGAGTTCAACAGCCAATCGAGTTAACGGCCTGCCGGAGTAGTGATCAATGCGATGAAGTAATTCAGGTATGCGGTTAAGCTCCAGAGCAGCGCGGTGCTGTCTTTTTGCCGTAGCAACCGCACCGGCAATCTCTTGTGCTGGGTTGTAATCGATTAAACCACTCTGCACAGCAAAGCGCATAATCGCGGTAGTACGCTGCTGTAAACGGGCGGCGACTTCAAGTCGCCCGGATGACTCGACAGCTTTAATGGGTACAAGAAGATCCCGAGTCTTAAGCTCCGCAATATTCCGCTTACCGATGGCAGCAAAGAGATTATCTTCAAGGCTTTTCAAAACACGGGCACTGTGTGATGTAGACCACTTCTGATTGCTGGCATGCCAGTCTCTGGCAACCACTTCAAACGTTATCGCCTCTTGCTCCTGCTCTACCTTAACGGCTTTCTTGTTTTCACTGGGATCGACGCCATTAGCTAATAGCTTACGGGCCTCATCCCTGCGTGCCCTGGCATCTGCTAGCGAAACCTCAGGGTATTTCCCCAGCGCCAGCATCTTCTCTTTACCGCCGAAGCGGTAACGAAGACGCCAATATTTGGAACCGTTAGGGTGAACCAGCAAAACCATGCCTTCACCGTCAGTTAGTTTATAGGCTTTTGCTTCAGGCTTTGCCGAAAGAACCTTCACATCACTCAGATCCATAATGAGAATCCTTTCAAGGGTTCTGTGTGGGTACAAACATTATCGAACCGGGATATACCCGCAGTTGTACCCGCATCAGTAAGTTGATGTAGATTGAATCAGGTTGACTTAGGTTGAGTGAAAAAGCACAGAAAACCTTGCGATTACTGAATTTCAGACACAAAAAAAGCCGCTCTTGAGCGACTTGATTGTATCTTTTGGTGCCGAAGGCCGGACTCGAACCGGCACGTATTTCTACGGTTGATTTTGAATCAACTGCGTCTACCGATTTCGCCACTTCGGCACTGAAGGGATACGGAAACGTTGTGGATTATACCTGTCGATGGCCGCCATGCAAGCAGCAGCGTGTCTCCGCCACGCTAAGTGTCGAAAAAAACAGCGCCCGGCCTGCTCAGGAGCGTCTCAGGTCACATTTTCCCCTTCGCCTGCCCGGCAAGCTTACCCCGCTCGACCTCCCCTTCCCCTTCCCCTTCCCCTTCCCCTTCCCCTTCCCCTTCCCCTTCCCCTTCCCCTTCCCCTTCCCCTTCCCCTTCCCCTTCCCCTTCCCCTTCCCTCTTCGATTGCCCCGTCTGCCTGCCTCCTTCTGCCAAGCGTCGCCCCGCCCCATGCTCTACACTTTCTGTTTATCTACGCCAAACCAAGGAAATCGTGATGAGCACAATTAAAAGCTACGCCGCCAAAGAAGCGGGCGCCGATCTGTCGCTGTGGGAGTACGACGCGGGCGAACTCCTGCCGCAGGATGTCGAAGTACAGGTTGAATACTGCGGCATCTGCCACTCCGACCTGTCGATGATCGACAACGAATGGGGCATGTCGAGCTATCCGCTGGTTGCCGGCCATGAGGTGATTGGCCGCGTGGCGGCGCTGGGCAGCGCGGCGCAGGATAAAGGGCTGAAAGTCGGCCAGAAAGTGGGCATCGGCTGGACGGCCCGCAGCTGCGGGCACTGCGATGCCTGTATCAGCGGCAACCAGATCAACTGCCTCGAAGGCTCGGTGCCGACCATCATCAACCGCGGCGGCTTTGCCGATAAGCTGCGCGCCGACTGGCAATGGGTGATCCCGCTGCCGGAGAGTATCGATATCGAATCCGCCGGCCCGATGCTGTGCGGCGGGATCACCGTCTTTAAACCGCTGCTGATGCACCACGTCACCGCCACCAGCCGCGTGGGCGTCATTGGTATCGGCGGCCTCGGCCATATCGCCATTAAGCTGCTGCGCGCCATGGGCGCCGAAGTGACTGCCTTCAGCTCCAGTCCGGCAAAAGAGCAGGAAGTGCTGGCGATGGGCGCCGATCGGGTGGTGAACAGCCGCGATCCTGAAGCCCTAAAAGCGCTGGCCGGCCAGTTCGATCTGATCATCAACACCGTGGCGGTGGATCTCGAATGGCAACCGTACTTCGAAGCGCTGGCGTACGGCGGCAACTTCCATACCGTCGGCGCGGTGATGAAGCCGCTACAGGTTCCCGCCTTTACCCTGATTGGCGGCGACCGCAGCATTTCTGGTTCAGCTACCGGCAACCCGTCCGAACTACGTAAGCTGATGAAGTTTGCAGGACGCAGCAAAGTGGCCCCGACTACCGAGCTGTTCCCGATGTCGCAGATCAACGAGGCGCTGAAACACGTGCGCGAGGGTAAAGCCCGCTATCGCGTGGTGCTGAAAGCCGACTTCTAGCCCCCCTTATCCGCCGGGCGGCGCGTCTGCCCGGCCTGTTCCCTCAGCCGGCGCCCGCTGAAGGTTCATTAAACGGTCATCTCCCCGCCATCCCCTTGCAGTCATTCGTTCTCACAATCCGGGCTTCCATAAACGCCTGAACGAGACGTCTGCCACCATGAGAAAAACCTGGCTCCCCTGGCTGATACTGTCGCCCTCCCTGCTGTTTTTACTGCTGTTTACCTGGTTCCCGTTGGGCCGTTCGGTGTACGACAGCCTGTTCGATACCCGCATGGCCAGCGACAACGCGCCGTTCGTCGGGCTGGATAACTTCGTCCGCCTGTTCGCCGATAACGTCTTCTGGCAGTCGCTGCTCAACAACCTGCTCTATATCCTGCTGACCGTGGTCCCCGGCGTGACGCTGGCCCTGCTGCTGGCCGTCGCGCTGAGCGAAAACCACCGCGTTAACCGCTGGCTGCGCACCGCCTTTTTCTTCCCGATGATTATCCCGATGGTCAGCGCCGCCGCGCTGTGGCTGTTTATCTTTATGCCCGGGCTCGGCCTGCTCGACCACTATCTGGCGAAGCTGTTCGGGCCGATGAACAACAACTGGCTGGGGCGCAGCAACAGCGCCCTGCTGGCGCTGGCGTTGATCGGCGTATGGAAGTTCGCCGGCTACTACATGCTGTTTTTCCTCGCCGGGTTGCAGAGCATCCCGGCCTCAACGCGTGAAGCGGCGATCATGGAAGGCGCCACCCGCAGCCAGGTGTTCTTTAAGGTGACGCTACCGCTGCTGCGCCCGACCCTGAGCTTCGTGATCACCACCGCGCTGATCTACTCCATCACCCAGATTGACCACGTGGCGGTGATGACCCGCGGCGGGCCGGATAATGCCACCACCGTGCTGCTCTACTACATCCAGAATCTGGCGTGGGATACCCACGACCTCGGCAAAGCCTCCGCCGCCACCTTCCTGACCCTGGCCGGGCTGTTCGCCTTCTCGCTGCTTAACCTCAAACTGCTGGAGAAAGGAGCCCACTATGAGCGCTGAAGCCTCGCCGCTGGTTGTTCGTTCGCCGGTCGCCTCACTACCGCTGTGGCTGCGCCTGCGTCGCTCGCAGCCGTTCACCCTCAGCGTGCTGATGTGCTGCCTGGCTCTGCTGTGGGTCAGCCCGTTTATCTGGATGCTGGCTACCGCGTTCAGCGCCACCACCTTCGGCGAGGATATGGCCTCCCTGCTGCCGCGCCTGCCGCTGACGCTGGATAACTTCCGCGACGCCTGGGCCAGCGCCGACTGGCTAAGCCTCTACGCCAACACCCTTATTTTTACCTTCGGCACCTTCTTCGTGCAGCTGTTGACCATCACCACCGCCGGCTATGTCTTCGCCTGCCACCAGTTCCGCGGCAAGCAGACCCTGTTCCTGCTGTTCCTGGTCCAGCTGATGATCATGCCGGTGGTAATGATGGTGCCGAACATGCTGACTCTGAAGACCTTCGGCCTGCTCAACACCCTCACCGGGGTGATGATGCCCTACTTCACCTCGGCGTTTGGCGTGTTCCTGATGCGCCAGGCGTTCCTCGCCATCCCCAAAGAGCTGGAAGAAGCCGCGCTGATGGAGGGCTGCCGCTGGTGGCAGGTGCTGTTCCGCGTGCTGCTGCCGATGTCCTGGCCGTCGGTTCTGGCCTTCGCCACCGTCAGCATTACCTACCACTGGAACGAGTATCTGTGGCCGCTAATGATGCTCAACGATCCCGATAAGCAGGTGCTGACCGTGGGGCTGGTCTCCTTCGCCATGGGCGCCGAATCCGGCGGCCAGTGGGGCACCATCGGCGCCGGGACGCTGATGGTCTGCCTGCCGCTGATGCTGGCGTTCATCCTTTTCCAGAAACAGTTCCTGCGAAGCTTCGGCTTCTCCGGGATCAAATAAGGAGTTATCTATGCTGTTAGCCCAGATTTCCGATACCCATTTCCGCAGCCGCGGGCAGAAGCTGTACGGCTTTATCGACGTCAACGCCGACAATGCCGACGTGGTCTCCCAGCTCAACGCCCTGCAGGAGCGTCCGGACGCGGTGGTGGTCAGCGGCGATATCGTCAACTGCGGCCGCCCGCAGGAGTACGAGGTTGCCCGCCAGATCCTCGGCAGCCTGAACTATCCGCTGTATCTGATCCCCGGCAATCACGACGATAAAGCCCTGTTTCTCGAATACCTGCATCCGCTGTGCCCGCAACTCGGCAGCGACCCGCAGAACATGCATTACGCGGTGGACGACTTCGCCACCCGCCTGCTGTTTATCGACTCCAGCCGCGCCGGCACCTCCAGCGGCTGGCTGACCGACGAAACCATCAAATGGCTGGAGGCCCAGCTGTTCGACGGCGGCGATAAGCCGGCGACGGTGTTTATGCACCACCCGCCGCTGCCGCTGGGCAATGCCCAGATGGACCCCATCGCCTGCGAAAACGGCCATCGTCTGCTGGCGCTGGTGGAGCGCTTCCCTTCCCTGACGCGCATCTTCTGCGGTCATAACCATAGTCTGACCCTGACCCAGTATCGCCAGGCGATCATCTCCACCATCCCGGGAACGGTCCATCAGGTGCCCTATTTCCACGAAGACCGTCGCCCGTACTACGACCTGTCGCCGGCGTCGTGCCTGATGCACCGCCAGGTCGGCGAGCAGTGGGTCAGCTACCAGCACCCGCTGACCCACCACGCCGGGCCGTGGCTGTATGACGAAAACATCAGTTGCCCAACGGAAGAGCGTTAATTCTCATGCTTAGTTTGCAAAACATCAGTAAGCGTTTCGACGGTAAACCGGCCCTCGACGCCCTCTCCCTCGATATTCACGAAGGCGAATTCGTGGTGCTGGTCGGCCCCTCCGGCTGCGGCAAAAGCACCCTGCTGCGCCTGCTGGCCGGGCTGGAGCCGGTGAGCGAAGGCGAGATCTGGCTGCACGACCAGAACATCACCGCCCTGTCGCCGCGCGAGCGCAACTTCGCGATGATCTTCCAGAACTACGCCCTGTTCCCGCACCTGTCGGTGCAGGACAACATCACCTTCGGCATGAAGGTGCGGAAAGAAGATAAGGCCAGCTGGCAGCCGCGGGTCGATAAAGTGGCGCAGATGCTACAGCTGGAAACGCTGCTGGACCGCAAGCCGGCGAAGCTCTCCGGCGGCCAGCGCCAGCGGGTAGCGATGGCCCGCGCCATCGTGCGCAACCCGCGCCTGTTCCTGATGGACGAACCGCTCTCCAACCTCGACGCGCGTCTGCGCAGCGAAGTACGCGACAGCATCATGGATCTCCACCAGCAGCTAAAAACCAGCACCGTCTACGTCACCCACGATCAGACCGAGGCGATGTCGATGGCCGATCGCATCGTGGTGATGAACGGCGGCCACGTCCAGCAGGTCGGGCGGCCGGAGTATCTCTACGCCCATCCGGCCAACCTGTTCGTTGCCGGGTTTATCGGCTCACCGGCGATGAATCTGCTGTCGCTGCCCTGCGCCGACGGCGAGGTGCAGCTCGGCGACCTGCGCCATCCGCTGCCGCCGCGCTACCGTGACGAGTCCCGGGTCTGGTTCGGCATTCGTCCGGAACATATCAGCGATCGCGTGGAGGAGGGGCATCTGCGCCTCTGTGCCACCGTCCTGCAACGAGAACTGATGGGAGCCGATTATCTGCTTCACGTCAGCACCCCCATCGGCACCCTGCGCTTTAGCCGCCGCCATCGCGGCGCGGTGCCGGAGAAAGGCGACACGCTGATCCTCGGCTTCTCGCCTGCCGATATTCATCTTTTTCATGCTGAGCAACAGCACAATTTACTCCAGGAGATTGACCATGCTTAAACCTCTGACGGCTCTCGCGGTTGGGTTAAGCCTCGCGCTGAGCGGCGCGGCGCTGGCAAAAGAGAAGATCGATTTCATGTTCCCGGCGCCGGTAGACGGCAAGCTGACCATGGAGATGACCCGCGTCATCAAAGCCTTTAACGATTCACAGCAGGATGTCGAAGTGCGCGGGATCTTCACCGGCAACTACGACACCACCAAGATCAAAGCGGAATCGGCGCAGAAGGCCGGACAGCCGCCGGCATTGGTGATCATGTCCGCCAACTTCACCACCGATCTGGCGCTGAAGGATGAGATCCTGCCGATGGACGATCTGTTCCAGTATGGCGATCAAAAAGCGGGGGACTTCCTGGTCAAGGAGTTCTGGCCGGCAATGCATAAGAACGCCCAGGTGATGGGCACCACCTACGCAATTCCGTTCCATAACTCGACGCCGATCCTCTACTACAACAAAACGATGTTCGATCGGGCCGGGATCGCGCAGCCGCCGCAGACCTGGGCCGAGCTGCTGGCGGATGCCAAAAAGCTAACCGACGAGAGCAAAGGCCAATGGGGGATCATGCTGCCGTCGACCAACGATGACTACGGCGGCTGGATCTTCTCGGCGCTGGTACGCGCCAACGGCGGAAAATACTTTAACGAAGACTATCCGGGCGAGGTCTACTACAACGCGCCGACCACCATCGGGGCGCTGCGCTTCTGGCAGGATCTGATCTACAAAGACAAAGTGATGCCCTCCGGCGTGCTCAACTCGAAGCAGATCAGCGCCAGCTTCTTCTCCGGCAAGGTCGGGATGGCGATGCTCAGCACCGGCGCGCTGGGCTTTATGCGCGAGAACAGCAAAGATTTTGAGCTCGGGGTGGCGATGCTGCCGGCGAAAGAGCAGCGTGCGGTACCGATCGGCGGCGCCAGCCTAGTGAGCTTTAAAGGTATCAATGACGCGCAGAAGAAAGCGGCCTATCAGTTCCTGACTTATCTGGTGAGCCCGCAGGTCAACGGCGCGTGGAGCCGCTTCACCGGCTACTTCTCGCCGCGCAAAGCCTCGTACGATACGCCGGAGATGAAGGCCTATCTGCAGCAGGATCCGCGCGCGGCGATTGCTCTGGAGCAGCTGAAGTACGCCCATCCGTGGTACTCCACCTGGGAGACCGTCGCCGTGCGTAAAGCGATGGAGAACCAGCTGGCGGCGGTGGTTAACGATGCCAAAGTGACACCGGAAGCGGCGGTGCAGGCGGCGCAGAAAGAGGCCGATAGCCTGATGAAGCCGTACGTCGACAAAACCGCCCTCGCTGAGGTGAAGTAAGCCCCTTGTCGCTCCGGCGCCTCTCCCCGGTGGCGCGCTGCTTACCGGGGCTACTGACCAGCGCCGTACCGTAACCTCCCGCTGGCGTGACGCTTACCGGAGTTACTGACCAGCGCCGTACCGTAACCTCCCGCTGGCGCGACGCTTACCGGGGATACAGACCAGCGCCGTACCGTAACCTCCCGCTGGCGCGACGCTTACCGGGGATACAGACCAGCGCCGTACCGTAGCCCGGGCAAGGGGTTTACCCCGCCGCCCGGGAACCTGCTCCCCGAGGTGATATTGCTCGCCCTTTCCACGCCAGCCGTTTGATTTTTCAGCGTAAAAAGGGTACGTTTTCACCTTCCCCCCAGCGTGAGCAGTCGTGCATTATGCCTATTATTCAGTCTGTTGAACGAGCCCTGACGATCCTCGACCTGTTTAACGAACAAGCCACGGAACTGAAGATCACCGATATCAGCAAACAGATGGGCCTCAGTAAAAGCACCCTCCATTCGCTGCTCAAAACCTTACAGCTGCACGGCTATATCGATCAGAATCCGGAAAACGACAAATACCGCCTGGGCATGAAGCTGGTTGAACGCGGCCATTTTGTCGTAGGGACGATGGATATTCGCCAGAAGGCGAAAAGCTGGCTGACGGATCTCTCGCAGCGCACCGGGCAGACCACTCACCTCGGCATTCTTGACGGCCACGAAGGCGTCTACATCGAGAAAATCGAAGGCAGGCTCGCCGCCATCGCCTACTCGCGCATCGGCCGTCGGCTCCCCATCCACGCAACGGCGATCGGTAAGGTCCTGATCGCCTGGCTGAGCGAGGCGGAGCAAAATACTCTGCTGGAAGGCTATCAGTACACGCCGTTTACCCCCGCAACGCTGACCTCCCGCGAGGCGCTGCTGGCGGCGCTGGCGCAAACCCGCGCCCAGGGCTATGCGCAGGACAGCGAAGAGAATGAGCAGGGCGTGCGCTGCGTGGCGGTACCGGTGTGGAACCATGAATCGCGGGTCATTGCCGCACTGAGTCTGTCAACGCTCACCTCTCGCGTCGATGAGGCTGAGCTCGCGCGCTATCGCGCCTTGCTGGAAGAGGCCGGGCGCCAGCTATCGAAAGCGCTGGGCTACCCGGCCTGAGGGGTTATCCGACTACCGGCTCATAGCTGAAGTAGTCAAAGTCCGCATAGCAGCCGTCGCCGCTGATATCCTCGCAGTGCAGGCCGACAAAGGCGCCGGTAAAGAACCCGCGCCCGCCGATGTAATCGTCCGATAGCTTCCAGGCGGCATATTCCACCGGCACGGTGTGCCACTGCTCGCCGTCAAACGAGTAGCTGTAGCGATAGACGAGATGGTCGACGTCGACCCGGAGCCATATGCTCTGCGCGGCATCCGGTACCGCGATCGGGTGTTCATGCAGCGGCCACGACGGCACGTTATGATCGAGCTGCAACACCTTAATGGTTCTGCCCTGTCCCTCTTCATAGTCAACGAAGCAGTAGCTCCAGTTTTTGCTGTTGTAATAGCAGGTTAATCCGGCGCTCTGTTGAAAATTCTGCGGGGCAAACTCCATTCGCGTTTCGGCGCGGAAGGCAAAGTGCTGCCAGCGCCGGGCGACGGTGGACTGGGTGAACGTCGAGTTGAGCGAATCGTTGCCGTACAGGCGCAGAAAGCCGGGACGGGCATTCAGCGACCCTAAGGTGTCATCGAAGGGAATACGCAGCGTTTGCAGCTCCGGGTTGAGCGTCGGGCGGTTGAACTCTTCTCGCCAGCGCTCATCAGCCACGACACGACTTTCAGCCATTTGCGGCCCCGGCACGTTTAGCTGCGCGTGTTTTCCCCCTTCCACCGACGGCCAGCCGTCGTGCCAGGCGATGCGCGCGATGCCGGTTTCCCGCCCCAGCGAGCAGTAGCCGCGCCCGCCGGAGGCCAGCAGCGGCACACCGGGCAAGCGCTGCGGACGGCTGGTGAGATAGGCCATATACCATTCGCCGGTGTGGGTCTCCAGCAGCGAACCGTGGCCGCTTTTCTGCAGCGGATTTTCCGGCAGATGCCAGCTGGTCATCAGCGTCCCGTCCGGATGCAGTTCGTACGGCCCGTCGATATTTTTCGCTCTGAGCACCACCACCGCATGTTCATAACTGGTGCCGCCTTCGGCCACCAGCAGATAGTACCAGCCCTCTTTATGGTACAGATGGGCCCCTTCGGTATAGCGCAGCGCTGTGCCGGTAAACAGGGTTTTTCGCGTCTTCGACAGGGTCTGCGTCTGCGGGAAATACTCCTGCAGGACGATCGTACAGTGCGGGTCACTGTGGTGACGCGGCCCCCACGGGCGGTAAATATAATATTTACGCCCGTCCGAATCGTGAAACAGCGACGGGTCAAAGCCGCCGTTACCCATCGCGATCGGTTCACTCCACGGCCCCTCAATAGAGGGGGCGGTGACCAGATAGTTGCGACCGTTTTTCCACGGCGAGTCGACGATTTTCACATCGGTATACAGCAGCCAGAACAGCCCGTCGGCGTAGCTCAGACACGGCGCCCAGATCCCGCCGGAGTCGGGGTTGCCTTTCATATCCAGCATCGACACGCGATCCAGCGGCGTGCTCACCAGCGACCAGTTTTTCAAATCCCGTGAGTGGTAAATCCGCACTCCCGGAAACCACTCGAAGGTGGAGGTGGCGATGTAGTAATCCTCGCCCTGGCGACACATTGACGGATCCGGGTTAAAACCGGTCAGAATCGGGTTAGTTATCGTGTACATATTGCCTCCTGCTTAATGGGATGTCGCGGCAGCGGCAGCAGGGACGCCCTCTTCCTGCGCCGCGCGATGTTGACGTAACTGCTGGCTGATGGCCTCCACCCGGGCATCGGTCAGCTTGTAGAGTGAGAGCATGGTGAACATGCCGATATAGAGCACCACCGGCACCACACAGAACAGGATTTTGATGGTGGTTAGCACCTCAACCGGCTGCACGCTGCTGCTGGCGGAGTAGTTCACGTAGGCCAGAATCCAGCCCACCACCGCGCCGCCAATGGCCAGGCCAATCTTCAGACTGAACAGGTAGGTGGAAAAAACCAGTCCGTCGAGACGGCGGCCGCTGCGGCTTTCTTCGTAATCCACTACGTCAGAGGCCATCAGCCACTGCAGCGGCGTGGTGGTGTTGAAAACGAACAGGAAGACGATGTTGAGCGCGAAAATCAGCGCGATATAGTCAGCCGGGGTAACGAAAATCAGCAGGCTAATCAGGGAATAGACCACGATAATCCCTTTAAAGGCCTTCACCCGATCGAAGCGCCCGAGCAGGCGCGAAGAGGCCAGCGAACCGAACATGGTGGCGATGCTGCCGTAGAGCAGAAACTGCATCGCCAGCTCCGGGTGGTCCATCACGTATTTCACGAAGTAGAGCGTTGCCCCGCCGCGAACCACGTTGGAGCAGGTCGCCATCATTTTGAAAGCACACATGATTCGCCACTGGGTGTTGCCGAACAGCAGCTTAAGATCTTTCGCCACCGATGCGCCCGGCTGCACGTCGAAGGTATAGCGCTCTCTGGTCGTGAAGAAGCACACATACAGCAGCACGACGCCGGTCAGCCCGAGCACGCACATGGCGCCAAAGTAACCCACCTGCTCGTTGCCTTTGCCAATGATGCTCACCAGCGGCAGCGCAATCCCGCTAATCGCCAGCGATCCCGCGGCCGCGAGGAAAAAACGCCACGACTGCAGGGCATGGCGCTCTTTCGGATCCGCCGTAATCACCCCCGGCATCGCGCAATAGGGGACGTTAACGAAGGTGTAGACCAGCGTCAGCAGAATATAGGTCACGCAGGCATAGATAATTTTACCCTGCGCGGAAAAGTCCGGCGTGTAGAAGGTCAGCATACAGACGATGCCGAACGGAATGGCGCCCCACAACAGGAACGGGCGGAACTGGCCGTAGCGGGTACGGGTGCGGTCCACCAGCAGCCCCATCAGCGGATCGGTGACGGCATCCAGCACGCGGGAAACCAAAAACAGCGTGCCCATAATACCGGCGGAGAGGCCAAACACATCGGTGTAGAAATAGGCCAGCAGAAACATCGTCGCCTGCCAGACGAAACCGCACGCGGTATCGCCCAGCCCGTAGCCGATTTTATCTTTCATGGTTAATTGCATATTTATCCCCAACCCCAATGAGTGGAATGGCGCAAACGTCAGGGACCTGAAAAGGGAATACATACCCGCTGCAACGTCAGGAAATCACCCATTATACGTGTGCTTACTGT
The DNA here is from genome assembly GCF_030505655.1 of Klebsiella ornithinolytica. Classification (NCBI taxonomy): domain Bacteria; kingdom Pseudomonadati; phylum Pseudomonadota; class Gammaproteobacteria; order Enterobacterales; family Enterobacteriaceae; genus Klebsiella; species Klebsiella ornithinolytica. Next base: position 4,955,735 of record NZ_CP130153.1, read on the forward strand.
TCACGTTTTCGTGTTAATAGAGTGTAAGAAGATGTGCATTTTTACGGCAATGGTCATTTTTAATTTATGAATTATGTTTTTTGGTTTTTGTGATTGCCATCGTTATAAAAAAGGGAAGGCCATAATATTTTTTCGTCTTAATTTTTAAATGGTTACAAAAAACAAAAAATAAGCATAATGGTATTTAATGCAGACGAAAAAAAGCCGTCCGCGGACTATTTCCGCAGACGACATTGCAGCTGAATTTAATTAAATACCGAGCGCTTTTTTACCGGCGTTTATAACCTCGATAATTTTATCTGTATCGTATATACAGCCTTTCCATGTCCCGCCGCTGACCGATTGCAGCGCCGCCCACAGGCGGGTATCGTCCGGTAAAAAATCATGGGCGTGCAAATCGGGATGCGGCGTTCTTGCCGCCAACTCTGCCGCCCCCTCTTCCGGCGTCAGCCGCTGGTGCGCCGTACCGATAAAATTGACGTGACCGGTGAGCGCCAGCCTGTCGACGACGATCTCAATCACATCGTCATCGCGCAGCTTGCCGATGGGCCCGCCCGCCAGCGCTTCCGGGGCGACGTGGCCGAAGCAGGCGCCGGTCGACACGCCGGAGAAACGGGCATCGGTGATCAGCGACACCGTCTTCCCCCACGAGACATGTTTCAGCGCCGAGGTGAGCTGATAGGTCTCTTCCATGCCGGTCCCGGACGGCCCGCCGCCGATCACCACCATAATATCGCCCTGCTCGATCTCGCCGTTTTTGATCGCCTTGATCGCCCGGGCTTCCGAAACAAATACCCGCGCCCGTCCGGTGTGGCGATACACGCCGTCGTCATCCACCACCGACGGATCGATCGCCGTGGCTTTGATCACCGAACCTTCCGGCGCAATATTGCCTACCGGGAAGGCCACCGTGGAAGTGAGGCCTTTGGCTTTCGCCCGCGCCGGCGGGAGGATCACATCATCCGGATCGACGCCGTCCTGTTCGCGCAGACACTGCCGGAATTTCTCACGCCGCTCGGAAGTCTGCCACCAGTCGAGGTTTTCTCCCACCGTCTGACCGGTGACCGTCATCGCATCCAGATGCAGCAGACCAAGATCGCGCAGGTGCAGCATCACTTCCGGTACTCCGCCGGCGAGGAAAGCCCGCACCGTGGGGTGGTAGTCCGGCCCGTTCGGCAACACGCTGACCAGACGCGGGACGCTGCGGTTGATCCGCGTCCAGTGTGCGACATCAGGAATGGTGCACCCCGCCGCATGGGCGATGGCGGGAATGTGCAGCAGAAGGTTGGTCGAGCCGCCGAACGCCGCGTGGATAACCATCGCGTTTTCGATCGCCTTATCGGTCAGAATATCGCGCGTGGTAATGCCGCGATTATCCAGCTCACTCACCGCCCGCGCCGACTGGCGAGAGATTTCCAGCCAGACGTCCTGCCCCGACGGCGCCAGCGCCGAGTGCGGCAGCGCCAGGCCGAGCGCTTCCGCAACGACCTGCGAGGTCCCCGCCGTGCCCAGGAACTGGCAGCCGCCCCCTGGCGAAGCGCAGGCGCGACAGCCTAATTCCGCCGCTTCCTGCAGCGACAGCTCGTGGTTGGCGTAGCGTGCGCCGATGGTCTGGACTTTACCGGCATCTTCGCCAAAGGTCGGCGGCAGCGTCGCCCCGCCGGGCACCAGAATCGTCGGCAGGTCATGCATTGCCGCCAGGGCGATCATGGTCGCCGGCAGGCCTTTGTCGCAGGTCGCCACGCCGATCACCGCCCGACGCGTCGGCAGCGAACGGATCAGACGACGAAACACGATCGCCGCATCGTTGCGGTACGGCAGGGAGTCGAACATGCCGTGCGTACCCTGAGAGCGCCCGTCGCACGGGTCGCTGACGAAGGCGGCGAAAGGAATCCCGCCATTGCGGGTAATCTCCCTGGCCGCCGCCTGCATCTGCAGGCCAATTTCCCAGTGGCCGGTGTGGTAACCCAGCGCCACCGGGCGGCCGTCCCCGGCGCGAATCCCACCCTGAGTGCCGATAATCAGCACCTCTTTGCCGGTGAGTTTGTTGGCGTCCCAGCCCATGCCGGCGTTTTGCGTCATCCCGAACAGATTGCCGCTCGGCGACTCCATCAGCATTTGCGGCGTCAGCGGCAGCGCACCCTGCGGGCCGGCAGCATGGGTGATGACCGCATAAAACGCATCATTCTGGGGCGTGAAAATCGTCTCTATTGCCATCTTAATTTTCCGGTTCAGCAGAGTCTGAGCTGTTGTAGTAGCGTTTTGAGCTGCCGCTTTTTCGCCTCGTCCAGCGGAGAGGACGGGGGCAGCACATGCGTGGAGATCGGCCGCCCGCACAGCACGATCGCCTCTTTAATCACATTCACAAACGGCGTATCCAGCTGGTACAGCTGCGGGATTTGCAGCAGCGTCTGATGGTAGCGCGCGGCTTCCGCCAGGTTGCCGTCGCGGAAGGCCAGCAGCAGCTTTACCGAGATCTGCGGGGCAAAGTTACCGCTGGCCGAGATGGCCCCGTCGCCGCCCAGCAACAGGGTGTTAAACAGGTGGTCATCGTAACCGCACAGCACCGAGAAGTGCGGGTGCGCCGATTTCACCGTCTCAATCATGCTACGCAGATGAGCCACCGAGTCGATGGTGTCTTTGATGCCGACAATATTGCTGCGCGAGTCGGCGAGAGTTTTGACCAACGCGGGCGTCAGATCCTGACCGCTCAATGCCGGGAAGTTATACAGCAGCACCGGCAGCGTGACGCTCTCGGCTACCTGCTGGAAGTAGCGAATCAGGTTGGGCTCAGAGACTTTCCAGTAATAGGGGTTAATGACCACGATCCCGTCGGCGCCGGCCTGCTGCGCGTGCTGGCTGAGTTCGATGGTCTCCCGGGCGTTGGTGCCGCCGGTACCAATCAGTACCGGTACCCGGCGATCGACGTGGGCGATGGCGAAGGCGGCAATGGCTTTGCGCTCATCGGCATTAAGCTGCGAGAACTCCCCGCCGCTGCCGAGGAAGAACAGGCCGTCGACGCCCGCGGCGATCATGTCGTCGATCAGCGCGGCGGTACCCGGTTTATCGAACTGGCCATCGGCGGTAAAAATGGTGGAGACAGGCGGAATAATCCCCGAGAACTGCACGGTTTGCGGCATGAGATCTCCTTGCTGAATCATTTTGTTCTACATTATAGAACAGCGTTCGTTTATTTAACGACCATACTATGTCGCCTGCAAAGAGAAGGTAAATGGGGTGACGGACGTAAGTGCACGTTTTTCAGACTGGATCACAAAATGCTGCAACGCCTTATGCGTGCGACAAACCGGCCTCTCTTGCCCGGGCTACGCACCGACACCCACCGTACCGCGGTAAACATAGCGCCAGCGGGGAGGTTCCCGGACAGCGGGATAACCCCCTGGCCCGGGCTACGCACCGACACCCACCGTACCCCGGTAAACACAGCGCCAGCGGGGAGGTTCCCGGACAGCGGGATAAACCCCTGGCCCGGGCTACGCACCGGCCCCCACCGTACCGCGGTAAACATAGCGCCAGCGGGGAGGTTCCCGGACAGCGGGATAAACCCCTGGCCCGGGCTACGCACCGGCCCCAGCCGTAGCCCCGGTAAGCGTCGCGCCACCGGGGAGTGTTCCTGGATTACAGAAGATAAACTGTTCGCTGTGCGGCCCGTTCGGCAGCAGCAGCGCGGTGCGAGGGGGATTATCGGGGCGTTAACCTGCCATGGACGGGTATTGTGGTGCGGCCCGTAAAGCGGAAAAAAAGCAGGCCACAACGCTGTGTGGCCTGAAAGTGGATCAACGATTAGATTCCTGCCGTTTCACGAATGTATTTACGCGCTTTGAGGGCGTATTCGAAGGGGTTAGCCAGCGCCGGATCCTGCTCGGCTTCAACCACCATCCAGCCTTTATAGCCGCGATCGTCCAGTAGTTTGAACACCGGACGGAAGTCGATCACGCCATCGCCAGGCACGGTGAAGGTGCCTTTCTTCACGCCATCAAGGAATGACAGCCCTTCACGACGAACCTGCTCAATGACCGACGGGCGCACGTCTTTCAGGTGCACGTGGTTAATACGCGGCAGGTATTTCTCGAGGATCGCCAGCATCGGCGCTTCGCCCCCTTCGGAATACCAGGCATGTCCGGTGTCGTACAGCAGGAAGACTTTGTCATCGACCAGCGACATAAATTTGTCGATCTCTTCGGTGGTCTGAATACCGGTTCCCATATGGTGGTGCAGACACACCTGCATGCCCTTCTCGGCGGCCAGGCGCCCCAGCGTGTTGTAGCCTTCGGCAACACGCTGCCACTCTTCCTCGCTGAAGCAAGGTTTTGCCTCGCCGAGAATCGGTTTTTCCAGCCCCTGAATGCTGCCGCTTTGCTCGGAGCAGCCAATCACTTTCGCCCCCATCGCCTGCAGGAAATTCATGTGATTCACAAACTCGTCAATGGTCTTTTCCCGCTGCCCGTTGGCAAAAAAGGTGCTGAACCAGGCATTGCAGATCTGAATGCCGCGAATATCCAGCATCGGCTTGAGCACCGCCGGATCGCGCGGGTATTTGCTGCCCACTTCGCTGCCGCTAAACCCCGCCAGCGCCATTTCGCTGACTATCTGCTGAAAGGTATTTTCGCTGCCCAGTTCAGGCATATCATCGTTGGTCCAGCCAATAGGGGCGATCGCCAGTTTTACATTATCTTTGTTCATAAAAATGCTCCTGTTGCCGCGCTTTAGCGACGCAGCAATTCACGTTCGATGAGTTCACGGGTTTCCACTGCCTGGTATTTCATTTTTTCCGGGTAGCCAAATAGCGAGGCGGCCACAATCGGCGCGCCGCCGACTTTGAAGGTCTGCTCAGCAAAGTTCATTTCGCGCAGCGTGCGGAACAGCGCGTCGAAATCCACGTCCCCCTCGCCAACGCCAACGTGCTGGTGGACCGCGGCATCCACGCCCGGCGGATTAACGATATAGCGGCAGTGCTTTGTATGATTTCGGGTATCGGCAATCAGCACGTGTGAGAGATCGCCGCCGGCATAGCGCAGCATTTTCTCGACCTCACCTTTCCCTTTGTCATAAAAGAAAGTGTGCGGAACGCTGTATACGTACTTCACATTCTCGCTACGGAACGACTTCACGATATCGACGGTTTCGTTATGTTCTTCGCAGAAGTCCCACGGATGCGCCTGAATCTCCACGCGAATACCTTCGCGCTCGAAAATGGGCAGCAGCTCGTCCATCGAGCGATAGAACATCTCTTCACAGATCTCCGGCTGATTCGGATCGCCGGAAAACTCGGTGTTGATCACCTGCACACCCATTTCTACCGCCACTTCGATCAACCGTTTCCAGTTTTTTACCGCCGCCTGACGGCGCAGTTCATCCGGGCCGGACCAGCGGTAAACGCAGATAAACGAAGAGATCTCCACGCCAGTTTCACGCAGCGCCTGTTTGTACTCGGCAATCACTTCCCGACCAGCGCGCGGGTGTTTGTAGAACGGGTTAATCTGCGGATGGGGCGATTGCTCAATGTACTTGTAACCCCATTCCGCAACCTGGTGGACCATCCGGGTAATCCCGAGATCGCGAATCACATCAACGTCGAAAGCAATTTTCATCGTCGTTACCTGTTCAAAGAAGTTCCGTAAGCGGGAGACGGATTAGCGCTGATAGAACGCCGGGCACTCGGGCAGCGTCACTGCGACCGGTTCGCTGCTCTCCTGCGCCTGCAGGCAGGCATCGGCCGCAACGGAGGCCGCATAGCCGTCCCATGCCGACGGTCCCTGCAGCTGGCCGGCTTTCACATCATTGATAAAGGCCTGCAGCTCCACGTCGTAGGCTTTGATAAAACGATCTTTCCAGTCGGTCAGGATCGCGGTCGACAGGTTGGCGCTTTTACGCATCTGGATTGCAGATGGCTCCGGCAGACGGGCAATCCCCGTTTCCCCGACTACTTCGCACTGGATGTCGTAGCCGTACTGGCAGTTGACGAACACTTCGACGTCGATCAGGGTGCCTTTACGCGTTTCGAAGGAGACGATCTGCGGATCTCTCAGGCGCGGATGGGTGTGAGAGGTCGAGCGCGGGAAACGCACCTGTACCGAACGGTAGTCATCGTTGAGCAGCCAGCGCAGCACGTCCAGCTCGTGGATCAGGGTGTTGGTGATCGCCATGTCGGTGGTGTAGTTCTCGCCGACCGACTGGTTACGGTGCGCGCAATGCAGCATCAGCGGCGCGCCAATATCGCCATCATCAATGACTTTTTTCAGCGCCAGGTAGCCTTCATCGTAAGGGCGCATAAAGCCGACCTGCACCAGGCGGCGGCCCGCTTTCATTTCCGCATCGACAATGCGTCGGCAGCCTTCCGCACTCATCGCCAGCGGCTTCTCGCAGAACACCGGTTTGCCGGCGGCGATCGCCGCGAGGGTATACTCTTCGTGCGTCGGATCCCACGAGGTGACAAGGATAGCGTCGACATCGCCGGAGCGGATAACATCGTGGCCGTCGGTGTAGATTTCCGCCTGCACGCCCGGCAGCGCTACCGCCGCACGTGCGCTCTCCGCATTGATATCCGACACCGCCACCACGGTGGCTCCCTGTAAGACCTGGGTGCAACGACGGATATGTTCTTTACCGATGGCGCCAGCGCCGATGACACCTAATTTGAGTGACATAGTGGTTTTCTCCGTGATTCTGTAGGGTTCAAGGTGAGCGTTCTGTTCTAGTAATCCCGCGCTTCGGCGCGTTTTTCATTAATCATTTCAGCAACTTTGCGAATACGTTCTGACAAGGCCGTTTGGGCGACGCCGACGTTCCACCAGCTGCCGTAGGAATGCACCATGGTCTTCGGCAGCACTTTAATATCAATCAGCGTGCTGATCGTCTCGCGACGCGCGGCATCCAGCGCCTGACGCAGCTCATTCAGGGTAGTGACGCGCCAGGTTTTGCAGCCGTAGCCCGCCGCAATAGTGGCGAAATCGACCGGCACCAGGCCGCCCTGCAGCTGCCCGTTCTCCGCTGAGCGATAGCGAAACTCGGTGCCGAAGCTGCCCATACCGTGGCCAATCTGCAGGTTGTTGATGCAGCCGTTGGCCATATTGTCGAGCAGTACAACGTTGATCTTCGCCCGCTCCTGCAACGAGGTCACCAGCTCAGAGTGCAGCATCATGAAAGAGCCGTCTCCGACCAGGGAATAGACTTCGGTTTGCGGCTGCGCCAGCTTCACGCCCAGCGCGGCATTCACTTCATAGCCCATGCAGGAGTAGCCGTACTCTACGTGATAAGTGTTGGGTGCCCGGTTACGCCAGACGCGCTGCAGATCCCCGGGCAAGCTGCCCGCCGCCGCCACAATCACCGCATCCGCCGGAAGCGTTTCATTGAGTACGCCCAGCACGCTACTCTGGGTCAGCGTGGAGTCGGTTATCTGGCGAAATTCCCGATACACCGACTCGCGATCGAGAGCATCATCGACTTCCGGGACAAAAGCCTTTTCCTGCCAGACGGCCTGATAGACGCGCTGGGTCTCTTTCAGCTGGCGGCTCTGGACGCTGTCGATCTGCGCGCCCCAGCTCGCCTGCCAGCCTTCGCCGGCCAGCGCGCTGTCCAGTGACGTCAGGGCTTCGCGGGCATCGGCCAGCAGCGGAATGCCGTCAAGCTTCCAGGCATCGAAGTTGCTGACGTTCACATTCAGAAAACGCACGCCTGGGTGCTGGAACAGCCATTTTGAGGAGGTGGTGAAATCGCTAAAGCGGGTGCCGATACCGATAACCAAATCGGCCTCTTTCGCCAGCAGGTTGGCGGCCAGGCAGCCGGTTTCACCGACGCCGCCGACGTTCAGCGGATGGGAGGAGACTACCGTCCCTTTCCCGGCCTGGGTTTCTGCGAACGGAATGCCGTAGCGTTCCGCGAAGCGGGACAGCGCTTCCCCGGCACCGGCATATTTCACACCGCCGCCGCAAATAATCAGCGGCTTGCGGCTGGCCTTAATGGCCGCGACCGCATCCGCCAGCTGGGCGGCGCTGGCCGGGCGGCGATCGAGACGATGCACGCGGCGCACAAAGAACGACTCCGGGTAATCCCAGGCTTCGCCCTGCACATCCTGCGGCAGACAGAGAGTGACGGCACCGGTTTCCGCCGGATCGGTCAGGACGCGCATCGCATTAATGCAGGCGCTCATCAGCTGTTCCGGACGCGTAATGCGGTCCCAGTATTTGCTGACGGCCCGGAAGGCGTCGTTGGTGCTGATGCTCAGGTCATAGCTCTGCTCAACCTGCTGCAGCACCGGGTCCGGCTGACGGGTAGCAAACACATCGCCGGGCAGCAGCAGCAGAGGAATGCGGTTGGCGGTGGCCGTCGCGGCGGCGGTAATCATATTGGCCGCGCCCGGACCGACGGAAGAGGTGCAGGCGATGATCTGGCGGCGCAGAGACTGGCGGGCAAAACCGGTGGCGACGTGCGCCATGCCTTGTTCGTTACGCCCCTGGAAGACCCGCATGTCGCCGCTGTCTTGTTCCAGCGCCTGGCCCAGCCCCAGCACGTTGCCGTGGCCAAAGATGGCGAAGATACCTTTTACGAATTTATGCTCTTCGCTATCGACGTCGAGAAACTGGTTATCAAGGAACTTCACCAGCGCCTGCGCCATTGTCAGTCTCAGTTTGCCCATCTTGCACAATCCTTATTGTTCAGTATTTGTGTGTGGGTTAGCGCGTTTTCCCCGTGCTACACGCTTGTCACAGCCGTGGGAAATCGTTAACGTCCACTGGAATACTTTTGGATTATAGGCAAACATTTTTTTCATTAAATAGAAATACAGAAAAAATATTTCATTTTGCGAGAGGGATCAAACTCTCTCCCTGTTTCACCCGTTTCACCCAGCCCGGTCACCCCGCCATCGGCCGTTCAAGGCGCGCCGCCGCTTAATTATCCCTTTTAAAATCATGCATAAAGCACTCACCTACTGAACCATGCCACACCAGGCGTCACCCGCGCCCTTGATCCTGTGCAGAATGGGGCCTGGCGCGGCAGAGTGGTAGATCCCTCACACTTTTGGTTTTTTAATTTCGATCTCATTTGCAAATGAAATATTTATTTCTCAAACTAGGGATAACCGTTCACCCTCAGGCTGTGTGTGGAGACCTTGTCGGCATCCCGACCCTTCCGTACAGCAGATATGCAAAAGGAAAACCTAGCTATGAATGCAGCAGTAAAGCGGCTCGACGTCATCTGTATTGGCCGGGTGGCTGTCGACCTCTATGCCCAGCAGATTGGTGCAAGGCTAGAAGATGTTGCCAGTTTCTCTAAATATCTGGGCGGATCTTCCGGCAACGTAGCCTTTGGTACCGCCATTCAGGGATTAAAATCAGCCATGCTGGCGCGCGTCGGCGATGAGCACAATGGTCGTTTTCTACGCGAAACGCTCGCTCGGGCCGGGGTCGACACCGAATACCTGATCACGGATAAACAGCGTCTTACCGCGCTGGTGATGCTGGGCATTAAAGATCAGGAGACCTTCCCGCTCATTTTTTACCGTGATAATTGTGCCGATATGGCGCTGGTGCCTGAGGATATTAACGAAGAGTACATCGCCTCTTCCCGTGCGCTGGCGGTAACGGGCACGCACCTCTCTCATGCCAGCACCCGCGCGGCCGTCCTGAAGGCGCTGGAATACGCCCGCCGTCACGGTCTGCGCACCGCGCTGGATATCGATTACCGTCCGGTGCTGTGGGGATTGACCTCGCTGGGAGACGGTGAAACGCGTTTCATCGAATCCGGTCCGGTCACCAGCCAGCTTCAGGAAGTGCTCCATCTGTTCGATTTAGTGGTCGGTACAGAAGAGGAGTTCCATATTGCCGGCGGCAGCACCGATACGCTGACGGCGCTGAAAAATGTCCGCCATGCGACTAAAGCGACGCTGGTCTGTAAACGGGGTCCGATGGGCTGCGTGGTACTGGAAGGCGACATTCCCGATAGCTGGGACAGCATTCCGCTCCAGCAGGGCGTGCGGGTTGACGTACTCAACGTGCTGGGCGCGGGCGATGCCTTTATGTCCGGTCTGCTGCGCGGCTGGCTGAATGATGAAGGCTGGGAGCAGGCGTGTCGCTACGCCAATGCCTGCGGCGCGCTGGTAGTCTCACGCCACGGCTGCGCGCCGGCGATGCCGACCAAAGTCGAGCTGGATGATTATCTGCTGCGGGCGGAATCCGTCCCGCGTCCGGATATCGACGCGCGATTAAACCATTTACACCGCGTCACCAGCCGCCGTCAGCAGTGGCCGGAGCTGTGCATTTTCGCTTTTGATCATCGTAAACAGTTGGCGGATCTGGCCCATGAAACCGGATGCGATCCGGCCTCTATTCCCCAACTCAAGCTGCTGCTGCTGGCTGCCGCCGAAGCGGCCGCCAAAGAGGCGGGGCTGGAACAGCGGAGCGGTATTCTCGCTGACGGCACCTACGGTCAGAGCTCGCTGAATGCCATTACCGGTAAAGGCTGGTGGATTGGTCGCCCTATCGAGCTGCCGGGTTCGCGCCCGCTGCGTCTGGAACACGGCAACATTGGTTCCCAGCTGATCGACTGGCCGCTGGAGCATGTGGTCAAATGCCTGGTCTTCTACCACCCGGCAGATCCGGCACCGCTGCGGGCTGAGCAGGATGCGCTGCTGCTGGAAGTCTGGCAGGCCTGCAACAAGTCCGGACACGAGCTGCTGCTGGAGGTGATCCTCCCGGAAAATGGCCCGGATAAAGACGAGCGCCACTACCGCACGATGCTGGAACATTTTTACCAGCTTGGCATTCAGCCGGACTGGTGGAAGCTACCGCCGCTCTCCAGCGTCAGCTGGGAGAAGATCGCGGGTCTGATCGCACGCGAAGATCCCTGGTGTCGCGGGATCCTGCTGCTGGGCCTCGATGCGCCGTCAGATCGACTGCGCGCCGGGTTTGCCGAGGCCGCCGGCCACCCGATCATCAAAGGTTTCGCCGTCGGACGTACCATCTTTGGTCAGCCTTCACGACGCTGGATGGCGGGCGAACTGAGCGATGAGGCGCTGATTGGCGAGGTGAAACAAAACTACCTGAGGCTCATCGACTACTGGCGTGAAGCCCGCGGTTAACCGCGATAAAACCCGCCCGCACCTCCCGGTGCGGGTTTTTTTTCTGTTTCTTCGTGAAATGAATCGCGTATTTCATCGCAAAAAATGAAAAATTCGCTTCATTTGGTACACTGGAAGTTATATTCCTTTCATTTTCTCAGAGCGCAATCTATGGCCAATAATCCGACCCAACTGACCATCCTGCAGGATGAAATCCGGCGTCGCTACGACACATTAAGCAAACGCTTAAAACAGGTGGCACGCTATATTCTGGATAACAGTAATAGCGTCGCTTTCGATACCGTCGCTTCTATCGCCCAGCAGGCGGATGTCCCGCCATCGACGTTAATCCGTTTCGCCAATGCGTTCGGTTTTAGCGGCTTTAACGAAATGAAGCAGATGTTCAGACAGCATCTGATGGAAGAGACCGCCAACTACACCGAACGCGCGCGCCTGTTCCGCCAGACGACCAACGATGAAACGTCGCCGCCGGAAACGCCAACGGAAATTCTCAATATGTTCACCATGGTGAATACCCAGGCGCTGCAGCAGCTAGCGATGCAGACCTCTGGCGATGATCTCGAGCGCGCGGTCGGCCTGCTGGCGGAGGCGGAGAATATCTATGTGATTGGCCTGCGCCGCTCGTTTAGCGTCGCTTCCTATTTGACCTATGCGCTGCGTCATCTTGATCGTAAAGCGTTCCTGATCGATGGTCTCGGCGGCATGTTCACCGAGCAGCTGAGCCTGGTGGGGCCGAAAGACGTGGTGGTCGCCGTGAGCTTCTCGCCCTACGCGCGTGAAGTGGTCGAGCTGGTTGAACTTGGCGCCCAGCGCAAAGCGCGACAGATTGCAATAACCGACAGCCAGGTCAGTCCGCTCGCGGCCTTCAGCGATGTCTGCTTTGTAGTACGTGAAGCGCAGGTTGACGGTTTCCGCTCCCAGGTAGCTTCTCTGTGCCTGGCCCAGACGCTGGCCGTTTCACTGGCGCTGAACAGCAGCAAAGAACCGCAAACCCAGCAGAACCTCGCCTGACCCTGCCCCCTCTCCCGATGTAGCCCCGGTAAGCGCAGCGCCACCGGGGAAGATCACCGGCGCCGTCGCGAAACCTCCCGGATTGCCGCACCAGCACCTGATCCGGGCGCCCCTCTCCCGATGTAGCCCCGGTAAGCGCAGCGCCACCGGGGAATACCTCCGGAAGGCCACCGGGGAACAACAGAAGACAAAAAGGGCCGCTAAGCAAAACTTAGCGGCCCTTTTAACTCTTGCGATCCGTCAGTCGTGACGAGGATAGTCAGGACTATTGATCCACGCGTGGTCCTCTTCCCAGGTAAACAACCACTTGCGCTCCGGCCCGGCCATCACGTTCAGATAATAACTGTCATACCCGGCAATCGTCGCGACCGGATGATAGCCGCGCGGCACCATCACCACATCGTGGTTGTACGGTGCCATGCAGGCATCCAGGCTGCGGTCATCGGTATACACTCGCTGGAGTGCGAAGCCCTGCGGCGGATCGAAACGGTGATAGTAGGTCTCTTCCAGCTGGGTCTCTTTGCCCGGCTGCGCGGTATCGTGTTTATGCGACGGCCAGGAGCTGGTGGCGCCTTCGTCGGTATACACCTCCACCACCAGCAGACAGTCGGCCTGCGCATTATCCGGCAGGATATTGTGCACCAGACGCTGATTACGCCCTTTGCCACGATGCTCAACGCCCACATCCTGCGGACGAATCACCCGCGCCGGCAGCGTACCTTTACCCGGCGCGCTGCACACCGCCAGTTCAAGGTCAGAATCCGCCGTCACTTCCACCTTGTCCTGCGTCGGGACGTACACCGCCCACGGCGGGGTACGTTCAAACGGCGACATGCGCTGTCCCAACCCTGGGAAGTCGGCCTTCGTCGTTTTGACCGACGCCAGCCCGGCAACCAGCACCAGACACAGCTCGCGTTCGCCGCTTTCCAGCGTAATGCTCTGCCCTTTTTTCAGCATCCACACATCAAAACCGATATAGCGCCAGCCGGCGCTTTGCGGCGTGATGTGCTGGATCTGCCCCTCTTTTCGTGATTTAGCCAGTAACGACATGGCGTTCTCCTTCGCCGATTAACCTAAGGTCGGCATGCTGAATTCAGATACGGTTTGCTGCCCTTGCGGCCAACGCACGGTGGCGGTTTTCATGCGGGTGTAGAAGCGCACGCCGTCAGGACCATGGACGTTGAGGGCGCCAAATACCGAGCGCTTCCAGCCGCCGAAGCTGTGGAAAGCCATCGGTACCGGAACCGGCACGTTCACCCCGACCATCCCGGCCTGGACATCATGCACGAATTCACGGGCGGTGTGTCCATTGCTGGTAAAGACGGCGCTGCCGTTGCCAAATTCGTGGCTGTTCACCAGCTCCAGCGCGCTGTGATAGTCCGCCACGCGGACAATACCCAGTACCGGTCCAAAAATCTCTTCCCGCCAGATGGTCATATCCGGCGTCACGTTGTCGAACAGCGTACCGCCGACATAGTACCCGTCATCATAGCCTGACACGCGCAGCTTACGCCCGTCGACGACCAGTTTCGCCCCTTCGCTGGCGCCTTTATCGATATAGCCCAGCACTTTCTTCTGATGGGTATCGGAAACCACCGGGCCCATTTCGTTCTCTTCTTTGCCGCGCATACATCCCGGCCCGACTTTCAGCGCTTCCACCAGCGGCTTCAGACGTGCAATCAGCTTATCCGCCGTTTCATCGCCTACCGCGACCACGACCGGCAGCGCCATGCAGCGCTCGCCCGCAGAACCAAACGCCCCGCCCATAATCGCATTCACCGTGGCATCCAGATCCGCATCCGGCATCACAATCGCGTGGTTTTTCGCTGCGCCAAAGGCCTGCACGCGTTTGCCGTGGGCGCTGGCAGTTTTGTAGATATATTCGGCAACACCGGAAGAGCCCACGAAGCTGACCGCCGCAATACGCGGATCGGTATACAGCTGCTCGGCATCGTCGTTGCTGCAGTGCACAACGTTAAAGACGCCATCCGGCAGGCCTGCTTCCTTCAGCAGTTCAGCCAGGCGTACCGCGGCCGTCGGGGCCAGCGCCGGTGGCTTGAGGACGAAGCTGTTGCCGCAGGCCAGCGCCAGCGGGAACATCCACATCGGCACCATCGCCGGGAAGTTAAACGGCGTAATCCCCGCCACAACACCCAGCGGCTGCATCAGCGAATAGCTGTCCACGCCGGTGCCGACATCAGAGGAGTATTCACCTTTAATCAGATGTGGAATACCGCAAGCAAATTCAACCACTTCCAGACCACGTGTCAGCTCGCCCAGTGCGTCCGACCAGACTTTACCGTGCTCGCTAACGATGATTCCCGCCAGTTCTTCAGCATGTTGCTCAAGCAGCATTTTAAAGTTGAACAGGACGCGGGCGCGGCGTAGCGGCGTGGTGCGCGACCAGCTTTCAAACGCATCACGGGCAACCTGAATGGCATCAGAGACTTCCTGAGCGGTCGACAAAGTGACTTCGCGCACCACCTTGCCCGTCGCCGGGTCATACACCGGCATCGTTTCATTGCTGCTGCTGGTGACGGTTTTCCCGCCAATAAAGTTTCCTGTGATCGTCATCTTCTCGCCTCATGATGTGGGAAGGCCAACGCTGCGGCCCCGTTCCGATTTTGCTGTGCTATAACCGTAGTAAAATGAAACTTATATTTCAATGTTGACGTAGAATGAAATTCTATTTTGGTGATGACCGTCGCATTTCCCGGCCGCGGTTCGCGAGTTTCGTCAAGAAAGCGCCCCCGATAAGATTCAGCTGCGACGCCATCTGTACCCGATGTGACTTAGAGCGGGAAAGTACGATTATTTGCGAAGCAGCTCAAAGATCCACCATTTCATCCATTGCTAATTATGAAATAAATGTTTTGACTTACAGTCGATCGAATAAACCCAATCTATCGTCATTCAGGAGAGCCACATGGCTATCGCACTGCAACGTTTCTGTCTTAATCGCAAGATCGCCCCATCCCTGAGCATCGAGGCCTTTTTCCGTCTGGTGAACAGTCTTGGGCTGAATAAGGTCGAGCTGCGTAATGATTTGCCCACAGGAAAAGTGACCGACGATCTGAGTCATCAGCAGGTGCGCGAGCTGGCCGACCGCTACCATATTGAGATTTTGACCATCAATGCGGTATACCCATTTAACCGCCGCACGGAGCAGGTTCGCGGCCTGGCCGAATCTTTGTTGCAAGAGGCCAGAGCCATTGGCGCCAAATCGCTGGTCCTGTGTCCGCTCAACGATGGCAGCGAGGTGCCGGCCAGCGAAACCCTGAGTGCGCTGCGCGATCTGTCGCCGCTGTTTTCGTTTTACGGCGTGCGGGGCCTGGTTGAACCGCTGGGTTTCCCGCAGAGCTCACTGCGATCTGCGGCACAGGCGCAGACGCTCATCCGCGATGCGAAGGTACCGTTTAAGCTACTGATTGATACCTTCCACCACCATCTCTATCCGCAGGCGGATGCCGAGTTTAGCCAGGTGGATATCGCTGACATCGGGCTGGTGCACCTTTCCGGCGTGGAAGACGCCCGCCCACGGGAAAACCTGACCGACGACGAACGAATCATGCTGACGGAAAAAGATCGGCTGCAAACCTGTGAGCAAATCAAACACCTTGAAGCCCGGGGTTATCAGGGGGTGTATGCGTTCGAACCGTTTGCGCCGGAGCTGGCATCCTGGAGCGAAGAGGATATCCGCCGCGAGACGGAACGGAGCATCGCGCTCATTCAACACCATTGCGCCTGAGAGAAATCAACGTCACGCCAGGCGAATATAGCGATTTCTCACATCGGTTTACGGCCAGTTTGCCTATAATCGACGCAGGATAAATGGAGGAATCGATCATGAGCGCACCCCTGCTGATTGCCCGCACGCGGGAAAAACAGCTGCATTTACTGCCGGGAATGGCTAACCGTCACGGCCTGATTACCGGTGCGACCGGCACCGGTAAAACCGTCACCCTGCAAAAGCTGGCGGAGTCTTTTTCAGAAATCGGCGTGCCGGTCTTTATGGCCGATGTGAAGGGCGACCTGACCGGGATCGCCGCAGCGGGCCAAAATTCGGAGAAACTGCAGGCGCGGCTGGAAAAAATCGGCGTCACCGACTGGCAGCCCCACGCTAACCCGGTGGTGACATGGGATATTTTCGGCGAGAAAGGCCACCCGGTCCGGGCGACGGTGTCCGATCTCGGGCCGCTGCTCTTGTCGCGATTACTGAATCTTAACGAAGTCCAGTCCGGGGTGCTGAATATTATCTTCCGCATCGCCGACGACCGCGGTCTGCTGCTCCTCGACTTTAAGGATTTGCGCGCCATCACCCGGTATATCGGCGACAACGCCAAAGCTTTTCAAAACCAGTATGGCAACATCAGCAGCGCCTCGGTCGGCGCCATCCAGCGCGGCCTGCTGACTCTGGAACAGCAAGGAGCGGAGCACTTTTTCGGCGAGCCGATGCTCGACATCCAGGACTGGATGCGTCTCGACGAGAACGGCAAAGGGGTGATTAATATCCTCAGCGCCGAAAAGCTGTATCAGATGCCGAAACTCTACGCCGCCAGCCTGCTGTGGATGCTCTCGGAGCTCTACGAGCGCCTGCCGGAAGCCGGAGATCTGGAAAAGCCGAAGCTGGTCTTTTTCTTCGATGAAGCGCATCTGCTGTTTAACGATGCGCCTCAGGTGCTGCTGGATAAAATCGAGCAGGTTATCCGCCTGATTCGTTCCAAAGCCGTGGGGGTTTACTTCGTATCGCAGAACCCGTCGGATATTCCCGATGCGGTTCTCGGCCAGTTGGGCAACCGCGTTCAGCACGCCCTGCGCGCCTTTACACCAAAAGATCAGAAAGCGGTGAAAACCGCGGCGCAGACCATGCGCGCCAACCCGGCTTTCAGCACCGAGCAGGCTATCCAGGAGCTGGGCACCGGTGAAGCGCTGATCTCCTTCCTCGATGAAAAAGGCAGCCCTTCGGTGGTCGAGCGCGCGATGGTAATTGCCCCCTGCTCACGAATGGGGCCAGTGACCGATGATGAACGCAACGGGCTCATCAATCACTCCCCGCTGTATGGCAAATATGAGGATGAAGTGGATCGGGAGTCCGCCTTCGAGAAATTGCAGCAGGGCGTGCAGGCCACCAGCGAACAGCAAAATGCGCCGCCGGCAAAAGGGGCCACCGCTGACCTCGACGACGGCATTTTAGGCGGCCTGAAAGATATTCTGTTCGGCACGACCGGCCCGCGCGGCGGCAAGCGCGACGGTCTGGTACAAACGGCAGCGAAAAGCGCCACGCGGCAAATCACCAATCAGATTGTGCGTGGCATGCTCGGAAGTTTGCTGGGCGGCAGACGGCGCTAGTCAGACGCACACCGCTGCCGGGGCGATAAGGGTGCCTTTTTCGCCCCGCAGGATGGCTGGGGCATCGCGCAGCGCGCCGATGTACGCCGGGTGACCAGTCATCTCAACAAACTGGATCGCGGCTTCCGCTTTCGGCCCCATTGCACCATCCGGCACGGCCAGCGGCCGAAGATCGTCCACGGTGGCCGTGCGCAATGCGCGCGCTTTTGGGGTACCCCAGTCAAGATAAACGGCGTCAGCCTCGGTGAGGATCAGCAGCGCTTCTGCCTGCAGCGACTGAGCCAAAACCGACGCCGCCAGATCTTTATCCACCACCGCCTCCATGCCCTGATAACTGCCGTTTTCCTCCACCACCGGCGTGCCGCCGCCGCCCGCACAAATCACCACGTTGCCGTCGGCCAGCAGCTGACTAATGGCCTGCCGCTCAAGGATTTTTTGTGGTCTTGGCGACGGCACGACCCGGCGAACATAGTCGCCGTCTTTTTTCATCTGCCAGCCATAGCGGGCCTCCAGCGCACTTTGCTCCTCCGCAGCCCACACCGGACCGATATATTTCCCGGGCTGGCGAAACGCCGGGTCGGCGGCGTCCACTTCCACTCGGGTCAACAGGGTGACGACCGGTGGGATCCCGGCCCGGCTGCCCAGCACCTGAGCAATCATGTAGCCCAGCATCCCCTGGGTCTCGGCCACCAGCACATCCAGCGGCCACGCCGGGCTGTCGCTGTAAGCCTGATTTTGCAATGCCAGCAGCCCCACCTGCGGGCCATTACCGTGCACAATCACCACCTGATACTCCTGGCTCAGACTGGCCACCACATCGGCAATTTGCGCAATATTACGGTACTGATTTTCGGCGCTTAACGCTTCACCGCGTGCCAGCAGAGCATTCCCCCCCAGCGCAATGACGATGGTCTTTTTCATGTTATTCTCCGGTTAATAATATTGCCTGAAAACATAACGAAATAATCATCATAAAATGTGAGCAATATCATTATTGACCGACTCGAAAGAACAATTTAAAAATTAAACCTCAGTCCACCATGGTTATTAAATTAATTCTAACAATGGCTTCTTTTAAATATTTTTAATAATCCAGACGGCGTGAAGAAAAAAAATCTCACAATCAGGTGAGTGTGATCTGCTTCACCAGAATACCCCTGTTTCTACTGTAGGTTTAGCCACAGAACACCCGCCGGGACTGGCGGCGGCAACATTATCTACAGGAGACAAACCATGTCTGCACAACTCAACGATGCGGTGGCCCCGCACAAAAGAGGGATCCCCGCCTGGTGGGTGACTATCTTTTTATTCTGGCTCGGCTGGATATTTATGTATGCCGACCGCACGGTATTAAACCCGGTCATGGGGGAACTGGAAAAAGAATTTGGTTTATCAGGCACCCAGCTCGGATTAATGAATTCGGTCTTTTATTTCTCTTACGCTTTATTACAGGTTCCGGCCGGGATCCTCGGAGATAAAATAGGCAAGAAAAAAGTCCTTATTCCTGGATTTTTACTGTTCGGGGCCTTTACCGCCGTCACCGGCTGGGCCAAAAGCTGGAGCACCCTGCTGTTCGCCAGGGTCGTCACCGGCGCTGGCGAAGGCACCTACTACGGCCCGCAGTACGGCCTCTCCTCAGAGCAAATCCCCAAAAAATACCGTTCGCTCGGCAGCGCCATCATCAACAGCGGCATGGCTTTTGGTATTGCGCTGGGGCTGATGGCCTCCAGCTGGCTGGTGTATGACCAGGGCTACAGCTGGCGTACACCGTTCTTTGTCATGTCGATCCCTACTCTGCTGACCGGGCTGGCTATCTGGCTGTTTGTCAAAGAGAAAAAGCGCCAGCCCGTCGAGGCAGGCGGGGTGGCGAAACCGAAAAGCAAATTCACCGATTTGTTCAAAAACCGCAATCTGCTGCTGGTCTATCTGATGGTGTTTTGCAGCCTGTTTGGCTTCTTCGTGATCCTCACCTGGCTGCCCTATTACCTGCAAAGCGAGCGCGGCATTGCGGGCAGCGAAACCGGCTTTATCACCTCGCTGGTCGCCTGGATCTCAATCCCTGGCGCGCTGCTCTTCTCCTCGCTCTCCGACCGTCTGGGTAAACGTAAGCCGCTGATTCTGGTACTGGTGCCGGTGGCCATTCTCAGCATGCTCTCCATCATCTGGATGCCGAATATGACCGGGGTAATCGTCGCCCTGTGCGTTTACGGCCTGGTCGGCAAGCTGGCGCTGGATCCGGTTCTGGTGGCGCTGGTCGCCGACAGCGTCGATGAGAACAACTACAGCTCCGCCTTCGGCCTGTTCAATTTTATCGGTATGAGCTCCTCCATACTGGCTCCGGTGATTGCCGGCGCCGCTCGCGATATGACCGGCAGTCTTGCCTCCAGCTTCTACGTCTCCGCGGCGTTACTGGTCGTGGGTCTGGTCGGCATGCTGTTCCTGAAAGAGAAGAAATAACCCGAGGTCTGTGATGATTTACGCATTCGTAAAAAAAGGCAGTTTTCAGGACTCCGTCAGCCTGATGCTTATCTCCCGTAAGCTGAGCGCCATTGACGATGTCGAAGAAGTCTCGGTGATGATGGGCACCCCCGCTAACAAAGCGCTGCTGGAGTCGACGGGCTTCTGGCATGAAGAATTTGCCCAGGCAACGCCGAACGATATCTGCGCGGCAATCCGCACCCGTCAGCCGGTCGCCGATATTCTCACCCTGATCCAGCAGCGACTGGACGCCGAGCTAAACGCCATTGCCCAGGGGCAAAGCAGCGGCCTGCGTCTGCAAAAGGCGCGCCGCTGGGAGAGCGCCTGCGCGAAGCTGCCGGAGGCAAACCTGGTGCTGATCTCCGTCGCCGGGGAGTACGCGGCGGGCGTGGCCCGTCAGGGGCTGGAGAGCGGTAAAAATGTGATGCTGTTTTCTGACAACGTGCCGCTGGAGCAGGAGCGGGCCCTGAAACAATACGCCCGCGAGCGCGGTCTGCTGGTGATGGGGCCCGACTGCGGCACCGCCGCCATCGCCGGAGCGCCGCTGGCCTTCGCCAACATTCTGCCTGCGGGCTGTATCGGGGTGATTGGCGCTTCGGGCACCGGCATCCAGGAGCTGACCTCACAGGTAGCGCTGCTCGGCCAGGGCGTGACTCATGCGATGGGTTTAGGGGGACGCGATCTGAATCAGCAGATCGGGGGCCTCAGCGCCCTGACGGCGCTGGAGATGCTGGCGGCAGACGAGCAAAGCAAGGTGATCGCTTTCGTCTCCAAGCCCCCTGCTGAATCAGTCAGGCAGACCATTATCAGCGCCATGAAAAAGCTGTCTAAGCCCGTCGTCGCCTTGTTTCTCGGCAGCAAACCCGCCCGGGCGCAGGAGGGCAATATCTGGTTCGCCAGCTCACTGGCTGAAGCCGCGCGCCTGGCCGCTATGCTGGCGAGCGTCGAGCAGATAGCGGCTTCGCAGGCACCACAACGTGGTAAGCAGATCCTTGGCCTGTATGCAGGCGGTACGCTCGCCGCTGAGGCGGCGATGCTACTGGCGGAGCATCTGGGGGTGGAAACTGATGCTCATCACCCGGACGGCGTGATGCTGGAAGCCCAGGGTCATCGCCTGATCGATCTTGGCGACGACGCCTGGACGGTGGGACGCCCGCACCCGATGATCGACCCAACCACCCGTTCACAGGAGATCGAGAAACTCAGCCAGCAGCCGGAAACCGGGGTGCTGCTGGTAGACATCGTGCTCGGCTATGGCGCCTGTGACGATCCGGCGGGCGCGCTGCTGGAGGCCATTAACACCGTCCGCAGCGCCCGTGGCCCTGAGCAACCGCTGACGGTTATCGCCACCGTCACCGGCACCGAACAGGATCCCCAGCCTCGCTCCCAACAAATCGACGCCCTGCTCAACGGCGACGTCATCGTAATGAACACCTTGCAGGAGGCGGTGCTGCTGGCGCATTACCTGGTGGCTCCCCGTCAACACCCGGCGCCTGTCGCTCCCCCGGCGCTGCTCAACGGCGTGCAGGTGATCAACGTTGGCCTGCGCAGCTTTGCCCGTGATTTGCAGCAGGCCGGTTGCCCGGTGGTGCATTTCCAGTGGGCGCCGATAGCCGGCGGCAATCCGCATCTGGCGGCCCTGCTTAAGCAACTGAACTTTTGACTCTATTTTTGTAAGAGGTAGCTATGTACACCAGCATTAATCAAGCAAACGACGCGGTGATCGCCCGTATTAAAGCCGCCCGCCCGCACTGGCTCGACGTTAAACCCGCCGCCAGCGTTATCCCCGAACTGCGTGAAGGCCGCGTGCTGCTGCATGCCGGGCCGCCAATCCGCTGGCAGGAGATGACCGGCCCGATGCGCGGGGCCTGTCTCGGGGCCTGTCTGTTTGAAGGCTGGGCTGATGATGAAGCCCATGCTTTGCAGCTGCTGGAGCAAGGAGAGGTCGCCTTTGTCCCCTGTCATCACGTCCGGGCAGTGGGTCCGATGGGCGGTATTACCTCCGCCAGCATGCCGGTGATTGTGGTGCGCGATGCGGTGCACGGCAATGAAGCCTATTGCAACCTCAACGAAGGAATCGGCAAAGTGATGCGCTTTGGCGCTTACGGCCCTGACGTGCAAACCCGTCTGCGCTGGATGCGCGATACCCTCGCCCCGGTACTCAGCGACGCGCTAAGCACCTTCGAAGAGGGCCTTGACCTGTCGGCGCTGATGGCGCAGGCCATCACCATGGGCGACGAGTTCCACCAGCGCAACATCGCCGCCTCGGCGCTGCTGATGCGTACCCTTGCCCCGCGCATCGCCGGACAGGAACGAGATAAAACCCAGACCGGTGAAGTGCTGGAGTTCCTCAGCGTCACCGATCAGTTCTTCCTCAACCTGGCAATGGCCTACTGTAAAGCCGCCATGGATGCCGCCGCAGAAATTAAAGCAGGCTCGGTGGTCACCGCCATGACCCGCAACGGCCAGATGTTCGGCATCCGCGTCAGCGGCCTCGGCGACCGCTGGTTTACCGCGCCGGTGAATACCCCGCAGGGGCTGTTCTTTACCGGCTACAGCCAGGCAGATGCCAACCCGGACATCGGCGACAGCGCAATAACGGAAACCTACGGCATCGGCGGCGCGGCGATGATTGCTGCCCCAGGCGTTACCCGCTTCGTTGGCGCAGGCGGGATGGAGGCGGCCCAGGAAACATCAGAGGAGATGGGCGAGATTTATCTTCAGCATAACCCGCTGTTGCAGATCCCGTCGTGGAACTTCCAGGGGGCCTGCCTGGGGCTCGATATTCGTCGGGTCGTGGAAACCGGCATCACGCCAATCATTAATACCGGCATTGCCCACAAGGAGGCCGGGATTGGCCAGGTGGGTGCCGGAACCGTCCGCGCCCCGCTGGCCTGCTTCGAGCAGGCGCTGGAAGCGCTGGCCCAGGCGATGAATATCCAGGCAGCCTGATATGATCCTGACGCCGCTTGCCTCTGGCTGCAGCCATCCGCTCCCGGACGGCGAGTGGCGTTGTCATAGCCTGTTTAGCCAGGCCATTAATCTGCAGCATGAGGATGGCACGCTGTTGACCCTGCTGCGCGGCGGAACAAACCTGCCCCCCATGGGCTGGCTGCTGCGCTGTCAGGAGTATGATTATCTGCGCAGCATCCTCTCTCCTGGCACCGTGCTCACTCTGTTTGCCGGCGTTTTACACTGGCGGGCGCTGCGATTGCGCGCTCCTCGTCGGCATATTACCCCCTCACTCCCTACTCATCCCTTGCAGCCACTGGCGGCTTTTTTATCCGCTTATCCTCAGAATACCGGGCTTTGCGGCAGCCTCTCAGAAGCGGTGAACCGTGCAGATGCGCCACAGCAGCGCCTGTTCAGGCTGCTGAACAACGGCTTTGCCGACGCAGAAACGCTGATCGGACTCGGCCCCGGACTGACCCCCTCCATGGACGATATGCTGGTCGGTGCGCTGGCCGTTCTGTACTGCGCCGCGCCACTTCGCGAGTTGCCTCGCAAAATCGAGCAATTCCCCCCGGCCCGGACGCTGCAACAGCTGACAACGACGGTAAGCGCTTGTTATCTTCTGCACGCCAGTCAAGGGCGCTTTTCGACCACGCTTATCCATCTCCTGCGTCACCTGGCTGTCGGTGCTCATCGCACAAGGACTCACCACGCCATTCGTCACCTGCTGGCACACGGACACACCTCTGGCGCAGACACTCTGCTGGGAGTGCATGTTGCGCAGCAGTGTCTGGTAACGCATGTATCAGGGGGACACTGTAATGATGGACCATGAAACGATCCGCACCTTTATTCGCGTGGCGGAAACCCGGAGTTTTTCCCGCGCCGCCGAGAGCCTGTTCAAAACCCCGGCCGCCATCAGCTACCGCATCAAAATGCTGGAAGAATCGTTGGGTACACCGCTGTTTCTGCGAACCACACGCTCGGTCAGTCTGACCCCCGCCGGCACCCATCTGCTTGAGCGCTGCCTGCAGTGGCTAAGCTGGCTGGAGGCGATGCCCGATGAGCTAAGCCAGGTCAATGACGGCGTCGAACGCCAGGTGAATCTGGTTATCAACAATCTGCTGTACGACAACCTCGCCGTGGCCCTGCTGCTCAGCCATCTGCATCAGCGATTCCCGTTTACCCAGTTTCAGGTCTCCCGCCAGGTCTATATGGGGGTCTGGGATGCCATGCTGTATGGCGACTACCACCTGGCGATTGGCGTCACCGGTTCGGAATCGCTCTCCAACTCAATTAATCTGTTGCCGCTCGGGGAAATCAGCTGGGTCTTTGTGGTGGCGCCGCATCATCCGCTGGCGGCCGTCGAAGGGGTGATTAACGATGCACCGCTGCGCGCTTTCCCGGCTATTAATATCGAAGATACCTCCCGCAATCTCACCAAGCGCGTGGCCTGGCTGCTCTCCGGACAGAAGGAAATAAAAGTCCCGGACATGCAGACTAAATTACAGTGCCATATTACCGGGGTGGGCGTCGGCTTTCTGCCGCGCAATGTCTGTCAGCCGTGGCTTGATAACGGCAGTCTGATAGCCAAAGAGGTGGAGAATCGTCGACAGCCTTCACCGCTGTCGCTGGCATGGAGTAAAGAACGGGACGGTAAGGCGGTGAGTGAGATAGTGACGCTGTTCCGTCATCAGGAAAGCTGCGTGAAAGGGTTTTTAAACAATATTGACAGGCCGCCCGCGCTGTAACGACTCCTCCCGACGGGAGGAGTCGCGGGTCGTTTACGCCTTACGCATCATCAGCCAGAGGCTGATCAGGAAGAAGCTGGCGCTTGGCAGCAGCGCGCCGATAATCGGCGGGATGCCGTAGACCAGCGTCAGCGGGCCAAAAATCTGGTCCAGCACGTAGAAGATAAAGCCAAAGCTGATCCCGGTGACAACCCTTACCCCCATCGCCACGCTGCGCAGCGGGCCGAAGATAAACGACAGCGCCATCAGCATCATCACCGCCACCGACAGCGGCTGGAAGATTTTGCTCCACATGTTGAGCTGATAGCGTCCCGGGTCCTGTCCGCTGGATTTCAGATAGGTCACGTAGTTATGCAGGCCGCTGATCGACAACGCATCCGGATCCAGCGCCACCACGCCCAGCTTGTCGGGCGTCAGCTTAGTTTTCCAGGTGCCGCTGACCATCTGCGAGCCGGTGATCTGTTTCGGGTCGGTCAGGTCAGACTCATCAACCTGCGACAGGCGCCAGACTTTATTATCGTTGTCGAATTTCGCCGAGGCGGCGTAGCGAACGGTCTGCAAACGACGCTGGTCGTTAAAGGCGTAAATACTCACGCCGCCCAGTTCATCGTTTCCTTTCACCCGTTCGATATACACGAAGTTATGGCCGTCTTTCGCCCACAGCCCCTGCTGGGTCGACAGCAGCGAACCGCCGTACATCTGCTGGGCGCGATAATTACGCGCCATCTGCTCGCCCTGCGGCGCCACCCACTCCCCGATCGCCATAGTCAGCAGAACCAGCGGAATCGCGGTTTTCATCACCGCCAGCGCTACCTGTAACCGGGTGAAGCCGGAGGCCTGCATCACCACCAGTTCGCTGCGCTGCGCCAGCATCCCCAGGCCAAGCAGTGCGCCAAGCAGCGCTGCCATCGGGAAGAAAATCTGCACATCTTTTGGCACGCTGAGGATGGTATACAGCCCGGCACCGAGCGCGTCGTAGCTGCCCTGGCCGGCTTTTTTCAACTGGTCGACAAACTTGATAATGCCCGAGAGCGAAACCAGCATGAACAGCGTCATCATGATGGTGTTGAAAATCGTCCTACCGATATAACGGTCGAGTACGCCAAACGCCTGCATCACACCGCTCCTTTGTTAAAACGGGCACGGAAGCGGCGCATCGGCACCGTATCCCACAGGTTCAGCAGCACGGCCAGCGCGAAATAGAGCAGGTTAATCCCCCACATCCAGATCATCGGGTCGATTTTACCTTTACCGCCGTTTGACTTAATCGAGGTTTGCAGCAGGAAGAAGACCAGATACAGCAGCATCGCCGGCAGCATCGACAGCACGCGGCCCTGACGCGGGTTCACCACGCTCAGCGGAACGACCATCAACGCCATAATAAACACCGTTGCCACCAGCGTGAAGCGCCAGTGCAGCTCAGCGCGCGCGCGGTCGGTATCGGTGCGCCACAGCGCGCGCATGCCCATCTGTTCGGTGTCGTCAGGATCCGAAGCCACCGCCTGATGGCCAATAATGGCCTGGTAATTTTTAAAATCAGTAATGCGGAAATCGCGCAGCATCGCCGTACCTTCAAAGCGGGTACCCTGATTCATGGTCACCACCTGCGAGCCGTCTTTCTTCTGCGTCAGTTCGCCGGAATCGGCCACCACGACGGAAGGTCGCGCGTTACCTTTTGGCTTCAGCTGCGCCAGGAAGACATCATGGAAGCGCTTGCCGTTGACGTTTTCAATAAACAGCACGGCGCTGCCGTCGCTGGCCTGCTGAAACTGGCCCTGGGCCAGCGCCGCCATACCGGGGTTGGCTTTCGCCTCCGCCAGCACTTCATCCTGATGGCGAGACGACCAGGGGCCGGCCCACATCACGTTGACCGCCGCCACCGCGCCGGTAAACAGCGCGAGGATCATCGCCGCTTTCACCAGCACGGCCTTACTCAGGCCGCAGGCATGCATCACCGTGATTTCACTTTCGGTATACAGTTTGCCCAGCGTCATCAGCAGCCCGAGGAATAAACTCAGGGGCAGAATGAGCTGCGCCATTTCCGGTACGCCCAGCCCTAACAGCGAGAGCACCAGATTTGTCGGGATATCGCCATCCACCGCGGCGCCAAGGATCCTGACCAGTTTCTGGCAAAAGAAGATCAGTAACAGGATGAACAGGATCGCCAACTGGCTTTTCAGCGTCTCACGAACCAGATATCTTATGATTATCACTATAAATACGCCCGTAAAAACCCGTCTTATTGCAGGAAAATTGCTTGTTTCATGGCTTAAACGTCATTTATTCTCTTTGGTCTTCGAAATCATCGCTAAGATTAAATGACTCACTGGTTCCGCGTATCAGGTTTTTTTCTGACGAACCAAAGCCGTAATAACGTTAAGATTAACACGAAGTCACCGCAACAGCGGACATGAGTTACGAAAGCTTTCAATTCTATCCGTAGCCACCGTCGTTGTCTTTAAGATTCAGGAGCGTAGTGCATGGAGTTCAGTGTAAAAAGCGGTAGCCCGGAGAAACAGCGGAGTGCCTGTATCGTAGTCGGCGTCTTTGAACCGCGTCGCCTCTCCCCGATTGCCGAACAACTCGATAAAATCAGTGACGGCTATATCAGCGCGCTGCTGCGTCGCGGTGAACTGGAAGGTAAGCCTGGCCAGACGCTGCTGCTGCACCACGTGCCAAATATTCTGTCAGAACGTATTCTGCTGATTGGCTGTGGCAAAGAGCGTGAGCTGGACGAGCGTCAGTACAAGCAGGTCATTCAGAAAACCATTAATACTTTGAATGATACCGGTTCAATGGAAGCCGTCTGCTTCCTGACCGAACTGCACGTGAAAGGCCGTAACAACTACTGGAAAGTTCGCCAGGCCGTTGAGACCGCCAAAGAGACGCTGTACAGCTTCGATCAGTTGAAAACCAACAAAAGCGAGCCGCGTCGCCCGCTGCGTAAAATGGTCTTCAACGTCCCGACCCGTCGCGAGCTGACCAGCGGCGAACGCGCCATCCAGCACGGACTGGCCATTGCCGCCGGTATCAAAGCGGCCAAAGATCTCGGCAATATGCCGCCAAACATCTGTAACGCCGCCTATCTGGCCTCTCAGGCCCGTCAGCTGGCCGATACCTACAGTAAGAATGTGATCACCCGCGTCATCGGCGAACAGCAGATGAAAGAGCTGGGTATGAACTCTTACCTGGCGGTTGGCAACGGTTCGCAGAATGAATCGCTGATGTCGGTGATTGAATACAAAGGCAACCCGGCGGAAGACGCGCGTCCGATCGTTCTGGTCGGCAAAGGGCTGACCTTTGACTCCGGCGGTATCTCCATCAAGCCTGCCGAAGGCATGGATGAGATGAAGTACGACATGTGCGGCGCGGCGGCGGTCTACGGCGTGATGCGTATGGTTGCTGAACTGCAACTGCCGCTGAACGTGATCGGCGTCCTCGCCGGCTGTGAAAACATGCCTGGCGGCCGCGCCTATCGTCCGGGCGACGTCCTGACGACCATGTCCGGTCAAACCGTTGAAGTACTGAATACCGACGCCGAAGGCCGTCTGGTGCTGTGCGATGTGCTGACCTATGTTGAGCGTTTCGAACCGGAAGCGGTGATTGACGTCGCCACGCTGACCGGCGCGTGCGTGATTGCCCTGGGCCATCACATCACCGGCCTGATGTCGAACCACAACCCGCTGGCTCACGAGCTGATCGGCGCATCCGAACTGGCGGGCGACCGCGCATGGCGCTTACCGCTGGGCGACGAATTCCAGGATCAGCTGGAGTCTAACTTCGCGGATATGGCCAACATCGGCGGACGTCCTGGCGGCGCGATCACCGCCGGCTGCTTCCTGTCGCGCTTTGCCCGTAAGTACAACTGGGCACACCTGGATATCGCCGGCACCGCCTGGCGTTCCGGGAAAGCGAAAGGCGCCACCGGCCGCCCGGTCGCCCTGCTGTCGCAGTTCCTGCTCAATCGCGCCGGGTTTACTGGCGAAGAGTAATTGCCGTCTGATGCCCGGCGGCGCTACGCTTGCCGGGCCTACGCAAAGATACCGTTTGTAGGCCGGGTCAGCGCAGCGCCACCCGGCTTAAGCATTTAAAGTCACCACAAGAAGCCCCATATATGAAAAACGCAACGTTCTACCTTCTGGACAACGACACACAACAAGACGGTTTAAGCGCCGTTGAACAACTGGTGTGTGACATTGCCGCAGAACGTTGGCGTAGCGGCAAACGCGTGCTTATCGCCTGTGAAGACGAACAGCAGGCCATCCGTCTGGATGAAGCGCTGTGGGCCCGCCCTCCGGAAAGCTTCGTCCCGCATAATCTGGCGGGAGAAGGCCCCAGAGGCGGAGCGCCGGTGGAGATCGCCTGGCCGCAAAAACGCAACAGCAGCCCGCGGGATATTCTGATCAGTCTGCGGCTAAACTTTGCAGATTTTGCCACCGCTTTCACAGAAGTGATAGACTTTGTCCCTTACGAAGATTCTCTGAAACAACTGGCGCGCGAACGCTACAAAGCGTACCGCATGGCTGGTTTCAACCTGAATACGGCAACCTGGAAATAATGGAAAAGACATACAACCCACAAGATATCGAACAGCCGCTCTACGAGCATTGGGAAAAGCAGGGCTATTTCAAACCGAATGGTGATGAAAGCCAGGAGAGCTTCTGCATCATGATCCCGCCGCCGAACGTCACCGGCAGTTTGCATATGGGTCATGCCTTCCAGCAAACCATCATGGATACCATGATTCGCTACCAGCGCATGCAGGGTAAAAATACTCTGTGGCAGGCCGGTACCGACCACGCGGGTATCGCGACCCAGATGGTGGTTGAGCGTAAGATTGCCGCAGAAGAAGGGAAAACTCGCCACGACTACGGTCGCGATGCCTTTATCGATAAAATCTGGCAGTGGAAAGCGGAATCCGGCGGCACCATTACCCGTCAGATGCGTCGCCTGGGCAACTCCGTGGACTGGGAGCGCGAGCGCTTCACCATGGATGAAGGCCTCTCCAATGCCGTAAAAGAAGTCTTTGTTCGTCTGTACAAAGAAGACCTGATTTACCGCGGCAAGCGCCTGGTTAACTGGGATCCGAAACTGCGTACCGCGATTTCCGACCTGGAAGTGGAAAACCGCGAGTCTAAAGGCTCGATGTGGCACATCCGCTACCCGCTGGCCGACGGCGCGAAAACCGCTGACGGTAAAGATTATCTGGTCGTGGCGACCACCCGTCCGGAAACCCTGCTGGGCGACACCGGCGTGGCCGTTAACCCGGAAGATCCGCGTTATAAAGATCTGATCGGTAAATTCGTGGTGCTGCCGCTGGTTAACCGCCGCATTCCGATCGTCGGCGATGAACACGCCGATATGGAAAAAGGCACCGGCTGCGTGAAAATCACTCCGGCGCACGACTTTAACGACTATGAAGTCGGGAAACGTCACGCCCTGCCGATGATCAACATCCTGACCTTTGACGGCGACATCCGCGAAAGCGCGCAGGTGTACGATACCAAAGGCGAAGAGTCCGACGTTTACTCCGCAGAGATCCCGGCGGAATTCCAGAATCTGGAGCGTTTCGCTGCGCGTAAAGCCGTGGTGGCAGCCATCGATGCGCTCGGCCTGCTTGAAGAGATCAAACCTCACGATCTGACCGTGCCGTACGGCGACCGTGGCGGCGTGGTGATCGAGCCGATGCTGACCGACCAGTGGTACGTGCGTGCCGACGTGCTGGCGAAGCCTGCCGTAGAAGCGGTTGAAAACGGCGACATTCAGTTCGTGCCGAAGCAGTACGAAAACATGTACTTCTCCTGGATGCGCGATATTCAGGACTGGTGTATCTCCCGTCAGCTGTGGTGGGGTCACCGTATCCCGGCGTGGTATGACAACGAAGGCAACGTCTACGTAGGCCGCACCGAAGACGAAGTGCGTCAGGAGAACAACCTCTCCGCTGACGTCGCGCTGCGCCAGGACGAAGACGTGCTCGACACCTGGTTCTCCTCCGCGCTGTGGACCTTCTCCACCCTCGGCTGGCCGGAAAACACCGATGCGCTGCGTCAGTTCCACCCGACCAGCGTGATGGTTTCCGGTTTCGACATCATCTTCTTCTGGATTGCCCGCATGATCATGATGACCATGCACTTCATCAAAGATGAAAACGGCAAACCGCAGGTACCGTTCCATACCGTCTACATGACCGGTCTGATTCGTGACGACGAAGGCCAGAAGATGTCCAAATCCAAGGGCAACGTTATTGACCCGCTGGATATGGTTGACGGCATCTCCCTGCCAGAGCTGCTGGAGAAACGCACCGGTAACATGATGCAGCCGCAGCTGGCGGAGAAAATCGCCAAACGCACCGAGAAACAGTTCCCGAACGGTATCGAGCCGCACGGTACCGACGCCCTGCGCTTCACCCTGGCGGCGCTGGCCTCCACCGGCCGCGACATCAACTGGGACATGAAGCGTCTGGAAGGTTACCGTAACTTCTGTAACAAGCTGTGGAACGCCAGCCGTTTCGTGCTGATGAACACCGAAGATCAGGACTGCGGCTTCAACGGCGGCGAGAAAGTCCTGTCGCTGGCGGACCGCTGGATCCTTGCCGAATTCAACCAGACCGTAAAAGCGTACCGCGAAGCGCTGGATAACTTCCGCTTCGACATCGCCGCGGGCATCCTGTATGAGTTCACCTGGAACCAGTTCTGCGACTGGTACCTGGAGCTGACCAAACCGGTCATGACCGGCGGATCTGAAGCCGAGCTGCGCGGCACCCGCAACACGCTGGTCACCGTGCTGGAAGGTCTGCTGCGTCTGGCGCATCCGATCATTCCGTTCATCACCGAAACCATCTGGCAGCGTGTGAAAACTATCGTCGGTATCGATGCGGATACCATCATGCTGCAGCCGTTCCCGGCTTACGATGCGGCGCAGGTTGATGAAGCGGCGCTGGCCGATACCGAATGGTTGAAGCAGGCGATCGTTGCCGTACGTAACATCCGTGCGGAAATGAACATCGCCCCGGGCAAACCGCTCGAACTGCTGCTGCGCGGTTGCAGCGCTGACGCTCAGCGTCGCGTGACCGACAACCAGAGCTTCCTGCAGTCCATGGCGCGTCTGGAAAGCATCATCGTACTGCCAGCCGACGACAAAGGTCCGGTTTCCGTGACCAAAATCATCGACGGCGCCGAGCTGCTGATCCCGATGGCGGGTCTCATCAACAAAGAAGATGAGCTGGCGCGTCTGGCGAAAGAAGTGGCGAAGATCGACGGTGAAATCAGCCGCATCGAAAGCAAACTGGCCAACGAAGGCTTTGTCGCTCGCGCACCGGAAGCGGTGATCGCCAAAGAGCGTGAGAAGCTGGACGGTTATGCCGAAGCGAAAAGCAAACTGATCGAACAGCAGGCGGTCATCGCCGCGCTGTAATCCTCCCGCCCCTTGCCTGCTCAGGCAGGGGGCGTTTTAATCCGCGATCCCCGCTTGCGCTCCCCCCGCTCCCGATGTTATTAACAACACCATCCGTCATTTTTTTGCTATGAGTAATCGTATGAATACGATCGCGACCGTTACGGCGTCGCTGCGCCGCATCACCGCTGAAGACAATGCTGCTATCGCCAACGTTATCCGCCAGGTTTCTGCGGAATACGGGCTGACGGCCGATAAGGGCTACACCGTAGCCGACCCCAACCTCGATGAGCTGTTTGAACTCTACAGCCAGCCGGGCTCCGCCTATTGGGTGGTTGAGCAGGATGGTCGGGTGGTCGGTGGCGGCGGCATTGCTCCGCTGGCACATAGCGAACCGGATATTTGCGAACTGCAGAAAATGTATTTTATGACCTCTGCCCGTGGGCAGGGACTGGCGAAAAAGCTGGCGCTGCTGGCGTTAGATTATGCCCGCGAGCAGGGTTTCAAACGCTGCTATCTGGAAACCACCGCCTTCCTGAAAGAAGCCGTCGGGCTGTATGAGCGCCTGGGTTTCGAACATATCGACGGCCCGCTGGGCTGCACCGGTCATGTAGATTGCGAAGTGCGGATGCTGAAAACGCTGTAAGCGCTCGTGCCCGTCAGCCGCGCGTCCCCGGTCTTACCGGGGCGACGGGCTCTCCCCCTCAGATACCCCGAATAAGGCGTGCAGCGCCGTTAGCCGGGCCTCGTCAGGTTTGGTCGTCCGGACCCGCCTCCGGGGAAAGGCACTTTACGCCGCGACCATCGGTACGCCGCTGTGGAAGCGGAACTCCGCCTCAGGTCGGAGAATTAACGCCGCCTCCGCCTCGCCAAGCTGGTGAATACGTTCACTGATATCCTCTTCGGCAATCTGCTGCGCCAAATCCAGATAGTCCTGATAGTGCCGCGCTTCGGAGCGCAGCAGCGACAGATAGAACTTCTGCAGATCGTCATTCAGCCACGGCGCCAGCGCGGCAAAGCGCTCGCAGGAGCGCGCTTCAATGTAGGCTCCGCAAATCAGCTTATCGATGAGCATCACCGGTTCGTGGGAGCGTACCTCTCTGCGCAACCCGCGGGCATAATTACTGGCGGTGATTTTGACGTACGGGATAGCGTGAGCCTGCATCATCTCCCGCACCTGCCAGAAATGGTGCAGCTCTTCTTTAATCAGCAGTACCATGCTGTCCACCAGCTGACGGCTCCAGGGATCGTCGGTTTGCGGCATGGCGCTCTTATTAATCCGTTTATGCAGCGCGACGAAATCCGGCTCGGGCCCCCGGCGATAGGTAAAGTCCTCATACGGCTTCAGGCAGGCCAGCAGCTCGTCGGCCCCTTCTTTATCAGCAACATATTTACGCACCAGTAGCAGCGCGTTTTGCGCCGCTTTTAGCTCACAAACCATATGATCGGTCAGCAGCAGCGGGAGATTTTCCGGCTTACGGGCTTCATCAATCCACGCCTGTGGCGTCGGGCAGTGCAGAAAGTGACGTACGGGGGCGAGTATTTGCGGGTAGTCCATTGAGGTTCCTTGCTATACGGTAACGACTGCCGGCCGTTATCGCATCCAAACAGACACAATATTATTGTTCAGGGTATAACGAGACGAAAACCCCGACAACATAGAGAACGATGTCGCCGGGGTTCCTGTGCGTAGCCAGCAAAGACGCGGCCTGAAGGATGACGTGCAGATTTACTTAGTGGCGAACGCCGTCATCGTCTTCATCGACGAGATCGTCGTCATCTTCTTCATCGCCCTCTTCACCGTTCGGGTCTTCATAGTAAGTACCCCAACCGTCATATTCGACGCCGAATTTTTCCGCCAGAGTCATCAGTTGTTCAACCTGGGCATCAATCAGCTCCACCTTCAGGGCGCTTTCGCTCAGGATGTCACAGCAGATAACCACTTCGCCTTCTTCCACTTCCAGCTCTTCCGGCTCGGTCACTTCGTAACCCAGCTTGAAGGCCTCGACAGCCACTTTCTCCAGCGTTTCAAAGTCGTCGGCAGAGAGATGGTGTTCAATCGTGTACAGCGCGTCCGGATCGCTGCCGTCTTCGAGCAGCTCTTCGATAATCAGACGCGTTTCTTCACGCTGTTCTTCCAGTAGTTCCGGGTTTGCCATGGCTCGTTCCTCATAATGTGCGGCAGATACTTCTATTGTCACATACCGCCGTGATTGCCTCCACCTTTGTGCGAAAGATTTGTGTCACGGGGTTGCAAATGAATATTCATACATATAAATTGAATTTTAATTCAATAAGGGGCTTAAGCCATGTGAGGGAATCATGTCCGCGTTTTACCAGAAGCATTTTTTAAAGTTACTCGATTTTACCCCTGCAGAAATCACCGCTCTGCTGAAGCTGGCGGCCAGACTGAAAACCGATAAAAAAAACGGTATTGAAATCCAGCATCTGGCTGGAAAAAACATCGCGCTCATCTTCGAAAAAGACTCTACCCGGACACGATGCTCTTTCGAAGTTGCCGCATTTGATCAGGGTGCCCGCGTCACTTATCTCGGGCCAAGCGGCAGCCAGATCGGCCATAAAGAATCCATTAAAGATACCGCCCGCGTGCTGGGCCGGATGTATGACGGTATTCAGTACCGCGGTCATGGTCAGGAAGTGGTCGAAACGCTGGCCAAATATGCCGGTGTTCCGGTATGGAACGGTCTGACCAACGAGTTTCATCCCACCCAGCTGCTGGCAGATCTATTGACCATGCAGGAACATCTGCCGGGGAAAGCCTTTAACGAAATGACCCTGGTCTATACAGGCGACGCCCGCAACAATATGGGCAACTCCATGCTCGAAGCCGCGGCGTTGACCGGTCTGGATCTGCGCCTGGTGGCTCCGAAGGCCTGCTGGCCCGAAGAAAATCTGGTGGCAGAATGCCGGGCGCTGGCACAGAAAAACGGCGGCAACATCACTCTGACCGAAGATATCGCGGCGGGCGTGCAAGGGGCGGACTTTATCTACACCGACGTGTGGGTCTCGATGGGCGAAGCCAAAGAGAAATGGGCGGAACGCATTGCGTTACTGCGCGCTTATCAGGTGAATAGCAACATGATGGCGCTGACCGGTAATCCGCAGGTGAAATTTCTGCACTGCCTGCCCGCGTTCCATGACGATCAAACGACCCTTGGTCAGCAGATGGCGGAGGAATACGGCCTGCATGGCGGCATGGAAGTGACTGACGAGGTCTTTGAGTCGCCGGCAAGCATCGTCTTCGATCAGGCGGAAAACCGGATGCACACCATCAAAGCGGTGATGGTGGCAACGCTGAGTAAATAGCGCATCTGGTACGGATCATCCCGGAGCGGTGCTATCGCGCCTGACCGGCTAGCGGATGATCTCCCCGGATTGCGGCACAAGAGCCTTCATCCGGATGACCTCCCCCGTAAGCGTAGCGCCTGCGGGGGATTTTTTACGCCATCAGGATCTTCACTACCGCCTTACGCACTTTGGCCGGTTCTCCCACGGCACACAGCGGCTTATGCACTTCTCCAGGGTAAAAGACCACAAAATCCCCCTCGTTCAGAATGACGGTTTTCTCCTGTTCGCCGGCCGACAGAAACGCAATATCTCTCTCCGCCAGCCCGTCGATGTCCGCTGCGCCGGCGGCAGGTCGGGTGCTGAAGGTCATGGCCTCCTGGCCGCGCAGCACAATCTGGATATCCAGATAGCGCGCATGGTATTCCGCGCGGCGGACGGCAAGAGGTTCGGTCGTATCTTCTGAAATCATATAAAACACGTTGTTACCGTCAATATCGTATTTGCCGGGCGACGTCTCTTCGCTCACGTGGGCTTTAACGTGCTCAATCGCCTGACGCAACGCATCCGGTAGCCAGGCCTGCAGATGGTGAATGTGACCAACGATCATAGTACCCCTCAAAGATAAAACAGCTTTTCATTTTTGTTTTTATACGCCCCTTCACACTGCCATACCACCTCTTTTTTACGGTTTTTTGCGCTGGCGCAGCCTTATCGAAGCAATCGTTTTCTTGTTTGTGTACTAATCGCTTGATCCGAAATTTGAGCTGCGTATAATGCCGGTCGATTTGCCGGGAGGAAGCATGGTCTACTGCGTACGACATTCTGTCTTACCGCGTCTGAACACAGGCGCTGGCGTAGCGTTTTTCTTTCCGTTGCTCAATGAATTCTCGAAGCCCCTTATTTAAGGGGCTTTTTTTTTGCCCAGGCGTCAGGAGATAAACATGGCTAACCCGCTATATCAAAAACATATCATTTCCATAAACGATCTCAGCCGAGAAGACCTCGAACTGGTCCTGGCGACCGCTGCAAAACTGAAAGCGAATCCACAGCCGGAACTGCTGAAGCATAAGGTTATCGCCAGCTGTTTCTTTGAAGCCTCCACCCGTACCCGCCTGTCGTTTGAAACCTCGATGCACCGCCTCGGCGCCAGCGTGGTGGGCTTTTCCGACAGCAGCAACACCTCGCTGGGCAAAAAAGGGGAAACCCTGGCCGACACCATTTCGGTCATCAGCACCTACGTCGACGCCATCGTGATGCGCCATCCGCAGGAAGGGGCTTCGCGTCTGGCGACCGAGTTTTCCGGCGGTATCCCGGTCCTCAACGCCGGCGATGGCGCTAACCAGCACCCGACGCAGACCCTGCTGGATCTCTTCACCATTCAGGAAACTCAGGGCCGCCTGGAAAACCTCAACGTCGCGATGGTTGGCGACCTCAAATATGGCCGCACCGTCCATTCGCTGACCCAGGCGCTGGCGAAATTCAACGGCAACCGCTTCTACTTTATCGCCCCGGATGCGCTGGCGATGCCGCAGTACATCCTCGATATGCTGGATGAGAAAGGGATTGCCTGGAGCGTGCACAGCGCCATTGATGAAGTGATGGGAGAGCTGGATATTCTGTACATGACCCGCGTGCAGAAAGAGCGTCTTGACCCGTCGGAATACGCCAACGTGAAAGCGCAGTTTGTCCTGCGTGCCGCCGACCTCGACGGCGCCCGTCACAATATGAAAGTGCTGCACCCGCTGCCGCGCATTGATGAAATCACCACCGATGTCGATAAAACGCCGCACGCCTGGTACTTCCAGCAGGCCGGCAACGGCATCTTCGCACGCCAGGCGTTACTGGCACTGGTACTGAATAGCGAGCTGGCTCTGTAAGGGGAAACGACCATGACACACGATAATAAACTGCAGGTAGAAGCCATTAAACGTGGCACCGTTATCGACCACATCCCTGCGCAGGTGGGCTTTAAACTGCTGACGTTGTTCAAACTGACCGAAACGGATCAGCGGATCACCATCGGCCTGAACCTGCCGTCAGGTGAAATGGGCCGCAAGGACCTGGTAAAAATCGAGAATACGTTCCTGACCGACGAGCAGGTAAACCAGCTGGCGCTGTATGCCCCGCATGCGACGGTCAACCGCATCGATGATTATGAAGTAGTCGGTAAGTCACGCCCGAATCTGCCGGATCGGATTAACAGCGTGCTGGTCTGCCCGAACAGCAACTGTATCAGCCATGCCGAGCCGGTTTCCTCCAGCTTTGCGGTGAAAAAGCGGGAAAACGATATCGCGCTGAAGTGCAAATATTGTGAAAAAGAGTTTTCGCATTATGTGGTTCTGGCCAACTAATTGAGGTTGGTATTGGCAACCCGGCTCCCTATAATGGCCGGGTTCCATACGCGCTATCCTTCAAGCTGCTTCTTTGTCGGCCGTGCGGGCGGTTCGCCCCTTGCCGCGTCGCTGCAACTCGAAGGATTTTGCGTCACTACTTAATAATGCTGTTATTCAGGAGAACTCATGTCTAAAACTATCGCGACGGAAAATGCACCAGCAGCAATCGGCCCGTATGTTCAGGGTGTTGATCTGGGCAGCATGATCATCACTTCCGGCCAGATCCCCGTCGATCCGAAAACTGGTAGCGTGCCGGAAGATGTCGCCGCTCAGGCGCGTCAGTCTCTGGACAACGTCAAAGCTATCGTTGAAGCCGCAGGCCTGAAAGTCGGCGACATTGTTAAAACGACCGTATTCGTTAAAGATCTGAACGACTTCGCCACCGTGAATGCCGCTTATGAAGCGTTCTTCACCGAACATCACGCGACCTTCCCGGCGCGCTCCTGCGTGGAAGTGGCTCGCCTGCCGAAAGATGTGAAAATCGAGATCGAAGCGATCGCCATTCGTCGCTAAGCCTCGCATCCCCTCACCCATGCGCCTTTATTACCGCGCCGGGTGAGGGAGTTTCACTACTCGACCTTCGTCGCCCGCAGCAGTTTCTCCAGCGGATAAACCGCCGCAATCACCAGCTCATCCTGCGTTTTCGCCGCCTCGTCCAGCTGCGCCTGAACCGACGCATACTCTTTATCATCCAGCGTGCCCTGCCGCGCCACCAGATCGGTCAACCGTATCCCCAGCGTCGCCAGCTTATCCACCTGCGCCACCACCGGCTTTATCGCCGCCAGCTGATAGCTGTTTTCCGTCAGCGCCTGCGCATCGGCGATATTATTTTGCCAGAGGGTAAAAATATGGCGCAGCGCATCCGCGCTTTCGCTGTCTTCCGCATCGCTGATCAAACGCGACGCCCAACGATCGAGGTTGCGCACGGTCGTACTTTCTGCCGGTAACGCATCGGCGAGGCGGTTCAGCGGCTCAAACAGATGATAATGATTAGCCTGGAATTTCAGATGCTGGCGGGTGTAGTAGTGCGCCGGCTCCAGCGCCTGGGCGAGAATTTGCAGCGGCAGCGTGCTGCCGCCGTTGGCTAAGCGCGTGAACTGCACCAGCTGCTGGGTATGTTGCTGCAGGCCAACCGACACCGTAGACCAGCTGTCCATCGCCTGTAGCCGCTGATACATGTTATCGCTGTCGTTGACATCCTGCGCCGACCACAACCGCTCCGCCACCGCAAAGGCCCGCGGCCAGAGTTTAATATC
Source organism: Klebsiella ornithinolytica (assembly GCF_030505655.1). NCBI lineage: Bacteria > Pseudomonadati > Pseudomonadota > Gammaproteobacteria > Enterobacterales > Enterobacteriaceae > Klebsiella > Klebsiella ornithinolytica. Next base: position 4,994,724 of record NZ_CP130153.1, read on the forward strand.
CAGCACCGGCGCCGCCACGTTTTCCGCCCATAGCGCCGCCTCGCCGCCGAGCAGGTTCTTCTGCTGGTCCGCCTCCGGGACCACCGGCGGCGTGCCCTGGGGCACCGCTTCCAGCCTTTGCCCGCTGACAGGATAGCGGGTGTTGCCCAGCAGGAAATAGCCGCCCAGCTTATCGTCGTTCACGGTCAGCACCGGTCGGGTTTCCCCCATCCAGGTGTCGACGCGAAAGGTCAGCCGATCGTCGCCGCCCCATTCAATATCCTGCACCGCACGACGAGATTTGCCTTTGAAATCAATAAACCCGCGCCAGCCGCCCTCGCCTTTAATCAGTGTAAAGCTTCCTTCCACCGCGCTGCCCTTCAGCCGTGGCATCGAGAAACTCCAGCTCTGCGCGCTGTCGTTATCACTTATCGTATCCACGCCGTTCAGCCCCTGGGGCACAATTTCATTACGATAGTGATAGGCAGTGTACTGCGGCTGGTCGAGATAGAAACCGGTGGAGAGGATCCCCCGATAGCCCTGCTTTACCACCTCGCCCAGCGCGTCCTGTCCCTGCCAGGACTGAATCAGAATGCTTTTCGGCAGGTCCGGGTGATAAATCTCATCCCAGCCGACCATCTGCCGGTGGTATTTTTCGAGGATCGCCTCCAGCCTGCGGTTGAAGTACGCCTGCAGCGCGTGGCTATCGGCCAGCCCCTTCTCGCGCATAAACGCCTGGATAGTCGGGTTCGCTTTCCACTGACTGTCGTCCACTTCATCCCCGCCGATATGCAGATACGGGTCGGGGAAAATAGCCGCCAGCTCGGCGATCATCGCCTCGGCAAAGGCGTAGGTGGTCTCTTTGCTGGGATCGAGCACGGGTTTCAGTACGCCCCAATGGCGCTCCATGTCGTAGGGCCCCGGGGCGCTCATCAGCTCCGGGTAGGCCACCGCAATCGCCGACGCGTGGCCGGGCATATCGATTTCCGGCACCACGCGAATGCCGCGGTCCGCCGCGTAGCGCACCACCTCTTTCATCTGCGCCTGAGTATAAAACAGCCCGTCGCTGGCCTTCTGTTGCAGTTTCGGATACCGCGTGGAGGCGAAGCGCCAGCCCTGATCATCGGTCAGATGCCAGTGGAAGACGTTGAGCTTGGCCGCCGCCATGCCGTCAATCTGGCGTTTGATCGCCTCCAGCGGCATGAAGTGGCGAGCGGAATCCAGCAGCAGCCCGCGCCACGGAAAGCGCGGCGCATCATCAATCGTGACGTAAGGAATTGCCGTGTTCTCGGCGCCGTTCTGCATCAGCTGGAGCAGCGTCTCCATCCCGCGCATCGCGCCAAACCGGGTATTCGCCTTGAGGGTAACGCCCTCGGCAGTCACCTTCAGCTGGTAGCTTTCATCACTGTCAGGACGAGGAATCGCCGGCACTTTTTTGGCCACCACCACGTTAATTGTCGGCGTGGTAACCGGCGCCATTTGCGGTTGTAACGTCCAGCCGGTCTGGCGGGCAATGCGCTCGCGCCAGCGGCCCACGGCGTCGCCGGGCACGTCGCCGGTCACGTTCAGCGTCAGCGCGTTATTCACCACCAACGCCCCCGGCGACTGCGGGCGTTCGACCTGAGCCGGCCACGGCATCAGCGGCAGATCGCCGGCCGGAGCGGCATGTGCCATCGCGCCAAATAATAATCCGCTGGTCAGCAGGCCATTGCGCACAGAGTTAAGCATGAGTTTTCCTTTTGATGACGGGCCAAAAAAAAGCAAAACATTGGGTTAACATGCGCGCAAAAGAGCGTCAAGCAAACGGGATGACGGGGTTCACAACTTTCTGAGATTTAAGAGAAATGCCAAAAAGACCGTCCTCCCCTGAGGGAGAACGGTCGGCACAAAGACGGGTTATTGCCAGCCGTAGCGACGGCTGTAGAAGCCTTTTACCATCTGCGTCAGCGTCATGTAGCCTGCCAGAATAGCAATCAGCCACGGGAAGTAGCTCAGCGGCAGGGCCTGCAGCTGCAGATAGCCCGCCAGCGGCGAGAACGGCAGAGCGATGCCAACCAGCATCACCACCAGCGTCATGGCAAACAGCGGCCATGCGGCGCGGCTCTGAACAAACGGAATCCGCCGCGTACGGATCATATGCACAATCAGCGTTTGCGACAGCAGCCCTTCAATAAACCAGCCCGACTGGAACAGCGTCTGGGCTTCCGGCACGTTGGCCTGGAACACCCACCACATCAGGCAGAAGGTCAGGATATCGAAAATCGAGCTTATCGGGCCAAAGAAGACCATGAAGCGCCCCAGTTCCGAGGGATTCCAGCGCTGCGGTTTTTGAATCTGCTCGTCGTCGACGTTATCAAACGGGATCGCCACCTGGGATACATCGTACAGCAGGTTCTGGATCAGCAAGTGCAGTGGCAGCATCGGCAGGAACGGCAAAAAGGCGCTCGCCACCAGCACGCTGAAGACATTACCAAAGTTCGAACTGGCGGTCATTTTGATGTATTTCAGCATGTTGGCGAAAGTACGGCGACCTTCGATCACCCCCTCTTCCAGCACCATCAGGCTTTTTTCCAGCAGAATAATATCCGCAGCTTCGCGCGCAATATCCACCGCGCCATCCACGGAGATACCGATATCCGCCGCGCGCAGCGCCGGAGCATCGTTGATGCCGTCGCCCATAAAGCCGACCACATGGCCTTCGCGTTTAAGCAGCGTGACGATGCGCTCTTTATGTAACGGCGCAAGACGTGCAAACAGGGTCGTGCGTTTGGCCAGCGCCGCCAGCTCGTCATCGCTCATGTCTTCAATCTGGCTACCGGTGACCACCTCGCCGGCGTCCAGCCCCACTTCATGGCACACCTTCGCCGCCACCAGCTCGCTATCGCCGGTGAGGATTTTGACGGTAATGCCGCTGGCCTTCAGCGCTTTCAGCGCCGGGGCGGTGGTCTCTTTCGGAGGGTCGAGGAAGGCGATATAGCCTTCAAGGATCAGATCGGACTCGTCAATGCGCTGATAGTCACCTTCGCGGGCGGGCAGATATTTAGTCGCCACCGCCACCACGCGCAGCCCCTGGCGATTCAGGGTATCGGTGACGCGTTTGATACGGCGCAGCATGGTATCGTCCAGCGGCACGATTTCACCATTGTGGCGCACCTGGGTCGAGACGTTGAGGATCTCCTGGAGCGCACCTTTGCAGATCAGCTGATGCACGCCGTCTTGTTCACTCACCACCACCGACATACGGCGACGTTCGAAGTCGAAGGGAATTTCATCGACTTTCTGCCAGCGTTCAGAAAGCTGGCGCGCCGCATCCAGATCCACGCCTTCCAGCACGGCCTTATCGAGCAGGTTTTTCAACCCGGTCTGATAGTGGCTGTTCAGCCATGCGCAATGCAGAACCCGCTCGCTGACCTTACCGGAAATATCGGTATGGTTTTCCAGCACGATTTTATCCTGAGTCAGGGTGCCGGTTTTATCCGTGCACAGGATGTCCATCGCGCCAAAGTTCTGAATCGCGTCGAGGTGCTTCACAATGACTTTCTGTTTCGACAGCTTCACCGCCCCGCGTGCCAGGGTCGAGGTGACAATCATGGGCAGCATCTCCGGCGTCAGGCCCACCGCCACCGACAGGGCAAACAGCGCCGCTTCCCACCAGTCGCCTTTGGTGTAGCCGTTGATCAGCAGCACCACCGGCGCCATCACCAGCATAAAGCGGATCAACAGCATGCTGACGCGGCTGATGCCTTTCTGGAAGGCATTGGGTTCGCTCTCCTGCTCGCTTACCCGCCCGGCCAGCTGACCAAACCAGGTGTTGCCGCCGGTGGCGAAGACCATCGCCTGCGCCGTTCCGCTCACCACGTTGGTGCCCATAAAGCACAGGGTATCGCACTCAAGCGGGTTGCCCTGCTGCGGGTCGCGGCTGCTCGCCACTTTTTCGACCGGCAGCGATTCACCGGTCAGCGACGCCTGGGCCACGAACAGATCCCGCGCCTGAAGAATACGCAGGTCTGCCGGGATCATATCCCCGGCCGACAGCTTCACGATATCGCCAGGCACCAGCCGATCAATCGGCAGTTCGCACCAGCGGCTTTCGCCCTGTTCGTTGACCACCCGCAGCACCGTCGCGGTGTTGCTGACCATCGCCTTCAGCGCATCCGCCGCTTTGGTCGAGCGGGCTTCCTGAATGAAATTGAGCAGCGTGGAGATCCCCACCATCAGCGCAATCACGCCTGCGGCAAACAGGTCTTCCGTCGCATACGAGACGATACCCAGCACGGTCAGCAGCAGGTTGAACGGGTTGCGGTAGCAGGTCCAGAGGTGCACCCACCACGGCGCCGGTTTTTGTGCCGGAATTTGGTTATCGCCGTAGCGGGCAATTTTCCGCGCAACGTCGGCGTCGTTAAGCCCTTCCGGGTGGCTTTCGAAGGCGCGCCAGATTTCATTTTCGTCCATTGCCGCCACGTTCAGGCAGTGTTTACCCAACGAATCCGGAATCGGCGCAGTGGCCAGATTGCGGGCATCAGGTAACGGATCGCGCTGAACCAGTCGGCGCGGCAAATGGCGGCTGAGCTGTGCAAACAGCTGCCGGGTGATATTTTTCAGCATAAACAGTCCCTCCACGCTCGTACAGACGAACGCGGCAAAACAGACAGGCACGATAGAACCTTACCTGTCAGGTATTATTTTTTTATGGCAGGGACATCAAGGACGTCACTGCTTTACGCTTCCGGTAAAGCAGTGCTAAGCAGGCTTACCGGAAAAGGATGTAACTCCATCGAGGATGAGGAGTGGGATCGGGGTCCATATAATCTCCGGTAAGTGAGTAAAAGCGGCGCGAGAGTACCGCGAGCAACAGGCAATTTATAGCCACTGTCTTAATGATAACCCCGCGTAACTAAACAAGACGTAAACCAGACTTTGCTCATTGCGGTTTGGTTGAGTAGCATTAGGCTCACTTTTATCGGACCACGACGAGACCTCTGCATGCAAAACCGGCTGACCATCAAAGATATCGCGCGCTTAAGCGGCGTCGGGAAATCGACGGTATCCCGCGTGCTTAATAACGAAAGCGGCGTCAATGAGCGCACCCGTGAACGGGTCGAGGCGGTGATGCAACAGCACGGCTTCTCGCCCTCCCGCTCAGCGCGGGCGATGCGTGGTCAGAGCGATAAAGTGGTGGCGATTATCGTCACCCGTCTGGACTCGCTGTCGGAAAACCTTGCCGTACAGACCATGCTGCCCGCCTTTTACGAGCAAGGTTACGATCCGATTATGATGGAAAGCCAGTTCTCTCCCGCGCTGGTCGGCGAGCACCTGGGGATCCTCGCCCGCCGCAATATCGACGGCGTGGTACTGTTTGGCTTTACCGGCATTAGCGAAGAGATGCTGACGCCGTGGCGGGAATCGATGGTGCTGCTGGCCCGCGACGCGCCGGGATTCGCCTCCGTCTGCTACGACGACAACGGCGCGGTAAACATGCTGATGCAGCGTCTGTACGATGGCGGTCATCGGCATATCAGCTTCCTCGGGGTACCGCATAGCGACGTCACCACCGGGCAGCGCCGCCATCAGGCCTACCTCAATTTTTGCGAGCAGCATCAGTTGATCCCGTCCGCCGCCCTGCCGGGCCTGGCCATGAAACAGGGTTATGAAAATGTCGCCGGCGTATTGACCCCCGATACCAGCGCGCTGGTGTGCGCGACCGATACCCTCGCCCTCGGCGCCAGCAAGTATTTGCAGGAGCAACGCATTGGACATCTGCAGGTCGCCAGCGTCGGCAGTACGCCGCTGATGAAGTTTCTCCATCCGGAAATCCTGACCGTGAATCCCGGTTACGCCGAGGCCGGTCGCCAGGCGGCCCAACAGCTGATCGCCCAGATCGGCGGCCAGGCAGAACCTCGTCAAATCGTCATTCCCGCCGCGCTGATTTAAGCCCGTTTGTTGGATTTATGTGATCGTTGCTGCGTTTCGGGAACGTTCCCATTTTGAAAGTTGAACGGAGCGGTTAGGATTCGTCTCAGGTCATTACGCAATCTCTTCCCTCTGTTTTGAGGCCTCATAATGAGCAAAGTAAATCAGCAGGACATCGATAAATTAATCGAACTGGTCGGCGGGCGCGATAACATTGCGACCGTCAGTCACTGTATTACCCGTCTACGCTTTGTGCTGAACAATCCGGCCATCGCCAAACCGAAAGAAATTGAGCAGCTGCGCATGGTGAAAGGCTGCTTTACCAACGCCGGGCAGTTCCAGGTCGTGATCGGCACAGAAGTCGGCGATTACTACAAAGCCCTGCTGGCGACCACCGGCAAAGCGTCTGCCGATAAGGAACAGGCCAAGCAGGCGGCGCGGCAAAATATGAAGTGGCACGAGCAGCTGATCTCGCACTTTGCCGAGATCTTCTTCCCGCTGCTACCGGCGTTGATCAGCGGCGGTCTGATCCTCGGTTTCCGCAACGTGATCGGCGATCTGCCGATGAGCAACGGCCAGACGCTGGCGCAGATGCACCCGTCGCTGAAAACCATTTATGACTTCCTGTGGCTAATTGGCGAAGCCATCTTCTTCTATCTGCCGGTGGGTATCTGCTGGTCAGCGGTGAAGAAAATGGGCGGCACGCCGATCCTCGGCATCGTGCTCGGCGTTACGCTGGTCTCTCCACAGCTGATGAACGCCTATCTACTGGGCCAGCAGGTGCCGGAAGTGTGGAACTTCGGCCTGTTTACGATTGCGAAGGTCGGCTACCAGGCGCAGGTCATCCCGGCGCTGCTGGCGGGTCTGGCGCTCGGCTTTATCGAAACGCGCCTGAAACGCATCGTGCCTGACTACCTCTATCTGGTGGTGGTACCGGTCTGCTCCCTGATTCTGGCGGTGTTCCTCGCTCACGCCTTTATCGGTCCGTTTGGCCGCATGATCGGCGACGGCGTCGCCTTTGCCGTGCGCCACCTGATGACCGGTAGCTTTGCGCCGATTGGCGCCGCGCTGTTCGGCTTCCTCTACGCGCCATTGGTCATTACCGGGGTCCATCAGACCACGCTGGCTATCGATATGCAGATGATTCAGAGCATGGGCGGTACGCCGGTATGGCCGCTGATTGCGCTGTCCAACATCGCTCAGGCGTCGGCAGTGGTGGGGATTATTATCGCCAGCCGCAAGCAGAATGAGCGTGAAATCTCCGTCCCGGCGGCGATCTCCGCCTACCTGGGCGTCACAGAGCCGGCAATGTACGGCATCAACCTCAAGTACCGCTTCCCGATGCTCTGCGCGATGATCGGCTCCGGTCTTGCCGGGTTGCTGTGCGGCCTGAATGGCGTCATGGCGAACGGGATCGGCGTCGGCGGCCTGCCGGGCATCCTCTCCATTCAGCCAACTTACTGGCAGGTATTCGGCTTAGCGATGGTCATTGCGGTGGTGGTGCCGATTGTTCTCACCACCGTCATCTATCAGCGTAAGTTCCGTCAGGGCACATTACAGATTGTCTGATTTTTTCTTCCGGGGCGCGCTGGCGCCCCTTCGTTGTAGCAGGAAAGCGATATGAATACCCTCCCCCAGTGGTGGCAAAACGGCGTTATTTATCAAATTTATCCGAAGAGTTTCCAGGACACGACCGGCAGCGGTACCGGCGATCTGCGTGGGGTCACCTCGCGCCTCGACTACCTGCAAAAACTTGGCGTGGACGCCATCTGGCTGACGCCTTTCTACGTCTCACCGCAGGTCGATAACGGCTACGATGTGGCGAACTATACCGCCATCGACCCCACTTACGGCACGCTGGATGATTTCGACGAGCTGGTCGCCCAGGCAAAAGCGCGCGGGATCCGTATCGTGCTGGATATGGTTTTCAACCATACCTCTACCGCCCACGCCTGGTTTCGCGAGTCGTTGAATAAAGCGAGTCCGTACCGCCAGTTTTATATCTGGCGCGATGGCGAACCGACGACGCCGCCCAATAACTGGCGTTCGAAGTTTGGCGGCAACGCCTGGCAGTGGCACGCGGAGAGCGGGCAGTACTATCTGCATCTGTTCGCCGCGGAGCAGGCAGATCTCAACTGGGAAAACCCGACGGTCCGTGCGGAACTCAAAAAGGTGTGCGAGTTCTGGGCCGACCGCGGCGTCGACGGCCTGCGCCTCGATGTGGTCAACCTGATTTCGAAAGATCAAACCTTCCCGTCGGATACCCAGGGGGATGGCCGCCGTTTTTATACCGACGGTCCGCGGGTCCACGAATTCCTGCAGGAGATGAGCCGCGATGTCTTCACGCCGCGTAATCTGATGACGGTCGGCGAGATGTCCTCTACCTCGCTGGAACATTGCCAGCAATATGCCGCACAGGACGGCCGCGAGCTGTCGATGACCTTTAACTTCCACCATCTGAAGGTGGACTATCCCGGCGGCGAAAAATGGACCCTTGCGCGCCCGGACTACGTGGCGCTGAAAGCGCTGTTCACTCACTGGCAGCAGGGCATGCACAACCGGGCGTGGAATGCGCTGTTCTGGTGTAACCACGATCAGCCACGTATCGTGTCGCGTTTTGGCGATGAAGGGGAATACCGGGTACCGGCGGCGAAAATGCTGGCGATGGTCCTGCACGGCATGCAGGGCACTCCCTATATTTATCAGGGCGAAGAGATTGGCATGACCAATCCGCACTTCTCGCAGATCGGCGATTATCGCGACGTCGAGAGTCATAACATGTTTATTGAGCGCTCGGCGCAGGGACAGGCTCCCGATGAGCTGCTGGCGATTCTGGCCAGTAAATCGCGCGATAACAGCCGCACGCCGATGCAGTGGGACGCTCGCGACCAGGGCGGGTTTACCGCCGGTGAACCGTGGATTGCGCTGTGCGATAACTATCAGACGATCAACGTCGAGGCGGCGCTGGCGGATGCGGATTCCGTCTTTTACACCTACCAGCGGCTGATTGCGCTGCGTAAAACCACGCCGGTGCTGACCTGGGGCGACTATCTGGACCTGCTGCCTGATCATCCGTCGCTGTGGTGTTATCGCCGCCAGTGGCAAGGGAAAACGCTGGTCGTCGCGGCGAACCTGAGCCGCGAGTTCCAGAGCTGGCAGCCGGAGGAGGTGGACGGCGACTGGCAGGTATTGATGAGCAATTACGCGGAAGCGGCGAATCGCCCGGCCGCCATGACCCTACGGCCGTTTGAAGCGGTATGGTGGCTGCAGGAGTAACCCCTGGAGCGCTGCCTGTAACCGGGCTACGGGTTCGCCAACTTCGGCGAGCCGGTAGCCCGGACAGCGGCGCTGCCGCGCCGGAGTGAGCAGACGTTACGTGCGGTCAGCCGCAGACAGCGTAGCGCTCACTTCCGACTGCGTCGCCGCATGTTCCTCTTTCGCTTTCAGACGATCCCACGCCCGGAAGAACGGGTAATAGACCACCAGCGAAATACTCAGGTTAACGACCTGCAGAATAGTCCCGGAAATATGCCCGCCCGTCGCCAGGTAGCCGCTGATAAAAATCGGCGTGGTAAACGGTAGCGCAATCCCCGCCGGCGGCGCCACCAGCCCGGTGGCCATCGCGGTATACGAAACAATCACCAGCAGCACCGGCGTCAAAATAAACGGCAGGAAGAACCAGGGGTTCATCACCAGCGGAATGCCGAATACCATCGGTTCGCTGATGTTGAACAACGCGCCCGGCGCGGCGATTTTCCCTAACTGCTTCATCTGCTGGCTACGGCTTCTGAACAGCATAAAAATCACCAGCCCAAGCAGCGCTCCGGTACCGCCCGGGGCGATCCACAGGTCGTAAAACTGCTGCGTAATAATGTGCGGAATCGGCTGGCCGTTCTGAAACGCCGTCAGGTTTTCGGACATATTCGACAGCCACACCGGCTGGATAAACACCAGCACGATAGCATCACCGTGCAGGCCCAGCGTCCACAGGATACCGATCAGGATAACCGAGATAATCATCCCCGGTAGCGTACCGCCGATATGGTGCATCGGAATACCGATAATGGTCGCGATCATGCTGTTGATATCGCCGAACGAGGAGGCTTCCACGGCCAGACGCAGCGCCAGCACCACCGCCAGCACGCAGAATCCGGGGATCAGCGCGAGGAAGGATTTCGCCACCGCCGGCGGTACACCGTCCGGCATGCGAATAACCAGATTACGCCCGGCGACAAAGCGGTAAATCTCAGTAGAGAGCAGCGAAATCACGATCGCCACAAACAGCCCCTGGCTACCGACCAGCCCGACCGGAATCACCCCTTTCACCACCTCCGCCGCCCCGTGGACCGGGGTGAACAGCGTGTGCTGTGGAATGGTCATCACAAAAGCGACCAGCGACAGGGCGCCTGCGGTCAGCGGATCCAGCGTACGGTATTTCTCTGCCAGCCGGTAAGCGATGCCGAAGCTGGAGATCAGCGCCATGATGTCGTAGGTCGCTTTCACCGGATAGAGAATTTTATCGCGCCAGACATCGCCGAACAGGCCGCTCATCATATCGGCATAGCCCGGAATCGGCAGATAGGCAAAAATCAGGAAAAACGAACCAATCAGCATAAACGGCATATTAAGAATAATGCCGTCGCGTACGGACAGAACATGTTTTTGCCCGGCGAATTTCAGCGCCGCAGGCATGACGTAACGTTCAATGAAGGTAGTGTTCGACATTTGCGATCCCCGAAGGAAATAATGGTCAGTTAAATTGCGTCAGCCACTGACGGTTGATAGTTAACACTTCATCCAGTAACGCCTGCGCATCGGTGACGTTCCCCACCAGCGGGTTGGTCACCAGCGCCAGCAGCGCGCTGTCGCGACAGCCGTGGACCGCGGCTTCAATGGTCAGCCGTTCGAACGCTTTCACCTGTTGCGTCAGGCCATTCATCGCCGGAGGCAATGCGCCAAAGGTGAGCGGCCGTGCCCCCTGGGCATCAATAATGCTGTTGGTCTCCACCACCGCGTCATCATCCAGCCCGTGAATCGCGCCGTTGTTGCGGGTGTTGACCACCATCTCCTTACCGAGATTGTTGTGGATGGCGGTAATCAGTTCCACGGCAACTTCGGAGTAGTAGGCCCCGCCGCGGAAGCTGAGCTGCGCCGGTTTCTCAGCCAGCGCCGGATCGGCGTACAGCGCGAACAGCTCCTGTTCGACCTTCATCACCTGCTCGGCGCGGGTGCCTTTGCTTTTCGCCGCGGCGATCTCTTCCGTCAGCATCGCCGGCGTCAGCCAGAAGTAGCGGTGATACGGGCAGGGAATCGCGTTCAGCGCCCGCAGGAATTCCGCCGGCCACGGCAGCTCCTTGATGTTATTCATCGACAGCGCCTGGCCATCACACAGCATGTCGATCGCCTTGCGGGTGACATCTTCGCCCCCGCGCATGACCTTATGCACCCAGACCATATGGTTGAGGCCGGCAAAACGCAGTTTGACCTCCTCCTCTCTGGCGCCCAGCATGCCGGCGATCATGTGCTGCATATTAATGGGCACGTTGCACAGGCCAATGATCTTTGCCTTGCTGTAGCGGCTCACCGCTTCAGTGACGATCCCCGCCGGGTTGGTGAAGTTGAGAATAAACGCCTCCGGCGCCAGCGCTTCCACTTTGCGCGCCACCTCAAGGATCACCGGAATGGTCCTCAGTGCCTTAGCGAATCCGCCGACGCCGGTAGTCTCCTGCCCCAGCAGATGATACTTCAGCCCAAGGCGTTCATCCGCCGCGCGCGCTGCCAGCTGGCCGACGCGCAGCTGGGTTAAGACAAAGCTGGCGCCGCGAATCGCCTCATCAAGCGTAAAATGGACGCTGACGGTAACGTGCTCCAGCCCTTTGTGTTTCAACATCCGTTGCGTCAGCGCGGCGATAATCCCGACCTTCTCCCTGCCGGATTCAACATCGACCAGCGCCAGCTCGGTGACCGGAAGCTGCTCATAACGAACGATAATTCCTTCAATAAGCTCCGGCGTGTAGCTACTGCCGCCGCCAATCACGGCGATTTTCAGTGTTTGCATAGAGGCCCCTTTCGGCATGCAGAGAGCCGCACGCAACCGGCATGATTGCGCGTGGTGGTTCAGATTTAAGAGAGAAAAAATCAGTGATTAAGCAGCGAAAGCGCCTTATCGAGCACGGCCGCGCCGCGCATCATGCCGTAGTCGGCCATATCGATCACCGCCACCGCTTTACCGTGCGGAGCGGCCAGTGCGCTCAGGCGCCCGGCTTCATACTTCACCTGCGGACCCAGCAGGATCACATCGGCATTGGCCAGCTCGCGCTCAAACTCCGCCACCGCAACGGCGTAAATATCCAGCGCCAGCGCGCGCTGCTGCGCTTCCGCCTTCATTTTGTTGACCAGCATGCTGGTCGACATGCCCGCCGCACAACACAGAACGATTCGTTGCATCGCGTTTTCCTCTTGTGGTTTCGTGATCTGGCCCGTCAAGGCATACATGAATATATTGTTAAGATTGTGTAAGAGTGAAGGCTATATGAAAATAATTTTCACCGATGTGATCGGGGATGAATTTTTCAGCATTATTATTGCGTTTTTTCAGCGCTGACTTCGCCTGTCATTAGGAAAAACTCTGTACTGGTGCTATAAATGGCAGAAAGCGATAAGTGAAAAATATTTTCAAATCATCTTCCGGAGAAAGGGACAGTCAGGATGGATATCGTAGGTCAGTTACAGGAAGGGTTAGTTCGTTTTAGCGCTCAGGAGTCGCGAGTCGCCGCGTTTATCCTGAAAAACTTAAGCTTTACCGCCAGCGCTTCTATCGACGAACTGGCCGCCAGCGCCGGCGTCAGCCCGGCGACGATCACCCGCTTTGCCCGCTCCGTCGGCTGCGAGGATATTCGCGATCTGCGCAAACAGCTGGCGCAGGCCAGCGAGCGCCGCGCCAGCTGGCTGGCGCCGGACAGCAATGCCCTGCCCGCCGCCTGGCGGGACGCGCTGAGCTATCTTGGCTCCACCCTCGCCCAGCAGCTGGCGAATACCTCGGAAACGGCGGTGGAAAAGCTCAAATCCCGGCTGCGCGAGGCCCGCGCCGTCCACTGCTTTGCCCTCGGCGCCCAGGATACGGCGCTGGCATCGCTACTCCAGCATCAGCTGCTGCCCGCCGGCATTGCCATTAACCTGTGTCAGGATGCCTCGCTGATGCGCATGACCGCCAGCACCCTCAGCGACGATCATCTGCTGCTGGTGCTGGTGACCGCCGAGGCCGATACGGTTTTACAAAGCGCAACGCTCCAGGCGCGAACCCAGGGCGTCACCATCATCGCGCTAACGCCGCCACAGCATGCGCTGGCCAATATGGCCGCCGATATTATTCCCCTTCCCGATAGTCCGCAGCTGGCACGCTATGCCCTGCTGCTGCTGGTCGATCTGCTCAATGACACCCTGATGGCCTGACGCAGGGCATTTCCGGCCTGAATACTTCCCCCCTTCAGGCCATTTTTTGCTTATTTTACAGTCAGATAAATTTACATAACGCCCAGCGCCCACCATCCGTACTCTCGTCTTTTTACTTTGTTCTGCGTCAATAAAATCGCAAACATCTTTGATGCAAATCACTACATATAGAACTTAGAATGCATCCCGGCCCTACATCTTGTATTAATCGTCTATTATGTCAGCACATCCCATCGTTCTGTGGCGGTGGTGGGATGTGGATAAAAAGGGCCGGAACCGACGCAAAACGGCGGCAGCTAAAGCCCCCGCGACGCCGGCGATACTTCCGCCTCTGTGGATAACCTGTTTTATAAAGTATGGAGTGATCATGACACCGCATGTGATGAAACGTGATGGCTGTAAAGTGCCGTTCAAATCTGAGCGCATTAAAGAAGCAATTCTGCGTGCAGCTAAAGCAGCGGGAGTCGATGACGCAGACTATTGCGCCACCGTCGCAGAAGTCGTTAGCCAGCAAATGCAGGACCGTAGCCAGGTTGATATCAACGAGATTCAGACTGCCGTTGAGAACCAGCTGATGTCAGGGCCGTGGAAACAGCTGGCCCGGGCCTATATCGAATATCGCCACGACCGCGATATCGAGCGTGAAAAACGCGGCCGCCTGAACCAGGAAATTCGCGGTCTGGTTGAGCAAACCAACTCGTCCCTGCTTAACGAAAATGCCAACAAAGACAGTAAAGTCATCCCGACCCAGCGCGACCTGCTGGCCGGTATCGTCGCCAAACATTACGCCCGCCAGCATCTGCTGCCGCGCGATGTGGTGCTTGCCCACGAGCGCGGTGAGATTCACTACCACGATCTCGACTATTCGCCGTTCTTCCCGATGTTCAACTGCATGCTGATCGATCTGAAAGGGATGCTGACGCACGGGTTTAAAATGGGCAACGCGGAGATTGAACCACCGAAATCGATCTCCACCGCCACGGCGGTAACGGCGCAGATTATCGCCCAGGTCGCCAGCCATATTTATGGCGGCACCACCATTAACCGCATCGATGAAGTGCTGGCGCCGTTCGTCAAAGAAAGCTTCAACAAGCACCGTAAAATTGCCGAAGAGTGGCAGATCCCTGATGCGGAAGGCTATGCCCGCTCGCGTACCGAGAAAGAGTGCTACGACGCCTTCCAGTCGCTGGAATACGAAGTCAATACTCTGCATACCGCCAACGGGCAGACGCCGTTCGTCACCTTTGGCTTTGGTCTCGGCACCAGCTGGGAATCCCGCCTGATTCAGCAGTCTATCCTGCGTAACCGCATCGCCGGCCTGGGCAAAAACCGCAAAACTGCGGTATTCCCGAAACTGGTATTCGCCATTCGCGACGGCCTGAACCACAAGTTCGGCGACGCGAACTATGACATCAAGCAGCTGGCGCTGGAGTGCGCGAGCAAGCGCATGTACCCGGACATTCTCAACTACGATCAGGTGGTGAAAGTCACCGGTTCGTTTAAAACGCCAATGGGCTGTCGCAGCTTCCTCGGCGTCTATGAAGAAAACGGCGAGCAGATCCACGACGGCCGCAACAATATCGGCGTGATCAGCCTCAACCTGCCGCGCATTGCGCTGGAAGCGAAAGGTGATGAAGCGACATTCTGGAAGCTGCTGGATAACCGTCTGGAGCTGGCTTACAAAGCGCTGATGACGCGCATTGCCCGCCTGGAAGGAGTGAAAGCGCGCGTGGCACCGATCCTGTACATGGAAGGCGCCTGCGGCGTACGCCTGAAGGCCGACGACGATGTATCAGAGATCTTTAAAAACGGTCGCGCCTCTATTTCGCTGGGCTATATCGGTATCCACGAAACCATCAACGCGCTGTCTGGCAACCAGCATATGTACGATAGCGACGCGCTGCGTGAAAAAGGCGTCGCCATCGTCCGACGTCTGCGTGACGCCGTCGACCGCTGGAAAGAAGAGACCGGCTACGGCTTCAGCCTGTACAGCACGCCGAGCGAAAACCTCTGCGATCGCTTCTGCCGTCTTGATACTGCCGAATTCGGCGTCATTGAGGGGGTGACCGATAAGGGCTACTACACCAACAGCTTCCACCTCGATGTCGAGAAAAAGGTTAACCCGTACGACAAGATCGACTTCGAAGCGCCGTATCCGCCGCTGGCCAACGGGGGCTTCATTTGCTACGGCGAATACCCGAATATCCAGCACAACCTGAAAGCGCTGGAAGATGTCTGGGATTACAGCTACCAGCATGTCCCCTATTACGGTACCAACACGCCGATCGATGAGTGCTATGAGTGCGGCTTTACCGGCGAGTTCGAATGTACCAGTAAAGGCTTTACCTGCCCGAAATGTGGCAACCACGATGCCGCCCGGGTGTCGGTCACCCGACGGGTCTGCGGCTATCTCGGCAGCCCGGACGCCCGTCCGTTCAACGCCGGCAAGCAGGAAGAAGTTAAACGCCGCGTTAAGCATTTGGGTAACGGGCAGATCGGCTAATTTCGCCACCGTCATCCCGGATAGCGACGCCAGCGGCCTGTCCGGGCTACAACGCTAATCTCACCATCGTCCCCCCGGAGGCGCCGCCAGCGGCTTATCCGGGCTACAACGCACCAGCGTAGGTTTCCTCAAATCAGTTGGCGTTGTAGCAAGGCGGCAAACGAGTCAGTCCCGGGGAGCTTACTGTAGTAAGTGACCCGGGCGAGCGAGCGCAGCCAACGCCGCTGCAGCGTCAAATGAGAAGAGGAAACAATGAATTACCATCAGTATTACCCTGTCGACATCGTCAACGGCCCCGGCACTCGCTGCACCCTGTTCGTCTCCGGCTGCGTCCACGAATGCCCCGGCTGTTATAACAAGAGCACCTGGCGACTCAACTCCGGGTTGCCGTTCACGACCGAGATGGCCGACCGTATCATCGCCGACCTCAACGACACGCGGATCAAACGCCAGGGGATCTCCCTTTCCGGCGGCGATCCCCTGCATCCGCAGAACGTGCCGGAGATCCTCGCGCTGGTGCGCCGCATCCTCGCCGAATGCCCCGGCAAGGACATCTGGGTCTGGACCGGTTATAAGCTCGACGAGCTGAACGACGCGCAGCGGGAAGTGGTTGATCTGATTAACGTACTGGTCGACGGCAAGTTTGTCGAAGATTTAAAAGATCCGGCGCTGATCTGGCGCGGCAGCAGCAATCAGGTCGTCCACCGCTTGAGATAGTGACGTTCAAAAACGGCTGACGCACTCCACCGCCACCGCTTTGAACTCATCGAAACTGCGTGTCTCGGCAAGCCGGGCCATCGCGCGCTCGCGCAGGAAAGTGACAAAAATATCGTAGATCGCCATCGCCTCTTCATACTCGCTTTTGCTGATCGCCAGCAGGAAGATGATATGGGCCGTTTCATCACCCCAGGCGATACCATTCGGCGCAATGACGGTATAGACCACGGTTTTTTGCGCCAGCAGGCCAAGGGCGTGAGGCAGCGCAATACCGTCGCCCAGCATGGTGCTGACGATGGCCTCGCGTTCGACCACCGAGTCATGGAACCCGGCATCGACAAATCCTTCCTGCTGCAGCTGCTGGCACAGCCCGGCAAACAGCGTCTGCCGATCGATCGGCGCATCGATCACCTGGAAATGGGCCGCATCGAAATATTTATTCAGCACCCACGGACGGGTCCTGTCCACCAGCACCAGCTTGCCGATTTGATCCAGCTGATAATCGGTCGGAAATGGCGCAATGGTCACCACCGGCTTGTCTTTTTCACCAATCCGCACGGTCGAGATGACAAAATCTTCAGCGACCGCCGCCAGCTGTTCATACTCCCGCTGCGACAGGGTGGCGGCGATTTCTAACTGCGGATATTTACGCTGCAAAATGGCTTCGATCATCCGCACCATCGCATTGCTGGTATCGCATACCAACAGCACCCGCGGCTGCCGCTGATAGCCAATGTTGTAATGACGTTCCAGTCCGACGCCAATATGCAATACCAGGAAACCAATCTCGTTTTCACTGATGGCATAGGGCGTGTATTTCCCCCAGCTGGTCACCGCCGCGAGAGTCATGTCCCACGCCATCGGGTAGTGCTGCTTAATATTATCGAGCAGAGGATTGGGGATCATGATCTGGTAGCGGACCCGGGTGATCATGGTCTTAACGTGGGTCAGCAGATCGGCATGTAGCTGAGTGTCGTCCAGCAGGTTGTAGTTATACTGGCTGTTGATGTAGCGCAGAATGTAGTTTACCAGCGCTTCGCCATCGTCGGCGCTGATGGTACCCGGATCGATGTCCTGAACCTGACGGGCGGCAAGATGTACGCACAGCCACGCTTCCTCTGCCGGAGAGAGGGCCTTTCCCGCCAGCTGCTGCAGCACGGCAGCCAGATCCCGCGCGGCATCCCGCACGTTTTGCGCGACATCCTCCGCGCTGAATTCCGCCAGCGGATAACCCTGGCTGACGCGACGCACCGTCACTGCGCTGTACATCCGGATAAAGCGCTCGCCTTCATCGGTGAGGCGCACGTGGTGCCGGGTCAGGATCTCCTGCAGCATGTCCCCAAGCTGCTCCTGCACATCCGAATTCAGCGCTTCCTCATCGATCAGCGGGTTTATCCCCCCCTGCTGCGCCTGTTGCCATAACAGATCGGTCAGGCAGGCGCGAATCGATACTTCGCTGCCAAACAGCCTCATACCGTGCCGTGGGCGGGTCTCGAGAGTCAGCTGGTAGCGCTGAAAGCGCTCGCGCACTTCGGCCATATCGCTTTGTAACGTCGCCCGGCTGACAAACCACTCGTCCGCCAGATCTTCGAGCTTAATGGAGAACGCAGAGGTCAAAAAGCGCACCAGCAGAAAGTTGATGCGATCCGCCGCCGTACGCGGAATCTGCTGCGGCTTCGGCGCATGCTCTTGCAGAGTCTGGTAGCGGGCCGGGTCGTCGATTTTCAACTGATAGCCGCTGCCGCGAGTGAGTATGAATTGCGCGCCATACTCCACTAACAACGCGTTAAGCGCGGTAATGTCGGCGCGCACGGTACGAGTAGAAACCGACAGCCGCTGCGCCAGCTCATCCTGCGGCAGCGTTTCGTTTTGCAGCAAAGTAAACAGTTGCGCTAAACGTTGGTTGGGAAATCGCATGTCAGTTCCTTCATCTTACGGCTCAAGGTTGAGCGGATATCACCATCTGTGATGGGCTGCCTACCGGGGTGTAGTCCGGGGCAAAGGTCAGCTTACCGCTCTGAGGCGCCACGCTAAAACGGGTAATATTATCGCTACGCTGGTTCATGACGTACAGCCACTGCCCCTGATTATCCAGCGTCAGCGTGCGGGGGTAGTCGCCGCGGGTCCAGATATCTTCCTGGTGACTCAGGCTGCCGTCGGCCATCACGCTAAAGTGCGCAATGCTGTTATGTAAACGGTTGGCGACATACAGCTGTTTTCCGTCGGCGCTCAGCGCCAGCCCCGCCGCGAAACTGGTGCCTTTATACGCTTGCGGTAACGCGGAGACCGTTTTGCCCTCGCGCAACAGCCCACTTTTCTTATCAAGATGATAGAACGTCAGCGTCGAGGATTCTTCATTAATCAGCCACAGACCATCCCCTTTCGGCGTAAAGACAAAATGCCGCGGTCCGGCGCCGGCAGAAGAGGCGGCGATAAACGGCGGATCGTTCGGCGTGAGCTTGCCGCTGCCGTTGTCCAGCCGGTACTGATAGATCCGATCCAGCCCCAGATCGGTAGAATAAACATATTTCCCGCTCGGATCGGCGGCGATCATATGGGCATGGGGACCGTTATGATCGCTGATAGCAAAGCTCCCCTCGGCGGCCGCAGCCGGCCGTTCTGCGCCGGCAGGGCCCTGATCCTGATGGCTATCAACCGCCTCGCCGAGGCTGCCATCGTCTTTGATCGGCAGCACCGCCACCGTTCCGCTGACATAGTTTGCCACCAGCAGATGACGACCGTCCGGTGTCAGCGACAGATAGACCGGCCCGGCCCCCGCCGAAGAGACCTGATTGAGAGCGGTTAGCTCACCGTTGGCTTCAATCCGCCACGCCTGTACCACCCCTTTTTCCACTTCGCTGGCGGCATACAGGGTTTTACCATCATGCGATACGGTGAGCTGGGCCACATTCGGCAGCGAGCTGACCAGGGCCTTATCGCGCAGCGCGCCGGTTTTACCGTCGACGGTAAACCGGTAGAGGCCTTCGCCATTCGGGTTGTAGGTACCGACCCAGGCATAATGCGTTTGCGCGGAGGCGGTGGCAGCCAACAGAGAAAGTGAAGCAACAAGCAGGTGACGAGCGGTGGGCATAGTGACTCCTTGATGGTTCGATGGGGGGTTTCCGCACGCGTCTCTCACAAAGCAACGCGTGCGGCGGGACAGCAAACCTATTTGACGAGAGCTTTGGTCATCTCCAGCAGCTGGCGAACGTCCGCCGGACGGGTATTGCCACTGGCTTTATCAATAATCGAGCTATAAATGTGCGGAATAATTTTGCTGACGCCCGCGTCCAGCGCGATCTGCAAAATTTCACTGTAGTTTTCCAGATCGATGCCGCCGGTCGGCTCCAGCCAGAAATCATGGCGGGCGCAGGCCTGTGCCACTGCGACGAACTCATCGCGGTGTTTCAGGCCCCCCATCGGGAAGTATTTGATTGAGCTGCCGCCCATATCCTTCAGCAGGGCGATGGCGGTTTCCAGCGGCACAATGCCGTCCGCTGCGCCGCTGCTCAGCGGCCCGGTCGAGATCTTAACCTTACCCGGTGTGCCGGTCGGCGACACCAGGCCGTTGACCACGGTCTGGTTCTGCCCGAGCAGCGCACGGCTGGCGCCGACGCCGGTGAACACCTGATTGACGTGCTGCGGCTGTACCTGACGCGAGATTTCGCTGACCATAGCCGACTGGTTCGGATCGCCCGCTCCCAGCCCTACTGAGAGTGCGTTATCGATGAGCTGCGCATATTCACGCATATCCGCCACCGCGCTCGCCACGTCCGGGTAGTTTTTGGAGAGCACGCCAACCAGAACGTGACCTTCCGCCGCCTCGTAGATCTCGCGGGCGTTGTCTTTGCTACCCGCCAGAACGTTCAGACATACCCGATCGCGGTAAAAGTTGGGGGTCAGTTTCATGCGTTTTTCTCCTTGTTCAGAACCTCGGCGATGCGACGAGAGACAATCTCCAGCTGCTGTGCGTTCACGCTGCGAACATCGGCTTCAATAATCCCTTCGTTGGCCTTATAGCCGCGGAAATAGATGGCGTATTCGCCCTGTTTCAGCGCGTCCACCAGTTCGCCGGTGGCGATGCCGGTAACGGCTTCATCAAATTTGATTTCGCTACGGGCGATATCACGGCCGGCGCTGTCCCAGACAACACGGGCGGTGACGCCATTAAGCGTGTTCAGCTGGTTAATGAACGGCGTCATTTTGGCAACCATCTCATCACCGCTCTCTTTACGCGCCAGCAGATAGTGTTCAATCGCGCAGGTCAGACCGAGGATCCCCTCTTTACCTACCTTCATCGCCCGACCAATACCCGCCGACTGGCGTTTCACCCACTCAACGTACTGAGTTTTCCCCACCACCAGACCGCTGGTCGGCCCTTCAATCGCTTTCGCGCCGCTGTAAATCACCAGGTCAGCCCCGGCCCGGTAGTAGCATTGCAGGTCTTCTTCTGCCGCCGCATCGACGATCAGCGGCAGGTTATGTTTGCGCGCCACGACCACCGCCTGCTCTACGCTGAGCATGCTTTTCTGCACGCAGTGGTGAGATTTGATATACAGAATCGCCGCGGTGCGCGGGGTAATCGCTGCCGCCAGCTGGTCAGCGGAACATTCGTTGGCGTAGCCCGCCTCCACCAGCTTACCGCCGCCCAGCGCGACCATCGAACCCACCGGCGCGCCAAAGTTGACGTTGTGGCCTTTCGGCAGCACGATTTCATTGTTCTCAATCGGCGTAACGTGCAGATTCTCCAGCAGCCAGCTGCTGTCTTTCACCAGCACCGCCGCGACCGACTGCGCGATCCCCGCCGAGGCGCAGGAGACGACGGTCGCCCCCTCCACATCCAGCAGCTGCGCAATGTATTCCCCGGTTTTATTCACCAGGTCTTTGATTTCGAAATAGTGATTCATGCCGCTCATCACCGCCTCCACCACTTCCGGACGCGGAGTGGAGACACCCAGCGCCGTCATGCGGCCGGAGGTATTGATGACTTGCTTGAGATGGTATTTTTCAAAAATCGAAGGCATTTTCCGCGCTCCCTTGTTCGGTCAGATAGCCCTTGCCTGCGCGAATCGCGGCAAGCGGCACCAGAATATTGTCAGCCTGCAGGCTCTCTTTTTCCGCGTCGACCAGTAACGTCGGCGCATGCTGCACGGTAAACAGCGTTAAATCGGCATCATAGCCCACGGCCAGCTGCCCTTTGCTCTTCAGGCGCAGCCCACTCGCGGCATTCACGGTGACACAATCAATGACCTGCGGCAGCGTCATGCCGATGGCGAGGAACTTCGACATCACCAGCGCCAGCGAGCGAACCGGGCCGTCAATACGGTTGCGGCAGTAAATATCGGAACTGATGCTGTGCGGCAGAATGCCCATCGCAATGGCCCGTCGGGCCACTTCGAAGCTGAAGCTGGCGGTACCGTGGCCGACATCAAGCCGCACGCCGCGCTGCAGCGCGCGGGTAATCGCGCTGCGCAGCTCACCTTCTGGCGTCAGGATGCGGTTCGGTTTGCCGTTATAGCAGTGGGTAATGATGTCGCCTGCGCTGAGCCGTTCGGCGATTTCGTCGAGGTTCGGCGGGTTGTTGCCGATATGCACCATCAGCGGCAGATCGCCGTTTTCCCGCTGGATGGCTTTCGCCCGCTCCAGCGGCGTAATTCCGTTCTCGCCGACAACGCTGCTGCTCATGCGCGCCTTCAGGCCGACGATAAAATCCGGGTGGCGTGCGACCGCCTGCTTCACCGCATCCGCGTCAATGTTGGCCATATTGGCCAGCTCGTTCTGGGCAATCAGCCCGACGCGGGAGATATTGAGCAGCGCATAAACGTCGGTAGCCGCTTCGCGGGTCAGCTGATAAAAGTCATCGACATCGTCTGCACCGGTGCTCCCGGCATCAATCACGGTGGTGACGCCGGTAGCAATACCGATGCTGTCCGGCTGGTCATGATAAATCGGTGACTTCGGGTAGCAGTGAACGTGGGAATCAATCCAGCCGGCGCTGACATAATAATTACCATGCAGATCGACGGTTTTGCGCGCAGACGCGCTAATCTCGCCCAGCGCGGCAATTTTTCCGTCCTGGATGGCGATATCGGTCAGGGTATCGTCGACGAGGCGCGCACGGCGCAGGAGTAAATCAAACATACGTATCTCCTGTTAAGGCGGGCGCATAGGCGCCCGTTGGTGTCACAGCGCTACCGGGAATAGCGAACCTAAAATCATTGCGCCGAGGATGGCGCCGCCGGTGATCGGCTTCTGCCAGATGTAGAACAGCAGCGCGCCGACCAAAGAACCGATACCGATAGGAATTGAGGCGGTCATGGCGCTGAGGATAATCAACGGCCCGAGGAAACGGCCCGAGGCGTTACCGGCCCCCATCATCACATCGGCACCGTAGGTGGAGTCGCTCTGATTGATGGTGAACTTACGCGCCAGAATAATGATGTAGCCAATCGCCAGGCCCAGCGCGAGACCGGTCGCCAGCGAGGCGGCAAAGTTCGCCACCGGGAAGACAATACCAGCCCCGAGCAGCAGCGCCGGAACGCCAAGACCGACGCCGGTCTGAATCGCGCCGCCGATATCGAGGATCCCGACCAGCGAACCTTCGATAATACGGGCGAAGAGGAAGCTGGCGCCGAACGCGGCTACCGCGCCATAAGCGCCGGTATCAATACCCGCTTTCAGCATGGCCACGAAGGCCACTTCGTTAAATGCGCCGATGCCGTAGAGGTAATACATGTGGGTCCCGGCGAAAACACCGGACGAAAGCAGACCAACAAAAATCGGAAACGACCAGTCGGCATACCAAAAACCTTTATTCTGTTCCATTTAGAGGCTCCTGTTATTTGCCGCTGAGCGAGTTGTGGATCAGATCCAACCAGTTCGGCACGGTCAGATGGAAGGATTGCAGTGTCTTAATGTCAAAGCCGCGGAAGAAGGCGCTCAGGACAAACAGCGCAATAATGGCGGACATCATCACTTTGGTGACGCGGTTCCAGCCGCTCTCTTCTACGCCTTTACCGATCAGGATCCCCAGTACCAGGCCCGGTACGGCGTTGCCCATAATCAGCTGCGCCGCGCCGCCGAAAATAGTGGCCCAGAAGCCCGATTTTTTACCGGCGTCGATGGCTGCCAGCCAGAAGATAACCGGCATTACGGTGTTAACCAGCAGGTTGGCCGCCGGGACCAGCACCTTCACCGCGGTGACCTGCAGCGCTTCCGGTACGGAAGAGGCGGTCAGGTTTAAGAAGGCGACCACCAGCATGCCGATGATGCCGCAGGCAATCGCCATTTTCTTCGGATCGTGCAGCGTTTCGCCGACGTTACGATTTTTCAACATCAATGCCGCCGCGCCCCAGTTCGGGATAATGCGGTGATCGACGTCCTGGGTGAATGAGCCTGCTGCAACGGAAGAGGCCCAGGCGTTAAAGAAGAATCCCAGACCAAAGGAGAAGTGAGAAGCCGGATCGCCTTCGCAGGAATTCAGCTCGCCCAAGGTACGAAACGCCCCCATCCCCTGGGTGGTAGGCGCATGAAACATGCGTGCCGCTCCGGCGCCCACTCCGACGCCGACCAGGCCGCCGATAATGAGCGATTTTATTAAAATTATCAGGAACATAGTTTAACCCTATGATGAAATTCAGGTTTGCGTGACGAAATCCACTTTATCGACATTAATGGCCGTCACGTTGACGGTGACATCCAGCTCCACGCTGTAGGTCCGTCGTTCACGACGCAAAAAGAAGAACAGAAACGCTTCTTTGCGCGTCGCTTCATGCGCACGAACAACCTTCACATCCTGTGGCTCAATACGCAGTAAGATATGCGGCGAGGTTTTCATCACCGCTGCCTGTACATGGCTCAGGGCGTCGGCGAAGGCCCGTGCTTTGCTTTCGCCTTTACCCTTCACGCTCACCGTCGTGGTGAATTGCTCTTTCATGCTCACGCGCCGTATTTCTTTTTCCAGGCTTCCACCAGGCGCTCGCCCAGCTCTTCTTTATCCATAAAGCCGAAACCCAGTACGTTGTAGCCTTCGTTGATCGCAGTCACGCCTTCATCAACGGAGCGCATGCCATATTTTGCCTTGTAGCCGTGCTTGTTCTGCGCAGTGATGGCGCCTGCGCCGCCGCTGCCGCAGAAGGAGATGCCGAAGGTGGCGTTTTCTGCTTTCATCATGTCGCCGAGCTTCATATCGGCGGCAACACCCGGTACAACAACAGCACGAGCACCGGCTTTTTCCGCGCCAGCGGCCACTTTTTGCCCTTTACCCAGGCGGTCGCCAATTACCACAGTAATCTGTTCCATTTTATTGCTCCTTACAGGTTGTCTTTTGCTACTTCGAAGTGGACGGACAGCAGCCAGGACTCTTCTTCTGGCAGGTTGCCGAATTCCGCGACCACTTCGCGGGCCAGCATCATTGAATCTTCTGAAATTTCTTCAAACAGGCTGGCATCCACTTCCGGCAGCGGCTCGCCGCTAATCGACCGGTGGGCCATCGCCCGCACGTGGGAAGTCAGCATCTGCTCCTGGACGGCGTTGGGGATGATATTGCGACGGCTTAACAGTGCATAAACCCGTGGCAGCATCTTCTCAGCCAACTGCTCCGTTTGCTTTGCCTGTTCCCCTACGTCGTTTATTACCGCTCCGTTATTCACTTGTGTTACCCCGTTGATGTCTCTGGGGATAAAACTAGCGCCGGGGGGAAGGAGTTTGTAGCGAGTTGTTTTCCACTTCGAAGTGGAAAGGCGGACGGCATGCGTGATCTATTGCACATAATCGACGTGAAACTGTCGCGGAGAGGACGTTTTGGGCGAAATCACGTGATGAGCATCACAAGAAAATCATTGCGTTGGCGGTTGCCGTTGCCTGAATAAGCGGAAAAGAAAAAGGGAAAAGTGTGATGCCAGCAGGGTTTTATCGCGGGAGACAAGCAGGAGGTCTCGACAGAAACCTCCTGTAACAGACGTTAACGGTATTTCTGATGGTAGGTATTACGGGTTGTTTTGAACCCTTCAGCGGCAGCCTGCGCCTCTTTTACTTTACCTTCCTCCGCCAGCTTCAGCGCACCGTCAATCTGACCAATCAGAATATCCAGACCGTGACGATAGTCTTTCATTTCCGCACTGTCCGCCGCTTTGCCTTCCAGCTTCTGCGGGGTGGCTTGCTGCGCATCCACGGCGGCACCGCGCATCTTCGTCAATGCCGCTTTCAGTTCGCCCGCATCGGAGGTCTTCTGCACCACCTGCAGGTTTTGCGCGATAGTATCCATATCTTCGCCCAGTTCAGCGGCGAATGCCGAAACAGACCCCATCGTAAGGGCGGAGACGGCCAGCATTGCTAACAGTTTTTTACGCATTGCTCACATCCTTTTTTATTATTTAAGCAAACGGGCGCCGCAGGGAGCGCCCTTCTGTACAGATTATTCTGCAAACTGGATGGTGAATAGTGGGGATAATCCGCTATTACTGTCCGGCGATTTTCATCTCAGGCAACAGCACGGAACCGCACTGGATATTGCTACGCGTTTCAATATCGTCACCCACGGTCACGATATTACGCCACATATCTTTCAAATTGCCGGCGATGGTAATTTCGCTTACCGGATACTGAATTTCACCATTCTCAACCCAGAAGCCAGAAGCGCCGCGCGAATAATCGCCGGTCACGCCACTGACACCCTGCCCCATCAATTCGGTGACGACAAGTCCGGTGCCCATCTCTTTAAGCAACTTTTCAAAACTCAAACCGCGGCCGTTAATCCGCCAGTTATGAATGCCGCCCGCGTGTCCGGTGCTCTTCATGCCCAGCTTGCGCGCCGAGTAGTTGGTCAGTAGCCACTGCGTCAGCACGCCGTCTTTAATAATGTCACGACGTTCCGTGCGCACGCCTTCGCTGTCGAACGGCGTCGAGGCCAGTCCTTTCAGCAGATGCGGATGCTCTTCAATCGTCAGCCACTCCGGCAGAATCTGCTGGCCGAGGGAGTCGAGCAGGAAAGTGGATTTGCGATAGACCGCGCCGCCGGCGATAGCACCGACCAGGTGACCAAACAGCCCGGTGGCGACTTCGTTGGCAAAGATAACCGGTGCTTTCATCGTCGAGAGTTTACGCGGCGCCAGGCGCGACAGGGTGCGGCGGGCGCATTCGTCACCGACCCACTCCGGGGTATGCAAATCTTCGAGCGCACGGCCAATGGTGTAAGCGTAATCGCGCTCCATATCGCCGTTCTCTTCCGCGATAACGCAGCTGGAGAGCGAATGGCGAGTTGAGCAGTAGCTCTGCAACATGCCGTGGCTGTTGCCGAACACTTTAATGCCGTAATGGCTATTGAAGCTGCCGCCTTCGGTATTGGTAATGCGTTTATCCGCCTGCAGAGCGACCTGTTCCGCGCGCGCGGCCAGCTCGATTGCCTGATCCGGAGTCACTTCCGCCGGATGGAACAGGTCAAGATCCGGGGCGTCAAAGGCCAGCAGCTCTTTATCCGCCACGCCGGCAAACGGATCCGGGGAGGTATAGCGGGCAATATCCAGTGCCGCCTGTACCGTGCGGGCTATCGCCTGCGGGCTCAGATCGGTTGAAGAGGCGCTTCCCTTGCGGTTCTGATGATAAACGGTGATGCCTAACGCACCATCGCTATTAAATTCTACGTTCTCCACCTCGCCGTAGCGGGTGCTGACGCTGATGCCGGTGGTTTTGCTGACGGAGACTTCCGCACCGTCTGATTTGCCTGCCGCCAGTTCCAGCGCCGTGGTCACGGCCTCTTCCAGCGTCTTGCGCTGTTGTGCAACTTGAGAGATGACTTTCATCGCTAATGCCATAATGTAGGAAGGTGTTAAGTGAAGTCTAACAGAGAACCGTTTTTCAGTGCGCGCCTTAACTGGTAACATTAGCCTCTTTTTTTAAGGAGCCTGAGATGACTAAGCAGCCCGATGACTGGCTCGACGACGTGCCCGGTGATGACGTTGAAGATGAAGACGATGAAATTATCTGGGTCAGTAAAAGTGAAATTAAACGTGACGCGGAAGAACTGAAGCGTCTTGGCGCTGAAATGGTTGAGCTGGGAAAAAACGCGCTGGATAAAATCCCGCTCGATAGCGACCTGCGCGACGCCATTGAACTCGCCCAACGTATCAAGAAAGAGGGTCGCCGCCGCCAGATGCAGCTGATTGGTAAAATGCTGCGCAGCCGCGATGTCGATCCGATTCGCCAGGCGTTGGACAAGCTGAAGAACCGTCACAACCAGCAGGTTGCGCTGTTCCATAAGCTGGAAATGATTCGCGATCGCCTGATTGAAGAGGGTGATGATGCGGTCCCGGAAGTGTTAAACCTGTGGCCTGACGCCGATCGTCAGCAGCTGCGTTCGCTTATCCGTAACGCCAAAAAAGAGAAAGAAGGCAACAAGCCGCCGAAATCCGCGCGCCTGATCTTCCAGTATCTGCGTGAACTGGCTGAAGGCGAAAGCTAACTCCGCGTTTGCCCGTCAGATTTTCCCGGAGGCGGCGCTTTGCGCCTGTCCGGGCTACCGGATAACGCTGTACCTGTAGCCCGGCAAGCGATAGCCTCGCCGGGAATATCCGCTCTCTACGCGCGCCCTCACCTTCATTCCTGATTCCTCATTCCTGATTCCTCATTCCTGTTTCCTGTTTCCTGTTTCCTGATTACCGCCCTGGCGTTCGCCCGGTTTTTACCATTCCCCAAAAAGCTGAATCGTTAAAGCTAATGATGCTTAAATTCACATATTTAAAGTCGAATTAATTTCATGTTGCTTATAAAAAGCGATATTTATCGCATTTAAAAATTTAAAAATGCGCATTTACTCACCAGGTGAGGCACTTCACGTTTTAATCGGCCACTTGCAATTAGATTTCCTTCATCGGAAACACAATCGATTCAGCAAAAGGGATGAAAAATGAAAAAAACTCTGATTTTGACGGCCATTTCCATGCTTATTTCTGGTCAGGTAGCGGCGAAAACGTGGGTGCTGACAAGCGCTGAAAGCGGCACTGACAAAGGAAACTGGCAGATAACAAGCGATCAGCTGAAGATAAAAGATCGCGATTTCAGCATTGAGCAAAAAGTCCTCCACGGCGGCAAACAGGAAGGCAGTAAAATTCTGGTCATCCGCAGTAAAGATGGCCTGACTATCGCCCTCAGCCCGACCCGGGGCATGAACCTGCTGAAAATTGAAGGTTTCGGCACGCGAATGGGCTGGGATTCACCGGTGAAAGAGGTCGTCAATCCGGCCTTTATCAACCTCGAAAGCCGGAACGGGCTGGGCTGGCTGGAAGGTTTCAATGAGATGATGGTGCGCTGCGGCTATGAGTGGACCGGCCACCCGGTCGCTGCTGACGGGCAAATTTATACCCTGCACGGTAAAGCCGGGAATACGCCGGCATCGCAGGTGGAAGTCGAAGTGGCGGATACCGCCCCGTATGAGATCCGCATTCGCGGGCTGGTGAAAGAGAGCACCTTCAAAAAAGCCGATTTGCAGACCATGACCGAACTGCGCTATGTCCCCGGCAGCAACAGCTTCAGCCTGCATGATGTCTTAACCAACCACGCGGATTACCCGCATGATTACCAGATCATTTATCACAGCAACTTCGGTACGCCGATTCTGGAAGAGGGAGCGCGTTTTCTGGCACCTATGTCCAGCATCAGTCCGTTCAACGACTATGCCAAAGCGGGCCTGAAGACCTGGCAAACCTACGCCGGGCCGACCAAAGGGTTCGACGAGATGGTATTCAATATTCAGCCGCTGGCGGATGACAACCACCAGACCCTGGCCGCGGTGGTTAACAAGGCGGGAGATAAAGGGGCGTCAATTCAGTTTGATACCCGCCAGCTACCGGTGCTGACGCTGTGGAAAAACACCGACAGCGTAAAACAGGGCTACGTCACCGGTATTGAGCCGGGCACCAGCTATGCCTATCCGGTCACCATTGAGCGCGAACAGAAACGCGTGAAACAGCTTCAGCCAGGAGCCAGCACGCAGTTTGACCTGACCTATACACTGCTGCACAGCAGCGAACAGGTTGCCGACGTTGAGAAGAAAATTGCCGCAATTCAGGGTGATACCAAAGTGGCAGAAGACGAAACGCCTATCGCGAAGGAGTAATTTAACACCTGAAGCATGCCCCGGGTTGCGGCCAACGCGTCGGACCCGGGCAGCCTGCCTACGCCATCACCACCTGACGTAAATCCTCAGCAAAACGCCGATACTGCGCTTCATCAACCGCCTGAGGGTAGCCCAGCACCAGCAATGCATGATCGGCGATGCCGGCATGATAGCTTGGGTGAGAATGCGGCCACGAACTGGCGCGAAAACCCATCGTTTCATAAAAACGCAGCCGCTTATGGGCAATGTCGCTGGTTAACGGGTCGATTTCCAGAATGGTCAACGGCGCGCGTTCAAGGATCCCGGCCAGCAGGCGTTTGCCATAGCCGCGAGAGCGCAGCGTATCGTCAATCGCCAGATGTTCAATATAGCTGTAGCCGCTAAACTGCCAGCAGCCGCTCAGGCCAATAAAGAGTTCCCCGTCAAACCACGCTTCCAGCGCATAGCGCGGATCGCGCAGCGCCTGCTGCTTTGCCGCCGGTTCTCGCTGTTCATGCCACGGAAACGCTTTGACGTACAGCGCATCAACGGCAGAAAAATAAACCGAGTCGATAGCGGTGATTTTTTTCGCTGTGAGCATGACAAATCCAGAGTCACAAAAGGAGATCTGCCCTCGCGCGGAGGGCAGAACGGGACAGGCCGCGCAGTTATTCCGCTGCGGCGGCTTTGCTGGCCAGCTTATCGAGCAGCTTCTGATGAATGCCGCCAAAACCACCGTTGCTCATCACCAGAATATGATCGCCCGGGTGCGCGGTTTTGACCACCATATCGGCCAGGACATCGACATCGGCGCTCCAGTGCGCAGGCTGCACGCAGGCGTCCGCCACTTCCGCAACCTGCCACGGAATGTGCTGCGGCTGCAGCAGGAACACTTCGTCGGCACGGCCCAAGGACGGCGCCAGATCGTCTTTGCACACCCCCATTTTCATGGTGTTGGAGCGCGGCTCCAGTACCGCGAGGATTCGCGCGGTTCCGCCGACTTTACCGCGCAGCGCCTGCAGCGTCGCCAGGATCGCCGTCGGATGATGGGCGAAATCGTCATACACGGTCACGCCGTTGGCTTCGCCGCGCAGCTCAAGGCGGCGACGTGCGTTGATAAAACCGCCCAGCGCATTGGCGGCATCGGCCGGCAGCACGCCAACATGACGAGCCGCGGCAATCGCCATCAGGCCGTTATGCATGTTGTGTTCACCGACCAGATCCCACTTCACTTCCCCGGCTTTCTCGCCGTCCAGCCAGACTTCCCACTGCGAAGCATCGGCGTTGAGCTTCTTCGCCTGCCAGTGGCCCTGCTCGCCCACCAGCTCCTGCTCGCTCCAGCAGCCCATCGCCATCGTCTGTTTCAGATTGATGTCGTTTTCCGGCAGGATAATTTTGCCTTTACCCGGCACAATTCGCACCAGATGATGGAACTGTTTCTGAATCGCTTTCAGGTCGTCAAAGATATCCGCATGATCGAATTCAAGGTTATTGAGGATCAGCGTACGCGGGCAGTAGTGGACAAATTTGGAACGTTTATCGAAGAAGGCACAGTCATACTCATCGGCTTCGATAACGAAGAACGGGCTGTCGCCCAGACGGGCGGAAACATCGAAGTTACCCGGTACGCCGCCGATCACGAAACCAGGCTTATAGCCACAGGCTTCAAGGATCCATGTCGCCATTCCCGCGGTGGTGGTTTTCCCGTGGGTACCGGCAACCGCCAGAACCCAGCGATCGCGCAGGACGAAATCATGCAGCCACTGCGGGCCGGACATATACGGAATGTTATTTTCCAGTACCGCTTCGACGCACGGATTGCCGCGGGTCATTGCATTACCGATGATCACCAGGTCCGGCCGGGGCTCCAGCTGGCTGGCATCATAGCCTTGAATCAAATCGATGCCCTGGTTTTCCAGCAGGGTACTCATTGGCGGATAGACGTTAGCATCCGACCCCGTTACCTCATGACCGAGAGAACGAGCCAGCATCGCCAGTCCTCCCATAAACGTGCCACAGATACCTAAAATATGAATGCGCATTCGTCGTTTCCCTTTTTAATCTGGGGCACATTTTACCCATATGTACGGCATCAGAGAAATGCATTTCAGGCGAATCCGTTTTTTGCTGGCGCGATTCACCTGTGCGTATTTTTTTTATTCTTTGTTAAGATTGTTGCGTTCGTTTTACTTCACATAAACATGCAGGGAACGGGTTATGAAAACGTTAGGTGAATTTATTGTCGAAAAGCAACACGAGTTCTCCCACGCAACCGGCGAGCTTACTGCTTTGTTGTCGGCGATAAAGTTAGGCGCCAAGATCATCCACCGCGATATCAACAAGGCCGGTCTGGTCGATATCCTGGGTGCCAGCGGTGCTGAAAACGTCCAGGGTGAGGTACAGCAAAAACTCGACCTGTTCGCCAATGAAAAATTGAAAGCTGCACTGCGAGCGCGCGATATCGTGGCAGGGATTGCCTCCGAAGAAGAAGATGAGATCGTCGTCTTTGAAGGCTGTGAACACGCGAAATACGTGGTGCTCATGGACCCTCTGGATGGCTCCTCTAACATCGACGTTAACGTCTCCGTCGGGACTATCTTCTCCATCTACCGTCGCATAACTCCGGTTGGAACACCGGTCACCGTTGAAGATTTCCTGCAGCCGGGCAGCAAGCAAGTCGCGGCAGGCTATGTGGTTTACGGCTCTTCCACCATGCTGGTCTATACAACCGGCTGCGGCGTACATGCCTTCACCTACGATCCT
The DNA here is from genome assembly GCF_030505655.1 of Klebsiella ornithinolytica. Lineage (NCBI taxonomy): Bacteria > Pseudomonadati > Pseudomonadota > Gammaproteobacteria > Enterobacterales > Enterobacteriaceae > Klebsiella > Klebsiella ornithinolytica. Next base: position 5,027,138 of record NZ_CP130153.1, read on the forward strand.
TCTCTTGGCGTATTCTGCCTCTCTCAGGAGCGCATGCGCTTCCCGGAGAAAGGCAACACCTACTCCATTAACGAAGGTAACTACATCAAGTTCCCGATGGGCGTGAAGAAGTACATCAAGTTCTGTCAGGAAGAAGATAGCGCAACCCAGCGCCCCTACACCTCGCGCTATATCGGCTCGCTGGTGGCGGATTTTCACCGCAACCTGCTGAAAGGCGGCATCTATCTGTATCCGAGCACCGCCAGCCACCCGGACGGTAAGCTGCGCCTGCTGTACGAATGCAACCCGATGGCGTTCCTCGCGGAACAGGCGGGCGGTAAAGCCAGCGATGGTAAAGAACGTATTCTCGATATCATCCCAACCAGCCTGCACCAGCGTCGTTCTTTCTTCGTCGGCAACAACCATATGGTTGAAGACGTCGAGAACTTCATTAAAGAGTTCCCGGACGCGTAACGCTTCCCTTCCCCTCCCGTTCGGGAGGGGAGTTTTCCGCTAACGATGCGCCGTTCCGCTCACCCGGGTAACCGGGGAGTTCTGCCGGTTTTCCCACAGCACCGTCAGACCACGCTGCAAGGCGATAAAAACAAACAGCAAAATCCCGATGGCAATTTTTGTCCACCATGAGCTCAGGGTGCCGTCGAAGTTAATGTAGGTCTGAATCAGCCCCTGAATCGCCACCCCGAACAGCGTTCCCAGCACCGTCCCGACGCCGCCGCTCAACAGCGTGCCGCCAATCACCACCGATGCGATCGCATCCAGCTCAACGCCAACGCCGGCGAGAGCATACCCGGCCTGGGTATAGACAGAAAACACGATCCCCGCCAGCGTCGCCAGCCCGGTGGACAGCATATAAATTCGAATGGTCGTACTGCGGGTCGAAATGCCCATCAGGTTCGCCGAGACCGCGCTACCGCCGATGGCGTAAACCTGGTTACCGAAGCGGGTGCGATGGGCCATAAAGATACCCGCCACCACCACCAGCAGCATCAGCAGCCCCATTGCGCTCAGACGTCCGCCGCCGGGAATCGTCCACGCCAGCCCGGACAGGGTGTCATACAGCGGATGATCGATAGGAATCGACTCTTCGGACACCAGATAGCTGACGCCGCGCAGAAAGAACATCCCGGCGAGGGTAATAATAAACGCCGGGATTTTCAGCGCATCGATCAGCCAGCCCATCAGCGCACCAAACCCGCAGCCCATCGCCAGCACCAGCGGGAATGCCAGCAGCGGATCGACGCCCCAGGCACCAATGGCCTTCGCCAGAAACACGCCGGTGAAGGCGATAACCGACCCGACCGAAAGATCGATCCCGCCGGAGAGGATCACGAAGGTCATGCCGACGGCAATGATGCCCAGAAAGGCGTTGTCAGTCAGGATGTTGCAGATAACCCGCGTCGAAGCAAAGCCGGGAAACTGGGTCAGGCAGTACAGATAGCCCAGCACAAAGACGGCCAGGGTGATCATCAACGGTAAATTACGTTTTATCATGGCCGCGTACTCCTTTCAGTAAGCCAATAAAGCGCGGCGACTGGACGATCAATACGCACAGAACCACCACCGCCTTCACCACCTGATTCATCTCCGGCGGGAAGCCCGACAGCAGGATCCCGGTATTCATTCCCTGGATGATCAGGGCTCCGACCACCGAAAGTAGCAGGTTAAAGCGCCCGCCCATCAGCGATCCGCCGCCGATCACCACCGCCAGGATGGCATCCAGCTCCAGCCACAGCCCGGCGTTATTGGCATCGGCACCGCGAATGTCTGCCGCCACGATTATTCCGGCAATCGCCGCGCAGATACCGCTCAGCACATAGGCCAGCATCACCACAATCCGGGTATTCACGCCGGCGTTTTTCGCTGCCCGAATGTTGATCCCCACCGCTTCGATAAACATCCCCAGCGCCGTTTTACGGGTGAACAGCCAAAACAGCAGCAGCGTCGCGGCCGCGATCAGGACCGGCGTCGGCAACAGCAGCAGCGAACCGCTCCCGAGCCAGGCCAGGTGCGGTGAATCGAAGGTCACGATCTGCCCGGAGGTAATCAGCTGCGCGACGCCGCGCCCGGCAACCATCAGAATCAGCGTGGCCACGAAAGGCTGGATCTTCAGGATCGCGACCAGAATACCGTTCCATAAGCCCGCCAGCGCCCCCGCCGCCACGGAGGCCAGCAGCACCACCGGCAGACTGTGTCCGGCAACGGTCATCGAGGCCGCTGTCGCGCCGGCAATCGCCATCACCGCGCCAACCGACAGATCGATTCCGCCGGTAGCAATCACCAGCGTCATACCTATCGCCAGCAGCGCCACCGGCGCCGCGCGGTTGAGAATATCAATCGGGCTGCCGAACAGGCGCCCGTCCTGTAACACAATCTGAAAGAAGTGCGGCGCCACGAAGCTATCCACCACCAGCACGAGGATCAGGGCGATAATTTGCGGCATACCTTTCGGCCAGCTGAAGCGCCGCTTTGGCTGGCCGGTTTGTGGAACTGATCGAGGCATCATGGGTTACTCCTTATGCCGCAATAGCGTTCATGATCGCCGGGACAGAAAGCTCGGCTAGCGGGATCTCCGCTACCTGCTTACGATCGCGCATAATAATCACCCGATCGGCATAGCCCACCAGCTCTTCCAGCTCCGAGGAGATGACCAGCAGCGCCAGACCATCGGCGCACAGGGTTTCGATCAGGCGGATGATCTCCGCATGGGCGCCAACATCGATCCCGCGCGTCGGCTCATCGAGGATCAGGAACTGCGGTTTGGTCAGCAGCCAACGGGAAAGCAGCACCTTCTGCTGATTGCCGCCGGAGAGAAATTCGATCGGCTGTTCGGCGCTGGGGGTGCGAATACCGAGCTGGCGGATAAAGCGTTCGGCAATGTCATTTTGCTCGCGTCGCGGAATCGGCCGCAGCCAGCCGCGCTGCGCCTGCAGCGCCAGGACTATATTTTCCCGCACCGATGCCGCGGCAATAATCCCGTCGGTTTTACGATCCTCAGGACAGAAGCCGATGCCCAGGCTTGACGCCTGGTGCGGCGAACGCAGCCCCTGCGCTTTACCTTTGATCCACGCGGTGCCGCTGTCTGCCGGTTTGATGCCGAAAATAACCTCGGCAGTTTCCGTGCGTCCGGATCCGAGCAGTCCCGCCAGACCGACGATCTCGCCGGGACGAACCTGAAGGTCAAACGGCGCAATAACGCCTTTCTTGCCAAAGCCCTCAAAGGCGGCGACCGGTTTGTCGCTCAGTAAAGTACGACCCGCGCGATGCAGGGCATCGTGCTCAAGCTCGCGGCCAAGCATCATCTTCACTAACTCGATCTGCGGCAATTCGCGGGTTTCCCGGCAGCCGACAAAACCGCCGTTGCGCAGAACGGTAATCCGGTCGCTGACGGCATACACCTGATCGAGGAAGTGGGTGACGAAAATCAGGCTGACGCCATCGTCGCGCAGCTGGCGCATCAGGGTGAAGAGCATCTCCACTTCCTGGGTGTCCAGACTGGCGGTCGGTTCATCGAGGATCAGCACTCTGGCCGACAGGTCGATGGCCCGACAAATCGCGACGATCTGCTGCATCGCTACCGAAAAGCGGTTCAGCGGTTCGCGAACGTCGAGGGAAAAACCGTAGGAGGCCATCAGCGCGGTGGCGCGCTTTTCCATCTCTTTGCGCCGTAGCAGGCCAAAACGACGGGGTTCACGTCCGAGGAACAGATTGTCCGCCACCGACATGTTTGGCAGCAGGTTAACCTCCTGATAAACCGTCCCGATGCCCAGTTGCTGGGCATGAGCGGTATTTTTCGGCGATATTTCCTGCCCCTCCAGCCAGATCGCCCCGCGATCGGCGTGGTACACGCCGGTGAGGGCTTTAATCAATGTGGATTTACCCGCCCCGTTTTCGCCCAGCAGCGCCATGATTTCACCGCGCCGCAGACTGAAATTGACATTATCCAGCGCTTTGACGCCGGGGAAAAACTTGCTAAGCCCTTCCGTGCGAAGGATTTCCTGGCTTACCTCGGCGTTCATATTCAGTCTCACCTTCAGAGGATGAAAGACGGCTCCCGGTCGCACAACGCTGACCGGGCTACCGACAGGCGCGGATCGATGGACCGCCAGCATTAGCCGGGGAGCCATTCAGGCGATGCGGCACATCGCCTGGTTATTGCTTCTCCCGACGGACTCAGTAGCCCATGTTTTTCTTCTTCTCGAGCTCTTCTTTCGCCGTATCCGGCAGATAAAGCGTCGATTTGGTGATGGTCAGCTTCTCTGGCAGCGTGCCGTCCTTTTTATATTTCTCCAGCGCATCAAATGCGGGGCCGGCCATATTTGGCGTCAGCTCGACGCTGGCGTTCGCTTCCCCCGCCATCATCGCTTTATAAATATCCGGGACGCCGTCAATTGAGCCGGTGAGGATATCTTTACCCGGTTTCAGCCCGGCTTCTTTAATGGCCTGAATCGCGCCAATAACCATGTCATCGTTATGGGCAAAGACCATGCAGATGTTCTTGCCGTTATTTTCCGCTTTAATAAAGCTCTCCATCACCTCTTTGCCTTTGCTGCGGGTAAAGTCGCCGGACTGAGAGCGAATGATTTTGATGTTTGGCGTTTTGGCGATAACGTCAGCAAACCCTTTCTTACGATCGATCGCTACGCTGGCACCAACGGTGCCCTGCAGCTCAACCACGTTACACGGCTTGCCGTCGACCGTTTTCACCAGCCAGTCACCAATCAGCTGACCTTCAAGCACGTTATTGGCGGTGACGGTGGTCATGTAGAGATCTTTGTCTTTGACATCAATCGAGCGGTCGAGCAGGAATACCGGAATTTTGGCCTCTTTGGCCTCTTTCAACACCGGTTCCCAGCCGGTCGCCACGACTGGCGCGATAAAGATGGCGTCAACGCCCTGGGCGATAAAGGAGCGAACGGCTTTAATCTGGTTTTCCTGTTTTTGCTGGCCGTCGGCAATCTTCAGAGTGATTCCGCGTTTGGCGGCCTCCTCTTTCGCAACGTTGGTTTCGGCCGCACGCCAGCCGGATTCAGATCCGACCTGCGAAAATCCTACGGTCAGAGGGGCAGCCATTGCCATAGACGACATAGCTGCGGAAACTGCTGTGACAAGAAGTAAGCGCTTCCACATAAAAAGGTCCTCATCGGGTTACTTTGGGTTAAACCGTCATCTGCGGACAAACTATAGACAACTCGTGATGTAACTGAATGCGTTACATCACACTTCGAAAAAGTAAATTAAATGTTAATTCCCGTGATTTAATCCAGCTGAGAGCGGATAAGGCTTCCCGCAGCTCGCATCTGCCGACGCATGAGGTGAAATTTTGCGCACGTTGAGAAATCAAACAGATGCAATGTAAACGGTTACATTGTTTTATTCAGGATGCGGCTATGTTTATGGATTTTCAGGTTGTTTTTCAGGGGGAAATTCAGACTGATTACCGGCGGGCAAAATAAAAAGAAGCCAAGACATTCGATGTGAGTTGGCTATAATACCAGGCACTTGTTTGCCATACATTTTAAAGGAAACAGACATGAGCTTACTCAACGTACCTGCGGGTAAAGATCTGCCGGAAGACATCTACGTCGTGATCGAGATCCCGGCTAACGCAGACCCAATCAAATACGAAGTCGACAAAGAGAGCGGCGCGCTGTTCGTTGATCGCTTCATGTCCACTGCGATGTTCTATCCGTGCAACTACGGCTATATCAACCACACCCTGTCTCTGGACGGCGACCCGGTTGACGTACTGGTCCCGACGCCGTACCCGCTGGAGCCAGGCTCTGTGATCCGCTGCCGTCCGGTTGGCGTACTGAAGATGACCGACGAATCTGGTGAAGATGCGAAACTGGTTGCCGTACCGCACACCAAGCTGAGCAAAGAGTACGATCACATCAAAGATGTGAACGACCTGCCGGAACTGCTGAAAGCACAGATCACCCACTTCTTCGAGCACTACAAAGACCTGGAAAAAGGCAAATGGGTGAAAGTTGACGGTTGGGACAATGCTGAAGCGGCTAAAGCTGAAATCATTGCTTCCTTCGAGCGCGCTAAGAAGTAATTCTGCCGCACTCAGATTGTCGAAAACACCGCCTCAGGGCGGTGTTTTTGTTTCTGACACGGAGCCATTTCCCGGGTGGCGGCTCACGCCTTACCCGGGCTACAAATACTCGCAGACATCATTCCGGGCAACCAACCCAAACACCGCACTTACCCGTAGCCCCGGTAAGCGCAGCGCCACCGGGGAACAAACGGTGCCAGTGCCGCAGCCTGCCACAGCCTCCAGGGCATCACTCCGGGCAACCAACCCAAACACCGGCCCTTACCCGTAGCCCCGGTAAGCGCAGCGCCACCGGGGAACAAACGGTGCCAGTGCCGCAGCCTGCCACAGCCTCCAGGGCATTACTCCGGGCAACCAACCCAAACACCGCCCTTACCCGTAGCCCCGCTAAGCGCAGCGCCACCGGGGAATAAACGATGCCAGTGCCACAGCCTCCAGGGCATCACTCCGGGCAACCAACCCAAACACCGGCCCTTACCCGTAGCCCCGGCAAGCGCAGCGCCACCGGGGAACAAACGGTGCCAGTGCCACAGCCTCCAGGGCACCACTCCGGGCAACCAACCCAAACACCGCCCTTACCCGTAGCCCCGGTAAGCGCAGCGCCACCGGGGAATAAACGGTGCCAGTGCCACAGCCTCCAGGGCACCACTCCGGGCAACCAACCCCAAACACCGCACTTACCCGTAGCCCCGGTAAGCGCAGCGCCACCGGGGAACAAACGGTGCCAGTGCCACAGCCTCCAGGGCATCACTCCGGGCAACCAACCCAAACACCGCACTTACCCGTAGCCCCGGTAAGCGCAGCGCCACCGGGGAACAAACGGTGCCAGTGCCGAAGACCTTTCCGCCGGTCGGTTAATAAGGTTTTTTATGTCTGCCATTGTCCTGTGCCAGGTGAATGGCAGACATAAAAAAACAACGCCACCCGAAGGTGGCGTTGTCGTGGTTAATACTGGTCTCTGTCTAACCAGTTGCCGTTCTCTATCAGCGTAAAGCCCTCTACGGGGCGCTGATAGACATACATCCATGCGCTGCCATAAGGCGTCTGGATCAGGTGACGTGCGTACTCACCGCCCTTGGTGCGCAGCGCGTCCAGTTCGGCCAGCGTTGATGCGTCAATACGATACACTTCACCATGTACTGTGCCTTCGCCAGGCACCGCGCCTGGATAGTGGCCCAGGCTGTACAGCTGATAATCGTTGACACTATGATCGCCCAGCCACTGAGCGTTGGTCATCCAGTGGCTGTTGCCTTGTTTGCGTCGTAAACTGCCGTAAACAAATATTCGCATTGCTAAAACTCAAACTGATAGAGCAAATCGAGAGCCTGGTCTACGCCAGACACCGCTTCCATATATAGCTTAGGCATCAGGCGATAGCGTAACGTCAACGTCGCCAGGGAATCAAAGATCCCTACCCCATATTTTACCTGCAGACCTGGCAGTACATAGCCGCTGACCACCACCTGGGAGGAGTCGCCCACTCCCTCGGTATCCAGCGCCAGATTGCTTACGCCAAACGTCTCGCCGATTTTACCCACAACCTGACCACTTTGTGCAACCCCCATACCAATAAGCATTGAAGTCATTGCGGCACTATCGCTCTGTCCGCTGCTTAAACCCTGTCCTCTCAGCAGGTAAGAAAGCGCTTCTTGCTGCGACATGACCGGGTCAGAGAAAATCTCTGCTTTCGGCTGATCGGCCGAACCAGTGACGCGAACGCCAGCGATCACGTCGTCTTCTGTGGCATCCGGGTTACGAATGGCTTCGATATTCAACAGCGGCTGATCCGGCGGACCGGAGAACAGCAGCTCGCCTTTACGTACGATCAGGTCCTGACCGTAGGCATGGAAGCGACCTTCCGGGATATTAATCTGCCCGTTCAGTCCCAGCCCCTGTTTATCCTGAGCCACTTTCAAATCGCCGGTCAGACGCGCTTTCAGGCCGAAGGCGCTCAGACGGACGTTGTTACCAACGTGAATCGTCAGGTTGCTGTTGATGGGAATACCGGCGCTCTGCTGCTGAATCGGCTGCAGATTTTTATCCAGCATCACTTCATCAGAAGAGACCCCAACGGCACTTTCCGGCACATCGTTGACGACGATACGCGCCCACGGAACATCAACGCTGCCATCAAGGCTAAACAAACTCGGGGTGGCGGTAAAGACCACATCCGGCGAAACATCCAGCCTTACCATCGGCGGCACGGTAATACGAACCCGGCTGCCTTTGGCCGCTACCTGCGCACGCCAGTTGTCAATCTGGGTCCAGTCGGCGTTACCGCTCAGACTGATTTGGCCCTGTTTGGTATTCACGGTGCCCTGCAGCGTTGAGCGGGTGCCGTTGAAATTCATCGCCAGCTGGCTCGGCTGCATATCAAACGGCATAAAGTTACCGTCGATGTCGATACCGCCCAACTGCATCTGGCCAAACAGCTGCGGGTTTTGCAGATCGCCGCCGAGGCGCAGGTTCGCATTGAGCTTCCCTTCCGCCTTCTCTCCGCGGGCGAAGATCGGGTTAATCATCGCCAGCGAGAAGTTATTGATATTCACATTACCGCCGAGGTTACGGCGCCCCTGCGGGTCGGTAATCTGCACCTGGCCATCCAGCTGACCGTTGTTGGTCAGGCGAATCAGCCAGCCGAGCTGCGCACGGTTGTTATGCAGTTCGGCCGTCAGGTTCAACGTATCGAAGGCCACCGGCAGCGGCGCATCGTTGACCATCTGGGTGACTTTGACATTGCGACCGTTCAGCGTCACTTTGCCCTGCGGCAGCCCCTCTTTGGTGGTGTCCCAGCTGACATCCGCATTGCCGCTGAATACGCCGCTGGCCTGGGTCGCCTCCGGCATAAACGGCTTCAGCATCGCCAGATCAAAGCGGTTCAGATTCACCACCGCCCGTCCGCTGGCACCGGCGTCGATGGTCTGCGGCACGCACAGCTCGGCGTTCGGGTTAGCCCAGCAGTGCGGCCCGATACTGATTTTTTGTTCGCGATTACGGTAATCCAGCGCGATGTTGCGCGTCAGGGAAACCGGCCCTACCGGCGTCTGGAAGCGGGTATTGCTCAGCGTCCCTTTCCAGCGTTCCTCTTTACGATCGAAACTCCCCGCCAGCGACAGCTGCCCGGAAACCGGATCGCCCTGCACTTTCAGCTGCAGATCGTGTTGCTTTTCGTTCCCTTTGGCATTCAGCTGCACGAGGCTGATATTAACCCCCGGCTGGCTGATCCGGTCGACGCGCACATCAAGATTGCCGCCGATCTGGTCGCTGGACTTTACGTCGCCCTTGACGTTGACCTGAGCAACGGTCAGCTCCTGCCAGCGCAGCGCACGCGCGGTGATATCCGCCAGCAGCTGCGGCGCATCAACGGTACCGCGCACCTTCAACAGCCCCTTCGCCGTGCCGCCCAGCCCCGGCAGCGCATTATCCAGATTGGGCGCATCGATGGTGGCATCCAGGTTGAGGTCTTTCACCCCCAGCTCTCCCTTCACCTCGGCGCTGTTCTTACCCAACGCCAGGTGCAGACCGGGGATTTTCCACTGCATGTAGCTGTTACCCTGCAGTGAACCGCTGACATCGACCTTGTTCTGCTTAACGTTACCGGTGATTTTCAGCTCCGGTACCGACATCTGCCAGCTCCCGCCGTACAGGCTGCCCTGCGTTTTAATCATCCCGTTCAGCTTCGACGGCCAGTCCGGTACCTCTTTGGCGGTGTTGATGCCGTCGAGCGTCAGCTCGCCGCGCCAGCTGATAGCCTGCTGCCAGTCCAGCAGCGCTTTCAGTTCGGTTTTCCCCTCCAGCGCCGCAACGGTCAGCTTATCGAGGTTCACCTGCTGTTCGTTCCCTTTGGCATTGAGGGTGATTTTCGCCGGCGGCAGCGATTGCCCCTTCACCGCGGTGCTGAACGCCATGGTGTAGTCGGTCATCTTGCCATTAAATTTCAGCAGCACATCGTCGGCCTGGAACTGTTTTTCTCCGCTGAACGGCCAGTACAGCTGTTTACTCTTCAGTTCCATATTCAGCGGCAGTCCGGCTTCCGCCAGCTGCGCGTCGGCACGCAGCGTCATCGCCACGGAACCGGCTAAATCCACGCCGATCTGCAGCGTTTTACGCATTTCGCCGCCGACAGTCAGCTTCACCTTTTCGCCTTTCAGCGGATCGATATTCAGCGTACTGTTGAGGGTGATGTCTACCGGCCAGTTATCCTGCAGTTGTGCGGTGCCCGCGGCATTGATCTTGCCCTGATCGGAATCGATATCCAGCGTATCCAGCTTCATGTGTCCGTCGATGCTGCTGACTTTCAGCAGCATACTGTAGACGGTCATGTCGGTATCGCCGGTGACGCGCAGCTGCTCGCCGCGGAACGACTGGATATTCAGGTTCAGCGGCAGATGAACGTCGGTCATTGCCGGCAGCACCGGCTGGGAGAACAGCGCTTTCATCGTCTCGCCGAGCGGTTTTTCTTCCGGCTTCGGATTGTCGATCTTCGGTTCAACCACCTGCTCCTGCGCCACTTTCGCCACTTTCGGCAAGGCGATAAGCAGCCCCTGCAGCGAGGTTGGCGTCAGGGTCAGATTCTTCTCCTGCCAGTTCAGGCCGGTGGAAAAGTCCCGCACCGAAACGGCGGTATTATCAATTTTGACGTTCACGTTTTGCAGCGCGATGCGGCTCAGCGTCACAGGATACGGCGTCGAAAGATTCAGCGGCCCCGTCTCCTCCTCTTCTACCGGCGCAGAAGGCGGCATCTTGCTGGTGTCGATCGCCACGTAGATATCGCGCAGCGAAATATCGTTCACGCACAGGCTGCTGTCCCACAGGCACTGTAATTTGACCGCCAGATGGAACTGACCGGCCGTGACCGCGACGCCCGGCTGCGCAAAACGGACGTTTTGCAGCGTCAGGTCACGCCAGCCGCCGGTCACCTTGCCGATTTCCAGACCGGGGACCCAGCGGTCCGCCGCCTTCAGCACCAGGTGCAGGCCGCTGGTCGTGCCGACCAGGAACGCGACCGTCCCCAGCAGCAGAACCAAAAAGATCAGTACCCCGAGGCTTATCTTCTTCCATAAACTCATAATTCAGGCCCCAGACCGATGTAAAACTGTAAACCGTGTTCGTCTTTGTCGCCGACCGGCGCGGCAATATCCAACTTGATCGGGCCAACCGGCGACTGCCAGCGCACGCCGACGCCGGCGCCGGTTTTAAAATCGCTTTTGCGGATATCGCTCACCGCTTCGCCGCTGTCGACGAAGACTGCGCCCCACCATTTTCCGCTGACGTTGTACTGATACTCCAGCGAACCTGTCGCCAGCTTCGAGGCACCAATCAGTTTGCCATCGTCATCCTTCGGCGAGATCGATTTGTATTTATAGCCGCGAATACTGCGGTCGCCACCGGCGAAGAAACGCAGATCCGGCGGGACTTTGTTGAAGTCATCGGCTTCAATCCAGCCGAGGTTGCCGCGCACCACAAAACGGTGGCGGTCGTAGAGCGTGCGGATCCACACATCCTGCGCCTGGGCGACGATGAAGTTAATATCCGAGCCCCACATGGTGTTGGAGTAGTCCACCGAATAGCGCTGGGAGTCACCCCAGGTCGGCATCAGGCCACCGCGGGAGCGGGTACGGTTTACCGACACCCCGGGATAGATAAGCATCGTGGTGTTGGTGACGTTGGCCTGGGTAAAGTGGTCAAGGCTCCAGCGCAGGTTAAGCGCGCGCTGCCAGCCGCTCGACATCTCCCAAAAACGTGATACCCCGAGGGTCGTTGAGTCGGCTTTCGTATCGTTGAGGTCCGTACGTTTAAAGCCGCCCTGCACCAGGTAGTATTGCTCCAGCGGGCTTTTTAGCAGCGGCACCTTATAGCTGAAATCAAGCTGCTGTTCAGGAGCGGAAAGGCTGAGGCTGGAAGTCAGGCTATGTCCGTAGGAGTTCATCCACGGCTTTTTCCACGTTCCTTTGACCCGCGGCCCGACGTCGGTTGAGTAGCCGACACCGGTTTCCACGGTATTCTCTTTACGCGGGGAGACCACGCCCTGCAAAGGCAGAACTTTAGTCTTGCGGGACTTTTCAAACTGCGGCGCCACAACGACGGAGCTGAACCAGCCGGTTGCCGCCAGGCGGCGGTTGAGTTCGGCGAGATCCTGCGAGGTGTAGTAGTCGCCCTGCTTGAACGGCACCAGGTTTTGCAGATATTCGTCGCGAATTTGCGAGCCTTCAAAAGTGACCGGACCAAAGCGGTAGCGCTCGCCGCTGTTGTAGTCGATATCCCAGAAGGCCTGATGACGGTCGAGAGAAACCCCGAGTTGGCTTTTGATGAATTCGCTGTCAAAGTAGCCCTTACGCAGCGCAACGTGAGTGAGCGAGCTCTTGAAGCTATCATAATCGCCATGATCCAGGACGGTGCCGATAGCCGGGCGCTTTTTTAACAAATCCAGATAGTCACGGTCGGTGCGCGCCCCGCCTCGCAGGATGACTTCCGTGCCGCCAATACGTACCGGTTCACCTGGCGTGACTTTGGCAATCAGCACCTGCCGGCCTTTTTTCGGCGGCGGACGGAGGTCGAAAACGATTGTCGGTTCGTAGTATCCCAGGGCCTTCAACCCTTCGCGAATCGCATCATCGACGCGCGCACGAAAGCGGCGATCCGGCGTCACTTCGTCGCTCTGGATCGTAGAAAGTTGAGCTCGGACGTTTTTTTCCAGCTCTCCGGATAACCCCTCAACCTGCAAACGCACGCTCGCGGCGCTAGCGACCCCGCTGACCAGCAAAAGGCTGGTGATACATAACTGGCGGATTTGTAGCACGTTTTCTCCTGAATATCCTTGTTTCCCCCCGAAGGAAACGAAAGCGCCGTTCCACGGCTTAATAAAACCCCAACGACATAGGGTTGAAAAAGAAACGCTAAACCAAATAATTCTTATGTTTAAATCTAGACGTATCGGGCATGTTTATTGTGTAAAAAGACACGCTTCGTTACAACCTTAACCACGACTTATGTTTTGAGAGGCCAACCGTGAGTCTATTTGATAAAACGCATCTTGTCGCCCAGGCGGATGCGCTGCCAGGACGCAACACCCCTATGCCAGTGGCAACACTCCACGCTGTCAATGGCCACTCCATGACCAATGTCCCGGACGGAATGGAAGTTGCCCTGTTCGCGATGGGCTGTTTCTGGGGCGTGGAGCGTCTGTTCTGGCAGTTGCCTGGCGTCTACAGCACCGCCGCGGGCTATACCGGCGGCTATACGCCGAACCCGACCTACCGTGAAGTCTGTACCGGTGACACCGGCCATGCCGAAGCCGTACGCATTGTGTACGATCCGCAGGTCATCAGCTACGCGCAGCTGCTGCAGGTTTTCTGGGAGAACCACGATCCGGCCCAGGGCATGCAGCAGGGTAATGACCATGGCACCCAGTATCGTTCCGCCATCTATCCGCTGACTCCAGAGCAGGATGAAGCGGCGAAGGCCAGTCTGGCACGTTTCCAGGCCGCCATGCGTGATGCCAACGACACGCGTACAATCACCACGGAAATTGCCACGGCGAAGCCGTTTTACTACGCTGAGGACGATCATCAGCAGTACCTGCACAAAAACCCGTACGGCTACTGCGGTATCGGAGGCATTGGCGTCTGTCTGCCCCCGCAGGCATAATACCGTTTATCACTGAGGTGAATAATTAACGCTCTGGCGGCTTTACAGTCGCTTACGCTATACTACCCTGTGTTATAGCCGGTCCAGAGCCTTCGGACCGGTTTTTTATGTATTCCACTATAGAGTTATCAACTTCCCTTCCGAGGATCTGGCCTCAACGGCTGGATAAACTATGTTAAATAGTATTTTAGTTATTCTTTGTCTGATCGCTGTCAGTGCGTTTTTTTCGATATCGGAGATCTCGCTGGCAGCTTCACGTAAGATCAAACTCAAACTGCTGGCCGATGACGGCAACGTGAACGCCCAACGCGTTCTCAAAATGCAGGAAAATCCGGGCACTTTCTTTACCGTCGTACAGATCGGCCTCAACGCCGTCGCCATTCTTGGTGGTATCGTCGGTGATGCGGCATTCTCGCCGGCGTTTCACAGCCTGCTGAGCCAGTACATGTCGGCTGAGCTTTCAGAGCAATTGAGCTTTATCATCTCCTTTACCCTGGTCACCAGCCTGTTCATTCTGTTCGCTGACCTGACCCCGAAACGCATCGGTATGATTGCGCCAGAAGCCGTTGCTTTGCGTATCATCAACCCGATGCGCTTCTGCCTGCTGGTCTTCCGCCCGCTGGTGTGGTTGTTCAACGGCATGGCTAACAACATCTTCCGCCTGTTCAAAATACCGATGGTGCGTAAAGACGATATTACTTCCGACGACATCTACGCCGTGGTAGAAGCCGGCGCGCTGGCCGGGGTGCTACGTAAGCAGGAACATGAGCTGATTGAGAACGTTTTCGAGCTGGAATCGCGTACCGTTCCGTCGTCCATGACCTCGCGTGAAAATATCATCTGGTTCGATCTGCACGAAGACGAGCAGAGCCTGAAGAACAAGGTGGCGGAACATCCGCACTCCAAATTCCTGGTCTGTAACGAAGATATCGACCACATCATCGGCTACGTGGACTCTAAAGATCTGCTTAATCGCGTGCTGGCGAACCAAAGCCTGGTGCTGACCGGCGGCGTACAGATTCGCAATACGTTGATTGTCCCGGATACGCTGACGCTCTCTGAAGCGCTGGAAAGCTTTAAAACCGCCGGTGAAGACTTCGCGGTGATCATGAACGAATATGCGCTGGTAGTAGGGATTATCACCCTCAACGACGTGATGACCACGCTGATGGGCGATCTGGTCGGTCAGGGACTGGAGGAGCAAATTGTCGCTCGCGATGAGAACTCATGGCTGATTGATGGCGGTACACCGATTGACGACGTCATGCGCGTGCTGGATATCGACGAATTCCCGCAGTCCGGCAACTACGAGACCATCGGCGGTTTTATGATGTTTATGCTGCGTAAGATCCCGAAACGCACCGATGCGGTGAAATTCTCCGGCTATAAATTCGAGGTGGTGGATATCGACAACTACCGAATTGACCAGCTGCTGGTAACGCGCATCGACAACAAACCGACCGTGCTGGTACCGAAACAGCCGGACGCCGCCAATAGCGATAAAGAGCCGGCGTAAGATATTGGGTCGAACATAAAAGGCGGATGAAAACTCCGCCTTTTTTATTGCCCGAATGTGAAGCGGCTCACGCCTCTCAGCCGATAGCAGATTTTTACTACTCCATAGCGAAACTTTCATGACTCCCCTCCGCGCAAAAAGGTAACTTTGCTCGCGTCTACACGATCATATTCCTGTTCAACGGGAGCGAGGATTACCATGATTGAATCAAATAAAAATTACTATATAAGCTGTCTGTTCTTCCTGTTCTTCTTTATTGGCTGGGGATGCTGCTATCCTTATTTATCATTGTGGTTAACGGAAACCATCGGTATTAATTACACTGATGTCGGTCTGGTTTATTCCTTTACTGCGATTATTGCCGTTTGTGTCCAGCCACTATTCGGATTCATCTCCGACAAACTTGTCTATCGTAAAAACCTTATGTGGATGCTGGCAATCATTATCACTTTATTTGCCCCCTACTGGATTTACGTCTTTGCGCCATTATTAAAAATTAATGTTTTTCTCGGAGCGCTGGCGGGCGGTATCTATATTGGTATGGCCTATGGCGCTGGCTGCGGTATTTGCGAAGCCTATATTGATAAAGTCAGCCGCGCGTCCGGGTTTGAGTTTGGTCGCGCCCGAATGTTTGGCGGTATTGGCGCGGCTATCGGCACCTTTGCGGCAGGTAAACTCTACGGGATCGACCAGAATATGATTTTCTGGCTGGCCAGCTGTGCGGGAGTTTGCCTGCTGGTGATTGTCTGGAAAATGCAGATTAGCGCGGATAAACAGGGCGCGATGCCGAGCGGGAAAGCCTCGCCGGTCACCTTGAGCGACGCCGCATCGCTGCTGAAAATGAAGAAATTCTGGTTCTTCGCCATCTATATGATTGGCGTCGGCGCGGTATATGAAACCTACGACCAGCAGTTCGCTATCTATTACAGCCACTTCTTTGAGAGCAAAGCGCGCGGCGCGGAGGTCTTCGGCTATTTAACCACCGGTCAGATTTTCCTGGATGCCGTCGTGATGTTCTTTGCCCCATGGTTCGTAAATAAAATCGGCCCGAAAAATGCCCTGCTGTACTGCGGGATGATTATGAGCCTGCGCATTATCGGTTCGGCCTGGGCTATTGGCCCGGTGTCCATTAGCCTGATTAAACTGCTGCACGGCTTTGAAAGCTCGGTGCTGCTGGTTGCGGCATTAAAATATATCTTCGCCAATTTCAACCCAATGCTGTCCGCCACCGTTTACTTAATTGGCTTCCAGTTCTCTAAAAGCTTTAGCTCTATTTTTCTTTCTACCGGCATCGGCCATATGTATCAGAGCATGGGCTTTACCAGCAGCTATATCGTACTCGGCGGTATCGCCCTGTGCTTTACGCTGATTTCATTTATTACGCTGGACAAAGCGCGCGTTTTTTCCCCGCAGCCGGCACCCGTGCATTAATTTAAGGAGGTAACCTGTATGTCTGATTTATTTTATGGCGTAGCGTATTACGATGAATATATGCCGGAAGATCGGTTAGCGAAAGATATCGCCTTAATGCGCGAAACGGGCATTAACGTGGTGCGGATTGCCGAATCAACCTGGAGTACGCTGGAGCCTCAGGAAGGCGAGTATAACTTCTACCATATCGACCGGGTGCTGGACGCCATGCATGAAGCGGGGATCGCGGTGATTATCGGTACGCCGACCTACGCCGTCCCGGCCTGGCTGGCGGCTAAACATCCGGACATTCTGGTCACCACCGTCGACGGACAGCAAAAATATGGCCCGCGACAGATCATGGATATCGTTAACCCGACTTTTCGCCGCTATGCCGAAAAGATTATCCGTACTCTGATGGCGCACGTGCAGCATCATCCGGCGATTATTGGCTGGCAGCTGGATAACGAAACCAAGCATTACGATAATATCGGCCGCTATATGCAGGAAGGATTTGTGCGCAGTCTGCGGGAACACTATCCCGATCTCGCCAGGTTGAATAAAGATTTTGGTCTGGACTACTGGAGCAACCGCATCGATAGCTGGCAGGATTTTCCGCCGGTCGAAAATACCATTAACGCCAGCCTCGCCTGCGCGTTCTCCCGCTACCAGCGCCAGCAGGTAACCGGGTACCTCGCCTGGCAGGCGGACATCGTGCGTGAATATGCCCAGCCGCATCAGTTCGTCACCCACAACTTCGATTTTGAATGGCGCGGCTACTCCTATGGCGTGCAGCCGCGAGTCGACCACTTTGCGGCGGCGCAGGCGCTGGATATTGCCGGTGTCGACATCTATCACCCGAGCCAGAAGCACCTGACCGGGCGGGAAATCGCGTTTGGCGGCGCCATTACCCGTTCACTCAAGCAGGGTAAAAACTACTTCGTACTGGAAACCCAGGCGCAGGGCTTCGCCCAGTGGACCCCTTTCCCGGGGCAGCTGCGCCTGCAGGCCTTTAGCCACGTGGCCTCAGGTGCGGCGATGGTCTCCTACTGGCACTGGCATTCGATTCATAACTCGTTTGAGACCTACTGGAAAGGGCTGTTAAGCCACGACTTCTCGCGCAATGCCACCTGGCAGGAAGCGACCACTATCGGGGCTGACTTCGCCCGCCTGTCGCCGCAGCTGGCGGAGCTGAAAGCAGAAAACGACGTCGCGCTGCTGGTGAGCAATGAAGCCATGGACGCCCTCAATCAGTTCCGCCCCGGCGATACGCAGGGCAATATTTATAACGATATTTTTCGCCGCTTCCACGATGCGCTATACGACCACAATATCAGTGTCGACATTATCCATGATGTTAATGAGGAGACCTCGCGCTACCGCGTGCTGATCGTGCCCGGACTTTACGCCGCAGATGACGGCCTGCTTACGCGCATCAATCGCTATATTGAACAAGGCGGCAGAGCGCTGATCGGCTTTAAATCAGGCTTTAGCGATGAAAACGTCAAGGTGCGAACCGGCGCGCAGCCGGGGATTTTGCGCGAGAGCTGCGGCGTGAGCTACAGCCAGTTTACCCTGCCGGAAGAGACCACGGTGTGTTCATGCTGCGCAGACATTGATTGCAGTAAAGACAATCAGGCCGAACTGTGGATGGAGCTGCTGACGCCGGACTCCGGTACCCGCACGCTACTGCGCTATCAGCATCCGGCATGGGGCGAATATGCCGCCGCCACCGACGCGGATTACGGCCAGGGTCGGGCGATTTACGTGGGCTTCCTGCCGCAGAAAACGCTGATTAGTCAGCTGTTTGACCTCCTCACCTCCGGCCTGGATCTGCGCTCGCGCACGTCGGCGTACCGCTATCCGCTGGTGGTTAAACAGATGCGCAACCGCAACGGCAACCGCATCCACTTCCTGTTCAACTACTCCGGCGAGCCGCTGGAGTTTATCAGCGAAACATCGGGCAACGCGCTGTTGAGCGGGGATGAGGTCAGCTGCGGCCAGCCGTTGCGTCTCAAGGCATGGGAATTTAGTATCATCGAAAGTTAAGCGGCAGCGGCGTTCAGGCGGGAGAAACGATGGAACTGGATATCAATGAGCTACTGAATTTCTCGCCATTGATGAAGACTTTTACCTTCAACGCCTGGGTCGTCGCCGGCTTTACCCCCATCACCCGCGGGTCAAAGCTGGACTACTACATTAACCGCCCGCAGGGGATGAAAGGTTACATCATCAATCTGACCCTGCGCGGCCAGGCGCGCGCGAAAGCGGGCGACGGCTCCCTGCTGTTTCGTGCAAACGATCTGCTGCTCTTCCCGCCCGGTGTTCCCCACCATTACGGACGGGATGAACACAGCGAGCACTGGGATCATTTATGGATCTACTTTATCCCCCGGCCCTACTGGATAGACTGGCTGAAATGGGATCAAACGACCCACGGCATCGGCAAAACAACGGTCAACGATCCTGAGCAGCTGCAAAATCTGCGCGATCTTTTCTATGAAGTTATCCGCCATCATTCCGCTTCCGCCCCGCTTTCTGAAGCGCTGGCGATGAATGCGCTGGAGCGCCTGATCCTGAGCTGCTTTCAGCGACAGCCGATCAGCAATCGCCACGCTCACGATCCGCGGATTAACGCCGTGTGTGACTATCTTAACGAGCATATTGCACAGGAGATTAAGATTGAGACCCTGGCAGCGATGGTTTTTATCTCGCCTTCACGACTGGCGCACCTGTTCAAAAATGAGCTGGGGCAAACGGTATACGCCTGGCGCGAGGCGCAACGCATTAACCGCGCGCGATGGCTGATCCAGAGTACTTCCCTGCCGCTTAACAAAATCGCCCTGTCGGTCGGTTACGGAGACCCGGTCTATTTCACGCGCATTTTCCGCAAACACAACGGCATTCCGCCGGGCGAGTACCGTAAACGCTATGCGGAAATGAAGGGATAGGCCAGAAACATCAACGGCTCCATCAGGAGCCGTTTTTTTACCGCATAGCTATATCGTTATTCAGGTTAAGCCATCTCTGTTTGCAGACGCAGAACCTGACGATTGACTTCAGACATCACAGACAAATGCTGCTTGTCTTTAACCTTCGGGATAAGGATTTTGCCCTTATCAAACTCAAAAGCGCCAACATCCTTGATGTATAACCGTCCACGGAACAGGATCTTCACGTACTTCGCCACTTGCAGCGGATTGTAGCGTTGGAAAATTTTCATTGTTGTCTCCTGCCAGGGTTACGCTCTTGTGGTGCCACACTTGGCCCACGATTCGGGAGCGCAAATTTTAATGCCCTGAAACTATAGTCCAGAACTTCTGTAATACCCAGCATGCATAAGTTTATTTACCTTTTGATGACAATAATTAAGAACTTTCTTTTCAAACATACGTAGAAGTTAGTATAAGTCGCCGATTTCCTTCGAATATGTGCGTTAACACGCAAACTGGCACCCTGATTGCGTGTAATGCCGGGAAATCGCATTTATGCTTAAACGAGACCAAGTGGTCGGATCACCTGCATAAAAATAAGGACTCATCATGACCCTACGTAAGCTACTGGCGGTTTCCTGCCTCCTGTTACCGCTGATGGCCTCAGCGCATAATTTTGTCGATGGCCAGCGCGTCGCGCCGGTTGGCATTGCCGACCGGGGAGAATTAATTCTGGATAATGATAAGTTTAGCTATAAAAACTGGAATAGCTCGCTGCTGGCAGGAAAAGTTCGCGTGGTGCAGCACATCGCCGGACGCACGTCGGCAAAAGAGAAAAATGCCACTCTGATAGAGGCGATTAAGGCGGCCAAATTCCCGCACGACCGCTACCAGACCACCACCATCGTCAATACCGATGACGCCATTCCAGGCTCCGGCATGTTCGTACGTAGCAGCATTGAGAGCAACAAACAGCTCTACCCGTGGTCGCAGTTTATTGTCGACAGCAACGGCCTGGCCCGTAAAGCCTGGCAGCTGCAGGAGGAGAGCTCAGCGATTGTGGTACTGGATAAAGACGGTCGCGTGCAGTGGGCCAAAGACGGCGCGCTCACGCAGGATGAAGTGCAGCAGGTGGTCGCCCTGCTGCACAAACTGCTTAGTAAATAGAGACCCGGAAGCCGGGGTTCAGGAAGGATTCACGCGGGGTATAGTCCAGAGTGCGCCCCTGCCAGTCGTGAACGTGCGCCCCGGCAGCCACCGCCACGGCATGGCCAGCGGCGGTATCCCAGGTACTGGTTGGCCCAAAGCGCGGATAAAGCTGGGCCTGACCTTCCGCTACCAGGCAGAATTTCAGCGACGAACCGATCGACGTGGTCTGATGCTCGCCAATATGTTCCAGGTACTCCTGCAGTTCCGGATCGTTACCGTGGGAGCGGCTGATCACCACCAGCGGCGGCCGGGCATCCCGCACCTGAATCTGCTTGCGCATGCCGCATTCGTCTTTCCACGCCTTGCCGCCTTCCGCGCTGTACAGCACTTTTAAGACCGGCGCGTAAACCACGCCAAGAACCGGTTTTCCTTTTTCAATCAAGGCAATATTGACGGTAAATTCACCGTTACGTTTAATAAATTCTTTGGTGCCGTCCAGCGGATCCACCAGCCAGTAGCGCTGCCAGTGCTGCCGCACCTCCCATCCGGGGGGATCTTCTTCAGAGAGCACCGGGATATCGGGCGTCAGCGCCAGCAGGCCATGCATAATCACCTTGTGCGCGGCGAGATCTGCCGCGGTGACCGGAGAATCGTCCTTCTTGCTGGCAACGTCCATCGGCTGCTTTCCATCATAGACTTCCATGATGGCATCACCTGCAATCCGTGCAAGTTGACATACTTGTTCTAACATTCTCCACCTCATCTGGTTACAGTGGCGTTAACTCGTTGTTTTAGTTATATCGCATCGGTGCGAGTTCCGCTATCTGTGATAACGATGGCGGTTTCATGAGCCAGTTTTCGGCATGATTCACATTTCTGTAAGCAACAGGATGTACATACATTTTCTTCTGTGCCATTGCTCATAAAAAGGACGCCTCTGATGATTAAGTTTAGCGCAACGTTACTGGCCACGCTGATTGCCGCCAGCGTGAACGCCGCGACGGTCGATTTGCGAATTATGGAAACCACCGATTTGCATAGCAATATGATGGATTTCGACTACTACAAAGACGCCGCAACGGAAAAATTTGGCCTCGTGCGCACCGCTACGCTGATTGAAAAGGCCCGCCAGGAAGTCAAAAACAGCGTGCTGGTCGATAACGGCGATGTTATTCAGGGAAGTCCGCTGGGTGACTACATGGCCGCCAAAGGGCTCAACAGCGGTGATGTCCACCCGGTATATAAGGCAATGAATACGCTGGACTACGCGGTAGGTAACCTCGGCAATCACGAGTTCAACTACGGCCTTGATTTCCTGCACAAGGCGCTCGCCGGGGCGAAATTTCCCTACGTAAACGCCAATATTATCGATACCAAAACCGGTCAACCGATGTTTACGCCGTACCTGATTAAAGAAACGGCGGTGCAGGATCGCGACGGCAAAACGCAGACGCTGCGTATCGGCTATATCGGTTTTGTGCCGCCGCAAATCATGACCTGGGATAAAGCCAATCTCAGCGGCAAAGTGACCGTCAACGATATCACCGAAACCGCGCGTCAGTATGTGCCGGAAATGCGTAAAAAAGGCGCAGATGTGGTGGTGGTCGTCGCACATTCGGGACTATCTGCCGATCCTTACCACGCGATGGCGGAAAATTCGGTGTACTACCTCAGCCAGGTGCCCGGCGTGGATGCCATTATGTTCGGCCACGCCCATGCGGTGTTCCCGGGGAAAGATTTTGCCGCCATTCAGGGGGCAGATATCGACAAAGGTACCCTGAACGGCATCCCGGCCGTGATGCCCGGGATGTGGGGTGACCACCTTGGCGTCGTCGATCTGGTGCTGAACAACGATGCCGGTCAATGGCGGGTCGCTCAGGCCAAAGCCGAGGCGCGCCCTGTCTATGACGCCGTGGCGAAAAAATCCCTGGCGGCGGAAGACGCGAACATGGTGAAGGTACTAAAAGCCGATCATGACGCCACCCGCGAGTTCGTCAGCAAACCCATCGGCCAGTCTTCAGACAACATGTACAGCTATCTGGCGCTGGTGCAGGACGATCCTACCGTGCAGGTGGTCAATATGGCGCAGAAAGCCTATGTCGAACACGCTATTCAGGGCGACCCGGACCTGGCAACGCTACCGGTACTTTCTGCCGCCGCGCCGTTTAAAGTCGGCGGCCGCAAAAACGACCCGACCAGCTTCGTCGAGGTGGAGAAAGGCCAGCTCACCTTCCGCAATGCCGCCGACCTCTATCTCTACCCGAATACTCTGGTGGTGATGAAGGTCAGTGGTAAAGAGGTGAAAGAGTGGCTGGAGTGCTCCACCGGGCAGTTTAACCAGATTGACCCCACCAGCAGCAAACCGCAGTCGTTAATCAACTGGGACGGTTTCCGCACCTACAACTTTGATGTGATTGACGGCGTAAACTACCAGATTGATGTTACCCAGCCGGCGCGATACGACGGCGAGTGTCAGATGATTCACCCGCAGGCGGAACGCATTAAGGATCTGACCTTTAACGGTAAACCGATTGACCCGACGGCCACCTTCCTGGTGGCCACCAATAACTACCGCGCCTACGGCGGTAAATTTGCCGGAACCGGCGATAGCCACATTGCTTTTGCCTCGCCTGACGAGAACCGTTCGGTGCTGGCGGCATGGATCGGCGCAGAGTCGAAAAAAGCGGGCGCTATCCACCCGGCGGCCGACAACAACTGGCGTCTGGCCCCGGTCCACAGCAAGGTGCCGCTGGACATCCGCTTTGAAACCTCTCCGGGTGCAAAAGCCGCGGCATTTATTAAAGAGAAAGCGCAGTACCCGATGCATCAGGTCGCAACCGACGATATCGGTTTTGCGATTTACCAGCTGGATTTGCGGCCGTAATGCCGCTTCCCCGCTGGCGTGATGCTTTACCCGGCGGGAAACCGCCCGGGTAAAGCCTCGGCCGCTGCCCGGGCATTCGCCGTGGTTATGCCATCTGCTCGTGGTTCGCCAGAACCGCGGGCAGATTAAGCTCAATCCAGTCCGCCAGCGCCGCCACTTTCGCGCTAACCTGCTCGCCAAGCGGTGTCAGGCTATACTCTACGTGCGGCGGGACGACCGGTCGCGAGACCCGATTGATAAAGCCATCCTGCTCCAGCGCCTGCAGCGACTGAGCCAGCATCTTTTCGCTGACCCCGCCCATTTTACGGCGTAGCTCGCTGAAGCGATGGGTTCCTCCGCGCAGCGCCACCAGGATTAATACCCCCCAGCGACTGGTCACGTGCTTCAGCACATCGCGTGACGGGCACTGCTCGGCAAACAGATTCCCGTCGCGCATTTTTTCGCTCAGCGTCGGATTCGCCATTTTCATACTTACCTTTTTGTACGTACTTACTAAAAGTTAGTTAAGGTGTTAGCTTACCACAACTGTCACGCAACACGAAGGAGAAGACTGATGATCGCTATTACCGGCGCGACCGGCCAGCTTGGCCACCTCGTCCTACAGAATCTGTTAAAAACCACGGCCGCCAGCAAGATTGTGGCCATTGTGCGTAACCCGGCAAAAGCCGAAGCGCTGAGCCAGCAGGGTATTGTGGTCCGCCAGGCCGATTATACCGACGAAGCGGCATTCACCGCGGCGCTGCAGGGCGTCGATAAACTGCTGCTGATCTCCTCCAGCGAAGTCGGTCAGCGTACCCCGCAACACCGTAACGTCATTCATGCCGCCAAAGCCGCCGGGGTAAAATTTATCGCTTACACCAGCCTGCTGCATGCCGATAAATCGCCGCTTGGCCTGCACGTTGAGCATGTTGAAACCGAGAAAATGCTCGCCGACTCCGGTATCCCTTATGCTCTGCTGCGCAACGGCTGGTACACCGAGAACTATCTCGCCAGCGCGCCGCCGGCGCTTGAGCATGGGGTGTTTATCGGTGCTGCGGGCGACGGAAAAATCGCCTCGGCGACCCGCGCCGATTATGCCGAGGCCGCCGCACGCGTTATCGCTGAAGAGGGCCATGCCGGGAAAGTGTACGAGCTGGCCGGCGATGAAGCCTGGACCCTGAGCGAACTGGCTGCCGCACTGAGCAAGCAGAGCGGTAAAAACGTGGTGTATCAGAACCTGAGCGAAGCCGACTTCGCCGCTGCGCTGAAGAGCGTTGGCCTGCCGGCAGGGCTGGCGGACATGCTCGCTGACTCCGATGTCGGCGCCGCCAAAGGCGGCCTGTTTGACGACAGCCGCACCCTGAGCGCGTTGATTGGTCGCCCGACGACACCGCTGGCTGAGAGCATCAAAGGCATTCTGTAACGGTTACAAAAAGGTTAATTTTTGTAGCTTCCCGGCGGGTCATCCCCAATAATAAAAGGATATCCGTCGGGAGAAACACAATGCAGGGCGTACCGGAACAGTTCAACGATGAGAGAGACAGCGCGCGCTTTCGCCATCCGGCGCAGCTGCCTGGCGTTGAGTTGTACCATGCCCATATCTCCCGCTACGCCTTCGAACCACATACCCATGAAGCCTTCGGCATCGGTGCAATTGAGCTCGGCGCCGAGCGTTTTCGCTATCGCGGCAGCCAGTACGTCGCTCCGGTTAACTCCATCGTTACCATGAACCCTGACGAACTGCACACCGGAGAAGCGGCCACCGCCGACGGCTGGCGCTACCGTATGGTCTATCTGGAACCGCAGATGCTGGAAGAGGTCACCGGCGTGCGCCACTGGTGGTTCCGTGAGGTGGTTCGTCAGGATCCGCAGCGCTCGCAGCGGCTCTGTCAGCTTATTTATGGCTTATGGCATACCGACGATCCGCTGGCTCAACAGGGTCTGTTGCTCGACGTGATTGATACCTTCCGCCCGCTGGCCCATCACGCCCCGGTTATCGCGGAAGCCACCCACCGTTTCGAGCGCGTGCGCGATTATCTGCATGACAACTATATGCACGCCGTCTCCCTTGATGAGCTGGCGCAGGTTGCCTCCCTGAGCCCGTACCACTTTCAGCGCCAGTTTAAGGCGCATTTCCACGTCACGCCCCATCAGATGCTGATGGCCATTCGCCTGTGGCGCGCCAAAGCCTTCCTCACCCACGGAATGCCCGCTGCCGAAGTGGCCGCCGCCAGCGGTCTGACCGATCAGTCACACCTGACCCGCGCCTTTACCCGCCGCTATGGCATCACCCCGGTGCGCTATCAAAAGCAGGTCGCCCGGCGCTAATGCGCAATCTCATACAATATTCCCGACGCGGCCTCTTCTACACTTTAGCCAACTGAAACCGGTACGGATGGCGTGATGATTAGTGGTGTGTTGTATGCCCTGCTGGCGGGGATGATGTGGGGGTTAATATTCGTCGGCCCGGTGCTGGTGCCGGAATACCCGGCGGTACTGCAATCCATGGGACGCTATCTGGCGCTGGGGTTGATTGCCCTACCGCTGGCGTGGCTCGGTCGCGCGCGACTGCGGCAGCTTTCCGGGCAAGACTGGTGGACGGCGCTAGGGCTGACCATGATGGGCAACCTGATCTATTACGTTTGTCTCGCCAGCGCCATTCAGCGCACCGGCGCGCCGGTATCGACGATGATTATCGGCACGCTTCCGGTCGTGCTGCCGGTGATGGCTAACCTGCTCTACAGCCAGCGTGACGGTAAGCTACCGTGGCGACGTCTCTTTCCTGCACTCTCCTGTATCGCTGTCGGCCTGGTGTGCGTCAATGTTGCCGAACTGCGCCAGGGACTGCCCAATTTCAGTATCTGGCGCTACGGTTCCGGTATTGGTCTGGCGCTGGTATCGGTGGCCTGCTGGGCCTGGTACGCGTTGCGCAATGCGCGCTGGCTGCGGGAAAACCCGGATAAGCATCCGATGATGTGGGCGACGGCGCAGGCGCTGGTGACGCTACCGGTCTCGCTGGCCGGTTATCTGATTGCCTGCGGATGGCTGCATGCTCAGCAGGTCGACTTCCCGCTTCCCTTTGGCCCGCGCCCCCTGCTCTTCGTAACGCTGATGCTGGCCATTGCCGTCCTCTGCTCCTGGGTCGGCGCATTGTGCTGGAATATCGCCAGCCAGAAGCTGCCAACGGTCATTCTCGGGCCGCTCATCGTCTTCGAAACGCTGGCGGGCCTGCTGTATACCTTCCTGTTACGACAAAGCATGCCACCGCTGCTGACGCTCAGCGGCATCCTGCTACTGGTTGTTGGCGTGGTCTACGCGGTCTGTTCCCGACCACAAAAACCGGTGGTCGTGGAGCGGGTCTGCGAGAATAAAAAATAGCCTGGTATCCGAAAGGGGTATTCCCTTGCCTATAAGATGCATTTAATATACATCTTATATTTTTAAAGACGAGGTATTCGCTATGGCTTTTCGTGACCAACCTTTAGGCGAGCTGGCGCTGACGATTCCGCGCGCCTCCGCGCTGTTCCGTAAATACGATATGGACTACTGCTGCGGCGGCAAACAGACGCTGGAACGCGCCGCATCGCGCAAGGAGCTGGACGTCGCGGCGATCGAAGCCGAACTGGCCAGACTGGCGGAAGAGCCGGTAGAGAAAGACTGGCGTAGCGCACCGTATGCCGAAATCATCGACCATATCATCGTTCGCTACCACGATCGCCATCGCGAACAGCTGCCGGAGCTTATCCTGCAGGCGACCAAAGTTGAACGAGTGCATGCCGATAAGCCCAACGTGCCGAACGGCTTAGCCAAATACCTGACCATGCTGCATCAGGAGCTCTCCAGCCACATGATGAAAGAGGAGCAGATCCTGTTCCCGATGATCAAACAGGGCATGGGGACTCAGGCCGCCGGCCCTATCAGCGTCATGGAAAGCGAACACGACGAAGCGGGCGAGCTGCTGGAAGTGATTAAGCATGTCACCAACAATGTCACCCCGCCGCCGGAAGCCTGCACCACGTGGAAAGCGATGTACAACGGCATTAACCAACTGATCGACGATCTGATGGAACATATCAGCCTGGAGAACAACGTTCTGTTTCCGCGTGCCCTCGCCGGAAAATAAAAAAGGCGCCCGCAGGCGCCCTCGACATTGTCAGTCTTATTGGCCACCCCGGTGGCCTTTTTTTATGACGGGCCGTTGCAAGCAACGTTAAAAATCTTTGCCGAAGATTTTTTTATTTCGCCAGACGCTTCTTACCGGCAAAGAACCAACCTGCCGCCAGCAGAACAAACCACAGCGGGGTGACGATCAGCGCTTCGCGCGTGTCGGCTTCCAGCGTCAACAGCACCAGCACGAAGACGAAGAACGCCATACAGACCCAGCACATCAGCTTACCCAGCGGCATCTTATATTTGGACTGCTCATGCAGATGCGGACGCTTTTTACGGTAGACCAGGTACGAGCACAGAATAATGGTCCAGACGAACATAAACAGGATCGCCGATACCGTGGTAATCATGGTGAAGGCGGCAATCACGCTCGGGTTCACCATCAGCATCACCACGCCGCCCAGCAGGCACATACAGGAGAAGGTCAGCCCTTTCGCCGGTACCGCACGTTTCGACAGCTTGGCAAACATCGACGGCGCCTGACCATCCTGCGCCAGACCGAACAGCATACGGCTGGTTGAGAACACGCCGCTGTTAGCCGAAGAGGCGGCCGAAGTCAGCACCACAAAGTTAATCAGGCTGGCCGCCGCCGGCAGGCCCACCAGGACAAACAGTTCGACGAACGGACTCTTGGTCGGCACCACGGAGCTCCACGGCGTCACCGACATAATCACGATCAGGGCGAAGACGTAGAACATAATAATACGCAGCGGGATGGAGTTAATCGCGCGCGGCAGGGATTTTTCCGGATCTTTGGTTTCTGCAGCGGTGGTCCCTACCAGCTCAATACCGACGAATGCGAAGACCGCGATCTGGAAGCCGGCAAAGAATCCGCTGATACCTTTCGGGAACCAGCCGCCGTCATTCCACAGATGGGCAAAAGACGCCTCCACGCCGGTCGGCGATTTGAAATGCATCATCACCATCACCAGGCCGACCACAATCAGCGCCACAATGGCGACGATTTTGATCATTGCGAACCAGAACTCCATCTCACCGAACATTTTCACGGTGGCAAGGTTAAGGCTCAGCAGCAGCAGGATCACCGCCAGCGAGGCCACCCAATCGGAAAGTCCAGGGAACCAGAACTGGGCGTAGGCGGTAATCGCCACCACGTCGGCCATCCCGGTCACAACCCAGCAGAACCAGTAGGTCCAACCGGTAAAATAGCCGGCCCACGGCCCCAGAAGGTCGGCGGCAAAATCACTGAACGATTTATATTCCAGATTCGACAGCAGTAATTCGCCCATCGCGCGCATCACGAAAAACAGCATAAAGCCGATAATCATATAAACAAAAATAATGGATGGCCCGGCGAGGCTGATGGTTTTGCCGGATCCCATAAACAGCCCCGTCCCGATGGCGCCACCAATGGCAA
Organism: Klebsiella ornithinolytica; assembly: GCF_030505655.1. Classification (NCBI taxonomy): domain Bacteria; kingdom Pseudomonadati; phylum Pseudomonadota; class Gammaproteobacteria; order Enterobacterales; family Enterobacteriaceae; genus Klebsiella; species Klebsiella ornithinolytica. The sequence goes on from NZ_CP130153.1 coordinate 5,056,262, forward strand.
TGAGCTGAATATGTCGATTCGTGAGATTTCGCCGTAGCGATTGTTCAGTCGGAGCCTGCTCTTCGGCAGCGACTTTAACCTGATCTACCATGTGATTTTCTTCCTGTTGTACCTGTCTGTGTTGTTCAGGCTCTGATGGCCCGTCATTTGTCATTACCCTGAAAAAGGGTTTATCGATATTAGGTAAGAATCAGAGGGATGAATACTATGATTTAGATATAATGTTAATTTTATGTTTAAAGTGAGTGTTATATCACTCCTGCAGCGCGAAACAGCTCACAAAAATACACCTAAAAAGCCTGAGGGCAACATAAAATTCCAACAAATTCCTAACTTAAGTATTTTGCGCTATTTTTAGTCGCTCCCTCCCCCTTAAGGGAGAGGAAGCACCTGCTGATTAGATAATATCCAGCAGTTCGACTTCAAAGATCAGGGTGCTGAACGGAGGAATAGAAGCACCGGCGCCGCGCTCACCATAGGCCAGGTTGTGCGGAATAGTCAGTTCCCATTTGGAACCCACCGGCATCAGGGTCAGCGCTTCAATCCAGCCGCCGATCACGCCGGTCACCGGGAACTCAGCCGGTTCGCCACGGGCCACGGAGCTGTCAAATACGGTACCGTCGATCAGTTTACCGGTGTAATGCACGCGGACGCGGTCGGTACGCGCCGGGATCGCGCCTTCACCCTGGGTCAGAACGCGGAACTGCAGACCGGATTCGGTGCTGTTCACGCCTTCACGCTCGCGGTTTTCATCCAGGTATTTCTGGCCATCGGCCGCCATCTCCTGGAAACGCTCGCGACGTACCGCGTCAGCGCGTTCGTGGATTTCACGCAGCGCGCGGTGAACGGCTTCCACCGGCACCTGCGGCTGATTGCCTTCCAGCGCATCGGCAATGCCGGCAACCAGTGCTTCAGGCAGCAGCCCCTGCAGGCCGGATTCGCTCAGCTGTTGTCCAACCTGCAAGCCGATGCCGTAACTTGCCTGCGCTTCAATAGTGTCAAAAGTCGGGGTTGCCATCTTCTTTCCTTATTTTTCGGGGGGGAAATTTCATACTCGACGGATTCCAGATAGCAAGAAGGCGGCATGCGGATGATTCACCGGCAGGACAGGCCACAGTGTGGTCAGTGCAGGCAGGCGCAGCCAGCGCATCAGCAACTCGAAGCGCGACGAGCATAAAGTGGTGGGCAGCATATCAGCCATCGTCCGATGGGTAAAACTTTGTCGCGGAGATGATGACAAATCTGAGGGAAACAGAAACAATAGGAGATATCAGGTTAACCTCACGAAACATATCTTTGTCTCGGCCATCAGGAAGTTAGCCATCTATACTCTACGGAGAGCAGGATAAAAATATGCGGAGCAGGAGGAAAGCCATGCCCGGGCGCTTTGACATCACACCTACCCTGGCGAAGATCTGGCACGCCCCGGATCATATTCGCATTATGGATCCGCTGCCGCCCATGCATCGCCGGGGCATCATTGCCGGCGCGTTGCTGGTGATTATCGGCATACTGCTCCCGTCAGAGGAGAGCAGCAGCCCGGTACAAAGTGGCCGCGAAGCCAATATCGACCTGCAATCGCAGTCCCAGCCGCAATCTTCCCAACAGGCCATGCCGCTGCCACCGATTACCACTACGCCGACGGTGAATGACGCCGATCAGATGGCGCCGGTGGCGCCGGAGCCGGTTCAGGACGAACCGGTGGATCAGGGACAAAGCCAGGCCTACTCTCAGCCGCAGCAACAGCAGCAGCAGTCGGCACCGGGAATTGAGCAGCAGTGGCGTACCTATCGCATAGAAGCGGGTAAAACCCTGGCCCAGCTGTTCCGCGATCATAATCTGCCGCCAACCGACGTCTATGCGATGGCCCAGGTAGAAGGTCCGGGCAAACCGCTCAGTTCGCTGCAAACCGGGCAGACGGTGCAAATTCGCCAGAACGCGAATGGCGTGGTGACCGGCCTGACAATTGATACCGGCGGCGGACAGCAGGTGCTGTTTACCCGTCAGGCGAACGGCAGTTTTATTCGCGCGCGCTAATCGCCGTAAAGAATCCACGGGTCATGCCGGGTATCACGCCCGGCCTGCGCAAAGGCGCCCCGTCTCCTTCCCGTGCCCTTTTTCCCGCTTCATTTGGTACCGCGTCGCGTCCGCTCATACCAACGCCTCCCACTCAAAGGATTGGTCATTGACGGCCTGATATTGCAATTGTGTCAGGAGAGAACCACAGAAGGGGAATGCAGAAAAGCAAAACGCCGGCACAAGGCCGGCGTCTCGACGCGAACTGAGTAAAAAATTACTCAGCTACAACGTTAACAACCAGTTTCGCGAAGACTTCGCTGTGAACCTGGAAGTCCACTTCGTGCTCACCGGTGGTGCGCAGAACGCCGTTCGGCAGACGAACTTCGCTCTTAGCAACAGCAACGCCAGCTGCAGTTACAGCGTCAGCGATGTCGCGGGTACCGATGGAACCGAACAGTTTACCTTCGTCGCCAGATTTAGACGCGATGGTAACGGTGCCCAGTGCGTTGATTGCTTCAGCACGTGCGTTAGCAGCGGCCAGAACGTCAGCCAGTTTGGCTTCCAGTTCAGCGCGGCGCGCTTCGAAGAACTCAACGTTTTTCTTGGTAGCAGGAACAGCTTTGCCCTGTGGTACCAGGAAGTTACGAGCATAGCCCGCTTTAACGTTAACCTGATCACCCAGGCTACCGAGGTTTGCTACTTTATCAAGCAGAATAACTTGCATTACCTTATCCTCTCAAAGTCGTATTAATGGACCGTGACCGATTACTGATGACGATCAGTGTACGGCAGCAGGGACAGGTAGCGTGCGCGTTTGATAGCGCGAGCCAGCTGACGCTGATATTTTGCACGGGTACCGGTGATACGGCTTGGGACAATCTTACCGCTTTCGGTGATGTAGTTTTTCAGCGTTGCGATATCTTTATAGTCGATCTCTTGAACGCCTTCCGCGGTGAAACGGCAGAACTTGCGACGACGGAAATAACGTGCCATTTGGCTAGTCTCCAGAATCTATCAATTCAATCTGCTCGGCATGCAGAACCATTTTGCTCAGGCCGTTCTTTGCCTTGTGGCAAGAGATGAACCCCTGAACGGTCACTGCGCTACCGACCGTTATACTGTGAGTAATGGCCTGGTTCTCGTGTCCGCTAATAATCACGGGCATTTGACACCATGCCTGCCGGTGAAAACCGGCTTCCTCCTGCACTGAACGATGCTCAAGCACGAACTGGCAGTGTGGAATTCCTGACGGGCTGACCTTACGAAGTGGCGTCCTGCAAACAATGCCGGACAGCTCCAGACGATTGGTCATCAGGATTACTCTTCAGAATCCCCAGCTTCAGAATCATCTGCGGTTTCGTTTGCGAAATCTTCGCGACGCTCACGGCGCTCGTCTTTCGCTTTAACCATCGGAGATGCTTCGGTAACAGCGTGCTTAGTACGCATTACCATGCTGCGGATAACGGCGTCGTTGAAGCGGAAGTTAGTTTCCAGCTCATCGATCGCTTCCTGCGGAGCTTCAACGTTCAGCAGAACGTAGTGAGCTTTGTGCAGTTTGTTGATCGGGTAAGCCAGCTGACGGCGGCCCCAGTCTTCCAGACGGTGGATCGTACCTTCTGCTGCAGTGATTGCACCAGTGTAACGTTCGATCATACCCGGAACCTGTTCGCTCTGGTCAGGATGGACCATAAAAACGATTTCGTAATGACGCATCGAATTGCTCCTTACGGATTATTCAGCCTCCTGTCTGGGTCAGCCGCGGCCCATGGAGGCAAGGAACGTGTTAAAGGGCGGCCGAAAAATTGACGCGTCATTCTACTTTCGCCGCCCCTTTAAGACAAGCAAATTGCGCAAATAATTCGCACTAACGGTAAAGCCGCGCTAAGTCAGTGATTTAAAATTAATCAACGGCACCAGCGACACTTTTTTGAACAACTTCATCAGAAATGGTCGCGATACCCACGGTAGCCAGAGATTACACTTATATCAGAGCTATCGGTAACCCAGGAGGATCCCGGATTTAACGCCAGCATGGCCGACAGAACGTCAGGAGCGTAGAGTATGAAATACATCATCATTGCCGCTTTGGCTGCGCTTTTACTGAGCGCCAACGCGCTCGCAGCCATCAAAATCGATGGGCGCCAGGCACGCAACATGGACGATGTGCAGAGCCTGGGCGTTATCTATATCAACCATAATATGGCGACTGAGCAAGAGGCCGATCGGGCACTTAATCAGCTGAGCGATGCGCAAGGCGCAAAATATTTTCAGCCGATCCTGATTCACGAACCGGAAAGCAACGGCGTGATTCATGCCAGCGCAGCCATTTATCGCTAATAGCCGACTCTTTGACTTCGCCCCGTCACGGGGTGAAGTCTTAATGCCATCGCCTCGACGTTTTCGCCGAAGCGATAGTTTGTGAACGGACGCTTGCTGGCATGCGTTTGCCAACGATACGAAAATGGCTCCGGAGCAGACCGGTTAATTCATCATCAAGATGAATGGCTCCGGAGCACATGACTTACTTTTGCCCGTAATAGGCATTTGGTCCGTGCTTTCGCATAAAGTGTTTGTCCATCAGCCAGCTATCGATCGGCTTGAGCAGCGGATTGATTCCGCGAGCAATCCACGCCATCCGCGCCACTTCTTCCATCACCACCGCGTTATGCACCGCATCGTGCGCATCTTTACCCCAGGTAAAAGGTCCGTGTTGATACACCACAATCCCCGGCGTAAGGAGCGGGTCTATCTCGCCCAGCGTTTCGATGATCACGAGCCCGGTGTTCAGTTCATAAGCCTCTTCGACTTCCCGCGGGCTCAACGCCCTGGTGCAGGGGATATCGCCAAAGAAGTAGTCTGCGTGGGTCGTTCCCAGCGCGGGAATGGCCAGCCCGGCCTGCGCCCAGGCCGTCGCGTGTGTCGAGTGGGTATGCACCACGCCGCCAAGGCTCGGATAGCGGCGATAGAGCGCAAGATGGGTGGCGGTATCGGAAGAAGGACGATACCGTCCTTCCACCACGTTACCCTGCAGATCCACAACCACCATATCGTTCACTTTCATCGTCTCATAGGCCACACCGCCAGGCTTAATTACCACCAGCCCGCGTTCGCGATCGATCGCGCTAACGTTACCCCAGGTAAAGGTCACCAGGCCGTAGCGCGGTAAATCCATGTTGGCTTCAAAAACCTGCTGCTTAATTTTTTGCATTATGCCGCCTCCACCAGCCCGGCACTGGCCATCCGCGCCATCACCCAATCGCGGGCTTTCGCCACCTCCGCTGCCGGATCGTCGGTCGTTTCGCTCCACATTTCAATCAGGTAGGGTCCGCAGTAGCCGGTTTGTTTGAGCGTTTCAAAGCAACGCTCGAAATCAACGACCCCTTCACCAAACGGGACGTTTTTAAAGACGCCGGGTTTAGTATCCTTCACATGTACCGCCACGATATGACCCATCCCGGCCTGTAGCTCCATCTGCACATCGTTATCCCATGCTGACAGGTTGCCGATATCCGGATAGAGCTGGAACCACGGATTATTCAGGTAGTGTGCGTAGCCCAGCGCCTTACTGATCGAGTTCATCAGCGGGTAATCCATAATCTCCATCGCCAGCGTCACCTGCGCGCGGCTCGCCATTTCGACGCTCTCTTTCAGGCCATCCCGGAAACGACGGCGCGTCTCGTTGTTGGCTTCCTGGTAGTAAACGTCATAACCCGCAAGCTGAATCACCCGAATGCCTACATCCTGCGCCAGCTGAATGGCTTTGCGCATGATCTCCAGCCCCTGCGCCCGTACCGCGTCATCTTCGCTACCAAGCGGGAAGCGCCGGTGGGCGCTGAGGCACATAGAGGGCACCCGTACCCCGGTTTCAGCAATCGCATTGACTAGCTCCAGGCGCTGCTCCCGGCTCCAGTCAAGCCGTTCCAGCCGAGCGTCAGTTTCATCCACCGACATTTCGACAAAGTCAAAACCGAGTTTTTTCGCCAGTCGCAAACGATCCAGCCAGCGTCCCCCGGCAGGGAGCGCCTTTTCATAGATGCCGAGCGGAATTTTTTTCGACAACATAACCGCTCCTTAGCCCCATAGCTGGGCAATAGAACGTTTAAACTGCCGTGCAGCTTCTACCGGGGAAGCAGCGTCGCGAATGCTGCGACCGGCAATAAAGACGTGAATCGGAATACCCTGGAACAGCGGCAGATCTTCCAGCGCCAGGCCGCCGGTAACGGTGACTTTAAAGCCCATGTCGGACAAGCGCTTGATGGCGCTGATATCCGCCTCCCCCCACGCTACGCCAGCGGCCTGCGCATCGCGGCTACGGTGATAAACCACTTGTTGAATGCCCGCATCGCGCCATTCCTGCGCCTGCTCCCAGGTCCAGTAGCCGGTTAGTTCGATCTGTACATCACCGTTAAATTCTTTCGCCACATCCAGCGCACCTTTGGTGGTGTTGATATCTGCACAGCAGATAACAGTCACCCAGTCGGCATGCGCTTCAAAGCACATCCGAGAGAGAATTTTGCCGGCATCGGCAATTTTGGCGTCCGCCAGCACGATTTTGTGGGGATAGAGTGCTTTCAGGTCGCGCACGGCGCGTACGCCCTCGGCAATACAAAGAATGGTGCCAACTTCAATAATATCCACTTCATCGGCAATCAGGCGTGTCGTTTCATACGCGGAAGACATTGATTGATTATCCAGCGCAACCTGCAACATAGGTAATGACATTTGATGCTCCTTTTAGAAGGCCGCCGTCGTGGCGTTATCAATTAAATTCAGTACTTCCTGCACGGTGCGGCAGGCACGTAAACGGTCGAAATTCGCTTCATCGTCAAACAGATTGACGATCTGCATGATGCCTACCTCCTGATGGGTATTGGCATCAACGGCCGCCATGGTGATCAGGATGTCGACCGGGTCGTTATCCTCATGGTTGAAAGCCAGCGGCTTCCTCAGCGTCACCAGCGCAAAGCCCGTTTTCTTAACCCCCTCTTCCGGGCGTCCGTGCGGCATCGCCAGACCGGGCGCAATCACAAAGTAGGGCCCATGCTGAGCAACGCCATCCAGAATGGCCTGGTAGTAGCGCGGCTCAACCACGTCAGCCTTCACCAATAAATCAACGCTTAGCTTTACGGCTTCCTGCCAGGTACTGGCATCTGCCTGCAAAAGAATGGAGTTATTCTCGACAAGCGAATCACGTAATTTCATTTGGCGTCCTTACTTCACATCCTGTGGGAAATGTTCTTTGATCACTTCCAGCAGTTTTGGGCCAAAATCCGCAGGCGATAGCATGTTGCGCACGCCGACCACGTATTTGTTGCCGGAGACAGTAATCTCCCCGGCAATATGAGTAGAGGCGATGATGATATCCGCGCCGCTTAATTCACTTTTGTATTCACCCACCGCGCAACTGTTCACTGAGTGATCAATATTTGATTGAGTCAAAAACTGGTCCACTTTCATCTTCATGATCATGGAACTTCCTTGCCCGTTGCCACATACAGCCAGAATACGTACGGTCATAGTCAAAACTCCTTATTGAGCAGAAGCATCTGCCAGTTGTTTTTCCGCGTCCTCTTCAGCACGCAGCGTGCGTCCTGCGAAGAACATATAGGCCAGTGCAATAATGATGATGACGGCCATAAACGCGATACCGATAGAGGCAAAGCCCTGCATCATCGGCGGCGCCAGAATTGACCAGTCCGCCATGCCCATCCAGGCGCTCATACCGGTGAGCTTCACCGCCCAGACGCAGCCGAAAATTTCAATCATCCCCATCACCAGACAAATCTTGAGCGCCGCGCGCCAGCCGCCAAAGTGGTTCGCAAAGACGCCGATAGTCGCGTTCGAGAAGAACATCGGAATAAAGCCCGGAATAATCAGGATGGAAGAGCCGAAGCCCACCAGGATAGCGACAGCGATAAGCTGGCCAATGGTGCCCCACATAAAGCCCCAGACAACGGCGTTCGGCGCAAAGCTATAAATCGCCGCACAGTCAATCGCCAGCACGGCACCGGGGATCAGGCGTTGGGAGATCCCGTTGAACGCCTCGGAAAGTTCGGCGACGAACATACGCACGCCCTGAGTGATAATAAAAATAGCGACGGCGAACGAAAAACCAGTTTGCAGGATATACACCGTCCAGTGAGTTTTTCCCGCCATCGCCTGGACGGTGTCGATGCCGAAGGAGAGCAGGATCGCACCAAAGAAAATGGTCATTACAATAGCCGTGGAAACGATGTTGTCGTGGAAAATATTCAGCCAGCCTGGCAGCTTAAGATCTTCAACGCTCTCTTCTTTTTTCCCCAGATAAGGTGCGACCTTATAAGCAATCCATGAGGCGAACTGCTGCTGATGTCCGATGGAGAATCCGCAGCCGTCGGTAACTTCCTGGGTCGGCTTGTACATCATGTTGGAGGTAATGCCCCAATAGAGAGACACCAGTACCGCCGTGCAGATAATAGTCGTCCACATCGGATACCCGAAGATATAGAAAGAGACGGCAATCAGCCCCGCCTGCTGGAACATGATGTGCCCGGTCAGCATGATGGTGCGAATACCGGTAATGCGCCGCAGCAATACGTAACAAATATTCAGCGCCAGAGCTAACAGCACGGCATAGCCCACCCAGCTGTAGGCCTCCCCCATCCGCTCAATGGTCGCCATCATAGAGGCATAGGTATCGGAGATAGCACCGTTGATGCCGTAAACCTCAGACATTTTCGCGACGACGGGTTTAAAGGTACTGGTCAGAATGCCGGACCCTGCCTGCAACAACATAAAACCGATAATCGTTTTAATCGTACCTTTTACAATCACGCTGGCGCTTTTACGCAGCAGGATATAGCCCAGGCACGTCACGATCCCCAGCAGCAGAGGGGCGTTGGTCATCACCTGATTAAAGAAAACGGTAAAGATGTTGTAGAGAATCTCCATAACACACTCCAGAAGGTGGAATCTCTGAACGCACGCTACGCCCAGGGTTTGTTGTTGCAATCACTCTAATAATCAAAAGTAATCACAACAAGATTATATTTGATTAAGTGTGACACACGCCGCAAATAATCATTCAAACCGTTACCGTATTAATTCTCATTTTCTAAAATCACAAAATAATCAATATAAATCAATTAAATGATGACATGAAGGCATCATGAAACAAGCATTTACCTCCCATTCACCTACCAAAAACATCTCGTAGATGGCGAAATGCAGGATTGCAATCCTGAAAAAATGGTGCCAGTATTTATCAAAATGAATCAACAAATGATTTCTTTTGACAAAACGTGAGGTAAAAATCAATGAGTAAAGTACAAACCATCACCCGCGAGTCATGGATCCTGAATACTTTTCCAGAGTGGGGCAGCTGGCTGAATGAAGAAATTGAACAAGAGCAGGTTGCGCCAGGCACTTTTGCTATGTGGTGGTTGGGTTGTACGGGCATCTGGCTGAAATCCGAAGGCGGAGCCAATATCTGCGTCGATTTCTGGTGCGGTACCGGCAAACAAAGCCACGGGAACCCACTGATGAAAGCAGGCCATCAGATGCAGCGTATGGCAGGCGTTAAGAAGCTCCAGCCAAACCTGCGTACCACTCCGTTTGTACTGGATCCCTTCGCTATTCGCCAGATTGATGCGGTGCTGTCCACACACGATCATAACGATCACATTGATGTAAACGTTGCTGCCGCCGTCATGCAAAACTGTGCGGATGACGTGCCGTTTATCGGCCCGCAAACCTGCGTCGATCTGTGGATTGGCTGGGGCGTCCCGAAAGAGCGCTGCATCGTGATGAAACCGGGCGATGTCGTAAAAATAAAAGATGTTGAAATCCACGCGCTCGACGCTTTTGACCGTACCGCCCTGATAACCTTACCTGCGGCTCAAAAAGCGGCTGGCGTGCTGCCGGACGGAATGGATGAGCGCGCGGTAAACTACTTGTTCAAAACGCCGGGCGGTAATCTGTATCATAGCGGCGATTCTCACTACTCCAACTACTATGCGAAACACGGTAACGAACACCAGATCGACGTGGCGCTGGGGTCCTATGGCGAGAACCCGCGTGGTATCACCGACAAAATGACCAGCGCCGATATCCTGCGCATGGCCGAGTCTCTGAACACCAAAGTAGTCATCCCGTTCCACCACGATATCTGGTCAAATTTCCAGGCTGATCCGCAGGAAATACGCGTTCTGTGGGAGATGAAGAAAGACCGCCTGAAGTATGGCTTTAAGCCTTTCATCTGGCAGGTGGGTGGGAAATTCACCTGGCCACTGGATAAAGACAACTTCGAATACCACTATCCGCGCGGATTCGACGACTGCTTTACCATGGAACCGGACCTGCCTTTCAAGTCATTCCTGTAAGATTCATCCGGCGAGCGGAAGTCCTTGCCCCCTCGCCGGAAATTATCCCGTCAGCATTAGTATTTTCACCTGATTTCAAATATCATCTTTGCTTATCACTTTTAATCGGATTTGCTCATGACGGAAGCGCAAAGACATCAAATTTTACTGGATTTGCTGGCACAAACGGGATTTGTCACCGTGGAGCAGGTGATTTCCCGGCTGGGAATTTCTCCGGCAACGGCACGACGCGATATCAATAAACTCGACGAAAGCGGTAAGCTGAAAAAAGTCCGCAATGGCGCTGAAGCCATCAGCGAGCAGCGCCCGCGCTGGTCGCCGATGAACATTCACCAGGCCCAAAACCACGACGAGAAAGTACGCATTGCGCGGGCGGCTTCGCAACTGGTTAACCCGGGCGAAAGCATCGTCATCAACTGCGGCTCTACCGCATTCCTGCTGGGGCAAGAGCTGTGCGGTAAGCCAGTACAGATCATTACTAACTATCTGCCGCTGGCCAATTACCTGATCGACCAGGAACACGACAGCGTCATCATTATGGGTGGACAGTATAACCGTAGCCACTCCATCACCTTGAGCCCGCAGGGCAGTGAAAATAGCCTGTATGCCGGGCACTGGATGTTCACCAGCGGCAAAGGGCTGACCGCCGAAGGGCTATATAAAACCGATATGCTTACCGCGATGGCCGAGCAAAAAATGCTTAACGTCGTTGGCAAACTCGCGGTGCTGGTAGATAGCAGCAAAGTTGGCGAACGCGCCGGAATGCTGTTCAGCCAGGCCGGGCAAATCGACCTGGTGATTACCGGAAAACAGGCGGATGAAGCGATCCTCAAGCAGCTTGAGGATCAGGGTGTTCAGGTCATTCGCGTTTAAAGGCTGCGCTGAAAAAATGCCACCGTCGCCGCTAACGCCTCCGGCGTTATCCGGTGGCGAACCCCTTTTTGCCAGATGCAGGTCAGGTGAGTATCCAGATCGTTTTGCCGCAGCGCCTGCTGGAGCCTGAAGGTACCTTCAGGCGGCACCACGTCATCTTCCTCGCCGTGCCAGAGCAATAGCGGTCTGTTGGCCAGCGTGCTGAGCTGCTGAGTGACATCCCACTCAGCCAACCGTTCGGCACTGACGGCAGGCGAAGGGAACAGGCTCTGCGAGAGCCGGGTAAAATAGCCGGAGCCCATCAGACAAGCCACGCTTTTTAGTTCCGGATGGTGGGTCATTATTCCCAGCGCCGTCATGCCGCCCATTGATGCCCCGGCGACCGCCAGACGATCCCCTTCAACCCAGCCCTGCCCGATAACCGCCTCGCGCAAGGCCGGAAACTCGGCAAAATTTTGCAGTAAAATCGGCCAGAAGCGCTGCATTCGTCCGCGATCATCGCCATCGTAACGTGCGCCATGCTCTGGCGCATCGGGCATAATGACCCGAAAACCGGCTTCCGCCAGCGCTACGGCGAAGTAGCTGTACACCAGCTTTGAGGAGGTAAAGCCGTGATAAAAGATGATGCAGGGCAATGGCTTATCCAGTGCATACTGCGGGCAGGCATGTAGCACTTCGCCCCCCGCCAGACGACGTATTTCGAGAGCAATCATTGACCATCTCCTTTCACTAAAATGAGGGTATGTCATAGGCTGACATATTCAGCAAGAAACCAGGTTCGCCATGATTCATAATGTTGAGAACTCGGTTACGCTTTCACGATATTTTCATTCGAAAATCGCGTCAGAGATAACACTTCGGGAACATTCCCCGGAAATGACATTCAGGCTACCACTACACTATGACTATCAGGAAACGAGATATGGTTATGCGCAGGTTAACACCGTGGTTTCTGGCTATCGCACTGAGCGGTTGTAGTGCCCTGCAAGGGACGCCAGAAGCGCCACCACCCGCAACCGACCATCCGCAAGAGATTCACCGTAACCAGACGACAGGGCTACAAAAAATGGGGACGGTGAGCGTGTTGATGTACGGTTCGCCGATGGATGTCGAAGCGGCGTTGAAAGCGAAGGCAGAAACGGCTAAAGCGGATTACTACGTCATCATCATGATTGATGACACCATGGTTCCCGGCCAGTGGTATTCGCAAGCGATTCTGTACCGTAAATAGCGGTACACCGTCTTTTAGCCAGCTTTACACTGCTTTGCGTCCATTCACGTTCTCCTGTGCATAATAACGTTCGGCCAGCCAACCTGGCAGGACGTTAGCAACGGACTGCCCTCGGGACTACGTGAAATGGAGCTGACGACGATGAAACGATCTTTTACCCTACCCGCTCTGCTGCTGACCACAGCGACAGCAAACACCTGCGCACAGTCAGCGGAATTCGCCAGCGCGGACTGCGTCACCGGCCTCAATGAAATTGGCCTGATCTCGGTCAATAATATTGCCGGCAGCCAGCAGGACGTCGAGCATGCCATCGCCGTAAAGGCCGATGAACAAGGCGCATCGTGGTATCGCATCGTACAGATGTACGAGGAGCAGCAGCCGGATAACTGGCGAGTCCAGGCCATTCTTTACGCCTGAGGCGCCTGACGTCCACGCCCCATCGCACGTAGCAGTAAATCCTCCAGCGTCGGCTCATCCAGCCGCATACCGCCGCGCGTGTCGAGCATCATGCGACACCAGGCCTCCGCCAGCGGCGGCGAGGCGTAGCGTAGCATCTGCGCACCGACGCCGAGCATATAAACCCGGCGGGCTATCTCTCTACCCTGCTCTTCCGCAGGCCGCCGTAGCAGCTGGTGCAACTGCCGCCACGTACGGTCGAAATGGCGATTCTGCCCCTTCACCTCTGCGCACTCCGCCGCCAGCAGCTCCAGCGCCGCCGGATGTTTACCGAGTACCCGCATCACGTCCAGACACATGATATTGCCTGAGCCTTCCCAGATACTATTGACCGGCATCTCACGATACAGGCGCGGCAGCTCGCTCTCTTCACAGTAGCCAATCCCGCCCAGCACCTCCATCGCCTCTGCGACGAACGGAATCCCGGATTTGCAGATGGCAAACTTCGCCGCCGGCGTAAATAAGCGTGCCCAGAGGACCTCTCTGGCGTCATCACGGCTATCCCACGCCCGCGCCAGACGGAATAGAAAGGCGGTCTGCCCTTCAAGGCGCAGCGCCATCTGGCCCAGCACCTGACGCATCATCGGCTGATCGACCAGATTCTTACCGAATGCCTGGCGCTGCAGCGCGTGATAGAGCGCCACCGAATAGGCCCGACGCATTAAGGCGTGGCTGCCGAGCGCGCAGTCGAAACGGGTGAGCCCGCCCATTTTGAGGATTTGCCGAACGCCATCGCCCTCTTCACCCACCAGCCAGCCGCAGGCTTCAACGAATTCGACTTCGCTGCTGGCATTCGAGCGGTTGCCGAGCTTATCTTTCAGCCGCTCCAGATGCAGCGCATTGCGCTGACCGTCGGGAAGCAGACGGGGCACGAAAAAGCAGGAGAGACCTTCCGGCGCCTGAGCGAGAACCAGGTGCGCATCGCTTTGCGGAACCGAGAAAAACCATTTGTGACCGACCAGATGATAAAAGCCTTCGGCAGTTTTTTCCGCCCGGGTGGTATTGATCAGGACATCAGATCCCCCCTGCTTTTCCGTCATCCCCATGCCAATTAGCACCCCACGTTTCTGAGCGCCCGGCGCCAGATGCGGATCGTAGCGGTCGCTCAGCAAGGGGGGCAGCCAGTCGCTAAAAGGTGTGGGTAGCGCCTGCTGTAACAGTGGCGTAGCCGCAAAGGTCATGGTGACCGGACACAGCGTCCCCGCTTCCACCTGCGCATGCAGCATAAAGCGGGCGGCGCGCGCGACAAAGGCGCCTGCGCGGGCTTCCTCCTGCCAGGCAAGGTTATGCACCCGGTTGGCACACAGCCCCTGCATCAACAAGTGCCAGGCAGGGTGAAACCGGACATCATCAAGCCGGCTACCGGTCGCATCGTAGCGCAGCAGCTCCGGCGGATTACTGTTCGCCAGTCTCCCCAGCTCCAGCGACTCCGCCGCCCCCAGCTGTTGGCCGATACTGGCCAGTAAATCACTGTCCCATCCGGCCCCTTCGCGCGTTACGGCTTCACGCAGCGCACTATCCGACAGAAATAAATTGCTGTTCATCAGCGGCGCAGGCTGATTGAACACGGTATGCGTTTGCCAGGCCATACTGTCTCCTTGCGTCATTGGCATTACTATTCAGTATGGCTACCCTCACCGGACATCGCCCGCGAGTCCGGTCACAAATAAACCATCTGCCCCTTCGTGAAGCCCATCACAGCCACAAGAATTTTAAATTTCATAATAGGAAATGTATGGAATAGTTTATTCATTTGTAACTTTTTTGCTCATATCAGGATGATTTATGCAGACCGTAACAACCACAATGGGCGCGCATAAACGCGCGCTGATCGCCGGCTCTATCGGCAACTTTATTGAATGGTACGAGTTCGCGGTATATGGCTTCCTGGCGACGGTTATCGCCCGCAACTTCTTTCAGCTTGCAGGGGAAGCGCCGCTGACCGGCCTGATTCTGACCTACGCGTCGTTCGCGATCGCTTTCTTCTTCCGCCCGTTAGGCGCCATTATTTTTGGTCGGATCGGCGATCGTATTGGCCGTAAGCCCACGCTGATTATCGTGCTGGTAATGATGACCCTGGCGACGACAGCCATTGGCCTGGTGCCGGTTTATGCCAGTATCGGGATTGCCGCACCGCTGATTCTGACGGGACTGCGCATTCTTCAGGGCCTGTTTGCCGGCGGTGAGTATGGCGGCGCGGTATCGCTGATGACCGAGTTCGCCCCACGCGGCAAACGCGGGCTGTATGGCGCCTGGCAATCCTTTACCGTGGCATTAGGGCTGCTGGCGGGGGCGGGCATCGTGGCGTTGATTTCAGTCGTTCTGAGCCCGGAGGAGCTGTACGCCTGGGGCTGGCGCCTGCCCTTCTTCCTCGCCATACCGATGGGTGGCGTGGCGCTCTGGCTACGGGTGAAGATGGAAGAGACGCCGGGCTTTCTCCGTCAGCAGAAGCAGCAACAACAGTATCCGCAGCCCACGGCGAACGTCGGCCAGACGCTGAAGGCCATTCTGACCGGCATTGGCCGCCTGATGGTCTGGTCCGCTGCGGGGTACACCTATCTGGTGATTATGCCCGCCTATCTGCAATCCTCGCTGCATACCGGTTTTAATCAGGCATTGCTGATTGCGGTGATCTCCAATATTGGTTTCGCCATGACGATTCTGCCCGCCGGGATACTTAGCGATAAATGGGGACGCCGCAACGTGATGGTGGTTGCCGCCGTGCTGCTGCTCATTCTGGCGCTCCCGCTGCTGAAAATTCTGCAGGCGGAATCCAGCACGCTGCTGGTAAAAGCGCTGGTCGTGTTGGTGGCCGGGGGATTAGTCGGCATGCTGGCGGGCCCAGGACCCGCGATGCTGTCAGAGATGTTCCCGACCAAAGTACGTTACACCGGGCTTGGGCTGGCGTATTCACTGTCGAACGCGATTTTCTCGGGATGCGCAGGGCTGATTATCACCGGTCTGATTAAGCAGACGGGGAACCTCGATATTCCGGCTTATTACGTGATGGCAACGGCGGTGGTGAGTATTTTCGCGCTGATGACGCTGAAGAAAAACGACCATTTGCGGTCGCTGGATGAGTGACAAAATTGCCCGGCGGCGCAAGCTTGCCGGGCCTACGGTTCTGGAGGCCGGGTAAGGCGCAGTCGCCACCCGGCAAACATATCAGCTACGCTGGCGCACCGCTTCAAACAGGCAAATCCCGGTCGCGACAGAAACGTTCAATGAAGAGACGCTGCCCGCCATCGGGATACTGATTAACTCATCGCAATGTTCACGGGTCAGACGACGCATCCCTTCCCCTTCCGCCCCCATGACCAGCGCCATCGGGCCGGTCATTTTGCTCTGGAACAGGGTATGGTCCGCTTCACCCGCGGTGCCGACGATCCAGACATTCTCTTCCTGCAGCAGGCGCATGGTGCGCGCGAGGTTGGTGACGCGGATCAGCGGGACATTTTCCGCCGCGCCGCAGGCCACTTTTTTCGCGGTCGCGTTCAGCTGGGCGGAACGGTCGCGCGGTACAATCACCGCGTGTACTCCGGCGGCATCGGCGCTACGCAGGCAGGCGCCGAGGTTGTGCGGATCGGTGACGCCATCGAGGATCAGCAGGAACGGCTGCTCAAGCGAGGCAAGCAGGTCCGGGAGATCGTTCTCCTGATACTGACGTCCCGGCTTCACCCGGGCAATAATCCCCTGATGCACGGCACCTTCGCTTTTCTCGTCAAGAAACTGACGGTTAGCCACCTGAATCACCACGCCCTGCGCTTCCAGCGCATGGATCAGCGGCAGCAGGCGTTTATCCTCGCGGCCTTTCAGAATATAAACTTCCTGAAAACGCTCTGGAGCGCGCTCGAGCAGGGCCTGCACCGCGTGGATGCCGTAAATCATTTCACTCATTAAAGGTACTCATCTGGGGCGGTATGCGCCGGGTTAATTGGGCCGTGAACCACTTCACTTGCGCCTATTATAACCGACATAGCGTTCAAATCGACTCTTGTCCGATTAAACTGCCCGCCGCCGGACGTCGCGTTTAACCTAAATGCCGTTTTGCCTCCTGGCGCACCCGGTGCAAAACGTGATGCTTAATCTCGCTGTAGCGCGGGTGTTCCGCCAGTGTTTCGATATCCCGTTCGCGGTCGAAGGGCAGGATAATCTCTTCGACAATTTTTCCCGGTTTCGCTGACATAATCAGAATGCGGTCGGCGAGAAACAGCGCCTCTTCGACATCGTGCGTCACGAACAGCAGCGTGGTGCCGGTCGAAAGCCAGGCCTCGCGCAGCAGCTCCTGCATCATCAGCCGGGTTTGCGCATCCAGCGCGCCGAATGGCTCATCCAGCAGCAGCACCTCCGGGCCGGGTAGCCAGGCGCGCGCCAGCGCCACGCGCTGTTTCATGCCGCCGGAGAGCTGCCAGGGGGCATGATGCTCAAACCCTTTCAGGCCCACGCGCCCCAGCCAGTCCAGCGCCCGCGCGTTGACCTCCTGTTTGCGGTATTTGCCCAGCCGCGGGCCAAAGGTGACGTTATCCAGCACCGACAGCCACGGGAACAGATTCGGCTGCTGGAAAATCATGCCGCGATCCGGCCCCGGCGCGCGTACCGGTTTGCCGCCCGCCGCCACACGCCCCCGGTCCGGTTGGGTAAACCCGGCCACCAGGTTGAGAATGGTAGATTTCCCGCAGCCCGAAGGGCCGAGCAGAACGACAAACTCCCCTTTATTCAGCGACAGGCTGATATCCTCAAGCACCGTGAACGGCTGCGGCCTGGCCGCAAAAGAGAGCGAGACATTTTCCAGCGTGATGGCGCTCATTATTCTTTCCCCGCCCAGGGCACAAACAGGCGCTGTAGCCCCAGCAACAATAAATCCAGCAGATAGCCAATGCCGCCCAGCAGCAGAATGCCAAGCATGACGATGTCGGTACGCAGATAGGAGCTGGCGTTAATCACCATCCAGCCCAGGCCCGAACTGGCCGCCACCATCTCCGCCGCAATCAGCGAGGTCCAGCCGATACCAATTGACAGCCTGACGGTGGTGAAGAGATCGGGGAGCGCATCCGGCAATACCACCCGCAGGAAAATTTGCTTACGCGAAGCGCCGAGGGTTTGCGCCACGCGAATGCGCGAGCGGCCAATCCGCTCGACGGCGGCAGAGGCTCCGACCACCACGCTTAAAAAGGTGGCGATAAATATCAGGAAGAATTTAGAGGCTTCGCCGATCCCCAGCCAGACCACGGCCAGCGGGATCAGGGCGATTTTAGGCAATGGACGCAGGAACTGCACAAACGGGTTTAACACGGCGGCGAGGCCATCCGACAGCCCCATCAGCAGCCCCAGCGGAATGCCGATGATAATTGCGACCGCAAAGGCGCTGAGGGCGCGCGCGAGGCTCACCGCGATATGCTCCCACAGCGGCACCTGACGATAGCCATCCGCCAGCAGCTCTTCGGTGGTGAGGCCGATATCCGTCAGGGAAGGCAGCAGCAGCGGGTCGACCCACTGCCGCGTCGCCGCCACCTGCCAGACGATAAAAAAAACCGCCACCGAGACGATGCTGATAGCGATATGTTGGCTCAATCTCATTGCGCGGCTACCGCCGCTTCGCGGATATAGCGTGAATCAATCGCAGCATCCCAGTTCGCCGGAATATCGCGTTTGCGGATTTCACCAATCCCCGCGAGGAAGCCGGAGGTTTTACTCAGCGCTTTGCCGATCCCGCTATCGGAGGTTTGCGTCCCGTTACCCAGCCATGCCGCCGTCCCTTGTTGGCTCAGCGTGGGGTATTCCAGGCCGCCAAGCGTATTCGCCGCGGTGGTCACCGGGGCACCAACTTCTTTCGCCACGATAGCCGCTGCGCGCTCCGGGTCTTGCTTAAATTCGTCAACCTTTTGCTGGTGAACGCGCAGGAAGGCGGTCACCACCTGGGGATATTGCTCGGCAAAGGCTTTACGCACCACGTAGTTGTTGTAAATCAGGTAGCCATCTTTTTGCAGATCTTTGGTGGCGAAGACCTGGTGTCCGCCGGAGGACTCCAGCTCCTGGGCAAACGGCGCCCAGACGTAGCCGGCATCGATATCGCCGCGCTTCCAGGCCGCGACCATATCGGCCGGACGCAGCGGCAGCAGGGTGATCTTACTGCGATCCAGTTTGTTGACCTCGATAGCGGCTTCCAGGGCGTACTGCGCCGTCGAGTTCGGTGGATAGGCCACGCGCTTGCCTTCGATATCTTTAAGGCTGCTGATGCCCTGTTTGCCAATCAGCCGCTCATAGCTGGCAATGACGCCGGAGACGCCAATAATCTCCACCGGCAGTTTTCTGACAATCCCCGCCGCTGCCGGGCTGGATCCAAAATTAGCAATATCGATCGCATTGCTGGCGAAATAATTTAACGCATCGGCGCCAGAGGCAAACTGCACCCACTTCACTTTACTGTTTAACGCTTTATCCAGAGAGCCGTCGGCCTTCGCCAACATTAATACCTGAGAGCCGCCGCTATAAGCCACCCGGACTTCGGCCGGGGTATCGGCAAAGCTGACATTGACCCATAAACTACCCGCTGCAAGGAATAAGCAGAGAATTTTTTTCATTATATTTACCCTTCGAAAGTTCGGAAATTTCACGCCCGGATAAAGAACCGGACTCAATCATATTCAGTGAGATTTTAACGGGCTTGCCATAATTGCGAACATCGCTCGGCCAGCGCCTGGGCCGGATCGAACGTCAGGTCATTAAACGGCGCCTTCACCGCCGCAAGCGCGACGGGAACCTCGGTGCAGGCCAGAATCAGCTTTTGCGCGCCGCGTGTGAACAGCGCGTTGGCCTAGCGCACCAGCAGCTCGCCCCCCTCTTCCAGCGCACCGCGTTTGACCGCGTAACAGCCGGGGACAAACCAACGGGCCAGCTCCTGCTCCGTCGGTTCAACCACCTCCACCCCCTGCGCCGCCAGCTGGCGCTGATACCAGCCCGCCTCCAGCGTGCCTTGCGTGGCGATAATCCCCACACGCTGGGGTTTATCCGCCTGCTGCGCCAGCGCGGCTATTGCCGCATCAACGATGTGCAGAATCGGGGCATCGCTCACCTGACTGAGGGCGTCATACCAGTGATGCGCCGTATTACAAGGGATGGCGATATGGCTGGCCCCGGCCTGATTGAGTTTTTCAATACCATGGATAAGCTGCGGCAACGGCGATGGCCCGCTTCCCGCCAGCGCCTTTTGTCGGTCCGCGATCTGCGGGACGTTCCACACCACCGAAGGGATCTGCTGCCGATCGTTCTGCGCCGGCGTGGCGTCCAGCAGGCGCCGCTGAAAGTCCAGGGTGGCGAGCGGCCCCATCCCTCCCAGCACACCAAGCAGAAACGGTTTAGTCATGGCGGGTCTGCGCCTCTAACAGCTGGCGGTAGCCGAACAGTCCGGCAGAGCCGCCGGTATGGATAAAGACCACGTTCTCATCCTGACGAAAGTGGCCCTGACGAATCAGATCGATAAGCCCGGCCATCCCTTTCGCGGAGTAGACCGGATCCAGCAGAATGCCCTCGTGGCGTGCCAGCAGCGTCAGCGCTTCCAGCGTTCCCGCGGTGGGCAGACCGTAGCCCTCGCCGACATAATCGCTATTAGCTACCACGGCGCTGCGCGGTAGCTCGCCCGCCACGCCCAGCAGGTTGAGCGTTCTCACCGCCAGATGCCAGACGTTCTCTTCCTGCTTCGCCTTCGGCGCACGCACGCTGATGCCCAGCACCGGAACGTGGCTGTTGGTCGCCGTAAAGCCCGCCACCAGCCCTGCCTGAGTACCGGTGCTGCCCGTGGCGTGAACCACGTGATCGATGCGCAGGCGTAGCTGAGATGACTGATACAACAGCTCTTCGGCGCAGGCGACATACCCCAGCGCGCCGATAGGGTTAGAGCCGCCGCCGGGGATGATATACGGTGTGTGTCCTTGTTCACGCAGCGTGGCGGCATACTCCTCCATCGCCTGCTGCATATCGCTGCCGCCCGGCAGATGAGCAACGATCTCCCCACCCAGCAGCTCATCCAGCAACACATTGCCGGAGCGTTGATAATCCTCGCCAAAATCCGTCACCCGCTGTTCCAGCAGCGCTTTAGCCTGCAGGCCAAGACGCGCCGCGCCGGCAATGGTCTGACGGACATGGTTAGACTGCGTGGCTCCCTGGGTAATCACCACGTCCGCGTTTTTCGCCAGCGCATCCGCCAGTAAAAATTCCAGCTTGCGGGTTTTATTTCCCCCGCTCGCCAGGCCGGTCGCATCATCGCGCTTTATCCATATTTTTGGCCCGCCTAATAATTTCGACAAATTATCCAGCGGCTCAAGCGGAGTCGGGAAATGACCAAGTGACACACGGGGAAAACGGGCCAGATGCATATAGATTCCTTGCACATAAAAAGGGGGTGATGCGAAAGTAAAATCCACTATACACAGTGAGAAAATATGGCTAATCAAAAAGAATAAATAACGATTGCTGAAAACAGACTAAGCAGGAAACAGGCGGGGAAAGGAACAATATCTATTCTGTTGTGGAATGACTTACGGCAAAAAAGAATAACCCCCTCCGGCTGGAAGGGGTTATATACCCGTCATACTTCGGGCTGTCAGGACGCTGGCGCCAGGCATTTCCCCGGCCACATTGTTATCGATGTGGCCGGAGCTTCCCGGCACCCCAAATGATTGAGGGGCCGGAGGCGCTTACTCAGCGACTTTTTTCTTCGCCGCGCGCTTCGCCTTCGTCGCCGCCGCTATTTTTTGCGTCTTGGCCGACGGTTTTTTCGCGCCCTTCTCTTTCTTCGCTTTCGCTGGTTTCGGTTTGCCCTTATCACCACGGAACGCGCTGTCTGGCTCGAAGTTCACCTGTTTGCCGGCCTGACGGCGACGGCCGGACGGTTTGCCGGCATTATTGCTGGCGCCGTTAGCCTTCTTCGTCTTCTCCCGGGCGGTCTTGCCGACGTTACGCGGTCCACGCTCGCTGGAGATCAGCGAGAAGTCGATTTTACGTTCGTCCATGTTGACCGCTTCCACGCGGACTTCCACGCGATCGCCCAGACGATAAGTCTGGCCGCCCGACTCACCGATCAGACGTTGCCCGACCTGGTCGAAACGATAGTAGTCGTTATCCAGCGAGGAGACGTGCACCAGACCATCGATAAACAGTTCATCGAGACGCACGAAGAAACCAAAGCCGGTCACGCTGGCAATCACACCTTTAAAGACGTTACCCACCTGATCCAGCATAAAGTCACACTTCAGCCAGTCGGAGACTTCGCGGGTAGCTTCGTCGGCACGACGTTCGGTCATCGAACAGTGTGCCCCCAGCTGCAGCATTTCATCCATGCTGTAGTGCCAGCCGCCGGTTTCGGTACTGTTGCCTTTATGGCCCTGCTCTTTCGCCAGCAGGTACTTAATCGCACGGTGCAGCGACAGGTCCGGGTAACGACGAATCGGCGAAGTGAAGTGCGCGTAAGATTGCAGCGCCAGACCAAAGTGGCCGCGGTTTTCCGGGTCGTATATCGCCTGCTTCATCGAACGCAGCAGCATCGTTTGCAGCATTTCATGATCCGGACGATCGGCAATCGAGATCAGCAGCTCAGCGTAATCACGCGGCTCTGGTTTATTGCCGCCAGGCAGCTCCAGCCCCAGCTCCGCCAGTACGGAACGGAATGCGGTAATCGCTTCGGTGCTCGGCTTATCGTGGATCCGGAACAGCGCCGGCTCCAGCGCCTTCTCAACGAAGCGTGCGGCGGAGATGTTCGCCAGAATCATGCATTCTTCGATCAGTTTGTGCGCATCGTTACGCTGCGTCTGCTCAATGCGCTCAATACGACGTTCAGCGTTAAAGATAAACTTCGCTTCTTCGCTCTCAAAGGAGATCCCGCCGCGTTCTTCACGGGCGCTATCCAGCACTTTATAAAGCGCATGCAGCTCTTCAATATGCTTCACCAGCGGCGCATAGTGCTCACGCAGCTCCTGGTCACCCTGCAGCATATGCCACACTTTGGTGTAGGTCAGACGCGCGTGTGAGCTCATCACCGCTTCATAGAACTTGTAGCCGGTCAGACGTCCCTTGGACGAAATGGTCATCTCGCAGACCATGCACAGGCGATCGACCTGCGGGTTCAGGGAACATAAGCCGTTGGAGAGGACTTCCGGCAGCATCGGTACGACCTGAGACGGGAAGTAGACCGAAGTACCGCGGCTGCGTGCTTCAGCGTCCAGCGGCGTACCAGGACGGACATAGTAGCTGACGTCGGCAATCGCCACCCACAGACGCCAGCCGCCGCCGCGTTTTTTCTCGCAGTAAACGGCGTCATCAAAGTCGCGGGCATCTTCACCATCGATAGTCACCAGCGGCAGGTCGCGCAAATCCACGCGGCCCGCTTTCGCCTCTTCCGGCACCTGCTCTTTCAGCACCGAAACCTGTTTCTCTACCGCCGGCGGCCAGGTGTAAGGGATTTCATGGGTGCGCAGCGCCATGTCAACCGCCATGCCGGTGCCCATATTGTCACCCAGCACTTCGACGATTTTACCGATCGCTTTAGTACGTCGGGTCGGGCGTTGGGTCAGCTCCACGACCACTACGAAGCCCATTCGCGCGCCCATCACCTCTTCCGGTGGGATCAGGATGTCAAAGCTCAGACGGCTGTCGTCCGGTACGACAAAGCCCACGCCGGCATCGGTGAAATAGCGGCCGACAATCTGGCTGGTTTTAGGCACCAGAATGCGCACGACGCGCGCTTCGCGGCGGCCTTTACGGTCCGCGCCCAGCGGCTGCGCGAGGATCTGATCGCCATGGATGCACATTTTCATCTGCTCGGAAGAGAGATAAAGGTCATCTTTACGCCCTTCGACCCGCAGGAAGCCATAGCCGTCGCGGTGGCCGATAACGGTGCCTTTGAGCAGGTCGAGACGCTCCGGCAATGCGTAGCACTGGCGGCGGGTAAAGACCAGCTGCCCGTCACGCTCCATGGCGCGCAGGCGGCGTCGCAGCCCCTCGAGTTGTTCTTCTCCTTCGATATTCAGTTCTGTCGCCAGCTCGTCGCGACTGGCCGGTTTTTCACGTTTTGCTAAATGATCGAGGATAAATTCCCGGCTTGGGATTGGATTCGCATACTTTTCAGCTTCGCGTTCCTGGAAAGGATCTTGTGACATGTCGGTTCCTCCGTTGTCATCTCTGATGAGAGTTTATGTCACTCCACCAGTAATAATTTATAAAGCGGTTGATTTTCTTCAACCAAATCAGCCAGCGTGTAGTTATCTAGTTCCTTGAGAAAACTTTGCGCCGCTTCAGCCAGCGCCTTTTTCAGGCGACAGGCGGGTGTAATATGGCAAAATTCGCTGCTGCAGTTGACCAGCGACAGCGGTTCCAGATCGCGGACGACATCGCCAACCCGAATGGTTTTCGCCGGCTTACCCAGGCGAATCCCCCCGTTCTTACCCCGCACGGCCATGACATAGCCAGCACGACTTAACTGATTGATTATTTTTACCATATGATTACGGGAAACGCCGTAAACCTCCGTCACTTCGGAGATACTCGTCATTCTTCCATCCGGCAACGAGGCCATATAAATCAGCGCCCGTAATCCGTAATCAGTGAAACTCGTTAACTGCACATCAACCTCAGGGTAAGGGGGAAAGCGGCATACACTCATCATTCAGGTCACTGCTGCGTTGTGCGATCGGACGCATCCTGAAAGCTTGTGTGTATTAATCCTCGGGTAAGACCGTATTGATACTGTATTGATGATAAACCAGCCAGCGCTCAGGCCGCTAATTTATTTGAAATGGGGCGGGTGAACAGCAAAAACAAGGGGCGCCTTAGCGGCGCCCCAGGAGATGATTATGCGTCAAACGGATCGCGCAGAATCATCGTCTCAGAACGGTCGGGACCGGTAGAGATGATATCAACCGGCACGCCGGTCAGCTCTTCAATGCGCGCGATATAGTTCAGCGCTGCCTGCGGCAGACCGCTGCGCGTTTTCACGCCGAAGGTGGTTTCAGACCAGCCCGGCATGGTTTCATAAATCGGCTCAATGCCTTCCCAGTTGTCAGCAGCCAGCGGAGTGGTCGTCACTTCGCGGCCGTCCGGCAGACGGTAGGCAACGCAGAGTTTCACTTCTTTCAGGCCGTCCAGAACATCCAGCTTAGTCAGGCAGAAGCCAGACAGGGAGTTGATCTGCACCGCGCGACGGATCGCAACGATATCCAGCCAGCCGGTACGACGACGACGGCCGGTAGTGGCGCCGAACTCGTTACCCTGCTTGCACAGGAACTCGCCGATATCATCAAACAGTTCAGTCGGGAACGGACCTGCACCGACGCGAGTCGAGTAGGCTTTGATGATTCCCAGAACGTAATCCACGTAACGCGGCCCCAAACCGGAACCGGTCGCCACGCCACCCGCGGTGGTGTTCGACGAGGTCACGTACGGATAGGTACCGTGGTCGATATCCAGCAGCGTCCCCTGCGCGCCTTCGAACATCACGAAGTCGCCGCGCTTACGCGCCTGGTCCAGCAGATCGGAAACATCAACAACCATCGCCGTCAGAATGTCGGCAATCGCCATGACATCATCCAGCACTTTCTGATAGTCAACCGCTTCTGCTTTATAGAAGTTCACCAGCTGGAAGTTGTGATATTCCATCACTTCTTTCAGTTTGACAGCGAAGGTTGCTTTATCAAACAGGTCACCAACGCGCAGACCGCGGCGTGCGACTTTATCTTCGTAAGCAGGGCCGATGCCGCGACCGGTGGTACCGATAGCTTTCGCACCACGTGCTTTTTCACGCGCAACGTCCAGCGCGACATGATAATCGAGGATAAGCGGACAGGCTTCGGACAGCAGCAGACGCTCACGAACAGGGATACCACGGTCTTCCAGACCTTTCATCTCTTTCATCAGCGCAGCCGGAGACAGCACAACACCGTTACCGATGATGCTGGTGACATTCTCGCGAAGAATACCTGATGGAATAAGATGGAGGACGGTTTTTTCACCGTTGATTACGAGAGTATGGCCTGCGTTGTGACCACCCTGGTAGCGCACAACATATTTAGCCCGTTCAGTCAGGAGATCGACGATCTTCCCTTTACCTTCGTCACCCCATTGGGTGCCCAGTACGACGACGTTGTTACCCATTTTTCAAAATCACCGTTTGCTTAAAAATGGATTCTACCATCGCTTTTTCAGAGTTACAGCACTTTTTGCAGGCAATTCCAGGCAAGTCTGACCACTTTTTGATCAAGTCATCGATTTCGTCAACATGTAGTAGATGACAAACCCGGCAACCACAAGACCACCGCCAAAACGGCGTAATAAATTATCCGGCAGCTGGCTCATTGTCGCGACCATCCGACGCCAGGCGCGCGGATAAAGCAGCGGCCCGAGCCCTTCGAGTACTAAAACCAGCGCCAGTGCCAGCCAGATTGTTGCGTTCATTATTGACCCTTAGAAAGAAAGCGTCCCCACCCACAAGAGGCATCGACGGGAGAGCAATGCGGAAACAGACCTTTTGCGGCATTGTCCGGTATTTCACGTTCATTATGAACTGGTATCGTACAAAAAAGCCCATAACTTATTGTGTTACAAGTTATTTATAAACCCGCACCTATAAAAAAGGCGCCTTTCTCAAGGCGCCTTTTTACTCACAATATAACTTACTTGCGAACCGAATCCGGCGATTTCATATAGCGGAAGAAATCGCTGTCCGGGCTGAGAACCATCACGTCCTGATTGCTCTGGAAGCTATTCTCATAGGCGCGCAGACTACGGATAAAGGCATAGAAGCCCGGATCCTGGCTAAACGCATCGGCAAACAGCTTCGCGGCATCCGCATCACCTTCACCACGCATGATACGGCCCTGACGTTCCGCTTCAGCCAGCGTTTTGGTGACTTCATAGTCCGCCGTTGCGCGCAGCTTCTCAGCCTCTTCCTGGCCCTGTGAACGATGGCGACGGGCAACCGCTTCACGTTCGGCGCGCATACGGTTGTAAATCGCTTCGGACACTTCAGCCGGCAGGTTGATCTGCTTGATGCGTACGTCGACAACTTCAATACCCAGCGCCGCCATACTGTTCGGGTTAATAACCGGCACCTTACCGTTGGTTTCTGCCGATACGCGCTCCGCCGCTTTAGCGATAGCATCGTCGGCCGCCGGCGTACTGACTTCGTCTTCTGTGCCCGCTGAACCGGAGTTCAACGCATCACGCACTTCCAGCGTCAGACGACCGCGGGAATCGGTCACGATATCCTTCACGTCCAGGCGACCAATTTCAGAACGCAGACGGTCAGAGAACTTACGCTTCAGCAGTACTTCGGCCTGGGAGACGTCGCCGCCGCCGGTTGCCAGGTAGTAGCGGCTGAAGTCGCTGATACGCCATTTGATGTAGGAGTCAACGATCAGGTCTTTCTTCTCTTTGGTGACAAAGCGATCGGCCTGGTTGTCCATGGTCTGAATGCGCGCATCCAGCGTTTTCACTGATTCAATAAACGGGAGCTTGAAGTGCAGACCCGGAGAATAGACCAGCGGTTTGTTTTCACTATCGCGGAGAACTTTACCAAAGCGCAGCGTAATCCCACGCTCGCCTTCTTTGACGACAAAGATCGACATGTAAAGCACTACCAGCACGATGACAATTATCGCAATAACAGATTTACGCATCGTTATTCCCCCTGACGCTGGTAGTCGTTACGCTGCGCGTTAGCGCGGCGTTGGTCCATAATGTTGCCGTCCGTGGTGGTCGGCGTGGTGCTGGCACTGCTTGAGCTGGATGCAGGCGGCAGACGCAGCAGATCGCTCGCGCCACTGCTACCGCTCTTTGCCGCCGGGGCTCCGGCGCCTTTCAGCATCTGGTCCAGAGGCAGAACCATCAGATTGCCACCCTTATCGTTCACCAGCACTTTACGGGTATGGCTCAGCACTTTTTCCATGCTTTCGATATACAGACGTTCACGGGTGATTTCCGGTGCAGCTTTATACTCAGGCAGAATCTTCGCAAAGCGCGCAACTTCACCCTGCGCTTCAAGAACGGTCTGAGTTTTGTACGCACGCGCCTCTTCAAGGATACGCTGCGCCTGACCATTGGCTCGCGGCTGAACTTCGTTGGTATAAGCTTCGGCTTCACGGATGTATTGCTGCTCGTTCTCACGCGCCGCAATTGCATCATCAAATGCCGCCTTCACTTCTTCCGGCGGACGCGCCGTCTGGAAGTTGACGTCCAGCAGGGTGATCCCCATGTTGTACGGACGAATCGTCTCTTCCAGCTCACGCTGGGTATCGCTACGAATAACGGTACGACCTTCGGTCAAAATGCGGTCCATCGTGTACTTGCCGATCACGCCGCGCAGGGCGCTGTCAGTGGCCTGACGCAGGCTATCGTCCGCGCTGGCCACGCTAAACAGGTAGCGCTCAGGATCGGTCACACGATACTGGACGTTCATCTCAACGCGCACGACGTTTTCATCGGACGTCAGCATGACGCCAGAAGCCGCCAGTTCACGTACCGACTCAACGTTAACGGCCTGAACGTTATCGATAAAGGTTGGCTTCCAGTTAAGACCAGGCTCAACCAGATGGCTGAATTTACCAAAGCGAGTGACCACACCACGTTCAGCTTCCTTGATGGTATAGAAACCGCTGGCAGCCCAGATAATAACCGCGGCAGCCGCCACGATGCCGACAATGCGTCCGCCCATCGGGCCGCGTGGTCCCTGAGAGCTGCTACCGCTCCCCTGGCCCCCTTTGCCGCCACCGAGACCGCCAAGTTTTTTACTTAACTTGCGGAAGATATCATCCAGATCGGGCGGCCCCTGCTCGCGACCACCTTTATTGCCATTTCCCCCGGAGTTGCCGCCTTGGTTATTGCTGCTCCCCCACGGGTCGCGGTCCTGTCCGTTATTACCGGGCTGATTCCACGCCATGTATATGCTCCATATTTGTTTTTGATATCCCCACAGGGGTTAATATCTTCAGGCAAGCTGCAAGGTCAAATCACGTAATCAACCAGCGCTGGCTCTTGTTTACAGAGGCGACGCCAGTCAACGATCGGCATGCGCACCTGCAGACCCACGCTGCCGTCATCCTCCAGCCACTCTTTTTCTATCGCCTGAAGCTGATAGAACCGACTTCTCAGTCGCCCTTCCTGTGGCGGTAGACGCAACGTGTGCTGCGCTACTTCACCGGAAAGCCGTTCCGTCAAAGCCTGAAAAAGCAGTGGTACGCCAACCCCGGTCTGGGCGGAGAGCCAGACCCGAATCGGTTTATTCTCTTCATCTCTATCGATACGCGGTTCAAAATCATCCAGCATGTCGATTTTGTTCATCACCAGCAGCATCGGGATCTCATCGGCCTCAATTTCCGCGAGGACCGTATTGACTGCATCAATGTTTTCCTGCACCCGAACATCGGCTGCATCAATCACGTGCAGCAGCAGCGTCGCCTGACGCGTCTCCTGCAAAGTGGCTTTAAACGCCGCGACCAGGTCGTGCGGCAGATGGCGAATAAAGCCCACGGTATCCGCAAGCACGGTCTCGCCGACATCGGTAACATCAATGCGGCGCAGCGTCGGATCCAGCGTCGCGAACAGCTGGTTCGCAGCGTAGACCTCGGCTTCCGTTATCTGGTTAAACAGCGTTGATTTTCCGGCGTTGGTGTACCCCACCAGCGAGACGGTTGGAATATCGGCTTTGGCTCGTGACCGCCGTCCTTGCTCACGCTGTTTTGACACTTTCTCCAGTCGCGACAGGATCTGCATTATCCGATTGCGCAGGAGTCGACGGTCAGTTTCGAGCTGGGTTTCACCCGGGCCGCGCAAACCAATCCCGCCTTTCTGTCTTTCAAGGTGGGTCCAGCCGCGAACCAGGCGCGTGGCCATATGGCGCAGCTGTGCCAGCTCAACCTGCAGTTTCCCTTCATGGGTACGCGCGCGCTGGGCAAAAATATCTAAGATAAGACCTGTGCGATCGATAACCCGGCATTCGCATAAGCGTTCCAGATTTCGTTCCTGAGCCGGGCTCAGGGCATGATCGAACAGCACGACTGACGCGCCGGTCGCTTTTACGGCTTCCGCAATTTCGACAGCCTTACCTTCACCAACAAAATATTTTGGGTGCGGTGCTTTACGGCTACCGGTAATCACCTGCATTGCTTCGACACCGGCAGAGGAGACCAGGGATTCAAACTCCTGAAGGTCTTCCATATCTTTGTCTTGCGAAAAATAGATGTGTACCAGCACCGCCTGCTCACCGGCATCATAACGGTCAAACAAGCGTAAACCCCTTATAAAATACCAGCGGGGAACACAGTTACCCGTTGTCTTTCAGGCCGCATGGACGTTGGCTTTCTTGCCCGACTCTGGCCGGGCCGCCACACGCGTCGTTCAAATCTGCCCCTGGCAAATTTGTTATTCACCCCAGTCATCTACTTACGCAAATGGCTGGGGAGTCACTACGCGCCGCCTTTCTGCAACCTGAAACGCATCGAATAAACCTGGCTCCCCGGCATGGAAAAACAGCATCAACCTTATTCGGTGTCTTCGCTGTCTTGCTGCGGCGCAGATGAACCCTGCGCGCTACCACCGTGGTGATAGTTGCTTGTACCGCCGCCAGCATTATTGCTGTGGTGAGACACCGGGCGAGACGGGACAACAGTAGAAATTGCGTGCTTGTAGACCATCTGGCTGACCGTGTTTTTCAACAGGATCACGAACTGATCGAAAGACTCAATTTGCCCTTGCAGCTTAATACCATTCACCAAATAAATAGAAACCGGAACGCGTTCCCGACGCAAAGCGTTCAGGAACGGATCTTGTAAAGATTGCCCCTTAGCCATTCTCTCTTTTCCTTATATGTATGCTTGTTTTGTACTCAGAACCTTACGATTCTTAAAAAAAATTACGCACGATACCGTTTAATTGTACACGTTCAGTCCTGGCTCGCACCAACTACCTGTAATACTTTGTTGAGCGCCTGTTCAGGATGTTCACTATCTAACCAGTGAATATCTTCCCAGCCACGTAACCAGGTCATCTGACGTTTCGCTAACTGTCTCGTGGCGCAAACACCTCGATAAACCATTTCATCATACGGGATCTCGCCATCAAGATATGACCACATCTGGCGGTATCCGACACAACGAATGGAAGGCATATCCGTATGCAAATCTCCGCGGGCAAAAAGCGCCCGTACTTCTGCTTCAAAACCCGAAGCTAACATCTGATGAAAACGCTGCTCTATGCGTTGATGGAGCAGTTCACGGCTCGCCGGGGCGATGGCGAACTGATGCACCTGGTACGGCAGAGCGTCTCCTGACGTTTGCGTCAGTTCCGTTAAAGTTTTACCCGAAATGAAAAAAACTTCCAGTGCCCGGGAAAGTCTTTGCGGATCATTTGGATGAATACGCGCGGCGGCAACGGGATCGATCTCCTGTAGCTGCCGGTGCAACGCGTGCCACCCCTGCTCTGCTGCCTGCTGCTCAATTTTAGCCCTGACCTGTGGATCCGCCGACGGTAACGGCGACAATCCTTCCAGCAACGCTTTGAAATACAACATTGTTCCGCCAACCAGTAGCGGAATACGCCCGGCTGCGACGATCTCCGCCATTTCAGCCAGCGCATCGCGGCGAAAATCCGCCGCGGAATAAGCCTCTGCCGGATCGCGAATATCCAGCAGCCGATGCGGCGCAGCGCTCAGCTCCGCGGCATCTGGCTTGGCAGTGCCAATGTCCATTCCTCGATAGATAAGGGCGGAATCAACACTAATCAACTCTACCGGTAAAATTTTACGCAAAGCAATCGCTAAGGCGGTTTTACCGGAGGCCGTCGGGCCCATTAAAAATATTGCCTTAGGCAGGCTCGCCGTGGTGGTATCACTCATCTTTCAGGGCAGTCATCGCCGAATGTAAATCAACAGGTTGTAACAGACCACCCGGCGGCGCTTTTACCAGCTGCGGGCACAAACGTTCAACGTCGGCCAGCACGGTAATCGCCTGCGCCATATTCCACTGCGCATGTTCGCTCGCCAGATTACGCGCAATCCACTGCGCGATGTTGCCGACGTCGAATGCCTTTTGCTGCGCCAGGTAGCCTATCAGTTCAGGAATCAAGATTTGTAAATTTTGTTGTCTTAAGGGTAAAGGCACGGCGCGAACCGTCAAATGTTGCGCGTCAGACTGCAGATCGATACCCAGTAACGCCAGCGCCGACTGCGCTTTATCCAGCGCCGCTTTCTCCGCGGCGGACGCTTTCAGCCGCAGCGGGATCAGCAGCGGCTGAGCGCACACCGGCTCAACCTCCGGCGTCAGCTGCGCCTGCCGCAGCCAGCGTTCAGCAACCGGCAACGACAGCAGCGCCAGCTTGCCGTCTCGCTCCAGCAGGGCGCAATCACCAGCCACGATAGTCAGTACGCGGCCAAAGCTTTGGCTGTGCCCGGAGAGGCCGTCCGCTGCAGGCGCCGGCGCGCTGCTTTTGCGTTCCACCGCCGGTGTTTCCAGCAGCTGGCGATAGAGCGCCCCCTGCTGTTTCTGATAGCCGGGCTGCGCATGCGGCCAGCTGGCTGCGCCCGCAGCCGCGGCTCCCGGCGACGGGCGCGGCGCCTCGCTGCTATAGCGTGGTGCGGCGGGCTCACGAGCCGCCGCCGGCTGGGCAAAGTGGTTGCCGCCCGCCGCCACCCGGTTTTCCGGGACCGTCGGGCGCACCGGCTCAGCTTCGTGTTCTTCTGCCAGCGGGGCGTTAAGCTGCTGCTGGAGCACGCTCAATACGCCCTGATAGATAAAATCATGCACCAGACGCGACTGGTGGAAACGGACTTCATGCTTCGCCGGGTGGACGTTAACATCCACCTGGTGCGGATCGATCTCCAGGTAAAGCACAAATGCCGGCTGCTGGTCGGCCCCCAGCTTATCTTCGCAGGCC
Source organism: Klebsiella ornithinolytica (assembly GCF_030505655.1). NCBI lineage: Bacteria > Pseudomonadati > Pseudomonadota > Gammaproteobacteria > Enterobacterales > Enterobacteriaceae > Klebsiella > Klebsiella ornithinolytica. Next base: position 5,089,112 of record NZ_CP130153.1, read on the forward strand.
TGACGAATCGCATGATTGATTAAACGATCGCGCATCATGCGGCCATTGACGTAGCAATACTGAATTTCCGCCAGCGTCGGGTTGGTATGTAAAGGATCGGCCACCCAGCCGCGCAGAGTCAGATCGCCATGCTGCCACTCGATCGCCAGGGCATGTTCGAGAAACGGCATGCCGCAGATCGCGCCCAGCCGTCGTTCGCGCTGGCCGCCCTCAGGCACCGCACGATACTGGCGCACCGCTTTGCCGTTATGGCTGAGGTTAATGGTGACGTCAAAACGCGCCAGCGCAATGCGTCTGACAATTTCATCGATGTGACCAAACTCGGTCTTTTCGGTGCGCATAAACTTGCGGCGCGCCGGGGTATTGTAAAACAGATCCAGCACTTCCAGCGTGGTACCAACCGGATGCGCCGCCGGTTTGACGGTCACCTCCTGATCGCGCCCCTCGGCGTAGGCCTGCCAGGCCTCCTGCTGCTCCGCTGTGCGGGAAGTCAGCGTCAGTCGGGCAACCGAGCTGATGCTGGCCAGCGCCTCGCCGCGAAAACCGAGGCTGATAATCGCTTCCAGGTCATCGAGCGTGGCAATTTTACTGGTGGCATGACGGGCCAGCGCCAGCGCCAGCTCGTCCTTTTTGATCCCGCAGCCGTTATCGCGAATGCGGATAAGCTTTGCGCCACCGCGCTCAATATCAATATCAATGCGCGTCGCGCCAGCGTCGAGACTGTTTTCGACCAGCTCCTTCACCACCGACGCCGGACGTTCCACCACCTCACCTGCGGCAATCTGGTTGGCGAGCTGCGGCGGTAGAACCTGAATCGGCATGACTGACTCCTTAATTGATCAACGTCCTGCCAGGCGAAGTGGCGCTGGCGGTTTGGGCTGTCTCTCCGCGCGGTGCCGACTGAAGCGGATGTTGCATAAAGTAGTTACGCAGGCCGTTATAAATGGCTTCGGCAATCTGCTGCTGATAATTGTCGCTGCCCAACAGGCGCTCTTCCCCGGTGTTACTGATAAAACCGGTTTCCACCAGGATCGACGGGATATCCGGCGAGCGCAATACGCCAAGGCTGGCATGCTCAGGACGGCGTTTATGCAGATCGCCTACCCGCTGCAGCTGGCTTAATACGTTGGTTGCCACATCATAGCCAACGCGCTGGGAATGGCCGAACTGTAAATCCAGTACCGCCTGGCTGAGGTAGGGATCGGACTGGCTGTTCGCCAGCACATCGCCCGCCCCGCCAAGCAGTTCAGACTGCTTCTCATGCTGCTCGAGCCAGCCGGCCATCTCGCTGTTCGCGCGACGGTTGGATAGCACCCATACCGACGCGCCGGTAGCATCGCGATTCGGTGCCGCATCGGCATGAATGGATACCAGGAAGTTAGCGTTCTGCTTACGCGCCACGTCCGAACGCCCCATCACCGAAATAAAGTAATCCCCATCGCGAGTCAATACCGGCTTAAAGAGTGGATCGGCATTTAACAGCGCGCGCAGTTTGCGGGCAATAGCAATCGTGACATTCTTCTCTTTGGTGCCGTTCGGTCCAATCGCACCGGGGTCCTGCCCACCGTGACCGGCATCAATAGCGATAATCACCTTATCATCCGACGCCACCGCACGGCTCACCGGGCGCGTCACGCTCTGGCTGCTGGTCATCGCCGTTTGTCGCTCGCTGCCCGACGATTTGAACGGATTCCGTGCGGGCTCGGCCGGGCGTACAGGCTGCAGCGGGGCTTCGACCCGTTTAGCTACCACCGGCGGCGACGGAGGTGGCGGAGGCGGCGCATCGGCATTAATCGTGAAAACCACGGTGTAGTTTGAGCCATTCTGCTGCTTCACCGCGCGGGTTTTACCATCTTCCGTCAGGTCCACCAGCAGGCGCAGAGTCTGAGTATCCTGCGGCGTTCCCGCCCGAATGCTTTTCACCAGGTTGTTGCCGCTAAACTGCAGCGGTAGCCCCTGAAGCACACCGCTCTGCTTAATATCCAGCGCCACGGTACGCTTGCCCTGTGGACTGAACGAATATTCTGGATCGCCGATAAAGCTAATCGTAATACGGGCCTGCTGATCTCCATTTGCGACCTGGATATCGGATAAACTTGCCGCAGTGGCCTGAATGCTAAACAGCATCAGCGTCGCGGCCAGCCAACTGGTTATGCGATAGATCATCCCGTTATCCTTCAGGCTAAACGCGTCAATATAGACTCACCCAATGCAGAGACCGCCGTTACGCGCGCCTCACGCCCTTGTGCCTGATAGGCAAGATGGATTTCGACATCCGGCTCAGGCAATACACCCGCACCTTGTTGGGGCCACTCCACCAGGCAGATGGCATCGTTAGCAAAATAATCACGGATCCCCATAAATTCGAGTTCTTCAGGGTCCGCCAGACGATACAGGTCAAAGTGGTACACCATCAGATTGTCGAGCGTGTAGGGCTCCACCAGCGTATAGGTCGGGCTTTTGACATTCCCGCGATGGCCGAGCGCGTGTAAAAAGCCGCGGCTGAAGGTCGTTTTCCCCGCCCCTAAATCGCCATACAGATAGATAACCGTCGCGCCAGTACAGGCCTGCGCAATACGGTCACCAAGGTCTAAAGTTGCCTGCTCATCGGCTAAAGGAATCACTCGGTTCATCATGGTTCAGGTCAATCACATCCGGGTTAACAACACGCCTGAGCGTGGAAAAGAGATCGGTCGCCAGCATCCCGCGGCTGCCATAGCGGGCAGCCAGTCGGTCAGCGGCTTCGCCATGCGCCACGCAGCCGGCGCAGGCAGCATCATACGGCGTCAGCCGTTGTCCTGACAGTGCGGCGATAATACCGGTCAGTACATCGCCCATTCCGCCGCTGGCCATCCCGGCGTTGCCGGCATCGATAATAGCCATCTCGCCTGCTTCGCTGGCCACCACCGTGCCCGCGCCTTTCAGCACCACCACGCCTCCGTAACGTTTTACCAGACGTTGCGCAGAAAGTAAGCGATCGCTTTCAATTTCTGCTACGTTACAGTTCAGCATACGGGCGGCTTCACCGGGGTGCGGCGTCAACACACGATTGTGACGTTTATCGGGATTGATTGCCAGCAGGTTCAACGCATCCGCATCCCATACCATCGGCTTGCGGCAATCCCACACCTGGCGCAGGGCCTGGGCTCCCCATTCGTTTTGCCCAAGGCCGGGGCCAATCGCCACCACATCGGCCCATTGCAGGCTGTCATCAATACTTTGCGTGGTCAGCTCGTGGACCATTAATTCAGGCCTGGCGGCGACGACAGGGGCAATGTTTTCTTTGTGAGTGAGCACTCGCACCAAACCCGCCCCCGCCCGTAACGCCGCTTCACCGGCCATGCGGATAGCGCCAGCGGTACCGCGATCGCCACCGATAATCACCAGCTTCCCGTGATCGCCTTTATGCGACGTCGGACGTCTTGGCGGGAGCCAGTCGGCCAGCTGTGACGCATCGAATCGCCGCAGCGGCACCGTCTGCGCAGCCAACCAGCTTTCGAGTCCCAGCGCGTGGTAGTGCAGACGGCCAACCACATCCCGGGCTTTGCCCGTCAGCAGCCCGGGCTTGAGGCCAATAAAGGTGATCGTGCAGGCCGCATCTATCACCGCCCCGGGGGTGGTCCCGGTTTGCGCATTGAGTCCCGAGGGGATATCCAGCGCCACAACCGGCGCAGGATGCGCATTCGCTCGCTGGATTAAGGTCGCGATGTTCTCCCGCGGAGCGCTATGCAGCCCGGTGCCAAGAAGCCCGTCGATAATGAGAGAAATATCCTGTGGCCAGGGAATATCTGCGGCGTGGATGGTTCCACCGGCGTTCAGCCACGCATCACGGGCGGCGCTGGCTTCTTCCGGCAGCGGTTTCTCGCTCTCGAGGGCCAGCAGCGTGACCGCGATACCGTCGGCCTGCGCCAGGCGCGCCACCACGTAGCCATCACCACCGTTATTGCCATGACCACAGAGGATCAGCCAGTGCTTGCTGGCAGGGTAGTCGGCTCGCGCCCGCTGAAAAGCCGCTTCCCCGGCCCGCATCATCAGCTCAAACAGCGTCAGCCCCAGACTGTCCGCCGCCGCTTTTTCCGCGCGCCGCAGCGCATCTGCAGGCCAGATGAAGTGTGGTATACTCACAGGGTTTTTCGTCATCGTATGGTCCATCATGTCTCAGCCCCTCGATCTCAATAAGTTAGCGCAGCAAATCAAGCAGTGGGGCACTGAACTGGGGTTCCAGCAGGTCGGGATTACCGATACCGATCTCAGCGCCAGCGAACCTAAACTGCAGGCATGGCTGGATAAACAATACCACGGCGAGATGGAATGGATGGCGCGTCACGGAATGATGCGCGCCCGTCCCCATGAGCTTCAGCCCGGTACGTTACGCGTGATCAGCGTGCGGATGAACTATCTTCCCGCCAACGCCGCTTTTGCCCGCACCCTGAAAGATCCCTCGCTGGGTTACGTCAGCCGCTACGCCCTCGGGCGTGATTATCATAAGCTATTGCGTAACCGCCTGAAAAAACTCGGAGAGATGATTCAGGAACAGTGTGCTTCGCTCAATTTTAGACCGTTTGTCGATTCTGCGCCCATTCTGGAGCGCCCTTTGGCGGAAAAAGCCGGGCTTGGCTGGACCGGCAAGCACTCGCTTATTCTCAACCGCGATGCCGGATCGTTCTTTTTTCTCGGCGAACTGCTCGTTGATATTCCGCTCCCTATCGACAGCCCGGTGACGGAAGAGTGCGGCCGTTGCGTGGCCTGCATGACTATCTGCCCCACCGGCGCGATCGTCGAACCCTATACCGTGGATGCCCGTCGCTGTATCTCTTATCTGACCATTGAGCTGGAAGGCGCCATTCCCGAGGCGTTTCGCCCGCTTATCGGCAACCGCATCTACGGCTGCGATGACTGCCAGCTGATTTGCCCGTGGAACCGCTTCTCGCAGTTAACGGACGAAGCGGATTTCAGCCCTCGCAAAGCGCTGCATGCGCCGCCGCTGATAGAACTGTTTGCCTGGAGCGAAGCGCATTTTCTGAAGGTGACGGAGGGTTCTGCCATTCGCCGGATTGGCCATCTGCGCTGGCTACGGAATATTGCCGTTGCATTGGGCAATGCACCCTGGGATGAAGCGCATCTGATGGCACTGGAAAGTCGCCGAGGTGAGCACCCACTACTCGATGAACACATTGAGTGGGCGGTCGCGCAACAAATTGAGAAACGTAATGCCAACGTCATTGAAGTGCAGTTGCCGAAGAAACAGCGTCTGGTCCGGGTGATTGAGAAAGGGTTACCGAGGGATGCCTGATTCATTCACAGGCTGTGAATAAAAACAAAAATACATTGCGTTTCAACACGCAGACGTTCGTCAAGTGATCGGATTAACACTTTGAAATGAAATTTATTTATTAAATATCAGATAGATAGAGAGATATCATTCAAGAAGTGAAGTTTTTCGACGTCAGGCGGCGAGCGTTTAACCTGTGGATAACTCTGTTTACAGTATTTTTCTTGCGACGGCGGAAAGCATCCCCGGTGCGATTTTGCACTGTGGATAAACTGGAGATGAGAAGAAATTTTGGAGCGGGAAACGAGACTCGAACTCGCGACCCCGACCTTGGCAAGGTCGTGCTCTACCAACTGAGCTATTCCCGCTTGGGTATGGTGACTTTCAAATTTTGGAGCGGGAAACGAGACTCGAACTCGCGACCCCGACCTTGGCAAGGTCGTGCTCTACCAACTGAGCTATTCCCGCTTGGGTATGGTGCTTTCAAATTTTGGAGCGGGAAACGAGACTCGAACTCGCGACCCCGACCTTGGCAAGGTCGTGCTCTACCAACTGAGCTATTCCCGCGTACTTCTTGCCATATTTCTATGGCGCCGTGATGTGCATTTCTGCTTCGTCACGGGAGGCGCATTATACGAGAATTCGATTTACCTGCAACCCCCCTGCGAACACTTTTTTGTGTTTTTTGTCTGAATGGACATTTTATCGCCAGACACACCGCCAAATTGTACAAATAAGCATCGGACAAGGCAAAATAACTTTTTCCAACCGTGCTAAAGGCGCAAAATCGCTCAGATTTCCGGGTCGCGATACCCGCTAACGGTCAACAACCATGACAAACAGGGAAATTCAGATGACAAGAGCGCTTTCCGTCCTGCTGCTGACCACGCTGCTTGCTGCAGGGACAGCATCTGCGACGACGCTGCATTTCGGCACCACGACGGCCAATCCGCCCTTTGAAACCGTGAATGCGAAAAACCAGCCCTCGGGGTTTGATATCGATCTGGCCAAAGCGCTGTGCAAACAGATGCAGGCCGAATGCAAATTTACCCCGCAGGACTTCAATACGCTGATTCCCGCGCTGCGCTTTAAAAAATTCGATGCCATCATTGCCGGTATTGAAGTCATTCCCATGCGCGAAAAGCAGGTTGCCTTTACCCAGCCCTATCGTCAAACGCTCTCCGGCGTGGTGGTGACGACAAAAGGGGCCGCCCACCGCTTCGCCGATCTGAAGGGCAAGAAGCTCGGCGTCGTTAAAGGCACCGTCCACCAGCGTTATTTGCACGATAAACAAAAAGGGGTCAACGTCATCGAGTATGACAATGACGCCAGCGCTCTGGCCGCGCTGAAAGAGGGGAACGTGAATGCCGTGATGGGCGACCAGACAACCCTCGACCCGTGGCTGCAGGAGAATCCTGACTACGCCATGATGGATGAGCGAGCGACCGACCCGAAATATTACGGCAAGCAATATGCCATTGCGCTACGTAAAGACGATCCGGAGCTGCTCAATGCCATGAATGCCGCGCTGGAGGTGGTTAAGGCGTCGCCTGACTTCCAGGCGATGGAACAGAAGTGGTTTAAATAAGATAGCAACGCCGGGGCCAGCTGACCCCGGCGCCGGCATTACAGCTTGATAAAGTTCTCGCGATAGTAAGCCAGTTCCGCTACCGACTCGCGAATATCATCCATCGCCTGATGGGTACCCTGCTTTTTAAAACCATCAAGGATTTCCGGCTTCCAGCGGCGCGCCAGCTCTTTCAGCGTGCTGACGTCGAGGTAGCGGTAGTGGAAATAAGCTTCCAGCTCAGGCATATATTTGAACAGGAAACGGCGATCCTGACCAATGCTGTTGCCGCAGATCGGTGATTTGCCCGCCGGCACCCACTGTTTAAGAAATTCGAGGGTGGCCAGTTCCGCTTCGCGATCGCCCAGGGTGCTGGCCTTAACGCGTTCGACCAGCCCGCTCCCGGTATGGGTGCGCACGTTCCACTCATCCATCAGCGCCAGCTGCGCATCGGACTGGTGAACCGCAATCGTCGGCCCTTCCGCCAGAATATTCAGGTGCGCATCGGTCACCAGAGTGGCGATTTCAATAATGCGATCGCGCTCAGGATCCAGCCCGGTCATTTCGAGATCGATCCAAATCAGGTTGTTTTCATCTGCACTCATGCTATTTTCCACCCATAATTTTACAATTCTGGCCCGTAAAGCTTCAGGATGCAGGCAAAGCAACGTACCAGCATCTTGCAAGATGACGGGTCGATATTCATCTTAGATAGCGTGTATCATAGAGGTTTTGCCCACTTAGGGCGACCAGGAGCCAGTCCGATTGAGTAAAAATAAACTCTCCAAAGGCCAACAGCGCCGCGTGAAGGCCAACCACCAGCGCCGCCTGAAAACGACTTCGGAGAAGGCCGATTACGATGACAACCTGTTTGGTGAAACCTCTGAAGGGATCGTCATCAGCCGCTTTGGCATGCATGCCGATGTCGAATCCGCCGACGGTAGCGTTCACCGCTGCAACATTCGCCGCACAATCCGTTCGCTGGTTACCGGCGATCGCGTCGTCTGGAGACCAGGTAAAGATGCCGCCGACGGCGTCAATGTGAAAGGGATTGTCGAAGCGGTACATGACCGCACCTCCGTCCTGACCCGTCCAGACTTTTACGATGGCGTCAAACCCATCGCCGCCAATATCGATCAAATCGTCATTGTTTCCGCGATCCTGCCCGAACTGTCTCTGAACATTATCGACCGCTATCTGGTCGCCTGCGAGACGCTGGACGTTGAACCGCTGATTGTGCTCAATAAGACCGATCTGCTGGATGCCGACGGCATGGCCTTCGTGAACGAGCAGATGGATATCTACCGCGGCATCGGCTATCGCGTGCTGATGGTGTCCAGCCGTACTCAGGATGGCCTCAAGCCGCTTGAGGAAGCGCTCACTGACCGTATCAGTATCTTTGCCGGGCAGTCCGGGGTAGGGAAATCCAGCCTGCTGAATGCGCTGCTGGGTCTGCATGAGGATCAGATCCTGACCAATGACGTGTCTGACAACTCGGGACTTGGCCAGCACACCACCACCGCCGCGCGCCTCTATCACTTCCCGCACGGCGGCGATGTCATTGACTCCCCCGGCGTTCGCGAATTCGGTCTGTGGCACCTGGAGGCGGAACAAATTACCCACGGCTTTGTCGAATTCCATGATTATTTAGGCCGTTGTAAATATCGCGACTGCAAGCACGATACCGATCCGGGCTGCGCCATTCGTGAAGCGGTAGAAAATGGCCACATCGCCGAGAGCCGTTTTGCAAACTATCACCGCATTCTGGAAAGCATGACTCAGGTACAGGTAAAAACGCGTAAAAGCTTTTCATCATCCGATGACTGACATTTAAGCTGAGCATCGTTAGAATCGTCCCCTTTTTTCAGGACCCCGCACGTTGACGGGGTCAGGAACGACAAATCATGGCCTGGAGGCTACCTTGTTAAACGATCTTAAACTTTCACTGCAATACATTCTGCCTAAACTGTGGCTCACCCGCCTCGCAGGCTGGGGTGCGAGCAAACGAGCGGGTTGGCTGACAAAGCTGGTCATCGATCTGTTCGTGAAATGCTACAAGGTCGATATGAAAGAGGCGCAAAAGCCTGATACCGCCAGCTACCGCACCTTTAACGATTTCTTCGTGCGCCCGCTGCGCGAAGACGCCCGTCCGCTGAATACCGACCCTAACGTGCTGGTCATGCCTGCCGATGGCGTAATCAGCCAGCTGGGCGCCATCGAAGACGACAAAATTTTGCAGGCCAAAGGCCACAACTACACGCTGGAAGCGCTGCTGGCAGGGAACTATCAGATGGCCGATCTGTTCCGCAACGGCACCTTCGCCACCACCTACCTGTCGCCGCGTGACTATCACCGTGTACACATGCCGTGCAACGGTATCCTGCGTGAAATGATCTACGTCCCGGGGGATCTGTTCTCCGTTAACCACCTGACCGCACAGAACGTTCCGAATCTGTTTGCCCGTAACGAGCGCGTTATCTGCCTGTTTGATACTGAATTTGGCCCGATGGTGCAAATTCTGGTGGGGGCCACGATTGTTGGCAGCATTGAAACCGTCTGGTCCGGTACGGTGACCCCGCCCCGGGAAGGCGTTATCAAACGCTGGACCTGGCCGGCGGGCGACAGCGAAGGTTCCGTCGCGCTGCTGAAGGGCCAGGAGATGGGCCGCTTTAAGCTCGGTTCTACGGTAATCAACCTGTTTGCTCCGGGTAAAGTAAAGCTGGTTGAACAGCTGCAAAGCCTCTCCGCCACCCGACTCGGCCAGCCGCTGGCGACTGCCGTAGAGACGATGTCCGCGACCGCAGATGGCGTCAGCCCACTGAGCGACGCGACGCAAGACGAAGGTTAATTCCTGACAAAAAAGGGTTATGCCGTGCGCCTGATATATATTTTCCTGCTGGCCTGGAGCCTCAGTCTGGGGGCGTACGCAGCGACAGCCCCCGATGCGAAACAGATCGCTCAGGAACTGGAACAGGCGAAGGCGGCAAAACCCGCTCAGCCTGGTACCGTTGAAGCCTTACAATCTGCACTGAACGCGCTCGAGGAACGCAGCGCCTCCCTTGAGCGCGCGCGCCAGTACCAGCAGGTTATCGATAATTTCCCCAAACTTTTCCAGACGCTGCGTTCGCAGATCGGCAATCTGCCCGATGAGCCGCGCCAGGCCGCAACCAACCTCTCCACGGATGCGCTGAACCAGGAAATCCTGCAGGTCAGCAGTCAGCTGCTCGAAGCCAGTCGCCAGGCCCAGCAGGAGCAGGAACGCGCCCGCGATATCGCCGACTCGCTTAACCAGCTTCCGCAGCAGCAGAGCGACGCGCGTCGCCAGCTCAATGAAGTTGAGCGCCGCGTCGGCACGCAAACCAGCAATACGCCGCTGGCGCAGGCACAGAATCTTGGTCTGCAGGCGGAATCTGCGCGCCTGAAAGCGCTGGTGAACGAACTGGATCTGGCCCAGCTCTCGGCGAACAATCGTCAGGAGCTGTCGCGGATGCGCGGCGATCTGGCGCAGAAACAGGGCAAGCTGCTCGACGGCTATCTGCAGGCGCTGCGTAATCAGCTCAACAGCCAGCGTCAACGTGAAGCGGAGAAAGCGCTGGAAAGCACCGAGCTGCTGGCAGAGAACAGTGAAAACCTGCCGCCGGAGCTCGTGGCCCAGTTTAAAGTCAACCGTGAGCTGTCACAGGCGCTGAACCAGCAGGCCCAGCGTATGGATCTGGTGGCCTCGCAGCAGCGTCAGGCGGCCAACCAGACGCTGCAGGTGCGCCAGGCGCTGAATACCCTGCGCGAACAGTCGCAATGGCTGGGATCCTCCAACCTGCTGGGCGAAGCCCTGCGTGCCCAGGTAGCCCGTCTGCCGGAAACGCCGAAGCCGCAGCAGCTGGATACCGAGATGGCGCAGCTACGGGTGCAGCGTCTGCATTATGAGGATCTGCTCAGCAGCCAGCCGCAGCTGCGTCTGATTCGCCAGGCGGACGGCGAGCCGCTCACCAGCGAACAAAGCCGCATTCTGGAAGCGCAGCTGCGCACGCAAACTGAGTTGCTTAATTCGCTGCTCCAGGGCGGCGATACGCTGATTCTGGAGCTAACCAAGCTGAAAGTCTCCAACGGTCAGCTGGAAGATGCGCTGAAAGAGATCAATGAAGCAACGCACCGCTATCTGTTCTGGACGTCAGACGTCAGCCCGATCGGTTTTTCGTGGCCGCTGGAAATCGTCCACGACCTGCGCCGCCTGGTCTCTCTCGATACCGTCAGCCAGCTTGGCAAAGCCAGCGCCATGATGTTAACCAGCAAGGAGACGCTGCTGCCGCTGTTTGGCGCGCTGATCCTGGTGGGCTTCAGCATCAGCTCGCGCCGTCACTTTACCCGTTTCCTCGAACGCTCCAGCGCCCGCGTCGGCAAAGTCACGCAGGATCATTTCTGGCTCACGCTGCGCACGGTGTTCTGGTCGATTCTGGTGGCCTCTCCCCTCCCCGTACTGTGGATGACGCTGGGCTACGGTCTGCAATCGGCTTGGCCCTTCCCGCTGGCGGTGGCGATCGGCGAAAGCGTCACTGCCACGGTACCGCTGCTGTGGGTGGTGATGGTTTGCGCCACCTTTGCACGTCCGAACGGCCTGTTTATCGCGCATTTCGGCTGGCCGCGCAGTCGCGTCAGCAAAGCCATGCGCTACTACCTGATGAGCATCGGCCTGATCGTGCCGCTGATTATCGCGCTGATCATGTTTGATAATCTTAATGACCGGGAGTTTTCCGCTTCGCTCGGCCGCCTCTGCTTCCTGCTGATTTGCGGGGCGCTGGCGCTGGTCACCCTGAGCCTGAAGCACGCCGGGATCCCGCTTTATCTCGATAAAGCCGGGAACGGCGATAATATGGTTAACCGCATGCTGTGGAACCTGCTGCTCGGCGCGCCGTTAATCGCCATGCTGGCGGCGGCGATCGGCTATCTGGCCACCGCCCAGGCGCTGCTGGCAAGGCTGGAAACCTCCGTTGCTATCTGGTTCCTGCTGCTGGTGGTCTACCACATCATTCGCCGCTGGATGCTGATCCAGCGCCGCCGGCTGGCCTTCGACCGCGCGAAACATCGACGGGCGGAAATTCTCGCTCAGCGTGCTCGCGGGGAAGATGACGTCGCCCACTCCAGCAGTCCTGAGGGTTCCGCAGAGAACGAAGTGAGTGAAATCGATCTCGATGCGATCAGTACGCAGTCCCTGCGCCTGGTCCGTTCGCTGCTGATGCTGATCGCGCTGGTCTCGGTCATCGTCCTGTGGTCAGAAATTCACTCCGCCTTCGGCTTCCTCGAAAATATCTCGTTGTGGGATGTCACCTCGACGGTGCAGGGCGTTGAAAGTCTGGAGCCGATTACCCTCGGCGCCGTGCTGATTGCCATTCTGGTGCTGATTATCACCACCCAGCTGGTGCGAAACTTACCGGCGCTGCTGGAGCTGGCGATTCTGCAGCACCTCGATCTCACCCCGGGGACCGGGTATGCCATCACCACCATCACCAAATATCTGCTGATGCTGATTGGCGGCCTGATGGGCTTCTCGATGATTGGGATTGAATGGGCCAAGCTGCAGTGGCTGGTCGCCGCCCTCGGCGTGGGGCTGGGCTTTGGTCTCCAGGAGATCTTCGCCAACTTTATCTCCGGCCTGATCATCCTGTTTGAAAAGCCGATACGTATTGGCGATACGGTCACGATCCGCGATCTGACCGGCAGCGTCACCCGCATCAATACCCGCGCAACCACCATCAGCGACTGGGACCGTAAAGAGATTATCGTGCCTAACAAGGCCTTCATCACCGAGCAGTTTATCAACTGGTCGCTCTCTGACTCGGTCACCCGCGTGGTGTTAACCATCCCGGCACCGGCGGATGCCAACACCGAAGAGGTCACGCAGATCCTGATCGCCGCCGCCCACCGCTGTTCGCTGGTAATCGATACGCCGGCACCGGAAGCGTTCCTCGTCGACCTGCAGCAGGGGATTCAGATTTTCGAGCTGCGTATCTACGCCGCCGAAATGGGGCATCGCATGCCGCTGCGTCACGAACTCCACCAGCTGATTCTGGCCGGCTACCGCGAACACGGTATCGATATGCCGTTCCCGCCGTTCCAGATGCGTCTGGAAAGCATTGATGGCAGAAAAAGCAGTCGGGCGCTGACGTCGGCCGGGAAATCCAGCCGCACGGCGGGGAGTCTGTAAGACCCATCGCGCCGGTACGGCGCGATATCCGTTCCCCCATCACCACGCTTCCCTTAGCCCGTTCGGTAAGGGAAGCGGCCGGGCAAATCAGGCGCGATCGACGGTAAAGGCAATCACTTCGCCGATGCTTTCGGCGCCCAGCGCCAGCATCACCACGCGATCGACCCCCAGCGCCACGCCGGAACAGTCCGGCAGTCCGGCGGCCAGCGCATCAAGCAGATTCCGATCGATAGGCTGCTGCGGCAGGCCGCGAGCCGCTCGTTTGCGGTTATCCTGCTCGAAACGCTGCTGCTGTTCACGCGCGTCGGTCAGCTCGTGGAAACCATTCGCCAGCTCAATACCCTTGTAATAGACCTCAAAGCGCTCCGCCACGCGATGATCTTCAGTGCTGATTTGCGCCAGAGACGCCTGACTGGCCGGGAAGTGATAGACAAAGGTCGGGCGATCTTTACCAATATGCGGCTCGACGCCCATGGTAAACAGCAGCTGCAGCAAGGTATCCCGGTCTTCTTCCGTATCGGCAATGTTGCTCAGATCGAGCTTCGCCGCCGCTTCACGCAGCTGCGTCTTATCGGCCGACAGCGGATCAAGCTCAAGATGACGCAGGAACGCCTGCTGATACGAGAGGCTTTCCGCCGGCTGGCACTCCAGCACCTGCTGAAGCAAGTCATCGACTTCGTTAATCAGCCGATACATGTCATAGCACGGACGATACCACTCCAGCATCGTGAATTCCGGATTGTGGTGACGCCCCATCTCTTCATTGCGGAAGCTACGACACAGCTGGAACACAGGGCCACAGCCCGCGGCCAGCAGGCGCTTCATATGGTATTCCGGGCTGGTCATCAGATAGAGATCCATCCCCTGCGAATAGCCAGGGCCGACGAAACGGGTCTGGAACGGAAACATGTGAATATCCGTCACGGTTGCCTGACTCATGCAAGGCGTCTCCACCTCCAGCACGCCGCGATCGCTAAAGAAACGGCGAATTTCCGCCATTATCGCCGCGCGTTTCAACAGGTTTGGAATGGACGCGCTCGGCTGCCAGGTTGCCGTCTCGCTCATGTTACTTTCTCCGATTTCATACAAGGGCACGAAGTCTACTCGTAACCGTCGGGTGAAACAAATTTTGTGCGAACCGGCCCCCCTGTGACCGACGGGAAAGGTGTTGCCGAAGAGAATTCATCACCAGAACTGATAAACCGGCGCACATATTGACAAAAAAATCGAACACATCAATTTTCCCCATCAACCCTACGGCTATACTCCTTTACCTATAAAGGAGCAGTGATACTTTTTCGCCAGTCCGGCGGCGAAATATACAAAAACTGGAGGAATGTCGTGCAAACTTTTCAAGCCGATCTTGCTGTTATTGGCGCTGGCGGAGCTGGTCTTCGCGCCGCTATTGCCGCGGCGCAGGCAAATCCACATGCCAAAATCGCACTGATTTCAAAAGTCTATCCCATGCGCAGCCATACCGTTGCGGCCGAGGGAGGTTCTGCTGCCGTTGCACAGGATCATGACAGCTTTGAGTACCATTTTCACGACACCGTCGCCGGTGGCGACTGGCTCTGCGAGCAGGATGTCGTCGATTACTTTGTCCACCACTGCCCCACGGAAATGACCCAGCTTGAGCAGTGGGGATGTCCGTGGAGCCGCCGTCCGGACGGTAGCGTCAACGTGCGCCGCTTCGGGGGGATGAAAATCGAACGTACGTGGTTTGCCGCCGATAAGACCGGCTTCCATATGCTGCATACCCTGTTCCAGACCTCCCTCCAGTTCCCCCAAATCCAACGCTTCGATGAACACTTCGTCCTCGACATTCTGGTCGACGATGGTCAGGCCCGTGGCCTGGTGGCGATGAATATGATGGAAGGTTCGCTGGTCCAAATCCGCGCAAATGCGGTGGTTATGGCGACCGGCGGCGCGGGACGTGTTTATCGCTACAACACCAACGGCGGCATCGTTACCGGCGACGGGATGGGCATGGCGCTGAGCCACGGCGTACCGCTGCGCGATATGGAGTTTGTTCAGTATCACCCAACCGGCCTGCCCGGCTCCGGCATTCTGATGACGGAAGGCTGTCGCGGTGAAGGCGGTATTCTGGTTAACAAAAATGGCTACCGCTATCTGCAGGATTACGGCATGGGTCCGGAAACGCCGCTGGGTGAGCCTAAAAACAAATATATGGAGCTCGGTCCGCGCGACAAAGTCTCCCAGGCCTTCTGGCACGAATGGCGTAAAGGTAACACCATCCCGACACCGCGCGGCGACGTGGTCTATCTCGACCTGCGGCATCTCGGTGAGAAAAAGCTGCTTGAACGCCTGCCGTTTATCTGCGAGCTGGCCAAAGCCTATGTCGGCGTTGACCCGGTGAAAGAGCCGATTCCGGTCCGTCCGACCGCCCACTACACGATGGGCGGCATTGAAACCGACCAGCAGTGTGAAACGCGGATTAAAGGCCTGTTTGCGGTTGGCGAATGTTCTTCCGTCGGTCTGCATGGCGCCAACCGCCTCGGCTCCAACTCGCTGGCAGAGCTGGTGGTATTTGGCCGCCTCGCCGGTGAACAAGCGATGAAGCGCGCCGCACAAGCCGGTGAAATGAACGTTGCGGCGCTGGACGCGCAGGCCGCCGATGTAGAAAAACGGCTGAAAGATCTCGTTAATCAGGAAGGTAACGAGAACTGGGCGAAAATTCGCGATGAAATGGGGCTGTCGATGGAAGAAGGCTGCGGTATCTATCGCACGCCGGAACTGATGCAGAAAACCATCGATAAGCTGGCGGAGTTGCAGGAGCGCTTTAAGCGCGTGCGCATTACCGACAACTCCAGCGTCTTCAACACCGACCTGCTCTACACCATCGAACTGGGCCATGGCCTGAACGTTGCCGAATGTATGGCGCACTCCGCTATTGCACGTAAAGAGTCACGCGGCGCGCACCAGCGCCTGGATGAAGGCTGCACCGAACGTGATGATGTCAATTTCCTCAAACATACGCTGGCTTTCCGCGATGCAGATGGCACCACACGCCTGGAGTACGGCGAGGTGAAAATCACCACTCTGCCGCCGGCGAAACGCGTATATGGCGCAGAAGCGGAAGCAGCCGAGAAGAAGGAGACGGCAAATGGCTGAGATGAAGAACCTCAAAATTGAAGTGGTGCGCTACAACCCGGAAGTGGACGCCGCACCGCACAGCGCGTTCTATGAAGTGCCTTATGATGAGCAAACCTCGCTGCTCGACGCGCTGGGTTACATCAAAGATAACCTTGCGCCGGACCTCAGCTATCGCTGGTCCTGCCGCATGGCGATCTGCGGTTCCTGTGGGATGATGGTCAATAAAGTGCCGAAACTGGCCTGTAAAACTTTCCTGCGCGAATACACCAAGGGCATTAAGGTTGAGGCGCTGGCCAACTTCCCGATTGAGCGCGATCTGGTGGTCGATATGACCCACTTTATCGAGAGCCTGGAGGCCATTAAGCCCTATATTATTGGCAACCCGCGCACACCGGATCAGGGGCCAAACAAGCAAACTCCGGCGCAAATGGCCAAATACCATCAGTTCTCCGGCTGTATCAACTGCGGCCTGTGCTACGCCGCCTGCCCGCAGTTTGGTCTTAATCCGGAGTTTATCGGCCCGGCGGCCATCACCCTCGCCCATCGCTACAACGAAGACAGTCGCGACCACGGCAAGAAGGAGCGCATGGCGCAGCTTAACGGTCAGAACGGCGTCTGGACCTGTACCTTCGTGGGCTATTGCTCGGAAGTCTGTCCGAAGCATGTCGATCCGGCAGCCGCCATTCAGCAGGGCAAGGTAGAAAGCTCGAAAGACTTTCTTATCGCGACCCTGAAACCACGCTAAGGAGTGCATGATGACGACTAAACGCAAACCCTACGTGCGGCCGATGACGTCCACCTGGTGGAAAAAACTGCCGTTTTATCGCTTCTATATGGTGCGTGAAGGAACCGCAGTGCCAACGGTATGGTTCAGTATCGTGCTGATTTACGGTCTGTTTGCCCTGAAGCATGGCGCAGAAAGCTGGGCTGGCTATGTGGGCTTCCTGCAAAACCCGGTGGTGGTGGTCCTGAACCTTATCACCCTGTGTGCCGCCCTGCTGCACACAAAAACCTGGTTTGAGCTGGCGCCGAAAGCCGCCAATATCATTATTAAGGGTGAAAAAATGGGGCCAGAGCCGGTGATTAAAGGGCTTTGGGTGGTGACCGCGCTGGTGACCGTGGTGATCCTGTTTGTTGCCCTGTTCTGGTAAGGAGGCTGAAATGATCAATCCCAACCCGAAACGTTCCGATGAACCGGTATTCTGGGGGCTGTTTGGCGCAGGTGGCATGTGGGGCGCGATTGTCGCTCCGGTCATGGTGCTACTGGTCGGTATTCTGCTGCCGCTAGGCCTGGCGCCAGGCGATGCATTCAGCTACGAACGCGTGCTGGGCTTTGCCCAGAGCTTTGTGGGCCGCGCCTTTATCTTCCTGATGATCGTCCTGCCGCTGTGGTGCGGGCTACACCGCATCCATCACGCCATGCACGATCTGAAAATTCACGTTCCGAATGGTAAGTGGGTCTTCTACGGCCTGGCCGCGATCCTGACCGTTGTGACGCTGATTGGCGTGTTATTCATTTAACCTCCCTGAAGCCCGGTAGCATTCTGTTATCGGGCTCTCTTTTGCAGAAAATATCCCCACTTTTCTCCAGACAGAATCTACACTTAGCTAAAAAGCCAGCAAGGAAAATGCTATGCATGTGCTGCCTGTTATTGCGGTTGTTGCCGCCTCGTTTCTGCTTGTTGCCTGTAGCACGCCAACGCCGCCACCAGGCGTAACGGTGGTCAGTCCATTTGATACCCAGCGCTATCTCGGCACCTGGTATGAAATAGCCCGCTTCGACCATCAGTTTGAAAGTGGTCTTGAAAAAGTGACCGCCACCTACAGCCTGCGCGATGATGGCGGACTAGATGTGGTAAACAAAGGCTACAACCCCGACCGGGGCATGTGGCAGAAAACCGATGGCGTGGCCTACTTCACCGGCCAGCCGACCCGAGCAGCGCTGAAAGTCTCCTTTTTCGGCCCTTTCTACGGCGGCTACAACGTGATCGCCCTGGATAAAGATTATCGCTACGCGCTGGTCTGTGGGCCAGACCGCGATTATCTCTGGCTACTGGCCCGCTCGCCGAAAGTCTCACCGGAAGTGAAACAGCAGATGCTGGACATCGCCACCCGACAGGGCTTCGACGTCAGCAAACTTATCTGGGTTAACCAGCGCTATTAGTCAGTGCGCGCTGATTTTCAGCCCGATAATACCGACAACGATACACGCCAGGCTGGCAATACGCATGGCGCTGGCGGACTCGCCCAGCAGGACGATCCCGGTGATCGCCGCGCCTACTGCGCCAATTCCCGTCCACACCGCATAGGCGGTGCCGACAGGCAGCGTTTTCATCGCCCATGACAGCAGCGCCATGCTAAGTACCATAGCCACAATCGTGATCACGCTTGGCACCAGGCGACTAAAACCGTGGGTGTATTTCAGACCAACCGCCCAGACCACTTCCAGCAGACCGGCGATAAACAAGATAAACCAGGACACAAAACCCCCTTGATGGGGCCGTCCCCGAATGCGATACGCTTACAGGTCGTCCCGTAAGGTGTGGATGAAAGCACGGAGATTATAACCAGCAGCAGGGACGATGGAAAGAACGGTACGGCCAGTCACCGTACCGTCAGGGTCTATTGCTGAGCTTTTGTCGCAGCCCCAGAAATGGCACTGCCGCCTTCTGAAATATCCTGACCCACACCACGTGTTGTATTACATGCGGTCAGCACAGAAGAGAGGGCCAAAACCGTAAAGAACGCTGCAATTGCTTTTTTCACCATAATGTCATCCTTATTACCAGTTTTAGTTATCGTGCCCTATAAGCATAGACAACCTGACCCAGGATGGCGGAATCTCAGCGTTTTTTAAGAGAAAAGGAGAGAATTAGCGGAAGGTGTAAGCGAAACGGTACAGCGAAGCGGTGATCAAAGCAAAAGATCGGCCAAAAAGGCGCTTAGCTGACCGCACGCGAAATCGCATGCCCCAGCCCCTGGATGTCTTCGCCAACGCCGCGGGCGGTATTGCATCCGGTAAGCAACGTTGCGCTCAGAGAGAGCACCAGCAGAAGTTTTATCGCGTTGTTCATCTTCCCTGCCTGCGGTTAATGACCTGCGGTTTCCCTAACGGCTATTTCCTTAACGGCTATAGCAGGCGCAGCACGCTGCTGCGCCAACCCTCTATGGCATGAATTACTTCACGCGGGATACGTATTCGCCAGAGCGGGTATCCACTTTGATGACTTCGCCAATCTGAACGAACAGCGGAACTTTAACCACTGCGCCAGTAGACAGCGTCGCCGGTTTACCGCCGGTACCTGCGGTATCGCCTTTCAGGCCTGGATCGGTTTCCACGATTTCCAGCTCAACGAAGTTCGGCGGGGTGACGGAGATAGGCTGGCCGTTCCACAGGGTCACGATGCACTCAGCCTGATCCAGCAGCCATTTTGCGTTATCGCCTACGGCTTTCGCATCGGCAGCCAGCTGCTCGAAAGTGGAGTTGTTCATGAAGTGATAGAACTCACCGTCGTTGTACAGGTAGGTCAGGTTCATATCAACAACGTCTGCGCCTTCGGCGGAATCGGTAGATTTGAAGGTTTTCTCTACGCGAGTCCCGGTCAGCAGACGGCGCAGCTTAACGCGGGCAAAAGCCTGGCCTTTGCCTGGTTTTACGAATTCACTGGCTTCAACGGCATAAGGTTCGCCGTCCATCATGATTTTAAGACCGGCACGAAAATCGTTGCTATAGTAAGTCGCCATAAGGCCCTCTAAATTTGTTAATTGGTAGCTAAGCCACAAAATGGCGCATATTGTAACCCTAAATACCCCATCCAGAGAAGATTGGTTAACGCAACTTGCAGATGTTGTGACCAGTCCCGATGAACTGCTGCATCTTTTAAATGTAGACGCTGACGCGAACCTGCTGGCGGGACGCGAGGCAAAACGCCTCTTCGCCCTGCGCGTGCCGCGGGCATTTATCGCCCGTATGGAGCCGGGAAATCCCAACGATCCCCTGCTTCGTCAGGTACTTACCTCGCAAGATGAGTTTATTTCAGCACCGGGTTTTTCCACCGATCCGCTGGAAGAACAGCACAGCGTGGTACCCGGTCTGCTGCATAAATACCGCAACCGGGCGCTGCTGCTGGTCAAGGGCGGCTGCGCGGTAAATTGCCGCTATTGCTTCCGCAGACACTTCCCTTATGCCGAAAATCAAGGCAATAAGCGTAACTGGCAGGCGGCGCTGGAGTACATTGCCGCGCATCCGCAGCTCGATGAAATTATTTTTTCCGGCGGCGACCCGCTGATGGCGAAAGACCATGAGCTGGACTGGCTGCTCACCCAGCTGGAAGCTATCCCGCATATTAAGCGTCTGCGCATTCACAGCCGCCTGCCTGTCGTCATCCCGGCGCGGATTACCGATGCGCTGGCCGCACGCTTTGCCAGCTCATCGCTGCAGGTGCTGCTGGTCAATCATATTAACCACGCCAATGAAATTGATGCAGATTTCCGCGCTGCGATGGCGCGCTTGCGTCAAGCCGGTGTCACGCTGTTGAATCAAAGCGTTCTGCTGCGCGGCGTCAACGACAATGCACACACGCTGGCCGCTCTGAGCAATGCCCTGTTCGATGCTGGCGTCATGCCTTATTACCTGCACGTGCTGGATAAAGTCCAGGGCGCGGCCCATTTTATGGTCGAAGATGAAGAGGCCCGGGCCATTATGCGCGAACTGCTGACGTTGGTTTCAGGTTATATGGTACCAAGACTGGCACGGGAAATCGGCGGTGAGCCAAGTAAGACGCCGCTGGATTTGGGCTTAAAACAACATTCGTGAAAAGGTCTGCCGGGGAAAAGCTGGCAGACCTCCGATTCACAGCCTGACTGAACGCGCGGAGATCGCCCGAGCCTCTCTTACCCTCGTCGGAGGAGGCCCGGAATCACATCAGTTCGGGCACTTATAGACCTGGCCGTTCATTTCGCTATCGGTTGGCACAAAGCTCGACAGCAGGTTCTGCGTCGGGCTGCTCACGCCATAAATCACGTTGCCGCCCATCGCCGCGGCCTGGTTGCGCAGCGCGTTAGCTGCACCACGCATGGAGCCGCCTTCATCACCGTTCTGCCCGGACAGCCAGTTGCTCTGCTTGCCCGTCGCGGTCCCCAACAGCTGGCAATCCGCACCCGGCTTATCTTCAACAAAGCGTACGCTCTGTCCGCCTGAGCTCAGTTCGTTGCTGGAACTGCAACCCGCTAACAATAATGCTGCGCCGACAATCCCTGCTAAATATCTTACCTGCATGTTATTCCCCATGATCAATGAGCTGGACGCGCTGGCCCGGATGTACACCTTATACTAAAAAGATGAGAAAAAGAAAAACCCCCGAGCATTTCTGCCCGGGGGTTTCTTTGTTTCTAAGGGGTATAGCGCACGATTACATCATGCCGCCCATACCGCCCATGCCACCCATGCCGCCAGCAGCGCCTAAATCGGCTGCGTCGCTTTTCGGCAGGTCGGTCACCATGCACTCGGTGGTGATCATCAGACCAGCAACGGATGCAGCGTACTGCAGAGCAGAACGAGTCACTTTAGTCGGGTCCAGGATACCGAAGTCGATCATGTTGCCGTATTCTTCAGTTGCCGCGTTATAACCGTAGTTGCCTTCACCCGCTTTCACGTTGTTAGCAACAACAGACGGCTCTTCGCCGGCGTTGGACACGATCTGACGCAGCGGAGCTTCCATCGCGCGCAGCGCAACTTTGATACCGACGTTCTGATCTTCGTTCTGAGCGGTCAGGCCAGCCAGTTTAGCGGCAACGCGAACCAGCGCAACACCACCACCAGCAACAACACCTTCTTCTACCGCAGCACGGGTTGCGTGCAGAGCATCGTCAACGCGCGCTTTTTTCTCTTTCATTTCAACTTCGGTAGCTGCACCGACTTTGATTACCGCAACGCCGCCAGCCAGTTTCGCTACGCGCTCCTGCAGTTTTTCACGGTCGTAGTCAGAAGTCGCTTCTTCGATCTGCTTACGGATCTGAGCAACGCGGCCCTGAATTGCGCCTTCTTCACCCACGCCATCGATGATGGTGGTGGTGTCTTTGTTGATCACAACGCGTTTTGCCTGACCCAGGTCTTCCAGAGTCGCTTTTTCCAGCTCCATACCGATCTCTTCAGAGATAACGGTACCGCCAGTCAGGGTAGCGATGTCCTGCAGCATAGCTTTACGACGGTCGCCGAAGCCCGGTGCTTTAACAGCAGCGACTTTCACGATACCGCGCATGGTGTTGACCACCAGAGTTGCCAGCGCTTCGCCTTCAACGTCTTCAGCGATGATAACCAGCGGCTTGCCTGCTTTCGCAACGGCTTCCAGAACCGGCAGCATTTCGCGGATGTTGGAGACTTTTTTGTCAGCCAGCAGGATGAACGGGCTTTCCAGTTCAACAGCGCCAGTTTCCGGCTTGTTGATGAAGTACGGGGAGAGGTAGCCGCGGTCGAACTGCATACCTTCAACGACGTCCAGTTCGTCTTCCAGACCGGTACCGTCTTCAACGGTGATAACGCCTTCTTTACCGACTTTGTCCATCGCTTCCGCGATCAGTTTACCTACGGTTTCATCGGAGTTAGCGGAGATGGTACCAACCTGAGCAATAGCTTTAGAGTCGGAGCACGGTACGGAGAGCGTTTTCAGTTCTTCAACGGCAGCCACGACAGCTTTGTCGATACCGCGTTTCAGATCCATCGGGTTCATGCCAGCAGCAACGGCTTTCAGGCCTTCTGCGATGATAGCCTGAGCCAGTACGGTTGCGGTGGTGGTACCGTCGCCTGCAGCGTCGTTCGCTTTAGAGGCAACTTCTTTCACCATCTGCGCACCCATGTTTTCGAACTTGTCTTCCAGCTCGATTTCACGCGCTACGGAAACACCATCTTTGGTGATGGTCGGTGCACCGAAAGATTTATCCAGAACCACGTTACGGCCTTTCGGGCCCAGGGTCACTTTCACTGCATCTGCCAGTACGTTCACGCCGCGCAGCATTTTTACACGAGCGTCGTTACCGAATTTTACGTCTTTAGCTGCCATTTTTTCTATTCCTCAAATTCGTTCAGTTTCGCGCGCGAATTACGCTTCAACAATTGCCAGAATGTCGCTTTCAGACATGATCAGCACTTCTTCATTGTCGATTTTTTCAGATTTCACACCGTAGCCGTCGTTGAAAATAACGATGTCGCCAACTTTAACGTCCAGCGGCTGCACAGTTCCGTTTTCCAGGATGCGGCCCTTACCGACAGCGATGATTTCGCCACGAGTTGATTTGGCTGCCGCAGAACCGGTCAGAACGATGCCGCCTGCAGATTTGGTTTCAACTTCTTTACGTTTGACGATCACACGATCATGTAACGGACGAATACTCATTGATAGCTCTCCTTTGAGAAAGTCATTATCAGTTATGGGTGACACCGGCCCGTATACGGTTTTCCGGCTAGTGCCTGAGAGATGGGGGTGGGTTTTCGCGCTTCAAGGGGGGAAGTTAAAAAAAAATTTTCCGCGTGCGCTAACGCACAGAAACAGATGCAGGTCTGCCACCGTCATAAGCAAAAACGATTGTGATACCATCGATCTTTTGTCACGGCAGGATGGCATCATGAGTGGTTTAAAACAGGAGTTAGGTCTGGCTCAGGGAGTGGGGCTGCTTTCTACGTCTCTACTTGGCACCGGCGTTTTCGCCGTTCCCGCTCTTGCCGCGCTGGTTGCGGGAGATAACAGCCTGTGGGCGTGGCCCGCGCTCATTCTGCTGGTCTTCCCGATCGCTATCGTCTTTGCCGTTCTTGGTCGCCACTTCCCCAGCGCGGGCGGCGTGGCGCACTTCGTCAATATGGCGTTTGGTGGCCATATGGAACGCGTCACCGGCTGGCTGTTCCTGTCGGTCATTCCGGTTGGGCTACCGGCGGCGCTGCATATCGCCACCGGCTTCGGTCAGGCGTTGTTTGGCTGGCACGACAGCCAGCTGCTGCTCGCGGAGCTGGGTACGCTGGCCATCGTCTGGTGGGTCGGGTCGCGGGGCGCAAGCTCCAGCGCGAATCTACAAACGCTGGTAGCGGTTCTGATCGTCGCGCTGATCGCCGCTATCTGGTGGCGCGGCGGGATTAGCCCGGCGCAAATTCCCTTTCCGGCGCCGGAAGATATCGATCGCTCCCGGCTTTTTGCCGCCCTGTCGGTGATGTTCTGGTGTTTCGTCGGCCTTGAAGCCTTCGCCCACCTGGCATCGGAATTTAAACGCCCGGAGCGCGATTTCCCCCGTGCGCTAATGATCGGTCTGCTGCTGGCGGGCTCCGTTTACTGGGCCTGTACCGTACTGGTCCTGCATTTTCACGCCTTCGGCAGCGATATGGCCGCCGCCGCATCGCTGCCCAATATCGTGGTGCGTCTGTTTGGCGTGCAGGCGCTGTGGATCGCCTGCGTCATTGGCTATCTTGCCTGCTTCGCCAGCCTCAATATCTATATTCAGAGCTTTGCCCGTCTGGTCTGGTCGCAGGCGCAATACAAGCCAGAAAGCTACCTCGCCCGCCTCTCGCCGCAGCAAATCCCACGCAATGCACTCAACGTGGTGCTGGGCTGCTGTGTCATCAGCACGCTAGGCATCTACTGGCTGGATATCGACCTTGATGCGCTGATCGTCTATGCCAACGGCATCTTTATTATGATTTATCTGCTGTGCATGCTGGCGGGCTGCCGGTTGCTGCGGGGGCGCTATCGGGTTCTGGCGTTCATCGGGAGCCTGCTCTGCCTGTTGTTACTGGCGATGGTCGGCTGGAAAAGCCTGTACGCCCTGCTGGTTATGGCCGCGCTGTGGCTGTGGCTGCCAAAGCGCCGTGCGGCAGCACTGCCCTCCCCTCATCGGAAATGAAACATCGCATAAAAAAAGCCGGATAGCGCAACGCATATCCGGCTCATCATCTTTATTACCGTATCAGACCGGCCATGCCGGGGCTGATGGCTTAGCGGTCGTCTTTGTGATCCAGACGGTCACGCTCTTCATCTTTGCGCTGGTACTCCCCGTCAAAGGTCTCACCGCCTCCGGTTCCGGCGCTAAAACCACCGCCGGGCATCCGGCTAAAGCGCAGGTGCGGCATCAGCTTCAGGGTCAGGTGTTTTTGCACCGGCGGCAGCAGGAGCAGCAGGCCGAGGAAATCGGTAAAGAACCCCGGCAGCAAGAGCAGCAGACCGGCAATAATCAGCGATACGCTTTTAATCATTTCTGCAGCCGGGCTTTCACCAGCCGCCATTTTCTGCTGCATCAGCATAAAGTTTTTAAAGCCCTGGTTGCGCACCAGCGACATACCGACCACCGAGCTAAAGATCACCAGAATCAGCGTCAACAGAACGCCAAGCACGTGAGCCACCTGGATAAAGATCGATATCTCAATGTAAACGTATAAAAAAATGGCAATAAACGGAATCCAACGCACTGGCGTCTCCTTCATTAGCGGGGTTCACTATCGGCCCCCGCAGTCATCGGTGTGCTTTTCGCATCACATCAATATTGGGCTAAAACAGCGCATTTCAATCGGCAGAAGCGCTTATTTTTTTTTCAAGAACGGCAAAGCGGTGACTCATTTCACAGATTAATAATTCTTATACCCTTCTCGACATAATAAGTGATCAAGGTTGCTGACATTCGCTATCATCAGCATATGATCGTGGGCACCGGGCCGATTAAGGAAATAATCTTCGGCAAGAAAATGCGCAAAATCCCATAAATTCTGCGTATTTGGTGAATTCATTGGCAGCTTGAAAAAGAAGGTTCACATGTTAAACAACATTCGTATCGAAGAAGACCTGTTGGGTACCAGGGAAGTTCCAGCTGACGCCTACTATGGTGTTCATACTCTGAGAGCGATTGAAAACTTCTACATCAGCAATAGCAAAATCAGCGATATCCCTGAGTTCGTGCGCGGCATGGTGATGGTCAAAAAGGCCGCCGCGATGGCCAACAAGGAACTGCAAACCATTCCTAAAAGCGTCGCGAACACCATTATTGCCGCATGCGATGAAGTTCTGAATAACGGTAAATGCATGGACCAGTTCCCGGTTGATGTGTTCCAGGGCGGTGCAGGCACTTCCGTCAACATGAACACCAACGAAGTGCTGGCCAACATTGGCCTTGAGCTGATGGGTCATCAGAAAGGTGAATACCAGTACCTGAACCCGAACGACCACGTTAACAAATGCCAGTCCACCAACGATGCCTACCCGACCGGTTTCCGTATCGCGGTTTATGCGTCCCTGCTGAAATTAACCGACGCCATCAACCAGCTGGGTGACGGTTTCCAGAATAAAGCCGTCGAATTCCAGGATGTCCTGAAAATGGGGCGTACCCAGCTGCAGGACGCCGTGCCGATGACGCTCGGCCAGGAGTTCCACGCGTTTAATGTGCTGCTGAATGAAGAAATCAAAAGCATTCTGCGTACCGGAGAACTGCTGCTCGAAGTTAACCTCGGCGCCACCGCCATCGGTACGCGCCTGAATACACCGGATGGCTACCAGCAGCTGGCGGTACAAAAACTGGCGGAAGTCAGCGGCCTGCCGGTGGTTCCGGCGGAAGATCTGATTGAAGCCACCTCCGACTGCGGCGCCTACGTGATGGTACACAGCTCGCTGAAGCGTCTGGCGGTGAAACTGTCCAAAATCTGTAACGACCTGCGCCTGCTCTCTTCCGGCCCACGCGCGGGTCTGAACGAAATCAACCTGCCAGAGCTGCAGGCGGGTTCATCGATCATGCCGGCGAAAGTTAACCCGGTCGTCCCGGAAGTGGTCAACCAGGTCTGCTTCAAGGTCATTGGCAACGACACCACGGTGACCATGGCCTCGGAAGCCGGTCAGCTGCAGCTGAACGTCATGGAGCCGGTTATTGGCCAGGCGATGTTTGAATCTATCCACATCCTGACTAACGCCTGCTACAACCTGCTGGAAAAATGCATTAACGGCATTACCGCCAACAAAGCGGTGTGCGAAGGCTATGTGTATAACTCCATCGGTATCGTCACCTATCTCAACCCGTTTATCGGCCACCACAATGGCGATATTGTCGGCAAGATTTGCGCCGAAACCGGCAAGAGCGTAAGGGAAGTGGTTCTGGAGCGTGGATTACTGACCGAAGCGGAACTGGACGATATTTTCTCGCCACAAAACCTGATGCATCCGGCCTATAAAGCGAAGCGTTATACCGATGAAAGCGAACAGTAAGCTTTCAGGTTAAACTACCCAGAGGCATGTCAGCAATGACATGCCTTTTTTGCATTTTTAGGTTTACTAAATCACAACAATTCAATATCAACTTGTTAAAAAACAAGGAAGGCGTATATGTTTGGTGCAGAACTCGTGATTGTCCTGCTGGCGATTTACCTGGGAGCCAGGCTCGGCGGTATCGGCATCGGCTTTGCCGGTGGTCTGGGCGTCCTCGTCCTGACGCTCCTCTTTCAAATCAAACCTGGCGCGATTCCCTTCGACGTCATTGAAATCATCATGGCGGTTATCGCCGCTATTGCCGCAATGCAGGTGGCCGGAGGCATGGATTATCTGGTCAGCCTTGCCGAGCGTATGCTCAGACGCCATCCGAAATACATTACCTTCCTTGCTCCGCTGGTCACCTGGTTTATGACCGTGCTGGCGGGAACCGGTCATACCGCGTTCTCTACCCTGCCGGTCATTACCGAGGTCGCCAAAGAACAGGGCATTCGCCCGTCCCGTCCGCTTTCTATCGCCGTCGTCGCCTCGCAGATTGCCATTACCGCCTCGCCGATTTCCGCTGCGGTGGTCTTTTTTGCCGGGATCCTCGAGCCGCTGGGCGTGAGCTATCTGACGCTGCTGGCCATCTGTATTCCGGTGACGCTGATTGCGGTAATGATCACCGCGGTGGTCTGTAACTTCCTCGGCTGCGAACTAAAAGACGATCCGATTTATCAGGAACGTCTGGCAAAAGGTGAAGTGAAGCTGCGCGGGAGTCAGGTTTTCGAGCTGAAACCTCATGCAAAGCGTTCGGTGCTGCTGTTTCTGATCGGCATCGTGGCGGTCATGTTCTACGCGACCGCCATCAGCGATACCGTCGGGCTGATTCAGAACCCGGTGCTGCCGCGTAACGAAGCGATCGTGGTGTTCATGCTGACCATCGCCACGTTGATTAGCGTCACCTGCAAAATCGACACCAGCGAAGTGCTCAACGCCAGCACCTTTAAATCCGGGATGAGCGCCTGCGTCTGCGTCCTGGGCGTCGCCTGGCTGGGCGATACCTTCGTCAAAGCGCATATCACCGACATCCAGACCGTAGCCGGCGACCTGCTGCACAACTATCCGTGGCTGCTGGCGGTAGTGCTGTTCTTCGCCGCGACCCTGCTCTACTCCCAGGCCGCAACCACCAAAGCGCTGATGCCGGCTGCGCTGCTGCTTGGCGTCACCCCGCTGACCGCCATCGCCTCGTTTGCTGCCGTCTCCGCGCTGTTCGTGCTGCCAACCTATCCTACGCTGCTGGCGGCGGTCGAAATGGACGACACCGGGTCAACGCGTATCGGCAAGTATGTCTTTAACCATGCGTTCCTGATCCCAGGGGTGATTGCCATCACCCTGTGCGTCATTCTGGGTTTCATTATCGGCGGCATCATGCTGTAAATCTGCTTAAATTCGGGCCAGTTTCCTGGCCCGTTTCATTATTCCCCTCATCGTGCGTGCTATAGTGCCTCTTTTCGCTGATACGAGGTTCACGATGACTACGCCTGATGCTGTTGTTGTTCTCTGTACCGCGCCGGATGAAGCCACCGCCCAGGATCTGGCGGCCAAAGTGCTGGCCGAAAAGCTCGCCGCCTGTGCCACACTTCTGCCTGGAGCGACATCGCTCTACTACTGGGAAGGCAAGCTGGAGCAGGAGTATGAAGTGCAAATGCTGCTGAAAACCGACCGGGCTCACCAGCAGGCGTTACTGGATTGCCTGAAGTCCCATCACCCGTATCAAACCCCCGAATTACTGGTTTTACCCGTCACTCACGGAGACACTGATTACCTCTCATGGCTCAACGCATCATTACGCTGATTCTGCTGCTCTGCAGCACATCCGCTTTCGCCGGCTTATTTGACGCCCCCGGGCGCTCTGACTTTGTTCCCGCAGACCAGGCTTTTGCCTTTGATTTCCAGCAGAGCCAGCGGGACGTCAACCTGACCTGGCAAATCAAAGAGGGTTACTACCTCTACCGCCAGCAGATAAAACTGACGCCGGCGAATGCCACCCTCGCCGCATCGGCGCTACCGCCCGGCACGTGGCATGAGGATGAGTTTTACGGCAAGAGTGAGATTTACCGCCAGCGGCTCACCATCCCGGTCACGCTGAGCGAGGCGGAACAAGGCGCGACGCTCACCGTGACATATCAGGGCTGCGCCGATGCGGGTTTCTGCTATCCGCCGGAGACAAAAGTGGTGCCGCTTCGCACGGTACTGGCCGTATCCAACGGCGAGTCGGTCCCCGCCCATCCGGCGCTCCCCTCGTCCGGGCAACCCAAATTTAATCCGCCGCTGCCGGTTGAAAAGCGTCCTGAGCTGGCGACCAAACCCGAGCAGCCTGCCCGGCAGGAGAAGAGCGACGCCGGCGAGAATGCGCCAGCCAGCCTGCCCTTCTCCGCGCTATGGGCGCTGCTGATAGGTATCGGTATCGCCTTCACGCCGTGCGTGCTGCCGATGTATCCGCTGATCTCGGGTATTGTCCTCGGCGGAAAACAGCGACTCTCTACCGGGCGAGCGCTGCTGCTGGCCTTTATCTACGTGCAGGGGATGGCGCTCACCTATACCGCGCTGGGACTGGTGGTCGCCGCCGCCGGTTTGCAGTTTCAGGCGGCGTTGCAGCATCCGTACGTACTGATTGGCCTGTCTGCGGTCTTTATCCTGCTGGCGCTGTCGATGTTTGGTCTGTTCACGCTGCAGCTGCCCTCATCGCTGCAAACCCGCCTGACGCTGATGAGCAACAAACGCCAGGGCGGTTCACCCGGCGGCGTCTTTGCGATGGGAGCCATTGCCGGACTGATCTGTTCGCCCTGCACCACCGCGCCGCTGAGCGCCATCCTGCTGTATATTGCCCAGAGCGGCAACCTGTGGCTCGGCGGCGGCACGCTGTATTTGTATGCGCTGGGCATGGGGCTGCCGCTGATCCTGGTCACCGTATTTGGCAACCGTCTGTTGCCGAAGAGCGGCCCGTGGATGAGCCATGTGAAGACCGCATTCGGTTTTGTGATCCTGGCGCTTCCGGTCTTTTTGCTGGAGCGTATCGTCGGCGAACCCTGGGGCCTGCGCCTGTGGTCGCTGCTGGGCGTGGCCTTCTTTAGCTGGGCTTTTATTACCGCGCTCGGCGCATCCCGCCCCTGGCTGCGCCTCGTGCAAATCATCATGCTCGGTGCGGCGCTGGTCAGCGCACGTCCGCTGCAGGACTGGGCTTTTGGCGAGCCGGTAGCCCGGCAGCAGTCACCGCTGTCCTTTACGCAGATCGGTAACATCGCGGAGCTCGACCAGGCGCTGGCGCAGGCAAAGGGTAAACCGGTTATGCTCGACCTGTACGCCGACTGGTGCGTCGCCTGCAAAGAGTTCGAAAAATACACCTTTAGCACGACCGAAGTACAACAGGCCCTGAAAGAGACCGTTCTGTTGCAGATAGACGTGACGAAGAACAGCGCCGAGGATGTGGCTCTGCTGAAACACCTGAAGGTGCTCGGCTTGCCGACCATTCTGTTCTTTAACAGGCAGGGCGAAGAGCAGCCCGCGCAGCGCGTCACCGGGTTTATGGATGCGGCGACATTCAGCGCCCATTTGCACGATTGGCAACCGTGAACGACACTTTAGGAGGAAAAATGGAGGAGAAGACCGTGCAACGTGAAGATGTCCTGGGTGAAGCCATACAAATTCTCGAAATTGAAGGTATTGCCAACACCACGCTGGAAATGGTCGCCGAACGCGTCTCTTACCCGCTCGCTGACCTCAAGCGTTTCTGGCCCGATCGTGAAGCGCTGCTGTACGATGCGCTGCGTTACCTCAGTCATCAGGTTGATGCCTGGCGCCGTCAGCTGCTGCTCGACGACACGCTCACGCCGGAGCAAAAGCTGCTGGCGCGCTACGGCGCATTAACCCAATGCGTGAGCAACCATCGCTATCCCGGCTGCCTGTTTATCGCCGCCTGCACCTTTTATCCGGATGCCCAGCACCCTATCCATCAGCTGGCGGAGCAACAAAAGCAGGCTTCTCTGGCCAATACCCACGAACTGCTGACCCAGCTGGAAGTGGACGACCCGGCAATGGTGGCCAAACAGATGGAGCTGATTGTTGAAGGCTGCCTGAGCCGTCTGCTGATAAAACGCAGTCAGGCCGATGTCGATACCGCCCAACGCCTGGCAGAAGATATTCTGCGCTTTGCCCAATGTCGGGCGGGTGGCGCCTTAACCTGATTGCGCTTTTACCGACGTTAAGCCGCCCATCTCTCCCCGGAAGAGGACGCGTCAGGGCAGCCGTGTCCTCATGACCTACGGCAGGTCATGAGGTACCGCACCCGTTGTCAACAAAGATGCAACTTGAAGTGCGAAGGGTATAATTCCCCCTACATCGATATGTCTACAGGGATTTATATGCGTCCTCTCCTATGGGCTGCCATCATGGGGCTATGCCCTGCATCGCT
This sequence comes from Klebsiella ornithinolytica, assembly GCF_030505655.1. Lineage (NCBI taxonomy): Bacteria > Pseudomonadati > Pseudomonadota > Gammaproteobacteria > Enterobacterales > Enterobacteriaceae > Klebsiella > Klebsiella ornithinolytica. The sequence continues at coordinate 5,120,939 of NZ_CP130153.1, forward strand.
CCTGGCCGCGCCTGTTCAGGGTTTTTCTTTCGCGCATAAAGACTGGGAAGTCGCCTGCGATAATACCGGCACCTGTCGGGCCGCAGGTTATGGCGTCAACATGGGGGAAATCAGCGTCCTGTTGACCCGTAATGCGGGCGCCGGACAGCGCGTAAGCGCTCAGGTGACCTTCGCCCAGACCGATCATGATATTCCCCAGGACGCCACGGTTAACCTGCTGATCGACAACCAGGATCGCGGTACGCTGGAGGCCAAAGACGACAGCCATTTTCGCTTCGACAGCAGCCAAACCGCCGCCCTGATTCAGGCGCTGGAGCATGATAATCGTATCGAAATTGCCCTTAACGGCCAGCGTAAACCGCTCTCCAGCGCGGGCAGCAGCGCGGTGTTTCTGAAGATTGATGAGTTTCAGCAGCGTCTGGGCAGCGCAGATGCGCTGGTGCGAAAAGGCGATGCCGACGATGACAACACGCTCAGCGCCGTTCCGGCTCCGGAAATTATCGCCGCCCCGACGCTCCGCAACGCCCAGAGCGAACCGCTGACGGCAAAACAGCGGCAGAAGCTGCTGCCAGAACTGACCCCGTTGCTGAACAGCCGCTGTGATGACTGGCAAAATAAAGATATTCCGCCTCAGGAACGGCAGATAACCACAACCCCTCTCGATAAAACCCATTCACTCATCGAGGCCCTGTGCTGGCGCGCCGCATATAACGACGGGTACGCAATGTGGGTGGTGGAAAATACCCCTCTCGCTAAACCACAGCCGATCACCACCGATGCATCCAGCTATGCCGATGGCGTGATCACCTTTTTCACCAAAGGGCGCGGCATCGCCGACTGCGTCAACGGTGAAGAGCGGGTGTGGGACGGCAGAACCTTCGTGCAGAGTCTGAAATACACGACCGGTATGTGTCGTGAAATCACGCCTGGCGGCACCTGGATGCTGCCCACGTTCGTCAGTCAGGTGCGGCCAAAACAGCAGAAGGATGCCGATAATCTGGCGCTCAAGGCGCTGTATAACGCGGTGCTGAAAGAGCAAAAGAGCAACCCGGAACTGGCGTTGGAAAAAGTTGCCGGGCAGTTCCCGCTCACCGGGCACGTCACGAATTTTACGCTGACCTACGCGGATGACTCTCTGGTATCGACCAACAAACCCGCGGTCGATATCAGCGACGATGAGTGGCAGGCTTTTCTTCACTCCGATATCAGCGCCGACTCAGAAAACGGTAAGGTCAGCTTCACGCTGGTCGATCTTGATAATGACGGTAAGCGCGATTTAATCATCGACAGCTATATCGGCGGGACCGGGCTCTTCAGCTACACCGGCGTGCTGAGGCGGGGGGATAATACGTTTGATACCGTAGATCATAGCGATACCGATGACGACGATGATTTCGATGCTGGCGTACCCGGGGCGCTGTTTTCCCTCAACGGCCGCGGCGCCAATCAGTGGAACCAGTGGGTCAGAATCAACGGCCAGGTGTATGCACTGTGGTACAATGGCCAGTTCGGCGAAGACAACCTGTATCTGCTGCGCCCCTTCAGCCCGACGGACAGGAGTCCTGCCGTGACGATTCGCTATCGCTACAGGCTGGAGACGCTAAGTTCACCGGAAAAAGATCGGCCGCTGACTCCGGCGCTCACGGCACAGGAGCGGGACGATTTACTCAAATCGCTGGAACTGATGCAAAGCAACCTGCTGAAAGATAAAAAAGGTCACGCGGAAGACGGGCCCATCTGCCCTATCCCGCCCGGTACATCATCAGATGAAGCGGATAACTACTACAGCGGCGTCGCCTCTTACTACGTCTATGAAACGGTGGCCTATATCCCCGTCTGGCTCGGTGGGAAATGCTTTATTGGTACCGTCATCAGCCATCATGGCGCCTACCGCCACGGCGTCGATGCGGAAATTATGATCGGCTCGCCGCGGGAAGACGAAGACCTCATCGGCGGTTACTCCGTATCCGGATTGCGCCGCGTTATCTCTGCCGTCAGCGGCTGGAAAATCCGCGAAGGTGACAACGGGATGATGTGATGAACCAGCAAAATGCCCCTTTCGCGGCAAAACTGCCGCAAAGTTAAGCAATCAGCAGGGAAATCAAGAAATTTGGTTGACGCACAGGATGGATTACGGTTTAATGCGCCCCGTTGCCCGGATAGCTCAGTCGGTAGAGCAGGGGATTGAAAATCCCCGTGTCCTTGGTTCGATTCCGAGTCCGGGCACCACTTATTTAAAGAAACCAGCCTAAGGGCTGGTTTTTTGCTTTCTGCAATACGGACTCTCCATCGAACTCCGTTCGATTATTCGCGGCACGCCGCTCACCCCTTCGGGGCCAGCGCGACAAGCGCGCTGTTCAACGCCTGCGGCGTTAGTCCGGGTCCGGGCACCACTTATTTTTTGCACGACCTATGCAGTTGCTCCATCTCGTCATTGCCGACAACCAGCATGTTACAGTCCCAGAAAGTTATTTGCTTCACACCGCCCCTGCAGTCTGGGCCCTTCTCATAGCCAGTTACCGCTTAATGTGCCTTCCCGGTTGGAAACCCGCGATTGCGGTATATGATGGGTAATCCTCAATAGCGATCGAGACCGTAGCGGTAGCTTCCATTTTAGAATTTTAACTTTACCATCTAAGGTTTCATTCTCACAGATGACAGAAAACTTACTCTAAAAATAGCAATTACAATGCCAGAATAAATACTCTTTTTATTAGCAAGCCGACTCATCCCATAAAATAGTGAGATAAGCCGATCTTAATATCATGAGATGAATTACTTTCCCCTGATAAATTAAAGTTTGCCAAAAGTAAAAAACTATTTTGCGGAGCCCTTTAGAGCTCCGCAGATTATTTTATTTTAGCATTGACTTTACTTTCCTGGCCACCCGGCGAATCAGATTGGTACCTCTTCTTGCACCCTGGACATGAATTGCTTCATAAAGAGCATTAAAACGGTCATGAGCCCAACCATCTCTTTGCTGAGAAATAAGACCATCAATTTTATTATTTAAAAGCTGTAACTCATTACTGACAGAGTGACCGCCATTGATGCTACGCAAGCGACTCACTTCGCTCTCAAGCTCATGAATTTTTTCGAGGTAGGAAGGCATCAACCCCATTGCATAGTTATATTTAACATTTTCGTCCATAAATGGGCGGAAACTACGGTAATTATTTTTACTCTTATTTCCACTTAGCAGCATTCCGGAGTTTGCCACTCGATACCAAAATAATGGTTCAGGGACGACTTGCAATTTATAGCCTTGTAAAGATATTTTAGCAAAAAACTCCCAGTCTTCATGACCTAAGCCATAATCCTCAGTAAATCCACCAATTTTCTCGAAAACTTCTTTTCTGATAAGCGCATTTGCATCACCAAAACAGTTACTAAAGCTGGCGATATTTAAATCAGGCCCTAACGGAAGCCAGCAGTGCGTCATTTTACGGAACGGAGAAGGGAATTCCTCACCAAAAATAAGATCGCTTGGGGTGGTTAACACATCAGCACCGGAGTTTAATGCTGCTGTGACAAACGTTTCAACCTCAAAAGGCTTAGCAACATTGTCATCGTCCATAAACATCAGATACTCACCGGACGCGTGTCGAGCAGCCAAATTTCTTGCAGCGCCCAGGTAGTTATTAGAACTACGGATGATTTTCCAGCCTCGAGAGTTAAAATCATTCTCGATGAGATTCAAATAGCGATGAGATTCTTCTTTCGTACTTCCATCATCGACCAGGATGACTTCAATGTTTTGGTACGTCTGAGATTTTATTGAGGCAAGCGCTTGTTGGAGCAAATGATGACGCTCGAAGTGAGTGATACACACACTAACTAACGGACTATTAGATTCGTCAATTTTCTTGAATACGCAGTTATTTTTTCGTTCAATTGCAGCAAACCAGGCTTCTTTAATATTCTCTTGTGATTCAACAAGCCCGGGTTTGATATTTATATTCTTTAAGCGATAGTGAATTTTACCGTATAAATCGACAGGTGTGGGTGTAAACAGAATCTCTGCATGATGTTCCTGTGGAATAAGCTCTGGGATTCCGCCAACGTTTGAAGCGAGGAAATTGACATTATTAATCAAGCATTCATAAACGGTATATGGTGAGTTTTCTACCAGCGATGGGATAATGACTAAGACATTTTTTCTTTTTATATATTCATTAGCATTGGTACGATCATAATCGCTGATAACGTTAACTGCGAGTCCCAAATTTTTGGTCTGATTCATGATGTAGGTAAATGAATCAGTTTTCCCCATAGCGACATTTTTTCCGAGGAAGGTTACGCCAGAGATAGTCTCTTTATCTTCGTCAGAAAGTTTTCTTAATGCACGGAGGAATGTGTCGAGCCCCTTACGGGTTTCAAGCCGGCCGAAAAATACAAGCTCAACGCCAGAAGCTGGTGTTTCATTTTTTTTAACTACAACATCACTTCTTGTTTCAAACCCTTGAAATGGCTCACAATTTAAAATTACATGACGTTCTTCAGGAACCTTCCAGTGTTTACTCAACATCCAGTCAATTAAATACTGAGACGGACTAATGACTTCATCAGCCATCTCAACCACCATTTTCTCCATATAATAGAGCTCAAGATGATTCTGATCATATGGGAGCTGGTAATTACCTTCATCGGCCCATAACGTTGAGCTGTGAGTATTTACAATGAACTTCGTGTTTTCAAAATCAGTACCATTCTTTTTACTTAATAAAGCATAATAAAGATCTGCCTGCCATTCACAAGAAATAATCGTGTCATAGATATTATTTTCTTTCAGCCAAAGTAAAATTGAATAGCTTTTCCTTCTAAAATAAGGGGCGTCAATATTAATCTCTTTTACCAGACCAGTGCTTAGCAGATTAATACCAAAGGTGCTATAAATACGTGACCAATCGCTAAATTTTGATACAGATGACTCAGAATAGTCACCACATGTATACAATACATCGACATCATACCCCTTTTTTGCCAAAGTAGTGGCAAGGGCAGTAAAAGCAGTACCAATGCCGCCGTTACGGACAGGCCCCTCAATGTCCGGCGTCATTATAAGAACTTTCTTCATTGTGATCTTTCCTTAATAATCTAGACTTTTCTATAATAATGAGTGAGTTGAAGTAGTATAAGATAGCAATCAATAGCTTCTGTTAAATAGGATAAAAAATGACCAGCGCAGAGTTAAAATTTGATTTATTCTTAAAATCCTATCATCCATCTCACCGATTTGTCTATAAGGCAAACCCTGGCAATGCGGGTGATGGCGTGATTGCATCTGCAACGTATGATTTTTTCGAACGAAATGCTCTTACCTATGTACCTTACAGGGATGATGAGCACTACAGCGCTGATACGGATATTTTAATTTTTGGCGGCGGAGGAAACCTGATAGAAGGATTGTATTCAGAGGGTCGTGACTTCATCCAAAATAATATTAAAAAATTTCATAAAGTAATAATTATGCCTTCAACAATTAGAGGGTATAACGATTTATTCACTAACAACATTGATAAACTAGTTGTTTTTTGCCGTGAAAATATTACTTTCAATTATATAAAGTCTCTCAACTATGAACCGAACAAGAACGTATTCATTGCCGATGACATGGCATTTTACCTCGATCTTAGTAAATATCTGTCACTTAAACCGGTCTATAAAAAACAGGCGAATTGCTTCAGGACAGACTCAGAATCTCTCACTGGAGATTATAAAGAAAACAACCATGATATTTCGCTAACCTGGAATGGCGACTATTGGGATAATGAATTTCTGGCGCGAAACTCTACACGCTGCATGATCAACTTTCTAGAAGAGTTTAAAATTGTAAATACCGACAGACTGCATGTGGCAATTTTAGCATCCCTGCTTGGAAAAGAGGTAAACTTCTATCCTAACTCATACTACAAAAATGAAGCCGTTTATAATTATTCGCTTTTGAATCATTATCCAAAAACATGTTTTATTACTACAAACTGAAAAATGCAGCGTATAATAAATAATACGCTGCCCAAAAATCACATAACCGCTACAGCATTATTAATTATTGCCTGCCAGCCTGCACGTGAGTACTCATTTGCACGACTATAGTCTGAAAATCTATCGATGGCCGCAGTAAAAAAGTTATCAGTGACTTTAGTTATTTCACCAACTTTTGAATTATCTGCATCGCTTTTAACGTACAGTATTTTACTGTTACCGTGCTTCTTAAACTCTTTTGAGAGCGCCAATGCAATATCATCAAGATTATTGCCATTGCTTTTCACAACAAAAATTTTATTCTCATCAGCAAGGCTTTTTTTGAATTTATCTATTAAATAATTAATCTTATCCATTTCTTTTTTATAGATAAGATTGTTTTCCTGTTCTGAATAACGCCAGGACCAGCGCTCATCTTTATTGTCACTATACATTTCAGTATGAAAACAAATGTCATGTTTTTGGTCAAGCACCATATCCTGCCAGGAAGGTGTCAAGTTTTCATAAATATAAAAATCCGCAAAATCAGATTTTATTAATCTCAGAAGAGAATGATAGTTTTTTATTAATGCCCAGCGAAACAAGCTGCCTTCATCATAACCCGACTCTCTTAGAAAGAAAGCAAACTCACAATTATCGCCGAGACTTTCGAAACGCTGTAAATTATTCATCATTGTTTTCCAAAGGGGGGATTAAATGATTATACAATAAGGTGCGTCTCGCTAACACCAAAAAAATATCGCCAGAAGCATTCCATTCAAAGCTGCGCAACGCGACGAGATAGCTAAATGTGCATCAGCTAACCACCGCTCTACCAAGCTTACGCCCCGCCTCCAGATAGGCTTCCGCTGTTTCCAGCTCCGGCAACAGCAGCATTTGTGAAATGGCTACCGTAGCCCCGCAGTAATCAAAAATACCGTGGACAATTTGCGCATTAAAAGCATCGGTAAACCCGCGCTTATTATACGTTTTCTGGCTCGCTGCGCCTAACTCAACCAGATGTACCCGCAGGTGGCCCAGCTTCTTCACCACTTTACCATCGGCGGTCTCCTCATAGGCCCAACCGTTGGAAAACACGCGATCGATCCAGCCTTTTAGCAGGCCAGGCATCGACCACCAGTAAACGGGAAAGACCAGTAACAGCGCATCGGTCTTATCAATTCTGACCTGCTCAGCAATCACATCGGACGGCGTGGCGCCAGTTTGCAGAAATGCGGCGATATCCGGCTTAGTAAAACCGGGTTAAAACCTTCCTGCGTTAAATCAGCTATTTCAACGGTATTATGCGGGCTGGATTCGTTAATCCCTTGTGCAATTGCCGTCATAACGCTGTGGGTCAGAGAACTATTAACAGGATGAGAAACTACGATTAATGCATGCATGACGGAGACTCCAGTTGCCATCGAACAATATTGGACGTAGTCTTACATACCAACAGTAACTTACCATTGGTAAGTTACTGTTGGTATGTAAGTATGTCAATGGGAGAATGCTTCTATGTCTGAACCACTCGTACGGCAGCGTTTATCGCGAGAAGAGCGGCAAAAACAGTTGATGGATGTCGCCTGGCATATTATTCGTGAAGAAGGGACTGATGCTCTGACGCTAGGTTATCTCGCAACGCAGGCCGGTGTCACTAAACCGGTAGTTTATGACCATTTTGGCAGCCGTTCGGGGCTTTTTGCTACGCTATATACCGAATACGACCAACGTCAGACGGCGAAAATGGATGAAATACTGCGCAATACCGAACCCAATGCGGAGAAACTGGCTTCGGCGATCGGCAACGCATATATTGAGTGCGTGCTGCTACAGGGGCGCGAGATGCCAAACGTCATGGCCGCGCTGGCCGGAACGCCTGAGCTGGAGAAGATCAAACGGGAGTGTATCGCCACATTTAACGTCAAATGCCGGGAATATTTTTCGCCACTTTGCAAAAGTGAAAACCTCAGCGAAGCGACAATTCTTGCGATGCTCGGTTCCGCCGATGGGTTATCCGCCGCGGTAGTGAATGGCGTCATCACAGAGAAGCAGGCTAAAGATGAACTGTTTCAGGTGATTATGTCAATGCTACAGCGCTGCTGCCCTCGTTAACAAGCAGCGCCCACCGCCCGACGGGCGCTGAATGATCAACCGCCGGCCTTCTTAATCGCCGCATCCAGCGAATCTTTATCAGCCAGTCCCGGGAAGACGGTGATCGTGGCTTCGGTCGCGCCGGTGGTCGGCATCACGATCACGCCCGGCGTTCCGCTTAAGCCAATCTCCTGCGCCAGCTGGTTGGTGCTCTCGAGGACAGCTTCAACATCCGGCGCTTTCTTCGCGTCGAAATTCACCTTCTTCGCCTGCTGCTGTACATCCGCGGCCGTCAGCTTCCCTTCGTTATGCCCGGTGGCATAAATCCCGTTATGGTAGGTCAGGTAAGCTTCTGCGCCCTTCTGCTGGTAAATTTGCAGGCCGGTCTTCGCCGCCGTCAGCGAGCTTTCCCAACGGCTGCCGAAAATAGGCCACTCTTTAAATGCAAACCGGGTCTGCGGATTTTCTTTAATCACCTGCTCCATCACCGGTGCCAGACGGCTACAGTAAATGCACTGATAATCAAAGAATTCGATCACGGTTACCTTGCCATTCGCCGGTCCGTAGGTCGGGGTATTTTTATCCTGGGTCAGCGCAGCCTGGTTTTTAATCACGGCCTGAGTTGCCGCGCTCGCCTGCTGTTCCTGCTGAATCTGCTGAAGCTTCTGGCTCGCCTGCAGCAGCACCTCCGGATGCGCGACTAAGTAATCCGCGGCAATCTTGCCAATGCGGGCTTCCTGCTCCGGGGTAAAGGTTGCTGCGGGCGCCGGCGCGGCCATGGCCAACGCCGGAAGAAGCGTGGTGCCCAGCAACGCGCCAGTCAATATTTTTTTCATACCAGCCATGAGGATAATCCTTGCGATGAGTAAACGGCAGGTGGATCTGACAAAACAAAGTACCATCCTTTTGCGGTGAATCATCCCGACACGATGCATTGATTCGTAACTATATTTTTCAATATCGCGCACGGGCAACTCCCGCGCTCTTTTTCCGGGCGGTGGTCAATGCGCCAGAACAGAGGTACGCTTGCTGCGGTTTTTCCCTTGGGGATACATTTTTTAAAATGATATGAGTCAGGCATGAACGCGCTATTTAATCAGTGGGATGTTGTTGTTATTTTGCTACAAATCATTGCAATCGATCTGCTGCTGGGCGGCGATAATGCGGTGGTGATCGCCATGGCGTGCCGCAAGCTGCCGCCCGAACAGCGTACAAAAGCGATTGTTATTGGCACCTTCGGCGCCATTCTGGCCCGCGTTCTGCTGCTGGCCATTGCCGTCTACCTGCTCTCTCTGCCGTGGCTAAAAATTGTCGGGGCGCTCCTGCTGCTGTGGATCGGTATCAAGCTGGTTGCCCATCAGGATGAAGATGAAGAGATCGGCAGCTCAGGCAGCCTATGGCGGACCGCCGTCACCATCACGGTGGCCGATGTTATTATGTCGATGGATAACGTGCTGGCGGTCGCCGCCGCCGGGAAAGGCCACCTGCTGCTGGTCGCGCTGGGCGTATTGATCAGCATTCCGATTATCGTGGCAGGCAGTAAACTGGTGCTGGCTATCCTTAACCGCTTCCCGGTTGTTATCCTGCTGGGAGGTGCCCTTATCGGCTGGATAGCCGGCTCGATGTGGGTTACGGACCCCACCATCGTACGCCTGTTTCCCCAGGCACCCGATGCGCTACCGCTTATCGCCGGCGCTCTCGGCGCGGCGCTGGTGCTGCTGGAAGGACTTCGTCGCAACGGCCGGGCACGCCCGGCCAGCTGAACGCCCGCCGCTGACAGACGCCGTCAATCCCGACGGCGTCAAGTTTCCGCCAGATTCCTTCCCCACCTGCACTCATTTGCCCTAAGCTTATGACTGAAAGTCGTGACCACTGCAGTAAGTCAAATGAGATAACGCCATGGAATTAAAGGATTATTATGCCATTCTAGGGGTTAAGCCAACAGACGATCTAAAAACAATTAAGACCGCCTACCGCCGCCTGGCTCGTAAATATCACCCCGATGTCAGCAAAGAAACTGATGCCGAAGCGCAATTTAAAGATCTCGCCGAAGCCTGGGAAGTCCTGAAAGATGAACAGCGCCGCGCAGAGTATGACCAGCTCTGGCAGCACCGCAACGACCCGCAATTTGGCCGTCAACAGCACTCCCGTGAACAAAGCTACAGCCAGCAGGATTTTGACGACATCTTCTCGTCGATGTTTGGCCAGCAGGCGCACCAGTCCCGCCGCCAGCATGCCGCACGCGGCCATGATTTAGAAATTGAAGTCGCGGTGTTCCTTGAGGAGACGCTGGCCGAGCAGACGCGCACCATCAGCTACAAACTGCCGGTCTATAACGTCTTCGGAATGGTCGAAAGCGAAACGCCGAAGACCCTGAATGTGAAAATCCCCGCCGGCGTCAGCGACGGGCAGCGTATTCGCCTGAAAGGCCAGGGAACGCCGGGAGAAAACGGCGGGCCGAATGGCGACCTGTGGCTGGTTATCCACATCGCTCCGCATCCGCTGTTCGATATTGTGGGCCATAACCTGGAAATCGTTCTGCCGCTCGCACCGTGGGAAGCGGCGCTTGGCGCCAAAGTGACCATCCCGACGCTCAAAGAGAGCATCCTGCTGACCATCCCGCCGGGTAGCCAGGCGGGACAGCGTTTACGAATTAAAGGGAAAGGGCTGGCCAGCAAAACGGCCACCGGCGATTTATATGCCGTGATTAAAATCGTCATGCCGCCCAAACCGAATGAGAAAGCCAGCGCGCTCTGGCAACAGCTGGCCGATGCAGAGGCCGGCTTCGAGCCGCGTCAAGCATGGGGGAAAGCATAATGGCTAAAATGGCAGTGACTTTTACGATAACGGAGTTTTGTCTGCATACCGGCGTTTCTGAAGAAGATCTTCGCGAGATCGTCGGCCTGGGCGTGATTGAGCCACGTCAGCCGCAGACGGAGGTCTGGTTGTTCGATGATAGCGCGGTAATGATTGTCCACCGTGCGATGCGCCTGCGTCGGGAGCTGGAGCTGGACTGGCCGGGTATCGCAGTGGCATTAACGCTGCTGGATGAGAATGCGCGGCTGACCCGCGAAAACCGGCTGCTGCAGCAGCAGCTCGCCCGCTTTCTGGCACATAGTTAAGCCTGTAGCACAGCAGGCTCTTCTGCCATGGCCCGCCTGCGCGGGCCGGCAAGGTCGATACAAGACGCGACATTCTTTGATGACATAGAGCCTGTCGGCCGGGCAAGGCGCTAGCCGCTGCCCGGCTGAAATGCAGCACCCTGCCGCATACAGAACCGACTAACGATGTACCCACTCCGGTAGCCAGTCGCCATGGCTGGCAATCAAATCGTCCACCAGCGCATAAATCTCTTCGATGCCCAGCGCCGCGGACGTATGCGGATCCATCATCGTGGCATAATAGATGTAGTCCCGGTTCTCGGTAAGAATGGCCTCGGTCAGCAGAGTCTGGACGTTAATGTTGGTCTGCATCAGCGCCGCCAGGTGCGCAGGCAGCTTCCCGACTTTGGTGGGCTGAATACCGTTCGCATCCACCAGACAGGCCACTTCCACGCAGCACCCTTGCGGCAGGTTGTCGATGAGCCCTTCGTTGCGCACGTTACCGTACACGACGCTCGGCTCACCGGTCCAGATGGCGTTCATAATAGTGCTGGCATACTCGCGGGAGGGTTTAATCTCAATCCGCTCGCGGGTTTTATACTGTTCCAGCTCTTTGTGCCAGTTGGCCACCTGCTCCACGCAGCGTTTGGGATATTCATCCAGCGGCACCTGATAGCGTTCAATCAGATCTTCGCGCCCCGGCTTGATAAACCACGGCGTATATTCCGCGAAGTGCTCTGACGACTCCGTCACGAAGTAACCCAGCTTTTTGAACATCTCATAGCGAACAATATTCTGGCAGCGCGAGTTCTCCCGATGCTTCGGCGCCCGTCCCTCGGCAAAGGCCTGCAGCATATCCGGATAAATGCTGACGTAGCTGCCGTCTGCGCGTTTTTTCTCCAGCGACAGATAGAACGCCATATGGTTGATGCCCGCGCAGCGATAGCGTAAATCCGCCGGGTCGAGATCGAGATCGTGCGCCAGCTCTTCCGCCGTTCCCTGCACCGAATGGCACAACCCAACCTGTTTAATATGCGGATAGCGCGCATACATCGCCCAGGTATTCATCGCCATCGGATTAACATAGTTCAGCATGGTCGCCTGCGGGCACACCTCCGTCATGTCCTCGCAAATGCGCCACAGGTGCGGAATGGTGCGTAATGCGCGCATGATTCCGCCCGGGCCGAGCGTATCGGCAATGGTTTGTTCCAGGCCATGCAGCTTACAGACTTCAAAATCGGTGACGGTACAGGGCTGATAGCCGCCAATCTGAAAAGCCACCACCACAAAATCCGCATCCTTCAGCGCAGTTCTCTGCTCGCGATGGCAGCTAATTTCACCGTCGGCGCCGACGGAATCCATCAGCTTACGCACCACAATATGCGACTCTTCCAGGCGGGTCGCATCGATATCCATCAGCGCAACGTGCGCCGATTTCAACGCCGGGCGCTGAAAAACGTCACCGAGAATATTTTTGACGAAAACCGTTGAGCCAGCGCCGATAAACGTAATTTTTGGGGCAGACATAGTGCTCTCTCCATCAGGTCATTGAACCCCTGCAGAGTGGCATGTCCGCGCCGCCTCCCGCTGCCCTCTTCCCGACAGAGCCTTCCCGGAAACTCAGATCGACGGCGGGATAACACGAAATCTGAGTTTATGGGAACGAATCGGCGAAAAAGTAGAGAAAACGGGCCGTTTATTCCGCTAAGATAACGGCATACCGGTGCAAAAAACCAGCACGTGTGATGATTCAGGAACCCACGCCGTCATGGAACCAAACCGCCCGCCTTCACGCCACGACCCGCATATGAGCAGCAGCGATGAGAAACAGCCCCGCAGCCCGCTGGCGCTCTATTCCGAATATCAGCGGATGGATATTGAGCTGCGCCCGCCCCACGCGATGGCCACCAGCCACTGGCACGGCCAGGTGGAGGTCAACGTGCCGTTCGACGGCGATGTGGAGTATCTGATTAACAATGAAACGGTGCTCATCAAACAGGGCTATATCAGCCTGTTCTGGGCCTGTACGCCGCACCAGCTGACTCGCCCCGGCAATTGCCGGCAAATGGCTATCTTTAATCTGCCGATGCATCTGTTTTTATCCTGGCCGCTGGATCGCGAACTGATCAATAACGTCACCCACGGAATGGTGATTAAATCGCTCTCCGCCCAGCAGCTCAGCGTCTTTGAAGTCCAGCGCTGGCAGCAGGAGCTCAACCACGACAACGAACAGATTCGCCAGCTGGCGATCGATGAAATCGCGCTGATGCTTAAGCGCTTTAGCCTTTCCGGCTGGCAGCCGATCCTGGTGAATAAAACCTCACGCACCCACAAACACAGCGTCTCACGGCATGCGCAGTTTTACGTCAGCCAGATGCTTGAATTTATCGCCGCCCACTACGATCGGGCGCTGACCGTCGATGCCGTCGCCGAGCATGTCAAACTGAACCCCAACTACGCCATGGGCATTTTCCAGCGGGTGATGCAGCAAACCATGAAGCAGTACATTACCGCGATGCGCATCAACCACGTGCGCGCCCTGCTCAGCGACACCGATAAGACGATCCTCGACATTGCCCTGACCGCCGGTTTTCGCTCCAGTAGCCGCTTCTACAGTACCTTTAGCAAGTACGTTGGTATGCCGCCGCAGCAGTATCGTAAGCTCAGCCAGCAGCGCCGGCAGGGCCTGCCGCCCGCTCAGCCATAAACGGGCATAAAAAATGCCGCCGGGGAAGCCCACGGCGGCATGATTTAACGCAAGAACCGATTATTCGTTAATACGCGGGTGCTGCTGCACCAGTCGGGAGCGTTTTTCCTGCAAATCGGCAATCTCCTGATCGAGATCTTCGATTTTGTGTTCGATGTTATCGTAGTGCTCGCCGAGAATTTCTTTCGCTTCCTGGATATCCGAAGCCGCAGGCGTCGCCCCTTTCAGCGGGCGGTTTGCCGTCTCTTTCATCGTCAGACCGGTCATCAGCCCGATAACCGCAATCACCATCAGATAGTAAGCCGGCATCATCAGGTTCTGCGAGGTTTCCACCAGCCAGGCCGCCAGAGTCGGCGTCAGACCGGCAATCAGCACCGAAATATTAAAGGCGCTGGCCAGGGCGCTAAAACGAATATGGGTCGGGAACATCGCCGGCAGGGAGGACGCCATCACCCCGATGAAGCAGTTGAGCACCACCGCCAGCAGCAGCAGACCCGCGAAAATCAGGCCAATAATGTTGCTGTTAATCATGATAAAGGCCGGAATCGACAGGGTAAACAGCGCCACGCTACCGATCAGAATAAACGGACGACGGCCGAAGCGGTCGCTGAGCATGCCGATAATCGGCTGGACGAACAGCATACCAACCATGATCGCAATAATAATCAGCACCCCGTGATCTTCCGAGTAGTGCAGGTTATGCGACAGGTAGCTCGGCATGTAGGTGAGCAGCATGTAGTAGGTCACGTTGGTAGAAATCACCAGACCGATACAGGTCAGCAGGCTGCGCCAGTGTTTGGTCGCAATCTCTCTGAACGATACCTTCGGCCCTTCCTGCAGCCCTTCGCGATCGCCCTGCTCAAGGGTATCAACGTGCTGCTGGAACGCCGGAGTCTCTTCCAGCGCATGACGAAGATAGAGACCAATCAGCCCTAACGGCAGAGCCAGGAAGAACGGTAAACGCCATCCCCAGCTGAGGAAGTTCTCTTCACCCACCACGCTAGAAATAAGCACCACCACGCCGGCGCCCAGGACAAAGCCGGCTATCGAACCAAAGTCCAGCCAGCTGCCCATAAAGCCGCGCTTGCGGTCGGGAGAGTATTCAGCGACAAAGATGGATGCACCGGTATACTCGCCGCCCACCGAGAAGCCCTGCGCCATTTTACACAGCAGCAGCAGAATCGGCGCCCAGATACCAATCGAGGCGTAAGACGGAATCAGACCGATACAGAAGGTACTGATCGACATGATGACAATCGTGATGGCCAGTATCTTTTGCCGACCATATTTATCGCCCAGCATGCCGAAGAACAGGCCGCCTAGCGGACGGATTAAGAACGGAACGGAGAAGGTCCCTAACGCGGCAATCATCTGCACGCTGGGATCGGCATCGGGGAAGAAGACTTTACCTAAGGCATACGCCACAAAACCATACACACCAAAATCGAACCACTCCATCGCATTACCCAGCGATGCTGCGGTAATCGCTTTCTTCAGTTTGCTATCATCAATGATGGTCACATCCCGAAGCGTGATGGGTTTTACTTTTTTCCTTTTAAGCATAATTATCCTCTTTTGCTCTCGCCTTGAGCGCACGAATCTCCGCCGAATGACAAAGTCATTCGCGTCATGCGTTGGGAGCGGCGAATTGCTGTGCTCCACATTTCAAGCGTAGCAGGTTTGCCTGCACTGTCTGCTGACAGTCCGTACAACCGAACCTGTTGACGCCTGCTCTGGCCATAATGAATATGCGGTGCCGCTAAATAAGTGTAGTGAATTTGCGATCTCGCCTTTTTACCCTAACAGCGTTTAAATTTGGGATCAACTTCACAAAAATTTACCTACCCTTAAACAGAGTCGGCTAAAACCAATAAGTTCAATGAATATTGGAACTTAGCAATACATTTCCGGAAATATCTGGCGGTTTTGATGGAAATAATCCCGTCACTCTTCACGTGATATATTCATTTTCTTCCCGGCGGTAACTCATAAAAAAGGCCCGACAAAAGTGCGGGATTGCGCTATAATCACTTACACTTTCGGCTATCAGCCACCATTTAATGGACCAACGTCCTGTTTTACCCTGTAATCACGAGGAACGTCATGCAACTCCCACACTGCCCGAAATGCCAGTCTGAGTACACCTATGAAGATAATGGCATGTTTATCTGCCCGGAATGCGCCCATGAATGGAACAATGCCGAGCCCGCTGACGATAATGACGCCCTGGTGGTAAAAGATGCTAACGGCAATTTACTCGCCGATGGCGACAGCGTGACCGTCATTAAAGATCTGAAGGTAAAAGGCAGCTCTTCAATGCTGAAAATCGGCACCAAAGTGAAGAATATCCGACTGGTGGAAGGCGATCATAACATCGACTGTAAAATTGATGGTTTTGGTCCGATGAAGTTGAAATCTGAGTTCGTCAAAAAGAACTAATTCTATTTCCTCAGCAGCGGAGATTTATTTTCCCGCGCCTGAAACGGCCGCCGGGATAAATGAACGGATATATTTCCGCCGCGCCGCCTGATTATTTCCCGCGTGCCGCAGCATCCAGACCCGGCTCTACCGCCTGGTCTGGATGACTCATCACCTTCTACACTTAATGGGTCTTCGTTACCTGAGGTAATGGTTATGCCCTTAAGTCCTTACATCACCTTTAGCGGCAACTGCGCAGCGGCGATAGCGTTCTATCGACAAACGCTGGGCGCCGAACTTGTCCACCAAATCACCTACGGCGAAATGCCGCAGAATGCCCAGGATGCCCAGGATGGCTGCCCTTCCGGCCAGCATTTATCCGCCGACTGTATTGCTCACGCCAGTCTGCGCGTCGCGGGCAGCGAGCTCATGCTCGGCGACAGCCCGGGCGGCGAGAGCGATCGCTACGCCGGCTTTACGCTGGTACTCGATACGCAGGACCTGGCCGAGGGCAAGCGCTGGTTCGATAGCCTCGCCGACGGCGGGAACATCGAGATGGACTGGCAGGAAACCTTCTGGGCCCACGGCTTTGGCAAAACCATCGACCGCTTTGGCGTCCCGTGGATGGTGAACGTCGTCAAACAAGCTTAACACTTCCCCCTTCGGGCGGGTTCTCCCGCCCTGTCACTCAGCTGGCACCAACTCTTCATCCTCCGGTCATTGTGTGTTAACCGGAATGTAACAAAAACGCGTCAGGATCGGGCCACTCTCAGAGGGAAATCCCTTCTTCTGCTTAGTGAGGCTTGACTGACATGTACTTATCCAGACATCCGACCAGTTATCCGACCCGGTATCAGGAAATTGCCGCCAGACTTGAGCAGGAACTACGCCATCACTATCGCTGCGGCGACTACCTTCCGGCTGAACAACAGCTGGCCACGCGCTTTGAAGTCAACCGTCATACCCTGCGCCGGGCGATCGATCAGCTGGTTGAACGCGGCTGGGTCCAACGCCGTCAGGGGGTTGGCGTGCTGGTGCTGATGCGCCCAATCGACTATCCGCTCAATGCCCAGGCGCGCTTCAGCCAGAATCTGCTCGATCAGGGCAGCCACCCGACCAGCGAAAAGCTGCTGTCGGTACTGCGCCCGGCCAGCAGCCACGTCGCCGAAGCCTTTGGCATTGAGGAAGGCGACAACGTCATTCATCTCCGGACCCTGCGCCGCGTCAACGGCGTCGCGCTGTGCCTGATAGACCACTACTTCACCGACCTGCGCTTCTGGCCGGCGCTGCAAACCTTCACCCAGGGGTCACTGCACGATTTCCTGCGCCAACGGCTGGATGTCGAACTGACCCGCGCGCGCACCAAAATCAGCGCCCGTCGCGCCCAGGCCAAAGAGAGCAATATTCTTGGGATCCCCAACATGGCGCCGCTGCTGTGCGTGAGAACCCTGAACCACCGCGCGGGCGAACCGCAGGCTACGGAGTACTCCGTCAGCCTGACCCGGGCGGACATGATTGAATTCACCATGGAGCACTGAATGCACTTTGATACCGCAACCCGCCAGCGCTGGATGTCCGTGCTGGCCCACAGTGACCCCGAGGAGCTGCTGGCACGGATGCAGACCCTGCAGCTGGCGCCGGACTATGAACTGATTCGCGCGCCGGAAACCGGCCTGGTACAGCTCCAGGCGCGGATGGGCGGGATTGGCGATCGTTTCTTCGCCGGAGACGCGACGTTGACCCGCGCCGCCATTCGCCTGACCGACGGCACCCTCGGCTACAGCTGGATACTGGGCCGCGACCGGCCGCACGCAGAACGCTGCGCAACCATCGACGCGCTGATGCAATCGCCCCACCATTTTCACACCTTAATGGAAACCCTGATTACCCCGCTGGAAGCACAACGAAGCGCACGCATTGAAGCCCGACGCGCCGAAGTCAACGCCAGCCGGGTGGACTTCTTTACTCTGGTTCGCGGAGATAACGCATGACCTTACAAACCGCTTTTACCCTACCGGTGCAGGATGCCCAGCACAGTTTTCGTCGCCTGCTCAAAGCCATGAGCGAGCCGGGCGTCATTGTCGCACTGCAGCAGCTCCAGCACGGCTGGCAGCCGTTGAATATCGCCTCCACCAGCCTGCTGCTGACCCTGGCGGACCACGAAACGCCGGTCTGGCTCTCATCGGCGCTGCATAACGATCTCGTCGGCCAGAACTTACGTTTTCATACCGGCGCACCGCTGGTGGAACTGCCGCAGCAGGCGGTCTTCGCCGTCACCGATGAACGTATCAGCAGCGAACAGCTTAACGTCCTGTCCGCCGGTACCGTCGCCGCGCCGGAAACCGGCGTCACGCTGATTGTCCAGCTCGCCAGCCTCAGCGGCGGGCGCATGCTGCGCCTGACCGGGGCCGGTATCGCCGAAGAGCGCATGATCGCCCCGCAGCTGCCGGACTGCATCATTGATGAGCTGACCGAACGCCCGCACCCGTTCCCGCTGGGCATTGACCTGATCCTCACCTGCGGCGAGCGCCTGCTGGCTATCCCGCGCACCACCCACGTGGAGGTTTGCTGATGTACGTTGCCGTCAAAGGCGGAGAGCGGGCGATCGAAGCCGCTCACGCCTTACAGGAACATAAACGACGAGGCGATGGACGGCTTCCCGAACTGAGCATTGAACAGATTACCCAACAGCTACACCTGGCGGTCGATCGGGTGATGACCGAAGGCGGCATCGCCGATCGTGAACTGGCGGCGCTGGCGCTCAAACAGGCCAGCGGCGACAACGTCGAAGCCATTTTTCTACTGCGCGCCTACCGCACCACCCTGCAGCGGCTGGCGGTGAGCGAACCTGTCGATACCGCCAGCATGCGCCTGGAGCGCCGTATTTCGGCGGTGTATAAGGATATTCCCGGCGGCCAGATGCTCGGCCCGACCTACGATTACACCCACCGCCTGCTTGATTTCACTCTGCTGGCCAACGGCGAAACGCCGACGCTGAATACCGCCGAACGGCCGCCGGAAGCCACACCGCACGTTTTCAATCTGCTGGTACAGCAGGGGCTGGCGAAAGCGGAACAGGAGTCCCACGCCCGGCCCGACGACATCACCCGCAATCCGCCGGTCTATCCCTGTTCACGCTCGTCACGCCTGCAACAGCTGGTGCGCAGCGATGAAGGCTATCTGCTGGCGCTGGCCTACTCCACGCAGCGCGGCTATGGCCGCAACCACCCTTTTGCCGGTGAAATTCGCAGCGGCTACGTCGCCATTGAGATCGTCCCCGAAGAGCTGGGTTTTGCGGTCAATATCGGCGAACTGCTAATGACTGAATGCGAGATGGTCAACGGTTTCGTGGCGCCGGAAAGCGAGCCCCCGCACTTCACCCGCGGCTACGGCCTGACCTTCGGCATGAGCGAGCGCAAAGCGATGGCGATGGCGCTGGTAGACCGGGCGCTCCAGGCGCCGGACTACGGCGAGGAGATAGCCGGGCCAGCGCAGGATGAAGAGTTTGTCCTCGCCCACGCCGATAACGTCGAGGCGGCCGGTTTCGTCTCGCATCTCAAGCTGCCCCACTATGTCGATTTCCAGGCCGAACTGGCGCTGCTGAAACGCCTGCAACGGGAGAACGAACGTGGCTAACCCACTCACTGGCTACAACTTTGCTTATCTTGATGAGCAGACCAAGCGCATGATCCGCCGGGCAATTCTCAAAGCGGTGGCGATTCCCGGCTACCAGGTACCGTTCGGCGGCCGCGAGATGCCGATGCCCTACGGCTGGGGAACCGGCGGTATTCAGCTGACCGCCAGTATCATCGGTGAGCATGATGTGCTGAAGGTGATTGACCAGGGCGCCGATGACACGACCAATGCGGTGTCGATACGGCAGTTTTTTAAGCGCGTCACCGGCGTCGCGACCACCGAGGCGACCTGCGATGCCACGCTGATCCAGACCCGTCACCGGATCCCGGAAACGCCGCTCAGCGAAGATCAGATCCTCATCTTCCAGGTGCCGATCCCGGAGCCGCTGCGCTTTATTGAGCCGCGCGAGACCGAAACCCGCACCATGCATGCGCTGGAAGAGTACGGCGTGATGCAGGTGAAACTGTATGAAGACATTGCCCGCTTCGGTCATATCGCCACCACCTATGCCTACCCGGTAAAAGTGAACGGCCGCTATGTGATGGACCCGTCGCCCATTCCTAAATTCGACAACCCGAAAATGCACATGATGCCCGCGCTACAGCTGTTCGGCGCCGGACGGGAAAAGCGCATTTACGCCGTGCCGCCGTTTACCCCGGTGGAAAGTCTCGATTTCGACGACCACCCCTTTACCGTCCAGGAGTGGGATGAACCCTGCGCCATTTGCGGGTCTCGCCACAGCTACCTTGATGAAGTGGTACTCGATGACAGCGGCAAACGGATGTTTGTCTGCTCCGATACCGACTATTGCCGTCAACAGAGCGAGGCGCTGAACAAATGAGCCATCCGTTACTCGCGGTCAATCATTTGACCCATCTTTATGCGCCGGGCAAAGGCTTCAGCGACGTCTCTTTTGAACTGTGGCCTGGTGAAGTGCTGGGCATCGTGGGTGAGTCCGGATCGGGGAAAACCACCCTGCTGAAAGCCCTCTCGGCGCGCCTGGCGCCGCAGGAAGGTGAAGTGCGGTATGAAAACCGCTCGCTGTATGCGATGAGCGAAGCGGATCGCCGCCGTCTGCTGCGCACCGAATGGGGCGTGGTACATCAGCATCCGATGGATGGTCTGCGCCGTCAGGTGTCGGCGGGCGGCAACATCGGTGAGCGCCTGATGGCCACCGGCGCACGCCACTACGGAAATATTCGCGCGACCGCCGAACAGTGGCTGAACGATGTCGAAATTCCACCGTCGCGTATTGACGATCTGCCCACCACTTTTTCCGGCGGAATGCAGCAGCGTTTGCAAATCGCCCGCAACCTTGTGACCCAGCCGAAGCTGGTATTTATGGACGAGCCGACCGGCGGTCTGGATGTATCGGTGCAGGCGCGTCTGCTCGATCTGCTGCGTGGCCTGGTGGTAGAACTGAACCTGGCCGTGGTAATTGTCACCCATGACCTGGGGGTGGCGCGCCTGCTGGCTAACCGTCTGCTGGTCATGAAACAGGGTCAGGTGGTGGAAAGTGGCTTAACCGACCGGGTGCTGGACGATCCTCATCACCCGTATACCCAGCTGCTGGTGTCATCGGTATTGCAGAACTGAGGTTGCTGTCGCCGGGTGGCGCTGCGCTTACCCGGCCTACGAACACAGCACCCAAAGGCCGGGTGAGGCCCACGAACGCAGTACCCAAAGGCCAGGTAAGGCCCACGAACACAGCACCCGTAGGCCGGGTAAGGCGAAGCCGCCACCCGGCACCCAAACCACGAGGCTAAAATGATCCACGTTGAAAATGTCAGTAAGACCTTTGTACTTCACCAGCAAAACGGCGTGCGCCTGCCGGTGCTGCAGAATGCCTCTCTGGAGGTCAGCCATGGCGAATGTGTGGTGCTGCACGGCCGTTCCGGTAGCGGCAAATCCACCCTGCTGCGTTCGCTGTACGCCAACTACCAGCCGGACACCGGTCATATCCATATCCGCCACGGCGACGAATGGGTTGACCTGGTCAACGCCTCGCCGCGTAAAGTGCTGGAAGTCCGCAAGCGCACCATCGGCTGGGTCAGCCAGTTTCTGCGCGTCATCCCGCGAATCTCGGCCCTCGAAGTGGTGATGCAACCGCTGCTCGACCTCGGCATTGCGCGCGATACCTGCGCTTCGCAGGCTGCCCGCCTGCTGACGCGCCTGAACGTTCCGCAACGGTTATGGCATCTGGCGCCCTCCACATTTTCCGGCGGGGAACAGCAGCGGGTCAATATCGCCCGCGGTTTCGCGGTGGACTACCCGATTTTACTGCTTGATGAGCCGACCGCCTCGCTGGACGCCACAAACAGCGCCGCCGTAGTGGAACTGATTAACGAAGCCAAAGCGCGCGGCGCGGCTATCGTCGGTATTTTCCATGATGAAACGGTCCGCAATCAGGTCGCCGACCGACTGCACCCGATGGGAATAACAGCATGATTATCAATAATGTAAACCTGGTTCTCGAGGATGAAGTGGTGCACGGGTCGCTGGAAGTGCAGGAAGGCAGAATTTACGCCTTTGCCGAAAGCCAGAGCCAGCTACCGCAGGCGCTCGACGGTGAAGGCGGCTGGCTGCTGCCCGGGCTGATTGAGCTGCATACCGATAATCTGGACAAATTCTTTACTCCGCGCCCGAAAGTCGACTGGCCCGCCCACTCGGCGATGAGCAGCCATGATGCGCTGATGATCGCCAGCGGGATCACCACCGTGCTGGATGCGGTGGCCATTGGCGACGTCCGCGACGGCGGCGACCGGCTGGAGAATCTGGAAAAGATGATCAACGCCATCGAAGAGACGCAAAAGCGCGGCGTTAACCGCGCCGAGCACCGCCTGCATCTGCGCTGCGAGCTGCCGCACCACACCACCCTGCCGCTGTTTGAGAAGCTGGTTGGCCGCGAGCCGGTGAGCATGGTCTCCCTGATGGACCACTCTCCAGGACAGCGCCAGTACGCCGATCGCAGCAAGTACCGCGATTACTATCAGGGAAAATATCATCTGACCAACGAAGAGATGGACCGCTTCGAGGAGGAGCAGATGGCGCTGGCGGCGACCTGGTCGCAGCCGAACCGCGAGACCATCGCCGCCATCTGCCGCGAGCGTAAGATCGCCCTCGCCAGCCACGATGACGCCACCCGTGAACATGTCGTCGAATCACACCAGCTTGGTAGCGTGATCGCCGAATTTCCTACCACCTTAGCCGCCGCAGAGGCCTCGCGTCAGCACGGCATGAACGTGCTGATGGGGGCGCCGAATATCGTGCGCGGCGGTTCGCACTCCGGCAACGTCGCGGCCCACCAGCTGGCGGCCAGCAACCTGCTCGATATTCTGTCGTCAGACTACTATCCCGCCAGCTTGCTCGATGCGGCCTTCCGCATCGCGGACGACCACGACAACGCCTTCTCGCTACCGCAGGCCATTCGTCTGGTCAGTAAAAATCCGGCCCAGGCTCTGGGATTAGGCGACCGCGGCGTGATTGCGGAAGGTAAGCGTGCCGATATGGTGCTGGCGCACCGTCGCGGCGAACATGTCCATATTGACCACGTCTGGCGTCAAGGAAAGAGGGTCTTCTGATGAGCGGAAAATTGATTTGGCTGGTGGGCGCCTCAGGCTCCGGAAAAGATAGCCTGCTGGCGGCCTTACGCCAGCGCGAAAATGCCCGGCTGCTGGTGGCGCATCGCTATATTACGCGCCCGTTCAACGCCGGCAGCGAAAATCATATTGCGCTCAGCAAGCAGGAGTTTTTCAACCGCGCCGAGCGCCAGCTGTTCGCCCTGAGCTGGCATGCCAATAACAATTACTACGGAATTGGCATCGAAATTGACCTGTGGCTGCACGCCGGTTTTGACGTGGTGGCCAATGGCTCTCGCGCCCATCTGCCTCAGGCCCGGGCGCGCTACGCTGACGCCCTGCTGCCCATCTGCCTGCAGGTCACGCCGGAGGTGCTGCGCCAGCGCCTGGAACAGCGCGGGCGAGAGAGCGAAGCAGAGATCGCCCTGCGCCTGGAGCGCGCGGCGCGCTATACCCCCTCCGACTGTCTGACGTTGAACAACAACGGCAGCCTCGGGCAATCCGTCGACCAGTTCCTCACGCTGCTGCGTCGCCACTACGCCCGACAAGAGAATCAACATGCCTACCTGTGAACTCCGGGCCCCGACCCTGGACGATGTCGATGCCGTATATGCATTAATTTGCGAATTAAAGCAGAAAGCGTACGATCGCCACCATTTCACCGCCGGGTTTGCCATGAACCTGCAAAATCCAACCCTGCGCTATCAGCTGGCGCAGGTGGAGGGGGAGACGGTCGGGTTGATTGGGCTACAGTTGCAGTTCCCGCTTAATTTCAACGCCTGGATCGGGGAAGTGCAGGAACTGGTGGTGCTGCCGCAGAGACGCGGCCTGCACGTCGGTCAGGCGCTGCTGGCCTGGGCGGAGCAGGAAGCCCGCGAACACGGTGCACAAATGGTGGAGCTCTCCAGCGGAAAATCCCGTCCCGACGCCCACCGTTTCTATCTCCGTGAAGGGTATACGCAAAGCCATCTGCGTTTTAAAAAAGCGCTGTGAGGAGGAAGTATGGGCCTGACTATTCGCTTAACCGGCACCGGCGGCGCCCAGCTGGTTCCGGTCTTCGGCTGCGACTGCGCAGCCTGTCAGCGTGCGCGCAGCGATGAGGCGCATCGTCGTCGCCCCTGTAGCGCGGTCGTGACCTTCAATGACGCCGTCACACTTCTGGATGCCGGGCTACCCGACCTGATGGACCGGTGGCCCGCCGGCCAGTTTCAGCAGTTTTTACTTACCCACTATCATATGGATCATGTTCAGGGATTATTCCCGCTGCGCTGGGGCGTCGGTGCGCCGATCCCGGTGTTTGGGCCGCCGGATCCTGAAGGCTGCGATGACCTGTTTAAGCACCCCGGCCTGCTGGATTTCAGCCATACCGTTGAACCGTTTGTGGTGTTTAACTTACAGGGATTGCGGGTGACGCCGCTACCGCTGAATCACTCGAAGCTGACGTATGGCTATCTGCTGGAGTCGGCGCACAGCCGGGTCGCCTGGTTGTCGGATACCGCCGGATTACCGGAAAAGACGCTCAAATTCTTACTGAATAACCAGCCGCAGGCGATCGTGATCGACTGCAGCCATGAGCCGCGCCCGCAGCCGCCGCGCAACCACTGCGATTTGAATACGGTACGCGCTATCAATCAGGTGCTGGCCTGCCCGCGGGTCATTCTGACCCATATCAGCCATCAGTTTGATCTCTGGATGATGGACCATCCGTTGCCGCCGGGGTTTGAGGCCGGCTATGACGGTATGGAGATCGTGCTGGATTAATCTGTAACCCGATTAGGGCTATCGTCACTCCGGTGAGCGCCATGTCACCACGACCAGAAACGACGGCGCGGTTAATAATCGTCATCCAGCCGCCGCTGGTCGTTCTCCAGCTGCCGGCGATCCTGATCCAGCTGGCGCTGGCGATCGTCGAGCTGACGGCGACGATCCTCTAACTGTCGCTGCCGATCGTCATACTGCCGCTGACGATCGGTGCTTTGTTGGCGGCTGCCCTGGTAACGTCCGTCATCATAGCGGTCGTTATCATCATCAGAGCGGCTATTGCCGGGGTTGTAGGCATCACTAATCGCCTGCTGAATATTACCGATTGCGTCGTCAATAATGTCAGCGTGCGCCAGCTGGCTGCTCAGCGACAGCGTGCAGAGGATTAAAGCGGTAAAGTAACGTTTCATAGAGCCAGTCTCTTCAGGGGGCTGGCCCTACGTTAATCAACGGTCGTTGCGGCGAGTAGCGGAGGAATCTCAAATCCGCGGCTGTTCAAGCGCGGTAATCGCATCAATTCGCGTCTGATGACGTCCGCCTTCATAATCGCTCCCCAACCAGGCATCGACAATCATTTTTGCCAGTTCAAGACCTATCACGCGCGCGCCGAAGGCCAGCACATTGGTATTATTATGTTGCCGCGATAGCTGGGCCGAATAGGGTTCACTGCACACCACCGCGCGAATGCCGGGGTATTTATTGGCGGTTATGGAGATCCCGACGCCGGTGCCGCAGATCAGGATCCCGCCCTCAGCTTCACCTGTCAGAATGGCCTGCGCGACAGCGCTGGCATAACGGGGATAATCGGTACGCTCAGGTGACCATGTTCCCTTATCCAGCACCTCGATTCCCCGCTGTCGGAGATGCGTTACAATATCGTTTTTAAGGATAAACCCGACGTGATCGCAGCCAATTGCAATCCTTTTCATACTTAACCTCGCCTGTTTTTACTTTACGAACATAGATAGAGTTGTGATTTAAACCGCAAAACCCGGCCAGAAAATCGGCACAAATCCGGCCTGACGTGCCATTTCTACCTCTCTAAAATTCACAAATCAAGCGAGAAAAATAGACGACTCATATTAACTATCGTTTTAAATTTTACAGATAAATCTAAAAAAACCTTGTTTTATAAAGAGTTAATTAAAAATACTCCGACGCAAAACCACCCCTGAACTTTACAAAAGGCAAAACTTTATAAAACTTATAATTTTGTGAAGTTGATTGTATCTTTTCTGTTTTGACTGTGGTGATATAGTGACGTCTTCACTTTATGGACAAGAGAAAGCGATGAGTCAGTCAGAATCCAGTTCGCTCCCCAACGGTATCGGTCTCGCCCCCTGGCTACGCATGAAGCAGGAAGGAATGACCGAAAACGAAAGCCGAATCGTCGAATGGTTGCTTAAACCCGGCAATCTGAGCGACGCTCCCGCTATTAAAGATGTGGCGGAAGCGCTGTCGGTTTCTGAAGCGATGATCGTTAAGGTCTCCAAACTGCTCGGTTTTAGCGGTTTTCGTAACCTGCGTAGCGCCCTGGTGGAGTATTTTTCGCAATCTGAACAGGTCCTTCCGGCAGAGCTCTCCTTTGATGAAGCACCTCAGGACGTGGTGAATAAGGTTTTTAACATTACTCTGCGTACCATTATGGAAGGTCAGTCGATCGTTAATGTCGATGAAATTCATCGCGCGGCGCGTTTCTTCGCCCAGGCCAACCAGCGCGATCTGTACGGAGCCGGTGGATCAAATGCCATCTGCGCCGATGTGCAGCATAAGTTTTTACGGATCGGCGTGCGCTGCCAGACATATCCGGATGCGCATATCATGATGATGTCGGCCTCATTGTTGAAAAAAGGCGACGTCGTGCTGGTCGTCACCCATTCCGGGCGCACCAGCGATATTAAATCGGCAGTAGAGCTGGCCAAGAAGAATGATGCTAAAATTATCTGTATTACCCATAGCTACCATTCACCGATTGCTAAATTAGCTGATTTTATTATTTGCTCGCCAGCACCAGAAACTCCTTTATTAGGGAGAAACGCCTCAGCGCGTATTTTACAACTTACCTTATTAGATGCTTTTTTCGTTTCGGTAGCCCAACAAAATATTGAACAGGCCACTTTAAACATGCAAAAAACCGGCGCCATTGTTGATTTCTTTTCACCAGGAGCGCTGAAGTAAATAATAAACGCCGATCCCACCACGGTGGGATCAATATTACTGTATCCTACACCGAGAATACTGTCATGAATAAATACCTGAAAATTTTCAGCGGCGCGGCTATGGGCGTAATGTTATCTACCAGCGCTTTTGCCGCGGCCGATTACGCGGTGGTATTAAAAACACTATCAAATCCTTTCTGGGTTGATATGAAAAAAGGTATTGAAGATGAGGCCAAAACGCTGGGAGTCAGCGTCGATATTTTTGCCTCGCCTTCGGAAGGGGATTTTCAATCACAGCTGCAGCTATTCGAAGACTTAAGCAATAAGAACTATAAAGGCATCGCTTTCGCGCCTCTCTCGTCGGTCAACCTGGTGATGCCCGTGGCGAAAGCCTGGAAGAAAGGGATTTATCTGGTCAATCTCGATGAAAAAATCGATATGGATAACCTGAAGAAAGCGGGCGGTAACGTTGAAGGTTTCGTCACCACGGACAACGTCGCGGTGGGGGCAAAAGGGGCCGATTTTATTATCGAGAAACTGGGTGCTGAAGGCGGCGACGTTGCCATCATCGAAGGAAAAGCGGGTAACGCGTCAGGCGAAGCCCGTCGTAACGGTGCAACGGAGGCATTCAAAAAAGCCAGTCAGATCAAGCTTGTTGCCAGCCAACCAGCCGACTGGGATCGCATTAAGGCGCTTGATGTTGCCACTAACGTGCTACAGCGGAACCCTAACCTGAAAGCCTTTTACTGCGCGAATGACACAATGGCAATGGGCGTTGCCCAGGCCGTAGCCAACGCCGGTAAAAGCCAGACGGTTCTGGTGGTCGGCACTGACGGTATCCCTGAAGCGCGTAAAATGGTGGAAGCCGGTCAGATGACCGCAACGATTGCGCAAAATCCGGGCAATATCGGCGCGACGGGACTGAAGATGATGGTTGATGCCGAAAAAACCGGCAAGGTGATTCCACTGGATAAAACACCAGAATTCAAACTGGTGGATTCTATTCTGGTCACAAAATAATTTTCCAGCAACGAGTCCGATGCTCTCCCCTTACCCTCCTGAACTCAGGAGGGTAAAAATAAGTAAGGAGTTATTATGCTCACGCCATATATTTCAATGGCGGGGATCGGCAAATCCTTTGGCCCGGTTCACGCATTAAAATCGGTCGATTTAACCGTTTACCCGCACGAAAT
Organism: Klebsiella ornithinolytica; assembly: GCF_030505655.1. Taxonomy (NCBI): domain Bacteria; kingdom Pseudomonadati; phylum Pseudomonadota; class Gammaproteobacteria; order Enterobacterales; family Enterobacteriaceae; genus Klebsiella; species Klebsiella ornithinolytica. The sequence continues at coordinate 5,149,550 of NZ_CP130153.1, forward strand.
ACATGCATTACTCGGGGAAAACGGTGCGGGTAAATCAACGTTAATGAAAGTTTTGTCGGGAATACATGAACCGACCAAAGGTACCATCACGGTTAATAACGTTAATTATGACAAGCTCGACCATAAATTAGCGGCCAGACTCGGCATCGGCATTATTTATCAAGAGCTCAGCGTCATTGATGAATTAACCGTAATGGAAAATTTATATATCGGCCGCCATCTGACGAAAAAAATCTGCGGCGTCAATATTATCGACTGGAAAGAGATGCGCATCAGAGCGGCAATGATGCTGCTACGCATCGGATTAAAGGTCGATTTAGACGAGAAAGTCGCGAATCTGTCGATCAGCCATAAACAGATGCTGGAAATCGCTAAGACACTGATGCTCGACGCCAAAGTGCTGATCATGGATGAACCCACCTCTTCGCTGACCAACAAAGAGGTGGACTACCTGTTCCTGATCATGAACCAGCTGCGTAAAGAGGGAACCGCCATCGTCTATATCTCGCACAAGCTGGCGGAGATACGCCGGATCTGCGACCGCTACACGGTGATGAAGGACGGTAGCAGCGTATGCAGTGGCATGGTCAGCGAGGTCAATAACGACGATATCGTACGTCTGATGGTCGGCCGTGAGTTGCAAAACCGCTTTAACGCGATGAAAGAGAACAGCGGAAATATCGCGCGCGAAACGGTATTCGAAGTAAAAAATGTCACCAGCCGGGATAAGAAAAAGGTCCGTGATATCTCCTTTAGCGTCAATCGCGGTGAAATTCTCGGCTTTGCCGGCCTGGTGGGCTCCGGGCGTACCGAACTGATGGATTGTCTGTTTGGTGTTGATAAGCGGAGCAGCGGCGAAATCATCCTCAACGGTAAAGCCATTACCCCGCGCTCGCCGCTCGATGCCTTAAAGAAAGGAATGGGCTACATCACGGAGAGTCGCCGGGACAACGGTTTCTTCGGCAATTTCTCTATAGCGCAAAACATGGCTGTCAGCCTGAGCCTGAAACACGGCGGCTATAAAGGGGCGATGGGGCTGTTCCATGAAGAGAACGAGCGTAAAACGGCGGAGGCACAGCGCAAATTACTGGCGCTGAAGTGCCATTCTGTCGATCAGAGCATCACCGAACTTTCCGGCGGTAACCAACAAAAGGTCCTGATATCCAAATGGTTATGCTGCAACCCCGACGTCATTATTTTCGATGAACCGACGCGCGGAATCGACGTCGGCGCGAAAGCCGAAATTTATAAAGTGATGCGCCAGTTGGCGGATGACGGAAAAGTCATTCTGATGGTGTCATCCGAGCTTCCTGAAATTATCGCCGTCTGTGACCGCATCGCCGTGTTCTGCGAGGGGCGGCTGACGCAAATTCTGACCAATCGCGACGACATGAGCGAAGAGGAGATTATGGTATGGGCACTGCCGCAAGAGTAAAAGGGGAGTCTGATGGCAAAAAGCCGTTCAACTTCGCACTGTTCTGGGATAAATACGGCACCTTTTTTATCCTCGCGATTATTGTCGCGATCTTCGGCTCGCTGTCGTCGGAATACTTTCTGACGACCAATAATATCACCCAAATATTTGTTCAGAGCTCGGTGACGGTGCTTATCGGAATGGGGGAGTTCTTCGCTATTCTGGTAGCAGGCATCGACCTGTCCGTGGGGGCGATTCTGGCGCTTTCCGGCATGGTGACCGCCAAACTCATGCTGGCAGGCGTCGATCCGTTCCTCGCAGCGCTGATTGGCGGCGTGCTGGTCGGCGGCGCGCTAGGCGCGATTAACGGCTGCCTGGTCAACTGGACCGGCCTGCACCCGTTCATTATTACCCTCGGTACCAACGCGATTTTTCGCGGCATCACCCTGGTTATCTCCGACGCCAACTCGGTCTATGGCTTCTCTTTCGAGTTCGTCAATTTCTTTGCCGCCAGCGTATTGGGGATCCCGGTACCGGTCATCTTCTCGCTTATTGTGGCCGTGATTCTCTGGTTCCTGACCACCCGGATGCGGTTGGGCCGCAATATCTACGCCCTCGGCGGCAATAAAAACTCCGCCTTCTACTCTGGCATCGATGTGAAGTTCCATATGTTGCTGGTGTTCATTATATCCGGCATCTGCGCCGGGCTGGCGGGAGTGGTCTCGACGGCACGTCTCGGCGCCGCGGAGCCTCTGGCCGGAATGGGCTTTGAAACCTACGCCATCGCCAGCGCCATTATCGGCGGTACCAGCTTCTTTGGTGGTAAGGGACGCATTTTTTCAGTGGTGATTGGCGGCCTGATCATCGGCACCATCAACAACGGGCTGAATATTCTCCAGGTACAAACCTACTACCAGCTGGTGGTGATGGGTGGATTAATTATCGCGGCTGTCGCCCTCGATCGTCTTATCAGTAAGTAAGGAATTTATGATGAAAATTGCCCCCTCTTTAATGTGTATGGACCTGCTGAAATTCAAAGAACAGATCGAGTTTATCGATCGGCATGCAGATTACTTCCACATCGACATCATGGACGGTCATTTTGTCCCTAACCTGACGCTATCGCCGTTTTTCGTCAGCCAGGTGAAGAAGCTGGCCAGTAAACCACTGGACTGCCATCTGATGGTCACCCGGCCACAGGATTACATCAGCCAGCTGGCGCAGGCGGGCGCAGACTTTATCACCCTGCATCCGGAAACTATTAACGGTCAGGCTTTCCGCCTGATAGAGGAGATTCGTCGCCATGGCATGAAGGTCGGCCTCATTCTCAATCCGGAAACGCCGGTTGAGACGATGAAATATTACCTCCACAAGGCGGACAAAATTACGGTGATGACCGTCGATCCGGGTTTCGCGGGCCAACCCTTTATTCCTGAAATGCTGGAGAAGATCGGCGAGCTAAAAGCGTGGCGAGAACGTGAAGGGCTGGCCTACGAAATTGAGATCGACGGTTCGTGCAATAAAGCGACCTATCAAAAACTGATGGCGGCAGGCGCGGACGTCTTTATCGTCGGGACCTCCGGTCTGTTTAACCACGGCGACAATATTCACGACGCGTGGCAGGTCATGGCAGAGCAGATTCTGGCGGCCAAAAACGAGGTATTCCCTCATGCAAAAACAGCGTAAGGTCGTCGCAGGAGTGGACATGGGCGCAACCCATATCCGCTTTTGCCTGCAAACCGCACAGGGCGAGACTCTGCATTGCGAGAAGCTGCGCACCGCTGAAGCGATCGCCCCTGACGGTCTGGTGAGCGGGATCACGATGTTGATTCAGCAACAGCTTGACCGCTTTCAGGCACATTGCTGCGGCCTGGTGATGGGCTTTCCGGCATTGGTCAGCAGAGATAAACGGACGATTATCTCCACCCCCAACCTATCGTTACCGCCAGAAACCCTGCGTACGCTAGCCGATGAGCTGGAGCATTCGCTGGCCTGTCCGGTCGAATTTTCCCGCGATGTGAATCTCCAGCTCTCATTTGACGTGCAGGAAAATGGTTTGCAGGCTCAACAGGTGTTAGCCGCTTATCTCGGCACCGGCATGGGCTTCGCCATCTGGTTAAACGGCGGGCCGTGGACAGGTGCACATGGCGTGGCGGGAGAGCTGGGTCATATCCCGCAGGGCGACAACGCGCTCATCTGCGGTTGCGGTAATCCCGGTTGTCTGGAAACCGTCTGTTCCGGCATCGCGCTCAAACGCTGGTATGAACAACAGCCGCGCGGCTATGCGCTTGGTGAACTGTTTTTACACGCCGCTGAGGAACCGTTTGTACAGGCCCTCCTGCACCACGCCGCCCGCGCCATCGCCACCAGCATCAACCTGTTCGACCCCGATGCGGTGATCCTCGGCGGTGGCGTGATGGACATGTCCGGGTTTCCACGCGAGGCGCTGCTCGCCATGATAAAAGCGCATATTCGCCGCCCGTTGCCTTATCAGGCGGTGCAGTTTCTTGCCGCATCGTCCTCAACATTTAATGGTGCTCAAGGGGCTGCGGCGCTGGCCCGCAGCCGCTATTTGCCACAACCTGTCGCAGCGCCTGCATCAGCTGTGTCCGACTGAAGGGTTTACGCAGCAGCTCAACGTCCGGCAGCGCAGGATTGTGCGCCGGACGCAGATCCTGGCCGCTGATCAGCAGCACCGCCACCATCGGGAAACGGCGCTGGGTTTCGTTGATCACCTCGGCTCCGCTCAATCGGCCCGGCAGCATCAGGTCGCTAATCAGCAGCGCAATTTCCGTCGAAGCCTCAAGTAACTGCAGCGCCTGCTCTCCGTTCCCGGCCTCCAGGGTTAACCAGCCGAGCTGGTGAAGCTGTTCACAAAGGGTCTGGCGCACATCGGCCTCATCCTCGAGCACCAGCGCCAGCCGCTCACCGCTCACCGTCTGCTCGACTTCCGGCAGCGGGCCACCGCTCGGCGCCTGTACCGCCGCGCGCGGCAGCTGTAAACGCACCGTTGTCCCCTGGCCCGGCGCGCTCTCAATGGCCACCCTCCCGCCGGACTGGCGGACAAAACCATAGACCATCGACAGCCCCAGACCGCTGCCGCTGCCGGTTTGTTTGGTGGTAAAGAACGGTTCGAACACCTGGGCTTTGACCTCCTGCGACATCCCGCTGCCGTGATCGATCACCTCCAGCGCCACCATATCCTGCCGCCGCCCGTCGCTGCGAGCCACCCGCTGGTTCCAGGTGCGCAGCCTAATTACCCCTGAACGCCCTTCCATTGCATCGCGAGCGTTCATCACCAGATTGATAATGGCGTTTTCCAGCTGGCCGACGTCAATCCACGCCGGCCACGCGGGTGACTGTGCCTCAATCTCCAGACTCAGCGTCGTCGGCAGAGAATGGCGCATCAGTTCGCCCAGATTCTCCAGCAGCGGTTTCATCGCCACGGCATTGGGGTGTAGCGACTGCTTACGCGAGAAGGCCAGCAGCCGCTGGGTAAGCAGCGCGCCGCGTTCTGCGGCTTTTCGCGCCCGGGAGATCCGCGGCACGTCCGCGTCCTGCGGCTGAACCAGTTCAAGACTGCCGATAATCACCGCCAGCAGGTTATTAAAATCATGCGCCAGGCCGCCGGTCAGCTGGCCGACCGCTTTCATTTTCTGGCTGTGTACCAGCGCCTGCTCCAGCCCTTTGCGTTCGGTCCTGTCGAGAACCACGTTCACCAGCCCCCGCCCGGGAACCGGGCTGAAGCGCAGCTCAATGGTGCGGTCGCTCGCCAGCTGTAGCTCCTGGGGTTTGGGTAGAGGACGGGACAGGTTGTCACGAATATGTTCCGCCAGAGGGGCGGCCTGACCCAGCAGCTGCTGATAGTGAATACCGCGCTGCAGGTCATTGGCTGCCAGCCCTAACAGCAGCGGATACTGCGGATTCCACACCACCAGCAGCCCCTGATTATCAAACAGCGCGAAGCCGTCGCGCATGGCATGAAAGGTGGTCTCCAGCAGGGTACTTTTTTCTTTCAGCAGCTGAGAGGTATGGGCCAATGACGCGGTATTGCGGGCAAAGACGTTGAAGGCGCGCGCCAGCTCTCCCAGTTCATCGCGTCGCTGGAGCCCCGGGACAGACACATCCTGCTCGCCGTGGGCCAGGCGCGACATCGCCCGGGAGATAGCGGTCAAACTGGAGCCAAGGTTACGGTAGATATACCAGCCGGCGAAGCCGGTTATCACCAGCGCCAGCAGCGCCGACAGCAAAATAAACATGCTGATAGAGCGCAGCTCCTGATGGCTCTGTGCCGCCCGCAGTTCAGACGCCTGCGCCACGCGGGCAACGTACTGATTAATATCGCTGTTGAGCAGCGCCACCAGCGCCTTAATGTGAAACATATACCAGCCGATGGCCAAATCGCTCTCCTCCAGCTGCGCCGAGAGCGGCTCCAGCCTGGCCAGCTCGCCGTTGAAATCCTGCAGAATCGCGGCCAGCGTAGGATCGCGGCTGGTTGTCGGTAGAAAACCTCTCACCTTATCCAGCTGCTGGACGATCGATCGCGGCGTCGAAGTATGGATGGCCGCAACGATCAGCCGATCCATCTCGGCCAGCGGCCGGGGATCGATCGCGTCTGCGCCATGCCGATCGTTAAGATCCTGAATATGCCGGAGATAGCTCTGGTTCTGATACAGCGAGCTGAGCAGTTCATTACGCTGCAGGTGACGACGCTGACCGCGTTCCAGCATGCCGCCCACGCTCTGCTGCAGTTCATTGCTGCGGCGAATAATACTGGCCACCAGCGTCAGTTCCTGTTGCGCCAGCGGCGCGGCGGCGAGGTGCGAGAGTGAATATTTCAGGGCCTGCTGGGTCGCCAGCAGGCGTTCAGCTTCGCTTTTATACTCCAGCGCACCGACCACCTGGGAGAGGCGAACCGCCGCAGTGGCGACGTTCGCGGTGTCGCGCGCCAGATTCATACTGCCGGTCATATCATCCAGCGTCTGCCGCTGCACCTGTTCTTGTAGCAGGCTGGCATGGCGAAACCCCAGCAGCGCTACGCCGGCCACCATCAGCGTGACCGCAACCATCAGCAAATTAAACGACAGCAGACGCCCGCGAGCGCTGGTGAAAAACGGGTAGCGATGGGATGGCATGGTCAGCTCCACGATCTTTTTATTTATCCTGGCGGTTGCTGACCCTGACCGGGAGAGCCGCATCGCGTAATTGTGAGCCAGGTTAACTATTCATCAATATGACAAATATGAACGGCGTCTGACATTTTGTATTTATCGTCGTGTGGTGCACTGCGATTCTCGATCACACTCGCAGGAGAGCCGCCATGCAGGGGACACCGGTACTATCCATGCGCAATATTGCCAAAGCCTTTGGCAAGTTTTATGCGCTGAAAGGCGTCGATCTGACGGTCTGGCCCGGTGAGATCCACGCCTTAATGGGGGAGAACGGCGCCGGCAAAAGCACGTTGATGAAGATCCTCGCGGGGGCATATACCGCCACCAGCGGCGAGATCCTGATCGACGGACGGCCGCACGCCATTAAAGGGCCAAAAGATGCGCTGGCCGCCGGGATCACCCTGATTTACCAGGAGATGCAGCTGGCGCCGAATTTAACCGTCGCCGAGAACATTTTCCTCGGCAGCGAGCTGGCGCGCGGCGGGCTGGTACAGCGCAAAGAGATGATTAATCAGGCCCAGGCGGTGATAGATCGTCTCGGCGCTCAGTTTAAGGCCAGCGACCGGGTGATGACCCTGACCATTGCCGAACAGCAGCAGGTGGAGATCGCCCGCGCCCTGCATCGCAACAGCCGGGTCCTGGTGATGGATGAACCCACCGCCGCCCTCTCCTCCCGTGAGACCCAGCGCCTGTTTGAGCTGATTCTGCGCCTGCGCGATGAAGGGATGGCCATTATCTATATCAGCCACCGCATGGCGGAGGTTTATGAACTCTCCGACCGCGTCAGCGTATTGCGCGATGGCCAGTACGTCGGCAGCCTGACCCGCGACAACCTCAACGCCTCCGAACTGGTGCGAATGATGGTCGGCCGTCCGTTAAGCGACCTGTTCAATAAAGAGCGCGATATTCCGCCCGGTCAGCCGCGCCTGCGGGTAGAGGATTTGACCGACGGCGGTAAAGTGAAAGCCAGCAGTCTGGTGGTACGGGCCGGGGAAATCGTCGGTCTGGCCGGTCTGGTCGGCGCCGGCCGCTCGGAGCTGGCGCAGCTGATTTTCGGCGTGCGTCGGGCCACCGGCGGCGTCATCGAGATCGACGGCGAACCGGTGGTCATTCACTCTCCGCGTGCAGCCATCGAGCTGGGTATCGGCTTTCTCACCGAAAACCGCAAGGAGCAGGGGCTGTTCCTCGAAATGGCGGCGCAGGAGAACATCACCATGGCCACCCTCGAACGGGATGCCCGCTGGGGTATGCTCAATCGCAAAAAGGCGCAGACCCTCTCCGACGATGCGATCTCCCTGCTTAATATTCGCGTGCCGCACGCACAGGTGCGGGCCGGCGGCCTTTCCGGCGGCAATCAGCAAAAGCTGCTGATCTCCCGCTGGGTCGCCATCGGTCCGCGCATTTTGCTGCTTGATGAACCGACGCGCGGCGTCGACGTCGGCGCCAAAAGCGAGATTTACCGCATCATGACCCAGATGGCGCGCCAGGGGGTGGCCATCCTGATGATCTCCAGCGAACTCCCCGAAGTGGTCGGCATGAGCGACCGGGTCTACGTCATGCGCGAAGGCAGCATCGCCGGCGAACTCCAGGCCGGCGACATCAGCCAGGAAAGCATTATGACGCTGGCCACCGGCGTAAACGACTCTCACCTTAAGGCGGTATCACCATGACAACACAGAAAGAGACCGCCGCGCAGCCGGTGGCAAAATCGGTATCAGCGAAGAAAATCCTGATGGGCGATCTGGTACAAACGGTCGGTATCCTGCCGATTTTAATCCTGATTGTCGCGGTATTTGGCTTTATCGCCCCCAACTTCTTTACCGAAAGCAACCTGCTGAATATTACCCGGCAGGCGTCGATCAACATCGTGCTCGCCGCCGGGATGACTTTCATCATTCTGACCGGGGGGATCGATCTGTCCGTCGGCTCGATTCTCGGCACCACCGCGGTGGCGGCGATGGTGGTCTCGCTGATGCCGGAGCTCTCCCTGCTCTCCATTCCGGCGGCGCTGATGCTCGGCCTGCTGCTCGGTTTGTTTAACGGCGCGCTGGTGGCCTTCGCCGGGCTACCGCCGTTTATCGTGACGCTCGGGACCTATACAGCCCTACGCGGGGCCGCCTATCTGCTGGCCAACGGCACCACGGTGATTAACTCCGATATCAGCTTCGAATGGATCGGCAACGATTACCTCGGGCCGGTTCCGTGGCTGGTGGTGATCGCGCTGATGGTGGTAGCGGTGTGCTGGTTCATTCTGCGCCGCACCACCCTTGGCGTTCATATCTACGCCGTAGGCGGCAATATGCAGGCGGCAAGGCTCACGGGGATCAAAGTGTGGCTGGTGCTGCTGTTCGTTTACGGCATGAGCGGCCTGCTCTCCGGGCTGGGCGGCGTCATGAGCGCCTCGCGGCTGTACAGCGCGAACGGCAACCTCGGCGTAGGTTATGAGCTGGATGCCATCGCCGCCGTTATTCTCGGCGGGACCAGCTTCGTCGGCGGCATCGGCACTATCACCGGCACGCTGGTGGGGGCGTTGATTATCGCCACGCTCAATAACGGCATGACGCTGATGGGCGTCTCCTATTTCTGGCAACTGGTGATCAAAGGGGCGGTGATCATCATTGCGGTGCTGATCGACAAATACCGTACCCGACACCATCAAAGTGCATAACAACAATACCAATACCCTACGAGTGAGGAAGACAATATGCGTTTGAAACCGTTAGCGATCGCGCTCTGTGCCGGCACGCTGCTGGCCGCAGCGCCGTTCACCCAGGCTAAAGAACTCAAATCCATCGGCGTGACGGTCGGCGATCTGGCCAACCCGTTCTTCGTGCAGATAACCAAAGGCGCCGAGCTGGAAGCCCGCAAGCTGGCCGGGGATGGCGTCAAAGTGACGCTGGTTTCCAGCGGCTACGATCTCGGTCAGCAGGTGGCGCAGATCGATAACTTTATTGCCGCCAAAGTCGACATGATTATCCTCAACGCCGCCGACTCAAAAGGGATTGGCCCTGCGGTAAAACGCGCGAAAGATGCCGGGATCGTGGTGGTTGCGGTGGACGTGGCCGCCGAAGGCGCCAATGCCACCATCACCTCTGATAACACTCAGGCGGGAGAAATGGCCTGTAAATACATCACCGACCGCCTGAAAGGCAAAGGGAATGTCGTGATTATCAACGGGCCGCCGGTTTCCGCTGTGCAGAACCGCGTCGAAGGCTGCCAGGCCGAGTTTGCACGCCACCCGGATATCAAAGTGCTCTCCTACAACCAGAACGCGAAAGGCAGCCGTGAAGGTGGTCTGGAAATTATGACCTCATTGCTGGCGGCGAATCCGAAGATCGATGGCGTCTTTGCCATCAACGATCCGACCGCGATCGGCGCCGATCTGGCGGCAAAACAGGCGCAGCGTCATGAGTTCTTTATCGTTGGCGTCGACGGAAGTCCGGACGGTGAAGAGGCGTTGAAACGTAAAAACTCGCTGTTTGTGGCGACGCCGGCGCAGGACCCGCAGGTCATGGCGGCGAAAGCGGTAGAGATCGGTTATGACATTCTGCAGGGGAAACCGGCACCGGCCGCACCGGTGCTGATCCCGGTGACCCTGATCGATAAAAACAATATCGGCAGTTACAAAGGCTGGACCGTGAAGTAAGAGTCCTGTCTCCCTGCTGGCCCCGCGTCTGCCGGGGCTACGCCGCCCTGTCGCCGTGGATAACATCCGCGGCGAACACATAGCCCAGACCGCGTAGGGTTTTGATCAGCGTCGGCTGATGCGGATTCGGTTCGATTTTGCGCCGCAGGCGCATGATCAGCACGTCAATCGTCCGGTCAAAGACTTCGGTGCTTTCGCTATGGGTCAGGGCCAACAGCTGCTCGCGATTGAGCACCCGGCGGGCGTTTTGCGCCAGCGCCAGCAGCAGGCTGTACTCTCCCTGGGTCAGCGGCACCGCTTGCTGTTGCGAGTTAAACAACTCGCAGCGAAACGTATCCAGCCGCCAGCCGTTAAAGAGCAATCCCGTGCCGCCGCTCGCGCCTTCGGCACCCAGCGCACCGCTACGCCTGAGCACCGCTTTCACCCGCGCCACCACCACCCGGGAGTTGAACGGCTTGGCAATATAATCATCGGCGCCCATTTCCAGCCCGACTACGACGTCGGATTCGCTGCCGAGGCCGGTCAGCATCACCACCGGTAAATCAGGTCGGCTACGCTGAAGCTGTTGCAGCACCAGCAGCCCGTTGGTGTCGGGGAGAATCATATCCAGCAACACCAGCGAGATATCCGTCCGCTGGGCCGCTACCGCCAGCGCATCGCTGCCGGTCTGGCACAGCAGCACGTCAAAAACATGCGCACTGAGCACATCGCTAAGCAGTTCGCCAATCGCGCTGTCGTCATCCACAACCAAAATGACCGGTTTCATTACTTGCCTCTGCCCGCACGGAACGATCTCTGTCTGATTAATTCAGCAAAGCCCCCTCGACAAATCCATTACCGGATCGCGTTTCTTCAATCCATGTCACATCTCACCGCCCTTCGACACGTCAAAACTGACGACGCCCTGCTTTTCGTCAGCATTTAGCCCAAAAAATCGACGTATCATCAGTCAATACCCACAATGAAAACATGGCATAGAAGATGCATATTGACGGCGTGATAGCGCATATGCGCCCATTGATGAACTGGAGCAAGACCGATGAAAAAAGTCGTCACGGTTTGCCCGTATTGCGCATCAGGTTGCAAAATCAACCTGGTGGTCGATAACGGCAAAATCGTCCGGGCTGAGGCGGCACAGGGGAAAACCAACCAGGGAACCCTGTGCCTGAAAGGCTATTATGGCTGGGATTTCATTAACGATACCCAAATCCTCACCCCGCGCCTGAAAACCCCTATGATCCGCCGTCAGCGTGGCGGAAAACTGGAATCCGTCTCCTGGGAGGAGGCGCTCGACTACGTCGCGACCCGTCTCAGCGCCATTAAGGCGAAGTACGGTCCGGACGCCATTCAGACCACCGGTTCGTCCCGCGGGACGGGGAACGAAACCAACTATGTGATGCAAAAGTTCGCGCGCGCCGTTATTGGTACCAATAACGTCGACTGCTGCGCTCGCGTCTGACACGGCCCTTCGGTTGCAGGTCTGCACCAGTCGGTCGGTAATGGCGCCATGAGTAATGCCATCACGGAGATTGATAACACCGATCTCGTCTTTATCTTCGGCTACAATCCGGCCGACTCACACCCTATTGTGGCGAATCACGTGATTAACGCCAAACGCAACGGGGCGAAGATTATCGTCTGCGATCCGCGCAAGATTGAAACCGCGCGCATTGCCGATATGCATATTGCCTTGAAAAACGGCTCCAACATCGCACTGCTCAACGCCATCGGCCACGTCATTATCGAAGAGGATCTCTACGATAAATCCTTCGTCGCCAGCCGTTCTGAGGGCTTCGAGGAGTATCGTAAAATCGTCGAAGGCTATACGCCGGAGTCGGTGGAAGCCATCACCGGCGTCAGCGCACAGGAGATCCGCGCCTGTGCCCGGATGTATGCCGGCGCGAAATCCGCCGCCATCCTGTGGGGCATGGGCGTGACCCAGTTCTATCAGGGCGTGGAGACCGTGCGCTCGCTGACCAGCCTGGCGATCCTCACCGGCAACCTCGGCAAGCCGAGCGCCGGCGTCAACCCGGTGCGCGGCCAGAACAACGTGCAGGGCGCCTGCGATATGGGGGCGCTGCCGGACACCTATCCGGGCTATCAATACGTGAAATTCCCGGAGAACCGCGAGAAGTTCGCCAGAGCCTGGGGCGTCGGGAGCCTGCCGGCGCATACCGGCTATCGCATCAGCGAGCTGCCGCACCGCGCGGCGCACGGTGAAGTACGGGCAGCGTACATTATGGGCGAAGATCCGCTGCAGACCGACGCCGAGCTCTCTGCCGTGCGTAAAGCGTTTGAAGAGCTGGAGCTGGTGATTGTCCAGGATATTTTCATGACCAAAACCGCCGCGGCGGCCGACGTTATCCTGCCGTCCACCTCGTGGGGCGAGCACGAAGGCGTCTATACCGCAGCGGACCGCGGCTTCCAGCGCTTCTTTAAGGCGGTAGAGCCGAAGTGGGACCTGAAAACCGACTGGCAGATCATCAGCGAAATCGCCACCCGGATGGGCTATCCGATGCACTACAACAACACCCAGGAGATCTGGGACGAGTTGCGGCATCTGTGCCCGGACTTTTACGGCGCCACCTACGAGAAAATGGGCGAGCTGGGCTACGTGATGTGGCCGTGCCGCGATGAGTCCGACGCCGACCAGGGGACCTCTTATCTGTTTAAAGAGAAGTTCGACACCCCGAACGGCCTGGCGCAGTTCTTCACCTGCGACTGGGTTGCGCCGATCGATAAGCTCACCGACGAGTATCCAATGGTGCTCTCCACCGTGCGGGAAGTAGGCCACTATTCGTGCCGCTCCATGACCGGCAACTGCGCGGCGCTGGCCGCGCTGGCGGATGAACCGGGCTATGCGCAAATCAATACCGCCGATGCCGCGCGACTGGGTATTGAGGATGAGGCGCTGGTGTGGGTGAACTCACGTAAAGGCCGCATTATCACCCGCGCGCAGGTCAGCGACCGGCCGAATAAAGGGGCGGTCTATATGACCTATCAGTGGTGGATTGGCGCCTGTAATGAGCTGGTAGCGGAGAACTTAAGCCCGATAACCAAAACGCCGGAGTACAAGTACTGTGCCGTGAACGTTGAGCGCATCGCCGACCAGCGCGCCGCCGAGCAGTATGTGATTGATGAGTACACCAGGCTGAAAGCCCGCCTGCGCGAAAGCGCAATGGGTTAAGGCAGACGGCGCCCCCGGCCACATAATGCTGGCGGGGGGCGCATTTTCGCCATCCGGGTTGCGGGATAGCTGGCGCAGCCCACTTTTATCGAACCTGGCAGCCGCCGCCATTTTCTTCTTTTTCACCTCCCTTTATACTGCGCGCTGTGTTCCTGACCGATAATAAAAAATGAAATACCTCTATTTACTTCTGATGCTGTTCTCTCTTGCCGCGGGTGCCACGGATCCCGGCAGCCAGTACAAACACCAGGCGGAAGCCGGCGATCCGCGGGCGCAGTACTATCTTGCCGATACCTACGTCAGTTACGGTGATTATCAGCAGGCCGAATACTGGGCGCAGAAATCGGCCGATAACGGTGACGGGGATGCGCTGGCGCTACTGGCCCAGCTGAAAATCCGCAACCCGCAGCAGGCCGATTACAAACAGGCCAGAGAGCTGGCGGAGAAGGCGGTGCAGGTTGGCAGCAAGGCTGGCGAAATTATCCTGGCCCGCGTGCTGGTCAACCATCAGGCCGGGCCGACGGACTATTCACATGCCATCACCCTGCTACAGGATGCCGCCCAGGATCCGGAAAGCGACTCCGCCGTCGACGCCCAGATGCTGTTAGGTCTGATTTACGCCAGCGGCGTCCAGATGACAGAGGATGACGCCAGGGCAACGGACTATTTTAAACGCAGCTCCTCGCTGTCCCGTACCGGTTATGCCGAATACTGGGCCGGGATGATGTTCCTGCAGGGAGAACAAGGCTTTATCGAACCCAACCAGCAGAAAGCGCTGCACTGGCTCAATGTCAGCTGTCAGGAGGGATTTGATACCGGCTGCGAAGAGTTCGACAGGATAAGTAAAAGATAAGAAAAAGCCCGGCGGTCGCGCCGGGCTTTGAGACGGTTGATAAACCTGTTGGAACCCGGTGCCCGCGTTTTGCCGGGTGGCGGCTGACGCCTGACCCGGCCTACAACACCCGCAGTCTCAACACTTGCACACGCTCTGTCGGCCCGCGCAAGCGCAGCGCCGCCGGGCAATTTAAGCACGCTTTGTCAACACGCTGAGCCCGACGCGGTCGCGCCGGGCTTTGCATTTTATTGCGCCGTTTTATCAAATTTGCCCAGCACTTCACGCTCATAGGCCAGCGCTTTCTTGCGGTCAAACTTGTGCTCCCACTTGGCAATCACCAGCACCGCCAGCGCATTGCCCACCACGTTCAGCGCGGTACGCGCCATATCGAGGATACGGTCAACGCCGGCAATAAAGGCCAGCCCTTCCAGCGGAATCCCTACGCTCCCCAGCGTCGCCAGCAGCACCACGAAGGAGACGCCCGGCACGCCGGCAATCCCTTTCGAAGTTACCATCAGCGTCAGTACCAGGGTGATTTCCTGCCACAGCGACAGGTCAATACCGTACAGCTGGGCAATAAAGATCGCCGCGATACTCTGATACAGCGTTGAGCCATCGAGGTTAAACGAGTAGCCGGTCGGCACGACAAAGCTGGTAATAGAAGCCGGTGCGCCATAGGCTTCCATCTTCTCAATAATACGCGGTAGTACGCTCTCGGAGCTGGCGGTGGAGTAGGCCAGAATCAGCTCGTCTTTCAGAATACGGATCAGAATCCAGATACTTAATCCGCATACCCGCGCCACGATCCCCAGCACCACCAGCGCGAAGAACAGAATCGCGAAGTAGACCAGGATAACCAGTTTGGCCAGCGGCCACAGCGAGGCGAAGCCAAAGGTGGCAACGGTCACCGAAATCAGCGCAAACACCCCGACCGGCGCATAGCGCATCACCATGTGGGTCACTTTGAACATGGTTTCGGAAATGGAGCGGAAAACGGTCACCAGCGGTTCACGATGGGTCGCCGGCAGCGAAGAGAGTCCCAGACCGAACAGTACCGAGAAGAAGATAATCGGCAGCATATCGCCTTTCGCCATCGACGCGACAATGTTGGTCGGCACCAGTGACAGTATCGTTCCCATCAGGCCATGAGCGTGGCTTTGCACCTCTGCCGTTGTACTTTGATATTTCGAAATATCCACCGCGGCCAGCTGCGACATATCAATGCCGCTACCCGGCTGGAAGACGTTGGCCAGGGTAATCCCCAGCACGATCGCCACGGTGGTGATCACTTCAAAATAGATAATGGTTTTCGCGCCGATTCGGCCCAGCTGCTTCGCGTCGCCAACGCCGGCAATCCCGACAACCAGCGTCGAGATAACAATCGGAACGACGATCATCTTGATCAGGTGGATAAAGATATCGCCCGCCGGCGTCAGGAAATTCGCAATTAACCAATCACGACCGTCGGCATGGTAATGCAGATAGCTGCCCAGCAGAATACCCAGCACCAGGGCCAGCAAAATCTGCCAGGCCAGGCTGACTTTTGTTTTTTTCTTCACTACTGACTTCCTCAATGAGAGGCACCATTCCCGGAAGTCATGATGCCCACTGAAAGGGATATGAATTGTGTTGCGTTGCTCTATGGGGTTTTTTAACGCGCGGTATCAGTATCATCTGCACGGCATGCTACGCAAGCGTTTAAGAACAGGGCTTTTCTCTGGGTTTCTGCATAAATTCGCTAACTTTCCCCACTTCCGTTGCATAAGTATCTGTTATAAAAAAAATTTCATAGCTTCCATTTCTATAAATACATTTCTGAAATTATTTCACTTCAAAGTTTCATTTGATTGATTTTCATTCAGTTGAATCAATGCGTGATCTGTCCCCCAAATAGCAAACAAAGCCGTGAAAGACCCTACTCTTAACGTTTACTTGACATATATTTAACAACCTACAGGAGAAAAAAAGCCATGAGCCAAATACATAAGCACTCTATTCCCGCTAACATTGCGGACAGCTGCCTGATTAACCCGGAACAGTACAAGGCGCAGTATCACCAATCTGTCACCGACCCGGATGCGTTCTGGGGTGAGCAAGGCAAAATCCTTGACTGGATGCGGCCCTATACGCGCGTGAAGAACACCTCATTCGCTCCGGGCAACGTCTCTATTAAATGGTATGAAGACGGCACGCTGAATCTTGCCGCTAACTGCCTCGATCGCCACCTGGCCGAACGCGGCGACCAGACCGCGATTATCTGGGAAGGCGACGACGCCAGCCAGAGCAAACACATCACTTATCGCGAGCTCCATCACGACGTCTGCCGCTTTGCTAACGTCCTGCTCGACCTCGGCATTAAAAAGGGCGATGTCGTCGCTATCTATATGCCAATGGTGCCGGAAGCCGCCGTCGCCATGCTGGCCTGCGCCCGTATCGGCGCGATTCACTCGGTGATCTTCGGCGGTTTTTCTCCCGAAGCGGTTGCCGGACGTATCATTGACTCGAACTCGCGTCTGGTCATTACTTCCGATGAAGGGCTGCGCGCCGGACGCGCAATTCCGTTGAAGAAGAACGTCGACGACGCGTTAAAAAATCCGAACGTCAAAAGCATCGAGCACGTGGTTGTGCTTAAACGCACCGGCGGCAAAATCGACTGGCAGGAAGGACGCGACCTGTGGTGGAGCGACCTGATTGCGCAAGCCAGCGACCAGCACCAGCCGGAAGAAATGAATGCGGAAGACCCGCTGTTCATCCTCTATACCTCCGGTTCAACCGGTAAGCCCAAAGGGGTGCTGCACACCACCGGCGGCTACCTGGTCTATGCCGCCACCACCTTCAAATATGTCTTCGACTACCATCCGGGCGACATCTACTGGTGTACTGCCGACGTAGGCTGGGTGACCGGCCACAGCTATCTGCTGTACGGCCCGCTGGCCTGCGGCGCCACCACGCTGATGTTTGAAGGGGTGCCGAACTGGCCGACGCCGGCGCGGATGTGTCAGGTCGTCGATAAGCACAAGGTCAATATTCTCTACACCGCGCCGACGGCGATCCGTGCGCTGATGGCGGAAGGCGATAAGGCCATCGAAGGCACCGACCGCTCTTCTCTGCGTATTCTGGGCTCGGTCGGCGAGCCGATTAACCCGGAAGCCTGGGAGTGGTACTGGAAGAAGATTGGCAACGAGAAATGCCCGGTGATGGATACCTGGTGGCAAACTGAAACCGGTGGCTTCATGATTACTCCGCTGCCGGGCGCCATTGAGCTGAAAGCGGGTTCCGCCACGCGTCCGTTCTTCGGCGTGCAGCCGGTGCTGGTCGACAATGAAGGCACTCCGCTGGAGGGCGCGACCGAAGGTAACCTGGCCATCGCCGACTCCTGGCCGGGACAGGCGCGAACCCTGTTCGGCGACCACGAGCGCTTTGAACAGACCTACTTCTCCACCTTCAAAAATATGTATTTCAGCGGCGACGGCGCTCGTCGCGATGAAGATGGCTACTTCTGGATCACCGGCCGCGTGGACGACGTTCTGAACGTATCTGGCCATCGTCTGGGGACCGCAGAGATCGAATCGGCGCTGGTATCGCATCCGAAAATCGCCGAAGCGGCCGTGGTCGGTATTCCGCATAACATCAAAGGTCAGGCGATTTACGCTTACGTCACGCTCAATCACGGTGAAGAGCCGACGCCGGAGCTGTATGCGGAGGTGCGCAACTGGGTACGCAAAGAGATTGGCCCGCTGGCCACGCCGGACGTGCTCCACTGGACCGATTCATTACCGAAAACCCGCTCGGGCAAGATCATGCGTCGTATCCTGCGCAAGATTGCCGCGGGCGATACCAGCAACCTCGGCGATACGTCAACACTGGCGGATCCGGGCGTCGTGGAAAAACTGCTCGAAGAGAAGCAGGCTATTGCGATGCCGTCGTAAACGGACTCATTCCCTACACCCTCTCCCCGTCAGGGGAGAGGACATAAATCATACGCCCTAAGGATTCCACGTAGCAGGACAGCAGGAAGCACCCTCTCTTCCCGACAGCACATTGCCGGGCGGATAAGTGCTGCCGACGGTCAGCGCGCGGATGACAAAAAGGGTACCTCTGGAGACGCTGTAATGAATGAGCAACTTTGTCAGCGGATAGAAGATAGTGCGCATTTCAGGGAGTTAGTTGCAACCCGGCAAAGGTTTGCCGCCATCCTGTCACTGATTATGTTGGTGATCTACGTGGGCTTTATTCTACTCATCGCTTTCGCCCCTGGCTGGCTGGGCACGCCGCTGCATGCCGGCACCAGCGTCACCCGAGGCATCCCGATCGGCATCGGCGTTATCGTTATCTCTTTTGTCCTCACCGGGATTTATGTCTGGCGGGCTAACGGAGACTTTGACCGTCTGACCAAAAGCGTTATCAACGAGGTGCACGCATCATGAAGAAAGTCCTGACGGCGATTGCCGCCACGCTCCCTTTTACCGCGAGTGCCGCTGACGCCATCACCGGCGCGGTACAACGCCAGCCGACGAACTGGCAGGCGATCGTCATGTTCCTGATCTTTGTCGCCCTGACGCTGTATATCACCTACTGGGCGTCAAAACGCGTTCGCTCACGCAGCGATTACTATACCGCGGGCGGAAATATCACCGGTTTTCAGAACGGGCTGGCGATTGCCGGCGACTTTATGTCGGCCGCCTCTTTCCTCGGTATTTCCGCGCTGGTCTACACCTCCGGCTACGACGGGCTGATTTACTCCCTCGGTTTCCTGGTCGGCTGGCCGATAATTCTGTTCCTGATCGCCGAGCGCCTGCGTAACCTCGGGCGCTACACCTTCGCTGACGTCGCCTCCTATCGCCTTAAGCAGGGGCCGATACGTACCCTCTCCGCCTGCGGTTCGCTGGTGGTGGTGGCGCTGTATTTGATTGCTCAGATGGTCGGCGCAGGCAAGCTGATTCAGCTGCTGTTCGGCCTGAACTACCACGTCGCGGTGGTACTGGTCGGCGTGCTGATGGTGCTCTACGTCCTCTTCGGCGGCATGCTCGCCACCACCTGGGTGCAGATTATCAAGGCCGTCCTGCTGCTGTGCGGCGCCAGCTTTATGGCCTTCATGGTCATGAAGCACGTCGGTTTCAGCTTCAACAACCTGTTCAGTGAAGCGATGGCGGTGCATCCGAAAGGGGCGGCGATTATGAGCCCAGGCGGACTGGTGAAAGACCCGATATCGGCGCTGTCGCTCGGTCTCGGTCTGATGTTCGGTACCGCCGGTCTGCCGCATATTCTGATGCGTTTCTTCACCGTGAGCGATGCGAAAGAAGCGCGTAAGAGCGTGTTCTACGCCACCGGGTTTATGGGCTACTTCTATATCCTGACCTTTATCATCGGCTTCGGCGCGATCATGCTGGTGGGCGCAAATCCCGCGTTCAAAGATTCCGCGGGCGTGCTGATCGGCGGCAATAATATGGCGGCGGTACACCTGGCCGATGCGGTAGGCGGCAACCTGTTCCTCGGCTTTATTTCAGCGGTCGCCTTCGCCACTATTCTGGCGGTGGTCGCCGGCTTGACGCTGGCGGGCGCATCGGCGGTTTCTCACGACCTGTATGCTAACGTCTTCCGCAAAGGCGCCAGCGAGCGCGATGAGCTGCGGGTTTCGAAAATCACCGTTCTGGTGCTGGGCGTCGTGGCGATTCTGCTGGGGATTTTGTTTGAAAATCAGAACATCGCCTTCATGGTGGGTCTGGCCTTCTCCATCGCCGCCAGCTGTAACTTCCCGATCATACTGCTGTCGATGTACTGGTCGAAGCTGACCACTCGCGGGGCCATGGTGGGCGGCTGGCTTGGGCTGCTGACCGCCGTGGTTCTGATGATCCTTGGCCCGACGATTTGGGTCCAGATCCTCGGCCACGAAAAGGCGATATTCCCGTATGAGTATCCGGCGCTGTTCTCTATCGCTATCGCCTTTATCGGTATCTGGATTTTCTCCGCCACCGACAACTCGGCGGAAGGGATGCGCGAGCGCGAGCAGTTCCGCGCTCAGTTTATCCGTTCGCAAACCGGGATCGGTATCGAACGCGGCCAGGCGCACTAACCTGACCCTCCCCGGCCGCCCGGCCGGGGAACATTAAAACATCAGCAGGCGCACCAGCGGTGCCGCCAGTACCATCACCACGCCAGACAACATCATCACCAGACTAGCCACCACCCCTTCCTGCGGCCCCAGCTCATATGAACGGGCGGTGCCTGCGCCGTGCGAGGCGGCGCCAAATCCAGCGCCTTTTGCCATCCCTTCACGAATGGCGAGCCGCATAAACAGCGCATCGCCCACCGCCATGCCAAACACGCCGGTGATCACCACAAACAGCGCCACCAGCTCCGGCTGACCGCCGATCGGTTTTGCCGCGGCCAGCGCAAACGGCGTCGTGATCGAACGCACCGCCAGGCTACGCTGAATCTCATCCGGCAGCGTAAACAGTCGCGCCAGCCACACGGAGCTGGTCACCGCGACCACCACTGCCGTCGTCACCCCTGCGGTCAGCGACATCCAGTGCCGTTTAATGACCGCGAGGTTGTCATATACCGGGACGGCAAACGCGATAGTTGCAGGCCCCAACAGCCATAACAACCAGTGGGCCTCGCCCATATAGTTCTGATAGGAAATGTGGCCAAACACCAGAATCAGCACCAGCAGTATCGGGGTAAACACCAGCGGCATCAGCGGCAGCCTGTGGAAGCGGCGATACAGGCGCTTATTGGCGAAATAGAGTGCCAGCGTCACAACCAGGCACAGGACGCTCAGTTGAAAATCACTCATGCTTCATCCGGCTGACTTCATAGCGATACACTTTATCCACCACCCATGCCGTAGCCCCCAGCACCATCAGGGTACTCAGCGCAATCACCAGCATGATCCGCCAGCCATCGACCATCAGCAGCTGGGTATAGTTGACCACCGCCACCACTGCCGGAACAAAGAACAGCAGCATTTCCGCCAGCAGCCAGCGCGCGCCCGCCCGCACCCATTTTAGCGGGATAACCCGACAGACAATCAGCGCCAATAGCATCAACATACCGACCAGGTTCGCCGGCAGCGGTAGATGCAGCCAGTTAACCAAATATTCAGCGCAAACGAACAATCCGGCATAAATCAGCACCTGAACCGGGACCTGGAGGCGCTGTACAACGAAGGGGGTCACACGAGCTGGCGCGAAGGCCATGAGCGAAATTCCTGAAAAAGAAGCGAGGTGTGCAGTATAGAGAGCCGCCTGAGCGGACAGAAATGAATTAAAATCATCACAGGTATAGTCTCTGGGAATAATTATGGATATCCGAACGCTGCGCTATTTTGTCGAAGTGGTGCGTCAGCAGAGTTTTACGCGCGCCGCGGAAAAACTTTTCGTCACACAGCCCACGATCAGCAAAATGCTCAAAAATCTGGAAGATGAGCTGAACTGCACCCTGTTGATTCGCGATGGCCGCCGGCTCCTGTTGACCGATACCGGTCGGGTTGTTTTTGAGCGTGGGCAGGCGATTCTGGGGGAATTTCATCAGCTGGAATCGGAGCTGAGCGATATTAATCACCTGCACAAAGGGATCCTGAGACTGGGGATTCCGCCGATGGTCGGGATGCTGATGGCAGAACCGATCGGCCTGTTTCGCCAGCGCTACCCGGGCGTGGAGCTGAAAATTGCTGAGTTCGGCGGACTGACGGTTCAGCAGGCGGTGAGCAACGGCGAACTGGATCTCGCCATGACGGCGCTGCCGGTAGACGAAGACAGCGGCCTGAGCACGCTGCCGCTCTTCAACCATCCGCTGTGCGTGCTGACGCCGAGAACCGAGGCGTGGGAAAACGTTCAGTCACTCTCGCCGGAAGCCCTCGCCGCCCATCCCCTGGTCATTTATAACGAAGATTTCGCGCTGAGCCGGCAGCTGATGGCGCTGTTTACCTGTCATGATGTGAAGCCCCGCATCGCGGTGCGCAGCGGACAGTGGGACTTCCTCGCGGCCATGGTGCAGGCGGGCATCGGCGTGGCCATACTGCCGCAACCGATCTGCGAACGTCTCGACGCGCAGAATTTTTGCTGGATACCGCTGCAGAGTGAGTTGCACTGGGAACTGGGGATGATCTGGCGGGAAGGCGTTTATCTGTCGCACAGCGCGCAGGCGTGGCTGGAATGCAGTAAGGCGTTCTGGCTGGAGTGAGTGCCCGGAGGCGGCGCGTTGCGCCTGGCCGGGCGACAAAAACAGTCATACTGAATTCATCGCCCGGCCAGCGTAGCGCCGCCGGGGAAGCGGTACGCTGCTACTGATCTTCGATTAGCAGCGCTTCCAGCAGGTCAAGGTCGTGGAGCAGCTTCTGCAGCGTTTCATTGCTGATCTGCCGGGTCGCACGAAGATGATACAGCTCTCCGCGTTCTGAACGCAGC
Organism: Klebsiella ornithinolytica; assembly: GCF_030505655.1. Lineage (NCBI taxonomy): Bacteria > Pseudomonadati > Pseudomonadota > Gammaproteobacteria > Enterobacterales > Enterobacteriaceae > Klebsiella > Klebsiella ornithinolytica. Next base: position 5,172,211 of record NZ_CP130153.1, read on the forward strand.
GCCGCCAGGCGGAACCGACGCTCAAGCTGCTCTTCGAGGATGGAGGTTTCGACATCGTTGCGTCCGTCGACGCGGCGGCGCAGATTACCAATCACCCGCGAACTGACCTCGGTCAGCAGCTGGTTATCAATATTCTCTTTGGTGTCAGCCGCCAGACGCTCCTCCATTTTCTGAATCGCGACAATCGCCACATCTGCCGTCGCCGCGCGCGCCAGCCGCTCTTCTTTACGCTGCTGAACATGGTCGCTCGACTCAATGTGGCGGAGCAAAATCGGTAGCGCAATCACCCCGACAAACAGCGAGAACAGAATCACCCCGGCGGCCAAAAAGATCAGCTCATAGCGGGCCGGGAAGACGTTACCGTCAGGCAGCAGCAGCGGAATCGACAGCACACCGGCGAGGGTTATCGCCCCGCGTACCCCGGCAACGGAGGAGATCAGCAGTTCACGAGTGGTCCACGAGCCAAATTCCATCGGTTTCCTCTTCAGGAAACGCTGGCTTAATTTGCGCATCGTCCACAGCCAGCCAAAACGCACCAGCATCAGCGCGGCGTAGATCAGAATAATGTCGGTAAACAGCATCCAGGTTTCAACATTAGGATCCGCTTCCGCCGCCACCAGCGACGTTGACAGAATGTCCGGCAGCTGCAGACCCAACAGCAGGAAGACCATGCCGTTAAAGACAAATTCCAGCATCGCCCAGGTACTGTTCGCACGCAGACGCATGGCCAGCGGCGCGGTGCGCATCACGCCGGAACGGGTGATGGTCATCCCCGCCGCCACCGCCGCCAGGATCCCGGATACACCGATATGTTCCGCGATCAGGTAGGAGGCAAACGGCAGCAGGAACAGCAGAACAATCTGCGTCGCCGGCTCGTCGCCGCCCCAGCGGCTGAGGAAGCGCATCGAACGACCATACAGCCAGCTCACGACAAACCCGGCGAGGATACCGCCGATGGCGACCTTGAGGAACTCGACCGTGGCACCGCCGACGGTAAAGACCATCGTGCCCATCGCCACGGCGACGGCAAACTTCAGCGAGACCAGGCCGGAGGCATCGTTCATCAACGCCTCGCCCTGCAAAATTCCCATAATTTTTTTCGGAATGCGCCCTTCGCCCACGATACCTGACAGCGCCACGGCATCGGTCGGTGACAGCACCGCCGCCAGGGCAAAGGCGGGAATCAGCGGAATACCCGGCACGATCCAGTAAATGAGAAAGCCAATACCTACCACCGTCACCAGCACCAGCGCCAGCGCCAGCCCGAGGATTTCTCGTCCGTGCTCAATAAATTCACGGGTCGGCGTCTTCCAGCCGTCGGCAAAAAGCAGCGGCGGGATAAACAGGACCAGGAACAGCTCGGGGTCGAATTCAACATGCAAACCAAACGTCGGCCACGCCAACAGCGCGCCAATGGCGATTTGCATCAGTGGTAGTGGAACCTGAAAGGGCAGTACGCGTGTAACCACCCCGGAGAGAGAGACCACGAGGGTCATAATGAGTATGGTGAAGAATATTTCCATGTGTTCCCTGTTTGCTGGGTTTTCTTATTTTATACCCTCAATAATTCGAGTTGCAGGCAGGCGGCGACGCAGGGAATCCCCAGGAGCTTACTGAAGTAAGTGGCTGGGGTGAGCGAGGACAGCCAACGCTCATGCAACTTGAAGTATGACGGGTATACACCGGAGGCGTCATGTCTCTGGATAATACGCTACTCAGATTAACGCAAAAGGAAACAGGATGTGGCTTAAAAATAAAACGGGCGGCCTGAGCCGCCCGCTATTCGCAAGAAAAGCTTAAATAGCCCACCCACCGGCGTAGAAGATCACCAGCGCGGCCGCGATGATAACGGTTCCCAGATTCAGCTTGCGCCACTCGCCGGACACCAGACGGCCAATGACCAGGGCGGCAAAGCCGATCATGATGCCGGTTACGATGTTACAGGTCAGCACAATAAAGACCGCGGTGATAAGCCCGGCCATCGCATCGACGAAATCATTAAAATCGATTTTCGCCACGTTGCTCAGCATCAGCAGACCGACGTACATCAGCGCTGGCGCCGTGGCATACGCAGGTACCAGATAAGAGAGCGGGGAGAGGAACAGAATCAGCAGGAACAGCACGCCAACGGTCACCGCGGTGAGGCCGGTTTTGCCGCCCGCCGCAGTACCTGCCGCGGATTCGATATACACCGCCGCCGGCGCCGCCCCGACCACGCCGGAGAAGACGCTGCTCAGGGAGTCGGTGGTCAAGGCTTTACCGCCGTTGATAATCTGCCCGTCTTTATCCAGCAGGTTTGCCTGCCCCGCCACGGCGCGAATAGTGCCGGTGGCATCAAATACCGCCGTCATCACCAGCGCCAGAACGCTTGGCAGAACTACCGGGTTCAGCGCGCCGATGATATCGAGGCTGCCAATCAGCGAGTTGCCTTTGTCGTCGCTCAGCGACGGCATCGCGAAAATACCGGAGAAATGAACGCTCGGGTCAAAAATCAGCCCGACGATCGAAATGCCGATAATGGTCAGCAGAATACCGCCCGGCACTTTCATTTTTTCGAGACCAATAATCACCGCCAGCCCCACCAGCGACATAATCACCGGGAAGCTGTTGAAGTGACCCAGCGCCACCGGCAAACCGTCCAGCGGGTTTTTAATCACCAGGCCCACGCCGTTGGCGGCGATCAGCAGCAGAAACAGGCCGATACCTATCCCGGTGCCGTGCGCAACGCCCTGCGGTAAATTGCGCAGGATCCAGCTACGAATACCGGTGGCGGAGATAATGGTAAACAGCACGCCCATCAGGAACACGGCGCCCAGCGCAACCGGAATACTGATGTGCTGCCCCAGCACCAGGCTGAAGGCGGTGAACGCGGTCAGCGAAATAGCACAGCCGATGGCCAGCGGCAGGTTTGCCCACAGCCCCATCACCAGAGAGCCTACGCCGGCGACCAGACAAGTGGAGACGAACACGGCTGCCGGAGGAAACCCGGCTTTACCCAACATGCCCGGGACAACAATGACCGAGTACACCATCGCCAGGAAGGTGGTTAAACCGGCAACAATCTCCTGACGAACGGAGCTGCCACGAGCTGAAATTTTAAACCAGGCGTCTAATGAACCGCCGGTACGCGCTGAAGGCGTAGACATAGAAAACTTCCCCTGAAAATTTTAATCGTTCGTCCGTATGCGTGGTGGACCATCCACTGCCAGCTAAACGCGATCTCCTTGTGCGACCTCGCAGCGCCAGGGGGGCTGCAAAAAAGCAAACGTTTAACTCCGCGCATACAATAACGGTGGTCAGAATGTATTTGCTCCCCCCAGAACAGGGATAAATAGCGAGCAAAATACAAAGGCAAACGATTATCCAGCCTTTAGACGGGCCTTTTCAACTGAAGTTTGTGTTAATTCGCTAAATTTTGCTTATGGCGTTCATGAAATAACCAGCCGATGCGCAAACGTTGTCGTCTATGCGCAATCCGGTAACATTTTTGTATTGCGCTGATAGCAATTCACCGCGGTCATCACAAAAATCACTACCTCATTCCGGCAGGGTGAACGGGCCGCCGCGTTCAATCGCTTTCTGCCAGGCCGGACGCTGCTCTATACGCTGCACCCACTGTCCGATCCGCGGCAGATCCTTGATGCCGCCGCGCGCCAGCAGCGCCATGACCGGAAAGCTCATCTGGATATCGGCCATGCTGAGCTGCGCGCCGGCAAACCACGGCTGACAGGAGAGATGATCCTCAATATAGCGAGCGTGCGTGGCGATTTGCCGGTCCAGCCAGGCCTTCTGTACCCCTTTGCCCAGGGCATTGCCCAGCGTGCGCATCCCGAGCGGAATGGGCGGTTTACCGAGGCTGGCAAACACCAGTTTCATCAACATCAGCGGCATCAGTGAACCCTCGGCATAGTGCAGCCAGAAACGGTATTGCAGCTTATCCGCCATCGCCTGCGGTCTGAACCGTTGGTCGCTATCGTAGGTTTCCTGCAGGTACTCCAGGATGGCGCCCGATTCCGCCAGCACGTAGCCGTTATCTTCCACTACCGGGGATTTTCCGAGCGGGTGGATCTGCTTTAACGCCGGCGGCGCCAGCATATTTTTTTCCCGCTGGTAGCTGACAATGCGATAAGGCAACTGGAGTTCTTCAAGCGCCCACAGCACGCGCTGGGATCGCGATTGATTGAGATGATGTACCGTCAGCATGGAGGTTCTCCCGTAATTCGTTCAAATTAACTATAGGAACTGACGGCGATTGGCGGAAAAATTTCGCCGAAATAAACGGGTGAAAAAGCCGGGCTGTGCCACAATTAAGTTGTCGGCGCAATCCGGAACCTCCATCAACATCTTGCGCAATACCGAGGTGAGCCGACGTCGGGGGAAACCCTCCTGCGAACGACCAGGATAGTATTAAAGACAAAGACCGGAAAACAACTAAAGCGCCCTGTTGTGGCGCTTTAGTTTTATACGTCATCCTCCAGTAGCCGCGCGCCGGTCCCCTCTTCACCCAGCTTATCTCCCGGGTTGCGCAGCGGGCAGTCGCGTCGCGACAGACAGCCGCAGCCGATACAGCCATCCAGCTGGTCGCGCAGCGCGGTCAGGGTATGAATACGCCGATCAAGCTCCTCCCGCCACTGCGATGAGAGCTGTTTCCACTCCTTCGCGCTGAGGTTATGCCCTTCCGGCAACACGCCGAACGCATCACCAATGGTCGACAGCGGAATGCCGATTCGTTGGGCAATCTTGATGATTGCCACCGCGCGCAGTACATCGCGGCGATAGCGCCGCTGATTACCGGCATTACGCTGGCTGTGAATTAACCCTTTGCTTTCATAGAAATGCAGGGCGGAGACGGCAACGCCGGTACGCTTTGCCACCTCACCGGGGGTCAACAGCATTTTAATACGGGGGGATTTCTTTTCCATAAAAGCGCTTTACCTCAAGTTAACTTGAGGAATTATACTCGCCCGCAGACAAAACGACGAATCGAGAATTGAGAGAGGCCGCTTTATGTCCCATCAGGATATTATCCAAACGCTTATTGAATGGATTGATGAACATATCGATCAACCACTTAACATTGATGTAGTCGCCAGAAAATCCGGGTATTCAAAATGGTACCTCCAGCGGATGTTCCGCGCCGTGATGCATCAAACGCTGGGCGATTACATCCGCCAGCGCCGGCTGTTGCTGGCCGCAGAGGCGCTTCGGACAACCCAGCGACCGATCTTTGATATTGCGATGGATCTGGGCTACGTGTCGCAGCAGACGTTCTCACGGGTATTTCGCCGGGAGTTCGATCGTACCCCCAGCGATTATCGTCATCAAATTTCCGCCTGAGCGTTCACATGCAAGGGCTGAGCAGCCCGGGAGCGTTGGCCAGCCACTGCCTGAACTCCTGTGGCGGCATCGCTTTCGCAAAGTGCCAGCCCTGACAATACCGGACCCCGCGTTTTCGCAGCCAGTTAACCTGGTCCGCCGTTTCGACGCCTTCGGCAACGGTCTTTAAATGCAGGCTGCGGGCCATTTCAATAATATGCTCGGCGATCGTGTAGCTGGTGCTATTGGTAGTGAGCGTATCGATAAACGATTTATCGATCTTCAGGATATCCACGTTAAGCGAGTGGAGATTATACAGATTGGAATAGCCGGTGCCGAAGTCATCAATGGCAATTTCATACCCGGCTTCGCGGAATGCCTGGATGACCGGCATCGTTTTCTGCACGTCAATAAATCCGCGCTCGGTGACTTCAATTTTAATTTGATCGATATTCACCGCATAGCTCCGCGCCTTTTCACCGATTTGGGCAATGAGCCGCGAAGAGTGGAAATCGGTGGCCGACAGGTTAATCGCAATATACAGATGCGGATGCCCGGCCAAAAACTCCCCGAGTTCGGAAAATAACTCATCCACCACGTAATCGGTAACCTGCGCAATCATCCCTTCGTTTTCCGCCAGAGGGATAAACTCCGCCGGCGTCATCACCGGCCCTTCAAATCCCGGCCAGCGCAGCAGCGCTTCGGCTCCGACGCAGCGGTTGTTTTCGATATCGATTATCGGCTGATAATGCAGGCACAGCTGACGCCGATTGAGCGCGCGTTGCAGCATATTTCGCGGCGAATGGTATTGCTGCCGGGTGCGCCACCACACCAGTAAGATCAAAATGCTGCAAATCCCCCCCAGCGGCAGGGTGAGCGTCACCTGATCATAAAAGCTCTGGTAATAACTGGCGTATGAGGTAGACATAATCACGGCGATCGGGCGGATGGCGGAATGAGCCACGGTGTACACCCGGTTACCGTGCCGAAAAAAGGCATCTTCCTGACGAATCAGACCATGCAGTACCGCGGGGTCGGCATTTTTACTGGTGGAAAAAAACTGATTCGTTTTTGTATCGTACAAACCGTAGGATAAATCTTTATCACTCGATATTAACGAACTGTAGGAGAGCGGATTAATAACCGCAATGTAGTGCCCTCGCTGCATATAGTTCATCGCAAAACCGGGATAGAAAGGCGTATCCCGATAGTAGTAGATAGCGATATCCGGCTTTTTTGTATAATTCGCCGGCGGAATACGCCATGCGGTATCGGGGCGGACAGCAGTCGAGCAAAACAAACGCGTACCGTCGGCATAAATTAAATCATCGACATAAAGCAGGCTGCGAACAACCGACAACATATATTGCTGATGTGCGAAAGAGCATATTGTCCCCTTAAACTGCAAGGCTTTTTCACGCGCGCGATCGGCTTCATAAACAACCATTTCCGTTTTCTGTAGCGCCAGTTGTGAAAATGCATGAAGCCGGTCGGAGGTTTCGGCTTTGGCTCTGATTTGCGCAAACCACAGCGCCAGCACGACGGGGAGCAGAACCACCAGCGTCACTCCCAATATTCTCAACACGTTGTGCAATGTGCGACGATTCATTTCCGTTTTTTATCCATACGATATGCCTTATCACGGTAAAAGATCACACTCGTTGTTATACAACAGAGACTATTTTCAGCAACCAGTCATTTGATGTAAAAACCCCACCCTCAATAATGATGAATAATACTAATTTCGCAGAGAATCGAGAAACACTCTCGGCATTATAAAAACAGTGTCGTTCGCTGATTCGGTTTATCCGTCCGATCGGCAAGAATATGTAATAAAAGCCGTAGATAACGAGCACAAAAAAAGAAACCGGACGCCGCGAAAATCAGGTTGCCTGTTTGAGGTCGCGGTAAAATGCCCCACCCTCATTATCCACAATAAAAGCGCGGCTTTAAAAACCACCAAAAACGCGCATTTTGGGCTGGTGAATAAAACAGCAAATGTGATATAGTTCACACAACTTGATGAAACAAGAACAATGTTTCATTATTCTCCTGATTGCCCGTAGATAGCCAGAGCGCCACGTCATCGTCAGTCTCGCCAGGTTGTCAAAGGCAGCCGATTTTCTTTGAGGATGAGGTTGATGGCTTCCATAACTACCAGTGTCATACTTTTGCGCTGGCCGCTGGTGAGCGCGGTTCTGATGTTTTTAGCCAGCTCGATGAACATTCAGCTACGCAAAAGTGACTATGCCGGTTTAGCCGTTATTTGTAGCTGCATCGGCCTGGTGGCGGCCTGCTGGTTCGCCACCGGCTTGTTGGGGATCACGCTGCTGGATATCGCGAAAATCTGGGGCAATATCAAAGACGTCATGATCGAAGTCATGAGTCAGACGCCCCCCCAATGGCCGATGGTCATGACCTGATAATAAAAAAGCTTCCTGCGGGAGGCTTTTTTATTTATCGGCAAAGCCTACTCGCAATCCTTTGATATTTTAATAAATTTATCATTATAGATAATGTATTTATTCCCAGGCTGGCGCAGCGCCGCCTGGCGAACCACATCTCCTGGCCGTAAGTACCAGGCCTCACCCTCTTCTTCCGTTGCATCGCATCCCGGCTTGATCAGCAGTTTAAACCAGGTATTGCCGCTGTTGCTGACGCTTCCCGCCTGCCGATCGAAGGCCCATTTGAACTGCACCTGCCGCGGGCGTACCACCATAATAGTTTCCATCACCACCACCGGATCAATACCTACCGATCCACCGGCCGCAGTACGGCCAATGCGGTTTCGGGTGGGAATTTCGCGAAACGAAACCCGGTAATAACGTTCACGATTATCCTGCGGGCCATGATAATAAAATTTAAAATATTCCCCTTGCCCGGCCTGCAAGGTGAGCTGACGCGGGGCAAAGAGCAGTTCGCCATCTGCCGGACGAGAGCGAACCTCATTACCTCCCGGCCGGTCTATCCCGACGACGGAAATCTGATAGAGCCGCGCGCTCGGGTTGTTATTCAGTACCCGTTTGGCGACAAAGCTCTCCTCTGCGCCCAGCGAAAAGGTTAAATTACCGACGGAAATCGCCAGGCCCGCCGTTGGTAGGCCCAGGAGCAGCAACCACGCGACGGTCTGGAGCAGGTTAATTAATATTGCGCCATGTCGCCTGAACATGAATCTCTCCTGAAGCACTCACTTCACCAAACCAGCCATCGTCATCTACCGTTCTCAACGAAATACTGTCGTTCATCGGGATGGAAAATTTCACCGTCGTCTTGTTCATCACGCCAATATCGCCGGAAGCATCTGTCCACGGCGTCGTCAGCCACAGCGCATCCGTCATATCGCGCCAGCTGTCATCACAGCCGGCATCATAATTTTTGGTCGTTCCGGTCTGGGTGGTAAACGTCAGCAGCCCGGGGAAAGGCACCTTTGTCACCCCGTCCGCAGAACTGAACAGGCAATATGAACGCCCGGCGATCGACTGCGACGGGCCGGTCACTTTGATCAGGACTTCATCGGCGGCGGTTTTTCCGCTGGTGGTGACGATATAACCAAAATCCAGTGACGGCTGCCCCGCCCCGACATACCCTTCGCGCGACGGCGAACTGCTGTACTCATCGGAAATAATGCTGATGCTGAAATCACGCGGTTTGATAATCAGCGAGTTGGAGGTAGAAAACTCATACCAGCCGGACTCCGGCGAAGTGGTGTTCTGGAAGCGGAAATTAAACAGATCCTTGGTATTAATATCACTGATACCCAGCGCCACCATCTGCTTAAAGAAGTTGCTGGAAAAGAAGATGTAGACCGAATCCGAGGATTTCATCTCGTTAAACGTATAGTAGTAGGCATTGCTGCTGACCGGTTTCCAGCTGTTACCATCGAGGCTGAACTGCATATCATAGATATTCACCGCCGAGGTCAGCGACGTGTTGTTAATCGCCGGGAAAATATGAATCGAAGTGTTGCTCAGCCCATTATGCTGCAACGCATAGTTGACCATCTTGCAGCTCAGACCGCTACGGGTACCAATCGTCTGCGCGCGACAGTTCGAGCTGCCCTCGCCCAGCGTCGGGATCCCATCGCTATTGATAAAGACTTCGGTCAGAGAATGGGTGTTAATCAGCTTTAAGTTTGCCGCTTTAGTATGGGTCACTTTACGCACGTACCAGGCGCCGGAGGCCTGATCTTTGCAGCGCGCTCCGCTGCTTGCATCGTAGGAGACGGAAGTCTGGCAGGCGTTGATCGTCATCGACATGCTGCCGCCTACCGGCATCTGCTGCAGATACTGGTAGAAAGCGTCCGACATCATGCCGTGCATCCATTTTTGTCCACCGGAGGTCACCGTCACACCGTAAAAGCCGTTCGCATCGGTGACCTGAGGCAAAATCAGACTGGTCGCCATATCGCAACCGGCGTACCAGTTGATGCAGCGCAGCCCGCTCAGGGGATTCGACACCGGCGAGTTTTCCAGCCACATGTCAAACTTCCAGTTGGCATTCAGCCCGGTGTTATAGCCGTTATCGATATAGCCCAGACTCTGCTGGTAGATAGTGCCGCTACCGGTATATTTCAGCCCGGTCCAACGACTGGCGCCGGTCATGCGCGGATCCAGCACGCCGCCCGGCGTGGCGAAAAAGTTATCATCGGAGTTGTTTTCCACAAAAACAAACTGCACCGCTGCCGCGTCTGCCCAGGTTGTTTTCGTTACCGCCGCCTCTGCCCGCACCGCGCACAGCGCGACGATAAACAGGCTTACCAACGGGAACCACTTAGCTTTCATGACCTTCTCCTGCCTGCTGCGCGCTGGCGTAAGTTTTCAGACCCGTGCAGACGACATCGCCGACCCACACCGCCCCGCGCGCCTGACTTATCTCAAGCCCGACTTCACAGCTTTGGTTATTGCCGTAGGTGAAATCGATGGTGGGGTATTTTTTATCCACGTCCATAACGAATCCTCCGGTGTTATCGGTACGGGTCCGGCCAATATGGTTATTGATGTGTGCATTGGCCAGCAGCGTTCCATCTTCGGCGCGGATGCGCCCGGAAACGGTCACCATCTGTTTCACTTCCGGCTCGATCACCGCCACGTTGCCCGGGTAGAGCGTCAGACTGCTCTTGCGGTTGCTGACAATGTCGTAGCTGTCGATTGAGTTCTTACTGTTTTGCAGCTCGACTTCGTAACGGCTGTACGGCGAAAGCGGCAGATAATTGCGTTTGCCGGTCAGCTGGATGACCCGTCCGTTGACCCTGGCGCTCAGCTTGCCGTCATCATCGAGATCGGTGTTAAAAATCACGCCGGCGTTGCCATCGGTGCGTCCGCTGGCGGCAATATTTCGCCCCTGCCAGCCGACGCTACCGCTGGCGGTCAGGTTGGTATTCACATAGCCGTCAGCGCCGCTGTTAATATTGAGGGTGCCATTGGCATAGCGGGTATCGAACTGGGCATAGCCGCCGCCGCTCAGCGTTTTGTCATCGCCGGTATCACCGGAGATCGCCCGCGAAATATTGGCCCCAAGGGTACGTACCACGCCCTCATCAAACTGTTTACGGGCGGAAAGGTTTGCCATCGTATAGCCGTTCTGGTGGGTCATACCGGCGCTGAACCAGTTCCCCAGGGGGAGTGAGAAGTCGAGCGCGATATATTTCCCGGTACTGCTACTGCTACCGCCGCCGCCATTATTGAAGCGCTGAATACCGGCACGCAGGCCCAGCGAACCGAAGGCCCCGCTAAAGAGAGTCTGATAATAATCCGCCGTGTAGTAATGGCTGTTGTAGCGACGGTCATCGTTGTAGCTAATGCTAAAGGTCCCCAGCTTTGACCACAGCGGGTTCAGGTTAAGGGTTCCGCCAATCGCCCGGTTATCGGCATCGCTGCGCCGCAACCTGTCGCCAATAATGGTTTTTTCCTGGTTAACCCAGACGGTGCTAAAACCGCCGGGCAACGCGGCGCTGATGCTGCCAATGCTGCTCCAGGAGCTATCGCTGGCCAGCATATTTTGCAGGTTAACGTTGACAGACTCCGTCAGTGGTACGGTCAGACGCGTCTCGGCGACGGCATTGCTATCATAACCGTAGCCGGTTGCCGCCCAGCTGAGCGTGCCCACGGAGCCGGATGTCGACGCCCCTGCCAGCCAGCTCTCTTTTGCCGGTTTGCTCTTCTTGCCGCTCTCTGACCAGCGATCCATATGGAAGCTGCCGCCCCACACCTGCCAGGCCAGCGGTGCGCCCGCTCCGCGCCCGCGACTGAAGAGTTTATTCACCCGCTGAGTACGCTTGCTGACCACCCGGCCATTGACGATCACCTCAACGTCCACATCATAAATGCCGTATGGCAGGCCCCGGGTGTCCACTTCGTGGTTACCCATCACGAAGTTCTGTACGCTCAGCAGACGCCCGTCGCGCGACAAATGCACTTCACCCGCGGCAGGCAAGAAAGCCACGATCGGCGTGACCGATTGTGAATTATCAAACACCGTTGAGCTGGCCTGGTTTCCCCAGGATGCGCCGTAGATTTTCCCGGCAGAAATGGCGGTCATCGGTCCAAGCGACTGTAAATTCCACGTATCCAGCATCCCGCCGGCAAAGCGATGCCCGGCGAAATCACGCTCATACATGGCCTTATAAATTTCGCTATCCTGATTGCTGGTTCCGGTGCCGTAGAGCGACCCGTCCAACACAATATGGTGCTCGCGCAGGGAGCTGACGCTGTTTAACGACAGATAGCTGGACGTACTGTTGCCCGCGTTACGCATCTGGTTGTTATAGACGCCGAGGTTATAGTTCAGACTGCTGCTGATGCTGTTAACGCTGGACTGGCCGATATCTTCACTGCGCGAGCGCAGGACGGTTCCCAGCGCTTCTCGTTTCACGACCAGTTGCAGCAGCAGTTGCCGCAGGCTGAGCTGCAGCTGCGCATCGCGGGTGAGCGCGATGTGTAAATCGCTGTTGAAGGGTTCATTCGCCAGTTCAGTCAGCGTTTTTCGGGTTTGTTCGCTCACGCTGGCGTTGTCACCGCGCTCTTCCAGCTGAATATGACGGACGCGAAGCGTGCCGGCATCCAGCCAGATAAACGCACTGCCAAGCCGCTGGTCGTCCTGCGTCCCCGCACTGCCTTCCAGGTGAAGAAACAGTGGAATACTCATTCCATCCTGTAGCGCCTGGCTGAATGCCTGGGGAATCACCACGCCGCCAATTTGCTGCACCTGCTGCGGAGCAGCATTCACACTAAGCGGAAGAGTAAAAATGGCCATACCACAGGCAATGAGCGTTTTCAGCTCAGGTGAAATCCGTCGTAAAGGCATAACCTGATTCCGTCAGCACAATTGTTATTTTACGGGAACAAACTGCTCGCCTTGCCAGAGTGCGACCCGCCCTTTTTTATCGGCAACATTCACGCGGGTGAAACGGCGCTCTTTGCCGGGCATGAGGTAATAGTTTTCTTTGCATTCTTTGCCATCTGCGGGCTTCAGGCAGGGGCCGTAAGCCAGGATACGTAGCGTGGCATTGCCGGTATTCACCAGCGTTCCGTTGGCATACTGATAGCGGTAATCCGCCTTGCGTGGGGCAACGACCAGGATGGTGCCGATACGGGCCGATGCGGTAGCAACCGCACTGCGCCTGGCACTATCGCGCTGCGCATCGCTCAACGCCTGATCGAACCAGACGATGCGGTAGTAGCGCTCTTTACTATCCGCCGGGCCTTTGTAGAAAAAGCGAATGACATCACGACTCTTCGCGGGCAGTAGCAGGCTGGCGGGTGTCAGCAGCACTTCATCCTGAGTGTCCATCGGAATCACGCTGCCGCCTTCAAGCGGTGAGGAAAGACGTTCAACATGGATATTGATTAAACGTCCACTCTCGGTGGTATTTTTAATCTCTTTACTGAGCACGCTGGCGTCGCTGTTCATAAATGAAGAAATATCGCCAACATCCAGTGCCAGGGCCGGCATGATGGCGCAAAAATACAGGCTGATAGCCAGAATGCGGTTTTTCATATGAATTCGGTCCGTGGAAGAAAGCAGGGGGAATCCCCCCTGCTCGTGCTACAGAGAAATCAGCTGGTCCAGGTCGCGTCGAACTGGACGCTGACGTCACCGCTCCAGATCCCTTCCGGCAGCGTGCTGTAATCGTTGACTGCATTCGTACCATCGGCGGTGCCGCTGATGATTGAGAAGTTGAAACCATCCTGTGCGGTAGCGCGGCCAGCCTGGTTGTAACCGTTAGACAGCGCGCTAAGGTTGCCGCCCAGAACGCCATTCGCCGTATCGATCATGACGGTATCAGCCGCTTTTTCGACGGCAACGCCGTTATAATCCACACCGACATTCAGCGTCGAACCGGAGGTATCCAGCTGAGTCAGGGTGTTGGTAATCAGACGGGAGGTCAGTTTAAATGCTGTCGCAGTCGCATCCCCTTCAATCGCAACATCGAACAGACCTTTCTGGGTGTTAAAGCCTTTAATTCCTTCTGCATACTGGAAAGCCAGGCTACCCAGAGGTGTCACAACCAGTTTGCTGGTGGTGTCTTTTTTTGCCGTTGCCGACCAGGTTGCGACGGCCTGAGCCGTAACGTCTGCTGCCTGAACAGCGCCCACACAGAAAGTCGTCACAAGAGCTGCTGCTAACATTTTCAATTTCATATTCATCACCTGAGAAAAATAAAAGGCTTTATATCGCCCGTGCTGTTCCATAGTTATTTATGGAGCCATTACCCTTAAGAACAGGATGTTCTTAAATGCAAAAATTGAATACAATCGATAAAACTTAATAGATTTCCGTGAAAATAAAACGCAATAACACTGCAGTAATACAACATTAAATAAGAATCATGTCGGTCCCTGATGCCGGCAAGATAAAACGCATTAAGGCAAGCATGGTAATGTTGTTGTTATTCAACAAGCCGACCTTATTGCTGGTATTACTTTTATGTAAACTCACTGTCTTGATACTCAGACCAAGTGTTTTAGAAATGTCATTAATTAAGTTACCAATAATCAGCAATGACATAATCTTCTCTTCACGAACCGTGAGGTTTCTTTTTCTGACTTTAAACTTCTTCAGCTTAAGGATGCTTTCAACCGTTTTAACGCTCGCATCAGCAGACAGAAAGCAGATATTGTTGATGTCAGAAACATCAGTGACAAATTTGGCATCTGGAGCCACAATCACTTTCGCCGGACTGTTCATCAAATAATACTGATACGAGCAAAGCATTTTATCTATCTGTGCAAAATGGATAATGACGTAATCATCGGCGCTCAGTGCCTGGCACTGCTGGTGCGCATACTCATTGTCAATGTTATCGACCCAGGTGATGTTGCACTCATCGTCAGCCATGCTGACCAGACCCTGCATATAGAAATAATTATCTGTTACGATCAATACAGCCATGATAACAGAACCTCCATTCCATTGAGCCTGTTGACCCCATCCGTCGGCAGACGCCAACATCCATGATGACGTTGGCCCCTGCTTTTTTACTTTTCTTTTATGAAAGGTGACAAAACATCACTATTATTTTTGTTACGGTAGCACCGCCACATTTCATACACAAATAGTAAGCTTAATAAGCAAAATTTATTACTCATAAAGTTATGAAGGGCAAAAAAATCACATCTGTTGAGCATTTGTTAAAACTCAAGCCATTGATAAATATCAGAATAGTTAGTAAATTTAACAAATAAAAAGCAATTCAGAAAAACTCTCACCCGGGGATTAAGATTATTCTTAGTTATGAGTGAATGTCAGGTTTACTCTTTGGTGCTAGTATCGCGGCATCAAACCCCAGATAAATGACACAGTGGTAACTATTCTCACAATAAGAAATCATATATGGCTACTATTTACGTTATCGAGAACACGCTGCGATTTAACTCAGAAGCGCATACTCTCCATTCCATAAAAAGTAATGAACGCATGGCCCTGGCAATACCCGCAAGCCTTTGCTTTGATTTGTTAATAAGAAATCAGGGACGAATTGTCACCCAGGCAGAGCTGCTGCAAAATGCGTGGGGAGAAAGAGGGATGAGTGTTACGCCAAATACTCTATATCAAAACATCTCTTTGCTGCGTAAATCTTTAAATCGCTTCAATGTGAATGGCACACTTATTCAAACAATCCCTAAACGGGGTTTCATGATTGCGGATGAAGCGAATATCCGGATTGAGGCTCCCGGGACCCCTGCGGAGAAGGCTAATGATATCGCCGCTGCAGAAATAAATCAGATAAACAGAGCGGTGACGGAAGGACATGGCGCTCATGATGAAGGGAGCCAGCAACTTCACGCCGACCCACCGACGGCGCAAGACAAAGGTGACGTCCTGTCGAGGACAATCATCGGGGCCGTGAGAAAAAGAAAGACAGGATGTCTTGTCGCCGGTATTACAAGTTTGTTGATTATTCTGTTGCATATCTTCATTAATCAGTCAGCAACAACCGATTCACCTTTCGCGTCGTATACACTGATCACGACAATCAATAGCTGCAAGATTTTCAGAAACGATGACCTAAGATTTGATGAGTACTATATTAATTTTCTCAAAGAGCATAATATCAGCTGCTCAAATGGACGGACTATTTATATAACGAATCATTACCCATCGAGCAGGACATCACTGATCTCCTGTCGATATCCAATAAAATCTAATAAAAAATCATTCTGTACCTCATTTTATTACTTAAAATAACACAACATGAAAACACGAAAGATAAATAAAGCTCTTGCATATACAGTCATTATTATCACAATAAGCCTTGCTTTTTATTACATCAGCTCATCTGATGACGGTGAAAGCATTAACTGCACGTCCGCTTTTTCAATAGTTAATGATGGTAAAGAATTTGCTTTCTCTGTCACTTTCTTTGCCAGCGATGGTGATGGATTAATTACATTCACCGGTAGCTCAGGAAATTCAATGGATAATATCAGCATCAGAAAATATATAACCTATGTAAAAAATAAAAATAACATTTATATTTTCAGAAGTAGCGACACGAATATTCGCTCGAATGCCACTGCGCTTCCTGAAAAATTCGATGAGATTCTACCGCCGTTCTTTACGGAGATCAGAAAAGAAGATCGGTTCATTATCAAAATATTAAAGATAAAACATGACTCATGGGTCTTTATGTCAACAAACACCCCTTATTTTATTTGTGAAAATACAAATAGTTAGCATGGGTTTCGTTAGCACAACGCGTGGTGCTTGAAACTGCCAGGGCAACGTTTAATCGCACAATGCGGCTGATAACAGCAACCCTCTATCGTGGTAGCCCCGAAATCATAGGGGCAGGATGGCCTTTCCCTTAAGGCTTCCCATTGTGCATGGCTGTAGGTTGAAATATTATAGACCTTAATATAATGATATTTTCCATTAACTAATACTTTCGAGGAATACAGTTTCATGGATTCCCCGGGAAGCAACAGAATATCGGCTTCATACCATATGATAAATTTTAAAAAGCGCAATCTCGAGATGCTTGAAAATGCCACACCAGAATGTGGGCAGATAATTGTATTCTGAATTGTCCATTTCATGTCGCGTCCTTGTGCTTTCCGGGAAATAGCCACGTAGATAGTCATAGCAAAGATTATAATTATCCGCAAGCCCTCCCGGCAACATTATGATGTAAAATCACGATGAGCTGTCAATGAACAGATAAATAGTCAGCGGAGAACTAATATAAAATACGTAGGCATTAAGAATATAAATACATAATTCTACATTGCGCCGGGTATAAATTTACAATACGCGGATGAGCGATGTGCCGGCTACAGTTAAAAAGGACGCGACGGGTTATCATCAACCCATCGCGTTATTTGTGGATATTTACCAGGTTTTCCCGATATTAAACTGAAACTGCTCCGCTTTATCGCCATCATATTTTTTAAATGGTTCGGCCCAGGAAAAGACCAGCGGCCCCAGCGGCGACATCCATTGCACGGCAATCCCTGCCGACATACGAATATGCAGCGGGTCGCCGTAGTCAGGGATCCCGGCAGCCTGCGTCTGAGCGGTATTTTGCCATGACGTACTCCATACCGTCCCCGCATCGACGAACAGCGAGGTACGTAAACTGTCGGCATATTTATCATTAATAAACGGCGTCGGAATAATAAATTCGCTATTCACAACCGCCATGGCATTTCCGCCTACCGCATCCGAAGAGCTTTCAACCGGGCAGTGACTGTAGCTGCTTTCAGTCCCGTTACAGCGATAGTAGGCTGCTTTTGGACCAATCGTATTGGAAGAGAACCCCCGCACTGACGACGACCCTCCGGCATAGAAGTTATCGTAAAACGGAACCGAACTCCCGTTCAGACCACCGGCATAACCTGCTTTCAGATGCTCCATCCAGACCCAGCTTTTCCCTTCATTCAGAGGGAGATACTGCGTGGTATCGAGGGTGAGTTTGTAGTAGCTGTTGTCTGATCCCGGCACGGTCACTTTACCGCTCAGACTGCTTTTATTGCCGGAACGAGGGAAAAAACCGCGATCGAGATTGTTGTAGCTCCAGCCCAGACTGGCAAAAATGTCGTTGGCGCTATACTTCGCCCCGCTGTCACCATCTTTGGTGACCACGTTCGGATAAATACCTCGCGAATTAAGGTAATTCCACGTCGTCAGCTCCGGATCCATGTTCGTCAGGTAGTTATGGACGTAATCAATACCCACATTCAGCGAGTTATTCTCGCTAATCGGGAAGCCAAGATTACTCCCCAGCCCGTAACTTTGCTGGTTATAGCTCCCGGCATCTGCATCGGCGGCATCGTAGCTGTTGTAGAAAATTTTCCCGCCCAGGCTGACGCCATCAACGGTAAAATAGGGATCGGTGGCGCCCAGTTCAACATAGGACTGGTAGCTGTTACGCGTGCCGTTAAAACTCACGCTGTTGCCGGTGCCTAACCAGTTATCCTGAGTGACGCCAAGCTGATAGCTGATGCCGCTGTCTGTCCCAAATCCCAGGCCCACGTTAAACGAACCGGTGTTACGTTCTTTCACTTTATAGATCACGTCGACCTGATCCTGGCTCCCGGCAACCGGGGTGATTTCTTTATCCACCGTTCCAAAAAAGCCCGTACGATCCAGCCGCTCTTTCCCTTGCTGTACTTTTTCGTCGTTGAGCCACGCCCCCTCCATTTGCCGCATTTCACGACGCAAGACGGCGTCACGCGAAGTATCATTGCCGGCAAAACGGATCTGGCGCACGGAATAACGACGTCCGGCATCAACATTGATATGTAGAGTCACACTTTTGTTGGCCTCATCAATTTCCGTACGGGTATTCACCTGGGGCCAGGCATAGCCATATTTACCAAAGCGCTTTTTGATGCTGTTTTCAACGGCGGTAATGTCGGCTCCACTGTACCATTTGCCCGACAGAGGCTGCGCCAGCGCTTCTGTCTCTTGCGTGTGCCCGGCCATCTCACCGCTCACCCGCGTACTGGTGACTTTATAGCGCTCGCCTTCAGAGAGATTGACCGTAAGATACAGCGACTTTTTATCCGGTGTGATGCTGACCTGACTGGAGTTAATAGCAAAGCGCGCATAGCCACGATCGAGATAATAACTACGCAGGGTTTCCAGGTCTGCTTCCATTTTTTGTTTCTGATATTTCTTGTCGCCAATCACGTTCCACCACGGAACATGATCACGCAGCTGCAGCTGGTCCAGTAGCGTTTCCTCGCGGAAGGCTTTATTGCCGATAATATTAATCTGGGCAATCGTCGCGGCGATACCTTCCTGAAAAACAAACTTTAAATCGACGCGGTTTCGCGGCAGCGGCGTGACCACAGCATGAACCTGCGCGCTGTATTTCCCGACGCTATAATAGAAATCCTGTAATCCTTTTTCTATTTCACTGAGAGCATTACGATCTAATGCACTTCCTTCTTCGACGCCGCTGGCTGCCAGATTGTCCTTCAGGGCATCATCCTTCACCGCTTTATTCCCCGAAAAACTTAATTTGGCGATCGTCGGACGCTCTTTAAGTTGTACCACCAGCGTCGTGCCATCGCGCAGGATCTGGACATTTTCAAAATTACCGCTGGCATATAAAGCGCGTAGCGACTCGCTAATATCATCATTAGATACCGGTTCTCCGGCATGGATGGGCATGCTTAATAGCGCGGCCCCTACCGTCACGCGCTGCAACCCTTCAAAACGAATATCATCAATTGTGTACGTTGTTGATGCATAAAGTGTTAAGGGAGACATTAATAACCCGGCAATGATATTTATTTTCTTTAGCATGGACGTTTTCGTCTAAGAGATATTTGGCGATAGCAGAATTCTGCTGGGATTTGCGTAAGCAACGCGCAGAATTACACTTCATTATGGCGAAACAATGGAGAAAAAATGGATGTTATTGGCTGGAGAAAAAATAAAACTTAACGGAACTTCGTTCGAATAAATTAGTCTGAGCAGCAATCTGATAACCGAATGAGAGCGCACAATGACTGTAAGGTATAAAACAAAAAGCCCCCTTTCTAATGGGGTGAAAGGGGGAATGATCTTGTCAGGAATGATGCTCTCTGGGATAAACCAGGAACACCGGAAATTTACCCTGAAATACCGAACTTAAAATGAAGAGATATTGAATAAATTATGCAGTAACGCTCCGTAGTACCTGCAAGGGTTGCGGGTGTCAATTTGTATGCATTCTTCATATTTTCCTCAAAATAGCAGAATAGAGTATGAGAGGCTTATGGGAACATCAAAGCACATCAAGCGTTATATCAAAAAAGTAAAGTAGTGGCGCCTTACCATGGAGGGTGAGGCATTTACCTGGCCGCCTGCAGCCCTCCCGCCACGTGATGGAGGGGCCCGGTCCTGGAATGAGCATGAATCATGCGTAGAAATGAGATCCAGCAGTCCGTTCTCAACGAACTGGTGCGCTGGATAAAAAACAACCTCGAGAAAAAACTCACGGTCAATGCACTCAGCGCGTTTTCCGGGTATTCCGAGTGGCACCTCTTTCGTTTGTTCCGCCATCATTTTAATATGTCGCCGATGGAATATATCAGGCAACAGCGCATGTCGCTATGCCGTGATTTATTACAGGTGCAGCCGGCTTTCCGTATCGTCGATATTTGTATTATGGCCGGATATGAAGACATCAGCGCATTTAACCGGACATTTAAGAGGTATTATTCGGTCACTCCCACGCAGTTTCGCCAGCGCATCAATGAACAATCTGGATAATGTTTCCTGGCGATAAAAATAAAAGGCCGGGAACAGCGCAATGTTCCCGGCCAGGCAGAACAGGATCAGAAATGTGTATTTACACTGACATAGAAGGTCCGCCCTGACTCATTATAGGTCTCCGCCCCGGCACCGTATAAATAGGCGCCGGTGGTCGCGTTCCCGGTCGTTTGTGCATTCCCGGCACGATAGTGGCGTATATCAAAGAGGTTATCCACGCCGCTGGTCAGGCTCAGATTTTTGTTCACATCCCAGGTCGCGCTCAGCCCGACGATGCTGTACGGACTCACTTCGTTCAGCTCACTACCGGATACCGCCTCACCTTTGTAATTGAAACGCTTAGGTTTCTGCCGCCCGTACCAGGTAAAAGTGCTTTGCAACGAGAGATCGTCGCGGACCTGCCAGCCGAGCGTAGAGTTAAGGGTAAACTGCGGAATCACCGACAGGCGATCGCCGGTCGTCTTGTTCTTACTTTGCAACATCCAGGTCAGGTTATTACTCCAGTTGACCGTTTCACTCACCGGCAGGTTAAGCGAACCTTCCAGCCCCTCCACCAGCGCTTTGGGTACGTTCTCCCACTGATAAATATTCGTTGTTCCATTGCTCGCCGTACCGACGGCTGAATACCCGGACTCAATTTTATTGTGGTAGTCGTTACGGAACCAGGTTATCCCCGCCTGATAGCCTTCGTGCTTGTATTCCAGACCAATCTCTTTGTTAACGCTGGTTTCCGCCTTCAGATCGCTATTTCCCATCAGATAACAAGCCGAACTGCTGGCGTAGCACCCCTGGCCGTTACTATAGAGAATATAGTTGGGGTTAAGCTGATAGAGGTTCGGCGCTTTATAGGCGCGGGCAATGCCGAGCTTCAGGGTCCAGTCGTCGCTCAGTCCCTGCGACAGATTAAGCGACGGGCTCCAGTTATTACCGACGAGGCTGTGATGGTCAAAACGCAGAGCCGGCGTCAGCATCGTACTCTCGGTTAGCGCGATATTATCTTCCGTAAACAGCGAGAAAATTTCGGCGCTGCTGTAAGGAGTGCGGCCGGAGGTCGAAATACCGTCGATGGCGCCGTAAGAGAGCGCCTGGGTGGTCGACACGCCATCTTTCATACGCTGCTGATTCCACTCGGTGCCCAGCGTCAGGTTCTGCTCAACGCCCAGGGTAAACGGAATATTGACCTCGCTGTGCAGCAGAACGTCCGCCAGATCGATATCCGAGAATTCGCTGCTGGAGAAGATGCCCTCGGTCCCGCCCGCCAGACCTTCATTCATACGGGAGTTACGGGTATGTTCATACTGCGCATAGCTGTTGCTGGTGACGCCGTTGTCCCAGCCTCCGGTCCAGGTAAGGCCGTAGGTCTGACGGTAAATTCGGTTGGTCTCTTTACCGTACATGCTTTTCACTAGCGTACTGGTATTGGTATTCTGCGTATCACCCGCGTAGAGGTTGCCCTGGCGGCTATAGCCAGTTTCAAACTCCAGCGCCTGCATAGGGGCAAATTCCCAGCGCAGCTTACCGTGGATATCTTTGTTCACCACCCCTTCACGCCCGGCAGGATAAGATCCGGCATAGCTGCCGGTCCGCTCCGCCTCGTGGCCGGCGTTAATATCCTGGGCATCAGCCTGGGTTTTACTCAGATTGCCCCATAAATTAAAACTCACGCTGTCCGACATCGGCCCCTCAAGGCTGAAGTTCGTCCGCTTCGTCGCCCCCTCTTTTCGGTGCTGAGGCGCATTCATGTAGGTATTCCAGGAGCCATGCCATTCGTTATTCACAGGCTTAGTGATGATATTCACGACGCCACCCATTGCACCGTTGCCATAGCGCGCCGCCGCAGGGCCGCGAATCACATCAATGTGGTCGATCATCTCCGCGGGAACCCAACCGGTGTCGCCACGCGTATCGCGATCGCCGCGCCAGCCATAGCGTACCGAATTGCGACTGGTCACCGGCTTACCATCGATCAGGATCAGCGTATTCTCTGGTCCCATACCGCGGATATCGATCTGCCGGTTATTCCCGCGCTGGCCGCTGGTCGAGTTGCCGGTGAGGTTCACCCCCGGCTGAGTACGAATCAGTTCGGAGATATCGCGTGCCGGCGGGTGTTTGCGTATTTCGTCAGCCGTGAGCGTTGAAACGCCCGGCGCCTGTAAGGTCTGTCTGGCAGCGGTCACGACCATCGTCTCTTCGTTTTTGGCCGCAGCGCTGTCGGCGTCCTTTGCCTCTTCCGGTATGCTGCTATCGGCGGCCTGCGCGGGTAGCGCCGCGCCCCAGATAGCCAGATGAATTAGCACGGCCAGCGAGTAGTGTGAGTTTCGTTTCATGGAGTATGCCCTGTTTTCTTTTTTTGCTGTCGGGGCGCGCCTCCTTCATCCTGAGATAAACAGCGGCAATCATTTTCATGCGAACAACTTCATGCCTGGTTTTGGCATAGCAAGGCCCTCCCGGAGAATGAACGGGATATAACTAGCCTGTGGCCAAAATATAAAATCTCACCCTGTCAAAAATGAAAAATACGCGCCTGCACTATTCTTAGATAGCGTCTTTCGATCAGCCTTAGAGATGATTATTGTGCGTTATCACGTTATTAGAAATGAGATTCATTATCAAGTTGATAATGTAAAACAGCGGAAACAGATTGAAATATAACAAATAAAACAACAGGATAAATTACAAACAATATTCTCAAGACACTCAAATAATTAATAACAACACTTACAACAACATAAAAAAAACATTATTCAATCATATTATCTCCATAATCATTTATGGCTGCTGATCCCTTTATAAAAATAAAATGAATACCCCACAACAGAGAGCATAGCCCGCCCAGCAATATGCCTGCCAGAATCGAGGCAAAGAGTCTCTCTTTTTGCAGCACAAAAGTCGCGCTCGCCTCTGACACAACCGGCGATGTCTCCCCGCGCGGTCGGGAAAACGAACAGGCTAACCCCCCAGAGTTGACTAAAATAAAGGGATGCACCTGCGGAGCCTCTCTCCATGAACATCCTCTCATTTCAACGACCCGCTATCGCCAGCTTTGCCTGCCTTATTGCCCTGCTGTTTGCCGGTTCTGTTTATGCGGCAGTTGGGGAAAAGAAACCACCGCCTCAGGAAAAACGAGAGGCGCTGGAACTCAATACGCAAGAGATGCAGAAGCCCTGGCAAGGCGATCTCCCCGGTATGCTCGACAGACGCGTCATCAGAGTGTTAACCACTTACAGCAAAACCTTTTTCTTTATCGACAAAGGCACCCAGCGCGGGGCAACGCATGACATCTTTATTGAGTACGAACGCAGCCTTAATCAACAGTTGATGAAGGAGAAAAAGCTCAAACATCGCCATCTCAAGGTACGGATCATTTTCGTCCCGGTGGCCCGCGACCAGCTTTTCAGCGCACTCGTTGCCGGCAAAGGAGATATCGTCGCCGCAAATCTTACGGTTACCGAGGAGCGGCAGCAGCAGGCTGACTTCACGATACCGCTCTATTCCAATGTTCAGGAGCTCCTGCTCTCCGGGCCAGGTTCACCGGAAGTCGCCAACCTGGAACAACTTTCTGGCAAAGAGGTATTTGTTCGTCAGTCATCAAGCTATTACCAAAGCCTGGTCGCCCTGAATGCCCACTTTGCGAAAGAATCTCGTCCGCCGGTTATTATCGCAGCCGCTCCGGAATCGCTCGAAGATGAGGACCTGATAGAAATGCTCAGCGCTGGCCTTATTCCGTTGACGGTCGTCGATCGTCATAAGGCTCTGTTCTGGAAACAAGTATTTCCCAAAATTGAGGTGCATCAGGACATTGTCCTGCGTAAAGATGCCAGCATCGGCTGGGCGGTACGTAAAAACAGCCCGCAGCTTCTCGCCTCGCTAAACCACTTTGTGAAGGCTAACGGTCAGGGCAGCAAGCTGGGAAATACCATCCTGTTGCGCTATCTGAAGAACGCGAAATATGTCAAAAATGCCGCCGCGCAGAAGGAACGGCAGAAATTTCTGGCGATGGTGGATATCTTCCGTAAATACGGCGATCGATATGACGTTGACTGGCTGTTAATGGCGGCCCAGGGTTATCAGGAATCGCGTCTCAATCAGTCGGTTCGTAGCCACGTGGGCGCCATCGGCGTTATGCAGGTGATGCCGCGGACCGGCAAAGAGCTGAAGGTCGGAGATATCAGCAAGCTGGATCCGAATATCCATGCCGGGGTGAAATATATGCGCTGGATGATCGACCATTACTATGGCGACGAGCCGATGACCCGACTCGACAAAGCGCTCTTTTCATTCGCATCCTATAACGCCGGGCCAGCCCGTATCGCCCGCCTGCGGACAGAAACCAGCAAGCGCGGTTTTAACCCTGATATCTGGTTTGGCAATGTGGAATATCTGGCCGCGGAGAAGATCGGTTCCGAGACCGTCACTTACGTCAGCAATATCTATAAGTACTACATTGCCTATCGGCTGATCGTCGATGAGATGGCGCGGAAGCAAAAAGCCACGGCCCACTCCAGCGGCGCGGCAGCGCCCGCCGCGGAACAGAGCGCTCCCGCCACGCCGTGAGGCGGTCGCATCGCTGGATACGCGGAGAGAGCAGACATAAAAAAGCCCCAAAACGGGGCTTTTTCTTATGCTTTAACGGCAGTGTCTAAGGATGGTCTTAGAACGGGATATCGTCATCGAAATCCATCGGGGGTTCGTTAGAAGGTGCTGCCGGTGCCTGCTGCTGCGGACGAGACTGTGCGCCGCCGCTAAACTGGTTGCCGCCCTGCGGCTGCTGAGGCTGACCCCAACCGCCCTGCTGCTGACCGCCGCCTGCCGGAGCGCCTGCGCCCTGCTGACGACCGCCGAGCATTTGCATCGTGCCGCCAACGTTAACCACGATCTCGGTGGTGTATTTTTCCTGACCAGATTGGTCAGTCCATTTACGGGTACGCAGCTGGCCTTCAATATAGACCTGAGAACCTTTACGCAGATACTCGCCGGCCACTTCCGCCAGTTTGCCGAACAGCACAACGCGGTGCCATTCAGTCTGCTCTTTCATCTCACCGGTCGCTTTATCACGCCAGGATTCGGAAGTAGCCAGCGTAATGTTGGCAACTGCGCCACCACTCGGCATGTAGCGTACTTCCGGGTCCTGGCCCAGATTACCGACGAGAATCACCTTGTTTACGCCTCTGCTGGCCATGTTTGTGTCTCCTGAATGCGTTTCTTAATAGTGTAAACGCGCGAGTGTACCATTTCCAGGCGCTATGTTGATAGCTGGGAAGTATGTTCCAGATAACTCTCGCGGTAAGACATTTTTGCACACCCCGCAGGAAAATGCATTCCGATACTGTATATTCAAACAGGTTAAATTGTGTCATAATTAGCCGTTTCTGCCGTTTGTCCTTCTAACAAACCAGGCAATCCGCGTATCTACCGGGAAAGGTGAATGGATAAGATCGAAGTTCGGGGCGCCCGCACCCATAATCTCAAAAACATCAACCTCGTCATCCCACGCGACAAACTGATTGTCGTCACCGGGCTGTCAGGGTCAGGCAAATCCTCATTGGCTTTCGACACACTGTATGCCGAAGGGCAACGTCGCTACGTTGAATCACTCTCTGCCTATGCGCGCCAGTTCCTGTCGCTAATGGAGAAGCCGGACGTCGATCATATCGAAGGGCTGTCGCCGGCGATTTCCATTGAACAGAAATCAACGTCCCATAACCCTCGCTCTACGGTGGGGACCATTACCGAAATTCACGACTATCTGCGCCTGCTGTACGCGCGCGTCGGCGAGCCGCGCTGCCCGGACCATGATGTTCCTCTGGCCGCACAGACCGTCAGCCAGATGGTCGACAACGTGCTCTCGCAACCGGAAGGCCAGCGCCTGATGCTGCTGGCGCCAATCATTAAAGAACGTAAAGGCGAGCACACCAAAACGCTGGAGAACCTGGCCAGCCAGGGCTATATCCGCGCCAGGATCGACGGCGAGGTCTGCGATCTTTCCGATCCGCCGAAGCTGGAACTGCAAAAGAAACACACCATTGAGGTGGTGATCGATCGCTTCAAAGTGCGTGACGATCTGTCCCAGCGTCTGGCCGAATCCTTTGAAACCGCTCTGGATCTTTCCGGCGGTACCGCCGTTGTCGCCAATATGGACGATGAAAAAGCGGAAGAGCTGCTGTTCTCCGCCAATTTTGCCTGCCCGATTTGCGGCTACAGCATGCGTGAACTGGAACCTCGTCTGTTCTCGTTCAACAACCCGGCAGGCGCCTGCCCGACCTGTGATGGTCTGGGCGTTCAGCAGTACTTCGATCCCGACAGGGTTATCCAGAATGCGGAGCTGTCGCTGGCGGGCGGCGCCATTCGCGGCTGGGATCGCCGTAACTTCTACTACTTCCAGATGCTGAAGTCGCTGGCAGAGCATTATCAGTTCGATATCGAGGCGCCGTGGGGCACCCTGAACGCCGACGTACAGAAGGTCATTTTGTACGGTTCAGGCAAAGAGAATATTGAATTCAAATACATGAACGACCGTGGCGATACTTCAGTACGCCGTCACCCGTTCGAAGGCGTGCTGCATAATATGGAACGCCGCTACAAAGAGACGGAATCCAGCGCGGTGCGCGAAGAGCTGGCGAAATTTATCAGCAATCGCCCGTGCGCCAGCTGTGACGGTACCCGTCTGCGCCGCGAAGCTCGCCACGTCTTTGTCGAAAATACGCCGCTGCCCACCATCTCTGACATGAGCATTGGCCACGCGATGGATTTCTTCACCAATCTGAAGCTGTCCGGCCAGCGGGCGCAAATTGCGGAGAAAGTGCTGAAAGAGATTGGCGATCGCCTGAAATTCCTCGTCAACGTCGGCCTGAACTACCTGACGCTCTCCCGTTCGGCAGAAACGCTCTCCGGCGGTGAAGCCCAGCGTATTCGCCTGGCAAGCCAGATTGGCGCCGGCCTGGTCGGCGTGATGTATGTGCTGGATGAGCCGTCCATCGGCCTGCATCAGCGCGATAACGAACGTCTGCTCGGCACGCTGGTTCATCTGCGTAATCTGGGCAATACGGTGATTGTCGTCGAGCATGATGAAGACGCCATCCGCGCCGCCGACCACGTCATCGATATCGGCCCAGGGGCCGGGGTACACGGCGGCCAGGTCGTGGCTGAAGGAACGCTGGACGCGATCATGGCGGTGCCTGAATCCCTGACCGGGCAGTACATGAGCGGCAAACGCAAGATTGAAGTACCGAAGCAGCGCGTGCCTGCCGACGCGGAAAAAGTGCTCAGGCTCACCGGTGCGCGCGGTAACAACCTGAAGGATGTGACGCTGACGCTGCCGGTCGGCCTGTTTACCTGTATCACCGGGGTCTCCGGTTCAGGTAAATCAACGCTGATTAACGATACGCTGTTCCCGATTGCCCAGCGTCAGCTCAACGGCGCCACCATCGTCGAACCTGCGCCATATCGCGATGTGCAGGGGCTGGAACACTTCGATAAGGTCATCGATATCGACCAGAGCCCGATCGGCCGTACGCCGCGCTCAAACCCGGCAACCTATACCGGCGTCTTCACACCGGTACGTGAACTGTTTGCCGGCGTGCCGGAATCGCGCTCACGCGGCTATACGCCTGGGCGCTTCAGTTTTAACGTCCGCGGCGGGCGCTGTGAAGCCTGCCAGGGTGATGGCGTGATTAAAGTCGAAATGCACTTCCTGCCGGATATTTATGTGCCGTGTGACCAGTGCAAAGGCAAGCGCTATAACCGCGAAACGCTGGAGATTAAGTACAAAGGCAAGACCATTCATGAAGTGCTGGATATGACCATTGAAGAAGCGCGTGAGTTCTTTGATGCCGTTCCGGCGCTGGCGCGTAAGCTGCAAACGCTGATGGACGTCGGCCTGACCTATATTCGTCTCGGCCAGTCCGCTACGACGCTGTCCGGCGGCGAGGCCCAGCGCGTGAAGCTGGCGCGCGAGCTGTCAAAACGCGGTACCGGCCAGACGCTGTATATTCTCGATGAGCCGACGACGGGGCTGCACTTTGCCGATATCCAGCAGCTGCTGGACGTTCTGCACCAGCTGCGCGATCAGGGCAACACCATCGTGGTCATTGAGCACAACCTGGATGTCATCAAAACGGCGGACTGGATCGTTGATCTTGGGCCGGAAGGCGGCAGCGGCGGCGGTGAAATCCTCGTCTCCGGTACGCCAGAGACCGTTGCAGAGTGCGAAGCCTCGCACACCGCGCGCTTCCTCAAACCCTTGCTGAGCTAATCACCGTGAAAGCTGCTGTCGGGTTGGTTCCGACAGCAGCCGTACCGCCTGCTGGTAGGAGGCATCCACCAGGTAGTAAATCTGCGAATCCGGCAAAGACCCATCAAGAAAGACCGTACTCCAGTGGGCTTTATTCAGATGTCTGCTGGGGCGGATATCCACATGCTGTTCCCGCAGCAGTTCGGCAAGCTCCGGACTGGCTTTCAGCGACACGGCTGGCCGCTTATCTTCCACTTCTTTCACTAATGCAAAGAGCACGTCCGACACTTTAATCTGCGTGGCCTTCCAGTCGCTGTGCACGCTTTGCTCTGCGCCCGGTTTTGCCATGCAGTACAGCAATAACTCCGAAATTGTCATCTGTTATTCCCCCGTGAGCGTCGCAACGATATGCCGCGAA
The DNA here is from genome assembly GCF_030505655.1 of Klebsiella ornithinolytica. NCBI lineage: Bacteria > Pseudomonadati > Pseudomonadota > Gammaproteobacteria > Enterobacterales > Enterobacteriaceae > Klebsiella > Klebsiella ornithinolytica. Next base: position 5,201,379 of record NZ_CP130153.1, read on the forward strand.
CCGCCGTGAATACGATGTTCCCCTAACCAGATCCCTTGCCAGGTCCCGAGACTGACGCGCCCGTCCTGCACCGGCAGCAACAGGGAGACGCCAAGCATCGACGACTTGATATGCGACGGCATATCATCAGGACCTTCATAATCATGTTCGTACGGCGCATTATCCGGCACCGCGTTGAGAAAATACTGCTCCATGTCGTAGCGGACGGTCGGATCGCAGTTTTCGTTAAGCGTCAGGGAAGCGGAAGTGTGCTGGAGCAGCAGATGCAACATACCGACTTTGACGCGCGACAGCGCGTGGAGCTGGCCGAGGATCTCGTCAGTTACCAGATGAAAACCGCGAGATTTTGCGCCTAACGTCAAAGTTTGTTGATGCCACATAAACGACCCCTGTTGCGAATGAATCTCTCTAAGTGTGCAGCAATAAGCGAAAAGGTAAAACCTCCCCACGCGCTTTTTCGTACAAAAAAGCGGCAGCCCGGAGGCTGCCGCTTTCGCTTCTGACACATTTGCGCAGAAGGTGAAATTAGTATTCTGAATTGACGATCACTTCTTCACCCTGCGCTCCGGCCATCGGCAGAGGTTTATATGACGAGTTTGACGCGCGCAGTACGCGAATGCCGCGAGCCCCGGCATCACGCGCGGCAGAGATGTCGTTATCGGAATCCCCGTAGAAGACCTTAATATTCTTCTCTTTCAGCCATTGGACTTTCGTATTCTGCCCCGGCTTGTCGCCGGCAAAAATAACCGGGTTCATGTTTGCCGCCGGTATCAGGAAATCATCCTGCAGCGTTTTCGAGACCGTTTCAGTTTTGGTCTGACTGCGCCCGGTAACGAAATAAATGCTATCGCCGCGCTTCACATGCATCGCAATCAGATGGCGCGCCACCTCTTTTGGCATGCTGAATTCGTCCCAACCGTTATTCATTTTTTCCCAGAATTCCGGGTTTTTCAGGTAAGCATCGCTGCCGGGAGAGAAAGTTTTTTGGCCGCGCCAGAAACCTGGGCTGGAAAACAGAACGGTGTCATCGATATCAAAACCCACGGCAAACGGCTGACGACCCAACAGGCTGTTTTCAATCTGTGCGACGGAAACCCAGTGAACAGGCGCCTGCTCAGCCAGTCTGGCGACGTTGGTACCTGGATTTAATTGTGACGGAGAAGACTCCAGGGCGATTGCCGAGTGATTTAACGTGAAAAGTAAACAGAAGGCGCTAAAGGCCAAAGTTATCTTGCGCATAGTTATCCCTTTTAAGCGTCACCCTGCCAACTGCCGCTTTGCTGGCCGCAAGGCGCCTGAGGCAGCCGTCGCGATACAGCGCGGATGACGGTGCGTATGAGTCGTCGAATCGTTATAATTTTCAATAATGTGGCTGCTTATTACTGGACCCTGACCTTAACCCCGGCCTTCGCCGATGAAAAGAATTTTCTGCTCAGATGTCATAGAAAAAGAGAATGATCACACTTCGGAAGGGAGTAGTCCTTTCCCGCAGACGGGAAAGGACATGATATTCGCGGAAAATTAGATAACGGCGGAAAATGCCTGCGCGACGCGCTGGACGTTACGTGAATTGAGACCCGCCACGCACATCCGGCCGCTGGAAATCAGATACACGCCAAACTCTTCACGCAGACGATCAACCTGTGCCGCACTCAGGCCGGTGTAGCTGAACATCCCACGTTGTTTGAGCAGGTAGTCAAAATTGACGCCCGGTAGCGCTTCTTTCAGGACATTCACCAGCTCCTGACGCATCGCCAGAATACGCGAACGCATCTCTTCGACTTCCGCCAGCCAGCAGGCTTTCAGCTCCGCATCATTCAATACGGTCGCGACAACCTGAGCGCCAAAGTTCGGCGGGCTGGAGTAATTGCGACGGACGGTCGCCTTCAGTTGCCCCAGCACGCGGTTTGCGGTTTCTGTGTCTTCGCAAACGATCGACAGGCCGCCCACGCGCTCACCGTACAGCGAGAAAATTTTCGAGAAGGAGTTGCTGACCAGCATCGGTATGCCGGCGTGGGCGATCGCGCGAATCGCGTAAGCATCATCATCCATTCCCGCCCCAAAGCCCTGATAGGCGATATCGAGGAAAGGAATCAGGTTGCGCGCTTTCAGCACCTCGGCGATTTGATCCCACTGGGCATGATTCAGATCGGCGCCCGTCGGGTTATGGCAGCACGGATGTAGCAGCACAATATCGCGCTCAGGCAGGGTCTGCAGTTTCGCCAGCAGCGCATCAAAACGCACGCCGTTGGTCTCGTTATCAAACCAAGGGTAAGTGCTTACTTCGAAGCCAGCCCCTTCGAATATGGCGATATGGTTCTCCCAGGTCGGGTCGCTGACCCAAACGCGAGAACCCGGGAAGTAGCGTTTTAGAAAATCGGCACCCACTTTCAATGCGCCGGAACCGCCCAGCGTCTGAATAGAGGCGACGCGCTTTTGCACCAGCACCGGGTGTTCTGCACCGAACAACAGCGGGGCAATCGCGTTGCGATAAGCGTTCAGCCCTTCCATCGGTAGATACAACGAGGCGCCGTGCGGCTGAGCGTTAAGACGCGCTTCCGCTTCAGCAACCGCCTGTAGCTGCGGGATAATCCCGTCTTCGTTGTAATAGAGGCCGATGCTAAGGTTTACTTTGTCACTACGCGGATCTTCTTTGAAACGCTCCATCAAGGAGAGAATGGGATCGCCAGCGTAGGCGTCAACTTTTTGAAACACGTGATGTTTCTCCGGGTTTACGAGAGGCAGGTCATAACACAATAAACCGGAAGCAGAAGAAGATCGAGAGGATGTTGGCGGATAGTTGGCGGAAAGTCGGCGAAGATCGCACGCATCTCGTTCGCCCTCAGGGGAATCTCCCGACTCGCAGCGTAAAGCCTGCGTCGGTTCCTGACGACACCCCCGGTCAGCGCAGCCCTGCCGGAGATGTCACAACCGCGATGTATCGACCCGACGTACGCTTAATCCACGTACTTCATCGAGACTCTGGAAGTCAGGCGGGTAATAAGTTCGTAAGCACTCACATTCGTCAGTGCGGCAATACGCTCGACGGGCAGGCCTTCCCCCCAGAGCACCACCGGGTCGCCGGACCTATCCTGCGCCTCAGGCCCAAGATCGACGCAAATCATATCCATCGCCACACGACCAACAATCGGCACTTCCCGGCCGTTAACCAGCACCGGTGTACCGGTGGGCGCCGCGCGCGGGTAGCCGTCGCCGTAGCCCATCGCCACCACGCCTAGCCGGGTATCTCGTTCGCTCACCCAGGTACCGCCATAGCCTACCGGTTCACCCGCTTTATGTTCGCGTACGGCAATCAGGCTCGACGTCAGCGACATCACCGGCTGACAACCAAAATCTGCGCCGGTGGAAGGGCTATCCAGCGGCGATACGCCGTACAGGATGATGCCCGGGCGGACCCAGTCAAAATGCGACTGCGGCCACAGCAAAATTCCGCCCGATGCCGCGATGGAACGCAGGCCAGGCTTGCCTTCACTGAAGGTGGTGAAAATATCCAGCTGGCGTTCGGTGGCGCCGCATTCGGGCTCATCCGCCCGCGCGAAGTGGCTGACGATATTGACCGGCTGGCGCACGTTTTTACACTGGCTTAAACGCTGCCAGAAGGCACCCGCCTGCTCCGGCAGGACGCCCAGACGATGCATCCCGGTGTCCAGTTTCATCCAGACGGTGACGGGCTCAGGCAGCTCAGCCTGCTCCAGCGCTTCCAGCTGCTCCGGGCTGTGTACCGCCGTATGCAGTTGCTGCGCGGAAATAACCGGCAGATCGGCCGCATCAAAGAAACCTTCCAGCAGCAGGACCGGTTTCGTGATACCGCCAGCGCGCAGGCGCAGGGCTTCTTCGAGACGGGCGACGCCAAAGGCATCGGCATCAGGGAGCGTTCGCGCGGTCTCGAGAAGACCGTGTCCGTAAGCGTTCGCTTTCACCACTGCAACCAGTTTACTGGCAGGCGCCAGTTCACGCAGACGTTGCAGGTTGTGTCGCAGAGCGCGGCGGTTAATGACAACAGTTGCCGCTTGCATTTAAATTCCTTGATAAAAAGATCGCCTAAATCATGCGTGTTCGCGCAGGCGTTTCTGAACAGCGCCTGCGCTGGCCCGAAGGGGCGAGGACGCAGTCCGGGTCACGCAACAAACCTGAGAGTCTCCGGGAGCTTAGTACACTAACTGACCGGAGCGAGCCGGTGCTGTCAACGCACCGGCGGCGCGAAGGATGACGGCGATTTATTCGTCGTCGTACTGTGGTCCCGCATAATTATCAAAGCGCGACCACTGCCCGTTAAAGGTCAGACGTACCGTCCCGATGGGCCCGTTACGCTGTTTACCAATAATAATTTCCGCGATGCCTTTTAAATCACTGTTCTCGTGATAGACCTCGTCACGATAGATAAACATGATTAAGTCGGCGTCCTGCTCAATGGAGCCTGATTCACGCAAGTCGGAGTTCACCGGGCGCTTATCGGCACGTTGTTCCAGCGAGCGGTTAAGCTGCGACAGCGCAACCACCGGCACCTGAAGCTCTTTCGCCAGCGCTTTTAACGAACGGGAAATTTCCGCAATTTCCAACGTACGGTTATCGGAGAGCGACGGTACGCGCATCAGCTGCAGGTAGTCGATCATGATAAGACCGATGCCGCCGTGTTCACGGGCAATACGTCGTGCGCGGGAACGAACTTCCGTCGGCGTCAGGCCGGAGGAGTCATCGATGTAGATATTGCGTTTTTCCAGCAGGATACCCATGGTGCCGGAAATGCGCGCCCAGTCTTCATCGTCCAGCTGGCCGGTACGGATACGGGTCTGATCGACCCGTGACAGCGATGCAAGGGAACGCATCATAATCTGTTCTGATGGCATCTCAAGGCTGAAGATAAGTACCGGCTTATCCTGCAACATCGCCGCATTCTCGACGAGGTTCATCGCAAATGTTGTCTTACCCATCGATGGACGCGCGGCGACAATAATCAGATCCGACGGCTGCAGGCCGGCGGTCTTTTTGTTCAGATCGTCATAGCCGGTATTGACCCCGGTGACGCCGTCATGCGGCTGCTGGAACAGCTGCTCGATACGCGCAACGGTCGCATCGAGGACGTCGGCGATATTTTTCGGGCCTTCATCTTTGTTGGCACGGCTTTCCGCAATCTTGAACACCCGGGATTCGGCCAGGTCGAGCAGGTCTTCGCTGGTACGCCCCTGCGGGTCGAAGCCCGCCTCGGCGATTTCATTCGCCACCGAAATCATCTCACGGACAACGGCGCGTTCACGTACGATGTCCGCATAGGCGCTGATGTTCGCCGCACTTGGCGTGTTTTTTGACAGCTCAGCCAGATACGCGAATCCGCCAACGCTGTCCAGCTGCCCCTGTCGCTCCAGTGATTCCGCCAGCGTAATCAGGTCGATCGGGCTACCCGTCTCCTGCAGACGCGCCATTTCCACAAAGATATGGCGGTGCGGACGCGTATAAAAATCTTCCGCCACAACGCGCTCGGCGACGTCGTCCCAGCGTTCGTTGTCCAGCATTAAACCGCCCAACACCGACTGTTCCGCTTCAATCGAGTGCGGAGGAACTTTTAGCCCGGCGACCTGCGGATCGCGCTCACGGGGTTCAGTCTGCGGTTTGTTGAAGGGTTTATTTCCTGCCATATTGAATACAGATACCGGGATAGAGATGGGGTCGAAATATTAGCACAGGTCTCTGTTTTGACCCACCCAAATGAAACTGGAGATAATCATGGCAACACGAATAGAATTTCATCAACACGGTGGGCCGGATGTACTCAAGGCCGTAGAATTTACCCCTGCGGAACCGCAAGAAAACGAGATCCAGGTAGAGAACAAGGCCATCGGCATTAACTATATCGACACCTACATCCGCAGCGGCCTCTACCCGCCGCCCTCTCTGCCAAGCGGCCTGGGTACCGAAGCCGCGGGCGTGGTGACGAAAGTCGGACGCAGCGTGCAGCACATTAAAGCTGGCGACCGCGTCGTCTACGCTCAGTCAGCGCTGGGCGCCTACAGCTCAGTCCATAACGTGATTGCCGATAAGGCCGCTCTTTTGCCGGACGGTATCTCCTTTGAACAGGCTGCCGCATCGTTCCTGAAAGGGCTGACGGTCTATTACCTGCTGCGGAAAACCTACGAAATCAAGCCCGGTGAACCGTTCCTGTTTCATGCGGCGGCCGGTGGCGTCGGGCTGATTGCCTGCCAGTGGGCGAAGGCGCTGGGCGCTAAACTGATCGGTACCGTCGGCAGCGCGCAAAAAGCGCAGCGGGCAAAACAGGCCGGCGCCTGGCAGGTCATCAACTATCGCGAAGAGAATATCGTTGAACGCCTGAAAGAGATAACCGAAGGGAAAAAAGTCCATGTGGTCTATGATTCCGTGGGCAAAGATACCTGGGAAGCATCGCTGGATTGCCTGCAGCGCCGGGGGCTGATGGTCAGCTTCGGGAACTCTTCCGGCCCGGTAACCGGCGTCAACCTGGGGATCCTCAACCAGAAAGGATCGCTGTACGTCACCCGCCCTTCACTGCAGGGCTATATCACCAACCGTCAAGAGCTGGCGGAAGCCAGCAGCGAACTGTTTTCGTTGATTGCCAGCGGCGCGATTAACGTTGACGTGGCGGACAGCCAGAAATATGCCCTGACCGATGCCCGGCGCGCGCATGAAGTGCTGGAGAGCCGCGCCACCGAAGGCTCAAGCCTGCTGCTGCCGTAACGAGTAAATCGAGCAAGGTTAACGCTGCCAACGTTTCGGTCTCTTAATCGCGTATTTATGGAGGCTCTGCCTAAATAATTCGGGCGACAGGAAGGCGGCAAGAGAGCGAATCCTCGGGAGCTTACTCCAGTAAGTGACCGGGGTGAGCTAACGTAGCCAACGCCCCTGTAGTCTGAAGTATGACGGGAGGGACGGGAGAGCAGAAAAGTTTAGGGCTTCCATAAGGAAGCCCTGACTTTTTTTAGTTCGGCTGTATGTAGGGTACAGCGCGATGAATTCGTTAACGCGCTAATAGTGACAGATTTAATAAGCAAAACCTACGCTGTTCTATGCAAAATTCTTCAGGTTGTGACAGACCGCTCACTCCCTTAATAACGCCAGCGGTTGTTACTACGGTAGCCTGTCGTTTTTGGCGTATTTATCGACCGAATCACCCACACGACCGCAATGGCTAACAGCAGCCACGGCAGCAGCTTAATCATCATCGCAAACAGCCCGCCGACAAACATCAGCACCGTCGCAACGACAATCGCGGCAAGAATCCCCAGAATCGACACGCCGGTGACCAGCAACATGACAAAAAATCCAATGACAAATAAGAGTTCCAGCATCGTCTTCTCCCCAAAGAAATAACCGAATGACTCTCCGGGTATTACAAGAAACGTGCCAAAATTAACGTATTGAATTTAAAGGAAAACGCCCTGACGATTAAATCAGGGCGTGGCGTATTTGACTAAATTTTAGCGCAAGATTAACGCTTATCGGCAACCAGCTTCAGCGCATGTTCCAGCACGTTAATATCCGCCCCCGCCTTGTGCGCATTTTCACTCAGGTAGCGACGCCACTGCCGTGCGCCTGGGATACCCTGGAACAGGCCCAGCATATGACGCGTGATATGGCCCAGATAGGTGCCGTTGGACAGCTCACGCTCGATATACGGGTACATCGCGCGCACCACGGCGACCGGGTCGCTGTCGGCACCATCCACCGCAAAGATCTCCCGGTCGACCGCGGTCAGGATCCCCGGATTCTGATAGGCCTCGCGCCCCACCATCACGCCGTCCATATGCTGCAGATGCAATTTCGCCTCTTCCAGCGACTTAATCCCGCCGTTGATCGCCATCGTCAGGTGCGGGAAGTCGCGTTTCAGCTGATAAACGCGCGGATAATCCAGCGGTGGAATTTCACGATTCTCTTTTGGACTCAGGCCGGAGAGCCAGGCTTTGCGGGCGTGGATGATAAACATCTCGCACTCACCGTTTCCGGAGACGGTATTGATGAAATCACACAGGAATTCATAGCTATCCTGGTCATCGATGCCGATACGGGTTTTTACCGTGACCGGGATGGACACCACGTCGCGCATCGCTTTGATACAGTCCGCTACCAGCTGCGCATTGCCCATCAGGCAGGCGCCGAACATCCCGTTTTGCACGCGGTCGGACGGACAGCCGACGTTGAGGTTGATCTCATCGTAGCCGCGCGCTTCCGCCAGTTTCGCACACTGCGCGAGTGCAGCAGGATCGCTGCCGCCCAGCTGCAGGGCCAGCGGATGCTCTTCTTCGCTATAGGCCAGATAGTCGCCTTTGCCATGAATAATCGCCCCGGTCGTCACCATTTCGGTATACAGCAGCGTATGGCGCGACAGCAGGCGCAGGAAATAGCGACAGTGCCTGTCTGTCCAGTCGAGCATCGGCGCGATGGAAAAACGATGGGCGGCAAAAGCGTGAGATGTTGATTCTGGCATCATGGCGATAAACAGGCATCCGGGTAAAAAGGGGCGCTACTATAGCACAAAGATAAATCACAGAGGCATAGCACCGCGACGGGTGCTGTGCATCTGCTGGACGGGCTAGCGCCTGCGCGGTTTACCATCGTGCGGGCCGAAAAATTGCGGCGGATGATCGACCCAGCGATCCTGACGCGTAGCGGCATATTCCGGGTTCAGCGGATAGTAGATGCGGTTAAATTTCTTGTTCGACTCCCCCACCACTAACAAGCGAACTTCCTGGTCGGTATTATTCAAAAAGGTGTGACACACTCCGGTTCCGGCCGGAAAACCGACGCTGTCGCCCGGCTCAAGCTTCCACAGATAGCCGTTAATCCAGACTTCGGGGTAGCCATCCAGCACATAGATAAACTCCTCCTCATCACTTTCAGCATGGGGATAAGAGGTTCGACGGCCCGGAGGCAAACGTTCATGATGAATACCCAGCCGGTTGAGCCTTAATCCTCGCGCCAGCGGCGCGCCGATGGAAAAACGCTCCGGGTTATTGGGATAAGTGGCATCATCTGGGCCTTCCAGTTCGCGCCAATGTCGAATGCAATCAGGTCTTTTCATCGTTTTCTCCCGAAAATGAGATGCATCAGGTATAGCACAAGCCGCCGGTTCTCGGCGTTTTGCCTGGATCGTGATAAAGTAACAACTTCAGACTCACGCAACCAGAGGATGCTCATGAATAAGACCACTTCGCAAGAAATGTTAGCGCATGCTGAAAAGCTCTGCGCACAGCGCGGCGTGCGCCTGACTCCGCAGCGCCTGGAAGTGTTGCGTTTGATGAGCCTCCAGCAAGGGGCGATTAGCGCGTATGACCTGCTCGACCTGCTGCGCGAGAAAGAGCCGCAGGCGAAACCGCCGACGGTCTACCGGGCGCTGGAGTTTCTGCTGGAACAGGGATTCGTGCACAAGGTGGAATCGACCAACAGCTACGTGCTGTGCCATCTTTTCGATCAGCCGACCCATAGCTCAGCCATGTTTATCTGCGACCGCTGCGGCGTGGTCAAAGAAGAGTGTGCCGAAGGCGTTGAAGACATTATGCATACGCTGGCGGCCAGAATGGGTTTTGCGCTACGCCACAATGTGATTGAAGCACACGGCCTGTGCGCGGGTTGTGTCGAGGTCGAAGCCTGTAGCACCCCGGGACACTGCCATCACGACCATACCATTCAGATTAAAAAGAAAGCCCGCTGAGGCTATCGCCGCAGCGGGAATCCAGGTTGCCGGTACCTCCATGTACCATCGGGCAGGCAATAACAAAGGGTTAATTCGTTAACACTCACCGCTACCAGCGGTGATCGTTTTTTCGTTCCCAGTCAGACACTTCTTTCTCCGCCTGATCTTTAGCGTATCCATAACGCTCCTGGATTTTCCCGACCAGCTGGTCACGCTTACCTTCAATGACGGTCATATCGTCATCGGTCAGCTTGCCCCATTTTTCTTTCGCTTTACCTTTCAACTGTTTCCAGTTACCGCCGATTTCGTCTTTGTTCATAATTCAATCCTCATCGTTCGGTGAGTTAACAGCCCGCTGTGTGCCGGACATAGTATTAACTATAGATAAGAATTCTGAGTTGAATTTATTATTCGGAATCTTTAACCAATTACATATCAAAAATCGCTACGAAAACCAGGTGCCACGCCGCCAGTGTCGCCGCCAGATGACCGCCAGCGACAGACCGCGCAGCGCGAGGAAGACCGCCAGCGCCAGCCATAGCGCGTGGTTGCCAAGGACCGGCAGCGTCAGCAGCGTCAGGGCAAACCCCGCCGCCGCCACCGCCATGCTGTTGCGCATCTCAGCCCCGCGCGTCGCGCCGATGAACATGCCATCCAGCAAATAACACCACACGCCAATCACCGGCAAAACGATCTGCCAGATCAGATAGCGATCGGCAAGCAGCTGAAGCGAGGGTAGCGAAGTCAACAGGGCGATAATCTGCTGCCCGGCTACGGCATAGGTTGCCGCAAAGGCCAGCGCCACCATTCCCGACTGGCGGCAGGCCGCCCGCCAGACATCAAGCAACTGGCTACCGTCACGCGCGCCGTACGCCTGTCCGGAGTGCGCTTCCACGGCATAAGCAAAACCATCCAGGGCATAGGCGGTGAAGGTCAACATGGTCATCAGGAGCGCGTTGACGGCAACGATCTCACCGCCAAGACGAGCGCCGAAAACGGTCACCGCACCAAAGCACAACTGAAGCAGCAGAGAGCGCAGCATGATATCGCGATTGAGCGCCAGCAAGCGGCGCACATCTCCGCGCCACGCGCGCTTGAGCAGGGCAAATGACACGCCGCGTAGCGCCAGCACGCGCCTTGCCATCAGCAGCCCGATGATAAAGGTGACATATTCGGCGGTGACCGTCGCCAGCGCGGCCCCCTGCACGTTCAGGTGCAGGCCCATCACCAGCCACAGATCGAGCACAATATTCAGCAGGTTGCCAACGATCAGCAAAATCACCGGCGCCCGGGCGTACTGTACGCCCAACAGCCAACCGAGCAGCACCAGGTTTGCCAGCGATGCCGGCGCACTCAGCCAGCGGATGTCGAGAAAGCGCCGCGCCTGCTCCAGCACCGCGTCATTGCCGCCAACAATATGCAACGCCAGATCGATAAGCGGGGTTCGGAAAATCACAATCAGCAGGCCGGCGCCTGTTGCCAGCCCCAGCGGCTGCACCAGTGCCCGCGCCAGGCGGAGAGGATCTTTGGCGCCAAAGGCCTGCGCCGTCAGTCCGGTGGTGCTCATCCGCAGGAAAAGCAGCAGCATGAAGAGAAAACTGGTGGCCGTCGCGCCGACCGCGACACCGCCGAGGTAAACCGGGCTGTCGAGATGGCCAATCACGGCGGTATCCACCAGTCCCAGCAGCGGAACGGTGATATTGGAGAAAATCATGGGTAGCGCCAGGCGCCACAGGGCCTTATCAGCGGCGTTAAAGAACATGAGAAAGAGCCTGACCGGGAGGAGACAGCGCAGCATCATGCATCAGACGATGCTGCGTGGGGAAGGTGTTACAGCCACTCGCCGTTGCGAATCACGCCAACGGCCAGCCCTTCGATAGTGAAATTTTGTTCGCGTAGATTCACCACGATAGGGGAAAACTCGCTGTTTTCTGGCAGAAGTTCGACGATATTGCCCTGTTTTTTAAGACGCTTAACGGTGACCTCTTCGTCAATACGCGCCACGACAACCTGGCCGTTGCGTACATCCTGAGTTTTATGGACCGCCAGCAGATCGCCATCGAGAATACCGATATCTTTCATTGACATGCCGCTTACCCGCAGCAAAAAGTCGGCGTTCGGCTTGAACATCGCCGGATCGACCTGGAAGTGGCCTTCGATATGCTGCTGAGCCAGCAGCGGCTCACCGGCCGCCACGCGGCCAATCAACGGTAAACCCGGTTCTTCTTCCGTAAGCAGGCGAATCCCCCGGGAGGCGCCGGAGATAATCTCGATCGCGCCCTTACGCGCCAGCGCTTTCAGGTGTTCTTCCGCCGCGTTTGGGGAACGGAACCCCAAGCGCTGAGCAATTTCCGCACGCGTCGGCGGCATGCCCGTCTGGCTGATGTGATCCCGAATGAGATCAAACACCTCTTGCTGCCTGGTCGTTAACGCTTTCATCCCGCCCCCTGGGTGTATATACAGTTATGCTGTGAGTATATACAGCTAACGGTGATTTTGGAATCAAATTTCACACAAAAATCAGGAGATTCTTTCCATTTTGCGTCCCCGATAGCCCATTGCGCCAGGGGTGATTGTCGCCAGCCGGGCAAAACCCATCGGGGGCCGGCCGATCGCCGGGAGGACATCGCCAGGCGGGGGCATCTCACAAAGTGGTCACTCAGTGATAGCGGGCCCACAGCAAGAGGCCCCAGGTGATCAGCGCGATCACAATGGCCAGCAGCACCGCCGCAGAACCCATATCTTTCGCCCGACCGGACAGCTCATGATGTTCCGGGCCAATACGGTCCACCACCGCCTCAATCGCGCTATTAAGAATTTCGACTATCATCACTATCAGGACCGAGCCTATCAGCAGCACACGCGTGATGGCGTCAACGTCCAGCCAGCAGGCGATCGCGACAGCAACAATGGCGGCGATGCCTTCTTGACGAAATGCGGCCTCATTTATCCATGCCGCACGGAACCCTTTCCAGGAATAACCTGCCGCTTTAATGATTCGGGTTAACCCAGTGGTATTATTGGCCATCAAAAGAACCTTTTTATGTAAATGACGTCAATGAGTGTACGCGTTTGCCGCGTGGCAACGGAAATTTTGCGCGCTTTCTGTTATTCTTGCCGCGCATTTGCATGATTAACCAGAGGCTTCACATCGTTTATGTCCGGCTGGCAACGAATTTACTATAAATTACTGAATTTACCATTACGGGTGCTGGTAAAAAGCAAGTCTATTCCCGCAGAACCTGCTCAGGAATTAGGGCTGGATACCTCGCGTCCGATCATGTACGTCCTGCCTTATAATTCCAAGGCGGACCTGCTGACCCTGCGCGCCCAGTGCCTGGAGCACGATTTACCCGATCCGCTTGAACCGCTGGAAATCGATGGCGCGCTGCTGCCGCGCTACGTATTTATCCACGGTGGCCCGCGCGTCTTTACCTACTACGCGCCGAAAGAAGAGTCGATTAAGCTGTTCCACGACTACCTGGATCTGCACCGCAACCATCCTGACCTGGACGTGCAAATGGTGCCAGTCTCGGTGATGTTTGGTCGTGCGCCAGGGCGCGAAAAAGGCGAAGTAAACCCGCCGCTGCGCATGCTGAATGGCATTCAGAAGTTCTTCGCCGTTCTGTGGCTGGGCCGCGACAGCTTTGTCCGTTTCTCGCCGCCGGTTTCTCTGCGCAGAATGGCCACCGAACACGGCACCGATAAAATTATCGCCCAGAAGCTGGCCCGCGTCGCGCGTATGCACTTCGCCCGCCAACGTCTGGCCGCCGTCGGCCCACGTCTGCCGGCACGTCAGGATCTGTTCAATAAGCTGCTGGCCTCCAAAGCCATCGCCCGCGCGGTGGAAGATGAAGCGCGCAGCAAGAAAATTTCCCATGAGAAGGCGCAGCAAAACGCCATCGCGCTGATGGAAGAGATCGCCGCGAATTTCTCTTATGAGATGATTCGCCTGACCGACCGCGTTCTCGGCTTTACCTGGAACCGTCTCTATCAGGGGATCAACGTCCACAACGCCGAGCGCGTACGTCAGCTGGCCCATGAAGGGCACGAAATTGTGTACGTACCGTGCCATCGTAGCCATATGGACTATCTGCTGCTCTCCTACGTGCTGTATCACCAGGGGCTAGTGCCGCCGCATATTGCCGCCGGTATCAACCTGAACTTCTGGCCAGCAGGCCCCATTTTCCGCCGCGGTGGCGCATTCTTTATTCGCCGTACCTTTAAGGGCAATAAGCTCTATTCCACGGTGTTCCGCGAATATCTCGGCGAGTTGTTCAGCCGGGGTTACTCCGTGGAGTACTTCGTTGAAGGGGGCCGCTCGCGTACCGGCCGTCTGCTGGATCCGAAAACCGGCACCCTGTCGATGACCATCCAGGCCATGCTGCGCGGCGGGACCCGACCGATCACGCTGGTGCCTATCTACATCGGTTACGAGCACGTGATGGAAGTGGGCACCTACGCCAAAGAGCTGCGCGGTGCGACGAAAGAAAAAGAGAGTCTGCCGCAGATGCTGCGCGGCCTGAGCAAGCTGCGTAACCTCGGTCAGGGCTATGTTAACTTTGGCGAACCACTGCCGCTGATGACTTACCTGAACCAGCATGTTCCGGAATGGCGTGAGTCAATCGATCCGATCGAAGCGGTGCGCCCATCGTGGCTGACACCGACGGTCAACAACATTGCTTCCGATCTGATGGTGCGCATCAACAACGCCGGCGCGGCCAACGCCATGAACCTGTGCTGCACCGCGCTGCTGGCCTCTCGTCAACGCTCGTTGACCCGCGAACAGCTGACGCAACAGCTGGAGTGCTACCTCGATCTGCTGCGCAACGTACCGTACTCCCCGGATGCGACCACGCCGGCGGCCTCCGCCAGCGAGCTAATTGACCACGCGCTGAAGATGAATAAGTTCGAGGTCGAGAAAGATACCATCGGCGATATCATCATTCTGCCGCGCGAGCAGGCGGTGCTGATGACCTACTATCGCAACAACATCGCCCATATGTTGATGCTGCCGTCGCTGCTGGCGGCGATCATTACCCAGCATCGTCGTATCACCCGCGCGGAAGTGCTGCGTCACGTTGAGATGTTCTATCCGCTGCTGAAGGCCGAGCTGTTCCTGCGCTGGGAAAAAGCAGAGCTGGCTGGCGTCATCGATGCCCTGGCGGCGGAAATGCAGCGTCAGGGACTGATTGTCCTGAGCGATGATGCCATCAGCATCAATCCATCCCACTCCCGTTCCTTGCAGCTGCTGGCCGCAGGCGCGCGTGAAACGCTCCAGCGCTACGCCATTACCTTCTGGCTGCTGAGCGCGAACCCGTCTATCAACCGCAGTTCGCTGGAGAAAGAGAGCCGCACGGTGGCGCAGCGTCTGTCGGTGCTGCACGGTATCAACGCGCCGGAGTTCTTCGATAAAGCGGTATTCAGTACGTTAGTGCTGACGCTGCGCGATGAGGGCTATATCAGCGATACCGGCGATGCTGAGCCGGCAGAGACGCTGAAGGTCTACCAGATGCTGGCCGATCTGATTACGTCGGATGTGCGCTTGACGATTGAAAGCGTCACGCAGGATGAAGCGTAACGGCTGAGGCGGGCCTTCCTCTCCCCCGGCCATGGCGTTCGCGCCGCACGCCGGGGGAAGGAAGAGACTACTGCAGATAGCTCATTGCCAGACCGAGAAACACCACCAGTCCAACGTAGTTATTATTTAAAAACGCTTTAAAGCAGTCGTCCCGTTCGCGCCGGAAAATCAGCTTCTGCTGCCAGAAAAACAGCCCTGCGGCGATAAACAGCGACCAGTAATATTCCCAGTGCAGCCCGTTCAGCCAGCCGATGGCAGCCAATAGTATCAGCACCCCAATCTGCAACATACCGATAATGGTACGGTCATGTTCGCCGAACAAGATCGCCGTTGATTTAATCCCAATTTTGACGTCATCGTCCCTGTCGACCATCGCGTACTGGGTATCGTAAGCCACCGCCCACAGAATATTCGCGAGGAACATCAGCCAGCAGCTCAGCGGCAACGCTTCGCTCACCGCCGAGAAGGCCATCGGAATCGACCAGCCGAACGCTGCGCCCAGCACCACCTGCGGCAGATGAGTGTAGCGCTTCATAAACGGATACACCCACGCCAGCGCCAGCCCGGCAACCGAAAGCAGGATAGTCATGGTGTTTAAGGTCAGCACCAGCAGGAACGAAAGCAAAACCAGCACGGCAAACAGAATCCGGGCCTCTTTCTCCGAGACATCGCCGCTGGGTAACGGACGGCGGGCGGTGCGTTTGACATGGCCGTCAAACTTTCGGTCGGCGTAATCATTCACCACGCAGCCGGCGGCGCGCATCAGCCAGACACCGGCGACAAAAACGGCCAGAATCCACAGCGGTGGAATCCCCGGCGTCGCCACCCACAGTGCCCACAGCGTCGGCCACAGCAGCAGCAGCGCGCCAATGGGTTTGTCAGTACGCATCAGGCGATGAAACGCCAACAGCTTATTCTGCGCCAGACTCCTCTCCATTTTCTTTTCCTCTTAATACAGCGGCGACGCAGGCAGAAAAAGTTCTGTCAGCAGCAGCGGTTTGCCGCTCAGCCGAAGGCGAGAACGACGCCCCCACAGCTCTGCCGTGCGCCCAATTTCAATAAAATCGCGGGTTAATGTGGATGACGTGAACAAATAACGCCCCAGCGGCGTCTGCCCCAGCTGCTGCAGAGCCAGCTCCGGGCCGCACAGCGTCGACTCAGGCACCACCGTTCGGCCAGCGAGCCAGGGTTCACCATTGGCGCAAAGGATGATTTCCCGCAGCCAGTAACGCGCTTCATCCGGCAGCAACGCCTCTTCACCCACCAGCGCTTCCCGGCCGACGAAACCTTCGTTGACTCGATTAACACTGACCTTTTTCCCTTGTTGCTCAAAGCGTTGAGTCATTGAGTCTTCCAGCAACAGCCAGTCGCGCAGGTGCGGTTCCAGCGGGGGTATCGCGGCAAAATAGCGCAGCGCACGCAGTTGCGTAAGCGCAGGATGTGACATGCCTGGTTCTCCGTTACATAACGTAGCAGCATTGTATCGCAGAATAAGCCAGTCAGGGCGGGCAAAGCGTCAAGATACGATCATCGGCGTAACAGCCATGCAACAGCAGCCGCCACGCGATAAAAAAAGGTGCGTCCAGGCGGACGCACCTAAAGGCTGTGCCTAAACATCAGCATTGTGGGGAGACGATCACCCCTTGCCTTTTACACTGCTGATAAAGGTGGAACGAGCAGATTTCGAACCGAGGCGTTCGGCTTCGTTCATCAATTTGAGGGCTTTATCGATATCACCTTTCGCAACCGCCTGTTTGATGCCGTTGTTAAAGTAGGTTTCCGTATCGTCAAGCATCGGTTCGCTCTTCGCAGCCGGCGCTGGCGCCGCAACTGGAGCAACAACCGGCGCGGCGGCTGGCGCGTTGTAGACCGGTGCCGCCGTATTGCCGACGGTCACTGGCCCTGGACCGGAGGAGCCAAACAGCGGCCCAACCAGCACGCTGGAACCGGAAGAGGTTTTCACCTTCAGACCCAGGGTACCTTCGGTGGTATGTTTGGCGATCGGATCCGGAATATCCGGCACCGCATTACCGGTACCTTTGGCGTAGGCCTTCGCCGGATCGATTAATTTGGTGGTCTGCTGCAAATCCTGCGGGGTAGTAAAGACCAGCACATAGATTTTTTGCTGACCTAAAGCCGGCGTCAGGCGCATCACCCCTTCCAGGCGATCCGAGCTCATCACGCCCGGCTCCAGATAGGTGAAGTAGCTGCTTGGGAAAAACGCCGATGGCGTCATATTCTGGTCAAGAATCAGCACATTTGGCGCATAAACGCTGGTTTGCTTATTGACTTCACTGGTCAGAGTCAGGGTCAGCTCACCGATATTTGCCGGGACGCTGTAGGCCGCCACGGGGCCGACGATGCCGGGGATGTTCAGCGACTGGCCTGCCGTCGCTAACTTCGTGGTTTGCGTTTTCGATTGGTCGACCGGCGTCCAGGTTAGCTGTTGTAACGCGGAAGCAGGGATGGTCGGTGCGGCAGAGGTATTCTGCGGCACAAAATTCACATCAGCAAAACTGACTGCGGGTACGCTGGCCAGCAGGCCGGCGGACAGGCAGAGGGCAACGAGACTTTTCTTCATTTTCATTGTTATCACCTCAATTCCGATGGCCAAGCGGTAGCCAGGCAATAGCCCGCTGAGCCGAAGATAGAGGGGCTTGCGCCCCTCTTTTGGTCATCACACGTCAGGTTGGATTACCACCAGATTTCCATCTGGGCACCGAAGGTCCACTCGTCGCTATCGCCACGGCTGAAGGTCTTCGCAGAAGTGTCGTTGTACGCCACGCCGGAGGTGTAGCCCGCACCGGAATCACCGTTCGCGTAGCCCCATTTCTCATCCCACTTGGCGTAGGTTGCGAACAGACGAATTGCCGGACGGGACCAGATGCTGTCGCCCGCCTGCCACTGTTGCGCCAGGGTAATTTTGTACTGGTTGTTGCTGTCGCCAGTTTTCTGCGACTTCACGTTGTCGTAGCCGACTTCCAGCAGGGTGCTCATGATCGGCGTCCATTTGTACATAGGACGTACGCCGACGGTCCACCATTTGGTGCCGTTGTTGTTGTCGAGGTTGATATCCTGGTACATCGCCACGTACATCATGTCCCAATCGTCAGCCAGAGAGACTGCACCGTGGTCAAGCACGCGCCACATGGAACCGTCGTTGTTGATGCTGCCGCCCTGCGGAACGCCTTTACCGTTAGAGGTCATCGCGTCGGTGGCGTACTGCAGAACAAACTTGTTGTAGCCTTTCAGGATGCTCTGGGTGTGTTCAGCGGTGAACATCCAGCCATCTTTAGACGCGTCTGGCTGCAGGTAGTAATTATCCGGAACGTTGGTATGACCGTAGTCAACACCCAGCTCCAGAGTACCGCCCGGGTTGATTTCCATCTGTGCTAAACGCACGTCGAAGACGTCGTTCGGAACGATGTTGTCATATACGCGGTTACCCAGCGCATCACGATCGGCGAAGGTCGCAGAGCCGCCGGATTCAGAAGAACGGGTCGCCGCCAGAGAGAGTTTACCGAAGCCAACATCGATGTTTTCAAGACCCGCACCAGGACCGGAGATATCCCAGTAGTAGAAGTCGATCATGTGGACGTCATGACGCTGGTAGAAGCGCTTACCGGCCCAGATGGTGGAGCCTGGCAGCCAGTCGATCAGGTTTTTACCCTGCACGTTGGCTTCACGGAATGCCGGGCTGGTGGATTCCCAGTCATTTTGCTGCGATACGGAGTAGGCAACGTTAGTATCGAAGTAGAAGCTCTTATCACCTTCTTTCCATACTTCCTGGCCCAGTTTTAATTCCGCATAGGTTTCACATTCGTTACCAAGACGGTATTTACTTTGAGCACCGGTTGCCTGGAAGCACTGTTGTTCACCGCCGCTACCGGTCCAGCCGATACCGGAACGAGCATAACCGTGGAAATCAACGGCCAGCGCCTGAGCAGACATAACGCCTGCCGCGACGGCGACCGCCAGTGGAAGTTTGCGCAGAGTAATCATCATTCTATCTCCTGAGATCATTGCTTTTCTTTGAACACTTCGCCCGTCGTTATGCCTGGTTGCAGCGCCCTATGGGGTTCGTGTTTTTTTTTAATGGGAAGCCTTACACGCCCGGCTCTTTATGCAACCGACGACACGCCGTACCATCCTCACGGAATAAATGGCAGCGCTCTGGTGGCAAACCGATAGCGAATGTGGCTCCCTCTTCTACCAACACCACGTCGTTCTGGCGGTAAACCAGGTTTTGACGGATGGCGGGGATCTGGATATGAATTTGTGTTTCGTGACCAAGCTGCTCAACCACCTGAACGACCCCTTCAAGGGTGACGTCGGCGATATCGCTGGGCAGCAGGTGTTCCGGACGGATACCTAAGGACATGTTGGCGCCAACCTGAACGCGGGCGCTGTCCACCGGCAGCCAGACGTGCTGGCGGTTCGGCAGTTCGACCTGAACCTGCTCAATGGCGGTTGCGGTGACTTTTACCGGCAGGAAGTTCATCTTTGGCGAACCAATAAAGCCCGCAACAAAGCGATCGGCCGGGTAGTGATACAGTTCCAGCGGTTTCCCGACCTGCGCCACGCGGCCGGCGTCCAGCACCACAATTTTGTCGGCCAGCGTCATCGCTTCGACCTGATCGTGGGTAACGTAGATCATCGTGCGCCCAAGGCGCTTATGCAGACGGGAGATTTCGATACGCATCTGCACACGCAGCGCGGCGTCGAGGTTAGAAAGTGGTTCGTCGAGCAGGAACACGCGGGGTTCAGCAACCAGGGTACGGCCAATCGCCACACGCTGACGCTGTCCACCGGATAATGCCTTCGGCTTACGCTCCAGCAAATGCGCCAGCTGCAGCACTTCCGCTACCTGGGTGACGCGCTGGTTAATTAACTCTTTTTTAGCACCGGCCAGCTTGAGGCCGAAGGACATGTTTTCCGCAACGGAAAGATGAGGGTAAAGCGCATACGACTGGAACACCATCCCGATACCGCGTTCGGCAGGAGGGATATCGTTCATTCGCGCATCACCAATAAATAAATCACCACTGGTTATGGTTTCCAGCCCGGCAATCATACGCAGCAGGGTTGATTTGCCGCAGCCCGATGGCCCGACAAACACCACGAACTCCCCTTCCTGGATGTCGAGATTGATATCTTTCGACACCACCACGTCACCCCAGGCTTTCGTTATATTTCGCAGCTGTACGCTCGCCATCCCCATCTCCCTTCGTTACAACCTGTCACTAAAAGACACATTCAAGATGGGCTGACTATGCGGCATTCATTCACCTGGTGAATCCTCCACCCCCGCCTTTTTTATGGGGGAGGAGACGGGAGGATGAGAGATTGCCCCTCGCTGCGGGGGATGGCGTGGCAAAGCCATTTTCGTGATGCAAGTAGCAAAAATGGCCCCGTTTTTATGTGCTCCAGACCCCAATACGGGCATTTCTGCAATGCAGATCACACAAACCACGGGTGGGGCGTAGACATAGGGAGGATGGAAAGGGGTTGTTAAAAAAGGAAACTCATCACCGTTAAGCCACCTAAGTGTATCCACGAGCACATCACCAAAAAGGACTGGTATATGAAAATCAAAACCGGCGCTCGCATCCTCGCGTTGTCTGCATTGACCACGATGATGTTTTCCGCCTCTGCCCTCGCCAAAATTGAAGAAGGTAAGCTGGTTATCTGGATTAACGGCGACAAAGGCTATAACGGTCTCGCCGAAGTGGGTAAGAAGTTTGAAAAAGATACCGGCATTAAAGTTTCCATCGAACACCCGGATAAGCTGGAAGAGAAATTCCCGCAGGTCGCGGCGACTGGCGACGGCCCGGACATCATCTTCTGGGCTCATGACCGTTTCGGTGGCTATGCGCAATCTGGCCTGCTGGCTGAAATCTCCCCGGACAAAGCTTTCCAGGACAAACTCTATCCGTTTACCTGGGACGCCGTACGCTATAACGGCAAACTGATCGCCTACCCTATCGCGGTTGAAGCGCTGTCGCTGATTTACAACAAAGACCTGGTCCCGAATCCGCCGAAAACCTGGGAAGAGATCCCGGCGCTGGATAAAGAACTGAAAGCGAAAGGTAAGAGCGCGCTGATGTTCAACCTGCAAGAACCGTACTTCACCTGGCCGCTGATTGCCGCTGACGGCGGATATGCGTTCAAATTTGAAAACGGCAAGTATGACGTCAAAAACGTAGGCGTGGACAGCGCTGGCGCGAAAGCCGGTCTGACCTTCCTGGTTGACCTCATCAAGAATAAACACATGAATGCCGATACCGATTACTCCATCGCTGAAGCCGCCTTCAACAAAGGCGAAACCGCGATGACCATCAACGGTCCGTGGGCATGGTCGAATATCGATAAGAGCAAGGTCAACTATGGCGTCGCGCTGCTGCCAACCTTCAAAGGCAAAGCGTCTAAACCGTTTGTCGGCGTACTGAGCGCCGGTATCAACGCCGCCAGCCCGAACAAAGAACTGGCGAAAGAGTTCCTCGAAAACTATCTGCTGACCGACCAGGGTCTGGACGAAGTGAACAAGGACAAACCGCTGGGCGCCGTTGCGCTGAAATCCTTCCAGGAAAAACTGGAGAAAGATCCGCGTATCGCTGCAACCATGGCGAACGCCCAGAAAGGCGAAATTATGCCGAACATCCCGCAGATGTCCGCCTTCTGGTATGCCGTACGTACCGCGGTTATCAACGCAGCTAGCGGTCGTCAGACCGTCGATGCCGCGCTGAAAGACGCACAGTCTCGTATCACTAAATAAGAAAATGGCGGGTGGCGCTTACGCTTACCCGCCTTACAACTACGGCCTGGGCCGTAGGTCAGGCGAGCATAAGCGCGGCCTGACAAATAAGTTTTCACCGCTGTAGAGGATGATCCCCATGGATGTCGTTAAAAAGAAACACTGGTGGCAAAGCCCGCAGCTGACATGGTCTGTGATTGGCTTGCTGTGCCTGCTGGTGGGTTACCTTGTCGTTTTGATGTACGCCCAGGGGGAGTACCTGTTTGCCATCCTGACGCTGATTTTAAGCTCAGCTGGCCTGTATATCTTTACCAACCGCAAGGCCTATGCCTGGCGCTATGTCTACCCGGGGCTCGCCGGGATGGGGCTGTTCGTCCTGTTCCCGCTGGTCTGTACCATCGCCATCGCCTTCACCAACTACAGCAGCACCAACCAGCTAACCTTTGAGCGCGCTCAGGAAGTGCTGATGGATCGCTCGTTCCAGGCCGGTAAATCCTACAACTTCTCGCTGTTCCCGGCGGGAGATGAGTGGAAACTGGCGCTGACCGATGGCGACAGCGGCAAAAATTACGTCTCCGATGCCTTTAAACTCGGCGGCGAGCAGAAACTGGCCTTAAAAGAAGCTGAAGCGCTGCCGGAAGGTGAACGCGCAAACCTGCGGATCATCACCCAAAACCGCACCGCGCTGAACCAGCTGACCGCCATCCTGCCTGACGACAGCAAAGTGATCATGAGCTCACTGCGCCAGTTCTCCGGTACCCAGCCGCTGTATACGCTGGCCAATGATGGCACGCTGGCCAACAACCAGAGCGGCGTAAAATATCGTCCGAACAATGACGTCGGTTTCTACCAGTCCATCAACGCCGACGGTAGCTGGGGCGCTGAGAAGCTGAGCCCGGGCTACACCGTCGGGATCGGCTGGGATAACTTCACCCGCGTCTTTACCGACGAAGGGATTCAGAAACCGTTCTTCGCTATCTTCGTCTGGACGGTGGTCTTCTCAGTCCTGACCGTGATTCTGACCGTGGCCGTGGGCATGATCCTCGCCTGCCTCGTACAGTGGGAATCCTTGAAAGGTAAAGCGATTTACCGTGTTCTGCTGATTCTGCCTTACGCCGTACCGTCGTTTATCTCGATTCTGATTTTCAAAGGGCTGTTCAACCAGAGCTTTGGTGAAATCAACATGATGCTCAGCGCGCTGTTCGGCATCAAACCGGCCTGGTTCAGCGACCCGACCACCGCGCGTTCGATGATCGTCATCGTCAACACCTGGCTGGGCTACCCGTACATGATGATTCTGTGCATGGGCCTGCTGAAAGCGATTCCTGACGACCTGTACGAAGCATCGGCAATGGACGGCGCCGGTCCGTTCCAGAACTTCTTTAAGATTACGCTGCCGCTGCTGATTAAGCCGCTGACGCCGCTGATGATCGCCAGCTTCGCCTTTAACTTTAACAACTTCGTGTTGATTCAGCTGTTAACCAACGGTGGTCCGGACCGTCTCGGCACCACCACGCCGGCCGGTTATACCGACCTGCTGGTCAGCTACACCTACCGTATCGCCTTCGAAGGCGGCGGCGGTCAGGACTTCGGTCTGGCGGCAGCGATTGCCACCCTGATCTTCCTGCTGGTGGGCGTACTGGCGATTGTTAACCTGAAAGCCACACGAATGAAATTCGACTAACTGGAATAACCAGGCGTCATTGACGCAGCCAGTTTGGGCCCGGCCAGCGCGCAAGAACCGGAGCGTACACGTAGTACGTGAGGATGATGAGCACTGCCCGGGTTCAAAATGGCAAGTGAGATAGCCTGGAGCGGTATCAAGGGGAATAAAAATATTATGGCTATGGTACAACCCAAATCTCAGAAGCTGCGTCTGCTCACCACGCACCTCCTGCTGCTGGTTTTCATCGCGGCGATTATGTTCCCGCTGCTGATGGTTATTGCTATCTCTCTGCGCGAGGGTAACTTCGCCACCGGCAGCCTGATCCCGGACCAAATCTCCTGGGAGCACTGGCGGCTGGCGCTGGGCTTCAGCGTCGAACACGCTGACGGCCGCGTCACCCCGCCACCTTTCCCGGTTCTGCTATGGTTGTGGAACTCGGTGAAAGTGGCCGGGATCACCGCCATCGGTATCGTGGCGCTGTCCACGACCTGCGCCTACGCCTTTGCCCGTATGCGCTTCCCGGGCAAAGCGACCCTGCTGAAAGGGATGCTGATTTTCCAGATGTTCCCGGCGGTGCTGTCGCTGGTGGCGCTATACGCCTTGTTTGACCGCCTCGGCCAGTATTTACCGTTCGTCGGCCTGAACACCCACGGCGGCGTCATCTTCGCCTATATGGGCGGCATCGCGCTGCACGTCTGGACGATTAAGGGCTACTTCGAAACCATCGACGGCTCGCTGGAAGAAGCGGCGGCGCTGGATGGCGCGACGCCGTGGCAGGCCTTCCGTCTGGTCCTGTTGCCGCTGTCGGTACCGATTCTGGCCGTCGTATTTATTCTGTCGTTCATTGCTGCGATTACCGAAGTCCCGGTAGCCTCGCTGCTGCTGCGCGATGTGAACAGCTATACCCTGGCCGTAGGTATGCAACAGTATCTCAACCCGCAGAACTACCTGTGGGGTGACTTTGCCGCTGCGGCGGTGCTCTCCGCCATTCCGATTACGGTTGTCTTCCTGCTGGCCCAGCGCTGGCTGGTTAACGGCCTGACGGCAGGCGGGGTGAAAGGTTAAGTTTCATCGTTATACCCGCCCCAAATTTCAGAGGAGGGACGGTGACTTAGTTGCTGTACACGAACCCCAACCGGGTACGGCAACTACCGCCCTCAGCTGAAAAAGTAAGGCAAATGCCACTGCTATCCTCAACTGGACCCTACATAAATTAAGTTTTGTGACTGTTGGTCAGCGGCCTCTGGAGGCCGCTTTTTTTTATTCACGTTTCAGGCGGTTGGAGTTACACAGCCACAGCGTAATCACCAGAATCAGGATCGCTGCCGAATAGATAAGCACCGCCATCGGCGATTCGTGATCGACAATAATCAGACGCACAATCGCCGTAATGCCGATATAGACAAAATAGCGCAGCGGAAAGTGAAAGCCCGACTCAAAGTACTTCACAATCAGCGCGATAAACTCGAAATAGAGAAAATAAACCACCAGCCCTTCGACCAGCTTGTACTTACTCACCGGCTCCGGAGTAAACAGGACATGCGCCAGATGGAACGTCTCTTTCCCCAGAAAAACCACCAGGATGACCCCCAGACACAGCAGCGCCAGATTCAAAACTGCCTGCATGGCGGTCGCCACAAAATTGACCAACGGACGATAGACCGACGGCATATGCGTACCTCTTATATTCGTTATTCCTGCCGATCTGTATAACGCAAAAACGTGATCCAGATCGATATTATTCGTTAACTTTTTGCGTCTGTTGCGTCAAATGTAACAATCACTTGCCAGACTGGCGGGTTAAAAAGGATACAGCAATGCTGACAATACGTACGGCGCACCGGGAAGACGCTCCCCTGCTGAGTGAAATGGGGAACGCCAGCTATCGCCACCACTTCGCCCACCTCTGGCACAGCGCCAGCGAGCTGGCGCACTTCCTCCAGCAGGAGTACTCCCTGCCCGCCCTTCACCGCAGCCTCGCCGATGAGCGCAGCTGCTGGCTGATTGCCGAAGCCCGGCATCCTGTCGGCTTCGCGAAATACAGCTGCCATCAGCCGATAGCGTCCGATGGTCCGCGCGGCACGTTACTGCATAAGCTCTATTTACTGCCGACTGAAACAGGGCATGGCTACGGTGAGCAGATTTTTAGCGCCGTTGAAGCGCGGGCAAAGGCGGCGGGTGACGACTGGCTGTGGCTGGAAGTCCTCGCCAGCAACCCCGGCGCCAGGCGTTTTTATGAGCGTTCAGGTATGCAATATGTGAAAGACAGCGTATTCCGCTCCGCAACCCAGACGAGCACGCTACATATTCTGGCCAAACCTATCTGAGAGGCGCTATGCACACTCTTCGTGAAACCGGCATCCGCAACGTCACCAGCGGCGAGAACGTGGTGATTTATCAACCTGCCAATCTCTATGACTGCACGCTTGGCGATAACGTCTTTGTCGGGCCATTCGTCGAAATTCAGGGCAATACGCGCATCGGTGCCGACAGTAAAATCCAGTCCCATACCTTTATCTGCGAGTATGTCACGATCGGCGAGCGTTGCTTTATCGGCCACGGCGTGATGTTTGCCAACGATATGTTTCGCGAGGGCCGCCCCGATGCCAACCGGGAAAACTGGGGGCGAATTACGCTTGGCAACGATGTTTCTATCGGCAGCGGCGCGGCCATTCTGGCGGTCAGCATCTGCGATGGCGCGGTGATTGGCGCCGGGAGCGTGGTCACGAAATCGATAACAGAAAAAGGCGTCTGGGCGGGTAACCCGGCGAAACTGCTGCGGCGGCTATAAACAAAAATGCCGCCCCGGAAGGTCGGCATTGAGATCGGTTCGCTGGACGTCTGCTGGGCGGCGGCTGACGCCTTGCACGGCCTACAAAACACAGTCGTCGGCCCGCGCAAGCAACGCGCCGCCGGGTGAATGCAGAAAGCACATAGCCTGAATACCGATCGCCCTGACCGGTATTCAGGCACCGGCGCCTTATGCGCGCCAGGCTTTGTAACGGTTAATCAGGCCGTTCGTCGAGCTGTCGTGGCTGCTGATTTCTTCGCCATCTTTCAGCTCTGGCAGAATGCGGTTTGCCAGCTGTTTACCTAACTCAACGCCCCACTGGTCGAAGGTGAAGATGTTGAGGATCGCGCCCTGGGTGAAGATCTTATGTTCATACAGGGCAATCAGCGCGCCGAGGCTGAACGGGGTGATTTCACGCAGCAGGATGGAGTTGGTCGGGCGGTTGCCTTCGAACACTTTGAACGGCACCACGTGATCCAGGGTTGCCGGATCTTTACCCTGGTCACGATACTCCTGCTCAACCACTTCACGGGATTTACCGAACGCCAGCGCTTCGGTCTGCGCAAAGAAGTTAGACAGCAGCTTCGGATGGTGATCGGAGAGCGGGTTATGGGTAATGGCCGGGGCGATAAAATCGCACGGTACCATTTTGGTCCCCTGGTGAATCAGCTGATAGAACGCGTGCTGACCGTTGGTGCCCGGCTCACCCCAGATGATCGGGCCGGTCTGGTAATCTACGGCGTTGCCGTTACGGTCAACGTATTTGCCGTTAGATTCCATGTTGCCCTGCTGGAAATACGCCGGGAAGCGGTGCATGTACTGGTCGTACGGCAGAATGGCTTCGGTTTCAGCACCGAAGAAGTTGTTGTACCAGATGCCGATCAGCGCCAGCAGCACCGGCAGGTTTTTTTCTGGCGCGGCGGTGGAGAAGTGTTTGTCCATCGCATGCGCGCCGGAGAGCAGCTCAACAAAGTTGTCGAAGCCCACGGACAGGATAATGGACAGGCCGATGGCTGACCACAGGGAGTAACGGCCGCCAACCCAGTCCCAGAACTCAAACATATTGGCAGTATCAATCCCGAACTCGCCCACCGCTTTGCCATTGGTGGAGAGTGCGGCGAAGTGTTTCGCCACGTGCTTCTCATCGCCCGCGGTCGCCAGGAACCAGTCGCGCGCGCTGTGGGCGTTAGTCATGGTTTCCTGGGTGGTGAAGGTTTTCGACGCAACCAGGAACAGGGTGGTTTCCGGGTTCACCGTTTTCAGCACTTCGGCGATGTGGGTGCCATCGACGTTAGATACAAAGTGCATATTGAGATGGTTTTTATACGGGCGCAGCGCTTCGGTCACCATGAACGGGCCGAGGTCAGAGCCACCGATACCGATATTCACTACATCGGTAATCGCTTTACCGGTATAGCCTTTCCAGCTGCCGGAGATGATCGCTTCAGAGAAATGCTTCATCTTTTCGAGAACAGCATTCACTTCCGGCATCACATCTTTGCCATCAACAATAATCGGGGTATTGCTACGGTTGCGCAGAGCAACGTGCAGAACAGCGCGATCTTCAGTGCGGTTGATCTTCTCACCGGAGAACATGGACTTGATCGCCCCTGCCAGATCGGTCTCTTTCGCCAGATCCTGCAGTTTGGTCAGCGTCTCTTCAGTGATGCGGTTTTTGGAGAAATCCACCAGCATCAGATCGTCGAACGTTGCGGAAAACTTAGAAAAACGGTCGCTATCTTGCGCGAAAAGCTCGCTGATAGTGACATCTTTCATTTCATCAAAGTGTTTCTGTAATGCCTGCCAGGCAGAGGTCTGCGTTGGGTTGATGTTTTTCATTAGCAATACTCTTCTGATTTGAGAATTGTGACTGCGGTCGATTGTAGCGCCGGCGGCAAAAAATTGTGATGATTTTTATGTTATGCCTATGACACGTGTCAGGAATAGGGTCAGTTCGGGGCAAAAAGCCTCTACTAGTATAGCCATCATAAGGCTTTTTTCTGTTAATCACCCCCGCATGAAAAATCCGCATAACCGCAACGTTGACATACCTACTCCGAAGCCTTTATATAACTGCACTGCCTGCATTTATGCAGGTTTGTATTGCTCGCGCATTTCACGCTACAGCGAAAGGGTATTGCAGGGGGATCATCACCAGCGCCCCCAGGCAAAGTGAAAGACGTCGGTAATTGCCAGAAGAGGTGCGTTGCCCAGGTAACCGTATTGGAGGAACCAGTCCGGCGAAAATACGTGAGGGGGAGCAACGCCGAGGTGATAAAGCGTCTGGTACGCACATCACCGGCCACAGGGGCTGAATCCCCTGGGTTGTCACCAGAAACGTTCGCAGTCGGGCGTTTCATACCCAGGAACTGACGCAAGGCGTTGGGGAGCGGGTCTACAAGGTGGAGCACTTCTGGGTGACATCGTAGCTGTTTATTGCTCTGCGCCCACCCTGTTTTTCGCTCTTCCCTTGTGCCATGGCTGAATAATTTGGCCTGGCTTATTAAGACATTTTATTACTGTAAGTTGGTGTCCAGCCCAGCCCCACTCAGGAATCGTTTTAATAAGTCAGGCCCCCCTGACACGAGGTTGTTATGACAGATTTAGTTGTAGCCAAATTCGGCGGCACCAGCGTTGCCGATTTCGATGCCATGAATCGCAGCGTTGATGTTGCGCGACTTGATGAGAACACGCGCGTCGTGGTGTTATCGGCCTCTGCGGGTGTGACCAATCTTCTGGTTGCTTTGGCTGAAGGGCTGGAACCCGCTGAGCGTTTTGAAAAGCTCGAATCGCTGCGCCAGATTCAATTCAATATCCTGGAGCGTCTGCGCTATCCCAACGTGATTCGCGAAGAGATCGAGCGTCTGCTGGAAAATATCACCACCCTGGCAGAAGCCGCTGCGCTGGCAAGTTCCGCTGCGCTGACCGACGAGCTGGTCAGCCATGGCGAACTGATGTCCACCCTGCTGTTTGTCGAAATTCTCCGCGAGCGCGGTATTGCGTCACAGTGGTTCGATGTACGTAAGATTATGCGCACCAACGATCGCTTCGGCCGCGCCGAGCCAGACATTGCCGCACTCGCCGAGCTGACGCAGCTGCAGCTGACTCCGCGGCTGGCTGAAGGTCTGGTGGTCACTCAGGGCTTTATCGGCAGCGAAGCCAAAGGCCGTACCACAACGCTGGGCCGCGGCGGCAGCGACTATACCGCCGCTCTGCTGGGCGAAGCGCTGAACGCCAGCCGTGTCGATATCTGGACCGATGTCCCGGGTATCTACACCACCGACCCGCGCGTCGCGCCGGCGGCAAAACGCATTGATGTCATCGCATTTGCCGAAGCGGCAGAAATGGCCACCTTTGGTGCCAAAGTGCTTCATCCGGCCACCCTGCTGCCCGCCGTGCGTAGCGATATTCCGGTGTTCGTGGGATCCAGCAAAGAACCCACCGCCGGCGGAACGCTGGTGTGTAATAAAACCGAAAATCCGCCGCTGTTCCGCGCGCTGGCCCTGCGCCGCCGCCAGACGCTGCTGACGCTGCATAGCCTGAATATGCTGCACTCTCGCGGCTTCCTGGCGGAAGTATTCGGGATCCTCGCGCGCCACAATATTTCCGTGGATCTGATCACCACGTCCGAAGTCAGCATCGCGTTGACTATGGATACCACCGGTTCAACCTCCGCCACCGATACTCTGCTGACGCAGGCGCTGCTGACCGAACTCTCCTCCCTGTGCCGCGTAGAAGTGGAGCAGGATCTGGCGCTGGTGGCGTTAATCGGTAACGAGTTGTCGCGCGCCTGTGGCGTGGGCAAAGAAGTTTTCGGTGTCCTGGAGCCGTTCAATATTCGTATGATTTGCTACGGCGCATCCAGCCATAACCTCTGCTTCCTGGTGCCTGGGGCGGATGCCGAGAAAGTCGTGCAGAAATTGCATCATAATTTGTTTGAATAATATTTCTTCACGCGATAAAAATTACCTATAGCCGGGCTCGAACCCGGCTTTTTTATAACTATATCAACACAACATCCCCTCAATCGTTCGGGCGACGGGCCGGTGCGACGCCCCCTGATGCACAGCAGACAACGTGCCCGGGGAAACAGACACCGCCTGCGCACGCGTTGCCCGAAGGATGAGGCGTTAATCGCAAGGAAAACAACATGCTCGCTACTCTGACGAGGCTGT
The DNA here is from genome assembly GCF_030505655.1 of Klebsiella ornithinolytica. NCBI lineage: Bacteria > Pseudomonadati > Pseudomonadota > Gammaproteobacteria > Enterobacterales > Enterobacteriaceae > Klebsiella > Klebsiella ornithinolytica. Next base: position 5,232,025 of record NZ_CP130153.1, read on the forward strand.
TCCCGTTATGGGCGCTGCTGCTCTCTGTTCTGGCTTATTATACCCCGTCGACCTTTACGCCCGTCGGGCCGTGGGTCACCACGCTGCTGATGCTCATCATGTTCGGAATGGGGGTGCATCTGAAACTGGATGACTTTAAGCGCGTGCTGTCGCGCCCGGCGCCGGTTGCTGCAGGTATTTTTCTTCACTATCTGGTGATGCCTCTCGCCGCCTGGGCGCTGGCGCTGCTGTTCCATATGCCGCCTGAGCTGTCAGCCGGCATGGTACTGGTCGGGAGCGTCGCCAGCGGGACAGCATCGAACGTGATGATCTATCTCGCGAAAGGCGATGTGGCGCTGTCTGTCACCATCTCATCTGTTTCTACGCTGGTCGGCGTGGTTGCCACGCCGCTGCTGACGCGGCTGTATGTGGATGCGCACATTCAGGTCGACGTAATGGGGATGCTGCTCAGCATCCTGCAGATCGTCGTGATCCCGATTGCGCTGGGCCTGGTGATTCACCATACGCTGCCCAAAGTGGTGAAAGCGGTTGAACCTTTTCTGCCCGCCTTCTCGATGATCTGCATCCTGGCGATTATCAGCGCCGTCGTCGCCGGCTCCGCCTCCCATATCGCTTCGGTGGGCCTGGTGGTGATTGTCGCGGTGATCCTGCATAACGCCATCGGTCTGCTCGGCGGCTACTGGGGCGGGCGGCTGTTTGGCTTTGACGAGTCAACCTGCCGGACGCTGGCGATTGAAGTAGGGATGCAAAACTCTGGTCTGGCTGCCGCGCTGGGGAAAATCTACTTCGGCCCGCTCGCCGCGCTGCCCGGTGCGCTGTTTTCAGTCTGGCACAACCTGTCCGGTTCGCTGCTGGCGGGCTACTGGTCCGGGAAACCTACCGCCAAAACGTGAACAAACGCTAATATTCACTCACCCGGGCCAACGGCCCGGGTAATTTCCCCGTTTACGCGTTCCTCAACGGGACTAACGCGCTGTCCGTCGGCCCGCGATTACCGTACACTGGGTTATCCGGCAGACTGAGGGCACCACTATGGCACTTCCCCGCATTACGCAAAAAGAGATGACAGAGCGCGAGCAACGCGAACTCAAAACGCTGCTTGACCGGGCCCGAATTGCGCACGGCCGTCCGCTGACCAACGCGGAGACCAACGCCGTCAAGAAAGAGTACATCGACAAGCTGATGGTGCTGCGAGAAGCCGAAGCGAAAAAGGCCCGCCAGTTAAAGAAAAAGCAGGCCTACAAACCCGATAGCGAAGCATCATTTTCGTGGTCGGCGAGCACGCCAACGCGCGGCAGGCGTTAACGCCCTTTCTTTTTACGCCCCGGCTGAGTAAAACGTTTTCCGTTAGACGCCGGGCGCCCTTTCTCGTTTTTCTCACTGCTCTTTTCAATCTTCACCACCGGACGTTTGATCCCGGCGGTTTTCGGTTTGGCTTTCGCCTTCGGTTTGGCCTCAGAGGATGAATTCTCAATCAGCTTAAACAGCGCCACCAGCTCATCATCCGTCAGGTCGCGCCACTCACCAAGCGGCAGTCCCGACAGCCCGACGTTCATGATCCGCGTCCGTTCCAGCTTCGTGACCTCATAGCCAAAGTGCTCGCACATCCGGCGAATCTGCCGGTTCAGGCCCTGAACCAAGGTAATACGGAACACGAACGGCGCTTCCTTCCTGACTTTACACTTCTTCGTCACCGTGCCAAGAATCGGGACGCCAGCGCCCATACCGCGGATAAACTCCTCGGTCACCGGCTTGTCCACCGTCACCAGATACTCTTTCTCGTGATCGTTGCCGGCACGCAGGATCTTATTCACCAGATCGCCGTGGTTGGTCAGAAAGATCAGCCCCTGAGAGTCTTTGTCCAGTCGACCAATCGGGAAGACACGCTTGCTGTGGTTAACAAAGTCCACAATGTTATCGCGCTCGCTGTCTTCCGTTGTGCTGACAATACCGACCGGTTTATTCAGGGCGATGAAGACCAGATCTTCGGCCTCGCGCGGCTCGATCAATTGACCGTTGACCTTCACGACATCGCCAGGATTAACCTGATCGCCAATGGTCGCACGCTTGCCATTGATAAAAACATTGCCTTGTTCAATGTAGCGATCGGCTTCGCGACGCGAGCAAATTCCGCTTTCACTGATGTATTTATTGAGTCGGGTTGATGAGTCGGGCAGCATAAATTCTCCTGTAAAAGCGAAATATACCTCAGGCCGCGGACAATCAAAAATAATCGCGTCTCCACGACTCGCCGCTAAATGTGATCCGTCACACCTTTCTACACAAAAGTGTTCCACCCCGTGCCGTGCAATTCTGCCCGGCGAAAATAAGCAGAATCAAACCATTAGCTCATCACGCACAAACGTGCCATCTCCAGGCAGGCCAGCAATCAAATGTGCAAAACAAATCGCCACCTTATGGTGATGATATAGCGGAAAATTGCTTTGTCGCCGGCGATAGTTGGGGTTATATCAGATCAAGAGAGCAAGAATACCGTTTGCACAAATGTGCAGGAGCCCAAAGATGGCGATCGAAAATAGCGATGATATCCGCTTAATCGTTAAAGTTGCCCAGCTCTATTATGAGCAGGAGATGACCCAGGCGCAGATTGCCCGTGAGCTGGGTATTTACCGCACCACGATCAGCCGCCTGCTAAAACGCGGTCGTGAGCAGGGTATTGTCACCATCGCCATCAACTACGACTACAACGAAAATCTGTGGCTGGAACAGCAGCTGAAGCAAAAGTTCGCTCTCAAAGAGGCGGTGGTCGCCTCCTGCGAGTCATCACAGGAAGAGGACCAGCTGAGCACCATCGGGCAGCATGGCGCTCAGCTGGTCGACCGCCTGCTTGAACCTGGCGATATTATCGGCTTTTCCTGGGGGCGGGCGGTTCGTGCGCTGGTCGAAACGCTACCGCAGGCCAGTCAGTCGCGGCAGGTGATTTGCGTACCGATTATCGGCGGCCCCTCGGGCAAGCTGGAGAGCCGGTATCATGTGAACACGCTGACCTACGGTGCCGCCGCCAGGCTGAAAGCCGAATCGCATCTTGCTGACTTCCCGGCGCTGCTGGAAAACACATTGATTCGCAACGGTATTATGCAGTCCCAACATTTTAAAACGATTTCATCCTACTGGGAGAATCTCGATGTGGCGCTGGTGGGTATCGGTTCCCCGGCGATTCGCGATGGCGCCAACTGGCATGCGTTCTATGGTAGCGAAGAGAGCGATGATCTTAACGCGCGACACGTCGCCGGCGATATTTGTTCACGCTTTTATGATATCAACGGTATCGCCGTTGAAACCAATATGAATGAAAAAACGCTCTCCATCGATATTGCCAGATTAAAACAGGTGCGTTATTCCGTGGGTATCGCCATCGGCGAAGAAAAATATACCGGAATTATTGGCGCATTGCGCGGGGGTTATATTAACTGTCTGGTGACGAATCGAGAAACCGCAGAACGGTTACTGAAATAAAAGACGTTTTCTTTTGACGCAGCTCGCGCTGCGTGGGATCCCTTTACCTGAAAATGAGATGACGATTATGCAAACATGGCTAAATCTGCAAGATAAAACAATTATTGTTACCGGTGGCGCGTCGGGAATTGGTCTGGCAATTGTTGACGAGTTATTAAGTCTCGGTGCAAATGTCCAGATGATCGATATTCACGGCGGTGACAAGCATCACCACCATGACCATTACAGGTTCTGGCCTACGGATATTTCCAGCGCCAGCGAGGTGAATCACACCGTCGAACAGATTATTCAACAATATGGTCGTATCGATGGTCTGGTGAATAATGCCGGGGTGAATTTTCCGCGTCTCCTCGTCGATGAGAAAGCCCCGGCAGGACGCTATGAACTCAATGAGGCCGCCTTTGAAAAGATGGTGAACATCAACCAAAAAGGGGTCTTTCTGATGTCGCAGGCGGTGGCCCGGCAGATGGTGAAACAGCGCGCAGGCGTCATTGTTAACGTCTCGTCAGAAAGCGGGCTGGAAGGCTCTGAAGGTCAGAGCTGCTATGCCGCGACCAAAGCCGCGCTGAATAGCTTCACGCGTTCATGGTCCAAAGAGCTGGGGAAACACGGTATCCGCGTTGTGGGCGTGGCGCCTGGCATCCTCGAAAAAACCGGGTTGCGCACGCCGGAATACGAAGAAGCGCTGGCCTGGACGCGCAATATCACCGTCGAGCAGCTGCGCGCGGGCTATAGCAAAAACGCGATACCGATTGGTCGCTCCGGTCGTCTGAGCGAAGTAGCCGACTATGTCTGCTACCTGCTGTCAGAGCGGGCAAGCTATATAACCGGAGTAACCACTAACATCGCCGGCGGAAAAACCCGCGGATAAGGAGTCGATATGGTGAATGTGATTTTCTGCGCCCACGGTCAGCTGGCCTGCGCCATGCTGGATTCGGTGCGCATGGTCTATGGTGACGTGCAGGCCAGCGCCGTGGCATTTATGCCCGGCGAAAACGCCAGCGACATCGCCACCAGGCTGGATGAGTTAGTAAGCACTCACAATGACAGTGAGTGGCTGATCGCCGTCGATTTACAGTGCGGCAGCCCGTGGAATGCCGCTGCCGGGCTGGCGATGAAAAACCCGCGGCTGCGGGTCATCAGCGGCCTCTCATTACCGCTGGCGCTGGAACTGGTGGATAACCAGCAGACCCTGACCGCAGACGCCCTGTGTGCACATCTGACGACCATTGCCAGCCAGTGCTGCGTGGTCTGGCGACAGCCGGAAACCATTGAGGAGGATTTTTGATGAACATTACGCTTGCCCGTATTGATGACCGCCTGATCCATGGCCAGGTGACCACCGTGTGGTCAAAAGTCGCCAACGCCCGGCGCATTATTATCTGCAACGACGAGGTCTATAACGATGAGGTACGTCGGACCTTACTCCGCCAGGCCGCGCCTCCGGGCATGAAGGTCAATGTCGTTAACCTCGAAAAAGCAGTCGCCGTTTATCACAACCCGCAATATCAGAACGAGACCGTTTTTTATTTATTTACCAACCCTCAGGATGTTTTAACGATGGTCAAACAGGGGGTCAATATTGCCACCTTAAATATTGGCGGAATGGCCTGGCGACCGGGTAAAAAACAATTAACCAAGGCAGTCTCTTTAGACGACGAGGATATTCATGCATTTCGTCAACTGGATAAGCTGGGCGTAAAACTGGATTTGCGTGTGGTGGCATCAGATCCGTCCATTAATATCCTCGACAAAATAGCCGAGCACACTGCCACAGAATAAAACAGCGCCTGTATTTTGCACATCGTTATTCTGCATGGCACACCCTGGAAATAGACTTAGCACAATCTTTGGTGACAGGTTTAAAAATATAAAAGCCATACCGTGACCGTCAGAGTAATACCGTGTTAATGCCGTAACAGGCAGGGATTTGCATACCCTCAAGGTGACATATTATGGAAATCAGTACCCTACAAATAATCGCCATATTTCTTTTTTCCTGTATTGCCGGAATGGGCAGCGTACTGGATGAATTTCAGACGCATCGCCCGTTAATTGCCTGCACGGTCATTGGCTTAATTCTCGGTGATTTAAAAACCGGGATTATGCTCGGCGGCACGCTGGAACTGATCGCACTCGGCTGGATGAACGTCGGCGCCGCGCAATCGCCGGATTCGGCGCTGGCCAGCATTATCTCCGCGATTCTGGTTATCGTCGGCCATCAAAGTATCGCCACAGGGATCGCCATCGCGCTGCCGGTGGCCGCAGCAGGCCAGGTGCTCACCGTTTTCGCCCGCACCATCACGGTGGTCTTTCAACACGCAGCGGACAAGGCGGCGGAGGACGCGCGTTTTCGCACTATTGACATGCTGCATATCTCGGCGCTGGGCGTACAGGCGCTCCGCGTCGCGATTCCGGCACTGGTGGTCTCGCTGTTTGTCAGCGCCGACATGGTCAGCAACATGCTGAACGCCATTCCGGAATTTGTCACCCGCGGCCTGCAAATCGCCGGTGGTTTTATTGTGGTGGTGGGCTACGCCATGGTGCTGCGCATGATGGGCGTCAAATACCTGATGCCGTTCTTTTTCCTCGGTTTTCTGGCGGGAGGCTATCTCGATTTCAGCCTGCTGGCCTTCGGCGGCGTGGGCGTCATTATCGCGCTGATTTATATCCAGCTGAACCCGCAATGGCGTAAGGCTGAGGCCCCGCAGGCCTCCGCCTCTTCCGCCGCCCTTGACCAACTTGACGACTGATGGAGCCCGTTATGGAACCGAAAAAACTCACCCAAGGCGACCTGGTTAACATCTTTCTGCGCTCCAACCTGCAGCAGGCCTCCTTCAACTTTGAACGCATTCATGGCCTCGGCTTTTGCTACGACATGATCCCGGCGATCAAGCGTCTCTATCCGCTAAAAGAGGATCAGGTGGCGGCGCTAAAACGCCATCTGGTGTTCTTCAACACCACTCCCGCCGTCTGCGGCCCGGTGCTGGGCGTCACCGCGGCGATGGAAGAAGCGCGCGCCAACGGCGCGGCCATCGACGATGGGGCGATCAACGGCATCAAAGTTGGCCTGATGGGGCCGCTGGCCGGGGTCGGCGATCCGCTGGTCTGGGGCACGTTACGCCCGATTACCGCGGCACTCGGCGCGTCGCTGGCACTCTCGGGAAACATACTAGGCCCATTACTCTTTTTCTTCATTTTCAATGCAGTACGCCTGGCAATGAAATGGTACGGCCTGCAGCTTGGTTTCCGTAAGGGGGTCAATATCGTCAGCGATATGGGCGGTAACCTGCTGCAAAAACTGACCGAAGGGGCCTCTATTTTAGGTCTGTTCGTGATGGGCGTGCTGGTCACCAAGTGGACCTCCATCCACGTGCCGTTGGTAGTGTCGCAAACGCCAGGGGCCGACGGCACCACCGTCACCATGACCGTACAAAACATCCTCGACCAGCTTTGTCCCGGCCTGCTGGCGCTGGGCCTGACGCTGTTGATGGTGCGCCTGCTCAATAAAAAAGTTAACCCGGTATGGCTGATCTTTGCCCTGTTTGGTCTGGGGATTATCGGTAACGCACTGGGCTTCTTGTCCTGATTATTCGGCCCCGGTCGCGCCGGGGCCACTTCAATAAGCTAACCCCGTAGTAAAAGGGGATGAGGTGGTAAACATGAAAACGACAGCTCTACGCCTTTACGGTAAACGCGACCTGCGTCTGGAAACCTTTGCACTCCCGGAAATGCAGGAGGACGAGATCCTCGCCCGCGTGGTCACCGACAGCCTGTGCCTCTCTTCCTGGAAGGAGGCCAACCAGGGGGAAAACCATAAAAAGGTGCCGGACGACGTGGCGGTGAATCCGATTATCATCGGCCATGAATTCTGTGGCGAAATCCTCGCGGTCGGGAAAAAGTGGCAGCATAAATTCCAGGCCGGCCAGCGCTATGTGATTCAGGCCAACCTGCAGCTGCCGGATCGCCCCGATTGCCCCGGCTACTCCTTCCCATGGATCGGTGGCGAAGCGACTCACGTGGTGATCCCGGATGAGGTCATGACGCAAGATTGTCTGCTCACCTGGGAAGGCGATACCTGGTTTGAAGGCTCGCTGGTCGAACCGCTCTCCTGCGTGATCGGTGCATTCAACGCCAACTATCATCTGCAGGAAGGGAGCTATAACCATGTGATGGGCATCCGGCCTCAGGGCCGCACGCTGATCCTCGGCGGTACCGGCCCAATGGGGCTGCTGGCGATCGACTATGCGCTGCATGGACCGGTTAACCCTGCCCTGCTGGTCGTGACCGACACCAATAAGCCAAAGCTGAGCTACGCCCGTCAGCATTATCCGTCAGAGCCGCAAACGTTGATCCATTACCTCGACGGCCACGATGCCGGACGCGAAACGCTGATGGCGCTGACCGGCGGCCACGGCTTCGATGATATTTTTGTGTTCGTGCCGAATGAGCAGCTGATTACCATGGCGTCTTCGCTGCTGGCCCCGGACGGCTGCCTGAACTTCTTTGCCGGTCCGCAGGATAAGCAGTTCAGCGCCCCGATAAACTTTTACGACGTGCATTATGCCTTTACGCATTACGTCGGGACTTCCGGCGGCAATACTGACGATATGCGGGCCGCCGTGGCGCTGATGCAGGCGAAAAAAGTCCAGGCGGCGAAAGTGGTGACCCATATTCTCGGACTGAATGCGGCGGGTGAAACAACCCTCGATTTGCCGGCCGTCGGCGGTGGTAAAAAGCTGGTGTATACCGAAAAATCGCTTCCCCTGACCCCTCTTGGCGCTATTGCTGACCCTGAGCTGGCGGCCATTATGGCGCGTAATCACGGGATCTGGTCCGCCGAAGCGGAACGGTACCTGCTGGCCCACGCACCGGACATTGCTCATGATTAATCGCGAAACACAGCTCTGCATGTCGCTGGCCGGCCGGCCAGGCAACTTCGGCACCCGCTTTCATAACTATCTGTATGAGAAGCTGGGGCTAAATTTTATCTATAAAGCCTTTACCACGCAGGATATCGCCGCCGCGGTGGGAGGAGTACGGGCGCTGGGGATTCGCGGTTGCGCGGTCTCGATGCCGTTTAAAGAGAGCTGTATGCCTTTCCTTGACGCTATCGACCCTTCGGCCAGGGTGATTGATTCCGTCAATACCATCGTGAACGACAACGGCAGATTGACCGGGCTCAACACCGACTATATCGCGGTGAAGAGCCTGATCGACAGCCACCAGCTGGATACCCGTGCCAGCGTGATGATTCAGGGCAGCGGCGGCATGGGGAAAGCGGTTATCGCCGCCTTTCGCGACGCCGGCTTCCGCGATGTGGTTATCGCCGCCCGCAATCGCGATAGCGGCCTGGCGCTGGCGAAACAGTACGGTTTTCAGTGGCAGCCGCAGCCTGAAGGGATCAGGGTCGATATTCTGGTCAACGTCACGCCGCTCGGCATGGCCGGCGGCACGCATAGCGACACTCTGGCGTTCAGCCAGTCGATGGTTGGGCAGGCTCAGGTGGTGTTCGACGTGGTGGCGCTGCCGTCGGAAACACCGCTGATTCGTCTGGCGCAGAAGCTGGATAAACAGATTATCAGCGGCGCAGAGGTGATTGCGCTGCAGGCGGTGGAACAATTCGTGCTTTATACCGGCGTCCGTCCGGATGCCGCTCTCGTCAACGAGGCGGCGGCATTTGCGCGGGCGGGGTAAGCCTGAGCGCCAGGGAGGGCGCTCTTTCCCCGGTTTCCTACTCCGGTTCCATACGCTTTGCCTTCCGTTAACCGTCCCCCTCTTCTCACGCGTCACCGCAGCAAGAGGCCCGATGACGCGCCGCCACCTTGCAACATCGTGAGCCATATCAGTGAGCCTGCGGGCAAGCGGTGGTAGGATCCTCTGCGACTCTGTAACCTGGCTAAATGGAGAAAAGATGGAACTGCTGTTATTGAGTAACTAGTCGCTGCCTGGCAAAGCATGGCTGGAACATGCGCTGCCGCTAATTGCCGGACAGCTAAACGGACGCCGTTCCGCGGTGTTTATCCCCTTTGCCGGAGTGACGCAAACCTGGGATGACTACACGGCCAAAGCCGCCGCGGTGCTCGCCCCGCTCGGCGTTTCCGTCACCGGTATTCACAGCGTCGCCGACCCCGTGGCGGCGATTGCAGCCGCTGAAGTGGTGATTGTCGGCGGCGGCAATACTTTTCAGCTGCTTAAAGAGTGCCGCGGACGCGGGCTTCTGGCGCCCATTGTGGACGTTGTGCAGCGTGGCGCGTTGTACATTGGCTGGAGCGCGGGCGCAAACCTCGCCTGCCCGACCATCCGCACCACCAACGATATGCCGATTGTCGATCCGCAGGGGTTTGACGCGCTGGGGCTGTTCCCGCTGCAGATTAACCCGCACTTTACCAACGCGCTGCCGGCAGGACATCAGGGCGAAACCCGTGAGCAACGTATTCGCGAACTGCTGGTCGTGGCCCCGGAGCTGACGATCATCGGCCTGCCGGAGGGCAACTGGATTCAGGTGACACAGGGGCAGGCCACCCTCGGCGGCCCGAATCCGACGCTGCTGTTTAAAGCCGGTGAGGAAGCGCTGCCTCTGCAGGCTGGTCACCGCTTTTAAAATGACGGTTCCCGGCTTGCGGCGTCAGCGTCGCCGCCGGGATATCGCCCCCGTGACCGGTTAATCCGCCGACGGGGGAAACGACTTAGTATTCATCCCGATCGTCATCTTCATCCGGCTGCTCCATCACGCTATAAGCCACCGAGCAGAACAACGAGTTCAGGCGTTTCATATCCCCCAGTAACCCCAGATGCAGCGAGCTGGTCTCGATACTCTGCACGTTCTGCTGGTGCAGACGGTCGACGTGCGCGTGCGAGTAGCGGCGGTTCAGGATGCGGAAACGATGCTTGTTGCGGCGCAGGCGTCGGGCGCTCGGGACATCGCTGGAGAAAAAGACCGACATCGCCAGCTGCAGGTTGCTGAGCAGCTGCTCGTACAGCCCGTCCAGCTCCTTCAGCCCTTCCACTGAAAAGGCGCGGCGCGCCGCCAGCGATTTATCGGCGATTTCGCTGCCCATTCTCTCAACGATATCGGAAGCCTGCTCGAGATTGAGCGCCATTTCGATGATCTCCGCCCAGCGGCGGGACTCTTCTTCGGCCAGCTCGTCTTTCGGCATGCGGGCCAGATAGAGCTTGATCGCGGTGTAGAGCACGTTGATATCGTCCGCCAGCCTGCGCAGCTCTTTCTCCTCCCGCGGCTCGCCGTGCATCACCTTGTGCAGCCCCTCGAGCATCTGCTCCATCGCGTCGCCAATGCGCAACGTTTCGCGCGCGGCATTGGCCAACGCCAGCGCCGGCGTATCCAGCGCCGTAGTATCCAGATGTTTTGGTTTGAGATGGAGGTCCTGCTCGGGATCTTCATGAATCATCCGTTTGCAGAGTCTGGCCATGGGCTCGGCAAAGGGCACCATCGCCACGCAGCGAATCAGGTTGTAGAAGACGTGGAAGTAGATAACCAGTTCCGATTCCGGCAGCGGCATACGATGCATCGCATCGGCCAGCACATGCACAAACGGCAGAATAATCAGGCTGCCCACCAGCTTGAACAACAGACTGCCGAGCGCCACGCGGCGCGCAGAAGCGTTGGCGGCGCTGTTGTTGATCATCGCCAGAATCCCCGAGCCGAGGTTGGCGCCAATCACCAGGCACAGCGCAACCGGAAATGAAATCACCCCGGTTGAAGTCAGCGTTGCCGTTAGCAGCACGGCCGCCAGGCTGGAGTAGCTGATAATGGCAAACATGGCACCAATCAGCGCGTCGAGCATAATGTCGCCGGTCAGCGAGGCGAAAATCACCTGCACGCCATTTGCCTGGGTGATGGGATGAACCGCCTGCACAATCAGTTCCAGCGCTAACAGAATCAGCCCCAGGCCGATCCCCACCCGTCCGAGCTGGCCGGCACGCGTTTGTTTGCGCCCGAGGAAAAAAATCACGCCGATAAAAATCAGCAGCGGCGACAGCCACGACAGATCGAAGGTCAGCACCCTCGCCATCAATGCGGTCCCCACATCGGCCCCCAGCACAATCACCAGCGCAGGCGTCAGCGCGACCAGATCCTGAGCGACGAATGAGGTCACCAACATGGTGGTGGCATTGCTGCTCTGGACCAGAGCCGTGACGCCAATCCCCGCGCAGAAGGCGAGCGGTTTTTTCTCAACGCTACTACTGAGGACGGAACGCAGGCGCGCGCCAAATACGCGCATCACGCCGGTACGAACAATGTGGGTGCCCCAGACCAGCAGGGCAACAGCAGACAGCAGATGCAGCAGAGTTAACACGGATTCTTATTCTCCTTATTACCCGACGGACAGATACCGATAACCCGTCCTGAACGCACCGGGCTTATCCGGGAGATATCGTCCGGGGCGATATCAGTCGATGCCGGCCGTTGTGGATCAATACACCAGTATAAGGGTTTAACCACAATAAAGAGACAGGGCGCCATAATGGCGCCCTGTAAGTTGTAAGCTAAGTTGTCAGCTAAGTTGTCAGCTAAGATGACGGATTGGTGACTGCTCGCCTTCTAGTCCGCGTCATATCCCAGGTTTGGCGCCAGCCAGCGTTCAACTTCCGCAGGCGTCATCCCTTTACGCCGGGCATAATCTTCCACCTGATCGCGCTGAATTTGCGCCACCGCGTAATACTTACTGTCAGGATGGCTGAAGTACCAGCCGGAAACCGATGCGCCCGGCCACATGGCGAACGACTCGGTCAGCTTCATGCCGGTATGCGCCTCGACATCCAGCAGTTCCCAGATCACCGCTTTTTCGGTGTGCTCCGGACAGGCCGGGTAGCCCGGCGCAGGGCGAATCCCCTGGTAGTTTTCGCGGATCAGCTCCTCGTTACTGAGGTTCTCATTCGCCGCGTAGCCCCAGTAGACCTTACGCACACGTTCATGCAGGTATTCGGCAAACGCTTCCGCCAGACGGTCGGCGATGGCTTTGACCATGATCTTGTTGTAATCATCGTGCTGCGCATCAAACGCTTCCGCCAGCGCGTCCTCTTCCAGCCCGCCGGTCACCGCAAACGCGCCGAGGTAGTCAGCTTTGCCGCTGAGCTTCGGCGCCACAAAATCGGCAAGGCAGTAGTTGGCAAAGCCGACTTTCTCCGTCTGCTGACGCAGATGGTGGCTGACCGTCAGCACATGGGTGCGGGTTTCATCGCGGTAGATTTCAATATCATCCCCCACCCGGTTGGCCGGGAATAACCCCACCACGCCGCGCGGATTCAGCGTCTTCTCTGCGCTCAGTTTATCCAGCATCTCGTTCGCATCGTGGAACAACCGCTTCGCTTCTTCGCCCACCACCTCGTCTTCGAGGATACGCGGGTATTTGCCGGCCAGCGACCAGGTCATAAAGAATGGCGTCCAGTCGATGTAGTTACGCAGGGTTTCGATGCTCGCTTCCACGCTCTGCACGCCCAGACGATGGGCAACCGGCGGCGTGTAGCTGGCCCAGTCAAAGGCCAGATCGTTATCACGAGCGGCAGCCAGGGTCACCGGCGGCGTGCGCGGTTTCTTGCGAGCGTGCTGGATACGCACGGTTTCGTACTCGCGACGCGTGCGCGCAACAAAATCATCGTGCTGCGTGTCGGAGAGCAGAGCCGAGACCACGCCCACGGTGCGCGAGGCATTCTGAACGTAGACCGTCGGGCCGCTGTAGTTCTGCTCGATTTTGACCGCCGTATGGGCCTTCGACGTCGTGGCTCCGCCAATCAGCAGAGGAATCGTAAAGCCCTGGCGTTCCATCTCTTTCGCCACATTGACCATTTCGTCCAGCGACGGGGTAATCAGCCCGGAGAGGCCAATCAGGTCGGCATTCACTTCGCGGGCGGTTTTGAGGATTTTGTCCGCCGGCACCATCACGCCAAGATCGATAATTTCGTAGTTATTGCACTGCAGCACCACGCCAACGATATTTTTACCGATGTCGTGGACGTCGCCTTTCACGGTCGCAATGACCATCTTGCCGTTGCTGGAACCCTTTTCCTTGCTGGCTTCAATATACGGTTCCAGATAGGCGACCGCCTGTTTCATCACGCGGGCCGACTTTACCACCTGCGGCAGGAACATTTTGCCTTCGCCGAACAGATCGCCGACCACGTTCATGCCGTCCATCAGCGGGCCTTCAATCACTTCTATCGGACGAGCGGCCTGCTGGCGCGCCTCTTCGGTATCCAGCTCGATAAACTCGGTAATGCCTTTTACCAGCGAGTATTCAAGCCGTTTTTTCACGTCCCAGCTACGCCATTCCGCCTGCTGGGCGTTGGCGGAGTCGTCCGTTTTGCTACCGCGGTATTTTTCCGCCAGCTCCAGCAGACGCTCGGTGCCGTCAGCATGACGGTTGAGGATCACGTCTTCAACGGCATCGCGCAGTTCCACCGGCAGATCGTCATAAATCGCCAGCTGGCCGGCGTTAACGATCCCCATATCCATGCCGTTACGGATGGCGTAGAACAGGAAGACGGCGTGAATCGCTTCGCGAACCGGATCGTTGCCGCGGAACGAGAAGGAGACGTTCGAGACGCCGCCGGAAATCAGCGCGTGAGGCAGCTCGCGTTTAATGTCTTCACAGGCGCCGATAAAGTCCTGCGCATAGTTGTTGTGCTCTTCAATGCCGGTGGCGACGGCGAAGATATTGGGGTCAAAAATAATATCTTCCGGCGGGAAGCCCACCTCTTCGGTCAGAATCTTGTACGCCCGGCGGCAAATTTCGATTTTCCGCGCGCGGGTATCGGCCTGGCCAATTTCATCAAAGGCCATCACCACCACGGCAGCGCCGTAGCGACGCACCTTCTTCGCATGCTCAACGAAGGCCTCTACGCCCTCTTTCATCGAGATGGAGTTGACGATACCTTTGCCCTGAATACATTTCAGACCCTTTTCGATGACCTCCCATTTCGAGGAGTCGATCATAATCGGTACCCGGGCGATATCAGGCTCGCCGGCGATCAGATTAAGGAAACGCACCATCGCCGCTTCAGCGTCGAGCATCCCCTCATCCATGTTGATATCGATAATCTGCGCGCCGCTTTCCACCTGTTGACGGGCAACGTCCAGCGCTTCGTTATATTTTTCTTCTTTAATCAGGCGCTTGAATTTAGCTGAACCGGTCACGTTGGTCCGCTCGCCGACGTTAACAAACAGGCTGTCGTCGCCGATATTCAGCGGTTCCAGGCCGGCCAGACGGCAGGCGACCGGGATCTCCGGCAGCACGCGCGGCGCGAGGCCCGTAACGGCGCGCGTCATGGCGGCGATATGTTCCGGCGTGGTGCCGCAGCAGCCGCCGACGATGTTCAGGAAGCCCGATTCCGCCCATTCGCGAATCTGCGCCGCCATGGTGTCAGCGTCCAGATCGTATTCCCCAAAGGCGTTCGGCAGCCCGGCATTGGGGTGTGCAGTGACATAGCATTCGGCAATGCGCGACAGCTCCTGCACGTACTGGCGCAGCTCATCTGGCCCCAGCGCGCAGTTCAGGCCGAAGGTGAGCGCATCGGCGTGGCGCAGCGAGTTGTAAAAGGCTTCGGTCGTTTGCCCGGAGAGCGTACGCCCGGAGGCGTCGGTGATGGTACCGGAGATCATGATCGGCAGTTCAACGCCCAGCGCCTCAAACTCCTCTTTCACGGCGAAGATTGCCGCTTTGGCGTTCAGGGTATCGAACACGGTCTCGATCAGAATCAGGTCAACGCCCCCTTCCACCAGCGCTTTGGTGGACTCGCGGTAAGCCTCCACCAGCCCATCAAAGGTAATATTGCGGTAGGCCGGGTCGTTAACATCAGGGGAAATAGAAGCGGTGCGGTTGGTCGGGCCGAGCACGCCCGCGACGTAGCGCGGTTTTTCCGGCGTGCGGGAAGTCCACTCATCGGCGCAGGCGCGCGCCAGCTTTGCCGCGACAAAGTTGATTTCCGCCGACAGGGATTCCATCTGGTAATCCGCCATCGCGATAGTCGTCGAGTTAAAGGTGTTGGTTTCAATGATATCCGCCCCCGCCTCAAAGTAGGCGTCATGGATAGCGGTTATCACCTCCGGCTTACTGAGCACCAGCAGATCGTTATTGCCTTTCAGATCGCACGGCCAGTCGGCAAAGCGTTCGCCGCGGAAGTCCTCTTCACTCAGACGATAGCCCTGGATCATGGTGCCCATGCCCCCATCCAGAACCAGAATACGTTTTTTTAACTGCTGATGCAGTTGTTCAACTTTGCTGCTCACACTCGCTCCCGACAACGCTCAACCAGACCGAAAAAACTCAACGGACCATACTGGCATAAAGCACCAGAGCGGAAAAGAGAACGACGGGCAATATGAGACATGTTCAGCTTCACTCCTCCGATCAGTCCGGTTGTGATTGCAAATCCGGCAAATAAAATGAAAACTATTTCCACGATACAGAAAAAAGGAATCTGCGATGGCTACTCCCGTTCCCGCTAAGCGCGGCAGAAAACCCGCGACGCCCGCCGCCCCTCAGGCTGGCGGCCAGGTTCAGTCGCTCACCCGTGGATTAAAATTGCTTGAATGGATTGCTGAGTCTCACAGCAGCGTGGCACTGACCGAACTGGCCCAGCAGGCCGGGCTGCCGAACTCCACCACCCATCGTCTGCTGACGACCATGCAGCAGCTGGGCTTTGTCCGCCAGGTTGGTGAGTTGGGCCACTGGTCCGTGGGCGCACATGCCTTTGTGGTCGGCAGCAGCTTTCTGCAAAGCCGCAATCTGCTGGCGATCGTCCACCCGATCCTGCGCCAGCTGATGGAAGATTCCGGTGAAACCGTCAATCTGGCGGTGCTCGATCAAAGCGATCACCAGGCAATTATTATTGATCAGGTGCAGTGTACGCAGCTGATGCGCATGTCGGCGCCGATTGGCGGTAAGCTCCCGATGCACGCCTCCGGCGCGGGTAAAGCGTTCCTGTCACAGCTCAGCGAAGAGCAGGTCACCGGTCTGCTGCATCGCAAAGGACTGCATGCTTATACTCACGCCACGCTGGTCTCTCCGGTCCATCTGAAAGAGGATTTAGCCCAGACGCGCAAGCGCGGCTATTCATTTGACGATGAAGAACATGCCCTCGGTTTACGCTGCGTCGCCTCCTGTATTTATGACGAACACCGCGAACCGTTTGCCGCAATCTCTATTTCCGGGCCGATTTCCCGGATGACCGACGATCGCGTCACCGAACTGGGGGCGCTGGTTATTAAAGCGGCGAAAGAGGTAACCCAGGCCTACGGCGGTATGCGCTAACCTCCGGCAATAAAGCAATAAAAGGATCCTATGATGAGCAAGCCGCTCGCGTTCTGGCAGGAAAAGTACCCGCAGGCCTTCTGCTGGTCTTTTGGCGATTCACCAGAAATGGCCGATGAACTGGCCTCTCTGGTCATTGCCGGGAAAAAACGTGCCACCTGCGGCTCTTTCGCCAGCTATCAGGCTGAGGAGCGCCCGGTGACGCCTGGTGCGGTACATATTGTGCTTAACGGCGCGGGCGAAGCAGTCTGCGTCATACGCACGCTGTCGCTACGCCTCATCCGCTTTAATGAAATGAGCGCGGAACTGGCCGCGCTGGAAGGGGAAGGCGATCTCAGTCTGGCGTACTGGCAGCAGGCTCATCAGGCATTTTTTGCCCGGGAAGGCAGCTGGTCGCCCGATATGGAGCTGGTCTTTGAAGAGTTCGCCGTGATCGAGGTGGCCTGAGAAGCACGCCTACCCCGCCTGCTGCAACGCGGCGTAGCGAACGCAAAAACGCTGACGGCGACGGTAGGCATAGACATCCTCCACATGGCCGTGACGAATGCGCGTCTGCAGCGCTCGCCAGTAGTCCGCCCGCAGCAGATCGGCATGCATCTCTTCAAACAGCGGCCCGATGCGCGGGTCAGCGCACAGCCAGTGTCGAAACTCTTCCGGGAAAACATCGCCCGGCGACACGCTGTACCACGGTTCGCTCGCCAGCTCATCTTCCGGGTAGCGCGGCGGCGGAATATCGCGGAAATTCACTTCGGTCATGTAGCAAATTTCATCGTAATCATAGAACACCACCCGGCCATGACGGGTCACGCCGAAATTTTTAAACAGCATATCGCCGGGGAAAATATTGGCGGCGGCAAGCTGGCGAATCGCGTTGCCATACTCCTCCACCGCATCGCGCAGCGCCTGGCCATTCACCTGCTCCAGCCAGATATTCAGCGGGACCATCCGGCGTTCGATATAGAGATGGCTGATGGCAATGCGATCGCCTAGATCGGTGATTTTTGCGCCGGCTTCCGTCTGCAGTAACGCCATCAGCGCCGGGGCAATCTGCCGTTTTTCCAGCACGAAGTTTTCAAACTCCTGGGTATCGGCCATTCTCCCGACGCGGTCATGTTCTTTTACCAGCTGATAGCAGGCGCGAACGTGGGCGGCGGTCATCTCCTTTTGCGGCGCAAAGCGGTCTTTGATCACCTTAAATACCCGGTCAAATCCCGGCAGAGTAAAGACCAGCATCACCATGCCGCGGATGCCCGGCGCCTCAATAAACTGCTCATCGCTGCGGGCAATATACTGCAGGTATTCGCGATAGCTTTCCGTCTTCGCATGCTTCTGGCAGCCAATCGCCATATACAGTTCGGCGGTGGTTTTACCCGGCAGAATATCGCGCAGCCATTCAACCAGCGCACCGGGCAGCGGCGCGTAGACCATAAAATAGGAGCGGGCGAAGCCAAACACGATGCTCGCTTCGGCATGAGTCGTCAGACAGGTATCAATAAACAGTTCGCCCTCCTCGCTGCGATGGAGTGGCAGCAAAAACGGCAGGGTTGCCACCGGCGTAACCAGTTTACCCACCAGCCAGGCGGCTTTATTGCGGTAAAAGAGTTCGTTCGCGATCTGCAGGTGGGAGCGGGATAACATCTCGCTTCCCAGCGCCTCCTGCAGGCTGGCGCTAATGTAGCCGATGTCGCGCGCCTTGTTTTGCCACGGCAGGCGCAGGGGTAAGTCGGTGAGAACTTTGCTTAACAGCACCTCCCAGCCGCGATCGGGAAAGAAGTTTTTTGCCAGTGGCCGTGGCAGGGAACGAAAGCTGCGTTCCGGCTGAGAAGTGAAAATAAAAAGCCGCTCGGGTGTCAGCGAGCGGTGGTCAAACAACCGGCAATAGACAGAATTAAAAAAGCTCTCCGCAATCTCAAAGCGAGGGTAATCCGGCAGCAGGTGCGTGTACTGCTCTTTCACCCGCAGTAAAAAATCCACGTCGGTGCTTTTGCCTTCGGTAATACAGCGCAGCTGTTCCACCACCAGCCCGACGTGATGATCATAAAGGTGAATTCGCTGCTTCATGGCCTGCTGAACCGCATGCCAGTCGGCATGTTCAAAACGCTGCTGCGCGCCTGAAGTGACTTCCAGAAAACGCCCGTACTGCGCGTCGAAGCCCTGTAAAATCGTTTGTGCAATCAATAATTCCAGGCCACGCGTCATCGCTTTTCCCCATCCGGCATCCGCTCATGCCGGATGGCGCGTTCGCTTATCCGGCCTACCGCTTTCGTAGGCCCGGTAAGCGCAGCGCCACCGGGCGGCAATCAGAACTGCTCTTCTTCCGTCGAACCGGTCAACGCCGTGACCGAGGAAGCCCCGCCCTGGATAATCGTGGTGACTTTATCAAAGTAGCCAGTCCCCACTTCCTGCTGGTGAGAAACGAAGGTGTACCCTTGCGACGCGGCGGCAAACTCTGGCTGCTGCACTTTCTCAACATAGTGTTTCATGCCTTCACCCTGTGCGTAGGCATGGGCCAGGTCGAACATGTTGAACCACATGCTGTGGATCCCCGCCAGCGTGATGAACTGGTATTTGTAACCCATATCAGACAGCGACTGCTGGAAATGGGCGATGGTATTGTCATCAAGATTTTTCTTCCAGTTGAACGACGGCGAACAGTTGTAGGCCAGCAGTTTGCCCGGGAAACGCGCGTGAATCGCCTCGGCAAAGCGGCGAGCCTGCTCCAGATCGGGTTTCGAGGTTTCACACCACACCAGGTCCGCGTACGGCGCATAGGCCAGACCGCGACTGATCGCTTGTTCGATACCGGCATGGGTACGGAAAAATCCTTCGCTGGTGCGTTCGCCGGTGACAAACTCGCGATCGTACGGATCGCAGTCAGACGTAATCAGATCGGCTGCATCGGCATCCGTTCGCGCAATCACCAGCGTCGGTACGCCCATCACGTCCGCAGCCAGACGCGCCGCGACCAGCTTCTGAATGGCTTCCTGCGTCGGCACCAGCACTTTGCCGCCCATATGGCCGCACTTCTTCACCGATGCCAGCTGATCTTCAAAATGAACGGCCGCTGCACCGGCCTCAATCATCGATTTCATCAGCTCGAACGCGTTAAGCACACCGCCAAAACCCGCTTCGGCATCCGCCACGATCGGCAGGAAATAGTCGGTATAGCGCGGATCGCCCGGCTCAACCCCCGCCGACCACTGGATCTGATCCGCGCGACGGAAGGTGTTGTTGATCCGATCGACCACCGCAGGTACCGAGTTTGCCGGATACAGCGATTGATCCGGGTACATGCTGGAGGCGAGGTTGGCATCCGCCGCCACCTGCCAGCCGGAGAGATAAATCGCCTCGATCCCGGCCTTCGCCTGCTGCAATGCCTGCCCGCCCGTCAATGCGCCGAGGCTGTTGATGTAGCCTTTTTTCGCTTCGCCATGCAGCAGTCGCCACATTTTGGCCGCCCCCAGCTGCGCCAGCGTGCATTCCGGATTGACCGAGCCGCGCAATTTCACCACGTCCTCAGCGCTATAGGGGCGGGTAATGCCTTCCCAACGCGGTTGTGTCCACTCTTTGTTTAATTCTTCGATTTGTTGGGTACGGGTTTTCATGTGCAGATGCTCCATTATTTTCTCCTGGCTTCCCAGGCGTTATCGGTGAAAGCAGTTTGGCCGCGGCCAAAAAGACAAACAAAATTGCCCGCTGATTACGCCAGCAGGCGGTAGCCCGGCAGCGTCAGGAAGTCGATTAACTCCTCTGAGGTGGTGATCTGTTCCATCAGGCGAGCGGCATCGTCAAAACGTCCGCTGCTGTAGCGGTGTTCGCCGAGCTCCTCCTGAATGACCATCAGCTCTTCCGCCAACCACTGACGGAACAGCGTCTTGGTAACCGGCGTACCGTCACTGAGGGTTTTCTGATGGTGAATCCATTGCCAGATGGAGGTCCGCGAAATTTCGGCGGTCGCCGCATCTTCCATCAGACCGTAAATCGGGACGCAGCCGTTGCCGGAGATCCAGGCTTCGATATACTGCACCGCGACGCGAATATTGGCGCGCATCCCCGCTTCCGTACGTTCGCCCTCACAGGGCGCCAGCAGCTGGTCGGCGGCGATCGGCGCATCTTCTTCCCGGCTGACGAACAGCTGGTTAGGACGTTCGCCCAAGACCTGGTTGAAGACCGCCATGGCGGTATCCGCCAGCCCCGGATGGGCGATCCAGGTGCCGTCGTGGCCATTTTTCGCTTCCAGCTCTTTATCTGCGGTAACTTTGGCAAGGACCTGGCGGTTACGGTCAGCATCTTTGCTGGGGATAAACGCCGCCATTCCCCCCATCGCGAACGCGCCGCGTTTATGGCAGGTCTTAATCAACAGACGCGAATAGGCGCTGAGGAACGGCTTATCCATCGTGACAACCTGACGGTCGGGTAAGACGCGGTCGCCATGGTTTTTTAATGTTTTGATATAGCTGAAAATGTAATCCCAGCGTCCGCAGTTCAGACCGACGATATGGTCCCGCAGCGCATGCAGAATTTCATCCATCTGGAACACCGCCGGCAGGGTTTCAATTAACAGCGTGGCCTTGATCGTGCCGCGCGGCAGTGCAAAACGATCTTCGGTGTAGCTGAAGACATCGCTCCACCATGCCGCTTCCTGCCAGGCCTGGGTTTTCGGCAGATAGAAGTAAGGACCGCTGCCTTTTGCCAGCAGGTTTTTGTAGTTGTGGAAAAAATAGAGCGCGAAATCAAACAGGCTGCCGGGAATCGACTCACCGCGCCACGTAACATGCTTTTCCGGCAGATGCAGGCCGCGCACGCGGCATACCAGTACCGCCGGATCGGGTTTCAGCTGGTAAATCTTGCCGGCTTCATTGGTGTAGCTGATGGTGCCATTTACCGCATCGCGCAGGTTAATCTGGCCATCAATGACTTTGTTCCAGTCCGGTGCCAGCGAGTCCTCAAAATCTGCCATAAAGACTTTCACGTTGGCATTGAGGGCGTTAATCACCATTTTGCGCTCTACCGGTCCGGTGATTTCCACCCGACGATCCTGTAAATCGGCGGGAATACCGCGGATCGTCCACTCACCATTTCTAATGGAAGCTGTTTCCGAAATAAAATCAGGCAGTCTTCCTGCGTCAATCGCCTGCTGTTGCTGAATACGCGCCGCCAGTAGTTTATTGCGCTCAGGCGTAAACCGGCTCACCAGTTCCGTCAGAAACTCCACCGCCTCAGGCGTTAAAATCTGCTTTTCCTGCTCGCCATATGGCCGGCCGAAGGCCAGTTCGTCAGTTATTGTCGCCTGTTGCGTCATTTTGTAGCTCCTATTGGTTGATCCAGTTGGCGCGAGTGAACGATCGTTGTCTGGTTTTCGCTCAACACAATTAAGACTACTCAATAAAATTACAAAATCAAAAACAATTTCCATTTTTAATTTAATTAACACACAACATACTGATAACATTAAAATTAAAGTTATTCTTTATCGTGAGTTGAATTTCGGAAACAAAAAAGGCACCCGAAGGTGCCAGAGGCAAAATGCTGAAACGCTTTAGGATCGCGTTATCTGGAGGATTAATCCAAAGTCGGATTCATATTCCGCAGATCGTATGGAGTGATCTGGTAGACGTAATAGTTAAGCCAGTTTGCAAACAGCAGATTTCCATGGCTGCGCCAGGTGGCTCGCGGTTTGTTTTGCGGATCGTTTTGCGGGAAATAATTATACGGGATGTCCGGACTCAGGCCGGCTTCCACATCGCGGAAATATTCGCTGGCCAGAGTGTTGGCATCGTATTCCGGGTGGCCGGTCACAAAGGCAATTCGCTTATCTTTGCTGGCAAACAGGTAGGCATCACCCTCTTCCGTTTCTGCCAGGATCTCTAAATCGGTGTAGTCGCGAATCAGCGCCGCCGGGAAATCCGCGTAGCGAGAGTGTGGGGCGAGGAAAGAGTCATCAAAACCGCGGGTCAGCAGCGCGTGAGGATGCAGAATATGATGCTCATAAACGCCGGAAATTTTTTCTGCGCGGGTCTGCTTAGGAATGCCATACAGAATATTGAGTGCAGCCTGTACCGCCCAACAGACAAAAAGCGTAGAAGTGACGTGATCTTTCGCCCACTCCAGCACCTGTTTGATCTGCGGCCAGTAGGCAACATCATTAAATTCAACCAGCCCCAGCGGGGCGCCGGTGACGATCAGGCCGTCAAAGTTCTGGTCGCAAATATCGTCGAAGTTACAGTAGAAGTTATTCAGGTGTTCACTTGGCGTATTGCGGGATTCACGCGCATCGATGCGCAGAAGCTGGATATCAAGCTGCAGCGGAGAGTTCGAAAGCAGGCGCAGGAACTGATTCTCCGTCTCGATTTTTTTCGGCATCAGGTTAAGGATAAGTACCTTCAGCGGACGAATTTCCTGAGTTGTTGCACGCGTAGTCGTCATCACAAAGACGTTCTCACTACGCAAGAAATTGACGGCTGGTAGCTCGTCCTGCACCCGAATCGGCATAACTTGATTACCTCATAGCATACGTATAAACGTTTAGACATCCAGACAGCTAACAATAACCAGGAATAATGAAAATGTCGAGTCTGCAAGCGGAAGGTGAGAAAGTTTCAACCATCTCCAGGATAGAATACAGCGGTTAATCGCAAGGAAATATCATGAATATAGTGATTCGACGTTCGCGCAGCGATGAGAGCGAACAACTGATTGAAATCTGGCGCCGTTCCGTTGATGCAACGCATCACTTTCTTTCAGCGCAGGACCGAAGGGAAATTGAGCGGCAGGTGTGCGTATTTTTTCCTCAGGCGCCGCTATGGGTTGCGGTCACGCATGAGGACAGGCCCTGCGCATTGATGCTGCTGTCCGAACAGCATCTGGAAGCCCTTTTTGTTGATCCTGACTTTCGCGGTATGGGCGTGGGTCGCCAGTTAGTCATGTATGCTCTGGGATTGATGCCCCGACTCACAACCGACGTGAATGAGCAGAACGCGCAGGCGGTAGGATTTTACGCGAATATGGGGTTTGTGGTTAGCGGGCGATCCGATCATGACGACCATGGCCGACCCTATCCGCTGCTTCATTTGCGTTATGACGCGCGTTAAAACGCAAAAAGCCCGTCGGTGAGGACGGGCTTCTGACTGATTTGATGCCTGGCCGTTTATGGCGGGCTTTCCTGCCCGCCACCCTTCGGGCCGTTGCTTCGCAACGTTCAAATCCGCTCCCGGCGGATTTGTCCTGCTCAAAGAGTCACTCACCGACAAACAACAGATAAAACAAAAGGCCCAGTCTTTCGACTGAGCCTTTTGTTCTATTTGATGCCTGGCAGTTCCCTACTCTCACATGGGGAGACCCCACACTACCATCGGCGCTACGGCGTTTCACTTCTGAGTTCGGCATGGGGTCAGGTGGGACCACCGCGCTATCGCCGCCAGGCAAATTCTGTTTTCACCCCGCATTCCTGCGTGATGATGAATCTGTAATCAAGCTGAACATTTCGTCTCTTCGCCAAAACAGCTTCGGCGTTGTAAGGTTAAGCCTCACGGTTCATTAGTATCGGTTAGCTCAACGTATCGCTACGCTTACACACCCGACCTATCAACGTCGTCGTCTTCAACGTTCCTTCAGGACCCTTAAAGGGTCAGGGAGAACTCATCTCGGGGCAAGTTTCGTGCTTAGATGCTTTCAGCACTTATCTTTTCCGCATTTAGCTACCGGGCAATGCCATTGGCATGACAACCCGAACACCAGTGATGCGTCCACTCCGGTCCTCTCGTACTAGGAGCAGCCCCCCTCAATTCTCCAGCGCCCACGGCAGATAGGGACCGAACTGTCTCACGACGTTCTAAACCCAGCTCGCGTACCACTTTAAATGGCGAACAGCCATACCCTTGGGACCTACTTCAGCCCCAGGATGTGATGAGCCGACATCGAGGTGCCAAACACCGCCGTCGATATGAACTCTTGGGCGGTATCAGCCTGTTATCCCCGGAGTACCTTTTATCCGTTGAGCGATGGCCCTTCCATTCAGAACCACCGGATCACTATGACCTGCTTTCGCACCTGCTCGCGCCGTCACGCTCGCAGTCAAGCTAGCTTATGCCATTGCACTAACCTCCTGATGTCCGACCAGGAT
Organism: Klebsiella ornithinolytica; assembly: GCF_030505655.1. NCBI lineage: Bacteria > Pseudomonadati > Pseudomonadota > Gammaproteobacteria > Enterobacterales > Enterobacteriaceae > Klebsiella > Klebsiella ornithinolytica. Next base: position 5,256,898 of record NZ_CP130153.1, read on the forward strand.
TAGCTAACCTTCGTGCTCCTCCGTTACTCTTTGGGAGGAGACCGCCCCAGTCAAACTACCCACCAGACACTGTCCGCAACCCGGATCACGGGTCTACGTTAGAACATCAAACATTAAAGGGTGGTATTTCAAGGTTGGCTCCACGCAGACTGGCGTCCACGCTTCAAAGCCTCCCACCTATCCTACACATCAAGGCTCAATGTTCAGTGTCAAGCTATAGTAAAGGTTCACGGGGTCTTTCCGTCTTGCCGCGGGTACACTGCATCTTCACAGCGAGTTCAATTTCACTGAGTCTCGGGTGGAGACAGCCTGGCCATCATTACGCCATTCGTGCAGGTCGGAACTTACCCGACAAGGAATTTCGCTACCTTAGGACCGTTATAGTTACGGCCGCCGTTTACCGGGGCTTCGATCAAGAGCTTCTCCTTACGGATAACCCCATCAATTAACCTTCCGGCACCGGGCAGGCGTCACACCGTATACGTCCACTTTCGTGTTTGCACAGTGCTGTGTTTTTAATAAACAGTTGCAGCCAGCTGGTATCTTCGACTGATTTCAGCTCCACGAGCAAGTCGCTTCACCTACCATCAGCGTGCCTTCTCCCGAAGTTACGGCACCATTTTGCCTAGTTCCTTCACCCGAGTTCTCTCAAGCGCCTTGGTATTCTCTACCTGACCACCTGTGTCGGTTTGGGGTACGATTCGTTGTTACCTGATGCTTAGAGGCTTTTCCTGGAAGCAGGGCATTTGTTACTTCAGCACCGTAGTGCCTCGTCATCACACCTCAGCGTTAACAGAAGTCCGGATTTACCTAAACTTCCCGCCTACATGCTTAAACCGGGACAACCGTCGCCCGGCTAACATAGCCTTCTCCGTCCCCCCTTCGCAGTAACACCGAGTACAGGAATATTAACCTGTTTCCCATCGACTACGCCTTTCGGCCTCGCCTTAGGGGTCGACTCACCCTGCCCCGATTAACGTTGGACAGGAACCCTTGGTCTTCCGGCGAGCGGGCTTTTCACCCGCTTTATCGTTACTTATGTCAGCATTCGCACTTCTGATACCTCCAGCAACCCTCACAGGCCACCTTCAACGGCTTACAGAACGCTCCCCTACCCAACAACACATAGTGTCGCTGCCGCAGCTTCGGTGCATGGTTTAGCCCCGTTACATCTTCCGCGCAGGCCGACTCGACCAGTGAGCTATTACGCTTTCTTTAAATGATGGCTGCTTCTAAGCCAACATCCTGGCTGTCTGTGCCTTCCCACATCGTTTCCCACTTAACCATGACTTTGGGACCTTAGCTGGCGGTCTGGGTTGTTTCCCTCTTCACGACGGACGTTAGCACCCGCCGTGTGTCTCCCGTGATAACATTCTTCGGTATTCGTAGTTTGCATCGGGTTGGTAAGTCGGGATGACCCCCTAGCCGAAACAGTGCTCTACCCCCGAAGATGAGTTCACGAGGCGCTACCTAAATAGCTTTCGGGGAGAACCAGCTATCTCCCGGTTTGATTGGCCTTTCACCCCCAGCCACAAGTCATCCGCTAATTTTTCAACATTAGTCGGTTCGGTCCTCCAGTTAGTGTTACCCAACCTTCAACCTGCCCATGGCTAGATCACCGGGTTTCGGGTCTATACCCTGCAACTTAACGCCCAGTTAAGACTCGGTTTCCCTGCGGCTCCCCTATACGGTTAACCTTGCTACAGAATATAAGTCGCTGACCCATTATACAAAAGGTACGCAGTCACCTAACAAGTAGGCTCCCACTGCTTGTACGTACACGGTTTCAGGTTCTTTTTCACTCCCCTCGCCGGGGTTCTTTTCGCCTTTCCCTCACGGTACTGGTTCACTATCGGTCAGTCAGGAGTATTTAGCCTTGGAGGATGGTCCCCCCATATTCAGACAGGATACCACGTGTCCCGCCCTACTCTTCGAGTTCACAACGTGTGCATTTTAGTGTACGGGGCTATCACCCTGTACCGCCGGACTTTCCAGACCGTTCCACTAACACACGCGCTGATTCAGACTCTGGGCTCCTCCCCGTTCGCTCGCCGCTACTGGGGGAATCTCGGTTGATTTCTTTTCCTCGGGGTACTTAGATGTTTCAGTTCCCCCGGTTCGCTTCGTTAAGCTATGTATTCACTTAACGATAGTGTGACGAATCACACTGGGTTTCCCCATTCGGAAATCGCCGGTTATAACGGTTCATATCACCTTACCGACGCTTATCGCAGATTAGCACGTCCTTCATCGCCTCTGACTGCCAGGGCATCCACCGTGTACGCTTAGTCGCTTAACCTCACAACCCGAAACTGTTTCGTAAAACAGTCCGCGTTGCGAAAATTTGAGAGACTCGAACACACCGCTTTTTCCTTTCTTATTACGGAGAAAGGAAACAGTGTGTCGTTTCAATTTTCAGCTTGATCCAGATTTTTAAAGAGCAAATATCTCAAACGTGATTCCTGAGAATCAGTTTTGAGATATAGAGGTCGGCGACTTTCACTCACGAACCAGCAAGTGGCGTCCCCTAGGGGATTCGAACCCCTGTTACCGCCGTGAAAGGGCGGTGTCCTGGGCCTCTAGACGAAGGGGACACTGAAGTCTCAATCGCAAGACGCCTTGCTATTTACTTTTCATCAGACAATCTGTGTGAGCACTACAAAGGCAGGTTCTTTCAGGTAAGGAGGTGATCCAACCGCAGGTTCCCCTACGGTTACCTTGTTACGACTTCACCCCAGTCATGAATCACAAAGTGGTAAGCGCCCTCCCGAAGGTTAAGCTACCTACTTCTTTTGCAACCCACTCCCATGGTGTGACGGGCGGTGTGTACAAGGCCCGGGAACGTATTCACCGTAGCATTCTGATCTACGATTACTAGCGATTCCGACTTCATGGAGTCGAGTTGCAGACTCCAATCCGGACTACGACATACTTTATGAGGTCCGCTTGCTCTCGCGAGGTCGCTTCTCTTTGTATATGCCATTGTAGCACGTGTGTAGCCCTACTCGTAAGGGCCATGATGACTTGACGTCATCCCCACCTTCCTCCAGTTTATCACTGGCAGTCTCCTTTGAGTTCCCGGCCGAACCGCTGGCAACAAAGGATAAGGGTTGCGCTCGTTGCGGGACTTAACCCAACATTTCACAACACGAGCTGACGACAGCCATGCAGCACCTGTCTCAGAGTTCCCGAAGGCACCAAAGCATCTCTGCTAAGTTCTCTGGATGTCAAGAGTAGGTAAGGTTCTTCGCGTTGCATCGAATTAAACCACATGCTCCACCGCTTGTGCGGGCCCCCGTCAATTCATTTGAGTTTTAACCTTGCGGCCGTACTCCCCAGGCGGTCGACTTAACGCGTTAGCTCCGGAAGCCACTCCTCAAGGGAACAACCTCCAAGTCGACATCGTTTACAGCGTGGACTACCAGGGTATCTAATCCTGTTTGCTCCCCACGCTTTCGCACCTGAGCGTCAGTCTTTGTCCAGGGGGCCGCCTTCGCCACCGGTATTCCTCCAGATCTCTACGCATTTCACCGCTACACCTGGAATTCTACCCCCCTCTACAAGACTCAAGCCTGCCAGTTTCAAATGCAGTTCCCAGGTTGAGCCCGGGGATTTCACATCTGACTTAACAGACCGCCTGCGTGCGCTTTACGCCCAGTAATTCCGATTAACGCTTGCACCCTCCGTATTACCGCGGCTGCTGGCACGGAGTTAGCCGGTGCTTCTTCTGCGAGTAACGTCAATCGCCAAGGTTATTAACCTTAACGCCTTCCTCCTCGCTGAAAGTACTTTACAACCCGAAGGCCTTCTTCATACACGCGGCATGGCTGCATCAGGCTTGCGCCCATTGTGCAATATTCCCCACTGCTGCCTCCCGTAGGAGTCTGGACCGTGTCTCAGTTCCAGTGTGGCTGGTCATCCTCTCAGACCAGCTAGGGATCGTCGCCTAGGTGAGCCATTACCCCACCTACTAGCTAATCCCATCTGGGCACATCTGATGGCATGAGGCCCGAAGGTCCCCCACTTTGGTCTTGCGACGTTATGCGGTATTAGCTACCGTTTCCAGTAGTTATCCCCCTCCATCAGGCAGTTTCCCAGACATTACTCACCCGTCCGCCGCTCGTCACCCGAGAGCAAGCTCTCTGTGCTACCGCTCGACTTGCATGTGTTAGGCCTGCCGCCAGCGTTCAATCTGAGCCATGATCAAACTCTTCAATTTAAGTTTGATGCTCGTGAATTAAACTTCGTAATGAATTACGTGTTCACTCAGAGACTTGGTATTCATTTTTCGTCCGAGGACGTTAAGAATCCATGTCACTTTGAGTGCCCACACAGATTGTCTGATAAATTGTTAAAGAGCAGTGCGACGGCGCTGAACGCTCTGTCGCGAGGTGGCGTATATTACGCTTTCCTCTTTCAGAGTCAACCTCGTTTTTCAGAAGTTTTCTCTTTCAACCCGGCGGCTTGTTTGCCGTTGTTCCGTGTCGATGGAGGCGCATTATAGGGAGTTCTCGAGCGCCCGCAATAGAAAAATTGCAGAAAAATGACTGACTGCTGCATTCCCCAGCAAAACCCCGCTTTATACCCTGTTACACACAGAATTATCCACAGATTGCGCCCCTTCTTACCTGATAAAGTCCGTCAAAAGCCCCTTCTATATAGAGAAGAGAGCGGCAAAAAAGAGAAAGATAAAAATTCGCGAGCGTTGCGCAAACGTTTTCGTTACAATGCCGCGCTATGACAAGGATGCCCGGTTGGGTGCGTTAGGTGAGTTTTTCGACAAAAACTCACCTAACGCTCTCTGTAATGTTCAAATCCTGGGGATTTAATACCATGCAACAACGTCGTCCAGTCCGCCGCGCTCTGCTCAGTGTTTCTGACAAGGCCGGTATCGTCGAATTCGCGCAGGCTCTTTCCGCTCGTGGTGTTGAGCTACTGTCTACGGGTGGTACCGCACGCCTGCTGGCTGAGAAAGGTCTGCCGGTAACCGAAGTCTCTGACTACACCGGTTTCCCGGAAATGATGGATGGACGCGTTAAGACCCTGCATCCAAAAGTACACGGCGGTATTCTCGGCCGTCGCGGCCAGGATGATGAGATCATGGCCCAGCACGCGATCTCTCCTATCGATATGGTTGTTGTTAACCTTTATCCGTTTGCCCAGACCGTCGCCCGCGAAGGGTGTTCGCTGGAAGATGCGGTAGAAAATATCGATATCGGCGGCCCGACCATGGTGCGCTCCGCGGCCAAGAACCATAAAGACGTGGCTATCGTCGTGAAGAGCCATGACTACCACGCCATTATTAAAGAGATGGATGCTAACGACGGTTCCCTGACTCTGGAAACCCGCTTCGATCTCGCCATTAAAGCTTTCGAACACACCGCTGCCTACGACAGCATGATTGCCAACTACTTCGGCAGCATGGTTCCGGCCTATCATGGTGAGACTCAGGAAGCCTCCGGCCGCTTCCCGCGTACGCTGAACCTGAACTTCATTAAGAAGCAGGATATGCGCTACGGCGAGAACAGCCATCAGCAGGCTGCCTTCTATATAGAAGAAGATATTAAAGAGGCGTCGGTTGCGACCGCCACTCAGGTTCAAGGCAAAGCCCTTTCTTATAACAACATCGCCGATACCGATGCGGCGCTGGAGTGCGTGAAAGAGTTCAGCGAACCGGCCTGCGTGATTGTCAAACACGCCAACCCGTGCGGCGTCGCAGTCAGCACTTCAATTCTGGATGCTTACGATCGCGCCTACAAAACCGACCCGACCTCCGCATTCGGCGGCATTATCGCCTTCAACCGTGAACTGGATGCGGAAACCGCACAGGCCATCATTTCTCGCCAGTTTGTTGAAGTGATCATTGCCCCATCCGCCAGCGAAGAGGCCCTGAAGGTGACGGCGGCCAAGCAGAACGTCCGCGTTCTGACCTGCGGCGAGTGGGCGGCACGCGTCCCGGGTCTCGATTTCAAACGCGTTAACGGCGGCCTGCTGGTTCAGGATCGCGACCTGGGCATGGTCACCGAGAGCGATCTGCGCGTCGTGACGAAACGCCAGCCTACCGAGCAGGAACTGCGCGACGCGCTGTTCTGCTGGAAAGTGGCGAAGTTCGTGAAATCCAACGCGATTGTCTATGCAAAAGAGAACATGACCATCGGGATAGGTGCAGGCCAGATGAGCCGCGTTTACTCGGCGAAAATTGCCGGTATCAAAGCGGGCGATGAAGGTCTGGAAGTGAAAGGCTCGGCAATGGCTTCTGACGCCTTCTTCCCGTTCCGTGACGGTATCGACGCTGCTGCTGCAGTGGGCATTACCTGTGTTATCCAGCCTGGCGGCTCTATCCGTGATGATGAAGTCATTGCCGCAGCTGACGAACACGGCATTGCGATGATCTTCACCGACATGCGTCACTTCCGCCATTAATTCACGGAGCAGAACATGAAAGTATTAGTGATTGGCAACGGCGGCCGCGAGCACGCGCTGGGATGGAAGGCGGCACAGTCTCCGCTGGTCGACACCGTCTACGTGGCGCCGGGTAACGCCGGCACCGCCCTGGAGCCTGCGCTGCAAAACGTGAATATCGGCGTGACCGATATTCCGGCGCTGCTGGACTTTGCACAGCGCGAAAAGATCGATCTGACCATCGTCGGCCCGGAAGCGCCGCTGGTGATTGGCATTGTCGATGCGTTCCGCGCTGCGGGCCTGAAAATCTTCGGCCCGACCGAAGGCGCCGCCCAGCTGGAAGGCTCAAAAGCCTTTACCAAAGATTTCCTCGCGCGGCATAACATTCCGACCGCGGAATATCAGAACTTCACCGAAGTCGAACCGGCACTGGCCTATCTGCGCGAAAAAGGCGCCCCGATTGTTATCAAGGCGGACGGTCTGGCGGCCGGTAAAGGCGTGATTGTCGCGATGACGCTACAAGAAGCGGAAGAGGCGGTTCAGGATATGCTGGCCGGCAACGCATTTGGCGACGCGGGTCATCGGATCGTGATCGAAGAGTTCCTCGATGGTGAAGAAGCCAGCTTTATCGTCATGGTCGACGGCGAGCACGTCCTGCCGATGGCCACCAGCCAGGACCACAAACGCGTAGGCAATGGCGATACCGGTCCGAATACCGGCGGTATGGGCGCCTACTCACCCGCCCCGGTGGTCACGGATGAGGTGCATCAGCGCACGATGGATCGCATCATTTGGCCAACGGTCAAAGGCATGGCGGCGGAAGGCAATACCTATACCGGTTTCCTGTACGCCGGTCTGATGATCGACAAACAGGGCAATCCAAAAGTCATCGAGTTCAACTGCCGTTTCGGCGATCCGGAAACGCAGCCCATTATGCTGCGTATGAAATCCGATATGGTGGAGCTGTGCCTCGCCGCCTGTGACGGTAAGCTGGATGAGAAAACCTCCGAGTGGGACGATCGCGCCTCGCTTGGCGTGGTGGTTGCCGCAGGCGGCTATCCGGGCAACTACGCCACCGGCGACGAAATCTTCGGCCTGCCGCAGGAAGAAGCGGTGGATGGCAAGGTCTTCCATGCCGGGACGAAGCTTGCCGACGATCAGCGCGTGGTGACTAACGGCGGCCGCGTACTGTGCGTGACGGCATTGGGCGACACCGTAGCCCAGGCGCAGCAGCGTGCCTACGAACTCCTGACCGGTATTCATTGGGAAGGAAGCTTCAGCCGTAGCGATATCGGCTGGCGCGCTATTGCCCGCGAGCAACGCTAGCGTCTGAGCGTAACCTCATAACAGGCCTCATTAACGGGCGGCTTCATTCTGGAGTCGCCCGTTTTTTATCGTCAGCCCGCCAACCTGTCACGGAGGATGTGCGGCTACCCGCCTCAGAGAAGCGTATGGTGGAGGAGGACAGAGGGAATGGTAACCACGCCGATAGCGCAAAGCGTCTCTGACAGGAGGTCAGAAGGTTTTTTCCTGCGGCTGCCAGGTACAGAAGTCTTCGTTGGCCACCAGCAAAAGCTGAGCGCCGTCTGAGGCTTCCAGCCACGCCACGCTCACCTCAACGGAGGAGTGATTCTGGCGGCGTTCAATATGGGCTAAGGCCCGCGCATCCAGATCCGGCTTCACGGTTTGCCCTTCACAGGTCGTCACCGTCTGGTTGGCATGCCAGCGCCCCTGACGCAGAACAACGCGCCCTTGTCGCAATGCGTCGCTGGTCCGGCGAATCTGCGTTGCCCGGTAGCGGTAAAGCGCCACCTGATCGCTGGAAAGCTGCTGTTTTTGTCCGTCCACTTCGCGCTGCATAAAGCTCAGTTCGCCCTGATCATCAAAACGGGCGCGAATGTGTTCCGTCGGTTTGCCGTAGACGTTGAGTTCGATAAGCGTGAGCCGGTCGCCCTGCCAGCGGTATTCGCTGGTTGAAGTGTTGCCGTGACGCCACGGGCTGAAGGCCGCAAGCAGATGCACTTCGCCGTTGGAGTCCAGACGCCAGATACGCATCGCGCCCTGGTTGTCCGCATACCCGCTGGCGGTAAAAGGTGGGACAGAAGAATCATGGCTACAGGCAGAGATCAGCGCGACGCCTGCCAGCATCAATGCGCGACGCCAGATAGACAAAAGGGGCTTTAAGGCCCCTTCGTTAAAACTGTACACTGCCACGCGGTCTTACTTAACTGCGTCTTTCAGTGCTTTACCAGAAACAAACGCCGGCACGTTAGCAGCGGCAATTTTGATTTCGTTACCGGTCTGCGGGTTGCGGCCAGTACGCTCAGCGCGGTGGTTCACTTTGAAGGTACCGAAACCAACCAGTTGAACAGCATCACCTTCTTTCAGAGACTCAGTAATTGCAGCCAGGGTAGATTCCAGGGCAGCTTTTGCCTGTGCTTTGGACAGGTCAGCTTTGTCCGCAATTACATCAATCAGTTGAGTCTTGTTCATAAGTTATCCTTACAATGTGTTTATCGCTTGCTAAGCACCGAGTGCGACGGAAATGCCTGAAAAGCACTCTCCTGCATACACGCACCGATAGCCACTTTTTTTCGCCCTCCAAATGTAGACCAGACGGGGGGCGGAATGGAAGCCTTCAGACGCTACAATTCAGGCGGTAAATCACGTTTTCTGGTCTCACTGCTGAAAATTTATACCGATATTGCTCTCACCGGCTTCACGAAGGTCTGCACGCAGCCCTTTGATCAGTTCAATATCGCGTTCTTCACAGTCGGCCAGCAGGCGGAAAATTTCCCACTGAATATCCCATTCTTGCTCAACCGCCGGGTTCTCTTTGAGCTCTTCATCGGTCATTTCACGACCTGCCTGGGTCATTTCCAGCATCGCGACGGTCGTAATCGAACTCTTGCTCACCTCAATGGCGTGCTCAAGCGTTTCTCCGCTCAGACGCGAATGAATCAGTTCACTCAGAGCAACGCAGGCATCGATAGCCGGGTACACGCCGTACAGATCATAGTCGTCGGCCACCGGAATCGCCTCTTCCAGTTTTTCCAGCTGGCTATCGAAATTCACCTTCGCATCTTTGACGGTCAGAGTTTCCCAAATCAGATCGAGGATACGACGATACAGCTGGCCGTCGGCAAATCCGGTTTGCTGGCAGAACATCGCGTAATTGGGGTACATGCGCTCGCACAAACAGGCCATAAAGGTGACGTGCTGCCAGCTTTCCAGCTTCTCCAGGCGCAGATGAATCGGGTTTTGTAACATGATGAATTCTCGAAGTCAGAAATTAGCCGCAGTGTACCTGAATCAGCGGTGATTTGCTTGCCAACGCACAAATGCCGGACGCCGCGAGGCAACCGCATCGGCCCAGCGCGTAGGCTCCGGCAGGCGGTAGCCCTTGATGCAGCGCTGAACCCATGTCAACGCACTATCGAGCGCCACCCGGTGACCGGTGCTGACAAACAGCGGGTTGCAACGCGCTTTGCTGCGCCAGACCCACGCCAGCTGCTCGTTTTTATCCATCAGCGGCGCCAGCGCTCCCGGCTCATCGCCGGGCAGCATAAACTGACCGCACAGGCGCTTTTTTGCCACGCCAATGGTCGGAACATCCACCAGCAGGCCAAAATGGCTGGCGACGCCCAGGCGCCGGGGATGAGAAATCCCGTGGCCATCGACAAAGAGCAGATCTGGTTTTTGTGCGAGCTGCTGCCATGCCGCCAGCAGCGCGGGCGTTTCACGAAAGGAGAGAAAACCGGGGATATACGGCATGGTGGTGGCAACGCGCGCCACCTGATACTCAACCAGTTCCAGAGATGGATAAGCGAGCAGCACAATAGCCGCCCGCGTCACTTCACCTTCTTGCTCGAAGCCAACGTCCGCACCGCCGATCAGCCGGGGAGGATCCCGATCCAGTCGATCCTCACGAATGACCAACGCGGCCAGCTCCTGCTGCCGTTCGCGTAGCGACGCCAGATCCATATTCGCTCCTTAGCGATGGTATTGCGCCGACAGCCGGTGCACCGCTTCTACAAATACGCCGGCGTGTTCAGGATTCACATCCTGATGGATGCCATGACCGAGGTTGAAGACATGGCCCTCTCCCTGACCAAAGCCGGCCAGTATGGTCGCGACTTCTTCTTCAATACGGCCCGCAGGCGCATAGAGCATGGAAGGGTCCATATTGCCCTGCAGCGCCACTTTGTGACCGACGCGGCGGCGCGCATCGGCGATATCAGTGGTCCAGTCGAGACCCAGCGCATCACAGCCGGTTTCGGCCATCGCTTCCAGCCACTGTCCGCCGCCTTTGGTGAATAAGGTCACCGGTACGCGGCGGCCTTCGTTTTCACGCAGCAGGCCATCAACGATTTTGTGCATGTAATAGAGCGAGAACTGCTGATAATCGCGGCCGGTCAGCACGCCACCCCAGGTATCAAAAATCATCACCGACTGGGCGCCCGCTTTGATTTGCGCGTTCAGGTACAGCGTGACGCTTTTGGCCAGCTTTTCGAGCAGCGCATGCAGCGCCTGCGGGTCGGCATACATCATTTTCTTGATCACAGTGAAGGCCTTGCTACTGCCCCCTTCAACCATATAGGTCGCCAGCGTCCACGGGCTACCGGAGAAACCAATCAGCGGAACCTCGCCTTTTAGTTCGCGGCGAATCGTCCGCACGGCGTTCATCACGTAACCGAGCTCATCTTCCGGATCGGGCACCGGCAGTTTGTCGACATCGGCTTTGCAGGTAATCGTCGAGGTGAAACGTGGGCCTTCGCCGGTTTCGAAATAGAGCCCCAGCCCCATTGCGTCAGGGATGGTCAAAATGTCCGAGAAGAGGATCGCCGCATCCAGCGCATAGCGGCGCAGCGGCTGCAATGTGACTTCGCAGGCCAGCTCGGCGTTTTTACACAGCGACATAAAGTCGCCCGCCTGGGCACGAGTGGCTTTGTACTCCGGTAAATAGCGGCCCGCCTGGCGCATCATCCACACCGGGGTCACATCAACGGGTTGGCGCAGCAGCGCACGCAGATAACGATCGTTCTTCAGTTCGGTCATTTTGCAGTTCCTTAAGCGTCAGGCCGTTATTGTATCACGTCATTCCTCGTCGGCCCGACACATTGCCACGGTGTCTTCTATCAGGCGGCGCGCTACGGTACCCGGCGGCGGCAGCAGCGGTAAATCGTCATAGCGATACCAGCCAGCCTGCAGCAGCTCTTTCTTGTCGATCACAATCTCGCCGCTGTCATATTCCGCCATAAATGCGGTCATCAGCGACTGCGGGAACGGCCACGGCTGTGAGGTCACGTAGCGCAGATTTTTCACCTTCAGACCGCACTCTTCCATCACCTCGCGGGCAACCGCCTGCTCCAGCGTCTCTCCCACTTCGACAAACCCGGCCAGCACCGTATGTACGCCATTGCGATGGCGGGTATGCTGTGCCAGCAAGATAGAATCGTCCCGGCGAATCGCCACGATCATGCAGGGCGCAATTTGCGGGTAATAACGTTCGCGGCAGTGGCTGCATAGCATCGCCCATTCGGTTTTGCTGGGATGCATAGGATGCCCGCAGTAGCCGCAGAATTTATGCGAGCGGTAAAATTCGGCCAGCTGGATCCCGCGTCCCGCCAGTTGAAACAGCCCCGGATCCTGATCCAATAACTGACGCAACGATCCCATATCATGCCGACGATCCTGGCGCACCATCCACACCGCGTCGCCTTGCCATTCGCCAATATGCAGTGCGTGCTGGCCGACAAGATTGAAATTTACCGCTTCGCCATGTGGTAATTCCCCGTCGGGTAACCATAATTTTTGTTCGTGACTGACGATCCACCAGCCGCGATCTAATTTTTCAATAATACGATCCATATCTATTGCACTACCTTCGTTTTACTGGCACTTTTAACATTATATTTACATTTTGGTGAGCAACGTTATTTTCTTAATCTTGCGGAGTCAACCATGTTAAACCAGCTGGAAAACCTAACGGAACGTGTTGGAGGCAGTAATGAACTGGTCGATCGCTGGCTGCATGTACGTAAGCATTTGCTCGTCGCTTACTACAAGCTGGTTGGCCTGAAACCAGGAAAAGAATCCTTTATGCGGCTTAACGAAAAGGCGCTGGATAGCTTTTGCCAAAGCCTGGTGGATTACCTCTCCTCCGGCCATTTTAGTATTTATGAACGTATTCTTGGCGAAATGGAAGGTGATACGCCACTTTTGGCGGCCACCAGACTCTATCCGCAGCTGGAAGCCAATACCCAGCAAATTATGGATTACTACGACTCCTGCCTCGAAAATGCTATCGATCATGATAATTATCTTGAGTTCCAGCAGGCGTTGTCCGATATCGGCGAAGCGCTGGAAGCCCGCTTTGCGCTGGAAGATAAGCTGATCGCCCTCGCCATTTCGTACAACCTGCGGGACAACGTCAGCGACAATATCGCGCCGACTGCTTGAGTTGTGAACCGTTAACGAGTAATTTACAGACATTCTCCCTCTGCGGAGGGAGCGTTATCTTGTCGGAGTGCCTATTTTCCACACTGGAAAAGGCTGAGACCGTTAATTCGGGATCCGCGGAACCTGATCAGGCTAATACCTGCGAAGGGAACAAGAGTAAACTGCAAAGAGCGGCCGTCCCTCAGGGACCAAACGCATCTGTTACTCCATCCGTCGTCTGACAAGCCATCTCCTTTTCATCTGGAATGAGCTATGTCTACAGAAAAACTGACCCGCCGACAGCAGCGCGAACGCGCTCAGCGTTTTATCGACACGCTTGAAGGCTCGGCCTTCCCCAACTCGCAGCGTATCTACATTCAGGGTTCGCAGGATGATATTCGCGTCCCGATGCGTGAAATCCAGCTTAGCCCCACGCTTATCGGCGGCGGCAAAGAAAATCCGCGCTATGAAGATAACGAAGCGATCCCGGTGTACGATACCTCCGGTCCCTACGGCGACCCCAATATCCCGATCGATGTCCACCAGGGTCTGGCAAAGCTGCGCCAGCCGTGGATTGACGCGCGTAACGATAGCGAACCGCTGAGCCATCGCAGCTCCGCTTACTCCCAGCAACGCCTGGCTGATGACGGCCTTGACGGGCTGCGCTTCAGCCGCCTGCTGACGCCAAAGCGGGCCAGAGCCGGCCGCCGCGTGACTCAGCTCCACTACGCCCGCCGGGGCCTCGTCACGCCGGAGATGGAGTTTATCGCCCTCCGCGAAAATATGGGCCGCGAGCGCATTCGTAGCGAAGTGCTGCGCCACCAGCACCCGGGAGAAGGGTTCGGCGCCCATCTGCCGGACAACATCACGCCGGAGTTTGTCCGCGACGAGGTGGCTGCCGGGCGCGCCATTATTCCCGCCAATATTAACCATCCCGAGTCGGAGCCGATGATCATCGGCCGTAATTTTCTGGTCAAAGTTAACGCCAATATCGGCAACTCCGCCGTCACCTCGTCCATTGAGGAGGAGGTCGAAAAGCTGGTGTGGTCAACCCGCTGGGGAGCGGATACGGTGATGGATCTCTCCACCGGCCGCTATATCCACGAAACCCGCGAGTGGATCCTGCGCAACAGTCCGGTGCCTATCGGTACGGTGCCGATCTATCAGGCGCTGGAAAAGGTCAACGGCATTGCCGAAGACCTGAGCTGGGAAGCCTTTCGCGACACCCTGCTGGAACAGGCGGAGCAAGGCGTTGACTACTTCACCATCCACGCCGGCGTCCTGTTGCGCTACGTGCCGCTGACCGCCAGACGCCTCACCGGTATTGTCTCCCGCGGCGGTTCGATCATGGCGAAATGGTGCCTGTCTCACCATCAGGAAAACTTCCTCTATCAGCACTTCCGCGAAATTTGTGAAATCTGCGCCGCCTATGACGTTTCGCTTTCGCTCGGCGACGGTCTGCGCCCGGGTTCGATCCAGGACGCCAACGATGAAGCGCAGTTTGCCGAGCTGCGAACCTTAGGCGAGCTGACGAAAATCGCCTGGGAGTACGACGTGCAGGTGATGATTGAAGGCCCGGGTCACGTGCCGATGCAGATGATCCGCCGCAACATGACCGAAGAGCTGGAGCACTGTCACGAAGCGCCGTTCTATACCCTCGGGCCGTTAACCACCGATATCGCTCCCGGCTACGATCACTTCACCTCCGGCATTGGCGCCGCGATGATCGGCTGGTTTGGCTGCGCGATGCTCTGCTACGTCACGCCGAAAGAGCACCTCGGGCTGCCGAATAAAGAGGACGTGAAGCAGGGGCTGATTACCTACAAAATCGCCGCCCACGCCGCCGACCTCGCCAAAGGCCATCCCGGGGCGCAGATCCGCGATAACGCCATGTCCAAAGCGCGTTTTGAGTTCCGCTGGGAGGATCAGTTCAACCTCGCCCTCGACCCGTTCACCGCCCGCGCCTGGCACGATGAAACCCTGCCGCAGGAGTCGGGAAAAGTCGCCCACTTCTGCTCCATGTGCGGACCCAAATTCTGTTCAATGAAAATCAGCCAGGAAGTGCGCGACTACGCCGCCCGCCAGGATATCGAAAGCGGAATGGCCGATATGTCGCAGAACTTCCGCGCTCGCGGCGGCGAAATCTATTTACGTAAGGAGCAAGCCTGATGTATCAACCCGATTTTCCGTCCGTCCCGTTCCGTTTAGGCCTCTATCCGGTTGTTGATAGCGTGGTATGGATTGAGCGCCTGCTGAAAGCCGGCGTGCGTACCCTTCAGCTGCGCATCAAAGATAAGCGCGACAGCGACGTTGAGGACGATGTGATCGCCGCTATCGCGCTCGGTCGTCAATATCATGCCCGGCTGTTTATCAACGACTACTGGCAGCTGGCCATTAAGCATCAGGCCTACGGCGTGCATCTGGGCCAGGAGGACCTGGAAACGACGGACCTGAGCGCGATCCGCAACGCCGGCCTGCGTCTTGGGGTCTCGACCCATGACGATATGGAGATCGACGTTGCGCTGGCCGCACGCCCCTCCTATATCGCCCTGGGCCACGTTTTTCCTACGCAAACCAAACAGATGCCTTCCGCCCCTCAGGGGCTGGAACAGCTTGCCCGCCATATCCAGCGTCTGGAAGATTATCCGACGGTGGCGATCGGCGGCATCAGCCTCGAACGCGCGCCGGCGGTACTGGGTACCGGCGTTGGCAGCATTGCCGTGGTCAGCGCAATCACCCAGGCGGCGGACTGGCAGCAGGCTACCGCGCAACTGCTGACGATCGCGGGAGCCGGTGATGAATGACAATGATTTTATGCGCTATAGCCGCCAGCTGCTGCTGGAGGATATCGCCATCGAAGGGCAGCAAAAGCTGCTGGCCAGCCGGGTATTGATCGTCGGTCTCGGCGGGCTGGGCTCGCCTGCTGCGCTGTACCTGGCCGGGGCCGGTGTCGGCACGCTGGTGCTGGCCGATGACGACGACGTGCACGTCAGCAACCTACAGCGGCAAATTCTGTTCACCAGCGATGATATCGCGCAACCCAAAACCACGGCCGCCAGAGCAAGGCTCGCTCGTCTCAACCCGCAAATTGGACTGATTGCGCTGAAGCAGCGGTTAGGCGGAAAGGCCCTGCTGGATGAAGTGGCGAAGGCCGATGTGGTACTGGATTGCACCGATAATATGGTGACCCGCCAGGCGATCAATGCCGCCTGCGTCGCCCTTGCAACACCGTTGATTACCGCCAGCGCCGTCGGGCTGGGAGGCCAGCTGATGGTACTGACGCCGCCGTGGGAACAGGGCTGCTATCGCTGCCTGTGGCCGGATGCTAACGAACCCGAACGCAACTGTCGTACGGCGGGCATTATCGGCCCGGTAGTCGGCATGATGGGTACCCTGCAGGCGCTGGAGGCTATCAAGCTGCTCAGCGGCATGGCAACGCCGCGTAATACTTTGCGGTTGTTCGATGCCCGCACCAGCAGCTGGCGCGCACTTGCATTACAGCGGGCTCAGGGTTGTCCAGTATGTGGAGGGCAGCATGCAGGTGTGGTTTAACGATGAACCGTTGCAGTGCGCCGAAGCGACATCCGTCGCCGCCCTGCTCACTCAGCTGGAACAGCATCAGCCGGGCGTCGCGCTGGCGCTCAATCAACACATCCTGCCGCGCGAGCGGTGGGAACACCATCTTCTGCAGGAAGGCGACCAAATCCTGCTTTTTCAGGTTATCGCCGGAGGCTGACATGTTACGTATTGCGGATAAAACATTTGAATCACATCTTTTCACCGGTACCGGTAAATTCGCCGCTCCCGACGTGATGGTGGAGGCCATTCGCGCCTCCGGCAGTCAGCTGGTGACGCTGGCAATGAAGCGCGTCGATTTACGTCAGCATAATGACGCTATCCTCGCACCGCTACTGGCGGCTGGCGTGAGCCTGCTGCCCAATACCTCCGGGGCCAAAACGGCAGAAGAAGCCGTATTTGCCGCCCGTCTGGCGCGGGAAGCGCTGGGTACCCACTGGCTGAAGCTGGAAATCCATCCGGACGCGCGCTGGCTGCTCCCCGATCCGATTGAAACGCTGAAAGCGGCAGAAATTCTGGTACGGGAAGGCTTTGTGGTGCTGCCCTACTGCGGCGCCGATCCGGTACTGTGCAAGCGTCTGGAAGAGGCGGGCTGCGCGGCGGTGATGCCACTCGGCGCGCCGATCGGTTCCAACCAGGGGCTGGAAACCAGAGCGATGCTGGAAATTATTATCGAGCAGGCCACGGTACCTGTGGTGGTTGATGCCGGTATTGGCGTGCCGAGCCATGCAGCTCAGGCGCTGGAAATGGGTGCCGACGCGGTACTGGTGAATACCGCCATCGCCGTCGCCGACGACCCGGTCACCATGGCCCGGGCTTTCCGCCTGGCGATTGATGCCGGATTGCTGGCGCGACAGGCTGGCCCGGGGACGCGCAGCGCGCAGGCGCAGGCCACCAGCCCACTGACCGGCTTTCTGGAGGCGCTGGTATGAATACCTTCACTGACCGCTGGCGGCAGCTGGACTGGGACGATATTCGCCTGCGTATCAACAGTAAAACCCCCGCCGACGTTGAACGCGCCCTGGCGGCAAAACAGCTCAGCCGCGACGATATGATGGCCCTGCTCTCTCCTGCCGCCGCGGGTTATCTGGAGCCGCTGGCGCAGCGTGCGCAGCGCCTGACTCGCCAGCGTTTTGGTAATACCGTCAGCTTTTATGTCCCGCTGTATCTCTCTAATCTGTGCGCCAACGATTGTACCTACTGCGGTTTCTCAATGAGTAACCGTATCAAGCGCAAGACTCTGGATGAGGTGGAAATTGCCCGTGAATGCGCGGCGATCCGCGAAATGGGCTTTGAGCATCTGCTGCTGGTGACCGGCGAACATCAAAGCAAAGTCGGCATGGACTATTTTCGCCAGCATCTGCCCGCGATTCGCCGCCAGTTCGCCTCGCTGCATATGGAGGTCCAGCCGCTGGCGATGGCGGAGTATGCCGAGCTGAAAACCCTCGGGCTGGACGGCGTGATGGTCTATCAGGAGACCTATCATGAAAGTATGTATGCGAAACATCATCTGAAAGGCAAAAAGCAGGATTTTTTCTGGCGACTGGATACGCCGGACAGGCTTGGAGAGGCGGGAATTGATAAGATTGGCCTTGGCGCATTAATTGGCCTCTCCGACAGCTGGCGCGTGGATTGCTTTATGGTGGCGGAACATCTGCTGTGGCTCCAGCAACGCTACTGGCGCAGCCGCTACTCCATCTCCTTTCCGCGATTACGCCCTTGCGCCGGGGGCATCGAGCCCGCCTCATTAATGGATGAACGGCAGCTGGTGCAAACCATTTGCGCCTTCCGCCTGCTGGCCCCGGAAGTGGAGCTCTCGCTCTCCACCCGTGAATCCCCCTGGTTCCGCGATCGGGTGATCCCGCTGGCCATCAACAACGTCAGTGCATTTTCGAAAACGCAGCCCGGCGGGTATGCCGATAACCATCCGGAGCTGGAGCAGTTCGCGCCTCACGATGACCGTCGCCCGGAAGAGGTTGCCAGCGCGCTGGTAGCCAGCGGACTGCAGCCGGTATGGAAAGACTGGGATAGCTGGCTGGGACGCGCTTCCCGCTCATCATGATGAGGAATGTAACGTCGTAAACGTTCTTCGTGGACGATCGTAATGAGAGAAACGGGAGATTGTGGTCATATTTCCGTTTCTCTATTCTGCCCTGGTCAGCAGCGGATGCTGACCAGGGCGAAACTTCTCTTCCTCATTTCCGCCCTGCTTCATCGCATTCATAGCTCTCACGATCGAAGATAAATCCCATCCTCCCGCTGGCCACAGTTATAATTAACCAGGCAACATCTGATTCGCTTGCCAGGCATTGCGACTAATCCTGCGCTTCTTCCCATGGAAAAAACCTTCTGGAACGATTTAAAACACATGGCTCGTCACAGTAGAAAGCTCTCTTTTACTATGCCAATTCTTATTGGCTTTGCCGGGATTTTACTCAGCTTTTTGCTGATCGCCGTATTCGTCACCACGACGCAGAGACAGAACTTTCTCGAGGACTATCACCACGTTAATCGCAATTTCACCCATAACCTGGCCGTGAACTATACGGAATCGCTGCTGCGTGGAAATGATTATATCCTCGCCAGGGCAACCAAGTTCTTTGCGAACAACGATAAGTTAAATCAGGCCATTAATATCGATCCGCAAGGTGGGTTGCAGGAATTAATGCAGCTGCAGGAGCTGATGCCAACCGTCTCTTCTATTTCGCTGGCGGATACCCAGGGCCATTACCTCCGGGCGCCTGAAGTGCTGGAAAATGATAACAGCCGCGCCTTCGATCCGAAGTCCAGACCGTGGTTTATCAAACAGGCGGAGGCCAGCACGTTCAGCCACTATACCAGTCCCTATCTGGATTTCTTTACACAGCATCCGACCATTACGCTCTACAAACCGGTCATCTCACCGGAAGGCCGGCTCAAAGGCAGCCTCGCATTTCATCTGGATCTGACCTCAATGGGATACGCTTTACGCCAGATGGTCGCACCTGTTCAGGGCGAGTTTTTCGTCGTGCAGCGCGACGGGAAAGTCGTACTCCATCCGGATACCGGCGCGCTTTTTAAACCCTATGTCCGCGACGATCTCATGGACAAAATGACCAGCGCCGAGGGTCAGCTGTATGACGAGAAAAAGGGCATCTGGTATTACTATTATTCGTTCACCAATCCAGACTGGTTTGTCATCTACCGCGTGGATAACACCACGCTGGTCGATTTAACCCGGTATGAAACCGATATCGTGCTTTGGGGGTTTGCCCTGGCCGCCATTGTGATTATTCTCTTTGGCCTCTATCTGCGCCACGCATCCCACACGGTGCTGATGAATATCATCAACGCGATTAAAACCGGCGACGTTAACCGTGCTCCGCGGCTGGAAGCGATGCTGAGTAAAGCCATCGAAAGTAATAAACAGCGCGAACTGATCTATGTCCGCCAGGCTACCATCGATGCGCTCACCGGCTGTAAAAACCGCCGCGCCTTCGACAGCGATACCGCCGCGCTAATGAACGATCATCAACCTTTCGCGCTGGCCCTGGTCGATATCGATAACTTCAAATCGATTAACGACACCTGGGGTCACCTCAACGGCGATATTGTTTTACGCAACGTCGCACGTGAAGGACTGCAAATCCTGCAACCTCAGAATATTTCACTCTACCGCTATGGCGGCGAAGAGTTTGCCGTGATTTTCACCGGCGAGCATATTGCCAATGCGCCGGCGATACTGGAAAGCTGGCGACTCAACATTGCCCAACGCACCTGGCGTGAAGAAGGACTGATGGTAACCTTCAGCGCGGGCCTGGGCGAATGGAATATGGAGCCTCTGGAGCAGCTAGTGGTGAGCGTTGATGAAGCGCTTTATAAAGCCAAGCAGCAGGGCAAAAACCGTATCGTCCGCGCTTAAAACCACCTGCATCTGCAGGCCCGTCAGCCCGGATTTTACTGTTTTCAACCCTAAAACCGAAACCGGTTTCATTATTTTGTGATGCCTTACACACAATCACGGCAAAGCGGTTGTCGTGTCTGTCGGCCCGCGATAAAGATGATGCATCAAGGGAACATAAGGGCCATCAACTATGAAGAATATCGTTTTATGCTGCGCCGCTGGAATGTCCACCAGCATGCTGGTTCAACGCATGCAGGCCGCGGCACAACAGAAAGGTGTGGAAGTCTCCATCAAAGCCGTACCGGTTGCCGAGTTTAAAGATAATCTTGCTACTGCCGATATTATCCTGCTCGGTCCTCAGGTGAAGTACGAGCAAGCTAAGCTCCAGGCGCTGGCCGACCCGTTTGGTAAAAAAGTCGCCGTTATCGATATGATGGATTACGGCATGATGAAAGGCGATGCTGTTCTCGATAAAGCCCTGAAGTTGATGGAGTAAGTCATGGAAGATTTAGAAACGATCATTATGGAGCTGTTGGTGAATGCGGGTTCTGCCCGCAGTTCGGCATTAACGGCTCTGCAGCTGGCCCGCAAAGGTGATTTTGCGGCTTCTGAGCAGGCAATGGCAGAATCACATGAGTTTGTGAAGCATGCGCATAAAATCCAGACCCAGCTCATCGGTCTCGATGAAGGCACAGGTAAGCTGCCGGTGAACCTGATTACCGTTCACTCCCAGGATCATCTGATGAATGCCATGGTGATACAGGATCTGGCAACCGATATGATTGAACTGTATCGTCGCACCGCGTAGTCAATAAACGCAGTGAATAGCAGGTGCCCGCCAGGCACCTGCTTTTTTTATTACAAGAAGCCGTAAAGCGCGGCGAAGACCCAGCCAAACACGCACGAAACGCTGACGCCAATGAGCCCCGGCAGAATAAAGCTATGGTTAATCACAAAGCGGCCGATATGCGTCGTCCCTGAGCGATCGAACTGAATCGCCGCCAGGTCGCTCGGGTAGGTTGGCAGAATATAATAGCCATAGCAGGCTGGCGCGGAGGCGACAATGTAGGCCGGATCGACGCCAATCGCCAGCGCCACCGGGACAATCGCCGCCAGCGCTGCGGCCTGGGAATTGACAAACTTGGAGACCAGCAGCAGTACGATGGCATAGGCCCACGGATACTCCTTCACCATTTCGCCGAGCACGCCTTTAATCTCCGTCATGTGCGCGCCGAACATCGTTTCCGCCATCCAGGCAATACCGTACACAGCCACAATGGCGATCATCCCCGAGCGGAAAACCTCATTCTTAGAAATCGACGCCGGGTTAGTTTTGGTGATGATGATGATGAGTGCGCCGGAGAGCAGCATGAACATCTGAATCACCAGTACCATCGACAGCGGCTTGCCGTTGAATGCCGGGCGCAGTTCGGAGAAGGCCCCCAGAACGGCAACCACGGCAATCGACGCCAGGAAGATCCACATGGCGACCCAGTTACTGGTCGGCAGTTTTCGATCCAGCAGCGTTGCCGTATCGCCATAAACATAATGACGGTTTTCCGGCGTTGAGATGAAAGCCTGAAACGCGTCGTCTTTATCTAAGTCTTTACCGCGAAACCAGCTAAAAATACCGATTGCCAGAATCCCCAGCAGCGTAGAGGGAATGGTAATAGCCAGCAGATCGAGAAATTCGAGATGCTTACCGTTGAAGGTAAAGTTGCCCAGCATCGCCACCAGTGACACCACCGCTACGGACACCGGACTGGCGATAATCCCCATCTGTGCGCCAATGGAGCTGGCCGCCATCGGGCGCTCGGGACGAATATTGTTCTTGATAGCGACGTCATAAATAATCGGCAAAATCGTATAAACCACGTGGCCGGTGCCGCAAAGAATGGTCAGCGTACAGGTGACGAAAGGAGCCACAATGGAGACATATTTTGGATTGCGCCGCAGAAGTTTCTCAGCGATCTGCAGCATCACATCTAACCCGCCGGAAGCCTGAAGCGTCGCCGAAGCGGCAACAACCGCAATAATCACCAGCATCACATCAACCGGTGGCTTACCCGGCTGAAGATGAAAGACAAAGACCAAAATAACCAGCCCGATACCGCCTAAAAGACCCAGTGCGATACCGCCCTTTCTGGCACCATAAAAGAGACAAATTAAGATAATGATGAGTTGTATTGCGAATTCCATGCATCCCCCAGCCCCTGGCTATAAAATCAAAAGACTTATCTTCTGCTGCCGTATTATTTAGCCATCTCCCGCATCGCGTTTTACGGGTATAAACCGCCCTCCTCGGCTTTATGAACCCGAAGATAAAAGAAAAAGTAATCACATGATTAATTGGACTTTTTGACTATATCGCCTTTGATTTGCTGATTTTTTGATACGTGTAGAATTTTTACCCATCAATAAGTGTGGGTATTAAGAAAAAACAGCCAGCCAACTTTTATATGAATTGTTTGCTGCTTAATTGAGGGGGAAATATTAATGGAATGTAATTCATTATGAGGGGACGGAAGCGGATATTATCGTGGCAGATGTCGGGATAATAA
The DNA here is from genome assembly GCF_030505655.1 of Klebsiella ornithinolytica. Taxonomy (NCBI): domain Bacteria; kingdom Pseudomonadati; phylum Pseudomonadota; class Gammaproteobacteria; order Enterobacterales; family Enterobacteriaceae; genus Klebsiella; species Klebsiella ornithinolytica. Next base: position 5,279,761 of record NZ_CP130153.1, read on the forward strand.
AAAAGCCAGTCAGGAGACCTGACTGGCTTTTTAAGCGTAGCGTCAACGATTAATCGTTGTCGGAACCGCCCAGACCTGCGTTCAGCAGTTCTGCCAGGTTAGCAGAAGCTTCTTCCACGCTCACCTGAGGTGCTGCAGGCTGTTCGCCCGCGGCGCGGCGGCGCATACGATCCTGGTGGTACGCATAGCCGGTACCCGCCGGGATCAAACGACCGACGATAACGTTCTCTTTCAGGCCGCGCAGTTCGTCGCGTTTGCCCGCAACGGCTGCTTCGGTCAGGACACGCGTGGTCTCCTGGAACGATGCGGCAGAGATGAACGACTCGGTTGCCAGAGACGCTTTGGTGATACCCAGCAGGTCGCGGGAGTAAGTCGCCGCCACTTTGCCGTTCGCTTCCAGATCGCGGTTAGCAATCTTGACGCGGGAGTATTCAACCTGTTCGCCTTCCAGGAAGTCGGAGCTACCTGCGCTTTCGATGGTCGCTTTGCGCAGCATCTGACGAACGATAACTTCGATGTGCTTATCGTTAATCTTAACGCCTTGCAGACGGTAAACGTCCTGTACTTCGTTGGTGATATAACGCGTTACCGCGTGTACGCCACGAAGACGCAGAATGTCGTGCGGTGCTTCCGGACCGTCGGAAACCACATCACCACGTTCTACACGTTCACCTTCGAACACGTTCAGCTGACGCCATTTCGGAATCATCTCTTCGTACGGATCGCTGCCGTCTAACGGAGTGATAACCAGACGACGTTTGCCTTTGGTTTCTTTACCGAAGGAAATGATACCGCTGATTTCCGCCAGGATCGCCGGCTCTTTCGGACGACGTGCTTCGAACAGGTCCGCAACGCGCGGCAGACCACCGGTGATGTCCTTGGTACCGCTGGATTCCTGAGGAATACGCGCCAGAGCGTCACCCGCACTGATCTGTACGCCATCTTCCAGCTGGACAATCGCTTTGCCCGGCAGGAAGTACTGAGCAGGCATATCGGTACCTGGGATCAGAACGTCGTTGCCCTGAGCATCAACAATTTTCAGCGCTGGACGCAGATCTTTACCGCCCGCGGTACGTTCTGCAGAATCCAGAACAACCAGGGATGACAGACCGGTTAATTCGTCGGTCTGACGGGTAATGGTCTGGCCGTCAATCATGTCAGTAAAGCGGATGAAACCACTAACTTCAGAGATAACCGGCATGGTGTGCGGATCCCAGTTTGCCACGGTTTCACCGCCGGCAACCTGCTCGCCATCGCCTTTCGCCATAACGGCGCCGTAAGGCACTTTATAGCTTTCTTTAGTACGACCGAATTCGTCGATCAGCTTCAGTTCGGTGTTACGCGAGGTCACAACCAGCTTGCCAGCGGAGTTCACAACCGACTTGGCATTAGACAGCTTGATGCTACCCTTGTTTTTCACCTGAATGCTGGATTCAGCAGCCGCACGAGATGCCGCACCACCGATGTGGAACGTACGCATCGTCAGCTGTGTACCCGGCTCACCGATGGACTGTGCCGCGATAACGCCGATTGCTTCACCTTTGTTGATGATGTGGCCACGCGCCAGGTCACGACCGTAGCAGTGCGCACATACACCAAAGTCGGTGTCACAGGATACAACGGAACGCACTTTGACGGAGTCAACGGAGTTCTCTTCCAGCAGGTCACACCAGTGCTCGTGCAGCAGCGTGTTGCGTGGAACCAGAATGTCCGCGGTACCCGGCTTCAGAACGTCTTCAGCGGTCACACGACCCAGTACGCGATCGCGCAGCGGCTCTTTAACATCGCCACCCTCGATAACCGGGGTCATGGTGATGCCTTCCAGGGTGCCACAGTCATCTTCAGTAACAACCAGATCCTGGGCAACGTCAACCAGACGACGGGTCAGGTAACCGGAGTTCGCTGTTTTCAGTGCGGTATCCGCCAGACCTTTACGCGCACCGTGAGTAGAGATGAAGTACTGGAGTACGTTCAGACCTTCACGGAAGTTCGCGGTGATTGGCGTTTCGATGATGGAGCCATCCGGCTTCGCCATCAGACCACGCATACCCGCCAGCTGACGAATCTGTGCCGCAGAACCACGCGCACCGGAGTCGGCCATCATGTAGATGCTGTTGAAGGAAACCTGCTGCTCTTCGACGCCGTCACGGTTAATCACGGTTTCGGTTTGCAGGTTATCCATCATCGCTTTGGATACACGATCGTTCGCCGCAGCCCAGATATCGATAACTTTGTTATAGCGTTCGCCCGCGGTAACCAGACCGGACTGGAACTGTTCCTGGATCTCAGCAACTTCGGCTTCCGCCTCAGAGATGATCTCGTGTTTTTTCTCCGGGATGACCATGTCATCAATACCAACGGATGCACCTGAACGCGCTGCATAAGCAAAGCCGGTGTACATCGTCTGGTCCGCAAAAATAACGGTCGGTTTCAGGCCCAGAATACGGTAGCAGGTATTCAGCATCTTAGAGATGGCTTTCTTACCCAGCGCCTGGTTCACGATAGAGAACGGCAGACCTTTCGGCACGATCATCCACAGAATCGCACGGCCAACGGTCGTGTCTTTCAGGCTGGTTTTCGCAACGAACTGGCCGTTTTCATCTTTTTCGTATTCGGTGATACGCACTTTAACGCGCGCATGCAGAGAGGCCAGACCGGCGCGATAAATACGCTCCGCTTCTTTCGGGCCAGTCAGCACCATGCCTTCGCCTTTGGCGTTAACACAGTCACGGGTCATGTAGTACAGACCCAGTACAACGTCCTGAGACGGAACGATGATTGGTTCGCCGTTCGCCGGGGACAGGATGTTGTTGGTAGACATCATCAGCGCACGCGCTTCCAGCTGGGCTTCCAGCGTCAGCGGTACGTGAACAGCCATCTGGTCACCATCGAAGTCGGCGTTATAGGCCGCACAAACCAGCGGGTGCAGCTGGATAGCTTTACCTTCGATCAGTACCGGTTCAAATGCCTGGATACCCAAACGGTGCAGGGTTGGTGCACGGTTCAGCAGTACCGGGTGTTCGCGGATAACTTCGTCCAGGATATCCCAGACAACCGCTTCTTCGCGCTCAACCATTTTCTTCGCGGCTTTGATGGTGGTGGCCAGGCCACGCAGTTCCAGCTTGCCGTAAATGAACGGTTTGAACAGCTCCAGCGCCATTTTCTTCGGCAGACCGCACTGATGCAGACGCAGGTATGGACCTACGGTGATAACAGAACGACCGGAGTAGTCAACACGCTTACCGAGCAGGTTCTGACGGAAACGACCCTGTTTACCTTTGATCATGTCGGCCAAAGATTTCAGAGGACGCTTGTTAGAACCGGTGATCGCACGACCGCGACGACCGTTATCCAGCAGGGCATCAACCGCTTCCTGCAGCATACGTTTTTCGTTGCGTACGATGATATCCGGCGCAGCCAGATCCAGCAGACGTTTCAGACGGTTGTTACGGTTAATGACGCGACGATACAGATCGTTCAGGTCAGAAGTCGCGAAACGACCACCATCCAGCGGTACCAGCGGACGCAGATCTGGCGGCAGAACCGGCAGAACGGTCAGGATCATCCACTCCGGCTTGTTGCCAGACTGAACGAACGCTTCCAGCAGCTTGATACGCTTGGTCAGCTTTTTACGTTTGGTTTCGGAGTTAGTTTCGTTCAGCTCTTCACGCAGCTGCTCGCACTCTTGCTCCAGATCCATGCTTTTCAGCAGGGCCTGAATAGCTTCCGCACCCATCTTCGCATCGAATTCGTCACCAAACTCTTCCAGCGCATCCAGATACTGCTCTTCAGTCAGGATCTGATTACGTTCCAGGTTGGTCATCCCGCCTTCGATAACCACATAGGATTCGAAGTACAGAACACGTTCGATATCGCGCAGCGGCATATCCAGCAGCAGGCCGATACGGGACGGCAGCGATTTCAGGAACCAAATGTGGGCGGTCGGAGAGGCCAGTTCGATGTGGCCCATGCGCTCACGACGCACTTTGGTCTGGGTCACTTCAACGCCGCACTTCTCACAGATAACACCACGGTGTTTCAGGCGCTTGTACTTACCGCACAGGCACTCGTAATCTTTTACCGGCCCAAAGATACGGGCGCAGAAAAGGCCGTCACGCTCTGGTTTGAACGTACGGTAGTTAATGGTTTCCGGCTTTTTAACTTCACCAAAAGACCATGAACGGATCATGTCTGGCGATGCCAGAGCAATTTTGATCGCATCAAACTCTTCGGTTTTAGTTTGCGCTTTCAGAAACTTTAATAAGTCTTTCACGGATTTGCTCCCGTCGGAGTTAGCACAATCTGGCGCCGGGGGTTACCCCGGCACCAGTGACCTGTTTGAGCGAGAGTTACTCGTCTTCCAGTTCGATGTTGATGCCCAGCGAGCGAATCTCTTTCAACAGTACGTTGAAGGATTCCGGCATGCCCGGTTCCATCTGATGGTTGCCGTCCACGATGTTTTTATACATCTTGGTACGACCGTTGACGTCATCAGACTTAACGGTGAGCATTTCCTGCAGGGTGTATGCCGCGCCATAAGCTTCCAGCGCCCACACTTCCATCTCACCGAAGCGCTGACCACCGAACTGAGCCTTACCACCCAGCGGCTGCTGAGTAACCAGGCTGTAAGAACCGGTAGAACGCGCATGCATTTTGTCATCAACCAGGTGGTTCAGTTTCAGCATGTACATGTAGCCAACGGTAACCTGGCGCTCGAATTGCTCACCGGTACGACCGTCGAACAGAGTGATCTGACCGGAAGTCGGCAGGCCACCCAGCTGTAACAGTTCCTTGATTTCAGACTCTTTCGCACCGTCGAAGACCGGCGTTGCGATCGGCATACCTTTTTTCAGGTTTTCAGCAAGACGCAGAACTTCATCATCGGTGAAGGTATTCAGATCGACCTTCTGACGAACATCGGTACCCAGGTCATACGCTTTCTGGATGAACTCGCGCAGTTTGGCGACTTCCTGCTGCTGTTTGAGCATCGCGTTGATTTTCTCACCGATACCTTTCGCAGCCATACCCAGGTGGGTTTCCAGAATCTGACCGATGTTCATACGAGATGGTACGCCCAGCGGGTTCAGTACGATGTCGACCGGCGTACCGTTTTCATCGTAAGGCATATCTTCGATCGGGTTGATCTTAGAAATAACACCCTTGTTACCGTGACGACCTGCCATTTTGTCACCCGGCTGAATCTGACGTTTAACGGCCAGATACACTTTAACAATCTTCAGCACGCCCGGTGCCAGATCGTCGCCCTGAGTGATTTTGCGGCGTTTCGCTTCGAGTTTTTTCTCGAACTCGTGTTTCAGTTCGTCGTACTGCTCAGCCAGCTGTTCCAGCTGATTTTGTTTCTCTTCGTCGGTCAGGCCCAGTTCCAGCCAGCGATCGCGCGGCAGCTTGTCGAGCTTCTCAGCTTCAACACCACCGGCAACCAGCACCGCGTAGATACGACCAAACAGGCCAGCTTCGAGGATCTGCAGTTCTTCAGACAGGTCTTTTTTGGCCTGCTTCAGCTGCATCTCTTCGATTTCCAGCGCACGTTTGTCTTTTTCCACGCCATCGCGGGTGAAGACCTGAACGTCGATAACAGTACCGGAAACACCGTTTGGTACGCGCAGAGAAGAGTCTTTAACGTCAGACGCTTTCTCGCCGAAGATCGCACGCAGCAGTTTCTCTTCTGGCGTCAGCTGGGTTTCACCTTTCGGCGTGACCTTACCAACCAGAATGTCGCCGCCGGTCACTTCTGCACCGATGTAAACAATACCGGATTCATCCAGTTTAGAGAGCGCAGCTTCACCCACGTTCGGGATATCAGCGGTGATCTCTTCCGGCCCCAGCTTGGTGTCACGTGACACACAGGCCAGTTCCTGAATATGAATCGTGGTGAAACGATCTTCCTGAACCACACGCTCGGAGACGAGGATGGAGTCTTCGAAGTTGTAGCCGTTCCACGGCATGAACGCTACGCGCATGTTCTGACCGAGAGCCAGTTCACCGAGGTCGGTGGACGGACCGTCTGCCAGCACGTCGCCGCGCTCAATTGGCTCACCCAGGGACACGCAAGGCATCTGGTTGATGCAGGTGTTCTGGTTAGAACGGGTGTACTTGGTCAGGTTATAGATGTCGATACCTGCTTCGCCCGGGTACATCTCGTCTTCGTTAACTTTGATAACGATACGGGATGCATCGACGTACTGTACGGTACCGCCACGCTTAGCAACTGCAGTAACACCGGAGTCGACGGCAACAGCACGTTCCATACCGGTACCCACCAGCGGCTTATCAGCGCGCAGAGTCGGAACCGCCTGACGTTGCATGTTCGCACCCATCAATGCACGGTTGGCGTCATCGTGTTCCAGGAACGGGATCAGTGACGCACCGACAGAAACCACCTGCTGGGTGGAAACGTCCATGTAGTCAACCTGATCGCGGCTGAACAAGCTGGATTCGCCTTTGCTACGGCAGGTAACCAGGTCTTCTACAAAGTGGCCTTCGTCATCCAGGTTGGAGTTCGCCTGAGCGATAACGTAGTTGCCTTCTTCGATAGCAGACAGGTAGTGAATTTCGTCGGTCACAACACCGTCGGTCACTTTACGATACGGAGTCTCGAGGAAGCCGTATTCGTTAGTCTGTGCGTACACGGACAGGGAGTTGATCAGACCGATGTTCGGACCTTCAGGCGTTTCGATTGGACATACGCGACCGTAGTGAGTCGGGTGTACGTCTCGAACTTCAAAGCCCGCACGTTCGCGGGTCAGGCCGCCTGGGCCGAGTGCGGAGATACGACGTTTGTGCGTAATCTCGGACAGCGGGTTGTTCTGGTCCATAAACTGAGACAGCTGGCTGGAACCAAAGAACTCTTTCACTGCCGCAGAAATCGGCTTGGCGTTGATCATATCCTGAGGCATCAGGGTATCCAGATCGCCCAGAGACAGACGCTCTTTCACCGCACGCTCAACACGTACCAGGCCAACGCGGAACTGGTTTTCCGCCATTTCGCCTACGGAACGGATACGACGGTTGCCGAGGTGGTCGATATCATCGACTTCGCCTTTACCGTTACGGATATCGATGAGCTTCTTCATCACTTCGATGATGTCGTCTTTGCTCAGGATACCGGAACCTTCGATTTCGTCACGCAGCAGAGAACGGTTGAACTTCATACGACCTACCGCAGACAGATCGTAGCGGTCTTCGGAGAAGAACAGGTTCTCAAACAGGCTTTCAGCCGCTTCACGAGTCGGCGGCTCACCCGGGCGCATCATGCGGTAGATTTCAACCAGCGCGCTCAGACGATCGTTAGTTGGGTCGACGCGTACAGTTTCAGAAATGTACGGACCGTGGTCCAGATCGTTGGTGAACAGAGTCTCGATGCGCTTGTGACCGGACTGGCTCAGCTTCGCCAGCAGATCCAGGCTCAGCTCCATGTTCGCCGGGCAGATCAGTTCGCCAGTAGCTTCATCGATATAATCTTTGGCCGCAACTTTACCCGCAATATATTCCACCGGAACTTCGATATGCTTGATATCGTCTTTTTCCAGCTGACGGATATGGCGAGCGGTAATGCGACGGGCTTTCTCGACGTAGACTTTGCCGTTCGCTTCGATGTCGAAGGAAGCCGTTTCACCGCGCAGACGCTCCGGAACCAGTTCCATCTGCAGCTTGTTGTCGCGAATTTCAAAGACCACTTTCTCGAAGAACAGGTCAAGGATCTGCTCAGTGGTGTAATTCAGCGCGCGCAGGATGATGGTGGCCGGCAGCTTACGACGACGGTCGATACGGACAAACAGGTTGTCTTTCGGATCGAACTCGAAGTCCAGCCAGGAACCGCGGTAAGGAATAATACGTGCGTTATACAGGACCTTACCGGAAGAGTGAGTCTTACCTTTGTCAGAGTCAAAGAAGACGCCCGGGCTACGGTGCAGCTGAGAAACGATAACACGTTCAGTACCGTTGATAACAAAGGTACCGTTGTCGGTCATGAGCGGAATTTCGCCCATGTAGACTTCTTGTTCTTTAATGTCTTTAACGGTGCCTTCCGGCGCTTCACGCTCGTAGATCACCAGACGCAGTTTAACGCGCAGCGGTGCCGAGTAGGTCACGCCACGGATCTGACATTCTTTAACATCAAAAACAGGTTCGCCCAGACGGTAGCTGACGTATTGCAGCTCAGAGTTACCGCTGTAGCTTTTAATCGGGAACACGGAACGGAAAGCTGCTTCCAGACCGTACTGCCCTTCAGGATCTTGCTCGATAAACTTCTGAAACGAGTCAAGCTGGATGGAAAGGAGATAAGGTATGTCCAGAACCTGCGGACGTTTACCAAAATCCTTACGAATACGTTTTTTCTCGGTATAGGAGTAAACCATAGGGTTCCTCAGCTCGCTGACAAGTCGACCCGTCTGCCCAAATAAGGCAGTTTTTTATGCAACACTATTTTGTGGACCGGAAAATGGAACACTTTCCGCAATGCCTGTTTCTATCACGCTTAAACCATTTCGTTGCGATTTACACAGCTCAGGGGCCCTGACCTGTCGCAGTATATTAAGTCGTCTATAGAAACAAGCATTGAAAGGACAACCCAGTAGTCAAACAGCGTGAAACGCTACTGGTGCCTTACAGCGCAAAAAGGCTGGTGACCAAAAAGTCACCAGCCTCAGCCTGATTTCTCAGGCTGCAACCGGAAGGGTTGGCTTATTTGACTTCAACTTCAGCGCCAGCTTCTTCCAGAGATTTTTTCAGAGCTTCAGCGTCGTCTTTGCTGATGCCTTCTTTCAGTGCAGCCGGTGCAGATTCTACCAGGTCTTTAGCTTCTTTCAGACCCAGGCCAGTTGCGCTACGTACTGCTTTGATAACAGCAACTTTGTTAGCGCCTGCAGCTTTCAGAATTACGTCGAATTCAGTTTTTTCTTCAGCAGCTTCAGCCGGGCCAGCAGCTACAGCTACAGCAGCAGCAGCGGAAACACCGAATTTTTCTTCCATTGCAGAGATCAGCTCAACAACGTCCATTACGGACATAGCGGATACTGCTTCAATGATTTGATCTTTAGTGATAGACATTTAAATTGTTCCTGAATATCAGAATAAGTTTATACGTAAGCGAGCGCTTTATAAAGATAACTGCGATTAAGCAGCTTCTTTCGCATCGCGTACAGCAGCCAGAGTGCGAACCAGTTTGCCAGCCGAAGCTTCTTTCATGGTTGCCATCAGGCGTGCAATTGCTTCTTCGTAGGTCGGCAGAGTTGCCAGGCGGTCGATTTGCGACGCCGGGATCAGCTCACCTTCAAAGGCTGCAGCTTTGACCTCAAATTTTGCATTCGCTTTCGCGAACTCTTTGAACAGACGAGCAGCAGCGCCCGGGTGTTCCATAGAGTATGCAATCAGGGTCGGACCAACAAACGTGTCTTTCAGGCACTCAAACTGAGTACCTTCAACGACGCGGCGCAGCAGGGTGTTACGAACAACACGCATGTAAACGCCAGCTTCACGACCTGCTTTACGCAGTTCAGTCATTTTATCCACAGTAACGCCACGGGAATCCGCAACTACTGCAGACAGCGCACCTTTGGCTACTTCGCTGACTTCAGCAACAATCGCTTGTTTGTCTTGAAGATTTAAAGCCATTAGCTTTGCTCCTGGATGTTTGCCAGAGCTTATGCTCTGGAACTCACTTCACTCTTTCCAACGAAAGAGCGTCTTTAATACGGTGAGCAGAAACAAGCCAGAGTATCCAAAAAATAATCTTAGCGTTCTGTCACCGTCTACGCAGGGGATTAAGTTTCTGACGAAACACCTGCGGTCTTCGACGGAGGCCTGGATAGGCCAGGCTCCAACGAACAAATTCTTCCTATGACTTCGTCCTTCGAACCGCAGCGGCGTTAGCTGCTCTCGCTCACACCGGTCATGTAGTTAACTACACTCCCGGTGATTCACTCGATTGCTGCCTTGCTACAATTCAAATGACTCGCATAGCGTCTGTCTTATTGACAGAATCGTGGGGGTAGAATTGTAGACAAATCCACCGCCCACGTAAAGCTAATCTTAGTTCGCAGAAGCGCTCAGACCAGCCTGATCAACGGCAACACCAGCACCCATGGTGGTGGAGATGCTAACTTTCTTGATGTACACGCCTTTAGCCTGAGTCGGTTTTGCTTTTTTCAGCGCAACCAGCAGAGCTTCCAGGTTTTCTTTCAGTTTGTCAGCGTCAAAGTCCACTTTACCGATGGTGGTGTGGATGATGCCGTTTTTGTCGTTACGATAACGAACCTGACCTGCTTTAGCGTTCTTAACAGCTTCAGCAACGTTCGGAGTAACGGTACCCACTTTCGGGTTTGGCATCAGGCCGCGTGGACCCAGAACCTGGCCCAGCTGGCCAACAACGCGCATTGCATCCGGAGAAGCAATAACAACGTCAAAGTTCATTTCGCCTTTTTTGATCTGGTCAGCCAGATCTTCCATACCTACCAGCTCGGCGCCTGCAGCTTTAGCAGCTTCAGCGTTCGGGCCCTGGGCAAATACGGCTACGCGAACGGAACGGCCAGTACCGTGCGGCAGTACAGTCGCGCCACGGACGTTCTGGTCAGATTTACGCGCGTCGATGCCGAGGTTAACGGCAACGTCTACGCTTTCAACGAACTTAGCAGTAGCCAGTTCTTTCAGCAGAGAGATGGCTTCGTTGATGTCGTACTGTTTGGTCGCATCAACTTTGTCACGAATCACGGACATGCGCTTGGTCAGTTTAGCCATTTCTTAGTCCTCCACTACCAGGCCCATGGAACGTGCAGTACCTTCAATGGAGCGAGTCATCGCTTCAATGTCGGAACCAGTCATGTCGGCAGCTTTGGTCTGCGCGATTTCCTGCAGCTGAGCGCGGGAAATTTTACCAACTTTGTCTTTGTTCGGTTTACCGGAACCAGACTTGATACCAGCCGCTTTTTTCAGCAGAACTGCTGCCGGCGGAGTTTTGGTAACGAAAGTGAAAGAACGGTCAGCGTAAACGGTAATAACAACCGGAATCGGCAGACCTTTTTCCATGGATTCAGTTTTGGCGTTGAACGCTTTGCAGAATTCCATGATGTTCACACCCTGCTGACCCAGTGCTGGACCAACCGGCGGACTCGGGTTTGCCATACCAGCTGCAACCTGCAGCTTGACGTAGGCTTGTACTTTCTTAGCCATTTAAATTTCCTCGTTTGGGTGTAGCGCCTGAAAAGGCTCCCCGTGATAAATATCGCTTTATGGGAATCAGACCCATAAAAACAAAAGGCGCGAAATTGTATGTCAATTTCGCGCCTCATGCAACGATTAAATCGCTGCTTTTTTGATCGCCGGTTAGGCTTTCTCTACCTGAGCAAAGTCCAGTTCAACCGGAGTCGCACGACCGAAGATAGAAACAGAGACCTTCAGACGAGACTTCTCGTAGTCAACTTCTTCAACCACGCCGTTAAAGTCAGCAAACGGACCATCGCTGACGCGAACCATTTCGCCCGGCTCGAACAGCGTTTTCGGACGCGGCTTATCGCCAACCTGCTGCAGGCGATTCATGATCGCATCAACTTCTTTGTCGCTGATCGGTGCCGGACGGTCAGAAGTACCGCCGATAAAGCCCATCACGCGCGGTACGCTGCGCACCAGGTGCCAGCTTGCGTCGTTCATTACCATCTGGACCAGAACGTAACCCGGGAAGAATTTGCGCTCGCTCTTGCGGCGCTGGCCACCACGGATCTCGACCACTTCTTCGGTCGGCACCATGACTTCGCCAAACAACTCTTCCATATTGTGTAATTTGATATGTTCACGCAACGAGGTAGCTACGCGACCTTCAAAACCGGAAAACGCCTGAACGACGTACCAACGTTTTTTAGGAGCTTCAGACATCTCAGAACCTCAGGCCAGTGATAAAGGATACCAGGCGAACCAGAATACCATCCAGTCCCCACAGGATCAGTGACATTACCGCAGTAACCGCAGCAACAATCAGCGTGGTGTGCAGCGTTTCCTGGCGAGTTGGCCAGATAACCTTGCGGACTTCGGTTCTCGCTTCGCGGGCGAAGGCGACGGTCGCCTTACCTTTAGTGGTTAACAGCGCGACGCCACCGGCAGCAGCGATCAGAATCACTACAGCCAGCGCACGCACCGCCAGCATAATGTCACGATAAAGGAAGTTGCCTACGATGGCCACAATCAGCAGCGCAGCAACGATCACCCACTTCATCGCTTCCAGGCCGCGCCCGCTCCCTTGAGCTTCGGTATTCGCACTCATAAACCAACCTGTCACAAGAATTCAGACAAATAATTTTGCCCCGCGAGAGCGAGGCAACCAAACCGAAATGCTCTGCTGCGTTTCGGACTTAACGCCCTCTACAGAGCCTGTCTCAGCAATGATTATGGCAAAAAAAATCACTGATGAGCCAGGTTCTGGTTCGAAAGCGTGCAAAAAGGGCATCAAATGATGCCCTTTTATTGCGCATTGCGTCAAATGTTATCAGCGATTAGCCGAGAACTTTTGCTACCACGCCAGCGCCAACGGTACGGCCGCCTTCACGGATTGCGAAACGCAGACCGTCGTCCATCGCGATCGGGTGAATCAGGGTAACAACCATTTTGATGTTGTCGCCCGGCATGACCATCTCTACGCCTTCCGGCAGTTCGATGGTGCCAGTCACGTCAGTTGTACGGAAGTAGAACTGCGGACGGTAGCCTTTGAAGAACGGAGTATGACGGCCGCCTTCGTCTTTGGACAGAATGTACACTTCAGATTCGAACTTGGTGTGCGGCTTGATAGAGCCCGGCTTAGCCAGTACCTGACCACGTTCGATTTCTTCACGTTTGATACCACGCAGCAGAACACCAACGTTCTCACCAGCACGGCCTTCGTCCAGCAGTTTGCGGAACATTTCAACGCCAGTACAGGTAGACTTCGCAGTCTCTTTGATACCAACGATTTCAACTTCTTCGCCCACTTTGATGATACCGCGCTCTACACGACCGGTAACAACGGTACCACGACCGGAGATGGAGAATACGTCTTCGATCGGCAGCAGGAACGGCTTGTCAATCGCACGCTCTGGTTCCGGGATGTAAGAATCCAGGTAGCCAGCCAGTTCGATGATTTTCGCTTCCCAGTCTGCTTCGCCTTCCAGCGCTTTCAGAGCGGAACCACGAACGATCGGCGTGTCGTCGCCCGGGAAGTCGTACTGAGACAGCAGCTCACGGACTTCCATTTCAACCAGTTCCAGCAGCTCTTCGTCATCAACCATGTCGCATTTGTTCAGGAACACGATGATGTACGGAACGCCTACCTGACGACCCAGCAGGATGTGCTCACGAGTCTGCGGCATCGGGCCGTCAGTCGCAGCAACAACCAGGATCGCACCATCCATCTGAGCAGCACCGGTGATCATGTTTTTAACATAGTCGGCGTGGCCCGGGCAGTCTACGTGTGCGTAGTGGCGAGTCGGGGTGTCATATTCAACGTGAGAAGTGTTGATGGTGATACCACGAGCTTTCTCTTCCGGCGCGTTATCGATCTGGTCGAATGCGCGAGCAGAACCACCGTAGGTTTTAGCCAGAACGGTAGTGATTGCAGCAGTCAGCGTTGTTTTACCATGGTCAACGTGGCCGATAGTACCGACGTTAACGTGCGGTTTTGTACGTTCAAACTTTTCTTTAGACATCGATTGTCCCTCTAAGACACGGATAAATCGGTGATATCACCACATCAACCGGGCAACATGCCCGACTTGTTGAATGCAATAAACAGAGAGAAACAGGGAAGGAGAGATAAAGAAGTGGTGCTGATACCCAGAGTCGAACTGGGGACCTCACCCTTACCAAGGGTGCGCTCTACCAACTGAGCCATATCAGCACGTCTGGAGCGGGCAGCGGGAATCGAACCCGCATCATCAGCTTGGAAGGCTGAGGTAATAGCCATTATACGATGCCCGCATCCTGAAACTCGGCTACCCAGTTCTTTCTATAACAAAAAAAAGAGACTTATCTCTTTTTCTGTTTGAGTTGATTAGTTTAACCAAGCAACTCTGGCTCCGCAAAGCGTTGCCGAAAGATGGTGGTGGGGGAAGGATTCGAACCTTCGAAGTCGATGACGGCAGATTTACAGTCTGCTCCCTTTGGCCGCTCGGGAACCCCACCAGGCACTTGATGGTGCCGACTACCGGAATCGAACTGGTGACCTACTGATTACAAGTCAGTTGCTCTACCTACTGAGCTAAGTCGGCATCAAGTAGCGCGCATTTTAGGGAGACCTGCGAGTTCATGCAACTAAAAAATTGCATAAAATGTTCCATTGCTCATATTTTGTGCTCAAACAAGGAAAATCGTTGCAATTTCAAACAACGGAGCACAAAAAAACGGCATTTACCTAAGCGTAAATCGTACGCTGACCCGGGATATTTTGTTCAAGACCGGCATTTTTGATCTCCCGGGCGATTTCCTGAGCACCTCTGCATACGATAATCGATCTTTTAGCCCGCAAAGCAGATATTCCAGCTTCGCCTGGCTGCATCGCTGACGACTCCCTTTCGCGGCATTTATCGCTCACGTAACCTGGGCGCTCTATTCACCTGTTTAGTAATTACCTGCGCACCCCGCTCTTGTGATGTCTGCATTAGAAAGCACTATCCGATGAGTTTTTTTCTTATTATTCCTCGCAATCTGGTGTTACCCTCCTGCCCATTGTCCTGATTAACTTGTGTGAAGCATCCCTCGCTGCATTTGATTCGGCGATGCTAAGAACATGCTTATGAGCAAAAAAGAGCAGACGTTAATGACACCCTATCTACAATTTAACCGCAACCAATGGGCTGCACTTCGTGATTCCGTTCCGATGACGCTGACAGAGGAAGAAATCACGCGGTTAAAAGGCATCAACGAAGATCTTTCTCTTGAAGAAGTTGCCGAGATCTATTTGCCGCTGTCGCGTTTGCTTAATTTCTATATCAGTTCTAACTTGCGCCGTCAGGCCGTGCTGGAACAATTCCTCGGAACTAACGGGCAACGCATTCCCTATATCATCAGTATTGCCGGGAGCGTTGCGGTAGGGAAAAGCACAACGGCGCGCGTATTACAGGCGCTGCTCAGCCGCTGGCCGGAACATCGTCATGTTGAATTGATAACGACCGATGGCTTCTTGCATCCTAACGCCGTATTGAAAGAACGCGGGCTGATGAAGAAGAAAGGCTTCCCGCAATCCTATGATATGCATCGTCTGGTCAAGTTCGTCTCCGACCTGAAATCCGGTATCCCTAACGCTACCGCTCCGGTTTATTCGCATCTGATTTATGATGTGATCCCCGATGGAGATAAAACCGTCGCGCAGCCGGACATTTTGATTCTGGAAGGATTAAATGTTTTACAAAGCGGGATGGATTATCCTCATGATCCGCACCACGTATTTGTATCTGACTTCGTTGACTTTTCGATATATGTTGATGCGCCCGAAGAATTGCTAAAAACATGGTATATCAACCGCTTCTTAAAATTCCGTGAAGGGGCTTTTACTGACCCGGACTCTTATTTCCATAATTACGCAAAGCTTTCCAAAGACGAAGCTGTGAACATTGCCACCTCATTATGGAATGAGATTAACCTGCTGAATTTAAAAGAAAACATATTACCAACTCGTGAACGAGCCAGTCTTATCATGACGAAAAGTGCTAATCACTCCGTTGATCAGGTTCGGTTACGGAAATAACGATTACAGAAAATAAAAAGGGAGCCTGGGCTCCCTTTTTATTCAGTTTATTCTGCACTGCGCAATGATATCTCACCACCAACCCAGGGTTTTATCACGCCATCCTGCTCAAGCAATAACGCGCCCTGAGTATCGATACCGCGCGAAATACCAAATATTTCTTTATCGCCAATAATAAGCTTCACCGGGCGGTTGAGGAAGTTATCTAATTTCTCCCAACGCGTCAGATAAGGCGCCAGGCCATCCTGCTCAAAGAGCTGCAGGCCCGCACGAAGCTCTTTAATCAGGCGCGCGGCCAGCGTATTACGATCGATAGATACGCCAGCTTCCTGCAAGCTAATCCATCCCTGGTTTACGACATCTGACTCGACGTGACGCATGGCCAGGTTGATCCCCGCCCCGCTGACTATCTGTGCCGCATCGCCGGTTTTTCCCGTCAGCTCAACCAAAATACCTGACAGTTTACGATCCTGAAGATAGAGGTCATTTGGCCACTTCACCCGAACTTTATCAGCCCCCAGGCTCTGGAGCACTTCTGCAATAACAATCCCGATGACCAGACTCAATCCCACTGCGGCAGCGGGCCCTTGCTCAAGCCGCCAGTACATCGAGAGATAGAGGTTTGCGCCAAAGGGAGAAAACCACTTGCGCCCTCGACGACCGCGGCCGGCCTGCTGATATTCAGCAACACAGGCATCGCCGGATTGCAATTCATTAAGACGATCCAGCAAATACTGGTTCGTCGAGTCAATAACGGGAAGCACTGTTACCCGTCCATGTTCGATCTGTGCAGCGATTCGCTGTTCATCTAATAGCTGGATCGGCTCTGGCAGGCTGTAACCTTTTCCTGGGACGGTGAACACATCAACTCCCCAGTCGCGGAGAGTCTGAATATGTTTATTGATTGCCGCCCGACTCATTCCCAGACGCTCGCCAAGTTGCTCTCCGGAATGAAATTCGCCATCCGCTAAAATTGATATCAATGTCAGGGGGATTGTATTATCTCTCATGCAATAGCCTCCTCGGCATTCACTTCACCGGTTGCGCCAATAAAGCGGACTTCCGGCTGGAGCCAGACATTGAACTTCTCGCCTACCTGCTGACGGACATAATGCGCCAGCTTAATGACATCGTCGCTGGTTGCCTGATTAGCATTGATTAATACTAAAGCCTGCTGACGATGCACCGCGGCCCCGCCGATGGTTTTCCCTTTCAGCTGGCATTGATCGATTAGCCAGCCTGCGGCCAGTTTTATACGCCCATCTGCCTGCGGGTAGTGCGGAGCATTCGGGAACATGGCCAGTAGCGTCTGCCCTTTCCCGGCATCAATCACCGGATTTTTAAAGAAACTGCCGGCATTTCCACTCACCTTCGGATCAGGGAGCTTAGTCATTCGCATATGACAAACGGCGTCAAACACCTGACGCGGAGTCACGGTCTGTCGGTCAAGGCGGGTCAGGTCACCGTAGGTTAATATCGGATCCCAGACCTTTGTCAGGCGGAGACCTACCGCAACGATGGCAAAGCGATCCTGGTATTCATGTTTGAAAATACTGTCACGATAGCCAAAACGGCATTCACTCGCAGAAAGACGCTGCTTATGGCCAGTTGCCAGCTCGATACAATCAACATACTGGCAAACACGCTGCAGCTCGACGCCATATGCGCCGATATTCTGAATCGGGGAAGAGCCTGCACACCCTGGAATCAAGGCGAGGTTTTCCAGACCCGGCATGTCATTATCCAGCGTAAACTGCACCAGTTGATGCCAGTTTTCTCCGGCGCCAACGTGTAGATGCCAGGCATCAGGCGTTTCCGTGACCTCAATTCCCATAATGCGGTTGATTATCACCGTACCGGCATAATCCTTCAGGAAGAGTACGTTGCTCCCTTCACCAAGGATCAAAACGGGCTGATCCTCTGCAGTGGCCTGTTGCCATGCGGACAATAGCTGCTGTTCATTTTCAGCACGTACAATCGCTTTGGCCATGCGGTCAATGCCAAAGGTGTTCCAGGGTTTGAGGGAGTGATTCATAGTGGCTTCCTGATGCAAAATCTGCACTAGTTTACCGTATCTGCTGGGGGAAGGCTTGCTTGATTGCGGCCAGGCGGCTATTCAGGATGTTTTAGTTTTTCATGGATAAAGACGCAAAAAGCCCGTCCGTGAGGACGGGCTTCTGACTGATTTGATGCCTGGCCGTTTATGGCGGACATCCTGCCCCGGTGAGTGTTTCCCGGCAAACAGCAGGCAAACAAAAAAACCCCATGCTTTCGCATGAGGTTTCTTCGCGTGTTTGATGCCTGGCAGTTCCCTACTCTCACATGGGGAGACCCCACACTACCATCGGCGCTACGGCGTTTCACTTCTGAGTTCGGCATGGGGTCAGGTGGGACCACCGCGCTATCGCCGCCAGGCAAATTCTGTTTTCACCCCGCATTCCTGCGCGATGATTTAATCTGTAATCAAGCTGAACATTCGTCTCTTCGCCAAAACAGCTTCGGCGTTGTAAGGTTAAGCCTCACGGTTCATTAGTATCGGTTAGCTCAACGTATCGCTACGCTTACACACCCGACCTATCAACGTCGTCGTCTTCAACGTTCCTTCAGGACTCTCAAGGAGTCAGGGAGAACTCATCTCGGGGCAAGTTTCGTGCTTAGATGCTTTCAGCACTTATCTTTTCCGCATTTAGCTACCGGGCAATGCCATTGGCATGACAACCCGAACACCAGTGATGCGTCCACTCCGGTCCTCTCGTACTAGGAGCAGCCCCCCTCAATTCTCCAGCGCCCACGGCAGATAGGGACCGAACTGTCTCACGACGTTCTAAACCCAGCTCGCGTACCACTTTAAATGGCGAACAGCCATACCCTTGGGACCTACTTCAGCCCCAGGATGTGATGAGCCGACATCGAGGTGCCAAACACCGCCGTCGATATGAACTCTTGGGCGGTATCAGCCTGTTATCCCCGGAGTACCTTTTATCCGTTGAGCGATGGCCCTTCCATTCAGAACCACCGGATCACTATGACCTGCTTTCGCACCTGCTCGCGCCGTCACGCTCGCAGTCAAGCTAGCTTATGCCATTGCACTAACCTCCTGATGTCCGACCAGGATTAGCTAACCTTCGTGCTCCTCCGTTACTCTTTGGGAGGAGACCGCCCCAGTCAAACTACCCACCAGACACTGTCCGCAACCCGGATCACGGGTCTACGTTAGAACATCAAACATTAAAGGGTGGTATTTCAAGGTTGGCTCCACGCAGACTGGCGTCCACGCTTCAAAGCCTCCCACCTATCCTACACATCAAGGCTCAATGTTCAGTGTCAAGCTATAGTAAAGGTTCACGGGGTCTTTCCGTCTTGCCGCGGGTACACTGCATCTTCACAGCGAGTTCAATTTCACTGAGTCTCGGGTGGAGACAGCCTGGCCATCATTACGCCATTCGTGCAGGTCGGAACTTACCCGACAAGGAATTTCGCTACCTTAGGACCGTTATAGTTACGGCCGCCGTTTACCGGGGCTTCGATCAAGAGCTTCTCCTTACGGATAACCCCATCAATTAACCTTCCGGCACCGGGCAGGCGTCACACCGTATACGTCCACTTTCGTGTTTGCACAGTGCTGTGTTTTTAATAAACAGTTGCAGCCAGCTGGTATCTTCGACTGATTTCAGCTCCACGAGCAAGTCGCTTCACCTACCATCAGCGTGCCTTCTCCCGAAGTTACGGCACCATTTTGCCTAGTTCCTTCACCCGAGTTCTCTCAAGCGCCTTGGTATTCTCTACCTGACCACCTGTGTCGGTTTGGGGTACGATTCGTTGTTACCTGATGCTTAGAGGCTTTTCCTGGAAGCAGGGCATTTGTTACTTCAGCACCGTAGTGCCTCGTCATCACACCTCAGCGTTAACAGAAGTCCGGATTTACCTAAACTTCCCGCCTACATGCTTAAACCGGGACAACCGTCGCCCGGCTAACATAGCCTTCTCCGTCCCCCCTTCGCAGTAACACCGAGTACAGGAATATTAACCTGTTTCCCATCGACTACGCCTTTCGGCCTCGCCTTAGGGGTCGACTCACCCTGCCCCGATTAACGTTGGACAGGAACCCTTGGTCTTCCGGCGAGCGGGCTTTTCACCCGCTTTATCGTTACTTATGTCAGCATTCGCACTTCTGATACCTCCAGCAACCCTCACAGGCCACCTTCAACGGCTTACAGAACGCTCCCCTACCCAACAACACATAGTGTCGCTGCCGCAGCTTCGGTGCATGGTTTAGCCCCGTTACATCTTCCGCGCAGGCCGACTCGACCAGTGAGCTATTACGCTTTCTTTAAATGATGGCTGCTTCTAAGCCAACATCCTGGCTGTCTGTGCCTTCCCACATCGTTTCCCACTTAACCATGACTTTGGGACCTTAGCTGGCGGTCTGGGTTGTTTCCCTCTTCACGACGGACGTTAGCACCCGCCGTGTGTCTCCCGTGATAACATTCTTCGGTATTCGTAGTTTGCATCGGGTTGGTAAGTCGGGATGACCCCCTAGCCGAAACAGTGCTCTACCCCCGAAGATGAGTTCACGAGGCGCTACCTAAATAGCTTTCGGGGAGAACCAGCTATCTCCCGGTTTGATTGGCCTTTCACCCCCAGCCACAAGTCATCCGCTAATTTTTCAACATTAGTCGGTTCGGTCCTCCAGTTAGTGTTACCCAACCTTCAACCTGCCCATGGCTAGATCACCGGGTTTCGGGTCTATACCCTGCAACTTAACGCCCAGTTAAGACTCGGTTTCCCTGCGGCTCCCCTATACGGTTAACCTTGCTACAGAATATAAGTCGCTGACCCATTATACAAAAGGTACGCAGTCACCTAACAAGTAGGCTCCCACTGCTTGTACGTACACGGTTTCAGGTTCTTTTTCACTCCCCTCGCCGGGGTTCTTTTCGCCTTTCCCTCACGGTACTGGTTCACTATCGGTCAGTCAGGAGTATTTAGCCTTGGAGGATGGTCCCCCCATATTCAGACAGGATACCACGTGTCCCGCCCTACTCTTCGAGTTCACAACGTGTGCATTTTAGTGTACGGGGCTATCACCCTGTACCGCCGGACTTTCCAGACCGTTCCACTAACACACGCGCTGATTCAGACTCTGGGCTCCTCCCCGTTCGCTCGCCGCTACTGGGGGAATCTCGGTTGATTTCTTTTCCTCGGGGTACTTAGATGTTTCAGTTCCCCCGGTTCGCTTCGTTAAGCTATGTATTCACTTAACGATAGTGTGACGAATCACACTGGGTTTCCCCATTCGGAAATCGCCGGTTATAACGGTTCATATCACCTTACCGACGCTTATCGCAGATTAGCACGTCCTTCATCGCCTCTGACTGCCAGGGCATCCACCGTGTACGCTTAGTCGCTTAACCTCACAACCCGAAGCTGTTTCGTAAAACAGTCCGCGTTGCGAAAATTTGAGAGACTCGAACACACCGCTTTTCCTTTCTTATTACGGAGAAAGGAAACAGTGTGTCGTTTCAATTTTCAGCTTGATCCAGATTTTTAAAGAGCAAAACTTCGCAGCATACCTTTTCAGGTACACTCTGAAGTTTTCTTGTTGTGCAGCAGTAAAGGATGGTGGAGCTATGCGGGATCGAACCGCAGACCTCCTGCGTGCAAGGCAGGCGCTCTCCCAGCTGAGCTATAACCCCATCGTAATGCTAAATCTCTTGTACCGGTAATTCAGACTGAGACAAGGCGTGGAAGGACGAAGCATACTGAAGTATGCGAGTCGTTTCACAACGCAGTATTCAGGATGAATTTGGTAGGCCTGAGTGGACTTGAACCACCGACCTCACCCTTATCAGGGGTGCGCTCTAACCACCTGAGCTACAAGCCTGCAGAGATTTTTTACTGCTTATTTTTCATCAGACAATCTGTGTGGACACTACAAAGGCAGGTTCTTTCAGGTAAGGAGGTGATCCAACCGCAGGTTCCCCTACGGTTACCTTGTTACGACTTCACCCCAGTCATGAATCACAAAGTGGTAAGCGCCCTCCCGAAGGTTAAGCTACCTACTTCTTTTGCAACCCACTCCCATGGTGTGACGGGCGGTGTGTACAAGGCCCGGGAACGTATTCACCGTAGCATTCTGATCTACGATTACTAGCGATTCCGACTTCATGGAGTCGAGTTGCAGACTCCAATCCGGACTACGACATACTTTATGAGGTCCGCTTGCTCTCGCGAGGTCGCTTCTCTTTGTATATGCCATTGTAGCACGTGTGTAGCCCTACTCGTAAGGGCCATGATGACTTGACGTCATCCCCACCTTCCTCCAGTTTATCACTGGCAGTCTCCTTTGAGTTCCCGGCCGAACCGCTGGCAACAAAGGATAAGGGTTGCGCTCGTTGCGGGACTTAACCCAACATTTCACAACACGAGCTGACGACAGCCATGCAGCACCTGTCTCAGAGTTCCCGAAGGCACCAAAGCATCTCTGCTAAGTTCTCTGGATGTCAAGAGTAGGTAAGGTTCTTCGCGTTGCATCGAATTAAACCACATGCTCCACCGCTTGTGCGGGCCCCCGTCAATTCATTTGAGTTTTAACCTTGCGGCCGTACTCCCCAGGCGGTCGACTTAACGCGTTAGCTCCGGAAGCCACTCCTCAAGGGAACAACCTCCAAGTCGACATCGTTTACAGCGTGGACTACCAGGGTATCTAATCCTGTTTGCTCCCCACGCTTTCGCACCTGAGCGTCAGTCTTTGTCCAGGGGGCCGCCTTCGCCACCGGTATTCCTCCAGATCTCTACGCATTTCACCGCTACACCTGGAATTCTACCCCCCTCTACAAGACTCAAGCCTGCCAGTTTCAAATGCAGTTCCCAGGTTGAGCCCGGGGATTTCACATCTGACTTAACAGACCGCCTGCGTGCGCTTTACGCCCAGTAATTCCGATTAACGCTTGCACCCTCCGTATTACCGCGGCTGCTGGCACGGAGTTAGCCGGTGCTTCTTCTGCGAGTAACGTCAATCGCCAAGGTTATTAACCTTAACGCCTTCCTCCTCGCTGAAAGTACTTTACAACCCGAAGGCCTTCTTCATACACGCGGCATGGCTGCATCAGGCTTGCGCCCATTGTGCAATATTCCCCACTGCTGCCTCCCGTAGGAGTCTGGACCGTGTCTCAGTTCCAGTGTGGCTGGTCATCCTCTCAGACCAGCTAGGGATCGTCGCCTAGGTGAGCCATTACCCCACCTACTAGCTAATCCCATCTGGGCACATCTGATGGCATGAGGCCCGAAGGTCCCCCACTTTGGTCTTGCGACGTTATGCGGTATTAGCTACCGTTTCCAGTAGTTATCCCCCTCCATCAGGCAGTTTCCCAGACATTACTCACCCGTCCGCCGCTCGTCACCCGAGAGCAAGCTCTCTGTGCTACCGCTCGACTTGCATGTGTTAGGCCTGCCGCCAGCGTTCAATCTGAGCCATGATCAAACTCTTCAATTTAAGTTTGATGCTCGTGAATTAAACTTCGTAATGAATTACGTGTTCACTCAGAGACTTGGTATTCATTTTTCGTCCGAGGACGTTAAGAATCCATGTCACTTTGAGTGCCCACACAGATTGTCTGATAAATTGTTAAAGAGCAGTGCGACGGCGCTGAGCGCTCTGTCGCGAGGTCCCGTATAATACGTTTTCCTCATTCAGAGTCAAGCATTTATTTTTGCTTTTCTCTGCCGGTGTTCATCGCTGAACCCCGCTAACCCGGCGGCCTGTAAGCCGTTGTTCCGTGTCAGTGGAGGCGCATTATAGGGAGTTCTGAGACGTTGACAAGCCCTGTTTTAAAAAAACTTTTCAACCGCTCAAATTCCCGCCATCACGCCCATTTTATGGGCTATTTGCTCGTCATTTGTGCGACTTCCCGCGCAAAATTGGCAACCTGCTTCCAGTCGGTATAGACAACTTCTTTACTGGTATCCGTTTCACCGCCGGTCATCTTCATTATCAGACGAATCATGACGCGATCGTACCAACTATAGCGCGGGTAGCGCAGCGCGCCGGCAAACACCGCGCTGCGCTGCGGTTGCCATGGTGAATTGAGCAGAAACTTACGCGTATAGCTATTTGTCTGCGGCGTGCGCTTCTCCGGCTTACGCGCCACGAGGTTCACCGAGAAAAACGCCCCCGGCAGCGCATTCAACGACTGCAGGTGTTTCTTCACGAAACGGTCCAGCGCCGGATGAAAGTGTCCGTAACGAATCGATGCACCAATCACCACGCGATCGTAGTGGCGCCATTCAACCTCTTCAGTACGGTTGAGATTAACCGTATCCGCATCGATACCCAGCTCTTTCAGCTCAGAGGCCAGGAAGGAGGCAATTTCACGCGTCTGCCCGTCGCGGGTAGAGAATAATATCAACGTTTTCACAAGCACTCCTGTTATTCGCGCCAGAAAGTGGGGGTAAAGAGCACCAGTAAGGTGAACACTTCCAGACGACCAAACAGCATATTAGCAATCAAGATCCATTTCGCGACCGGGTTCATTGTCGCGAAGTTGTCCGCCACTACGCCAAGTCCTGGCCCGAGGTTGTTTAACGTTGCCACAACCGAGGCGAAAGCAGAAAAGTCATCCACTCCGGTCGCGATGATCGCCAGCATGCTAATAATGAACACCAGCGCATAGGCAGAAAAGAATCCCCACACCGCCTCCAGAATACGTTCCGGCAGCGCACGGTTACCTAACTTAATACTGTATACCGCATTCGGATGCACCAGACGCTTGAGTTCCCGGTTCCCCTGTTTGAACAACAGCAGTATACGGATAACCTTCAGCCCGCCGCCCGTCGACCCGGCACAACCGCCAATAAATGCCGAGCACAATAGCAGCACCGGCAGGAATAACGGCCAGCGCGCGATACTGTCGGTGGTAAAGCCCGCGGTCGTCGCCATTGAGACGACCTGGAAGAAGGCCTGATTCAGCGTCGTCAGCGCCGAGCTATACACATCATGCAACCACAACACCAGCGTACAAATCACCACCAGCGTCAGTTGGACACCAATAAACATGCGGAATTCAGGATCGCGCCAGTACACCTTCAGACTGCGCCCGCTGAGCAATGAAAAATGGAGGCCATAGTTACAGCCTGAGATCAGCAGGAAAACCGCAATAATCGTGTTAATGGTTGGACTGTTAAAATACCCTACGCTGGCGTCATGCGTAGAAAAGCCGCCAATCGCGATAGTCGAAAAGCTGTGACCGATAGCATCAAATGCCGGCATACCCGCGAACCAGAGCGCAAGCGCACAGGCGACCGTCAACAGCACGTAGATAAGCCACAGCGTTTTGGCCGTCTCGGCGATACGCGGGCGCATCTTATTGTCCTTCAGTGGCCCCGGCATTTCCGCCCGATACAACTGCATCCCACCGACGCCCAGTATCGGCAGTATTGCTACTGCCAACACAATGATCCCCATACCGCCAAACCACTGCAGCATCTGT
Organism: Klebsiella ornithinolytica; assembly: GCF_030505655.1. Lineage (NCBI taxonomy): Bacteria > Pseudomonadati > Pseudomonadota > Gammaproteobacteria > Enterobacterales > Enterobacteriaceae > Klebsiella > Klebsiella ornithinolytica. The sequence goes on from NZ_CP130153.1 coordinate 5,304,970, forward strand.
CGATAGAAGAGGATGGCATGTGGTAAAGAGTCCAACCCCACCAGCGTGGTGGCGCCGGTCGTAGTCAGGCCTGAGAATGACTCAAAAAACGCATCTGTTATCGTCAGATTCGGTTGTTCGGCGAAAATAAACGGTAGCGCACCGACGCTGCCCAGCACGGTCCAGAAGAGGACGACAATCAGAAAACCCTCGCGGGATTTCAGTTCGCCCTTTTCACGGCGGTTCGGCCACCATAATAAAGAGCCTATCGCCAGCGCGACAAAAAAGGTCTGGGTAAACGCCCGCCCCGCGCCATCGCGGTATATCAGGGCCACTAATCCCGGAAGGATCATCGTCCCCGAAAACAAAATGACCAACAGTCCAACGATTCGGGTTATGGCGCGAAAATGCATCTCTGGCGCTTCCTTTGGTATGCAAAAAATCAGGTGGGGATTATTCGTCAATCTTCAGTAATTGCAACGAACCACGACTAAAATCAGCCAGTTTTGTCGAAAAAGACGCCACTTCAGCTTGCGGAAGCGCCACACGAAGCTGGACGGAGGCCTGATAGTCACTGGCGACAATTTGTCCTGAGAACTGAGCCAACAGCGTTTCAACTCCGGCTAACTGCCCGTACTCACACTGCAAAGTATATGCGGTCAACGGCGTCTTGCGCTGCGTTGTCAGCCCGGCAAGCGCCTGATGGACGCCGCCGCCATACGCTTTAACCAGACCGCCGGTACCAAGTAAAATACCGCCGTAGTAGCGTACCACGACGGCCGTTATTTCGCCGACGCCGCTGCCCATCAGCTGCGCCAGCATAGGTTTACCCGCGGTGCCTGCCGGTTCGCCATCGTCAGAAAAACCCAGCTGTTGAGAGTCATTGGGTGGCCCGGCCACCCACGCCACACAATGATGACGGGCGTCAGGGTGCTCCGCCCTGACGGACTCAACAAACGCCTTTGCCGCTACCACGCCGTCAGTATGTGCCAACAGCGTGATAAAACGACTTTTTTTGATCTCTTCGACAAAGGTCACCGGCGCGGCCGGTATCAACCAGCTTTCCATTACGCCAGTTTCAGGTCACGCGTCATATTTTCAACACTGTTTTCGTGGATGACGACGTTATCTTCAATACGGATGCCGCCAAACGGCTTCAATGCTTCAATTTTTTGCCAGTTGAAGTGTTTGCTAAACTGCCCTTCACGCCACGGCGCCAGCAGAGATTCAATAAAGTAGATGCCCGGCTCGATGGTCAGCACCATACGCGGCTGCAAAATACGCGTGCAGCGCAGATAGGGATACTTCGACGGCGCCGCCAGATGGGTACCGGTATCATCCTGCATGAAACCGGCCACATCATGGACCTGCAGGCCCAGCGGATGGCCAATACCGTGCGGCATAAACGGTCCGGTCAGATCGTTTTCAACCATGGCCTCTTCGCTCATGTCGGTCACGATCTGGTGCTTACGCAACAGTTTAGCAATGCGTTGGTGGAACTGGATGTGGTAATCCACATAGCTTTTTCCAGCCTTCATCGTGCTAATCAGAGCCAGCTGCTCATCGTTAACGTCTTTAATCAAATGGGCAAAGTCATTATCGCCGTGTGCCGCCCAGGTACGCGTCAAGTCTGCCGCATAGCCGTTATATTCCGCTCCGGCATCCAGTAAGAAGCTGCGCGCTTCTGCCGGCGCACGATGATCCAGTTTGGTGTAATGCAGTACAGAGGCATGTTCGTTAAGCGCCACGATATTGCTGTAAGGCACATCGGTGTCGCGATGACCGGTAGCCGTCAGATACGCCTGGTTGATATCGAATTCGCTCATTCCTGAGAGGAATGCTTCATGGGCCGCGCGATGCCCGTTAACCGCCGACTTCTGCGCTTCGCGCATGCAGGCCAACTCATAATCGGTCTTAAAGGAACGATAGTAGTGCAGGAAATCAATCACCCCTTTCGGGTTGATATGGCTGGCAGCGATCTCCAGACCAAGCGCCCGCTCCGGCACCGGCCCGATATAGGCGATATTGCCGCGCGCCGCAGGCAGCTGGCTGCCAATACCGTCGGCTTTCGGCAGGGCAATCACTTCAACCTCTTCCGTCCAGAACGAGGTCGGCAGCGGTTCAACGTTATGCCAGTAATCAACCGGCAGGTAGAACCACAGTTTCGGTTTGTTGACGCCATCAACCAGCAGCCAGCAGTTGGGTACCTGCGTCACCGGGACCCAGGATTTAAATTGCGGGTTGACCTTAAACGGGTACGGATGATCGTCCAGGAAGACATTGACCAGCTCACCGGAGTGAATCAGCAACGCATCAAGGTTAAAACGAGCTAAAGCATCACGGGTACGTTCTTGTAGGGTAACGATATGATTTTTATAGAGCGCGGCTAGTGATTCCATCTTTCATCCTTTGCTTTTATTCGATCGTAATTCCCCGCATCTTAGCACATCGGCCCCGGGCAGGGTGATTTCCGCCAGGTGTGATCAGACCAGCATTTATTTAAAGACTCATTTGCAATTCTTTAACATAAATCCCACACTCCGTTGCATCTGGTACGACCAGATCACATTGCTGGATTCAGGAGACTGACATGCTCTACAAAGGCGACAACCTGTACCTCGACTGGCTGGAAGATGGCATTGCCGAACTGGTGTTCGATGCTCCCGGCTCGGTGAACAAGCTCGATACCGCAACCGTAGCCAGCCTCGGTGAGGCGCTGGACGTACTCGAAAAACAACACGATCTTAAGGGGCTGTTGCTGCGCTCCGGGAAAGCGGCCTTCATTGTCGGCGCTGACATCACCGAATTTCTGTCCCTGTTCCTGGTACCACAGGAGCAGTTGAGCCAGTGGCTCCATTTTGCCAACAGCGTCTTTAACCGCCTGGAAGATTTACCGGTACCGACTATTTCTGCGGTGAACGGCTATGCGCTGGGCGGCGGCTGCGAGTGCGTGCTGGCGACGGACTACCGTCTGGCTACGCCGGATCTGCGTATCGGCCTGCCGGAAACCAAACTGGGTATCATGCCGGGCTTTGGCGGCTCAGTACGAATGCCGCGTCTGCTCGGCGCCGATAGCGCGCTGGAAATTATTGCCGCCGGGAAAGATGTCAGTGCCGATCAGGCGCTGAAAATCGGCCTCGTCGACGGTATCGTTAAACCAGAGAAACTGCGCGATGGCGCACTCGCCATTCTGCGTCAGGCCATTAACGGCGACCTGGACTGGAAAGCGAAGCGCCAGCCGAAGCTGGAGCCATTGAAGCTCAGTAAAATTGAAGCGGCCATGAGCTTCACTATCGCCAAAGGCATGGTGGCGCAGACCGCCGGGAAACACTATCCGGCGCCGATAACAGCGGTAAAAACCATCGAAGCGGCCGCTCGTTTCGGCCGCGAAGAGGCGCTGAATCTGGAAAACCAAAGTTTTGTCCCGCTGGCGCACACCAAAGAGGCCCGCGCACTGGTCGGTATCTTCCTTAACGATCAGTATGTCAAAGCCAAAGCGAAGAAGCTGACCAAAAACGTTGAGACGCCGAAACAGGCCGCCGTGCTGGGGGCCGGGATCATGGGTGGCGGTATCGCGTATCAGTCCGCCTGGAAAGGCGTGCCGGTGATCATGAAGGACATTAACGACAAATCGCTGACGCTCGGCATGAACGAAGCCGCTAAGCTGCTCAACAAGCAGCTTGAGCGCGGCAAAATCGATGGGCTGAAGCTGGCCGGCGTTATTGGCACGATTCACCCGACCCTCGATTATGCTGGTTTTGAGCGCGTAGATGTCGTGGTCGAAGCCGTCGTCGAGAATCCGAAAGTGAAAAAGGCCGTGCTGGCGGAAACCGAAGAGAAAGTCCGCCCGGATACGGTTCTGGCTTCTAACACTTCAACGATTCCAATCGGTGAGCTGGCCAGCGTCCTGAAACGTCCGGAAAACTTCTGCGGTATGCACTTCTTTAACCCGGTGCATCGCATGCCGCTGGTAGAAGTGATTCGCGGGGAAAAAACCTCAGATGACACCATCGCAAAAGTCGTGGCCTGGGCGAGCAAAATGGGCAAAACGCCGATCGTGGTTAACGATTGCCCCGGCTTCTTCGTCAACCGCGTGCTGTTCCCCTACTTTGCGGGATTCAGCCAACTGCTTCGCGACGGCGCGGACTTCCGCAAAGTCGATAAGGTGATGGAGAAACTGTTCGGCTGGCCAATGGGCCCGGCATACCTGCTCGACGTGGTCGGCATCGACACCGCACACCACGCGCAGGCGGTGATGGCCGCCGGCTTCCCGCAGCGCATGCAGAAAGATTATCGCGACGCGATCGACGCGCTGTTCGACGCCAGCCGTTTCGGCCAGAAAAACGGTCTCGGCTTCTGGCGGTATAAAGAAGACAGTAAAGGCAAACCGAAGAAAGAAGAAGACCCGGCCGTCGACGCCCTGCTGGCGGAAGTCAGTCAGCCAAAACATGACTTCAGCGACGATGAGATTATCGCCCGGATGATGATTCCGATGGTCAACGAAGTGGTCCGCTGCCTGGAGGAAGGCATTATCGCCAGCCCGGCGGAAGCGGATATGGCGCTGGTTTATGGTCTCGGCTTCCCTCCGTTCCACGGCGGCGCATTCCGCTGGCTGGATACCCTGGGCAGCGCAAAATATCTCGATATGGCGCAGCAGTACCAGCACCTCGGTCCGCTGTATGAAGTGCCGGAAGGACTGCGTAATAAAGCACGCCATAACGAACCCTATTATCCCCCGGTAGAACCAGCCCGCCCGGCGGGCGTTCTGAAAACGGCTTAAGGAGTCACAATGGAACAGGTTGTCATTGTTGATGCAGTTCGCACCCCGATGGGCCGTTCGAAGGGCGGCGCCTTTCGCCACGTGCGCGCGGAAGACCTCTCTGCGCACCTGATGCGTAGCCTGCTGTCGCGTAACCCGTCGCTTGATCCGGCCGCGATTGACGATATTTACTGGGGCTGCGTACAGCAAACGCTGGAGCAAGGTTTCAACATTGCGCGTAACGCCGCGCTGCTGGCCGAGATTCCGCATTCGGTACCGGCCACGACGGTCAACCGCCTGTGCGGTTCATCGATGCAGGCGCTGCACGATGCGGCGCGCATGATCATGACCGGCGACGCCAGCGTCTGCCTGATTGGCGGCGTGGAGCATATGGGCCACGTCCCGATGAGCCATGGCGTGGATTTTCACCCGGGTCTGAGTCGTAACGTGGCAAAAGCGGCCGGTATGATGGGGTTGACCGCCGAAATGCTGGCGCGTCTGCACGGCATCAGCCGGGAAATGCAGGACCAGTTCGCCGCGCGTTCCCACGCTCGCGCATGGGCGGCAACGCAGTCCGGCGCATTTAAAGCGGAAATCATTCCGACAGGCGGCCATGATGCCGACGGCGTGCTGAAGTCATTTAACTATGACGAAGTGATCCGCCCGGAAACGACCGTGGAAGCGCTGGCTGCATTAAGACCCGCATTCGACCCGGTGACCGGCACCGTCACGGCAGGAACTTCATCCGCGCTCTCCGACGGCGCAGCCGCCATGTTATTAATGAGCGAAAGCCGTGCCCGCGAACTGGGGCTGAAACCGCGCGCTCGCGTGCGCTCCATGGCGGTGGTCGGCTGTGACCCATCGATTATGGGTTATGGTCCGGTACCGGCATCAAAGCTGGCGCTGAAAAAGGCCGGACTGGCTACCAGCGATATCGACGTTTTTGAAATGAATGAGGCCTTTGCCGCGCAGATCCTGCCGTGCATTAAAGATCTTGGCCTGATGGAGCAGATCGACGAGAAGATCAATCTCAACGGCGGCGCGATTGCCCTGGGTCACCCGCTCGGCTGCTCCGGCGCACGTATCAGTACAACCTTGATTAACCAGATGGAGCGTAAAGACGCACAGTTCGGTCTGGCTACCATGTGTATTGGTTTAGGTCAGGGCATTGCGACGGTATTCGAGCGTGTTTGATTAAAGAGTTATCTCAAAACCATGGGTGCCAGAACAAGGCGGCAAGCGAATGGCCAATTCGTCAGGAACGAATTTGAACAGCCGAAGGCTGCCTTTGGTGAGGGACGTGGATGTCCCTTATTCATCCCGATGAACTTACCCACCGTCAGTGATTCGGGTGAATAAGCGCAGCCAACGCAGTTATGGTGACCATGGCGAAGAGAGGGGGTTTAGTTGCCGTTTTTCCCGCCTGTCAGGGGCGGGTTTTTTATTTCTGCCGTTCTCTTCCCTCTCCCTGAAGAAGAGGGCATGAGAATCAGATAAAGGCAAACGCATCGCCAAACAGGCGATCTTCGCGGGCATTGCGCTCATTGCAGAACAGCTCACGGGCAATTTTTGCCATTTCGAAGCGGCCGGCAATATAAATATCATGCTCTGCCAGAGTGCCATAGTCCTGCAGTACCGCGGTCAACACGGTGCCAGAGCGCCCACGCCACTCTTCTTCCGGCTGTTCCACCACCGGCTCAACACGCAGACCCGGGTGCTCCACGCTCAGCGCTTCCAGCTCTGCCAGATCGTAGAGATGTTTCGCTTCGCGACCGCCCCAGTACACTGCGATATCGCGGTTCGGGTTACGAGCCAGCGCCGTGAGCAGAATGGAACGCACATAGGAGAACCCGGTTCCTCCGGCGATGAGAATGAGCGGACGATCTTCGTCCTCACGCAGCCAGGCCTCACCATGCGGAATATCAACCTCGATCTCGCGCTCTTTCAGAATGCGATCCATCACCGCCATCGCATACAGGTTGAGCTCAGAGGCGCCGATATGCAGTTCAATACATTCCTGCTCCGCCGGAGTGGAAGCCATGGAGAACGGACGCTTGTCACGCTCGTCCATTACCACCATCAAATATTGACCAGCGCGGAAAGAAAACGCCGCTTCCGGCACTAATCGAACGCGATACACGGTATCGGTAATTGCCTCCACCGAGGTCACTTTACAGCTTAAGGTTGTCATGCGTCCCCTCTGTCGGGTCTATAGAGCAAAACAGCGGCGTTAGCCCCGCTTACTGTTATTTAAAGATAGCCAGCTCATCCCAGATGGCGTCAACGCGCGCCGTCACCTCAGGATCCTTCTTAATAGGACGACCCCATTCACGCTGGGTTTCGCCTGGCCATTTATTTGTGGCATCCAGCCCCATTTTTGAACCCAGGCCGGAAACCGGCGAGGCAAAATCCAGATAATCGATCGGCGTATTTTCTACCAGTACCGTATCACGAGCCGGGTCCATTCGGGTAGTAATCGCCCAGATCACGTCGTTCCAGTCGCGTGCATTAACGTCATCATCGCAGACGATCACGAACTTGGTGTACATAAACTGGCGCAGGAATGACCACACGCCCATCATGACGCGCTTGGCATGTCCGGCGTACTGTTTCTTCATCGTGACCACGGCCAGACGATAAGAGCAACCTTCCGGCGGCAGGTAGAAATCAACAATTTCAGGGAACTGCTTTTGCAGAATCGGCACGAAGACTTCGTTCAGCGCGACGCCCAGGACCGCAGGTTCATCCGGCGGGCGTCCGGTATACGTTGAATGATAAATCGCATCTTCACGCTGAGTGATATGCGTAACCGTAAATACCGGGAAATTATCCACTTCATTGTAGTAGCCGGTATGATCGCCGTACGGCCCTTCCGGTGCCATTTCACCTGGCTCAATATACCCTTCCAGCACAATTTCCGCGCTGGCCGGTACTTCAAGATCGTTGGAAATGCACTTGACCACTTCCGTTTTGGTGCCGCGTAGCAGGCCGGCAAACGCATACTCTGACAGCGTATCGGGAACCGGAGTGACGGCCCCAAGGATGGTCGCCGGGTCAGCGCCCAGCGCCACGGAAACCGGAAAACGTTCGTCCGGATGAGCCGCACACCACTCCTGAAAATCCAGCGCGCCGCCGCGATGGGAGAGCCAGCGCATGATCAGCTTGTTCTTACCAATGAGCTGCTGGCGATAGATGCCCAGGTTCTGCCGTTCCTTATGCGGACCACGAGTAACCGTCAGTCCCCAGGTAATCAGCGGGGCAGCATCTTCTGGCCAGCAGGTCATGATCGGGATACGCGTCAAATCAACGTTGTCGCCTTCAATGATCTTTTGCTGGCAGGGTGCTCCGCGCAGGCGCTTTGTCGGCATATTCAAGACCTGCCTGAACTGCGGCAGCTTATCGAACAGATCGCGAAAGCCTTTCGGCGGTTCCGGCTCTTTCAGAAAAGCCAGCAGCTTACCCACTTCACGCAACGAGCTGACATCCTCCTGCCCCATTCCCATGGCGACGCGGCGCGGAGTGCCAAACAGATTGCACAACACGGGCATGGTGTAGCCTTTGGGGTTTTCAAAAAGCAGGGCCGGGCCGCCGGCACGTAAAGTGCGATCGGCAATTTCGGTGATCTCAAGGTGCGGATCGACCGGCAGGGATATTCTTTTCAGTTCGCCCTGCTGCTCCAGTAATGTCAGAAAGTCGCGTAGATCGTGGTATTTCATGGAGTTATTATTAACCTCTATACAGGCGGCTGATTATACGGTGTTCGCCAGCGCCATGCTGTACTTTTGTTAAATTAGAGTGAAAGAACATAGAATTTTTGATTTCACTTATATTGGCTTTCGCGATCGCCCCAGGCTTTTGTTATGCTTGCAGCTAATAGAGTGGAAAGAGTTATTATGCAAGCCTGGTATTTACTGTATTGCAAACGTGGGCAGCTTCAGCGCGCCCAGGAACACCTCGAACGACAGGCAGTGAATTGCCTGATGCCGACGATCGCACTGGAAAAAATCATCCGCGGCAAACGCACTACGGTCAGTGAACCTTTGTTCCCCAATTACCTGTTTGTCGAATTCGATCCGGAAATTATCCACACTACAACTATCAGCGCCACGCGAGGTGTGAATAACTTCGTGCGCTTTGGCGCCCAGCCAGCCACGGTACCGTCCGCGGTCATTCACCAGCTCTCTATCTATAAGCCGGAAGGCATCACCGACCCGGAAACGCCGCACGAAGGTGACTTCGTCTTGATTACCGACGGCGCGTTTGAAGGCCTGCAGGCTATCTTTAGCGAACCGGATGGTGAAGCGCGCTCCATGCTGCTGCTGAATCTGCTTAACAAACAGGTACTGCAAAGCATCAAAAATACCGACTTTCATAAAATCTGACGGTACGCTTAAAAACGGATGCCAAAGAGCGTTCTGACATTCGTGTCAGCGATCTCTTCCAGCCGCTGAGCCTCCTCCCCGCGCCATCCCGCAATACTGGCCAGAATATGCGGCAGATATACCGGTTCATTGCGCCGGGAAGCGGGCTTCGGGCTAAGGTCGCGGGGCAGCAAATACGGGGCATCCGTTTCAATCAACAGGCGTTCTGCCGGGATATCCGGCAACAGCGCGCGCAGCTCCAGTCCGCGTCGCTCGTCGCAGACCCAGCCTGTAATGCCAATATACAAACCGTGGTTCACACAGGCACGCATTTCTTCGCGGGTTCCGGTAAAGCAGTGCAGCACCGCACCAGGCAGTTTATCCAGCCAGGGCGTCAGGAGCGTCAGAAAACGTTCATGGGCATCGCGGCAGTGCAAAAAAACCGGCATAGACAGCTCGGCTGCCAGCGCCAGCTGTGCGCTGAAGGCGGCCTCTTGCTCCTGAGGAGTAGAAAAGTTGCGGTTGAAGTCCAGCCCACATTCGCCGATAGCGATGACCTCCGGCTGGCGCGCCAGCTGAAAGATGGAGTCGGCCACCGCTGCCGTCCAGCTGCTGCTGTCATGCGGATGCACGCCGGCGGTTGACCAGCAGCGGGTATAGCGATGTGCCAGCTGCCGGGCCTGCTCGCTTTCATGCAGGTTAGTCCCGGTGAACAGCATGCCGGTCACGCCCGCCGCCTGAGCGCGGGCCACGACCTCATCGCGATCGCGGGAAAACTGTGGACTGGTCAGATTGACGCCGATATCAAACATCGCTTCTCCAATATGACAACCGCCCTGACGGGCGGCTGGTTACTCTTCTTTGCTCCCCGCTTCTTCAGCGGCGGCATCCTCGTCACGCGTCAGACGTTTTCCGGTATAGAAACGCGCAAAGAAAACCCCGATCTCAAACAAGCAGTACATCGGAATCGCCAGCAGCGTTTGCGAGAAGACATCCGGCGGCGTCAGCAGCATGCCGACGACGAATGCTCCCACCAGCACGTACGGCCGCTTCTTACGCAAATCTTCCGGGGTCGTGACGCCCATCCAGCACAGCAGCACGATCGCAACCGGCACTTCAAACGAAACGCCAAAGGCGATAAACAGCGCCATGACGAAATCGAGATAGCTGCGAATATCCGTCGAGACCTGCACGCCCTCCGGCGCCGCGTGGGTCAGGAAACCAAACGCCAGCGGGAAAACGACAAAGTAGGCAAACGCCATACCGATATAGAACAGCAGCGTACTGGAAACCAGCAGCGGCATAACCAGCCGACGCTCATGTTTATACAGCGCCGGGGCAACAAACGCCCAGACCTGGTAAAGAATAACCGGCACCGACAGAATCACCGAAACCATGAAGGTCAGTTTGATCGGCGTAAAGAAAGGGGAAGCCACGTCGGTGGCGATCATCGTTGCACCCACCGGCATCTGCCGGATAAGCGGTGCGGAAACCAGCTGATAGATGTCGTTGGCGAAGTACACTAACGCCAGAAAAATGACCAGTATCGCGATGATGCTATTGATCAGGCGCTTGCGCAGCTCAATCAAATGCGAAATTAGCGGTTGAGTATCTTCTACGCCCATTTTTACGGTTTATCACTCGATGCAGGGGAGGAATCGGAAGCTGTCACGGCAACTTTTTCTTTGGCGACCGGGAGAGGGTCAGGCTGCGCAGCCGGCTGCTCTGACGCCACGCTCTCTTCTGCGGCTGGAGCGTGAACGGGCGCGCTGGCCTGATGTTCAGCCGTCGCCGGCGTAATGTCCTGGCGCTGCGCTTCACTGCCCTTCACTACCGGGTTATGAATCGTGTTCGCTTCGTCGCTCGCTTTCTCAGGATCGTGGGCGGTATAAGAACGTTTCATAGATTCAGCGGCTTCACGCAGCTCATCCATCGACGCTTTCAGCTCCGGCGTCAGGTTATCCAGGCTCGCCTTTTCCACTTTCTTCAGGCTTTCCTGGAACTCCTGCAGTTTTAGTTCCTGAGTGATCTCATTTTGTACGGTGGCCGCCAGCGATCGTAGCGTACGAATCCAGCTGGCCACCGTTTTTACCGCTACAGGCAATCGCTGTGGCCCCAGAACAATGAGGCCAATAACGAACACCAGCAGTAGTTCACTAAAACCGATATCGAACACGAATTACACCTGCTCTTTGTCGTGGCGTTTTGTCTCGTCTTTTTTCGCATCATCCGGCTTATCGGCGATCGATTTCGCCGTGAAATCTGCATCCGGAGCAGACTTTTCAGGTTTTTCATCATCGCTCATGGCCTTTTTAAAGCCTTTAATCGATGCACCCAAATCTGACCCCAGCGAGCTCAGCTTTTTCGTCCCGAAAAGCAGAACCACAATGACGACAACAATTAATAACTGCCAAATACTGATACCACCCATACACATTCCTCTATGACAGATGATGAATTATTAGGACGCATTATACACGTCATCCCACAAGCCGCCTCTTTGTCAGGCCGCTCGTATGACTTCGCGCAACAACGAATGCGCGGTGATAAAGGCGCTTCCCATCAGTGCGTTTTCCGCCAGCCAATCAGCCAGGACACCGCGCCAGCGGCCATCAGCCAGCCTGGCATCATGCCCCATTCCGGGCGGTGGATAAATAACAGCGTACCACTCAGTAACAGAACCGCGCCTATACCAAACAGATAACGGGACTGCCCCTGACGAACATGTCGCACCTGGAAGTCGCGCACGATGGTATCCACGCTGGTCTGCAGCTGTTTGCTTTGCTGCAAAGTCTGGTACACCAGCTCAGGTATTTCCGGCATTCTTTCGATCCAGAACGGCGCTTTTTCTTTAAACGCACGCACCAGCGCCGGAATGCCGACCTGATCTTTAATCCACGACTCAAGGAAAGGTTTCGCCGTTTTCCACAAGTCTAACTGAGGATAGAGCTGGCGGCCTACCCCTTCTACGTAAAGTAATGTCTTCTGCAGTAATACCAGCTGCGGCTGCACTTCCATATTGAAGCGCCGGGCGGTGTTAAACAGGTTCAGCAGCACATGACCAAACGAGATCTCAGCCAGCGGCTTCTCGAAGATCGGCTCGCAGACGGTGCGAATAGCAAACTCGAACTCTTCAACATTGGTATCCGCAGGAACCCAGCCTGAATCTACGTGCAGCTCGGCGACTTTACGATAATCGCGGTTGAAGAACGCAATGAAGTTTTCCGCCAGGTAGCGCTTATCTTCTTTGTTCAGCGACCCCACGATACCGCAGTCGATCCCGATGTACTGGGGGTTCTCCGGATGGTCGTAGCTAACAAAAATATTGCCTGGATGCATGTCTGCGTGGAAGAAGCTGTCGCGGAACACCTGGGTGAAAAAGACCTGCACGCCGCGTTCCGCCAGCAGCTTCATGTTCGTGCCCTGCGCTTCCAGCGCCTCCACGTCGGAAACCGGGATCCCGTAAATCCGCTCCATGACCATCATGTTTTCGCTACAGTAATCGGAGTAGACCTCCGGTACATATAGCATCGGGCTGTCTTCAAAGTTGCGCCGCAGCTGAATGGCGTTCGCCGATTCACGTAGCAGGTTGAGTTCATCCAGCAGCGTTTTTTCGTATTCGCGAACCACTTCCTGCGGGCGCAGGCGGCGACCGTCGGGCAGTAAACGCGGCACCCAGCGCGCGAGACGATAGATAAGCTTCATGTCCGCTTTAATCACCGGCACGATATCCGGGCGGATCACTTTGATAACGACCTCTTTACCGTTTTCTTTCAGCCGTGCGGTATGGACCTGCGCAATAGAGGCCGATGCCAGCGGTTCAATCGAGAAATCGTCAAACCAGGCCTCTACGGGAAGACCGCCCATCGCCTGTTCGATCTGCTGTTTTGCCAACCGGCCATCGAAGGGCGCTACGCGATCCTGCAGCAGCGCGAGCTGATCGGCGATTTGCGGCGGGAACAGATCGCGGCGGGTGGAGAGCATCTGGCCGAACTTGATCCACACCGGCCCCAGCTCCTGCAGCGCAAGGCGCAGACGTTCGCCGAGAGGTTGGTTTTTATGACGATTCGGCATCCAGAACAGCATCCGCCGCCCGATACGCAGCGGCAGCGTGATACGCATTTTGGGAATGAGCTCATCAAGCCCATAGCTCAAAAAGGTGCGGATAATAAGATACAGGCGCCGTAATTCTCCTGGCGTCATTTGCCCTCCAGCGTTTCCAGCCGTTTTTCCAGTGCGGAAAGCGCGCGTTCCACAGCCGCGGTCTCTTCGCCAAACCAGGCCATTTCCAGCGGCCCAGGCGCCATACGCCACTCTTCGGTCAGCGCTTCAGCGACATACCGCTGCTGACGCTGAGCGCCGTGCAGCAGAAAACGAGCTCCGGAGCGAAAGACCTTACTGACCCCTTCCGCAACGATATCGCCGGTGTAAGGCGCCAGCAGCTCAGCCGGATCGAATTCCGCCAGGTCACATAGCGCCACCGTGTTCTGCACCACCTGCAGGTCGCCCTGCACTTCCAGATCACCGCTGCGAATAAGCGCCGTGAGCTGTTGACGGTTGCGCAGCTGTGGCAGCACGCTGAGACGAGTAATGACGGTACAGTCGGCATCGCCTTCCCAGGTCCCCAGCACATCCACCTGACGCTCGCTGAAGACCAGCACAACCGGCGTCGACAGCTCCTTCAGCTCAACGCGCAGCACCTTCCCCAGCAGACGCTGGCGAGCAGGTTTTAACGCTTTGTCGCGCCAGAGAAAGGTATTGAGGGCGGTTTCAATGCCAGCGGTAACCAGTGGTTTGAAAGGCATGCGATCCCTCCTGTCAGAACTTATAACCGCGGTGCAACGCAACGATACCAGCCGTCAGGTTGTAGTAGTCGACGTTTTCGAAACCGGCGTCCTGCATCATGGCTTTCAGGGTGTCCTGATTCGGGTGCATACGAATAGATTCCGCCAGGTAGCGATAGCTTTCACCGTCTTTGGCAACCAGTTCCCCTACGCGCGGCAGCACGTGGAAGGAGTAGGCATCATAGGCTTTGCTGAGCGGCTCAATAATCGGTTTCGAGAACTCGAGCACCAGCAGACGACCGCCCGGCTTCAGGACGCGATACATTGAACGCAGCGCCTTTTCTTTATCGGTGACGTTACGCAGGCCAAATGAAATCGTGATGCAGTCAAAAGTGTTGTCGGCAAACGGCAGCGCTTCTGCGTTAGCCTGAACGTATTCAACGTTGCCGACGATGCCGATGTTGCGCAGCTTTTCGCGCCCCATTTTCAGCATAGAGTCGTTGATATCTGCCAGCATGACGCGCCCCGTTTCACCCACCAGACGAGAGAACTTCGCCGTCAGGTCGCCGGTGCCGCCGGCCAGGTCCAGAACGGTCTGTCCACGGCGTACGCCGCTGCAATCGATGGTGAAACGCTTCCACAAACGATGAATACCGAACGACATCAGATCATTCATAACATCATATTTTGCGGCCACAGAATGGAATACATGTGCCACCATGTCCGCCTTCTGCTCTTTGGCTACCGTCTGAAAACCAAAGTGCGTCGTTTCTTGTGAATCCTCAACCATCTCAATGCCTGCTTATCAAGAAAATGTTCGCCGAGTGTAACAGATTCAGCGCATTTCCCATACGGTTCAACGCGGCATAGAGGACTCGCCGGACATCGTCTCATCGGCCGGATCGGAGGTATATTCGTTATCTTCAAGCGCTTTTTCGTCTTCTTCAGAACGATATTCGTCATCCTGAGCCGTTGCCTGATCGACTAAATCAGGATTAATCCCGCGCTTCACTTCAACGCCAAGACCGCGGAACGCTTCTGCCTGCACCAGCAGATTTCCGCGCCCGGAAGCAAGCTTTTTCATCGCCTGGCGATAGTTATCCTGGGCTTTATCCAGGCTCTGCCCAATGGCGGACATATCATCAACGAACAGTCGCATTTTGTCGTACAGACGACCTGCGCGCTCAGCGATTTTCTGCGCATTGCGGCTTTGATGTTCATAACGCCAGAGATTGGCAATCGTCCGCAGCGCCACCAGCAGCGTCGTCGGACTGACCAGCATAATGTTGTTCTTCAGCGCTTCGCTGATAAGTTCAGGCTGGCGGTCGATAGCCAGCAGGAAAGCCGGCTCCACGGGAATAAACATCAGCACATAGTCGAGCGAGCGCAGGCCCGGCAGCTGTTGATAATCTTTACGTCCGAGCAGGCGAATATGGTTACGCACCGAGGCGATATGCTCCTGCAGCGCCGCCTCGCGGGTGTAGTCATCTTCGGCATTGAAATAGCGTTCGTAGGCCACCAGCGTCATTTTGGCATCAATGACCACATCTTTCCCCTGCGGCAGGCGAACGATGACATCGGGCTGCATGCGCGAACGACCTTCTGTTTCGATGCTGACCTGGGTCTGGTATTCATACCCTTCGCGTAGCCCGGAAGCTTCCAGCACGCGGGTTAGCACCACCTCTCCCCAGTTACCCTGCGTTTTGTTATCCCCTTTCAACGCCCGGGTCAGGTTCAACGCCTCCTGCGCCATCTGCGCGTTCAGCTGCTGCAGATTGCGGATCTCATGGGCCAGCGTATGCCGCTCACGCGCCTCCTGGCCAAAACTGTCCTGCACCTGGCGGCGGAAACCGTCCAGCTGTTCACGCAGCGGCGTCAGCAGGCCATGTAAACTCTGCCGGTTCTGCTCATCGACGCGCCGGTTGCTGTGTTCGAAAATGCGGTTTGCCAGGTTTTCAAACTGCTCGCTCAGACGCTGTTCGCTGTTCACCATCTGGCGGATTTTATCCTCGGCGTGGATCCGGGTAG
Source organism: Klebsiella ornithinolytica (assembly GCF_030505655.1). Lineage (NCBI taxonomy): Bacteria > Pseudomonadati > Pseudomonadota > Gammaproteobacteria > Enterobacterales > Enterobacteriaceae > Klebsiella > Klebsiella ornithinolytica. The sequence continues at coordinate 5,320,881 of NZ_CP130153.1, forward strand.
ATTCAAGGCGGGTGGTGACTTCGCGGAGATCGGCCTCCAGAGAGCTATTGATATCACGCAGGCTGCGCAGTTCGTTATTCAGCAACTCACATTCATCGCGCCAGTGGGCCTCCTGCACCAGCTGCTGGCGCGCGGCGCTGAGCTCGATATCCAGTTCACGGCGCTCCTCGATAAGGTCGGCGCGAATTTGGTCAGCTTTGGCTTTGGTCGCCAGCCACCCTGCGACCAGCCCTACGGCCAGCGCCACGATGGCACTTATCACAATCGAGATATCCACAACGCCCCCTGCGGCAACAACTTACGGCACAAAAATAGAATTGTGCTGTACAAACGTCCAGTTTAAAAGAGATTTCCTGCGAGGCGCAGCGCAAAAAAGAAAGGCCGGAAGATCCGGCCCTGGGTGGAGAGGCGAGGAATTACAGCAGACGGCGAGCCGCTTCGACGACGATTTTTACCGCGTGGCTTTCGGTTTGCTTCATGGTTTCCGCGTTCGGAATTTCCTGCTGGGTACGGTTGACGATAACCCCGGCAACCATCCCGGCACGCAGCCCCTGGCTGGCACACATGGTCAGCAGAGTCGCAGACTCCATCTCGTAGTTCATGACCCCCATTGACTGCCACTCTTCCATAGAACCTTTAAAACGGCTGACCACGCGACCGGAGAAGGTGTCGTAGCGCTCCTGGCCCGGGTAGAAGGTGTCAGATGATGCGGTCACGCCGATATGGGTGGTCGCGCCGATCGATTTGGCCGCTTCAACCAGCGCAGTGGTGCAGGCAAAGTCAGCCACGGCCGGGTATTCCATCGGCGCAAAGTGCAGACTCGCGCCATCAAGACGTACGGATGCGGTGGTAACCAGCACGTCACCGACGTTAATGTGTGGCTGGATAGCGCCGGTGGTGCCGATACGCAGGAAGGTACGAATCCCCAGCTGCGCCAGCTCTTCAACGGCGATGGACGTTGACGGGCCGCCGATACCGGTAGAGCAGACAATGACCGACTTGCCATCCAGTTCGGCACGCCAGGAGGTAAATTCGCGGTGAGATGCCAGCTTGACCGGCTTATCCATCAGCGCGGCGATCTTTTCCACACGCTCCGGATCGCCAGGGACGATAGCCAGCGTAGCCCCTTGTAAATCGTTTTTGGTGAGGCCGAGATGAAAAACATCAGACTTAGACATAAAAAACTCCTCTGTGGGTCGAATTATCAGCAGAAGCAAAACGGTACTTTACAGAAGCTACCCGCTTAGTTTTGTGACAAAAATCACCATGAACAAAAATCATTGCAATGATTTTCCATCAAAAAGTGATAAACATCACATTAACAAGTTATATTCATCGTGTCTGAACAAAAGATAGCCTGTTTCAGGCACTGTGCTTTGTTAACGTCCGGTCGATAGCGTCTATAGTTATCGATGCGCTAATAAATAAGGGTACGGAGAATACCATGACCACAACCAAGCAACCTGGCTTTGCGCCTGCAGCCACGCCGCACGCTTCTACCGCCGTTCATACCTCGGAGGAGAGCATCATCACAGGCGAAACGTCGATCCCCACTCAGGGAGAGAACATGCCGGCCTATCATGCTCGTCCGAAGAACGCCGATGGCCTGCTGCCGGTCGTTATCGTTGTTCAGGAAATTTTCGGCGTCCATGAACATATCCGCGACATTTGCCGCCGTCTGGCGCAGGAGGGATATCTGGCTATCGCGCCAGAGCTCTACTTCCGCCAGGGCGATCCGAATGACTATACCGATATCCCCACCCTGTTCCAGGAGCTGGTCAGCAAAGTGCCGGATGCGCAGGTGCTGGCCGACCTCGACCATGTCGCCAGCTGGGCCGCACGCCACGGAGGCGATGCTCATCGTCTGCTGATCACCGGCTTCTGCTGGGGTGGACGCATTACCTGGCTTTATGCCGCCCATAACCCGCAGCTAAAAGCCGCCGTCGCCTGGTACGGAAAGCTGGTCGGGCAGAAAACCCTGAACTCAGCGAAATATCCGGTGGATATCGCCGTTGATCTCAACGCGCCGGTGCTGGGGTTGTACGGTGGCAAAGACGCCAGCATTCCGCAGGATACGGTGGAAACCATGCGTCACGCGCTTCGCGCGGCCAACGCCAAAGCGGAGATCATCGTCTACCCGGAAGCCGATCACGCCTTTAACGCCGATTATCGCGCCAGCTATCATGAAGAATCGGCCAAAGACGGCTGGCAGCGTATGCTGGCATGGTTTGCGCAGTATGGCGGGAAGCGCGCGTAAGCCGCTATCGGTTGCCGATATGGCGGTTAATCATATCGGCGATCGTTCCGTCACTCTTCCATGCCGCCAGACAACCACAGACAAATTCATAGTGCTGTAGCCGGTTTCGGGGAACGCAAATCGCTTGCTGTATCTGGCTGAAACTATCAGGCAGGAGGCGAAACTGGGGATATTCCCGCGCCACGCTGGCAAGCGGCTGACGGATCCCGGCAACCATCTCCCCTTCCCCGGCGATAAACGCGCGGATCGCCTCCTGGGAGGTAGCGTACTGCTGCATCACCGCATGGCGTAGCGTTCGAATCAGATACAGTTCATAGGCCGCCCCTCTCCCGACGTTAATCGTTACTCCCGGGCGATCCATCGCTTGTACGGAGTGAATATCGCTGTCGTTTCTGACCAGCACTGAACTTTCAATCGTGACATACGGCGGGGTGAAGCACAGTTTGTCTTCACGAGCGGGATCAATCGCCAGGAAAGCAATATCCCACTGGTCCAGCAAAGCTACATCAACCACTTTCCCGGCCGTCGGCCAGGTCACAAATCGCGCCTCGCAACCGCATTCCGCGGCCAGTTTTTTGGCTAACTCGGCGGTGATGCCACCCGGGGTATTATCCGGCAATAACGTGGCGAGAACCGGGTTCCCCAGATTAATAGCAAAACATAAGGACCGCTGCGGATCGTCGAGTCTGGTCATCATTCTCCCCCGGAAATGTCTGTGCTTGCTCAGTGCAGCTAAGCGTAGCCCAGCCGCAGGCACTCCGCAGGTTAGACGGGACATTTGCCAGCACGAAAGAGAAAAGAAAAAGAGAAAAGAAGAGGAGGCCTGGGCCTCCTCCGGGACGAGGGTTAACGGAGTTATGCCTGACGCAGATTCTGCGCGGCTTTCACCATGTTAGCCAGCGCGGCGCGGGTTTCCGGCCAGCCGCGAGTTTTCAGGCCACAGTCCGGGTTGACCCACAGACGCTCTGCCGGGATACGCTGCGCCGCTTTCTCCAGCAGTGCTTCAATCCACTCCACGCTCGGAACGTTCGGCGAATGGATGTCATACACGCCCGGTCCGATTTCGTTCGGGTATTCGAACTCTTCAAACGACTCCAGCAGCTCCATGTCAGAACGCGAGGTTTCAATGGTGATCACGTCCGCATCCAGCGCGGCAATCGAATCCATGATGTCGTTGAACTCGCAGTAGCACATATGGGTGTGGATCTGGGTATCATCCCGCGCCACCGCGGCATTGATCCGGAAGGCTTCCACGCCCCACTGCAGATAAGCATCCCAGTCGCTACGCTTGAGCGGCAGTCCTTCACGCAGCGCCGGCTCATCAATCTGGATGATACCGATACCGGCCGCCTCCAGATCCGCCACTTCGTCACGCAGCGCCAGCGCAATCTGTTTGGCGATGGTTTCGCGACTGACGTCTTCACGCGGGAATGACCAGCAAAGAATCGTCACCGGACCGGTCAGCATGCCTTTCACCGGCTTGTCGGTCAGCGACTGGGCAAACTTCGCCCACTCAACGGTGATTGCTTCCGGGCGACTGACATCCCCGATGACCACCGGCGGCTTCACGCAGCGGGAGCCGTAGCTCTGTACCCAACCGTTTTGCGTGAAGATGAACCCGTCGAGATGCTCACCGAAGTACTCCACCATGTCGTTACGCTCGGCTTCGCCGTGAACCAGAACATCTAGCCCTAAACGTTCCTGCTCAACAATCGCCTGCTTGATATGCTCCGCAATACCGGTGCGATAGTGGTTGGCATCGAGATTGCCTTTTTTGAAGTCCAGACGCAGGCCACGGATCTCGGTAGTCTGTGGAAAAGAGCCGATGGTCGTGGTCGGCCACGCCGGTAGATTGAAGCGCGTACGCTGCGCCCTGGCGCGTTCAGCATATGGGCTGTTGCGCTGGCTGTCCTGAGCGGTAATGGCCGCCAGACGTTTTTCTACCGCCGCATTATGTACGCGGGTAGAGTGACGGCGAGCCTGAATCGGCGCGCTCCATTCAACCAGTTTTGCGGTCTCACCGCTATTCAGCGCATCGCGCAGAAGGGCCAGCTCGGTACATTTCTGCAGGGCAAAAGCGAACCAGCTTTTCACTTCCGCATCGAGACGGGTTTCCACGCTCAGGTCGATCGGGCTGTGCAACAGGGAGCATGAAGTCGCGATCCACAGCGCACGCTGGCCGACGATGTCTTTAATTTGCGCATACTTCTCCGTCAGATCGGCGCGCCAGACGTTACGGCCGTTGATCAGGCCCGCAGAGAGCAGCCAGTCGGCTGGCAGACGCCGGTGCAGATCGGCCACATCATCTTTACCGTGAACCAGGTCAACGTGCAGACCCTGCACCGGCAGCGCGGTGATGGTGTCGAGGTTGGCGGTGATGCCTTCAAAGTAGGTGGTCAGCAGCAGCTTAACCTGACCTGCGAGCGCGTCATACGCCGGTTTGAACGCCTCCAGCCACGCCTGCGGCAGTTCCAGCACCAGAGCCGGCTCGTCAATCTGTACCCACTCGATGCCGCGTTTTGCCAGCTCTGCCAGCACCTGCTGGTAAACCGGCAGGATATCCTTCAGCAGGCTCAAACGGTCAAACTGTTCGCCTTTGACTTTGCCCAGCCACAGATAAGTGACCGGCCCCAACAGGACGGGTTTAACCTTATGACCAAGCGCCAGCGCTTCGTCCACTTCATCCAGCAGCTGGGTCCAGGTCAGTTTGAACGACTGCCCTTTCACAAACTCTGGCACCATGTAGTGATAGTTGGTGTTAAACCATTTGGTCATTTCTGCCGCTGCCGCCGGTTCGCCGGTCGGCGCACGGCCGCGGCCAATGCGGAACAGGGTATCGATATCAACCGAGCCATCTTTGTTCTGATGACGAGCCGGCACGTTACCCAGTAGCAGGCTGGTAGTCAGAACATGGTCGTACCAGGCGAAATCACCCACCGGCAGCAGGTCAACGCCCGCCTGCTTCTGCTGCTCCCAGTGACGGGCGCGCAGCTCGCGGCCCACCGCCAGCAGTTCTTCGCGGGTTGAGTTACCCGCCCAGTAGCTCTCTTGCGCTTTTTTCAGCTCGCGACGTAGACCAACGCGAGGGAAACCGAGGGTGTGATTAATAATTGTCATTTTTTGAGCCTCATGATTGCAATCCGAAAGATTTCGGATTCAGGGAAGGCGGCAAACTTGCTCATTCCCAGGAGCTTACTGAAGTAAGTGACCGGGGTGAGGAAGTGCGGCCAACGCACCATAAATTCGAAAGATAAAGGATTTAGACGTCCAGATGTTTACACATCCATAATTGGCGGTTACTGTATATTCCTCAAGCGCAAATTATTCATGCCGAAGTGAAGGACTTTCATGATCGAAATAAAACACCTGAAAACGCTACAGGCGTTGCGGAATAGCGGGTCGCTGGCAGGCGCTGCGGCAGCTCTGCATCAAACTCAGTCCGCCCTGTCTCACCAGTTCAGCGATCTGGAACAACGCCTTGGCTTCCGCTTGTTTGTGCGTAAAAGTCAGCCTCTGCGCTTCACCCCACAGGGGGAGATCCTGCTCCAGCTGGCAAACCAGGTTCTGCCGCAAATCAGCCGCGCGCTGCAGGACTGCCACGAGCCGCAGCAAACCCGTCTGCGCATCGCTATCGAGTGTCATAGCTGTATACAGTGGTTGACCCCGGCGCTGGAGAGTTTCCGCGCCCGCTGGCCGCATGTCGAAGTGGATTTTCAGTCCGGCGTAACCTTTGACCCGCAGCCAGCTCTGCAGCAAAGCGAGCTGGACCTGGTCATGACCTCCGATATCCTGCCGCGTAGCGGCCTGCACTATTCGCCTATGTTCGATTTTGAAGTTCGCCTGGTGCTGGCGCCGGAGCATCCGCTGGCAGCGAAAACGCGCATCTCGCCGGAAGATCTGGCATCGGAACTGCTGTTGATTTATCCGGTTCAGCGCGGTCGCCTGGATATCTGGCGCCACTTCCTGCAGCCGGCCGGCATCAGCCCGCAGCTCAAAAGCGTCGACAATACCCTGCTGTTAATCCAGATGGTCGCCGCGCGGATGGGCATCGCCGCCCTGCCGCACTGGGTGGTGGAAAGTTTTGAGCGCCAGGGTCTGGTCGTCACCAAAACCCTGGGCGAAGGACTGTGGAGCCGACTGTACGCCGCGGTACGCGACGGCGAGCAGCGCCAGCCGGTCACCGAAGCGTTTATTCGCTCAGCGCGGAATCACGCTTGCGATCATTTGCCGTTTGTCCGGAGTGCGGAGCGACCCAACGGCGATGGACCCACAGTGAGGCCAGGATCACCAGAGCTCCTGTAATAAAGCTCGGCCAGTGGGGCTGTTCTTGCCAGATGGCAAGGTTAACCAGCAGCCCGGCGGGGACATGCACGTTATTCATAATGCCCAGCGTTCCGGCATCCACCTGCGTGGCCCCGTAGTTCCACATAAAGTACCCCAGCCCCGACGCTGCCACGCCCAGCCAGACCAGGACACCCCACTGTAGGGTTGTGGTTGGCAGCCTCTGCGGATTGCCCAGCATAAACCAGGCCGCCACTGCCACCAGGAAAGCCCCCATATAGAACCACGCAAACGCGTTGTGCTGCGGCATAGGACGTAGCTCCATCAGCCGCTTATAGCCCACCATTCCGATAGCAAAGCTAAGGTTCGACAGCTGAACCAGCAGCAGCCCCGTCCAGAAATGATCGCTCACTTTGTCATAGCGAATAATGGCCGCGCCCAGCACCGCCAGCCCCGCGCTCAGCAGATATCCCCAGCGGAGCTTGCGTCCGCTGAGCAGATCGTAAATCAGCGTGATATAAAGCGGCGTAAAGACGGTAAACAGCAGGAATTCAGACACCGTCAGGTACACATAGGCGCGGAATGCCAGCAGGTACATGATGCCAAGCTGCATGGCGCCGACCAGCATGTAGAGCACGATAGTACGCGGCGATTGCCCGCGGGTACGCAGAAACGGCAGAAACACCAGTGCCGCCAGCCCCACGCGCATTAGCACGGAAAAGTAGCTATCGACGCTGCCAGCCAGGTATTCGCCTATCAGGCTAAAGGAAAAAGCCCACAGGATAGTGGTAATAATCAGTAGCGCCACAATGAATGTCTCTCAGGAAGAAGAGCACTCATTGTAGCGGAGAGTCAGGTTGACGACTGAGCAATAAACAAACAGTCGTCAATCTTTATCAGGCGAGATAGAGCTTACGCAGATAGTGCGGCACCGCATCGTCAGCGTTGCTGCCGATCACTTCCAGATCCGGATGCAGGTCTTTCAGCCGCTGGTGAGCATTCTGCATAATGCAGCCTTTTCCCGCCATCGACAGCATTTCTGCGTCGTTCATGCCATCACCAAAAGCGATGCAGTCTTTCAGGCGATAGCCCAGCATTTTGGCGACCGCTTCCAGCGCATGCCCCTTCGACACGCCACCGGCCATCACTTCCAGACAGGTCAGCGTGGAGAAGCTGACGTTCACGCGATCGCCCCAGCGGGCGTTGATCGCCTGCTCCAGCGGCAGCAGATGCTCATGATCCTCGCAGGTGAAAAACACTTTGCTGCTCCCCTGCGGATCAAGCTCGCCCGCTTCGTAGAGCTGATAGTTGAAGACGGCCTCTTTGAAAAAACGCATCTCTTCCGGGCGGTGGCGGTTCATATACCACTCATCTTCGCGGTAGACGTTGGTCACCACTTTCGGGTCATTGCGCATCATTTCAAACAGATCGGCCGCAATGTCGCGGTCAAGGTTATGGGCAAAGATCTGTTTCCCCTCGCCGTCGTGCACGCGCGCGCCGTTGGAGGTGATCATGTAGGACCGGATGCCGAGATTATCGCGAATCTGACCGACATCGATGTAATGACGACCGGTGGCAAAGACAAAATCGATCCCGCGCGCGGTCAGCAGCTGCAGCGTCTCTTTTGCGTAGGGAGTTAAGTAGTGATCGGGAGAAAGCAGCGTGCCATCTAAGTCAGACGCAACAACCTGGTACATAAAAATTTTAACCTCTAAGCAGGGCGACGAGCGTTTTCGTCGGATTCATTGTGTCGACTGAAAAAATCGACGATGGCATTCAGCGCGACTGAGCGCATGGCGTCCTTTTCAAAAAGGATCTCATGGTATGCCCCTTCTATAACAAGCGGCTTATTACCTTCGCAGGGCCGACCTGCCGCGGCACGGAGTTCGCAGTAGCGTTCGTGCATGCGGTTATCGACTACGCGTTCTTCTTCTGCCTGCAATAACAATGTGGGAGTGGTGTCTTTCTCTACGCCCGCCAGCGCCTCTTCACCTGCGAGGATCCCCTCACGCACCCAGTGGTAGGTTGGCCCGCCGACGCGCAGCTGTGGTTCATCGGCATAGAAGCGCAGATTACGACGATAGCGTTGGCGACTGTGCGTCAGCACGTTGACCGAAAAGGGCAGCGCCCGCCAGCGACCGGTACCCAGCGCATACTCTTCACGAATGCGCTGATGGCCCTCAGCCCAATCGAGAATATGGCGTACCATCCAGTCCGGGAAACGCATGACGATACCGAACATAGGCGCGCACAGCGCAATAGCGTCGCAATGCTGCTGGTGACGCTGCAAAAACAGCGTCGCAATGGCGCCCCCCATCGAATGGGCGAGGATAAACCTTTTTCGCCAGTGGCCGGGGGCAACTTCCTGCTGCCAGAGCGCAGCCAGATCGTCAACATAATCGCTAAAGCGCACCACGTGGCCGCGATGGCTGTCGGTCAATATTCGCCCGGAACGCCCCTGGCCGCGATGGTCGATAATCATCACGTCGAAACCGCTGTGGAACAGATCGTAAGCCAGCTCGGCGTATTTCACGTAGCTTTCAATACGCCCCGGACAGATGACCACGACCCGATCGTTTTCTTTGGCGCAAAAGCGAACAAAACGGACCGGGACATCATCAACGCCCCTGAATTCCGCCTCTTCCCGCTGATGCCAGAAATCGGTAAGTGGCCCCATCGTAAAAGCCGCAAACGCGTTTTCTCGTGTATCCCAATCCTTTTGCTGCCGAAACATCGGGCTTACACCCCTGTTAACCACTGAAAATCGTTTTTTTAGCGCGCATCACACAATGCTTACGCAATAGCGTATTGTGGCATAAAAACAGACAACCAGGGAGTTTCTCATGACGTTCGAGTGGTGGTTCGCCTATCTGCTGACATCCATTATCCTCAGCCTGTCGCCAGGTTCCGGGGCCATTAATACCATGACGACCTCGATCAACCACGGCTACCGCGGCGCGGCCGCCTCGATTGCCGGATTACAAACCGGACTGGCGATTCATATCGTCCTTGTTGGTATCGGCCTGGGAACGCTGTTTTCCCGCTCGGTGCTGGCCTTCGAGGTGCTGAAGTGGGCCGGGGCGGCTTATCTTATCTGGCTGGGTATTCAGCAATGGCGCGCGGCGGGATCGCTCAATCTCAATACCCTGGCAAAGGCGCAAACGCGTGGAAAACTGTTCCAGCGCGCGGTTTTCGTCAACCTGACCAACCCGAAAAGCATTGTCTTTCTGGCGGCCCTGTTCCCGCAGTTTATCGTGCCGCATCAGCCGCAGGTCATGCAGTATCTGGTTCTCGGCGTTACCACGATTGCGGTGGATATCATCGTGATGATTGGCTACGCGACGCTGGCGCAGCGTATTGCGGCATGGATTAAAGGACCGAAACAGATGAAGGCGTTGAACAAAGTCTTCGGATCGTTGTTTATGCTGGTGGGCGCGCTGTTGGCTTCCGCACGCCATGCCTGAGGCGAGAACCCCGGTTTGCCTTCAGCAAACCGGGAAAACCAGCGCTTAGCGCGAAATGATCAGATGAATACCGAAACCGGCGAACAGCGTTCCGGCAATGCCGTCGATCCATTTTGCCATCCGCTGGTAACCACGACGCATAGCCGGTAAGGCAAACAGGCTGGCCACGACGGTAAACCAGGCCAGCGTTTCCAGAACGATCAGCAGGAAAATCCCCCAGCGCTCGCCCGTGCCGACGTTATCGCCGACAAAGAGTGAGAAGACGGAACCAAAATAGATAATCGCCTTCGGGTTAGCGAGGTTGGTCAGCAGCCCTTTCAGGAAGCTACGGCCACTGCGGGCCAGCTCGACCTGCGGCTCCGGCGCCGGCGCATCGCTTTTCTTCAGCGCACCGCGCAGCATCTGATAGCCCATCCAGCACAGGTATAAGCCGCCGCCGACCATAATAATGGTGTGCAGCCAGGCCATTTTTTCGATAATCAGGTGCAGGCCAAGCAGCGCGACGCCCGCCCAGACCATGACGCCACAGGTAATCCCCAGCACGCCCATCAATGCCTCTTTACGAGAACGGCTAACGGCGGTCTGAGAAACAAAGAAAAAGTCCGGACCTGGACTCATCAGCGCAATGATATGCACCAGCGCGACGGTGAGGAAAAGCATCAGCATGATTGAACCCTAATCTATCGGCAATTTGGATCGCAGGAATATAGTGAAGACCGAAACTATCCTGACACTTTTTCGTCCGGCTGACTACTCATCTTCACCATCAATGTGCGCGCGGATCAGCGCCATAAACTCTTTCCCGAAACGCTCCAGTTTTCGCGTTCCCACGCCGTTCACGCTCAGCATCTCGCCGGCGGTTATCGGCGACTGCTCCGCCATTTCGATCAGCGTCGCATCGTTAAATACAACGTACGGCGGGATATTTTCTTCATCGGCAATCGCTTTACGCAGCTTGCGCAGCTTGGCGAACAGCTTGCGGTCGTAATTGCCGCCGAAGGATTTTTGCATCGCCTTCGGCTTCAGCGCCACGATACGCGGAACGGCGAGCTGCAGCGGAACCTCGCCACGCAGCACGGGACGCGCGGCTTCGGTCAGCTGCAGCGCCGAATGCTGGGCGATGTTTTGCGTGACCAGGCCAAGATGAATCAGCTGACGAATCACGCTCACCCAGTGTTCATGGCTCTGTTCGCGACCGATGCCGTATACCGGCAGCTTGTCATGCGCCATTTCGCGGATACGCTGATTATTCGCCCCGCGCAGCACCTCCACCACATAGCCCATGCCAAAGCGCTGATTCACGCGGTAAATGGTCGAGAGCGCCTTACGCGCATCCATTAATCCGTCGTACTGCTTCGGCGGATCGAGGCAGATATCACAGTTGCCGCATGCTTCCTGGCGCCCTTCGCCAAAATAGTTCAGCAGTACCAGACGGCGGCAGGTTTGCGCTTCGGCAAAAGCGCCCATCGCGTTCAGCTTATGGCGTTCAATATCCTGCAGCGGCCCGGCGGGTTTCTCCTCCAGACAGCGACGCAACCACGCCATATCGGCCGGATCGTAAAACAGCATCGCTTCCGCCGGCAGGCCATCGCGACCGGCGCGACCGGTTTCCTGATAGTAGGATTCAATATTACGGGGAATGTCGAAGTGCACCACGAAGCGGACGTTGGGTTTATTGATCCCCATGCCGAAAGCTACCGTGGCCACCACGATTTGCAGATCGTCGCGCTGAAATTTCTCCTGCACATCCGCACGAACGTCGTTCTCCAGCCCGGCATGGTAGGCGGCCGCGCTGATTCCACGGCTTTGCAGTCGAGCGGCGGTATCTTCCACTTTCGAACGGCTGTTGCAGTAGATAATGCCCGATTTGCCGCGCTGGTCCTGCACGTAGCGCATCAGCTGATCGAGCGGTTTAAACTTCTCCATCAGCATGTAGCGGATGTTCGGGCGGTCGAAGCTGCTGACCTGAATCAGCGGGTCATTCAACCCCAGCAGGCGAACGATATCGCGGCGGGTGGTGTCATCGGCGGTGGCGGTGAGCGCCATAAACGGGATCTGCGGCACGCGCTGGCGCAGCTGGCCCAGGGCAGCATATTCCGGCCGGAAATCATGTCCCCACAGGGAAATACAGTGCGCTTCATCCACCGCCACCATTGCCAGGTTCCAGTGGCTGAGATGCTCAAGGAAGTTATCCAGCATCAAGCGTTCGGGGGCGATATACAGCAGGCGAATCTGCCCACTGCGACAGCCGGCCATGACTTCCTGCTGCTGTTCGCGGCTCTGGGTCGAGTTAAGACAGGCAGCGGCCACGCCGTTCGCCAGCAGCTGGTCGACCTGATCTTTCATCAGCGAGATCAGCGGCGATACCACCACCGTCAGGCCGCCCAGCACCAGCGCGGGCACCTGATAGCACAGCGATTTGCCGCCGCCGGTGGGCATTACGACCAGGCAGTCACGCCCGCCCAGCGCCGTATCGATAATGGTTTCCTGGCCTGGGCGAAACTGCTGGTAGCCGAAGGTTTCCTGTAAAACCTGCTTTGCCAGCAATGTTTGATTCAATACTTCCGCCTGCGCCACGTTGACCCCGTCTGCCTGAAAAGAAAACAGGCGCTATTTTCAGCGCCAGTGAGCCAGAGTGCAACGATTAAAACAGATCGTTGAGCGTCACACCGACGCCAACCCGGGTCTGGTTAAAGTTATAATCAATGAGCGACTCGCCATAACCGCTGTAGACCTGGGTGTAGAAACGCACGTGGCGGGTGATCGGATAGCTGACGCCGAGCTCTGCGCCGCCATAACCGCTGTTCCAGTTATATTGCCCCTGGGCGCTCAGGATAGCGTCACCGAGTTGATAACCAACCTTCAGGCGGTAATAGCCCATATATTTCGTGATATCCGGATTATCGTTGGTGCTCCCGACAACGTACCAGGGCTTCACCTCCACCAGCCAGTTGCCATTTTGCGCCATCAGGCGGGCATACAGGCGGTTCCAGCTGCGGGAAGTGGGATCCGAGCGGCCGTTAGAATCGTGGTTGTAACCCATTTCGACATCACGCAACGTCCAGCCGGCAAGCTGGTAATCCGTCGCAAAACCCAGGAACAGCTGCGGTTCATAGTTGGTTTCACGAAACGGCGCGGACTCTTTGCTGTTGGAGAGCTGCCACCAGGACTTCTGCGTATAGGAAGCCCCGAGCAGCGAGTTCTCGCCGAGGATCCCTCGCCACAGCGGAAACGCCAGACTGAGCTGGAATTTCACTTCGTCCTTGCGGGCATTTTCCGCCCAGTCATAGCTGGAGATCGCTTCCTTGTTGATATCGCTACTCCACGTATAGAGCAGGTAGTTGCTCTCGTAGGGATACAGCAAGAAAGGATTATCATGGTCCTGCAACAGGTTAGCGATAATGCTACCGCGTACCGCAGGGGTATCATGAACAGGATGACTAACCGGCGCATCCTGCGCCAAAACGCCAGCCGGAAGCGCGCTCAGCGCTAACAGCCAGGCCAAAGAGATACGCATTACTGTTCTCCTGAATGAGTGATTATTATTTCTGTTTTACCCGGCATCATTCTACCTGTTTACGGGCTCCCCGCCCGGTTATCCGTTCTGAAAGTGGAAATCACCGTTTTAGAAGCATAAAATCAACATTTCATTAACGAATGGATACAATCGTCATGTCTGAACTCACAGCCGAAGCCGCCCTTAAGCTGGTGGGAGAAATCTTTGTCTACCACATGCCTTTTAATCGCGCCTTAGGACTGAAGCTGGAGCGTTACGAAAAAGAGTTTGCTCAGCTCAGCTTTAAAAACCAGCCTATGATGGTTGGCAACTGGGCGCAAAGTATTCTGCATGGCGGGGTCATCGCCTCCGCGCTGGATGTGGCCGCAGGGCTGGTGTGCGTGGGCAGTACGCTGACCCGGCATGACACCATTAATGAAGAAGAGTTACGCCAGCGGCTGTCGCGGATGGGGACCATCGATCTGCGCGTTGATTATCTGCGCCCTGGGCGCGGCGAGCACTTTACCGCCACCAGCAGCCTGTTGCGCGCCGGGAATAAGGTCGCGGTCGCCCGCGTGGAGTTGCATAACGAAGATCGGGTCTATATCGCCAGCGCCACGGCGACGTATATGGTGGGTTGATCGCGGTAAATAAAGTAACATCGTTGTTTTGGCGTAACGGATTTTACCGATGGATGCAAAACAAACGCGGCTGGGGGTGATGCTGGCTCTTGCCGCCTATTTTATCTGGGGCATCGCACCTGCCTACTTCAAACTTATCTACTATGTTCCCGCCGATGAAATCCTGACGCATCGCGTGATCTGGTCATTCTTTTTTATGCTGGCGTTAATCAGCCTCAGCCACCAGTGGCCGCAGGTGAAAAAACTGCTGCATATGCCGCGCAAGATTTTCCTGCTGGCGCTGTCGGCGGTGCTGATTGGCGGTAACTGGCTGCTCTTCATCTGGGCGGTGAATAACCACCACATGCTGGAGGCCAGTCTCGGCTACTTCATTAACCCGCTGGTGAATATTGTGCTGGGGATGATTTTCCTCGGCGAGCGTTTTCGCCGCATGCAGTGGCTGGCGGTGCTGCTGGCCGTGTGCGGTGTGCTGGTACAGCTGTGGACCTTTGGTTCGCTGCCGGTTATCGGCCTTGGGCTGGCCTTCAGCTTTGCCTTTTACGGGCTGCTGCGTAAAAAGATCGCCGTGGATGCGCAAACCGGAATGTTAGTTGAAACCCTGTGGCTCCTGCCGGTCGCCGCCGTATACCTGTTTGCCATCGCCGACAGCCCAACCAGCCATATGGGAGAGAACCCGTGGTCGCTGAACCTGCTGCTGATGGCGGCGGGCGTTGTCACCACGATTCCTCTGCTGTGCTTTACCGGGGCCGCCACCCGCCTGCGTCTCTCCACGCTGGGATTCTTCCAGTATATTGGTCCGACGCTGATGTTCCTGCTGGCGGTCGTATTTTACGGGGAAATGCCGGGGGCAGATAAGATGGTGACCTTCGCCTTTATCTGGGTAGCGCTGGCGGTGTTTATCGTCGATGCGCTGTATACCCAGCGCCGGCTGCGTCGGGCATAACGTCACTACCTCCACATCACGCACCTGCCTCTCGTGCGTAGAGGCAGGTGCGTTATTTTACTGCTCGGTGAGCTCCAGTTCGGCAATCAGGGGTAAATGATCGCTGGCGGATGACCAGTTAAAGGCCGGTGAGTTGTGCGGCACCTCGATGTTTTTCACATTCCATTTTTGCCCTTTGAAGGTGAAAATATGGTCAATATCTATTGCCGGGTTAACCGCAGGCCAGGTGCGGTAATCCGTCCCCTGCTTCGCCACGGGGTTAAAGAAATAACCGACCTCTTTTAGCGGCTGCTCATCGTGCGTGGAGTTAAAATCACCCGCGAGAATTTTGATTGATGAGGCGATATCTTTGAAGTCCGATGGGGCATCGCCGATGCTCACGTCCAGAAGATGGCGGACCTGCTCAATGCGCATCGTCGGATCTTTTTGCCAGTCGAGATGGGTCACCATCACCAGCACCGGGCTATCAAAGCCGGGAACGGCGATTTGCGCCAATAGCGCTATTCGCTGCTCGGCATCCCCTGACGGCAGTTTAATAACCTGAGTGTGCTCAATTTTATATTTAGACAGAATACCGACACCGTACTCTCCGCCGTCGAACTCCAGCGCTTTGCCGAAGGCATAGTGGTAGCCGTTAGCGTCCGCGATGGTTTTGAGCTGATCGATTTTTCGGCTTCTGGCGGTTTTATTATCGACTTCCGGAACCGCAATAATATCGGCGCCAATGTTCTTAATCGCTAAATTGAGTGAAGTAAAATCCGCAACGTTATCGGAAGCTTCATTCTTGCCGATGTTATAGGTCGCAATCTTCAGCTGAGGATAATTCTCGGCATAGACTTTATCCGCAACGCCGCCTTTTTGAACCGCGAGAATTTCATTACCTGCAAGTTTTTCAACAGCTTGTGCATTGACAGAGAGGCAGGCAAGAGCCAGAAATGTTAATGTAAAGATACTTTTCATTGTAAAATTTCGCCTTTTTTTACCGGGAATATTGCGATGGTAACAATTATCCCCCCCCCTTTTTGTGATACACGGCCCACACTTCTGGTGCGCAGAGAATTAAGCGGCGGCGATAATAAAAGCATATTTCCGGTGGCCACCGCGATGGCAGCCATAAAGGCAAAAAAAAGCCGGCCCCCCCAGAAGGGAGCCGGCTTTGATATAATTTATTGTTTTAAAGCCAGTTTTTACGCTTGAAGTAGAGATACGGCGCCAGACCGGCAAGCATCATAAAAACAATCGCGCCGGGATAGCCAAAGCTCCAGTGCAGCTCCGGCATAAACTCGAAGTTCATCCCGTAGCTGGAAGCCACCAGCGTAGGCGGCAGGAAGACCACGGAAACCACCGAGAAGATCTTGATGATGCGGTTCTGCTCGATGTTGATAAAGCCCATCGCCGCTTGCATCAGGAAGTTGACCTTCTGGAACAGCGATTCGTTGTGCGGCAGCAGGGATTCGATATCTCGCAGGATTTCGCGCGCCTGCTCCAGCTGCCCCGCAGGTAAACGCGCCTTGCGCACCAGGAAGTTCAGAGCGCGCTGGGTATCCATCAGACACAGACGGACCTTCCAGCCGATATCTTCCTGCTCGGCAAGCGTTGAGAGCGCGTCATCGTACTCATCGCCCTGACGACCTTCCATGATCACGCGGCTGAGTTTTTCCAGGTCGCTATAGATATTTTCGATTTCATCCGCCAGCTGTTCGATTTTGGTTTCGAACAGATCCAGCAGCAGTTCATAGGCGTTGCCATCAACCATTAGCTGGTTGCGAACGCGCATGCGATAGAGGCGAAATGCCGGTAATTCACGTTCGCGCAGGGTAAACAGGCGCCCTTCACGAATCGTAAATGCCACGGTGGAGTTACCGGCGTGATCCTCTGCATCTTCAAAAAAGAAAAAAGAGTGAATGTGTAAACCGTCTTCATCTTCGAAGAAACGCGCCGATGCTTCGATATCTTCCAGTTCCGGGCGCGTTGCCAGGTTCTGACCCAATTCCGTCTGCACGCGGCTTCGTTCTTCGTCGTCGGGCTCGACCAGATCGACCCACACCGAACTGGCGAGATGCTTGATCTCATCAGCTTCCAGGCGTGTTAAACGATTATTTTCCAGTTGAAATGCGCTCAGCATGACCGGGACTCCCAATGCAAAAAAATTATCGGACAGTTCGGTGGGCACACAGAAACAATTTGGGTTTCAGACCATTAAGCCTGACTCAGAGCGACGGGTATGACGGGTCGCTGACAACCGCTAAGGCTATCAGCATAAGAGGATAGCCTTAGGAGTTGTTCCTGACGGACAGGAAGTTGAGCCAGCATCTACTGGGTGTGTCCAAGGCGAATGTCCTCTTAGCGTAATCGTGCGCGCATGTTACGCCAGCACAAAAACGGCGTCAACACGCAACGGAACGCTAAAGAGCAAATCCTGCCCTTTAGCATATAAGGCTAGCAGATTATTACAAAAAAACGATATTTTTCTTACTGTTACACTGTTTCCAGCCGGGCATAGGCCGCCACTAACCATTTAATACCTTGCCCCTGGAAGGCGACCTGCAAACGGCTATGCTCGCCGCTGCCTTCCAGATTCACGATGGTGCCTTCGCCAAACTTCGGATGGCGTACGCGCTGTCCCAGTTTGTAGCCAGTATCGTTTTCCGCCATCGGCGTCCCCATCCGCTGATGGCTGACCGGACGGCTCACCGTCGCGCGCAGGCGTACCTCTTCCACACAGGCCTCCGGCAGCTCGCCGATAAAGCGCGACGGGCGATGGTAAACCTCTTTGCCGTACAGACGGCGGGTTTCCGCATAGGTGAGAGTCAGTTTCTGCATCGCGCGCGTCACGCCGACGTAAGCCAGGCGACGCTCCTCTTCCAGTCGGCCACCTTCATCCAGCGCCATCTGGCTCGGGAACATCCCCTCTTCCACGCCGACGATAAACACCTGCGGGAACTCCAGACCTTTCGCCGAGTGCAGCGTCATCAGCTGCACCGCATCCTGCCAGGTATCCGCCTGCCCTTCACCCGCTTCCAGCGCGGCGTGAGAAAGGAAGGCCTGCAGCGGCATTAAATCCTCATCTTCATCGTTGTAGCTGAACTGGCGCGTTGCCGTCACCAGCTCTTCTAAGTTTTCTATCCGCGTCTGGCCTTTTTCGCCCTTTTCCTGCTCGTACATCGTCCGCAGGCCGGAGTCGTTAATCACCCGGTCGGTCTGCACATGCAGCGGCATATCCGCCGTCTCCTGCGCCAGGGCGTCAATCAGCTCCATAAAGCGTTGCAGCGCGCTGGCGGCGCGCCCGGCGAGGACTTTATCTTTTAACAGCTCGCGGCAAGCCTGCCACAGCGTGAGCTGACGGTCGCGCGAGGTCTGGCGCACCACGTCCAGCGTGCGGTCGCCGATACCGCGAGTGGGCGTATTCACCACCCGCTCAAACGCCGCATCGTCGTTACGGTTGGCGATCAGGCGCAGATAGGAGAGCGCATCTTTGATCTCCTGGCGTTCGAAGAAGCGCATGCCGCCATAGATACGGTACGGCATGCTGGCCTGCAGCAGCGCCTCTTCCAGCACGCGCGACTGGGCGTTACTGCGGTAGAGAATGGCGCACTGCTCAAGCGCCCCGCCGTTCTCCTGCCAGGTTTTGATGCGGTTGACGACAAAGCGCGCTTCATCAAGATCGTTAAACGCGCAATAGAGGGAGATAGGCTCACCGTCGGCCCCGTCGGTCCACAGCTTTTTGCCCAGACGCCCGCTGTTGTTTTCAATCAGGGCGTTAGCGGCGCTCAGGATATTGCTGGTCGAGCGGTAGTTCTGCTCCAGGCGGATGGTCTGCGCGCCGGGGAAATCGGTGAGAAAGCGCTGAATATTCTCCACCTGGGCGCCGCGCCAGCCGTAGATCGACTGGTCATCATCCCCCACAATCATCACCTTGCCGCTATCGCCCGCCAGCAGGCGAATCCAGGCATACTGGATGTTGTTGGTATCCTGAAACTCATCCACGAGGATGTTGGTGAAGCGTTCGCGGTAGTGCTGGAGAATATGCGGTTTATTGAGCCACAGCTCGTGCGCGCGCAGCAGCAGTTCAGCAAAGTCCACCAGACCAGCGCGATCGCAGGCCTCCTGATAGGCCTGATAAACTTTCTGCCAGGTCTGTTCCACCGGGTTGCCGTAGCTCTGAATATGATGCGGGCGCAGCCCTTCATCTTTCTGGCTATTGATGTACCACATCGCCTGACGCGGCGGCCACTGCTTCTCGTCGAGGTTCATCGCCTTAATCAGACGCTTCAGCAGACGCAGCTGGTCTTCGCTATCGAGGATCTGAAAATCTTGCGGCAGGTTAGCGTCCAGATGGTGGGCCCGCAGCAGGCGATGCGCCAGCCCGTGGAATGTCCCGACCCACATGCCGCCCTGGGTTGTCCCCATCAGCTGGCCAATACGATGGCGCATCTCCGCTGCCGCTTTGTTGGTAAAGGTCACCGCCATAATCGAATACGGTGAGCAGTTTTCCACGCTCAGCAGCCAGGCAATACGGTGTACCAGAACCCGCGTCTTACCGCTGCCCGCTCCCGCCAGAACCAGCATATTGGTGCGTGAAGCGGCTACGGCTTCACGCTGTTTATCATTGAGGCTGTCGAGCAGGTAAGAAACGTCCATTGGCACCGCCGGAAATGAGCTGCCCGGCCACGCATCGTCTACCGGGCATACTGTTAATATATACAGAACTAGTGGTGATTATATCAGCGAGGTCAGAGATGCCAACCGTGAAATTTCAATGTGCGGCAGCAGGCGGCTGTCGGTCGCACGCATCAGATCGGCCCCCTGCGGTTTGATCCAGCAGGCCTGCATGCCGCAGCGAATAGCGCCCGCCACATCGGTGGTCAGATCATCCCCCACGTGAAGTATCCGATCCAGCGGCAAATCAAGACGCTCCGCCGCCAGATGATACATATCGGCAAAGGGTTTCGATCGCCCGTCCGGACCAGCACGCAGAACAAAACGGAAATAGTCGCTCAAACCAAAGAGTTCAGGTTGCGCGTTGCCGTTGGTCACCGCCACCAGCGGCCATTTCTCCGCCAGCGCAGCCAGCGTATCGTGAGTTTCACGCGGCACATCGATCAGACTCCGCCAGTGGGCAAAATTCGCCATTGCCGCATCCGCGCCCGCGGCAGCCTGCCCGGGAGAGAGCCCGGCATTGGTCATCCCCAGCACCAGCGCGCGTCGCCGCCACTCGGTCACGTCGTGGTAAATCTCCGGTTCTGTCTCGAGCAGCGTCTGACGCAGCTGTTGCAGCTCGTTCGCATCAAACCGGCTCAGTGACGGATGGTAGCTGCGCACAAAGGCCAGCGACTCGTGCAGCGTCCGGTCGATGACCGGGCGGTTGTCGTAAAGGGTGTCGTCCAGGTCAAACGTCAGTGCAGAAATTTGGCCCAGCGGTCGGTAAAAACGCATTATTTCCCCCGTTTGGCGCGCGGATGCGCCGCATCATACACCGAGGCAAGGTGTTGAAAATCAAGATGGGTATAGATTTGAGTCGTCGAGAGATTGGCATGACCCAGCAGCTCCTGTACGCCGCGCAGATCGCCGCTCGACTCCAGCATATGGGTGGCAAAGGAGTGGCGCAGTTTATGCGGATGCACGTGGCTATTCAGCCCCTGCTTAATGCCCCACTCGGCAAAGCGCTTCTGCACATTACGCGCGGAAATACGTTTCCCGAGTTTAGATAAAAACAGCGCATCGTCATCCGTGCCAAACAGACCGCGTAAATCGAGCCAGTGTTCGATCCACGCCACCGCGCTGCGCCCAATCGGCAGACGGCGTTCTTTGCTTCCTTTGCCCATCACCCACACCTCCCCGGATTCCAGATCGAGGTGTTTAATATCAAGATTGACCAGCTCGGAGAGACGCAGACCCGCGCCGTACATGACCTCCAGCATCGCCCGATCGCGTACCGCCAGCGGATCGTTAAGATCGATATCCAGCAGCCGGTTGACATCATCGACATCAATATTTTTAGGTAAGTGACGGGGAATTTTCGGGGCGGAGATACCTTTCGCCGGGTTCGCCGCCAGCTCGCCCTGCGCCACCAGCCAGTCAAAGAAACTGCGCAACGCGGAAAGCCGCAGCGCAAGACTTGCCGGCCCCAGGCCCTGTTTACGGCTACGGACCGCCAGGCCACGAACCTGAGCGGCATCGCACTGCTGCCAGCTTTTGAGCCCCGCCTGTTCAGCGAGCGCCATCAGCGCATCAAGCTGACGCCGGTAGTTCAGTAGCGTGATCGGGCTCAGCTGACGCTCCACGCCCAGGTAGCGTAGAAAGCGGTCAACGGCGGTGAATAAGGGAGAGTCGGTCATGCGCGTTCAACCCAGCGCTCCAACAGACCCGGCAGCATTAACGCAATTTCCTGCAGCAGCTGCGTTCCCTGGCCTTGTTGATAATGCTGGGCATCGCGACTGCTGAAAAGCATCACGCCAGGGGCGTCATCGCCGCCCAGCAGCGACATCGCCACCGAGCCGATAGCTTTCGCTTCCGGCAGCACCACCAGCAGTTCAGGTCCGTGCAGCGGCCCGAGATAATGACGAGCCTGCCCAAGACGCTGAATGCGGATCGGCTCAAATGCCTGCCGGCTTAGCGCCAGATGGGTGAATTTTGACGGTGCGCCCAGCCGCCAGCTATCGGGAAACAAACGCACCGTCGCGCCCGCCAGCCCTATCTCGCGCGCCCAGCGATGAAAACGGTTCAGCATCTCATCAAGGCTTTCCGCCGCCGCCAGCCGCGTCTGCAGATGCAGCAGACGCTGGAACAGGCTCTCATTCGCCGTTGCCTGCTCCATCAGCAGCATCATGTTCTCTTCCAGCACGTTGATATGGTTACGTGCCCGCACCATGTGCCATTCCACCAGCGAGATCGAGCCGCGTACCGGATGCGGAACGCGCATGTGCTCGACCAGCGCAGCATTACGAATAAAAAATTCAGGATGTTGCAACAGATAGTCCACCACCGCGCGGTCATTCAGCGCGCCGGTGATTTCCTGCTGTTCTTCCCCGACTTGTTTCATAAGTGAATAAATCCGTCGTAGACATGTGCCGCCGGGCCAGTCATAAACAACGGTTGGCCCGGGCCTTTCCAGGCGATATCAAGACGCCCGCCTGGCAATTCCACGCGTACTTCTTCGGCCAGCAGTCCCTGTTGGATACCAACCGCTACCGCCGCACAGGCCCCGCTGCCGCAGGCCTGAGTTTCGCCTGCGCCGCGTTCATAAACACGCAGACGAATGCGATCGCGCTCAACCACCTGCATAAAACCGATGTTGGCGCGCTCCGGGAAGCGTTCGTGGCTTTCCATCACCGGACCGAGAGTTTCCACCGCGGCGGTTTCCACATTATCGACCTGAATGACGCAGTGCGGGTTCCCCATCGAGACCACGCCGCACAATACTGTCTGCTCGGCGGCGCGCATAATATAGGTCTTTTCCGCTTTGTTGGCGCGGAAGGGTACCTGAGAGGGCTCGAAGTTCGGCTCCCCCATGTTGACGCGCACCAGATCGTCTTCCGTTACGCTTAATACCATACGACCGTTCGCCGTGCTCACGCGGATGTCACGTTTATTGGTCAGGCCTTTCAGACGGACAAATCGGGCAAAGCAGCGCGCGCCGTTACCGCACTGCGACACTTCGCTGCCGTCGGCGTTGAAGATACGATAATGGAAATCCAGATCCGGATCGTAAGGCGGCTCAACAACCAGCAGCTGATCGAAACCGACGCCCAGATGCCGATCCGCCAGGCGGCGAATCAGCTCCGGTGAGAAAAAAACATTCTGCGTTACCGCGTCAACGACCATAAAGTCGTTGCCAAGGCCATGCATTTTAGAGAACTGCATCATCTACTCCAGTCGCGCGGAACAGAACGTTATCGTTAATAGTTTACCTGGGTCGGGCCGCCGCTATCGCCGCGATCGTTACGATCTGGCGCCGAGCTCTGGATACCGCTATTGACCGGTTTGGTTGGCGGAGCCGCCGTCTTTTCTGCCGGAGGGAAATAAAGCGGTCCCTTCAGACCACAGCCGGTCAGGCTGAAGATCGCCAATAAAACGGCAAGCGTTGGAAAAACGTTTTTCATTGATAGTTGCCCGTGATTCACTCTTTCTGCTTTCTATCATCGCAGGAGAAGACGTAAAAGCAAGCGTTTAGCATCCGACTGCGCGCGCTTTTGTTTCGCGCTATACTGCCGCCATCTTCAAAAAAGCAGGGTAGAACCATGAACGACAGTGAATTCCATCGCCTGGCTGATAGCCTGTGGATGACCATCGAAGAGCGTCTGGACGAGCGGGACGGCGATAGCGATATCGACTGTGAGATCAACGGCGGCGTGCTGACTCTCAGTTTTGAGAACGGCAGCAAAATTATTATCAACCGTCAGGAGCCGCTGCATCAGGTGTGGCTGGCGACCAAGCAAGGCGGCTACCATTTTGATCTTAAAGGTGATGAGTGGGTGTGCGACCGCAGCGGTGAAACCTTCTGGGATCTGCTGGAGCAGGCGGCGACCCGGCAGGCTGGCGAAGCCGTGAGTTTTCGCTAAGCCCGCGCTTTCATCGTAACCGGAAAAGCAAAACCCCGGCGAAAACACAACGTCGCCGGGGAAATAGTGACTCAGGAATGTCGATCAGGAATAGTGCTGCTGCAGCATGGGCGACGCCACGGCATCCGGGCTCACCGGCGCGGCAGCCGCCCCGATCGCCTGGCTGCGGAACGGAATCACTTGAGGTCGACCGTCAACGTCGACAATCTGATAGAACTGCGGCAGGTTGAAGTTGATAAAACTGGAGCCGTAGGTGAAACGATCGTGGGATGAAGAGTAGAAGCGGCTCACGTCACGCACCAGCTCCTCTTTACTGCCTTCACAGTGATGATAAACCTCGGCGCGGTTGCTCTCGTCGAGAATATAGATATTAAATCCGCTCTCGTTATCCGCCTCTTCAAAGAAGAACTGAATAATCCCTTCGCTGGCAAAGCCATCCACTACCGCCGGCAGCTTAACATGGTTGGTTTCCACCTGAACCGACAGACCATGCAGCTTGTTATGCGAGATGGCGCCGTAGAATTCAATGGCGTTCTCCAGCTTCTGCACCGACACGTTAAGACGTTCGAAGAACAGTCCCCAGGTCTGCCCGGAAACGCGCAGCGCCTTAAAGCGCCCGGTATCCTGACGGGTACTGGAAAGGCGCAGTTCAATGCACTCGGAGACCATCTGCTGCACGCGGGTGCGGATTAGACCGCGCAGATGCTGACTGTAGCAGAACACTTCAACACTATCCGGCGGCGCAGCATCCTGATGCATTTTACCCAGAATGGTCTTCAGCGCTTCGATCATCGCCTGCTCGCCGTTAAAGTGCAGGGTTCGCACTTCGTTCCACGAGTTGCGGTACAGCAGATCGACGCTGCCGATTAAACACTTCTGCTCTTCGCCAAAGCTAAAGACATCCAGTTTACGGAAGTCAAAATGCACGACCTGATTACGGAACGCCGCCGTCGGGTCATATTCGAGGTTGACGATAATCGCCAGGTGGCGGATTTCACAGGGACTATACAGCGCTTTAGGCGTTGGTGACGGCAGACGCAGCGGGAAATGGTGCGCAACGTCGGCGACCATCTCCTGAAGCTTCGCCAGATCGACGATGCCGTTGCCCTTAATAAACAGGCGAGTGCGTGACGTCAGCAGGCCGTTAAACCAGGCCCATGCCACCAGCTTATTAAGATAACGGTTATATTCCAGCGGCTGATGGCTGATGATCGATTCCATATCCGGCGCACGGTTATACACATACCAACCGGTACGGTTGGCGCGGCCAGGAGGCACGTGGATAAAGGTCAGATTCGGCTCGGAGAGATCCGGAGAGATTTGCGGGTTCACCAGCGTCACTTTGCCCGGCAGCGCTTCAAACGCCGCATACAGCTTACGGGTCAGTACGCCGATATCCTGCGGACTGGCGGACACGCTGAGGTTGTTACGCCGCGCAAAGCGGATCAGGTTGCGATAGCTTTGCATCATCGCATCCAGCAGTTCGTTGTGCGCTTTGCGTACTTCGTCGATCTTCCAGTTAGCCCGGTTGTCCAGCATCATCAGACGCTTTTCATCCCAGCCCCACTCTTTCACCAGGTGGCTCACGACTTCACGACGCCAGCCCACGCAGGCGCGCTCGCGGCTGAGTTTTTCGCACACCTTCAGATAGAAACAGCGGCGCACCAGATCGAGACGCGTGTCGTCTTCAATGGCCTGCAGATAGGCGGTCACGCGCTCCAGCATCATGCAGTAGGGATCGAGCCCAAACGAGACGATTTCTCCGTCATGCAGACGCTGTTTAATGTCTTTCGCCAGCAGGCGGTTGTTTGGGTACTCCCAGGAGTAGGCTTCCAGCAGCAGCGTTTTCAGCACCGCTTTATACGGTGAATCGATACTTTTATAGAGCTGCCACAGGCTGGCGCCGAAATATTCTTCCGCCGACAGCGAGCTCAGGCCGCCCAGATCGAGCCACTCATTGGGCGTCAGTACGCCTTGCGCGTAGAGTCCCATCACGTAATCGTCGTAATGATCCTCTTCGTCGCACGGCACCATATTCCACAGAATACGTTTCCCGGCGAGGCGCACGGCGGTGCGGTAGAACTCATCCAGCAGCAGGATATGCTGCGTCGACCCGCAGTCTTCGCCGCCAAGGCTGCCGCTTTCGTTATGGCGGAAGCGGTTTTCGTCAATCAGGAAGAAGCTGACTTCAACCCCCAGTGATGCCGCCCAGCTTTCCAGCAGGCTACATTTGCGCTGCAGCAGCTGACGCTCTTCGGTATCAAGCCATGCCTGATGACAAACCCAGATATCCAGGTCGGAAGAGCAGCTTTGGCCTACGGAGGAGGTACTGCCCATCGAGTAGACGCCGGTAATCGGCAGTTCGCCTTTCGGCGGCTCCTGCGCCAGCATGCCGCGGTGCAGTTCTAACTCGTCAAGGTAGTGGCGTTGGGTTTCATCAGGCGTGTAGAGGCAAATGCCGCGGGGAACGTTACCGTCAAGGTAACCCGGCATCAACGGGTGATGATAATGTAGTAATGTCGGCAGTAGACTGTAAACCTGCTGGAAAGCGGGTCCCATGGCAGCAAGCGCGCGATCCACGCGCAGTTGGTTGATGGCATCCAGTCTCTGTTTCAGTGTCTCAATATAGAGGTACAAGACATATCGCCTGATGTTCAAAAACCCGTCGTACAATAGTACGGAGGATTTCAGTATTTCAACAAAAACCGTCACCATTTGTCGTCGGTGTGGTTGTGATGAGCTGCTGACGGACAAATGGTTTAAAACGTGATCAATCTAACACCTTGCTCATTGACCGTAAAGAAAGATGCGCTACATACAAGTGTAGCACCGTTTACTGCGTGTAAATTCCTCACTACGGTTGTGGCAACCGCAATGGCACCAAACGCAAATAACGCAAAAAAAGAAAGAGCCGCCCCCCTAATCCCACAAAACTAACATCCATAAGGCAACAATGTTAGGATAGTTTGTGGTCGACAATGACGGTAACAAGCATGTTAGACAAAGTTTTGAGAATTGCCACACGGCAAAGCCCACTTGCGCTATGGCAGGCGCATTATGTGAAAGAGCGCCTTGAGTCCTGCCATCCTGGGCTGGCGGTGGAACTGGTGCCGATGGTCACTCGCGGCGACGTGCTCCTTGATACTCCGCTGGCAAAAGTGGGCGGCAAGGGCTTGTTTGTCAAAGAATTAGAACTGGCCATTATGGAAGGGCGCGCGGATATCGCCGTGCATTCCATGAAAGATGTTCCCGTCGAGTTTCCCGAGGGACTGGGGCTGGTCACGATTTGCGAGCGCGAAGATCCGCGCGACGCCTTCGTCTCTAATCACTATGCGTCAATCGATGCACTGCCGCACGGCAGCATCGTTGGCACTTCAAGTTTACGTCGCCAGTGCCAGCTGGCAGCTCAACGTCCCGATCTGGAGATCCGCTCTCTGCGCGGTAACGTCGGGACCCGCCTCGGCAAGCTCGATAGCGGCGAATATGATGCGATTATCCTTGCGGCGGCCGGGCTGAAACGCCTGGGGCTGGAGTCGCGCATTCGTCAACCGTTAACGCCTGAGCAGTCGCTGCCCGCGGTCGGCCAGGGCGCAGTCGGTATTGAATGTCGTCTTGACGATCAATGGACGCAAACGCTGTTAGCACCGCTGAATCATGCGGAAACCGCCATTCGCGTCCGCGCGGAACGCGCGATGAATACCCGGCTGGAAGGCGGCTGTCAGGTTCCGATCGGCAGCTACGCTGAGCTGATTAACGGTGAGCTGTGGCTGCGCGCCCTGGTCGGTGCGCCGGACGGTTCGCAGGTGGTGCGCGGTGAACGACGCGGCCAGCCGGAAGATGCCGAGCGCCTCGGCGTCTCGCTGGCGGAAGAGCTGCTGGATAGTGGCGCCCGCGACATTCTCGCCGCCGTGTATGCAGGAGAAGCGCCTCGATGAGTATTCTGGTCACCCGTCCGTTGCCCCAAAGTGAAGAGCTGGTCAGCCGCCTGCGCGCGCTGGGACATGTGGCCTGGAGTTTTCCACTCATTGAGTTTACGCCCGGGCGCGAACTGCCTGCGCTAAGCGGCCAGCTGGCCGCCTTATCCACAGGCGATCTTTTGTTTGCGCTCTCGCAGCATGCGGTAGAGTTTGCCCATGCTCGCTTGCATCAACTGGGCCAACGCTGGCCGAAAGCACCCGGCTATTTTGCGATTGGCCGCACTACGGCGCTGGCCCTGCATACGGTCAGTGGGCAGAATATTCGCTACCCATTAGATCGGGAAATTAGCGAAGTCTTGCTACAATTACCTGAATTACAAAACATTGCCGGGAAGAAAGCCCTTCTTCTTCGCGGTAACGGCGGGCGGGAATTATTAGGCGAAACGCTCCGCGAGCGCGGCGCCGACGTCACTTTTTGTGAATGCTATCAACGTAGTGCAAAGCATTACGATGGCGCAGAAGAAGCAATGCGCTGGCAGTCCCGCGGCGTCACTACGCTGGTCGTCACCAGCGGCGAGATGCTGCAACAGCTTTGGGCGCTGATACCCCAATGGTATCGCGAACGGTGGCTCCTTCGCTGTCGCATTTTAGTTGTCAGTGAACGCCTGGCCCGGCAGGCCCGTGAATTGGGCTGGCAGGATATCCAGGTTGCCGATAGCGCCGACAACGATGCGCTGCTACGCGCATTACAATAACTCTCAACATTGGAAGCCATAATGACGGAACAACAAAACCAATCCGCCGTGGTTGAAGAGACCAGGGAGGCCGTGGACAAGGCGCCACAGCCAGAGAATACCGGAAAGAAAAACGGCGGCAATAAAACCAGCCTCGTTCTGAGCGCGGTTGCTATCGCCATTGCCCTCGCCGCTGGCGTCGGCCTGTTTGGTTTAAATAAACAGCAAGTATCACGACAGAACGAGACCAGCACGGCGCTCGCCGATCGGGTGGCGGAACTGCAAAAAGCGCAAGAAAGCCAAAAAAATGAACTCGAAGGGATTATCAAGCAGCAGGCGGACCAGCTAGCCGATGCGAAGCATCAGCAGGAGACGCTGGCGAAGCAGCTGGAAGACGTGCAGCAAAAAGTGGCCGTCATTTCCGGCAGCGATGCCAAAACCTGGCTGCTGGCGCAGGCTGATTTTCTGGTCAAATCGGCCGGGCGTAAGCTGTGGAGCGATCGGGACGTCACCACCGCCGCTGCGCTGTTAAAAAGCGCCGATGCCAGCCTCGCCGATATGAACGATCCCAGTCTGATTAGCGCCCGCCGCGCCATTACCGACGATATCGCGTCGCTGTCGGCCGTCAGCCAGGTCGACTACGACGGTATCATTCTCAAGGTCAACCAGCTTGCTAACCAGATTGATAACCTGCGCCTTGCCGACAATAACGATGACGACTCCCCGATGGACTCCGACAGCGAAGAGCTCTCCAGCTCCATTGGCGAATGGCGCGTGAATCTGCAAAAGAGCTGGCAGAGCTTTATGGACAGCTTTATTACCATTCGACGCCGCGACGAAACGGCAGTCCCGCTGCTGGCGCCAAACCAGGATATCTACCTGCGCGAAAATATTCGCTCCCGTCTGCTGGTTGCGGCACAAGCGGTACCGCGCCATCAGGAAGAGACATACAAACAAGCGCTGGATAATGTTTCCACCTGGGTTCGCGCGTATTACGACACGGAAGATGCCACGACCAGGGCATTCCTGGAAGATGTCGATAAGCTGAGTCAGCAAAGCATCACGATGAATGTGCCGGAAAATCTGCAAAGCCAGGCCATTCTCGAGAAGCTGATGCAAACGCGGGTACGCAACCTGATGGCGCAGCCTGCCGTGACTCAGAGCAGTGCCCCGGCGCCGACGCCCCCTGTACCTGCACCCGCACCTGCGCCACAAGGAGAGTAACGCATGCTGAAAATTCTCTTACTCTTCGCACTGCTGATCGCCGGGATCGTTGTCGGCCCGATTATCTCCGGGCACCAGGGCTACGTTCTGATCCAGACCGATAACTACAATATCGAAACCAGCGTAACCGGACTGGCGATCATCATGATCCTCACCATGGTGGTACTGTTTGCGATTGAGTGGCTGTTCCGCCGTATTTTCCGTACCGGCGCCCATACCCGCGGCTGGTTCGTAGGTCGCAAACGCCGTCGCGCACGTAAGCAAACCGAACAGGCATTGCTGAAGCTGGCGGAAGGCGACTATCAGCAGGTTGAGAAGCTGATGGCGAAGAATGCCGATCATGCCGAACAACCGGTGGTGAACTATCTGCTGGCGGCGGAAGCGGCCCAGCAGCGTGGTGATGAAGCCCGGGCGAATCAGCATCTGGAGCGCGCCACGGAGCTGGCCGGAGACGATCTGATTCCGGTCGAGATTGCGCGCGTGCGCCTGCAGCTGGCCCGCAATGAAAACCATGCGGCCCGCCACGGCATTGATAAGCTGCTGGAGATTACCCCACGGCATCCGGAAGTCTTGCGCCTGGCCGAGCAGGCCTATACCCGCACCGGCGCGTGGAATTCACTGCTGGATATCCTGCCGTCAATGGCAAAAGCCAACGTCAGCGATGAAGAGCACCGCGCCGCGCTGGAGCAGCAGGCCTGGATTGGCTTGATGGACCAGACCCTGGCCGATCGCGGAAGCGATGGGTTACGTGAGTGGTGGAAAAACCAGAACCGCAAAACTCGCGGCCAGGTGTCCCTGCAGGTGGCGATGGCCAGTCTGCTCATCGAGAGCGACGATCACGATACCGCGCAGCAGATTATTATCGACGGACTGAAGAAGCAGTATGATGACCGCCTGGTGATGCTTATTCCGCGTCTGAAGACGAATAATCCGGAGCAGCTGGAAAAAGTGCTGCGTCAGCAGATTAAATCGGTCGGCGATCGGCCTTTACTGTGGAGCACGCTGGGGCAATCCCTGATGCGCCACGGCGAGTGGCAGGAAGCCAGCATCGCGTTCCGTGCTGCGCTGAAGCAGCGTCCGGATGCCTTTGATTATGCATGGCTGGCCGATACGCTCGACCGTATGCATCAGCCAGAAGAAGCGGCATTAATGCGCCGTGATGGCCTGCTGTTAACGCTACAGAACAATCCTCAGCCTTAACCTGCCCTTTCGCTATCGTCTCTTCCAGAGGCGATAGCGCGCTTCTCTTCGCTCTCTTCTGCTCATCCCGTCGCGGGCATAAAAAAACGCCTGCACTGAAATCAGGGCAGGCGTTAAAACAGGTCTGTTTGACAACAAATTGGGTGCTTCACTCAACGTTATGTCCATGGTGTTTGATGAGACGATACGCTGTATCTCTCAGGCTGCGTCGAAGCAGCGTGAAGAACGTGCGTATAAACGCGACATCTGTCAGTGGACGATAAGCACCGTAAACGGCTCTGCATCATTCCTGAGTTTATGAGGCCCGAGGGCGAACATAAGAGATGGAATGAGCATCTACCCGTTTATTATCGCACAGGTTCCGTGGAAATTGCATTAGCCACAACGGTAAATTGGGAGGATTCCGGCCAAGAAATTACGCGTTCGCATAGCGCACGGATAGCCGCTTTTTATTCGGGAGATCAGGGAGATATAAGATTGTTGCGATACGACAGAAAACAAAAAACCCCGCCGAAGCGGGGTTCAAAATTGGTCGGCGAGAGAGGATTCGAACCTCCGACCCACTGGTCCCAAACCAGTTGCGCTACCAAGCTGCGCTACTCGCCGATGTACTGCTTTTTGAATTTTTAGTTCAATTCGTTAAAGTCGTGGTGCGAGGGGGGGGACTTGAACCCCCACGTCCGTAAGAACACTAACACCTGAAGCTAGCGCGTCTACCAATTCCGCCACCTTCGCATTTCACAACTCTATCAAATAATGGGGTGGCTAATGGGATTCGAACCCACGACAACTGGAATCACAATCCAGGGCTCTACCAACTGAGCTATAGCCACCACTGCAAATCTTTTCACGCGGCACTGTTAAATTAACAGTCCACCGCAGCTCAAGCACCGGGTTAAATGGTGCGCCCGACAGGATTCGAACCTGAGACCTCTGCCTCCGGAGGGCAGCGCTCTATCCAGCTGAGCTACGGGCGCTTAGCGCCGTTGCGGGGTCGGATAATACGGACTTCCCCCCCCGCTGTCTAGTGCCTTTTTAAATAAAATTTCTGTTTGCTCACGCTTTGTGCACTTTGGCGTTTATTCCGTCGTTTTATCGACATTTCCATGTCGACCGAGACCAAACACCTTATAAATAAGCGTCACGAGGGCCAGGAAAAGTATTCCGACGAACAGCGACATACGGGTGTCGTCATTAAAGCCCATGCCGATCAGCACACAAACCAGAAACGCCATCGTGAAATAGTTCGCCCACGGGAACAGCAGCGAACGGAACGGGTGGCTGGCCATCTCCTTCTGATGCGCACGGCGAAAACGCAGCTGACTAATCAGAATCACAAACCACGGCACCATGCCCGGCAGTACGCTTGCGCTATAGACATAGACGAAGACCCGCTGCGGATTGGGAATAATATAGTTCAGGCAGGAGCCAATCAGCAGAATCAGAATCGACAGCGCGACGCCCACGGCCGGTACGCCATTGCGCGAAACTTTCGCCATCGCCGCAGGCAGCTGCCGGTTGCGCGCCAGCGCGTAGAGCATACGACCGCAGCTATACATCCCGCTATTACAGCCGGAAAGCGCCGCCGTCAGCACCACAAAGTTGATAATACCCGCCGCCGCAGTAATACCGATTTTCGCAAAGGTCAGGACGAACGGACTGCCGCCGGAACCAATTTGATTCCACGGGAAAATCGTGACAATCACGAAAATCGCGCCCACATAAAAAATCAGGATACGCCACAGAACCTTACCCACCGCGCTGCGCAGCGTGACCTGCGGATTCTTCGCCTCACCGGCGGTGATGCCGATAAGTTCAACGCCCTGATAGGAGGCCACCACGATACACAGCGCCGTCAGGAACCCTTTCCAGCCGCCGGCAAAGAAGCCGCCGTGCTCGGTCAGGTTGCCAAAGCCGATAGAGTGCCCACCATTACCAAAGCCAAAGAAAATAACCCCCAGCCCGACGACAATCATCACAATGATGGTGGTGACCTTTATCATCGCGAACCAGAATTCGATCTCACCGTACAGGCGTACTGCGGCCAGGTTTGCCAGCGCCACCAGCCCGACGGCAATAAGCGCCGGTATCCATTGCGCCATATCCGGGAACCAGAACTGTACATACACCCCGATAGCCGTAATCTCCGAGATCCCGACCGCCATCCACATAAACCAGTATGACCAGGCGGTAAGATAGCCGAAAAACGGGCTCATATAGCGGTGTGCGTAAACGGCGAATGAACCGGTCACCGGCTCAAGGAACAGCATTTCGCCCATTGAGCGCATGATAAAGAAGACAAATAAACCGGCGATAATATACGCCAGCAGGACCGAAGGACCGGCCCACTTCAGCGTGCTTGCCGCCCCCATAAACAAACCCACGCCAATCGTCCCGCCAAGGGCGATAAGCTCAATGTGTCTGGCCTCCAGTCCGCGCTGGAGTTCCGCTTTTTTCTCTGTCATATAACCTCTTGTGTTTGCCCTGCTTCCGGTTTTTGTTCCTCGCCCCTCGAACGGCACGCCTGATGGCCAGCCTCACACCTTCCCGTAGCACAGCGATTCATGCCGCCGGGGAGTGACAGGTTTGCCATGGCGCGACCTGCGAATGGTCTTGCCCATATACCGGTTATTTTTATTAATGAATGAAAGGAAATGTTCTTGCCTGCACGACGGCACACGCTGCCCGCCGCGCATTAAGCATGCGAATGGTTAATGAATTTTCAGGAAATGGCAAATAAAGTATCAGGCGAGTTACTGTAGTAAACACAATACGTACGTAAACTCGCCAGTTTGCAGTGGAATATCAGAGCTGACCGGTATAATACCAACGTAAATATCGCAGCAGGCGAATCTGTCTTTTAATCCGGCTCGGCTGAGAGACCAAACGATAGAACCACTCCAGCCCCAGGTTCTGCCAGAATTTTGGCGCCCGGTGGACATGGCCGGTGAACACATCGTAGGTGCCGCCAACCCCCATATACAGCGCCTGCGGATAGACCTCCCGGCAGTCGCGCATCAGGATCTCCTGACGCGGTGAGCCCATCGCCACGGTCACGATTTTCGCGCCGCTATCGCGAATACGCTCGAACAACGCCTGGCGCCGATCGGCAGCGAAATACCCATCCTGACTGCCGACAATATTGACCTTCCAGCGGGCACGCAGCTGCGCCTCCGTCTGTGCCAACACCTCCGGCTTGCCGCCAACCAGAAAAACCGGGGTCCCCTGTGCGCCCGCCCGTTCCATCAGCGCTTCCCAGAGGTCAGCGCCCGCCACGCGCGATACCTGCGCCTGAGGATATTTTTTACGTAATGAACGCACCACGCTAATGCCGTCGGCATATTTAAACTCAGCCGCTTCAATCAGCGCCCGAACTTCGGGATCGTCCTCGACTGCCAACATCTTTTCGGCGTTGATTGCCACCAGCGTTCCCTGGCGGATAGTGCCGTCCGCATACAGATAGTCCAGAGCGTGCTGCATATTGCGCCAACCAATGAGTTGTAACCCTCTCAGCAGATACAACGGCGCAGAAATAGTCTCAGTCATGTCCATCCTTATCTGACCTGAGGTTGCGAAAGCGGTTTAACCCGCCGGTGAATCAGTCCCGCGCTATCCAGGAACCAGTACAGCAATTTCGCCGCCAGTAAGCAGATACCAAAGATCACGAGGAAAAACACCACGCGGGAGCCAAATGAGTCCAGCCCTTCGCGCGCCAGCACTATCATGTTGAAGATAGCGCCAAAACAGAAACTGTGCAGAATAGCCGCTTTATAACGGTTACTCTCGCGGTTACCCAGCTCATACAGCCAGTCAAACCACTTAATAATCAGTCCGACCGCCACCGCACCCAGCGGAACAAACCAGATCCCCCCCATCACCACCAGCGAGCCGATCAGCGTCGGCGAGATTGCCAGGCCGGAGTGGTTATTCAGCACTTCCCAGGTAAAGTAGTTAGCGGTATTGAGCACCATCGATGGTCGGCTATGCCACATCCAGCTGGGGATAAAGACGTAGAAATCCCTGATCATCGGCGCCAGCCCCTGGAAGGCAATCTTGTCGTAGTTTTGCAGCAGCAGCGCCAGATTTTCCCACGGCGAAAACGTATCGCGGGTCAAATAGAGGAAGGTATAAAACGCTTCATCGCCGCTGACGTTCATGCCATAGCGCTTAAGCGCCAGCCAGAACATTCCCACGATGCCCAGGACGCCAGCCGCCGCCAGCATCCACAGGCTGATCCAGCCGCGAATAATGCCGATAAACAGGAAAATGGCGAAAGCGATAATGATATTCGCGCGGGTCCCGCCGACGATGGCATAGGTCAGCAGCCCAAACGCCACGGTGCTGAGCAGGAAGAATATCCACGCCTTATAATCCTGGCGCAGGAAATAGACCACCAGCATCGCCGGGATAAAGAAATAGAAAAAGCGCTTCAGCGCCACGCCGGAGACTTCGGCAGAGAAGATCTGACTGTAGGAGTTGAGCTTAAACAGCAGGAAGCCATTGTGGGCAAAGAAAATCCCGACGCACAGCAGCGCCAGGCCCAGCAGAATGATCCATGCCAGATGCGTTTCCACGCGGTTCATCGTAAAGAGCGGCCGCCGCTGGCTGTCGTGCGTGGCCGAACGCAGACGCGTTTTATAGGTCACGTAATAGACCGCATAGAAACAGACCGACACCAGTAAGGTTTGCAACAGCACATCCGGCGGAGCAACGCTGACATCAAAGCGGAACACCAGGATACTGGTCAGCGGGAAACCAAAGAAGAAAGTCAGCAGAAACAGCAACGAGAAGAACACATTGAAGTTAAAGCGCACGCGGCGAAACTCAAAATACGTCGCGGTGGCGATAAACAGCGTTGACAGCAGCCAGACCACCAGCAGCCCGCAAAATTGCATTAATGTCATGCGTTGACCCCCGCGGCAATCTGCAATGCCTGCTGCCAGCCCGCCAGGTAGTTCGGCCGGAAGAAAGCAATCTGGTTCTTATCAACGCTTGCCAGCTGACGCTGGGCTTCACGCACCACGGCAACATCCAGCGCATCGCCGGTAAACAGCACCGGAATATTCTGCTCCGTCATATCCTGCCAGAACGGGTTTTCCCGGTTCAGCACGCAGGGTATCCCTGCCTGAATTAATAAACATAGTGTGCCGATGCCCTGCTGGCGAGCAAACAGGAAATAGCCCAGATCGCAGCGGCGCAGCAGATTCAGATAATCAGGAAACGCCAGCTTCTCACTGAGAATCTGCAGGTGCGTGGCGCTAAATAGCGCAGCGCCCGCTTCACGGACCTCGTTAATATAGTCCGTATTGTTTTCCGGATACCCCATCGGCACGATCACGTTTACCGTATCGCCAAATTGCTGATGGATAGCGCGCAGCGCCGCAATATGCTCATTACTGCGGTCACCCGAGTTCCCGACCAGAATCGTCAGCGTCTCGGCGTGCGGTGCGCTATCGGCCAGCGAATTGAGCGCCGGATCCATGCGCGTCGGAAAATAGAGCAGTTCGCCGGGCACGCGCGGATGACGGCGAGCAAACCAGCTGAGATCGCCCCGGGTGGCAAAAACGCGCCCGACCCGGCCCTGGGCAAGACGCCGCAGCGGATAGAACAGGCGAAACTTCAGGCTGGACGAATTTTCATACAGATCGGCACCCCAGATATGCCAGTTAAACTGGGCAGGACGAATCCCCCCGCTCAACAGCGCCAGCCACAGCCCGGTATTAAACTGGCCGTGGAAGAAAAAGCGCTGTTGGCGATCGGCTTTTGCCAGAGCTATCACCGCCTGTGCCAGGGATTTTTTTCCGGGATAACAGGTGACAGACAAGGCCGGACAGGCCTCGCGCACTCCCGTTGCATCACCGACGACCATAAACCTACGCGCCTGCTCGTCATGGACGGCCAGCTCGTCGTTAAAGAACCGCAACACGGTCTGGTTGTGGTGTGGGATATCCGATCCCAGTACATGTATCAGTGCTGTCATGCCCGTTTACGCCAGAGTAAAAATACGCCACTACAGAGGGCGAAATAAACAATATACGTAGCCATATACGCCTGCGCTGCGCCAATCGCGCCGTGCGCCGGGATCAGCCAGTGCGAGAATGCGGTCAACAGCGTGAACTGGCTGATTTCCGTGAGTATATAAAAACGCAGCGACGCTTTCGCAATCACCAGATAGCCATAAACAT
The DNA here is from genome assembly GCF_030505655.1 of Klebsiella ornithinolytica. Lineage (NCBI taxonomy): Bacteria > Pseudomonadati > Pseudomonadota > Gammaproteobacteria > Enterobacterales > Enterobacteriaceae > Klebsiella > Klebsiella ornithinolytica. The sequence continues at coordinate 5,357,784 of NZ_CP130153.1, forward strand.
AGGCGCCGACCTTCAGCACATCGCCGACCAGTTGCCAGGCAAACAGGTCGCGCATCGCCGTAAAGCGGTCAGAAAACAGCAGCCAGATGGCAAAGTCGCGCAGTAGCCAGACGGTTAAGCTCGCCACTGCCACCGCCGGCAGGACAAATTTTAATGATTTGCCGATCTCACGGGTAATCTCTGATTTGGCCGTCAATCGGGAGAGCGTAGGCAGCAGGTAGACGCTAAACGATGCGGTGATAAACTGCAGGTAGGCATCGGAAATGCTGCTGACCCCTTGCCAGATCCCAACCGCCTCCCAGTCATAATGCTCCGCCAGCAGGTTACGCATCATCACGTAAGCCACCGGCAGCGTCACCGAGGTAATCAGCGCCATCAGGGTAAATTTGGAAAGCTGTCCCGCAAGGCCGTTATCCCAACGCGGACGCAGTGCGCTGAGCGGGATTGTCCCGCGCCGCCATAGCACGATTGCCGCCGGGATCACCACCAGCGCCGGCACCAGCGCCAGCCCGAGCAGCGCCCCCTGATAGCCCGCGAAGTGATAGCAGGCGTAATAGGCCACGACACCAATCAGGCTACCGGCGATCAGCGACAGGGCATTACCCGCCGCATCGCGAAAACCTTTCATCAAGGCCAGCAGCAGGTTTGCCCAGGCAATGCCCATCTGCACCAGCGCCACCAGCCGCACCAGCCCCTGATAGTGCGTGTGGCCGAACAGCCCCTGGCTGACCGGCGCGGCCGCCAGCAGAAAGACCAGCGCCAGCAGCGTTGAGAAGCCAAGCACCATCGCTGAGGAGGTGCCGACGACCTTATTCAGCTGCTGGCGATCGTCATGATGCTGCGCGACCAGTTTGGTGACGCCGTTGAAAATACCGGCGCCCGCCAGTACGCCAAGCACGGTCACCAGCTGGCGAAAGTTACCGGCCTGACCCACCCCTGCCGGGCCAAAGGAGACAGCCAGTAGTTTAACCACCAGCAGTCCGGCCCCAATTTTGACCAGCGTGGACGCGGCGGTCCACAGTGAAGCTTTAGCCAGCGACATATCAGGAGAAATAGCTCAGCAGCGAATTAATCACCGTACGCTGATTGGCTGACGACAGGTTATAGAACAGCGGCAGGCGCAGCAGACGTTCGCTCTCCTGGGTGGTATGACGATCGTCACCGCGGAATTCGCCAAAGTGCTCCCCCGCCGGGCAGCTATGCAGCGGAATGTAGTGGAACACGGCCAGAATTTCGGCCTCTTTTAGCCAGGCGATCAGGTTACTGCGATCGTCAATATCGCGCAGCTTAATATAAAACATGTGCGCGTTGTGCCCGCAGTCGGCCGGAATGACCGGCAGATCGATGCGACCGGCCCGTGCCAGTGGCAGCAGCGCATCATAATAGCGCTGCCAGAGCGTTAAACGTTGCTGGTTAATCTGTTCCGCCGCTTCCAGCTGCGCCCACAGATATGCCGCCTGCAGGTCAGACATCAGATAGCTGGAGCCGATATCGCGCCAGGTGTATTTATCCACCAGCCCGCGGAAGAACTGGCTACGGTTGGTCCCTTTTTCGCGGATAATTTCCGCACGATCGATCAGCTTACGATCGTTAACCAGCGTCGCGCCACCTTCACCACCGGCAGTATAATTTTTGGTTTCATGGAAACTGAAACAGCCGATATGGCCGATCGTGCCCAGCGCTCGCCCTTTGTAAGTCGACATGACGCCCTGCGCGGCATCTTCCACTACGAACAGATTGTACTTGCTGGCAAGGGCCATGATGGTGTCCATCTCACAGGCCACGCCGGCATAGTGTACCGGCACAATAGCGCGGGTTTTCTCAGTGATTGCCGCTTCAATTTTGGTTTCATCGATATTCATCGTATCGCGACGAATATCGACAAAGACGATTTTCGCCCCGCGCAATACAAAGGCGTTGGCGGTGGAGACAAAGGTATAGCTCGGCATAATCACTTCATCGCCCGGCTGGATATCCAGCAGCAGCGCGGCCATTTCCAGCGAAGCGGTGCAGGAAGGCGTCAACAGTGCTTTGGCAGTCCCGAACCGCTGCTCCATCCACTGCTGGCAGCGGCGGGTAAATCCGCCGTCGCCGCACAGTTTTCCGCTGTCCATCGCGGATTGCATATAATCAAGCTCGCTTCCCACCACCGGCGGTGCGTTAAATGGAATCATCATGTCACCTGTATAACCAGTACGCGGTGTTTTCCACATTCGCACCGCTGAGAATATAACGTTTAAGCGCGGCGGTGTTCCCCATCTGGGTTGCCACCCGCAGTGTAGACAGCCCGCGGAGTTCGGCCCAATGCCGTGCGGCCTGCATCAGTTCAGCACCCGCGCCGCGACCGGCCAGCAGGCCGATTCGGGCATCCGTCTCATTGAGCTGACGCAGTGAAACAAAAGCGCGAATGTCGCCATCGGCGGCGCGAAAAATAAGACACTGGTTATCGAAGGTTCCCCGTACCGCGTTTTCAATCCATTGGGCGTAGAAACGGCCGCTGGCATCGGCAGCATACCAGGGCGCGCGGAAGCGGCTTTGCGCAAAGGCCTGCGCCGCCAGCTCGCGCAGTCGTGGAATCTCTGCCGCCGTAGCCACTTCACAGCCCGCATCGGCAGACCGACCGACCGGCAGTGCCAGATCGACTTCGCCTTCTACGAGCTGGAAACCCAGCTGCTGTAGCGCATCCAGCCGCACGCCATCATCCGCCGCAATCTTCGCCTGCAAACGCGTCCAGCCGGCCAGCGCCTGAGCCGTCAGCGGCGGGGCGTCATCGCCAAAGCGCACAATCGCGCTCTGGATGCCGAAGAAGCGATTTTCCCACTCCAGGGGTTCAATACTGGCGCGCAGAGACATGGAAGGAGTCCTGGTTAGATTGGTCACGGCCAGAGGCTGGCATAGAACACAGGCTTGCACCGGTGACCAGAACCGTACTCACCGCCACACCCCTTTGGTATCGACAATATAATCCTGCGTCACACTATCGCCGCTGATGGCTTTAAACTCGTGATGGTCAACCAGCATCACCAGCACATCGGCGTTCGCCAATGCGTCATCCAGCAAGGCCAGCGTACACAGACCGTCAAGTTTCGCCGGAAGCTGGTGAATATTGGGTTCCACGACCAGCGTTTCACCGCTGTGCCAGCGGGCGATTTGCATAGCGATCGACATCGCCGGGCTTTCGCGCAAATCGTCGATATTCGGCTTAAAAGCCAGGCCAAAACAGGCGATCTTCAGCTCACTGGCGCGTTTATTACTGGCGGCCAGACAATCGGCGACCCGGGCTTTGACCTGCTCGATAACCCAGTCAGGTTTATGGTCGTTAACTTCACGAGCGGTGCGAATCAGCCGCGCCTGCTGCGGATTTTGCGCCACGATGAACCACGGGTCGACGGCGATGCAGTGTCCTCCTACCCCAGGTCCCGGCTGCAGAATATTCACGCGCGGATGACGGTTCGCCAGGCGAATCAGCTCCCAGACGTTAATGTCCTGCTCAGCGCAGATCAGCGACAGCTCGTTCGCAAACGCAATGTTAACGTCGCGGAAGCTGTTTTCGGTCAGCTTACACATCTCGGCGGTGCGGGAGTTGGTGACTACGCATTCGCCTTCGAGAAAAATTTTATACAGCTCGCTGGCGCGGGCGGAGCAAACCGGCGACATACCGCCGATAACGCGGTCGTTTTTAATCAGCTCGACCATGACCTGGCCTGGCAACACGCGCTCCGGGCAGTAGGCAATATTGACATCCGCCGCTTCACCAGCCTGCTGCGGGAAGCTCAGGTCCGGGCGCATTTCAGCGAGCCACGCGGCCATTTGCTCCGTCGAACCAACCGGAGAAGTGGACTCCAGAATCACCAGCGCCCCCTTCTTCAGCACTGGCGCAATGGATTTTGCCGCCGACTCGACGAAGACCATATCCGGTTCATGCAGATCTTTGAACGGGGTGGGTACGGCAATCAGGTATGCATCTGCCGCAACCGGCTCGGTCGTCGCACATAAATAGCCCTGCTCAACCGCCGTTTTGACCACGCTCGCCAGATCCGGCTCTACGATATGAATCTCGCCACGGTTAATGGTCTCCACGGCATGTTGATTGATATCAACGCCGACCACCCGCTTTTGCCGGGAGGCGAACGCGGCAGCGGTTGGCAGGCCAATATATCCAAGGCCAATCACTGAAATGGTAGAAAAACTCATAGCGTTACCTGATTATTTTTAAGTGCGGACAAAATACGGCGACATGCCTGACCATCGCCGTAAGGATTATGCGCCCGGCTCATTGCCTGATACGCGGCATCATCCTGCAGCAAATGCGTGACTTCAGCGACGATACGCTGGCTGTCGGTCCCGACCAGACGCACGGTACCTGCGGCAATCGCCTCCGGGCGCTCCGTCATCTCACGCATCACCAGTACCGGTTTCCCTAACGATGGCGCCTCCTCCTGAATACCGCCGGAGTCGGTGAGGATCAGCCATGCGCGATCCATCAACCAGACAAACGGCAGATAATCCTGCGGTTCAATCAACATCACGTTATCGACATGACCGAGAATACGGTTCACCGGCTCGCTGACGTTCGGGTTCAGGTGCACCGGGTACACAATCTGGACATCGGGATTGCTGGCGGCGATTTCTGCCAGCGCGTGGCAAATTTGCTCAAACCCGCGGCCAAAGCTTTCCCGGCGGTGGCCGGTGACCAGAATCATCTTCTTGCCGTTCGCCAGGAAAGGGTAGCGCTGCATCAGTACGTTACGCAGCGCCTCATCGCCCAGCACCCGGTCGCGAACCCAGAACAACGCATCAATGACCGTATTGCCGGTGACCGTGATATGGCCATCGGTGATATTTTCGCGGAGCAGATTCTGCCGCGAGGTTTCTGTCGGGGCAAAGTGGTAGGTTGCCAGATGTCCGGTCAGCGTACGGTTCCCCTCTTCCGGCCACGGCGAGCTCAGATCGCCGGTTCGCAACCCCGCTTCGACGTGTCCGACCGGGATACGCTGATAGAACGCGGCCAGACTTGCAGCCATCGTCGTCGTGGTATCGCCGTGAACCAGCACAACGTCCGGTTTGAACGATTCCAGCACCGGTTTTAACCCTTCGAGGATACGGCAGGTGATTTCCGTCAGGCCCTGACCTGGCTGCATAATATTGAGGTCGTAATCCGGCACAATAGAAAAAAGTTTCAACACCTGGTCGAGCATCTCCCGATGCTGCGCCGTGACGCAAACTTTCGCCTCAAAGTGAGGATCTTTTGCCAGCGCATGAACCAGAGGTGCCATTTTGATGGCTTCGGGTCTGGTGCCAAATACCGTTAGTACTTTCACATCGATTCTCTTCGATTAGGTGATGAAGTTGATTAATGCTCCATCACAGGCCGCATTCACTGGACTCTGCGTCGCGATAATGCAACGCCTGCGCCGATGAGCGCGCCCACGATACCCCACATCACCATCAGAAATACGCGCCGCGGGCTATCGCGTTTTACCGGTTCTTCCGGCGTACGCAAATACCGGTAAGTCTGAAAACGTGGATCTAATGTCGGTCCGACGTTGAGCGTATTCAGCATGGCCCGGCTTTGGTCATAGTCGAGATCGTATTCCGGCCCCACCGCTTGCAAGTTTTCCAGCCGCGCCTGCAGCATTGGCCTGCCGAGCAAGAACAGCTCGGAATCCGGCAGCTGATCGGCCGGGATATCCGTTTCACTGCGGGAGATGTTGTGCTGCTGCGCCACTTTCAACGCCTCTTCCACGCTGTGAGTACGACGGTTGAAAATTTCGCGCGCCACCTCTTCCTGGCGCTTCACCTGTGCTTTCATCTGCACGGTGCGGGCCGCCCAGGCACCTTTCAGCTCGTCATTCAGATGCCCTGCCGCACGCTGGCTGGCGAAGGCCACGTACTGGCGCAGCAGATTATTGGCATCCGCCGCGGTCTCGGCCGTCAGCTTCACGCTGTCGTTAACATTTTTTAGCGGGTCGCCGGGCATGAACTGAATATTGTTAATCAGATCGTCCAGCAGCGCAGCGTCCGCGCGGGCATTGCCCGACTGGCGCTGTTTGTAATAGTCGGTTTGCAACCAAAAATCGCGGCGGGTATCCCAGGATCCCTGCTGCATGATGAACTCTTTGTAGGCTTGATCCATCGCCGACGGCTGGTCGACAGGAACCAGATTGGCTTTAATATCCAGATTGCGTAAGAACTGCTGTTGAGAATAGTAACCGCCCAGCATATTCACGGTTGGCCGATCGGTTATCGCCGTTGCGCTCCACTCCTGGCGAGCAAAGAAGGCGTAAACCAGAACGATCAGCGCAAATAGCACGGCCATACCGGCTATCCAGATTTTTCCTGCCCATAAGGCGCGAAACAGCCCGCGAATATCCAGCTCATTCTCAACGTTCACTGCTTGTGCTCCCGGTAATGGTTGAGTCATCACGTCCCCAGTTCTACTTGGTTAATTTTGGATTATTGCCGCTGTGTCGCCGTATTCTGCGTCTGATGCGCTTAACCAGTCGCGCCACTTTCCATGCGCGTTTAATGCAGTAGCCATAAAGGAAAAAGGCCAACAAAAAGAGAATTAACATCACCCATTCAGGAACGATACGGGTATATTCCGCCACCACGCCCACCAGCGCCAGCAGCGCGGCCGCCAGCGTGATCAGGACAAACGCCTGTCGGGAAGTAAACCCGGCACGCATGATCAAATGATGAATATGCTGGCGATCCGGAGAGAACGGACTCATGCCTTTACGCAGGCGACGATACATAATCGCCACCATATCCATCAACGGAATCGCAATAATCCACAGGGCGGTCACCGGGCTAATGGGATGCGTTTTGCCCTGGGTCGTTTCCAGCAGAATCCAGATGATGGTGAAGCCAATCATGGTACTGCCGGCATCCCCCATAAAAACTTTATAACGACGGCCAAGCGCGCCGAGGTTAAGTAAAATATAGGGCAGAATGGCGGCTATCATCGCAAAACACCACATTGCCAGGCTGTATTGGCCGTCAAACCACAGAATAATGCCGGTTGCCGCAAAGGAGACCGATGACAGACCGCCGAGCAGGCCGTCGATACCATCGACCATATTAAAGGCGTTAATCGCGGCCCAGACGGCAAAAAGGGTGAGGAAGAAACCAAAGGGGCCGAGGACCAGCTCCCACGAACCAAAAATATAGCCCAGACTACTCAGGTGCAGATTTCCTGCCGTCATCATGACAACGGCAATGGCGGCCTGAATCACCGCGCGAATTTTTACACTGATATCAAACCGGTCATCCAGCGCACCGACCAGCACAAGGATGCCGGCACAGGCCAGATATAAGGATGAATGGGGAATGTAATAATCAGCGATGGCAAAAGTAAAACAAATGCCAGCATAAACTGAGATGCCACCCACTAACGGAACCAAACCCTGGTGCCGTTTTCGATAGTTAGGTTTATCCACTAACCCGACTTTTTTTGCTGCTTTTCGGGCAACAAATATAAAAAGGGTAGTGAATAAGAAAATACTGATTAATTCAGTAATAGCAGTGAGTAAATTCACAACACATGTGCTCTCAGCATGGTTAATCCGGGAAGTATAACGACGATGTCTCAACTCCTGAAGGGGTAAAGCAGAACATTACAAATTTATTGTATAGATTTTAGTCTGTTAAAATCATCTCTGCCTGGAGTGGTGCGCTAATCATACGATAATCCCTGCTTCCTTTTCCCTTCCTGGATCATACAAACCCAAAAAACAAAACGCCACGCGATTGCGTGGCGTTTTTGGGCTTTTTTTTAACTTACGAGCGCTTCATCATATCGAAGAAGTCATCGTTCGTTTTGGTCATCGCCAGTTTGTTGATGAGGAACTCCATCGCGTCAATCTCACCCATCGGATGGATAATTTTACGCAGGATCCACATCTTCTGCAGCTCTTCCTGGGTGGTGAGCAGCTCTTCTTTACGGGTACCGGAACGGTTGTAGTCGATAGCCGGGAAGACGCGTTTTTCAGCGATTTTACGCGAGAGATGCAGCTCCATGTTACCGGTGCCTTTAAACTCTTCGTAGATAACCTCATCCATTTTGGAGCCGGTATCAATCAGCGCGGTGGCGATGATTGTCAGGCTACCGCCCTCTTCCACGTTACGTGCTGCACCGAAGAAACGCTTCGGACGATGCAGGGCGTTGGCATCCACACCACCGGTCAATACTTTACCGGAAGCCGGAACAACGGTGTTGTAGGCACGTGCCAGACGAGTAATGGAGTCGAGCAGAATGATAACGTCTTTCTTGTGCTCAACCAGACGTTTCGCCTTCTCGATAACCATCTCGGCAACCTGAACGTGGCGAGAAGCCGGTTCGTCAAAGGTAGAAGCAACCACTTCACCTTTAACCAGACGCTGCATCTCGGTCACTTCTTCCGGACGTTCGTCGATCAGCAGCACCATCAGCACGCAGTCAGGATGGTTGTACGCGATGCTCTGCGCGATATTCTGCAGCAGCATGGTTTTACCGGCTTTCGGCGGTGCAACAATCAGACCACGCTGACCGCGACCAATTGGCGAAGCCAGATCCAGCACACGTGCGGTTAAGTCTTCGGTTGAACCGTTACCACGTTCCATGCGCAGACGTGAGTTCGCATGCAGCGGCGTCAAGTTCTCGAACAGGATCTTATTACGCGCGTTTTCCGGCTTGTCGTAGTTAACTTCGTTAACTTTCAACAGCGCAAAGTAACGCTCACCCTCTTTAGGAGGACGAATCTTACCGGAAATGGTGTCACCAGTGCGGAGGTTGAAACGGCGGATTTGGCTTGGGGATACGTAGATGTCATCGGGACCGGCGAGGTAGGAGCTGTCTGCGGAGCGGAGGAAACCAAATCCATCCTGCAGTATCTCCAGTACGCCATCGCCAAAGATATCCTCGCCACTCTTCGAATGCTGCTTGAGGATGGCAAAAATAATATCCTGCTTACGCATACGGGCCAGGTTTTCCAGCCCCATATTTTCGCCGAGAGTAATCAGCTCAGAAACCGGCGTATTCTTTAATTCGGTAAGATTCATAATGGTGTGGGTTCTTAAACTCGGGGTAGAACTCGAACTTAATGTTGTGAATGGTATGGCAGGAACATCCATGCCTGTTAACGGCCTTCATCTCGTGCCTGTACGTTGCCTGGTCACAGGAAAGAACGCAGAGCTGGAACGACAAAACGGAATGAGTGAAAAGCCCGGAATTTGTAGCCTCTCGCGCATTTTCTGCGGGACGCTTCGGGTAAAACAAGATTCAAACAATAAGGTATGTTTAAAACGAAGTCTGAAGTTAACTTAGCACGACTCTGGCCGGGCGTCCAGAGTTCCGCTAAAAATAGGAACCCGGACGCCGGAATGGCAAACTGCTTACGCCAGGTTGGCGTCGAGGAAATCTTTCAGCTGGCCTTTAGACAGTGCGCCAACCTTAGTTGCCGCCACTTCGCCGTTCTTAAACAGCAGCAGAGTCGGGATGCCGCGAATGCCGTATTTCGGCGCAGTACCCGGGTTCTGATCGATGTTCAGTTTAGCTACGGTCAGTTTGCCCTGATACTCTTCAGCGATCTCATCCAGAATCGGGGCGATCATTTTGCACGGACCGCACCACTCTGCCCAGAAATCGACGAGGGTTAGCCCGTCAGCCTTGAGTACGTCCGTGTCAAAACTGTCGTCAGTCAGGTGAATAATTTTATCGCTCATATTTAACTCCACAGGAATAAGCCTGGTGTGTTGGTGTCGCAGACATCAACGACGTGCCGATGCTACGTTATACACGTTATTTTTCAGGATGCCTCTATTACTGGCCACTGCGCGATCCGATCCCTCATGGATGTCGTCTTGCAGGAGCCAAAGCAAACCGCCTTCAAACCGTTCCCGGTAGATTAATTCTCCTCGACTCGCTGAGTAGTCTAAGCTTTCGAGGATTCATCAGGTTGCCGTAGATGCACCTTAAGTCATTTCGCGTATAGCCAACGAAAGGTTGACGTTATTTCAACGGATACGCTTTCTTAATGCAATAGTTAGCTGATATTCTACCACACTATGAGCAAAACACATTTAACAGAACAGAAGTTTTCCGACTTCGCCCTGCACCCGGCAGTGATTGAAGCCCTTGAAAAGAAAGGGTTTCATAATTGTACGCCCATTCAGGCACTCGCTCTTCCGCTAACGCTGGAAGGTCGTGATGTCGCCGGGCAGGCGCAAACCGGTACCGGAAAAACGATGGCGTTCCTGACGTCAACGTTTCATTACCTTCTCTCTCACCCGGCCAGCGCTGACCGCCAGGTAAACCAACCGCGTGCGCTGATCATGGCTCCTACGCGTGAGCTGGCGGTACAAATTCACGCTGACGCAGAACCGCTGGCTGCGGCCACTGGCCTGAAGCTGGGTCTGGCGTACGGCGGCGATGGCTACGATAAGCAGCTGAAAGTGCTGGAAAGCGGCGTCGATATTCTGATCGGTACCACCGGTCGTCTTATTGATTACGCTAAACAGAATCACATTAACCTTGGTGCGATTCAGGTCGTCGTACTGGATGAAGCCGATCGCATGTACGATCTCGGCTTTATTAAAGATATCCGCTGGCTGTTCCGTCGCATGCCGCCGACCAATCAGCGTCTGAACATGCTGTTCTCCGCAACCCTTTCTTACCGTGTCCGCGAACTGGCGTTTGAACAAATGAACAACGCCGAATATGTTGAAGTCGAGCCGGAACAGAAAACGGGTCACCGGATTAAAGAAGAGCTGTTCTATCCTTCCAACGAAGAAAAAATGCGCCTGCTGCAGACGCTTCTGGAAGAAGAGTGGCCGGATCGCGCCATTATTTTCGCGAACACTAAACATCGTTGCGAAGATATCTGGGGCCACCTGGCAGCAGACGGTCATCGCGTCGGTTTGTTAACCGGCGACGTCGCACAGAAAAAACGTCTGCGGATTCTTGAAGAGTTCACCCGTGGCGATATCGACATTCTGGTGGCGACCGACGTTGCTGCACGTGGTCTGCATATCCCGGCCGTAACGCATGTCTTTAACTATGACCTGCCGGACGACTGTGAAGATTACGTCCACCGTATCGGCCGTACCGGTCGCGCGGGCGCCAGCGGTCACTCCATCAGCCTGGCCTGCGAAGAGTACGCGCTGAATCTTCCGGCGATTGAGACCTACACCGGTCACTCTATTCCGGTCAGCAAATACAACCCAGATGCACTTATGACAGATTTGCCTAAGCCGCTGCGCCTGACGCGCCCGCGCACTGGCAATGGCCCGCGTCGCAGCGGTCCGCCTCGTAACCGTCGTCGTTCAGGTTAAATACATTTATGCTCAGTTCCACCTCGCTTTATGCAGCTATCGATCTTGGTTCTAATAGCTTTCATATGTTGGTTGTACGCGAGGTGGCCGGGAGCATCCAGACGCTCAGCCGCATCAAGCGCAAAGTGCGTCTGGCCGCTGGCCTGAACAGCGATAACACGCTCTCCGCGGAAGCGATGGAGCGTGGATGGCAGTGTTTGCGTCTGTTTGCCGAACGCCTGCAGGATATCCCCCCCATTCAGATTCGCGTTGTGGCCACCGCCACGCTGCGCCTGGCCGTCAATGCCGACGAGTTTTTAGCCAAGGCCCGGGAAATTCTCGGCTGTCCGGTGCAGGTAATCAGCGGTGAAGAAGAAGCCCGTCTGATTTATCAAGGCGTTGCCCATACGACCGGCGGCGAAGACCGGCGCCTGGTTGTCGATATTGGCGGCGCCAGTACCGAACTGGTGACTGGTACGGGGGCACAGACCACCTCTCTTTTTAGCCTGTCGATGGGGTGCGTCACCTGGCTGGAACGCTACTTCGCCGATCGCAACCTGACAAAAGAAAACTTCGATCTCGCAGAAAATGCGGCTCGGGAAGTTCTGCGTCCGATTACTGACATCCTGAATTACCACGGCTGGAAAGTTTGCGTCGGCGCATCCGGTACCGTTCAGGCTCTGCAGGAAATCATGATGGCGCAGGGAATGGACGAGCGTATCACCCTGGCTAAATTGCAGCAGCTCAAGCAGCGTGCGATCCAGTGCGGGCGCCTGGAAGAGCTTGAAATCGAAGGTTTAACCTTAGAACGAGCGCTGGTTTTCCCCAGCGGGCTGGCCATACTTATCGCCATCTTCAGCGAACTGAATATTCAGTGTATGACCCTCGCGGGCGGTGCGCTCCGTGAAGGCCTGGTTTACGGCATGCTGCATCTGTCCGTCGATCAGGATATCCGTAGCCGTACGCTGCGCAATATTCAACGCCGCTTCATGATCGACACCGAGCAGGCCCAGCGTGTAACCCAACTCGCCGCGCATCTGGTGAATCAGCTGGACGATGCCTGGGAGCTGGAATCGCTCAGCCGCGAGCTGCTCGCCAGCGCCTGCGAGCTGCACGAAATTGGCCTGAGCGTCGATTTTAAACGCGCCCCGCAGCACGCCGCCTATCTGGTGAGCAACCTCGATCTCCCCGGCTTCACGCCGGCGCAGAAAAAACTGCTCGCCACGCTGCTGCTCAACCAGACCAATACCATCGACCTCTCCTCGCTCCATCAACAAAATGCGGTGAAACCGCGGGTTGCTGAGCACCTGTGTCGGCTGCTGCGTCTGGCGATCCTGTTTGCCAGCCGCCGTCGCGACGATCTGCTGCCGGCCATTTCACTCGCCGTCGACGGCGAGAAACTGGTGCTGACGCTGCCGGAGGGGTGGCTGGAAAGTCATCCGCTGGGTCGGGAGATGGTGGAGCAGGAGTGCCAGTGGCAAAGCTATGTCCACTGGGCTCTCGAAGTGGCTTAATTTCGCCTGATAAGCAGCGGGCTCAGTAAAATCTCCCGCTGCGTGCCACCGGGAGATACGCGGTCGTACTACTTCCCTTTCGCTTTTGCCAGCATCGCGCGAATATTGGCGACGTTGGCCTGCCCTTTATGCATCCGCTCCTCCGGCGAGATAACCTTGCGCTCCTGCTCCCAGATCAGGTCATCCTGCGGTAGCTCCAGCAGAAAACGGCTGGGCTCAGGGCGCACCAGCTCTCCGTACTGACGACGCTCTTTACACAGCGTGAAGGTCAGCTCTTTTTGCGCGCGGGTAATCCCGACATACGCCAGGCGGCGCTCTTCATCCACGTTGTCTTCATCGATGCTACTCTGATGCGGCAGCAGCCCCTCTTCCATACCCACCAGATAGACGTAGGGAAACTCCAGCCCCTTTGAGGCGTGCAGGGTCATCAACTGCACCTGATCCGACTCTTCATCGGACTCGCCGCGCTCCATCATATCGCGCAGAGTAAAACGGGTGACCACCTGGGTCAGGGTCATTGGCTCGTCTATGTCGCTGCCCTCGAGCATCTCCGTCATCCAGCTGAACAGCTGATTGACGTTTTTCATCCGCATTTCTGCGGCCTTCGGGCTCGGAGAGGTCTCATACAGCCAGGATTCATAATCCACCCCGCGAATCAGATCGCGCACCGCGGCGACCGGTTCGCGCTCCGCCAGGCGCTGGATATCAGCCAGCCACTGCGTAAACCCGGTGAGCGCATCATAGCCGCGACCGGTTAGCGTCTGGTTGAGGCCCATATCAAAACTGGCGGTAAACAAGCTTTTGTTACGGGTCATCGCCCACTCGCCCAGCTTTTGCAAGGTGGCCGGGCCGATTTCGCGCTTTGGCGTATTAACGATACGCAGGAAAGCGCTGTCATCATCCGGGTTGGTCAGCACGCGCAGATAGGCCAACAGGTCTTTAATCTCGGGCCGTGAAAAGAACGACGTACCGCCCGAAATTTTGTACGGGATGCGGTTTTGCATCAGCATCTTTTCAAAGACCCGCGACTGATGGTTGCCGCGGTAGAGAATGGCGTAATCTTTATATTGCGTCTTATTGATAAAGTGGTGGGCGATCAGTTCCCCGGTCACCCGCTCCGCTTCATGTTCTTCATGGTTCGCTGAAAGCACTTTAAGCTCTGCGCCATATCCCAGCTCGGAAAACAGGCGTTTTTCGAAGACGTGCGGGTTGTTGGCAATCAGGATGTTAGCGGCTTTTAGTATGCGCCCGGAAGAACGGTAGTTCTGTTCCAGCTTAATCACCTGCAGCGCCGGGAAATCCTGGCTCAGCAGGACCAGGTTCTGCGGCCGTGCTCCGCGCCAGGAGTAGATCGACTGGTCATCATCGCCGACGACGGTAAACCGCGCACGCTGCCCCACCAGCAGCTTCACCATCTCATACTGACTGGTGTTGGTATCCTGATATTCATCCACCAGCAGATAGCGAATCTTGTTCTGCCAGCGTTCACGCACCTCTTCATTGCGCTGTAACAGCAGGGTCGGCAACAGGATCAGATCGTCAAAATCCAGCACGTTGCAGGCCTTCATATGGGCATCATAGAGCCCGTAGCAGTGGGCAAAGATCCGATCCCGTTCACCCTTTGCGCCTGCCGCGGCCTGTGCCGGGGTTTGCAGATCGTTTTTCCAGTTGGAGATCGTCGAGATCAGCTGCTGTAACACGACTTTATCGTCGTCGATGAGCCCTTCGGTCAGCTCTTTAAGCAGCGCAACCTGGTCGGTATCATCGAACAGAGAAAAGTTAGATTTCATCCCCAGCGCAGCATATTCGCGCTTAATAATATCCAGCCCCAGGGTATGGAAGGTGGAAATCATCAGGCCCCGCGCTTCTTTGCGCCCCAGCGTTTGCCCGACACGTTCTTTCATTTCACGTGCCGCTTTGTTGGTAAAGGTTACCGCCGCAATATGGCGCGCCTGATAGCCGCATCCGCGGATCAGGTGAGCGATTTTATTGGTGATAACGCGGGTCTTACCGGAACCGGCGCCCGCCAGCACCAGGCACGGTCCGGTAACAAATTCGACGGCTTGTTGTTGGCCAGGGTTTAAACGCATGGGAGTCTTGCTCAATCTTCGAACGGGGTGGGGATTGTAGCAGAAAGCCGGGTGGAGATTTACCGGCTAATGGTAAAGTGTTGGCAACACCGATAATCCAGAGAACAAAACAATGGCAAAGTCCGCAGCAGCCCTGCATATCCTGGTAAAAGAAGAGAAACTGGCCCTGGAGATCCTCGCTAAACTGGCGCGAGGCGTCAGCTTCGATCACCTGGCAAAACGCTATTCGAAATGCCCGTCCGGACGCAACGGCGGCGATCTCGGTGAGTTTACGCAGGGGGCGATGGTCGGGCCGTTTGATAAAGCCGTCTTCACCTGCCCGCTGCTAAAGCCCTACGGACCGGTAAAAACGAAGTTCGGCTACCACATCATTAAGGTGCTCTACCGCCGCTAGCGCATGCTAATATTGCCCTCTGATTCATCGTCAATTATCAAGGTACGATCATGGCAAAAACAGCGGCAGCAATGCACATCCTGGTGAAAGAAGAGAAACTGGCACTCGACCTGCTGGAGCAGATTAAAAACGGCGCCGATTTCGAGAAGCTGGCGAAAAAGCACTCCACTTGCCCGTCAGGCAAAAAGGGCGGTCATTTAGGCGAGTTCAAACAGGGCCAGATGGTTCCGGCATTTGATAAAGTCGTCTTCTCCTGCCCTGAGCTGGAGCCGACCGGCCCGCTGCACACTCAGTTTGGCTACCACATTATCAAAGTCCTGTACCGCAAATAAAAAGCCGGGTGGCGGCTACGCCTTACCCGGCCTACATCTTGCGGTTGTGTGGGTCGGGTAAGCGGAGCGCCACCCGACAATCGGGTTAACCCGCTACTGCAATACGCTTCATATCAGTCATATAGCCGCGCAGTTTCTTACCCACCTGCTCAATAGCGTGGCTGCGGATGGCTTCATTCACGTCGCGCAGCTGAGCGTTGTCTACCGCGCCTTCGGCAATCGCTTTGCCCAGGTCGCCGGTCTGCAGGGTAGTCATGAACTCTTTCAGCAGCGGTACACAGGCATAAGAGAACAGGTAGTTACCGTATTCTGCGGTATCGGAGATAACCACGTTCATTTCGTACAGACGCTTACGCGCGATGGTGTTCGCGATCAGCGGCAGCTCATGCAGTGATTCGTAGTAAGCAGACTCTTCGATGATACCGGAATCAACCATGGTTTCGAACGCCAGCTCAACGCCCGCTTTCACCATCGCGATCATCAGAACGCCTTTATCGAAGTACTCCTGCTCGCCGATTTTGCCTTCAAACTGCGGTGCGGTTTCGAACGCGGTTTTACCGGTCTCTTCACGCCAGGTCAGCAGTTTCTTATCGTCGTTGGCCCAGTCAGCCATCATGCCGGAGGAGAATTCGCCGGAGATGATGTCATCCATATGTTTCTGGAACAGCGGCGCCATGATCTCTTTCAGCTGTTCGGACAGCGCATAAGCACGCAGTTTCGCCGGGTTAGACAGGCGATCCATCATCAGGGTGATACCGCCCTGCTTCAGCGCTTCGGTGATGGTTTCCCAGCCGAACTGAATCAGTTTTTCGGCGTATGCCGGATCGGTACCTTCTTGCACCAGCTTGTCGAAGCACAGCAGAGAACCGGCCTGCAGCATACCGCACAGGATAGTCTGCTCGCCCATCAGGTCAGATTTCACTTCCGCAACAAAGGATGATTCCAGAACGCCCGCACGGTGACCACCGGTTGCCGCGGCCCAGGCTTTAGCAATCGCCATGCCTTCGCCTTTCGGGTCGTTTTCCGGGTGAACCGCGATCAGAGTCGGTACGCCGAAACCACGTTTGTACTCTTCACGCACTTCGGTACCCGGGCACTTCGGCGCCACCATCACGACGGTGATGTCTTTACGAATCTGCTCACCCACTTCGACGATGTTGAAGCCGTGGGAGTAGCCCAGCGCCGCGCCATCTTTCATCAGCGGCTGAACGGAACGCACAACGTCGGAGTGCTGTTTGTCCGGCGTCAGGTTAACCACCAGGTCAGCCTGCGGGATCAGCTCTTCGTAGGTACCCACTTTGAAGCCGTTTTCGGTCGCTTTACGCCAGGATGCGCGCTTTTCAGCAATCGCTTCTTTACGCAGCGCATAGGAGATATCCAGGCCGGAATCACGCATGTTCAGGCCCTGGTTCAGACCCTGCGCGCCACAGCCGACAATGACCACTTTTTTACCCTGAAGGTAGCTCGCGCCATCGGCGAATTCGTCGCGGCCCATAAAGCGACATTTACCCAGCTGCGCCAGCTGCTGGCGCAGATTCAGTGTATTAAAGTAGTTAGCCATGGTGATACCTCGTGATGTTGTACTGTCTTATTGTTCGGTTCGCTTGCCGTGTCTGTGCAAGAGAGAATGAACTTACTATATGACAGGAAATTTATTGCGGAAATTGATATATTCACAACGTCACGTTGCAATTTCTGCAATGCAAAACCGTGGAGTACGGAGTGTGGATTTACGCGATCTGAAAACCTTCCTGCATCTGGCCGAAAGCCGCCATTTTGGCCGCAGCGCGCGGGCGATGCACGTCAGTCCTTCCACCCTTTCACGCCAGATCCAGCGCCTGGAAGAAGATCTCGGGCAGCCGCTGTTTGTTCGCGATAACCGTACCGTCACCTTGACCGAAGCGGGAGAAGAGCTGCGCCTGTTCGCACAGCAGACGCTGCTACAGTACCAGCAGCTTCGTCATGCCATCGATCAGCAAGGTCCTTCGCTTTCCGGCGAGCTGCATATCTTCTGCTCGGTAACGGCAGCCTACAGCCATCTGCCGCCGATTCTCGATCGCTTCCGCGCTGCCCACCCTTCGGTGGAGATCAAGCTTTCCACCGGCGATGCCGCCGATGCGATGGAGAAGGTCGTCACCGGCGAGGCCGATCTCGCGATTGCCGGCAAGCCGGAAACGCTACCGGGCTCCGTGGCGTTTTCGATGCTGGAAAACCTGGCGGTCGTGCTGATCGCCCCGGCATTAGCCTGTCCGGTGCGCACCCAGGTGAGCCAGGAGAAGCCCGACTGGTCAACCGTACCGTTTATCATGGCCGATCAAGGGCCGGTGCGTCGCCGCATCGAACTGTGGTTTCGCCGCCATAAAATCAGCAATCCCTCGATTTACGCCACCGTGGGCGGCCATGAAGCGATGGTGTCGATGGTCGCGCTCGGCTGCGGCGTGGCTTTAATTCCGGAAGTAGTACTGGAGAACAGTCCGGAACCGGTACGCAATCGCGTGATGATTTTAGAGCGCAGCGATGAGAAAACGCCGTTTGAACTGGGCGTATGCGCACAAAAAAAGCGGCTGTATGAGCCGCTTATTGATGCTTTCTGGTCGATTCTGCCTAACCACTGACGTTTTTGCCGGATGGCGGCGAAACGCCTTACCCGGACGGGGATCTGATTGTCAGCCCGCTAAGCGCAGCGCCATCAGGCATTAGCCCGCGAGAAAGAACCTGAACGCCGGGTTATTGGTTTCGTCGTGGCAGTCGTAGCCCAGCTCATGGAGTCGGGTTTCGAAATCCGGCTCATGATCGCCAAGCTCGAACGCCGCCAGCACGCGGCCATAATCGGTTCCGTGGCTGCGGTAATGGAACAACGAGATGTTCCAGTGGGTCCCTAACGTATGCAGGAACTTGAGCAGCGCCCCCGGTGATTCGGGGAATTCGAAGCTGAACAGTCGCTCCTGCAGCGGTTTTGACGGCCGCCCACCGACCATATAGCGCACATGAAGTTTCGCCATTTCGTCATCAGAAAGATCGACAACGCTATAGCCGCCTTCGTGCAGCAGACTCAAAATCTCTTTGCGTTCCTCCAGACCGCGGCTCAGACGAACCCCGACAAAAATGCAGGCATCTTTGGCATCAGCAAAACGGTAGTTGAACTCGGTCACTGAACGACCGCCCAGCAGCTGACAGAACTTCAGGAAGCTGCCCTTCTCTTCCGGAATGGTCACCGCCAGCAGCGCTTCACGTTGCTCTCCCAGCTCGCAGCGTTCGGAAACGTAGCGCAGGCCGTGGAAGTTAACGTTGGCCCCGGAAAGCACATGTGCCAACCGCTCGCCGCGGATGTCATGCTGCGCGATATACTTTTTCATTCCTGCCAGCGCCAGCGCACCAGACGGTTCAGCCACGGCGCGGACATCTTCGAACAGGTCTTTCATCGCCGCGCAAATCGCATCGCTGTCGACGGTGACGATATCGTCAAGATACTCCTGGCAGAGGCGGAAGGTCTCGTCACCGATACGTTTCACCGCCACGCCTTCGGCAAACAGCCCGACGCGCGGCAGATCGACCGGATGCCCGGCGTCCAGCGCGGCTTTCAGACAGGCGGAGTCCTCTGCTTCCACCGCGATCACTTTGATCTGCGGCATCAGCTGCTTGATCAGCACCGCTACGCCTGCGGCCAGACCACCGCCGCCTACCGGGACAAACACGCGGTCCAGATGTGCGTCCTGCTGTAGCAGCTCCAGCGCCAGCGTTCCCTGCCCGGCAATCACCATCGGGTGGTCAAACGGCGGGACCCAGGTGAAGTTCTGCTGTTGCGCCAGTTCGATAGCTTTCGCTTTTGCTTCATCGAAATTAGCGCCGTGGAGCAGGACCTCACCGCCAAAGTTACGCACGGCATCCACTTTGATATCCGCCGTGGCAACCGGCATGACGATCAGCGCCTTCACGCCAAGACGCGATGCCGAGAACGCAACCCCCTGGGCGTGGTTGCCCGCAGAAGCGGTGATCACGCCCTGCGCTTTTTGCTCTTCCGTCAGGCCTGCCATCATTGCGTAGGCCCCACGCAGCTTGAAGCTATGAACCGGCTGGCGATCTTCGCGCTTCACCAGAATCACGTTATCAAGACGCGACGAGATTTTTTCCATTTTTTGCAACGGCGTAATTTGCGCCGCTTCATAGACCGGTGCGCGCAGCACCGCCCTGAGATATTCCGCCCCCTCGGGGGCGGCAGACAGGGGTTGTGATTCAGCCATCATTAACCCCCCAGTTTTGATTTATCGCGAACCGCGCCCTTATCGGCGCTGGTTGCCAGGCTGGCATACGCGCGGAGTGCGAAGGAGACCTGACGTTCACGCGCTTTCGGCGTCCAGGCACGATCGCCGCGGGCCTCTTGTGCTTCACGACGCGCGGCAATTTCGGCATCGCTCAGCTGCAGCTGAATACCCCGGTTTGGAATATCAATGGCAATCATATCGCCATCTTCAATGATCGCAATATTGCCGCCGCTGGCTGCTTCCGGCGAGACATGGCCAATCGACAGGCCCGAGGTACCGCCAGAGAAACGTCCGTCGGTGATCAGCGCACAGGCTTTACCCAGGCCCATGGACTTCAGGAAGGTCGTCGGATAGAGCATTTCCTGCATTCCCGGACCACCCTTCGGCCCTTCATAGCGAATAACCACGACGTCGCCCGCCACCACTTTACCGCCAAGGATCGCGTCAACGGCTTCGTCCTGGCTTTCGTAGACTTTCGCCGGGCCGGTGAATTTCAGAATACTGTCATCCACCCCTGCGGTTTTAACGATACAGCCGTTTTCCGCAAAGTTGCCGTACAGCACCGCCAGACCGCCGTCTTTGCTGTAAGCATGCTCCAGCGAACGGATACACCCTTCGGCACGATCGTCATCCAGCGTATCCCAGCGGCAGTCCTGCGAGAACGCCTGAGTCGTCCGAATACCCGCCGGGCCGGCGCGGAACATTTTTTTCACCGCGTCATCTTTGGTCAGCATGACATCATATTGATCGAGCGTTTGTGGCAGAGTCAGACCGAGAACGTTTTTCACATCGCGGTTCAGCAGCCCGGCACGATCGAGCTCACCGAGAATACCCAGTACGCCGCCCGCGCGGTGCACATCTTCCATATGGTACTTCTGCGTGCTCGGCGCCACCTTACACAGCTGCGGAACCTTGCGGGACAGCTTATCGATATCGCTCATCGTGAAGTCAATTTCCGCTTCCTGCGCGGCGGCCAGCAGGTGCAGAACGGTGTTCGTCGACCCCCCCATGGCGATATCCAGCGTCATGGCGTTTTCGAACGCCGCTTTGCTGGCGATATAACGTGGCAGCGCAGATTCGTCATCCTGCTCGTAATAGCGCTTCGTCAGTTCAACGATACGTTTACCTGCGTTGAGGAACAGCTCTTTACGGTCGGCGTGAGTCGCCAGCAGAGAACCATTACCCGGCTGGGACAGACCCAGCGCTTCGGTCAGGCAGTTCATCGAGTTGGCGGTAAACATCCCCGAACAGGAACCACAGGTCGGACAGGCGGAACGCTCGACCTGCTCACTCTGTTCGTCGGAGACTTTTGGATCCGCCCCCTGAATCATCGCATCGACAAGGTCGAGTTTGATGATTTTGTCAGAAAGCTTGGTTTTCCCGGCTTCCATTGGGCCACCGGAAACAAAAATCACCGGAATATTCAGGCGCAAGGAGGCCATCAGCATCCCCGGGGTGATTTTGTCGCAGTTGGAAATGCAGACCATGGCATCGGCGCAGTGCGCGTTAACCATGTACTCAACCGAGTCGGCGATCAGTTCACGGGATGGCAGTGAATAAAGCATACCCCCATGCCCCATGGCGATCCCATCATCCACCGCGATGGTGTTAAATTCTTTGGCAACGCCGCCTGAGGCTTCAATCTGCTCAGCAACCAGCTTGCCCAGATCGCGCAGATGTACGTGACCCGGTACGAATTGGGTGAAGGAGTTAACAACGGCGATAATCGGCTTACCGAAATCAGCATCGGTCATCCCGGTTGCGCGCCACAGCGCGCGGGCACCCGCCATATTACGGCCGTGAGTGGTGGTGGCGGAACGGTACTTAGGCATGCTTTAGTTACTCCCAGTCTCTGTGACATGGGGCGCTGCGTGCCACCCCATTTTTTTATGCTTATGCTTGAAATATGACGGGTATATTTATTGGTTAACCTGATCCAACCAGCCCCATTTGTCCTCGGTTTCACCGGTGAAGAGACCAAAGAAGGCCTGCTGAATACGCTTGGTGACCGGGCCACAGCGACCTTCGCCAACCTGAATACCGTCCACGCTGCGCACCGGAGTGATTTCCGCAGCAGTACCAGACATAAAGACTTCATCAGCCAGATACAGAGATTCACGGGACAGCACCTGCTCGCGGACTTCAATATCCAGATCTTTTGCCAGTTTAATGATCGCGTCGCGGGTAATGCCCGGCAGCGCAGAAGAGGTAAATGGCGGCGTGAACAACACGCCATCTTTCACTTCAAACAGGTTCTCACCCGCGCCCTCGGAGATATAGCCGTTAACGTCCAGCGCGATCCCTTCCTGATAACCATGGCGGCGCGCTTCGCTGCCAACCAGCAGGGAAGAGAGGTAGTTACCACCGGCTTTTGCAGCGGTCGGGATGGTGTTGGGCGCGACACGGTTCCAGGAAGAAACCATCGCATCGATCCCCTGATCCAGCGCTTCAGCGCCAAGATAAGCTCCCCACGGGAACGCCGCGATGATCACGTCAGTGCTGTATCCCGCAGGCGGGTTAACACCCATGCCGACGTCGCCAACAAAGACCAGTGGACGAATATACGCGCTGGTCAGGTTATTTTTGCGGATAACTTCGCGGCAGGCTTCCATCAGCTCATCAATGCTTTGAGAGACCGGAAAACGATAGATTTTGGCTGAGTCATGCAGACGCTGCATATGTTCGCGATGACGGAACACCACCGGTCCTTTATGCGAGTCGTAGCAACGGATGCCTTCAAACACGGAAGTACCGTAGTGAAGCGCGTGAGACATCACGTGAACCTTCGCCTCTCCCCACGGAACCATCTCGCCGTTGAACCAAATGTAATCAGCTTTTTTCGTCGTCATTTTTCTTCCCTTGCGCTTATGCGCGGATTTGTTGTGATGTTGGTTGCTGGATCTCGACGCAGGCGACGTCGACCAGCTTACTTAATTGACTAAACAGTAATTCGACGGGCCGCTGGCTGGCAACGGTCAATTCGATATTTATGTTGCCGGCATCTGCCGCGGTTTCCATATTCATGGAACAAACCTGAAAGCCGCGGTGACGAACCACGCGCAGCACGCGTTCTAAGGTTTCCGGGTTGAAGCGAGCCTGTAAAGCGACCTGATGTTGCATCATGATAATTTCTCCAGCATTTCTGCGTTACTGGCACCGGGCGGTACCAACGGCCAGACGTTCTCAAGCTCATCGATTGAGACATGAAGCAGGTATGGCCCCTGGCTCGAAAGCATGGTGTCGAGAGCCGCTTCAACCTGGTCTTTACGGGTGATGTGCTGTCCAGGAATGCCGAAGGCGCTGGCCAGCGTGACAAAATCGGGATTATCGGTGAGGGTGGTTTCGCTATAGCGCTCCTCAAAAAACAGCTGCTGCCACTGACGCACCATGCCTAAACGCTGGTTATCCAGTAACAGGATCTTCAACGGCAGCTGTTTACGCTTCACGGTACCCAGCTCCTGCACGTTCATCATGAACGAGCCATCGCCGGAGACGCAGATAACGGTATCGTTCGGACGTGCAACTTGAGCGCCAACCGCCGCCGGCAGGCCAAAACCCATCGTGCCCAAACCGCTGGAGGTAATAAAATTCTCAGGACGGGTATAGGTCATATGCTGCGCTGACCACATTTGATGTTGACCCACGTCGGTTGTGACAACGCTATCGGCCGGCTTACGGTCGGAGAGCTGTTTGAGCAGCAGCGGTGCGTAAATACCCTCACCCGGGTGGTCGTAGCGCCATGCGTGCTCATCACGCAGCGCCTGATTATGCTGGCGCCAGGCGTCGATGGTCAGCGGCTTCTGCAACGCTGGCAGCAATGTATTCAGATCGCCCGTCAGGGCAACATGTGCCTGACGCAGCTTGTTCAGCTCCGCCGGATCGATATCCAGATGGATAACTTTGGCGTGCGGAGCAAAGGTGTTCAGCTTCCCGGTAACACGGTCATCGAAGCGGGCGCCAACGGCGATCAACAGGTCACATTCCTGTACCGCCAGATTGGCCGCTTTGGTGCCGTGCATCCCCAGCATTCCCAGATAGTACGGATAGGCCGCATCAACGGCGCCCAGACCTTTCAGCGTGCAGGTGACCGGCATTTGCGTAATGGCGATAAACTCGCGTAACGCAGGAACCGCCTGCGCCATACCCACGCCACCGCCGACGTACAGCATCGGTTTTTGCGCGGCGGCTAACATCTGCAGCGCCTGCTCAACTTCTGCATGGGGGAAGGCAATGTCGTTATCAACCGTCGAGAAATACGGTTCAAGCTCGCCCTTCGCCAGCTGGATATCTTTAGGGATATCAACCAGAACCGGACCTGGGCGGCCAGAGTTTGCGACCTGGAAAGCTTCAGCGATCACTCGCGGCAGCTCTTCCAGCGACTGCACGAGAAAACTGTGTTTCGTACAGGCCAGCGACAAACCAAGGACGTCCACTTCCTGGAAAGCATCGGTGCCGATAAACGGCGCCGCGACCTGACCGGTGATGGCGACAACAGGGATAGAGTCCAGTAACGCATCAGCCAGGCCGGTGATCAGGTTCGTCGCACCTGGACCTGATGTGGCGATGCATACGCCGGTTTTGCCGGTGGCGCGAGCATAGCCGATAGCTGCCATGGCCGCTCCTTGCTCGTGGCGGCACAACAGGTGTTCCACGCCGCCGTCATACAATGCATCGTAAACCGGCATAATCGCGCCACCAGGATAGCCAAAAACCGTGTCGACCCCCTGTGCCCGCAAAGCATGTACTACCCACTGCGCCCCATTCATAGTTAGTTCCCCGTCATAGATCGGGAGAAACAGAATTTTATGCTATTCGTCATTGTCTGCTCCTCGCTTATCATTTTTAAGTTATAAAAAAACCCCCGGACCTTTCGGTGCGGGGGTCTTAGTTCGTTAAGGCTTGATTTCTAAGCCTTTCCTCGTCCAAGTGCAGCCCCGCACGGTGGGATAATAATCACCACCACGCTAATCACGACCAGGCTAATCACTCGTAGAAGGGCTGTCATTTTCTGTACTTTCTGGCTTCTTGTTCGAAGGAATACCTAAAGAGTTACCACAGACATCACAATAAACACAAGATTTTTTTATACATCACTTACTGATCGCGCTAACAGTTTTTTGTAAAACAATTGTTTTTAATAGAAAAAATATAAAATGAAAAAAATTCAATTTATCACCCTTTTCTATGATGCTGCGGCGGTTTCCGCCAATACGCTCTTTCACCATGGTGAGCGTTTGCGATGCCGCTTCCATCATGTGTGAAATGTCACAATATCCGGCGATATTCGCTGGAACATGCCGCGTATAATGCATTTCTTACTCATTACTGCCCCTTTTTCTGCCGACATAATGCTCGTACTCAGGAGGCATTATGTCACTCGCGATTATCTACACACGGGCTGCTTTTGGTATCAGTGCCCCGCTTATTACGATCGAAATTCATATCAGCAACGGGCTTCCGGGGTTAACCATGGTAGGGCTTCCTGAAACCACGGTCAGAGAGGCTCGCGACCGGGTACGCAGCGCGATAATTAACAGCGGCTATACGTTTCCGGCCAAAAAGATCACCATCAATCTGGCCCCTGCCGATTTGCCAAAAGAAGGCGGGCGATACGATCTCCCCATCGCTCTCGCGCTTCTGGTCGCGTCGGAGCAGTTAGATGCGTCCAGGTTGAAGCAATATGAGTTTATCGGCGAGCTCGCGCTCACAGGGGCGCTACGTGGCGTTCCTGGCGCTATCTCCAGTGCAATGGAAGCGATAAAAGCCGGGCGACAAATTATCGTCGCTGAGGATAACGCGGCGGAAGTGGGGCTCATTGAGGGCCACGAGTGTCTTGTCGCCGGGCATCTGCAGGAAGTGTGTGCGTTTCTCGAGGGACGCCATGCGCTCAATCCTTCCATACCGGAGGAAGAGCATCCTGATGACTCTCTACCTGATCTGAGTGATGTGATTGGCCAGCAGCAAGGAAAACGTGCATTGGAAATCGTTGCCGCAGG
The DNA here is from genome assembly GCF_030505655.1 of Klebsiella ornithinolytica. NCBI lineage: Bacteria > Pseudomonadati > Pseudomonadota > Gammaproteobacteria > Enterobacterales > Enterobacteriaceae > Klebsiella > Klebsiella ornithinolytica. Next base: position 5,383,664 of record NZ_CP130153.1, read on the forward strand.
GGGCCACAACCTGCTGTTGATTGGCCCTCCCGGAACAGGAAAAACCATGCTTGCCAGCCGGCTGCCAGGTCTTCTGCCACCGTTAAGCAATCAGGAGGCGCTCGAAAGCGCCGCTATCCTTAGTCTGTTGAGCCGCTATCGCGCAACAAAACAGTGGCGTCGGCGACCGTTTCGCAGTCCACATCACAGTGCTTCTCTCGCGGCAATGGTGGGGGGCGGTTCAATCCCGATACCCGGAGAGATCTCGCTGGCACACAATGGGGTGCTGTTTCTGGATGAACTACCGGAGTTTGAACGTCGGGTATTAGATGCTTTGCGGGAGCCGATAGAGTCAGGAAAAATACATATTTCACGAACCCGTGCGAAAATTGACTATCCGGCACATTTTCAGCTTATTGCGGCCATGAATCCCAGCCCCACCGGGCATTACCGGGGCCATCATAATCGCGCATCACCGGAACAAACCCTACGCTATCTGAGCCGCCTGTCCGGACCGTTCCTCGACCGGTTCGATCTCTCGCTGGAAATTCCTCTACCGCCCCCGGGAGCGCTTAGCCAGGCAGCCTCTGGCGTGGAAAATAGCGCCAGCGTGAGGAAGCGGGTTCTCGTCGCCCGAGACAAACAGCTGGCCCGGCAGGAGAAACTCAATGCCCAGCTGGAGAGTAACGAAATGAAAATCTGGTGTCCGCTCAGTAAAGAGGATGCTATCTGGCTGGAACAGGTATTATCGCAGCTGGGGCTTTCTATCCGCGCCTGGCAGCGTCTGCTGAAAGTCGCCCGGACCATCGCCGATATAGGAGGGGAGCCCTGTATTGAGCGCCACCACCTGCAGGAGGCTCTTGGCTATCGAGCGATAGACAGGATGCTGAACCATTTGCAAAAACTCATGGCATAAAAAAAGGGCTTACGCCCTTTTTTGTTAATCATCGCTTTCGGTGTAATCTTCAGCGCCTTCAACCTGCGGTTTACCGCCGGACAGCGTATGAAAACGCTTAGGCCGCTTAATACGCGCCATATACTTAATCCAGACGCGTTCCATTTCCGTGGCTGGCTCACGTTCACCACGACATACCGAAACAAACTGTTTTTCATCTTCGGTGACAGGTTCGCGTTTACCCAGTTCCAGTTCGTTAAGAGCATAACCATGCTGTTCCAGCAGTTGTGCCTCTTTGATGGTGAAATCACCATGACGGGAGAACCCGCGCGGATAATGTTTATTATCGAAAAAACGATTAGTCGTCATAAAGCTTTCCGCCATCCTACACGCTCCTGATTCTTTGGCCGAGCTATTTATGGCGCGGAGTATTAGTTACGCTTGACAGAGTGTAAAACAAAAGATTTAAATCATTACGACAAATAATTTTGCGGAGAAGAGTGTGGATACGGAATTGCTCAAAACTTTCCTTGAGGTGAGCAGAACTCGCCACTTTGGACGAGCAGCAGAGGCGCTTTATCTGACGCAGTCGGCCGTCAGCTTTCGTATTCGTCAGCTGGAAAACCAGCTTGGCGTGAACCTTTTTACCCGCCATCGCAATAATATCCGCCTGACGTCAGCCGGCGATAAGCTCCTTCCTTATGCCGAAACCCTGATGAACACCTGGCAGGCGGCACGAAAAGAGGTTGCGAATGCTTCCCGACATAATGAATTCTCAATTGGCGGCAGCGCATCTTTGTGGGAATGCATGCTTAACGGATGGCTGGGGAAGCTCTACAAAGAGCCCTGTAACCTGCAGTTTGAAGCGCGGATTGCGCAGCGACAATCGCTTGTTAAACAGTTACATGAGCGACAGCTTGATCTACTGATCACGACAGAATCGCCGAAAATGGACGAATTAAGCAGCCAGTTGCTTGGTAATTTTACGCTGGCACTCTACTGTGCCTCGCCATTTAAAACTAAGAATGAATTGAATTATCTGCGCCTTGAATGGGGCCCGGACTTCCAACAAAATGAGGTCGGACTGATTGGCAGTGATGATGTTCCTCTGCTGACAACCAGCTCTGCTGAACTGGCCTATCAGCAACTCGCCGCGCTAAATGGTTGTACATGGCTGCCGACACGCTGGGCGAAGGATAAAAGCGGCCTGCATACGGTGACGGACAGTACAACGCTATCTCGCCCCCTGTACGCTATCTGGCTACAAAACAGCGATAAACAGGTACAGATCCGCGAAATACTGAAGACAAACATACTGGAATAATGCACGCCTCCAGGGACGGAGGATGTTGGAAGATTCTGGGGATGGAAAATAACAGACAAAAAAAATCCTTTGCCTGAGCAAAGGATTATATATGGCAGGGGCGGAGAGACTCGAACTCGCGACACCCGGTTTTGGAGACCGGTGCTCTACCAACTGAGCTACGCCCCTAAATCTCTTACTATTAAGCCCGCTAATTAACTTAGCAGGCTTAACTTTTAATAAGTGGCGGAACGGACGGGACTCGAACCCGCGACCCCCTGCGTGACAGGCAGGTATTCTAACCGACTGAACTACCGCTCCACCGAATTTTTCTACAACTACTGATTTTTACATCAGTTTACTGCGTAATTTGATGCCTGGCAGTTCCCTACTCTCACATGGGGAGACCCCACACTACCATCGGCGCTACGGCGTTTCACTTCTGAGTTCGGCATGGGGTCAGGTGGGACCACCGCGCTATCGCCGCCAGGCAAATTCTGTTTCACCCCGCATTTCTGCGTGATGATGAATCTGTAATCAAGCTGAACATTTCGTCTCTTCGCCAAAACAGCTTCGGCGTTGTAAGGTTAAGCCTCACGGTTCATTAGTATCGGTTAGCTCAACGTATCGCTACGCTTACACACCCGACCTATCAACGTCGTCGTCTTCAACGTTCCTTCAGGACTCTCAAGGAGTCAGGGAGAACTCATCTCGGGGCAAGTTTCGTGCTTAGATGCTTTCAGCACTTATCTTTTCCGCATTTAGCTACCGGGCAATGCCATTGGCATGACAACCCGAACACCAGTGATGCGTCCACTCCGGTCCTCTCGTACTAGGAGCAGCCCCCCTCAATTCTCCAGCGCCCACGGCAGATAGGGACCGAACTGTCTCACGACGTTCTAAACCCAGCTCGCGTACCACTTTAAATGGCGAACAGCCATACCCTTGGGACCTACTTCAGCCCCAGGATGTGATGAGCCGACATCGAGGTGCCAAACACCGCCGTCGATATGAACTCTTGGGCGGTATCAGCCTGTTATCCCCGGAGTACCTTTTATCCGTTGAGCGATGGCCCTTCCATTCAGAACCACCGGATCACTATGACCTGCTTTCGCACCTGCTCGCGCCGTCACGCTCGCAGTCAAGCTAGCTTATGCCATTGCACTAACCTCCTGATGTCCGACCAGGATTAGCTAACCTTCGTGCTCCTCCGTTACTCTTTGGGAGGAGACCGCCCCAGTCAAACTACCCACCAGACACTGTCCGCAACCCGGATCACGGGTCTACGTTAGAACATCAAACATTAAAGGGTGGTATTTCAAGGTTGGCTCCACGCAGACTGGCGTCCACGCTTCAAAGCCTCCCACCTATCCTACACATCAAGGCTCAATGTTCAGTGTCAAGCTATAGTAAAGGTTCACGGGGTCTTTCCGTCTTGCCGCGGGTACACTGCATCTTCACAGCGAGTTCAATTTCACTGAGTCTCGGGTGGAGACAGCCTGGCCATCATTACGCCATTCGTGCAGGTCGGAACTTACCCGACAAGGAATTTCGCTACCTTAGGACCGTTATAGTTACGGCCGCCGTTTACCGGGGCTTCGATCAAGAGCTTCTCCTTACGGATAACCCCATCAATTAACCTTCCGGCACCGGGCAGGCGTCACACCGTATACGTCCACTTTCGTGTTTGCACAGTGCTGTGTTTTTAATAAACAGTTGCAGCCAGCTGGTATCTTCGACTGATTTCAGCTCCACGAGCAAGTCGCTTCACCTACCATCAGCGTGCCTTCTCCCGAAGTTACGGCACCATTTTGCCTAGTTCCTTCACCCGAGTTCTCTCAAGCGCCTTGGTATTCTCTACCTGACCACCTGTGTCGGTTTGGGGTACGATTCGTTGTTACCTGATGCTTAGAGGCTTTTCCTGGAAGCAGGGCATTTGTTACTTCAGCACCGTAGTGCCTCGTCATCACACCTCAGCGTTAACAGAAGTCCGGATTTACCTAAACTTCCCGCCTACATGCTTAAACCGGGACAACCGTCGCCCGGCTAACATAGCCTTCTCCGTCCCCCCTTCGCAGTAACACCGAGTACAGGAATATTAACCTGTTTCCCATCGACTACGCCTTTCGGCCTCGCCTTAGGGGTCGACTCACCCTGCCCCGATTAACGTTGGACAGGAACCCTTGGTCTTCCGGCGAGCGGGCTTTTCACCCGCTTTATCGTTACTTATGTCAGCATTCGCACTTCTGATACCTCCAGCAACCCTCACAGGCCACCTTCAACGGCTTACAGAACGCTCCCCTACCCAACAACACATAGTGTCGCTGCCGCAGCTTCGGTGCATGGTTTAGCCCCGTTACATCTTCCGCGCAGGCCGACTCGACCAGTGAGCTATTACGCTTTCTTTAAATGATGGCTGCTTCTAAGCCAACATCCTGGCTGTCTGTGCCTTCCCACATCGTTTCCCACTTAACCATGACTTTGGGACCTTAGCTGGCGGTCTGGGTTGTTTCCCTCTTCACGACGGACGTTAGCACCCGCCGTGTGTCTCCCGTGATAACATTCTTCGGTATTCGTAGTTTGCATCGGGTTGGTAAGTCGGGATGACCCCCTAGCCGAAACAGTGCTCTACCCCCGAAGATGAGTTCACGAGGCGCTACCTAAATAGCTTTCGGGGAGAACCAGCTATCTCCCGGTTTGATTGGCCTTTCACCCCCAGCCACAAGTCATCCGCTAATTTTTCAACATTAGTCGGTTCGGTCCTCCAGTTAGTGTTACCCAACCTTCAACCTGCCCATGGCTAGATCACCGGGTTTCGGGTCTATACCCTGCAACTTAACGCCCAGTTAAGACTCGGTTTCCCTGCGGCTCCCCTATACGGTTAACCTTGCTACAGAATATAAGTCGCTGACCCATTATACAAAAGGTACGCAGTCACCTAACAAGTAGGCTCCCACTGCTTGTACGTACACGGTTTCAGGTTCTTTTTCACTCCCCTCGCCGGGGTTCTTTTCGCCTTTCCCTCACGGTACTGGTTCACTATCGGTCAGTCAGGAGTATTTAGCCTTGGAGGATGGTCCCCCCATATTCAGACAGGATACCACGTGTCCCGCCCTACTCTTCGAGTTCACAACGTGTGCATTTTAGTGTACGGGGCTATCACCCTGTACCGCCGGACTTTCCAGACCGTTCCACTAACACACGCGCTGATTCAGACTCTGGGCTCCTCCCCGTTCGCTCGCCGCTACTGGGGGAATCTCGGTTGATTTCTTTTCCTCGGGGTACTTAGATGTTTCAGTTCCCCCGGTTCGCTTCGTTAAGCTATGTATTCACTTAACGATAGTGTGACGAATCACACTGGGTTTCCCCATTCGGAAATCGCCGGTTATAACGGTTCATATCACCTTACCGACGCTTATCGCAGATTAGCACGTCCTTCATCGCCTCTGACTGCCAGGGCATCCACCGTGTACGCTTAGTCGCTTAACCTCACAACCCGAAACTGTTTCGTAAAACAGTCCGCGTTGCGAAAATTTGAGAGACTCGAACACACCGCTTTTTCCTTTCTTATTACGGAGAAAGGAAACAGTGTGTCGTTTCAATTTTCAGCTTGATCCAGATTTTTAAAGAGCAAATATCTCAAACGTGATTCCTGAGAATCAGTTTTGAGATATAGAGGTCGGCGACTTTCACTCACGAACCAGCAAGTGGCGTCCCCTAGGGGATTCGAACCCCTGTTACCGCCGTGAAAGGGCGGTGTCCTGGGCCTCTAGACGAAGGGGACACTGAAGTCTCAATCGCAAGACGCCTTGCTATTTACTTTTCATCAGACAATCTGTGTGAGCACTACAAAGGCAGGTTCTTTCAGGTAAGGAGGTGATCCAACCGCAGGTTCCCCTACGGTTACCTTGTTACGACTTCACCCCAGTCATGAATCACAAAGTGGTAAGCGCCCTCCCGAAGGTTAAGCTACCTACTTCTTTTGCAACCCACTCCCATGGTGTGACGGGCGGTGTGTACAAGGCCCGGGAACGTATTCACCGTAGCATTCTGATCTACGATTACTAGCGATTCCGACTTCATGGAGTCGAGTTGCAGACTCCAATCCGGACTACGACATACTTTATGAGGTCCGCTTGCTCTCGCGAGGTCGCTTCTCTTTGTATATGCCATTGTAGCACGTGTGTAGCCCTACTCGTAAGGGCCATGATGACTTGACGTCATCCCCACCTTCCTCCAGTTTATCACTGGCAGTCTCCTTTGAGTTCCCGACCGAATCGCTGGCAACAAAGGATAAGGGTTGCGCTCGTTGCGGGACTTAACCCAACATTTCACAACACGAGCTGACGACAGCCATGCAGCACCTGTCTCAGAGTTCCCGAAGGCACCAAAGCATCTCTGCTAAGTTCTCTGGATGTCAAGAGTAGGTAAGGTTCTTCGCGTTGCATCGAATTAAACCACATGCTCCACCGCTTGTGCGGGCCCCCGTCAATTCATTTGAGTTTTAACCTTGCGGCCGTACTCCCCAGGCGGTCGACTTAACGCGTTAGCTCCGGAAGCCACTCCTCAAGGGAACAACCTCCAAGTCGACATCGTTTACAGCGTGGACTACCAGGGTATCTAATCCTGTTTGCTCCCCACGCTTTCGCACCTGAGCGTCAGTCTTTGTCCAGGGGGCCGCCTTCGCCACCGGTATTCCTCCAGATCTCTACGCATTTCACCGCTACACCTGGAATTCTACCCCCCTCTACAAGACTCAAGCCTGCCAGTTTCAAATGCAGTTCCCAGGTTGAGCCCGGGGATTTCACATCTGACTTAACAGACCGCCTGCGTGCGCTTTACGCCCAGTAATTCCGATTAACGCTTGCACCCTCCGTATTACCGCGGCTGCTGGCACGGAGTTAGCCGGTGCTTCTTCTGCGAGTAACGTCAATCGCCAAGGTTATTAACCTTAACGCCTTCCTCCTCGCTGAAAGTACTTTACAACCCGAAGGCCTTCTTCATACACGCGGCATGGCTGCATCAGGCTTGCGCCCATTGTGCAATATTCCCCACTGCTGCCTCCCGTAGGAGTCTGGACCGTGTCTCAGTTCCAGTGTGGCTGGTCATCCTCTCAGACCAGCTAGGGATCGTCGCCTAGGTGAGCCATTACCCCACCTACTAGCTAATCCCATCTGGGCACATCTGATGGCATGAGGCCCGAAGGTCCCCCACTTTGGTCTTGCGACGTTATGCGGTATTAGCTACCGTTTCCAGTAGTTATCCCCCTCCATCAGGCAGTTTCCCAGACATTACTCACCCGTCCGCCGCTCGTCACCCGAGAGCAAGCTCTCTGTGCTACCGCTCGACTTGCATGTGTTAGGCCTGCCGCCAGCGTTCAATCTGAGCCATGATCAAACTCTTCAATTTAAGTTTGATGCTCGTGAATTAAACTTCGTAATGAATTACGTGTTCACTCAGAGACTTGGTATTCATTTTTCGTCCGAGGACGTTAAGAATCCATGTCACTTTGAGTGCCCACACAGATTGTCTGATAAATTGTTAAAGAGCAGTGCGACGGCGCTGAGCGCTCTGTCGCGAGGTCCCGTATAATACGTTTTCCTCATTCAGAGTCAAGCATTTATTTTTGCTTTTCTCTGCCGGTGTTCATCGCTGAACCCCGCTAACCCGGCGGCCTGTAAGCCGTTGTTCCGTGTCAGTGGAGGCGCATTATAGGGAGTTCTGAGACGTTGACAAGCCCTGTTTTAAAAAAACTTTTCAACCGTCTCTTTTTTGTGCAAAACGCCATTAAAGTGGCAGTTTTTCGAGCTTCTCAAAGCCGTAACGCTGTAAAACGGGTAAAAGTTGTTCAGTTTCTGCCGTCAGCGCCATGCAATAAGCCATATTCGGGTCACTGGATTTCGCATCTGGCGCCTCATGTTCCAGCAGCCAGACGGTACGACGAGCAATCGCAGCACCGGAATCAATCATCCGGGTACCTTCCGGCAGCACCTGCTGCAGCTCTTCCTGTAAAAGAGGAAAATGCGTGCAGCCCAGCACCACCGTATCAGGCGGCTCCGCCATTCGCAGCCACGGGCGCAGAATACGCCGCAACTCCTCCAGCGGGACCGGTTCGCCGTGCAGCTTCGCTTCCGCCAGCTCGACCAGCTCCGCGGAGCCCAGCATCTCTATTTTGCATTCATTCGCAAAGCGGCTGATCAGCTCACGCGTATAGGGGCGTTTGACCGTACCGCGCGTCGCCAGCAGGCCGACGACGCCATTCGCCGTCAAGCGGGCCGCAGGCTTAATCGCCGGGACGACGCCCACAACAGGAAAGGCGAATTTTTCACGAAGGGCGGGAAGAGAGACTGTGCTGGCGGTGTTACAGGCAATGACGGCCAGCGCCAGCGGATAACGTTGTTGAACGGCAGTGACGATTTCGAGCACGCGTTCAACGATGAATTCTTCACTCTTCTCCCCGTAAGGAAAAGCCACGTTATCGAAAGCGTAGATGTAATGCAGATTCGGCAGCAGTTGCCGAATCTCATGATAAACCGACAACCCACCGACGCCGGAGTCAAACACCAGCACGGTGGGACGTGGATCAGAAGGTGTAGCTGCCAGACAAGTAGTATTCTCGTCCTGCAGTTTGGTAGCCATAAGCTGTCTCGTAATCTTTATCGAACAGGTTAGCTATTTTACCACGAACTGTCAGGCGATCGGTGATCGGATACGCGGCAGATACATCAAGCGTGCTGTAGCTTGGCAAAATGCGCTGCGTATTATTGTACTGAGACGTGTTGTTATCGTAGCGTTTACCGTAATACTGCCACGATACATCCATATCGACGTTGAACATCGTCCAGTCCACCTGGTACTTCGCCTGTCGCTTAGAGCGTCTGGCCAGGACTTCACCATTGTCATCATTACGCGGGTCGACGTACTGCAACGTGACGCGGTGGCTGAAAATGCCGGTGTCGATATTACCGGTCCACTCAACACCTTTAATGGTTGCGGCATTGATATTGTCATACTCGCCTTCATAGGTGACAGGATCCGAGTAATAGGTAATCAGATTGGTGATCTTGTAGTGATACGCAGACAGGCGCCAGTCCAGCGGGCCGGTGAGACCGTCAAGTCCGGCTTCCCATTGTTGGGACTCTTCAGGTTTCAGGTTCGGATTTGAACTGATACCAAAACGGGTCGAACCAAACTGCTGTCCCAGTGAAGGCGCGAGGAAGCCGGTACCATAGCCGAGGGTCACGCGATAGTTTTCCACAAACTCCCAACCGGCGGTGGTCTGCCAGGTCCCATGCCAGCCAAACTGCTCGTCATGATCTTCGCGACCGGACGCTTCAAGCGTCACATCGCCAAACTGCTGCTGACCGGTCAGATACAGGCCGGTGTTATCACGCTTGTAGGTATCCGATATGACCGTATCCGACGAGGTCAGCCGCTGCTGTTGCCAGTCGACGCCGGCGCTCACCGAACCGTGGCCAACAATAACGTTATTGCCCCACTGCAGGTTACGCTGAGTCATCCGATCGAGCGTCGTACCATCATTGTACCGGCCGTATATGCTGCTGTAGTTGTAGTCTTTGACCTTCTGGTAGCTGGCAATCAGTTGTGAAGAGTAGATCCCGGAGCTGAATGCCAGGCCCGCGTCCCAGCTCTGGTTATAGAGCTGCTCTTCATCTGCACTGTAGGCAGGGCTGTATGGCGGGCTCCCCAGATCGTAATCGCTATTATTGGTATAGCTACGCCCGCGGAAGAAGCCATTCAGATTATCGTTAAATTTATGTTCAAGACCGCCCCAGAACGCTTTGCTGCGGAAACCATCGCGATCCTGATCGTGAGACCAGCTCGAGTCAGGCTGAACGTTAAAGCCCTTGTTGCCCTCATAGGAACCGGCGACCGTCGCCACCGTATCACCGAAACGATGGCGAAGCGTGCCGTCGTATTGCTGATAGCCTTCAGAACCGACGCCTGCGGTGACCTTAGATTCTTCTTTATCAGAATGGGTGATGACGTTAATTACGCCACCCATCGCGCCGGAACCATAAATAGCCGAACGCGGGCCGCGGATGTATTCCACGCGTTGTACCAGAGAAAGCGGTATTTGATTGAGGTCAGGGTTGTTTGTAATACCGGGGCGCGGCATGGGAACGCCATCGATCAGCACCAGAACCTGTTTGGCCTCGGTCCCGCGGACAAATAAAGAAGAGCTCTGTCCCATCCCCCCATTCTGGGCAATATCCACCCCAGGCAATCGACGCATAACGTCATTCAAATCCTTCGCCTGCCAGCGATCGATATCTTCCCGGGTAACTACGTCGGTCGGTGCAAGAACCGTGTTGACCGGCTGTTGAAAACGATTTGCTGTCACCACTAACGTATCTGAATTGCTGTCTTGCGCCCAGCCGGAAAATGCCGTGACGGAGAGAGCCGTCATCAGCGAAGCTTTTTTAATCATTGTAAAAGCATCCGTAACATATAAAGGATGCCGCTGGTTTCATCAGTAGCACGCGATGATAGAAACCAAATGCGACGTATTCCGGCAGGTCTTCGGGCTTGGGGCGTGTTATGGATGAGGACTTCCCACCTGACATCGGCAGTGTCTGCATAATGCGTTCATCCCACCTTCCTTACCGCTGCGCGTCAGCCCCAGATTTGCACTGGGTTCCCTTTTAACTCACAGGACCGGTTACACAATGCTATAATTAGAAACATATAGATGTCCAGACTTCTATAATTATATTTGATCCCTTCTCCGGGCTGGACATCCCCTACGCTTTCCCTACAATCCCCGCGTACTTATTTTATTCAGGATGCATCATGACCCCAGAACACCTTCCGACCGAACAATATGAAGCGCAGCTGGCAGAAAAAGTCGTCCGTCTGCAAAAAATGATGGTGCCTTTTGCCGCGCCGGTTCCGGAGGTGTTTCGTTCGCCGGTAAGTCATTATCGTATGCGTGCTGAATTCCGCCTGTGGCATGACGGTGACGACCTGTACCACATCATGTTCGATCAGCAGACGAAATCCCGGATTCGCGTCGATAGCTTCCCGGCGGCAAGTGAGCTCATCAATCAACTGATGGTCGAGATTCTTGACGGCGTGCGCGATAACCCGGTTCTGCGCCATAAACTGTTCCAGGTCGATTATCTGACGACCCTGAGCAACCAGGCCGTGGTATCGCTGCTGTACCACAAAAAACTCGACGATGAGTGGCGCCAGCAGGCCGAGATCCTGCGCGATGCGCTGCGCGCGAAAAACCTCAACGTGCATCTGATTGGCCGGGCCACCAAAACCAAAATCGAGCTCGATCAAGATTACATCGATGAGCGTCTGCCGGTTGCCGGTCGCGAAATGATCTACCGCCAGGTAGAAAACAGCTTCACTCAGCCGAATGCCGCCATGAATATCCAGATGCTGGAGTGGGCGCTGGACGCCACCAAAGAGGCGACGGGAGATTTACTGGAACTGTACTGCGGCAATGGTAACTTCTCGCTGGCCCTGGCGCGCAACTTCGATCGCGTACTGGCAACGGAAATCGCCAAACCGTCGGTCGCGGCAGCGCAGTACAACATTGCGGCTAACCATATTGATAACGTGCAGATTATCCGTATGTCGGCGGAAGAGTTTACGCAGGCCATGAACGGTGTCCGGGAGTTTAATCGTCTGCAGGGTATTGACCTGAAAAGCTATCAGTGTGAGACGATTTTTGTCGATCCGCCGCGCAGCGGGCTGGATAGTGAAACCGAGAAGATGGTGCAGGCGTACCCGCGTATTCTGTACATCTCCTGTAATCCGGAGACCCTGTGCCAGAATCTGGAAACCTTAAGCCAGACCCATGACGTCACGCGTCTGGCGCTGTTCGATCAGTTCCCGTACACCCATCATATGGAGTGCGGCGTCTTATTAACCCGCAAGTAGGCGATTTTTACAGAACCCGGCACCACGATACTTGCCGGGTTCTGGCGTTAAGCGGTTACTCTGCCGCCGCATCCTTCCGGTTACGAATCCGGTAGCCGATCCAGAACACGGTAATCACCGACAGCACGGCCGGGAAGAAATTGGAGCCGATGTCCGGATATTCCGCGCGTACCACGGTGCTATACAGCAGAACGCCGAGAATAAAGCAGGCCGCCGCCAGGCCAGGCAGCCCCACGGGCATACTGCGGTTCTGGTAGCGCTGATGCAGACAGTAAACTGTCAGCAGCAAAGACAGAACCGGGAAGATGGAAAAGGGAACAATCGAGCTGAACAGCGCGGCGAAGGTTCCATTAATGGATAAACCAGCGATCAGCGCCAGCAGCAGCGTACCTTTATCTTGAACTGAGTGTTTCATTGCTCGTCCTTCACGTTATTCGGAATGATTTGACATTTTTTCTTGTTCGCGGCGATACCAGTAATACGCGCCTTTCGAGATCATTCTGAGCTGCAGTACCAGTCGCTCTTCCAGCTGCCGACGCTGTTCAGGACTGACGTCCAGCGCCTCAGCGCCCGCGCTGAAAACGATAGTGACCATAGCTTCAGCCTGCGCTTCGGTAAAGGCGCGCGGCATATGGTTTTCGATTTCTAAATAATCGGCAAGTTCCGCGATGAAATGTTGAATTTCACGCGCCACGGCGGCACGAAACGCCGCGGATGTGCCAGAACGTTCCCGCAACAACAGACGGAAAGCGTTTGGGTTATTACCTATAAATTCCATGAATGTGGAGACAGAGGTGCGAATCACGCTGCCGCCTTTGGCGATACGCTGCCGCGCCTGACGCATCAGCTGACGTAGCATGAGCCCGCTCTCGTCGACCATCGTCAGACCGAGTTCGTCAACATCGCGAAAATGGCGATAAAAGGACGTTGGTGCAATCCCCGCCTCGCGCGCAACTTCGCGCAAACTCAAGCTGGCGAAACTCCGCTCAGCGCTCAGCTGGCTGAATGCGGCCTCGACCAGCGAACGTCGGGTTTTCTCTTTTTGTAGCGCTCTTACGCCCATCACGATGTCTGAATCCTTCCAATAGACCTGTTGGCACTATACCAGAGATTAAAACTAATCGGTTTAGCCAGGTTTGTGAATGATTGTTTACGAGCCGAATCTGCTTTTATGCCGCAAAAAAGCACAACGATAATTGGGTTAAAGCCCGGCGAATGTTATCATCGTGTTTATTTTATGTATAAAACAGGTGAGTAATGCCATGTCACACTCTTGGGATTATGATGCAATAGTGATTGGTTCCGGCCCTGGCGGTGAAGGTGCTGCGATGGGACTGGTTAAACAGGGAGCGCGCGTCGCCGTTATTGAGCGCTATCATAACGTCGGCGGCGGCTGTACCCACTGGGGTACCATCCCGTCGAAAGCCCTCCGCCATGCCGTCAGTCGTATTATCGAGTTTAACCAAAACCCTCTCTACAGCGACCATTCCCGTCTTCTTCGTTCTTCCTTCGCCGACATTCTTAACCATGCCGACAGCGTCATTAACCAGCAGACCCATATGCGTCAGGGTTTCTATGAGCGCAACCACTGCGAAATATTGCAGGGCAACGCGCACTTTGTTGATGAACACACGCTCGCCCTGGAATGTCACGACGGCACCGTCGAAACGATCACCGCGGAGAAATTCGTCATCGCCTGCGGCTCCCGTCCGTATCATCCGGCTGATGTCGACTTTTCCCACCCGCGCCTTTACGACAGCGATTCTATTCTCAGCCTGCAGCACGAGCCCCGCCACGTCATTATCTATGGTGCCGGGGTGATTGGCTGTGAGTACGCGTCCATTTTCCGCGGTATGGAAGTCAAAGTGGACCTGATAAATACCCGCGATCGTCTGCTGGCATTCCTCGATCAGGAGATGTCCGACTCCCTCTCCTACCACTTCTGGAACAGCGGTGTGGTTATTCGCCACAACGAAGAGTACGAGAAGATTGAAGGCGTTGATGACGGCGTGATCATGCATTTGAAATCGGGTAAAAAACTAAAAGCAGATTGCCTGCTGTACGCCAACGGGCGTACCGGTAACACCGATTCCCTGGCACTGGAAAATATTGGTCTGAAAACCGATAGCCGCGGTCAGCTCAAGGTCAACAGCATGTATCAGACCGCGCTGCCGCATATCTATGCCGTAGGCGACGTCATCGGTTATCCAAGTCTGGCATCAGCCGCTTACGATCAGGGTCGCATCGCCGCGCAGGCGCTGATTAAAGGTGAGGCTTCTGCCCATCTGATCGAGGATATCCCCACCGGTATCTATACCATCCCGGAAATCAGCTCCGTCGGTAAAACCGAGCAGCAGCTGACCGCCATGAAGGTACCGTACGAAGTGGGCCGCGCGCAGTTTAAACATCTGGCACGGGCGCAAATCGTCGGCATGAGCGTGGGCACGCTGAAGATCCTGTTCCATCGGGAAACGAAAGAGATCCTTGGGATTCATTGCTTTGGCGAGCGCGCGGCCGAGATTATTCATATCGGCCAGGCGATTATGGAGCAAAAAGGTGGTGGTAACACCATTGAGTACTTCGTCAACACCACCTTTAACTACCCGACCATGGCGGAAGCCTATCGGGTTGCCGCGCTAAACGGCTTAAACCGCCTGTTTTAACGCTTTGTCGAAATGGCCATCCATGGTGCTGCGGATGGCCTCCGCCAGATGTTCGTAGCGGCTGCGCAGCGGGGAACCGGGGCGGTAAACCAACCCGATCGTTCGTCTCGGTTCCGGCTTAATGCACGGAATATAGACCACGCCATCGCGTTTTCTCTCCTGCGGCACCGCTAACGCCGGCAGCAGCGTGATCCCGCTGCCTGCGGCCACCATGTTACGCAGCGTTTCGAGACTGGTCGCGCGGAAATGCGTATCTTCATCCGCACCGGCCTCAAAACAGAACCCCATCGCCTGATCGCGCAGGCAGTGGCCATCTTCCAGCATCAGCAGCTTCTCCCCGGCCAAATCGGACATCGGCACGCGATCGCGATTTGCCCACGGGTGATCTTCGTAGATTGCCAGCATCATCGGCTCGTCAAACAGCGGCACCTCGATAAAGGCCTCGCTCTCTTTCACCAGCGCGAGGATCGCGCAGTCCAGCTTGCCGCTGTCCAGCTGGGCCAGCAGCTGATGCGTTTGGGCTTCATGCAGGTACATTTCCAGCTTGGGAAACGTCTGGTGCAGCATCGGTATGATTTGTGGCAACAGGTAAGGGCCAATGGTCGGAATCAGGCCAATATGCAGCGGCCCGGACATGGTCTCACCCTGTTGACTTGCCATTTCCTTGAGCACTTTGACTTCGCGTAACACGGTACGCGCCTGATCCACCAGCAACAGTCCGGCCTGGGTAAACAGAACCTTACGGCTGGTGCGCTCCAGCAACATGACCCCAAGTTCATCCTCCAGCTTGCGGATTTGTCCGCTAAGCGTGGGTTGGCTGACGTGGCAGGAGTCCGCCGCGCGCCGGAAGTGGCGGTGCTCGGCTAGCGCAACCAGGTATTCAAGATCGCGAATATTCATTATTCATCCTCCGTCGCCATGATAGTTCATGGCGATAGATAGCATAGCAACGAACGATTATCCCTATCAAGTTTTCTGTTCAATAATAAACCCAGAAACGAGGCAAAAGTCAGAAAATCACGACATTGCCTCAGCATATTCCCTGACCAGATAACTAAAGCCAACGTGAACTTTTGCGGACCTTGTGTCCGCTTTTTTTTGCATAAAAAAGCCCGGACATAGCCCGAGCCTCTTTTCTCACTCATCCCACTGGAATCATTCAGGGGCGGCGAGGATTTACACCAGACGCTGTTTCGCGTCAGCAATCGCCTGGGCAACCTGCTTCGGCGAGACGCCGCCTTTTGCCGAGCGCTTATCCAGACAAGACTGCAGCGACAGAATCGGATAGACATCGTCGGCAATCACGCTGCTAAACTTCTGCAGGTCGGCCAGCGCCAGGTCTTCCAGCGGTTTGTCCTGGGCGATCGCTTCAACAACCGCTTCCCCGACGATATGGTGCGCTTCACGGAACGGTACGCCTTTCGCAACCAGATAATCCGCCAGTTCGGTCGCATTTGCGTAGCCCTGCTGCGCCGCCTCTTCACAACGCGGACGCTTGACCTGAATACCATCCAGCACCAGCGTCGCCATATGCAGGCAGTCAAGCCAGGTATCGAGCGCGTCGAACAGCCCTTCTTTGTCTTCCTGCATATCTTTATTGTAGGCCAGCGGCAGACCTTTCAGAGTCATCATCATTCCGGTCAGGGCACCCTGAACACGGCCACATTTTCCGCGGATAAGTTCGAGCGCATCTGGATTCTTTTTCTGTGGCATCAGCGAGGAACCGGAGGTAACGCGATCGGATAATTCAATAAAACCGGCTTCGCCCGTATTAAAGAAAATCAGATCTTCGGCGAAACGTGACAGGTGAACCATGCCAATCGACGCATCGGAGAGCAGCTCCAGTACGTGGTCACGGTCAGAAACGCTGTCCAGGCTATTGCGGGTCGCCGAAGCAAAACCCAGCCAGTCAGCCAGCTGCTCGCGATCGATATCATAGGCGGTACCCGCCAGCGCACCGCAGCCCAGAGGGCTGACGTCCAGACGCTTAAGGGTATCCTGCAGGCGGCTTTCATCCCGCGCCAGCATCTCAACGTAGGCCAGGCACCAGTGGGCGAACGTCACCGGCTGCGCACGCTGCAGGTGGGTATAACCCGGCATAACGGCATCCTGGTTGTTCTGCGCCGTATCCACCAGCGCGCTTTGCAGCTGGCGGTTCGCAGAGAGTAGCTCCGCAACGGTATCTTTACACCACAGCTTCAGGTCGGTTGCGACCTGATCGTTACGGCTACGCCCGGTATGCAATTTTTTACCCAGCTGGCCCACTTTGTCGATCAGTTTACCTTCCACCCAGCTGTGGATATCTTCCGCATCGCTTGCAAGAATTTGCTGCGGATTCGCCCGCACCTCTTCCAGCAGCACGCTGAGCGCCTCTTCCAGCTGCTGCTGCTCAGCGGCACTCAGAACGCCCACCGTCACCAGCGCTTTAGACCAGGCAACAGAGCCAACGATATCCTGCTCCGCCAGGCGATAGTCGAAGCGCAAAGAGTCGTTGAACTGCTTGAACCGCTGATCTGCTGCCTGAGTAAAACGCCCGCCCCAAAGTGCCATAACCATTTTCCTTAAATTCGTTTAGTTCTGCCGGGTGACGCTTCGCTAACCCGACCTACCGTCTTGTAGGCCCGGCCAGCAATACGCCGCCGGGCATGAAATATTAAGCCAGAATACGCGTGCCGATAGGCGTGCCATTAAATAATGCCGGCAGCTGTTCCGCGTGACGCCAGGAGGCGATATCCACCGGGCGTCCCAGCGCGCGCGCCGCATCCAGCGCGGCATTCACCTTGACGATCATGCCGTCAGTGATAATGCCTTGTTCGATCAGCTGCTCCGCCTTCGCCGCGGTCATCTCCGCGATGCGCTGGCCTTTACCATCGAGAATACCGCTGACATCGGAAAGCAGAATCAGATCCGCGCCGAGGGTCGCCGCCAGCGCAGTGGCCGCCTGGTCAGCATTCACGTTCATCAGCTCTCCTTCATCGGTCACGCCGATCGAACTGACTACCGGCAGGTAGCCGCCGGCCAGCAGGGTGTTAATCAGCGCCGGCGATCCCGGCTGCGCCAGGCCAACGTGGCCCAGATCTTCATCAAGCTGAGTGACCTTCACGCTGTCACCATCGCCAAGGAACAGGCCAACGGACATAATATGGTGTTTCTTCGCCCATGCCAGCAGCGTCTTATTCGCGGTTCCCGCCAGCGCACCGGTAATAATGTCGATCTGATCCGCAGGCGTCACCCGCAGACCGTTTTTCTTGTTCACCGGCAGGTTGAGCTGCTTCATCAGCTCATCCACCACACAGCCGCCGCCGTGAACAATAACCAGCGGGCGATGATGCGTTTCACGATAATTGACCAGCGCGGTAAACAGACGCTCCAGCGCTTCTTCGCTGTCGAGTAAAACGCCGCCGAGTTTGATAATTAATGGGTTCATCATCACACCTTAAATAAGAGACTGCGTTTCAGCGAAGCCGAAACGAATATTCGCGCACTGTACTGCCTGTGCTGCCGCGCCTTTCAGCAGGTTATCTTCCGCCGCCACCACGATGATATGCTGGTCCTGAACCGCAAAACCGATATCACAGAATGGCAGACCTACGACGTTTTTCAATGCGGGCACGCCTTTATCGTATAAACGTACCAATGGCTTATCGGCATACGCCTGCTGGAACACACCGGCAACCTGCTCTTTGCTGACGCCCGGCTTCAGGCGGCAGGTAATGGTTTCCAGAATCCCACGTTTAAAGTTGCCGAGATGAGGCGTAAAAATCACCTCTGCGCCAAGATGGGTCGAGATTTCCGGGTGGTGACGATGGTTGAACACGCCATACGGCTGCAGACTGACTTCACAGAAGCTATTGCCGATGGCCGCTTTACGTCCCGCACCGCTGACGCCGCTGGTGGCGTTGATCACCGGCCACTGGGTAAGATCCAGCAGGTCCGCATCGATCAACGGCTTCAGCGACAGCTGAGCCGCCGTTGGATAGCAGCCCGGTACGGCGACCAGATTCGCCTCTTTCAGTTTGTCGACGCTCCACTCTGCCAGGCCATATACCGCCTGCTCAAGCAGGGCCGGATGCTGATGAGTAAAGCCGTAATATTTTTCGTAGAACGCACCGTCATTTACGCGGAAGGCGCCGGATAAGTCGAACACCACGCAGCCTGCGGCAAGGAACTGCGGCGCCAGGTCGTGGCTCACTTCATGGGCGGTAGCGAGGAAGACGACATCCACCCCGGCGCTAAATTCGCTGATATCTGACATCGGCTGCAGCGGTAAATCCACAATGCCTTTCAGCTGCGGATGCAAATCGGAAATTGATTTCCCTGCATCATTGCTTTGCGCGGAGACCGTCAAAGCGGTTATGGTCATATGAGGATGGCGATTTACATAGGTCACTAGCTCTGCGCCGGCATAACCGCTGGCACCCACAATCAGCGTCTTCAACATCGGGGCTCTTCACCTTCTTACGTCATATTTGTCCAGGAAGCATTTCTCTTCCTCACCCTGTTAAGCCGTAAGCACTTTCCCTACATTTTATGGGTTTTCTTACGCTCAACGATAATGTATTTTTATTCACTAATACTGCATGAATATTGATACTATCATGACCCGAGGTGTGTCAACAATGAAAAACAATTTACCACCCTTTATCGAGATTTACCGCGCATTGATCGCCACACCTTCCATCAGCGCAACCGAAGAGGCGCTGGATCAAAGTAATGAGACTTTAATCAATTTACTCGCCGGCTGGTTCCGCGAAATCGGCTTCAATGTCGAAGTGCAGCCGGTGCCAGATACGCGCAACAAATTCAATATGCTGGCCAGTACCGGCCACGGCGCTGGCGGCCTGCTTCTCGCCGGCCATACGGATACCGTTCCCTTTGATGACGGCCGCTGGACCCGCGATCCTTTCACCCTCACCGAGCACGAAAACAAGCTGTACGGCCTCGGCACCGCCGACATGAAAGGCTTTTTTGCCTTTATTCTTGATGCCCTGCGCGATGTCGATGTCAGTAAGCTGAAAAAACCGCTCTACATCCTGGCTACCGCCGATGAAGAGACCAGCATGGCCGGCGCCCGTTACTTTGCCGAAACGACCCTGCTACGCCCGGATTGCGCCATCATCGGCGAACCAACCTCTCTGCAGCCGGTACGCGCGCACAAAGGCCATATGTCCAACGCCATCCGTATCCAGGGGCAGTCCGGCCACTCCAGCGATCCGGCGCGCGGCGTCAACGCCATTGAGCTGATGCACGATGCCATTGGTCGCATCATGCAGCTGCGCGACTCGCTGAAAGAGCGCTATCACTACGATGCCTTCACCGTACCCTATCCGACACTCAACCTCGGGGCTATCCATGGCGGCGACGCGTCAAACCGAATCTGCGCCTGCTGCGAGCTGCATATGGATATTCGCCCGCTTCCGGGCATGACGCTCAACGATCTCAACGGACTGCTGGATGAAGCGCTGGCACCGGTTAGCGAACGCTGGCCGGGTCGCCTGACCGTCTCCGAGCTGCATCCGCCGATTCCGGGTTACGAATGCCCGCCGGACCACCGGCTGGTCCAGGTCGTTGAAAAGCTACTCGGCGCACAAACTGAAGTCGTGAACTACTGCACCGAAGCGCCGTTTATTCAGACGCTCTGCCCGACGCTGGTTTTAGGTCCAGGCTCTATTAATCAGGCCCACCAGCCGGATGAATATCTGGAAACCCGCTTTATCAAGCCGACCCGTGAGCTGATTACGCAGGTTGTCCACCATTTCTGCTGGCACTAAAAGCCAGCGGATCCCGCCCCTTTTCCTGGGGCGGAACGGTGATTCTGGTCACATTTCCATAAGCAACGCTTATCAAGCGACGTCTGAGTTAAATTTCGCAAATTGCCGCCATTTATTCGTTTGCTGAAGCGATTTCGCAACAATTGACGTGGGGGTTTTTACGTGGCTTTATAAAAGACGGCTGCTTATCCGCCGCTCAACGTTGCAGAGTGCCGGGTATAACAAAATAAAATGAGATGGGGTGTCTGGGGTAACATGAACGAACAATATTCCGCTTTGCGTAGTAATGTCAGTATGCTCGGTAAGGTGCTAGGCGATACCATCAAGGATGCACTGGGAGAGAACATTCTTGATCGTGTCGAAACTATCCGTAAATTGTCCAAGTCTTCTCGCGCCGGCAATGAAGCCAATCGCCAGGAATTGCTCACCACGCTGCAAAACTTGTCCAACGACGAGCTGCTGCCGGTCGCTCGCGCCTTCAGCCAGTTCCTGAACCTGGCGAATACGGCGGAGCAGTACCACAGTATTTCGCCAAACGGCGAAGCGGCCAGCAATCCGGAAGTGATTGCCCGCACCCTGAGAAAACTCAAAGACCAACCTCATCTCAACGAAGACACCATTAAAAAAGCGGTGGAGTCCCTGTCTCTGGAGCTGGTGTTAACCGCTCACCCCACCGAGATCACCCGCCGTACGCTGATCCACAAAATGGTGGAAGTGAACAACTGCCTGAAGCAGCTTGATAATAAAGATATCGCGGATTACGAACACCATCAGCTGATGCGCCGTCTGCGCCAGCTGATCGCCCAGTCATGGCATACGGATGAAATCCGTAAGTACCGCCCGACCCCGGTTGATGAAGCGAAATGGGGTTTTGCCGTTGTTGAAAACAGCCTGTGGGAAGGGGTACCAAACTACCTGCGCGAGCTGAATGAACAGCTGGAAGAGAACCTCAACTATCAGCTGCCGGTTGACTTTGTACCGGTGCGCTTCACCTCCTGGATGGGTGGTGACCGCGACGGTAACCCTAATGTGACCGCCGATATCACCCGTCAGGTGCTGCTGCTGAGCCGCTGGAAAGCCACCGACCTGTTCCTGAAAGATATTCAGCTGCTGATTTCCGAACTGTCGATGGTCGAATGTACCGACGAACTGCGGGAGCTGGCCGGTGCGGAAGGCGCGCAGGAACCGTATCGTTATCTGATGAAAAAACTGCGTACCCAGCTGATGGAAACCCAGGCCTGGCTGGAAGCTCGCCTGAAAGGACAGAAGCTGCCGAAACCTGTCGGCCTGATTACCCAGAACGAACAGCTGTGGGAACCGCTTTATGCCTGCTATAAGTCGCTACAGTCCTGCGGCATGGGCATTATCGCCAACGGCGAACTGCTCGATACCCTGCGCCGCGTGAAATCGTTCGGCGTACCGCTCGTGCGTATCGATATTCGTCAGGAAAGCACCCGCCATACCGAAGCGCTGGGGGAGATGACCCGCTATCTCGGCATCGGTGATTACGAAAGCTGGTCAGAAGCCGACAAACAGGCCTTCCTGATCCGCGAACTGAACTCCAAACGCCCGCTGCTGCCACGTCAGTGGGAGCCAAGCAATGAAACCCGCGAAGTGCTCGATACCTGCCGGGTGATCGCCGAAGCGCCGCACGGATCCATCGCCGCTTACGTGATCTCCATGGCGAAGACGCCATCCGATGTGCTGGCGGTTCACCTGCTGCTGAAAGAGTCCGGTATCGGCTTTGCTCTGCCGGTTGCGCCGCTGTTTGAAACCCTGGACGATCTGAACAACGCCAATGACGTCATGACCCAGCTGCTGAACATCGACTGGTATCGCGGCTTTATTCAGGGCAAACAGATGGTCATGATCGGCTACTCCGATTCGGCGAAAGATGCCGGCGTGATGGCCGCGTCCTGGGCGCAATACCAGGCGCAGGATGCGTTGATCAAAACCTGCGAAAAAGCCGGTATTGAACTGACGCTGTTCCACGGACGCGGCGGCTCTATCGGTCGCGGCGGCGCCCCGGCGCACGCGGCGCTGCTTTCTCAGCCTCCGGGAAGCCTGAAAGGCGGCCTGCGCGTGACGGAACAGGGCGAGATGATCCGCTTTAAATACGGTCTGCCGGAAGTCACCATCAGCAGTCTGTCGCTGTACACCAGCGCAGTCCTGGAGGCCAACCTGCTGCCGCCGCCGGAACCCAAACCGGAATGGCGTCACATCATGGCCGAGCTGTCGGACATCTCTTGTGACATGTATCGTGGCTACGTGCGTGAAAATAAAGACTTTGTCCCTTATTTCCGCTCCGCAACGCCGGAGCAGGAACTGGGCAAACTGCCGCTCGGCTCGCGTCCGGCAAAACGTCGCGCCACCGGTGGCGTCGAGTCCCTGCGCGCTATTCCATGGATTTTCGCCTGGACCCAGAACCGCCTGATGTTGCCGGCCTGGCTGGGCGCAGGTACCGCGCTGCAAAAAGTGGTAGAAGATGGCAAGCAGAGCGAGCTGGAAACCATGTGTCGCGACTGGCCGTTCTTCTCTACCCGTCTGGGCATGCTGGAAATGGTGTTCTCGAAGGCTGACCTGTGGCTGGCGGAATACTACGATCAGCGTCTGGTGAAACCGGAGCTATGGAAACTGGGCGCGGAGCTGCGTGAGCTGCTGTCCAACGGGATCAAAGTGGTGCTCGATATTGCAAACGACTCCCACCTGATGGCCGACCTGCCGTGGATCGCCGAATCTATCCAGCTGCGTAACATCTATACCGACCCGCTGAACGTCCTGCAGGCAGAACTGCTGCACCGTTCGCGTCTGGCGGAAGAAGAAGGTAAAGAGCCGGATCCGCGCGTCGAACAAGCGCTGATGGTCACCATCGCGGGCGTTGCCGCAGGTATGCGCAACACGGGCTAATTTATCAGCCGTTCCCGGTAAGACGATATTTACCGGGAAAAAACCGGATCGCGCCCGATCCGGTTACGCTTTCCCCGGTCCGCATCACGCGGCCGGGGATTTTTATTAATGGTGCAGCATTTCGTCGACAATCTGCTCTTTATGCAGAGCATAAGGATAATACGTCGGCCAGTTATCCATCTCTTTCAGTAGGGCCTCCTGCGAGTCATTGCCCATGAAGATATGGAAATGCTGTGATTTACGCGGTGCGATAATATGATCGCTGAACTGAACAAATTTCGGCGCTTTTGATTCCGCCTGCTGACATTCGAACAGGTAACGCACGCCTTTCTTGCCGGAAGCATAGGTCAGGATCTTATAGCCGGAATAGGTGTATTTACAGGCATTAACGGTTTTGCCAACGTGGAACTCCATCACGTTATCTTCGATCCCAATCTGGTCCACATCGGTGGCATACCCTTTCTTATAATATTCCCGATATTCCGCCACGCTCTTGCCGCCCGCTTTTTTGGCTTTTTGCTCCAGCACCGGATCCAAATCCCCCTTCAGCAGATACGGATTCACCGACTGCCAGATCCCATCCCAGTCGCTCAGCGCCCGATCTTTAACGTCGGCATCGGCAAAAATACCCTCGCTGGCCTTCACCTCCGCCTCCGTTAACGCGGGGCCATGGCTATGGTGGCCGTGAGCAAAGGTCTGAGCACTGGCTAACAGCATGCCAACCCCCAGCGCAAGGGCAGAAATCTTTTTGGTCATCACTCTCTCCTGAGTTAACATTTGCAATGATATGTTACGATATAACATATCATATATAATCTGCAATACGATTCCCCTTCATTACCCTCTGCTTTTACCCTTTCCACGCTGTCCGGTATGATAAAAATGTGGCGCCTTCTACGGAGCAAGAATGGATACCGATCTCAATCAACACATCGACGCGTTAATCAAAAGCCCGGCGACGATCCGGCAGATCCGATTTGCCACCGACAGCCGTCCGGCTTCCGGTAACGTGCAGAAGGCGGATTTTCCACGCCTCGACATCATGCTTGATGGGCAGCTTCACGATGCCGGTATCAAAGCCGATCCGCCCGTGCTGTCCCGGCATGACGTGCTGTTTATTCACGCCGGCGGATGGCATTCTCCCCGTTGGCAGTCGCCCTGTACCGTTCTGAGCATTGTGTTTGGCAAGCAGCAGTTAGAGCTCACCCTGACGCGCTGGAACGGCAGTATGTTGAATGTTGAGGAGAGGCTTCAGGTACCGCGCCGCGGCCCCCGGACCGGCTCCTTCCTGCTCCAGGCGCTCAATGAGATGCAGATGCAACCGCAGGAACAACACACCGCGAGATACATCGTTATCAGCCTGCTGAGCCACTGCGCCGACCTGCTTGGTAGCCAGGTGCAAACCGCCTCCCGAAGTCAGGCGCTCTTTGAAGCGATCCGCAAATATATCGACGCTCGCTTTGCCGAACCGTTAACCCGCGAATCGGTAGCACAGGAATTTTATCTCTCGCCAAACTATCTCTCCCATCTGTTCCAGAAATGCGGGCCCATGGGGTTTAACGAGTATCTGAATCACATCCGACTTGAGCAGGCCCGAATGCTGTTAAAAGGCCACGACATGAAAATCAAAGATGTCGCTCACGCCTGCGGTTTTGTCGACAGCAACTATTTCTGCCGTCTGTTTCGCAAGAATACCGAGCGTTCTCCCTCCGAGTATCGCCGCCAGTATCACAGCCAGCTGACGGAGAAGCCGCGCTAAGCAGAAACTAGATTTTTGTAAGTAAGCCATCGCGTTATTACGCTCGCCCTGCCCAGGTTCGCCAGATATAGCTGGAAAATGTGATCTAAATCATCCTTACCCGCAATGCGTACATTTATCCAGTTTTTGGCAAATTTGTCATCTGGCGACCCGCCGAGGAGAAGCCGTATCCTTACCTCAACATCACTGAATTGAGAATTGAGGAAAGGCTATGGAACTCTATCTGGACACCGCGAACGTAGCAGAAGTTGAACGTCTGGCACGAATCTATCCGCTGGCCGGAGTGACCACCAACCCGAGCATTATCGCCGCAGGCAAAACGCCGATCTGGGATGTTCTCCCGCGTCTGCAAAAGGCCATTGGAGCCGATGGAACGCTGTTTGCCCAGACGATGAGCCGCGATGCTGAGGGCATGGTGGCGGAAGCCAAACGGTTGAGTAATGCCGTTCCGGGCATCGTGGTTAAAATCCCGGTCACCGCTGAAGGCCTCGCCGCTATCAAATTACTGAAGAAAGAAGGCATCCCGACGCTGGGTACCGCGGTCTATAGCGCCGCGCAGGGGCTGCTGGCAGCGCTGGCGGGGGCAAAATATGTTGCCCCTTATGTCAACCGCGTCGATGCCCAGGGGGGGGACGGGATTCGCATGGTGCAGGAGCTGCAATCCCTGCTGGAACAGCACGCGCCGGGGAGCAAAGTGCTGGCCGCCAGCTTTAAAACTCCGCGTCAGGCGCTGGATTGCCTGCTGACCGGCTGTGAAGCTATCACCCTTCCCTTAGACGTAGCGCAACAAATGCTCGGCACCCCTGCGGTAGAGTCAGCCATAGAGAAGTTTGAGCAAGACTGGAATAACGCTTTTGGCAATCTGAACCTGTAACCCGATTGTCGCGTCGCCAGAGGGCGGCGCCACGATCAACCAGGAGGAATCGAAATGGATCGCATTATTCAATCCCCAGGCAAATATATTCAGGGTGCGAATGCTATCACCCGCCTTGGCAACTATCTCAAACCGCTGGCCGAACGCTGGCTCATTGTCGGCGACAAGTTTGTGCTGGGTTTTGCCGAAGAAAAGCTGCGTAAAAGCCTGACCGATGCGGGTCTGGCTGCTGAAATCGTGCCGTTTGGCGGTGAATGCTCGCATAATGAAATCAATCGCTTGCGTGAAATCGCCGGCGCTGCTCGCTGCAATGCCGTGCTGGGAATCGGCGGCGGAAAAACGCTGGATACCGCTAAAGCATTAGCCCACTTTATGAATCTTCCGGTAGTGATTGCCCCGACAATTGCCTCAACGGATGCCCCCTGCAGCGCCCTCTCCGTTATCTATACCGACGAAGGCGAGTTTGACAGCTATCTGATGCTGCCGCGCAACCCGAACATGGTGATTGTCGATACGCAAATTGTCGCCGGCGCTCCGCCGCGCCTGCTGGCAGCGGGCATCGGTGATGCGTTGGCCACCTGGTTTGAAGCCCGGGCCTGTTCACGCAGCGGCGCCACGACAATGGCCGGAGGCAAATGCACTCAGGCGGCGCTGGCGCTGGCTGAGCTGTGCTACAACACGCTGATTGAAGAAGGTGAAAAAGCGATGCTGGCGGCGGAGCAACATGTCGTCACGCCGGCGCTGGAGAAAGTTATCGAAGCCAACACCTATCTCAGCGGCGTTGGTTTCGAAAGCGGCGGGCTGGCGGCAGCGCATGCGATCCATAACGGCCTTACCGCCATTCCGGACGCGCATCACTACTATCACGGTGAAAAGGTCGCCTTCGGGACACTGACGCAGCTGGTTCTGGAAAATGCCCCGTTGGAAGAGATTGAAACCGTCGCCGCGCTGTGTCACAGCGTCGGGCTGCCTCTCACCCTGGCTCAGCTGGATATTAAGGGCGATATTCCCGGCAAAATGCGTACCGTCGCGGAAGCGGCCTGCGCAGAGGGAGAAACTATCCACAATATGCCCGGCGGCGCGACCGCTGATGAAGTCTACGCCGCGCTACTGGTCGCCGATCAGTACGGCCAGCGTTTTCTGGACGAGTGGGAATAAAACAACATGGCCCTCGATGAGGGCCATTTTTTATACCGCCGGACGCACGCCCAGCGTATGGCAGATGGCGTAGCTCATCTCAGCACGGTTCAGCGTGTAGAAGTGGAAATCCTTCACCCCTTCACGGCTTAAAATCTTCACCATGTCCATGGCGATATTCGCCCCCACCAGCTGACGAGTTTCCGCATCGTTATCCAGCCCTTCAAACATTTTAGACATCCATACGGGAATACGGACGTTAGTCATGTCGGCAAACTTTTTCGCCTGTTTGAAGTTAGAAACCGGCAGGATGCCTGGAATAATTTCGACATCGATATCGGCGGACACGCAGCGATCGCGAAAGCGCAGATAGCTTTCAACATCAAAGAAGAACTGGGTAATCGCGCGGTTAGCACCCGCATCGACTTTACGCTTCAGGTTCAGCAGATCTGCCTGCGCGCTTTTGGCTTCCGGGTGAACTTCAGGATAGGCCGCAACGGAGATATCAAAATCCCCGACCTCTTTCAGCAGCGTCACCAGATCTGCGGCATACATATCAGGCTTACCGCTACCCGGCGGCAGATCGCCGCGCAGGGCAACGATGTGGCGAATACCGTTGTTCCAGTAGTCTTCGGCGATCGTGCGCAGTTCATCGCGGCTGGCGTCAATACAGGTCAGATGCGGTGCCGCTTCCAGACCGGTACGCTCCTTAATCCCCTTTATGATGCTATGAGTACGGTCGCGCTCGCCGGAGTTGGCGCCATAGGTCACCGAGACAAACTTTGGCTTCAGGCTGCTTAAGCGATCGATGGATTTCCACAAGGTTTGCTCCATTTCACTGGTGCGCGGCGGAAAGAATTCAAAGGACACATTAATCTGGCCCTGCACTTCTGCCAGGCTCTGATTCAGGGCTTCCCGCTGATTGGCGTGAAAAAAGCTCATACCTTACCTCATCAATCGCATTTTATTGTTTGTTGTGTTGCGAACTTCTATACGTTTAGACGTCCAGATGTAAAAATGACGGAAAAGAGAGCAGGCGTCAATAGAAAAATCAGCGTAAAGAGTGAGGAATATTCAGTGAAGATGAGATTAATTCATACAACTCAACGCTAAGATAATGATTCCTCAATAAACGGCAGCAACCACGCGCGCAAAGCTTCATCTTCCGGTCGCGTCACTAATCCCAGCGACAAACGCAAGCGAGTCCCCTCCAGCGGATGAAATACCACCCCCTGACGCTGTATCGCGGCAAATGATGCCGGCAGCAAGATCATCCCTTCTCCGCGTGCGATACGTGCCAGCAGTACGTCATGCTCAGCGGGCTCCTCCACATACGCCGGCACGTAGCCAATACGCTCAAAAATGCGCCGGGTTGCGTCAAAAAAGGCCGGATTACGTTCGCGCCTGAACCAAAACAGCGGCCGATGATTCAGCTGTTCTAAGACCAGCCGGGAGATTGCGGATTCCGGCCATGACGCGGGTAGCGCCGCAATCAGCGGTTCATGATAGGGCAAAGGAGAAAGCGTTAACCCAGCGGCATCCAGCGGCAGCGCAATCAGCGCGGCGTCCAGCTTGCCTTTGCGCACCTGCTGAGCCAGGGCAGGCGAGGAGTGGCGAAGGAGGGAGAGCGCCCTGACCTGGCGACCCAACGCCGATTCCAGAGACGCAAAAATACCCTGTTCGAAGGCAGTCGTCAGCCCCAGACGTAAGGGCTGCTGCCGGTCATCGGACAGCTGCCCCAGCGCACTCAGCGTCGCCTCCTGCAGCGCCAGAAGCGGACGAATAAGCTCCAGCACCCGCTCACCCTCTGCGGTAAGAATCAGCCCTTTGGTATGGCGGACAAAAAGCGTCACGCCCAGCAACGTTTCCAGATGACGGATATGACGGCTCAGCGGCGGCTGCGAGATAAACAACCGCTGCGCCGCCCGGCTGATATTATTCTCTTCCGCCACCACGGCAAAATAGCGCAGCAGGCGAATATCAAGAGTCTGTAAGCGTAAACTTGTCATACCTGAAAGGTATCACGAAAAGGGTATTACTCAAGTCCGATCAACGCCTCTAACCTTCTTCCCAACCCATCATCATTATGAGGAAAGATCATGACATCCGAGCGTTATACCACCGGCCTGGACATGTTGCAGCGCGTTGACGGTAAAGGCGGCGATGCCGTCGTCAAAAGCCTGCAGGCCATCGCCCCGGACTTTGCCCGCTACCTGATTGAATTCCCGTTTGGCGATATTTACGCCCGCCCGGGGCTCGATTTACGCAGCCGTGAAATCGCCACCATTGCCGCCTTAACCGCGCTGGGCAATGCCGCACCGCAGCTAAAAGTGCATATTGCCGCCGGGTTACACGTCGGTTTGTCGCAGGAGGAGATTATCGAAGTCATCATGCAGATGGCGGTGTATGCCGGATTCCCGGCGGCCTTAAATGGCCTGTTCGCCGCCAAAGAGGTCTTTGCGGCGCATTGATACTCCGAGACCAGACGCCGGTCTGGTCTCGGGCAGAGGCAGGATTAGAGCAGCTGTGCCAGACGGTTAATATCCGACTGAATAGCGCCAGCGGTCACGTCGCGGCCGGCACCCGGGCCGCGGATAACCAGCGGGTTATCGCGGTACCAGCGGCTCTCGATGGCAAAGACGTTATCGCACGGCAGCAGCGCCGCCAGCGGATGCTCCTCGCGGACGGCTTCAACGCCAACCCGCGCTTTTCCGTTGGCATCAAAACGCGCCACGTAGCGCAGAACCAGCCCCAGTTCACGGGCGGCCTCCAGACGTTGCAGCATCTGTTCGTTCAGCTCTTCGCCATTCTCAAAGAAGTGATCCACAGAGCCCTCTTCACAGTGCGCAGGCACCAGCGATTCGACGCGCACCTGATCGGGCTCGATGTCATAACCGGCTTCGCGCGCAAGGATAACCAGCTTACGCATCACGTCTTTCCCCGCCAGGTCAACGCGCGGGTCCGGCTCCGTCAGCCCCTGCTGCCAGGCCTGATCGACCAGATCGGTAAACGGCACGGTGCCGTCAAACTGCAGGAACAGCCAGGAGAGCGTGCCGGAGAAAATACCGCTCAGCGCCAGAATAGTATCGCCGCTGTCAATCAGGTCGCGCACGGTATGGTTCACCGGCAGACCCGCGCCGACCGTAGCGTTGTACAGCCAGTGGCGGCCCGTTTTCTCGAACGCATCGTGAATCTGACGATATTTATCGCTGCTGCTGGCCCCGGCCAGCTTATTGGCGCTGATGACGTGGAAGCCGTGGCTGGCAAAATCAAGGTACTGATCGGCCAGCTGCTCGCTGGCGGTCACGTCCAGCACCACTAAATCATCATAGGGATGAGCGCGCATCCACAGGAACAGCGACTCTTCATCCTGCTCAACGGCTTCATCGTTAAAGAACGCTAACGCGCGGCTGGCATCCAGACCGTCGTAGTTAAGCAGGCTGCGGCGGCTGTCCACCACGCCGGCGAGGACAAACTCGAAGCCGGTGCGGGCTGAGAGCGTACTCTGTTCACGGGCAAACAGCTCCAGCCAGCGCGAACCGATGTTGCCTTTACCAAACAGGACCAGGCCAATACGTTTTTCTGCCCGGAACAGGGACTGATGCAGGCCCTGAATCAGGCTTTCCGTCGGGCCTGCGCGCAGCACCGCCACCAGGCTAATCCCCTCTTCAGACTGCCAGGTAAACTCGACCGGCTGTCCTTTCAACTGCTGCCAGAAACGGTGGCAATGCAGCGGGTTACGGCTGACGCCCGCCCCGACCATCGCCACCAGCGCCAGCTTCTGACGCAGACGCAGCTCGCCCGGCAGACCCGCTTCATCGAGCAGACGCAGCGCGCTGTCGGCCACTTCCGAGGTATAGCAGAACTGCAGCAGCTTACGATCGGCATGCACCCCCACCGCCAGCGGGCGCAGCTGGGCGCGTTTAAAGATAAGATCCAGCTCCTTGTGCGCCAGCTTGAAATCCTGACCGGCGGGCACCTGGAACTCAATCAGGCAGACATCATCATGGCTGGTGACAATTCGCGCGCCGGTGCCGGACGCCAGCACGCGCTCAATGCGCGTGGAGCCTTGCTCAGGCGTGTAGCTACAGCGCAGCTGCAGATCGATATCGCTACCGGAGACCGGTTGAAGGGTACGGGCGTGCAGGACCGGAGCCGCCAGGCGCGCCAGCTCGCTGGCTTCATCCAGGCGCAGCAGCGGCAGCAGGCACGCATCCTTCACTTTACGCGGATCCGCGCTGTAGACCCCGGCCACATCGCTCCAGATAGTGACGCGAGACGCCCCGGCCAGGGCACCAATTTGGGTCGCGGAATAGTCAGAACCATTACGCCCCAGCAGGACGGTTTCCCCGGCGCTGTTGCGCGAGATGAAGCCGGTCACCACCAGACGTTTGTTGGGATGTTGCGCCATCAGCTGTTGCAGCAGCGGATAAGACAGACCTTCATCCACCTGCGGCTGCGCAGCGCGTTCGGCGCGCAGGAAGCTACGTGCGTCAAGCCATGCCGCTTCCAGTCCCAGCTGGTTGAGCACCGCGGCCATCAGACGTGCAGACCACACTTCGCCATGGCCGACCACTTCAGCATAGACCGCATCGGTCACGCCGCTATCCAGCAAGCCGGCGAGACGCTCGAGGTCGTGAATAAACGACGCGATCAGCGTATCTGCCGCTTCTGCCGACAGCAGGCTGGCGATCAGCTCCATATGGTAACGGCGCAGCGACTGCTGTACCTGATGCGCAGAAAGGCGATCGGTCTGGCTGAGCTTCAGCCAGCTAATCAGCTGGTTGGTGGTGCTGCCAGCGGCGGAGACAACCATCATGTCACCGGCCTGCGAGTATTCCGTCATGATCCCCGCGACGCGCAGGTAACATTTCGCATCCGCTAAACTACTCCCACCAAATTTGTGCAGCTGACGACCCTTCGCCCCTGCCTGCGCATTCACACTCATGTTTATTCCTCGTTTGCTGCCCGGAAGCCATTTTCCAGGTCGGCAATTAAATCTTCACCATCTTCAATACCGGTCGAAATACGCAGAAGCGTTTCTGAAATCCCCGCCGCCGCGCGCGCCTCAGGCGCCATACCTGCATGGGTCATCGTCGCAGCGTGCGAAATCAGACTTTCTACGCCCCCCAGCGATTCGGCCAGCGTAAACAGCGATAATCCGCTCAGAAAACGACGCAGCGTCTGCTCATCGCCCTTCAGCTCAAAGCTTAACATCGCGCCAAAACCTTTTTGCTGACGGGCAGCAATCTCATGCCCCTGATTTTCCGGCAGAGATGGATGATACAGTTTTTTCACCAGCGGCTGGGTTTTCAGATAGTCGACAATCGCCAGCGCATTGCGCTGTGCGACTTCCATACGCGGAGAGAGCGTACGTAAACCACGCAGCAGCAGGTAGCTGTCAAATGCGCCGCCGGTTACGCCGATATTATTCGCCCACCATGCCAGTTCGGTGACAACAGCCGGATCTTTCGCAATCACCACCCCGGCGACCACGTCAGAATGCCCGTTCAGGTATTTTGTGCACGAATGCAGCACCAGATCGGCTCCCAGCGCCAGCGGATTTTGCAGCGCCGGGCTCAGGAAGGTGTTATCCACCACGCTCACCGCACCCGCTTCACGAGCCAGCGTGCAGATTTTCGCAATATCCACCACGCGCAGCAATGGATTACTTGGGCTTTCGACCAACACCAGCTTCGGTTTTTCAGACAATGCCGCACTCAGCGCCTGTTCATCGTTCTGATCGACAAACAGAACCCGATAGCAGCCGCGCTTCGCCAGGCTATCAAACAGACGATAGCTGCCGCCGTAGCAGTCGTGAGGGGCCACCAGCAGATCGCCGGGCTTCAGGAACACGGTCGTCACCAGCAGAATCGCCGACATACCGGTATTGGTCAGAACGGCGCCCGCTCCCCCTTCCAGCTCCGCCAGCGCGCGCTGCACCACATCGCGGGTAGGGTTACCGCGGCGGGAGTAGTCGTGGGCACGGGGTTCATTAAAGCCGGTAAAGTTGTAGGTACTGGAAAGGTGAATCGGCGGGACAACGCAACCGTATTGTTCGTCGTCATTTAAACCGCTACGCACTGCGATGGTGGCCTGTTTACGCGTCATGTTGGGCAGTTCCTGGGCTGAATCGGTGAAAAGTCAGGCACCAGAGTAATCATTGTCACAATAGACGTCAATACATCTGGACATCTAAACTTCTTTGCGTATAGATTGAGCAAATAGAGAATAGCCGTTAAAATTATATGCATTAGCGCATCTCTGCAGGGGCTTATCGGGTGTCAGAACGCCCCCTCTACGGTAAACTACGCGCAATTATGGCCCGGACCGTGGTTCTGGCCCTTAACTAATGACTAGAGGATTAAAGGTATCTCATGGCTGAATGGAGCGGCGAATATATCAGCCCATACGCTGAGCACGGTAAGAAGAGTGAGCAAGTAAAAAAAATTACGGTATCCATTCCTCTGAAGGTGTTGAAGATCCTCACCGATGAACGCACGCGTCGTCAGGTCAACAACCTGCGCCACGCCACCAATAGCGAACTGCTGTGTGAAGCGTTCCTGCATGCATTTACCGGTCAACCGTTACCCAACGATGAAGACCTGCGTAAAGAGCGCAGCGATGAGATCCCGGAAGCGGCGAAACAGATTATGCGCGAGATGGGTATCGATCCGGATACGTGGGAATACTGAGTCAATAAAAAAGGGCGGAAGTGACCTTCCGCCCTTTTTACGTCTCTGCCCATCCTGAATCTGCATGTCGGGCATAACGACAGAAACAAAAAAAGCCGCCCGTGGGCGGCTTTTTCTTCCGGCAACTTACTTGCTGGTGCCTGGAACGCTGAAGCGCTTGTTGAAGCGGTCAACGCGGCCACCGGTCGCAACATCACGCTGCTTGCCAGTGTAGAACGGGTGGCATTTACCGCACACGTCGAGGTTCAGGTCGTGACCTACGGTAGAACGGATTTTCATGACATTACCGCAAGAGCAAGAAGCAGTAATTTCTTCGTATTTCGGATGAATATCTTTTTTCATGGGAGAACCTCAGTTAAGGCCGCGTCGCTCTTCCAGCCCTAACGCCAGACACCACGCGATGTTAATAATTTCCCGGCGCAATTCCGCTAAGCGTAATCCCCGGGTAATAGATTCTGATGCTGCACGAAGCGCACCAAAGGCGGCGAATCATACAGAATTTGACCAGCATATGCAAACTGATCCGCGAGCCCTTATCACAATGTGTATACTAACCGGCCAGATTTCAAGTCAGGAAGATGACATGCCCGTCGCCCACGTTGCCCTGCCCGTCCCGCTGCCCCGTACCTTTGACTACCTGCTACCTGAGGGAATGCCGGTCAAAGCAGGCTGCCGCGTGCGCGTGCCGTTCGGTAAGCAAGAGCGTATTGGGATTGTGACCGCCGTCAGCGAACACAGCGAGCTGCCGCTGGATGAGCTCAAACCGGTCATCGCCACGCTGGATGCCGAACCGGTATTTTCTTCTGCCGTCTGGCGACTGCTGCTGTGGGCGGCCGACTACTATCATCATCCCATCGGCGATGTGCTGTTCCACGCCCTGCCGATCATGCTTCGCCAGGGGAAACCGGCCAGCGCAGCGCCGCAGTGGTACTGGTTCGCGACCGAGCAGGGCCAGGCTGTCGATATCAACAGCCTCAAACGCTCGCCAAAACAGCAGCAGGCTCTGGCCGCACTGCGTCAGGGAAGGATCTGGCGTCTCCAGGTTGCGGAGCTGGAGTTCAACGATGCGGCGTTGCAGGCCCTGCGCGGGAAAGGGCTTTGCGAGCTGGCAAGCGAAGCGCCCGCCCTCACCGACTGGCGAACCCACTTTGCTGTACCCGGCGAGCGGCTGCGCCTCAACACCGAGCAGGCCACGGCCGTCGGGGCGATTCACAGCGCATCGGATCGGTTTTCAACCTGGCTGCTGGCGGGGATTACCGGCTCCGGGAAAACGGAAGTTTACCTCAGCGTGCTGGAAAACGTGCTGGCGCAAGGCCGACAGGCGCTGGTGATGGTGCCGGAAATTGGCCTGACGCCGCAAACCATCGCCCGTTTCCGTCAGCGATTTAACGCCCCGGTTGAAGTCCTGCACTCCGGCCTTAACGACAGCGAACGTCTTTCCGCGTGGCTGAAGGCCAAAAATGGCGAAGCAGCTATCGTCATCGGCACGCGTTCCTCGCTGTTCACGCCATTTAAAAACCTGGGCGTGATCGTTATCGATGAAGAGCACGACAGCTCCTATAAGCAGCAGGAAGGCTGGCGCTATCACGCGCGCGATCTGGCGGTGTGGCGCGCTCATAGCGAGCAAATCCCGATTATTCTTGGCTCGGCAACCCCGGCGCTGGAGACGCTATACAATGTCCGCCAGGGGAAATATCGCCAGCTGAAGCTGACAAAGCGTGCGGGTAACGCTCGTCCGGCGCAGCAGCACGTGCTGGATCTGAAAGGACAGCAATTGCAGGCGGGACTCTCCCCGGCGCTGATTGCCCGCATGCGTCAGCATTTGCAGGCCGATAATCAGGTGATTCTGTTTTTGAACCGCCGCGGTTTCGCCCCGGCGCTGCTGTGCCATGACTGCGGCTGGATCGCAGAGTGTCCGCGCTGCGACAGCTACTACACCTTGCATCAGGCACAGCATCATTTACGCTGCCACCACTGCGACAGCCAGCGTCCGATCCCGCGCCAGTGCCCCTCCTGCGGCTCTACGCATCTGGTGCCGGTCGGACTGGGCACCGAACAGCTGGAGCAGGCGCTGGCGCCGCTGTTTCCCGGCGTGCCGGTCTCTCGCGTCGACCGGGATACCACCAGCCGTAAAGGCGCGCTCGAACAGCACCTCTCCGATATTCATCGCGGCGGCGCACGCATCCTGATCGGCACTCAAATGCTGGCCAAAGGTCATCATTTCCCGGATGTTACCCTGGTGTCGCTGCTGGATGTCGATGGTGCGCTGTTTTCCGCCGATTTCCGCTCGGCAGAACGCTTCGCTCAGCTCTATACCCAGGTCTCTGGCCGCGCAGGACGCGCGGGTAAACAGGGAGAGGTGATTTTGCAAACCCACCATCCGGAACATCCGCTGCTGCAAACGCTGTTATATAAAGGCTACGACGCCTTTGCCGAACAGGCGCTGGCCGAAAGGCAGACCATGCAGCTGCCGCCGTGGACCAGCCATGTCCTGATTCGTGCCGAAGACCATAACAATCAGCAGGCGCCGTTGTTCCTGCAGCAGTTGCGTAATTTACTGCAGGCCAGTCCGCTGGCCGATGACAAACTGTGGGTGCTGGGTCCGGTTCCGGCGCTGGCGCCCAAACGCGGGGGCCGCTGGCGCTGGCAAATTCTGCTCCAGCACCCTTCACGCGTTCGCTTGCAGCATATCGTCAGCGGTACGCTGGCCTTGATCAATACGCTGCCGGAAGCGCGCAAGGTAAAATGGGTCCTGGACGTCGATCCTATTGAAGGTTAAGCCTTCTCTTGCGAGACGGATCGAAAAAATTCAACAACCATCACGTTTTTCATGAAAATTCTGTAACTCTCTGCGTCGACTATCTGCTAAAAATGTTGCTGATGTCAGAACACAAGGGAAGTGTCTGCGCCAGTCAGCGAGGAGAAAACAGGTGAAGCCCAAAAAACAGGTGGTTGCCGCCACAATGAAAGACGTCGCCCTGAAGGCAAACGTTTCAACGGCAACCGTGTCCCGAGCGTTAATGAATCCGGATAAGGTTTCTCAGACTACCCGTAACCGGGTGGAGCAGGCGGCGCTGGAAGTCGGCTATTTGCCGCAGTCGCTCGGACGCAATATGAAACGTAACGAGTCGCGTACGATTCTGGTCATCGTACCGGATATTTGCGATCCCTTTTTCAGCGAGATTATCCGCGGCATTGAGATTACCGCGGCAGAACAGGGCTATCTGGTGCTGATCGGCGACTGCGCCCACCAGAACCGGCAGGAAAAGACTTTTATCGACCTGATCATTACCAAGCAGATCGACGGTATGTTGTTGCTAGGCTCCCGTCTGCCGTTTGACGCAGGCGTTGAAGAACAGCGCAATCTACCGCCGATGGTGATGGCGAATGAATTTGCGCCGGAGCTGGAGCTGCCCACGGTGCACATCGATAACCTCACCGCCGCATTTAATGCCGTGAATTATCTGCACGAACTGGGTCACCAGCGTATTGGCTGTATCGCCGGCCCGGAAGAGATGCCGCTCTGCCACTATCGCCTCCAGGGCTATGTGCAGGCGTTGCGTCGTAGCGGGATCACCATCGATCCGCACTATATCGCTCGCGGTAACTTTACCTATGAAGCCGGGGCCAGCGCGCTGGAACAGCTTCTGGCGCTGCCGGTGCCGCCGACCGCGGTCTTCTGCCATAGCGATATCATGGCGCTGGGGGCGCTGTCGCTGGCAAAACGCCGGGGACTGAAGGTACCTGACGATCTGTCTATTGTCGGTTTCGATAATATCTCTTTATCCGAATTTTGCGATCCGCCATTGACGACCGTTGCGCAACCGCGCTTTGATATTGGCCGCGAAGCAATGCTCCTGTTACTGGATCAGCTACATGGTCACAATGTGAACAGCGGTTCACGATTGCTGGACTGCGAACTGATCGTTCGCGGCAGTACACGCAAAATCAGAGCATAACCATCAGGTTTTCGGGCCTGCTCTTCTGGTCAAAGGCCCGCCGCTTAAGTAACATGGCGGACTGACGAACGAATAAAACAGCGAAACGATAGTGGCACAACGAGATTATGTACGCCGCAGCCAACCGGCTCCTTCGCGGCGCAAAAAGGGTAATACCCGAAGCTCAAGGAATAAACAGAGCAGCCTTCCGGCGGTTTCACCGACTATGGTTGCGATCGCGGCGGCAGTGCTGGTGGCCTTTATCGGTGGGCTGTACTTCATCACGCACCATAAAAAAGAAGAAGCGGAAGCGCTGCAAAACCGTCAGGTGGCAGGTAATGGCCTCCCGCCGAAACCGGAAGAGCGCTGGCGCTATATCAAAGAGCTGGAAAGTCGCCAGCCTGGCGTACGTGCGCCTACTGAACCGACGGCCGGCGGGGAAGTCATGAAGCCCGAGCAGTTGACCAATGAACAGCGCCAGCTGCTGGCACAAATGCAGGCGGATATGCGCCAGCAGCCGACCCAGCTGACCGAGGTGCCGTGGAACGAACAAACCCCGGCTCAGCGCCAGCAAACGCTGCAGCGCCAGCGTCTGGCGCAGCAGCAGGTACAACAACAGCAGCAGGCTCAGCAACAATGGGCGCAAACCCAGCAGCAGGCGCCGGTGCAACAACAGCCGCGCGCGCAGCAGCGCGTTGCAGAGCAGCCGTACCAGCAGCCAAAGCCGGTACAACAGCCGAAACAAACCGCCTCGACGCAACAGCCGTATCAGGATCTGCTGCAGACGCCTGCGCATACCGCCGCACAGCCTAAAGCCCAGGCAGCTGCGCCGGTTGCTCGCGTTGAAGAGGCGCCGAAAGCAGCGGCGGAGAAGAAAGACGATCGTAGCTGGATGATTCAGTGCGGCTCCTTTAAAGGCGCAGAACAGGCGGAAACCGTTCGGGCGCAGCTGGCGTTTGAAGGGTTCTCCTCGCGCATTACCACCAACAATGGCTGGAATCGCGTGGTCATTGGGCCACTGAAGGGCAAGGAGAGCGCAAACGATATGATCACTCGCCTGAAGATGGCCGGACACGCAAACTGCATTCGTCTCGCCGCCAGGGGTTGAAACCCTAAAAATCCCCCCCATCTATAATTGCATTCTGCCCCGCGTGAAGCGCGGGGCCCCTATTCCGCTTTTGTAACCAAGGGGTCTGCTCGTGACAACAATAGTTAGTGTTCGCCGTAACGGCCATGTGGTTATTGCCGGTGATGGCCAGGCCACGCTTGGCAATACCGTCATGAAAGGTAACGTGAAAAAAGTGCGTCGTCTCTACAACGACAAAGTGATCGCGGGCTTCGCCGGCGGCACCGCCGACGCCTTCACGCTATTTGAACTGTTTGAACGTAAACTGGAAATGCATCAGGGGCACCTGGTCAAAGCCGCCGTGGAACTGGCGAAAGACTGGCGTACCGATCGTATGCTGCGCAAACTGGAAGCTCTGCTGGCCGTGGCGGATGAAAACGCTTCGCTGATCATCACCGGTAACGGTGACGTGGTGCAGCCAGAAAACGACCTGATTGCTATCGGCTCCGGTGGTCCCTACGCTCAGGCCGCTGCCCGCGCTCTGCTGGAAAATACCGATATGAGCGCACGCGATATCGCAGAGAAGGCGTTGAATATTGCAGGTGATATCTGCATTTATACCAACCATTTCCACACCATCGAAGAATTAGCCTCTAAA
This sequence comes from Klebsiella ornithinolytica, assembly GCF_030505655.1. NCBI lineage: Bacteria > Pseudomonadati > Pseudomonadota > Gammaproteobacteria > Enterobacterales > Enterobacteriaceae > Klebsiella > Klebsiella ornithinolytica. Next base: position 5,423,224 of record NZ_CP130153.1, read on the forward strand.
GCGTAAGGATCTCCCATGTCTGAAATGACCCCACGCGAAATTGTCAGCGAACTCGACAAACATATTATCGGCCAGGACGCGGCGAAGCGTTCTGTCGCTATCGCGCTGCGTAACCGCTGGCGCCGTATGCAGCTGAACGAAGAGCTGCGTCACGAAGTCACGCCGAAAAACATTCTGATGATCGGTCCGACCGGTGTGGGTAAAACGGAAATTGCCCGTCGTCTGGCGAAACTGGCCAACGCGCCGTTCATCAAAGTTGAAGCCACAAAATTCACCGAAGTGGGCTATGTCGGGAAAGAAGTGGATTCGATTATCCGCGACCTGACCGATGCGGCGATCAAAATGGTCCGCATGCAGTCGATCGATAAAAACCGCTATCGCGCGGAAGAGCTGGCGGAAGAGCGCATTCTTGATGTGCTGATCCCGCCGGCAAAAAACAACTGGGGCCAGGCGGAACAGCCTCAGGAACCGTCTGCCGCCCGTCAGGCATTCCGCAAAAAACTGCGCGAAGGTCAGCTCGACGATAAAGAAATCGAGATCGATCTTGCCGCTGCACCGATGGGTGTGGAAATCATGTCCCCTCCGGGCATGGAAGAGATGACCAGCCAGCTGCAGTCGATGTTCCAGAATCTGGGCGGCCAGAAGCAAAAACCGCGCAAGCTGAAAATCAAAGACGCAATGAAGCTGCTGATTGAAGAAGAAGCGGCGAAGCTGGTCAACCCGGAAGAGCTCAAACAGGATGCCATCGACGCCGTAGAACAACACGGTATCGTATTTATCGATGAGATCGACAAAATCTGTAAGCGCGGCGGCAACAGCTCCGGCCCGGATGTCTCTCGCGAAGGCGTGCAGCGCGACCTGCTGCCGTTGGTCGAAGGCTGCACGGTGTCGACCAAACACGGCATGGTGAAAACTGACCACATTCTGTTTATCGCCTCTGGCGCATTCCAGGTGGCCAGTCCGTCTGACCTGATCCCTGAACTACAGGGTCGTCTGCCGATTCGCGTCGAGCTGAAAGCGCTGACGACGGAAGATTTCGAGCGCATCCTGACCGAGCCGAACGCCTCCATCACCGTTCAGTATAAAGCGTTGATGGCGACCGAAGGCGTCAACATCGAGTTTACGGAAGACGGCATCAAGCGCATTGCGCAGGCGGCATGGCAGGTTAACGAAACCACCGAAAACATCGGCGCTCGTCGTCTGCACACCGTGCTGGAGCGTTTGATTGAAGACATCTCCTTTGACGCCAGCGAAATGGGTGGTCAGAGCATCATTATTGATGCCGAGTATGTTGGTAAGCATCTGGATGTGCTGGTGGCGGATGAAGATCTGAGCCGTTTTATCCTATAATCCGGTTCAATGTATTTTCATCACAATCGATGGGGCTATATATAGCCCCATTTTTTTGGCCAGGAATTATGACTGAACAACCGATAAACCGAACCCAGGCCTGGCTGGAAAGCCTGCGGCCAAAAACGCTACCGCTGGCCTTTTCCGCCATTGTTGTCGGTACGACGCTCGCGTGGCATCAGGGGTACTTCGATCCCTGGGTGGCGCTGCTGGCGCTGATCACCGCCGGCCTGCTGCAAATCTTATCCAACCTGGCGAACGATTATGGCGATGCCGTTAAGGGCAGCGATAAACCCGACCGTATCGGGCCGCTACGCGGCATGCAAAAAGGGGCCATTACCCAGCCGCAGATGAAACGCGCGCTGATCGTTACCGTGGTGCTGATTTGCCTCTCCGGGCTGGCGCTGTTGTTCTGCGCCTGGCAGACGATGGCCGATTTTATTGGTTTCATGGTGCTGGGGAGCTTAGCGATTATCGCCGCGATCACCTACACCGTCGGCACCCGGCCCTATGGCTACATCGGCCTTGGCGATATCTCGGTGCTGGTCTTCTTTGGCTGGCTTAGCGTCGCAGGGAGCTGGTATCTCCAGGCCCACACGATTGAAGCAACCATTTTCCTCCCCGCTACCGCCTGTGGTCTGTTAGCCGCCGCGGTGCTGAATATCAATAATCTGCGCGATATCGACAGCGACAGAGAGAACGGCAAAAACACGCTGGCAGTACGTCTGGGGCCGCTCAACGCTCGCCGCTATCACGCTTGCCTGCTCATCGGTGCGCCGCTGTGCCTGGCGCTGTTTACCCTGATTTCTCTGCATAGCCCATGGGGTTGGCTGTTCCTGCTCGCCACGCCGCTGCTGGTGAAGCAGGCGCGATTTGTGATGCGCGAGCGCGAGCCGGTGGCGATGCGCCCGATGCTGGAACGCACGGTGAAAGCAGCGCTGCTGACCAACCTGCTGTTTGTCATTGGGATTATTTGCAGCAAGCTGGTGGGTTAACTGACAAATATCAATTAACAATTGATGATTTTGCCAACAATACGATTCGCGAGATATACTAAAATCTCTCGCAGCAACTGAACGTTAAGCCTATGAAATACGATACTTCCGAGCTTTGTGACATCTACCAGGAGGATGTCAACGTAGTGGAACCTCTGTTCTCCAACTTTGGGGGGCGGTCGTCGTTTGGTGGACAAATCATCACGGTGAAATGTTTCGAGGATAACGGGTTGCTATACGATATGCTCGAACAGAACGGCCGTGGTCACATCTTGCTGATCGATGGCGGGGGTTCCGTCCGACGTGCGTTGATTGACGCTGACCTGGCGCGTCTTGCCGTACAAAATGAGTGGGAAGGGATTGTCGTCTATGGCGCGGTGCGTCAGGTTGACGACCTTGAAGATCTGGATATTGGCATCCAGGCGCTGGCCGCCATTCCCGTGGGGGCTGCTGGCGAAGGTATCGGCGAAAGCGACGTACGCGTCAATTTCGGCGGCGTGACCTTCTTCTCCGGTGACCATCTGTATGCCGATAATACCGGGATCATCCTGTCCGAGGATGCACTGGATATCGAATAGCCTGCCCACTAATTAAAAAGGCCTTCTCTCTGAGAAGGCCTTTTCGTTTGTTTCACGCCAGAATTAGTACAGTTTCTTCGCGCAATCCAGCCAGTCATTTTTGAACGGACGCTTCATGTTCTCGATAGCGTCGATGATGTCGTGGTGCACCAGCTTCTCGTTCTGAATACCGACGCAGCGGCCACCGAATCCCTGCTGCAGCAGTTCAATCGCGTAGGCGCCCATGCGGGATGCCAGAATACGGTCATAAGGAACCGGGGAACCGCCGCGCTGAATGTGGCCCAGAACGGTCGCCCGGGTTTCACGGCCGGTTTCTTTCTCAATGTAGTGCGCCAGCTCGTCCACGTCGCACATATGTTCGGTAATGGCCACGATGGCGTGTTTCTTACCTTTGGCGATGCCGGCTTTGATTTCAGCGACCAGATCGTCACGCGTGTATTCCACTTCCGGCACCATGATGAACTCACACCCGCCGGCAATCGCCGCAGCCAGAGTCAGATCGCCGCAGTAACGCCCCATCACTTCAACAACCGAAATACGCTGGTGGGAAGAAGAGGTATCGCGCAGGCGGTCAATGGCTTCCACTACGGTGCTCAGCGCGGTAAAGAAACCGATAGTGTAGTCAGTGCCTTTGATATCGTTATCGATGGTGCCTGGCAGGCCGATGCACGGGAAGCCCATTTCAGTCAGACGCATCGCCCCCATGTAAGAACCATCACCGCCGATAACGACCAGCGCATCCAGGCCACGCTTTTTCATGTTCTCGAGCGCAACGGCACGAATATGTTCTTCGCGGAACTCGGGGAAGCGTGCTGACCCGAGGAAAGTGCCACCACGGTTGATCATGTCGGAAACACTGTAGCGGTCGAGCTGAACCATGCGATCTTCATACAGGCCGAGGTAACCGTCATAGATTCCAAAAACTTCCAGACCTTCCGTTAATGCTGCGCGCACAACGCCGCGAATTGCTGCGTTCATGCCCGGAGCATCACCGCCACTTGTCAATACACCGATTTTCTTAATCATGACTACCTCTGAACTTAGGAAGCAAAAAATAATCCTGTTGCCTGAAGCGCTCCTTCACCAGGAGTGCACGACGATAATTGCAATAGTATATCAAACGCTTCTGGCTGAATTGATTCAGGTCAGACCAAATGGCGGTAATTTATACAAAAAATGCCGATCTGCCCCACACTTTTACATCGAGTTTACAGACTATAACCCAAAGCTCAAAAAACGCCCTGCCGCGCCAGCGGCACCACAGAACAGGGATCCTGATGGATAATGACATCAGAACCCGGGAAACGGTGCAGAATTGCCTGCTCCACCTGATCGGCAATCACGTGTGCCTGAACCAGCGGGAGGTTATCTTCCATTTCCAAATGTATTTGAATAAAGCGAGTCGGCCCTGACTGCCGCGTCCGTAGATCGTGTGCCCCACTGACGCCTGGCCATTCGGTCACGATATTGATAATTTCCTGACGTTCCTCGTCAGGAAGCGCGCGGTCTAACAACGACTGAATGGCGTCATAACCCATACGCAGAGCGCTATATAAAATATAGATGCCAATCCCGAGAGCAAACAGCGCGTCGGCACGATGCCAACCATACCAGGAGAGGCCCAGCGCCACCAGAATTGCGCCGTTCATCATAACATCAGACTGATAATGAAGCATATCTGCTCGCACCGCCTGACTTTGCGTTTTTCTGACCACCCAACGCTGGAACGTTACCAGCACCAGCGTGCTGACCAGCGCGATCAGCGTCACGGCAATACCGACACCCGCCGCCTGCATCGGTTCCGGACGCGCCAGGTGCTGAATACCGGTCAAAAACAGAAACAGAGCCGACCCGGAGATAAACATACTTTGTGCCAGCGCGGCCAGCGATTCTGCCTTACCGTGACCAAAAGTATGTTCCTCATCTGCCGGCTGGAGCGAATAGCGCACGACCAGCAGATTCGTTAACGAGGCGGCAATATCCACCAGCGAGTCCACAAGCGCAGCCAGAATACTCACAGACCCGGTGTACCACCACGCAAAAATCTTGATCAAAAGTAACGCGGACGCCATCACCGTCGCCGCAATAGCCGCACGGCTCACCAGCCGCCCATAAGATTGATTCATACATGCTCCTCTTCGGCGATGCGCTTAGTATAACCTGAACTGTTGTCGCAACGAGGAGCAAGGCGGGAGTCGTTTCGCCGAATGACAGGCAAAAAAAAACCCCCACATCATGTGGGGGAAGACAGGGATGGTGTCTATGGCAAGGAAAACAGGGTCTACTACTGGGGTTGCACGGTATTGCTACTACTCGACAGCATGGTTGCTGAACCTTTTTGCATCCTTGCAACCTCGCGCAACTGATCCATTCGTTGCTGGTGTTTCGCATTAAGAACCGCTTGCTGCTCCGGCGTTAACAGGTGGTACATCTGGTTGCGAACCTTCGCCATTTCAATCTGGCGAGTAACCTGTTCCTGCGCCATTTTATTAGCCTGAGCGCGCACAGCGTTTTCATCAAAATTTTCTGCGGTGACAAGACGATGCATTGTCTCCATTTCGCTAACATTAATGGGTTGCCTGTCATGGCGTGCCCGTTGCATAAGATCTCGTAACTGCTGGCGTTGCTGTTCGGTTAAACTTATGCCGTCAAACATATGACTCTGGCTGGTGCGCTGCGCCCCGTCATCTCCGGGGAGCCAGTTAACGCTGGTAACGACTTCAGCGGCTTGGCTATATGCACTTAGCGCCAGCGTTGAGGCCATGACGGCAGCAATAACATTGCGCATCACATACTCCCAATACGTTTGTGTCTGTGTAGCGATTCAACGAGATACAGTCTACGATTCGGGCTGCAAACATGCGTCAGGGGGTGTAAAACAACGTAAAGTCATGGATTAGCGAGCCTTGATGACGTAATTTCTGCCTCGGAGGTATTTAAACAATGAATAAAATCCTGTTAGTTGATGATGACCGGGAGCTCACCTCCCTGTTAAAAGAGCTGCTCGATATGGAAGGATTTAACGTGCTCGTGGCCCATGACGGGGAACAGGCGCTGGCCCTTCTGGACGACAGCATCGATTTACTTTTGCTTGATGTGATGATGCCGAAGAAAAACGGTATCGATACGCTTAAAGAGTTACGTCAGACACACCAGACCCCGGTTATCATGCTAACTGCCCGCGGCAGCGAGCTGGATCGCGTTCTCGGCCTCGAGCTGGGCGCGGATGATTACTTGCCTAAGCCCTTCAACGATCGTGAGCTGGTGGCGCGTATACGCGCGATTCTGCGCCGTTCTCACTGGAGTGAGCAGCAGCAAACTACCGAAGTCGGTTCCCCGACGCTGGAAGTTGACGCCTTGAGCCTCAACCCCGGCCGCCAGGAAGCCAATTTCGATGGTCAGACCCTGGAACTGACCGGCACGGAGTTCACCCTGCTCTACCTGCTGGCACAGCATCTTGGCCAGGTTGTTTCTCGTGAACATCTGAGCCAGGAAGTATTGGGAAAACGCCTGACGCCGTTCGATCGCGCCATCGACATGCATATTTCCAATCTGCGTCGTAAGCTGCCGGAACGCAAAGACGGCCATCCGTGGTTTAAAACCCTGCGCGGACGCGGCTACCTGATGGTTTCGGCTTCATGATAGGAAGTTTAACCGCACGCATCTTCGCTATTTTCTGGCTCACGCTGGCGCTGGTGTTGATGCTGGTTCTGATGTTGCCCAAGCTGGACTCGCGCCAGATGACCGAACTGCTGGAGAGCGAACAGCGTCAGGGCACCATGATTGAACAGCACGTCGAGGCCGAACTGGCGACCGATCCCCCCAATGACCTGATGTGGTGGCGTCGGCTGTTTCGCGCTATCGATAAGTGGGCTCCGCCGGGACAGCGTTTATTGCTGGTCACCAGCGAAGGCCGCGTGATCGGTGCAGAACGCAACGAAATGCAGATCATTCGTAACTTTATCGGCCAGGCCGATAATGCCGATCATCCGCAGAAAAAACGCTACGGCCGTCTGGAAATGGTCGGGCCGTTTTCCGTCAGGGATGGGGAAGATAATTACCAGCTCTATCTGATCCGCCCTGCCAGCACATCCCAGTCAGACTTTATCAACCTGCTGTTCGACCGCCCGCTGCTCCTGCTTATCGTCACGATGCTGGTCAGTTCGCCGCTGCTGCTGTGGCTGGCCTGGAGTCTGGCCAAACCGGCCCGCAAGTTGAAAAACGCCGCCGATGAGGTCGCCCAGGGCAACCTGCGTCAACATCCGGAACTGGAAGCCGGCCCGCAGGAGTTTTTAGCCGCCGGGGCCAGTTTTAACCAGATGGTCACGGCGCTGGAACGCATGATGACCGGTCAGCAGCGCCTGCTGTCCGATATTTCCCACGAGCTGCGTACGCCGCTCACGCGCCTGCAGCTGGGTACGGCCTTACTGCGCCGTCGCAGCGGCGAGAGCAAAGAGCTTGAACGTATTGAGACCGAAGCCCACCGGCTGGACAGCATGATTAACGACCTGCTGGTGATGTCGCGCAATCAGGCGAATAACGCGCTGGTCAGTGAAACGGTGAAGGCCAATCAGCTGTGGGGCGAAGTGCTGGATAACGCGGCGTTTGAAGCCGAGCAGGTTGGAAAATCCTTCACCGTCGAGTATCCGCCGGGTCCCTGGCCGCTGTACGGCAATCCTAATGCGCTGGAAAGCGCGCTGGAAAATATCGTCCGTAACGCGCTGCGCTACTCGCACACCAAAATTTCGGTCAGTTTTTCGGTGGATAAAGACGGCATCACGGTCAACGTCGATGATGATGGTCCGGGCGTCAGTCCGGAGGATCGCGAGCAGATTTTCCGTCCGTTCTACCGTACCGACGAGGCACGCGATCGCGAGTCCGGCGGCACCGGTCTGGGGCTGGCGATTGTCGAGGCGGCGATTCAGCAGCATCGCGGCTGGGTCAAAGCCGATGACAGCCCGTTAGGCGGTTTGCGGCTGACCATCTGGCTGCCGCTGTATAAGCGCACCTGATCGCTCTTCTCCGGCTTACGCTGCGCTTAGCCGGGCTACCACAACCGTCTGCAGACGGGTAGCCCGGACAGGCGCAGCGCGCCGCCTCAGGGATCGTTCGCAGCCAGCGCCTGCGGCGTTATCGGCGAATTATTTTCCCCACAATCTCCGCGAATTGTCTTCTATCTGCCCGCTCAGGCGCCGTTTCTGCATGGTACGGCTCCAGCTCACCGACAGCCCCGCCGCCGAGAGCAGACGACGGTATTGTTCGTCATCGAACGGCATATGCCAGGCAATGGCCCCCGCCTCATGGACGCTCACATCGCTTAGTCGGGAAACCAGCTCCAGCGGCGCATCGCCGGATACCTGCCCGCCCGCCACGACCCGATACAGCCAGCCGGTTTTACCGCTGTTCTGCATAAGCTGCGCCATATCGCTGACAGCAAAATGATAGTTAAGCTTGAAGCACGGTGAACGCGGCTGCGTCACCTGAATCAGCGCCTCTCCCCAGCGAAAGATGTCGCCGATACAGACCTCTTTTTCGGTCAGCCCTTCGGTCGAGAGATTCTCGCCAAACGCCGGGGCGCAGAAAAGATCCGCCTGCTGCGGAAGTTCAAGAGCCCAATGGGCGTAGTGTTCACGGGGATAGTGGCACAGCGCGCGGTCCGGCCCGCCATGTATTTTCGTCTCCGCCTGTTCATCGCCCTCCAGCCCCAGTTCGCCGAGGGTCAGTTCACCGTCGACCTGAATTTTACCGATGGCGCTTGGACGGCTGCCGTCGTAATCCCTTACCTTGCCCACAAAGACATTCACCGGATAGTGCATCGCTGCTCCTTTGCTGCGGATATAAAAAAAGCGAGTCATCAGACTCGCTTCTCGTTCAGCACAATGCAACCTTATTTTTTGGCGGCAAAACGCGCTGCTGCTTCGTCCCAGTTAACCACGTTCCAGAACTCTTTGATGTAGTCCGGACGACGGTTCTGGAATTTCAGGTAGTAAGCGTGTTCCCAAACGTCCAGGCCCAGAATCGGGAAGCCGGAAGCGCCGGAGATAGCTTCGCCCATCAGCGGGGAGTCCTGGTTAGCGGTAGAAACCACGGCCAGTTTGTCGCCCTTCAGCACCAGCCATGCCCAGCCAGAACCGAAACGGGTCGCAGCCGCTTTTTCAAACTCCGCTTTGAAGTTATCAACGGAACCGAAATCACGTTCGATAGCAGCTTTCAGGTCGCCCTGCAGGGTGGTACCGGTTTTCAGGCCTTTCCAGAACAGGCTGTGGTTAGCGTGGCCGCCCGCGTTGTTACGCAGTACGGTTTTTTTGTCAGCCGGCAGCTGATCCAGTTTGGCGATCAGTTCTTCAGCAGACAGGTCAGCAAATTCCGGCAGGCTCTCCAGCGCAGCGTTGGCGTTGTTAACGTAGGCCTGGTGATGTTTAGTGTGATGGATTTCCATCGTCTGCTTATCAAAGTGCGGTTCCAGGGCGTCATAAGCGTACGGCAGGGCTGGCAGTGTATAACTCATAATCATCTCCATTATTGTCAAGCGGCAGGAAGTGTTAATGCCGAGTAAGCAGTTGGTTCATTATAGTTAATTAAATGATATTGAAAACGCTTATCAATGCCGTATTTTTAATAAGGTTATAACCGCAGGGTATACCTGCAATTTTGTGAGCTGGAACAAGTAATTAAGTTGTTGGTTGCCAGAGTTCAGCGTCACATGGCAACAGCCTGAAGGCGAGAAAACTGACCGATTTTTACACTCATCGTGTCGGAAGAAGATTTATCCGATAAAAAAATAGATGAGGATAAAATCAATGAATCACGCGATTACGATGGGTATTTTTTGGCATTTGATAGGTGCGGCCAGTGCAGCCTGTTTCTATGCCCCGTTCAAACAAGTTAAACAGTGGTCATGGGAAACCATGTGGTCAATCGGCGGGATTGTCTCCTGGCTGATTCTTCCCTGGGCTATCAGCGCGATGCTGCTGCCTGATTTCTGGGCCTATTACCGTTCCTTCAACGCCTCCACGCTCCTGCCGGTGTTTCTGTTTGGCGCCATGTGGGGGATCGGCAATATTAACTACGGCCTGACCATGCGCTACCTCGGTATGTCGATGGGGATCGGTATCGCCATCGGGATTACCCTGATTGTCGGCACGCTGATGACTCCAATTATCAACGGGCAGATCGATGTGCTCCTTCATACCCAGGGTGGCCAGATGACGCTGCTCGGCGTGCTGGTTGCGGTGATCGGCGTGGCGATAGTCACCCGGGCCGGCCAGTTGAAAGAGCGCAAGATGGGCATTAAAGCCGAAGACTTCAATCTGAAAAAAGGGCTCATGCTGGCGGTGATGTGCGGCATTTTCTCTGCCGGGATGTCCTTTGCGATGAACGCCGCCAGGCCAATGCATGATGCCGCGGCAGCGCTGGGAGTTGACCCGCTGTATACCGCGCTGCCCAGCTATGTGGTGATTATGGGCGGCGGCGCGCTGGTCAACCTTGGCTTCTGCTTTATTCGTCTGGCTAAAGTCAAAAACCTGTCGATCAAAGCCGACTTCTCGCTGGCAAAACCGCTGATTATCGCCAACGTGCTGCTGTCGGCGCTGGGCGGTCTGATGTGGTATCTCCAGTTTTTCTTCTATGCCTGGGGCCACGCCAGCATTCCCGCGCAGTATGACTACATGAGCTGGATGCTGCATATGAGCTTCTATGTGCTGTGCGGCGGGCTGGTCGGGCTGGTGCTGAAAGAGTGGAACAATGCCGGGCGTCGTCCGGTCAGCGTGTTAAGTCTGGGCTGCGTGGTGATTATCATCGCCGCCAATATCGTTGGCCTCGGCATGGCCAGCTAATGCCCTATGCGGCAACGCGACTGCGTTGCCGCCACTGCCCTGGGGTCATGCCAATTTCGCGATTAAAGACGACGGAAAAGTAGTTACTGTCTTCAAATCCGCACTGCATCGCAATGTCACCAATCAACCGCTCGGTGTGCTGCAATAAATACTGCGCGTGGCAGATACGCAGCTGACGCAGGTAATGGTTGATCGTCATCCCGGTCTGCTGGCGAAACTGCTGACGCAGCGCACGCTCGCCGCACCCCTCCCGCTCACAAAACAGCTCAAGAATAAAAGGTCGGTTCAGGCTGCCGGCCAGTTCGGTCAGCAGCTTATCGAGGAGCGTTTCGCTTTGGGTCGCCGCCCGGTTATCGGTCGCATAGCGGTGGCGATGAAGAATCAACGCCAGCTGCGCAAACAGCAGCTCGGCCATGTTATTAGACTGCGCATCGCCGCGGGCGCTCTCCTGCTCCAGCTGAGTAATCACCTGGCGAACCTGAGCCATACCAGAACTGCCGATCCGCCAGTGCGGCATCCACGACGTCCCAAACAGACCGGGAATATGGGCCGCCCAGTCAAAGTTAAGCCGCAGACGATCCGGGCAATAGATGACGTTTTGCAGGACTAAATCATTCACCGAGGCGTAGGAGTGTTTGTCTTCGGCGCGAATATAAAACAGGTCGCCACGGGTAATGCGCCATGGGCGATCGTTAAGGACATGCAGGCCATTTCCCCGCCATACCAGTACCAGTTCGCAGAACTCGTGGGTATGCTCGGCGAAGACATTTTGCGGATAACGGTCGGCAACCGCTACCGCCTGAGAAGGAGAGGCAAAAAACTCATCTTTGCGCAGAATCAGCTGACCAGCCACTACCAGAACTCCACCGCCAATAACGGTTTATTATTCGCGTTTTTGCTCGCTAAAACGTTGACTGCTCTCGCGTTACTGAAGAATGGCGTCCCGTCCCTGACGGATATCGCGCGGCGACCAGGAAAACTCGCGGCGAAAAAGCGTCGAAAAGTGGTTACTGTCGCCGAAACCGCAACGATAGGCGATATCTGTGATGCTCTCATCGCTATGGCGTAGCAGGTGACGCGCCTTCATCAGTCGCACCCGATTGAGGTAGCGCTGCGGCGTCAGGCCGGTCTGTTGCTTCAGCTGGCGATGCAATGTCCTCAGCGACAGGGAAAACTTATCCGCCACCTCTTCCCAACAGACATCCTCGGCAAAGTGATCTTCCAGCCAGGCCATCAGATGATTCAGCCGCGCTTCGTTGTCGGCCGCCCCTTCCGCGAGGCTGCTTTTACGCAGCAGGACAAGCAGCTGCATAAAGAGAATCTCCCGTCCGGCGAGCATATGCATATCCGGTTCGAGGCCGACGTCTTCCATCTGTCCGACGATCTGTCGTACCTGCTGTAGCACGGCCTGGTTCACCCGCCAGTGAGAGAGGTAATTCCCCTCTTGCTCCTGCGGTAACAGCTGATTGACGCCATTCAGAAAGCGAAAGGCATCCGGCGCGCGATAGAGCACGTTAGTCAGGCATAAATTGTCCGTATGTTCATAGAGATGACGATCGTGATCGCGAATAAAGCACACCGAACCGCCGCTGATGGTATAGGGCTGACCGTTGAACACATGAATCCCCGTGCCGTGCTCAACGATGACGATTTCATGGAAATCGTGATGATGTTCCGGGAACGCCGCCTGAGGGAGGCGTGGCTCAATGGCCACAGCAGAAGTCCCGGACTTAAAGAAATCCACGCTGTGCAAAATGGTCATAACGGCACCCTCGAAATGAGAAATGTTATCAATCAGTGTCACAAATAGTAATTAAGGGTCCGCAATCCAGCCTTCAATTTTTGACCGCAAAATTCGTAAAACCTGCCGCTTTTTCAAGAAACAGCCGGAAAGATCGGGAACTGCGGACAACATCACATCCTCTTCCCTGATGCTCATGAAGAGAATCTGTGACCTCCCTCACGGTCATCTTTGCTTTCTTGCCAGCCGCCTGTTTTCCCTGTCAGTGGCAAGAAGGTGCGCGATTCACGACTTTTTTAGACTGCTGACAATGATTTTTACAAGGATCTCCCCATGAGCTTTCGTCATTGTGTAGCCGTTGATTTAGGCGCCTCCAGCGGGCGGGTGATGCTTGCCAGCTATGAATGCGGCCCGCGTACGCTAACGCTGCGCGAAATACACCGCTTTACCAATAGCCTGCAAAAGGTGGATGGCTACGACTGCTGGGATGTCGACCGTCTGGAAGGCGAAATTCGCCGCGGGCTGGTGAAGGTCTGCGAGCAGGGTATCCTCATCGACAGTATCGGTATTGATACCTGGGGCGTGGATTATGTCCTGCTGGATAAGCACGGCGAACGCGTGGGTCTGCCGGTCTCCTATCGTGACCCACGAACCCATGGCCTGATGCACCATGCCGAAGAGCAAATAGGCCGCGCCGAGATCTACCGCCGTAGCGGCATTCAGTTTATGCCCTTCAATACCCTATATCAGCTCCGCGCGCTGGTTGAGCAGCAGCCGGAGCTGGTCAGCCAGGTTTCACATGCGCTGCTGATCCCTGACTACTTCAGCTTTCGCCTCACCGGCCATCTGAACTGGGAATACACCAACGCCACCACCACCCAGTTGATCAATATAAACAGCGATAGCTGGGATGAAGAGCTGTTGAACTGGAGCGGAGCGCCGCGCGAATGGTTCGGCACGCCAACGCATCCCGGTAACGTAATCGGTCACTGGTTATGCCCGCAGGGCAACGCCATTCCGGTGGTGGCCGTCGCCAGTCACGATACCGCCAGCGCGGTCATCGCCTCGCCGCTGGCCAGCAAAAACGCCGCGTATCTCTCTTCCGGCACCTGGTCGCTGATGGGCTTTGAAAGCAAAACCCCCTACACCGGTAGCGACGCGCTGCAGGCGAATATCACCAATGAAGGTGGCGCCGAAGGGCGCTACCGGGTGCTGAAAAATATTATGGGACTGTGGCTGCTACAGCGGGTGCTGAAAGAACAAAACATCAGTGACCTGTCGGCGCTCATCGCCCGTACCGCTCGTCTTCCGGCCTGCCGTTTCGTCATTGACTGCAACGACGATCGTTTTATCAATCCGGCCAATATGAGCGCCGAAATTCAGTCCGCCTGTCGCGAGTCCGGGCAGCCGGTTCCCGGCGATGACGCCGAACTGGCGCGCTGTATTTTCGACAGTCTGGCCCTGCTCTATGCCCGCGTACTTCGTGAACTGGCCCAACTCCGCGGCCAGCCGTTCAGCCAGCTGCATATTGTCGGCGGCGGCTGCCAGAACGAGCTGCTCAATCAGCTGTGTGCCGACGCCTGCGGTATCACGGTGGTCGCTGGGCCCGTAGAGGCCTCCACGCTGGGCAATATCGGCATCCAGCTGATGACCCTGGACGAACTGAATAACGTCGACGATTTCCGTCAGGTGGTATGTCGCAACGCCGCGCTTACCACGTTTACCCCCAATCCTGAACATGAAATTGCCCGTTTCGTGGCGCAGTTTCAGCCACAACAGACTAAGGAGCTTTGCGCATGACCACTCAACTTGAACAAGCCTGGGATATTGCTAAACAGCGCTACGCTGCCGTTGGCGTGGATGTCGAGGAGGCCCTGCGTCAACTGGACCGACTACCCGTTTCGATGCACTGCTGGCAGGGCGATGACGTCGCCGGCTTCGAAAACCCGGAAGGGAACTTAACGGGCGGGATTCAGGCCACGGGGAACTATCCGGGCAAAGCTCGTAACGCCGGCGAGCTGCGCGCCGACCTTGAGCAGGCGCTGAGCCTGATTCCGGGGCCGAAACGCCTGAATCTGCACGCGCTCTATCTGGAATCAGATACGCCGGTGGCGCGCAATGAAATCAAGCCACAACACTTCCGCAACTGGGTTGAGTGGGCCAAAACCAATAAGCTGGGGCTGGATTTTAACCCCTCCTGTTTCTCCCACCCGCTGAGCGCCGATGGCTTTACCCTGTCGCACGCCAACGACGAAATCCGCCAGTTCTGGATCGATCACTGCAAAGCCAGCCGCCGTATCTCTGCCTGGTTCGGCGAGCAGCTGGGCACCCCGTCGGTGATGAATATCTGGATCCCGGACGGCATGAAAGATATTACCGTTGACCGTTTTGCCCCGCGCCAGCGTCTGCTCAATGCGCTGGATGAGGTCATCAGCGAAAAACTCGACCCGGCGCATCACATCGATGCCGTAGAGAGCAAACTGTTCGGTATCGGCGCAGAAAGCTATACCGTCGGCTCCAACGAGTTCTATATGGGATACGCCACCAGCCGCCAGACCGCGCTGTGCCTCGATGCCGGCCACTTCCACCCGACGGAAGTCATCTCTGACAAAATTTCCGCCGCCATGCTGTACATCCCGCGACTGCTGCTGCACGTCAGCCGCCCGGTGCGCTGGGACAGCGACCACGTCGTGCTGCTGGATGACGAAACCCAGGCTATCGCCAGCGAAATCATCCGCCACAACCTGTTCGACCGCGTGCACATCGGTCTCGATTTCTTCGACGCCTCGATTAACCGCATCGCGGCGTGGGTGATTGGTACCCGCAACATGAAGAAAGCGCTGCTGCGCGCCCTGCTGGAACCGACGGAACAGCTGCGCCAGCTGGAAGCTGACGGTGACTACACCGCCCGTCTGGCCCTGCTGGAAGAGCAGAAATGCCTGCCATGGCAGGCCGCCTGGGAGATGTATTGCCAGCGCCACGATACCCCGGCGGGCAGCCAGTGGCTGGATAGCGTACGCGCTTATGAAAAAGCGGTACTAAGCCAACGCGGCTAATCATCATTGCCGGACGGCGGCTGATGCCACAACCGCAGCCCGTAGGGTCAATCTTCTTTATGGTGCGGGGCTCCCCCCGCATCGCAGCAACAGGAATACAAGACTATGCAGAACATCATCAACGCCTGGTTCGTTCAGGGCATGATTAAAGCCACTTCCGATGCCTGGCTGAAGGGCTGGGACGAGCGTAACGGCGGTAACCTGACGCTGCGCCTCGACGACGCGGATATCGAACCGTTCGCGGCCGATTTTTACGCTAAGCCGCGCTACATCGCCCTCAGTCAGCCGATGCCCACGCTGGCGAACCAGCCATTTATCGTCACCGGTTCCGGCAAATTTTTCCGCAACGTCCAGCTCGATCCTGCGGCCAATCTCGGCGTGGTGAAGGTAGACAGCGATGGGGCGGGATACCACGTGCTATGGGGACTGACGGACGATGCGGTGCCGACCTCTGAATTACCGGCGCATTTTCTCTCCCACAGCGAGCGCATCAGGCTAACCAACGGCAAGGACCGCGTGATCATGCACTGCCACGCCACCAACCTGATTGCCCTGACCTATGTACTGGAGAACAACAGCGATCTGTTCACCCGCAAACTGTGGGAAGGCAGCACCGAATGTCTGGTGGTCTTCCCGGACGGGGTCGGCATTCTGCCGTGGATGGTGCCGGGCACCGATGAAATTGGCCAGGCCACCGCGCTGGAAATGCGCAAACATTCGCTGGTGCTGTGGCCGTTCCACGGCGTCTTCGGCAGCGGCCCGACGCTGGACGAAACCTTCGGTCTCATCGATACCGCCGAGAAGTCGGCCGAAGTGCTGGTGAAAGTCTATTCGATGGGGGGCATGAAACAGACCATCACCCGCGAAGAGCTCATCGCCCTGGGCAAACGCTTTGCGGTGCAGCCCATGCAGTCCGCGTTAGACCTGTATCAATAACAACATCGCGCCCCGCTCACCGAGACGGGGCGAACTCTGTCACCTGCAAATCATTCCCCGAGTATGTCGCACTGCAGGAAGGGGGCGGAGTCCACGGATGGACGGGTCATACAAGCCAACGCATCTGTAATGTGAATGACAACGGGAATCTAACTCAATCATGTGGAGTAAAAGCAATGAAAACAAAGACAAGCTTGATCCTCACCGTTGCCATTATGGCGTTGTCCGGTTCTGCTTCAGCGGAAGTGAAAATCGCCCTCGTGGCAAAATCGTTGGGAAATGGGTTCTTCGAAGCTGCGAACGTCGGCGCCCAGCAAGCGGCCAAAGAGTTAGGCGATGTTAAAGTCATTTATACCGGCCCGACCACCACCACGGCAGAAGCGCAGATCGAAGTCCTTAACGGATTGATCGCCCAGGGCGTGGATGCGATCGCCATCTCCGCCAACGATCCTGATGCCGTCGTCCCGGTGCTGAAAAAAGCCATGCAGCGCGGTATCAAAGTGGTCTCCTGGGATTCCGGCGTGGCGCCAGCGGGTCGGCAAATCCATCTCAACCCCTCCAATAATGCCCTGATTGGCGAAACCAACGTCCGGCTCGCCGCCGAGGCATTAAAAGCGCTGAATGTCGATAAAGGCGATGTGGCCGTGTTAAGCGCCACCCCGACCTCGACCAACCAGAATATCTGGATCGAGGAGATGAAAAAGATGCTGCCGAAGTACCCTTCCGTCAATCTGGTCACCGTGGCCTACGGCGACGATCTGTCGGATAAGAGCTACCGCGAAGCGGTGGGCCTGCTGAAGTCATATCCCGAGCTGAAAGTGATCGTCTCGCCTTCTTCGGTCGGGATCGTCGCCGCCGCGCAGGCGGTCAAGGATCAGGGCAAGATTGGCAAGGTCTACGTGACCGGCCTCGGGCTGCCGTCTGAAATGGCCGGGGCGATTAAATCCGGCGCCAGCAAAAGCTTCGCTATCTGGAACCCTATTGATCTGGGCTACGCCGCCACTTATCTGGCCGACGATCTGGTAAAAGGGACGGCGAGTAAAACCGAAGCCAGTATGGGCAAGCTGGGTAAAGTCCAGCTGGATGCCAACGGCAACGGCGCGATGGCGCAGCCGTTCGTTTACGATGCCAGCAACATCGATAAATTCTCAAAAATCTTTTGACCCCGTTCCCCTCACCGATACCGGGAGGGGAAAAACTGGAGAATTATCATGACGGCATCCACTCCTCTGCTGTCGCTTAAGGGCATCACCAAGGTTTTCCCCGGTGTGCATGCCCTTGAGAACGTACAGCTCGATCTCTGGCCCGGCAAAGTGACCGCCTTAATCGGCGAAAACGGCGCCGGCAAATCCACGCTGGTCAAAGTAATGACCGGTATTTATCAGCCCGAAGAGGGCGAGATCCTCTATAAAGCAATCCCTATCCAGCTGCCGAACCCCGAGTCGGCGCATAAGGTGGGGATCACCGCCATTCATCAGGAAACCGTGCTGTTCGACGAGCTGTCGGTCACCGAAAATATTTTCGTCGGCCAGTATCTGTATACCGGCCTGCTGAAGAAACTCGACTGGCCCGCCATGCACCGCAAAGCCAGCGAAATTCTCACCCGCCTTGAGGTGCAGATTGACCCACGCGCGACGCTGAAAACCCTCAGTATTGCCCAGCGGCATATGGTGGCGATTGCCAGAGCGCTCTCCTTCGACGCCCAGGTGGTGATTCTCGATGAGCCCACCGCCGCCCTCTCGCAGCATGAGATTCTGGAGTTCTATCAAATCGTTGAACGCCTGAAGCAAGACGGGAAAGCGATTTTGTTTATCTCGCATAAGTTTGACGAAATTTTCGAACTGGCCGATTACTACACCATTCTGCGCGACGGCGTCTTCGTCAGCGCCGGCGCCATTAATGACATCACCGAAGAACGGATGGTGGCGATGATGGTCGGTCGCGCCATCACCCAGACCTACCCGAAAGTCGAGTGCACGCCGGGCGCAACGGTCCTGGAGGTGAAAAACCTCTGCCATCCCACCGAGTTTGCCAATATCCATTTTTCGCTGCGTAAAGGTGAAATTCTGGGCTTCTACGGCCTGGTCGGCGCCGGGCGAACCGAGCTGATGCAGGCGCTCTCCGGGGTATCTCGTCCCGCGAGCGGGGAGATCGTGCTGAACGGTAAAACCATGCACTTCCGCCAGCCGGCGGACGCCATCCGGGCGGGAATTGTCTGCGTGCCGGAAGAGCGGCAGAAGCAGGGGGCGATTATTGCCCTGCCAATCGCCCAGAACATTAGCCTGCCGCAGCTCAGTCAACTCAATCCCAATGGCGTATTGAACGCCACCCGCGAATGGCAGCTGGCGAATGAATATGCCTCACGTCTGCAGGTCAAAGCGTTTAACTGGCAGCAGACGGTAGAAACCCTCTCCGGCGGCAATCAGCAGAAAGTGGTGATCGGCAAATGGCTGGCCACACACCCGGAGGTGATCATCCTCGATGAGCCAACCAAGGGGATCGACATCGGTTCAAAAGCGGCGGTGCATCAGTTTATGTCCGAACTGGTGGGACAGGGGCTGGCGGTGATCATGGTGTCATCCGAGCTGCCGGAAGTCATGGGGATGGCAGACCGCATCATCGTGATGCATGAAGGGCTGATGGTGGCCGAATATCGCGCGGGGGAGGCAACGGCAGAAACCATCGTCAGCGCCGCCAGCGGCCTCGGTCGGGAGGCAGCATAATGGGGCGACAACTGCTTAAACACCGTGAAACGCTGCTGGCTGTCATCATCATTATGATGATCGGCGCGATCGGCAGCCGGGCACCGTCATTTATCACGCCCGGTAATCTGGTGGAGATGTTTAACGACACCGCTATTCTGATCATCCTTGCCCTCGGTCAGATGATGGTGCTGCTGACCAAAGGTATCGATCTGTCGATGGCCGCCAATCTGGCGCTAACCGGGATGATTGTCGCGCTGCTCAACGCCCACTATCCCGAAGTACCGGTTTGGACGCTGTTGGTTCTGGCGACCCTGCTGGGCCTGCTGATGGGGATGATCAACGGCCTGCTGGTGTGGCGGCTCGGCATCCCGGCCATTGTGGTCACCCTCGGTACCATGAGCATCTACCGCGGCATTATTTTCCTGCTTTCCGACGGCGGCTGGGTCAACTCGCACCAGATGAGCGCCGATTTTCTCGGCCTGCCGCGCGCCTCGCTGCTTGGGCTACCGCTGCTGAGCTGGTGCGCCATCGCCGCGCTGTTGCTGGTGGGCTACTTTCTGCGTTACAGCCGTACCGGCCGGGCGCTGTACACCGCGGGCGGCAACGCTACCGCGGCGTATTACACCGGGATTAATGCGGGGAAAATGCAGTTCATCAGCTTCTGCCTCTCCGGCGCGCTGGCGGGCTTTTGCGGCTACCTGTGGATCTCGCGCTTTGCCGTCGCCTACGTTGATGTTGCCAACGGTTTTGAATTACAGGTCGTGGCCGCCTGCGTGATTGGCGGCATCAGTACGATGGGGGGAACCGGGCGCGTCATCGGCTGTCTTTGCGGCGCGCTGTTTCTCGGCATCATCAATAATGCGCTGCCGGTGATGGGTATCTCACCGTTCTGGCAAATGGCGATCTCCGGCGCGGTCATCGTTATCGCGGTGGTACTCAATGAGCGCGGCAACAAACGACACGGGCGGTTAATTCTGCGCAGTGCGGTGGTTGCCGCGCAAAAACAGACGGTGAAATCATGAGTAAAATAATGACCCCGGAAGAGACGATCAACATCGCACCTGCGCCGTCACCGCTGCACCGCCTGCTATGCTGGGAAGGATTTTTACTGGCGGTCACGCTGGTGGTCTTCGTGGTCTGCGCGCTGGCCTCGCCCTACTTCCTCAATATCTGGAATTTGTCGGACGCCACCTTCAACTTTACCGAGAAGGCGATTGTGGTCCTGCCGATGGCGATGTTGATTATCGCCCGGGAAATCGACCTCTCTGTCGCCTCCACCATGGCGCTGAGCTCAACGGTGATGGGCTTCTGCGCGGCGGCGGGGATGGATACGCCGCTGCTGGTGGCCGTCGGGCTGGGAGTGGGTCTGCTGTGTGGTCTGTTTAACGGCCTGCTGGTCACGCGTCTGAATCTGTCGTCGATCGTCATTACCATCGGCACCATGAGCCTGTATCGCGGTATGACCTACATTCTGCTGGGCGACAAAGCGCTGAACCACTATCCGGACAGCTTCGCCTGGTTCGGCCAGGGCTATGTGTGGGGTGCGCTCTCCTTCGAGTTCGCGCTGTTTATTCTTCTCGCAATCGCCTTCGCTTTCCTGCTGCACAAAACCAACTTTGGTCGCCGCACCTACGCCATTGGCAATAACCCGACCGGCGCCTGGTTTTCCGGTATCAACGTTAAGCGCCACAACCTGGTGCTGTTTGCGCTGGTCGGGCTGATGTCCGGGCTGGCCGCCGTGCTGTTGACCTCCCGGCTTGGCAGCACCCGCCCGACCCTGGCGATGGGCTGGGAGCTGGCGGTCGTGACGATGGCGGTACTCGGCGGCATCAATATTCTCGGGGGTTCCGGCAGCATGGTGGGGGTGATTATCGCCGCCTTTCTGATGGGGCTGGTGACGTTTGGCCTGAGCCTGCTCAACGTGCCGGGCATTGTTATGTCAATCATCATCGGCGCGATGCTGATTGTGGTGATCTCGCTGCCCATTATTACGCGGCGAGTGATGCAGCGAAGACGGATCTAATGTCGGACGGCGCTGTGGCTACGAGCGCAGCGCCGCCGGGCATAAAAATCACGGTAATTAAGGAGAATTATGATGAGTTTTATGTTGGCACTTCCCAAAATCAGCCTCCACGGCGCGGGCGCTATCGGTGATATGGTCAAGCTGGTAGCAGATAAACAGTGGGGCAAAGCGCTGATCGTCACCGACGGCCAGCTGGTAAAGCTCGGGCTGCTGGACAGCCTGTTCGCCGCCCTGGATGAGCAGCAGCTGCCTTATCATCTGTTTGACGAAGTCTTTCCCAATCCCACCGAGGCGCTGGTGCAACAAGGCTATGCGGCGTATCGGGAGGCCGGGTGCGATTACCTCATCGCCTTTGGCGGCGGCAGCCCAATCGATACCGCCAAAGCGGTAAAAATCCTCACCGCTAACCCGGCGCCCTCCACCGCTTACTCCGGCGTCGGCAAGGTGAAGAATGCCGGCGTACCGCTGGTGGCGATCAACACGACGGCCGGTACGGCGGCAGAGATGACCAGCAACGCGGTGATTATCGACGCCGGGCGTCAGGTCAAAGAGGTGATTATCGATCCGAATATCATCCCGGATATTGCGGTGGATGATGCCAGCGTAATGCTGGATATTCCGCCATCCATCACCGCCGCAACCGGGATGGATGCCCTGACCCACGCCATCGAAGCGTTTGTTTCCGTCGGCGCCCATCCGCTTACCGACGCCAACGCGCTGGAGGCCATTCGCCTGATATCCCGGTGGCTACCGAAAGCCGTTGACGACGGGCATAACCTCGAGGCGCGCGAGCAAATGGCATTTGGCCAGTATCTGGCGGGCATGGCATTTAACAGCGCCGGACTGGGATTGGTCCATGCGCTGGCGCATCAGCCTGGCGCCACCCACAATCTGCCGCATGGCGTATGCAACGCTATCCTGCTGCCGATCATCGAAAACTTTAACCGTCCGAACGCTATCGCTCGCTTTGCCCGCGTGGCGCAGGCCATGGGCGTGGACACCCACGGTCTGAGCGAGGAAGCCGCCAGTACAGAAGCCATCAACGCGATTCGCGCGCTGAGCAAACGGGTCGGTATCCCGCAAGGTTTCAGCCAGCTTGGCGTCACCAAAGCCGATATCGAAGGCTGGCTGGATAAGGCGCTGGCTGACCCCTGCGCACCATGCAACCCGCGCAGCGCCAGCCGCGATGAGGTCCGTGAGCTTTATCTGGAGGCCTTATGATCCGCAAAGCCTTTGTCATGCAGGTCAATCCCGACGCGCATAAGGAGTACCAGCGCCGCCATAATCCCATCTGGCCGGAGCTGGAAGCGGTACTCAAAGCGCACGGCGCGCATCGCTACGCGATTTATCTCGATAAGGATCGCCATCTGCTGTTCGCCACGGTGGAAATTGAATCTGAGGAGCGGTGGAATGCGGTCGCCAGTACCGATGTCTGCCAGCGCTGGTGGCAACATATGTGCGATGTGATGCCTGCCAATCCGGACAACAGCCCGGTGAGTGCGGAGCTCAAAGAGGTATTTTATCTGGCGTAAATCTATGGTTGCCCCGCTACGCTTAGCGGGGCAACTGCTTCAGGCGCTGAGAAGAAATAGTGATCGCGCGCCGTCACAATTCGCAGCCGGACTAATCAACCTCCACATTGCCGGGGGCTGGCGTGGCTCTGAAGGCATTAATCGCTCTGTCCATCATCACCTGGTTGTCACTGCCGCAATCAAGTATCGTATTTTGAGACGACTCGTTTTCTACCAGCACAGCGACGGCATCAAGCGCTTTTAATCTGGCCGTCGTCAGCAAAGCGCTGACCTGCGCCGCAAAGCAGGCATCCTCTTCGGAGGGTTGCGCCTGCTGCACTGACGCTTCCGTCGTAGCAACGATATGATTATTAGCAATATAATTCCCTTTGCCGGAAACCAGCCGGATGATGACCGGTTTAATTCCCAGCGGCTTGAGATACTGGACATCGATAGTTTCGGAAATATGATTGGCAATAACCGAGTTATTACTGCCATTAATATGCAGCAAGCCATAGGCATCATTCTGGCCATTGTCATAGGCCTGCATCGGCGGCCAGGGCTCACGATCGCGCAAAAAATGGTTTGCAGAGATGAGATTCTCCGCACAGTTGTTCTCCAGCACCAACATTCCCGGATAAAATGAATGGAACCGGTTGCTGGTGACGGTAGAGCGTACAACGCCAGATAAATGAACGCTGCTTGCGCCGCGCGGGAAAATATTATTGGTAGAAATTAATAGCCCGCCGAAGTTTTGGGCATAAATCGAATAGCCTTTATAGCCTGCGCCAATCAGGTTATCGGTTATTTTCGAAGCCTGTCCGGCACCACGAAGCTCAATACAGTTACCGCATTCGGCAATAAAGTTATTATGGATTGCCAGAGCATCACTATTGTACGTAGTGAGGCCATGATCAAGGTAGATGAATCCCATACCCGTAATGCGGAAAGCGTCCTGAGCGCTGGCGATATAAATCCCGGTTTTGCCGTTGGTATAGCTATTTTCCGGATCGTTGTTTCCCAGCCCATCATCAATAAAGTGCAGGCCATCAATACAGAAATTTTCGAACGCAACTGAACTGATACGAGGAGCGCCGTTCCGCTTTACATAAAATGCAGCGCCTGCGTGCTCTTCATCGCCGGCCTGCGGACAAAGATCAACCAGAATGCGGCTCCCGCCCGGCCATACATCATGCAAATTCGCCCATTCATCCGCAGGCGTATTAAAGCGAATACTTGAGGAGACAAAACCGTGTCCGGAACCCATTATTTTTAAATAACTAATATCTATCAGAACCTGAGTGGTCAGATGATAATCGCCGGGCGGAATATAGATAACCGCACCGGGTTTACCGCCGTTATTAACATCGGTATGCGGTTGTCCTTTTTTGATATCTGCGATAATACTATTGATGACCTCGCCAATATCATCATTCGCATTACCGATATGCCACTGTGTCACGTCATAATAATTTTTACGCGCCATGAAAACCCTCCTTTGATATTAACTTAAAATCAATAACCAATATTTTAATTTCACCAGTGCTATTATTTAATAGTCAATGACGCGGATATCCTGAGCTTCTGGTGATTAACCGCGACCTTTTTCCAGTTCACGTTTCGCCAAATCTGTTTTGATTTTTTCAAGGAACGCGTTATTCAGCTTGAAGTAGCGCACCAGATACGCGCTGATGAAATAACTCACCATCGGCAACAGTGAGAACATGACGATGATGCCCTGGATGGTCTGAGGATTTTGCTGCGGCTCATTAGCGACATAGCCGGTAAACGCCAGAATCCATGCGACGATCGCGCCAGCCACCGCTAGCCCCATTTTCAGCATAAAAAGATTACCCGCGAAGGAGATACCGGTCAGGCGCTTGCCGAATTTCCAGTCGCCGTAGTCATCGACGTCGGACATCATCGCCCAGAGAATGGGGCCAGACTGAATTAAATGCAGAACGTTAATCACAATGAATAGCGTCATCAGCGGGGTCAGCGATTGCGGATCGATAAACCATAACGCAAATGACAGAATACCGAGGATAATATTAATAATGCGGAACAGCGCCAGCTTATCAAAGCGATCGGTAAGCGGTTTGGCAAGTACACTGCCCAGCATATTACAGGCCACGCCGAGCGCCATAAACAACGTAATAAATCCGACAGAGGCCTTCATCACATAGGTCGCATAATAAATGGTTACGCCACCGCGGATAAATGCCGGGAAAACATTAAGGAAGGTAATAGAGATCATCAGTAGCCACTGATCGTTTTTAATAATGTCGCGCAGATCTTTCTTTAATGATTCGTTTTCCTTAACCGATACCACGCGCTCTTTTATGCTGGAGAAGCAGAAGAGGAACATCAGGGTTGCCGCACCGCCCATAATCATCATCGTCATCTGAAAACCGGAAGCGCGGTCACCGTTACCCAACCAGTCCGTTAACGGCAAAATAGAGGAGGAAATAATTAACGTTGCCAGACCGTTAAGGAAAAATCGCCATGACAGGCAGCCCATGCGCTCTTTCTGATTGAGAGTAATTACGCCGCCGACCGAGCAATAGGGAATATTAATCGCGGTATAAATCAGCGACATCATCAAATAGGTGACCCAGGCGTAGATAATCTTGCCGTTCATGCTCAGTTCTGGCGTAGTAAACATCAGTACCGCGCCCAGTCCAAACGGAAGTGCCATCCAGAGTAACCATGGGCGGAACTTCCCCCAGCGGGTCACGGTTCGGTCGCAGATAGCCCCCATTAGCGGATCGCTAAAAGCGTCAAAAATGCGAATAACCAGGAATAATGTCCCAACAACACCGGCACTTAAACCATAAACGTCGGTATAAAACCATGTCAGATAGAGCGCCAGCACGCTCCATATCATTCCTGAGCCGGCGTCACCCATGCCGTAGCCGATCTTCTCTCTCAGCCCCAGCTTTTCATAAGCGCTTGGCCTTTCCATTGCGGTAGCAGACATAAATACACCTATTTTTTTGTTAAAAGGAACCCATGGCGCAAAGCGTCGCGCCATGTCTAAATATAAATCCCTTACAGGGAAGTAATATTAATCTTTACGCTGCTCTCGCGGATAATTAACCGGGAGACAATTTCATGCATTTCGATACTGTCCTGCTGCGGTTGATGCTTCACCATCTGGAAGGCCAGATGCGCGATTTCATTTATTGGCTGCGCAACGCTGGTGATTTTTTTGGTTTGCGCCAGCAGGCTATTGTCAAAACTGGCAATAGCAATATCTTCAGGAACGGAGATTCCTTTTTCCTTCAGGCCATCGATAATATAGTTTGCCGCAATATCGTTATAAACTAACAGACATGTGCAGGGGTTCTTCCGCTCACTGAGTTTCTCGATAATATCATCAAGAATACTAATATGGCCTGATACCTTTTCTCCCTCACCTTTGGCTATCCAGAACAGATTATTCTGAACCAGATTTAAGCCATGACTGGCTATTTTTTTGCTATACGACGAGACTTTACGATTGTCAACACCCTCCTGGGCAACAAACCCAAATGAAATATGGCCGGTGTGTATGAAGTGCTCCGCAATACTTTCAGCTCCGCGGTCCTGATTAATCGACACTGAATTAAAGAAGCGGGAAACCTGCGTGACGACGGCGACGGGGATCCTGGTAATCGTCAACCATTCTGAAAGTTCGGCTTCGGCTTCTGTCGGCACCCATAACAAACTGTCAATGCCCATCCCCACTAAGGTATGAATAATATGTTTATCTTGTTGCGGTTGATTCTGGTGCGTTTTAACAATCACCGATTTGCCGATATACCGGGCCTCTTCTTCTACTGTCGCCAACAGTTCACAGAAGTGAGGGTTTACCAGATTAGGCACCACCACACCAATCAGTCCGGAACATTTCCCACTAAGCTGAAACGAACTCTTGCTGGGTACATAGCAGAGATAATCCATTGCATCACGCACCGCCTGACGCGTTTCCGGTATCACGCTGGGATGATTGTTGAGGACTCGTGATACGGTCGCAGTCGAGACCCCGGCTCTTTTCGCTACGTCTTTAATGGATGCCATGATGATTGAATACGCCCCCCTAACACTGGTGCTCACTATAAATTGTGATCGCTGTCGAAAATGTAAGCCAGTTCACATGTTGCCGCGTTACATAGAATCGCGTTCAGCCTTCGCAATTTTATTTAGCTGCTCCCGGTTTATTTTCAGACCTATACAAAAGCATATATTAGCGAAAAGGATAATATATTATGTCAGAAAATTATTGTACTGTAGCGGTAATGGGTTTAGTTGACTGGTACAAAATGCAGGTTAAAAGGAGTGCATGTAAAGGGTCGCATCGTTATTCCGCCCGTAAGCGATAGAGTTCTCGCGTTGATCACCGCTAAGGATGAGGCATTATAAAAATCGACCTTATTTATATATTGGTAATATTATTCATTAAAAAATAAATCAATTTAACAGCGTTTGCTCTACGCGTAATGAAATAGAAAAAAGTAATATTTAACGCGCTTCATGCGTCGTAGCGATCGTCATCATGGCTCAGCTTCTTGTCACTGTCGAGAGAAGAATATCAGGCGCGCCCGGTTCTCAGCGCCGGCAAACCGCGCTTCAGGCAGCGCCATCCGTTGTAGCGTAACAATTATCGCCGACAGAAGTATGCGTTCCGTCGGCAATATTAATCGGTGGTCCTATCCAGCACTATTTACCGCCCCTGGAAAACATCCGCGGAATAATGGGTGCGAGTGATTGAACTCATAGGCCCGCGCCTTGCTCATTAGCCGCTGCGGCGGTAAACCATACCCTGAATCAATACTTGGCTCACCGTGGCTCATTCTTTCTCTTATATCCAAAGCACAAGCTACTCCTCATATATTTAACACGTCCCTGTGAATTGTCGCTCTATTTGCTAAACCGTCATGGCGTTATCGCTAATATTTTCCGGCTTTGCCTTGCCCGATAAGGTAAAGGCAGATATGAGCGTGACGGCCAGGGCAATTCCGCCGAGGATCATATAGGTGTCCTGGAAGCCAATCCGGTCATACATATTGCCGGCAAACGCGGAGAGGAAAATCGCCGCCACCTGTTTGGCAAACTGAAAACCGACCAGGTAGATCGTCGCCGACAGGCGAGTATCGAAGACGCCGGTGATGTATTTAAATGCCCCCACCAACAGGAACGGAACCTCGAGCGCATGGAGCATTTTTAGCGCCACGACTTCAGCGGCCGTCGTGGCGAACGATGAACCGATCATCCTTGCCGCCATTACCATCCCGGCAATCAATAAGGTATTTTTGGCGCCGATGCGGTTAATAATCCACGGCGAGCAGAACATGATAATAGCATTGCAGATCTCCCCGGCAGTGGTGGCAAAACCAAACGCCCGGGTCCCCGCTTCCGGGGTGGTAAAGAAGGATTTAAAGAAGGTGGCAAACTGCTGATCGAACACGTCATAGACGCAGGCCACGCCAACCACATACAAAATAAACATCCACATTTTGCGCTGGCGGAACATGCGCACCGCGGTTTTCAAATCTACGGCGGAACGATTGGCCCCCAGGGAGCCCAGCACCTGAGTCGCCTGGCTGGCCTGTGGCTTAGCTATCGCAACCAGTACCAGCAGCAGCAAGGCCGCGACCGATCCCATCCAGAAAACCCATTCCGGATTGACGCTAAACAACATGCCTGCGGTGGTCGCGCACAGCGCCCATCCCAGGCAACCAAAGGTACGCGCTTTGCCGTACTCAAATCCGCTATTCCGGCTGACGCGCTCGATGTACGCCTCCATCGCCCCGGCGCCCGCGGAAAACACAAAGCCGATGTAGGCACCGCCGCTTAACGCGCCGATCCAGATATTGGTTTTTAATAACGGAGCAAACACGTAGAGGAAGAATGGCGCAATCAGCACCAGCAGGACGGAGACGACCCACATCAGATGTTTCTTTAGCCCCAGCTTATCCGAAATAACGCCCAGCACCGGCTGAAAACAAATCGCAAACAGAGACAGGCTGGAAAACACAATACCGGTCTCGGTTTTGTTCAGCCCGATAACGTCCGATAGCCAGATCGGCAGAAACGGAAAACAGGTGGCCATGATGAAAAAGTAGAGAAAAAAGAACAGCCCGAAAATCCAGAAGTTAGGGTTGTTTTTATGGGTACAGGCGGTCGGGTTCATTTTATATTCCTCAATAAGGGCCGCCGGGCGGCCCATTGCCATCACACGCGTTGCAGACCAATCAAAATGGCGCTTTCCGGGTCGAGAATCGGCAGCGCCAGTCCCGCCTGTTGCAACCACTCGCCGCTTACCGTCTGCGGTGAGGTCATCCACGCCGGCAGCTTGCGCATGGTGTGGCCGCCCTCCCCCGTTACCTGAATATTGGGGTGATCAAGGAGCGTAATGTGATACCGCGCCCCCGCCTCCAGACCCGCAATGCGCAGCGGCGCCATCAGGCTGTAATCGGGCATTGCCAGCTGGCTCACCAGAAACAGCGCCTGCCCCTTATCTTCACTGACCACGCCGTGTGCGAGGGTGGTGGTATCCGGCATATCCAGCCGCCACTGCACGCCATGATGAATCACGTCGCGCCACTGCTTATGTAGCGCCGCATACTTGCGGTAGCCGGCACGCTCCTGTTCATCGGCGCTCACCGGATCCAGTTCCAGCCCCATATGACCAAACAGCGCGGTCAGGCCGCGAAAAGCGATACTGTGCTGACGGAAAGTAGCGTGACAGTGACGGTTGCCGATATGCGCCCCCATCACTTCCGGCGGGAAGAAATAACTCATGCCGCGCTGGATGGTATTACGCTCCAGCGCATCGTTATTGTCTGAAGCCCAGAAGCGGTGGCTGCGTTTAAGCACCTCGTAATCAATGCGTCCGCCGCCGGAAGAACAGGATTCAAACTCGATCTGCGGGAAGCGGGCCACTAAGGTATCCAGCAGGCGATAAAACTGACGGGTTTGCGCGTCGGCCGCCGCTTTGCCGTTATGCGCCGGCTGCACCAGCTCGCGGTTCATATCCCACTTCACATAATCAACCGCATGCTCGCCCAGCAGCCAGCTCATCCGCTCCAGCAGATAGTCGAACGCCTGAGGGATATTCAGGTTCAGAACATACTGATGACGTCCGGTCGGCGACTTATAGCCCGGCAGCGCCAGCACCCAGTCAGGATGCGCGCGGTATAAATCGGAGTTCGGGTTAATCATTTCCGGTTCAACCCAGATGCCAAACTCCATGCCCAGCGACTTCACATGGTCAATCACCGGCGTCAGGCCATTGGGGTATTTCTGCTCATCGAGATACCAGTCGCCGAGCGCCGCCCAGTCGTCGTTGCGCCCTTTAAACCAGCCGTCGTCTATGATAAATCGCTCGACGCCCAGCGCTGCCGCCTCATCCGCCATGCGCATGATGTATTGCGGGTCATGGTCGAAGTAAATCCCTTCCCAGGTATTGAGATGCACCGGTCGCGGTTTATTGCCCGGAAAGCGAATGATCTGCTCACGCAGATAGCGGTGGAACTGCTGACTCATGCCGTTCAGCCCCTGAGCGGAATAGCTGGCATAGAGGCTGGGTGTCCACAACGTTTCCCCTTCCGCGAGCGCCATTTCGCCCGGCAGATACAAGGCTTCCGCCTGTAGGTAGCGGCGGCCGTCGGTTTTCACCTCCGCGCGCAGACGGTGGTTGCCGCTCCAGCCCAGGTGCACGCCCCAGACCTCTCCCTCCATTTCGCAAAACGCCGGGCTACCGGTAATCAGCGCCGGGAAATGTTCATGGGAGGTGCGTCCACGGCGATTTTCCAGCACAAAACTATCGTGTTCGAGAGTCAGACGATGCGGCTGAAATTCGCGAATCCAACGGCCGTGGAACGCCATAACTTCGCGGGCACGCTCGGCAACCGGTAGCGTTACGGCCAGGCGATCGACCTGCCAGGGCTGCGGACGAAGATTGGTTACGCCGTGTCGGACGCGCAGAACGCCGCTGCTATCGAGCTCAATGTCGCTTTCCAGACGCAGACCGGCCTGCTTGTCTTCGCTGGTCAGCGTTAAGCGCTGCCCCTCCTGCAAAGCCCCGGTAGTGACAAAGACCGGCGAACCATCCAGGCCCTGACGATGCCCCTCAATCCCCGGCGCGCCGAACAACCCGTGGCCCAGTTCGGCCATCAAGGTGACCGGCGAGTCAACATCAAGGCGACCGTTGGCGATCGGGCGAGCAAGCGTGTCAGCATCCTGCGGCGAAAAGTGAGCTAAATGCGGCCCCCAGTAGATTATTTCGGCGAACGGCTGGGTTTTGATCACCACATCAACCGTGGCGCTTTGCAGACGTAAAATCGAATCAGACATCAGACATCTCCACAACAAGGAATGCCTTACTGTTGATCCGAAACGTTTCGGGCAACAACCAAAACGTTTCGGATCCGTGATCGAGTGCAGAAATTAACGTTGTGGAGAGATGATCAGGCGGTTTCGCCAGGGATGAATTCAGGTTGCCAGAGCACCTGTAAAGAGGAGAGGTCGTCACCGGCGATCAGCCGCCGGACCATCTCTGCAATCTGCCGGCCGACGCCCTGACGGGTGGACTGAATCACCGCCGCGACCTGAGTATCGATAATACTGTCCTGCGGCAATCCGTCATAAACCACTAATGACACGCGGCTATCGCCGGTCAGGCGACCCAGCTGCGAAAGCGCCATCGCCGCGCCGTCGCCGTGGGTATTGCAGTCAGTGACGATCGCCGTCGGCGGCTCCGGCAGGCGCAAAAGCTCCAGCGTAGCCTGGTATCCGCCGCGGCGGGTGGGCGACACGCTACGCAGCCAGCTATCGGACAGACCGGCTTCGCGCAAGGCGTCCAGGTAGCCGTTACGCCGCTGAGTGATAAACGCCTGGCTGTTGTTTTCCCCCAGCAGGGCGATGCGCCGATGGCCCTGGCTGATTAAGTGACGAGTCGCGCGATATGTCCCGGCATAATTATCGAAATCAAACCAGGCGTAGGGCTGCGGCAGGCGGCTGCGGCCAAGCGCGAGAAAGGGGAATCCCGAGGAGAGCAACTGCGTCAGACGCGGATCGTCATCCAGCGTATGCGCCACGATCAGCGCATCGACTCGCCGGCTTTGCACCATGCGCATATAGCCATGTTTATCCGCCTGTTCATCATCCGCGATCAGCAGCAAATCAATTTCATAACGCGCCAGCTCATGGCTAATCTCCCCGACCATCTCGAGAAACACCGTGTTATTCAGCGGAGCCGGACGGACGGGGAACACCAGACCCACGGCATCGATTTTGCCCATTTTAAGGCGCCTGGCAAAAGTATTGGGCCGATAGCCGCGGCGTTTTGCTTCCGCCTCGACGCGGGCTCGCGTCTCCTGCGACACGTCGTCATAGCCGTTTAATGCCCGGCTGACGGTGGTGACCGAGATCCCAAGTTCTTTAGCAATAGCTTTCAGCGACATATGTATCCCTGTCTTCGCGGAGAATGCGGCTAGTTTCCCGCAATACGGAGATGGCGTCCAGCAACAGCCGCAGCGCCGGTGTTCTCGCCATCCCGTTAGTTTTGTTCAGCAACCAGTATCGCCTGGGTATCCGGTTCCAGCGCCTGGAAAACATGTTCCTGATCCGCCGGATAGCAGATGTAATCCCCCTCACCGAGCTCTTCCGGCGCTTCGGTCAACCCGACCCGCGCGCGCCCCTGGGTGATAATAATATGCTCAACCGAACCCGGCGGATGGGGGTGAGAAATCCGATCGGCACCTGGCTGCGTCAGTAATAAATAGATATCGCGACGGGCGCCCGGCGGACAGGTCGCCAGTAAAATGGCCTGGTAATGAGCCTGTTCGGCCACCACTTTGGTTCCTTCTCCGCGACGCAAAACCTGTGTCTTTTGCGCCTGCGGCTCCAGCAGTTGCGCAAAAGGAATATCGAGCGCGACGCAGAGGGCCCACAAGGTCTCCAGGCTCGGATTACCGTTGCCCGATTCCAGCTGCGATAACGTTGATTTGGCAATGCCCGCCCGGCGCGCCACTTCCGCCAACGACAGTCCGGTACGTGCACGTTCACGTACCAGGCTTTTGGCAATCAGGCTAATTGGCTGTGTCATACACGGCTCCGCGTTTTTTATATCGAACGATTCGTTCGTCTTGAAAATCGATATTGATGCGTTCATTATAATGGAAATTCGTTCGATATGGCTAAATAGTATGAAGCAGCACTTCTCCTGTCTCAAAGCAGACACCATCAAAGCAATCGCGTTAGTGTGCCTGGCGGTCGGCATCGTCGGCATGTCCTACGGTTCGCTGGCGATGGCCTATGGCTTCCCGGTATGGGTTCCGTTTGCGCTCTCCCTTTCGGTACTGGCAGGCGCCTCCGAATTTATGTTTATCGGCATTATCGCCAGCGGCGGGAACCCGCTAGCCGCTGCGGCGGCAGGCTTGCTGGTCAACGCCCGCCATATTCCGTTCGGCGTCACGGTGCGCGACCTCGTCGGCAAACGCGGCGTCAGCTTGCTGGGTTGCCATATTATGAATGATGAGAGCGTGGTGTTCGGGCTCTCGCAAAAAACGCCGGAACAGCGTAAAGCCGCCTACTGGCTGTGCGGGCTCGGCGTGGCGATTATCTGGCCCGTAGGGGCGCTACTCGGCGCCATGGTCGGCAAGCTATTGCCCGACCCGGAAACCATTGGTCTGGATGCGGTATTCCCGGCTATTTTGCTGGCGCTGGTGATTCCGGCGTTTAAAAATCGCACCACCTTAATCCGCGCCTGCAGCGGCGCGGCGCTATCCCTGGCCACCGTTCCCTTTGCTCCGGTGGGTCTGCCGGTGCTGCTCTCATTGTTTGGCTTGATGACGAGGAAAAAATAATGGCTGATATCACGCTGTTCATCGTCGGCATGGCGATTTTATCGGCAGGAACCTATTTGATGCGTCTGGGCGGGGCGAAGCTCGGCAGTCGTTTAGCGCTTTCTGAACGTTCTCAGGCGCTGCTTTCCGATGCGGCAACGGTATTGCTGTTTTCTGTTGCCCTGGCGACCACCTTTTATGAAGGTGAACATTTTGCCGGCATGGCGCGGGTGCTGGGCGTCGGTTTCGCCGTTTTTCTTGCCTGGCGCAAAATGCCGCTGATCGTGGTGATTATTTCGGCGGCGGTGATCACGGCGCTGCTGCGTCTGGCCGGGCTTTCGTAGGCCGGACAGGCGCAAGCGCTATCCGGCAAGCAGACGCTCCGTCAACCCAGGGTCTGCTTAATCCACTCCGATAGGCTGATAATATCCAACGGTTGCTGTTGATCCACCGTGAAGACCGGGCCAAGTCGCATCGGCTCAGCCCGTTCAGCCAACAGGGCAAGCTCCGGCAGATATTCTTCTCCGGGGTGGCCCGCCCGACGATCCTGCAGACGCGTGGCATAGCGTGACACGGCAAGCTCAGGAGAGATTTGATTCCAGATCTCAACCACTTTCTCAACTCCCGCCTGATGCAGCCATCGTTGTAGCGTTTCCCGGGGCTGGAAACCGAACCAGGCGTCGACTAACCAGATAACGTTGGCTGGTGAATGGCCGATGATCGACCAGATAACCTCGTAGGCCGCGCATCCCAGCTGACGATTAAAAGGCCGATCGATGTCGGTAAAGCACGCCATAAACGGCTCTTTAATCTCATCGATGGTCAGGAGCGGCAGGCCAAAGGTTTGCGATAGCGCCTGGGTTATCGTGCTCTTTCCCGAAGCGGGGACGCCGTTAATTAAGATCACGGTTTTACAGCCGGCAGTGAGATGTCTGTTCATAACAACGCTATCACCTCTTCTCTGGTACTGGCGGCGCGAAGCCTGGCCATGGTTTCGTTATTGTCCAGCAGTGCAACAATCGCCCGAATTCCCTCTTCAATATGCGCATTGCTATCCTGGGCGCCGAACATAATGACGATATCCGCCCTGTCGCTTCCGGCAAATTGAATCGGTTTATCTAATACCACCAGACTGAAGCAGTTTCGCTTCACCCCGCACTCCGGTCTGGCGTGTGGAATGGCAATCCCCTCTTCAAATACGTAATAAGCACCGTGATTGAGAGTATTATCAATCACCGCTTTACTATAACTCTCAGAGATATACCCGTTCGCCACCAGGGGACTGGCGGCAAGCTCAATCACTTTGCGCCAGTCAGACTCCAGCACGCCGACCTGAATGGCATCGGCCTCAATCAGCAAATCTTTTATGGTCATTACGCCTCCCTAGATATTACGGCGAATAATATTGCGTAACTCATCAATACGAATAAATAGTGCGTCGATATCCTGACGATGTATTTTGCTTTTAGCATACACCGATAGCGCCCTGTTATACTTCAGCATCAATGCCTTCTGGATCTCACCATTGCCAGGCTCGCCCTGTAGTTCATTTTCCAGCGTCTTTATTTCCTCAGCCAGTTCGCGGGACAGCCGATCATAATCCTGCGGCAGATGATTCTCTTTTTTCCACAACGCTTTCAGTGATTGAAACATAATCTTCTCCCGCCCTGACGGGTGCAGGGCTAACCTGGTAATGACAATTTATTATTGCGGATTTAACTATTTAAATAATTCCATTTTTTCCATCAGAACCTGGGTGACCGCATTATTGGCGGGAATTAAAAACTTACGCACGCTGTCATTAACCTTACCTTTTTCAAAAGTGGTTTTACATTGGTCAACCCACTGCACGTTCATTTCTGTGCCCACATTGACCTTATTAATCCCTTCAGTCACCGCTTTACGCATATCCTCATCACTGACGCCGGTACCACCGTGCAGCACCAGCGGAACGCCCGTAGCCCGGCTAATCTCTTGAAGGCGCTGATGCTGGATCTGCGCCTTGCCGGTATAAAGGCCGTGCACGGTGCCGACGGAGACAGCCAGCATGTCAACCCGGGTCTCAGTTACGAAGCGCGTGGCGTCTTCGACGGTGGTAAAGCTGATATCCTCTGCGGCAACGGCTTTACCATCTTCTGAACCCCCGATGGCGCCCAGCTCCCCTTCAACGGTGATATTCCGCGGCCGCGCCATTTCCACCACAATCCGCGTATTGCCGATATTTTCCTCGAGCCCCAGGTGTGAACCGTCGTACATGACCGATGAAAATCCGGCATTCATGGCCGTTTCAATCGCACTGATATCAGAACAGTGATCCAGATGCAGACAGGTTGGCACATTTTCACTTTCCGCCAGTGAACGGACGGCATCCACCAGTAAACGATAGCCAAGATATTCCGCCGTACCGGTCGAGATTTGAATCATTAAAGGGCTATTGCTCTTTTGCGCGGCTTTAAAAAAAGCCGGTAGCATTTCAATACAATGCAAATTAAATGAGCCAATAGCTTTGTAATTTCTTTGCTGAGCGATTTTCAGAATATCGTTAAAATTATACAGACTCATGAATCTTTTCCCCTTTAGGCTTAGATGATGTACCGTTTACGAACCATGCCAGTGCGGCAACAAAAACAATAAACAAGGCGACAAATAACCAGTTGTTCTGTAAGGCATGGCCTAATACCAGGCCTGAACTAATAACATCTGAATCACTGAATGTGACGCCGGTAAAACCGTAGCTTTCAAGCATCGGTACCAGAATGGCAGGCAGGAAAGTAATAAACAGACCGTGAACCACACCGCCAATCATTGCCCCGCGACGCCCACCCAGCGCATTACCAAAGACGCCCGCCGTACCGCCGGCAAAGAAGTTGGTTAACAGTCCAGGGAGGATCATCGCCAGGCCAAACATCGGGAAGACCAACATGCCAATGATCGAACCCACCGTCGTTGCGAGGAATCCCACGATGACCGCGTTAGGGGCATAAGGGAACAGGACGGGGCAGTCCAGCGCCGGTTTCGCATCCGGCACAATACGCATGGCAATACCGCGAAAAGCCGGGACCAGTTCATTCAGTAACAAGCGCACGCCGCTGTAGAGGACAAAGACCCCTGCCACAAACTGAACAGACTGCATAAAGGCATACATCAGGTAGTTCACACCGCCGGAAAACTGGGCGATATACTCGGGTCCGGCAGCCAGCGCCGGGATCAGGTACATGGGGACCATCACCACCGCCATGGCGAGATAGGTATCCTGCAGAAACTTGAAGTTATCAGGCAGTTCAAGATCTTCTGTGGAGCGGGAACCTTTACCCACCACTTTGGCCACCGCCGCCTGGACTAAATATCCTATGGTGCAAAAATGCCCGAGAGCCACATCGTCAGAATCGGTAATACGTCTGACCACCGGCTGCGCTAACGCCGGCATCAGTACCGCCATGACGCCGCCAAAGATACCGCCGGTCAGGATCAGCGGCAGCCCGGTCAGCCCGGCTTTGTAGCCAATCACCGTGCCAATCGTTGCCATCCACAGCAGCGCCTGCCCGGTGAGGAAGATATATTTCAGCGGTGTCAGGCGGGCGATAATAATATTAACGGCAAAGATCACCATCAGCGTCAGCGCCACTTCAGAACCCAGTTCTCGATTCGCCAGACCGGCGATAGCAGCGACATCGGTGATGTATCCTTTCATCCCGAAACCGTGGGTGAAGATATCGTTAAGGAAGCTCAGGGTGGCGACAATAATATTAATGCCGGCCATCATAATTAAGAACCCGAGCAGCGTTTTAAACGTCCCCTCAACCGTTTTACCCACTGACTTCTTCTGTAAAATCAGACCCAGCATGGCAATAAACGCGATTAATATCGAAGCCTGGCCGAGCAAATCTTTTACAATAAACTCGATAAAGCTATTCATGATCGGTCACCTTCAGATTGCGCTCTTTCAGGAATGAGACAATTTTCCGCTCAATTTCATCTTTATCCGTCAGGCGGTTGAGGACCACTACACGTTTTATTTCCTCTTCATTAGCGTCGGCGGTTAATATGTCGGCGAATGTTTTTTGCGTCAAAATAATGTCGGATTTAAATGCTCCAGCTTCAGATACGGTGGTATGTTCAATATGTGCAGGAATTTCCAGCTTCTTTAATACTGCTTTCGCCGTCATTTCGATGGCAAAGCTTGAACCGAGGCCGCAGCCACATACGCAAAGAATTTTCAGCATGTAGGGTCTCCTCAAATAATATTGAGTTGTTTGGCAAGTTTATAATGATGTCCTTCGATATCTACCAGACGTTTTTTCATACTGACTAAGTCAATTGGAATAGGTTTATTGCTTGAATTTATAATAATGGCTTTATTTTTCATTCCTGACTGAATACAGCGAACGACTTCGTTCGCCATGATCGTGCCCTGGTAAATTTCTTCGCAGGTCGGGTCGCCGCTGCGCAGTCCATAGCCGATGATGGTTTTACGGATGCGGACACCGATGCGTGGCTCAAGCTGTTTGATCATCGTATCGATAGCCCCTTGAAAACCAGGGGAATACTCCCTGGTGTAACCTTCAGAGCAAAGTATCACCACGCTGTTTTGCTCGCGAAGCTTGCGTCTGACGCGCTCGGCCAGATCCTCTAATGGCATCTGTGCTTCCGGGATCAGCGCAATATCGGCATTACTTTTAATTGCTGACTGCAGCGTTAGCTCTCCACAATACCCTCCTAATATTTCAACCATAAACACCCGCCCAGGTAATGCTCTGCCGGTATTTCTTAAACGAGAAACCTCCTTGATAATTTGTTCGCAGGCTGTAGAAAAACCGATAGTATAATCACTACCGTATACATCATTATCGATAGTCATCCCGACACCGAAACAGTTAATATCAAATTCGCTAAGCGTATTAAGGAACTGTAGGCTGCCATCACCGCCGGCCATAATGAGTACATCAAGGCGCAGCGACTTAATTTTCCTGGCTATAGTTTCATACTCACTCCGCAGCAATTTACGCGTGGTTCGGCCGGACGTAATAACAGGCAGTGAACAAATAGAGAAATCGACAAGATCCCGCCAGGCGATTTCCTGATGATTTTTATCGAGCAGCCCAGGTATTCCACCATTAAAAATGGTGATCTCCGCGCTTGCGAGCTTCGCAACCTGAAAAATGAAATTATTAATTCCCGATACATCGCCACCGCTAATAACAATACCGATTTTCATGGTCACCACCGTCATATTTCCTTGCCCACATTTATCCCTAAGTTCAAGACCTGGATTTGCAACGAAGATCACATAATTATGATTAATTGATCCGTGGTAACGATTGACAGACGTAAATATGGGGTGTTTTTTGTGATGTGCGTCTCACTTAAAAGATGAGATCGCCTTAACAGTTATTTTCAAATAACTTTATTATTCATTAGGTTAAATATTGAGAGGATAGCGTGTCATTTTGCTTGCCAGCGGGTTAATTTCGTCGCCAAAAGCAAAGAAGAGAAACGTGATAAACACCACATTTTTTTGAGGAGAAGTGGAGGTGTCGGGCGGAGAGTTTTCCGGATGGTAAAAGCACAAAAACAAAAAAAGCGCCCGCAGGCGCTCTTTCGACGGTGATGCCGGTTTTATTTGTTCAGTTCTGCCGTCATATGCACGCGATTACCGGTGAAGGCTTCGGTGATGGTGTAAGAAGAAGCACCGGCGGCCTGAGCCTGAGCGGCGATTTTCGCTTCCGCACCGTCCATTGTAGAGGCGGTTGCGCTCACTGACTGCGCGGCGAAAGAACCAAAGGAAGCGGTAAGAGCGATAACTGCAGCAAAAGTTTTGATGCTTTTCATGATGTAAATCCTTCATTAAGTTGTTTGGGTAAGGCGTTGTGCCTTGATGTGATAAATAATAGACCTCACAACCCACGACTAAAAGCGGAAGGATTTGCTCTCATCGTTCAAAAAAATTGACTTATTTTTAACCGGCGATCAGCCGCTGCGGATGGGTGTAAACCGTTGCCCTGCCCGGGCGGCAAAAGCCCACCAGCGTCAGGTTGCAACGTTCCGCGACCTCCACCGCCAGCGCGGTAGCGGCGGAAACCGCAAACAGAATTTCCACACCGCACATTGCCGCCTTCTGCACCATCTCGTAGCTGGCACGGCTGGAGACTAGCGCCGCCCCGCATTGCCAGTCATCGCCCTCTTCTACCCGTCGCCCCAGCAGTTTATCCAGCGCGACGTGACGCCCGACATCCTCATGTCCGCCCGCCAGCTCACCGGACGGACGCAGCCACGCCGCCGCATGGGTGCAGCCGGTGATATGGCCAATCGGCTGAACATCACGAAGCTGCTCCAGCGCGCGATCGAGATTCCCCAGGCTAAAGGTTTGGGTGAAAGGTAAAGGTTGCACCGGCTTGCCGATATCGTTGAGCTGCTCAACGCCGCAAACGCCGCAGCCGGTGCGCCCGGCCAGCGCGCGACGGCGCTCTTTCAGTCCCATAAAACGACGGCTGGAGAGTTCAATCTGCACTTCCAGACCGTTGCAGGCCGGCACCACTTCCATCCCGTAGATCTCGCGCCGGTTTTCAATAATCCCTTCGGATAATGAAAAACCGACGGCAAATCGTTGCAGGTCAGTGGGAGAGGCCATCATGACAACGTGTGAGATACCGTTATAGACCAGCGCCACAGGAACTTCTTCGGCTAATTCGTCAGACTGCGGATGTTGCAAATCATCGCGCTTCCAGAGCGCGACCTGACGACATCCTGTGATGTTTGTCACATTTTCAATTTGTTCGGGAGGGTTCTTGTTCACTTTGTCTTAACCGTATTGGAACAGGCATACACACAATGTGGTATTCTTTGCATACCCCTTCAAGTGAAAGGGTGATCACCCCCAATTCTGAACCTTTGCGGCGCTTACCGCAAAGTAAATAACTACATGTGACAATGTCGATACAAGGAGTGAACCATGCAGGTCAGCAGAAGGCAGTTCTTTAAGATCTGCGCTGGCGGTATGGCAGGCACAACGGCTGCAGCGCTGGGTTTTGCCCCAGGCGCCGCGCTCGCGGAAACCCGGCAATATAAACTGCTGCGTACCCGTGAAACCCGTAACACCTGTACGTACTGTTCTGTCGGTTGTGGGCTGTTAATGTATAGCCTCGGCGACGGTGCGAAAAACGCCAAAGCATCCATCTTTCATATCGAAGGTGACCCTGACCATCCGGTCAACCGTGGTGCGCTCTGCCCGAAAGGGGCGGGTCTCGTCGACTTTATCCATTCCGAAAGTCGTCTGAAGTTCCCGGAATATCGTGCGCCAGGCTCCGACAAATGGCAGCAAATCAGCTGGGACGACGCGTTCGATCGCATCGCGAAGCTGATGAAAGAAGACCGCGATGCCAACTTTATCGCCAAAAACGACGCCGGCACCACCGTCAACCGTTGGTTGACCACCGGCATGCTGTGCGCTTCAGCCTCCAGTAACGAAACCGGCTATTTAACGCAGAAATTCACCCGCGCGCTCGGTATGCTCGCGGTAGACAACCAGGCACGCGTCTGACACGGACCAACGGTAGCAAGTCTTGCTCCAACATTTGGTCGCGGTGCGATGACCAACCACTGGGTTGACATCAAAAACGCCAACCTGATCGTGGTGATGGGCGGTAATGCCGCTGAAGCGCACCCGGTAGGGTTCCGCTGGGCGATGGAAGCCAAAATCCATAACGGCGCGAAGCTGATTGTTATCGACCCACGCTTTACGCGTACTGCGTCGGTAGCCGACTTCTATACCCCGATTCGTTCCGGTACTGACATTACCTTCTTGTCAGGCGTCATCCTGTACCTGCTGAATAACGAAAAATTCAACCGCGAGTACACCGAAGCCTATACCAACGCCAGCCTGATCGTGCGTGAGGATTACAGCTTCGACGACGGGTTGTTCAGCGGCTATGACGCGGCAAACCGCAAATACGATAAGACCAGCTGGAACTATGAGCTGGACGAAAACGGCTTCGCGAAACGCGACACGACGCTGCAACATCCGCGCTGCGTATGGAATCTGCTGAAACAGCACGTTTCCCGTTACACCCCGGAAGTTGTGGAAAATATCTGCGGTACGCCGAAAGCGGACTTCCTGAAAGTCTGTGAGTACATCGCTGAAACCAGCGCCCATGATAAAACCGCGTCATTCCTCTACGCGCTCGGCTGGACGCAGCACTCTATCGGTGCGCAGAACATCCGTACCATGGCAATGATCCAGCTGCTGCTTGGCAACATGGGTATGGCCGGCGGCGGCGTGAACGCCTTGCGCGGTCACTCCAACATTCAGGGGCTGACCGACCTGGGGCTGCTGTCGCAGAGCCTGCCGGGTTATATGACGCTACCGAGTGAGAAACAGACCGACCTGCAAACCTACCTGGCCGCCAACACGCCGAAGCCGCTGTTGAAAGATCAGGTGAACTACTGGGGCAACTACCCGAAATTCTTCGTCTCAATGATGAAGGCCTTCTTTGGCGATAAAGCCACGGCGGAAAACAGCTGGGGCTTTGACTGGCTGCCGAAGTGGGATAAGGGCTACGACGTCCTGCAGTACTTCGAGATGATGCACCAGGGCAAGGTCAATGGCTATATTTGCCAGGGCTTTAACCCGGTGGCCTCGTTCCCGAACAAAAACAAAGTGGTCGCCTCGCTGTCGAAACTGAAGTTCCTGGTGACCATCGACCCGCTCAACACCGAAACGTCCACCTTCTGGCAAAACCACGGTGAGTCGAACGATGTCGATCCATCGAAAATCCAGACCGAAGTGTTCCGTCTGCCCTCCACCTGCTTCGCCGAGGAGAACGGCTCTATCGTCAACTCCGGACGCTGGCTGCAGTGGCACTGGAAAGGCGCGGATGCTCCGGGGATTGCGACCACCGATGGCGAAATCCTCGCCGGCATCTTCTTACGTCTGCGGAAAATGTACGCTGAAAACGGTGGTCCGGCGCCTGAGCCGGTGCTGAATATGACCTGGAACTACTCCACGCCGCACGAGCCCGCTTCGGAAGAGGTGGCGATGGAGAGCAACGGCAAGGCGCTGGCGGATATTACCGATCCGGCCACCGGCGCAGTGCTTGTGAAGAAAGGCCAGCAGCTCAGCTCCTTCGCGCAACTGCGCGATGATGGCACCACCGCCAGCGGTTGCTGGATCTTCGCCGGCAGCTGGACGCCGGAAGGTAACCAGATGGCACGTCGCGATAACGCCGACCCGTCCGGGTTGGGTAATACGCTGGGCTGGGCCTGGGCATGGCCGCTCAACCGTCGCATTCTGTATAACCGCGCCTCTGCGGACCCACAGGGAAAACCATGGGATCCGAAACGCCAGTTGTTGAAATGGGACGGCGCAAAATGGGGCGGCGTGGACATTCCGGACTACAGTGCCGCCGCACCGGGCACCGACGTCGGGCCGTTCATCATGCAGCCCGAAGGCATGGGTCGTCTGTTTGCCCTCGATAAGATGGCGGAAGGTCCGTTCCCGGAACACTACGAGCCGTTTGAAACGCCGCTGGGCACCAACCCGCTGCACCCGAATGTGGTCTCTAACCCGGCCGCCCGCGTCTTTAGCGGTGACCTGCAACAGATGGGTAAAGCGGA
The DNA here is from genome assembly GCF_030505655.1 of Klebsiella ornithinolytica. Lineage (NCBI taxonomy): Bacteria > Pseudomonadati > Pseudomonadota > Gammaproteobacteria > Enterobacterales > Enterobacteriaceae > Klebsiella > Klebsiella ornithinolytica. The sequence continues at coordinate 5,466,395 of NZ_CP130153.1, forward strand.
TAAGTTCCCGTACGTCGGTACCACCTATCGTCTCACCGAGCATTTCCACTACTGGACCAAGCATGCGCTGCTTAACGCCATCGCCCAGCCGGAACAGTTCGTGGAAATCGGTGAGAAGCTGGCGAACAAGCTCGGCATCGCGCATGGCGATACCGTTCGCGTCTCCTCCAATCGCGGTTATATCAAAGCCAAGGCGGTGGTGACCAAGCGTATTCGCACGCTGAAAGTGGACGGTAAGGATATCGATACGATCGGTATTCCTATCCACTGGGGCTATGAAGGGGTGGCGAAGAAAGGCTTTATCGCCAACACGCTGACGCCGTTCGTCGGCGATGCGAACACGCAAACGCCGGAGTTTAAAGCCTTCCTCGTGAACGTGGAAAAGGTGTAACGGAGACGACTTATGGCTTATCAATCGCAAGACATCATTCGTCGTTCCGCGACTAACGGTTTCACTCCCGCGCCTCAGGCGCGGGACCACCAGCAGGAAGTCGCGAAGCTTATCGACGTCACCACCTGTATTGGCTGTAAAGCCTGTCAGGTCGCCTGTTCAGAATGGAATGACATCCGTGATGAAGTCGGCAGCAACGTCGGGGTGTACGATAACCCCGCGGATCTGACCGCCAAATCCTGGACGGTAATGCGCTTCTCGGAAGTGGAGCAGAACGACAAACTGGAGTGGCTGATCCGTAAGGATGGCTGTATGCACTGCGCCGATCCGGGCTGCCTGAAGGCCTGTCCGTCGGAAGGGGCCATCATTCAGTATGCCAACGGCATCGTCGACTTCCAGTCCGAACAGTGCATCGGCTGCGGCTACTGCATCGCCGGCTGTCCGTTTGACGTCCCCCGGCTCAACCCGGAAGACAACCGCGTCTACAAATGTACGCTGTGCGTAGACCGCGTCACCGTGGGCCAGGAACCGGCATGCGTGAAAACCTGTCCGACCGGAGCGATTCACTTTGGCTCCAAAGAGGACATGAAGGTGCTGGCCGGCGAACGTGTCGCCGAGCTGAAAACCCGTGGGTATGACAATGCGGGCCTGTACGATCCGTCTGGCGTTGGCGGAACGCACGTGATGTACGTGCTGCACCACGCCGACAAGCCAAATCTGTATCACGGCCTGCCGGAAAACCCGGAAATCAGCGCCACCGTGAAGTTCTGGAAAGGGATCTGGAAACCGCTCGCGGCGGTAGGGTTTGCCGCGACCTTTGCAGCCAGCGTCTTCCACTATGTCGGGGTCGGTCCGAACCGTGCGGAAGAGGAAGAAGACAACCTGCATGAAGAGAATGACGAGGTGCGCAAATGAAAAGACGTGACACCATCGTGCGCTACACGGCGCCGGAACGCATCAACCATTGGGTCACCGCCTTCTGCTTCATGCTGGCGGCGATAAGCGGACTGGGATTCTTTTTCCCGTCCTTCAACTGGCTGATGCAAATCATGGGCACTCCGCAGCTGGCGCGCATTCTGCACCCGTTTGTCGGGGTCATTATGTTTGCCTCATTCATCATCATGTTTTTCCGCTACTGGCACCATAACCTAATCAATCGGGATGATATCTTTTGGGCGAAGAATATTCGTAAGATCGTCGTCAACGAGGAAGTGGGTGACACCGGGCGCTATAACTTCGGCCAGAAATGCGTATTCTGGGCGGCGATTATTTTCCTGGTTCTGCTGCTGGTAAGCGGTGTGATCATCTGGCGTCCGTATTTTGCGCCTGCGTTCTCAATCCCGGTAATCCGGTTAGCGCTCATGCTGCATTCATTTGCCGCAGTAGCCCTAATTGTGGTTATCATGGTGCATATTTACGCCGCCCTGTGGGTGAAAGGCACCATTACCGCGATGGTGGAAGGCTGGGTTACCAAAACATGGGCGAAGAAACATCACCCCCGCTGGTACCGAGAAGTTCGCCAGAAACAGGAAAATAAGACTGAATGAGTATTCGCATAATCCCGCAAGATGAGCTGGGGTCGAGCGAGAAACGCACGGCGGATTATATTCCGCCGTTGTTATTTCCCAGACTCAAGAACCTCTACAATCGCCGCGCAGAGCGTCTGCGCGAGCTGGCAGAGAACAACCCGCTGGGCGATTTTCTGCGTTTTGCCGCGCTGGTCGCCCACGCGCAGGAAGTGGTGCTCTATGACCACCCGCTGCAAATGGATCTGACCGCGCGCATCAAAGAAGCCAATGCGCAGGGCAAACCGCCGCTGGATATTCACGTCCTGCCGCGCGACAAGCACTGGCACAAGCTGCTGCATTCGCTAATTGCCGAGCTGAAGCCGGAGATGAGCGGTACCGCGCTGGCAGTTATCGAGAATCTGGAAAAATCCTCCGATCTGGAGCTGGAAGAGATGGCAAGCGCGCTGTTCGCTTCCGACTTCGCGCTGGTGAGCAGTGATAAAGCGCCGTTTATCTGGGCTGCCCTGTCGCTCTACTGGGCGCAAATGGCCAGCCTGATCCCAGGCAAAGCCCGCGCAGAATACGGTGAAGCACGCCAGTTCTGCCCGGTATGCGGCTCAATGCCGGTTTCCAGCATGGTGCGAATTGGAACCACCCAGGGGCTGCGCTACCTGCACTGCAACCTGTGTGAAACCGAATGGCACGTGGTGCGCATCAAATGTAGCAACTGCGAACAGACCCGCGATCTCAACTACTGGTCGCTGGAAAATGAAGACGCGGCGGTGAAAGCCGAAAGCTGCGGTGACTGCGGGACTTACCTGAAGATTCTGTATCAGGAAAAAGATCCGAAAGTGGAGGCCGTGGCCGACGATCTCGCCTCGCTGGTGCTGGACGCTCGCATGGAGCAGGAAGGCTTTGCCAGAAGTTCGATTAACCCGTTTATGTTCCCGGGTGAAGGGGAGTAAAACCCCTCGTAGTGCCGGGTAATCCAGATTACCCGGCACTCTCCCCCCGATGCGTAAGCACCTCAGCACAGGAAGACCTTCGCTTTAGTACGCCCTTCTCCCGTTCCCGACGCGCATTTTTGACAAAAAACCCCTTTTCTATCGACTACAATCCAGGCTATAACACTGTATATCCATACAGATCAAAGGAATATAATGATGGCACTGGAACACGGTATCGCCCGACTGGTTGAGGAGTTTATCGCCGCAGGGCGCCCCTCTTCACGACAGCAGAATATTGATGACCGGAGGGCGGGCTATGTAGCCAGTGCGGTGCTGGCCGGAGAAAGTGAAACGCGTGTGCAGGTGGACGACATCACGCTGGAAGGGATCAATTTTCGCGTGGTATCGCCGCAGAATGCTGCCGGTCCGCTGCCAACCGTTATCTACTATCACGGCGGCTGTTTTGTCAGCGGCGGCTTCGCCACCCACGATAAACAATGGCGTCAGCTGGCGTATGACAGCGGCTGCCGGGTGATTGCCGTGCAATACCGGCTGGCACCCGAGCAGACGTTTCCTGCCGCGCACGATGACGCGGAACGGGGAGCGCAGATTATCCGCCGCCACGCAGAAGCGCTTGGGGTGGATACCTCGCAAATCACCCTTGCGGGCGATAGCGCGGGGGGGAATCTGGCTCTCGTCACCGCGCTACGGCTGAAAGCCGCGGGTGCCTGGCTGCCCGCGCAGCTGATTCTGATTTATCCCATGCTGGATGCTACCGCGGCGTCGGCAAGCTACGTCAGCAACGGAGAGGATTACATTATCACCCGGGATACGCTCCTGAGCGGTTATGAAATGTACCTGCCCTCGACGGAGTCTGCACACCCGGAGGCCAGCCCGCTCTGGCGTGATGACTTCAGCGGCCTGCCCCCCGTGCATATCCTCACCGCCGAATATGATCCGCTGCGTGATGAAGGCGAAGCGCTGTATCAGCGAATGGTTGAGCAAAACGTGGCCTGTACCTGTCAGCGCTATGCTGGGGTGATTCACGGTTTCTTTCAGCTGGGTGGCATCAGTCTGGCGGCGCGCCATGCCATAGGAGATGTCGCCTGGCGAATCCGTTCACCAGGTCGGTCGCGATAATCACTGCGACGGGAATTACTCTTCTTCGTTCCCGCCCTCTTCATACGAACCAAACGGCTTCGCGGGCAGAACGATGTAAATACCTTCAAAAATGGCGCCCAGACTCTCACCGCCAAATAACTCAACCTGCAGCTGCACGCGGGCTTTACGTCCGCGCGCCAGGCGGTCGAGATCGCCGCTGAGCGACCCCAGATCGGCCACTGCGCTCGGGCGGCCGCTGATCGGCTGGCTGTAACGGATATGGGCATCGGCGAGAATAATCGTGCCGCCCAAATGCCGCTCGCGCAGCATCAGCCAGATCAGCCCCCAGCCGGTCAACGTCGCCAGGGAAAACAGACTTCCGGCAAACAGCGTATGGTGCGGATTCTGGTTACCGGCTTCGGGCATGGTGGTGATGAAATTTTTGCCGGTGTACTGCTGAATGCGCACGCCCATTTTTTCGCTGAGCGGAATGTGCTGATACCAGGCCTGCTGCAGCTGCCCGCACCAGTCGCCGCGATGCAGAATATCGTCCAGCGAGGCGATCGGTTTAATCATCAGGAAGTGGCGGATAGGTGTGGTGGTTGGCGTGGTAATCTCGCCCTGGTTAACAAAACCGAGCTTGGCAAAGAAATCCATCGCGTCTTCGCGAGCGCTACAGGTCACGCGCTTAACGCCTTCCTGACGAGCGACGGACTCCAGCGTCATCGCCATCAGCGTCCCCAACCCTTTATCCTGCACCGACGGGTGTACGGCCATAAAACGAATAGAGGCTTCGTTCTCCGCGTTTATATATAGCCGCCCGACGGCAACCAGGTTGCCTTCTTCATCCACTACCATCTGGTGATGCGCCATCGCATCCCAGGCGTCACGCTCCGATCCTTTGGGCTGATGAAGCGGCTTGCGCAACATCTCCCAACGGAACTGATAGTAGCTCTCGAGTTCGTCTTCTGTTTGCGGTACACGAAGGTGATACATAGCTGTACTCTCTTTTGTTACCCGCAGCCGGCCCGGAAGCTGGCTCATACCTGTAACCAAAAGGTCACAGGACCATCATTTACCAGTGATACCTGCATATCCGCAGCGAATCTCCCGGTTTGTGTGTTCATCTCCTGCTGGCGACAGCGCGCGACAAAATAGTCATACAGCGCTTCTGCTCTGTCAGGAGCGGCCCCTTTGGAAAAACCCGGGCGCATGCCCCGTTCGGTATCCGCTGCCAGCGTGAACTGTGAGACGACCAGCACGCTGCCGCCGGACTGCTGCACATTCAGGTTCATTTTTCCTTCGGCGTCGCTGAAGATACGATAGCCAAGCACGCGTTCGCACAGGCGATTCGCTTTTTGCTCATCATCGTCTTTCTCGACGCCCAACAACACCAGAAGCCCCGGGCCGATTTCACCCGTCACTTCGCCCTCCACGGTTACGCTTGCACGGGATACGCGCTGAATTAATGCAATCATAGTTATTCTGTTTCTTCTTTTTTAAGTTTGCGGTATTCCTCGAGAGTGACAGTAATTTCTGCCCCAAGCAAGACGATACACCACGTCCAGTACACCCAGACAAACAAAATAGGCACCACGGCTATAACGCCGTAAATCAGCTGATACGACGGAAACGCCGTGATATATAAGGCAAATGCTTTTTTACCCGCCTCAAATAACAGCGCCGCCACCAGCGCTCCAATAATCGCATCGCGATTGCGTACCTGGGTCGTCGGTACAATGCTATAAAGCAGCCAAAACGCCGTCCACGATAAAATCAGCGGGAAGAGACGCAGCACATCATCAATCACGCTGTTCAGTTCGCTTGCCCAGCGCAACGACAGCAGATAAGAGCTGATGGCCAGGCTCGCCCCCGCCAGCAGCGGCCCCAGCGTCAGAATCATCCAGTAAACGGCAAACGAGTAAATTTTGGACCGGGTGCGGGTGCTGCGCCAGATGGTGTTCAGCGCGCTATCAATAGAATACATCAGCAGCAGTGACGTCACGATCAGCCCGAAGGCGCCGACGGCCGTCATCCGGCTGGAGTTCGCAACAAACTGTTCGATGTATCCCTGGATGACATCCCCGGTCGCCGGGATGAAGTTAGCGAAGATAAAATGGCGAATCTGCCCGCTGACCTCAGAGAACATCGGAAATGCCGAGAACAGCGCAAAGACAACGGCGATCAGCGGCACCAGAGAGAGTAACGACACGTAGGCGAGATTCCCCGCCAGCGTCGTCATATGGTCTTCATCAATGCGCCGCCACAGCAGTTTTATCCAGGCCATCAGGGGCCGGACGCGATGCTTTGCTTTTTGATGAACGGTTTTGAGCATAGTTATTTCGCAAAGTAGGCGGGAATGGTCTCCTTTCCGGTCACCAGAATACTGGTGATCCCCAACTGGTTAGCCCCCGCTATATTATCGGCGTTATCGTCAAAAAAGACCGTATCTTCAGCAGAAAAACCTTCAGACTGCAGAACACTTTGATAGATCCGCGCCTCGGGCTTACGCATTCCCATCTCCTGGGAAAGATAGATATGGTCGGCGGCGGCCCGCACCTGCGGATATTCATCCGGCCAGAAGGTGGTATGCAGGCGGTTGGTATTCGACAGGACAACCACGCGGTGTCCCTGCTCACGCAGTTTTTGCATAATCGCGGTCACTTCCGGGCGCAGAGAGACAAAAACGGCCTGCCAGCCGTGGGAAAACTGCTCATAGCTCAGCGGCATATTCATTTCATGGCACATCGCTTCGGCAAAGGCCTCATCGCTAATTTCGCCGCGTTCGTGCTGATGGAACGCCTCGCCCATGGTGAAATGCTGCTTGAGCGTCGCGAGTGGGATGCGGCTCAAATCGCTCCATGTCCCGAGCACCCGGTTGAAGTCGATGTCGACAATCACATTACCTAAATCAAAGATATAGAGCATTTTTGTCTCCTTGCGCGCCATGAAAGATTAACTGTAGCGGGAAAGGCGGTATTTGACTATGTATGGTTTTTAAACCGAGGTTCAGAACGATTTATGCCCGCCGGATAAAGCAAAGCCGCAGAAATCTGCGGCTTTGAGCGAACGAGGTGAGGGCAGATAACCGGCTCTAGGCCTCCGCGGTCTCTAAGACTCGTTTTCTTTGGTTAATACGTTTCACCAGCAATACAGAGGCGACGGCGCCGCAGAACGCAAAGCAGGCCATGATACCAAAGACAATTTTATACCCCAGAATGCCCGGGTTAAGATCCAGAATATAGCCGTAGAGGCTGAAACAGAACATGGCAGGGGCATAGCCGATAAAACTACCGAGCGCCATGGCGGCACCGGTCTGGCTTTCCGCAATCTTTGCCTCGCCGATGGGGGCAAAGAAGACCGCACGCTGAGTAAAGACGATTGCCCCAAAGCCCAATGTGCAGGCCATTCCCAGATAAACCGGCATACTTTCATGCGGCAGCAGAATTAAGACCACCAGCGCAGCCGTACTGATACAAAAGGTGTAGAACAAATATTTACTCGGGGATTTCAGTATCTTATCCGAAATAATCCCGCCAACGGGGCCCCCGATCATCTTCAGGCAATACTGGTTAATAATGCCGTAAGCCCCCACCAGCGCGACAGGCAGCATATAAATATTTTTCAGGAACGGAATAAAGAATGTTAACCCGCAATAGACGGCATAGACAAAAAAGACGTTGAACGCAATCAGCCATATTGTCTTATCTTTCAGTACGGAGGACATACTGGTGTTTTTCTTTTCTTCCTGTGGGCTATCAACGGCTGCCGTTTTCACCTCATCATCATCCTGGTTCAGAACGAAGAAGATAATGACCCCAACGCTAATAACGATAATAGAATAAAACCAGATCCCTGCTTTAAACCCTAACAGGCCGCTGCCAAACCAGGCAAAGACCGCCAGCGCAGAAAAAGCGACAATGGTATCGACAATACCCCGTCCGGTTTCAAAGAAACCAAACAACCGCCCCTGCTGCTCGCTATTCCCCAGACGACTAACCGACTTTAATAATACCGGCCAGTTCATCATATCGCAGGTGACACCAAATAGTGCCCAGACAAAGAGAATCCCCCAGTATCCCGGCATGGTTGTCAGATAGATACCTAACAGCCCGGTGGCAATAAGCGAAAGGGACATGGTATATTTGCGCGGTAGTTTATCGGCAAAATAGATTGAAAGAAAGAAACCAATTGTCGTAACAAACGAGTTCACAGACATCGCATTGCCAATTTGACCATTGGTCAAATGAAAATACTCCTGCATCGGTATATAGAAAGCATCCTTTAGCGAGGGCAGTTTATAAATCGTACCGCCACACAGTGTCAATAAGCTAAAGAGTGCCCATTTCTTTTTTGTGAGCATATAATTCCTTAATGATTTTACAATCATTTAGTTTTTAAAGGAAAAAGAACCCTGACCACGCCTGACGGGTGGCATATCAAAAAATAAAAATCAGAGATTAAAATTAAGAGTTAATAATGCGGCTGGCCTCACTTTTTATTTCCTGCAGCGTTGTTCTGACAAATGCCAACTGTTGAAGAGCATCCGCTTTTTCTTTCAATAACCGGGTTTCCAGCTGTGAGGCATCGGGTAACGGTGTTTCGCTCATTTCCCGCCACGGGATCCACGGGTTGTCGCCTTCATCGGCAAAGCGAAATGCCGGGGCATAGTAGTCCACCTCTTCTTCCAGGCCGTAGGCGACCACCTGGGGGTGCTCGTCGCCCAGGCAAATCAGTCTGGTGAGCAACGCCTTAAACGGCATATCTCCTTGGCCGGAGACGCAGGCCTGATGTCCGAGACCGTTATCCTGCGGCATAATTAACGCATCTTTTATATGAACCTGAGTAATAAACGGAGACATCGCCTCTAATGCATGCAGCGGGTGCTCGTTGGCATTAATCATGTTCGCAAAATCAAAAAGCAGAGAGAGCGAAGACATACCGCTTTGCTCTATTAATGCGGTCAGCTCGTGGCTTTTCAGATCCTCATGCTGCTCAAGAGTAAAAGTCAGCCCGCTATCCTGATAACGCGCCTTCAGATACTGGATATCAAGAGCGATTTTTGACAGAACCTCTTGTAAATGCCCCTCATAGCGAGGGTAAAATCTGACGGAGCTGGCGCCCGTTTTTAATGCGATATGCGTTGCATGGTCGATCGCGTGTTTATCTGAAGCGCTGGTTTCTATATGGACATCAAGCTGTAATCTCCGTGCCTTTTCTGAGAAAGCGGCCAGTTCAGCATCACTCATTTTACCTAAGGAGCGCGTTTCACCATCGAGAACATGAATTTTCACCCCACGCAGATTATTTTCATGGGCGATATCTAATAAATCGCCGGGTAATATACGCTCAAGCCGCATATTAAAATGATATGCATAGGCATGAAGATAAAGAGGAAGATTATCGACACGGGCGAGGATTTTTTCTGCATCATATTGAGTTAGCATAACGTACCTACAAGTTAATAAAGAGGTCAACCGCCTCAAACCGCCAATATTCAATATCTATCTGAATGATATTGCCATCACTGTCAGCCCGGTGTTTTTCAATAAGAATGGCCGGCATACCTGAAGATCCGCCAATGAATTTACTGATATCGCCAGACATTCTGACCGGTTTAAACACCAGTTTTTTTGTTACGACGTCCTTTTGATACTCATTTTTCCAGACCGAGGAGAAGGATTGGTTTTCAAGCTGTTCAATAAATCCCGGAGCGACATTCGGGTTAATAAAGGTTTCGTGATAAAACACTTTATGTCCTTCCAGCGCCCCCCAACCGGTGATGAGGTACAGCTCATCAGATGCCGCTGTCGCAAGAAGCGGTCGCGCGGCCTCGGGGTAATTTGCCGTGCGGCTTTTTTCAATAAATCCCCAGGAGGGTTCCCGACCTTGTTCAAGCGCGGCGCGCTGAAAGCTGGCGGAGAGCTCCGGGCTATAGTTAAAACGAGGCTGGGTGACGAACCAGCCCTTCCGATCTTTACGGAAGATTCTCGATTCAGCCTCCAGGCTCAGGAGCGCCTGCCGCAGGGTCATACGCTTTATACCCAGCAGTTCGCCTAATTCTCGTTCGGAGGGGAGTTTACCGCCGGGCGCGGTGAGCCCTTCCCTCAGCCAGTGATCTAATTTTTCTTTCGCATTTTCGACGGTAGACAGATTTGTTGTCATTGTTTAACCCAATTGGTTTAAACCAGTTCCTGAATCTTACTCCGACGTGCAAAAAAAAAACAATATCTCCGTTATTCTTTGGGGATAAATGTGACCGGCCTCTCTTCGGAAAGCGCATAACTATCTGCTGACTGACGGGCGGCTATCGCGCCAGGGCAAAAAAAAACCCCGCCATCAAGGCGGGGTTCTGATATCGACAAGAAGCGGAAATTAATCTTCTTTCGCACCGCGCATTGCGCGTTTACGGTCGTTCTCGGTCAGATGACGTTTACGGATACGGACGGAAGTTGGAGTCACTTCTACCAGTTCGTCGTCATCGATGAACTCCAGAGCCTGCTCCAGGGTCATCTTAACTGGCGGAACCAGAACCGTTGCTTCGTCGGTACCGGAAGCACGCATGTTGGTCAGTTTCTTACCGGTCAGGCAGTTTACAGTCAGGTCGTTAGAACGACTGTGAATACCGATGATCTGGCCTTCGTAAACTTCAGCACCGTGACCCAGGAACAGCTTACCGCGGTCCTGCAGGCTGAACAGTGCAAACGCAACCGCTTTACCCTGACCGTTGGAGATCAGTACGCCGTTCTGACGCTGACCTACATCGCCCGCACGAACGTCGTCGTAGTGGCTGAAGGTGGAGTACAGCAGACCGGTACCGGAGGTCATGGTCATGAACTCAGAACGGAAGCCAATCAGGCCACGGCTTGGGATCACGTAGTCGAGACGTACGCGGCCTTTGCCATCTGGATTCATGTTTTTCAGGTCGCCTTTACGCTCACCCAGAGCCTGCATGACAGAACCCTGATGCTGCTCTTCAACGTCCAGCGTTACGTTCTCGAACGGCTCTTGTTTACGGCCGTCGATTTCGCGGAAGATAACTTTCGGACGGGAAACCGCCATTTCGAAACCTTCACGACGCATGTTTTCGATCAGAACTGACAGGTGCAGTTCACCACGACCGGAAACGCGGAATGCATCAGCATCCGGAGTTTCTTCAACGCGCAGCGCCACGTTATGCACCAGCTCTTTGTTCAGACGGTCAAGAATCTGACGAGAGGTAACGTACTTACCTTCTTTACCACAGAACGGTGAGGTGTTAACGCAGAAGAACATGGATACGGTTGGCTCATCGACTGACAGCGCCGGCAGCGCTTCAACATTCTGCGGATCGCAGATGGTGTCAGAGATGTTCAGTTCGCCCAGACCGGTGATCGCGATGATATCGCCCGCTTCAGCAATATCGCTATCGATACGCTCCAGGCCCAAGTGGGTCAGAACTTTACCCACTTTACCGTTACGGGTTTTGCCTTCGCTATCAACGATAGTGACCTGCTGGTTTGGCTTCACTTTACCGCGTTTGATGCGGCCGATGCCAATGACGCCAACGTAGTTGTTGTAATCCAGCTGGGAGATTTGCATCTGCAGCGGACCGTCAAGGTCAACGTTCGGCGCCGGAACACGATCGACGATGGTCTGATACAGCGGAGTCATATCTTCAGCCATATCTTCGTGATCCAGACCCGCAATACCGTTCAGCGCAGAAGCGTAAACGATCGGGAAGTCCAGCTGTTCGTCGGTCGCGTCGAGGTTAACGAACAGGTCGAATACCTGATCGACAACCCAGTCAGGACGCGCGCCAGGACGGTCAACTTTGTTGATGACAACAATGGGCTTCAGGCCATGAGCAAATGCCTTCTTGGTTACGAAGCGCGTCTGCGGCATTGGGCCATCCATTGCGTCAACAACCAGCAGAACGGAATCAACCATGGACATTACACGCTCAACTTCACCACCGAAGTCGGCGTGCCCAGGGGTATCAACGATGTTGATACGGTAGTCATTCCATTTAATGGCGGTGTTTTTCGCGAGGATGGTAATCCCGCGCTCTTTCTCCAAATCGTTGGAGTCCATCACTCGCTCTTGAGTTTCGGCACGCGCGTCGAACGTACCGGATTGCTGCAGCAGCTTATCAACCAGGGTAGTTTTACCATGGTCTACGTGCGCGATGATGGCGATATTACGCAAATTTTCGATCACAACTTTGCCTCAGGCATTAGAAATAGCGCGTTATTGTACACGGATTAATCGCAGTACAAAACAGGATCACAAACATCCTCCACAAACAAGTATTGCAGAGTTTCTTTGTGATCGCTTTCACGGAGCGTTAAAAGGGTTATTCAAGGTCAATTGCACCAAATTAGTGCCCAATGTTCACACAATTGCACTATATTGGTGCAATGCATTCATAATGGTGCAGCCCTTTTGCACGATGGAGTGCATGATAACGCCTTTTGGGGGCAATTTAAAAGTTGGCACAGATTTCGCTTTATATTTTTTAAGGCAACAACGCCACATTAAGCAGTTAAAAAGTTTTCGTTACCACGACGACAATGACCAATCCGGGAGAGTTTAAGTATGTCCGCTGAACACGTTTTGACGATGCTGAACGAGCACGAAGTGAAGTTTGTCGATCTGCGCTTCACCGATACCAAAGGTAAAGAACAGCACGTCACAATTCCTTCTCATCAGGTAAATGCCGAATTCTTCGAAGAAGGCAAAATGTTTGATGGCTCCTCGATTGGTGGCTGGAAAGGTATTAACGAATCTGACATGGTTCTGATGCCGGATGCGACCACTGCGCTGATCGACCCGTTCTATGAAGAACCGACGCTGATCATCCGCTGTGATATCCTGGAACCAGGCACGCTGCAGGGCTACGACCGTGACCCGCGCTCCATCGCCAAACGCGCGGAAGAATACCTGCGCTCTACCGGTCTGGCGGACACCGTTCTGTTCGGGCCAGAACCAGAGTTCTTCCTGTTCGACGATATCCGTTTCGGTGCCTCTATTTCTGGCTCCCACGTTGCTATCGACGACATCGAAGGCGCATGGAACTCCTCCACCAAATACGAAGGTGGTAACAAAGGCCACCGCCCAGGCGTGAAAGGCGGTTACTTCCCGGTTCCGCCGGTTGACTCCTCTCAGGACATCCGTTCTACCATGTGTATGATCATGGAAGAGATGGGCCTGGTTGTTGAAGCTCACCACCACGAAGTGGCTACCGCGGGTCAGAACGAAATCGCGACCCGTTTCAACACCATGACCAAAAAAGCGGACGAAATTCAGATCTACAAATACGTTGTGCACAACGTTGCGCACCGTTTCGGTAAAACCGCGACCTTCATGCCGAAGCCAATGTTCGGTGACAACGGTTCCGGTATGCACTGCCACATGTCTCTGTCCAAGAACGGCGTTAACCTGTTCTCTGGCGACAAGTATGCAGGCCTGTCTGAACAAGCGCTGTACTACATCGGCGGCGTTATCAAGCACGCTAAAGCGATCAACGCCCTGGCAAACCCGACCACCAACTCGTACAAGCGTCTGGTCCCGGGTTACGAAGCACCGGTCATGCTGGCTTACTCTGCCCGTAACCGTTCCGCTTCCATCCGTATCCCGGTAGTCACCTCGCCGAAAGCACGCCGTATCGAAGTGCGCTTCCCGGACCCGGCGGCTAACCCGTACCTGTGCTTCGCAGCACTGCTGATGGCAGGCCTTGACGGTATCAAGAACAAAATCCATCCGGGCGAAGCGATGGACAAAAACCTGTACGACCTGCCGCCGGAAGAAGCGAAAGAGATCCCACAGGTTGCAGGCTCTCTGGAAGAAGCACTGAACGCGCTGGACGCTGACCGTGAGTTCCTGACCGCTGGCGGCGTGTTCACCAACGACGCTATCGATGCTTACATCGCCCTGCGTATTGAAGAAAACGACCGCGTACGTATGACTCCGCACCCGGTTGAATTCGAACTGTACTACAGCGTCTGATTTTGCTGTAAATCCCCGGTATTCCGTGTTGTGGCGTGGGGTACCGTGGATATTTTGTTGCCGTGGAAACTTTCAGCCCATCTCAGGATGGGCTTTTTTCTCCACCAACACTCTGATCTCATGCGCTTTTTACCTATAAAAAGCTATACTGCACTAAAATAGTGCACTCTTTTCAGGAGACTGTCAGATGGCAACAGGCACTCAGCCCGATGCTGGGCAGATCCTTAACTCTTTAATCAACAGTATCTTACTGGTCGATGACGACCTGGCGGTGCATTACGCGAACCCGGCCGCGCAGCAGCTGCTGGCGCAAAGTTCACGTAAGCTCTTTGGCACGCCGCTTCCGGAACTGTTGAGCTACTTTTCACTGAATATCGGCCTGATGCAGGAAAGCCTGCTGGCGGGCCAGGGCTTTACCGACAACGAAGTGACGCTGGTTATCGATGGCCGCTCGCATATCCTGTCTCTGACGGCACAGCGCCTGCCTGAAGGCTATATCCTGCTGGAGATGGCTCCGATGGATAACCAGCGACGCCTGAGCCAGGAGCAACTGCAGCACGCCCAGCAAATCGCGGCGCGGGATTTGGTTCGCGGGCTGGCCCATGAGATCAAGAACCCTTTAGGCGGCCTGAGAGGCGCTGCGCAATTGCTGAGTAAAGCGCTGCCTGACCCGGCATTGATGGAATACACCAACGTTATTATTGAACAGGCCGATCGCTTAAGAAATCTGGTCGACCGCCTGCTGGGGCCGCAGCATCCAGGGATGCACGTGACCGAAAGCATCCATAAGGTCGCCGAACGGGTTGTGAAGCTGGTCTCGATGGAACTGCCGGATAACGTCAAACTGGTCCGCGATTACGATCCGAGCCTGCCGGAACTTCCTCATGACCCGGACCAGATCGAACAGGTTCTGCTGAATGTCGTACGCAACGCGCTGCAGGCGCTGGGGCCAGAAGGTGGCGAGATCATCCTACGTACCCGAACCGCCTTTCAGCTGACGCTGCACGGCGTACGTTACCGCCTTACCGCGCGGATTGACGTTGAGGACAACGGCCCGGGAATTCCGTCCCACTTACAGGATACGCTGTTCTATCCCATGGTTAGCGGTCGCGAAGGCGGTACCGGTCTGGGGCTCTCCATTGCCCGCAGTCTTATCGATCAGCACTCCGGCAAAATTGAATTTACCAGTTGGCCAGGACATACCGAATTCTCGGTGTACCTGCCTATTCGGAAGTAGAGGTGTTTATGCAACGAGGGATAGCCTGGATCGTTGATGACGATAGCTCCATCCGTTGGGTGCTTGAACGCGCGCTCACCGGAGCAGGCTTAAGTTGTACAACGTTTGAAAGCGGCAACGAGGTGCTTGAGGCACTCACCACCAAAACCCCGGATGTACTGTTATCTGATATCCGGATGCCGGGAATGGATGGGTTGGCGTTACTGAAACAAATTAAACAGCGTCACCCAATGCTTCCGGTCATCATAATGACCGCGCATTCGGATCTGGACGCCGCGGTCAGCGCCTATCAGCAAGGTGCCTTTGACTATCTGCCCAAACCTTTTGATATTGATGAAGCGGTCGCTCTGGTCGATCGCGCTATCAGCCACTATCAGGAGCAGCAGCAGCCGCGCAATATCACGATAACCAGCCCGACGGCCGATATCATCGGCGAAGCGCCGGCGATGCAGGACGTCTTTCGCATCATCGGGCGCCTGTCGCGTTCATCAATCAGCGTATTGATCAACGGTGAATCCGGTACCGGTAAAGAGCTGGTTGCGCACGCCCTGCACCGCCATAGCCCGCGGGCAAAAGCGCCGTTTATCGCACTGAATATGGCTGCTATCCCAAAAGACCTGATCGAATCTGAGCTTTTCGGTCACGAAAAAGGGGCATTTACCGGCGCCAATACCGTGCGTCAGGGACGTTTTGAGCAGGCTGACGGCGGGACTTTGTTCCTCGATGAGATCGGCGATATGCCGCTCGATGTGCAGACGCGCCTGCTGCGCGTTCTGGCCGATGGCCAGTTCTATCGCGTTGGCGGCTATGCGCCGGTGAAGGTAGACGTGCGAATTATTGCGGCAACCCACCAGAACCTTGAGCAGCGTGTGCAGGAAGGAAAGTTCCGTGAGGACCTGTTCCACCGCCTGAACGTGATTCGCGTTCATCTCCCGCCGCTGCGCGAGCGCCGGGAAGATATTCCCCGCCTGGCGCGGCACTTCCTGCAAATTGCCGCCCGCGAACTGGGGGTCGAAGCCAAGCAGCTGCATCCGGAGACGGAAACCGCGCTCACCCGTTTAGCCTGGCCTGGTAACGTCCGCCAGCTGGAGAACACCTGCCGCTGGCTGACGGTGATGGCAGCAGGCCAGGAGGTTCTGACGCAGGATCTTCCCAGCGAACTGTTTGAAACCGCAATTCCCGATAGCCCGACGCATATGCAGCCGGACAGCTGGGCAACGTTACTGGGGCAGTGGGCCGACCGCGCTCTGCGTTCCGGTCATCAAAACCTGCTTTCTGAAGCGCAGCCGGAGATGGAGCGGACGCTGCTGACTACTGCCCTGCGTCATACGCAAGGGCATAAGCAGGAAGCCGCGCGACTACTAGGATGGGGACGTAATACGCTAACGCGCAAGCTGAAAGAGTTAGGAATGGAGTAAATGTCATGCCCGGTGGCACTATGCTTACCGGGCCTACAGAATCCGTCGGCCGGGCAAACGAAGTGCCGCCCGGCATTGCAGAGTTAAATGACGCGAGAGAACTGCTGCATCCGCGCTTTCTGACGCAGATAGGCATCAAAGCACATGCAGATGTTGCGAATCAGCAGACGGCCTTTCGCCGTCACCTGAATGCTCTTGTCATCCACATCCACCAGCCCATCTTTTGCCAGCGGTGCCAGCAGCGCCAGATCGTCGGCAAAATAACGCTGGAAATCCAGTTCCCACCGCGTTTCTACCGCAGAGAAATCGAGATGGAACTGGCAAATCAGCGCCTTAATAACGTCACGACGAATACAGTCATCGCGGGTCAGCGCGATGCCGCGCCAGAGCGCATCTCCGGTTTCATCCACCTGTTGATAGTAAAGCTTCAGCTCTTTCTGGTTCTGCGCGTAGCAGTCGCCAATCATGCTGATCGCCGACACCCCCATCCCCAGCAGGTCGGTATCGCCCTGGGTGGTATAACCCTGGAAATTGCGGTGCAGGACGCCGTCGCGCTGAGCAATGGCCAGCTCGTCATCCGGACGGGCAAAGTGATCCATACCGATAAACTGATAGCCGGCGTCGGTGAGGGAGGCAATGGTCTCCTGCAGGATATCGAGCTTCTGTTCCGCCGAAGGCAGGTCGGCCTCTTTGATTTTACGCTGAGCGGCAAAGAGCGTCGGCAGATGCGCATAGTTGAATACGCTCAGACGATCGGGGTTGAGCTCGGCCACTTTTTGCAGCGTAAAGGCAAAACTCTCCGGCGTTTGTTTCGGCAGGCCGTAAATCAGATCGATATTCGTCGAGGTAAAACCAATCTCACGCGCGTGGTTGAGCAGGGCAAAGATAAACGCCTCATCCTGCTCGCGGTTAACCAGCCGCTGAACCTCTTTATTGAAGTCCTGCACGCCCATGCTCAGCCGGTTGAAGCCTTCCGATCGGAGATGATCCAGGACATCCAGTTCAATTTCGCGCGGATCGACTTCAATCGAGATCTCTGCATCGGCGTTAAAATTGAAATGGCTGCGCAGCAACTGCATTAAGCGGCTGATTTGCACTTTATTCAGGTAGGTGGGGGTACCGCCGCCCCAGTGCAGCTGGTTCACCTGACGCCCGGCAAAGAGCGGCGCGCGATGAATAATTTCCTGCTCCAGCACATCCAGATACTGGTCGGCTTTATGCTGCTGGCGAGTCACAATCTTGTTGCAGCCGCAGAAATAGCAGAGCTTGTGACAAAACGGAATATGCACATACAGCGATAGCGGACGCTGCGGGTAGCGAGCTACCGCCTCGTCAAATTCTGCCGCACCAAACTCAGGTGAAAACTCCAGTGCGGTGGGGTATGAGGTATAACGCGGCCCCGAATAGTTATATTTCTGGATCAGGGCCAGATCCCAGTCGATTAACTGCACAGACATGCTCACTCCTTCCGATGGTGCCGTCGGCGGGTACGCCGCCCCGGCCCAACCGCACCTCGGGTGATGAGCCGGTTGCGCAGCCATTTCTGACGCCGCGACAACCGTCGTAGTTTAACGAATAACCACAGCAGATAACATACAACCAAAAGGGTTATAAGCAGGACCGGGAATCCGATTGAGTGCAAACGTTAGTTTCCACCCTTCAGCAGACGCATCATATCTTCCTGACGCTCTTCTTCCTCATCCTCGTCATCATCGTAGGACAGGCCAAGCTGCTGCATCAGCTCATCAATACGATCGAGTTTGGCATCGACCCACGACTGCTCTTCAGCATTCAGGGTGCCCCCCTCTTCCAGACGTTCCAGCAGCGCGTCCAGGCGCTCATCGTTTTCCAGCAAATCCAGCTCAGCCTGTGGTGAAAGCATAGGTTTCTCGCTCTTCGGTTTGTGCTGCTTAGTAGCCGGGGTGCTTTCAGTCACGCCCAGCGGAATCGGTTTTTTACTCCCAATACGCGGATCTTGCTGCTGGCTCTGTTTTTTGCCGGATGACGCGGCATCACCGCCGGTTGCGCGACTTCCTGCCGCGTGACCACGATGTTTCTTCTGGCGTTTGCGATCGCGGGATTCCTGATTCATTTCTTCACGTGTCTTGCGATGCGTTTTGCCACGGGGTACGGATGTCGGTTTTTTCATATAGGTAATCTTCAGATTCGTTTTCTTCAGTATAGAATTGAGGCGGAATCTAGCAGAAAGCAAGCAAAGAAAAAAGGCGACAGATTACTCTGCCGCCTTTTTCCTCACTGATAACCCTTAGCGGGTTTCCACTTTCCCTGTTAGCTCACGACGCACCCTGTCTTTCCTTTAGCCAATAACAGTCCCTGTTATGTCCTTTTCCTTGTTAAAACGTCTCCAGACGTTGGTCATCCTGACATTAATCCCGGGTCTTCGCCCCCCTGGCGCTCCTGACAACTCATCCTGAGTCACTATCCTGTCGGCTTCCTTGCCTGTGCCCCTTACTTTACCGTTTTAATCCCATCCTACAACCAACCCTCAGAGTAAAAATGGCTATTTAAGATTGTTCTATAGTGTTAATTGTATGATTTTTAATGTGTTAACACGACCAACCCCCGTTGTTTCTCATCGATTGCCTCGACATTGAATGGACAATGTCTCACAAAGAGAGGGGTTTTTACTTACGACAGAGGATGCGGTAAAAACAGCCTTTTTCTGCTGTTCAGGTATAATCCCCGCCATAGCCTTATTTAACGGAGACGACAGTCTTGACTAACTGGAACTATCAACAGACGCATTTTGTCACCAGCGCACCCGATATCCGCCATCTTCCATCCGATACGGGTATCGAAGTTGCCTTTGCTGGTCGCTCAAATGCGGGGAAATCCAGCGCCCTGAATACGCTCACCAACCAGAAAAGCCTGGCGCGTACTTCTAAGACCCCTGGCCGCACCCAGCTAATCAACCTGTTTGAAGTCGCCGAAGGCAAACGCCTGGTCGACCTGCCGGGTTACGGCTACGCTCAGGTCCCGGAGGAGATGAAGATCAAATGGCAGCGCGCGCTGGGTGAATACCTGGAGAAACGCCTGTGCCTGAAAGGACTGGTGGTGCTGATGGATATCCGTCATCCGCTGAAAGACCTCGATCAGCAAATGATCGAATGGGCGGTAGAAAGCGATATCCAGGTTCTGGTTCTGCTCACCAAAGCCGATAAGCTGGCCAGCGGCGCACGTAAAGCGCAGGTGAATATGGTGCGTGAAGCGGTTCTTGCCTTTAACGGCGATGTGCAGGTTGAACCCTTCTCTTCGCTGAAAAAAACAGGCGTGGATAAGCTGCGTCAGAAGCTCGACAGCTGGTTTAATGAGATCCCTCCTCAGGAAGAGATCGCCGACGGAGAGTAATCGCCGTTGTTTTCCCGGATAGCGGCGCCTGACGCCTTATCCGGGCTGCATCATCAGCCCACCGCAGTCCGCCAAAATTTTCTTTCGCGCAATAAAAAACGCCCCGGTCATAAATGACCGGGGCGGCTAAAATATTCAGCCAAATCCGATTACGTGAAGTAAAAGGTCTGAAAGATAGAACATCTTACCTCTGTACCCTACGTCATTAACTCTACTCTTCTTTCGGTTACGGAGAAAGCACTTTTTGTAGTTTTTTTTCACTCTTTACATAGCAAATTCAAATGATCATCACAAAACGCTATAAGTTATGTTGCTTACTTACAGAAAATCACCTTATCCACTGAATACTTAGTGCGCTTGATCCCAGTTTTCTCCGCTTCCTACTTCCACCAGCAGCGGTACCGCCAGCGTGGTGCTGTTCTCCATCAGTTCGTGCACCTTTTTCGCCACGGCATCAAGGTCATCTTTGTGCACTTCAAAGACCAGTTCATCGTGCACCTGCATGATCATCCGCACCCGCGGCTTCTCGGTCAGCAGCCATTCATCAACGGCGATCATTGCGCGCTTGATAATGTCAGCCGCCGTCCCCTGCATCGGGGCGTTAATCGCCGCACGTTCGGCGCCGGCACGACGGGCGCCGTTGCTGGATTTGATGTCCGGAAGGTAAAGGCGACGGCCATCCAGCGTTTCGACATAGCCCTGCTCTTTTGCCTGTGCCCGGGTACGCTCCATGTAATCAAGGACGCCCGGATAGCGCTCAAAATAGAGGTCCATATATTTCTGCGCTTCTTTGCGCGGAATATTGAGCTGCCGTGCGAGGCCAAATGCGCTCATGCCATAAATCAGACCAAAGTTAATCGCCTTGGCACTGCGACGCTGCTCGCTGCTTACGCTCTCCAGCGGCAGGCCAAAGACCTCTGCCGCCGTTGCGCGGTGGATATCTTTACCTTCCGCAAACGCGGTCAGCAACCCCTTGTCACGCGACAGATGCGCCATAATGCGCAACTCAATTTGCGAGTAGTCGGCAGAGACGATGAGGTAATCCGGCGGCGCGATAAATGCCTGACGAATACGACGCCCCTCTTCGTTACGCACCGGAATGTTCTGCAGGTTAGGATCGGTGGAGGAGAGACGCCCCGTCGCCGTTACCGCCTGGTGATAAGAGGTATGCACGCGGCCGGTTTTGGGGTTAATCATCAGCGGTAGCTTGTCGGTATATGTCGACTTCAGCTTCGCCAGTCCGCGATATTCGAGAATAACTTTCGGTAGCGGATAGTCCAGCGCCAGTTCTTCGAGCACTTCCTCGGAGGTTGAAGGCGCGCCGCCCGGTGTTTTCTTCAGCGGTTTAATGCCTTGTTTTTCAAACAAAATAGTTTGAAGCTGTTTGGGTGAAGAGAGATTGAACTCTTCACCAGCGATCTCGTAGGCTTTCTGTTCCAGTTCGATCAGGCGCCTGGCGATCTCCTGCGAATGAGCGTGCAGTACAGCCGGATCAATGTTGACGCCGTTACGTTCCACGCGAGAGAGCACCGGTACCAGCGGCATCTCAATATGCTTAAAGATATTCAGCGGACCTTCATGCTGCTGCAGCTTCGGCCACATCTTCAGGTGCAGCTGCAGAGTGACGTCGGCATCTTCCGCCGCGTAGCGGCCGGCTTCTTCCAGCGCGATCTGGTTAAAGGTGAGCTGATTTTTACCTTTGCCTGCAATCTCTTCAAAGGTAATCGTTTTATGCTTCAGCCAGCGGTCGGCAAGGCTGTCCATATCATGGCGGCCCGCCACGCTATCAAGAATGTAGGATTCCAGCATGGTGTCAAAAGCGATGCCGCGCAGCTCAATATCATAGTTCGCCAGAATTCCGCGGTCATATTTCAGGTTTTGCCCGACCTTCAGCAGATTCTCGTCTTCCAGCAGAGGTTTCAACAACGTCAGTACGCGTTCGCGGGAGATCTGATCCGGTGCATCGAGATAATCATGCGCAACCGGTACATAGGCTGCAACGCCGGGCTCAATGGCAAACGACAGGCCGACCATATTGGCGGAGATATTATCCAGGCTGTCCGTTTCGGTATCAAACGCAAACAGCGGCGCTTTTTTCAGCTTCTCGATCCATTCGATCAGCGTCTGCTCATCAAGAATAGTGACGTAGTTTTCCGCAGACAGTGTCGCTACCACCTCGGCTTCTTCTTCCGCTACTGCCGCCGCTTCAGCCGGTTTTGCAGCTGGCTTAACGCCTTTTGACTGCATCCATTTGCCGGATTCAACATCGGTGATCCAGCGCTTAAATTCATATTTTTTGAACAGAGCCAACAGGTCATCCGCCGCCGGCGGCAGCACGTGCAGCTCTTCACAGCTCAGATCCAGCTCGACGTCGGTTTTAATCGTCGCCAGCTGATACGAGAGGTAGGCCACCTCTTTATTCTGCTCCAGTTTTGCCGCCATCGTTTTGGCGCCGCGGAAAGTCAAACCGGCAATTTTTTCTGGCTCAGCGTACAACGTATCCAGCCCACCCAGCCCCTGCAGCAGCGCCTGGGCCGTTTTCTCGCCCACGCCGGGTACGCCTGGAATGTTATCGGAGGAGTCGCCCATCAGCGCCAGGAAGTCAATAATCAGCTCTGGCGGAACGCCGTACTTCGTCACTACTTCTTCCGGGCCAAGAATGGTATTGGTCATGGTATTAATCAGGGTAATTCCCGGCGTGACCAACTGCGCCATATCTTTATCACCGGTACTGATGAGCACCGGGCGGCCCGCTTTTTCTGCTTCGCGCGCCAGAGTTCCGATCACATCGTCCGCTTCGACGCCAGGCACAGCCATCAGCGGCAGCCCCATCGCTTTCACCATAGTATGCAGCGGTTCGATCTGCGCCCGCAGATCGTCCGGCATCGGCGGACGATGGGATTTGTAATGCTCAAACAGTTCGTCACGGAAAGTTTTCCCTTTGGCATCAAAAACCACAACGGCGTGCGTGGGTTGATACTGGAGGATCAGGCTTCGCAGCATATTCAGCACGCCATACATAGCGCCTGTCGGTTCTCCGGCGCTGTTAGTCAGCGGCGGGAAAGCGTGATACGCCCGGTAGAGGTAAGAGGAGCCGTCAACGAGGATAAGTGGGTTTTCTGGGATCTGAACCATAATTTCCGTGCCTGTTTATCAGATTATGGGTAAAGGATGCCACAGACAGGCCTGAAAACCTGAATTTTTCCCGCATTTCACCAAAAAGATTCGTTGATCCGGTCGATCGTGCGGCAGTAATATCTGTGGATAACTTTGTGCATAGTTTTATAAGGATAGCTGTCTGGTCTGAAATAAAATAACAAAAAACATAATTTAAGTTTATTTATCATAAAGTTAATGATTGATCCTTGCTTTTAATACCTTTCTAATGACTCAATGTTCCATGTGGATATAAGATCCGCCGTTTTTTCTGTTCTGGTAAGACCCGTCATTTGCTGCGTTTTCTGGTAAAATCAGCCTCTTGCACGGTTTAACTGCGCTCTTTATCAGCCTAACTTTCTGAATAAACTAACTATGTCGAGATTACTCGCTGCAATAACACTTCCGCTGAGTATCGCCCTTACCATCTTAGTCACCATTATCTGTTCCGTACCGATAATCATCGCCGGGCTGATTAAACTTCTTGTCCCCATCCCCGCGGTATGGCGTGCGATTTCCCGTTTCTGCAATTTCATGATGTATTGCTGGTGCGAAGGGTTGGCACTGCTGCTCTATCTGAATCCCAGACTGACGTGGGACGTGCAAGGTCTTGAAGGGCTGAGCAAGAAAAACTGGTATCTGCTTATCAGCAATCATCACAGCTGGGCGGATATCGTGGTGCTCTGCGTGTTGTTTCGCAAGCATATCCCTATGAATAAGTACTTCCTTAAGCAACAGCTGGCGTGGGTACCTTTTATCGGGCTTGCCTGCTGGGCGCTGGATATGCCCTTTATGCGTCGCTACTCGCGAGGCTATTTAATTCGCCATCCTGAGCGTCGCGGTAAAGATGTTGAAACCACTCGCCGCTCCTGCGAGAAATTTCGCTCGCATCCGACGACCATCGTCAATTTTGTAGAAGGTTCGCGTTTTACCGAAGATAAGCAGCGGCAAACTCGTTCACCTTATCGTAATTTATTGCCACCGAAGGCCGCAGGTATCGCGATGGCGTTGAACGTGCTCGGTGCTCAGTTCGATAAGCTGTTGAACGTCACGCTTTGCTATCCGGAGAACAACCAGAGGCCATTTTACGATATGTTAAGCGGCCGACTGACGCGTATTGTTGTTCGCGTTAATCTCATTCCCGTGGCGGAAGATCTGCACGGCGACTACGTGAATGACAAAAACTTTAAGCGCCGTTTCCAGCGTTGGTTGAATGAACTGTGGGAAGAGAAAGACTGTCAGCTGACGGAAATCATGCGGACAAAAGGACGCGAAGAGCATTGAACCTGATAACCATGCCACCTCCACTGGCGGTTTAAGAGAGATATGAAAAAAGCCGGTCAGTGACCGGCTTTTTTTTTACTTCTTCTCAACCAGCTGCTTAACGCTATCCGCATACTGGGCGACAAAGGCGTCCATATTGCTGGTATCCATTCCCTGCGGGTTCAGCTGATATTTGCCGTCGACGTACATTGCCGGTACGCCCTGCAGCTGGAAGTCAGCAGCCGCTTTTTCCTGCTGAGCAACCAGGGATTTCACGACAAAGCTATTCCATGCCGCATCGTAGTCTTCGCCTTTCACGCCAGCGTCAACGAAGACTTTACGAATATCCGCCACGGTCTGCACGGTCTGGGTCTTCTGTACCGCTTCAAACATCGGCACGGTGATCTTATCTTCAACGCCCAGCGCCATCGCGACGGCCCATGCCTGGGTTAAGTCTTTACCCAAAGGTCCGAGGAATTCAACGTGGTACTTGGTCATTTTGGCGCCTTCCGGCAGCTTTTTCTTCACGTTATCAGAAACGTGCAGCACTTCTTCAAACTGATAGCAGTGCGGGCAGTAGAACGAGAAGAACTCAAGAACCTGAGGCGCGCCGGCTACGGGCTTATCAAGGGTGATGTACTGCTTACCGTCGGTGATCTGGGCCGCAGAAGCACTAAAAGCCAGAATCATACCAGCCAGCGCCAGCCAAATTTTTTTCATGTTTACGTCTCTCCTGGAAATATCTGATTAATACATTGGCGTTAACTGAAGAGGGGGTTCTTGCAGAACCTTCACCTGCTCAAGAAAAGTTGCTGTCTGCCCCCGCCAGTAATCTTCCCCGGTAAGCCAGGGGAAATTAATAGGGAAAGCAGGATCGTCCCAGCGCCTGAGCAACCATGCCAGATAATAAACTAACCGCATGGCGCGTAAAGGTTCGATAAGGGCGATTTCGTCTGAATTGAACGGACTGAATTCTTCATAAGCTTCAACAATCATCTCCAGCTGCATTCGCTGCTCGGCTTTATCACCGTTCAGCAGCATCCACAGATCCTGGATGGCCGGACCGTTGCGGGCATCATCTAAATCAACAAAAAGCGGACCATCGCGCCAGAGAATATTACCGGCATGACAATCGCCGTGCAGACGCAGAATGTCCGCGTTGCCGTGCCATTGAGCGATAACGGCAGCAATCAGCTTATCTGCGGCGCGGAGGAAGTCCTTCTTCAGAGCTGAGGGGATCAGCGTTGAGTGTTCAAAAACGTCCCGCGGCGCGAACAAATACTCATTCACGCCTATCTCAGGGCGCGCGACAAAACGCGCTTTGCGCCCGGTCTGGTGCAAGCGCCCCAGATAACGGCCGACGGACTCCATTTGATCGAGGTTATCCGATTCAAACTGGCGCCCACCTAAGCTGGGGAACACGGCAAAATAGAAGCCCTGATGCTGATGAAGAGTACTGTCATTGAAAAATAATGGCGCAGCAACAGGAACATCATCCTGCTTGAGCTGAAGGGTAAACAGGTGTTCCTCGAGGATCTGTTCGGCAGACCAACGTTCAGGACGATAGAACTTCACCACATAGCGATGGCGGTCTTCGTCCTGAAACTGGTAAACGCGGTTTTCATAGCTGTTAAGCGGAGTGAGCCCGGAGTCCACTCGCATCCCCAGATCGAATAGCCCATCGATGATGGTATCCGGGTTTAGCGTCTGAAAATTAAAAGCCTTATCGTGCATCCTGACATCCGATAATCTTAGGAATAGTTCAGGATATCATCTCATAACTCGTTCCGCGGCAGCACTTACAACCTTTTACTCTTTAATCACGCCGCGAGCGCGCAATAAGGCCGTTTTGAAATCCTCTTCGTAATCTTTCTGAATACCAGGAATAACGGCTTCTTTTGCCGAATCACGCATTTTCAGATGATAAATCAGGATATCGTCGGAAAGATCGACCAGCTCGCCGTCGTAACCGGCCTCTTTTGCGAGTTTCTGCAAAAATTGCATCAGGTTCAGCTCCGGCTCTTTCTGCCAGGCTGGCTGGAGGAGTTCAATTACTTCATTCAGACGTTTACATTTCATGGTCATGCTCCTTACTCTTGATAGCGACAACTTAACAGGGTCAATCCCACAATGAAAGAGGCGATATTGATATGCAAGGCGAGGTCATAACCGGCGTTATATTAGCAGGCGGAAGGGCCACGCGGATGGGAGGTGCGGATAAGGGATTGCAGCTACTCGATGGTAAGCCATTATGGCGCCATGTTGCAGATGCGTTGTCTCCTCAGGTGACCCACCTGGTTATCAGTGCCAACCGTAATCTGGAACGCTGGTATGAAAGCGGGTATCCGGTGTATTCCGACAGTCTCTCTGACTTCCCGGGGCCATTAGCCGGTATGCTATCCGTGATGCAGCAGACACAGAGCGAATGGTTCCTCTTCTGCCCCTGCGATACCCCCTTTATCCCCTCATTCCTGGCTGAGCGCTTTATACAGCAGAAACAGACCGCTCCCGTCGTCTGGGTTTACGACGGAGAACGCGATCATCCCGCTATTACCCTGATGCATCGATGTTTAATGCCCGATCTGGCGGCATATCTTGCCGCAGGCGAACGACGCGTGATGGCTTTTATGCGCAACAGCGGCGGGCATCGCGTTGATTTCAGCGATGTCCGCCCGGCCTTTATTAACGTCAATACCCTTGATGACTTGCAGGGTATACAGGAGCAATCATGATCCCCGTTCTCGCCATTTCCGCCTGGAGTGGTACCGGTAAAACAACGCTGTTAAAAAAATTAATCCCCGCATTGTGTGCTGCTGGCCTGCGTCCGGGTTTGATCAAGCATACCCATCATAATATGGATGTCGATCTGCCGGGTAAGGACAGCTATGAATTGCGTAAAGCCGGGGCAGCTCAAACGATTGTCGCCAGTTCACAACGCTGGGCGCTAATGACTGAAACGCCGGATGAAGAAGAGGTGGATTTAGCCTGGCTGGTTAGCAGGATGGATGCATCAACGCTGGATTTGGTTCTGGTTGAAGGGTTTAAGCATGAGCCGATAGCGAAGCTCCTGCTTTTTCGGCAACAGGGTGGGCATCGTGTCGAGGAGCTCGTCCTGGATGAGCATGTGATTGCGGTAGTCAGCGATACTCCATTAGAGACATCACTCCCGCAGTTAGATTTAAACGATATTCCGCAGATCGCGGCGTTTATTCTACGCTGGTTGGCAGAAGCGCAATGGCAGTGAGTATTTCAGCAATGGGCGTAATATAGCGCCCGTTCTGCGTTATTCCTGCGAGATTAGGCGTTGCGGATAAATAACGATAAAAACGCAAAAAGCCCATCCGTCAGGATGGGCTTTTTACTGATTTGATGCCTGGCAGTTCCCTACTCTCACATGGGGAGACCCCACACTACCATCGGCGCTACGGCGTTTCACTTCTGAGTTCGGCATGGGGTCAGGTGGGACCACCGCGCTATCGCCGCCAGGCAAATTCTGTTTTCACCCCGCATTCCTGCGTGATGATGAATCTGTAATCAAGCTGAACATTTCGTCTCTTCGCCAAAACAGCTTCGGCGTTGTAAGGTTAAGCCTCACGGTTCATTAGTATCGGTTAGCTCAACGTATCGCTACGCTTACACACCCGACCTATCAACGTCGTCGTCTTCAACGTTCCTTCAGGACCCTTAAAGGGTCAGGGAGAACTCATCTCGGGGCAAGTTTCGTGCTTAGATGCTTTCAGCACTTATCTTTTCCGCATTTAGCTACCGGGCAATGCCATTGGCATGACAACCCGAACACCAGTGATGCGTCCACTCCGGTCCTCTCGTACTAGGAGCAGCCCCCCTCAATTCTCCAGCGCCCACGGCAGATAGGGACCGAACTGTCTCACGACGTTCTAAACCCAGCTCGCGTACCACTTTAAATGGCGAACAGCCATACCCTTGGGACCTACTTCAGCCCCAGGATGTGATGAGCCGACATCGAGGTGCCAAACACCGCCGTCGATATGAACTCTTGGGCGGTATCAGCCTGTTATCCCCGGAGTACCTTTTATCCGTTGAGCGATGGCCCTTCCATTCAGAACCACCGGATCACTATGACCTGCTTTCGCACCTGCTCGCGCCGTCACGCTCGCAGTCAAGCTAGCTTATGCCATTGCACTAACCTCCTGATGTCCGACCAGGATTAGCTAACCTTCGTGCTCCTCCGTTACTCTTTGGGAGGAGACCGCCCCAGTCAAACTACCCACCAGACACTGTCCGCAACCCGGATCACGGGTCTACGTTAGAACATCAAACATTAAAGGGTGGTATTTCAAGGTTGGCTCCACGCAGACTGGCGTCCACGCTTCAAAGCCTCCCACCTATCCTACACATCAAGGCTCAATGTTCAGTGTCAAGCTATAGTAAAGGTTCACGGGGTCTTTCCGTCTTGCCGCGGGTACACTGCATCTTCACAGCGAGTTCAATTTCACTGAGTCTCGGGTGGAGACAGCCTGGCCATCATTACGCCATTCGTGCAGGTCGGAACTTACCCGACAAGGAATTTCGCTACCTTAGGACCGTTATAGTTACGGCCGCCGTTTACCGGGGCTTCGATCAAGAGCTTCTCCTTACGGATAACCCCATCAATTAACCTTCCGGCACCGGGCAGGCGTCACACCGTATACGTCCACTTTCGTGTTTGCACAGTGCTGTGTTTTTAATAAACAGTTGCAGCCAGCTGGTATCTTCGACTGATTTCAGCTCCACGAGCAAGTCGCTTCACCTACCATCAGCGTGCCTTCTCCCGAAGTTACGGCACCATTTTGCCTAGTTCCTTCACCCGAGTTCTCTCAAGCGCCTTGGTATTCTCTACCTGACCACCTGTGTCGGTTTGGGGTACGATTCGTTGTTACCTGATGCTTAGAGGCTTTTCCTGGAAGCAGGGCATTTGTTACTTCAGCACCGTAGTGCCTCGTCATCACACCTCAGCGTTAACAGAAGTCCGGATTTACCTAAACTTCCCGCCTACATGCTTAAACCGGGACAACCGTCGCCCGGCTAACATAGCCTTCTCCGTCCCCCCTTCGCAGTAACACCGAGTACAGGAATATTAACCTGTTTCCCATCGACTACGCCTTTCGGCCTCGCCTTAGGGGTCGACTCACCCTGCCCCGATTAACGTTGGACAGGAACCCTTGGTCTTCCGGCGAGCGGGCTTTTCACCCGCTTTATCGTTACTTATGTCAGCATTCGCACTTCTGATACCTCCAGCAACCCTCACAGGCCACCTTCAACGGCTTACAGAACGCTCCCCTACCCAACAACACATAGTGTCGCTGCCGCAGCTTCGGTGCATGGTTTAGCCCCGTTACATCTTCCGCGCAGGCCGACTCGACCAGTGAGCTATTACGCTTTCTTTAAATGATGGCTGCTTCTAAGCCAACATCCTGGCTGTCTGTGCCTTCCCACATCGTTTCCCACTTAACCATGACTTTGGGACCTTAGCTGGCGGTCTGGGTTGTTTCCCTCTTCACGACGGACGTTAGCACCCGCCGTGTGTCTCCCGTGATAACATTCTTCGGTATTCGTAGTTTGCATCGGGTTGGTAAGTCGGGATGACCCCCTAGCCGAAACAGTGCTCTACCCCCGAAGATGAGTTCACGAGGCGCTACCTAAATAGCTTTC
The DNA here is from genome assembly GCF_030505655.1 of Klebsiella ornithinolytica. Lineage (NCBI taxonomy): Bacteria > Pseudomonadati > Pseudomonadota > Gammaproteobacteria > Enterobacterales > Enterobacteriaceae > Klebsiella > Klebsiella ornithinolytica. The sequence goes on from NZ_CP130153.1 coordinate 5,496,442, forward strand.
GGGGAGAACCAGCTATCTCCCGGTTTGATTGGCCTTTCACCCCCAGCCACAAGTCATCCGCTAATTTTTCAACATTAGTCGGTTCGGTCCTCCAGTTAGTGTTACCCAACCTTCAACCTGCCCATGGCTAGATCACCGGGTTTCGGGTCTATACCCTGCAACTTAACGCCCAGTTAAGACTCGGTTTCCCTGCGGCTCCCCTATACGGTTAACCTTGCTACAGAATATAAGTCGCTGACCCATTATACAAAAGGTACGCAGTCACCTAACAAGTAGGCTCCCACTGCTTGTACGTACACGGTTTCAGGTTCTTTTTCACTCCCCTCGCCGGGGTTCTTTTCGCCTTTCCCTCACGGTACTGGTTCACTATCGGTCAGTCAGGAGTATTTAGCCTTGGAGGATGGTCCCCCCATATTCAGACAGGATACCACGTGTCCCGCCCTACTCTTCGAGTTCACAACGTGTGCATTTTAGTGTACGGGGCTATCACCCTGTACCGCCGGACTTTCCAGACCGTTCCACTAACACACGCGCTGATTCAGACTCTGGGCTCCTCCCCGTTCGCTCGCCGCTACTGGGGGAATCTCGGTTGATTTCTTTTCCTCGGGGTACTTAGATGTTTCAGTTCCCCCGGTTCGCTTCGTTAAGCTATGTATTCACTTAACGATAGTGTGACGAATCACACTGGGTTTCCCCATTCGGAAATCGCCGGTTATAACGGTTCATATCACCTTACCGACGCTTATCGCAGATTAGCACGTCCTTCATCGCCTCTGACTGCCAGGGCATCCACCGTGTACGCTTAGTCGCTTAACCTCACAACCCGAAGCTGTTTCGTAAAACAGTCCGCGTTGCGAAAATTTGAGAGACTCGAACACACCGCTTTTCCTTTCTTATTACGGAGAAAGGAAACAGTGTGTCGTTTCAATTTTCAGCTTGATCCAGATTTTTAAAGAGCAAAACTTCGCAGCATACCTTTTCAGGTACACTCTGAAGTTTTCTTGTTGTGCAGCAGTAAAGGATGGTGGAGCTATGCGGGATCGAACCGCAGACCTCCTGCGTGCAAGGCAGGCGCTCTCCCAGCTGAGCTATAACCCCATCGTAATGCTAAATCTCTTGTACCGGTAATTCAGACTGAGACAAGGCGTGGAAGGACGAAGCATACTGAAGTATGCGAGTCGTTTCACAACGCAGTATTCAGGATGAATTTGGTAGGCCTGAGTGGACTTGAACCACCGACCTCACCCTTATCAGGGGTGCGCTCTAACCACCTGAGCTACAAGCCTGCAGAGATTTTTTACTGCTTATTTTTCATCAGACAATCTGTGTGGACACTACAAAGGCAGGTTCTTTCAGGTAAGGAGGTGATCCAACCGCAGGTTCCCCTACGGTTACCTTGTTACGACTTCACCCCAGTCATGAATCACAAAGTGGTAAGCGCCCTCCCGAAGGTTAAGCTACCTACTTCTTTTGCAACCCACTCCCATGGTGTGACGGGCGGTGTGTACAAGGCCCGGGAACGTATTCACCGTAGCATTCTGATCTACGATTACTAGCGATTCCGACTTCATGGAGTCGAGTTGCAGACTCCAATCCGGACTACGACATACTTTATGAGGTCCGCTTGCTCTCGCGAGGTCGCTTCTCTTTGTATATGCCATTGTAGCACGTGTGTAGCCCTACTCGTAAGGGCCATGATGACTTGACGTCATCCCCACCTTCCTCCAGTTTATCACTGGCAGTCTCCTTTGAGTTCCCGACCGAATCGCTGGCAACAAAGGATAAGGGTTGCGCTCGTTGCGGGACTTAACCCAACATTTCACAACACGAGCTGACGACAGCCATGCAGCACCTGTCTCAGAGTTCCCGAAGGCACCAAAGCATCTCTGCTAAGTTCTCTGGATGTCAAGAGTAGGTAAGGTTCTTCGCGTTGCATCGAATTAAACCACATGCTCCACCGCTTGTGCGGGCCCCCGTCAATTCATTTGAGTTTTAACCTTGCGGCCGTACTCCCCAGGCGGTCGACTTAACGCGTTAGCTCCGGAAGCCACTCCTCAAGGGAACAACCTCCAAGTCGACATCGTTTACAGCGTGGACTACCAGGGTATCTAATCCTGTTTGCTCCCCACGCTTTCGCACCTGAGCGTCAGTCTTTGTCCAGGGGGCCGCCTTCGCCACCGGTATTCCTCCAGATCTCTACGCATTTCACCGCTACACCTGGAATTCTACCCCCCTCTACAAGACTCAAGCCTGCCAGTTTCAAATGCAGTTCCCAGGTTGAGCCCGGGGATTTCACATCTGACTTAACAGACCGCCTGCGTGCGCTTTACGCCCAGTAATTCCGATTAACGCTTGCACCCTCCGTATTACCGCGGCTGCTGGCACGGAGTTAGCCGGTGCTTCTTCTGCGAGTAACGTCAATCGCCAAGGTTATTAACCTTAACGCCTTCCTCCTCGCTGAAAGTACTTTACAACCCGAAGGCCTTCTTCATACACGCGGCATGGCTGCATCAGGCTTGCGCCCATTGTGCAATATTCCCCACTGCTGCCTCCCGTAGGAGTCTGGACCGTGTCTCAGTTCCAGTGTGGCTGGTCATCCTCTCAGACCAGCTAGGGATCGTCGCCTAGGTGAGCCATTACCCCACCTACTAGCTAATCCCATCTGGGCACATCTGATGGCATGAGGCCCGAAGGTCCCCCACTTTGGTCTTGCGACGTTATGCGGTATTAGCTACCGTTTCCAGTAGTTATCCCCCTCCATCAGGCAGTTTCCCAGACATTACTCACCCGTCCGCCGCTCGTCACCCGAGAGCAAGCTCTCTGTGCTACCGCTCGACTTGCATGTGTTAGGCCTGCCGCCAGCGTTCAATCTGAGCCATGATCAAACTCTTCAATTTAAGTTTGATGCTCGTGAATTAAACTTCGTAATGAATTACGTGTTCACTCAGAGACTTGGTATTCATTTTTCGTCCGAGGACGTTAAGAATCCATGTCACTTTGAGTGCCCACACAGATTGTCTGATAAATTGTTAAAGAGCAGTGCGACGGCGCTGAGCGCTCTGTCGCGAGGTCCCGTATAATACGTTTTCCTCATTCAGAGTCAAGCATTTATTTTTGCTTTTCTCTGCCGGCGTTCATCGCTGAACCCCGCTAACCCGGCGGCCTGTAAGCCGTTGTTCCGTGTCAGTGGAGGCGCATTATAGGGAGTTCTGAGACGTTGACAAGCCCTGTTTTAAAAAAACTTTTCAACCGTCTCTTTTTTCACCAAATCAGCCCGTGACGTGGCAAAAAACCAGCGTTTTGCTGTTTTAACCAACGAAATAGTCCACCAGATGGCATACTGATACAGATAAAAAGAGAAAGGAACGGCATATATGTCTTTAAGCGCACAGCAACTGGCGGCACAAAAGAACATCTCCTGGGTATTAGCAGAGAAACTGGCTCAAAAAATCCTGACCGGCGAATACCCGCCGGAAAGTATTCTTCCAGGCGAAATGGAATTGGGGGAACAGTTTGGCGTGAGTCGCACCGCGGTACGCGAAGCGGTTAAGACGCTTACCGCCAAAGGGATGCTGTTGCCGCGCCCGCGTATCGGCACCCGAGTCATGCCACGCAGTAGCTGGAACTTCCTCGACAAGGAGCTGCTCTCATGGTGGTTAACGGAAGATAACTTTGAAGAGGTGGTGAGCCATTTCCTGGTTATGCGCAGTAGCCTGGAGCCTCAGGCCTGTTTTCTGGCAGCCACCTTCGGTAACGCGGAGCAAAAGGCCGAGCTCAATACCTTAATGGAAGAGATGGGCCAGTTAAAAAAACGCTTTCTGCGCGAACGCTGGATAGAAGTCGATATGGCCTGGCATGAGCACATCTATGAAATGAGCGGAAATCCGTTCCTGATCGCTTTCGCATCTCTGTTTCATTCGGTCTACCACACCTATTTCACCTCTATTACTCAGAACGAAGTGGTTAAGCTGGATCTCCACCAGGCCATTGTCGACGCTATCCAGGATAGCGATGGCCCGCGCGCGCTAAGCGCCTGCCAGACGTTATTGAGCGCACCAAACCATTCAGGCAAGTAACAAGGGTTCCGCATGAGCGAAAAAAAAGGGCGCAGTATGGCCGGACTGCCGTGGATTGCAGCCATGGCTTTTTTTATGCAGGCGCTGGATGCCACCATTCTCAACACCGCCCTTCCCGCCATTGCGCATAGCCTTAACCGTTCACCGCTGGCCATGCAGTCCGCCATCATCAGCTACACATTAACGGTCGCTATGCTTATCCCGGTCAGCGGCTGGTTAGCTGACCGCTTCGGCACCCGTAAGGTGTTTATCATTGCCGTCGGCCTGTTTACGCTCGGATCACTGGCCTGCGCCCTCTCCAGTTCATTAATGGAGCTGGTTATCTTTCGCGTGATTCAGGGGATAGGCGGCGCCATGATGATGCCGGTGGCGCGCCTGGCATTATTAAGAGCCTACCCGCGCAGCGAACTGCTCCCCGTACTGAACTTCGTCACTATGCCCGGCCTTGTTGGCCCTATTCTTGGGCCGGTGCTCGGCGGCGTGCTGGTTACCTGGGCCAGCTGGCACTGGATTTTCCTCATTAATATTCCTATCGGCATTATCGGGATACTTTACGCGCGCAAATATATGCCGGATTTCACCACCCCGCGCCGGCGTTTCGATACCACCGGTTTTCTGCTGTTTGGATTGAGCCTGGTACTGTTTTCCAGCGGCATCGAACTGTTTGGCGAGAAAATCGTCGCAACCTGGATAGCCCTTTCGGTCATTGCCCTCAGCGTCATCCTGCTGCTGGCCTATATCCGCCACGCACGCCGCCACCCGACTCCGCTGATCTCGCTTTCTTTATTTAAAACGCGCACCTTTTCGGTCGGTATTGCCGGTAATCTGGCGACGCGTCTGGGAACCGGCTGCGTGCCGTTTCTGATGCCCTTGATGTTGCAGGTCGGTTTTGGCTATCCGGCGATCGTCGCAGGCTGCATGATAGCCCCCACCGCCATCGGGTCGATTATCGCGAAATCGACCGTGACGCAGATTTTACGCTGGCTCGGCTATCGGAAAACCCTGGTCGGCGTCACCATTTTTATCGGACTGATGATTGCCCAGTTCTCATTCCAGTCTCCGGCAATGCCTGTCTGGATGCTCTTGCTACCGCTGTTTGTGCTGGGGATGGCGATGTCTACCCAGTTCACATCGATGAATACCATCACGCTGGCCGATTTGACCGATGATAACGCCAGCAGCGGCAATAGCCTGCTGGCCGTGACGCAGCAGCTATCCATTAGCCTCGGCGTCGCCATTAGCGCCGCAGTGCTACGTTTTTATGAAGGGTTCGACAGCGCCAGTACCGTTGAGCAGTTCCACTATACCTTTATTACGATGGGGGCGATTACCGTGGTTTCGGCGCTGACATTTATGCTGTTAAGAGCGAAAGACGGCCGCAACCTGATTAAGGAGCGGCACAAGCGTTAGACGGAGCCGCGAACGACCAGTTCCGGGGTGAGCTGAACGCGCTGCTGCTTCTGACCCGGATCGGCCATGCGATGAATCAGCACATCGATGGCCAGTTCGCCCAGTTCATCTTTCGGCTGATGGATAGTGGTCAGCGGCGGCGTCATATAGCGCGCCAGTTCGATATCGTCATACCCCACCAGCGCCATATCCTGCGGAATTCGTAACCCGGCCTGATACAGCGATTGATAGGCTCCAACGGCCATCGCGTCGTTGCCGACGAACACCGCCTGCGGCCGCTCGGGTAAGGCGAGCAGCTTTTGCATAGCGCTAAATCCGCCGCCAAATTCGAAATCACTGGTAATGACATAACCTTCCATCACCGGAAGCCCGGCGCGCGCCATTGCCGCGTGATATCCCTCCAGGCGCAGGCGCGACGGCGTTTTATCCAGCGGCCCGGCAATGCAGGCCACGCGGGTATATCCTTTATCAATCAGATATTGGGTTGCCATATCGCCGCCCAGCAGCGAATTGTCCTGAATCAGATCGCTATCGCCGTCGAACGGCGCCCAGTCCATCATCACCGTAGGGACTGACGGGTAGCGCTGCATAATTTCCGGTGAAGGTTGATGCGTTTCGGTACACAGCAGCAGCAGACCGTCGACGCGTTTTTGCATCAGCGTCTCAAGATTGCGGTTCATACGCTGCTCATCGCCTTCGGTATTACACAGCACCAGACTATAACCACGCTCAAAACAGCTGCGCTCCACGCCGCGCACCAGTTCCGAATAAAACGGATTGGTACTGGCGGTGATCAGCATGCCAATGGTCCGGGTCTGGTTTAATTTGAGGCTACGCGCCAGCGCAGACGGCGCATAGTTAAGGTTTTTAATCGCCGCATCAACTTTGGCGGTAATCGCCTCGCTGACGAAGCGATCTTTATTAATGACGTGAGAAACTGTTGAAGTGGAAACGCCCGCCTCGCGGGCTACATCCTTCATGGTAGCCAAACGTTACCCCTGTTGACGTAAAAACTCGTCGATTTCTTCGCGCCATGGTACGGAAGGCTGTGCGCCTTTGCGGGTAACGGCAATCGCTGCCGCGGCATGGGCAAAACGGATCGCTTCGTCCAGCGCGGTTCCTTCCAGTAAGGCCGTCACAAAGGCGCCATTAAAGGTATCGCCAGCGGCAATGGTATCGACGGCCTGAACTTTAAAACCGGGAACCCGACGGCCTTGACCGTCATGGCTGACCCATACGCCCCGGCTGCCAAGCGTAATCATCACGATACCAATGCCTTTTTCATGCAGCACACGGGCAGCTTTAGCCGCATCGTCATCGTTTTCAACGCGGATGCCGGTCAGCTTCTCTGCTTCGGTTTCGTTAGGCGTAATAATATCTATCAGCGAAAGCAACTCATCTGGCAGGTCACGCGCCGGTGCCGGGTTGAGCACAACGGTGGTCTGATGCTGATGGGCGATTTTTGCCGCCGCCAGCACGCTTTCCAGCGGTGACTCCAGCTGCATCAGCAGCGCCTGAGCACCCGCAATACGCGCTTTTTCCGCCTCAACCTGCTCGACAGAGAGCGCGGCGTTAGCTCCGGCATGAATACCGATGACATTCTCACCTTCGGCGTTAACAAAAATCAGCGCCACGCCGGTCGATTGAGCGTTGACCGCACGCACCGGCGCAACATCGATACGATCGCGCTCCAGCTGGCGGCGAACGCGTTCGCCGATATCGTCATCACCGGTACAGGCAATAAACGCAATATCCGCGCCGCTTCGCCCGGCGGCGACGGCCTGGTTAGCCCCTTTACCGCCGAAAGCCACCTGATAATGATGACCGGTGACGGTTTCGCCCGGCGTCGGGAAAGATTCAAGGTTAAGAATGTGATCGGCATTGATGCTGCCAAGGACGACGAGTTTGCCTGCGGTTTTCATTATTTCTGTTCCCGGGAAAGCGCGCCACCGGACTCCGGTGGCGCATGCCCTGCTTTTCTTTTTTATATTGTCCCTCGGATCGTTTCCGAGCCGAATCGCATATTACTGCTTAATGACCAGCTTCAGCTCAACCGGATAGCTGGCATCCACTTTCTCACCCTTCAGCACTTTATCAGCAGTCTCCACGCCTTTCACGCCGATCTGCTCTGGCAACTGAGCGATGGTCGCTGCCAGTTTGCCACTATTTACGGCTTTTTCGCCATCCGGAGTACCGTCAAATCCAACCACCATCACATCGGATTTGCCTGCCGTTTGTAATGCGCGCAGCGCACCCAGCGCCATTTCATCGTTCTGCGCAAACACCGCTTTCACATCAGGATGGGCGGTCAGCAGGTTCTGCATGACGTTCAGACCTTTGGTTCGGTCGAAGTCCGCCGGCTGGCTGGCCAGCACATTGAATTTGTGCGCGGCAACGGCCTGCTTAAAGCCCTCACCACGTTCACGAGCCGCGGAGGTCCCTGCAATACCCTGCAGTTCAATCACTTTCGCGCCTTCACCGGCTTTCTTCGCAATGTAGTCGCCGGCCATCTTACCGCCCAGCACGTTATCAGACGCGATATGGCTGACAACGTCGCCTTTCGAAGCCTGACGGTCGAGGGTAATCACCGGGATCTTCGCCTGGTTAGCCATCTTCACGGCGTTACCTACTGCATCAGAATCGGTAGGGTTAATCAGTAGCAGCTTCGCGCCACGTACCGTTAAATCCTGCACGTTCGCCAGCTCTTTCGCCGGGTTGTTCTGCGAATCCAGTACGACAAGGTTGTAACCCAGTTTGTCAGCTTCTTTCTGCGCCCCCTCTTTCAGAGAAACAAAGAACGGGTTATTCAGAGTAGAGATAACCAGGGCGATAGTGTCTTTGGCCATCGCGTTGGCGCTGACGGTTGCGCTGAGAGCCACAGCAGAGACCAGGGTCGCCAGTTTTTTCATATTCATAGTTAAGATGTCCTGTAGAGTTCTTAGTTACTGCTTTTTGTTGTCTACCAGCACCGCCAGCAAAATTACCACCGCTTTCACGATCATCTGGTAATAGGATGAAACGCCTAATAGATTCAAACCGTTGTTCAGGAAGCCAAGGATCAACGCACCAATCAAGGTACCGACAATACGGCCTTTACCACCCGCCAGACTGGTGCCGCCGAGCACGACCGCCGCGATAGCATCCAGTTCATAGCCGGTCCCCGCCGTCGGCTGCGCGGAAGAGAGACGCGCCACTTCGATAATCCCCGCCAGCGAAGCCAGCAGGCCGCATAACGAATAGACGATGATTTTTACTTTATTGACGCTGATGCCGGATAAGCGAGTTGCCGCCTCGTTACCGCCCAGCGCATAAATATAACGACCCAGCCGCGTATGGTGCAGCATGTACCAGGCCGCCAGAAAGACGATTGCCATAATCCACACCGGCGTCGGAACCCCTAACGGGCGCCCGATACCAAACCAGCCAAACAGGTCGGCGTTATCAGTAAACCCGGTGTTCACCGGACTACCGTTGGTGTAGACCATCGTCACCCCGCGCAGGAGCAACATCATCACCAGGGTAGCGATAAAGGCCTGAACACGCCCTTTCGCCACAATCACGCCGGTCACTGCGCCAATTGCCGCGCCTAAAGCAAGCGCCGCGGCAATCGCCACCAGCGCATTAACCTCCAGCCCCACAATCGATGCCGCAACCGCGCCGGTCAGCGCCAGCAGGGAGCCGACGGACAGGTCGATCCCCGAGGTCAGAATGACCAGCGTCATTCCGACGGCCATAATGGCGTTGACCGACGTCTGCTGCAGAATATTGAAGAGGTTATTAACGGTAAAAAAGTTGGGGCTCATGGTCGAAACAATCGCTATCAGCACCAGCAGGGCAATCAACGACTTTTGCTCCATCAGCCATGCTTTTGTGAAATAGCGGCGACCAGTAACAGCCTGGGTTGTCATCTTTTTTACTCCTGATTCACACGGTTAAGCTTGCCCACAGCGGCAGCCATCAATACTTCCTGGGTGGCCTGCTCGCGTGTGAACTCACCGCCGAGATGCCCTTCATGCATCACGATGATGCGATCGCTCATGCCCAGCACTTCCGGCATCTCCGAAGAGACCAGAATGATGCTCAGACCATCGGCTTTAAACTGGTTGATCAGCTGATAGATCTCTTTCTTCGCCCCCACGTCCACGCCGCGGGTCGGTTCATCAAGGATCAGCACCTTCGGCCGCGTCATCAGCCCGCGGGCGATGGCCACTTTTTGCTGGTTACCGCCGGAGAGCAGACCTATTGCCTGTTCCATTGACGGCGTTTTCACATTGAACAGGCGGATAAAATCGCTCACCGCCTGCTGCTCATCTTTGTGTTTCAGGCGGCCACCAGCATGGCTGAAATAGCGCAGTGCCGTTAACGACATGTTTTCTTTCACCGACATACCGAGCACTAAGCCATCGCGCTTGCGGTCTTCGGAAATATAGACAATCCCGTTTGCCAGACCATCCTGAGGGGAACGGGTCACCACTTCATGGCCGTCGAGCGTGACGGAACCGCTGGTGCGCGGCAGCGCGCCGTACAGCACCTTCATCAACTCCGTGCGTCCGGCCCCCATCAGCCCGGCGACGCCGAGAATTTCGCCCTGACGAAGGGAAAAGGTCACATTTTCAACGCCCGGTCCGCACAGATTGTCCACCTTCAGACGAACCGTACCGGGCGCTTTATCCAGGTGCGGGTACTGATCTTCCAGCTTGCGGCCAACCATCATTTCGATCAGCAGATCTTCATTCAGACTGGCTACCTCGCGCTCGGCGATAAACTGCCCGTCGCGAAAGACCGTCACATCATCGCAAATCTCGAAGATCTCTTTCATACGGTGAGAGATATAGACAATTCCGCGCCCCTGCGCTTTCAGCTCGCGGATGACGCGGAACAGAGATTCCGTTTCGGTATCGGTCAATGCGTCCGTTGGTTCATCCATAATGATGACCTTCGACTCAAAGCTCAGCACCTTGGCGATTTCAACCATCTGCTGATCGCCAATCGACAGATCGCCCACCAGCTTCTGGCTGTTAAAGCGTAAATTCAGCTTTGCCAGCAGTTTGTCGGCTTCGGCATACATTGTTTTCCAGTCGATTTTGCCAAACCGGTTCACGAACTCACGACCGAGAAAAATGTTTTCCGCGATCGTCAGCTGTGGGATCAGATTGAGTTCCTGGTGAATAATGCCGATACCGGCTTCCTGGGAGGATTTCGGTCCGTTGAAGGTGATCTCTTTGCCGAGCCACAACAGCGAGCCGGCATCGCGGGTATAGATCCCGGTCAGCACCTTCATCATGGTGGATTTGCCGGCGCCGTTTTCGCCGACCAGCGCCATCACGCGGCCAGCATAGACATTGAGCGAGGCGCCGGAGAGCGCCTTAACGCCAGGGAACGCTTTATCGATCCCTTTTAATTGCAATAAGGCTTCCATATCGGCGACCTCAGAACGTCACGCCGGCACAGAGAATAACGTTCGCATACGGGGAACACTCCCCGCTGCGAATCACCGCCTGACTATCTGCGGTTTGTTTTTTAAACTGCTCATGACTGGTGTAACGAATTTCAATGGTGTTTCCCTGGTGTTGCTGCAGCAGCTCAAGGTGAGTGAGCAACGTCGTATGGAGCTGCGGATTATGAGTTTTTATCTCTTCCGCCAGGATCGCCGCCTCAACCTGCATTTCCGCCGTCACCACCTCCAGAACCTGCATAAAGGAGGGAACGCCCTGGGTTAATGCCATATCGATGCGCGCGCTGCTGCGGGGAACCGGTAAACCGGCATCGCAGACCACCAGCGTATCGGTATGACCCAGGCGGGAGATAACCGAAGAAATATCAGCGTTAAGTACGGTGCCTTTTTTCATTTTTCTCTTTTGCTCCATTAGCGAAACGTTTCGCTGTCGCAAGTATTGTCAATACACGCGCGAAAAACCATCACCAGAAGAGAGAAATGTGATCGCCATCGAAACGTTTCGCAAACGCCGGGAAGGAAAAGTGAAGCGGGGCAAAAAACCAAAAAAAGCCCTTCACGTGGAAGGGCTTCAGAGCATCAGATTTCGACCTGGGTACCGAGTTCAATCACCCGGTTTGGCGGGATTTCAAACTGGTCCGGCGCCCTCAGGGCGTTACGCTGCAGCAGGAGGTACAGTTTTCCGCGCAAACGCAGATACCATGGCCGTTTGCCGATAATCAGCGATTCATGCGACATAAAGAAGGAGGTTTCCATCATCCGACAGCTCAGGCCTTCCAGCCCGCAGCGGTGGAACACCTCTTCCACGTTTGGCGTTTCGCGCCAGCCGTAGCTGGCCACCACGCGCCAGAACGACGGTGAGATTTGCTCAATCTGCACCCGGCGGACGTTATGCACATAAGGCGCATCTTCAGTACGCAGCGTCAGCAGAATCACGCGTTCATGCAGCACCTTGTTGTGCTTCAGGTTATGCAGCAGGGCAAACGGAATCACGTTCAGCGCACGGGACATATATACGGCAGTCCCCGGCACGCGAACCGGCGGTGATTTCTCCAGGGAAGAGATCATCGCTTCCAGAGAGTTACCGTGTTCATGCATCCGACGCAGCAGACGGAAACGCTCGCTTTTCCAGGTCGTCATCACGGTGAACATCACCAGACCCAGGGTTAACGGCAGCCAGCCGCCGGAAACAATCTTATCGAGGTTGGCCGAGAACAGCGGAAAATCAATGCTCATAAAGGCGATAAGGAGCAGCGCGACAACGAACTTATTCCAGCGCCAGTTTTTACGCGCGACCGTAGTGAAGAGAATCGTGGTCAACACCATGGTTCCCGTTACCGCGATCCCGTATGCCGCCGCCAGGTTCGAAGAGTGCTCGAAGTTGATAATCACGATCACCACCGAGACATACAGCAGCCAGTTGATGAACGGAATATAGATCTGTCCGGACTCCATTTCCGAGGTATGAATAATCCGCATCGGCGACAGATATCCCAGACGAACCGCCTGGCGAGTCAGCGAGAAGACGCCGGAAATTACCGCCTGCGAGGCGATAACCGTCGCCAGCGCCGCAATGATCAGCATCGGAATCAGCGCCCATTCAGGGGCCAGCAGGAAGAAGGGGTTTTTGATCGCCTCCGGGTGCTGCAACAGCAGCGCTCCCTGACCGAAGTAGTTCAGCACCAGCGAGGGCAGCACCACCGAGAACCAGGCCAGGCGAATCGGAAGTTTGCCAAAGTGCCCCATATCCGCATACAGCGCTTCAACACCGGTAATGGACAGCACCACCGCGCCCAGCGCAACAAAAGAGACGGTTTTATATTCAAGGAAGAAATGAACCGCCCAGTAAGGGTTTAGCGCCTGCAGCACTTCCGGGTTGGCGATAATGCTGCGCGCGCCCAGCACCGCCAGCAGCAGGAACCAAATCAGCATAATCGGCGCGAACAGCTTGCCGACCATGCTGGTGCCGTGCTTCTGGATAGCAAACAGCAGCGTCAGCACGATAATGGAGATGGGGACAATCCAGGTATCCAGATTAGGGGCGATAATTTCCAGCCCTTCAATAGCCGACATCACCGAAATCGCTGGCGTAATCACCACTTCGCCATAGAAGAAGCTGCCGCCGATCAGGCCAAGAATAACCAGAACCGACGTCATTCGCGCGGACGTATTGCGGCCCGCCAGCGACATCAGCGTCAGGATCCCCCCTTCACCGGCGTTATCTGCGCGCATGACGAAGGTGATATATTTGAGTGATACGGTAAAGATCAATAGCCAGAATATTAGCGACAGAAAGCCAAAAACAGCATCACGTTCAACGCCAAACCCAAACTGACCAGACAGACATTCCCGAAGTGTATACAGCGGACTGGTACCGATATCTCCGTATACCACGCCGATAGCCGCCAGCGTTATTGCTGGCAACGATTGCTTATTATCAGTGCTCATAGACTAGTCTTTTCGTTTATAAAACAAATGTGTGCCTAGTCCCTTGGCCCACAAAAAGCGCACAGTATGCACGATTATTTGCTGAATCGTACCCCTAACGAACATCATATTAACCTGACTCAAAGAAAATAAATCGATTCTTCAGGCTATTACCATCCCTAATCAAACATCTATACTCGGATCAATAACGACACATGAAAAAGCACGCAACTCAATTATGGCTCAATCACATTTACTGGCAGAAAGAATTTCCCGGCTCAGCGCCTCCCTCGAAAAAGGTTTGTTCGAACGCAGTCACGCGATACGACTCTGCCTGCTTGCCGCACTCAGCGGCGAAAGCGTTTTTTTACTCGGTCCGCCGGGCATCGCTAAAAGCCTGATCGCCCGCCGCCTCAAATTTGCCTTTCAGCAAGCCCGCGCCTTTGAATACCTGATGACCCGCTTTTCCACTCCGGAAGAGGTTTTTGGTCCACTCTCCATCCAGGCGCTGAAGGATGAAGGACGCTACGAACGCCTGACGACAGGCTATCTTCCGGAAGCCGAAATTGTCTTCCTCGATGAAATCTGGAAAGCCGGGCCGGCTATCCTCAACACCTTACTGACGGCAATCAACGAACGTCATTTCCGCAACGGGGCGAAAGAAGAAAAAATCCCCATGCGCCTGCTGGTGGCGGCCTCAAACGAATTACCGGAAGCGGACAGCAGCCTTGAAGCGCTGTACGACCGTATGCTCATCCGTTTATGGCTGGATAAGGTTCAGGATAAAACGAACTTCCGCTCAATGCTGATAAGCCAGCAGGATGAAAACAGCAACCCGGTCCCCGCCAGCCTGCAGGTCAGCGACGAAGAGTTCCGGCAGTGGCAGCAGGATATCAGCGCCGTGAAGCTTCCGGATAGCGTGTTTGAGCTTATCTTCCAGCTCCGCCAGCAGCTGGATACGTTACCAGGTTCGCCTTATGTCTCGGATCGGCGCTGGAAAAAGGCCATTCGTCTGCTGCAGGCCAGCGCCTTCTTCAGCGGCCGGGATACTATTGCTCCTATCGATCTGATTTTGCTGAAAGATTGTCTGTGGCACGATATCGAAAGCATGAATCTGATGTCACAGCAGCTGGAAACCTTGATGACCAGCCATGCCTGGCAACAGCAGGCAATGCTGACCAAACTGGGCGCCATAACCCAAAGACGCATCCAAATCCAACAGCAGCACAGCGACAAAACCGCGCTGAAGGTCACGCGCCTCGGCGGGATGTTCAGCCGTAAACCGCATTATGAATTACCGTCAGAACTCAAAGATACCACGCTGACTCTGCTGCTCCAGCAGCCGCTTAAGCTGCACGATATGGAAGTGATTCATATTACCTTCGTCCGCGAAGAGCTTTCGCACTGGCTGGAAAAAGGCGGTGAAATCCGCGGCAAGCTTAACGGCATTGGTTTCGCCCAGCAGCTGAATATCGATGTCGATGCCAGCCAGCATCTGGTTGTGCGCGACGTCAGCCTGCAAGGATCCCGTCTTTCGTTGCCCGGCAGCGAATCGCAAGAAAACATGCCGGCAGAAATCCGCCAGCAGCTGGAAGCGCTGGATGACGAGTGGCACCAGCAACATAACCGCTTTAGCGAACAGCAAAAATGTCTGTTTATTCCCGGTGACTGGCTAGGACGTATTGAAGCCAGCCTGCAGGACGTCGGCACGCAGATTAAACAGGCGCGACAGCCATGACGCTGGATATGCTGAATGTCATGCTGGCAGTCAGCGAAGAGGGGATGATCGAGGAGATGCTGCTGGCGCTGCTGGCCTCTCCTCAGCTTGCCGTGTTCTTCGAAAAATTTCCGCGCCTGAAGAATATTATCGCCGCCGATATTCCACGCTGGCGGCAAGCCGTCAGAGCACGACTCAAAGAGACGCCGATCCCGCCGGAGCTGGATATTGAAGTACAGCACTATCAGCGATCGCAGCTGCTCTCCACCTCGCAGTTCATCGTGCAGCTCCCGCAGATCCTTGGCCAGCTGCATCAGCTGCACTCGCCGTTTGCAGCCCAGGCGCAGCTGCTGGTGGATGACAATGCGACCTTCACGCCCGCACTACATACCCTGTTTTTACAACGCTGGCGTCTGAGTCTGGTGGTGCAGGCAACCACACTCAACCAGCAGCTACTGGATGAAGAACGCGATCAGCTGCTGAGCGAAGTCCAGGAGAGGATGACGCTGAGCGGGCAGCTGGAGCCGGTGCTGGTGGAAAACGATAACGCCGCGGGCCGGCTGTGGGATATGAGCGCAGGTGAGCTGAAGCGCGGTGACTATCAGCTGATCGTTCGCTACGGTGACTTTCTCAGCCAGCAGCCGGAGCTGATGCAGCTGGCTGAACAGTTAGGCCGCTCGCGGGAAGCCAAATCGGTACCGAAAAAGGATGCGCCGATGGAAGCCTTTCGCAGCCTGGTGCGTGAGCCGGCAACGGTACCGGAACAGGTTGATGGCCTACAACAGAGCGACGATATCCTGCGCCTGCTGCCGCCGGAGCTGGCGACGCTGGGGATCACTGAACTGGAATTCGAGTTCTATCGCAAGCTGGTAGAAAAGCAGCTGCTGACCTATCGGCTACATGGCGACGCCTGGCGGGAAAAAATCACCGAGCGGCCGGTGACCCGACAAGATGTTGACGAGCAGCCGCGCGGACCGTTTATCGTCTGCGTCGATACTTCCGGCTCGATGGGCGGTTTCAACGAACAGTGCGCCAAGGCATTTTGCCTGGCATTAATGCGGGTGGCGCTGGCGGACAATCGCCGCTGCTTGATTATGCTTTTCTCCAGTGAAGTCGTGCATTACGAGCTGACGGGCCCGCAGGGTCTGGAGCAGGCGATCCGCTTCCTGAGCCAGCGTTTTCGCGGCGGTACGGATTTAGCCAGCTGTTTCCGTTCGATCATTGAGCGAATGCAAAATCCGCAGTGGGTCGATGCCGATGCGGTGGTGATTTCCGATTTTATTGCCCAGCGGCTGCCGGACGAGGTGATCAATAAGGTGGGGGAGCTACAGCGCAAGCATCATCATCGCTTTCATGCGGTGGCGATGTCTGTACATGGCAAACCCGGCATAATGCGCATCTTCGATCATATCTGGCGCTTTGATACCGGGTTACGTAGCCGCCTGCTGCGACGCTGGCGGCGTTAACGGATCTCTCCGGGCAATTAAAGGAGCGAAGTCACGCTCTCACGAACCTGCGACGGCCATACGCCGCACTGCACCTGGCCGATATGATCCAGCTGCAGCAGCAGCATGGTAAGACGGGATTGACCAATGCCGCCGCCAATAGTCTGCGGCATTTCACCGCGCAGCAGCGCCTGGTGCCACTCCAGTTTCAGGCGATCCTCATCACCGGTGATCGCCAGCTGGCGCTTCAGGGCCTCGGTATCCACGCGGATCCCCATAGAGGAGAGCTCGAAAGCGTCTTCCAGCACCGGGTTCCACACCAGAATATCGCCGTTCAGGCCGCTAAAGCCTTCCTCAACCGACGTACTCCAGTCATCATAATCCGGCGCACGAACGTCGTGACGCTGACCATCAGAAAGCTTACCGCCAATCCCTATCAGGAATACGGCTCCCAGCTCTTTGGCAATCGCCCGCTCGCGGCCTTTGGCATCGAGATCCGGATAACGGCTCAGCAGCGTCTGGCTATGGACAAACTGAATCTGTTCCGGAAGGAACGGCGTCAGGCCGAACTCTTTACATACGGCGGCCTCGGTCGCTTTGATCCCGGCGTAGATAGCCTCTACGGTTGATTTTAATGTGCCGACATGACGTTCATCATCACCCATCACGCGTTCCCAGTCCCACTGGTCGACGTAAACGGAGTGAATGGCGGTCAGTCGGTCTTCATCGGGGCGAAGGGCCTTCATGTGCGTGTACAGCCCTTCGCCCGCGCTGAAGTCGTGTTGTCCCAGGGTTTGACGTTTCCACTTCGCCAGTGAATGAACCACTTCGAACTGGGCGTCTGGCAGTGTTTTCACTTTCACCTGAACCGCTTTCTCGCAACCAGACAGGTTGTCCTGAGTCCCGTCTCCTACGCGGCTTAAGATAGGTGCCTGGACTTCAATCAGACCAAGCTTCTCTTCCAGCTGGCGGGAAAAGTGAGACTTAACGAAACTAATCTGGCGTTGTTTTGCGATGTATGCGGTTTTCATTTTTTATTACTCCTGCGTCCTGTTGATATTGATTAAGCAACAAAAACGACCACCAATTCAATAATCAAACAACAAAAAGCCATGTTCACTTTTGATTCATTAAAATATATGGCTAATATAGAAAGAATCATCAAACATCATAAGAAAAACCTATGGAAAATTATCAGATCGACAATCTGGACCGCGGCATCCTGGAAGCCTTAATGGCCAATGCTCGTACCGCCTATGCTGAACTGGCCAAACAGTTTGGCGTCAGCCCGGGGACGATTCATGTTCGTGTGGAGAAGATGAAACAGGCGGGCATCATCACCGGTGCCCGTATCGACGTGAACCCCAAACAGCTCGGTTACGACGTCTGCTGCTTTATCGGCATTATTTTGAAAAGCGCCAAAGACTATCCCTCTGCGCTGGCCAAACTCGAAAGCCTCGACGAGGTTACCGAGGCCTACTACACCACCGGGCACTACAGCATCTTTATTAAGGTGATGTGCCGCTCGATCGATGCCCTGCAGCAGGTACTTATCAACAAGATCCAAACAATCGATGAAATTCAGTCCACCGAGACCCTGATCTCCCTGCAGAACCCGATCATGCGGACCATCCGCCCGTGATCGGGCTTTTTTAATCCCACATTTTCCACAGGTAGATCCCAGCTCTCACACAGCGTACAATGTGCCACTCTGAATAATTGAGCAGACGATCATGGCAGACATTACGCTTATCAGCGGCAGTACCCTGGGCAGTGCGGAATATGTAGCGGAGCATCTGGCTGAAAAGCTGGAAGAGGCGGGCTACAGCACCGAAATCCAGCACGGTCCGTTGATCGAGGATCTGCAGGCTGAAGGGATCTGGTTAGTTATCTCCTCGACACATGGTGCGGGCGATATCCCTGATAATCTGCTGCCGTTCTATGAAGCGCTTCAGGAAAAGCAGGCAGACCTGTCCGCCGTTCGTTTTGGCGCCGTAGGTATTGGTAGCCGCGAATACGACACCTTTTGCGGCGCCATCGACAAAATCGACAGCGCATTGAAGGCATGTGGTGCCCAACAGATCGGCGAAACGCTGAAGATAAATGTCCTGGAACATGAAATTCCGGAGGATCCGGCTGAGATTTGGGTCGGATCCTGGAAAGATTTACTCTAAGTTTTGTAAAGATCGTCCGATCTTCTGTGGATAACTACAGTTAAAAGCTCTGATCAACCGGTAGTTATCCAACGTATAACCAGTGGCTGCTTTTTGACCTGTGTATAACCCTTCATTTTGATCCCAGCTTATACGGAACAGGATCACCGATCATTCACAGATAGTGATCCTTCTTAAGCATTTGATCTTAAAACGCGGATCCGGCTTATCCACAGAAAGGTTCGATCCTAATAAGAGATCACAATAAAACAGATCTCTAAATAAAAGATCTTCTTTTTAATACTCAAGATCCCGGAGCTTTCTCGATCGACTAAAGTTGAGTAGAATCCACGGCCCGGGCTTCAATCCATTTTCAAACCGCTTTATGCGAGGCATACCACCATGTTTTATCAGGATCCTTTTGACGTCATCATCATTGGCGGGGGTCATGCAGGCACTGAGGCCGCGATGGCCGCAGCGCGAATGGGTCAGCAGACCCTGCTTTTGACACACAATATCGACACGTTGGGGCAGATGAGCTGCAACCCGGCGATTGGCGGCATTGGGAAAGGACACCTGGTAAAAGAAGTGGATGCGCTTGGCGGACTGATGGCGAAAGCGATCGACCAGGCAGGCATTCAGTTTAGGATACTAAACGCCAGCAAAGGCCCGGCGGTACGGGCGACACGCGCTCAGGCAGACCGCGTGCTCTATCGTCAGGCGGTGCGCACTGCGCTGGAAAACCAGCCCAACCTGATGATCTTCCAGCAGGCGGTTGAGGATCTGATTGTTGAAAACGATCGGGTTGTTGGTGCCGTTACCCAAATGGGTCTGAAATTCCGCGCCAAAGCGGTGGTCCTGACCGTCGGCACCTTCCTTGACGGCAAGATCCATATCGGACTGGATAATTACAGCGGTGGTCGCGCAGGCGATCCGCCGTCCATCCCCCTTTCTCGCCGATTACGTGAGCTGCCGCTACGCGTCAGCCGCCTGAAAACCGGTACGCCGCCGCGTATTGACGCCCGTACCATCGATTTTAGCGTTCTGGCGCCGCAGCATGGTGATAACCCCATGCCGGTCTTCTCGTTCATGGGCAATGTGGCTCAGCATCCGCAGCAGGTACCGTGCTATATCACGTATACCAACGAGAAAACCCACGACGTGATCCGTAATAACCTCGATCGTAGCCCAATGTATGCCGGGGTGATTGAAGGGATCGGACCGCGTTATTGCCCGTCGATCGAAGATAAAGTGATGCGTTTTGCCGATCGTAACCAGCATCAGATCTTCCTCGAGCCAGAAGGGCTGACATCCAACGAAATTTATCCAAACGGTATCTCCACCAGCCTGCCGTTTGACGTACAAATGCAAATTGTTCGCTCTATGCAAGGCATGGAGAACGCCAGAATCGTTCGCCCAGGCTACGCTATTGAGTACGACTTTTTCGACCCGCGGGATCTGAAGCCGACGCTGGAAAGTAAATATATCCACGGTCTGTTCTTTGCCGGACAGATTAACGGCACCACGGGTTACGAAGAAGCTGCCGCCCAGGGGCTGCTTGCCGGTCTGAACGCCGGTCGTTTCTCTGCGGAAAAAGAGGGATGGGCGCCGGCGCGTTCGGAAGCCTACCTCGGCGTGCTGGTCGACGATCTGTGTACTCTGGGGACCAAAGAACCGTACCGGATGTTTACTTCACGCGCCGAATATCGTCTGATGCTGCGCGAAGATAACGCCGATCTGCGTCTGACGGAACAGGGGCGTGAACTGGGTCTGGTCGATGATGAACGCTGGGCGCGTTTCAACGAGAAGCTGGAAAGCATTGAGCTGGAGCGTCAGCGTCTGAAATCCACTTGGGTTTATCCGGCGGCGGACAGTGCGGAAGAAGTGAATGCTCACCTGACTGCACCACTTTCTCGCGAAGCGAGTGGAGAAGATTTACTTCGTCGTCCGGAAATGACCTATGAGCAGCTGGTTCAGCTGTCGCCGTTCGCGCCGGGCCTCGAAGATGTGCAGGCCGCAGAACAGGTCGAAATCCAGGTGAAGTACGAAGGGTATATTGCTCGTCAGCAGGAAGAGATCGAAAGACAGCAGCGTAATGAGAATACGATCCTGCCGGCAACGCTTGATTATCGTCAGGTGATCGGGTTGTCGAATGAGGTGATTGCCAAGCTCAACGATCACAAACCGTCTTCAATCGGTCAGGCTTCGCGTATTTCCGGCATCACGCCAGCGGCGATCTCTATTTTGCTGGTCTGGCTGAAAAAGCAGGGGATGCTGCGCCGTAGCGCCTGATTGCCCTGACAGGCGGAATTTGGCGGATAGCAGGCTGCTTCTCCGCCCTTTTTGATTCACCGGCCCGGTAAGCGTCATCGCCTCCGGGCTCATTATTTCTGGACAGGTACTGAACGTGCTCAACAAACTCTCTCGTCTGCTGGCTGAAGCCGGTATTTCGCTCACCGATCACCAGAAAAACCAGCTGGTGGCCTACGTTGGCATGCTGGATAAGTGGAACAAAGCCTACAATCTGACTTCCGTTCGCGATCCGAATGAGATGCTGATTCGCCATATCCTCGATAGCATTGTTGTTGCGCCGTACCTGCAGGGAACGCGTTTTATCGATGTCGGAACAGGGCCAGGACTACCGGGAATCCCGCTGGCGATAGTTCTCCCGCAAGCACATTTCACGCTGCTGGACAGCCTCGGTAAGCGCGTGCGTTTTCTTCGTCAGGTCCAGCATGAGTTAAAACTGGAGAATATCGCCCCGGTTCAGAGCCGCGTGGAAGATTTCCCCGCTGAGCCGCCGTTCGATGGCGTCATCAGCCGCGCATTTGCCTCGTTGAATGACATGGTCAGCTGGTGTCATCATCTGCCGTCGGAAACCGGCTGCTTCTATGCGTTGAAAGGGGTGGCCCAGGAAGATGAAATGGCAAATCTTCCCGAAGGATACACCGTCAGCGAGATCATCAGGCTGCATGTTCCTGAGCTGGAAGGGGAGCGTCACCTGGTGGTTATTAAGCCAAAAATGATTTAGTTTTTATCAAAAAATGTGAAAAAAATGAGACCGCCGCATGTTACAAAAATAAATGTCACTGCGAGCTATTCCCGGCGTGTTTTAACCATGTTTTTACTATGGGTTATCTCGAAGTTAACTTTAACGGTTGGTTAACCCATAAAATAGTCAACATTGAAAATATCAGTACGCTAAAAATCGAGCAGTTGACAGGGCATACGGATGTTAAATATTTATTATAAATGTCAATAAAAGGTTTTCATTGTATGCGCGGTTGTTTTATAAAAACTGCTCATTTTTTATCTTTAATATCAAAAAGATGAAAACAGACAATTTATGAGCGGAATTAATTCGCTTTACTCTAAAATGTTTAATATGTGATCTGGTGCACGCTTTAATCTCTGTGTTTTCTCAGTATTTGCAGTTTCGTATGACGGCTCACAGATTGGCAAAATGCAGGAAAAGTTGCCTGCTGGAAAATAATTAAACATTTATTCACTATTTTGCTACTTATTGTTTGAAATCACGGGGCGTCACCGTATAATTTGTCCGCTTTTTGATGCTTGACTCTTCGTCTTAAAGGACGTTTTATACGACACGCGACATACCTCGAAGGGAGCAGGAGTAAAAACGTGATGTCTGTGTCGCTCTTGAGTCGAAACGTTGCTCGTAAGCTTCTGTTTATTCAGTTACTGGCAGTAATAGCAAGTGGACTGCTGTTCAGCCTAAAAGACCCCTTCTGGGGCGTCTCCGCAGTATGCGGAGGTTTGGCGGTTGTTTTGCCAAACATGTTGTTTATGATTTTTGCCTGGCGTCATCAGGCGCATACACCATCTAAAGGCCGAGTGGCCTGGACCTTCGCCTTCGGCGAAGCTTTCAAGGTGTTGCTGACCTTTGCCCTCCTCGCGGTGGCGCTGGCCGTATTCAAAGTGGTATTCATGCCGCTGATAGTGACGTGGGTTTTGGTGCTGGTGGTACAAATTCTGGCACCAGCTGTAATTAACAACAAAGGGTAAAAGGCATCATGGCTGCAGAAAATATGACGCCGCAGGAATACATAGGCCACCATCTGAACAACCTTCAGCTGGACCTGCGTACTTTCTCGCTGGTGGATCCGCACAACCCCCCGGCCACCTTCTGGACGCTCAACATTGACTCCATGTTCTTCTCAGTGGTGCTCGGTCTGTTGTTCCTTACCATTTTCCGTAGCGTTGCGAAAAAAGCGACCAGCGGTGTTCCTGGTAAACTCCAGACGGCTATCGAGATGACCATTGGCTTCGTCCATGGCAGCGTCAAAGACATGTATCATGGCAAGAGCAAGCTGATTGCTCCGCTGGCCCTCACCGTGTTCGTCTGGGTATTCCTGATGAACCTGATGGACCTGCTGCCAATCGACCTGATTCCGTATATTGGCGAACACATTTTCGGCCTGCCTGCACTGCGCGTGGTTCCGTCTGCTGACGTGAACATCACCCTGTCGATGGCGCTTGGCGTGTTTATCCTGATTCTTTTCTACAGCATCAAAATGAAAGGCGTGGGTGGGTTCGTTAAAGAACTGACGCTGCAGCCGTTCAATCACTGGGCGTTCATTCCTGTCAACTTAATCCTTGAAGGGGTAAGCCTGCTGTCCAAACCGGTTTCACTTGGTCTGCGACTGTTCGGCAACATGTATGCCGGTGAGCTGATTTTCATTCTGATTGCTGGTCTGCTGCCGTGGTGGTCACAGTGGGTTCTGAATGTGCCATGGGCCATTTTCCACATCCTGATTATTACGCTGCAAGCCTTCATCTTCATGGTTCTGACGATCGTCTATCTGTCGATGGCATCTGAAGAGCATTGATTTTTACCAACATACTACGTTTTTACTGAAACAAACTGGAGACTGTCATGGAAAACCTGAATATGGATCTGCTGTACATGGCTGCCGCTGTGATGATGGGTCTGGCGGCGATCGGTGCTGCGATCGGTATCGGCATCCTCGGGGGCAAATTCCTGGAAGGCGCAGCGCGTCAACCGGATCTGATTCCTCTGCTGCGTACTCAGTTCTTTATCGTTATGGGTCTGGTGGATGCTATCCCGATGATCGCTGTAGGTCTGGGTCTGTACGTGATGTTTGCTGTCGCGTAGTAAGTTGTTCGAAAGAAACCTAAGCCACAGAGTTAATTTAAGAGGTATTGTGCTGTGAACATGAACGCAACAATCCTCGGCCAGGCCATCGCGTTTGTTCTTTTCGTATGGTTCTGCATGAAGTACGTATGGCCGCCGTTAATGGCTGCCATCGAAAAACGTCAGAAAGAGATTTCTGACGGTTTGGCTTCTGCAGAACGCGCTAAGAAAGATTTGGACCTTGCACAGGCCAACGCGACCGACCAGCTGAAAAAAGCGAAAGCGGAAGCTCAGGTCATCATCGAGCAGGCGAACAAGCGTCGCTCTCAGATGCTGGACGAAGCTAAAGCTGAAGCAGAACAGGAACGCACCAAAATCGTCGCACAGGCGCAGGCTGAAATCGATGCCGAACGTAAACGTGCTCGCGAGGAGCTGCGTAAGCAGGTCGCAATCCTGGCTGTTGCTGGCGCCGAGAAGATCATCGAACGTTCCGTGGATGAAGCTGCTAACAGCGACATCGTGGACAAACTTGTCGCTGAACTGTAAGGAGGGAGGGGCTGATGTCTGAATTTGTAACGGTAGCTCGCCCCTACGCCAAAGCAGCTTTTGACTTTGCCGTCGAACACAAAAGTGTTGAACGCTGGCAGGATATGCTGGCGTTTGCCGCTGAAGTGACCAAAAACGAACAAATGGCAGAGCTTCTGTCCGGTGCTCTGGCGCCGGAAACGCTCTCTGACGCGTTCATTGCGGTATGCGGTGAGCAACTGGACGAAAATGGCCAGAACCTGATTCGGGTTATGGCTGAAAATGGTCGTCTGCAAGTGCTCCCGGATGTTCTTGAGCAATTTATTCACCTGCGCGCTGCCAGTGAGGCAACCGCAGAGGTAGATGTTATTTCTGCCTCCCAGTTGAGTGAAGCACAGCTTGAGAAGATCGTCGGCGCGATGGAAAAACGTCTGTCACGCAAAGTTAAGCTGAATTGCAAAATCGATAAGTCTGTTATGGCAGGTGTTATCATCCGTGCGGGTGATATGGTCATTGATGGTAGCGTACGCGGCCGTCTTGATCGCCTTGCAGACGTCTTGCAGTCTTAAGGGGACTGGAGCATGCAACTGAATTCCACCGAAATCAGCGAACTGATCAAGCAGCGCATTGCTCAGTTCAATGTGGTGAGCGAAGCTCACAACGAAGGTACTATTGTTTCCGTCAGTGACGGTGTTATCCGCATCCACGGCCTGGCCGATTGTATGCAGGGTGAGATGATTTCCCTGCCGGGTAACCGTTACGCTATCGCACTGAACCTGGAGCGCGACTCCGTAGGTGCAGTAGTCATGGGTCCGTACGCTGACCTCGCCGAAGGCATGAAGGTTAAATGTACTGGTCGTATCCTTGAAGTTCCGGTTGGCCGTGGCCTGCTGGGTCGCGTGGTGAACACCTTGGGTGCACCTATCGACGGTAAAGGTCCGGTTGAGCACGATGGCTTCTCGCCAATCGAAGTTATCGCTCCGGGCGTTATCGAACGTCAGTCCGTCGATCAGCCGGTACAAACCGGTTATAAATCCGTCGATGCCATGATTCCAATCGGCCGTGGCCAGCGTGAGCTGATCATCGGTGACCGTCAGACCGGTAAAACCGCGATGGCAATCGATGCGATCATCAACCAACGTGATTCCGGTATCAAGTGCGTCTACGTTGCTATCGGCCAGAAAGCGTCCACCATTTCTAACGTGGTACGTAAACTGGAAGAGCACGGCGCGCTGTCCAACACTATCGTTGTTGTGGCGACCGCTTCTGAATCTGCTGCACTGCAATACCTGGCACCGTATGCCGGTTGCGCAATGGGCGAATACTTCCGCGATCGCGGTGAAGATGCGCTGATCGTTTACGATGACCTGTCTAAACAGGCTGTTGCTTACCGTCAGGTTTCCCTGCTGCTCCGTCGTCCGCCAGGACGTGAAGCATTCCCGGGCGACGTGTTCTACCTCCACTCCCGTCTGCTGGAGCGCGCATCCCGCGTTAACGCGGAATACGTTGAGAAATTCACCAAAGGTGAAGTTAAAGGTAAAACCGGCTCCCTGACCGCACTGCCGATTATCGAAACCCAGGCGGGTGACGTTTCTGCGTTCGTTCCGACCAACGTAATCTCCATTACCGATGGTCAGATCTTCCTGGAAACCAACCTGTTTAACTCCGGTATTCGTCCTGCGGTTAACCCGGGTATCTCCGTATCCCGTGTGGGTGGTGCTGCTCAGACCAAGATCATCAAGAAACTGTCCGGTGGTATCCGTACCGCGCTGGCACAGTATCGTGAACTGGCTGCGTTCTCTCAGTTCGCATCCGATCTGGATGAAGCAACCCGTAAACAGCTGAGCCATGGTCAGAAAGTAACCGAGCTGCTGAAACAGAAACAGTATGCACCTATGTCTGTAGCACAGCAGGGTCTGGTCCTGTTTGCTGCTGAACGCGGTTACCTCGAAGATGTGGAACTGGCGAAAATCGGTAGCTTCGAAGCCGCTCTGCTGGCTTACGTTGACCGTGACCACGCTCCGCTGATGCAAGAGATTAACCAGACCGGTGGCTATAACGACGAGATCGAAGGCAAGCTGAAAAGCATCCTCGACTCCTTTAAAGCAACCCAGTCCTGGTAAAGTCTGGCGGCTTGCCTTAGGGCAGGCCGCAAGGCATTGAGGAGAAGTTCATGGCCGGCGCAAAAGAGATACGTAGTAAGATCGCAAGCGTCCAGAACACGCAAAAGATCACTAAAGCGATGGAAATGGTCGCCGCTTCCAAAATGCGTAAATCGCAGGAGCGCATGGCGGCCAGCCGTCCTTATGCAGATACTATGCGCAAAGTGATTGGTCACCTTGCAAACGGTAATCTGGAATATAAGCACCCGTACCTGGAAGAACGCGACGTTAAACGCGTGGGCTACCTGGTGGTGTCGACCGACCGTGGTCTGTGCGGCGGCTTGAACATTAACCTGTTCAAGAAAGTGCTGGCAGATATGAAAGTATGGTCCGATAAAGGCGTTCAGTGCGACATCGCAATGATCGGCTCTAAAGGCGTATCTTTCTTTAGTTCCGTCGGTGGCAATATTGTCGCCCAGGTGACTGGCATGGGAGATAACCCATCGCTGTCCGAACTGATCGGCCCGGTAAAAGTGATGTTGCAGGCCTATGATGAAG
This sequence comes from Klebsiella ornithinolytica, assembly GCF_030505655.1. Taxonomy (NCBI): domain Bacteria; kingdom Pseudomonadati; phylum Pseudomonadota; class Gammaproteobacteria; order Enterobacterales; family Enterobacteriaceae; genus Klebsiella; species Klebsiella ornithinolytica. The sequence goes on from NZ_CP130153.1 coordinate 5,523,426, forward strand.
GCCGTCTGGACAAGCTGTACGTTGTCAGCAACAAATTTATTAATACCATGTCCCAGACTCCGACCATCACTCAGCTGCTGCCGTTACCGGCATCAGAAGATGCTGAGCTGAAGCGTAAATCCTGGGATTATCTGTATGAGCCAGACCCGAAAGCGCTGCTGGATACCCTCCTGCGTCGTTATGTCGAGTCCCAGGTTTATCAGGGCGTGGTAGAAAACCTGGCCAGCGAGCAGGCCGCACGTATGGTGGCGATGAAAGCCGCAACCGATAATGGCGGCAGCCTGATTAAAGAGCTGCAGTTGGTATACAACAAAGCTCGTCAGGCCAGCATTACTCAGGAACTCACCGAGATCGTCGGTGGTGCATCCGCGGTATAACCAGGTTAATTCGTAGAGGATTCAAGATGGCTACTGGAAAAATTGTCCAGGTAATCGGCGCCGTGGTTGACGTCGAATTCCCTCAGGATGCCGTACCGCGCGTGTACGATGCTCTTGAGGTACAGAATGGTAATGAGAGCCTGGTGCTGGAAGTTCAGCAGCAGCTCGGCGGTGGTATCGTACGTGCTATCGCCATGGGTTCTTCCGACGGTCTGCGTCGTGGTCTGGAAGTTAAAGACCTTGAGCACCCGATCGAAGTCCCGGTTGGTAAAGCAACTCTGGGTCGTATCATGAACGTGCTGGGTCAGCCGATCGATATGAAAGGCGACATCGGCGAAGAAGAGCGTTGGGCTATTCACCGTGCAGCTCCGTCCTATGAGGAGCTGTCCAGCTCTCAGGAACTGCTGGAAACCGGCATCAAAGTTATCGACCTGATGTGTCCGTTCGCTAAGGGCGGTAAAGTTGGTCTGTTCGGTGGTGCGGGTGTAGGTAAAACCGTAAACATGATGGAGCTGATCCGTAACATCGCGATCGAGCACTCCGGTTACTCCGTGTTTGCGGGCGTAGGTGAACGTACTCGTGAGGGTAACGACTTCTACCACGAAATGACCGACTCCAACGTTCTGGATAAAGTATCCCTGGTTTATGGCCAGATGAACGAGCCGCCGGGAAACCGTCTGCGCGTTGCTCTGACCGGCCTGACCATGGCTGAGAAATTCCGTGACGAAGGTCGTGACGTTCTGCTGTTCGTCGATAACATCTATCGTTATACCCTGGCCGGTACTGAAGTATCCGCACTGCTGGGTCGTATGCCTTCAGCGGTAGGTTATCAGCCGACCCTGGCGGAAGAGATGGGTGTTCTGCAGGAACGTATCACCTCCACCAAAACCGGTTCTATCACTTCCGTACAGGCCGTATACGTCCCTGCGGATGACTTGACTGACCCGTCACCAGCCACCACCTTTGCTCACCTTGATGCAACCGTGGTACTGAGCCGTCAGATCGCGTCTCTGGGTATCTACCCGGCCGTTGACCCGCTGGACTCCACCAGCCGTCAGCTGGATCCGCTGGTTGTGGGTCAGGAGCACTACGACACCGCACGTGGCGTACAGTCCCTGCTGCAACGTTATCAGGAACTGAAAGACATCATCGCCATCCTCGGTATGGATGAACTGTCTGAAGAAGACAAACTGGTGGTAGCTCGCGCACGTAAGATTCAGCGCTTCCTGTCCCAGCCGTTCTTCGTGGCAGAAGTATTTACCGGTTCTCCGGGCAAGTACGTCTCCCTGAAAGACACCATCCGTGGCTTTAAAGGCATCATGGAAGGCGAATACGATCACCTGCCAGAGCAGGCGTTCTACATGGTCGGTTCTATCGACGAAGCCGTGGAAAAAGCCAAAAAACTTTAACGCCTTAATCGGAGGGTGATATGGCAATGACTTACCACCTGGACGTCGTCAGCGCGGAGCAGCAAATGTTCTCCGGTCTGGTCGAGAAAATCCAGGTAACGGGTAGTGAAGGTGAACTGGGTATTTACCCGGGTCACGCACCGCTGCTCACCGCCATTAAGCCTGGTATGATTCGCATCGTTAAACAGCACGGTCATGAAGAGTTTATCTATCTGTCTGGCGGCATTCTTGAAGTGCAGCCTGGTAGCGTGACCGTTCTGGCTGATACGGCAATTCGTGGCCAGGATCTCGACGAAGCGCGAGCCCTGGAATCGAAGCGTAAAGCGGAAGAGCACATTAACAGCTCTCACGGCGACGTGGATTACGCTCAGGCGTCCGCGGAACTGGCCAAAGCGATCGCCAAACTGCGCGTTATCGAGTTGACCAAAAAAGCGATGTAACACCGGCTTGAAAGTTAAAAAGCCAGTCTGGTTTCCAGGCTGGCTTTTTTTATGGCTTCGTTTCAAATTTATCAAAACTAAAATGGCATTTTAATTTTTTGTGATGAGCATCTCATTTTTGTTGATCGGTTAAAAAATGAAGCGTAGACTTGTTTTTGTGATGTAAGTCACAAAACAAATTTACCAGAACACATTCTTTATCCAGGAAGTCATCATGAAACTGCTTAACAAAATCATCGCTTTCTTCAGTGCTATGAACGTCACTTTCGGTACCTTCAATCACTAAGTCGCCAGCCTCTCTGCATTTGCGCTGTACCGCTAACGAAAACGACAACACCTGCGGTGCGAAGCAGAACGAAAAAGGTCGCCCGAGGGCGGCCTTTGTGTTTTTCTCAGCCGGATATTGCTATCTACGGTTGAGAAAGTCTCCGGTAGCAAAACTGCCATCGGCATGACGCAGCAGCGGATCCGGTAGCGCCAGGGTTTGATAATCGGTGCTCAGAATGGTTTTCCCCTCTGCATTGACGCTTTTTGCCCCGCGAATAAAGTAGTTGTTATCTTCAATATTCCCGACAACGGCATCATCATATTTTCCGGGCTGGCTGCGCAGCGACAGATTGTCGCTGAAGTTGCCTTGAGTCTCTGGCTTACCGTATGGGCTGGGGCGGAAGAGATAGTTAAAGCGCTGGTTATCTACCGCGACGTTATTGACCACCACCAGCTTGCCGGGATTGAAATTATCAGTGAACCCGTCCAGATGGTTACCGATAGCAATGCTGTTACGTATTTCGTGGGCAACCGGCTGCCCTTCCCCACCGAGTTTAAAACCGTTACTGGTGTTATTGCGGGCAATTGAATTCTCGATCACCACAACGCCATTGGCACCGTCTTCGATTTTGTTAAACAGGTCGAATCCGTCATCGATATTGTCGTGTGAGTAGCAGCCTTCCAGGCGATTACCTTCCCCTACCCGCATTTTTACGGCGAAACCATCGGCGTTAATCTTACCGGGATCCTCATTACCGTAGGATTCTGAGTTCACGACCCGGTTGTAGCTGGCCCATAGCGGGCGATCGGTTTTGTCCGGGGAGGAGATCTGGATCCCGGTATCCTCGTTTTTGTAGGCGGTGACGTTCTCGATCAGGTTATGGCTGCCCTGTATGCGCAGGCTCTTGTCTGTTATTGAGATACCCTTGATATGCCAGTAGTTTGCATCCAGCAGCAGGCCATGAATAACCGCCTTGTCGTCGGCCTGCAGCGTTTTTACCTTTTCTCCGAGCCCGCTGGCCTGTAGCGGAATCACCGTTTGCGGATAATCCCCGGCGGCTAAGATAATTTTTCCGCCCGGAGGCAACAAATCGACCGCGGTGGAGAGATCGAGCGGAGAATCAAGCGTCCCTTTCGCGTCAGACAGCCCCTCAGGGGAGACATGTAGCGTACTCCCTTCAATGCGGTGGCTGCGTTCAACCGTCAGGCTTTGTGTGATGGGTTTTTGGCTGCTGGTGGGTGTAAAAACAATCTCAAAGGTACTTTTCTCTTTGAGCGTCGCGGGTTGAGTAAACATCTCACCGGCCTTGACCTTTTTATTCATCCCAATCGTCACCTCATCCTGACGAACCGTGAAGTTACCGTCGCTACTGGCCCGGGCCTGCAATACGTAATCTGCGCTCTGGCTTACTGCGCCTGAGGCGATTTGCATCACAACCGGCCAGGTTTTGGCAACATAGGGCTGTGAAGCAACGGTATTCGCCGGGGATGTCACCAGAGATGCATGGCTGACGGTGATTTTGGCGTTACGAGAGGCAAAAAAGCCAACGTAGTAGCTATCTTTATCCTGTTGGGTGATCAGATCGGCATGAGGCACTTTTTGGCTCACCCACTTATCGCTGCCGACTGGCGCCCATGATGTTACAAATCCTTCGTTGGTTCGTTCGAGTCTGAGCTGGAAGTCCGGTGTCTGTTTAAGATCGATATTCTCTTTATAACTCAGCCGGTTGATAGTCGAACCTGCGTTTCCCCACGGTTGCGCGATCCCTTCCCGGGTGATGGCCTGGAGTTTGACGTGCGAGCGATCTTTTTTATCCTGGGTCATAATCGCGTTCATGACCATATTGGATGCCGCCGGAAACTCTTCGTAGCCAACCACCAAAGGCTGCTGCCGCGGATGGCCGATGATATCGCGTACCAGCAGCCCGGCGCCCTCCTGTGCAGCCGGAAGGGCGCCATTTTCTGGACCAAATTGATCCACCGTCACCGTGGCCTGCAGGATGAAATTCTGTCGGGCCGGTAGTTCGGTATAAAAGAAGGTCAAACCGTCGTGCGAATTGGCTATTTTTCCGCCGCGGCTCTCAATGGTGATGGGGGCCTGGAGGTTGGCAGTATCCTGCGGAGCCAGTTTTTTGCCTGCTATCGTTACGTCGTTAACGCCGATCTTTTCCGGCAGCACGTTGGAGGAAAAATTCACGTCAGTTGATTGACCAAAAGCGATGCCTCGCCAGACATGCTGCTCGTCAGCCTGCAGCGGTAATGCGATAATTGTGCTGCAAAGGGCTAATGCCAAAGGTATTTTTTTATTCATTTTTGTCTCCTGGGTAATTATTGAGCAGTATTATCATAATAATGAAATGGCGTTTCTATTTGATGCGTCACAATTAATGAATATTGAAACTATGTTTTATTTTATTGATTTGCTTTATTCAGGTGTCAAAAAAACAGGAAAAGCAGTGGGATAGCAGGGATTTATCTCCCTTATGCGCTTTTTCAGGAGATAAACTCATTTACAGCGGTGAAAAATAGCACCATAAAATGGTGTATATCGTTGAGCCTGAGCGTTTTATCCTCGTCTCGTTTCATGATGAAAAATATGTAGATATTTCAACGTGAAAGGCTTTTACTTTTCGTTCTAATTGTTGTCAGGATGCGTATGTCAAACAGTGCGATGAGCGTGGTTATCCTTGCCGCAGGCAAAGGAACCCGCATGTATTCCGATCTTCCTAAGGTGCTGCACTCCCTGGCCGGGAAGCCAATGGTGCAACATGTTATTGATGCGACTAAAGATCTCGGTGCTTCGGCCGTACATCTGGTGTACGGGCACGGTGGCGATTTGCTGCGCCAGACGCTGCATGAAGATAATCTTAACTGGGTCTTACAAGCTGAACAGCTCGGTACCGGCCATGCTATGCAACAGGCGGCGCCGTTCTTCCATGATGATGAAGACATCATGATGCTGTACGGCGATGTTCCGCTGATTTCCGTTGATACGCTACAACGCCTGCGCGCGGCAAAGCCGCAGGGCGGCATTGGCCTGCTGACGGTAAAGCTGGACGATCCGAGCGGATATGGTCGCATTACGCGTGAAAACGGTCAGGTAACCGGCATCGTGGAGCATAAAGATGCCAGCGATGCGCAGCGTCAGATTCAGGAAATTAACACCGGTATTTTGATCGCTGGTGGGGCGGATTTAAAACGCTGGCTGGCGAAGCTGACGAACAACAATGTGCAGGGCGAATACTACATCACCGATATTATCGCCATGGCGTATCAGGAAGGGCGTGAAATCGTTGCCGTTCATCCGCAGCGCTTAAGCGAAGTTGAAGGGGTAAACAACCGCCTGCAGCTGTCGCGTCTGGAGCGCGTTTATCAAGCCGAGCAGGCGGAAAAACTGCTGCTGGCGGGCGTGATGCTGCGCGATCCTGCGCGTTTTGATCTCCGTGGTACCCTGAAACATGGGCGTGATGTGGAGATTGATACTAACGTTATCCTCGAAGGCAACGTGGTTCTGGGTGAGCGCGTGAAGATCGGCGCCGGCTGCGTGATCAAGAACAGCACCATTGGCGATGATTGTGAGATCAGCCCGTACTCGGTGGTGGAAGATGCTCATCTGCAGGCCGCCTGCACCATCGGGCCGTTCGCACGTCTGCGGCCAGGCGCCGAACTGCTGGAAGGTGCGCATGTCGGCAACTTCGTAGAAATGAAAAAAGCGCGACTGGGTAAAGGTTCGAAGGCAGGGCATCTCTCCTACCTCGGCGACGCGGAAATCGGCGACAACGTGAACATCGGCGCCGGTACCATTACCTGTAACTACGATGGCGCAAATAAATTCAAAACCATTATCGGCGATGATGTGTTTGTCGGTTCCGACACTCAGCTGGTGGCGCCGGTGACCGTGGGTAAAGGCGTCACGATTGCCGCCGGTACGACGGTCACGCGCGATATCGCCGACAACGAACTGGTTTTAAGCCGTGTGCCGCAGGTCCATAAACAGGGCTGGCAGCGTCCGGTGAAGAAGAAGTAATTTTTGGCTTATCGCCGGGGGAAACCGCCCGGCGAACCAGGATGAGAGGATCAATATAGGTCCCCGTCCGCAGGCAGTACCATAAAAATAACCCCACTCTCTACAAGGCTCGGGGCGCCCGTAACGCGGGCAAATACAGGTCAGCGACAACGCATGGCATAACGCCATTATCAGGAAATTTAACTATGTGTGGAATTGTTGGCGCAGTCGCGCAGCGTGATATTGCTGAAATCCTTCTCGAAGGTCTACGTCGTCTGGAATACCGTGGATATGACTCTGCCGGTCTGGCAGTGGTTGATAACGCAGGGCATATGTCCCGCGTTCGTCGTCTCGGTAAAGTCCAGATGCTGGCTCAGGCGGTAGAAGAACACCCGTTACACGGTGGTACGGGGATTGCCCATACCCGCTGGGCAACGCACGGTGAGCCGTCTGAAGGTAACGCGCATCCGCATGTTTCTGAACACATTGTGGTGGTCCATAACGGCATCATCGAAAACCACGAGCCGCTGCGCGAAGAGCTGAAAGCGCGCGGTTACACCTTCGTCTCTGAAACTGACACCGAAGTGATTGCTCACCTGGTGCACTGGGAGCTGGAGCAGGGCGGCACGCTGCGTGAAGCGGTACTGCGAGCCATTCCTCAGCTTCGCGGTGCCTACGGTACGGTGATCATGGATTCCCGCGATCCGTCCACGCTGCTGGCAGCGCGTTCCGGTAGCCCGATGGTTATCGGTCTGGGTATGGGGGAAAACTTTATTGCCTCCGATCAGCTGGCTCTGCTGCCGGTTACCCGTCGCTTTATCTTCCTGGAAGAAGGCGATATCGCGGAAGTGACTCGCCGCAATGTGACCGTATTTGATACCAAAGGCGCGCAGGTGAAACGTCAGGAGATCGAATCTAATCTGCAGTACGACGCAGGCGACAAAGGCACTTACCGCCACTACATGCAAAAAGAGATTTACGAACAGCCGAATGCGATCAAAAACACCCTCTCCGGGCGCATCAGCCATGGCGAAGTGGATCTCAGCGAGCTGGGCACGCATGCTAACGAAATGCTGTCTCAGGTTGAACATATCCAGATCGTAGCCTGTGGCACTTCGTATAACTCCGGCATGGTTTCTCGCTACTGGTTTGAAGCGCTGGCGGGCGTGCCGTGCGATGTTGAAATCGCCTCTGAATTCCGCTATCGCAAATCGGCGGTGCGTCGCAACAGTCTGATGATCACGCTTTCCCAGTCCGGTGAGACCGCGGATACGCTGGCCGCGCTGCGTCTGTCAAAAGAGCTGGGCTACCTCGGATCGCTGGCTATTTGTAACGTGGCGAGTTCTTCTCTGGTCCGCGAGTCCGATTTATCGCTGATGACCAAAGCGGGCACTGAGATCGGCGTGGCCTCGACCAAAGCCTTTACCACTCAGCTGACCGTATTGCTGCTGCTGGTGGCAAAACTGGCGCGCCTTAAAGGTCTGGATGCCGCCGTTGAGCATGATATCGTTCATGGGCTGCAGGCGTTGCCGAACCGTATTGAGCAGATGCTGTCGCAGGATAAGCGTATTGAGGCGCTGGCCGAGAACTTTTCCGATAAGCACCATGCGCTGTTCCTTGGCCGTGGCGATCAGTATCCGATCGCGCTGGAAGGGGCGCTGAAGCTCAAAGAGATCTCTTATATCCACGCGGAAGCCTACGCGGCCGGTGAGCTGAAGCACGGCCCTCTGGCCCTGATTGACGCCGAAATGCCGGTGATCGTCGTGGCGCCGAATAACGAATTGCTGGAGAAGCTGAAATCCAACATTGAAGAAGTTCGCGCGCGTGGCGGCCAGCTGTATGTCTTCGCCGATGGCGAGGCGGGTTTTAGCAGCAGCGACAATATGCACATTATTGAAATGCCGCATGTTGAAGAGGTCATTGCGCCGATCTTCTACACCGTGCCACTGCAGCTGCTGGCCTATCACGTTGCGCTGATTAAAGGCACTGACGTTGACCAGCCGCGTAACCTGGCAAAATCGGTCACCGTAGAATAAGCCAACACGCATCAGACAAAGGGCTGCCATCCGGCGGCCCTTTTTTATTTCCCGCGATCGTTTTTCAGCGCTCTGCTGAAAAATGCTGCTGCGCGGGTTTATGACAAACCGTCATCTTCGACTACGATTTTAAGTGTCATAAAAAGAAAATTTTTCTGCAATCTTACGGTCACTTAAATAATTAACATTATGATTTATATTGTTTTTATTTTCGCCAGTCCGCTATCTTTTTGGGTGTCATGAAACTGTAATAATTCGTACATTTTACTGTCACCTCTTTGTCCTATTTTGCTCACCATAGCCTCGAAACAACGATTTACGAATCCAGCAGGAGACATTATGAACGTTATGCGTACCACCGTCGCAACAGTTGTCGCCGCGACCTTATCGATGAGCGCTTTCTCTGCATTTGCAGCTGCAAGCCTGACTGGCGCGGGCGCAACTTTCCCTGCACCGGTGTATGCCAAATGGGCTGATACCTATCAGAAAGAAACCGGCAATAAAGTGAACTACCAGGGCATTGGCTCTTCCGGTGGTGTCAAACAAATTATTGCTAACACCGTTGATTTCGGTGCTTCTGATGCTCCTCTGGCCGATGACAAACTGGCTCAGGAAGGCCTGTTCCAGTTCCCGACCGTTATCGGCGGTGTGGTTCTGGCAATCAACCTGCCTGGCGTGAAGTCGGGTGAGCTGGTTCTGGACGGTAAAACTCTGGGTGATATCTACCTGGGCAAAATTAAAAAGTGGGATGACGAAGCGATCGCTAAACTCAACCCGGGTATGAAGCTGCCGTCTCAGAATATCGCCGTGGTTCGTCGCGCCGATGGTTCCGGCACTTCCTTCGTGTTCACCAGCTACCTGGCGAAAGTGAACGAAGAGTGGAAATCTAAGATTGGCGCGGGTTCTACCGTTAACTGGCCGACTGGTCTGGGCGGTAAAGGTAACGACGGCATCGCCGCGTTCGTTCAACGTCTGCCGGGCTCCATTGGCTACGTAGAATACGCCTATGCGAAGCAGAACAACCTGGCTTACACCAAACTGCTTTCCGCAGATGGCAAGCCGGTCAGCCCGACGGAAGATAACTTCGCTAACGCGGCTAAAGGTATCGACTGGAGCAAATCCTTCGCACAGGATCTGACTAACCAGAAAGGTGAGAATGCATGGCCGATCACCTCAACCACCTTTATCCTGGTACACAAAGCTACGAACAAGCCAGAACAGACTGCTGAAGTGCTGAAGTTCTTCGATTGGGCGTACAAAAATGGCAGTAAAGAAGCCAACGCGCTGGATTACGCAACGCTGCCGGAAAGCGTGGTTGAGCAGGTTCGTGCTGCATGGAAAACCAACGTGAAAGACAGCAGCGGTAAAGCGCTGTACTAAATACCCGTCATACTTCGAGCCGCAGCTGCGTTGGCTGCGCTTGCTGCAACTCGAATTATTTAGGGTATAGCATTACGTTAGCCTGGAGGCACGGTAAAATGCGCGCTTCCAGGCCCAAACAGAAAGAGTAATCTATGGCTGCAACCAAGCCGGCATTTAACCCTCCGGGGAAAAAGGGTGACATAATTTTCGGCGTGCTGGTCAAACTGGCGGCGCTGATTGTGCTATTGATGCTGGGCGGCATCATCGTTTCCCTCATCATCTCTTCATGGCCAAGCATTCAGAAGTTTGGTTTTTCCTTTTTGTGGACCAAAGAGTGGGATGCGCCCAACGAAATTTTCGGTGCGCTGGTGCCGATATACGGGACGCTGGTGACCTCATTTATAGCGCTGCTGATCGCCGTTCCGGTGAGCTTTGGTATCGCACTGTTCCTGACGGAGCTCTCTCCTGCCTGGCTGAAACGTCCTCTTGGCATCGCCATTGAACTGCTGGCGGCCATCCCGAGTATCGTTTACGGCATGTGGGGCCTGTTTATCTTTGCTCCGCTGTTTGCCACCTACTTCCAGGAACCGGTAGGCAACGTCCTGTCGACGATCCCGTTTGTGGGAGCGCTGTTTGCCGGTCCGGCATTTGGTATCGGTATTCTGGCGGCGGGCGTCATTCTGGCCATCATGATTATTCCGTACATCGCCGCCGTCATGCGCGATGTGTTTGAACAAACGCCGGTGATGATGAAAGAGTCGGCCTACGGTATCGGCTGTACGACCTGGGAGGTCATCTGGCGTATCGTCCTGCCCTTTACCAAGAACGGGGTTATCGGCGGCGTGATGCTCGGTCTGGGGCGCGCGCTGGGGGAAACCATGGCGGTGACCTTCATTATCGGCAACACTTACCAGCTGGATAGCGTTTCACTGTATATGCCGGGGAACAGTATTACTTCCGCTCTGGCGAATGAGTTTGCCGAAGCGGAAACCGGGCTGCACGTGGCGGCGCTGATGGAGCTGGGGCTGATTCTGTTTGTGATTACCTTTATTGTTCTGGCCGCATCGAAGTTTATGGTGATGCGTCTGGCGAAGAGTGAGGGGGCGCGCTAATGGCCACGATTGAATTGCAAACCAGCACCGAGCTGGCTGAATCCCGTCGTAAGATGCAGGCTAAACGCCGGCTGAAAAACCGTATCGCCCTGACCCTGTCAATGGGAACCATGGTCTTCGGGTTGTTCTGGCTTATCTGGATCCTGATGTCCACCGTTACCCGCGGTATCGATGGCATGAGTCTGGCGCTGTTTACCGAAATGACGCCGCCGCCGAACACCGCGGGCGGTGGTCTGGCGAATGCCCTGGCGGGCAGCGGCCTGCTGATCCTGTGGTCGACGGTTTTCGGTACGCCGCTGGGCATTATGGCGGGTATCTATCTGGCGGAATACGGGCGTAAGTCCGCGCTGGCGGAAGTGATTCGGTTTATTAACGATATCCTGCTTTCCGCGCCATCCATCGTCGTGGGTCTGTTCGTCTATACCATCGTGGTTGCACAGATGCAGCACTTTTCCGGCTGGGCTGGGGTTATCGCCCTGGCGTTGCTGCAGGTGCCTATCGTGATTCGTACTACCGAGAATATGCTGAAACTGGTGCCGGACAGCCTGCGTGAGGCGGCCTATGCGCTGGGCACGCCGAAGTGGAAAATGATTTCTGCGATCACGCTGAAGGCCTCGGTGTCCGGCATCATGACGGGGATCCTGCTGGCTATCGCGCGTATCGCCGGGGAAACGGCGCCGCTGCTGTTCACCGCGCTCTCCAACCAGTTCTGGAGCACCGATATGATGCAGCCGATTGCCAACCTGCCGGTGACTATTTTCAAATTTGCCATGAGTCCGTTCGCGGAGTGGCAGCAACTGGCATGGGCCGGGGTACTGCTTATCACCCTGTGCGTATTGCTGCTGAACATTCTGGCGCGCGTGGTTTTCGCGAAGAATAAACACGGTTAATTTTTGCGGCGCGGCGAAATGCGGCGCCGAATGAGGAAGAGATTGATGAGTATGGCGAATGCGACCCCGGGTAAACTTTCAGTTCGTAACCTGAACTTCTACTACGGAAAATTCCATGCCCTGAAAAATATCAACCTGGATATCACCAAAAACCAGGTTACGGCGTTTATCGGCCCGTCAGGCTGCGGTAAATCGACCCTGCTGCGGACGTTCAACAAAATGTTCGAGCTCTACCCGGAGCAGCGCGCGGAAGGCGAAATCCTGCTGGATGGCGATAATATTCTGACCAATACTCAGGATATCGCTCTGCTGCGTGCCAAAGTCGGCATGGTTTTCCAGAAGCCGACGCCGTTCCCGATGTCGATTTATGACAATATTGCCTTTGGCGTTCGCCTGTTTGAAAAGCTGTCGCGTGCCGATATGGATGAGCGCGTGCAGTGGGCCTTGACCAAAGCCGCATTATGGAACGAAACCAAAGATAAACTGCATCAGAGCGGATATTCTCTCTCCGGCGGTCAGCAGCAGCGTCTGTGCATCGCGCGCGGTATCGCGATTCGTCCGGAAGTGCTGTTACTGGATGAACCGTGTTCAGCGCTGGACCCGATCTCCACCGGGCGCATTGAAGAGCTGATCACCGAACTGAAACAGGACTACACCGTCGTTATTGTTACCCACAACATGCAGCAGGCTGCGCGTTGTTCAGACCATACGGCATTTATGTATCTTGGCGAGCTGATTGAATTCAGTAACACGGACGATCTGTTTACGAAGCCCGCGAAGAAACAAACTGAAGATTATATTACTGGCCGCTACGGTTGATTGCCCTTCTGCTTTCACAGGATCTAACCCGTTGGGCATTCAGGAGACACCATGGACAACCTAAATCTTAACAAACATATTTCTGGCCAGTTCAATGCAGAACTGGAGTATATCCGCACTCAGGTGTTGACCATGGGTGGGCTGGTGGAACAGCAGCTGTCTGATGCGATCACCGCGATGCACAATCAGGACAGCGATCTGGCAAAACGCGTGATTGACGGCGATAAGCAGGTCAACATGATGGAAGTGGCCATTGATGAAGCCTGCGTGCGCATCATCGCCAAGCGTCAGCCAACCGCCAGCGATCTGCGTTTAGTCATGGCGATTATCAAGACTATCGCCGAGCTGGAACGTATCGGTGATGTGGCGGATAAAATTTGCCGCACCGCGCTGGAGAAGTTCTCCCAGCAGCACCAGCCGCTGCTGGTGAGCCTGGAATCACTGGGGCGTCATACCGTGCAGATGCTGCATGACGTGCTGGATGCCTTTGCTCGCATGGATCTTGACGAAGCGGTGCGTATCTATCGCGAAGATAAGAAGGTGGATCAGGAATATGAGGGCATCGTGCGTCAGCTGATGACCTATATGATGGAAGATTCACGTACGATTCCAAGCGTGCTGACCGCGCTGTTCTGCGCCCGTTCAATCGAGCGTATCGGCGACCGCTGCCAGAATATTTGCGAATATATTTTCTACTTCGTTAAAGGTCAGGATTTCCGCCACGTTGGCGGCGACGAGCTGGATAAGCTGCTGGCGGGTAAAGATCCGAAAGAGTGATCCGCCGTAAAATACCCGCAGGCGCTACGCTTACCGGGTCGACAAAACCCCGGATCCTGGAGGCCGGATACGCGCTCGCGCTATCCGGCTTTTTTCATTAACGCGTAATATGCCATCCACGGGCTTTCCACAGCGCAGGCAGCTGTGCCAAATCAGTAAAGGTCGTCACTTTTGGATGAACTATCGGTTTGTTGTGCGGATCGGCGCAGAAGTAAAACACTTCCATTCCTGCCTCAATCCCGGACTGAGCGCCTGCACTGGAATCATCCACCAGAATGCAGTTTTCGACGTTAACGTTCATCGCCTTTGCTGCATGGAACATCAGTGCCGGATCGGGTTTCCAGCGCTGAATATCGTAACCGCTGTACAGGCGGTCGGGAAAATGGCGCAACATGCCGGTTCTTCCCAGCGAGTGCTGCATTTTACTGACCGGGCCGTTAGAGACCACGCACATCGGCACGCTGATCGTATCCAGCAGCGTTTCCGCTCCGGCAATCGCTTCCAGTTCAGAATCAAACAGGCGTGCGACTTCGGCACGGTAGAGAGGTTCGAGCTCTGGTTTTTGTAGATTAACGCCGTGCTCCTGGTTGATGGTATCAATGATTTCGTAGAGCTTTACGCCTTTGAAACGCTTAAAAATCTCGTCTAAATCCAGCGTAATGCCGAACGCTTTGAACATGTGAACATAGGCGCGGGAACAGATCACTTCGCTGTCGACCAGCGTGCCGTCGCAGTCGAAAAACAGGGCTTCTATTTGGGACATGCCGTTTCCATTTTAACAAGTTAACGTTTTCGTCCTGCCTATTCACAAGACGCAATCGTTGCCGTATAAGCAAATTCAATGAAAAAAATTACCATACAACTGCCCCCGGTGTCGCATTTTGGTATAGGATAGCGACGAATTTTCCCTCCTTTTGTTCGGAAACCGATAATGAGTCAACAACAAACCAGCCAGTCTTCTGGCCAGGGTCTGCTGGAGCGCGTATTCAAACTACGTGAACACGGCACGACGGCACGTACCGAAGCGATAGCAGGTTTCACCACCTTTTTGACAATGGTCTACATTGTTTTCGTTAACCCACAAATTCTTGGCGTAGCGGGTATGGATACCAGCGCTGTCTTTGTGACGACCTGTCTGATCGCCGCCTTCGGTAGTATTTTGATGGGGTTGTTTGCTAACCTGCCGGTTGCGCTGGCGCCGGCAATGGGGCTGAATGCCTTCTTCGCCTTTGTCGTCGTCCAGGCGATGGGGCTGCCGTGGCAGGTGGGGATGGGCGCTATCTTCTGGGGCGCCGTTGGTCTGCTGCTGCTGACTATTTTCCGCGTACGTTACTGGATGATTGCCAATATTCCCGTCAGCCTGCGGGTGGGGATCACCAGCGGTATCGGGTTGTTTATCGGCATGATGGGGCTGAAAAATGCCGGCGTGATTGTCGCAAACAAAGACACGCTGGTGAGCATCGGTAACCTGACCTCCCACAGCGTGCTGCTGGGGATTCTCGGCTTCTTTATTATCGCTATTCTCGCCTCCCGTAACATTCATGCTGCGGTGCTGGTCTCCATCATCGTCACGACGCTGCTGGGCTGGATTCTGGGTGATGTCCACTACACCGGTATTGTTTCCGCTCCACCGAGCATTACGTCGGTGATTGGCCATGTTGATTTGGCTGGCTCATTTAATCTCGGTCTGGCGGGTATCATCTTCTCCTTTATGCTGGTGAACCTGTTCGACTCCTCCGGAACCTTGATCGGCGTGACTGATAAAGCCGGTCTGGCCGATGAAAAAGGCAAATTCCCGCGGATGAAACAGGCGCTGTTTGTCGACAGTATCTCATCGGTGGCCGGTTCCTTTATCGGCACCTCTTCTGTGACCGCCTATATCGAATCCTCCTCCGGTGTTTCCGTGGGCGGGCGTACCGGTCTGACGGCGGTGGTCGTGGGGATTCTGTTCCTGCTGGTTATCTTCCTGTCGCCGCTGGCGGGCATGGTGCCGGCGTATGCCGCAGCAGGTGCGCTGATCTATGTGGGCGTACTGATGACATCCAGCCTGTCGCGCGTGAAGTGGGACGACCTGACGGAAGCGGTGCCGGCCTTTGTGACCGCCGTGATGATGCCGTTCAGCTTCTCAATTACCGAAGGGATTGCGTTAGGCTTTATCTCTTACTGCGTGATGAAGATTGGTACCGGTCGTCTGCGCGATCTCAGCCCGTGCGTGATTATCGTCTCGCTGCTGTTCGTGCTGAAAATCGTGTTTATCGACGCGCACTAAGCGTCGAGCATAATAAGAAAGCCCGGCAGCGCTGCCGGGCTTTTTTTTACGCTTTCACTCGCTGAATATACTCGGCAAAGGCGCTCAGCTGTCCACTCAGATGGTCGAGCGTGCTCTGATCGACCACCTCTCCCGACTGCGGATCGACCTTGTTCTGAATCACGCCGCCCATAAACTCAGGCTTGTTCATCACCATCGCATCGAGGAACACCAGAATTTGACGCAGGTGATACTGGCAGCGTGCGCCGCCAATTGCGCCCATGGAGCTGGTTTGAATCAGGACCGGTTTCCCGGACAGCGGTTGTTCAGGCAGGCGCGACAGCCAGTCAATCGCGTTTTTCAGGCCGCCGGGAACGGAATAGTTATATTCAGGTGTAACGATAACAACGCCGTCGGCTTCGCGAATCTGTTGTGCAATATCCTGCACGCTTTGCGGAAACCCGTCTTCCTGCTGGATATCCGCGTCATATAACGGAATGTCGCCAATCGATGGCAATGCGGAGATCTCCATGCCCGCCGGCGCAATGCCAGGCAGGGTGCGCGCAACCATGCCATTAAAAGACCCCTTGCGCAGACTTCCGAGTAGCGTAACAACTTTCAACGTATCAGACATGATTGCTCCTTTGCATCATGATAGCCGGACAGACCGGTCAGTTGAGGGAGAGTGCTTTTTCTGTGGGCAGGCTGGTAAAGCGCATCAGACGGGCAGAGGGCTCCTTCGCTCGCATCTGTGCGTCCGGCAGGCTACGCCAGCCTTCCTGACAATTGTATTCCCAGACTTTAAGCTGGCCGATGGCCGGCGTGGCGGCAATCGACCAGACCAGTATCGGTTCCGCATCGCACAGGGCTTCAACAGGTTGCATGTTGGTGGTCCGTAGTCGCCCCGCGCCGGGTAGCAGCTGCAGACGGACGGGCGCTTCACCGGTCAACTTCAGCACGCTCCTGCGCAGCGCCACCAGCTGGGCGCGCGCTTCGTCAGGGTCATGCTGGATGTTAATCCATAAATTCTCATTGCTGTTGAACACGTAGCGGTTGGCGTCGTGCAGCGGGTGGACGCCGCGCGAGGCGTGCTGAAGCTCCATATCCAGCCCACAATCGCCTTCCGTCGTCAGGCTCACGCCGACAATGTTTCCGGCATAGGAAATGGAAAATCGCGGCAGGTGGGGATCGCGAAAAACGGGTCTGCCGTTCTCTTCGCTGATGATTTCGGGGAGCTCGCTAATGCCATACAGCATAAACAACAGTTCGGCGAGCAGCGAACGTGATGCGCGATAGCGGGTCTGTCGGTATTCTGGCAGGCGCTGCGCGGATTGATGACAGGCCGCGGACAGTCGTGTCGATAGCGGCTCCCTGGTGCTGAGTATCCCTCTTGCAAAATGCGTTGCCATTCGTCGCTCCGTGATTAATGGTCAGAGAAAAAGTTGGGGGTCTATTATCACCTGGTATTGATAGGTTTTAATGCGGAAATCCCCCCTTGAAAAGGGATTTGCGCGATTTTTACAATTTCTTGCGCAGTCAGGCGGGGATGGCAGGAGAAAACACGTCAGAGGGGGTCCGCATAGAGTCGCTTAAACGTTTCTCTGAGCCAGACTATCTTCGGGTTGTCGCTGTTGCGTTTGTGCCATAGCAGGGTAAAGGGCACCCGCGTTTTTTCCAGCAATAGCGGCTCCAGCGGAAGCGGCCGCGACACCAGCGGCAGGTGGTGCTGCCGGTTATAGTGATGGCAATAACGCGGCGCGGTGGCCAGCATCGTGTGATTCGGCTGGGCGGCCATAAACAGCGATTGTTCAAACCCCGGCAGGGTTAACGCAACGGTGCGTTTATGCCCCAGCTCGTGGAGAACATCATCCAGCGCCCAGGTATCACTCTGTTCCCAGCTGATATTGATATGCGGATAGCGTAAAAAGGTCTCCAGATTCCACTCTTCGTTGAGCGCCGGGTGATCCGCGCGCAGCCAGACCTGAGGCAGGTCGGTAAACAGGACTTCAAAATCGATATACCACGGCAGCTGGCTGAGTTGCTCCCGTGAACGCGGATGTGTTTCACGTCCGCAAAAGCCGATATCGACTTCACCGCGAATGATCGCATCCAGCGAGTCATAGTCCCAGTTGCGCAGGCGAATCAGCGCCTGGGGATAGCGCTGGTAGATTTGCTGCGACAGCGAATTAAACAGAATCATCAGCAGCGGCGTTTCCGCCGCCAGTTCGAACTTCAGACCGCTCGGCATGATGTGGTGGGGTTTATCGAGGATCTGATTGCCCATCTGCATCCAGTCCGCCAGATCCTGCTCCATGCTGGTCATCAATGGCGTCGGCGACAGACCGAGCGGCGTTTTGACGAATAGCGGATCGTCAAACCAGGCGCGCAGTTTAGCTAATGATTTACTCACCGCCGACGTCGAAACGTTCATGCGCTTCGCCGTGCGGGTGACGCTGAGCTCCTGGGTCAGAAGCTGCAGACAGAGTAATAAATTAAGATCGAGACTCGACAGGGATTTCTTCATTATGTTGCGCAGCCCGGACAGAGGAAGCGGCCAGAATCAGAACAATACTCACTATGCTACAGGCAATGAGAATCCCGATCAGCATATTCATGGCACTTAACCCGATGATGGCAGCGAGCCAAATCCACAGTGAAGAGCCGCAAACCTGAGCAATCCCCAGTACCGAACTGGCAACCCCAGCCCGCAGAGTAAATGGCCCCAGGGCCTGGCTCATGGCAACGCCAAAGCCCACAGAGAAGCCTGCGCAAATGAGCGCCAGACCCAGCATGGTTACCGTCTGGCTGGTGGCAAGGCAGAGCAAAGCCCCGGCCGTAAAGAACATCACCTGTGACGTCAGCATCAATGTACGCGGTTTAAACAGGGTGAGCGCAAAGGGCGTTGAGAACGACACCGTCATGCTGACCAGCGCCATTAAGGCCATCGCCATCGAGTATTGTCCACGATCGAACCCCATCTCCTCCATCATCAATACCGGGGAGACGTTAACGTAGGTGAGGATCGCCGTTACGCTGAGGGTAGTAATGACGATACGGCTGAGGAAAAAGCGGTTCAGCAGTGATTCCGTGGCATTTTTCTGCCCGGCAAGAGCCGGTGAAGGGGCTGCCGGCCGCGTTTCCCGCAGCATAAAGACCGAGAGCAGGCCGACCATCACCCCCATGCCGGTCATGGTGTAGAACAGGCTCTGCCACGGGTATTTCAGCATAATCAGGTGGCCCAAAACGGGAGCCAGGACCGGGATAATGCAGGTGATGCCATTTAACAGCGACAGCACCCTGGCGCGACGACGATCGTCGAGCGTATCGCGCAGGACGGCAAAGGCGACGACGTAGCAGCTCCCCGCCCCGATGCCCTGAATAAAACGCCCGACCAGGAAGAGATCGCTGCTCTGCGCGTGCGCGCAGAGCAGCGAGGCCAAAATAAATGTCGTCGAACCGAAAATGGCGACCGGCTTACGTCCGGATTTATCGGCTGCTCTGCCGGCAAACAGCATCGCGGCGGCCATGCCCGCAAGGTAAACCGAGAATGCAATATGCAGCTGTGCTTCGCTGGCGCCGAGGTCCTGCGCAATACGCGGCAAACCAACCAGATACATATCGATGCCGGATGGATAGAGTAAAACCAGCGCAAAACTGCAGATAAGAAAGCGTGCCATAGAACCCCCGCGAGAATAGAGGCGTACAGAGTAATGGCTATTGCGCGGCAGTACGAGTTGCCATTTGGACAACAATGATTTCCTGAGAGGAAAAACCCTCGCTGCGTTCTGCGATGAACTACCAGACTTTGGCCATGCCATCGCTGGCCGGGCGCACGGAAGTAAAACCAAACTTCGCATACAGCTCGGGGACATCGGCAACCAGAGAAACATACGCGCCCTGAAAGGCATTGGCATCCAGCCAGCGGACAATATTCTCCATAATCAGTCTACCCAGCCCTTTTCCCTGGTGCGCCGGATCGACCGCGACATCGACTATCTCGAAATTCACGGCGCCATCACCGACGATGCGACCCATGCCAACCGGAATTCCCTGCCAGAGAATATGGACGCCGTAGCAGCTGCGCGGCAATCCGGCTATCACGCCCTCCAGCGGGCGCGGTGACATGCCGGAGATCCGTCGTAAACGGCAAAAATCCTCTGCCGACGGGACGGTCTCGATAACGGCGTAATCAGAAGTCATGGCGGTATCCTGCTGTGGGAGGCTCATGACATTTAATGATGCCACGTTGTAGGAAGCAACCTTGCGTCGGTGAGATCGTGAGATGAAAGGAAAAACCTCCGGTCAGGAAAATAAAAAAACCTGCATAAACATTAAGTTGATGCAGGTTAGTTCATGCTCACCAAGGTATATTGATGATGCGTTATTTACCGATACAGAAGCTGGAGAAAATGCGCCCCAGCAGGTCATCAGAGGTGAATTCGCCGGTGATCTCGCTCAACGCCTGTTGCGAGAGCCGTAGCTCTTCGGCCAGTAGTTCACCGGCCCAGGCGCCAAGCAGCTGCGCTTTGCCCTGCTGGAGATGACTGGCGGCTTCTGACAGCGCCTGCAGGTGACGACGACGGGCGAGGAAACCGCCTTCCATGTTGGTATCGAAGCCCATGCTCTGCTTGAGATGGTTGCGCAGGACATCTACGCCCTCACAGGTTCGCGCCGACAGTCGAATCAGTGAGTGGCCATTCACTTCACTGATACCCAACGTTTCGCCGGTGACGTCAGCTTTGTTTCGGACCACGGTAATCGGCAGTTTCGCCGGTAAACGCTCGATAAAGTCTGGCCAGATTTCCGCCGGGTCGACGGCGCTGGTGGTCGTACCGTCCACCATGAACAGTACCCGGTCAGCCTGCTCGATTTCCTGCCAGGCACGTTCAATACCAATGCGCTCAACCTCATCATTGGCATCGCGGAGTCCTGCGGTATCGATGATATGCAGCGGCATGCCGTCGATATGGATATGCTCGCGCAGTACATCGCGGGTGGTTCCGGCAATATCGGTCACGATCGCCGCTTCGCGCCCGGCCAGCGCGTTCAGCAGGCTCGATTTCCCGGCGTTCGGGCGGCCGGCGATCACCACTTTCATCCCTTCGCGTAGCAGGCTGCCCTGGCGGGCCTCGGCGCGAACGGCATCAAGATCGGCAATCACGCCGTTGAGCTGGGCTTCGATTTTACCGTCGGAAAGAAAATCGATTTCCTCATCCGGGAAGTCAATAGCGGCTTCGACATAGATACGCAGATGGGTCAGCGCTTCCACCAGATGATTCACCCGGGCAGAGAAGGCGCCCTGCAGCGAGTTCAGCGCCGAGCGTGCTGCCTGCTCGGAACTGGCGTCTATCAGGTCAGCAATCGCTTCAGCCTGGGCGAGATCGAGCTTATCGTTAAGAAACGCGCGTTCAGAGAACTCCCCGGGCCTGGCTATACGCACGCCCGGCAGCGTCAGGATTCGTTTCAGGAGCAGATCCAGAATCACCGGGCCGCCGTGGCCCTGGAGTTCCAGCACATCTTCACCGGTAAAGGAGTTTGGGCCGGGGAACCATAGCGCAATACCCTGATCCAGCGGCGTGCCGTCGGTATCTTTAAAGGGCAGATAATCGGCGTAGCGCGGTTTTGGCAGCTTGCCGAGAACCGCTTGCGCGACGTCGCGTGCTTTGAGGCCGGAGATGCGCAGGATGCCCACACCACCGCGTCCCGGTGGGGTTGCCTGGGCGACGATAGTGTCGTTATGGCTCATGATGACTCTCTATGTAAATGTAAAAAAGGCGGTCTATTGACCGCCTTCTCTGGCATTGATGCTACTGCGGTTTAAGCAGAGTATCAGCTCTTTTTCTTCTCGCGGCTATGCAGACCACGCTTCTCGAGACCACGGTAAATCAGCTGCTGCTGAATAATGGTCACCAGGTTGCTGACGATATAGTAAACCACCAGACCTGACGGGAACCACAGGAAGAACACCGTAAAGATGACCGGCATAAAGGTCATGATCTTCTGCTGCATCGGGTCGGTCACGGTGGTCGGAGACATCTTCTGAATGAAGAACATCGTCGCGCCCATGATGATCGGCAGGATGTAGTACGGGTCTTGTGCTGACAGGTCGTGGATCCACAGGATAAACGGCGCATGACGCAGTTCAACCGAGGCGCTCAGCATGTAGTACAGCGCAAGGAAGATTGGCATCTGAATAATCAGCGGGAAGCAGCCACCCAGCGGGTTGACCTTTTCTGCTTTATACAGGGCCATCATTTCCTGGCTTTGACGCTGTTTGTCATCGCCCAGACGCTCACGCATTGCCTGAATCTTCGGCTGCAGCATGCGCATCTTCGCCATGGAGGTGTACTGCGCTTTGGTCAGCGGGTACATGATGCCACGAACGATAAAGGTGATAACGATGATCGAGAAGCCCCAGTTGCCGAGGAAGCTGTGGATGAATTTCAGCAGCTTAAACAGCGGTTGGGAGATGAACCACAGCCAACCGTAGTCGACGGTCAGATCCAGGTGCGGCGCGACGGCTGCCATTTTGTCCTGAATGGCCGGGCCGACCCACAGAACGCTTTCCAGCTTGTCGGTTTGACCCGGCTGCACCAGTACCGGCTGCGATTTATAGCCGATGGCGACAACGCCGTTGCCGAGGTTGGCGGTGTAGAAGTTGTTGGTACCGCTGTTTTGCGGAACCCATGCGGTGGTGAAGTACTGCTGCAGCATCGCCACCCAACCGTCTTTGGTGCTGACGTTCAGGTTTTCGTTATCGACGATGGTATCGAATTTATATTTTTCGTATTTCGATTCAGACGTTGAATACGCGGCGCCACGGAAGGTGTGCATCGTAGACAGGCCACCGGTTTGCGTATCGCGGGCGGTTGGCAGGTTGGCAGTCTGTTTCAGCTGACCGAAGGTAGAAATCTCCAGCGGTTTTTCGCCAACGTTCTGCACGTTATAACCCACGTTCACCGCATAATCACCGCGTTTCAGGGTGAAGGTTTTGGTGAAGACGTTGCCTGCTTTATCGGTATACGTCAGCGGAATGACGATTTCGTTCTGGCCTTCCGCCAGCACAAACGCATCTTTATCGACGTTATACAGCGGGCGGGCTCCATTAGCCGGGTTATCCGGGCCATCACGACCGGTTAAGCCGCTTTGAGCCTGATAGATAAACTGTGGCGTGGTTTCCAGTAACTGGAACGGTTCAGTCGACTTCAGTGCTTTCGGATAAGCCGGAAGCAGCGCTTGCTCCACATCACCACCGCGGGTGTTGATGGTCAGCTCAAGCACATCGGTTTTTACCGTAATCAGTTTCCCCTGGCCACTGGCCGGTACGCCCTGGTCGGCGGCGCTACCCGCTGCTGTGGTCGTTGTCTGCGTGGTCTGTTGCTGAGCCTGAGGATTGTTATCCTGCTCCCAGGCTTGCCAGATCATGAAAGACACGAACAACAAAGCGATGATAAGAAGATTGCGTTGCGAATCCATCGTTAGTGTTCTCTGGTATCAAATGGTCCAGGCGGGACGGGATCGTCACCACCAGGGTGTAAAGGGTGGCATTTTAATACGCGTTTCACTGTCAACCAACTGCCTTTTATCACTCCAAACCTGCGCAATGCCTCAATTCCGTAGCTTGAACAGGTTGGCGTGAAACGACAATGCGGCCCGAGTAGCGGACTAATCAGGCGCTGATAGACCCGTATAAGGCCTATCAGGACCCGGGAGCCAGGCGACAATGGCGGCGCCATAATTTTTCCAACGCTTCCGAGAGAGCACGGTTATCGAGGTCAGCAACCCCTTTCTTTGCCACCACCACGAAATCCATTGGCGGGAGTTCATGTTGACGCAAACGAAAACTTTCACGCGTCAGACGTTTAATCCGATTGCGTTCATGTGCGCGTTTAACGTTTTTCTTGGCGACGGTAAGACCGATGCGGGGATGCCCCAGCGAATTCAGGCGGCCGAGGATGGTGATTTGCGGCGTGCCAGCCCGTTGTGGCTGCTGGAAGACGAAAGTGAAATGACTGGGAGTTAACAAACGTAACTCCCTGGGAAATGCGAGCTTAACCACGCAGGGTTAGCTTTATTACTTGGAAACGGTCAGACGAGCACGGCTTTTAGCACGACGACGTGCCAGAACCTGACGACCATTTTTAGTAGCCATACGTGCACGGAAGCCGTGAGAACGGTTGCGCTTCAGTACAGACGGTTGAAAAGTGCGTTTCATGGCGGTTTCTACCTAAACTTGAATAATTTCACTGACTTTTGCGTATACCCGAACGAACTTCGAACGACTTACGCGGCAGCGATGGTGATTAAAGAGGCCGGATTGTAATAATTGTACACTCCGGAGTCAATTCTCTTTCCTTATTTCTCGCACCTTGCCGCACAAAAAATGACCTGCGACAGGCAACGGAAAACGGGCATTACGCGCCGGGTGGAGGATTATACGGCCTGACGGGTAAAGCGCAAGGATCGCAAAGGATCTTTGTTAGATCGTTTAGGCCCTAAACCAGCATAGCTCATTAAATTTTCCAATATGTGGGCGAAATCGTGCCTCACTCCTCTCCGGATCGATTACACTTACCCGGCTTCGATCCTTCCTGTGGATAAATCGGGAAGAATCTGTTGAGAAACACAAGATATCTTTCTCAGTTTAGGCTATGATCCCCGGTCCTGATCGCGATCCACCGATCCGCATCGGATAAATACCGCAGATAGCGGTTCACGCGTCACCCCTTTTGTGCAGGGGCTTTTCGGCCAATGCAGGGTCTTGTCGACGTGTGCCAACAATCACGATTGTTTCTTTTTTTCTTTATATCGATTTTATGTTCGAGTGGAGTCCGCC